>NZ_JABCNG010000001.1 GCF_012932495.1 Novosphingobium sp. SG919
GGGCTTTGTTGCTAACATCGCGGGGTGGAGCAGCCCGGTAGCTCGTCAGGCTCATAACCTGAAGGTCGCAGGTTCAAATCCTGCCCCCGCAACCACTTACACACTCACAACATCTCAGCCGCCTCTCACAACGAGGCGGCTTTGCTGCGTCTGGCGCATGCGCAGGACCAACAACCCTTCCCGTGAACGGGTGAGGCTTTGGGCGTTCAGCCTAGCTGCGTCGGGTCGACGCGGGGAAGGCGGACACCAGATCGCTTCCTTGGGCGACCAAGGCTGCCTCGCTCAGCGCTTGCGCCTTCGCCATCAGCAACCAATGGCGGCCCAGCGCGGCGAGGTGATCGTGGGTCGGCGTGCCCGATAAGGCCGCCAGGCGCGCGGCGATCCAGCCGGTCGTGCAAGCGAAGCCAATTGCAGGCAGTACACCAACGGCTTCGATCATCCGCGTAGGTCCCATTCATACCTGGGCAGGCTGAGGCTGCTCGCATTCGAGACCAGGCTTGCGTATTGAGGTATGTGACTGGGACGACGCGTTACAAATCCATATCTCTGCCACAACGCAGCTCTTCTCGGCGGTGCTCCCGCCGGGCCGTATCGGTCCATACCAACGTTCACTATCACTTTTTGTAAGGCGGGTTTTAGCTGTAAAAAATGAAATACATTAACAAAGTCCAGATCAACCTCTGAGGCAAGAATGTTGATGACCTACGCGCATTCGAAACAGGGCGAGCGAGAGGCAAACTGGGAACCTCTGGAGCATCATTTATCGGCAGTTGGACACCGGGCCGAGGGTTTTGCGACTTGGTTTGGCGCTGGAGTCATGGCGCGCGCGATGGGCCTGCTACATGACATCGGCAAGTGTTCGGCGGCGTACCAGGCCTATATTCGGCGTCCGGCCAACAGCGGGGGGCCAAAAGGGCCGGATCACAGCACCGCCGGCGCGCGGGAAGCCTGCAACATCTATGGCGAGGGCTATGGGCGCATCTTGGGCTTTGGCATTGCGGGCCATCACAGTGGGTTGATGAACGGCAGCGGTGAAGAGGGCAGGACCTTGTCAACCCGGCTGTCGAAGGCAGTCGAAAACTATGCCGGCTGGCAAGCGCATGTGGCTGGCCTGCCCGACGCCGCCACACTGAAAGCCGCGGCGCCCATGCTTCGCGCCAATACGATCGACAAAGGGTTCAGTGCTCCCTTTCTCACCCGCATGCTGTTTTCCAGCCTGGTTGATGCGGATTTCCTTGAAACCGAGACGTTTTACGCGAATGGCAATTCGCCGCGGCGCGGTGGTTGCTTGCAGCCGACGCATCTTGAGCAGTTGCGGACGTTCCTGGCCCGGCATCGTCGTGCCGACAGCGAAGTCAACAAACTGCGTTCGCGCATTCTCGACCATGCCAATGCCAAGGCTGAACTGGAGCCTGGCCTGTTTACCCTGACGGTGCCAACCGGCGGTGGCAAGACGTTGATCTCGCTCAGTTTTGCGATGGAACACGCGGCGCGCCACGGCCTGCGCCGGATCGTCTATGTCATTCCCTTCACTTCGATCATCGAGCAGACGGCGGCGATCTTTCGCGACGACGTGGGCCTGGCCGATGCCGTGCTAGAGCATCACGCCAGCTTCGACTGGGATCAGCGCCGCCCACGCAGCGATGACGAGGATGGGGAAGGCGCGGGCGGCCTTGCCAAGCTGCGGCTGGACGCGGAAAACTGGGATGCGCCAGTGGTGGTGACCACGGCGGTACAGTTCTTTGAAAGCCTGTTCGCCGCCCGCACCAGCCAGGCGCGCAAGCTGCACAATCTGGCCCAAAGCGTGATCGTGCTGGACGAGGCGCAATCCATCCCCGTGCACCTGCTGCGCCCATGCATGGCCGCGATCGAGGAACTGGCCCGCAACTATGGCGCCAGCGTGATCCTGTGCACGGCCACCCAACCCGCCTTGCGGATAGAGGATGGCGCGCTGCCCCTGCGCACCGACAAATCCGCCGATGGCCTGGATATTCCCGAGGAACGCGAACTGGCGCCCGATCCGGCAGACCTCTATCGCCGCCTGCGCCGCGTGGCGGTGGCGTGGCGCAAGGCGCCCGTGGCCGACGAAGAGATCGCCGCCCGCTTTGCCCAGGCGCCGCAGATGCTGTGCGTGGTCAACAGCCGCGCCCATGCCCAGGCGCTGTTTGCCCGCCTGCATGCAGAAGGGCAGCAGGGCGCAGCCCATCTGACCACGCTGATGTGCGCGCGCCATCGGCGGGAAGTTCTCGCCCGGCTGCGCCACGATTTGCAGCAGCAGCGCCCGGTGCGGCTGGTTTCCACCAGCCTGATCGAGGCGGGGGTGGACATCAGCTTTCCCGAAGTGTGGCGCGCGGCGGCCGGGCTGTTCAGCGTGGCGCAGGCCGCCGGGCGCTGCAACCGCAGCGGGGAACTGGGCGCCCTGGGTGAAGCGTTCGGCAAGGTGGTGCTGTTCGAATCCGCCGATCACGCCACGCCCCGGATGATCGAGGCGTTCTATGCCCCGGCGCGCACGGTCTTGCGTCGCGGGCTGGACGATCCATTGGGCCTTGATGCGGTGCGTGCCTATTATGAGGAACTCTATTTCCGCAAGGGCTATGCCGCGCTCGATGCTGGGCGGCTGGACGGGGTGGTCTATTCCATTGTCGAAATGCTGCGGTTGGGCGGGCGCGGGCAGGCCTGGCCTTTTGCCGATGTGGCCCGGGCCTTTCGCATGATCGATGATGTGATGGACCCGATCATCGTTCGGTTCGACGATGCGGCCGAAGACGCCGTACATGCGCTGTATCACGCGCCAGTTCCGCCGGCGGGCTTGTCGCGGCTGTTGCAGCAATATGTCGTGCCCGTGCCCGCGCGGGTGCGGGCTGAGATGATCGCGCTGGGCGCGGTGCAATGCATCCGGCCGGAAGACTATGGCGATCGCTTTGCCGTGCTGGAAAACCGGGCGCTTTATGATGCGCGCATCGGCCTGCGGCTGGACGATCCGGTCTGGCGCGCTGCGGAAACGAATGTCTTTTGAAGTTCCAAAATGGATATTTTATAGTGTGCCTTGAATGATTATAATCAATCATGTCATTTGCTTATGCAGATAGGGTAAAGAACGATTGCCCCGTTATATTCATAACGAATGTATCGAGGCGCAAAGGGGGCATATGGGGATTCGGCTGCATGTCTGGGGTGAGCGGGCGTGCTTCACGCGCCCCGAACTCAAGGTGGAGCGCGTCAGCTATGACGTGATCACGCCTTCGGCGGCGCGCGGCATTCTGGAGGCGATCCACTGGAAGCCGGCGATCCGCTGGCATGTCGATCGCATCCATGTGCTGCGGCCCATCCGGTTCCAGTCGTTCCGGCGCAACGAGGTGGGCGCCAAGGCCAGCGCGCGCAATGCCGCCAGCGCGATGGAGCGCGGCACCACGCAGGGGTTGGGGCTGGCGGTGGATGAAAACCGCCAGCAGCGCGCCACCTTGGCGCTGGTCGATGTGGCCTATGTGATCGAGGCGCATTTCACCCTGACCGACCGCGCCGGGCCGGAAGACAGCGCGGCCAAGCATATTTCCATGTTCAACCGCCGGGCCGAGCAGGGGCAGTGCTTTCACCGCCCCTGCCTGGGCACGCGCGAATTCGCGGCGGAATTTGCGCTCGTGCCGGACGGGGCCGCCCTGCCGCCGTGCGAACTGGCACCGGACAAGCGCGATCAAGATTTCGGCTGGATGCTGCACGATATCGATTTCGATCATGGCAACACCTCGCGCTTTTTCCGCGCGGTGATGCACGATGGGGTGATCGATGTGCAGGCCTGCCTGGCGCAAGGATCGGCGCGATGACCATGCTGCAGGCGCTGGATGGATACTATCACAGGCTGGCTGCGCGGGGCGAAGTGACGGCGCCGGGGTGGAGCCCGGAAAAGTTCGGCTGGTGTATCGTGATCGATGCCGATGGCGCGCCGGTGGATGTTTACGATCTGCACGATGTTTCGGGCAAGAAAGCGCGGCCCACGCTGCATTCCGTGCCGGCTGCGATCAAGCGCACCGTGGGCATCGCGCCGAATTTCCTGTGGGACAAGACCGCCTATGTCCTGGGCCGCACGGCGGGCGAGGGCAGGCGCACGGCGCAGGAACATGCGGCCTTTGTAAAGCACCATCAGGAACGGCTGGCCGGGCAGACGGATGAAGGCTTGGTGGCGCTACTGCGTTTTCTGGAACGGTGGACGCCCGAGCGTTTTGATGCAGCGCCGTTCAAGGCCGAGATGCTGGATGCCAATGTCTTGTTCCGCTTGCAGGGCGAAATGGGCTATATTCATCAGCGGCCGGCGGCGCAGGCCCTAGTTGGCACGGGCGCGGCAGCGGCTGGCGAGGGGGACGGAATTTTTTGCCTCGTCACTGGCGGGCGCGGTTCGCTGGCCCGGCTGCATCCCACGATCAAGGGTGTTGAAAACGCGCAATCTTCTGGCGCCGCGCTTGTCTCGTTCAATCTCGATGCCTTCACCTCGCTGGGTAAGGAGCAGGGCGCCAATGCGCCAACCAGCGAAGCGGCCGCGTTCCGCTATGGCACGGCGCTCAACCACCTGCTCACGCGCGGTGGCCCCAACCGGGTGAAGCGCCCGATCGGCGATGCCACCGTGGTGTTCTGGGCCGATGCCAGCGATGCCCAGGCGGCAGAGGATGCCGAGGCGCTGTTCGGCGGCGCGCTCGACCCGCCCGAGGATGCCGAAGAAGCGCGCAAAATTGCCGAGGTGATGGAGGCCATTGCCCAGGGGCGTGCGCTGGCGGAATTGCGGCCCGGGATCGAGCAGGGCACGCGGTTTCATGTGCTGGGCCTTTCGCCCAATGCCGCTCGGCTTTCGGTGCGGTTCTGGCTGACCGACGATTTCGGGGTTTTCGCGGCCAATCTTGCCTCTCACTTCAACGATCTGCGTGTCGAGCCTCGGCCGCTGAACTGGAGTGGGGCGCCTGCTGTCAACCGCCTGTTGGCACAGACCACCGCGTTGCAAGGCGATTACAAGAATATCCCGCCCCTGCTCGCCGGCGAAGTGATGCGCGCGGTGCTGACCGGCACGCGCTATCCGCAAAGCCTGCTCGCCGCCGTGATCACGCGCCTGCGCGCCGGGGAGACGGCCAACATCGGCTGGCATGCGGCGGTGCTGCGCGCCGTTCTCGTCCGCGCGCGGCGCACATCCCACCCGCATCACGCCATTTCCGCAAAAGGAGAAGTGCCTGTGGCGCTTGATCGAGAGCATCGCAACATCGGCTATCTGTTGGGCCGGTTGTTTGCCGTCTATGAACTGGCGCAAGTGGCCGCGCTGGGGCGCGGGGTGAAGGCGACCATGCGCGACAAGTATTTCGCCAGCGCCGCTGCCACGCCCGCCACGGTATTTCCGCTGGTGATCGCCCATGGGCAAAACCACCTGGCCAAGGCGCGCAAGACGCCCAAATCGGCAGGCTGGGCCTTTCTGATCGAGCAGGAATTGAACGCGATCATCAACCAGATCGAACCGGCGCAGCCGCACAGCCTGCCCCGGTCGCTGCGGCTGGAGGATCAGGCCGAATTCGCCATCGGCTATTACCACCAGCGCAGTGCCAAGTTGAAGAGCGACAAGGGCGAGGAAATCAGCCTGGCGAACGAGGAATCCGTTGCCGGCCAAGAGGGGGATGAGGGATGAGCACGCCCGTTAGCAACCGTTATGAGTTCGTCCTGTTCTTCGATGTGACGAACGGCAATCCCAATGGCGATCCCGATGCCGGCAACATGCCCCGGCTCGATCCGGAAACCAACCAGGGGCTGGTGTCCGATGTGGCGCTCAAGCGCAAGGTGCGCAACTATGTGGCGCTCGTCGGCGAAGAGAAACCCGGCCTGGAAATCTATATGAGCGAAGGCGCCACGCTCAACAACCAGCACAAGAAAGCCTGGGCCGCTGTCTTGCCCGAGGTGAAGGACGACAAGACGCTCAAGGAAGGCCCCAAGGACAAGGCCAAGGCACGCGACCTGACGCAATGGATGTGCGCCAATTTCTGGGACATCCGCACGTTCGGCGCGGTCATGTCCACCGGGGTGAATGCCGGGCAGGTGCGCGGGCCAGTGCAGTTCTCGTTCGCGCGCTCGGTGGAGCCGATCCTGCCGCTGGAAGTGTCGATCACCCGCATGGCCGCCACGACCGAGGCCGATGCCGAGGCCAAAGGCGGGCGCACCATGGGGCGCAAGCATATCGTGCCGTATGGCCTGTATCGCGCACATGGCTATGTCTCGGCGCCGCTGGCCTCGCATCCGACCAAGGGCACGGGCTTTTCTGAGGATGACCTGGAATTGCTGTGGCAGGCGCTCGATCAGATGTTCGACCATGATCGCTCTGCCGCGCGTGGGGAAATGGCCACGCGCAAGCTGATCCTGTTCCGCCATGCCAGCGCGCTGGGCAATGCCCGCGCGCAAAGCCTGTTCGACCGGGTAACGGTGGAGCGGATGTATCAGGGGCGGCCTTATGTGATCGGCAGCGAGGGCACTGGCAACCTGCCGCCCGCGCGCCACTGGTCCGACTATCGCGTGTCGATCGATCGCGCCGATCTGCCGCAGGGCGTGGATGTCATCGAGCGGTGAAAATGGGCTTCGGATTGTTATTCCGAAGCCCACATACTCCATCTACGGAGCAATAAGATTTCAATCCACGTCCCCAGATTGTGGACGACAACGTGCGCTATGGAGGCTCCCACTCAACCTTCACGACAAAACTGCCAATCGAGATTTTCAATCTCCAACCCCGTTTTCGCATGTCGGTCACCTCGGATAGCACCTGGGAGCTATAAGGAAGTAGGTGTCTATGTCAAGAATTGAGCTTGATCCGGCTGCGGAAGACCGCCTGATCCCGCTTTCGGCCTTGCAGCACTATCTGTTCTGCCCGCGCCAATGCGCGCTGATCCATGTGGAGCAGATGTGGGCTGAAGATGGCGCTACGGCCGAAGGGCGGCTGCTGCACGAGCGCGTGGACAGCGGCGGGCCAGATCGGCGCGCTGGTGTGCGCACCGTGCGCGGGCTGGCGATCCGTTCGTTCGCGCTGGGCGTGGCGGGCAGGGCTGATGCCGTGGAATTCCACGGCACGGGGCCGGACGCAGCGATTTTCCCGGTGGAATACAAGCGCGGCCGGCCCAAGGCCCATCGTGCCGATGAAGTGCAGCTTTGCGCGCAGGCCATCTGTCTTGAGGAAATGCTGGGCCTTCCGGTGCCCGAAGGGGCGCTGTTCTATGGCGAGACCCGGCGGCGCCTGGTGGTGGATTTCGATGCCGAACTGCGCGCCCTGACCGCCGATGTGGCGCGCCAGGCAAATGCCATGATCGGCGCGGGCACAACGCCGCCCCCGCATCTTCAGCCGGGATGCCGCAAGTGCTCGCTGCAGGATCTGTGCGCGCCGGGTGCCCTGGAAAAGCCGCGCAAGGTTGCTGCTTGGCTGGCGGCGCAGATCAACACGAGCTTGGGGCAGGAGTGAACCATGCGGCGGCTGCTCAACACGATCTATGTGACCAGCGAAGATGCCTGGCTGCGCAAGGACCGCGAGAACATCGTGATAGAGATCGAGGGGGCAGAAAAGGGCCGCGTGCCGCTGCATATGCTGGAAGGGCTGGTGTGCTTCAACCGGGCGGGCGTTTCGCCCGGCGCCATGGCGGCCTGTGCGGAAAAGGGCATCGCGCTCTCGTTCCTTCAGCCCAACGGTCGATTTCTGGCCCGGGTGGAAGGGCAGCGCAGCGGCAACGTGTTGTTGCGGCGGGCGCAATACCGGATTGCCGATGATCCGGCGCGCGCCGTTCCGGTGGTGCGCGGCATCGTGGCGGGTAAGGCCGCGAACCAGCGCACCGTGATCATGCGTGCGCTGCGCGATCATGCGGCGACGCTGGCGGCAACTCACAAGGATGCGCTTCAGGCCGCTGCCCTGCAATTGTCCCACGCGGCCCGGCGCACGCTGGCGGCGGCTGACATTGCGGAACTGCGCGGAGTGGAAGGGGATTGCGCGCGAATCTATTTCGCCGCCATGCCGCATCTGATCCGCCATGACGATCCGGCCTTTGCCTTCACCGGCCGATCGCGTCGGCCGCCGCTCGACCGGGTCAATGCCTTGCTCTCGTTCCTCTACGCCATGCTGGGCCATGATTGCCGATCGGCGCTGGAAGGTGTGGGGCTCGATCCGCAGGTTGGCCTGCTCCATGCCGATCGCCCGGGGCGTGCCAGCCTGGCGCTCGACCTGATGGAAGAGATACGCCCGGTTCTGGCCGATCGCGTCGCGCTCAGCCTGATCAATCGCCGCCAGCTCGCCGCGCGCGATTTCATTGTGGAGGAAAGCGGCGCGGTGCGCATGACGGACGATGCGCGCAAGGCGGTGCTGGTCGCCTGGCAGCACCGCAAGAAGGAAGAGCTGCGCCATCCCTTCGTGGGCGAGGTTGTGTCGATCGGGCTGATCGCGCACGTGCAGGCACAATTGCTGGCCCGCCACTTGCGCGGCGATCTGGATGGCTATCCGCCCTTCATCTGGAAATAGGCATGCTGGTTCTGATTACATATGACGTGAATACCCAGGACACGGCCGGCAAGCGGCGCTTGCGCCGGGTGGCTAAGGCATGCCAGGATTTTGGTCAGCGGGTGCAGAATTCCGTGTTTGAGTGTGAGGTGAACCCGGCGCAATGGGCGGGCCTGAAAGCCGCCCTGGCCCGCGAAATCGTGCCGGAGAAAGACAGCTTGCGCTTCTATCAGCTCGGCGCGGCCGGCAAGCGCCGGGTGGAACATATCGGTGCCAAGCCCGCGCTTGATCTGGATGGGCCGCTGCTGTTTTGAAAGGCGGACGGGGCAGTCTCGGGCATCTGCGCGAACCTGTAGCTGTTCCCGAAATTCCGGTAGGTTCGCGGAAAATCATGTTGCTGAAACGATGTCATAGTTTTTGCTGTTACTGACAACTGGCCGCTTCGGCGTCGTCAAGCGACTTGGTTCGCGGACGATGGTGATTTTCCTGTTCATTCTCATCGTGTAACACAAACCCAGTCGCCCCCTGCGCGGGGGCGTGGGTCGAAACGCCGACACGCTGCCATACCTGCTGAAGCCCCGCAGTCGCCCCCTGCGCGGGGGCGTGGGTCGAAACACGTCGTCAGGCAGCGTCTCCATCGTGCGCAGCGGTCGCCCCCTGCGCGGGGGCGTGGGTCGAAACCGCATCGGAAAATCCTGTGTCGCCGCCGAACTCGAGTCGCCCCCTGCGCGGGGGCGTGGGTCGAAACACCGACTGGAAGCAACTCGTCTACACGTACCTGTCGTCGCCCCCTGCGCGGGGGCGTGGGTCGAAACACCTCGCTAGTACGTCTCGCCGTTGGCGTCCACCGTCGCCCCCTGCGCGGGGGCGTGGGTCGAAACCGGTGAAGGGCGTCCTGCTCAACAACTTCCCGTAGTCGCCCCCTGCGCGGGGGCGTGGGTCGAAACACTTCGACGGTATGGTAGCGTCCCGAATACGATGGTCGCCCCCTGCGCGGGGGCGTGGGTCGAAACGAGATCCGGGGAAGGGATCCGCTGCGCATTGTGGTCGCCCCCTGCGCGGGGGCGTGGGTCGAAACAGCGCCTCGTCCACCATGCGCGGAAGCGGGGCGAGGTCGCCCCCTGCGCGGGGGCGTGGGTCGAAACACGACTGCTGCTCCCTGGCAGAGCAGGGCCGATTGTCGCCCCCTGCGCGGGGGCGTGGGTCGAAACGGTCGCATGTTTCGTTTCCTCGATCTGGGCGCGCGTCGCCCCCTGCGCGGGGGCGTGGGTCGAAACGCGCGGCTATCGCGTGCTTGAGGGGTATTGGCTCGTCGCCCCCTGCGCGGGGGCGTGGGTCGAAACACGGTGGAGGAATCCGCGTGATCGAAGTGGCGTGTCGCCCCCTGCGCGGGGGCGTGGGTCGAAACTTGGGCGTTCGCAACTTGACGCGAATGCGTGTGGTCGCCCCCTGCGCGGGGGCGTGGGTCGAAACATGGCTGAGACGCCCAGCAAGCACGCCGCTGCCCTGTCGCCCCCTGCGCGGGGGCGTGGGTCGAAACGAGACAAGCGGCAGTGACCGCCACCATGGCCAAGGTCGCCCCCTGCGCGGGGGCGTGGGTCGAAACGGCAATGGCACCACGGCCTGGAACAGCCTGCCCTAGTCGCCCCCTGCGCGGGGGCGTGGGTCGAAACCGTAAGCGGCTCTACTACACGGCGCCCCGGGTGAAGGTCGCCCCCTGCGCGGGGGCGTGGGTCGAAACCATTGCCAAAATGAAGGATGGCACTGTCGCTGTTGTCGCCCCCTGCGCGGGGGCGTGGGTCGAAACAGGCATGTTGGTAATCAAGCGCCGTGTCTGGGTGTCGCCCCCTGCGCGGGGGCGTGGGTCGAAACCGTGCCTATGGCTACAGCGTCAACATCGACACCCGTCGCCCCCTGCGCGGGGGCGTGGGTCGAAACGTCTAGCGAGCAGGGCAAACCCTCCGGCTGGGCCGTCGCCCCCTGCGCGGGGGCGTGGGTCGAAACTACCACGAGGAGATCTGACGATGACGGCCAAGCGTCGCCCCCTGCGCGGGGGCGTGGGTCGAAACCAATGCCACGGCGGTGGAGTTCCAGCGGGTGGCCTGTCGCCCCCTGCGCGGGGGCGTGGGTCGAAACCCCGAGCAGAAGGCCCTGGAAGACTATCGGCAGAGTCGCCCCCTGCGCGGGGGCGTGGGTCGAAACGTTTGCGGACGATTTGGACGACGAAATTCCGCCGGTCGCCCCCTGCGCGGGGGCGTGGGTCGAAACAAGCACTGCAATACGGACGCATTGATGGCGAAATCGTCGCCCCCTGCGCGGGGGCGTGGGTCGAAACCGCCTGATCGACATGGACGATGACGGGCTGGCAGGTCGCCCCCTGCGCGGGGGCGTGGGTCGAAACCACTACGACTTCCAGTGGAAAGGGCGGCGCTATCGTCGCCCCCTGCGCGGGGGCGTGGGTCGAAACTTCGATATCGGCTTCGGTACGCTGACCGATCCGCGTCGCCCCCTGCGCGGGGGCGTGGGTCGAAACACCTGCGACGCGATGACGCGGACCGCCGCAAGCGGTCGCCCCCTGCGCGGGGGCGTGGGTCGAAACATTGTCGAACACATCTGCCAGTGACGCGCAGAACACGTCGCCCCCTGCGCGGGGGCGTGGGTCGAAACGTGAAGTCGGCGCCCAGAAAGCCTGTGATTGACAGGTCGCCCCCTGCGCGGGGGCGTGGGTCGAAACAGCACGCCGGAAGCAATGGAAATCATCATGCGTGGTCGCCCCCTGCGCGGGGGCGTGGGTCGAAACTTCGCGACGCGAAACAGCTCCGCGCAGGCGACCGGGTCGCCCCCTGCGCGGGGGCGTGGGTCGAAACCACTCACCGGGGGTGAACCGCATGTTGCCGCCCTGTCGCCCCCTGCGCGGGGGCGTGGGTCGAAACCAGCCAGCCATGTGCGGCAGTCCACGCGCAGCCGGGTCGCCCCCTGCGCGGGGGCGTGGGTCGAAACACGTCTGTCGCCAGTTCCGGCGGCACCGGTGTCGTCGCCCCCTGCGCGGGGGCGTGGGTCGAAACGGTCAACGGCATGGTCGGCGCCGTGGTGCTCAATGGTCGCCCCCTGCGCGGGGGCGTGGGTCGAAACTTCCCCTTGGGAATATAGACCAGCATGTTCTTGAGTCGCCCCCTGCGCGGGGGCGTGGGTCGAAACAGCGGCGTTGCAGGCTCAAGGATCGGCCACGCCGTCGCCCCCTGCGCGGGGGCGTGGGTCGAAACATCAGCCGACTGATTTTGGACAGCGCTCTCCTGTGTCGCCCCCTTGGCCATGGCGACGATGTGCAGGCCTGGGCCGTCTGATTTCTTGATCGGCGAGGTACGGCATAGGGACGTGATCAATTGATCGGTCACCCGAAGCTCGCCGTGCTGAACGACCATCAGCGTTTCATATCGCGAGATTTTGGCATCGCTCATCGCGATCACCGTCATCGTGCGCACATCACCGTTGCCGAGGGTAGCATCGCATCTAGCTGCTGCGAAACAGAGGTTGTCCAGTGTCTGTGTTGCCCGCCAGCAGTTCGTCGCGCATCTTGGGTATCACATCGATCTAAGCAATATTGGGGGTAAAATCAGGGGTGTCGCCTAACATTGTGCCAATATTATTTAGGAAAATTAAGTACTTGTGTATTTGTAGATGGCTGTTCAAATCCTGCCCCGGCAACCATAGTCTCACGAAGCCCCGTCGCTAACGCCTCGGGGCTTCGTTGCGTCCAGCACTCGCGCAGCTTCACAACAGCCCCTCCCCATACCCCTCCCACTCGCGCGTGGGCTTTGGGCGTTCAGCCTAGCTGCGTTGGGTCGACGTGGGGGTAGGCGGACACTAGATCGCTTCCGTGGGCGACCAAGGCTGCCTCGCTCAGCGCTTGTGCCTTTGCCATCAGCAACCAATGGCGGCCAAGCGCGGCGAGATGATCGTGGATCGGCGTGCCGGACAAAGCCGCCAGGCGCGCGGCGATCCAGCCGGTCGTGGCAAGCGAAGCCAATTGCAGGAACGGATAGGCGACGATGACGCCTTTGGTCTTGTCGAGGCCGGCGGTGGCTTGCTCCAGCATGTCCAGCAGTTCGCCCAGCGCGTTGTTGCCCAGCTGAGCCGCGTCTGCCCGCGCGCGGGTGAGGAATGCGTGGTAGGCGCGGCCTTCGTCGCCCAGCACGCGCCGCAACACGAGGTCGAGCGCCTGCATGCCGCTGGTGCCTTCGTAGATCGCCAGGACGCGGGCATCGCGCAAGTATTGCTCCGCCGGCCATTCGCGCGTGTAGCCCGCGCCGCCCAGAACCTGGATCGCTTCGCTGGCGCAGAGACTGGCTGCTTCGGCTGCAAAGTTCTTGGTGATCGGAAGCAGCCACGACAGCAACAGGCCAGCTTGCGATCGGGCCGCTTCGTCCGGTTCGCGCGCCTGAAGATCTGACACGGCCGATGCGGTGAGCACGAGCCCGCGCGTGACTTCCGCCCGCGCCGCAAGCGAGAGCAACATGCGCTGTACATCGCCGTGCCGGTCGATAGTGACTGGCGGCGCGTCGGCCTTGCCACCCTGGCGACGTTCGGCGGCATAGCGCCAGGCGAGGGCCGTCGCCGCGCCGGCAATGCCTGCACCCTGACTTCCGACCGACAGGCGCATGCCGATGATCATCGTGAACAATTGCGCCAGCCCGCGCCCCGGCGTGCCGATGAGGTGGCCGATCGCCCCGTCGAAGCCCATCGCGCAGGTGGGCGAGCCATGCAGGCCAAGCTTTTCCTCGATCCGCCTCACGATCACGGCGTTGCGCGCGCCGTCGATATCGGACGGCACCAGAAACAGGCTGAGCCCGGCCGAGCCCGGCCCGCCTTCGGGCGTGCGCGCCAGGACCATGTGGGCGATGCGCGGGGTGAGATCATGGTCGCCATAGCTGATCCAGATCTTTTCCCCCGTCACCCGCCAGGTGCCATCTTCGTGCGGCGCGGCCATGGTGCGCAGGCGCGGCACGTCGGACCCGGCATCTGGTTCGGAAATGCAGATCGTGGCGGCCCAACTCCCATCCACCAGGCGCGGCGCCCATTCCGCGCGCAGTGCCGGCGCCGCATAGCGCTCGATCACTTTGGTGGCGCAGCGCATCGGCGTGGGCAGCATGCCGAACGCCGGTGAGGCGCGGTTGAACAATTCCTCGCACGCCGAATGGACCAGCATCGGCAAGCCCGCGCCGCCCCATTCGGTGGCGCCTTCGAGCGTGGGCCAGCCCCCTTCGACAAAGGCCTGCCAGGCCGCATGGTGGCCAGGGGCAAGTCCGACGCGGCCCTGGTCGAGCGTGCATCCCGCGCGGTCTGCCTGCAGGTTGAACGGGGCGATCACGCCTTCGGCCAGATCGGCCGCGCCGCCAACGATTTCGGCCAAGGTCGCTTCATCCAGCCCGGTATCGGGAAACAGCGCCTGGACGCGGGCAAATTCCGGCAGCGCCAGGATCTGGGCAACGATCGTACCGGCAGCGGCGGCGTAGGACATCGGCGTTTCCTCTCTCAATACGCTACCGTATGGTGAGGCGCGACGCCCCGGTCAAGACCGGTTCTGGACGCGCTGCTGCCGTCGGCCTAAGCCCAGGGCATGACGCAAGCCGCGCCCCCGCACCCAAACCCGCCTGCCGCCAAGCGCCTCACGCGGTCAGACTGGATCGCGGCCGCGATCAGCGTGATGGCCAACAGCAGCGTGGAGCAGGTGCGGGTGGAAAAGCTGGCCGTGGACCTGGGCGCGTCAAAGGGCAGTTTCTATTGGCATTTCAAGGATCGAAGTGCCTTGCTGGCAGCGGTTCTGGAAGAATGGCAGGCGCGGTCGACACTGGCGGTGCAGGACCGCCTGGTCCGCGAGGAGCCCGACGTGCGGCTGCGCATCCTGCGCTTGATGGAACTGCCGTTTCATTCGCAGGCTGCCGCTCGCGCTGCCGATCTCGAACTGGCAATCATGGGCTGGGCGCGCCGGTCGGACGCAGCGCGCACGGCGGTGGCGGCGGTGGACGACGCGCGCACGGCCTATCTGGCGGACTTGTTCGCCAGCCTTGGCCTTGGTCAGGAGGATGCCGCCTGGCGCGCGCACCAGGCCTATGCCTTGCTGCGCTATGTGGCCCAGCGCACCGATCTGCCATTGGCCGAGCGCAAGGGCATGGTGCTGCGCCTCCATGCGCGGCTGACGGAAGGCCATGCGGCCGAAGGGGCCTGACGATCGCGCGATCATGGCACGCGGTGGTCTGGGGCGGTAGTAGCAGCCCAGCCAGAGCTTTAGGCGCGCGTGCGACCGGGCTTATCCGGGCCCACGCGCGCCGATACAGGGGAAATGCTGTGGGCGGCGAAGCAGTTATTCGCCCTGCCAGCCTTCCAGCAGATCACGGAATTCGTCGGCGTGGTCTTCTTCCTGGGCCAGGATGCCTTCGAGCATGATCCGGGTGGTGGAATCGCGATCGCCGACATAGGCGATCAACTCGCGATAGGCCTCGACGGCAATGCGCTCGGCGATCAGGTCTTCCTTGACCATGTCCTTGAGCGTCTTGCCCACCTGGTATTCGGCGTGGCTGCGCTGGGTCAGCGTGGCGGGATCGAGGTCGGGCTCGCCGCCAAGCTGCACGATACGCTCGGCCAGCTTGTCGGCATGGGCGCGTTCTTCGTTGGCGTGCTCAAGGAAATGGGCCTTGATCGGTTCGGAAACCAGGCCGTCGGCGGTATAGTAGTGGCGCATGTAGCGCAGCACGCAGACCCATTCGGTGGCCAGCGCCTTGTTCAACTGGGCGATGATCACCTCGCGGTCCTTGGGGAAGGACTGGGTCACGGGCCCCTGGTCGATATGCTTGCGGGCCTGCGCACGCAGCGTTGCGGTGTCGGTGAACGTGGCTTCGGGCGGGGTCGTCGGCTTGGCAATGCTGGCGGTGGCCATGGAACATGCTCCTGCAATGGGGCGGCATGCGCGCGGGGCCATGCCGTGTCATCGGGCAAATGATCGGGCTGCCTTGCGGTTCCAATGCACCTTTGGGGCCAGGGCGTTTGCGGCATGCGGATCAATGCCGCCCGCGCGATCGCTCTGCCGGGTAATCCGGTCCGTCGCCGTTCGGATTGCCTTCCCCTCATGAGCGGGACTGCTATAGCCCCCTCACGATGGACCTTGTGACGACTCCGCTGCGCATGCCCGCAGACTGGCGCGATTTCTTTGCGCTGACCAAGCCGCGCGTGATGACGCTGGTGATCTTTACCGGCCTGTGCGGCTTGTTGGCCGCGCCCGGAGAGATTCATCCGGTGCTGGGCTTTGCCGCGATCCTGTGCATTGCCGTGGGCGCGGGCGGTGCCGCCGCGCTCAACCAGTGGTGGGAAGCCGATCTGGACGCGGGGATGAAGCGGACGGCCAAGCGGCCGGTGCCCGCAGGCCGGATGGAGCGCGAATCGGCGCGCGATTTCGGCTTTGCCCTGTCGGGCGGCTCGGTCGTGGTCATGGGCCTGGCGATCGGATGGCTGGCCGCCGCGATCCTGGCCGTCTCGATCTTTTATTATGCGTGGGTCTATACCGTGTGGCTCAAGCCGCGCACGCCGCAGAACATCGTGATTGGCGGTGGGGCCGGGGCCTTTCCGCCGTTGATCGGGTGGGTGGCCGTGACCGGGCACATCACCTGGATGCCGGTGGTGCTGTTCCTGATCATCTTTTTCTGGACGCCGCCACACTTCTGGGCACTCGCCCTGTTCGTCCAGACCGACTACGCCAAGGTCGGCATCCCGATGCTGCCGGTGGTGGCCGGCGAACGGGTGACGCGGCGGCAGATCCTGCTCTACACGCTGCTCTTGGTGCCGCTCAGCCTGGTGCCCTGGGCGCTGGGTGGTACAGGGCTGGTGTTCGGCGTGGCGGCGGCGCTGCTGGGCTTGGGCTTCCTGGCGTTGGCGCTGCGCGTGGGGCTGCGCCAGAGTGTGCCGAACGACACGATGAAGCCGGAAAAGCGGCTGTTTGCCTATTCGGTGCTCTATCTGTTTGCATTGTTCGCCGCGCTGGTGCTGGATCGGTTTGCCGGGCTCCATGGGTGGGCCTGACGGGAGAGGACGAGACGTGGGCAAAGACCCGGAACAATTTGATCTCAAGGCTTTTCGCAACCGGCAAAAGGCGCGCAACCGTGCGCTGGGCGTGCTGCTGGGTGCGCTGGTCGTGCTGTTCTTTGCCATCACCATCGTCAAGCTGGGCGTGCAGGCGGAACATCGCCAATCGGCGCAGCGGCCGGCCGGCGCGAGCCATGCCTGAAGCCATGACGCGGGCCTGAAGGCTCCATAACGGGAGAATGACGATGGCAGCGGCAATCGAGAAAACCGCCCGTGCCAATCGCAAGGTGGCAGCCATCGCGGCAGGCGTGGCGCTGGGGATGCTGGGGCTGGGCTATGCGGCCGTGCCGCTTTACCGCATGTTCTGCCAGGCCACCGGCTTTGCCGGCACCACCCAGCGCGCCACCGCGGCGCAGGCGGCGGCGGTCAAGGCCACGCTGCGCCCGATCACCATCCGCTTCGACGCCAATGTCGCACCGGGCCTGCCCTGGACGTTCAAGCCCGAACAGGTGACCCAGGACGGGCGAATCGGCGAGCGCAAGATCGCCTTCTTCACCGCACGCAACAATTCCGACTCACCGATCGTGGGCCGCGCGGTGTTCAACGTGACGCCCGAGCAGACCGGCGCCTATTTCCACAAGATCCAGTGCTTTTGCTTCAACTATCAAAAGCTTATGCCTGGACAGGAAGTGCGCATGCCGGTGGTCTACTACGTAGACCCCGCTATGCTGGATGACGCGAACACGCGCAACGTGCCGGAAATCACGCTGAGCTATACGTTCAACAAGGCCGCAAATTGACTGGACCGGCAGTGCGCAGGCCGATAGACGTTGCAACCATCACAAAATTGGCTCCCGCTGCGCAAATGGCGAGGATGCCAGGCAAGCCTTGGGGGAAGTAGACGATCATGGCCGGTGCCAAGAACCACGATTATCACATCCTGCCGCCTGATATCTGGCCACTGATGGGGGCTTTGTCC
Organism: Novosphingobium sp. SG919; assembly: GCF_012932495.1. Taxonomy (GTDB): domain Bacteria; phylum Pseudomonadota; class Alphaproteobacteria; order Sphingomonadales; family Sphingomonadaceae; genus Novosphingobium; species Novosphingobium rhizosphaerae. The sequence goes on from NZ_JABCNG010000001.1 coordinate 17,544, forward strand.
GCCCTGGTGATGACCAGTGGCGGCGTGCTGTTCATGCACAAGATCACCGGCGGCACGCAGATCATGCTGCTGGGCCTGCTCGGCGTGATCCTCACCATGTTTTCCTGGTGGGGCAAGGTGATCAAGGAAGCCCACGCCGGCGATCATACCCCGGTGGTGCAGTTGCACCAGCGCTATGGCATGATCCTGTTCATCGCTTCGGAAGTGATGTTCTTCGTCGGTTGGTTCTGGGCGTTCTTCGATTTCTCGCTGTTCCCCAGCAAGATCAACACCGACGTGATCGGTGGCGTCTGGCCGCCCAAGGCGATCGAGGCGGTGATCAACGCGTTCGACCTGCCGCTGCTCAACACGCTGATCCTGCTGTGCTCGGGCACCACGCTCACCTGGGCGCACCACGCGTTGATCCACGGCGATCGCAAGAGCCTCAAGCAGGGCCTTGCTGCCACGATCCTGCTTGGCCTGCTGTTCACCTCGATCCAGGCCTACGAATACGTCCACGCGCCCTTCGGCTTTGGCCAGAACACCTATGGTTCGGCCTTCTTCATGGCCACCGGCTTCCACGGGTTCCACGTGATCATCGGCACGATCTTCCTGATCGTGTGCTGGATCCGCGCCGAACGCGGCGAATTCACCCCGCGCCAGCATTTCGGCCTGGAAGCGGCGGCCTGGTACTGGCACTTCGTCGACGTGGTGTGGCTGTTCCTGTTCGTGGCAATCTACGTGTGGGGCAACTGGGGCGCGGTGGTCGAATAAGCCACTGCTTTTCCGCACCGCCTAAAAAAGGGGCGCCTTCCAGATGAGGAAGGCGCCCCTTTTTTTTGGCTGCGGGGGAAGGCCGGCTGGCCTCCCCGCTCGACCATTACTTCACAGCGGCGAGTTCGGCAGACAGCCCGGCCGCGCGCTGGTCCTTGAGCACGGCGCAGTCCTGCACCCGCTCGATCGCGCGATCGAGTTCCAGCGCACCCGAGTTGTTGGCAAAGCGGGGCCGCCACGCAACAATCGCCTTGGCCTTGTCGGCCGAACAGAACCCGCTCACCACCTGCGGCAGGCTGCGTGCCAGGAAAATGCCGCCGCCGCTCGACAACAAGCTGTCGAGATGCGCATCGGCCCAGGCAAAGGCCTGATCCGCCGTCTTGGGGGAAGCGATGGCCAGCGAAATGCCCATCAGCTTTTCCGAAAGGCGCAGGCGCTTGTCGGAAAAGTCCTCGACCAACCACTTGGCCACGGCCGGATCGTTGCTGCGCCCCACGGCGCGGAGCAGGGCCGGGCGCAGCACCGGGTCTTCCGAAGACAGCGCCTTCTCCATCAGCGTCTTGGCGCCGGCCAGTCCATGCGGCTTGAGCCAGGCCTTGAACGCGCTGTTGTAGAAGGCAGGATCGAGCGCCTTGGCATCGCCCGCCAGCATGGCATCCACCGCGCCCGCCAGCTTGGTGTTGAGCGCAGCATCTTCGGCGGTGTCGGCCAGTTCGGCCACCAGCGCCACGCGGCGTTGCTGCGTATCGGGATCGTCGCCGGCATGGGCGCCTGCGCGCGGATCGAAGCCCAGCTTGGCCAGTTGGGGAGCGCGCACTTCGCCCACCAGGCGGCGCAGTCCATCGTGCGCGGCAGGCGTCAACAGGCCCTGGGTATCGAACGCGATCAACTGGCCGGTGGCGCCATCGCTGGCATAGCTGTCGAGATTGGCCGCAAAGCTGCGCGCGGCGGCCACCAGTTGGGCCGGGGTGGCACGGCCGGCCATGAAGCTCGCTTCCAGGCTGTCGATCGTGGCCAGCGCTTCGCCGCCGGGCAAGCTGGCCCCTTGGGCGATCAGGCTGTCCCACTGCGCGGCGGGCAATTCGAAGCGGTAATAGCCGGTGCCGCCGGCATTGGGCACCAGCGCGCCGGTCCCGGCAATCGAGACCGTGGCGGTCTTGTCCACCAGCAACTGGCAGGCGCGGGCGTCGCCCTGGCGCAGGCACAGCGGCACGCCCCAGGTTTGGGTCGGCGCCTGGGTGCCCAGTCGCGCATAGCGGCTTTGCGTCACCGTCCACTTGCCCTGGCCCGCCGGCGCGAAGGTGACGAGTGGCACGCCCTGCTGGTCGGTAAAGCTTTGCATCGCGGGCAGGATACGCGGATCGCCGGCAGCATCGGCCATGGCGCCAAAGAAATCGGCGGTGCTGGCATTGCCGTACTTGTGCTTGGCCATGTAGCCGCGCACGCCATCGCGGAACTTGGTATCGCCCATGAACGCGGCGATCATCGATACGACGTGGCCGCCCTTGCCATAGGTGATCGTGTCAAACGCGGCATCGATCTGGCTGTTACGCGTGATCGGCTGGTGGATCGGCCGGCCAACGAGCAGGGCATCGGTGCGCATCGCGGCAAAGCCTTCTTCCAGCGCGCCGGCGCCGATGTTGAGATCGGGCCGCCATTCGTTGCCGATGCGGAAGCCCATCCAGTTGGCAAAGCTTTCGTTCAGCCAGATATCGTCCCACCAGGCCGGGCTGACCATGTCGCCAAACCATTGGTGGGCCAGCTCGTGCGCCACGACCATGCCGAAATTGCGCTTTTGCGACGTGGAGGCCTTGTCATCGAGCACGAGGAGCGAATCCTCGTAAAGATCGGCCCCGGCGTTTTCCATCGCGCCCGGCATGATCGGCGCGGTGATCTGGTCGAGCTTGGGGAAGGGGAAGGCCTGGCCGAAATAGTTCTCCAGATGGCTGACGATGCCCTTGGTGCCTTCCAGCGCGAAAGTCAGTTTCTCGGCATTGGGCCGGGTGGACACGACCCGCAACGGCAGCGGGGTGGCGCGCTGGGGCGTGGCCGGCACGGTGCCGTCCACGCTCACGAACGGCCCAGCCATCACCGCCACCAGATAGCTGGGCAGCGGCAGGGTTTGGGCAAAGCGGTGCACGGTCTGGTTGCCACGGGTCTCGGTCGCCACTTCGGGCGCATTGCTCACCGCGCGCTGGCCGGCGGGCGTGGTGATCGTCACGGTATAAGGCGTCTTGAAGCCGGGCTGGTCGAACGACGGGAAGGCACCGCGCGCATCGATCGATTCGAACTGGCTCCAGCTATACCACTGGTCGCCCACGTGGACGCGGAACAGGCCGGTGGGGCCATCGTTGAAGCCGGCGTCATAATCGAACACCAGCGTTGCCGGCCCGGCAGGAAGGCCCTGTGCAAACGTGACGAGCGCCACGCCGGTATCATCGGCTTGGCTGAACGTGCCGGCAATGGTCTTGCCGCCCACTTTGGCAACCACACGCTTCACCCCCAGGTTTAGCCCGTGCATCCACACATAACGGCCGCCCTCGTTCACGGTCACGTCGATCTCGGCATGGCCAGAAAAGCGCGGCTGGGCCGGATCGAGCGTGAAATCGAGGCGATAGGCCTTTGGCACCACTGCGTTGCCCAGCTTGCCTACCGGCATGGTGCCTGCAGCGGCGGGAATGGCCTTCGCCTCGGGAGCGGCGAGCGCTGGCGTAGCGGCAAGAGTACCCGCCAGCATGGTGGCAGCAAGAAGCAGAGCGCGCATGGGATCCTTTCACGCGAAAAAGAGCATGCCCGCGTGCTTGCGCGCGCTTTGTTGCAGGGGCAACCGGTTTCGACGAACCGCAGGCAACGATCTGCCAACGGCATTGCCCAGATCCTCCCCCGCCACGCGGGGGAGGTGGCAGCCCGCAGGGCTGTCGGAGGGGGCAGGTGCGGTGCGGCGCAAAACAGAACGCCAGAGTAAATCGTCGCTGTGGATCAAGTTCGGTGTGGCTTCGGAAGGAGAGGGCCTACCGCAACAACCCGCCCAGCAACCCGCGGGCAAAGCGGCCCAGGGCTTCGCCGCCCAGGCTGGTGGCGATGGAGCCGACCACGGCGCTGACGCCGCTGGCCACCGGCGAGGCGCGCGATTTCTTGCCGGCGATTTGCGCCGCGATCATGGCCCCGGCGGAGGAAGCGACGGCACCTGCTGCGGCCTTGCCAGCCTTGCCCCATAGCGAGGGAGACTGGCGCGGCTGCGCGCGTTGCGCGGCTTCGCCCTGTTCTGCCGCCACTTGCGCCGCTGCGGCGGCATCGGCGGCCTTCTGCGCCAAGACTTCGGCCGCGCTTTCGCGGTTCACGGAGGTATCGTACTTGCCGCCAAACGGGCTGGCCGCCTGGATCGCGGCGCGTTCGGCCGGGGTGACCGGCCCCAGGCGCGAGCGTGGCGGCGCGATCAGGGTGCGCGCCACCATGCCCGGTGCGCCTTCGGCGTCGAGCGTGGAAACCAGCGCTTCGCCCACCTTCAGTTCGGTGATCGCCTGCGCCACATTCAGATCGGGGTTGATGCGGAAGGTTTCTGCCGCGGCGCGGATCGCCTTCTGGTCGCGCGGGGTGAACGCGCGCAGGGCGTGTTGCACGCGGTTGCCCAGCTGGCCGGCGACCTTTTCGGGAATGTCGATCGGGTTCTGCGTGACGAAATAGACCCCCACGCCCTTGGAGCGGACGAGGCGGACGACCTGCTCGACCTTGTCCATCAAGGCATCAGGCGCATCGTCGAACAAGAGGTGGGCCTCGTCGAAGAAGAACACCAGGCAGGGCTTTTCCGGGTCGCCCACTTCGGGCAGCGCCTCGAACAGTTCTGACAAGAGCCACAGCAGGAACGTGGCATAGAGCTTGGGGCTCTGCATCAGGCGGTCTGCGGCCAGCACGTTGACCAGCCCGCGCCCCTGTTCGTCCACGTGCAGGAAATCGTTGATCTCGAACGCCGGCTCGCCAAAGAAGCGATCGGCCCCCTGGCTTTCCAGGCCCAGCAACTGGCGCTGGATCGCGCCCACGCTGGCCTTGGTCACGTTGCCATATTTGGTGGCAAGCGCACCGGCATTTTCCGCGCAGGCCGCCAGCACGGCCTGAAGATCGGCCAGGTCCACCAGCAGCAGGCCGTTGTCGTCGGCATAGCGGAACGCGATGGTCAGCACGCCTTCCTGCGTTTCATTGAGGCCCATGAGCCGGGCGAGCAGCAACGGCCCCATTTCCGAAATCGTGGTGCGGATGGGGTGGCCCTGCTCGCCATAAAGGTCCCAGAACACCGCCGGATTGTCGGCATAGGCATAGTCGGCAATGCCCAGGTCCCTGGCGCGCTGTTCCAGCGAAGCGGCATGCTTGAACGTGGGGCTGCCAGGCATGGCGATGCCGGAAAGATCGCCTTTCACATCGGCCAGGAACACCGGCACGCCTGAACGGCTGAACTGTTCGGCCATGCCCTGCAGCGTCACGGTCTTGCCCGTGCCGGTGGCCCCGGCGACCAGGCCATGGCGGTTGGCCCGGCCCAGCAGCAGCACTTCGCGTTCGCCCTTGTTGCCCAGGCCCAGGAAAATCTCGTCCATCGCCGCACTCTCTCGTTTTGGTTTCACCCGTGTTTAGGATGGCGCGCGATTGCCCGCGAGGGCTTTTTGCATCCGCATCGGCTTGCCGCTATGCGCGTGGGGCCATGACACGCGCCCCCTTCCTTTTGCTGGACGATGCCCGCCAGGGCGATGCCGGCTCTGCCCGGCTCTATACCGACCCGCGCGAGATCGTGATCGCCCGCCGCCCGGAAGAAGTGGAAGCGGCCTTGGTGCGGATCGGTGCCACGCCGGGCCGGTGGGCCGGGGCGCTGGCTTATGAAGCCGGACTGGCGCTGGAAGAGCGACTGGCGCCGCGCGCGGCGGCGCGCACCGGGGCGGCCGGTCCGCTGGTGTGGTTTGCCCGCTTTGCGCAGATGAAAGCACTGACCAGCGCGCAAGTGGGCGCCTGGCTGGCGCGCGAAAGCAGCGCGCCTGGGCGGCTTGGGCCGCTTGGCCCGGCGCTTTCGTCCGGCGGCTATGCCCGCGCCTTTGCCAAGGTACAGGAAGCGATCCGCGCGGGAGACATCTACCAGGCCAATCTCACGTTCCAGCTCGCCGGATCGTGGTCCGGCGATCCGCTGGCGATCTATGCCGCGCTGCGCGAGGATGCACGCGGCGGGCATGGTGCCGTGCTGTGGGACGGTTCGCACTGGCACCTGTCGGTCTCGCCCGAGCTGTTCTTTGAGTGGCAGGGAACGCAAGTCACCGTTCGCCCGATGAAAGGGACTGCCCCGCGCGGCCGTACCGAAGCGGAAGACGCCGCGTTCAAAGCCGCGCTCGCCGGCAATGCCAAGGACCGCGCCGAAAACCTGATGATCGTGGACCTGATGCGCAACGACCTGTCGCGCGTGGCGGTGCCCGGCACGGTGAAAGTGCACGATGCCTTTGCCGTGGAAACCTATCCCACTGTGCACCAGATGGTGACGACGGTGACGGCGCAAGTTGTGTCCGGCACGGCGGCGGCCGATGTCTTGCGCGCGATATTCCCCTGCGGATCGATCACCGGCGCGCCCAAGATCCGCGCGATGGAATGGATCGACATGGCCGAGCGCGATGCGCGCGGGCTCTATTGCGGGTCCATCGGCTATGTCGATGTGCCCGATCCTGCCGGCAGCGCGGATGCCGATACACCTGGGGCCGATACACCTGGGGCCGATACACCTGGGGCCGATACACCGGGGGCCGATACACCGAGGACTGGCAGCGCGGCGTTCAATGTGGCAATTCGCACCGTGCGCCTGGTGCCAGACCATCCCGGCGCGGCCGGGGGGCGGGCGACCATGGGGGTCGGTTCGGCCGTGGTCGCGGATTCGGCGATGCTGGGCGAATGGCGCGAATGCGTGGTAAAGGGGAATTTCTTGCGCCTGAACGCCGGCAGTGCCGACCTGATCGAGACCATGGCCTTCGATCCCGCGGCGGGCATTCCGCTGCTGGAACGCCATCTCGAACGGATCAAGCAAAGCGCGCAAGCCTTGGGCTTTGCGTTTGACCGGCACGCCGTGCGCAATGCCATCCACGCGCTGTGTTTCGATCTCGATGCACCGGCCAAAGTGCGGCTGGTCGTGGCCAAGAGCGGTGCCCATGCGCTGGAGGCCGCGCCTTTGCCCGCGCCGTTCGATGGCGCGGCGGTTTGCGCGGTGCTGCCCTTGCCGGTGGACGCTGGCGATTGGCGCCTGCGCCACAAGACCAGCGATCGCGGCTTTTATGAGGCCGGCCTCAAGGCCGCGCGCCGCGCCGGTGCGCACGAGGCCCTGATGCGCCGCGACGATGGCCGGCTGACCGAAGGCTGCTTTACCAACCTGTTCGTGCCGCGCGATGGCGTGCTCGTCACCCCGCGTGCCGAGCTTGGCCTGCTGCCCGGTGTGCTGCGCGCACAATTGCTCGATGATGGCCGCGCGGTGGAAGGCGATGTCACGCTTGATGACCTGGCCCCGGGCTTTTTCATCGGCAACGCCCTGCGCGGCTTGATCCCCGCCCGCCTGCTGGGGCAGGGCTGACCCGCCATGGACAGCCAGAAAACCAGCCAGGCGCTTGGGCGCATCTCGCCCTCGCGCACCAATGCGATGACCGACCGCGCGATCGAACTGCGCGCGCAGGGCAAGGACATCATTTCGCTCTCGGTGGGCGAACCCGATTTTCCCACGCCGCCCCATGTGATCGAAGCCGCCAAGGCCGCGCTCGACAATGGCCAGACGCGCTATACCGCCGTGCCCGGCACCCAGGCCCTGCGCGAAGCCGCGGCGCTCCATTTCCGCCGCGACCTGGGGATCGTGGTGCCGCCATCGCAGGTGATCGTCACGGCCGGCGGCAAGCAGGCGATTTTCGAAGCGCTGCTGGCCACGCTCGACGCTGGCGACGAAGTGCTGATCCCTTCGCCTTGGTGGGTCAGCTATCCTGAAATCGTGCGTTTTGCCGGTGCCACGGTGGTCGATCTGCCGACGCGCGCAGAGGGCGGCTTTCGCATCACGGCGGAACAACTGGACGCGGCGATCACGCCCGCCACGCGCTGGCTGCTGCTCAACAGCCCGGGCAATCCCACCGGCGCCACCTATCCGGCGCACGAATTGCGCGCGCTGGGCGAGGTCTTGCGCCGCCATCCGCGCGTGCTGGTGCTGTCCGACGATATCTATGCCTCGCTGCGCTATGGCAGCGGCGCCCATGCGACGCTCAGCGTGGAATGCCCCGATCTGGCGACGCGCATCCTCACGGTATCGGGCGTTTCCAAAAGCCATGCGATGACCGGTTTCCGTATCGGCGTTTCCGCCGGGCCGGAATGGCTGATCCGCGCCATGGCCAAGCTGCAATCACACAATTCGGGCAATCCCTGCTCCATTGCCCAGGCGGCGGCGACGGCGGCGCTGGCCGGGCCGCAGGATTTCCTGGCCGATTGGCGCAAACGCTTCCGCGCGCGGCGGGACAAGGTCGTGGCGGCGATCAACGCCATTCCCGGCCTGTCCACGCCGGTGCCCGATGGCGCATTCTATTGCATGATCGACGCTGCCCCGCTGATGGCGCGCTTTGGCGATGACGAGGCGCTGGCGCTGCGTCTGCTGGAACATGGCGTGGCGGTTGTGGCGGCCTCTGCTTTTGGCGGGGCGCAGGGCTTCCGCATCTCGTTCGCGGCCGACGATGCCGTGCTGGACGAGGCGCTGCGGCGAATTGCGGCGGCGCTGGCCTGACTCCTTCGACAAGACGGGCGCAAGCGGCTAAGGGGCAGCCAACAACCCCGTTCGTGCTGCGCCTGTCGAAGCACGCCAGCGCAAGGCATCACCCGAATTCATGATTGAAATCCCCATCCTGTTCGAAGACGGCGAAGCGCTGGTCATCGACAAGCCCGCCGGCCTGCCGCTCGACCGGCCCCGCGCCGGCGGCATCTCGCTGGAAGACCGCATCGAGGAACTGAAGCTCGGTTTCCAGCGCCCGCCGATGCCGGTGCACCGGCTGGACCGCGATACCTCGGGCTGCCTGCTGCTGGCCCGCAACCCCAAGGCGCTCAAGCGCTTTTCCGCCGCGTTCGAAGCGCGCCAGGTGGAAAAAGTCTATTGGGGCGTGGTCGCCGGCGACGTGGAAGGCACGGCGGGCACCATCGCGCTGAACCTTTCCAAGATTTCCAGCGCCGCTGCCGGCTGGCGGATGATTGCCGCGAAAAAGGGCAAGCCAGCCGTCACCCACTGGCGCGTGCTGGCGCGCCTGCCGGGGCGCACGCTGGTGGAGTTCCGCCTGGAAACCGGCCGCACCCACCAGGTGCGCGTCCATGCGCTGACCGGCCTGGGCGCGCCGCTGCTGGGCGATCCGGTCTATGGCGATGGCAAGGGCGCCGCGCGCACGCTGCTGCACGCCACGCGCCTTGTCATGCCGCGCGAAGGCAAGGACGCGATCGTGGCCGAAGCGCCGATCCCGGCCGACATTGCGGGCCTGGGCTTCACCCTGTGAGCGACACTCCCGAGGCAATCGTGGCCCGTGCCATGGGCCTTGTGGAGGAAAGCTTCATCGCCGCGGCCGGGCCCGGTGGGCAGAACGTCAACAAGGTGGCGACGGCGGTGCAATTGCGCATCAACGTTTTCGCCCTGCGCCTGGCCCCGCCGGTGTTCCATCGCCTGAAGGAACTGGCGGGCAGCAAGTTCACCAGCGGCGGCGAAATCGTGCTGACCGCACGCCGCTTCCGCACGCAGGAGGCCAACCGCGAGGATGCCCGCGCGCGGCTGGCCGAATTGCTGCGTGACGCGTGCAATCTGCCGGAAAAGCGCGCCAAATCCCGCCTCAACCGCGTGGGCAAAGTGCAGCGGCTGCAAGGCAAGAAAATTCGCGGCGCGGTGAAAGCCGGGCGCGGCAAAGTGCGGCTGGATTGAGCGGCGCTGCGGCGCTTCACCTGGCAGAAAATACAACGTCACCCCGGATTTGATCCGGGGTCCCGCTTGTTCTGGGCGCCTCGCACCACCGCTCAAAGAAAAAGCGGGACCCCGGGTCAAGCCCGGGGTGACGAGGGGATGGGAGCGGCGCGGAGTTTACCCCGCGATCACTCCGAACAGGTCGTGCGCGTCGGCCTCTTCCACCACCACATCGACGAAATCGCCGGCCTTGAGGCTTTCGGACACGTTGCGCAGATAGACGGCGCCGTCGATTTCAGGGGCATCGGCCTGGCTGCGGCCGGTGGCGCCGATGTCGCCATCCTCGTCCGGCTCGCCCACATCGTCGATGATCACGCGCAGGGTGCGGCCCACCTTGGCGGCCAGGCGCGCGGCGCTGATCGCTTCGGTCTTGGCCATGATCCGGGCATAGCGCTCTTCCTTCACCGCGTCGGGCACGGGATCTGGCAGAGTGTTGGCCGCGGCGCCTTCGACGGGTTCGAACCGGAACGCGCCGACGCGATCGAGTTGCGCTTCATCCAGCCAGTCGAGCAGGTACTGGAAATCCTCTTCGGTCTCGCCGGGGAAGCCGACGACGAAGCTGGAGCGGATGGCCAGATCGGGGCAGATGTCGCGCCAGGCCTTGATCCGGTCGAGCACCTTGGCTTCGTTGGCCGGGCGCTTCATCGCGCGCAGCACTTTGGGGCTGGCGTGCTGGAACGGGATGTCGAGATAGGGCGTGAGCAGCCCTTGCGCCATCAGCGGGATGACCTGGTCGACATGCGGATAGGGATAGACATAGTGCAACCGCACCCAGGGCACCTGGCCATCGGGCGTGCGCAGTTGGCCCAGTTCGCGCGCGAGGTCGGTCATGTGGGTGCGCACTTCGCGGCCCTTCCACTGCCTCGTTTCGTGGCGCACGTCCACGCCATAGGCCGAGGTATCCTGGCTGATCACCAGCAGTTCGCGGGTGCCCGCCGCCACCAGCTTTTCCGCCTCGCGCAGCACGGCGTCGATCCGCCGGCTGGCCAGCTTGCCGCGCAGATCGGGAATGATGCAGAACGAGCAGGCGTGGTTGCAGCCCTCTGAAATCTTGAGATAGCTGTAGTGGCGCGGGGTGAGCTTGACGCCGCCCATGTCGTCCAATGCCTGCGGGATCAGGTCGAAGTATGGCCCCATCGCCGGTGGCGCGGCCTCGTGCACCGCTTCCACCACGGCTTCGTACTGGTGCGCGCCGGTCACGGCGAGCACGTCGGGGAAGCGGGCGCGGATCACTTCGGCTTCGTTGCCCATGCACCCGGTCACGATCACGCGGCCGTTTTCGGCAATCGCCTCGCCGATCGCGGCCAGGCTTTCCTCCTTGGCGGAATCGAGGAACCCGCACGTGTTGACCAGCACCACGTCGGCCCCGGCATAATCGGCGCTCATGGCATAGCCATCGGCGCGCAGGCGGGTGAGGATGCGTTCGGAATCGACCAGCGCCTTGGGGCAGCCCAGGCTGACCATGCCCACGCGCTTGGGCTCGGGGGCGGGGGTGGCGGAATTTTCGCGGGAATCGGGGGGAAGTGTGGCCATTGTGGGCGCGCCCATACGCGCAAATCGCGGCCACGTCATCCTATCATCGGTTTTCCCCGGCGGCACGCCGATTGCTGCGATGGGGCGTGAAGGGAAAGCGATGACTTCCTGATGCATGTTTGCGCTTTGGCGCTGCCGGGTCTAGGCACTGCGACATACGGGGGCGCCGCACAGGAAAGAGGTGCAATGGGTCCGGTAAACTGGTTGGCAGTCGTAATGGCCGTGGTGGCGGCCTTGGTGGTGCAGGGCCTGTGGTATGGCCCGCTGTTCGGCCGCGCGCGCCTGGCGGAAGTGGGGCCCGGTGGCCTGGGCCTGCGTGCCGCGCCGGGGCGCACCCTGGCGCTCACCGCCGTGCTGCTGCTGGTCACGTCGTCGATGATGGGCCACATGTTCGCGCGCGTCGGTGCCGGCACGCTGGCGGTCAAGCCCTGGCTCTATTTCATGATGTCCGGCGGCCTGGCCGGCGCCTTCGTGATCCCGTCGCTGTGGATCAGCTATACCCAGCAGCGTGTTTCCACCCGCCTGGCCCTGATCGATGCCGGCTGCGTCATGCTGTGCTACCTGGCAATGGGCACGGTGTTCTGGCTGTTGGGGCATTGAGGCTGGCTTAGGCCTTTCGCCAACACAACATCCTCTCACAAACCCCTACAACCGCACCGGCAGATAAGGCGCGGGATCGCGCGGCACGTTGTCGCGGCGCAACTCGAAATGCAGCGTCGGCTTTTTCGCTTCGCCGCTCTTGCCGATGCGGGCGATGGCCGCACGCGCGGCAACCTGCTGGCCTTCCCTGACCTGCACTTGCCCGAGATAGGCATAGGCGGTGACCCAGCCGCCGCCATGATCGATCAGGATCAACTGGCCAAAACGTTCGGGTTCGGTGCCGGCAAAGATCACGCGGCCGGCCGCGGCGGCGTGGACGGTGGTGCCAGCCAGTGCGGCCAGGTCGATGCCGTTGTTGGGCCGTGTGCCGGTGCGGCCGGTCACCGGCACGCCATAGCGGCCCATGATCGCGCCCGATGTCGGCCAGGCCAGGCGCGGGGCGCCGGCCTCGCGCGCGTGGCTGGGCGCAGGCGTGGGCGCCGGGCGAGGCGGCGGCGCAGGGCGGATCACCGGTGGCGGGCGGCGCACGGGTGCCTGGGCCGCGACCGGTGGCGGCGGCGGAGGGGGCGGGGCAGAAGCCGGGGAGGGCCGGCGCAGCACTTGCCCCTGCGCAATCAGATAGGGCAGCGGCACGCGATTTTCTGCCGCCAGCGCTTCCATCGAAACGCCCATGCGCCGGGCGATCGCGGCAAAGGTGTCGCCCGGCTGGACCACATAGGTCCAGGCGATGATCGGGCTCTCATAGGGCGGGGGCGCGCTGGCCTTCTGCGCCGCCAGCGGCGCAGAAGGCAAAAGCAGGGCCGGCAGCAGCGCGCGCAGCAAGCCCTTACCGTGCCGCTGCGCGCCCGCCACGATCAGGCCTGCGGCACCAGGCGGGTGATCCCGCCCATATAGGGGGCAAGCGCCGCCGGCACTTCTACCGAGCCATCCTCCTGCTGGTAGTTTTCCAGCACGGCCACCAGGGTGCGGCCCACGGCCAGGCCCGAACCGTTGAGCGTGTGGACGAACTCGGTGCCTTTCGCGCCTTCCGGGCGATAGCGCGCGTTCATCCGCCGCGCCTGGAAATCGCCGCAGTTGGAGCACGAGGAAATCTCGCGATAGGCATCCTGCCCCGGCAGCCACACTTCCAGGTCATAGGTGATGCGCGCGGTAAAGCCCATGTCCCCGGCACAGAGCAGCATCTTGCGATAGGGCAGGTCCAGCGCCTGGAGCACGGATTCGGCCGCCTGCGTCATTCGCTCGTGCTCGGCCGCCGAATCCTCGGGCTTGCAGATCGTGACCAGTTCCACTTTGTCGAACTGGTGCTGGCGGATGTATCCGCGCGTGTCGCGCCCGGCGGCGCCCGCTTCGCTGCGGAAGCACGGGGTCAGCGCGGTCATGCGCAAGGGCAGCGCGCTTTCGGCCAGGATCTGTTCGCGCACGGCATTGGTCAGCGAGACTTCGGCCGTGGGGATCAGCCAGCGCCCATCGGTGGTGCGGAACAGGTCTTCGGCAAACTTGGGCAGCTGGCCGGTGCCGAACACCGCCTCGTCCTTGACCAGCAAGGGCGGTGCGCATTCCACGTGGCCGTTCACCCCGGTCTGGTGATCGAGCATGAATTGCGCCAGCGCGCGCTGCAGGCGGGCCATCTGGCCACGCAGGAAGGTGAAGCGCGCGCCCGAAATCAGCGCGCCGGTTTCAAAGTCCAGCCCCAGCGCGGGGCCAAGATCGGCATGTTCTTTGGGCGCGAAGGCAAACTGGCGCGGGGTGCCCCAGCGCGCCACTTCCACGTTGCCGGCTTCGTCTTCGCCTTCCGGCACGGCGTCGGCGGGCAGGTTGGGCAGCGCGGCGAGGGCGGCGGCGGCCTGGGCAGAAAGCTGGCGTTCTTCTTCTTCCAGCGCGGGCAGCGTGGTCTTGAGCGCGGCCACTTCGGCTTTCAGCGCTTGCGCGGTGTCCTTGTCGCCCTTGGCCATGGCCGCGCCGATCAGCTTCGAGGCTTCGTTGCGGCGGCCTTGCGCTTCCTGCATGCGCGTGGCCACGTCGCGGCGCCGCGTGTCGAGCGCCAGCAGATCGGCAGAGGCAGGGGCCACCCCACGGCGGGCGAGGGCGGCGTCGAAGCGGTCCGGGTTTTCGCGGATCAGGCGGATATCGTGCATGGTCGGGCGGCTATGCCCGCAAGCCTGCGTCGATGCAATCGGGCGGATGCGATCAGGCTTGTCGGCAAGGCGCGAATGGGGAACAACGCGGCCATGACGCAGACCCGCCCTGGCCTGGACATCCAGGTTTCCGAACCGCTTGGCATCATCACCCTGGCCAACCCGCCGCTCAATTTCCTGTCGGTGGACCTGCTGGGCCAGATTGCCGATGCGGTGGATGCGTTGGATGGCGATGCCCGCGTGCGCTGCATCGTGCTGCGCGCGGCCGGCAAGACCTTTTGCGCCGGGGCCGATCTGGTGGGGGGCGCTGCGGGCGAAAGCGGCGCGCAAGGGCTGGCTGCGATCCGCCGCCTTTATGACCACGCCGCGCGCCTCTTTGCGCGGGCCAAGCCGATGATCGCGGTCATCAATGGCGCGGCGGTGGGGGCTGGACTGGGCCTGGCACTGTCTGCCGATTTCCGCATTGCCAGCCCGCTTGCGCGCTTTTCGGCCAATTTCGTGGCGTTGGGTTTTCACCCCGGCTTTGCCATCAGTTGCACCCTGCCGCGCGTGGTGGGCGCGCAGCGGGCGGCGTGGATGATGCTTTCGGCCGATCGGGTCAAAGGCGAACAGGCCCTGGAATGGGGCTTGGTCGATCGCCTGGCAGCGCCCGAGGCGCTGGACGAAGCGGCCCTGGCGATGGCGCGCCAGGTGGCGGCCAACGGGCCGCTGGCCCTGGTGGAGGTACGCGCCACCATGACGCGCGGCCTGGCGCAGGACGTGGCCGCCACACTCGATCACGAACTGGCGCGGCAGACGGTGCTGCGCGAAACGGCCGATTATGCCGAAGGCGTGGCCGCGGTGTTCGAACGGCGCGAGGCGCGCTTTACCGGCCGGTAGCAGGGTGCACCCCGTCGACGGTTTGGCTGATAGTATCAAATATATCAGATAATTTCGTGCGCTGCTATGCACGTGTGGTCAACGCAACGCGCCCGAGACGGTGTGCTCACGCGGTCGAAGGTGCTCGTCAAATCGGACTTAATCATATAGAAATAAAGGATTATATGGCGATGTGCGCGCCAGTCCTGCAATTATGCCACCGGTAGCACGGCGAAAAATGCATTAATATATTGATTAAAAAACATAAAAATCCATTTCCCAGCTTTTTTTGTCCGATTTATCCGTCACGATATGATATCGTATAATATATTTGACTCATATTCTGAGATATGATGGATTGCGCCCCATTCAGAACATGAGGGGCAAAACATGCGATCGAGATCTCACCTTTTCCGGGGTTCGGCGGGCCTTGGCGCGCTGACGATGGTGCTGCTGTCGTCGGCTGCGGCGGCGCAGGACTATGTCGCGCCGCTGCCAGCCAATCCCGCCGTTTCGCCCGACACCTCGGACGGTGCGATCGTCGTCACCGGCACACGCATCAAGCGGGCCGACCTGCAAAGCAACAGCCCGCTCAGCGTGGTGAGCGCCCAGGAACTGCAATACCAGGGCAACACCAATGTCGAAGACGCGCTCAACCGCATGCCGCAGTTCACCGCCGACGCGAACGACAACGTGTCCAACGGGTCTGACGGCACGGCGCAGATCAACTTGCGCAACCTCGGCGCCAACCGCGTGCTGACCTTGCTCAACGGCCAGCGCATGCTGCCCGGCCAGGCGATGGACATCAACTTCGTGCCTTCGGCGCTGATCGAGCGGATCGACGTGGTCACGGGCGGCGCATCGGCGGTCTATGGCTCTGACGCCATTTCGGGCGTGGTCAACTTCATCCTGCGCGACAAGCTGGAAGGGCTGCGCGTCGATGCCCAGGGCAGCATCAACAACCATCACAACAACAATGCCTATGTGCGCGGCCTGCAATCCGCGCGCGGCTATGAAACAGCGCCCAACTGGGTGACCGACGGCGGCAAGGTGGATGTGAACGGCGCCTTTGGCCACAGCTTTGCCGGCGGGCGCGGCCATGTCACGGTCTATGGCGGCTATCGCAAGACCAACCCGGTGCTGCAATCCTCGCGCGATTATTCGGCCTGTGCGCTCAACCAGGCGGACGATGTGGGCACGGGGTTGGCCTGCGGGGGTTCGTCCAACACCACCTATGGCACCTTCGTGCCGCTGACCGGGCCCAGCGCCGGATCGGGCTACATCACCAATGCCAAGGATGGCTCCAAGACCTGGGTGCCTTACGATTCATCCTATGCCTACAACTACACGCCCACCAACTACATCCAGCGGCAGGACACGCGCTATACCGGCGGTGGCTTCCTCAGCTTCGACGTGTCGGATGCGGCCAAGCTCACCGGCTCGCTCATGTACATGGACGACCAGACCCATTCGCAAGTGGCACCCTCGGCCCTGTTCCTGGGCACGTCGTTCAACATCAACTGCGACAATCCGCTGATGAGCGCGAGCCAGGCGACCGCACTGTGCGGCGCGGCGGCGGGCACGAGCCAGACCGAAAGCACGCTGATCGGCTATCGCCTCAACAACGATTTCTCGCGCCGCGACGATCTGCGCCACAAGGACTATCGCTATAACCTGGGGGTGCAGGGCGATCTCGGCCACGGCTTCAGCTATAACGTGGACTACATGTTCGCCCTGGTCCGCTACAACGAGACCTACAGCAACAACGTGGACAACGTGAAAGCGCAGCGCGCGCTCAACGTGGTCAATGTCAACGGCACGCCCACCTGCCAGTCGGTGATCGACGGCACCGATCCCGATTGCGTGCCGATCGACGTGTTCCAGGCCAACGGCATCACCTCCGCCCAGGCCAAGTACCTGTTCAGCAACAGCAACACCGCCAGCCGCAACAGCCTGCGCCAGGTCACCGCCGGGCTCAACGGCGATCTGGGCACGTTCGGCATCAAGACGCCTTGGGCCAAGAATGGCGTGGCCATCGCGCTGGGCGTGGAAAACCGCAAGGAAACCCTGCTGTTCACTGCCGATGCCGTGGCCAAGCAGGGCGGCACCACCGACGCCGATGGCGAAATCAGCGTGTGGGAAGGCTATGGCGAAGTAGAAGTGCCGATCCTGGAGGACGTGCCCTTTGCCCACCGCCTCACGCTCAACGGCGGCCTGCGCTATTCCTCGTACACCAACGACCAACTCTCCAGCGGCAATCATTCGGCCTATCGCGTGTGGACCTACAAGGGCGAACTGGCCTGGGCGCCCGATACCACGGTGCGCCTGCGCACCAGCTACAACCGTGCCATCCGCGCGCCCAACATTACCGAACTGTTCGGCTCGCAAAGCGTGGGCAACGTCTCGCTCAGCGATCCGTGCGCGGGCACCGATCCCACCGCTTCGGCCACGGCCTGCGCGGCCACCGGTGTAACCGCCGCCCAATATGGCACGGGCGCGGTGATCCAGTGCCCGGCCGATACCTGTTCTCAGCTCTCGGGCGGCAACCCGGCGCTCAAGCCGGAAAAGGCCGATACGATCACCGTGGGCCTGGTGCTGACGCCTGCGGACTTGCGCAATTTCTCGGTCTCGGTGGATTATTACCACATCAAGGTGAAGGACTATATCTCCACCATCGATCCCTCGCTGATCGTGTCGCAGTGCGTGTCGACGGGCGATCCCTATTACTGCGGGCTGTTCCACCGCGATCCGCAATCGGGCGCGATCTTCGGCACCAACGGCTATATCGTCTCCACCACGCTCAACACCGGTTCGCTCAAGACCGACGGCATCGATCTCAACATCGATTACATGCGCGATCTGGGCCGGATCGGCCGCCTCAGCTTCAACTTCGCCGGCACCTTCCTGCTCAGCCAGGTGAACGAGCCGCTGCCGGGCCTGGGCACCTATGATTGCAAGGGCTATTTCGGCTATACCTGCGGCCAGCCCAACCCGGAATGGCGCCACAATGCCCGCCTCACCTGGTCGGCCCCGCGCGAGGTGGCCACCGTGTCGCTCGCCTGGCGCCACATCGGCGGTACGCGCCTGTCGAGCACGTCGAGCAACAGCTTCCTCACCGGCACGGGCAGCCTGATCAACGGGCGCATCAAGTCCTACGACTATATCGACCTGGCGATGACCGGGCGGATCAACCGGGCGATCAACGTGCGGGCAGGCGTGAACAACCTGTTCGATCGCGATCCGCCGGCGATCGCCTCGGGCATCCTGTCCTCGTTCGGCAACGGCAACACCTATCCGGGCGTCTATTCGGCGCTGGGCCGCAACCTGTTCGTGGGCGCCACCCTGGCGTTCTGATCCCTGGCCAACGCAAAGGCCCTGGTCGCTGTGCAGCAACCAGGGCCTTGTTCATTGGGGGCCGGGGTGGTTCAGGCGGCCAGGCCGAACGGATCGTCGATCGAATGGGCTGGCTGGGTGAACCATGCGGCGCCGGTTTCGGTGACGTGGAAATGGTCTTCCAGGCGGATGCCAAAGCGTTCTGGCAGCACGATCATCGGTTCGTTGGAAAAGCACATGCCCGGCGCCAGCGGCGTGGTATCGCCGCGCACCAGATAGGGCCCTTCGTGGATCGACAGGCCAATGCCGTGGCCGGTGCGATGGGGCAGGCCGGGCAGGCGATAGTCCGGGCCCAGCCCGGCGCGCTCCAGCACGCGGCGGGCGGCCGCGTCGATCGCTTCGCAGGCCACGCCCGGCCGCACCGCATCGAAAGCCGCCGCTTGCGCCTCGCGCTCCAGGTTCCAGATACGGCGATGCTCGTCGCTGGGTGTGCCGAAAACATAGCTGCGCGTGATGTCAGACGTATAGCCTTGCACATAGCAGCCCGTGTCGATCAGCACGACATCGTCCTGCTCCAGCCGCCGTTCGCCCGGCAGGCCGTGGGGAAACGAGGTGCCCCGGCCGAATTCGACGATGCAGAAACTGTTGCCGGCCGCACCCAGCGCGCGATGCGCCGCCTCGATGAAGCGGGTCACTTCGCCCGCCGTGATGCCGGGGCGCAGGATGCGCGCGACGCGGCGATGCACTTCCAGTGTCATCTGCTTGGCCTGGGTCATGATCGCCAGTTCGGCGGGGGACTTGATCGCGCGGCAAGGCTCGATGATCGGCCCGCCATCGGCCAGGGCCACGCCCGGCGCGGCCGCTTGCAGGCGCAGCGCCATCTGGAACGGAAAGGCCGGATCGATCGCCAGACGCGTCACCCGCCCGCCCGACAGCAGCGCGGCCATCAGGGTGTGGGGGTTTTCGTGCTCTTCCCACGCGTGGATTTGCGCAGGAATGGCCAACTCTGCTTCGAGCGAACCCAGCTCAAAGCGCGGCGCCACAATCTGCGGGTTGCCGTCGGGCAGGATCAGCATGGCCACCAGACGCTCGCTGGCACCCCATGGCACACCGGCAAAATAGCGCAGGCTTGCCCCGGCATTGACCAGCAGCGCGTCGACGCCCTGTGCGGCCATCAGGCCCCGCGCCTTGGCCAGGCGATCATGATATTCGCCTGCGGTGATCGGCGCAGCACGCGCTGCCCAGGGTTGCAATTGCGCCAGTTCGGCTTGTGCGGTGGAGCCACCGATACCCAGCGTGGTCATGGTCATGATCCTTTGGTGAAAGCGGAAAACGGGTCAGGCAAAGCGATCGAGATCGAACGGCGCCAGATCGATCGCGGGTGCGGTGCCGTCCACCAGGTCTGCCACGATGCGCGCGGTGGCCGGCGCCAGGGTCAGCCCCAGGTGCTGGTGGCCAAAGGCATAGACCAGATTGGCGGCGCGGGTGCTGCGGCCAATGGCGGGCAGGTAATCGGGCAGGGTGGGGCGCGCGCCCATCCATTCGCGGTGCGTGGTCTCGAACGGCAGGTTCAGGGCCCTGATGCGATGGCGCAGCGCCTGCCATTTGCGCGGGTCCGGGGGGGAATCCGGGCGGGCCAGTTCGACAAAGCTGGACGCACGCACCCCATCGGCAAAGCGCGTGACGATCATCGCATGGTCCTCGAACACCACGGGCGGCAGTTCGGCTGGCCAGTGTGCGCCTGCGGCGTGAAGGTGATAGCCGCGCTCGGCAATCATCGGCACGGTATGGCCCAGGGCCTGCGCCAGCGGGCGGGATCCGATCCCCGCAGCCAGCACGACGACGTCGTCAGGGGGGCTGCCCACCACCCGGCAATGGCCCAGTGCCGTTCGCTCCAGGCGCGCCGGGCCATCGCGCCAGCGGCCGCCGGCCGCGGCAAAGGCTGCATGCAGCGCGGCAAACACCGCGGCGTGCCCGACGATGCGCCCGCTGCCGATACAGCGGATCGCCCCGGCCGGACGCCGCCCGATGAGCGCGGCGATTTCGTCCAATTCGCCTGCGTCGGCAGGACGAAACCGCGCGGTCGGCGTGTCGAGTCCCAGCCAGCCCGCCGCGCCCGCCTTGGCGCGGGCGGGATCGGACCACACGACCAGGTGGCCATCCTGGCGCAGCAGGCCCGGCGCGTCGAGCCGCTGGGCGAGTGCCTGCCAGGCCGGCATGGCATCGGCCATCAGGGCGGCAAGCGCGGCGCGCCCGGCGGCAAAGCGGCCGGGGGTGCTGGCGGCCAAGAGGCGCAGCCCGAACGGCAGCCACGCCCCCGCGTCGCGCGGGGGCAAAGACAGCGCGGCGCCCTGTCCCCACAACCGGCGCGGCAGGGCGCGCAAAGCGGCGGGGGAAGCCAGCGGCTCCACCTGCTCCACCGCGATGTGCCCGGCATTGCCCCACGATGCCGAATGTCCGCGTCCGGCGCGCGTGCCGCTATCGGCATCATGGATGGTGACAGCATGGCCACGGTCTTGCAGCGCCAACGCAATGGTCAGGCCAACGATGCCGCCGCCGATCACGGCGATGGAAGCAGGGCGGGAAGAGGCAGGCATCGCTGAAATCCAATAGAGGTTGCGATCGGGCGCGCAAGCTCAGCGCGGGGTAAGCGTGAGGACGGTGGGCCCTGTTCCCAGCGCCAGGGCGGTGGCGCCGCGCTCGGCCGTGCCGCGGTCGGCGGCATAGCGGCGCCCGGTCGCGGTCGTGGTGGTCAGCACGAGGCGGGCCTGCGGTTCGTTGGGCCCGGCCGGATCGAGCGTGAGCTGCACTTTGCCGCTGGCGAGGTCATAGCGCGCGCGGGCGATGCGCCCCGCTTCCAGCGTGATCCACAGGCCGGCCGGGGCAATGAACAGGCGGCGGCGTGCGCCATCCTGCGGAACGATGGCGATGGAGCGCTGCCCCGGCGTCACCGCCCCGCCAAACCCCAGCCAGCCCAGGCGATCGTCATGCACCAGATAGGTCGCTGCGGCGATGGCGTGGCCATAGAAGCCCATGCCGTAATCGCCGCTATAGGCATCCCAGCGCATCATGTCGGGCCAGCTGTGGAACGCGGCCGAACCAAAACCCTGCTGGTCGATATTGGTGATCCCGCCCATCAGCCCGCCATAGGCGACGCGCAGCAGGTGCAGGTCTGCCGGATCGCGGCGATAGGCATCGAACAGCGGCACGGCATTGAGCGCGGAGCCATAGTGGTGGATCTGCCGCTCGATCCGCGCCACTTTGCCGCCATAGAGGAAATCCCAATAGCGGCGGGCATTGCCGTTGTAGCCCCAGCTTGGGATCGTGGGGTCATAGCCTAGGATCACTTCGCGGGTCTCCTCGGCCTGGCGATCATGGCCGAAATGGCGCATCCAGGCATAGACTTCGGCCTGGCCGGTGGAATCCCAGGCCATCTCGCTGCCGAATGGATAGGCCAGGCTCTTCCAGTGATCGGCCCGCGCGCGCATCGCCGCCTCCATCGCATCGGCCTTGTCGGTCATGCCTTCGTGGCGCAGGTCGGCCAGGATATCGAGGAAGACATCGCCCTCCATCTGCCCGAACTGCGCATATTCGGGCGCCTCGCGCACCATCGCCATGCTCGTGCGCCAGGCCCAGTCGAGGTGGAACCGCCAATCGTGGCGCGTGACCAGGCCCGCCTGGTTGCGCGCCAGGCGATAGAGCACCCAGTGCCCGATCGCGACGTGGGGATAGTTGTAGGATCGCCCCAGGTCTTGCGCCTGCGCCTTGGACCACGATGCCCAGGTGTGCCAGTCGATCTTGGGGTCATAGGCCTCGGGCAGGGCCGTGGGGTCATAATAGAACAGGCTCTTGCGCACGCCGCCGGCCTGCGGGCCGCTGTCGACCTGCAGGTGGCCCAGCACCGTTTCATCGACCAGTCGCTCCAGCTTGGCCACTTCCGCGCGGTTGGGGTTGTCGAGCTGCTTGGCGATGGCTGCCACCCAGCTGCCCGCGCCGCCTTCATCGCTCATCCCCGCGATCCACACCCGCGCGTCCTGCGTCACCACGTGGTTGGCCTCGCGGTCATAGGTCAGGATCGCGGGGTTGCGGTGGAACGGGTCGGATGCCGGTTCGAACCATTGCGCCGTGGTGGAAAAGTGGCCCAGGTCCGCCATGACCTGCGGCAGCGGCTTGGTGATGAAATAGCTGACGGTCTGCTTTTGCCCGTCGGCATAGGCGATGGTCAGCCGTGCCTGGCCCCAGCCATGGGCGGTCACGCGATAGAGCGCCCAGGGCTTGCCCTGCTTGCCCGGCCCGCTGCCATCGCGCCGGGCCACCAGCGCGCCCTTCGGCCAGGCGGTCACGCTGGTCACCCGGCTCGGGCTGTTGAGGAACAGCGTGGCCACCTGGTCGGTCGGCACGACATAGCCGGGAATGCCCACCGCCACCGGCCGGCCCTGCTGCACCAGCGTATCCTCGATCGCGCGGATCGAGGGGGACAGGGCAAAGCGCAGGCCCACCTGCCGCCGCGCGCCGGGCGCCAGGGTGAAGCTGGTGGGCGCGTTCCATGGCGTGCCGGCCCCGGCCCATTCGCGTTCGGCCAGGGCCTTGCTCGCGATGGTCCAGTCATAGAACCCTTCGGATACTTGGCTGCGCGGGCTCTTTTCGGTGAACGCCGTGCCCGCCGGCGCCTTGGCCGCTTCGGCCAGCGGCACATAGGCTTCCAGCGGGGTGCCGCGTTCGGGCAGGATCAGCAGCGCGGGGCCGGCGCCGTTGAGGCGCGTGACCTGCACATAGCCGGCGTCGCGGCCGATATAGGGATCGGCAAAGCTGGCCTGGGCATGGGCCTGTTGCAGATCGCGGTCGGCGATGATGTTGTCGAACACCATCGGCAGGCCCAGCGCGCCGATCTCCACCGGCAGGGTGCCGGTGTTGACCAGCACGAAGCGCAGCGCAGGCGCGCCATCGACCATGGCCCAGTGCCGCTCCACCCGGATCGGCAGGCCAGCGCCCAGGCTGGCGGAAATATCGGCGGCGGCCACTTCGCCGGGGCGCGTGGGCAGCGGGATTATCGCCTGGCGATGGCGGGCCGAAGCGTAATCCTGCCAGGCGCCCCCGCCCACCCGCAGGCGCAAGTGGATATCGCCCACGTGGTTGTACCCATCGCCCGCCCGCTCGCCTTCGCGCCCCGCCGGCACGAAATCGAACGCAGGGTCGCTGCGGGGTGACAGGCGCGCCAGCGTTTGCGTATCCTGGCGCAGCGCCATCAGGAACGCGGCCGTGTCGACCGGCATGGTGGCCGGCAGCGGTGCTTGCCTGGCGAGTGGCGTCGGTTCCGCCCAGGCCTCGGGCGCCGTGGCGAGCAAGGCCAGCGTGGTGGACAGGAACAGGTAAGGGGAGCGGATCATCGGGCAGGGTCCATCATCCGGCAATAGCGCGGCAGCCGTGGAACGGTGGCGTCAGGACGATGGCTTGTCAAATATAATATACGATATAATGTGCGGGGCCATTCCCTGGTCGTCAGGCCGTCACCCATACGAAAGATCTGCTCCATGAAACTCAGCCGGCGCGCATGGATGGCCAGCACGGGCATCGGCATCATCGCCTTGGCGCAAGCGGGCCGCGCCGTGGCGGCACCAGCCGATCTCGCCGCGTCCCGCATCCGCCCTCTGCCGCTCGACGCGGTGCGCCTGTTGCCTTCTGACTATGCCCGCGCGGTCGCGGTCAATCGGCAATACCTGCTCGCGCTGGAGCCTGATCGCCTGCTGCACAATTTCCATGCTTATGCCGGCCTGGCGCCCAAGGCGCCGCTTTATGGTGGCTGGGAAGCCGATACCATTGCCGGCCATACGCTGGGCCATTATCTTTCTGCCCTGGCGCTGATGTGGCAGCAGGTGGATGATGGCGAATGCCGCCGCCGCGCCGACTATATCGTGGCCGAACTCGCCGCCGCCCAGGCCGCGCGCGGCAGTGGCTATGTCGGCGCGCTGGGCCGCCGCACCAAGGACGGCAGGATCGTGGATGGAGAACCGATCTTCCACGAAGTGATGGCCGGGAAGATCACCTCGGGCGGGTTCGATCTCAATGGCTCGTGGTCACCGCTCTACACCGTGCACAAGGTCATGGCCGGGCTGCTCGATGTCCACGCCGCCTGGGGCAATGCCCAGGCGCTGGCCGTCACGCTCGGCCTTGCCGGCTATTTCCAGAACGTCTTCGCCGCGCTCGACGATGCACAGATGCAGACGCTTTTGGGCTGCGAATATGGTGGCCTCAACGAAAGCTATGCCGAACTGGCCGCGCGCACCGGCGATGGGCAATGGCTGGCGGTGGCGCAGCGCCTCTATGACCGGCGCGTGCTCGATCCGCTTGTCGCCGGCAAGGACGAGCTGGCCAATTTCCACGCCAACACGCAGGTGCCCAAGGTGATCGGCCTGGCGCGCATTCATGATCTGACCGGCAAGGACGAACCGGCCCGCGCCGCGCGCTTCTTCTGGCAGGCGGTGACGGGCCACCATTCCTACGTCATCGGCGGCAATGCCGATCGCGAATATTTCTCCGCGCCCGATACCATCGCCGATCACATCACCGAGCAGACCTGCGAGCATTGCAACAGCTACAACATGCTCAAGCTGACGCGGGCGCTCTATCGCTGGCAGCCCGACGCGGCCTGGTTCGACTATTACGAACGCACCCATCTTAACCACGTCATGGCCGCGCAAGACCCGGAAACCGGCGGCTTTACCTATATGACCCCGCTGATGAGCGGCACGGCGCGGGAATATTCGACGCCCGATGACGATCCGTTCTGGTGCTGCGTGGGCACCGGCATGGAAAGCCACGCCAAGCACGGCGATTCGATATTCTGGGAAGACGGCGCTACGCTTTACGTCAATCTCTATATCCCCGCCCAGGCGCGCTGGCAGGCCAAGGGCTTGGCCCTGCGCCTGGAAACCGCCTATCCCTTCGAACCCGAAGCCACGCTGACGCTGGATACCGTGCCGCGCAAGGCGGCCTTTGCCGTGGCACTGCGCGTGCCGGGCTGGGCACGCGGGCGGGCGCTGGTTTCGGTCAACGGGCAAACGGTGCGGCCGGTGGAGCGCAACGGTTATGCCATCCTGGCGCGCCCGTGGCGCAGCGGGGATCGCGTGGGCCTGGTCCTGCCGCTCGACCTGCGGCTGGAACCGGCGGCCGGCGCGCCCGATACCGTGGCCGTGCTGCGTGGTCCGCTGGTCATGGCCGCAGACCTGGGCGCGGCCCAGGCGCCGTGGACCGGCCCCGATCCCGCCATGGTCGGCGAAGCGCCGCTGGCCGCGTTCCGGGCGGTGCCCTCGGCCCATCCGCGCTATGCCACCAAGGGCGTGCTGCGCCCGGCCGACCTTTCCTTCGTGCCGTTCTACAGCCGGTATGCGCGGCGCAGTGCGGTCTATTTCAAGCGCTTTTCCGAAGCCGCGTGGAAAGACCAGGAAGCCGCCTATCTGGCCGAGCAGGCCCGCGCGCGTGACATCGCGGCGCGGTCGGTCGACGTAATGCACCTGGGCGAAATGCAGCCCGAACGCGATCATGCCCTGGCATCGGAACTGTCCTATCCGGTCACCTATCGCGGCCGCAACGGGCGCGATGCGCGCTCGGGCGGCTATTTCGAGTTCACCATGAAAGTGCAAGCCGGGCCGATGCGACTCCAGGCCAGCTATTGGGGCGCTGAGCGCCGCCGCGTGTTCGATATCCTGGTCGATGGCACGGTCATCGCCACCCAGACGCTCGACATGGATCGTCCCGGCCAGTTCATCGATGTGGAATACGCCGTGCCCGAACGGTTGACCGCCGGCAAGGCCAGCGTGCGCGTGCGCTTTGTCCCCCATGCGCGCGAAAGCGCCGGCCCGGCGTTCGGGGTGCGCATGATCGCGCCCGCGCCCGTGGCCAATCCGGCCGGCACGAACAAGGGTGATCCGGGGGTTGCCATTTGATGGAATATAGTATACGAAAACCGACAAGATTTCGGAGGAACGATAAATGACCATTGCCAAGGCGTTGTGGAAGGGCGTCTATCCTGCCGCCACGACCCAGTTCGCCGCCGATCTGTCGATCGATTATGATGCCACGCAAAAGGTGCAGACCGCGCTCGTCGACGATGGCGTCAACGGCCTGATCCTGCTCGGCACCTGCGGCGAGAACAATTCGCTCGAAGCCGATGAAAAGCGCAAGGTGCTGGCCGCCGGCGTGGAAGCCGTGGGCGGCCGCGTGCCGCTGGTGGCGGGCGTTTCGGAATTCACCACCGCGCGCGCCATCGACTATGCGCGCGACGCGGAAAAGCTTGGCGTCGATGCGCTGATGCTGCTGCCCGCGATGGTCTATGTGCCGACCACCAACGAATTGCAGGCCCATTTCCGCGCTGTGGCCGAGGCCACTTCGCTGCCGATCATGCTCTACAACAACCCGCCCGCCTATCGCGTGAATGTCGATTTCGACACGCTTGATGCGCTGCAGGACGTGCCCAACATCGTCGCGATCAAGGAAAGCGCGCCCGATACCCGCCGCATCACCGATGTGATCAACCGCTTTGCCGATCGCTACACCGTGATGGCCGGGCTGGACGACGTGGCGTTCGAAGGCTTGCTGCTGGGCGCATCGGGCTGGGTTTCGGGCCTGACCAGCGCGTTCCCCGAAGAATCCGTGCGCCTGGTGGCCGCGCTGGACGAAGGCCGGATCGAGGAAGCGCGCGATATCTATCGCTGGTTCATGCCGCTGCTGCACCTTGATGCCGAACACGATCTGGTCCAGTCGATCAAGCTGGCCGAACAGATCATGGGCCGGGGCAGCGAGCGTGTGCGCATGCCGCGCCTGCCGCTGACGGGGGCGCGCCGCGCCCAGGTGGCCGCCTGGGTGGAACAGTGTGCCGCCACGCGTCCCTGCCTCAAGGCGGCCGTCGCGGCCTGAGGAAAGACCGCATGCGCCATCACTTCTTCTGCGTCGATGGCCACACGGCCGGGAACCCCGTTCGCCTGGTGGCGGGCGGGGCGCCCCTGCTGCGCGGCGCAAGCATGATCGAGCGGCGCCAGGATTTCCTGGAGCGGTTCGACTGGATCCGCACCGGGCTGTGCTTCGAACCGCGCGGGCACGACATGATGTCGGGCGGGTTCCTCTATCCGCCCACGCGCGCCGATACCGATTGCGGCATCCTGTTCATCGAAACCTCGGGCTGCCTGCCGATGTGCGGCCATGGCACCATCGGCCTGGTCACCTTCGGGCTGGAACATGGCCTGATCCAGCCGCGCGAGCCGGGCTTCCTGCGGATCGAAGTGCCCGCCGGGGTGATCGAGATCCACTATGGGCAGGAGGGCCAGCGCGTGCGCTGGGTGCGCATCCGCAACGTGGCGGCCTATGTCGCCGCCACCGGCATCGCCATCGATGTGCCCGGCTTCGGCCCGCTCAGCCTCGACATTGCCTATGGCGGCAACTTCTACGCGATTGTCGAGCCGCAGGGCGCCTATACCGGGCTCGATGACCTGGGCGCCGCGCGCATCGTGGAATTGAGCCGCACCGTGCGCGAACTGGTGCGCGCACAGATCACGCCCGTGCACCCGCTCGACAGCCGCATCCAGGGCGTGAGCCACGTGCTCTGGGCCGATAAGCCCAAGGGCGAGGGCGCCGACGGGCGCAACGCGGTGTTCTATGGCGAGCGGGCGATCGACCGCAGCCCTTGCGGCACGGGCACCTCGGCGCGCATGGCGCACCTGGTGCACAAGGGCGTGCTCGCGCCGGGCGACCGCTTCGTTCACGAAAGCTACATCGGCAGCCGCTTCATCGGCCGGGTGGAAGACCGCGCCGATCTTGCCGGCACGCCGGGGATCATCCCCTCGATCGAGGGTTCGGCGCTGGCCACCGGCTTCAACACCATCTGGATTGACCGCGAAGATCCGTTCTGGGCCGGCTTCACGGTCGTCTGATAAAAGGGCAGGGCATGAAATCGCTGTTGGGGCCGCGCAAGCCGGTCGTACCCGAGGCTGGCGACACCAGCGGTTCGCATCGGCTGAAAGCCACGCTGTCCTGGCCGCACCTGGTCGCGCTCGGCGTGGGCGCCATCGTCGGCACAGGCATCTATACCCTGATCGGCGTGGGGGCAGAGCGCGCCGGGCCGGCGGTGATCCTGGCCTTCCTGGTGGCGGGCGCGGTCTGCGCCTGCGCTGCGCTCGCCTATGCCGAGATGGCCACGCTGATGCCCGCGGCCGGCGGCGCTTATACCTATACTTACGCGGTGCTGGGCGAAACACTGGCCTGGATCGTGGGGTGGAGCCTGATTCTGGAATATTCACTGGCCTGCTCCACCGTGGCGGTGGGCTGGTCGGGCTATCTCGTCGGCTGGCTGCAATCGGCGGGCATCCACCTGCCGGCGGCGCTGCTGGTGGGGCCGCACGCGGGCGGGCTGGTCAACCTGCCGGCGGTGGTGGTGTCGTTGGCGATCGCCGCCATGCTCACGCTGGGCACGCGTGAAAGCGCCACGCTCAACATCGTGCTGGTGGTGATCAAGATGGTCGCGCTTGCCGCCTTCGTCGCCCTGGCGCTGCCCGCGTTCGATGCGGCCCATTTGCACCCGTTCATGCCCTATGGCTTTGCCAGCCATGTGCAGGGCGGAGAAACGCGCGGCGTGATGGCGGCGGCGGCCGTGGTGTTCTTTGCCTTCTACGGCTTCGATGCCGTGGCCACCTCGGCCGAGGAAGCGCGCAATCCCGGCCGCGACCTGACGATCGGCATCGTTGGCTCCATGGCGCTGTGCACGCTGATCTATATCTTGGTGGCGGTGGCCGCGATCGGCGCGCTGCCGTTTACCGCGCTGGGGCAATCGGCCGAGCCATTGGCCCTGGTGCTGCGCACGCTGGGCCACCCGCTCGCCAGTTGGGCCATTGCCGGGGCGGCGCTGGTGGCGCTGCCTTCGGTCATCCTGGTGATGATGTACGGGCAAAGCCGCATCTTCTTCGTCATGGCGCGCGACGGGCTGCTGCCCCCGGTGCTGGCGCGGGTTTCGGCCAAAAGCGGCACGCCGCGCCTGGTGACGATGATCACCGGCGTGTTCGTGGCGGCGGTCGCCGGGTTCTTCCGGCTGGACGAGATTGCCGAGCTGGCCAACGCCGGCACGCTGCTGGCGTTCATCGCGGTGGGCCTGTCGATGATGGTGCTGCGCCGCACCGCGCCCGATCTGCGCCGCATCTTCCGCAGTCCCGCGCCCTATGTGGTGGGCACGCTGACCGTGCTGGGCTGCCTCTACCTGATGGCCTCGCTGCCCACCAAGACGCTGGTGCGCTTTGCCGAATGGAACGCCATCGGCCTGGCGATCTACTTGCTTTATGCCCGCGGGCGCAGCCTGGCGGGCCGCACTTAAAGCAGGTTCAATTGCTGGCGCAGGTCGTTGAGCGTGCCGGTGATGTGCGCGGCGGCCAGTTCCTGCGCCCGGCTGGCATTGCGCGAAAGCCAGGCCTGCAGCAGGCCGTTGTGTTCGTCATGCGCGCGGTCGCCGCGCCCGGCCGGCGCCAGGTGCGCCACGGTATAGCGCTCCGACATGATCTGCAGCCGCTCGATCAATTGCATGGTCAAGGCGCGGCGGCAGGGCCGGGTCAGCGCCACATGAAACTCGCGGTTGCGCATGGCCACCAACTCGGCCTGGCTGGTGGCGGCTTCGTCCAGCGCCTGCATCGCGGCAATGGCGGCGGCGCGTTCCTCGTCGGTGGCGGCCAGCGCGGCCAGGCCCACGGCGGCCGGCTCCACCGCCAGGCGCAGGGCATAGATTTCCTCGGCCTCGTCCGCGCTCATCGCGCGCACGAAATAGCCGCGGTTGGCATGGGAAACGAGCAGGTTTTCCTGCTCCAGCCGGGCCAGCGCCTCGCGCAGCGGGATCTTGCTCACGCCGAATTCGGCGGCCAGCGCATCCTGGCGGATCGGCTGGTCCTCGGCCAGTTGCCCGGAAACCACTTTCTCGCGCACAAGGTCGAAAATGCGATCGGCCAAGGTACGCACAACAAGGCTCATTCCTGATCACTCCCGAAGCCGCAGCCCTGCGGCAGATGCCGCGCCCGCCCCGCGCGGTGACCATATACGGGCGGGGCGGTCATCCGCAATGGCGCGCTCACTCCTCGTCCGGGTAGGGGCCTTTGCCGCCCTGCGCAATGAAGCGATCGACCGCCGCATCGAGCACCGGCAGCGGAACCGATCCCAGTTGCAGCACGGTATCGTGGAAGGCGCGGATATTGAACTTGGGCCCCAGCGCCTTTTGCGCGCGGGCGCGGGCCTCCAGGATCGCACGTTCGCCCAGGTAATAGCTCAACGCTTGCCCCGGCCAGGCGATGTAGCGGTCGGTCTCGGTCTCGATTTCGTGGTCCGACAGCGCGGTGTTGTCGTGCAGGAACTGCTGCGCCTGGGCCCGGCTCCAGCCCATGGTGTGGATGCCGGTATCCACCACCAGCCGCGCCGCGCGCCACATCTGGTACGACAGCATGCCAAAGCGTTCGTAGGGCGTGTGGTACATCCCCATGTCCTCGCCCAGCTTTTCGCAATAGAGCGCCCAGCCTTCGCCAAAGGCAGAGATGTAGGAATTCTGCCGGAACGGCGGCAGGCCCTTGTTCTCGGCGGCCAGCGGCATCTGGAACGCATGGCCCGGCGCGCTTTCGTGCAGGGTCAGCGCAGGCAGCGAATAGAGCGGCCGCGAGGGCAGGTTATAGGTGTTGACCAGATAGACGCCGGGCCCGCCGCGCCCGGCGGTGTAATAGGGGGCGATCGCATCGGGTACCGGCACGATGGCAAAGCGGCGGCGGGGCAGATGGCCGAACCAGTCGGCCGCCTTCCCGTCGAATTCCTTGGCGATCCACGCTGCGCGGTCGAGCAGGGCCTGGGGTGTCTTCACATAGAACTGCGGGTCGCTGCGCAGGAATTGCAGGAACGCGGGCAAGTCTCCCTGGAAATGCACGTCCTGCATCACCGCCTGCATCTGCCTGCGGATCTGCGCCACTTCGTCCAGCCCGATCTGGTGGATCTGCGCGGGTGTTAGGTCCAGCGTGGTGTATTCGCGGATCTGCGCCTGGTAATAGGCTTGGCCATCGGGCAGCGAATAGGCATCGAGCCGAGTGCGTGCGCGGGGAATGTAATCCGTTTTGAGGAATTGCAGCAGGCGCTGGTGCGCGGGCACCACCGCTTGCGCCAGGGCGGCGCGGGCCTCTTCGCGCAGCGCCGCCTGGCGATCGGCGGGGATCGTATCGGGCATCGCCACGAATGGCGCGTAGAACGGATTGTCTTCCACCTTGGGCGCCGCGGTTACCGGCAGGATCGTGTCGTCGCGCCCCTGCAGGGTGATTTGCGGCGGGGTGAAGCCACGCGCCAGGCCGGCGCGCATATTGGCGATCTGCTGGTCGAAATAGCGCGGCACGTCGCGCAGCATGGCGATATAGGCGGTGTAGTCGGCCTCGCTGCGCAGATGCGCCTCGCGCGCGCTGTCGGCCAGGTCGCCCCAGAAATTGGTATCGGCGTTGAGCGGCTTTTCATATTCGCGATAGCGCTGCGCGGAAATAAGCGTGCCGATCTGATAGCGATAGATCGCTGCGTTCACCTGGTTGGCCGGAGACAGTCGCTTGGTCTCGATCTTGTCGAGCTGGGCGCGCACGTCTTCCCACTTGCGCAGCCGGGCGGCCTGGGCGGCGGCTCTCACGTCGGGCAGCCGGGGCACGCCGTGGGTACCGCTGTCCTCGTCATCGGGAAACTGGGTTTTGCGCCAGGCCCATTCCGCCGCTGTCAGCGCGGCGAACCGGGCATCCTCGCTGCTTGCGGCTGCCTTGCCGGCGGGCCGGGCCATGGCGGTGGTGGGCAGCACCGCCGGCGCGATCGCGCCGGCAAGAAGCAGGCCTGCAACCAGGTCGCGGACGGGGGAGCGGCGCCAGGGGAAGGGCATCGGGGGTTCCTTTGTTGCAGGTCTCGAAAAGGGATTAGCGCGGCTCAACCGGCAGGGCGAGGGGGCGGCGCAGCGCCAGCGCGGCTAGCGCGCCAGCGGCCGCGATCGCGCCGTTGCCGGCCCAAAACGCGCTGGCGCCCCAGCTTTCGTAAAAGCGCGCGAGCCATCCGGCGGTGAGATTGGCGGCAAACAGCCCGGCATAGACGCCACCGATCAGCGTGGCGGTGAGATGGGGCGGTGCCGCGCGGGCCACGGCCGCCAGCAGCACGGGCATCACGAAAAGATAGGCCGATGACGCCAGCAGGAAATAGGCAAAGCCGGTTAGCGGCCCCAGCGCGTGGGCTTGGGGAAAGGTGTGGGCCAGCCCGGCCAGCAGCGCATCGGCCGCTGCCAGCATGGCGCAACCGATGCCAATGCGCGCGGCGGCATCCGGCAATCGGTCGGCTCGCGTCTGCCGTGCCCACAGCGCCAGCACCACCGGTGTTGCCAGCACGGTGATCAAGCCGTCGCTGGCCAGATACCAGGCCACTGGCATGTCCATGCCGCCAATGCGGCGGTCGGCGGCATGGTCGATCCACAGGGGAAAGACATTGTAACTCTGCCCCACGGGAATGTTGTAGAACAGGCTGAGCGCGATCAGGCCCAATAGCACGCCCAGCCGCGCGCGCGGGGCGTTATCCGCCGTGCCTTCGGCCAAGGCAGCCGGCCCGTCTGCGGGCAGGTGGCGCCAGCCGGCCACATAGACCGCCATGCCCACGAGCATGCCCACCCCCGCACAGGCAAAGCCCAGGTGCCAGCCCGCATCCTGCCCCAGGAAGCCGCAGACCAGCGGCCCGGCAAAGGCGCCGATGTTGATGCCCAGGTTGAACCACAGATAGGCCTGGTCGCGGCGCTGGTCGGCCGGGGCATAGAGCCGCCCCACTTGCGTGGCGATATTGCCCTTGAGGCAGCCCGATCCGGCAATCAGCAGCACCAGGGCCACCAGGAAGAATGGCTGCAAAGCCAGCAGCAGGTGCCCCATCGCCATCAGCCCCGCGCCGATCAGCACGGTGCGCCGCCCGCCCAGCAAGCGATCCCCGATCAGCCCACCGGCCAGCGGCGTCAGATAGACCAGCCCGGCATAAAGCCCGAACACCTGCGAAGCGAAGGCCTGGTCCGACATCGGCCCGACCACGGCCGAAAGCGCCTGGCGCAAGCCGGCCAGCCCCAGCACCCGCGTCCCGCCATCGCCGCGCGCCTGGGGCAGCAATTGCGTGGTCATGTAGAGCATCAGCAACGCCTGCATGCCGTAGAACGAAAAGCGCTCCCACGTTTCCGTGGCGGCAAGCACCGCCAGACCGCGAGGATGGCGCAGCGGCGGCGCAGCGGTCATCGCCGGCCCCCGGTTGTGAGCGCAAGGCAGGCAGGGCGGGACGCGCAGGTAACGTGCATATATGGTATTTTGTATAATATTTTTGCGGATGTCCAGCCCGCATGCGCCAAGTGAGTGCCGCCAGGGCGCACCGCGGCACAATGGCCGCAAAGCCTGTCTGTGGCGATGGCGAAGAAAGGGGATAGGCGTATTGGCGCGTTGCGAAACGCTGCCGTCATCCCACCTGGGATGAAACCATAACCTCTTGATGTTCAGGAGATCATGGTGGGCGCGACAGGGATTGAACCTGTGACCCCACCCGTGTGAAGGGTGTGCTCTACCGCTGAGCTACGCGCCCGCCTCGATGGCGTCCCGCCGCGGCCGTTTGGGGCCGCCCGGGTGTGGAGGGGGCCTCTAACGGCCTTGCACAGCGTTGACAAGTGGGCACGTAAAGATATTTCGCACACACATGACCGATGCAATCGAAACGCCCGAAAACGCGGGCACCGAAACTGTGGACACCACTGCCACGTCCGCTCCCGCGCCTGCCGCTTCGGGCGATGTGCCGCCCGATCGCCTGGCGATCAACCCGCGCAGCCCGTTCTTTGATGCCGATAAGCTGACGCGTGGCGTCGGCATCCGCTTCAAGGGCACGGTGCGCAAGAACGTGGAAGAATATTGCATTTCCGAAGGCTGGGTGCGCGTGCAGGCTGGCAAGACGATGGACCGCAAGGGCAACCCGCTGACGCTCAAGCTCTCGGGCGCCGTCGAAGCCTGGTATGAAGACCTGGGCGAAGACGCCCCCGTGGCCAAGGCCTGATTCTGTTGGTGCCGGGTGCCTGCGTTCAGCGCAGGCGCCCAGTGCTGGCCAACGTGCTGGCCGCTGCGCCGCCCATCCGGCTGGCAATGATGCGGCCGATCGGATCATCCGAAAGCGCCGTCCGCGCCATGCCGCCCGGCACCGTACGCGGGGCCGGGCCACGCCTGGCCACCGTGGTGGTGGCCGCTGCGGGTTCATCGGCCACCCCTTTCAGGAAATCTGCATCGATGCGGCCACGCGCGGTCGCCGGTGCCCGGGCCATCAGCAATGTCTGGCGCGGGGCTGCCGTCGTGGCGCTGGCCAGCCGCAGCGGGCCGCCCAGGCCGATATTGGGCCGGCGCGCAGGCGCGCGGTTATAGATGAAGCCATCGACCGGCCAGTGCGTGGTGCCCAGGCCCTGGATCGGGGCAAACCACACGCGCACTTCGCTCCAGTCGTTGGCGTCCGAAACGTCCACCGCGCGCACGTCGTCTTCCCGTTGCCCGCGGGTGCCGTTGATGGGTGACCAGTTGGCATGGCGCAACAGCACCGTGCGCGAATCGATCACTTTGCTGACCATGGCGACATGGCCCAGGCGCATCGCGCCAAAGGGATGGAAGCTCATCACCGCGCCGGCCTTGGGCGTAAAGCCGCGTTCATAGCGGCCTTCTGCCTGGTCCCACCAGGTGTGGGCATCGCCATAGAGCTTGATGCCCGAAACCTGCCGCGCATAGGGCACGCATTGCAGATAGGGCAGGGCGCCGGTCGTGTCCGCTGGCGCGCTATCTCCCTGCTCAGGCCCGGGAATCAGCGCGATCGGGGCGGCGCGAGCAACCCCTGGGGCCATCAGCCCGGCGATCAGAGCCGCCCCCGCGGCCAGGCCCAGGGGCCTTGTTCTTGTCCACCACACCATGCCGCCGTTGTGCCGGCAAATGGTCAATGGCTGCCTGATCAGATTGGTTAACCGCGCGGATACGATTGGCCCGCCTTGGCGGCATGCATGCAACGCCCGCTTGCCTTTGCCGCCAAGCCGGGCCAACGGGGGCTATGCGTCCCCAGGTTATCATCATCGGACGGCCCAACGTGGGCAAGTCCACTCTGTTCAACCGGCTTGTCGGCAAGAAGCTGGCGCTGGTTGACGACCAGCCCGGCGTCACCCGCGATCGCCGCTTCGGCGATGCGTCGCTGCTGGGCCTTGAATTCACCATCGTCGACACCGCCGGGTGGGAAGACGACGATCCCGCCAGCTTGCCCGGCCGCATGCGCCAGCAGACCGAGGCCAGCCTCGAAGGGGCCGATGTCGCGCTGTTCGTGATCGATGCACGCGCCGGGATCACCCCGCTGGACGAGGAAATCGGCCGCTACCTGCGCGGGCACGACATTCCCGTGATTCTCCTGGCCAACAAGGCCGAAGGCCGCGCCGGCGACCATGGCCTGTTCGAAGCGTTCTCGCTGGGGTTTGGCGATCCCGTGGGCGTTTCGGCCGAGCATGGCGAGGGCATGGGCGACCTGTTCGAAGCGTTGCTGCCCCACATCGGCGAAACGCCGGAGGACGAGGGCGAGGCGAGCGACGAGGAGATCGAGTACGATCCCAAGGCCGTGCTCAAGCTCGCCATCGTGGGCCGGCCCAACGCGGGCAAATCCACGCTGATCAACCGCTTCCTGGGCGAAGACCGCCTGCTGAGCGGCCCCGAAGCGGGGATCACCCGCGATTCGATCGCGATCGACTGGAGCTGGACCGATCCCAAGGACGGCGAAACCCGCCCGATTCGCCTGATCGACACCGCCGGCATGCGCAAGAAGGCGCAAGTGGTCGACAAGCTGGAAAAGCTCTCGGTCGCCGATGCGCGCCGCGCGATCGACTTTGCCGAAGTGGTCGTGCTGCTGCTCGATGCCACGCGTGGGCTCGAACACCAGGACCTCAAGATCGCCTCGATGGTGCTCGAAGAAGGCCGCGCCCTGATCATCGCGATCAACAAGTGGGACGTGGCCGAGGATGCCAGCGGCCTGTTCAACGGCGTGCGCCAGGCGCTCGACGACGGGCTGGCCCAGGTGCGCGGGGTGCCGCTGGTGGCGGTTTCGGCGCGCACCGGCAAGGGGCTGGACAGTCTGCTGTCGGCCGCGTTCAGCCTGCGCGATGCCTGGAGCAAGCGCGTGCCCACCGCCGCGCTCAACCGCTGGTTCGATGATGCCCTGGCGGCCAATCCGCCGCCCGCGCCCGGTGGCCGCCGCATCAAGCTGCGCTATATCACCCAGGCCAAGACGCGCCCGCCCGGCTTCGTCCTGTTCGGCACGCGGCTTGACCAGTTGCCGGAAAGCTATCGCCGCTATCTGGTCAACGGCATCCGCCGCGAACTCGGCTTCGATGCCGTGCCGATCCGGCTCACGCTGCGCAGCCCCAAGAACCCGTTCGCCACGAAATGACCCACGTTCCCCCGCGCAGCCTGGCACAGGCCCTGTGGCGCGGGGGGCGGGGACACTGTCCGCGCTGCGACGGAGCGCGGCTGTTTGCCGCCTGGTTGCGGCCGGTGGCGCATTGCCCCGCCTGCGGGCAGGACTGGCGCGGCCATCGCGCCGATGATTTCCCCCCATATCTGGCGATCCTGGTCACCGGCCATGTCATGGCCCCGGTGATCATCGAGCTGGGCCTGCACACCGCGCTGTCGTGGCCGGTGATGCTGGCGCTGTGCCTGGTCATGACCGTCACCCTGGTGCTGGGCCTGCTGCAACCGGCCAAGGGTGCGGTGATCGCGCTGCAATGGTGGCTGGGCTTGCACGGCTTTGCTGCAGACCCCGGCAAGGCCGGCCGGCCGCTGTCCGAACCCGCGATCGAGACACGCAACCGCAACGAAACGTAATCGCCTGCCGCAGCGGGTGCGGTGGTGCAGGCACTGCCCCACCCCCGGATTGTCGGCGCTTTGGGCCGCATGCTGCGCCACGGCAGACATGAAGACGCAATCTTTTCTTGCGCAGCAACACTTCTTCACGAAGGCGCACCCATTGCGCAAAGGGCATGATGTTACCTCGGACACAACAACGAATGGAACGGAGTGTCCCATGATCATCGCCTCGCTTCTCGCCCTCGCCTCGCTGTCTGCGCCCGCTTCCCCGCTGCTGGCGGCGCCCACTGCCGCTGCCGCCCAGGCTCCGGTCTGCCAGGGTGCCCCCGGCCGTCCCTCGCTGTGCCGCCCGGCCGATGCGGTCAAGCCGGCTGCCGCCGCCCCTGCCGCCAGCGGTGCCCGCGTTGCCGTGGTCGCCTGCCATCCCGATCCCAGCAAGAACCGTGGTTGCTTCCGCCGTACCGAAATCGGTGGGGAAACCGCACTTGCTGCCAAGGCGCCGGTGCGCGAGGATGCGCGCTGAGACCGCGCTCATGACCGAGCCGGGAACCAAAGGAGCGCATCTGCGTAGCACAGCCATGCTGGCCACACGTCTTGCCCCCTCCATCGTCCTAGTCGAAGATGACGGCCCCCTCCGCACGCTGACCGCCCGCGCCCTGCGCGAGCATGGGTATGAAGTGCGCCCGGCCGCAACGGGTGCGGAAATGTGGGTGCTGCTCGACAGCGCACCAGCCGATCTCGTGGTGCTGGACATCATGTTGCCCGGCACCAACGGGATCGAACTGTTCCGCAAGCTGCGGCGGCTGAGCGACGTGCCGATCATCTTCATTTCCGCGCGCGGCAGTGAAGAAGATCGCGTGCTCGGCCTGGAACTGGGTGCGGACGATTACCTGGCCAAGCCGTTCGGCACGCGCGAACTGGTGGCCCGCGTGGGTGCCGTGCTGCGCCGCGGCGGGCAGGGCGGTGATGGCCTTGCCTCGGCCGAACCGGGCGAGCGGGCCAGCGAAATCCGCTTCGACGGCTGGACCTTGTCGCTCGCGCGGCGCGAACTGCATGCGCCGGGCGGCGTGATGGTCGATCTGACCGGGGCAGAGTTCGATCTGCTCGCGACGTTCGTGGCCCAGCCGCAGCGCGTGCTGGGGCGCGAACGCCTGATCGAGTTGTCGCGCACCCGCCTGGGCGACAGTTCCGACCGCAGCATCGACGTGCTGGTGTCGCGGCTGCGCCGCAAGTTGACAGCGGCCGGTGGCGAAGCCCCGATCGCGACGGTGCGCGGCGTGGGCTACATGTTCAAGGCCCAGGTCACGCGCACTTGAGCGCCATGCCTTCATGATCCCTCGGCGCGGTTTGTGGCTGCGCCGGGCCATGCGCCGCTTCGGCTTGCCGGAGCGGCTTTTGGCTATTCTGGTGCTGATGGCGGCGATGGATTTCGGCGCCAACGCGGTGCTGTTCGACCGCGCCAGCAATTTCGCGCTGCGCAGCGACGATGCCGCACGCATTGCCGAAAACCTGGTGATCGCCAGCCGTGCGCTGGAAGCCGAAGAGCCCGCGCAGCGCCCCGCGCTGGCCGAACGGCTCTCGTCCCCGCGCTTTTCCCTGGCGTGGAAGCCGCGCCTGGCCCACGCCGACGATGCCTTGCCGCTTGATCGCCTGCGCGCGCAGGTGCTGGACGCCGCGCCCGAACTGGCCGCGGGCGATCCGCGCTTTTCGCTGCGCTCGCTCGCCTCGCCCGGCTCGGTCAACGGCGCCATGCTGCTCAAGGACGGCACGGGCGTGGTGTTCCGCACCCAGGCGAGCGAGGCCTGGACGCTCAATGCCGGCCGGCTTGCCGTGCTGCTTTTGCCAACGCCGCTGCTGGTCGTCTTGGCCTGGGTGCTGTTTCGCGCCACCATTCGCCCGC
Source organism: Novosphingobium sp. SG919 (assembly GCF_012932495.1). Taxonomy (GTDB): domain Bacteria; phylum Pseudomonadota; class Alphaproteobacteria; order Sphingomonadales; family Sphingomonadaceae; genus Novosphingobium; species Novosphingobium rhizosphaerae. The sequence continues at coordinate 56,526 of NZ_JABCNG010000001.1, forward strand.
TCAAGGCCCTGGTTTCGGCCACCGGCCGGGTCGGTGCCGGCCCGCCCGAGGCGCTGATCGAGCGTGGCCCGGATGAAGTGCGCCGGCTGATTCGCGCCTTCAACCGCATGCAGAGCCGCATCTATCGCCAGATGCTGGACCGCACCCAGTCGATGCTGGCGATTGGCCACGATCTGCGCACGCCCTTGGCACGGTTGCGCCTGCGGCTCGACGATGCCGGGATCGATCGCGAAACCCAGGCCGACATGGTGCACGACATTGACGAGATGATGCATTTGCTCGCCTCGCTCCAGGCCTATGTCGAAGGCGAAGGGCGCCAGATCCCGGCCGAGCCGGTTGACCTGGCCGCCATGGCCATGACCTTGGTCGACAATGCCTATGACCACGGCGGCGACGCCCGCTACGAAGGCGAGGATAGCCTGGTGATCCAGGCGCGGGCCGTCTCGCTGCGCCGCGCGCTTGGCAACCTGGTGGAAAACGCATTGCACTATGCCGGGCATGTCGAAGTGACAGTGCGCCGCACGGGTGATTTTGCCGAAGTGGTGGTGGCCGATCGCGGGCCGGGCATCCCGTCCGACCGGCTCGACGATGTGACCCAGCCGTTCGTGCGCCTGGATGCCGCGCGCGGCCGCGATACGCCCGGCATGGGCCTGGGCCTGGCCATCGTGAAACGCGCGATCAGGGCCGAAGGCGGCACGCTGATCCTGGCCAATCGCAGTGCCAGCATGGGCGGCAGCGTTGGAGAAACCGGGCTGATCGCCACGGTTCGTCTGCCGCTCAAGACGCCTCAGCCGCATGCCGCAGCGCGGAAATAGTTCCTTACAGTTCCGACGGAACCGGGCAAAGCCGGTGCCTTACCTCCCTGATGCAAGCGCTGCGGCTTTCATGCTGCGGCGAACAACCAGGATGGGGTAGCAATCATGAACGAACTCATCGGCCGGGTCTTCAGTTTCGAGAAGACCGTCTTTCCGCAGAGCAGTGAACTCTACGGGCAGCTTTCCACCCATGGCCAGGCGCCCAAGGCCCTGATGATCTCTTGCGCGGATTCGCGCATCGTGCCCGAACAGATCATGCAGGCCCAGCCTGGCGACCTGTTCGTGTGCCGCAACGCGGGCAACATGGTGCCCTCGTACTCCACCATGAACGGCGGTGTTTCTTCCACGGTGGAATATGCCGTGGTTGCCCTGGGCGTGCGTGACATCATCGTGTGCGGCCATTCCGACTGCGGCGCGATGAAGGCGCTGGCCGCCCCCGAACCGCCGCAGGGCATGCCCAACGTGGTGGCCTGGCTGCGCCATGGCGCAGCGGCAGAGCATGTCGTGTCGAGCTGCTCGCCCCACCTCCACGGCACCGAGCGCGTGCGCGCGGTGAGCCTGCAGAACATCATCGCCCAGATCGATCATCTGCGCACCCATCCGTCGGTGGCCACGGCGATTGCACGCGGCGAAATGTCGCTGCACGGCTGGTTCGTCGATATCGGCGCGGGCCAGGTGCTCGGCCTCGATGGCGATACCGGCCAGTTCGTGCCGTTGCGTGAAGACCGGCCCCTGCCGGTGGCGCTCGCGGCGCGCACCCGCTTCGCCAGCGAACCCGCTCTGGCGGAGGCGGCCGAATGAGCCAGGCAGCCACCGCTGCATCGCCCGAGGCTGCCCCCCAGAGGGGCGGCCTCGTTCGCGATTTCACCGCGTCGATCGTGGTGTTCCTGGTGGCCATGCCGCTGTGCATGGGCATCGCCATCGCTTCGGGCGTTCCACCCGAAAAGGGCCTGGTGACGGGCATCATCGGCGGCATCGTCGTGGGCCTCTTGGCCGGGTCGCCGCTTCAGGTGTCCGGTCCGGCCGCCGGCCTGGCCGTCATCGTCTTTGAATTCGTGCGTGACAATGGCCTGGCTGCGCTGGGCCCGGTGCTGCTGATTGCCGGCCTGATCCAGCTGGTGGCTGGCCTGGCACGCCTGGGCGGCGTGTTCCGCGCGATTTCGCCTGCCGTGGTGCATGGCATGCTCGCGGGGATCGGTGCGCTGATCGTGGTGGGCCAGTTCCACATCCTGTTCGATGCCAAGCCGATGTCCAACGGCCTGTCGAACCTGTCGATGATCCCGGCGCGTGTGCTGGGCCTGTCGCCGTTCGATTGGCAGGCCAGCGAAATGGCGCTGGTGCTGGGCTTGATCACCATCGGCGGCATGCTCGCCTGGGAAAAGTTCAAGCCCAAGGCGCTCGCCCTGGTGCCTGGCGCACTGATCGGCGTGGTCGCGGCAACGGTCGTGGCGGCGGTGTTCAAGCTGCCGGTCGCGCGCATTGCCGTGCCCGACTCGCTGGCAGCGGCCTTTGCCGCGCCGGGTGGCGCGTTCCTCGATCCGCTGCTGGCCAAGCCCGCGCTGCTGGTTTCGGCCGTGGCGATCGCGTTTATCGCCAGCGCCGAAACCCTGCTCTCGGCCGCCGCGGTCGATCGCATGCACAACGGCGTGCGCACCGACTACAACAAGGAACTGCGCGCCCAGGGCGTGGGCAACCTGCTGTGCGGCATGGTTGGTGCCTTGCCGATGACCGGCGTGATCGTGCGCTCTTCGGCCAACGTCCAGGCTGGCGCGCAAAGCCGTTGGTCGGCCGTGCTCCACGGCGTGTGGATCCTGGGTTTCGTGGCCCTGCTGCCCTGGCTGCTGCGTGAAGTGCCGATGGCGGCGCTGGGCGGCGTGCTGGTCGTCACCGGCTGGAAGCTCGTCAGCCTCAAGCATGTGAAGCACCTGTTTGCCAACTATGGCGCGCTGCCGGCGGCAATCTGGGCCGTCACGTTCGCCCTGGTCGTTTCGACCGACCTTCTCACCGGCGTGCTGGTGGGCATGGCGCTCTCGCTGGTGGAACTGCTGCCGCACATGAAGCATCTCAACCTCGGGGTGCATCGTCACGAACATGATGGCACCACCAATGTGGAGTTGAAGGGTGCGGCCACGTTCCTGCGGCTGACCAAGCTCAACGCCGTGCTGGAAGACCTGCCGGCCGATCGCCGCGTCCACCTCGATCTGGGCCGGGTCAAGGCGATCGACCACACCACCGCCGAAACCCTGGGCGAATGGCTGTCGCGCCGCCGCCAGCAGGGCAATGCGGTCACCGTGTCGGGGCCCGAGCCGATCCTGCGCGCGGTGCCGCACGCGGGATGACCTGACCAAACGCAGATTCCTTTGAGCCTACCCCCATCCGGGCTCTCAGGATGGCGCTACGCGCCCGCTGCCCCCACTGGCCCATGGCGCCGGTGGGGGCAGTTTCGTTGTCAGGAACGGGCGGCCAGTTCCTGGCGCAGCACGGCGATATGTTCAGGGCCAATGCCGCAGCATCCGCCCAGAATCGTCGCGCCCTCGCCGGCCCAGGCGCGGGCAAAGGCGGCATAGCCTTCGGGCGTCAGGTCGGCGCGAATGGGGCTGAGGCCGCTGTTCGCTTCGGCATCGGCGCCCTGCGGAGGAAAGGCATTGGCATAGACGCCGATGGCCACGTCGGTGCCCGCCAGCGCGGTTTTGGCCTGTCCCACCGCAGCGGCCATCACTTCGGGCTGGCTGCAATTGAACAGCAGCGCCTTGGCGCCCAGCCGCTGTGCCGCCGCCGCGGCATCGGCCACGCTTTCGCCCGAGCGCAATTGCACAGGCGCTGCCGGGTCTTCGTCGGCCAGGGTGAACGAAAGCCACAAGGGCTTGCCCGTGGGCGCGACCAGGTCGGCCACCAGTTCCGCTTCGGCAATGGCGGAAAGCGTTTCGGCCTGCCAGTGGTCGACATGGGGCGCAAGCGCGGTCACCAGCACCGACAGCACCGTGCGGCTGCGTTCCAGGTCGATCAGGTCGGGGCGGTACGATCCCGAAACCGGCGGCAGCGATCCGGCCACCGCCACCTGGCGCGGGGCGGCATCGGCCACGTCGCGCGCCAGGCGCCCGGCCAGCCCGGCCCATTCCAGGCCGTGCGCGTCGAACCGGTCCTGCTCGATATGAAACGGCACCACGGCATAGCTGTTGGTGGTGATCACGTCGGCCCCGGCATCGACATAGCGCTGGTGCACCTGGCTCACGAATTCCGGCGCCTCGATCAGCGCCAGGGCAGACCATTCGGGCTGCTGGAACGGCGCGCCGATGCGCGCCAGTTCGCGGCCGGTGCCGCCATCCAGGATCAATACGCTCACAGGCTCACCGTCAGGCGCAGGTAATAGGACCCGCCGTTGATGCCATAGGGCGCGACGTGCGAATAGCGGTCGTAGTTGAGCGCCTGGCCGGTCGCGGTGTCGATTGCGCGCGGGTGCACGTCGAACAGGTTGTTGGCACCCACCCCCAGCCGCACTTGCGGGCTGAAGCGATAGCCGATGTCGATATCGGTGATCACGCGGCTGCCAGTGTCGATGATGTAATAGGGTTCGGCATAGCCCTGGGCCTGGCGGGCATTGCTGTAGAACGTGTTGCGCAGCGTGAAGTCCCACTGCCCGCTGCTCCACGCCGCGGCAAGCGAGGCTTTCCACGAAGGCGTCGCGGTGGTCAGGTTGGTGCGCTGCACGGCGTCGACCAGGGTGAGCCCCGCATCGGCCAGCACGGCGGGCGCGGCGTGGACGCGGCGGATCGTGGTATCGACATAAGCCAGGCCCGCATCCCAGCGCACAGTGCCCAGCACGGACGTGGGCATCGTCCAGCTGGCGGTCACGTCCACCCCTTGCGTGCGGGTGTCGACGCCATTGGTAAAGAACACCGCGCTGACGTTGTCGGCTTCCAGCCCGGCGGGGATCGTCGTGCCGTTGGCGGCAATCGCCGCCTGGGCCAGATCGCCATAGAGATAGGCGCTTTCGATGATCCGGTTCTTCACGTCGATGCGATAGGCATCGACCGTGATGGCGAGGCCGCGCACCGGCTCCGCCACAAAGCCCAGGCTGGCGCTGGTGGAGGTTTCGGGCTTGAGCGCGGGGGCGCCCAGCAGGTTGGCGCCGGGCGAGCCGAGCGGCAGCTGGATCGAGGCATAGCCGGTGGTGACGGTCGTGGCCGAATAGTTCTGCTGCGCCAGGGTGGGCGCGTGGAACCCGGTGCTGACACTGCCGCGCAGGGCAAAGCCTTCGCTCACGTCATAGCGGCTGGCGATCTTGCCGTTGAGGCGGCTGCCCACGCCGTTGTAGTGCTCCCAGCGCAAGGCGCCCGAAAGCTCCCACGCCTTGACCGGGCGCAGCGTCAGGTCGGCATAGCCGGCCACGCTGTTGCGGTGCACGTCGGCCGCGTCCGAAGGGCGGAAGCCGGGGAACGCCTGCGGCCCGCCGGAATAATAGGAGTTCGCTTCGCCGGCGCGGATTTCGTAGGTTTCATAACGATTTTCCGCCCCGAACGCGAACGTTGCCGGCCCGGCCAGGCCCACGTCGAACTGCTTCTTGACGTCAATGTTGCTGGTCCATTCCGACGCGGCAAAACCGCCGACATAAAAGTCGGTCTGGGCATTGCCGGTATCGGCCAGCAGATCGGGGTTGATCGTGCTGATGTTGCGCAAACGCACCACGTCGCGGCCATAGGTGGTGGAGAGGTCCACGGCCCAGTCGCCATGGCTCTTGATCCCGCCGGTCACGCTGAAATCGTGCTCGTTCAGCGTTTCCTGCGGAGTGAAGCCGTTCGGATAGATTGCATCCACCGCATCGGAGAACCAGCCCGGCTGGCGGGGATTCTCGTTGGCGCGCGCCTTGCGCCAGGCATAAGTGCCGAAGCTGTAGAGATCGAGCGTCTCGCCCAGCGGGCGGGTGTAGTCATAGCCGCCGCTGATCACCACCGAACGCGGCAGGCCCTGCACCTTGGCCGGCTGTACCCCGCCGCTGTCGCCACTGCGATTGGTGAAATCCTGATAGCGATAGCCGGCCGACAGATGCAGCACGCTGCCATCCTTGAACCCCACGCCCTTGTCGGCGTTGGCCTGGATCGCCGTGCCGTCGCCGGCATAATACTTGCCGCCCTGCACCGAGACGCCGCCGGAATTGGCATCGTCCTTGAGGATGACGTTGATCACCCCGGCGATGGCGTCAGAGCCGTATTGTGCGGCCGCGCCATCGCGCAGCACTTCCACCCGGCCCACCGCGGCCAGCGGGATCATGTCGAGATCGACGACGTTCGAGCCCTGCGAGGGGTCGCTGTCGGCATAGATGCTGGATGAAAGGTGCCGCCGCTTGCCGTTGACCAGGACCAGCGTCTGGCTGGGGCTGAGGCCACGCAGGGCAAAAGTGCGCGCCAGGGCCCCCACGTCATAGCCCACTGCCGGCGCGCTGAACGAGGGCAGCACGTTGCGCAGCGAATCGACCAGGTTCGATTGGCCGGTGGCGGTGAGGGTATCGGCCTTGACCACGTCGATCGGGGTGGCGCTCTGCCGGGCCAGGCGGCCGCTTTCGCGCGTGCCGGTCACGATGATCGCATCGCCGCTGGTGCCTGCGTCCACCGCCGGCGCATCGGCCTGGGGTGCGGCAAGCGCGGGTAGACTGACGGAAAGGCCAAGCGAAACCAGCGCCAGGCGCAGCGGCATACGATGATAAGCTACGGAAAAAGCCACACAAACCCCAGATGCAACGGAGAGCGGAAAATTCCACCTAGGGACTTGAGTATTATTCGGTCAAATGAGCTCTGCAAAACTGGCCAATCCTTGCGCATACTGTGGCAATCGCGCACTAGGGACATTCCCGATCATGGCCCCCAGCCTTGAAAGTGCCTGCTTGACCACGTCCTCCCCCGCTCGCCCAACTCGCTCTGGCCCCCGCGCGCACCTGGGCGTGCCGCAGGCCATGCTCGTGGCCCTGGGCATGGTGATGTCCACCGACAGCCTCAAGACCGCGCCCACGGTGGCGGCCAATGCGCCGGGCGGCCACGTCCTGCTGCTGTGGATCGCGGGCGCGCTGGTCACCATGGTGGGCGCGCTGTGCTATGTCGAAATGGCCGCCGCCTTTCCGGATTCGGGCGGGGAATACAGCTTCCTGCGCCGGGCCTGGGGCGGGCGGCTGGCCGCACTCTATGCCTGGTCGCGCTTTGCCATCATGCACACCGGGTGGATCGCGCTGATGGCGCACTTGCTGGCCGATTATGCCGCCGCGCTCTGGCCACTGGGCCATGGCGGGCGGACCGTGCTGGCGCTGGCCATCGTCGCGGCGATGACCGGGCTCAACCTCGTTCACGTGCGGCTGGGATTCCTGACGCAGGCCCTGTTGGTGGCGACGGTCGCCGTCGGCTTCGCCTGCGTTACGGCGGCGGGGCTGCTGGTGCCCGCGCCCGCCTCCGCCCCGCTGGCCCATGGCGGCGGCAGCGTGGGCGTGGCGCTGATCTATGTGTTCCTGGCCTATGGCGGGTGGAGCGACATGGCCACGCTTTCGGGCGAAGTGCGCGGCGGCAAGCGGGCGATGCTGGCGGTGGTGATCGGCGCACTGGCGCTGCTCATGGCGATCTATTGCATGATGAACTGGGCGCTGCTGCGTGGCCTTGGCCTGGCGGGGCTGGCAGCCAGCACGGCCCCCGGCGCCGATCTTGCGCGCACGGCGTTTGGCCCGGCAGGCGCCTGGCTGACCGTGGGCATCGTGGCGATCTCGGCGATCAGCAGCATCAATTCCACGCTCATCGTCTGTTCGCGGGTCACCGCCTCGGCGGCGCGCGATCTGCCGGCGTTGAAGGCACTTGGCAACTGGCATGATCTTCGCGGCACGCCGGCGCGCGCCACCTTGGCGGTTGGTGGCTTTTCCCTGCTGCTCACCGCCATATCCGGCCTGTCGCAAAGCGGCTTTGGTGCCATGGTGGACTATATGACGCCGGTCTACTGGCTGTTCGTGATCCTGGGCATGGCCGCGCTGATCCGTCTGCGCCGCACCATGCCCGGCCATGATTGGCCGGTGCGCACCCCGCTGTTCCCGCTGTTCCCCGTGGCATTCATGGCCCTGTCGGCGGCGATGCTGTGGTCTTCGCTCACCCAACTGGGGCCCGGCGCCCTTGCCGGTGCCGGGGTGCTGGCCCTGGGCCTCGTGCTGGGGCGGATGGCCGAGCGCGGGCGGCCGCTTACCCGATCTGTCCAACAAACCTGAACAATTTGAAGCGTCATATCAGGATTTCCTTGAATGCTTTGAACGCCTAAATCGGGGGCACGGCCCGGCAAGGGCGCAAACGAGGAACTCTCCCATGACCATCCGCACCCCCGATGTGCCGGGCATCGAATTTGCCCTTTTGCCCCCGGTTCGCGATCTGGGCGAAGGCTTCAAGGTGCGCCGCGCGCTGCCTTCGGCCCACCGCCGCATGGTGGGGCCGTTCATTTTCTTCGACCAGATGGGCCCGGCTGCCTTTGCCGGCGGGGAAGGGCTGGACGTGCGCCCGCATCCGCACATCGGCCTCGCCACGGTGACCTATCTGGTGGAAGGCGAAATTCTCCACCGCGATTCGCTCGGCTCGGTCCAGGCGATTCGCCCCGGCGAGGTCAACTGGATGACCGCCGGGCGCGGCATCACCCATTCCGAACGCACCGGCCCGGAGATGCGCAGCCGTGGCGGCCCGCTGTTCGGCCTCCAGGCCTGGGTCGCGCTGCCCACCCATGCCGAGGAAACCGATCCCGCCTTTGCCCATCACAAGGCCGATGAAATCCCAACCGGCCAATACGATGGCACGCGGCTGACGCTGATCGCCGGGCAAGTCGATGGCCTGGCCTCGCCGGTCAAGACGCTGTCGGACCTGGTCTATGCCGAACTGGTGATCGCGCCCGGCGGCCGGTATCGCGTGGCGGCAGAGCATGTGGAGCGCGCGCTCTATGTGGTGAGCGGCGAAATCGCCGTGGGCGGCCAGACCGGCCAGTTCGCCACCAACGAACTGATCGTGCTCAAGCCCGGCGCGGAAGTGCTGATCGAAAGCACGGGCGGCGCGCGCGTGATGCTGATGGGCGGTGAGCCGTTTCCCGAAAAGCGCCACATCTTCTGGAACTTCGTCTCCTCCCGCCCGGATCGGCTGGAGCAGGCCAAGCTGGACTGGAAGGAAGACCGCTTCGATCACGTGCCCGAAGAGCACGAGTTCATTCCCCTGCCCGCGTGATCGGACTTTTTGGGTTTGCGGCCGGTGCCGCAGGCCTACCACTGTGGCGCCAAAGCCACAGCAGAAACACAGCAATACTTCGTCTCAATCGGGACAAGGAGCAGACAGCATCGCAGCCTAACCCCGGTCTCATCGGCGCAACCTGCTGCCGGAGATGACCGGGGTTTCCCTTGCCATCATCCGAGACGGGCAGGCGCCGATACGCAGGCGGAACCGTTTTCGATGACCGTGAGGGAAGGACGATTCCGATGATTCAACGCTCTGCACGCCGCCGGGCCGGCCGACTTGCCCTGGCCGCCACGCTGGCCGGTGCTTCCATGGCCGTGGCGAGCGCCGCCAAGGCGGAAGACACCGCGCCGCCTTCGGCCATCACCATTTCCGGCAGCGCTGCCGTGGTGACCGACTATCGCCTGCGCGGCGTATCGCAGTCGAACAATGGCTTTGCGCTTCAGGCCGGTGTGACGATCGCCCATGAAAGCGGCTTTTATGTCGGCACCTGGGGTTCGAACCTGGCCGGCTGGGGCACGTTCGGTGGTCCCAACCTGGAACTCGATGCCATCGGCGGGTTCAAGAAGACCTTTGGCGCGGCCACGCTGGACGTGGGTCTGACCTGGTACATGTATCCGGGCGGCGCCAACAAGACCGACTTTGCCGAACCCTTCGTCAAGCTGTCGGGCACCGTTGGCCCGGTCTCGGCCCTGGCCGGCGTGGCCTATGCGCCCAAGCAGCAGGCGCTGGGCCAGTGGTATGATTCGGGTGCCAGCTATGTCGAAGGCACGCCCGATCACCCCGGCGCCAAGAACGACAACCTCTATGTCTGGGGCGATGTCAGCGGCGCTATCCCGTCCACGCCGGTCACGCTCAAGGGGCACCTGGGCTATTCCAAGGGCAATCCCGGCCTTGGCCCCAATGGCACCAGCGTGGCGCCGACCGGTTCCTATTTCGACTGGCTGGTGGGTGCAGACCTGGCGCTGGGCAAGGTCGTGCTGGGCGTCGCCTATGTCGATACCGATATCAGCGATGCCGATGCGGCCTATCTGCGGCCCAACTTCACCAAGTTCCAGACGCAGGACGGCGCCTCGATCTCGTCCTCGCGCGTGGTGCTGACCGCTACGGTCAACTTCTAAAGCCAATTCTACCAGGTACGCACGACTGTCCCCCGCCCGGCATGCCAGGCGGGGGACTTTTTGTTCAGCCCAGCAGCGCCAGGAACTTGTCCAGCGGGCAAACCATGGGCTGGCCTGGCAGCGAGCAGGCGGGCAGCGGCACGGGCACGCTCACCGGCGCGCGCGGCGCCAGGGTGCGGATCGCGTCGAGCGTCTGCGCGCGATAGCGCACGCGCACCAGGGGCCGGCCGCCGGTGCCGCGCAGCCGTTCGATAATGAAGGCACCGCCCGGCGCCGGATCATCGGCGGCAAAGCCCGGCACCTGCCAGTGCGCGTCGATCAACCCGGCCAGGTTGGCCACGTTGGTATCGTGGCCGGCGATCATGGTGATCCGCGCCGGTCCGGTAAGGCCTTTCCGCACGATCGGCGCCAGCCCGGCAAAACCGGGCGCTGCCACCGCACGCGGGCGCGCCAGCAGCGCGAATTCCAGCGCATGGAATTGCGATAGCGCCGTCACGTCAGCCGCGCTGGCCCGGCCCCAGCCCACATCGTGCATCGGCTTGCCCTCGGCATATTCCAGCAACAGGATCTGCGCAGCAGTAGACGCGCGATCGAGCGTGCCGGCCAGCTTGGGCTTTTGCCCCGGCGTGGCCGGCGCGATGCTGGTGGGCTTGTGGTCCACGCCGCAGCCGGTCTTGGCCGCGCCGCACAGAATGGCATTGAGGCGCGCGGTCAGCGGCTGCATCTGCGCGTCGCGCGCGGCCAGGCCGCCAGGGCCCACGGCCTGGGCCACGCCGGCATCCACTACGGCTGGATCGAACGGGGCCAGGCCATGGGCAATCGCGTTGAAGCGCGGGTCTTCCACGTCCTGTGCCAGATGGTCCGCCTTTATGGCGCAGCCCGGTGCCAGGGTGCGCGTCCAGGCCTGCGCCGTGGCAATCGTGCGCTGGTCGCTATCGGCCACCACCACCAGGCGCCCCGGTGCGGGGCAGCCGCGCGCGGGCAGCAGGCCCTGGGCCTTGAACTGGCGCGCATCGGCCGTGCCCAGCAGGCCCACGGCGCGGGCACCGTGGGGCGTGAGCCAGCCGGGCGCCACGGGCCAGGCCGGCCAGGCCTGGCTGGCAAAGCCGGCGGGCATGGCCGGGTCCTTGGTCGGCGGGCGCACGCCATGGCGCATGACCACCACCACTTGCTCCACCGTGGGCGCGGGCGTGGGCGCCGGCGCGCGCGCGCCGGCTGCACCCGGCAGCGCGAGCAGGGCAAGCCCTGCCATCCAGCGTGCGCGCATCAGAAGTGCACCTGCACGCCGCCGCGCACCATCGATCCATAGTGCTCGCGTTCGATCAACTGGCTCTTCACGCCCTGATAACGGCGCCAGGGCGCATCGGTCAGGTTGGTGGCATCGCCGAACACCGTCACCTCCGGCTTGATCTGATAGGCCACATGCACGTCGAGCTGGCCATTGCCATCGGTATACTGGTCGGTTGCCGCGCTGTCGCCCAGGGTATCGAGGTACGACGAGCGGTAGTTGAACGCCACGCGCGCCGACAGGCCGTACTTTTCATAGAACACCTGGACGTTGCCCACGTTCTTGGACTGGTAGGCCAGCGGAATGGCCCCGCTGCGCACCTGCCCGCCATGCGCGTCGCCCCACACGTGGGTATAGTTGGCCGAGATGCCGAAGCCGCCGAGCAAGCCGGGCAACTGGGTGAACTGGTACTGCACGTTGAATTCCACGCCCGAAAGCTGTTCGCGGTCCACGTTGATCGGCTGGGTGACCAGCGCGCTGGCATAGAGCGTGCCGCCCAGCGTCACGTTGGTTTCGGTCTGGCCATAGCTGTAGATCGGGTTGTGGATATCCTTGTGGAAATAGCCCGCCGAAAGGATCGCGCCGGGCGCCGGATAGAATTCCACCCCGGCGTCATAGTTGATCGCGCGATAAGGCTGGAGATCGGCATTGCCGATCGAGACGGCCGGCACGGTGCCGCTGGTATCGGCAATCACATAGGGCGCGAGATCGGGATAGTTGGGCCGCCCGATCGAGGTGGTCACCGCGCCGCGGATGACCAGGCCACGCGCCGCATCGATGCGCGCGGTCAGGCCGGGGAAGAAGTCGGTATAGCTGTTGCGGCCATAGCTGTTGTAGCCATCGGCCAGCGTGGAGGTGGCATCGACGATCTTGGCATAGGCCTTGTCCACCGTGTGCTCCATGCGCACGCCCGGCACCAGGGTGAGTGCCCCGGTCTTGATCGTGGCCATGGCATAGCCGGCCACGATATCTTCCTTCACGCGATAGTCGCTGGAAAGACTGTCGGAAATCGTGCCGCTGCTATCCAGCGCATATTGCGTGGGATTGGCATCGAACCAGGCCTTGGCCGCGCTGTAGTCGATCCGCGTGCCGAACGGAAACTGTCCGCCCATGAAGCTGGTGTCGCCGGTATAGTCCACGTCGCTGAGCGCGCCGCCGGTCTTGCCGATCTTGCCGGTGGTCTTGTAATCCTGCCGGTCGTGGTCGTCGGTCTTGTCGCGCGAGAGCAGCTTGGCGCCCACGGCCAGCGTCATGCTTTCGCCCACCGGGTGGGTATAGTCGATCCGCCCCTGCCAGATTTCCTCGGCCGCGTGGCGCGTTTCGAAATTCACCTTGCTGAAGGTAAAGGCCGAAGGCGTGTTGAATACGTCGGTGGTGGCAGCCAGCGTATAGGGATAGGTGCTGCCGTTATAGGCCGTGGTCACGCCGCCCTTGGCCGTGGAATAGGTGAATTCGCTGCGCAGCGGGTCATTCTTCACCGCGCGTGTCCACCCGCCCGAAAGCGACAGGGTGCCGCCCGCCACTTCGGAAAATTCGCCACCCAGCGTGGCCGAGCGCGTGTTGTCGTTCTCGATCCGGCGGCGCACCAGCACTGTGGCCGTGGCGGCCATCGTGGTGGAATTGGTGATCGCCAGCCGGTTCTGGTCGCGGGTTTCGTTGTCCTTGTATTCGCTATAGCTGGTGCGCAGATAGATCTTGGCCGTGGGCGAAGGGTGCCAGTCGAAATTGCCGACCACGCCCAGGCGCGTGCGCGTCAGGTTGTAGTCACGCAGGCCATTGCCATCGGGCAGGCCGCCCGACCAGGCGCTCGACCCCTGGTAGTTCTCGCTCTCGATATTGCGGCGCGAATAGTTGACCGAGACCACCGCGCCGAACTGCTCATCGGCGCCAAAGCGGCCGCCCACGGTGCCGTCGGCTTCCCAGGCCGTCTTGTGATTGAGGCTATAGCGGCCCAGCGCGCCGCGCGCGTCGAACGTGAAAGGGGCCTTGCTGTCGAACGCGGTGCGCGTGCGGATGGCCACTTCGCCGGCAATGGCATTGGCATCCTGGTTGGGTAGCACCGACTTGGTGACAGTCACCGCCTGGATCATCGCCGAGGGCAGGTCGTCCAGCTTGACCTGGCGACCATCGGGCTCGGGCGCGGGCAGGGTCTGGCCGTTGAGCGTCACGTTGAGCAGGCCCGGATCGATGCCGCGCACGATCGCATAGCGGCCTTCGCCCTGGTCGTTGGCAACAGACAGGCCGGGCAGGCGCTTGATCGCTTCGGCCACGTTCTGGTCGGGCAGCTTGCCCACGTCGTTCGCGCGCAGCGTTTCGGTGGTGTTGAGCGCGCCCTGCTTTTCGGCGGCCGCTTCTTCCTGGGCGGCGCGCACGCCGGTCACGATGATGGAGCCTTCGGGCTCACCTTCGGCTGCGCCCGGCGCGATCGCGGCATCGGCGGCCGCGGGGATAAGGGCCCCTTTTTCGGCGACGATCACGAACACCCCTTCGCCAGTGCGCCGGGCGACCAGGCCGGTGCGGCCCAGCATGCGGGCAAGGGCAGTGGGCACGTCCATCGTGCCGTCCACGGCCACGCTGCGGTGCCCCTGGGCGACCGTCCCGGCCACCACGATCTGGACATGGGCCTGGGCGGCAAACAGGTGCACGGCGTCGGCCACGCCCTGGGCGGGAACATGCACGGTCACGGCCGGCATGGTGGCCGCCGGCAGCGGCATGCCTTGGGCTGCGGCGGAAATGGCGGAAAGCCCGGCCACGGCCAGGGCGAGCGTCGAAACGGAGCGAAACGGCGCAGACATCGTGGAAAACCCCTCATACGATCCCGCTCAGGGCAGGGACACTGGCGTGACGAAGGGCCGGGTCGGTTTCCTTAAGGGCGCTCGCAAAAAATGTGGTTCAGCGCTCGATCACCAGGCCATCGGTCGTCAGCCGCGCCCGGCCACCCACGCTTGCGGCCACCGCCTGGGCAAAGGCCACGGGATCGTTGAGGCGAAACGCGCCATAGAGCGGTTCTGCCCCCAAGGCGGGCGTGCCCAGCGCGATCTGCAACTGGTTGTGCCGGTTCATCTCCGCCACCGCTTCTCGCAGGGCTTCCCCGTTCAGGTCCAGCCGGCCTTCCGTCCAGCCGGCGGTGCGGGCAAGGGTGGCGGCGTCCACGGCCTGGGCCGGCGGGGGCGGCGCGCTGGCCGCAAAGCGGCCGCGCTGCCCGGCCACCAACAGGCGCGTGCCCAGCGGCGTTGCCACGCGCACTGCGCCTTCGCTGACGATCACGTCCACCGTCCCGGCATCTTCGTCCTGCGTCACTTCGAACACGGTGCCCACGTCGGTGATGGTCACGCCGCCGGCCACCACCTGAAACGGATGGGCGGCATCGTGCGTCACGCGAAACAGCGCGCGGCCGCCCGCCATGGCCACCTGCCGCCGGCCGCCACGCACCACGTCGACCGTCAGCCGCGATCGCGCGTCGATGGCCAGAGACGATCCATCGGCCAGGCCCAGCCGCCGTACTTCGCCCGTGCCGGTGGCCACGGCTATGCCCCCGCGCGGCAGCAGCGCCAGCGCCAGCGCGGCTGCCACCGCGCCCAGCCCGGCCAGCATGGCAATGCGGGGGTGGCGGCGCGGGGGTGGCGGGCTTTCCAGCGGCACCGGCTCGGCCGGCGCGGCTTGCGCATCGGGGGCAAACATCGCCAGCACGGCCCGCGCGCGCAGCAAGGCGCCGGCGTGGCGCGGATCGGCGTCCAGCCAGGCGGCCAGGTCAGGGTCGTGTGCGCTGTCGGGCTCTGCATCGATGCGGGCAGCCCAGTGGGCCGCCCAATGGGCGGTGCCGTCTTCAACCGGTTGTTCTGGCCCGCCCTTGATCAATTCCCGTCCATTCCTTGCCTTCAGGCCCAGTGCCTTCGCGGTTGCCGATGGCCCGTTGAATGGCCTTCAGTCCCTTTTGCACATCGTTTTCCACGATGCTTTCGCTGACGCCCAGGCGTGCGGCGATGGCCTTTTGCGGCAGACCTTCGATCCGCTTCAACCGGAAAATCGTGGCACAGCGCTCGGGCAGGGTGGCCAGCAGTCGCTCGACCAGCCGCAATTGCATCCGCGCCGCCACCACGGCTTCCAGCCCCAGTGCTTCTTCGGTGACGAACAGCGCGGCATTTTCCGTAATGTCTTCGAATTTTACCACCGCCGCGCGGCGCAAGGCATCGCGCCGCAGGTTCTTGACCATGGTCATGAAATAGGCGCCAGGCTCGGCAATGTGGGTCACGTCGGCCATTGCGGCAAAGCGGCAATAGGCTTCCTGGACAAGATCGTCCGCGTCGGCCGGGCTGACGCCGGCGCGCAGCAATGCTGCCCGCACCCGTGGCTCTGCCGGCACCACGTGCCGCGCCACCCAGGCGACAACTGTCGGCGGGGTCAGCGCGGCTCTGGCCGCAGCGCTGGGATGGGATACAGATTGGGCTGGCACGGGGGGCGTTCCTTCCGTGCCGGGGCGCTATAACCCCATCAAGACGTTTTCATGACAGGCGCATCACGCCGCCCCGTTCCCGCGCGGATAGACGATGATCGAAAGATAGCGCAGCGTGCCCGGCCCCATCGTCTCGGGCCCGTGCTGGGCCTGGCTGTCGAACAGCAGGGTGTCGCCCGGCGCCAGCTCGAACCGCCGGTCGCCGTGGCGATAGACCAGGTTGCCTTCCAGCATGTGGATCAACTCGGTCCCGGCGTGGGAAAAGCTGGTATACGGGCTGGCCCCGTCCGACAGGGTGATCAGATAGGGCTCCACCGCCACGTCGCCCGCGCGCAGATGGCCCAGCAATTGATAGACGTGGCCCGATTTGGTCCCCCGCCGCTCGATCTTCACGCCCTGGCTCGCCGCCACGAACGACACGTCGTGCCGCTCTTCGGCCAGCGCGAACAGCGACGAGATCGGCACGCTGAGCGCATGGGCGAGCGACTGGATCGAGGTGAGCGAGGCGGAAATCTGCCCGTTCTCGATCTTGGAGAGCATGCCGGTGGAAAGCCCGGCGGCCGCGGCCAAGTCCGCCACCGACAGGTCCTGCTGGCGGCGCAATTGCCGCACGCGCAGGCCCAGCGCCTTTTCCAGCGCACGCGGATCGTTGCTGGGCGCGCCCGAAAGCGTGGTGAAACCGTCGATCAGCCCATCGGCCACTTCGGTTTCGGCGTCGGGCTTGTCGTCTTTCTTGGCGCGTTTGGGCATATCTTCTCCTGGCGCCCTGCATGGAACGAGGGCGCGGCAAATTCAAGGCAACCCCATGGTCTTTTGACAAAGACCACTGGCCCGGCGCATGAGCGCGTCCATGCATCTTGCCCACTTCGACATCGCCCGGTTCCTGGCCACGGCCTGGCAGAAACAGCCGCTGCTGATCCGCAATCCGTGGGGTGATTGGGCCAATCCGCTCGAACCCGATGAACTGGCCGGCCTGGCGTGCGAGGCGGGGGTGGAATCGCGCCTGATCGTGCGCGGGCCGGCCGGGCTGACGCTGGAACACGGGCCGTTGGCCGAAGACCGCTTTGCCAGCCTGGGCGCCGATCCCTGGACGCTGCTGGTCCAGGCGGTGGATCAGCATGTGCCCGATGTCGCGGCGCTGATCGAACCGTTCCGCTTCGTGCCCGATTGGCGGATCGACGATGTGATGATCAGCTATGCCACCGACGGCGCCGGGGTTGGCCCGCACTATGACCAGTATGACGTGTTCCTGATCCAGGGGCTGGGCCGCCGCAAATGGCGCGTGGGGCCGCGCTGCAATGCCGCCACGCCGCGCCAGCCCCATGCCGATCTGGCGCTGATCGCCGATTTTGCCGCCACGGGGGAATGGGTGCTGGAACCGGGCGATATTCTCTATGTGCCGCCCGGCTTTGCCCACGATGGCGTGGCGCTGGGCGATGATTGCATGACTTATTCCATCGGCTTTCGCGCGCCGGCGCGTGGCGAACTGGTGGAAGGCTGGGGCGCCCACGTGGCCGATGCGCTGGAAGAGATGCCCGATGCCGCCGCCGATCGCTATGCCGATCCCGATCTGCCCTTGCAGGACCATCCCGGCGAGATCACCCCGGCCGCGCTCGACCGGCTGCACGCCATGGCGCTGGAGGCGCTGGCCGACCGTGCTGCCTTTGCCCGCTGGTTCGGGCAGATGAACACGCAGGCCAAGTATCCCGAAACCGACTGGCGGCCCGAGGAACCGGCCGATCCCGCCGAAGTGGCCGCGCACCTGGCGCAAGGCGGGGCGTTGCGGCGCAATCCCGCCCACCGCCTGGCGTTCATCCGCGATGGCGCGGCGGCGCTGCTCTTTGCCGATGGCCAGTGCCACGCGGGCGTGCAGCCTGCCCTGGCAGAGGCCCTGTGCGGCGGCGCGCTGGTGCTGCTCGATCCCGCGCTCGCCGGGGCACCGGGCACGGCGGCGCTGGTTACCGCGCTGATCAACCAGGGCACGCTGGTCCTCGATCATGGCGACGATGACGATGATGATTGGGCGGATTGACCGGCCATGGCGCTGATCGCGTTCAACAAGCCCTATGGCGTGCTGTGCCAGTTCTCGGCCGAGCCCACCGGCCCGGCGCGCCCCACGCTGGCCGATCACATCGCGATGCCCGGCGTCTATCCTGCCGGGCGGCTCGATCTCGATAGCGAGGGGCTGTTGCTGCTGACCGACGATGGCCGGCTCCAGGCGCGGATTGCCGATCCCCGGTTCAAGGCCGCCAAGACCTATCTGGTGCAGGTGGAGGGCGAGCCGGACGAGGCCGCGCTCACCGCGCTGCAACGCGGGGTGCGGCTGAAGGACGGGATGACGCTGCCCGCCGGCGCGCGCCGCATCGATCCGCCAGACCTGTGGCCGCGCGTGCCCCCGGTGCGCTTTCGCAAGAGCGTGCCCGATTGCTGGATCGAAGTGACCTTGCGCGAAGGCCGCAACCGCCAGGTGCGGCGGATGACCGCCGCCGTCGGCCACCCCACGCTGCGCCTGGTGCGCTGGGCCATCGGCGACTGGACCCTCGATGGCCTGGCGCCGGGCGAATGGAAGCAGATCGGCTGAGCGATCAAGGGGCCGGACTTGGGCCAAACCCGGCCGGCGGTGTCAGGCCATAGCCGGCCCAGGTCTTGTCCACGCCTGGCGAAAGGCTGCGCGCGCGGGAAAGATCGGCCAGTGCGCGGTCACGCTCGCCCAGCCGGGCATAGGCCAGGCCCCGGCCATAAAGCGAGGCGATCAGGTTGGGCGAAACGCGCAGCGCGGCATCGTAATCGGCAATCGCCGCCTTGGCATCGCCCTGGCGCAGATGCAGGAAGCCCCTGCTGTCAAGAAAGTCGGGCCGGGCAGGAGCCAGGCGCACGGCCGTGTCGCAATCCGCGCCAGCCGTGTCGAGCGCGGCGCCATGCGTCGCCTTGAACCAGCACACCAGGTTATAGGCCTCAGGATCCTTGGCATGCGTGGCTTGCACCTGGCTGGCAAGGCGCAGGGCATTGTCGATCTGCCCCTGATCGGCCAGGGCGTCCATCCGCGCAGAGGCCAAGGGCAGCGAAGCCGGCGCCAGTTTCGCCGCCCGCGCCAGGTCGGCATCGGCCGCCGCGCCATTCCCGGCATCGCGGTTGATCCGCGCGCGCAGGATCAGCGCGTCGACATGGTCGGGATCGATCTGCAAGGCCTTGTCCAGGTCGGCCAGGCGCGCGGCGCGGCCCTCTGCGGGGCGAAGCTGCGCGCGGCTGACGTAATCCCTGGCCTTGCCGTCATGAGCCACCAGCCAATCGGCATCGGCGAGCGCGCTGGTCGTGTCGCCTTCATCCTTGCGTATCTGGGCGCGCATGCCGCGCATCATGCGGTCATCGGGGTTGACGGCCAAGACATTGTCCGCCGTGGTCAGCGCTTCGGCGTTGCGGCCCAGCATGGACAGAGCAACCGCGCGCAACGGTTGCAAAGGCATGCTTGGTTCGAGTGCCAGGGCCGCGTCGGCATCGGTCAGCGCAGGGGCGTAATGGCCCAGCGCCAGATGCGCGCTGGCCCGGCCGGCCAGGCTGCGCGGGTTGCGGTTGTCCAGCGCGATGGCGCGGTCGAACGCACCAACCGCGTCGCCCATGCGGTTGTTCTGCAAGGCCACCAGCCCCTTTGCGGCCCAGGCCATGTCCTGCTTGTCATCGGCGGCCAGCGCGGCGTCTGCCTCGGCCAGGGCCTGCGGATCGCGCTTGGCGGCATAGGCAAAGGCCAGCAGGCTGCGGGCGTAAAGCTGCTTGTCGTCCGCCGCCAGCGCGGCCTTGAGCGACGGAATGGCGCCGGCCATGTCGCCCTTGTCGAACGCCACCGCGCCGCGCATCAGCCAGGCATGCGCGAGCGCCGGCTTGTCGTCGGCCAGCGCGGCCATATCGGCATCGGTCGCTTCATAGGACGTGGGCAGGCGGATGAACTGCCCGTGGTTGCCCAGCTCGGCCATGCGATCGCGCACTTTGGGCGCATCGGCGGCGGGCAATTCGCCTTTCAGCGCGCGGGTGTCGTTCTCCATCGTCACCGTGTCGCCCTTGAGCGCCACCTTGCGGTGAAACGTGTAAAGCCCGCCCACCGTCTCGTCCACGTCGCTGGCCTGCAAGGCAAAGTCCTTGCCGCCGCGCGGCAGGTGCACGGTTTCGCGGTTGGCCCACCAATCGGGATAGTCGAACGCAAACGGCGCATCGGCCAAAAGCGTGCCATCGCGCTCGATGTCGGGTTTCCACCCCACGCGGGCACGGTCCAACTCGTACCAGCGGGTCGTTCCGCTCGATACCCATTCCATCTTGGCGCTGCCGGTCATGGTCAGCACATAGTCGCCGGTGGCTTCTTCCAGGCCGGCGGAAACGGTCTGCGGGGTGATGAAATCATAGACATCGCGCCACAGCTTGCGCAGCTGGCGTTCGCGCTCAGCCGGGGCAAGGCCGGCATATTTCATGCGCCAGCGCGCCGCCGTCTCGCCGCGCCCGCGCATTTCCGCCTTGGCAGGGGCAGGCACTTCCACCCCGGCGCTGGCATCCAGGTCCAGCGTGGTCAGTACCGTTGGCGCGGTGGGCAGCGTGGGGGCCAGCGCCAGCAGCGTGCTGCCCTGCGCCGTGACCGGCAGGCCGGCGTGATAATCGGGCACTTCCAGCCGATCGAGCCGGGTATCGCCCTGGCGCGTGCCGTCCAGCCAATAGCTGCGCCCGCCGATCCGCGCTTCCACCAGCACGTGATCGAACAGGCTCATCGCCGGCAGCCGCGCTGGCACCGCATCGCCGCTCTCGGTATCGACATAGACCGGCCGCGCATCCACCCCCAGGCCCTTGAGCAGCGCCACCAGCAGCGCCGTCTTGCCCTTGCAATCGCCAAAGCGGCGCTGCCACGTCAGGTCGGCCGGTGCGGGGACAAAGCCGCCATCGTTCATGCCGATGAACAGATAGCGCACCTGTTCCTGCACCAGGATCAGCGCCAGTTCGGCGCGGCGCACCGGATCGGGCGTGGCAGCGGCGATCCGCGCGATCTCGGCCTTGAGCGGGCTGTCGGCCTTCAGCGCCTCGGCCGTGTCGAACAGGGCATGGCCGGTGCGCGAAACGCTGGGCCAATCGGCAAATTCGGTCAGCTCCACTAGGTTGACCAGGCCAAAGCGCGCCGGCGCCCCGGTGGGCGCGCGCTGGGTGACGAAATCGGTCTTTTCGGCCAGCAGTTCCATCGTGTCGCCCTGGCGGGTGAGCTTGGGCTGGACCATGCCGGGCCAGGCACGCCACTGCACGGCCCGCGAAGCCGGCCAGGTCACGCGCAGGCGATAGTGCCCCAGGGGAAAGCCATCGGGCGGCCCCAGCACCAGTTGCGCGCGCCCGCCGATCGCCGGATC
Organism: Novosphingobium sp. SG919; assembly: GCF_012932495.1. Classification (GTDB taxonomy): domain Bacteria; phylum Pseudomonadota; class Alphaproteobacteria; order Sphingomonadales; family Sphingomonadaceae; genus Novosphingobium; species Novosphingobium rhizosphaerae. Next base: position 77,800 of record NZ_JABCNG010000001.1, read on the forward strand.
GCGCCGCGTGAGGGTATAGGCAATGTCGATCACGTCGCCCACGCGCAAGTCGTCGGGCTGGAGCGAGGCGGTCAGCTTGCCGTCCAGCATCGCGTCTTCCAGGTTCTTTTCCCGCCGCACCACCGACAGCGGGCTGCCATCGCCCAGCAAGTCGATCACGCTGTCGCCGCGCAGGATGCGATAGCGGTGCAGGGTCAGCGTCTCCAGGCTGGGGTCCCAGCTCAGTTGCAGGGCGGCATTGTCCAGCCCTTGCGCCGTGGCGATGCGAAAGCGGTTGGCGCGATAGGTGCTGGTGCCGCCTTCGATCAGGCGGGCCTGCTCGTCCATCAACAGGTCGACCGTACCGGCACCTTGGGCGGCGCTTGGTTCTGGCGCGGCACCGGGAGGCAGCACCCATGGTTCGGGTGGGGCAATCGCCGGGCGGGCCAGCGTGTCGCGCGCAGGGGGCGTGCCATGCTCGGCCACGGGCGCGGCGCGTGCGGGCGCAATCGCCACCGGCAGCAGCGCCGCCAGCGGCAGTGCAGAAACCGCGGCCAGTGCCGCAGCCTTGTTGAAAACGCCCAAGCAACCCCCCGGAAGAACAGGGGCGGTCCCTTGCCCCTGTGCCCAAGCGTATCGCCTGGCCAAGCCGCCGTCCAGCAGGGCAAGCCCTCAAAATTGCTTCAAGTTTCGCGGCAAATCGGGCAGCAATGGACCAGCGCCCGGTGCGCGCGACAAGGAATTTTCCGGCATGGCCGTCTCTCATCTTCCCGCCCGCCCAGGTGGCCGGCCTGTCGGTCGGCCGATCGGCCGGGGCCGGCTGGTGGCGGGCATCGCGCTGCATTTCCTGGCGCCCAGTTATGGCCTGGTGCTGGTGGCCGATGCGGCGCTGGGCCATGCGCCGGGCACTTGGGCGGCGTGGCTGCCGCATGCGCTGGGCCTGGGCGGCTGGTTCCTGGCGGCCTATGGCGGCGGGGCAGTGGTGGCCAGCGGCCTTGCCGCGCTGACCGACCGGCGGGGCAGGGCCAAGGCCCGGTCCGATGCGCCCGATCTCTACGCCACCATGGCAGCGGCGCGCGGCCGCTTTGGCGCGGATGCCGATGCCCAGCTCGATCGCATTGCCGCGCTGGCGGCGCAGGCCGGCAACGGCCCGATCGCGGCCGACATCGTGCGGCTGCTGGCTGCCAGCAGCGCAGCGCCCGCACCCGATGCGGCCTTGCAGCGCCACACCGCACAGGCGCTTGCCACCTTGGCCGATGCGCTTGACGCGCAGGTGCGCGCGCAAGTGGGCCAAGCGCAGGATCAAGCGCTGGTCATGGCGCGCTACATCGATCTCAAGTACCGGGCCGATCACGACAGGCAGGATACTTTGTGACATTGCGATTCTTGTGGATTTCAACTTGAAACAGGCATAGAAGAGATGCCGGTCGCATTTCGCGGCTTTTATCAGGGCAACAGCACCCATGGGTGTGCACTTCTTCCCTTCGGCCTGGACGATCGTTCGGCCAACTTCCGCCAAGCACAAGTTTGAAAGCCCGGGCGCCTTGCGTCCTTAAGAGCTGAACTGCGCCTGGCGAGAGCCGCGCCGCGTGCGCGCTCCGCACCCCCTTACCGGTATTCCCCGCCAATCGGCGCGGTGTCATGCGGCCTTTGCCGCTGCACGCCGCGCGCGATGGGGTGCCGTGTGCCCCTGATTTTCCAGACACCACAGGATGTCCTTCATGCCAGATTCCATCATGCTCGGCAGCGGTGCCGTGCTCGTCGCGTTCGTCTTCGTGCTGTTCGTGGCCTCGCGCTGCGTGCGCTATGTCGGCAACAACCGCGTTGCGGTGGTTGAAAAGCTGTGGAGCGGCGCCGGTTCGATCACCGATGGCCTGATTGCGCTGCGCGGCGAAGCCGGGTTCCAGCCCGATGTGCTGCGCGGCGGCTATCACTTCTTCTTCCCGTTCCAGTATCGCATCCACAGCCAGCCGCTGGTGACCATTCCCCAGGGCCAGATCGGCTATGTCTTTGCCCGCGACGGTGCGCCGCTTGGCCCGACGCAGACCCTGGCGAGCAATGCCCGCACCGCCGATTTCCTCGATGTGCGCGCGTTTCTGTCGGGCGGCGGGCAAAAGGGTCCGCAACGCACGATCCTGCGCGAAGGCACGTATGCGATCAATTCCGCGCAGTTCGTGATCGTCACGCGCGATCGCATCTATGGCCTGATGCTCAGCGCCAACGATGGCGACCTGTTCGATCAGATGCAGGCGCTGATTGCCGGGCGCAACGGCTTTGAAGCCGTGGTGATCAAGGATTCGTCAGACCAGATCGGCATCGTCACCGTGCACGATGGCCCAGCGCTCAACGCCGATCACATCATCGCGCCCGAAGTGGGCACCGAACAATCCGATGCCGCCACGTTCCACAACTCGTTCCAGGACCCGGAAAAGTTCATTGCCGCTGGCGGCCGGCGCGGGCGCCAGCTGCAAGTGCTGGTGGAAGGCAGCTATTACATCAACCGCCTGTTCGCCACGGTGGAAATGGTGGCCAAGACGGTGATCGAGGTGGGCCATGTCGGCGTGGTGATCAGCTATACCGGCAACGACACGGCTGACACCTCGGGTGACGACTATCGCCACGGCGAACTCGTCGCGCGTGGATCGCGCGGGGTGTGGAGCGAGCCGCTGCTGCCGGGCAAATATGCGTTCAATACCTATGCCGGCAAAATCCTGATCGTGCCCACCACCAACTTCATCCTGAAGTGGGAAAGCGACACGATCGGCCAGCACAAGTTCGATGAAAACCTGTCCGAAGTCTCGCTGATCACGCGCGATGCGTTCGAACCCACTCTGCCGCTTTCGGTGGTGGTGCACATCGATTATCGCAAGGCGCCGCTGGTGGTGCAGCGCTTTGGCGATATCAAGAAACTGGTCGAACAGACGCTCGATCCGATGGTTTCGGCCTATTTCAAGAACATCGCCCAGAAGAAGACGCTGATCGAACTGCTGCAGGAACGCAGCGACATCCAGGAACAGGCTGGCGCGGAAATGCGCACCAAGTTTGCCACCTATAACCTGGAAATGCAGGAAGTGCTGATCGGCACCCCGCGCGCCAGCGCCGGCAACGACCAGATCGAGAAAGTGCTGCAACAGCTGCGCGAACGCCAGGTGGCCGAGGAACGCGTAACCACGTATGAAAAGCAGCGCATCGCCGCCGAAGGCGAAAAGGCCCTGCGCGAGGCTGAGGCACGCGCCAACCAGCAGACCGCGATCACCCAGTCCGAACTCTCGATCATCGTGCGCGAAAACGAAGGCAAGGCGGCCCTGCGCCAGGCCACGCAACAGGCCGAGCAGACCCGCACCCTGGCCAAGGCCGAAGGCGAACGCGTGCGCCTGATCGGCGAGGGCGAGGCGGCCAAGATGATCGCCCTTGCCGCCGCTGACGCTGAGCGCATCACCAAGACCGGCCTGGCCACGGCCGAAACCATCGCCAAGCAGGTGGAAGCCTCGGGCGGGGCGCACAACCAGCTGACCCGCCAGATCGTGGAACGCCTGGCCGAGGCGCTGGAAAAGTCGGGCGTGGACATCGTGCCCCGCATCCAGATCAGCACTGGCAGCGATGGTGCCGCCGGTGGCGGTCCTTTGGCGGCGCTGATCGGCATGATGCTGGGAGAAAAAGGCCAGGACCTGCTGGCCGAGCAAGCCACCGCAGAACCCGCGCAGACCCATTGACCAAAGCCTGCGGCCCTGTTCCGACAAAAACGGAACGGGGCCGTTCCATTTTTTTGCGGGTAATTTGGAAGAATGGCCGGGCTATCCGGCCAAGAGAGAAAGTGGCAGGAGAGGACTCGAAAATCGCGCTAGTGAATTGAGAAATAATCATTTTTTCATGACGTCATCAGCCGATACCCTCATCGATACCCCACGACTTTTTGTTTATGAGGTTCGAGTCCCTTTGCCGGCATTTTTAGCTGCCAGCTGTCTCGTTCACCGTGATTCGGATATCACGTTTCCGCATCAGATCCGGCCGCCTTCGTATCGTCCAATTGAAGTAGGCCCGCGCTGATCTCTCACAGTCGATCCGCATACTCCTGGATGCGCCCGAGGATGTCGTCGAGGCTGGGTTGCCCGCTATAATAGAGCGCAGACGTGGCGGCATAGGCGCGGGCGAAGCGATCCCGTATGCTCTGGTCCGAAAGATCGAATGCGGGATTTTCGGCGATCACTTTGTTATCTGCAGCCGGGAAGCGCGCGTCTTTGTGGGCCACATAGGCTTCGGTGCCGATGAGGTCCAGAAATCAACTCGCTGGATCGTCGTCCCTGACGGTCTGCTCGCGGCAATCCCGTTCGACACCCTCTTCATCAACGGGGCACCGATCGCTGCGCACACCGTCGTTTCGTACGCGCCGTCGCTTGGGCTCCTGATCGACCTAACCGATCGACTGAAAGCGCACCAGTCGCTGAGACGGGACGCGGTTATGGTCATTGGAGCACCGGCGTTCGACCGCACGCCGGCTGCGTCTCCCCTGCAGGCGTGGGGTGCCCTTCCAGGCTCCAAGACCGAGGTGTCGGACCTTGCTCGCCAATATCGGCTGACGCCGGGGAAGACCGTCTTCACTGGCACCGATGCGACGGAGGCGAGGCTCCGTCAGCTTGACGAGCGCGGCGCGCTCATGCGCTACAAGCTGATTATCTTCTCCACGCATGCGATCGTTGACCCGGCATCTTCCGAACGCAATGCGATCATCCTGATAGATGCCAGGCGCGTGCGCTCGCGGCTGATCCGCTTTGCGTCTTCGGCTTCTGGTGTTGGTACCGGTACAACCCGACAAACGCTGAGATCGCCAGCCAGGTAAGCGCGAAGGGTGAAAGTCATAGCCTCCACATCGATCCGGTCAGTCTTGGTCCGACGGCCGCGTCGTGACACAAGGAAGCTGGCAGCATCCAGTACAAAGACGTCGATGCCGCGATCACGAAGGAAACGCGCAAGCCAGAATCCGTCATACCCGGCTTCGAAGCAAACCTTCAATTCAATCCCCTGTCCGAACTCACGGGCAAGCCGGGTCTGGATCTTGTTGAGGTGTTGCACGAGACGATCGGTGTCACCGCCAGGTACCGCGCCGACGGAAACCTTGTTGCCCGTTGGCGGCAGAGCGCCGACTACCCAGCGCGCGCGGCTAAGCTCAATTGCGACAGTGCAAATCAGGGATGCATCGGTCATGACAGGTCTCCGGCTTTGCGCCGGACCGCCCGGCGCGCGTCCGAGTCGGACACCCATAGGATCTACAACGAGGATCGGCCGCACGGTGCCATCGGCAACAAGCCCCCGATCACGCTGATGAATTCCGGTGACGCACCCAGCCCGTCACCGTGACCCTGACCGGGAAACTCTAACCCGGAGTGGTCCAGAGAATGGTGGCGGATCACAATTGGCCAGAATCTAATCAAGTTAGGTGGAGAATAAGGGAGCGCGTCAACTGGACAAAAGAGCCTCCGCGCTTGAGATTGCACCCTTTCCCTCAATCTCCGAGGCCAAAAATCTAATAGAAGATGCGGTTTCCGTGGTGACCTATTTCTAGATAATTATATAATCGAGCCGGATCGCGACTTCCAAATCTTACGGAACTACCCTGAAAATCTCAATTTTTATATTAAATTATTAAATTTTCTGCGAATTTGTCCGCAACCCATTCTTCTGGCGATCCACAGGGAGGGTTGGCGATGCCACCACATTATTTCTCTACCAATAGCCGCCGCAACGCAGCGTGGGGATCGCTTTGCACGCGCGATTCCAGGTTGAATATCATGGTTTGGCGTCGTGCCAGATCATAGGCGGGCCAGGGCGGGATGCCAGCGTGTTGCGGGTTTCCGGTCTTGGCAAAGGCCACCCAGGCCGGGTGCATCTGCACGGCCATGCGATCGGAGCCAGGGCCGGGGCCGACGAAGTCGCGAATGTTGTCCTGCGTGCCGAAGACAAAAGACAGTTCGACCGCGTGTCCGGCCTTGAGTCGACCCCCAAATACCGGGGTTTCCCAGTCCATGCGATACATCCACACCGGTGGCCCCTGCCGCACCTTGCGCTCAGCCAGCAGAATGGTGTTGGTCCAGAACATGCGGTTGCCGTTGAACGCGGTGATCAGGTCGCCGGGACTATAGCCTGGATAGGTCTCGCGCAGGGTGGCGACCACTTCGCCGGCCTTGCGGGGCAGAACCTTGCGCACGGCAGCTTCAAGGTCTGTGTCCGTTGCGGTCGCCAGGCTCTTGTCGCCCAGGGCGAACATCGTGCCTTCGTCCTTGTTGGTGCCGATAAGCAGCGGAATATCGGCGCAGAGCGGCGAGGCATCGGGCGTGAAGGGGCCGCGTGGCAAGGCCTTGCCATCGATGCTGGGGGTGAAGTCCCCCGCCAGGAAGCCGGTGGGGGCGAGCTTGGCGACCGCATCGACAGCCGCTTGCTGGATGTCGAAGATCGTCTGGGTCGGCACGGCGGCGAGGCCCTGGACGTCGCCCGGCCTGACCCCGAGCTTGTCGATCAGCGCGCCGCCGAGCGCCGTGGCATAGGCGCGCGGCGTGGCGTCGAGATCGGCGCCGCTCTGGATCGCCGCCTTGTGGAACAGGCCCTTGGCATCGGGCATGCCCATGAGCAGCGAGACTTTCGCACCGCCACCACTTTCGCCAAACAACGTGACATTGGACGGATCGCCGCCGAACTGCGCGATATTGTCGCGCACCCAGCGCAGCGCCGCCACGATGTCGAGCAGACCAGCCACGCCCGACGATCGGTAATCGGGGCCCCAGCTCTCGGGCAGCTGGGCATAGCCGAAGACGTTGAGTCGATGGTTGATGCTGACCAGCACGACGCCATCGCGCGCGAAATGATCGCCCCAATAGGTCGGACGCGTGCCGGCGCCCGACGAAAAGGCACCGCCGTGCAGCCAGACCATGACCGGCTTGGGCTGGTCAAGCCCTTGCGTCCAGACGTTGAGGAACAGGCAGTCCTCGCTTTGCGTCTCATCGAACGGGGCATCGCGCTGGCCTTGGGCCTGGATTGCCGATGCCCCGAAGCGTCCGGCGTCGGCCACGTTGGTCCAAGGCTGGAGCGGCTGGGGCGGGCGGAAACGCAGCACGCCGACGGGTGGCGCGGCATAGCGCAGACCCTTGAAAGCCAGCGTCCCGCTCAATTCATAGCGGCCGCGCACCGGCCCGTTGGTGGTCTTCACGATTGGCGTGGCTGCGCCGAAGTCTCCGCCAAAAGCAGGGCTCGTGAACGAACGGCTGGCGAGGCTCGTGGCGAGAGCGGCCGTGGCGCCCAGCAGGTTGCGGCGGGAAACGGAAGATGTCATGCGAATGGGGTCCTCTCGCAACCGAAAGCGGCTTCTTTTATTTTCGAAGCGATCGAATATGAAGTTATTCGAAAGTGGTCAATCGGCTTTTCATCCGACGCCGCGGGCTTGGGATTGTGGCGGCCGAAGATTGCCGCATTCCGCAGATTCGTCGGTTTCAACAGACTGCGCAGGATGCGTGAGACGTCCCAGCGCAAATGACACCGTGGCGTCACGTCGCACGGCCGGAATAGGGACGATCGCGATGGATCGGTTGTCGCAAACGAAATCAAACGAAAGAATTAGTTGATCGATTGGCAACGAGTCGTTACGAGTCGCGACAGAAAGCACCCTTTTTCAAATGGCCAAAGCCAGGTGCGAACCAGGAGAGGAACTGCATGAAATCGCCACAATTTCGTGCCGCCGCGCTGTCAGGCAGCGCCATGGCGGCAGGGCTTTGCGTATCTGCGATGGTCAGCCCGGCTGCGGCCCAAGCCGTGCCTGCTGCCGATCCGCCAGCCGCCTTGCCGTCGACGGCTGCCAGCGCCGATGCGACCAGCGAAGCGGACAACACGCAAGTGCGCGAAATCGTCGTGACGGGCACGCTTATCCGAGGCGTCGCTCCGGTTGGCACCAATGTGATCGGCGTGTCCACCGCCGACATCCGCGCAACGGGCGCCTCTTCGACCAACAACCTGCTGGCGACCATTCCCCAGGTCAGCAATTTCAACTCGTTCCCATCCGGTTCAGCCAGTTTCGGCCAGCCCATCGCACAGACCAACTTGCGCAACCTGGGCGCTTCGGGCGGCACCACCACGCTGCTCCTGCTCAACGGGCATCGTTTGGTCGGCTCGGGCATTCTGCAGACGTACGCCGATCCCACGATCATCCCGCCCGGCATTATCGAGCGGGTCGAAGTCGTGCCCGATGGCGGTTCGTCGATCTATGGCTCGGATGCCATCGGCGGGGTCATCAATATCATCACCCGCAAGCGCAGCTCTGGTGTTGACATCGCTGCTAATTATGGTTTCGCCGATGGCTACGCCACGCTCGATGGCAACGTCACGGCGGGCAAGGATTGGGGCAGTGGCTCGTTCACGCTGTCTTATGCCTATGCCTGGCACAACAATATCCAGGGCATCGAGCGCGACTACGTTACGCAGAACAACACCGCCAATGGCGGTAGCGATCGCCGCGTGACCACGTGCGCGCAGCCCAATCTGATCGTGGGCGGCGTCACGTATGCCATGCCCGGTCTGGTGGCCGGCACACGCAACCTCTGCAGCAACACCGATTATGCAGACATCTACCCGCGCGAGCGTCGCCATACCGTCTTCGGCACACTCGACCAGGACCTGAGTGACAAGCTTTCGTTCAACCTTACCGGCTATTTCTCGGAGCGCGTCACGCATACCCTGACAGCGCCTCTGTCCACCAACAGCACGATCACGTCGGCCAACCCCTATTTCCGTCCGATCGGCACCGAAACCAGCCAGCAGGTGCTGTTCGATTACAGCCCGGTCTTCGGCAAGGGCACCGACAATCCCGCGCGCTTCAATTCCTGGGGCTTTACGCCGACTTTCACTTACAGCCTGCCGCACGACTGGAAGCTGCGCGGCATGCTCAATTATGGCCAGAGCTACAATTCCACGACCGAACGTTCGATCAACACCGATGCGGTCAATGCGGCGCTGGCTGCCATGACGACTTCGGCAGCGCTCAATCCCTATGATCTGAGCCAGACCAACCCGGCCGTGTTGACCGGCATTCGCGGTTACACCAACTTCTCGGAAGCCACCCAGAAGTTGGCCGAAGCGCGGATCGTGGCCGATGGCGCGGTGATGAGCCTGCCGGGCGGCGATCTTCGCCTGGCCGTGGGGAGCGAATATCATTGGGAAAAGATCGACGCCCACATTGCATTCGGCGCCGACGCCAGCCCCAAGCAGAACCGCGCCATTGCCTCGCGCAACGTCGCGTCGATCTATGGCGAAGTGCTGGTGCCGTTGGTCGGGCCCGGTAACGCCATGACCATGGTCCAGGCGCTCGATCTCACCGGCTCGGTCCGCTATGACCATTACGACGACGTGGGCGGCACCACCAATCCCAAGATCGGGTTCACTTATCGCCCGGTTCACGGCATTTCGTTCCGCGGCAACTGGGGCACTTCGTTCCACGCGCCCAGCCTGGCCGATACCACCGGCGCGGTTGACGCGCGCGTCTCGTCGATCCCGATCGTGCTGAACCTGGCGCCGGGCAGTTCGCCTGCCGATGTGTTCCGCCCCATTCTCTACATTTCCGGCGGCAACCCCAACCTGCGGCCCGAACGCGCCACGACCTGGTCGCTCGGCACCGATATCCAGCCCGATTTCTTCAAGGGCCTGACGATCAGCGCGACCTATTACAACGTCGATTTCAAGGACCAGATCAGCGTCAATATCGGCGGGCTGTTGGGCGGAGCCAGCTTCTATGCCGATCCCACCAATGCGCCGTTCTATATTCTCAATCCCACATTGGCCCAGGCAACGGCGTTTTCGGGCGGCGTTCGCGCGGACAATTTCACTTCGCTGGCCTCGTTCTTCGCCGCCAACAATCCTTATGCAATCTACGACTTGCGCCGCTACAACCGTGGCCGGCTCAAGCAGGACGGGATCGACTTCAATGTCACGCTGCGCCGTCCCGTCGGCTTCGGCACGATCAATGCCGGGTTCGCCGGCACCTACACGCTTCATCGCAAGACCAAGGATTCGCCGACTTCGGCCTATGTCGAGCGCCTCGACAACGGCGTCAGCCGCTTCAACTTCGTCGCCTCGCTGGGCCTCGATTCCGGAGCACTCTCGAGCCGAGTCTCGCTCAACCACTCGGGCGGCTACCCGATCATCGGCGAACCGCTGCAGCCGCGTGTCGGCGCATTCAACACGGTGAACCTCTTTGCCGCGCTCGATCTGGAAAAGCTGGGGCTGAAGCGGCCGGTGTCGCTGTCGCTGACGGTCAACAACCTGCTCGATCAGGATCCGCCGTGGCGCAATGCCGGTTCGGGCTATGCCAATGGCTCGACGCTGGGACGCCTGGTGCAGTTCGGGCTGCGCACGAAGTTCTAAGGAATGTCGGACGGCGGGGGCAACCCCGCCGAAAGACTCTAGGCCGGGGGCAGGCGGGACGGGGAAACCTCGCCTGACCCCGGCTTTTTGCGTGGCGCTATTCCGCGACGGTCACCACCACGCGGGCATAGTGGGCCAAGGCCGGCGTGCCATCATCGGTCGCTTCGGCAATCAGGTGTAGAGTCTGGCCCGGCTTGGCATCGGCGGGCACCTGAAAGCGCAAGGCAGGGCCGGTGCCGAGCGTGGCGGGCAGCGTCCCGGGATAGGTTCCGGCGGCGGCATAGGGCCACCAGCGCAAGGCCAGGCGATTGCCATCGGGATCGCTGGCTCGCACCGACAGGTCGAGCCAGGCACCGGCGCGCGCGCTGCGCTGGACCGGACCGGCAAGCTGCACCACCGGGGCATGGTTGGCATCGGCGCGGCGCGGCGTGACGGCCCAGAGGAGGCGCGCGGCAAAATCGTTCTGCACGGCGCGGAAGAAGGGTGACGTCGGCGCGCGCGGCACGGTGACCTGCGCAGCAGGATTGGCCAACATGGCCCGGATTGCCGCTGCGGCCTCTGGCGAGACACCGTACGTCTCGCTGTGGGAATGGACCCCGCCCCATCCGCCGAAGCTGCTGTCTCGCCAGCCTTGCAGGCCATTGTCGACCAGGTTGAGGAATGTGGGCGTATCGCCTTCGGAAATGAACGACCCGGGCGCCATGATCGGTGCCCAGACGTGATAGCCTTCGGCGCGCAATTGTGCTGCGGTCTCGCTGGCGATGCCGAAGTAATCGTACTTGTCGCCCGGCACCATCTGCTTGCCATCGCCCCAGACGCGATAGGCCGCGCCGATCGGGCCGCGCGATGAGATCCATCGGCGCGTCCAATCGGCGCCCAGCAGCGCGGCATCTTCGGCGCTGAGAGTCAGCTGCGAGAAGTAGGCCAGGCTCGCGCCATCGGATTGCTGGTTATAGCGGATCTCGGGCCAGTGCGGCTCGATGTATTTGGCATAAGTATCGTCCTGATCGCCCGAAGGCTGAATCACCGCCTTGCGGATAACCTTGGCGCGGATTGCCGCCCATTCGGGCTTGCCGGCATAATCGTCCTCGATCCGCTTGAGCGCGCGGGCGATCGTGCTCTGGCCGCCCCAGGCGTGAAGATAGACCGGCGTTTCCTGGTCATCGAGCAGCAGCTTACGGATCAGTTCACTGCCCGCGGTGTCTTCGCTTATGTCGCCATCGAACGCGACGTTGCCCCAGCGCACTTTGGCGCGCAGCGCGGCCGGGCTGGGATAGGCGGGGTTGTGGACGCGCAAGTTGGGCCAGGCCTGGGCATAGAGATCCAGCGCCTTGTCGATGAACCGCTCGCCCTTGGCCCAGCGCCACGAGGTGCAGGGGCAGGCATCCACCCCGCCACGGTTGTATTCACGACCGGGAAACGTGCGTGCGGTGCCCTTGCCGTCGCCCTTCCAGTGGAACTGGCTGCTGGCGTAGACCAGGCCTTCCACTTTGAAATCGGGCGCGTAGAGCAGGAAGCGCAAGAGCGAGTTGAAATCGTCCAGCTCGGGATCGGTGGTGATCACCACGCGCGGACGCGCGCCGGCGGGTGGCTCGGCATAAGTCGGCGCAGACGCTGCGGCATGCGCGGGTGTCGCGGCAAGAACGCTTAACGGCAGCAAGGCTGCCAGTGCGGTGCGGACCAGGGGGAATGCAGGCATCGGATGTCCTCTCCTTGCGACGGCGTCCACGGCCGTTCGTTGTTGTCGCGGGTTGGCTGGGGTCAGATCGGCGGTTCCATCGTGGCGCGCGCCACCGCCAGGCGCCACGCCGCGCGCGCGGCCTGGCGCAGTGCTGCGGAAAGTTCGGGCGCAAAGCTGCGGTCGCGGGCGCGCAGGCTTTCGGCCAGCGGCCGGCCGATTGTTTCGGCCGCGAGCATGGCGGCACCCAGCGCGCTCAACGCGGTCTGCGCGGGCCGTTCGACCGTGCGGCCCGACAGGTCGGCCAGCATCTGCATGAGAAGATCGTTGGCCGCGGCCTGACCATCCACGCAAATCGCGGCGAAAGGCTGGCCTAGGTCCGCTTCGAGCGCGGCAAGCACGTCGCATATCTGGTGTGCGATGCCTTCGAGCACCGCGCGTGCGACATGGGCCGGGCGCGATCCCAGCGACAAGCCGCAGACTAGGCCGCGCGCATCGGCCTGCCAGTGCGGCGCGCCCAAGCCCGCGAGCGCGGGCACAACATGGACGCCGCAGGCATCGGGCACGCTGGCAGCCAGGATGGTCAGGTCTTCCGGCCCGTTCAGCCCCAGCAATTGCGCGCCAAAGCTAGCGGCATGGCCCGACACGATGATGTTGCCTTCGAGGGCATGAACAGGCGTCTCGCCGCGCTGCCAGGCGATTGTGGAGGAGAGCCCGTGGGTCGAGCGGGTGCGGGTGACGGTAGGCGCCATCAGCGACGAACCAGTGCCCAGCGTGACCTTGACCCGGCCCGGTCCATCGATCGCATGGCCGAACAGGGCAGCGTGGGAATCGCCCATCATGGCGTGGATCGGAATGCCTTCGGGCAGTCCGGCAAAGCCGCCGGCAGTAAGGCCGAACAGCGCGTTCGAGGCACGCACCACAGGAAGGATGCCGGCGGGAATGCCGAACAGGTCGAGCAGGCGCGAGTCCCAGTCGACCATGTCGAGATTGAGCAACTGGGTGCGCGACGCATTCCCTGCGTCGCAAGCGTGGTCGGCGCCGCCGGTCAACGTCCAAAGCAGCCAGGCATCGACAGTGCCGGCGCGCAATTCGCCTGCGTCGGCCAACTGCCGCGCGGTGCCGCGTGGGCCGGCTCCATAGTCGAGCAGCCAGCGCAGCTTGCCTGCCGAAAACATCGGATCGAGCCCCAACCCCGAGCGCGCGGCCACATCGTCGGCATGGCCGGCCTGGCGCAAGGCATCACATAAGGGTGCGCTGCGCAGGCACTGCCAGATCACGCAAGGGCCCACCGCTTCGCCGCTCACTGCATCCCAGGCCACCACGGATTCTCGCTGGTTCGAAATGCCGATCGCCAGGATCGCGGCATCGCCCGCCTGCGCGCGGGCGGCCATGACCGCGGCGGCCACGCTGTCGCGGATCGTTTCCGCCGGGGTCTGCGCCCAGCCTGGCTCGGGATGATCGACTCCGGTGGGAACGGAGCCGGTGCCCAGGATCATGCCATCGAGGCCCACCACCAGGGCCTTGGTGTTGGTCGTGCCCTGGTCGATCGCCAGGATGGCTGGCGCGCTGGCCATCAGCGACCCAGCAGCGTGCGCACGGCCGAGGCGATCGACGGCCCGGTCAACCCGGCGCGTTCCATCAGGAATTCGGCCGAGCCGGTCGGCTGGAAGCCTTCGAAGCCCAGGATCTTCATGCGGCAGGGCTGGTTTTGCGACACGATTTCAGCAACGGCGCTGCCCAGGCCACCTCGCACGCTGTGCTCTTCTGCCGTGACGATCGCGCCGGTCTGGGCGGCGGCCAGGATCGCCTCGACATCGATCGGTGACATGGACGCCATGTTGATCACGCGCGCGGCGATGCCCTGTTGCGCCAGTTCTTCGGCAGCAGCGAGCGCGCGGCACACGACCGTACCATTGGCCAGGATCGCCGCGTTGTTGCCCTCGCGCAGCACTTCGGCCTTCCCGATCGTGAATGTGGCGTCGGCCGGGCGGGGTAGTGCGGGCACGCCCATGCGGCTGATGCGCACGAAGACCGGGCCATCGAGCGCGGCGGCGGCGCGAATTGCCTGTTCGGTTTCCCAGGGATCGGCCGGCACGATCACCGTAATGTCTCCCATGGTGCGCAGCCAGGCCACATCTTCGATCGAATGGTGCGTGGGGCCCAGTTCGCCATAGGCGACGCCGCTGGAAATCCCGCAGAGCTTCACATTGGCTTGCGAATAGGCGCAATCCGCCTTGACCTGTTCCAGTGCGCGGCCGGTGAGAAAGCACGCGGCGCCGCTGACGAACGCGATCTTGCCGCCATTGGCCAGGCCCGCGCCGACGCCGACCATGGCCTGTTCGGCAATGCCCACGTTGATCAGGCGCTCGGGAAACTTGTCACGAAAGCCGCCGAGCTTGCTCGAACCGACGCTGTCGTTGACGACGGCGACCACGCGCGGATCGGCGGCACCCAGGGCTTCGAGCGTGGCAACATAGGCATCGCGGCAGTCATACAGACCGGCCTTGGCCGGGGCGGGGCTGCTCATGCGTCGAGTTCCTTCATCGCTTGTGCGTACTGCTCGGCATTGGGCACACCATGATGCCAGCTGGCCTTGTTTTCCATGAACGAAACGCCTTTGCCCTTGATCGTGTTGGCCACGATGCAGAGCGGCCGGCTGCGGGCGACCGACCCATCCAGCAGCGGGATCAGCGCTTCGACATCGTGCCCGTTCACTTCGACCACGTCCCAGCCGAATGCGCGCCACTTGTCGCCCAGGGGTTCCAGACCGACCGTGTCCTCCGTGCCGGCGCCCTGCTGCAAGCGATTGCGATCGACCACCACGGTCAGGTTGGAGAGCTTGCGATGGCCGGCGGTCATCGCGGCTTCCCAGTTGCTGCCTTCCTGCAGCTCGCCATCGCCGGTGATCACGAAGACGCGATAGTCCGCCCTATCGATTTGACCGGCAATCGCGATGCCCACTGCCACCGGCAACCCGTGGCCCAGCGGACCAGTGTTGGTTTCGACGCCTGGGATCTTGACGCGGTTGGGGTGCCCATTGAGCCGCGAGAGCGGCTGCATGTAGGTGGTCAATTCTTCCTCGGGAAAGAAGCCGGCCTTGGCGAGGGTGCTGTAGAGCGCGCCGGTTGCGTGGCCCTTGGACATGATGAAGCGATCGCGCGCCGGGTCGGCCGGCTGGCCGGGATCGTAACGCATCGAATCGAAATAGAGGGTGGCCAGCACGTCGGTGGCCGAAAGGTCGCCGCCGGGGTGTCCCTGGCGGGCTTCGAATACCATCCGCAAGGCGCGCTTGCGGATCCAGCGAGCCATTTCGCGGACATGAAGGACGCGTTGTGCGAGGTCTGGGCGGCGTTCTGCCAGCGCTTGCGGCATGGACTCTAATCTCCCCTTTTGCCGGCTGGCCATTATCGTAACCGAAAGAGGGGGGCAAGGTTTACCCTTTCGATTTTTTTCGAATTTCTTTCATTTAGCGAGTCTGGCGCTTGAAGCCGCGGTGGAAACTCGGTAACGCCAACTCCAACGCGGCAGACGAAGGACCGCAAGGAGAGGTGGCTGGATGGCAAGCGCAGTTCCCCGGATGCAAGCGATGACGCGATCGGGGACACGATCGGGACGATTCGCGCTGGCCATGATTGCCGTGTTGTTGTCGGCCGGCTGCAAGGTGCTGACGGTCGAGGAAAACCGCCGCCTCAAGGCTGCGGCCGGACAGGGCTTCGATGCAGTCGCGCTGGTCGATCACGATTGGCAGAGCAAGATCATGCCCGCCGTCACCCAAGGTGCCGTGCCCTTTGCCGATCTGGCGAATGCTGCGCGCGCCGGGCAACTGAATGCGTTCGGCGCCGCCCATGGGCATCGTCCCTCCGATACCTCTGCCTACCGGTTTCTGGTCAAGGGCCAGGGCGTGGTTGCCAGCAGCGACCTGGCCGATCCGGCGGGCGGCATCGATCTGCGCGTGGACGGTGTGGGCGACGTCCGCCTGGAAATGGGCCCGGTGCTGATCGACACGGCGCTGCGCGATGCGCTGCCGCTCTATCCCTTCAACGACATGCCCGACCAGATGGCGTTCGGCGCGGTGGCGAGCCAGCTGAATCTGCATGCGCTGGGCCAGACCCGCCCGGTGGCGGCGCATCTTGCCCCTGGTTCGGCGGTCTCCTTTATCGGCGCGGTGCGTGCGCCAGAGGAGCCGGGCGACGGCTGGCGCGTGGTCCCCGTGCGCCTTGTGGCGGGCACCGCACTGTGAATCCGCTGACGCGGGCACAAGGCGGGGGTGAGCGCCCGCTGATGCGGGCGCAGGGCGTGGTTAAGCGCTATGGTGGCGTGACGGCGCTGCACGGCGTGGACTTCGTGGTGGAGCCGGGCCAGGTCCATGTGCTGATCGGCGAAAACGGCGCGGGCAAGTCCACGCTGATGAAGATTCTCGCCGGCATCGAGACGCCCACCGAAGGCGAAGTGCTGGTCGACGAGCAGCCCGTGCGCCTCGCCGGGGTGCGCGATGCCGCGGCGCGCGGCATCGGCATGGTCCACCAGGAACTCAACTTGTGCCCCAACCTGACAGTGGCGGAAAACATCTTCCTGCTGGGCACGGGCCGCGAAAGGCTGGGCCGGCTCGACCGCGCGCGTGAGCGCGACATGGCTCGCGCGGTGCTCGCCCGGCTGCGCCAGGACATAGATCCCGATCGCCGCGTCGACAGCCTGTCGATCGGCGAGCAGCAGATCGTGGAAATTGCCAAGGCGCTGGCCGAGGAATGCCGCGTGCTGATCCTGGACGAGCCCACTTCGGCCTTGAGCGAAGCCGAAGTCGAGGTGCTGTTCGAGGTCATCGCCGATCTCAAGCGGCAGGGCGTGGGGCTTGTCTATATCTCGCACCGGCTGGAAGAACTGCTGCGTGTGGGCGACCGCATCACCGTGATGCGCGATGGCCGCGTGGTGGCGACGGCCGCGGCGGCGGACGCTTCGGTCGCCTGGATCATCGGCCAGATGCTGGGCGAGGAAGGCCAGCTCGAACGCGCCGAATCCCTGCCCATCGATGGGCTGGCGGTTCTTTCGCTGGAAGGCATTCGCTCTCCCCGCGATCGGGTTTCGGCGGCGCTGCACGGCATCGACCTGGATGTGCGCGCGGGCTGCATCCTGGGAATTTATGGCCTGCTTGGCGCGGGCCGGACCGAATTGCTCGAAGTCGCTATCGGCGCGCGCAAGGCGGCCGAAGGCCGTGTCACGTTTCAGGGTGCGGACATCTCGCGCCTTTCGGTGGCCGACCGGATCGACCGCGGGCTGCTGTTCGTGTCGGAAGACCGCAAGCAGCAGGGCATTTTCGCCAATCTCGACGTGGGCCGCAACATATCGCTGAGCGACCTGGCAAGTTGCGCCCGCCACGGGGTCGTGTCCGATCCGGCCGAGGCCCGCGCGGTCGACGGGATGATCGCCCGCCTGGGCGTCAAGGCTGCCTCGCGCCTGTCGGCAATCACCGCGTTGTCTGGCGGCAACCAGCAGAAGGCGCTGATTGGCCGGGCCCTGTTGCCCGGGCCCAAGGTGCTGCTGCTGGACGAGCCGACGCGCGGCATCGATGTGGGCGCGCGCGCTGAAATCTTTTCGACGATCCGCGAGCTCGCCGCCTCTGGCCTTGCCGTGGTGTTCACCAGTTCGGACGTGCTGGAAGTGCTCGCGATTGCCGACCGCGTGGTGGTCTTGTCCAAGGGCCACCTCACGCTCGACCAGCCGGTGCGCCAATGCAGCGAAGAGATCTTAATCGCGGCGGCCAACCAGGCCGCGCCGGCGCTCGTGGCGCCGCAACCGGCAATCTAGGGATGAGTGCGAACGTGAAGGATCAAGTCGTGAACGGGAACGGCGCCATGGCGATCATGCTGCGGTTTCGCACCCTGCTGGCGCTGGCCCTGGTGCTGGCCATCTTTTCCGTGCTGGCGCCCAATTTCCTCACCGTGGCCAATGCCATGATCATGCTCAAGCACATCGCCATCGTGGCGATCCTGGCGATCGGCATGACTTTCGTGATCCTCACCGGCGGCATCGATTTGTCGGTGGGCTCGATCGCCGGGCTTTCGGGCATGGTCGCGGGCGCGCTGATCCTTGACGGCTTGCCGCTGACGGCGCTTGGCTATGTGATCTATCCCTCAATCCCGCTGGTGGTGGTTCTGGTGGTGGCGCTGGGCGCCGCGCTCGGGTTGATCAACGGCGTGCTGGTCAGCCGCCTCAAGGTGGCGCCGTTCATCGCCACGCTGGGCACGCTCTATATGGCGCGCGGCGCGGCGCTGCTGCTTTCGAACGGCGCCACGTTCCCCAACCTTTCAGGCAATCCGGCGCTGGGCAATCAGGGTTTCGGCTGGCTGGGCGCGGGCGTGGTGCTCGGCGTGCCAGTGCCCGTCTGGCTCCTCGCGGTGCTGGCGGTGGGCGCAGCGGCGGTGGCTGGGGCCACCACCTTTGGCCGTCGCGTCTATGCTGTGGGCGGCAGCGAGCGCGCGGCACTGCTTTCGGGCGTGCGGGTCGATCGGATCAAGTGCGCGGTCTATGCGATTTCCGGCGCGACCGCCGCGCTGGTGGGCCTGCTGGTCGCTTCAGACCTCGTTGCCGCGCATCCCGCTTCGGGCGAGGCTTTCGAACTCAACGGCATTGCCGCGGTCGTGCTGGGTGGCGCCTCCCTGGCGGGCGGGCGTGGTACGATCGGCGGCACGCTGGTGGGTGCCTGCGTGATCGGCGTGCTGGGTGACGGCATGGTCATGGTCGGCATCAGCGAATTCTGGCAGATGGTCATCAAGGGGGCCGTGATCGTGGCCGCCGTGGTTCTCGATCGTCTGCAGGAAAGGCTTGGTTGACAGATATGGCGCAGGGCAAGCGTGACACGGAAGGTTCTGTTGAGGCGCGTCGGGCCGATGGCAACGTGCGCTTTGCCGAAGGCCGCCGCGCGGAAATCCTCGAATGGATTCGCGAGGAAGGCAGCGCGCGCGTGCGCGAATTGTCCAAGGCTTTCGGCGTATCGGAAGTGACGATCCGCCAGGATCTCGAGCGACTTGAATCCGACGGCCAGATCGAGCGCGTACACGGCGGCGCGTTCCTCAAGTCCGTGCCCCAGCAAGTGCGCGCCATGGCGCTGCAGCATCACGAGAACATGGACGCGAAGCACCGGATCGGCCTGGCCGCAGCAGCGCTGGTGGAGGATGGCGAGACGATCACGCTCGACGCTGGCTCCACCACCACCCAGGTGGCGGCGAACCTGCTGGAGCGGCGCGACCTGACGGTGATCACCAACGGGCTCAACATCGCGCTGCTGCTTGGCGCGCAGCAGGGCGTTTCGGTCCACATGCCCAGCGGCCATTTCAAGGCGCCGACCCTGTCGCTCAGCGGGGAGGGATCGGCCGACTATTTCCAGGGCCTGTTCGTCAAGCGGCTGTTCCTGGCGGCGGCAGCGGTTTCGATCGAGGATGGCATGAGCATCCCTTCGCTGGCCGACCTGCCGATTAAGCGCGCGATGATCGCCAGCGCGGAAAAGGTCTATCTCGTCGTCGATTCCTCCAAGATCGGGCGGCGTTCGTTTTCATCGGTCGGGCCGATCGGCATGATTCATTGCCTGATCACCGACAGCGGCATTTCCGACAGCGACAAGGCGCGCTTCGAGGATGCGGGCATAGAGGTCATCGTGGCATGAAGCAGGTGCGGGGTGGTGTGAAAGCCTGGCTTATCGGCCTGGCCTTGGTCTTGGTCGCGGGCCTGACCTGGTGGGGCACCGCTGGGCACAAGGCATCGCGGCTGATCGTCATCATCACCCCTTCGCTCGACAATCCGTTCTTTGGTCAGGAAGCCGCCGGCGCGGAGGAACGCGCGCACGAGCTCGGCTATGATACGCTCAAGTTCTCGCATGGCGACGACGCCTTCAAGCAGAGCGAACTGATCGATACCGCCATTGCCCGCAACGCCGCGGCGATCATCCTCGACAATGCCGGCGCCGAAGCCAGCGTGGCGGCCGTGCAAAAGGCCCGCAACGCCGGCATTTCCGTCTTGCTGATCGACCGCGAAATCGCCGCGCGCGGCGTGGCGAGCGCGCAGATCGTTTCGAACAACTATCAGGGCGCGATGCAGGGCGCCCTGGCCCTGGCCCAGGCGATGGGCGGCAAGGGCCCCTATGTCGAACTCGTCGGCAAGGAATCCGATACCAACGCCACCGTCCGCTCGCGCGGGTTCCACGAAGTGCTCGACCAGTATCGCGGCCTTGTGCCGATCGCGCGACAATCGGCCAACTGGAGCCAGTCCGAAGCCTTTACCCGCATGCAGTCCATCCTCCAGGCGCACCCCGAAGTGAAAGGTGTGATCGCGGGTAACGACACCATGGCCATGGGCGCGCTCGCCGCGCTCCAGGGTGCCGGGCGCAGCGACGTGCCGGTTGTCGGTTTCGACGGTTCGAACGACATGCGCGACGCCATTCGTCGCGGCCAGGCCGTGGCGACCGTGTTGCAACCCGCCTGGCACCAGGCGCGCTATGCCGTCGATCTGGCCGATCGCCAGCTGCGCACCGGCAGTACCGGGCAGGCGGAAAAGCTGATCATGGACTGCGTGCTGGTCACGCGAGACAACGCGGCGCGCGTTGCCGATTTCGCTCTGCAGCCAGCGGCACAGTCTGCCGCTGCGCACTAGCTTTCCTTCCCACTTTCCAAGGGGATTCCCGATGAGCAAACTGACCTTCGGTGCCGGCATCTGGCACTTCGCCACGTATGTCGATCGTTATGCCACCGATGGCTATGGCCCGCCACGCAACCTGATCGAGATGATCGACCTGGCCGGCCAGGTGCGCGATCTCTCGGTGGTCGACATCAACTTTCCCTGGAGCGCCGACGTCTCGGTCGACGCGGTGGAAACTGCGCTCAAGCGCAACAATCTTTCGGTGATCGGGATCACGCCCGAAATCTACAACCGCGAGTTCTCGCGCGGGGCTTTCACCAATCCCGACGCCGGCGTGCGCCGCCGCGCCAACGAAGTGTGCAACCAGGCCGCAGACCTCGTGCGCCGTTTCGGTGCGTCCTACGTCAAGCTCTGGCCGGGCCAGGATGGCTGGGACTATCCGTTCCAGGTCGATCACCGCAAGCTGTGGCGCTTGTCCATCGACGGCATCGGCGAGCTGGCCAGCCAGAACCCTGACCTCAAGTTTGTGATCGAATACAAGCCCCGCGAACCGCGCGTGCACATGGCTTTCGATTCGGTGGCGCGCACGCTGCTGGGGATCGAGGCGATGGGCCTGCCCAACGTGGGCATCCTGCTCGATTTCGGCCACGCGCTGTTCGCCGGGGAAAGCCCCGCGGATTCTGCCCAGCTCGCAATCGACCATGGGCGTCTGTTCGGCATGGATGTGAACGACAACCTGCGCGCCTGGGACGATGACATGGTGGCCGGCACCGTGCATCCGATCGAATTGTTCGAGTTCTTCTACACTTTGCGCAAGAACAACTGGGAAGGCGTGTGGCAGCTCGACCAGTTTCCGTTCCGGGAGAACGGGGTGGAAGCGGCCGACATGGCGATCGATTTCCTCAAGCACATCGACACCGCGCTCGACCGGCTCGATTTCGAGGCCTTGCAGGCCGCGCAGGATCGCCAGGATGCGCTGGGCGCGCAGAAGCTGGCGCGCAAGGCCTTGTTCGGCATCTGAACCGTTTCATGTGAACGAGACTTCAAGGCGGGCGTCGGCTGGTACAGCTGGCGCCCCTCCTGATTCTGGCAATCGGGAGGGGCGGGGTGATGCAAAATAGACACGTTTCGGTATAGCGCTAAATTGTCTTTCGTTTACTTTCGATTTTAGCTTGTCTGCCCTTTCGTAGCGCGTATATCGGCCACCAAGCGCCGGGCCCGAGGGCGGGTCCGCAAGGTGCGCGTTACAAGGAGGGAGGGTGACATGAACTCTCGAATTCTGATGATCGGTGCATGCATGCCGGCTCTGCTTGCCGCCGTTCCGGCCCTGGCGGCCGAAGCCCAACCGCAAGACCAATCGCAGGCTGTCGATAGCCAGGAGATCGTCGTTACCGCGCAGAAGCGTTCGGAAAATCTTCGCGATACGCCGGCCGCCGTCGCTGTGGTGGCACCGGTGCAATTGACCCGCGCCGGCGTGACCACGATCGACGATCTGGGCAAGGCCGTGCCTTCGCTGGTCGCGCAGCCAGCTTCCACGACGCTGCGTCCCTTCTACACCTTGCGCGGCATCAGCACTGCGGTTGTGACCGTCGGTTCCCCCAGCGGCGTCGCGGTCATGCTCGATGGCGTCACGCTCGCTCCGGAATCGCTGGCCGCGCGCCAGCTGTCGGATATCGCCAGCGTGGAAGTGCTGCGTGGCCCGCAATCCACCCTGGGTGGCCGCGCCGCCTCGATCGGCGTGATCAACATCGTGACGCGCAAGCCCACTGACACATTCCAGGGCCAAGCCAACGCGACGATCACCGAAGACGGCGAATATCGCGGATCGGCCTTCATTTCCGGTCCTTTGAGCGAGACGGTTGGTTACACGCTGTCTGGCTTTGGCTCGCATACCGATTCGATCACGCGCAATCTCACAACCGGGCAGAAGGACTATTCCGAAAACTTCGGCGTGCGCGGCAAACTGCAGTGGCAGCCGCTCGACGGGCTGAAGGTGACGCTCTCGGGCAACTACATCGACACCCGCGATGTCGGCGCGTTCCAGGCCTATTCCTATGTCGATCCGGCCGCCAAGTTCCGTGGCACTTATGCTCAATCGGCAGCGCTTCCGGGCATCACGCCGAGCAGCAGCAACACCGACTATGCCACGATCACCACGCCGGGCCAGCACTCCAAGGATCAACTCTACAGCCTCGCGATCGAATATCGCACGGGCAAGGTGACGTTCACCTCGCTCAGCGCCTATTCCCGCGAAAAGCGCGACCTGCGCTATGATACCTATATGCAGGCGCTCGATTGGGCGTCGCTGGGCTCGGGCGGCACGTATAGCTGGAACAACATCCAGCGCTCGCAGCTGGACATTCGCGGTTTCAACCAGGAACTGCGCTTTTCGACCGACCAACTCGGCCCGGTGCGCCTGCTTGGCGGCGTGTACTATGACTATAGCAAGACCGGCTTCCAGTTCGACCGGCCGGCCTTTGGCACGGCCATTCCCTTCGGCGCCTATCGCGTGGCGGAAAACAATTCCTATGCTGCCTATCTGCGCGCGGATTGGACGCTGGCGCGGGGCACGACGCTGACCACCGGCCTGCGCTTCAACCGCGACAAGATCGCGTATCAGTATGATTTGCAATACAACACCACGCCCGCCAGCGCGACCAACCAGTTCAGCCGTACCGGTTCCGACAGCTTCAGCACGCTGGTGGGCGATGTCACGCTCAAGCAGCAGATGTCGCAATGGGTGAATGTCTATGCGAAGTATTCGCGTGGCTACAAGCCCAAGGTCTATAACCTCGATGGCACGTTCACGGCCACCAACACCATCACGCCCGTCAACAAGGAACGGGTCGATGGCGCCGAACTGGGCATGAAGGGCGACTTCTTCGATCGCCACCTGTCGCTCAACATCGCGGCATTCTATGCCGTCTACCACAACTTCCAGGTTCAGAGCGTCGATCCCACGGTTACCGTGCCCACGTTCCAGATGACCAACGCGGGCAAGGCGAGCACGCGCGGCATCGAAATGGACGCCACGGTGCGCGCCGGGCAGGGCCTGTCGTTCAATTTCGCCGGCGCCTATACCAATGCCCGCTATGACAGCTTCGTGGGCGCCAACTGCTATTCGGGCCAGACCGCGGCGATGGGTTGCACCACTTCGGGCGGCGCCAGCTATCAGGATCTGTCGGGCAAGCGCCTGCCCAGCGCCCCGCTGTGGAAGTTCAACGCCGGCGCCGAAAAGAGCGTTGCGCTGAACGATGCTCTCGATGCCAACCTGGGTGGTGTGCTAACCTACCAGTCGGCGATTGCGTTCAGCTCGAACTGGAACACCGGATCTGTGCAGGGCGCCTATGCCTTGCTCAACCTGTCTGCGGGCATTGCCGACCACGACGAGCGCTGGAGTGTCACGGCCTTCGTCAACAATGTCACCGACAAGCGCTATGCTTCGTCGATCTCCGATGTCGGCGGGCGTTGGGGTAACAAGCCAGTGTTCAATAGCTGGTATGGGCGAGACGCGCATCGTTATGCAGGACTTCGCCTTGAAACAAAGTTCTAGAAATATTTTGTAAGAAAAGACGCGATTTTTGGGGTTTACAAGGCATGAAATCGCGAATGCATAGTGAGCCTGTGTTCGAGCATACTAGT
Organism: Novosphingobium sp. SG919; assembly: GCF_012932495.1. Taxonomy (GTDB): domain Bacteria; phylum Pseudomonadota; class Alphaproteobacteria; order Sphingomonadales; family Sphingomonadaceae; genus Novosphingobium; species Novosphingobium rhizosphaerae. Next base: position 102,125 of record NZ_JABCNG010000001.1, read on the forward strand.
GATGGTGACCTGTAACGGGACTTTCTCCCAGCTCTGATTAGGGCCGCGGCGATTGTGGTTATGCCTTTCGGCGCGTTGTTTGCAAAGCGGGCAGGCATGCCTGCCCGCTTTGCCGCAATCCTTTCCGCGTAGCTGGCCGCGCGCTCGCGTCCGATCAATGAGTGCGGGCGGCAGGTGTTGTAATCGGCTGTCCGCTCTCGGATCACGGCGTGGGCGTGGTTGAGATCTTGAAACTGGGTTTCGTTCAACAGCTCTTCCCGCATTCGCCCGTTGAAGAAGTCCAGGTAGCCGTTCTTCATCGGCTTCCCAGGCGCGATGCCGTGCCACTCGATCTCGTTATCCTTGCACCATGCCAGGACAGCGTTCGCCGTGAACTCGGTGCCGATGGCACTGCCGATCAGTCCCGGCTTGCCACTCCTTGCGATGATGTAGGTCAGTTCGCGGCTGTACTCGGCGGCCAGAGATCGATGCGCCAAGGACCGCGGCGAGGCATAGCCTGGTCACTTCTTCGTCGATGCTAAGCACTCGGAACGCCGGGCACAGCAACTGGTTGTGGACGAAGTCCAGGCTTCAGCAGGCATTGGGGCGCGCTTCCACTAGGACCGGTGCCCGTGTGCCAACCGCCCCGTGCCGTGCCTGACGCCAGCGAACGCCAAGACCTTCCTCTCGCTAGAGCCGGTAAACACGGTTGACGCCTGAATGCTCTCCTTCCCGCCGCAGCAGGATGCGCGTCCGGCGATAGCCGAGCTAGCCGCGCTCGTTGGCAGGCTCGCGCAGGCGGGCGCGCCACTCCGTCTCCGGCGGGCCCAGGACTTGTAGCGCGTGCTCTTGCGATCAGCATCTATCACACCACGTGCCCGTTATTCCCTCATCCCTTGATGATCCCGGAGATAAGCAACCGCTTCCCGATGTGCGACGGGCGTCACCATTTTTTGCGACAAGGACCTTCAGCACCGCGTTGTCCAGGATGGCATCGGCCAGAAGGCGCTTCAGTTTCGTGTTCTCGTCCTCCATCGAAGGCAACCGCTTCGCCTCGGATAACTTCATGCTGCCATTTTTGCCATTCCAACTATAGATCGTCGCCTCGGATTTGCCATGCCGCCGGCGAGATCGCCGGTCTTGGCACCGGCCTCTGCCTCCTTCATCACACCGATGATCTGCTCTTCCGTAAACCGCTTACGCTTCGTCTCGTCCGTCCTCGTTCAGGCCGGACTCCAATCGCAACTTGAGGAAATTGTCCGTGGAAGGTCAAAACGGGCCGTGAATGGCGAAAGCTTGCAGGGCGCAGGAAAATCCGCCCGCTTGATCAGCCGGTAGATCATCGTCTTGCCGAGGCCCAAGCGGCGTTTGACCTCGTCGATCCTCAATAACTGATCACATTCCTCCGACGGCCGCGTCATTTTGACTTCTCGCGAGAGAGGGCTTCGCGGGCACGGAGGAAGCCGCGATCGCTGTCCAGAAAGGCGGATAGTATGGCCGGGATCAGCTCGGCGACGGGCTCCTCGCGGCCATAAGTGTCGGCGTAGATCCGGGCATAATCGGTCAGGGCAAGGTGCAGGTCGGGCATGACCATGACGGTCAGTTTCACCGGTGTGCGATCGGGGATGCGGGCCAGCTTGAGTTCGGGCATCTAAGGCCTCCTATGGCTTCCAGGGTGCCAGGATCAGATCACGATGCACGACAAGCCGGATGGGGGCTCCTGGGCGTATCGTTATCGTGGGTTGGATCTGCAGATTTCGGGATGTGATCTGGTCGCCGGCGCGCGAGACATTCTGTTGCGTCGATTCCCGGATCGCCTGGACGAGATCGCTTTCGCCGGTGAATGTCAGGTTTGCACCCACCCCGAGCACGGTTGAGACCGCCACTCCCTTGAGCAGCGACCAGGTGTGGTAATCGACTTTGTCCGAGAGGCCTGCATAGCCGGACGGATCGGTTGCCGGCACATTGTCGATCCGGATCGAACTGCCGTTTGGCAAGATGATCCGCTGCCAGACCACGAGCGCGCGGCTCTGCCCGAACGCCACCACCGAATCATAGCTGCCGATCAGCCGCGCCCCCTTCGGAATGAGCAGCATACGCCCGGTGGCACTGTCATAGGTGTTCTCGGTAACCTGCGCGGTGACCAGCCCCGGCAGGTCGGAGCGCAAGCCGGTGATCAGGCTCGCTGCAATCACGCTGCCGGCCGACAGGGTGTATGGTGATGGCGGTGGCGTCAGGACATGCGAATTGATGTCGCCACGCGGATCGAGGCTCCCGACGAACGCTTCCTTGCGTCCCTGCGCATTGGGATCGGTGACCGGATCGAGCGCCAGTTTCGACGGACTGGGCTGGGTGCCCTCGGTGGCAGGTACGCTTGCCGCGGTTGCCTCTGGAGCAGGGGCTGATTGCCGGTTCTGCACCAGCAAGCCGGATTCGCGCGCGGCTTTCACTTCGGCGAGCTGGCGCTCATGCTCGGCGACCTCGGCCTGCTGGCGTTGCTGGTCGCTCGGGTTGACGTCGGCCGCCAGTTGTTGCTGGCGATCGAGGATCGGTTTGCCGAGGTCACCAGGCAGTGGCGGCCCGAGCCGTGGCACATCGCCGTAGGTTGCCGGCAAGCCGTTGAGCGTGTCGCTGGAAGGGTGCTGGTCGGGTTGCGACAGTTCCTCCTGCTCCGAGGCGCCGTGGAACAGATGTGGCTTGAGCGCCAGCCAGGTCACCGTCACGAGGCCGATCGATCCCACGGCCGCGATGGCGATGATGACGCTGCGCTTGAATCGGATCGCGCGCGGTGGTCGCGAGCGCAGTGCCAGGCTCTCGGGGTCGAGCTTGGCAGGCGACGTCGCCGCCGCTTCGCTCACGACGGCCTCCGCAGGCTGGCCGCTTCACCCGTCCGGCTGATCCGCACCACATCCTGGTGCTTGAGCCCGAGGCGCAGCTCTGCCGCATCGAAGATCCGATCGACGATGTAATAGCGACCCTGCACACGGTAATTGACCAGTTGGGCGTCGCCCTTGGCGTCGACCAGGAACAGCGGCGGCGCCTCGCTTTCGCCGAGGTTGGCCGGGAACTCGATGAACGTCTGCCGTCCGTCATCGAACGCGCGCAGCGGCCGCCACCCAGGCTTGTCGCCGGTTATGACATAGCCGAAATGCAACTGGTCGACGGACAACCCCGAAGCCGCCGGCTGCGTCGCGCGCGCCGCTTCGGCCGCAGCCTTGAGCGCGATCAGCGCGTCCTGCGGATACGTCCACGATAATGCCGACATGGCGGTGCGCGCCGTGCTGGTCAGCGCGAGATGATAGGTCCGGCGATCGGTTGTCACGACGATGTTGGTGGCGAGCCCGGCCGAGAAGGGCTTCACCAAGACATGCGTGCGTTTGGCTTCGCCTGAATTGCTGACATTCCCTCCGGACGTCGTGTCGCCGATAACCCAGCGCACGGTGTCACCCGCCGCCACCGCCACCAGCGTCTCGCCAGGCTGTAGCGCGATGTCGGTGACTTGCCCGGGCGCGGCCAGCACGTGGTAGATCACGCCATCGCTGTAGGGAAAGACCTGAACCGCGTTGAGATAGCCGCCGGTTGTCGGCTCGAGCGTTGCAGCGCGATTGGCGGCGCGGACACGCCGTTCGGCTGGGGAAGGGAATAAATGCCGACGACGCGATACCGGCTTGGTTGCCTTCGGTGGTGGCGAGACGACCGGGGCACGAAGCGGCGTCGCCACCGCTGCCGTCTGCACCGCTGGCTTGGCCGGCAAGGATGGGACGCTCGACGGGGTGTGGACCGGCGTGGGAGCCGCGACGGCTAGGGCCGTTGCCGCGAGAAAGGCGATTTTCATGGCTGGGTCTCCTGGTTTGCGGCGCCGCCGAGGGTGGGATCGAGCGGCGATCCGGCGGGGATGCTGGCGGGCGGCGGTAGCGCCGCGCGCGCTGGCGCAACGGCGGTTGGCGTCGCTGGTGACGAACCGGTGGGCTCGAGCTCGCGGCTCCAGTCGATGGCGTCGACATAGATGCCGAGAGGGTTCTTCCGCAGCGTATCGGCGCTGGTCGGCGGTACCATCTGCACGGTCAGGATCGCGGTCCAATGCGAGCTTCCTGCCTGGGCGCCGCGCTCGTAAGCGGTCTCGACCCACTTGATCTGGAACGACTTGTCCGAGGCGCGCACCACGCTGGTGACCTGCACCGAGACGGTGCGCTCGCCGATATGAGCGAACGGATCGGCGGCGCGGGCGTAATCGCCAAGGAATAGGCTCCCGCGCTTCGTCGTGAAATCATACGCGGAAAGCCAGTCCTGCCGCATCAGCACCGGATCGAGCGAGACCGACCGGACATGCTCGATGAACCGGGAAAGGAACCAGGCCACCTGGCTGTCGGTCGGCTGGTAATCCTTGTCGGCGGGCTGGACCGCGCGCGCTTCACCCAGCTTGTCGACCTCGACCACATAGGGCACGACACGGCTTTGCAGCGACTGCCAGAGCAGGCCGCCCGACAGCACGGTGGCTAGGCCGAGGCAGCCAAAGGCCATCAGCCGCCAGTTGCGGGCCTGGACGCGGGCCGCGCCGATGCGCTCATCCCAGAGCTGTCCTGCCCGTTGATAGGGCGTCTCGGGCTCGGGTGTATGGCCGTATCGCTGCACGGCGCGTCGGAACAATGTCGAATGCGAAAGCATGGGGATCAGTCCTCCCTTTCCTTGATGTCGGGGGTCGCGCCGTGTCCGCCACGGTCGCCCGATTGGATGGCATGCAGGGCGGTCTGGCGGTGGTGGCGGGACCTCTGCTGGGCTTGCATCGCGCGCGCCCAACCGGGCATCGCCGACGCGCTGTCCGTGGTTTCCGGGGCAGTGGCGGTCGTCTGCCCGGTCATCGCGTTGAACGCGGCCCGGCGCCCGGACTCGGCCGCTTCGCCCAGACCGAACGCGGCGGAGAGGCGCGACTGCGCGGCACCGGCCGCAGCGCTTGCCATGCCCCCAATCCCAGCGCCGACGCTGGACGAGCCGGCGCCTTGCTGCCCAAGGGTGTAAGCGGTCGAGGCGGCCGAACCCATCGCGGTGCCGGCCCGCACGGCGCCAAGGCCGGCTGCGGCGAGACCGCGCGCCGCACCGGCCACCCCTGCGCCGCCGAGATACAGGGCTCCGCCTGCGCCAAGTGCGGTACCGAACGCTGCGCCCGCGCCTAGCTGTGGCGCACCGGCGACCAAGCCCGATGCGATACTCGGGCCAAAGATGCCAAGCCCGAGCAGAGCCAGGCTGGCCAGCACCAAGCTCATTGCCTGGCCGATGTCGGGTTCCTGGCCCTGCAGCGCGGTGGTGAACTGGGTGAAGTAGTTCGAGCCGATGCCGACGATGACCGCGAGCACCATGACCTTGATGCCCGAGGACACCACATTGCCCAGGACGCGTTCGGCGAGAAAGCTGGTGCGGTTCCACAGCGCGAAAGGCACGAGGATGAAGCCGGCGAGGCTCGTCAGTTTGAACTCGAGAATCGTGACGAACATCTGCACGGCGAGGACGAAGAAGGCGAGGATCACGATCAGCCAGGCGACCAGCAGCACGACTATCGTCAGGAAATTGTCGAAGAAGGTCGTGAAGCCGAGGTACTGGTTGACCTGCTGCAGCAGCGGCCAGGCAGCGGAGAAGCCGGTCCCGGCAAGGCGGCCGGGCTTGAGCAGATCGGCAGCGGTGATCGTGCCGCCGCCTGCGGTCACGCCGGCCTGGGCGAACGAGCGGAAGATGATATTCGACAGCGTCGCGAAGCTGTTGATGATGAACGCGAAAGCGCCGATGTAGAGGATCTTGCGGATCAGCCGGCCGAGCACATTGTCCTCGCTGCCCAGCGCCCAGAACAACCCGGCCAGCGTGACGTCGAGCGCGATCAGCGTGCGCGTCAGAAAGCTGACATCGCCGCCCAGGAGCCCGAACCCGCTGTCGATAAAGCGGATGAAGGCCGCCATGAACTGGTCGATGATGTTGAGGTCGCCCATGTGCTTCGCGTCCTGATGCTGGCTTCAAAAAGGTGCCGCGGGACCCAGTCTTGGGGAGCGGGAACCGGATCCCGCGGCGACGGCGGCGAGAGGTGCGCGGTATCGCCGCCGCCCTGGCCGGCCGTGCCTAGTGGGGGGTATAGGCACGGCCGGAGCCGAGGAATTTCGTCGAGGCACTCTGGGCATCGCTGCGCGACTGGGCCTGGTTCGCGCGTTCGATCGCCTCGGCGCGATATTGTGCTGCCATCAGCGTCTGGATCTGGAATTGCTGCTTGGCGACCAAGGCGAGGAGCTGGTTGGTCGCCTGGCTGGCCTGCAGCGCTCCTTCGGCACCTTGGCTGCGCGCGACGATGCCGGTCAGCGCCGCCTGGTCGGCGGCGATATTCTCGACGACCTGGGACTGCACGGCCATGGTCTGCGCGAAGGCTGCGCGCGCAGTGTCCATGCGCGTCCGGGCGCTTTGCACCTGCTGGCTGGTGGTCAGGCTCTGCGCGAAGCTGCCGGGGTAGAGCGAACGGAACTGCTGATCGAGGTTTGCGACCTTGAACTGGATGCCCTGCGCCTGGCCCATCAGCTGGTCGATCTGCTGCATGGTCTGCTGGAGCGCCTGCAACTCGGGGAAGCTGATCGTCGTCAGGTTTTTCGCCTGGTTGACCAAGCTCTGCGCCTGGTTCTGCAGCATGCGGATCTGGTTGTTGATCTGCTCGAGCGTGCGCGCGGCGGTGAGGATGTTCTGGCTGTAGTTCGAGGGATCGAACACGGTCCATTGCGCCCGGGCCGGCTCGCTTGGCGCGAGTGTGACGAAGCCGAGCGCAGCGATGACGGTGCTGCCGATTGCGCCAGCGATGAGGGTTTTCTTGATAGTCAGCATTCTGGCCATGGTCATTCTCCGGGGGCGGGAGTTCAGGAAGGGGTGGATGGGGCGGCGCCGGGAAACGCGCCGATCAGGTCGGCCGCCCAGGCTAGATCGACAGAGCGCAGGAAGTGGTCAGCGAAGCCCTCCGTGCCGTGTTCGGCGAGAATAGCGTCTATGCGCTTCTGGCTGGCGGGATCGGACGCGCCGCAGAGCGCCAGCGCAATCGGACCCAGGCCGAGTTCGAACAAGCGGTTGCCGCGTGCCGATTGCAGGTAATAATGTCGCTTCGGCGTGGCGCGGCTGACCAGTTCGATCTGTCGGTCGTTGAGGCCGAAGCGTTCATAAGCGGCGCGCGACTGCGGTTCGATGGCGCGGTCGTTGGGCAGCAATATCCGCTGCGGGCAGCTTTCGATGATGGCCGGCGCTATGCTGCTATCGGCGATGTCGGCCAGGCTCTGTGTCGCGAACAGCACCGCGACATTCTTCTTGCGCAGTGTCTTGAGCCATTCGCGAATGCGGGCGGCAAACAGCGGATGGTCGAGGAAAATCCAGGCCTCGTCGAGGATCAGCAGGGTTGGTCGCCCGTCGAAGCGTTCCTCGAGCCGGTGAAAGAGATAGGTCAGCACCGGCGCGACCGCTGCCCCCATGCCCAGCAGCGTCTCGGTCTCGAAGCATTGCAGGTCGGCGAACGCAAGCCGTTGCTCGGCGGCATCGAGCAGCCCGCCGTATGGTCCCTCCAGCGTATAAGGCTGGAGTGCGACGCGCAGCGCGTTCGACTGGAGCAGTAGGGCAAGCCCGGTCATGGTCCGCTCCTCGCGCGGTGCCGAGGCGAGACTGCCCAATGCCGTCCACAGAGCATCCTTCACGGCAGGATCGACGGCGACACGCTCGTGTTCGAGCAGCGCGGCGATCCATTGTGCCGCCCAGCCGCGTTCGGCCAGGTCGTCGATGCCGGCGAGGGGCTGGAAGGCGAGCGCATGCCCGTCGGTTTCGATGCTGCCGAGCGGATGATGCGCACCGCCCATCGCCAGCACCGCCGCGCGGGCCGAATTACCCTTGTCGAAGATGTAGACCTGCGCGCCGCGATAGCGCCGGAACTGTAGCGCAATCAGGCTGAGCAGCACCGACTTGCCTGCGCCGGTCGGCCCCACCACCATCATGTGGCCGACATCGTCGACATGGGTCGAGAGGCGAAACGGTGTCGATCCGGCCGTCTTGGCCAGCAGCAGGGGTGGGCCGGCAAGGTGGCGGTTGCTTTCTGGTCCGGCCCAGACCGCCGAGAGCGGCATGAGATGGGCGAGGTTCAAGGTATGGACGAGTGGCTGGCGCACGTTCGCGTAGACTTGTCCCGGCAGCGACGAGAGCCACGCCTCGACCGCATTCACGCCCTCGCGGATGCAGGTGAAGCCGAGACCGTTGACGATGCGCTCGACGCAGCGGACTTTCTCTTCGACGGCGCCCAGCTGCTCGTCGGTGACGGTGATCGTGGTGGTGAGATAGCCGAAAGCGACGTGATCGCCGCCCAGGGCCTGCAGCGCCGCGTCGGCATCGGCCACCTTGTTGTCGGCGTCGCTGTCGAGCAGCTGCGCGGGACTGTTGTAGAGCACTTCGCGCAGCAATGCGGTGATCGATTTGCGCTTGTTGAACCACTGCCGGCGCAGGCTCGTCAGGGTCTTGGTCGCGAGCGTCTTGTCCAGGGCAAGGAAGCGGGTGACCCAGCGATAACCGAAGTCCTGGTGATTGAGCGCGTCGAGAATGCCCGGGCGGCTCATGTTGGGAAAGCCGAGGATGGTAAGGGTCCGGACGTGCAGGCGGCCAAGCCGGGGCGCGAGACCGCCCGTGAGCGGCGTGTCGGCGAGCAGGCCGTCAAGGTACATCGGTATGTCGGGCGCGCGCACCGGGTGCGGTCGATCCGAGATGGTGCCGTGCAGGAATGTCAGCGTGGCGTCGTCGTCCAGGGGACGAACATCGGCCATGAACCCGGACAGCAGGTCGCACAGGCGATCGGTTTCGGCGATGAAGTGCGCGAGGGCGCCGCGCCAGTCACGCCGCTTCTCGGCTTCGGGACGTTCGACGAGCGAACGCCCGGCGCCGTCCTGCGCGTCGCCAGGTGGCAGCCATGTGAGCGTGAGATGGTAGCGGCTCTCGAAATGCGCGCCTTCGGCCTCGAAGGCCGCGCGCCGTTCCGCGTCCACCAGCCAGCTTGCGGCATCCGGAAAATCGCTTTGCGGGTAGGCGCAGCTTTCGCAGCGCTCGGCCTCGAAGAACAGGGCCCAGCCGCTGCCCAGCCGCTTCAGGGCGTTGTTGGCCCTGGCGCAGGCTGCGACCAGCTCGGCTTCTGTCGCGGACTCGAGATCGGCCCCGCGGAAAGCGAGCACGCGCAGGAAGCTGCCATCCTTGTTGAGGACGACGCCAGGTGCCACCAGCGCGGCCCAGGGCAGATGGTCGGCAAGGCGCTCCGCGCGGTCGCGATATTCCCGCAGGCTCAGCATGCCAGATAGCCCTTCTGGACAAGATGGCGGATAAGGACAGGGGCGAAGCTCGGGTCGCGGCGCGCGGCCATGACCGCGACGCTGTGCCCGACCGCCCAGAGGGCGAGGCCGGCAAGCCATTGCTGGAGACCCAGGCCGACTGCTGCCGCCAGCGTGCCGTTGACGATCGCGATCCCGCGCGGCGCGCCGCCGAGCAGCAGCGGACTGCCCAGGGCGCTATGGATCGGCACTTCGAAGCCGGCGATATGCGAGGTGCTGGCGGGGTTCGGGGCGATCATGCGATGAGCGCTCCGCCGCCGAAGCTGAAGAAGGAGAGAAAGAAGCTGGACGCGGCAAACGCGATCGACAGCCCGAACACGATCTGGATGAGGCGGCGAAATCCCCCGGCTGTCTCGCCGAAGGCTAGAGTCAGGCCCGTGACGATGATGATGATCACCGCCACGATCTTGGCCACCGGGCCTTGTACGGATTCCAGCAGCTTCTGGAGCGGTTCTTCCCACGGCATGCCCGAGCCGGCCGCCTGGACTTGGTTGGCAAACGTCAATGCGAGCGCGATGCACGCGGCACGCAGGCCATGGGTGCGTACTTGGGAAAGCGTCATGATCATGTCTCCTGGGTTGGGGGGATGTTGAGCTCGGTGAGTTCGTAGAGTCCGGTCACGTTCGAGAGGCCGGTAACTTCCGCGACGGTCGCGACGCGGCGGTCGATGCCGCGGCCGGCGATGAACACGATGACATCGATCGCTTCGGCAATAAGCGGGCGCGGGACGGTGATCACCGCCTCCTGGCACAGCTGTTCCAGGCGGGTGAGCGCCGCTGTCGCGCTGTTGGCGTGGATTGTCGCCACCCCGCCGGGATGGCCCGTGTTCCAGGCCTTGAGCATGTCGAGCGCCTCGGGGCCGCGGACTTCGCCCACGACGATCCGATCGGGCCGCAGGCGCAGCGTCGATCGGACCAGGTCGCTCATCGTGACGTGTGGCGGGCGGGTGCGCAGGGCGACCGTATCGGGCAGAGGGCACTGGAGCTCGCGCGTGTCCTCGATCAGGATGACACGGGCATCGCGCCCGGCCCGGCCCGGCGCCATCTCGGCGAGCAGCGCGTTGGCCAGCGTGGTCTTGCCCGAGCTGGTGCCGCCGGCGACAAGGATATTGCGGCGCGCGGTCACCGCCGCGCGAAGGGCATCGGCAACCGCCTTGCTCATCATGCCGTCCGCGACATAGTCGGCGAGGGTATGGAGGCGCCGCGCCGGCTTGCGGATCGCGAAGCAGGGCGCGGGCGACACCGGCGGCAGGACGCCTTCGAAGCGTTCGCCGGCGCGTCCTTCGCCATGGGGCGGCAATTCGGCCGAGATGATCGGCCAGTCGCTGTGGACTTCGGCCCGGGCGTGGCTGGCAACCAGGCGGATGATGCGCTCGACCTGATCGCAAGGCAGCTGGCGGCCCGTGTCCGTGCGCCCGTCGCCAAGCCGGTCGAGACGCAGGGCGCCATCGGGATTGACCATGATCTCCACCACGGCGGGATCGGCCATGGCACCGGCAATGTCGGCGCCGAGCGCGGTGACAAGCATGCGCCTGCGGCGCTGGGCAGACAGGCTTTCCGTCATGGCTGCTCGTCCGTCATCGGCTGGAGCGTGCGGCGTCCGGTGGCAACCTGGCGACGAACCTGGTGCACGAAGGCCTCGAAGCGCCTGGCCGCCAGCGCCCGGCCCGCCTGGTCGTCTTCGGCCAGCGGCGCCTGGATGGAGAGCTCGAAGCGGATGAACAGGGCGAGCGCCTCGAGGACGACGTGGGTGTCGCGTTCGATCCGCCCGATCGCCAGGCTCATCCGGTCCAGCCGGATCGCGAAGCGATCTTCCAGCGCGGAGGCACCGCGCCGATCGAGCCAGGCGGTGACGGCATCGGCGAGAATCGCGGACTTGGATGTCCCCGGCCTGGTGGCAAGCGCCTCGAGCCGCTCGCTCAGCGGCGCGGGCAGGAACAGCTGGTGTCGGACCTTCTGCGCCATCGTCAGAAATCCAGCCGCAGGTCATCGGGCCGGGCGCTGCCGGCATCGAGGCCGTAGACCGTGCGCGCGGCACCCGTGGCCTGCACCCGGTCCATGGTGTGGCGCTCGACAGTGCCGTCGCCATCGTCATCACCCAGGCCGAGGGGATCGACCGGCTCCGGCGCCGCCGGCGATGCCGGCCCGATCTCGGGCGCCGGATGGCGTGCTTGCTCCAGGCCGCCATCTTCGGCGGGGGCCTGCGTATCGGCTACGATGGCCAGGCGCTCGTCGGCCCCTCGCACCTGTCCGGCCCAGGGGTTGCCGCGGGCCGGCGGCAGGTCGGGATAGTCGCTGTGGTCCAGCGCCGGCGCGGCAAGTACCCGCTCGGCGAACGCTTGATCCTCATAATAGCGCAGCTTCCTGGCGCGGATCGGCGGATGCCCCGAAACCAGCACGAGTTCGTCCGCCGGGCTGAGCTGCATCACTTCGCCAGGCGTCAGCAGGGCGCGCGCCGTCTCCTGGCGGCTGACCATGACATGGGCCAGCCAGGGGGCGAGGCGATGGCCGGCGTAATTGCGCATCGCGCGCTGTTCGGTCGCGGTTCCAAGCGCGTCGGAAATGCGCTTGGCGGTGCGCTCGTCGTTGCTGGCAAAGGCAATGCGGACATGGCAGTTGTCGAGAATGGCGTTGTGCTCGCCATAGGCCTTCTCGATCTGGTTGAGGCTCTGGGCGATCAGGAACGCCCGGACGCCATAGCCGGCGAGAAAGGCCAGGCTGGTCTCGAAGAAATCGAGGCGGCCCAGTGCGGGGAATTCGTCGAGCATCATCAGCAGGCGGTGCCGCTTGGTATCGCCGCGGTGGTTCGGCTCGCCCGTGTGCAGCGTCTCCGTCAGCCGCCGCCCGATCTGGTTGAGGATCAGGCGGATGAGCGGCTTGGTCCGGCTGATGTCGGACGGGGGCACGACGAGGTAGAGCGAGACGGGATGGGGCGCTTGCGTGAGATCGGCAATCCGCCAGTCGCTGGCGGACGTGACTTCGGCGACGGTGGGATCGCGGTAGAGGCCGAGGAACGACATGGCGGTCGAGAGCACACCCGAGCGCTCGTTCTCGCTCTTGTTGAGCAGTTCGCGCGCGGCGGAGGCCACGACCGGATGAACCGCCGGCGCCTCTTCGCTGCCCAGGTGATTGGTGGTCATCATACGGCGAAGCGTTGCTTTAAACGGACGCTGGGGATCGGACAGGAACGTCGCCACCCGCGCCAGCGTCTTTTCTTCCTCGGCATAGAGGACGTGAAGGATCGCACCGACCAGCAGGGCGTGGCTGGTCTTCTCCCAATGGCTGCGCCGTTCGAGCGCGCCTTCCGGATCGACCAGGATATCCGCGATATTCTGGACGTCGCGCACTTCGTCTAGGCCCCGGCGCACTTCCAGGAGCGGGTTGTAGCGCGCCGAGCGCGCGTCCGTGGGGTTGAACAGCAGGCAATGGGAGAAACGCGACCGCCAGCCGGCCGTGAGTTCCCAGTTCTCGCCCTTGATGTCGTGGACAATGGCCGAGCCGGTCCACGACAGCAGGGTCGGCACGACGAGGCCCACGCCCTTGCCCGAGCGGGTGGGGGCGAACGCCATCACATGTTCGGGGCCATCGTGGCGCAGATAGTGGTCGCCGACGCGGCCCAACGCGACGCCCCTGCTGCCCAGCAGCCCGGCCTTGGCAATATCCTTGAGACCGGCCCAGCGCGCCGAGCCATAAGTCGTGACACTGCCCGACTGGCGCGCGCGCCAGAGCGAACCGAACACGGCCGCGCCGCAGCCGAGGAATCCGCCCGTGGCCGCCAAGGCCCCCGCCTTGTCGAAGATCGCCGGGGCGTAGGCGTCGTAGGAAAACCACCAGGGGAAGATCGACCAGGGGTGATAGATCGGCGTGCCGAGCAGCTCGAACCAGGGATGCCCGAGTTCGGATTGGTAGAGCAGCCGGGCGGCGGCCCATTGCGTGGCCGTCCACATGCTCGCGACGACGATCGCGAAGACGACGAGAATCTGGCCGATGAGCAGTTTGGTCGGGGTCATGCGTGCCTCCGACCGCACCCGAGATTCCATAGGGGCGGTCATGGGTGAGGATCGCACGGGCCGGCTGCCAGGGTGAGATGCTGGCAGGGGTCGCGAGCCTTCTCGCCGATGTCCGCCGCGACCCGGGCGCGGCGCCGCCACGGGCGAGGGGGTGCGCCACGTCTTGCTTGGCGCGGATGATTGCGTATCATGGTCGGCGGAGGCGTCGATCGCCGGCACCCGCCTTCCTCCTGTTCTGCCAGGCATCACTACATCCGACCCGGTGGTCGGATGGCAGGGGTTCTTTCGAAGACCTCGCGCGTCGCTCCGCTATCGCCAACTCCGGATTGTCCCGGGGCGCGATGCCTGCCGGCCCGTCGAGGTCTTGCGTTTCCATGCCAATGCGACATGCCCGGGCGCTTGCGGGCGAACGCCGACTTGCGGCGCCGGCCGCCGAGCCGGAGTCCGGGACCGCTCCGGATGCAGAGCAGGAGGGCGATGCCGGCCGGATCGACGGGCTTTACCGCACCGAAGCGCCGCGCCTCGCGCGCTTCTTCCGCCGCCGGCTTGGCGAGGCGGACGAAGCGCCCGATCTGGTCCAGGAGGCTTTCACCCGGCTTGCCGCTTTCATGGCGCGCGAAAGCCTTGCCCATCCCGCGCCCTATCTGCAGCGGATCGCGCGCAACCTGCTGTTCGAGCGAAGCCGGCGCCGCGCGCGCCGCATGGCGGCATCCCACATTCCCATCGAGGCGGCTGGCGAGATCGCCGTGGCGCCGTCGCAGGAGGACGGTCTTGCCCACGCCGATGTCATGGCGCGCTACGCGGCGGCGGTGCAGAGCCTGCCCGAGCGAACCCGCGCGGCCTTTCTGCTTCACCGCCTCGAAGAGCTGACCTATCGCGAAATCGCCGAGCGGCTCGGCATCAGCATTCCGACCGTCCAGTATCATGTCGGGCGGGCGCTGGCCCACATCTCCACGGCTCTTGAAAACGAATGACCCAGATCGATCGACTGCGGATGCGCGAATTGCGCGAGGATGCGGCCATGTGGTTCGCGCTCATGCGCGGACCCGAGGCCGAAGCGCAGCGTGCGCATTTCGAGACCTGGCTCTTGGCCGATCCGGCGCATCGCCAGGCCTACAACCATGTCAGCGAAGTGTTCAGCCTGGGAAAAGGGCTCAAGCCGTCATCCCCTGCGGCCGATCCTGGCAAGGCCGCCCGGCGTCTCGGCACTGCGAAGCTGGGGCGGCTCATCGGCAACCCGGTCCTCGTGCTGGTCCTCTGCGTGGTGGCCGTGCCTGTGGTGATCGCGCTGACCACGAGCGCCATGCGCGCCATCGGACCGCGCCATCCGTTGATCGCGGCGAGCAGTCCTGCAGCGCCGGGCAGTGAGGCCACCAGTCTCGTTACCGCACCTGGCGACGTGCGCGAATTCCGTCTTGCCGACGGGTCGCGCGTGATCCTCGATGCCGACAGCCGCGTGCAGGTGGCTCTCTCGGCGCAGCGGCGCGATCTGGCTCTGCTCCGCGGCCGCGCGCGCTTCTTTGTCGCGCACGAGCCGCGTCCTTTCGTCGTGACCGCCGGTGGAGGTTCGATCCTCGCTCGTGGCACGATCTTCGACGTGGCGCTGCGCGGCGCTACCGGTGCCAGTGTCAATCTGATCGAAGGCGTGGTGGAGGTTCGCCAGCCGCCCGCCGTCGGCACCACGGCCGTGTCGTCCCGGAGCGGCGGGGCGGTCATCCGGCTCAGCGCCGGCCATGGCCTCGCGATCGGCGGCGTTGGTGATAGCGCGCCACGCATCACGCCGCTGGCTCGCACGGATTGGCCAAGCCCGTTGCGCGATTTCACCGACGTACCGTTGCGCGAGCTTATCGCGGAAGCCAATCGCTACGCCGCCAGGCCGATAGAACTTGCCGACCCAGCGCTCGGCGATCTGCGCGTCTCGGGCACATTCCGCATCCGCGAGCCTGACCGCCTTGCCGGCAACCTCGCCGCCCTGCTCGATCTGTCGCTCGAGGAAAGCCCGTCCGGCATCGTGCTCGCCCACCGATGCAAGCGCGACACAAAAAATTCCTGCCCACCCTCATAAATTCCGCTGGGCCGGCATGGATACCCCCGAACGGCCTGCAATGGCGCCAGGGGGGTATCCATGAAACACCAGAGATCGAATGCATTCTTGCTTGCGGCGAGCCTGTGGGCGCTGGCCGTTCCTGCTGCGGCCCAGGAAGCGCGCCAAGAGCTGCACTTGCCCGCGCAAAGCCTCGGCGATGCGTTGCGCGCGCTGGGCAGCGCATCGCGGCGCGAGATCATTTTTACCCCCGAGGTGGTCGCCGGCAAGACGTCCGGCCCGATCGATGGTGCCTACACGTTCCGGGAGGCGCTCGACCTGCTGCTCGCGGGCAGTGGCCTCGTCATCGTGGAGCGCGACGGGAGTGTCCTTGTCGTGGGGCGATCGCAGGCGCCGCAAGCGGTAGCGGACCACGCGGGGGAAGCTGGCGCGATCGTGGTGACCGGCTCGCGCATCCGGGGGGCCCCGCCGGCCTCGCCGGTGATCACGCTCAGCAGCACCGACATCGCCCGGGCCGGCCAGAGCGATCTCGGCGAAGCGGTTCGCACCCTGCCGCAGAGCTTTGCCGGAGGACAGAATCCGGGGGTGGCGCCGGGCGCGCCGGGGAGCAACAACAACCAGAACTCGGCATCGAGCATCAATCTGCGCGGGCTCGGACCCGATGCCACGCTGACTCTGCTCAACGGCCACCGCCTGGCCTATGGTTCGTTCACCCAGGCGATCGACGTCAACGCGATCCCGCTGGTCGCGGTCGAGCGCATCGAGATCGTCGCCGACGGTGCCTCGGCAATCTATGGCTCGGACGCGGTCGGCGGCGTTGCCAACATCATCCTGCGCAAGGACTATGACGGGGTTTCCACCACGGCGCGGGTTGGCGGCGCGACCGATGGCGGCGATACGCAGCAGCAGTACAGCCTCGTGGCCGGAACCAAGTGGAACGGTGGCGGTCTCATCGCGACGTACGATTTCGAGAAGGACACCGCGATTACGGCGCGGCAGCGCAGCTTTACCCAGTACATGCCGGGCAATACCACGCTGCTGCCCGGCCTGACGCGGCACAGTGCCGTGCTGAGCCTCCACCAGGCCCTTGCGCCCGACCTGACGTTCAACATCGATGGACTCTACAACTGGCGGCGCTCGGCCACGGTCCTGCAGGTCCCCGGCAGCTCACGCTATACGACCGAGCCGACCAACCAGTCGTTCTCGATCGCGCCGTCGCTGACGTTCGCCGCGTCGCCTTCGCTCACCTTTGCCCTGAGCGGTGTCTATGGCGAGGACCATACCGACACCAAGCAGTTCACCATCACGGCCGCCGGTGCGGTCAGCGCCTATCCCTACTGCTACTGCAATTCGGTGAAGTCGCTCGAAGCAAGCGCGCAGGGCGACCTTGTCGATATTCCGGCGGGCGCGATCCGTTTTGCTGCCGGGGCGGGCTATCGCGACAATGGTTATCTCAACCGCTCCGTCAGCTTGCCTGCCCCGATCGACGCCCATCAGGACAGCTACTATGGCTTTGGCGAGATCTACGTCCCGCTGGTGTCGCCCGGGCAAGCGATCACCGCCATTCACCGCCTGTCGCTGAGCGGCGCCCTGCGCTACGAGAGATATCCCGGCATCGACGCGGTGCTGACGCCCAAGCTGGGTGCGATCTACGCGCCGAGCCCGGATATCGATGTCAAGGCATCCTGGGGCAAGTCCTTCAAGGCGGCCACGCTCTACCAGCAATACCAGCCGCAATATGCCTTTCTCTATGCCGCAACGACGCTCGGCGGCACGGGCTACCCCGCCGATGCCACCGTGCTGCTCATCAACGGCGGCAATCGCGCGCTCAAGCCCGAGCGCGCCACGTCCTGGTCGGTGACCGCGACGGCGCATCCGCGCGCCGTGCCCGGGCTGCAGGTGGAAGGCAGCTATTTCGAGATAGCCTATCGCGACAGGGTGGCCCAGCCGTTCCAGGGGACCGACTTCTACACGGCGCTCAGTGGTCAGACGCTCGCGCGCTTCGTCGATCCCTATCCTTCAGCTGCCGAGCAGGCCGCGCTGATCGCGGCAGCGCCGGTGCCGCTCTACAACTACTCCGGTCTCGCCTATGAACCCAGCGCTGTCGTCGCTTCTGTCTACAACGCCTTCTTCAATGTCGCCCGCCAGAAGATCCGGGGTGTCGATGTCACGGCGCGCTACGAGGCGGACCTTGGCGCGGATGAAAAGCTGGTGTTCAACGGCTCGGCGTCCTGGCTGCAATCGCGCCAGCAGCTCGACCCTTCGCTGCCGGTGACCGAACTGGCCGGGACGATCTTCAACCCACCGCACTGGCGCGGTCGCGCCGGCGCGACATGGACGCGCCGCTCCCTGAGCGCGTCGGCCTTCGCCAATTACACCGGCGCGGTCCAGGATACCCGCAGCAGTCCGTCTGTCAGAGTCGCATCGCAGACGACGTTCGATCTCGCGCTGGTCTATCGCGCATCCCCGCAAGGGCCGATCCCGGGACTGGGCTTTGCGCTCGCGGTGCGCAACCTGTTCAACGACAAGCCCGCCTATGCCCGTGCCGTGGCCGACTATTATGTCAGCTACGATTCCACCAACCAGTCCGCGATCGGGCGCTTCATCAGCGTTTCGCTGACCAAGGATTGGTAGGCGATGACCGACCCTTTTTCTTCGTGCGAGAGATCAGACCGGGTCCGCGGCCCAGCTTGGTGGCAGCGGGCGCAGTCCCATGAAAGGAGGATCACGCTGCACGCGGCGCTGGGCGGCCTTGCGCTTGGTCTGGCACTGGTCCCGGGGCTATCCTGGGCTAGCCAGGCGCCCTGCGACCTGATGCCGCCCGCGCCGACTTCGGCGCCCGCCGGGACGCAGCGTGCCATCACCGCGCTCGACCTCGTGCGGCTGCGCGATTTCGGCGGCATGCAGTTCGATGCCTATCCTGGCCCCCCAGCCGCGCTGTCGCCCGATGGCCGGCATATCGCGCTGCAACTCCGCCGTGGCGATCCCATCGCCAATCGCTATTGCACCGGCATTCTCGTCAAGGACACGGACAGCCCTGCGCCGGCGCGGCGCATCGCCGATGGCGGCGAAGTGATCAAGCTGTCCTTCGACAAGTATGGCTTTGCCGGACTGGTGACCGGGGCACCGGTGCCCTCGGTGCTGCGCTGGTCGCCCGATGGCGGCCGGCTCGCTTTCACCAAGGCGATCGGCGGTGTGATGCAGCTGTTCGTGATAGGAGCCGATGGATCGGACGAGACGCAGGTGACCCATTCCGGCGTGTCGATCGACGATTTCCAGTGGCTGCCCGACGGCCAAGCGATCGTCTATCGCAGCCGCGACGCCCTGCTTGATGCGGAAAGGCAGATCGACGCCGAGGGACTCCACGGTTGGCGCTATGATGGACGCTTCTGGCCGCTGGTCGGGGGCCGGCCGCATCCGCCATCGCCGGTCCCCAGCCGCGTCGAGGTGATAGGGCTGGCGGAGCGCAGCCTGCGCCCAGCGACGGAGCGCGAGCGCCTGGTGCTCGACCCGGCGGGCACCCCCGGTTGGCTCGATGGCGCCACGCAAGCGGTGCTGCTCGACACGGGGGACGATCGTGCCTGGCTGGCGCCTGCCGAGCCCCACGCCTTTTTTGCGCCCGACGCTCTGCATGTCATGGTCGACGGCCATGAATTGCCTTGTCCGCAAGCGCTTTGCACCGACGTCGTCGCGCTGTGGAAACGCGATGCCCACACGATTCTCTTCCTGCGCCGCCAAGGCGTCGCGCGCAGCGAGACGGCACTGCTGCGCTGGGATCTGGGCAAAGGCGCACCACAGCTGCTGCACCAGACCACCGACCCCTGGCTCGGTTGTCAGCTCGGCCCGCGCGAACTGGTCTGTACCGCGGAAGCCGCCACGGTGCCCCGCCATGTGATCGGCATCGATCCGGAAACCGGCCAGGTCCACACGATCTACGATCCCAATCCTGAATTCGCGGCGATCCGGCTTGGCCAGTCCGAGCGGCTGGCCTGGCGCAATGCTTTCGGGATCGACACTTTCGCCGACCTGGTCCTTCCCCCCGCATATCGTCCGGGCCATCCCGTGCCGCTCATCGTCGTGCAATATGATTCACGCGGCTTCCTGCGCGGCGGGACCGCCGATGAATTCCCGATCCAACTTTTCGCAGCCAGGGGGTTCGCTGTGCTCAGCTTCACCCGACCGCCATGGTATGCCCTGCGCGACAAGCCGCGCGACTTGTTCGGATTTCTCCAGGCCAATCAGAAGGACTGGTCGGACCGCCGCAGTGTCCAGTCCTCGCTGCAAATCGTCGTCGAGCGCCTGATCGCGCGCGGCATCGCCGATCCTGCCCGCATCGGCATCACCGGACAAAGCGACGGTGCCTCGACCGCAACGTTCGCCCTCATCCATTCGCGGCTGTTCAAGGCTGCCGCGCTCAGCACTTGCTGCGAGGACCCCGCGATGATGGCCAGTCTTGGGCCGGGGTTCGAGGACTGGTACGCCAAGTCGGGCTATCCCAGGTTCAACGCGGATCGGCCCGACTTCTGGAAGCAGGGATCCCTGGCACCCAATCTTGGCGCACTGCCGCCGGTCCCCTTGCTGATCCAGGCGGGGGAAGAGGAGTTTCGCCTGGCTTTGCCGACCTATACGGCCGTGAAGAATGCCGGTTGGCCGGCCGAGATGTACGTTTTTCCCGGCGAGGCCCATGTGAAGCTCCAGCCCGCGCATCGGCTCGCGGTCTATGAGCGCAACCTCGCCTGGTTCGAGCGCTGGTTTAAACCTGAGGAGACAGCAGCGCCATGACGTTGCGCCGCGTCAGCCGCGCCGTGCCGCCAGCCAGGCCTCGACATCGACGAACCGCATGACCCGCACATAGGTGTGATCCGCTGCCACCGGCGGCCTGGCCAGAGCGGCCTCGAGTGCCTGGCGGTCGACGATTCCCTGCGCGCAGAGTTCGCCGTCGAGCAGCATGCCGCGGATCTGGGCCAGGTTGTCGAGATAGAGGCTGCGCACCAGACCGGTAAACCCGCCTTTCGACGCGCGCTGGACGACTCTGCCGGGGAGCTTTTGCGCATAGGCGCGACGGATGATCGCACGGTTGATGCCGCCCTCATACCAGAGCCAGGTTGGCTGGCGCAGGCAGGCTTCCAATACCGGCTGCGACAGGAGCGGATAGACGGTCGGCAATCCGCCTGCACTGTCGAGATAATCGACCAGAGCGAGGCCGCGCATGATCGCTGCGACATGCTCGCGCTTGCCGACGGGCAGGTCGGCGAATTCGGCAAACCATGGGTGCGCCGGATGCGATCTGTGCGTCTCGAGCAGCGCGGGAGCAAGCAGGCGCTCGTCGCGTGGCCAGGTCCAGGCCTGGCGGCGGCGCAAAAGTTTTGCCAGCGATCGCCGGGCAATCAGGAACGGCGAGCATTCGGTCACGGCAGCGACCTCCATCACCGTCTTCCAATAACCCGCGCCCGGCCCTTGCACGGCCAGCCTGTCGCTGGCGGGCGTGGCCGAGCGCAGGAAGCAGAAGACGTTGTCGCCGCCACTGCCGTAGGCGAACGCCTTGGCGCCGACATCGTCGGCGAGCGCCAGGGCATGCCTGACCAGGCTCTGCGTGAAGGCACGCGCCGACGGTCGCGGGCGCTCCGCGGCCTCCGAGACGGATAAGCTGACGTCGGCGGGAGAAAGTTGCAGCTCATGCAATTGAAGATCAAAATGCCGGCATACGTCGCCGGCAAAGGCCCGCTCGTCGCCGCTGCCGCTGCCGCTGATCATCGTGACGGCATGACGAAGGCCGGGGAGCGTTGCCGCGAGCACCGAAGAGTCGAGCCCGCCGCTCAGCGTCAGGGCCAGCGGCCCGATATGGTGCGACCATGCCCGGCACGCATTGTCCACCGCCCGCGTGACCTCGTCCTGCGCCGCTTCGGACGAGGGCACGGCTGCCGCGTCGATGAATTTGGCCGGGCTCCACAGCGCGTGATGGGAGACTCCGGCCGGTCCGATGCGCAGGATTTCACCTGGCAGGACCTCCGCGATATCGCGCAGCGCGCTCGCCCGCCCGACAAGGTCCGGGTAGAGCAGCTCGTCGGCAACGACCGCCCAGTTGATGGCCTGGGCGCGGCCGGTCAGGGCCTCGATGAACGGCACGTGCGAGGCGATGACCACTTCGTCGCCCCAGCGCCGGTAGTAGCAGGGACAGCGTGCCGACGGATCGCGATAGACAAAGACCTCGCCGGTTGCTTCGCTGCTGGTCCAGGCCACGAAAGCGCCCCATTTCGCTTCGATCGTCTCGAGAAAATGGGCGGGGGCGGCGTTGCGGTCGATGGTCCCGACGAACGGGGAACCGCCGGGCGCGCGGGCGAACGCCGGTCCCACCACGTGGGTTGCTGCGGGAAAGCCGTCGATGGCTTCACCTGGACCGGCAGCGTAGAGGACGTGCCTGGTCGCTGCGGCACATGGTGCCAGGCCCAGTTGCGATGCGACGTTGCGCGACGCCGCTCGGGCCGGACCTGGCCGGTCCTGTCCGAGCAGGACCACGCCCAGATAGCGCGCGAGGCTCATAGTTGCAGGATCGGGGTGAAGCAGGCGACGCGCTCGTGGGTATCGCCGAGGATGGCATCGGCGCTCTGGATCCAGCAATGCGCTTCGAACGGATCGAGCCGAACGCCGAGCACCATGTGGCAGGCGATCCCGCGCGCGCGCAGGAAGTGCAGCAGCGCGATCGAGTCGGGCAGGCAGGTTCCTTGCGCGGGCACAAGCTGCCGCGCCCGGACGAACAGGACGGTCTGGACCGCTTCGCTGTCTGGCGGTCGGGATGCCGATGGTTGGGCCTGGAGGCGCCGGATCCACGCCACCAGCGCGCGCAGGGGGATGACGCGGACCGCGATACGCGCGATGACGATCCGGGCCAGCGCTGTCCCTACCGCCCATGGCGCGCGACATCGCGCGTTGATGCTGCGCGGCGGCAGGTCGCGTTCGGGCACGGCAAGGCTGGTCGGCGCCACCGGGCGGCCGAAATCCGGGTCGCAGAGGCCGATCCTGGCTAAGCACTCGAACCGATCAGCCAGTCCGTCGCCAAGGGCGCTGCCGCTTCGAAGCGCATGCAAGGCCTCGACCAGATGCGGTGATAATTGCAGATAGATATCGCGTGCAATGTCGATGACGACGATCCGCGCGCCGACCTGGCACCAGGCAATCTCCGGACGGGCCATGGGGCATTCTCGCTTCCGGCAGGCGGGCGTCGGCAGCGGCCGGCCGCGCCATTCGCAGTGGCACAAGGCTTGGCGCATCCGGTGAGGGATGCGCCAAGCGGTCGCTCAGTCGTCGAGGATGCCGGCATGGCCCTGACCGGCGGGCAGATCCACCTGGCCACCGGCGATGCCCTTGGTTTCGACGCTCACGGCGCCGAGTTCGACCACGTCGTCACGACGCTCTTCGCTGGTACGTTCCATTTCGTCTTCTCCTTTTCGCTGCCCTAATGCAGCACAGGAAAAGTATGATGACGCCGGTTCAGACGCGAACTTATATTGTCCCAGATTGAGAGTCGGTCGGCGGGAATGGGAGGTACTATTGCTGATCGGCAAGGCCGTATCTTGCGCCTTGTCCACGATACGATCGCTAAACATGTCCTGATGGTATCATCTTGTGGAGTGTTGGGCTCAGTCGGATGCGCTTGCGGTGATAGCGCGCCATCGCCTGGCGCGCCGCGCTCACAGCCTCGCCTTCGATTGTGACCATGAGCTGCGACAGCTCGTCGCGAAGACCGGGGAGCAGACGATGCTCCAGCGCCCGGGCGCGGGCGAGGGCCTGCGACGCTGCGGTGAGCGCGTCCTCGAGTTCCGCATTGCCGGCGTCCGATGCCAGAACGGCGAAGAGGGCGCTGGTCGCGGTGGCGAGCTGATCCGGCCGACCCAGGTCGCGCCGGAGCGCGCCGATGCGCGCCTTTGCCGGCTGGGAGACGCCGGTGCCAAGCCCAAGCTGCATCAGTTGGCCATGCCATTGGTAGAGGGTTGCCAGCCGCGCGGGACTGAGCGGCCGAACGCGGAAACCGCCCCCCGGCAGCAGGTCGACGAACCGCTCACCGACCAGCCGATTGAGAGCGTCGCGGACAGGGGTCGCACTGGTGCCGAATGCGTCCGTCAACTGGCCGAGCTTGAGCACCTGGCCGGGCAAGAGTGTGCCTTCGACGATCTCGCGCCGCACACGCCGATAGACGTGATCGGCCGTCGCAGGCTCAGGGGCCATCAAGCTGCTCCTTCGCGGATAACGATGCATCGGTGTTCTGTCTTGTGATCAGGCTGCCACCTGGCGGGCGCTTGCCACCGTCTCGCGCCCAGGTTGTGCCGGTCATGCCTGCTGCGCCGCTGATTTGCCGGCATGTGGTTGCGACCGCGTGCTATGGCGTCATACGGGTCGCGTCCTGTCGGCCGGTTCCGCTCCAGATCTGCAGCAACTGGTCCAGCAGCCGGCATGTCTTCTCCCGGCCTTCCGGTGTCAGGCGGACGCGCCTGTAGCGGTTGTCGCGCCGGGTCGCGCTGCCATCGCTGTCCGGGGCCGCGCCGCGACGGCTGCTCACCAGGCCGCGCCGCTCCAATTCGCCGATCTTGCGATGTGCTGTCGACGGCGGCGCCTGCAACGCGAGGCACAGGCTCCACGCGTGGAGCTGGCGATCTTCGCACTCGGCGAGATAGAGCTCCGCCAGCATGTCGAGGCGCAGGGTCGCGGCAAAACCGTTCCCAAAGCAGGCGCCGGTGGCCTCGCGCATCCTGGCAAGGATGCGACATGCCTCGGCTCGCATGGCCGGCCCTGGCGATCCGCTCAACGCGGCCATGCCCACGCCTCGTGGCCTGGCCAGCCAGGTTGCGTCCCGTCCTCGGACGCGGACGGATCGAATCGGGTGCAGTTGTCCGATCCGCGCTTCACTGTCGCGGCGTGGTTGGGTCCAGAGACGGCGAGCCCTGCCATCGCGCCGCTCTGGTCGCTTGCCCATCGACTGTGCCACGACGGCTGCGCCGATGGTGGCGCTCGGTCCCGATGACGAGCAGCGACAGCATCGGGTAGGCGAGTTTGCCGAGGATGAACCAATAGGCGAGCGGCAGGATATCGGACGCGAAGGCGCGCGATGCGTGGGCGCCAAGCGCCAGGCACTGGATCGCCGCGATCCACAGCGGCCAGAAGCGGTTCGCGGTGAGCGCGATGAAGAACAACACGGCAAAGAGCGCCGTGTCGATCCAGACCAACTGCCACTGCACGGTGCGGAACGGCAGCGGCGCCTTCAGGTTCGTCAGGCTTGTCGCGATGGCCGCCAGCAGCATGGCCACTGCCGCATAGCGTTCCGGCGCGCCTCCGCGCCAGCCGGCATGGATCGTGACCGCCGCGATCAGGAGGAGGAACACGATGATCTCGGTCATCGGGGACTCGCAAGGTCGGCACCACGCTCGCTCATCCGCTTCCCCCCGATGGCATTTTGAGCGTCGCACTCGCGGGGGGCTTGAGGACGTCGCCAAACGCATCCACGTCGATTCCCAGCTTGCGCCCCAGCGCTTCCAGCATGCGGTGGGCCTCGGCAATATGCCCGAGCGCATTCGAGGTCTGCAGCTGGGCATGGCTGATGGCGGTGAGGACCTGATGGCCGGCGAGGGGAGACAGATTGCCCCCGACTTGCGCGAGGATGGCCGAGGTCGACAGCTCGCCGCCTTTCGCGAACAGCGCCTGGAGCAGCTTCTCATAGGCGTGTAGGTCGCCCGCCAAGGCGGCAATGCCAGGTGCCGGGCCCGGTGCCGGTTTGCACTGGCCGGCCTCAGGCTTCCGCAAGAAGCCGGGAGAGGACTTCGAGCCCGACGGCGAGCATGCCGAAACTTGCGGCGCCGGCGAGGACGATGAGGATGAACCAGAACAGGCGGTGGATAGGTCCGAGGTCATTGCGCTGTGCTCCCTTGTAGCGGAAGGGCAGCAGGACATGCCATTCGCCGACCTGCATCCCTGGGTCGGGCAGTGGGGGATCGTCCAGGCTGGCCGCTACCCCCGGAGTTTCGCCCTCGATTTTCCCGGGGGTCGTCCCATCGCGGCCGCCGTAGAGCAGTTCGGCGGCGCGACGGCGGTTCGGCGCCCCCAGGATCGCCACCGCTTCGGCGATGTAGGAATCCACCGTGCCGACGCCGATGCCCAGCGCGATGGCGATTTCCTTGGACGTCCGCAGGTGAAAGACATGCCACAGGCATTCGCGGTGCCGTGGAGAAAGGCGAAGTGCGAGCGTGTCCACGGCGTCCGTCATTGCGGCGACCTTGGCACGTCGGGCCGGAGACGATGACAAGCGAGGGTCTGCGCAGGCGCGGCGATGGGCCTCCCAGGCATCTTGTCAGATGTCGTTCGCACCTGCTTTGCACCTCCTTCCGCCCGTCTGCGCGCAAGCGGTCTGCGGTATCTTTGGCAACCAAACCAACCCCTTGCCGCGAAGGACGAACACCATCGCGAGCCGGTGACGGATCGGGGAATTGCCCTTTTCCAACCCGCTCCCGCCGCCGCGCAAGGCCAGCGACACCCGCCGGACAAGGTCGCGCGCCCAAAAGTGGCAAGCTCGGGATGAGATGAGCCGAAGACTCGTCCTGCCTCCGTCGCTGCGGATGATTCGGGCTTGGGCGGTCGGCTCCCACCGCTCCGCAGCGACATGGCAACCGGAACGCGCGAGTGATGGGATCGGGACGGATTGCACCGTCGTTGGCTTCGCCTCCGGTATGCGCCGGGAGCGCGGCCGGTATCGGCGTGATCGGCCGCCGCAGACAGCCCGTGGGGAAATGCCCCACGATCTTCGGGGGGTGACGCGCGCCCGCCTCGGGGACGATGAGCGCATGCGGCGCGGGGCGTGCTGGGTGATGCGGCCGGCATCCCTAGCGGACCCTGGGCGCGTCATCACGGCAAAGGGGGGTGCATGCACGGGCTGTCTACAAGCCTGTTCTTCGCGATGGATGCCGGCGTCCTGCCGGTACCGCCGCCTTGCGCGTCTCGCGCGCGCCTGGTTGCGCGGTCGCGGGCTCTGCCTGGCCCAAGACCATGAGCGGCAGCGTCTTGGCGCAGCGCATCGCGGCTTTGTCACGTCGCGGGCGCGCCGGGCTTGCCTGGGAAGTCTTGCGACGCGACCCGGCCTATCGCGCCGCCTGGCACAGTGCGATGGGGCTGTCGCGTGGCTTGGCCGGTGGGATCGACCGATCGGCCGCTGCGCCCGGGACCAACCTGGCCCGCCGCTGGGGGCTGCACTTTTGCCGCTGATCCGGGGGCGGATTCTACCCAGGTCGTGCCGGTCTGGTCGGTCGAGGCGGATCCTTGCGTCCTGCGCGCACGGATCGTGTCGCAGCAAACGGGCGCGTCGTTGCTCTTCGACGCCCGGGCCCGCAGCGCGCGGCGCATTGCGGACGCGGAAGGGGAGCACATCGCTTTCGACTGCGAAGGCGATGTCGCCCGCATCGATCTCGTCGCGGGACATCTGCCCACACGCCCCGTGTTGCTTGGTTTCGAGATCGTCGCCGACGCACGGCTCGGGCGGCAGCTCGCCGCCCTGCGCCGCATCTATCTTTCGGCCAGAGCCTGCGCGCAGCCGCAGCGCCTGCGCCGCCAGCACCTGGCGCTGCTTGCCGCCGATGCCCGAGCTTCGGGTGCGAGCCTGCGCGAGATTGCCGACCTTGTCCTGGGACCGGGCGACTGGCCCGGGGCCGGCGAGCACCGCAAGTCGCTGGCCCGCCGGCTGGTGGCGGCCGGGTCCGCCCTCTGCGCCGGCGGGCCAGCCGTGATTCTGCAATCCTGGCCTGAGGGAAGCCCATGACAGGTCGGCAACCAACCTGACGCACGCCATGTCCCGGGGCGCTTGGCGGGCCTGCGTTGGGAAAAGGCCAGGGCCATGCCTTCGTTTGTCGCGGGAAGGCACGGTGCAAGGCCGCAGGGGGTCTTCGGCGGGGGCACATCGGCAAGGCGGCAGCAACAGGGCCAAATCGACAGGGCCACATCAACAGGGGTGGGGCGCCTCGCGGCATGGCCGCGACCGCGCTCCAGGGCTCACCGGGTTCGCCCCCGAGCCCCTTGGCGGGTCTCGGCCGGACGGTGGCGATCGCTGGCGCACGATCATGGACGCCGCGCGATCCGCGCGGCGGCGTTGTTCGCTTTGCCTCTCCCGGCGCGGCGGAGGTGGCCGGCGCTCCCGCCTAGGCCCGTCGCGGCCAGGGACAACCCCGCCCGCTGCGCTTTGCGCGGGGTGCTCCACGTCCGTTCCGCCCTGACGGTGTCCCTGTCCGCTGCAGCCGGGCCTCTTGGTCGCGTTTCGCCGCCCACCCCCGCCTTCGCGGGGAGGCTTCGTGCCTTTTTCAGGGTGGTTGGAAAGGAACGGTCATGCCGAGATCATCGCGCCACAGTGCGGCCCGCAAGGATCGCAGCGACAACAGGGACGAACGCGCCAGCCTCTATGACGAAGTGACCGCGCGCATCGTCGCGGAACTGGAGGCGGGGCGCTTCCCGTGGGTCCAGCCCTGGGCCAAGGCCGAACAGGCAGGGCTGGGCATCGGGCCCGGCTTGCCGCGCAATGCCGTGACGGCCCGGCCCTATTCTGGCGTCAACATTCTCATCCTGTGGTGCGCCGTCATCGCCAGCGGCTGGCCTTCGCAAGGCTGGCTGACCTTTCGCCAGGCGCGCGAGGCGGGGGGCTGCGTGCGCAAGGGCGAGCGCGGCGTGAGCGTGGTCTATTCCGACCGCTTCACCCCCAAGGCCGAAGCCGAACGCGCCGCGCGCGATGGCGACGAGGCCCAGGCGGTTCCCTTCCTCAAGCGCTTTACCGTGTTCAACGTCGCCCAGTGCGATGGCCTTCCAGCCGGCCTTGGCGGCGATCCCCTGCCATTGCCCGAGTGCGACATTCCGCCTCTTGCCCAATCGGTGATCGCGGCATCGGGCGTCGATTTCCGGGTGGGTGGGGACACAGCCTTCTATGCGCCCGATGCCGACCTTGTCGTCGTGCCGCCGCAGGCCGCCTTCTTCGAGCCGGTCAACTGGCACAGGACCGCGTTTCATGAACTGTGCCACCCGACGGGCCATGCCAAGCGGCTGAACCGCGACCTGACCAACCGCTTCGGCAGCAAGGACTATGCCCGCGAGGAACTCATTGCCGAAATGGGTTCGGCGTTTCTTTGCGCGGCGCTCGGCATTGTCCCGACGGTCCGGCATGCCGATTACCTCGGCGCCTGGCTCGACGTTCTGCGCGAGGACAACCGCGCCATCTTCCGCGCCGCCAGCGCCGCTTCCAAGGCGGCCGACTGGCTGCTGTCCCGCCATCATGCCGCCGCGCGGGCCCGGGAAGACGAAAGGATCGCGGCATGATCCTGCTGCCCGACGATCTGCGCGCGGCCCTGCGCGCCAACGCCATGCGCCATGACGCCGCCATGCGCGGCGGCCTTGCCGAACCCGATTTCCGGCCCGTGCTCAAGCTGTTCAACCCCATGGGCGCAGCGACATGGCTGGCGACCGAACTGGCCGAGGATGGCGATACGCTGTTCGGCCTCGCCGATCTTGGCTTCGGTTGCCCGGAACGCGGTTCCTTCAGCCTTGCGGAAATCGCATCCGTGCGGCTGCCCTTTGGCCTCGCCATCGAACGCGATTGCGCATTTTCGACCGCGCATCCGCTCTCGGTCTGGGACGCCTGGGCGCGCCGTTCCGGCTCGATCCTCGGCGCCCAGGCGATGCTCTGGCGCCTCGGCCCGGATGCGGGCGAGGCACCGGCGGCGCCCGAGTCTCCCCCGTCCTGACGGGGGATGACCCACGGCGGCGCACCGCGCCGCCATCCCCGTGCCGGTCCCGCCACAAACTTGGCAAATCGCGTGACCGGCACCTTGTGCAAGAAAGGTGATGACCCATGAAACTCGACCATATCCCGCTCGACAAGCTCTACGTCGACAAGACCAACATGCGCTTTGGCCGCAAGGCCCCCGATGTCTCCGACCTCCTGCCGACCATCCGCGCGCGCGGCGTCATCCAGGCGCTGCTGGTCCGCCCGCCCGACCCGGATGGCCGCTGCGGCATCGTCGCGGGCAGCCGCCGCTTTCACGGCAGCCGCATCGTCGCGGACGAACGGCGGGAAGCCGGTGACATCGATCCCGATGCGCTGCTCCTGCCGTGCGCGATCCTCGAGGAGGGCGACGATGCCGCCGCCATCGAGGCCTCGATGATCGAGAACATGGCCCGGCTCGATGCCGACGAAGTGCGGCAATGGGAAAGCTTCGCCCGGTTGGTCAGGGAAGGGCGGAGTGCCGCCGAGATTGCCCTCACGTTCGGCTTGCCCGAACTCTCCGTCCGGCGCGTCCTCGCGCTCGGCAACCTGCTCCCGCGCATCCGCGAGCTCTACCGCGCCGAGCGGATCGACCGCGTCACGGTGCGACACCTGACGCTGGCCAGCAAGAGCCAGCAAAAGGCCTGGCTGTTCGGCGGCCAGTCGATCCCGGTGCGCTTCGCGTTGTTCGACCTGGCTGATTTCGGCGGCGCGACCATCGCCGATCTGTTCGGCGAGGATCGCTACTTCACCGACCCCGATGCGTTCTGGGCCGCGCAGCATGCGGCGATTGCCGCCGCGCGCGATGCCTATTGCGCCGCAGGCTGGGCCGATGTCGTCGTGATCCCGCCCACCGAGCACTTCCACGCCTGGGAATACGAGAAGGCCGCAAAGCGCAAGGGCGGGCGGGTCTACATCGATGTGCGCGCAACCGGCGAAGTGACGTTCCACGAAGGCTACATGACCCGGGCCGAAGCCCGCCGGATCGCGCGTGGCGAAGCGGCCCTCTTGCCCGAGGCGCGCAAGCCGTCCCGTCCCGAACTGACCTCCACGCTCCAGACTTATGTCGACCTGCACCGCCATGCGGCGGTGCGGGCCGCGCTGATCGGTCAGCCCGGCCTGGCCCTGCGCCTCATGGTCGCCCACGCCATCGTCGGCTCGCCGCTGTGGAGCGTTCGGCCCGAACCGCAGGCAACGCGCCATGATGCCGTCCGCGAAAGCATCGCAACCGCTCGCGCCGAAGCGGTGTTTGGCGCCGAGCGGCGGGTGGTTCTCGACACGCTGGGCCTTGCTGCCGAAGAACCGACCGTCACCGGCGGCAACGGCGACGACTATGGCGTGGCCGGACTGTTCCTGCGTCTGGTCGCCCTGCCGGACGCGGCCGTGATGCGCGTCCTGCCCATCGTCATCGGCGAAACCCTCGCGGCCGGTTCGGCGGCGGTCGAGGCCGTGGGCGGCGAACTCGGCATTGCCATGGCCGACTGGTGGCAAGCCGATGACGCCTTCTTCACGCTGCTGCGCGACCGGGACGTGCTGGGCCGGATCACGGCAGAGGTGGCCGGCGAGGTGGTTGCCGCTGCCAACGCGGGCGAGAAGGCAAAGACGCTCAGGCAGATCATCGCCGACCATCTCACCGGCGCGCAAGGCCGGGACAAGGTCGCGCGCTGGGTGCCGCGCTGGATGCAGTTCCCGCCCTCGGCCTATACCGAGCGCGGCGGCGTCGGCACGGTTGCCGCCCATGCCCGGGTCGTCGCCGCGCGCCACATGGCTCGTGGCGATGGTTCGGCAGAGCCGGAGGCGGATGGAGAACAGCCGCTGCCCGAGGCGGCGTGATGGGGGCGGGCGGGAGGCATCCCGCCCGCCTTTCCCCTGCCGGAAATTTGCGCCGCGCGGCCTCGCCCAAAGGGCTCGGCCGCGCGGCGATGATGTGTTCGCACCCGCGCTGGATCAGCCGGTGCGGGCGCTTTATGCTGGACCGGCGGCGCTGGCGACGGGCGCGCGCGAGGGCACGGGAGAGCGGCGATGAAGCGGACGGACACCACGGAAATCGCGATGCGGATCGTGATCGACCGGCCCGTACCCGGCGTGCGGCACAGTCTGCAATCCAAAGATGGCCATCCGCTGGACGCCGCACAGTCCAGCGAGGGGGAAGCGCTTGCGTTCGACTTCGCCGTGCGCGTCGGACCCGGCCCCAGGTTCTTTGGTGATCAGGTGCGCGCCGAAGGGCCCATCCGACGCTTCGTCTATGTGCGCGTGGGCCAGGCGGCCGGCGATCCTGCCTCGCCCTGGTCGCGCCGGATGAAGATCGACATCCACGATATCGCGCCGGAGCTGCTCGCGCGCGCGAAGCAAGGTGGGATCATCGTCTCCACCGTCTGTGGCACCGGCAAGGATGGCAGCCCCGCTTGCGCCACGGTCCCCGTGCTGCACCGGGTGCTTGTCGCGCGCTAGGCTGCCGAAACCGGCCGCACGCAGAGCCTGGGAGCGTTCCCCGACGGGCCTTTCCTGAACGGGGATGGGCTGCTCTATCGTGCCAGCGGGCGGGTCCCTTTTTCGCCTGGCCAATGCCGCCCCTGGCCTCTCTTCATGGCTGGTCTGGCGGCGTGCGCGCCTTGTCCGTGCAACGGCTTCGCCCCGGTTTCTTCCCCGCCCTGGCGGGCTCCTCGCGGGCCAAGAAACAGGAGCTATGCCGTCCTGCGCTGGCGCTGCGGCCGTCCCGGTGCACGGCGGCGCGACGCCGCCCGATCGACCGCCATCGAGGCCGCATCGGGCGGCACTCGGATAGGCGAAAAAGGAGATATACCATGGCACAGATCGGCAGTTTCACCCGCAACGAGGACGGCGTCTACAACGGGGAAATCCGCACCCTGACCCTGCGCGCCAAGGCCACGATCCGGCCGGTCGAGCGCGAGCACGACAAGGCCCCCGACCACCGCGTCAGCGCCGGTGGCGTCGAGTTCGGGGCGGGCTGGACCAAGACCGCGCGCGAGACGGGCACCGACTATCTCAGCCTCAAGCTCGACGACCCTTCGCTTCCCGCGCCGATCTACGCGACGCTGACCCCAGGCGAAGGCGGCGCCTTCAAGCTCATCTGGTCGCGCTGAGCCCAACGATCCCCGCGCCGGACGCGGCGCGGGGATGCGGCGGCCCCTGTGTCGAATATGCAGGGGCCGATTGCGACACTCCCCGCGCAGTGTCGGTCCCCGCATCCTCGATATCGCGAACCGGCTGTTCCGGCTCGCATCGATCGAAGGATAGCGACCCATGACAGAAGACGACCAGATCGCCCGGGCGGCGCGCGCCAAGCGCGGCTCGCCTTTCCTCAACACCGAGCAGGCGGCGGCCTACCTCAAGATTTCCGCGCTGCTGCTGCGGCGCATGCGCCGCAACGGCACCGGCCCGGTGTTCCGCCGCCATTGCCGCTACGTCCAGTACCATATCGACGATCTCGATGCCTGGTCGCGCGCGCAGAGCTCGCGGGGACTTGCCAAGTGAGCGGGCGTCGCAACGCGGCACCGGATGCGCCGCTGCTCGCCTGGGGCGAGGCGCTGCGTGCGCGCAAGCAAGCGCGCCGGCGGCAGTGCCGCCGCCTGTTTGTGCTGGGTCTGGGGAGCGGACTGGTCGTGGGATCGGCCCTGCTCCCGCCCGTGCCGTGTCTCGTCTGGAACGCCAGCGCGAGCGCACCGGTCGGGCTCTACTGGCTCAGTCCCGGTACCTCCGCTGCAACCGGCGACATGGTGGTGGCGCGCGTGCCCGAACCGTTCCGCACGCTCGCCGCTACCCGACGCTATCTGCCCCGCAACGTCCCTCTCGTGAAGCGTGTCGCGGCGGAGGCGGGTGATAGGGTCTGCGCGCGCGGTGTCGAGGTCTTGGTCAATGGCAGGCCAGTCGCCACGCGCCAGCAACGCGATGCCCTGGGCCGGGTTCTGCCGTGGTGGCAGGGCTGTCGCGTGCTGCGGCTTGAGCAGGTCTTCCTGTTGATGGACAGCGCGGATTCGTTCGATGGGCGCTATTTCGGGGTGAGCGAGGGCGTCGATCTCATCGGCAAGGCGCGGCTGCTGTGGCGCCGCTGAGATGGGCTTTGGCGCTCCTGGCTTTGGCCGCGCAGGGCTCGGCAAGGGCTGAACCTGCCGGCCAGGACGTGTCACCCACCATCGCCGCCTGGCGGCCCTACACGCGCGAAGCCTCGCGGCGTTTCGGGGTGCCCCTGGCCTGGATCGAGCAGGTGATGCAGGCGGAAAGCCGGGGGCGCACCGTCCAGGGCGGCCGCCCGATCCGCTCGCGGGCCGGGGCCATCGGGCTCATGCAACTGATGCCCGCGACCTGGTCGGCCATGCGCGCGCGGCTCGGGCTTGGCCCCGATCCCGACGACCCACGCGACAACATCCTCGCCGGTACGTTCTTTCTTCGGCTGCTATATGACCACTTCGGCTATCCTGGGCTCTTCGCGGCCTACAATGCGGGACCAGCGCGCTATGCCGCCTACCTGGCGGGCGGTAAGCGCTTGCCGCCCGAAACCATCGGCTATCTCGCCAGTGTCGCACCACAGACGCAAGGGCCGTGGCAGGGCTCGGCAACGGCACGGCCTTCGGACGGGCTCTTTGCCATCCGCCGGCTCCCGGCATCGCTGCCTGCCATGGGCGCCGCGACACCGTCCCAAGCCTCGCTCTTTGTCGCCCTGTCGCAGGGGCAATGACCGGCGCACGCTGGGGCGGGGGAGTGGCCACATCTCAAGGATCTGAAAGGATCCTGCGCGCCAGTGCGGCGCGGGTGCTGCTTTGTCTTTCTCATTTGCATTGCCCCCGAAATCACTGCCTCTGAGCTGCGCCGTTCCGGCAGTTGTCGTCGTTCCTTGGCGCTAGCGGGATGAGGTCTTGTTCGGCACCTGCTAGCGTTTTGTGCTTGGCAAAGCGCCGTTTTCCCGCGATTCTGCACCCATGAAGAGCGACCTCGACCATCTGCCTGCCAGCAAGCAGCGCGACCTGGACCGCGTGGTCCAGATCCTGTTCGAGGAGTTCGCCGCCGCGCACGAGAACGCCACCGCACGGCGGCGCCGGGGGCGTATTCTCAAAGTCATTCTCTACGGCAGCCATGCGCGTGGCGGCTGGGTGGACGAGCCCCATACCGCCAAAGGCTACGTCTCGGATTTCGACCTGCTGGTGATTGTCAATCAGAAGGAACTGACCGACCGCGCCGCCCACTGGACCGCTGCCGACCAGCGACTGATCGAGGAAAAGATCGCCGGCACGCTGCGCACGCCCGCCAATTTCGTCGTCCATACGTGGCAGGAAGTCGGCGATGGCCTTGCCCATGGGCGCTACTTCTTCATGGACATCGCCCGCGACGGCGTCCTGCTGTTCGAGGCCGACGACAGGCCCTTGCCAGAACCCAAGCCGAAGACGCCAGAGCAGGCGCTCGCCATGGCGCAGGAATACTTCGACGAGTGGTTTCCAGGTGCAATGCGCCGGTACGATTTCGTTCGCTTTGGTTTGGAAAAAGGGCACCTCAAGGAAACCGCCTT
Source organism: Novosphingobium sp. SG919 (assembly GCF_012932495.1). Taxonomy (GTDB): domain Bacteria; phylum Pseudomonadota; class Alphaproteobacteria; order Sphingomonadales; family Sphingomonadaceae; genus Novosphingobium; species Novosphingobium rhizosphaerae. The sequence continues at coordinate 136,817 of NZ_JABCNG010000001.1, forward strand.
TGAGCTTCATCAAACTGCTGAAAGTCTTTACCACTGCGTCCTATTAGTCCGCACCTTCTACACCCCACACAACCACAATTTGGCCTTTCTGCGCACGCAGGCCGAGGGGTTGGACATACGCCTCGTTGATGCTTGGCCGCGCGATACACGGCGCGAGCGGGCATTGTTCGAGAAGCTGAAGGACGCCTACGTCAAGGCGCGCTATTCCAAGCACTACAGCATCTCGAAAGAGGATTTGCTGTGGCTCGCAGGCCGGGTCGAGAAGCTCGGCCAACTCGTGCAGGAAGTCTGCCAGGAGCGGTTGGCGCTGCTCGCTGCGGAAGTCCGCGAGGCAGGCTAACTCGTTAGGCGAGGGGAGGTTCTTCGCTGCCTTGCCGAGGGCCCATCAAGCGTCCTCGCGCAACTCAATATCGAGCGTCACTTGCGGCACTTGCTCTTCACCAGCCTTGGCCTCCGGCTGCTGCGTCTGCGTGCCGCCGGACAGCGTGATCCTAGCAATGTTCCCGTCCAAATCGAGTGCCTCGCCCAACCCGTGAGGGGTAATCCTGATCGTCAGCGTACCCTCATTGACGATGCCGAAACGGCACGCATGGCCGCCCGGAATCCAGCGTCCAAGCACCAATGTTCCATCTGAAAACGCCAGCGAAAACCCTTCGACAATCCTGCCTGCCGATACGTCCAAGACCGTCTCGATGTCCCCCGACAATTGCAGGCGATGTCCCGCTTTGGCTTCGATCCGGATGGCCATAGACCGGTCCTCATAGCGACTCATCTGACCAGGCTTGCATAGAACGTGTCGCGAACATCAGGAAGGGCGATGATGGTCGAAGAGAGGGTGGCGGGCAGAGGTTGGCAGGAAGAAAGGCTATGGCAAGATAAAGGCCCCTATCTCGCGATGGGGACTAAGCTGTTGTCTGCACGTCGTTTTGTTTGGAGGTAGGCGGGGTATGCGCCACGTGACTCGCGCCGGTCGCGAGATTCGTGCCGAAGAAACCGTTTCCCTGCAGGCATTTGCCGCGAGACAAAGGTGGAGGCCCTTGCAGCCTCGCGCGCGCCACCCCTGATTGCTGGTTCCGGCAGGAATATCCAGCATCAAGGAAGCGGCAATGGACGATGGGTTCGACGTTTGGCTGGGTCACATCGGCAAGGAACGGCCCATGCGCCATGACCTGCGCCGCGCGGTCAACCAGGCCGGTGGTTCGCGCGTGGCGAAGGGGCAGGCCAAGCCCCGCTTTACCGGCGCCCGGACCGGGCGCGGCGTCGCTGCTGGACGGATGCTTGCCGGTGCGCCGCGTCAGGTAGGCGCGGGCACCCGCCGCGTGGTGGTGAAAGCCCGCTTCGTGAAGCTTGCCGGCAAGGGGTTGAAAGCGGCAAGCGCGCACCTGGCCTACCTGCAGCGCGACGGCACCACGCGCGAAGGTGAGCGCGGTAAGCTGTATGGGCCGGACAATGACCATGCCGACGGCAAGGCTTTCCTTGAACGCGGGGCTGGTGATCGCCACCAGTTCCGCTTCATCGTCGCGCCCGAGGACGGCGAGCAATATGCGGATCTGAAGCCGGTGACCCGTCGGCTGATGGAGCAGATGGAGAAGGATCTTGGCACCCGCCTCGAGTGGGTGGCGGTCGATCACTTCAACACCGGCCATCCTCATACCCATATCGTCGTGCGTGGCGTCGACGAGGCAGGCAAGAACCTCGTCATCGCCCGCGACTACATCAGCCAAGGCATCGCCGCGCGTGCCTCCGAAATCGTCAGCCGTGACCTTGGGCCTCGCACCGAGCATGAGATCGCCGTAGCTAACGCACGCGAGGTGACGCAGGAGTGCTTCACCCGCATAGACCGCCGCCTGCTGCGCGATCTCGACGGACAGGGGCTGGCTTCCGCATGGCATGCCGACCCGGCCGAGCAAGCCTTGCGCGCCGCGCGCCTGGGCACGCTGCACGCGATGGGCCTTGCGGAGAAGGAGGGCAAGGGTCGCTACCGCCTCAATGACGACCTGGAAGCCACGCTGCGGGCGATGGGCAAGCGCGGCGACATCATCGCCACCATGCACGAGCGGCTGCGCGGCCACCCCGAAGTCCTTCCCCAGGACTATGCGATCTACGCCCCCGCCGAGCGCAAGGCCATTGTTGGACGCGTGCTCGACCGTGGTCTCTCCGACGAGCATGGCGATCGCCATTACCTGATCGTCGAGGCGACCGATGGGTGCACGCATTTCGTCGATCTCGGGCACGATCTGGCGGAAGGGGCGATGAAGGATCGGCTGGTCCGGGTGTCTCCGACACCGGTGGCGGTGCGGCCTGCCGACAAGGCCATCGCCGAAGTCGCCGGCGCGAACGGTGGGCGTTACAGCGTGGACCTTCACCTGGCGCATGATCCTTCCGCTACCGATCGCTTTGCCCAGGCCCACGTGCGCCGTCTCGAAGCCCTGCGACGGGATGGCGCGGCCGTACAGCGCGAGCCCAATGGCACCTGGACGGTCGGCCCGGATTACCTCAGCGAAGCGCTTCGCCATGAAGAGCGGCAAGCGCTCCGGCGCCCGGTCACCATCGCGGTGCTGGCCGACCGGCCGCTCGAACAGCTGATCCATCACGATGGCGAGACCTGGCTCGACCGCCAGTGCGTCGCGACCAACCCCGAGCGGCTGCAAGGGCGCATCGGCACCACGATCGGCCAGTCGCTGCAGCAGCGGCGGCAATGGCTGATTGAGCAGGGCCTGGCGGTGCAGGAGGGGGATACGATCCGCTATCGGGCCAATTTGCTGGCGACGCTCCGCCAGCGCGAACTGAACCGTGTCGGAGCCCAGCTCGCGCAGGAGCTTGGCTTGCAGTTCACGCCGCAGCAGGGCAACCATGTCGAGGGCACCTACCAGCGCGCCATTGCCATAGGCGGCGAAAAGTTCGCCGTGATCGCCAAATCACGCGAGTTCACGCTGGTCCCGTGGCGTCCGGTTCTGGAGAAGCAACTGGGTCGTCAGGTCACCGGGACCATCGAGCGCGGCGGCAGCATTGACTGGACCTTTGGGCGGCAACGTTCGGGGCCGCAGATCGGCTGAGCCGTCAAAGCACCCGTCGGGATACCGGAGAGGGTCTGTTGCCAAGCCTATGCGCCGCGCATCATCGCCGGCATGCAAACGCGCAAGACCCGCCACCAGTTCTACCTGCCAGACCATCTTTCGGCGCGGCTGGATGCCATGGCTGCAGAGCCAGGGGCGTCGAAGACGACGATTCTGAGCAAGGCGCTCGGCGCATGGTTTGAGCAAGCCTGCGACGAGCAAACAGGCGCGCAATTCGGCAAAGCGCTTTCCCGGCAGGTGCGCGCCGTCGAGCGGCTCGAGCAACGGCTCGATTACCTGACCGAAGTGCTGGGCCTGTTCGTGCGGCACCAACTGACGCTGACCGCGCATCATCCCGCCTTCGATGCCGAGACGCAGCGCTTGGGCCAGCGCCGCTACGACCAATTCGTCAGGACGGCGGGTGAACTGGCTGCGCGAAAGGTTAAACCCCAGGCCAAGGCCGCCCCATCCAACAGCCAGGAGAACGAGCCATGAGCATTCCCTTCGGGCAGGCCAAGCCCGCTTCCTACAGAGTCGATCCGCTGACGGTCCGAATTCCCGAGGCGTGCCGCCTCACCGGCATCGGCCGTTCGAAGCTCTACGAGCTCATTACCGACGGCAGCATCGAGATCGTCAAGGTCGGGGGCATGACGCTCATCCCCTTCGAGAGCCTGAAGCGGCTGATTGCTGTTGGTCGCGAAGGGCATGGGCTATGACAAGGCGGATGATTCAGTTCAGCGTGTGTGGGATCTTGACGCTTCTCGCCGGCCCGGCGCAAGTAACTGCTGTGCGCTATACAGCGATCGGGGAATGAAGCCGAGCAGTTCGCGGGCGAGATAGCCAATCGGGCCCACCGCCGCGCTACAGCGCCGCCCCGCCTCGCCATGGACCCAGGCGCCCCACAAGGCTGCGTCCAGGCCGGTCGCGCCCCTAGCCAGTAAGGCACCGATGATCCCCGCCAGGACATCGCCCGATCCGCCCGTGGCAAGGCCTGCACTGCCGCCGTTGTATGCGAACAGGTGGCCCTTGGGCGTGGCAATGAAAGTCGTCGGTCCCTTCAGGACGGCGACCGCGTTGAATCGCTTTGCGGCGTGCCGCACCGCGCCGGGGCGATCGGCCTCGATGACGCTGGCTTTGCAGGCCAGCATGGCCGCCATTTCGCCGATATGCGGCGTCAGCACCACATGCCCTGGCGTGGCGGCAAGGTGCTCACGGTGGCACTCCAGCCATAGCAGTGCCGCAGCATCGAGAACGATTCCCTGCAGCGCGGTGACAAGGGCGAGCGTTTGGCGGGCCAGAATGGCTCCATGCTCGCCACACGACATCGCCGGACCGACAACGACGGCATCGGCAGCGCGCACCGCCTCCTCCAGCAGCGCCACCGTTGTTGCAATTTCACCTGCCGGGCTGATGGGCAGGGCCTGCACGGCGGCTTCGGGCACCAGGCAGCCAACTGTGACGGCCGCTGGCGCGATCGTGCCGATGCGGACTTTGCCGGCGCCTGCCCGCAATGCGGCTTCGGCGGTCAATGCCACCCCGCCAGGCACCTGGGCGGACCCACCCAGGACACAGACGCGTCCCCGGCTGTTCTTGTCTGCCGCTTGGGCAATTTCCGGCAGCGGCCTTTGCGCCAGCAAGTCCAGGTCGATACGCTGCGGCGTGGCATCTCGTGCATCAGCCACGCGCACCCACCATGGGATCGGGCGCGCAGGTGGCGGGCGTACCTTCGCGCAGCATGGGAGCCAGTGCATTGTATTTCTGCAAGACGAGACGGCAGGTCGCGGGATCGAAGCCGTACTCGGTCACGCTGCAGTTGGCGATGTCTCCCGCAGCATCGATTGCCAGGATCTGGGCTTCGTCCATCTGCTCCAGGATATAGCGCAGGCACAGGATCACCACCTGGTGGGCCACGATCATGACGCGCTGCCCCGCATAATGCAGCGACACCGTATCGAGCAGCGCCCGCAGGCGGAAAACGACATCGACCCAACTCTCGCCACCGGGCGGACGATGGTAGAATTTCCCAAGGACTTCCCGGAAGCGCGCCTGTTCGGGATGGCAGGCCCTGATGCCTTCCGCCGTCAACCCGTCTAGGATGCCGAATTCCTTCTCGCGCAGGCGCTCGTCGATGCAGATGCCGGTTTCGGGGCTGCAACCGCCAGCGTCGCGGAACAGCCGCGCGGTGTCGACTGCGCGCTTGTAGGGGCTTGCCAGAATGGTGTCCGGATATTCTCCCTCCTCGCCGCTGCCAAACCAGTGTCCCAGGGTTCGGGCCTGCTCCTCGCCCAGCGGGGAGAGCGGCACATCGACATCGCGCTGTGCCAGATCGATGCGGTGATGGCCTGCCTGAAGGGCGAGGGTTCGCGCCAGGTTGCCGGCGCTTTCGCCATGGCGAACCAGCCACAGGGCCTGCGGCCATCGCGCAGCCGAGGCATTTGGGCCTGGCGTGGTATCGTGGGGTGTGGTCATATTGTCCTGGCCGGTGCCTTGGGGCGCAGGAGACAGGAAGCGCGTGATCATGCTGGCCAACGACCCGCCGTGCCACGCGTTTCCCATAAGCCTAACCTTGGTTGGCGATTTGAAGCAGATAATTGAATAACAAGCATAAATCCCCCCAAACGACGGCTGTGACGCGGAAACCGTCCAAACGTCGCTGCGTTCTTCGTCCAACGTGGCATTGTGCCGGCACGGGGATTGCGATGGCAGGCGACACGCTTGACGATACATTGACAGCCGAGATTGCATCTGCCCGCGACTTTGTTTGCGCTCGCACGGGGTTGCAGCTCGTGCAAGCGCGGCAGGGCGGATTGACGATCGCGATCCGCTTCGGCGGTGGCGCCGTGTGGGTCGTTGTTCGGCGCGACGACGATGGCGGCATCGCGCTGCGCTTTCCTGTCTTCGGGCACGACGCGACCGCTCGGGTGCTGCCGCGCGAGGACCACGAGATTGCGGCCATCGAATGGCGATCTGGGGTGGGGCGCGCCACCCTGCGCCTGAGTGGCGACCCCATTGGCCTAGAGCAGTTGCGCGCGCGCTATGATTTCACGTCGTCGGTCGATCTGCGCATTGGGCGGTTGCCGCGGGACGTGATCGTTTTCGACCAGGACGGGCAACCCGCGCGCGATGGATTCTCGCTCGAAGCCCAGCAGCGCAAGATGAACACCGGGCTGCTCTATCTCAAGCTGGGCCGCCCGGCGCTGGGCGCGATACTCTATGTTCAGAACCTGTCTTCGCTAAATCCCTATTTCAATGCAACGGGTTCAAAGCCCGAAAACGCGGTGCGGTGCGATTGGCCGGAATTGGGCTATGCGCCGCCGCTCGATCCAGAGACCGGCCAGGCCATGCTGGCGCGGGGGAAACCTCTGGCCCTCTATGACACGATCCTGGCGATCCGTGCCTACCCGCAGTGCGAGGAGGGCGACAGCGCCTGGCAGTTCCTCGACATGATCGGGGCGATCTATCCCTGGCTTTCACCACCCCAGGCCGAATTCCGCGATTGGCCGGCACGCGCGCGGGCGACAGTGCAGGATCTGCTCCATGCGCCCGAGGCGCGGATCGAGCACTTTGGGCACACGTATTTTCACCCCTATACCGCCAGCGAATATCCCGACGTGATGGTGCAGCTGGCCATCGCCGCGGCGGTTGACGACTGGGCGCGCTGGCAGGGCTTGCGCCATCCCTTGGTGCGGGAAATCCTTGCCGGCCTGGAGGCGTTCCACGACCGTTCGCTGGGAACCTTGCGCCGCTACCTGCCCAATGTGGGCAAGGACAAGAACCCCAATGCCGTCGATAGCTGGTATCTCTACCACCCCATGCTCAACCTGGCGAATCTGGCGCTGGCCGGGCACGAGGACGCGCGCACGCTGTTTCTCGACACCATCGAATACGGCATCCGCGCGGCCCGGCATTTCTCCTATCGCTGGCCGATCCTTTACGATCTGCGCGACTTCTCGGTGATCCAGGCCGTGGCCGAGGCGGACCGGCGCGGGCAGACCGACGTGGGTGGGATCTACGCCTGGGTCATGCTGCAGGCGTTCGAACTGACGCTCGAGCGCCGCTATGTGGACGAAGCGATGCGCGCCATCGACGCGGCGCGCGGCATGCGCTTCGAACTCAACTACCAGGCCAATCTCACCGCCTGGGGCGCGGTGGCCTGCATTCGCCTGTGGCGGATCACCGAGCGCAAGGACTATCTCAAGCAGAGCTATGTCTACCTGGCCAGCTTTTTCCACAACAGCCAGATCTGGCAGAGCGACATCGGCCTGGCGCGGCACTGGCGCAATTTCCTGGGCGTGACCTGCCTGCAGGATGCGCCCTACATGGCGGCTTACGAATGCTTTGACAGCTTTGCCGCGTTCGAGCGCTATCTCGATTACGGTGGCCCCGACCTGATCCCGTCGGTACGCCTATTGCTCAACGAGTACTGCCGGCATGCATTGGACAGGGCTTGGTTCTATTACCCCGATGCCCTGCCGGAAGAAGGCGTGGCGCACAAGGACATCCGCAACGGCTTTATCAACCGCGCGCTGAATTTTCCGCTGGAGGATCTTTACCCGGATGGCCAGCCCGCCGGCCAGGTCGGGCAGGAAATCTATGGCTGTGGCGCCGCAATGATCTATGCCACGCGGGCCTTTCGCCGGATCGAGGGCGCGCCGTTCTTGGTGTGGTCCGACGTCTTCGTGCGCGCGCTGCACCAGATCGATGCCTCTACGCTGTCGCTGCGCATCGACGGGCCGGCGGGATCGGAAGCGCGCGTCGTACTGGTGCCGGTAGCCGGAGCCTTGCCGGCCGCGCTCGGGGCGCGGCTGGCGAGCGCCGATGGGCGCATCGTCGCATTCCATGCCCAGGACGGCCGGCTGGAAGCACGGGTTCCGGCCGATACTTCGCTCTTGTTGACCTGGCGCCAGGGGGTGGACTGACCAAGCTATTGGCTGAAAACGGCAGAAGGGAGACGGCGCGCCGTGTTGCACTGCGCCTTTCCCTTGCGTGCAAAAGCCCTGGCCTATTGGACAAGGCACAGGAGAGTGAAATCCGGTGGCATGGTCAGGGTCGCCTCGGTGCGCTTGTGCGCAGTGCGATGCGGCAGGAAAGGCCACGGGGCGCAAAATCGCGATCCAGCGTCCAGTGCTGTTGGACCGCGAACATGCGGCTGCCTAGGCCCCTGCGGCGGGGGGGTACCACCGGCGGACCATCGCTTTCGTGCCATAGCAGCACGCCATCGGCATCCCAGCAGATGGATACGCTGCCGCGCGGATCGGACAGGGCCCCGTGCTTGAGCGCGTTCGTGCAAAGCTCGTGCAACACCAGCAGCAAATGATAGGCGGGCGCGCGTTCGAGCAGGATGGGCGGGCCCTCAATCCGAAACGCCTCGTCCTTGTGAAACGGGGCTATCGCGGTGTGGATCAACTGGTCGAGTCCCATGCGGCCATCGGCCACCTGGCGCCCTTCCACCACGACACGGGCGCGAGAGGCGCCGGCCTCGCGCGGCGGGGAATCGAGCAGGCGATTGGCATTCGCCAGAGCCTGCACGCGGCCCAGCAGATCCTGCCGGAAGCGTTCGGGATCGTCACCGGCATGCGATACGCCGATCAGCGCCTGGACGACGCCCAGGGCATTTTGCACGCGATGATACATTTCGCGCGCCACGATGTCCTGCTCGCGGGCCAGGGCATCGAGCTGCCGCACGGTGCGGCGCAGCGTATCTCCCACCGCGATCAGAGCAAGGTTGGCCACCACGATCAGCAATGCCAGCGTGAGGCGATGGAGATCGAACAGGGAAAGCGATGCTGCCAGGAACATCCATTCCACCACCACAGTGGCCGCGATGCACACCGCCAGCGCGGCGCGCCAGCCCATGAACACGGCGGCAAGCAGCACGAAGGGAAAGAACGGGGCGAACGGCACCGCGCTGCCCAGGGGGCCCAGCAGCCAGCGCAGGGCCGCAGGCAAGGCAATGGCAAGGGCAATGCCCGCAAGCCGCTGCCAAGGTGAAAGATCCAACAGGATGGCACGGCGAACCGCTTCGATTCGCGTCACCTGACTGCCTTGCCGATGGCCGCGCCAGTCCCGGCAACAGGACTGACCGCGATCGAAACGCGCAAGACCGGCCCCACCTGGGGGCCGGTCCGCGTGATGGGAAAAAGCATCAGTGGCGGCTTTCCCATCCCTTTCGCGAGGCTTCGGAATGGCCGCGGGAATCGCCGAACCAGCCACCGTACCCACGATCGTCATCGCGGTCACCACGGCTGCGCCCGCGATCGTCGTCATCGTCATGGCTCATGCGGCGCGAGCGGCTGCGGTCATCGTCGTCATCACGGCTGCGGCTGCTGCGGCGATCGTCGTCGTCGTAGCGTCCGCCGCGCGAAGAACTGCCGCGTTCGTCCCAGCCCCGGCGCGACGCTTCGGAATGGCCGCGCGGATCGCCATACCAGCCGCTGCCTTCGTGGTCGGAATTTTCCCACCCCTTGCGCGAGGCTTCGGAATGGCCACGGGAATCGCCGTACCAGCCGCTGCCTTCGTGGTCTGAGTTTTCCCAGCCCCGGCGTGAGGCTTCGGAATGGCCACGGGAATCGCCATACCAGCCGCTGCCTTCATGATCGGACCGGTCCCAGCCCTTGCGCGATGCCTGCGAATGGCCTGCGGAATCGCCGAACCAGCCGCCCCGGCCCCGATCGCCATTGTCGTCGCGGTCGTCGCGCCCACGGCTGCTGGCACCGCGGCTGCGGTAATCGCGGTCGTCGCCCTCGCGGCCACGGCTCGAACGGCCGCGATCATCGCTCATGAAGCGGCCTTCCTCGTCGCGTGGGCGATCCTGGCTGCCGCGTCCACCGCGACTGTCATCTTCTTCGCTGCGGCGCCCGCCCTGTCCGGCAAACCGGCCACGGTCGCCGCGGCCACCGCGACCATAGTCGCCGTTTTCGCGTCCTTGATAACTTGCCATGGTTCTCTCCTGACTATTGCGGGCTTTTGCCCGTGGAAAGGCGTCGAACGAGACCGGCGCCTGGGGCGGAAGCCGATCTTCGGCTTCCAGTTCGCCACGCAGTTCCTTGAGCTGCGCGGCAAGCTCGGGGGTGTCGACGCCGGCTTCGCGTGCCTTGGCAAAGATGCCGTCGTCGCCTTCCTCTTCCTTCACGTGGTGCCGGATCTGTTCGGCCAGCACGGTGAACTTGGCATCGCGGAACGGATCGTCGCGCGATGCCTGCGCCAGATCGGCGATCAGCACCTTGGCGCTATCGTGCTCCACTTGCGCTTCGTCGAGATCGTCTTCATCGCGCGCCGCCTCGCGGCAGGCCGGGTAGAAGACTTCCTCTTCCAGCATGGTATGAAGCGTCAGGGCCTGACACGCCTCGATCACGATAGCGGCCTTTCGCGCGTCGCTGGCGCTTTCGAATTCCTTGAAGAGTTGTTCCACCTGGCGATGGTCGTTCTTGAGCATCGCGATGGCTTCGCCGTCACTCTTGCCAGTGCCGCCGTTTCGCTGGGTCTTGCGGCTTTGCCTCTCGGCGCTGCCTTTTGCTGCGGCATCCTGGCCGCGCCGTGCCTGCGCCGGCTTGGCGGCCTGGGTCTTTTCGCCATCGGCCTTCGCGCCCTCGGCCTTGCCGGCGTCTGCCTGGGCGGTCGTGGCCTGGCCCGAGGCACCTTGAGTACTCTGCGCGGGCTGGGAGGAGGGGGAAGGGGTGCTGTTGCTGGCCATCGGGCCGATCTCCTTCGCGTTGAAACTGGACTGTGCCGGAGGGCAAGCCCAACAGGCGGCTGGCACCCGTTGCGAAGGTAGGAGCGTGCGTCCGGCCCGGAATGTCCGCGCGGCTATCCCATGTATGCAACTTGCAATCTGTCTCTTCGGGCAATCTGCGGCCCGTCCGTCGCGCGCCACGGCTGGTCGAATGAAACGGCGAAAGCCAATCTATGTGAATTATCCACAATGAATGTAATTTAGAAATTCCACAGATCCGACAAAGGCATCGTTCCGCGACTCAGGGGAAAGGATATGACGCAGGATATGCAGCGCACGCCCAGTCAGGTGTGCACTTTCCGCCGCCACGAATTTCTCGCCCGCGCAGACGAACGCAAGGATTGCGTGCTGCGCATCGAGGAAGGCTGGGCGGCGCAATACCGCCTGCTGCCCGATGGGCGGCGCCAGATCATCACGCTGTTTCTGCCCGGTGACTATTGCGAGCCGCAATGGCTGCTGCAAGGTCGTGCGACTTTGCCGATCGTGGCGCTCACCCGCGTGCGAGCGCGGTTGCTGCCGCACAGAAGCATCCAGGCGCGCGCGCCGCACGAAGAAGACAGCATGACCCGTGTGCTCGATGCTGTGCTGGCGCTGCTGCGCAACCGTGAAAAGTGGATATTCATCCTGGGACGCATGACTGCGACAGAGCGCTTATGCAATCTGATCTGCGAACTGCAAAGCAGAATGGCAGCGCGCAACTGCGTGGCGGTCCAAGACCGCTACTCCGTGCCGCTGACCCAGTATGACCTTGCCGACATCGTCGGCATCTCGCCGGTGCACGTGAATCGGGTGCTGCAAAACCTACGCAACGATGGCTTGCTCGAACTAAGGAACCGTTGGATGCAGGTGCTCGATATGGTTCAGTTAAAGCGGTTGGGTGAAATCATGCCCGGTCAAGGTGAGCATGTGCCCCGCGCGGCATGAGTGCCAGGACCAAACAGCTACTCCCCAAAATCGGCAGCAGCACAGTGGTTATAAGGATCATCCTTTCGCGCCCGCATGGGCAATGAGCGCCAACATCCCATGCGCGAGGCGCCAACCAGCCTTTGCCAATTGCTCAGCCGCAACGCGCGATTGGGCGTCATAGCCGGCCGGAAGCGTGATCGGCGCGCGCGTGTCGTCGCAACTGGGCGGAAACTGCAGGGCTTACACAACTTGCTTGGCGAGGCCGAACGATTCGCTCGCCCAATGTTCGGGCGTGCCTGTTGACCAGGCGGGCATCTCCTGCCGCGTGATCCGCTTGCTCAGTTGCTTGGCCAGGGCTACGCAGTTGCCATCCCTATCGTGGTTGTCCGACGCATGCAGGGGCTGGTGCAAATCGCACACAATATGCAGCACGAACTTGAGCGCCAGCAGGCGCGCTTGCGGACGGGTGGCGGGCGCGGCCCGTCCGCAGGAGAACTTCTCGAGCTTGGCCACGATGCATGCTGTGGCCGGGCCGGCAATGGCCGGCGCGTCGCTGTGCGGTCTTTCGGGGCACACCTTGGTAACTTCACCGTAGTCGAGCTGGATTTCGGCGAAGTGGCCGTTCTCGGTATCCTTGTGCTCGCGGCGCCAAGCATCCGCCTAAGTGGCGCGCGCGGCCATATACAGGGCGGTCAACGTGTCCTCGTCGATGGCAAGGATCGCATCGACGCAGCGTCGCGCCTCTGGCTTGAGATACTGGCGCGCGATCAGCACGACGACCTGGTGTGATGTTGGGCGGAATGACCAGTGCGGCTGATCCATGCCATCCTGCCGCATCGAGAATGACCACGGCATGGGCACCTGGCGCGACGTGAAAGGCGATTTGCTCGAGATGCATCGTCATCGTGTCGCTATTGCAGGCTGGCATGACGATTTCGGCAGCCTTGCCCCCGGCGGGCAGATCGCACTGAAGATCCAGGCTGAGGATCGGCGCTGATCCCTCGGTAAAGGTCGAGTGTCGTGCTTCGCCCGGTGCCGGATCAACTTGGTCTGCTGGCCGATCCGCACCTCGTCTTGCCACCACAACTCTACGAGCGCTCCTTCAGGAAGGTGGTGAGTGATGCTTGCTAGACGGGTGGCAAAGCTTTATTAAAATTAGCGAAATCGCCAGTCTTTTGGCGATTGTGGCGCGGGCGCCGACAGCTTGCAGTAGCCCAGAGCGCCCATCTCCTGGCTCAGCGATCGCGGGGAATTCGACAAGCCGAACTCGTCCCGCACCGATTGTGGACCTGCGTGCAAAAGGCCCCCGTTAGTGGGGTGATCGGCGTCTAAAATTGGGTCTGACTCAAATTCCGTGCAAATTTGACATTTCCGCGCTGTGTCCGGCCCACTCCACCGGGGTTCAGCAAGGGGTGAACGTCGATGGCCTCGAAAGCATGGGACAGTAGCCTGCGGCTACCAGGCCTGATCTTGGAAAGCCGAACTGTGATCGACGGGATTGTCGAGATGTCGGGCCGATTGGCGGCGGAGGGGGCGAACTGCCCGGACTGCGCGACGCCCTCGAAGTCGCTCCACAGCCGATACGACCGCAGGCTGCCGGATTTGCCAGTCAGCGGCCGCACCGTCAGGCTGCGGCTGTCGGTTCGACGGTTTCGTTGTCTGCACACGCCTTGCTCACGGCGCACATTCAGCGAGCCGCTGGCTCCGCCTGTTGGCCGCCGATATGGCCGCAGGGTGGAGCGTTGCGACGCGCTGGTGTGCGCGGTGGCGGCGGCTTTGGGAGACCAGATCTAGGCGGCGTGCCGCCATAATTAGATGACATCTACATTGCGACGGTCCCGGGCAACGAATCGCCACCTATCCGAGTCCGTGGCAGTCCAATCGCAGCCGATGATTCCCGGGTTCAAATTGGGGGATTACATGAAATGGCGTTTTCACTAAAGAGCTGATTACGCTAGTTTAATTTCTTCCTGTTGGATTCCCGCTACCCGATGCTTAGGGCCGCCTCCAAGCGATTGGCAATATCGCGAATTTTGGGCCCGACTTTTCCTGCTGTTGAAAATTCAACGAGCTTCGCACGCGGGGGCGTATCAAGGGAAAAGGCGTCAGCGCAAAGCCCGCGACTGTCGCTTCCACTCCCGCTCCGGCGGCATCGGCAGCACCACCGCTGTGTTGCACTCATTCACCGTCTCGACCCGCACCGGCCGCACCTTCTGCCGCAGCCCGGCCATGCAGACGATACACCAGAACCGGCGGCGCACTTCGGGCAGGTGGTCATTCCATCCGCGCCGCTGGAAATGCCACCACAAGCCGTGGGGATCGAACGTCATGGAATGCCCGCAGCGACAGACCGGGCGCACGACCAGGCGCAGCGCGGCGGCATCGGTGAGCGAGGTGGGCTCCATCAGGCCCGCCGCATTCCAGCGCGGCATCTTGCGTCACAGTTTCAGGCCGAGTTGCTCGGCTTTGGGCGGCGCGGCCTGCAGGCGTTCGGCGATGGCGCCGGCGAGCTCGCGCGCAGCGTCCTCGCGCAAGCTGGGGGAAGGGGCGGTAATGCCGACGCGCGCCCAGCCTGGGGCCTCGAGGATCGCGTCCGCCATGATGTCGAGGTCGATTCGTTCCATGGCGATATTGGAACATAATAGGAACAAACGCGCAAGCCGGCCCGCGATTTGACTCTGCGCGGCGGGCGGCAGACACCGGGGCGATGTGCAATTTGTATCGCCTGCGCGCCAACCAAGCCGAAGTCGCCCATATCTTTGCGGCCGAGGCCGTGCCGGGCGTGAACCATGCCGAGGAGGTCTATCCGGGCTATCCCGGCCTGGTTGTCGCGCATGGTCGCGTGGGCGCGATGAATTGGGGCTTTCCCTTGGTGCTCAAGGGCAAACAGGGCCAACCGCTCAAGCCCAAGCCGGTCACCAATGCGCGCGACGACAAGCTGCACACGCCGTTCTGGCGCGACAGCTTCGCCCGGCGACGCTGCTTGATCCCGGTGAGCCAGTGGGCCGAGCCAGAAGGCGAAGCGGGCCGCATGACGCGCACCTGGTATGGCATGCCGGGCGGCGAGGTCTTTGCCATCGGCGGGATCTGGCGCCAGACCGCCGAATGGGGGCAGACCTATGCCATGGTCATGGTGGAGAGCAGCGCCTTGATGACCGACGTGCACGATCGCATGCCGGTGGTGCTGCGGCCGGATCAATGGGGCGCCTGGTTGGACGGCGAGCCCAAGGCGGCGTTTGCGCTGTGCCGAACCTGGCCGGGTTCGCTATCGATCGAGCGCACCGGGGATCGATGGGCGGGCAGATGAATGGATGCGCCCACTTTCAAACATCACGCGATCTTGGCTTTAAACTTCTGCCAGCGCCTCTCCAAGCCTGCATCAGTAAGCTTGGCTGACGGACGATCCATTGATGTTTGCCATTTAGCGACAGCCTCGCGTGCAAATTCTTTGCCTTCGGCTGTCAATTCGGAGAACTTGATGGTCAGCATGGGCGTAAGCTCGACGTTTGTCGTTCCGAGGATAAGCCCCTTTGCGACAAGAAACTTTGCAAGAATATAGTCAGTCTCAACGGCCCTTCGGTGCCACTCACCATCATCGGGAACTTGCCTGCCGGCACTGTCGTAGCTCGAAACAGGCGTGGCCAGCAGCGCTGGCACATCTATAATGTTGAAGTCGTGCATATCGCCTTTGTGCCAATACTCCATTGGGCGCGCAACTTCTGCTTTCCATCAAGTAGGTCAGCTGTGCGGAGCGGCGATGAGGGTTATCCTCTTGCACCGGCGTCCGCCACAGGCGCCAACGCCCGATTGAGTACCTGCGCGAGGCGCCAACCGGCCTTTGCCAATTGCTCAGCCGCAACGCGCCGCGCCTGGCCATCATAGCCGGCCGGCAGCGCGATGGGCGCGCGTGTGTCGTCGCAACCGGGCTGGGACTGAACCGTGTAGACAACCTGCTTGGCGAGGCCGAACGATTCGCGCGCCCAATCTTCGGGCGTGCCGGTTGACCAGGCCGCCATCTCCTGCCGCGTGATCCGCTTGCCCAGCTGCTTGGCCAGGGCTTTCGCGTCGGGATCGATCTCGCCGACCACCACGGTGTCCCAATAGCCGTGGAGGTTGACCGTGCGCGGGCCACCAAGGGCCAGGGCCACGCAGTTGCCGCCCCGGTCGTGGTTGTCCGACGCATGCAGGGGCTGGTGCAGATCGCCCACGAAATGCAGCACGAACTTGAGCGCCAGCAGCCGCTCCTGCGGACTGGTGGCTGGCGCGGCCAGTTCGCGGGTGAATTGCTCGAGCTTGGTCACGATGCACTCGGTGGCCGGGCCGGCGCTGGCCGGCGCGTCGCTGGGCGGGCTTTCGGGGCAGGCCTTGGCCAGGTCGCCATCGTCGAGCTCGATGTCGGCGAAGTGCCAGTTCTCGGAGTCCTTGTGCTCGCGGCGCCAGGCGTCGGCCCAAGTGGCGCGTGCGGCCATGTCCGGGGCGGTCAAGGTGTCCTGGTCGGTGGCAAGGATCGCATCGACGCGGCGCCGCGCCTCGGGCTTGAGATACTGGCGCGCGATCAAGGCGACGACCTGGTGCCCTTCGCTGCCCCAGGCAAGCGCTGGGGCGGGGGAAAGGATGAGGGCGGCAAGGCACGAGGCGAGCAGGGGGATGCGCATGGCGCCGCCCTGCCACAGCCCCGGCCGGGCCGCCTAGGGCCTTGCGACGGACTGCGCAGTGGAACGCCGTTGCCGGCGATCGTGACGGCCATGTCGACGAGATGCCGCAGGTCGCTGGGTCGGAGCTCAGGCGCGGCTAGAGCGCGGCTAGAGCGCGGCTGCGCCACAGGCGGGGCAGCGTCAACACCTTGGATCAAATGGCATAGCCAAAGGCAACTTGAGCACGATTGTGAAGCGCTAACGATCGCTTCAGTCTCAGGACAAATCCGCCGTGGCGTGGCATATCTTGCATAAATCTGAGCACTGAGGTTTCGGAGGGGCTATCCCGAGGCGAAAGACTTTTGGCCACCGAAGTTGGGCTTGAGCACCTTTGCGCCATTGCGCAAGCGGTCCAGCTCGTCCGACCAGAACTGCATCAATGCCACTCGCTCATTCCAGTACTCTCCCCGCGTATACGCGCGGCGGACCCCGTTGTTTTCCATATGCGCCAACTGGCGCTCAATCGCATCTGGATTGAAACGTCCGGTCTCGTTGAGAAGCGTGGCCGCCATTGCCCGAAAGCCATGCGCGGTCATTTCGTCTTTCCCAAACCCAAGGGCCCTCAATGCAGCATTGACCGTGTTTTCCGACATGGGCCGGGCAGAGGTGCGGAATGATGGAAAGCAATAGCGGCCTTGGCCTGTCAGGTCCCACAGGTCCTCAAACAGACCTGCAACCTGTGATGATAAAGGGACGCGGTGCGGCCGACGCATTTTCATCTTCTCGGCTGGAATATTCCACACGCTCCGGTCGAAATCGAACTCTGCCCATTCGGCCTGCCGAAGTTCGCCGGGGCGCACGAAGAGGTGTGCTGACAGCTTCAAAGCGAACAGCGTGATGGCATGCCCGGAATAGCCTTCGATCGCGCGCATGAGATCTCCGGCCCGATCCTCGGTGGTGATGGCGGCAAGATGTTTGGCTTTGGGAACAGCCAATGCGCCGCGTAGATCGCGCGCCGGGTCCCGCTCTGCCCGCGTTGTGGCGATAGCGTAGCGGAAGACTCTGCTGAGTACGCTACGCATGCGCCGAGCGCTTTCATGGCGGCCTGTCGCCTCGACCGCGCGCAGAACGGCTAGGACCTCTTGCGCATTGATCTTGGCTACTGGGCGATTTCCGATTCGTGGATAAGCCTTGTCGAGGAGCCAACGCAGTTTGCTGAGCGTTATCTCGGCCATGCCCTCGCGCACGTTCTTTGCCACCCACTCCTCGGCGACAATCTTGAAAGTGTCGTTTTCTTCGACGCGAGCGCGGGCGGCATCGACTTTCTGCTGGTGTGAAGGATCGATGCCTGCTGCGAGCAACCGCCGCGCGTCATCTCGGCGAGCGCGGGCGTCAGCGAGGCTGACTTCGGGCCAGGCTCCGAATGCAAGCGTACGATGCTTTTCAAGATAGCGGTAATTGAGGCGCCACAGCTTCGTGCCGTTGGGGCGGACGAGGAGATAGAGGCCACCGCCGTCCGACAGCTTATAGTCGCGCTCATGCGGTTTGGCGCTGGCGATGGTGGTGACAAACAGGGTTCCCATGAGGGTATCGTCCTAGCTAGGGACGAATATCGATACCCTCGGATATACCCGCATTGTTCCCGATTGGTGCCGAATTCGCCCGGATTTGATCGGACGATCATAGCACAAAATTTGGCTGATTTCAGCCACTTCACGGACGTTTGCGGACGTCCGTGGAATGCGAGATGGTGCCCAGGAGAGGACTCGAACCTCCACGCCCTTACGAGCGCCGCCACCTGAAGACGGTGCGTCTACCAATTCCGCCACCTGGGCACTTTCTCTTCGGAAGAGGCTGGAAGCGCTCTCCGTCGGTGGAGTGGGCCAATACGGGTGAGGCCGGGGGGTGTCAACACGGGTTTTGCCATTTCGCTGTCATCTTTTTTTCCACAGCCGCACAATTTTGCCGCTGGTGGGCACCCGCGTTGATACGGAGCATTGAAGCCGGGGGCGGGCCTGTGCCAAAGGCTGGCCATGTGTATTGCGGGTTGGCGGCTGTGCCGTTTCCCGTGGCGTGACATGAACTCGGCGAAATGGACAGGCAGGCAATGAGCAACGCAAATCCAGGCAAGGCAGGCGGGCGCGATCTGGCAGACAAGCTGGTGGTGCTGGTGGGTGGCAGCGGCTTTTTCGGCAGCCATCTGGCGCAGGAACTGCTGGCGCGCGGCGCGCGCCTGCGCGTGTGCAGCCGCCATGTCGAGCGCGGCTATGCGATCAAGGCGCTGGGCAACCTGGGGCAGGTGCAGTTCCTGCGCGTGAACGTGCAGAACGAACGCTCGCTCGCCGCCGCGTTCCTGGGCGCCGATGCCGTGGTCAACCTGGTGGGTGCGTTCAAGGGTGATCTCGATGCCGTGCAGGGACGCGGCGCCGGCCGCGTGGCGGCGCTGGCCAAGGCGGCCGGTGCCCAAGCGTTCGTGCATGTTTCGGCGATCGGCGCCGATCGCACGTCGAACGTGGGCTATGCCCGCACCAAGGCCGAAGGCGAAGTGGTCGTGGCCGAGGCTTTCCCCGGCGCGGTGGTGGTGCGCCCTTCGATCCTGTTCGGCCAGGACGACACGTTCCTCAACCTTTTTGCCAAAGTGATCAGCCAGTTCCCGGTGGTGCCGGTGTTCGGGCCGGACGCGCGGCTGCAGCCGCTGTTCGTGGACGACGCCGCCTGCGCGGTGGCCACGATCCTCGACGATTTTGCCAGCCATGCCGGCAAGACTTTTGAACTGGCGGGCCCCGAAGTGCTGACCATGCTGGAAATCAACCAGCGCATTGCCGCGGCCCAAGGGCGCAAGCCGGTGCTGGTGCCGGTGGGCGATGCCGCGGCTGGCCTTTTCGCCAGCCTGCCCGGCACGCCGCTTTCGCGCGACCAGCTGGCCCTGCTCAAGGCCGGTAGTGTTGCCAGCGGCACTCTGCCTGGCCTGGCCGACCTGGGCCTGCGCGCACGGCCGCTCGGGCTGCTGCTCGACCGCTGGATGCTGCGCTATCGCAAGGCGGGGCGTTTCGGTGTGAAAAGCCTGGGGTAAGAGGCGCCATGGCCGATCCTCCCTGCTGCGTAGCGGCGGGGAGGGGTACCGCCCGCGAAGCGGGTGGTGGAGGGGGCTCTTTCCCGCGTTGCGCGAGCGTTCACCCCTCCGTCAGGCCTGCGGCCTGCCATCTCCCCATCCGGGATGGGGAGGATCTTGGCGCATCCAGGCCCCTTACGCGTTCACATCGGCATAGTGCGCGGGCGGCTGGATCACGTCCATCCGTTCGGACAGCAGCGGGCGAAAGCTTGGCCGGCTTTTGAACACGGCATACCAGTCGCGCGCCTGTTCGTGGCCGTTCCAGTCGATGCCGCCCAGGTAATCGGCCACCGAAAGCTGGGCCGCGGCCGTCAGGTCAGCCAGGCTCATCGTCGATCCCGCCAGCCAGGGCCGGTTATCGATCAGGTGGTCGATATAATAGAGATGGTCGTGCGCCAGGCGCAGTGCTTCGCGCAGGGCGCGCGAATCGGGGGACTGGCGATAGACCAGCCGCTTCTTCATCCGCTCTTCCAGCAAGGGCATGGTCACGTCGGCGAAGAAGTTTTCATCGAACAGGGCCACGAGGCGGCGAATCTCGGCGCGGTTGGTGGCCGTGCCGTTGATCATCGGGTTCTTGTCGTTGGTCTCTTCCAGGTATTCGCAGATCGCCCGGCTATCGACCAGGGTGATGCCGCGCCCTTCGTCGCGCAGCACCGGGGTGCGCACGGCAGGGTTCAGCTTCTGGAATTCTTCGCGATAATCCCAGGGATTTTCACGGATCAGTTCATAGGGGATGCCCTTTTCCGCCATGAGCAGCCGAACCTTGCGGCTGAACGGGCAAAGGGGAAACTGGTAAAGTTGCCACATGCCATCTCCATGGACGAGGGGCACGGGCCAAGTCCAGCACCCTGGCGCGCCAGCGACGTTTTTTTACGCCGGCTGGCCTGCGCTGGGCACTGGCCGCATCAATGGAACATGCGCATGCGGTCGCGCAGCACGTCGATCCCGATCTGCTCGATCGCCTTGACCGGGCAGTCGGCTTCCAGCAGCTTGGCGAGCGAGCGCTGCTTTTGCGCGATCAGGTCGATCGCCTGAAGCACGTCCATGTGCCGCGTGGCGATCTCCATGTCGGTGCACAGGCGCCCGCCCAGGTCTTCCACTTCCAGGGCCAGTTCCTCCAGCACCACGGCGATCTGCTGGTGCGTGGCATCGCGCAGGTCGGCTGCATGCTGGTCGGTTTCGGCCTGGCTGGCACTGGGCACGGGCACGGCGTCGAAAGGCACGAAGCCGTCAGCATCGACCGCTTGCACGGATTGGCCGCCGGCCGCGGCTCCACCCGGATGCGCGCCCGGATCGGGCTCGGGCCAAAGGTCGGTCGTGTCGATGGGCATCGAAAGGCTCTCCGGGACGTCGCGTCAGATGGTGTCGGATCAGGCCGCTTCAGCCATGGAATCGCTGTCGGCCAGGGCCGCCAGGTTGAGCACCATGACCATCTTGTCCTCGATCGCGGCAAGGCCATCCAGGAACGGAACCACCGTGTCGCTGCCCGAAGAGGGCGGCGGGGGCTGCATCGCCTCGTCCGGCACGGTGACGATGTCGCTGACCGAATCGACGATCCAGCCGCCGATCTGGCTGCCCAGCTGGGTGACGATGATCGCGTGGCGCGGCGTTGGCTCGGTGGCGCGCCAGCCCAGCCGCGCGGCGAGATCGACCACCGGCAGCACGGTACCGCGCAGGTTGACGACCCCGGCCACATAGTGCGGCACGCGCGGCAGGCGCGTGGTTGGCGTCCATGCGCGAATTTCGCGAATGGCCATGATATCAAGCCCGAAGACCTGGCCTTCCACTTCGAAAGTGATCAGTTCGCGGATCATTGCATGTCTCCCATCGGGGTTGCGGTGACGGTCAGTGCGAGACGCGGCGCACGGCCGCGACCAGCTTGGCTGGATCGAACGGCTTGACGATCCAGCCGGTGGCCCCCGCCGCACGGGCGCGGGCCTTTTTCTCTTCCGAGCTTTCGGTGGTCAGCACCAGGATCGGGCGGTCGCGGTGGCGGCTGCCCTCGCGCAGGCGCTCGATGAGGCCGAACCCGTCAAGCCGGGGCATGTTGATGTCGGTGATCACCACATCGACTTCATTGAGTGCCAGCCAGTCGAGCGCGGCCATGCCGTCCTCGGCCTGGGACACGTCGAAGCCTTGCGAGGTGAGTGCGTGGTTGAGCAGGGCCCGCATCGACGGGCTGTCGTCTACGGTAAGGATCCGGGTGGTATTGGTCATGCCTGGACTCGCTTTTCCATTCAGAACAGTTCGACGTCGCCGAGCGATACGGCCGGACGTGCGGTGGGTTGGACAGGGGGCGCAAGCCGGTCTTCCACAGTGCGGAGGCGGACCTGGCCCGATGCCGGGCGGAAATCGACACGCCGCGCCTGCGTTCCGCCCAGGTCCTCGCGCATCAGCGCGATCCCTTCGTTGGCCAGGAACTTGCGCGCGAACTCGGCATTGACCGAGCCGATCTTCATCATGTTGCGGTTGACGTTGGCGCCGCCATAGAGGTGGGCCTTGAGCTTGGACTTGCGGGCACCCTTGGCCAGCATCTCGTTGACCAGAAGTTCCATCAGGAAAAGGCCATAGTGTTCGTCGACTGCCGTGTCGTAGCCGGCGGGCGGCTCGGCGAGCAGGAAGTGGTTCATGCCGCCCACCCGCGCATCGGGATCGAACAGGCATGTGGCCACGCAACTGCCCAGCACGGTGGAAAATTCCACGGTGCCGTCGGCACTGGCCAGCGCCTGACCCTGCATCACCGTGACGCGTTCGAGCCCACTGGGATTGGGCAGGATGGGTTTGTGGAACATGGCTCAGGCCGCCTTGCTGAATGCGTGGCGGGCGATATGCCCGATCGGCGCCACCACTTTGGCCGCACCCAGTGAGATCGCCGCGCGCGGCATGCCAAAGACGGTGCAGGTCGCCTCGTCCTGGGCAATGGTGCGCGCGCCTTTTTGCGCCATGGCCAGCAGGCCCTTGGCCCCGTCGGACCCCATGCCGGTGAGCAGGATGCCCACGGCCTGGGCGCCGACGACTTCGGCGACGGAGGAAAACAGCACGTCCACCGAGGGCAGGTGCCCCGAAACCGGTTCGCCCCGCCGCAGCTTGGCATGCAGGTTGGTGGTGCCGCCGATGCCCAGGTGCCGATCGTCGCCCGGTGCCAGGTAGACGTTGCCCTCGCGCAGCGGCATGTCGGGTTCGGCCAGCTGGATGCGGGGCGGGCAGTTCTGGTCGAGCGTGCGCGCCACGGCCGGGGCGAAGCGTTCGTTGATGTGCTGCACGATCAGCGTGGGCGGGCAATCGGCCGGGAAATCCGACAGCAGGATCTGCAAGGCTTCCACCCCGCCGGTGGACGAACCGATCGCGATCAGGCGCGGCCGATCGGCAATCGACAGGCGTGCCTGGCTGGCGATGCGGCTGGTCGGCACGGCCGGCGCGGGGGCACCGCGCGGGGCAAACCGCACTTTGGACGCGCTGCGGATCATGTTGGCCAGGCGCCCGCTGTCTTCCAGCGTCATGCCCTGGCCCATCTCGCTCTTGGCATAGCAATCCACTGCACCCAGCGCGAGCGCGCGGGCCGTGGTATCGTTGCCCTGCTGGGTGGCGCCCGAGACGATGATCACCGGGGTGGGTCGCAGCTGCATGATCTTTTCCAGGAAATCCAGGCCGTTCATGCCGGGCATTTCCACGTCGAGCGTGACCACGTCGGGGTCCAGCTCGCGGATCATCTGCCGCCCTTCGGCGGCATTGGCGGCGGCGGCCACCACTTCGATATCGGGTTCCTTGGACAGCCGGTTCATGAGGATGGCCCGCATCGTGGGCGAATCCTCGACAATCACCACGCGGATGGTCATGCTGCCCTCCTCGAATAGATCGTTGGTCCCATGTTGGACAGCGTCTCCAGAGCCGGGCCAGTGACCCGCTCGCTATGGCCGATGTAAAGATGGCCGCCACGCACAAGCTTTTCCGCAAAGCGCGCCACGAGCCGTTCCTTGGTTGGGTTGTCGAAATAGATCATGACGTTGCGGCAGAAGATCACATCAAAGGCGCCGGCCATCGGCCAATCGCCCAGAAGGTTGAGGTGGCGGAAGCGCAGCAGGGCTTGGGCTTCCGGGGCGATCGTGGCGTCGGTGCCGTCGGGCACCGTCCAGGCCCGGCGCAGCGGCTCGGGCACGGGCTTCAAGTCTTCCTGGCGATAGCGCGCCGCCTGCGCCTTGGTGATGGCGTGGGTGGCGATGTCGCTGGCGAGGATGCGGATGTCGCGCCGCGCCAGCTTGAGCCCTTCGCCCCGGTCGGGGCCCAGGAACGTCATGACCAGCGACCAGATTTCCTCGCCGCTGGAGCAGCCGGCCGACCAGATCCGCACTTTGCCGCCGCGATCGAGTTGCTCGATCAACTGCGGGCGCACCACTTCGGCAAAGTGTTCGAAATGATGGGCTTCGCGATAGAAGAAGGTGTGGTTGGTGGTGAGCGCGCAGATCGCCTTGGTGCGTTCGGCCGCATCCTCGCGGATGCGCAGGACATAGGCGCCAAAGGTCTGGCAACCCGAATCGCGCACCAGCGGGGCCAGCCGCGAATAGACCAGCATGGCCTTGCCCGGCGGCAGCACGATGCCGGCCTCGCGATGGGCGATCTCGCTCACCGCCTTGAAGTCGGCGGCGTCGTAGACCCCCGGGCTCACGCCGGGCAGGCTCGCTTCAAAGGCGGATTGAACGCTCATGCCGCTTCGGCCAGGCCATGCGGATGCGAGAGGTCCATCTGGCCGTGTTCGGCCAGGCTGCGGGCGACCAGGCCATCGACGTCGACGATCAGCGCGACGCGGCCATCGCCCAGGATCGTGGCGCCGGCCACGCCCTCTACCGAGCGGTAGTGCGTGTCGAGGCTCTTGATCACGACCTGGCGCTGGTCGACGATCGAATCCACCAGCAGGGCCGCGCGGCCCGCGCCTTCGGTTTCCACCACGATCAGCACGCCATCCTGCGGCAGTTCGACCGCGCCATTGGCGCCCACCGCCACGTGCAGCGGCACCACGGGGATGAAGCGGCCGCGCACGTTCATCATCGCGCGGTTGGAACCCAGTCCCTTCACGTCTTCCACCGAAGGGCGCAGCGATTCCACCACGTTGGCCAGCGGCACGACCAGCGTCTGATCCCCGACGTTGACGACCATGCCATCGGAAATGGCCAGGGTGAGCGGCAGGGTCAGCGTGAACGTGGTGCCCACGCCGTGTTCGGATTCGATGGTGATGCGCCCGCCCAGGTCCTTCACGTTCTGGCGCACCACGTCCATGCCCACGCCGCGCCCGGAAATGTTGGACACGGTCTGTGCCGTGGAAAAGCCGGGAGCAAAGATCAGCAGGTCGATCTCTTCCTTGGACAGCTGCGCATCAGGGGCGACCAGGCCCTTTTCGATCGCCTTGGCCAGCACGCGCTCGCGGTTGATGCCGCGCCCGTCGTCACCGATGCGGATGAGGATGCGGCCCGAACGATGCTCGGCCGAAAGGGTGAGCGTGCCTTCCGCGCTCTTGCCCGCGGCGATGCGTTCCTCGGGCTTTTCGATGCCGTGGTCCACCGCATTGCGGATAAGGTGGGTGAGCGGTTCGCCCAGGCGTTCGATCACCGTCTTGTCGAGCTCGGTGCTTTCGCCCGAAACTTCCAGCCGCACGTGCTTGCCGGTGCTGGCAGAAAGTTCGCGCATGATGCGCGGCACGCGGCTGAACACCGAGCCGATCGGCTGGGCGCGGATGGCCATGGCGCTTTCCTGGATATCGCGCGTGAGGCCGTCGAGCACGGCGATTTCCTCGCTGGCGGCCAGGCCCTCGCTCGACAGGCGCTGGGCCATCATCGCCTGGGCGATGACCAGCTCGCCCACGGCGTCGATCAGCTTGTCGAGCTTGGACAGTTCGATGCGGATCGATTGGCCGGGAGCAGGCGGCGCGGGCGGCGCGCCGGCGGCCGAAGGGGCCGCGGCGGCGGGCGGGGGCGGGGCTGCAGCCGGGGTGGCCGCAGCGGCCGGCGCGGCCGGCGCCTCGGCAGCCGGGGCCGCCGTTGCAGGGGCTGCGGGTGCTGCCGGGGCAGGCGCGGGTGCGGGGGGCGGCGCGGCCGCGGCCGGGGCCGGCGGCGGCGCGGCCGCGGGCAGGCGCACCGCCGGCATGGCGGCATCGGCACCGATCGCGATCTCGCAATCGTCACCCACGAAATCGAAGATGTCGCGCACCGCCGCGTCGTCGACGCTGGCGGGCATGCGGAACGTCCAGCCCAGATAGCCGACGCCGGGATCGAGCGCATCGAGATGGGGCACGGCGGACACATCGCATTCCGCGCAGACGCCGCCCAGTTCGAGCACTTCGCGCAGCATCAGCATCGGTTCGCTGCCATTGCGCATGGCGCCGGCATGGGGGCGGATCTTGACGATCCACGTCGACGCGGCCTGGTCGGCCTGGTCTTCGCCGTCGTCGTCGGCCGTGCCACCACCGGCCATGGCGCCGGCAATGCTGTCGAGCATCGAATCGAAATCGAGGCCCATGTCGTCGTCGAAGCTGCTGCTGCTGGCCGGTTCGGCCGGCGCCGGCTCTGCCGCCGGGGCATGCGCGGCCGGCGCTGCGCCACCGGCGTTGGCGGCCATGGCGGCGGTGAGTTCGGCCTGGAGCGCGGCATCGTCGGGCGTCTCGCCCTGGCCGCGCGCGGCCATGACATGGTCGCTGAGCGTGTCGAGCGCGCGCAGCAGCAGGTCGATCAGCGGCTCGGTAATCGCCACGGTGCCATCGCGCACGTCAGACAGCAGCGTTTCGAACGTGTGGGTATAGGCCTGCAGCGCGATGAAGCCGAATGCCCCGGCGCCGCCCTTGATCGAGTGGACGCCGCGGAACACCGCGTTGACGGTGTCGGCATCCTGGGTGCCTTCCTTGCAGGCGGCCAGGCCCTGTTCGGCCGCAGCGAGCGATTCTTCGCACTCGGCGAAGAAGATCGCCTGGATTTCCTCGGCGTTCATGCTTGGGCTCCATCGAACAGTTCGGCTTCCAGTCCGATCTGGCGGGCCGTTTCGCGCAAGGCGGGCGAGGGATCGATCACCGCGCCATCGCCACTGCGGCGGGCGCTGACCAGCACCTGGAACATGGCCTGGCCCACGTGGGTGCAGGCCGTGCCGTCGATCTGCATCGGGCCGGCGCCCAGCGCGGCAATCAATTCGGGCAGCAGCGCTTCGGCGGCCGCCCGGTCGCAGCGCGGTGGCAGGGTGATCGTGGGCATCGCGTCGGTTTCCCCTCGATAACGCAAGGACATCTTCATCGGCCGCGGCGTGGGCGAATCGGCCATGTGCCAAGGGTTTGGCGCGGGCCGTGGCGACACGGTGGCGGGCGTTCGACAAAGGCTTAGCGGGAATGGGGAAAGGCGCGCTTTCCGCCGACTTAGGGTGAGATACCTAGGGGCGCGGATGGAATTTGCACTGGCCTGCCTCTGTAAGGAAGTTGGGCAGATGGCGCCGGGCAGTTGGCGCCCAGACGAAGGTTTCACGATCCATGCACGAAGCTCGCGTTCTTGTGGTGGACGACTCAGCGGCAATGCGCGCGCTGTTTTCGGACATCCTCGATCAGACCAAGAATGTCGTCGTCGTCGGCGCTGCCTCCAGTGCGGCCGATGCGCGCGATCGCATCGCGGATCTCAAGCCCAACGTGATCACCCTGGACGTTGAAATGCCCGGGATGAGCGGCATCGAGTTCCTGGAAGAACTGATGGGCAGCAATCCGCTGCCGGTGGTGATGCTCTCCAGCCTCACGCAGGCCGGCACCGAAACCTCGCTCAAGGCGTTCGAGCTGGGCGCGGTGGAATGCTTTCCCAAGCCCTTGAAAGCCACGCCCGAACAGTTTGCCAAGACCGTGGGCAAGCTGGGCAAGATCGTGCTGGCGGCGGCCAACAGCAACGTGCGCGACCGCTCGAAGCTGCAGGCCAAGCGCGAAGCGGCTGCTGCCGAAGCGCCCAAGTTCAGCTGGAACGGCCGCTTCGTGGCGTTCAGCGCCTCGATGGGCGGGATCGACGCCCTGACCACGATCCTGTCGGAATGGCCCGACGAATGCCCGCCCACGGTGATCTGCCTGCAAACCGAACCGATGCTGGCCGAAACCTTCATCAAGCGGCTGGATACCGATCTGGGGTGCAGCGTGAAGATCGCCCGCGATGGCGCGGCGCTGGCGCAGGGCACGATCCATATTGCCGCCGACCCCGAACGCCACGTGGTGATCGAACCGGGCCAGCCGCCCAAGATCCGCCTGATGGAGCGCGAGCCGGTGGAAGGTTCGCGGCCTTCGGCCAACCTGCTCTATGGCTCCATCGCGCGGGCCGGCATCCCCGCGGTGGGCGCCGTGCTGACCGGCATGGGCAACGACGGCGCCAAGGGCCTGAAGCTGCTGCGTGACAGCGGCATGGACACGATCGTGCAGGACCCAAAGACCGCGCTGGTGAACGAAGCGCCCGCCGCCGCGATCGACCTGGGTGCCGCAGGCCGCCAGGTTTCGCTCGACGACCTGGGAGCGGCCGTCATCGCGCTGTGCAACCAGAACTGACCGCCTTCGCGTTTTCTGGCCAATCCCCCTCCTGGCCATAGCCGGGCATGGTCCGCCCCCGGACCATGCCCGGATCTTGCCCGGCGCTGCGTGCCCCCGCAGCGCCGGGCTTTTCTGTGGGCCGCCGCGCTGCATGTGCCAAGGCCCGGGGCAGGATCGCTGCACCGGGCCTTGGCCTGTGATCGGGGGATGAGGACGAGAGGGCGAGAGGGCCGGCGGGCGATCAGTGGCCCATCATGGCCTGGCGGATTTCCAGGAAATCCTTGCGGATGGTTTCCATCTTGGCACCGTCAAAGCGCAGTGCGCTGTCGAGCACGGTGCGGCGGGCCGACTGGTAGAGCTGGATCAGCGCCGGCCCGGCCGGGCTTTCGCCATCGACACCCATCTGCAACGCGGTGAGCGCGGAAACCGCGCGGGTGAGCGCGGCGCTTTTGGCGGCGTTGTCGCCGGTGCGTTCGGCATAGATCGCGCGGCCGAGCGAGCCTGCCACCTGTTCCAGGCACAAGTCCACCAGCTGGCGCGGGTTGGCGCCGCGCACCCGCGCTTCGAAATCGACGCGGCGATAGGCTTCCCCAGGATCGCGGTGATGGCGCATGTCAGCTCGACTTGTTGTTCCACGCCGTGATCTGGTTGGTCAGGAACGTCAGCGTGGATTGGGAATCCGAAACCTTGGTGGCCAGGGTGGCATAGCGCGTGACCAGCTGGGTGCGCAGCGTTTCCTGCTTGGTCTGCAGATCGGAAAGCTGGGTGGCCAGCGTGGTCTGCTTGGTGCTGAGCGACGCGATCACCCCGCCCAGCGAGCCCGGATCGGTGGTGGACGCCACGTTACGCGAAATCTTGTCGAACGTGGCGTAGACGCCATAGACGCCGTTGGTGAACATCGCCGTGACGCCGCTGGGGCTGTTTGTCATCGTCTTGGTCAGCACGTCGGTATCGAGGGCGAACGTGCCGTCGCGGTTGATCTTGAGGCCGAGGTCACCCAGCGTTTTCGGCTGGCCAGAGGCTGCATTGGGCATGACCACCGTGCTCGACAGCGTGCTGAGCGTCTGGCGCAGCGATCGCGCGCCGGCGTTGTTGTTGAGCGAGCCGCTGTTGGCATCGGTATCCGATGTCAGCGTGCTGACCACTTCGTTCAGCGCGCTGACCAGGTCGCTCATCGCCGTCTGGATCGCGCTGGACGGATCGGAAAAGCCGATCGTGGTGGGCGCGCCGACGTTGGTGCCGGTCAGCTTGAGCGAGACGCCGGGCGCGGCGTCGGTGATGGTATTGGACGTGGACGTGCGCGACACGCCATCGAGCGAATAGATCGCATCGGTGGCCGTGGACTTGATCCGCGTGGTGTCGCTGGGCGTCCAGGCCAGGGTGGACAGCGTGGTATCGCCCGCGTCGGGCGTGGTTTCGATCTGGAAGCCGTTGGCTGCGCCGTCCGCCCCCTTGATCACCAGCTGCGCGCCCGATGCCCCGGTGGCGACATAGGCCGAAACGCCCGCGTTCGCGGCATTGATCTTTTGCGCCAGGGTGGTGAGCGTGTCGCTGCTGGTCAGCGTGATATCCACCTGGTTGCGGCTGCTGTCGGCGGTAAAGGCGCCGCTGGCCACCGTGCCGAAGCGCAGCGTGAACGTGCCCGAACCCACCGCGCTGGCCGCCGAGGCCATGGTCGGGCTAACCAGCGTTTGCCCCTTGGCCAGCTGAGTCACTTCCAAGGTGGAGGTGCCGCTGCCGCTGAACGTGCCCTTGGTCACCGTGGCCACGGCCGTGTTGGTGATGGTGGGGGTGATCGCCAGATCGCCTTCGCGCACGCGCGTGCCCAGCGACGTGGCCAGCGAGTTGAGCATCGACTTGAGCGTCGAGGCATCGGAGATCTGCGTGGCGATCTTGTTCTGCTTGGCCGTGACCGCATCGATCCGCGCGGCGAATTGCGCGGCGGAAAGCTGTTCGGCAAGGCCGGAGCTGTCGATCGTGCTGCTGCCCAGCGACGCCAGCAGCTTGGCCGTGGCGGAGGACGACGAGGTGGACGACGTGGTGGTCGATGAGGTCGTGGTCATACCGCCAAGAACGGCCGTTTGTTGAGCGGATTAAGGGGTAATCGTCTCGGGCCGTCCATCGGCATCGAAACGCAGCGACACCGGCACATTGACCATCGGGGCAGGCGGCGTTTCCCCGCGCTTGAGCGACATGACGAAGGCCAGGATTGCCGCGATCGGGCCATAGAGTTCCTCGCGGATCACCTGGCGTTCGCGCGTGGTGTAATAGACCGAGCGGGCCAGCGCCGGATATTCCAGCGTGGGCACGGAAAGTTCGGCGGCCAGTTCGCGCATCGCCAGCGCCTTTTCCCCGCGCCCCTTGGCGAGCACGATCGGGGCGGGCGCCACTTGCGGATCATAGGCCAGCGCCACGGCAAAGTGGGTGGGGTTGGTGATCACGAACTGCGCATCGCGCATCGCCTTGTTGACGCCGGCCATGGCGATCTGGCGCTGGCGGCCGCGGATGGCGGCCCTCTTTTCGGGCGACCCTTCGCTTTCCTTGGTTTCGTCGCGAATGTCCTGAAGGCTCATGCGCAGGCGCATGAAGCGGCGCACGAACTGCACCGGGAAATCGATCAGCGCGATGATCACCAGCCCTGCCGAAAGCAGCACCAGCAGCGACAGCACCGCGTCCCAGGCATAGCCGAGCTGGCCTGCCAGCGCCCCTTGCGTGATCTGCCCGCCGCCCAGCCCGACCAGCGCTGCCAGCCGCCCACGCAGCCAGATGTAGGCCAGCACCCCCAGCAGCATTACCTTGGCCAGGCCCTTGCCCAGCTCGATCAGGCCCTGCATCCCGAACATGCGGGTGAGGCCCTTGAGCGGATCGAGCCGCGAACCCTTGGGCGCCAGGTTTCCCGCGTTCCACCGACCGTTGGAAAAGGCCAGTTGCGACACCAGCGCCACGGCCATCAGCGCCACGCCGAGCAGCAGGACCGGCGGCATCACCGCGATCAGCGCGCCGGCAATCCGCTGCGCCGGATCGAAATGGTCGAGCGTATCGCGATCCCAGGCAAAGCCGCTGCGCGTGACCTGGCCCAGTTGCCCCAGCATCCACGGCCCGGCCAGCCATAGCCAGGCAACGCCCGCCAGGACGCCGGCCGCCGTGCCCAGTTCGCGCGAGCGCAGGACATCGCCATTACTGGCTGCATCGCGTTTGCGCTTTTCGGTTGGGGCGAATGTCTTTTCGCCGCTGCCTTCGCCTTCGGCCATGGCGCTATTTCACCAGCAGGGCCTGCGCCTGGCCCAGGCCGAGCGCGACGAGATCGGTCAATGCATCGGCGACCAGCGGTGCCGAGGCGACGAGCGCGCCGATCCCCGCCAGCACGCCCAGCGGCAGGCCCAGCGCAAAGATGTTGAGGCTGGGCGCCGAACGCGCCAGCACCCCGAACGTCAACTGGACGAGCAGCAGCAAGAGCACCAGCGGCAGCGCGATGGCCAGCGCCGAAACGAACATCTGCGTGCCGAACCCGGCGATCAGGCCCATGCGATCGGGCGTGAACCACCCGCCACCGGGCGGAAACGCGCGATAGCTTTCCACCAGCAGGGCAAACCATTGCAGATGCGCGCCAAGGCCCAGGAAGATCACCGTCAGCAGGACCGAGAAATACTGTCCCAGCGCGGGCGAATGCGCGCCCGAAACAGGATCGGCGGCGGTCGCGATGCTCATGCCCATGCTTGCCCCGATCAGTTCGGCGGCAATGACCGGTGCGGCAAAGGCGAATTGCAGGACAAAGCCCAGCGCCAGGCCAATCACCACTTCGTCCGCCACATCGAGCAGGCCGGGCAGCGAGAACAGCGCCGGTGGCGCGGCAATCGCCGTCCAGTTGCACAAGAGCACCGCCAGCGCGCCGGCCAGCACCACGCGCACATTGGCCGGCACTTGCTGGCTGCCGAACAGCGGCACGGCGAACAAGGCAGCGCCGCAGCGCGTCATCAGGAAGACCATGCGCCAGAATTCCGCTTCCAGCGCGCCGAACCCGAAGTTGAGCGCAATCATGGCGCCATTGCCCCCTTATTGCCCGGTAGCCGCGATCTGGGCGAACACGTCTTTCATGAAATCGCCGATCAGGCCCAGCATGGCCCCGCCCAGCAGGACCAGGATCACGGCCGTGACCGCCAGTTTGGGCACGAAGGTGAGCGTCTGCTCGTTCACCGAGGTGGCCGCCTGGATAATCCCCACGACGAGGCCCACGGCGAGGCTCGCGATCAGCACGGGGGCGGCGACCAGCGCGGTGATCCACAGCATGCGATCAGCCAGGGCGAGGAGCGATGCGGTATCGTCCATGGTCTTGCGCCCCTATCCGAAGCTCGATGCCAGGCTGCCCATCAAGAGCGCCCAGCCATCGACCAGCACGAACAGCAAGAGCTTGAACGGCAATGACACCACCGTGGGCGACATCATCATCATCCCCAGGCTCATCAGCACCGAGGACACCACCAGGTCGATCACCAGGAACGGCAGGAACAGCATGAAGCCGATCTGGAACGCGGTTTTCAGCTCGCTGGTGACGAAGGCGGGCAGCAGGATGGAAAAGGGAATGTCGCGGCTGGCGGTGAAATGCGGCGCCTTGGCCATGTCGGTGAACATCAGCAAGTCGCGCTCGCGCGTCTGGTGCACCATGAAGGCGTGGAATTCCATGCCCGCCGCCCCGATCGCCTGTTCGGCGTTGATCTGCCCGGCCGAATAGGGCTGGATCGCGATGGCATTCACCCGATCGAGCGTGGGTGCCATCACGAACAGCGAGAGGAACAGCGACAGCCCGATCAGGATCTGGTTGGGCGGCGATTGCTGCAACCCCAGCGCCGTGCGCAGGATCGAAAGCACCACCAGGATGCGCGTGAAGCTGGTCATCATCAGGATCAGCGAGGGCAGGATCGTGAGCAGCCCCATGATCAGCAGGAGCTGCAACGAGAGCGACAGGCTGCCCTGCGACTGCGCCCCGGCAATCTGGCTGAACGCGCGATCGAGCGCGCCGGGGATGGCGGTTACGCCGGGGGTGCTTTGGGCCAGGGCCGGGGACGGGAGGAAGAGGAGGGCGAGCAGGATGCTCCCCCTCCTCTTCAGAGGACGGGGCTGGGGGGTGGTGAAGGCCTGACGCGCCGGCGCAAGGGCGCGCACCACCCCCCGACCCCCTCCTCTGAAGAGGAGGGGGAGACGATCGGCCGTTTTCGTGGAAGCGGGGTGGTCGAGGTTCATCGCGCTCACGCGTCCTGCTCCCGCGCGCGCGCGGGCGCTTCGGCCAGGCGGACGAGGCCGGTCTTGGAGGTGGAGACCAGAATCTCGCGGTCGTGGAATTCGATCACCGCCAGGCGCAGGGTGGGCGAGAGCATCTGCGTTTCGATCACCTTGACGGTGCGCTGCCCGGTGGGGGTGCCGAACTTGCCTTCGAAACGCTTGGCCAGGCGCAGCGAGCCCCAGGCGAGGCCGCCGATGAGCGGCAGCACGACGAGCAGCTTGAGAATGTACCAGACCATCACGCCACGTCCTTGCGCGGGGCGTTTTCGGTGCCGGCCAGCTCCACGATGCGCAGGCCGAAGCGATCGCCCTGGGCGACCACTTCGCCGCGCGCGATCAGCTTGCCGTTGACCATCACGTCGAGCAGTTCGTCGGTCAGCCGGTCGAGCATGACGACGCTTTCCTCGCCCAGCGCCAGCACGTCCTTGAGCTTCATCTCGGTGCGGCCCAACTCGACGGTGAGGCGCACGTCGACATCCTTGAGGAAATCGAAACCGCGCGGTTGAAACGACATTGTGAGAACCCCCAAAAAGAGAAAGCTAGAAAACCTGTGAAAGCTGCACCGCCAGGCGATCATCCACCGCGCCCACGGTGCCATGGGCGATGGTTTGCCCGGCCACGCGCAAAGGCACGGCGCGCGCCACCGGCACGGGCAGGATCTGGCCCACTTCCAGCGCCGAAATGGCCGCCAGCGGCAGGCGGATATCCACCAGCACCGCGCTGAGCGGCAGCGGCACATCGGCAAATGGCTGGTCACGCGGATCGGCCGGGGCGTGTTCGCTGCTGGCGGGCGGACGCTCGCCATTGGCAAAGAGCGCAGCCAGCGTATCGTAGGGAAACGCCATTTCGATCGCCCAGGCCGGGCGGCCCGGCTCGGTGATCGAAAAGACCAGGGCCACGATGTTCTCATCGTTGCCGAAGGGCGCCAGGTGATCGATATTGCCCTCGCGGCGCAGCGGGCGGATGGCGCCGGCATCGTCCGCGCCCAGCGCTGCGGCCAGGCGCCCGGCCAGCATCGCTTCCAGGCGCTGCACCATCAGCTCGGCCGACAGTGGCAATTCGCGCGGCAATTGTTGCGGGGCAATGCCGGCGCCGCCAAAGGCGCGATCCACCAGGCGCAGCACCGCTTCGCCCGCCACCATGCCCAGGATGCGGTGCTGCCCCGGGCCGGCACCAAACAGCGTGTAGGCGCCCAGGTTGCGATGCCCCATCACCTGCATCGTGGCATAATCGGAATAGACCGTGCGTTCCGGGCGGCTGCATTCCACCGACGGCTCTTCCCCGCCCAGCAAACCGGCCAGGGCCCCTGCCAGCTCGCGTGAGAACCGTTCGGCCGTGCGCGTCAATGCCGTCACCAGGTCTGCCTGGCTCGGGCCGGGGCGCAGCAGTTGCGCGCAGTGGCGGGCCACCACGCGCTCTGCCACGAATTCCCGTTCAGGCTTCATCGTCTTCGTTCCCCATTGCCCCCAGCGGGGGATTTCCCGTGTGTCACTGCACGATGAACTGCTTGAAATAGACCGCGTCCACGCCGCCAAAGCCTTCGGTGTCGGTCAGCACCTTGTTGATCGCGGCGGTCATGCGCGCTTGCAGGCGCTGCTTGCCCTGGGTGGTTTCCACATCGGTATCGGGCGTATCGGCCAGCACGGTGAGCAGCGCCGAACGGATCGCCAACTCGTGCTTCTTCATCCACATCACCACGCGATAGTCGCGCCGGGTGGATGCCGCGATCGAGGCCTGGATCAGTCGGTCGCTGTCCTTGAGATTCGAGGTGAAATCGTCGGAGAACGAATAATAGACGGTGCGGTATTCGCTGCCGCCTTCGCCTTCCACTTCCTTGGCGCCGCCTTCGCCTTCGCCGCCTTCCTTGGCCACGGGGGCATAGGGGTCTTCCTCGCCCTTGCGGATCAGCTTGGGCTTGTTGTCTTCGTGCACGATCACTTGCGGACCGCCCAGGATGTGCATGGCAAACAGGGCATAGACCCCGCCCCCGCCCAGCGCGAGGGTGGCCACGACCACGCCGATGAGCACCATCGGACCGCCCTTCTTCTTCTTGGGCGCGTCCTTGTCCTTTTCCTTCTTGTCGCTCATGCCGGATCCTTGATCTTCAAATCGCCATCGGGTTCACACCAGCCTTGCGGGTGCAAAGGGCGCGAGGGGCGCAGGGGCGGGTTCAGGCGAACACGCCGCCCTGCGCGGAATCGGTTTCATCGCCACTGCCGCTGCCACGCCGTGCGGACTGGCTGGTGGTTTCGGGTGCGGGCGCGCGCGGCGCCGGGCGGCCATCGCCCCCCTGGCTGCCGGCATTGGCCTGGCCTTGCGCCTGGCCCTGCCCGGGGGCCTGGCCTTGCGCGGCATTGCCGGAGGTTTGGGACCCGGCGGTTTGCCCACTGCCGTTCTGGTTCGCCAGGGTGCCGGTATCAGCCCGGCTGGCCGCCAGCACGGCCGGGGCAAATCCGGGATCGGCGCTCGCCATCGTCACCGTGAGGCCATCGTCTTTCTGGCGAAATTCCAGATCGATGCGCCCGAACGTGCCGTGGGCCAGGGTCGCGGCCACCGCAGCGCCAGGGCCATCCTCGCGGGCGCGGGCCACGGCATCGACCAGCGCGGCCACTTGCGCGCCAGGGATGGCGGCAGTGGCTGTTGCGGGCGAAGCGGCCGGTGCCGCGCCGAAATCTGGCGATGGCACGGTGAAGGCGGCGGCCGGCGCGGCGGGCAGGGCCGCCGTTGCGCTGGCGGGTGCCGGCGCTGCAGGCGTTTCCGGAGCATCGCCGGGGTCTGCCGCCGCCAGCGGCGGGGTGGCCGTGTCGGTAGCGGCCGCCATGGCGGGGAGGGTGGCTGCGGCAGGCTGCATGGTGGTTTCGGTGGTGTTGGTGGCCGGCCCCTTGGCCACGCGCGCGGCCAGCACCTGCTGGATCGATGGGATGGGCGCGGCCTGCGCTGGGGCCGGTGCCACAACCTGGGCCTGTACTTGTGCCGGCAACTGGCCCTGCAGCGGGGCGGCAGCAATGGTGCCGGCACTATCGGGCGTCAGCGCGATCGTTGCGGTCTGGCCCTGGGCGTCCTGCGCGGGCCGGAAGGTGGCGACGAGCGGGGCGAGCGGCACGGCGGCCAGGGTCGCTTCGACGGGATCGGCGGGGACCGCCGCCGTCTTTGCGGAAACCGGAGCCGGGGCGGCCACCGATGGCTCGGTGCGGGGTGATGGCACGCTTTGGGCAAGCGCGTTCGGCGCAGGCAGGTTTGCGGCTGGCGCGCTGGTGGTGGGCCCGCTGGCAGGCGCAGTGCCGGGCAGCGCTGGCGCGGCCTGCGAACCGGCCAGCACCAGGGGCACGGGCGCTGTGGCGGCGTCGGCCAGCGGCAGCAATGTGGCATCCTGCGTTGTCGTGGCAAGGCTTGGCACATCGGCCAGCGCTGCCGGTGTATCGGGCGCCTCGGGTGCTTCGCGCGCGTCGTCCGCCACCTTGGCCACGCCATGGTTGGCGGCGTGGCGGCTGGCAAGCACGCTGGCCATCGCCTGTGCCGGAGCGGCAGCCGGGGCTGTCTGGACCGCCGGGACGGGCGCGGGTGCAAGCACGACCGGGGCAGCCGGTGCTTCGCTTGGCGCGGGGTCTGCCACGGGCACGGGCGTTGTCACCGATGCCGCCGGCGCGGGCTTGGGCACGGGCAAGGATGTGGCCAGCGGCGCTGCGACGGGCAGCGTTGCCGCACCCGCAGCCGGCTGGGCCGGCGCGGCATTGGCCGGCGGCGTTGCGGGCAGGCTCGCTACAGGGGGGGCAATGGTGAAGGGGCTGCCGCTTGCCGGCAAGGTCTTGCCGCTTTCCGGCAAAAGGGTTGCCGTGGCGGTCAACTCTGGCTTGGTGGCAAGGGCGGCGTCAGCCAGGGGTGCGGGCAAGGCTCCCGGCGGTGCCTCGGCCAGGGCCGGGGCCGCTGGCGGCGCGGCGAAGGCGGGATCCGCATTGTCTAGAAACGCTGCAAATGCGCCGGTTTCGCCGGGCGGAGTCATGCCCGCCAGGGTTGACACGGTTCCACCCGCCAGGCTGGCAGACGGGGCAGAAGCGGCAAGTGGGGCAGCAATCGAAACCATCGCGGGGCAAGCTCCTGGGCGGGTTGAACACGGTTAATTCAAGAGCCGTGCCAATCGCGCGAAGGGGGCGTAGGGATGGTTTCGGATGAGGGCTCTTCGCGGTTGCGCGTGGGCCCCAGCGGGGTGCTTGCCTGGGCTTGCGCTCGCGCCAGCAGCCGCGCTTCGGCGGTGATGCGATCGGCGACGGCGGCACGGCGACGCTCGGCCGTGGCCACTTCGGCGGCGCGGGCATCGGCGATGCGGCGGGCGGTGTCGATCTCGCCGGCCGTGCTGCGCGCGATGTGCTCCAGACCGGCGCGAAATGCGCCCAGGTGCGCGAGCGCCGCACCATCGCGGGCATCGGTGCGCGCGGCATACGTATCTGCCAGGGCGCCAGTGCGGCTGGCCAGGTTCTGCAACTGGGCCAGCGTGCCTTCGGCCTGGCCGGCCGCGACCATGGCCTGCCGATGGCCGATCTCGCGCAAGCGCTCCAGCCGGCGCAGCCGCGCCAGCCTTTGGTGTTGGGCCTTGATCGACATGGGAGGATCAGCCGGCCAGCAACTGGGTCAACTGGGCAATCCCGATATCCATCGGCACGACTTCGCGCGCCTCCTGCATGAGGAAATCAGCCAGCGCGGCATGCATGGCGATGGCCTGGTCCAGCTGCGGATCGGCGCCCTGGCGATAGGCGCCCATCAGCACCAGGTCGCGGTTGGCCTCGTATGCGGCGACCAGCGCGCGGAACTGGCGAGCCAGGGCCTGGTGCTGCGGGCTGGTGATGTCGGTCATCACGCGGCTCAAGGAGGCGGGAATGTCGATGGCGGGATAGTGCCCGCGTTGCGCCAGATCGCGCGAGAGCACGATGTGCCCGTCCAGGATCGAACGTGCGGTATCGACCACGGGATCGTCCTGGTTGTCGCCATCGGCCAGCACGGTGTAGATTCCGGTGATCGAGCCGCCGCTCGCCGCCGAATTCCCGGCGCGTTCCACCAGCTTGGTGATCGTGGCCAGCGCCGAGGGCGGATAGCCGCGCGCCGCGCCCGGTTCGCCCAGCAGCAGCGCAATCTCGCGCCCGGCGTGGGCCACGCGCGTCAGGCTGTCCATGATCAGCAGCACGCGCCGCCCCTGGGCACGGAAATATTCGGCCAGCGCCGTGGCCATCATCGCCCCGCGAATGCGCAAGTTGGGGGCGTGGTCTGCCGGCACGGCGATCACCGCGCTGTGCGCGCGTTTCGATCCGGCCATGTGGCGTTCCACGAAGTCGGACACTTCGCGCGCGCGTTCGCCGATCAGGCCCACGATCACGATCTCGGCCTGGGCGCCGTGGGCGATCATGTCGAGCAGCACCGATTTGCCCACCCCCGATCCGGCCATGATGCCGATGCGCTGGCCCACGCCGAAGGTGGTCAGCGCGTTGAGCGCGCGCACGCCGGTATCGAAGGCCTGGCGCACCGGGCTGCGATCGAGCGCGCCGGCGCGCACGCCGCCCGCTGGCCATTCGTGATGGGTGGCGAGCGGTGGGCCGCCGTCGATGGGATGGCCTTCGCCATCCACGGCGCGGCCCAGGAACGCTTCGCCCACCGGCACCATGCCGGGCCGCCCTTCGGGTCGCACCCTTGCGCCGGGGCGCAGCAGGACCGGATCGCCCAGCAGCATCATCAGGCTGCGCCCGTTGCGAAAGCCGATCACTTCGGCGGCCAGATCGCCGCGCCCATGGACAATACGGCATTGCGTGCCGATCGGCACCGACAGGCCCGATACTTCCAGCAAGCCGCCATCGCACGCGCTCAGCAGCCCGAAACGGCGCGGCGCCAGATCGGGATGGGCACCGGCCAGCCGCGTCAGCAATGGCAGCGCCGGGTGCAGCATGGCTGCAGCATCGTCCTTGCGCATCAGCATTGGCGCAGGGCTTCATCCAATGCGCGGCGCCATTGCGCGGGCCCGTCTTCCACGCCGCCCATTGCGCCGTCCACCCGCACCGTGCCGCGCTCCAGCGTGGAATCGGGCTCGCAATGCCAGTCTTCGGGCAAGTGATTGCCCACCAGCGCCAGGTCTTCCGGATGCAGGCGGATCACGCGTGCATCTTCGGCGCGGGCCAGCATCTGCGCGGCCCGGCGCACGCGCGCCTCCAGCCCGACAGGATCGATCGCGGCATCGGCCAGCACCACGTCGCACAAGGCCAGCACGGTCTGGCGCAGGCGGCTTTCCAGCACGGCCACCTGGCTTTCGTCCATGCGGCGCAGCGCGGTGTCGATGCGATGGCGTTCGGCATCCTGCGTGGCGGCCAGGGCCTGCGCCTCGGCCAGGGCGGCGGCATGCCCGGCGGCAAAGCCATCGGCATGGGCGCGCTCGATCGGGTCCTCATGCTCGGGAT
The DNA here is from genome assembly GCF_012932495.1 of Novosphingobium sp. SG919. Taxonomy (GTDB): domain Bacteria; phylum Pseudomonadota; class Alphaproteobacteria; order Sphingomonadales; family Sphingomonadaceae; genus Novosphingobium; species Novosphingobium rhizosphaerae. Next base: position 176,489 of record NZ_JABCNG010000001.1, read on the forward strand.
CGGGCATGGGCGCGAAATCGGCGGGCGGTGCGGGCGCCTGGCGGGCAAAGCGCGGATCGAGCGTGAACCCGCCCGATTGGCCCGGCACCGCGCCCCAGGCGCGCAAGGCGCGCTCGGGCACGGGGATGCGCAGCAGATCAGACATAGTCATCGTCACCCGAACCGAACACGATCACCCCTTCGGCCGAAAGACGGCGGGCGGCGGTGATCATCGCCTTTTGCGCCTCGGTCACTTCGGCGCGCTTGAGGCGGCCACGCGCGGCGATTTCGTCGCGCACGCCATCGGCGGCGCGGCTCGACATGGCGCGGAAGAACACTTCGCGCTGTGGCTCGTCGATGCCCTTGAGCGCGGCGATCAGCGTGTCGCTGTCCACTTCGCGCAGCATGGCACCCATCGATTGCGGATCGAGCACGTAGAGATGTTCGAACTTGAACATCTCGTTCTCGATTTCCTTGGCCAGCGCTTTGTCCATCTTGGTGATTTCGGGCATGACCCGTTTTTCCACCGCCTTGGCCGCCGCGTTGATGATCTCGGCCGCCTCGCGCGGGCCACCCATGGTGAGCGCGGCGCGGCTGTGCACGGCCACGATGCGGCGGGTGAGCACTTCCTCCAGCATCACCAGCGCCTCGGCCGAAACCTTGCCCAGGGTGGCCACGCGGTGCACCACCTGGGTCTGGATGGTTTCGGGCAGGCCGTGCAGCACGGCGGCGGCCACATCGGGGTCGATCTGCACCAGCAGCACGGCGATGGCCTGGGGATGCTCGGCCTTGACCAGCGGGATCAGTACTTCGGGATTGAGCCAGCGCGCCAGTTCCAGCGCCGAGGTATCCTGCGCCGCTTCGGGCGCGATGCGGTGCATCAGGTTGTCGGCCTTCACCTCGCCCACGGCGCGGGTCATCAACTCGCGCACCTGGCCGACGCGATCGTGCGCGGTCAGGCCCAGGCGCTCGGTGCGTTCGACGAAACCGGCGATCGACTGGGCGATGGCAACCGGGCCGATTTCGCCCAGGGCACACATCTTTTCGCCCAGCAGGCGCAGTTCCTTGGGTTCCAGCTGGGCGAGAAGGTCGGCCGCCTGCTGGTCTTCCAGCAGCATGACCATGACCGCAGCCAGTTCGGGGTCGGTCAGGGCGTCGAGTTCGTCTTCCATGTCACTCGGCGCCTTCCTCGGTCGGTTCCTTCAGCATCTGGCGCAGAACGGCCACGGCGCTGTCGGGCTTTTCCTGGACGAGGCGCTGGGCCAGGCCCACCTGGCGGCTCAGCAACTCGGTATCGATCGCGCCGGTTTCATCCTGCGCGGGGGCGAGCATCGGCTTGATCACCCCGGTGGTGGGGCCTGGGCCGATGGTGCGGCTGGGGCGCGGGGTGTCCGGATCGTCGGCGGCGTCCTCATCCTCGTCCTCGTCGTCGTCTTCGGCGCCCTTGCGGCTGCGCGCGGCCTTGCTGCCGGCAGCGCCGGGCTCGCGGCGCAGCGCCTTGATCAGCGGGCGCACGCCCAGCAGCAGGGTGAGCAGCACGGCCAAGAGCGCCACGCCGTTGCGCACGGCCATGGCAAACCACGGCTGTTCATAGAACTGGGGCGGGGTAATGTCGGCCGGGTTAAACGCGCGCACCGCCACGGCCACCTGGTCTCCGCGTGCGGGATCGGCACCCACGGCCGCGCTGACCAACTGCTTGATCTGGTCGATCTCGGCCGGCTTGGCCTTGGCCAGCACGGCCGAAGACAGCGCCACGGCCACGGTCAGGCGACGGATCTTGCCGGGCGTGTTGTTGGTCACGGCCACTTCGCGGCCCAGTTCGTAGTTCTTGGAAGACGAGCTTTCGCCATTGCTGGGGGCCGCGCCCGATGGCGTGGGCGAGGGCGTGCCCTGCGGCGCGCCCACGGCGGCCGTGGTGGGCGCGGGTGGGGTGTTGGACAAGACGCCCGGCACACCCACCGCGCCGTTGCCGCTGGTTTGCGATGCGGACTGGGTCTCGCTGCGCACCGCGCCCTGCTTGTCATAGCTTTCGCGTGCAGACGTCACCTGGTCCATGTCGAGATCGACCTGGACTTCGCTGGAGAAGTTGCCTTCGCCCAGCATCGGGGTGAGCAGCTGGGAAACCTGTTCGCGCAGCTTGTCTTCCAGCCGGCCCTGGATTTCCAGGCGATCGGCGTCACCCGGCTTGGCGGCAGAGAGCAGCCGGCCATGCTGGTCGATCACCTTGACCGCATCGATCGAGAGTTCGGGCACCGATCCGGCCACCAGGTTGACGATGGCCGAAACCTGGCTGGTGGCCAGCTGGCGCCCCTTGGCCAGGCGCACCATGACCGAGGCCGATGGCGCCGCCGTATCGCGCACGAACACCGATTTTTCGGGCTGGGCCAGGTGCACGCGCACTGCCTCCACCCCATCGATCTGCATGATCGTGAGTTCCAGTTCGCGCTCGCGCGCGGCTTGCAACCGTTCGCCTTCCAGCGTGCGGCTGGCGCCCATCGGCAGCTTGTCGATCATCTGCTCGCCGGTTTCGGGCGTGGCGACGGCGCCATCCGAAGCGGCGACCATGCGTGCCTTGTAGAGGTCGTTCTCGCCCACGGTGATCGCGCCGGTGGAATTGTCGATGCGATAGGCGATCGCCGCCTTGTCGAGCGCGGCGGTCACTTGCGCGCGTTCGGCGTCCGACAGATCGGAATAGAGCATGCGTTGTGGCGCGGGCGCCATGGTCAGCCACAGCAGCCCGGTCAGGCCTGCGGCGGTAACGCCGCCGAACCACGGCAAGGCGCGGCGCAGCGGTGGCTGGCGCAGGAACGCGCCCATGCGGGCGGGCAAGGTGCCGCCGGCCGGATCGGTCAGCGGCGCCAGGAGCGAAGGTGGCGGGCTGCCGCCGGCCCCGGCGGGAACAAGGTCTGCCATCTATCAGACCCCCATCCGCATGATGTCCTGATAGGCGGTCAACAGCTTGTTGCGCACCTGAAGCGTGGCTTCGAACGCCACGCCGGCTTCCTGGCGGGCGAGCATGACCTTGGCGACATCGACCGTCTCGCCCTTTTCATAGGCTTGCGACAGGCCTTCGGCCTTGGTCTGGCTGGCGTTGACCGTTTCCAGCGCGGATTTGAGCGCATCGGTAAAGCCGCCCGCCGGCGTGCTGCCTTCGGCCGAGGTGCCCGGATCGGGCGTGCGGATCTGTTGCAGCAGGTTGGAACGATCGATGATCTGCTGGCGCATGGCCATGATCTGCTGGATGCCGCCGCCGGCACCGATGGAACTGATCCCGCTCATCGCCGGCCTCCTGCAACGGCGATGCCGGCTTCACGGAAGCTGGCGAGGCGATAGCGCAACGTGCGTTCGGAAATGCCCAACTGGCGTGCCGCGGCCACGCGGCTGCCGCCGCAGGCCTCCAGCGTGGCCAGGATTGCGCGGGCTTCCGAAAGCTGCACGATGTTGGACAGCTTACCCCCCTGCGGCGAATGCACTTGCGCCAGCGCGGCGTCGCTGGCCGGGCTGCGCGCGGGGCGATCGAACACGATGTGTTCGGGCCCGATCTCGGCCTGGTTGCCGGCGAGCAGCAAGGCGCGGCGCACGACGTTTTCCAGTTCGCGCACATTGCCGGGCCAGCCATGGCAGGTCAGCATGGCCAGCGCCGCATCCGACAGCCAGGGCAGCGGCCGGTCGGCCGGTGCGTGGCGCATCATCAGGGCAAAGGCCAGCGGGGCGATATCGTCGAGCCGCTCGACCAGGGCCCGCAGGGTCAGGGGGAAGACGTTGAGGCGGTAATAGAGATCGGCGCGAAACCGGTTTTCTTCCACTTCGGCGGGCAAGTCGCGGTTGGCGCAGGCAATGATCCGCACGTCCACCTTGATCGGCTGGGTCGCGCCGAGCGGCACCACTTCGCCTTCCTGAAGCGCGCGCAGCAGCTTTGCCTGGAGCGAAAGCGGCATTTCGGCGATTTCGTCGAGCAGCAGGGTGCCGCCATCGGCCGCGCGGAAAAAGCCTTCGCCCGCGGCGCTGGCGCCGGTGAACGCGCCCTTCTGGTGGCCGAACAGCAGCGCTTCGAGCATGGTTTCGGGCATGGCGGCGCAATTGACGGCAATGAACGGCTTGTCGTGGCGCGGGCTGGCGGCGTGGATGAACCGGCTCAACACTTCCTTGCCGGTGCCGGTGGGGCCGTTGATCAGCACGGGAATGTCGCTGGCGGCCAGGCGTTCGGCCAGGGCCAGGATCGACAGGCTTTCCGGATCGGCGGCAATCGGCGCACCGGGCGCGGCAGCGCAGGCGATCACCGCCGCCAGCGCGCTTTCGGAAAGCGGATCGGCATAGCGCACCACGTGCCGCTTGCCATTGGCCATGCGAGCCAACGCCGGATGCGCGCCGCGTTCGAGCACGATGGCGGGGCGGCGCGGATCGAGCGTGGCGACATCGGCCGTATCGGCGAGCATGGGCATCGCCCCCATGCCGGGCGCGGCCAGCACCGATGCAGCGCGCGCAACCAGCGCGCCATGGCGCGCCTTTGCTTCCCCGCTGATCGGCAATCGTTCGCCGCAATCGCTGCTCATCACTTTGACCCCCGTCTTAACCATATCCACGAGGGAGGTTTTCGCGCGAAACCGTCAAATGGTGTGAAACTTTAAGATCAGCGGACCTGCTAAGGGCAAACCACTAGGTCTGGCCGCCGAAAATCCCGCGGGCGGCAAGATTTTGCCCTTAAATTGCCGCCCATCCTGCCGGTCTTTGCCGTGCAGCCGGTCAATCCCTGGACTGGCGGCGATTGGGGTCTATCCCGAAAATCGGAGAAACATCATGGCGGTAATCAATACCAACGTCAGCGCCATCAAGGCAGCCAACGCTTCCAACTCGGCAAGCAAGCTGGCTTCGACTGCGATGGAGCGCCTTTCGACCGGCAAGCGAATCAACAGCGCCAAGGACGACGCTGCGGGCCTTGCCATTTCCACGACCATGACCGCGCAGATCACCGGCATGAGCCAGGGCGTGCGCAACGCCAACGACGGCATCTCGCTGGCGCAGACGGCCGAAGGCGCGCTGAGCGAAGTGACCAACATGCTCCAGCGCGTGCGCGAACTGGCGGTCCAGGCCAAGTCGGCGACCTACCAGGATTCGGACCGTGAAGCGATGCAATCGGAAGTGGGCAACCTCAACGCCCAGATTTCCGACGTGCTCAACAACACCAAGTTCAACGGCAACGCCGTGTTCAAGGTGAACTCGGGCGACGATGTCGACACCACCGACGATGCCAACAACGCCACGTTCTCGATCCAGACCGGTGCGAACACCGGCGATACCGTGACGCTGGTGAGCAAGGGCTTCTCGGGCGACAACCTCTTCGTTGCCGGTGACACTGCCTATGATGCCACGGCCGACGTGGCAGACCAGGCGCTCAACGTGACGGACACGACGTCCGCATCCACCACGATCGACAACGTCGATGCCGCGCTCAAGGAAGTGAACGCGACTCGCGCTACGCTCGGTGCCGGCCAGAACCGTCTGGAATCGGCGGTGAACAACCTGAACGACAACATCACCAACCTGTCCGACGCGCGTTCGCGCATTCAGGACACCGACTACTCGGCCGAAACCACCCAGATGGCCAAGGCCCAGATCCTGGCCCAGGCTTCGACCGCGATGATCTCGCAGGCCAACCAGAACCAGCAGAACGTGCTGACGCTGCTGCGCTGATCGACTGCCAAGTTTTCGGTTCTCCACGTTGCCGGCGGTCCTGCAAGGGATCGCCGGCTCTTGTGTTTCCTGGGCGCTCGGCAGCGTGGATGGGGCTGGCGCAGGGCGCCGTCGTTCAGCGCGCGGGGTTCAGCAGGCCGTGGGCAAAGATCCGCGCGGCATGGGCGGCATGGTGGCGAATCGTTTCCGGATCGGGCGGCGGCATCACGCCGATCGCCACGCGCATGTGCAGCTTGCCGCGCACCATGCCCAGGAACTGGTCGGCCGCAAGGCGCGGATCGGGCAGGGGCACCCCGCGCTGGCTGGCCATGCGCGCCAGGATCGCCGCCAGCGTCGTGCCGGCGCGCTCGGGCCCGCAGCGAAAGAACATTTCCGCCGCTTCGGGAAATTGCAGGCCGGCGGCATGCACCATGCGATAGACATCGAGCGAGCGCTGGCTGCACAGGCCGGTCAGGAACTGCGTGCCGAAATCGGCCAGCATCGCTTCCAGATCGTCCGAATCGCTTTGCGCCAGCGCTTCGAGCGCGCGCAGCACCACGCTGCACCCCCGCATCAGCACCGCTTCGAACAACTGCTCTTTGGAAGGAAAGTATTTGTACAGCGTGGCTTTCGATCCGCCCAACTCGGCCGCGATGGCCGACATCGACGTGGCGCCAAAGCCGGTCTGGGTGAACACTTGCGTGGCCACGGTCAGGATGTTTTCCCGCCGCTCGTCGGGCGAGCACCGTTTTAGCCGGCAGTTTGACGCGCTAGTGACCATTCCGTACACATAGCTGTTGACAGGCGCAGTGCAAGAGCGCAGTTGGAAGTTAGTGACCGGTCCGTACACGGTCATCCTCTCCCGATTGCGTAAAGGCCCTGAATGACTGCCTTCCCCGCCGGTCTTTTCCGCCGAGCGTCCGTCCTGTCCCTTGCGGTGGCATCGGGCATGCTGACGGGCTGTGCCGCCACGCCCGATCTGGGCCGGACGCCGGCCATGCGCCAGGCCGCTGCCAGTGACCTTGCCGCCAGCGATCTTGTCGCCGCCAATCAGCCCGCTGGTGCCACCATCCCCGCCGATTGGCCGGCAAGCGACTGGTGGCAAAGCCTGGGCGATGCCCAGCTTTCCGCGCTAATCGCCGAAGGTATGGCCAATGCGCCCAGCCTTGCCATTGCCGATGCCCGCCTGCGGGCGGCGCGCGGGCTGGCGCAGGCCAGCGGCGCTGCCTTGCTGCCGCAGGTTTCGGCAAGCGGCAGCGTGGCCGAAGCCAAGCAGAGCTACAACAACGGCATCCCCCCCGCCTTCGTGCCCAAGGGCTGGAACGATACCGGCAGCGCCTCGCTCAGCGTCAGCTACGAACTCGATTTCTTTGGCAAGAACCGCGCCGCCCTGCGGGCCGCCACGTCGGAAGCGCAGGCGGCCGGGTTCGAAGCCCAGGCCGCGCACCTGGCCATCGCCACGGGCGTGGCCGATGCCTATGCCACGCTGGCGCGCGCGGCCGCGGCGCGCGATGTGCGGGCGCAAGCGCTGCAACTGCGCGAGGATACCGCGCAATTGGTGCGCCAGCGCGTGCTCAACGGCCTGGATACCCGCGCCGAACAGCGCCAGGCCGAAGCGGCCATTCCCGTGGCCCGCGCCGATCTGGTGGCGGCCGACGAAGCGATCGCATTGGCCCGCCATGCCCTGGCCGTGCTGATCGGCGCGCCGCCTTCGCGCGGCGATGCGATTGCCCTGCCGCAGCCGGCCGCCCTGACCGCGCAGGCGCTGCCGGCCAACCTGGCACTCGACCTGGTCGGGCGCAGGCCCGATGTGGCCGCCGCCCGCGCCCGGGCAGAGGCCGCAGCCGCGCGGGTGCGCGTGGCGCGCGCCGCGTTCTATCCCAACGTCAACCTGATGGGCTTCATCGGCGTGCAGGTGCTGGGCCTGGGCAACCTGACGGCGAGCGGATCGGAGGCGGGCTCGGTGGGCCCGGCGATCAGCCTGCCGCTGTTTTCGGGCGGGCGCATCACCGGGAACTATCGCCAGGCGCGCGCCGGCTATGACGAAGCCGTGGCCAGCTATGACGATACGCTGCTCAAGGCGCTGCGCGACGTGGCCGACGCGGCCGCATCGCGCCGTTCGGTTGATGCGCAGCTGGCGCAACTGGGCGAAGCCGTGGCCGCTTCGCAAGATGCCTGGCGCATTGCCCGGCGGCGCTATGAAGCCGGCCTTTCCCCTTATCTGTCGGTGCTTTCCGCGCAGGATGCACTGCTCGCCAACCGGCGCTTGCAAGCCGATCTCCAGGCCCGGACGCTGGCCGCCCATGTCGCGCTGGTGCGTGCGTTGGGCGGCGGCTTTCGTGCCGGTTGACGCCGTGCCCGCTGCCCAGCCGTTTTCCTTCCTCATCTCCCTGATGCCGAGACACCCCGCCCATGGCTGATATCGACCCCAAGTTCACCGGTGCTGCCGACAGCGAAGCCGATGCCGATACGGCGCGCAAGGCCAAGCGCAAGCGTGGCTTCCTGCTCTTTGCCGGCGCGCTGGCGCTGGTGGCGGCGGGCTTTGGCCTTTACGAATGGATCGCGGGCGGGCGCTATGTCGATACCGACAACGCCTATGTCGCGGCCGAAGTGGCGCAAGTGACGCCCCTGGTTTCGGGCCCGGTGCGGCGCGTGGCGGTGAACGACACGCAAGTGGTGCGCCGGGGCGATATCCTGGTGGAGCTTGATCCCACCGACGCCAAGATCGCCCTGGCGGCGGCCGAGGCCGACTATGCCGATGCGCTGCGCAAAGTGCGCCAGACGGTGGCCACCGGCACCGCGCTTTCGGCGCAAGTGGGCGAGCGGCAGGCCGATATCGCCCGCATGGCCGCGCAGGTCCAGGTAGCCACGGCCGATTTCCAGCGCGCCGAGATCGACTTGAAGCGCCGCCAGTCGCTGGTGTCTGACGGCGCGGTGTCCGGCGAGGAACTGACCACCGCCCGCAACGCCTATGCCGCCGCCCAGGGGCAGTTGGCCGCCGCGCGCGCCAGCCTGGCTTCGGCCCAGGCGGCACGCGGCACCGCCAACGGCCAGGAAGCGGCCAACGCCGCGTTGGTGAGCGGCACCACGCCCGAAACCAACCCGCAGGTGCTGGTCGCCAAGGCGCGGCTTGACAAGGCGCGGATCGACCTGGCCCGCACCGTGATCCGCGCGCCGGTGAGCGGCGTTGTCACGCAGCGCAATGTCCAGGTGGGACAAAGCGTGGCCGTGGGGACAGTGCTGATGACTGTGGTGCCGATCGGCCAGGCGCACGTCGACGCCAATTTCAAGGAAAGCCAGCTTGCCCATGTGCGCCCCGGCCAGCCGGTGACGCTGACGTCTGACCTCTATGGCGACGATGTGGTCTATCATGGCCGCGTGGTGGGCTTTTCGGGCGGCACGGGTTCATCGCAGGCGGTGATCCCGGCGCAGAACGCCACGGGCAACTGGATCAAGGTGGTGCAGCGCCTGCCGGTGCGCGTGGCGCTTGATCCGCACGAGCTGGGCGCGCATCCGCTGCGCATCGGCCTGTCGATGACGGCCACGATCGATACGCGGCCGGAAAAGGACCAGACCGCACAGGGCGGCAACTGACATGGCCGGCGGACCGCCCATGGCCTTGGGCGCGGATGGGCCGCCGCCGCTGAAAGGCGCGCGGCTGGCGCTGGGGGGATTTGCCCTGGCGCTGTCCAACTTCGTCGTGGTGCTCGACATCACCATCGCCAATGTCTCGGTGCCGCACATTTCCGGCAGCCTTGCGGTTTCGCCCACCCAAGGCACCTGGGTGCTCACGTCCTACGCCGTGGCCGAGGCGATCTGCGTGCCGCTGACGGGCTGGCTGGCGCGCACCTTTGGTGCGGTGCGCGTGTTCCTGATGGCGCTGATGGGCTTTGGCATCTTTTCCATGCTGTGCGGCATTTCGGGCAGCCTGAGCGCGTTGATCGCGTTCCGCGTCTGCCAGGGGCTGTGCGGCGGGCCGATCATGCCGATGACGCAGACCCTGCTGATGCGCATCTTCCCGCGCGACAAGGGCGGGGCGGCGCTGGGCCTGTGGGCGATGACCACGGTGGTGGCGCCTATCGCCGGGCCGATCTGCGGTGGGATCATTTCCGACAACTGGTCGTGGCACTGGCTGTTCTTCATCAACATTCCGTTGGCGGTGTTCTGCCTGGTCGTGGCCTGGCGGTTGGTGCGCCGGTTCGAAACGCCCACGCAGAAATCCCCGATCGATTTCGTCGGCCTGGGGTTGATGGTGCTGTGGGTGGGCGCGCTGCAGATCATGCTCGACAAGGGCCGCGAGGAAGACTGGTTTTCCAGTGCGTTCATCGTCACCCTCGCCGTGGTCGCGGTGGTCGGCTTCATCGCCTTCCTGATCTGGGAGCTGACCGAGAAGCACCCGATCATCGACCTGTCGGTGTTCCGCAACCGCGGCTTTACCATCGCGGTGGTGACGCAGAGCGTGGCCTATGGCGCGTTCTTCACGTTCATCGTGCTGATCCCGATGTTCCTGCAGACCAACCTCAACTACACCGCCACCTGGGCCGGCCTGGCGATGGGCTGGGTGGGCGTGCTGGCGGTGGTGTTCTCGCCCATCGTGGCAAGGCTGGTGGGCAAGGTGGATACCCGCGCGCTGATCAGCTTCGGGGTGGCCTGGCTGGGCTTTGTTGCCGCGCTGCGCACGGTGTGGGTGACGGACATGGGCTATTGGACCATCGCCTTTCCGCAGATGATCCAAGGCATGGGCATGCCGTTCTTCTTCGTGGGCTCCACGGCGCTGGCCATGGCCTCGGTCAGGCCCGACCAGACCGCATCGGGCGCGGGGATCCAGAATTTCATGCGCACGATGGCCGGCGCCTTTGCCACATCGATGTCCACCACGCTGTGGGAGCACCAGGCCAAGGTCAACCGCGCCGAACTGGTCGGCCTGGTCCATCCGCCCATGCACACCGGCCTGCCGGTGGCCCAGGCGCGCATGGCCTTGAGCCAACTGGTCCAGACCGAAGCGGTGACGCTGGCCACGCGCCAGGTGTTCCTGTTGTGCACGGTGATCTTCTTCGTGGCGGCAGGCATGATCTGGCTGGCGCCCAAGCCGGGTAAGCGCAAGGGGTAGGCAGCCTAGGATAGGCTCTGCGCAACGGCGGGTGATTCTGTTGGCGTGCGTAGAGGCGCAGAGACGGTTCAATTCTCTGCGCCTCTGCGTGCATCAGAATTCGGCCAAGTCGTCTGCTTTGGGCTGGGCTGGCGGCATGGCCAATATTGGCGGGAATCGCCCCAGTTGCGGCCATTCGTGAAAAAAGCGAAACATGTTGCCGGAGGCGTCATGGCAAGCCGCGAATTTCGAATAGTTTCAAACGGCATTCACCCCCTGCTGCTCGGCATGACTCGTGAGCAGCTCGATCGCGTGATGCGCGAAGAGCCCAAAGTCAGCCCTTCGCGCATAGCTGGCGAGGAAGTTCTACAATTCGAGAGTGCAAATGCGCGCGTGGTGATGCGCAAGGGTCGGACTGTCGAGATTGCCGTAACTCCACCAGCGAACGTCATTTTCAAGGACAAGCCTCTTTTTCAAGACCCATCGGTCTGGCGCGCAGTCGTAGCAGAGGACGGCGACGCCCAAGAGTGCTTGGGATTTATCGTGCTGCAGAAATCTGGACTTACTCTGACAGGTTTCCACGACAACGACCCCGCGCAGCTTGCCATAACCGCTTTCGAGCGAGGACGATGGGACGCCATGCAAGGTCGGATGAAACCCCTTGGCATGCAAGCGAACGGAGGCTGACCATCACTTCTTGACGTCGCAACCCTCTGCTAATTCGTCCACGCCGCCCGCTCAATCCAGCAGCAGGATCGACATGCGGCGGTTGCGCGGGTCGTTGGGGCTGTCGGGCACCAGCGGGTCGCGGTCGGCCACGCCTTCGATGCGTTGGAAGCGTTTTTCGCCCACGCCGTTGCGCATCAGGGCCAGGCGGGTGGCTTCGGCGCGGCCAGCGGAGAGTGACCAGTTGTTGGCTGGATCGCCGGGTTTCCATTGCAGCGCATCGGTGTGGCCGCGCACCGTCAGGTTGCCCGGATCGGGGGCGATGGCCTGGCCGATGGCGCGCACCAGTTCCAGGGCATCGGGGGTGAGGATCGTGGTGCCCAGCCGGAACATCGAGAAATTGGCATCGTCGAGCATGTCGATGCGGATGCCCTCGGGCGTCATCGTCATGTGCACCTGCTTGGCCAGCTGGCGCAGCTTTTCGTTGGCTTCCAGCTTTTCCTTGAGGCGCTGCTGCATCACGGCGGTGCGCTTGACTTTCGATCCGCCGTCCTTGGGGCCGCCGGTGGCGTCGCGCGGGATGGTCATCGTGCGCGTGCCGGTCTGGCCGGCGCGGTGGGCATAGTTGTCGGCATCGGTCAGCGACGAGCCGCCGAGCAGGCCGTAAGACCCGGCGCTGCCCTTGCGCGTTTTCACCAGGGTGGGGGTGAAATAGTCGGCGATGCCCTTGCGCTGCTTTTCGGTGGTGGCGCCCAGCAGCCACATCAGCAGGAAGAACGCCATCATTGCGGTCACGAAATCGGCATAGGCCACTTTCCAGGCGCCGCCGTGGTGGCCGCCGGCCACCACGGTGATCTTCTTGACGATGATCGGCTTGGGCGCTTCCTTGCCCTTTGGCGGCTTGGCCATGGCACACCCTCCTTAGCGGCCGCGCAGCGCGTCGAGCAGTTCCGAAAGGCCGGGACGAAAGGCATGGCCCAGGCCCGAGCGCGCGCTTTCCACCACCAGCGGCTGCGGCCAGCCATGCAGCGAGGAGACGATCACCTGCTTGACCGCCTGGTAGATCATCGCATCCTGATCGAGCACCTGCTTGAGCCTGCCGGCCAGCGGCGCCACGATGCCATAGGCCAGCAGCACGCCCATGAACGTGCCGACCAGGGCCGAACCGATCATCGCGCCCAGCACCGTGGGCGGCTTGTCGATCGAACCCATGGTTTTCACCACGCCCAGCACGGCGGCCACGATGCCCAGCGCGGGCAGCGCGTCGGCCAGGCCCTGGAGCGCGTGCTGCGCTTCCTCTTCCTCGTGGAAATGGGTCTTCATCGCGTGGTCCATCACGTCTTCCACGGCGTGCACTTCCAGCGTGCCCGAAGACACCACGATGAGCGTGAGCGTATCGCAGATCAGCGAAACCAGCGCGCCATGGGCCAGGATGCGCGGATATTCGGCAAAGAGCGCCGAACTCTTGGGGTCGGCGACGTGGCTTTCCAAGGCCACCGGGCCATCGCTGCGCAGGATCTTCATCAGCTTGGCGCACAGCACGATGGCGTCCACATGGTCCTGCTTGTTGTGCTTGGGGCCCTTGAACACCTTGCCCAGGCCCGCGCCGATGCCTTTCAACTCGTGCAGCGAGTTCCCGGTGATGGTGGCGCCCAGGGCGGCGCCGCCGATGATCAGCATTTCATGGGGAATCGCCTCGGCCACCGGGCCGATTGCGCCCCCGGTGATGATGAACCCGCCAAACACCATGGCGAGCAGGACGACGATGCCGATACCAGCGTACATGAAGCGATAACCTTGTCGATAAACCGTGAGGGCCAAAGGCGCTGCTTGCGCCGTGCTGCATTGCAGAACGGCGCAAGCGCGCCGGCTTTCAGGACATCATGTTGAACAGCGACAGGCCGGATATCTTGGTGAAGCTGGCCTGGCTGGCCTGGAGCACGGTGGCCAGCTCCTGCAGCCGGGTATAGGCGGTGGGAATATCGGTGGCGCCGAGCGTGCTCTGGTCCTGGCTGCGCGCCTCGCTCATCGTGGTCTGCCGCTCGGTGTTGAGGTCGATCCACGACAGGCGCGCACCCACCACGGTCTGCCCGGTGGATACCGAGGTGATCGCATCGTCGAGCGTGGTAAGCGCGGTGCTTGCCGCGCTTTGCGCGCCACTGCCACCGGCGCTGATCGCGTCGGTGATGGCCTTGAGCGCGGCAAACACGTCGGTGCTGGTGGTGCCGGTGCTGAAATTGAGGAATTCCGGCCCGGTCAGGCTGCGCTTGACGCTTTGCCCATCGCCCAGTTCCAGGCTGCCCGCGCTGCCGCTGCCGACATAGCTGACCACCCCGGTGGTGGCGTCCACGCTATAGGCATCGCCAGAAGCATCGCCGCCGAACAGCGCATTGCCCGCGCTGTCGCGCGTGTTGGCCAGCGAAACCAGGTTGTTGCGCAGTTCAACCAGTTCGTTGCCGATGCTGGTGCGCTGGGCGTTGGACAGCGTGCCGGTGGCGGCCTGGTTGGCCAGCTGGCGTGCGCGCTGCAACGAGTTGATCATCTCGGTCATCGCCGAATCCGTGAGGTTCAGATCGGCCGTGGCGCGGTTTGCCGATCCGGCATCGACCTTGGAGATGGCGTCCTGGCGCTGCAGGTTGCGCAGGCGCGAGGCGGTCAGCGGATCGTCGGACGAAGCCGCCAGGCGGTTGCCGCTCGATATCTGGGTCTGCACCTGCTCCATCTGGGCACGCAGGCTGGTCAGGTCGAGCGAAGACCGCTCGTAAAAGGCGGAAGTCGTGGTCGAGACGCTGGTGGACATGATGGGCCTACTTGATTGCGAGGATGGTGTCGAACAGGTTGCTGGCAACCTGCATGACCCGGCCAGAGGCCTGGAACGCTTGCTGGAACCGGGTCAGGTTGATCGCTTCGGTATCGAGATCGACGCCGGCCTGGGCCGAAAGCGCGGTCTTGGCAGCATCGGAGATGGTCTTGAGCGCATCGCGCGTGGTGGTGCGCGCCTGGACCGTGCCCGAGGTCTGATACAGCAGGTTGTCCATCGTGCCGGCCGGATCGGCGCTGGTCAGCGCGTTGCGCAAGGCGGTCAGGTTGGTGGTGTCGCGGCTGTTGGCCGTGGCGCCCGCGGCAGCGGTGGCGATGGCGCTGCCATCGGTGGTCGTCAGCGCCATGTCTGCCGCGCCGGTGCCCGAAAGCAGCGCGGCGCCGGCACTGCCGTTCAGCGCGGCGCCATTGCCCTGCGCGGTGTTGACCGTGTCGATCACGGTCTGGGCCAGATCGTCGAGCTGGCTGTGCACATCGGCCACGCGCAGCAAGACCTGCTGCTGCCCGGCGAGCGAGCCGGCCGACAGCGTCACCGCGCCGGCTGCCACGGTGAAGCTGATCGTCCCGTCGCTGGCCGTGGTCATGGCCAGGGTCTGCGCGGTGTTGCCGGTCACCAGCGGCGCGCCCGAGGTGCCGCCCAGCGTCACCCCTACCGTGCCGTCGCTGGCAAAGCTGGTGGCGATATCGGCATAGCCCGACAGCTTCTGCAACAGCATGTCGCGCTGGTCCATCAGCCCGGTGCGATCGCTGGTGGCATCGGCCATGCGCGATAGCCGGCCATTGACCTTGGCCAGTTCGGCCGACAGCGTGTTGACCTGGGTGACGCCATCGGCCGCGCCGGTCTGCTGGCCCGTAGCCACGGCATCGAGCTGGTTCGAGGCGATGTTGAAACTGTTGGTCATGGTCTGCGCCGCCGCGATCACCGAGGCGCGCAGCGGCGTATCGGTGGGACTTTGCGCCAACTGGGTCAGTGCGGTTTCAAAGCCGGTGATGGCCGAATAGATGCCCGGGTCCTCCAGCGCGGCCTGCACGTCTTCAAGGCCGGTGACTTCGGTATCGACCCGCGCGGTATCGGCGCTGGTGCGGCGCACTTCGGCCTGGCGAAAGGAATCGGCATTGCGCTGCACCCCGGTGACGCGCACGCCCGAAAGCGACACGTCGCGATTGTTGGCGACATAGCCGGGCGTCATCACCTCTTCGGTGGAAACGCTGCGCCGGACATAGCCCTCGGTGCCCGCGTTCGCGATGTTCTGGGCCGTCACATCCAGCTGGATGCGCGCGGCGCGGGTGGCGCTGCGGGCGATGGAAAGAAGATCGGATGCCATGGCGATCAGGCTCCCTTGCCAGTGCTGGTGCCACTATTGGCGCCGGGGCCCGTGGCAGCGGCGCTCTGGCCGGCTGCCTGCGCGAGCTGGCTTTCCAGCCGGGCAGCCAGGCCCAGGGTACCGGCTTGCGCGGCGATTTCGGCAAAGCGTTCATCGCGCATCTGGGTAAAGGTATCGTCCTGTTTCTTGCCGAACAGATCGTCTCCACCCAGGTCGGTATTGCGCGCAGTGCTGAGCATCTGGCGCAGGAACATGGCTTCGAACCCCTGTGCGGCCTTGCGCAGCGCGGCGCGGTCGATCGGCGCCGATGCGGCCGAAGTGCCCGATACGGCAGCGGAATTGAGCGATTGCGCAGTCATCAGATCACCACCATTTCGGCCTTGAGGGCGCCGGCTTGCTTGAGCGCTTCAAGGATCGCCACCAGGTCGGACGGCGAAACGCCCAATTTATTAAGGGCATTGACCAGCGAAGAGAGCGAGGCGCCGGGCTTGAACAGGGCCACGTGGTTGCCTTCCTCGGTCACGCTGATCTGGCTGTTGGGCACCACGGCGGTCTGCCCGTTGGAGAACGGGCCGGGTTGCGACACGCGCGGCTTCTCGTCGATCTTCACCACCAGCTTGCCGTGGCTGATCGCGGCGGGCGACAGGCGCACCGCGCTATTGATCACCACCGTGCCGGTGCGGCTGTTGACGATCACCTTGGCGGCGGCTTCGGCCGGGTTCACTTCGATCGCCTCGATCGCGGCCATCGCGCTGGCGCGGGCATCGGCGCCGCTGGGCAGGCGCAGGGCCAGGGTTACCCCATCCTCCACGCTCGCGGTCTTGGGAAACTTGGTGTTGATCGCATCGCGCACGCGTGCAGCGTTGAGGAAATCGGCGTCGAACAGGTTCCAGCGCAGCACGTCGGCGCTATCGAACCCGGTATCGACTGCACGTTCCACCGTGGCGCCTTCGGCGATGCGGCCGACGGTGGGCACGTTGACGGTCAGTTGCGAGCCATCCTTGGCCGTGATGCCGAGGCCACCCACGGCCAGGTTGCCCTGGGCCATGGCATAGATCTGCCCGTCGGCACCATAAAGTGGGGCCAGCAC
This sequence comes from Novosphingobium sp. SG919, assembly GCF_012932495.1. GTDB lineage: Bacteria > Pseudomonadota > Alphaproteobacteria > Sphingomonadales > Sphingomonadaceae > Novosphingobium > Novosphingobium rhizosphaerae. The sequence continues at coordinate 193,128 of NZ_JABCNG010000001.1, forward strand.
CAGCGCGCCGCCGCGCAGCGACTTGGCCTTCCCGATGGTGGAAACCGTCACGTCGATGCGCTGGCCCGGCTTGGAAAAGGCCGGCAGATCGGCCGTGACCATCACCGCCGCGGCGTTCTTGAGCCCAGGCGCCACGCCGGCCGGCAATTGCACGCCCAGCCGCCCGGACACCCCGCGCATGGCCTGCGTCAGGTATTCCAGGTTGTCGTCCCCCGTGCCGGCCAGGCCCACGACGATGCCATAGCCGGTGAGCTGGTTCGAGCGCACGCCCTGGAATTCGCCCAGATCGCGCACGCGCTCGGCATGGGCGGCCTGGGCCAGCACCGGCAGGGTGGCCATGGCGGCCGCCAGCACCAGCAGCATCGGGCCGGGGCGAAGGATGCGGCGGCGCAACAGCGGCCGCACGGCAAGGCCGGCGAGCGCGGCAGCCGCCAGATCGGCCGCAAAGGGAAATTCCATGATCATGATGAAGGCCTAGAACGGGCTGACAAGGTTGAAGAACTTGGTGAGCCAACCCTGGCGCGCGGCGCGGCTGACATCGCCGTTGCCGGCATAAGTGATGCGCGCATCGGCCACCTGGCCCGACTGGATGCGGTTTGTGGTGTCGATATCGGCCAGGCGCACGATCCCCGAAACCTGCACCCATTCCTGGCCCTGGCTCAACGTCAGCCGCTTTTCGCCTTTGACCAGCGCGGTGCCGTTGGGGCGCAATTGCGCGATCGTCACCGAAACCTCGCCGCCCAGCGTGCTGGTCTGCGAGGCATTGCCGGTGCCGGAAAAGGCGCTGGCGCCCGAATTGTTGATGCCGTTCTGCGACAGGATCGACAGCGGCCCCTTGTTGGGCGGGGTAAACGTGAACGAGGACGACTTGGCCGTCTTGCTGGCCGCCGATTTCGACGTGGTGAGCTGTTCGGCCAGCACGATGACCAAGCTGTCTCCCACGGCATGGGCACGCGCGCCTTCCACCAGGCCGGCATAGCCATTGGCCAGGTTGAGAATGCTGCCATCGGCAGGCTTGGGCGTGCCGGCGGCCGGCAAGGTCGGGTCAAAGCCCGCGCCCGGGCGATTGCGCGCCTTGGCCGGCTGGGCCGCCACCAGCATGGCGGCGGTGATCAGCGCCGGTACGGCCAGAACGGCCAGCAGTTTGAGGCCCAGACCGGGGCGGGGCGCCAGACCGGTGCGGGAAAGTCCGCGCAGCCGTTCGGTGCGCAGGGCCTTGTCGAACAGGGCGTCGAAAGGGGAATCCATACAGATCAGCGCTTTCCCGCCTTACAGCGTCTGGTTGGCGTTCTTGAGCATGTCGTCGATGGCCGAGATCATCTTGGAATTGATCTCGTAGGCGCGCTGGCACTCGATCATGTCGACCAGCTCTTCCACGACGTTGACGTTGGACGCTTCGAGATAGCCCTGCTGGATATGGCCGCGCCCGGCATCGCCCGCATTGCCCACCTGGGCCGCGCCGCTGGCGCCGGTTTCCACCAGGAAGTTGTCGCCAATGGCCTTGAGGCCCTGCGGATTGGCAAAGCTGGCAATGGTGATCTGGCCCAGCGTGGTCGCCTCGGTGGCGCCGGGCAGCGTGGCCGTCACGGTGCCGTCCTGCGCCACGGTGATGGCGCTGGCGCCTTCGGGCACGGTGACCGCCGGCTGCAGGGCATAGCCTTGCGAAGTGACGAGCGTGCCTTCCGATGACCGGCTGAAATTGCCCGCGCGGGTATAGGCCAACTGGCCACCGGGCAGCGTCACCTGGAAAAACCCGTCGCCATCGAGCGCGAGGTCGAGCGCATTGCCCGTGCTTTGCAACTGGCCCTGGTTTTCCATCCGCGCGGTGCCCTGAAGCGAAACCCCGGTGCCCAGGTTGAGCCCCGTGGCATAGGCGGTTTCGTTGGACGATTGCTGCCCGGCCACGCGCGTGTCCTGATAGGCGAGCGTGGCGAAATTGGCGCGATCGCGCTTGAAGCCGGTGGTGCTGACGTTGGCCAGGTTGTTGGCGATCACGCGCATCCGCGTGTCCTGGGCTTCCAGGCCGGTGCGGGCGACGTGCAGGGCGGAACTGGGCATGGCAGGATCTCTCCGATTGGATTTTTCAGGTGTTCAGGCGCATCAGGCTGGCGGATTTCTCGTCCACCTCGCGCGCGGTGGAGGCCACTTTGGTGCGCATTTCGAACAGGCGCTGGGCTTCGACCATTTCCACGATCACCTGGGTGGGATCGACGTTGGATTGCTCCAGCGCGCCGGGGGTGAGGCGCGCTTCCTCGTCTTGCGGCAGGGTGCCCATGGTGTTGTTGGCGCCGGTCACGTGGAACAGCCCGTCCAGCCCCTTGCCCACCTGGCTGCCCGCCGTCGAAACCAGCTTGATGCGGGCAACGACCTGGGGCGGGGTGGAGGGGTTCTGCGGGTCGGCGGCCATCACGCTGCCATCGGGCGCGATGGTCACGATCGTGCCGGTGGGCACGGTGATCGGCCCCCCATCGCCGATCACCGGCCGCCCATCGCCGTTTTGCAGCACGCCATCGGCGGTGATCGTCAGATCGCCGCGCCGGGTATAGGCCTCGCTGCCGTCTTCGGCCTGCACCGCCAGCATGGTGTCGCCGCTGAGCGCCACGTCGAGCGGGTTGCTGGTGGCGATCGTGGCACCTTGCTTGCTGCTGGACCCCTGCACATAGCCTTGCGTCATCGCGCGCGCTTCGAGCGCTTGGCCCTTGAGCGTGATCGGCGTGGCGCTGAGCATTTCCTGGCGGAAGCCGATGGTCTGCGCGTTGGCCATGTTGCTGGCGATCACGCGCTGGCGCACCATCGACCCGGCCATGCCGGAATAGGCGGTGTAGATCAGCCGGTCCATGGCCGGTTACCCCCCTTAGCTGCGCAGGTTGAGAATGGCCTGGGTGGCCTGGGTGGCTGTGTCGATCGCCTTGGCATTGGCCTGGTAGGCGCGCTGCGCCACGATCAGGCCGACGAGTTCGTCCGACACTTCCACGTTGGAGCGTTCGAGATAGCCCGACATCAACTTGCCGTACTGGCCGTTGGTGGGCTCGCCATAGTTGGCGAGGCCGGACAGGTTGGTGGCGGTCCAATTGGCCGAACCCTGCTGGCGCAGCCCTTGCGCGTTGAGGAACGTGGCGAGGCCGATCTTGCCGATGATGGTGTTCGAGCCATCGGCATAGCTGGCCGCGACATTGCCGTTTTCCGAAACCGTGAATCCGGCAAATTCCGAGCCGGCAGCATTGGTTGTAGGCACCAGAGCGTCGGTCATCGTCGTGCTGGTCACGGCGCCGGTGGAGTCGGTGGGAAACATCTGCACGCGATTGCCCTGGGCATCGGTGACATAGCCGCCCGAATCCATCTGGAACGCGCCATTGCGGGTATACATCGTCTGGCCGGTGGAGGGCGAAACCACGGTAAAGAACCCATCGCCGCTGACTGCCAGGTCCAGCGAAGAGCCGGTGGAATCGAGCGCGCCCTGCTTGAAGTTCTGGGTGATCGCCTCGACCTTGGCACCGATCCCTTCGATCAGGCGCGGGTTGGTAAAGGCCGTGCCGGCGACCACGTCGGCAAAGCTGACGGTGCTTTTCTTGAAGCCGTTGGTTTCCGAGTTGGCGATGTTGTTGCTGACCACGTTGAGATCGGTCTGCGCATTCTTGATGCCGTTGAGCGACGTGTAGAACGACATGGGCTGGTTTTCCTGTCGGTTGGGGGAGGGAGGGTCAGGCGGTTGCCGTGGTGGCTGCCGTGCCGGAGGTAGATGCCGCCGTCTGCGCGGCGCTGATCGCGGCGAGTTGCTGCGAAATCGTCTGCAGCGTCGCGGCGATCTGGCTGTTCGAAGCGTTGGCGGAATTGAGCTGATCGAGCTTGTCGGAAATGTCGGTGAGCGTGTTGTTCATCTCCGTCGAGTTCGACAGCGAGGAAAACTGCGCGAGCTGCGCCACCATCTGGGTGTTGTCCACCGGCGAGGTGGGGTCCTGGTTCTGCAGCTGCGCGGTCAGCATCTTGAGAAAATCGGTGGCGCCAAGGCTGGCCCAACCGGTCTTGGCCGTGCTGGAGGAACCGGTGGTTGCGCTGGTTGATGTTACGGTGGTCATGTCACTTCATCCTCATCGTATCGAGCATCAGCTGCTTGGCGGTCTGCATCGCCTCCACCACGTTCTGGTATTGGCGGCTGGCTTCCATCATCTCGACCATCTCGGCGTTCTCATCGACCGGGGCGGTCCAGACATCGCCGTTGGCGTCTGCCAGTGGATTGTCGGGATCGTGGGTGCGCACGGCGGTGGTGTCGGTGCGGTAGACGCCCTGGACCTTGACCGTGGAAAGGCCGGTACGGCGATCGAGCTCTTCGGCAAAAACGGGGCGCAGCGGGCGATAGGCCGCCGCGTCGCTGCTGGCGACGTTGCCGGCATTGGCCAGGTTCGAAGCCGCTGCGTTCATCCGCACCAGCTGGGCCGACATGGCGCGGCCGGTCACGCCGAACAGGGTGAGGGGGGAATTGCCGTTGCCCGCCATGGTCAATCACCCTTGAGCGCGCGGGTCACTTCGCCCACGCGGCCCTTGATGAATTCCAGCGTGGCCGAATAGCCCACCGCGTTTTCGGCAAAGGCGGTCTGTTCCGTGGCCAGTTCTACCGTGTTGCCATCGAGGCTGGGCATCACCGGCACGCGATAGAGCGTGGCGCCCGCTTCAGCCTGGCCCTGGCTGGCGCCGGCAAGGCGTGCCTTGAGCGCGGCGCCGAAATCGATGTCGCGCGCCTTGTACCCGGGGGTGGCGGCGTTGGCGATGTTGGAGGCCAGCAGGCCCAGGCGCGTGGCGCGCAGTTCCAGCGCGGCGCCGTGGATGCCGAACAGGCCATCGGTTGATGCACTCTCGCTCATCGGTCGTGCTCTCGCTTTCCTTGGGCAAACAAACGATGCCGATGGTTCAGCAAGGGGCGTGCCAATTGCCGCAAAACCCGCAAACGCGGCGTTCCGGGGCGGCCGGCCGGCGTTGGCGCGGCAAGCCCTTGCCGATCGCGCTTGCCGATCGACGGCAGGCGCTGCCGCCCGCCCTGAAAGCGTGGCGGTCCCTGCCGTCCTTGCCGCCAAAGGTTTCGCGAAAAACCCGAGTTTCACGAAAGACAAGGCGCCGATGGATCCGACCCACCTGTTCGATGGCCAATCGGCCGTGATCGTCGTTGGCGGCACGCTGGTGGGCACCGTGCTGCGTTGCGGCTGGCGCGACAGCATGACCGCGCTGCGTGCCGTGCTGGCTTTGCTGCGCCCCGGCTTCGATGCCGATGCCATGCGCGCCGAACTGGCGCATGAAGTGGCGCTGATCCGCCAGGACGGTGTGATCCGCGCCAATCCGCGCCGGCTGGCCGATCGCGAATTCGATTCCGCCACCACGGCCTTGCTGCGCACCCGGTCGCTCGATGGCTTGATCGAACAGCACGAAGCCTGGCGTCGCACGCGCCTGCGTCGCGCCACGGCGGCGGCGCGCACCCTGGCCCAGGCGGCGGATCTCTCGCCCGTATTCGGCCTTGCCGGAACGCTTGTGGCGCTCAGCCAGCTCAAGGTAGAGAGCCTGGCCCACGGCAATTTCATCGGCGCCATTGCCATGTCGGTGCTGACCACGCTGTATGGCCTGCTGCTGGCGCATATCGTCATGGGGCCGCTAGGCCGCGCGGTGGAGCGCGCCTCTCAGGCCGAGGAAGAGGCGCGTGCCGAGGTCATGGCCTGGCTGACGCGCCAGGTCGGCCCGGCTTGCCCCGATCGGCATCGCAGCACACCCCAGGCGCCACACGGCACCCACGCGCCTTATCCCGTGACCGCACCCCCCTTGGCCGAGGGCACGCGGCCGATCGGGTCACCCCCCCACGATCCGCGCGAAGTGGCATGATTGCGCGGCCCGGGCAGACGGGATGGCAGACCATCCTGGCCGATCTGGCGCTGATCCTGTTCATGATCTGCGCTTCGGCCCTCTCCGTGGCGGAAGGGCCGGCGCCAGCGGCGGTCAAGGCCCAGGCCGCGCCCTTGCGCGCGCCCCCGCCACCCCCGCCGCATCCCGTGGCGCCCTCGCAGCAGGCAGAGCCGGTGGGGGTTTGGCGCGATGGCCCCGGCGCACCGCCGCTGGCGCAGTGGCTGGCCGACCAGGCCGCCGATCCGCGCCTGCGCCTGTCGATCGTGGTGCGCTATGGCGCCCGGTCAGCCAACCCGCAATCCGCGCGCGAGACGGCGCTGGAGCAGGCCGCGCGCCTTGCCCGCACCGCTGGCCCGCGTGCCGGCAGTGCCCGCGTGGTGGTAGAACCGGGCGCACAGCCGGGCGCCAGCGTGGCGCTGGGCTATGACGAGGAAAGCCTGTGAGGCAGGAAATGGCATGGCTTTTGCTGAAATCCGGGCAATCCGCCTCGTTTCAGGAAAAGCTCCATGCCCGCTGCCCCGTTCCGGCCCGTTCTTGCCGCCAGTCTTGCCGTCTCGCTTGCCGTTTCCGCCCTGGCGCAGGCCCAGGTGGCGCGCGCACCGGCCACCCGCTTTGCCGATATGGCCGCGATCGACCAAGCCGTGGCCCAGTTTACCGGCCGCGCCATCGGCGTGCCCGGTGGCGCGGCCCAGCCAGTCGACCGCCGCTTGCGCCTGGTGGCGTGCACGGCGCCGCTGGCGCTGGGTTGGCGGGCCGCTGCGCACGACAGCGTCTTGGTGCGCTGCCCCGATGCGGGCGGTTGGCGCCTGTTCGTGCCCGTGGCCGCGGCGCGGGCCGAGGCGGCCGCCACCCCCGCACCGCCCGTGGTGCAGCGCGGCGACGCGGTGACGATCGCCATGGTTGGCGATGGCTTTTCGGTGGAGCAGGGCGGCGAAGCTATGGATGCCGGCCCCTTGGGCGGCTGGATCCGCGTGCGCACCGATCCTGCCAAAGCCGGACGCAGCGATGCCCTGCGCGGACGCGTGGTGCGCCCCGGCCTGGTGGAAGTGCCGGTGGATTGAAGCCCGCCCGGCGCATGGGATCAGGCATCCCCAGCGCATCCGGCAAAATTCCGCCGCATGGCCTTAAACTCTCAGGACCGGCGCCGTTCTTCCCGGCATAACCCCCGAGGAGCTCGACCATGTCCAACATCGAAATCGGACCGTCGCGGCCGGTTGGTGCGGTCCAGGTCAAGATCGCCACTGCCGATACAGCGGCGCCCCAGGCCGTTGCCGAAGCGCCCGCCAGCCCAAGCGCCGCGGCCACTGCCGCGCCGTCTGCGCCGGCCGCGATCGCCAGCGCCGCATCTGCCACCGTCGCCACCAGCGGCGCCACTCGCGCCGGCGATGTGCCGGTGAGTAGCGATCGCGTTGCCCAGATCCGCAAGGCGATCGAGGAAGGCCACTATCCGGTGATCCCCGCCCAGATCGCCGATGCCATGATTGCCGCCGGCATGCTGCTGAGGACCCCCCAATGACCGTTGACGCACCGATTTGCCATCCCAACGATCTGCGCCAGGCCCTGGGCCAGATGATTGCTGTGCTGAATGACGAACGCCTGGCCCTGGCCGGCCTGGATATGGATGCGATCATGGGGTGCGCGGTGGACAAGGCGGCCCTGTGCAGCCGTCTGGAAGCGGTGGCCACCGATGCGATCGACGAGGAATGCCGCGGCATGGTGGATGCCGCGCGTCGCCTCAATGAAGCGAACCGCCGCGTGCGCAACCTGATTGCTGCCAATGTGGCCGCCCGGCTCGAAGCGTTGACCGGCGCTCCTGCGATCTATCGCGCCCGCGCTGGCGAAGTGCGGGCCCATCACGCCCGCACCGCCCGGGTGCGCTAAATCATCGGTTTGCCGGCGCGGCCAAGGGCTGTGCCGGCAAACCGGCAAATCCTCTCCGGCGCCGCGTGCCGTTGCCCTTTCAGGGCCGGCACGCGGCGCTTTTTTGCGCGGCAAATCGTTGAGAATAAGGGAATCCGTCCCAAGAATGCGAAACTGGCACAACCTTTGCTGAACCATCCTTGTCGCGGCACGCCAACCAAGGCGTGCTGCCGCCAGCACAAGGATACGGGCGTTGAGTTCAGTGCAAACTTCTGCCGCGAGCCTTGCCGATCCGGCAATCGGCACGATCGCGGCCAGCGCGGCAACCGCCAGCCCGGTGCATGCCGCCATTGCCAATGCGGCCAATGCCACGGGCGTGGACTTCGGCTATCTGCTGGCCCAGGCGCGGCTGGAATCCGGGCTCGATCCCCGTGCTCGCGCCCGCACGTCGAGCGCTGCTGGCCTCTACCAGTTCACCGGGCAGACCTGGCTCAAAACCCTGGCTCGCCACGGCGCCGATCATGGCCTGGATTGGGCTGGCGATGCGGTGGACGATGCCGCCGGCAATCCGGCGCTGCGCCGCCAATTGCTGGCGCTGCGCCACGATCCGCAGCTTTCCGCGCTGATGGCCGGTGACTTGGCCAACGACAACCGGGCGGCCCTGGCTACCACGCTGGGCCGTGATCCCGACAATGCCGAGCTTTATCTCGCGCATTTCCTGGGTGCGGATGGCGCGTCCCGGTTCCTTGCCGGCCTTGCCGGCAATCCCGAGGCCAGTGCCGCTGCGCTGCTGCCCAAGGCGGCCGCAGCCAATCGCACGATTTTCTATGACCGTAGCGGCGCGGCGCGTTCGCTGGGCGCGGTGATGGCCCTGCTGCGCAGCCGGTTGGAGGCGGCCGGCAGTGACGCGGGCGGCCTGCCGGCATTGCCTGGAACGCCGCTATCGGGGCAATGGCCGCTGGCCACCATGCCCTATGGCGATCTGTCCGGGCTGGATGGCCCCTGGGCCAACCTGCCTTCGGGCGCACCCGATCTGGGCGCGGGGCGGCAAAGCTATACCGGCGGCCCGGTGGCGCAGGAATTCCAGCAGGCCGCGGCTGCCGCAGGCCAGGCCAGCGGTGGCGCGGCCGGCAATGGGGGCCACACGTCGATGGCCGATACCCTGCGCGACACGTTTGCCCTGGCGAGCAGCGGCACGCCGGGCAGCGGCCACGTGGCCCGCGCCTATGGCCGGCTCAAGGCGATGGGGCTCTAACCCATCATGTTCAAGCGATTTGGCTCGCCCGGTGCCATGGCCCTTCCGGCCGGCATCCTCATGCTCATCGTGCTGATGATCGTGCCGCTTCCCTCGATGCTGCTCGACATGTTCTTCGTGCTCAACATCGCCTTGTCAGTGGCGATTCTGATGGCGGCGATGAACGCAGAAAAGCCGCTGGATTTCAGTTCTTTCCCGTCCGTCCTGCTGTTTGCCACGCTGTTGCGCCTGGCGCTCAACGTGGCGTCCACCCGCATCGTGCTGGTGCGCGGGCACGAGGGCGAAGCGGCGGCCGGCCACGTGATCGAGGCGTTCGGCGCGTTCCTGGTGGGCGGCAATTTCGCCGTCGGCCTGTTCGTGTTCATGATCCTGATGATCATCAACCTGGTGGTCGTGACCAAGGGTGCGGGCCGCGTTTCGGAAGTGTCCGCCCGCTTCACCCTGGATGCCTTGCCGGGCAAGCAGATGGCGATCGATGCCGATCTGGCAGCCGGCCTGATGAGCGCCGACGAGGCCAAGTCCCGCCGCCGCGAGGTTTCGACCGAAGCGGATTTCTATGGTGCGATGGACGGCGCCAGCAAGTTCGTGAAGGGCGACGCGATCGCCGCGCTGCTGATCCTGGGCGTCAATATCCTGGCCGGCTTTTGCCTGGGCATGATCACCCATGGCTTGAGCGCGGGCGAAGCGGCGCAACGCTATGTCACCCTGGCGGTGGGCGACGCGCTGGTGGCGCAAGTGCCCTCCTTGCTGCTGTCGATCGCGGCGGCGGTGATCGTCACCCGCGTTTCGGACACGCGCGACCTGGCCGGCCAGATCGGCCACCAGTTTGCCAACCCCTCGACCTGGCTGCCCGTGGCGGTGATCCTGGGCGCGATCGGCGCCATTCCCGCCATGCCGCAAACCGTGTTCCTGCCCGCTGCGGCGGGCGCGGGCTGGCTGTGGTGGGCCCTGCGCCAGCGCGCACGCCGCCCCGAGCCGGTGCTCGAACCCGAAGCGCCGCCGAGCGACCCTGCGCGCATCACGCTGGAGGAAGTGAGCGACCATACGCTTGTCACCATCGAGCTGGGCTACGGCCTGGTGCACCTGGTGGACGAGCGGCGCGGTTCGCCGCTGGTCACTCGGATCACCGGGGTGCGCAAGCAGTTGAGCCAGGCGTTCGGCTTTGTCGTGCCGCAGTTCCGCGTGCGCGACAGCCTGGATCTTGGCCCCAACGATTATCGCATCATGCTGGGCGGGGTGCCGCTGGGCGGGGCGACCGTGCGGGCCGATCGCGTGCTGGCGATCGACGCGGGCGAGGCACGCACCGATCACGGCCTGATGGGCGAGGCGACGCGCGACCCCAGCTTTGGCTGCCCGGCGCTGTGGATCGAGAACCACTTGCGCGACCAGGCCATCGCCGAAGGCTTTTTGACGGTGGACGCCAGTACGGTGATCGCCACGCATCTCAACCAGTTGCTGAGCGAACGGCCGCAACTGCTGCTGGGACCGGACGAAGTGCGCGCGATCCTGGAGGCCGTGCGCGAGCGCGCGCCGGGCCTGGTGGAAACGCTGCATCCCCAGCCGCTGTCGCTGGCAGCCCTCACCCGCCTGCTCCACGCCTTGCTGGAAGACGGGGTGACCATCGCGCACCCGCTGCCGATCCTCTCGGCGTTGAGCCAGGCGGTGCTGCAAACCACCGAGCACGAAAAGCTGGTGGACCTGCTGCGCGCCGAACTGGGCGGGCTGATCGTGGCGCGGGTGTGCGGCCCGGCCGAGCGGCTGCCGGTGCTGACGCTTTCGGCGCAGCTGGAAGGCATGATCGTGGGCGGGATGCACGATCCCGTCACCGGCCAGCCGGTGATCGAGCCAGATCTTGCGCGCACTATCGGCGAGCGCGTCAACCTGATCATCGCGCAGCGCGGGCCAGGCGCGATTTCGCCCGCGCTGATCGTGCAGCCGCGCGCGCGGCGGGCGCTCGCCGCGCTGATGCGCCAGCGCGCCCCTGCCTGCCTGGTGCTGTCGATCGCGGAATTGCCGCCCACCCAGCCGATCGAGGTGGTGGCCGTGATCGGCGAGGAGACGCCCACCGGCCCGCCGCAATTGCCGCCGCCAGAGCCAGCGATGGCGGCCTGATCCCTGCACCTGCCCCCTTCTTCAAAAAAGAAAACGAGCTTTCATGAAACACGATCACCGCAGCTTTGCCGCCTCGCGTGCCTATCGTGACGACACCGCCGACCGCATCCGCCGTTTCCTGCCGATGGTGCGACGCCTGGCCTGGCACGTTCACGGCTCTGGCCATGCGGGGGTGGATGTCGATGATCTGGTCCAGGCCGGCCTGGTGGCGCTGACCGAATGCGCGCAAAAGCATTCGGGCCCCACCGAGGATGGCTTTGCCGCCTATGCCAAGCTGCGCGTGCGCGGCGCGATGGTGGACCTGTTGCGGCGCACGATGCCGCTGTCGCGCACCTCGTCGGATCGGCGCCGCACCTTGCGGGAAAAGACCAACCAGCTGACCATGGAACTGGGCCGCATGCCCACCGAACCGGAACTGGCGCGTGCCCTGGGCCTGTCAGACACGGAACTGGCCGAACTGCGCGCGGCGAGCGAACCGGTGCGGATCGAGGCGATCGACGATGCCTATTCCGACAGCGACGCTGCCTTTGCCGACGACCGGCCCGATGCCTTTGCCCAACTCGCCGATGCCGAAAGCCGCCAGATCGTGGCCACCGCGATCGCTGCCCTGCCCGAACGGCTGCAACTGGTGATCCAGCTCTATTTCGTGGAGGAACTCAACCTGGCGGAAATCGCGCAAGTGCTGGAAGTTTCGGTGCCGCGCGTCCACCAGTTGAAAGCCCAGGCGCTCGACAAGCTGCGTAGCGGCCTGGGCAGCGGGTTTGATGTGTTGTGATCCTCCTCGTGCCGGGGAGGAAACGCCGCGCGAGTCAGCCCCCCGGGTTGATCGAACCGCCCACGCCCAGCCGCTTGCCATCAGTGATGATCACCTTGTCGCCCAGGCTGGCCACCTTGAACAGCCGCTTGGCGAATTCGTTGGGCACGCCGACGCAGCCATTGGTGGCATAGCCTTTTTCCACCTTGGACCCGTGGATCGAGACGCCATCGTTGGTCAGCCGCAGCATGTAGGGCATCGGCGCGTCATAGAGGTTGGAGACGTGGGTGGCATCTTTCTGGGTGATCGGAAACACGCCCAGCGGGGTGGGCTTGTCGCCATAGCCCTTGAGAATGGCGGTGGCGCCGATCTCGTGCCCGTTGCGAAATACAGAAAGCACGCGCGCCGTCAGGTCCACCGTGATCACCACCGGGCCGGGCTCGCCCTGGCTTTCGTCCCAATAGAATTGGCCAAAGCGGATGGGGCCGTCGATCTTGAGCACGGACTTGACCACGAAGGGTGTATCGACGGCGGCTGTCTGTGCGGGCGCCGGGGCGGCAGCCGGCGTTGGCGCAGGTTGGGCCTGGGCCAGCAGTGCCGCGGGCTGGGTGGCCTGTGCGTCGTCATCGCCGGCAAGCGCGCGCGCCAGGTCCTGTCCCACGTGAAAGGCCAGCAACATGGCCAGCCCTGTGGCGCTGACGCCCACGGCCAGTACCGCCAGGCGCTGCCATTGCGGCCTGCCTTTGCGTGTGGGCCATAGCGCCTTGCGCCACTGCGCCAGCTTTCCCGCCATGCCTGACGATCCTTTCATGCGTAAACGATAGCCGTTGCGCGCGTCTCGGCCAAGGCACGCGGCCACGCTGTCTCGGCTAGGGACACAGCATGGCGGTATCGTTAATCACCGTGGTTGCGAAATGGTTGCACTGCAAGATCCACCCCTCTCTGCGGGGAGGGGAACCGCCGCAAAGCGGTGGTGGAGGGGCCTGGGTCGCGCCTGACACCTCCCCATCGGTGATGCGGAGGATCATGCGGACGGGCGGCGTGTTTCAGCTTGGGGCAAGGTTGGCTATGCCACAAGCACGGCGATGATCGATCCGGCCCCCCTGCTCGGCGCGCTCCCGCCCTGGCTCACCAGCCCGCCGCCCCTGCTGGCTGCGGCCCTGGTGGCCATGGTGCTGGTCACCCTGGCCGGATTGGGCCACGGCGTGCTGGCGCGGCTGATGCGGTTTTGCGGCAACCTGGTGCTGGTAGCGGTGCTGGCGGTGGCGTGCCTGCGCTTCGTCCATCTCGATCCCTCGTTCGCGCACTTCATGCCGAGCATCGGCATGCCCGAAGCGCAGGTTTCCGGCGGGGAAGTGCGCGTGCCGCTGGCGGCCGACGGGCATTACTGGATCGAGGCGAACGTGAACGGCACGCGCACCCGCTTCATGGTCGATACCGGGGCCACGATCACCACGCTCTGCGCCGAAGGCGCGAGCGAGGCCGGCATTGCGCCTGATCCGCTGCGCCTGCCGGTGGTGATGCACACGGCCAACGGAGACGTGGAAGCACAGACCGCGCGCGTCGAAACCCTGAAGTTCGGCTCCATCGTGGCGCGCGACATGGACGTGATCGTGAGCGAGACCACCGGCGGCCTCAACGTGCTGGGCATGAATTTTCTCAACCGCCTGAAAGGCTGGCGGGTGGAAGAAGGCGTGCTGATCCTTACCCCGCGCCATCCGCAGAGCGTGTAACGCCGGCAAAAGTCAGCCGGCGCCACAGGGCTTCCAATGGTCCCTGGCCAAAGCGCGCCAGCCACGCCTGTGGCCAGGCCAGCATCAGCGCCCAGCCCAGCCCCACGAACAGCGGCAAGCTGCCGCGCTGCACTTCATGGGCATTCCCCCAGCCCAGCCCGGCGCCCCAGCCGCAAAACAGCGCGCTCATCACCAGGCTGGTGCCCAGGTAATTGGTAAAGGCACAGCGACCGGCGGCGGCCATGGCGCGGCCCGGCGCGCGGTCGGCCAGCGCCGGCCAGGCCAAAAGAAGCGCCGCGGCATAGCCCAGCGCCATGGCCAGGCGCGGCAGGGCGGCCATGTCGGTGGTGACGGCAAAGGTCAGCTGCGGCGGCCAGCCGGCATGATCGGCCCATAGCAGCAACGCGGCGGTGGCCGCGCCGCCCAGAGCCGTGCCGCCCAGCGCAACGGCCGCCATGGCCCGGCGGGGCCAGCGCGCGGTGAAGAAACCGCTTTTGAACAGGGCCATGCCGATCAGCATTAGCGGGAAGGTTTCGCTGAACGTGTTGAGCGCGGCGGTGATCGGGAACGTGGGCGTGCCGATCACCCGCAGCGCCACCGCCTGGCCCCAGCCGGCGTGCAGCACTTGGGCGTCGGCGGCCAGCGATTGCGCCACGCGCGTGGCGATATCGGCCATGGCGGCGCGATCGGCAGGCGTGCCCAGGCCGGCCAGCACGCGCTGCTCACCCGCAATCGCGGGCAGCGCGGCCAGGGCATCTAAGGCATGGGCCAGCACGAAGACCGGCAGGGCAATCGCCAGCAGCGCGCGGGGATCGAGCCGGCGCAGCGCCAGCGCCAGAAGGCCGCACAGCGCATAGGCGAACAGGATATCGCCCCACCACAGCAGCGCATAATGCAGGTAGCCGAACAACATCAGCCACAGCAGGCGGCGCACTTGCATGACATCGCTTGAAAGGCCGCGCCGCTCCACGCTTTGCGCAAACAGCACCATGCTGGCCCCGAACAGCAGCGTGAACAGGCCGCGCATCTTGCCATCGAACAGCATGAAGCTGACCACGAACCAGCCCAGCCCGGCGCCATCGGGCCGGGGCAGGGCCGGGCTCAGGCTGGCCAGCTGCGGCCCCCAGAACCCGGTGATGTTGATCGCCAGGATGCCCAGCACGGCAAAGCCGCGCAGGAAATCCAGCGCGGCGATGCGTGCAGGCGGGGAGGGCGCCGGGGAGACAGGATCGGGCGTGGTCATCCCCGCCGCCATGCACCGGGCGCGGCTGGCGGAAAAGCCAAAACCGTCAGGGTTTCAGGGTGATGCAATCCACGCCGGCGCCCTTGAGCGCGGCACAGGCGCGCGAAGCCTCTGCCTGGCTGGCAAAGCCGCCAGCCAGCACGCGGGTGACCGCGCCCTGCGCCAGATCGATACGCGGGTGCCCGGCCATTTCCGGCCGGCCGCGCACGCGCGCCCACAGGCTGTCGGCATTGCTCTTTTGCGCAAAGGCACCCAACTGGATGCGCCAGGCGCCCGTCGCCGGGCGCGGGGTCTTTTCCACCGCAGGACGCGGGGCAGACGCAGGCTTGGCCGGTGCCAGCTTTGGCGCGGGTGGCGTGGGCGGGGCCGGGCGCGGCGCGGGTGTTGCGCGCGGCACTTCCACCGGATTGGCATAGCTGGCTCCCGCCATGATCGGGCCATTGCCGTCTGCCGGCGTTCCCGGCTGCGATGCCGGCAAGTCCACCCGCGTCAAAGGCGTGGGGCCGGGCCGCGGCGTGGGCGCCGTGGGCGGCGTGGCGCTCGCCACGGCAACGGGCGCAGCGGCAGGGGCGGGGGCGGGGACGGACGGGCTGTCTGTCGCGGGCACACTCACGCCCAATTCGGCGGCCGCCAATTCGCGCGAGCGCTGCTCGCTGGTGCGCGATTCCAGGTCGCTGGCAAGAGAGGCGCCCATCTGGCGCTGTTCCAGCGGGATCACCTGGTTCATGGTCTTGAGGCTGTCGATCGCCTGGGGCAGGCCTACGGCGGCCGCCCGCGTCATCAGCGCATAGGCGCGCACCCAGTCCTTCGGCTGGAAATCGCCGTTGAACGCGGCCACGCCCAGCACATACATCGCGCGCGGTTCGCCCCGGTCGGCCGAGGCGTTGAGCCAGGGCAGCGCTTCGCTTTGCCGCCCGGTCTGGAACAGCAGGATGCCATAGTTGTCGGCAGCGCGGGCGTGACCCTGGCGCGCGGCCTTGTGAAACCAGTCTTCGGCCCTGGCCATGTCCTTGGGCATGCCGCGCCCCAGCTTGGCCGCCTGGCCCATGTTGAACTGCGCGTCGGCGTCACCCTTGGCCGCCGGCCCCTGCCACTGCCTGACGGCGGCGGCATAATCGCCGCGCGACCAGGCGTTCACCCCATCGCGCACATCGGCCCAGGCCGCGGTGGGCAACAGCGAGGCCGCCACAGCCAGGGCCGCCACGGTGCGAAAGGAACCGGTCTTGATGCGCGAATGAGTCATGACGAATGCGAATCTCTTGCCCAGGCGGTCCATTTGCGGGTTTCCCCTCAGATGTCTTGCGTGAAAAATGGTAAACAAGTTTTCCTGCATCGTCATCGCCGGCGTGAACTTGGCGGGTCTTTCGTTCTATTTCGGAACACGATTGCGCTGATGCTGTGGCAACTTTGTGCCGTGCCGGGTGCAGGGCCTGCAAAAGCGGGGGTGTTAACCAAAATTTCAGCGCAATCTGCGAATCCCTGATGCCTGACCGCACGGCAGTTTCAGGGGGACACATTGCGCGTACTGGCCTTGGCTTCGCAAAAAGGGGGATCGGGCAAGACCACCTTGTCTGGCCACCTTGCCGTGCAGGCGCAGCGCGCCGGAGCCGGGCCCGTGGTGCTGATCGACATCGATCCGCAAGGTTCGCTGGCCGATTGGTGGAACGAGCGCGAGGCCGATTTCCCCGCCTTTGCCCAGACCACCGTGGGCCGCCTGGCCCAGGATCTTCAGGTTCTGCGCCAGCAGGGCTTCAAGTTGGCGGTGATCGATACGCCGCCGGCCATCACCATGGCGATCCAGTCGGTCATCGCGCTGGCCGAGCTCATCGTGGTGCCCACGCGCCCTTCACCGCATGACTTGCGCGCCGTGGGGGCCACGGTCGATCTGTGCGAGCGGGCGGGCAAGCCGCTGATCTTTGCCGTCAATGGCGCCACGCCCAAGGCGCGGATCACCGCCGAAGCGATCGTCGCCCTGTCGCAGCATGGCACGGTGGCGCCGATCACGCTGCACCATCGCACCGATTTTGCCGCCTCGATGATTGACGGGCGCACGGTCATGGAAGTTGATCCCACCGGCCGGTCTGCGGCCGAGATCGCCCAGCTGTGGAGCTATATCTCCGAACGCCTGGAAAAGAACTTTCGCCGCACGGTGTTTGCCGTGCCGCAGCCGGGCCAGGCGGGCATGGCCCCGGTGCGCGCCCTGGGCGGCGCCGCGCCGCGCCCGGTCGGCAGCTTCGGCCGCCGCGTGATCGGCTCGTGAGCGAGAGGGAGCCTGCCATGACCACGCCAGAAACCAAGCCTTTTGCCTCGCTTACCGGTTCGCTGCTGGCGCGCAAGGGCGCCGCGCGCCCGGCGATGCGCAGCCATGTCTCGCTCGATTGGGCGGGGGTGGAAGCGGCGCCGGACGATCCGGCGCCGCTCGACGCGCCTTTCGACGCGCCTTGTGTGGCGCAAGCCCTGCCGCTGGCAGATGTCGTCGCCCTGGAAGAGGCTGGCGAGGAAGACAGTCGCCCTGAAGTGTTGCGCCAGATCGCGCAGCTTTCCGCCGTGATGGGCCGCAAGGTGGCCGCCAATCGCCGCGCAGCGATGGATGTGGAACAACTTCCGGGCAAGAAGGTCGCCTTTACCCTGCGCCTCGATCCGCGCCGCCATGCCTTGCTGCGCGCCTGCTGCACGGCAGAGCGGCGCAGCGCCCAATCCCTGTTGATCGAGGCGCTGGATCGCCTGGTCGATGCCACGCCGGGCTTGGACGATGTGCTGGCCCAACTGCCTGAAGCCGCAATTCCAACCGAACTTTCGCTCCCTTCGCGCTCTACTGCCGCGCACTCGCGGCAGCCGCGCTGATGACTTGTCGGGAAACGCCCATGACTGCCCATCGCATGATCCGCTCGCTTGCCACCACGGCGCTGGCCGCCGGCCTCCTGGCCGGTTGTGCCCAGGGTGCTTCCCATCCGGGGCAAACCGCCGCCCGGGCGCAATCCGCGCTGACCGGTGGGGAAGCGGTCAAGGCCGTGGCCCTGGCCGAACAGGCCGTGCTCGCCGATCCGCGCAACCCCGGTTATCGCGTGCTGCTGGGCAGCGCCTATATGCGCGCCGGCCGCTTCGCCTCGGCCCGTCAGGCCTATGACGATGCGATGGAACTGGGCCAGGATGATGGCAAGGTGGCGCTCAGCCTGGCTTTGACCGACATTGCTCTGGGGCATGGCGACGTCGCGCTCGACACGCTGAACGCCCATCGCCAGCAGATCCCCGTGGCCGATTATGGCCTGGCGCTGGCGCTGGCCGGCCGGGCGGACCAGGCGGTCGAGGTGCTGAGCGGCGCGGTGCGCAGCGCCGATGCTTCGCCCAAGCTGCGGCAGAACCTGGCCTATGCTCTGGCGATGGCCGGCCATTGGCGCGAAGCGCGCGAAATGGCGGCGCAGGATGTGCCGGCCGATCAATTGCCGGCGCGCATGGCGCAGTGGGCGCAGTTGAACGATCCGGGCAACACCCGGTTGCGCGTGGCCGGCGTGCTGGGCGTGCCGGGCGGAATCGAAGACGAAGGCCAGCCCACTGCGCTTGCCCTCGCCAATTTCCCCGCCCCCGCCACGGGCCAGCCGGCCGAGCAGGCCGCCCAGGCCGCCACGGCCCAGGCTGGCCAGGCACCGGTGCTGGCCCAGTTCGCCGCGCAGGAACTGCCCGCGATCGACAATGGCGCGGCCCAGCCGCAAGTGGCCGATGCCAGCGCCGCCCCCACGGTGGAAAAGTTGGCCACGATCGACATGCCGCCTTCTGCGGCAGCGCCCGCTGCCATTGGCGCTGCCACCCCTGCTTGGGCCCTGGCGCCGCGTCCCGGTGCGATCCCGGCCTCTGCCCCGCTTGCTGCGCGCAAGCTGGCCCGCGTTTCCCAGGCCGATCGCGCCCCCGCGCTGGTGGCCAAGGCTGCCCAGGCGCGCGCCGCCACCTTCGTGCCGCGCGCCGATGCCGTGCCGGTGGGCACGCACCTCGTGCAGCTTGGCGCCTTTTCCACCCAGGAAGGCGCGCACCGCGCATGGCGCCACTATCTGGCGGTGAACCCGGCGCTCAAGGGCTATCGCCCGGTCATTACGGCGGCCACGGTCAACGGCAAGCAGTTCTGGCGCACCCAGGCGGCTGGCTTTGCCAGCGCCAGTCCGGCTCGCTCGCTGTGCGGCTCGGTCAAGTCCAAGGGCGGCGTGTGCATCGTGCTGGCCAACCCCGCCAGCGGCCAACCCGGCGCCGCGCCGGCAATCCGGTTCGCCAGCAATCGCCGCTAAGGACCTGTAGATACTCTCCCACGTGTGGGAGAGATACCGGATAGCCGAACGGGCTGGGGCCGGACCAACTTGCCAGGCCACTCCTTGCGTGGCGGGCGTTGGCTCATGCCTCGTCGGCCTACATACGTTGCATCAACTTGCGTTACCGCTTTTGCGCAGCAGATGTTGGTATTTCGTCCCCAAGCATGAGCGACCAAGTCTGACTCATCGATTCTGTGCCAAAAAATGGCGCCGGTGCCTCATCCACAAGCTTGAAGCCCGCGCGCTGGTAGACCCGGCGTGCCGCCGCGAGCACATTGTCGGTCCACAAATCTAGACGTCCATATCCGAGCGCCCGTGCACGCGCGATGCAGGTCTCGACCAGCGATTTTCCGATCCCCAAACCTCGCGCATCTGGCTCGACATAGAGCAGGCGCAACTTGGCCACCTGGGGGTCGTCGGTATGCACGAGGAAGATCGAACCGACCATCTGGCCATGCATTTCCGCCACCCATGCATCATCCCGGGCGGGATCGAATGCCTGACGGAAATCAGCAACGATCTGCGCGATTAGCCCTTCATAGCTTTCATTATAGCCGTAATCGTCCCGATAAAGCACCGCCTGACGGTGAACGATGAGACCCAAGTCGCCGGCTTTCAGCGAGCGAAAGGTAACCTCAGGTTGAGCGTTCACGTCGAACACGCGGCTGATTGTGGCCGCCGCGTCCAGAAATTGCTGGCGCTGAATGAGCGGCAGGGAATTCAGCAACGAACGAACTGCCTCCTGGGTTGACGCTTCGAGCGCTGCGTAGGCCGCTCTTCCAGATGCGGTGAGCGAAAGGAGTTGATGGCGCCCATGGGAGGGGTCGTCCCTGGTTTCGACGACGCCTTGATCCCCGAGCCGCTTAAGCGTCCTACTCATTTGTCCGCGATCTAGGTCGAGTGCCCGCGCAATTTCCGCAGCAGTCGGACAATCCCGATTGACGATTTCATAGAGGATACGTGCCTCGCTAAGCGTGAAGACGCTATCGCGAAGGTGCGCATGGAGCAGACCGAGCCTTCGCGTGTAAACCCGGTTGAAAGCCCGAACTAGGGCAACCTGCTGTTCCGTGTCCTGAGACATGACTAACCTTAAATGTTGACATAATCAACAATATTCACATTGTTGATTATGTCAACATGTCTGTTGCCCGCATGGGCCCACTCTCTGCGTGGATGCGCGCTGCCCGCGTGGAAGCCGGCTCGGCCAGGCCGCGGCGGTGGGCTCTGCGCAGCCAGGCTTGCAGGGGGGCGTCGAACCAGCGGTTGGCGGCCCAGGCAATGGTGATGACGGCGCCGGCCTGGGCGAGGGCAAAGGCCGGTGCGGGCAGCGGTACGTGGCGGGCCAGTTCCACGCCCACGCGCAAGACCGGGCCTTGCAGGATATAGATCGGGTAGCTGAGCAGGCCGAGCCATTGGGCGACCTGGGCGGCGCGGCCGTGCAGCGGGATGGCGGCGGCCAGCCACACCAGCACGGGAAAGCCAGCCAGCGCCAAGGCGCCGTCGTAAAGCGCAGGATCGAGGCCGAAGGCTTGCGCCGGATTGGCAAGCAAGGCGGCTGCGAGCGCAGCGCAAAGCGCCAGGGCCAGCAGCGGGCGGGTTGTTCTGGCCGTGCGGCGCCAGCGGAATACCAGGATGCCGGCAAAGAACGGATAGATCACCCGTGCCGCGCCAAAGGCGAAGTTCGCCTTGTCCGTCCCGCCCATCAGCCGCCCGAAGTGGGCAATATCGGCCACCACCAGCACCGCACCCAGGCCGACGAGGCCGAGCAGCACGCGTTGCGACAGGAAGCGGGCGAGCAGGGCATAGGCCAGGTTCACATAGGCCTCGAACGCCAGCGACCAGGCCGCCATGTTGAGCGGGAAGGCGGTGGGCCATTGCGGGAACAGCGGGCAGGGCAGCAGCGCCAGGGCAAAGCCCAGCGCCAGCAGCGCATCGCCCAACGTCACCGTGTGGCGCAGGAACACCGCGCCCAGGAATACGGCAAAACCCAGCAGCGTGCCCAGCGCCAGCAAGGGATAGAGCCGGCGGGCCCGCGCCCGCGCAAACCCGGCGCGCGAGAGCCGCCCATCGCGCACTTGCGCATCATAGGCAAAGGCAATGACGAAGCCCGACAGCGTGTAGAAGAAGTCCACGGCCAGGCCTGCGTGGGGCAGCGCGGAAAGGCTGTGCTGCTGCATCAGGTGATAAGCCAGCACGACCAGCGCGGCGATGCCGCGCAACGCGTCGAGCATGCCAAAGCGCATGGGCGCCGTGTCTGCCGGCGTGCTGCCTTTCGCCGCGTTGCGCGGATTGCCTGCCATCTTTGCCGCCCCTGTCTGCCGTCTCATAACGGATCAGGCAGGGGCGCCGGGCGAGCAATGGCAGGTGGATCGGAATCCGAGATTTAGAGGCTGCGCGAACAAGCACCCTTCGCCGGACCTGTGGCCCGGCACCTCCCCCGCCATGCGGGGGAGGATCAAGGTTACTCGGCCGCGATGCCCGCGGCGCCGAACATGTCCACGTCAACCTCGGTGGTTTCGGTGGGGGTGTTGGCGGCCTTGGCCTTGCGGCGGCCGTCAAAGTTGGACCACACTTCGTTCCAGTTGCCGCGCGTGGCGGCCTTGGAATATTCGGTGGCACGGGTTTCGAAGAAGTTGGCATGCTCCACGCCGTTGAGCAGCGGGGTGAGCCAGGGCAGGGGGTGTTCCTCGATCATGTAGATCGGGTCGAAGCCCAGCTGGCCCAGGCGCCAATCGGCGATGTAGCGGATGTAGCGCTTGATTTCCTTGGGGCTCATCCCCGGCACCGGGCCTTGTTCGAAGGCCAGGTCGATGAAGGCGTCTTCCAGGCGCACGGTCTTCTGGCAGCAATCAAGGATGTCTTCCTTGACCGCCTTGGTCAGGCACTGGCGCTCGGCACAGAATTCCTTGAACAGGCGGGTGATGCCTTCGCAGTGCAGCGATTCATCGCGCACCGACCACGACACGATCTGGCCCATGCCCTTCATCTTGTTGAAGCGCGGGAAGTTCATCAGCATCGCGAACGAGGCGAACAGCTGCAGGCCTTCGGTGAAGCCGCCGAACATCGCCAGGGTACGGGCGATGTCTTCATCGTTTTCCACGCCGAAATTCTGCATGTAATCATGCTTGTCTTTCATTTCGGCGTATTCGAGGAACATGCCATATTCGCTTTCCGGCATGCCGATCGTGTCGAGCAGGTGCGAATAGGCCGCGATGTGGATCGTTTCCATGTTGGAGAACGAGGCCAGCATCATCTTCACTTCGGTGGGCTTGAACACCCGGCCATACTTTTCGTGGTAGCAATCCTGCACTTCCACGTCGGCCTGGGTGAAGAAGCGGAAAATCTGCGTCAGCAGGTTGCGCTCGTGGTCCGACAGCTTCTGCGCCCAGTCGCGGCAATCCTCGCCCAGCGGAACTTCCTCGGGCATCCAGTGAATCTGTTGCTGGCGCTTCCAGTATTCATAGGCCCAGGGATATTCGAAGGGCTTGTAGGTCTTGCGGGCTTCAAGAAGGGGCATGGCTGCTGTCCTGTTGGGATAGGGCTGATATGGGGTGCGTCAGGCGGCTGGGAAAGCCTGGCAAAAGGGGTGAGGCGCGGTTTGCGACGGTCTGGGCCGGCTTCGCTGCGAATGGCGCCGTGCATGGCGGGCGGACCAAAAATGCCCGCCGGAAAAACGGGAACGGCCTGCTTGGCGCGGCATTGTTGGGAAAGAAGCCTGCGGGTGCGCAAGACCCGCTCCCCCACTGCCATGAAAACAAGGAGGCTGGGCATGACCGGCAACGAAAGCAATCCCATCGCAAGCCAGATTCGCGAGCATATGGCCGTCATCGGCGCGGATGGTGCCCCGGTGGGCACGGTCGATCATGTCGACGGGCATCGCATCAAGCTGACCAAGGCCAAGAGCGGCGCCCATGCCGGGCACCACCACTACCTGTCGCTGGGCCTGGTGGCCGACGTGGAGGGCGATACGGTTCGCCTTTCGGCCAATGCCGATGTCGCCCTGACCTTTGAGGAAGAGGAAAAGTAAGCCTCCGCTTCCCATCTTGGGATCGAATTCAGGGAAAGCCGCGTCCCCTTCGCGGCCAGGTCGTCCCTGGCGACCGGAAGGCGCCTCGCTCCACGTCGTAAGTGGCGAGGCGCTTTTTCCGTTTTGGCGGCTTACTTCCAGAACCAGCCGGGCTTGAGCGCGCGATCCTTGCGGTTGCGCCACATCTGGATGTACATCCAGAGCCCCGAAAAGCTGAAGAAAATCATGGCAAAGCCCGACAGCGTGCTGACAGCCACGCCCACTGGCCCAAAGCTTTCGCCCGAGTGCAGATGGTGCAGCAGTCCCACGATCGATTTGCCGCCCTTGGGCTTGGGCCGGCACATATAGTCCGGCGGGCAGACGAAGGCGGGTTTGGCCGAGGCGCCGGCTGTGGCCACTGCCGTCTTGGGCGGCCCGTCGTGATCCCCGCCGCTGGCCAGCGGTACGATCTGGCTGAGCGTGCCGGTCACGGCGATCCACAGCAGGAAAACCCCGAAAAACACTGAAATCCAGCGATGCCACTTGCGCATTGATCGACCCCCTCAGGTTTCCTTGCCTGGTGCCAGCATGCACGCCGGCCAGGCAAGACTGGCCGTGCTCGGGCCGGTTGCGCTTGTGGGGGAACGATGCCTGCCGGAGCAAGCCACGAAATGTCGCCATATGTAACACGGGGATGTGTGACATGAGCAGGGTTTCGGCTTGGTCCGGCATGGCAACGATCACTGAAAGGATGGGCAACGCGGCGTGAGTGGGGCCGGGCAGGCGATGACACCGGCGGGCCCCGACAAGGGAATGGGGGCGGGGCAGGCTGCCGGCAAAGCGGCGGACCTGCCCGGCCCGGCCAGGCCCCTTATTGGCAGGCGAGACATTCCTCGTAATCGGTCTGCTTCACATCGAGTTCGATGCGGCGGGCCTGGGCGGTGTTGTCGGCCTCCACCCCGCCGGCGAAACCGGCGCGCTGGACCGACTTGGAGCGCAGGTAATAGAGCGACTTGATGCCCTTTTCCCAAGCCTGGAAGTGGAGCATCAGCAAGTCCCACTTGTCCACGTCGGCCGGAATATAGAGGTTCAGCGACTGCGCCTGGTCAATATAGGGCGTGCGGTCGGCCGAGAATTCGAGCAGCCAGCGCTGGTCGATTTCGAAGCTGGTCTTGAACACCGCCTTCTCGTCGGCCGAGAGGAACTCGAGGTGCTGGACCGAACCGCCGCGTTCCAGGATCGAGTTCCACACGTTGGTCGAATCCTTCGACTTTTCGCGCAGCAGCTTTTCCAGGTAGGGGTTCTTCACCACGAACGAGCCCGACAGGGTCTTGTGCGTGTAGATGTTGGCCGGGATCGGCTCGATGCACGCCGAAGTGCCGCCGCAGATGATCGAGATCGACGCGGTGGGCGCGATCGCCATCTTGCACGAGAAGCGCTGCATCACGCCCATGTCCGCCGCATCGGGGCAGGGGCCGCGTTCCTGGGCCAGCAGCAGCGAGGCTTCGTCGGCCTTGGCGGCAATGTGGCGGAACATCTTGAGGTTCCACGCCTTGGCCATGGCGGATTCGAAGGCGATGCCCTTCTTCTGCAGGAACGAGTGGAAGCCCATCACGCCCATGCCGACCGAACGCTCGCGTGCGGCGGAATACTTGGCGCGGGCCATCTCGTCGGGCGCGCGGTCGATGAAGTCCTGCAGCACATTGTCGAGGAAGCGCAGCACGTCTTCGACGAAGTGCTTGTCTCCCTGCCACTCGTCCCAGGTTTCCAGGTTGAGCGAGGAGAGGCAGCACACCGCGGTGCGATCGTTGCCCAGGTGATCGATGCCGGTGGGCAGCGTGATTTCCGAGCACAGGTTCGAGGTGGAAACCTTGAGGCCCAGATCGCGGTGATGCTTGGGCATCATGCGGTTCACCGTGTCGGAGAACACGATGTAGGGCTCGCCCGTGGCCAGGCGCACTTCGACCAGCTTCTGGAACAGCGAGCGGGCATCGACCTTGCCGCGCACCGACTTGTCCTTGGGGCTGCGCAGGGCGAATTCGGTGCCATCGCGCACGGCTTCCATGAATTCGTCGGTGAGCAACACGCCGTGGTGCAGGTTGAGCGCCTTGCGGTTGAAATCGCCCGAAGACTTGCGGATTTCGAGGAATTCCTCGATTTCCGGGTGCGAGATGTCGAGATAGCAGGCCGCCGAACCACGGCGCAGCGAGCCCTGGCTGATCGCCAGGGTCAGGCTGTCCATCACCCGCACGAACGGAATGATGCCGCTGGTCTTGCCATTGAGGCCGACGTTTTCGCCGATCCCGCGGACATTGCCCCAATAGGTGCCGATGCCGCCGCCGCGCGAAGCGAGCCAGACGTTCTCGTTCCAAGTCTTGACGATGCCTTCCAGGCTGTCTTCCACCGAATTGAGATAGCACGAGATCGGCAGGCCACGGCCGGTGCCGCCGTTCGAGAGAACCGGCGTGGCGGGCATGAACCACAGCTTGGAGATGTAGTCATAGAGCCGCTGGGCGTGGTCTTGGTCGTCGGCATAGGCATCGGCCACGCGCGCGAACAGGTCCTGATAGGTTTCGCCGGGCAGCAGATAGCGATCGTCGAGTGTGTCCTTGCCGAAGATGGTCAGCTTGGCGTCGCGCGCGGCGTCGGTCACGATGGTGAAGCGGCGCGGGTTGACCGCCTTGGAATCGAGCGGGGCGGCCTTGGTGGCAACGGCGCCGGCCAAGGCCGCTTCGCTCACCATCGCCGCGGCGGCAGCCACGAGATCCGCGCTGCCCTTGTCGTCTGCCTGCATATCGATTGCTTTCGATTCGGTCGGTTGCGGGGTGGCGTCCTGCGGGGCGGCCGGCTTGGCAGCGGCCTTGGCGCGGGCGGTCGGTGCCGGGGCAGCGGTCGCGTCCTGCGGCTCGGCGCCGCCATCAAGGGTGGAGTCGCGTTCGAGGGTGGACACGCCACCTTCCAGTCCCAGTTCGTCCTGCGCCATCAAAGCCGTTCCATCGTTCAGTTCTCCGGTCCTGAAATTCACGTCTCATTCCCCGCTTGCACGAGGCCCGCCGCAAGCGACGGACCGGATATTCCAGACACTGCCCGGGGCCGCGCGATCCGGCTTGCGCCGGCCCTTGCAGCCCCGTTCCTGCGGCCTGCCGGGCCGCGACTCATGTCAGCGCCCCGATCATGCCATGAATTGAAACAGAACGGGAACAAATTCCTGCCCTGCCCTTTCGCGCCGCCAAAAACCCAGCGACGTCAAGGGGTCCGCCCGAGTGGGCGGACTACGCGCTACCCAATGTGGGAAGCGGCCCGACGAATAACTAGGTTTGGTTGCCCTTGGCCGTTACGACCACAACCCATAGTGCTTGAAGCGGGTCTGGCAGGCAAGTGGGGCATGCCCATAAGGACGCTGCATTTCGTCGCACGCACGATTCGCTTCGTCGCTCCCACAATATGTTGCAGTGCAGCGACGCGCGAGGTTTCCAAGGCTTCAAGCGCAAAATGACAGGCCTGAAATATTTTTCGCGCCGCCGGGTTTGTTGTGGACAATAAAATGTCCAGAGGTGGTGGCAGGATATCCCCAGCCGGACTACCCCTAGTGGTTGTATCCTGGGGCCGGCATGGCTGCCCCATCTAGACGGAGACGCAGGCCTTGCGTGACATTCTCTCGATGCTGTTGTCGGGGCTCCTGGTCGGGATTGCTGCCCGGTTCCTCTATCCCGGCGCGGTGGAAATCGGCCTTGCCCGCACGATCCTGCTGGGCATTGGCGGCGCTTTGGTGGCGGGCCTGGCGTCGAGCCTGGCGGGGCGGGGCACAGTGGGCGAAGGTTTCAATCGCGCCGGTTGCCTGGCTTCGGTGCTGGGCGCGATGCTGCTGATCTACCTGGGCCGTCACTTCTGGTGACGGTGCCGGCGCCCCTTGCCTATGGCCTTGCGGCGCTTGCCGAAATTGCTGGTTGTTATGCGTTCTGGGCGTGGTTGCGCCTGGGCCGCTCGGCCGCCTGGATCATGCCCGGCATGGCCTCGCTCGCGCTGTTTGCGTGGCTGCTGACGCGGGTGGAGGCCGATGCGGCCGGGCGCGCTTATGCCGCCTATGGCGGGGTCTACATCGCGGTTGCGCTGGTGTGGCTTTGGCTGGCCGAAGGCATCCGCCTCGACCGCTGGGACATGGGCGGCGCCGCGTTGTGCCTGGCTGGCGCGGCGGTGATCCTGCTGGGGCCGCATCGCGGCGGTTGATCGGCCGCCAAGCCGCCACGCACCGCGTTCAGTCGGGCACCAGAATCGTTTCGCGCGCGGCCGGTTGGGCCTGGGGGAAATCCTGGTTGTAATGCAGGCCCCGGCTTTCGCGCCGGGCGCGGGCGCTTTGCACGATCAGGTCTGCGGCCTGGAGCAGGTTGCGCAGTTCGATCAGGTCGGCCGTGACGCGCACGTTGCCATAGTATTCGTTGATCTCGCTTTGCAGCAAGGCGATGCGGTGGGCCGCCCGTTCCAGCCGCTTGTTGGTGCGCACGATCCCCACGTAGTTCCACATGAACCGGCGCAGCTCGGTCCAGTTCTGCTTGACCACCACGTCCTCGTCGGAATCGGCCACGCGGCTTTCGTCCCAGCCGCGCACTTCGGGCGGCGGGGTGAATTCATCCCAGCGGTCGAGGATATCGCGCGCCGCGGCATCACCGAACACGAAGCATTCGAGCAGGCTGTTCGATGCCAGGCGGTTGGCTCCGTGCAGCCCGCTTTCCGAACATTCGCCCACGGCATAGAGCCCGGCCAGGTCGGTGCGCCCGGCGAGGTCCACCAGCACGCCGCCGCAGGTATAGTGCTGCGCGGGCACCACCGGGATCGGCTCGCGCGTCATGTCGATGCCCAGACCGAGCAGGCGCTCATAGATATTGGGGAAGTGGCCGCGGACGAATTCGGGGTCCTTGTGGCTGATATCGAGGTGGACATAGTCCAGCCCCAGGCGCTTGATCTCGTGGTCGATCGCGCGGGCCACCACGTCGCGCGGGGCCAGTTCCTCGCGCGGGTCGAAGCGGGGCATAAAGCGCTCGCCGCCGCCCGGGAAGCCCGGCGGGATCTTGAGGTGCCCGCCTTCGCCGCGCACTGCCTCGGTGATCAGGAAGTTCTTGACCTCCAGATTATAGAGGCACGTGGGGTGGAACTGCATGAATTCCATGTTGGAAACGCGGCATCCCGCGCGCCAGGCCATGGCGATGCCATCCCCCGTGGCGCCGCGTGGCGCCGTGCTGAACAGATAAGTGCGTCCGGCGCCCCCGGTCGCCAGGATCGTGGCGCGCGCCGTCAGGCATTCCACTTTGCCGGTGGCCGTGTTGAGCGCATAGACGCCCCACACGCGGCGATCACCCTTGGGGTGGGCACGGTGCCGGTCGGTGACCAGGTCGATCGCCACCATGTCGGGCTTCAGGGTGATGTTGGGATGGGCCGTGGCAGCGCGGATCAGCGCCTGCTGCACGGCCGCGCCCGTGGCATCGTCAACATGCACGATGCGGCGGTGCGAATGGCCGCCCTCGCGCGTGAGATGCAAGCTGCCGGCCTCTTCGTTGAACGGCACGCCGATCTGGGCGAGGCGGGCGATCGCCTCGGGCGCATGCTCCACCACGTGTTCCACCGTTTCGCGGCGGTTGAGGCCGCAACCGGCGATCATCGTGTCGCGCACGTGATCCTCGAAAGTGTCACCTTCGTCGAGTACGGCGGCAATGCCGCCTTGTGCCCAGGCGGTGGAGCCACCATCGAGCCGGCCCTTGGCCAGCACGACCACGCGGCAGCGCTCGGCCAGGACCAGCGCGGCCGTGAGGCCCGCCGCGCCCGAGCCGATGATGAGAACGTCGTGCGCGCTCATGGCCGGGCCTTGCGATGAAGGGGGCGATGGAGGGGGCGAACGAAGGGGGGAAGGGTGATCACGCGCGCCTCTTTGCCTCCGCCCGGGCAGTTTGAAAAGCCATTTGGCGCCAGCACGGCGATCGGCCAGGCTCTCGGGCGTGTGGCAGAGTTAACTTAAGATATAGAAAACTGATAATTTCACTTCGTGTTTTATCTACAGAATGTTATGACGCAGAAGCTCATAAAATGCCATTCGGAGTCGGGCGGAAAAAATGATATTCGGTCGCGTCCTTTGCCTGTTCAACCGCCATCGTCCCCAACGGGATAAGATCACCTGGGACGGCATTAACTATCATTCCGATTGCGCCCACTGCGGCAAGCGGATCTATCGCCGCCAAGGCGGCGGCTGGCGGGCCATGCGCGTGGCGCTGATCACTGCAAAGGACCCGCAGGCCCAATAACGCGGCGGGGAGGCCTTGGCCCAGCAAGAAGGGGCGGGTCCTTCGTGGACCTCGCCCCTTCTTGCTGGGCGTGCGTCAATCGCCGCGCCCGGCCCACCTGTGGTGGGCGGTTTCAGGCCTGGGTCGTCAGGCTGACGAACACGTCTTCCAGATCGGCCTCGCGGGTCGACACGTCGAGGATCTGCACGCCCAGCGCCTGGACCAGGCCAAGCACTTCGCCGGCGTTGCTGCGATCCTTGTCGTAAGTGATCTCTACCTGTCTTTCGTTAAGGGTAGACTTGATGAAGGCCGGATGCTGCGGGGCCTGTTCCAGCGGCTTGTCGAGCGTCAGCACCACGACCTTCTCCCGCGCCATGCCCACCAGTTCGCGCGTGGGCTTGTTGGCGATCAGCCGGCCGTGGTTGATGATGGCGATGCGGTCGCACAGTTGCTCGGCTTCTTCCAGGTAGTGCGTGGTCAGCACCACCGTCACGCCCCCGGCGTTGAGTTCGGCAACCAGTTCCCACAGCTGGCGACGCAGTTCCACGTCCACCCCGGCGGTCGGCTCGTCGAGCACGAGGATCGGCGGGGTGTGGACCATCGCCTTGGCGATCAGCAGGCGGCGCTTCATCCCGCCCGACAGCGAGCGCGAATAGGCCTTGGCCTTGTCAGCCAGGTGCACCGCGCGCAGCAGTTCCATCGACCGGCGCAAATGCTTGGGCACGCCATAGAGCCCAGCCTGGATATCGAGCACCTCGATCGGGGTGAAGAACGGATCGAACACGATTTCCTGCGGCACGATGCCGATCACGGCCTTGGCGTTGCGCCGGTCGGCATCGATATCGTGCCCCCAGATTTCCACCGTGCCCGAGGTTTTGAGGACAAGGCCCGCCAGCGTATTGATCAGGGTAGACTTGCCCGCGCCATTGGGACCGAGCAGGCCGAAGATCTGCCCGCGCGGCACATCGAAACTCACCCCTTCCAGCGCCAGCTTGGCCGGCGACTTGCCAGTGGCGGCATAGCGCTTGACCAGGTCGCGGATGCGGATCGCAGGTTCGGGCAGGGCGGCGGTAGAGAGTTCGGGGCTGGATGCAGGGGCGTTCATGGCGGGCTTCCTGCATCCCATTTTCGGCAAGGTAAAGGATTCAATCGGGGCAAAACGGCAATTGTGCGGCGCGGTGGCATTTGCTAGGCGGCGGGCATGATCCAGCCACCCGAAACGATCTTCACCGATGCCACCCGCGTGAGCTGCGACGGGTCGAGCGGCATCCGCACAACCGGCGCGTTCAAGCCTTCGGCGCTTGGCCATCCGCGCGTCTGGATGGAAATCGACGAAAAGGGCTACGTCGATTGCGGCTATTGCGACAAGCGCTTCGTGCTCAAGGGCGGCCCGGCCGACACCGGCGAGACCCAGGCCGCCTGATTTTGCGCGCCGCTTGAATTTCGGCGGCGATCCGCCCGCTGGCGCTGGCCAGCGGCGCGGGCGATGCCTATATCGGCAGCATGACGCTTTCTGCCGACACCCGCTCGCTGCTCTATCGCCCCGGCTTGCTCACTCCCGATGACGCGCAACGCCTTGTGCGCGGCGCACTGGGCGCTTGCGACGATGGCGAGCTGTTCCTGCAATTCGTGGCCAGCGAAAGCTTCGGCTTTGACGACGGTCGCCTGAAAACCGCCGACTATTCGCGCGATGCCGGCTTTGGCCTGCGCGGCGTTTCGGGCGAGATGACCGGCTTTGCCCATGCCAACGAGGTCTCTGCCGCAGCCATTGCCCGCGCCGGCGAAACGCTCAAGCTGCTCGATCCCGCCAAGGGCCAGCCCGCCCCACCGCCGCGCCACAACAACCGCCACCTCTACACCGATGCTTCGCCGCTCGACGGCGTGCCGTTCGAGGCCAAGGTGCGCCTGCTCGAACAGATCGACGCCGCCGCCCGTGCCCGCGATCCGCGCGTGGTGCAGGTTTCGGCGTCGCTCGCGGGGTCGTGGTCGGTGGTGGAAGTGGTGCGCGCCGATGGGTTTGTGGCCCACGATGTCCGTCCGCTGGTGCGCCTGAACGTGAGCGTGGTGGTGGAAGAGAACGGCCGGCGCGAGACCGGCTCGTTCGGCATCGGCGGCCGCCGGCTTTACGATGACTTGTTCCTGCCCGAAACCTGGAACCGGGGGATCGACCAGGCGCTGCACCAGGCGCTGGTCAACCTTTCGGCCGTTGCCGCACCGGCCGGCGAAATGACCGTGCTGGTCGGTCCCGGCTGGCCCGGCGTGCTGCTGCACGAGGCGGTCGGCCACGGCCTTGAAGGCGATTTCAACCGCAAGGGCACCAGCGCCTTTTCCGGCCGCATCGGCCAGCGCGTGGCCGCGCCAGGCGTGACCGTGGTGGACGATGGCACGCTGCTGGGCTTGGGGCAGCAGGGGCGGCGCGGCTCGCTCTCCATCGACGATGAAGGCACGCCGACCCAGGAAAACGTGCTGATCGAGGATGGCATCCTCAAGGGCTATATCCACGACCGCCTCAACGCCCGGCTGATGGGCGTGGCGCCCACCGGCAATGGCCGGCGCGAAAGCTATGCCCATGCGCCCATGCCACGCATGACCAACACCTTCATGCGCGGCGGGAACGACGATCCGGCCGAACTGCTTTCGCGGGTCAAGGACGGCATCTTTGCCAAGTCGTTCGGCGGCGGCCAGGTGGATATCACCAGCGGCAAGTTCGTGTTCACCTGTACCGAGGCCTATCGCGTCAAGGATGGCAAGCTGGGCGATCCGATCAAGGGCGCCACCCTGATCGGCGACGGGCCCAGCGTGCTCACGCGCGTGACCGGCATCGGCAACGATTTCGCACTGGACGAAGGCGTGGGCGTGTGCGGCAAGGGCGGGCAAAGCGTGCCGGCGGGCGTGGGCCAGCCCAGCGTGCTGGTGGCAGGGCTGACCGTGGGTGGCACGGGTTGAGACCCGATTTTCAGCACGCGTTCAGCGGGGACGTGGTATTCTCCCGTCATTGAGAATCGATTTTTCGAAGCAAGAGGCGAATCATGATGAAGCAGGCAAAAATGCTGGCTCTTTCGCTCGCCGTCGGCGGCATGGTGCTGGCCGGGACCGTGGCAGACGCCAAGCCCAAGCTGACCCCGCAGCAGGAACTGGACAAGCGCCTGGAAGGCCGCGTGCCGGGCAAGCCGGTGGATTGCATCTACATGCCCACCGTTTCGGGCAGCCAGGTCTACGACAAGACGGCCATCGTCTATGATTCGGGCCGCACGCTCTATGTCCAGAAGCCGCGCACCGGCGTCGAATCGCTGCGCAGCGATGATATCCTGGTCACCCGGCTGACCGGATCGGAGCTGTGCGCGATCGACACCGTGCAACTGCGCGATCGCACCAGTGGGTTCTGGCGCGGCTTTGTCGGCCTCGACAAGTTCGTGCCCTATACCAAGCCGGCCAAGGTCGCCCAGGCAGACTGAAGCGCATGACCCCGCGCTTGTGGGCGCAGGATCTCCTGCACTTCTGGTTTGTCGGGCTTTCGCCCCAGGCGCGCTTTGCCAGCGATCCGGCGATCGACGCGCTGATCGTGCGCCGTTTTGCCCCATTGGTGCGCGCGATGGCGACGCAGCCGCTGGCCAGCCTGGCGAGAGACCGCGATACCTTGCGCGCGGCCGTGCTGCTGTTTGACCAGGTGCCGCGCAACGCCTGGCGCGGCAGCGCGCGCGCCTTTGCCTACGATGCCCGCGCTGTCGCGCTGACCCGCCTGGCGTTGCGCCGCGGGTGGGATCGCGGCCTTGACCGCGAGGCGCGGCAATTCCTGCTGATGCCCCTGATGCACAGCGAACGCCGCGCGGACCAGCGCGAGAGCGTGGCTCGCTTCACCGCGCTGGGCGACAGCAGGATTCGCAGCTTTGCCTTGGCCCATGCCCGCATGGTCTTGCGCTTTGGCCGCTTTCCACATCGCAATGCCGTGCTCGGCCGCAGCAGCACGCCGGCCGAACAGCGCGCAGTCGCCGCCGGGAACCATTGGTAGAAATTGCCGCATGGTCGCTTTATGCAGCGGACATGACTACGCCCCATCCTGCCAAACTGCGCCTTGCCACCCCCGACGATGCCCTGCCGCTGGCGGCCCTGGCCCGTCGCGCCATTTCCGCCAAGTTCGAGCATCTCTATGCGCCCGAAGACTTTGCCGCCTTCATGGAAGAGGCGCATGCCGACGAGGTGACGGCGCGGCAGATCGTCGATCCGGGCATGCGCGTGGCGGTGATCGAGGACGATGGGCAACTGGTGGCATTCTGCAAGCTGGTCTTGGACAGCACCCTGCCGCGCGAATACAGCCATCCGCAACGGCCGCTCGAATTGAAGCAACTCTATACCGATCCCGATCGCGTCGGCGGCGGGCTGGGCCGCCAGTTGATGGACTGGGCCATGGCCACCGCTCGTGATCGCGGGGCCGACGAGATCCAGCTGACGGTCTATAGCGGCAACCCCGATGCGCAGCGCTTTTACCATCGCTTTGGCTTTGAAAAGATTGCCGATATCGAATTCTGGGTGGGCAACCACTGTGATCCGGAATTCCTCTATGCCTGCAAACTCTGACAGCCCTTCTTGGCGGGTGGCGCTGGGGCAAGGCTGCGGGTATAAGCCCAGGCCATGAGCGAGATCCGTCCCTGGCGCACCATCGTGCGCCGCCAGAGCCGCCAGATCATGGTGGGCAGCGTGCCGGTTGGCGGCGATGCCCCGATCACCGTGCAGACCATGACCAACACCCCGACGGAAGACGCGGTGGCGACGATCGACCAGATCCGCCGCTGCGAGGATGCCGGGGCGGACCTGATCCGCGTTTCCTGCCCCGACGTGGCGAGCACGGCGGCGCTGGGCAAGATCGTGAAGGCATCGCGCATTCCGATCATCGCCGACATCCATTTCCACTACAAGCGCGCGCTTGAAGCCGCCGACGCGGGCGCGGCGTGCCTGCGCATCAACCCCGGCAACATCGGTTCGGCCGATCGCGTGGCCGAAGTGGTGCGCGCGGCCAAGGCCAATGGCTGTGCCATCCGCATCGGCGTGAACGGTGGCAGCCTGGAACGCCATCTGCTGGAAAAGTATGGCGAGCCGTGCCCCGAAGCGCTGGTGGAATCCGCGCTCGACCATATCAAGCTGCTGCAGGACCACGATTTCCACGAATACAAGGTGGCGGTGAAGGCCTCTGACGTGTTCCTGGCGGTTTCGGCCTACATGGGCTTGGCCGAAGCGGTGGATTGCCCGCTGCACCTGGGGATCACCGAGGCCGGCGGGTTGATCGGTGGCACGGTGAAATCGGCGATCGGCATCGGCAACCTGCTGTGGGCCGGCATCGGCGATACCTTGCGCGTCTCGCTTTCGGCCGAGCCGGAAGAGGAAGTGCGCGTCGGCTTTGAAATCCTCAAGAGCCTGGGCCTGCGCACGCGCGGCGTGCGCGTGGTCTCGTGCCCCAGTTGCGCCCGCCAGGGTTTCGACGTGATCCGCACGGTAGAGGCGCTGGAAGCGCGGCTGCAGCATATCAAGACGCCGATCTCGCTCTCGGTGCTGGGCTGCGTGGTCAATGGCCCGGGTGAAGCGCGCGAAACCGACATCGGCCTGACCGGCGGCGGCAATGGCAAGCACATGGTCTATCTTTCGGGCGTGACCGATCACACCATACAGTCCGAAGAGATGCTCGATCACATCGTTGCGCTGGTGGAGGCCAAGGCGGCGGAAATGGAAGCGGCAGCCGATGCGGCAGCGGCGGCCAAAGTGGGTGAACCTGCAGAGTGAAGCCGCTGGCATGGCTGCTGGCTGCGCCGCTCGTCGCTGCGGCGGCGCCCGCTGTGGCGCAGGATGCCTTCCAGGCCGGCCTGGCCCGGTTCGAGCAGGGCGATACCAGCGTCGACGCGCGCGCCCTGCGCTGGCAGAACCGCGCGCGGCTGGGCGGCGCGGTGCCCGAATGGGACCAGGCCCAGGCCGCCTGGGCCACGATCGAGCGCGATCCGGCACGCAGCCTTGCCCTGGCGCAGGCGCAACGGCAGATCGACCCGCTCAATCTCAACGCGCTCTATCTGGAAGAGCAGGCCCTGCCGCGCCTGGGCCGCGCCGATGAAGCGCGCCTGCGCCACAGCCAGATCCTGATCCTACTGCGCGGGATCACCGGCGGCCAGGACGGCGCCACGCGTGAAAAGGCATGGAACGTGGTGAGCGCGGCGGAAAAGGATACCGCGCTGGCGCTGCTGGGCTTTCTCGTGACGGGCGAGAACACGGTGCGCGAAGCCGGTCATGCCTATGCCGTGATTACCGCCACGCCGCCAACCGGTGGACAGCCCATGACCATCTGGATCGGCGTGGATGGCCTGGTCGGCGCGCCATGACCGCCACATCGATCCGTCCGGCCACGCGCGCCGATCTGCCGCTGATCGCCCAGTTGATCCGCGATCTGGCCGCCTATGAAAAGCTCACCCACCAAGTACGTTTCGACGAAGCGACGCTGGGCGAGCATCTGTTCGGCCCGCGCCCCATGGCCGAAGTGCTGGTTGCCGAACGGGACGGGCAGGGCGAAGGCTTTGCCTTGTTCTTCCACAATTTCTCTACGTTCGAAGGCAAGCCCGGCATCTATCTGGAAGACCTTTACGTGCGGCCGCAAGCGCGCGGGGCTGGGCTGGGCAAGGCACTGTTGCAGGCGCTGGCCGCCCTTGCCGTGCAGCGCGGTTGCGCGCGGCTGGAATGGTCGGTGCTGGATTGGAACGCGCCGTCTATCGCGTTCTACCGGTCACTGGGCGCGCGGATGATGGACGAATGGCGAATCATGCGGGTAGACAGTGCTGCATTGCAGCAACTGGGGGCTGTGAGGCACGGTTGACTTGTGGTAACCTTGTTCAGCTTTCACCCACGAAAACCATGGCATCATCGCGAGCATGACGCAGAATTCGGCACAGGTTTCCAGCAGCATGCCCACCGCGGAGGTTTCCCGGCGCGTCTGGCTGCGTGGCGCGCTGGCAGCAGGTGGCGCGCTGATGGGCGCAGCTACGGCGCCGCGGGTCTTTGCCCAGGCCTGGTCGATGCCGGCGCAGCACCGTCGCGTGCTGGACGTGGCAGCCCAGCAGCGCGATCGCGTGGCCAATCTCTTGTGGCATACCGACGTGGTGGGCGTGGCGGATTTTTCGCTGCCGTCGTCGCTGCCGCGTTTCCACTTCGCGAACCTGGAAGCGGGGCGGGTCGATTCGATCCTGGTGGCCCATGGTCGCGGGTCTGATCCCGAACACGATGGCTTCCTGAAGTTCTTTTCCAACCAGCTCAACAGCCTGGCTACCTCGCGCGGCGCGTTTGTCACCAACGAGTGGTATCGTGGCAAATATGGCAGTTCGATCCGCCTGACCGGTGTGGACCCTGACAACAACATGGCCCAGGACCGGGCCATCGTTGTCCACCCGGCCTGGTACGCCAATCCCGACATGCTGGAAAAATGGGGCAAGCTGGGCCGTAGCGATGGCTGCTTCGCCATGCCCGAGGCCGATTTCGCCACGGCCTTGTGGCGGCTGGCGGCCGGGCGCCTGATCTATGCCGACCGGCTGGGATTTGCTTGAGACAGGGACCGGCGAACGTTCAGAAGTCGATCGCGATCCCGTTCTTTTCCCAATCGCCATAGCGGGTTGGGTCGAGCCCGTCGGGATCGTCGCCGCGTTCGACCACGCGCGGTGGCGGGGCCGGCGCGTCGGTCCAGTGGGCGGGCTTGGCAAAAGGCGCGGGGCGCTGAGTCGCGCGCTGCCGGTTGGCGGGAAGCGGCTTGTCCATGCCACCTGCCATGCGCTTTTGCCGCCGCGCGCGCAATTGCCAAATGGGGCATAAGGCGCGATAGGCGCGCAGATGGCCCCTACCCAGAACAATCAGGAAATCCCTGGCGTGCCCGCACGCCGCGCCGCGCTGCGCCTGCTCGATGCCGTGTTGCGGCGGGGCGATCCGCTGGACCAGATGGCGCCCCCGGTGCTGCGCGCGATCGAACGCGGCGATGACCGGGCTCTTGCCATGGCCATCGTCCAGGAAGCGTTGCGCTGGCTGCCCGACCTGGACGCGCTGATCGACAGCGCCACGCAGATCGTGCTGCCCGCCGATGCCAAGGCGCGCGCGGTGCTGCAATTGATGCTGGCGCAGGCGCTGCGCCTGGGCCTGCCGCCCCACGCGGTGATCGCCACCGGCCTGCCGTTGTTGACGGGCGGCCCGCGCCGCCTGGCCCATGGCGTGTTTTCCGCGCTGCTCAAGCGCGGCGTCGCGCTGCCCGATGCACCCACTTTGCCGCCGGCCGTGGCGCAGCGCTGGGATGCCGCCTGGCCCGGCCGCACCGCCGCGATCGCCGCCGGCATCGCCACGCCGCCGCCGCTGGACCTGAGCCTGCGCGATCCGGCGCAGACCGCGCATTGGGCGCAGGAACTGGGCGGCGTTTCGCTGCTGCCCGGCCATGTGCGCCTGCCGCGGGGCCAGGCGGTGGAAAGCCTGCCGGGCTTTGGGCAAGGCGAATGGTGGGTGCAGGACCTGGCGGCCAGCCTGCCTGCGCGCCTGCTGGGCGCGGGGGAAGGGCGCCGCGTGCTGGACTTGTGCGCCGCGCCCGGCGGCAAGACCATGCAACTGGCGGCAGCGGGTTGGGCCGTGACCGCGCTCGACAAGTCCGCCCGCCGGTTGGAGCGGCTTGTCGCCAACCTGGCG
Organism: Novosphingobium sp. SG919; assembly: GCF_012932495.1. Taxonomy (GTDB): domain Bacteria; phylum Pseudomonadota; class Alphaproteobacteria; order Sphingomonadales; family Sphingomonadaceae; genus Novosphingobium; species Novosphingobium rhizosphaerae. The sequence continues at coordinate 231,223 of NZ_JABCNG010000001.1, forward strand.
CGCACCAGCCTGGCCGTGCAGGTGGTGCACGGCGATGTCCTGACCTGGCAGGGCGATGCTCCATTCGATGCCGTGCTGCTCGATGCGCCGTGCAGCGCCACGGGCACCTGCCGCCGCCATCCCGATGTGCTGCACCGCCTGGCCGCGATCGACGATCTTACCCAGTTGCAGGCGCAGATGCTGGCCCGCGCGGCCGATTGGCTGAAGCCGGGCGGCACGCTGGTCTATGCCACCTGCTCGCTCGAACCGGCCGAGGGCGAGGGGCAGGCCGCTGCCTTTACCGCACTTTCGCCCGCGCCGATCGCGGCTGATGAACTGCCCGATGGCATTGCCCCCACCGCGCAAGGCTGGCTGCGCAGCGATCCGGGCATGCTGGCCGATGCCGGCGGGATCGACGGCTTCTTCGCTGCGCGCTGGCACAAGGCATGATCCTGCGCGCGGCCGCGGGCATGGTTTGCATGGCCGGCAATTCATTTTGCCGGCGCGCTTTTTGCCGGTAAGCGAACCTCATGTCTGCCGGCCACCACCATCATCATCATCACGACCACGCCCATGGGCACCATCACCATGGGCCGGGGCATAGCCATGCTCCCGCCAGTTTCGGGCGGGCCTTTGCGCTGGGCATCGCGCTCAACACCGGTTTTGTGCTGGTGGAAGGCGGCTATGGCATCGCCAGTGGATCGATGGCGCTGGTGGCCGATGCCGGCCACAACTTGTCCGACGTGCTCAGCCTGATCATCGCCTGGGCGGCCAGCGTGCTTTCGGCCCGCCCGCCCAAGGGGCGCTTTACTTATGGTTTCAAGTCCAGCTCGATCCTGGCGGCGCTGGGCAATGCCGCGCTGCTGATGGTCGCGCTGGGCGCGATCCTGGTGGAAAGCCTGCGCCGGCTGATGCAGCCCGAAGCCGTTGCGCCCGGTCCGGTGATGATCGTGGCGGGGATCGGCATCGTCATCAACACTGCCACCGCGCTGCTGTTCATGCGCGGCAGCAAGCACGATCTCAACTTGCGCGGCGCCTATCTGCATATGGCCGCCGATGCGGCGGTTTCGGCTGGCGTGGTGCTGGCGGGCCTGGCCATCGCCTTGACCGGCTGGGCCTGGATCGACCCGGCCACCAGCCTGGTCATCGTGGCGGTCATTGCCGTGGGCACTTGGGGGCTGGCGCGCGATTCGCTGAAACTGGGGCTGCAAGCCGTGCCTGAGGGGATCGACCCGGCGCGGGTGAGCGCCGCGCTTGGCGCCTTGCCCGGCGTGGCGCGGGTGCACGATCTGCATATCTGGCCGATGAGCACCACCGAAACGGCGCTTACTGCGCATCTGATCATGCCGGGCGGCCATCCGGGCGACGCGTTCCTGGCCGGCCTGGCGCACGACCTGGAGCACGATTTCGGCATCGGCCACACCACGATCCAGGTGGAAACCGATGACTGCGGGGGCTGTTCGCTGGGCGCTTAAGGCGCGGCGGAGGCGCTTGCCTCGACCGGTACGGTCGCATCGACCAGCGGCGGCGGAGCCGGGCGGCTGTCGAGCATGGCCGCCGCTTCGTCCAGCGCGCGGGCTTCCCCGCGGGTTACGCCCCCGGGGCCGGGGTCGCTGTCTTGCTGGCAGGCGGCCAGCAAAAGCGGCAAGGCAAGGATCAGGATAGGACGCATGAATGGCAGGGCGCGAGGGGCGATCGTGCCCCCCGCGCCACGGGCCTTACATCTTGGGATTGCTGGTGGTTGCGCCATTGGCGCCATCGGCCGATTCGGCCGCAGCAGCGGCGGCCTTGGCGGCATCGGCGGCGGCAGCGGCGTTATCGGCTGCGCTGCGCGCTGCGTCTTCGGGTGTCTGCGCGGCGGCGCTGGTGTCGGCAGCCGGGGCATCGACCGGGGCCGGGGCCGCAGCCGAAACATCCGTGGCGGGCAGTTCGTCGGCCGGCATTTCCACGTTGTCGGGCGTCGCATCGCTCGAAGCGTCGTCCGAATGGCCGCAAGCGGCAAGCGAAAGCGTGGCGGCGCCCAGAACGGCGCCAAAAACGGCCTTCGAGAGGAGCTTCTTCATCGTGGGGGCTTCCTTGTTCATCCTGTCGGCCTTGGGGCCGATCCGTACGCCATGGGTATTATCGGCGCGTCTGCGTCAAGCCAATGGCAAACTTGGTGCGGCATGCCGCCGTGCGACAGGCCGATCGGCCGGTTCGTAAGGGTTGCTTACGGATATAAAGAACTCTTTATATGGATTGACCGATATAAAGGTTGCTTTATATGGCTCATCTCATGAACCTGCTCGAATCCTTTCGCGCCCTGGCAGACCCCACGCGGCTGCGCATCATGCGGCTTTTGGCCAGCATGGAGCTGGCCGTGGGCGAATTGGCGCAGGTTCTGGGGCAAAGCCAACCACGCGTTTCGCGCCATGTGAAGATCCTGTGCGATGCCGGCCTGGCCCAGCGCCGCCGCGAAGGTGGCTGGGTGTTCCTGCGCGCGGCCATTGCCGAAGCCAGCGCACGCCGCAACGCGCCATCCGAACTGGGCAATGCCCTGGCCCGTGCCCTGGCCGCGGCCGAGGCCGAAGATGCCGAATTTGCCGCTCAGGTGCGCGAAGACCGCCAGCATCTTGATGCCATCCGCGCCACGCGCGAAGCGAGCGCGGCCGAATACTTTGCCCGCCACGCGGCCGATTGGGACGATCTGCGCAGCCTGCACATCGCCGATGGCCCGGTGGAAGCAGCGCTGATCGCCCTGCTGGACGCGGCCGACGCCGGCAAGCCGCTGGGCCACATGCTCGATGTGGGCACTGGCACCGGGCGCATGGCAGAACTGTTTGCCGCGCGCGCCACGCACGTGACGGCACTGGACAAGAGCCCGGAAATGCTGCGCCTGGCGCGCACGCGGTTGCAGGGGCTGCCGGCGGGCCAGGTCGATCTGGTGCAGGGCGATTTCCTGTCCTTGCCGTTTGCCGATGGCACGTTCGAAACCGTGCTGTTCCACCAGGTGCTGCACTATGCCCTGGCGCCCGAGGCGGTGCTGGCCGAAGCCGCGCGCGTCTGCGCGTCGGGCGGGCGCATCGCCGTGGTCGATTTCGCCGCACACGATCGCGAAGACCTGCGCCTGGCCCATGCCCACGCCCGCCTGGGTTTTTCCGATGCCCAGATGGCCAAGCTGTTGAGCGATGCCGGGTTCGAGCCTTTGGCCGAACGCGCGCTCGCCGGGCACGAACTGATCGTCAAGCTGTGGACCGCCCGCCGCCGCGATGCCGGCGCACTCGCCACTCCTGCTTCCGCCTTTACCAAGAGCTGAGACCCATGACTCGTTACGACCAGCTGCGCGAGGCGCGCACCGCGCTCGACACACCGCTTTTCGCCGGCTTGCCTGGCGATATCCGGGTGAGCTTTGAATTCTTTCCGCCCAAGACCGATGCGCTGATGGCGCAGTTGTGGGACGTGGTGCAGACGCTGGCCCCGCTGGCGCCCGAATTCGTCTCGGTGACCTATGGCGCGGGCGGTTCCACCCGCGATCGCACGCATGACACCGTGGCACGCATCATCCGCGAGGCGCGCCTGCCCGCTGCCGCGCACCTTACCTGCGTGGATGCCAGCAAGGCCGAAATCCGCGCTGTCGCCGAAGCATACTGGGAAGCGGGCGTGCGCCATATCGTCGCCCTGCGCGGCGACATGGGCGCGCCGGGCGTGCCGTTCACCCCGCACCCCGATGGCTATGCCAACGCGGCCGAACTGGTGGCGGGGCTCAAGACCATTGCCCCGTTCGACATTTCGGTGGCCGCCTATCCCGAAAGCCACCCGGATTCGCCCAGCCAGGACGCCGATATCGACAACCTGAAGCGCAAGCTGGACGCGGGCGCGAGCCGCGCGATCAGCCAGTTCTTCTTCGAGCCGGAAACCTTCTTCCGCTTTCAGGACAAGCTGGCCGCCGCCGGGATCACCGCCCCGGTGCTGCCGGGCATCCTGCCGGTGTCGAACTTTGCCCAGACGCGCAAGTTTGCCCAGGCTTGCGGCGCAGCGCTGCCCGAATGGCTGGAAAGCCTGTTTGCCGGGCTCGATACCCATCCTGCCTCGCGCCAGCTGGTGGCGGCCACGGTTTCGGCCGAATTCTGCCGCCGCCTCTATGCCGGCGGGGTGCGCGATTTTCACTTCTATACGCTCAACCGGGCCGAGTTGAGCTATGCCATCTGCCACCTGTTGGGCCGCCGCCCACAGGGCGGCGCGGCTTTGGAGAATGCCGCATGAGCAATGTGACCCCCAGCGCCGCGCGAGCCGCGCTCTTGGCCCAGGCCGCCCAGCGCATCCTGATCACCGACGGCGCGTTTGGCACCGAGATCCAGAACCGCAAGCTGACCGAGGCCGACTATGCCGGCAACCTGGGCCTTGGCCACGACCAGAAGGGCAACAACGACATCCTGGCCCTGACCCGGCCCGACGTGCCCGAGGCGATCCACCGCGCCTATTTCCAGGCCGGGGCCGACATTGCCGAAACCAACACGTTCTCGGCCAACCGCATCAGCCAGGCCGATTATGGCGCCGAGCACCTGGTGCGCGACATCAACGTGGAATCGGCCCGACTGGCGCGCCGCGTGGCCGATGAATTCGCTGCCGCCGATGGCCGCCCCCGCTTTGTGGCCGGTGCCATCGGCCCCACCAACAAGACGCTGTCGCTTTCGCCCGACGTGAACGATCCGGGTTATCGCGAGATCGACTGGGATTTCCTGGTGGAAGTCTATCGCGAGCAGGCCGAGGCCCTGGTGGAGGGCGGCGCCGATTTCATCCTGGTGGAAACGGTGTTCGACACGCTGAATTGCAAGGCCGCGATCATGGCGGTGAAAAAGCTGGAGCAGCAGCTGGGCCGCGAAGTGCCGATCATGCTGTCGATGACGCTGACCGATCTTTCGGGCCGCAATCTCTCGGGCCATACGGTGGAGGCATTCTGGTATGCTGTGCGCCATGCCAAGCCGGTGACGGTGGGGCTCAACTGCTCGTTCGGCGCCACCCAGCTGCGCCCCCATGTCAAGGCGCTGGCCGAAATCGCCGACACGCTGATCATGATCTATCCCAACGCCGGCCTGCCCAACGAACTGGGCCAGTATGACGAGGAACCCGAAACCACGGCGGGCCTGGTGGGCGAATGGGCGGTGGCCGGCCAGGTCAACGTGCTGGGCGGCTGCTGCGGCTCCACTCCGGCGCATATCGCCGCCATGGCGCAAAAGGTCTCTGGCCTCTCGCCGCGCCAGGTCGCCAGCCCCGAACCGCTGACTCGCCTTGCCGGCCTCGAACCCTTTGTGATGATCAAGTGATGACTCAACAGACCAATTCCGGCTCGCGTTTCGTCAATGTGGGCGAGCGTACCAATGTCACCGGCTCGGCCGCGTTCAAGAAGCTGATCCTGGCGGGCGACTATGCCAAGGCCGTCGAAGTGGCGCGCCAGCAGGTGGAAAACGGCGCCCAGGTCATCGACGTCAACATGGACGAGGGCCTGCTCGACGCGGTCGAGGCGATGACCACCTACCTCAAGCTGATCGCGGCAGAGCCGGACATCGCCCGCGTGCCGGTGATGATCGACAGCTCCAAGTGGGAGGTGATCGAGGCGGGCCTGAAATGCGTTTCGGGCAAGCCGATCGTCAATTCGATCTCGATGAAGGAAGGCGAAGAGGCGTTCCTGCATCATGCGCGGCTGTGCATGGCCTATGGCGCTGCCGTCGTCGTCATGGCCTTTGACGAAAAGGGCCAGGCCGACACCCGCGAACGCAAGGTGGAAATCTGCTGCCGCGCCTATGACCTGCTGATGGGCATCGGTTTTCCGCCCGAAGACGTGATTTTCGATCCCAACGTGTTTGCCGTGGCCACGGGGATCGAGGAGCACGATCGCTATGCCCTCGATTTCATTGAGGCGACGCAGGAGATCAAGGCGCGCTGCCCGCACGTGCACATCTCGGGCGGGCTTTCCAACCTTTCGTTCAGCTTCCGTGGCAACGAGACGGTGCGCCGCGCGATGCATTCGGTGTTCCTCTACCACGCCATTCCGGCGGGCATGGACATGGCCATCGTCAATGCCGGGCAACTCGACATCTATGACCAGATCGATCCGGTCTTGCGCGAGGCGTGCGAAGACGTGCTGCTGATGCGGCATCCCGATGCCACCGAGCGGCTGATTGCCCTGGCGGAAAGCTACAAGGGCAAGGACAAGGCGGCGGAAAAGGCCGCCGAGGAATGGCGCGGCTGGGACGTGGTGCGCCGGCTGGAACATGCCCTGGTCAAGGGGCTCGACCAGTTCATCGTGGAAGACACCGAGGAAGCCCGTGCGGCCATTGCCGAGCGCGGCGGGCGCCCGATCGAAGTGATCGAAGGCCCGCTGATGGAGGGCATGAACACGGTGGGCGACCTCTTCGGCTCAGGGAAAATGTTCCTGCCGCAGGTGGTGAAATCGGCCCGCGTGATGAAGAAGGCCGTGGCCCATCTGATCCCTTATATCGAGGCGGAAAAGCAGGCCGGCGCGCGCCCCAAGGGCCGCATCGTGATGGCCACCGTCAAGGGCGACGTGCACGATATCGGCAAGAACATCGTGGGCGTCGTGCTTCAGTGCAACGGCTATGAAGTGATCGACTTGGGCGTGATGGTGCCCTGGTCCAAGATCCTCGACACCGCGCGCGAGCACGATGCCGATATTATCGGCCTGTCCGGCCTGATCACCCCCTCGCTGGACGAGATGGTGACCGTGGCCGAAGAAATGCAGCGCGCCGGGATGACCATTCCGCTGCTGATCGGCGGGGCCACCACCAGCAAGGTGCACACCGCGCTGCGCATCGATCCGGCCTATGACGGCCCGGTGGTCCACGTGCTCGATGCCAGCCGCGCCGTGGGCGTGGCCAGCCAGCTGCTGTCCGATACCCAAGCCGAAGGTTTCATCAAGGCGACGGCGGACGAATACCAGCACGTGCGCGAGGCGCGAGCGGGCAAGGGCGGGTCCAAGCTGCTGCCGATCGAAGACGCGCGGGCCAATGCCTTCGTAGCCGATTTCGCGCACAAGCCGGCGCCGCCCGCGCAGCCGGGCCTGCACGTGTTTCCCGAATGGGACCTGGCCGATCTGGTCGAATGCTTCGACTGGACGCCGTTCTTCCGCGCCTGGGAACTGGCCGGCACTTATCCCGCGATCCTGGAAGACGCGGTGGTGGGCGAAAGCGCGCGCAGCCTCCATGCCGATGCCCTGGCGATGCTCGACAAGATCGTCAGCGAAAAGTGGCTGACCGCCAAGGGCGTCTGCGGCTTCTGGCCCGCCGCGCGCCATGGCGACGATGTGGTGCTGCACCCGGACGATGACGAGCGCATGGTGCGCCTGCCGTTCCTGCGCCAGCAGTTCGGCAAGAGCCGGGGCCGCGCCAATTTCTGCCTGGCTGATTTCATCGATCCGGCGGGCGATTGGCTGGGCGGCTTTGCCGTTGGCATCCACGGCATCGAGCCGCACCTGGAGCGCTTCCAGGCCGGGCACGACGACTATTCCGACATCCTCTTGAAGGCCCTGGCCGACCGCTTTGCGGAAAGCTTTGCCGAGCGGCTGCATCAATATGTGCGCACCACGCTGTGGGCCTATGCGCCGGGCGAGCAATTGACCAACCAGGCGCTGATCCGCGAGGAATATCGCGGCATCCGCCCGGCGCCCGGCTATCCGGCGTGCCCCGATCACAGCCTCAAGCCAGTGCTGTTCGACTTGCTCGATGCGCCGGGCAATGCCGGGATCGTGTTGACCGAAAGCCAGGCCATGCTGCCTACGGCGGCGGTTTCGGGCTTTTACTTCGCCCATCCCGACAGCCAGTATTTCGGCGTGGCCACCATCGGGCGGGACCAGTTGACGGACTATGCCGCGCGGCGCGGGGTTGATGTGGCCGTGGCCGAACGCTGGCTGCGGCCCAATCTGGACTGAGGCCAGCAACCTTTTGCCACAACAGGCGTTTTCACAGGCAGATGGCAACCATGCGGATGCCGCCCTTCCTGTGGAGACGCCTGATGGACCCCCGTCCTTTCCGGCCGCGGCTGACGATCGGCGGCGTGCCGGTCCATGCCATGCTGGTGCCCTTTCCCATCGCCTGTTTTACCGGAGCGATGCTGTGCGACATTGTTTATAGCCTGAGCCCGCAGGTGCAGTGGGCCAATTTCGCGCAGTGGCTGCTGGTGTTCGGCATGCTGTTCGGCGTGCCGGCGGCGGTGTTCGGGCTGGTCGATTTCCTGGGCAATCGTGCGGTCACGCGGCCGGGCACGGGCTGGCTGCACCTGGGCGGCAATGCCGTGGTCCTGGTCCTGGCGCTGATCAACAATTTCATCCACGCGCGTGACGGGTGGACCGGGGTTGTCCCCACTGGGATCACCCTTTCGGTGCTGACCGTGGTTGTGATGGTTGGCACCGGCTTCCTGGGGCACCGGCTGGCCTATGTCCACCAGCGGGGGGTGCGGCCATGACTGTCCGTCACACACTGCCCCGCGCCCTTGGCGCGCTCGCTCTGGCTTTGGCCGCAACGGCTTGCTCCAAGCCTGAGTTTCCCGCGCAGGAACAGTTCGGCAATACGCCGCGACTGCCCGCGCCCAAGCAGTTCCTGTTTCCGCCCATGGGCCTGGCCACGCCGATCGGCTGGAAGGGCAACGAAGCGCCCAGCGTGCCGCAGGGCTTTGCCATCCAGGCCTTTGCCCGCGACCTGGCCAATCCCCGTTCGGTACTGGGCCTGCCCAATGGCGATGTGATCGTGGTGGAAAGCGGCGATCCCGGCCTTGCTCCCACGCTGCGGCCCAAGGACATCGTCTTTGCGCTGACCATCGGCGCGGTCCACGGCAAGACCAAGCCGGGCAACCGCGTGCTCCTGCTGCGTGACAGCAACGACGATGGCGTGGCGGACCAGCGCTATGTGCTGGCGGACAAGCTGTTTTCCCCGTTCGGCGTGGCCGTGGTGGACAACACGCTCTACGTGGCGGCCACCGATGCGATCCTCGCCTATCCGTTCACGCCGGGCCAGACCCGCGTGAGCGGCCCCGCCCGCGTGCTGGCAGAATTGCCCGGCGGCCCGATCGACCACCATTGGACCAAGAGCCTGGTCGCCAGCCCCGATGGCACCAAGCTCTACGTGGGCGTGGGATCGAACAGCAATATCGTGGAAAACGGGCTGGAAGCCGAAAAGGACCGCGCCCGCATTTTCGAGGTGGACCGCGCGACCGGCGCGATGCGCCCGTTCGCCACCGGCCTGCGCAATCCCAACGGCCTGACGTTCCGCCCCGGCACCAACGACTTGTGGGCCGTGGTCAACGAGCGCGACGAAATCGGCAACAACCTGGTGCCCGATTACATGACGCACGTGAAACCGGGCGCGTTCTATGGCTGGCCGTGGAGCTGGTATGGCCAGCATGTGGACATCCGCGTGCAGCCGCAGCGCCCCGACATGGTGGCCCGCGCCACGCCGCCCGATTATGCCCTGGGGCCGCATGTCGCGGCACTCGGCCTGGCTTTTGCCGACGGCCCGGGATTCCCGGCGCCATGGCGCGGCGGCGCGTTCGTGGGTGAACATGGCAGTTGGGACCGCACGCAGCTCAATGGCTATCAGGTGGCTTTCATCCGCTTTGCCGATGGCAAGCCGGTGGGCCGGCCCGAGCCGTTCGTCACCGGCTTCCTCACCCCCGACCAGAAAAGCACCCATGGGCGCCCGGTGGGCCTGGGCTTTGATGCCAAGGGCGCGCTGCTGGTGGCCGATGACGTGGGCAACGCGGTGTGGCGCATCCGGCCGCGCTGACGGGGTGTGCGCCTCCCCCGCGTGGGGGAGGCGCGCGCCATTTTACGGATGCTTGGGTGTCTCGTCGGCGTAGATTGCCACTTCGGGCGCCTGCGTGCTGCTGATCGAGCCGCGGAACATGCCGGCGGTGTTGAGGGCAAAGCCCACGTGGCCGTCGCGGTCCATCGCGATCAGGCCGCCGTCGCCGCCGATCTCGGCAATCTCGTCGATCGTGTCCTGCGCGGCTTCGCCCACCTTTTCACCGCGCCAGGCAATGCGGTCACACACCTGGCGGCCGGCGGACTGGCGGATGAAGTATTCGCCAGTGCCGGTGGCGGAAACGGCGCAAGTGCCGTCGCTGGCATACGTGCCCGCGCCGATCAGCGGGGTATCGCCGATGCGGCCCCAGCGCTTGCCGGTAAGCCCGCCGGTGGAGGTGGCGGCGGCCAGGTGCCCGTGCACGTCGCGCGCGACGGCGCCCACCGTGCCATAGCGATGTTCGGGCCGGGGCGTGGCATAGAGCACGCGGGGCGAGAGCGCGCTGATCTTTTCCTTCTTCCACTCGAGATATTCATCCCAGCGCTTCTGCGTGAAGAAGTACTTGGGATCGACCTGCTCGATGCCCTGTTCGCGGGCGAACTGGTCTGCGCCGGCCCCGGCCAGAAGCACGTGGCGCGAATGCTCCATCACCGCGCGCGCGGCCATGATCGGGTTCCTGGTGGTGGTTAGTTGCGCCACGGCGCCGGCTTCGCCGGTGCTGCCGTCCATGATCGCGGCATCAAGCTGGTTCTTGCCCTCGGCATCGAACACCGCGCCGCGCCCGGCGTTGAACTGCGGATCGTCTTCCAGCACTCGCACCGCGGCTTCCACCGCGTCGAGGCTCGATCCACCGGCCTTGAGCACCGCCGATCCCGCGGCCAACGCGGCTTGCAACCCGGCGCGATAGGCGGCGTCTTGCGCCGGGGTGGTTTCCCCGCGCGGCGCGGCACCGGCACCGCCATGGATGGCGAGCGACCAGCCGGCATCGGCGGGATAAGGCACGTTGGCCAGCTTGCCGGCCTTGACGCTGGCAGTGCCGGCAAAGGCCGGGGAGGAAACCTTGAACGTGTTGAGGTCCAGGGTGCTTGCCGGGCCAATCCCGGTCACCTGCACCGCGGGCCAGTCAAGCGGCTGGCCGGGCTTGGCGGCGGGCGCATCGGTGGGTTGCACCAGCCAGGCATAGGTGCCCGCCGGGCCTTTGAGCCGCGCGATCCCCGCGCCATCGACGATCAGCGAAGCGCCTTCGTCCACGCCCAGGCCCACGGCGGCCTTGTCCGCCGTTGTCGCGCGCGTCTTGGCAACGAAGGCGATCAGCCGGCCCAGCCGATCGCGGCGGGTGAAATGGGTGTCGGTCACCACGTGGGCCATGCGCGGCAGGTGGAGGAAATCTTCCACCATGGTCACACCCGGCCCCAGCGGATCGCGCAGCGATGGCCCTGACGTGGCACTGCCGCCATCCATTGCGCCATAGACATGGCCGCCCAGCATGGCGAGGCCGGCGCTGGTGCCACCGATCGGCCGGCCATTGGCGACCAGCTTGTCGAGCGCGGTGGCCAGCGGCGTGCCCTGCCAATAGCGCACGTAGCGCGCCTGGTCGCCCCCGGCGATATAGACGCCATCGGCCTTCGCAACGGCGGCAAGCACGGCCGGATCGCTGGCGGCCTTGCGATCATCGAACACGAAGGTTTCCACCGAGGTGACGCCGCCGATGCTGTGCATGAACTCTTCGCCGGCGTCCCCGGCGCCAGAGGCCCGCAGCACCACGATGTGCCCGTGCCCGGCCTGGGCCACGAACCAGCGGAAGGCATCTGTATCCCATTCGCCACCGCCAGCCAGCAGCAGGCCGGGCGAAACCTTGGCGGGGGTGGGGGCGGCAAGATCGCCGATGACATAGCGGGTATAGCCCGCTTCCGAAGCGTGCGCCGCGCCACTGGCCAAGGCCAGCACCCCGGCCACTGTGATCACCCCCTTGCGCCAGAACTGCATTCCCGATGCCCTCATCTTGCCATGTGCCGCTGTGGTTAGCGTGTAACAGTTGCGATTGATACTGAATAAATTGGCGATTTGACGTTGCACCTGTGTGTCACTTGCAACCATAAGCAACATATAGAGGCGCGATCACAGGGGGCTGTCAATCATGCGCAAATCAAAAGCTGGGTTGGTTCTGGGCGGCGCGTGGAGCGCCTTGGCATTGGCGGGTGCGGGCTATGCCCAGGAAGCGCCTGCGGGCACGCCGGCGATCACCCAGTTGCCACCCACTGCTCGCGCGGACGATGTGCCCGCGCCCGAAAGTGCCATCGTGGTGCTCGGCAGCCGCATTCCGCGCGTGGAGCTGGAAGGGCCGGCGCCGGTCACCGCGGTGACGTCGCAGGACATCCTGCGCAACGGCTATCAATCGGTGCCCGACCTGCTGCGCGCCTTGACGCAGAACGGCGGCGAAACGCAAAGCCAGCAATCGGGCAACGGCGCGGCCTTCACCCCCGGCGCCCAGCAGGTGGACTTGCGCGGCCTTGGCCCCAACCACACGCTGGTGCTGGTCAACGGCCGGCGGATTGCCGACTTTCCCCTGCCGTTCAACGGGCAGAGCAATTTCACCGACATTTCCAACATCCCGGTCGGCCTGATCGAGCGGGTGGAAGTGCTCAGCGGCAGCGCTTCGGCCATCTATGGCTCAGACGCGATTTCCGGCGTGGTCAATTTCCAGCTCAAGAAAAGCGTCGATGGTACGCGGATCGACTATCGCTATGGCGATACGCAGCATGGCGGCGGCGCCTCGCATCGGCTGACGCTGACCACCGGGTGGGAAGCGGGCGCGTTCCACGGCGTGATCGGGGTGGAAGGGCTCTATCAAAAGCCATTGTGGCAATACCAGCGCGCGCGGCAGGATTCCGTGCTCGACGATCCCACCGGCGGCCTGGCGCGGCGCACGTTCCTGCGCACCGATGAATACACCGACTATCTCGATCCCGGCGCGGCCACTTGCGCGGGCCTGTCCAACCTCAACGGCGGCAGCACGATCTATACCAGCCGCCCGCGCTATGGCGCCGATGGCGGGCCGGGCTATTACTGCGGATCGAACAGCTCGATCGCCTATGGCACGATGATTTCCGAGAGGAAATCGGTGAACGCGTTCGGCGCGATCGGGCTCGACCTGCCCAATGGCATGGAATTGTTCACCGATTTCCAGGCCAGCTACAGCAAAGTGGCGCTGCTGCCCGATGTGCTGACCTGGTATTACGAAACCGCCGACGGCAACCAGGAGGGCACGTTCTACAACACGCAGATGCCCACCAGCCTCAATTCGACCAAGCTAGACAACTGGTATCGCCAGTTCACGCCCGAGGAAATGGGCGGGCTGCAGAACGGGATGACGCGCAACCGCTCGATCAGCTTTACCGTCACGCCGGGCCTGCGCGGCAAGTTCGGCAAGAACCAGGCCTGGTCCTATGAACTCTCGCTCAACCACTCGGAATACCGCAGCAAGGTTTCCTTCCCGCAAGTGGTGATCTCCAAGGCCAATGCCTTTTTCCTGGGCGCCCAGCAGGGCGTGGACGAAGACAGCGGCTATGCGATCTTTTCGGCCGATCCGACGCGGCTGTACACCCCGCTGACCACGGCCGAATACAATTCGATCACCGCCAACGCGATCTACAAGCCCCGTTCATACACGGACAACCTGGCTTTCAGTCTGACCAACGGCGAAGTGCTGCGCCTGCCGGCCGGGCCGGTGGGCGTGGCCCTGGTGGGCGAATATGGCGGGCAGGGCTATGACCTGCGCCCCGATCCCAAGGCGCTGGAGCACTATTACGTTGGCCTGACCGACAGCGACGGCAAGGGCAGCCGCCGCCACTGGGCGCTGGGCGGCGAACTGCGCGTGCCGGTCACCAGCTTCCTCCAGCTGTCGGGCGCGGCGCGCTATGACCATTTCCACGTGGTCGACAACAGCTTTGGCAAGGCCACCTGGAACCTGGGCGCCGAACTGCGCCCCACCAGCCGGCTCTTGCTGCGTGGCGCAATGGGCACCGGCTTCCGCGCGCCAGACCTGCACTATGTGTTTTCCGGCAATGGCGACACCCATCCCGATGGCACCGATTACCTGACCTGCCGCCGCGAAAACGCGGGCGCGAACTACAGCGATTGCGACGATTACGAAGTGGGCATCACCAGCCACCGCAGCGGCAATCGCAAGTTGAAGCCAGAAACCAGCAAGTCGATCAACGCCGGGGTGTTCTGGCAGCCGGATCGCGCGATCGACCTGTCGGTGGATTACTTCAAGGTCACCCTGTCGAACCAGGTGCTGGACCTGAGCAAGGATGAACTGCTGCGCCGCGAATCCGATTGCGTGCTGGGGGAAACCACTTCGGGCGCGGCGGTGAATGCCAATTCGCCCACATGCCTCGATGCCATCGCGCGGGTGCAGCGCTATGCCTCGGGCGCCTTTGCCGGGCAGCTCCAGGGGGTTTACGTCAACCCGATCAACGTGGCGCGCGAGCAGACTGACGGGATCGACGTGGCGCTGCACTGGCGCGCGTCAGAGATCAAGGGGCTCGGTTTCCTGACCTTCGGCCTGGGCTATACTTATGTGTTCAACCACACGTTCCGCCAGTACGAAGGCGACGCGCTGATCAACAAGCTGGCCTACGACAGCGGCTATGACATCCCGCGCGACAAGGGCACGGCCAGCCTGACGCTGGTGAGCGGCAAGCTGACCACCACGCTACAAGGCCAGCGCCTGGGCCGCCTGCCGAACTACGACGAAACCGCCTATATCGACGCGACGACCACGTTCAACCTGTCGGCCCAGTACAAGATCACCGATTATGTGCAGCTTTCCGGCACGGTGACCAACCTGTTCGACACCAGCCCGAACGTTGATCCCACTTATGGCAGCTATCCCTATTACGACATCTCGTGGTTCGATGGCGTGGGCCGCAGCTTCTATGTGCAGCTGACCTGGAAGCTGGGCGGCAAGGGGCTGTAACACCGCCAGTCCATCATGTGGCAGGGTGCGGCGCGCGCACCCTGCCATGAGCCTTAGCGGCAGATACGCACGCGTTCGTGATGGCGCCACACGATGCGGCAATTACGATGGTAATTGCGGCGTTCCCAGCGGCGATGCTCCCAGGCGCGGCGTTGCCAGCCGTGGCGGTCGCCCCGGTCCCAGCCGCGATGGTCGCGGTTGTCCCAGCGCTGCGCATGTTGCCACCTGTCCGGGTGGGCCTGCGCGGCAGCGGGGGTGAGCAGCGCGGCGGCCAGGGCCACGCCTGCGATCTTGGTCAGTTTGGCAAACATTGCTCTTCCTCCGTTAGGTCCTCAACGTTGGAAGAAATGTCTGCGCCTTTCGGAATGTTCCCTGTCTGAACGGGTTTGTGAGCCAAGGTTCATCGTCGTGGGCGTGGGCGTCTGGCCCGGTTTACCCGCACTGTCCGCGATGCAGCAGCTTCTGGTCGGCCAGGACCAGCGCCATCATCGCTTCCACCACCGGCACGCCGCGAATGCCCACGCAAGGGTCGTGGCGGCCCTTGGTGAACAGTTCGGTCGCCTCGCCCTCGCGGGTGATCGTGGGCATGGGGGTGAGGATCGAGGACGTGGGCTTGAACGCCACGCGCACGGTCACCGGCTGGCCGGTGGAAATGCCCCCGGCAATGCCGCCGGCATGGTTGGCCAGGAATTGCGGGCCGTGGTTGCCGCCATCGTCGCGCGGGCGCATCGGATCGGCATTGCCTTCGCCGGTGTTGGCCGCCGCGGCAAAGCCATCGCCGATTTCCACGCCCTTGACCGCGTTGATGCCCATCATCGCATGGGCGAGTTCGGCATCGAGCTTGGCATAGAGCGGCGCCCCCCAGCCGGCGGGCACGCCCGTGGCCACGCATTCCACCACGGCACCGAGCGAAGACCCGGCCTTGCGCGCCTTGTCGACCAGGGCTTCCCAGCGCACGGCAGCGGCCGCATCGGGACAGAAGAACGGGTTCTGGCCGATCTGTGCGGCATCGAAATTGGCCATG
This sequence comes from Novosphingobium sp. SG919, assembly GCF_012932495.1. GTDB lineage: Bacteria > Pseudomonadota > Alphaproteobacteria > Sphingomonadales > Sphingomonadaceae > Novosphingobium > Novosphingobium rhizosphaerae. The sequence continues at coordinate 246,998 of NZ_JABCNG010000001.1, forward strand.
TCGATGGCGTCGCCGCCGATCGCACTGACCCAGGCCAGGATCGTCACTTCGGGGATCACCAGCCGCGCCACGCCGCCCGCAGCCACCCGCGCGGCGGTTTCGCGCGCGGAGGAACGCCCGCCGCCGCGATAGTCGCGAAAGCCGTACTTGGCGTCATAGGCATAGTCGGCATGGCCGGGGCGATAGGCCTTGGCCACTTCGGAATAGTCTTTCGAGCGCTGGTCGGTGTTCTCGATCATCAGGCTGATCGGGGTGCCGGTGGTGCGCCCTTCGAACACGCCCGACAGGATCTTCACCTGATCGGGTTCCTGCCGCTGCGTGGTAAAGCGCGATTGGCCCGGGCGGCGCGCATCCAGATAGGGCTGGATCATGCCTTCATCGATCGCCAGTCCCGGCGGGCAGCCATCGACCACCGCGCCCAGCGCGGGCCCATGGCTTTCCCCCCAGGTGGTGAAGCGGAACAGGTGTCCGAAGGAATTGATGCTCATGGCGCCCGGCTCTGTCCCAAGCCGCGCGAAAAGTCCACCGCTTCAGAATTCGTCCCAGTTTTCCCCGCCCACGGCCTTTGCCACGGTCTGGGGCGGCGGCGCTGGCGGCGCTGGCGGCGGGGGCAGGGCTGGCATGGCGGCCACCGGCGTTGCCGCCTCGGCACTGGAAACGCGCACCAGGCGGGGGCCTCCCACGGGGCGCGCGGTGCCCTGGATGACCACGCCGCTCAACGAATCGCGGCGGTCTTCGGGCCGCCCCTGGGCCCGGGTTTCCACGTTGCGGGTGCGGAAACTGCCGACGAGTTCGGACAGCTTGCCCGCCTCGGCGGCCAGGGCGCGGGTGGCGGCGCTGGTTTCTTCCACCATCGCCGCGTTCTGCTGGGTGGCGCGATCCATTTCGCCCACGGCATCGTTGACCTGGCCGATGATGTGGGCCTGCCCATCGACGGTGCCCGAAATGTCGGCCACCACGCGGTTGATGTCGCCCACCCGCTCCAGGATCTGGCCCAGGATCTCGCCGGTTTCGCGCACCAGCGCCACGCCATCGGCCACATGCGCGCCCGATTTGGCGATCAGTTCCTTGATGTCCTTGGCAGCATCGGCGCTGCGCTGGGCCAAGGCGCGCACTTCGGTGGCGACCACGGCAAAGCCCTTGCCCGCGTCGCCGGCGCGCGCGGCTTCCACCCCGGCGTTCAGCGCCAGCAGGTTGGTCTGGAACGCGATACCATCGATCACGCCGATGATCTGGCTGATTTCCTGCGATGATCCTTCGATCGCGGCCATCGCACCCACGGCGCGCGTCACCACTTCGCCGCCTTCGCTGGCCTGCTTGTGGGCTTGCTCCACCTGGCGGCTGACGTCGCCAGCGCGGGCGGCGGTGTCGCGCACCCCGGTGGTCACCTGCTGCACGGCGGCGGCGGTTTCTTCCAGGGTCGCGGCCTGGCGCACGTTGCGCTGGGCCAGATCCTCGGCGGCGCCGCTGATCTCGCGCACGGTCCGGGCAAGCGAGGATGCCCCCACGCGCACCGATCCCAGTGCCCCGGCCAGCGTGGCCTGGGTCTGGTTGAACGTGGCACGCAAGGGTTCGAAATCGGGCGCAAAGGGTTCGCTGATGCGGTATTCCAGGTCCCGCGCGGCCATGCGGTCCAACCCCTTGGCCAGGGCACCGACCACCTGCTCCTGCGCTGCATCGGTGGCGCGCTTGGACAGGGCGGTCTGGCGGAATACGGCGGCGGCAGCCTCGATCTGCGCCACTTCGCTCCCCATGGGATCGCCGGCGATGTCTTGCGAATAATCGCCGCCGGCCATGGCGCGCAGCATGGTGGTCACCCCGGAAAGCGGCTGCACCACATCGTGGCGCACGTGGCGGACAACCCACACCACGGTGGCGCCCAGCAGCACCACCAGCAGCCCGGTCAGCGCCAGGCCCACTTCCATCAGCCATTGCGATGCCTCGCCATCGGCGGCGATATCAACCTGCATCTGCGCACCCAGCTTGTCCTGCACCGCCTGGAACGCGTCGAACGCGTCGGTAAAGGTCTGCTGCGCGGTGCGCAGGTCGGTGTTGGCGCTGTCGATCTGCTCGACCAGCGCGCGCGCCGCGGCGGCATAGGCCTTTTGCCGGGTCTCGGTTTCGGTGAACAGCGCCTGTTCGTCCCGGCCATGCGCGGCCGCGAATACTTGCGCATAGGACTTTTCCAGCGCGGCGATATCGTTGGCGAAATTGGCCAGTTCGACCTTGTGCGCGGCAGGGTCGTTGCGGGCGACCGCGTCCTTGATGCGGAACACGTCGCTCTCGCTCGCATCGTGCTTCATGTCGCCATACATCTGCATGCGCAGCACCCAGGCCGAGGTGGCCAGGTGTCGGGCATGGGCCTGCATCAGCACTTGCAGCGTGGTGGAAGCGATGATCTGCACCAGGCAGATCCCCACCAGTGCCGTCACGCATATCATCACACTTTGCCGGATCGAGGCTGGCTTGGCAAAAGACATGCAGATTTCTCCCGAGACACAGGACACGCGAGGACAAGACACGGAGCGCGACACGGGTTTTGGTATTTGGCTTGTTGGCAGCGTGAACTAGCCGGAGTTGGCGAATTTCAGGCAAATGCCCGATCAGGATTTCATGCTATCATGCCAAGGTGATGTATCCGATCCGGCGGTATCGTTACGGCTGGATATGGCGGCCCAATCTGGCTATGCGCGCAACCCATGTACCTGGTCGTCTTTCGCAACCGCAAGCAGGCGGGCATCGATGCTGCCGCCTATTCCGCCGATGCCCAGGCGATGGAGGACCTGGCCCGCGTCCAGCCCGGCTTCCGCAGCTTCAAGTCCTACGTGGCCGATGATGGCGAAGTGATCGCCCTGTCGGAATGGGACAGCGAGGATGCCGCCCTGGCCTGGCGCAAGCAGGCTGATCACGCCCGGGTCCAGAGCCGCGGCCGCGCCGATTACTATCAAAGCTATACCCTGTTTGCCGGCACCCCCAGCCGCATCCACCATTTCGAGCGGAGCGAAGCATGAGCCTGACCCTCTACGGCATTCCCAATTGCGACACCGTGAAAAAGGCGCGCACCTGGCTTGACGGGCAGGGGCTGGCCTACGCGTTTCACGACTACAAGAAGCAGGGCGCCGATGCGGCCCAGGTTGCCGGCTGGGTGGACCAGGCCGGGCTCGACAAAGTGCTGAATAAGGCCGGGACCACGTTCCGCAAGCTGCCCGATGCCGACAAGACGGACCTGACCACCGACAAGGCCGTGGCCCTGATGGTGGCGCAGCCTTCGCTGATCAAGCGGCCGATCGTGGAGCATGAAGGCGGCCTGCTCGTGGGGTTCAAGCAGGCCGAATGGGAAGCCGCGCTCAGCCGCGCGTGACCGTCACGATATAGTTCAGCGCCAGGTCGTCAGACAGGTGCAGGCCCTTGGCCGGGCCCCAGGCTATGCCTTGCGGGTTGCCCATCTTGAGGCCGGCCGCGTCCAGCAGGTCGTGCAGTTCGATCGGGGTGATGAAATCGTCCCAATGGTGGGTGCCGCGGGGCACCATGCCGAGCCTCTCGGCCGCTTCCACCATCAGCAGGCGTGAGCCCGGCGTGCGGTTGGGGGTGGATAGCACCATCAGCCCGCCCTGGCCCAGCGTCGCCTCCAGCGCGGCAACGAAAGCCGCCTTGTCGGCCACGTGCTCGATCACTTCCATCGACGTGACGAGGTCGAAGCCGGTGAGGCCAAGCTCTGACAGTTCGCCGTGGCGATAGTCGATCGCCAGGCCCGCGCCATCGGCATGCGCGCGCGCCGCCGCGATGTTTTCCGCCGCCGCATCCACCGCCGTCACGGCTGCCCCCATGCGGCACAACGGCTCTGCCAGCAGCCCCGCGCCACAGCCCACGTCCAGCGCGCGCTTGCCGATGAGCGGCCGCAGCCCGCGCGGATCGGCGCCGAAATGGGCATCGATCGCGGCGCGGATGAAAGCGAGGCGCACCGGATTGAGCCGGTGGAGCATGGCCGATTGGCCCTTCGGGTCCCACCAGTCGGCCGCCAACTTGCCGAAATGGGCGGCTTCCTCGGGCCGGATGGTGTGCGCGTTCAAGGATGTTGCATTGCTCATGCCACCTCCCTAAAGCGCCGCTTTCGCATGGTCCATGGGCCATGCGTGCAAGATTCTTTCTTTTGGCAGGTGGACAGGAGCACAAGCGTTGGCCCGGATCGTGATGAAATTCGGCGGCACCTCGATGGCCGGAACCGAGCGAATCCGCCGCGTCGCGCGGATCGTGCAGCGCCAGCAGGCCGCTGGCCATGAAGTGGCGGTGGTGGTTTCGGCCATGGCCGGGGAAACCGACCGCCTCGTGAACTTCTGCCGCGAAGCCAGCGCGCTCTATGATCCGGCGGAATACGATGTGGTGGTGGCCAGCGGCGAGCAGGTGACGTCGGGCCTCCTGGCCATGCATCTCCAGGCGCTGGGCTGCAAGGCGCGCTCTTGGCTGGGCTGGCAATTGCCGGTGCGCACCGACGACGCGTTTTCCAAGGCGCGCATCGAAGGCATCGATTCGCCCGAACTGCTGGCCAGCATGGCGGCCGGCGAAATCGCCGTGATCCCGGGCTTCCAGGGCCTCACCGCCGAAAACCGCATCACCACGCTGGGGCGTGGCGGATCGGATACCTCGGCCGTGGCCGTGGCCGCCGCGATCGGCGCCGACCGGTGCGACATCTATACCGACGTGGACGGCGTCTATACCACCGATCCGCGCATCGTGGCCAAGGCGCGCAAGCTCAAGGCCGTGACTTACGAAGAAATGCTGGAACTGGCCTCGGTCGGTTCCAAAGTCCTGCAAACCCGCTCGGTCTCGCTTGCGATGAAGGAGAACGTGCGGGTGCAGGTGTTGTCATCCTTCATCGACGACGATGCCCCGGCGGCGGACACGATCCCCGGCACGATGATCGTTGCGGACGAGGAACTGGAAGGGTACGAAATGGAACGCCAGCTGATCACCGGCATCGCTGCCGACAAGAACGAGGCCAAGGTCACTCTCACGCGGATCGCGGATCGCCCCGGCGCGGTTGCCTCGATCTTTGCGCCGCTGGCCGAAGCCAATATCAACGTGGACATGATCATCCAGAACATCGCCAAGGACAAGGGCGAGACGGATGTGACCTTCACCTGCCCCCAGTCCGACCTGGCGCGCACGCAGGCCCTGCTCGAAGAGCGCAAGGACCAGATCGGCTGGTATCGCCTGATCGCCGACAGCAAGGTGGCCAAGGTTTCGGTGGTGGGCGTGGGCATGCGCAGCCACGCTGGCGTTGCCAGCACGATGTTCAAGGCGCTGGCCGATCGCGGCATCAACATCCAGGCGATCTCCACCAGCGAAATCAAGGTTTCGGTGCTGATCGATGCCGATGAAGTGGAACTTGCCGTGCGCGTGCTCCACACCGCCTACGGCCTCGACGCCCAGTAAAAACGGCAAAAAATAACCCCCTCCTCTCCAGAGGAGGGGGTTGGTGTCAGGCAAGGCGCGCCGGGGGCCGCCCTACGCCTTCACTTTGGCCGCAAAGCTCTTGCGCAGCTTCATCAGCTTGGGCGGGATCACTGCCAGGCAATAGGGATTGCGCTGGCCTTCGCCTTCCCAATATTCCTGATGGTAATCCTCGGCCGGATACCAGGTCGCCACGGGTTCGATGCTCGTCACGATCGGGGCATCGCGTTCGGCCTGCGCGCGCGCGATCGCCGCCTTGGCTTCCGCGTCCTGCGCTTCATCCAGCGGGAACAGCGCAGAGCGATATTGCGTGCCCACGTCGTTGCCCTGGCGGTTGAGCTGCGTCGGATCGTGCGTGGCGAAAAAGATGTCGAGCAGCTGGCCATAGTCGATCACGGCAGGATCGAACGTCACCCGGATCGCCTCGGCATGGCCGGTCGCGCCGCTGCATACTTGCTTGTACGTGGGGTTCTCGGTGGTGCCGCCGATATAGCCGCTTTCCACGTTCGACACGCCGATGACGTCGCGGAACACCGCTTCGGTGCACCAGAAGCAGCCACCGGCAAGGATGGCCTGATTGGCGGAAGTTGGCGCCATGGTTGGGGGATCCCTTTCTCAAAGATTTGCCCCCCAGATAGGAACGGGCAGGGCGCCTGTCATCCTCCCCAGGGGGAATCGCCTGCTGTCGGTGACCGCTGTCGTTGAATTGACACGCCCGACGGCATAGATGCTGCGCCATGACCCAGCTTTCCGTGGCCGCGCTCCAGCTTGCGCTCAATTCGTCCGATGCGGCAGACAACATCGCCGCCGTCTCCGCCCTCGTGGAGCAAGCCGCCGCGCAAGGCGCGCAAGTGGTGCTGCCGCCCGAACTCTTTGCCGGCCCCTATTTCTGCGTGACCGAAGACGAAGCGCGCTTTGCTCTGGCCCACACGCTGGACAGCGATCCTTCGGTCAAGGCCATGCAGGAGCTGGCCAAGGGACTGGGCATCGCCATCCCGACCAGCTTTTTCGAGCGCGAAGGCCCGCATTACTACAACACCCTGGCGATGATCGACGCGCAGGGAGAGATCTTGGGCACCTATCGCAAGAGCCACATTCCCGATGGCCCGGGGTACGAGGAAAAGTATTATTTCCGCCCCGGCAACACCGGGTTCAAGGTGTGGGACGTGTTCGGCACGCGCATCGGCGTGGGCGTGTGCTGGGACCAATGGTATCCTGAATGCGCGCGCGCCATGGCGCTGATGGGCGCACAAGTGCTGTTCTATCCCACCGCCATCGGCAGCGAACCCTATGACGCGGATCTCGATACCAGCCGGGTGTGGCGCCGCGCCATGCTGGGTCACGCCGCGTCCAACTGCATGCCGGTGGTCGCCGCCAACCGCATCGGGGTCGAGGAAAACGACCAGGCATTCTACGGGCACAGCTTCATCGCCAACGAATGGGGCGATTTCCTCGCCGAATATGGCGCGCAGGAAACCGGCGTGCTGGTCGCCACGCTCGATCTCGATGCCGCCGCGCGGCACCGCGCCGGGATGGGCTTCTTCCGCGATCGCCGCCCGCAGCTCTACACCCGCCTGGCGCAGGACATCTGAACCGGCCATGCCCGCCGCCACCGCTGCGCCGCACCAATACCTGATCGCGCTGGGCTCCAACGTGCGCCACGCGCGCCACGGGGCCCCGGCGCAGGTGCTACGCGCGGCGGCGCGCGCGCTCGACGATGCCGGCCTCGTGCTCCAGGCGCTCTCCCCGATCATCGCCAGCGCCCCGGTGGGTCCCTCGCGCCGCCGCTATGCCAATGCCTGCGCGGTGATCACCACGCCGCTGGAACCGGCGCAGGTGCTGGCCCGGCTCCAGGCGCTCGAACACAGCTTCGGCCGCGTGCGACGCGGCGCCCCCTGGCGCGCCCGCACGCTCGATCTCGATATCGTGCTGTGGTCAGGCGGCGCATTGGCCGATATCCATGCCAACCTGGTGATTCCCCACCCGGCCTGCCGCCAGCGGCCCTTCGTGATGGGCCCGGCCGTGCACGTCGCCGCCGATTGGCGCGATCCACTCACAGGTTTGGCGACAAAACACCTGGCTTCCCGCTTGACCCGCCGCCGCCCCGCCCCTAGGTGAGCGCACCAACCGCGCGCCACGCGGCGCCCCGGGGGCCCTTAGCTCAGTCGGTAGAGCAACTGACTTTTAATCAGTAGGTCGCTGGTTCGAATCCAGCAGGGCTCACCACGGTTGCATTCAATCGCGTGGCGGTTTTTCCATCCATAGGCCCTGCATATGGGCCCCGACGAATACCTGCGGCACCGACGGCGTGACTTGGTCGCCAGCTTCGCGCCTGGCGATGGCTTTACGGGCCGCATCGAAGCTTTGCTGCAGCGAGGCACCTTGCGCGAAGGGGCCGTTGAGGAAAGCCTCGCCAAAATAGGTAAGATCGTTGCCGGGACCGCAGCCGAACGACGTGCGGTCGTGTCGGGCCGCGGCGATGACGATCGTGTCGGGATTGGCGAGTGCCTTGATCCAGCTGCCGGCATAGCAGGCCGAAATCACGATCACGCGGCGGCGGATGCCGGCCTGACTCAGGGCTTGGTTGATTGTGTTCGCATCGATCGGAGTGAGATCGTCATATTCGCTCGTCTGGGTCAGCAACGCGGCGTCGCGCCCGCCATGCGAGACGAGGTACACGAACGTCCAATCGCGCGCCCGGTCACTGTGTGCTGCCACGGCCTGCACTGAGGCGACGAAGTTGGCGCGGGTGGCCAGTGGCTGACTCTCCAGCATCTGGGCGTTGTTGGATAGCAGAATGGCGCCGCCGAGCGCCTTGCCATAGCGCTGGCCCATCACGCCGAGTGCGCGGTTCGCCTCGTTCAGGAATTGATCCTGGGTCCCATCGGCGGCGATCGCCACCGCCCTTACGCGCGGCGCGGCGCCTTGTGGCGAAGGCTGCAGCCCTGCAATGGCCTTGGTCAGCAGAGCGGGCTGCATGCCCCACATAACATCGGCCAAGGGCGTTGGCGTGGCATGGTCATCGCCCTCATCCGGCGCGCCGCCGGTCAGATAGGGTTGCAGCGCGCGAGACAGGTAATAGGTGCTCGACTGCGCTTGTGGCATCAAGGCGACGCAGGCCAGCGTGCCCAGGCCCACCGCGATGGCGGCAAGACGCCGCCAGGCTGGCCGACCCACGTGCTCTCCCCATATCCACAGCGCCAGCCCGGTAACGATCATGCCAACCAGCCACAATCCCGGGTTCTCGGTGTTGCCCTGCAATGCCGCCACTATCGTGCCGATTTCCGCGACGATGGCCGCACCGAGGAAGGCGAGCGCCAACCGCAAGGTATCGGTGCGCCGCCCCAGCAACAGGCCGCCCAGCATCGCGGCAAGCACCGGGGCACCGGTGGCAGCGATGGCGTAAAACAGGCCGCCGGGCGACGGAAATATCACGCACCGCGCGGACGCGACCACGGCCAGAGCCAGCCACATCAGCGGGACCAGTGTCTCGCGTCGACGCCAGGAATGCGGCTGCCATGGTGCCGCCTGGGCCAGCCGCGTTGCAGTGCTGCTGCCGTCGCGCGGAATGCCAGCCGCATGCAGGGTGGTAATCAGATCTTCTCGCTGGCCTTGGGCAAAGGCGCGTGCCGGCAGCAACGCGGTGTCCACGTTGGTGGCGATGAGCACGATCCCATGGCGGGTATCGCGCCACCCGGCATAGTGGGACCAGGGCGATTGCGCGTGGACCATGTCGGTGCGCACGCTGATGCCTTGGTCGGTCCAGTTGATGTCCTGTGGACTCTGCCAGGGTCGCCGCTCCGTAAAGACGCGCCGGATCTGGTTGCGCGAGATCGCAAAGCACAAGGGCAGCACTGTCAATATGACAACGACCATGCCGATCGCGGCCAGCGATGCAGCCCGCGCCGCAGGGCCCAGGCCGTCATCGCGGCACGCGAAGAACGTGATAAGCCAGACAACGCCCAACACCACCGCGTCCGTCAGCAGCGCACGGCGTGACAGCACCTGGCGAAAGAACCGGATGCGCTGCAAAGCCAGCGAATCGCGCAGCTGCGGTGTGAATGTGATTGTGCCGGCCATGTGCCCCCCTGATGTGCAGGGGTGCGCTATCCGTGCTTACCAAATCATGGATTCAGATGGAAAAATCTGGTCCGATGCGGGTGCTTTCAAGCGTGCCGAGCAATTCGGACTGCTTCTGAGCTTCGTTGGCGGCTTTGGCCGCGGCGGTCTTGCCGGCACGATCGGCCAGGACCTGCCACGCGGCCTGCGAGCGCAAGTGTTTGTCGCGCTGGTTGGCCAGATCGGATTCGTCGGCCGCCTTTGCGCTAAGGGCAACCTGCCGGAGGTAGAAGTCCTGAGCTTCGGACATGGTCGTCTCCTTCGGGCAAGGTTGCCGGCCAAAATGGCCTGATTGCGATCAGCCCACCATCTGGGCGACGATCTCGCGCAGTTCCTGCCGGCTCAGCCCGCACGGGGCAGCAGCGGCGCGCATGGCGCGACGCGGGGCGGGCAGGGGATAGGTGGTATGCAGCTTGGATGTAGTGAACGTGTATTGCATAATCATGTAGGTTGTATTCTTGTCTTTTTATGGTCTTGGGCGGGTCTAGCGCCGTTTGCGAAGGGCAGCCGGGCCGCCCCCGATTTTTTCGCGATAGACGATACGCCCCTTGGTGAGGTCGTAAGGGGTCATCTCGACCCGGACCCGGTCGCCCACGATCGAGCGGATGCGAAACTTGCGCATCTTGCCCGCGGTGTAGGCGATGATCCGGTGATCGTTTTCCAGAAGGACGCCGAAGCGCCCATCTGGAAGGATCTCGTCGATTTGGCCTTCAAGGGTCAGCAGATCCTCTTTGGCCATGGAATCAAACCGACTGGAGGTTGACGGCAGCTTCCTTGCCGCGACGGTCGGTTTCCAGTTCGAAGCGCACGCGCTGGTCCTTGGTCAGCGTGGCCATGCCCGAACGCTCGACCGCGCTGATGTGCACGAAGCTGTCTGCGCCGCCATTGTCGGGCGCGATAAAGCCATAGCCCTTGTCGGAATTGAAGAATTTCACGGTGCCGGTAATCATGGGTGTTTCCTTTTCACGAAACAGGGGAACCCACCGGCAACAGCGCCGGCGGAGCTTGTAGCGAGAGAAGGGAAGTATCGGCGCGCAGACGTGGAAAAGCGCATGGGCTTTTCCTGGTCATAGGCTTCAAAATCCGTCGCAGGCGACGTTAGCAGAGCCTGATATGGACCATGGCGGTGAATTTGTCAATGTTATCCACCGACCATCCCGGCCAGGCGCTGGGCGATGATCGTCTCGGCATCGGCCACGATGCGGCCCACCAGTTGCGCCACGGTGGGGACGTCGTGGATCAGGCCCTGCACCATGCCGGCCGTCCAGATGCCGTGTTCAGGATCGCCCGAAAGCAGGCCTTCGCGGCCACGCGCGCCTTTTACAAGATGGGCGATGGCTTCGAACGGCTGGCCTTCCCGCTCGATTCGCACCGCTTCCTCTGCCACGCTATTGCGCGCCACGCGGGCGGTGTTGCGGTAGCTGCGAAACAGCAGCGCGGTGGCGCGTTCGTCGTTCGCCACGATCGCCTGCTTGATGCCGTCGTGGATGGGCGCTTCCTGGGTGGCGCAAAAGCGCGTACCCATGTTGATGCCTTCGGCGCCCAGCGCCAGCGCGGCAACCAGCCCGCGTCCATCGCCGAACCCGCCCGAGGCAATGATCGGGATCGTCACCTTGTCGGCCGTGGCGGGAATCAGCACCAGGCCCGGGATGTCATCCTCACCCGGGTGGCCGGCGCATTCGAACCCGTCGATCGAAATGGCGTCCACCCCCATGCGTTGGGCGGAAAGCGCGTGGCGCACGGCGGTGCATTTGTGGATCACTTTCACCCCGGCGGCCTTGAACGCGGCCACGTGCTCGTCCGGACGATAGCCAGCGGTTTCCACCGCGGTGATGCCGCTTTCGATGATTGCCTGGCGATATTCGGCGTAGGGCGGCGGGGTGATCGCGGGCAGGATCGTCAGGTTCACGCCAAACGGCTTGTCGGTCATGCTGCGGCAACGCGCGATCTCGCGCACCAGCGCTTCAGGCGTGGGCTGGGTCAGCGCCGTCAGGAAACCCAGCGCCCCGGCATTGGCCACCGCCGCCACCAGATCGGCCGTGCCCACCCATTGCATGCCGCCCTGGGCAATCGGGTGTTCCACGCCAAACAATTGCGTGAAGCGGGTCGTGATCATGGCGGTGGGCAATCCTTTTTTCGGGTGTTTGCGCTTGCACGCAGCCTGCCAGCGCGGGCCGGCGCTTGTCAATTAACCAATCAACTAAACCGCACGACCGATCCGGCCAATAGTCCAATATCGGCGCGGCCGTCGCCGTGGCAGTGGCGTGACGAAACAGACACGTGGAGTGGAGAAGTTATGTCGAAACGCCTGATTGCACCGGTTCTGGCCATGACGTTCGCGATGGCGGGCATGCCGCAGGCCGCCCATGCTGCGCCGCCGCCCGCGCCATCCACCTGGGCGCGCTGTGCCGTCTGCCACGACAACACCAAGGGCGGCCCCAACAAGATCGGCCCCAATCTTTATGGCGTGGTGGGCAAGAAGGCCGGCACGCACGCGCCCACGTTCAAGTATTCCGACGGCCTCAAGAAATCGGGCCTCACCTGGAATGCCGCCACGCTCGACAAGTGGATCGAAAACCCGCGCGCGCTGGTGCCCGGCACGATGATGGCGTTCCCCGGCCTGAAAGATCCGGCCAAGCGGGCCGAACTGGTCGGTTATCTCACCAGCCTGAAGTAAGCGTTCTTTCCGGGTCGCGATACCGGACGGGGCCGGGTGGCACGATGCCGCCCGGCCCTTTTTTGTGTTCGGCCATGGCCGTGCTTCAGGTGTACTGAATTGCCTTGTAGCGGCGCAGCCCGCGGCGACGAAATGGGCAACTGCGATGGATGTCAGTGACGTGATCGATGCGGCCGGGTTCCTTGTTCGGCCATTCGGCTGGTTGGCCTTGCGCGGCGCCGAACTGTTCGCCCGTCTCAGACGCAGGCCTTACCGCCGGGAAACGCGGGCCGATCGATTGCCCAGCCTGCGCCGTGGCAAGCCGGACTGACAAAAAAGGCCGGACAACCCGGGGAATTGGGTCGTCCGGCCAATGCCCGGCGCCTGGAGAGCCATGCGCCGGGGCGTGGATGATCGGTGCCGGGTAAAGGTCCGATCAGAAGAAGAGGATGCCGCCCAGGGCCAGCGTATCGGACTTGGCGCTGTTGCCGTTGTGGGCCTGCGCCTTGGCCGAGACATATTCGCCGATCAGCGTGACCCAGCTGGTCAGGCCATAGCGCACCTGGCCGACATAGCTGCTGTTCTTGGCCACCAGCGTGGGCGTGGTGGCGGCATCGAGGGCGTTGGCAAAGTTCAGGCGGCTTTCGCCATAGCTGCCGCCCACCGAAATCTTGCCGAAAGTGGCCATGGCCTGCGCATAGAAGCCATGGCTGTCCCGCGCATGGCCCAGGCCATCGCTGTCGAACAGGTTGAGCACCGTGGTGCCCAGGCCCGAGGCGGTGTAGTAATAGCCCACGGCCGTGACCGGGCCGGCGGTCAGCTTGGCGCCCACGTCCAGCCCCTTGCCGGTATAGGCCAGCGCGCGGTTGAGCGTATCGTGCTTTTGCGTGATGCCCGAGGCCCAGAGGTGCGCCGTCACGGGGCCCAGCTTGCCATCATAAGAAAGCTTGGCCTGGAAGCCGGGGCTGCCGTTCTGCTCGGCCGGGCCGGTCAGCGAACTCAAGGGCTGGAACACCCCGAACGCGGCCTTGAAGCCCGAAAGCGATGGCGTGGTATAGGTGATCTGCGGCTGGAAATCGGTGTAGATATAGCCCGATCCGATGCGGCCCAACGTGGTGTTGGCCGGCGCCACGTTGCCGCCCGGCGCGCCGGAAGACAGCAGCGTGATATCGTTCAGGATGGCGTCGGAGCCGAACAGGCCGATGTCGCGCCCGATCTTCACTTCGCCAAAGCCGGCGCGGCCGAACGTCAGGTAGGTCTGGCGGAAATCGATGCCGGCGGTGGCAAGGGCGGTGGGCTGTCCGCCGTTGTTGGCGCCCAGCGCGCCCCAGGCTGCACTGTTGATCCCCGGATACATGCCGAAGTGCGCGCCCACGTCCCAGCCGCCCTGGTGGGTGGTCGCTTCCACTTTCAGGAAGCCGGGCAGCAGGCCGTTGCGCACCGAGGACGTGCTGTTGCCACCCACATTGGCAATGCCGCCCGTCACTGCCGTGCGCGCCGATGCGGTCTGCGGATTGTCATGCACATAGAACCCGTTGACCGAGCCCGAGAAGGTCAGCGCCACATCGCCGATTTCCACCCCTACGCCGCTGGCCGTGCGGCGCACCAGGCGGTCGCTGTCGGCCACCGGTGCTGCGGCTGGCGCAGGCGCGGCGGCCGGTGCAGGCGCCGCGTTTTCGGCCTCGTCCTCGCGCAGCAATTGCTGGTATTCCTCGTCGGACAGGATGCCCTTTTCATGCAGCCGCTTGAGCAGCGCCGCCGAAGTGCCGGCCATGGCGGGCGTCGCGCCCAGCGTCATCCCGAGAGTCATCGTCGCGGCGAGCATCGCGCCCGCCAGCCCCTTGTTTGCCTTCATTGGTCCATCCCCTGCCATCGTTTTCTTGCCCCAAAGGGCAGGCCAAAACGATGCGCCGGCGCGCGCCAGCGCGAAATTGGACTATGGTTCTCGTTCCAAGGAACTACGCATGTCCGCTTCTTGCGCCGAGCAATCACCAACGCAAAAGCGCAGGGATTGGTCGTCAATCCCTCTGCGCCTCTGCGCGAAATCGATCATGCTGTCCGAACGGCTGCAAACGAGGTTTGCTGCGCAACCCCCGGAAGATCAGGAAAGGGGAGGTTAGCTGCCATTGATGTCTGCGGTGAAGACCGCTTCATACTGCCTTGCTATAGCGATTTGAAGCTGGGTCACTCGGACCAGAAAGTAAAATTACCAATAAAATCAAAGTCACAATGTAAAGAAGATTGCTCAGAAATATGGAGAAGAACAATGTCAGGTCGGGCTGGCCGCCCGTCCCGAGCGATGCGAATATTTTGGGCATTTGGATCGAAGAATAGCCAATAAATGGCTGAGGCATGAGTCCCCAAAATCCGGATTTTCCACGATCATGAAGACGCCGAGCCACTGCCGCAGCATAAAGGAGGATTGCCAAACCAAAAGTGACGCCGAGGAAATATGCAATAGACCTTGCGGGAATGAACTCGGGATGATTCCCTTGGATCGAAATCGAATATTGGCCTGGCCCGCTTGTGATGGTCGCTTGTTCGGGGTGCTGCGCCGCGAACTGCTGCATCGCCTGCAGGGAACTAGTCATAACCGGGACGAAAAAGAACATTCCCGCGACCATGGTGATAATGAACGCGACCGCAGCATATGGCCAGAAGCTTGCACGGTCTTCCCTCCCAGCGAAATCGAACAACTTCTTGAAATGATCGAAGATTGAAATTCTTGCTGACATGCCCGATCCCCTTTGGACGTATGGAGACTGCAAGCTCTTGAGCAATTGGTCAAATTTGAAATGCTTGCTTCAGCACCGTATCCGGAACGACCGCATCAAATCCATCCAATCCAGTTTCAGCCCCCTCAATCCCCCACCACAGCCCCCCAGGGCGCCACACCCGCCGGCACCGTGGCGATGGTCTGCCCCGCCACCAGGTCCACCACCGAAACGTCGTTCGACAGGCCATTGGCGGTATAGGCCCGCGTGCCATCGGCGTTGAGCGCCAGGTGCCACACGCGCTTGCCCACCGGGATCGTCGCTTTCACCGTGCGGCTGGCCACGTCGATCACGGCGATCCGGTCGGCGCGGCCCAGCGCGACAACGGCGGTCTTGCCATCGGGGGTGAAGCGGATGCCGCAGGGCATGATCTTGTAATCGGCCACGCCGGGAATCGCGAAATGGATCGTGGCCGTGATCGCGCGGGTCTTGGGATCGGCAATCTGCACCACGCCGCCCACTTCGGCCGCGATCCACAGTTCCTTGCCATCGGCGGTAAATTCCACGTGGCGCGGGCGCTTTTCGGTTTCCGTTGTGGAAACCACTGCCTGGGTGGCCAGGTCGATCCAGCTCACTGCATCGTCTTCTTCCGAAGTGACGACCAGCCACTTGCCGTCCGGGCTTTGCGCGATGCCTTCCGGTTCCTTGCCCACGGAAACCTGGAACGCCACGCGCCCGTTGGCGAGGTCGATCGCGCTCACCGCCGCGTCGTTTTCGTTCGCCACGAACACCGTCTTGCCATCCTGGCTCAAAAAGAACTGCTCGGGGTCTTGCCCCGCGCCGATTTCGCGCAGGATCTTGCCGGTCTGGCGGTCGATCACTTTCACCGCGTTGTCGTTGCTCACGCAGACCAGCACGAAATGGCCATCCTTGCTCAAGGTGATCCCGCGCGGGCGCTCGCCCACCGACCAGGTGGCGATGGGCTTGGCCGTCGCGCCGTCGATCACGCTGATCGAATTGCCACGCTCGTTGCTGACATAGACGGTCTGCGCCTGCGCGGCGGCCAGGGGCACCATCGCGGCGAATGCGACCAGGGCGGCCGCGCATGCAATCAAGCGCATCGCTATCATCCTCTTCCTGGACAACACGTTATCCGCCCCGTGCCCGCATGGGCATTCGACCAAAGGTCAATTTCTCACAGGCCCTGCATGGTCCACACCATGGCCAGACTATAAACACGAGGGAAAGGGATTGACGCGATGAAGTTCACCGGACGACTGGCGCTGAGCGCGGCAGCCGGGGTTTTTGCCCTCGCCGGCGCAACGCATCTCCTGGCCCATGGCGATGTGACGCCGCAGCCGGTCGATACTTCCGCGCTGCCCGATATCCAGCCCGACAACGATACCTGGGCACAGCACAATCCCTATCGCGGCAATGCCAAGGCGATCGAGATCGGCGAGCATGCCTATGCCCAGAACTGCGCGCGCTGCCATGGGATCGAGGCCATTTCCGGCGGCATCGCGCCCGATCTGCGCTATCTGGAACTGGGCGATTCGGGCGACGAGTGGTTCGTCCAGCGCTATCATCACGGTTCGGTGCGCGATGGAAAGGTCTATATGCCGCCGATGGGCGAAATCCTGGGGCAGAAAGCCGGCTGGGCGATCCGCGCCTGGCTTGAAACCGTGCACGAGGAATAAGCCGTGGGGCTGACCCGCCGTGCCATGCTGGCAGGCCTTGCCACCGCGGCCACGCTGCCCCGCCTGGCGCAAGCGGCACCGCTGGCCAAGGTCAAGGCCAACGGCGTGCTGCGCGTGGCGATCTACCAGGACAATGCGCCCTGGTCGTGGGAGGAAGGCGGCCAGATCAAGGGCATCGATGCCGATCTTGGCCGTGCCCTGGCTGCCGCGCTGGGCGTGAAGGCAGACCTGGCGATCTTTCCTGCCGACGAAAGCGTGGAGGACGATTTGCGCAACGCGGTCTGGCGTGGCGGGCTCCTGGGCTTCCAGGCGGCCGACGTGATGCTGCATGTGCCGTTCGATCCGGCCTTTGCCGCGGCGCAAGACCAGGTGGCGATCGTGGCGCCCTATGCGCGCGAGCGCTTTGGCCTGGCCTGCGCCACCGGAACGGGCCTGGAATGCGAAGGCCTGCCGGTGGCTTTCAAGGGGCACAAGCTCGCCGTGGAAGTGGCCACTATCCCCGATTACTATCTGATGGGGCAGTTCGGCGGCGCTCTGGCCAAGGACGTGGCGCACTATCCCAACGGCGCATCGGCGGTTTCGGCGCTGGTCAAGGGCGAAGCGGACGCTGCCATGGCCACCAATGCGCAACTGGAATACGGCCTGAAGGATGCGGGGCACGGCTTTGCCCGCCGCAAGGGCCCCCTGCCGATGATGACCAGCCCCGGCTGGGACGTGGGCATGGCGGTGAAGGAAACCAGTCGCACGCTGGGCGATGCGCTGGAAGAGATCGTGGGCCAGATGCACAAGGATGGCCGCCTAGCCGCGCTGTGCCAACCCTATGGCGTGACGTGGCAGGCGCCGCTGGCGGGTTAGCAACCTTCCCCCCTTCCTCTTTAGAGGAGGGGAGAAAGTCGCGCATCTTCCGTTCGCCCTGAACCCGTCGAAGGGCCGCCAGCGCAATCTTATGCTGCGCTAGCCCATCCGCAGCAAACCTAGTGCCAAGGTCCAATTGCCCGGCCCGCGCGAAGGAATAGGGTCTCACTTGCAAGGTGGGCGGGGCAGGGGGCACCGGCCGCAGCAAACCCACCATCTGCCCCCAAGACCAGATCAACGTGACCGGCCCGCGCGAGAGGCCGCAACGATCAACCGGAGGTGTGATGATGAAGGGATTTTTCAAGGCGAGCGCAGCCTGTGCGCTGGCTCTTGCCATGGCGGCGCCGGCGCTGGCCGATGGTGCACCAGCTGGTCCCGGCGATGCCGACCTGATGGCCGACGCCACCACCACGGGCGACGTGCTGACGTATGGCATGGGCCCGCAGGCGCACCGTTTCAGCCCGCTCGCCCAGATCAACACCGCCAACGTGGCCAAGATGGTACCGGCCTTTGCCGCCTCGCTCGGCGGGGAAAAGCAGCGCGGGCAGGAATCGCAGCCGATCGTCTATGACGGCATGATCTATGTCACCGGCTCTTATTCCCGCGTGTTCGCGTTCGACGCGCGCACCGGCGAAAAGCAGTGGGAATACGATGCCCGCCTGCCCGACGGCATCATGCCTTGCTGCGACGTGGTCAACCGCGGCGCGGCGATCTATGGCGACAAGATCATCTTCGGTACGCTCGATGCGCATGTCGTGGCGCTCAACCGCAAGACCGGCAAGGTCATCTGGAACAAGACCGTGGCCGATTACCAGGCCGGCTACAGCCAGACCGCCGCGCCCCTGATCGTCAAGGGCCTGGTCATCACCGGGGTATCGGGCGGTGAATTCGGCGCCGTGGGCGTGGTCGAGGCGCGTGACGTGAACACCGGTGAACTGGTGTGGTCCCGCCCGGTCATCGAAGGCCACATGGGCACGCTGCGCGGCCAGCCCAATGGCATGACCGGCAAGCTCAATGCCACTTGGCCGGGCGACTTGTGGAAGACCGGCGGCGGCGCCACCTGGCTCGGCGGCACCTATGATCCTGACACCAACCTGGTCTACTTCGGCACCGGCAACCCGGCGCCGTGGAACAGCCACCTGCGCCAGGGCGACAACCTCTACACCGCCTCCACGCTCGCCATCAATCCCGACAACGGCCAGATCGTCTGGCACTACCAGACCACGCCGCACGATGGCTGGGACTTCGACGGGGTGAACGAATTCATTCCCTTCGATGCCACGATCAACGGCAAGGCGATGAAGCTGGGCGCCAAGGCCGATCGCAACGGCTATTTCTTCGTGCTCGATCGCACCAACGGCAAGTTCGTCAGCGCCAGCAAGTTCGTCATGCAGACGACCTGGGCCAACGGCTTCAATCCCAAGACCGGCCGGCCCAACTACATCGACGAAAATCGTCCCGGCGCGCCCGACATCGCTGGCGGCAGCGAAGCCAAGGGCAAGACCGTGTTCGCCAGCCCTTCATTCCTGGGTGGCAAGAACTGGATGCCGATGGCCTATTCCGACCAGACCGGGCTGTTCTACATCCCGTCCAACGACTGGGGGATGGACATCTGGAACACGCCGATCGCCTACAAGAAGGGCGCGGCCTATCTGGGCGCCAGCTTCACGATCAAGCCGATCGTCGAGGATCACATCGGCGCCCTGCGCGCGATGGACCCCAAGACCGGCAAGATCGTGTGGGAATACAAGAACAAGGCCCCGCTGTGGGGCGGTGTGATGACCACCGCCGGCGGCCTCGTCTTCACCGGCACGCCCGAAGGCTATCTCAAGGCATTCGATGCCAAGACGGGCCAGGAACTGTGGAAGTTCAACACCGGTTCGGGCGTGGTCGGCTCGCCCGTCACCTGGGAACAGGATGGCGAGCAGTATGTCGCGGTCATGTCCGGCTGGGGTGGCGCGGTGCCGCTGTGGGGCGGTGAAGTGGCCAAGACCTTCAAGGAAATCAGCCAGGGCGGCGCGCTCTGGGTGTTCAAGCTGCCCAAGTCGTGATGGGCCGGGGCGGAAGCTGGGGGGCTTCCTGCCCCCTGCCCTTGGTCGGGGGGCTGGTACCAGCCTCTCGCCCGGTTGCGGGGCCTGCCGGGGAAGGCGGCGGGCCTCGCACGCCCCTGCCGGTGCGCAGCATGGCTGCGGCCCCTTGCTTTTCGCGCGGGGCGGCCGATAGTGCGGCCATGGCCAATGCCACGCCCGAACGCATCCTGGTTGTCGACGATCACCCGCTGGTGCGCGACGGGTTGCGCAGCCTTCTGGCCATAACGTTCGAATCCTGTGACATTCTCGAAGCCGCCGGGGTGGAAGAGGCTTGCGCCGTGCTGGCCAGCCACGGCGATTGCGATCTCGTCCTGCTCGATCTCAACATGCCCGATGCCACGCGGCTTTCAGGCCTGGTGCAGTTGCGCCAGGCATTTCCGATGGTGCCGGTGCTGATGGTTTCGGGCAGTTTCGACCGTGCCTTGGTGCAGGAAGCCCTATCGGCCGGGGCCGCCGGTTTCCTGCCCAAATCGATGAAGCGCGATGGCATCGTCGATGCGCTGCACATGGTCATGGCGGGCGAAATCTATATCCCCGATACCGGCCTGGAAGAAACCCCCGCCACGCGCGAGGAAGCGCAGATCCGCAGCCGGATCGACAGCCTCACGCCGCAGCAAAAGGTCGTGCTGCACCATCTGGTACACGGCCGGCTGAACAAGCAGATCGCTCACGATCTCGATGTTTCGCTCACCACGGTCAAGGCCCACGTTTCGGCCATCCTGCAAAAGCTGGGCGTGTTCAGCCGCACCCAGGCGGTGATCCTGGCCAACCGCGTGCATTTCGATTGAGTTTTGCGGCGGGTCTGGTGCGAAGCCTGACACCACGGTCCCGCGCGAGGGGCTTCGACAGGCTCAGCCCGAACGGGAATTCAGGCGAAAATCCAACCTTCCGCCGCTCGCCCTGAGCGTGTCGAAGGGCGCCAAGCGCTGCCCGATCAGTGCATCATGGTCTGCAATAAGGCCCGCAGTTGCGCCGGCTTTACCGGCTTGCCCAGCAAGGGCAATTTCTGCCCGGCCAGGCGCTCTTTCAATTCCTCGCTACGGTCGGCGGAAATGATGATCGCCGGCACGCTGCGGCCCAGATGGCTGCGCACATCGTGCACCGCCTGGTCGCCGGTTTCCGCATGGTCGAGGTGAAAGTCGGCAATAATCACGTCGGGCGTTTCGGCGCCCAGCCGGTCGATCGCGGCCGGCCCGCTGCCCGCCACCAGGACCTGGCAGCCCCAGCCGGTGAGCAGCGTTTCCATGCCCAGCTGGATCTGCGTCTCGTTGTCGATCACCAGGATGCGCCGGCCCTGGATGGCGCGGTCGCGCACCGGCTTGGCCAGGGCGGGGGCGCTGTCCGCCTGGCTTTCGCCCAGCGGTACCGTGACGGCAAAACAGGCGCCCGCGCCCGCGTCCGACGTCAATTCCAGCGGATGCTGCAACATTGCCGTGGCGCGGCGCACGATCGCCAGGCCCAGCCCCTTGCCGGGAATGCGGTGGCTGTGGTCCAGCCGGCGGAACTCCTCGAAAATCCGCTCCTGCTGGTCCTTGGGAATGCCTGGGCCAGTGTCCGACACGCTGATCCGCACCTGGCCCGGCGTGGGGCAATCGGTGGAAACGCGCACGGTGCCGCTGCCGGTATAGCGGATCGCGTTGGACACCAGGTTCTGCAAAATGCGGCGCAGCAGGCGCGCATCGCTGCGCACCCACACGGGCGCTGCTTCCACCGTGAACGTCAGCCCGGCCGCGCGGGCGGTCGGGGCAAATTCGGTCTGCAAGGTGCCGAGCAACCCGGCCAGATTCACGTCGGTAAGGTTGGGCGTGATCGCGCCGGCATCCAGCCGCGAGATCTCGAACAGCGTTTCCAGCAGGTCCTCGACCGAATTGAGCGAGGTGGAGGCCTGGTTGACCAGCGCCCGGGTGGGCAGCGCGAGGCGCCGTTCGGTAAGCGCGGCAATGAACAGGCGGGCTGCGTTGAGCGGCTGGAGCAGATCGTGGCTGGCCGCCGCGAGGAAGCTGGTCTTGGATCGGTTGGCCATTTCGGCGGCCGTCTTGGCTTCCAGCAACTGCCCCTCGATCGCGCGGCGCTCGGCCACTTCGGAGGCGAGGCGCTGGTTCAGCGCGGTCAGTTCGGTCGTGCGCTCGGCCACGCGGCGTTCGAGCGTTTCGGCGGTGTCCTGCAGGATCTGGCGGGCCGTGGTCGGCTCGGTCACGTCAAGGAAGCCCACCACCATGCCGCCCAGCGCCGTAGCCGTGGTGCGCACTTCCCAGATGCGATCGCCCACCTGGCACAGCCGGTTGCGCACGGTGCCTTCGGCTTCGGTGCGCCAGGCCAGCACGTCGGCCCCGTCCATCGCCAAGGTCTGCGTGCAGAAGCGCACCAGGTCTTCGTGCTGGTTGAGCGCGCCGCTGGCATCACCGGCCAGGCCGAGCAGGCGTTGCAAGGCGCCGTTCCAGGCGGTCAGCCGGCGCTCGGCATCGAACATGCACACGCCTTCGACCAAGTTGTCGAGCAGGGCCTGAAGCGCCAGGTTCTGCTGGGCCAGATCACGCGCGCGGGCACGGGCATCCTCGGCCTTGGCCTCGGTGATATCGGTATAGATGCCAACGATGCCGCCTTCGCTGGTGCGCAGCTCGTTGATCTGGATCCAGCGGCCGTCGGACAGCGCCTGGACATGGCCGCCCGATGCCACGGCGTGGCGGGCCAGCCGGTCGGAAACCCAGCGATCGGGCGCGGACAGCGCGCCGGCCGGCCGTCGCTGTTGCGCCACCAGGTTGATGATCTGGTGGAACGTGGGGTTTTCGGGCAGCAGTTCCGACACTTCGGGCCAGAAGCCGGTATAGGCCTCGTTATACAGCACCAGGCGGTCTTCGGCGTCGAACAGGGCAAAGCCTTCGTTGATCGATTCGATCGCATCGCGCAGGCGGGTTTCGGCCGCTTCGGCCGTGGCGTGGGCCTGGGCCAGCTTGGCATTGACGGTGGCCAGTTCGCCCATCGCCTGTTCCAGCGCGCGGGTGCGGTCGCGGACCAGCTGTTCCAGGGTGATGGCCCGCTCGAACATCGAGAACGCCGAATGCGACAGGTCGCTCGATCGCTCCACCCGGTCGACCAGTGCGGCGTTGATCTTGCGCAGCTTGCGCAGCTCGTTTTCCAGCCGCGCGATGATGCCGGCCTCGTCCTGCCCGGCTTGCGCAGCGGGCGGATCAGGAAGGGGCGGCCCGGAAAGAGGGGATGGGGCTGCCGTCATCGCCCGATGGCCAGCCCGCTGAATGTCTGGTTGACGTGCAGCGCGTGAAACTGCTCGCCATAGGTGTTGAAGCCCATCACCCCGTGGCGGCGATAGATTTCGGAAATCGGCCGGCCCAGTTGGCGCCGTTCGGCATTGATGCGGTTGAGCACGCAATCGAACGCGATGATGTGGTCGATCTCGCCCACTGCCGCGCGGATTTCGGCCATCGTGGCATTGAGGCTTTCCAGCTGGTCCACCGGTTCGCCCAGAGTCAGCACGATGCCTTCGTCGATCGCGCAATAGAAGGTCAGGCTGCCATCGGCATTGGCGCTTTGCACCGCGCGCACATGGTAATCGCCACCAGCGCGCACCATCGGCGGGCAGGCGGCAAACAGCGCCATGTCGGGCCGGGTCGGATCGATGCCACCGTGGATCGAGCTGGCCAGGCGCAGGTATTCGCGGGCAGCGGGCTCGGCGTTGATTTCGGTCACGCGGCGCGCGCCGGCATCGGCTTCTGTCACCACCATCTTGACCGCGCCGGGCTTGTAATGCTGCCGCCGGAACACATGCAGCGGCCGCGTGGTGGAAAGGATCGCCACCACCGCGCCGGCGGCGTGAAACGCGCCATCGGAATAGATCCCGGTTTCCTTGAACATCAGCCCGTCACCCGACGACCCACCGACCAGCGGTATTTCGCCCAGCGCGTCCTGCACCGTCATCGCCAGCAGTTCCTCGCTGTGCGACAGGCCATCGACCAGGAACAGCGCGGCATGATTGACCTTGTCGCCCAGCGACGCGCTGCCCACTTCGGCCCGCGCCACCAGGTCGCGCACGGCGGCGCGCGCCGCGCCGGCATCGAAATGGGCAAGGTCGTCAAAGCGGTGGCTGACCATGTGGAAACTGTCGGCCGGAAAGCCGATCAGGCTGATCGAATCCTCGTCATAGCCCGCCTCGGTCAGCTCGCCCGAACTGGTGCAGCCGATCATCGCAAAGCGTTCCATCGCCCAGCCGCGCGCCGCCCGTGCCAGGGCTTCGCGGTCATAGCGGTGCGAGCAGAACATCACGGCGCCGGCCAGGTGATCGGGATCGATGCGCCGGGTGATCTGGGCAAAGGCCTCGACAGGATCGGATGCATGGGATGATGCCACGCCAACCTCGCAGGTGCGAATATCCACGGCCCCTCTCCAATCGCCAATATTGTCTTGTTCTTGTGCCCATGTGTCTATCAAGGCGCAGGTACAATGCAATGCTTGGGCCACCGGCTGATGGGGCAGTGATACAAAAAGATGAGCAGGTCCTCAGGATTGTCCGCGGGGCGGCTCTCCTGCGGCGGCAAGGGCGGCCGCCTCGGCATCGCTGAACAGCCGCGAATGGGCAAGGAAGCGCACGCCTTCGGGTGTTTCGAGCGACATGCCGGCGCCGCGCCCCGGTGCCACGTCGATGGTCACCTGGGTGTGGCGCCAGTATTCGAACTGTGCCGCCCCGATCCACACCGGCACGTCGCCGGCAATATGGCCCAGCAGCACGTCCTGCCCGCCCACCTTGAACTCGCCGCGCGGATAGCACATCGGCACCGACCCGTCGCAACACCCGCCCGATTGGTGAAACATCAGCGGGCCGTGCGTGGCACCAAGCCGGGCGATCCACGCATCGGCCTGCGGGGTGGAAAGCACACGGGGGGGAAGGTCGGGCATCGCTGCTCCTTCAAAGGCCAAGCGGGGCGAGTGCCGGATGACACCCGCCCCGGAAACGACGCCCCTGTTGTCCGCCGGGGGCGCCTTTCGCGTGCCAGCCGCTCAGAAGAAGCCGAGCGCCTTGGTGCTGTAGCTGACCAGCAGGTTCTTGGTCTGCTGATAGTGATCGAGCATCATCTTGTGGGTTTCGCGCCCGATGCCCGACTGCTTGTAGCCTCCGAACGCGGCGTGCGCGGGATAGAGGTGATAGCAGTTGGTCCACACGCGCCCGGCCTGGATTTCACGGCCAAAGCGATAGGCGCGGTTGCCGTTGCGGGTCCACACGCCCGCGCCCAGGCCGAACTGGGTGTCGTTGGCGATGGCGAGCGCCTCGGCCTCGTCCTTGAAAGTGGTCACGGCCAGGACCGGGCCGAAGATTTCCTCCTGGAACACGCGCATCTTGTTGTGCCCTTCCAGGATGGTGGGCGTCACGTAATAGCCATCGGCCAGGTCGCCGCCCAGCGTGGCGCGGCTGCCGCCGGTCAGCACCTTGGCGCCTTCGTTGCGGCCGATGTCGATATACGAGAGGATCTTTTCGAGCTGTTCGTTCGAAGCCTGCGCGCCGATCATCGTGGTCGGATCGAGCGGGCTGCCCTGGCGGATCTTCTCCACGCGGGCCACGGCGCGTTCCATGAACTTTTCATAGATCGATTCCTGCACCAGCGCGCGCGACGGGCAGGTGCACACTTCGCCCTGGTTCAGGCCGAACATGGCAAAGCCTTCGAGCACCTTGTCGAAATAGTCGTCGTCGGCGTCCATCACGTCGGCAAAGAAGATGTTGGGGCTCTTGCCGCCCAGTTCCAGCGTGACCGGGATGAGGTTTTCGCTGGCATATTGCATGATCAGGCGGCCGGTGGAGGTTTCGCCGGTGAACGCGATCTTGGCGATGCGCTTGCTGGTGGCGAGCGGCTTGCCGGCTTCGATGCCAAAGCCGTTGACGATGTTGAGCGTGCCTTCGGGCAGGATGTCGGCGATCAGTTCGGCCAGCACCAGGATCGACATCGGCGTCTGTTCGGCGGGCTTGAGCACCACGCAGTTGCCGGCGGCAAGGGCCGGGGCGAGCTTCCACGCGGCCATCAGCAGCGGGAAGTTCCACGGGATGATCTGGCCGACCACGCCCAGCGGCTCGTGATAGTGATAGGCCACGGTATCGTGGTCGATTTCGCCCAGGGTGCCTTCCTGGCTGCGCACGCAGGCGGCGAAATAGCGGAAGTGGTCGATCGCCAGCGGCACGTCGGCGGCGGTGGTTTCGCGGATCGGCTTGCCGTTGTCGATGGTTTCCACCATCGCCAGCAGGTCAAGGTTGTCTTCCATCCGCTGCGCCACCTTGAGCAGCACGTTGGCGCGATCGGCGGGCGAAGTGCGGCCCCAGGCTTCGCGGGCCTTGTGCGCGGCGTCGAGTGCCAGCTCGATATCTTCGGCGGTGCCGCGCGCCACCTGGCATACCGGCTTGCCGGTTACGGGCGAGACATTGTCGAAATACTGGCCCCGAACCGGAGCAACCCACTTGCCCCCGATGAAGTTGTCAAACTTGGCCTTGATCGGGCTCTGGGCCGAAAACTTGGTCATGGCTTCCTGCAACATGGGGCCTCTCCTCGGTATGCTTTAAGGCGAAAACGACTGGACGAATGCATGCTGCGCGGTGCCGTGCCGGCCTGGCGGCATGCCCGCGTTCTGGCCAAGGATGCGCAAATGCACCCTGATCAAGCAATTGTACCTTGGGTCGAAGCGGCTGATTGCGCCGGCGTGCCTGTCCGATTTCGGCGTTTTTGTGCGGGTTTCGTCATTGACCGGCGCTACGCGGGCGCTAGGGGGCGGATATGGGCGGAAACCATTTGCAAAACGACCGCACGCTGCACGGCTTCCTGGCCGCGTCGGCGGCGCGCAGCCCGCAGGCCTGCGCGATCTTCGTGCCCGCCGGCAAGGGCCGCGACATCGATCAGGCGATCACGTATGCCGATCTTGCTGCGCAAAGCGATGCCCTGGCGCGCGCGATCCTGGCGCGTATTCCGGCCACCGCGGTGCGGGCCGGGGTGGGGGCGGCCGAGCCTGTCGTGGCGCTGCATCTGCCGCGCACGTCGCCGCTGCTCTATCTGGCGCAATTGGCCGCGCTCAAGGCCGGTGCCGCGTTCACCTGCCTCGATCCCGCCTTTCCCGATGGCCGCGTGGTCGATATTCTCGCCGATGCCCGGCCGGTGCTCGTCCTGGCCGAAGACGCGCAGCGCACGCGCCTTGGGCAACTGGTGGATGGCGCCTGCCCGGTGGAAAATCCGGCCCAATTGCTGGCCGCCGCGCCTGCGCCCGAAACCCCTCTGCCGCACGTCGCACCCGAAGCGCTGGCCTATCTGATCTACACCTCGGGCACCACGGGCAAGCCCAAGGGCGTGATGATCGAGCATCGCCACATCGCCAACCTGGTCGCCTCGGACCTGGCCGAATTCGCGCTGGGGCCGGGCGATCGCGTGGTCCAGGGCTCGTCGGTTGCCTATGACAGCTCGATCGAGGAAATCTGGCTGGCGCTGGCCAGCGGCGCCACCCTGCTGGTGATGGACGATGCCGCGGCCCGCCTGGGGCCCGATATCGTGGCCTGGCTGGCCGATCATCGCGCCAGCGTGTTCTGCCCGCCGCCAACCCTGCTGCGCAGCAGCGGGTGCAGCAATCCGCAAGAGGCGCTGCCCGATCTCAAGCTGCTCTATGTGGGTGGTGAGGCGCTGCCGGCCGATATTGCCGCGCTGTGGGCCAAGGGCCGGCGGCTGGTCAACGGCTATGGCCCCACCGAATGCGCGGTCACCTGCCTGCGCGGGGATATCGTGCCGGGCGGGCCGATCACCATCGGTCGCCCGGTGCCCGGCATGTATGCCTTCGTGCTGGACGAGGCGCTGGATGATGTGCCCGAAGGCAGCCAGGGCGAATTGTGCATCGGTGGCGCCGGCGTGGCGCGCGGCTATCTCGGCCGGCCCGATCTGACCGCGGAAAAGTTCATTCACCACCCGCGCCATGGCCGTCTCTATCGCACCGGTGACCTGGTGCATCGCGACGAGACCGGCAACCTGTTCTACCACGGGCGCATCGATGCCCAGGTCAAGATCCGCGGATACCGCGTGGAACTGGGCGAGATCGAGGCGCAACTGGCCGCTCTTGCCGGCGTGCGTGCGGCCGGTGCCACGATCCAGGATCGCGGCGGCGTGCCCGAACTGGTGGCCTATGTCGTGCCTACCGATCCGGCCGCACCCCCGCTGGGCGAAGCCTTGCGCCAGGCGCTGGCCGCCAGCCTGCCAGGTTATATGGTGCCGCGTCAGGTCGGGTTGATCGCCGCGCTGCCCACCACCGTGGGCGGCAAGCTTGACCGCAAGGCGCTGCCGCCGATGCACTTTGCGCCCCGGCGCGAGGACGAGGCGCAGGTTCCGCCCGAAAGCGAACTGGAAGCGCTGATCGCGCAAGCCATGGCCGATGTGCTCAAGCGGCCGGGCGGGGTCTCGGTCACGGCGGATTTCTTCGAGGGGCTGGGCGGCGATTCGCTGACCGCGGCGATGCTCGTCACCCTGCTGCGCGAGGATTGGCGCACCGACTGGGTGACGGTGAGCGACATCTATGACGCCCGCACCGTGCGCGCCCTGGCTGCCCGTGCGCCCGAACCGACGGAGACCACGGCTGACGCTGCCATGCCCCTGCTGCGCCAGGGCGTGGCGCGGCCGGCCCTGGCCAACCTGGTGCAGGTCACCTGGCTTGCCTTGAGCGTGCTGGTGGCCGGCTGGGGTTCCTGGCTCGTCGCGTTCCGCGTGGCGCCGCTGGCCTTTGCCCATCTGGGCCTCGCCACGCTGGTGCTGGTGGCGCCGCTGGTGGGCCTGGCCGGCTTTCTTTTGTACATGCCGCTGTCGGTGGCCTTTGCCGTGGCGGTGAAATGGCTGGCGATCGGCCGCTATCGCCCGCTGCGCGCACCGGTCTGGAGCCCTTATTACCTGCGCCACTGGATGGTGATGCAGGCGGTGCGGTTGATCCCCTGGCCGTTGCTGGCCGGGACGGAACTGAACAATGCCGTGCTGCGTCTGCTGGGCGCGCGGATCGGGCGGCGGGTGCATATCCACCGCAATGTCGATCTGCGGCGCGGCGGGTGGGACTTGCTGGACCTGGGCGACGACGTTTCGCTGGGCCAGGGCGCGCACCTGGGGCTGGTGGAGCTGGACCGCGGCGATATCGTCGTGGCGCCGATCACACTGGAAGCCGGCGCCGCGCTGATGGTGCGGGCTGGCTTGGAAGGCCCGGCGCGGATGGGGGCGGGCAGCGTGCTTACCGCGCTCTCGGTTCTCAATGCCGGGGGTGTGGTGCCGGCGGGGGAAATGTGGGACGGCGTGCCTGCGCAACGCGTGGGGCCAGCCCCTGCCGTGCCGGTGATCACCCGCGCGGCAACCCGCCATGGGCCGTGGCGCCATGCGCTGTTGATGCTGTTGGGCCAGGGGCTGTTCGCCGCGCTGGCCGCGCTGCCGGGTGAACTGCTGCTGCTGGGCCTGTGCCTGGCGGGCGAAGTGGATGCCCTGGCGATCTGGCGCTGGATGGCCGCGCCCAGCCTCGATCTGCGGGTGATTGCCGCTGTCCTGGCCACCACGGTGCTGGCCGTGCCGCTCAATGTGTTCTGGTCTGCCCTGCTGCTGCGCGCCCTGGGCCGGGTGCGGCCGGGCGTGATCGACCGCTGGAGCCTGGGCTACATCCGCGTGTGGATCAAGGCCGGCGCCGTGTTCGCCGCGGGCGAATGGCTTTCGGGCACCTTGATGTTCAAGCACTGGCTGCGCCTGGCCGGCATGAACGTGGGCGACAAGTGCGAGATCAGCACGATCTTTGACGTGACGCCCGAACTCGTCACGATCGGGGCGGAAACCTTCTTTGCCGACGGCATCTATCTGGGTGGGCCGGAACTGCGCCAGGGCACGGTGCGCGTGGCGCCGATCCGGCTGGGGCGCAACACGTTCCTGGGCAACCATGCGGTGATCCCGGCGGGCGAAACCCTGCCCGACGATATCCTCATCGGTATTTCGACCGTTGCCGATGCCACGCTGATCGCGCGGGGCCAATCGCGCTTTGGCCATCCCAGCTTCGATCTGCCGCGCCGCCAGGTGGTGGAGGCCGATCGCAGCCTGACGCACGATCCCGCGCTGATCCGCCAGGTCAACCGCTGGGTGTGGGAACTGGCGCGCTTTGCCCTGCCGGTGGTGCCGCTGGTGCTGGGCGCGCTGTGGTTTGCCGTCATCGGTGCTGCCGCGGCGCACGGGGCCGGGGTGGGGCTGATGGCTTGGGTGGTGGTGCCCGCTGCCACGCTGGGCACCATGGTGGCGCTGTGCCTTGTCGTCATGGCGCTCAAGTGGGGCCTGATCGGGCGGGTTAAGCCGGGGCAGCACGCGCTGTGGTCCTGCTGGTGCAGCCGCTGGGACTTCGTCTATGTCGCCTGGGCGCGCTATGCCAATTTCATCCTCCAGCAGTTGGAAGGCACGTTCCTGCTGCTGGTCTATCTGCGGCTTATGGGCCTCAGGATCGGGCGCCGCGCGGTGCTGGGGCCGCTGTTTGCCCAGGTCGTCGATCCCGACATGATCGAGATCGGCGATGGCGCCACCGTCCACGCCAATTTCCAGGCGCACACGTTCGAGGATCGCGTGCTCAAGGTGGACAAGGTGCGCATCGGCACGGGGGCGACGGTCCATGCCGGTACCGTGCCGCTCTATGGCGCGGTGGTTGACGCGGGCACTCGCGTGCTGGGCGGCAGCGTGATCATGAAGCACGAACACCTGCGGCCCGGCCTGGCCTACCAAGGCGTGCCCGTGCGCGTGGTGGGATAGGCTGAATCGACGATAGCTATCAGACCGGACCAAAAATCATGCCCGAAACAGGCGATTCTCGGTCTGAAATTGCTTCCCGATCAGATCGATAGCGGCAAAATTTACCAATTGGAAATTGGCCACCCGTAACCTTCCTCAGGTGGAGGGTCAGAATGCACGGGGGTCTTACCGGTAATACCAGGGCGATTGCCTGCCGCGCCGCGGCTGGCTTGCGCCACGCTGGCGCGCCGGCCCGGCCGCGCCGTGCCTGGGTTGCCGCGATGCCGGCCGTGGGCCTGATGCTGGCCGGCGTCGGCGCACTCGCCTGGGCTTCGCTGCCGCCGGTGCGCGCGGGTGAACAACTCGTGGTCATCGCTGCCCCCGGAACCTCCCGGATCGAAACCGTGGCCATGGTTGCCGGTGCGCAAGGCGCGCTGGTGGTACCGGGCCGCTTTGCCAACGTCGCCATCGCCACGTCCCCCCGTGTGGATTTTCCTGCCGCACTGCGCCGAGAAGGGGTCTGGTTCGTCTTTGCTTCGCCACGTCTGGCGGGCTGCCTCGGCGCTGCCAAGGATGATCCCGCCTTATGACGACCTCCCTATCCAGCCGCGCCCCATCGCTGCCGGCGAGCGAGCTTGACGATGTCCGTCGGCGTTTCGGCCGCTTCCTGGTCTTTCTGTTGTGGGCGCACGTGCCGCTGCTGGCCCTGGTCGGCGGGTTGAACGGACGATCGCCGCTGGCCGCCGCAGGGGCAGGGGCGCTGCTGGCGCTGGCCTATCACCTGATGTGGTGGCGCAACGGCATCGCCCCGGCCACGCGCTATCTTTCCGCGGTCGCGCTGGTGGGCGAGCCCGCGCTCCTCCTGTTCCTGCTGCAGGGCCATCCCTGGCAGATGGACATGCACATGTACTTCTTCGCCATGCTCGCACTCACCATCGCGTGGTGCGATCGCGGGGCGATCCTGATGGCGGCGGGGGCCACCGTGCTGCACCACCTCGTGCTGCTATATGCCTTGCCCTATGCGGTGTTTCCCGGCGAGGGCAACCTGGTGCGCGTGTTGATCCACGCGGTCATCGTGGCGTTCCAGACGGCGGTGCTGGTCTGGCTCAGCGCGCATCTGGTCGAAGCGGTGCAGCGCATCACGGCGATGGGCGAAGATATCCGCGCCAAGAATCTGGCGCTTGAAGAACGCACCCGCGAGGCCGAGCACGCCACCCGCGCCAAAGCCATGTTCCTGGCCAACATGAGCCACGAAATCCGCACCCCGATGAACGCCATTCTCGGCTTTTGCCATTTGGCACAGCGCACCGCGCTCGATGCGCGGCAACAGGTCTATGTCACGCGCATTGCCGATGCCGGCGCATCGCTGCTGCGGCTGATCAACGACATTCTCGATTATTCCAAGAACGAGGCGGGGAAGCTCACCTTGGAAGCACGGCCGTTCGAAGTGCGCGCCTGCGTGGAAAACCAGGTGCAGATGCTCGCCGTCGATGCGCAGGCCAAGGGCGTCGCGCTGCGCGTCACCATCGCGCCGCGTGTGCCGCAGATGGTGGTGGGCGATGAACTGCGCTTTGGCCAGGTCCTGCTCAACCTGCTCAGCAATGCGGTCAAGTTCACCGAAAAGGGCGTGGTCATGGTCGCCATGGACCTTGTCGCCACGGGCGAGGGCACGGTCACGCTGGAATGCAGCGTGCGCGACACCGGCATCGGCATGACCGCGCAGCACCGCGAAGCGCTGTTTTCCTCGTTCACCCAGGTGGACAGCTCGATGACCCGCCGGTTCGGCGGCTCGGGCCTGGGCCTGGCGATTTCGCGCCAGATCGTGGAGCAGATGGGCGGTGGCATCACCGTGGAAAGCACCCCTGGCCTGGGCAGCGTGTTCACCTTCCGCGTGGTGCTGGGCGATGCCGGCAGCCTGGCCCGTGCCGGCCTGATCATGCCACGGGGCCTGGCGGGCCTGCGCATCCTGGCGGCGGACGACAACGCCGCCTCGCGCGACATCCTGCGCGCGTTGTTCAACAGCTGGGGCATGACGATCGACCTGGCCGCTTCGGGCGATGAAGCGCTGGCCGCGATCGAGGCTGCTGCCGTTGCCGGGCGTCCGTTCGACCTGGTCCTGCTCGATTGGAAAATGCCGCGTCTTTCGGGAATGGATACGATCAAGGCGATGCGCAACCGGGTGCCGCGCGAAAACCTGCCGGTCACGCTGCTGGTCACGGCCTATGGCAACGACGAGTTCCTGAGCGAAGTGGAACGCGCCGATGTCGATGCCTTTCTGACCAAGCCGGTGCAACCGCGCGCGCTGATCGAAACGATCTGCCATCTCTTCCCCGAACGGGTGGATCGCGCGCCCGATGCCGTCGCGCCAACCCCGCCTGCCTTAGCCGAAACCGTGCGCCTCGCCCCGCGGTTCCAGGGTGCGCGGGTGCTGCTGGTGGAAGACAATGCGATCAACCGCGAGATTGCCATGGAATTGCTCGATGATGCCGGGCTAGATGTGGACTGCGCGGAAAATGGCCGCATCGCCTGCGCCATGGTGGCGGCGCAAAGCGGCGCTTACGCTGCCGTGCTGATGGACGTGCAGATGCCCGAGATGGACGGGATCGAGGCGACCACGCGGATCCGCCGCACCTGGGGCGCCGATGTCCTGCCGATCATTGCCATGACCGCGCACGCCTATGAGGATGAGCGTCAACGCTGCCTGGCCGCCGGCATGAACGACCACATCACCAAGCCGGTCGATCCCGCGCTGCTGGTCCGCACGCTGGAACAGTGGCTGCAGGTGGCTGGCGCCGATGGCGCGGCAAAGCCCTGGCACGCGCCCGTCGCCAATGGCGCAGCCGCATCCGATGCCATCCCCTTGCCCGATCACCTGCCGCCGTTCGGCATTCCCGCCGCGCTGGCCCGCGTGAACGGCAAGCGCGCCCTTCTGGCCAAGCTGATCGGCGACTTTGCCGATATCTATGCCGCCACCCCCGGTGCTCTTGCCAGCCTGGTCGACGAAGGGCGCCTGGCCGAGGCGCGGCGCCTGGCCCATTCGCTCAAGGGCGTGGCTGCGTCGCTGGAACTGCCGCAAGTAACGGCCGTGGCCGGCCGGATCGAGCGCCTGCTGGCGGCCGAGCAGACGTTCGGCCTCGATCGCGAGATCGCGTTGCTGGGCCGCGAACTGGAACCTGCCATCGAAGCCGCGCGCTCCCTCACGCCGCCGATCGCACCGGGCACGTTGCCGTCGCCCACGCCGGCCAACTCTGCGTTCGATCTTGCGGCGCAAGTCCAGGCGCGCGAAGGGCTGGTCGATCTGGTGCAGCGGCGCAGCCTGGCGGCACGGGCGGCCTTCGTCGTCTATGCCGAGGCACTTGGCCTGCCCGAAGCGGCCCGCGAGGCGCATCCGGTGCGCCAGGCCTTGGCCCGGCTCGACTATGGCCGGGCTCTGGCCTTGCTCGAGGCCGAGCGTGGCCCGCACCACGCCGTGGCCGGCACCGGCGCGCCAACGCCTGGCGGGCAGGGTGCCGTGGCCTGAAGCTGCGCCGGGTCGCGGCGTTGCCGGCAGGGCCGGCACGCCGGCGGCCCATTGCCCGCATCGCGCCGCAGAAGGCCGATCGTCAGCGGCGCGCGCGGCACGCCCACTCCCCCACTATTGCCCTTTGTCACGGATGATGACGGCAGGCGCTTGACAAAGTGAACGTTCACGCGCATTCGTTGCGCAAGTTGAGAACGTTCACAAACCGTGCGCCAAAGCGACGGGGTGAAAACGGGGAGAGGGATCTGATGAGCACAAGCTGCCATTCTTTGCGCGCGCGCCTGGTCTGGGGGGCTTCGGTCATGGCAATGGGCCTGGCCGCTGCGCCTGCCCTGGCGCAGGAAGCCGCGCCCAGCACGCCGGCCGCAGCACCGCAGGGCGCCACCACGCCCGAAGCGCCGGCCGAAAGCGCCATCGTCGTCACCGGCATCCGCGCCAGCCTTTCGGCCGCCGCCGATATCAAGCGCAGCGCGCAAGGCGTGGTCGATGCGATCTCGGCCGAAGACATGGGCAAGTTCCCCGATACGAACCTGGCCGAATCGCTTCAGCGCATCACCGGCGTATCGATCGATCGTTCCAACGGCGAAGGCTCCACCGTCACGGTTCGCGGCTTCGGCCCGGAATTCAACCTGGTGCTGCTCAACGGCCGCCAGATGCCCACGTCCAGCCTGGGCGATGGCGCCAGCGCGCCGTCCACCCGCAGCTTCGACTTTGCCAACCTCGCGTCCGAAGGCGTCGCCGGGGTGGAAGTCTACAAGTCGGGCCGCGCCACGCTGCCGACCGGCGGCATCGGCTCGACCATCAATATCAAGACCCCGCGCCCGCTCGATCGGCCCGGCCTGCACGGCAGCCTGGCGATCAAGGGCATGATCGACACGTCGCGCAACCAGGGCAGCCCCATCACGCCCGAAGTGTCGGGCATTCTCAGCGACACCTTTGCCGACGGCAAGATCGGCGTGCTGGTCACCGGCGTGTGGCAAAAGCGCAAGGCGAGCAACAACCAGGCCAATGTCGGCTGGCGCGACGGCTATCTCGGCTCGGAAAACAACTGGGGTTCGCTGCCGCAGGAAGGCGATCCGCGCTATGCCAATATCGTCAACCGGCCCGGTCCCAACGATGTCTACCAGGTGCCGCAGAACGCCAGTTATGACATCACCGACATCGACCGTGAGCGCATCAATGGCCAGCTCGTGCTCCAGCTGCGCCCCACCGACACGCTGACCGCCACGTTCGATTACACCTATTCGCAGAACACCGTCCGCGCGCGCACCAACAGCGTGGGCATCTGGTTCAATTTCAACGACGTTTCCAGCCAGTGGACCGATGGCCCGGTGGCCGGCCCGGTGTTCTATGCTGAACACTTCGGCGCCAGTGAGGGCAAGGACTTGTCCTACAGCGCGTCGCTGACCGAAAACCGCACGGTCAACCGCTCGATCGGCGGCAATCTCAAGTGGGACGGCATCGATCGCCTCACGCTGGAGCTGGACGCCCACCATTCGACGGCCGAATCCAAGCCCAACAATCCTTATGGCACCAGCGTCTCGGTGGGGACGGCGGTGTTCGGCGTGGCCGACCAGAAGATCGATTTCACCCATGATCTGCCGGTCATTTCGGTCGGGATGAACTCTGGCATCGACGCGCTCGATCCGGCGAACATCACGCCCACGGGCAATGCCTTCCGCAACGCCTATTTCCGCGACGAGATCAACGAAGCGCGCCTTTCCGGCCATTTCCAGTTCGACAGCGGCGTGATCGACAGCCTCGATTTTGGCGCCAACTATACCGAGAACAAGGTGCGGTCGGCCTATGGCTATATCCAGCACGATACCTGGGGCGGCTCGCTGCCGGCCAGCCAGACGCCCGACGACCTGTTCAGCCGCGTTTCCGTGCCCGACAAGTTCAGCGGCGTTTCGGGTGCCAACGATCCCAACATCATCAAGCAGTTCTACACCTTCAATTTCGAAAAGATGGTGAGCCTGCTCGACAGCAAGAACCAGATCTGCGGCGGCACCGGCAATTGCCTGGCGCCCTACACGGTCGATCGCCGCATCAAGGAACGCACCATCGCGCCCTTTGTGCAGGTGAATACCAAGTTCGACCTGCTGGGCCGCGAGGCGCATTTCCGCGCCGGCCTGCGCTATGAAAACACCCGCGTGACCTCGTCGGCGCTGGTGCCGATCCCCACCGGCACGCAGTGGGTTTCGGCCAACGAATTCGGCCTGATCTATGGCGGCAGCAGCGATTTCACCACGTTTGCCGGCAGCTATGACAATTTCCTGCCCGCGTTCGATTTCGACATGCAGCCGGCGCGCAACGTCAAGTTCCGCGCGTCCTACAGCCAGACCATCACCCGTGCCGACTATGCCAGCCTCCAGGGTGGCCGCACGCTCGACCAGCTGTTCCGCATCGGTGGCGGCACCGGCAGCCAGGGCAATCCCGGCCTGCTGCCCTACAAGTCCAAGAACATCGACCTCAGCCTGGAGTGGTACTACGCGCCGACCAGCTATGTCTCGGTGGGCTTCTTCAACAAGAACGTGTCGAACTTCATTTCCTCGGCCCGCGTCGATACCGGCGCCTTCGGCCTGACCAACCCGGCCAGCGGCCCGCGCTACCAGGCGGCCATCG
Organism: Novosphingobium sp. SG919; assembly: GCF_012932495.1. GTDB lineage: Bacteria > Pseudomonadota > Alphaproteobacteria > Sphingomonadales > Sphingomonadaceae > Novosphingobium > Novosphingobium rhizosphaerae. The sequence goes on from NZ_JABCNG010000001.1 coordinate 283,476, forward strand.
CCGCGCTCGGTGCCGATGCCAGCACGGCCGCGATCCGCAACTACATCTTCCAGCACTACCCGGAATCCTCTCAGATCACCGGCACCGACGCGAGCGGCAACCTCACCGGCAACATCTTCGGCACGCCCCAGGATGCGGCGGTCAATTTCCAGATCACCACGCCGGTCAACTCGTCGCAGACCGCGCGGCTCTATGGCTGGGAATTCGCCATCCAGCACACGTTCTGGAACACCGGCTTCGGCACGATCCTGAACTACACGATCGTGCGCGGCGATGCGACGTACGACAACACCAAGCCGTCCAGCGTCACCCAGTTCGCGCTCACCGGCCTGTCCGACAGCGCCAACGCGGTGCTGTTCTATGACAAGCACGGCTTGCAGGCCCGCGTTGCCTACAACTGGCGCGCGCAGTTCCTCTCGGGCACGGGGCCAAATCCCTATTACGTGGAGCCCTATGGCCAGGTCGATGCCAGCGCCAGCTGGGAATTCCGCAAGGGCTTCACGGTCTTTGCCGATGCCATCAACCTGACCAACCAGGGCCGGCGTGGCCACTTGCGGTCGGACAACAACGTGTTCTTCGCGTCGAGCGGCTATGCCCGCTATTCCGCCGGTTTCCGCGTCAACTTCTGACGCGGCCCTCCCCGCCCGGCCGGCTTGCGCTGCCCTGCAAGCCGGCCGGGTGGTCCCTCCTGCCATTGGCTTGATCCCGCCAGCCGCAGGTGGAACAAGGGCGCAAACAGCCGTTGAACGAGGATGCCAGCACCGTGACCAGCAGCAGCCATGCCCTGCTCGACAATGCCACCCATCGCGACCTGACCGTGGCCACCGGCGCGGGCGCGCAGTGGGGCGATGGCGTGATGGGGTGCCTGGTCGTGCCGGCCGAATTCCGCGCGGTGGCCGCGCATTATCCCATCGTGTTCCGCCGCGATCCCGAAACCGGGCGCTTTGCCCCGCTCGCCCTGTTCGGGTTCGAACAGGCGGAAAACCTGTTCCTGGCCGATGATCACTGGGACGCGGCCTATGTGCCGCTGGCCCACGCGGTCCAGCCCTTCCTGATCGGCCGCACCGCCCATGCCGACGATGTGCCGCAAGTGCATATCGACCTGGCCCATGCCCGTGTCGGCATTGCGGAAGGACAGCGCCTGTTCGACGAGACCGGCGCGCCCACGCCTTATCTGGCGGCCAAGGCCGAGCAACTCGGTGCGCTCGACGCTGGCTGGCGCGCCACGCCCGCTTTCCTCGCCGCGCTCGAAACGCATGACCTGCTCGAACCCTTCGCGCTCGAAGTGCCCTTGGCCGAAGGCTCCACGCGCTCTCTCGTGGGCTACCACATCATTGCCGAAGAGCGCTTGGCCGCGCTCGATGGTGCGGCCTTGGGCGCACTCAACGCGCAAGGGCATCTCCTGCCCATCTACATGGCGGTGGCCGCGCTCGGCCGCTTTGCCGATCTCCTGGCACGGCGCTCTAATGCCTGAACATCCGCCATCCGTGCGCGAAGTGGCGGTGGCCGATGCCGCCGCGCTCGATGCCCTGCTGGCACAGGAAGACACACCGTTCGTGGTGCGCGGCCTGGCGGCGCATTGGCCGTTGGTCCTGGCCGGGCGGGAGAGCGCGGCCGCAGCCCGCGCCCATCTTGCCGCCCACGCCCGCTCGCGCGCGTTCACCGTCTCCCACGCCGGGCCGCAGGCCGGTGGCCGCCTGTTCTATGATCCGGCCATGCAGGTCAATTTCGTCACCGCCCAAGAACCGCTGGACGCCATCTGGGCGCGGTTTGACGCGGCCGAGGCGGCCGCCGATAGCCGCCTGGTCTACATGGGCTCGATCGACATTCCCGGCTGGTTCGACGGGCTGGACGCAGCCAACCCGATGCCGCTGGGCGAGCGACAGGCGCTGGCCAGCGTGTGGATCGGCACCGCCACGCGCGTGGCCGCGCACAACGATTTCCCGCACAACCTTGCGGTTTGCGCCGTGGGCGGGCGGCGCTTCACGCTGTTTCCGCCCGACCAGTTCGCCAATCTCCACCTTGGCCCGCTGGACAACACGCCGGCTGGCCGCGCCGTCAGCATGGTCGATCCCGATGCGCCCGACCTGGCGCGCCACCCCGGCTATGCCACCGCGCTGGCCCATGCGCAGCTGGCCGATCTGGCCGGCGGAGACGCGCTGTTCATCCCCAGCGGCTGGTATCACGCGGTCGATGCCACGGCGCCGTTCAACGTGCTGGTCAATTACTGGTGGCGCGATACCCCACGCTGGCTGGGCCAGCCCCAGGATGCGCTGATCCACGCGATCCTCGCGATCCGCGACCTGCCCGAAGCCGAACGCGCGCAATGGCGCGCCTTGTTCGAACACCACGTCTTTTCCGGCGGCGCAGCCGCGCGCGCCCATCTCCCGGCCCATGGGCAGGGCATCCTTGCCCCGCTCGACGCGGCCGCCGCCAGCCGCATCCGCGCTTTCCTGCTCAGGAGCCTCAGCCGATGACATCATCAACACCCCTGCACATCGTGGTGGCCGGTGGCGGCACCGCCGGCTGGATGGCCGCCGCCGCCCTGGCGCGCACGCTCGGCCCGGTGGCCACTGTCACCCTGGTGGAAAGCGAGGCCATCGGCACCGTGGGCGTGGGCGAAAGCACGATTCCCCCGCTGGTCACCTACAACCGCCTGCTCAATATTGCAGAGGCGGATTTCATGCGCGCCACCCAGGCCACGTTCAAGCTGGGCATCGCGTTCGAAAACTGGAAAGCGCAAGGGGCGCGCTATTTCCACTCGTTCGGCGGGACCGGGCGCGATCACTGGAGCGCCGGGTTCCAGCATTTCTGGCTGCACGGCCTCTCGCGCGGGCACGCCGCGCCCTATGACGATTATTGCCTGGAACTCATGGCCGCGCAGGCCGGCCGCTTTGCCCACTTGCCCGATGGGCGGATGAACTATGCCTATCAGCTTGATTCCGCGCGCTATGCCGCGTTCCTGCGCGGCCTGGCCGAAGCCGATGGCGTCACCCGCATCGAAGGCCGCATTGCGCAGGTGGAACTCGACGGCGAAAGCGGCGCCATCGCCGCGCTGCGCCTGGATGGCGACCGGCGCGTGGCCGGCGACCTGTTCCTCGATTGCACCGGCTTTCGCGCCCTGCTGATCGAAGGCGCGCTGCACACCGGGTTCGACGATTGGAGCCACTGGCTGCCCTGCGACCGGGCGATTGCGGTGCAGACCGCCAGCGTGCGCCCGCCCGTGCCCTATACCCGCGCCATCGCGCACGATGCCGGCTGGCAATGGCGCATCCCGCTGCAGCATCGCCAGGGCAACGGCATCGTGTGGTGCAGCCGCTATCTTTCCGAAGATGCCGCGCTCGAACGGCTGCTGGGAAGCGTGGAAGGCCAGGTCCTGACCGAACCCAACCGCATCCGCTTCACCACCGGCGCGCGGCGCCGGCAATGGGTGAAGAACTGCGTGGCGGTGGGTCTTTCGGGCGGGTTCATGGAACCGCTCGAATCGACCTCGATCCACCTGATCCAGCGCGCCGTGCTGCGCATCCTGCGCCTGCTGCCGGTGGGCACCCGCCCCGATCCGGCCGACATTGCCGAATTCAACGAACAGCAGTGGACCGACATGGTCCAGATCCGCGATTTCCTGATCCTGCACTACAAGGCCACCGAGCGGCGCGACAGCCCGTTCTGGCGCCACTGCGCAGGGATGGACGTGCCCGAAAGCCTGGCCCATCGCATCGACTTGTTCGCCCGCACCGGCCGCGTGTTCCGCAAGAACGAGGAACTGTTTGCCGAAAACAGCTGGGTCCAGGTGATGATGGGGCAGGGGATCATGCCGTCCGCCTATCACCCGGTCGCGGCCAAGCTGCGCGACGAGGAACTGGAGCGCCTGCTCGCCGGCCTGCGTCGCGAAGTGGCCGAAACCGTGCGCGGGCTGCCCGGCCATGCCGCCTACGTGGAAAGCTATTGCGGCGCGCAGGCGGGCGCTGCGGCATGAGCGTGGCATTGGCCCTGCTGGTATCCGCCGCCGCCGCCGCCGCCGCCGCCGCTGCCGCGCCAGAGGCGCCGGCGCCCGGCTGGCACCTGGTCTGGGCCGATGAATTCGATGGCACGGCGATCGATCCCGCGCGCTGGACCCTGGCCGACGATTGCTGGGGCGGTGGCAACCAGGAGCGCCAGTGCTACACCCCGCGCCGCGCCAACGCGCACCTCGCCGATGGCCATCTGGTTATCACCGCCCGCAAGCAAGCCTGGCGCGGTCCGGCCTATCCGCAAGACCTGCGCGAAACCCCCGATAGGAACGCCGCGCGCGCCGAAAAGCCGTTCACCTCGGCGCGGCTGAGCACCAAGGACAAGGCCGCCTGGCGCTATGGCCGGGTGGAAGTGCGCGCGCGCCTGCCCGGTGGGCAGGGCAGTTGGCCGGCGATCTGGATGCTGCCGGCGGAAAGCCGCTATGGCCGCTGGGCCGCTTCGGGCGAGATCGACATTCTCGAAACGGTGAACCTGGGCGTGCCCTGCGCCACGTGCGCCAGCGGGAAAGAGGATCGTGCGCTCGGCACGATCCATTTCGGCGGCGTGCCCCCCGCCAACCGGCATGTGGGTTCGGAGGCGCCGATCCCCGCGCCGGTCGACGGGTTTCACACCTATGCCGTGGAATGGGCGCCGGGCACGATCACCTGGAGCATCGATGGCGTGGCTTATGAAACCCGGCGCGCGGGCGAATGGTCCACCACCGGCAGCGCCGATCCGCTGGCGCCGTTCGATCGGCCGTTCTATCTGGTGCTCAACCTGGCGATCGGCGGCGGCCTGCCCGAAAGCCGCAACGGCGGCGGGGTGGACGAGCGCGGATTTCCACGCACGATGATGGTGGATTGGGTCCATGTCTGGCAAAGCGATGCCGACGCGGCCACCCGGCCGACCGCGAAGTAAGAGGATAGCTGCAGGATGGCGCGCCGTCGTCAGACCGTGACGATCAAGCACGTGGCCGCCGATGCCGGCGTCTCGCTGCAAACCGTCAGCCGGGTGATCAACAACGAACCCAACGTGCGCCCCGAAATGCAGGAGCGCGTGCGCGAAGCCATTGCCCGGCTCGGCTATGTCCCCTCGATCGCGGCGCAGCGGATGAGCGGCTCGCGCTCGTACCTCATCCTGGCGCTTAACGACCGCGATCGCACGATTGCCGATTGGCGCGCGCGCCAGGGCAGTGACTGGGTGGACCAGATGCTGCTGGGCGGGATGCTGCAATGCGCCGAACACGGCTATCGCATGATCTTCGAACTGGTCGATACCCACAACGACCATGTGGAGCGCGAACTGCTCGCCGCCATCGCCGCGCTGCAGCCCGATGGCGTGGTGCTGACCCCGCCCCATTCCGACAATCCGCTGATCGTGGGCGTGCTCACCCGCCAGGGCATTCCCTTTGCCCGCATCGGCTCGCTGGGGCAGGGCGGCGGCATCCCGCTGATCATGGACGATGAAGGATCGGCGCGAAAGGCAACGCAGGCCTTGATCGACCTGGGCCACCGCCGCATCGGTTTCATCGCCGGCAACCCGGAATACAGCCTCAGCCAGTGGCGCGTGGATGGCTGGCGCGCCGCCATGGGCGAGGCTGGCCTGCCCACCCACGGCCTTTTGGCGCACAGCGATTTCAGCTTCGCCACGGGCACGCAGGCGGCGCGGCAGTTGCTGGACCAACGCGACGCGCCCACCGCGATCATCGCCAGCAACGACCAGACCGCGCTGGCCAGCCTCGATGTGGCCCACGCCATGGGCCTGGCCGTGCCGCAAGACCTCTCGCTGATCAGTTTCGACAACACGCCCGTGGTGCGCTTTGCCCGGCCGGCGCTTTCGGCAGTGGACCAGCCGGTGGCGCAAACCGTGGCCCGCGCGGTGGACCTGATCATTGCGGCGCAGCGCGACGGCACCGTGCCGACAGCGCCCGTGGTGGTGCCCGCCGGGCTGGTCATGCGCGAATCCGTGGCCGGCCCCAAGGCGACGACGGGTGGCTGAAGCCTCTACCGTGGCCGGTGTGCCCGCGCGCCATGGTGATTGGCCGTTCCTCTTGTGCTATGCTCTTGCCTGGGCTGGTGCCACGGCGGGCTATGGCCCGCTGCTCACCCTGCTGTTGCCGCTGCGCGTGGCAGAGCTGGCCGGCCCGGCGGCCGTGCCCTGGCTCGCCACGCTGACCTTCCTGGGCGCGGTTTCGGCCAGTATGGCCAACATCGCCTGGGGCTGGGCCAGCGATCGCGCCGGCAGCCGCCGCGCCTGGGTGGCCGGCGGCCTGATGCTGTCGAGCGCGCTCTTGCTGGCCATGCCGCTGGCGACCACGCTGCCGGCACTGATCGTGGTGCTGGTCGCCTGGCAGGGCGGGCTCAACATGGTGCTGGGGCCGCTGGCGGCCTGGGCCGCCGATTGCGTGCCCGATCGGCACAAGGGCCTGCTGGGTGGGTTGCTGGCCTTTGCTCCGGCCTGGTCGGGCGCAGTGGGCGCCCTGGTCACTTTGCCCGATCCGCATCATGGCACCGGCAGCGGCTTTGCCGCGCGCGTCGCGGTGCTGGCGCTGATCGTGGCCGCATCGATCCTGCCGCTGCTGCTGATGAACCCACGCGCCATGCCCGCTGCAACGGCGGCGCCCGTACCGCTGGCCCCGGTGGTTCCGCCGCCGCCACGCCCGGTGCGCCGCATGTGGCTGGCGCGGCTGCTGGTGCAACTGGCTGAAGCGACGTTGTTCGCGTTCATCGCCTATTGGTTCCTGGCACTCGATCCCACGATGCACGCGGCCACCATGGCGCGCATCTATGGCCTGCTGCTGGCGCTCTCGGTGCCGCTGGCGCTGCTGGTGGGCCATTGGGCCGATCGCCGCGCGCGGCCCTGGCGCCCCTTGGGCGCGCTCGCCGGCCTGATCGCGCTCGGCCTGCTGGTCATGGCGCTGGCACCGGGCAAGGGCGTGGCGCTGGCCGGCTATGCGCTGTTCGCCCTGGCCATGGCGGTGTTTCTGGCGTTGCACAGCGGGCAGACCTTGCGCGTGCTGCCCCGGCCAGACCGGCGCGGGCGCGATCTTGGCCTGTTCAATCTCACCAACACCGTGCCTTCGCTGATTGTGCCCTGGCTCGCGGTGGTGCTGGTGCCCACCATGGGCTTTGGCGCCCTGTTCCTGGTGCTGGCCGCCTGCGCCGCGTTGGCCGGGCTGCTGCTACTGTTCATCCGAACCGGCTGACCCGCATTTGACACGGCAGTTGATCTGGCCGCCCGGCCATGTCACAAGTCACAATTGAGAACGTTCACAAGATCGCGCGAACGAGAGGATGATACCCATGACCAAGCGCCCCGCGCTGCTTGCCGCCCCTGCTTTCCTGGCCCTGCTGGCGCCTTTCACCCCCGCCGCCGCCGCGCCGGTAGAGGAGGCTGTCGCCCATCCCGCACAATGGCCCGCCGCGCACAGCCCGGCCGCCATCACCGATCCCGCCACCGAAGCGCGCATCACCGCGCTGATGAAGCGCATGACCCTGGCGCAAAAGATCGGCCAGATGATCCAGGGCGATATCAGCGCGGTCACTCCGGCCGATCTGGCGCGCTATCCGCTCGGCTCGATCCTGGCGGGCGGCAACAGCGGCCCTTATGGCAACGAGCGCGCCAGCGGGGCGGACTGGGCGCGCCTGGTGGGCGAATATCGCGCCGCTTCGGCCAAGGCGGGGGCGGGGATCCCGATCATCTTCGGCGTCGACGCCGTCCACGGCCACAGCAACCTGCCCGGCGCCACGATCTTTCCGCACAATATCGGCCTTGGCGCGATGCACGATGCCGCGCTGGTGCAGCGCATCGGCGCGGCCACGGCGGCCGAGATCGCGGCCACCGGCATCGAATGGACGTTCGCCCCCACGCTCGCCGTGCCGCAGGACTTGCGCTGGGGCCGCAGCTATGAAGGCTATGCCGCCGATCCGGCGCTGGTTGCCGCCTATGGCCGGGCAATGGTCACGGGCCTGCAGGGGCCGCTGCGCGCCGGCAAGGCGGTGGATGGCGCCCATGTCGCGGCCACGGCCAAGCACTATCTGGCCGATGGCGGCACCCACGATGGCAAGGACCAGGGCGATGCCCGCGTGTCCGAAACCGAACTCGTCGCCCGCCATGCCCAGGGCTATCCCGCCGCGATCGATGCCGGCGCGCTGACCGTCATGGCCAGCTTTTCCAGCTGGAACGGGGTCAAGAACCACGGCAATCGCAGCCTGCTCACCGATGTGCTCAAGGGCCGCATGGGCTTTGGCGGGTTCGTGGTGGGCGATTGGAACGGCCATGGCCAGGTCGATGGCTGCACGGTCACGTCGTGCGCGTCCAGCTTCAACGCCGGGCTGGACATGGCGATGGCGCCTGACAGCTGGAAGGGCCTGTTCGATGCCACCCTGGCCCAGGCGCAGCGGGGCACGATCCCCATGGCGCGGATCGACGATGCCGTGCGCCGGATCCTGCGCGTGAAGTTCAAGCTGGGCCTGATGGGCGCGGCGCCGATCCAGCGCGGCGCAGCGGGCGAACTGGGCGCGCCGGCCCATCTCGCCGTGGCGCGCGAGGCGGTGGCCAAGTCGCTGGTCCTGCTGAAGAACAACGGCGGCGTCCTGCCGTTGAAGCCCGGCGGCAAAGTCCTGATCGCCGGGCCGGGGGCCGATTCCATGGCGATGCAGGCGGGCGGCTGGACGATCACCTGGCAGGGCACCGACACCACCGCCGCCGATTTCCCGCGCGGCCAGACCATCGGGCGCGCCCTGGCCGATGCGCTGACCAAAGTGGGCGGCACGGCCACCCTCGCGCCCGATGGGCAGTTCGCGCAAAGGCCCGATGTGGCCGTGGTCGTCTATGGTGAAGCGCCCTACGCCGAATTCCAGGGCGACGTGGCCAACCTGGCGTTCCGCCCGCGCCATGGCGAAGACGCGCTGGTCGCCCGGCTCAAGGCCCAAGGCATTCCCGTGGTGTCGCTGTTCCTTTCTGGCCGCCCGCTGTTTGCCGGGCCACTGCTCAACGCCTCCGATGCCTTCGTCGCTGCCTGGTTGCCCGGCACGCAGGGGGCCGGGGTGGCCGATGTTCTGGTGGCCAGGGCCGATGGCCAGCCAGCGCGCGATTTTGCCGGCACCCTGCCGTTCCCCTGGCCCGCCGATGCGCGCTCTCCCATCGCCGCGCCGCTGTTCCCGGCAGGCTATGGCCTGACTTATGCCCACCCCGCACCGGTGGGCGCGGTGAACGAGGATCCGCGTGTCGATCTTTCGGCGGCGGCCAGCGACAACCTGTGGTTCAACCGTGGCGTGGCGCCGTCGCCCTGGCACCTGGGGCTGGACAATGCCGTCACCGCGCGCTCGGTCGATCTGGCCGCGCAGGAAGATGCGCGGCGCTTCACCTGGGCCGCACCGGGCGCGCTTGCCATCGACGGGCCGCCGGTCGATCTCACCCGCCAGGCTGATGAAGGCTTTGAAGTTCGGCTGGAATGGCGGATCGATGCCCTGCCGGCCGGGCCGATCAAGGTTTCGGTTGGCACGGGCAGCCTGGATGTGGCATCGCTCCTGCGTCTTGCGCCGCAGGGGGCCGTTACCCAGACACGCATTCCGTTGCGCTGTTTCGCCGATGCCGGTGCTGATCTGAAACAGGTCGGCACGCCGCTTCGGATCACGGCGCCGCAGGGGTTCGTCGTGACGCTCAGCAATGTGCGCGTAGAGGCAACTGGAAGCGTCGTTCCCTGCCCGCCAAAGGCGTGAGGGAGCGTTAGGAGAGAAATCATAATGGCCCTTGCCCCCGATCTTGCTGCGGGCGCCCATCCCGACGGCCCGGACGGAGCCGCCCATATCGACGCCCCGCAACTGCAGGTCTTCGTCATTGGGTTGTTCTTCATCTTCGGCGGGATCACGTCGCTCAACGACGTGATCATTCCCAAGCTCAAGGAGCTTTTCACGCTGAACTACACCCAGGCGATGCTGGTGCAGTTCTGCTTCTTCACCGCTTATGCCGTCATCGGCATTCCCGGCGCCCGCCTGGTCAAGCGCATCGGCTATATGCGCGGCGCCGTGGTCGGCCTGCTGACGATGATGGCCGGCTGCCTGCTGTTCATTCCTGCCTCGCAAAGCGCCACCTATGGCGTGTTCCTGCTGGCGCTGTTCGTGCTGGCCAGTGGCGTGGTGGTGGTCCAGGTCGTGGCCAACCCGCTGATCTCGCTGCTCGGCCCGGCACGCACCGCATCGAGCCGGTTGACCTTTGCCCAGGCGTTCAATTCGCTGGGCACCACGCTGTTTCCCTGGTTCGGCGCCGCGCTGATCCTGGGCAGCTTGGCCAAGGTTTCGGCGGCCGATCTCACCGGCCCCGCGCTCGATGCCTATCGCACGGCGGAAAGCGGCGCGATCGTCAAGGGTTACATCGGCCTGGCCATCGCGCTGGCGATCGTGGCGGCCGTGGTCTGGTCGTTCCGCAACCGCCTGCCCGTGGAAAAGCACACCGAAAGCGGCGGCCTTGCCGGGCTCGACCTGCTCAAGCGTCCGCGCTTCGGCTTTGGCGCGCTGTGCATCTTCCTCTATGTCGGCGCGGAAGTGTCGATCGGCTCGCTCATCGTCAACTATCTCCGCCAGGCGCATGTCATGGGCCTGGAAGAAGCCGCGGCGGGCAAGCTGATCAGCGTCTACTGGGGCGGGGCGATGGTCGGCCGCTTCATCGGTTCGGCCGTGCTGCGCCAGGTTTCGCCGGGCAAGGCGCTCGCATTCAACGCCATTTTCGCGATCGTGTTGATAGCGTTGTCTACTCACACCAACGGCGTGGTTTCGGGCTATAGCCTGCTCGCCATCGGCCTGATGAACTCGATCATGTTCCCCACGATCTTCAGCCTCGCCTGCGAAAAGCTGGGATCGCGCGCGGCCGATGGTTCGGGCATCATCAACGTGGCGATCTTCGGCGGTGCGGTCCTGCCGCTGCTGACCGGCGGCGTGGCCGACGTGACGCACAGCCTGGCGCTGGCGCTGGCCATTCCGGCCGCCTGCTATGCCGTGATCGCATCCTATGGTTGGTACGCGCGCCGCCCGGCCGCCTGACAAACCTGCCAGTTGCATGCACGGGAAGGGGGTACGACCATAGGGTCGTGCCCCCTTTTTTGCACAACCGATGCGACCAAAAAGGCATTTGTGCCCATACCCCCGCTGGGCCATGGTGCCGCCAAACAGAAACACCGCGTTTGATGCGGGAGCAGGAGCGCCCTTGATGTCTCAGGCATTTGCCCTGACCGAAGACCAGCTTGCCATTCAGGACATGGCGCGCCGGTTCACCGCCGACGCCATCACCCCCCATGCTGCCCGCTGGGACGAAGACCACACGTTCCCGCGTGACGTGATCCACGCCACGGGCGAACTGGGCCTGGGCGGGATCTATGTTTCCGAAGCAGGGGGTGGCGTGGGCCTGGGCCGGCTGGAAGCGGCCCTGGTGTTCGAGGCGATGTCCTATGGCTGCCCCACCACCGCCGCGTTCCTGTCGATCCACAACATGGTCGCCTGGATGCTCGACAGCTATGGTTCGGCCGAGCTCAAGGCCCAGCACCTGCCCGGCCTTGTGGCGATGGACAAGCTGGGGTCCTATTGCCTGACCGAGCCGGGTTCCGGATCGGACGCCGCCGCCCTTGCCACCACCGCGCGGCGCGATGGCGATGACTATGTGCTCAATGGAACGAAGCAGTTCATTTCCGGCGGCGGGGTGAACGATGTCTACCTGATCATGGTGCGCACGGGAGACGAGAGCCCGCGCGGCATTTCCTGCGTCCTGGTGGAAAAGGACACGCCGGGCCTGTCGTTCGGCGCGCCGGAACGCAAACTGGGCTGGAACGCCTCGCCCACCGCGCAAGTGATCCTGGAAAACGTGCGGGTGCCGGTGGCCAATCGGCTGGGGGCAGAGGGCCAGGGCTTCCGCATCGCCATGGCTGGCCTGGATGGCGGGCGGCTCAACATCGGCGCGTGTTCGCTCGGCGGGGCGCAGCGCTGCCTGGATGAAGCCATCGCCTATGTGAAGGAACGCCGCCAGTTCGGCCGCGCCATCGCCGATTTCCAGAACACCCAGTTCGTGCTGGCCGACATGGCCACCGAACTGGAGGCAGCGCGCGCGCTGCTCTATCTGGCGGCCGCCAAAGTCACCGCCGGCGCGCCCGACAAGACGCGCTTTTCCGCCATGGCCAAGCGCTTTGCCACCGATACCGGTTCCTCCGTGGTCGATCGCGCGCTGCAACTGTTTGGCGGCTATGGCTATCTGCGCGACTATCCGATCGAGCGGTTCTGGCGCGACTTGCGCGTGCACCGCATCCTGGAAGGCACCAACGAAGTGATGCGCATGATCGTGGGCCGGGACTTGCTGCAATGACCCCGGACGTTATCGTTCGTCGCGAAGGCTGCGCCGGCATTCTCTCGCTCAACCGCCCGCGCGCGATCCACGCGCTGACCCTGCCGATGGTCAAGGCGATGACCGATGCGCTGCTCGCCTGGCAAGACGATCCGGCGATCACCGCCGTGATCATCGACCACGCGCCCGCGCCCGATGGTGATCCCAAGCTCTCGCGCGGGTTTTGCGCCGGGGGCGACATCGCCCTGCTGCGCGGCTCCGCCCTGGAAGACGGCGGCGCCCGAGCGCGCGAATTCTTCTTCCACGAATATCGCCTCAACCACTTGCTGTTCACGTATGTAAAGCCGGTGGTGGCCTTCATGGACGGCATCACCATGGGCGGGGGCGTAGGCATTTCCCAGCCCGCGCGCTGGCGCGTGGCCACGGCCAAGACGCGCCTGGCCATGCCTGAAACTGGGATCGGCCTGTTTCCCGATGTCGGCGGCGGCTGGTATCTTTCGCGCCTGAAAGGGCGGCTGGGGCAATACCTGGCGCTGACCGGCGCAAGGCTCGATGGCGCGGAATGCCTGTGGGCCGGCCTTGCCACCCACTATCTGGAAGAACCGGCGCTGGCCCAGGCCAAGGCGCGCATTGCCGCCGGGGAAAACGTGGGCGAAGCGCTCGATGCGCTGGCCGGCACGCCTGGCCCGGCGCCGATCGCCGCGCAGGCCACTGCCATCGCACGCCATTTCCTGGCCAACAGCCTGCCCGAAATCCTGGCGTCCTTGGCGCGCGATCCAGCGCCGTTCGCCCAGGAAACCCTGGCCACGCTCGCCACGCGATCGCCGTTTTCCTGCGCGGTTTCGCTGCGGCAACTGGCGCAAAGCCTGGCGCTGCCCGATTTTGCCGCCAACATGGCGATGGAATACCGCGTGGGTGGGCGCATGATCATGCGGCCCGATTTTGCCGAAGGCGTGCGCGCGGTGATCGTTGACAAGGACAATGCCCCGCGCTGGAACCCTGCCAGCCCCGAAGGCGTGGCGGCGCCCGCGCTCGATGCGATCTTTGCGCCCCTGCCGCAGCAAGAGGAATGGACACCGCTATGAGCTATGAAACGATCCTGGTCGAAACCCAGGGGCCCGTCACGCTGATCACGCTCAACCGGCCCCAGGCGCTCAACGCGCTGAGCAGCCAGGTCCTGGCCGACCTGATCGCCGCCTTTGCCGCGTTCGAGGCCGATCCGGCGCAGCGCTGCGCGGTGCTGACCGGCAGCGGCGACAAGGCCTTTGCCGCCGGCGCCGACATCAAGGAAATGGCGGACAAGCCCGCTGCGCAATTCTTTGCCGAAGACTTTTTCGAAGGCTGGACCAGCAAGCTGGTCAAGGCCACGCGCAAGCCGTGGATTGCGGCAGTCAACGGCTTTGCCCTGGGCGGCGGTTGCGAATTGGCGATGATGGCCGATTTCATCATCGCCAGCGAAAATGCCAAGTTCGGCCAGCCCGAAATCAAGCTGGGCGTGGCGCCGGGCATGGGCGGTTCGCAGCGCCTGGCCCGCGCCGTGGGCAAGTCCAAGGCGATGGACATGTGCCTGACCGGCCGGATGATGGACGCCGCCGAGGCGGAGCGGGGCGGGCTGGTCAGCCGCGTGGTGCCCCATGGCGATCTCTTGGCCGAAGCGCTCAAAGCGGCACAGACCATTGCCGCCATGCCGCCGCTGGCCGCGCTGATGAACAAGGAAATGGTCAACCTGGCGTTCGAAACCACGCTGGACCAGGGCCTGCTGGCCGAACGCCGCATGTTCCAGGTGCTCACCGCCACGCAGGACAAGGCCGAAGGCATGAAGGCCTTCGTCGAGAAGCGTCCCGGCGTGTGGCAGGGGCGCTGAACCACAAAAAGACATAACGGGAGAGGCTGCCATGGCGGCAATTGCATTCATTGGCCTGGGCAACATGGGCGGCGGCATGGCCGCCAACCTGGCCAGGGCTGGGCACGTGGTCCGCGCCTTCGATCTTTCCGAAGCGGCCCTGGCTGCCGCGCAGGAGGCCGGTTGCACGGCCTGCACCACGGTGGCCGAGGCGGTCGCCGGGGCCGAAGTGGTGGTTACCATGCTGCCCAACGGCGCCATCGTGGGCCAGGTGATCGAGAACGAGGTCATCGGCAAGGCTCCGGCCGGCGCCTTGCTGATCGATTGCTCGACCATCGATGTCGCCACCGCCCGGCACCTGGCCGATGTGGCGGGTGCTGCTGCCCATCCCATCGTCGATGCGCCGGTTTCGGGCGGCATTGCCGCCGCGCGCGGCGGCACGCTCACGTTCATGGTCGGCGGCAGCGACGAAGCCTTTGCCGCCGCGCAGCCGATCCTGGCGGCGATGGGCAAGGCGGTGATCCATGCCGGCGGCGCCGGCGCCGGCCAGGCGGCCAAGATCTGCAACAACATGCTGCTCGGCGCCACGATGGTGGCCACCTGCGAAAGCTTCCGCCTGGCCGAGCGGCTCGGGCTGGACCTGCAGACCTATTACGACATCGCGTCCAAGGCCTCGGGCCAATCGTGGTCGATGACCAGCTATTGCCCGGTCCCCGGCGTGGGGCCGCAAACCCCGGCAGACAACGATTACCAGGGCGGCTTTGCCACGGCCCTGATGCTCAAGGATTTGCGCCTTGCCATGGGCGCCGCGCTGGACGCCGGCGCGCCCGTGCCGATGGGGCATTTGGCGGAAAAGCTCTATGCCGCCTTTGCCGCCGATGGCCACGCCGACAAGGATTTTTCAGCCATCATCAAGACGCTCTAGCGCACGCTGCGCCGCCTCAACCCGCCAGCGCGCGGCGGCGCTGCTTTTCGCGATACATTTCGGCATCGGCCAGGCGCAATGCATCGTCGGGCGTGGCGGCGCGCGGGTCCACGCTGATCATCCCCAGGCTGGCACCGGGATAGTCGAGGACGCTGCCCGCCAGGTCGAACCGCCCGCATAGCAGCGGCGCCAGGCGCCCCCGCCAGGCCTGGATCGCGCCCGTGGCGTCGCTATCGAGCGGCGCGCCCAGGCCGATCACCACGAATTCATCGCCGCCCAGCCGGCCGACATGATCGGTGCTGCGCAGCCCGGCTTTCAACCGCTCGCCGATCGCGATCAGGAAGCGGTCCCCGGCATCGTGGCCATAGCTGTCGTTGATCAGCTTGAACCCGTCGAGATCGATGAACGCCACCAGCACCCCGCGCCCAACCCGCGCCGCCATGGCAAACAGGCCATCCATTTCCTTGAGAATGGCGCGGCGGTTGGGCAGCCCGGTGAGGGGATCGGTGTGGGATTGCCGCTCCAGTTGGCGATTGGCGGCGTGCAATTGCACAAGCAGGTCTTCGCGCTGGATCTGGCGCAGGATCAGCGCGCCGAACAAGGCCAGGATCTGCCGCCCTTCCTCGGTCACGGGCGTGGGCGTGCTGCTGGCGGCGCACAGCGTGCCGATCAGCGTGCCATCCTCTTGCCGCAACGGGGTGGTGACATACGTGCAGATGCCCAAGGCGCGCGCCGCCTCGCTTTCGGGCCAGCAGGCGGCGGCATCGGTGCAGACCAGGTGCCCCTGGTCCAGCGCGCGCTTGCACAGCGTATCTTCCCAAGGGACCGACAGGTTTTCGGGAATTTTCATCGCCTTGGCATTGCTGGCATAGAGGACGGTCTGCACGCCCGCCACCTCGTCCACCCGCGTGAGATAGGTGCTTTCCAGCCCCGTCACCTTGTGCAGCAGGTCCAGCAACGGCCGAGTCAGTTCCTCGGTGGTGGCGGCACCCGCAACGGTTTCGGAAAGGCGGCTGAAAAGGCTGTCCATCGCGCGAGCCTCAATTCATCGGCAGGGTGACCCGCGCCTGGGGCGCATCGCGCAGGCGCAGGTGCAGTGCGCCATCGGCCGGGCGCGGCACTTTCAGGCTCGATCCGGTAAAGCCGGGCTGCACGGTCACCGCGCGGGCGAAATCGCCATCGGCACCCACTGCGTCGAGCAGGAACAGGTTGCGCCCGGTCAGCGTGCAGGGCAGCGATCCGCCGCTGTCGCAGGCAAGGCCCGTGATGCGGGGCAGGCGGGCGAGCGTGGCCAGCGGTTGCCAACTGCCCAACTGGCCATCGCCCTTGACCAGGCGAAAGCGCAATGGACCAAAGCTGGCCGGGGGCAGATCGGCCGCGCGCATCGTGGCGACGAACACGGTGGGATCGCTGGCCATGAGGCCCTTGGCCGTGGTCAGGCGCAGGCCGGTCTGGCTGCTGGCCGGGGCCACCTCGATCGCGTCGTCGTTGGCAAGCTTGGTGTTGGCCCCGGCGCGCACGGAAAAGACCAGTTCGGCGTCTTCGGGCAGCAGGTCGTCGGCGGCAAAGCGCAATGAACGGATGCCCGCCGGCACCGGCGCGGCATTGACCGTGCGGCCGATCAGGTCGATGCGCGGCCGGGCCGGGCCGATCTTGATCGAAACGGCCTGCACGCGGCCATCGTCCAGCTTGATCTGCGCCTTGGCGGCCGTGCCGGCGTCGCCCGTGCGCGCGCCGTTGGCCGTGCTCAGGTGCAGGCGGTCGATCCGTCCGTCGCGGGTCAAGCCATCGGGCCGGAATTCCACGTCGCCCAGGCTCAGCGCGACCACTTGTTCCAGCCGCTGCCCGGTGATCATCGCCTCGCTGTCGCCGGCGCGGATATCGACCGCGTCGATCCGGCTGGTTTCCGCCCGCGCGCGCAAGGTGACGCTGGCCGGCGTGCCCATGCCCTGCTGGCGCACATCAAGGTGCAATTCGCCGGTCTCGCCTTCTGCCAGCGGCACGGTGACGACCAGGTGCGTGGCATCGACGGCGCGGAACGTGACGCTGCGCGCCACTGCACTGTTGCCCACGCGCAGGCTGACATCTTCGACGCAGCCAGGGGCCGCGCCTTCCAGTGTTACGTCATTGTCGCGCCCGGCCACCAGCGGGCCGCTTGCCCCGGTCGCGGTCTTCCAAGGGCCGCCATCGGGGCGTTGCACCACATAGTCGGGCCCATCGAACGGATCGAATCCCCAGCGGCCGTGCATGTGCATGCCCAGCGTCGCGCCTGGCGGCAGGGCGTCGGCCACCACGGCATAACCGCCCAGGTCGGCGCGCGAGCGCAGTGGAAATTCGCGCGTGGAGCCATCGGGCGCGGTCACTTTCACCGCCATGTCGTGGGCATAGCCGGTGGCAAAGACCAGCGGGGCCCCTTCGACCGGCAGCACCAGGTTGTTGTCGCGCGCGCAGATCGGCCCCTTGGTGGGATTGCGCAGTTGCGGCGGGCTGTCTGCGCCGATTGCCGGCATCGCCATGACCATGACCGACTTGGGCTTGTTGAACGAAGGCGCGGTATTGAGCTTGAGCGAGGCGGTTGGCCCGTGCAGTTCCGACAGGGTGGGCAGGTAGTTGAACTGCGGATTGCTGAACGCGCCGAACACCTTGGCCAGATCGCGCACCACGCCGATATAGGGGCTGTAGACCCCCGCGCCGCCCTGCGTGGTGGTGCTGAGCGAAAGCGCCAGCGTGGTGGGCGCGCCGGTCAGCGTGTCGGTCAGCGAATTGGTGTGGATGTCGCTCAGCACCAGGGTGTCGCGGTCGTCCACCAGGCACGAGGCCTGCTGGTCCACCACTTTCGACAGGCAATCCTCGTTGAGCTTGATCGACAGGCTGCGCGCCAGCGTGGGCGCCATGCGCTTGAGGTCTTCGGGATGGGTGGCATTGTCGCCATTGACCGCGCCGACGAACGCCATGAGGCGCGCATGGTCGAGCGAGGCCTGGTTGAGATCCTGGCTGGCGCGCACGAATTCGCCCGGCTTGCCACGCACCGCATCCACCAGCGTGCCTTGCGCGCCATTGGTTTCGGGCACGATCAGCACCACCATCTGCCGCGCGCCCTTGGGCACGGTCAGGTTCAGCGAATGCTCGGTCGCCTTGTCTTTCCAGGTCCGCGCAACGCCGATCCATTCGCGCGGTGGCGGATTGGTGGCCCCGCGCAGAAACGCCGAAACCACCATCAGGTGCGCGCCCTGGTCGCCCGGCAGCGCGGCCGAAATCGTGAGGGAGTCGCCCTCGGCCAGGCTGGGCACGCTGCCCAGCGGCAGGTCCTGGCCGTTGCGGGTGACGATGACTTTCATATCCGGCCCGATCAGCTCGAACCGGGAATCGGCCGCCTGGGCACCGCCCGACGGCCAGGCGGCAGCCAGCCCGGCCAAAGCCAGTGCCGAAGCGGTCGGTTGAAAACGCGTGAGGCCAGCGGCACGGCAACGGGAGGCAAGGAATCTGGCAAGCATCATCTGCGATTGTGTCCGCTATCGGGGGAAGGTCAAGGCTTTATGGTCCGGTCCACTGCCCGTCACAGCGCAAGGCGCGTGTTTTGCGCAAGAGCCAGGTTTCGGCCACCTGCTGCCCGCGCCCGCCGCCGCCCGCCCCCGCCCGCGCCACGAACGCCAGCGAAAGCCGGCCCCGGCTGGTCAGGCCTGCGGGAATGGGCACTTCGACATAGGCCGGGTTGGCGGCGCGGTTTTGCGGCGGCAGAATTTCCTGCCCGTTGGCCCGGACCGCCATCGATCGCCAGTAATCCTCGCCCGCCCAGGTAAAGCGCAGGCACCAGGCGCCCCCGCGCGGCAGGCGATAGGAGAGGCGCAGCGGATTTTCGTAAAGCGTTTCGGCATAGGTCAGCGTGGCGAGCGGCCAGCCATCGGCGGGCAGGTGATCGGCCACGCCGATGATGCTGCTGGCCCGGCCTTGCGGATCGGCCCGTTCGCCTGCGCCGCGCAGCAGGTGGGGCTGCGCGCCGGGCATGCCCAGATCGTCATAGAGCGCGCCGTGGCGCCGGTCGGCGCGGTCTGCCAGTGCGGCCAGCGCCGCCGCTCGCGCTGGCTCGGTGGGCAGGGCCAGCGCCGCGGCCATGCGCGGGGCGAGCGCCACGCGGTCGGTCAGGTCGGCCATGGCGCGGTCGAGATTGGCGCCGCGTTCCCAGTTGGACGCGCCATAGCGCGGGACGCTGAGCTGCATCCGCGCCTTGTCCCACAGCCGCGCGGCCAGCGCTTCCAGTCGGTGGTACAGCGCCAGGGTGGCGGGCGCTTCGGGCCGGGCAAAGGCGCGGCGGGCTGCGGCAACCGCCCGCGTGCTGCCTGTGCGTGGGGCTTGGGCCAGCGCCGCGCGCGCCAGTGCATCAGCCGCTTGGGCGGCGGCCCAGCGGCGCGCCACCAGGGCATCGTAGACCGCGCGATAGCGGTAGAGGTCGATCCGCCAATCGGCCCAGCGCGCGGGGCGCAGCGCGGTGGTGGCGGCCAGAGTCCGGCCGATTGCGCGATTGCGCGCCGGATCGCTGCGCCAGCCCTGCTCCAGCGCCAGGGGCAGGGCGGCAAAGCGATCGTCGCCGATGAAGCGGCGCGCGTGGGCAAGGGCGATGGCGCGGGGCAGGGCGCGCGGGTTCCACGCCAGGGCCAGCCATTGCGCCAGGTTCCAATCGTCGTTCACCCCTTCGGAATACGCGACGAAGCCACGCGTGCCGGGCGCCTGGTCGGCAAAGGCGGCGGCCATGGCGTGCGGGCGCGGGTTCACCGGCTCGCGCCCTTGCGTCAACGCAAAGGCCGGGTGCCAGCGTTGCAACGGCAGTTGCGCGTGCATGGCGTGGGCGGTGTCGGGATAGAGCTCCAGCGGCACTGTGCCGGCCAGCAGGGCGCGGTGCTGCGCGATGGTGGCGCGGGTCTGCGGCCCGACGAAAACCGCCGAAAGCCAGGGCGGGCGGGCGCGGACTTGCGCCACGAAGGCAGCGAAGCCCTCTGCATCGAAGCCTTGCGAGGATACCAGCATTTCAGCCTGCCGGAACCGCGCATGGAGCGGCACGGCCAGTTGCCCCAGCAGCGCGAACAGCGGCGCGGGCGCCGTGTGCCCCGGATCGCCACCGGGAAAATAGACCGCATCGAGCGCGGGAAAATCTGCGATCAGCGCGGCGAAATCGGCCCGTTCGGCGGCCACGTCCGCCGGTTTGGAGTAATCGCGCAACAGGGGATAATAGAGCGCCACTTGCAAGCCCAGGGCCTGGGCAGCGCGGGCCGTGGCCAGGATTGCGTCGCGCGCGGGCACCGGGGCCAGCGGGCTGGCGGCGGCATCGTCGGAAACGGGGGCAACCAGTTGCACGCGGTTGGCGCCCATCAGCGCCAGGTCTTCCACCTGGCGCGCCAGCATCGCCGGGGTCCAGGCATCGAAGCTGTTGTTCTTGGCGCGGATGCCGATCTGGTCGCCGCGCACAGCCATGGCCGGGGCGCTGTGCACCGGGCCGGAGAGCGCCAGCTGCGTTTCCTGCATGTGGCCAAGGATCCACCCGGCGGCATAGGCGGCGCTGCGGGCCTGGCCCACCTGCACCATGATCGTGCGCCCGTGGCGGCCTATCGCAAAGCCTTCGCCCAGCGCGGGCATGGTTTCGAACCGCAGCGTGACCGGGCAACCGGGCGCGGGATCGATCCCGCGCTCGTGCAGCCGCCGGGCGAGCAGGTCTGCCCCCGCCCGCGCCGGCCCGTCTGCCACCACGCAGGCGCCGGCGATACTGGGCGCCGCCGCCAGCGCTAGCAGAGTGAGCGCGGCGCTCACGAGGCGGCTTGCGGCCTGCCTGCCGGCGCGCTGGCAAAGCGCTTGTCCGGCTCTGCCTGCATGTGGAACACCAGGGTGCCGCCCGCGATCAGTTCGGCATGGTGCAGCCAGCACCGGTCAAGCGGCTGGCCGTTCCATTCCACTTTGCCGTAATAGGGCTTGTCCGGCCCCTGGCCGCGCGCCTCGATCACCAGTTCCTTGCCCGCGCCAACGGAAACGCGTGCTTCGTCGAACAGCGGGCTGCCCAGCACATAGACCGCGCTGACCGGATCCACCGGATAGAAGCCCAGCGCCGAAAGGATGAACCACGCGCTCATCTGCCCGCAATCGTCGTTGCCGATGATCCCGTCGGGCTTGTCGGTGTACATCGTGGTGAGCAGGCGGCGCACCATCGCTTGCGTCTTCCAGTGCGCGCCGCACCAGGCATAGAGATAGGCAACGTGGTGCGAAGGCTCGTTGCCATGAGCATATTGCCCGAGCATGCCCGAAATATCCGGCGGGGCGCCCTTGGGCAGGGTGGAAGGCGCGGCAAACAGCGCGTCGAGCTTGGCCTCGAACCCTGCCTCGCCGCCCATCGCCGCCATCAGGCCAGGCACGTCGTGCTGGTTGAGGAACGTCGCCTGCCAGCCGTTGCTTTCGGTATAGTCGCGCCATTTGGACGAGTGGCCCAGCTGCACCGGGTCATAAGGGCTGGTCCAGCTGCCATCGGACAGGCGCGGGCGGGCAAAGCCCACGCTGGCGTCGAACACATTGCGCCAGTTGCCGCTGCGTTTTTCCAGGTGCGCGGCATCCTGCACCGCGCCGGCGGCCCGCGCGATTTTAGCGGCGGCATAATCGTCATAGCTGTATTCCAGCGTGCGGCTGACGCTTTCAAACAGCAGGTCTGCCGGCACATAGCCCAACTGGTCATAGAGCGGGATGCCCAGCGAATTGTCCTGCGTGGGCGTGGTGAAATCCAGCGCGCGGCGGCGGATGCCGGGCCAGGCGGCGGCGTAATCGGCGGGGATGCCCTTGGCCATGCCTTCGGCCATGACCGGCACCGCATGCCAGCCGATCATGCAGCCGGTTTCCACCCCCTGCAGCGGCCAGACCGGCGGGCCATAGGGGCTTTGCTGGGTCTGGCGGATCAGGTCGGCCATCATCGTGGCGGCGTGGGCCGGGCGGATCAGCGTCTGCAACGGATGGAACGCGCGATAGGTGTCCCACAGCGAATAGGCGCTATAGGCCGCTTCGCCCTGGGCCAGGGTGTGGACCTGGCGGTCGAGGCCGATGGTGCGCCCATCCACATCGCTCAGCAGTGTGGGGCCGAGCGCGGCATGGTATTGCGCGGTCGCCATGATGGTCTGTTGGGCCGCGGTGCCGCCCTTCACGGTGATCCGCGCCAGTTCTGCGTCCCAGGCCGCTTGGGCCGCCTTGGCATAGGCATCGAAATCGAAGTGCGCGGCTTCGGTGGCCAGGTTGGCGCGGGCGCCGGCTACGTCCACCGCCGAAATGCCGGTGCGCACCACGATCGGCGCCGTGCCGGCATCAGGGAACCAGGCCACGGCTTTCAGGCGCTTGCCGGTGATGGCGCGCGTGCCGGGCGGGCAGGGGGCGTTGTCGTCGGCAAAGAAATCGATGCGCGCGGGCGCGCGCGAGAATTGCATGGCGAAATAGATCTGCCGCCCCTTGGCCCAGCGCCACAAGCGGCGCGTGCCCACCAGCGTGCCATCGTCCAGCGATTCCAGCGCGGCGGCATCGATCAGCGGGGGAAAGTCCGAACTGTCCTGCACCAGGTGCGACAGGTCGATCAGCAGGTGCCCTTCGCCAGCGGGATAGGCGTGACGCTGGATGCCGGTGCGCAAGGTGGCGGTGAGTTCGCTGGTCACCCCGTTTTCCAGCGCGACGCGGTAATAGCCGGGCCGCGCGTCTTCGCGGGCATAGCGCAGGCGATAGCCCTGTTCCGGCTTGTCGAGCGGGCCGGGATCGAGCCGCAGCGCACCGCGCGCGGGCACCACCAGCACGTCGAGCATGTCGCCAATGCCGGTGCCCGAAAGATGCGTGTGGGAAAAGCCCAGCAAGGACGCATCGCCATGGTGATAGCCAGAGCACGTGTCCCACCGCGCGGTGTCGGTATCCGGGCTCACCTGCACCATGCCGAACGGCAGGCTGGCGCCGGGGAAGGTGTGCCCATCGCCGCCCGTGCCGATGAACAGATCGGGCGTGCCGGGCGCGCTGCGGCCGCCGCCGTGCCGGCGCGGCGCGGCCAGCGCGGGAGCGCCGGTGCCGGCCAGCAGGGCCAGGTGGCACGAAGCGCGAAGCAGACTGCGGCGGGCCACGGGGAGCTTTGCTGGGGGGATCATGGCGTATTCCATGGCTGGATGATCATGACACGACAATGCCTGCCGGTGCATTGCATCCGGCAGGCATTGCGAGGGGGCGCATGGCAAGGGAGGAAGCATGCCATGCGCCGGCGGGGTCTGGGGTTACGGCTCAGTAAGCGAACTGCAAGGTGGCGGCGAACACGCGGCCGTTCTTGTAGAACGCGGTCGGCGCCGACTTGGTGCCGCTGTACGAGAAGTAGGTGGAGTCGAGCAGGTTCTGGGCATTGGCCTGCACGGTCAGGTTCTCGTTGATCTTGTACCCGATCGAGGCGTCGAGCTGGTGATAGCCGGCGGTCTTGTCCACCGAGTTGAGGCGGCCCACCCCGGTGAAGTAGTCGCTGCGCCAGTTCCAGCTGACACGCGCCTGGAACCCGTCCTTTTCGAAGTAGGGGATCACGTTGACCGTGTGCTTCGACAGGTAGGGCAGGTTGACCACGTTGCCATCGGCATCCACGCCGCTCTTGGCATCGGCGAAGGTGTAGTTGGTGAGAATGCCAAAGCCACCCCAGATCGGCGTCTGGAAGCCCACCGACACGCCGTTGACCTTGGCGTTGCTGGCGTTGACCGGCTTGGTCACCTGGTATTCCTGCGCCGTGGTGCTGCCCAGCGGGGTGAGCATTTCCGACACGGTCTTGGTCACAATGTACGAGCTGATCTCGCGGCGGAAGTATTCCACCGACAGCAGCGAACCGGGGCGGAAATACCATTCGGCCGACAGTTCATAGTTGGTCGACTGATAGGGATCGAGATCCGGGTTGCCGGTGCTCGCCGTCAGGTTCGTGTCGCTGCGGCTGAATGCGCCGGCCAGCTGGGCATAGCGCGGACGGGCGATCACCTGGGCCACGGCGCCGCGCAGCTTGAAGGTGTCGCTGATGTCCCACGACAGGTTCAGGCTGGGCAGGAACTTGAGGTAGTCCTTGTTCGACACCGTGGGGGTATAGGTGTTGCCGCCGTCGGTGGTGGCGTAATAGTTCGACCGGTCGCTGGTATAGACCATGCGATAGCCGCCCGAACCGTGGATCGGGCCCGTGCCGAAGTCGAGCTGGACATAGGCGTTGGCGACCTTTTCGCGCACCTTGTAGGTGGAGCTCTTGTCGATGCCGGTGTCGACATAGATGCCGGCGTTCAGCGCGTCGATCACGCCCTGCTCGGTCAGCGTGGCGAACTGGTTGGAGTTGCCGTTGTCATTGAGGCCGCTGAACAGGCCCGAGGGCGTCAGGTGGGTGGTGAAATCGCTGAGCGAGACCTGGTCGGTGTAGAACACCTTCGAGCCCGTGACGGTCAGCGCGTTTTCGTGGCTGGAGGCCTTGATGCCCATGCGCACGTCCTTGAAGAACGCGTCGCTCACGTCCCACTTGCCGTCGAGCTGGCCATAGAATTCCTCGTCCTTCTGGCGCGAGGTGGCGATGCCGCCGATCTGGTAGCCGGTGATCGTGCTGCCATCGGGCAGGGTCTGGGTGGAGGTGGAGAAGCGGCCCCAGCTGCTCGTGTTCGTCGGCGCGGTATTGTAGTTCACGCTGGTGGACGAGCCGGTGTAGTCGAACGTGTAGCCGCCGTTGGAATAGAGCGACATCAGGTATTCGGGGTTGGTGCCGCCGGTCGCCTTGCTCCAGCCGCCGTTGCCCGACAGCGTGAAGCTGTCGCTCAGGCGCCAGGTGCCCGCCAGGTTATAGCTGTCGTTGGTCACCTTGGTCTTGCGATAGTTCATGTCCAGCTCGGCCTGCGTGCTGGTGCCATCGGCCATCGTCGCCTTGGAGATCAGGCCGTTGGACAGCGTGACCGACGAGATGTTGCCGGGGTTGTAGTTCGGATAGATGAATTCCGACTGCGAGAAGTTGTTGTAGGTGCCCTGGATGTGCATGCCCGTGGCGATCAGCTCGAAATCGCTGCTGGGGGCATACTGGATCGCGAACTGGCCGCCGATGCGCTGGCGCGTCTGCTTGAAGTAGGCGTGGTTGATCCCGGCGGGATAGCGCGAGTTGGCCAGGTCGGAAAGGCTGCCGCCATTGACCTGGAGCGCCGAATTCTTGGGGATGTAGTTGCCGCTGGCGTCGGTCAGCAGGTTGCCGTCGGCATCCTTCTGCAGGAAGTCCTTGCCGGTGGAATAGCCGAAGTATTCGATCCCGGCGCGGGCCAGCGAGTCCTTGTCATAAGTGCCGGCAACCAGGATGCCGAACGTCTCGTCCTTGTTCTTCCAGCTGTACATCAGCGAGCCGCGCGGATTGGCGATCTTGGAGCGGTCGTTGTAGTTGACGCCGATCGAACCGGTCAGCGAGTTCGCCTTCATGTCCAGCGGTTTGCGCGTGCGCACGATCACCGTGCCGCCCAGCGCGCCTTCGTCGATCCACGGTTCGGGCGACTTGTAGACTTCCACGCGCGAGATCACTTCGGGCGCGAGCAGCGAATAGTTGAACGTGCGGCCGGTCACGTCGCCCGGGCTACCGCCCCAGTCGGCCGAGGCGATCGAGTGCCCGTCGATGAAAATGCGGTTGAGCGCCGGATCAGTGCCCTGGATCGACACGCGCTCGCCAATGCCGAACTGGTGGTCCACCGCCACGCCGGGAATGTGCGAAAGCGATTCGGCCACGTTGCGATCGGGGAACTTGCCCACGCCTTCGGCGGTGATCACGTCCATGACAGCAATCGCGCTGCGCTTGACGTCGATCGCGTTCTTGAGCGAGGCACGGATGCCGGTCACGGTGATGGCATCGGCGGGCGTCGCGTCTGCACTGGTGGAAGCGGCGTCGGCGCTGGCCGGTGCGGCGGCCTGGGTGTCCTGTGCCATGGCCGGCGACGAAACGATCGACGCTGCGGTGGTGGCAAGCAGTGCTGCGCGGAAGAATGACATCTTAGAACCCCCAATCCCACCCGGTCGTCCGGGTACGATGCTGTTGAACCCTGAAACGGTGTTTGCTCACCTTGCTGCGGCTGTTCACCTCATTTTGGTTTGTAACCAATCTAAGTCCAACCGCCGTGCAATATGTCACTTAAATGAAACCGCATGTCCACCAAAACTTCACGATCGGCGGCGCGGCACAGCGTTCCGAAATACCTTGAAAAAATGTGGGAAAATTAAGGGGTTCTGCGCAATCTGTGCGATGGGTGGTGCGGCATATCGGCCGCGCCGCGAAAATTTTTTCGGTTTGCCGTGGTCATGACCAAAACAAAGCCACATCAGGCAAGGTGTGATTCGCGGTGCCGGCAGGCATGGCGCAACCGATATGGCGGCAGGGAGGCACGATGCTGGAAGTCTGTGTAGAAGATGCAGCGGGGCTGGCTGCGGCGCTGGCGGGCGGTGCGGCGCGGGTGGAACTGTGTGCCGCGCTCGATCTGGGTGGATTGACGCCGCCCGCCTCGCTGGTGGCCCTGGCGGCACGCCAGCCTTTGCCGGTCCATGCCCTGGCTCGGCCGCGTCCCGGCGATTTCCGCTATGACGCGCAAGACCGCGCGCTGGTGCGGGCCGATCTGACCAGCTTTGCCCAGGCCGGGCTGGCCGGTGCGGTGATCGGTGGTGGTGGGCCTGAAGGCCTTGATTGCGCGGCATTGTCGGGCTGGGTGGCACATGCGCACGAACTCGGTGCCGCCCGTGGCTTTCCCCTTTCGCTTACCCTGCATCGCGTGTTCGACCTGCTGGACGATCCCTTGGCAGGGCTGGAAGCGGCGGTGGAACTGGGGTTCGATCGCATTCTCACGTCCGCCGGCGCTGTCCGCGCGGGCGACGCCGTCGATCGCTTTGCCGCCCTGGTACAGGCCGCGCGCGGCCGCATTGCGATCATGGCTGGCGGCGGGCTGGATCCGGCCGTCGTGGCCGCGTTGCGCGCTGTGGGCGTGACGGAATTCCACGCTTCGTGCCGCGTGGCGGTATCGCGGCCGGGTCCGGATGCAGACCTTGCCCGCCTCGTCGCGCTGGGCTTTGCCGCCGACCAGCCCGCGCGGCGGACTGATCCTGCCCGCGTGGCCGCATTTCGTGCTGCAACAGATTAAAGTGGTATTATAAAGGCATCGTTTTGAAACCGGTGCCGATCGCTTGTCTTACGGGGCAAGATCCACGCTGCCGGTCAGGCCGGCAGGGCGGCCGGTCTCTGCCTGGATCAACACCACGAGTTCGCGCGGCTTGTTGCCCGGCGGTACCGTCACGGCCAGCGCCGCGGGCGCTGGATCGGTCTTGCGCGCCAGCAGCGTGCCATCCAGCCAGATTTCCGCTGCCCCGGCCAGCCCGGCAAAGCGCAATTGCCCGCCACGCGCCGCCACTGCGCGCCATGGCGTGATCGTGGCGCGATAGCTGCGCCAGCCCGCCGGGCCGCTTTCCATGGCTGGCGTGCCCACGGTGTCCCATGAATTGTTGTCGCCCGCCGCCGGGGCCAGGGTGGCATCGGGCCGCGCGGGCAGCCGGGGCGAACGCAGCCAGCGTTCCACGCGCTGGCGCGGTGCCTCTGCCGCCATGGCGGGCGGCGCGGCGCGCGCCTCGCGCGGCAAAGTGAGCCGGGCGGGGGTGAGGCCGGGCGTGTGCGCTTCCAACACCAATGGCACCAGGCCGGCATCGCCCTGGACGATCGCCTGGGCCAGGCCGTTGAACAGGCTGCGCTGGGTGCCTTTCTCGCTTTCGTGGCTGTTGGGATCGCCATTGCCCAACCCGATGATCGCGCCGCCGCGTATGGACAGGCCGATGCCATGTTGCGCCACCGGCACATGGCGGCCACCGGCATCGATCGCATCGATGGTGATCGCCATGGCATCCGCCCCATCGCGCGCCAATGCCGTGCGCGCCGGGGTCAGCCGCAGGGCCATGGGGCGGCCCGCGGTTTCGTGCGCCATGCGCGCCACCACGCGGCCGCCATCAAGGGCCAGCGCTTCGATCCGGCCGGGCTGATAGGGGATGTGGAACGTGTGGCCCATGATCCGGTCCGCCTTGTCCACCCGCGCCACGGTCTTGCCGTTGAGGCGCAATTCCAGTGCGGGCGCGTTGGTCACGGCGAAGACTTCGATCGGTTGCCCTTCGCGGCCGGGCCAGGTCCAGTGCGGATCGATCCACACCATCGGCGCTGTATCCAGCCACTGCGCCTGGCGGATGCCGAACGCGGTCTTGGGAAACCCGCACAAGTCCATGATGCCAAAGAAGCTGCCCACGCTGGGCCAGGCATAGGGCGTGGGTTCGCCATGGTAGTCAAGGCCCGTCCAGACGAACCCGCCCGCCACGAACGGGCGGCTGGCGATGGCCTGCCACGACTGGCGATGCGTGGCGCCCCAGCCTGCCGCTTCCTTGTCCAGCGACGTGATCACGTGGGCGTCGGGCGCGCTGGTGAACGCCCCACGCGTGCCATAGGCGCTGGTGTCTTCGCTGCTCAGCATGGGCTGATCGGGATGCAGCGCGTGATAGCGATCGTAATCGCCCTGGTAATAGTTGAAGCCCATGAGATCGACCGCCTGGCCGACGTTCTCGGGATTGAAGAACCCGCCGCTCATCGCCGCGGTCACCGGGCGGGCCGGATCGAGCCGGCGCACGGCCGCGCGCAGGCGGCGCACCATTTCCTTGCCGGCATGGGTGCCCTGCATCGGTTCTTCGTTGAACACCGACCAGGCAAACACGCATGGGTGGTTGCGATCGCGGCGCACCAGCCATTCCAGCTGCGCCAAATAGTCGGGCGCGGGGTTGAACAGGCGGTTTTCGGCCATGACCAGGAAGCCCAGCCGATCGCACCAGTCCATCACTTCGGCAGAGCAGGCGCCGTGCGTCATGCGGATGGCGTTGCAGCCCAGTTGCTTCAAGCGCTGCAACCGCCACAGCACCACGGAATCGGGCACGGCAACGCCCACCCCGGCGTGGTCCTGATGCAGGCACACGCCCTTGATCTTGGTGGCCACGCCATTGAGGAACATGCCGCGCGCGGGATCGAAGCGGATCTGGCGAAAGCCGATCGCCACGGTGCGGCGGTCGATCACCTGGCCCGTCGCTGGGCCATCGTGTTCCAGTTCCACCACCAGATCGTGCAGCACCGGATCATCGGGAGACCACAGCGCGGGCGCGCCCCGTGGCGCCAGCACCATGCTCGCTTCGGCCTGGTCCAGGCCGGCCACTTGCGCGCTCGCCGTGCCCTGGCACAGCAGACGGCCCTGCGCATCGCGCACCATGGCGCGCACCCTGGCGCCGGCCGGAGCATCGGCAAGGTTTCCCAGCGTGACGGTTATGGGCACCTGCCAGGTGCCGTCGGCCGCCTGCACCGGATGGCCATGCACGCCATCGGCGGCGATATGCAGCGGTGGGCGCACCACCAGCCAGGCATGGCGATAGATCCCGGCGCCTTCGTACCACCAGCCTTCGCGCACGGTGGCATCGGCGCGCACCGCGATCCAGTTGAGATCGTCGCCATAGCGGGCAAACGGGGTGAGATCGATGGTGACGCCGGTATAGCCCGACCACGAATGCGCCACTTCGCTGCCGTTGACCCAGACCGTGGCATGGCTGGCGATGCCATCAAAGCGCAGTTCGAGTTTTTGGCCCTCCAGCGCCGGATCCAGCCGCACGAGGCGGCGATACCAGCCGATCCCGCGCGCGCGATAACCTTGTGAAACATTGGCCGTGCGATCAAACGGTTGTGCGCTGGCCCAATCGTGCGGCAGAGTGACGCTCTGCCAGTCGGATGCATCGAAATCGAGCGCTGCCGCGCCGCTTGCGTTGCCGGCCTTGACGGAAAGATAGGTGGCGTTGTGATCGGCCGGTTCGGGAAAGGGAATATCGCCCAGGTGAAACAGCCAGCCTTGATCGAGCGACAGGCGCCCCGGCTCACCCACCGGCAGGCGTGGCGCGGCGCCGGGCAGGGGCGCGGGCATGCGCAGGCCGCCGGGCAGGGTGGCGGTGGGCGGCAGCAGGCCCCAGGCGGTGTCCGCCGCAAAGGGGCGTGCGGGCTTCGCCTGGCCCGGCGCAACCCAGCCCAGGCCCTGCACCATGGCCCAGCCCGCCACCCCTTTCAGCAGGGTGCGGCGGGATGGCAGGGCACAATCGGCTGGCGGCATGGCGGCGGAGTCCCGGGTTTGGCGGCAAGGGTGGAACAGGATTTACATTGGTAATGTATTTCCGGCAACGCCCGACATGGGGCGAATGCGCTGGATCAGGCGATGTGTGCTTTGTGTGCTTTGCCGGGCGGATTTTTTGCCATGCGCTGCACAATACCTGTTGTCGTATTGGATATATTTTGGTTACCTCTCGGCCGAGATGAACATGCGGGCGAAGGCAAGGGACAAAGACATGGTGGCACGCTTGGACGGCAAGGCTCGCAGGCACGGTTGGCAGCGGCGCGCCGCCGTGGTTGTCGCGGCCGGCCTGGTGGCGGCCGCCTCATCCGCCGCCGCCGCGCCCGTCCTGCCGCTGGTGCCCTGGCCCGCCCAGGTGGCGCCGGGCAAGGGCGCGCTGCTGATCACCGACGGCGCCACCTTGGCCGTGCCGGTGGGCGATGCCGGGGCCAAGGCCGTCGCCACGCTGCTTGCGGCGCGGCTGGCGGCCCAGCACGGCCTGTCGTTGCGGGTGGTGGAAGGCGATACCGGCACCGTGCGTTTCGCGCGGGCCGCCGCCGGCAAGGGTGGCGATGAAGCCTATGCCCTGACCGTGACGCCGGGCGGCGCGGTGATCACTGCCGCGGGCGATCACGGCCTGCTCTATGGCGCGATGAGCTTGGAGCAATTGGCCGGCGCACCGGGCAAGGGTATGGTGCGCATTCCTGCCGTCACGCTCAGCGATGCGCCGCGCTTTGCCTGGCGTGGGCTGATGATCGACACGGCGCGCCATTTCCAGCCGCTCGCTTCGATCCGCGCGGTGATCGACGGGATGGTGGCAGTGAAGCTCAACGTGCTGCACCTGCACCTGACCGATGACCAGGGCTGGCGGTTCGAGGTGAAGAAGTATCCGCGCCTGACGCAAGTGGGGGCCTGGCGCACCGAGCCCGAGACCGGCCAGGGGCCCGGCCCGCGCAGCGGCGGGTTCTACACCCAGGATGAATTGCGCGCGCTGGTCGCCTATGCCGCTGCGCGCGGGATTACGATCGTGCCGGAAATCGACCTGCCCGGCCATGCCCAGGCGTTGGTGGCGGCCTATCCCGATCTGGGTGTGCTGGGCGGCACTCCGCCGGTTTCGGGTGACTGGGGCGTGAACCCGTACCTGTTCAACCCAGGCCCGCAAGGCATGGCTTTCGTCAAAGACGTGCTCGATGAATTGATGGCCGTATTCCCGTCGACCTATATCCACCTGGGTGGGGACGAGGCGGTGAAGGACCAGTGGGAGCGTGCGGCCCAAGTGCAGGCACAGATGCGCGCGCTGGGCATCAAGACCGAAAACGGCCTGCAAAGCTGGATGATCGATCAGCTTGGCGCCTATCTCGCGCAGCATGGCCGCCGCCTGATCGGCTGGGACGAAATCCTCGAAGGCGGGCTGCCGCCCTCGGCCTCGGTGATGAGCTGGCGGGGCGAAGCCGGCGCGGTCGATGCGGCCAACGCCGGGCACGATGTGGTCTTGAGCCCGGCGCCCAATCTCTATCTCGACAATCTTCAGTCCGATCGGGGCGACGCGCCGCCGGGGCGCATCGCGATCCAGACGCTGGAAGCGGTCTATCGCTATGACCCGATGCCCAAAGGCATCGGCGCGGACAAGGCAGGCCACGTGCTGGGCGCGCAGGCCAATGCCTGGGCCGAATATCTTGTCACCCCCTGGCAAGTGCAGCACAAGATCTTCCCGCGCATCGGCGCCTTGGCCGAAAGCGTGTGGAGCGATCCGGCGCGGCCCAAGGATTACAAGGATTTCCTCGCCCGGCTCGATCCGCAGATGCGGCGCTGGCGGGCCGGCGGCCTGGAAGTGGCCGACAGCGCGCTGGCGGTGGATTTCAAGATTGCGCAGCCGCGCGGGGCTGCGCTCGATGCCACGCGGCTGACCGTGGCGCTGGCCACGCAGGCGCCCTATGGCACGATCCGCTATACGCTCGATGGCAAGGCGCCCACCGCGCGTTCGCGCGCCTATGCCGCGCCGCTGCAAGTGGCGCCGGGTACGGTGATAACCGCCGCCGATTTCGCGCCCGATGGCGTGGCTCTTTCCACCCCGCGCCGGTTCGACGTGACGCGCGACGCGCTGCTGACCACTGCCAACAGCGCGCTTTCGGCCTGCCCGCGCGGCGCGCTGGGCCTGCGCGTGCCGTTGAATGCCGATGCCACGGCCAATGGCCCAGCCTACAACGTCAACATCTTCGATGCCTGCATGGCCGATGATCACGCCCCACTGGCCCATGCCAAGGCGATCACGGTGCAAGTGGCGCGGCTGCCGCGCAATTATGGCCTGGCGCATGACCAGCACGCGGTGATCGCGCGCTATGCCACCAGCCCCTTTGGCGAACTGGTGGTTTCGGCCGGGTGCCGCGCGGCGGAAAAGGCGGCCGACGATCGCGCCAAGGAGCATGATCCCATGCCCGGTGCCAAGGTCCTGGCCACCTGGCCGCTGCGCGATCCGGCCAAGACTCCGCAGCAGTTTTCGCTCAGCGCCACGCTGCCGCAACTGGGACTGGCCGATGAAAGCGACGTCTGCTTCCAGTTCACCGCATCGACCGCCGGCCCGTTCTACACCGTGGAGCAGGTGAAGTGGGCGCAATGAGCCGGCTTTCGCTCTTCGCGGCTTTGGCGCTGGCCACCGTCTCCACGCCGGCGCTGGCCGCGCCCGAGGCGTTGTCGCTCGATGCCGGCTGGCAGGCGCGCATTGCGCCAGAGGATGCGGCGGCCAAGACCCACCCGCGCGAGGCGCAATGGTTTGCCGTGCCGGTGCCCGGCACCGTCCAGCAGGCGCTTGTGGAACAGCACCGCGTGCCCGATCCCTTCCTAGGCACCAACGAAGCCGCGATCCAGTGGGCCGGCCTTTCCGGCTGGGAGATGCGCCGCACGCTCAACGTGACTGCGGCGATGCTGGCGCACGGCCATCTCGACCTGGTGTTCGACGGGATCGACACCTTCGCCACGGTCAGCGTCAACGGGCAGGACGTGCTCAAGGCCGACAACGCCCATCGCAGCTGGCGCGTGCCGGTGCGCGGCCTGCTCCACGCCGGGGCGAACGAGATCGTGTTGCGCTTTGCCTCGCCCATCCGCGCCTTGCAGCCGATGGTGCTGAAGGAAGCTCATCCGCTCCCCGGCGAATACGATTCCGCCTTTGGTGACGAGCCCAAGGGCGTGCAGACCTCGCCCTATATCCGCAAGCCGAAGTATCAGTACGGCTGGGATTGGGGGCCGCGTATCGTCAATATCGGCCTGTGGCACGGCGTGCGGCTGGAAGGCTGGGACGGCGCGCGGCTGGCCACGCTCGATATGCAACAGGATGCCCTGGGAGACCGGGAAGCGCGGCTGACCGCGCGGCTGGCGGTGGAGGCCGATAGCCCCGCGCCGCTGACCGTGGAACTGGCCGTCACTGCGCCCGATGGCACCGCGTTGCCGCCGGTCAAGCGCCAGGTCCCGGTCGATCCGGGCCACAATGTGGTGACGGTGCCGATCACGATTCCCGCGCCGCAACGCTGGTGGCCGGTGGGCCTGGGCGCGCAGCCGCTCTACAAGGTGGCCGCGCGGATAGTCGATGGCGCCGGGGCCGGGCAGGCGGCCAGCCGCACCCTGGGCCTGCGCACCGTCGAACTGATGCGGGGCAACGGCGCCTTCGGCTTCAAGGTCAACGGCGTGCCGGTCTTTGCCAAGGGCGCCAACCTGATCCCGTTCGACAGCTTCCCCTCGCGCGTGACCGCCGCCACGATGGACCGCATGCTGGCCGATGCCAGGGCGGCCAACATGAACATGATCCGCGTCTGGGGCGGCGGCACGTACCTGGACGATGCGTTCTACGACAGCGCCGATCGCCTGGGCCTGATGATCTGGCAGGATTTCATGTTCGGCGGCGCCGTGCCTCCGCCAGACGCGGCCTATCGCGCCAGCGTGGCGGCCGAGGCGGACGAGCAGGTGGCGCGCCTTTCCAGCCATCCCTCCATTGTGGTGTGGACCGGCGGCAACGAAGTGCTCTCGGGCTGGGCCAACTGGTCGGACCGCAAGGACTTCAAGAGAGCCGTGGGCCCTGACGAGCAGGAGCGCATCGCCACGAGCATGACCGTGCTGTTCGACCGCGTGCTGCGCGATGCCGTTGCGGCGCATAGCCCACAGACGCCCTATTGGCCGGGTTCGCCATCGACCGACTATGAAGGCCCGGTCGATACCGATGCGGCGGGCGATCGCCATTTCTGGGATGTATGGTCCGGCTCCAAGCCGGTGGAAAACTACCTGGACACCTGCCCGCGCTTCATGTCGGAATATGGGTTCCAGGCCATGCCAGGCATGGCGACGATTGCCGAATTTGCCGGGCCGAAAGTCTCCGACCCACAAAGCCCGGTGATGAAGGCGCACCAGAAATTCCTGGCCGGCGAAGGCAACAGTCGCTTGGCTTTCTATCTCGATGCGCGGTTGCGCCCGGCGCAGGGCAGCGGCCCGGCGCGGCTGGCAGACTTTGTCTATCTCACCCAGGTCAACCAGATGCAGGCGATCGACATGGCCGCGCGCCACCATCGCGCCTGCGCGCCGGTGACGATGGGTTCGCTCTATTGGCAGCTCAACGATGTCTGGCCGGCGATCTCGTGGTCGAGCATCGACCATGCCGGGCGGTGGAAGCTGCTGCACTATGCCGCGCGGCGGTTCTTCGCGCCCCAGGCCGTGGTGGCCGAGCATAAGGGCGGCACGACGCGTGTGGTCTTGGTGTCCGACGCGCAGGCGCCGCTGGCCGCCCATTGGCGGCTGACCGGTCGCGGCATGGACGGCGCTGTGTTGGGCAGCGCGGAAGGCGACGTGACCCTGGCGGCCAATGGCGTGACCGAGGCAACCCAGGTTGTGGACGCGAAAGTCTTCGGCGCGGCGGCGCCGACGACGTCCTATGTCGTGGCCGAACTGTCCATCGGCGGCAGCGTGGTCAGCCGCCAGATCGTGGAACGCGCCTTGCCCAAGACCATGGCCTACCCCGATCCGGGCCTGTCCGTGGCCTGGCACGGGCGCCAGGTCACGCTGACCGCGCGCAACCTGGCGCGCGCGGTCATGCTCGATTTCGGCACGCTCGACGCGGCGGCCGACGACAACGGGTTCGATCTACTGCCCGGCGAAAGCCGCACTCTGTCCATCACCAGCGCGGCACCCGATGCCGCCCTGCGCCGCGCCCTGGTGCTGCGCACCCTGGCCGGGAGCCACTGATGCGTTCGTTGCTTGTGTCCACCGCGCTTTGCCTTGCCCTTTCGACGGCGGCGCACGCCGATCCGGTGGAGGAAAAAGTCGCCGCCGCGCTCAAGGGCGTGAGCCTGGAGCGCAAGGCCGCCCAGTTGCAAAACACGGCGCCCGCCGATCCGGGCCTGGGCTTGCCGGCCTATGACTGGTGGAACGAAGGGCTGCACGGCCTGGCGCGCAATGGCGTGGCCACGGTGTTCCCCCAGGCCATCGGCCTTGCCGCCACCTGGGACCCGGCGCTGATGGAGCGGGTGGGCACGGTGATTTCCACCGAGGCGCGCGCGCGGTTCAACGCCCATCCCGTCGCTGCCGACCGCCGCATCTACCAGGGCCTGACGATCTGGTCGCCCAACATCAACATCTTCCGCGATCCGCGCTGGGGCCGGGGGCAGGAAACCTATGGCGAAGACCCGCTGCTGACGGGCACCCTGGCGGTGGGCTTCATCAAGGGCTTGCAGGGGCCGGACCTCGCCCATCCCCGCGTGATTGCCACGGCCAAGCACCTGGCCGTCCATTCCGGGCCGGAAGCCGGGCGTGACAGCTTCGATGTCGATCCCAGCCCGCAAGACCTGGAATGGACCTATCTGCCCGCCTTCCGCATGGCGGTGACGCAGGGCCACGCCCTGTCCTTGATGTGCGCCTACAATTCCATTGCGGGAACGCCCGCCTGCGCCAACGATGCCCTGCTCAACCAGCGGGTGCGCAAGGACTGGGGTTTTACCGGGTTCGTGGTGTCGGATTGCGATGCCATCGGCAATATCTGGCAGTTCCACCATCATGCCTTCGACGCGGCAGAAGCCTCGGCAGCGGCGATCAGGGGCGGCACCGATTTCAACTGCGGCAGCGCCTATGGCGCGCTGCCCGATGCCGTGCGGCGCGGGTTGGTGAGCGAGGGCGAAGTGGACCGCGCGCTGGTGCGCTCGCTCTCTGCGCGCGCCAGGCTCGGCATCGCCTTTGGCCAGCCCAACCCCTGGGCGCGGATCAAGCCTGCGCAGGTCGACACGCCCGACCATCGCGCCCTGGCGCTGGAAGCCGCGCGCAAGGCGATGGTCCTGGTACAGAACGAGGGCGGGGTGCTGCCCTTGAAGCCGGGCGTGAAATTGGCGGTGATCGGCGCCAATGCCGATGACCTGGCTGTGCTGGAAGGCAATTACCACGGCACCGCCGCCGCGCCCGTCACGCCGCTCGATGGCCTGCGCGCCCGCTTTGGCGCCGATCACGTGGTCTATGCGCAAGGCTCCGTCCTGGCCGAAGGCGCGCCGGTGGTCCTGCCCGAAACCGCGCTTTCCGCCGAGGGCAAGCCGGGGCTGGCCGGCGAATACCGTGATGCGGGCGGCAAGCTGGTCTTGGCGCGGCAGGATCGCCGGATCGATTTCAATTTCACCCGCGCTGCACCCCAGGGTCTTGATCCCCAGCGCTTTTCCGCACGGTGGACGGGCACGCTGGTGCCACCCGGCCCCGGCGCCTGGCGCCTGGCGATCGACGCGCCGCAATGCTGGAAGGATTGCCACCGCCACGATGACGTGGCGCTGTGGCTGGGCGGCAAGCCGCTTCATGCCGGCCCGCTGGGCAATGCCCGCGTCGAATTCGCGCTCGACAGCGATGGCACGCCGCAGCCGATCCGGCTGGAGCTGGATCACTATGGCGACGACGAAGGCCTGCGCCTGCTGTGGCTGCCGCCTGCCGGCGCGGAAGAGGCCAAGGCCCTGGCCGTGGCCAGGGACGCCGACGTGATCGTGGCGGTGCTGGGCCTGTCGCCCGATCTCGAAGGGGAAGCCTTGCAAGTGCAGGTGCCCGGCTTCGTTGGCGGGGACCGCTCGGAAATCGAACTGCCGCGCCCCCAGGCAGACTTGCTGGCCCGCTTGCGCGCCACGGGCAAGCCGGTGGTGGCCGTGCTGGCCACGGGCAGCGCCGTGGCGATGGACCCGGCGCTGGCCGATGCCGTGGTGGTGGCGTGGTATCCGGGGCAGGCGGGCGGCACCGCGCTGGCCGATACCCTGGCTGGCGCCAGCAATCCTTCGGGGCGCCTGCCGGTCACGTTCTATCGCCGCACCACCGATCTGCCGGCCTTCGTGGACTATGGCATGAAAGAGCGGACCTATCGCTTTTTCTCCGGCAAGCCCCTGTGGGGCTTTGGCCATGGCCTGTCCTACACCCGCTTTGCCTATTCCGCGCCGGCGGTGAAGGCCGGCGATACCACCGCGCCGGTCACGCTCTCGGTGCGCCTGCAAAACGTGGGCGCGCTGGCGGGGGCAGACGTGGTCCAGGCCTATGTCGTGCCGCCGGCTGTGGCGCACGAAGCGGTTTTTACCGAACCTGTGCTGCAACACCAATTGGCCGGTTTCGCCCGCGTTAACCTGGCCCCTGGCACAATGCAGACGGTGACGCTGACGCTCGATCCGCGCAACCTGGCGGTGGTGGACCGCCGCGGCACGCGCCGGGTTCTTCCCGGCACGTACAAGGCGTGGATCGGCGACGGCCAGCCCGAAGACGGGCCGGGCACCTGGGTGAGCTTTACCCTGTCCGGCCAAGCGCAGGAGATGCCCAAGTGACGGCCAAGGTGAGCCAAGACGTGACCAAAGCCCCTCTCACCCCCGCAGCGCTCGATCGGCGCTCGCTGGTCAAGGGTGCGGCGGCGCTGGCCACGGCTGGCCTGGTCGCGGGCGAACCGGCGCGCGCGGCCGTGGCGGCCCAGGCCATTCCGTC
Organism: Novosphingobium sp. SG919; assembly: GCF_012932495.1. Classification (GTDB taxonomy): domain Bacteria; phylum Pseudomonadota; class Alphaproteobacteria; order Sphingomonadales; family Sphingomonadaceae; genus Novosphingobium; species Novosphingobium rhizosphaerae. Next base: position 321,691 of record NZ_JABCNG010000001.1, read on the forward strand.
CGTGGCCGCTCCGCCCACCCCGGCGGCGCAGGCGCCGGCAAACCCGGCCCCGGGCCCTGCGGCCCGCCCGCCCAAGTTGCAACGCCGCTTTGCCAGCCCGGCGGTGGAGGCGGAGATCGCCCGCGTTTCCGCGATGATCGCCGATCCCAAGCTGCGTGCGATGTTTGCCGCCTGCTATCCCAACACGCTTGATACCACGGTGGAACTGGGCCTGGTCGATGGCCGCGTCGATGCCTTCGTCATCACCGGCGATATCCCCTGCATGTGGCTGCGCGACAGCAGCGCGCAATTGCTGTCTTACGTGCATCTGGTGCGCAAGGATGCGCACCTTGCCACGCTGTTTCGCGGCGCCATCGCGCGGCAGGCCCGCTCGATCCTGCTCGATCCTTATGCCAACGCGTTCATGCGCGATGCCACGGCCAAGACCAATCTGCCCTGGGCCCTGAACGACCAGACGCAGATGAAGCCCGGCGTCGCCGAGCGCAAGTGGGAGGTGGACTCGCTGTGCTGGACCATGCGCTTGGCCTTTCGCTATTGGCAGGCTAGCGGCGATACCAGCCCGTTCGACAGCATCTGGGTTTCCGCCCAAGCCGCGATCGTGCGCACGTTTCGCGAACAGCAGCGCAAGGACGGGCGCGGCCCCTACAGCTTTCGCCGCAACAGCGACCGCCCCACCGAAACGCTGGGCCTCGATGGCTATGGCGCGCCCACGCGGCCCGTGGGGCTGATTCACAGCGGGTTTCGCCCGTCGGACGATGCCTGCATCTATCCGTTCCTTATCCCCTCCAATCACTTTGCCGTGACCACGCTGCGCGAAATGGCGCTCGTCGCCGAAGGCGCGGCCCAGGGTGTCGATGGCGCGGCAGACCTTGCCGCCGATGCCCGCGCCCTGGCCGCTGAAGTGGCTGCCGCCCTGGCGCAATGGGGCACCATGCGGCTGCCCGATGGGCGGCAGGTCTGGGCCTATGAAGTCGATGGCTATGGCAACGCCGTGTTCATGGATGATGCCAACGTGCCCTCGCTGCTGGGCTTGGCCTATACCGGCTGCGTGGCCGCCAACGATCCGTTGTGGCAGGCCACCGCAGCGGCCTGCTGGTCGGATGCCAATCCCTATTTCTTCAAGGGTTCGGCGATCGAGGGGATCGGCGGGCCGCACGTGGGGCTGGGCCAGGTCTGGCCGATGAGCCTGATCGTGCGCGCGCTTTCGTCCAGCGATCCGGCGGTCATCGCGCCGCTGCTGCGCCAGTTGCGCGATAGCGACGCGGGCACCGGCTTCATGCACGAGGCGGTGGACAGCAACAATCCCGCGCAGTTCACCCGCAGCTGGTTTGCCTGGGCCAACGGCCTGTTTGGCGAAATGATCGTGGGCCTGGCCGATCGCCTGCCCGCCGTTCTCGCCAATCCCCTGTAAGTCTTTCGCGCTTTTCCCAAGGAATCCCCATGGACTTCTCCCGCCGTCGCTTCCTGTCGCGCTCGGCTGCCGCCGGCGCGGTCGCCCCAACGCTTGCCACCGCTCCCGCGCTTGCTGCCGGCCCGGCTGCCGCGGCGCCCACGCCGTGGGGGGCCACGCCTTTGCCGCGCCAGTGGAAATGGCATCAGCGCGGCATGTATGCCTTCGTCCATTTCTCCATGAACACCTTCACTGGCAAGGAATGGGGCTATGGCGATGAAAAGCCCGAATGGTTCAACCCCACCGATTTCAGCGCAGACCAGATCGTGCTGGCGGCCAAGTCTGCGGGCATGACCGGGGTGATCCTCACCGCCAAGCACCACGACGGGTTCTGCCTGTGGCAGACGCAGTTGACCGAGCATTCGATCCGCAACAGCCCCTACAAGGGCGGCAAGGGCGATATCGTGGCCGAAATGGGCGAGGCCTGCCGCCGCCACGGTCTGTCCTATGGCCTCTACCTGTCGCCGTGGGACCGCAACCATGCCGAATATGGCCGCCCGGCCTATGTCGAATACTATCGCGCGCAATTGACCGAGCTGTGCACCCGCTATGGCCCGCTGTTCGAAGTGTGGTTCGATGGCGCCAATGGCGGCGATGGCTATTACGGCGGCGCGCGCGAAACCCGGCACATCGACGCCCCGCGCTATTACAACTGGCCCTCGATCATCGCGCTGGTCCACCAGATGCAGCCCGATGCCTGCACGTTCGATCCGCTGGGCGCCGATATCCGCTGGGTGGGCAACGAGGATGGCGTGGCCGGCGATCCCTGCTGGCCGACGATGCCGAACAAGCCTTATGAGCAGGACGTGGGCAATGCCGGGTTGCGCGGCGGGGAAATCTGGTGGCCGGCCGAAACCGACGTGTCGATCCGGCCCGGCTGGTTCTATCACCCCGATGAAGACACCAAGGTGAAAAGCCCGGATCGGCTGGTGCGGCTCTACGATGAATCCGTCGGGCGCGGTACCAACCTCAATCTCAACCTTCCGCCCGATCAGCGCGGGCGCCTTGCCGATCACGATGTTGCGGTGCTGCAATCGTTCGGCGATGCCATGCGCGCCACCTTGGCGCGCGATCTGGCCAAGGGCGCGGTTGCCCATGCCAGCGCGGTGCGTGGGGGCCGCTTTGCCCCGGCCGCCGTGCTCGATGGCCGCAGCGAAACCTATTGGTCCACGCCCGATGGCGTGCACACCCCCACGCTCACGCTCGATCTGGCGCCGGGAACGCGGTTCGATCTGGTCCGCGTGGCCGAATACCTGCCGCTCGGCGTGCGCGTCACGCGCTTTGCCATCGAGGCCGAAGTGGCGGGGCAGTGGCAGCGCCTGGCCGAAAAGGACTGCATCGGCGCGCAGCGCGTGGTGCGCCTGCCCGCGCCGATCGCGCCGCGCCGGGTGCGGCTGGTGATCCTCGATGCGCCGGCCTGCCCGGCGATCCGCGAATTCGCGCTGTTCCACAGCGTGGCGCCGGTCCCGGTGGCAGCGCCTGTCCCGCGCGCCAGCGATGTGCTGAGCACCCTGGGCTGGCGCGTGGTCGATGCCAGCGCGCCGGGCGCCGAGGCGCTGCTCGATGGCGATGTCGCCACGCTGTGGACGCAGGGCGTGCCAACGCCGGGCCATCCTGCCACGCTGACGCTCGATCTGGGCCGCGCGGTCACGCTGGGCGGGTTCAGCCTCACTCCGCCGCGCCATCTGGCGGCCGATGCCACGCCCCCGCGCGGCTATCGCGTGGCAACCAGCGCCGACGGGCAAAGCTGGCAGGACCAGGGCGAGGGCGAGTTTTCCAACATCGCCTATGCCCTTGCCACCCAGCGCATCGGCTTTGCCGCCCCGGTCCAGGCGCGCTACTTGCGCCTCACGTTTGCCGAGCCGGCGCTGCCCGGTCGCGCCGTGCTGGCGATTGCCGGCATCGGCGGGTTCAGCGCCGCCCTGCCGCGCTGACCGGCTCACCGGGCGTCTGCAGCCACAGCAGGCGCTCGGCGCCGTCGGGATCGTTCTCGACCACGCTGACCCGGTCGAACACCATGGTCGCGCGGGTGGCGCTGTCGAAGCGCGGCCAGGCCGGCATGCCGGGCGAAGCCGGCGCGCCGCCCCGGACGAACGCGAGGATGGCCTCGTGCCAGGCCGTGGCAATCGGCTGGTCTGCCCCAGAAAGGCCGAACATCTGCGCCATGGATGGCAGCGTCACGTGGTCGAACGTCAGCGGCAGGTCCAGCACATGGGGGCTATGCCCCTTGTAGGGCCCGCCCGGCGCGGGCCAGGCCAGGCGATAGCGCCACACCGGCGCGCCACGCGCGGCCTGCGCCTCGGCCAGCCTCAGCGTGGGGATGCCGTATTCCTCGGCCGTCAGCAGGCGCCAATGGCGCTGCGCATCGGTGAATTCGGGAAAGGCGCGGGCATAGGCGCGGTTGAGGGCGGCCATGCGCGCCATCGTCTCGTTCGACACGCTTTGCGACCATAGCGGCCGGCCAGCCTGCGCTTCGCTCAGGAACAGGCGGCTTTCGTTGGCATTCGATCCGGCCAGCAGCGGCACGCGAGGCGCCTGGCCGGCCAGCACGCGCGCCAGCGGCACCTGGGGCAGGAAAGCGCCATCCACCGTGGGGCGGAACGGCAGGTTGCGCGGCCAGCCGCGCCGCGCGGCCACTTGGGCTTCGATCAACGCGGGGAAGGGCGCCACCAGCAAGCGGTCTGCCCCGCCCAGCCGTGCCACCACGCCATTGGCAAAGGCGGCGGCTTCGGCCGGGGTGTGCACGGTCTGCGCGCCGCCGCTGAACACCATCGCGCGGGCATAGAGCCCGTCGGCCGCCGGCAGGCCCAGCAGCGCGCAGACATTGCGCGCGCCCGAGGATTCGCCCGCCAGCGTCACCGCGCGGGGATTGCCCCCGAACGCGGCGATATTGTCCTTCACCCAGCGCAGCCCCAGCACCAGGTCGCGCAAGCCGTTGTTGCCGCTGCCGGCATAGGCGCGGCCCAGCACATGGCCCAGTTCGACAAAGCCCAGCGCCCCCAGGCGATAGTTCAGCGTTACGCAAATCACGCCATGGGCGGCAAAGCGGTTGCCCGCGATTACCTCCCACCCGCTCCACCCGGTTTCGTTGCTGCCGCCGTGGACGAAGACCATGACCGGATAACGGCCCGGCGCAGCGGGCGCCCAGATGTTGAGTTGCAGGCAGTCCTCGGCCTGGATCGCGGGCAAGGGGTCCATGCCGGGCGGCTGCGGCGCGGCGCGTGCCGGGCGCGTGGCATCCCATTCCCCGGTCCATGGCCGCGCAGGGCGGGGCGGGGCAAAGCGCGCCGCCGTGCCATAGGGAATGCCGGTGAACACGCGCACGCCATCGGCCAGGTGCCCGCGCACCACGCCCCCGCGCGTGGATACGCACAAATTGTCGGTGCGCGTGGATACGCGCAAATTGTCGGCGCGCGTGGATGCGCGCAGGCTGTCGCGCGCGGCCAAAGCGGCCTGGGGCAGCGCCAGCGTGGCGGCCATGCCGCCCAGCGCGCCGCGCCGCGTGATCAGGGTCATCCGCTTGCGATCCTTTGCCCGTCCGTCTCGGGCTTCCTACACGAAAGGATCGGAAACGTTCCAGTGCTCTATCGCGGCGTTTCTAGCGCGACCAGGCCAGCTTGATGCGCAGGCCCCAGACCAGCGCGGATTGCACATCGGGGTCCCAGCCGGGATGGATCACGTATTGCATTTCAGGTTGCAGCGTCAGCCATGGCGTGACGGGCCGCGCCGCCGTCAACTCCATCGATGTTTCATGGGTTCGTGCCTGGCGATCGGCCAGCATGGTGGCGCGCGCGCGGGCGCCCAGGCGGGCATGGGCCATCGCCACGCCCAGTTGCCAGGGGCCGGCCTCGCGCACCAGGCCGGTGCCCAGATAGGCGCTGATCGGGTTGGTGCGCGCATCGGCCAGGCCAAATCGCACCCAGCCGTGCCAATGCGGCGCCAGCGGTCCTTCTACCAGCACATAGCCGCCCTGCGATGCCGCGCGCGCCGCCTCGTCGTCCACGCGCGCGGAAGGGCGGGTATAGCGCCACAGGCCCATCTGCACTTCGCCTTCGCCCAGCGGCACTTCCACTTCGCCGATGAGCAGCGCGCCGGTGGTGCCGGGCAGGCGAAAGGCGGGCAGGCGGTCGTTGGCCATGCTGCCGGCCTGGCCATCGAACGCGCCCATCCGCAGCGTGACCTTGCCCGCCGTGCTGGCCGTGATCATCGCGCCACTGGCCGCCATGGGAAAGATGCCGGGGCCGTTGGGGCCGCTTTGCGCCAGTTCCGGCCCGATGCCATGGCTGGCGTGCACGAACAGCGCCGCCACGCTCTGCACGTCGAATTCGGTGTTTACGTCGATCAGGCCGGCCTTGGTCGCGATCGCCAGTGGCGCGGCGTTGTCGCTCACCTGCCAACGCACCCATGCTTCGTAAAGGTGCTGGCGGGTGGGCGCCTGGACGCTGCTGATGCCTTGCGAATCGCCCACCCAGCGATCGGAAAAGATCGGCCCGTGCACCGCGATGAAATCGACATGGGCCGTCAGCCGCGAAGCGCCCAATGCTGCGCCGTTCACATCCACCCAAGCATCGGCCCGCCCCGCCACGCCGCCGCCCCGGGCCAGCCCGCCATCGGCCACGTCCAGGGCATCGGCCACATAGCTTGCGCCCAGGCCGATCAGCCGTGGCGGTGGCTCGTCAGCGGCCAGCACGGGCTGCGGGGCGGCCGCCATCAGGCACGATGCCAGGCACGCGGTCCATGGCGCCATGGGCCGAAAACGCCGGCGGCACGGGGGCCGCGCAAGGGACGGGGAGCGATGCATGACAGGCACTGTGCACCGCGCCCGGCCAAGCCTGGATGGACGCTGGCCTGCGCAGAAACGCGCATCGCGCCAATGCGCATTGCGGCATTAAGCTGCCGTTGACCGGCAAGTGGCCGCCACCACCGGCAATGATCTGCCGCAATTCGCCATGCGGACAGGCGATGAACCGGGCATGAGTGTTGCAGGACTGCATCAGATCTTGTCAAAGAATAGGTATGCACTTTTGGGCTGGCACGTCGTGCTTGAGCCGCTATGATGAGAGTGCATAAGACAGGATAAGCCCGGCGCGGCGGTGGGAGAGGACGCCGTAAAAAATCCCTGCGCCGGGCGAACCTGTCATGCCGCCAAATCGGCGGATTTCTCCCAAAATCCATCGCTTTACCGCAGGTGCCACGGCGCCTGCGACGCGTTGTGCCGGGCACACGACTCGTGATGCCGGCGCCGCGCTTGCGGCCCTGTGCAAACGACAGGGGCGGACCCGCAGGCCCGCCCGTCATCAGGCGTAAAGCGCCCGGTTCAGGCCGTGGCCAGCACCGGCCGATTGGCGATCAGGTTGTCCACCACCGAAGGATCGGCGAGGGTCGAAGTGTCGCCCAGCGAGCCCAGGTCATTCTCGGCGATCTTGCGCAGGATGCGGCGCATGATCTTGCCCGAGCGCGTCTTGGGCAGGCCTGGCGCGAACTGGATCACGTCGGGCGTGGCAATCGGGCCGATCTCGTGGCGCACCCATGCGACCAGCTCGCGGCGCAGCGCCTCGTCCGGCTCCACTTCGGCGTTGCAGGTGACATAGGCATAGATGCCCTGGCCCTTGATCGCGTGGGGCATGCCCACCACGGCGGCTTCGGCCACCTTGGCATGGGCCACCAGCGCGCTTTCGATTTCGGCCGTGCCCATGCGGTGGCCCGACACGTTGATCACGTCGTCGATGCGGCCGGTAATCCAGTAATAGCCATCCTCGTCGCGGCGGCAGCCGTCGCCGGTGAAGTACCAGCCCTTGAACGTGGTGAAATAGGTCTGGAAAAAGCGCTCGTGATCGCCCCAGACAGTGCGCATCTGCCCCGGCCAGCTATCACCGATCACCAGGCAGCCATCGGTTGCCCCTTCCAGCACCTGGCCATCGTTATCCAGCAGCGCGGGCTTTACCCCGAACATCGGCTTGCTGGCCGAACCGGGCTTCAATGCCGTGGCGCCGGGCAGGGGGGTGATCATCGCGCCGCCGGTTTCGGTCTGCCACCAGGTGTCCACGATCGGGCAGCGGCCTTCGCCCACCACCTTGTGATACCATTCCCAGGCTTCGGGATTGATCGGCTCGCCCACGCTGCCCAGCAGGCGCAAGGATTGGCGGCTGGTCTTGTGCACCCAGTCATCGCCCTCGCGCATCAAGGCGCGCAGCGCGGTGGGGGCGCCATAAAAGATTTCCACGCCGAACTTGTCCACCACCTGCCAGAACCGGCTGGGATCGGGGAAGTTGGGCACGCCTTCGAACATCACCGTGGTGGCGCCATTGGCCAGCGGGCCATAGACGACATAGGAATGCCCGGTGACCCAACCGATATCGGCCGCGCACCAATAGATCTGGCCGGGCCGGTAATCGAACACGTATTGGTGCGTCATCGATGCCCACACGGCATAGCCGCCGGTGGTGTGCAGCACGCCCTTGGGCTTGCCGGTGGAGCCGGAGGTGTAGAGGATGAACAGGGGGTCTTCCGCGTTCATTTCCTCAGGCGGGCAATCCGCGCTCTGCTCTGCCACGCTGGCAGCCCAGGGCAGATCGCGCCCTTCCTGCATCGGCACGTCGGCGCCGGTGCGCGCCAGCACCACCACGGTATCCACCGCCGGGCAATGCGTCAGCGCCTCGTCCACGTTCTTCTTCAGCGGCACGCGCTTGCCGCCGCGCAGGCCTTCGTCGGCGGTCAAGACCACGCGGCTGTCGCAATCCTCGATCCGCCCCGCCAGGGCATCGGGAGAGAACCCGGCAAAGACGATCGAATGGATCGCGCCGATGCGCGCGCAGGCCAGCATGGCCACGGCCGCTTCGGGCACCATCGGCAGGTAGATCGTCACCCGGTCGCCGCGCTGCACGCCGCGCGCTTTCAGCAGGTTGGCCAGGCGGCAGACATCGCCATGCAGTTCGCGATAGGTGATCGCGCGCGATGCGTCCTTGGGGCTGTCGGGCTCCCACAGGATCGCCACGTCGTCGCCGCGCGTGGCCAGATGGCGATCGAGGCAATTGGCCGAAAGGTTGAGCGTGCCGTCCTCGAACCAGCGGATGCCGAAGTCTTCCTCGTGGAAGCTGGTGTTCTTCACTTTGGTGAAGGGCTTGATCCACTCGATCCGCTGCGCTTCCTGCGCCCAGAAGGCATCGGGTTCTTCCACCGACCGACGGTGCATTTCCAGATAGCGCGCCTCGTCGATCAGGGCGGTCTGGGCCCAGTCGGCGGGAACGGGATAGATGGCTTCGGCCATGTGCGGAACCCTCTCGATAATTGTCGCGGCGGTTGCGACCGGCGTGATGCTTGAGAGCTACGCTAGCCGCTTGGACGTCTCTATGCCAGTTGGATATAAGTCTACCATGGCGCCGGTGCGAGGGGGCACAGCGCCGGTCCATCGCGCCGTTTCGGCCATGTGTCGCAACAGCGAAACACCCGTCCGCGCCGATCTGCGTGGGAGGCCCCGCGCCACAAACACAGCCCACCAAATCGGCATGCAACTCCCAAATGGAAGGTGTGTGTTCGCCACCCATCGTGCACAAAATGCACCAGCGGCTTATGGTTTCTGCCATGTCGCTGATTAACAAGAAAAATTCGTAGAAATCGGGTAGTTTTGGCAGGGGGCGGCATGTTGACAGATTGCTATGGCGCATTCCATTCCGTGACTGAGATCGCAGCGTATTGCACCGCGCGCTTCCCCACCGCGAACACGAGGTTGCCATGAAATCCCCGTTTGCCCGGCGCCTGGCCGGCGCTGCTTTTGCTGCCGGTGCCATGCTTGCCCTGGCCGCGCCGGGCCTGGCCCTGGCCCAGGCGCAAGTGCCGGTCGGCACTGGCACCGCGCCCGATGAACTGGCCCCGCCGGTCAAGCACCAGGCGCCGTTCTTTGCCCGCCGCATCACCGGCTACCTGCCCACCCGCGATGGCACGCAATTGCGCTTTTCCGCCCTGCTGCCCAAGGGCAAGGGGCCGTTCCCGGTGATCGTCAACTACAGCGGCTACGATCCCGGCTCGATCGGCGGCGCGGCTTATATGGACGACAACACGGCGATGTCGGTCAATCTCGATCGCGCGCTGGTCGAGGCCGGTTATGCCGTGGTCGGCATCAACGCGCGCGGCACGGCGTGCTCGGAAGGGCAGTTTGAATTCCTCTCGATGCGCTATGGCCAGGATGGGCGCGACGCGATCGAATGGATCGCCATCCAGCCCTGGGCCAATGGCGCGGTCGGCATGGCCAACTGGTCGTGGGCGGGCATGTCGCAGATCGCCACGGCGGCCGAGCAGCCGCCGCATTTGAAGGCCATCGCGCCGGGCATGGTGCTGGGCGATGCGCGGCTCGACAGCTGGTTCATCGGCGGCATTCCCGCGCCCGGCTTCGTCGATGGCTGGTGGGGCTATCTTCATTCGCGCTGGGATGCCGCACGGCACAGCGCGCAAGCCGAAGGCGACCAGCGGTGCCTGGCGCAGATTGCCCAGAACCTGCAGACCGCCGAAAAGAACCGCGTCCCCTCGATCCTCATCCGCCACCCGGTGCGCGACGACTATATCGAGATTCGCAACATGGCGGCGCGCACGCACCAGATCCAGGTGCCGGTGTTCTCGATGGAAGCGTTCCAGGACGAAGCGGTGATCGCCCGAGAAGGCTATTACCAGGAAACGCTCGATCCCGCGCGGCTGTGGTTCCTGCAGACCAATGGCGCGCACGATGTCTATGTCTCCACCCGCTTTCGCCGGCAGTTGATCGCCTTCTTCGACCGCTTCGTGAAAGGCAAGGCCAATGGGTTCGAGGCGACGCCGCACGTGCAGGTGTGGACCGAAGCGGCGCTGACCGGCCCGGCCCAGGGCATTTTCGAGAATCTGACGCCGGGCGTGACGCTCAAGAGCGATGTTTTTCCGCTGCAGGTCACCCCGCGCGCCTTCGCGCTCGATGCCGGGGGCAAGCTGGTGGCCGATGCGCCCGCCGGCACGGGGCAGGACGATTACGACTATCCCCTGCGCGGCCCGGCGGTGCAGCACGAATTCACCCGCGATAGCTGGGAAGGGCTCAAGCCCGGTTGGGAAAAGGCCACGCTGGCCTATACCACGCCGGCCCTCGATGCCGATTTCATCGGCTATGGCTCCGGCGCGGCAGGCTTGTGGATGGCGGCCAGTGGCGCCGATGCCGATGTGCAGGTGACGCTGACCGAAGTGCGCCCCGATGGGCAGGAAGTCTATGTCCAGCGTGGCTGGCTGCGCCTGTCGGATCGCGCGCAGGATCCGGCCAGGTCCACGCCGCTGCGACCCTGGCCGCTGGACCGGCCCGACAGCATGGCCGCCATGGTGCCGGGCGAGCCGGCGCTGGCGCGGATCGAGATCCAGAAGTTTGCCCATGTCTTCCGCACGGGTTCGCGCATCCGCCTGTGGATCGACACGCCCAGCCAGTTCGGCGGCAACCTGTTTGCCCCGCAATCGGTCCCCACGCGGCTGACCGTGCTGCACGATGCCGCGCACCCCTCGCGCCTGATGCTGGGCCAGGCGCCGGCCAGCACGGTGGTGGGGGCCATTCCCGCCAGCGCGCCGGCCTGCGGCACCGTGCTGCACCAGCCCTGCCGCGCCGATCCGCTGGCCGGCAATGCGATCACGCTGGGCTTGCCCCAGCCGCAAGGAGAGAAGTGATGACCGTCTCACGTCGCAATGCCCTTGGCGCCATCGGCGTTGGCCTGCCGCTGGCGGCCGCTGCCACCCGCGCGCTGGCCGCCCCGGTCGTGCCGCCCGCGCCGCCGCCGATGCCCACGGGCGCTGCCATCCACGAACCCTCGGCCCCGCCGCTGCCGCCCGGCGGCGCGCCGGAGGTGTTCGACAAGGTCGGCCTGGAATGGGTGATGAACATCGTGCCGTTCTGTTCCGAGCCGGAGTACATGGGCAGCGCGCAGGACCAGGTGGCATCCGACGGCTATCGCAACGATGTCTGGCCGGTGATCGGCGGGGTGTTCTATGGCCGCGGGATCAAGGGCACGGTCATTCCCGGTGGCGGCGATTTCCCGGTGATCCGCCCCGATGGCGTGGTGGTGGTCGATGCGCTCTATCGCCTGAAAACCGACGACAACCAGCAGATCATCATCCACAACAAGGGCCTGGGCTATACGGAGGAAAAGTATCGCCTGCTGCCCACGTTCGAAGTGCCCGGCGCCAAGTATGCCTGGCTGCGCGAATCCGTGTTCGTCGCTACGCTGACGTTCCCGGTGCCACCCTCGATCAAGACGCCCGATTTCGGCCCCAAGGCCAATGGCCGCCTGATCCAGGTTTTCCGGGTAACCTGAGGCGAAATGCACTCCCCACGCGGCGATGCAGGCGATAGGGTGGCAGGCGATGTTGCGCTCCACCGTCCTGCTCGCCGCGCTTTGCGCCACCGCCTCTCCCGCCCTGGCCGAAACGGTCTATGTCCGCGCCGGGCGGCTGGTTGACCCGGAAGCGGGCAAGGTGCTCACCGCGCGCCTGATCCGCGTGGAGGATGGCCGCGTGGCGGCGATCACGCCCGATGGGCCAAATGCGCCGGTTTTGCCGGCCGGCGCCAAGGTGATCGACTGGAGCGGCTATACCGTGCTGCCCGGCCTGATCGACATGCACGTGCACCTGGCCGACATGGACCAATCGGAAAACGTGGCCGAGCCGCTGCTCCATTCGGCTATGGAAATCGCCTATGTCGGCGCGCGCAATGCCCGCACCACGCTGATGGCCGGGTTCACCAGCGTGCACAACTGCGGCAATTTCCGCGCCTATGCCGATGTCGAACTGCGCAACGCGATTCTCCGGGGTGACGTGATCGGCCCGCGCATCAGCGCGGTGGGTGCCTATGTGACGATTCCCGGCGGCGGCGGCGAAGTGACCGGCTTTGCCCCTGATGTGGACGTGCCGGCCGACATGCGCGCGGGCGTGGTGAACGATGCGGCCGATACCACGCGCAAGGTCAACGCGCTGTTCCAGCACGGCGCGGATTCGATCAAGCTGATCGCGACCGGCGCGGTGCTGGCGCAAGGCACCGAACCGGGCCAGCAGGAACTGAGCGAAGACGAAATGCGCGCCGCCGTCACCGTGGCCAAGGCGCGCGGATCGTGGGTGACGGCCCATGCCCATGGCGCGGAAGGCATCAAGTCGGCCATGCGCGCCGGGGTCAAGGCGATCGAGCATGCCAGCCTGATCGACGATGAAGGCATCGCCATGGCCAAGGCCAAGGGCGTGTGGCTCGACATGGATATCTACGACGGCGACTATATCGCCGACTATGGCCGCGCCCACCACTGGCCGGCCGACATGCTGCGCAAGAACGACGATACCACCCAGGCCCAGCGCGACGGCTTTGCCAAGGCGGTGAAAGCCGGCGTGAAGCTGTCGTTCGGCACGGATGCCGGGGTTTACCCCCACGGCCTCAACGCCCGCCAGTTCAAGTACATGGTGCGCTATGGCATGACGCCGATGCAGGCGATCCAGGCCGCCACCACCGTTTCGGCAGACCTCCTGGGTTGGAGCAAGGACGTCGGCGCGCTTTCACCCGGCCACTATGCCGACATGATCGCGGTGAGCGGCGATCCCCTGGCCGATATCACCGTGCTCGAGCATGTCGACCACGTGATCAAGGGCGGCGACGTGGTGAAGTGAGGGGTTGAGCCTCTGCAACAGAGCCTTGGACAGACACCGCGTAAGTCCCTATTCCAACGCCCGATTCCTTCCCCCACGGAAAAAGCGCGCCCAACATGACCGACAAGCCCAATGGCCCCGCCCTAGACCGCCGCAGCCTGCTGGCCGGACTTGCCATCACCGGTGCTGCTGCCGGGGTAGAGGCGCAAGCCGCCGCGCCGCGCAGCCGGGCCAAGGCCGATGCGGCCTTGCGGGCCAAGATCGACACGGTCGTGGTGATCTATGCGGAAAACCGCAGCTTCAACAATCTCTTCCCCGATTTTCCGGGCCTGGCGCAGCCGCTTTCCGCCGTGCCGCCAGAGCGTGCCCGGCAAAAGGACCGCGATGGCCGCATGCTGGAAACCCTGCCCAAGATCTGGGAAGGCATGGTGCCCGACAAGCAGGTGGTCGAGCACGCCGAATTCCAGATCGGCGAGGATGCCATCACCGGCCTGCCCAACGCGCCCTTTGCGCTCAAGACGCCCGAAGGCGATCCGCTGCCCCACGGCGTGGTGACGCGCGACCTGATCCACAGCTTCTACAACAACCAGTGGCAGATCAACGGCGGGCGCAACGATGGCTTTGTCGCCTGGGGCGATAGCGGCGCGCTGGTCATGGGCCACTATGGCGATGTGCGCGCCAATCTGCGGCTGTGGCAAGTGGCGCGCGAATTCACGCTGTGCGACAACTTCTTCATGGGCGCGTTCGGCGGCTCGTTCCTCAACCACCAATACCTGGTGGCCGCTACGCCACCCTATTATCCCGATGCAGACAAGAGCGTTGCCAAGGATCGTGTGGTCAAGCTGGACCCGGCCTATAGCGATCCGCCGCGCCCGCTGCTCAAGGCCGGCACCCCGGCCAGCGCGATGGACGGGCCAGTGCGCTTCGTGGCGGATTCGATCACGCCCGATCACCGCGCGGTCAACACCATGCTGCCGCCCTATCTGCCCACCTACCAGGCCGATCCCGAAAAGCCGGGCATGGCGCTGGTCACGGCGCAGACCCTGCCGCCCCAGACCCATGCCCATATCGGCGACCGGCTGAACGAAGCGGGCGTGGATTGGGCCTGGTATGCCGGTGGCTGGGCCGAGGCGATGGCCGGGCGCGCCAACAGCGCGGCGTTCCCCTCGCGGCCCAATTTCCAGCCGCATCACCAGCCGCTCAACTACTTCGCCAATCTCGCCCCCGGCACGGCCGCGCGCGAACACCACTTGCGCGATGGCGGGCTGGGCGAAACCGCGCGCACCAACCTGTTCCTGGCCGATGCCGCGGCGGGAAAGCTGCCGCCGGTCACGTTCTACAAGCCGCAGGGCAATCTCAACATGCACGCCGGCTATTCCGATGTGGATGCCGGCGATCGCCATATCGCCGGGGTGATCGACGCGCTGCGCCGCTCGCCGCAATGGGGCAAGATGCTGGTGGTGATCACCTTCGATGAAAACGGCGGCTGGTGGGACCATGTCGCCCCGCCCAAGGGCGATCGCTGGGGGCCGGGCACGCGCATTCCCGCGCTGATCGTCTCCCCCCATGCCAAGCGCGGCCATGTCGATCACACGATCTACGATACCGGCTCGATCGCGCGGTTCCTGGTCCGCCGCTTTGGCCTCAAGACGCTGCCCGGCCTGGTGGAACGCGACAAGGCGATACTGGCCGCCGGCGGCCCCCCGCCGGGCGATCTGACGGCTGCACTCGATATCTGATCCTTCCCCCGCTGGGGGAAGGGATCACCGCACGGCGGGCGGGGCCAGCGCGGCAACCGGGCCGGGCGCGGCCGCCGTATCGGTCTGCGGTGTCGGCGATGCCTGCGGCTGCGGTGCAGATTGGGGTGCAGGTTGGGGTGACAGCGGCTGCGGCGCGGGCAGCACCATCGCGGCGGTTTCCAACTGGTCCAGGGCGTGCTGCGCGGCCACCCAGTCGCGGGCGTGGGCCAGCCATTCGGTGGCGGCATCCTTGCCCGGCATGCGTTCCACGTCGCTGATCGCGGCATCCACCCGGCCACCGGCCAGCGCCAGGCGGGCATGATCGGCGCGTGCTTCGGGGGTGGCGTTGGGGCCTTCGTCGTGGCGGATCACGAACAAGCCGGCGATCTGGCCCGAAAGCCAGTCCCAGGTGTTGCCCTGCGGCGCCTTGCCCATCAATTGCGGCTCGATCGCGGCGAGTTCTTCCGACAGGCTGCCCAGCGTGATCGGATGGGCAGAGGCGGCAATCACCCGGTCCACCGCGCCGGGCTGGCTGTCGCCAAAGCGCACGCGCAGCTGGTTTTCCAGAATGCCCAGCGGCTGCCCGCGCTCGATCGCGCGGCGGGTGGCAAAGGCCACCAGCAGCGCCTCGGCCCGCGTGGCCTGGCCTGCGGCGGCGCTGGCTTGCTGGTTCAATTCGGCCAGGCGCTGCTCCAGCGCGGAAACCTTGGCCGATGTGCTGGCCAGGACGGCATCGCTGGCCGCGCTGCTGGCGGCGGCCACCACCGCTTCAGAGGCCACGGCGGCAGGCACGTCGCCGCTCGCGCTGGCCATCGGGCCCAGGTCAAGCCGCAGCCAGCCTTGGCGAGCGGCCAGCCAGGCCCCGCCGCCAGCCAGCGCCAGAATGACGATCAGGGCCAGCCCCACCGCAAGCCGACCACCGCCACGGCGGCCACCGCTTCGGTTACCGGGCGGAATTGCTTGTCCGTATGGCGTGTCCTGCATCAATCTTTTTCGCTTGTTCGTGGCCCCGAAGTCACAGGTTCTGGCACATTTGCCGGGCCAGCGCCAGCAATGGTTGATCGCGGCGCTTGGCAGATATTTCAACCGCTTGCCATCCAGGGCCAGCCATGGGCCCGATTCGTGGGGCCAGGCACGCCAGCGCCACGTTGCCACGTGCGAGGCCCAAGCGTGCGCATTCTGCGGCAAAATGGCGCGCCGCTTCGCCCGAATGCAGCGCCACCACGCAGGGCCCCTGCAGCAGCGCTTGCGCCGCCGGATCGAGCGGCAGGGGCCGCGCGGCATAGACCGTGATCGTTTCCACCGCCACGCCCGGCGGGGGCACCAGCGGCGCGGGATCGGCGCCCGACAGGCGTAGATAGCGCCCCGGCGCCAGGTTTCGCGCCACTTCGGCCAGGCCCCCTTCGCCCACTTGCGCCACGGCAAAGCCGGCATCTTGCGCTGCCTGTGCCGTTTCCGCGCCCACCGCCAGAACGGGCAGCCGGGCAAGCCGCGCCAAGCCCGGCCCGGCCAGGCGGAACAGGTTGGCGCTGCCCGCCAGAATGCCGGCAAAGGCCGCGGGATCTGGCACCGTCCACGGCACGGCGTCTATCGCAAACAGGGGGGTGCCCAGCACGGTCAATCCCATGGCACGCGCGGCGGCAACGCTTGCCGCGTTGCCCGGCTCGGGCCGCAAGACCAGCAGCGGGCGCATCAATGTGCCGGGGAATCATCACCGTGGAAAAACGCGGCAATGCCTTCGGGGGCCTGGGCCAGCAGGCGCTGTGCCAGGGCAAGCGGCGCCTGGGCATCATCGGCGGCAAAGCGCGCGGTGTCTTCCACACGCAGGGCGCCGTCGGGGCTGAACAGCGCGGCGCGCAGCACCAGATCATCGCCCGCGGTGGTGGTCAGCACGGCAATAGGGCTGTGGCACGTGCCGCCCAGGCCCGCCAGCAAGGCGCGCTCGGCACGGATCGCCGCGTGGGTGGGGGCGTGGTCGATGGCGCCAAGCAGCGCGCGCACATCCTGGCGCGCGGCCAGGCATTCGATACCGATCGCCCCTTGCGCCGGGGCCGGCAGCCATTCCTCTGCCGGCAGGACATGGCCCACCCCGGTTTCGCCCAGGCGTTGCAGCCCAGCGGCGGCCAGCAGCGTGACATCGGCCTCGCCCGCCTGCAACTTGGCCAGGCGCGTGGCCACGTTGCCGCGAAACGAAACGATTTCCACGTCGGGCCGCGCGTGCAGCATCTGCGCGGCGCGGCGCGGCGCGCTGGTGCCCACCCGCGCGCCTTGCGCGATCGCGGCCACGCTGGCCGCACCCACCAGCACATCGCGCACGTCGGCGCGCGGCAGCACGGCGGCAATGATGATCGCCTCGGGACGGACGGTTTCCACGTCCTTCATCGAATGCACGGCAAAGTCGATCTCGCCATGCAGCAGGGCCGCGTCCAGCTCCTTGGTCCACAGCGCCTTGCCGCCGATCTCGGCCAGGGGGCGGTCCTGGATACGATCGCCACTGGCCACTTGCGGGCACAGTTCCACCGCGTCTTCCGGCCAGCCGTGGGCGGCACACAGGCGCGCGCGGGTTTCCTCGGCCTGGGCCATGGCCAGGGGGGAGCGGCGGGTGCCAAGACGCAACGGCCGGTCGAGCGTCTGCGGTGGGTTGTGCGACGGGTTGTTCATGCGTGGCTTGCCGTAAACGGGATTATCTCTAAGGGGAAGCTCCGCATGGCCCTGATCCTTGGCATCGAATCCTCGTGTGACGAAACCGCCGTTGCCGTTATCGACGGCAGCGCGACGACGCTTGCCACCCGTATCGTGGCGCAGCGTATCGCATCGCAGGACGAAGCGCACCGGCCCTATGGCGGTGTCGTACCCGAAATCGCCGCCCGCGCCCATGCCGATGTGATCGCCCCGATGGTGGCCGCCACGCTGACCGATGCCGGCCTCACGCTCGATGACATGGACGCCATTGCCGCCACCGCCGGCCCCGGCCTGATCGGCGGGGTGATGGTCGGCCTGGTTACCGGCAAGGCGCTCGCCATGGCCAGCGGCAAGCCGCTGATCGGGATCAACCACCTGGAAGGCCACGCGCTTTCCCCGCGCCTGGCCGATCCCGGCCTTGCCTATCCCTATTGCCTGCTGCTGGTATCGGGCGGGCATTGCCAGATCCTGGAAGTCATGGGGCTTGGCCAGTATCGCCGCCTGGCCACCACGATCGACGATGCGCTGGGCGAAGCGTTCGACAAGACCGCCAAAGTGCTGGGGCTGGGCTATCCCGGCGGCCCGGCGGTGGAGCGCCTGGCGCGCGAGGGCAACCCGCGCGCGGTGCCGCTGCCACGCCCGCTGGTCGGCAGTGGAGAGCCGCATTTCTCGTTCGCCGGCCTTAAAAGCGCGGTGCTGCGCGCGCGCGATTCGGGCCAGTATTGCGCGGCAGACCTGGCCGCCTCGTTCCAGCAGGCGGCGATCGACTGCGTGATCGACCGCACACGCGGCGCGCTGGCGCAGTGTTCGCCAGGCATGACCGCGCTGGTCGTGGCCGGGGGCGTGGCTGCCAACGCCGCGCTGCGCGGGGCGCTGGAAACGCTGGCCGGGGAAGCCGGCCTGCCGCTGGTGGCGCCGCCGGTAAAGCTGTGCACTGACAATGCCGCGATGATCGGCTGGGCCGGCGCCGAACGCTTTGCCACCGGCCAGGCCGATCCGCTCGACCTGCCGGCCCGGCCGCGCTGGCCGCTCGACGATGGTGCTGCGCCCGTGCGCGGTGCGGGAGTGAAGGCATGAGCGTGGCTGATGTGGGGGCGCCGGGGGTCGGCGTGATCGGCGCGGGCGCCTGGGGCACCGCGCTGGCCCAGATGGTGGCAAGCGACGGGCGGCGCGTGGTCCTGTGGGCGCGCGAGGCGGCGCTGGCCGAAACGATCAACCGCGAGGCCCGCAATCCCACCTATCTGCCCGGCGCCGCGCTGGCGCCACAGATCGCCGCCACCAGCGACCTCGCCGCGCTGGCCCACTTGCCCGTGCTGCTGCTGGTCACCCCGGCGCAGTTCCTGGGCAGCGTGATGGCCGGTCTGCCCGATTATGCCGGCGATCTGGTGCTGTGCGCCAAGGGGATCGAGGCAGGCACCGGGCGGTTGATGGCGCAAGTGGCGCAAGACGCCGCGCCGCGTGCGCGCGTGGCGGTGCTTTCTGGCCCGACCTTCGCCCACGAAGTTGCCGCCGGCCTGCCCACGGCCGTCACGCTCGCCTGTTCGGGCGGGGACGCGCAGTGGCAGCGCCTGGCCCCGGCCGTGGCGCGGCCCACGTTCCGGCCCTATTATTCGGCCGATGTGATCGGCGCGGAGATCGGCGGCGCGGTCAAGAACGTGCTGGCGATTGCCTGCGGCGTGGTCGATGGGCTCGGCCTGGGGCAGAATGCGCGCGCCGCGCTGATCAGCCGCGGCTTTGCCGAAATGCAGCGCTTTGGCCTGGCGATGGGCGCGCAGGGGGAGACGCTCTCGGGCCTTTCCGGGCTGGGAGACCTGGTGCTGACCTGCTCTTCGCCGTCGAGCCGGAATTTTTCGCTGGGCAAGGCGCTGGGGGAAGGCCAAACCGCGTCTCAGGCGTTGTCAGGCCGCAGCAGCGTGGCCGAAGGGGCGTATACCGCGCCCGTGCTGGCCGATCTTGCCCGGCAGAAGGGAATTGCCATGCCGCTGGTCGATGCGGTCGTTACCCTGGTTCAAGGGCAGGCCCCGGCCCGCGACGTTGTCGCCAGCCTGCTGGCCCGCCCCTTGCGTGCGGAACGCCCGCTTGGCTGAACCCACTCTTTCCGCAGGCCTTCCCGCCGATCGGGTGGATGCGCAGGCCGAACAGGCCGATATTGCCGCGCTGGCCAAGGGCGGGCGCACCAACTTTTTCGGTTTCGTGCTGCGCCTTGCGGCCAGCGTGCCGTTCCTGTTCATCGCCGGCCGGCTTTACGGCGCGGCCACGCTGGGGCGCTATGCTTCGGCCACGCTGGTGGTGGAACTGGCCGCGCAGCTGGCCACCCTGGGGCAGAAGCGCGGGCTGGCGCAGCAACTGGCCAAGGAAGACCGGCCCGGCGCCTGCATCGTGGCCGATGCCCTGCTGCTGTCGGCCCTGGTATCGGCGCTTTGCGCGCTGCTCTTGTGGCTGGTGCCGGTGCTGATGTTCCCCAGCGGGGACTATACGCGCGTGGACCGCCTGCTGCCGCTGGCGATCCTGCCGCGCGCGCTGGGCGATGTCGCGTTGGCGGCGCTGGCCTATCGCTTTGATGTGGGTGCCACGGTGCGCGCACGCGCGGTGGTGGAACCGTGGACGCAGTCGCTTGGCGCTGGCGGCCTGTGGCTCGCGGGTATGTGGTGGGCGCCGCTGCGCGATAGCGGGCTGATCCTGGCCTATGCCCTGGCGATGCTGGCCGCGATGGTCACTGCGTTCGTGCCGCTGCTCAAAAGCTATGGCCTGCCGCGCCAGTGGGAGCCGCGCCTGCGCGACCTGCTGCGCTTGGCCAATCGCAACTTGCCGCTGGCCGGCGCCGATGCGGTGGAATGGGGCACGCGCAAGCTTGACCTGTTCATCCTGGGCACTTTCGCCCCGGCCGAGGCAGTGGGCATCTATTACGTGGCGCAGCAGGTGGCGACGCTGCCGCAAAAGCTGAAAACCAGCTTCGAACCGATCCTGGGCCCGGTGATCACCCGCAACCTGCGCGAAAACAATTTCGGCGCGATTGCCCGCCAGGTGTGCCAGGTGGGTTTCTGGATCACCGCCGCGCAGGCCGGCATCGCCCTGGCGCTGGGCCTGCCGGGCAAGGGCGTGATGGGCCTGTTCGGCCCCAATTTCGTGGCGGGCACCGGCGCCCTGGCGCTGTTGCTGGCGGCCGAAGTGGTGGCCGCGCCTGCGGTGGTGAGCGAAGCGGCGCTGATCTATGTGGCGCGGCTGCGCAACTGGTGGATCAGCCTGGGCACGATCGCGCTGCAGGCCGGGCTGACCGTGGCCTTCATCCTGGCCGCGCGCGAACTGGGCGGTGGCGGCATGGTCGAGGCGATGGGCGCGGCGCTGGCGCTGGTCGTGTCGCTGGGCCTCGCGTCCCTGCTCAAGTCGCGGCTGCTCGGCTCGATCCTGAAACAGAAGATCAGCAACTGGCGCTGGGCGCTGGTCTGGGCCGCGCTGCCCGCGCTGGGCGTGGGCCTGCTGGCGCGGTTCTTGCCCGAATGGGCCGAACTGGCGCTGGGCGTGCCGGGTATCCTGGGTGTCTATGGCTTCGTCATCTGGCGCCGCGGCTTTGGCCCGGAAGACCGGGTGCTGTTCCGCAAGCAGAAGGGGTAGGGGGCTTGGCCCCAATTGAACGGCTTCGTTCTATTTCTTGGATAGTAACCCGGCGATCGCCACGAAATCACCCACGCTCAGCGTTTCGGCGCGGCGGGCGGGATCGATGCCCAGCGTGTCGAGCGCGTCGAGCGCGCCGGGCAGTCCTTTCAGCGACTGGCGCAGCATCTTGCGCCGCTGGCCAAAGGCAGCCTCGGTCACGCGTTCCAGCATGCGTGCGGAAACCCCTTCGGGCATGGCGGCAGGCGTCACGTGGACCACGGCCGACATCACCTTGGGCGGCGGGGTGAACGCGCTGCGGTGCACTTTCATGGCAATGCGGGCGGATGCGCGCCATTGCGAAAGGATCGCCAGCCGGCCGATGGCATCGCTGCCGGTGGCCGCGACGATGCGTTCGGCCACTTCCAGCTGGAACATGAGCGTGAGCGAAAGCCAGGCCGGCGGCCAGTCCTGGCCCGAAAGCCAGCCGGTGAACAGCGCGGTGCCAACGTTGTAGGGCAAGTTGGCGACTACGTGCCAGGGGCCGTCGAACAAGGTTGCAGGATCGATCTTGGTGGCGTCCCCCTCGATCACGCGGAGCTGGCCGGGAAAGGCCTCTGCCAGTTCGGCCAGCGCCGGCAGGCAGCGCTTGTCCATCTCGATCGCGGTGACGTTCGCGCCAGCGCGCAGCAGGGCGCGGGTCAGCCCGCCGGGGCCGGGGCCCACCTCCAGCACGTTGGCGCCCTTGAGCTTGCCCGGAATGGCCGCGATGCGCGCCAGCAGCTGTTCATCGAACAGGAAGTTCTGGCCCAGTGCCTTGGACGCGAGCAACCCGTGCCGGTTGACCACATCGCGCAAGGGGGGAAGATCGGGCAGGCTGCTCATGCCAAAGCGGTGGCGCGCCGCACCGCGCATTCGCCGGCCAGGCGAATGGCCGCGATCATCGCGCCGGGGCGGGCCTGGCGCGTGCCGGCAATGCCGAAGGCAGTGCCGTGATCGGGCGAAGTGCGGATGATCGGCAGGCCCAGCGTGACATTCACGCCATCATCGAAATCGAGCACTTTCAACGGGATCAGCGCCTGATCGTGATACATGCAGATGGCCACGTCATAGGTGCTGCGCGCCTGGGCGTGGAACATCGTATCGGCCGGCAGCGGGCCGCGCGCGGCAATCCCGGCGGCCTGGAGCGCGGCGACGGCGGGCGCGATGTAGCTCTGGTCCTCGTGCCCCATGCGGCCATCCTCGCCGGCGTGGGGGTTGAGGCCGGCCACGGCCAGGCGCGGATCGGCAATGCCGAAATCGCGCACCAGCGCCCGCGCGGCGATCGCGCTGCGCCGGGTGATCAGTTCGGCGGTGATCAGGCCCGGCACGGCATGGAGCGGCACATGGACGGTGATCGGCACCACCTTGAGCGAGGGGCCGGCGAGCATCATCACCGCATCTTCATCGGCCACGCCGCTGGCCTGGCCAACGAATTCGGTTTGCCCCGGATGGTTGAAGCCCACGCTGGCGAGCCGGCTCTTGGACACCGGCGCGGTGACCAGGGCCGAAGTTTCACCCGCAATGGTCAATTGCGTCGCAGCGTCGAGCGAATGGAGCGCGAGCAGCGCGCCCTGGTTGGTCGGCTGGCCGGGGGTGTATTCCGCGTCGCCCAGATCGAGCACGGGCAGGGCGCGATCGAACGTGGCGACCGCTTCTTCCAGGCTGCCCACCGGGCGCACCGGCACATCAAGCCCGCGATGCCGCGCCGCTTCATCGATCACGCGGCGGCTGCCCACGGCCACGAAAGGCTCCAGCTTGGCCATGCCGCGCAGGATCCACGAGGCCGCGATCAATTCGGGGCCGATGCCGGCGGGATCACCCTGTGAAATGGCAATGGGGTTCATGGGCTTTGCGTTATCGGGCTTTGCGGGTGGGGGGTAGTGGGTGATGTTGCGGGTTCGGGTGGGTTTTGGATTTTTTGGGCCGGGCTGGGTTTTGCTTCTCACCACCCCCAACCCCCGTCTCTAAAGCGGAGGGTGTGGGGGGTGGTGGAGGCCTTGCTCCAACAAATCAGTTATACTCGATCACCGCATCGCGGCGCAGGTCGCGCAGGTAGGTTTGCGCGCGCTTGTTCACGCGGTCGTCTTCCATCTGCGACTGCATTTCTTCAAAGCTCGGGCCGTCGGCCACCTTGGGATCGTCGCGGCCGCACAGCATCAGCACGCGCACGCCGTCTTCGATCGAACCGAACGGCGGGGTGACTTCACCGATCGACAGCTTGAGCATCGAATCCTGCAGCGCGGCGGGCAGGTCGCGCGCCTTGACCTGGTCGTTGGTGACGACCGAGGCGCCGATGCTGGCGGCCGCAGCATCGGCCTGGCCGCAGCCATGGATGCCCTTGACCGTGCTGGCAAAGGTGGCGGCCTTGGCGGCGGCATCCTTTTCCGTGGTGCCCTTGGGGAAGGTGAGCGAGATCTGCTTGAGGCTGAGCACCGCGTCGCGCGGGTCTGCGGTCAGCACCTGGCGCTTGTCGATCAGGTAGAGGATCGAATAGCCGCCGGGAATCTCGACCGGCCCGGCGAGCTGGCCGGGCTGCATCGAAGCGGCCACGGTCGAAAGATCCTGCGGCAACTGGCCCAGGCGAATCCAGCCCAGGTCACCGCCCACCGCCGCCGTGGAGGCTTCGGAATACTGGCGGGCATAGGCGACGAAGCTGCCGCCCTTCTTCAACTGTTCCACGATCTGGTTGGCGTTGGCCATGACCTGGGCACGGTTGGTGTCGTTGGCGGAGAGATAGATTTCGCCGATGCGGTATTCCTCGGTGCCCTTGGCAGCCTTGAGGCGATCCATCATTTCCTTCACTTCGCCGTCGGACACGTTGATGAACGGCTGGACGTTGCGACGCAGCAGGCGCTGCCACGACAGCTCGCCGCGGATCTGCCGCTTGAGCGAGGCGGGCGAAGAGCCGATCGACACGAGATACTTGTCGAGTGCGGCCGGGTTCTGGCCGAAGTTCTGCTGGGCAACGCGCTCGTAGGTCTGGTTGACCTCGTCGTCGTCCACGTCGACCCCGGCCGACTTGGCTTCCTGGATCTGCAGCGTCTCGTCGATCAGGTTGCGCAGCACTTGCAGGCGCAGGCGTTCCTGTTCCTCGGCCGAAACCTTGCCGCCGTTGGCATTGACGATCAGCGCGAGGCGCTGGTCGATATCGGTTCCGGTGAGGATTTCGCCATTCACGATCGCGGTGGCGCGGCGCACGTTGGGATCGCTCTTGCCGAAGATCTGCACGTTGGCCGGAATGTTGAGCTGGCCCGAAGCATCGGGCGCGCCGCCCTGGGTGCGGGTGTCACCGGCCTGGGCCCCACCGGCCTGAGCTTGCGCGACGCTGCCGGCCACCGGCAGGGCTGCCGTGGCGACCAGGCCCAGTGCCAGCGTGGCCCGGCCAGCCAGATGGCGCATCCGATAAAGTGGCAGCCGGTTGATGGACTTCATGGCGATCCGAACTTCCTGTCAGGCATGCAGCATGCAAAACTTGGCAGCATGCGAAATATTGCGTCGATCCGGCGTGCAGTGACCCGGCTTAACCCACGCTGAGTGGCGGCAAGCGGGCGGGAATGCAACGCCGGAATTGGTCGTGCAGGGGAAAACTTTGCAACAAACGTGGCTCGTGGCGGGATTCTGCCGACCGGGTTTTGCGCTCTGCCCTCAACCCGCGCGCACCTGGGTCATCGCCTGCTCATAGCGGCTGTTGATCTCTTGCCCGCGATAGCGCGAGTATTCGCATCGCGCCAACGCTTCGGCCGGCGGGAAGATCACCGGGCTGTTGCGATAGTCATCGGGCATCAGCGCCAGCGCCGCCTGGTTGGGCGTGGGATAGCGGATGGTGCGGGCAATGTCGGCCCCGGCCTGCGCGCCCAGGACGAAATCGATGAAGGCATAGGCCAGATCGGGATTGGGCGCGTTGTGCGGGATGCACAGGCTGTCGCTGGCGATGATGCCGCCTTCGCGCGGGACCACGAAAGACAGGTCGGGATCATCGCGCATCACTTGGGCGATATCGCCGTTGTATTCGATCACCAGGTCCACGTCTCCGCCCAGCAGCAGGTCCTGCCCGTTATCGTCATGGAACGCGGCGATATTGGGCTTTTGCTTCAAGAGCATGGCCTTGACCTGGGCAATCACGGCAGGATCGTTGGTGTTGGCCGGGTGGCCCAGGTATTTGGCGCCGATCTCGAACAGCTCGCTCGCTTCGGCCAGCAGCGCGATGCGGCCCTTGTAGCGATCGGAATCGAGCACCCACTTCCAGCTGTCGGGCACGCCATCGACTTTGGATTTGCGATAGCCGATGCCGGTGACGATCCAGGTATAGGGCACCGAAAAGCGCCGGCCGGGATCGAACGGCGGATTGGTGAACTGGGGCGCGATGTTCTTGAGATTCGGAATTTTCGCGTGATCGAGCGGGGCCAGCATATTGGCCGCGGTCATGCGTTCGACGAAATCGTTGGACGGCACGATCACGTCATAGCCCTGGTTGCCGCTGCGCAGCTTGGCAAACAGCTCGTCATTGTTGGCAAACAGGCTGATGTTGACGCCCGCGCCCGCCGCCTTGGTGAAATCGGCGACGGTGTTCTTCCCGATATAGGTATCCCAGGTATAGAGATTGAGCGCGCGCGAGGGCTTCCCGCGCGAACAGGCGGCGAGCGCCCCGGTGAAGGACAGGCCAATGCCGGCAAGGCCAGCCTGGCGCAGGAACATGCGGCGGGA
Source organism: Novosphingobium sp. SG919 (assembly GCF_012932495.1). Classification (GTDB taxonomy): domain Bacteria; phylum Pseudomonadota; class Alphaproteobacteria; order Sphingomonadales; family Sphingomonadaceae; genus Novosphingobium; species Novosphingobium rhizosphaerae. The sequence continues at coordinate 347,524 of NZ_JABCNG010000001.1, forward strand.
ATGGGCCATCTTCGTTCAATTCCTGAAGGCAAGTGCAATCCGCGGGCGGGGATGGCCGCAGATCAGGCCTTGAGCAAGAGGTGATCGCGTTCCCACGAGGAGATCACCTCGTCATAAGCGGCCAGTTCGTTGAGCTTGATTTCGTAGAACGCCTTGATGAACTGCTCGCCCAGCAAGTCGATCACCGGCTGGCAATCGATCATCTGCTTGAGCGCGGCATCGAGGTTGCGCGGCAGGGTGCGTTCCTCGTCATAGGCGTTGCGGGCCATCAGCGGCAGTGGTTCGATCTTTTCCTGCAGGCCGATATACCCGCAGGCCAGCGTGGCGGCGATGGCGATATAGGGATTGGCATCGGCACCGGGCAGGCGGTTTTCGATGCGCGTGTTGTTGGGCGAACTGACCGGAATGCGCAAGCCGCAGCTGCGGTTGTCCAGCCCCCATTGTACATTGATCGGCGCGCTGTGGGCGGGGCGGATGCGGCGGAAGGAATTGACGTTGGGCGCGAACAGCGGGACCACTTGCGGAAGGTAGCGTTGCAGCCCGCCCACGAACCAGCGGAATTCCTGCGTCAGCCCTGCTTGCGTACCGAAGAGGTTGGCGCCGTCCTGGTCCACCGCCGAGATGTGCAGGTGCATCGCGCTGCCCGGCTGGCTTTCCATCGGCTTGGCCATGAAGGTGGCATAGACGCCGTGCTTCAAGGCCACCTGGCGCACGATGCGCTTGAAGATCACCACCTGGTCGCACAGCGCCACGGGATCGCCGTGGTTGAAGTTGATTTCGAGCTGCGCGGTACCGCCTTCGTGGATCATCGTATCGAGTTGCAGCGAGGCGATTTCCGAATTGTCGTAGATTTCCTCGATGATGTCTTCGTATTCGGTTACCGATTCCAGGCCATAGGGCTGGGGCGAGCTTTCCGCGCGGCCCGAACGCCCGCGCGGCGGCTGGATCGGCAGGTCGGGATCGGAATTGACCTCGGTCAGGTAGAATTCCAGTTCCGGGGCCACCACCATCTGCCAGCCCATGTCGGCATATTTGGCCAGCATGCGTTTGAGCACGTGGCGCGGCGCCACTTCGAACGGGCGGCCATCGCGGTGCAGGGCATCGGCCACGACGAAGGCGGTGGGGGTGCGAAAGCCTGGCGCCACGCAGATCGAATGGATATCGGGCAGCAGGGTCACATCGGGATCGCGATAAAGGAAATCATCCTCGTCGGTATCGGCATAGTCCCCGGTGATGGTGACGGAAAAGACCGAAGAAGGCAGGCGTAGGCTCATGTTGCCGACCGAGGCGATGAACTTGTCGGCCGGCCAGACCTTGCCGCGCACCACGCCGTTGATATCGGGGACGAGGCATTCCACCTCGCTGATGCGTTTTTCGCGGATCCATTCGGCAAAGGCTGAAGACATGGGCGATTCTGGCATGGGATCACTCGTGTGAAGAGAATGGGGTCAAAGGCGGTCGCGTAAGGCAAAGAAAGTCATGGCAGCGGCCATCGTCGGCCAGCGCAGCCACGTGCCCCCAGGAAAGCGCGGCGTGGGCAGCCGCTGCACCAGGTCCAGCGCCGGAGAGGGATACCCGGCCATGGCCGCGCCGATTTCCGACCCCAGCCACGGCGCGAGCACCACGCCCAGCCCGGAAAATCCACTGAGCGACCACAGCCCCGGTGCCACCTGCGCGGCATAGGGCAGGCGATGCGGGGTGATGGAAAGCGTTCCGCCCCAGGCGTGGTCGATCGGCACATCGGCCAGTTGTGGAAGCACGCGCAGCATGTGCGGCCGCACGAACGCGGCCATGTCGGCCGGCAGGCGATAGGAATAGCGCTCTCCCCCACCGAACAGCAAGCGGCGATCGGGGGTGAGGCGGAAGTAATAGACCACGAAGCGCGAATCCGACACCGCATGCCCGCCGCCGATCAGCGCGGCGGCACGCGCGGGCGGCAGCGGGGCCGTGGTGGCGATGAAATTGTTGATCGGCAGCACATGCGCGTCGACCTTGGGCACCAGCCCCTGGGCATAGCCGCCGGTGGCCACCAGCACGCGGGCCGCGCGCACCGTGCCGCCCGGCGTGGCGATGCGCCAGCCTTCCCCTTCGCGAGCGATGCCGGTGCAGCGGCTGTGCGGATGGATCACCGCACCCGCGGCCTGGGCCGCGCGGGCCATGGCCAGGGCCAGCTTGAGCGGGTTGAGATGGCCACCAGCCAGATCGAGGCTGCCGCCGAAATAGGCCTCGCTCGCCACCAGCGCGCGGATGTCGTCCTGGCCGAGCGGGGTGAGCGCGGCGTGGCCATAGGCCTCGCGCATGAAGCGCACCTGATCGTGCGTTTCGCGCACCAGGCCGGGCTTGTGATCGGCATGGATCAAGCCGGGACGGAAATCGCAAGCGTCGGGATCGTGGGCGATGAGGCGATCGAGGTCGTCGCGCGCGGCGCGGGCCATGGACCACATCGCCCTGGCCCCATCCTCGCCCAGGTGGCCCGCCAGCCAGTGCTGGTCCTGGTTCCAGCCCAGGTGCACCTGGCCGCCGTTGCGGCCCGATGCGCCCCAGCCCAGAGGCCCGCTTTCCAGCAGGACGACCGATCGCCCGGCTTCCGCCAGCCGCAATGCGGCACCCAGACCTGTGTAGCCCCCGCCAATGATGCAGGCATCGGCCTGCACATCCCGATCCAGCACGCGGCCGTCAAAAGGCGCGGAGATCGTGGCGGCGTAATAGGAAGGCGGATAGGCCCGCACATCCTCGCCGGTTGGTCCTGCCCGCTCGATGGATCGAGGCGTTAACATTGCCGTCGTTCTACCCCATGCCCGGAGGGGCGACAAGCGAGCGGGCTGGGGGTTTGGTTGTCAGGGTGGTGTATGGAATGCACCGTTTCGGGGGGAGATTGCTTGAGGTTTCCACCACTCCCAACCATCCTTACGACGAGGAGGGGCTGCTCACGTGGAGTCAGGGGCCGGGATCGCCCAGCGTCGCGCCGTCCCAATGCTCGTCGGCCTTGCCATCGACAAAGCGCCACATGTCGAACCAGGTGGTGGTATAGGTCTTGGCCGGGTCCTTGGGGTCCTTCTGGGTCCTCACGAAGCTGACCACCACGCGGTCACCCTCCGCGGTGACCGAGACGACCGGCGTGGCCATGTGGGCGGGGCAGACCTTTGGCTTTACCTTGAGCACCTGGGTAAAGAAATGCACGACGGTGTCGCGGCCCGACGGCACCATCGGGTTGTGCTGGTGATAGGCGGGCGTCAGGAACAGATCGGCCTTGTTCCATTCACCGCATTCCAGCAGGTCTTTCACGATATGCAGCGCGGCCTGCTTGTTGCGGTGGAGCACCGGATCGGGGCTGGTGAACAGGCTTTCGGGATCGGGCGCGGCCACCACGGCTTCCTGGGCGTGGGCGGCGGGGGCAAGCAGCAGCAAAGTGGGCAGCAGCAGGCGTTTCATCGATGTCTCTCCCGTGTCTGGCCGCGACGATAATGCAGGACCGGCCCCTTCGCCAGCCTGTCGCTGGCCCGGGGGCCTAACCCAGCAGCACCACCGGCGCAGTGGGAGTCCAGCTCAGCCACACCGGCTCGCCCACGGGCAGGCTGGGCGCCAGGGTGCGTTCGCCATTGGCGCGGGCCACCTTGAACGTGGCGCCGCTGGCGGTTTCCACGTCATAGAGCGTCTCGCTGCCCAGATAGGCCGAGCGGACGATCGTGCCCTCGACCACGTTGGCATCCGGAAGGGCGTCGGGCCCGGCTGGGCGGCCTTCGCTGGTGGGCGTCATCACGATCTTCTCGGGGCGGATGCCGGCCCACACCGGGGTATCGGGTGCGCCGGTCACGCCGTGGCTGACATAGATCGGCACGGCCAGATCGGGCGCGGTGACGGCGGCATGGTCGGGTTCGTCCACGCTCAGGCGGCCTTCGAACATGTTGATCGTGCCGATGAAGTCCGCAACGAAGCGGTTGGCCGGATATTCATAGAGATCGCCCGGCGCGGCCACCTGCTGCAACCGGCCGCGGTTCATCAGCGCGCAGCGGCTGGCCATGGCCAGCGCCTCGTCCTGGTCGTGGGTGACCATCACGAAGGTGACGCCGACATCGTGCTGGATCTGCGCGAGTTCGGCGCGCATGGCATCGCGCAGCTTGGCATCGAGTGCCGAGAGCGGCTCGTCGAGCAGCAAGACCTTGGGCTTCTTCACCAGGGCGCGGGCCAGGGCCACGCGCTGGCGCTGGCCGCCAGAAAGCTGATCGGGCTTGCGATGGCCGAATTCATCCAGCTTCACCAGGCGCAGGGCGTCAGCCACGCGGGCTTCGCGCTCGTCCTTGGCGACGCGGTCGATCTTGAGGCCATAGGCGACGTTTTCGGCAACGGTCAGGTGCGGGAACACGGCATAGGACTGGAACACCATGTTGACCGGGCGCCGGTTGGGCGGGGTGGTGCTCATGTCCACGCCGTCGATCAGGATGCGCCCTTCGGTGGGCGTTTCAAGGCCCGCCAGCATGCGCAGCAAGGTGGTCTTGCCGCAGCCCGAGGGGCCAAGCAGCGAGAAGAATTCGCCGCGATGAATGTCGAGGCTGACATCGTCCACCGCGATGAACGAGCCGAACCGCTTGGTCACGTTCTCGAATTGGATGAGAGGCTGGGTCATGGGGAATTCCTGTGTGAAATCAGTGGCCCTGCGCCAGGTCGCGGCCCTGGAGCTTCATGCCGATGGCGGTCAGCGCAATGGTGATGAGCATCAGCACGGTGGAAGCGGCGTTGACCTCTGGCGTGACCGAGAAGCGCACCATCGAATAGATCTTGACCGGGAACGTCACCGTGTTGGGCCCCGACGTGAAGAACGTGATCACGAAATCGTCGAGGCTGAGCGTGAAGGCGAGCAATCCGCCCGAGATCAGCGCCGGGCGCACGTGGGGCAGCAGCACGTCCCACAGCGCGCGCAACTCGCTGGCGCCAAGGTCGCGCGCGGCTTCCTCCATCTCGCGGTTGAAGCTGGCCAGGCGCGCGCGGACGACGACGGCGACGAAGGGGAAGCTGAAGGTGATATGCGCGATGATGATCGCGCCCAGGTCAAACGGCCAGACCAGGTCGCGCGGCCAGGGCACGATCTGGCCGAAGAACACCAGCATCGCCACGCCCATGCAGATTTCGGGCACCACGATCGGCAGCGTCACCGCGCCATCGAACAGGCCCTTGCCGGGAAAGCGGAAGCGCCACAGCGCAATGGCGGTGAGCGCGCCGAGCACCACGCTGAACAGCATCGAGATGAACGCGATGGTCAGCGAATTGGTGAAGGCATCGATTAGCGCGGCATCGTTCCACATCGTGCCGTACCAATCGAGGGTGAAGCCCTCCCAGCGGATGGTGCGGCGGCTGTCGTTGAAGCTGAACACCACCAGGCTGGCCAGCGGCACATAGAGGAACAGGATGACCGCGCCCACCCACAGGCGCAGCGGCCAGCGGCGGGCGTATTCGAGCGGGCCGGGCTTTGCGTCGAGCGGTTTTGCCATCAGGCGTCTCCGTGGCGTTGGGCGCGGGTGGCGCGGCGATCCTGGATCGCGCGCACGGCCATCGCCAGAAGCGTGAGATACATCAGCATGAACGAGAGCGCGGCGCCAAACGGCCAGTCATTCGCGCGCTTGAACTGTCGCTCGATCACGCTGGCGATCATCTGGCTGTCGGGCCCGCCCAAAAGGTCTGGGGTAAGGTAGGAGCCGAGCGCGGGAATGAACGTGAGCATGATCGCCGAGAGGATGCCCGGCTTGGCGATCGGCACGATCACCTTGAAGATCGTAGCAATGTGCCCGGCGCCCAGGTCGAGGCTGGCCTCGATCAGCGAGCGGTCCATGCGATCAAGCGTGGAATAGAGTGGCAGGATGATGAAGGGCAGGTGGACATAGACCAGGCCCACGATCACCGCGAAATTGGTGTGCAGCATCTCGAACGGGCCAAGACCGACGAGGCCGAAGGCATCGTTGATATAGCCCTCGGTGCGCATCACCGCCATGAGCGCATACGTGCGCACCAGCAGGTTGGTCCAGAACGGCAGCATGATGCCGAGCAGCAGCAGGATCTTGCCGCGGTCGGTGGCAAAGGTCATCGCCAGGGCATAGGGAAAGCCGATCACCAGGCACACCGCCGTGGTCACCCCGGCAAAGACCAGCGATTTGGCAAAGATCATCAGGTAGACCGGATCGAACACCCGCACATAGTTGTCGAGCGTGCCGGTCACGGCCACTTCGGTGAGCCCCAGGGTGCGGCCAAAGCTGTAGGCCCAGATCACGCTGAGCGGCACCACGAAGAACAGCGTGATCCAGGCAGCCGGCGCGCTCAGCACGGCCAGGAACGCGCCCTTGCTGCTGTTTGATGCGCTGTTCATCGCGGCAAGATCCTCATCGGTGGCAATTTCCCCAAAATCATCGGCGCAAGACCAAAGGTTGCCTCTGGCGCCGCCTGATCGGCGCCCGAAGCGGTGGTGTGGACATGCCTGCCTGCGTGACGTCTTGTTTATATCGTTGCGGGGTTTTTCCCGTTATCTGCGATCACACTTATGCGCCAGCACGGGCGCGGTCAATCGCAAATCATTCCTGTGCCACAGGGCCAATCTGCCCCTGCGCCAGGGGCCTCGTCAACCACCGCGCAGCACTTGCCCCAGCCGGTTGAAGAACCAGGCCGAAGCCGGGTTGGTATCGGCATCCCATTCCGGGTGCCACTGCACGGCGAGCACCTGGGCCTTGCCCACTTGCGCCGAAAATGCCTCTACCAGCCCATCGGGCGCGATCGCTTCGACGGTGAGGCCTTGGCCGAGCGTGGCCACGCCCTGGTAGTGAACGGTGTTGACGGTGATCGTATCGCCCAGCGCGGACGCGAGAATGCCGCCGGGCGTGAGGCTGACGGGATGCGTGGCGGCAAACATCGCTTCCAGGCTCACCCCGTCGGGCGCGTGGTGAGCAACCGGGCCATCGGCGGGCAGGGTTTGCAACGTGCCGCCAAAGGCCACGTTCAATTCCTGAAACCCCCGGCAGATGCCGAACACCGGCTTGCCCGCGCGCAGCATGGCATCGCCCAGCGCCAGCGTGGTGGTATCGCGTGCGGGATCGAACGGGCCGTCCCCGCTGCTGGCGCCATAGCGCCAAGGCTCCATGTTGGAGGGGCTGCCCGTGAGCAGCAGCCCATCGAGCCGGCTGGCCAGCGCGGCCCAATCGGTAAGGCCGGGCAGCGCCGGAACCAGCACCACGTCGGCATCGGCATGGGCGGCGGGCGCGCGCAGATAGCGGTCGATCACGCCGTGCACCGGCTCTGCCCCGCCCGGGCGCAGGCAGCACGACACGCCGAGCAGTGGGCGGGTCATGCCGGCAGCACGCCCAGCGATGACAGGGCAGGGGTGGAGATGGTGACCGATTTCATGTCGGCATACTTGTAAAGCGCATGGAGGCTGCGGTCACGGCCAAAGCCGGATTGCTTGAACCCGCCAAAGGGCATCGTGATGTCGCACGCGTCCCACCCGTTGACCCAGACCAGGCCCGCCCGCAGGCGCCGGGCAAAGGCGTGGGCAATGTCGATCGAGCCGGTCCACAGGCCCGAAGCAAGGCCGTATGGCGTGTCGTTGGCCAGCGCCAGCGCCTGTTCGGGCGTGTCGAACGGGACCACCGCCAGGACGGGGCCGAACACTTCTTCCTGCGCCAGGCTGCTGGCGTTGCTGACCGCGTCGAACACCGTGGGATCAAGGTAGAAGCCGCCGCTTTCGCTGCGCGCGCGGCCCCCGCCCAGGCGCAGCGTGGCGCCTTCCTGCTGCGCGCGGGCAATGCGGGTGAGCACGCCTTCCAGCTGCCTTTCGCTGATCACCGCGCCCAGTTGCGTGGCCGGATCGAGCGGATCGCCGGGGCGGATGGTCTTGGCCACGGCCAGCACTTTCTCCACGAATTCGGCGTGGATCGAGCGCTGCACCAGGAGGCGCGAGCCAGCGGTGCAGACCTGGCCGGCATTGTAGAAGATGCCCCAGGCGGCGGCCTGGGCCGCGCGATCGAGATCGGGGCAATCGGCAAAGACGATGTGCGGGCTCTTGCCGCCCAGTTCCAGGCTCACGCGCTTCAAGTTGCTGTCGGCCGAATAGCGCATCAACTGGCGGCCCACCGGCCCCGAGCCGGTGAAGGTGATCATGTCCACGTCGTTGTGCAGTGCGAGGGCCGCGCCGGCATCCTGGCCCGTGCCGGTGACGACATTGAGCACGCCGTCGGGAATGCCGGCTTCCAGCGCCAGTTCGGCAAAGCGTAGCGCGGTGAGCGAGGACAGTTCCGAAGGCTTGACCACCATCGAATTGCCCATGGCGATGGCTGGGGCGATTTTCCACATGGCCATCAGCAGCGGGAAGTTCCACGGCACGATCGCGCCGATTACGCCGAGCGGATCGTGCACGGCATAGGAGAACTTGTCGGGCCCGGTGGGGCCGACCTCGCCATGGATCTTGTCCACCGCTTCGGCATAGAAGCGCAAGGTGCCCAGCGCCAGGGGCACGTCGACGCCGCGGGTGTCGCCGATCGGCTTGCCCGAATCGATGGTTTCGAGCACCGCGAATTCTTCCGCCGCTGCTTCCAGCTTGTCGGCCAGGGTGAGCATCAGCTTCTTGCGCTGGGCCGGCTTCATGTCGCGCCACTGGCCGCTTTCGAAGCGGGCCCGGGCGGCGGCGACGGCGCGGTCCACATCCTGGGCATCGCCGGCGGGCAGTGTGCCGATCACCTGGCCGGTGCCGGGGTTGACGGTGTCGAGCGTGGCGCCCGATGCGGCCGGCACGCTGGCGCCGCCGATCACGTGGTGGGCCGGCAGGCGAGTGGGCAGGATGGGGGGCGCACTGGTCATGGCTATGATCGATCCGGCTTTTGCAATGTGTGATCACTAATAGTGATTGTGACGCGCCGCGCAAGGTGGCTCGGCCCATCGAGTCGGGGCTTTCGTGGCAGGAAAATGACCGGATCGGCCGGAAAAGCCAGATCGGGCGGTGCGATCCGGGCTGGACAGGCAGGCCGGGTTTTCATATGTGATCACACCATGACGCAAGAAACCGTATCCTCCTTTGCCGACTGGCTCGCCGCTCATCCTGAAGTCACGCGGGTGGAGGCTTTCCTCACCGACGTGAACGGCGCGCCCAAGGGCAAATGGCTGGTGCGCGACAAGGCGTTGGCCCTGGCGGCCAAGGGCCTGCCGATGCCGCTGTCGGTCTTTGCGCTCGATGCCTGGGGTTGCGATGTGGCCGGCGCGGGCCTGGCGTTCGGCACGGGCGATCCGGACGGGCTGTGCTGGCCGGTGCCGGGGCGTTGGAGCAAGGCGCCTTGGCTGGGCGAGGACAGCGCGCAAGTGTTCCTGGGCATGGTGGACAAGGACGGCGGCCCGGTGGTGGCCGATCCGCGCGGCATGCTGACCGCGCTGCTGGCCCGCTATGCCGCGCGCGGGTTGACCCCGGTGGTGGCGACGGAGCTGGAATTCTATCTCTATCGCCTGGAAGGCGGCGTGCCGGTGCCGCCCGATGGCAACCTGCGCCGCAACGACACGCTTTCGACCACCGCGCTTTCCGCCCATGCCGCGCTGTTCGACGAGATCATGGCCCTGGCCCACGCCATGGGCATTCCGGCTGATGCCGTGATCAGCGAGGCGGGGCCGGGCCAGTATGAGCTGAACCTGCTGCACCGCGCCGATGCACTGGCGGCGGCCGACGATACCGTGCTTATGAAGCGGATCGTGCGCGCGCTGGCCGCCCACCACGGCCTGGGCGCCACGTTCATGGCCAAGCCCTATGGCGAATGTTCGGGCAGCGGGATGCATATCCACGCCAGCCTCAACGATGCCGCCGGCAAGAACGTGCTGGCCCGGCCCGAAGGTGGCCCGGCCGATATGCTGCTGCACGCCGTGGCCGGGCTTTTGGCGGCGATGCCCGAAACGATGCTGGCCTTCGCACCCAACTACAATTCGTTCCGCCGTTTCCGCCCCGATGCCCATGCGCCGGTTTCGGCCAGTTGGGGCATCGACGACCGATCGGCCGCGGTGCGGGTGATCGTGGGCGATGCCAAGGCGACGCGGATCGAGCATCGCATTTCCGGGGCGGACGTGAACCCGCACGTGGCCATGGCGGCGATGCTGGGCGCGATGCTGCAAGGGATCGAGGAAGGCGTGATGCCGCCGCCCGCGCAAGACCCGCTTCACCCCGGCGCAGGCGCGCCGCTGCCGGTGGAATGGGGCGTGGCACAAGCTGCCTTTGCCGCTTCGGCGCGGGCCGAGGGCATGTTCGGCGCGCGCTTCCGCGATATCTTCCTGGCGTGCAAGCAGCAGGACCGCGCCGCGTTCCTGGCGCAGATCGACCGGTTCGAATACGACACCTACCTGGGCCTGCTGTAATGGGGCAGGCTATGCCCTCCTACGCCGGCATGCCCACCTGGTATGCCGCGAGCGCCAATCCCGCGCCGCAGCGGCCCGTGCTGCAAGGGGCGCACAGGGCCACGGTCTGCGTGATCGGGGCCGGATTTACCGGGCTTTCGGTGGCGCTGGAACTGGCCGAGCGTGGCATCGACACGATCGTGCTGGAAAGCGAGCGGGTGGGCTGGGGCGCATCGGGCCGCAATGGCGGGCAATTGATCAACGGCTATTCGCGCGGGCTGGATGTGCTGGAGGCGCGGCACGGGCCCGCCGTGGCGCGCGAGCTTGGCAAAGTGGCGCTGGAAGGCGCGGCCATCATCCGCGAACGCGTGGGCAAATATGGCATCGCTTGCGACCTGGTGGATGGCGGGCTGGGCGTGGCGCTGACGGCCAAGCAGATGCGCGGGCTGGAGGAAGAGGCCAAGGTATGGGCCGCGCATGGCCACAAGACCATCGCGGTGCTCGATCGCGAAGGGCTGCGCGCCCATGTGCAGAGCGACCGGTATGTCGGCGGCATTCTCGATCCCTTGCGTGGCCATTTCCACCCACTCAACTACCTGCTGGGCGAAGCCGCCGCGTTCGAGGCGCTGGGCGGGCGCCTGTTCGAGCACAGCCAGGTGTTGCGCGTGGACGAAGCCGGGCCGCGACCGCGCGTGACGACGGCGCAGGGCGAGGTGGTGGCCGACACGCTGGTGGTGTGCGGCAATGCCTATCTGGGCAAGACCATGCCGCGGCTTTCGGGGCAGATCATGCCGGTGTCGAGCCAGATCGTCACGACCGAGCCGCTGGGCGACCTGGCGGCGCAGCTTCTGCCCAGCGATGCCTGCGTGGAAGATGCCAACTACATCCTCGACTATTTCCGCCGCACGGCAGACGGGCGCCTGCTCTATGGTGGCGGGATCGTCTATGGCGGGCAGGACCCGGCGAGCGTGGAAGCCAAGATCCGCCCCGGCCTGGTCAAGACATTCCCGCAGTTGAAGGACGTGAAGCTGGACTTTGCGTGGAGCGGCACCTTTGCCATGACGCTGAGCCGCATGCCGCAGATCGGCCGGCTGTCACCCCACGTCTATTATTCGCACGGCGACAGTGGCCATGGCGTGACCACCACGCAGTTGCTGGGCCGCCTGCTGGCCGAGGCGATCGGCGGGCAGCATGCGCGCTTCGACGTGTTCGGCAATCTGCCGCACCTGCCGTTTCCCGGCGGGCAGCGCTTGCGCGCGCTGCTCTCCACGCTGGGATCGCTGTGGTACACGCTGCGCGATCGGCTGGGCGTGTGAGGCGCGCAGGCCTGCCTGAATCGATGGACCTTTGCCAGCGGATCGTGCACAATCATGGCGTTGGCAGCGGCCGGAAACGGCCAAGTCTTCGATCCCAGTTTACGATCCCGGTGCCAGGCGGTGCCGGGATTTTCGCGATCAAAACCTGAAGGACGATCGATAATGCGTCGTATCCCAATGTTTGTTTCTGCCCTGATCGGCCTGGCTGCAAGCGTGACGGCGCCTGCGGCCCACGCCCAGAACGCCGGCGCCGGGGCCGCCACGTTCAAGCAGCAGTGCCAGATGTGCCATGTGAACACCGCCGGCGCCAAGGGCTTTGCCGCGCCGAACCTGTGGGGCGTGGTGGGCCGCAAGGCCGGCTCCACCCCGTTTGCCTATTCCACCGCGCTCAAGAATTCGGGCAAGACCTGGGACCCCAAGACGCTGGACGCGTTCCTGACCGCGCCGGGCAAGCTGGTGCCGGGCACGCGCATGGTCGTGGCCATTCCCGATGCCAAGAAGCGCGCCGACGTGATCGCCTACCTCAAGACCCTGCACTGATCGCCTAGATCAGGTTCCAGGCTGGAGCACTGCACATGCCCGTTTCGCTGACGATCGATGGTAAGCAACGCACGCTGGCCGTGGCAGACGACATGCCACTGCTGTGGGCGCTGCGCGACATCGCCGGGGTAACCGGCGTGAAGTTCGGATGCGGAGCGGGCCTGTGTGGCGCGTGCAGCGTGCTGGTAGACGGCGAACGCCTGTTCGCCTGCCAGACGCCGGTTTCGGCCGTGGCCGGCAAGGCCGTGACCACGGTGGAAGGCCTGACCGGCCAACCGCTGGGCCAGGCCCTGGCGGCGGCCTGGGAAGAGCTGGACGTGGTCCAGTGCGGCTATTGCCAACCCGGGCAGATCGTGGCGGCCGCTGCGCTGCTCAAGGCCAATCCCAAGCCCGACGATGCCGCGATCGACGCCGGGATGAGCGGGAATATCTGCCGCTGTGGCACCTATAACCGTATCCGCGCCGCGATCCATCGCGCCGCCGATACGCTTCCGGCGTGAGGGGGAAGACGATGACCGTATCTGCCGCCACCTCGCGCCGCGGTTTCCTGGCCGGCTCTGCCGTGCTGGCGGGCGCGCTGGTCGTGCCGTTGCACCGTGCGCTGTCGGCCGCGCCGACGCAGCTTTCGGCCAATGGCTATCTGGCGGTGCTGCCCGATGGTGCCGTCTCGCTCGCCCTGCCCAAGACCGAAATGGGCCAGGGCATCATGACCGCGCTGACCATGCTGGTGGCCGAAGAGCTGGGCCTGGCGCCCAGCGCGGTGAAAGTTTCGATACCCGAGGCGGACAAGGCCCGGTTTGCGCCGATCGACACAGGCACGGGCGGTTCCACCTCGATCCGCGAGTTGTGGAAACCGCTGCGCCAGGCCGCGGCCAATGCGCGCGCGGCGCTGGTCGATGCCGCGGCCAGGGCGTGGAAAGTGATGCCTGACGGGCTGACCCTGGCCGATGGCGCGGTGGTAAACCCCGCATCGGGCAAGCGCCTGCCGTTTTCCGCGCTGGTGGCCGATGCCGCCGCCCATGTGCCTACCGATGCGACGCCCAAACCGGCAGCCGCCTGGCGGGTGATCGGCAAGGACACCAAGCGTCTCGATTCGGCCGACAAAGTGCGGGGCAAGGCCCTGTTCGGCATCGACGTGACGCTGCCGGGCATGAAAGTTGCCACGCTGGCGCAATCGCCGGTGTTCGGGGGCAAGCTGGCCAGCCACAATGCCGCTGCCGCCAAGGCTGTGCCGGGCGTGGCCGACGTGATCGCGCTGGACGATTGCCTGTTCGTGACGGCAGACAGCCTGTGGACCGCGAAGAAGGGCCTGGAAGCGGCCGCACCCACCTGGAACGAAGGCGCCAATGCCGGCGTAAGCCAGTCGCAGGTCGTGGCTGCGCTCGACGCGGCCGTGGCCAAGCCCGGCGTGACGGCCAAGACCCAGGGCGATCTGGCCGCCGCGCGCGCCGGCGCCGCCAAGACGGTGGAAGCGGTCTATCACCAGCCGTTCCTGGCCCACGCCACGATGGAGCCGGGCAATTGCACCGCCCACGTCACCCCGCAGGGCGCGCAAGTATGGACCGGAACGCAAGTGCCGAGCGACGCGCGCGCCGCTGCGGCCCGCGTGCTGGGCCTGCCCGAAGACAAAGTGCGGCTGCACAACTTCCTGATGGGCGGCGGCTTTGGCCGGCGGTTGGAAACCGACATGGTGGAACGCGCCGTGAGCCTGGCGGCCAAAGTGCCCTATCCGGTGAAGCTGGTGTGGACGCGTGAGGAAGACATCCAGCACGATGTGGTGCGCCCGGCCTATGCCGATCGCATCAGTGCCAGCCTGGACAACGGCGGCAAGGTCCTGGCCTGGGAACACCGCATCGCCGGCTCTTCGGTGATGGCGCGCCTGCTGGGCGAGAAGTTCAACGGCGTGGACGACGATGCCGTGGATGGCGCGCTGGCCCCGCTCTATGCCGCGCAGGCGCAACTGGTCACCTTCCGTCAATCGGAAAGCCCGATGCCCACCGGCTGGTGGCGCGGCGTGGGCGGCCTGCGCAACACCTTCGTGATCGAAAGCTTTGCCGACGAACTGGCACTGGCGGCGGGGCGGGACCCGCTGGCCTGGCGCCTGGCGCAGATTACCGATCCGCGCGCGCGGGCCGTGCTGCAAAAGGCGGCGACAGAGGCCGGCTGGGGCAAGGCCCTGCCCAAGGGCGAAGGGCTGGGACTGGCCGTGCTGCACATCTGGGATACGTGCCTGGCGGCGGTGGCCCATGTCAAAGTGGGCGCGGACAAGCAGATTGCCGTGCCGCAGGTGACCGTGGCGGTCGATTGCGGACCGGCGGTAAATCCGCTGGGCGTGAAAGCGCAGATCGAGGGCGGCGTGACCTTTGCCCTGTCGGCCGCGCTCTATGGCGGGGTGACGCTGGACAAGGGGCGCATTGCCCAGTCCAACTATCACGATGTGCGCCCCTTGCGCATGAACGAGGCGCCACGCGTGATCACCCACGTGATGCCGACGGACAATGCGCCGGGCGGCATGGGCGAACCACCTGCGGCCGTGATTGCGCCGGCGGTGGCCAACGCAATCTTTGCCGCCACGGGCAAGCGCATACGCCAGGTGCCGTTGCAGGCGGGGTTCGAGGCGGTTTGAACTGACACGCCGGCGTAGGGCCAGAGCCGGCTGGCTCAGCCATTGGCCGTGGGAACTAGATTCCCGCCTGCGCGGGAATGACGAAGGGAAAGTTGCGGCTTGGGAGCATGCAACAGAACCGTTCCTGCCCTCCGTTCGATAAACTTCGTCATTCCCGCGCAGGCGGGAATCCAGTCAGCGCAACGGGTCGAATCCCAGATCGGTGGCGAGGTCGCGCCACGCTGAATTGGCTTCCTCGATCAGTTTGAGCTTCCACGCGCGGTTCCATTTCTTGATCCGCTTCTCGCGCAAAATCGCCTGTTCCATCGTCGCATGCATTTCGAACCAG
This sequence comes from Novosphingobium sp. SG919, assembly GCF_012932495.1. GTDB lineage: Bacteria > Pseudomonadota > Alphaproteobacteria > Sphingomonadales > Sphingomonadaceae > Novosphingobium > Novosphingobium rhizosphaerae. Next base: position 362,675 of record NZ_JABCNG010000001.1, read on the forward strand.
ACGAGCGTCTTGGTTCCGTAGCGGGAGCTGAAGCCATCGAAGTGGTCAGCGCGATGCTGCGCCACGCGGCGGATAAGGTTTGACGTGGTGCCCACATACAAAGTGCCGTTTCGGGCTGACGCAAGAATGTAAACCGCTGGGGCGAAGTCATCCTTCATGCCTGGGTGCTACTGGATTCCCGCCTGCGCGGGAATGACGAAGGTGGGGCAATTCACCAACCCCCGCCCAGGGCCAGGAACAGGTTGATCTGGTCGTTGGCGATTTCCGCGCGCGAATTGAGCACGGCGGCTTGCGCGCCGATCACGCCTTGGCGACCGCCGATGTCGGTGGTGATCGCGGCGCGGCCGGCCTCGCGCAGGCGGCGGGCCTGGTCGGCCTGGGTACGGGCGGATGCCAGCGCCTCGTCCAGCGCGGCGTGGCGATCGTGGTTTTCGGCGTACGTGGCCAGCGCCGTTTCGGTTTCGCGCAAGGCACCCAGCACCACGCCGTCGAAATGGGCGAGCGCGGCATCGGCATTGGCATCGGCGGCCTTGACCCGCGCGCGCGCCCCGGCGCCGGGGATCGTCCAGTGCAGCAGGCCGCCGATCGACCAGCGATTGGCCGCAGGCAGGCCGAGGTCTTTGACAAAGCCGGTGGACCCGCCCGAGAGGCCAATGCCGATGGAAGGGTAGAGATCGGCCGTGGCCACGCCGATGCGCGCGGTGGCACCGGCCAGTTGGCGTTCGGCGGCGCGCACATCGGGGCGGCGGCGCAGCAGTGCGGCGCCATCGCCCACCGGCAGGGGCACGCGCAGTTCGGGTACGGCGCGGCAGCTTTCCGCCTCGCGCGGGTAATCCGCCGGCACTTTGCCGGTGAGCGCGGCGAGGCGATAGAGCGCGGCGCGCGCGGCGGCGCGATAGGTGGGCAGCAGGGCCTGGGCCTGGGCGAGGCGGCCTTGCGCGGCGGTGACATCGGGCGTGGCGCTGCGCCCGGCAGCGACCAGGCGGCGGTTGATATCCACCAGGTGGCCTTGCAGGGTGATCGCGCGCTGGGCCAGATCCTCGGCCTCGTGCGCGGCGCAGACGCCAACATAGGCGCGCGCCACATCGGCCGCGACGGTGACTTTCACCGCATCCTGCGTGGCGGCAAGGGCCGCTTCGTCGGCGCGGGCGGCCTCGATCTGGCGGCGGATGCGGCCGAACAGATCGACCTGGTAGCTCATTTCCGCGCCGACATCGCCAATGTTGGCCACCGGCAATTGCTCTTCCTGAAGATAGGATTCGCCCGAAAGGCGGGCGTGCTGGGCACCGGCCGAAACGCTGAAATCGGGTTCCTTGCCGCCTTCGGCGACAGCCGTGACAGCGCGGGCGCGCGCCAGGTTGGCGGCGGCCACGCGCAAGTCGGTGTTGGCGGCCAGCGCCTGTTCCTCCAGCCCATCGAGCACGGGATCATCATAGAGATGCCACCAACGCGCCGGCAGGGGATCGGCGGTGGTCAGCGTCGCCGGGGCAGACTGGAACGCGCCCTGCGCCGCGGGGCGCTGGATCGCGGCATCTTGCGGCAGGTGGTAATCCGGCCCCACCGCCTTGCAGCCGGCCAGCGCGAGCAGACCGGCACCGATCAGCAGTGTGCGCTTCACCGGGCGTGCTCCTTCCGATCATTGGTCCGGTCATCGGGCGCCAGCGTGACCGAGGCGGTGCGCCCGGCGATCAGCGCGACATCGGCGGGGCGTTCATCCAGCGCGATGCGCACCGGCACGCGCTGGGGCAGGCGCACCCAGGAAAAGCTTGGGTTGATCGAGGGCAGCATGCTGGCGCTGCCGGTGCGATCGTGATCCTCGATCGCCATGGCGATAGAGGTGACATGGCCCTTGAGCAGGCGATCCTCGCCCATCAGGCGTACCGTGGCCACCTGGCCCACATGCACATGGGCCAGCTTGGTTTCCTCGAAATAGCCCTCGATGCGCAAGCTGCTGCTATCGACCAGGGCCATGACCGCCTTGCCCGGCGCGACATAGTTGCCAGGCCGCAGTGTCTGGTCGGAAATCGTACCATCGACCGAAGCGCGCACGGTGGTGCGCGACAGGTTGAGCCGGGCCAGTTCGCGTTGGCTCAAGGCGTTTTCGCGCATGACTTGCGCGGTGGCGAGCTGGGCCTGGGCATCGGCAACCTTGGTTTCGCTTTGCTGGGTCACTTCCAGCGGCACCAGGTCACCCAGGCTACGGTTGCGCGCCGCCTCGCGCCGGGCTTCGGCCAGGGCAACGCGGGCGCGGGTGATGCCGGCATCGGCCTGGGCAATCGCGTCTTCGGCCTCGCGCACGGCCAGGGCATAGCGGGCGGTGTCTATCTGGAACAGCACGTCACCCTTGTGCACCGGCTGGTCGTTGGCCACGGCCACGCGGGTGACCAGGCCCTGCACATCGGGCGCCACCTGCACCACGTCGGCGCGCACGCGGCCATCGCGGGTCCAGGGATCGGCCTGGTAATGCAGCCAGAGATTGCGTGCGCCGATGGCGGCGACGACGAGGATCGCGCCAGTGACACCGATCTGCACGGTCTTGCGAAAAGCGGGGGAAGCAAGCAGCGACATCAGAGCCATCCATTGATCAACTGGGGAAAGCGCACAAGCAGCGCCCAGAACGCCACGAACATGGCAGTATCGAACAGGACCGGGTGCCAGACCCAGCGATAGAAGCGCAGGGCCACCAGCACGCGGTGCACGATCAGCGCCAGGATCAGCGCCACGGTGGCCGTGACCGGCGCGGAAGCCACGAAGACTTCGCCGAACATGTATTCGGAAAAGGCGGGGTGCGGGGCGTTCATGCCGATGGCTCCACCACGGGGATAAAGGTTCCTGGGGCCGGCAGGGCCGGGCCTGGGCTGTTGGGGAAAAGATTGCGGCGCAACGCGATCAGCGCGGCGATGGCGTGGGGCGCATCGGGCGCGTCGGGGTGGCCGAACGGCAAGGGCGGCGGAGTGACGGCCGCGTTATCCTTGAGGATCAGGCGCAGGGCGCGATCGATGCGGTGCTGCAGGCGGGCGTCGGGCGGCGGTGTTCCATCGGGCCGCCACGCGCGGAAGTAACGCGCCGCTTCGCGCAGCAGGCTGGATAGCGCGCGTTGCTGGTGGAGCGGTGCGGCCGCGCGGGCGTGCTGGATCGCCACCAGGTTGATCGCCAGGCGCACTTCGCGCAAGGCGGCCTGCGCAGCCAGCGCACCGGTGGTATCGGCGCCCAACCGCTGGGTGAGCAGCGCCGTCTGGTCGATCACGCGGGCGAGCGCCAGGCCTGGATCGGGCGGGCTGCCCGTGGTGGACAGGCGCACCAGATCGCGCTGCAGCGCGCGCAGCAGCCGCGCGATCGCCACGTCGGTGCCCAGGTTGCGCAAGCCGGCGGTGAACCCGGCGGCCAGCACCACGGCCAGGACCTGGCCGATGTTGCTGTTCACGAACCGCTCGAAATCGGGGTGGAAACTTTCCTGGATGGCCAGCGCGCTGCAAAAGCCCATGGCCATGGCGGTGGCCTGGCCGCCCAGGCGCGGATGGGGAATGAATGCGGCAATCAGCAGCAGCGGCGGCGCCATGACCAGCGCCATCGCGGCAAAATCGCTGACATAGGGCAGCACGCCGAACAGATAGATGCCCGCGAGCGGCACCCCCGCACAGATCGCCACGCCAAAGCGCAGGATCACCGGGATCGGATTGTCCATCGCGGCAAACAGGCAGCAGAACACCGCTGTCATCGCCGCCGCGCCGGCGCCATCGGCCCAGCCGGAATAGATCCACAGCGCGCAGCAGGCAATCACCGCCACGGTGGCGGCAAGGCCGGCCATCAGCGCATGGCCCAGATCCTGGTGCAGGCGCAGCGCGGCGCGCGGGCTGCGCAACGAGGCCGGCAGCGGCAGGTGCGGATCGCGCAAGTGATCGAGTGCCTGGCGGCAATCGGCCAGCAGCGTGACCACTTGCGCCAGACGCACGCGATAGCTGGTGGCGAGCAGATCGTGCCACACGGCGGGGCGCACGCTTTCGGGCACGGCAATCGCGGGGCGATCTTGCGCGGGGCAGCCAGCCGCGATCCATGCGCGGGTGGCGGTCTGCGCGGCGGCCAGATCGGGATCGAGGCAGGGTTCGCCATCATGATCTTCGGTGGCGATGGCGCTGCGACGATCGGCCAGGCCCGAAAGCAGCGGCAGCAACAGGATCATGCGTTCGAGCAGCGCGCGCAGGGTGCCGGTCGCCTCGCGCCAGTGCGAGGTATCATAGGGCACGTGAATGGCCATCAGCGCGCAATCGACCACGTCGACCGCCAATTGCTGCTGCTCGCGCACGGATTGGCGCGGGGGGCCGCTTTCGCGCACGCAATCGGCCAGCCAGGCTTGCGCATCGCCCAGCCAGCGTTCCAGGCGCGCACCCAGCGGCACGGCCACCGATTGCGGCAGGAACAGGCTGTGGGTAAGCGTGGCGGCCACGATGCCCAGGGTGATTTCGGTGACGCGGGCAACACCGGTGTCGAACACGGCTTCGGGATGATTGACCGAAGGAAACGCGATGATCGCCGCGGTATAGCCCGCCAGCATCAGGGTGTAGGACCGCGCCGAGCGATCGAGCAGCGAGACGGTGAGGCACGCGCCCACCCACAGCGCCAGGACGCTGGAAAGCACCATCGGCGTATCGACCAGCACCGGCACCACCGCCACGGCAAAGACCGCGCCCAGGAACGTGCCGATCACGCGGTAGATCGCCTTGGAGCGGGTGGCCCCGGCGAGCGGGTTGGAGACGATGAACGCGGTGGTCATCGCCCAGAACGGCATGGGCAGCCCGACCCACAGCCCGATCCACAGGGCAAGGAACCCGGCCGATACGGTTTTCACCGAGAACAGCATCGGCGCGAGCCAGCGTGTGGGAACGAGGGACATGGGATCGGGCTGCTTTCGTTCAGGCCGCTTGCAACTGGCGCAGCAGGATGCGCGCCACCGCTTCGGAACTGGCCGGGTTCTGCCCGGTGACGAGGTTGCCGTCTTCGAGGGTGAACACGCCCCAGTCCGGCCCCTTGCGATAATCGCCGCCCTGGGCCTTGAACTCATCCTCGATCAGGAACGGCACCACATCGGTGAGGCCGACAGCGTCTTCCTCGCTGTTGGAAAAGCCGGTGACCGGGCGCCCGGCGACGATCGGGCGGCCATCGGCGCGCTTGACATGGCGCAGCACGCCCGGGGCGTGGCACACCAGGCCAAGCGGCTTGCCGGCGCGATCGAATGCTTCGATCAGGTCGATCGATACCGCGCTTTCGGCCAGATCCCACAGCGGGCCATGGCCGCCGGGATAGAACACGGCATCGAAATCGGCGGGATCGACATCGGCCAGCGGCCGGGTGTGGGCAAGCGCGGCCTGTGCGGCCGGATCGGCGCGGAAGCGGGCGGTGGCTTGGGTCTGCGCATCGGGTTCGTCGCTGCGCGGATCGAGCGGCGGCTGGCCGCCGGCGGGCGAGGCAAGGACGAGTTGCGCGCCCGCGTCGCGGAAGACGTAATAGGGCGCGGCGAATTCCTCCAGCCAGAAGCCGGTCTTGTGCCCGGTGCTGCCAAGATCGCTATGCGAGGTGAGGACCATAAGAATCTTCATGGACGTGCTCCGGATCGGCCGATCGGCGAATGCGATCATGCCAAGGAAAGGTGAACAGGGACATTGCCCGCGATCGCCCGGCTATAAGGGCAGGCGCCGTGGGCGGCCTCCATCAACGCCTGGGCGCGATTTGGATCCATGCCCGGCAAGGAGACCAAAAGCGTGATCGCCAGGCCGAAACCCCCTTCGGGGCGGGGGCCAAGCCCGACCGTGGCCGTGACGCGGGCATCGCTCGGTGGCAGCGCATGTCCCTGGTTCTTAAGCGTTTTCATCGTGCTGAGAAAACACGCGGCATAGCCTGTGGCAAAGAGCTGTTCGGGATTGTTGCCGTGGCCCCGCCCGCCCAGTTCGGCCGGCAGATCGAGCCAGACATGCAGCGATCCGTCGCTGGTCGAAGCCTGGCCTTCGCGCCCGCCGGTGGCGGTGGCACTGGCCTGGTAAAGGCAATCGGTGAGCATGGGCGGGTTCCTGAAAGGCTTGGCGGAGGGCATCGGGCGTGGCCAGAGGGCATCTAGGCGCACGGTCCGGGCCGCGCCAACAAGCGGTGTGGCCAACAGCCATAAATTTGCTTATGGATGGCGCCATGTCGCTCAACCGCCTGCGCGCCTTTGTCGAAGTCTATCGCCAGCGATCGTTCACCACGGCGGCGCGCAACCTGGGGCTGACCCAGCCGGCCATTTCCCAGCAGATCGCCAGCCTGGAGGAGACTATCGGCCGCCCCTTGTTCGAGCGGCACGGACGCGGCGTGGTGCCCACCGGCACGGCGGACGAACTGGCATCCGATATCGGCGACCGGCTGGACCAGGCCGAAGCCGCATTGGCGCAGGCGCGCGCGCGTTCGGCGCACCTGGCCGGATCGATCCAGATCGTGGGGCATCCCGATTTCCTCTCGGAAGTGGTGGCGCCGCAATTGGGCGCCCTCCTGGAAAGCGGTATTCGCGTGCGCCTGCACGGTGGCACGCGGGGCGAGATCGAGCGGATGCTGATCCATGGCGAGGCAGACCTTGGTGTTTCGGGCTTTCCCGCCGCGGACCGGCGCCTGCGCGGCGAACACTTGCGCGACGAGGCGACCCGCGCCGTGGCAGCGCCTGCCGTGGTGGAGCGCCTGCGCACCGCGATTGCGGCGGGCAGCGACCTGGCGACTTTCCTGGCAGGGCTGCCGCTGCTCTCGTACGGGCTCGATTATCCGTTGATCGACAACTGGTTGCGGCACAATGGCCTCAATCCCGAACTCACCACGCCGGCGATGGTGGGCCTTGATGTGCGCAGCTTGCGCGGGCTGTTGAGCGGCGGGCATGGGTGGACGGTCTTGCCCGAATACCTGTGCCGCGATCATCTCGATGCCGGGGACCTGATGGAAATTCCCGGCACGGCGGCCGAGCAGGACCATCTGAGCTATCACCTGCTGTGGTCGCCCGCCGCGCTGCGCCAGCCGCGCGTGGCCCATGTGCGCCACGCCCTGATCTGGCGGCTGTACCAGCGATAAGTGGCTTGCCTTGGCCGATGAATACGTCATGATACTGCGATCACAGGATTGCAGCCGGGGGGCATCATGTTGACGATCCACAGCGACGCGCATCGCCTGCACCATGGCGCGGGCGAATTCTATCGTGGGCGGATCGTGCCGTGCTTTGAAATGCCGGCGCGGGTGGAGCAGATCCTGGCCAGCGTGACCGCCCGCGCCCTGGGCCGGGTGGTGGCGCCCACGCCGCATGGCCGTGGCCCGCTGGAAAGGGTTCATGCCCCCGATTACCTCGATTTCCTTGCCAGTGCGTGGGATGAATGGAGCGCGCTGGGCGAAACCGGCGATGCGCTGCCCTATGCCTGGCCGGCGCGCGACCTGCGCCAGGACCGCCCCCCGGCGCATATCGATGGCAAGCTGGGGTTCTACAGCATCGATGCCGCAGTGCCGATCACCGCGGGCACCTGGGCCGCCGTGCAGGCCAGCGCCGATTGCGCGCTGACCGGGGCGAGCGCGGTGCTGGGCGGGCAGCGCGCCGCCTTTGCCTTGTGCCGGCCGCCGGGCCATCACGCGGGGCCGCGGGCGATGGGCGGCTTTTGCTATCTCAACAACGCCGCCATTGCCGCGCAGGCGATGCGTGACGCCGGGGTGGGGAAAGTGGCGGTGCTCGACGTGGACTATCACCACGGCAATGGCACGCAGGCGATCTTCTATGACCGGGCCGACGTGTTCTTTGCCTCCATCCATGGCGATCCGGCGGTGGAATATCCGTTCTTTGCCGGCTTTGCCGACGAGACCGGCAGCGGCGACGGGCTGGGCTGCAACCTGAACCTGCCGCTGCCATGGGGCACGCGGGCCGATGCCTGGCTGGCCGCGCTGAATACCGCCTGCGCCGCGATTGCCGCCTTTGGCGCGCAGGCGCTGGTCGTCTCGCTGGGCGTGGACACGTTCGAGGAAGATCCGATCAGTCATTTCAAGCTGGCCAGCCCCGATTTCACCCGCATCGGCGCGCGCGTGGCGGGGCTGGGCCTGCCCACGCTGTTCGTGATGGAAGGCGGCTATGCCGTGGGGGACATCGGCACCAACGTGGCCAACGTGCTGGAAGGGTTTGCGCGTGGTTGAGGCGCGCGGGGGTAGGGCCGGTGCGTTGCATGGGCACTTGGGGTTCTGGCACCTGGTCGGCTATGGCCTGGCGCTGATCGCGCCGACGGCGCCGCTCAACACGCTGGGCGTGGTCTGGGGCAAGGCGCATGGGCTGATCGCGCTGTCCTATATCCTGGGCGGGCTGTGCATGGCGTTTACCGCGGCCAGCTATGCCGTGATGGTGCGCGAGGTGCGCAGCGCCGGATCGCTCTATGGCTTTGCCCGCGCGGCGATGGGGCCGTTTGCCGGGTTCATGGGCGGGTGGATGATCCTGCTCGATTACCTGATGATCCCCTCGCTGGTCTATGTGATCATGGCCGTGGCGCTGGGCCAGTTGATGCCGCAGGTGGACCGCGCGGTGTGGGTGGTGGCGCTGTTGGGCTTTACCACGGCGGTCAACTGGTTCGGGATCAAATCGACCAGTGCGTTCAACGCGGTGAGCGTGGTGGCGCAGATCGTGGTGATGGCCGTGATGGTGGCGGCCGCGATCGCGTTTATGGGCTGGGCCCGTGCGTTTTCCCCCGCGCCGGTCTGGGCCGATCCGCTGCCCTGGCACGGGGTGCTGGCGGGCACGTCGGTCTGCGTGCTCAGCTTCCTGGGGTTCGATGCCGTTTCCACCCTGGCCGAGGATACCGCTGATCGCAGCGGCCGCACGCTGGGCCGGGCGATCCTGGCGGTGCTGGCGCTGGCCACGGTGTTCTTCGGGCTGTCCACCTGGGTGCTGGGCAATGCCATGGTGGGCCAGCGCTTTACCAGCCTGGACGGGGCGCATTACGATATCGCCGCGCTGATCCTGGGCGGCTGGGCGCGCGCCGGCCTTGCCTGGTTCACCGCGCTGGTGGTGGGCTTTACCAATGCCCTGCCGATGCAAGTGGGGGTGGCGCGCGTGCTCTATGCCATGGGCCGCGACGGGCAGGTGCCGGCGGTGTTTGCCCGGCTGCATCCGCGCCACAACACGCCGTGGGTGGCAATGCTGGCCACCACGGCGCTGTCGCTGGTGGTGGCGCTGGCCTTTCGCGATGCGCTGGATTTCCTGGCCACGCTGGTCAATTTTGGCGCGTTGACCGGGTTTGCCCTGCTGCACGTGTGCGTGTTCGTGCATTTCCGCCGCCATGCCCGGCGCAACCTGGCCTTGCACGTTGCTTCGCCCATGGTGGGCCTGGCGGTGATTGCGGTGATCCTTACCGGGATGGGCGCCTGGGCGCTCATGCTGGGGACGGGGTGGTTGGTGCTGGGGCTGGGCTGGTGGTGGGGGGCAGCGCGCCATGCGCCGCCCCCGGCAGACGATCTGGCCTATTCGGTATAAGTGCGGCGCAGCGCGGCAATATCGGCGGGGCTAACGCCCGCCACTTGCGCCAGATAGGCTTCGACCGAGCCATAGCGGCTGTCGATCTCGTCCAGGGCGCTGGCCAGGAACGGGCGGCCATCGGGATCGTGCAACGGCTGCGGCCGGGCCATGGCCGGATTGGCCTGGTATCCGGCGAACATCTTCGCCACGGGATCGGTGGCCTTGGCCGCATCGATTTTCGGCATTTCCCATTCCGGGCGGCGCAGCGCGGTGGAGAGGTCATAATCGCGCAGGATGACATCGCGCGGCGTGCCGAGCGCGGACAGGATCAGCGCGGTCATGAACCCGGTGCGATCCTGCCCGGCCGAGCAGTTGTATTCGATCGGGCCGGCATGCACTTTCAATCGGTCGAACACCAGCTTGACCTGCGGCGCCAGCAACGTGGGGAAGTTGCGATAGAGCGCGCCCCCGTTGCTGGGCATCTTGCCGCCCTGGGCCCCGGCGAACAGCGCCATCATCGAATAAGCCACGGCATCCTGGTGCACCTGGCCAGCCAGACGCGTGGGTGCCAGGCGGCGCTCTTCATCGGAACGCAGATCGACCATGCTGGTGAGGCCAAGGCCGCGCACCAGGGCCACGTCGCGGTCAGACAAGAGCGGGGTGGCGCCCGAGCGATAGAGCAGGCCCCAGCGCACGGTCTTGCCATCGGCGGCGGGATAGCCGCCCAGATCGCGGAAGTTCGATCCCTGCGCCAGCGGCAGCAGGCGTTCGGCCACCGTCACGACCGTGCCATCGCCGCGATCGCGCAGGCGCAGGTAGGGGCGCGGGCTGGCCGGCGCCATGAACCCGGCATGGCCGTTGCGCACGCCTGCACGCACCAGCCGCGCCGCCTTGAGCGGGGCATCGGGCCGCGTGGCGAGATAGACATCGACCGGCCCCTTGGCCTGCCAATCGACCACCAGTGCACCGCCATCCACCCGGCTGACGATGGCATCTTGCACGCGCGCCAGCGCCGGGCTTGCCGTAAGGGCAAGCCCGAGGCCGAGCGCAAGGAAGCGCCCGGCGCGCATCAGAACCGCACCTGTGCTTCCACGCCCCAGGTGCGCGCTTCGTTGAAGAAGCCGTAGGTGCCCACCAGCGCGCTCGCCGCCTTGTAGAACATGTGCTGTTCGTTGAAGAGGTTGCGGCCCCAGACCGAGACCTGCATCTGGGCGCCCGAATTCCCGAGCGCAATGTCGGCCAGGCTCACACGGCCGTTGAAGGTGACGCTGGCATCGCCCTTGGGCTGGGCCAGCGTGACTTGGCCTGTCGTGGTGTTGAAGCCGGGATCGACATAGTTGGCGTAGAACCCGCTGTCATAGTTGGCATCGAGGTGCACGCGCAGTTCCGATGCGGCAACCGGCAGGACCACGTCCACCGTGCCGCTGGCGGCATGCTTGGGCGTGTAGACCTGGGTGATCGGGATCGGCGTGGTGATGATCACGCCGTTGGCCTGGGGGAAGGGGTTGGAGGTGTTGGGGATCTTGACGCTGGTATAGGCATAGCTGGCGCCCAGCGTGAGCTGTGGGATCGGCTTGACCGTGAAATCGGCCTCGATCCCCTTGAGGCGGCCGGTGCCCGGCGCATTGTGGGTTTCGGTGGTGGTGCGGGTGGTGTTGAGCAGGTTGCCCTGGGCATCGTATTGCAGGTAGTTGGCGCTGAAATCCAACTGGATGTTCTTGTAGCTGCCGGTGTAGGCGGCCACGTTGAAGCGCGCGCGCTTGCCCCAGAATTCGGTCTTGGCGCCCAGTTCGAACATCGAGACGGTTTCGGGGTTGAACGGCGCATACGTCAGCGAGCGCGAGTTGGCGCCGCCCGACTTGTAGCCCGTGCTCCACTTGCCATAGACATGCACGTCCTGGCTGGCATCGAGTGCCAGGTTGACCATGGGATCGACGCGCGACCAGCTGGCATCGAGCACGCGCGGCGCGGTGACGCCGTTGACCGAAGGCGTGGCGCCGTTGACGGTGAAGAGCTGGCCTTCCTTCTTGTCGTGCGTCCAGCGCGCGCCGACGGTCAGGTGCAGGCTGTCGTTCATCACCGCCGGAGTGTAGGTGCCCTGGCCGAACACGCCCACGCTGGTGGTGGTGACATGGCTGGCGCGGTCGATCGTCACGCCGTCATAGTTCACATAGGGGATCACCGTGGTGGCGCTGCCGGCGGCATCGGTGAACTTCATGCTGTAGAACGCCTGGGCGTTGTCCTGCACCTTTTCCTGATACCACATCGCGCCGGCCACGAACTTGATCCGCGCATAGTCGCCCAGCAGTTGCAGTTCCTCGCTCGCCTGGTTCTGGCGGAACTGCGCCAGCGAATAGCGGGCAAAGCTGCTGCCGGTGAAATTGCCCGTGGCGCTGATCGCACTGGTGGTGGCAGAGCCGTTGTCATACTGCGACTGGGTGAGTTCGCGGTAGGACGCGATCGACTTGACCTGCAGGTTGGGATTGAGGTGCCATTCCAGCAGCAGGCGGTGGCCGTGGGTCTTGCCCACGCTGGGCTGCTGCACCACGCCCACGGCGGCCACGTCCACCCTGTTGGGTTCCAGCGGGTAAGCCGACGGGCGCTTCAACGTGCCAGCCGAGATGGTCTGGGCATAAAGCGGGCTCGATGCGTCGTACGACGTGTCATAGGCATAGTCGGCGCTGAAATCGGGCGTGGGGGTCCACAGCACTTCGCCGCGCAGGCCGCGCTTGGTGTAGAAGTTGAAATCGGTCTGCCCGGCCAGCGGGTTTTTCACCATGCCGTCGCGGTGCGAGACGACGCCGTCGATCTTGGCCGCGAGGTTGCCCCACTTGGGCAGGTCGAGGTGAATCTCGCCCTTGTAGCTGCCATAATTGCCGGCGCCGACCAGGGCGTTGGCGTGAAATTCGCCGCTGGGCTTCTTGGTCACGATGTTGATCGCGCCGCCTTCGGTGTTGCGGCCGAACAGCGTGCCCTGCGGACCCTTGAGCACTTCGATGTTCTCGATGTCGTAAAGCGCGGTGCCCAGGCCCTGGGCGCGACCGAGATAGACGCCATCGACATAGACTCCCACGCCCTGGTCGCGGGCGGGCTGGTTGCTGTCTGACAGCACGCCGATGCCGCGGATGTTCATGATCAGCGCCGAATTGCGCGAATAGAACGGCGCCACGCGCAGGCTGGGCACGCCGCCCGATTGCAGATCGACCAGCGACTGGATGTGGCGATCGGCCAGCGCTTCGCTGCTGAGCACCGAAATGGCGATCGGGGTCTTCTGCAGGTCGGTCTTGCGCTTTTGCGCGGTGACCACGATCTGGTCGAGCGTGTTGGTGAGCGTGGGATCGGCCACCGGTCCGGGGGCGGGTTCTGCGGCACTTGCGAAAGCGGGTGCGGCCAACACGGGCAGGGCCATGGCCGCGCCGGCCAGAAGCAGGGCAGAAGTGCGCGCGCCACGGCGCGCCGCGTTTTGACAAAACATTGAACAGGTTCCCTCACTGGTGTTGGCGCGGCCACTAGGGTGGGGGAAAGTCAAACCGGTGACGCTGTTTCAGCGTCCGTCATTGCATTGCAACAAGGCGCACATTTTTTCGCACATGCACATGCCGCCAACGCGAAAGGCCGCCGTGGCAGGAGAACCACGGCGGCCCATCGGGAAACGGCATCGGGGGCTGCCGCCTGACAGTGCCGAAACGCGCGTTCCGGCTAAGGACGATCAGAACCGGATCGTCAGCGCGGTCTTGCCGCCATAGCTGGAAGCAGTGCCCACATTGCCTTCGAACGTCCAGCTGATCGCGTCGGACAGGTCGATCTGTCCGCCCAATCCCAGCTTGGCGCGGGTGCGGGCAAAACCAGGGTTGTGCACGGTGAAGAGCGTGTCTTCCACGGCCACGCGGGCCTGCACCGCGGGCAAGCCGCTGTCGAGATCCTGCACGGCCGAAACGTTGGCAAAGCCCTGAACCCGCGGGGCCAGGCGATAGCCCAGCTTGATCCCGCCCGAAAGCGCGGTGAACGCGTCGCGCTGGGCCGCCACGGCCAGGCTGTCGAGCGTGGGGGCGCCGCTTTCGGCAAAGCCATCGACCTTGTTGACCATGGCCAGCACTTCCCCGGTCAGGTCGAGCGAGAGCTTGCCGGTGACGCGGCGATATTCCAGGCCACCGCCATAGAGGCTGGACGAGCCGTGGACATCGCCGAAGCTGGCCGTGCCTGCGTTGGTCACGCGCGTGCCCTTGAACGTGTAGTCGGCAAAGGCGGCGCGAGCGGTCAGGCGCAGCGCGCCATCGTGGGTGACAGGCACCGAGACGCCGAAGCTGTACTGATCGCCCTTGGCATCGCCCCGCATGAGCGCGGTGGACACATGGCCGTCGCTGTGGGTGAAGCCGAACTGCGCGCGGGCAAACGGCACTTGCGCCGCGACGCCCAGGTTGAAGCGGTGGTCGGTGCTGGCCAGGCGGCTGTAGCCCGCACCATCGCGGCCCTTGGCCTGGCCGGTGCCGAACCCGCCGGTGACGGCAAAGCTGGGCTTGTCGACCATGTCATAGCCCGAAAGATCGAGCAGGTTGTCGAGCAGCGAGACGCGCAGATGCTGGGCCAGGCCGGCATAGGCTTCGGGCGAAGCCTTGGCGAAGACGCTGGCCACGGCGGCATCGGCGTTGCTGCCGCTGCCCAGTGCGGTGGCGGCGTATTCGATCAGGCGGCCGCCGTAATACTGGTTGACCCCGCCGGCCGAAGCCACGCGCAACTGTTCGACCATCGCTTTCTGGTTGGCGTTCTTGCCCAAGGCGGCTTCGAAGCTGGCCGGGGTATAATCGCCCAGGCCGACCAGCGTGCCGGTGGCCAGGTTGAACGCCACGGCCTTGCCCATGGCGCTGCTGACCGTGCCGAAATGGCCGGACACGGCGCCGGGGGCAAAGCGGAACAGCGTGACTTTCTGGCCCAGCGCCAGGGTGAAGCCGGTGCTGTTGGCAATTTGCAGGCTGGCGCCCTGATCGATTGCCAGCGTGCCGGAAACCACGACCTGGTCATAGCCGCCATCGGCCGCCGAGAGTCCGGCGCCGGCGGCGCCTTCCACGTCCATCACCGCCACGGCGTGGTTTGCCAGCGCCAGATTGGTGAAGTGGATCACGCCCGGCGAATTGCCCGGTGCCAGTGTGCCGGTGCTGGTGCCGCCGAACTGGGCGCTGCCGCCCACGCTGCCCACACCCGTGAGGGTGCCCTGGTTATCGACCACCAGCGTGGTGGTGTTGAGCGTGCCGCCGGCGCTGCCATTGGCATTGCCCAGGTGCAGCGTGCCGCCGTCGTCCACCGTGGTGGCGGTGGCATTGACCGTGCCGGTCAGGTTCATCACGCCGCCCACGGCCACTTGCGGGGCATTGAGCGTGCCGCTGGACAAGACGTTCATGGTGCTGCCGTCCTGCACCTGGAACGTGCCGGAGGCCGAGGTGATGGTGTTGGCCAGGTTGAACGTGCCGCTGTCGAGCGCAACATCGCCCGCGCCCGTCACCGTGCCGGCAAAGTTGCCGCCATTGGCCAGGATCAGGTGATTGCCGTTGAGCGCCAGGGTGCCCGTGCCGGTGAGGTTGTTGATCGTCTGGTCCCCGCCGGTCAACGAAAGGCGTGCCGGCGTGGCGACATAGACCTGGAGCGCATGGTCGAGCACGTCGGCGCCCGCCACGGTGATGCCACCATCCATGATCGCCAGGGTGGCCGGGGCAAAGCTGCCCGCTCCGCCGGCCAGGGTAAGCGTGGCGCTGCCGGTCTTGACCACGGCGGCGCCGCTGCCATCGGGGTTGCGCGCGGTATCGATGCTGCCGGCAAAGGTGGCATCTTCGGTCTGGTTGATGGTCAACACGCTGGCCGCGCCCAGGTGGAACGCGCCGCCGCTGCCCGAAAGCGTGCCCGTGGCATAATTGGCCGTGGTGGTGATCGATCCGCCGGCCATGACCGTCTGCCCCGTCACCACGATATCGGCGGCGCTGGTGATCGTGCCCAGGTTGCCCAGCGCGCCGAAATGGTTGACCGATCCGGCCGAGAACGTGGCCGTGCCGGCGTTGCCGAAGCCCAGCGACAGGTCCAGCGTGCCATCGTTGTAGACCGTGCCATAGCTTTGCAGGCCATAGCCATCGAGCGTGGCGCCCTGGGCAATCGCGATCGTGCCGTCTTCTCCGTTCGAACCCAGGTCACCCAGGGTGAGGTGATCCCACACGTTGACCTGGCCGCTGTTGGCGATGGTGGTCACGGTGCTGTGGGCCGCGACGTGGACCATGCCGGCGTTGGTCAGTCCGGCGATGGCATCATCGGTGCCGATCACGAACGTGCCCGCGCTGCCCACGTTGACCGTGGCGCTATCGGCCAGCGTGCCGCCGCCAAAGGTGTTGAGCGTGCCGCCATCGACCACCAGCGTGCCGGTAAAGGTGTTGGCGCCGGTCAGGAACAGTTCGCCATCGCCGGTCTTGGTAAAGTTGCCGCTGCCGCCGATCACGCCGGCAAAGGTGGTGTCTGCCGCCTGGTCCACGGTGAGCGTATTGGCGCCAAGCGCGATCGTGCCATTGCCCGAAAGCCAGCCGATCGTCTGGTTGCCATTGTCGAGGCGCAGCGTGGCGGCCTGGTCGATCGACACGCGCAGCGCGTGATCGAGCGTGTCATCGCCATCGACCGCCACGGTGCCGTTCCACAGGTCCATGCTCCAGGTGGAAAAGCTTTGCGGGCCGCCCGCCAGGGTCAGCGTGCCGGTGCCATACTTGGCAAAGATCGCCCCGGTGCCGTCTTCGCGGCGCGCGGTATCGACCACGCCGGAATAGGTGCCATCGGCTTCCTGGTTGACTTCGAAATAGGCGCCGACCCCCAGGTGCACTGCGCCGCCCGCGCCCGAGAACGTGCCCACGAACAGATTGCGCGTGGTGGTGAGGCTGCCGGCATCCTGGGTATAGACGCCATAGTCGCGGATATCGGCCTCGGCGGTGATGATGCCGGCATTGGCCAGGCCGCTCAGCACGGTCTGCGCGGTGGCGGCGAAGGCCATGGTGCCGGTCGCTTCGTTGGTGGTCATCCCGTCAACGAACAGCATGCCGGCGCTGCTGAAATTGCCGGCATTGCCCAGGGTGCCGGCATAAGTGCTGGCGCTGGCGGTCAGTTGCATGGTGCCGGTGGCGGTATTGCCGAGCAGGCCGGCCACATCGAGCAAGCCATCGCTGTGCAGCGTGCCGCTGTTTTCCAGGCTGCCGAGCACGGCGCCGGCCTGGTCGCTGACGAGGACCGTACCACTGCTGGTCATCGCACCCGAAACGCCGAGCGTGCCATCGAGCTGGACCAGCCCGGCATTGTCGAGCGTGGCCGCTGTGGTCTGGCTGCTTGCGGCAAGATCGAGCAGGGCTTCGGCCTGGTTTTCGATGCGGGCGGCCACGGCCAGCGTGCCCAGGTTGCGCACCGTGCCGCCGGCATTGACCAGATCCTGCATCCACGCGCTGGCATCGGTGGCGATCAGGGTGAGGCCGGTGTTGGTGGCCAGGTGGTTGACGATCAGGCGCCCGTCCACGGTGGTCTGGCCGCTGTTGGCATAATCGTCCAACGTGATGGTGGTGGGGGCGGTGACAGTGGTTTCGCCCTGGTTGTCGAGCGCGGCAAAGCTGTCGGTGGTGCCCAGGCGCAGCGCGGCCCCGTCTGCCACAGTAACCGCCAGGCTATCGGCCAGCGTGCCGCCGCCGGTGGTGTCGATCCCGCCCGCGGCCACGGCAAGGCCACCGGTGAAGCTGTTTTCGCCCGTCAGGGTAAGCCAGCCCGCGCCGCGCTTGATCAGGCTGCCTGCGCCGATGAAGACGCCGGCATAAGTGCTGTCACCCGATTGATCGAGATCGAGCGTGTTGGCCACGGTGCCGCTCATCCCGCCCAGCTGGGTCACGCCGGTAGGGTCCTGGAAGCCGGTGGTGACGAGGTGGCGGACGGCGGCCAGTTCGGCGCCATCGCCATCGGTGTCACCCACCACGACCATCACGCCGTCGTTGGTGAAACGGCCCGAGGTGGTGATATCGCCCACCATGTGGAACAGGCCGCCATCGACATTGGTGAAGCTGCCGTTGACGCTGAGGTGATCGGTGGCAATCATCCAGCCGCTGTTGACTACGCTGCCGGTGGCGCTGTCGCCCCCGGTCAGGCCAAGCAGGCCTGCGTTGGTGATCGTGCCGGTGGTGGCGCCGCCCAGGAAAGCGAGCAGGCCGGTGTTGACGATGGTCCCGGTCTGCGCTGCCGCGTGGAAGGTGATCTCGCCGTCGTTGGCAATGGCGCCGGTGGAAACCGTGCCATAGGCATTGAGCGTGCCGGCTTGCGCCACGGTTACGGTGGTGAGCTTTTCTGCGACACGCAGGTTGAGCGTGCCGCCCGAAATCGTCACGAACCCGCCGCTGGTGGCATTCATCAGGCGCCCGCTCGTGCCGTCCAGCGTGGTTTCCAGCAGGCCGTTGTGCAGGGTTACGCCATCAAGGCTGTTCTGCGCCGTCATCGTGAGCGTGCCGGCATAGCTGGTGTCGTTCACTTCCAGCGTGCCATTGCGCCACACGCCCGAAAGCACGGCGGCATCGCTATCGGCGTCGGCATTGTCATAGACCGCGACGCGGCCGTTGAGGCCGGCCAGATTGACCGTGTTGACCAGGGTGACGACGCCGGTGCCATAGTCCGAACCGAACAGCAGCGTGGCATCGACCGGCACGAAGCCGCCCGCGTTCCACGTCAACGATTGGCCGGTGGTGCTGGTCAGCGCGCCGAAGTTGAGCGTGAGGCCATCGTCCCCCGCGGCAAAGCCACCGCTGCCCGACCACGAAAGCTGGTGCGGCAGGCTGCCCACGCGGCGCACCATGGTGCCCGAGGTGAGCAGGACGCCGGCGGTATCGTTGGACAGGTCTGCCCCGATCGTGCTCGATCCGTTGAACAGGATATGGCTGTTGGTGTTGATGCCCTGGCCATCCTCGGCCTGGAGCGTGGCGCCTTCGATGTAAGTGTTGCCGGTATAGGTGTTGGCGCCCAGGAACTGCACCAGGCCGCCGCCGGTGACGTGGATGTCTGCCCCCGCGCCCGGCGCATAGCTGGCCCCGCCGATCGAGGCGGCGCTGTCATCGGCGATCGTGCCTTCAAAGCGGATGGTATGGCCGGCGCCTGGCGCCAGCGTGACCATGCTGCCTTTCATCATGAACAGATCGGACCCGGCCGATTGCCCGGCTTCGCCGCCGTTGTTGGAAGAGCCGGCCAGCACCGCGTTGTTTTCGAACAGGGCATTGCCGGTGATGTTGAGGCTGCCACCGGTGCGCACGAAGATCGCCCCGCCATAGCCCGAACCGCCACCGCCGCCGGTGCCATCGTCCGAAGAGCCCACGCCGCCGCCAAAGCCGGCCGTGCCGCCCGCGCCATCGCCGCCATCGGCCGAATTGCCGCCCCAGCCGCCCGCGCCGCCGGCACCGCCAGAACCGCCGCCCGCGCCAAAGCCGCCCGCGCCGCCATCGCCGCCATCGCCGCCGGCGCCGCCATCGGTGCGCACCGTGGCGCCATCGCCGCCGCTGCCGCCCGCGCCGCCCTGGCCGCCGCCGAAGAAGGTATCCCCATCGCCGCCGGCGCCGCCCGAGCCGCCATCGCCGCCGTGGGCCACCAGGCCCAGGCCCAGTTCCACCTGCCAGTTGACGAGGTCCACCCCGGTCTGGATGACGTTGACGATCTTTTGCACGGTGTTAGCGATCTTGGCCGCCGCCACCGTGGGCTTGGGCAGCGGATCAGGTGCGCCTTCGGCCGCCGCTTCGACGAAATCGGCGTTGATATCGATCACCTGGCTGGCGAACGAGAGCATCAGGTCCATGTTGTAGGGCAGGCCGCGCGTGCCGTTGCCGCCCATGCCGCCCTTGCCGCCGCTGCCCCCGGTCGGCGTGGCGCCCGCATCATAGCCATTGGTGCCCGAAACGCCTTCACCATCGTGGAAGATGGTGTTGTACATGCTGCCGCCCTGGCCATTGCCGCCGGTGCTGCCGCTGCCTGCGGCCACCAGCCCGTTCATCGCGCCGCCGGTGTTGAGCGAGCTGGCCGAGGAATCGATCCGGTACGACACGACGCCGGTGACCTGGTTGATCGCGGTGATCACTGCATTCTCCGGCACGCCATCGCCGGTCATCAGCATCCCCACCTTGAGCCCGGCGGTCGAGGCCAGGGTGAGCGTGGAATTGCCGCTGGAAATGACTTTGCCGAACGAGAGGAACAGGCTGCCATCGGCAATGGCATCGACCGACGCCTGGCTGAGCGGGTTGGACAGGGTGATGACCCCACCATCCACCGCCAGCACCACGGTGCCATCGGGAATGCCGGTGCCGGTCACGGTCATGCCCACGGCCAGCGTGGCATTGGCGCCCGACAGGCGGATCACGTTCGATCCGGCAGTGCCGCCTGCGGTGCTGGCCGAAAAGCCCGACATGCCATCCACCGGATCGGCAAAGGTGATCGTGCCGTCGCTGGCGATGGACTGGATCGAGGTGGTAAAGGTGCTGCCGTCGAACCGCGCGGCAGTGACTTGCATGCCCGCCTGCAACCCGGCCAGTTTCACGCCCGTGGCCTGGATGCTGTTGGCCGTCACGCTCTTGAAGCGCGAGGCCTGGTATTCACCGGCGCCGATCACGTCAAAGCTGGCTGCCTGGCTGGCCTGGCCGGGATCGGCCCGCACGATGGCGTTGGACAGCGTGACGCTGGTGACGGCGTTGTTGGTGCCATAGGTGACGGCGGTAATGGTGGTGCCGGCGGGAATGCCATCGCCCACCACCGCCATGCCGATGCCGAGCTGGCTGGGGGTGAAATGGCTGCTGCTCACGTCCACCACGTTGCTGCTGGTGGCAGCGCCGCTGAAGCTGACGGTGCCGCCGCTCACGGCCGCGACATGCGACGCGTCGACCGCTATGCCCTGGCCGGCAAAGGTTACCGCAGCGCCATTGACCGCTGCGATCGTGCCGGTGCTTTCGGTGCCCTTGATCTGCACCGTGGCGCCCGCGCCCAGCATGCCGTTGGCCGACGACATGGTGACGCCGGTGATGTAATAGGTGCCGCCCACCTTGGTGACCGTGGGCGTGGCTTGCTGGATCGAGGTTTCCTGCGCTTCCACCGTGAGATTGGCCAGCGGCACCACGACCGGTGCGATCTGCGCCACGGCGATGCCGCCGCCTTCGCCGCCCTTGGCGGTGTTGCTCTTGAACTGCACGTTGTTGAGCGTGAGCGTGCCGCCCTGGTCCACGAAGAACACGCCGCCCAGGCCACCGCCGCCGCCGCTGCCCGCGCCGCCTTCGGTGAAGAAATTGGTGTAGATGGTGGTGCCGTCGGCACTGCCGGCGGTCTGGCTGGCGCCCGATGCCACGATCACGCCCGCCGCGTCGGACCCATCGACAACCGTGACGGTGTTGGAAGGCGCGGCCTGCGCGCCCGAAGCCAGCGCGAGGCTGGCGGCCAGAGTCGACGAGGATAGCCGCAGCAGCGAAGCGATTTTCATGTGGTCTGCTCCCAAGGGATCCGCATGAGGCCGCTGTCAGGCATGATTCTTTACCATGCTGGACGAAGTGGGTTGGCCGTGACGGATACAAAAACGGACGAATTTAATTCGGAATATTACGCATGGCTGACGTGCGAAGGGGCCGTGCGTCGCTGGGCAGCTGTCTAGAATTAACCGTCTTGAGAAAGGCTGGGAGCGGAACTAGCCGCAAATGCGTAGCGCGGCCCGGAAGACCGGACCGCGCTGCAGGACGTCGTCAGAAATGATGCAGGGCGCGCGCCGCGCCGGCGGCACCTCAGCCGCGGGGCTGGAACGCCACGGTGATCCGGTCCGGGCTGGCGCCGCCCAGGCCGGTGAGCGCCACGGTGCAGGCTTCCTGCCAGCGGTGCGCGTCGCAGCGCGCCTGGGCCACGGTTTCGGCGCTGGCGCCGCTGGCGCGATAGCGGGCGATAAGCTGGCCCTGCTGCACCTTGGCGGTCTGGACGTTCTGGCGCACCATCGTCACCACCGCCAGGTGATCGCCATGCCGGACCAGCCGGGGCGGCGCCAGGACCACGCCGGCCGGCGGGGGTGCCAGTTCCACCGCAGGAAGGGCGGCGGGCGGCAAGGTGCCGGTGGCATGGGCGGGAACCGCGCCCAGCACGAGGGCGGCGAAAGCGAGCCGGGGCAGGGAAAACAGGGGCAGGGTGTTCATCAGCGGCTTCCAATATGCGGGGGCGATCGGACTTGCCCTTCCAAGCCGGTGCCGGCACGCGAGTCAAATTCGCTAACCATACTGCAAAAGCGCTGCTCCGTTGCGGGACAGCGCATGCGGCAAAGGTTCACGAGGGATGCTCGTCGGTGTCCTCGTCCGCCCAGATGACGTGGGAATCGATTTCCAGCTTGATCAGGCTGCGGATCGCCTCGCTGCGCGCGGCCACTTCGAGGCGGGCGGCTTCGTGCGCCTGGCGGCGGGCGAGCAGGGCATCGGCCAGGTCGATCGCGCCCAGTTGCTGGCCACGCGCGGTGCGCGTGGCGGCTTGCGCGGTGGAACGGGCCGAAGCGGCGATCCCTTCCCAGGCGGCGCGGCGGCCGCGGGCGTTGACCAGATCGCCATCGGCCATTGCCTCCACCTCGCGCCGCACGTTGGCCAGATCGAGCAGCCCGGCGCTGGCCTGGGCGCCGGCTTCCTCGGCCAGGGCCTTGCGATAACCGCCGCCCAGCGGGATCTGCAGCACCAGCCCGCCGCCGCGCTCCATCCCGCTGCGCTCGCTGAACGCGCGGAAGCCCACGCTGGGATCGGCGGTGCGGTCGCGTTCGGCGCGGCGGGCGAGGGTGCCCAGCCGCGCCGCCTCGCGGTCGGCCGCGCCGATCTCGTGGCTGCGGGCGATGACCAGATCGCGCAAGGTGGCCAGATCGTTGGCCGGGGTGGGCACATCGCCCAGCGCCGGTGGCGAATCGGGCAGGGGCAGATCGGGAAAATTGGCGGCGAGCAGCGCACGGGCCTGGGCCATGTCGGCCGCGCTCATCGCTGCGGTGCCCTGGGCCTGGTCGCGCGCGGCGCGGGCCTGGTCCACATCGAGCGTGGCGGCATCGCGCAATTGTTGGCGCCGCGTGACGGCGGCCAGCGCCTCGTCCAGCACGGCCACGTTGGCCTGGTCCACGCGATAGAGCTCACCTGCGGTGAGCCAGTCGAACCACAGTTGCGAGAGCAGCAGGGCGGCCTGGTGGCGACTGTCTTCCATGCGGTTATGCGCCACGTCCACCCCCAGGGCGCCAGCCTCGCGATCGAGCGAGGCCTTGCCCGGCAGGCGGATGGGGCGCAGCACCTGGGCATCGAATTCCTGGTAGCGGCGCTCGTTGGTGACGTCGCGCGCCTGGATCGTGCCCGAGATCAGCACTTCATGGCTGCCCCTGGCCAGCGCGGTGGCGGCCGAGCGTGCCGCCGCAACGCGCGCGCCGGCGGCCGCGACGGTGGGGTGATTGTCCAGCGCGGCCACCACCGTGGCTTCGGGCGGCAGGTTGGGCGGCGGGGTTTCGGCCACCGGCGCGGCCAGGGCTGTCGTGGACAGCAGGGCCGGCGCGAGGAAGAGAGAGGCCAAGCGGCGCATCAGGCGATCCTGCCCTGGGAGTGAACGGGAACCGCGTGCCAGCGCACCGGGGCGCGGCAGCGCGCATCGCGGGCAGTATCGACCAGCGCGGTGGCGCGGCTTTCCGGCACGATCAGGGTGAGCGCGGTGCGGCGCAGCAGGCCTTCGACCTGTTCGCCGGTGCCGGCGTCGGCGTAATCGTGGCCCAGCACGACTTCATCCTGCCAATGCACCGGGGCATCGGCCAGGCCGCGCAGGGCCAGGGCCAGGCTTTCCGCGTCGCCACGCGCGCAATGGAACGTGAACAGCAGGTCAGCCATGGTGCGCCTCCGCCGGCATGTCGGTCTGGCTTGATCGTCCGGTTTCGGCACGCTCGGCCGCGCTTTCCCCGAAGCGGGCGAAGAGGATCGGCAGCAGCACCAGGGTGAGCAGCGTGGAGGTGACGAGGCCGCCGATCACCACGATGGCCAGCGGGCGCTGGATTTCCGAGCCCGGCCCACTGGCAAACAGCAGCGGCACGAGGCCGAACGCGGTGATGCTGGCCGTCATCAGCACCGGGCGCAGGCGGCGCTGCGCGCCCAGCCGCACCACCTCGGCTAGGGCCATACCTTCCTCGCGCAGCTGGCGGAAATAGGCGACCAGCACCAGCCCGTTGAGCACGGCAATGCCGAGCAGCGCGATGAACCCGACCGAGGCCGGTACCGAGAGATATTCCCCCGACACCCACAGCGAAACGATGCCGCCGACCATGGCAAAGGGAATGTTGGCCAGGATCAGCGCCGAAGCCCGCAGCGAGCGCAGCGTGGCGAGCAGCACGCCAAAGATCAGCAGCAGCGCCATCGGGATGACCAGCATGAGCCGCGCGGCGGCGCGTTGCTGGTTTTCGAACTGGCCGCCCCATTCGATGCGATAGCCCGCGGGCAGCGGTACGCGCTGCGCCACCTGGGCCCGTGCATCGTCGACATAGCCCACCAGGTCCCGCCCCGAGACGAAGGCCTGCACCAGGGCAAAGCGCGAGGCGTTTTCGTGATCGAGTTTCACCGGCCCGGCCGTGCGCGAAACCTGTGCCATATCGGCCACGCGGGCCACCGCGCCCGATGGGGTGAGCATCTGCATGTCGGCAAAGCGGGTGGGGTCGCTGCGCAGGGCGTCTTCACCCCGGATCACGATCGGCACCCGGCGCTGGCCCTGGGCGACGATGCCGGCCGGCATGCCTTCCACCGCCGCGCGCAGGGTGTCCTCCAACTGGTCCACCGGCATGCCCAGCCGCCCGGCGGCCACGCGATCGACATTCAATTGCAGGTAATCGACATTGTCGTTGGCGACGGTCAGCACTTCGCTGGCGCCGCGCACGCCCTTGAGCGTGGCCTGGATGCGCGTGGCAAGGTCTGCCAGGACGCGCGTGTCGGGCCCGAAGATCTTCACCGCCAGGTCGCCGCGTGCGCCGGTGAGCATTTCCGAGACGCGCATTTCGATCGGCTGGGTGAAGGTGGTTTCCACGCCGGGCAGGCCATCGGTGGCGCGGCGCAACTGGTCCACCACGAAATCCTTGTTGCCGCGCCATTCCGATTGCGGTTTCAACACCACGAAGCTGTCGGTTTCATTGAGGCCCATGGGGTCGAGGCCGATCTCGTCGGTGCCGGTGCGCGCGATCACGTCGGCCACTTCGGGCACGGATTTGAGCGCGCGCTGCACCGCCATGTCCACCTGGGTCGATTGCGCCAGGTTGATCGTGGGCAGC
Source organism: Novosphingobium sp. SG919 (assembly GCF_012932495.1). Taxonomy (GTDB): domain Bacteria; phylum Pseudomonadota; class Alphaproteobacteria; order Sphingomonadales; family Sphingomonadaceae; genus Novosphingobium; species Novosphingobium rhizosphaerae. Next base: position 387,466 of record NZ_JABCNG010000001.1, read on the forward strand.
TTGGTCAGCTGCACGATGACCGAGCCTTCGTCCATCGTGGGCATGAAGGTCTTGCCGACGGCACCATAGGCCAGCACGGCGAGCGCCAGGCCACCGGCCGAAAGGCCATAGACCAGGCCCTTGCGGGCAAAGGCGCCATCGAGGAGGCGGCGATAACGCGGGGTCAGCCAGCGCATGATCCAGGGATCGCCATGGTGACCTTGGCGGAGGCCGAACGACGCCATCACCGGCACCAGCGTGAGTGCCAGCAGCAAGGAACCGGCCAGTGCGAAGACGATGGTGAGTGCGACGGGCGCGAACAACTTGCCTTCCAGCCCCTGAAGCGAGAGCAGCGGCAGGAATACCAGGGCAATGATCAGGATGCCGGCCGAAACCGGCACGATCACGTCGGCCGTAGCGCGGAACACCTGGTTGAGGCGGGGCAGGCCATCCTCGCGCGCTTCGCCCAGCCGCTCCACCACGTTTTCCACCACCACCACTGCGCCATCGACCAGCATGCCGATGGCAATGGCCAGGCCCCCAAGGCTCATCAGGTTGGCAGATAGGCCGAACAGGTGCATCAAGAGGAACGTGATCAGCGCCGCCATCGGCAGCGTGACCGCCACGATCGCCGCCGCGCGCCAATCGCCCAGGAACAGCACCAGCAGCACGATCACCAGGATCGTTGCCTCGATCAGCGCCTCCTCCACGGTGAACACCGCGCGGCTGACCAGGTCCGACCGATCGTAGAACGTGTGGATGGTGGTGCCGGCGGGCAGGCTGGCTTGCAAATCGGTGAGCCGCGTCTTCACGCCGGCCACCACCTTTTGCGCGTCGGCGCCGCGCAGGGCGATGACCAGGCCTTCGACCGCCTCGCCCTTGCCGCCGCGCGTCACCGCGCCATAGCGGGTGAGGCTGCCGGTGCCCACGCTGGCCACGTCGCCCAGGCGCAGCACGCGGCCTTCGGGATTGGCAATCACCAGTGCAGCCAGGTCTGCCTCGGTCTGGATCGCGCCGACGGTGCGCACGATCAGCGCTTCCTCGCCCGTCACCAGGCGGCCGGCGCCATCGTTGCGGTTGCCGCTTTCGATCGCGGCCTTGATCTGCGCGATCGAAAGGTGCGCGGCGGCCAGCGCGGTGGGATCGGGGCGCACTTCGAATGTGCGGACATAGCCGCCCAGCGCGTTGACATCGGCCACGCCCGGCACGGTGCGCAGGGCGGGGCGGATCGTCCAGTCGAGCAGCTCGCGCTTTTGCTGAAGCGAAAGTGGTCCGTCGATCGTGAACATCAGCACGTCGGACAGCGGCGTGGAAATCGGCGCCATCCCCCCGCTGACCGAAGAGGGCAGATCGGCGAGCACGCCTGAAAGCCGCTCTGCCACCTGGTTGCGCGCCCAATAGATGTCGGTCCCGTCGACGAAATCGATCGTCACGTCGGCAATCGCATACTTGGCGGTGGAGCGCAGCACAGCCTGGCCCGGAATGCCCAGCATTTCGGTTTCGATCGGGGTGATCACCCGGCTTTCCACTTCCTCGGGCGTCATCCCCGGCGCCTTGAGAATGATCTTCACCTGGGTCTGCGCGATATTGGGATAGGCATCGACCGGCAGGCCGAGGAATGCCCAGGTGCCGAGCGCGGCCACCGCCAGGGCCAGTCCCAGCACGAGCAGGCGATACGACAGCGAGAGCGCGACGAGCTTGCGCAGCATGGGCCGGCGCCTTTCAGTTCGCTTCGGCCAGCGCTTTCAGAGCGCTGGTGCCGGCAACGACCACGGCTTCGCCTGCGCGCACGCCGTCCTTCAGGATGATCTGGCCATCGGCCGCGCCCAGCCGATGCACGGTGCGGCGCTGGTAGCCGCGGGGCGTGGCGACGAAGACCACGTCATCCGCGCCGACCGTGGTCAGTGCATCTTCCGGCACCGCCACCGCGCCACCCGCTGCCGGGCCCCACACCGTGAGCGCGCCCACGCGCCCGGCCACGATGCCGGGATCGGCCGGCAATTGTGCCTTGAGCGTGGCCGAACGGGTGGCAGGATCGATCGCCCCGCCCACTGCCGTAACGGTTCCCGCAACCGATCCCAGGCGCACGGTCTGGCCCACGCGAACCTGGCCGATCAGCCGCTCGGGCACTTGCGCGGTGGCTTCATAGCGGCCGGCCGCGTCGATCACGAAAGGTGCCGTGGTGCCATCCACCGGCATGCCGGCCTGGATATCGGCCTTGGTCACGCGGCCGGCGATCGGGGCCGTCAGCGTGTACGTGCCGCTGCCGCCTCGCGCGCCGACCAGCGCCAGGATGCGGGCCTTTTCGCTGACGTCGGCACCGGCTTCGGCGGCCAGGGCCTGCGCTTCGTCGGCGCGGGCGCCCGCCACGATGCCTTCGCGGCTCAATTGCGCCAGTCGCGCCGCGCTCGATTGCGTCACGCCGGCACGGGCATGGGCTCGCGCCAGGTCTGCCGAAAGGGTCATGACCTCGCGGCTGGATACCACGGCCAGGGCCTGGCCGCGCTTTACCGCATCGCCTTCCACCACCAGGGTGCGCAACACGGTGCCGGGCAGAGTGGCGGCCACCGCCACGCGGGCATTGGCGGGTGGGGCGATCATCGCGGGCAGTTCGGCCAGGGGCACTTCGCCGGCCGGGCGGGCCAAGGCCGTGGCGATGCCCAGCGCCGCGGCCTTGGCCGGATTGACCGCAAGCAGGCCATTGGCGGCAAGCGGCGCTGCCGGGGCGGGCGCGGCTTGCTCGGCCGGCGCGCGCGTGAACCACCAGCCGCCTGCGGCCACCAATGCCAATGCGGCCGCGCCGCCCAGAATCGCCCTGTGAATTGCCCTGTTCATCACGCCCGGTTATCGCGCCGGCCTGACGAAAACCTGACGGCACGCGAATACGACAAATCGCGACAATTTTATGAAGCGTGGCCTCCGCGTGATTGCGGGGTGGGAAAGCGCAGGGTCAGCGTTCGTCGGCCCGCGTCGCTGGACAGCGTGCCACCGTGGGCGGCCATGATCCGCTCGACGATATTGAGACCCAGCCCGGCGCCCTGGCGGCTGGCGTGATCGGCGCGGGCGTGGCGGCGGGTGAGGCTGGCCAGCGCCTCGGGCGCCAAGCCCGGGCCTTCGTCGGTCACGTGCAGGCAGGCACCGGGACCGGCGGCCACCCGCACCAGCCCGCCAGGCGGCGTGACGCGCACGGCGTTTTCCACCAGGTTGCGCAAGGCGGCGGCCACCGCCTCGCGATGGCCCCAGACCGTTGCAGGGGAGTGCCCGGCCGGTTCGTCCAGCGCGATTTCGCGCCCTTGGGCAATCACCTGGGGCGCCAGCGTGGCCACCACGTCTTCCGCCACCGCAGTAAGCGAAAAGCCCTGGGCGCGTTGCGGCGTGGCGGTTTCGGCCTCGATCTGCGCCATCAGCAGAAGCTGGTCGACCAGGCGGTGCATCGCGGTGATCTCGCGCCGCAGATGCGCGCGGTCGAGCGCGTCGGGGCTGTCAAGTTGCATCGCCATGATCGCCAGCGGCGTGCGCAATTCGTGCGCCACGTCGGCGGCAAAGGCTTCGTGGCTGGCAGCGACGCTGTCGAGCCGAGCCAGCAGGTCGTTGATCGATCCCACGAACGGCGCGACTTCCACCGGCAGTTCCTCGTGCGGCAGGCGCAGGCCGCGCTGGGCCGGGGTGGTGGCGATGGTGCGGGCCGATCGCGCCAGGGGGCGCAACGCGCGGTCGATCACCCAGGTCGTGGCGATCAGCGTGGGCACGATCAGCACCAGGATCGGCAGGATCACGTGATCGCGCACTTCGCGCCAGGCCGCGCTGTGGTCGGGCCCGGTCAGGTCGCCGGGCGTGATGTCGTATTCCCAGAACAGGGTGAAGACCAACGTCGCCACGGCAAAGGCGCAGATGATGCCCAAACCCACCGAAAGGCGCAGGCGGATCGAGCCCCTGCCGATGCCGGTTCTTTCAGCCGGCATCACCGGCGGTCTTCCAGCAGGTAGCCCAGGCCGCGAATGGTGTGGAGCATGGCGCCCAGCCCCTTTTCCTCCAGCCGGCGGCGCAGGCGCGATGCGGCGGCATCGACGGCGTTGGGGGAAACCGCCTCGTCGAAATTGTAGAGCGCGTTCTCGATCTGGCTGCGCCGCACCACGCTGCCCGCACCGCGCATCAGCAGTTCGAGCAGGTCGGCCTCGCGCCGGGCCAGGTCCAGCCGCGTGCCGGCGATGCTGGCCTGGCGGGTGGCGGTGTCGAAGACCAGCGGCCCCACTTCGATCACGGCGCTGGCGCGGGGGCCGGGCCGGCGCAGCAGGGCGCGCAGGCGGGCCGCGATCTCGGCGGTTTCGGCTGGCTTGACCAGGTAATCGTCGGCCCCTGCATCCAGCCCGGCCACGCGGTCGTCCAGCCCGCCGCGCGCGGTCAGCACCAGCACCGGCAGCGCCAGGCCGCCGGCGCGGCGCCGTTGCAGCCAAGCACGGCCATCGCCATCGGGCAGGCCCAGGTCGAGCAGCAGCGCATCGAACTGCGCGAGAGCAAGCGCGGCATCGGCGGCATCGAGGCTGGCCGCGCCATCGCAGACGATCCCGCTGCGCGCGAGCGCATCGGCCACGAGATCGGCCAGCCGCACATTGTCTTCCACGATCAGCACCCGCATGGCGCCCACGTGTAGCGTCTGATCTCGCGAAATGCACCAGCGGGGGAGGGGAGTGCCACGCAATTGCAACATTTCCCTGCTGGAGCAGAATTGGCCTGGCAGGCTTGTGCCGCCGACAAATCGCACGGGGGGTTATGACCAATTCTTGACGATACACCCGTGCAGCCTCTAGCGCCCGCATAGCTTTGTCCTGCCGGAGTGCGTCCCGTTCGCCAGATTGCCGCCTTGCCCTATCGCACCATCGGTGATGGCCTTTCCGCCCCCATCGAAGTCCTGCTCGTCACCTCGCGCGGGACAGGGCGCTGGATCATTCCCAAGGGCAACTTCGGCAAGAACGAAGCCGCCCATGCCGCCGCCGCGCGCGAGGCAGAGGAAGAGGCCGGCGTGATCGGGGCCGTCTGCCCGGCAGCGCTGGGCCGTTTCGAATATCGCAAGACCCTGCGTTCGGGCGCGGCGGTCATGGTCCAGGTCCAGGTTTTTCCCTTGGCCGTGACCGATGAACTGCCGCGCTGGGCTGAAGGGGAACAACGCAAGCGCCAATGGTTTTCGCTTGCTGCCGCCGCCGATGCGGTGGACGAGCCAGACCTGCAGGCATTGATTCGCAGCTTCCGGGCCACGGAATTCCGGGCCCTTGCCACAACCGCACCGCTGGTCCGCAGCCTGGGCCACGTGAAAGAAAGACTGGGCATGTTTCACTGGTTCCAGAACCTGTTGCCGCGCCAGGGCAACTTCTTCGAACTGTTCGAGGCGCACGGCCAAACCCTGATCGCGGGCAGCAATGCGCTGGCGCGGCTGCTCCAGGGCGGGGCCGGCATGGCCGACCATGTGCGCGAGATCGCCGAGCGCGAGCACGACGCCGACGCGATCACCCGCGAAGTGCTGGTGACGGTGCGTCGCACGTTCCTGACGCCCTTCGATCGCGGCGCGATCACTTCGCTGATCAGCGCGATGGACGATTCGATCGACCAGATGCACCAGACCTCCAACGCGATCGCGTTGTATGAAGTCTCGGCATTCGAGCAGGAAATGAGCGACATGGCCGCGATCATCGTGGAATGCGCACGCGTGATTGCCGAAGCGCTGCCGCTGCTGCGCTCGATCCACGCCAACGCCGCGCGCCTGCATGAACTGACCGAGCGCCTGGTCCGCCTGGAAGGCAAGGCTGACGAGATTCACGATGCAGGCTTGTCCAAGGCATTCAAGGCCCATGGGCAGACCGCGCCGATGCAGTTCTTCGTGGCGCGCGAGATCTACAGCCACCTCGAGCGCGTGGTGGACCGGTTCGAGGATGTCGCCAACGAGATCGACGGCCTGGTCATCGACCACGCCTGATGTTCTGGGCCTGAGGAACTACGTTTCATGAACCATGTGGCCGTGGCCCTGCCCCTGATCATCGCTCTGGTGATCATGGCCTTGGCGTTCGATTTCATCAACGGGCTCCACGACGCGGCAAATTCGATTGCCACGGTGGTGTCTACCCGGCTGCTCACCCCGGTTCAGGCCGTGCTGTTTGCCGCGTTCTTCAACTTTGCCGCCTATTTCACCTTCGGCCTGAAAGTGGCCGAAACGGTGGGCAAGGGCATCATCGACAAGGACGTGATCACCCCGCAGGTGATCTTTGGCGCGCTGGTCGGCGCGATGACCTGGAACGTGATCACCTGGTGGCGCGGCATCCCCTCGTCTTCCAGCCACGCGTTGATCGGCGGCCTGCTGGGCGCCGGCACGCTGCACGCCGGCACCAATGCGATCGTTTGGAAGGGCGTCACCTCCACCACCTCGGCCATCGTGCTTTCCCCGGTGATCGGCCTGGTCGTCTCGATGCTGCTGATGCTGCTTTCGTCCTGGGCCTTTGCCAAGACATCGGCACGCACCGCCGAAGGGGCGTTCAAGAAGCTGCACCTGCTTTCCGCCGCCGCCTATTCGATCGGCCATGGCGCGAATGACGCGCAAAAGACCATGGGGATCATCGCCGTGCTGCTCTATTCGCAAGGGCTGCTGGGCGGCACGTTCCATGTGCCGGGCTGGGTGGTGCTGTCCTGCTATGTCGCCATGGGCCTGGGCACGCTGTCGGGCGGGTGGAAGATCATCGAAACGATGGGCAGCCGCATCACCAAGCTCTCGCACCACCAGGGCTTCTGCGCCTCGGCCGGCGGCTCGATCATGCTTTTCGCCGCCAGCGCCTTTGGCATTCCCGTTTCCACCACGCACACCATCACCGGCTGCGTCGTGGGCGTCGGCGCCGCCCGCCGCGCCTCGGCCGTGCGCTGGAGCGTCGCCCAGCGCGTCGTGATCGCATGGCTGGTGACGATCCCCGCCTCGGCCTTCGTGGGCGCGGTGTTCTATGAGGTGGCGAAGGTTTTTTGAGGGGGCGCCGGGAGCCGTAGCCCGCCTCGCGCGTTGCGCGGCCATGAACTACTTCGAGCATCCGTTGGCGGCCCTCGCCATCCAGCTCCTCGTTCGCCGATTGGGCGGGAGCTGGTGGCTGGGGGCGGCCATCGGCTCCGCCTATTTCCTCGGCCGCGAAATTGCCCAGGCGGAATATCGCTGGATCGAACTGTTCGGCCATGGCCTGCGCGCCAATATGCCATGGTGGGGGCCTTTGGACTTGCGCGTGTGGCCCAAGCTGGACCAGTGGGTCGACTGGATCGGTCCGCTTGTGGTGACCTGCGGGTTGGCATCCTTGGTGCAGCGCAGGGGCTGACGTGTCGATGCCGAACTTGTCTTTGCCGCAGGTGACGCTGTGTGCGGTAACCTCGGTCAATCTGCAATCCACCATTTGGGCGCTACAAACCTGCCTCGATCAGATAGATTTCGGCCAGTGCCTGCTGCTGACCGACAAGGTTATCGAGGTGGACGATGCGCGCATTACTCGCGTGCCGATCGCGCCGCTGCGCTCCTCGCGCGCGTATTCGGATTTCATGCTGAATGCCCTGGTCGATCACGTCACGACCAGCCATTGCCTGGTGGTCCAATGGGATGGCCATGTGCTGGACGCGCAGCGCTGGCAGGACACGTTCCTGTCCTACGATTATGTCGGGGCGAGCTGGCCACAGTTTGGCGATGGATACGATGTTGGCAATGGCGGTTTTTCCCTACGCAGCCGGCGTTTGATGGAAGCGTGCCGCGCGGCCGGATTCACGCCGCTTCATCCCGAGGATCTGGCGATCGGCCGCGAGAATCGCGCGCGGCTTGAACAGCAGGGCATGCGCTTTGCTCCCCGTGCGCTGGCAGACCAGTTTTCGGCAGAGCGTGCCAGCCGGCCGGAAACCGCGTTCGGTTATCACGGCGTGTTCAACATGCCCCGGGCCTTGGGCGTCGATCGCTTCTGGAAAATCTACCGGGGGTTGGACGAGACCACCACCATCGGCCCAGACTTCTGGACCTTGTTGCGCACGGTCGGCAAAGGAAAGGGCGGTTGGACGAGGGCCATGACGATGATTGTCGACCGTTGCAGAGCCCGGCGGAGAAGCTGATGGCGGATTTGATCGATGCTCCCTTTGATCGATCGATCCCCCCGGATCGAGCCGGCTTTTCACGTCTTGCCAGTCTGTGGCTGACCGGCCAGGTGCATTTCGATGCGCTTCGCGCCGCGCCACGACGTTATATGGTGGCGCTCAAATGGCGCGTACTGGGCAAGAAGGTGCGCGCGCGTGGGCAGATGGCGCCGCTGCTGGCGATGTCGCCACGGGCCTATCGCCTGTGGGCGATGCATGCGGACCGCGCCGCGCGACAGGCTAGCTTGCCCGATCCCGCCCGCCCGATCATTGCTCTGATCGATGCAGGCACCAATAATGACCCGGGGGATGCGGCGTTGCTGGCCCGCACCCAGGCCAGCCTACGCGCCGAAGGCTTGCCGTTTTTCCAGGTTGGCGGTGCGCATTCGTCCAGCCTGTCGGACGTGGCGGCGGCCATCGATTGGCAGGCCGATCCTTGGATCATGCCGGCCCTGGTAGGCGACACCGTCGCAGTGGGAACGGCTGCGGCATATCGGGCGGCCATGGCGGAAACCAAGGCCCGGGTGATCTATGCCGATGACGATGTTTTCCTCAAAGGCCGCTTCCGCGACAGTCCGCATTTCAAGCCGGACTGGAACAGTGCCCTGTTCGAGCATTTCGACTACCTGACCGGCGCGTGCATCGTTCGCGCGGGACGGGATGCGCTGTCCGCCGTGGCGGACAGGGCCGATTGGGCGCAACGGCTGGTATCGGGCCAGGCCGCAGGCTCCCCGGTGGCACCTCTGCATCTGCGGGCCGTGTTGCACCACCGCCGCGTCAGGCCAAGCCCGGCCGTGCCGGCACGGCCGCTGGCCCTGCATCCCGAATTGCCTTCGCTGTCGGTCATCGTTCCCACCCGCAATCGGCGCGATCTGCTCAGCACCTGCCTGGATGGGCTGGAAAAGACGCACTATCCCGACTTGGAAATCATCGTTGTCGATAACGACAGCGACGATCAGGAAACGCTCGCCTATCTGGCAAGTCTGGAGGCACCGCGATATCGCGTGATCCGGCACTCCGGCCCGTTCAACTATTCGGCAATCAACAACCGTGCGGTGGACGCGGCGCGCGGCACGCTGATCTGCCTGCTCAACAACGACATCGAGATCATCGAGCCCGACTGGCTGCGCATCATGGCGACATCGGCTCTCCGTCCCGACGTCGGCGCGGTCGGCGCGCGACTGCTCTATCCCGATGGGCGCATTCAGCATGCCGGCGTCGTGATCGGCGTGGGCAATGCCGCTGGCCATGCCCATCGCTTCCTCCGGCCCGAGCAGGCCGGTTATTTCCAGCGGCACAATCTGCCGCAGTTCACCGCCGCCGTCACGGCGGCCTGCCTGGTTGTGGCACGAGACCGCTTCCTGGCCGTGGGCGGCCTTGACGAACAGAACTTTGCGGTCGCGTTCAACGATGTCGATCTGTGCCTGCGCCTCAATGCGCAGGGCTGGCAGTCCTTCTATGAGCCACGCGCGACGCTCTTTCATCACGAATCCGTGTCGCGTGGTCTGGATCGGGATCCTATCGGCGCGGCCCGCTTTGCCGGGGAACTCTCGGCGCTGCAACGCCTGTGGCAGACCAACGTGATCGTCGATCCGTTTCATCATCCGCAGTTGAGCCGGGCCAGCGAACAGTTTTCGATCGGGCTGTAGCGCAGGCCGGCCCGCCTGCCCGGTGCTGCCGGAACGTCCTGCAAACTCCGGAGGTGGTCTTTTTCCACCAAGTAACTGATAAAAAATTGGCAGACGAGAAGAGGCCAGTAACTTTATGACAGGCTAGGCGTTGTGCAATCCAGGCGTGCTGCCTAGAACAGCCAGCCAAGCTCACAGGAGCCGTTGATCCGTGAACAACCCCCTTCCCGGTATGCCTCTGGTCGAGTCACCGTTGTTTCCGGCGCAACGGGCGGCGCTGAACCTGTCGCCCGAGGAAGAGCGCATTGCCATTGCCCTGCACGAGCGTGGCTATGCGGTGTTCGATTTTGTCGATGCTGACCTGGACGCACGGATCGAGCGCCTCAAAGCCAACCTGGGTCCACGCTACGGCATCGATCTGGCTGATCCGCTTAGCGACAAGACGATCGGCGAACGCCGCGTGCAGGACGCTTGGATGTTCGACGAGGATGTTCGCGCCATTGCCGCCAATACCTTTGTCCTGGATATTTTGGGCAAGCTTTACGGGCGCCGGGCCTTCCCGTTCCAGACGTTGAACTTTCCCGTGGGTACGCAACAGGAAGCGCACACCGACATCGTGCATTTTTCCAGCGTTCCCGAACGCTTCATGTGTGGGGTGTGGCTGGCGATGGAAGATATTGGGCCGGATGCCGGGCCTCTGTTCTATTATCCCGGCTCTCACCGCTGGCCGATCATGAGCAACGCGCTTGTCGGGCGGCGGGGCTATGGCAACCCGCTCAATTCTGCGCAGGATCCCTATGCGCAAGCCTGGCGTGCGCTGGTCGAGGCGCAAGGCGTAGCGCCGGAAACGTTCCTGCCCCGCAAGGGCCAGGCGCTGATCTGGGCGGCCAACCTGCTGCATGGCGGCAGCCCCCAGGCTGACAGGCGCCTGACGCGCTGGTCTCAGGTGACGCACTACTATTTTGATGATTGCCTGTACTATACCCCGGCGTTCTCGGACGAGCACTTGGGGAAACTACAATTGCGGCAGATTAGGTCGATTTTGGACAATAGTCCGCGTAAAAACGTATATCTTGGCGAGGAATTGAGTGAGATAAGGGCTGTTCACCAGTCGAAGAAAAAAACTATTTTCCTATCTAAAATTTTTCGATAAATTGATAAAAACTGGAGGATTTGGTGCATATATCGGCATTTTATATTGGCGGTAGCGCAATGGATCTCTATTGCAATCTCGACAATGCCGATATAATGGAGGTCGGGTCTTGCAACGTCAACGGTTCATTGCGGGATCATGCACGCACCGGCACACGCTATGTCGGCGTGGACATGGAAGCGGGACCCGGCGTGGACGTGGTCATCGATCCTGATCAACCGCTGCCGTTTCCTGATCAAAGCTTCGACTTGGTACTCTCCTCTTCGGTATTCGAGCATGATGCCTTTTTCTGGGAAAGCTTTGTCAACATTGCGCGAAAGACCAAGCTTGGTGGCTATATCTATATCAGCGTGCCGTCGAATGGGCTGATTCATCGCTATCCGGCCGATTGCTGGCGTTTCTACCCCGATGCGGGAACCGCGCTGGCGTGTTGGGCGCAGCGACAAGGGCTGGATGTCAATCTTGTCGAAAGCTTCGTGGCGAACCGGCAGAACGATGTGTGGAACGACTTTGTCGCTATCTTCCGCCATGGGCCGCTGGATGACACGCTGCCGGCAACGTTTGTCTACCAGCGCTTTCCATGTGCGAACGTGAAGACGTGGCAAAGTGCCGAATTGCTGTTCCCGCAGGAGCAGAGCGAAGACATGTTGATGCTGGCGCAGGCGCGGCGTGGCGATTTGACGATGCGGCTTGGGCGCAGGTTGGCCGGACAGCGTCTGGAAACGGAAAGCTTGCGCAAGGCCCTTACTACCGCGCACGAGGAAGTGCGCCAGTTGCGATCGGCGCTGCGTCACGGTGGCCCGGTCGGCGCTGGTCCGATCGATCGGGTGGAAGCACACGGGGCCCGGTTGAATATCCAGACCGATTTCGCGTTCGACGTTGGCGTTGCGGTGGAGGAAGCACAACGGTTGGCGAACGAGGCGGTCGGCCTCGATCTGGATTCCCTCGATTATGGCGCGGTCAGCGCCGATGGCGCGGCGGTCATCGGGCGGGATGGGTTCGCTTTCATAAGCGGCGGTTCCAACGCCTGGAGCGAGCAGATCCGCGGCGAAGCAATGATTTCTGACGGACTGTTGGCGCAATCTGTTGCGGATATCGCAGCGATGCAGCGGGAATGCGCGGCACGGGCAATTCCCCAATGCGTCATTGTCGTTCCCGAAAAGGATATCGTCTACCCTGAACTCAGCCCGAATTGCGATGGTGTTGTCCTGGGTAGAAGATCGGTTCATTATCTGCAGGATCTGCAGCCAGCCGTGATCTACCCGCTGGATGACATGCTTGCCGCCAAGTCCGATGCCTTGGTCTATCATCGTCGTGACAGCCACTACAACGCCTTCGGTGGCCTCATCGTCGCCAATGCGGCTTTGCGGGCGATGAATTTAGAGCAGATCGATTACCGTGACGTGCCCTTTATCCACCGCCCATTCCAAGATGACCTTGCGGTGAAGTGGGAGCCGTTTCCGACCCTGCGCCGCACTGTTCCGTTCGACTATCACGAGGAAGTCCTGCAGCCGGGCAACCCACTCACCGGATTACACATTTGTTTGCATTCCAGCGCGGCGCAAAATGGCCGGACGGCGATTATCTTCGGGGATTCCTATTCCTGGAATCCGGATGGCGGGCTGAGCCGCTTCCTGACGCGCAAGTTCGAGAGGACCCACTTCATCTGGGGCCGACACATCGACTGGACTGTTGTGGATGCGATTGCCCCCTCGGCCATCATCATGCAGACAGCGGAGCGGTTTCTGATAGGTGGGCTGGTCTACCGCAAGCCCGCCCGAGCGGATTCTGAGACGGCACAGGTATAGGCACAGACCCTAGTCGATCTTGAGCCAGGCGTTCCCGGTCCAGTTGGCCGTGCTGGAAGACGAGGTGTTTCGCACGGTGATGCGGACCTGACGGTTGGCCAAAGCGGCTTCGTCCTCGGCATCCCATGCCAGGGCTGTCGGCGGATGATCCTGCGGCAGGATGCGGATGGCTTGCGGGGCCGCCGCCGACAGAACGCCGGCATAGGCATAGAAGCTTGCCGATGCGCCCGGTGCCAGGGCGGGAACGGCAAGGCGCACCGGTATCGTGCGAGCGAGGCTTCCTGCCCCCTTGGCAAAGCGCGCCTCGCCTGGTTGCGAGGCCAGCGGCAAAGGGGTTTTCGGTTGGATTACGAACGGTAGGCGCACGTCATTGGCACCGGCATCGCGGACGCGGGCCACGGTGTCACCATCCGCAGCGCTGCCACCGGGCAGATTGCCCAGATCGCTGGCAACGCCGATGCTGATCCGGTTGTTGCTGCTGTTCCAGTAGCCGAGCGTGGCATGGCCATCGGTGTGGGTGCCATTCGATGGTGCCGACCCGGCGAGGTAGGGCAGTTGCAGGGTACGAGGCGTGTCTCGCGGGCTGTCACTGGGGCTGAAGCCGGCGTAGCACCAGAGGATGTCGATCGATGAGGTGACCAGGTTGCCGCCATTGCCGAAAACGCACGCCCCGTCGGTTTCATTGGTGAACGCCTGGCCCGTGACCCTGACATTGACCTGGCCGACCCCGTGGCGCGCAGTGTCGAAGTAGACCGGGTACTTTGCGAACACCGTGTTCATCTCGATGATGATCGCGGCCATGGTGCCGGCATCGGCGGGGCCGCCGTTGATCTTCACGCCATATTCTAGGATATCGGCGGTGTTGATCCTGAGATTGACGTTGTTGGGCGCGCTGGCACCGCTATGCGCGTCGTGCGTCGCTTCGATGGTGACCCCGGCGCGGAAGCCGAGGATGTATTTCACGCCGAGATCGATGCGCGAGCCACCGCGGATCGTTACGGCGTCGCACGCGGCGCGGTCTGTGGTTGACCAATTTCCTGGGTAGCCGGGGAAATGGAACGCGCGGTCCACTGACGGCGCATAGAGCCCGCCCAGTTCGATCGTGTTGAGCCCGTATCGGGCCGCAGCCGCTGTCAGATCGACAACCAAGCCGCACGCGGCCGGGTTCGTGAAGCGAAGGTTGGAACTGGCATCGGCGTCAATGTCGATCGGCTGGCTCACCACGATCTGGCGCCCGATCGCATAGCTGCAGCGTGGCAATCGCAGCCGCACGCGATAGGTGCCGGCATAATCGATCGCGGCTTGTAGGGCCTTGCCATCGTCCGTGGCATTGTCGCAGACGGCGCCGAAATCCTGGGGCGTGATCGCGCCATCCCGGTTGCCCGATACTGCCAGCGGTGCCCCCGGTGAGGCGGCCGGTGTTTGGGCCGGACTGCTGGCGACCGGCCGCGCCAGCAACAAGGCGATCATGCTGCACCTGGCCAAAGCAGAGGTGAGATCCGTGGTCATGGCTGGCATTAGAACGTATCGTAGAGCGCGAGCGCGGCTTCCATGTCATCGAACTCGTGCGCCTTGCCCTGGTCCAGCACCACCGCCCGATGACAGAAGTTGCGGACGATATCGACGCCGTGGGATGCGAGGAACAGCGTACGGTCGGTGCGCTTCTCGAACAGTTCATAGTGGCATTTGCGCTGGAAGCTCTGGTCGCCAACCATGATCACCTCGTCGATCAGATAGCAATCGAACTCGATCGCCAGCGACAGCGCAAAGGCCAGCCGGGCGCGCATGCCCGAGGAATAGGTCTTGGTCGGCTGCTTGAGATGGGCACCAAGCTCGGAAAAATCTTCGACGAAGTCGCGTAGCTCGCGGTAGTCGCGGCCATAGATGCGCGCGATGAAGCGGGCGTTGTCCAGGCCGGTGAGGCTGCCCTGGAACCCGCCGGCAAAGCCTAGCGGCCAGGACACGCTCATGTTGCGGATCACGCGGCCCTTGGTGGGGTGTTCCACGCCACCGATCAGCTTGATCAGCGTGGTCTTGCCCGCGCCGTTGCGGCCGAGCAGGCCGATCCGCTCGCCCTTGCCGATTTCCAGATCGACCCCCACTAGCACATCCTTGCGGCGGTGACCGGACTTGTAGGACTTGTGGAGGTTCTTGCAGATGATCATTCGACTACCAGATGGCGGCGGATGCGGCGGCAAAGCGCGAAACCGATCACCGTGAAGACGATCGGCGCGCCAATGGCGACGGGCATGTTGTAATATGGCGTGACCAGATCGCCGAACAGGCCGGCGCGCATCAGTTCCATCGCCGTGACGAAAGGCGAATAGAGCAGGACTTCCCGCACTTCTGGGCTGAGCCAGGAGGCCATGTTGAACGTGCCAGAAAACGGGATCATGATATACGTCACAACCGGCATGAACTTTTCGAGCACCTCGGACATTTCCGAAAGCGGCGCGATGATCAGGCACAGCGACAGGGTGATGAACGAATAGAGCAACCACCCGAAGATCAGCAGGCCGAAGTCTGCCGGCATGGGGAAATAGTCCAGGATGAACAGCACCAGGCCCACGAACAGATAGGCCATCATCGATCCGATCATCTCGATCAGGAAGCGGACGAAGATGAAATCGTAGATGCCGATCTGCCGATGGTACATCAGGCTGTTGTTGGCAACGAACAGGGCGATGCTTTTCGATACCGCGTGGCGAAACATGGTCAGCGGAATATAGCCGCTGACCACGAAGGCCATGACGCTCACACCATGTTCCTTGGAGCCGTGCAGCAAGCTCCACATGATGCCCACGAGAATGGCGAACAGCAAAGGCTCGCCCATGATCCACAGGAACCCGATGTTCTCGCGGCCAAACCGCGTCGTGATCTCGCGCAGCATGAGCGCGCCGATCACGCGCTTCTGGATGGCCCAGGCGGTGCGCAGGGATACCATGGCTCAGTTCTCCGGCGCGTGTTCCATGATACCCACCACAAGCATCCAGCCGATGAAGTACAGGCAGACGGAAGCGGCAAAGATCACAAGGATCTTGTAAAGCCGCTTGGGCAGCAGCGGCATGTCGGGCTTGTTGGGCTTCACCACGGTTTCGAGATAGAACTGCTGCTTCTGCGCTTCCACGCGTGCCTGCTCCAGCGAGGCGCTGGCGCTCTTGAGGTTCTCGGTGGCCAGCTCCTGTTCGACCATCAGGCTTTCATAGCCCACGAGCTTGGACGCGAGGGCCTTGCTCGAACCGTAGGCCTGGCCGTTCTGGCTGGCGATTTGCGCATCGAGCGCCGCGATCTGTGCGGCCAATGCGGGCAGGGCGGGATTGCGCGGCGCCTTGGCCCGAATCTGGTCATATTGTGCCTGGAGCGCGCCGCGCGTCGCCACGAACTTGTCGGCAATGTCGAGCGTGCCCGCGGCCTGCTTTTCAGGGTCGATGATCTGCTGGCGGTTGCGGAACGTGCGCATCGCGATCCGCGCGTCCAGCACCCGCTGCTCCGCCTTCTGCACGCGGTTGCCGGCTTCTTCGATGGCCTTGTCCTGCGCGCGCTGGTTCAGACGGTTTACCAAGGCTTCGCTGATTTGCAGGATATTGTCGTTCAGGGTGAACGCGGCCAGCGGGGAATAGGCCTTGACTGACAGCGTGGCGATGCCCGTATCGGAGTCAAGGTTCACCGTGACCATCGAATTGTAGAACTTGTAGAGGTTTTCGAAGCTGTCCTGCTCGAATGGTGCGGGATAGCGCGAGAGCGTGTCGGCGTGGGGATCGGCAAAGGCCGCTTTCACGTTCGTGCGCGTTGCCAGTTCCGATAGCGCATCGCGCGAGCGCACATAATCGACCACTTCGCTGGCCTCGTCATGCCCTCCGGAAAGCCCCGAAGACTGTACCATGCCGGCAAGGCCCGACAGTTGCGGCCCCTTGCGATCGGGCGACTTGATGACGAAGCGGGAATCCGAAACGTAGATGTCAGCCGCCACGAAGCCGTAATAGGCGATCGCCAGCAAAGTCGGCAGCCCTACCACGACGAGGAACCACCGGCGCTTGTAGAGCCACCACGTCCAAGCGCGACCGGCAGACAGGGAAGTACCTGCTGCTGTGTCCATTGCGCTTATAGAATTTTGATAATTCATGTAAATTCCGTTCCAAATGTCCCAGTCTGGCGCCACGGTCCAGGCTGGGCATCGAGCGTTTCCTAGGCATTAGGGGATCGGGCGGCGGTAGGGAAGCCATTCCACCAGCCAACATGATCTGCTGGTCCCTGGGAAAGCCAGGCCGTGCCCGATCCGATCGCGGGCCGGTCATGGCCGGTCAGATAAGCCTCGCGCAGGATATGGGCATAGCTCGCTTGCATCTGCTCTATCGTAGGAAAGCGATCGAGAGAGAGATGCCCCATGGCCGCGATGCGATCCCGCAGATCGGGTTCGCGGGCGACACGGGCAATCGCGTTGACCAACCCGTCGATGTCCCCCGGTGCATAGAGCAGCCCGCTCTGACCATCGCGCACCTGCTCGGAAATGCCAAACACCGGCGTCGAAACGATCGCCAGGCCGCGATGCATGGCTTCCTGGATCACCCGGGGAAAGCTTTCCAGCCGCGAGGTGAAGGCCAGGGCGTCGGCAGCCGCATAATAGCGCCAGATTTCCGGTGTTTCCTTGATGACGGTGATGGTTTCCCGCCGTCCGGCGGGAAGGCCATCGATAAGGCGGTGCATCTCGCGGCTGTATTCGCCGTCGCGATCGCCGGCGATGACGAATCGGCAGTGCGCCGCCACATCCGCCGGCAATCGCGCGACGGCCTGGACAAGATCCTTCTGTGCCTTGCGCTCGCACACCGTGCCGGGCAGCAGGAACAGCAGGTGTTCAGGCGAGATGCCGAGCCAGGCGCGTTCCGCCACGCGATCGTAGCGCGCCATCTGCACATCGGCACCGCGCCGGTCGAAGCCGTTGTAGATGACTTCCACATTGCCCTTGGTGGCAAGCGGTTCATACAACTGCCGGGTGGCGTCGCAGACAAACACGTTGAGATAGGCATTGGCGAAGCAGCGCCGGCCGATGGCGACATGGTGCTCGCCGTGCTCCCGCAGGTGGTGGAACGGTGGTTCGCTTTCGTGGATCAGCCAGATCCCCGGGATGCCAGCCATTTCGGCTGCCTTCATCCCCCAGTGCGCCACGATGGTGTTGGCCAGAACGACATCGACCCCAGATCCGTGCAGGGCATCGACAATGCGCGAAAGCTCGCTTTCCAGCTCGACTTCGGATCGCGTGCCGAAAACGCCCACGTCGGTCTGCACCACCACCCGGCAGCCCGCTTCCTCGAAGCGTTCCCGCAACGGGCCATCGACCAGGCTGAACACCACCACCTGCGTCATCTCTTCCACCAGTCCGCGCGCGATATCGAGCAAGACCAGCGGGGCGCCTTCATAATTCAGGTTGTGGGCAAACAGCCCGACGGCAAAGCGCGCCTGCCGTTCGGCCTGACCCAGGTTGACCCGGCGCGCCGGCGTAAAGGTGAAATGATCCTTGGACAGGTTGGCGTTGTAAAGCGGATCGGTCCACTGGCCATACTGCCGCACGAACGACACCTCTTCAAAGATCTTGTCGTTGCCGCGCCCGCGGCCACGGCTGCTACCCTCGTAGTGATACAACTCCACCGTGGGCACGCACACATGGCGCCACCCGGTCTGGCTGAGCCGAAAGCCATAGTCGCAATCGTTGTACGCAACGGAATAATTTTCGTCGTTGAAGCCGCCGGTTTCGGTGAACAACCGGCGTGGCGTGAGCATGCACGCGGCAGTGACAGCCGAATAGTTGCGCACGGTGATGTCCTGCCCGTGCGGGCCGATCGACTGGCGCCGGGTCAGCTTGAATGCGGGTGCTGGCAAGACCTTGTCGAGGAGCTGGTTGACCAGCCCGTTGTGCTGGACGATGTCATCAGGAAAATAGAGCCGCGCACCGACCGAGGCAATGCCGGGTACCCGCGCCCATCCCACCATCTGCGACAGCCAGTCGGGCCGGATCACTTCCGTGTCGTCGTTCAGGAACAGCAGGAATTCGCCGTCGGCATGCTTGGCTGCTTCGTTGTTGATGTAAGAGTAGCTGAAGCCGGTGCTGGGAGAGGCAATCGAGATGACTTTGACGTGGGCCGGCGGCGATGCGATTAGACTGTCGATATAGGCGACGGTGTCGGGTTGGTCGCTCTTGTTGTCGATGACGATCGCCTCGAAGTTCCTGTACGCGGTCAGGGCCAGCGAATCCACGCAACGCTTGAGCACGCGCCAGTTGTTCTTGCTCGGGATCAACAGCGACACCTTGGGGCCGTCGTCCTCGAAGGCGAAGTCGAACGTCATTTCGCCTAGGCGTCGCGCCCAGTCCGGCCGCCGGGCTTGCGCGGCGATGCCCATGGCGGCGAAATGGGCTTTAAGCATGGCAGCAGCGCGTAGCTCGAGGTCGGCCAGCGCGGCCCGCGGCGGCGTTGCCAGGAGCGCGATCGGCCTCTCTACCCGCGCCACGGCTTCGTTGGGAAGATGCCGCTGATCAAGCCACAGGCCCCACAAATCCACTGCATCGAATGCCGCCGGCAGGCGCGTGCGGGCCAAGGCATCGGTGCGGATCGCGGCACGGCCAATGTAATTCGTGCCTAGCAGGAATTCCGGCGACCACGCAGGTTTAAAGAACGGCGTCGGCGCGTCTGCCCCGAAGGCGGCGATGTGATCGCCGTAGATCAGCGTGGGCGCCTGTTCAGCCTGCCCGATATGGAGAGCCAGCAAGGCCAGGGCATCGGGCAGCAACTCGTCTCCGGGCAGCAGCGGTAGCGCGTAGAGCCCTTCGGCCGGCGTGATCGAAAGCGGATTTCCGCTCAGGGCGACGACGCGATCGTGCCCCAGGAAACGCGCCATTTCTGCCACCTCGGCTGTGGTTGCGCCCGGAAGATGGACCGTCCAGTTGGTGTAGATCTGGTCGCGCAGGGCCAACACGGTCTGTCGCGCTTGGGCAAGGTGGATGTGGGGGACAATGATCGCGAACCGTGCATCGGTCATGCAACTACTTTCCAAAGGATATTGCTTCATGCCCGAAGCGCATTTCGGGCCTCATGCTCAGGCCAGGGTCGCGCCCGAGACCGTTGTGATGCCCTCGAACCGGTCTGGTGTATCGTTCAGGCGTCCGCGGGCCTCGCCGGAAAGCGCGTTCTCGTTGTCTCTCCACAGCGCGAGCGTGCCTTCCTTCCAGCACGAACCGGCGAAGGCCTTGGTCATGTCGGAGGCCTGCCCTTTGGCTATGACCAGGGCGCGGGTCTCACCACCGAACAGGTCTTCAAACATGTGGTCGGCCAGACCTTTGACCACGATGGCGGGCGGCGCCATGAAGAATTCGAATGTCGTGGCAAGCGCCTCGCTGCCGATCGGGCTGTCGGCCGCAGCCAGGGCCGGGCAGGAGCGCAAGACATCGTCCATGAATTCCAGCGCTCCGCCGCGCAGGGCATTCAGGGTGTGGCGCGCTTGGGGATGGGTGTCGGTCTCCAGCATGACCGGGCCGCTCTGGCCGTTCGCATCCATCGCGAAATGCGAGATGCTGCCATGCGTGGCCGACATCAGCAGTTCGAGCAACTGGACATAGCGCACCATCGGATCGTCAGGTGTGCCGCCGCTGGCAATGAAGGTGCTGTAGCGCAGACCCTTGCTCAACAGGGCCGATACCGCCGGCCAGGTGACGAAATAGAGTCCATCGATCGGCTTGCCGAGCATGTCGCTTAGATTGTGCTGCACCGTTCCGCGGTAGCCGATGTCGACAATCGCGGCGCCGTGCTGGTCCAGGCCGATCTGGCGCAGATAGGCGTCGTAGGCTTCGCGGTGATCGTCACAGCGCTGCTGGATGGTGGACGAGAGTTCCTTGATCACGCGATGCAGGTCGGCGTCCGTCCTCGCATCGCGGACGACACGATTGAGACGCGCCGGATCGATGGTCTTGATGTCCGCATCGGTCAGCAGCAGCCGGATTTGCAGGAACTGCCGGACAGGCATCGGATAATGGTCGATCGCCGCAATATCGAGCATGTCTTCCAGCGAGGTGACGCCGGCCGACCGGCAGACCTTGCGGGATGCGAGGAGGTAGGCGGTTTCGGGCAGCTCGGGATCGTGGCGGCGCAGCAGGTCGAACGCTTCCTTGAGGTAGAAGCCATCGCGCGCGGCAAAATAGAGCCGCTGGTATCCCAGGATCCGCGCCCGCCGGCCCAGCCACTGGGCGAAGGCTAGTAGCGCGGGGCCCAGCGCTTGCGCGCCATACATGCGCACGGCCCGGGCGGTGCGATCCGCCTCCATGCTGCCATGCAGCGTGCCTTCGCGATGGATGAGGTTGCCCGAGACCACCGACTTCCAGAAACCGTCGGTGCGCGCTGGGTCTGCCGCGAACCATTTCCCGAGTGCGGCCGAAGCCGTCATGGCATCGCTCTTCTGCAGCAAGAGCGCGTGCATGCCCTTGGATCGGGGCACGGAAACATCGGAGTGAGCATTGTCCCCGATATGGAGGATATGCTCGGGCGCGATGTCGAGCCGGTCGATCAAGTGGTCGAACATCGTGCCATAGTGCTTGGTGGCGCCGATTTCCGAAGAGACCAGCAGCCGATCAAAGCCGCTGATCCCTGCCTTGGCGACAATCGCTTCGACCGTCGCCTGCGGCATGTAGATGTCGCTCAGCAGATGGATGGGAAGCCCCCGGGCCTGTGCGGTTGCAAATAGCATGCCGCCGATCGCCTTGCGTTCGCACAGATCGATTTCGAGGGCGCACTCGGCGTCTGCCAGCGCAAGCGATTGTTCCAGCGGAATCCGCGCCAATCGCGCGAAGGCATCATAGATTTCCGCAATGGTCACTTCGCGCTCGCCGGCCAGCGCTCGGGCGTCGAGTTCGGCAGCCTTGCGCACGGCAACGAAATCCTCGCCGACAAAGCCTGCTTCGCGTGCCCGCGGGTCAAGGATGGCAAACACGGTTTCCGGCTTGCCGGTGCGTCGCTCCACCAGGGTATCGAAGATATCGAATGTCACGCACCGGGCATTTGCCGATGCCTTGAGGAATGCCGTGAGCGCGGCTTCTTCAGGGCGAGGCACACGGCAGTTGGCGCCGACGGCCGAGACAAGCAGGTTGGTGCGGCGGCGAGACGGCGCATTGAGCACCGACCACTCCTGCATAGCCGGGTCGCTGCCCATCTGCACATCGGGGTGCGGGCGGCGGCGCTCGAATTGCCCGTTCTCCAGGAAATGGGCCAGCGGCTCCACGGCACCGGCGATGTCGGGGTTGTTTTCCAGGTAATAGACAGGGTCGAACCGTGGCCCGGGCCAGTTGCCATGCGCGGCGCCAACGGTCTGGTAATGCAGCAAAGGATGGCGCTGGTCGAGGGCGTCGGACATGTAGCGTGTCCGGTACCAGTGCGTGTCAAAGAAAGCGTTGGGATTGCGGCCGTTTTCCCCATGGCCATAGACCATGTAGTGCATCATCGGCTCGATGCCCGCAGCGCGGATGTCCGGGTTGGCTTCCAGATAATGCCGGGGGTCGAAATAGGGGGAGGGCGTGCGCCCCTCTTTCCAGCCAAACATCACATAGTGCCAAAGTGGTTCTACATTTGCTTCGGCAACATCGGCGTTGTGCGAGAGATACCAACTCGGCGAAAAATAGGGGTTGGGTGCGTGCCCCTGGCGCCAGCCCGACTGGAGGTAGTGCTCCACCGGATCCTGATCTAGAAATCCGTCGAGATATGTATTTATGTAAAATGTAGTGTCAAAATAAGCGCTTGGCTGGCGAGCCTCGAAGCGGCCATGACGCTTGAAATGGACTTTGGGGTCCAGGCCTTCGGTAGCGACGTCGGGATACTGCGTCAGATACCAATCGTGGTCGAACAGCGGAAAATCTGCTGTAGTGCCAATCGCAGCACTTACCTTGGGTTCATTGCCCCGCGCGCGGTTTCCATCAATCCATCCACGAATACGGGAAATCGACGGTGCAATCTTGCGCGTTGCATCGGACAAATTCTTCGACGTCATACCGTTTCGTTACCCGAAAACTGTGATGGGGACATTTACGCACGCGGGGAGTTTGCGAATCATTTGGGGACAGAGCGAATCAACTGATCGAATACATCCAGCGCGAAGCCATGATGCCGCCGTCCTCTATGATCGCGGAACGCCCGTGGAACAGCCGCGTGTGCATGTCGCAGGCAGCGGATGCTCTCATGCAATTATGAACCAGTTTAACTAGATAGGATTATTGTGCAACGCAAAATTGCCGTGCTTGCCGTGTGCCAAAGGCAGCGTCATACCAGGCATCACCGGGGTCTGCCCAGGCGATGCGGGCCTTGTTAGATAAACCTTTGACAAAGCTTGAAACTCCATCGCTCATGGAGCCAACTCGCAGTCGCGCAACGCAAACAGAGAGGTGGCCGGCCAGAGTCGGTCCTCCACCAGCCTTTGCGCCTATAACACACTAAAAGACGTTGGGTTCCGGCGCTTTACTCTGCCTTGCCGCGAAATTTTGTAATACATTGTATCGCATGGGAAATTTTTCAGAATTTTTGCGTTTGCAGAAATTTTGCTGTATATCCGGCTTGACAGAAGCCGGCGGTTGAGAGCACCTGACCGCATTGCAGCATGCCTGATTTCATTCCTTCGCCGCGTTTGAAAAGTCAGGCTCTGGGCTTATAATCTGCCTGAAAATCTTGATCTTAGCCTCAGAAAATTGGTGGTTGTACGATGCGGCGCTGGTGTCATGGGACTCGCTCAGTGTGCAATGGCCGCTGGACTCGGCGGCGTCGCTCGGCGACTTCTGATTTAAACATCTGAAGGCCAAAAATATCATCTCGATTAAGAGTAAAAAATGCAGGTATTATCTTATGACATTCCCGGTGTCCGGCTATTCGTTCCTCGTCATATTGGCGACGATCGTGGCTATTTTGCCGAGACCTTTCGTCAGGATATTTTTGCAGAGCACTGCGGTGGCGCCGTTTTCTTGCAGGACAACGAGTCCATGAGTGTGCGCCCGGGCACTGTTCGTGGGCTGCACTTTCAAAGCGCGCCACACGCCCAGGGCAAGCTTGTACGCTGCACAGCGGGAGGTCTTTTTGACGTTGCTGTTGATATTCGGAATGGTTCGCCGACGTTTGGCCAGTGGGTCGCGGAGATGCTCACGCCTGGCAATGGCAAGCAGTTGTGGGTGCCGTCCGGCTTCGCCCATGGCTTCTGCACGCTCGAACCCGAGACGGTTATCGCCTATAAGGTGACGGATTATTATAGCGCCGAGTGCGACAAGGGGTTGTTGTGGAACGATCCTGCCTTGGCCATTGCCTGGCCCGATCTAGCCGATCCCGACACGCTGTCGGGCAAGGACAGGCGGCAGCCAAGGCTGGCCGAACTGCCCGCGTATTTCGGCATGGAATGCGCCGGCTAAGTTGTTGCATCCGTTTCGGAGCATTTTCTCATGCGCGTAATCGTTACCGGCGGTGCCGGCTTCATCGGATCGGCTCTTGTCCGGTTCCTTGTCCTGGAAAAGGGCTATGAGGTCCTGACCATCGATGCTTTGACCTATGCCGGGTGCGAGGCGTCGCTTCGTGCGGTTGAGGGCAGGCCGAACCATCGCTTCTTGCAGGCAGACATCCGTGACGGTGGCGCGATGGCAGCGGCGATCGGCGCGTTCAGGCCTGATCGCATCATGCACCTGGCGGCTGAAAGCCATGTCGATCGATCAATCACCGGAGCAGCGGATTTCATCCAGACCAACATGGTGGGAACGTTCGTTCTGCTGGAGGCGGCGCGCGCCTATTGGAACGATCTAGACAGCGCGGCCAAGGCTGCCTTCCGTTTCCTCCACGTGTCCACGGACGAGGTCTACGGCTCGCTCGGGGATGCCGGGCTGTTCACGGAAAGCACGTCGTACGATCCATCTTCCCCCTATTCCGCGTCGAAGGCGGCTTCGGATCACCTCGCCAAGGCCTGGCAGCGCACTTATGGGCTGCCAGTGGTGGTGTCCAATTGCTCCAACAACTATGGCCCTTACCACTTCCCCGAGAAGCTCATTCCGCTGACCATTCTCAACGTCCTGGAAGGCCAGCAACTGCCGGTATACGGCAAGGGTGAGAACGTGCGGGACTGGCTCTATGTGGAAGACCACGCCCGCGCGCTGGACCTGATCATCGCGCGCGGCCGGGTGGGGGAAACCTACAACGTTGGCGGTCGCAACGAGCGGCGCAACATCGACGTTGTGCGGCGGATTTGCGCGGTGCTTGATCGCCTGGTGCCGGGGGAGGCACCGCGTGAAGACCTGGTTGCCTTCGTAACGGATCGCCCCGGACACGATGCCCGCTATGCAATCGATGCCACCAAGTTGGAAATCGAACTGGGCTGGCGCGCGCAGGAAACGTTCGACAGCGGGATCGAAAAGACCGTGCAATGGTATCTCGACAACGCATGGTGGTGGCGCCCCTTGCGCGATCGCTACGACGGCGCGCGTCTGGGCCTTGAAAGCAAGTCGAAGGTGGGTGCATGAGAATTGCGGTCACGGGCCGCTCCGGCCAGGTCGTGACAAGCCTGATCGAGCGCGGCGCGGTTGCCGGGCACGAGATCGTGCCGCTCGGGCGGCCCGAACTGGACCTGGGTGATCCGGATTCCGTTCACCACACTATTGCTGCCTGCGCGCCCGATTTGGTCGTGTCGGCGGCAGCCTACACAGCTGTGGACAAGGCGGAAAGCGAACCCGAACTGGCCTTTGCCGTCAACGCCCAGGGAGCGGGGGCCGTGGCTCGCGCGGCGGCGGCGTGCAATGCTCCGGTGATCCACCTTTCTACCGACTACGTGTTCGATGGCCTGCTTGGACGGCCCTACGCGGAAGGTGACCCGACCGGCCCGACCGGGGTCTATGGCGCGTCCAAGCTGGCGGGCGAAACCGCCGTCCTGGATGGCCACCCCGGTCAGGCAACCGTGCTGCGGGTCGCCTGGGTCTACAGTCCGTTCGGTGGTAATTTCGTCAAGACGATGCTGCGCCTGGCCGCCGATCGCGACGAGATCGGCGTGGTGGCCGATCAGATCGGCAACCCGACCAGCGCGCTGGACATTGCCGATGGCGTGCTGACAGTGGCGGACAATCTTGTGCGCCGTGCGGACCCTGGCCTGCGCGGTGTGTTTCACATGACGGCCGCCGGCGAGGCAAGCTGGGCCGAGTTCGCCGAAGCCATCTTTGCCGCATCGCCCCCTCTTGACGGCCCACAGGCCCGTGTGCGGCCGATCGCCACGCAAGATTACCCTACGCCCGCCCGGCGACCGGCCAATTCCCGCCTGGACAGCCGGCTGCTCGCCCAGGTGCATGGCGTGGCTCTGCCGTCATGGCGGGATTCGATGAACACTGTGGTTGGCCGCCTGCTCAGGGCCTGACGGCAGGGGCCACCAACTCGAACAAGGAAGCGATGGCATGAAGGGTATCATTCTGGCGGGGGGGAGCGGGACCCGGCTCTATCCCATGACGCTGGCCACTTCCAAGCAGCTCATGTCGGTCTATGACAAGCCGATGATCTACTATCCGCTCAGCACCCTGATGCTCGCGGGCATTCGCGAGGTGCTGATCATCTCCACGCCGCGCGACCTTCCCGCGTTTCGGGCGCTGCTGGGCGATGGAGCGCAATGGGGCATGCAGCTCGAATATGCGGAGCAGCCCAGCCCGGACGGACTGGCGCAAGCCTATGTGATCGGCGCAGACTTTGTGAGCGGCCAGCCATCGGCGCTCGTTCTGGGCGATAACATCTTCTATGGCCATGGCTTGCCCGCGCTGCTGGCATCCGCCTCATCGCGCCAGCGTGGAGCCAGTGTCTTTGCCTATCACGTGTCCGATCCGGAGCGGTACGGCGTAGTCTCGTTCGACACCGACATGAAAGCCATTTCGATTGAGGAAAAGCCGGTGCAGCCGCAGTCCAATTGGGCAGTCACCGGGCTCTACTTCTATGATGCGCAAGTCGTCGACATTGCCGCTGACCTCAAGCCGTCGGCCCGTGGCGAGCTGGAGATCACCGACGTCAATCGGGTCTATCTCGAGCGCGGCGAACTCTCGGTGGAGATCATGGGGCGGGGCTATGCGTGGCTCGACACCGGAACCCCGGACAGCCTGCTCGATGCGGCGGAATATGTGCGAATCCTGGAAAAGCGGCAGGGTTTCAAGATCGCCAGCCCGGAAGAGATCGCGTTCCGCAGCGGGTTCATCGATGCGGCCGGCCTGGAAAGGGCGATCGATAAGCTGGGCAAATCGGATTATGGGCGCTACTTGCGCACCGTATTGTCAGGGCGTGGCGCGCGGTGACCGGCGCGGCGCCCCCCCGTCGATTGATCGATGCCATGGGTCGGCGCGGCCTATCTTGCGGAATTCGTTGATGAAGCTCCATAGTTCCCTTTTCCTTGGCTCCACCTTGCTGCTGGGTGCCTGCGCAACTCTGCCTTCGAGCGGCCCGACGGCAGGGCAGGTGACTAAGAGCGCGGCCACGGAAGCGCAGCTTGGCCTCACGCTGGTGGAAGTGGATACGGCAGCGGCCGTACCACCGCCGCCGCGCGAGCCCGAGGCGCAGCTGATGGATCGCCCGCCGCCGCCGACCGACATGATCGGGCCGGGCGACGTGCTCAACGTTGCGATTTACGAGGCCGGAGTGACCTTATTTTCCAACGCGCCAGGCGCGGCCGGTGCCGCCATGGCCGGTGGCGGCATGGACACCGGTGCACGCGCCCAGACGCTGCCGGAACTGCGTGTAGACGACAACGGCGACATCACGCTGCCCTATGCCGGCAAATTGCGCGTGCTGGGCGAAACCCCGGCCGAGATCGAGCAACAGATCCGCCTGGCCCTGCGCGGCTATTCGCAGAATCCGCAGGTGTTGGTCACGCGGCGGTCGGTCATCACCAATTCTGTGATGGTGGGCGGCGAAGTGGCCAAGCCCGGGCGCCTCGTGCTCGACACCAATCGCGAATCCCTGTCAGACGTGGTGGCGATGGCCGGCGGCTATCGCGGCAAGGCGAGCGATATCGTCATGCGGATCAAGCGCCGGGACGAGACCGCGAACTACCGCCTCAGCACGCTCTTGGAAGATCCCGCGATCGATGTGCGGGCCTATCCGGGCGATCGCCTCACTCTGATTTACGATCCGATGTCGTTCTCGGTGCTGGGCGCGGCCGGCCGGATGGAGCAGATCCCGTTCGCCACCGCGTCGATGACCCTAGCGCAGGCGATTTCCGCCGCAGGCGGGCCGAACCCCAACCTTGGCGATCCGGCGGCCATCTTCGTGTTCCGCTATGTCGATGATCCGGCCAACGCGGGCCAGCGCAAGCCTATGGTCTACCATATCAACATGATGCGCACGGGCAGCTATTTCCTGGCGCAGAACTTCTGGATGCAGAACAAGGATGTGCTGTACTTCGGCAATGCCCGCGCCAACCAACCGAGCAAGGTCATCCAGTTGATCAGCCAGCTGTTCTCGCCAGTGGTTGCGGTGACCAGCGCGGTTTCCGTGGTCAAGAACTGATAGTTTGCGCATGTGCGGCCATTCGAGCCGTGCGTGCGCAGACAGTCACCCCTGCTTCACCACCGAGTCGATCGCCAGCAGCCGTTTCCACAGTTCCTCGAAATCGGCCAGGGGCAAGGCGTTGGGGCCGTCGGACAGGGCCTTGTCGGGATCGGGGTGGGTTTCCATGAATACCCCGGCCACGCCCGCCGCCACTGCCGCGCGGGCCAGCAGGGGCACGAATTCGCGTTGGCCGCCCGAGCGTTCGCCCAGGCCGCCGGGTTGCTGGACCGAGTGCGTCGCATCGAACACCACCGGGCAGCCGGTCTGGGCCATGATCGCCAGGCCGCGCATGTCGGACACCAGAGTGTTGTAGCCGAACGAGGTGCCCCGTTCGCACAGCAGGAAAGCGTCGGGATCATGCCCGGCGGCGGTGGCCGCGTTGCGCGCCTTGTTGACCACCTGCTGCATGTCGGCCGGGGCCATGAACTGGGCCTTCTTGATGTTGACCGGCTTGCCGCTGGCAGCCACCGCTGCGATGAAATCGGTCTGCCGCGCGAGGAAGGCGGGCGTCTGCAACACGTCGACCACTTCGGCCACGGCGCTGACCTGGCTAGCCTCGTGCACGTCGGTGATGACCGGCAGGCCGGTCTCGCGGCGCACTTTTTCCAGGATGCGCAGGCCTTCGTCCATGCCCAGGCCGCGGAACGATTTGTCGGAACTGCGGTTTGCCTTGTCGAAGGAAGCCTTGAAAATGAGCATCAACCCCAGGCGTTGCGCGATCGTTGCCAGCGTTTCGGCGATGGAAAACGTCATTTCCTCGCTTTCTATGACGCATGGTCCCGCAATTGCGAATAGAGGGGAAGTGGGATGAATCTCATGTCCGCAAAGGTTCATATGTGAGGGCTCGCCTGCCAGAATGGAGCAACATTTACTTTCATTCCGGACCAATTTTATCGGTTCGGGTGAACCAGGTGGATGGGCAACCCTTGGCCGGTATTGAAAAATCTGGCAACACCTTGTCGACAAAACGACAGCTGCATGCCCAGCGCCGAAGGACATCATGTGCATTTTAGAAAACTTCAGGCGGATATGTCCAGCAAGCTGATCGACGTGCGCTATGCTGCATCTGCACTCAAAACCATCGACATCGAGCTGGATGCCTTGCAGACCTTGCGCAGTGCCTTGCGCGCGCCCGAACTGCGCCGCTCGGTAGAGCTGGCGATCGAGGCGTTGGCAACCACGCGGGGCCAGGTGGTGGTCACGGGCATGGGCAAGAGCGGGCATATTGCGCGCAAGATCGCCGCGACGATGCGGTCCACTGGAACTTCGGCGGTCTATCTCCATCCGGGCGAAGCGAGCCATGGGGACCTGGGGCTCATCACGCCCGACGACGTGGTGCTGGCGATCACATGGTCTGGCGAGACGAGCGAGTTGGGCGACGTTTTCCGCTATTGCAACCAGTATGGCGTGAAACTGATCGTGGCCACGTCGTTCCCCGACAGCACGGCCGGGCGCGCGGCGGACATCTGCCTGTCGATGCCGCCAGTGCGCGAGGCTTGCCCCAATGAATTGGCGCCCACGTCGTCCACCACCCTGCAACTGGTGCTGGGCGATGCACTGGCCGTGGCCCTGATCGAGGCGCGCGGGTTTACCTCCACCGATTTCCGCGTATTCCATCCCGGTGGCAAGCTGGGTGCACAACTGTGCACGGTGGGGGAAATCATGGGCACCGGCGATTCGATCCCGAAAGTGGGCAGCGACGCTTCGTTGACCAGCGCGACGATCGAGATGAGCCGCAAGCGCTATGGCTGCACTGCCGTGGTGGACCAGAACGAGCGGCTGATCGGGGCGTTTACCGATGGAGATCTGCGCCGTTGCATTGCCGCCTACGATCTGAACGACAACATCGGCCTGCACATGTCGCCCAATCCGCTGAGCGTCACGCCCGATACCCTGGCGTCTGATGCCCTGCGCATATTGAACGACAACGCCGTCTCGGTGCTGTTCGTGGTGGACGGCGAGCGGCTTGCCGGCATCGTCCACATCCATGACATCGTCAGGGCGGGTGCTGCCTGACCGGCACGGCCATGTCTTCCCCGGCCCAGGCCCTGATCGTGGTTCCGGCGCGCTTTGGTTCCAAGCGTTTGCCGGGCAAGCCCTTGCTGCCTATCGCCGGCCGAACTTTGCTGGAACGCGTCCATGCGGTGGCGCAGGCCGCAGCAGCCCTGGTCAATGATTGTAGCGTTGTGGTGGCTACGGACGACGCCCGCATAGCCGATCATGCCCGTGCCATCGGCGCGGCCGTGGTGCTGACCGACCCGGCGCTCGATTCCGGCTCTGCCCGCGCCTATGCCGCTGCCATGGCGCAGCCCCAGCGCCCCGATCTGGTGATCAACCTGCAGGGGGACGCGCCGTTCGTTCCGCCCGCCGTGGTTGCTGGCTTGGTTGCGGAACTGCGCGATGGCGAGGCCGATGTGGCGACGCCGGTCTATCGGCTCGATTGGGCGCGGCTCGACCGCTTGCGCCAGCACAAGGTGACGGCCCCGTTCAGCGGCACGACGTGCGTTCGCGATGCGCAAGGCCGGGCCTTGTGGTTTTCCAAGACGATCCTGCCCGCAATGCGCGATGAAGACCGGCTGCGCGCCAGCCAGTCAATGTCGCCGGTGTGGCAACACCTGGGCCTTTATGGCTATCGCCTGGCGGCACTCGAATGGTTTGCCCGCGCGCCGCAAAGCCCGGTCGAACTGCTCGAGGGGCTGGAGCAACTGCGCTTCCTGGAAGCGGGGCGGACGATCGCCACGATTGCGGTCGATCCGCCGCTTCATGCCATGTCGGGCATCGATACCCCGGCAGACCTGGCCCTGGCCGAGGCCGCCATTGCGCGGTTGGGCGATCCGTTTCCGACATGACATCGCCCGCTGCAAGATTCGTGATCGTGCGCCATGGCAATACCTTTGCCGCCGGCGAACCGCCGCGCCGGATCGGCGCGCGCACCGATCTGCCGCTGACCGCGGCGGGGGAAACGCAGGCGGCGGTGCTCGGCCGGCATTTCGCCCAGGAGGGCTGGCACTTCGCGCAAGTGCTGGTTTCACCCTTGCTGCGCACCCGTGCGACCGCCGCGGCGATCATCGCGCATCAGCCCGGCGGTGAAGCCCTGGTGGCCCAGCCGTGCGAATGGTTGCGCGAGATCGACCATGGGCCGGACGAGAACCAGAGCGAGGAGAGCGTCGTCGCGCGCATTGGCGCCGATGCGCTATCTGCCTGGGATGAACGCGCCATGCCGCCGCCTGGATGGATCGTCGATGGCGTGCGGCGCCTGGCCGCCTGGCGCGCTTTCCTCAAAGAGGCACAAGGCGACGTGCTGCTGGTCACTAGCAATGGCGTCGCGCGCTTCGCCTTGCTCGCCGCCGGAGCGGGGGCTGGCCAATCGCTCAAGCTCGCGACGGGCGCCTATGGTGTGATCCGTCGTGATGCTGGGGATGTGCTTCATATCGAAAGCTGGGGCATCCGGCCATGAGCGGGGTGCCATTGCTGCGCGCGCCGCCCTTTCCCTGGGCGGACGCGACGGTTGCGCTGCCACAGGTGTCGTCAGTGGGCATGGACGGGCCCTTGCCGGTGTCGCGGGCCCAGTTTGCCGATCTGCGCGCGGCGCGGGTGGGTGGCTGTTTCTGGGCGCCGCCGGTCGTCGGGGATGACCCGATCGCGGTGGTGCTGCGGCCCGGTAGCGCGGCCGAAGTTGCCGCCCTCCTTGCCTATGATGAAGATGGGGCTGCGCTGTGGCTTGTGCCGCAATCGCCGGCCGGGTGTGGCCATGTGCTGGCCGGGCGCAACATGCAGCCGGACGCGGTGGACCCGTGGTCGGTGCTGGATCGCGCGCGGTTGCTGGTGGCCCATGGCGACGATGAGTGGATCGCACTGGCCCGCATCGCCGGCGTTGCCGTGAAGGTGCTTTCGCCGGGCCGGTTTGGCGCGCCGGGCGACAGCGCCGATGCGCTCGACGCGCGGGCGGCGTTGGCGTTGGCGCAGGCGCACTATCGCGACCCGTTTGGCGGTGGGGCCACGGGCCTTGCCGAAACGATCGATCTGTTGGCGACTTGGCGCGCCGCGCTGGATGGCAATCGGTCGATCGCCGTGGCCAGCGGCATGGCTTGGTGGAAGAAGGCGGAGATCCGCCGTTTCCTCTGGCACCCAGCGCGCCCCTTGCGCTTTGCCCGCACCCCGGCGCGCGCCCTGGCGCTGGCCGAGCGGGCTGGCGCAGCCGTGGCGATCTGGCCATCGCGCGTTTCGCCGGGCCTGATTGCCCAAGCCCGGCAGCAGGGCGTGCCGCTGGTGCGGGTGGAGGACGGCTTCGTACGCTCGGTGGGGCTGGGGGTGGATCTGGTGCCACCATCGTCGGTCGTGGTCGATGCGCTGGGCATTCATTTCGATCCCGCCGGGCCCAGCGACCTGGAAGCGGTGCTGGCCAATGCAGCCTTTTCGCCGCGCCTGCTGGCGCGGGCACGGGCGTTGCGCGAAACGATCGTGGCCGCCGGGATCAGCAAGTATGCGGCCGATACCCAGGCCCCCGTGCCACCGCGCGCCGTGCCGGGGCGGCGACTGGTGCTGGTGCCGGGGCAAGTGGAAGACGACATGTCGGTGCGGGCCGGCGGGCATGGCCTGGCTTCCAACCTGGAACTGGTGCGCCGCGCCCGCCTGGCCGAACCCGACGCGGAGATCTGGTTTCGGCCCCATCCTGATGTCGATGCCGGGCATCGCAAGGGCGCCGTGCCAGACGCGCAAGTGCTCGCCCATGCCGATCGCGTGGTGCGGGGCGGGGGCATGGCGCCGCTGCTCGATGCCGTCGATGCGGTGCATGTGCTGACCTCGCTCGCCGGTTTCGAAGCGCTGCTGCGCGGGCGCGAGGTGGTGTGCCACGGCACGCCGTTCTATGCCGGCTGGGGACTGACGCGTGACCTGGCGCCGGTGCCCGATCGGCGCGGCCGGGCGCTGTCGCTCGATGCGCTCGTGGCTGGCGTGCTGATCCTCTATCCGCGCTATCTCGATCCGGTGACCGGTTTGCCCTGTCCGCCCGAAGTGCTGGTGGGCCGCATGGCTGGCGCGCGGGCCACCAATCGCCTGCGCTGGATCGCGCCCTTGCGCCGCATCCAGGGCAGGCTCATGGCGGCGCTGCGATGACCCAGATGATCCTTGACGTTTCCCGGCTGATTTCCCGCATGCATTATTCCACCCCGTCCGGGGTCGATCGGGTGGAAATGGCCTATGCGCGAGGCTTGCTCGCGCGCTTGGGCGAGGGGCTGGCGTTTGCTGCGGTTCACCCCACCGGCCTCTATGGCCGCCTGCGCCGCAGCGCCATCCTGCCCTATCTGGACGAATTGGAGCGGCGCTGGTCGAGCGAGGAGAACGGGCCCGAGCGGCGCTCGGTGGTGTCCAACCTGCCGCAACTGTTCCAGCTTCTGCCACAGCGTCCGGCGGGCAGGGGGCAAAAGTCGGTCTATATCCAGGTTTCGCCGCACCATCTTGCCAAGGTGGCCAAGATCCGGCGCATCCTGGACCGGGAAAATGCGCAGTTCGCCTGCCTGGTGCACGATCTTATTCCCATCGAATTTCCCGAATATGCCCGGCCCGATGGCGCGGCACTGCATCGCCGCAGGATCGAGGCGGTGACCAGCCTGGCCGATCTCGTGATCGTCAATTCCGCGGCGACCGGCCGCGCCATGCAGCCGTGGATCGACCGGTCGGGCCGATCCATCGCCATGGCCGTGGCGCTGCTGGGCACCGTGCCGATGGTCCCCACCGCGCCATGGCAGGGTGACGGGCGCCCCTATTTCGTGTGCCTGGGCACGATCGAGCCGCGCAAGAATCACCTTCTCCTTCTGCACATCTGGCGCCATCTGGCAGAAACCCTGCCAGCGGGCCGCGTGCCCAAGCTGGTGATCATCGGGCGGCGCGGCTGGGAAAACGAACAGGTGGTGGACCTGCTGGAACGCTGCCCGGCGCTCGATGGCCATGTCGAGGAACTGAGTGGCTGCCCGGATCGCCAGCTTTCCGCCGTGCTGCGCGGCGCCAAAGGACTGCTGATGCCTTCGTTTGCCGAAGGCTATGGCATGCCGGTGGCCGAGGCGCTTTCGGTCGGCACGCCCGCGCTATGCAGCGATATCCCCGCCTTGCGCGAAGTGGGCGGGGCCGTGGCGGACTATCTCGATCCGCTCGATGGTCCGGCCTGGGTCAGGGCCATTGTCGATTTTGCCGGCGATGGCCCGATGCGGCAGGCGCAGTTGCAGCGCATCCCCGCCTGGCACAATCCCACCTGGGACGAACATCTCGATACGGTGGTGACGGCGCTGGCGGGCCTGGAGCGCTGATCGATCAAGCCGGGTGGATGTTGCGCGCGGCTGCCTCGCGATCGATCGCGCGCTTGATGTCCTTGACGAAGCGGGAGTGGCGCACCGCCCCCAGGAAGATGTTCTGGATCAGGTTGCCGACAAAGCGGCAGGGGCGCTTGATCTGGATCAGCAGGATGTAGCGATCCTCGTCCGTCTCGTTCCACACTTCGTGATTGAACATGTCGTCGAACAGGAAGGACTGGCCGTCTTCCCAATGGAGGACGTGCAACCGCTCGCCCTCTTCAAGATGCATCCGGCATTTCTCGCGCTCGCGCGGGGCCTTGAGCGCGAGGTGATAGGTCAGCATGCCCTTGGTCATGCCGAAGTGGCGGGGAATGTGCCCGCCTGCTTCCATCACCGAGAAGTTGGCCGTGACCAGGCCGGGAACAGCCTCGATCAGGCGTGCGGTAACCGGCGCGCGCGCCGCGTTGCCGGTCATGCGATAGCCATAGCCTTTGAGGAACAGTGTGCGCCAACGGCGATCCTTGGCGATGCGGCCGTGATCGAACGAGATATCCCCAAGCGAGGGAATGTCCTTGGCGCGAATCGCCAGTGCTTCGTCGCGAATGGCTTCCCAGTGGCGTTCCAGCTCCGCAATCCAGGGGAAGAACGCCTTGTCCTGAACTGCCGCATCGGGAATGCGCGAATTGCGCATGATCACGCGGTCGATGCCCGGCCGCAATTCCTTGCCGATCTGGTATAGCGACTTGCCGACGAACGGGACTTTCCAGCCGCGCGCGTTGACGGTCTGCTGCCATTTCGACGGTTGCTTGCCAGCTGTCATCTGCGTCACTTCAGCGATTTGATCCTGCTGGCAAACACGCGATCCCAAAAGATCGCCGAGATGGCGTAGTTGCCATGCCCGTCGACGAAGTGATGGCGCATGTGATGGCGCTTGATCGCCGAAGCGAAGCGCCCGCGCATGGGCCACTGGTGGCAGGCATAGTGCAGAAGGTCATAGGCGACATAGCCGCTGATGAAGCCCAGGAACAGCCAGCTTCCGGCGGGCCCGATCGCCAGGACCGACAGCAGCCAGACCGCCGCGGCGATAGGCAGGCTCACGGGCAGCGGCATGAGATCGCGCAGCGCGTCGTTGGGGTTGTCGTGGTGGTTGCCGTGAATCAGGAACACGAACCGTCGCACCGCCGCCATGTTGACGTGCCAATGGAACAGGAAGCGGTGCATCGCATATTCGAACAGCGTCCACACCAGCAGGCCCGCCCCCACCAGCGCGAGCGCTGGAAGCGGTTTGGCGGTGCCCCACGCGGCCCACGCAATGGATGGCAGAAGAACCGCCCATGCCAGCGCAAAAGTACGCCAAGAGATCAGCGTAAGGCGCTCAAGGCGGTCGTTACGAAACAGCCTGATGCGCTGCGGTATGTTTTCGGAAGAAAGCATCTTGATCATGCAGGACATGATGCGCCATCGCTTGTCAAGCCTCCATGCTACTGGATGTAGCCTCTTTGCGACGATTGGATGGCCAGATAAAAAGGACGTATTACCGTTGGTTAATCCCACCATTTCGGTTCTAGTTGTCGGGGCGTCGGGCGGCTTGGGCAGTGCCATCGCACGGCGCTATGCAAGCCCCGGCACCTACCTGTCGCTGTGGGGAAGGGATCTGAAATGTCTTGAAACGGTCGCTTCCTTGTGCGCTGCAAAAGGTGCCGTAACGCAGGTGCGTTCGCGTGACCTGATGGACATTCCGGCGGCCGTCGCGGCGATCGTGGCCGAAGATGCCGCCATGCCGTTCGACATCGTGGTGTTTGCATCGGGCCGCGGCGATATTCGCGCGGCTGATGACAGTGTGGAACAGCCAGCGCTGGTGGCAGAGCTGGCACTGGTCAATTTTGCCGCGCCGGCTGCGTTGGCGGCGGCCGTGGCACGCGCGATGGCGGCACGGGGGCGGGGGCAGATCGTGCTGATCGGATCGGCGGCGGGGTTCCACTCGCTGCCCTTCGCCACCGCCTATTCCGGCACGAAGGCAGGCCTTGCCCGCTTTGCCGACGCGC
Organism: Novosphingobium sp. SG919; assembly: GCF_012932495.1. Lineage (GTDB taxonomy): Bacteria > Pseudomonadota > Alphaproteobacteria > Sphingomonadales > Sphingomonadaceae > Novosphingobium > Novosphingobium rhizosphaerae. The sequence goes on from NZ_JABCNG010000001.1 coordinate 424,059, forward strand.
TGCGCCTGGCCATGCGCAGCCACGGGGTGGGGGTTACGCTGGTGTCCCCCGGCTTCATCGATACGGCGGCCGGCAGGCAGGTGCCGGGGCCCAAGCCGATGCTGATGGCGCCCGATGCCGTGGCAGACCGAATCGCCCGCGCGGTGAACCGACGGCAGGCGCACCTTGTCCTGCCCTGGCCTTTCGTGGCGTTGCGCTGGTTCGATCGCATCCTGCCGCGCCGCTTGCGCGATCGCCTGCTGGTCTCGCTGGCGCCGCCGCGCTGATCCGGCGGTTTCAGGTCTTGCCGGTGGGCGTGCCCAGCGCCAGATCCAGCACGGCGTGGTGCAGGCCGGCTGGCGTGAGATCGGCTTGGGGCGCAGCGCCCTTGATCGGCTGTCCGGCGCAATCGAACCGCACGATCGCATAAGGGGTATGGCGGTCGCCGCCCGGCGCGGTCGCGCCGGGAATGCTGGGGCAATGATCGCCGAAGAACACCAGCGCCACCGGCTCTGCCCGCTCGCGCGCCAGGTCCGACAGGCTGGCGGCAAGGCGGGCAAGCATGGCGTCGCTGTTGCGCACCAGGCGCAGATAGCCCGGCACCAGGCCCTGCTGGCCATCCCCGGCCCACGGCCCATGGTTTTCGATAGTGACGGCATAGAGCAGCGTGGGCTGCCTGGCTGAAGCGGCCATGGCCAAGATCACGTCGGCCATGGCGGCGTCCGTCACATAGCGCCCCTGGCCCGGGGCGGGGGGCGCGAAGTCTGCTTCGCCCACCAACCGGGCAAAACCGCCTGCCGGCATGATGCGATCGCGGCCGTAAAAGCGCATGTCGTGCGGATGGAGGAACGCGCTGTCCCACCCCGCGCCGCGCAGGCGGGCGGGCAGGGCCCAGGACCCTTCGCCTTCGGCTGTCAGGAACGGATCATAGCGACGGAAGCCCAGTTCTTCTTCCTCGCGCCCGAACAGCACGCCGTATTCGGTGCGCATGGTATAGGCGCCAAAACCGCTCACGTTGAGGCGCCCGTGCTGCCACGCATCGCGCCGCGCCGCCGCCAGGCCGGGCAGGGCGAGCGCGGGATCGCCAAACAGTTCGGCTGGATCGGCAAAGCTTTCGCACTGGATCATCACGACCAGGCCGGGCGCATCGACCGGGGCATGGCGGCCGATCGGTGGGCAGGCGGGCGGGTCCACGCTTTCGCGCCAGCGCCGCCAATAGAGCAGGATAACGGGCATCAACCCATGCCGCGCAACATCGGCCGTGGCGTCGGGACGGGTGATCGCCCGGCGGAACGCCGCGCTGCGCAGCGCCAGAACCAGCGCGCCCAGCCCGATCAGCACGAGCGCGAGCCCGGCCAGGTGAAACACCGGCGTGGCCACGAACAGCGCTTCGAACAGCCCGAGTAGCGCCAGCGCCACCAAGGCCGCCACGGCGCGCTGCCAGGGGGCAACCGCCGACAGGTAGAACTGTGGATGGCGAAAGATCGCCCCGATCAGTGCGAGATCGGAAAACAGCAGCGGTTCGCCCAGCATGGCGTTCTTGGCGTTGGATGCCACGGCAAACAGCGCGGCCAGGCCCAGCGCTAGCGCGCAGGCGACCATGGCGTTGCCGCAAACCGCCAAGACCGCGCCGAACACGGCAACGAGCACGGCGGCGTTGAGGCACAGCCCCTGCCAGCTGCGCAGGCTCCGCGCGGGGCGAGGCCGAACCAGCGCATCGAGCAGGACACCGCCGACCAGCAGGAGCAGGGCAGGCGGCAGGATCTGCAGTGTAAGTCCTTGCAACGTCACGCGTGTTCCATATCCGCCAGATCGTGAATCGGCAGGAAAGGTAGATGGGCAGAAAAGCGCCGGCGCGGCTCATAGCCGGGGCCGCGCGCGCTGTCATCCGTCATGCAACCGGCTTCGGGCCACTGGGAATTGATCCATTGCGGCAAGTCGATCTTGTCCACGGCGCGCGTGGCCACTAACGCTCGGGCCAGGTGCATGGGACCGCCTGCCCAGGAGTTTTGCTTTCGAATGCAAGAGTTGCCCAATTCGCCGCCCGTGCCGCCGCATTTGGATTTCCCTGCCGCCGCCCCCTCCGCCACGATCCCATCCGACAACGATTCGGGCCCGCGCACGATCCTGCTGCTGCAAGGGTTGATGGGCCCGCTGTTTCACGAGCTGGGCAAGGCGCTGCTGCGCGCCGGCCACACCGTGTACAAGGTCAATTTCAACGGTGGCGACCGGCTGTTCTGGCGTTTGCCCAACGGCATGGACTATCGCGATTCGCTCGATCGCTGGCCGGCGTTCTTTGCCGATCTGGTTCGGAACAAGGGTGTAACCGATGTGGTGCTGTTCGGCGATTGCCGCGACCACCACCGCCCGGCGATTCGCGTCTGCCAGGACCTGAGCGTGGCGGTCCACGTGTTCGAGGAAGGCTATATCCGCCCTGACTGGGTCACGCTGGAACGCGGCGGAGTGAACGGCAATTCGTCGCTGCCCAGCGATCCGGCCTGGTATCGCGCAACCGCCGCGGCCCTGCCGGCGGTTCCGCCCCACGCGCAAGTGCCGTCTTCGTTCCGCCGCCGTGCGGCCGAAGGGCTGGCCTACAACTTTGCCGACGTGTTCACCCGCTGGTACTACCCGCATTGGACCAACCACCGCCCCTGGCATCCGCTGGTGGAGGCGATGGGCTGGTGGCGCAAGCTCTCGCGTCGCAAGGCGCGCCAGCGCGATGCGGGGGCCTTGCTCCATCGCCTGGAAACACGGGAAGAGCGGTTTTTCCTGTTTCCGTTGCAGCTCGATTCGGATGCGCAGATCCGCCTGCATTCGCCCTTTGCGGGGATCGCCGACGCGCTGCGCTTGATCGTGGGGTCGTTTGCCGCGCATGCCCCGGCCGATGTGCGGCTGGTGGTCAAGGAACACCCACTGGATAACGGGGTGCGCGATTGGCAGCAGGAAACCGCCGACATGGCGCGCCTGTTCGGCGTGGCCGACCGCGTCGATTACCTGAGCATGGGCGATATCGTGCCGGTGATCCGCCGCTCGCTGGGGGTGGTGACGATCAACAGCACCAGTGGCACGCTGGCCCTGGCCGAAGGCGTGCCGGTGGTGGCGCTGGGCCACGCGGTCTACGATATGCCGCAGATCACCTGCCAGGACGGGCTCGACGCGTTCTGGCAGAATCCCGTTGCGCCCGACGTGGATACTTTTGCCGCGTTCCGCCGCGTGCTGATCGAGCGGTGCCTCATTCCCGGCGGATTCTTTTCCGCCCCGGCGCTGGAAAAGGTGGTGCGCCACGCTGTCGCCCGGTTGGAGCGCCGGCCGATCGCCCCAGAGTGATTTCATGCGTTTCGTGCAAGTGACGCATGGGGAAAGCGGGGGTTGACGGAGGGGTAGGACCCCCGACGCCCCGCCTTTCGCTTTGGCGCGCATGCAGCACATCGCGTCGGCGAGGCGTGCAAAAAAAAGGCCGGTCTTGCGACCGGCCTTGGAAAGTTTGGGAGAGGATGCCTGAAAGGCCCGCTCTCAATGGGGTAATTTCCCGAGTCTGACAAATGCGAATAACGGTACCATAGTTGCGTTTCATGCAACTGCGCACCCCAGGGGCCGCTTGGGGCTTGGTCAGCGCGGCCGGTTCACGCTAAGACCTGGTGCACCGATGGCGGGGAGGCACAAGGCATGAGCGAAACCACGGCATGGCCCAGCCTGCGCCAGCTGCGCTACCTGGTGGCGCTGGCCGAATGCGGCAACTTCACCCGCGGCGCGGCGGCTGTGGGCGTTTCGCAGCCCTCGTTTTCGCAACAGATCCATCTGCTTGAAAGCCTGCTGGGCGGCGCCGTGGCCGAACGCGGCGGGCGCGTGGTGCTGACGCCGCTGGGGCGCGAGGCCGTGGCCGCCGCGCGCCGCGTATTGGCCGAAGCGGAAGGCTTTGCCGATCTTGCCCGGCGCCACCGCGAGGGCGAACTGGCCGGCACGCTGCGCCTGGGCGTGTCGCCCACGCTGGGGCCCTATATCCTCCCGCAACTGGTGGCGCGCCTTCATGCCACGCACCCCACGCTCAAGGTGCATGTGCGCGAAGGCCTGCCCGATGCGCTGCTCGAACACTTGGCCGAAGGGCGCCACGATACCGTGCTGGTGCAGCTGCCAGTGGCCGAGCAGGGATTCCACATCGAGCGCCTGTTTCGTGAACCGATGTTTCTGGCCATGGCGGCGGACGATCCGATGGCGGCAGTGGCGCAAGTGCGGCCCGAACATCTTGCCGGACGCGGGCTGTTGACCATGCAGCCCGAATACCGCCTGAGCCAGCAGGTGGCTGCCCTGGCCGAACGATCCGGCGCACACGTGCTGCGCGATTACGAGGGCACGAGCCTGGATGCCGTGCGCCAGATGGCCGGCATGGGCATGGGGCTGGCGCTGCTGCCCCAGCTTTATGTGCGGCAGGAAATCAGCGAAGGGGGCGACGTGATCGTGCGGCCGTTTGCCGGTGGCCGGCCCTATCGCGAAATCGGACTGGTGTGGCGCGCTGGGGCAGGGCGTTCGCGCGACCTCGTGCTTCTGGCAGAGACGTTGCGGAGCATTGCCGAGCGATAGGAAAAACCTATCGAAAGCATAGGTGCACACCGTATTGGCGCAATGCGCGGCGAAATCCACCTTAGCGGGCAGCACAATCCACGCCCGGCAAGGAAGGCCGCCTTTCATGGACGCAAGCGCCCAAGACCCATCCCACCCCCACCATGCCCCTGGCGGGCAGGCCGGCCACGGCCACCGGTTGACCATGCGCGACTTGCGCCGCTGGACCAGCCTGGTGCTCTCGCCCGACAAGGCCTTCATCCGCCTGGCGCTGGTCTATGGCGCGGCGATTTCGCTCTTGTCGCTGGCCACGCCGATCTCGGTGCAGCTGCTGATCAACTCGGTGGCCAACATCGCGCTGCCCGCACCGTTGTTTACCCTGGCACTGGTGCTGTTTGCCCTGTTGCTGCTGGCCGGTGCGCTGATGGCGTTGCGCGTGGCGATCATGGCGCGTTTCGAGCAGCGCTTTTTCGCGCGCCTGGTGGCCGAGATCACCACGCGGGCGATCCATGCACAGAACCCGTTCTTCGTCGACGCACGGCACGGTGACTTGTTCAACCGCTTTTTCGACATGGGCACGGTGCAAAAGGCGCTGACCAGCCTGGTGATCGGCGGCTTTGCCATCGTGCTGCAAAGCCTGGTGGGCCTGGTCGTGACGAGTTTCTACCACCCGTTCTTCCTGGCGTTCAACGTGGTGCTGGTGCTGGTGGTGCTGGTGATCTGGCGCGCCTGGCTGCTGCCCTCGCTGGGCAGTGCCGTGGCCAAGAGCCATGCCAAGCATGCCGCCGCGCATTGGCTGGAAAGCCTGGGCGCTTCCAACGGGTTCTATAAGTCGGGCCGCCACATCAACTTTGCCATCGACCGCAGCGAGGCGATGACGGCCACGTATGTCGCCGCGCACCGGCGCCATTTCCGCCACACCTTCAGCCAGACGCTGTGCCTGTTGCTGGTCTATGCCCTGGCCAGCGCCGGGCTTTTGGCGATGGGCGGCTGGCTGATCCTGCAGGGCGAGCTTTCGGTGGGGCAACTGGTTGCGGCCGAACTGATCCTGTCGGGCGTGTTCTATGGTATCGCCCAGTTGGGCGGCTATCTCGAGGTGTTCTACGACCTGGCCGCCGGGCTGGAAGAACTGGCGCTGTTCTGGGACGTGCCGCAGGAAGCCGCGCCGGCGGCCGATGCCCTCGCGCTGCCCCATGGCGCCATCCGTTTCCAGGGTGTGGTGCTGGGCGATCACCGCCTGGACTTCGCGATCGAAAGCGGGGAGCACGTGGGCGTGCTGGCAGCGCCGGGGGTGGAGCGCAGCGTCACCACCCTGCTCAAGCGGTTGGCCACGCCCGAACGCGGCCTCGTGCGCGTGGGCGGCGCTGACCTGGGCACCTTCGACATGGTGCGCCTGCGCGCCGATGTGGTGGTGCTCGATCGCCCGACGATCGTGGAAATGACCGTGCGCGATTACTTGCGCCTGGCCGCGGCGGGCCAGCCTGACGGGCGCGGCGGGGGCGCGCTCGATGCCCTGGCACTGGTCGGGCTGGAAGAGCGGGTGGGCGCCTTGCCCGCAGGCCTGGATACCATGCTGTCCAGCTCTGGCTGGCCGCTGGCGGTGGGCGAAACCATGTTGCTCAAGCTGGCCGGGGCGATCCTGGCTTGCCCGCGGGTGCTGGTGCTGTCCCCGCTCTACGACATGCTGGAGCCCGAACGGCTGGGCCAGGTGCTGGCCGTGTTGCGCCCGCACGGCACCACGGTGCTGCATTTCACCGGCCGCCCGGGGGCGGTGGCGCACGATGCCTGGCTGCATCTGGGCGAAACCGTCCAGCGGCACAGCGCCAGTCTGCAAGATACCGGAAAGGAGGGCTGAACCATGGCAAGCCGTGCGCAGGAGATGTTGCGTTTCCCCACGCTGGCCAGTCTGCGGCCGCCGCGCATCGCCGTGGCGCTGGGCTGGATGATCGGCATCGCCATTCCGCTGGTGGTGCTGGGCGCTCTGCTGATCCCCTGGGTGCAGACCGCGCCGGGTACGGGGCAGGTGGTTGCGCTCAACCCCGCAGACCGCGTGCAGCAAGTGACCGCGCTGGTGCCCGGCCGGGTGGAGCGCTGGTATGTGACCGACGGGCAAAGCGTGAAGGCGGGAGACCCGATCGCGCGGGTGGTGGACAACGATCCCGGCCTGCTGGAGCGGCTGGCGGCCGAACGCGCCCAAGTGCTGGCGCAGATCGTGGCCAGTGAACAGGCCATGGCCGTCGCCCGGATCGACGTGGGCCGCTCTGCCCAGTTGCTGGCCGATGGTCTTGCCGCGCGGCGCGATTTCGAAAACGCGCAGATCAAGGTGGCCGAACACGGGGCCAAGCTGGCCGAGGCGCGCGCCAAATTGAGCCGCGTGGACATTGCCCGCACCCGGCAATCGGCCCAGTTGGTGCGCGCGCCGCGCGATGGCCGCATCCAGGCGCTCAACACCGCCGCCGGGGCCACGCTGGTCAGCGCGGGCGACTGGCTCGCGTCGCTGGCACCCGAACGCCCCGTGCGGGTGGTGGAACTGATGGTCGACGGACGCGACGTGGCGCTGGTGCGGCGCGGGCAGGGCGTGCGGCTGCATTTCGAAGGCTGGCCGGCGATCCAGTTCAGCGGCTGGCCTTCGGTGGCGCAGGGCATGTTCGATGGCCGGGTGCGCAGCATCGATCCGTCGGCCCAGGCCAATGGCCTGTTCCGCGTTCTGGTGGAGCCCATGCCTGGCAAGCCGGCCTGGCCCGAAGACCATTTCACCCGCCTGGGTTCGCGCGTGCGCGGCTGGATCCAGATGGAAACGGTCAGCGTCGGCTATGAATTGTGGCGCCAGCTCAACGATTTTCCGCTGGAATTCCAGCGCCCGGTGGAAACCGGCCCGCGCAAGGGCGCCGGCAAGGGCCTGGCTGACAAGGATGCGGCCAAGGCCAAATCGGCCAAGGCGGGCGACTATGCCGGCGGCAAGGACGGCGGGGAGGAGGAAAAGTGATCCGTGCCCTGATCGCCGCCTGCGCCCTGCTGGTCAGCCAGGGCGCGCTGGCCGCCGAACTCACGCTCGATGCGGTGCTGCGCGCTTCGGCCCGGCACCAGCCACTGGTGCTCGAAGCCATGGCCCGGCAGCGCGCCGCCGATGCCCGCACCCTGGCCGCGCAAGGCCTGTTCGACATGGTGTTCGAAACCGAAGCGCAGGCGCGGCCACTCGGCTATTACGACAATGCCCTGGCGGACGTGAAGCTGACGCGGCCGATGACCAACAATGGCGGCCAGGTCTATGGCGGCTATCGCATCTCCGCCGGGCGCTTTGCCACTTACGACGGCAAGAACGTGACCAATGGCCTGGGCGAAGTGCGCGCCGGCGCGGTGTTTTCCCTGCTGCGCGACCGGCTGGTGGACGAACGCCGCACCAAGCTGGCCCAAGCAGAGGGCGATGCCGCGATTGCCGATCTCGATCGGGTGATGGTGGCGATCGGCGTACAGCGCCGCGCGGCCGATGCCTATCAGCAGTGGGTGGCGGCCGGCCTGCGCATGCGGACCTATCGCGACCTGCTCGATCTGGCGCGCCAGCGCCAGGCCTCGATCGAGCGACAGGTGCAACTGGGCGCCCGGCCGGCGATGCTGGCGGTGGAAAACCGCCAGAACATCGTGCGGCGTGAAGCCTTGCTGGTGCGCTCGGAACAGGACCTGGCGGTGGCGGCCCAGGCGCTGTCGCTGTTCTGGCGCGATGATCTGGGCCAGCCGATCGTGGCGCGCGGCGAAGACCTGCCGGCCGCGTTTCCCGATGGGGTGGCGCCGCGCCTGGCCGATACCGCCACGGTCCTGGCCGGGCGCCCCGATCTGCAGATCCTGCTCGCCCGGGTGCAGCAGGCGCAGTTGCGCGGCGATCTGGCCAGCAACGACATGCTGCCCAAGCTGGACCTGCGGGTGGAAGCGGCCAAGGATTTCGGCCCCGGCAGCCCCACGCGCGCACCGGGCGAAGTGTTGTTCGGCGTGCGCCTGTCGATGCCGTTGGAACAGCGCGCCGCGCGTGGCCGCCTGGCCGAAGCCCAGGCCGATGCCGATGCCCTGGCCCATCGCCTGCGCCTGGCCGAACAGCAGATCACCGCAGACCTGGCCAGCCTGCGCGTGCAGGTCACCGGGTCGGAACGCCTGGCCACCCTGGCCGCCGACGAAGCCCAGCTGGCGCGCCGCATGGCCGAAGCCGAGCGCCGCCGCTTTGCCCTGGGCGCCAGCGATTTCCTGCCGGTCAACCTACGCGAGGAAGCGGCGGCCGATGCGCAACTGCGCCAGATCGACGCGCTCTACCGCCACGCCGCGGCGCGCGCGGAACTCGCCGCCAGCCTTATGGACGGAGCGAGCCTGGGCCTGGAATGAAGCGGGCGGGAAAATGTCGAGGAAGGAAGTGGTGCCCGGGGACGGAATCGAACCGCCGACACCGTGATTTTCAGTCACGTGCTCTACCAACTGAGCTACCCGGGCATGCCGCTGGCGGGCCGTTGGGCCGGCGCCTTGCGTTTGGTGAAGCGCCCTATGGCGAGGCCGCCGGGGCTTGTCCAGCCCTCTAATGCATCTATTTTTCCACAATCGGGATTTTTGGGCGGGCGGCCGGCGCGGTCAATCGGGGCCTTCTTCCTCGGCATCGGCCGCGGGGCCGGGCAGGGCATAGCCGTCTTCCAGCCAGCGCACCAAGTCACGGTCGCGGCAGCGGGTGGAGCAGAACGGTTTGTGCGCATCGCTGCGCGGCTTGCCGCAGATCGGGCAGCGTTTGGGCGTGGTGGTCATGGGCCTGGTGGTCATGGTTGAGTCGCCTGGGCAAATCCGGCGGTGGGTGCAAGCGTTTCGTCCAGCGACCAGTTTACCACGCGCCCGGCGCGGCGCACCAGTTCGGCTTCCCACGCGGGCAGAACGGCGCGGCGCAAGGCGGGGTGGCAGGTCAGCAGTAGGGCGCCGGGCTCGCGCACGCGTTCGGCGCGCCGCAGCAGGCACCGCGCCGCTGCGCCCAGCGGCTGGCGCGCGAACAGTGCGGGAAGGGACGGGCGTTCCAGGCGCGAGACGATCTGCACGAAGCCGAAGCCATTCATCGCCGTGCGCTCCCCGCGCCAGCCGGTGTGGGCACCCAGCAGGGCCAGTTCCTCTGCCAGGGCAGCGTCCACCGCCTGGCGATCGCGCTTTTCCGCAAGGGTGGGAAAATCGATGCCGATCGAACCGCCGATATCCATGCGCATGATCGCGGAGGCAATCGCGGGCACGGCGGCCAGCGCCAGGGCTGGCAGCGGCGGGCTGCCATCCACGTCGATCAGGGTCATCGCCGGGGTCGGGCTGATGCACAAGGCGCCGCGGGCAAAGGCGATGTCACCGGTCATCGCTTCGTCCACCAGGTCTTCCCAGCCGGCCTGGTCCAGCGCGGGATCGGTGGCGTGGATGGTCCGCACCGGCAAGCCGGTGGTGGTCAGTTGCTCGGCCAGGGTGGGGGCGGGACGTGCTTCTTCGGCAGGGCCGGCGGGGCGAGCCATGGGCAGCTTGGTGCGGCCTTTTTCGGCAATGGCGGCGCGCGTCACGCGGAACAGGCCGGATGCGCCTTCGGGCAGGGCCGGCGTCAGGCCATCGACCAGGGCGATAGCGCCATCGGCAAACTGCACCGTGCCGCGCCGGGTGCCGGCAAGGCGGCTGGCCACGCGCGCCGTGGCGATCAGGCCGGGGGCCAAACCACCAGACCATTCCACCCGCGCGGCCAGGATCGTGCCGCCATCGACCAGCGCGGCGCGGGTTTCACCGATGCCTTGCTCCACCAGCCAGGTGGCAGTCATGGCCGCTTCAGGCCAGCAGGCCGGCGGCCACCAGCAGCCGGCGGGTTTCGTACAGCGGCAGGCCGATCACGCCCGAATGGCTGCCGGCCAGCCAGGCGCAGAACCCTTCGGCGCTGCCCTGGATGGCATAGCCGCCGGCCTTGCCGTGCCATTCGCCCCCGGCGATATAGGTATCGATCTCGGCCGGGCTCAGCCGCTTGAACCGCACGATGGTCTCGCTCAAGGCTTCGCGCAGGGTGCCATCGGGCATCAACAGGGCCACGGCGGAGAACACGCGGTGGCGCCGGCCCGACAGCAGCGCCAGGCAATCCCGCGCGGTCGCCTCGTCTTCGGCCTTGGGCAGGATGCGGCGCCCGGCACCGACCACCGTATCCCCAGAAAGGATCGCGGCGTCGGGCGCAAGCCGGGCTGCGGCACGCGCCTTTTCGGCGGCCAGGCGCACGGCATGGGCGCGCGGCGTTTCGGCCGGCAGCGGGCTTTCATCGATGTCGGTGGCGAGGATGCGATCGGGCACCAAGCCCAGCCGTGCGATCAGGTCGCGCCGACGCGGGCTGGCCGATGCCAGCACCAGCGGCGGAAGCGGCACGCGCGATGTGGGCTGTGGGGCGGCGCCCACGGGTGCGTTCATCAATAAGGGCCGGGGCCGCCTCGGCCGGGCATGAAGCGATAGGTGATGCGCCCCTTGGTCAGGTCATAGGGCGTCAGTTCCACCAGCACTTCATCGCCCACCAGCACGCGAATGCGGTTCTTGCGCATCTTGCCGGCGGTGTGGCCCAGGATCTCGTGATCGTTTTCCAGGCGCACGCGGAACATGGCATTGGGCAGCAGTTCCACCACCGTGCCGCGCATCTCGAGGAGTTCTTCTTTCGCCATCGGCGGGTTCAGTAGCCTTTTGTCTCGGATGGCCGGAACGTCAACCGGCACCGGCAAGGCACGAGTTGCACAGCCATGGGATGGGAGGTCGCTAAAACGACGCGCGTGGCGCCCATAGCGTTCCGGCTGCAAAAAGAAAAGCCCTGCAATCGCGCCCTTGTTTTCGCCGCGGCGACGGGCATTTTCGCACGTGCGAGCGCGGCACACGCAGCGGCAGATTGCCCGGTGGCGTGGCAGAGACGACAAATTGATACGATTTGCGAGTTGTTTCAACCCATGGCACAGGCCAGCTAGGCCTTGTCAGACCTTGGGTCTGGTCTTGGCTGGTCGCATGCTGCGCCACGGCAAGGTCGGTCCCTGCACGTCCATTTTCCGGCCGATCGTTCCGGCCGCAACCATCGGGATTATTGCGCGTGTCTTCTCGTTTTGCCTTGCTGTCTGCCGTTTCCGTGGTTGCCGTGATCGGGGGGGCGAGCGCCCATGCCGCCGTCACGCCGGCCGGCGCAGACGTGGCGAGCGACCAGGCGGCCACGGCCCCTGCGCCGGCGCAGGACGCGACCGTTGCAGGCGGTGGTACGCAGATGGTCACCAGCGAGGGCCAGCCCGGCGTGGATGCCAATGGCGATGGTATCGACGATGTGACGGGGGAAATCCTGGTCATCGCCACGCCGCTCAAAGGTGTGGTCAAGGCCGATCAACCGCCGATCGTGACTCTGGATGAAGAGGCGATCGCATCCTACGGCGTCAGTTCGATCCAGGAACTGCTTGCCGTGCTGGCACCGCAGACCGATTCCGGGCGTGGCCGCAGCAGCGACGGACCGGTGATCCTGCTCAACGGCCTGCGCATTTCCAGCTTCCGCGAAATGCGCGGGCTTCCGCCCGAGGCGATCCGCCGGGTGGAAGTGCTGCCCGAGGAAGTGGCGCTGAAATACGGCTATCGCCCCGACCAGCGCGTGGTGAACTTCATCCTCAAGGATCACTACAAGAGCCTGAGCACCGAGACCGAAGTCGATCTGCCCGGCAACGGCAGCTATGCCGCGCTGAGCGAGGAAGCCACGCTGGCCAAGATCGCCAACAAGGCGCGCATCAACGTGACCGGCACGGTTTCCACGCAGAGCGCCATTACCGAGGCCGAGCGCGGGATCAGCCAGCAGAGCACGACCAGCGGCAGCACCGTCGCGGGCGATCCCGCCCAGGCCGATTACCGCACGCTGCAAGCCAAGGCCGACAGCGCCGCGCTCAACGCCACTTGGTCCAAGCCCATCGGCCTGGGCACGGGCCTGACGCTCAATGTCTTGGCCCAGCGCGATTACAGCCGCAGCTGGAACGGCCTCAACACCGTGACACTCACCGACAACGGCACCGATGTGACGCGCACCACCACCGCGCCCGAGCCGCTGACCACGCGCACTTATACCACCACGCTTTCGGCCGGGGCGGGGCTCAACGCTGGGCTGGGGGCCTGGCAGCTTTCGGTTACGGCCGATGGCAGCCATGTGGAAACCGACACCCGGATCGACCGGTCGGCCGATCTGTCCGGCCTGCAATCGCTGGTCGATGATGGCAGCCTGAGCGCGACCGGCGCGCTTCCGGCCAGCGCCATCGTGGCCGGCGGGATCGACCGCGCGCTCAGCCGCACCAACACGCTGACCTCGCTGGCCACGCTCAACGGCCAGCCGTTCCGCTTGCCGGGCGGCGCTGCCTCGCTCACGGTCAAGACCGGCTTTGCCTATTCCGGCATCCACAGCACCGACACGCGCACCACGACCGGGGCGATCGACCTCAACCGGGGCGACGCGCAAGTGGGCTTCAGCCTGGATCTGCCGATCACCAGCAAGCGCGAGAATTTCGGCGGGTTCCTGGGCAACCTGTCGCTCAACCTCAATGCCGAGGCGCATCGCCTGTCCGATTTTGGCGGGCTCTATGATTTCGGTGGCGGGCTGACCTGGCGCCCGACCAACAAGCTGAGCTTCACCGCCACGTTCATCGGCGCGGAAACCGCACCCACGCTCTCGCAACTGGGCGCACCCACCACCACCACGCAGAACGTGGCAATCTATGATTTCATCAAGGGCGCCACGGTGCTGGCCACGGTCACCAGCGGCGGCAATCCCGACTTGCTCAAGGAACGCCAGCGCGACGTGAAGCTGGCGGGCAACTGGACGCTGCCGTTCCTGACCAATTCCACGTTCATCGTCGAATACTTCCGCAACCGCAGCTTCAACACCAGCAACAGCTTCCCGCTGCTGACCGCCGAAGTGGAAGCGGCCTATCCGGGGCGGGTCGTGCGCAATGCCGCCGGCGATATCGTCTCGGTGGACGAAAGCCCGGTGACTTTCGCGCGCGAGGAAAGCAACAGCCTGCGCTATGGCATCAACCTGTCGGGCAGCTTTGGCACGCCAGATCCCAACATGCGGCGTTCTGGCGGCATGCGCGGCATGGTGCCGGGGGGCTTTGGCCCCGGTGGGCCAGGTGGCCCAGGGGGCGGGCCGCGCATGGGCGGCGGCATGGGCGCGGCCGGCGGCGGTGGGCCGGGTGGTGGCCCGGGCGGACCGCCGCCTGGTGGTCCCGGCGGGCCCGGCGGGTTCGACGGGCGCGGGCGCTGGAACCTGTCGCTCACGCATACGATCATGCTGATGGACCGGGTGCAACTGACGCCGGGCGGCACCGTCTACAACCTGCTCGGCGGCGATGCGCTGTCGAGCACGGGCGTGGCGCGGCACAGCATCGAGCTGGAAGGCGGCGGTTTCTATCGCAGCTTCGGCGTGCGCTTTACCGGCACTTATACCGGGGCGGCCCATGCCGATTCGGGCACCACCAGCCTTGATTTCCACCCCATCGCCAAGTTCAATCTGCGCCTGTTCGCCGATCTCGGCCGCCGGCCGGGCGTGGTCAAGGCCGTGCCGTTCCTCAAGAACGCGCGCGTTTCGCTGGCGGTGAACAACCTGTTCGATGCGCAGCAAAAGGTGACCGACCAGAACGGCGATATCCCGCTGCGCTATCAGGCCGGCTATCTCGATCCCACGGGCCGCGTGTTCAAGATCGAGTTCCGCAAGCAGTTCTGACGCCGTCTATACGAACCGCCGCCCCTGCACGAATTCGCGGGCGGCGGTGCGTTCCTGTTCGCGGCGATGCTCGGTGAAATGGTCGGCAAACTGGCGCAGGTCTACCACCTGTTGCAGGGCCAGCGGCTCGTCGAAGTGAAAGCCGCAGCGCGCACCCTTGATCCACACCGCCGCGCCAAAGCCCTCGATGCGGTTGATTTCGAGGATGCCGGTTTCACCCAGCGCGGGCATATCGCGCAGCATCAACCGGGCGCCGGTGCGCGAAAGGTCCTCCACCAGGCACTCGACCACGCCGCGACGCAGGATGATCCTGCCCGGAATGTTGAGCCGCGCGCGCGGGGCGGTGCGGCGCCCATGCGTGCCGATCGCGCGGGAATCGCCGAAGACGGGGCCATGGAACATGGCTCGCAGCATCGGCGCGGCGCGGTAAAAGCGGGTTTGGCAGCGCGATAGGGACAATTGCGCAGCAGTTTGTCCACCGTCGGCGATCTTTCGGGCTCTCCCCAAACCGCGCCGCAACCCCTATCTGGCAGACATGGCCCGCAAGAGCGCATCCCCACCACCCGATCGCGATACCGAGCGCTTCCACGAAGATGCCGCCATTTCCACGATGCGCGGCAGCGACCAGCCCGATCTGGAACGCGGGGTGGAGACGATCCGCGACGTGGTCCGCACGCTCAAGCCCAAGCCGGGCGTCTATCGCATGCTCGATACGCGTGGCGACGTGCTCTATGTGGGCAAGGCACGCGCGCTGAAAAACCGCGTGGCGAATTACACCCAGGTCGATCGCCTGCCCAATCGTCTGCGCCGCATGGTCAGCCAGACGCGGTCGATGACGATCGTGACCACCAATTCCGAGGCCGAGGCGCTGCTGCTCGAAGCGCAGCTGATCAAGCGCTACCGCCCGCCCTACAACGTCCTGCTGCGCGACGACAAATCGTTCCCCTTCATCCTGTTGCGGGCCGATCATGCATTTCCCCGCATCATGAAGCATCGCGGCGCGCGCAAGGCCAAGGGCAACTATTATGGTCCCTTTGCCAGCGCAGGATCGGTCAACACCACGATCAACGCGCTGCAAAAGCTGTTCCTGCTGCGCAGCTGCAACGATGGCTTCATGGCCCGGCGCGACCGGCCCTGCCTGCTCTACCAGATCAAGCGCTGCTCGGCCCCTTGCGTCGATCGCATCAGCGAGGGCGACTATGCCGAGCTGGTGCGCCAGGCCAAGGATTTCCTCGGCGGCAAATCCGGCGCGGTGCAGCGCGAAATCGAAGTGCAGATGAGCGAGGCGGCCGAAAACCTCGATTTCGAGCGCGCGGCCATGCTGCGCGACCGGCTGCGCGCGGCCACGTTCATCCAGGGCAGCCAGGCGATCAACGCCGAAGGCGTGGGCAATGGCGATGTCTTTGCCATGGGATCGAAAGGCGGCCAGATCGCGATCCAGGCCTTCTTCATTCGCGGCGGCCAGAACTGGGGCCACCGCGCGTTCTTCCCCACCCACACCGAAGGGCTGGAAGAAGCCGAAGTGATGACCGCGTTCCTCGCGCAGTTCTATGAAGAAGTGCCGCCACCGCGCCTGATCATGGTGGACCGCGCGCTGCCCGAGGCCGAGCTGCTGGCCGAGGCGCTGCAAGGCGCGGCCGGGGGCAAGGTGGAGATCAGCGTGCCGCAGCGTGGCGATCGGCGCCGCCTGATGGAACAGGCGCAGCGCAACGCGACAGAAGCGCTGGACCGCCGCCTGGCCGAAACCGGCACCAAGGCCAAGATTCTGCGCGAGCTGGCCGAATTCCTCGAACTGCCCGACGTGCCGCAGCGGATCGAGGTTTACGACAACAGCCATATCCAGGGCACCAACGCCCTGGGCGGCATGGTCGTGGCCGGGCCGGAAGGGTTCCAGAAGGGGCAGTATCGCAAGTTCAACATCAAGCGCGCCGAAACCCGCCCCGGCGACGACTTTGCCATGATGCGCGAAGTGATGGCCCGCCGTTTCGGCCGCGTGCAGGAAGAAGACCCCGACCGGCAGGGCGGGACCTGGCCCGACCTGGTGCTGATCGACGGTGGCAAGGGGCAGATGACCGCCGTGCGCGAAACGCTGGAGGAACTCGGGATCGAGGACGTGCCGCTGATCGCGGTATCCAAGGGCCCCGATCGCAACGCCGGGCGCGAGCATTTCCACTTCCCCGATGGAAGGGAAAAGCTGCTGCCGCTCAACTCGCCGGTACTGTTCTATCTACAGCAATTGCGCGACGAGGCGCACCGATTCGCTATCGGCGCGCACCGTGCCAAGCGCAGCCGGGCGATCACGGCGAGCCCGCTGGACGAGATTCCCGGGATCGGACCATCGCGAAAACGTGCGCTGCTGTTGCATTTCGGCACCGCCGGCAAAGTACGCGCCGCCTCGCTGGAAGACCTCATGCGCGCGCCGGGCGTCAGCGCGGCCGTGGCGCAGACCATTTACGATTTCTATCACCCCGGCGGATAAATCCCTGTCTGCACTGCTAAAAGCGGTGCGCCATGGCCAGCCGGCGCGTCGCTGCCGCGCGCGCCGTGCTTTGTAAAAGGTTGCCGCGCGGTGCAAAGACCTTAAGCGACGCCCGTAATCCTTCCCTTTCGATAACCTTGCTTGCCAACGACTTTGCACAATACTGGATGCGATAGTGGTGGCATCGCGTTTGGCTTGCGGGCAACTGTAGTTTGCCTAGGCGTGGGCAACCGCGCTGGCAGAGTCGCATGGGGAAACGGTGGATCGCCGCCGGGGGTGTGATGAGGCATTGGAATTGGGGGGCGTGGGGGCAATCCCTGCGCGGGGTTGAAACGGGCAAAGCGCTGCGTGCAAACGCGCGGCAACGCGGGGCCGCGCTGTGGGCGCTGGCCGGCCTTGTGCTGGCCGCGGCGGGCATGGTGCCGCCATCGGCCCAGGCACAGGCCGCGCCAGGACCCGATGCCACCGACAAGACGATGGAGCTTGAGTTCTGGCGGGGCGTGGCGGGCAGCAGCGATCCGGCGCTGTACGAGGCCTATCTCCAACAGTTTCCCAACGGCACTTTTGCGCCGCTGGCGCGGGTCAAGCTGATGGCGCTGCATCGCGTGGCCACGCCGGGGCAGGCGCCTGCCCAGGGGGCCCCGGCTCCCGTTCCTACCCCGGCTCCGGCCCCAGCGCTGCCCGCCGCAGCGGCCGTGCCGCTTCCGGTGCCAGTGCCCGCGCCAGTTCCGGTGGCAGCAGCGGCGCCGCCGGTTGTTGCCTTGCCTGCCCCGCCCGTTGCTGCCGCGCCTGTCGCTGTTTCCGCGCCCGTTCCGGCTGGTGGTGCGGCAAGCGGGGATAGCGCCGATGCCAAAGTGCTGGCCATGCTTGCAGCGATGCAGGAAACGCCCGCCGTCGCTGCATCACAGCCTGCGCCGCCACCGCCCCCGCCGCCACCGATCGAACTGCCGCTTACCGCCGCGCATGATTTTACCGCGGATCGGCCGCAGCTTGCGGCAGTGCCGGCGGTGGTCTTGCCGGCGCGCTTTTGCAGTGCAGAAGAGCGCAACGCCTTCCACGCGCAGGTCTATTCCCCGGCCAACGACGTGGCCCAGGCCAACCTGCAAAAGGCCAACGCCTATCTCCAGGCGATCCAGTCCCGTTACGATGCCATGGCGATGGGCGATGCCGACACGCGCAACGCGCTGTCGAAGGAAGGCACCGAGTACAAGCGGCTGGCCGATGCCGCCTTTGCCCAGCAGCAGGCCCTGGTGCGCCAGTTCAGCGCCATCATGGCCGTTCCGATCACGCCTTGTGGAGACGCGAAATGACCAGGCGCCTTCTATCGACCCTGGCCGCGCTGGCCGCCGTGACGGCAGCGCCCCTGGCCCATGCCGCGCAGACCAGTGCAGAATGCCTGGATCGCCTCACCATGGAAGCCGCGCGGATCCACCAGTTCCAGACCATGATGATGACCGTGTCGTTGCGCTGCAAGGCCCATGGCGTGGACGTGGAGGGCAGTTTCGCGCGGATGCTTGATGTGCACCGCGCCGCGTTCGGCGCGGCCGACCGCGTGATGCACGCCTTCGTCAGCCCGGCCCATGGCTTTGTCGATCGGCGCGCGTTCGACACCTATCTGACGCAAGTGGCCAATCGCTATGGCGGCGGGGCAAGCAATCCCACCGCCTGCACCGCGATCGATCGCACGCTCCAGACCGTGATTGCCGATGCCAGCGGCCGCCGCCTGCATTTTGCCGCCACGGCGATGATCGCGCACCCGGAAATGGAGCGCCTGGCCTGTTCGGTGCCCGCGCAGAAGCCCGCGCCTTCCGCTGGCGTTGGTGCCCCCGCACGGGCAGCGTCGCCCGCCACGGTCGCATTGGCCGCCCCGCCGGCCCGGCCGCAGAAATAGCGCGGGCCGATCGGATCAATCCAGCTTGTGGACCAGGCCTTCCTGCGCAGTTTGGGCCACCAGGCGGCCGTCCTGGGTAAAGATGCGGCCACGGCTGAAGCCGCGCATCTGCCCCGCCCAGGGGCTGTCGCAGGCATAGAGCAGCCATTGGTCCGCGCGGGCATCGGCATGGAACCATAGCGCGTGGTCCAGGCTGGCGCCTTTGGCGGTGCCGGCCTTGCCGCTGATGCCATGGGGCAACATGCTGGTGCCCAGCAGAGTCATGTCGCTGATATAGGCGATCACCGCGCGGTGCAGGGCGGGGTCATCGGGCAGGGGCGCCACGCAGCGCAGCCAGGTGTGGGCCACCGGCTCGGCCGGGGTATCGCGCAGCCAGTTGAGCGGCTCGGCCGGGCGCATCTCGATCGCGCGCGGGCGGGCCAGCAAGGCGCGGCGCTGGTCCGACAGGCGATCGGCATAGATCGTCAGCAGGTCTGCCTCGCTCGGCAGGTCGTCTGGCGCCGGCACGGCGGGCATCGGCAGGCCGTGCTGCACCCCTTCGCCGCGCCGGTGGAACGACGCGGTCATCGTGAAAATCGGGTCTTCGCCCTGGCTGGCCACCACGCGGCGGTTGGCAAAGTTGTTGCCATCCAGGTCGCGCAGCACGGTGTAGCGGATTTCACGGTCTTCGCTGCCCGGCCGCAGGAAATAGGCGTGCAGCGAATGCACCGGGCGATCGGCGGCCACCGTGGCCTGGGCCGCTGCCAGTCCCTGGGCCACGATCTGCCCGCCAAACACGCGGCCCACCCCGCCGGGCTTGCGCGCGCCCAGAAATGCGTCGGGCGTCCCGGCCTCGGGTGCCACCGTCAGCAGGCGGGCAAGGCCAGCGGCGATGACGGCGGGATCGTGAGAATCGGAAAGCAGAGTCGTCGACAGGGGGTGGAGCATGATGGTGCGCCTATTCCACGCCTTCCCGAACCGTCAACGCATCGCGGCCACTCGTCACAAATGTGACACGGGCCGCGCCAGACTGGCCGGTGGCCGGGCAAAGAACAGGCCCCGCCCGGCCTTGCAGCCAGACGGGGCCTGTCCCGCTCCTCCCCAACCTCGGGCCCATGCGGGCGGGGTTTTCCCCGCTTTTTCCGCGTTCTGCCGCGGGCGATGCTGGCCTCGCCGGCCTGCCGCCCGCGGAAGCCGGCTTCAGCCTGCGGCGTGGCTGGCCAGCGCGGCCAGCAGCAGCAGGGCAACGATATTGGTAATCTTGATCATCGGGTTGACCGCCGGGCCGGCGGTGTCCTTGTAGGGATCGCCCACGGTATCGCCGGTCACCGCCGCCTTGTGCGCGTCTGATCCCTTGCCGCCGTAATGGCCATCCTCGATGTATTTCTTGGCATTGTCCCACGCGCCGCCGCCCGATGTCATCGACAGGGCCACGAACAGCCCGCCCACGATCACGCCCAGCAGCAGGGCGCCCAGCGCGGCAAAGGCATTGGCCTGCCCCGCCACGGCCAGGATCACGAAATAGACCGCGATCGGTGCCAGCACCGGCAACAGCGAGGGAATGATCATTTCCTTGATCGCCGCGCGCGTGACCAAGTCCACCGTGCGGGCATAGTCGGGGCGGCTGGTGCCGGCCATGATGCCCGGGTCGGCGGCAAACTGTTCGCGCACGTCCACCACGACGTCACCAGCCGCGCGGCCCACGGCGGTCATCCCCATGGCGCCGAACAGATAGGGCAGCAGCGCGCCCAGCAGCAGGCCGACGATGACATAGGGGTTTTCCAGGCTGAAGTTGACGGTCAGGTCCGGAAAGAACTCGCGCAAGTCGGTGGTATAGGCGGCAAACAGCACCAGCGCGGCAAGGCCGGCCGAACCGATGGCATAGCCCTTGGTCACGGCCTTGGTGGTGTTGCCCACCGCGTCGAGCGCATCGGTGCGTTCGCGCACTGCGTCTTCGAGGCCCGCCATTTCGGCAATGCCGCCGGCATTGTCGGTCACCGGGCCATAGGCGTCGAGCGCGACGACCATGCCGGCCAGCGCCAGCATCGCGGTGGCGCCATAGGCAATGCCGATCAGGCCAGCGAGTTGATAGGCCACGATAATGCCCGCGCAGATCACCAGCGTGGGCAATGCCGTGGCTTCCAGGCTGACGGCCAGGCCCTGGATCACGTTGGTGCCGTGGCCGGTGACCGAAGCCTTGGCGATCGAGCGCACCGGGCGATAGGCCGTGCCGGTGTAGTACTCGGTAATCCAGATGATCAGCCCGGTGATCGCCAGGCCAACCAGCGCGCAGTAGAACAGCGTGCGGCCGGTAAAGCCCTGGTCGCCGATCGGGGCTTCCATGTTGCCGAGCGCGGCCTGCGTGGCAAACCAGATCGCCG
The DNA here is from genome assembly GCF_012932495.1 of Novosphingobium sp. SG919. Classification (GTDB taxonomy): domain Bacteria; phylum Pseudomonadota; class Alphaproteobacteria; order Sphingomonadales; family Sphingomonadaceae; genus Novosphingobium; species Novosphingobium rhizosphaerae. Next base: position 445,064 of record NZ_JABCNG010000001.1, read on the forward strand.
GGATCGACAGCACCGCGGTCACCAGGAAGCCCTTGTACATGGCGCCCATGATGTTGTTGCTGCGGCCCAGCTTGACGAAATAGGTGCCGATGATCGAGGTGACGATGCACACCCCGCCGATCAGCAGGGGCAGCGCCATCAACGGCAAGAGCAGATCGCCCACGCCCTTGATCAGCAGCGCGGTGAGCACCATCGTGGCGCCCACGGTGACGACATAGGTTTCGAACAGGTCTGCCGCCATGCCGGCGCAGTCACCCACGTTGTCGCCCACGTTGTCGGCGATCACGGCGGGGTTGCGCGGATCGTCTTCGGGGATGCCCGCTTCGACCTTGCCCACCAGGTCGGCGCCCACGTCGGCCGCCTTGGTGAAGATGCCGCCGCCCAGCCGCGCGAAGATCGAAACGAGCGAGGCGCCCAGGGCCAGCGTGGTGAGCGAGGTGACCACGGTGCGGTCGCCTGGAGCATAGCCGGCCAGATTGACCAGGTACCAGAAGAAGCCGGCAATCGCGAGCAGAGCCAGGCCCGCCACCAGCATGCCGGTGATCGCGCCAGCCCGGAACGCCAGGGTAAGCCCTTGTTGCAGCCCGCTTTGCGCGGCCGCCGCCGTGCGCACGTTGGCCCGCACCGACACGTTCATGCCGATGAAGCCGGCCACGCCCGAAAGCACCGCGCCGATGATGAAGCCCACCGCCGGCAGCGGGTGCAGCGTCATCGAAACGATCGCGGCCACGACCACGCCGACCAGGGCGATCGTGCCGTACTGGCGTTTCAGATAGGCCTGCGCCCCTTCCTGGATGGCGCCGGCAATGTCTTGCATTTTTGGGTTTCCGGCCGGGCTTCCCAGCACCTGACGGCTGGTTATGAAGCCATAAAGCACAGCCAGTAACCCCAACCCGATGGCGGTTACGACAAGGTTCACGATGGCATCCCCCTAACTCCCCATGCCCCGGCTTGTCTTGGCGTGCCGGGTGCATGGTGTTTCCGCAAGGTTGCTGGAAACGAAGAGGAAGCTAAATGATTTGCCGCTAGTCGCAAGCGGTATTGTACGCCTGTTCGGTTATTGTTGGTGTTGGTAACCCAGCCGTCCTTGCGGGCCGGTACCGTCGAGCAATAGGGGCGCCGCGCCGGCAGGCTGGGCGTGGCCGATGCACGTGGCCGCGCACGGCGGGGCCTGGCCAGCGGGCAGGGTGAACAGCAGTTCGTAATCGTCCCCCCAGGCCAGCGCATCGCGCCGGCGGGTGGCGGGCAGGTCTGCCGGCACGGGGCAGGCGGCGCTGTCGATCGCCAGGGTCACGCCGCTGGCAAGCGCCATGCGCGTGGCGTCGAGCAGCAGGCCATCGGACACATCCATCATTGCGCCAACCAGCGGCGCCAGGGCCTGCCCTTCGGCAAGGCGCGGCACCGGCCGGGCAAACCGCGTGGTGTCGCGATCGCTGCGCGCGTCGCGCAGCGCTTCGAACCCGAGCATGGCATCGCCGAGCATGCCCGTCACCCACAAGGCATCGCCGGGGCGGGCGCCGCCGCGCGTGGGCACGGGCAGGCAGGTGGCGCGGCCCAGCGCGGTCAGCCCGTGGGCGGCCGCACCGGCGCGGCGCACGGTATCCCCGCCCAGTAGCGGCACGGCAAAGGCCAGCAGCGCTTCGCCAAGGCCAACCAGGAAGCGCTCTTCGCCGCCGCCCAGGCCATAACCCAGTAATACGCCCAGCGGCTGCGCGCCCTTGGCCGCCAGATCGGAAAGGTTGGTCGCCACCAGTTTCCACGCCACGTCGGCCGGGTCCTGGCCCGGCAGCCAGTGCACCCCTTCCACCATCATGTCGTGGGTCAATATCAGGTGCTCGCCCCCCAAGGCGATCACGGCCACGTCGTCGTCCAGCCCGCGCGCGGCGGGATCGGGCGCCAGGGCGCGCAAGGCAGCGATGAAGGCAGCTTCGTCCATGCCGGCCTGCGGTAGTGGCAAAGGCATGGTTTGCAAGCGGCTTGACCCTGGTCGGCCGCCCCGCCTAATCGATCGGTTGAAAGGGATCGGCCAGGCATGACCACGTCAGGACCACATTTGGAGCGCGACGGCACGGCCGGCCCGGCGGGGGAGGGCAGCGGCACCGCGCGCGACCTGCTGCTCGCCGCTGCCTCTGCCCTGATGCGCGAGGGCGACCAGGTCGACATCTCGCTGTCCGAACTGTCGCTGCGCTCGGGCCTCAATTCGGCGCTGGTGAAGTACTATTTCGGCAACAAGGCCGGCCTGCTGACGGCGCTGCTCGACCGCGACATGGCCGAAATCGTCCGCTCGGTCGATGCGCTGCTGGCCAAGGACGACATGACGCCGCAGGACAAGCTGCGCCGCCACATCTCGCGCTGCATCGACACCTACTACCGCTATCCCTATCTCAACCGCCTGCTCATGCGCCTGGTGCGCGACAGCGACGAGGCCGAGGCGCAGCGGATCGCCGACAAGTACTTGCGCCCGATCAGCCGCGCTTATGACCAGCTGATCGGGCAGGGGGTGCACAGCGGCGCGTTTCGCCCGATCGACCCACAGCTGTTCTATTTCACCGTCAGCGGCGCGGCAGACCGGTTCTTTTCCGCCCGGCTCGTGCTGCGCCATTGCTTTGGCCAGGATTCGTTGACCGAGGAGCTGCGCGACCGCTATCGCGAGCACACCGTCGATTTCATCATGGCAGGCATTCTTGCAAACTGAACAGAATACACAGCAAGGCAACCCGGGCGGGCATAACGGGGCGCGCTGGCGCATCGGGGTGATCGGCGGGTCGGGCATCTACGACCTTTCCGTGCTGGACGAAGTGCAGGAAATCGCCGTGCAATCGCCGTTCGGCCAGCCCAGCGGCCCGGTCACGCTCGGGCGTATCGGCGGGCAGGAATTCGTGTTTCTGGCGCGGCACGGCGCCGGGCACCGCATTTCCCCCGAAAGCATCAACCACCGCGCCAACATCGACGTGATGAAGCGTTGCGGGGTGACGGACCTGGTGGCGATTTCTGCCATTGGTTCGCTGCGCGAGGAACTGGCGCCGGGCAGTTTCGTGGCGGTGGACCAGTTCATCGATCGCACCCATGGGCGGGCAGACAGCTTTTTCGGCGAAGGGCTGGTTGCCCATGTCTCGCTGGCCGATCCGGTCTGCGCGCGGCTGGCCGGCCTGGTGGCTGATGCGGCGCAGGCGGCAGGCGCTGCCGTGCATCGCGGCGGCTGCTATCTTGCCATGCAGGGGCCGCAGTTTTCCACCCGCGCGGAAAGCCGGCTCTATCGCCAGTGGGGCGCCGATGTGATCGGCATGACCGCGATGCCCGAGGCGCGCCTCGCCCGCGAAGCGGAACTGCCCTATGCGCTGATCGGCATGGTCACCGATTACGACGCCTGGCGCGATGGCGAGCATGTGGACGTGGCCGAAGTGCTGCGCGTGATGCGCGGCAATGCCGCCACCGCGCGCGCCACGGTGGCCGCCCTGGCCGGGCTTTTACCGCAAGTGCGCACGCCCAGCCCGGTGGACCGGGCGCTGGAGGGCGCGATCATGACCGCGCCGGCACAGCGCGATCCTGTGTTGGTGGCACGACTTGGAGCGGTTGCCGGCCGCGTGCTCAAACCATGATTTCAACGCGATGATGTTGCACTGCAGGGAATGTCGATAGTTGCGCTGCGATAGCTTGTCTTGCACGATTGCAAGACTTGATCGCGAATAAAGCGCAATATCGTTGTTGCCATCGGCGCTGGTTTCCGTAGATACGAAACCATGCCTGGAACCCAGACCCGTCTTGCCGAATTCGTGCCTTATCGCATGGCCATCACGTCTGGCGCCGTCAGCCAGGCGATTGCCAACGAATATCGTATGCAATTTGGGCTCAAAATCTCGGAATGGCGGGTGATGGCGGTGCTTGGCGATGCCGGCCCGCTGACCCAGCGAGACCTGGTTCGGGCCACCCAGATGGACAAGGTGGCGGTCAATCGCGCGTGCAAGGTGCTGGAAGACCGCGCGCTGGTGCAACGCAGTCCCAATGTGGCCGACGGGCGCTCCCACCATCTCGAACTGACGACCCAAGGGCGCGATATTCATGCCCAGATTTGGCCACAAGCACTTGAAATTTACGAAGAAATTTTCTCCGCGCTAACCCCGCGCGAAACCGAGAAACTCCGCGCCCTGCTCGACAAGCTGCTGGGTGCGGTGCGCCGGTTCGAATCGCGCGTCAAGTAACGGGAAAGACAATAACAAGACCAAGATAATACCAAGGCAATATCGTCGCATCAGCAACAGGAGAGGTCGACATGAAACTGGCATCGTTGCCGCAGGGGCGGGATGGGCGCCTGATCGTGGTGTCCGATGATCTGGCCTGGTACGCCGATGCCGATCACGTGGTGCCGACGATGCAGCGGCTGCTCGACGAATGGCATCGCCATGCCGATCTGCTGGAAAGCCTGAGCATCGAACTCGCCCATGGCGCCATCCCGCGCAAACGCTTTCACGAGCGCGAAGCGGCGGCGCCGCTGCCACGCACGTTTCACTGGACCGATTCGGCCGACGCGCTGCGCCACCAGCCCGGCGACGGGTTGATGGGCGCGCGCGATCCACTGCGCCGCCCCGGCGCCTCGGCCGTGGGCCTGGTGGCGATGACTGCCGATGTGCCCCAGGGCGCAGATCCGGCCGAAGCGCTGGGCCGCGTGCGCCTGGTCGGCCTGGCCCACGCCGTGGCGGCGCAAAGCGCGCCTGGGGCAACCGGGCATTTCTCGCCGGTCTTCGTCACGCCCCACGCGCTGGGTGAGGCATGGGCCGATGGCGCGCTGGCCGTGCCGCTCAAGGTGACGCGCGGTGACCACACCCACGATGTGACGCTGCCGCCCACACTGGGCGAAACCATTGCCGGGCTGGCTGCGGAACGCGCGCTGGCCGCCGGCACGCTGGTCAGCCTTTCGGCCGCGTTGCCGGGCGATCCGCTGGGGCCGGGCGAAACCATCCGGGTAGAGGCGCGCAATGCCGCAGGCCGCAGCCTGTTTGGCGCGATCGAACAGGCGGTGCGCGTTCCGGCTTGAGACAAGCGCCTGCGTGCAAAAGAAAAGGGCCCGGATGGCAGCACGCCATCCGGGCCTTTCCCTTTTGCCCGATGCAGGCACTTACGGCGTGGGCGTTTTGCGGTTGATGAACTGGTCGCTGATCGAGCAGGCAGCCGGGCCGAGAATGACGATGAACAGCGTGGGCAGGATGAACAGGATCAGCGGCACGGTCATGATCGCGGGCAGGCGCGCGGCCTTTTCCTCGGCCCGCATCATGCGCTCGTTGCGGAATTCGGCGGAGAGCACGCGCAGGGCCGAGGCCAGCGGCGTACCATAGCGTTCGGTCTGGACCATCGTGGTGGTCACGCCTTTCACCGAATCGAGATTGACGCGATAAGCCAGGTTTTCAAAGGCTTGGCGCCGTTCGGTGAGGAACGAAAGCTCGATCGCGGTCAGGGCGAATTCGTCGCCCAGTTCGGGATAGGCGCGGCCCAGTTCGCGCGCCACGCGGCCAAAGGCGGCGTCCACCGTCAGGCCCGCTTCCGCGCAGATCACCAGCAGATCCAGCGCATCGGGCAGCCCCTTGCGGATGGCGTGGGTGCGCTTGGACACCAGGTTGGCAATCCAGATGTCGGGCGCCTTGTAGCCGAAGATGACCATTACGGCGAAGCCCATGAAGCGCTTGAACGCGCCCCATTCAGGAAAGAATTGCAGGACGTAGATCCACAGGATGGCGATCCCGCCCAGCACGATCGGGCCGATCATCCGGCCAAAGATCACCGCAACGGCCCATTCCTTCTTGCGGATGCCGGCCTGGGCCAGCTTCTGCTGCACCACCGAAAGCTGGCTGTCCTGCAGCACGCGCAGCTTTTCCAGCACCCCGCGGATGGTGTCCGTGGTCTGGTTGCGGCGCACGATCGAATTGCGCTTGCGCGCGGCCGAGGTGATGATCCCGGCCTTGAGCTGTTCGCGCCGTTCGGTCAGCGCCTTCACGCGCTTGGCCATGGGGTCGCGCACGGTGATCGCGGCATAGATCGCCAGCAACATCGCGGCGGCGGCCACCATCATCAGCAACGATCCGGCGTGGATGACGTTGATGCCGAGCAGCGTGGGGGCGGGATGCTGGTCCATGGTCCTTGCTCTTTCCGCTCAGATTTCGAAGCTGACCATCTTGGCCATGATGAACGCGCCAAGGCCCAGCCAGCACAGGCCGCCCAGGCCCGCGATGATCAGTCGCTCGTCCACGAAGAACTTGCCCATGTAGGTGGGGTTGATCCAATAGATCAGGCCGAAGACGATAAACGGCAGGGCACCGACGATATAGGCCGATGCCTTGGATTCCGAACTCATCGCCTTGATCTTGAGCTTCATCTGCGCGCGCTTGCGCAGCACGTCGGCCAGATTGGCCAGCGTTTCGGCCAGGTTGCCGCCGGTCTCGCGCTGGATCGCCAGGGTGATGCAGAAAAAGCTGAACTCGGCCATGTCGAGGCGGTCGGCGGTGTCCTGGAGCGCTTCCTCCATGGTCTTGCCCACCTTGATGCGGTCGGTCACCAGCTTGAATTCCTCGCCCACGGGGCCGGGCAATTCGCTGGCCACCACTTGCAGGGTTTCGGTGATCGGCAGGCCCGAGCGCAGGCCACGCACCAGCAGTTCCAGCGCATCGGGAAAGCGCACGACAAAGGCATTGGCGCGCTTGTTGATCGCGCGGCCCACCACCCAGTGCGGAATGCCGGCGCCCACCAGCAAACCGGCGGGCACCGCCAGCAGCAGAGAGCCGGACTTGAGGAAGATCAGCGCCGCCACGCCCAGACCCAGGCCGAGCGAGGCATAGAGGTATTGCGAGAGCGTCCAGCCCTTGCCGGTGCGGTGCAGGCGCAGCGCCAGCGCTTCGATGCGCGAGGCGGAGCCGGCAACACGATAGCTTCGTGGCGTGCGCGAGGCGATCGCCTTGCGATACTGCGCCTCCACCTTGTCCACCGCGCTGTCGGAATGCCGAAAGCGCACCTGCTGCAGGCGCCGCGCGCTTTCCTTGGCCGCATTGGGGCCGGAAAAGGCCGCCAGCCCAAGCAGAACCACCAGGGTGATCCCGCCAAGGATGACGATCAGCTGGGGTGTGAGCATCGAAGGATCTGCCTGGTTGGAAGGAAAGCGGGGCTGGGGTGGACGTGGGATCAGGGCGCCATGGCGTCAGGCCGGGGCGCCGGCCTTGGCCTTGCCGGGCTTGGCGTTGGGCAGCATCTTCTTGAGATCGAACTTGCCCAGTAGCGAGGCGCTCTTGGCCTTGGGCTTGGCCACGGCATCGTCGCTGTCATCGGAAAGCCGGGCAATGGCCTGGGCCACGTCCTTGATTGCCAGCGCGGCCTTGGCCGTGCGATTGGCGCCCAGGAAGGTTTGCCCAAGCTTGGCCGCGTTGGCCGCGGCCTTGGCGTCGAAAGGCACGATGTAGCCCAGCTTGCGCTCGATCGAGGATTCGAAATCGGCGCGGCTGATTTCGCCCACCCCCTGCTGCACCTTGTTGGCGACCACGTGGATATGGGCGTGGCTGGCATTGGCCTTGAGCCAGGCAAGCAGGCGGATGGCATCGCGCGCACCGGCCAGGGTGAGTTCGGTGGCGAGCACCACCGCGTTCACGTCAGACAGCAGGTGCGGGAAATTGATCAGCATGTTGCGCGGCATGTCGATCACGGTCATTTCGAACGCGTGGCGGAATTCTTCCTGCAACTGCACGAAGGCGCTGCCATCGGTCATCAGCGGCGCGGTGACCGGCGCTTCGGCCGAAAGGATCGCCAGGTGATCGTTGGCGCGGATCATCGCACGCTCGATGAACAGCCCGTCGATGCGGCTGGGGTTGTCGATCGCGTCGGTCAGGCCACGGCCCGGCTCCAGATCGAGCGTCAGCGCGCCGGTGCCGAAATGCACGTCCAGATCCAGCAGCGCGGTTGAGCGCTTGAAATCGGTGCTGAACGACCAGGCGAGCGAAGTGGCCAGCGTCGATGCGCCGACCCCGCCGCGCGTGCCCACCACGGCGGTGGTGACATGGCGCTTGGTGGCGCCGCCATCCTGGTTCTTGGGGGCGTTGAAGATGGCTTGCGCCTGGCTCAGCGCGTCGCGCACTTGCCCTACCGACAGCGGCTTGAGCAGATAATCCTGGATGCCCGAGGCAACCAGATCGCGATAGAGCCGCACATCGTTGACCTGGCCAACCGCAATGACGACCGTGCCCGGCTCGCACACTTCGGCCAGGGCATTGATATCGTTGAGCGGATCGCCGCTTTCCGACAGATCGACCATCAGGATCGCCGGGCTGGCGGTGATCGAAAGCGATTGCACGGCATTGCGCAGGCCACCGCGCGCGCACTTTTCCGGCGCCCAGCCCATGTCGGCCGCCACGGCGCGCACCACGTCGAGCGCGGCGTCGTCGCACAGGAAGGCGGCAAAGATGTCGCGGTTGCCGGATTTCCAGGGTGCGGTCATGTCAATTGCTCCCCGAGTTGGACGTGTTGACCTTCTTGACCGTCGAACCGCCACCGCCGCTGGGCGCGGTTTCGCGATAGGCCTGGATTGCCTTGTTCGAGCTCATCACCGTGGTGCGTCCATCGCCGGTCTGGCCGTGGACGAGGTCTTCCTTGTTGGCGACCATTGCCGCGATGTTGGAATTGACCGCGCAGCCATAGTTGGTCGAGGTCGCGTTGCGCCCGTTGCCATCGTTGTGGGTCGACCAATCCGGGCAGCCCGGCACCGAGGCGGTGGTGCGCAGGATCACCAGGCGCGCCGTGCCGGGCGCCAGGTTTCCAGCCGTGACCGGCGGGGTATCGGCCAGCATCAGGCCGTGTGCGGAAAGCACCGCCTGCACTGCATCGCGCGTGGCCGGGGCCCCTGCCGGATCATCCAGCGCCACCTTGTCGCCATAGCCAAGGCCAAGCGATTCGAACCAGCCGGCGAGGCGCCGCTGCTCGCTCACCGGCACGCCGCCGCCGGGCAGGGTGTTGATGTCGAGCGTATAGCTCGAACGCTCCACCACCGGCTGGTGGACGCTGTAAAGCGAGGCATTGCTGGGCTGGCCGCCGACGCAGCCGGCCAGGGCCGTGGTCAACGCGGCGGCAAGAACCAGACGGGCAGCGCGATTGCGAGGAGTGGACATGGCGTGGTTCCCAGTCTCGAAAAGGGTCACGAAGGCATTCGGGGCGGCGCTCACAGGCTGAAGCCCGGCTTGACGTCGGCGCTGGCCTGGCGATTCTTGCCGCCCTGCGCGCCGCTGGCGTCACCCACCTTGGGCGCGGCCGGCGTGGCCTGCACGGTGCCTTCCTTTTCGGTGGGCATCGGCCGGGTTTCGCCGTTGGACGGCTTGCTTTCCTGGTTGCCCAGCACCTGCTGCAGCGCATCGGCGGCGCGGAAGCCATCGGTGGGCAGCTTGATGTCCTTGGGGTCGTTCACCGGGCTGACCAGGAACGGCGTGACCACGATCACCAGCTCGGTCTCGCCCTTCTTGAACGAGGTGGAGCGGAACAGCGAACCTAGGATCGGCAGGTCACCCGCGCCGGGCAGCTTGGTGATGGTATTCTGCGCCGAATTGCTGAGCAGGCCGGCGATCATGAAGCTCTGGCCCGAACCCAGCTCCACCGTGGTTTCGGCGCGGCGCACTTTCAGCCCCGGGATCGAATAGCCGCTGATGGTGATCGACCCATCGGAAGACAGTTCCGACACTTCGGGCCGCACGCGCAGCGAAATCCGGCCATTGGCCAGCACCGTGGGCGTATAGGCCAGGCTGACACCGTACTTCTTGTATTCGATGCTGGTGGTGCCCAGGCCCTGCGACAAGGGAATGGGGAATTCGCCGCCGGCCAGGAACTCGGCGGTTTCGCCCGACAGCGCGGTGAGGTTCGGTTCGGCCAGCGTGTTGGCCAGGCCGATCGTTTCGCCCAGGTCCAGCGCGCCCAGCACATCCAGCCCGAACAGCTTGCCGTTGAGCGTCAGGCGGGTGCCGGTGGTGGCCGACGGCGAAACCGTGGTGGTGGTGGTGAGCGCGGTGTTCATGCCGGTAATCAGCGGGCCACCGGCCACATACTGCGTGGCCGCCGTGCCCTGGCCGATGCCGAACTTCATCCCGCTGGTGGTGTCGGCGCTTGCCCAGTTCATGCCGATGGCGCGGGTCAGCGTGCGGCTCACTTCGGCGATGCGCACCTGCAGCATGACCTGCAGCGGCGTCGCCATCTTCAGGCGGCTGATCACCTGCATCTTGTCGCCAACGAAGGCTTTCACCAGGCGTTCGGCCTCGGCGGCATCTTCGGGCGCGGTCACCGTGCCGGTGAGCAGCACGGTGCTGTTCATCGTGGCGGCCTGGATCTTGGCATCGGGCATGGCCAGGTGCAGCATCTGGTCCACGCTGTCGATATTGGTGCCTACGCGCACGTTGGCCGACCAGATCACGTCGCCCTTGGCGTTGCTGGCATAGACCGTGGTTTCGCCCGGCCCCTTGCCGAAGACATAGAGCTGGTTGGTGGATTTCACCTGCACGTCGGCGATCTTGTCATCGGCGACAAAGACATCGGCCATGCGCGAGGGCAGGGTGACGAGTTCGCCCCGGCCCAGGCCCACCGCGATCGAGCGCGCCGGGCTGGTGACGCTTTGTGCATGGGCGGCCTGGGCGCCGGCCACGAGCGCCAGCGGGGTGGCCACGACCATGGCGGTGAGCAGCGCGGAGGAAATGCGGTTCGTCATGCTCTGGCCCTTGCTGGCAACTGGCTGGCGGATGGAGAAAGCGGTGCTCATCTCACTGCGCTCCCACGCTGACGGTCACGGTGTCCTTGCCACGGGTGATGTTGACCACCGGGCCACGCGGACGGATCGGTGCCACCGGGCCGGCCATGGCCGCCGGGGCCGGGGCGGGCGGGGCGGTGAACCCGGCGCTGGCGCCGCCGTTCATCGGCGGCATGGACTTGCGCTGGAACCGCGAGACATCGCCACCGGTGGCAAAGCTGGTGCCGCCGTCGAGCGGGTGGGCCAGCGCCTGCTTGAGCAGCTTTTCCTCGTCCTGCGGCGTGGCGCCGGCCGGAACCTTGACATCGCCCGAGGCGATCGCCTGCTCCAGCTCGGCCGAATTGTCGGCCAGCGAGCGCAGCGAGAGGCTGAGCGTGCCGATGGTCTGCGCCACGGCGATCTTTTCGGCGATCTTGGGCGTCACTTCCACGGTCACGGTGCTGAACGCCTTGACCTTGGTCTTGCCTTCGACCTGCTCCTGCGTGGCAGACTGGTCGGTGGCGAGCACGCGCAAGTTGCGGATGATGGTTTCAGAGGCCTTGAGCGGCTGCGTGTCGTTGCCCTTGACGGTCTGCGTCAGCACCAGGTCGATATGGTCGCCGGGGAACACGAAGCCGGCGACGCCGGTGCGGGCGGAAACCGGAATGGTGACGGCACGCATGCCAGGCCCAAGCGCGGCGGCGAGGAAGCCACGGTCGCCTGGCGCCACCAGCGAACCCTGCGTGATCGGTTCGCCTGCGGTGATCGGATTGCGCACCACGGTGCCGAGCATCTTCTGCATGTCGGCCTCGCCTTCCAGGAAATAGGCGTCCTGCACCATTTCCTTGGGCCAGGCCTTGAACCCGATGGAGTCGGCGGTGATGATCGTGCCCACGGGCAGGGCGCGTTGCGCCACCAGCACCTTGGAGCCCATCTCCACCTTGGCTGCGGCAATCGCCTGGGGCGAGCCACCGCCACCCATCATGCTTCGGGCGGCCAGGGCCGTGCCGACCGCAACGATCAGCGCCCCCACCAGCAGCATCAGCTTTCTCTTGTCCATCGCCAGTTTATCCCGCCCTTACAGAATAGCCCGTAGCCATCCGACAAATTGGTTAAGATTGGCCTTAGCCAGCCGCCACGGCCTGAAGCGCCGCGCCATATGTGGTGCCAAGGACACACAGCCCCGCCGTGGCGATCGCCACGCCGTAGGGGATCTTGAGGTGGTCCTTGCGGCGGCGCGTCACGTGCCACACGCCCATGGCGATGGTCAGCACGCCGCCCACCAGCGCCATGATCAGCAGCAGCTTGGCAAACAGCACCGGGCGCAGCCACAGCGCGAGCGCGGTGAGCAGCTTGACGTCTCCCCCGCCCATCATGCGCAGGGCAAAGAGCCCGGCCAGAACGACGAATGCGGCCAGCGCCACGCCCAGTTGCAGCGCCACGTCGGGCCACAGGTGCAGCCCGCAGGCCCACCAGTAGACCGGCGCCAGCGCGGCAATGCCGGCGTTGAGCCAGTTGTCGATCTGTCTGCGCCGAAGATCGGTGAACGCTGCAAACAGCAGCGCAATTGCCAACACTCCGGCCAATCCGTAAACCATGGAAATCCCCCTCGATGGGATGGGGATACCGGACAATCACTTACCAAACGGTAACCAAGCCAAGCGGCGGGATCGGGCGTGAAACAAGGCGTCGCAAGCAATGGTTAAGCATGTCTGGCAGGAATCCCGAGGGCGCGAGATCCCCGCTGGGGTGGCCGAATCGACCTGGGCGGCGGCCGATGGCATGCCCATCCGCCGGATCGACTGGCGACGCACCGAGGGGGCGCCCAGGGGATCGATCCTGTTTTTGCCCGGGCGTGGTGACTTTTATGAAAAGTATTTGGAAACGTTCGATTACTGGGCGTCTAAGGGCTGGTACGTAACCGCTGCCGACTGGCGCGGGCAGGCCGGCTCTGGCGGCCCGCCGCCGGGGCCGGCGGTGGGTGACATCGCCGATTTCTCGGTCTGGGTGGATGACCTGGCGCATCTTTACCAAGTGTGGCGGGCGCAGACCCCAGCGCCGCATGTCGTGGTCGGACATTCGATGGGCGGGCACCTGGTGTTGCGCACCCTGGCCGAGGGCCGAATCGATCCCTGCGCCACGGTGTTGAGTGCCCCGATGCTGGGCTTTGCGACCGTCCTGCCGCGCTGGGTGCAGCGAATCTATGCCGCGGTAATGAACCGCGTGGGCGATCCCGCGCGCCCGGCGTGGAAGGCCAGCGAAAAGCCCGGCGCCCGTGCCGCGTTGCGCGCCAACCTGCTGACCCACGATGCTGCGCGCTATGCCGATGAGCAGTGGTGGCGCGCGCAACGCCCGTGGCTGGCCTTAGGGCCGGCCAGCTGGCGCTGGCTGAAGAAGGCCAGCGAATCATTCGACCTGCTCGATTCGCCGGGCGTGATGGAAGCGGTGAAAGGCCCGGTGCTGTTGCTGGCCGCGCGCCATGATGCGCTGGTTTCATGGGGCGCGATCGCCCGCGCCGCGCGGCGTTTGCCCCATGCGCAACTCGCCGCCTGGGGGCGGGAAGGCCGCCATGAATTGCTGCGGGAAAGCGACGCGGTGCGCGATCGGGTGCTTGCCACGATCGACGAATTCCTGGAACGGGAAGCGCCGGCCCGGTCAAACCGATGACTTCGGGCGAATGAAGCAGTGGCAAGGCGCGAGCATGGAAGAATTCGACATCGCGATCATCGGCGCTGGCATGGCCGGCGCCAGCCTGGCGGCGGAATGCGGCGCCCATGCGCGCGTCCTGCTGGTGGAGGCGGAAGACACGCCCGGCTATCACACCACCGGCCGGTCCGCCGCGTTCTGGGACGAAGTCTATGGCGGGCCAGCCGTGGTGCCGCTGACGCTCGCCTCGGGTAACTACCTCGCGGACAATGGCTTCCTGCAGCCGCGCGGCTCGCTGGTGATCGGCCGGGGCAGCGATCGCGTCGCGCTGGAAGGCTTCGTCGCGGAATATTCCGCGCTGGGCGCGCGGGTCGAACTGATGGCGCGCGCCGGCATGGTCGATCTGGTGCCGGGCCTGCGCCCCGACTGGTGCGTGGCGGCGTGGCAGCCGGGTTGCGCCGATATCGATGTGGCGGGCCTGCACCAGCATTACCTGGCGATGGCACGCCGCACCGGCAGCGTGGTGCGGTTGCGCGCGCGGGTCGACGCCCTGGTGCCTGAGGGCGCCGGCTGGCGCATCGCATGGAACGCAGGTGGGCGCGAGGGCGCGGCCCGCGCGGGGCTGGTGGCCAACGCCGCCGGCGCCTGGGCCGATGATGTGGCGCGCCTGGCGGGGGCAGCGCCGCTGGGCATTGCCCCGTTGCGCCGCACCATCACGCAGTTGCGCGTCGATCCGCCGGTGCCCGCCACGCTGCCGCTTACCTTCGGCCTCGCCGGAGACTTTTACTTCAAGCCGGCGGGTGATCGCCTGTGGCTGTCCCCCCATGATGAAACGCCCGACGTGGCGCACGATGTGGCGCCCGAGGAAATCGACGTGGCCCTGGCGATCGACCGGCTGGAACGTGTGGTCGATTGGCAGATCGCGGCGGTGGAGCGGCGCTGGGCGGGCTTGCGCAGCTTCGCGCCCGATCGCGCGCCGGTCTACGGCTTCGATCCGCATGTGCCCGGCTTCTTCTGGTTTGCCGGGCAGGGCGGCTTTGGCATCCAGACCGCGCCCGCCGCGGCAAGGCTGGGGGCGCAACTCCTGCTGGGCCAACCGGCCGACGGCATGACTGCGGCGCTGGACCCGGCGCGCTATGCCCCGGGGCGGCTGGCCATGGCCCAGGCCTGACACACGGCCGGCCGCCGGCGGCTATCGGCAGATGGTTATCCGGCAGGGTTAACAATGCCGCAGGGTTAACGCCGGCCGCCTATTCCTTGATACGCTTTTCCTTCACCCGCTTGTCGTGCAGCGGGGGGTGGCGCGGTGGCACGCGGCGCCATTGGCGCACCGGCACATCGACGGTGCGCGTGGTCGTGACTGTGCGGGTTTCGCCGCAGGGCTGGCACGCCGCGTTGCCCACCGGCACGGGCACCATCACCACGCCCGCCACGTAATAGCCCGGCGGCGCCGTCCACGCGCCGCTATAGACCGGCACCTGTCCCTGGTAGTAGGGCGCGGCGGGATAGCCCGGCGCCGGATAGGCGGTGATCGGCGCATTGCTGCACGCCGGGGGCCAGCCGTGCCGATCCGGTTCACCCGGCGCCGTGCAGGGCGCAGGCGCCTGGCCATAGGGAACCATCATGGGTGGCAAGGGTGCGGGTTGCACCGGCGGTGGCGGGGCTTCGGCGTGCCGCGCGAGGGCCGGCGCTGCCAGCGCGGCCAATCCGGCACAGGCCAACCCCAGGCGAACAGTGGCATGGCGAATCACGGCAAATCCCCCGGTTGCGGCCAGGCCAGAGCCGAGCCATCAACCAGATGTTTACCATGATGCCGCGCCGCGCCAAAGCACGCCGCTGTCTGGCCGCAGCGCCGTTGGTGTCCCGAAACGGATCAGCCGCTAGTGTGCGTCACGCCGCGCGGGCGGCGTCGCTTGCCAGCTTGTCCACCCGCTCGTTTTCGGGATGGCCATCGTGCCCCTTGACCCAGACCCACTCGATCTTGTGCGGGCGTGCCGCCGCGACCAGCGCGCGCCACAGGTCTTCGTTCTTGACCGGCTTGTTGTCGGCGGTTTTCCAGCCGCGCTTCTGCCAGCCGAAGATCCACTTGGTGATGCCGTCCAGCACATACTTGCTGTCGGTGTGCAACGTCACCTGGCAGGGCTGCGTCAGCGCTTCCAGCGCGCGGATCGCGGCCATCATTTCCATGCGGTTGTTGGTCGTCTCGCGCTCGGAACCGACCAGTTCCTTCTCGTGCTCGCCCATGCGCAGCAAGGCGCCCCAGCCACCCTTGCCGGGATTGCCCTTGCAGGCGCCGTCGGTGAAGATCGCCACGTGCTTCATGCTGCAAACACGCCCGAATTGGCCGGATCGGCATAGAAGTGCAGCCGTCGGGCAAAGGCCATGGGATCCTTGCGCGTCACCAGGGCATCGGCCGGCGTGTTGAGCCAGTCATAGGCGCGGCTCATGGCAAAGCGCATGGCCGCCCCTTGCGCCAGGAGCGGCAGGGCCGCCCGTTCCTGGGCGGACAGCGTCCGCACGCTGGCATAGCCATCGAGCAGCGCCGCCGAAAGATCGGGGCGGAACGTCTCGCCGCTCGCGTCAAAGCACCACGCCGCATGCGTCACCGCCAGATCATAGGCGATCACGTCGTTGCAGGCGAAGTAGAAGTCGATCAGCCCGGTGACCGTTTCGCCCTGCATCAGCACGTTGTCGGGAAACAGATCGGCGTGGATCACGCCGCTGGGCAGGCCGGTGGGCCATTGCGCGGCCAGGCGCGGCAGATGATCGGCCACTGTCTGCGCCAGCGCCGGATCGATGCTGGCCAACCCTTCGGGCCCGCAGGCATCGGCCAGGCGCTGCCATTCGGCCAGCCCCATGCCATTTGCGCGGGTCGCGGGATAATCGGCGGCGGCATCGTGCAGGCTGGCCAGCGCTGCGCCCACCGCGCGGGCCTGGCCGGCGGTCGGCTCACCCAGCGAAACACCGGGCAGGAATTCGATCAGCGCCAGCGCGCGATCCCCCCGCGGCGTTTCGACCACGCGGTAGAGATTGCCTGCGCCATCATGGATCGAGCGCGGGACGGGGCAACCCTTGGCCGCCAGATGATCGAGCAGGCCGAGGAAATAGGGCAGGTCGGCAATCTCGATGCGGAATTCATACATCGTGAGGATGTAGCGCGTGGTGCCCCCGGGCGTGGCGGTGTCGGCCGTCTCGATCAGCCAGTTGCTGTTCGAGACGCCTTCGGCAATGCCCTTGGCGGAAACCAGGTCACCCAGGTGATAGGGCGCGAGCAGCGCGGCCATGTCCTCCGCGCCGAGGTGGGTATAGACAGCCATGAGTCAGGTCTTTCAGCCGATCAGTTGGCGGGGCAGCTTGAACACCATGTGCTCTTCAGCCGTGGTGATCGGCTCTTCGGCCACCTGGCGCCATTCGCCCAGCCGGGCGACCACTTCGCGCACCAAGACTTCGGGGGCAGAGGCGCCCGCCGTCAGCCCGAGGGTTTCCACCCCCTCCAGCCAGGCTGGATCGATCTCGCTCGCGCGCTGGATCAGCCGGGCGTTGGCGCCTTCGCGCTCCGCCACTTCGACCAGGCGCAGCGAATTGGAACTGTTGGGCGCGCCGATCACCAGCACCAGTTGGCAGCGCGGCGCGATCGCCTTGACCGCGGCCTGGCGATTGGACGTGGCATAGCAGATGTCTTCGGCGCGCGGGCCCACGATGCTGGGGAACCGGGCCTTGAGCGCGGCGACGATCTCGGCGGTGTCGTCCACCGAAAGGGTGGTCTGCGTCAGGAACGCCAGCGGCTTGTCTGCGGGGATGTCCAGCTTGGCCACTTCGTCCACCGTTTCCACCAGGGTCATGGCGCCTTCGGGCACCTGGCCCATGGTGCCGATCACTTCGGGATGGCCGCGATGGCCCACGAACAGGATGTGCCGCCCCGCTTCCACCTTGCGTTCGGCCTGGCGATGCACCTTGCTCACCAGCGGGCAGGTGGCATCCAGCCAGTCCAGGCCGCGCTCGGTCGCGGCCACGGGCACCACCTTGGGCACGCCATGGGCGGAAAATACCACCGGCTTGCCATCGGGCACTTCGTCCAGTTCCTCCACGAACACCGCGCCCTTGGCCTTGAGGCTGTCGACCACGAAGCGGTTGTGCACGATTTCATGGCGAACATAGACCGGCGCGCCATAGCGGTCGATCGCGCGTTCCACGATCTCGATGGCGCGGTCCACCCCGGCGCAGAAGCCGCGCGGTGCAGCGATCAGGAGATGCAGCGGCGGCAGGCCCGTATCGGGCTGCGGGGTGCTGGTGGCGGATTCCGGAAAGGTGGAGTTCATGGCCATGCCCTTAGCAGCGCCAGACGCTCTCGTAAAACAAGCCTGCGTTTAAAACATCCCGTAAAACATGAAGGCCGTCCGGGCAGCGCCATTGCCCAAGCGGCATGGGCTGGGTAGAGGAGAGCGCTGTATTCGATCGGGCGGCGTCCCCTGCCGCCCGTGTTCGCGCCTAAGGAAGTTGCCCTGATGATCGCCAAGAGCCGCCGTCTCTCGCTTGCCAAGGCCGTGATCGGCACCACTGTGCTGGCAGCTGCCCTGGCCGGCTGCGCCAAGAACAAGGGCGAACTGGTGGTGGAAGATGGCGTCGGCGTGACGGCGCTGCGCACGGCCTGCCCGCTGGTGGAAATCCCGGAAATGACGGGCGACGTCACGCTGTTCAGCGCGCCCGGCCGCACCGATTCGCAAGGTATCGACCTGGTCGCCTCGATCACCAACTTGCGTTCCACCTGCGCGGAAGGCACCGATCCGGTGAACAGCGAGGCCACGTTCGACGTCCTCGCCCGCCGCACCGACACGCGCGGCGCCCGCCATGTCGAACTGCCCTATTTCTCGGTGGTGATGCGCGGCGGCACGGCCGTGGTGGCCAAGCGCCTGGGCACCGTGGCCCTGGACTTTGCCGATGGCCAGGACCGCGCCACGGGCCACGCCAAGGCCGCCGCCAGTGTCGATCGCGCCGCTGCCAGCCTGCCCGACGACGTGCGCCGCCGCCTGTCGCGCAAGCGCCGCGCGGGCGAGGCCGATGCCGCCGTCGATCCGCTCTCGCTGCCCGAAGTGAAGAAGGCTATCGCCTCGGCCACGTTCGAGCATCTCATCGGTTTCCAGCTCAGCGCCGCCCAGCTGGAATACAACGCGCGCCGTTGAGGCGTTTGCTGGTGCTGACATAAAAGTCCCCTCCTCTTCGGAGGAGGGGTTGGGGGCGGTGCAACCTGGCGCTTCAACCTCAGCGCGAACCCAGCCCGCGCAGCGAAACGCTGAACAGGAACGAGTTGCCGGCCGTGGCGTCACCCGTCGTCACGTAATCGCGCTTCCACGTCACCGACAGGTCGAAGCAATCGTCGGTATAGGCAACGCCCACGCGGTGGCGCAGCATCTGGAACCCGTCCGATCCATAAGTCGGATCGTCGGCCTTGGTGGTGAGGTTGACCACGCCCGAGGCGAAGACCGAGAAGTAATGGGCAAAGCCCACGCGCGCGGCAGCGCGCAGTTCTTCGCGATCGCGCAGATCCTCGAACGTGATCGGAATGTTACGGTTCAGCCGCAGATAGCCGATTTCGGCATAGGTGCGATGATCGCCGATCGTCGCGTCGATCTCGTTGCGGCGCAGGACGAAGTTGTCCTTGTCCAGGCGATAGCGATGCGTGAACTGGATGATGTCCTTGATGCGCAGGTCGGTACGGCCCACGATATCGGACAGGCGATCCGACAGGCCGGTGCCCGGCGGCAGCAGGCTCTGCTCTTCCGACAGGCGATAGCTTTGCCCAACGGTCGATGAAATGCGCCAGCCCGGCCGGGTCAGCTGCCAGTCAAAGCCATAGGTCACGCGCACGCCGTCTTCATAGCGGTCATAGCCGTTGAACCGGTTGAGCGAGAACAGGTTGGATTCGTCAAGGTCTGCCGCGCGCGAATCCTCGTTGGGGATCGAGGTGTTGCGCACATGGGGCGTGGCCACCAGTTGCACGCGCGGGGTCAGCACCTGGCTGCCGCCGAACAGGGCGCCCACCAACGGCCATTTCACGTCGATCGCGGCCGTTGCGATGCCGCGCGCCTGCCACCCGGCCACGCCGCGGTAAAGGTCCACCGTGGTCAGGGCATTGGCATCGCTGTGATAGACATCGCCGCGCACCAGCGCGGTAAACGTCACTTCCTGGCCCATGCGGGTGATCGTGCGCAGGTCCCACTGCGCGCGGGCAAAGGCGCGCTGGGTATCCTGGCCGGCGGACCGGCTGATCGCCAGGGTATTGGCTTCCAGCTCCAGATGGCCGCCGATGCCCGGGGTGGCGATGCGATAGCGCCAGTCGAGCGCGGGGAGCGCGATCGGCACCTGGCCCTGCTCGTCGCCCACGCGCAGCGTCTGCACCGCCCAGCCGGCCAGGCTGAAATAGCTGTCGTCGCCAATGCGCTCCAGGTTGATCGAGGAACGCAGCCGGTCATCGCGGCTGATGTCATAGCGGCGCAGGAACGTGCGGTCGCTGGCATAGCGGCCATAGGCGGTCAGGCTCCAGTTCTCGTCGAACTGCAGCTTGCCATTGGCTTCCAGGTAGCCGCGCCATTGGCTGGTGCCCACGCCCGAACCGGCATCGATCGCCGAATAGACCGGAATGGCCGAGGACCGCGTGAGATAGCCGGTGATCTGGAACGCCCCGATCCCGGTCAACTGGCGATAGGTGCCCGACAGCATCGGCAAGGCGCCGGTATAGACATGGCCGGTCACCGACAGGTCCTTGTTATCGGCGATGCGCCAATAGAACGTGTCGGCAAATTCCACCCCGTTGGCGGCGGTGGAGCGGATATCGGGAATCAGCAGGCCGGTTTCGGCGCGAAAATCGCTGGTATGCGCCAGGCCCGGCAGGGGCAGCAGCGGAATGCCGAAGACACGCAGGGTCGCGCCGGAATAGCGCACCTTCTTGGTCTTCTCGTTCCACGTCACCTTGACGGCGGTGACTTCCCAGCTCGGCTTCTTGGGGCAGCCTTCCTCGTTTTCCACCGCGCAGCCCGAAAACGCTGCGTCGTGCAAGGTGAGGTTGCCATTGCCGTCGCGCGTGCCCTCGCGCGCGGCCAGGCGCCCGCCTTCGCGCAGCACCACCAGCAGGTCCTGCATGGCGCCGGCTTTCAACTCGTCGGTCAGCTCCACCTTGTCGGTGTAAAGCACGTTGCCGCCTTCATCGACGGCGCGAATATTGCCCTGTGCCTCGATCTTGCCGGTCTTACGGTTCCACGTCACGGCGTCGGCGCGCACGGTCTGCTCGTCGCGCCGCAGCACGACATTGCCGGTCGCGGTCACCACGTCGGGATCGCTGGCATATTGCAGCTTGTCTGCCTCGAACCGCACTTCGTCGCTTTGGGCGGTATCGGCCGATGTCCCCGTGCCGGTACCGGCGTTCGGCGCGGCGGCTGGCGGCGTGCCCACAGGGGCATCTTGCGCCTGCGCCGGCAAAGCCCAAACGCTTGCGCCAAGCCCCATGGCCCCGGCCAGCAAGGCACTGCGGGCGCTGCCAAGCGGCAGGCAACGGGAAAAATGGCGCCGATTTCGAGCAAGGAAGGGGGCGGAAAGCGGCTTAGCGGGGGACATGCGGTTGCCTATCGCATTGGTCGGTCTTAACTGCAAACCCACAATTGCAGCCGGGTTTCCCTTGCGGGCAACCTGTTGCCGCTTTCGGACAGGAGTTTGATGATGAACATCGTATTTGCCCCCAGCCGAACCGATCTGCCGCGCCTGGTGGGGCGGATCGTGGGCGAGGGGCCGCTGCCCGAAGGCACGCCCGCCCTGGTGGCAGAGGCCGCCGCCGCCGCGCGCTTTGCCGGCAAGCCTGGCCAGACGTTCGAAGCTTTCGTCGCCGGCCAGGCCGGCCTGTCACGCCTGGCCTTTGCCGGGGCGGGTGACCTGTCGGCCGCAGGCCGCCGCGCCGCGCTCGAACGGGCAGCCGGGGCGCTCGTCGCCAAGTACCTCACGTCGGGCGAGGAAGCGCTGGCGATCGACTTTGCCGACAGCGGCCTTTCGGCCCAGGACGCGGCCGCCGTGCTGCTCGCTGCGCGGCTGCGCTCGTGGCAGTACCTGGTCTATCGCACCCGCCTGAAGGACGAGCAGAAGCCCTCGCTCAAGACGATCGTGGCGCTGTCCGCGCCGGAAGGCACGGAAAGCGTGTGGGACATCGAAAGCGCCGTGGCCGAAGGGGTGGAATTCACCCGCGAGCTGGTTACCGAGCCGGCCAACGTGATCTATCCCGAAAGCTTCGTCGCCCGCTGCCAGGAGCGCCTGGCCGGCACCGGCGTGGAAATCGTCGTGCTCGATGAAAAGCAGATGGCCGAACTGGGCATGGGCGCGCTGCTGGGCGTGGCGCAGGGCTCGGTCAAGACGCCGCGCCTGCTCGCCATGCGCTGGAAGGGCAAGGCCGGTGCCCGTCCCACCGCGTTTGTCGGCAAAGGCGTGTGCTTTGACACCGGCGGGATCAGCATCAAGCCCGCCGCCGGGATGGAAGACATGAAGTGGGACATGGGCGGGGCAGCCGCCGTTGCCGGCACCATGCTCACCCTGGCACGACGCAAGGCAGAAGCCGATGTGATCGGCGTGTGCGGCCTGGTGGAAAACATGCCCGACGGCAATGCCCAGCGCCCCGGTGACGTGGTCACCAGCATGAACGGCCAGACGATCGAAGTGATCAACACCGACGCCGAAGGCCGCCTGGTGCTGTGCGACGCGCTGACCTGGGTGCAAAAGGAATACCAGCCGGCCACGATCGTGGACCTGGCCACCCTGACCGGCGCGATCATCATTTCGCTGGGTCACGAGCACGCCGGGATGTTTGCCAACGACGATCTGCTGGCAAGCCAGCTCGATGCCGCGGGCAAGGCCTGTGGCGACACGCTGTGGCGCATGCCGATCGGCCCGGCCTATGACAAGCTGATCGACAGCCCGATTGCCGACATGAAGAACGTGGGGCCGCGTTATGGCGGGTCGATCACGGCGGCGCAGTTCCTCGCGCGCTTCATCGACAAGGGGGTGGCCTGGGCGCACCTCGACATCGCCGGCACGGTGTGGATCGACAAGGCCGGCGCCACGCACGACAAGGGCGCCACCGGCTTTGGCGTGCGCCTGCTCGACCGCTACGTGCGCGACGTGCTGGAAGCCTGAACCCATGCCCAGGATGCGGCGCAAGTCTGACCTGCCAAGCAAGACCTGCGCCGCATGCGGCCTGCCGTTCACCTGGCGCAAGAAATGGGAGCGGGACTGGGACAACGTGCGCTATTGTTCCGACCGCTGCCGGCGCGCAAAGGGCGGGGCGGGGGCGGTCTAGGCCGCCAACAATCCGCAACGCCATGCGCAAAAAGGAAAAACCATGCGCGTCGATTTCTACCAGTTGTCCCGCGATCCGGCCGAACTGGTCGTGCCGCTGATCGCGCGCAACACGCTGGGCGCGGGGGAGCGGCTGCTCGTGGTTTCGGAAGACGATGCGCAACTCGACCGCATCGGCGAGGCGTTGTGGACGCGTCTGCCCGATACGTTCCTAGCCAACGGCCGCGCCGGAGGGCCGCACGATGCGCGCCAGCCGATCCTGCTCTCCACGGCGGTGGAGCCGGCCAATGGCGCGCAGTTCGTGGCCCTGGCCGATGGCGGCTGGCGCGAGAGCGAAGCGGCGCGCGTGTTCCTGCTGTTCCCGCCCGACCGCATCGACGAAGCGCGCGCCACCTGGCGCCTGCTGGGCACGCGCGAGGGGGTAGAGCGCAAGTATTGGCGCCAGGATGGCGGCAAGTGGCGCGAAGGACCGTAAGTTTTGCCCCGCGCCTTGCGGATGCAGCCCATTCCGGCTAGGGGCGCGCCCAAAGCAACGCCCACCTTTGCAAGGAATGCAACCATGGCGGTTACCCGCACCTTTTCGATCATCAAGCCCGATGCCACCCGCCGCAACCTGACCGGCGCGGTCACCAAGATGCTGGAAGAAGCCGGCCTGCGCGTCGTCGCGTCCAAGCGCATCCAGATGACCCAGGAACAGGCCGAAGGCTTCTATGGCGTGCACCGCGAACGCCCGTTCTTCGGTGACCTGGTCTCGTTCATGACCAGCGGCCCCGTGGTCGTCCAAGTCCTGGAAGGCGAAGACGCCGTGAAGCGCAACCGCGACATCATGGGCGCCACCAACCCGGCCAATGCCGATGCCGGCACGATCCGCAAGGAACTGGCCGAATCGATCGAAGCCAACACCGTCCACGGCTCGGACTCGGAAGAAAACGCCGCGATCGAAATCGCGTTCTTCTTCAAGCCCGAAGAAATCGTCGGCTAACCAGCCGATCCTCCCCCTCGCAGAGGGGGAGGGGGACCGCCGCGCCGCGGTGGTGGAGGGGGCAAGACCCCAAACAAAAAACCTCCCGCCGTTGGGTCGGGAGGTTTTTTGTTGTCACAGCAGCGGGCTCATCATCGCCAGCAGGTTGCGCCACAGCCGTTTGACCAGCGGGGTGCGTGCCGCCATGTCCGGGGTGATCGCTCTGCTCTGCGCCAACCATTCGCGTTGCTGCGCGGCCAGGGCGCGGGCGAGGTCGGCATCGGCGAACAGGATGTTGTTTTCGAAATTCAGCTCGAAACTGCGCCGGTCCAGGTTGGCCGAGCCAATGATGCCGGCACTGTCATCGGCCACCATGGTCTTGGCGTGGAGCAGGCCGGGCTCGAACTCAAAGATCGCGACGCCCGCCTCCAGCAACGAGGGGTAGGAACTGCGGCTGGCCGCGGCCACGAAGCGGCTATCATTGCGGCGCGGCACGATCAGCGTCACGGCCACGCCGCGCCGGCCGGCGCTGACCAGGGCAGACAGCACTTGTTCGCCCGGCACGAAATAGGGCGTGGTGATCGTCAGGCTGCGCCGCGCGGCATGGATCAGCGCGGCAAAGCAGGCGTTCATCGCGCCATAGGCCACGGTCGGCCCCGTGCCGATGGCCTGGGCCACGATCCCGTCCGTGCCAGGGGGCAGGGGGGCTGCGAGCAGGGCCGACAGATCGTCGCCTCCTTCGGCCATCCAGTCTGCGGCAAACAGGAACTGCCACTGCCGCGCGATCGGGCCTTCCCAGCGGGTCATCACGTCAACCCAGGGGGCAAAGCGCGGCTTGATGCGAAATTCGGGATCGGCGGCGTTCTGGCTGCCGCACCAGGCGATGGCGTTGTCCACGATCAGCGCCTTGCGGTGGTTGCGCAAGTCCACCCGCCCACGGATCAGGGTCCAGGCGAGGTTGCCCACTGGCAGTGCCTCGCGCGCGTCCACACCCGCGCTGCGCATGGCTTGCCAATGGGCCGAGCGCAGGAAGCGTCGCGAACCCAGGGCATCGGCCAGCACGCGCACCGCCACGCCGCGCTGGCCGGCGCGGATCAGCGCCTGTGCCAGGGCGGCGCCGCTGTCATCGTCCAGCCAGATATAGAAGCACACGTGCACGCTGGCCTGTGCGGCATCGATATCGGCGATCATCCCGGCAATTGCGGCGCGGTTGTCGGCCGCCAGCGTGGCGCTGTTGCCGGTGGTGGCGGAAAGCCCGTTGACCGCCGCGGCCAGGGCAAAAGATGGTTGCCACGGGGTGGCCGCAACAGTGGCCGGCCCGGCCGGATCGGCCGGTGGGCGCGGCAGGGCGGCTTCCACGGCCAGGCCATGCAGCCTTCGGCGGCGGATCAGGCGGGTATCACCCCACAGGATATAGGCGGGAATGCCCAGGCCGGGCAGCACCATGACCACCACCAGCCAGGCCAGGCGCGAGGCCGGATCGCGGTGCGGCCGCAGCACCACCCGCAAGAGCGTGGCCGCTTCGGCCAGGGTGGCCAAGGCCAGGAAGATCCAGTGGTAAATGGTCACGGCGGGCTTCGTCCCACCCCCGCGCCGGTTTGTCTAGGCCGCAAGTCCTTGGCGGCCATACCACAATGCCAGCATGCGCCAGATCGCCGCCACGGCCAGGAGGCCGAGCAGGATCGGCACTCGAAAGCCGGCGCCCGCCTCGAGCAGGCCGGCCGCGATCAGGCAGGCGAGCGAGCAGCCCAGGTCCCACCCGCCTTCGGTGGCCATGTTGAAGCGCAGCGTGCACGAGGATGCGCGCGCCATGGCATAGAGCGGGGCAAGCATGGCGGTGGCCGCCATCGGGGTGACCAATGCGCCCAACGCCGTCGCGCCCACGGCGGCGAGCGGCGTGGCAAAGGCCAGGGCCTTGGCCGCAAGCGCCAGGATCGCTGCGCCATAGGCCAGCGCCAGCGAATGCAGCGGCCGCCCGCCATCGATCAGGTGGCCGATCAGCAGGCTGCCTGCCGCCGCGGCCACGCCGGCCACGGCTATAGCCCCGCCAAAAGCGTCGAAGTGCTCACCCAGGGTAACAAACAGCGCCAGGTTCCAGATCACCGTGGCGCAGCCGGCATGAAACCCTTCGGACAGATAGAGCCGCCGGGCAAAGACCGTCAGCGGCCGGTCCAGCGTGGCCTCGCGCGCTACACCCGGATTGGGCGCGCCGATCAACGGCAGCACGGCCGCCAGTTGCACCAGCGCGATCGCGCCAAAGCCGATCAACGGGCCGGCGCGGGCGATGAGCAGCCCGCCCACCAGCGGTGCAACGATGCCCACCACCGCGGTAGTGGCCTGCTGGATCGAAACCTGCCGCCCACCTCGCGCACCATCGGCGAGCGCGGAAACAAAGCTGTGCCAGCCGGTCCAATAGAGCACGCTGCCCAGCCCGGTGACCACGATGAACAAGGCCAGCATGCCTGCCGCGGGCACGGGCCCGGCGCCCGGCACGAAAGGTAGCAGCAGGAAGCTCACCGCCCGCACCAGCACGCCGATCAACACCACGGTGCGCAAACCCGCGCGCCAGGCCAGCGGCAGGACCAGCCCACGCAGGGCAAAGCGCGCGAGCAGCGTGCCGGCAAAGGCGGCCAGCGCCATGCCATGGGAAAAGCCCTGCGCCACCAGGAAGCCGGCGATG
Source organism: Novosphingobium sp. SG919 (assembly GCF_012932495.1). Lineage (GTDB taxonomy): Bacteria > Pseudomonadota > Alphaproteobacteria > Sphingomonadales > Sphingomonadaceae > Novosphingobium > Novosphingobium rhizosphaerae. Next base: position 471,410 of record NZ_JABCNG010000001.1, read on the forward strand.
AACAGCCCGCCGCTCGATTCAACAAACGATTGCAGTCCCACGTGCAGATAGACGCGGCGCATCGGATCGGCGGCCATGGTGCTTAGAACTCCAGCATCGCGGCGAGGCGGCGCGGCGCGACGGCGGCCCAGCTGCGCTGCAGCCAGGCGGCGATGTCGTCCCAGTCCACGTCGCCTTGATCGAGCCGGATGGCGATCCAGCCATCGCCGAAATAGGCGGGGCGATAAAACCGCGCGGGGTCGTTCTCGATCAGTTGCGCCTGTTCTTCCACGCCGCTGATCTTGACCAGCAGGGCCACGCGCCCATCGCCATGATGGTTGCCGCTGACATAGGCGAACTTCTTGCCCTTGATCACGCCAAAGCAGGCCATGCCATGGCTCGAAACTTCGTCGGCCTCGGGCAGGGCCAGGGCGCGTTCGCGCACTTGCTGCGCCAGCCAGTCGGCGCTGGTTTCGCGGCTGACAAGCTGTTCCAGGCAGCGCGAATAGAGCTGGTGTTCGGCAAACAGCACGCGCGCGGCCAGGGTTTCGGGCGTGTCGCCCGGCAGGATCGCCACGCGCGTCTGCCCCAGGATCGGCCCATCGTCCAGCTCGGGGGTGACCAGGTGCACGGTGCAGCCACCGTGGCTGTCCCCGGCGGCAATCGCGCGTTCGTGGGTGTGCAGCCCCTTGTAGAGCGGAAGCAGCGATGGGTGGATGTTGAGCATCCGCCCGTCCCACCGCGCCACGAATGCGGGCGAAAGGATGCGCATATAGCCCGCCAGCGCGATATAGCGCGCGCCGGCCGCCACCACTTGCGCTTCCATCAGCGCGTCGTGCTCGGCACGTGGTATGCCCTTGTGCGGCAGGGCAAAGGTGGGCACGCCTTCGGCCGCGGCCAGGGCCAACCCCTTGGCTGCCGGATCGTTGGAAAGCACCAGCGCGATCTCGTAAGGGCAGTCTGCGGCGCGGCTGGCATAGAGCAGGGCGGCCATGTTGGTGCCGCTACCCGAAATGAAGACCGCTACCTTTGCCTTGGCCACTTTGTTCAATCCTTGGCACGCTACGTGGGAACTTGGCCCTTCGACAGGCTCAGGGCGAACGGAAGTTGGGGGAATAGCCCCACCTTATCCACCCACGTTCGGGCTGAGCTTGTCGAAGCCCCTAAGCCCCAAGGCCCAACGCCTCAACCGATATGCACCGCTTCCCACGGCTCGCGGGCAGACCAGGCTTCGGCGCTGCCGAACACGGTGCAGCCCTTGTCGCCTTCCACCACGGTGCCGATGGTAAACACGGTTTCGCCCGCCGCGGCCAGATCGGCGGCCAGGCTTTCCGCTTCACCCGCTTCCACCGCCAGCACCATGCCGATGCCGCAGTTGAAGGTGCGCGCCATTTCGCCCGGCTCGATATGGCCCTGCGCCTGCAGGAATGCCATCAGGCGCGGCTGTTCCCAGGCATCGGCATCGATCCGCGCATGCAGGCCCTTGGGCAGCACGCGGGGCACGTTTTCCAGCAACCCGCCGCCGGTGATGTGGGCCAGGGCGTTGATCCGGCCCGAACGGATGAACGGCAGCAGCGTCTTGACGTAGATGCGCGTCGGCTCGATCAGCACGTCGATCAGCAGGCGTTCGTTGTCGAACAGGGCGGGACGATCCAGCTTCCAGCCCTTGTCGGCGGCCAGGCGCCGCACCAGCGAATAGCCGTTGGAATGCACGCCCGACGAGGCGAGGCCGAGCAGCACGTTGCCGGCCGCCACCTTGTCACCGGTCAGTTGCTCGCCGCGCTCCACCGCGCCCACGCAGAAACCAGCGAGGTCATAGTCGCCATCGGCATACATGCCCGGCATTTCAGCGGTTTCGCCGCCGATCAGTGCACAGCCAGCCAGCTTGCAACCATCGGCAATGCCGGCCACGACTCGCTCTGCCACGCCGTTGTCCAACCGGCCGGTGGCGAAATAATCCAGGAAGAACAGCGGTTCGGCGCCCTGCACGATCAGGTCGTTGACGCACATGGCGACAAGATCGATGCCGATCGCATCGTGGCGGTCATGATCGATCGCCAGCTTGACCTTGGTGCCCACGCCATCGTTGCCGGCCACCAGCAGCGGGTCTTTGTATCCCGCCGCCTTGAGATCGAAAAAGCCGCCGAATCCGCCCAGTTCAGCGTCGGCGCCGGGGCGTGCGGTGGCTTTGGCAAGCGGGCCGATGGCCTTTACCAAGGCGTTGCCGGCGGCGATGTTGACGCCTGCCTGTTCGTAGGAATAGCTCTGGGGCTTGGAAGTGTCGTTGGCCATGATGATCGGCGCCTAGCCGTTTCCGACTTGGATTTCCACTTGCCTTTGGGCAAAAGCGCCCGGCACCCTTTGTCCGGAGTTCCCTTGGCCGTTCTGCGCCTGTCTTTCCCGCCCCGCCTGTCTCGCTCATGGTTGACGCTGGGCGCCGCCGGTGCCGCGACGGCCGCCCTCGCCGTTCTGGTCGGGCCGCAGATCGTGGCGCAGATCGCGGGCGATCGCGGCATCGCGCCCATTGCCAGCACCGGCGATTTCGAAGTGAGCGGGATCGAGGTGAACGTGCAGGGCGCCTCCGCCGCCGATGCCCGCGCCAAGGGGTGGCAGGAGGCCGAAAAGCTGGCCTGGCAGAAACTTTGGAAAACCAATGGCCTGGGCGGCGGCGAGGCGCCCGCGCTCGATCCCGCGACGTTGGATGGCATGGTTGCCGCCGTCGTAGTGGAGCAGGAGCAGATCGGCCCGCATCGCTATATCGCGCGGCTCGGTGTCACGTTCGATCGCGCCCGCACCGGTGGATATCTTGGCATGCATGGCCAGGTCGCGCGCTCCGCGCCCTTGCTGATCATTCCCGTGCTTTACGAAGGCGGCGTCGCCTCGGTCTATGAAACGCGCACGCCCTGGCAGCGCGCCTGGGCCGAATTCCACACCGGCGAAAGCGCGATCGACTATGTGCGGCCCAACGGCGGCGGCGCCGATTCGCTGCTGCTGACGGAAGGCCAACTCACCCGCCGCAGCCGCAACTGGTGGCGCCTGGTGCTGGATGAATTCGGCGCGGCCGACGTGATCATGCCGATCGCGCGGCTGACGCGGGAATTTCCCGGCGGGCCGATCCATGGCACGTTCACCGCGCGCCATGGGCCCGACAACCGCTTCATCGGCCAGTTCGAATTGACCGCGCCCAGCGACGACCAGTTGCCGCAGATGCTCGCCGATGCCGTGCATCGCCTGGACGCGCTTTACACCCAGGCCCTGCAGCAAGGGGCACTGGCGCCCGATCCTTCGCTCAACATGGCGCCCCAGCTCGATCCCAAGCTGATCAACCAGATTCTCGATTCGCTGGGCCCGGTGCGCCAGGCCACGCCCGGCGCCGCGCCGGTGGCCGGCGTGCCCGTGCCCGGCGCTCCCGCGGCGGCGCCAGGCGCCGGCGCGCCTGCCACGTTCACCGTGCAGGTGGCGACGGCCGATGGCGCCGCACTCGATGCCGGGCTTGCCGCCGTGCGCGGCGTGGCCGGCGTGCAGGGCGCGGCGACCACCAGCGTGGCGATCGGCGGCACATCGGTCCTGCGCGTCACGTTTGCCGGCGATCTGGAAGGTTTGGCCGCCGGCCTGCGCGCGCAAGGGTGGAAAGTCACCCAGGGCGCCAACGCGCTATCGATCCGCAAATAGGCGGTTATCCCCGCCCAAGATCCCGCGATCCACAGGGTAGCCCCCAGATTCGGCCCCCAAAGCGCAGGATCGCGGTGGTCTTGCCGTTCCCTTCACGTTCCCGTGTTCCTATATGCCACCCATGACAAGCCAGATTGCCCTTCCTCTTTCCCCTGTCCACGGGGCCGAAAACATCGTGGTTGGCCCCTCGTTGCAGCCGGTGATCGATGGCCTGGTTGCGGCCCATGACTGGCCTTATCGCAGCTGCATCCTTTCCGGCCCGACGCGCTCGGGCAAAAGCCTGCTGGCCCGCTGGTTCGAAAGTTCCGGGCTGGGCGATGCGCTCGATGGCGCCGATCGCCTGCCCGAAGACGATGTGTTCCATGCCTGGAACCGCGCCCAGGCCAGCGGCCGGCCGCTGCTGCTGGTCAACGATGCCGGGCCGGGCCAATGGCGGGTCAAACTGCCCGATCTGGCTTCGCGCCTGGGCGGGTCGATGGCCCTGACCATTCCGCCGCCCGATGAAGAGCTGCTGGTCCAACTGCTTGAAGAGCATGCGGCACGGCGCGGCCTGGCGCTGGGCGATGCGGCGTTGGCGTTCCTGCTGCCCCGGATCGAGCGCAGCCATGCCGCCGCGCAGACCGTGGTCGAAACCATCGACCGCCTGAGCCTGGAGCGCAAGGCACCGGTCACCACCGCGCTGGTGCGCGATGCCCTGGCCCAGGTGCAGGGCCCGGACAAGGTTGAGGATTGACCGATGGTGGCGCGATGAGGAACGTGGCATGATGCTTTCCGGCCTGATCGCCTATCTCGATTCCATTCGCGCCCGCGATCCGGCGCCGCGTTCGCGCTGGGAAATCCTGCTCTACCCCGGTCTTTGGGCCGTGGCGCTGCACCGCGTGGCGCATTGGCTGTTTGAAGGGCGGATGTTTTTCCTGGCGCGGCTGGTCAATCACATCTCGCGCTTTCTGACCGGGATCGACATCCATCCCGGCGCCACGATCGGCCGGCGGCTGTTCATCGACCATGGCTTTTCTGTGATCGGGGAAACCGCGCAGATCGGTGACGATGTCACGATCTATCAATGCGTTACCCTGGGCGGCACGAACCCGACCAATGGCGTTGCCGGCAAGCGGCATCCCACCCTGGCCGATGGCGTGATCGTGGGGTCTGGCGCGCAGATCCTGGGGCCGATCACCGTCGGCATCGGCGCACGCGTGGGTGCCAATGCCGTGGTTACCGAAGACGTGGCGCCGGGCACCACGATGGTCGGCTGGAAATCGCGCCCCACCGACGTGCCGATGGCCGATTGGCTGCGCGATTTCCTGCCTTATGGCACGCCCTGCGCGGAGCCGGTTGCAGAGCCGCTTTCGGCCGCCGATGCGGCGCGGATCGCCGTGCTGGAGGCTGAAGTGGCGGCGCTCAAGGCACAAGTGGCAGCGCTGCTGGCCCAGCGCACGGTGACGCCCTGAGCGCGCCCGTCAACGGACCGGGCGATGCGCCGGGGAATGTGGTGCCGCTGGTGCCGGCCATGCGCGCGGCGGCCCAGGTGGCGTTCGACCGGCTGGAACTGCTGCGCATCCTCGATCTTTATGGCCGCATGGTGGCGGCGGGGCTGTGGCGCGACTATGCGATGGATTTCGGCAAGGAAGCGGCCAGTTTCTCCGCCTTTCGGCGCACGGCCGAGCGGCCCACCGCCCGCATCGAAAAGCGTCCCGCCCTGCGCGGACGCCAGGGCATGTGGGCGCTCTATGGCGAAGCGGGCCAGGTTCTCAAGCGCGGGCACGAACTGGCTGGCGTGCTGTCCCCGCTCGAGCGCCGCCTGCTCAAGCTGGTGGAGGACTAGCGCCGTCCTGGGGCTGGCCCCGATGCTGACTATGCTCGCAGCCTGTCAGCAGGCTCCGGTGGCGCGCCAGCGGGCCGAGCACGAACAGCCGGTGCTGCGCGTGCTCTATCGCGATGGACACGACAGCATGCTGCGCACCCTGTCGCGCGACGGGGGCCCCGCGCCCGACGACGAATGCCATGCCGCCTTGCTCATCGACGGGCAGACCGGCGCGGCGCGGCGCCTTTCGCGCGCCGAAGCGGACGCCCGCACGGCAACCATGCAACTGGCTGGGGCCACGCCGGGAACCTGTCCCGGATAGGGAAAGCGCCGGATACCCTGCTTACCAAAGCCTTGCAGCGGGCACGCTATGCCGCCTGGTGAAAGGCAGGCACTGCATCGGCCTGCCAGGTTGCAAGGACAAGGGTACGATACATGGCATGGGCAAGCGGGCTGGCGGGCAGGCTGGAAGACAAGTCGATCGATGCGCGGCTCAACATCCAGGCGCGCGCCGCGGTGATTTCCGCCGTCGTCGTGTTTGCCACGATCATCACCAGCTCGCTGTTCGCGCTGGACCGGCAGCGCCAGGCCCACATCTACAGCCAGCAGGCGGTCCGCGCCGCGATGCTCGAGAAAGACTTCACCTCGCTCGCGCGTGACGTGTTCCGCCATGCCGCGATCAACACGGCCGACAGCCGCAAGGATGTCGACGGGAATATCGGCGATATGAAGGATTCGATGGCGGCTGCAAAGGCCGAACTCGATGATTCCGAAGACGCCGTGGTGGATCAGGTGGGCCAGAAGTTCGAAACCTATAGCGCCCTGGTCAACCAGGCCTTTGCCAATGGCCAGGTGGACCACGCCACGCTCACGCGGGCCGAGGCGGTGGGAGACGAACTGGACGACACGATCGAGAAGATCCGCAATCCGGTGATCGCCAAGGCCGAGGCCGTGGCCCAGCAGCAGACCATGCTGGCCTGGGTGACCCTGGCCGTGACCGGCGCGATCAGCCTGGTGATCGGCGCATTCTCGTTCCTGCTGGCGCGCCGGGTGCGCGGTTCGATCTCGGGTGAGCTGGGCGAACTGGCCAGCACCATCGCCCGCATCACCCAGGGCCACTACAACACCAGCGTGCCGTTCGACGATCGCCACGACGACATCGGCCAATTGGCCCGCGCCGCGGTGAACCTGCGCGAAACCAGCAAGGCGCGCGAGGAAGCCGATCACGAGATGCGCGAACTGGTCAATGCCATGGTCAGCGCGCTCGATCGCCTGGCGCAGGGTGACCTGACCGTCACGATGCCCCAGGTTTCCCCCGCCTTTGCCAAGCTGCGCACCGATTTCAACGGCGCGGTCAAGGCGCTGCACGATGCGATCAACTCCGTTTCCATCGCCGCCGCGGCGATCGAGAACGGCGCGCGCGAGATCGACGCGGCCAGCGACGATCTGTCGATCCGGTCCGAAGCGCAGGCGGCCGATCTCAGCGCCGCCTCGGTCAAGCTGGGCGAAGTGACCGTGACCGTGAAGGATACCGCCAACAGCGCCACCGAGGCCGCCGGCGTGGTCAGCACGGCCGTGCGCGAAGCGGGCGAGGGTGGGCAGACCATCCGCGAGGCGGTGGCCGCGATGGGCAACATCGAAAAGGCTTCGGACGAAATCAGCCAGATCATCAGCGTGATCGACGGGATCACGTTCCAGACCAACCTGCTTGCGCTCAACGCCGGGGTAGAAGCCGCGCGCGCTGGCGAAGCGGGCAAGGGCTTTGCCGTGGTGGCCAGCGAAGTGCGCGCCCTGGCGCAGCGTTCTTCCGATGCCGCCAGCCAGATTCGTAGCCTGATCGAATCCTCCGGCCGTGAAGTCTCGGGCGGGGTGCAACTGGTGCGCCGGGCGGGTGAGGCGTTCACCGCGATCGGCCAGCGCATCGCGCAGATTACCGCGCTGGTCGAACGCATTCGCGACGGATCGGAAAACCAGTCGGAAAGCCTGGGCACGATCAACGTGGCGGTGAGCGGAATGGATCGCACCACGCAACAGAACGCCGCCATGGTGGAACAAGCCACTGCCGCGGCCAAGAGCCTGGCAACCGAGGCGCGCCAACTTACCGACCTGGTCGACCGGTTCGGCATCGAAAACCGCGCCAGCGCCTATCGCCCGGCCAGCGCGCCGTCACGGCGTGCCGCACCGGCCCCCGCCTATAGCGGCAACCTGGCGCTGGCCCATTCCGACGAAGGCTTCAACGAGTTCTGATCGCCTCTGCCGCCAGTTCGCGAATCGGCACATGCGCGCGCATGCGCACGGCCAGCAGGGCGGTCCCGCTGACCTTGCGCTGTACCAGCAGCGTCTGCACCGGCGGCACATGCCAGGCGGCGCGGTCTTCCGCGATCGGGCGGCCGATCGTGCGGAGCTGCTCCACAAAGCGGCGGTCTGAAAAATCCAGCGGGCCGGGCCGCGAAAGGTGCTCCATCAACACCGCGATCATCGCATCGATGCGCGTGCCGTGCCGCTCCAGCAGGGTGGGCGAAACGAAGCCCACGTCGAGAATCGCCGCGCGCAGGGCGGTGGGGTCTTCGGCCAGCCCGGCGGCCAGCACTGCGCGATAGGCAGCGGCTGTCTCGGGCGGAACGGCGCGGGCGGCGCCGAAGTCGAGCAGGACCAGCCGCCCGCTGTCGGGTTGCCAGCGATAGTTGGCAAAGTTGGGATCGGTCTGCATGAAGCCGAACACGAACAGTTCGCGCAGCACCAGGTCGAGCAGCGCCGCCAGCATGGCGTCGCGCTGGTCCTGGGCTGCATCGGCCAGCGTGTCGATCGGCCGCCCCGCCACGAAATCCATCGCCAGCACGCGGGTGGTGGTCAGGTCTTCCACCGGCGTGGGCACGACGAAGCGCGGATCATCGGCCAGCAGGTCGCGGTAGCGCCGCATCTGTGCCGCCTCACGCACATAGTCGGCCTCTTCGTGCAACTGGTGCTTGGCCTCGGCCAGCAGAGGCGCGATGTCGAGCGAGGCCGGCAGCAGGTTGGACAGGCGCAGCAGCGTGGCGACATTGTCCACATCGGCATCGATACTGCCGGCAACGCCAGGATATTGCACCTTGATCGCCAGTTCGCGCCCGTCGGGCAGGCGGGCGCGGTGCACCTGGCCGATTGAGGCGGCGGCCAGCGGGCGCGGATCGAAATGGGCAAAGCGGCGGCGCCAATCGGCACCCCATTCCGCGTTCAACACCTTTTGCAGCTGGGTGGGTGGCATATGGTGCGCCGAATCGCGCAGCCGCGCGAGGATTGCGGTCAGTTCAGCCGGCAGCATGTCTCCGGCATCGAGCGAGAGCATCTGCCCCAGCTTCATCGCCGCGCCGCGCAGGCGGGACAATTGCTCCGTCACGCGCAGGGCATTGGCCGGGGTCAGCACCAGATCGCCCAGTTGCGGGCGTTCGCCCCGCGCCAGGCGCCGCGCGCCTTCGGCCACGACGCCGCCGGCCAGGCCCCCTGCCAATTGGCCAAAGGCAGCCAGCCGGGCCAGCCGCCCGCTGGGCACCTTGCGTCCCGCGCTATCGCTCATGCCAGTTGCTTCAACAACGCGGGAATCTCCTGTTTCAGGGCAAAGAAACCGCGCCGGCAATGCGGCCAGACGGTCTTGTCCCAATGGCGCAGATGCTCGGCCAGCCCAAGGCCGGATGCCTGCAAAGTGGCTCTGATCGTGGGCAATGCATCGGTGAGTGGGCCTGCCGGGATATAACCGGTCACGATCTGGCGGGTTCCGGCCGCTTGCGCCGCTTCGCCCAGGTCGGTCGGGCTGTCGATCCACTGCGTGGGGACCTGCCAGCGGTCTGCCGCGCGCGCCAGACCATCGGCGAGGGCGGCGCGGTCGGCTTCGTTTAGCGCATGGCTGCGACAGGCCACGACACCGCGCAGCGGCAGGGCCGCGAAAGTCGCTTCCTGTTCCAGCCCGGCGTCCTCGGGCGTGATCCAGGCCAGCGCGGGCACCGCCGGATCGGGCGGCGTTACCGTGCGCCAGGGCGCGGCCGAAGGCGCGGCGGCTTCGACCGGGATGGTCGCCTGGGTGGCAAGCCCTTGAGGGGCAAAGCGGCCTTCGGTCATCGCAGCGATGCGCGTGCCATCGGCCAAATAGGCCTTGCCCGCCGTGTGCAGACCCGCCACCCAGCGCCACGATAGCGTGTTGGACGCCGGATCGCCGTCGCGCAGCCGGTCCAGCATATGCGCGGCGCCCAGTTCCCAAGGCAGGCCCAGCGTGAAGATCCAGATCGACGCCACCTGCATCCGCGCCCAGTTGTGCAGGTATCCCGTCTCGCCCAACTCGCCCATCCAGTGGTCGAACGCGTCGATCCCGGTGTGTCCGGCCACGGCATCGCCATGCCGCCCCGCCAGATCGGGATCGCGCAGCAACGCCTGGCGCGCCGCATCGCGCCCAGCCAGATAGCGTGTCCAGATCGCCGGGCGCTGCTCCAGCCAGCCTTTCCAATACGTGCGCCAGAACACTTCGCTGATGAAACTGGCCGCTGCCTCTGGCCCATGCGCGGCCAGCACGGCCTGCACCACCTCGCCTTCGCTGATCGTGCGCCGCCGCAACGCCGCCGACAGGCGCGAGACGCGATCATGTTGCCCCGGCCCGCAATCGAAATTGCGCCCCTTGGCATAAGCGGCGCCCGCCAGCGGCACGAACTGCGCCAGGCGAAAAAGCGCATCGGCGCGGGTGACGGGAAACGTGGGGGCACTGGCCATGTTCGCCCTATCGGCGCGAACGCCGGTGCGGGCGAGCCGTCCCTTAGGTCAGGCGAACACTGCTGCGTCGGCCAGCCCATGCTGCGCCGTGTTCACTTCGCGAATCAGCGTGCGTAGCGCCAGCGTGCTTGCGGAAAAAGCGGCCAGCGCCGCGACGGTGACGATCACGGCCACGCCTTTCGCTCCGCCGCCCAGGGTTAGCGTGTCGGCTATCCGAAACAACACCGTACTGACGATCCACCCGCCCCACCACAAACCCAGTTGCGAAGGGCTGGGCGCGGCAAAGCTGTCGGCCAGGCGGTGACTGTCCACCCAGATTTCGCGCAGCACCTGATAGGGTTTGAACAAGTTGGCAATCGGCACCAGGAACCATATCCAGGCCATATGGGGCCCATGGTTCATGGCAATGCCCGCATCATGGAGGTTGGCATTGGCGCGATGGAACCAAATGGCGACCATTATCGCGCACACCGGAAAGGCTGCCAACAGCAACACGGCGAATAGGCCGGCGATAGCTGGGGGCAACCCGACTTCCACCGTGCCGATCGTCAACACCATCAGGATGGCCGTTGTTGGCAACAGCCACGAAAGCGCCCGCGTCAGTCGATCCAGCCGGAACCGGCCTTGTTCCAATGTCAATTGTGCCATGTGCATCCCCCGCCTTTTCCCACGGGGATAGGCAGGGGTACGCGTGACGGCAAGCGCGATCAGGCGATCTGCTTGACCCAGCCGTGGCTGTCGGCGGCCTCGCCGCGCTGGATCGCCACCAGGCGCTGGCGCAGCTTCTGCGTCAGTTGACCAGGGCCGCCCGATCCGATGACGAATTCGCCATTGTGGTCGGCCACCTTGCCCACCGGGGTGACGACGGCGGCGGTGCCGCAGGCAAAGGTTTCGACCAGCTTGCCCGAGGCGGCGTCGGCGCGCCACTGGTCGAGGCTATAGCGTTCCTCGCGCACGGTCAGGCCTTCCTCGCGCGCCAGCGCGATCAGGCTTTCGCGGGTGATGCCCGGCAGGATCGTGCCCGACAGCGGCGGGGTGAGGATCGAGCCATCGTCGAACGCGAAGAACAAGTTCATGCCCCCCAGTTCCTCGATCCACTTGTGCTCGGCCGCGTCCAGGAACAGCACCTGGTCATGGCCACGGGCAAAGGCTTCGGCGGTGGGCACCAGGCTGGCGGCATAGTTGCCCCCGCACTTGGCCGCGCCCGTGCCGCCCGGCGCCGCGCGGGTATAGTCGCTCACCCAGATCGACACGGCGGGCGAGCCTGACTTGAAATAGTTGCCGGCGGGACTGGCGATGACCATGAAGCGATAGGTCTTGGCCGGGCGCACGCCCAGGAACGCTTCGGACGCGAACATGAAGGGACGCAGGTAGAGCGAGCCGCCTTCGACCGTGGGGAACCAGTCGCGGTCGGCCAGGACCAGCTGCTCCACGGCTTCCACGAACAGCGCTTCGGGAATTTCGGCCATGGCCAGGCGCCGCGCCGATGCGTTGAAGCGCGCCGCGTTGGCTTCGGGACGGAACAGGGCGATGCCGCCGTCGGCCAGGCGATAGGCCTTGAGCCCTTCGAAGATTTCCTGGGCATAGTGCAGCACGGCTGCCGCCGGATCGAGCGCGATCGGGCCATAGGGCAGGATCTGTGCGTTGTGCCAGCCTTCCGCCTCGGTCCAGTCGATGGACACCATGTGGTCGGAAAACTTGGTGCCGAAGCCGGGGTTGGCCAGTACCTGCGCGCGCACCTCGGCCGCAGCCGGCGCGGGGTGGGGAACGCGGGTAAAGGTCAAAGCAGGCGCGGCGGTGGTCGCCATGGCACAATCATCCTTGCACAAAAGGGAACTGGGCAAAAACAGGAATCGGTGATTCGCCCGTTGAACGATTGTTGCGCCAATGGCAAGGAAAAAGAAATAAATGTGAAGGGCCGCCTCGGCAATCCGAAGCGGCCCTTCGCATGGTCAGCGGCCGGAAGTGCCGCTCACGAAGCCTTTATCACTGTGCTGGAAATCAGTGATAATGCCTCGCGCTGCGGAATGCCGACCTCTCTGCTGAACCATGAGACATCGGATCACCTCCTTTCGCGCTGTTGAGCCAAAGTCGCTGCCCGGGGCGTTCCGAACAGCTGGGCCAGGAGGGTTTTCCATCCGCTCACCGGCCTTGTGATCTATGTGCGCAATTGATCGCCAAACAACAAGACTTGCATTCAATTATTTTGCCGTCAAAATCGCTGCTTCGTGCCGGTATCCAGGCGGATTTGAACCGATCTGCCCGGCGGTTTCGCTGCGGCTTTGCGCCCCCAATGTTCAGGCTTGCGTGCCCGCTTGGCAATCAGCGGCAATCTTCCACCACGCGGCCCACTTCGGCCCAGGCCGGCAGGATCAGCGTGGGCAACCCGTTGACTTCCACCATGAAGCGTCCACGGCTGAAGGCCATGGCATCGAGCAGATTGTCGCGCGCCGGCAGCGTGATCACCAGCGCCGCCGGGCCAGCCGGCGCTGCGCTGAGTGCGCGCTGCTGGCTGGTGGTGGTGATGGCGGCGGGCACGGGCTGCGTGGCGCTGCCCGCGATCGTCAGGGCAACCTGGCCCTGGCGGCATTCCATCGCAAAGACCGGGCCCGCGCCGGCCACGCCGAATTGCGCCTGCCTGGCGGCATAGCGCCAGGTGCCCGGTGTTTGCGGCTGGTCGCGCCAATCGAGCGGCGCGCTGGCCACGGGCGGCGGGGCGGGTTGCGGTGGTGGTGGCGGTGCCTGGCGGACAGGCGCGGGCGGGATCACGGCCTGCGGCGCGCAGGCCGTGGCCAGCGCGGCCAGTACGGCCACGATCAGGGAATTTCGCGGCGGAGAAATGCGCCCTTGCCGGGCGGCGCGGTTGATCTTCATGCCCGGCTTATGGAAGGAAGCGTGCGTGACCACAACCCGAACCCCTTCGCCCGATCCGGCAGCCCGTGCGCAATCGTCGGTCAAGGCCCCGGCCAAGACCAAGCCCGCGCCCAAAACGCGCGTGGACCAGTTGCTGGTGGAGCGTGGCCTGGCCGAAAGCCGCGCCCGCGCGCAGGCGCTGATCCTGGCGGGCCTGGTCTATGTGGGCGAGGCCAAGGTGGCCAAGGCCGGCCAGACCGTGCCTGCCGATGCCGCGCTGGATGTGCGCGGGCGCGATCACCCCTGGGTTTCACGCGGCGGGATCAAGCTCGCCCATGCGATCGACCATTTCGGCATCGATCCGGCGGGCGTTACGGCAATGGACATCGGCAGCTCCACCGGCGGGTTTACCGACGTGCTGCTGCAAAAGGGCGCGGAGCACGTCTTTGCGGTGGATTCGGGCACCAACCAGCTGGCCTGGAAATTGCGCCAGGACCCGCGTGTCACCGTTCTGGAGCAAACCAGCGCACGCATTCTCACGCCTGCCCACATCGATCGCCCGGCCACCTGGGTGGTGTGCGATGCCAGCTTCATCGCCCTTGCCAAAGTGCTGGAAGTGCCGCTGGCGCTGGCAACCCGGCCCACGCGGCTGGTGGCGCTGATCAAGCCGCAATTCGAAGTGGGCCGGGCCGAAGTGGGCAAGGGCGGCGTGGTGCGCGATCCGGCGCTGCACGCGCGGGTCTGCGGCGAAGTGCGCGAATGGCTGGAAAACGCTGGCTGGGACATCCAGGGGATCGTCGAAAGCCCGATCACCGGGCCAGAAGGCAACGTAGAATTCCTTATATCTGCGTTTCGGAATGAGATTCCCTCGCCAATTGCCTAGAGCCACGACACTTGCCATACCGAACCACGGAGCCGGGTTCACCGGAACCAATTGCTTGAGGCAGACGTAAAACCACACCATGCGTTATCTTGCTTCGCCCGCGCAGCTTCGCGCCAGCCTCGTGCGCTGGTCGCTCTTCACCATCCCCCTGGTGCTGGGGCTCGGCTTCCTGTCGGGCCGGTCGGCCGGCAGCGGGCCAAGCAACCCGTGGTTTGCCGCGCTGGTCAAGCCGGCAACGTTCCCGCCGCCTGCCACGTTCGGCATCGTGTGGAGCGTGCTTTACCTGCTGATGGGGCTGGCTCTGGCGATGATCCTGGCCGCACGCGGTGCGCCCGGGCGGCCCGGCGCCGTGGCGGCCTTCGTGGTGCAACTGCTGCTCAATCTGTCGTGGAGCCCGGTATTCTTTGCGCTGCACCGCATGATGATCGCCCAGGGCATCATCCTGGCGATGATCCCGCTGGTGGCGCTCACCATCTTCCTGTTCTGGCGGGTGCGCCCGGCCGCGGCCTGGCTGCTGGTGCCCTATCTGGCCTGGATCTGCTTTGCCGCGTTCCTCAATTTCCAGTTCATCCAGCTCAATCCCGATGCCGATGGCGCGGCCGTGCCGCAGTCGACGGTGCATATCGATTTCGGCCAGGGGTAATTGCCCCGAGATAATTGCAGGTGGCGCTTGCGGTTCGCGGGCGCCCACACCATGTAGGCGGCAAGATTTCCAACCCCAGGATGGGCCGCCATGCAGACCGAAAACCCGATGATCGCCGATTTCGTCAAGGTGCTCAACAGCGCCGCGGGCACGCTGGCCGGCCTTGGCCGTGAAGCGGGCGAAACCGCGCGGGAAAAGGCGCGCGAAGTGTTCGGTGGCTTCGACTTCGTCAGCCGCGAGGAATTCGCCGCCGCCAAGGAAATGGCCGCCACCGCACGCGAAGAAGTCGAAACGCTCAAGGCCCGGATCGCGGCGCTTGAAGCCCGGCTGGCCGGTGACGCACATCCTGCCGGCGAAGGGCAGGGCTGACGGCCCTGTTGCCTGCGTTATGACGCCAGGGTGCGCGCCAGGGTGGCATCGCACTCCAGGCGCCAGGCCAGGCCATCGGGCGCATAGTCCAGCGTCACGTCGGCTTTCAGGCTGCGCGCCGGAATATGCCGGATCAACGTGGTGCCAAAGCCGGAGTTCTGCGGCGGCTCCACGCGTGGGCCCCCGCGCTCGCGCCATTCCATTACAAAGCGATCGCCGCGCTCTTCCCACCAGAGCCAAACCTGGCCAGTGCCCTGGGACAGCGCACCGTACTTGAGCGCGTTGGTCGCCAGCTCGTGCAGCGCCATGCCGACGATTTCAGCCGTTCGTGGCGATAGCAGCAGGTCGGGTCCACAGACCTTGACCAACGCCCGGCTGTCGCGGTCCAGGATCGCCAGTTGCGCATCAACCAGTTCGGCCATGGGAATGTGTTGCCACCCGCGCCGCACCAACAGGTCCTGGTTTGCCGAAAGGCTGGCCAGGCGGTTTTCGAAGCGGGCCAGGAAATCGGGATCGCCGCCACCCGATCGGCGGGCCAGGGCCTGAACCACGGCCAGCATGTTTTTGGACCGATGGTTCACTTCCATCAGCAGCAGCCGGATCTGCTCTTCCTTTTCCAGCATTTCCGTCACGTCGGTGTTCGTGCCGAACCAGTTGACGATGTGGCCGGAATGGTCGCGGATCGGCTTGGCCCGTGACAGGAACCAGCGATAGGCGCCATCGCGCCCACGCAAGGGAAAGGTGTCTTCCCATTCGCGTCCGGCGGCCAGGTCGTCGTGGAATTTGGTCATCACGCGATCGACGTGGTCGGGATGGTGCACCGGCACGTGGTTGACCAGCGAATCCGCTTCGGTCAGCCCCGTGTAATCATACCAGCGCTTGTTGAACCAGATCAGGCTGCCATGTGGATCGGTAACCCAGGCCAGCTGTGATATGTTGTCGGCCAGCATGCGCAGGCGGTGTTCGCGTTCTGCCAGGGCGGCCTCGGCGGCCTGGCGTTCGCTCACATCGCGCACGATCTTGCTGGCGCCCACCACCGTGCCATCGGCATCCAGGATCGGCGAAATGGTCAGCGAGGCGCAAAACCGCGTGCCGTCCTTGCGCTGGCGAATCGTTTCAAAGGTCTTGACCCGTTCACCGCGCGCGATGCGGGCGATGATGCTGTCTTCTTCGGTCTGGCGATCGGCAGGGATGAGCTTGCGGACCGATTGCCCGATCATCTCATCCTCGGTGAAACCGAAGATGCGCGTGGCGGCGGGATTCCAGGAAAGCACGATGCCCACCAGCGACTTGCTGATGATGGCATCGTCCGATGATTGAACGATGGCCGAAAGATGGGCTTCCGCCAGCAATGGTACGCTCCGGTCTATAGCCCCGCCCGGCGCACTTGTAAGCGCTTGGCGGAGCAATTCAATGGCCAGATGCGTGCCTTGGGCTGGCGGTTTCGGCTCAAAGCCCCGCGGCTTTGAGCGCCTGGTCCAGGTCCTCGATCACGTCGTCCGGGTCTTCCAGTCCCACGTTCAGGCGCAGCATGCCTTCGCCCACGCCCATGTCGGCGCGGCCCTCGGGGCCCACGCCATGGTGGGTGGTGGTGGCGGGGTGGCACATCAGCGAACGCGAATCGCCGATGTTGTTCGAAATGTCGATCAGCTTGAGCGCGTCGAGCAGGGCATGCGCCTGGGCCCGCCCACCATCGAGCACGATCGAAAAGATCGTGCCGCCCGTGCTCATCTGTCGCATCGCCAGGTCATGCTGGGGATGGCTCGCCAGGCCCGGGTACAGGATCGTGGGTACGCGCTTTTCCACGAATTCCGCCACTTTCTGGGCATTCACGCTTTGCCGATGAATGCGCAGGTCCAGCGTTTCGAGGCCCTTGAGCACGACCCAGGCGTTGAACGGCGCCAGGTTGGGGCCGGTGTTGCGCTGGAACGGCAGCAGCTTGTTCTCGATGAAATCGTGGCTGGCGCACACTGCGCCGGCCAGCACGCGGCCCTGGCCATCCATCATCTTGGTGGCCGAATAGGCCACCACGTCGGCGCCGAATTCCAGCGGCCGTTGCAGGGCATAGGTGGCAAAGGCGTTGTCCACCACCGTGGTGATGCCGTGCGCCTTGGCCAGGCCGCAGACATATTCCATGTCCACGATGCCCAGCGTCGGGTTGGCTGGTGTCTCGAAAAAGAACACTTTGGTGTTGGGCCGGATCGCGGCTTCCCACGCGGCATTGTCGGTCGCGTCGATCAGGGTGCCTTCCACGCCAAAGCGCGGCAGCAGGCTTTCCACCAGCCAGCGGCACGAACCGAACGCCGCCTTGGCCGCAACGATGTGATCGCCGGCCGAAAGCTGGCAGAGCAGCGCCGTGGTCATCGCCGCCATGCCGCTGGCCTGGGTGCGGCAGCTTTCCGCCCCTTCCATCAGCGCGATGCGCTCTTCCAGCATGGCCACGGTGGGGTTCTGCAGGCGGGAATAGGTCATGCCGTCCTGCTCGCCGGCAAACCGCGCGGCCACGGTGGCGGCGTCGTCATAGGTATAGCCAGAGGTCAGGAACAGCGCTTCGGACGTTTCGCCCATTTCCGAACGCCAGGTGCCACCGCGCACGGCCTTGGTGGCCGGGCGCCAGGATTGGGTGATCGAGCGGTCTTGTCCGGTTGCGCGTTTCATGGCGCGCAGCCTTAGTTAACAGGGGCGGCGCGCGCAAGGCGTCCCATTGCGCCGGTGCCATTGCGTGCCTGGGGGCATCTGGCGTATCGCGCGCCTTGCATGAACCAGCCCATTCCGCTGCCGCCGCGCGCGTCCGAACCCGATCCGATCCGTGGCGTGCTGGCCATCGTGGCGGTCTTTGCCGTGCTGGTGTTCTGGCGCCTGGGCACGCCATCGAAGATCATGTTCGATGAAGTGCATTACCTGCCTGCCGCGCGGCACCTGATCGCGCTGTCCAGCCGGCTCAATCCCGAACACCCCCTGCTGGGCAAGGAATTGATCGCGCTGGGCATGATGCTGTTTGGCGACAATCCGTTCGGCTGGCGGTTCTGCAACGCGCTTTATGGCGTGATCGGGCTTTACGGTGCGATCCGGGCGTTCTGGTGGGCCAGCCTTTCAGGCCGTGGCACCCTGCTGTTCGGCGTGTTCCTGGCGACCAATTTCATCTGGTTCGTGCTGTCGCGCATCGCCATCCTCGACATGGCAATGGCCGCCTCGCTGGCTCTGGCCTTCTGGCAATGGGCGCTGGCGGCGCGCAAAGGTGCGCGCGTGCACCTGGTGCTGGCGGGCCTGTTCATGGGCCTGTCGATGGGCGGCAAGTGGAACGGCGTGCCGCTGATGGTCTTTCCCGGCCTGTGGTATGCCCATGCGCGTTGGCGGGCCAGTGCGGGGCAGGCCAGCGCGGGGCAGGCAAGCGCAGGCCGCCCGCATCGCGCCCTGGCCTGGCTGGTCGGGCGTGCCGGCGGCCCGGTGCCGGGCGTGTGCCTGATCGAGGCTGCACTGTGGCTCGGGATCTGGCCGGTGCTGGTCTATTTCGCCACGTTCACGCCGGCGATGTTCTATGCGGTCAATCCGCTAAGCCCCTGGCACCTGGTGGAATGGCAGCAGACCATGCTGAAATTGCAGGACAGCGTGGTGAAGCCGCACCGCTACATGAGCCACTGGTACCAGTGGATGCTCAACGCGCGGCCGATCTGGTTCTTCTATGAAAAGTGGGACGGCGCCCAGCGCGGCGTGCTGATGATCGGCAATCCCTACACGATGTGGGCGGGGCTGCCCGCGCTGCTGTGGTGCGCGGCCGACGGCGCGATGGCGCTGGCCCGCCGCAGCCTTGCGCTGCCGGGCAAGTGGTGGCCCACCGGGCGCGATCGCCTGTCGGCGCTGAGCGGCATGGCGGCGCTGTTCTACGTTGGGTCGCTGTTCTTCTGGGCGATCAATGGCAAGCCGGTCCAGTTCTATTACCACTACCAGCTTGCCGCCGTGTTCCTCGACGCGGCGCTGGCGCTGGTGCTGGCGCAGCTCTGGCGGCGGGGTCTGCGTTGGCCGGCCTGGACCAGCCTGGCCCTGGCCTTGCTCGGTTTCGTCTATTTCTTCCCGATCCTGGCGGCCTCGCCCTTGCCAAGCGTCAAGTCCTTCCGCCTCTTCACCTGGATGCCGGTGTGGAAGTGACGGGCATTTCGGCCGGGCAGGGATACTAGAAACCAGTTGTCTCAATCCGTTCGGGCTGAGCCTGTCGAAGCCATTTTCGACGCCATGCGCCGCGCCACGATGACCGCCCCCGCCACGATCGCGCCGGCGCTGGCGCAGGCCATGTCCTTTTGCGAATCCCACAGGTCGCCCTGCTGCCCGTTGTAGGCATCGGCATCCGTGGTGGCCATGATCACGGTCAGCAGCCATTCGAAGATCTCGTAAAGGCAGCTTCCCGCCATCACGAATTCCACGGCGACATAAAGCGACAGGCGCGGCCCCACGCCGCCCTGCCGCATCAGTGCCTGGCGGATCGGGTGGACCATCAGCAGGCCGAACGCAAAGTGCACCAGCCGGTCATAGGAATTGCGCGGCAGGCCGAGCAGCCGGTTGGGGCTGGGCAGGGCCAGGTCTTGCGCCCAGCGTTCATAGGGCACGTAGGAATAGATGTATTTCCCGCCCAGCGCATGCAGGGCGAGGAACGCGCAAAGGCATGCCACGGCCGAAGTGGATTGCGGGCGGCGCCAGGCCCATATGGCAACGCCGCCCAGAATGGCCAGCGTGGGGCCATTCTGCAGCGGCGCATAATAAGGATAAGGTGATGTCAGCAGGCAATAGACCGTCCAGATGCCGGTTGCCGCCACGATTGCCAACTGCAAGCGGGCCAGCGCACCGGCACCGGAACCATCAGCCATACTTGCCCCATACGAACTTGCTCGACAGCGCGAAATTCCACACCGAGGCGAGCACGATGCCTACCAGCGCGGCCGAGATCGGATGGAAGCCGACGCGCACCAGCGCAGTGGAGACGCCGATGTTGGCGAGCATGCCGAACGCGCAAGTGGCGGCGAATTTCAGCCAGCCGCGCGTGAGCGGCATGAACCCGCGCAGCCGCTTGTCGGCATAGGTCAGTTCGTTGTTGAGCACGAAGTTGAAGGTCATCGCGGTCAAGGCAGCCAGGGTCTGGCCGACGATGAACGCGGCTTCCTTGGGATAGTGGCTGAGCGCGAATTCCGCGCCGAACAAGTGCAGCACCACATAGAGCACGGCCAGGTGCACCAGTGCGCCCAGCGCGCCGACCGTGCCGAACAGGGCAAAGCGGGTGGGGATGATGCGGCCAAGCCACTTGTCGTAAAGGCCGATGAGGAATTCAAACACGACGGTACGGTCCAGTTTCGATTCGCCTTCGGCCCGGGCGGCGAAGTGCAGGGGAAATTCCTTTACCCGCAGCGGCGCGTCAACCGTGGCGAGAATATCGAGCAGGATCTTGAAGCCCACGCCCGACAGACGGTGCGCATCGGCGCGCAGCACCGTGGCGGGCAGCATGAAGAACCCGCTCATCGGGTCGGTCAGCTGCACGCCCGTGACCTTGCGGGCGATGGCGTTGGCGAGGCCCGAGGCTTTCACCCGATCGGGCCGGCCCCAGGCTTCGGTGCTGGCCCCTTCGGCAAAGCGCGAGGCATAGGCCACGTCGCACTCGCCGCTGGTGATGGCGGCCAGCATCTGTGGCAGCAGCGCGGGATCGTGCTGGTGATCGCTGTCCATCACCGCCACGATCGGCGCGGCGGTGGCGCACATGCCCTCGATCGCGGCAGAGGCCAGGCCCCGCCGTCCGATCCGCTCGATCACGCGGATGCGCGGATCGGTGCGGCCGATGGCACGCGCCACATCGGCGGTGCCATCGGGGCTGTTATCGTCGACGAAGACCGCTTCCCAGGCGATGCCGGTGAGCGCCTTGTCGAGCCGTTCGACCATCGAGGCAATGTTCTTGCTCTCGTTGAAGGTCGGGAGAATGACTGCCAGTTGCAACATGGGGCGCAGCGCTTACAGCTTTGCGATCACGGCGTCACCAATTTCCGCAGTTCCGGCGGTGCCGCCCAGGTCGCGGCCTAGCACGCCATCGGCCAGAGTGGCGGCAACGGCTGCTTCCACGCGGTCGGCCGCATCGGCCAGGCCCAGCGAATGGCGCAGCAGCATGGCGGCCGAAAGGATCGTGGCCATCGGATTGGCCAGGCCCTGGCCGGCAATGTCGGGCGCGGAACCATGGATCGGCTCATAGAGGCCGAAGGTGCCGTGCGCGGTCTGGCGTTCACCCAGCGAGGCCGAGGCGAGCAGTCCGATCGAACCAACGCACATGCTGGCCTGGTCGGACAGGATGTCGCCAAACAGGTTGCCGGTCACCACCACGTCGAACTTGCCCGGTGCGCGCACCAGCTGCATCGCGGCGTTGTCGACATACATATGTTCGAGCGCGACGTCGGGATATTCCTTGGCCACTTCCACGATCACGTCGCGCCACAGCTGCGAGGTTTCGAGCACGTTGGCCTTGTCCACCGAGCATAGGCGCTTGCCCCGGCCCAGCGCGGCGCGGAACGCGACATGGGCAATGCGGCGCACTTCGCTTTCGCTGTATGACATGATGTCATAGCCTTCGCGCTCGCCGCTGGCGGTCTGGCGGAAGCCCTTTTCGCCGAAATAGACGTCGCCGTTCAATTCGCGCACGATCAGCAGGTCGATCGCCCCGGCCACTTCGGGGCGCAGCGCGGAATGGCTTTCCAGGCCGGCAAAGACCTTGGCCGGGCGCAAGTTGGCAAACAGCGTCAGTTCCTTGCGCAGGCCCAGGATCGCCTGTTCCGGCCGCAGGTGGCGTTCCAGCGCGTCGCAATCGGGATCGCCCACCGCGCCGAACAGGATGGCATCGGACGCGCGGGCCAGCGCCAGTGTCTCGGGCGGCAGGGGGTGGCCGCTGGCCTTGTAGGCGCTGCCGCCGACCAGCGCTTGTTCCATCGCGATGCCAAGGTCGAGTGCCTCGATCACGCGGACCGCTTCACGCGTCACTTCGGGGCCGATGCCGTCGCCGGGCAAAACCGCAATTTTCATGTTCTGGCCTTCTCAATCCGATCCGATGCGCTTCAGCCGTTCCAGCAGAATCGCGCGGGCCGCCATAACATCGCGCCGCCGTTCGGCAAGCAGTTGGCTTGCAATCGCCGGCCCCTGGGCATCCAGCCGGGCCAGCAGGGCGGGCCAAGTCTCGTTGGCGACGGGCAGGGGCGCCAGGCCGTGCCCGCCTTCGCGCAGCAGCAAGGCTTCATAGCCGGCCAGCGCGCGCGCCCAACCGCGTGCCGATGGCGCCAGGCAAATGGCATCGAGCAAGGCGACAAGCGCGGCATGGATCGCCGGCAGGGGCAAGCCCTCGGGCAGGGCGGCGGCGGTCAGCGCGCAGGCCCAGGCCAGGCCGGCGCTGGCCAGTGGCTCGCCCAGCCAGGGGCCGCGGCTGGCGATCAGTTCCACCCGCGCGGTGGGCAGGCGCGTATCGCCGCGCCGCGCCAGGTCTGCGGCCACCAGGTTTCCGGGGATCAGCACGGGGCGCAAGGTCCGCCCGCGCGCACCCGCCACATAGACCGCGACGAGTCCCGTCTCCTCGCCCAGCAGGCGTACCACCGCGCCGGTTTCCCCATGGGGCAGCACGGCGCAGACGATGAACGGGGGCGGTGGCAGGTCAGTCATCACATTCCTGCCTGTGCCGTGCCCGCCCTGCTGCAGCAAGGGCGTTGGCGCAGATGGTCCATTTCGGGCATTGGAACGAACGCCCAAGTGCGTTAGTCTGTGGCGGATGAAGCAGCTTTTCCAGCATGCCGCGATCACGCATGGCATCACCGTCCGGGTGGCGGTGAACTTTTTGCCTGAGCAATCGCGCGTGGCGGCCGGCAAGTGGTTCTGGGTCTATCACATCCGCATCGAAAACGATTCGAACGAGCCGGCCCAGCTCGTGACCCGGCATTGGCGCATCACCGACGGGCGTGGCCATGTCAGCTTTGTCGATGGCGAAGGCGTGGTGGGCGAACAGCCCCGGCTGGAACCGGGCCAGGCGCACGACTATGTCTCGGGCTGTCCGCTGGGCACGCCCACGGGCAGCATGGAGGGGCATTACACCATGCGCCGCGACGATGGCTCCTTGTTGGAAGTGGCCATCCCCTTCTTTCCGCTGGCCGCCCCGGCCACGGCCAATTGACCGCCAAGAAGAAGGCAATCACCTCATGAAGCGGACCCATCTCCCGCTCAACGGGCTGCGCGTGCTCGATGCCGCCGCCCGCCACCTGTCCTTCACCCGCGCTGCCGACGAACTGGCCGTGACGCCCGCCGCCGTTGGCCAGCAGATCCGCGCGCTGGAAGACCTTTTGGGCGTGGTGCTGTTCCGCCGCACGTCCAAGGGCCTGGAACTGACCGACGAAGCCGCCGCCGGCCTCGATGCCATCCGCGAAGGCTTCCTGCGCTTTGAAGAAGGCGTGCAGGCGATGCAGGCCGGCCAATCCAGCCACGTCTATACCATTGCCTGCCCGCGCGATTTCTTTGCCGCCTGGTTCAGCCAGCGCCTCGCCGCGTTCCGCGCCGAAAACCCCGCGCTGCGCTTTTCGCTGGTGGGCGGCGATGGCGACATCGACTTTACCGAGGCCAACCTCGATCTCGCCGTGCGCTGGGCCGAAGGGCCGGGCGAACTGGAAGGCATCCCGCTGGGCGCGCCGCAGACCGTGATCGTGGCCGCGCCCGGCTTTGCCGAAGGAAACCCGGAGAACAGTGTTGGCGCCAACAGCGACGGCGCGTGGATCGGCTGGCCGGGTGACCCGGTGCCGGCGGGCGAAGGGCGCGAAGTGGCCTTTTCGGTGGGCGATGCGGGCACCGCGATCAGTGCTGCCGCCGCTGGCCTGGGCAAAGCGCGCGTGCCTTTGCTGCTGGCCGAATATGCGCTTTCCACCGGCCGCGTGGTTGCGCTGGGCGAAGTGGAAATCGGCCGGCGTGGCTATTGGCTGGTAGCCCCCCTGCCGCAGTGGCGGCAGAAGAAAGTCAAGGCCTTGGTGGCGGCGCTGGCCGAGGGCTGACGGCGCCGGGCGCACTGGTTTCCGCGCGCGAGGGCAATCGCTTGGGTGGGCGCGCATACCACCTGTTAACTGCCTTGGCCCTATGGCCGCCAGATGGAAGTCCTTAGCGGAAACCCTCAGGCAGACTACGATGTGGAGGCAAGCCCAGCGCCAGTGCCGGGCAAGCCAACGCGCCGTCGCGGCCGAGGGCGGACGGCACGGGCATTGGTCGGTTCGGTCCTGGGCGCTTCGCATTGGCGCAGCCATCGTGGCGAAACCATGGTGGCGTCCTACGCCCACAATCTGTCGCGGCGCCTGCCGCTGCTGTCGCTGCTGGTGATCCTGGGCGTGGGCCTGGTGATCATGCGCTTCATCGGCACGGTCCACTGGCCGGTCTTGTTGCCGGGCGTGGCGATGATGGCCTTCGCCGCCGAGCGCGGCTGGCACTGGCTGCCTTCCCAGGTGGCGCAACGCCCCCTGGCGCGGCGGCGCAAGGATATCGTCACTTTGCCGATGAGCGTGGGGCTTTCGGCGCTGTTCGCCGTGTCGTGGGCGCTCTCGCTCTATTGCGTGGGCAACGATGCGCAGCGGGCGCTGGTGCGCGTGCTGCTCTCGGTGGTGTCGGTGGCGGGCGTGCTGGGCCTGGCCCATGCGCCCGCCGCGGCCCTGCGCCTGGCGCTGACCTGCACGGTGCCGGCTGCCATTGTCTACCTCGCCGTCGATGGGGCGGGGGTTTGGCCGGTGGTCGTGGTCCTGACGATGGCCAATCTCACCGTGCTGATGATGACGTTCGGCTTTCACGCCGATTTCGTGCGGCTGGAGCTGTCGCGTCAGCAACTTGCCCGGCGCGAACGGCTGGCCGCGCGGCTGGCGCAGACGAACTTTGAGCAGGCCTCGCGCGATCCCCTGACCGGCGGTCTCAACCGCCGCGCGATCCTGGCGCGGCTGGCCCAGGAAGTGACCCGGTACGATGCGCCGCAACCCTGGCTGGCGCTGCTCGATCTCGATGGGTTCAAGCATATCAACGACACCTATGGCCACGCTGCGGGCGATGACGTGCTGCGCGCGGTTTCGCGCCGCATCGATGCGATCGGCGGGGTGGTGGCGCATGGCCGGCTGGGCGGCGATGAATTCGCGATCCTGTTCGATGGCGCGCTCGACGGGCCGGGCGTGGCAGCGGCTGCCCATGCCCTGTCACAGGCGGTGCGCGCGCCCGTGGTGCACAATGGCGTTACCTTGCGCCTGCATGCGTCCACCGGAATTCACCGGATGCGGGGGGCCAATGCCGGGGCGGCGAATGTGGGCGGGCACGCCGTGGGGGCCTGCCTCGAACGAGCCGATGCCGCGCTCTACAAGGCCAAGAAGCGGGGCGAAGGCGCGATCGTTCTGTTCGGCCCGGAAGACGAAGTGGCCCTGCAGCATCGCAGCGCGATGACCCGCCAGTTCAACGGTTGCCGCCTGGATGACCGGCTGCGCCTGCTTTACCAGCCGTTCTACGATGTCGACAGCGGCGCCGTGCTGGGGTTCGAGGCGTTTGCCCGCTGGTCGCCCGATGGGCAGACCTGGTTGGCGCCCGGCGAATTCATGCACCTGGCCACGGCCACCGGCCGCACCGGCGAACTGACCCGCGCGGTGATCGCGCGCACTTTGGCCGAATGCGATGCCTGGCGGCGCGGGTTGACCGTGGCGATCAACCTCAGTCCGCGCGATGTCACCCGCGAGGGCGCGGTCGAATCGCTCGATCGCCTGGTGCGCGATGCCGGCGCGGACCCTGCCCGTTTCCTGCTGGAAATGAACGAAGCGGCGCTGCTGGCCGATCCGCGCCGCGCCCGCACCCAGTTGGAAGCATTCCGCGCCGCCGGCTTCCGCCTGGCGCTCGACGATTTCGGTGCCGGCTGGTCAAGCCTGTCGCAGTTGCGCGATCTGCCGCTGGACATGGTCAAGATCGATCGCGGGCTGGCGGCCGCGCTGTCGAGCGATCCTGGCGCGCGGGCGATCGTGGGCACGATCGTGTCGTTCGCCTGGCAACTGGGCATCGAATGCATGATCGAAGGCGTGGAGGACGAAGCCCAGCTGGCCACCGCCCGCGCGCTGGGCATCCGCCTGATGCAAGGCTATCACCTGGGCCGGCCCGAGCGGGCCGACGTGGCCCTGGCTGCCATGGACCGCGCCGTGGCCTGATGCGGCAAGGTTGCGCTGGGTGCGAGGCTTTACGCCTGCGTCAGTGCACGTCCACCAGCACCCGCTCTCCGCCCGGCGGGATCAGGCGGCGAAACAGGCGGCCGCGTTCCGAGAACAGCACGAGGCCCAGCGACAGCAGGCCGCAGGTGACGAAGGCGATCGAGAGCGGACGCGCCGTGCCGTCGTAAACCTGGCCGATGGCGATGCCGATCAGCGAGCCGATCAGGGTGCGCATGAACATCTGCATCGAACTGGCAGCGCCCGCCGTGCGGGCAAAGGGCTGCAGCGCGATCGAGCTGAAATTGGCGCCGATGAATCCCATGGCGCAGATGTTGGCCGCCATCACCGGCATGAAGCGCAGCAGCGTCTGATGCGGGCTGAACGCGAAGTGGACTTGCAGCAGGCTGAGGCCGATGCATGCCAGCAGCGCGGTTTGCGACACGCGCCGCGCGCCAAAGCGTTCGACGATGCGCGCGTTGAAGAAGTTGGAGAACGACAGCGACAGCGCCGTGGCCCCGAAGATCAGCGGGAAATAGCGCCCGGCGCCAAAGTGTTCGGCCACCAGCTGTTGCGAGCAGTTGATATAGCCGAACATCGCCCCGAACACGAGCGAGGCGCCCAGCACATAGCCCGCCGATGAGCGCTCCATCGCCGAATTGGCCATGTTGCGCGCGATGGTCAGCGGCATGATCGCTTGGCGGTTGGCGGGATCGAGCGTTTCGGGCAGTCGCTGGAACACCCACACCCCCATGATCGCGCCCAGCACCGCCAGCACGCCGAAAATCCAGCGCCATCCGGCAAACAGCAGCACGAATTGCCCGACGCTGGGCGCCAGCATCGGCACCACCATGAACACCGTGGACACGGTGGACAGCGTGCGCGCCATCTGGTCCCCGGCAAAGCGATCGCGCACGATCGCTGCCGGCAGCACCGCCACCCCGGCGCTGGCCACCGCGTGGAGCGCGCGGAGAATCAACAAGCTATTGAAATCGGGCGCCATCGCGCAGCCCAGCGCCAGCACCACATAGAGCACGATGGTCACCAGCAACACCGGCCGCCGCCCGTGGCGATCGGCCAGGGCACCGGGGATCAGCGCGCCCAATCCCGCCGAAACCAGGAACACGCCCACCACCAGTTGGCGGCGATTGGGATCGCTCACGCCCAGATCGGCGGCAATCTGGCCAAGGCCGGGCAACATGGCATCGATGGCCAGCGCCTGAAGCGCCATGAGCAAGGCCATCATGGCAATGAATTCGCGCCCGCCCAGCGCCTGGATCTGGCGCCGGCCGGCTGGATAGTTGGGTTGCATAACGATCCTATGGCAGGCGGGGGACGCCAATCCAAGGTTTTGTTGCAGCCTTTGCCAGGCCTTTGTGGCATGATCGCGTCGCGTCATGCCCGTGCCCGAACCTCCGATTTTCGATCCTGCCGCTGCCGATGGCGCCGATACGGCGCCGGGCCTGCGCAAGATCATCCATGTCGACATGGACGCATTCTATGCCAGCGTCGAACAGCGCGATGCCCCCGAATTGCGCGGCAAGCCGGTGGCGGTGGGCGGCAATGCCGCGCGCGGCGTGGTGGCGGCGGCCAGCTATGAGGCACGCGCCTTTGGCGTGCGTTCGGCCATGCCGTCGGCGCGCGCGGTGCAACTATGCCCGGACCTGATCTTTCGCCGCCCGCGCTTCGACGTCTATCGCGCGGTGTCTCAACAGATCCGCGCGATCTTCCTGGATTATACGCCCGATGTGGAGCCCCTCTCGCTCGACGAGGCCTATCTTGATGTGACGCGCGATGCGCGCGGGATCGGTTCGGCCACGCGCATCGCCGAATTGATTCGCCAGCGCATCCGCGCCGAAACCGGGCTGACCGCCAGTGCGGGGGTGTCCTACAACAAGTTCCTGGCAAAGCTGGCGAGCGACCAGAACAAGCCCGACGGCCTGTGCGTGATCCGCCCGGGCGAAGGCGCTGCGTTCGTTTCGGCGCTGCCGGTGGCGCGGTTCCACGGGGTGGGGCCGCGCGGGGCGGAAAAGATGGCGGCGTTGGGCATTGCCACCGGCGCTGACTTGCGCCGCCTCGACCTGGCCAGTCTGCGCCAGCATTTCGGGGCCCAGGCCGATTATCTCTATCGCGCCGCGCGCGGCATCGATCTGCGCGCGGTAACGGCCGATCGCCCGCGCAAGTCGGTGGGGGCAGAGCGCACGTTCGACCGCGATCTGTCATCGGGCACCGTTTTGCGCGAAACGCTGGAAACCATCATCGACCTGGCGTGGGAGCGCGTGGCGCGGGCCGACGTGACCGGGCGCACCGTCACGCTAAAGCTGAAATTCAAGGATTTTTCGGCAATGAGCCGGGCGCGTTCCATTTCCACCCCGGTGTCGAGCCGCGACACCCTGGCCGAGGTGGCGCGTGGCCTGCTCGACCAGGTGCTGCCGCTGCCGCAGCCGGTGCGGCTGATGGGCGTGATCCTCTCGGCGCTGGATGAGCCTGGCGAGGCGCCCGCCGTTGCGCCGGGGCAGGCCGAGTTACCGTTCTGAGGCTTGCGCCGTCTTATGCTGCCAAAGCGCGATCATCTCGCGCGTGGCCGGGCTGGTGGTGGGCGGCAGGGCATCGAGGGCAAAGAACGCCGCCTCTTCCAACTCGCGCCCGTCTGCGCGCGGGGTGCCGTGGGCCAAGCCGGACACCAAGGCGATCTGGTTGAGCCAGCCGCCGCGATCGCGCAAGTGATCGGCAAAATGCACGGCTTGCACCAGGGTGCAGCCGGTTTCCTCCGCCAGTTCGCGCGCGGCCGTGGCCACCGGGCTTTCCCCGCGCGCCAATCCGCCGCCCGGCAGCATCCACAGCGTGCTGTGGTGATAGCTGTGCCGCACCAGCAGGACATGCCCCGCCGCGTTGCGCGCCACCACCATGCAGCCCAGCACCGGCACTTGCCGCCAGCGCCACCAGGCCACGCGCAACCGATGCGCCACGCGCAGGGCGGCACGGTGAAGCGGTTTGGGAAGCGCGATCATCGGCCCGATCCTAGGCGCTAGCGGAACCGAAATCGAGGCTTTCCCGCACTCTGGGCGCGGCAGACTGGATTACCCTGCGCCAGGCGAGGGGCAAGGCAATCATGGGCAAGCGGGCGCAAGGGATGCACGGATCGGGAGGGCGTATACAAGGGCTGGTTGCGTCGCGCGCCAGGCGGCCGCGCTCCATGCCGACCTCGCCCATCGCCGCGCGCCTGGCCGAAGTGGCGCTGCTGGGCAGTGCCGGGGCGCTGCTGGCGATGTTGTGCTGGGTCGTCCTGGCGCCGCTCGATTCTGCGGTGGCCGACGATGTGGGCGGGCTGGTGGTGCTCGATGCCCCGGTGCGGGCCGGCCTGTTTGCCCAATTCGATCCATTTGCGCGTGAAAGTGGCGGCGGCTCTGGCGATGCCGGGCCGCTGCGCTTGCTCGGCACGCGCTCCACGCCCGACGGGCAAGGCGGCAGCGCGATCCTGGCCGGTGCGGATGGCGTGCAGCATGTCGTGGCACAGGGGGAAGAGGCCTTGCCCGGCGTGCGCCTGGCGCAAGTGGCGTTCGATCACGTGGTGCTGTTGCGCGTGGGCGGGCGGGTGACGCTATCGCTCGCCCCGCAGGACGGCACCGCGCCAGCGGCGGCACCATCCGCGCCGCAAGAGCTTGCGCCGCAAGACTTGGGCGGCCGGTTTGCCCTGGTCACGGCTGACGGAAAACCCGCGCTTTCGCTCACCGGCGGGGCCGGGCAAAGCTGGGGCCTGCTGCCCGATGATCGCATCGTCGCGATCGGCGGCGCGCCGGTACGTGGGCAGGAGGATGCCGCCCGGCTGGATACCGCGATCGCCAATGGCCGCGCCCTGGCCGTCACCGTGCGGCGCGGCGGGCGCGACCTGGCGCTATCGCTGGGGTCGCAAGGGGGCGGGCAGTGAGGCGTGCGATCGGGTGGCGCGCGTGGCTGGCCTGCCTGGCGCTGCCGATGCTTGGCTTGGCCGCGCCACAGGCCGCGCAGGCGCAATATCGCCTCAACGTGCGCGAGGCCGATATGCGCGCGTTCATTGCCGATGCCGCCGAAGTGACCGGGCGTACGTTCATTGTCGATGCCCGCGTGGCCGGCAAGGTGAGCGTGGCGAGCGAGCGAACCTTGAGCGCCAGCGAATATTTCGAGGTATTCCTGGCCACCTTGCGCGCCAATGGCCTGGTCGCGGTGCCCACCGGCAACGGCGCGTTCCGCATCCAGCCGACGGAGGGCGCGGCCAGCCAGCCGACCGGCATCCCGCGCGGTGGGGCACGCAACCAGATGGTCACCGAAGTGATCCGCCTGCGCGCCGCCGACGCCGCCCAGGCGCTCGACACGCTGCGCCCGCTGGTCAGCAAGGATGGCTCGCTCACGGCCAACAAGGCCGGCAATTCGCTGGTGGTGGTCGATTACGCCGACAACGTCGCCCGCGTCCGCGCGCTGGTGCGCCAGATCGACCAGGACCGGGCCACGGTCTTGACGATCGACCTTGCCCATGCCGGTGCGCGCGAAGTGGCCACCGCGCTGGCTCAACTGGTCGCGGCGGGTGAAGGCGGGCGCACCCCGGCCAGCGTGGTGGCGGTGGACAGCGCCAATGCCGTGGTGTTGCGCGGCGATCCGCCCACGCTGGCCCGCCTGGCCGAGGTGGCGCGGCGGCTGGACGCGCGCGCCGGGGAAGGTGGGGCGATCCGCGTGCTGTGGCTCGACCATGCCGATGCCGCGTTGCTGGTGCCGGTGCTGGAGCGCCTGGTCGGTGGCAGCGGCGGGGAAGCCAGCGCCGGGTCGGCCGCGCCGGTTTCGCTGGGTGGCATGGGCGGCGCAACTGGTGCATCGGGCGCCAATCCCGCCGCTGGCCCGCCGCTTTCTGCCGGGCAGGGCAACGGCGCCCCGGCCAATCCATCAGGTGGCACCATGGGCAGCCTGGGCAGCGGGCCGATCCGGCTGGACGGCGGGCGCGGCACCGCCACGATCACGCGCTATCCCGGCGCCAATGCCGTGATCATTGCCGCCCCGGCGGATGAACAGCGCCGTCTCTCTGATCTCGTCCACGCGCTCGATCTGCCGCAGCAGCAGGTGCTGGTGGAAGCCATCATCGTCGAGGTGTCGGACGACGTGGCGCAAAAGCTGGGCGTACAGATGCTGATCGGGGGCAAGGACGCGCCCTTTGCCGTCACCAGCTTTTCCAACGGCGCGGCCAATATCCTCGATCTGGCTGGCGGGCTCTATGCCGATCGGCTGGACCAGACGACCACGGTGATCAACGGCGCGACGGTCACCACCTCCACCACCAGCGCGACAGCCGATCTCTTGCGCCAGAACGCCGCGCAGGCGGCGTTGGGCGCGCGTGGGGGGATTGCCGGGTGGGCCACGACCCTGGGCGGTTCGGGCTTCTTCGGCACGCTGATCGATGCCGTGCGGGCGGACAGCAATTCCAACGTGCTGTCCACCCCGCATATTGTCACCAACAACAATGTCCCGGCGTCGATCCTGTTCGGCAAGGAAATCCCGGTGGCGACCGGAGAAGCGCTGTCCAATTCGCTGTCGGGCGCCTTTCGCACCATCGCCCGCCAGAACGTGGGGATCGAACTGGACGTGACGCCGCAGATCAACGCCGGCAACGCCGTCCGGCTCGATCTGCGCCAGCAGGTAAGTTCGGTGGCTGGGCCGGTTTCGGCCAGCAACGGCGAACTGGTGGTCAACAAGCGCGAGATCCGCACCACCGTGACCGTGGGCGATGGCGAGATCATCGCGCTGGGCGGGCTGCTGGACGATGCCGAGCGGCGCACGCTGGAAAAGGTGCCGCTGCTGGGCGACGTGCCGCTGCTGGGCGAACTGTTCAAATCGCGCAGCAAAAGCCACGTGAAGACCAACCTCATGGTCTTCATCCGCCCCACGATCCTGCGCGGCGGGGCCGATCGCGCGGTGTTGACCGCGCGCCGGATGGAGGCGGTGCGCGGCGCGCAGTCGGCATTCGCACCGGGCCGCGAACCTTCGATCGATGAACTGGTGGTGGATTACCTGGGCGCGGCACGCCCCCGCACGCCAGCGCCCGGTGACATGGTGATCACGCCGCCGCCGCGCGCCGGCGCCGTGGGGGAGACACGGCCATGATGTTCGGCGGCGATGCCGCGCCGGCCTGGCGCCCGGACTATGCCGTGGCGCGCGATCGCGGCTTCCTGGTGGAAGGGCAGGGGCCGGGCGGCCTGGCCGTGGTGCTGCGCGAGGATGCCAATGCCCTGGCCCTCCTGGAACTGCGCCGGGTGGCGGGGCCGATCGCGCGTTGGCGGCGCGTGGCTCCGCCCGCGTTCGAGGCGCTGCTGGCCCAGGCCTATGCCGATGGTGCGGCCGCGGCTGCCGATGCCCTGGCGCGCGGGGATCCGCAGCCCGCGCTGGACCTGCCCAGCGCCGAAGACCTGCTGGGCAGCACCGACGACGCGCCGGTGATTCGCCTGATCAACGGCTTGCTGGCCGAAGGGCTGCGCCAGGGCGCATCGGACATTCACCTTGAGCCCTATGAGCAGGCCTTGGTCGTGCGCCTGCGCCGCGACGGGCAGCTGGCCGAGATGCTGCGCCTGCCCGCCCATGTCGCGCCGATGCTGGCCAGCCGGATCAAGGTGATGGCTCGGCTCGACATTGCCGAGCGGCGCCTGCCGCAGGATGGGCGCATG
Organism: Novosphingobium sp. SG919; assembly: GCF_012932495.1. GTDB lineage: Bacteria > Pseudomonadota > Alphaproteobacteria > Sphingomonadales > Sphingomonadaceae > Novosphingobium > Novosphingobium rhizosphaerae. Next base: position 504,228 of record NZ_JABCNG010000001.1, read on the forward strand.
GCGCTCGATCTGGCCGGGCGGCTGGTGGACGTGCGCGTGTCCACCCTGCCTTCGCGCGCCGGGGAGCGCGTGGTGCTGCGCCTGCTGGACAAGGCGCGCGCCGGAATCGATCTGGTCGCGCTGGGCCTTGATCCCGCCGCAGACGCGGTGCTGCGCCGTGCGCTGGCCCAGCCCAACGGTATCGTGCTGGTCACCGGCCCGACCGGATCGGGCAAGACCACCACGCTTTATGCCGCGCTGGGCCTGCTGGGCGATGGCACGCGCAATATCCTGACCGTGGAAGATCCGGTGGAATATGCCGTGGACGGCGTGGGGCAAACGCAGGTGAACCCGCGCCTGGGACTGACCTTTGCCGCCGGGCTGCGCGCGATCCTGCGGCAGGACCCCGACGTGGTGATGGTGGGCGAGATCCGCGACGCGGAAACCGCGCAGATCGCGGTGCAGGCGGCACTGACCGGGCACCTCGTGCTGGCGACGGTCCACACCAACGACGCCGCCGGCGCGGTGACCCGGCTGCGCGACATGGGGGTGGAGCCGTTCCTGCTGGCCGCCACGCTGCGCGCGGTGCTGGCGCAGCGGCTGGTGCGGCGGCTGTGCCCGCAATGCCGGACGGGCGAGCCGGTACCACCGCGTCTGGCTGCGGCGCTGGCGCTGGAATCCGGCGCCATGGCCATGGTCGCGCCTGGTTGCGATGCTTGCGGCCAGACCGGGCATGCCGGCCGCATCGGCGTGTTCGAGGCACTGTGGGCCGACGATGGCCTGCGCCGCCTGATCCATGACGATGCCGATGAAGATGCGCTGGCGGCCCATGCCTTTGCAGCGGCGCCGCGCCTTGCCGATGCCGCTCGTGCGCTGGTGGTGGCAGGCACGGTGAGCGCGGCGGAGGCGGCCCGCATCCTGCGCCAGGACCAGGGCGGATGACGCCGGCCTTTCTCTATCGCGCGGTCGATCGCCAGGGGCGCGAGCGGCAGGGCCGCATCGCCGCGCCCGATGCGGCCAGCGCGCAGGCACGCTTGGTGGCGCGGCACTGGCAGGTCATGCGGATCCAGCCCGCACCGGCAGTGGCACGGGCACCCGGGCGGCTCGGCCTGCGCAGCCGCGCACTGTTGACCAGGCAACTGGCCGCGCTGGTGGCGGTGAGTCCGGTGGAAGAAGCGCTGCGCATCATGCTGAGACAGGCCGGCAGCACCCGCGAAGGCGCGGTGATCCGCGCTGTGCACGCCGGGGTGTGCGAAGGGCTTTCGCTGGCAGAGGCGCTTGCCCGCGCACCGCACGCCTTTCCTCCGGTCTATCGCGCGATGGTGGGGGCGGGGGAAAGCGCCGGGCGCCTGCCCCAGATCGCCGCGCGCCTGGCCGACCTGATCGAACGGCAGGCGCAGGTGCGCGCGCGCCTGGCCGGGGCGCTGGCCTATCCCGCGGCGCTGGCGGTGGTGGCGATTGCCGTGGTGACCGGGCTGATGGTGGCAGTGGTGCCGCGCGTGGTGGAACAGTTTGACGCCGCCAGCCGGCAATTGCCGTGGCTGACGCGCATGGTGATCGGCCTTTCGGGCTTTCTCGCCGCGTGGGGCTGGGCCGTGCTGGCCACATTGGCGCTGGCGGCGGTGGGTTTTGTTCGCGGCCTGGCATGGCCGCCGTTTCGCGCGGCGGTGGATGGCGCGCTTTTGCGCCTGCCACTGCTGGGGCCGCTGTGGCGCGATGCCCAGGCGGCGGCCCTGGCACGAACCCTGGCCACCATGATCGCAGCGCGCCTTCCATTGCTCGACGGCCTGCGCCTGGCCGCGCAGACCGCGCAAAATACCCTGCACGCGCGTGCTCTGGGCCAAGTGGCGCAAGGCGTGCGCGAGGGCGGCAGCCTGGCCGCCGGCTTGGCGCAGGCCGAGTTGGGCCGCGCCGGGCTGTTTCCCCCGCTGTTGGTGGCGATGGCCGCCAGTGGAGAGGCATCGGGCCAGTTGGGCGCCTTGCTCGAAAGCGCGGCCAACGCGCTCGATCGCTCGTTCGAAGCGGCCGCTGCCACCGCGCTCGCCCTGCTGGAGCCGGCGATCATCGTGGTGATGGGCGGCATCGTGGCGCTGATCATCCTCGCGATCCTGCTGCCAATCCTGCAATTGCAAACGCTTACCGGAACCTGATCGATGGTTGTCTCTTCCGCTTCCCGCCGCGCCTCTTTTGCTGTGCCCAACGGGTTCAGCCTGGTGGAACTGATGGTGGTGATCTTCATCTTGGGCCTGCTGACCACGGTGGTGCTGATCAACGTGCTGCCCAGCCAGGATCGCGCCATGGTGGTAAAGGCGCAGAGCGACATCGCCACGCTGGAGCAGGCGCTGGAGATGTTCCGGCTGGACGAAGGCGTCTATCCCACCCAGGCGCAGGGGCTGGCCGCGCTGCGCCAGCCGCCGCCGGATCTGCCGGTGCCGGAAACCTGGCGCAAGGGCGGCTATATCAAGGACTTGCCAAAGGACCCTTGGGGACGATCCTATATCTATCGCGTGCCCGGTGCCGATGGGGCGCCCTTTGCGATTTTGTCGCTCGGCGCCGATGGCCAGGCGGGTGGCAGCGGCGCGGCGGCCGATGTGACATCGGCTGGCCAGGCTGCGGCGCCCGCGGCGGGCACGGATGGCGGCAAGGGCAGTTGACATGCCGGATGCCGGGCTGATCCTGCTCTTGCCCGAAAACGGCGGGCCGCCATGCGCCGCCTGGCGCGTGGCCGATGGCGTGGCGCAGCCGCTTTCCCCAGGCGAAGCCTTGCCCGCCATGCCCGGCTGCGTGACCGCGCTGGTGCCGTCGGGCGCGGTGCCAGTGCTGGTCCAGCCGTTGGAGGCCACGGCCACGCCCGCACAAACCCTGGCCCTGGCGCGCCTGGCGGCGCAGGACGGCGCCTTGGCTGCCGGCAGCGAGGCGGTGGCTGCGCTGTCCGAAGGGCAGGCCTTGATCGCGCTGGTCGATCCTGTTCGCCGTGCAGCGTGGCAGCAGGCGGTCTCGGTCGCGACCGGCCAAGTGGCCGATGCTCTGGTGCCGGCGGCGCTGGTGCTGCCGCCGCCGGCGCCGGGCACGGTGCACTGCGCAACGCTGGGCGGTGTGGATCTGGCCCGCACTGCGACGGCGGCCTTCGTGGCCGAGCCGCCGCTGTGGCAGGCCTTGCTTCCCGCCGACGACCGGGTGGTGCGCTGTGACGCGTCGGTTCTGGCCGAGCGCCTGGCGCAGGGCCACGCGCAACCTTGGATCGACTTGGCGGACCATGCCGCCCACCGCGCGCCTTGGCCCATGCGGCGGCTGGCGCGGCTGGCTGCTCTCGTGGGTGTTCTGGCCCTGGCCGTGCCCGTGGCGCAGATTGCGCGCTGGCGCACCGACAGCGCGCGGATCGTGGCGACGGCGGTCGCGCAGGTGCGCACGCGCCATGCCGACGTGGCGGACCTGGCCGGGGCGGAACGCGCCGTGCGCATCGATCGGATGCAGCAACAGGCCGGGGCCGATGGTTGGGCGCCACCCACCGCTGCCTTGTGGCAAGCGCTGCGTGCTGCGCCGGCGGTACGGCTGGCGGCGCTGGCCCATCAGGAAGACGGCGCCTTGCGTTTTACCTTGGCCGCGGGCGATGCGCCGGCGATCGATGCCGTGTTGCTGGCGCTGCAACGCGATGGCTGGCGCGTGGCACAGCCGCCGGTGCCGGTGCGGGATGGCGCAGGGATCGTGGCCACGGTCACGATGCGCGCGCCGTGATCGCGCGCGTGCAGGCTTGGTTTGGCGCGCTGACCGGGCGAGAGCGGGGCATGGTGTCCCTCGCGCTTGCTCTCGCGCTGCTCGTCGGGCTGGGGCAGGGCGTGCTGCTGCCGCTCCGCCACGCCTGGCTTGCCGCGCGCGACGATCATGCCTTGGCCCTGGCACGCAGCGCGCGCCTGCTGCGCCAATTGGCCGAAACGCAGCCGCGCGCGCGCCTCACGTCCCACCCCGATGCAGAGCGCCTGATGGCCGCTGCCGCGCGCGCTGGCGTGCGGCTGCAGCCGCCCGTGGTGCAGGTGAATGGCTTTGCGCTTGCCGGGCAGGGGCCAAGTGCCGCCGTGCTGGCCTGGTTGGAATCCCTTCGCGATCAGGGCCTGGTGGTACGCCGCGTGGCGCTGGTGCCGCTGCCGGAAGGGGGCATTTCATGCGAGGCGCGCGTGGTGCCGGCGGGGGGCTTCGACAGGCTCAGCCCGAACGGGGAGTGATGGCGGGTTGTGGTGGAAAGCGGACAGGAACGGCAGTAGCCATCAATGATGATGCTTTATTCGGAAGTCGAAGAGGTCTCTGCATTGCCGCGGAACGTAAACAGCGGTGGGGACGGCTGGGGTTTCAAAGCATGGAGTGACCTGCTTGATGACGAGGCTCCGCACCGGAAAATCTTAGAACGCTTCGCTGCCGTTCACCCGGAGGCCGGCCTAGAGCTTCCCCCGTATGATCGGTACGAAGATTATGTGGAAGCGGATGCGGCATGGGATGGAGCGAAGGTCTCGGTGTATTACGAGACGATCCTTAGTTACCTACTGGTTTGGTCACCAAGCCGCGACGCGGCAACCTCGTTCCGAGCAGCTCTTCTACAAAAAATTTACTGAGCGATTGCCCGCTTTCGACGTTCGCCGGTGCGGCTCTGGACGGCAGATATTGGGGCGTTAACAGCCCTCCCGCACCAAAAAGGCCCGCCGCGCAAACGATGCGCGGCGGGCCTTTGGCATACAGCAGCGGACGGATCAGGCCAGGATCTGGCTGAGGAACCACACGCGCTGCTGGGCCTGGTCGGTCCAGTCGTCGGCTGCGCCTTCGGTGGCGTTGTCGCCGGCTTCGGTGGCGGCGGCCTTAACCGCGCGGATGGTTTCGACCAGGGCAGCGTTGTCGTCGCGCAGGGCCTTGACCATGTCCAGCGCGTCAACCTTGGCGCGGTCATCGTCCTTGACGCTGGTCTTGGCCGCGATGGCGCCGATCGAGGTCAGCGTATTGCCGCCGTTCTTGCGCACGCGTTCACCCACGATGTCGGTCAGGGCGAAGATCTCGGCAGCCTGCTCATCGAACAGCAGGTGCAGATCGCGGAACTGCGGGCCGGCCACGTGCCAGTGATAGTTCTTGGTCTTGAGATAAAGCGCGAAATAATCGGCGAGCAGCCCGTTCAGGCTGTCGATCAGCGCCTTGTTTGCGTTGTCGCCCGGCATGGTAAACCCCTTTCCTTTGCTTGGCTTTGCGCTCTCATACGCCACAATCGTGCGAAAGTTTCATGCAATTGGTGGCTTGGACATATCGATTTTCCCGATCAAGGCAGGCGCGCCGGCGCCATTCTCAGCACGAGCGCGCCGGCCAATGCCGACAGCAGCGATCCGCCCAGAATGCCAAGCTTGGCCTGCTCCACCAGGTCGGGATCGGCCGGGAACGCCAGCGCGGCGATGAACAGGCTCATGGTAAAACCGATGCCACACAGCAGCGCCATGCCCCAGATGTGCAGCACCCCCGCGCCCGCTGGCCGGGGTGCCAGGCCCAGCCGCTCTGCGCCCAGCACGGCGCCCAGCACGCCAGCCTGCTTGCCCAGGAACAGCCCGGCGGCAATCGCCAGCGGCAACGGCGCGAGCACGCCGGCCAACCCGGCCTGGCCCAGCGCGACACCGGCGTTGGCCAGGCCGAACAGCGGCACCACGACAAAGCCGTTGAACGGCACCAGGCCGTGTTCCAGCCGCAGCAGTGGGCTGTCGCCATGGCGATCGAGTTTCATCGGCACGGTCAGCGCGGCCAGCACGCCCGCGACGGTCGCATGGACGCCCGATTGCAGCACGCAGACCCACAGCAGGACGCCCAGTGCGGCATAGGGAGCAACGCGACTCGCCCCCGCGCGATTGAGCGCCAGCAGCACGCCGAACACCGCCGCGGCACCCGCCAGCCAGGCCCAGGCGACACCAGAGGTGTAAAAAAACGCGATCACGAGCACCGCACCCAGGTCATCGACCACGGCCACGGTCAGCAGAAACAGGCGGATCGACGAAGGCACGCGGCGTCCGATCAGGGCCAGCACGCCCATGGCAAAGGCAATGTCGGTGGCCGCTGGAATGGCCCAACCGCGATGCAGCATGGATTGCCCCTGGCTTACCGCCAGGAACACGATTGCCGGAACCGCCATGCCGGCCATCGCCGCCAGCACCGGCAAGCGCCGCCGCCGCGCGTCGGACAGCGCGCCCGAAACCGTTTCGCGTTTGATCTCAAGCCCCACGACGAAGAAGAACACCGCCATGAGGCCGTCGTTGATCCACGCGTGCACGGTATCGAGCTTGGCCAGGGGTGCGGCAGGCAGCGGCGTGTGCAATGCGGCATGAAAAGCATGGTGCAGTGGCGAATTGGCAAGGGCGATCGCGAGTGCAGCGCAGGCCAGCAAGAGGATGCCGGGTGTGGCTTCGTGGCGCATAAGCCGGCGCCAGGGCGACCGCGGCCGAGAGGGAGAACCGCGCTTTTCCGCCATATCCGAATCATTCCTGATGGTTGGTAGCGTTGCCACGGGCCCCGCTGACCCGTAATTTGCCAGTGGGGTTGTTTGCCGTCAAACGGGGTGAGGGCAAATTGGGTATGATATCGCTGTCCACAGTCTGGCTGTGGCTGGACATGTTGCAGCGCGAACTTCTGCTTTTCGCGGCAGTGTGGCTGGCCATCGGAGCCTGCGAGGAGTGGGGAATAGACGCGCTGTGGGCCTGGCTTAGGGCCACGGGCCGCACACGCACCGCGCACCTGCCGCAAGGCTGGGCCGCACGGGCCGATTGGCATGCCCGCGGGGCGCGTGGGGGCGCGCTGCGCGGGGTGGCGGCGGTGTTCGTGCCGGCCTGGGCCGAAGCGCCGGTGGTGGCCACCATGGTGGAGCATTGCCTTGCGGCCTGGCCGCATGCGGACCTGCGCCTCTATGTGGGGTGCTATCGCAACGATCCGGAAACGCTGGCGGCGGTAATGCGCAGTGCGCACGATCCGCGCCTGCGCATCGTGGTGCACGATCGTGACGGCCCAACGACCAAGGCGGATTGCCTCAACCGGCTTTACGCTGCGCTGCTGGCCGACGAGGCACGCAGCGGTGCGCGGGTGCGCAGCGTGATCGTGCACGATGCGGCCGACATGGTGCATCCCGGCGCGCTGGGCCTGCTCGATGCGGCGCTCGACCACGCCGATTTCGTGGCCCTGCCGGTGCGGCCCGAACCGCAACCGGGATCGCGCTGGATCGCCGGGCACTATTGCGACGAATTTGCCGAATACCAGGCCAAGACCATGGTCGTGCGCGGCTGGCTGGGCGGTGGGTTGCCGGCCGCGGGGGTGGGATGCGCCATCGCGCGCCCGGCGATTGCCGCGATGGCGGCGCTGGGTGCCGACGCGGGCGGGCGCGGCGGCCCCTTTGCCGCGGACAGCCTGACCGAAAACTATGAATTCGGACTGGCCCTGGCCGAAATCGGCTGCACCTCGCGGTTCTTGCTCGTGCGCGACGAGGCGGGCCAGTTGATCGCCACGCGCAAGTTCTTTCCCGCGCGGCTGGACGCCGCGCTGCGCCAGAAGACGCGGTGGATGCACGGCATTGCCCTGCAGGGTTGGGACCGCATGGGTTGGCGGGCCAGCCTGCCGGACTTGTGGATGCGGTTGCGCGATCGGCGGGGGCCGATGGTGGCGATGGTGCTGGCAGTAGTCTATGCCTTGCTTGTCCTCACCCCGATCCTGTCGCTGGCGCGCAGCCATGGCCTGGTGCCCGTGCACCGGCGCGATCCGGCGGTCACGGCTCTGCTCGTCTTTGATGGGGTGGCGATCGCCTGGCGCATGGCGCTTTGCGCGCTGTTCACCGCACGCGAATATGGCTTGGCCGAAGGGCTGCGCGCCATCGTTCGCATCCCCTTGCGCCATGCGATTGCCATCGTGGCGGCGCGGCGCGCGGTGACGGCCTATCTTGCCACGCTGAACACCGGCACCGTCACCTGGGACCACACCGCCCATTGCGCGGTGCCAGCGCAGGCCGCGATCGCATGATCGGCTGGGGTCCTGGCACCGGCACTGGCACCGCCTGCCGTCGGCGGGGCCGCCCGCTGCGCATGCTGGGGCTGCTGCTGGGTGGCTGGGTGGCGCTGCGCCTGGTCATGTTGTGCCTTGCCGTGCCGGCAGGCGCAGACATCGCCCCGCCCTGGCATACCGGCCGCGCATCGATGCTGGCGGTTCGCCCTGCCGGCGGGGATGGGGCGCAAGGGCGCTATCCCGCCCATGGCCGGGCGCGGCGCAACACCGGCGCGCGCCCGGCGGCGGCGCACCAGGAAAATCTGCTAACGGTTTCGGCGCGCATGGCCGATTTCCAGAATCGGCATCCGGCGGCGCGCACCTGGCATGCCGGGCTGCTGGCCTTGCTGGACGAAGACCGGATGACGCGGCTGCGCAATTGAACGCGCGGCGCCAATTTTCGTGGCGGTACGCATCGGCGGCGGTTCCTTTGCCTCGCCACCTGCGCTAGGACGATGGGCGATGGATGTGTATCTTCCCATCGCCAACCTGGCGGTCAACGGCCTCGTGATCGTGGGGCTTGGCGCGTTGACCGGGCTGTTATCGGGCATGTTCGGCGTGGGCGGCGGATTCCTGACCACGCCGCTGCTGATCTTCTATGGCGTGCCGCCGACAGTGGCTGCCGCCTCTGCCGCCAGCCAGGTGACCGGCGCCAGCGTTTCTGGCGCGTTTGCCCATGCGCGGCGCGGCGGCATCGATTATCACATGGGCGCCGTGCTGGTGGCCGGCGGCGTGCTGGGCACCGGGATCGGCGCGTTGCTGTTCCGGCTGCTCCAGTCGCTGGGCCAGATCGATACGGTGATCAATATCCTCTATGTGCTGCTGCTGGGCGGCATCGGCGGATTGATGGCGCATGAAAGCCTTTCGGCCCTGCGCGCGCAGCGACGCGGCCTCGCCCAGCCGGCGCGGCGCCGGCGGCACCATCCGCTGGTGGCCAGCCTGCCGCTGCGCTGGCGGTTCTATCGCTCGGGCCTGTATATCTCGCCCCTGGCGCCGCTCTTGCTGGGCATGGCCACCGGCATCCTGACCATGCTGATGGGCATTGGCGGCGGGTTCATCCTGGTGCCGGCGATGCTCTATATCCTGGGCATGAGCACCAATGTGGTGGTGGGCACATCGCTGTTCCAGATCCTGTTCGTGACCATGGCCACCACGATGATGCACGCGCTGACCACCCATGCGGTGGACATCGTGCTGGCCGGGCTCTTGCTGGTGGGCTCGGTTTCGGGCGCGCAGGTTGGCGCGCAATTCGCGCAGAAGGCCAAGCCCGAGCAATTGCGCCTGATCCTGGCGGTGATCGTGCTGGGCGTGGCGCTGCGCATGGCGCTGGGGCTGGGCTATCGGCCCGACGAAATCTTTACGGTGGTGCCGCTGTGAAGCGGAACCTGGCGCTGGCGCTGATCGCCCCGGCTGCCCTGCTGCTGGGCGGCGCGCGGGCGCCGATCCTGGTGCCGGAAATCTCGCAACACAAAGTGGAAGTGCGGCAGGGGTTTACCGGGGCGGATCTGTTGCTGTTCGGCGCAATCCTTGATCCGGGTGGCACGCGGGCGGCGCAGGATTACGATATCGTCGTGGTGCTCAAAGGCCCGGTGCAATCGATCGTGCTGCGTGAAAAGCGCAAGGTGGCCGGCATCTGGATCAACGCGGCAAGCAGCGAGCTGCGTTCTGCGCCCAGTTTCTTTGCCATCGCTTCGTCGCGCCCGGTGCGCGAGATCGTCGATGACAAGACCGCCGCGATCTATGAACTCGGGCTCGATCGCCTGCAGCTTTCGCCGATCGGCGCGATCGATCCGGCGCGCCAGCGGCACTTTGCCGATGGCCTTGTCGATCTGATGCAGCGCCAGGGCCTTTATCGCGAGGACGGCCATGGCGTGACGATCAGCGGCCAGGTGCTGTACCAGGCGCGCATCACGCTGCCCTCGCAAGTGCGCACCGGGACCTATACGGCCGAAACCTTTGCCATCCGCCAGGGCCGGGTGATCACCTCGGCCGTGACGCGGGTGGACGTATCCAAGCAGGGCTTCGAACGCTTCGTGGCCGACCAGGCCGAAGGCAACGGGCTGCTCTATGGCCTGTTTGCCGTGGTGGTGTCGGTGGCGATGGGCTGGATCGCCGGACGCCTGTTTGCCCTGGTGTAATGCCGTTCCCGGCCTGGCGGCGGGTCTTTAGCCCAAAATTAACCCTGTGCCCCCTAGCCTGCCGCGCAACAACGGGTTGGGGCAACAACAGGCATGAGTGACATGAGCAGGCAGGTTTTCATTCCAGCAGATCCTGCCCGGCCCGCAGACCTGGCCCCGCTGGGCCCGATGGCCGAAGCGGCGATCGGCGCGCCCCAGGCCCGGCACGACATGGCCGCGGCAGAGCCGGAGGACCTGCCGCCTTCGGAATGCGCGTTGATTCCGATCGGCGTGGTAGTGGACGTGGCCGGCTCGGGCAGCGGGATCGCGCTCGACCTGCATCGCCTGGAAGACTGCATGGACGATCCCGATCCCACCGTGGCGCTTTCGGGCCAGGTCGGCAGCCAGATCAAGGTGCGCGTGGGGCGTGGCTGGGTGCTGGGATCGGTGCGCAACCAGCGCCGCGATGGCAAAGTGGACGGCGGCGCGCTGGCCCACCTCGATTTCCTGGGCGAGGGCGAGGAAGATCCGCGCACCGGGCGCATCTTCGGCTTTCGTCGCGGCGTCACCCGCTTTCCGGTGCCCGGCGCCCTGGTCTATCCCGCCACCAGCGCCGACCTGCGCCAGATCTATGCCAGCGACGGGCGCCCGCACGTGACCGTGGGCACGGTCTTCCCCACGGCGGACATTCGCGCCGGGCTCTATATCGATCCGCTGCTGGGCAAGCATTTCGCGCTGCTCGGCTCCACCGGCACGGGCAAATCGACGGCTGCCGCGCTGATCCTGCACCGCATCTGCGACATGGCGCCCGAAGGCCATATCGTGATGATCGACCCGCATGGCGAATATCTCTCTGCTTTTCGCCAGACCGGCCAACTGCTCGACGTGTCGAACCTGCAGATGCCCTATTGGCTGATGAACTTCGAAGAGCACTGCGAAGTGTTCCTGACCGCGACGGGCGCGGAGCGGCAGATCGATGCCGATATCCTGGCCAAGTGCCTGCTGATGGCACGGCAGAAGAACCGCCTGGCCGAACAGGTGGGGCGCATCACCCAGGATTCGCCGATCCCCTATCTGCTCTCGGACTTGTGCAACATCCTGCAGAACGAGATGGGCAAGCTCGACAAGGGGCACAGCTCGATCCCCTACATGCGGGTGAAAAGCAAGATCGAGGAAATCCGCAACGATCCGCGCTACCAGTTCATGTTCTCGGGCATGCTGGTGAGCGACACGATGACCGAATTCGTGGGCAAGCTGTTCCGCCTGCCCGCCCATGGCAAGCCGATCTCGATCATCGACGTGTCGGGCGTGCCTTCGGAAATCACCTCTACCGTGGTGGCGGTGCTCAGCCGCCTGGTGTTCGACTATGCGATCTGGTCGCGCCAGGAAACCACGCGGCCGATCCTCTTGGTGTGCGAGGAAGCGCACCGTTATGTGCCCAACGAGCGCAATTCCGATGGATCGTCGGTGGGGCGCATCCTCTCGCGCATTGCCAAGGAAGGGCGCAAGTACGGTGTCTCGCTGGGCCTGATCACGCAGCGCCCGTCAGACCTGGCCGAAGGCGTGCTGTCGCAATGCGGCACGATCATCTCGATGCGCCTCAACAACGACCGCGACCAGCAGTTCGTGCGCGCGGCGATGCCCGAAGGCGCACGCGGCTTCCTCGATGCCATTCCTGCGCTGCGCAACCGCGAATGCATCATCTGCGGCGAGGGCGTGGCCATTCCGATCCGCGTGGCGTTCGACGATCTGGACGAAGCGCGGCGCCCGGCTTCGGCCGATCCCTCGTTCAGCGACCTTTGGGGCAAGAGCGGCGGCGAAGAGGACAGCGTGGTGCGCACCGTGCACCGTTGGCGTGCGCAGAGCCGGTTCTGATTTCGCGGGCTTGGCGCTTGCCTGCCAGGGGGCTGCGACAGGCTCAGCCCGAACGGGTTTTCAGGGAATTGTTACGGCATCCCGTTCGCCCTGAGCCTGTCGAAGCCCCTGTCCTGAGCTTGTCGAAGGGCGGCTGGCGCAACGCTTAGTCGGCTTTCAGCGCATCCGCCAGCCAGTGCGGCGCGTGGGTGATGGCGTCCACGCGCAAGTGGTCCACGGCCATGCCCAGGTCGGGATAGGCGGCGCGCTGGCGCGCCGGGTCTGACTGGGCGAGGGGGACGACCGCCAGGCGGCGGTTGACCTTCTGCCGCCAGTTCATCCGCGCGGTGTTTTCCTGGCCGACATAGCAGCCCTTGGTAAAGCTCACGCCGTTGAGTTCGGCGGCATTGGCTTCCAGCCACAGCGTCTGGTCGCTGCCCAGCTCGGCCTGGCCTTCGGCCACGCCCAGCTTGAGGCGATGTTCGCGCCATTGGGCGTCCACGGCCACGTCATCGTCGCCGACATGGCCGATCCAGCGCTGGCCCAGGGCGCCCAGGCGCGGGTCGGCCGCGCCGCCATCGCCCATGTGCCCTTCCCAATAGACGCCGAGTTCGGGGGCGATGGCGATGGCGATCTTGCGGCGCAGGCGATAGAGCGACAAGCGCTTGACCAGTGCCTCGGCAACGGCAGCCTCGCAATCGATCAGCAGCGCGTCGGTGCCATCAGGCCAGACGATGAAGTCGAACAGCGCCTTGCCCTGGGGCGTGAGCAACCCGGCCCAGACCGGCAGCGGCCCCTGCACATCGTTGGTCACCAGGCCTTGAAGGAAGGCGGCCACGTCCTCCCCTGGCGCGGTGGGGGAGAGGCGCACGAGCGCACGATCGAAAAGACGGGGATTGCTCATGGGTGACAGATAGGAAGCGATGCGCTTAAGGGGAAGCCATGACGACGCAAACGACTCTCACCATCCGCCGCCCGGACGATTGGCATGTTCATTTGCGCGATGGCGCGATGCTCGAAGGCGTGGCGCCCTATACCGCGCGCCAGTTTGCCCGCGCCATCGTGATGCCCAACTTGTCGCCGCCGATGACCGACGTGGCGGGCGTTTCGGCCTATCGCGACCGCATCCTGGCGGCCCTGCCGGCGGGCAGCGACTTCACGCCGCTGATGACGCTGTACCTGACCGATCATACCGACCCGGACGAAGTGGAGCGCGGCCATGGCGCGGGCGTGTTCACGGCGGCCAAGCTCTATCCCGCCCATGCCACCACCGGCTCGGCCCATGGGGTGACCAGCGTGGCGACGATCTATCCCCTGCTGGAGCGCATGCAGAAAATCGGCATGCCGCTGTTGATCCATGGTGAAGTGACGGATTCGCATGTCGATATCTTCGACCGCGAGGCGGTGTTCATCGAACGCACCCTGCAAAAGCTGGTGGCCGATTTCCCCGCGCTCAAGATCGTGTTCGAGCATATCACCACGGAAGAAGCGGCGCAGTTCGTGGAAAGCGCGGGGGCCAATGTGGGCGCCACGATCACGCCGCAGCACCTGCACATCAACCGCAATGCCATGCTGGTGGGCGGCATGCGCCCGCACGCCTATTGCCTGCCGGTGGCCAAGCGCGAGAAGCACCGCCTGGCGCTGCGCAAGCTGGCCACCTCGGGCCACGCCCGCGTGTTCCTGGGCACCGACACCGCGCCCCATGCGCGCCACCTGAAGGAAAGCGCCTGCGGCTGCGCCGGGCTGTTCAACGCGCCCTATGCCCTGGAAAGCTATATCGCCGTGTTCGACGAGGAAGGCGCGCTCGACAAGTTCGAGGCCTTTGCCAGCGAGAACGGCCCGCGTTTCTATGGCCTGCCGCTCAACGCAGGCACGGTGACCCTGGAGAAGAGCGGCGTTGTGGTTCCGGGCGAGATCGCGGCTGGCGGCACCACGCTGGTGCCGTTCCACGCCGGCGAAACCCTCGCCTGGCGGCTGATCTAAGATCCTCCCCCTCCCCGTTCCGGGGAGGATCACGCCTTGCGGCGGCGGAGCAGGTCATAGCTGAACAGTGCGATCGCGCACCAGATCAGCAGGAAGCACGTGACGCGCGCAGGATCGAGCGGTTCGCCATAAAGCAGCGCGCCCAGCACGAAGAGGATCGTGGGCGCAATGAACTGGGCAAAGCCCAGCGTCGACAGATCGAGCTTGCGCGCGGCCACCGCGAACAGCAGCAGCGGCACGGCGGTGATCACGCCCGATCCGACCAGCAGCCAGGGCACCAGGCCGCCTTGCGTCAAGGCTGATCCAGCCGGCAGCGTGGCGGCATGGAACACGGCGAACAGCGCCGGAACGAACAGCACGGCGGTTTCCACCGTCAACCCGATGACCGACGGCACGGCCACGAATTTGCGCACCAGGCCGTAGAGGGCAAAGCTGCCGGCCATGGCCAGTGCCACGCCGAGCATCGACAGCGCGCCGGCCAGCAGCACCGCGATCCCGCCTGCCGCCAGCGCCACCGCCGCCCATTGCAGGCGGTTGAGGCGTTCCTTGAGGAAAAGCACGCCGATCAGCACATTGAGCAGCGGGTTGATGTAATAGCCGAGGCTGGCTGCCAGGACCTGGTGCGTCTCGATCGCCACCAGATACATCAGCCAGTTGCACCCGATCGCCGCCGCGCTCAGCACCAGGCGGCCGAGCACTGCCGGGGTGGTGAGCGCCGCTCGAAGGGCCGCGCCCTGGCCGCTGAGCAAGACCACGACGAGGCAGACCGGCAGGGTGAACACCACCCGCCAGCTGACCAGTTCCACCGCCGGTACGCCCAGCAACGGATGGAAGTAGATCGGGAAGAAGCCCCACAGCACATAGGCCAGCACCGCAGCGCCCAGGCCGCCCGCGCCCCTATGCCGTGCCTGGTTGGTCTGGTCGGTCATGGCCGCGCCTGTGACAGGCGCCCGGCCCGGAGCCAAGAGGCAATGTGCGAAGCTGCAAGGGCGGGACCAAACTTTTTTCGTTTCCGGTCAATTCTGACGAAGGCGTTGCATGTCGTTCAGGTTGAGTGGGGTAAACATGAACCAACACGACGGATCAGGAGACCAAAGATGATCGCAATTCGCAAGACCCTGCTGGGCCTGGCCGCAACGGCCACTCTGGCTGCCGGGATCGCCCCGGCTTCGGCAACGGTGGCCATGACGCCGCAGGCCGCATTGGCCGCCCCGGTTGCCCACGATGGTTGGGATGGCCGTGGCGATGGTGGCTGGAACCACGGCGGCCGTGGTGACTGGCGCGGCCGCGACGATTGGCGGGGTGGCGGCTATGGCCGCGGGCCCAGCGACTATCGGGGCGATTATCGCGGTTATGATCGCGGCTATTATGGCGACGTTGCCTATCGCGGGCAGAGCTGGCGCGGCAATGACGGCCGCTATTACTGCCGCCGCAACGACGGCACCACCGGCCTGCTGGTGGGTGGCGTGGCCGGCGCGCTGATCGGCCAGGGCGTGGCTGGCCGCGGCGATCGCACCCTGGGTGCCATCCTGGGCGCCGCCGGTGGCGCGCTGCTGGGTCGCTCGATCGACCAGAGCAACGCCCGCTGCCGCTAAAGCGCTAGATCCCGCTCGGCTGGGGGACCAGGTCGAGGGACCAAGTCGGGGAACGGGCGGGACCGGGGGCCTGTACGCGTGGTGGCGTGCAGGCCCCCTTTCGTTTGTGCGGATATGGTTCATGCGCCAGGCATGTTAACATGGCGCTAACCAAGCTCTGCGCATGAGGTGGCGATGGTTTGTAACCCCGTCTTGCGCATCGTTGCACCGCTGGCCGCCTTGGTGTTGGCCGGTTGCGCCGGGGATGATACGCGCAAGGCGCAGACCGATCACGACCCGGCCATGAGCGCCGCGCTGGAAGGGCCATTGCTGACCGATCCCGATCTTTCCCAGCAGAACATGCGCAACGCCGCCGTGGTGCCGGGCGGCCCGGTCGATCCGGCCACGCCCCCGCCCGACGGCAAGTAGGCTTATCCCGACAGGCCTATCCCGATAGGCCGATCCCGATCGAGGCGCGCGGCTGTTCCATTTCGGCCGACGCGACCGGATAGGCGCAATAGTCTGCGGCATAGAATGCGCCGGGGCGGTGGTTGCCCGAAAGGCCCACGCCGCCCAGCGGCGCGGCAGGCGAAACCCCGTTGGTGGGCCGGTTCCAGTTGACCACGCCGGCGCGCACTTGTGCCCAGAAACGGTTGTAATCCTGGGGTGAACCGCCGATCAGCGCGGCGCAGAGGCCAAACCGCGTGGCGTTCGCCTCGGCCAGGGCCTGGTCGAAATCGTCCACCTTGATCACTTGCAGGATCGGGCCGAACAGTTCGACGTCGGGGCGCTGGGCCATGGCCGTCACGTCGATGATCGCCGGGGCCAGGAAGGGCAAGTCGCCGCGTGGCCGCGTCAGGTGGCGGATCGGTCGCCCGCCGTTGGACAGCAGGTACAGGAAACTTTCGGTGAGGCCATCGGCCGCGGCATTGTCGATCACCGGCCCCATGAACGGCGCGGGTTCATCCAGCGGTGCGCCCACGATCAGGCGATCGGCAAGGGCTTTTACCTCGCCCACCACGGCATCATAGAGATCGGCCTTGACGATCAGCCGCCGCGCCGCCGTGGCGCGCTGGCCGGCGGTGGTGAACGCCGACTGCACAACCAAGGCAGCGGCATCGGCAATCTTGGGCGTGTCCCACACCACGATAGGATTGTTGCCCCCCAGGTCCAGCGCCAGGATCTTGCCGGGCTGGGCGGCCAGCCGCCGTCCCAGCGCGACGCCGGTGTGGGTCGATCCGGTAAACAGCACGCCGTCCACGCCTTCGTGGGTGGCCAGTGCCTTGCCTTCTTCCCCCGCGCCCACCAGCACTTGCGCCAGGGCGGCGGGCACGCCGGCGCGATGCAGGCATTGCACCAGTGCCAGGCCGGTGGCCGGCGCCTTTTCCGATGGCTTGAACACCACGGCGTTGCCCGCGATCAGCGCGGCAATGATATGCCCGGCGGGCGCCTGGGCAGGCAGGTTGAACGGCCCGATCACCGCCATCACGCCATGCGGCTTGTGGCGCAGCGCGGCCGTGCCCTGCAAGGCGCTGTCCAGCCGGCGCTGGGCCGTACGCTCGGCATAGCTGCGCACCGCGATTTCCACCTTGGCCAGCACGGTATCGACTTCGCCGCGCGCTTCCCACAGCGGTTTGCCGGTTTCGCGCGCGATCAGGCTCGCCAGGCTTTCGGCATCCTTGCGCACTTCGTTGGCAAAGCGGCGCAGCAGTTCGATGCGGGTGGACAGCGGCTGGGCCGCCCACGCCGGCCAGGCGCGCCGGGCACGCGCCACCGCAGCATCGACATCGCCGATCGCCCCGCGCCAAAGCTCGTCGCCGGTGGCCGGTTCAGTGGAAATGATCTCTCCGGCGGCCACGGGGCTGGCGTCGATCCTTTGGGTAAGGCGGGATGTCACGGGGCTGGGTAAACCAAAAGCGTTACGAATGGGTCAGCGATCGGCTCTGGAGCCTGTCGGATTGCTTAATGGGCTCCGGCTCCGGCACCGGCAGCGTGGCCGGCGGGCACGGGCGGGGTGCCAAGTGCCTTACCCAACTGGCGGATCGCCGCGATCTTGGCATGCAGGACGCTCCAGTCATCGTGCTCGGCAATCGGTGCCCAGATGCTCTCCACTTCCTCGATCAGCAGGCTTTGCGGCGGCTGCCCGTGCCAGTGCGGATGATCCTCCCCGGCGGGGGCATAGCCTGCCAGCGCGGGCAGCGCTTCGGCGCCGCGGCCGCCGCGGTGGGCATGGAAAAAGGCGTCCGGCCCGATTTCCTGCGCGCGCATCGCCGCTTCGCACGCTTCAACCAGCGCACTGTCGTGCTCCGGCCCGCGCGGCGCCACGCCCAGGCGCCAGCACCAGCGGCGTGCCATCGCCGCCTGATAGAGCGGGCCGAAGGTTTCCAGCGCGGCGATCAAGGGCGGCGCCTCTTCCACCAGGCGCAGCGCCACCGCCAGTTGGCCGCAGTTCCACCCGATCACTTCGGGCTGGCGGCCAAAGGCATAGCGGCCCGCCTCGTCGAAATAGGCCGCGACGAAACGCGCGTCCCAGCGCGGCAGCCAGCGCCATGGGCCATAGTCGAAGCTTTCGCCCGTCACGTTCATGTTGTCGGTGTTGAGCACGCCGTGGACGAAGCCGGCGACCATGTAGCTCGCCGCCATGTCGGCCATGCGCGCCACCACCTGGTGCAGCAGCGTGGCTGCCGGGCTCGCGCCCGCCGGCGCGGCGTCCGGCGCGCCGGGAAACTGCTCCAGGCAATAGGCGATGAGCTGGTGCATCTCTTCGGGCTTGTCGAGCGCGAGCAGGCGCTGGAACGTGCCGATGCGGATATGCCCGTGGCTCAGCCGCACGAGCACGGCCGCGCGGGTGGGCGAGGGCTCGTCACCCCGCCACAGGCTTTCGCCGGTCTCGACCACCGAAAAGGTGCGGCTGGTGTTGACGCCCAGCGCTTCGAGCATCTCGGTGGCGAGAATCTCGCGCACCGCGCCCTTGAGCGTGAGGCGCCCATCGCCGCGCCGGCTCCACGGCGTTTGGCCCGAACCCTTGGTGCCCAGGTCCAGCAAGCGGCCGGCGCCATCGCGCAATTGCGCAAAGGTAAAGCCCCGCCCGTCGCCCAGTTCCGGGTTGTATACGCCGAACTGGTGCCCGTGATAGCGCAGCGCCAGCGGGCCGGCCAGATTGCCAGGCAGGGGCGCGAAACGGCCGAAATGGGCGATCCATTCCGCATCGCTCAGGTCCGCCAGCCCGACTTGCGCCGCGGCACGATCGTTGCGCCAGCGCAGCACGGTTTGCGGGAACTCGGCCGCCTCAACCGGGTCGCCCAGCCAGGGCGCCAGCGCCGCCAGTTGCGGATCGGGGCGATAGGGAATGGCATGGCCCGGCTGCGGGGACACGGACACGGCTTGCGGGACAGGCTCCATTCTTTCATTAGTGGGGTGCTTGGGCGCCGCACACAAGGCGCCATGTTGCCGCACATCGTTACAGCACACGGGAAAACGCGCTTGGCCATTGTTGACGCCCACGCCGCATTCGAGATTCGCAGCTGGACCAGCACCGACGGGTTGCGCCTGGCCTATCGCGCCTATGCGGGGGACAATGCGCGGCTGCCGGTGATCTGCCTGCCGGGCCTGACACGCAATGGCCGCGATTTCGAGGATCTGGCCGCGCATCTGGCCGCAGGCGGCCGCCGCGTGCTGTGCCCCGACCTGCGCGGGCGCGGGGAAAGCGATTACGCCCGCGATCCGATGACCTACCAGCCGCCCGTCTATGCGCAGGACCTGGCCGGGTTGCTTTCTGCCGAAGGGATCACGCGCTTTATCGCGGTCGGCACCTCGCTGGGCGGTATTCTCACGATGATGCTGGCGGCCGGCCAGCCCGGCCTGGTGGCCGGCGCCGTGCTCAACGACATTGGCCCGGTGATCGAGGCGGACGGCCTGGCGCGGATCAGCGACTATGTCGGCCAGGGGCGCAGCTACCTGACGTGGATGCACGCGGCGCGGGGCCTGCGCGAGACGATGGGCGACATCTATCCCGATTTCAGCATCGAGGATTGGCTGCGCCTGGCCAAGCGCCTGATGGCCCTGGGCACGGGCGGGCGCATCGCGTTCGATTACGACATGAAGATCGCCGTCCCGATCGAGGCGGCGAACGAAGCCAAGGAAGAAGCCGAAGCGAAAGCGCGCAGCGGCGGCGATCCGGTGCCGCCGGCAGCGGACCTGTGGCCCCTGTTCATGGCGCTGGCACCCGTGCCGCTGGTGGTGGTGCACGGCGCCTTGTCCGACATCCTTTCGGGCGAAACCGCGGCAGCCATGGCCACGCGCCACCCCGATTGCGATCTGGTCAGCCTGCCACGCGTGGGCCATGCCCCAACGCTGGACGAGCCCGAGGCCCGCGCGGCGATCGATCGCTTGCTGGCGCGGCTGGATTGACGCGCGCCAGTACCGGGGAATCGCCATGACCCAACCTGCCAGCCCGGCTCGCCGCCTGCATGTGCTGCACCTGCATTCCACGTTCGATGCCGGGGGCAAGGAACGGCGCAGCGTCGCGCTGATGAACCGCTTCGGCAATGCGCTCGATCATTCGGTGGTTTCGGCACAGCCTGGCGCACTGGGCGCGCGCAGCCTGCTGGCGCGCGGGCTTTCGGTGCATTTCCCGCTGGGTTTTCCGCCTCTGGCGGGCAAGCTGGGGGTGCGCCGGCTGCAAACCCTCGCTCGTGGGATGCAGGGGTTCGATCTGATCTGCACCTACAACTGGGGGGCGATGGACGCGGTCATGGCCCATGCCCTGTTCGCTCCGCTCTATGGCCTGGCGCCGCTGGTGCATCACGAAGACGGCTTCAACCAGGACGAGGCAGAGCGGCTCAACCCCCGCCGCAACTGGTTCCGCCGCATTGCGCTCGCCCGTGCCAGCGCGCTGGTGGTGCCTTCGCGCCGACTGGAAGCCGTGGCACAGGACGCCTGGCACCAGCCGGCGGGCAAAGTGCATCGCATTGCCAACGGGGTGGACACGGCCGCCTATGCCCGCAAGGCTCGCGCCGACGCCCTGCCGCGCGTGATCAAGCGACCGGGGGAAAAGTGGGTGGGCACCCTGGCGGGCCTGCGCGCGGTCAAGAACCTGCCGCGCCTGGTGCGCGCGTTTCGCGCCCTGCCGGAAAACTGGCACCTGGTGATCCTGGGCGAAGGGCCGGAGCGCGAGGCGATCCTGACCCAGGCGATGGACCTGGATATCGGCCACCGCGTGCACTTGCCCGGCCATGTGCCCGATCCGGCGCTGGCCGTGGGCCTGTTCGATTTCTTCGCCCTGTCGAGCGACAGCGAGCAGTTCCCGCTTTCGGTGGTGGAAGCGATGGCCGCCGGCCTGGCCGTGGCCAGCCCCGCCGTGGGCGACGTGGCAGAGATCGTTTCGGCCGAAAACGCGCGGTTCATCACCCCGGTGGGAGACGAGGCGGCCCTGGCCGCGGCCATGCTGGAACTGGCGCAGGACGAACTGGCCCGCCGCCGCGTGGGCGCGGCCAATCGCGTGCTGGCGACCCGCGATTACGATGAAAGCGTCATGGCGGCCCACTATGCCCGCATCTATGCCGCCGCCCTGGGACACGGGCAATTTCCATGATGCAGGGGACATGTGTCGCGATGTTGCGCTTAACCGGCGGTTCAGCGGGGGACAGGCAGCATCATAGGCGTTGAAAAGGTGGCTCCATCCGCTAAACACCGCGCCCATTGCCGTGCAATTATTGCCCATCCCTTGCCCTTAACCGCCGAAAGCGCAGCCTTGGCCCTGAGACCGAACCGCCCGCAAAACCGATCCGAACAGCTTGCCGCCGCACGCGCCGCCCAGGGCGACGTGTTTGCCCGCGAGGTGGACGATGCCCTGCGCCAGGAAGAAGCGATGGACGCGATCCGCCGCTGGGGCTTGCCGATTGGTGCGGCCGTGCTGCTCGGCCTGGCCGGCCTGGGCGGCTGGCTGTGGTACAGCAACCACCAGGAAAGCCTGCGTGGGCAGCAGGGCGAACAACTGACCCTGGCGCTTGACGATACCGAGGCGAACAACGCCAAGGGCGCGCAGGGCCTTCTCGATACGCTTGCCAAGGACGGTACGCCGGGCAACCGCGCGGCCGCGCAGCTTCTGCTTGCCGGCAAGGCGCAGGACGATGGCAAGGCAGACCAGGCCGCCAAGAGTTTTGCCGCCGTTGCCGCCGATGGCAACGCCCCGCAAGCCTATCGCGATGCGGCCACCGTGCGCGAAGTGGCGCTGACGTTCGACAAGCTCTCCCCCCAGCAGGTGATCGACCGCCTGATGCCCCTGGCCGTGCCGGGCAGCCCGTGGTTCGGCAGCGCGGGTGAGCTGGTGGGCCTGGCCTATCTCAAGCAGGGGCGCAACGACCAGGCCGGGCGCCTGTTCGCGTCCATCGCCAAGGACAAGGACGTGCCCGATTCGATCAAGCGCCGTGCGCGGCAA
Source organism: Novosphingobium sp. SG919 (assembly GCF_012932495.1). Lineage (GTDB taxonomy): Bacteria > Pseudomonadota > Alphaproteobacteria > Sphingomonadales > Sphingomonadaceae > Novosphingobium > Novosphingobium rhizosphaerae. The sequence goes on from NZ_JABCNG010000001.1 coordinate 526,211, forward strand.
GTGGCCGGCAGCCTGGGCGTTGACGCGGTGGACGATGTCTCGGCCGTGGTCAGCCAGGCGCAGAGCCAATAAAGCGCACAAGCGTTGCCCGCGCGATCGGGCGCACAGGAATTGCCCACCGCTGCCCCATGGTCGGCCGTGGCATGACAGGACAAGGAAGACAGGCATGATCCGCATTTCCAGCCAGGGCCAAGCGAGCCAGGGCACCGGGCGCCGCCGTCCGGCGATGCTGGCCCCGGCGGCCATGCTCCCTGCAGCGGTATTGGGCCTGGCTCTGGTTCTGGGCGGTTGCGCCGGGCACAAGTCCAAGGTCAAGGCCACGCCCACGGTGGGTGAGCGCGTTCCGGTGCTTTCGCGGATCGAAGCGGGCACCAAGGTAGATGCCACGCTGGCTAGCATGGACGTGGTCGTGCCGGCACCGGTGGTCAACACCGAATGGGCCCAGGGCGGCGGCACGGCCAGCAAGGCATCGGGCCACCTGGCCCTGGCCGATGCCCCGCGCAAGCTGTGGACGGTCCGCATCCCCGGTTCCTCGCCCAAGCAGCGCCTGGCAGCCTCGCCGGTGGTGGGCGGCGGCACGCTGTTCGTGATGGACACCGACGGCATCGTCCATGCGCTGGACGAGAACACCGGCCACGAAAAGTGGAAGCAGGGCTTCCGCGTGCCGGACAAGAACGATTCGATCTTTGGCGGCGGCGCGAGCTATGATGATGGCAGCGTCTATGTCACCACTGGCCTTGGCGAAGTGGCCGCGCTCGATGCCACCACCGGCAAGATCAAGTGGCGGGTCAAGCCGGCCGGCCCGCTGCGCGGCGCGCCCACCGTGGCGTTCGGCGCGGTCTATGTGATGACGCAGGATAACCAGATCTTTGCGCTCAACGTGGCCGACGGCGCGAACTTGTGGAACCAGTCTGCCTCGGTCACGCAGAGCGGCGTGTTCGGCGTGGCTGCCCCGGCCGCTGGCCAGGGCACGGTGATCGCCGGTTACAGCTCGGGCGAACTGGTGGCCTATCGCTATGAAAACGGGCGGCAGCTGTGGTCCGACGCGCTGGCGCGCACGTCGATCGCCACCAGCGTTTCCACGCTGACCGATATCGATGCCGACCCCATCGTGGAACGCGGCCGGGTCTATGCCCTCGGCCAGGGCGGGCGCATGGCCGCCTATGAACTGGTCAGCGGCCAGCGCATCTGGGAACTGAACCTGGCGGGCATTTCCACCCCGGCTGTGGCCGGTGAGTGGATCTTTACCCTCACCGACGAAGCCAAGCTGCTGTGCATCGCCAAGTCCACCGGCAAGGTGCGCTGGATGAGCCAGTTGCCCCGCTATATGAAGCCCAAGAAGAAGGAAGCCCCGATCTTCTGGACCGGCCCGGTGCTGGCCGGCAACAAGCTGTGGGTGGCCAATTCGCGCGGCGAGGTTTCCACCGTGACGGTGGGCGATGGCACGCTGGCGCGCATGGCCAAGGTGGCCGCTTCGGTCACCCTGGCGCCGATCGTGGCCGACAAGACGCTGTTCGTGCTGGACGACAGCGGCCAGATCACCGCTTGGCGTTGATACCTGGGCGTTAACCTTCTTCACCGAATTTCCACTTCTGGCGGTATAAGCGGGCGGGCATGACAGAAACGCCCACCCGCGCCGTTCCGCCAGACCTGCCGCGATCCCGGCCGCCCAGCGACGTTTCCGCCTGGGTCGGCCTCGCGGGCCTTGCCGGCCTGCTGCTGTGGATCGCCATTTGCCGGTCCTGGCCGCAGATCGTCGATGCGCTGGGCCTGCCCGGGCCGCGCGCGCGGCTTTCGGGATCGAGCGCGGCGGTGTTGGCGCTGGTTTTTTCCGGCACGCCGATGGTCGCCTGGTCGCTGCTGGTGGACAAGGTCCATCGCCGTCCCTCTACCGGAATCGACTGGTCGGCGCCGCGCCCCTGGCGCAGCGGCATCGAGGTGTCGATCACCAAGCTGGCGGGGCTGTGGGCCACCTGGGCGATCATCGCTTTCGTCTATTGCCTCGGGCGCTGGTATTGGCGCGGGCCCTATCTCTTTGCCATGGACCTGCTGGAGCAGGCGGCGCCGTTCCTGTTCCTGGGGGCCATTCCCTATGTCCTGTGGCTCGATCGGGTTCTGGTAAACCCGCGCGACGGGGCCTGGCATTTCGGTGCCATGCTGATCGGGCGCGAGCCTTATGACATCGCGCAAGTGTGGCACCATGCCCGCGCCTGGGCGGTGAAAGGCTTTTTCTGCGCGTTCATGATCTCGATCCTGCCCGGTGGCTTTGCCGCCGTGGTGGAAGCGGATTGGACCGGGCTGGCCCACGATCCGGTGCGCTGGTCCTATACCGCGATCGAAGCGATGTTCATGATCGACGTCCAGATCGCCATGGTCGGCTATCTGCTGACGATGAAGCCGCTCGACGCGCATATCCGCACCGCCAATCCGTTCCTGGCGGGTTGGGTGGCGGCGCTGATGTGCTATCCGCCGTTCGTGCTGATGGGCGGGGGCGGCGTGCTCGATTACCACCAGAACACCGCTGAATGGGCGTTCTGGTTCGATGGCCACCCGGCGCTGCTGTGGATCTGGGGCATCGCGCAAGTCGTGCTCACCGCGATCTATGCCTGGGCCACGATTGCCTTCGGCCTGCGCTTTTCCAACCTCACCTATCGCGGCGTGCTGACCAATGGCCCTTATGCCTTCACGCGCCACCCGGCCTATCTTTCCAAGAACCTGTTCTGGTGGCTGGTGACGATGCCGTTCCTGGCCACCACCCATTCCAAGGTGGATGCCGTGCGCAACACGGTGACGCTGGCCCTGGTCAGCGCGGTCTATTTCTGGCGCGCCAAGACCGAGGAAAAGCACCTGCTGGCGGAAGATGCCAAGTATCGCGAATACCACGCCTGGATGGCGCAGCACGGGCTGATCACGCGGCGGCTGGTGCGGCTGGGGCGTCTGGTGTTCGGGCGGTCGGCGCTTGGTATCCACCAAACCCCATCCCCCTCCTCTGAAGCGGAGGGGGAGAAGCTGCAGGCATAAAAAAACCCCCTCCGCTTGAGAGGAGGGGGTTGGGGTGGTGCGAAGCCTGACGCAAAGGCGTCAGACCGCGACGCCCTCGTCGCTTTCGTAAACGCGGATGTTGCGCTCGCTCAGGCCCAGGGCTTTGCGCTCTTCGGCCCAGGTGGCCATGTGCGCGGTCTTGAAATGGGCGTCGATCGCGGCGCGGTCGCGCCACTTTTCGCTTACGTGGATCAGTTCGGGATCAAGCGCATCGTGCGAATAGGCATAGGCAAGGCAGCCGTCTTCGGCGCGAGTGGCCTCGATCACCTTGCGCATCAGCGGTGCCGCGGCCTCGAACGAAGCGGTCGGCAGGCGGAACGTACCCATCACCAGGATCATGGCGTGCAATCCTCTCAAAAGCTCTTGGCGGCATAGACCTGGGACAGATCCCCGGCCCAGGCACCGTGATAAAGGTCGAGCAGGCGCTCGGCCGGGCTCTTGCCCGATGCGACGATCTCGTCGAGCGGCAGAAGATAGCCGGTCTCGTTGTCACCCGCGTCGTTGAGACGCCCACGCGCGGCAAGGCCGGAACGGGCGATTTCGAGCACGCGGGGCGCGATGTCGCGCAAGCTGCCGCCGCCCGGCAGCGGCGCATCGAGGCCCAGCTTGGGCACGCTGGCGCGCAAGGTTTCGCGGCCCGCCATGTCCCAGTCCTTGACCAGGTCCCACGCCGCGTCGAGCGCACCCTGGTCATAGAGCAGGCCCACCCACAGCGCAGGCAGCGCGCAGATGCGGCTCCACGGGCCGCCATCGGCGCCACGCATTTCGAGGAACGACTTCAGCCGCACTTCGGGGAAAGCGGTGGAGAGGTGATCGACCCAGTCGCTCCGCCGCGGCTTTTCGCCGGGCAGGGCAGGCAGCTTGCCATCCAGGAAATCGCGGAAAGATTGGCCGGCCGCGTCGATATACTTGCCATCGCGGAACACGAAATACATCGGCACGTCGAGCATGTAGTCGACATAGCGTTCATAGCCGAAGCCGTCTTCGAACACGAACGGCAGCATGCCGGTGCGCGCGGGATCGGTGTCGGACCAGATGTGGCTGCGATAGGAAAGGAAGCCGTTCGGCTTGCCTTCCAGGAACGGCGAATTGGCGAACAGCGCGGTGGCCAGGGGCTGCAACGCCAGGCTGACGCGGAACTTCTGCACCATGTCTGCTTCGCTGGCATAGTCCAGGTTGGTCTGGATGGTGCAGGTGCGCAGCATCATGTCGAGGCCCATCGTGCCCACGCGGGGCATGTGGCGCAGCATGATCTCGTAGCGGCCCTTGGGCATGATCGGCAGATCGGCGCGCGCCTTGTCGGGCCACAGGCCCAGGCCAAGATAGGCCAGGCCAAAGCGATCGCCGATGGTCTTTACCTGGGCAAGGTGGCGCCCGGTTTCGGCGCAGGTTTGGTGCAGGCTTTCCAGCGGCGCGCCCGACAGTTCCAGCTGGCCCGCCGGTTCCAGGCTGACCGTGCCATCGGGGCCGGCCATGGCGATGACCTTGCCGCCTTCCATCACCGGCTCCCAACCGAATTCGGTCAGCGCCATGAGCAGGTCGCGGATGCCGCCGGGCTCGTCATACGAAGGGGCGGCGTGATCGGCCGTGCGATAGACGAACTTCTCGTGCTCGGTGCCGATTCGCCAAGCCTCGCGCGGTTTTTCCCCGCGCTGCATGGGTATCACCAGCTGGTCCCGGCTCTCGATGAGGGGATCGTTGCTATCTGAAACCTGTCTCGTGCTCATGCGCGCATCCGTTAGTCGGCAAAAGGGCTTTGCGCCAGCGCTAAACGCAGGATGAACAATTGCAGGACAGCAACAATCAAGAACAGGTCTCTTTTGCGCAAGCAGGGCCTGGCCAGCCGCCCGCCTATCGCCCGCAGGCCTCGTAATATCCGGCGCGGCAATCGGCCACGGCCTGGCGCCAGGCGGCCAGGTCACGCTGGTATTGCGCCTGGGCCTGGGCATAGCCATCGTCGCCCCGCGCATAGCCTGCACCATAGCCATAGCCATAGGCATCGGGCGCGGCCGTCGATTCCCGGTATTGCCGGGCATAGCGGGCGTCCCGTGCCCGCACGTAATCGAGCTGGGCCTGGTTCATGCGGCGGATCGCCTCGTGATCGCGGGCCCGGGCGGTGCTGCTGCGCATCGACGGATCGGCAGGGTCATCGGCGTGCGCCGCAACCGGCAAGGCCACCGCGATCAGCGCGGCGGCAAACAGTGGATTGACCCTCATGGCATGCGTCCCTTTGCTGTTCCCGGCAATGGCATAGCAACCGCGCGGGGCAGCGGGCAGGGGCCTTGCGACGAATGGTTCCGCAGCTTGCCTCAGGTTCCGCGCGTGTCGCCGTAGAGATGGATGTGCAGCCGGTCGCTCATGCGCCAGCCGTGTTGCAGCGCCAGGGCCGAAAGCCATTTTTCGCGCGATCTTACGGTGTCGCTGTCGGTCCCCTCGGGCATCACGAACAGGCGTTCGCCGGGGATGCCGTAAGTGGCCTGGAGCGCGGCCACTTCATCGCAGTCCTCGGGGCTTGCCACCACGAACTTGAAGAAGGCGCGGGGCTCGGCCGCCCAGGCGGCGAGCCGGGCCGGGATGAGCGCCAGGTCGGCCGGATTGCCGGAATGGGCGAGCTTGGGCGAGACATTGAACTGGTCGATCAGCGGATCGATGGCGGGCGCAGGCGCCACGGTGCCGTTGGTTTCGATCTCCACATGCAAGCCCGGCCGCGCGGTTTTGAGCGCGGCCAGCACGCGGGCCAGGGCCGGGGCCTGCAACAGCGGCTCCCCACCGGTCACCACCAGCCGGTCCTGCGGAAAAGCCAGCAGGCGGGCAACGATGTCGTCTTCTTGCAGGACCAACTGGTTGGCCTGGCGCTCGAACGCCAGGCCATCGCGGTGCGGGCGATTGTCGCCGGTAAAGCGCCAGGTATAGGCCGTGTCGCACCACTGGCAGGCCAGGTTGCAACGCGACAGGCGGATGAACAACGAGGGCCGCCCGGCCGATGGGCCTTCGCCCTGGAGCGAGGCGAAGATTTCCGGCTCGCCCGGCGTGGTCGTGGCAAGGGCGATGGTCAAGCCATCCTCCCCGGCACGGGGAGTATCTGGGGCGCATTATAAGCCCCCTCCTCTTCAGAGGAGGGGGGTGGGGGTGGTGAGCACAACGCTGCGCCCGTGCCGGGCGCCACCACCCCTCGATCCCCTCCTCTGAAGAGGAGGAGAGGAAGAAGGCCTTGCGCCACCGTTACCCCAGCCGCGCCAGGGCCGCGCTCAATCGCTCGGCTTCGGCGCTGTGGTGGGCGTGGTCGGCGCGGGCCTTTTCTACCGCTTCGGGCTTGGCGCGTTCGACGAACGAGGGATTGCCCAGGCGGCCTTCCAGCGCCTTTGCTTCCTTTTGCGCGGCGGCCAGGGCCTTTTCCAGGCGGGCCTTTTCGGCGGCGATGTCGATCACGCCGTCAAGCGGCACCACCAGCGTCGCGTCACCGGCCACGATCTGCATCGCCGCGCCGGCGGGTGCTGAGGCGAAATGGATCGCCGAAAGGCGGGCGAGGCGCTCGATCGCGGCCGGGTTGGCGGCGATGGTCGCGGCGGTCTGTGCGCTCGGCTCGGCCAGATAGGCCTCAAGACGCGCACCGGGCGCGATGCCCAGTTCGTTCTTGGCGGTGCGCAGGGCCGAAACCAGCGCGATCAGCCACTCCACTTCGCCTTTGGCGGCGGCATCGACCGAGGCCTGCGGGGCGGGCCAGCGGGCGACGATCAACTCGTTCTGGCGGGCGCCAAGCGCATGCCAGAGTTCTTCGGTGACGAAGGGCATGAACGGGTGGAGCATGACCAGGATCTGGTCGAGCACCCAGCCGGCCACGGCACGGGTTTCATCGTCGAACGATCCCTTGATCAGTTCGATGTACCAGTCGCAGAACGTGTCCCACACGAAGTGATAGATCGTGTTGGCCGCCGCATCGAAACGCAGATCGGCCATGGCCTGATCGAGCGCGGCGACGGTTTCCACCACTTCGCCCACGATCCAGCGGTTGACCGCGCTCGTCGCGGCCGGCGCTTCGAGCGTGGTGGACGCGGTGATGCCGTTGGCCTGGCAGAAGCGCGCCGCGTTCCACAGCTTGGTGGCGAAGTTGCGATAGCCCTCCACCCGCTTCTCATCCATCTTCACGTCGCGGCCCTGGCTTTCCATCGCAGCCATGAAGAAGCGCAGCGCGTCGGCGCCGTACTTGTCGATCAGGCCCAGCGGATCGACCACGTTGCCCTTGGACTTGGACATCTTCTGGCCATCGGCCGCGCGCACCAGCCCGTGGAGATAGAGCCGCTTCCACGGCACTTCGTCCATGAAGTGCAGGCCCTGCATGGCCATGCGCGCATCCCAGAAGAACAGGATGTCGAAGCCCGAAACCAGCAGATCGTTCGGATAGTGGCGCTTGACCAGTTCGGTCTCGTCCGGCCAGCCGAGCGTGGCGAAGGGCCAAAGGGCGGAGGAGAACCAGGTGTCGAGCACGTCTTCGTCGCGGGTCAGCGGCTTGTTGCCGGCGAGCGCCTGTGCTTCTTCCTCGGTCTCGGCCACATAGGGCGTGCCTTCCGCATCGTACCACGCCGGAATGCGGTGGCCCCACCACAGCTGGCGGCTGACGCACCAGGGCTGGATGTTTTCCATCCAGTTGAAGAAGGTCTTTTCCCACGACTTGGGCACGATCTCGATGGCGCCCGAACGCACCGCCTCGATCGGGCGGCGCGCGAGGAACTCCGCGTTCACATACCACTGGTCGGTCAGCCAGGGTTCGATCACCACGCCGCCGCGATCGCCGAACGGCGTCTGGATCGTGCGCGGCTCCGCGTCGTGCTCGGTCTCGTTGCCTTCCTTGTCCTTGGTGACATGGGGCACCAGCAGGCCTTCCGCCTTGAGCGCCTCGACCACGGCCTTGCGCGCGAAGAAGCGGTCCTGGCCCAGGAACTCTTGCGGGATCAGGCCATCGGCGGTCTGCACCACCTGCGCTTCGGCGTCGAGCATGTTGAGCATGTCGCGCGCTTCGATGCCCGCGCGGCGGCCCACTTCGAAATCGTTGAAATCGTGGCCCGGCGTGATCTTGACCGCGCCCGTGCCCAGCGCCGGATCGGCGTGTTCGTCGGCCACGATGGGAATGCGCCGGCCGGTCAGCGGCAGCACGACGTGCTTGCCGATCACGCTTTTATAGCGCTCGTCGTCGGGGTGCACGGCCACGGCCATGTCGGCCAGCATGGTTTCCGGGCGCGTGGTGGCCACCACGATGTGATCGGCGCCGCTATCCAGCGTCACGCCATCGGCGAGCGGGTAGCGGAAGCGCCAGAAGTGGCCCTGGACTTCGCGCGTTTCCACTTCCAGGTCGGAAATCGCGGTCTTGAGCTTGGGGTCCCAGTTCACCAGCCGCTTGTCGCGGTAGATCAGGCCCTGCTTGTGCAGATCGACGAAGACCTTGACCACGGCGCGGGTGAAATGCGGGTCCATGGTGAACTGTTCGCGGCTCCAGTCCATCGAACAGCCCAGGCGGCGCAGCTGGCGCGTTATCGTGCCGCCGCTTTCCGCCTTCCATTCCCACACTTTCTCCACGAACTGCTCGCGGGTGTAGTTGGTGCGCTTGTCTTGGGCGGCTTCGAGCTGGCGCTCCACCACCATCTGCGTGGCGATGCCGGCGTGGTCGGTGCCCACCACCCACAGCGCATCCTTGCCTTTCAGGCGCTCGTGGCGGATCACGATGTCCTGCAGCGTGTTGTCCAGCGCGTGGCCGATGTGGAGCGAGCCGGTTACGTTGGGCGGCGGGTTCACGATGGTGAACGGCGTGGCATCGGCGCGCTCGGGCCGGAAAAGCCCCTGGCTTTCCCAATGGCTGTACCAGCGCGCCTCGATAGCGCCCGGTTCGAACGTCTTGGCCAGCTGCGCTTCGTTCAGCTGCTCCTGGCCCGATTCCTGCTGCGTATTCGTCTCGCTCATGGCCGGCGCCTTGCCAGTTGCCGCCGGGCATCGCAAGCGCGGGAAGGAACGGAAACGCCCATTCATGCGTTCCGCCGCACGTGATGCACTTGTCGCCCCTTCTGTTTTCCCCCATGAAGTGGGCAGGATGAGAGCCTTAGCCGATTTCACGATAGAGCCGGGCCAGGCGGAGCACGGTGGTGTGCTGCGTTTCAGCGGCCCCATGGTGGTATCCTCGCTGGGGCTGGTGGACCGGCGCCTGCGCCACATTTCCGAGTCCGTTGACGAAATCGACGTGCGCGACGTGGAGCGCATGGACACGGTGGGCGCATGGACGGTGTGGCGCCTGTCGCAACAGCTTGGCGCGCGCATCGTCAATTGCCGGGACGAGGCCGAGCGCCTGATCAAGGCGATCAGCGACACCGACGAAAACCGCGAGAGCATTCGTGCCCCGCGCCTGCCGCTGCTGCAGCGGGTGCCCGATGAAGTGGGCAAAGTGGTCATCGCGCTGGGTGTCGGGTTCCTGCAAGTGGTGGGGTTCCTGGGCCAGGCGGTTTCGGCCGGTGGCACGATCCTGCGCCATCCGCGCCGCTTCCGCGCCCTGGCACTGATCCACCAGATGGAACTCGTCGGCGTCAACGCCCTGGGCATCGTCGGGCTGATGAGCTTTCTGGTCGGCGTGGTGATCGCGCAGCAAGGCGCGGTGCAGCTCCAGCAGTTCGGCGCTGAAATCTATACGATCAACCTGGTCGGCCGGCTTACCTTGCGCGAACTGGGCATCCTGATGACCGCGATCATGGTCGCGGGGCGTTCCGGCTCGGCCTTTGCCGCGCAGCTGGGCACGATGAAGCTGACCGAGGAAGTGGACGCCATGCGCACGATCGGCGTTTCGCCGACCGAGGCTCTGGTCCTGCCGCGCATCATCGCCACGATGATCATGCTGCCGCTGCTCGGCATCTATTCTTCGGTGCTGGGCATCATCGGCGGCGCCTTCCTTGGCTCGGTGAGCCTTGGCATTCCGTTCCTCACGTTCCTGGCGCGCATCCAGGAAGTGGTGCCGATCCACGACGTGTGGGTGGGCCTGGTCAAGGGGCCGGTGTTCGGCCTGATCGTGGCGGTGGCTGGCTGCTACCAGGGCATGCAGGTCAAGACCAATGCCGAGGAAGTGGGCACGCGCACCACCTCGGCCGTGGTGCTGGCAATCTTCACCGTCATCGTGCTCGACGCCTTCTTTGCGGTGTTCTTCACCAAGATCGGCTGGGGCTGAGCCATGAACGACTCGTCAGCCCATCTGGCCGAAATTCCCGACGAATTCGAAGGCGATTTCCCGATCCGCGTGCGCGGGTTGATCAATCGCTTTGGCGACCATGTGATCCACGACGGGCTCGACCTTGACGTGAAGCGCGGCGAGATCATCGGCGTGGTGGGTGGATCGGGGACCGGCAAATCGGTGCTGATGCGCTCGATCATCGGGTTGCAGATCCCGGCCGAAGGCTCGATCGAAGTGCTCGGCCGGTCGATCACCGATGCGCGCGACGACGAGGATATCGACATCCGCAGCCAGTGGGGCGTGCTGTTCCAGGGCGGCGCCTTGTTTTCCACGCTGACCGTGGCGGAAAACGTGGAAGTGCCGCTGCGCGAATTCTATCCCGAGATTACCGACGAACTGCGCCACGAGATCGCGCGCTACAAGGTCTTGCTTTCGGGCCTGCCGGCGAACGCCACCAGCAAGTATCCGTCAGAGCTTTCGGGCGGCATGAAGAAGCGCGCCGGCCTGGCGCGCGCGCTGGCGCTCGATCCCGAATTGCTGTTCCTGGATGAACCGACCGCCGGGCTGGATCCGATCGGCGCCGCCGCGTTCGACAACCTCATCCGCAGCCTGCAGGAAACCCTGGGGCTGACCGTGTTCCTGATCACCCACGATCTCGATACCCTTTACGAGATCTGCGATCGGGTGGCGGTGCTGGCCGACAAGAAAGTGATTGCGGTGGGCACGATCCCGGAATTGCTGGCGCTGGATCATCCCTGGATCCAGGAATATTTCAATGGTCCGCGCGGCCGGGCGGCCAAGGATGCGCAAGACCGCGAATCGGCCAGTGTGGTGCAACCAAGTCTCCTGGCGGACACTGGCGCGATGGAACAGGAATAAGCGATGGAAACGCGGGCAAACCATATCTGGGTCGGGGCGGTCACGCTGCTGCTGCTGATCGGCGCGGCGGTCCTCACGATCTGGATCGCGCGGCTCAACCAGCATGCGCAGAACGAATACGACATCTTCTTCAAGCAATCGGTCGATGGCCTGGCCAAGGGATCGGAAGTGTCGTTTTCGGGTGTGCCTTCGGGCCAGGTGAAGGACATCGAGCTGTGGGAGAAAGACCCCGAGTTCGTGCGCGTGCGCATTGCCATCGACAAGCGCGTGCCGATCCTGATGGGCACCACCGCCAGCATCCAGGGCAGCTTTACCGGCGTTTCCACGATCCAGCTGGCTGGCGCGGTGAAAGGCGCCCCGCCGATCGACCAGCCGGGGCCGGAAGGCGCGCCCGTGATCCCGACCAAGCGTTCGGGCCTGGGCGAAATCTTGTCCAACGCGCCGCTGCTGCTCGAACGGCTGGCCACGCTGACCGAGCGGCTCACCATGGTGCTGTCGGACAAGAACCAGAAGTCGATCGAGAATATCCTGGCGCACACCGACAAGATGACCGCGAACCTGGCCGATGCCTCGCCCCAGGTGCAGCGTACCTTGTCTGAACTGCAAGCCACGCTGCGCCAGGCGACCTACACGCTGTCCGCCTTCGAAAAGGTGGCCGGCTCTGCCGACAACCTGCTCAACGACCAGGGCAATGGCCTGGCCAAGCAGCTGCGCGACACGCTCAAGTCGGCGCAAGGGGCGGCCGATGCGCTCAACGCCACGGCCAATGCGGCGCAACCCGGCCTCAAGCAGTTCGATGAAAAGACGCTGCCGGCGGCCGAAGCGGCGATGCGCGATCTCCAGGCCACCACCCGGTCCTTGCGCGAATTGACCGATCGCATCAACGATCGCGGCGTCAGCAGCGTGTTTGGCAGTCCCAAGCTGCCCGATTACAAGCATTGATCGCCGCCAGGGGAGTTTGACATGACACTGCGTTTGCTCTTCCCCGCGCCGCGTCCGGCCCTTGCCGTGCTGCTGGCTGCCAGCGTTGGCCTGTCGGGCTGCGTCAGCATCGGCGCCAAGGCGCCGGCCAGCCTGCTGGCGCTCACCCCCGAGGCCACCGTGCCTGCCGGCCAGGGCGCCACGGGCACGCTGGCCAAATCGGTGGTGGTAATGGAGCCGGCCGCCGATGCGCGCGTATCCGTGCTGCGCGTGCCGGTGCAGATCGACGCCAGCAACGTGGCCTATCTCAAAAAGACGCAGTGGGTGGAACGCCCCGCCCGCCAGTTCCAGCACCTCATCGCCGAGACGCTGCGGGCCAAGGGCGGCCACCTGGTGGTGGAAAGCGACGTGAACCAGTGGGAACAGCGGCTGTCTGGCCGCTTGCTGGCGATGGGCTATGACTTGCCCAGCCGCAGCGCCGTGGTGCGCTTTGACGCGGTCAAGGAAGCACCCGGCGGCCGCATCGAAACGCGCCGCTTTGAAGCACGCGTGCCCAATATCGACGATGATGCCCAGGCGATCGGGCCAGCGTTGAACCAGGCCGCCAACGACGTGGCGCGCCAGGTGGTGGACTGGCTGGGCTGAGCTGGCAAGAAGCGAACCCCGGATCAAATCCAGGGTTCGCTGCTATCGGGCAATCAGCCCTTGCGGCCCGAGCCGGATTTCTTGCCGCCACCGTCCTGCTTGTTGACCGTGGCCCAGGCGCGCTTTTCCGCTTCGTCCTTGCTCAGCCCACGATCCTCATAGCTTTCCTCGATATGTTCGGCCTTGCGCTTCTGCTTGTCGGTATAGGCGTCCTTGCTGCCTTGGGGCATGGCATGTCTCCTGGAACGTGAGGCTCTTGCTGCGTCCAAGGGGCAGGGCCGGGGGATGGTTCCCGAAATTTGCCGCATTTGATCTAGCGCACCGACGCGTGCGCGGCGCGGGGGTAGAGCATGCTCACCCACGAGGGATCGCGCGATAGTCCGCCGCGCGGCGTTTCTTCCGGGGCGTTGACCCACGCGTCCAAGGAGGTTCGATCGATGTTGCCCAAGTTTCTCCGCCTGATTCTGGCGCCCGCCTTCGCATGCGCGGCCCTGGTGCCCCTGGCTTTCGTGCCGGCACCGGCGCAGGCCGCGACGCATGCCGGATCGGCCGACGCCCAGGCCCTGCTCACCCGCGCCGTGGCCGAACTGAAAGGCGTGGGCCCGCAAAAGGCCTTTGCCGAATTCAACGATCCGGCCGGCGCGTTCCACACCCGCGAACTCTACGTCTTCGTGTTCAGCATGACCGGCCGCTATGAAGCGTCGGGCGCCGATCCCAAGCTGGTGGGCAGCGATGCCACCGACATGACCGATGCCGAAGGCAAGCCGCTGGTGCGGGACATGATCGCGCTCGCCAAGGCCAAGGGTGGCGGCCGCGTCGATTACGTGTGGCTCAACCGCGCGGACAACCGCGTGGAGCACAAGCGCTCGCTGGTGCAGCGGGTGGGCGATCACATTGTCGGCGTGGGATATTACGCCGGATAACGCGGGCGGGGCACGTTTGGCCGCTTGGCGGGTTTGACATCCATGGCCCAGCCGCGCCATCGCGCGGTGGGGGCCAGATGCAAGGATGTCAGGCCCCGTGTTCCAGGAAAGCGAGACGTTTGCCCAAACCCGTGTGCGCACCTCGCGTGCGATCGGCCTGGCTCGCGTTTTGTGCATCCTGGGCATCGTCTATGTCCACGCCTGGACGGGACTCTATGGCCCGGCGCTGACCGCGCTCGACCATACGCCGCAGGGATTGCTGCGCTGGGGGCTGATCGAGTTGCTGGCGCGTTCGTCGGTGCCGCTGCTCAGCCTGGTTTCGGGCTGGCTGGTCGGCCCTTCGCTGGTCCGGCGCGGCGCGCGCGCGTTCCTGGTGGGCAAGGCGCGCACCGTGCTGGTGCCGATGCTGGCGTGGAATGCCATTGCCATCGTGGTGGTTTCCGGCGCGGCGTGGCTCGGTTGGCTCTATGCGCCGCAGCCCACCTCGTGGGGCTGGCTGGCCAATGAACTGACCGGTCTTGTCCATCCCAACGAAATCAACGTGCAGATGCCGTTCCTGCGCGATCTGTTCCTGTGCTTGCTGATGGCCCCGCTGCTGGTGCGGCAGGGGGATCGCACGCTGGCGGTGGTGGCGGTGGCTGCGCTGGCTTGGAGTCTGGCGCCGCCGGTCTTCCCGCTGTTGCAGCGCCCCTCGATCCTGGGCTTCTTCGTGCTGGGCATCCTGGTGCGTCGCCGCGACGCCGCCGCGCGCATTGCCAGCGGGCCGCTAGCGCTGATCGTGACGCCCTATCTGGTGCTGGCCGGGGTGAAGATCTGGCTGGAACTCTATGGCGAGGCGCAGGGCTGGGCCTCGCCGCTGCTGATCGCCGGAGTGGACCTGGCGATGCGCTGCGCCACGGCGCTATGTTTCTGGGCGCTGGCCTGGCGCCTGGCGGAAACGCGCGTTGGCGCCGCACTGCAAACCCTTGAGCCAGCCATGTTCCTGCTGTTCTGCTGTCACCTGATTCTGATCTGGTGCGCCGGGCCGGCGATCGGCACCCTCACCGGGCCGCTGGGGGCACCGCTCTATCCGCTGTTCCTGCTGGCTCAGCCGCTGCTGGCGCTGGGGGCGACGTTGCTGCTCGGCCGCGCCTTGCGCGCGATCAGCCCGCCGCTGGCGCAATGGCTCAGCGGCGGGCGTCTCGCGGCGCGGGATTAGTCTTCTTCTTCCTCGTCCTTGAGCAGGGCGTCTTCGTCCTCGTCCCAGCCCTTTTCGTCCTCTTCCTCTTCCTCGTCTTCTTCCAGCGCGTCGATCAGCGCCTGGGCAAAGGCGGGAATGTCATCGGGCTTGCGGCTGGTGATCAGGTTGCCGTCGATCGCCACGGCCTGGTCCACCACATCGGCCCCGGCGTTTTCCAGGTCGGTGCGGATCGAGGGCCAGCCGGTGACGGTGCGGCCATCGACGATATCGGCTTCCACCAGCAGCCAGGGGCCGTGGCAGATGGCCGCGATGGGCTTGTCCATGTCGTCGAATTCCTCGACCAGCTCGATCACCCGCGGCTCCAGGCGCAGGGCATCGGGGTTCATCTGGCCGCCGGGCAGCAGCAGGGCATCGAAATCGTCTGCTTCCACGGCATCGAGGCGGGCATCGACTTTCACGCTTTCACCCCAGTCGGTGTGGTTCCAGCCTTTGATCGAGCCGGTCTTGGGGCTCGCCACGACGGTTTCGATACCGGCGGCTTCCAGGGCCTTTTTCGGATCGATCAATTCCGATTGTTCAAAGCCGTCGGTGGCGAGGATCAACACGCGTTTGGCCATGGCATTTCTCCGTCAATTCGGGGGTACCTGCCCACAATGGCCCGTGGGGGTGACAGTTCCGGCGGTTTCGTTTTGTTCACGACAGTGCGTTGCGAAATCGGCCGGCGCGGCCTAAACCCTGCGGGCCATGGCCGATGATTTCAAAGATCCGTTCGACGCTATCGTCGATGCCCCGTTCGACTCCGCCCTGTCGGAGCGTTACCTGGTCTATGCCCTGTCCACGATCACCGCGCGCTCGCTGCCCGATCTGCGCGATGGGCTCAAGCCGGTGCATCGACGCCTGCTCTGGGCGATGCGGCAATTGCGGCTCGATCCCACCGGCGGTTTCAAGAAATCGGCGCGCGTGGTGGGCGATGTCATCGGCAAATATCACCCGCATGGCGATGCCAGCGTCTATGACGCGATGGTGCGCCTGGCGCAGGATTTCGCGCTGCGCTATCCCTTGGTCGATGGCCAGGGCAATTTCGGCAATATCGATGGCGATAACGCGGCCGCCTATCGCTATACCGAAGCGCGGCTGACGCCCACCGCGATCCGCCTGATGGCCGGGCTGGACGAAGGCACGGTCGATTTCGTGCCCACCTACAATGGCGAGGAGCAGGAGCCGGAAATCTTCCCGGGCCTGTTCCCCAACCTGCTGGCCAATGGCGCCAGTGGCATTGCCGTGGGCATGGCCACCAACATTCCCAGCCACAACGTGGCCGAGATCGTCGATGCCACGCTGATGCTGATCGACAATCCCGGCGTCGAACATGCGCAGTTGATGGAAGTGTTCCATGGCCCCGATTTCCCCACCGGCGGCGTGGTGGTGGACAGCCCCGCGGTCATTTCCGCCGCCTATGAAACCGGGCGTGGTTCGATCCGCGTGCGCGGCCGCTTTTCCAACGGGCGGGGCCAGGATGGCGCCTGGGAGGACACCGGGATCGAGCGGCTGGGCAGCGGCCAATGGCAGCTGGTCATCTCCGAAATTCCCTACATGGTGCAAAAGGGCAAGCTGATCGAACAGATCGCGGCCCTGATCGCCGACAAGAAGCTGCCGATCCTGGAAGACGTGCGCGATGAAAGCGACGAGCACATCCGCATTGTGCTGGTGCCCAAGAGCCGCAACGTCGATCCCGAACTGCTCAAGGAATCGCTCTATCGGCTGACCGACCTGGAAACGCGCTTCGGCCTCAACCTCAATGTGCTCGATGCGCATCGCACGCCGGGCGTGCTGGGCTTGAAGCTGCTGTTGCAGGAATGGGTGATCAGCCAGATCGACATCATGCTGCGCCGCACGCAGCACCGGCTGGACAAGATCGCCGCACGCCTCGAACTGCTCGAAGGCTATATCATTGCCTATCTCAACCTCGACCGGATCATCGAGATCATCCGGACCGAGGACGAGCCCAAGCCGGTGATGATGGCCGAATTCGGCCTGACCGACCGCCAGGCCGAAGCCATTCTCAACATGCGGCTGCGTTCGCTGCGCAAGCTGGAAGAGATGGAACTGCGCAAGGAGCGCGACGCGCTGCTGTCAGAGCAGGACGATCTCAATGCGCTGCTGGAAAGCCCGGCGCGCCAGCGCACGCGGCTGAAGCGCGAATTGAACGCGCTGCGCAAGGACTATGGCCCGCACACCGCGCTGGGCCGCCGTCGCACCACGATTGCCGAAGCCGCGCCCACGCGCGAATTCTCGATGGACGCGATGATCGAGAAGGAACCGGTAACGGTGGTGCTGTCCGCGCGCGGCTGGATCCGTGCGGCCAAGGGGCACTTGCCGCTCGATACCGAATTCAAGTTCAAGGAAGGCGATGGCCCGGCCTGGGTGCTGCATGCGCAGACCACCGACAAGCTTCTCGTCGCGCTCGACAATGGGCGGTTCTATACCCTGGGGGCGGACAAGCTCCCTGGCGCGCGCGGCTTTGGCGAGCCGATCCGCACCATGGTGGACATCGATCCCGACGCGCACATCATGGCGCTGGTGGTCTATCGCCCCAAGGGGCAACTGCTGTTGGCGGCCAACACCGGGCGCGGCTTTGCCGCCGAGATGGACGAACTGCTGGCCGAGACCCGCAAGGGGCGCGGCGTGGTTTCGACCAAGCCGGGCGTCACCCTCAAGATCGTGCGCGAAATCGCGCCCGAGCATGATCACGTGGCCGTGGTGGGCGACAATCGCAAGCTGGTGATCTTTGCCCTCTCGGAAGTGCCGATCCTGGCCAAGGGGCAGGGGGTGACGCTGCAACGCTATCGCGACGGCGGCTTGTCGGACGCGATCACGCTCAAGCTGGACGACGGGCTGACCTGGACGATGGGCGGCGAAACCGGCCGCACCCGCGTGGAAAAGGACCTGCTGCCCTGGAAAGTCGCGCGCGGCGCGGCCGGACGGCTGCCGCCGGTGGGCTTCCCGCGCGACAACACGTTCTAGGTTTCGGCCCCCCGTCAGGCCTGCGGCCTGCCACCTCCCCATTTCATGGGGAGGGTCGCTACGTTTCGCCCTGTTCCTTGGCCGCGTCTACCAGCCAGTCGTGGAATTTCACCAGCCCTGGGTGGTCGCGCCAGTCGGGGCGGAGCACGAG
Source organism: Novosphingobium sp. SG919 (assembly GCF_012932495.1). Lineage (GTDB taxonomy): Bacteria > Pseudomonadota > Alphaproteobacteria > Sphingomonadales > Sphingomonadaceae > Novosphingobium > Novosphingobium rhizosphaerae. The sequence goes on from NZ_JABCNG010000001.1 coordinate 544,177, forward strand.
GTAGTATTGGCCTTCGTCCACCAGCGCGGTGGCAAAGGGGGTTACCAGCGAGCCGGATTGCAGTTCGGGTTCGATCAGGAAGCGCGGGAGCAGGGCGGCGCCCGATCCGGCCGCGGCGGCCTGGGCCAGCATCAGGAAGTGTTCGAAGGTCGCGCCCTTGAGCGGCGGCAGGCCTTCGATGCCGGCCATGGCAAACCAGCGGTTCCAGGCGCTCCGCCGCGAAATCTGGAATAGCAGCGGCTTGTCCAGCAGGTCCTGGGGTTGTGTCACGCCTTCGGCCGCCAGCCAGGTGGGCGAGCAGGCGACCACGGCCTGTTCGGCAAACAGCGGCACCATTTCGGCATCGGCCCAATCGGCGGCGCCGAAGTGGATCGCGGCATCGAAGCGCTCTTCGCGCAAGTCGAACGGAAACGAGCGTGCCGCAAAGTTCACGGTCAATTCCGGGTGGCGCGCGGTCAACCCCGGCAGGCGCGGCGCCAGCCAGCGCATGCCAAAGCTGGGCAGCGTGGCGATGGCAAGGTCGCGCCGGCTGCCACGGTCCATCGCCTTGGCCGTGGCCATGCGGATGCGGCGCAGCGCCGGCTCGATATCCTCGGCATAGGCGCGGCCGGCTTCGTTGAGCGTGACGCGGCGGCCATGACGCTGGAACAGCGGTGTTTGCAACGCTTCTTCCAGCAGGGCAATCTGGCGGCTGACCGCGCTTTGCGTCAGACCGAGCTGCTCGCCGGCGCGGGAAAAGCCACCTTCGCGCGCTGCGGTCACGAAGCAGGCCAGCGCGGTCATCGAAGGGAGTTCACGACGCGATTCGCTCATTCCAAAACCCGATCAACAGATGATGCTTCCCCGTTTTGAAGCACGGCTTTCCTATCATAAATAGCATGTCCAGACGATATTAGATCGAAAGGGCGCATTATGCCGAACTTGGCAACCATCGAACAAAGCAGCGGCTCGGACCTTGTCGAAAATGTCCTTGGCGATGCCGAGGCCGCGCGGATTCGTGCGCTGGCCGCGCCGATGGTGCCGGTGGGCAGCCATGCTCCGGTCAATGGAATCGATGCCCTGCGCTTTGCCGAGGCACTCAACCTCGTGCTTTTTGCCGATCTGCTCGACCGCGTGCCCGAAGGCGCCGAGTATGTGGCGCAATGCGCGGCCCAGGGTCGCCGCATCGTGCTCGACCATGGCGCGCTGCGTACGGTGGCCCTGCCGCAAGGCGCGCGCTGCGCCATGCCCAACGGGGTGGAGGCGTTCCGCCGCGTGCTCGAACCCCTGGGCTATGTCGAAGTGGGCGTCTATCCCCTGCCGCGGCTCAAGATGACCGGGCATGTGTGGTGCCACGCGCGCTTTGCCGAAACGATGCCGCAGTTCTTTGTGAGCGAACTGCATGTGGACCAGTTCTCGCCCGCCTTTTCCAAGGCGGCGGTGCGGGTGTTCGGCTCCGCGCTCGATCGGCTCGATGCTGCGACGGCGCAAGTCCTGGCCCGCTTTGCCGCAGGCGGCAGCGTGCCGCAGGAAGACGCGGCCGCCGCGCTCAAGGTGGTGATGCGGCTGTTCGATCGCCAGCATCCCGTGCCGTTCGAGCGCGACTATGAAATCCTGCGTGCCGAAAGCGCCGAAGCCGCCTGGATTTCCACCGAAGGCAATGCCTTCAACCATGTGACCGACCGGGTGAGCGACGTTGAGGAAACGGCCCAGGGCGAGCGCGAGGCCGGGCGGAGCATCAAGGACAAGGTGGAAGTCTCGGCCTCGGGCCGGGTGCGCCAGACGGCATTGCGCGCCGCGCAAGTGAAGCGCTCGTTCCGCGCCGACGATGGCACGCTGACCGCGCAGACCGTGCCGGGATCGTTCTTCGAATTCATCACGCGGCGGGTCGATGCCGCCACGGGCAAGCTCGACCTTACGTTCGACAGCGGCAATGCCACGGGCATCTTCAAGATGACCGCCGCGGCCTGATCCCGTTTCGCCCCCCGCCCGCAATCGCGCGGGGGGCGGGTCAAACCCAACAGAAACACAAAATCCGCGATCTCGTTTGCGGGGAGAAATCGTCATGTCTGAAGCTCTGATGCCGCTTTATGCCCGTGCCCAGATCGAAGTGGAACGTGGGGAAGGCGTGTGGCTGGAAGCCCGCGATGGCCGTCGCTTCCTCGATTGCGTGGCCGGCATTGCCACGTGCAGCCTGGGTCACGCGCATCCCGCGCTGGTCGAGGCGCTCACCGCGCAGGCGCACAAGCTGTGGCACGTGTCCAACATCTTCCGCATTCCCGGCCAGGAGGAACTGGCCGACAAGCTGACCGGTGCCACCTTTGCCGACCTGGCCTATTTCGCCAATTCGGGCACCGAGGCAGTGGAAGCCGCGCTCAAGACCGCGCGCCGCTATCACTATGCCAAGGGTAACGCCGAACGCATCGACGTGATCGGCTTTGCCGGATCGTTCCACGGCCGCACCTATGCGGCGATCAACGCCTCGGGCAATCCCACCTACCTCGAAGGGTTCGGGCCGCGCCTGCCCGGCTATGTGCAGTTGTCGATCGACGACATGCCCGCCCTGGCACAGGCGATTGCCAGCCCCACCACGGCGGCGGTGATCGTGGAGCCGGTGCAGGGCGAAGGCGGCGCGCGGGCGCTGTCGGGCGAGTTCCTGCTGGAACTGCGCCGCCTCACGCGCGAACACGGCGTGCTGCTGATCCACGATGAAGTGCAAAGCGGGATGGGCCGCACCGGCAAGCTGTTTGCCCACCAGTGGTTTCCCGGCGCAGAGCCCGATATCATGGCCATTGCCAAGGCGCTGGGCGGCGGCTTTCCGATCGGCGCGTGCCTGACCACGGCCGAAGCGGCCAGCGGCATGGTGACGGGCGTGCATGGCACCACCTTTGGCGGCAATCCGCTGGCGATGGCCGTGGGCCTCGCCGTGTTCGACGTGATTGCGCAAGACGCCACGCTGGCGCATGTTGCCGCCATGTCCGACCGTTTCTACACCGGCTTTGCCCAGCTTGCCGGGCGCTATCCCGATCAGATCGTGGAAACGCGCGGCAAGGGCCTGCTCATGGGGCTCAAGCTGCATGCCAACAACCGCGAGGTGATGGCCCTGGCGCGCGAGCATGGCCTGCTGGTGGCGGGCGGCGGCGAGAACTGCATCCGCATGCTGCCTTCGCTGCTGATCACGGCGGCTGAAGTGGACGAGGCGCTGGCCCGCCTCGACGCGACGCTGGCCGATGCGCGCGGGCGCGGCTGGGGCTTGGGTCACGCCGCCAGCGCGGTGGCGGCCTGATGCTGGTGGTGCGGCCGGCCGGGCCGGCCGACATCGATGCCCTGCTCGATCTGGCGTTCCTTTCGGGCAAGGGCTTCACCAGCCTGCCCGAAGACCGTGGCTTGCTGGCCGAGCGGCTGGCGCTTTCGGCGCAGAGCTTTGCCCGTGAAGTCGCCCCGGCCGAGGCGTGGTATACGCTGATGCTGGAAGATCTCGACACCGGCATGATCGAAGGCGTGGCCGGGATCAAGGGCGGGGTCGGGCTGCACCGGCCACACTTTTCGTTCCGCGTCATGACCTTGGCGCAGTATTCGTCGGCCACGGGCACGCGGTTCGATCACCAGGCGCTGGTGCTGGTCAACGAATGCACCGGCGCTTCGGAAGTGGGATCGCTGTTCCTGCGCCCGCGCAAGCGGCAGGGCGGGGCGGGGTCGCTGCTGGCCCGCGCGCGCTATGCCCTGATCGGCGCCAACCGCGATCTGTTTGCCGCCACGATCATGGCCGAACTGCGCGGCTGGTTCGACGAGCGTGACGAAAGCCCGTTCTGGCATGGCATCGCCGCCAAGTTCTTTCGCCTGCCGTTCGAGGATGCCGACCGGATGATCACCGCCACCGACGGGCAGTTCATCCTGGACCTGGCGCCGCGCCACCCCATCTATCTGGAACTGGTGGATCCGGCCGCGCGCGAGGCGATCGGCAAGGTCCATCGCCATGGGGAGCGCGCGCTGGCGATGTTGGAAGACGAAGGCTTTACCCGTTCGGGGCTGATCGACATCTTTGACGGTGGCCCCACCGTGACTGCTCCGCGCGACCAGCTGCGCACCATTCGCAATGCGCGCAGCCTGCCCGCCGCCGCCGGCGTGGTGGAAAGCGGGCCCGATGATCGGCTCCACCTGGTGGCAACGCCGGGCCTGGCCTCGTTCCGGGCCACGCTGACGCCGGCGCGCATCGGCGAAGACGCGCTGGTCGTTCCCGAAACAACCCTGGCCGCCTTGGGCATTCGCCCGGGCGACGCCCTGATCGTGAGTTGACTGCCGTGACCCAAAGGCTCCAGTCGTTTGATCCGGCCCATGGCCGCGTGGTGTGGGAAGGCGATGTGGCCGATGCGGCCGCCTGCACCGCCGCGCTGGACAAGGCCCGCGCTGCGTTCCCGGCCTGGGCCCGCACCCCGCTGGAAGAGCGGGTGGCGATTGCCCAGCGCTATGCCACCCTGGTCAAGGCCAGCCCCGCGCTTGCCGAACTGATCAGCGCGGAAACCGGCAAGCTGCTGTGGGAAACCCGCACCGAGCAGGCCGGCATGGCGGGCAAGGTGGCCGTATCCATCGCCGCCCAGGCCGAGCGCACCGGCATGCGGCAGGCTGAAATGCCGTTCGGCAGCGCCACGCTGCGCCATCGCCCCCATGGCGTGATGGCGGTGCTGGGCCCCTATAACTTCCCCGGTCACCTGCCCAACGGGCACATCGTGCCGGCGCTCCTGGCCGGCAACACCGTGGTGTTCAAGCCATCGGAGCTGACGCCGGCGACCGGTGCTGCCATGGTCGGCCTGTGGCGCGAGGCGGGGCTGCCCGATGGCGTGCTCAACATCTTGCAGGGCGGGCGCGAGACGGGTGAAGCGCTGCTCAAGGGCCGTATCGACGGCCTGCTGTTCACCGGCTCGGCCACGGCCGGCCAGATTTTCCGCCGCCAGTTTGCCGACCGGCCCGACGTGGTCCTGGCGCTGGAACTGGGCGGCAACAATCCGCTGGTGGCCTGGGATGGCGATCCGGCTGCGGTGGCCAGCCTGATCGTGCATTCGGCGTTTGTCACCAGCGGCCAACGCTGTTCGTGCGCGCGGCGGCTGATCCTGCCCGAAGGCGCCTGGGGTGACAGCGTGGTCGATGCGCTGGCAGACCTGGCGCAGCGCCTGCCGATCGCCGCGTGGGACGAGCCGGGCGAGGCGTTCATGGGCCCGCTGGTGGGCGACGCGCAGGCGCGTGGCGCACGCGCTGCGGTGCGCGACCTAGTGGCAGGCGGCGCCCGCACCATCCTGGCCGAAGCGGCGCAGGACGGGCGGCGCGAGGCGTTCTTTGCCCCCGTGATCCTGGATGTGACCGGGCTTGCCGTGCCCGATCGCGAAGTGTTCGCGCCCGTGCTGAGCGTGCGCCGGGTGCCCGATTTTGCCGCGGCACTGGCCAGCGCCAACGACACCGCATTTGGTCTTTCGGCCGGCCTGATCTCCGCCGATCCGGCGCTTTGGGATGAATTCCGCCTGTTCGTGCGCGCCGGGGTCGTCAACTGGAACCGCCCGACCACCGGGGCTGCGGCCAACATGCCGTTCGGCGGCCTTGGCGAAAGCGGCAACCACCGCCCCAGCGCCTATTACGCTGCCGATTATTGCGCCTGGCCCATGGCCAGTTTCGAAGCGCCGGCCATCGCGGCCCAACCGGTACCCGGCGTGCCGGCCTGAAAAACCGCACGGGTGCCGGATTTTTCCGGCACCTTTTTTGCATCCGTGCGTTATGCGCAGCACGGATGACCAAACACTCTGAATCGGACGGCCAGGTTCCCGGCAATGGGGCGGGAGCCTTTGCTGTAGATCTCAGCAATTGTGATCGCGAGCCGATCCATGTCTTGGGCATCATCCAGCCCTTCGGCTTTCTGGTGGCGGTGACGCCCGATTGGATGGTGGCGCGGGTTTCGGAAAACCTTGCCGAATTCACCGGCACATCGCCCGAAACCGCGCTGGGCCAGCCGCTTTCCGACCTGATCGATCGCGAGGCGATCCACACCATTCGCAACCGCCTGACCACGCTGCGCGGGCCCGACGCAGTGGAGCGGATCTTTGGCGTGCCATTGCTGGCCGATCGGCCGCCGTTCGATGTGGCCGTGCATTTTTCCGGTCGAGAGATCGTGATCGAGGCGGAGCCGGCAGCAGCCGAACCGCTTGAAGCGACATCGGTCGTGCGCAGCATGATCGCGCGGTTGCAGCAGGTGGATGGCCTGCCTGCGTTCCTGCGCGAAGGCGCGCGCCAGGTGCGCGCGATTACCGGTTTCGACCGGGTGATGGTCTATCGCTTCGATGCGCAGGAATCGGGTGAAGTGGTGGCCGAGTCCGTGCGCCACGGCGTCGACAGTTTTCTAGGCCTGCACTATCCGGCCAGCGACATTCCGTCCCAGGCCCGCAAGCTCTATCTGCGCAACACCTTTCGCGTGATTGCCGATGTGGGTTCAACCCCGGTGCCGCTGATGCCGCAGCGCGATCCCGACGGCAAGCTGCTCGACCAGTCGCTGTCGCTGCTGCGCGCGGTCTCGCCGATCCACGTCGAGTATCTGCGCAACATGGGCGTGTGCGCCTCGCTATCCATCTCGATCGTGGTGGGGGGCAAGCTGTGGGGCCTGTTCGCGTGCCACCACTATGCCCCGCGCCTGCCCAGCATGGCGGCGCGCAGCGCGGCCGAACTGTTCGGCCAGATGTTCTCGCTGATGCTCGACGCGCGCGAGAATGCCCAGGCCCGCGAATACGAAGCGCGCGGCCGCGCCGTGACCGACCGCCTGCTGGCCACCGTGGCGCAGGACAACGACCTGCTCGACAATCCGCAATGGCTGGCCGACGTGATCGACGATGCCATTCCCGCCGATGGCATCGGTGTCCACGTGCGCGGTCAAACCTCGCTGGTGGGGCTGACGCCCAATCCTGCGCAGTTCGAAGACGTGGTGCGGCTGCTCAACCGCGTGTCGTCGGGCCAGGTCTTCGCCACCGAAACCATCGCCGCGCAATTGCCTTCGGCCGCCGCGCATGGCGATGTGGCCGCCGGCATGCTGGCCATTCCGCTGTCTCGAGAGCCGCGCGACTACATCGTGTTGTTCCGCGCCGAACGCCTGCGCGAAGTGCGCTGGGGCGGCAAGCCGGAAAAGGAAATCGTCTACGGCCCCAATGGCCCGCGCCTTACCCCGCGCAAGAGTTTCGAGGCGTGGGCGGAACTGGTCAAGGGCACCAGCCAACCCTTCACCCCGGCCGAGCGCCGCGTGGCCGAGGCGCTGCGCGTGGGCATGCTGGAAGTTCTGGTGCGCCTGGCTGAAACCGCCGGGGCGGAGCGCGCGCGCGCCTCGGAACGGCAGGAACTGCTGATCGCCGAACTCAACCACCGGGTACGCAACATCCTGTCGCTGATCCGCGGGCTTATCGCCCAGACCCGCGATGGTGCCGCCGACGTGGCCGGGTTCATCACCACGCTGGATGATCGCATCCGCTCGCTCGCCCGCGCGCACGACCAGATCACCGCCGATCGCTGGGGCCCGGCGCGGCTGGCCGATCTGGTGGAAATAGAAGCCGGCGCCTATCTGCGCGCGCAGTCCGAACGCGTCGTGGCGCAGGGCGAGAACGTGCTGCTCTATCCCACGGCCTATGTCACCATTGCCCTGGTGATCCATGAATTGATGACCAACGCCGTGAAATACGGCGCGCTTGCCGGGCAGGGCACCGTGCATCTCTCGTGGGAGCGCGACGTGCATGGCGGGCTGGCGCTGGACTGGCAAGAGCGCGACGGCCCCCCCGTCGCGACGCCCACCCGGCGCGGCTTTGGCAGCACCATCATCGAGCGATCGATCCCCTATGACCTGGGCGGCACGGCGCAGATTTCCTATCTGCCGGCCGGGGTACACGCCCGTTTCACGCTGCCCGAACCGTGCGTGGCAGGGGTGACGGCGGCGCGCCACAGCGGGCCCATGCCGATCAGCCTGGGCGGCGCGACCACCCCGCTCGACGGGTGCAACGTCCTGCTGGTGGAAGACAGCATGATCATTGCGCTCGATGGCGAGGATGCGCTGCGCGAACTGGGCGCTGCGGCGGTGAGCACCGCGCCCACGGTGCGTGACGCGTTGCGCATGCTGGACCAGGGTCCGTTCCACTTTGCCTTGCTCGATTTCAACCTGGGCGTGGATACCAGTGCGGCCGTGGCCGACAAGCTGATCGAGCTGGGCGTGCCCTTTGCCTTTGCCACCGGTTATGGCGAGGGGATCGGCGTTGAGCGCTGGCCCGGCGTGCCGGTGATCAACAAGCCCTATGGGCTCAAGGAACTGCGCGCCGCCGTCAGCCAGGGCCAGGCCGCGCCCCCGGCGGACTCTGCCGCGCAGCAATAAGCACGCCCCCGCCACGATCGGTCCACGCGGGCACTTGACCGGCAGGGCCGCTGCCGGGCACACCCCGCAACGCGCGGCAGCGGCATGCCGCAACCGGGGAGACGAAAGCCAATGTTCAGCCACCTGATGATCGGCACGAACGATATTGATCGTGCCAAGACATTCTACGATGCCACTTTTGCCACGTTCGGCGGGCCCGAGGGCATCGTCGATCGCAAGAAGGGGCGGCTGATCTATGTGCACAACGGCGGCATCTTCATCCTGACGTTGCCGATCAACGGCGAACCCGCCACGTGCGCCAACGGCTTTACCGTGGGCTTTGCCATGACGCCCGAACAGGCCGATGCCTGGCATGCGGCCGGCCTGGAGCATGGCGGCACGCCGTGCGAAGATCCGCCGGGGCCACGCCAGGGCAGCCCCTATTATCTGGCTTACTTGCGCGATCCTGATGGCCACAAGATCTGCGCACTGCACAACTATGGACAGGTGCAATGACGTTGGAAACCGTTTCGACCAGCCGGGCCCACGGCGGCGTGCTGGGGGTGTACAAGCATGCCTCTACTGCCACGGCCACGCCGATGACCTTTTCGGTCTTCGTGCCGCCCCAGGCGCAGCAGGGGGCCAAGCTGCCCGTGCTGCTCTATCTTTCCGGGCTCACCTGCACCCACGCCAATGTGACGGACAAGGGCGAGTATCGCCGGCTTTGCGCTGAACTGGGCCTGGTCTTCGTGGCGCCCGATACCTCGCCCCGCGGCGAAAACGTGCCCGACGATCCGGCCGGCGCCTATGATTTCGGCCTGGGCGCTGGCTTCTATGTCAACGCCACGCAAGAACCCTATGCGGCGCACTATCGCATGTGGGACTATGTGTCGCAGGAACTGCCCGCCTTGCTGGGAGCGCATTTCCCGGTGGACCTCGATCGCATGGGGATCACGGGCCATTCGATGGGTGGCCATGGCGCGCTCACCCTGGGGCTGACCTATCCCGAAACGTTCAAGTCGCTTTCCGCCTTTGCGCCGATCGTGGCGCCGGGCCAGGTGCCCTGGGGGCACAAGGCGCTGGGTGGATACCTGGGCGAAGACCGCGCCGCGTGGCGTGCGCACGATGCCACCGCGCTGGTGGAAGACGGCAAGCGCCCGGCCGGCGCGATCCTGGTCGACCAGGGCGATGCCGATGGCTTCCTGGCCGAACAACTGCGCCCCGAACTCTTCGCCAGCGCGTGCGAGGCGGCGGGAGTCGACCTCACGCTGCGCCTGCAGCCGGGCTATGACCACAGCTACAACTTCATTTCCACTTTCATGGAAGACCACTTGCGCTGGCACGCCGAGCGCCTTTGAGCCTGTCCGTGTCGTCACCCCGGGGCTGAGTCCGGGGTGACGACAAAGGGGCCTACCGCCCCCAATCCCCCGCAACTCCCATCCACAATGCCAGACCGGCGAGCGCGGCGGTTTCGCCCCGCAGGATGCGCGGCCCCAGCGTGATGGCGCGGGCGGCAGGATGCGCGCGGACGAGCGCGCGCTCGGCTTCGTCAAAACCGCCTTCCGGCCCGATCAACAGCGCCGCCGGGCCATTGTGCGCGGCAAAGGCTGCTGCGGCCGGGTCTCCGCCCTGCTCATCGGCAAAGAACAGCGCGCGGTCTTCGGGCCAATCGCGCAGCAGCGCCTCCAGCTTCACGGGATCGGCCAGCGCGGGCAGGGCGGTGCGTGCGCATTGCTCGGCCGCCTCGGTCACGATCGTGGTGGCGCGTTCGGCATTGAGCTTGTCGGCCACGCAGCGGTGGGTGATCACGGGGCGGATCTGCGCCGCACCCAGTTCGGTGGCCTTTTCCAGCACCCAGTCGAACGCCTGCTTTTTCAAGAGCGCCGGGCACAGCCACAAGTCGGGCACAGCCTCAAGGTCGCGCAGTTGCCGCTCCACGGTCAGGGCCATGTCGCGCTTGCCGGCGTGCGCCACGCGGGCCAGCCATTCGCCGGTCTGGTTGTCGCACAGCACCACGGCATCGCCGGCGCCCGCGCGCATCACTTTGCCCAGATAGTGTGCCTGCCCGCCTTCCAGCAGCACGCTGGCGCCTTCCTCCAGCCGTTGCGGCACGAACAGGCGGGGGGCGGAACGCGGTGGCCAGGCGGGGGTGGCGGGCAGGTGATCGGTCATCGGCCGGTTCATAGGCAGGCGGGCGGCTTCGGGCAATCTGTCCCCTTGCGGGCCCATCCCCTTGCAGCCAAGCTCAAAGCGGCGCAGGAACCGGCGGGCATGACCACCGCAACCGACCAGATCGTCCCCGACAGCGAGCATCGCGGCCTTGTCGCGCGCCTGCCGCAACCCTTGCGCGATTATGCGTTGCTGGCCCGGCTGGACCGGCCGATCGGCTGGTGGCTGCTGTTCTGGCCTTGTGCCTGGGGCGTGTTCCTGGCCGGCGGCGCGCGGCAATGGCACCTGGTGGCGTGGATGCTGCTGGGTTCGATCGCCATGCGCGGGGCAGGCTGCGTCTACAACGACATCGTCGACGCTGATCTCGACGCGCAAGTGGCGCGCACCGCGCAACGCCCGGTGGCCAGCGGCCGCGTGCGCAAGAAAGCGGCCTGGGCCTGGCTCGGCCTGCTGGCCGCCGTCGGCCTTGTCGTGTTGCTGCAATTGCGCTGGCAGGCGCAGATCGTGGCGCTGGGCAGCCTGGCGCTGGTCGCCGCCTATCCGTTCATGAAGCGCATCACCTGGTGGCCGCAGGCCTGGCTCGGCCTCGTCTTCACCTGGGGCGCGCCCACCGGCTGGGTGGCGGTGAGCGACACCGGCCTGGGCGCCCTGGCCGCGCTCTATGCCGGCGCGATGTGCTGGTGCATCGGCTATGACACGATCTACGCGCTGCAAGACCGCGAGGACGACGCGATGGTCGGCATCCGCTCCAGCGCGCGCGCGCTCGGCAACAAGGTGAAGCCCGGCGTCACCGCGTTTTACGCTGCCGCCGTGGCACTCTGGGCGCTGGCGTTCTGGCTGGTCAGGCCCGATCCGCTGGCCCTGCTCGCCCTCTTGCCGGTGGCGCTGCACCTTGGCTGGCAGGCCTTGAGCCTGGAGGTTGACGATGGCGACAATGCCCTGGCGCGGTTCCGGTCGAACCGGACGGCAGGGTTTCTGATGGCGCTGGCGTGCCTGGTGGTGGGGAGTGCGGGGTAGGGGGTAAATTGCAAAAATCTGATATTCTATTGGAATTTTATCTGTTGTAAATTTCATTGGATCGGAATTAATATTGTATATTACTGCGAAAGCCATAGTGATATATGAAATCATCCTATGAAGATCTTATAGTTTTTAATCCGAATGAGCGCGACCTACGCTGGCGATATGCTCCGGTGGGGCAGTGTATCTATTGCGGTGCCCGATCATATTCGCAGAGCCAACCTGATCGTCGGCTTGGTCTTGAACATATCATTCCCGAAAGTTTAGATGGTAGGTATCTTCTCCCCGAAGCATCTTGTGCAAAATGTGAGGGGATCACATCATCATTTGAGCAGAAGGTTGCTAAGCGGGTTTTTGGACCCTTGCGCGCGCACTTCAACCTTCCCTCGAAGCGGCCGCGTGAAAGGCCTTCAACGTTCCCCGTTAGTGCGTATTTCGAGGGTGCTGAAATCCCTGTTTCTGTCGAAGTCCCAGTGGCTCAGCACCCTCTTTCCATTGCCCTCGTAAAAATGGCGCGGCCGTACTTTTTTCGTAAGAAAAAATGGGATGAGGCGTGGGAGCGCAGACTTATAGTGATTTATCCGGGGGGGATGGCCGTGGCCAACGCCCGAATGAATGAGATCGCGAAAAGGCTGGGTGCTCGCCGCATTGAAATACGATGTGGCGTTGCATTTCAAGAGCTGGTTCTTCTTTTGGCCAAAATAGGTCACAGTATGGCCTGTGCTATGTTGGGTTTAAATGCATTCTATCCATTTTTACCGGAACTAATTATTCGTAAAGATTCGGATTATTTGAGAATGTTTGTAGGAGGTTGCTCTGAGATAATTACTCATGATAGAGATTCTATGCACGATATAATTTTATATCGTGTAAAAAGGGGTAAAAATATATTCTTGGTTGCAGATATTTCGCTTTTTTCAAATTTAAATGCACCGTACTATTCGGTTGTTGTAGGTAGAATGTATTGAGATATATGTAATGAAATAATTACAGTAATTTCAATATTTTTAGTTATCTAATTTGAGTATTCATCAGTTCGGCCGCGGCTCTACCGGGAAAACGATGAAATCGGCCTGTACGACCTTGACCGGCGTGTCGCCCATGCCGTCCACCACCTTCACGAGTTCGGCAATCGCGGCCGGGGATAGGGCCAGGCCGTGTTCGGCCGGATGCGTGGGGGCTTCGTTCGGATAATCCAGGCCCGGCGTGGTGGTCATCTCGATATGGGCGCCCAGCAGGGCGCGGATCGGATGCGTTTGCGCGAAGGTGGCCAGGCGGTGGGCACTGGCGCGGAATTCGGCGAAGTGGTTTTCCGGCACATAGAGCCGGCCAGGATAGAGCATGTCCCCGGAAAACAGCAGGCGGGTGCGCGGGTCATAGATCATGACATGCGCCGATTGGTGCCCGGGCGTGGGAATGGCGCGCAGCACGCGGCGGCCCAGGTCCAGCGTGCCGATGCCGTTGGGCCAATCGGCGACGTGGAACGCGCTGGCCACGTCGGTCGGGGCGAGGCCGACCACGGTGGTATCGGGCCGGCCGGCGAATTCGCTGTCACCGGCGTGGTGGTCGCCATGGCTGTGCGAATGGGCCACGGTGAGGTGCAGTGGGCGGCCGCCGTGGGCCTGGCGCCATTGCGCGATGACCTTTTCCACCGTCGGCCGCACGGCAAGCCCGCCGGCACCGGTATCGATCAGCAGGGCGCCCTTGTGGCCGAACAGCAGATAAAGGAACGGCGCTTCGAAATTGGTCTTCACCGATTGGCGGATGACGAAGGTATCGGCGTCGATCGCCTGGACCTGGGTTTGCGGCTCGCTTGCCGTGGTGCCGTCGATCCAGTGCGCGAAGGGCGGGGGATTGAACGCCGGGGCGGGGGCTGCCCCGATCAAAGCGAGGGCGGCGATCGCAAATGCGGGGCGAAAACGGCGTGCGGCATCCATCCTGCCCTGATGCCACGCGCCCGCGCGCGCGACCATGACGGCGCGCGCCCGCGTTCTTGATCCTGCGCGCCTCAAACCGCGCTGGCGAGCAAGTCTTCCGCCCCGCCCAGGTCCACGCTGACCAAGCGTGAGACGCCGCGTTCCACCATGGTTACGCCGAACAGGCGGTGCATCCGGCTCATGGTCACCGCGTTGTGCGTCACGATCAGGTAGCGCGTCTGGGTTTCTGCCACCATGGCATCCAGCAGGTCGCAGAAGCGTTCGATGTTGGCATCGTCGAGCGGGGCATCCACTTCGTCCAGCACGCAGATCGGCGCCGGGTTCGTCAGGAACAGGCCGAAGATCAGGGCAACGGCCGTCAATGCCTGTTCGCCGCCCGAAAGCAGGGTCAGCGATTGCAACCGCTTGCCCGGCGGCTGGGCCATGATTTCCAACCCTGCTTCCAACGGGTCATCGCTGTCCACCAGTGCCAGATGGGCTTCCCCGCCGCCGAACAGGCGGGTGAACAGGCGGCGGAAATGGCCATCCACCGCTTCGAACGCGGCGCGCAGGCGTTCGCGGCCTTCGCGGTTGAGATTGCCGATAGAGCCGCGCAGGCGATTGACTGCTTCGGCCAGTTCCGCCTGCTCGGCCAGGCTTTCGGCCTGGCGCGCTTCGGCCTGGGCCAATTCATCGGCGGCCACCAGGTTGACCGGGCCAATACGCTCGCGCTCGGCCACGAGGCGCTCGTGCGCGGCGCTTTCGGCACTCGCTTCGCCCACGTCGGCGCCGGCAAAGGCAAAGCGTTCGGGCAGCAGTGGGGGCGGGCACTGAAAGCGCTCGCCGGAAATGCCGGCCATTTCCTGGCGGCGCTGGTCTTCATGGGTGGCCTTGGTGCTGGCCGTGGCACGTGCTTCACGCGCAAGGGCGAGCGCTTCGTTGGCCTGGGCCAGGGCCGCATCGGCCGCCTTGCCTAAGCTCTCGGCCTTGGCCAGCGCCGCCTCTGCCGCGGCGAGTTCGCGGGCAAGGCGGTCGCGGATCGTTTCGCCCTGTTCGATCTCGGCGATCAGGCCCGCGGGCTTGGCCGCAGCGATCGTGCGTTCGGTGGCCAGCTCGTCTGCCCGGCCCGCCATCTGCGCCAGCCGCTTGGCGGCATCGCCAGCGCGGGCCTGCCAGTTGCGGACGTCGGCCTTCATGCCACCCAGCCGCTCGTGTCCCACGGCAAGACCCTGTTCCAACGCGGCATGGGCGGCCATCGCCTGTTGCAGGCTGGCGCGCGCGGTTTGGTGCGTGGCGCGAGCGGCATCGACCGTGGCGCGCCCGGCGGCCGGATCGGGCAGGGCAGCGTGGCGGGCCCGCGCGGCCTCCGCCTCGGCCTGCGCAGCCTGGATCTGCTGCGCCAGCGCGGTTTCCTGGCGGGTGAGATCGGCCGCGCGTGCCTCGCGCTGGGCGCGGGCAGCTTCGGCCTGGTCCAGCGCGCGCAGGGCGCTGCGCTCGGCTTCGGCAGCCTGGCCAATGGCGCGCTCCACCCCGCTCCATTCTGCCTGGACCTGGGCCAGCCCGTCGCGCGCGGCATCGTGGCTGGACTGTGCGTCCTGCACGGCCGCTTCCAGCGCGGGGCGGCGCGCTTCGAGTTCGGCAAGGCGGTTGTCCGCCTCCAGCGCGGCGGCCTCTGCCGCGCCTTCGCCACGCGCGACAAAGCCGTCCCAGCGGCGCAAGTGCCCGCCACGCGTGACCAGCCATTCGCCTGGGCCCAGCGGCTGGCCCTCGTCGGCATCTACCGCGCGCACCAGCGCCAGCCGGGCAGCCAGTTCGGGCGGATAGGTCGGCACATGGTGCAACAGCGCATCGGGCAGCGGTTCGGGCGCGTTGGCCCCGGTCCAGAAGCGCCCTTCGCCCGCTTGCGGGGCCGGGCCCAGTGGCGCCATGGCATCGCGGCCCAGCACGGCGGCCAGGGCGCGTTCCCAGCCTGGCGCCACGCGGCAGCCCGAAAGCGCCGCCGGCCCGCGCCCACGTGCGGCTGCCGCCTTGGCGCGGGCGGCCTTGTCGCGGGCCAGGGCCTCGGCCTCGCGCGCCACACCCGCCAGTTCGGCCCGCGCCGTGGCCAGGGCATTGGCGGCAGCATCGCGTGCCTGGGTCAGGCTTTCGCGCGTTGCGGTCAATTCATCGCGGCGGGCACGCTGGCTGGCGAGAGTGGCGGCCGCTTCCGTGCGCCGCCGTTCCGCCTCGGCCAAGGCCAGGGCGGGGTCGGGTTCGCCCGCCAGCGCTGCCTGCTGGGTGGCAAGGCGCTGCCCTTCGGCTTCAAGCCTGGCAAGGGCCGCCTGCGCGGCAGCCAGCGCGGCCTGGGCCACGCGCCAATCGGCTTCCACCCCGGCCTGTTCTGCTTGCGCCTGGGCCTGGGCCAATTCGGCAACGCGCGCGGCGCGCTCGGCATCGTCCAGCGCGGCGGCCAGCAGCGGCCGGCGCGCCTCGTCGGCCAAAAGCGTGGCTTGCGCGGCTGCCAGGTCGCTTTCCAGGCGGGACAGGGCCTGTGCCGCCTGCGCGGTAAGCTGGTCGGCTTGGGCGCGGTCTTCGGCAATGGAGCGCAACTGCCGGTCGATGTCGGCCACGCGCTGCTCGGCCGCTTCCAACTGAGCGGAAAGGGCGGCCATGCGCTGCCCATGGGCAGAAGCGTCCTGGCGCCGGTCGAACAGTTCCTCGCGCGCGGCGGCAAGCGCCGTGGCGGCGCCGTGCTGCGCGCCCTGGGCGGTGACGGTGGCGGCCTGGGCGCCGGCCACGGCCGCTTCGGCGCGGGCGGCTTCGTCGCGCGCGGCTTGCGCGGCGGCGGCGGCATCGCGCCAGCGGGCAAAGACCAGCCGCGCTTCGGCCACGCGGATGCGCTCGGTCACGGCCTTGTAGCGTTCGGCCGAGCGGGCCTGGCGGCGCAGCGTGGCGATCTGCCCGTCCAGCCCGGCCATCAGGTCTTCCAGCCGGGCGAGGTTCGCCTCGGTCGCCCGTAGCTTCTGCTCGGCGTCGCGGCGGCGCACGTGGAGGCCGGCGATGCCCGCCGCCTCTTCCAGCATCATCCGCCGCTCGGCCGGCTTGGCGGCGATCACGGCGGCGATGCGCCCCTGGCTGACCAGCGCCGGGCTATGCGCACCGGTGGCGGCATCGGCAAAGATCAGGCCCACGTCCTTGGCGCGCACGTCGCGGCCGTTGACGCGATAGGCCGAACCGGCGCCGCGCTCGATCCGGCGCACCACTTCCAGTTCGCCGCCCCACTGGTCGTCCGCGTCGGTTTGGGCTGTCAGGGCCACTTCGGCAAAGGCGCGGGCCGGGCGGCTGGCGCTGCCGGCAAAGATCACGTCGTCCATCCCAGCGCCGCGCATGGCCTTGGCCGAAGCCTCGCCCATGACCCAGCGCAGCGCTTCGAGCAGGTTGGACTTGCCGCAGCCGTTGGGGCCGACCACGCCGGTCAGCCCCGGTTCGATGCGCAGTTCGGCCGGCTCGACGAAACTTTTGAAGCCGGCCAGTTTCAGCCGCTGGAAATGCATTGCCCCCGGCCCCCCAATCCCTGCACGACCAGCCCCCGCCGGCGCAGGATCAGCGCGCGCCGGCGCGCTGCAGGATCGGTTCCAGCTGTTCCCAGGTGGCCACGTCCACGTTCTTGCCATTGACGATGAACGTGGGCGTGCCGGTGATGGTGTACTTGTCACCCGCGGTCTGGGTGTCGCTGGCCAGCGCTTCGGCGGTCTTGCTGTTGGCAAGGCACGCGTTGGCCTGGTCGCGCGAAATGCCGCGCGCGCCGAAGAAATCGATCAGGCCGCCCTTGTCGGCCATCACGCCGAACATCTTGGCCGGCGGCAGGTTCATGCCCTGGATTTCCTTGGCAGCGGGCTGCAGCTTTTCAAAGATGTCCTTCTGGTTGGCATAGACCTGCTGTGTCAGCGCAAAGAAGCTTTCCGGCGCGCCGCAGTGGGTCAGCATGGCCATCGTGGTGTCGAACGGATCGCGCACGAAATTGCGGAATTCCAGGCTTACCCGGCCGCTGTTGACATAGGTGTCACGAAGCTTGGGAAAGCCCTTTTCCTCGAACTCGGCGCAGTGCGGGCAGGTGAGCGAGCCGAATTCGATCAGCTTGATCGGCGCATCGGGGTTGCCCATGACATAGCCGCCTTCGGTGGTCTTGCTGACCACGTCGCTCCACGCCTTGCCGGCGGGCGCGGCCACGGTGGGCAGGGCGGCGGCGGTTTCGGTCGAAGGGCCTGCTGCATCGTCCTTCTTGCTGCAGGCAGCAAGACCCAGGGTGAGCGGCAGAGCCAGCAGCGCAAGGCGGGTATTGGCAAATTTCATCGCGTGGGTTCCCGTGTGATGGGGCAGTGAACCGGTGGGTGGCCGATCAGTTCATGCGGGCTTCGAGCTGCGGCTTGAGCGCGGCCCAGCTGGCCGTGCCGGCCAGCGGCAAACCATTGATCATGAAGGCAGGCGTGCCTTCGACATAGTCCTTGTCGGCCGCTTCCTTGGTGCCGGCGGCCAGGCGATTGGCCAGGGCTTCGTCAGCCAGGCAACGATCGGCGGCGATGCGGCTCACCCCGCGCGAAGCCATCATGTCATAGAACTTGAAATCGCTGGCAATGGCGCGGGTGCGGCTGGCCAGCGGGCCGGTGATCCAGCGCTGGCGCTGGGCCTGGCTGGCGGTCATTTCCAGGCCGATCCAGTCTTCCTGACGCGTCAGGAACATGAGGTGCGTCTGCCAGAACTGGGCCGGCGCCACGCAATGGGTCAGCAGGGCCACCGTCAGGTCGATCGGGTCGCGCACGAAGTTGCGCACTTCGATCGAACCTTTGCCGGGCGCGATGAAGCCCAGGCGCAGCTGGCCATCGGCTTCCTGGGTGAAATGGGCGCAGTGCGGGCAGGTATAGCTGATGTATTCCACCAGCTTGACCGGGGCATTGGGATTGCCCAGCACGAAGCTGTCACGTGGCGTGCGCACCACGGTCTGGTTCCAGTTGCGGCCGGCCGGGGCGGCCGGCGCCTTTTTCGGCGGGGCAGCCAGGGCCGGGTTCGTGGCGAACATGCCAAGGGCAGCGGCAAGCGAAAGGGCCAGCGCCCTGGCAGCGGAACGAAGTTTGATGGTCACTTCCGATTGTCCCTGTTGTCCGTGTCTTGTCTGGCGCTGGCTTCACCCAGAGAGCGGGCCAGCGATTCGAGCACCGCGCGCAATTCCGGATCGCCGATGGCGCGCAGGCTGTCACCCAAGTCCATCGGTACCGGCTTGAGTGAGGGCGGCGCCAGCGGCGCAGGGCCTGTCGGGCGCGGCGCCTGAACCACGCCTTGACGCAGTTTCACCTTGGCCACGGCACGATAGCCGAAGAAGCGGTTCACCCGCTCCATGATCTCGGGCACGACGTGCTGGATCAGCGGGGCATGGGCCGGCGTCACCACCAGTTGCAGGATGCCGTCCGACTTTTCGCCCGGCGCAAAACGGATCGATTCGGGCATGCAGTGGCGGGCATGCGCGGTACCGACGATTTCGGGCCAGCGGGTGACGACCGAGCTTTGCACGAAGCCGAAGCGGCGGAATGCGGTACGCCCGATGGCGGGCATCAGGTCGGCAATCTGGCGCGCATCGCCGCCGCGCTTGCGCTCGAACGCCTTGGGCGCAGGCTTGCTGGCTGCGGCCTTGGGGGCGGCCTTTCGGGCAGGACGTGATTTTGGCGGATCGCTTTCCATCTTGGCGCCTGCCATGCCATAGCGGCGCCATGCAAGCCAGTGGCCATCCTGACGATTTCCCCGCCCGCAACACGGAAACCGGCGATGGCGTGGCGCCTGCGCTACTGGGCTGGTACGATGCCAATGCCCGGCGCCTGCCCTGGCGCAGCCATCCCGGAACGCCCGCGCCCGATCCCTATCGGGTGTGGCTGTCCGAAGTGATGCTGCAACAAACCACGGTGGCCGCGGTTGGCCCTTATTTCGAGAAATTCACTCGCACCTGGCCCACGGTGCACGATCTGGCCGCGGCAGACGACGCGACGGTCATGGCTGCCTGGGCGGGGCTTGGCTATTATGCCCGTGCGCGCAATCTGCTGGCCTGCGCCCGGGCCGTGGCGCGACTGGGCGCCTTTCCCGATAGCGAAGAGGGATTGCGCGCCTTGCCGGGGCTGGGGGCCTATACCGCCGCAGCAGTGGCCGCGATCGCGTTCGATCGGCGGGCCGTGGTGGTCGATGCCAATGTGGAGCGCGTGGTGGCCCGGCTCTTTGCCATCGATACGCCGCTGCCCGCTGCACGCCCGGCGATTCGCGCCGCCACCGACACGATCACGCCCGCTGCCCGTGCCGGCGATTTTGCCCAGGCGATGATGGACCTTGGCGCCACGATCTGCACCGTGAAGGCGCCGCGCTGCCTGCTGTGCCCCTTGCGTGGCGCGTGCCGCGCCGAGCGCGAGGGCCGGGCCGAAACGCTGCCGGTCAAGGCGGCCAAGAAAGCCAAGCCGCAGCGCCAGGGCCGCGCGTTCTGGATCGAACGGACCGGCCCGGACGGCGCGGCACAAGTGCTGGTCGTGACGCGGCCGGACAAGGGCATGCTGGGCGGCATGCGCGCACTGCCCGACGATGGCTGGAGCGCGCGGGCCGATGGCCATGGCCAGCCGCCGCAGGATGGCACGTGGCGATCGGCGGGGGTGGTGCGCCACGGTTTCACCCATTTCGATCTCGATCTGCAATTGATGGTGGGCGAAGGCGGTTCTGCCGCTAATATCCCCGGCGCTCATTGGTGGCCCCGCGCCGACATGGAAAATGCCGGGTTGCCAACGGTTTTTGCCAAGGCGGCGCGGCTGGCGCTGGCCGGTGCGCAAGAGGTTTGAAGAAAGGGTTTGCTCGCGATGCACGATGGCCAGATGCACGATGGAATGACACTTCCGCGAACCCCGGCGCTCAGCCGCCGCGCTCTGTTGGGCGGGGCAGGCATGCTGGGCGGCGGCCTGCTGCTGCGGCGCTGGGCCCATGCCGCGCCCACCGATCCGCGCTTGCCCGCCCTGTCTGCCTTGCTTGATAACTACGTCGGCTCTGGCAAGCTCGTGGGTGCCGTGGCCACGCTGGGCTGGGGGCAGGGCGCCCCCGAAGTGGTGGCGCGGGGCGTGGGCACGCGCGGTGATGCACGCGCCCTGGATGAAAACAGCCTGTTCCGCGTCTATTCGATGACCAAGCCGATCACCGGCATGGCCGCGATGATGCTGATCGACGAGGGCAAGCTCAAGCTTGACCAACCGATTGCCGATTTCCTGCCGGGCTTTGCGCACATGAATGTGCTGGTCGATCCGGCTGGCCCGGTGGACAAGGTGGTGCCGGCCACGGCGCCGATCACCGTGCGCAACCTGCTGACCCACACGGCTGGCCTGGGCTATACCATCGTGCAGACCGGCCCGATCCGCGAGGCTTATGCCGCAGCGGGCATCACCCCCTATGCCGTGAGCCGCGTGCCCGTGCCCGGCTTTGGCGAATCGCATCCCGCACCCAGCCTGGCCGCCTTTGCCGACAATCTCGCCAAGCTGCCGCTGGTATATCAACCCGGCACGCGCTGGTCCTATTCGGTCGGCCTCGATCTGATGGGGCGGATCATCGAGCTGGCCTCGGGCCAGGATTTTGCTTCGTTTCTGCAAGCGCGGCTGTTCGATCCGCTGGGCATGGCCAGCACCGGCTTCCGCCTGGCGCAGGCCGACGTGGCGCGGTTCACCACCAATTATGCCGTCGCCAACGGCCGCCTGCTGCCGATCGATGTGGCCGCCAACTCGGTCTATCTCGATCCGCCGGCTTTCCCCTTTGGCGGGGCCGGGATGATCAGTAGCCCACGCGATTATGACCGCTTCCTGGCCATGTTGCTGGGCGGCGGGGTCTTTGCCGGCAAGCGGGTGATGAGCCAGCGCGCGGTGGACCTGGGCACCAGCAACCTGCTGCCGGCCACCGCCAGCACGGCGGGCACCTGGATTGCCGGGCATGGTTTCGGGGCCGGCGGCCGCGTGGGGCTGGGCGAATCGGCCGGCACTTATGGCTGGTCGGGCGCGGCCGGCACGATCGCGTTCATCAGCAAGGTGGGCGGGGTGCGCGCCGGGTTCTTCACCCAATACATGCCCAGCACCGCCTATCCGTTCAGCGATGCCTTTCCCCAGGCCGTGCGCAGCGACGTGCGCGCGCGGCTGCTCGCCCAACACAAGGTTGCCGCATGACCGATACTGCCACGCTGACCGCCGGCTTGCACAAGGCCTTGCCGCCGATTGCCTATGCCGGCAATCCGCTCGACCGGGCCGATGCCGTGCGCACCGATCCGGCGCGGCTGGCGGCGGTGCAGGCCGCGGCCGGGGCGCGCCTGCTGGTGCTCGATGGCCTGTCACCCGAATTTTCGGCCGAGGGCGGGCTGGTCTGGGCGCCGCTTGCGGCCGCGCCAGAGGGGGCCGATCTCGTGTTCCTGGGCCTTGATCCGCAGGGCCACGGCTGCTTTGCCGCGGTCGCGCCTGCCCTGGGCGGCAGCACGGCGCCCGCCGCGCCAAACTTGCGCGCCATGCTCGATGCCATGCCGGCAGCAGACCTGGCGATCTATGGCGGCGCGCGCAGCCTGGTCGATTGGCATGCCCGCCACCGCTTTTGCGCGCGCTGCGGCCATGCCACGCGCGCGGCCAAGGGCGGGTGGCAGCGATCTTGCGCCAATGCCGCATGCGGGGCGGAGCATTTTCCGCGTGTCGATCCGGTCACGATCATGCTGGTCGAACACGATGGTCGGCTTCTGCTGGGGCGCCAGCCGCGCTTCCCCGCCGGGCGCTATTCCGCGCTGGCCGGGTTCGTGGAACCGGGGGAAACCGTGGAAGAGGCTGTCGCCCGCGAGGTGCTGGAAGAAGCAGGCGTGCGCGT
Organism: Novosphingobium sp. SG919; assembly: GCF_012932495.1. Classification (GTDB taxonomy): domain Bacteria; phylum Pseudomonadota; class Alphaproteobacteria; order Sphingomonadales; family Sphingomonadaceae; genus Novosphingobium; species Novosphingobium rhizosphaerae. The sequence goes on from NZ_JABCNG010000001.1 coordinate 566,503, forward strand.
GCGCGACGTGCGCTATGTCGCCAGCCAGCCCTGGCCCTATCCCTCGTCGCTGATGATCGCCTGCCACGCCCTGGCCGACGATCCGGCGATCGCGATCGACCATGCCGAACTGGAAGACGCGCGCTGGTTCACCCGCGCCGAAGTGACCGCCGCGCTGGAAGGCCGGCCCGATGCCCCGTTCGGGGCGCCCACGCATACGGCGGTGGCGCGGCACCTGCTGGAATGGTGGATGGTGGCGCGGGGATAGGTTGCGTCAGGCATCGCAAGCAACCCCGCTTCAAACCAGCCCCAGCTTGGCCAATTCCCCGGCAATCTCCGCTGGCAAGACATCGCCCGCCTCGCCATCGCCCAGATCGGCCGGCGCATCGCCTGGTTCCAGATAGCGCCAGCCCTGGTGGGCGCGGCGCGGCTTGGGCACCACGTCGATCAGGCGGGTGGACACCAGGATGTTGGTGCGGCCGCCTTCGGCCTCTTCAAAGCCCAGGATCTCGCTGCGGGCGACGAGCTGATGCTTCAAGATCCAATAGAGCGAGCCGCCGATCATCTCGGCATGGCGGCGCGGGCAATTGCGCGTGGTCAGGCGCGCCACGCCATCGGCACCGTGCCGCCGCCCGGCGGAAAACCATTCGTGGACTTCGGCCAGCGACTGGGCGCCATAGGCCACCTTGGTCATGTGCAAGGGCATTTGCAGGTCTTCCGATCGGTATCAGGCGGCAAGTCCGGTAACGACCGCCAGCCCCAGGAACGAGAAGAACCCCATGACATCGGTCGCCATCGTGACGAATACGGCCGAAGAGACAGCCGGATCCACGCGCAGCCGATCGAGCGTGACGGGAACCATGATCCCGGCCAGCCCAGCCACCAGATTGTTGATGACCATGGCTGCCGCGATCACCGCGCCCAGGTGCGGGTTGCCGAATATCAGCGTGGTGCCCACCCCGATCAGCACGCCCAGCGACAGCCCGTTGGCCAGCGCAATGCGCAATTCGCGCAGGATCATGCGCACGGTGTTGGAACTGGTCAGCTGGTTGGTGGCAATCGCGCGCACCACCACCGCCAGGGTCTGCGTGCCGGCATTGCCGCCCATCCCCGAAACGATCGGCATCAGCACGGCGAGCAGGGCAAAGCGGGCGATCGCGCCCTGGAACAGGCCCACCACCGACGCGGCGATGATCGCCGTGCCCAGGTTCACCACCAGCCACGACAGGCGCGTGCGCACGGTCAAGGCGATCGGCTCGTTGATGTCGCCATCGCCCGCGCCCGAAAGACGCAGGATGTCTTCGCTGGCTTCTTCCTGGATGATGTGGACCACGTCGTCCACCGTGATCTGGCCGACCAGGCGGCCGCTGTCGTCCACCACGGCGGCCGAGATCAGCGCGTATTTCTGGAAGCGCAGCGCCACTTCTTCCTGGTCCATGGTTACGGGAATCAGCGTCTGGTCGCGCTTCATCACATCGGCCAGGGCCACGCTGCGCGGCGCGCGCAGCAGCCAGGACAGCATGCAGGTGCCCACGGGGCGGTGCTTCACGTCAACGATGAACACTTCCCAGAATTCGGTGGCAAGGTCATCATCGTCGCGGCGCAAGTAATCGATCAGGTCGCCCACGCTCAGGTGTTCGGGCACCGCGATCACGTCGCGGCTCATCAGGCGGCCGGCGGATTCTTCCGGGTAGGACAGCGCGCTTTCGATCGCGGCGCGGTCTTCCGGCTCCATCTCGGCCAGGACCGCAGCCTGGTCTTCCTCGTCGAGATCTTCGATCAGGGCGACGGCGTCGTCCGTCTCCATCTGCTCGGCAAGATCGGCAACTTCGTCCGGCTCCAGATCGTCGACCAGCGCATCACGCACCCAGTCGTTCAATTCGGCCAGCACTTCCGACCCCAAAAGGTCGTTGATCGCGCGGGCGAGCGGCGCGCGATATTCCTGCTCGATCAACTCGAACAAGTCGGCAATGTCGGCCGGATGCAGCGGCTCGACCAGGTTATAGACGGTTTCCTGGTCGGCCTCGTCCAGCGCTTCGGTCACCTTGCGCAGGAACGAGGGGCGCAGCGTGTTGTCTTCCTCGTCCAGCTCCTGCGAATTGCGCACAGGATCGGGCGCCGCCACCATCACGGTGTCGGTGTCGATCTGCGGTTCGTCGTCCCGGTGCGCGGCTTCATCCATCATGGGCCGGGATAGGCGATCATCCGGCAAATGCAATGATGCAGTGCAGCGTGACTTTGCCGGCAGATTGCCTATATCGGCGGCATTGTTTGCCAAGGAAGAGTGGTCGATGTCTGAAGAAAAACTGGTCCTGTCGCTGGATTCGGGCGATGTGGTGATCAAGCTGCGTCCCGATCTGGCCCCCGGCCACGTGGAACGCATCAAGGAACTGGCCTCGGAAGGCTTTTACGATGGCGTGAAGTTCCACCGCGTGATCCCCGGCTTCATGGCGCAGGGCGGCTGCCCCCAGGGCACCGGCATGGGCGGTTCCGACAAGCCGGACCTCAAGGCCGAATTCAACGACCAGCCGCACGTGCGCGGCGTGTGCTCGATGGCCCGCACCAGCTATCCGCACTCGGCCAACAGCCAGTTCTTCATCTGCTTTGACGACGCGCGCTTCCTCGATCGCCAGTACACCGTGTGGGGCGAAGTGGAGAGCGGCATGGACCTGATCGACGCGCTGCCCAAGGGCGAGCCGCCGGCAAACCCGGGCGTGATCCGCAAGGCGACCGTTCAGGCGGCCTGAGCCAGAGCGACGACCGGGCGCTGTCTCGGTTCTGAGACGAAACCTGTATCATATCAGGGAAAGGCGGGGCTGGTCCCCGCCTTTTTTGCTGCCGGAATGGGCGCATCGGCCTAGGGGCAAGGGCAGACCGAACCCGAGAGGAGCCCCCCATGAACGCCCCCGTTTCGTCAGCACCCGTTTCCACCGCGCGCATTGCTCATCCCGATTATCGTGCCCGCCTGATGAGCGCGGACGATGCCGCCAGCCTGATCGGCCCTGGCGCGGTCGTGGGGATGAGTGGCTTTACCGGCGCGGGCTATCCCAAGGCGGTGCCCCAGGCCCTGGCGCGGCGGATGGAAGCGGCGCATGCGGCGGGCGATCCCTATGCCATCAAGGTGTGGACTGGCGCATCCACGGGCCCCGAACTCGATGGCGCGCTGGCGCGGGCCAAGGGCATCGATTTCCGCCTACCCTACAATTCCGATCCCTTGGTGCGCGAACAGATCAACGCGGGCACCGTGCAGTATTTCGACATGCACCTGAGCCAGGTGGCGCCGGTGGCCTGGCAGGGCTTCCTCGGCCCGCTCGACGTGGCGCTGGTGGAAGTCTCGGCAATCCTGCCCGATGGCAGCGTGGTGCCGTCCTCTTCGGTGGGCAACAACAAGACCTGGCTGGACCGCGCGGGCAAGATCATCCTCGAGGTCAATTCCTGGCAGCACGAAGCGCTGCACGGGATGCACGACATCTATTACGGCACGGCGCTGCCACCGCACCGCCAGCCGATCCCGCTGACCCATCCCGATGATCGCATCGGCCAGCCCACGTTCCGCATCGATCCGGCCAAGGTGGTGGCGGTTGTTGCCACCGACACGCCTGATCGCAATGCCCCGTTCAAGGCGCCTGACGATGCCGCCCGCGCCATTGCCGGTCATCTGCTGGCGTTCCTGGAGCACGAAGTCACCGTGGGCCGCCTGCCGCGCAGCCTGCTGCCGATCCAGTCGGGCGTGGGCAATATCGCCAATGCCGTGCTGCACGGGCTGATGGACAGCCCGTTCGAACCAATGACCGCTTATACCGAAGTGCTTCAGGACGGCATGCTCGAACTGCTGGCATCGGGCAAGCTGGCGATGGCTTCGGCCACGGCCTTTTCGCTCAGCCCCGATGCGGCCGAAGCGCTCAATGCCGAAATGCACCGCTATCGCAATCGCATCGTGTTGCGCCCGCAGGAGATTTCCAACCACCCCGAACTGGTGCGCCGCCTGGGCTGCCTGGCCATGAACGGCATGATCGAGGCCGATCTCTATGGCAACGTCAACTCCACCCACCTGATGGGCTCGCGCATCCAGAACGGCATCGGCGGCTCGGGCGACTTTGCGCGCAATGCCTATATCTCGATCTTCATGGCGCCTTCGGTGGCCAAGGGCGGGGCGATTTCCACCATCGTGCCCCAGGTCAGCCATGTCGACCATATCGACCAGGACGTGCAGGTGATCGTCACCGACCAGGGCCTGGCCGACTTGCGCGGGTTGGCGCCCAAGCAGCGCGCGGAAAAGGTCATCGCCAACTGCGTCCACCCGCTCTACCGCGACCAGCTGGCCGATTACTACGCCCGTGCCCTGCGCGATTCCTATGGCAAGCACTCGCCCTCGCTGCTGCGCGAGGCGTTGTCATGGCACCAGCGTTTCGTGGAAAAGGGCACGATGCTGGCGGGGTGAGGGAGTACCCCTCCGTCGGCCTGCGGCCGCCACCTCCCCATCGGGGGATGGGGAGGAACTTCCGGTTCCTCCCTGCCGAAGGCGGGGAGGGGGACCGCCGCGAAGCGGTGGTGGAGGGGCGTGGGCCTAAAGCCCCGCCTTCAGCATCCAATCATGGAACAAGCGCACCGGGCGCGATTGCAGCGCGCGCGGGCGGCAGACGAACCAGTAGGAATAAGGGCTGTCCACCTCGATATCATAGACCCGGGCCAAGCGGGGATCGTGGCTGCGGCTGAAGTGATCGTCGTGCATGATCGCGATGCCCAGCCCTTGCGCGGCGGCTTCCAGGATCAGCTGGCCCGAATCGAAATGGTCGATCGCCGCCGGTTCCAGCGCTTCCAGGTGCAGCGTGCGCTTCCACGCTTCGAAGCTGGCGGGCAGGTCGTTGTGGACCAGGAACGTCTGCTTGGCGAGCTTGGCCATGTCGGGCCGGTCGCCCAGTTCCTCGGCCAGTTGCTTGCTGGCGATGGCATAGACGCGGTTGTGATCAAGCCGCACCGAATGCAGCGTGGCATCGGGCCCTTCGGAAAGGACGATGGCCGCGTCGATCGTATCGCCCAGCTTGGTTTCGGCCGCGGTGGAGCTGTCGATGTCGATGTGCAGTTGCGGGTGCAGCTTGCGCAATTCGCCCAGGCGCGGGAACAGGCGCTGGCTGCCGAACAGCGGCAGCACGCCCAGGCGCAGGCGCATGACCTTGCCGGTGTCGATCATGCGGTCGATGCGGTCGGCCATCTCGTCGATCAGCGGGGCCACGGCATCATACAGCGTCTGCCCGTCTTCGGTCAGCTTGAGTGCCTGGTGCTTGCGCTCGAACAGCGGCTTGCCCACGAATTCTTCCAGTGCCGCCAGCCGCCGCGACAGGGCCGAGGGGCTGAGCGCCAGTTCCGCCGCCGCCGTCTTGGCAGATCCCGCGCGCACCACGCGGATGAAGGCTTCCAGCGAACGCAGCGGAGGCAGGCGGCGGATCATCAGGCGTCTTCTTCTTCTTCGGCAAGGGCAGTGGAGGGGGCATGCAGGCGGATGCGTGTCAGGCGGCGTTCGTCGCCCCCGGTCACTTCCAGGCGCCAGCCGGATTCGTGTTCCAGCACACGGCCCACCGGCGGCACTTCGCCGGCCAATACCACGGCCAGGCCGCCCAGCGTGTCGACATCTTCCTCCACTTCGGCGAGGCGCGGGTCGATGGTCTGGGCCACGTCTTCCAGTTCGGCGCGCGCATCGGCATCCCAGGTATCGGGATCGAGCTGGTTGAGCAGCACTTCGGGCGCGTCGTCGTGCTCGTCTTCCACGTCGCCGACGATTTCCTCGACCAGGTCCTCGAACGTGACGATCCCGTCGGTGCCGGAATATTCGTCGATCACCACGGCCAGGTGGGTGCGGCTGCTGCGCATGTCGGCCAGCACGTCGATCGCGCCGCGTGCCTGGGGCACGAACAGCGGCTGGCGCATCAGCGTGGTCCAATCGGCCGGCGCGGGTGCGCCTTTCAGGGCCATGTCCGCCAGGAACGGGAACACGTCCTTGATGTGCATCATGCCCTGCACTTCATCGAGCGATTCGCCATAGACCGGCAGGCGGCTGTGGCCATGCTCGGCAAAGGCGGCGACCACCTCGGCAAAGGTGGATGAGGCCGGAATGGCGATGATCTGCCCGCGCGGGATGGCGACATCGTCGGCATCGCGTTCGCTGAAATGGAGCAGGTTCTTGAGCATCTGGCGTTCCACCGGCACCAGGTCGCCATCGGCGCCCTCGATGTGGCCGGGTTCGTGCTCGTGCTCTTCGATCGCTTCCTCGATCTGCGCCCGCAGCGATTGATCATGGTCGGGCCCCTTGAAAAAGGCCTTGATCACGCGCCACAGCGCGCCGCTACTGTCTCCTTCGCCAGAACGGCCTTCGCCGCTTGGCCCATTGCCCTCGGGCACGGACATCGTTCCTTTCCCCGTTTCAGAAACCATCATGCATATGGGTCGGCCAGGCCCAGCAAGGCAAGCGCCTTCCGCTCCAGGTCTTCCATTTCCTCGGCCTGGGCCTCACCCTCTTCGTGATCGTAACCGGCCAGGTGCAGCAGCCCGTGGACCACCAGGTGGGTGGCGTGGGTTTCCACCGAAACACCCTTTTCGGCCGCCTCGCGCGCGCAGACGCCCTGGGCCAGGATCAGGTCGCCCAGCATGCCCGGCGCGCCTTCATCGGCTGCGGCACGCAGCACATCCTCGCGGGCAAGCATCGGAAACGAGAGGACATTGGTCGGCTTGTCCTTGGCCCGCCACTGCTTGTTGAGTGCGTGCACTTCTTCGTCGTCGGCCAGGACCAGGCTGACCAGCAGGTTGGGATGCGCCAGTTCGGGTGCCACCTTGGCGGCCGCTTCGGCGGCACGGTTGGCCAATGCCTCCCAATCGGTGGCGTCTCCCCAGATGGGATCGATGTCGATTTCCAGAATCGGCGCGGTCATGCGGGGGCCTGTACAATTGGGGGGAGGCGATTCGCTTTGGCATGGTGGCGCAGGGTGCGCCAGCCGCCATGTGCAAAAAATGCAAGATCGGCCTCGCGCGAGGTTTCCACCACCCCCTCGCCCCCTCCTCTTCAGGGGAGCGGGTTGGGTGTGGTGGAGCCACAGCGCAAGATCAGGCCTCGTTCCCCTCATAGGCTTCCACGATCCGCCCCACGATCGGGTGGCGCACCACGTCGGCGCGGCTGAAATGAACCACGCCGATCCCGTCCACGCCCTCCAGCCGGCCCACGGCATCGGCCAGGCCGCTGGCCGCCACGCCGCCGGGAAGATCGACCTGCTTGGGATCGCCGCACACCACCATGCGGCTGTTCTGGCCAAAGCGGGTGAGGAACATCTTCATCTGCGCCGGCGTGGTGTTCTGCGCTTCGTCCAGGATGACAAAGGCATCGGCCAGCGTGCGCCCGCGCATGAATGCGATAGGGGCAATCTCGATTTCGCCGCTGGCGATGCGCCGCTCCACCTGTTCGGGCGGCATGCAGTCATAGAGCGCATCGTAGAGCGGGCGCAGATAGGGATCGACCTTTTCCTTCATGTCGCCCGGCAGGAAGCCCAGCCGTTCGCCCGCTTCCACCGCCGGACGCGACAGGATCAGGCGCTGTACCGATCCGGTCATCAACTGGGCCACGGCCTGGGCCACGGCCAGGTAGGTCTTGCCGGTGCCCGCCGGCCCCAGGGCAAAGATCACGTCGTTCTTCACCAGCGCCTGCATATAGGAGATCTGCGTGGCCGAACGCGGCACGATCGTCTTGCGGCGGGTGCGGATCATGATCGGCGGGGCATTGCCGGGCGTGCCGGTGATGATGCCTTCCAGGGTGGGTTCCGCGCTCATCGCAATAAGGGACTCCAGTGCGCCGCTATCGATTTCGTGTCCGGTGTTGAGGCGCTGGTACAGGCCCTTGAGCACGTCGCGGGCGCGGGCCACGGCGTCTTCTGGCCCTTCGATCAAGACCTTGTTGCCGCGCGCGGAAATATACACGCCCAGGCGGTTTTCGATCTGCACCAGGTTGGTATCGAACTGCCCGAACAGCGCACCCAGCATCGTCTGCTCTTCAAATTCCACTTCCACGCGCGCGCGCCGTGGACTTTCCGGCCTGGCCCCGGTCCTTGCCCCGGCATCTCCGGTTATTCCGGCACGGTGCCCGGGGCGGTCGAAGGTCATGTCGCGATGCGCCTCTTCGTGGGCGCGGGGGAATTTGCGAGCCATGGGATGGGGTTTTCGCGCTCCTTTCATCGAACTCTCTATGCAAGTGTAAGGTGTGATCGGCGCGGTGCAAGCGCCGCAATCGTAAAATGCCTGTCATAGGTAACGAGACCGCGACACTTTGCTGCCAGGGCACGACAAACCTGAGCGGTTTCTTGCGCAATCCTTCGGCACGCGTTCAGCCGCTGCGCGCCATAACCGCTTCATGGCCGACGGACACGCCAAGGCGCTCTGCCCCAAGTGTCTGCCAACCTCGGCCGATCAAGGAGTTACCCCCATGCGCAAGTTCGTCCTCGCCATTGTCGCTGCCGCCGTTCTCGCTCCCGTGGTTGCCCCGGCCATGGCCAATGCCCAGCCGGTCCAGACCCCCGCAGTTGCCGCCGCCCGCCACGAAGTGCGCCATGACCGCGCCGAATTCCGCCACGATCGCGAACGCCTGGCCGTCGCCCGTGCGCATGGCAACGAACGCGCCGCCCGCGTTGCCCGTCACGAAGTGCGCCATGACGCCCGCGAACTGCGCCATGATCGCAAGGTGATGCACCACAAGATCCGTCACGCCTACCGCCACCATCACCACCATGGCTGAGGCCTGGCGCTGAGCTGACAAAGCAAAGGCCCCCGTCGCGTGATGCGGCGGGGGCCTTTTCATGCCGACAAGCGCCGGCGTTCAGGCCACCAGTTGGCCGGCGAGCGAATTGGGCCCGGCTTCCACCAGATCGACCGTGACGAGATCGCCGATCGCCACCTCTCCGGTGAAATGCACCGATTGCAGCCAGGGGGACTTGCCCAGCCACTGGCCGGGATGGCGCCCGCGCCGTTCCACCAGAACCTGGCAGCGCCTGCCCACGCTGGCCTGGTTGAACGCGGTGGCATCGCGCACCAACGCGGCCTGCAGCCGTTTCAGCCGCTCGTCCATGACCTCGGCTGCGACCTGGCCGTCCATCGTCGCGGCCGGGGTGCCGGGGCGGGGCGAATACTTGAAGCTGAAGGCCTGGGCATGGCGCACCGTGGCCACCAGATCGAGCGTGTCCTGGAACTCGGCCTCGGTCTCGCCGGGAAAGCCGACGATGAAATCGCCCGACAGCGCGATGTCGGGCCGGGCGGCGCGCACGCGATCGAGGATCTTCAGATAGCTTTCCACCGTGTGGCTGCGGTTCATCGCCTTGAGTACGCGATCGTTGCCCGCCTGCACCGGCAAGTGCAGGAACGGCATCAGCTTGTCGATCTCGCCATGCGCGGCAATTAAACCGTCGCTCATGTCGTTGGGATGGCTGGTGGTATAGCGGATGCGCGCCAGGTCCGGCTCTGCCGCCAGCACGCGGATCAGGCCGTCCAGGCCGATGGCGCGGCCCTTGTCGTCCTGCCCGCTCCAGGCATTCACGTTCTGGCCCAGCAGCGTGATCTCGCGCGCGCCACCGGCCACCAGCAGCTTGGCTTCCTCCACCAGATCGGTGAACGGACGCGAGATTTCCGCGCCGCGCGTATAGGGCACCACGCAATAGGTGCAGAACTTGTCACAGCCTTCCTGCACGGTCAGGAACGCGCTGGGGCCGGAACGGCGGCGCTTGGGCAGCGCGGCGAACTTCGCCTCTGCTGGCATATCCGTTTCGGTGCCGCTCTTGCCTGCGGCAGCGTCGGCCACCATGTCGGGCAGGCGGTGATAGGCCTGCGGCCCTACCACGACCTTGACCGACGGCGCGCGCTTCATGATTTCCTCGCCCTCGGCCTGGGCCACGCAGCCGGCCACGGCGATCAGCGGCACGCTGCCATCGTCCCGGCGCAGGCGGCCGATGTCGGAATAGACCTTTTCGGTGGCCTTTTCGCGGATGTGGCAGGTGTTGAGCACGACAAGGTCGGCGCCATCGCGTTCTGCGGTCGCAGTCATGCCTTGCGCGGTCAGCAATTCGGCCATGCGCTCGCCGTCATAGACGTTCATCTGGCAGCCGAAGCTCTTGACGTGAAACGTCCGGGGGGGATTCTCTGCGGGCATAAGCCGCGCCCCATAAGGCAATCGGGCGGCAATTGGAACTGCCTTGCGCGCGTGCGAAGCACCCGCGCCAGCCGCATCATGCCGCGCGGTCGTGCTTCTCGCGGCTATAGCCCACTTGCGGCACGTCCAGGTGGAACGGGCGCAACGGCTTGCCCAGGTTGCGTTCCATCGCGGGCACGATGCGGTTGCGCGCTTCGGCGGCAATGGCCTTGCGGCCGGGGAAATCGCGCGGATCGAATGGGTCGAGGAAATGGATGTCCAGGCGGAACGCGCCGCGCCGGGCCAGGATGCGCATGGCATTGGCCATGCCGCCCTCGGTGCCGATCCAGCCGATCCATTCCGCCACGGCGCCATAGTCGAGCACCACCGGCTGCACCAGCACGCCGGGCGGCGGCGGTTCCAGCACGCGCAGCATCGAGGTCTTGAACGGCAGCAGCGATTGCCCGTCGGTGGTGGTGCCTTCGGGGAAAACCGTGATGGCCCAGTTGTCGGCCAATGCCTCGCGCAGGCGGTTGATCTGTTCGGCCACGCCCAGGCGGTCTTCGCGGCTGACGAAGACCGTGCGGTTGAGCCGCGACAGCCAGCCCACCACCGGCGACTGGCCGATTTCAGCCTTGGACACGAATGCAGTGCCGCTCGCGCCGCCCAGCGCCAGGATATCCACCCACGACAGGTGATTGCTGATATAGAACACGTCGCGCCGCAGCGGCGTGCCGTGGACCCGCACCCGCGCCCCGCACAGGCGTGCGGTCAGGTACAGGAACACCCGCGGCAGCGGGGAGCCGTAGTGGATGGTGCGCCACACATAGTGCAGCGGCACGCAGACCAGCAGCGTCAGGATGATGCCAAGGGCACGCCAGAAGATGCGCAGCTTGCCCAGCGCGCCGATGGGGGAACCGCGTTCCGGTCCGATGCTGCGTGGGCGGGGCATGGGAGGATCAGCTCTCTCGGCCGAGCTTCACGCCGTAGAGTTCCATGCGGTGATCGACCAGGCGATAGCCCAGCTTTTCCGCGATCTGCCGCTGCAACTGTTCGAGTTCGGGATCGACGAATTCGATCACCTTGCCGGTTTCCACGTCGATCAGGTGGTCGTGGTGCGCTTCGGGTGTCGCTTCATAGCGGGCGCGGCCATCGCCGAAATCATGGCGATCGAGAATGCCGGCCTCTTCGAACAGGCGCACGGTGCGATAGACGGTGGCGATCGAAATGCGCGGATCGCGGGCAGAGGCCCGCTCGTGCAGCTTTTCCACATCGGGATGATCCGTGCTTTCCGACAGCACTTGCGCGATCACGCGGCGCTGGTCGGTAATGCGCAGGCCACGTTCGGCGCAAAGGGCTTCGAGATCGATCACTCGGTGCACGCTGTTCTCGTCATTCTGATTGCTTCGCCACCCATATAGGGGAATTGGCAGGGCTTGTTAACCGGCCAAGCGGCCAGAACCGCAGGGGCCGTGGCAAGGCGCTGTGGAAGAGCGCAAAATCGATCACCCACGGCCCAATTCAAGCAACCTTTCCGGCATGCAAAAGCCCGGCGGACATGCAGCGCCATGCGCCACTGCCCGCCGGGCCGAAATTGCCGGTAGGGCGAGCCGGAAACGGCCCGCACACCCGATCAGGCCGTTGCAGCAGCCTTGCGACCGCGCTTGGCGGGGGCAGGGGCAGCGGCCGGCTTGCGACCCAGGCCAATCTTCTTGGCCAGTTCGCGGCGCTTTTCGGCATAGGCCGGGGCAACCATGGGATAATCGGCCGGCAGGTTCCAGCGGGCGCGATACTGTTCGGGCGTCATGTTGTAGCGCGTGGCCAGGTGACGCTTGAGCATCTTGAGCTTCTTGCCGTCTTCCAGGCACACGATGTGGTCGTTCTTGACCGAAGCGCGGATCGAAACGGCAGGTTCGGGCGCGGGTTCGGCCACGGGTTCCGACGGCTTGAGGCCGGCGAGCGCCGAATAGACATTGGAAATGAGGACCGGCAGGTCACCCACCGAGACGCTGTTGTTGCTCACATGGGCGGCAACGATGTCCGAGGTTAGCGTGATCAGGGTTTCACGCATATCATTTTCGATATCACTCATTGCGATCCGGCTTTCGTTCTATGTTGCTGTGCGACACGTTTTGACGGCAGCCCGACTAGTCAGGCGCGTGGCCTGTCTATACGCCATTGTATTCGAGAAACAACCACAGGATGCTACGGTATTCGACAAAATGACCGAAATTTCACAAAATGCTGATTTGCCAAAATTTCAAATCACAGTCTTAGTTCCTGGCTGATTGCTGCAATCCTTTCGCCTGCCGTGCTGCGATAGTAACCCGGTCTAATTCCAATGGGTTGGAATCCGTGCTTGCGATATAGATAGCCGGCCGGATTGCCTTCGCGCATTTCCAGGAAAAGCCGCGTCATGCCCAGCTCGCGCGCTTGGGCGATAAAACGGGTCAGAAGCGAGTCGCCCAGGCCGCGCCGGCGGTATTGCGGTGCAACAGCGAACAGCAACAGTTCTTCTTCATCGAATATACTGCGCGACAAGAAAAAGCCGGCTGTCGATTCCGCGTCTAGAGGATATTCGCTGCCATCGGCACCGATCAGGCCATAGCGGGTGCGCCCGATCAGCAAGGCATCGCCCACCTGCCGGCGATTCCACGCTTCGCCATAGTCGGGGGGGAAAGCCGCGGTCATCACGGCCATGATCCGGTCGAGATCGTCCACGGGTGCCGTCATGCCGGCTTCGTCACGCCAAGGCCATCATGCGGGCAGGGCAGCAGCCGCGGCGGGCAGGCGCGCATCGGGCGCCCGGCCATAAGCTGGCGCCGCGCCATCGGACAGCAGACCCGGTGCGAGCAGGCCGGCGCTGCGCGCATCAGGCCACAGCGCGCGCGCTTCCACGCCGGGCCGCGCCGCGGCGCAGGCATCGGCCTGGCTGCCGGCAACCAGCGGTGCGGCAAGCCGAGCCAGCACGTCTTGCGGGGGCAGGGAAACCAGGGGGGCCAGCGGCTGGCCCGCGGCATCGAACGGACGGAAGAACCATTCGCCGTGGCCGCCGGTCATGATCACATCGACCGGGGTGGGGCTGTCCTGCCCGGCATGCGCCATGGCGGCCACCAGGGCCAGGCTCTGGTAACCCAGAACCCGGGCGTTCCAGGCCAGGGCCAGTGCGCGCGCTGCGGCCAGGCCGACACGGATGCCGGTAAAGCTGCCCGGCCCGCTATCGACCCAGATCGTGCCGGCGCGCCCCTTGTCGGGCAGGGCGGCGATCATCGGCACCAACCGTTCGGCATGGCCGCGCCCGAGCATCAGGCATTCGCCGGCCAGCAGCACATCATCTTCGAAAAGTGCCACCGAACAGCTTTCGGTGGCACTGTCGATCACCAGTCGGCGCCTGTTGAACCAAGCAGGGTCGAACGGAGCGGGATCGGCCATCGTCGGGTCGCTGCGCTCAGGCCGCGCGCACTTCGGTCACTTCGGGCACGTAGTGCTTGAGCAGGCTTTCGATCCCGTGCTTGAGCGTGGCGGTGGACGAAGGGCAGCCCGAACAGGCGCCCTGCATCTTGAGGTAGACCACGCCTTCGCGGAAACCCTTATAGATGATGTCACCACCATCGTTGGCGACGGCCGGACGCACGCGGGTTTCGATCAGGTCCTTGATCTGGTCCACGATATCGGCGTCGGCCGGATCGTCGCCCAGGTCCTCGTCCTCGCCGGGCACTGCGATCTCGGCCGCGCTGCCGCCGGCAAAGAGCGGCGCCTGCGACACGAAGTGATCGAGCAGGATCGCCAGCACCTGCGGCTTGGCATCGGACCACTGCGCGCCCGGGGCGATCGTCACCGCCACGAATTCCTGGCCGAACAGCACTTCGGTCACGTCACCCAGGGAAAACAGGGCCTGCGCCAGGGGCGAGGCCTCGGCCTCTTCGGGCGAGGTGAACGAGCGCGTGCCGCTGGCCATCACCCGTTCTCCCGGGAGGAACTTGAGCGTGGCCGGATTCGGCGTGGTTTCGGTTTCGATGAACATGGTCTGCATTTAGGGCGGGGGGGGCATGGGTCAAGGGGCGAGAGGGGTCAGAGGGCCCCTGGAACCGCGATTGGCGCGCTATTTCGCTGGAATGGGCCCGGCTGGCTGCTATGAACCGCGCCATGATCACTGCCTTCTCGCGCCGCGCGCGCTTCGCCACGCTCGTTTCCGCTGCCTTGCTCGCCCTGCCGGCGCTTGCCGTCCCGGCCCTGGCAGTGCCTGCCAAGGCCCCGGCCAAGGCCGCTGCCCGCCCGGCCGCCGCAGCGGCGCTGTCCACCGCGATCCTGCCCGTGCCGCTGATGCCGGTGGTGCCCGCCGGCCAGCGCCGGTGCAGCGCCAAGACCGCCTCGGGCCTGGGCACCGTCACGCTCAAGCCTTCGGCCGAAGCGGCGCATCCGGCCAAGGGCGATTACGTGCTGGTCAACTATATCGGCTATCTTGCTGCCGACGGCCGCGTGTTCGACCAGAACACCGCCGCCGCCTTTCCCGTGGAAGGCGTGATCCCCGGCTTTTCCGAAGGCCTGCAACTGATGGCCAAGGGCAGCACCTGGCGCTTCTGCGTGCCGGCCGCGATCGGCTATGGCGCGCAAGGGGCGGGCGATACCATCCCGGCCAACGCCGATCTCGTGTTCCAGGTCGAACTGGTCGATTACAAGACCGCCGCCGAAGTGGAAAAGATGCGCGCCGCCGCCGCTGCTGCGCAAGGTGGCACCGGCCCGGCCGGCGCTGAACAGCCCGCGGCCCCCGCCACCCCGGCGGCTCCTGCTCCCGCTGCCACGCCCAAGCCATAACGGCGTAAAATAGCGATACGATCTCGCTGAAGGGCCAGTCTATTCACTGGCCCTTCACAAACCCCCTCCCTATAGATGGCGGATGCGATCGAACACCTGGCGCTCGCGGCGCTTCGCTTTTCTCGTTCTTTCCCTGCTCGCCACCACGGCGCCGGCCGGCTTTCCCGCCCAGGCCCAGGCGCGTGCCGCCCCGATGGCGACGGCGGTGGACAACACCGCGCAGAACTGGCTCTACGTCGGCAGCGACGTGCCGCAGGACAAGGAATGGATCTTTGGCCGGCTGCCCAATGGCCTGCGCTATGCGGTGCGCCACAACGGGGTGCCGCCCGATCAGGTTTCGGTGCGCGTGCTGGTCGATGCCGGATCGTTCTATGAAACCGATGCGCAGCAGGGCTTTGCCCACCTGATCGAGCATCTCACGTTCCGCGATTCCAAGTATCTCAAGTCTGGCGAAGCGATCCCCACCTGGCAGCGCCTGGGCGCCACGTTCGGCAGTGACACCAACGCCGAAACCAGCGGCACGCAAACCGTCTATAAGCTCGATCTGCCTGGTGCCACGCCGGCCAAGCTCGACGAAACGTTCATGCTGCTGTCGGGCATGATCGCCGCGCCGATCTTTACGCCGCAGGGGGTGAAGACCGAAGTGCCGATCGTGCTCGCGGAAATGCGCGAGCGCTCCGGTCCGCAAACCCGCGTTTCCGATGCCACCCGCGCGCTGTTCTTTGCCGGCCAGCCGGCCGCCACGCGTTCGCCCATCGGCACGGTCGAAACGCTCCAGGCCGCGACGCCCGAAAGCATCAAGGCGTTCCACGACAAGTGGTATCGGCCCGACAACACGATCATCGTGGTGGCCGGCGATGCCGATCCGCAGGCGATGATCGAGCAGATCAAGAAGTGGTTCGGCCCGTGGACGGGCAAGGGGCCCAAGCCCGCGCCGGTCGATTTCGGCAAGCCGGTGGCCCCCAAGGGCACCGATCCGGCCAATCCGGTGGACGGCGCCAAGGTCATCGTCGAACCCAGCGTTCCGTTGCAGTTCAACTATGCCATCGTGCGCCCGTGGAAGCGGCACGCCGATACCATCGCCTATAACCAGGGGCTGATGATCGACCGGCTGGCCATGGCGCTGATCAATCGCCGCCTGGCGGTGCGCGCGCGGGCCGGCGGCAGCTATCTCTCGGCTTCGATCGACCAGCAGAACTATGCGCGCTCTGCCGATACCACGCTGGTTTCGGTCACCCCGCTGGGCGACGATTGGAAGGCCGCCGTGGCCGATGTGCGCGCGGTGATCGCCGATGCGCTCGCTTCGCCACCCTCGCAGGCCGACATCGATCGCGAAGTGGCCGAATTCAACTTGTCGTTCAAGGTGCCGGTGGAAACCCAGCGGACCCAGGCCGGCTCTGACCTGGCGGACGACATCACCCAGGCGGTGGACATCCGCGAGACGGTGGCCAACCCCGATACCGTCTACACCATCTTCCAGAAGTCGATCCCCCTGTTCA
Source organism: Novosphingobium sp. SG919 (assembly GCF_012932495.1). GTDB lineage: Bacteria > Pseudomonadota > Alphaproteobacteria > Sphingomonadales > Sphingomonadaceae > Novosphingobium > Novosphingobium rhizosphaerae. Next base: position 582,949 of record NZ_JABCNG010000001.1, read on the forward strand.
CGCCCCAGGCCGCGCTGGAACACACCCGCGCGCTGTTCAGGGGCACCGCGATCCGCGGCATGCTCACCACCCCGCGCGATACCGGCGCCACCGATGCCGACGTGCGCGCGGCGCTGACCGCCAAGCCGGTGGTGGCCAGCAGCATCCGCCTGCCGACCGACAAGCTGACTTTTGCCCAACTGCCCGCGATCGGTGCGCCGGGCACCGTGGCCCAGGCCGAGCAGACCGGCGTTCTGGGCATCGAGCGGCTTACCCTGTCGAACGGGGTCAAGGCGCTGCTGTGGGCCAACGATGCCGAACCGGGGCGGATCATCATCCGCATCCGTTTTGGCGGCGGCCTGGCCGCGATTGCCCCCAAGGACGCAGTCTATGCCCCGCTGGGGGATATGGCGCTGATGGAAACCGGCTTTGGCCAGGTCGATCGCAATGCGATGGACGAACTGGCCACGGGCCGCAAGTTCAACCTCAATTTCAAGCTCGACGATACCGCGTTCGAGTTTTCGGCCGATACGCGCCCGTCCGACCTGAAGGACCAGCTCTATCTGTTCGCGGCCAAGTTGGCGCAGCCGCGGTGGGACGCAAACCCGATCATGCGGGCGGTGGCCGCGGCTAAGCTGCAATATGCCGCCAGCGGCTCGTCGCCCCAGGCGGTGTTGCAGCGGGACATGGGCTGGCTGCTCAAGGACAAGGATCCGCGCTACAAGATCCCCGATCCGGCCGCGCTCGATACCGTCACCGCCGACGATTTCCGCCGCGTGTGGCAACCCCTGTTGGCGCAAGGCCCGATCGAGGTGGACATGTTCGGCGATTTCACGCGCGAACAGGCGCTCGACGCGCTCAACGCCACGTTCGGCGCGCTGCCCCCGCGCGTGGCCGCCACGCCGCCGCCGCTCGATCCGCATCTGCCCGCCCACAACGAAACGCCCGTTGTCCTCACCCACAGCGGTGATCCCAACACGGCGGCGGCCATGGTGGCGTGGCCCACGGGCGGCGGGCGCACGGGGGTCCACGAATCGCGCCAGCTCGAAATCCTGGCGCAGATCGTCAACAATCGCCTGTTCGATGAAATGCGCGAGAAGATCGGCGCGTCCTATGCGCCGCAAGTGGAATCGGTGTGGCCGATGGACTTGCCTTCGGGCGGATACCTGGGGGCCACGGTGCAGTTGCGGCCGCAGGATCTTACGGCCTTCTTCGCCTCGGCCGACAAGATCGCATCCGACCTTGTCGCCTATCCGCCATCGCCGGACGAGATCGCGCGCGTGACCGAACCGCTCAAGCAGTTGATCACCCGTGCCAGCACGGGCAACAGCTTCTACATGTCGCTGCTGGGCGGCGGCGCGCAGGAACCGGGCAAGTTCGACGATATCCGCTCGATCCTGGTCGATTACAGCAAGACCACGCCCGAAGCGATGCAGGCGCTGGCCGCCCGCTATCTCCAGCACGACCGCTCGTGGCGTGTCGAAGTGGTTCCCCAACCCAAGAACTGACAACGGATCCTCCCTCCGCATCGCGGGGGGAGGTGGCGGCCACAGGCCGTCGGAGGGGGGCACGCGCAACGGCGCGGCCGCAGGCCGCCGTGAGGGGGATTTGCTTCCACCCACGCAACAAAATGTCGATCACAGTGTCCGCAAGGCTTCCTTTGCAATCCGGCGTGGCAGCGCCTATGTCCGCGCGTCTTGAAAGGAAAGAGGACAGTGGCACAGAACTGGAATGCAAAGAGCTGGCGGGATCAAGAGGCGCGGCATCTGCCCGTCTATCCCGATGCGGAGAAGCTGAACGCGGTGGAAAGCACCCTGACAAGCTTTCCGCCGCTGGTCTTTGCCGGCGAAGCACGCGCGCTCAAGGCCGATCTGGCCCAGGTGGCGGCGGGCAAGGGTTTCCTGCTCCAGGGCGGGGACTGCGCCGAAAGTTTTGCCGAGTTTCATCCCAACAACATCCGCGACACGTTCCGGGTGCTGTTGCAGATGGCCGTCGTCCTCACCTTTGCCAGCAAGCAGCCGGTGGTGAAGGTTGGCCGCATGGCCGGCCAGTTCGCCAAGCCGCGCTCTTCGCCGGTGGAACGCCAGGGCGATGTGGAACTGCCGAGCTATCTGGGCGACAACATCAACGGCATCGATTTCACGCCCGAGCAGCGGATTCCCGATCCCGACCGGATGCTGCGCGCCTATAGCCAGGCGGCCGCCACGCTCAACCTGCTGCGCGCCTTTGCCGGCGGCGGCTATGCCAACTTGCGCCAGGTCCACGGCTGGACGCTCGATCATATCGCCAAGAGCCCCTGGGCCACCAAGTTTGGCGAAATGGCCGACAAGATCGGCGAAGCGCTGGACTTCATGGAAGCCTGCGGGGTCAACCCGTCGAGCGTGCCGCAGTTGCAGGGCACGAACTTCTACACCAGCCACGAAGCGCTGTTGCTGCCGTATGAAGAGGCGATGACGCGGCAGGATTCGCTGACGGGTGACTGGTACGACACCAGCGCGCACATGCTGTGGATCGGCGATCGCACCCGCTTCGAAGGATCGGCGCATGTCGAATTCCTGCGCGGCGTGGGCAATCCCATCGGCATGAAGTGCGGCCCGAGCCTCACCCCGGATGCGCTGCTGCGCATGCTCGACACGCTCAACCCCGCGCGCGAAGCCGGGCGCATCACCCTGATCAGCCGCTATGGCCACGACAAGGTGGAAGCCGGCCTGCCCGCGCTGGTGCGCGCGGTGAAGCGCGAAGGGCACCCGGTGGTGTGGAGCTGCGACCCGATGCACGGCAACGTGATCAAGGCCGACAACGGCTACAAGACCCGTCCCTTCGACCGCATCCTGGGCGAAGTGAAGGGCTTCTTTGCCGTGCACCGCGCCGAAGGCACCCATGCCGGCGGCATCCACATCGAAATGACCGGTCGCGACGTGACCGAATGCACCGGCGGCGCCGTGGCGATTACCCAGGAAGGCCTGGCCGACCGTTACCACACCCACTGCGACCCGCGCCTCAACGCCGCGCAGTCGATCGAACTGGCGTTCCTCCTGGCTGAAATGCTCAACCTGGAACACGCCGAAAAGAAAGCCGAAGCGGCGTAAGCTGCCCCTGAAAGCCCCCTCCTCTTCGCAAGGAGGGGGTTGGGGGTGTTGGAAGCGTGGCGCCACGCTTCCAACAAGCAGGACCCCGGATCAAGTCCGGGGTGACGAGCAAAAAACACATGTATTCCATCGTCACCCCGGACTTGATCCGGGGTCCCGCTTTTCTTCTGAATCGGCCGCAACTCGCGTTGACGACGCTCGCGTATCTACGTGACGATGCACCATGGATCGCGAAATCTACGGCGGTTGGGTCTACATGATGGCAGACCGCTATCGCGGCACTCTGTACATTGGCGTGACAGCGGATCTCGCCCGCCGGGTCATGCAGTATCGCGGTGGCGCCGGCTCTGATTTCTGCGCACGCCATGGCTTGCATCGCTTGGTCTGGGCGGAGCGAGGCGAGCCGATCGACGCGTGCATTGCGCACGAAAAGCGGTTGAAGCGCTGGCGTCGGGAATGGAAGTTTGCGTTGGTGGAAAAGGCCAATCCTGATTGGGAGGACCTGTTTCCGCTGCTGGTGTGACAAGCTTCCAAAACAGCGGGACCCCGGGTCAAGCCCGGGGTGACGTTGGTAGAGAAAAGACCGAAGATTTCTCGTCACCCCGGACCTGATCCGGGGTCCCGCTTCCTGATGAAAACGCTGCGCCAGCGACTTTTCCGGGGACATCGCCACACCGCCACTTCCCCCCGGCCGCCCCATCGCGCACAACGCGGGCATGAGCCAGCCCAACGCCCAAAAGCCCATGGACCCGCTTGCCCAGCGCGCGCTGTTTGCCCGTGCGGTGGACTTGTTGGGCGGGATCAAGGCGGCCGGGCAGGCGATCGGTGAGAGCGAGCTGGGCATGGCCGCGCTGCTGTCGGGCGCCGAACCATTGCAGCCGCGCGTGCTGGAGCGGGCGAGCAAGGCGCTGATCGCCCATGCCGATGCCTGCCGTGCGATGGAGCGGCGCATTTCCCCCGCCTTTACCGCGAATCTCACCAACGCCCAGATCGGCAAACCCTGACGGCCCGCAACCAAGCGGCAACATTCGTCGGCTGCGGTTTGTCGTTCGTCGAACGGCGCAGGAACGATTGCTTGACACCGCCATCCGCGCGGGTTCGATGCGCGCCAATCTGGTTTCGCCTGAAAAGGAATTGCCCCTTGCGCCGCACTCTGTCGCTCGCTGCCGCCGCCGTTTCGCTGCTTGCCTTGCAACCCACGCTGGCCCTGGCCAAGGCCGAGGTGAAGGCCGATGCCAAGGCAGACGCAGCCCGCAGCGATGATCCCGACGGCGTGCCCGATCCCGATACCGCCACCACCACGCGCTTCTTCCAGCCGCGCAAGGTGCAGTCGGCCGGCACGGTGACGGTGGGCGGCCAGCGGATCGACTATACCGCCGAAGCCGGCACCGTGGTGGTGCACCAAGGCGATTGGGACGATGCCGATTGGCGCGAAAAGGCTGCGGCCGGCAAGGGCAAGGACGAGGCCAAGGACGCCCCGGCCGAAGCCTCGATGTTCTACACCGCCTATTTCAAGAAGGGCGCGCCTTCGGCCGATCGGCCGATTACCTTCCTGTTCAACGGCGGCCCCGGTTCGGCCACGGTGTGGCTGCACATGGGCGCGTTCGGCCCGCGCCGGGTGATCACGGCGAATGACAGCCACACCCCGCCCGCGCCTTATAACCTGGTGGACAACGCCTACAGCCTGCTCGACGCGTCGGACCTCGTGTTCATCGACGCGCCGGGCGCGGGCTGGTCGCGCATTGCCGGCAAGGACAAGGAAAAGGCGTTCTGGGGCGTGGACCAGGACGTCCATGCCTTCCGCGAATTCATCAAGGCGTTCCTGTCGGACCATGGCCGCTGGAATTCGCCCAAGTTCCTGCTGGGCGAAAGCTATGGCACGCCGCGTGCCTCGGCCCTGGTTAACGCGCTGCAATCGGACGATTCGGTCGATTTCAACGGCGTCGTGCTGCTTTCGGCGATCCTGAACTTCGATCTGTCGGCCGATGGCCCGCAGAACAACCCCGGCGTGGACAACGCCTATGTCGTCAGCCTGCCGACGGTGGCCGCCACGGCGTGGTATCACAACCGCCTGGCCGGCACGCGCCCGGCGGAACTCGAACCGTTCCTGCGCGAAGTGGAACACTTTGCCACCACCGACTATGCCATGGCCCTGATGCAGGGCAGCACGCTGCCCGATGCCCAGCGCCAGGACATGGCCAAGCGCCTGGCCGGCTACACCGGCATTTCGGCGGATTACTGGCTGCGCTCAAACCTGCGCCTCAATGTGGGGCAGGTGATGCAGCATATGCAGGAAGAGCAGGGGCTCACGACCGGCCGGCTCGACACGCGCTTTTCGGGCCCCACGCTCGATCCCACCGCCAAGGAAGCCGGCTACGACCCGCAAAGCGCGGCAATCAGCTCGGCCTATATCTCGGCCTTCAACGCCTATGCGCGCGACAGCCTGCATTACACGACGCAGCAAACCTACAAGCCCTTTGCCGGCAACGAGGAATGGGACATGACCCATCGCCTGCCCGATGGCAGCCGTTCGGAAAGCGGCCCGCTCAACGTGATGCCCGATCTTGCCAATGCGATGAAGCAGAACCCGGGGCTCAAGGTGCTGCTGGCCGGTGGCTATTACGATCTTGCCACGCCCTATTTCGAAGGGTTGTTCGAGGCGCGTCACCTGCCGATGGCGCCGTCGCTGCAGGCCAACATCAGCTATGCCTATTACCCTTCGGGCCACATGGTCTATGCCAACGAAGCCTCGCTCAAGGGCTTCCACGATGCGACAGCCGCTTTCATCGCCCGCAACAGCGGCAAGCACTGATCGCAATCAATAGAACGCGGTCACGTTGAACGAGCCATAGGTGGTGGATTGCCCCGGTTGTGCATTGGGCGCGGTCTGCATGAAGCCACCTTTGGCCAAGTATACGCCGTCGAATTCCAGGCGCAGCCGCTTGGGCACGGCCCAATAGCGCAGGCGCGTGTCGAACTGGTGGCCGGCAAAGGTGCCGCTGGTGCCGGCCGCGTTCTTGACGCCCGAACTGCCGAACGCGTCACGCGCATTGGCCAGCCACATCGGGTGCCAGGTCAGCAGATAGTCGAACCGCTTGGACGGGGTGCCTTCCAGCCGCAGCCCCGGCGCCACGATGTTGGCGCGATAGGGCACGTTATATAGCCCGCCTGGCGAAAAATCGTTGCGCCGCGTGGCATAGAGCGGATCGTACCGGGTGATCGTGCCGCCCGGCGTATCGCCGGTGGCATAGTCCAGCTCTGCGGTGAGGTGGGTCTTGGCGTGATCGGCAAAGGTATAGCCCAGGCGGACGTGCAGGTTGGCCGCGCTGACCGGGAGCAGCGGGGCATTGGCGGCGGTGACGGTGGCTTCCTCGCCCCACTGGTAATTGCCCTCCAACTCGTAATCGAGGTGGGACGACGCCGGGTCTGCCGCCAGGCGCAGGCTTGCGGTGTTGAGCGAACGGTCGCGCGTGGGGGTGTCCGGGCGATCGCGCTCGCCCAGGTGCAAGAGGCCCGCTTCCACCAGCGTGACCGGCGCGCCCTTGGGTGAAATCACCTTGCCCACGAAACCGCCCCACAATTGCAGGTCGAAGCCTTCGTGGTCCCAGGCGAAATGCTGCGATTCCATGCCACGCCGGTCGAGCGGCAGGCGCTGGTCGGGCAGGGTATAGACCAGCGACGCGCGCCAGCCGCTGGGCCAGGACGCTTCGGCGTGCAGGCCGGTATAGCTGTTGATGGTGTTGCGATAATCGTCAGCGGCGATCAGCCGGCGCGATCCGATGTTGAGCGTTTCGCGCCCCAGCTTCACGTTCAGCTTGCTGCCCTTGCCCAGCGCATTGGGAAGGTCGAGCCCGACATAGCCCTGCACGAGTTCGAACGCGTTGACTTCGCCCGTGGTGATCGGCGTGCCGGGGTTTTCGTTGAACACGCGCGCGTCCCACACCTCGCCCACCACTTGCCAGGGGCCTTTGGTCCACACCGCCTTGAGCGTGGCACGGGTGTTGATGATCTGGTCGGTCAGGTTGGCATTGGGCCGCGCCTGGCCGTCGATCACTTCATAGCGCACGCGCACCTGGCCCGAGATGGCCAGGCCATCCTTGGGCCCGTTTTTCGCCTGGGCTTCGGCGCCATGGGCGGCGGGCACGGCAAGCGCCAGCGCCGGCAGTAGTGCGCAGGCATGACGGCGAATGGCAGGCATCGGTTTCCCCTGTGGCACATGCATGCCGCAGGGATAGGCCGCGCGCCGCCAATCCTGCGTGAAAGCGGGGTTAAGCGGAATTACGGCCCATCGAACAGCACCACCGCCCGCGCGCCATCGCCCTGGCGCATCGCGGCAAAGCCTTCGTTCACTTGGGAAAGCCCGATCCGCATGGTCAGCATCGTGTCGAGTTGCAGCAAGCCGTTCATGTAGAAATCGACCAGGCGCGGCAGGTCCACCGGGAAGCGGTTCATCCCCATCAGCGCGCCCTGCAGTTTCTTGCCCGAAAGCAGGTCCATTGCCGAAAGGCCAACCTGGTGATCGAGCGGCATCATGCCCAGGATCGTGGCCGTGCCGCCACGGCGCAACACGTTCACCGCCAGCGCGCCGGAGTCCGGGCGGCCCACCGCCTCGATCGCGTGGTCCACTCCGCCCCGGGTCAGTTCCACGATCGTGCCGGCCGCGCCATCGATAGTGGGATCGATCGTGTCGGTGGCGCCCATCTGCCTGGCCAGCGCCCGCTTTTCCGGCGAAGGATCGGCCGCAATGATGCGGCCCGCCCCGGCAATGCGCGCGGCATTCACCGCCGCCAGGCCCACGCCGCCGCACCCGATCACCGCCACGCTTTCGCCCGGCGTCAGCTTGCAGGCATTGAACACCGTGCCCGCCCCGGTCGTTACCGCGCAGCCCAGCAGGGCCGCCCGGTCGAGCGGCATGTCGGGCCTGATCGCCACGCAGGCGTTCTCGTGCACCAGCATCATTTCGGCCAGCGCCGAAAGGTTGAGCATCTGCTGCACCGGCGTGCCATCCGCGCGGGCCAGGCGCGGCGGCTCCCTGCGCGAACGCCGCGTGCCGCTGCCCAGGCACAGCGCCATGCGGCCCGAAACGCAGAATTCGCAGGTTCCGCAAAAGGCAGAAAGGCACGTGACCACCGCATCGCCCTTTTTCAGCCGCTGCACATGGCTGCCCACCGCTTCCACGATACCCGCCGCCTCGTGACCTGGCACGGCGGGCAGGGCGTGGGGATAGGCGCCGTCGATGAAATGCAGGTCGGAATGGCACAAGCCGCAGGCGACCGTGCGGATCAGCACTTCGTGCGGGCCCGGCTGGTCGATCACCAGGTCCTCGATCGCCAGCGGCTGGCCCTGTTCCACGATCACGGCGGCTTTCATTGCAGGTGCCCTCTCATCATCGCCCGGTAAAGCGGATCATCCAGAAATCCGGCCGCGTACCGATGCGCAGCGGGAACGACCCTGATCCCACGCCGCCGCTAACCAGCACGATGCGATTGCGCCAGCGGACCAGTCCGCAGCGGAAGCGCGGGTTGTAATAGGTGGTGCCGGTGATGGGATTGCGGCCGCCGGTCCAGCCGGGCAGACGCACCTGCCCGCAATGGGTGTGCCCGGCCAGGATCACCGGCACATCGGGCGCCAGCAGGCGCAGCAGGCTGGGCGCATGCTCCATCACCACCAGCGGGCGGCCCGTGGCATGGGCCTGGGTCATCAGGATCGGCAGCCGCGCGCGCTTGGGCAGGGCATCGTCCACCCCGATCAGCGTGATCGGGCCCAGCGCAGCCAGTTGGTCCACCAGCACTGTCACCCCGGCGCGGGTCAGCGCGGCCTGCACGGCAGCAGGGTCGGTGATGCGATCGTGGTTGCCCAGCACTGCAAACACCCCGAGCGGGGCATGCAGCCGCGCGAGCGGGGCAGCCAGCAGATCGACGCGCATGGCCGGATCGCCGGGATATTCGCCGTTCACGAAATCGCCGGCCAGCAGGATGGCATCGGGCCGCCGCGCCATGATCTGGTCCACCACCCGGTCCAGCCGGGCGGCAGTCATGCCGTGATTGCCCACGTGGATATCGGACACCAGCGCGACGTTGAGCGATCGGCCGCGCAGCGCCGGATCATCGAACGTGATCGTGGTTTCGCGCACTTGCGGGTCCCACGTCGGCACCCACAGGCCCCAGGCCAGCACCGCCAGGGCAAAGCCCAGCACGATGCAAAAGCCATGGGCCAGCCCAAGCGACCCCGCCTGGACCACGATCCGCCAGGGAGCGGGCAGGGGCGTGCCCAGCGCCATGGATTTAGTGCCGGGTCAGTTCGCGGACAAAGCCGATCAGCCCGGTCTGGCGCGCGCGCTTCAGGCGCTCGGCCGCCAGGATCTGGCTGATCTGGGCATAGCAGGCATCCACGTCGTCGTTCACCACGACATAGTCATAGCCGTCCCAGTGGCTGATTTCGGCCTGGGCGCGGGCCATGCGCGCGGCGATCACTTCGGCGCTGTCGGTGCCGCGCCCGGTCAGGCGGCGGCGCAGTTCCTCGATGCTGGGCGGCAGGATGAACACGCGCACCACATCGGCTTCAGCCTTTTGGTACAATTGCTGCGTGCCCTGCCAGTCGATATCGAACAGGGTGTCGAAGCCCTCTTTCAATCGCGCGCGGATGTGGGCCTTGGGCGTGCCATAGCAATGGCCGAACACTTCGGCCCATTCATAGAATTCACTGGCTTCCACCATGCGGTCGAACGTGGCGCGGTCGACGAAGTGATAGTCCTTGCCATCCACTTCGCCCGGCCGGATCGGCCGGGTGGTGGCCGAAACCGATGCTTCGATCTGCGAATCATGGGCCAGCAGCCGCTTGGCGATCGTGGTCTTGCCGGCGCCAGAGGGCGACGACAGGATCAGCATAAGCCCGCGGCGATGCAGGGCATCGGCGGAATGAACGGGCTGGGTTGGGTGGGTTGCGCTTTCGGCCATGGTCGCAGATGGACCATGGCCGCCCCGCCGGTCAAGCCGGGGCATGTTGCGATTGCGAAGATTTTCGGCGGATCAGCGGGTGACGGGGGGTGGTCCAGCGGCCGCCTTGGCGGCCTTGCGCGCGCGCCGGGCCTTGCGCCGGTCATAAAGCGCCTTGGCGACCAGGCCGCCGCCCACCACGATCGCGCCCGGAACCGAGCGGGTGGCAACGCGGGCAATCGCCGTTCCGACCAGGCTGCCCGCCAGCGAAGGCGCCTTGATCAGGCCGCCGGGGCTGCGCACCGGCAGGGCCCGGCCCAGCACGCGGCCAGCCAGGCCCCGGCCCGCAACGCCGCGCGCCAAAAGTGCGCTTCCCGCGCTCAGCGCAATGTCGGTAAGGATAAGCGTGGTCAGCGGGCTGGTGGCGGGCGGTTCGCCCTTGGCCGGCGCGGCCTGTGCCTCAGCCGGCGTTTCGGCGGCGTTGGTGCTGCCATCCTTGGTGTCTTGCCCGGTCTTGGAAACCATCTGCGGATGCCCCGTTGGCTTGATGGCCTGCGGCAAACGAAGACCGGGCTGATGGCCGGATCGGGGCTTGCGGCAGGCAGTTACTTCTTGCGGCCGAAATCGACCGTGACAACGTTCGATCCGTCATCGCTGCGTTCAACGGCGGGCTTGTCGGAAGTTTCCCCGTCGATGACCGAAGAATCGTTTTCCGCGTCTTCGTGCGTTTCGTCGTCCAGATCGTCGGCCGCCTGGAACTGCAGGCCAAAGTCCACCGCCGGATCGACGAAGGCGGTGATCGCGCGGAACGGGATGATCAGGGTGGAGGGCACCTGGTTGAAGCTGAGCCCCACCGAAAAGCCTTCTTCCTCAACCTTCAGGTCCCAGAACTTGTTCTGGAGCACGATGGTCATCTCGTCGGGGAAGCGTTCCTTGAGCCGGTTGGGAATCGAAACCCCCGGCGCCCCGGTGCGGAAAGTGATGTAGAAGTGGTGTTGGCCGGGCAGCATCCCGCCGGATGCCTCCACCTGGCCCAGGACACGGCCTACCACGGCGCGCAGGGCCTCCTGCACGATTTCGTCATAGGGGATCAGGCTGTCGGGCGTTTCGCTCATATCCAGCACAACTGGCGCTGGCACGGGCGCGGGTCAAGAGGGAGAGATTGATTCTCGCCCCTTGGCGCGTATAGGCATGGCCCATGCGCACCGGATCGATCACCCGCACCACCGCCGAAACCGATATCAAGGTCAGCGTCAACCTGGATGGCTCCGGGGTTTATGACGTGAACACCGGGATCGGCTTCCTCGATCACATGATCGAGCAGCTTTCGCGCCACGGGCTGATCGACATCACCTTGCACGTGAAGGGTGACCTTCACGTTGACGAGCACCACACCGTGGAAGACAGCGCCATCGCGCTGGGCCAGGCGATCGCCCAGGCGCTGGGCGACAAGAAGGGCATCACCCGCTACGGGTCCACCTACGCCCCGATGGACGAGGCGCTAGCCCGCGTGGCGCTGGATATTTCCGGCCGCCCGATCCTGGTGTGGAAGGCGCGCTTTTCCCAGCCGCGCCTGGGCACGATGGACACCGAGATGTTCGAGCACTGGTTCCACTCGCTGGCCCAGGCCGCCGGAATCACGCTGCACATCGAATGCCTCTACGGCACCAACAACCACCACATCATCGAAGGCATCTACAAGGCCTTTGCCCGTGCCCTGGCGCAAGCGATCACGATCGATCCGCGCAAGGCCGATGCCGTGCCCTCGACCAAGGGCATCCTCGGTGGCTGAGGTGCTGGCCCTGATCGACTACGGCGCGGGCAACCTGCGCTCGGTGGCCAATGCCCTGAAAGTGGCGGGCGCCGAGCATGTCACGCTCACCGCCGATCCCGATGTGGTGCGCCGCGCCGATCGCATCGTGTTGCCCGGCGTGGGCGCCTATCGCGCCTGTGCGGGCGCGCTGCGTGGCGTGACAGGCATGATCGATGCGCTGGAAGAGCGCGTGCTGGTCGATGCCGTGCCGTTCCTGGGCATTTGCGTGGGCATGCAACTGCTTGCCTCGCGCGGGGTGGAATATGGCGTGACCGAGGGGCTGGACTGGATCGCGGGCGAAGTGCGCCTGATCGAACGCACCGACCCGGCGATCAAGGTGCCGCACATGGGCTGGAACGATGTTTCGCCCACGCTCCATGGCGATGGCGCCGCCCTGATCGAAGGGGGCGAGGCCTATTTCCTGCATTCCTACCACTTTGCCGCCGACAACGGCGCCGATGTGGCGGCGATGACCGATCATGGCGGCGGGCTGGTGGCGGCCGTTGCGCGCGACAACATCCTGGGCGTGCAGTTCCACCCTGAAAAGAGCCAGGGCTATGGCCTGCGGCTGCTCTCGCGCTTCCTCGACTGGAAGCCCTGAAGAAAGGGCAGGCCGCGGAACCACCCGCTGCCCCCGCGCTTTCCCTTTCCTGATACCCGCAGGAAAGGACAAATCATGGCAACAGGTTATGCCGCAACGGCGGCCAAGCCGGGGCACACCGCGCAAACGCCCCTTGCCGGGCGGCGCATCGCCATTACCGGCGGCACCACTGGCATCGGCCGGGCGACAGCACTGCTCCTGGCGGGCGAAGGTGCGCAGATTTTCACCTGCGGCCGCGATCCCGAACACCTGAACGATTGCCTGGTGGCCGTGCGCGAGGCGGGCGGCACGATTGATGGGCTGGCGCTCGACCTGGCACACGAAGGGGCGGTCGATCGCTTTTTCGGTGCGGCCGAGCAGGCCATGGGCGGGCTCGACGTGGCCGTGATCAACGCGGCCGTCCCTGCGTCCGGCTTGACCGAGATGGACGAGGCCGGCCTGCGCTATGCGATCGCTGCCGATTTCACCGCCTATCTCGTTTCGGCCTGGCGCGCCGCCGCCGCGCTTTCGGGCAAGGGCGGCGATATCGTGCTGGTTGGTTCGATGAGCGCGCATGTGCTGGGTGGGCATTCCACCGTCTATGCCGGGATGAAGGCCGGGATTGCGGGTTTTTCCGAGGCGCTGCGCCGCGAAATGGGCGGCAAGGGCGTGCGCGTCGGGTTGGTGGAGCCGGGCCTTGTCGGCACCGATTTCCAGTATCCCGACATTCCCGCCGACAAGCAGCGCGACATGATCGCCGCTGAAAAGATGCTGCGCGCCGAGGATATCGCCGTTGGCATCCATTATTTCCTCACCCAGCCCAGCCGCACCGTGGTGCAGCAGCTGGTCATCGTTCCCAGGGTCAACGAAGAATGAAATTTCCCCACGATCGTCTCGTCATCACGCCCCACGTGATCGACCTTTCGCGCTCGCCGCTGGCCGGGCATTTCGATGCGGAAACCTATGTGCTGGGCGCGTTCAACCCAGGCATGACCGTGCTGCCCAATGGCAATGTGCTGCTGATGGTGCGCGTGGCCGAGGCGCTGCGCGAACCGGTGCGCGACGGCAAGGTCCACGCGATCCGCTGGGATGGCGACGGGCGCACCGTTGGCGGGCAGGCCTTTGGGCGTTACGTGCTCGATGCCTGGCCGCTGGAACTGGCCGACACGCGCGATCCGCGCAAGTTCGTGGTGCCGGGCGGTGGTTGGAAAGTCATGGCGCTCACCTCGCTGTCCTGGTTGCTGCCGGTGGAAATGACGCCCGATGCGATGGACATCGTGGCGGTGCATTACGACAAGGCGATCGCGCCCGAAGGGCCCTGGCAGTGCTATGGCCTGGAAGATGCACGCATTTCGCGCGTGGCAGACGGGCAATACCTGATGACCACCTGCTCGGTCAGCCCCGAACGCCATTCCACCACGCTCTATTCCTCTGACAATGGGCTGGACTGGACGTTCGAAGGCCTGGTGCTCGATCACCAGAACAAGGACATGTTGATCTTCGAAGGCCTGATCGATGGGCAATACTGGGCGCAGACGCGGCCCTTGGGTGACTTGTGGTTTGCCTATCCGCCCGGCAGCCCGTGGCGTGCGGGCCCGTCGATCAACCTGGCCACGTCGCCCGATGGCCGCCACTGGAAGCCGCACCTTTCGCCCCATATCCGCCCCCGCACCGATCGCCCGGCCAGCGCACGCATGGGCGGCGGCGCGCCACCGATCCTGACCGAGGTGGCCGGCCAGCGCGGCTGGCTTTCGCTGTGGCACGGGGTGGAGCCCAAGGAGATCGTGGGGATCTATCGCACGTTCTGGACGCTGCTCGACGAAGCTGATCCCACCCGGATCCTGGCGCAGGGCGAGGGGCCCCTGCTTGAACCCGACGCCGAACTGACGCACCCCCTCGAAGACTTGCTCTACTTGCGCGACGTGGTGTTCACCACCGGCGTGATCGACCAGGGCGATCGCTTCATTGTCGCCTCGGGCGAGGCAGACCTGGCCTGCCGCGTGACCCACGTGCCCAAGGATGCGTTTGGGTAAGTGGGTGAAGGGGCTTCGACAGGCTCAGCCCGAACGAGATGCAAGCATGAATTTCCCAGCCCGTTCGCCCTGAGCTTGTCGAAGGGCATCATGCGCTACGGTTGCCGGATGAGGCGCTAGCAGGGCACGCGCAAAACCCATTGGACATGCCCGCGCGCGATGCTAGGCGCGCGGGCATGATCGTGTTTCCCGCCATCGACCTCAAGGGAGGTCAGGTCGTCCGCCTTGCTGAAGGCGATATGGATCGTGCCACCGTCTATGGTGACGATCCCGCCCACCAGGCCACGCTGTTTGCCCAGGCCGGCTCGCAATACCTGCATGTCGTCGATCTCGACGGCGCCTTTGCCGGCGAAGCGCGCAACCGTGGCGCGGTGGAGGGCATTCTCAAGGCGTTCCCCGGCCATGTCCAACTGGGTGGCGGCATCCGCAATCCCGTGGCGGTGGATGGCTGGTTCGATCTGGGCGTCTCGCGCGTGGTGATCGGCACCGCCGCGCTGAAAGATCCGCAGTTCGTCAAGGACATGGCCAAGGCCTATCCCGGCGGCATCGTCGTGGCGGTTGACGCGCGCGATGGCATGGTGGCCACGGCCGGCTGGGCCGATGTGTCCGACGTGTCGATCGTGGAGATGGCCCGCCGGTTCGAGGATGCGGGCGTTGCCTCGCTGCTGTTCACCGACGTGGGTCGCGACGGGCTGCTCAAGGGCTGCAATATCGAGGCGACGGTCGACCTGGCGCGCGCCACGCGCCTGCCGGTGATCGCCAGCGGCGGGGTGAAGGGCATTGATGACATCGCCATGCTCAAGGTGCATGAAGCCGATGGCATCGAAGGCGTGATCACCGGCCGCGCGCTTTACGATGGGCGGCTCGACCTTGCCGCCGCGATCCAGATCGCCGAGGGCTGAAAGGCCGAAACCGCTGAAAGGCAAAGCCATGACCGTTCGCGTCCGTGTCATTCCCTGTCTCGACGTGGCCGAGGGCCGCGTGGTCAAGGGCGTCAATTTCGTGGACTTGCGCGATGCCGGCGATCCGGTGGAGCAGGCCCGCGCCTATGACGCGGCGGGCGCGGACGAGCTGTGCTTCCTCGACATTTCCGCCACGCACGAAGGGCGCGGCACGCTGCTCGATGTGGTGGCGCGCACGGCCGAGGTCTGCTTCATGCCGCTGACCGTGGGTGGCGGCGTGCGCGCGGTGGACGATGCCCGTGCGCTGCTGCTGGCCGGGGCGGACAAGGTTGCCGTCAACAGCGCGGCGGTCGCCCGCCCAGAACTGGTGCGTGATATTGCCGAGAAATTCGGCGCGCAATGCGTGGTGGGCTCGGTCGATGCGCGGCGCGTGGGGCCGGGCAAGTGGGAAATCTTCACCCACGGCGGCCGCAAGGGCACCGGGATCGACGCGCTGGTTCATGCAGAGCGCCTGGCCAAGCTGGGGGCGGGCGAATTGCTCGTCACGTCGATGGATGGCGATGGCACCAAGGCGGGCTATGACCTGGAACTGACCCGCGCGATTGCCGATGCGGTGCCCGTGCCGGTGATCGCCAGCGGCGGGGTGGGCAACCTGGACCATCTGGTGGATGGGGTCACCAAGGGCCATGCCAGCGCCGTGCTGGCAGCGTCCATCTTTCACTTCGGCACCCATTCCATTGCCGAAGCCCATGCCGCCCTGCGCGCCGCCGGATTGCCCGCGCGGGGTTGACCCTCGCGCCGCGCCGTTCCATGCCGCAGCCCATGGACCAGAGCACGCTTGCCCGCCTTGAAGCGACCATTGCCGCGCGCCGCAGCGCCGATCCCGATGCCAGCTATGTCGCGCGGCTCCATGCCAAGGGGCTCGGCAAGATCGCGCAGAAAGTGGGCGAGGAAGGCGTGGAAACCGTGATCGCCGCGCTTTCGGGCAGCGAGAGCGAACTGGTGGGCGAAGCGGCCGACCTTTTGTTCCACCTCATGGTATTGCTGGGCGCGCGCGACGTGCCCTTTGCCCAGGTCCTGGCCGAACTGGACCGGCGCGAGGGCCTTTCGGGCCTGGCGGAAAAGGCCGCGCGCCCACGCGATTGAGCCGGAATTCACCAGTCTGAACAATCCACATATCTGAAAACCCAACGGTTTCAGCGTTCTGCGGAGAGCCATTCCATGCCGATCGATGCCACGCTGCCCTATGACGATCAGAACGTCTTTGCAAAGATCCTGCGCGGGGAGATCCCTTCGAAGAAGGTCTACGAAGACGAATTTGCCCTGGCATTCCATGACATTGCGCCCCAGGCGCCGGTCCATGTGCTGGTCATCCCCAAGGGGCCATACGTGGCGTGGGACGATTTTGCGGCCCATGCCCCCGCTGACCTCATCGCCGGCTTCGTGCGCGCGGTGGGCAAAGTGGCGCGCGATCTCGGGCTGGTGGAGCCGGGCTATCGCGTGCTCGCCAACCTGGGCGGCCATGGTGGTCAGGAAGTGCCGCACCTGCACGTCCACCTGTTCGGCGGGGCGCCGCTTGGCCCGATGCTGGCGCGTTAATCCTTTCGCAGCGCAGCAGAATAGGTTAACACAACCTTGTCATTCCGTCGCAAGGCAGCCACGCTTCGTCCATGAACGGCCCGGATTTCCCTGCTGGCTGCCTTGATGGCAAGACGCATCGCTTTGCGGTGCGGGTTTATTATGAAGACACCGATCTATCCGGCGTTGTCTATCATGCCAATTACTTGCGCTGGTTCGAACGCGCCCGATCGGATTTGTTGCGGCTGATTGGTATCGATCAGCGCGCGGCCCATGAAGCCGGTGAGGGCGCCTTTGCCGTGGCCGACATGGCGCTGCGCTATGCCAGCCCCGCGCGCCTGGATGACGGCGTCGTGATCGAATCGCGGCTCGCCGCACTGCAAGGTGCGAGCGCTACCCTGCTTCAGCAGGCGTTCAGGCAAACCACCCTTCTTTGCACCGCGCGCGTTCGCGTTGCTCTCGTCACGCCGGGAGGGCGGCCGCGCCGTCTACCGCCCGCCTGGCACCACGCATTTGCCGCCCTGATTGTTTCCGAACAGGACCTTGAGAAAGCCCGCCCATGACATTGGCCCTTCTTGCCGCCGCCGCAAGCGTGACTGCCGGCGCACCCACCCGGCTCAACCCGGTTGCCCTGTTCCTTCATGCCGATATCG
This sequence comes from Novosphingobium sp. SG919, assembly GCF_012932495.1. Classification (GTDB taxonomy): domain Bacteria; phylum Pseudomonadota; class Alphaproteobacteria; order Sphingomonadales; family Sphingomonadaceae; genus Novosphingobium; species Novosphingobium rhizosphaerae. The sequence continues at coordinate 600,511 of NZ_JABCNG010000001.1, forward strand.
TGGTGCAGATCGTGATGGGCGCGCTGGTTCTGGCCAGCGTGTGGGTGTGGATGATCATCGTATCGTTCAGCCTGCGGATGGCCGGCGCCCAGCGCCGTTCCAACCGCTATGAGCAGGGCTTCTGGGAAGCGCGCGACATCGACGCCTATCACAAGGACAACGGCAAGGGCGACGTGCCCGCCGCCCGCGTGGTGAGCGCCGCCCTGGGCGAATGGCGCCGCTCCACCGCCGGCAAGAACGTGGACCGCGAAGGCACGCGCCAGCGCCTGTCCGTGGCGATGGACAGCGCCGTCGCGGCCGAGACGGACCGCCTTTCGGGTCGGCTCAATTTCCTCGCCACGGTGGGTTCGGTCGCGCCGTTCGTGGGCCTGTTCGGCACGGTCTGGGGCATCATGGACAGCTTCTTCAATATCGGTGCGCAGGCCAATTCCTCGCTCGCCGTGGTGGCGCCGGGGATTTCCGAAGCGCTGTTCGCCACGGCGATCGGCCTGGTCGCGGCGATACCCTCGGTCATCGCCTACAACCGCTTCAGCAACGCGGTGAACCGCTTCGAGGCGCGCCTGTTCCGTTTTGCCGACCGTTTCCACGCCACCTTGAGCCGCGAGCTGGAGCAATAAGCCATGGCCATGAACCTGGGCCAGGGTAGCAGCGGTGGCGGGCGCAGGCGCCGGTCGCGCGGCGCGCCCATGGCGGAAATCAACGTGACGCCGCTGGTGGACGTGATGCTGGTGCTGCTCATCATCTTCATGGTGACCGCGCCGATGCTGACGGCGGGCGTGCCGATCGACCTTCCCGACAGCAAGGCCGAAGCGCTGCAGGAAAAGAAGAACGAGATTACGCTGAGCATGGATGGCCAGGGCCGGCTGTTCCTGGATGACCAGGAACTGGCGCCGGGCGAACTGGCCGACCGGCTGGCCGCGGTGCGCAAGCCCGATGGCAAGGCCCCGCTGGTGACGCTGCGCGCGGACAAGGCGCTCGATTATGGCCGCGTCATGGCGGTGATGGGCGAATTGAACGCCGCTGGGTTCAAGCAGATCTCGCTGGTCAGCAATGGCACGGCGGGCGGTGGGGAAAGCGCCGCCGCGCCCGCAGCGGAAAGCCAGCCCTGATCCCCATGGCCACGCGCGATCCCCTTGATACGCCTCCATCCGGTTTCCGCCGCGAAGAAGCCGTGGCGCTGGGCATTGCGGCCGCTGCCCATGTTGCGCTGATTGCCGCGCTCACGCTGTCGCCGCCGGGCAAGAGCATCAAGCCGCCGCCCGAGCGCATGGTGGTGACGATTGCCGACCAGGTGGCCGATACCGCCACCTCGCCCGATCCCAACGCCCAGGCCGCGCCCGACGTGGCACCGGATCTGGGCGAGCAGCAGGCCGCCGCCGAACCCGAACCCGCGCCGCCAGCGCCGGTGGAAAAGCCGCAGCCCGCGCCGCCGCAACCGGCGCCGCCCAGGCCCGCCCCACCCAAGCCTGCGCCGCCACAGCCGGCCCCCCGGCCCCAGCCAGCGCCGCGACCGATGCCCCGGCCCGAGCCGCGGCCGCAGCCGGCCCCGCCCAGGCCCGCGCCCGCCAAACCCGCGCCGCCCAAGCCGGCCCCGCCCCGGCCTGCGCCGCCCCGGCCCGCGCCCGCCAAGCCGACACCGCCCGCGCCGCGCCAGGCGGAGCATGCCCCCGGCCGCGCCAGCCCGGCGCCCACCCCGCCGCGCAAGGCGCCGCAAGGGGGGAACCGCATCGGCAGCGATTTCCTGGCCGGCGTGCCCAGCAACAGCAATCCGGGCACCTCGCGCAACCCTCCGGCGCAAACTGCCGGGCCGGATGTGCGGGCCTCGCTCGGCATGGCGCTGTCACGCCAGATCAAGCCGCACTGGGTGGGGCCATCGGGCGTGGATGTGGACAAGCTGGTGACGGTGGTGGCATGGAACCTCAATCCCGACGGTTCGTTGGCCGCAAAACCGGTGGTGGTTTCGCAAAGCGGGATCACCGATGCCAATCGCGCCCAGGCCCGCCGCCATGCCGAACTGGCCATCCGCGCCGTGGAACTGGCCGCTCCGTTTGACTTGCCGCCGCAATACTACAACAGCTGGAAGCGCGTTTCCGCGTTTCGCTTTGACTGGAAACTGTCGCAATGAAGCGTAAGCCCCCCGCACGCCTTGCCCCCGCTCTGATTGGCTTGGTCGCCCTGACACTGGGCGCCGCGCCGGCGTTGGCTCAACAACAGCCTTTGCCGGCTTCCAACGCGCCCCAGGCCGCACCGACCACGGCCGCCCCGGACGATGGCGGGCTGACCGGCTCTGTCACGGGCGAGGGCGCCTGGCAGGACCTGGGCGTGGCGATCCCCGCGTTTCCCACCGACAATCCTGTGCCGACGGCCGCCGAAGGGGGCAACACAGCGGCGCTGGGCAAGAGCCTGGCGCGGGTGGTCTATAACGATCTCAAGAACAACGGCCTGTTCAAGCCGACCGGGCCAGATGCGCTGCCGGGCGTGGCCTATCCCCAGGTTTCGGCGCCTGATTTCGGCGGGTGGCGCGCGCGTTCGGCCGAAATGCTGGTGCAGGGCTTTGTCCGCGCCGCGCCCGACGGGCGGCTGACGGTCGGTTGCTATCTCTATGACGTGGCGCTGGGCAGCGAACTGGCGCGCCAGGGCTATGTGGTGCAGCCGGCGGACTGGCGCCGCGCGGCGCACAAGTGCGCCGACATGGTCTATTCGCGTCTTTCCGGCGAAAGCCCGTTCTTTGACAGCAAGATTGCCTATATCGCCGAAACCGGCCCCAAGGACCATCGGCGCAAGCAGCTGGCGATCATGGATTCCGATGGCGCCAACCACCGCTTCATCACCAATGGCCAGGCCACCGCGCTGACCCCGCGCTATTCGCCCGATTACCAGCAGATCGCCTACCTTTCCTATCTCAACGGCAATCCGCGCATCTATGTCTATGACATCGGTACGGGCACGCAGCATCTCGTGCTGCAAAGCCGCAACCCCACGTTTGCGCCGCGCTGGTCTCCCGATGGCAAGAGCCTGCTGTTTTCCATGGCGATCGGCGGCAACACCGATATCTATCGCATTCCCGCCACGGGCGGCACGCCGGTGCGGCTGACCAACACGCCGGGCATCAACGTGGGCGGATCCTATAGCCCCGATGGCAAGCGCATCGTGTTCGAAAGCGATCGTTCGGGCAGCCAGCAGGTCTATGTGATGAACGCCGATGGCACCGACCAGAAGCGCATCAGCTTCTTTGGCGGGCGCGCGGCCACCCCGGAATGGAGCCCGCGCGGCGACCAGGTGGCGTTCACCTGCATCTGTGGCAACTTGCGCGTGGCGGTGATGAACCCCAGCGGTGGCGACATGCGTTTCCTGACCAACAGCTGGCAGGATGAAGCACCGACCTGGTCGCCCAACGGCCGTATCATCCAGTTTTTCCGTACCGAAAAGAACACGGGCCGCACGTCCATCTGGCAAGTAGACCTGACGGGTCGCAACGAACGCAAGCTCAATACCCCGGTCGATGCATCGGACCCTGCCTGGGGCCCGGTGCTGCCGTGATGGCGCCGGCCGGATTTACTTGGGGGCGATGAGCCCTTCGCAATTCATTTGCCGATTCGCCTTGTGCAATGCAACATCCTGAAACACGCCTGAGGAGACACCCCATGAATCGCAAGCTTCTTGTCGTGACCATGCTTGCTGGCAGCCTCTCGCTGGCGGCCTGCTCGTCCAATTCGGCCAAGAACCGCTCGGCCGCCGAACTGCCGCCGCAGCCCAGCGCCGGCACGACCACGACCACGCCGCCTCCTGCCGGGCCCAGCGGCCCGACCGCCGGCAGCCAGGCCGATTTCGTCGCCTCGGTGCAGTCCGACACGATCCACTTCGATCTCGATCGCTACAATGTCGATGCGCAGAGCCAGGCGATCCTGCAAAGCCAGGCGCAGTGGCTGGCGCGCTATCCCGGCAAGCTGGTGACGATCGAGGGCCACTGCGACGAACGCGGCACGCGCGATTACAATATCGCGCTGGGCGAGCGCCGCGCCAATGCGGCCAAGGCCTACCTTGTCAGCCTGGGCATCGACGCCAGCCGCATCACCACGGTGAGCTATGGCAAGGAACGCCCGATCGCACTGGGTTCGGACGAAGCCAGCTATGCCCAGAACCGCCGCGCGGTGACCGTGACGGTCCAGTAAAAGCGGGGGCAGTAAGGACAGCTTGCGCCGGGGCGCACCCGGCGGTTAAGAGCGAATCCGTTTGAGAGGGGGCGCTTTGTGCGGCATCGCCGCGCGGGGCGCCCCGTCTGCTTGAGGAGCGAACGTTAGGGCCGATGGCACGGCAAGGGCGATCTACTGATTGGGGCTTTCCCCGCTGGCGCGGCTATGGCAGCGCCCGCGAGGCCGTGAACGTGCGCCTGTGCGACCGCGCCGGGTGCAGCGAGCCGGGCAATTGCCCGGCGCCCAAATCGCCCAATAGCCCCGATCGCTGGTACTTCTGCGAAAAGCATGCGGCCGAATACAACGCCGGCTGGGATTATTTCGCCGGGCTCGACAAGGAAGAGGCCGCCGCGCGCGAGCAGGCCGAGCGCCGCACCAACGAAGGCTATACCGATTCGTCGTGGAAAGCCTGGGCCGGGCCCGGCGATGGCACCCGCAGCCGCGACGAACTGCGCGCACTCGAAGCCCTGGGCCTCGATCCCGATGCGCCGTTCGAAGACGTGCGCAAGGCCTGGCGCACCCGCGCCAAGGAAGTGCACCCCGATGTGCGCCCCGGCGACGAGAAAGCCGCCGCCGAATTCCAGAAGCTGCAACTGGCCTATGAAGTGCTGCGCGCCGCCGAGGATCGCCGTACCTGGAAGGGGTGAGGGCGGGCGCCAGGCCGTCAGCCTGTCAACGCCGCCACCGCGCCGGGCGGGGCTTGCGGGCTGGCCAGCGTGACCAGGTCCACCGTGGCGGCATGGTCGGCCAGGGGGCGAAACACCAGGCCTTCGAGATGGAGCCGTGCCAGGCTGGCCGGTGCCAGGATCACGCCCTGGCCGGCAGCGGCGAGGCTGGCCGCCGTGATGAAATCGGCGGTGCGGCGGATCGGCGGCGGGGGCAGGCCAGCGGCCTTGGCCAGCGCGGCAACGGTTTGCGCCAGGCCCACTTCTTCGTGAAATTGCGGGGTCAGGAAGGTTTGGCCTGCCAGGTCGGCCGCACGCAGCGGGCTTGCCGCGGCCAGTGGGCTGGTCTCCCCCATGGCAACCAGCAGCCCTTCGCGTTGGCGCGCCACTTCCACGCAACCGGCCGGCCATGACGGGCGCGGCCGCACGATCGCCAGATCAATCCGGCCATCGGCCAGCGCCTTGAGCTGGTCGGGCGTTTCCATCAGCGCGGGCATGACCTCCACCCCCGGCAGCACTTGCGCCAGCGTGGCGATCAGGCGCGGCAGCACGCCGGCCATGGCCGCGGAAAAGACATAGCCTACTTGGATCGGCCCTGCTTCGCCGCGTGCCAATGCCCGGCCGACGCGCTGCGTGCGGGCAAGCGTTTCCAGCGCGGCGCGGGCCTGGGGCAGGAACAGCATGCCTGCCCGCGTGGGCGCCACGGCCATGCGGCTGCCGCGTTCGATCAGCCGGGCACCCAGCGCATCTTCCAGCCGTTGCAACCGCTTGCTGGCCACCGACTGGGCAATGCCCAGGGCATCGGCGGCACGCTGGAAATGGCCATGATCGGCCACGGCCACGAACACGGCGAGGGTATCGGGATCAAGCACGGCCAGCTATTCCAAAACGCGATCAAAATCGCCGTTTCGTGGAATTGATGCGATTGCCGGGCTCTGTCAATCCTGCGGCAAAAGGAGAGCAGCGATGGCCAAGGCAAGGTTCGACTGGGAAGATGCCCTGGGGCTGGAGAGCCAACTGACCGACGAGGAGCGGATGATCCGCGATGCGGCCCGCGCCTTTGCACAGGACAGGCTGCAATCGCGGGTGATCGATGCCTTTGCCAGCGAAACCACCGACCCTGAAATTTTTGCCGAAATGGGCGCGCAAGGGTTGCTGGGCGTGACTCTGCCCGAGCGCTTTGGCGGGGCGGATGCATCCTATGTGGCCTATGGCCTGACCGCGCGCGAAGTGGAGCGGGTGGATTCGGGCTATCGCTCGATGATGAGCGTGCAATCGAGCCTGGTGATCTATCCGATCCATGCCTATGGCTCTGACACGCAACGGGAAAAGTATTTGCCCAAGCTGGCCAGCGGCGCCGCGATCGGCTGCTTTGGCCTGACCGAGCCAGACGCCGGATCAGACCCCGGCGGGATGCGCACCCGCGCGCAGAAGGTGGACGGCGGTTATCTGCTGAGCGGCACCAAGACCTGGATTTCCAACGCGCCGATTGCCGATGTCTTCGTGATCTGGGCCAAGAGCGATGCCCATGGCGGGGCCATTCGCGGGTTCATTCTGGAAAAGGGCATGAAGGGCCTGTCTGCGCCCAAGATCGCCGGCAAGATCTCGCTGCGCGCCTCCATCACCGGGCAAGTGGTGATGGAGGATGTCTTCGTGCCAGAAGACGCGCTGCTGCCCGGCGTGGAGGGGCTGAAGGGACCGTTCGGCTGCCTCAACCGCGCGCGTTATGGCATTGCCTGGGGGGCGATGGGCGCGGCGGAGTTCTGCTTTGCCGCCGCGCGGCAATATGGGCTGGACCGGCACCAGTTCGGCCGCCCGCTCGCCGCCACGCAGCTTTACCAGAAAAAGCTGGCCGACATGCTGACCGAGATCACCCTGGGCCTGCATGCCGTGCTGCGCCTGGGCCGCATGATGGACGAGGGTGCTGCGCCGCCCGAGGCGATTTCGATCCTCAAGCGCAACAACGTGGGCAAGGCGCTCGATATCGCCCGCATGGCGCGCGACATGCACGGCGGCAACGGCATTTCCGGCGAATACCAGGTGATCCGCCACATGGTGAACCTGGAAACGGTCAACACTTATGAAGGCACGCACGATGTGCACGCGCTGATCCTGGGCCGTGCGATCACCGGGATCGCCGCGTTTTGAGCGCGGAGGCAGCGCCGCCACTGGCGGGCATAAAGGTGATCGAATTTGCCCGCGTGCTGGCCGGCCCCTGGGCCGGGCAGGTGCTGGCAGACCTGGGGGCAGAGGTGATCAAAGTGGAAAGCCCAGCCGGCGACGATACCCGCGCCTGGGGCCCGCCGTTCATTGCCAACCCGGATCGCAGCCAGGATGCGGCCTATTTCCACGCCACCAACCGGGGCAAGCGGTCGCTGGTGCTCGATCTTTCCAGTGCCGAGGGCCAGGCGCGCGCGCGCGAACTGGTGGCCGGGGCCGACGTGGTGATCGAGAATTTCAAGCTGGGCGGCATGGCCAGGTTCGGGCTGGATTATGAGACCCTCGCAGCCATCAATCCAGGGCTGGTCTACTGCGCGATCACCGGGTTCGGCCAGGATGGCCCCTATGCCGCGCGCGCGGGCTATGATTTCATCGTCCAGGGAATGAGCGGGATCATGGACCTGACCGGCGTGCCCGAGGGCCCGCCGCAGAAGATCGGCGTGGCCTTTGCCGATATCATGACCGGGCTCTATGCCGTGATCGCGATCCAGGCCGCGCTGGCCGAACGCGCGCGATCCGGGCGCGGGCAGATGATCGACATGGCGCTGCTGGACGTGATGACCGGGGTTCTCGCCAACCAGGCGATGAACCATCTGGCCGGTGGCACAACGCCCATGCGCATGGGCAATGCCCATCCCAATATCGTGCCTTATGCGGTGTTTCCTGCGGCCGATGGCTGGCTGATCCTGGCGGTGGGCAACGATGGGCAATTCGCCCGCCTTGGCGCGGTGCTGGGCCTGGCCATGCAGCCGGGGTGGGAAACCAACCCTGGCCGCCTGGCCGACCGCTTCACGCTGACCGCCGCGATCGAAGCGGCAACCGCCCGGTGGGCGCGGGACGACCTGCTGGCCGCGCTGGAGGCACAGGGCGTGCCGGCCGGGCCGATCAACACCGTGGCCCAGGCCTTCGCCGATCCCCAGATCCGCCATCGCGGACTGGAACTGGCGATGCCGCGCGAGGCGGATGGCAGCACGGTGCCCGGCGTTGCCTTGCCGATCCGCTTTTCGCGCTCCCCCCTGGCGGCGCCGCGCCCTTCGCCCGGATTGGGTGACATGAACTGAAACCATCTGCTGGACGGTGCGCCGCTGCGGCAGGCCGCACCGCCAGGCGGTTGACAGGGACGGCCCCAGACCGCGATGCTGCCGCCTGCAGGGACAACCGCGGGGCAGGAAAGCATGGGGTTGCAATGAACAGGATTGGTGTTGGTCTGGCGCTGGCGGCGGGCCTGCTGGCGTTTCCGGCCCTGGCGCAAGCCCAGGGGCTGGGCGTGGAAGCCACCGGCGGCAAGGCGGCTGGCGAATGGGGCGCCGAACTGGGCGCCAGCTATAGCATGGGCTTTGGCCCGTTCACGGTGCGCCCGGTGGTGGGTGCGTTCATCCCCACCGAAAGCGGCGCCAGCACTTCGGTCTATGCCAAGGGCGAGGCGACGTTCACCATTCCGGCCGTTGCCGAAGTGGGCCTGGGCGCGCGCCTGGCGCATGAAAAGGTGCGGGCCTATGCCCTCGCGGCCTTTCCCATCCTGCCCAAGTTCAAGCTGACCCTGCAGGGCGGGGAACACTATGGCGCGGCAGGGCTTCGGTTTTCATTCTGATGCGATAGCCTGGCCCAGACCCGGCTCGAACACCGACCAGCCGGTTGCCTGGACCAGGCGCTCTAGCGCCAGGGTTCCGGCCAGCGAATTGCCGCGCTCGTTCAAGCCGGGTGACCACACGGCAATGCTGGCCACCCCCGGCGCAATCGCCAGGATGCCGCCGCCCACGCCCGATTTGCCGGGCAACCCGGTGCGAAACGCGAATTCGCCCGATCCGTCATAGTGCCCGCACGTGAGCATCAAGGCGTTGATGCGCCGCGCGCGCTGCGGTGAAACTACACTGCGCCCCGTGTCCGGATTGCGCCCGCGTGCCATGAGATAGCGCCCGGCCATCGCCAGTTGTTGGCAACTCATCGCCAGGGCGCATTGGTGGAAATAGAGGCCCAGCACCTTTTCCACCGGGTGGCGGATATTGCCGAAGGCGCGCATGTAGTTGGCCAGCGCCATGTTGCGATAGCCAGTTTCCTGCTCGCCCCGCGCCACTTCCTCGTCGATAACGATGCTGTCGTCGCCCGCGAGGGCACGCACGAAGCGCAGCATCTCGCCGATTGCCTCGCGCGGTTCATAGCGGCCCAGCAGGATGTCGCTCACCACGATGGCCCCGGCGTTGATGAACGGATTGCGCGGGATGCCGTGTTCGCTTTCCAACTGGACGATGGAGTTGAACGCGCTGCCCGAAGGTTCGCGGCCCACGCGCTGCCACAACTGGTCACCCACCGCGCCCAGCGCCATGGTGAGGGCAAAGACCTTGGAAATGCTCTGGATCGAAAAGGCCTGTTGCGCATCGCCCGCCATGTGGCAGGTGCCATCGGCCATCACCACCGCGATGCCGAAGCGTTCCGGGGCGATGGCGGCCAGTGCTGGGATATAGTCGGCCACCTTGCCCTTGTAAGCGTGCTCGCGCATTTCTTCGGCAATGTCGCGCACGATGGCGCCCAGATCGGGCATGGCACTCTCCTTTGCGCTGTGTCGTTCCACAAGTGGCGGGGGCTGGGCAAGTGCGGGATAGCCAGCGGGGGCATTTACAGTTTAGGAGGCCGCGCCATGGACCAGATTACCGTTGCCGCGCTTTACCAGTTTGCCCCATTCGTCGATCCGGCGGCCTTGCGTGCGCCGCTCTTGGCGATGTGCCAGGAACAAGGCGTCAAGGGCACGCTGCTGCTGGCGGGCGAGGGGATCAACGGGACGATCGCCGGCACGGGTGAGGGCATCGCCGCCGTGGTGGCCCACGTCCGCGCGCTGCCCCATTGCGACGGGCTGGACGTGAAGTATTCCACGGCCGCCTCGATGCCCTTTGCCCGCATGAAAGTGCGCCTCAAGCGCGAGATCGTGACCATGGGGGTGGAAGGGATCGATCCGCTGGCGAGCGTTGGCACTTATGTCGATCCCCAGGACTGGAACGCCCTGATCAGCGACCCGGACACAATCGTGATCGACACGCGCAACGATTATGAAGTGGCCGTGGGCACCTTTGCCGGGGCGATCGATCCGCACACGCGCACCTTTCGGGAATTTCCCGAATGGTTCCGCCGCGAGCGCGCGGTGCTGCTGGGCCAGGGGCGCACGCCGAAAGTGGCAATGTTCTGCACCGGCGGCATCCGCTGCGAGAAATCCACCGCTTTCCTCAAAGGCGAAGGAGTGGATCAAGTCTATCACCTCAAAGGCGGCATTCTCAATTACCTGGAAAAGGTGCCGGCGCAGGACAGCCTGTGGCAAGGCGAATGCTTCGTGTTCGACGAACGCGTGGCGATCGGCCATGGCCTGTCACCGGGCAGCCACGTGCTGTGCGGCCCTTGCGGACGACCGGTAGATGCCGCCGGCCAGCAATCACCGCAATACCGGCCCGGCGTTTCGTGCCCGGCTTGCTGCGAGAGCGTGGATTGAATGAATAAGTGGTCGGGGAGACAGGATTCGAACCTGCGACCCTCTGCTCCCAAAGCAGATGCGCTACCAGGCTGCGCTACTCCCCGACAGGCACGCCCTTAGGTATGCCCTTCGCTTCGTGCAAGCGCGAAGTGCGTGGTGGGGTCAGGCGGCCACGCTGAAACGGGTGGCATAGCGCTGGCTGATCTGCTCCACGGGCAGCACCACGCACACGTCCACGGTGTTGAATGCGTGGTCGATGAACGCGCCGTCGCCAAACCGTGCGCCGCAGCGCAGGTAACCCTTGATCAGCGGAGGCAGAGCCAGCATCGCGCGGCGTTCGTCATAGCTGCCGCGCGGCAGGCGTTCCAGCGCCACGCCGTGGTGCACGCGCGGGCGCTGGCCGGCCGGTGCCAGGCACGTGTGCGCCAGCAGCGACAGCGCCGGGGCGTGGGCATCGGGATCGGTGCCGGGGAAAGACGCACAGCCGAACATCAGGCCGATATCGTGCGCGGCGATGTAATCGGCGATGCCGCGCCACAGCAGGGAAATCGTGGCGCTGGTGCGAAACGCGGGCAGCACGCACGAGCGGCCCAGTTCGAGCAATTCGCCGCCCACGCGACCTTCGCCCGCCAGCAGCGGCGCCAGGTCGAATTCGCCGGCGCTGTAAAACCCTTCGGCCGCGCGGGCCACGCTTTCACGCAGCAGGCGGTACGTGCCCACGACCTGGCCATCGGCAACCAGCGTGCCGGGTTGGTCTTCGTCGATCACCAGCAGATGATCGCACAGCGCATCATAGGGGTCGGCATCGATTTCATCCAGCAGGCCTTGCGCCTGGGCGCCCATTTCCTCGAAAAACACCTGCCAGCGCAGCCGCTGTACCGCCGCCAGATCCGTGGCATCGCGCGCCAGGCGCACGGCCAGGCGGCGCTGCCGCTTTTCGATCCCGATCACATCGCCCATAAAACTCGCGCCCTCCGTTCGGAACGGCATAGCGTGCGGGCGTGACGTGGGTTTTGCAGAACGATGATGGTCTTGCGTCAATTGCCGGGGCGCTGTCGCACAGCTGTCGCAATGACGGGGAAGGAATGGTAGGCCCGGCAGGATTTGAACCCGCGACCTAGCCGTTATGAGCGGCCAGCTCTAACCACTGAGCTACGGGCCCCCGTTGCGCCAGTTGCCGTTAAAGCGCCGCTGCGCACTTGGCAAGAAAGCGTGTTGGCGCGTGGTGTCTTGGAACACGTCAGATCAGCGCGGCCTGCATGATATCGTGAACGCCGGCCGGCTTGATGCCGCAGCACGCCAGGTGCGTGAAGACAACGCGCCACCAGTCATAGAGCTGGTCGAGCTGGCGCGCGTCGCGCACGTAAGGGGTATGGCCGGGGCGCAGCGAGGGGCTGTGGAACGAGAACACCAGGACAGGCAGGCCATCGGCCAGCGCGAGGTCGATGCAGCGCACCGCTTCGGCTGCGGTGACGCCTTCGGGTGTCAGCGGCACCCGATTCATCATGCCCGCGCGCGCCATCCCGCCGCGCAGGCGCGGCACCCGCCACAGGCGCGGGAACAGCCAGGGCCCCTGATGGCGCAACAGGCCCGAAAACACCGTGGTCAGCGGCAGTTCCATCAACCCGCCCTGGCGATCCACCCACCAGGGATGCAGCGGCAGCCCGGTGAAATCGGGGCCACCCTGGCTGGAATAATCGAAATGGGTGCGCACCGAGGTATCGATGGCAATGCCCGATTCGGCCAGGATCCGCGCCGTGGCCGGGCCCACGCCATAGCGCCCGGCGCGATAGATGCGCGGCGCATCGCCAAAGGCCGCGGCAATCGTATTGCGCAGCTTGACCAGCTTGGCGCGTTCCAGCGCGGGGGGCAGGTTGCCGGCAAAGCTGTTGAAGGTGTTGAGCTCTTCCTGGTGTGGTGGATTGACCCAGGGATGCAGCTGCACGCCGATTTCGGCGCGGCCATCGCGCACCGCCTGGCCCAGCGCGTCGCCCACGGCCGGGTCGCTGGCGATGGGATAATCGATCAGGTAGATCGGGGCGACGCCGAACCCCTCGCAAAACTGCTGGAACTTGGCCAGGCGCGGTACATGGCTCAGGCCATGGCCGGTCCGTTCGAACGGCTTGGCCCAGTCGAACTCTTCCTCGGTATCGACCGTGACCACGAAGCGCTGTCCGAAATCAGGCGCAAAGCGCACCCGCGCGGCTGCAGGCGGCGGACAGGTGATCCGCGCATCGGGGCCAGCGCCGCCGGCGTCGCGCGCAACCGGGGCAGGCAACGTGATCAGCCCGCTTGGGCCGGGGCGATGCTGCCCTCGTCTGGATGATCGCCCTGCGCGCCCGCTGCGGGCAACTGCACGACCAGGCGGGCCGCCTCGCGCCGCAACTGGCCGCCCATGGCGCGCAGTTCGGCCGCAGCCAGGCGCAGGGCAAAGCCGTTACCCATCATGCCACCTGGCCCCAGCGCGCCGCCTTGTGCCCTGGCGCCATCGGCGGCGAACAGGGTGGCATCATCGCGCATGGCGAGCGCGGCGGGCAAGGGCAGGTCGAGCCGCACGGCCCCGCCCGTGGCCCCCGGTTCGAGCGCGATCGCCAGCCGCTCGCCAGGCGCTGCGGTGCTGGCGATCACCGCCAGCAGCCGCCACATGGCGTGTTCGAGTTCGGCAGCCGGTGCTGCCACGGCAACCGGGGCGGCGGGCGCCTGCCAGCGCAGCCGCACTTCACGCGGGCCGATCACCGGATCGAGCTGCGCCACCAGGCGGGCGAGCAGCGCGGCAAGATCGGTGGCATCGCCGGCCACCGGCATATCGGCCGCGCCGGTTTCCAGGCGGGCCAACCGTTCCAGATCTTCAAAGCCGGCCAGCATGCGCGCGGCATCGGCCGCGATGCTGGCGGCCAGGCTGCGATACTGGTGCGGCGTGGCGCCGAACACCTGCTGCTGGATCATTTCGGCAAAGCCCTGGATCGCGTTGATCGGGGTGCGCAACTCGTGCAGCGTCTGGCGCAGGCGGTCAGCGCCCTGGGCCACCGGGGCCGGTTCGGGGGCAGCGGCGGCCATTGCCTGCGCCGGGCGGCGCAGGCGGGCGCGATAGCCGGCAAAGGCGCCACCGGCCTGGGCGAACACCGGCACCGCATCGATCTGCCATGCGCCGGCGACCGCTGCGGCGCCATCGATCAGCAGCACCCCGGCACTGATGGGAAGGCGCGCGGCAAAGGCGCGGGTGCTGCGCGCATCGAGCCGGGCCGGGGCATGCGGCTGGCCGGTAAACGGGCGATGCCCCACCAGCATGGGCGCCCAATCGGCATCGGCGGCCACCACGGTGCCCAGCGCATCGATCGCCAGGTCTATGCCCAGCGGGCGCGGCGCGTCGATCGCTGGCTCATCGGCAAAGGGCAGGCGCGGGTGGGGATCGGCGGCCAAGCCGGCACGGTCGGCCGGGCTGGCGATGGCGGTCGGCCCGCCGGGCCGCGCTTCGCGATCGCGGCGGAACGCTTCGATCCGACGCACGATGGCGCCGATGCCCTCGCTGGCGGCAGGCGACAGCAGCGGGGCGGGCGGCGGGCCAGCGTCGATCGTGTCTGCCGAAGGCAGTGGGGCCGGCGGGGCGGCTGGTTCAGTCGCCGCGGCGACCGGTTGGGGCACGTCAACGACCTCAGGCGCGACCGCCACGGTGGCGGCGGCGTGGTCGCCATCAGGTTCGGGTGCGGACAGCGCGAAATCGTCGATGCCCAGCCGCGCGAGCAGCGCTTCCACTGCCGGGCCCAGATCGCGGCGGTGGCGCAGGAAACCGCGGGCATGGATCGGCAAGCGCGGTACCAGGTTCAGCCAGGCTGCCTCATCAAGCCGGGCGGCGCGAATGGCGGCGAGCGCCAGGCGCGGCGCCTGGGCAGCGAAATGTGCCACCAGACGCGGATTGGCCAGCGGCGTCCCGGCAAGCAGCGCGGCGGCGCCTTCGTGCCCGCCCGGTGCAGCGGCAATGGCCTGGAACAACGAGTCGAGCCGGAAGAGGCCATCGTCGTGCCGCTCTGTCCAGGCGGCCTGGTCCACGCGGCCCAGCAGATCGGCCAGCTGGCGAAACTGCACGCGCATGCCAGCAGGCCCGGCGGCGCGCGTGCGCAGCACCGTTTCCAGGCGATCGTCCACGATCATCTGGAGACCGGGCATGTGGAGACCGGGCGCCCGGCCGCCTGGCGCCAGGCGGCCGGGCGCGGGCGCGAAGGGAGGATCAAGATCGGCAGGCATCGCTCTCGCCGGGACATCCTTGTGCACGGCCTTTTCACATGGGGCATTGCCCTGCCGGAGGCAAGCCGGTTACGGACCGTTTCGAAACTCATCCCTCTGCCTTTAAGCCCCAGGCTTTTAAGAAAGTGTGGCGATGCATCGGGGGCCGTGCAGAAGCGGTTCGTTCATCCTGGAGCGGGTTTTTGCAGGCTATGCACCGCCTTTGGTGCTGGCTGTTGTGATGGTGCGTTGCATTGTAGGACAATTGCGATATGAGCTAATAATATTAGCTTCACTGCCAGCGGTGACGCACAATCTTGCGGATCGAGCGGCTAACGAACACGAACATGGCAACACTGGACGGAATTGACAGGCGGCTGCTGGCCGAACTTCAGGACGAGGGCCGCGTCACCAACGTGGAATTGGCCCAGCGCGTGGGATTGACCGCGCCGCCTTGCCTGCGCCGCGTGCGCGCGCTGGAAGAGGCTGGCGTGATCCGCGGCTATCACGCCGATCTCGACCCGGCCAAGCTGGGCTTTGCGATCACGGTCTTTGCGCTGGTCAGCCTGAAGAGCCAGGCCGAAGAATCGCTGCGCCAGTTTGAAGAGCACATGCGCACGCTGCCCGAAGTGCGCGAGTGCCACATGCTAAACGGCGAGATCGACTTCATCCTCAAGATCGTCAGCCGCGACCTGCAGAGCTTCCAGGAATTCCTGACCAGCAAGCTGACGCCTGCGCCCAACGTGGCAAGCGTGAAGACCTCGCTCACCATCCGCACGGCCAAGCAGGTGCCCGGGGTGCCGTTCAGCGAGTGACCGCCTCGGCGTTTCGGGCCGGGCGTGTGGGGCTTTGACAAGCTCAGCCCGAACCGACCCTGGGATGGTAAACCCCATCTCCGTTCGCCCTGAGCCTGTCGAAGGGCGCTGGCGCCGCGCTTGTGGCGCATGGCCCACCCTTTCGGGCAGGGCACGCGGCGTGGTTCAGCCTTCCGCCTTGGCCTGCTTGTGGTGGCGGATCACTTCCTCGATGACGAAGCGCAGGAATTTTTCGGAAAATTCCGGGTCCAGCCGTGCTTCTTCGGCCAGCTTGCGCAGGCGCGCGATCTGGCGTTCCTCGCGGCCCGGATCGCTGGCCGGAAGGGCGTTTTGCGCCTTGTAGGCGCCCACCGCCTGGGTAATGCGAAAGCGTTCGGCCAGGATGTGAATCATCGCGGCATCGATGTTGTCGATGCTCTGGCGATAGCCGGCCAGAACCGGGTCTTGCCCTTCGGCAGGTGCGCTCATGTGCCTGTCTTGCCTTTTCGTCGATCGCGTTCAAGTGCTCCGCTTGCCGCTACCGTGCAACTTGCGACTTGCCAAGCCGTGCCCCACACGCCAAGCGGGCAGCGATGACTGCTACCCTCCATACGCTCCCCCGCAAGGCCGAACCCTCGCTGGCGCCGCTGATGGCGCTGGTGGCCGATGACATGAACAGCGTCAACGCGGTGATTCTCGACCGGATGCAATCACGCATCCCGTTGATCCCGGCCCTTGCCGGGCATCTCATTGCCGGTGGCGGCAAGCGCATGCGCCCGATGCTCACGCTCGCCGGGGCGGCGCTTCTGGGCTATGGCGGCAGCCGCCATTTCAAGCTGGCAGCGGCCGTGGAATTCATCCACACCGCCACCCTGCTGCACGATGACGTGGTCGATGGATCGGACATGCGGCGCGGCAAGAAGGCCGCCAACATCATTTATGGCAACCCGGCCACGGTGCTGGTGGGCGATTTCCTGTTTTCGCGCAGTTTCGAACTGATGGTCGAAGACGGTTCGCTCAAAGTGCTGCGCATCCTCTCCAATGCCTCGGCCGTGATTGCCGAGGGCGAGGTGGACCAGCTTGTGGCCCAGCGCCAGGTGGAAACCAGCGAAGAACGCTATCTTTCCATCATCAACGCCAAGACGGCAGCGCTGTTTGCCGCCGCCTGCCGCATCGCCGCGGTGGTGGCCGAGCGGGGCGAGGCCGATGAACTGGCGCTCGATGCCTATGGCCGCAACCTGGGCATAGCATTCCAGCTGGCCGACGATGCCATCGACTATGATTCCGATGCTTCGGAAATGGGCAAGGACCAGGGCGACGATTTCCGCGAAGGCAAGATGACCCTGCCGGTGATCCTGGCCTATGCGCGCGGCAACGAGGAAGAGCGCGGGTTCTGGCGCGATGCGATTGCCGGCAACCGCAACAGCGATGCCGATCTGGCCCAGGCGATCGCCCTGATCCGCAAGCACGATGCCGTCAACGCCACGCGTGAGCGTGCGCGCCATTATGCCCAGCGCGCGATCGATGCGATTGCCGGCTTCCCCGCCAGTGCGGCCAAGGCGGCGATGGGCGAAGCGGCCGAATTCGCGGTGGCGCGCCGTTATTAATTCCAGGAGGCCTAGTGCAGCAACTGCGCCAGGCCTTCGACCACCGAGGATCCGGCCAGCGGGCCGATCAGCAGAAACAGCAGGTTGACCGCCACGATCAACACCACGATGCGCTGGCGGCGCGGCGTGAGGCGGGGCGCGGAAGCGGGCTGCCGGTTGGGTGGTGCCGGCGGCCACGGGTCTTTCAGGTCGAGAAACATGGCGTCCTCTTGGGGGCTGGGCCGTGCCCCAGGGGCACCTGCGAACAAAGAGTATCACGCTTTGCCCGTCACCGCACGGGCCCTCATGGGCAGTTCGGATGCACTTGGCCGCGCGCAGGCGGCTGCGCACCTTGCCAGCCGCGGGGGCCGGCGTGCTATGGCGGTGCACCCATCCTTTCCCCCATCGTGACAAAGGCCTGCCATGACCGCCACGCCCTTTCGCCCCGTTCTCTACCTCAAGCGCTCGTGCCCGTTCTGCCTCAAAGTGGCGGCGCTGTTGCGCGAGGTGGGCGCGTTCGACACTGTCGACCTGCGCGCGTTCTGGCCCGGTGATGAGCACGAAGCACCGATCCGCGCAGCGCTTGCGCCACATCTTGAGAAGATCACGTTTCCCGCCCTGGAAGTGGAGCCGGGCCGCTTCATTGCCGATTCCGATGCGATCGTGGCGCTCTATGCGCAAAAGGCCGGCGTCGATCCGGCGAACCTGCCGTTCTATCAGTATGTCATGGCCGGCCCGTTCCGTCGCATTCGCGAAGCACACGTGGAAACCCTGGAACTCAAGAAGCGGCTGGGCGAGGCCTGACGGCCATTGCACCGGTGATGGCCAAGCGTCGGGCAAGACGATAAAGGCAGCGGCGTGACCGACCTGCCCATTCATGCCGTCTTGCCCGATCTGCTGGCTGCGCTGGCCAGCCAGGCCCCTGCCGCTCTTCCCAATGCCGTGCTGATCGCCCCGCCCGGCGCGGGCAAGACCACCACGGTGGCCACGGCGCTTTTGGGGCAGGATTGGTGCCGCGGCACGGTGATCCTGTTGTCTCCGCGCCGGGTGGCGGCGCGCGCCGCGGCCGAGCGCATGGCCGACTTGCTGGGCGAGGCGCCGGGCGAGACGGTCGGCTATCTCACCCGCCTGGACAGCAAGCGTTCGGCGCGCACCCGCGTGCTGGTGATGACCGAGGCGATTTTCGTCGCCACGATCCTGTCGGACCCCGAGCTTTCGGGCATTTCGGCGGTGCTGTTCGACGAAGCGCACGAACGCCATCTCGATTCCGACCTGGGCCTGGCCTTGGCGCTGGAAGCGCAAGGCGTGCTGCGCGAGGATCTGCGCGTGGTGGTGATGTCTGCCACGTTGGATGGCGCGCGCTTTGCCGCGCTGATGGGCCGCGATACGCCGGTCATCGAAAGCGCGGGCAAGGCCCATCCCTTGCGCATTCGCTGGCTGGGCAGCAACCCGCAACTGCGCACCGAACAGGCCATGGCCAACGCCATTGCCACGGCCTGGGCCGAGGAAACCGGTGATATCCTGGCGTTCCTGCCCGGCGTGCGTGACATCGACCGCACGGCCGATATCCTGGCGCAGCGCCTGCCCACAGCGCTGGTGCTGCCGCTGCACGGCCAGGTGGAACCGGCCGGCCAGCGCGCCGCGATACGCCGCGATGCGCAAGGGCGCCGGCGCGTGGTTCTGGCCACGGCGATTGCCGAAACCTCGCTCACGCTCGATGGCGTGGCCGTGGTGGTCGATGCCGGCCTTTCGCGCCGGGCCGAGTTCGACAAAGTGGCCGGGGTGACGCGCCTGGTCACCACGCGCGCCAGCCAGGCCGCCGCCGCGCAGCGCGCCGGGCGCGCCGCGCGCCAGGGGCCGGGCGTGGCCTATCGCTTGTGGGAAGAAGCCGCGCACGCCGGGCGCGCGCCGTTCGATCCGCCCGAGATGCTCACGTCCGATCTGGCGCCGCTGGCACTGACGCTGGCGCAATGGGGCGCGGGCGATCCGGCGGCGATGGCCTGGATCGATCCGCCGCCCGCCGCTGCCATGGCCACCGCGCAGGCCAGCTTGCAGGCGCTGGGCGCGCTGGACGAGGAACGGCGGATCACTGCCCACGGCCGGGCCATGGCGCGCCTGCCGATGGAGCCGGCACTGGCGCACATGCTGATCTATGCGGCGCGCCATGGCGCGGCCGGCGACGCTGCGCGGCTGGCGCTGCTGTTGCAGGAACGTGGCCTGGGTGGTAGCGGCGAAGACCTGGCGCGGCGGTTCGACCGTTGGCAAGGCGATCGCAGCGGCCGTGCCGAAGCCTCGCGCAAGTTGGCGGCGCGCTGGGCCGGTCTGGCGGAGCGGGCGGCTTCGGGGAGCTTCGACAAGCTTAGCCCGAACGGACTTTCGGAAAGAAACAATCCCTCCACCCCCGTTCGTGCTGAGCCTGCCGAGGGCCGCCAGCGCAACGCCGGCCGGCCCCCGCTGGCCGTGCTCTTGGCCGAAGCCTTTCCCGATCGCATCGCCCGCGCGCGCAGTGCGAGTGGCGAGGAGTGGCTCGCTTCGGGCGGGCGGGGCTATCGCCTTGATCCGGCTTCGCCGCTGGCCACTGCGCGCTGGCTGGTGATCGGCGAGGCACAAGGGGAGGCCAAGGGCGCGCGGATCATGAGCGCCCTTGCGCTCGATGAGGAGGATGTCACCACCTGGCTGGCCCATCGCATGGACCAGCGCCACACCCTGTCATGGAACGCCGCGGAAGGCCGGGTGGAAGCGCGGCTGGAGCGGCGCCTGGGCGCCATCGTGCTGGCGCGCGTGCCCGATCCGGTGCCCGATCCGGCAGCGATGACGGCGCTTTTGCTCGATGTGGTGCGGCGCGAGGGGCTTTCCGCCCTGCCGCTGGGTGGCGCGGCGCAGGCACTGCTGACGCGGGCGCGCTATGCCGGCCTTGCCGCGCTGGATGAAGCTGCGCTGCTCGCCGATCTGGATGCATGGCTCGCGCCGCTGCTCTCTGGGCGGCGCGATCTGGCGGTGTCGCCAGGCAAGCTGCACGAAGCGCTGGAGAACCGGCTGGACTGGAACGAGCGGCAGGCGCTCGACCGCCTTGCCCCTCCGCAATTCCGCTCGCCCGCAGGCACAACCCACGCGATCGATTATGGCCACGAAGGCGGCCCGGCGGTGGAACTGCGCGTGCAGGCGCTGTTCGGCCTCGACCGCCACCCCATGATCGGCCAGCCGCCGCGCCCGCTGCTGCTCTCGCTCACTTCGCCGGCCGGGCGGCCGATCCAGACGACGGCCGATCTGCCCGCGTTCTGGCGCGGATCGTGGCGCGATGTGGTGAAAGACATGAAGGGTCGCTATCCGCGCCACCGCTGGCCCGACCAGCCCTGGGCCGAAGACCCCAGCCTGAAAACCCGCAATGCGTTCGAGGCGACACGCAAGGGTTGAGCCGGTGCGCCCGATGCACCGGTGGCCGTCGATTTTGCACTCTAGGCGCGCCGCCTGCCGTTTTGCAGGATGGCGCCGGCCACAAGGGGAGCGCGCCATGGACACCGATCGCCAGCTGGGCATGGATTGCCCGATCAGCCGCCGCCAGTTCGTCAATGGCGTGGCCGTGGGCCTTGGAGCGTTGAGCGTCGGGCCACTGGGCCTGCCAGCATCCGCCGCAGAAGTTCCGCTGGCGGCCTATCCCCCGGCGCGCACCGGCATGCGCGGGTCGCACCCCGGCGCGTTCGAGGCGGCCCATGCCCTGCGCGATGGCACGCTCAAGCTGGCCGATGCGCAGGATGCCGGTGAGGACTATGACCTGGTGATCGTGGGTGGCGGTCTTTCGGGCCTGTCCGCTGCGCACTTCTTTCACCAGCGCATGGGGGCGGGGATGAAAGTCCTGATCCTCGACAACCACGATGATTTCGGTGGCCATGCCAAGCGCAACGAATTCACCGTCAACGGCCGCCAGCTGGTGGTCAACGGCGGAACGCTCAACATCGAAAGCCCGTCGCGCTACAACCGCTGGGCCCAAGGCGTGCTGGACGATCTGGGCGTGGATCTGGCCCGCTTTCGCGCCGCCAACACGGCCGAGGCGGGGCTCTACCAGAAACTGGGCCTCAAGCACGCCTGGGGGTTCGACAAGGAAACCTTCGGGGCCGATCGCGTGGTGCCATCGGCCGCAAGTGGCTGGCACGGCCCGGATGCGGCCACGGTGGCGGCGGCGCCGCTTTCTGCTGCGGCCAAGGCGGGCCTTACCCGGTTGCTGGCAACAGACCAGCCCGATTACCTGCCTGGCATGGACCGCGCGGCCAAGCTCGATTGGCTGGCGCGCCATTCGTTCCGGCAGTTCCTGATCGAGAAAGTGGGGCTGGACCCGCAGGCCGAATGGTTTTTCAGCCAGATGGGCTGCGCCAGCTTCTGCGTGGGATCGGATGCCACTCCGGCGCTCTACGCCTGGGTCCAGGGCTATCCCGGCTTTTCCGGCATGGGCCTGGGCGCGGTGCCGGATCAGCTTTTTGCCGATCTGCCCGGCGGCCAGCACGGGCGGCAGCGCGAAGGCGATCTTTCGGTGCACTTTCCCGATGGCAACGCCACGGTTGCGCGCTTGCTGGTCAGCCGCCTGGTGCCCGCCAGCACCACCGCGCGCACGCAGGAAGACATGGGCACCGCGGTGTTCGACTATGCCGCGCTGGACCGGCACGGCCAGCCCACGCGCATTCGCCTGTCCAGCATCGTCGTCAACGTGGCGCACCTGGGCGATCCGGCGAGGGCCGGCGAAGTGGCGGTGCGCTACATGGCCGGGGGCACCTTGCGCCAGGTGCGCGGCGCGGCGGTGATCCTGGCCAGCTGGAACATGATGATCCCCTACCTGATGCCCGAATTGCCCGAGGCGCAGAAAGCCGCACTGCATTACGCGGTGAAAGGCCCGCTGGTTTACACCAGCGTCGCGCTGACCAACTGGCGCGCCATGGCCAGGCTGGGCGTGTCGCGCTTTACCACGCCGACCATGTTCCACCAGGACGTGGGCCTGACCGAGGCGGTGAGCCTGGGCGGATTGAAGCATGCCGCCAATCCCGATGAACCGGTGGTGCTGCACCTGGCGAAATACATGACACGCCCGGGCTTGCCCCGTCAGGACCAGCATCGCCTGGGCCGGGCAGACCTGCTCGCGCTCAGCTTTGCCGATTTCGAGCGTGAGACCCGTGCGCAACTGGTGCGTTTGCTCGGCCCCGGCGGCTTTGACTCACGGCGCGACATTGCCGCGATCACTGTCAATCGCTGGCCGCACGGCTATGCCTATACCTACAACTCGATCACCGATCCGGTGGAGTGGGTCTATTCCGAAAGCCCCACGCGCCCTTGCGTGATCGCGCGCCAGCCGTTCGGCCTGGTCAGTATTGCCAACAGCGATGCTGCGGCCAGCCCGCATACCGATGCCGCGATGCTGGAAGCGCACCGCGCGGTCCAGGAAGTGATCGCGCGGCGCACTTATCCCTTCGTGCCGCGCCGGGTCTCCTGACGATCAGCTTTCCTGGGCTTGCGGCTCGGTGATGATGCGGTCGCGCGCGGCGCGCATGTCGCCCCCTTCGATCTGGAGAGTCAGCCGTTCCTTGTCGCGCGCGCGGTACATGTCTTCGGCGCGGGTGATGATTTCCTCGCTCACCCCGGTTTCGGCCAGTGCCAGGCGAGCCATTTTTACTGCCGATTCCATCACTTCGCGAATCACCCACTTGGCCGGGGAGCCGCGCAGGCGCACCACGGCGCGCCGATCGAATGCGCGCACGAAGATTGCCGCCTGGGGGAAGGCATGCTGTACGGCTTCCAGCGCCGCGGCATCCATCTGGTCCCCATCCATGCAGAACAGGATCAGCGCGGCTTCATCGGCCCCGGCCTGGCGCAGCAGGTCGAGCCGGGTGCCGTCGCCGAAATAGACCTTTGCGCCAAAGCCGCCGGCGATGTCGATCATTTCCACGTCGGTGTCGATCAGCGTGACCGTCAGCCCACTGGCGTTGAGCATCTGCGCCACGGTCTGGCCAAAGCGGCCATAGCCCACGATCAGCGCATTGGCCGCGTCGCCGGTCGGTCCCTGGCGCTCGCTTTTCACAGCACGCGGATCGGCGCGCAGCGGCTTGGTCAGGGCCATCAGGAAAGGCGTGGTGGCCATCGACAGCGTGACGATGGCGCCGAACAGGCTGGCGGCCTCGGGCGCGATCAGTTGCGCGTGCTGCGCCTGGGCAAACAGCACGAAGCCGAATTCGCCGCCCTGGCTCAACAGCAGGCCCAGCGCCAGCGCCCCGCGCCAGGCCATGCGGAATGCCAGGCCAATGCCCATGATCACCCCGGTCTTCACCGCCACCAGCGCCAGCGCCATGCCCATCACGAACAGCGGGCGTTCGGCAATGGCATGAAGATCGAGCATCATGCCCACGGCCAGGAAGAACAGGCCGAGCAGGATGGAGCGGAACGGCTCCACATCGGCTTCCAGTTCGTGGCGATAGGGGCTGTCGGCCAGCATGACCCCGGCGATGAACGCGCCCAGCGCCGTCGAAAGCCCGAGCGCCTCCATCACCGCGGCCGAAGCCATGACGGTGAACAGCGCGGCGACCACGAACATCTCGCGCTCGCCCAGGTTGCCGATCAGGCGGAACAGCGGCCGGATGAGATAGCGTCCGGCCAGGATCAGGCCGGCGATGGCCAGCACGGTGTAGAGCGCGAGCTGCCATCCCGGCGGGCCATTGGCTTCGGCCGGGTTGCGGCTCAATGCCGCGATCAGGGTGATCATCGGGATGATCGACAGGTCCTGGAACAGCAGGATGGCAAAAGTGCGCTCGCCAAACGGGGTGCGCAGCCGGCCCGAGGCCTGGAGCATCGGCAGCACCTGCGCGGTGGACGACAGCGCCAGCGGCAGGCCCAGGGCAATCGCCGCTGTCAGGCTGAAATCGGTGCCGAAGTTGATCACCGCGGCGATCGCCGCGCCGCACAGCACCACCTGCAACAGGCCCAGGCCCAGAATGTCGCGCTTCATCCGCCACAGGCGCGTGGGGTTCAGTTCCAGGCCCACCAGGAACAGCAGCAACGTGATGCCCAGTTCGGCAATGCCCAGCTTCTGCTCCGCCTCGCCCACCAGGCCCAGCACTTGCGGCCCCACCACCGCGCCCGCCACGAGATAGCCCAGCGTGGCCCCCAGCCCGGCGCGGCGAAACGCCAGCACAAAGACCATGGCAAAGCCAAGCAGCAGAAATCCATCATGAAGCATCGAGGGGGGCTGGTTCATGCCCCCTGCCTCGCGCGTGGGGGGCGGGGCGTCAAGAGGCCCGAGGTATGGGGCCAAAGCCGCGGCATTTGTCGGGACGGGCCGTTGCCACCGGCAAATTGCGCGGTACTGTTGTGGCATTCGGGGGAAATCGCGCGATTTTTGCTGCAACGGACCATGCCGGATTCACACGGCGGGGCGGAGCGACCACGGCGGGGAAGGGGACACCCGGTGTTGATCGACGATATTTACGAGGCCGCGTTCGATGCCGCGCACTGTGGTACGATGCTGGAAAGATTGGCGGAACTGGTTGGGGCCGACAGCGCGTTCATCGCCTGGCACGATACCCGCAAGTCCGCCCATTTCCGCGCGCATTGGGGCGATGATCCGCACTGGCAGCAGCGCTATGTGGAGGAATTCGTCCACCATGACATCCTGCGCCCGGTGCTGGCCGCGCAGCACGAAGGCATGCTGGGCACCGTGGCCGAAAAGCTGGACGATCCCGATATCCGGGCGAGCTATTTCTACACCGGCTACATCGCGCCGCAGGGCATTGTGGACAACATGGCCTGCAACCTGATCAAGCAGCCGACCGTGCACGGCATCGTGGCGTTCATGCGCCGTGCGCCGCGGCCGCGCTTTGGATCGGAAGAGGTGGCGGCGATGCGGCCCCTGGTGCCGCATCTGCGCCGCGCGGTGCTGATCCAGAGCCAGTTGATCGCCGCCGCCAACGTGGCCGAGGCGCACCGGCAGATCGCGCAATCGAGCCGCGCGCACATCGTGCTGCTGAGCAGGACGCTCGACGTGGCCGATGCCGATCCGCGCGTGGCCGCGATGCTGGGCCTGCGCGTGGGCCAGCCCTTGCGCGCTTCCACCCATGGCCGCGCGCTGGCCACCGCCGTGGCCGATGGCCAGCCGCTGGTGGTAACGCTGGTGGACGAGGACGGCACCATGCAGCACTTGCTGTGCGAACCGCAGGCGCTTGGCAATGATCCGTTCGGCGATCTGGCCTTGCCCGATCGGCCCGCCCATGCCCTGCACGTTTCCGAAGTGGAGCGGCCCCACGCCATCGCTTACGACGCCATCGCCACGCTCTATCAGTTGACTCCCACCGAACAGCGCGTGCTGCGCGCCATGCTCGACCATGGCGATGCGGCGGGGCTCAGCGCGGCGCTGGGCATGGGCCGGGCCACCGTGCGCACCCATCTCCACAATGTCTATGCCAAGACTGGCACCGCCGGTTTCAGCGCGCTGTGCAACTTGGCGCACCGGTTTTCCCGCGCCGTTCTGCCGCGCGGGGACGACCTAAACAGATGATGGATGTTGGTTGCGTAATGTTGCGATAACCCACGGGAACAGGGGCACGGAGCCGGATGGTGGTGGCCCCCGGTGCCGGGCTGAACGGGCCCTGGCGCGGATTTTCGCAACGTGGGGGATTTATCGTCATGCAACGATCCATCGGGCATGCGGCCTTGGCCGTGGCCATCGTCACATCGGCCAGCGGGGCTGCTACGGCGGCCAGGGCGCGTGAAGTGCTGGTGGGTGCCGATCTGCTGGCCGGCGCCGTGCGCGACCGCAGTGGCAATCCCGATCGCAACGGTTTTTCTGGCGGTGCGCTGCCCAGCGTGCAGGTGCGGGGTGATGCCTGGCTGCTTCAGGGCGATGGCGTGGTCTTCAGCCATGCCGGTGAAGGGCAGTTCGGTGGCGGGGCGCACTTGGGCGCGCGGCTGGGCGAAGGGGGCTATCTCGGCGTCTATGGCTCGGCCGTCTCGTTCCATCGTGGCCGCACCACCAGCGCGGGGCGGATCGGGGCGGAAGCACGCTTGGCGCGCGGGCCGTTCACCCTGGCCGCGATTGCCGGCTATGAAAGGATCGGCAGTGCCCAGATGCTGGTGGCCACCACTTCCACAGACAGGGTCTATGACCGCTATGGGCACGATGGCCGGTTCTTCAGCATTGCCGATCTGCGCTATGCCCCCGGCGATCGTTTCGCCGTCGCGGCGGGCCACCGCTATATCGGTGGGCGCCATGCCGCCGCGCTGGGCGCGCAAGTGGGCCTGGGCCGCCATGTGGCGCTGGTGTTCGAGGGGCGCCTGGGCGAAGGCGATTATCGCGGCGTGCTGGGCGGATTGCGGGTGCGCTTTGGCGGGGGCACGGTGAACAACGGGCTGCTGGAAAACCGCCTGGTCGAAGACCTGTTCGCGCCGGGCAACAGCCGCAGCCAGTTGCTCGATCCGCTGCCGCCGCCCGACAATGGCGGGGGATGCGGCACCTGCGGGGGCTATTGCGAGCAGTGAAGCGCGCGGGCGCAGCGTGGCGGGGATGAGCCCGCGCATTCTCCTGGCATGGGAAGGGGGTGCCGGGCGCGGCCACGTCGTCACGCTGGGGCGCGTGGCGCGGGCCATGGCCGGCGTGGCGCAGTGCGATGCCGCGCTGGGGTGGATGACCCACGCGGCGGAAATCGCGCCGTGGTGCACGCAGGTGTTCCCCGGCGTGGCGCTGCCCTATGACCGGGCGGGGCGGGCGGCGCGGGGGGCGCCGCCCAATGCCACCTGGGCCGATTATCTCCATGATTGCGGGCTTGGTGATGGCGCGCGCCTGAAAGCCAACGTGGCCTGGTGGCTCGATACCCTGGCGCGCCGCGCCATCGACCTGGTGGTGGGCGACTATGCCCCCTGCGCGCTGTTGGCGGCGCGCATTGCGGGCATTTCGGCGCTTGCGATCGGCACGGGATACGGCATTCCGCCGCCCGGCCTGCACCAGTTCCCGGTGTTCCTGCCCGATTATGCCGCGCGCGAGGCCGACGAGGCGGCAATGGTTGCCACGGTGAACGCAGCGCTTGGCCCGCTGGGTTTGCCGCGCCTGCACCACTTGCCGGAAATCTATGCGGGATCGGGCGCCATCGTGCGCTCGTTGCCGTTCCTCGATCCCTATGCCGCGCTGCGCGATGCCGCTGCCTATCTGCCGCCGGTGGCCAGCTATGTGCCGCCGGGCGCGGCCGGTGCGGGCACGCGGGTGTTCTGCTATCTTTCCACCACCGAACTGGCCCATGCCGGGCTGGTAGAGGCGCTGGTCGGCTGTGGCCTGCCGCTGCTGTGCTATCTGCCCGGCGCCGATCCGGCCATCGTGGCGCAATTGCGCGCGGCGGGCGCAGAGGTGGCCGATGGGCCGGTGCCGGTGGCCACCATTGCCGCTTCGGCGAGGCTGATGCTCAACAGCGGGCAGCATGGCACGGTGTGCATGGGGCTGGGCGCGGGCCTGCCGCAAGTGTGCATTCCCCAGCATCTCGAACAGCTCCATGTCGCCCGGCGGCTCGCCGAAACCGGGGCCGCGCGCGTGATTGCCCCGCGCCATGCCCCGGCCGAAGCGATCATCTCCACCTTGCACGCCGCCTGGCATGACCAGGCCATGGCCCGGCGCGCCCGCGAACTGGCGGCAGACCTGGCGCCCGTGCTGGCGCAGGACGATGGCCCCTTGCTGCGCGCGCGGCTCATGCCCTGGCTGCCCACGGCGGCGCGCGGCTGACCTTTCCGCCGGCGTTGCAGTGTGGCAAGCGCGTCAGTCTAGGCGATGGAACGTGGTGGTTTCCAGCCGGGGCATCGCGGTGCCGGCCCAGACGATGGTTTCGGTCATCGTCCGGCCGTCCTTGGCCACGGCATAGACACGGGTGGAAACCGGCGTGCCGTTCTTGCCCAGAGTCATCACCAGGGTGTTGGGCGCGGGCTGGCGCAGCGAGACGCTGTCGATGAAAGCCATGTTGCCGTGGATCGGCACCGGCACGCCATCGAGCGCGGCCGTCGATTCCGCATGCTGGGTGCTGCCATCGGGTGTCACGATATCCACCACGGTGGTCCAGGTCTGCTCGCCCGCAGGGTGGAATGCCATGGTGACCTGGCGGGGTCGTTCGTCCGCCGGAATGCGCGCCACGTCGAGCGACCAGCGCCCGGCCAGCGGCAGGGCACGCGGCGTGGCGGCGGCCAAGGCCCGCTCGTGTTGCAGGGAAGATGCGGTGGGCAGGGGGGATGAAGCGGCCGGGCCGGCGCGATCCACGGTGGCCGCCAGCAGGCCGGCAGCGGCAACGGTCAGGGCAAGAAGCATGGCAAGCATTCCTTTCGACGAAGCGCGCCCCGTCGCTGGGGCAGCCGCATCGTCGTGCGCCGGATGGCCCGGCGCCGGAAGATCAGGAAAATCGTCCCGATTTTCCTGTGGTGCGCCGGGGCGCGCGGAATCCTTGTGCGCATCCACCAGCCGCGCCAGCTCGCGGCTGCTGCCCACCCCGGTCTTGCGCCGCGCCTCGCGCAGCCGCTCGTTGATCGAGGCTTCGCTGCGGCCCAGCAGCGCGGCGATGGACTTGATCGTGTGCCCCGCCGTCAGCAGGCGCAGGATCTCCAGCTCCTTGTCGCTGAGCGTCGCCAGCGCGGCAGGTGGGCGTTCCGGGGCCGACATGCCGTCTGGATCACCACAAGGCGCGCCGGGCGTCCATCCCAAATTTCTTGGGCCCACATTTGCCTGGCAGGATGCAAAGGCGCTGGCATGGAAAGGGGGGAATGGTGCCGGCTACAGGATTCGAACCCGTGGCCCCCTGATTACAAATCAGGTGCTCTACCAACTGAGCTAAGCCGGCGCTGGGCCATGCGCATAGCCTCAAGTGGCCCCGAACGTCCAGCCCTCGGTGCGGGCAATTTCCGGGGTCAGCCCGGCCGGATGCCACAGCGCGGGATCGTGGGCGACCTGGCGCAGCCACGCGGCGGTGATCAGGGCGTCGCTCTGGTGGTCGTCGATCGGGCCGGCTTGGCGCGCGGGCGTACTGCGCAGGGCTTCGAGCGCCAGATCGAGCGCGGCGCCATCGCGGATTTTCGAGCGGCTGGCGGGGCGGCCGGCGGCCATGGCGGCGATGGTGGTATAGATTTCGCAGACCACGCTGCCGCGTTTGGGCAGGGGATCGATCGGCCAGACGGCAAGGTTTCTCTCCAGCCGGTGCAGCAGGCGCATGCCCGAGAGGCTCGACTTGCCCACCTGCGCTGCGCCGACGAGGTTGAAATTGCTGGTGGGCTTGCAGCCCATCGCTTCCTGCGCGCGCTCGGTCTGGCGCAGGCGGCCGCGCCCGGCGGGAAACAGATCGCCGCAGCGGCCGCCGTGGCGGCGGAAATGGCGGGAAGGCTCGGCGGCATCGACGAAGGCGTTGACGCCCAGGTGGGGTTCATCGGCGCAGAGGCGATCGACCATGGACCACAGCGCGCGGGCGTCGGGCGGGCTTTCCGGCCAGCCGGGAAAGAACGCGCCGCAATCGGCAAAGGGCAATGACTGGCCCAGGTCCATGCCCACCAGGCTGTCGGGCGGCAGGTGATGTAGCAGCCAGTCGAGCACTTCGCCGCGCGACCAGCGGTGGCCGGGGCGCACCAGCATGGGGGCTTCCTGGCCGCGCGCGCACTGCGCCAGCGCGATGCCCTTGTGCCGCTCGCCGGCCGCGCCCGACCAGTCGATCGCCACGAAATGGGCAAAGCGGTTCATTCTTCCGTTTGGCCCACCTCGGCCCGGCGCTCGCGCCGCTTGCGCTCCCACCAATCCAGTCGCTTGGCGATCTCGCGCTCGAACCCGCGCTCCACCGGGCGGTAGAAATCCTGGGCGCGCATTTCTTCGGGCCAATAGTCCGCGCCGGAAAAGCCATCCTGCGCATCGTGGTCATAGGCATAGCCCTTGCCATAACCGATGTCCTTCATCAGCTTGGTCGGCGCGTTGAGAATGTGCGCAGGCGGGCTGAGCGAGCCGGTTTCGCGCGCGGATTTCCACGCCGCCTTCATCGCGGCATAGGCGGCGTTGGATTTGGGCGCGGTGGCGCAATAGAGGCAGGCCTGCACGATCGCCAGTTCGCCTTCGGGCGAGCCGAGAAACTCATAGGCATCCTTGGCGGCCAGACACTGCACAAGCGCCTGGGGATCGGCCAGGCCGATATCCTCGCTGGCAAAGCGCACCAGGCGGCGCAGCACGTAAAGCGGTTCCTCGCCAGCCACCAGCATCCGCGCCATCCAATAGAGCGCGGCCTGCGGATCGGACCCGCGCAGAGATTTGTGCAGGGCGGAAATGAGGTTGTAATGCCCGTCGCGGTCCTTGTCATAGACCGCCACGCGCCGCATCAGGAACTTGCCCAGGCCTTCGGGATCGAGCGGCGCAGGCAGATCGACATCGAGCAGCGTTTCCACCTGGTTGAGCAGGAAGCGCCCGTCGCCATCGGCCGATGCGATCAGCGCCTCGCGCGCAGGCGGGGTGAGCGGCAGGGCCAGGCCGGTCTCTTCCTCGGCCCGGCGCAGCAATTCGCCCAGCGCTGCCGCATCGAGACGGTGGAGGATCAACACTTGCGCGCGGCTGAGCAGCGCGGCGTTGAGCGCGAAGCTGGGGTTTTCGGTGGTGGCACCGACCAGCGTGATCGTGCCGTTTTCCACCACGGGCAGGAAGCCATCCTGCTGGGCGCGGTTGAAGCGATGGATCTCGTCCACAAACAACAGCGTGCGCCGGCCGGTGAGCGCCATCGCCTCTGCCTCGGCAAACAGTTTCTTGAGATCGGCGACGCCGGAAAAGATCGCGCTGATCGCGATGAAGCGCATGCCTACCGCATCGGCCAGCAGCCGCGCGATCGAGGTCTTGCCCGTGCCGGGCGGCCCCCACAGGATCATCGAGGACAGCTTGCCCGCCGCCACCATGCGGCCGATCGCGCCATCCGGGCCGGTAAGGTGGCCCTGGCCGATCACCTGGTCGAGCGCGGCCGGGCGCAGCCGATCGGCCAGCGGGCCATGTTCCAGCGGCTGCGGGCGCGGGGTTTCCTGCGGAGTGGGGGCAAACAGATCGGCCATCTTTCACCGAGATAGGGGGCCGCGCAGAAAATTTCTCGAAAAATTTTGTGAGGGGGCTTGCAGAGATGCAGTTAAGATATATCTTAGCTGCATCGTGATGAAAGGAATATCGATGCGATTTGATAGCAACCGCCCCGAATGGGGCATGTTCGGCGGCTGGCGCGGTGAAGGCCGTGGCGGGCGCCATGGCGGCCGCTGCGGCGGCGGCAATTTTGGCGAACGCCTTGCCAGCAAGTTTGCCGGCCGGTTCGATGATGAAGGCGGTCCCTTTGCGGGCGGGCCTTTCGGCGGCGGACCCTTTGGCGGCGGTCCGTTCGGCGGTGGCCGGGGCGGGCGCGGCGGTGGCCGCGGTGGCCGGGGCCGGATGTTCGCCACGGGTGAACTGCGGCTCCTGGTCCTCAGCCTGGTGGCCGAGCAGGACCGCCATGGCTATGAACTGATCAAGGCCGTGGAAGACCTGACCGGCGGGCAATATGCGCCCAGCCCGGGCGTGGTCTATCCCACCCTGGCCCTGCTGGTGGACGAAGGCCTGATTGCTGAAGCCGCCGGCGAAGGCACGCGCAAGGCGTTCACCGCCACGGCTGCCGGACGCGAGGAACTGGCCGGCAAGGCTGCGGAACTCAAGGTGATCGTCGATCGCCTGACGAGCCTGGCCCAGGCCGGTGCGCGCGAAGCCAGCCCGCCGGTGCGGCGTGCCTTTGCCAACCTTGCCCTGGCCCTGCGCCAGCGCGTGGCGGCCGGCGAATTCGACAACGAAACCGCCCTTGCCGTGGCCGACATCCTGGACGAAGCCGCGCGCAAGATCGAGCGGCTTTGATCGAGGTAGCCCCCAAGGGCGCCGGGCGGAATGCCATTCCGTCTCGGCGCCGGGGGCAACCGAGACGATTAGCAATTGCCACGAAGTTTGCGTCACTCTAAGTCCGCGATCACTTGAAATGACGTGATCCTGCTCGTGACGCATGTGACCGACGATCCCATGGCCCGGTTGCACGCAGCCGTTGTGGTGAGACACACTTCCCCGGACGATTGCGGCGCCAGCGATGCGCCCGCAGCATGGCTGCAATCATCGTGGCTGTGGCTTGTCGCCATGGTGCTGGCGGCCCTGCCACTGGTGCTGCCGCCGGTGGCTCCGCTCACCGATCTGGGCGGGCACCTGGGTCACTATGCCGTGCAGCTCGATCATGGGCGGTCGGCCGATCTGGCGCGTTGGTACAGTTTCCGCTGGAATCTCGTTCCCAATCTCGGGGTCGATGTGCTGATGGAGGCGCTGGCGCCGGTCCTGGGACTGGAGCCTGCCCTGCGTCTGGTGGCTGCGGCCATTCCGATGTTGCAGGTGCTGGGCATCCTGTGCCTCGCCCGCGCGGTGCAGGGGCGGATCACGCCGCTGGCGCTGTTCGCCCTGCCTTTGGCCTATTGCTATCCGCTGCACTTCGGCTTCCTCAACTTCGTGCTGGGGCAGGCGCTCGCCACCCTGGCGCTGGCGTTGTGGATCGCGATGGGACGGCGCGGGTGGATCGCCGCGCGCTGGGCGCTGTTCGTGCCGCTCTCGTGCCTTTTGTGGGCCTGCCACCTGGTGGCCTGGGCCATGCTGTGCGTGTTTGCCGGCATGGACGAACTGGCGCGGCTGTGGCGCCCGGGCCAGTGGCGGGATTGGCGCGTCCTGCTGCGCGCGGGCGTGGCGGCGAGCTGCCTGGTGGCCCCGCAGATCCTGCGCCTGCTGGTGCCCCTGCCGCCGAGCGGCCACGGCGCCACCGAAGACTTCTTCAACCCGGCGATGAAGCTCACCTACCTGCTGATGCCGCTGCGCGATCGCTGGCTGGTGTGGGACGTGGCGGGCGCCGTGGTCCTGCTCGTGCTGGTGGGGTGGAGCATCCGCCGCCGTGCGAGCGGCATCCTCACGGGGCCCTCGCGTGGCCTGTGGTGGGCGATCGCGCTGCTTTGCGTGGTCTATCTGCTGCTGCCGGCCACGCTGATCGGGGCGAGCCTGGTGGACATGCGGCTGGTGCCTTTGGTGCTGATTGTGGCGCTAGTGGTGGCGAGGCCGCGCTATGCCGATAGTGGTGCGCTATCCTGGGCTGGGTTGGCACGATGGGGCGCGGCCTTTGCCATGGCGCGCATGTTGGGCAACGCGCTCAGCCTGTGGCTGGCGGGCCATGAACTGGCCGCCGATCTCGTCGCGCTCGACAGCGTGCCCCGGGGCAGCCGTGTCGCCTCGCTGGTGGTGGAGCCGTGCGTGGTTTCGATCCTGCCGTGGCAGCGCGAGCGGCGCACGCATCTGGGCGGCTATGCGATTGCCCGGCGGCATGCCTTTTCCAACGAACAGTGGATGGTGCCGGGCGGCCATCTGCTCAAGGTCAACGCGCCGCTGGCCGGCGCCTTTGCCACCGACGATTCCGAATTTGCCAAGCTCGACAGCTGCGACAAGCCCAACACGATCAGCCGTCGCCTGGCCGCGCTGCCGCACGATGCGTTCGATTACATCTGGATTCTCGATACCGACCGCGTGCGTGCCGTGGCCGGTGCGGTGCCCGTGCGCCGCACCCGTGCCAGCGTGCTCTATCGCATCATCACGCCGCCGCGCGCGATTTATAAGTTCTCGACCTAACGGCGCGCGCGTTTCTGCCGCAGCAGGCGGACGTAAGTGTCGGCCACCGCCTGGTTGATCTTGTCCCAGCTGAATTCCTGGGCGCGGCGTTCGCCGGCGGCGCCATGCTCGGCGCGCAATTGCGGGTTTTCCACATAGGCGCGCAGCGCTTCGGCAAACTGGTGCACCGCGCCCGGCGTGATCAGGCGGCCCGAAACATGATCGTCCACCAGGCTCTGGCTGCCGGTGGCGGCCGATGCCACCACGGGCAGGCCGCAGGCCATGGCCTCCAGCGTGACATTGCCGAACGTCTCGGTGACGGAGGGGAAGAACAGCACATCCATGCTGGCCACGCCCTGGCCCAGGTCTGCGCCCGACAGGAACCCGGCAAAGACCGCTTCGGGCAGGCGGGTTTCCAACCACTCGCGCGCCGGGCCTTCGCCGATCACCAGCACGCGGAATTTGGTGCCGCGGCGCTTCAATTCGTCGATGGCGTCGGAAAAGACGTCGAGCCCCTTTTCCATCACCAGGCGGCTGAAGATGCCCACGACCACGTCATCGTCGGCCAGCCCCAGCGAGCGGCGCCATGCCATGTTGCGCCGTTCCGGCGTGAAGATCTCGCGGTCCACCCCGCGCGACCAGATGCCGATGTCATAGTTCATGCGCTGTTCGCGCAGCACCTGGGCCATCGATTCCGATGGCGCCACCAGCGCGTCGCAGCGGCGGTAGAACCGGCGCAAGATCGCCTCGATCACCGGCTCCAGCCAGGCGAGGTTGTAATAGCGGAAATAGGTTTCGAAGCGGGTGTGGACCGAAGCCAGCACCGGCAGGCCCCGCCGGCGCGCCCAGGTAACGGCGCGATGCGCGGCGCCATCGGGCGAGGATACGTGCACGACGTGGGGATCAAAGCGGGCGAGATCGCGCCGTACCCGCGGCGAAAGCGCGATCGGCACATGGTATTCCGCGCGGCCCGGAACGGTAAGCGCGGGAATGCCGATCAGCGTTCCGGTCGGCTCGAACGCCGGCTTTTCCACCTTGGGCGAATAGACGCGCACATCCGCACCCTGGCGCAGGAGATAGCCCACCAGCCGGTTGAGCGCCTGGTTGGCGCCATCGCGCACATAGTTGTAGTTGCCGCTGAACAAGGCGATGCGCAGGCCATCGAGGCGGCCGGTCGCAGCCATCGCCTTATAGTCGGGCCCCGTATCATCGGGTTGGGTCTGGTTCACGATTGGGGAACTCGTCATGGCGCGCGCCATAGCGGGCGAGGGCCAGGAAGGCGAGAGGGGCAGCGCAAATGCCCCACGAAGAAACCGGGTGCGCAAAAATGCGCAAGCCCGCCGGACAGGGTCCGACGGGCTTGCATGGTTCAGGCGGGCGAGGCTGGATTACCAGCCGCGATGCCAGCGATTGTAGCCATAGCCATAATAGCTGGGGCCGCTGCGATAGACTTCGCGATAGACATAGGTGCGCGGCGGGGGCGGCGGCGGGGCGTAATAGCCGCCACCGTAATAGGCCGGGCCTTCATAGTAATAGGTCGGCGGGGGCGGCGGGGGCGCATAGCGCTCTTCCACCACATAGCCGCGATGCGGGTGATCGGACGCGATCGCGGCGCCCACGGCCAGGCCGAGAATACCCGCGCCGATCGCCACGGCAGCACCATCGCCGCCACCACGGCGCCAGCCATGCGCCTCTGCCGGGGCGGCAGTGGCCATCACGGTGGCGCCCAGTGCGCCGGCCAGCAGAACCTTGCTCAAAAGCTTCATGGCTCGTCTCCAACCCGCCGGCTTGTCCACAAGAGCCTCATGCTCCCGACGGGATTTGTTGCAGCAACCTTATGCAACACGCGCTGAACCGGCGATGAAACCTTTGTTCAGGGAGCAATCGCCACAAAAAAAGAGCGCCCCGTTGCCGGAGCGCCCCTTTTCGAGCCTGGCTCTGCCCCCCTTGCGGGGGCGGTGCGATCAGGCGTTTTCCTTCTTGCGGCTGGCCTTCTTGCGCTCGTTGGGATCGAGGATCGCCTTGCGCAGGCGCACGGTTTGCGGGGTCACTTCGACCATTTCATCGTCATCGATATAGGCGATGGCCTGTTCCAGCGTCATGATGCGCGGCGGAGTCAGGCGGATCGCATCGTCCTTGCCGGTCGACCGGAAGTTCGTCAGCTGCTTGGACTTCATCGGGTTGACTTCAAGATCGTCGGGCTTGGCGTTTTCGCCGATGATCATGCCTTCATAGACCTTGTCCTGCGGGCGCACGAACAGCACGCCGCGGTCTTCCAGGCTGTTGAGGGCATAGGCCACGGCTTCGCCGGTGGCGTTGGAGATCAGCACGCCGTTCTGGCGGCCTTCGATCGCGCCCTTGTGCGGACCATACTTTTCGAACAGGCGGTTCATGATCCCGGTGCCGCGCGTGTCGGACAGGAATTCGCCGTGGTAGCCGATCAGCCCGCGCGAGGGGGCCGAGAAGGTAATGCGGGTCTTGCCCGCGCCCGAGGGGCGCATGTCGGTCAGCTCGGCCTTGCGGCGCTGCATCTTTTCCACGACCGTGCCCGAGAATTCATCGTCCACGTCGATCAGCACGGTTTCATAAGGTTCGGTGCGGCCGCCCTTTTCATCGGTGCCGAACAGCACGCGCGGACGGCTGATGCCGAGTTCGAAGCCTTCGCGGCGCATCGTTTCGATGAGCACGCCCAGCTGGAGTTCGCCGCGGCCGGCCACTTCGAAGCTGTCCTTGTCGGCGCTTTCGGTGACTCGGATGGCCACGTTGGTTTCCGCTTCGCGCAGCAGGCGGTCGCGGATCATGCGGCTCGTCACCTTGTCGCCCTCGCGGCCGGCAAACGGGCTGTCGTTCACCGAAAAACGCATGGCGAGCGTGGGCGGATCGATCGGCTGTGCGGCGATCGGGGTGCTGACCGAAGGATCGGCCACGGTGTTGGCCACGGTCGCCTTTTCCAGGCCCGCCAGCGCGATGATGTCACCCGCGCGGGCTTCTTCCACCGGCACGCGTTCCAGGCCACGGAACGAAAGAATCTTCGATGCGCGGCCCACTTCCAGCACCTTGCCATCGCGGTCGAGCGCGTGGATCGGCTGGTTGAGCTTGATCGTGCCCGACTGCACGCGGCCGGTCAGCACGCGGCCCATGAAGTTGTCGCGATCGAGCAGGGTGGCCAGGAACGTGAACGGCCCATCGACATCGAGCGAGGGGGCGGGCACGTGGCTGACGATCTTTTCGAACAGCGGCAGCAGGTTGCCTTCGCGCACGGTTTCGTCGTTGCCGGCATAGCCATTGCGGCCCGAAGCGTAGAGCACCGGGAATTCAAGCTGTTCGTCGTTGGCGTCGAGGCTCACGAACAAGTCGAACACTTCGTCCAGCACTTCCTGCGGGCGGCCATCGGGGCGGTCGATCTTGTTGACCACCACGATCGGCTTGAGGCCGAGCGCCAGCGCCTTGCCGGTGACGAACTTGGTCTGCGGCATCGCGCCTTCCGAGCTGTCGACCAGCAGGATCACGCCGTCGACCATCGAGAGGATGCGTTCCACTTCGCCGCCGAAATCGGCGTGGCCGGGGGTGTCGACGAT
Source organism: Novosphingobium sp. SG919 (assembly GCF_012932495.1). GTDB lineage: Bacteria > Pseudomonadota > Alphaproteobacteria > Sphingomonadales > Sphingomonadaceae > Novosphingobium > Novosphingobium rhizosphaerae. The sequence goes on from NZ_JABCNG010000001.1 coordinate 637,867, forward strand.
GTTGATTCGCGTGGTTTCGTCAGTGGCCGGGTTGGTCCATTCCACCGAAGTGCACTTGGCCAGAATGGTGATCCCGCGTTCCTTTTCCAGGTCGTTGGAATCCATGGCGCGCTCTTCCACGCGCTGGTTGTCGCGGAAGGTGCCGGACTGGCGGAAAAGCTGGTCCACCAGCGTGGTCTTGCCATGGTCGACGTGGGCGATAATCGCGATATTGCGCAGAGGCAGGGACATGAAGGGCTTTCTTCGGAAACCGGGATATGGAGCTAGCAGCAGCCGGTTCCGGGAAAATCCCGTCTTCTCGGTTTGGGCCGCACTTGGGCGCGCGCTTACTCGTTATTGTGCGTTGCCACAAGAGTGGGCGGCAAAAGAGCCTGTCCCACCGATGTGGCGCCCACGCCACAGTGCGCCAAAAAGTCCGGCTGCGGCAGGCGATTGATCCGTGGTGAAGCGGATTGCGGTTTATGGCCGAATGTATCCGCGCTAGCTAGGGCACGCGGCGAGGCATGCAGACACGGGGGTGTGGCATGCCGGGCCAAGACGGGGCGCGCTTACAAGCAAGACATGGCATTGGCAGGCGAACAGAGCGGATCGGCATGGGCGCGGCGCGTGGCGCCGGGCCGCGTGGTGGCCGGCGCATTGCTGGCGCCGTGTGCACTGCTGGCCGGGCCGTTCGCCAGGGCCGCTGCGCTGGCCGACAGCGACCTTGCGCAGGCGGTTGGCGCGGACGATTCGATCGTGGTGACCGCCACCAAGCGTGTCGAAAGCCTGCAGGATGTCTCCGTTGCGGTGAGCGTCGCGAACGCCGACACCATCGCCCGCGCCCAGATCCGCGACCTTAAAGACCTGACCAGCCTGGTCCCCTCGCTCTCGATGCAGCAGCTGCAAAGCCCGGCCAACGTCAACATCTATATCCGCGGCTTTGGCAATGGCGCCAACAACAGCGGGATCGAGCCTTCGGTCGGCGTGTTCGTCGATGGCGTCTATCGCTCGCGCACGGCGGCGCAGATTGCCGACCTGCCCGATGTGGAGCGGGTGGAAGTGCTGCGCGGCCCGCAGTCCACGCTGTTCGGCAAGAATGCTTCGGCCGGGGTGATCTCGATCGTCACGCGGCTGCCGCAGTTCAAGCCGGGTGCCGATTTCGAGGCGAGCTACGGCAATTATGATGCGCTCGTGCTCAAGGGGCTGGTTACCGGCCCGGTGACCGATACCCTGGCGGTGAGCGTGGCTGCCGGCCGCAACCGGCGCGACGGATACATCGTCGATCCCGATACCGGCCATCGCAGCAACGGGCGCAATCGCTGGTTCGCGCGCGGCCAGGCGCTGTGGCAGCCAGGCGAAGACTTTTCGCTGCGCGTGATCGGCGATTACGGCCTGATCAACGAGGTGTGCTGCGCGCCGGTCAACGTGCAGTCTTCCGCGGCGACGCAGGCCGTGCTGGCCGTGGGCGGCAAGGTCAATGCGCCCGATGCGATCTATGCCGACCAGGCCTGGTGGAATTTCGATTCCTCCAACCGCATCGCCAACTATGGCTTTTCGGGCCAGATGGATTTCAAGGCCGATGCCTTCAAAATCACCGCGATCTCTGCCTGGCGCCGGCTGATGTCGTCAACCAACCAGGATTCCGATTTCACCAGCGGGCAGATGCTGGGTCGCAACGCGCAAGACCTGAAGATTTCGACGTTCACCGAAGAAGTGCGGGTGGCCAGCGATTTTGCCGGGCCGTTCAACGCCATTGCCGGCGCCTATTACTTCAACGAGACGCTGGACCAGCGCAACGCCATCGCCTTTGGCCAGGACATGCGCGCCTATGCCAATCTGCTGGTGCAGGGCGCGACGGGCGGCGCGTTGAGCATTCCGGCGCTGGAGCAGGTGCTCGGTGGGCTGGAAGGCGATCCCACGCGCTATACCGGGCGGTTCTTTGCCGCCGGGCAGGGTTCCAACGAGCGCTACCGCCTGCGCAATGAAGCGTTCTCCGCGTTTCTCCAGGGTGACCTCAAAGTGGGCGGGGGCATCACGCTGACCGGCGGCGCCGCGTTTACCAGCGATGCCAAGCGTTACGAAATCGCCGGGCAGACCTCGGACGCCTTTGCCGGGGTGGACCTCGACGGGCGGCCCTATGCGCCGTTCCGCCAGCAATTGCTGACCGCCGCGGGTTTTCGCGCAGCGGGCGTCAATCCGCAGGACCAGGCCGCGATTGCCGCCTATGCTCAGGCCAATCCGCAGGGTTATGCCAATGTGCTGGGCCAGGCTGCCGCCAATGCCAACAATCCGGCGGCCAATCCGCTTGCACCCTTGCGCAGCCTGCAACTGTTCCCAGCCGGGCTCAACGTGCCCAATGCGGTGGAGCCGGGCCGCACCCACGATTCGCGCCTGACCTGGACCGCCCGCGCGGCCCTTGCGCTCAACAAGCACGTGCGCGCCTATGTCAGCCTGGCCACCGGCTTCAAGGCGAGTTCGATCAACCTGTCGCGCGACAGCCGGCCCTTTGCAGCCGACCAGGCCGCGATCGAGGCGGCGGGCCTGGCGCAGGTGAACCAGACATATGCCACGCGCTTTGCCGGGCCGGAACGCACCACGGTCTATGAACTGGGGATCAAGGCGGATTGGGGGCTGGCCACCGCCAATGTGGCAGTGTTCCAGCAGACGATCAGCGGGTTCCAATCCAACGTGTTCACCGGCACTGGTTTTGAGCTGGTCAACGCCGGCAAGGAACGCGTGCGCGGGGTGGAAGTGGAAGCGGCGCTGCGCCCGGCCGCTGGCTTGTCGCTCTCGGCCAGCGCCACCTGGCTCGATCCGCTCTACCAGGATTTTGCCGCTTCGGCGGTGGGTGACCTTTCGGGCCGGCGGCCAGCGGGCATTCCGGCGCTTTCCCTATCCCTGGCCGGGCAATACGAACGCCGCCTGTCAGGCGGTGCGCGGTTGTTCTTGCGGGGCGATTTCCACCATGAAAGCCCGGTGGTGATGGAAGAAGGGCTGCCCGGCTTCCTGGACCAGGGGACTGCCGCGGCGATTGCTGCTTCGGCGCAGTACAAGCGGCGGATCGACGAACTCAACGCCAGCCTGGGCCTGGCCCTGGCCAATCGCACCGAACTGGCGGTGTGGGGCCGCAACCTGACCGACAACCGCACTTTGACCAAGATTTTCGATTCGGTGGCCCAACCCCACGGGATTTCGGGTTACACCAACCAGCCGCGCACCTATGGTGCATCGGTGCGTTATCGCTTCTAACCCGGACGCGAAGCGCAAGACTTGGAAGGGGGCTGCCTCGCGGCCCCCTTTTTCTTGTCTTTTCGATATTTTTCTGGCTGTTTTGCCCAATGCAGAGCGCTGGGGGTGAGCGCGGGACGGGGGGATGCCGATGCACTGGATGATTTTGCCGTACAAGCGGATGCTGGATTTTCGCGGGCGCTCTGGGCGCCCGGAATACTGGATGTTTCAGTTTTTCCTGATGTTGCAGATCGCCGTGATGGTGGCGCTGATCGTTGCCTTCGCACCGTCCGATGGCGGCTCTTTGCCGTGGACATCTCCGGTCACCATGCTGTTGACGGTTCTGGGCACCGCAGCGGCAGTGGGTTGGCTGTGGGCGGGCCTTGCCCTCTCGGTGCGCCGGTATCATGATCAGGACCGGTCCGGCTGGTTCGTTCTGTTGGGCGCCATCCCTTATGTGGGCGGGTTGATTGCCTTTGTTTTCATGTGCATGCCTGGAACGGTCGGACCAAACCGCTTTGGCCCCGATCCGCGGAACCCCTACATGACAGACGTGTTTGACTGAACGTTACCGGGAGAAAAGCCGATGTACTGGATGCTGCTGCCCTATCGCCGCTATTTCGAGTTTTCCGGTCGTTCGCGGCGCAAGGAATACTGGATGTTCACCTTGTTCGGGTTCCTGGTGAACGTGGCTATCGCGATCGTGTTCGGTCGCACCACCTATACCGCCATGGGCTGGTATGTGGGGGCGAACACGCAGCTAAATGGCCTGGGCGATGCGCTGTCCGGGCTGTTCGCGCTGGTGAACCTGATCCCGGGCCTGGCCGTGTGGATCCGTCGCCTGCACGATATCGATCGATCGGGCTGGTGGGCCTTGCTGATCTTCCTGCCGATCCTGGGCTGGTTCGCGCTGTTCGTGTTCGCCTGCCTCGACGGCACGCGCGGATCCAACCGCTTTGGCCCCGATCCCAAGAACCCCTACGAAGTCGACGTTTTCCAGTAATTACAATTCTCTGAGCGCCTGGGCGGGCCGCGTGCGCAACACCGCCAGCGATCCGCCCAGCGCCATGAGCAGTACCAGCAGCAAGGCCCCGCCGAGCACGGCCAGGATCGTGCCCCAGCCGGGCAGCCAGGCAAATTCGAACAGTTGTGTCACCACGGCCCAGGCGCCCGCGGTGCCCAGTGCCAGTGCCACGCCGGCCAGCAGCACTGCCAGCAGCGCCTGTTCGGCCAGAACCAGCATCAGCAATTGGCCCGATCCCGCGCCCAGCACGCGCAGGACCACGGCATCATATTGGCGCTGCGCCCGCGCGGCGGCGATCGCACCCGCCAGCACGGCCATGCCCGCCAAGATCGCCACGCTGGCGGCGGCAAAGATCGCCACGGCCATCTGTCCCAGCAGGCTGCGCGCTTGCGAGAGCACCGGCCCCACTTCGATCACGGAACTGGACGGCAAGGCGCGCACCAGGCCCGAAAGGATGGCGCGCGACACCGCCGGCTTGCCCTGGTCCTTGCCCAGTTCGATCGTGGCAGCCAGGTTATAGGGAGCATCGGCCAAGGCATTGGGGCTGAACACCAGCACGTAGTTGAAGCCATAGCTGTCCCAATCGATGCGCCGGAACGAAGCCACGCGTGCGCTGCGTTCCACGCCCAGCAGGGAGACGGTGATGCGGTCTCCCAGCTTGAGATGAATGGCCTGGGCCAGCTTCTCGTCCACCGAAACCAGCGGTTCGCCGGTATAGCCCCGGGGCCACCATTGCCCTGCGGTCAGCACGTTGCTTTCGGGCAGGGTATCGGCAAAGGTCAGCCCGCGATCGCCGCGCAGCGCCCAGGCATCATCGGGAATGCGGGCAAGATCGGCCACGCGGATCATGTGGTCGGCCGGGCCGAACGCGACGATGGCGCCGCGCATCGCCGGCACGGTGCGGATGCGCGCGGCCGGCGCCGCGCCACGCACCACGCGGTTGAACGCAGGCAAGCCGGATGGCGGCACGTCGAGCACGAAATAGTCGGGCGCGCGCTGGGGCACACGGGCGGCGATATTCGCGTCGAGGCTGGTCTGCACCCCGGCCAGGAGCACGAAGGCGGCCAGGCCAAAGCCCAAGGCCGTCACCAGCGCGCCGGTCTGCGCGCCGGGGCGGTGGAGGTTGGCGAGCGCCATGCGGGCGATGGGGTGGCGTGGGCGCGGCAGGCGGGCCGCCAGACGCACGATGCCCCAGCCCAAGGCCGCCAGCAGGGCAAGCACGCCGCCCGCCGCGCCGAGGAACCCGGCGGCGAGCCAGGGTTGTTCGGCGCCGACGATGGCGATCGCGGCAATCGCCGCGAGCCCTGCGCCCATGGCCAGCGCCCGGGTGCGCCAGCCTTCGCGCGGCGGCACGAGCCCTGCGCGCATCAGCGCCATGGCCGGCACCGCGCGGGCCCGCAGCAAAGGTGGCGCGGCGAATGTGGCAGCGATCAACAAGCCTTGCCCCGCCGCCAGGGCCAGCGCGCGCGGCGAAAGCACCACGCCTGCCGGGATTGGCAGCAGGCTCTTGAGCGCCAGGGCGATCAACGGCGTGGCCGCCAGGCCCAAGGCGAGGCCCACGGCAATCGCCAGCGCGGTGGCCAGCCCCAGTTGCAGCAGATAGATCCGCGCCACATCGGCGCCCGTGGCACCCAGGATCTTGAGCGTGGCGATCGCCCCGCGCCGCGCTTCCAGATAGGAGGCGACGCCATTGCCGATGCCGATGCCGGCGATGAGCAACGCGGCCAGCGCCACCAGTGCCAGGAACTGGCCCATGCGCGACACGAAGCGATCGAGGCCGGGGGAGGCCTTGTCGCGCGTGCGCAGTTCCAGGCCCGCGCTGGGAAATTGGCGGGTGAGCGCGTCGGCCACGGTCTGTGGCGCCGCCGTTTCGGGCAGGCGCAGGCGGTATTTCCACCGCACCATCGCGCCCGGCTGCACCAGGGCCGTGGCATCGAGCCCGGCGCGGCTGATGATCACCGTGGGGCCCAGGGCAAAGCCTTCGCCCAGCCGATCGGGTTCGTCGCCAATTACCCCGCCGATGCGGAACGTGGCCTGGCCGATGCGCAGGCGATCCCCGGTGTTGACGCCCAGGCGCTCGGCCACGCCGGGCGCAATCCAGGCGGTATTGGCAGGCGGCGCGCCGGCCGTGTGTCCATCGGCCAGGGTGAAAGCGCCATAAAGCGGCCAGGCGGCGTCCACCGCCTTGAGTTCGATCGGCACGGCCGTGTCATCGGCGCCGGGTACCGTTGCCATGGCCCGCATGCGCGCGCCGACGGACAGCGCGCCGGCACGGGCAAAGGCGGCTTGCTCTGCGGCAAAGGCCTGACGCCCGGCCACTTCCACTTCCACATCGGCGCCCAGCATCGCCTGGCCGCGGCGGTCGAGTTCGCCGCGCACCGCATCGGTCAGCGTGCCGATCGCGGCCAAGGCCGCCACGCCCAGCACCAGGCAGATCACCAGGATGCGCAGGCCCCGGAATTTCCAGTCCAGCCCGCGCCGGGCCAGGGCCCATGCACCCTTCCAGCCAAGGCGCGTGGCAGTGCCGGCGTTCATCGCGTTTCGTCGGCCACGATGCGGCCATCTGCCAGGCGCAGGATGCGGCCGCAACGCTGGGCGAGTGCCTCGTCGTGGGTGACCATCAAGAGCGTGGCCCCGGCTTGGGCGGCGCGGGCAAACAGCAGGTCGGCCACGGCGGTGCCGGTCGCGGTGTCGAGATTGCCGGTGGGTTCGTCGGCAAACAACAGCGCCGGGCGCGGCGCCAGCGCGCGGGCAATCGCCACGCGCTGCTGCTCTCCGCCGGAAAGCTGGCCGGGATAGTGATCGAGCCGGTGGGCCAGGCCCACGGCGGCAAGTTCCGCCTCGGCCCGCGGCAGGGCATCGGCCATGCCCGCCAGTTCCATCGGCGTTGCCACGTTTTCGCGCGCGGTCATCGTGGGCAGCAAGTGAAAGGCCTGGAGCACGATGCCGATGCGTCCGCGCCGGGCGGTGGCCAGGCCGTCTTCATCCAGCGCCGAAAAATCCGCCCCGGCGACGAACAACACGCCGCTGCTCGCACGCTCAAGCCCGGCAAATACGGCGAGCAGCGAGGATTTGCCCGAACCCGATGGCCCCAGCAATGCGACGGTTTCCCCGGCCATCACGTCCAGGTCCAGACCTTTGAGAATATCGACGCGGGCGGCATCGCGGCCCAGGCAAAGCGTGAGGGCGCGGGCGGAAATGAGCGGGGCAGGGCTTGTCACCGCGCGGGAGTGGCATAGAGGGCATGCACCTTGCAACCGGCCATTCCACCAACGACATGGGGCCGACATGCACTTTGGGGAAATCCGATGCGCGCGCCCGTTGTTGTTGCCCTGTCCCTGATCGCATTGGCCGGTTGCTCGCGCGAAAAGGCGCCTGACGCCCTGGAGACACGCCCCGCCGCCGCAGCGGCAGCTGCGCCGGTGCCGGGCGATGCTCCGGTCATCCTGGCATTTGGTGACAGCCTCTATGCCGGATATCAGCTGGAGGCGGGGCAGAGCTATCCGGCCCGGCTGGAAGCCGCGCTGAACGCGGCAGGGATCAAGGCGCGGGTGGTCAACGCCGGGGTTTCGGGTGACACCACCGCCGCCGCGCGCCAGCGGCTGGCTTTCACCCTGGACAACCAGCCGCAAAAGCCGGCGCTGGTTCTGGTCGGGCTTGGCGGCAATGACATGTTGCGGGGCTTGCCGCCCGAGCAGACGCGTGCCAATCTCGATGCGATCCTGGCCGAACTCAAGCGTCGCAACATTCCCGCCATGCTCACCGGCATGCTGGCCGCCCCCAACCTCGGCCCCGAATACGTCACCGCGTTCAACCCGATCTGGCCGGCGCTGGCCAAGAAGTATGACGCCGCGCTGGTGCCGTTCTTTCTCCAGCCGATCTTCGGCCAGCCCGCCCTGCAATTGCCCGATCACATTCACCCCAACGCGCAAGGCGTGGACAAGATCGTGGCCGCGACCGAACCGGCGGTAGCGCAGGCTTTGGGCAGAGCGCTCAAACAAAAATGATATTTCGTGAGCGTCCGCTCTTTACCGTCGGAACGCAGGCGGCTGATGGGGTGGCCATTGCGGCGTTTCCGTTTGTCAGACATGCTCAGCGGCAATGAATCTTTATCTCTCATCCTACATGATCGGCGATCATGTTGATCGTTTGCGCGAAATGGCAGGCGGGCGCGGTGCCCGCATGGCAATCATCACCAATGCGCTTGATGGTATTGCAGCTGAAGCTCAGTTGGAGTTCGCTCGAAACCGATTTGATCCCGATGAATATTTCGCATCTTACGGGTTCGATCCATCCTTGATCGACCTTCGGCGCTACGGTGGACGTCAGGAAGCGTTACGTGCTCTGTTGCAGCGGCACCGCGTCATCTGGGTGCTGGGCGGCAATACGTTTCTGCTGCGTCGCGCGATGTGCGAAAGTGGGTTCGATCAGATAATTGGCGACCTGCTGGCAAGCGGCATCGTTTATGGAGGATGGAGCGCAGGGGCATGCGTAGCCGGCGACAGCCTGAAGGCGGTGGGCATTATGGATGAGCCGCATGCTGAAGCGGCAGGCTATCTCAGCAGCGAAGTGATTTGGGAGGGGTTGGGCTTGGTCCCATTCACCATTGTGCCGCATTTTGAATCCGATCACGCGGAAGCCCCATTGGCAGCGAAAGCTGTTGCGTGGGCTGTAGATCAGGACATTGAGTTCCGCTCACTGCGTGATGGCGAGGTTATTGTCGTGGAGAAAAATGGGCCGCCGATGGTTCTGCCGCGCGCAATTTAGGGCTGGGTTTTCGAGCTGCCGCTTACGATACTTCGTCCCGCCGGAGTTGATCCGGGTCCAACTTGATAGCTGGCACAGTGATTTGAAAAAGAAGCGGGACCTCGGGGCAAGCCCGGGGTGACGTTGATGTTGGGCCTCGGGCATCGTTCAATCCCGCGTCACCACCCCATCGTGCACGTGCCATAGCGCGGCCTGGCCGGCGATTTCGGCAAAGGGGGCCGCTTCGGTGCCGGTCATCCACACTTGCGCGCCCGAGGCGGCGAGCCGCTCGTAAAGCGCGGCGCGGCGCAGCGGATCGAGGTGGGCGGCGATCTCGTCGAGCAGCAGCAGGCGCGGGCGCGGGCCGGCGGTGAGCTGGGCATGGGCAAGGACGATGGCGATCAGCATCGCCTTCTGCTCCCCGGTGGAGCAGTCCGCAGCCGGCGCATCCTTGGTGGCCAGCCGCACGGCCAGATCATCGCGGTGGGGGCCGACAAGGGTGCGCCCGGCGGCCCTGTCGCGGCGGCGGCCTTGGCGCAGCGCGGCGCGCAGGGCTTCCTCGTCGCTCGGCACGTCGCTGGCATAGGCCAAAGTGGGGCGGGCAAACGGTTGCTCGGGCAGCGTTTCGAGCACCAGGCCGAGATCGTGGACCAACCGGCCGCGCGCCGCCGCAATGGCCGCGCCGGTTTCCGCCAGTTGCGCCTCCAGCGCATCGAGCCAGGCCGGGTCCGGCTCCCGCTCGTCGGTCAACAGGCGGTTGCGTTCGCGCAGGGCCGTTTCATAGCGGGCGCTGACCTGGGCATGGCCGGGCAGGCGGGCCAGCACCAGCCGATCGAGGAAGCGGCGGCGGTTGCCCGCGCTTTCGGCAAAGAGCCGGTCCATCGCCGGCGTCAGCCAGGTGAGCGACAGCCATTCCGCCAGGCGTGCCGCCGGCCCTTGCGCGCCATTGATCCGCACCAGGCGCCGGCCGGGCGCGGCGGGCTGGGTCTGAGTGCCCAGCACCACTTCGCCATGCTCCATCTCGGCCACCACGGCAAAGCTGCCGTCGCCAGCCCGCGCGGCCATTTCGGCTGGCTGGGCGCGGCGCAGGCCGCGGCCGGGCGCCAACAGAGACAGCGCTTCGAGCACGTTGGTCTTGCCCGCGCCGTTTTCGCCCACCAGCACGTTGAACGCCGCCATGCCATCCAGCCGCGTGGCGGAATGGTTGCGGAAATCGTGCAGGGTCAGGCGGGTTAGCGGCATGGGTGATGCCTGGCGTGGCGCAAGGCATCGCACCACCCCCCAACCCCCTCCTCTGAAGAGGAGGGGGCTTTTCCTGCCGCGCTCTCCCTCCTCTTCAGAGGAGGGGGTTGGGGGTGGTGGAAACCTGAAGCAACGCCTGAAAACATCACCCCTGCCCACGCTCCAGCAGCCCGTGCTTTTTCAGGCAGTGGCGCAACTGGTCATAAGTCACGCCCAGGGCCTTGGCGGTCTGGCGCTGGTTATAGCGATTGCGGCCGAGGTGGTGTTCCAGGATGGCGCGTTCGTGTGCGTCGACTGCGGCGCGCAAGTCCTGAATCGTATCGAAATCGGCGCGGTTGGCGGCGTGTTCCAGCACCGTGGTGCAATCATCCGCTGGCACGGCGCGGGGAGGGCTGATCGGCGCGGCGGGTTTCCACGGGCTGTCGAACGGATCGAACTGGACATGGCCGATAGGCCGGTCGGGATCGTCCCAGCGATAGACCGCACGCTCCACCACATTGCGCAATTCGCGCACGTTGCCTGGCCAGGCATAGCTTTCCATCTGCGCCGCGGCGTGCGCGGCAAAGCCGGGCCAGGTGTCCCACTGCAGTTCGGCCGCCATGCGCCGCCCGAAATAATCGGCCAGCACGGCCACGTCGCCATCGCGCACCCGTAACGGGGGCAGGGTGATCACCTCGAAGCTCAACCGGTCGAGCAGGTCGGCGCGGAAGCGGCCTTGCGCGGCCATCCTGGGCAGGTCTTCGTTGGTGGCAGCCACGATGCGCACGTCCACGCGGATCGGCCGGCTGGCACCGATGCGCGTGACTTCGCCATATTCCACCGCGCGCAACAGGCGTTCCTGCGCGCCGGTAGACAGCGTGCCCAACTCGTCAAGAAACAGGGTGCCCTTGTCCGCCTCTTCAAAGCGGCCGATCCGGGCGCGCGTCGCGCCGGTAAAGGCGCCCGCCTCGTGCCCGAACAATTCCGCCTCGATCAGGGTTTCGGGCAGGGCCGCGCAGTTCATCGTGACCAGCGGTTCCTGCCAGCGCGTGGACAGCCGATGCAGCCGTTCGGCGATCAGTTCCTTGCCGGTGCCGCGTTCGCCGATCACCAGCACCGGGCGGCGCATGGGCGCGGCGCGGCTGGCACGCTCCACCGCATCGAGGAAGGCCCCTGATTGGCCGATGAACTGCACTTCGCGATCCATGACCAACATTTGGCACAATTTCCCAAGCCTGGGCAAGATGCGCTAAATTCCCAGCCACTGTTTTTGTGAAAAAGCCTGGAAATCCGCCATTTCCACAGTTTGGCACGGGCCTTGCTGAACATGGGACAACCGCACTGGAGTATCCCCGATGACCACCGCCCCGTTCTTCACCACCCGTCTTGGCCGCGCCGCCCTGGTCAGCATTGCCGCGATGCTGGCGATGAACGCCGTGGTGCTGGCCCGCCACATGCCCGAGTTTCCGGGCATGGCAAGCGCCATGCAGGCAGCCCCTGCCGGCCATGCTGGCGTGACCACCTCGGTTGCCGCGATCACGGGGGGCCTGGCATGAATTCCATTCTCGAACCCGTGCCGCCCTTTGCATCTGGCGGCGGTTCTTCGCGCTTTGACGAAGCGTTGCGCGCAGCCCGGCAGCACCCCTCGCAGGGCAGCGGTCAAAGTGATACGAACGCCGCAAGGCCCTTTTTCAACGGAGCAAACCTGATGGGCATCTTTTCGCGCACGCGCGATATCATTGCCGCCAATTTCAACGACCTGTTGGACAAGGCCGATGATCCGGCAAAGATGATCCGCATGATCATCATGGAAATGGAAGAGACGCTGGTGGAAGTCCGCGCCTCGGCCGCGCGCACCATTGCCGATCAGAAGGAAATGCTGCGCCACGTGGCCAAGCTGGACCGGCTCCAGGCCGATTGGGCCGACAAGGCGCAGCTTGCCCTGTCCAAGGACCGCGAGGACCTGGCCCGCGCCGCCCTGATCGAGCGCAAGAAGGCCGCCGACATGGCACAGCAGCTGCGCGGTGAAGTGGCGGTGCTCGACGATTCGATGCGCGCCTATGAGCAGGACATCGAGAAGCTGCAGACCCGCCTGCGCGAGGCCCGCAGCCGCCAGACCGCGATTGCCGCCCGCCTGGAAAGCGCTGAAAACCGCGTGCGCCTGCGCACCTTGATGACCAGCGAGCGCGTGGACGAGGCGCTGGCTCGCTTCGACCAGCTCGAACGCCGTGTCGACTATGCCGAAGGCCGCGCCGATGCGCTGACCATTGCCGAAAGCGGCCCGCCGAGCCTCGCCGATGAAATCGCCGCGCTGGCCGGGCAGGACAAGATCGACGAGGAACTGGCCGCGATGAAGCGCGCCATGGGTAAGGAAGGCTGATCGCCATGGATATCGAAAGCGTGATGGTCCTCGTGGCGCTGTTCATCGGCCTGCCCTGGGTGATCCTGCATTACATAACCAAGTGGAAGACCGCCTCCACCCTGACGAGCGGCGACGAGCAACTGCTGGAAGAACTCTATCGCCTGGCCCGCCGCCTGGAAGAGCGGATGGACACGGTCGAGCGCCTGGTCGCCAGCGAAAACCCGCAGTTCCGCCCCGCGCGCCTGGGTGCAGAACGCGACAGCCACCAGGCCGACCTGTCGGAACTGGACCGTCTCATGGCGCAGACCAAGGGGACTGTGAAATGACCGCTACCCGTACCCGTTTCTATCGCGACAAGGCCAATGGCAAGTTCATGGGCGTGTGCGCCGGGATTGCCGACTATACCGGGGTCGATGTGCTGTGGGTGCGCTTGGCGGTGATCGTCGGCACGCTGTGCGGCCTGGGTTTCCTGCCCATCGTCTATTTCGGGCTGGGCTTCCTGGCCGAAAAGAAGCCGGCCGCGCTCTATGTCGATCGGCAGGAGCAGAAGTTCTGGCAGGGCGTGCGCCAGTCGCCTGCCCGCTCGGCCCGCGAAGTGCGCGCCAGCCTACGCGACATCGACCGCCGCCTGGCCGAAGTGGAACACTTCTACGTGCACAGCAACCCGCGCCTGGCCCAGGAAATCGAAAGCCTGCGTTAAGATATAAATCCCGGCACTTCGAAGGGGACTGCTGCCATGGATCAACACACACTTGTTCTGCTTATCCCGTTTGCCCCGTTCGTGATTGCGGGCCTGGCGATCTGGACCAGGCACAGCCGCCGCCTGGCCGAAATCCAGGCCAATGCCACCGCCGAAAAGGCTGCGCAGTATGCGGCGCATAACCAGGCGCTGGAAGACCGGGTGCGCGTGCTGGAACGCATTGTCACCGATGGTGGCTATGACGTGGCGCTGCAGATCGAGGCGCTGCGCGATGTCAACCGCGTGACCGACGGCGAACGCGCCAGCGTTTCGGACAAGCTGCAATGACCGCCGCCGGTGCCATCGTCCTGCTGGCCTTTGCCACGCTTGCGACCTTGCTGGTCGGGCTGGTGATGGCAGCGCAGGCCTGGTCGCGCCGGATGGACCAGCGCGAACGCGAGATTATCGCGACCACCCGCGCCACGGCCGAGCAGGCGGCGCAATACGCCGCCCAGACCGCCCGCCTCGAGCAGCGCGTGCGCGTGCTGGAAGGCATGATGCAGGGCCGCGAGCCCTCGGCCTTTCCGCAGTTCAACTGACCACCCTGTTTCCAGGGCCCAGCCAAGGATATCCCCCCGTGAGTTTCGGAGCCACTCTCGTTGCCATCGTGGCGATCCTGGCCTGGGCCAGCCTGCGCCACCGCCGCCACAGCGCCGGCCAGGCCGCATTCCCTGCAAGCGATCCGGCCGAAAACGCCGCCTTGGCCCGCGAAGTGGCCGCCTTGCGCAACCGCGTCGAGGTGCTCGAGCGTATCCTGACCGACCAGCGCGGTTCGATCGACCTGGCGCGCGAAATCGAATCGCTGCGCGAGCGGTGAGGTCAAAAGCGGGTTGAGAAGGGGTGGTTCCCGCTTTAAGGCCCAAGGCCATGCGCACCCTTTCCGACATTCTCGAAGAATATGAATTCAGCGATGGGGACGAACGCTATCGCCTGCTGATCGAACTGGGGCGCGAGCTGGAGCCCATGCCCGATGCGCTGAAAACCGATGCCACGCTGGTGCGTGGTTGTTCGGCGGCGGTCTGGGTCTATCCCACGGAAAGCGAAGCGGGCCGCCTGCATTTCCTGGCAGACAGCAACGCGGCGATCACCAAGGGCATCATCGCCCTGGTGCTGGCCGCGGTGCAGGACCGTCCCGCCGCCGAAGTGGCCGCGATGGACGTGGCCGAAGCGCTCGCACCCTTCAACCTCAAGAACCAGCTTTCGTCCAACCGCACGCAAGGGCTGCCGAACATGATCGCGCTGGTGCGCGAACACGCGGCGCGGCTGGCTTCGGCGGGCTGAGGCGGCATGGTCCGCCGCCATCTCTGGACCGGCGCGGGCCTGTTCTTCGTGGGGTTGGGCACGGTGGGGGCATTCCTGCCGCTGCTGCCCACGGTGCCGTTCCTGTTGCTGGCGGTGTTCTGCTTTGCCCGCGGCAATCCCGCGTGGGAGCAGCGCCTGCTCGATCACCCCAAGTGGGGGCCGCCCTTGCGCGAATGGCGCACGCGCCGGGCCATTCCGCGCCGCGCCAAGAAAGCCGCGCTGGCGACGATGGCGGTGAGCGTGGCGGTGACGGCTTTTACCGCCGGATGGCCCTGGGTGCTGATCCCGGCCGGCGTCATGGTGCTGAGCGGCACATGGATATGGACCCGCGCGGAATAGGACGCCCCATGAGGATCACGCACATCTATCGCTATCCGGTCAAGTCGATGGGCGGGCAGGCGATGGAACGCGCCAACCTGACGTTGCAGGGGCTGTCCCAGGACCGGCGCTGGATGATGGTCACGCCCGAGGGGCGCTTTCTCACCCGCCGCGAATTGCCGGCCATGGCGCTGGTGCGGGCGCAGCCGCATGACGATGGCGGCGTGATATTGCACCATGCCGATGCGTCCTCACTGTCGGTTGCCGTGCCGACCACGGCCGAACGCCGCCTGGTCAAAGTGTGGAGCGACAGCGTGGCGGCAACACCGGCCGATGCAGCCGCCCACGACTGGCTCTCGGCGCGCTTTGGCCGGCCGGTGCACTTGGTCCACATGGGCGAGGATGTGGTGCGCGGGGTCGATCCCGCTTATGGCCGTCCGGGCGATACCGTCGGTTTTGCCGATGGATTTCCGCTGCTGGTCACGACCCAGGAATCGCTCGACGCGGTCAACGCGCAATTGCCCGCCCCCATCGCCATGGCGCGCTTTCGCCCCAACCTGGTGATCGCCGGGGCACCCGCTGCCTTTGCCGAGGATGGCTGGACCCGCTTGCGCATCGGCGCCATCACGCTGCGCCTGGTCAAGCCATGCACGCGCTGCGTGATCACCACGCAAGACCCCGAAACCGGCGAAAGCGAAGGGCGCGAGCCGCTCGCCACTCTGCGCAAGATGGGCCGGCTATGGCAGCGCCAGCCGATCTTCGGGGTGAATGCCATTCCCGATGGCGTGGGCGAGGTGGCTGTGGGGACTCTGGTGGAACTGGCCTGAGGCCTATTCCACCGCCTCGCGCAGCACGGCAATCCCCGCCGCGCGCTGGGCTTTCAGTTCCTGCTTCAACACCGCCGGATCGCGCGCGACGACAAAGCCGAAGCTGACGCCGCCTTCCTTGCCGATGGTGGCGTGGTGCAGCTTATGCGCCTGGACCAGTCGCTTGGCGTACCCGCGCTTGGGCACCCAGCGGAACCAGCGTTGGTGCACCAGGCCATCGTGGATGAACGTGTAGATCAAGCCGTAGACCAGCACCCCCAGGCCGATCCACGTGCCCGGCCACCAGGCATGCGCACCCAGAACCAGCGGGCTGCCCACGGCGAACATCGAGATCGAGATCGCTGCGCCGACCACGGCATAGAGGTCGTTCTTTTCCAGAAAGCCATCGTGCGGTTCGTGATGATCGCGGTGCCAGGCCCAGCCAAAGCCATGCATGATATATTTATGGCTGGCCCAGGCGACCAGTTCCATGGCGGCGGCGGCGGCCAGCACGATGGCGATGGCAAGCAGGATGTCCATGGGGTTGCCCTATAGCGCCCTGCGCGCGTGGGGGCGATGCGTTTTATCGTGCATTCTTGCTGCAACCCGAACGATGCGCTCGCGTTTGGTTCAGCATCACTTTGCAAGAACCGCGGCGTTGCAGCGGAATGTTCCAGGAACGCCGCCCGCAAAGAAGGAGTGCATGCCATGAAGAAGCTGATTCTCGCCGCTCTCATCCCCGCCACGATGGGCCTTGCCGCGCCGGCCTTTGCCCAGATGCCACCGCCGCCCCCGGGTGGCTGGCACCATGGCCCTGGCGATGGCGGGTGGATGAACCCCCAGCGCAACGACGCGATTCGCCGCGATATCGATGGCCTGAGCATGGCCATTGATCGTTCGCAGCAGAATCGCACGATCTCGTACCGTGAAGCCAATGGCCTGCGCCGCGATGTCTATGGCATCAAGCGCGCCTATCGCATCGCCGCGCGCAACGGCCTGTCGCGCCAGGACGTGCACGATCTGGCGCGTCGCGTGAACGTGGTGCGCATGAAGCTGCATATGGAACGCGCCGACTGGGATCGCGATCGCTGGTGATCGCAGGCCGCCTTGCGCGGCCTCAGATAGAAAATGACATGTCGCCCCGGCCATTCTTGCCCTTTCATGCTTGAAATGCGCCGGGGCGATGCTTAACCGCACTAGCATGACCAGCACCGGCAAGACGCTCTACGAAAAGATCTGGGACGCGCACGTTGTGGAGAACCGCGACGATGGCACGAGCCTGATCTATATCGACCGCCACCTCGTTCACGAAGTGACGAGCCCGCAGGCGTTCGAAGCCCTGCGCCTTGCCGGGCGCAAGGTGCGCCGCCCCGATCTTACGCTGGCGGTGCCCGATCACAACCTGCCCACCACCGCGCGCCGCGATGCCGCGGGCAACCGCATTCCCATTGCCGATCCCGACTCTGCGCAGCAGTTGGCCATGCTGGAGCGCAATGCCCCCGAATTCGGCATCCGCTATATCGGCGATGCCGATGCCGCGCAGGGCATCGTCCACGTCGTCGGCCCGGAACAGGGCTTTTCGCTGCCCGGCGCCACGATCGTGTGCGGTGACAGCCACACCGCCTGCCACGGCGGGCTGGGTGCGCTGGCCTTTGGCATCGGCACGTCGGAAGTGGAACACGTGCTCGCCACGCAGACCCTGCTGCTCAAGCGCAGCAAGACCATGGAAGTGCGCGTCAACGGCACGCTGGCGCCGGGCGTTTCGGCCAAGGACGTGGTGCTGCATATCACCGGCGTGCTCGGCGCATCGGGCGGCACCGGCTATGTCATCGAATATACCGGATCGGTGATCCGCGACCTGTCGATCGAAGGACGGTTGACCGTATCGAACATGGCGATCGAGCATGGCGCCCGCGCCGGCCTGATCGCGCCTGACGAAAAGACCTTCGCTTATGTGAAGGGCCGCCCCTATGCGCCCAGGGGCGCCGACTGGGACACGGCCGTGGCCTGGTGGAAGAGCCTGGCGACGGATGCGGATGCACAGTACGACAAAGTCGTGGTGATCGATGCGGCGGACATCGCGCCTTCGGTCACTTGGGGCACCAGCCCCGAAGACGTGCTGCCGATCACCGCCAGCGTGCCCGCGCCCGACAGCTTTGCCGATCCTTCCAAGCAGGAAGCTGCGCGCAAATCGCTGGAATACATGGGTCTTGAGCCGGGTACCGCGCTCAATTCGGTGGAAATCCAGAACGTGTTCATCGGCAGCTGCACGAACAGCCGGATCGAGGACTTGCGTGCCGCCGCCGCCATCCTGAAGGGCCGTCACAAGGCAGACAACGTGCGCTGGGCGATCGTCGTGCCCGGCTCTGGCTTGGTCAAGGCCATGGCCGAGGATGAAGGCCTGGACGTGATCTTCAAGGACGCGGGCCTGGAATGGCGCGAGCCGGGCTGCTCGGCGTGCCTGGGCATGAACCCGGACAAGGTGCCCGCCGGTGAGCGCTGCGCATCCACCTCCAACCGCAATTTCGTCGGCCGCCAGGGGCCGGGTGCGCGCACCCACCTGGTCAGCCCGGCGATGGCGGCTGCCGCGGCCGTTACTGGCCGGTTGACGGACGTGCGCGAGCTGGTCTGATCGACTTTCGCAAGTCCGCCTTTGCCCCGGTGGTCAATGCGCAGACCCGTGTGCTGGTCTGCGGCAGCCTGCCGGGGGAGGCGTCGCTCGCTGCGCAGCGCTATTACGCCCACCCTGCCAACCAGTTCTGGCGGCTGATCGGCGGCGTAATCGGGCAGGATCTCGTGCCGCTGGATTATCCCGCGCGGCTCGACGCGCTGCTGCGTGCCGGCATCGGCCTGTGGGACACGGTGGCGAGCGCGACACGCGCCGGTAGCCTCGATACCGCGATCCGCGCAGCGCAACTGGCGCCCTTGGCACAGCTTGCCGCCAGGCTGCCGGTCTTGCGCGCGATCGGTTTCAACGGCGCCACCGCCGCGCGCCATGGCCGCGCACAAATGGCAGATTTGCCTGACATTTCATTCATTCAACTGCCGTCAAGCAGCCCGGCCTATTGTGCCGTTACACTGGCGCAAAAGCAGCAGGCGTGGAGTTGTCTTCAGACATTCCTCGATTGAACGTTGCATTGTGCGGCAACCGGGCCAATTCTTGCGGCCCGTAACAAGGAGGAAGGCGTGTCCAAGAAGGAAAACTGGGCCGGAACGGCTGTCCTGGCAGGGGCTGCAGCGGTCGGTTCGGCGGCGCTCGCAGCCGCGCTGCTCTATAGCAACCGTCGCAAGGACCGGGCCAACAAGCCGGCCAAGGAATCTCCGCTGGGCGACAATCCCGAAACCGATTGAGCGCAGCCTTGCCCGACACGCTATTTCCGCCGTTGCGCCGGGCGCGGCGGCGGCTATAGCGGGGGCATGGAACCGGTAAACCACATCGAAGGCCGCGCCATTCCGTTCGGCCGCAAGAACATCGACACCGACGTGATCATCCCGGCCAAGTGGCTCAAGACGATCAGTCGCGAGGGGCTGGGCCGTGGCGCCTTCGAATCGCTGCGTGCCGATCCCGACAACCTGTTCGACAGCGAAACCTTCAAGGGATCGCCGATCCTGATCGCGGGCGACAACTTCGGTTGCGGTTCCAGCCGCGAGCATGCCGCCTGGGCGCTGCTCGACCTGGGCATCAAGGCGGTGATCGCGCCGTCGTTTTCCGACATCTTTTCCGGCAATGCCTTCAAGAACGGCATCCTTACCGTGGTGATGCCGCAGGAACAGGTCGATCGCCTGCTCGAAGTGGCGCAGACCGACCCAATCTCCATCGATCTCGATGCGCAGACCGTGACCACGCCGTTCCAGGATCGCTTTGCGTTCGAGATCGACGCGTTCCGCAAGCATTGCCTGCTCAACGGCCTCGACGAAGTGGGCCTGACCCTGGCGCGTGGCGACGCAATCGGTGCGTTCGAAGCGCAATTGGCCGATGCGCGGCCGTTCCTGGCCCAGGGCACTGGCGTCCCTGCCTAAGGGGTAGCCGCGCAGCAAGCGCGCGCGGGCCATCAGTCGACTGGCTCCTCCACCGGGGCCACGTCGACGCAAACCCGCAGGCGCTGGCCGCCTCCACCATGGAACACGCCATCCATCGGCGCGACATCGGCATAGTCGCGCCCCATGGCCGTGAACACGTGGTCGGTCGAAGCGAGCACCGCGTTGGTGGGATCGAACCCGACCCAGCCCAATTCGTCGCCGCACCACAGCGCGGCCCAGGCGTGGGTGGCGTCGGCACCCACCAGGCGGGGCTGGCCGGGCGGGGGCAGGGTGCGCAAATAGCCGCTGACATAGGCGGCTGGCAGGCCATGCCCGCGCGCCGCCACGATCATCACATGGGCAAAATCCTGGCACACCCCATGGCGGGCGCGAAAGGCTTCCGCAGGCGGGGTGTCGGCCGTGGTCGCGGTGCCATCATAGGTGAATTCGTCGTGGATGGCGTGCATCAGCGCAAGGCCTGCGTCCATCACGCTGCGCTTGCCCGCCAGGATACTGCCGGCCCAGCCGACGATCTCGGGGGAAAGCGGCGTCATGGCCGACGGATAGATATAGCTCGCCGGGCCCAGCGCCGAAAGGTCGCGATGCGCGGCGGCGCAGGCACCGATCTCTGCCACGCTGGGCGTGACCGCCTGGGCCAGGTCGGCCGCAGCCGGCGTCACTTCCACGCGGAACGTGCTTTCCACGTCCAGCCGATCGAGCGGCTCGCGAATGAACAGGCGGCTGCGGTTGACCAGGAAGGGTCCGGCTTCCTCTTCCATGGTCCAGGGTTGCGGCGAGACGGAGAGGCGGAACTGGCTAACCGATTGCGTGGGCCAGGGCGCGGGACGCAGGCGCAAGTTGAACCGGGCGAGGCGGACAGGCGCGTCGTAATCGACGCGTGTTTGATGGCGAATATCGTAGATCACGCGAGCAGGCTGCCACCGGCCGGGTTTCCGGCCTTTTCGAATTGCAGGAAATAGCGGGTGGATATCGTGTCGGACAGGGTCAGCAGCCGCTGCTCCACATCAGCCAGCCGCGCGAGGTTCCAGCTGGCCACGGGCAGGCTGGACAAGGGCGCCAGGATGGCACGCGCTTCCAACAGCGGGGCTTCGGGCAGGTTGTCTTCGCCCAGCGAAGGCAGCGCTTCGATATGGCCGACCAGGGTCTGCGCCTGAAACGCCAGCGAGCGCGGATTGGTGGGGTCGAGCAGCAGCAGGTCGAGCACCGGCGCCGTGCTGGGCGCGGCCAGATAGCGCGCGCGATAGGTGATCTGGCTGTCCGACAGGTCGAGCAGCACGCCCAGCGCTTCGGGTGTCTCGATCTGCGCAGACAGCGCCCGCAGCGTCTGGCATAGCGCCACTGCGCGTTCAAGGCGGCGGCCCATGTCGAGGAAATGGCGCGATGGGCCCAGCGTGAAGTTTTCCGCCAGCAGGCCAGACAGCGCGGACAGGCGCTCGATCAATTCGCGCGCGGCCCGCAACAGCGCGCCCGGGCGGTGGCCGTCCATCGGTGGCAGCGGGCGGCTGGCGATGCGCCAGAAATCGGTGGTGAAGCGATCGCGCAGAGTCAGCGCCGTGGCGCGGATCGCGGCAAACAGCGCGCCGACCGAACCGTTCATCGCCGTGTCGGCCAACGCCGCGCGGCAGGCTTGGGGCACGCCCAACCCGGCATCTTCGCGCTCGATTGCGCCCCAGCTTACCATCAGGTCTACCAGCCGCGCGATCACCTCGGGATTATGCCCGGCGGCCGCGTCCACTTCGATCGAACTGCCAAGTACGGCGCGCACCACGCGCACGGTGGTTTCCGCACGCTCCATATAGCGGCCGAACCAGAACAGATTGTCGGCCGCCTGGCTCGCCAGGATGCCCCCGCCGCGTCGCACCGCCGGCGGGGCGCCCAGTACCGAAGGCGTGGCGCTGACCGTGGCGACATCGACGGCGGTGTCCACCACGCAGACATCGGCGGAAATATCGCCTTCGCCCATCATCGTCGTGACCATTTCGCCCGACGAGGACAGGCGGGCAAAGCCGCCGGGCATGACGCTCCATTCCCCTGCCGCATTGCGCGCCAGGAAAGCGCGCACGGTAAAGGCGCGCGGCACGAACGCTTCATCGATCAGCGCCGGCGTGGTGGAAAGAGTAACGATTTCCTGGCCGCAATAGTCCACCGGGCGGCGCTCCATCGCAGCGAGCAAGGCCCTGCGTTGCGCGGGGCTCAGGCTGCGCCCGGCCACGGGGCGGCCCTGGGGCAGGCCGGCCACTTCCACCCCGAACGCCGCGGTGATCATCAACTGGTCCAGCCGCGCGGCGACGTCCTGCGCTTCGCGGGGTTGGCCGCACCACCAGGTGGCGACGTTGGGCAGGATGGGCTCTTCGCCCAGCAGGGCCGAGAACAGGCGCGGCATGAACGCGGCAAAGGCCGGCGCTTCGAGCACTTCGGCCCCCGGCCAGTTTGCCAGGGTCACGCCGCCACGGTCCAGCGCCTCGAACAGGTCGGGCACGCCGATTGCCGATCGCGCATCGAAGCGCAGCGGATCGAGCGCGTTGGTATCGATCCAGCGCCACAGCGCGTCCACCCGCTTGGGCCCGGCGATGGTGCGCACATAGAGCCGGTCGTCGCTCACCGTCAGGTCGCGGCCTTCGACCAGGGGGAAGCCCAAGTAGCGCGCGAGATGGGCCTGTTCGGGATAGGACTGGTTGAAGCGGCCGGGCGTGAGCAGGGCGATGCGCGGGTTTTCGCGCTGGCATTCGCGGGCGATGCCGCCGCGCAGATCGGAAAAGAACTGGGCCACGCGACGCGCGCGCATGTCGGTGAGCAGGCTGCCGGTCACGCGCGAAAGCGCCAGGCGGTTTTCCAGGGCATAGCCGATGCCGTTGGCCAGGCGCAGGCGATCGCCCAGCACGCGCCACTGCCCGCGCGGGCCGCGCGCCAGGTCTACCGCATAGACGTGGATATGCGGGCCGCTGCGTGGGCCCACGCCCACCATCGATCGGGCGAAATAGCGGCTGCCGGCAATGAGCGCGGCAGGCAGATGGCCATCGGCCACCAGGCGCCCTTCGCCATAGATGTCTTCCACCACGGCTTCGAGCAGGCGGGCGCGTTGCACCAGGCCGCGTTCCACCTGGGTCCATTCCTGGGCGCCGACGATCAGCGGCATGGGCGAAAGCGGCCAGTCGCGCTCCTCGTCCTCGCCGGTCAGGCGGAACGACATGCCCAGATCGAGGATCTGGCGGCCGACCAGTTCCTGCACCGCGACGCCGGCTTCCTCGCGCAGGGCCATCAGCCCTTGCGCCGCCTGCTGCCAGGCCTGGGCCACATCGGGCGCCGCATGGCGATAGAGATCGCCCGCACCCACATCCACCGGATAGCCGGCCAGCCCCACGGGCGGGCGCCGGCCCGCCGGCGATGGCGGGGTTTCGGGCAGGGTGGCCACCGTGGTCAGGCCAGCCCGGCGGGGCGGCGCAGGTCGAGCGTCATCGGGAATTCCCCAGGCATTTCGGCCGGCGGCACCGGCAGGGGGCCGGGCGAATGGCCATGGTCCTGAAACCGTGCGCGCCGCCGCGCTTCGGCTTCATAGCCGTTGATCGGCACCGAATCGTAATTGCGCCCCCCCGGATGGGCCACATGATAGACGCAGCCCCCCAGCGAGCGCTGGCTCCAGGTATCGAAGATATCGAACGTGAGCGGCGCATGGGGCGGCAGCATCGGATGCATGCAATTGGCCGGCAGCCAGGCCTTGTAGCGCACGCCGCCCACCGCTTCGCCGGGCGTGCCGGTATAGCTCAAGGGCACGCGGCGCCCGTTGCAGGTGATTACGTGGCGGCCCGGCACGAGGCCGGCCGCGCGCACTTGCAACCGCTCGGTCGAACTGTCGACATAGCGCACGGTGCCGCCGATCGCGCCGGTTTCGCCCAGCACGTTCCAGGGTTCGAGCGCATGGCTCACTTCCAG
The DNA here is from genome assembly GCF_012932495.1 of Novosphingobium sp. SG919. Lineage (GTDB taxonomy): Bacteria > Pseudomonadota > Alphaproteobacteria > Sphingomonadales > Sphingomonadaceae > Novosphingobium > Novosphingobium rhizosphaerae. The sequence continues at coordinate 661,563 of NZ_JABCNG010000001.1, forward strand.
GTGCACGCCGCCCCCTTCCACCGCGCCGTGTACGGGGAAGCGGAACTGGCGCTGCGCTTCGAACCACACGGGATCGAAATCATAGCCTGCGCCGCGCAGATCGGCCAGCACATCGAGGAAATCGGTCCACACGAAATGCGGCAGCATGAACTTGTCGTGCAACTGCGTGCCCCAGCGCACCAGCGGGCCATCCACCGGCTGGCGCCAGAACCAGGCACATAGCGCGCGCAGCAGCAATTGCTGGGCGAGCGACATGCGCGCATCCGGCGGCATCTCGAACCCGCGAAACTCGACGAGGCCCAGCCGCCCGGTGGGGCCATCGGGCGAAAACAGCTTGTCGATGCAGATTTCGGTGCGGTGGGTATTGCCCGTCACGTCTACCAGCAAGTTGCGGAACAGGCGATCGACCACCCAGGCGAGCGGCTGGGGCTGATCCGGGCCGGGCACTTGCGATAGCGCGATTTCCAGCTCGTAAAGCCCGTCGTGCCGCGCTTCGTCGATGCGCGGCGCCTGGCAGGTGGGGCCGATGAACATGCCGGAAAACAGATAGGACAGGCTGGGATGGCGCTGCCAATAGATCACGAACGACTTGAGCAGATCGGGCCGGCGGATGAACGGGCTGTCGAGCAGGGTCGGCCCGCCCAGCACGATGTGGTTGCCCCCGCCGGTGCCGATGGCGCGGCCATCGACCATGAACTTGTCGGCCGTCAGCCCAATTTCGCGGGCGCAGCGATAAAGCGTTTCGGTGATGTCCACCGATTCCGCCCATGAGCCGGCAGGCTGGATGTTCACTTCGATCACGCCGGGATCGGGCGTGACTTTGAGCACCATCAGCCGCGGGTCGGGCGGTGGGGGATAGCCTTCGATGCGCACCGGCAGGCGGGTTTCCTCGGCCACGGCTTCCACGCTGGCAATCAGGTCGAGATAGTCTTCCAGCGTTTCGACCGGCGGGATGAACACGCACAAGTGATCGCCGCGCGGCTCCACGGTGATCGCCGTGCGCACCGCGCCTTCGATGGCGATGGTCTGTTCCACGCGGCTCTGCCGCACCGGATCGGCACTGTGCCGCTCATGCCCCTGCGCCCGCGCCTCGCGGCTGCGATCCTCGTGGGACATCTCGCCGGGCGTGAGCGCATCGCGCGTCTGCACCGCGCGTTCCACCACTTGCGCGCGGAAATCGGCCAGCGGTTCGCGTGGCTCGGCCGTGTCGCGTGGGTGAATATAGGGATAGGCCGAGGGCGGCACGTAGGGCAGCGAATTGAGCGGCAGGCGATAGCCCAGCGCGCTGTCGCCCGGCACGGCAAACAGCGCGCCGCGGCGCAGCTTCCACTTTTCCGAATACCAGTGGCCGGCGGCATGGGCGCGGCGCGTCTGCCAGGGCTGTTGCCGCTGGATCGGCAGGACATGCCCCACCGGCTTGGTCAGCCCGCGCTGGAACGTGCGGACAAAGCGCTGGCGCACTTCGGGATCGTCCAGCTTGGGATCGGTGGGCTCGGTGTTTTCGGGCAGGTCCGCCTCGCGCACGATCCATTCCAGTGCGTCTTCGTAGACCGGGGCGACATTCTCGGGGGCCACGCCCAGCACGGCGGCCGTCTCGCGCAGGAACAGCGCGGCGTCGTCGGCATCCACGCCGGTGACGCTGTCATCGGGCAGGCGATCGCCGGCGATCAGGCTTTCATCGCGCCAGATCGGCACGCCGTCCTTGCGCCAATAGATCGAATAGCCCCAGCGCGGGAGGCTTTCGCCCGGATACCACTTGCCCTGGCCGTGGTGCAGCAGCGATCCCGGCGCAAAGTGATCGCGCAGCTTGCGGATGAGCCGGTCGGCGTACCAGGCCTTGGTGGGCCCCACCGCGCTGCTGTTCCATTCGGGCGCCTCGAAATCGCCATCGGCCACGAACGTGGGTTCGCCGCCGATCGTCAGGCGCACGTCCTGGTTGGCAAGGTCGGCATCGACTTGCTGGCCCAGCGCATCGAGCGCGTCCCAGCGCGCATCGGTGAACGGCTTGGTGATGCGCACCGCTTCGGCAATGCGCGAAACCTGCATTTCGAAATGGAAATCGGAATGCACCGGTTCCAGCACCACACCTTCGATCGGCGCGGCGGAGCGATAGTGCGGCGTGGCGCAGAGCGGAATGTGTCCTTCGCCAGCAAACAGTCCCCAGGTGGCGTCCAGTCCGATCCAGCCCGCGCCCGGCAGATAGACTTCGGTCCAGGCATGCAGGTCGCACACGTCCTGCGCCACGCCGGCCGGGCCATCCACCGCGGCGACATCGGGCGTCAGCTGGATCGAATAGCCCGAGACGAAACGCGCGGCAAAGCCCAGGCGGCGCAGCAGATGCACCAGGAGCCAGGCCGAATCGCGGCACGATCCGCTGCCCACGTCGAGCGTTTCCTCAGGGCTTTGCACGCCCGGCTCCATGCGGATGACATAGCCGACCGCCTGGTTGACCGCCTGGTTGATCGCCACCAGGAAGTCGATCGTGCGCCCCTGGTGGCCGGTAAAGCGCGCCAGCAATTCATCGAACAGCGGGCCTTGCGCTTCGGTTTCAAAGCAGGCGGCCAGATCGGCTTTCAGTTCCTCTGCATAAACAAAGGGATAGGTTTCGGCATATTCCTCGACAAAGAAATCGAACGGATTGATCACCACCAGATCGGCAAGCAGGTCGACCGAGATTTCGAAGTGATCGATCGGATCGGGAAAAACCACCCGCGCCAGCCAGTTGCCATAAGGGTCCTGCTGCCAGTTGATGAAGTGATTGGCCGGGCTGATCTTCAGCGAATAGTTCGGCACGGCAGTGCGGCTGTGCGCCGCCGGCCGCAATCGGATCACCTGCGGGCCCAATCGAACCGGCTTGGAATAGGTATAGCGCGTGAGGTGATGGAGGCCCGCCTTGATCATAAGACGGGAGGGTGCCCCAATTCATGCTGCGCTGCAACGCACAATCCGCTGGCGTGCGATCAATCCGTGTCTGCGTGGGCAGGGCGGCCGCCATAGGCCGGGATCGCCAGTTTCCAGCGGATCGCGGCGGCACGCAGGGCAAACCCGGCCAGTGCCGATACCGCCCAGACCCAGCCCTTGGGCAAGTGCAGCGCCTGTCCTGCCGAACAGAGCGCTGCGGCCAGGGCTGCGGCGGTGACATAGAGTTCGGGCCGCATGATGATCGACGGGCGCCCGGCAACACAATCGCGGATCACCCCGCCCACGCAGCCGGTGATCACGCCCATGATGAAGGCCGGAACGGGAGGGATGCCATAGGCCAGCGCCTTGGTCGTGCCCAGCACGGCATAAGCGCTGAGCCCCACGGCATCGGCCCATTCCAGCGCGGCGCCGCGCCACCAGCGGTGCGGCGTGATCCAGCACACCACCGCCATGGCCAGGCAGACCAGCGCCACCCAGCGATCGTGCACCCAGAACACTGGCGCTCCGATCAGCAGATCGCGCACCGAGCCGCCGCCCACACCGGTGATCACCGCGAAAAAGCACATCGTCACCAGAGTCTGCCGCATCCGCGCGGCTACCAGTGCGCCAGACAGCGCAAACAGCGCAATTCCCGCCAGGTCTGCCACGCCGATCACGGCGGGCAGGGCCGGGGCCACCGCGTGGGGCAACGCGCTGGGCAGGGACGATGGCAAGGACGTGGGCAGCGAGGGGACCAGCGGCATGGACCATGCCATGCCTTGTGGTTCACCGCATGTCGAGGCTGACCGTCGCCGTTCCCGTTCCTTCCACCGGCAGGTAGAGACCCTGGCCCGCGGCCTTGAGACGGCCGGTGCGCACATCCTCGATCCGTGCGCGGATCACGAAATCGCCGGTGCGCTTGTCCGTCAGGGCGCGGTCGATCTTGGCCATCAGCTTGGCATAGTCGCGCTCGAAGTTCTGGGCGAGCGCGGCAGCGATGGTTTCCGAAAGACCTGGCGCGTTGGCCAAGCTTAGCAGCACGTCGGTCCCGGTGCTGTCGGTCACGCCCGAAACGGCAAGGTCGGCAAAGCTGACGACGCGCGAATTCGGCGCGTTGACCGGGGTGCCGGTCAGCCAGACGGTGCCGTGCGCGCCATTGGCGGCAAACTGCACGCCCACCGCCACCTTGCCGCCGGTGGTGCCATAGCAGGTCACCTTGCCGAACTGCGCCGTCACCGCCCCCAGGCCGGGAACATCGAACGGGCGGGCCGATCGCTTGACCAGCGCCCGCGCGATGACCGGTTCCAGTTCGCGATAATCGGCGATCACCGGAATGACGAACAGCATCCGCCCTGGCGCGCCATCAAGGGTGTGCAGCGGCGGCAGCGGGGCCGGGGTGGGATCGGGCGGACGGTTGCCGACGAAGGTTTCGGTTTGCGCCTGCATGCCCAGCTTGAGCACCAGTTGCCGCCCTTCCACCGCATAGCCGCCATAGCGCAGATCCTTGGGCGTGACGCGCATCCACACCGGCGGATTGGCGTGGTTGAGTTCCAGCGACGTAAACGCGCTGGCCCAGGCCTTGCCGATCTGGCGATCGAGATGCAGCTTGTCCAACTCGCTGGGCAGGGTGCGTTCCAGTTTGTCGATCACGCCCTTGAGCTTGGCATCGGCCTTGCTGGTGAACGTGATGCGCTGTCCGAGAAAATCGATGCCCGGCGCGTTGGTCCAGTCATAGTGGATATCGAGCGTGGCGCGTGGCTTCCAGTCGCGCGTCAGCGACAGGCGCACATGCGCGCGCACCACGGCGTCGCCGGTGGCGGTTTCCTGCTTGAGCACGCCGGCAATGTCGCGCGCGCGCACCGTTGCGTGCATCGGCAGCGTGATCACCAGGTCCTGCCCTTGTCCGGCCAGCGTGATCGGACCGCGCACCACGTTGCCCACGACGCGGCATTCCACGCGAGGCGTCTTGATCTTGACGCCCAGCACTTGGACTCGCTTCGACGCCAGGCAATCCTGGCCAGGCTGGTCGATCGACCACAATTCGCGCGGCACGGCCTGTTCGAGCGCAGCGCTGAGTTCATCGAGCCGGGCAACGATCGGCACGGCAATGGTGGAGGCCTGGGGCGGCAGGCTGATGGCGTCTGTGGCCCGCGGCGGCGCCTGGTTGGCCGGGCGGTGATGGCAGGCGACAAGCGGGATCGATGCGGCCAGCGCCAATGCGCTGCCGATCAGGAGAGAACGTTTCATGTGCAGTTGCCCCGTTTGGGCAGGACTACGCGCCAACGCCGGGCAAAGTTCCCGGCGCCATGATCGCGCCACAATCGACGTTCAGTTTCAGCACGTTGCGGATGGAGCCAAGCCGCCATGCCTATCGATGCACCACCTGTCGCACCGATTTCTGCCCCGGCCCCGTCCGCACCGCCTGCGGCGCAGGGCCAATCCTTCGACCTTGCGCGGCTCAAGCCGGAAGAGGCGCGCTGCGGCAGTCCGGCGGCCGATGGCGCGATCGTGGTCTGTGCGGTGGATCGGGAAAAGTTTCGCGTCCATCCCCTGACCGGCCCTTTCGCTGATCAGGCGCCACCCGTGGCGCAACTGCAATTGGCGCCTGGCGTCAAGGCCCAGGCCGAAGCGGAACAGCGCGCCGTGGGCGGCGGTGTCAGCGTTCCTTCGGCCATGGTTCGGATGAAGATAGATTTCTAGCGTGCGATGACAAAAAGTGGGTGCCGGTTTTTGGCAGTAAATCGCACGATAACAAAAACCTAGATCACGATGACGTTTCCGTGAAACGTTATCGTGCTCTAGCGCTTGGAAGGGCTGCCTGGCGTCGCACGACGTGGCAGGTGGCGGGCCAGGCAGCCCTTCCTGCGTCAGGTCAACGCGGGCACTTCACGAACTTGCCCTTGTGGCCCTTGCAAACCTTGCGGGGCGCCGGCTTGGCTGGCGGGCACTTGATGAACTTGCCCCTGGCATCCTTGCACGGCGCGGCCTGGGCGACCATCGGCGTGGCGGCAAGCGCCATAGCGGCGGCAAAGGCGATCGTCAGACGGTTCATACGATGCTTCTCCTTGGTAAGCTCCCCTGCTTGCCTGCCTCGTAGAAGGGCAGCCCCAGAAGTCACGTAAACAACTGTCAAGCATAGCCTATTTTACAAAGCTGCATGTCTTGTTGCGGCGCGTTGCCAGGGGCGTGCGCAAGCGGCCCAAGAAAAAGGCCGCGCCCGGTTGCCCCGGCGCGGCCTTGTTCAATGCGCTCGCCGCCCAAAGGCGGTGCGTCGATCAGATGTGGATCGGCTTTTCGCGGATGCCCATCGCCGCTTCCTTCAGCGCTTCCGAATGGGTCGGGTGCGCGTGGCAGGTATAGGCGATGTCTTCCGAGGTTGCGCCGAATTCCAGGGCCAGGGCCGCTTCGGCAATCATCGTGCCGGCCACCGAGGCAATCGCCCACACGCCCAGCACGCGGTCGGTCTGCGCATCGGCGATCACCTTCACGAACCCGTCGGGCTCGTGATTGGTCTTGGCGCGGCTGTTGCCCAGCATCGGGAACTTGCTGACCTTGATCTTGGACTGGTCGCCGCCGGCCTTTTCCAGCGCGGCTTCCTGCGTCAGGCCCACCCCGGCAAATTCGGGGAAGGTGTAGACCACGCCGGGGATCACGTCGTGGTTCACGATGCCCGTGAGCCCTGCGATGTTCTCGGCCACGGCAATGCCTTCGTCCTCGGCCTTGTGCGCCAGCATCGGACCGGGAATCACGTCGCCGATCGCCCACACGCCATCGACCGCGGTGCGGAAATCGTGGTCGGTCTCGATCTGGCCGCGCGCGTTGGGCGCAAGGCCGATCTTGTCGAGGCCCAGGCCCTCGGTGTTGGGCCGGCGGCCGATGGCCACCAGCACGCAATCGGCCTCGATGGTTTCGGCAGCGCCACCGGCCGAAGGCTCGACCGTCAGCGTCGCCTTGCCACCGTCCACCGCCACGCCGGTGACCTTGGTCGAAAGCTTGAGCGCCATGCCCTGCTTCTTGAAGATCTTGGCCGCTTCCTTGCGCACGTCGCCGTCCATGCCGGGCAGCAGCTGGTCAAGGTATTCCACCACGGTGACCTTGGCGCCCAGGCGACGCCACACCGAGCCCAGTTCCAGGCCGATCACGCCGCCGCCGATCACCACCAGGTGATCCGGCACGCGGGTCAGCGCCAACGCGCCGGTCGAATCGACCACCACGCCCGCGTCGTTGTCCACGCTCACGCCCGGCAGCGGGGTGACCGAGGATCCGGTGGCGATGACGATGTGCTTGGCCGAAACCTTCTGGCCCGCGACGGTGACGCTGTGTGCGTCTTCGAAGCTGGCATAGCCCTTGAGCCAGGTGACCTTGTTCTTCTTGAACAGGAATTCGATGCCGCCGGTCAGGCTCTTGACCGAATCCAGCTTCTGCTGCTGCATCGTGGCCAGGTCCAGCTCCACCGGGCCGGTCTTGATGCCATAGCTGGCAAAGGTGCCGTTGACGGCTTCCTCGAACTTTTCCGAACCGTGCAGCAGTGCCTTGGACGGGATGCAGCCCACGTTGAGGCACGTGCCGCCCAGGGTTTCGCGCCCATCGGCACAGGCGGTCTTGAGGCCCAGCTGGGCCGCGCGGATCGCCGCGACATAGCCGCCAGGGCCAGCGCCGATCACCAGGACATCATAATCGTATTCAGCCATTGCGGCCTCCTGTTCGCGCGCCCCTGAAACTGTGGCGGGACTGGCGCGACTTATCACACAAGTTCGCTGCTATGCACGCCTGCGCGCCCGGCACTGGTCGCCGGGCGCGGCACGCTTGGTCGATCAGAGATCGATCAGCAGGCGGGTGGGATCTTCGATCGCTTCCTTGATGGTCTTGAGCGCGGTAACCGCTTCGCGACCGTCGATGATGCGGTGATCGTAGGACAGCGCGATGTACATCATCGGGCGGATCACGATTTCGCCATTACGCACGACCGGGCGGTCTTCGATGCGGTGCAGGCCGAGCACGGCTGACTGGGGCGGGTTGATGATCGGGGTGGACATCAGGCCGCCGAACACACCACCGTTGGAGATGGTGAAGGTGCCGCCCTTCATGTCTTCCATGGTCAGCGCGCCTTCGCGGGCCCTCTTGCCGTAATTGGCAATCGCCTTTTCGATGCCGGCGAACGAGAGCTTGTCAGCATCGCGCACCACCGGCACGACCAGGCCGTTCGGCGCCGAGACGGCCACCGAGATGTCGACATAGTCGTGATAGACGATCTCATCGCCCTGGATCTGGGCGTTGACGGCCGGAATGTCCTTGAGCGCCAGGCACGAAGCCTTGGCGAAGAACGACATGAAGCCCAGCTTCACGCCGTGCTTCTTCTCGAACACGTCCTTGTACTTCTCGCGCGCGGCCATCACGGCCGACATGTCCACGTCGTTGAACGTGGTGAGCAGGGCGGCGTTTTCCTGCGCGCTCTTGAGGCGCTTGGCGATGGTCTGGCGCAGGCGCGTCATCTTGACGCGTTCTTCGTTGCGGCCAGGCGCGGCCACGGCGGCAGGCACGGCAGCGGCGGTGGCCACCGGTGCGGGCGAAGCGGCCTTGGCCTGGGCTGCGGCCAGCACGTCTTCCTTGGTCAGGCGGCCGTCCTTGCCGGTGCCCTTGACGGTGGAAGGATCGATGCCGTGCTCCAGCACCGCGCGGCGCACTGCCGGCGAGAGCGCGGCAGCACCGGCATCGTCACCGGCCGGCGCAGCCGGGGCTGCGGCAGGCGCGGCTGCAGGCGTTGCCGGCGCGATCGTGTCGGATGCGGGCGGCACCGGCTTTTCCTCGCGCGGGGCAACCTGGCCGTTGCCGGCTGCGGCCACGCCGTCTTCCACGGTGCCGAGCAGCGCGCCAACCGTGACGGTTTCGCCTTCGGCAACCAGGATCTGGCCGAGCACGCCGGCCACGGGCGAGGGCACTTCGACGGCGACCTTGTCGGTTTCGAGGCTGACGATGGGCTCGTCCAGAGCCACCGCTTCACCGGGCTTCTTCAGCCACTGGCCGACCGTCGCTTCGCTGACGCTTTCACCGAGCGTCGGAACCTTGACTTCGATGGACATGACTTGGTGTTCCTTGGGGAGAATTCAGGTGGACGAAACGGCCGGGTCAGGCCTTCTTCTTGCGGCGGATTTCCTCGCGCACCGACAGGGCCAGCGCATCGGCCACCAGGGCGGCCTGCTCGGCATTGTGGCGCTTGGCCAGGCCCGTGGCGGGCGAAGCAGAGGCGGCGCGGCCGGCATAGCGGGCGCGGGCAACCTTGCCCTTGGCGGCCTTGAGCGATTCCTCGATCAGCGGCTCGGCAAAGAACCACGAACCGTTGTTCTTCGGCTCTTCCTGGCACCATACCACGTCTTCCAGATTGGCCATGCGCGAAAGACGCAGGGCCAGCGGCTCACCCGGGAAGGGATAGAGCTGCTCGATCCGGATGATCTGGGTGTCGGTGATGCCGGCAGCATCGCGCGCCTCGATCAGGTCATAGGCCACCTTGCCCGAGCACAGCACGACGCGGCGGGTGTCCTTGTCGTCGGGTGCCGAAGGATCGGACAGGATGCGCTTGAACTGTGCCTCGCCGATGAAATCGGCCGCGGTCGACTTGGCCAGCGGGTGGCGCAGCAGCGACTTGGGCGTCATGATGATCAGCGGCTTGCGGAACGAGCGGTGCATCTGCCGGCGCAGCACGTGGAAGTAGTTGGCCGGGCTGGTGATGTTGCACACCTGCAGGTTGTCTTCGGCGCAGAGCTGGAGATAGCGCTCGAGACGGGCGGAGGAGTGTTCCGGACCCTGGCCTTCATAGCCGTGCGGCAGCAGCATGACGAGGCCGTTGGCGCGCAGCCACTTGGCTTCGGCAGCGGCCACGTACTGGTCGATCACGATCTGCGCGCCGTTGGCAAAGTCACCGAACTGCGCTTCCCACAGCACCAGCGTCTTGGGATCGGCGCTGGCATAGCCGTATTCGAAGCCGAGCACGCCATATTCCGATAGCGGGCTGTCGAGCACTTCGAAGCGGCCATGGGGCAGCGTGGCGAGCGGCACGTACTTGTGCTCGTCGGTCTGGTCCACCCACACGGCATGGCGCTGGCTGAATGTGCCGCGCCCACAGTCCTGGCCCGAAAGGCGCACGTTGTAGCCTTCGGTGACGAGGCTGCCATAGGCGAGCGCTTCGGCCGTGGCCCAATCGAACCCGTTGCCCGACGCGAACATCTCGCGCTTGGCATCGAGCACGCGGCCCAAGGTCTTGTGGACGGTGAGGCTTTCGGGAACCGTGGTCAGCGTGCGGCCCAGACTGTCGAACAGCTTCTGCTCGATGCCCGTGGCCACGTTGCGGCGCGCGGTGACCGGGTCTGCCGGCTTGTTGAGGCCTGCCCAGCGGCCGCCGAACCAGTCGGCTTCGTTGGCCTTGTAGCTCTTGGCGGCTTCGAACTCGCTTTCCAGCGTGGCGGTGAAGCGGTCTTCGGCTTCGCCCTTCCAGTTCTTGTCGATCACGCCTTCGCCCACCAGGCGATCGGCATAGAGCGACGAGACCGCGGGGTGCTTGCGGATCTGGGCGTACATCAGCGGCTGGGTGAACGAGGGCTCGTCGCCTTCGTTGTGGCCAAAGCGGCGGTAGCACCACATGTCGAGCACGATGTCGCGGCCGAACTGCTGGCGATAGTCGATCGCCAGCTTGCAGGCAAAGGTCACCGCTTCGGGGTCATCGCCGTTGACGTGGATAATCGGCGCCTGGACGCCCTTGGCCACGTCCGAGGGATAGGGCGAGCCGCGCGAGAACTGCGGGCTGGTGGTGAAGCCGATCTGGTTGTTGATGATGAAGTGGATGCAACCGCCGGTGTTGTAGCCCTCCACGCCGGAAAAGCCGAAGCATTCCCACACGATGCCCTGGCCGGCAAAGGCCGCGTCGCCGTGGATCAGCACCGGCAGGACCTGCTTGTGCTTGCCATGGCCCACGTCGTCGCGGAACTGCTGCTGCGCCAGGGTCTTGCCCAGCACGATGGGGTCCACCGTTTCCAGGTGCGACGGGTTGGGCAGCAGGCTCATGTGCACCTTGGTGCCGTCGAACTCGCGGTCGGTGCTGGTGCCCAGGTGATACTTCACGTCGCCCGAGCCGCCCACGTCTTCGGGATTGGCGCTGCCGCCCGAGAATTCGTGGAAGATCACGCGATAGGGCTTGGCCATCACGTTGGCGAGGATGTTGAGGCGGCCGCGGTGGGCCATGCCGTAGATGATTTCCTTCACGCCGCGCTGGCCGCCGTACTTGATCACCGCTTCGAGCGCAGGGATCATCGACTCGCCACCGTCAAGGCCGAAGCGCTTGGTGCCGACATACTTCTTGCCGAGGAACTTTTCGTACTGTTCCCCGCGCACCACGGCGGAAAGGATCGCCTTCTTGCCTTCGGGCGTGAAGTCGATCGACTTGTCGCCGCCCTCGATGCGGTCCTGCAGGAACTTGCGCTCCTCCACGTCGGAGATGTGCATGTATTCCAGGCCGATCTTGCCGCAATAGTTGCGACGCAGGATCTCGACCACTTCGGGCACGGTGCCCCATTGCAGGCCCAGCGTGCCGCCCAGGTAGATCTTGCGATCCATGTCCTTGGCCGTGAAGCCGTGGTATTCGGGGCTGAGGTCGGCCGGCAGGTCCTGCTTGGACAGGCCGAGCGGATCGAGGTTGGCCGCAAGGTGGCCGCGCACGCGATAGGTGCGCACCAGCAGCATCACGCGCAGGCTGTCGTTGGCGGCCTGTTCCAGCGCCGCTTCGTCGAGCGCGGCACCGGCCTTCTTGGCAGCCTTGGCCACTTCGACCTTGAGCGCCATGGGATCGAGCGCACGGGTCAGATCATCGCCGGCCAGCGCGTCGGTAATCGGCCAGCGCTTCGATTGCCAGGATGGACCCTGCTGCGGCGCATCCTGTGAAGGATCGACTTCGAACTCGTGCACTTCTTGTCCCATCGTCAGTTCACTCCTTTGCCCCCGGGGAGGGGAGGGGCTTCGGAAAGAGGCATGAGGCAGACCGCGAAACCCAAGGCGGCCTGTCTGTGACTGTCATCGGTTGCCCGACGCCATCGCTTGGATCGGCAGCCAATCTGCGGCGCGGTGCGCGTGGATGGGCCAGGTATCCTTAATGGCGTTCGGTCAACGCCCTCCGAAGAGGGCCTTAAGGGTATTGCCAGCGCCACCGTGGCGGCCCTGGCCGATAACATGCGGTGCAAGGCCCGTGGCCGCCCCGAAAGGCAAGCCGCGGGCCAGGCATTCAATCAGGCAAGCGAAGGATCGATACCCTTGCACGCCACCAGAAGTTCCTTCACCGCGTCGACCGAAACCTGCAGGTTGGCCTTGGCGGCATCATCGAGGTTGATTTCGATGACCTTTTCCACGCCGCCTGCACCGATCACCACCGGCACGCCGACATAGAGGCCGTCAACGCCATAGGCGCCATCGACATAGGCGGCGCAGGGCAGGACGCGCTTCTGGTCCGACAGGTAGGCTTCGGCCATGGCGATGCCCGAGGCGGCCGGGGCATAGAACGCCGAACCGGTCTTGAGCAGGCCGACGATCTCGCCGCCGCCCGAACGGGTGCGCTGCACGATCGCGTCGATCTTGTCCTGGGTGGAAGCGCCCATCTTGACCAGGTCGGTGACGGGGATGCCGGCAACGGTGGAATATTCCACAACCGGAACCATGGTGTCGCCGTGGCCGCCGAGCACGAACGAGTTCACGTCGCGCACCGAAACGCCGAATTCCCAGGCCAGGAAGGTGCTGAAGCGGGCCGAGTCGAGCACGCCGGCCATGCCCACCACCTTGTTGTGCGGCAGGCCGGAGAATTCGCGCAGCGCCCAGACCATCGCGTCGAGCGGGTTGGTGATGCAGATCACGAAGGCGTCGGGCGCGTTGTCGCGGATGCCTTCGCCAACGGCCTTCATCACCTTGAGGTTGATGCCGAGCAGGTCATCGCGGCTCATGCCGGGCTTACGCGCCACGCCGGCCGTCACGATGATGACGTCCGCGCCTGCGATGTCCTTGTAATCGTTGGTGCCGATGATCTTGGCGTCGAAACCTTCGACGGGGCCGCACTGCGAGAGATCGAGAGCCTTGCCCTGGGGAACGCCTTCCACCACGTCGAACAGGACGATGTCGCCCAGTTCCTTCTGCGCGGCCAGATGCGCCAGAGTGCCACCGATGTTACCCGCGCCGATCAGCGCGATCTTCTTGCGTGCCATGTGCTTTACGGTCCTTTCCCGGAGACGTCGCGGGACAAGCGTTCAAGCGTTGCCGACTCAAGCCCCCGGATGGAGGTCCCCCCGCGCCCGCGAGACGGGAAGGGTTGCCGACAAGTGGAGGGGCACGTAGGCCTGCCCGGCAGGGATTGCAACCGCAAAAAACCCCGCATTTGCGGGTTTCTTTGATAAGAGTTCGCAATAGCATTAAACCGTAAATCGGCCGTTCATACGAATGCGACGGGCAGGCCAGTGCCCGCCCGCCAGAACGGCACCGGGTGGCCGGCTTTCAGGGCAATTCACGCCAGGCCGGCCAGTTCCCGTTCCAGGGCGTGGCCCTTGCGGCGATCGAGCGTATGGCACACTTGCGCCCACCAGGCGGCGCCATCGTGATCGCCCGCCACGGCGGCACCCTTGGCTGCTGCGGCAGCCTGCCCGGCGGCGGCGTGGCCGTGGCTGGCAAACAGGCGCAGCGCCTGGGCCAGGAGGGCATCGTCGGCAAGATTGTCAGCCACGCGCGCGGCCATCATCCGGCCCGGCGAAGCGTGTGCGGTGCCATTGGCCTGGCGCAGGCTGGCCCAGCCGGGATTGTCGTTGGCCGCATGGGCCGGCCGGCCGGCGGGCCGGCGGAGACAGGGCGAGATCATGCCATAGCGAGGGGCGAAACGCAGCATGCGCAGATGGTCTCCATTGTTCGTTGCGACACCGAAATTTCGCGTAAATTCGGCTTTTTCCTTGTTGAAAGCGGCAAGCGGGCTGAAATCCGCAGCAGCTCTGCCGTCCTTCTAAGGGGGTGCGCGCTAACAGGGGATGAGACGAGACGGTAAACGACCCGTTGATGCTGCCATGGCGGTGGAAATGAAGTGGCCCGGCGTGGCCGTGCCGCAGCGGCGCGTGGGTTCAGCCGTGCGGCTGGGCAATCCACTTGCCCGCGTTTTCATAAGCCTCGCTCGCTTCGGGGCGCAGTTGCCCGCTCGGCGCGCCGGGCAGGGGCGTGCCCGACAGCGCGGGGCCGGCCGGTGCCGTGCCGCGCAAGGGCGAATCGACCGCACGCAGGCCCGTGCCTGCCGGTTGTCCCAGGGGCGTCCCGCCCGGCCCGGCGGTCGTGCGCTCCAGTGCGGCCATGCGGCCATCCTCGAACGCTTTTTCCAGCGTCAGCGGATCGGCCAGATCCGCCGCGACGGGCACCCAGCTGCGCGGATGCGGGGCGGCGAGCGGCTCTGCACCGCGATACGTGCCGGTGAAAGCAGCCGGCAGGCCGGCCGTGCCGGCCCAACGATAGAAGCGATGCGCCCCGATCGTGCCGATGAAGGCAAGCTTGTCTGCCCACAGCGGATGCACCGCGCTGGTATGGTAATGCGTGGCGAGGCCAACCGGGGCAAAGACATTGCCGGCCAGGGCATCGGCGGCCACGCGCCGCGCGCGGTCCCAGAACTGCTGCACCGGGCGGCGCGCCATGGCGCCGTCGCACGCGAAGCTGAACTGGCAGCCGGGCCGTTCCGATCCCTGGTAGACCACGCCGCACACGGTCTTGGGAAAAGCGGGATGGGCCACGCGGTTGAGCACGACTTGCGCCACCGCGCGCTGGCCGGCATCGGGTTCCGAAGCGGCTTCGTAATAGATCGCGGTGGTCAGGCATTGCAGCGCGCGCCAGCGGTCTTCGCCGCTGCCCGAGGCAAACAGCGGCCGCGCCGCGGGATTGCGCGCCCAGGCCGCAAGCGTGGGCGCGTCGTCGGTGTCGCCATGGATCGCGGCCACCTGCCGGTCCCAGGCGCGCGCGGCGTCCTGCGGGGCCAGCAGGCCGCTGTCCTGGGCCGAAACGTAATAGAATGCCGAGCCGGGGAAACTTTCGCCCGCGCGCTCGAATGGTTGCAGGCCGTTGCGATCGTGTGCGGCCGCGGCATCGATCCCCGGCGATCCCCAACCCACCGCGCCCAGCACCAGGCCGAGCGCGCCGACCGCGGCAATGCCGGCAGCGCGCTCTGCCAGGCGCGAGCCTGCGCGGTGCTGGTGCCGCCACGATGTCATGTCGCGCCGGCGGATGCGTGCGGCAAAATCGCGTGGCCGGACCGGGGCCAGGGTCAGCGCCTGAAGCAACGCGCCATCGGCCTGCCGCCGCTGCGCCAGCATCGCGCGCTCTTCCGGCCCCGGCGGCGGCATCAGCGCTTCGGGTGGCAGGGTGGGCGTGGCGCCGGTGAAGGGAATCGGGTCTGGCATAAGGGCGGGCAGGGGCCTGATCTTGCAATGGTGCGTTAGTCGCTGCGCGGCAACCATGCACGGGGGTAAATGGCTTCGTCCCGATAAGGCACACCCCGCTACCGCTTGGTTAAATTCTGCCGCGGGCTTGCCCCATGGTACAGGGGGCGCTATCGGCCGCGGCAGACGCCACCGGTGCCCGCGCAAGCGGGCTAAGAGGGAAGCCGGAACGAAAGCCGGCGCTGCCCCCGCAACTGTTTCCGGACGAGCGCCACGCCCTTTGTGCGCCACTGGCCCCCACGCGGGCTGGGAAGGCCGGCGTGTCGCGATGACTTCGGATGAGCCAGGAAACCTGCCGGTGTGTGGTCGTTCCGCGGCCGGGCGGGGTGTACCGGGCGCAAGCGTGACGAGTTTCCGCCCGGGGCCCGGCGGACCCTCGCGCCATGGACGGCAAGACTGTCCATGGGCCGGGAGGAAAAGACCATGAAGACTTCGCTGTTTGCGCTGGCCGCCACGCTCGTGCTGGCCATGCCTGCCCATGCCGAGGAAGCTGCACCATCCGATGGCGCAGAAATCACCGTCCTGGCCACCGGCAGCGCCCTGTCGCTCGACCAGACCGGCCAGGCGATCAGCGTCGTGCCGCTGCAAACGATCGAGGCGGTGCAGGGTGTCGATATCACCCGCGTGCTCGAACGCGTGCCGGGGCTGACCTATTCGCGCACCGGCGGGCTTGGCGCGCAAACCGCCGTGCGCCTGCGGGGCGGAGAAGGGCAGCACACCCTTGTCCTGGTCGATGGCGTGCGGGTGGAAGACCCGTCCGCGCCTTCGGGCGGGTTCGATTTCGGCACGCTGACCAGCGGCGGCATCGAAAGGATCGAAGTGCTGCGCGGCTCCAACTCGGTCATCTGGGGCAGTTCGGCCATCGGCGGGGTGATCGCGGTGACCACGCGCGAGATCGACGGCGCAGAAGCTTCGGCCGAAGCCGGCTCGCGCGGCAGCTATGATGCCGAGGCGGTCGCCGGGGTGAAGCGCGATCGCTATGCCTTCTCGCTGGGCGGCGGCTATGCCACCACCGATGGCGTCTCGGCCGCGGCCAATGGCACGGAACGCGATGGCTATGACCAGTGGCGCGTGGGCGGCAAGGGCCGCGTCAACCTGACCGACACGCTTTCGCTGGTGGCCAGCGCCCGCTATGCCGATGGCAAGACCCAGATCGATGGCTATGACGCCGATTTCAATTTCGGCGATACCCCCGAATATACCACCACCCGGCAGTTCTTCGGCCGTGCCGGGGTGCATTACGCGGGCGGCGCCCTCACGCTGGACGCCGGCTATGCCCTGTCGGACACGCGCCGCCGCTATTATACCGGCGGAGCGGACGACACGTTCGAATACGGTTACAACGGCCGCAGCGAGCGGGTGGAACTCAACGGCCGCTATGCGCTGCCGGCCGATTTCGCGCTCGATTTCGGCGCGGATCGCGAATGGACCCGGTTCGACAGCACTTTTGACGCGCAACAGCGCTCGCACCTGACCAGCGGCCATGCCATGCTCGGCTGGTATGGTGCCAAGGCCAGCCTTGCCGGCGGCGTGCGCTATGACGAACAGAGCCAGTTCGGCAGCAACGTGAGCCTGGGGGCCAACGGCACCGTGGAAGTGCTGCGCGGCCTGCGGTTCAACGCCAGCTATGGCGAAGGCTTCCGCGCGCCCACGCTTTACCAGCTGCTTTCGCCCGATTACGGCAACGCCAATCTCAATCCCGAACGCAGCCGCAGCTATGATGCCGGCTTGGCCTATACCAGCGTCGACGGCACGTTCCACGCCGGGCTCACGCTGTTCCGCCGCGATACGCGCAACCTCATCACCTACGTCTCGTGCTACATGGTGGAAAGCGCGCTGTGCACCGGCCATGCCTATGGCGTGTATGACAACGTGGGCAAGGCGCGCGCGCAGGGCGCCGAACTGGAAGTGGACGCCACGCTCAGCCCAGGGGTCAAGGGGCAGATCGCCTATGCCTATACCGAAGCGACCGATCGCACCCCTGGCGCGGCCACGTTCGGCAAGGACCTGGCGCGCCGTCCGCGCCACGCGCTGACCACCTCGCTGGACTGGGCCACGCCCTGGGCCGGCCTGGCCCTGGCCGCGGATATCCGTTTTCAATCCGAAACCTTTGACAACGCGGCCAATTCGATCAAGCTGTCGGGCGGTAGCGTCACCACGCTGCGCGCCAGCCTGCCGATCCTTCATCAGGCCGAACTGTTCGGCCGGGTGGAAAACGTGTTCGATCGGCCGCTGGTGACGGCAGCGGGCTATGGCGCGCTGGGTCGTTCGGTGTTTGGCGGGGTGCGCTTGCGCTACTGATCGCGCGCCGCGGCACCAGCGAAAGGAATGACCTTGACGTGATCGGCCGTGTGCTGCCCCGCTTGTCTTGCCGCCGCCTGCCTGCATTGCTGGTCCTGGCTCTGGTGGGATGCGCGCGGGTTGCCCCGGCCGATGAGGCGGCGCATGGCGCAGGTGCCCTGCCGCGTATCGTCTCGCTCAACCCATGCAGCGACGCGGTGCTGGCGCAAGTGGCCGACCGTGCGCAGATTCTGGCGCTGTCCTTCTACAGCCGCGATCCTGCGCAAACCTCGATGGACGTGGCCGAGGCGCGCCGCTTTCCCTCCACCGATGGCGCCGTGGAAAGCGTGGTTGCGCTTCATCCCGACCTGGTGGTGACCAGCACTTATGCCGATCCGGCCACGCTGGCGGCGCTGCGCAGCATGGGGCTGCGCGTGGAAACGGTGGGCATTGCCGATTCGCTGGCTGCGGCGCGCGCGCAGGTCCGCAGCCTGGCCGCCTGGGCCGGCCATCCAGAGCGCGGTGCGGCACTGCTGGCGCAGATCGATCGCGCCGTGGCAGAGGCTGCGCCGCCGCCCGGCCATGTTCCCATTCCGGCCGTGTTGTGGGAGCCGGGCGGGCTGGTGCCGGGCCAGCACACGCTGGTCTCTGACCTGATGAGCCAGGCGGGTTTTGCCAATTTCAGCGCGCAGCGCGGGCTGGGCCAATCCGAACGCCTGCCGCTGGAACGCATGCTGGCCGATCCGCCGCGCGTGATCCTGGCGGTGGGCCCGGCACCGGGCACGATCGTGCCAGGTACCGGCCCGGACGAAGATCGGCTGCTGTTCCACCCCGCGCTCGCTGCGTTGACGCACACCGCGCGCGCCCCGATCGCGCCCAATCTCATCTATTGCGGTGGCCCCACGATTCCGCGCCTGCTCGATCGGCTGGTGGCGGTGCGCCGCGAACTGGAAGGCCCTGCGTTGGACAAAGCTTTGGGTAGGCCGCAATGAACCGAGCCGCTCTGCCCGTGGTGCTGGCCACGCTGCTCCTGCTGCTGTTTCCGCTGTGCCTGATGGCGGGGCAGGTGTGGATCAATCCGTTCGATCCGGCCGGGGCCCCATACAGTGCCAATGCCACGGTGATCCTGGCGCAACTGCGCCTGCCGCGCGCGGTGCTGGCGGTCGTGGTGGGCGCCGGGCTGGGCGCGTCAGGCGCGGCGATGCAGGGATACTTGCGCAATCCGCTGGCCGATCCCGGCCTGTTCGGGGTGGCGCCGCTGGCTGCATTGGGCGCTGTATTGTCGTTGTTCATGGGCTTTGCGGTGCAGCCTTTCGCGCTACCGGCCATGGCCCTGGCAGGCGCGGCGGGCGGCATGGTCCTGCTCGCCCTGATCGCTTCGGGGCCACGCACCGGCCTGGCCGGCGGGGTGGCGCTGTTCACCCTGGCGGGGATGATGCTTTCCAGCCTTGCCGGCGCGCTCACCAGCCTGGCGATCAGCCTGGCGCCCAATCCCTTTGCCCTGACCGAGATCGTGACCTGGCTGATGGGCGCGCTCACCGACCGCAGTTGGCACGATGTCGCGCTGGCCGCGCCGCTCACCGCGCTGGGCCTTGCCGTGCTGTGGCGGGCAGGGCCCTCGCTCGATGCGTTGACGCTGGGCGAACTGGCCGCGCGGTCGATGGGGCTCGATCCCGCGGCCTTGCGCTGGATGATGGTGCTGGGCGTCGGGCTGGTGGTGGGCGCCGGGGTTTCGGCCGCCGGGGTCATCGGCTTTGTCGGGCTGATGGTGCCGCACATTGTCCGCCCGTTCACCGATCGCCGCCCGTCCAGCCTGCTGCTGCCCAGCGCGCTGGCCGGTGCCCTGCTGTTGCTGGTCGCCGATGCGCTGTGCCGCTGCCTGCCGCTGGCGGGCGGGGAACTGCGCCTGGGCATCGCGCTCAGCCTGCTGGGCGCGCCGTTCTTCCTGCACCTCCTGCTGCGCCTGCGGCGTGGTCTCGCCTGAAAGGGGCGCGCATGGAACTTGTTGCCGAAGCCGTAACCGTGGTGGGCCGCCTGCGCGAAGTGCGCGCAGGCCTTGCGCCCGGGCGCCTGACGGTGATCTGCGGGCCGAACGGCGCGGGCAAGTCCACCCTGCTATCCGCCCTGGCCGGACTGGTAGAGCCTGACGCGGGCCGCGTGTGCCTGGGCCAGCATCGCCTGGGCGAATTGACCGGGCGCGAGCGGGCCATGGCGATCGGCTATCTGCCCCAGGCCGGCGAAGTGGCATGGAACGTGACCGTGGAAACGCTGGTGCGGCTGGGCCGCCTGCCGCACCGCACCCCGGCCAAGGTGGACGCCGCGGCCACCATGGCCGCACTCGACGCACTCGATCTCAATGCCTTGGCAGGGCGCGAGGTGGGCACGCTTTCGGGCGGTGAGCGCGCCCGCGCCCTGCTCGCCCGCGTGCTGGCCGGGCAGCCGCGCTGGGTCTTGGCGGATGAGCCGCTGGCCGCGCTCGACCTGGCGCACCAGCAGGCGCTGCTTGCCCATTTTCGCCGCCTGGCCGGCCAGGGCGTGGGCGTGGTGGTGGTGGTGCATGATCTAGCGCTGGCGATGAACCATGCCGATCACGTCATCGTGCTCGATCGCGGCACCGTGGCGGCCAATGGCCCGCCGCACGTGGCCCTGGCCGAAGAGGTGCTGGCCAGCGTGTGGGGGGTCAAGGCGCGCTGGGTGGGAGACGGGCGCAGCCGCGCGCTTGCGATCGGCTGACCGGCTTCCCACATTCCAGATCAATCGTCCTTGCCCACGCAGCCATCTTGCGCGGCTATTGCTGCGCTGCGACAGGCTTGCGTGAATCGAACAAATCTGGAACACCGCCCTTCATGTCGACCGCATCCACTCGTGCGCGTAGCGCATTGACCACCCTTTCCGTGCGCGGCGCGCGCGAGCACAACCTGAAGGGCATCGATGTCGATCTGCCGCGCGACAGCCTGGTGGTGATCACCGGCCTTTCGGGCTCGGGCAAGTCCAGCCTGGCGTTCGACACGATCTATGCCGAGGGGCAGCGGCGCTATGTCGAATCGCTTTCGGCTTATGCGCGCCAGTTCCTGGAAATGATGCAGAAGCCCGATGTGGAGCACATCGACGGCCTTTCGCCCGCCATTTCCATCGAGCAGAAGACCACCAGCCGCAACCCGCGCTCCACCGTGGCGACGGTCACCGAAATCTACGACTACATGCGCCTGCTGTGGGCGCGGGTGGGCATTCCCTATTCGCCGGCCACCGGCCTGCCGATCAGCGCGCAGACCGTCAGCCAGATGGTCGACCGCGTGATGGCCCTGCCCGAAGGCACGCGCGCCTATCTGCTCGCCCCCGTGGTGCGCGGCCGCAAGGGTGAATACCGCAAGGAACTGGCCGAGTGGCAGAAGGCGGGCTACACCCGCGTGCGCATCGATGGCGAGATGTTTGCCATCGAAGACGCCCCCGCGCTCGACAAGAAGTACAAGCACGACATCGAAGTGGTGGTCGACCGCATCGCGGTGAAGGACGGCATCCAGACGCGCCTGGCCGACAGTTTCGAGCAGGCGCTCAAGCTGGCCGATGGCCTGGTCTATATCGACCTGGCCGACACCACCGTGGCGGAACTGAATGGCGAGGCGCCGCCGGAAAAGGCCAAGAAGGGCGCCGCCAAGGGCCAGTTGAAAGGCGCGGGCCTGCCCGACAACCGCATCGTCCTGTCCGAAAAGTTCGCGTGCCCCGTCTCGGGCTTCACGCTCGACGCGCTCGAACCGCGCCTGTTCTCGTTCAACGCGCCCCAGGGGGCCTGCCCGGCCTGCGATGGCCTGGGCGAAAAGCTGCTGTTCGATCCGCAACTGGTGGTGCCCAACGAGCATCTCAGCCTCAAGCAGGGCGCCATCGTGCCCTGGGCCAAGTCCAACCCGCCCAGCCCCTATTACATGCAGGTGCTCGCCAGCCTGGCCGGGCATTTCGGGTTCAGCCTGGACACGCCATGGGACAAGCTGCCGGGCGAAGTGAAGATCGTGATCCTCCACGGCACCGCCGGCAAGGCCGTGCCGCTCACCTTCATCGACGGCAAGAAGAGCTACACGGTCTCCAAGGCGTTCGAAGGCGTGATCGGCAATCTCAACCGGCGCATGCTGCAGACCGAAAGCGCCTGGATGCGCGAGGAACTGGGCAAGTTCCAGACCGCCCAGCCCTGCGAAACCTGCAACGGCGCGCGGTTGAAGCCCGAGGCGTTGAGCGTGAAAGTGGCCGGTAGCGACATTTCCACCGCCACGCACCTGTCGGTCAGCGATGCGCTGGAATGGTTCGCCACGCTCGACGGCAAGCTGACCAGCCAGCAGAGCCAGATCGCCAAGGCCATCCTCAAGGAAATCAACGAGCGGCTTGGCTTCCTCAACAATGTCGGCCTCGATTACCTCAATCTCGATCGCACCTCGGGCACGCTGTCGGGCGGGGAATCGCAGCGCATTCGCCTGGCCAGCCAGATCGGCTCGGGCCTTTCGGGCGTGCTCTATGTGCTCGATGAACCCTCCATCGGCCTGCACCAGCGCGACAACGACCGCCTGCTCGAAACCTTGAAGCGCCTGCGTGACCTCGGCAACACGGTCATCGTGGTGGAGCACGACGAAGACGCGATCCGCACCGCCGATTATATCGTCGATCTCGGGCCGGGCGCGGGCGTGCATGGCGGCGAAATCGTGGCGCAGGGCACGCTGGACGATATCCTGTCCAGCGAAGACAGTCTGACCGGCCAATACCTGACCGGCGCGCGCCGCATCGAAGTGCCCAAGAAGCGCCGCAAGGGCAATGGCCTGTCGATCGTGGTCGAAGGCGCGCGGGCCAACAACCTCAAGAACGTGACGGCCAAGATTCCGCTCGGTACGTTCTGCTGCGTCACCGGCGTGTCCGGTTCGGGCAAGTCGAGCCTGACCATCGACACGCTCCAGGCCGGCGCCGCGCGCATGCTCAACGGCGCGCGCGTGGTCGCGGGCGCCCATGACGCGATTCTGGGCCTCGAACACTGCGACAAGGTGATCGAGATCGACCAGTCGCCCATCGGCCGCACCCCGCGCTCGAACCCGGCCACCTACACCGGCTCGTTCACCCTGATCCGCGACTGGTTCGCCGGCCTGCCTGAAGCCCAGGCGCGCGGCTACAAGCCCGGCCGGTTCAGCTTCAACGTCAAGGGCGGGCGCTGCGAAGCCTGCCAGGGCGATGGCCTGATCAAGATTGAAATGCACTTCCTCCCTGACGTTTATGTGACGTGCGAGGAATGCGGCGGCAAGCGCTACAACCGCGAAACGCTGGAAGTGAAATTCAAGGGCCACTCCATCGCCGACGTGCTCGACATGACGATCGAAGACGCGGTGGAATTCTTCAAGGCCGTGCCCCCGATCCGCGAGCGCATGGCCATGCTCCACGAAGTGGGGCTGGGCTATGTGAAAGTGGGCCAGCAGGCCACCACCCTATCGGGCGGCGAAGCCCAGCGCGTGAAACTGGCCAAGGAACTGGCCCGCCGCTCCACCGGCAAGACGCTCTATATCCTTGACGAACCCACCACCGGCCTGCACTTCGAAGACGTGCGCAAGCTCCTGGAAGTGCTCCACCGCCTGGTGGACCAGGGCAACAGCGTGGTGGTGATCGAACACAACCTGGATGTGATCAAGACCGCCGACTGGATCATCGACATGGGCCCCGAAGGCGGCGTGCGCGGCGGCGAAGTGGTCGCCGTGGGCACCCCGGAGCAAGTGGCCAAGACCAAAGCGAGCTTCACGGGGCACTATCTGGCGCCGCTGCTGAAGCGGTGAAGGCTGCTCGATCCTCCCCGCTCCGCGGGGAGGGGGGGCACGCGAAGCGTGGTGGAGGGGAAGGCCGCCGAAGTCTGCTATTTCTTGTATTCGACCAAGCGCAGCCCATTCACAAAGCTTTCTTCATCGGCATTGTGAAAGTTGAAGCCGATGGCAAAGAGACATCTGCTGGGCGTGGTGAAAATAGGCACGATCTTCCAATCCTCATATCCCATCGCACCAGTGAGCGACAAGACAATAGCGCGGTATTTCACAAAGTTCTGCCACATCCGGTTGAAATTCGTGCCTACATTCCAGAAAATGCAATCGAGATCACCACTATCGGTGAGCCGATACACCACCAGTTCGTGAACTGCGGATTCTATGATTGTTGCAATTTCCAGATGAGGCGTTCCGAAAATAATCCGTAAATGGCATTTTGAAATGTAATTGTATCGCTCGTCAAGATGGTCATCGTAGTATTCTTTTGGATCAATGACGCTGAAGGCATGATTTGCATTTTGAAGGTACGCAGGCATTCAGAGATCCTTTATGACGGCGAGTACAATCTTGTGCATTACTTAGTATTTCGGAACAGCGTCGAATTTTTTTGACCCTGTTCCAAAATCATGGCCGTCGGAGAAGAGATAAGTATGCTGTCCCCGGCACTTCCCCTGCCCCCGGAGCTTCAAGTGCCTCGCGCCGCTTGAGGATCTCTTGGCCAGCTGCGTCAAGGCAATGGACCTGGAGCATATGCTTGGCCAAATCGAGGCCGGCAACCGTGACAGACGACAGATCGACTGCTACTTTGCTCATGGACGGTGTTACCTTTGGGTGGACCTTCGACCGTTAGGCCGATTCAGGTGATCCGCTCAATGCGAATCACTTGCCCCGTGGGGGCGCCATTCACACCATCATCGTAATTGCTAATTTCAACAGCAAAGTTTTTGGATTGCGGGCACTATCGTGCGTGTTTATGTTTCCTGAACCTAGGGGAAAGTCTGGACATAGAGCATGAAGTACTGGTTTGCGGCTGCAATCTTCGTGGTAGGTAATAACGCATATTCAAGTCAAGCCTGCGCTTCGGACGTATTTTTTTCTTGTGATGGCTTGAGGAAGCCTGGGCCCAATGATGACCAGCTGGCAACCGATCCTGAACGCGGCCAGACTGTATCATGGTCCGAACCTAGAGCTGAGGTTCGCTCATTGAATGAGCAAGGTGTTGCCGCGTGCGATTCCGCTTTGGCGGATCCGCGCCTCAAAATGACTTACGTGCAAAGACATGCCAATCTATTACAGGCAAAGGCGGCCCACCTCTTGGGTAGTGGTCGTATTGACGAGGCCTTGGTCACTTTAGAGGCCTCGGATCGTATTGGATCCACATACCCAGCAAAGCAGTTCGCGCAAGGGATCGGCTTGGGCAATAGGATTCTGAAAGGCATCGCGCTGTCATTAGCAGGAAAAAAAGAAGATGCGGATGTCGAACTTGACCAGGCGCGGCTTACACGACCGTGGGCAAGCAGTGTTGGAATGCAAACCCTTCGTGGACGCTTCACATATTCCAACACCGCGCAGCGCCTCAAATTGTTGAGAGAGGCGGCCGTGTTGAACCCCGAAGTCAATGTTGTCGGGATGGCGATGGCCCTGCAGTTGGGTGATTTTCAGACCGCCAATGCCATGGGTGCAGGACCGGCTCCCGAACCTTTGCCTAAGTTCCAAGGCTACTACGATCCGGCAGATGCAGAGGCGGGGAGGTTATTGGGCAATGCAGAACGTGTTGGCATGCGTGCTTATGCTTTATGTGCCTTGGCACGTTGCGCCGAGGGGCAAACCGAATTGGAGATTTTTGAACAGTCGCTAAATCGGCCTCAGGCATCGTCGGCCTCCCGCCAAGATTCTAACTCCAATGCGCTTTCAATGGCACGTCAGGGCAGCTTGGAGAAGATTGCGGCATGGCGGAAAATTATTGAATTGAGAAGAGGTATTGCAGACTTCTCAATCACTCCTGATCAGCTGATTACGAAAATTAAAGTAGCGCCACCGCAGGTGAAAATCGTACTGTCCGACTTGCTGCATTACTCCTCCAAAACGGGTAGCAGCGGGAGCGATCCCACACTGTTGGCAATAATTGAGGCGAACGAGACTGCCCTAAAGAACGTCGATTTGGTGTCAAGCCATTTAAATGTTCCTGCCGAGTATAAC
The DNA here is from genome assembly GCF_012932495.1 of Novosphingobium sp. SG919. Taxonomy (GTDB): domain Bacteria; phylum Pseudomonadota; class Alphaproteobacteria; order Sphingomonadales; family Sphingomonadaceae; genus Novosphingobium; species Novosphingobium rhizosphaerae. Next base: position 687,205 of record NZ_JABCNG010000001.1, read on the forward strand.
CTTCTACCAAATGTTGAAACGTCGATCATCCGTGTAAGATACCGCCCGACCACGAAGGGAGCCTTCGCACTCGGCAGCGGCTTTACCATCTTTGACACTGGGAAAGGCGATGAGTTCGGAATCTACTTTGTTGACTTTGCCGCATCAACAGCGTCAATCGAAGAGGCTGCTCTATATGCTGCAGCGGTACTAGCGAAGTCTAAAGGGTTCGACGCAATTGTCGTAACTTATAATCGTACAGTCAGTCGGCAAGTAGCAGGAAACTTTGTGCGCGCAGATATGGGCCGCGCCGCTTACCTCCGATTTAAATGCCTTCATCGCACATCTAATGATGTGGCTGTCGCAGATTATGGTTTCCGGATTATCGCAGTTGATGATGTAATGCTAGGTGTCGAAAATAATCTTAGATCAAATCAATAATGGTGGTGACAGCCTGAAGCAAAAAACTCCGCCACAGTACGCCCGCCTTCCACCGCGCCGCCCCTCCACCACCGCTTCGCGGTGGTCCCCCTCCCCGATTCGGGGAGGAGTTGTTAGTCAGCGGAGCTTGGCGTTACGGCAAATGCGTTGCCGTCAGTCTTGAGGCCGCGCCTCGCGGCGGACAAACCACAGCGCCATCACCGCCAGCGCCACCAGCACGCCGCACAACAGCCACGCCGCATTCACCGCCGGAACGAGCGCGGCCTTTTCCACCAGGGGCCGCACCATCTCGGTGGTGAAGTCGTCGAGGGGGTGGCCGCGTTGTTCCAGGAAGGCGTCGCGGGGGATGCCGATGCGGACGGCGGTGGCCACGTCGCCGGCGCGGAGTTGGTCGGCGATGTGGGTGCCGGCGCTCGCGGCGCGGGAAAAGATCGTGGTGTCGATCAGGGCGAGGCCCACGGCGCCGCCCAGGTTGCGCATCATGTTGAACAGGCCGCTGCCGTCCGCCACCAGGGTATCGGGCAGGCGGCCCAGTGCCATGCGGGTGGGCGGCAGGAGGCAGAACATGATCGCGGCGCCGCGCACGATCTGCGGCAGGATCATCGCGCGAAAGTCGGTCTGTTCGGTCTGGCCGGTGCTGAGCAGCAGGCCGATGGCGAACAGCACGAAGCCGAAGCCGGTCAGCAGGCGCGGGTCCATCCGGCGTTCGGCATAGACGGCGATGGGCGCCACCAGCAGTTGGGTGCAGCCGGTCACCAGCATGATCTCGCCGATCTGCAGCGGCCCATGCTCGCGCACCAGGCCCAGGAAGAACGGCATCAGATAAGTCGAGCCGAACAGCCCGAAGCCCAGCACGAAGCTGAGCAGGCAGCCGATGGTGAAATTGCGATCGGCAAAGCAGCGCAACTCCACCAGCGGGGCGGAGGACAGCAACGTGCGCCACACGAAGCAGGCGGCGCACACGGCCGCCCCGGCCAGCAGCCCCAGCACGCGCGGGCTGGCCCAACCGAGCGTGGGCGCGTCTTTCAGGCCAAGCTGCAACGCCACCAGCCCGGCGGCGAGCAGGACCAGCGCCAGCAGATCGACCCGGCGGCCCGCCTGCCGGCCCGTCGATTGCCCGCGCAGAAAGATCAGCACGCCCAGGCTCGCGATCACGCCGGGCAGGATGTTGACGCGAAACAACCAGTGCCAGGAATAGGATTGGGTGATCCACCCGCCCACGATCGGCCCCACGGTGGGCGCCAGCACCGCCGCAACGCCGGCAATCGTGGTCGCCAACCCCTGGCTGCGCGGGGGAAACAGCAGGAACACCGCCGCAAACACCGCCGGGATCAGGGTTCCCCCGGCAAAGCCCTGAACCACCCGCCATGCGATCAACTGGCCAAAGCCGCTGCTGGCCGCGCAGCCCGCCGATGCCAGCGTGAACAGGCAGGCGGCCGCCACGAACAGCCAGCGCATGCCCAGCCGCGCGGTGAGAAAGCCGGTGAGCGGGATCGCCACGATTTCCGCGGTGAGATAGGCCGTCTGCACCCACACCATCTGATCGGGCGCGATGCCGAGGGCCGCCTGGATGGCGGGCAGCGACGTGGCGACGATCTGGATATCGAGGATGGCCATGAACATGCCCAGGCACATCAGGATGAAGCCGATCCATTCGCGATAGCTTGCGCCGTCATGTTCGCTTAGGCTCGGGGCGTCAGTGCCAACCATGCGTCCAGCCATCGATTCTCCTGTGCGAGCCCGCGCCCATCATAACGCAGGCTAAGGAACTCGCTCTCGACAAATTCGTTTCGGGGCTGGGACATTTGCTGCCGGTTCGCCGGTCTTTCAGGCGACATCCGTGATGCACCCCGTTTCGATTCTCTCGCTTTGCACCCAAACCCCCGCCAATATCCTGCCCCAGGCCGAAGCGATCGCCACCGCGCGGGAACTGATCGGCGGGCATTTTGCCGACTTCGAGCGATTGGCCGCCGTCTATACCAACGCCGGCGTCCACACCCGCCAACTGGCCATGCCGGTGCAATGGTATCGCAGCGAGCGCAGCTTTGCCGAACGGAGCGAAGTCTATCTCTCCGTCGCGCTCGATCTGTGGGTGGCGGCGGCCGAGCAGGCGCTGGCGCAAGCCGATCTGCGCGCCGAGCAGGTGGATACGATCGTCACCGTGTCTTCCACCGGCATTGCCACGCCCAGCCTGGAAGCGCGGGCCATGGCGCGGCTGCCGTTCCGCAACGACGTGGCGCGCGTGCCGGTGTTCGGCCTGGGCTGCGCCGGTGGCACCACCGGCCTTGGCCTGGCAAGCAAGCTGGCACGGGCCACGCCGGGTTCGCATGTGCTGTTCGTTACCGTCGAGCTGTGCAGCCTGGCCTTGCGCACTAACCGCGCCGACAAGGCCGATATCGTCTCCACCGCGCTGTTTGGCGATGGCGCGGCGGCCTGCGTGCTGCGCAGCGGCGAGGGCGGTTTCGTGCAGATCACGGCGAGCGCGGAAAAGACATGGCGCGACACGCTCGACATCATGGGCTGGCAGGCCGAGCCGACCGGGCTTGGCGTCGTGCTCAACCGCGCCATTCCCGCCTTCGCCCGGCAAGAAATGCGCCAGGCGATGCAGGAAATGCTGGCGCCGCAAGGGCTGAAGATCGAAGATGTGGATCGGTTCATCTGCCATCCCGGCGGGGCCAAGGTGGTCGATGCGCTGGAGCAGGCCCTGGCGCTCAACCAGGGGGCGCTGGTCAAGGAGCGAGAGGTCTTGCGTGATCATGGCAATATGTCTGCGCCCACGGTGCTGTTCGTGCTGGACCGCTATCGCCGGGAAGGGCTGCCGCCGCTCAGCGTGATGAACGCGCTGGGGCCGGGCTTTACCGCGTCGTCGCTCACGCTGCGGTGCGCGGCATGAACGCGGCCTATGCCATCATGGCCTTTGTCACGCTGCAGCGGTTGAGCGAACTGGTGATCGCCCGGCGCAACACCGCTCGGCTGCTGGCCGCCGGCGCGCGCGAAGTGGGCGCGTCGCACTATCCGGTGATGGTGGCGATGCACAGTGCCTGGCTGGCCGTGCTGTGGTTCACCGTGGGCGATCGACCGATTTCGCTCCCATTGCTGGCGGTGTTCGCCGTGCTGCAATTGCTGCGGGTGTGGGTGCTGGCCACGCTGGGGCCGCGCTGGACCACGCGGATCATCGTCACGCCCGAAGCGCCGCTGGTGAAGCGGGGGCCATTCCGCTTTGTGCGCCATCCCAACTATATGGTGGTGACCGCCGAAATCGCGGTGCTGCCGCTCACATTCGGCCTCGTCTGGGTGGCGTTGCTGTTCACCGTTCTGAACGCGGCGATGCTGACGGTGCGGATCGGGGCAGAAAACCGCGCGCTTTACGGCAATGCCAAAGTCAGTGCCTAGCCGCCGCCTCGCGCTCGGCCTTGATGCGCAGCATGGCGGCGTGGCACACCGGTGACGTCTGCTCGATCTTGGTGATCATGCAGGCTTCCACCTTCTTGCGGCTCAACGATTTCATCTCTGCTGGGCACAGCCGCCGCGCTTCCTGAACGCAGGCCTTCTTGCCCGGATCGGGCTGGGGCGATGCAGCGGCCTGGCCCATGCCCAGCACAATGGCACCCAGGGCCAGAACAACGCGGGCAGCACGTGACAGCATCGATGCATTCCTTGCGACAGGGGCAGGCTTTGCCCGGATGTTGCCGATTGGACTCATTCTTGCGATGCTTGTCAACGGCTTGCCGTACTTGGGGCGTAGCGGGTCAGCGCAGTTTGGCGATGCTCAGTCCGTCTGCCTTGGCGCGATCTTTCACCGATTCCTCGGTACGGGTGAGGGCCTTGGCGATGGATTTCAGGCCCATGCCTTTCTTGGCAAGGGTGTGAAGCTTCTGGATTTCCGCAGGAGTCCAGGGCTGGCGATGACGTTCGAACTTTTCGGCCATGGCGCGGGCGGTAGTGCACGGCGGGCAGGCTGTCCAAGGAAACGAGACCCGGTGCGGTGTGGGCGCGCGGGTGGGCGCGCCCGGTTGCCGGCATCACTGGTGCAGGTAGATCGCGCGTTCGTGGCTGAAGCACTTGAAGCCGAAGTAGCCGTGATAGCTGCCCATGCCGCTGGTGTTCACGCCGCCGAACGGCAGGTTGTTTTCCAGATAGTGCGAGAACACGCCGTTGACCGTGACCCCGCCCGAAGAGGTGCGGGCAAGGACCTTCTCGACCGTCGCGTCGTCCTTGCTGAACACATAGAGCGCCAGCGGCTTGTCGCGCGCCTCGATATAGCCGATCGCCTGGTCGAGCGTGTCATAGGTCATCACCGGGATGACCGGGGCAAAGATCTCGTCCTGCAGGATCGCCATCTGCGGCGTCACGTCGGTGAGCATGGTGGGGTGGATCGTCAGGTCATCGGCGTCGAACTGGCCGCCCACGGCCACCGTGGCGCCCTTGGCCACGGCATCGTCGAACATCGCCTTGACCCGGTCGAAATTGGCTTTGTTGACGATCTGGGCAATGCCGTCCTTCTTCAACTGGCCGGCTTCGTCATAGAGATTGGCCTGCACGCGGGCGCGGAATCCATCGACCAGCGCGGCCTTGGCGTCTTCGGGCACGAAGACATAGTCCGGGCTGATGCAGGCCTGGCCGCCGTTGAACTGCTTGGCTGCGGCCAGGGCAGCGGCGATCGGCGCGATATCCGCGCCGGCATCGATGATCACCGGAGACTTGCCGCCTAGTTCCAGCGTCACGCTGGTAAGGTGGCGGGCGGCGGCGGCCATCACGATCTTGCCCACGCGCGGGCTGCCGGTGAAGAAGATGTGGTTGAACGGCAGGTCGAGCAGCGCGGTTGCCACCGAAACGTCGCCTTCGAACAGGGCCACGTCCTTTTCATCGAAGGCTTCGCGGATGATCTTGGCGGCAACGCGTGCTGTGGCCGGGCACAGGTCGGTCAGCTTGACGATGCAGGTGTTGCCGGCGGCAATCGCGGCGGCCACCGGGCCCAGCGCCAGGCCCAGCGGGAAATTCCACGGCCCCAGCACCAGGCACACGCCGCGCGCTTCATAGCGGATCTGCGCGCGATCCGCCGGGTTGAGCGAGGTGGCGACTTCCGTCGGCTGCATCCAGGTTTCGAGATTGTCGATGTTGCGCTGGATGTTGCCGGTAACGTTGAGCACTTCGGTCACGCGGATTTCGCCCACCGGCTTGCGCGTGTCTTCCTGCACGGCGGCCACGATGGCATCGGCATGGGCTTCGACCGCGGCTTTCATGCGGGCCAGCTTGTCCTTGCGCTCCGCCGCGCTGGAGGCCTTCGCCTCCCACTGGTGGGCCTGCTGCAAGGCAAAGACGCGCGCGATATCGGCCGAAAGGTCGGCGGCGGTGGGAACGGCAATGGTCATGGTCCGTGGCATCCTGCTGGCTTTTTATTCGTTAGTTAAACTAACGATAATTCTGCAGGAAGCAAATGCCATGTTGCCAGCGTGGCCCTGCACGAAGGGGCAGGCCCCGGCGCAGGCAAAGTCTGCCCCAGACGCCGCGCATAAAACGAGGGCCGGCATTGCTGCCGGCCCTCACGAACGCCTGTGACCGGCCAAGCCGGTCTTGGGGAAGCGGGCGCTGACCAACGGTTGCGGGCGAGGGCCGTTCAGGACATCAAAGCCCCTGGGCCGTTGGCGGCGCCCGGCTGGTCAGGCGGCGTCAAAGCTCTCGTGCGCAGTCCGCATTCGCTCGCCCGGGGAAGGGCGAGGCCAGAACCCTTTTCCGCAACACCGCACGGTGCGCAGCATCACGGGCGTGGCCTTTACACCGAAGCACCGCTCCCACGCGCGCCGATCATGAACGCACGGGACGGACCCCACCGGGGCAAAGGCACCGGCAAATGGCGCCGTGGGCACAATTCCTGGCCGCGTGTTTCGACACGGGCATGTGCGAAATTGCTGCGCACAAAAACCATTGCCGCAAGCCCCCTCGCGGGCGCCACATATCCCCCTCACCATGCCGTGAAGGCACGAGCGGAATGCATGGTGTTCCGTTTGGCAAAAGGCTTGCTCTTCAGGTAAAGAGCTTTGCAAATCAGGGGCTTGCGCCTGCTGATTGGCGGCACTTCATCCTGTCGATTTCCGGATGCTGCGCCTGTCTTTCGAGTCGCGCAAGAGGGAATTTTGCGGATGGTTTGACGGGCGGGACGAGGCGAGTTTGCGGTGTTGTGCAAGGTTTCGCACCACCCCCCGACCCCCTCCGCTGAAGAGGAGGGAGAGTATGCAGAAAATGCCCCTCCACTGAAGGGGAGGGGGGTATTGCGCAGGCACAAAAAAGCCCCCTCCTCTTCAGAGGAGGGGGTTGGGGGTGGTGGAGGCCATAAGCAGCCTCGAAGGGAGATCAGCGCCCCTGCTGGGCCAGCAGGCGCAAACGCAGGGCGTTGAGCTTGATGAAGCCTGCCGCGTCCTTCTGGTCATAGGCGCCGGCATCGTCTTCGAACGTCACGTGGCGTTCGGAATAGAGGCTGTCGGGCGACTGGCGGCCGACCACCGAGGCGAGGCCCTTGTAGAGCTTCAACCGCACGGTGCCGTTGACCTTGGCCTGGCTGTGGTCGATCGCGGCCTGGAGCATTTCGCGCTCGGGCGAGAACCAGAAGCCGTTGTAGATCAGCTCGGCATACTTGGGCATCAGCTCGTCCTTGAGGTGTGCCGCGCCGCGATCGAGCGTGATCGATTCGATGCCGCGATGCGCCACCGCATAGATCGTGCCTCCCGGGGTTTCATACATGCCGCGGCTCTTCATGCCGACGAAGCGGTTTTCCACCAGATCGAGGCGGCCGATGCCATGCTTGCGGCCCAGCTCGTTGAGCGCGGTAAGCAGAGTGGCCGGGCTCATCGCCTCGCCATTGAGCGCCACGCCATCGCCCTTGGCGAAATCGATCGTGATATATTTGGGCACGTCCGGCGCGTCTTCCGGGTTGACCGTGCGCGAGAAGACATAGTCGGGCACTTCCTGCCACGGGTCTTCCAGCACTTTGCCTTCGGACGAAGTGTGCAGCAGGTTGGCGTCGGTCGAGAACGGGCTTTCGCCGCGCTTGTCCTTGGGCACGGGGATCTGGTGCGCTTCGGCCCAGGCGATCAGCGCGGTGCGGCTGGTCAGGTCCCATTCGCGCCAGGGGGCGATCACCTTGATGCCCGGCTCCAGCGCATAGGCCGAAAGCTCGAACCGCACCTGGTCGTTGCCCTTGCCGGTGGCGCCATGGGCCACGGCGTCGGCGCCGGTTTCGCGGGCGATCTCGATCAGGCGCTTGGAAATCAGCGGCCGCGCGATCGATGTGCCGAGCAGGTAATCGCCTTCATAGCGGGCATTGGCGCGCATCATCGGGAAGACGAAATCGCGCACGAATTCCTCGCGCAGGTCGTCGATATAGATGTGCTCGGGCTTCACGCCCATCAGTTCGGCCTTGGCGCGGGCCGGTTCCAGTTCCTCGCCCTGGCCCAGGTCGGCGGTGAAGGTCACGACTTCGCAGCCGTATTCCACCTGCAGCCACTTGAGGATGACGGAGGTATCGAGCCCGCCCGAATAGGCCAGGACGACACGCTTGATCTCGGACATGGGCGGGCACTCCTCAACTGAAAGACGCGACAATGCCCGGACAGGGCAAGGACGGGGCGCGCCTAACAGGCAGGGGGCCATATCGCAAGGCGCGCGGGGGATTTTCGCCCCCCGCGCCCGCGCTCAGTTCATGAACCAGCCGTGGCTGGCCACCAGCGACTGGCCGGTGAGGGCATTCGTCGGGAAGGCGGCAAAGAACAGCGCCACTTCGGCAATATCGTCCACCGTGGTGAATTCGCCGTCCACGGTCTGGCCGAGCATGACCTTCTTGATCACCTCGTCCTCGCTGATCCCCAGTTCCTTGGCCTGTTCGGGAATCTGCTTGTCCACCAGGGGGGTGCGGACAAAGCCGGGGCAAATCAGGTTGGTGCGCACGCCCTTCTTGCCGCCTTCCTTGGCGATCGTGCGGGCCAGGCCCTCAAGCCCGTGCTTGGCCGTGACATAGGCGCTCTTGAGCGGAGAGGCTTCCTTGGAATGGACCGAACCCATGAACAGGATCGCGCCGCTGCCCTTGGCATACATGTGCGGCAGCACCGCCTTGCTGGTGAGGAAGGCGCCATCGAGATGGATCGCCAGCATCTTTTTCCAGTCAGCAAAGGCGAAATTTTCCACCGGGTTGACGATCTGGATGCCCGCGTTTGACACCAGGATGTCCACCCCGCCCCAGGCGTCCACCACTTTGGCAACGCCGGCGTTGACCTGATCCTCGCTGGTCACGTCCATTTCCACTGCCATCGCCGCGCCGGGATGATCGGCGTTGATGCCATCGGCAGCGGCCTGCGCCGCGTCCAGCTTGAGATCGGCAATCGCCACGCGCCCGCCGGCCTGGGCATAGCGCTTGGCAATGGCCAGGCCGATGCCGCTGGCCGCCCCGGTGACGATGGCGATCTTGTTGTCGAGGTTCATCTTTTCAAACTCCAGGTCTGGTCGGTCCCCAGAAGGTGGGCCGGCCCTGCCGTCAGGCAAGGTCGAGCGTGACGATGCCGCGCTGCGGGCGCTGGCGATGTTTCCAGCGCGGGCTGGCAAACGAGCGTTCCACATCGCGGCGGCCATTTTCCCAATGGCCGTTCACCGTCATGCGCGAAAACTCGTAATCCTTGCTTTGGGTTTCATAATCCTCGCCGCGATTGATCAGGTGCAGGATCGTCACCGGCCCATCCTGGGCGTGGGCGGTCAGCGTGGCGAGGTCTTCGTCCTTGGCAAATTCGGGTGGCAGGCGCTCGGCCAGCCGTGCCGCGGCGGCTTCGAGCGCCTCGATCCGCTTTTGCATGTCGGTGTTGAGCCGGGTGCGGCTGGAAAAGCGGATGTCCTTTTCGCGCTGCGCGCTTTCGGCCAGGCTGCGCGGCATCATCCCGCGTGCGGAGAAGAGATCCACCTGGAACACCAGCACCGGATCGCGCGCGGCCTGCGCACGGGCGCTGTCGTGCCGGTCTGCCTCGCGCGCGCGCTCGTCCAGCACGAATTGCAGCGGCGTGTTGGAAACGATGCCGCCGTCCCAATAGGGTTCGCCATCCACCATCACCGGCGGGAAGCCCGGCGGCAGGGCGCCGCTGGCCATCACGTGTTCTGGTTCGATCAGGCGGTCGCGGTTGTCGAAATAGGCGAAATTGCCGTTGAGCACGTTGACCGCGCCAACGCTGAACCGAACTTTGCCGCTGTTGATCAGGTCGAAATCCACCAGTTCGAGCAGCGTCTGGCGCAGCGGGCTGGTGTCGTAGAGGCTGATCGAATCGGGCGAGCCGGGCAGGGCCAGCCACGGCGGCGTGGTGCGCGGTGTGAAGAAACCGGGAATGCCGGTAAGCGCAACCGACGCGGCGGCCCATTCGTTGAACAGGCGGCGGCCCCAGCCATCGGCGAACGGTGAAGGGTAAGGGATGCGCGACGATGCCTGTTCCCAGAACGCGCGCAAGTTGCGCACGCGCCGCTCTGGCGGGTTGCCCGCAATCAGCGCGGCGTTGATCGCGCCGATGGAAATGCCCGCCACCCAATCGGGGCTATAGCCTTCGCCAGCCAGTGCCTCGAACACTCCGGCCTGATAGGCGCCCAGCGCGCCGCCGCCCTGGAGCACCAGAACACATCGTTCGCGCGTTGCATCGGCCATCGTGGTCTTTTTCCGCCTTGTCATGCGCCGCCTGCGTGCAGTGCAGCGCGGTGCAGTGTGGGAGGGCAACGTGAAACTGGCAAGACGGGTTCCGCCACCCCCGTTCCGATTGTTGGGGCGCCACTTGCAGATTTCGCATGTGCTGGGCGGCCGCGTGGCGGAGAAACTTGCGCGGCTTTGGAATTCGCCTGCTTTCCATGCGGGCAATCCCACCCTACATGGGCTGCATCATGGCAAGACCAACTCCCCAGGCCTTCGACAAGAAGAAGATCGTCGCCGAAAACCGGCGCGCGCGGTTCGAGTATTTCATCGAAGACGTGTACGAGGCCGGCATCGCCCTGACCGGCACCGAAGTGAAATCGCTCCGCTTTGGCGAAGGTTCGATTGCCGAATCCTATGCCGAGGTGAAGAACGGCGAGGTTTGGCTGGTCAATTCCAACGTGCCCGAATTCAGCCACGGCAACCGTTACAACCACGAGCCCAAGCGCCCGCGCAAGTTGCTGTTGAAAGAGCGTGAAATCGCCAAGTTCCATGGCGCGGTAGAGCGCAAGGGCATGACGCTGGTGCCGCTGTCGGTCTATTTCAACGGCCGGGGCCGGGCCAAGGTGGAACTGGCCCTGGCCAAGGGCAAGAACGCGGCAGACAAGCGCGCCACGATCAAGGATCGCGATTGGCAGCGCGACAAGGCGCGGATCATGCGCGAACATAACTGAACGCGATTCTTGGCGCGCGGCTTCATCGCTTGGCAAGCTGGGCGGGTGCAGGATCGCGGCGAACGCCTTGGCCGCCACCATTGCTGCCACAACCACCAGGAACTGCCGTTTCGATGCATCAGAAGATAGCCACGATGGTCCGCTCCTCGATGCCCACGCGCGAGCAGATGGAGCGCAACCGCTTTACCGGGCCGCTTGCGGCGCGGGCGGAACTGTGGCGCTTCACCCGCCGCTCGGTGCCGCGCGGCGTGGCGATCGGCCTGCTGGTGGGCATCTTCGCGATGATCCCGGGTGTGCAGATCGCGGGTGCTGCGGCCATGTGCCTGCCGTTTCGCGGCAATATCCCGATTGCCGCGGGGATGACCTTCCTCTCCAATCCGGCGACAACGCCGCTGTTCATTGCCGCCTCGCTCGCGCTAGGCAACTGGTTTGGCTTCCACGCCGATGTCCCCACGTTCATGGGGCTGTTCGAACGCGGCGCCAGCCTTTCGGAATGGACGGGCTGGCTGCTGTCCGATGCGGCCCCCGCGCTGGTGTTTGGCCTGTTCGTGATCTCGGTGGTGGCTGCCGCGCTGGGCTATGTCATCGCGGCGTTTGCCTGGCGCTGGTGGACGGTGCACAAGCGGCGCACGCGCCTGGCCATGCGCGCCGGGCATTGATGAAGTGGGCGGGCTTTGCCGCCTGCAGGGGTGAAGGGAGCGAGCGTGCCGGCCGCAGCGGGCGACATCGAGGGGGAGAGCGACCGCTCGGCCACGCAGGCGGGTGCAGGCCCGGCCTGGCGACGCGATGCCATTGCGGTGGCCGCGGCAGCGGCGCTCGGCGCTCTGGTGCTGTGGCTGGTCGCGGGCGATGCGGTTCTTGCGCTGGCCTATCTCGTCGGCCTTGGTGCGCTGGTTCTGGCGGCGCGGCTGGTGGTGCGGTTCGTGCCCCAACGGGCCGATTCCGCCTTGGCGGCGCCCGATTGGTCGGTCACTTTCACGGCGATCGAACGGCCTGACGAAGCGCTGGCGATCATCGACCGGGCCGGGCGCCTGGCTTGCGCCAACAGCCGCTTTGCCCAATGGTTTGGCCATGCCGCGCCCCCGCGCGTGCCGCTCGATGGGCAAGACGCCGATGCGCTCGATGGCGCGGTGCGGGCCGCATGGCGCGATGGCCGGGCGCATCTGGACCAGGTTGCCTCGCCCAAGGGGCGCTGGCGGGTAGACCTGCTGCGCGCCGGGCGCGGGCAGGATCACCTCGTCTGCCGTTTCGTGCCGCTGGCGCAGGTCGATCTGGTGGCCGACATGGCCGGCCATGTCGCGGGCAAGCTCGGCCGCGCGCTGGCGCGCGAGGGTATCCAGGCCGCCGTGGTCATGCCTGATGGGCGGGTGCGGGCGGCCAACACCGCCTTTGCCGCCCGCGCCAATGGCGAGGGCAGCGCCGTTGTGGGCAGCGATTTCGTTTCCTGGTTCCGCGCCGATGATAGCGAGCGCATCTTCTATGCCCGCGAAGGCGCGCGGGGCATGCCGGTGCGCTTTGTCCATGTGCCGGTTGTCGATCCCGATGGCGTGGCAGGCACCGGGGCCATTTCCGATCCGGCACGGGTGCCCTCGCTGTTCCTGATCATCGACAACGATGGCGCGCTCGGTGATGCGCGCGCGGGGCTTCCGCAGATCGAGGCGCTGCTTTCGCGCCTGCCGCTCGGCTTGGCGATGACCGACCGCGATGGCCGTTTTCTCTTTGCCAACCGTGCGTTCCTGCGCGCCGCGGGCCACGACGATACCGTCCCGCCGCCCTATCCGTCCGACCTGGTGATCCGCGAGGACAAGGGCGCCCTGGCCGATGCCGTGCGCCGCTATACCCAGGGCGCGCCCACGGCCGGAGACGTGGCGGTGCGGCTGCGTGCTTCGCCCGAAGAGCCGGTCTCGCTCAGCCTGGCTGGTGTGCGCGGCATGGGTGAGGGGGCGGTGCTGCTGTCCCTCAAGGATTCGACCGAGGAAGCCCGCCTCAAGCGCGAGATCGCGCAGGCCACCAAGATGCAGGCCGTGGGCCAGCTCGCTGGCGGCGTGGCGCACGATTTCAACAACGTGCTCACCGCGATCATCGGCTATTGCGACTTGATCCTGATGCGCCACACGCCCGGTGACAGCGATTACGACGATATCCAGCAGATCAAGGCCAATTCCAACCGTGCCGCCTCGCTCACCCGGCAATTGCTGGCGTTCTCGCGCCAGCAGACGCTGCGCCCCGAAGTGCTGCAACTGCCCGATGTGGTGGCCGAGGTTTCCACGCTGTTGAAGCGCCTGCTGGGCGAGAAGATCCAACTCGACGTGACGCACGACCGCGATCTGGGCCTAGTGCGCGCCGATCCGGTGCAGTTGGAGCAGGTGCTGCTCAACCTGGCGGTGAACGCGCGCGACGCGATGACCGCCAATGGCACCGATACCAAGGCCGGTGGCAAGCTGCGCATCGCCACGCGCCGCGTCACCGCGAATGACGTGCGCGCAATGAAAAGCGAAATCCTGCCGATCGCGGATTACACCGCGCTGGTCGTGGAGGACACCGGGCACGGCATCAAGCCTTCGCAGATTGGCAAGATTTTCGAACCGTTCTTCACCACCAAGGAAAAGGGCAAGGGCACGGGCCTTGGCCTGTCCACCGTCTATGGCATCGTCAAGCAATCGGGCGGGTTCATCTTTGCCGATAGCGAGGTGGGCAAGGGCACGCGCTTTACCATCTACCTGCCTGTCCACGTGCCCGATCCGGCCGAGGCGGCCGAAGCCGCGCGGCCCAAGGCCGAAACGCGCCGCACGGAGTGGACCGGCGGCGGGCGCGTGCTGCTGGTGGAAGATGAAGACACCGTGCGCGCCGTGGCCGAACGGGCCCTGGTGCGCCAGGGCTATGAAGTGACCACGGCCGCCGATGGCGAAGACGGGCTGGAAGCACTCGCCCGCATCATGGCCGCGGGCAACGACATCGACCTCGTGGTGTCCGACGTCGTCATGCCTTCGATGGACGGGCCCGCCATGGCGCGCGAGATTCGCCGGGTGAAACCCGATCTGCCCGTGCTGTTCATGTCCGGCTATGCCGAGGAACAGCTCCGCCGCGAGATCGACATTCCCAACATGCATTTCCTGGCCAAGCCGTTTTCCGTGGCGCAGATCGTGGCGGCGGTGGAACAGGTGCTGCGCGGCGGCTGATTGCCCCTCCACCACCCGCCACGCGGGCGTTCCCCGTTCCCATCGCTGCGGGACAGGGAAGATCAAGCAGGTCCTCCCCCTGCTGGGGGAGCGTGGCAGGCCGCAGGCCTGACGAAGTGGGCAAGGAACAAAGCCACCCTGAGTCGCCAATGCTGCCACGATGGAAGCAATTCCCGATATTCGCAAAAGACCATGATTTCGCGTTTGTTGCGGCCCGCTTCAGCTTGCAAACAGGCCCGGAAATCCCCATGATTCCAAGCGACGGCAGGAATTGTCGCCAGTCTGGAGTGAAATTTATGTTCCCCTCTTGTTCCTATGGAACAGAGTGAGTACATTGTTCTGCGTGTTGACGGTTCGTGTCAGCCATCTCTAGGCAAGGGGAAGCAGCCATGGCGGCGCAGCTCAAGCTCATTCAGGAAGGCAAAGAAAAGGACATGGATCGTCAGAAGGCGCTAGACGCCGCGCTGGCCCAGATCGACCGCGCATTCGGCAAGGGCTCGGTGATGAAGCTGGGCTCGAAAGAGACGATGCAGGTGGAGGCTGTTTCCACCGGCTCGCTCGGGCTTGATATTGCGCTGGGCATCGGCGGCCTGCCGCGCGGCCGCATCATCGAAATCTATGGTCCGGAAAGCTCGGGCAAGACCACGCTGGCGCTGCACGCCATTGCCGAGGCGCAGAAGACCGGTGGCACCGCTGCCTTCGTCGATGCCGAACACGCGCTTGATCCGGTCTATGCCAAGAAGCTGGGCGTCAACATTGACGAACTGATCGTCTCGCAGCCCGACACGGGTGAGCAGGCGCTGGAAATCGTCGACACGCTGGTCCGTTCCAACGCGATCGACATCCTGGTGGTGGACTCGGTGGCCGCGCTGGTCCCCCGCGCCGAAATCGAAGGCGAAATGGGCGATAGCCATGTCGGCCTTCAGGCCCGATTGATGAGCCAGGCGCTGCGCAAGCTGACCGGCTCGATCAGCCGTTCGCGCTGCATGGTGATCTTTATCAACCAGGTGCGCATGAAGATCGGCGTGATGTACGGCAACCCGGAAACCACCACCGGCGGCAACGCGCTCAAGTTCTATGCCTCGGTCCGTCTCGATATCCGCCGCACCGGCCAGATCAAGGATCGTGACGAAATCACCGGCAACACCACCCGCGTGAAGGTGGTCAAGAACAAGGTCGCCCCGCCGTTCAAGCAGGTGGAGTTCGACATCATGTATGGCGAAGGCATTTCCAAGATCGGGGAAATCCTCGATCTGGGGGTGAAGGCCGGCCTGGTGGAAAAGTCGGGCGCATGGTTCAGCTATGATTCCGTGCGCATTGGCCAGGGCCGTGAAAACGCCAAGAACTTCCTGCGCGAAAACGGCGAGCTGCGCGATCGGCTGGAAGCCGCGATCCGCGCCCGCACCGAGCAGGTGGCCGAAGGCCTGATGGCCGGTCCTGACGCCGACGACGACAACTGATCGGCGCGGCAGGCGCCCGGCGCGCCTGCTGGCCTTTCACCCGATATCCTGATCGGCGCGCCACCCATTGCGGGCGGCGCGCCGATTACGTTTTGTTTCCCGGTGTTTGCGCTGCCCGCCTGGCGCGTTTAAAGCGCGATGAGGCACAGTGGGAACCAGCTCCCGTCGAAAAATCGCACGGCAGCAAAGCCTTGGTTCGCTTCACCACCATGGAGGCACGGCATTTCGATCCATACAGACACGACACTACAGCCCGTCCTGAACGCAGGCGGTTGGCGCGCGCGCTGGGCGGCCTGGATGACGGACGGCGTCGATCATGATGCCACGCTGCGGCAGGTGGTCGAGGATTCGGGATGGTCGGGCCGCTATGCCTTCCTGATCGTGATTTCGGCGATGCTCTCACTGCTTGGCCTGCTGATGCCGTCGGTGGCGGTGCTGATCGGTGCCATGCTGCTTTCGCCGCTGATGATGCCGATCATTGGCCTGGGCTTTGGCATCGCCACGCTGGATTTTGCCGAAATGCGCCGTTCCGCCTTTGCGCTGGGGGCCGGATCGGTGATCGCCGTGGTGCTGTCCATCGTGCTCGTCCGGCTCTCCCCGATCCAGACCATCACCACCGAGATTGCCGGCCGCACGCATCCCACCCTGTTCGATCTGCTAGTGGCGCTGCTGTCCGCAGTTGCCGGTGCCTATGCCCTGATCCGCGGGCGGGGCGGCGCGGTGGTGGGCGTGGCCATTGCCATTGCCCTGATGCCGCCGCTGGTCGTCGTGGGCTTTGGCCTTGCCACCGGAAACGCCACGGTGTGGGGCGGGGCGCTGCTGCTGTTCGCGACCAACGCCGTGACCATCGCATTGACCGCCGCGCTGGTCGCCCGCGTCCATGGGTTCGGCAGCCACCTTTCGCCCCACCACACCGGCCTGCAACTCACGATGTTCCTGGCCGCGCTTGGCCTGCTGTCCGTGCCGCTCGGCGCGGCATTGCGCCAGATCGCGTTCGAATCGCTGGTCCAGCGCCAGGTGCGCGACACCATTCGCGAACGCTTTCCCGACAGCGCCCGCCTTGGCCAGTTGGACATCGATTACAGCGCCCGGCCGATCCGCGTGCGTGCCATGATCCTCACCCCCACGGTCGATCCGGCGGCCGATGGCCATCTTGCCGATGACTTGCGCGCACGGCTGGTGCAGCCGGTCGATATCCATGTCGATCAATTGCGCACGGCGCAGGAAGTGGGTGCGGCCGAAGCGGCGCAGATCGCCCACGCCGCCGATGGCGATGGGGCCTATGGCGACGGATTGAACGCGGCCGTGGCGCGCCTGGCGCAAGTGGCCGGGGCGGCGCCCGATGTGGTGAGTGTCGATCGCGCCACTCGCACGCTGACCGTCGCCGCCGCGCCGCTTCCGGGGCTGAGCATGGCCGGCTACCGCGTGCTGGAACAGCGTGCGACCGCGCCCGAACCGGGCTGGACGGCGCATCTCGTGCCGCCACCGGGCGCTCCGCTGCCCGCCATCGTCCCGGTTGACGGCGTGATCGATCCCGCCGCGCTGGATGCTGCCGCCTGGGCCGCGCAGCGCCGGGGCCTTGCGCTCAGCGTGCGGGGCGGTACTGCGCGCCAGCGGCAGGCCGTGGCCGCTGCCCTTGCCGAAAACGCGGCCAGGGCCGATGAAGGGGACGCTGGCGGTCCGCTCCGCCTGGTATGGGGCCAACCGCAGGAAGACAGGCAACGATGACCGGGACAAGCGATTGGCAGGGTGGCGTCGGCCGTGCCTGGGCCGAAGAGTGGCAGCGCACCAATCGCTCGTTCTCCGCGCTCACGCCGGTGCTTCTGGCCGCCATCGCCGCGCAACCGGGTGCCCGCATCCTGGATATCGGCTGCGGCGCGGGGGAACTCTCGCTCGCCGTGGCGCAGGCGCGCCCGGCCGCGCAGGTGCGCGGCATCGATGTCTCGGCTGACCTGATCGAGGCAGCCCGGCAACGCGGGCAGGGCTGCGCCAATGCCCGGTTCGATCTGGCCGATGCCGGGGGCTGGTCCGATCCCACGTTCGTGCCCGATCTGCTGGTCTCGCGCCATGGGGTGATGTTCTTTGCCGATCCGCCCGCCGCGTTTCGCCAGTTGGCCGCTTCCGCCGCGCCGGGTGCGCGGCTGGTCTTTTCCTGCTTCCGTGCGCCGGCACACAATGCCTGGGCCAGCACGATGGCCAGCCTTGCGCCGCCGCCGGCCAGCCTGCCCGATCCCCGCGCTCCAGGCCCATTTGCCTTTGCCGATCCCGATCATGTCCGCGCGATGCTGGCCGGATGGACCGACCTGGCATTCACGCCCCACGATTTCCGCTATCGTGCCGGGGAAGGCGCCGATGCAGAAGCACAGGCGCTGGCTCTGTTCCGGCGCATCGGCCCGGCGGCCTCTGCCCTGCGCCAGGCGGCAGAGGCCGATCGCGCCGGTATCGAACACCGGCTGCGCCAGGTGATTGCCGCGCATCATCGGAACGACGAAGTATCCTTCGCCGCTGCCGCCTGGATCGTTACCGCCACGAAAGCGTAAAGCGATCACGGTTAGCGATGAATCCCGCTTGTTCCGCAGCCGCGCCTCGCCTAATCGCCGGGTCATGACTTCGACGAACGAAATCCGCCGGTCCTTCCTGGAATACTTCGGCTCCCAAGGCCACGAAGTGGTGCCGTCCGCGCCGCTCGTTCCGTATAACGACCCCACGCTGATGTTCACCAATGCGGGCATGGTCCCGTTCAAGAACGTCTTCACGGGCCTGGAAACGCGCGCCATTCCCCGCGCCACATCTTCGCAGAAGTGCGTGCGCGCCGGGGGCAAGCACAACGATCTGGACAACGTGGGCTATACCGCGCGGCACCACACGTTCTTCGAAATGCTGGGCAATTTCTCGTTCGGCGATTACTTCAAGGAACAGGCGATCACCAACGCCTGGACCCTGCTGACCAAGGTGTGGGGCATCCCGGCTGAAAAGCTGCTGGTGACGGTCTATCACACCGACGAAGACGCTGCCGCGCTGTGGCGCAAGATCGCCGGTTTGAGCGATGACAAGATCATCCGCATCGCCACCAAGGACAATTTCTGGGCCATGGGCGACGATGGCCCATGCGGCCCATGCTCGGAAATCTTCTACGATCACGGTGCGCATATTCCCGGTGGCCCTCCCGGCAGCCCGGACGAGGACGGCGATCGCTTTATCGAGATCTGGAACCTCGTGTTCATGCAGTTCGAGCAGGCGGCCGGCGAAATCGTCGGCAATCTGCCCAAGCCCTCGATCGACACCGGCATGGGCCTGGAACGCATCGCTGCCGTGCTCCAGGGTGAGCACGACAACTATGACACCGACACGTTCCGCGCGCTGATCGCCGCTTCGGAAAGCCTCACCGGCGTCAAAGCCATGGGCGAAAACACCGCCAGCCACCGCGTGATCGCCGATCACTTGCGCTCGTCCAGCTTCCTGCTGGCCGATGGCGTGCTGCCCTCGAACGAAGGGCGCGGCTATGTGCTGCGCCGGATCATGCGCCGCGCCATGCGCCACGCCCATCTGCTGGGCGCCAAGGATCCGCTGATGCACCGCCTGGTGGGCTCGCTGGTTACGGAAATGGGCCAGGCCTATCCCGAACTCGGCCGCGCGCAGCCGCTGATCGAGGAAGTGCTGCAGCGCGAGGAAACCCGTTTCCGCCAGACACTGTCCAACGGCTTGCGCCTGCTCGACGAAGCCTCGGCCGGGCTGGGCGAGGGCGACAAGCTGCCGGGCGAAACCGCGTTCCGCCTCTACGACACGTTCGGCTTCCCCTATGACCTCACCGAAGACGCCCTGCGCGCCCGTGGCGTGAGCGTGGACCGCGCCGGTTTCGATGCCGCCATGGCGCAGCAGAAAGCTGCCGCCCGCGCCGCGTGGAAGGGGTCGGGCGACGCTGCATCGAGCGAAGTGTGGTTCGACATTGCCGAGCGCGAAGGCGCGACGGAATTCACCGGCTACACCGCCACCAGCGGCGAAGGCGTGGTGGTTGCGCTGGTCAAGGACGGCGCGGAAGTGCAGGTGGCCCAGGCCGGCGACAGCGTGACCGTGCTGACCAACCAGACGCCGTTCTATGGCGAAAGCGGTGGCCAGATGGGCGATACCGGCACGATTGCCGGCGCTGATGGCCTCAAGATCACCGTGACCGACACCGCCAAGCCGCTTGGCCGCCTCCATGCGCACCAGGCCGTGGTGGACGCGGGCACGATCAAGGTGGGCGATGCCGTGCAACTGGTCGTCGATGTCGCGCGCCGCGATGCCACGCGTGCCAACCATTCGGCCACGCACCTGCTGCACCAGGCGCTGCGCAACCGCCTGGGCGGGCATGTTACGCAGAAGGGCTCGCTCGTCGCGCCCGATCGCCTGCGCTTCGACTTTTCGCATCCCACCGCGCTGACCGCCGACGACATCACCGCGATCGAAGCCGAAGTGAACGCGGAAATCCGCGCCAACGAGCCGGTGACGACGCGCCTGATGACGCCCGATGATGCCATCGCGGCCGGCGCCATGGCGCTGTTCGGCGAAAAGTATGGCGATGAAGTGCGTGTGCTCTCGATGGGCCGCCACACCACCGACAAAGTCTATTCGGTGGAACTGTGCGGCGGCACCCACGTGCGTGCGCTGGGGGACATCGGCGTGTTCCGCATCGTGGGCGAAAGCGCGGTATCCTCGGGCGTGCGCCGGATCGAGGCGCTCACCGGCGAAGGCGCGCGGCAGTGGCTGATCGGCCGCGAAGACGCGCTCAAGCACACCGCCAGCCTGCTGCGCACCACGCCCGATGAAGTGGAAGCCCGCGTGGCCGCCCTCATCGACGAACGCCGCAAGCTGGAACGCGAACTGGCCGAAGCCAAGAAGGCCCTGGCCCTGGGCGGCGGCGGCGCCAAGGCCGAGACGGCCGACGAAGACGTGGCCGGCACGAAGTTTTCCGGGCAGGTGCTGGAAGGCCTTGATCCCAAGGAACTGCGCGGCCTTCTCGACCAGGCCAAGCAGCGCCTGGGCTCGGGCGTCGCGGTGATCGTGGCCGTCAACGAAGGCCGCGCCTCCATCGCAGCCGCAGTGACCGAAGACCTCGCTGGCAAAGTCAGCGCCGTCGATCTGGTGCGCGCGGGCGTGGAAGCGCTGGGCGGCAAGGGCGGCGGTGGCCGTCCCGACATGGCCCAGGGCGGCGGCCCCGATGGCAGCAAGGCGGCCGATGCCCTGGCCGCAGCCAAGGCCGTGCTGGCCCGCTGATCGGCAAGGCAAGGCAGGATTAAAAAGGGCCGGTGCGCGCGCGCCGGCCCTTTTTGCTGGTCAGGCCTGGGCCAATGGCAGTTCCACCCGAAAGATCGCGCCAGATCGATCCTGACGGTTGCTCGCCACGATGCGCCCGCCGTGCGCCTCCGCCAATTTCTCTGCGAGGGCGAGGCCGAGCCCGCTGCCCGGCCGGCCCGCCACCTTGTCGGCGCGCGATCGCCAGAATGGCATGAACAGGCGCTGGGCATCCTGCGGGGCAAACCCGCCCCCTGCATCGATCACTTCGATGATGGCCCGGTGCTCGTCGCTGCGGCTGCTCACCTGGATACGGCTGCCCACCGGCGCATGCTTGATGGCATTGGTCAGCAGGTTGAGGAAAATCTGGCTGAGCCGCACGGCATCGCCATGCACTTTGCCCCCGGCATAGTGTTCGGCAAATTCCACCTCGGCGGCCACGGCGCTGCCGCGCAGGTCGGTCACGCACACGCGCAGCACGTCGTCCACCATCAGGTTGCGCCGATCCAGCGCCAGTTCGCCGGCATCGGCGTGGGCCAGGGTTTTCAAGTCCTCCACGATCCGTCCCAGGTGCTCCACCTGGCGCAGCAACCGATCGGCTTCTGCCGCGGAAGCAGGCACCATGCCATCGGCAATGCCATGCAGCCGTCCCTTGAGGATGGTCAGCGGCGTGCGCAACTCGTGCGTGACGCCGGCGGTGAACACCGTGCGCTCGCGCTCATAGGCCTCGATGTCGGAAGCCATGCGGTTGAAGCTGTCGATCAAGGTGCCCACTTCGCCCGAAACCCGCCCCTTGGCGACCCGAACCGAGCGATCGCCGGCGGCCACGGCTGCGGCCGCCTCGGCCACGGCGATGATCGGTTGGCTGATCCGCCGTGCCAGCAGGACCGCAACCGTGCCGCCGGCCACGATCGACGTGATGCCGATCGCCAGGATGAAGCCGGCATCGCTGATATCGAGTGCGCCGCTGCCATAGCGTTCGAACAGCGCGAAATAGCGTGGGCTGGCCTGCTGGCCATGGGCGATCAGGCCGGCCAGTTCCTGCCGCGCTTCGGGCGGCATGTGCTTCATCATCACCTGCAGATGGAAGTAAGCTGCGCCGTAATAGGCGATCAGCCCCACCGCCATGGTGATGGCGATCATCACCCCGGCCAGCGCGATCAACCGCGCGACGATGCTGTTCAACGCTCGGCCCACAGCCGATAGCCGATGCCGCGCACGGGCTCGATGATGTCGGGGCAACCGGCCATCATCAGCTTCTGGCGCAAGTTGGAAACGTGGCTGTCCACCACCCGGTCATAGGCATCGCTGTCGGGCGAAATCGCCTCCAGCAGTTCCGCGCGCGAAAAGGCCCGGCGCGGATGCGCGGCCAGATGGGCCAGGATGCCGAATTCGCTGGGCGTAAGCGGCAGGCGTTGGCGGCTCTCGGCCGGGCCGCAACTGGCGGTGCGGGCATCCAGGTCGATTTCCACCGGGCCTGCCGCAAACAGGCGGCGCAAGCGGCCGCCCCGCGTGCGGCGCAGCACGGCGCGGATGCGCTCCACCACTTCGGACGGGTTGAACGGCTTGACCACGTAGTCATCCGCGCCGATCCGCAAGGACGACAGCTTGGTGACTTCATCGTCCACCGCCGTGACCATGATCACCGGCGTATCCACCCGCCGGCGGACCGAACTGAGCACGTCGAGCCCGTCGCCGCCGGGCAAGCCGATGTCGAGCAGGACGAGATCGGGGGCAAACTGCGCATGCTGGCGCACCGCCTCTTGATAGCTGGTGGCGCGGGCCACGGCGAATCCGGCATTTTCCACGTACAGCGTGAGGATTTCTGCAATCTCGCGCTCGTCTTCCACGATCAGGATGCGGTCGGTCATCGGTGTGCCTCTTCACCCGATCCATGGCACGGCAGTGTTGAGAAATGGTCGAGAGCGCCTCGATCGTTCCTTGATCGCTTGCCCATCGGCCCTTGATCGCGCCGGGCTAGCTGCCGTGGCGGAGCCGGCGCCCCCTGCCGGCGATGCACAAGGAAGCGCATATGTTCCGTCCTCACCATCTTGCTGCCCTGGCCATGGTTGCCGCGCCTTGGGCCACCAAGGCCCACGCGCAAGACGCCGAAAAGGGGATCTATGCCGTGGCGCGCGCCGGCGGCGTGATCCAGCCCGATCAGAAGCTCGATCGCAATGGCCTGCCCAATGTCACGATCGACGACAACACCAAGTATCGCACCGGCGTGACCGGCGAAATCGGCGGCGGTTATGATTTCGGCATGTTCCGCCTGGAACAGACCATCGGCTACACCGATCTCAAGCTCAACCGCGATCGCGCCGAGGCCGGTGGGTTCCTGGCCGATGGCCGAGCCAAGATGTTCACGATGAGCGTGAACGGCTATGTCGATATTCCGCTCGGCCGCGTTTTCGTGCCCTATGTCGGCGGTGGCGTGGGCATGGCGCGGGTCGATGCCGATCTTTCGCGCGTGGATGCCGTGACCGGCGCGGGCAGCAGCTATTCCGGCAAGGACTGGGGCTTCCTGTGGCATGCCGATGCGGGCCTGGGCATCACGGTGTCGCGCAAGGCGACGGTCGAAGTCGGCGCGCGCTACACCCGCGTCAGCAGCCTGGCGTTCGACGGCCAAAGCGATGGCGTCGCCACGCAGTTCGCGCCGCAACTCAATGGCATTTCCGGCACCGTGGGCCTGCGTTATCGCTTCTGATCACGGGCAGATTGGCGGGGTGGCGCGCCGATCGGCGTTGCCGCCCGCTGCGCGCGCAGCCAAGCCGATCAGGCGGGGCGATCGCGCAGCCGGCTGGCCTTGAGGCGGGGTGGAGTGGCCAGTTCGCCTTCGGCCATGATCTGTTGGCGAAACTGGTCGCGCTTTTCATGGATCGAGGCGATCACCGGTCCCATCGGCACGCCCAGGTCTACCAGTACCGCTTCCGAAAGTTGGAGCGAACTTTCCAGCGTTTCGGGCACGGCATGGCTGGCCCCGGCGCGATAGAGCTGGGCGGCATGGCCGGCATCGCGCGCACGCACGATGATCGGTACATCCGGCGCCAGGCTGCGCAGCTTGCGCACAATGCGCAGGGCCAGCACCGGTTCGTCCATCGTCACGATCACTGCGCTGGCCTCGGCCAGGTTCAGCCGTTCGATCACCGATGCGCTGTCGATATTCCCGAACAGCACCGGCAGCCCGGCCGACCGCGCGGCGCGCACCACCGCCGGTTCGGCATCGAGCGCGAGGTATGGGCGGCCATGTTCGGTCAGCATTTCGCCGATCAGCCGGCCGACGCGGCCAAAGCCCAGGATCACGGTGCGATTGCCCTCGGGTTCGTCCACGGCAACCTCGTCCGGGCGCACGCGGTTGCGCACGCGGCCCGCGCCAACCTGGCCCACTTTGGCCAAAAGCGGCGTGATGGTGAGGCCGATGGCGGTGACGATTTGCCAGAATTGCGCGGTGGCCGGCTGGATCAACTGGGCCTGGGCCGCCGTGCCCAGCACGATCAGCGTGGTTTCCGAAGGGCTGGACATCAGGATGCCGGTTTCCAGCGCGGTGGAACGCTCCTTGCCCCAGAACAGCAGCAGCAGCCCGGTAACGAGCGCCTTGGCCACCACCACGCCGGCCACGCCGAGCGCCAGCGGCCAGAAATTGGCCACCAGCACGCGCAAGTCGATCCCCATGCCCACCGTGATCAGGAACACGCCCAGCGCCAGGCCCTTGAACGGCTTGGTGATTGCTTCCACCTCACCATGGTATTCGGTTTCGGCGATCAGCAGCCCGGCGAGAAGGGCGCCCATGATCGGCGACAGGCCGGCCGCCCCGGTGGCGAGCGAGGCAACGATCACCACCAGCAGGCTGGCGGCCAGGAACAGTTCCGGGCTCTTGGTCTTCGCCGCCTGGGCGAACAGCGGCGGCAGGCCAAAGCGGCCGAACACCAGCAGTGCAATGATGACCGCGCCGCCCTTCCACAGCGTTTCGACCATGCTTGGCGCGTTGGCCGCTGCCACCGGGGCCATGGCGCCCAGCAGGAAGATGATCGGCACCAGCGCGATGTCTTCGAACAGCAGCATGGAAAGCGCGGCGCGGCCCACCGGACCCTGCGTGCCGGAAATCGGCAGCACCAGCGCGGTGGACGAGAGGGCGAGCGCCAGGCCCAGGCCAAGTGCACCGGCCACTGGCTGGCCCAGCAGCATCAGCCCCAGCCCCACCAGCAGCGCCGAACCGACCAGTTCCATCGCGCCCAGGCCAAACACCAGCCGGCGCATCGACCAGAGGCGATTGAACGAGAGTTCCAGCCCGATCTCGAACAGCAGCAGGATAATGCCGAATTCGGCAAAGGGCTCTATCGCGTGGGGATTGGATATCGTGACGTAATGAAGCCAGGGCACGGCCTGCGCCAGCGAACCCAGGCCATAGGGGCCCACGAGCAGCCCGACGAGAATGAAGCCGATGATCGGCGTAATGCGGAACCGCGCAAAGGCGGGAATGACGATACCCGCCGCGCCCAGGATCACCAGGGCATCGGACAGGGCGGACGTGGATGCGAACTGGCCTGCCATCGGCCCAGGCTAGGGGTTATGGTCGCACTTGGCCACCCCCGGCTCTCGTAAGATTGTGTGACTGGGGCAAAAGAATGCCGCCGATCCGGATCAAGGCGGTGAAATTTCCTTGATCTAGACAGCCGGTGCGATCATTTCGGCGGTCTCGAACCGGCGCTCGGCAAGATCGTCCGGGGCGATCCAGAATTGCAGCACGTGATCGCCCAGGTGATGACCCAAGGCTTCATCGGCGGACAGTTCCAGCAGCAGCAACTCGCGGCCGGTGCGGTCGGACTGGTCGATCTCGGTTTCCGACGGCGCGGCCAGCAGGCGATCGGGTACGCGGGCGTGCACCCGTGCGGCGGTGCGCACGGCCAGGGCGTGGCGATAGGCCAGCCTTGCCACCAGTTCGTCCGGGAACGGAGCCGTGCTGCCGGGCAAGGCATGCAGCGTGGTTTCCACTGCCGTCACGCACCCGCGCGGCGCAACCAGCCGGGCGAGCGGGGCATACCCGGAAAACCATTCCCAGAACGCCTGGCGCACCGGCTCGGTCACGTCGGCAAAGGCGGGTTTCGTGCGGGCAAGCGCGTGCCATTCGCCGCATTCGCTCGCGATTCGGGCCAGCAGGGCGCGGCGTTCGTCTTCGCCCGCCTGGGGCCACAGCGTGCGTGCGGCGGCCGGCATCGTGCGTCCCGCTTCGCGAGACAGCATGGCCACCAGCGTCTGGATCGCCAGCCAATCGTGTGGAAAGCCGGGCCAAGGGCGGTCCATCAGCCCATCGTCGCCCACGTTGAAATCGTTGGGGGACAGCGCAAAGACCGCAACGGGCGATCCCTGCGCGGCCAGCAGGGCATCGGCCGTTGTGCTGCCTTCGGGCCAGGTCAGCGGCGGGGCGGCAGGATCGTGGGCGGCGGCGGTGAGTTCGATCACCGCCGGGGCAAAGGGCCATCGCGGCAAAACCTGTGGCGCATCGGCAGCATCGAGCGCCCAGGGCCAGGCTTGCGCCGTGGCATCGCCATAGGCCGGGGGCAGGTCGCCCGGCGGGTCGGCCTCGGTCCAGGTCGCGTCGTCTGCTTCGTCCAGCCAGATCACGCGCCCGTGCGCCGGGTGACCGGTGCCTGGTGCGGCGGCCAGATCGGCAAAGAACAACAGCGCCCCGCTGCCGGGCAGCACGCCCAGCCGGGCGCGAGGCGCCACGGCGGCGCAATCCACCTGCAACAGGAAATGCAGGGGCAGGCCGGTTCGGGGCGAGCGCGGCCAATCGAGCGGGGCGGGGGTGAAGGGAACGCCGCCATAAAAGCTGCGTGCGCCGGCGGGCGCGGGGGGAAAGGCCTGGCGAAACACCACCGCCTGGCGCAGCGCGCCGGCAATCGTGGCGGGCAACCGTGCAGGCGCGGCGGTCTCGGCGGCGGGCGGCGCAGTGGCCGCTTCATGCGCGGCGGCGGCCTGGGCGGCGGCCACGAACGCGGGCAGGTCGGGTGCCGCATCGGCTGCGGGAGACTGACTTTGCGCAACGGCGCTGCCGGGGCCAAAGCTACGACGGCGCACGATCGGGGCAGGGGCATCCTCGGCCAGTTCGGGCTCTGCCAGGGAAGCAGCCTTGCGGCGGCGGATGATCAGCAGCACCACAAGCGCGCCGAGCGCTGCCACCAGGGCCAGCCCGATCCCCGCCAATGCCGCCAATTCCCGCATGCTACCCCCTTGTGCGCAGCTCCGTCACCCGAAACCGCATCTGTTCGTGCTAGCCGGTTCCCACCCCAAAAGAAAAGGCCCCGGCGAGAGCCGGAGCCTTTCTTTTTCATGCGAAATGGCGCGGGTTCAGGCCCAGCTGGCCATTTCCTTTTCCAGGTTCTCGACGATCGCCTCGAAGAACTTTTCCGTGGTCATCCACGGCTGGTCCGGGCCGATGAGGATCGCGAGGTCCTTGGTCATCTTGCCGCTTTCCACGGTCTGGATGCAAACGCGCTCCAGCGTTTCGGCAAAACGCACCACTTCGGGGGTTTCGTCGAACTTGCCGCGATACATCAGGCCGCGCGTCCAGGCGAAGATCGATGCGATCGGGTTGGTGCTGGTCGCCTTGCCCTGCTGGTGCTGGCGATAGTGGCGCGTCACGGTGCCGTGGGCCGCTTCGGCTTCCACGGTCTTGCCGTCGGGCGTCATCAGCACCGAGGTCATCAGGCCGAGCGAGCCGAAGCCCTGGGCCACGGTGTCGGACTGCACGTCACCGTCATAGTTCTTGCAAGCCCAGACGAACTTGCCCGACCACTTGAGCGCGGAAGCGACCATGTCGTCGATCAGGCGGTGCTGGTATTCGATGCCGGCGGCGGCGAACTTTTCCTTGAAGCCTTCGCTGTCGAACACTTCCTGGAACAGGTCCTTGAAGCGGCCGTCATAAGCCTTGAGGATGGTGTTCTTGGTCGACAGGTAGACCGGCCAGCCCAGGTTCAAGCCATAGTTGAAGCTGGCACGGGCGAAATCGCGGATCGAATCGTCGAGGTTGTACATCGCCATGGCGACGCCGGCCGACGGGAAATCGAACACGTCGAGATCGATCGATTCGCCGTTCACGCCGTCGAACACCAGGCGCAGCTTGCCGGGGCCGGGGATCAGGGTGTCGGTCGCCTTGTACTGGTCACCAAAGGCATGGCGGCCGACCACGATCGGGTCGGTCCAGCCCGGAACCAGGCGGGGCACGTTCTGGATCACGATGGGTTCGCGGAACACCACGCCGCCCAGGATGTTGCGGATCGTGCCGTTGGGCGACTTCCACATCTTCTTGAGGCCGAATTCTTCCACGCGGGCTTCGTCCGGGGTGATCGTGGCGCACTTCACGCCCACGCCGTACTGCTTGATGGCGTTGGCCGAATCGATCGTGATCTGGTCGCCGGTCTCGTCGCGCTTTTCGACCGAAAGGTCGAAATACTTGAGGTCCAGGTCGAGGTAGGGAAGGATCAGGCGTTCGCGGATCCATTCCCAGATGATGCGGGTCATCTCGTCGCCGTCGATCTCGACGATCGGGTTCTTCACCTTGATCTTCGCCATAGCCGTCCTGTTGCCTTGCCTGGGGAGTTGAACTTACCGCCCCCTTAGCAGGTGCGGAACGCGGCGCAAGCACGGGGCCGGTGATTCTTGGCGGGGGTTGCGGTTTTCACGGCGCGGCCCGCAGGTCATAGATTGCCTCGCCCACGCGGACCCTGTGGCGCCGCACGATGTGCCAGCCGGCGTCTTCGAGCAGGCGGGCAAAGCGCAAGGGGCCGTGGCGGTGCAACCAGATCACTTCCTTGCGACGCAGGTGCAGCGCCCACAGCACGTCCTGGACCGAGGCGTGGTTGTAGGACAGCACGACCCGATCGAATTGCCGCAGTTGCGCAAACAGGCGCGGCAGATCGGTCACGTACTCCACCACGCCCAGCATGGCGGCGGCGCGTTCGGCAAAGGGGGGCAGGGGATCGGCGTTGAGATCGGTCAGCACCGTGCCCGGGCCGCGATCGACGATATCCACCGGCACATAGCGGGTGGCGGCGGGCAGATGATCGCGCAGCGGCATCAGTCCGCAGCCGATGTCCACCACGCCCGGTTCACCCGCCAGCCAGGTGGCGGCCTGGCGCGTGCGGCGGTCCCACCGGTCTTGCAGGGCAGACCAGTACAGGCGCTGGCAAGCCAGTGTCGCATCGGTGGGGGCATCATTCATCCCGGGCAGGTGGCCCGCCTGGCGTGGCAACATCAAGCGCAGTTGGCTCGCATGTGGCGCAATTGCCGAGGAAACCCGCCCAAGCCGGGCTATGCGTGGCGCTCAATTAATTTTGTAGACAATGTTGCACGCCCGGCCGAACTCTCCGCCACCATTTCCCAAGCCTCGCATTGGCGTTCGCCATTGCCGATCAAGGAGCCTTGCCATGTCATCCTCCCGCTTGTCCCGCCGCGCTGCCCTCGCCGGTCTTGCCGCCGGGGGCGCGGCCCTGGCATCGCCCACGCTGGCCGCGCCCGCGGGAGCATCAGCGGGCAAGAGGCTGAATTTCCTGTATATCATGGCAGATGACATGGGGTATGCCGATGTTTCTTGCTATGGCCGGCGCGACTATGCCACGCCCGCCATCGATGCGCTGGCAGCGCAGGGCGTGCGCTTTACCCAGGCCTATGCCAACAGCGCGGTGTGCACGGCCACGCGCGTGGCGCTGATCACCGGGCGCTATCAGTATCGCTTGCCGGTGGGCCTGGAAGAACCACTCGCCCAGCGCGCGGTGGGCCTGCCGCCCAGCCAGCCCACTTTGCCCTCGCTGCTGCGCAAGGCCGGCTATGCCACCGGCCTGATCGGCAAATGGCATCTCGGCAGCCTGCCCGATTACGATCCGCTCAAAAGCGGCTATGACGAATTCTGGGGCATCCGCAGCGGGGCGGTGGACTATTACACCCATGCCAATTCGGGCGGAAAGCCGGATCTGTGGGACGGGGCCACCCCGGTGCAACAGGCCGGATACCTGACCGACCTGATCGGGGACCATGCCGTGGCGGCGGTCAAGCGCAACGCCGGGATTGCCAAGCCCTGGCTGCTCAGCCTGCATTTCACCGCGCCGCACTGGCCGTGGGAAACGCCTGATGACGACAGCGAATCCAAGCGCCTGGCACAGTCGAAAGACCCCGAAGCGTTGATGCATTTCGATGGCGGCAGCCAGAAGACCTATGCCGCGATGGTACAGCGGCTTGACCTGCAGGTTGGCCGCATTCTCAAGGCGCTGGCCGAATCCGGCCAGGCAGACAACACCGTGGTGGTGTTCACCAGCGACAATGGCGGCGAACGCTTTGCCGATACCTGGCCGTTCACCGGCAAGAAGACCGAACTGCTCGAAGGCGGCTTGCGCATCCCCGCCATCGTGCGCTGGCCGGGCCTGGCCAAGCCCGGCACCACCAGCGAGGCGCAGATCATCTCGATGGACTGGCTGCCCACCTTCGTGGCGGCAGCGGGCGGCGCGCCCGATCCGGCGTTTGCCCCCGATGGCATCGACATCCGCGCCGCGATCGCCGGCGGCACGCTGCCCGAGCGCACGCTCTACTGGCGCTACAAGCTGCACGACCAGCAGGCCGCGCGCAGGGGTAAGTGGAAATACCTGAAGATCGGGGACAACAGCTTCCTGTTCGACGTGGAAGCCGACCCGCTGGAGCGCGGCAATCTCAAGGCGCTGCATCCCGATGTGTTCGCTGCGTTGACGCAGGACTGGAACCGGTGGAACGCCACGATGCTGCCGCTCGATCCGCAAAGCTACAGCCACGGGTTCACCGCGGCGAAGCTCGCCGATCATTTCATCGCGGTGGATTGATCATGGGCGGAAGGGGCGGCCCCGGCCGCCCCTTCACCGACAACAAAAAACCCCGCCGAAGCGGGGTTTTGCCGATGGTGGGCGTAGCAAGGATTGAACTTGCGACCCCTACGATGTCAACATAGTGCTCTACCACTGAGCTATACGCCCGGCACCATCGATTTTCCGTCAGCCGCTCGGCGTCGGGAGCGCCCCACTACCTTTGCCGTTTTGCCTTGGCAAGGGGGCAAATGTGGTTTTTTACGCAGCGTTGGCAAAGATGCGGTCGACCTCCATCACCAGGTCGCGCAAGTGGAACGGCTTGGACAGCACGCGGGCCTGCGGTGCCTCGCGGTTGGCCTTGAGGGTGACGGCGGCAAACCCGGTGATGAACATCACTTTGGTGGAAGGGCTGATTTCGTTGCAGCGCTGGGCAAGCTCGATCCCGTCCATTTCCGGCATGACGATATCCGACAGCAGCAGGTCGAAACGCTCGCGTTCCAGCAGGGGCACGGCCGCGGTGCCCCGATCGACGGCCACCACGCTGTAGCCGGCGTTTTCCAGCGCGCGCGCCAGATAAGTGCGCATGGCTTCCTCGTCTTCGGCCAGCAGGATGCGGATCATGTTACCCTTCTGATTTTCCATGTCGTTTTCCAGATGCACCCGGCAGTCGCGCGTCGCCGTTGCCGGCGGGGCACGCAGCCGGGGTGCTGCTATAGCGCCCGGCGGGTTAACAATCTCCGGCCGCCAGCATCGGCTTTATCGGCCGCGTCCTTTGCCCGCTTTTGCACCCGTGGGGTTTTGACAGAACGCGCAAAGCATTGCAGCCAATGGGCATGGATGCAACCGATGGTCCCGCCCCTGATTCGTGCCGCGATGGGGCAGTGCCTGCATCCCATTCCTGTGTGCCTGCCACAAGCCAGGATAGCGTGACCCAGGCCGAAGGCGGCGCGATTCCCGGTGATGCAGGGCCGGCCTTTGTCCTGCATCGCCCGATGCCCGCGCCGATCCCTGTGGTCATTGCCGTGCCCCATGCCGGCCGGGCCTATCCGCCAGGCCTGCTTGCCGCGATGCGCCAGCCCGCGCAGGCGGCGCAACGGCTGGAAGACCGCCTTGTCGATCTGGTGGCGCAGGCCGTGGCGCGGCAGACCGGCGCGGCCTTGCTGATCGCGCGGGCGCCCCGCGCGATGATCGATCTCAATCGCGCGCCCGACGATCTCGATCGCGAGATGATCCTGCCCGATCCCGCCCTGCCCGATTTTCCGCCGGTTGCGCGCGGGCCGATGGCGGCGCGCCGCGCGCATAGCGGGCTGGGCCTGGTGCCGCGCCGCCTGGCCGGGCTGGGCGATATCTGGCGCCAGCGCACCCCGGCAGCAGAAATCCAGGCGCGAATCACCGGCATTCATGCGCCTTATCACCTGGCCCTGGCGCAAGTGCTGGCCGACCTGGCATCGCGCTGGGGTGCGGCCCTGCTGATCGATTTGCATTCCATGCCACCCCTGGCGCGGCGGGAAGAGGGGGAATTGCCACCCACCTACGTGCTGGGGGACCGATTCGGCGCGGCCTGTGCCGGCCCGCTGATGGCGGCGGCCTTTGCCCATCTGGCCGCCTGCGGCGCGCGGGCGGCACACAATCGCCCTTACGCCGGCGGTTATGGCCTGGAACGCCAAGCCCGGCGCGAGGCGGGGGTGCATGCGGTGCAAGTGGAAATCGACCGCAGCGCCTATCTCGATGCGGCGCTGGCCGAACCGGGCGCAGGGCTCGCCGATGTGGTGGAAACCGTCACCGGGCTGGTGCGCGTGCTGGCGGGCGAAGTCGCCGCTCTGGGCCAAGCAGCGCAGCGATGGCCGCGCGCGGCCGAATAAGGCCAAGAAAAAACCACCTGGAGACGTATCTCCAGGTGGCCAAGGTTCAGGGAGGAGGTGCACCAAGTGCACCAATCAGACCGGGCCATGAGGGGAGCGCCGGCCTGATGTGATGAAGATAGGCAACACTTCCGAACCATGCAAGGGGGTGATGCAGAAATTTATTGCATTTGCCGAAAATCTTTGTTTGCTAGGCAGCCCTTTCCTGAACGGGCAATACATTTGCGGTTCAGTGAACGCACCAAGCACCCTGATTCTCACCATTTTTTGCAGAAAAGGCATCGCCGCGGCGCGTGCCGGGTGATCATCGCGCGTGCCATCGAGCACGAAAAAAGCCCCAGCCGTTGCCGGCGGGGGCTTTCTCGTTTGGGCTTTGGCGCCGGTCATCCGGCACCAAAACGCACCAATGGCGTATTACAGCGCCGGCACGGCCACCGGGGCCGGAGCCTTGCCCTGTTCGGCCTGGATGCCGAAGATCGTGCTCATCAGGTCGAGCGAGAAGATGTGGGCATAGAGCAGCGGCAGCAGGCCGCTCTGCGCCCAGCCGCGCAGCACGTCGCCGCGGATTTCGCGCAGCTTTTCCTGGTTCACCATCTGGAACCCGCGATAGATGAACGGCTGGTCCACACCGGTCTGCTGGATGGCGACTTCGCCTTCCATCAGCAGGTTGTGCTTCTTGAGTTCATCGATGAACGCCTGCGTGCGCTGCCCGGCCTGTTCGAACTGTTCGCAGAACTGCAGGGCCTGCTTGGTCGCTTCGCTCGGCTGGTCGCCGTCGAACAGCGGCTCGCCATCCTCGAATTCGCCGACCAGGCCGCTCGACGGATCGAAGCACAGCGACAGCTCTTCACTGTTGGGCGTGAGCTTTGCGAGCATGAAGGGATAGCGGCGCGCATAGGCGGGCAGGTAGATCGGTTGGTCGATCTTGCCTTCTTCGTTGACGAAGACATTCACGCCTTCGTTCAGGCCCATCAGCGCCAGCGGCACGGGATTGTCGCCCGAAGCGAAGATGATCGGGAAGTGGCGCGCAGCCTGCGGGAATTCTTCCACGGTCAGCGGCACGGCATGCTGGCCGATCAGCCACGGGGCCGATTGGGCGCCGCGTGCGCGCCACGTGGCGTGGTCGCGCGTGTTGAGCGGCATGAGGTCCTTGTAGAACAGGGGCAGGTTGGCTTGCGGCGCGCTGGCCATGAACTCTCTCCGAAAACGATAATGGGCCCGTGGCCAGCACGGGCGCGCGCCGGGCATAAGGCCTCAAGGGTGCAGTGACAAGCGCGAGGCCGCGCGGGACTGGGGGTTTATCGGCCGAAACGTGCCCGTTTCGGTGCTGGATACGAATGCCGTCCCCCCAGTGCGCCGCTTCAGATCAGCTTGCCGGGGTTCATCAGGCCTTGCGGATCGAGCGCCTGCTTCACTTGCCGGAGGATCGCCAGCGCCACCGGATCGCCCAGCCGCGCCAGTTCGTCGCGCTTCAACTGGCCGATCCCGTGCTCGGCCGAGATGGAGCCGCCCCACGCGGTGACCATGTCGTGAACCTGGTGGCTGATTGCCTTGCCATCGCCGGCTTCCCACGCGGCGCGATCGGCGCCCTGGGGCGCGATCACGTGGAAATGGATGTTGCCGTCGCCCAGGTGGCCAAAGCCGATGGCGCGGGTGCCGGGCCATTGCGCTTCCAGCAGCGGAACGGCTTCTTCCACAAAGGCAGGCATCTTTTCTACCGGCACGCTGATATCGTGCTGCACCGCCGGGCCCAGTGCCCGTTCGGCCGGTGCAATGGATTCGCGCAGGTTCCAGAACGCTTCGGCCTGGGTTTCATTGGCGGCCATCGTCGCATCGTCGATCAGGCCGGCCTCGAACGCCTCTTCCAGCACCCGCTGCGCCAGTTCGGGCAGGCGTTCGGCGCCATCGGCATCGGCAACCATCTCGATCAGCACGTGCCAGGGGTGGTCTTCGGCCAGCGGCTGGCGCGCGCCCGGCAGATAGTCGCGCACCGCGTCAAGGCTGTGCTGGGGCATCACTTCAAAGCCTTCCAGCGCCTGCCCGGCCAGGCGTTCGGCCAGCAGCAACAGCTCACGCGCCTTGGACAGGCTCTGCGTGCCGGCCCACAGAACTTCGCGCGCGGCCACCGCCGGCTCCAGCTTGAGCGTGGCGGCCGTGACAATGCCCAGCGTCCCTTCCGAGCCGATCAGCAATTGCTTGAGATCGAAGCCGCGGTTGTCTTTCTTGAGCGGGACCAGCTGGTTGAACACGCTGCCATCGGGCATCACCGCTTCCAGCCCCAGCACCAGTGCGCGCATCGAGCCATGACGCAAAACCTGGGTGCCGCCGGCATTGGTGGAAACAAGGCCGCCGATCGTGGCCGAACCCTTGCCGCCCAGCGACAGGGGGAAGCGCAAGCCCTCGGCCTCGGCCGCTTCGTGCAGCACTTGCAGGATCACGCCGGCCTCGCACGTGGCGCTGCGGTTGGCGGTATCCACCTGGCGGATGGCATTCATGCGCCGCAACGAGAGCACCACTGCATGGCCGGTCTCGTCAGGGGTGGCCCCGCCCGACATGCCGCTGTTGCCGCCTTGCGGCACGATCGGCACGCCGTGGGTGGCGCACAGGCGCACCAGGGCGGCCACTTCCTCGGTATTGGCAGGCGATGCCATCCCCAAGGCGCGGCCCGTGAAGCGCTGGCGCCAATCGGTCAGCCAGGGGGCGATCGTGTCGTGATCGGTGGTAAAGCCCTTGGCGCCCAGCAGGGCGGCGGCGGCTTCCAGGAACGGCGCGGTTTCCGCGCGGGGTGCAAGCGTTTCGACCATGGCCACCGGCTACGCGCCTGCGCGCCCGGCAGCAATTCCTTTTTCATCGCGGGCGGGTTAAGGCGCTGTTCAAGCGTCGGCTGCAAGGCAGGGCGCCAATCGGTTCGGGTCGGGTGCCAAGGGGGGCGCCGGGCCACGGACATGAGGGATCGTAGGTTCGTTGCCGATTTGCTGATGCCTGGTCTGGTCCATCCTCTCGTGGCCATGGCGGCGCTTCTGGGCGTTGCCGTTGGGCCTGATGCCGTGCCCGTGGCGCCGGCGGGACGGACTGCGCCGATCGTTCAGGCCGCGCCGGCCGCCATCGCACCGCAGCCCTTGCGCGATGGCGCCAGCGGCCCGATGAGCGAGGCCGCCCCCGATCTTCGCGATGGGCAGGGCACCTTGGCCGATAGCCTTTCGGAAGAACCTTGGCGCCAGGTGCGGATCGAGCAGCGCCTGATCATTCGCATCACCCCCGGCTTTGGCCGCGACTTGCCGCCGCCACCGCCCTTGCCCCAGCCATTGCTGGTGCCGCGAGGCCGCCATGGCAACAGGGCCTGCGTGGCGCTCGGCGGGATCGGCGCAATCGCGCCGTCGGCATCGGATAGCCAGATCGTGCTGATGCTGCGCGATCGCCGCCAGGTGGTGGCGAGCCTGGAAAAATCGTGCAGTGCCCGTGACTTCTATGTGGGATTCTATGCCGAACGGAGCAGCGACGGCATGCTGTGCGCGGGCCGCGATTCGATCCATTCGCGGGCCGGCGCCACCTGCATGATCACGCGGCTGCAGGAAATGGGCCACTGAGCCACTCGCCGCTGGCGGCTTTCCTTGACTTTCCGGCAGGTTTCGGCATAGCGAGCCCGCAACGAGTGTCGGGCCGCGCATGGTCCGTCCTGGTGGCCCGGACCCATGGTGGCGTCGCGCGCACGGCGCTTCGTTGCCAGAAGGGCGGGCCATCCTGCTTTCGGAA
Source organism: Novosphingobium sp. SG919 (assembly GCF_012932495.1). Taxonomy (GTDB): domain Bacteria; phylum Pseudomonadota; class Alphaproteobacteria; order Sphingomonadales; family Sphingomonadaceae; genus Novosphingobium; species Novosphingobium rhizosphaerae. The sequence goes on from NZ_JABCNG010000001.1 coordinate 723,357, forward strand.
CATAATCTGCATGAAGTTTGCCGATCTCGGCCTCTCTGACGAACTGCTTAAGTCGGTTATCGACGCCGGCTATGACGAGCCGACTCCGATCCAGGCACAAGCCATTCCTTCCGTCCTGATGATGCGCGACATCATCGGCATCGCCCAGACCGGCACCGGCAAGACCGCCGGTTTCGTGCTCCCGATGATCGACATCCTGGCCCATGGCCGGCGCCGCGCGCTGATGCCGCGCTCCCTGATTCTGGAGCCGACTCGCGAACTGGCCGCCCAGGTTGCCGAAAACTTTGAAAAGTACGGCAAGAACCACGATCTCAAGATGGCCCTGCTGATCGGCGGGGTCCAGATGGGCGATCAGGTCAAGGCGCTGCAGGAAGGCGTCGACGTGCTGATCGCCACGCCGGGCCGCCTGATGGACCTGTTCGAGCGCGGTAAGATCCTGCTCACCGGTTGCGAACTGCTGGTCATCGACGAGGCCGATCGCATGCTCGACATGGGGTTCATTCCCGATATCGAGACGATCTGCTCCAAGCTGCCGGCCCAGCGCCAGACATTGCTCTTCTCGGCCACCATGCCGCCGCCGATCAAGAAGCTGGCCGATCGCTTTCTGTCGAACCCCAAGTCGATCGAAGTGGCGCGCCCCGCCAGCACGAACACCAACATCGTGCAGCACAAGGTCAAAGTGGCTTCCCGTGCCAAGCGCGAGGCGCTGCGCCACCTGCTGCGCACCGACAACGTCACCACCGCAATCGTCTTCTGCAACCGCAAGACGACCGTGCGTGAACTGGCCAAGAGCCTCAAGAGCCATGGCTTTTCGGCCGGCGAGATCCATGGCGACATGGACCAGTCCTCGCGCAATGCCGAACTGCAGAAGTTCAAGGACGGGGTGATCAACATTCTCGTGGCGTCCGACGTGGCCGCACGCGGGCTCGACGTGAAGGGGGTGAGCCATGTGTTCAACTTCGACACGCCGTGGCACCCGGATGATTATGTCCACCGCATCGGCCGCACCGGCCGGGGTGGCGCCTTTGGCCGCGCGTTCACGCTGGTGAGCCCCGAGGATGCCGAAGCGATCGACAATGTCGAAAAGCTGACCGGCACCAAGATTCCGGTGATGGAGCTGAATATCGGCGGGGCCGAACCGGCCGAGCGCACGGAGCGCGCCGAACGCCCCGCGCGCAAGAGCAGCCGCGCCGAAAAGCCCGCCCGCGCCGAAAAGGCGCCCCGTGCGGAAAAGCCTGTCCGCGCCGAAGCGCCCGCCCAGGAAAAGCCGGCCCGTCGCCGCAAGGATGCCCCGGCATCCGAAGCGCCGCGCCGCGCCGAACCCGCGCCGCGCGAATCGGTTGCCCGCGAAGAGGCGCCGCGCCAGCAGGCCGAGCGCCGCCGCGACTATCGCGCCGATCCGCCCAGCGCACCGGGTGACTGGAACGGCCCGATCCCCGGCTTCCTGCACGTTTCGGCGCTTTGACCCGCACGCGCCGTTTCCACGCGGCGCGGCTGGCTCTGATCCTGGTGGCCCTGGCCGCCGGGGCAAGCGTTTTGGCCTGGTCGATCGGCCAGGGCCACACGGATGCTGCATCCGTCCCGGGGGCAGCGTCCGCACCTGTGGCGATCACCCTGGCTGGCCGCGTTACCGATGCAGCCCATGTGCTGTCACCGGACGAAGTGGCCCAACTCGATCGTGCGCTTGGCGATTTCGAGCGGCGCACCGGCCATCAGATGGTGGTGGTGACCGCACCCGGCCTGGGCGGCGCAGACATTGCCACGTTTACGCGCGCCCTGGGCAATGCCTGGGGCATTGGTCGCAAGGGCGTTGACGATGGAGTGATCGTGCTGGTGGCCCCGGCCGAGCGCCAGGCGCGGATTGCGGTGGGCGACGGGCTGCGCAGCGCGCTCAGCGATGCCGATTGCGCCACGATCATGCAGCAGCACATGGTGCCCCAGTTCCGCGCCGGCCATTATGGCGCGGGCGTGATTGCGGCCGTGGCGGCGATCCGGGCCAAGCTGGCCTGAACGGCCGGCTGGTGCCGCGGCGCATAGGCTTCCCCGTTGTGAAATAATGAGAAAATGAGACTGGCTGACGCGAAATCGCGGGCTGGTTTCATGATGCTGTCACCAATCGGTGGCGGGGAAGGGCGGCGCGTTGGGCCGGCATGGCTCAACCGGAACCGATGGGGGTCTCATGCGTCGCCTTGCTCTTTCCCTGCTGGCAGCAGCCAGCACCTTGCCGTTCGTGAGCGTTTCAGCCCTGGCCGCCGCACCCGCCGCGTCGGGTCCAGCCGATACGGCCAGCGCCGATCCTGCCGGTGCCACGGGCGAAGCCGTCAATGTCGTCCAGGGCGATATTGTCGTGACTGCGCAAAAGCGGGAGCAGAAGCTCAAGGACGTGCCGCTGACCGTCTCGGCCGTCACGCAGGACCGGCTGAATCAGCTTGGCGTATCCGAACTGGGCGAGATGGCCGCTTTCGTGCCGGGCCTGCAGATCCAGAAGCAGAGCGCCAACAACCCCGGCTTCGTCATTCGCGGGATCACGTCGGACAGCGGCTCTGCCCAGGCCGGTTCGCGCGTCTCGGTCTATTACAACGGCGTGGATATCAGCCGCGCGCGGGGCGCCTGGCAGGATCTGTTCGATATGGAGCGGATCGAAGTGGTCAAGGGGCCGCAGGCAACGCTGTTCGGCACGGCGGCCGAAGTGGGCGCGGTCTCGATGATCTCGGCCCATCCGCGCGCGGGCTTTTCCGCCGGGCTCAACGCCAGCTACGGCAATTACAACAGCACGCGCATGTCGGGCTATGTCAACGCGGGCAACGATACGCTGGCTGGGCGCGTGGCCTTTTCGCACAAGTATCGCCACGGCTACACCACCAATATCCAGCCCGGGCAGGATGACCTGAACGGCGAAAACGATTGGGGCGCGCGCGCTTCGCTGCGCTGGACCCCGACCGCCGCGGTCAAGGTCGATCTGGTCTATACCTATGACCGCCAGCGCGACCCGGGCACCGGCTTCACCAGCCTGGTCTATCCCACCAGCCAGGGTGCGTCCGATCCGTTCGGCACCACCCAGCTGTCCGGATCGCCTTACAGCGCCAGCGCCCTGGGCGCAGCCAAGCTGGGGATCAACCGCGACGTGCACGACGTCAACCTGACGGGCACGGTGCAACTGGCGCCGGGGCTGACGTTCACCACCGTCAACGGCTTCCGCACGTTCCATTCGCACGAAGTGTTCGATGCCGATGGCAGCCGCGCGTTCTATCTCGAATTTGCCGAAGACGCGCAGGGCGAACAATATAGCCACGAAGGCCGCTTCAACTACGACAGCACGCATTGGCGCGCCACGTTCGGCTGGAATGCCTTTGTCGAAAACAGCTTCCAGAAAGTGCCGTTCTCGACCGACGAAGGCACCTACCTGGCCTGCGCCGCGATCAGCAGCTTCGCCGCGTTCCAGAAAGTGCTGTCCGCCTATGGCGTGGGCACGGGCACCGGTTGCGTGAATGCCAACGGCGTGGCCACCAACGCGGCCGGCCAGACCGCGACCTATCTGCTGACCGGGGGCAAGGCATCGAGCCTGCCTTACACCTCCAGCTACATGAACAAGGGCGTCAACAAGACCTTTTCGGTGTTCGGCGACGTGACGTTCACCCCCACGCCGCGCCTGGAAATCACTGCCGGCGCGCGGTTCCTGTTCGAACACCGCAAGTCGGAATACAGTTCGGTCCAGCCCAATTCGACGATCCTGGCTGCCTATGGCGTCAACACCAGCCTGCTTGGCGTGGTCAGCACCAATGGCGGCCTGTTGATGGCGGATCGCAACTATCACGCCGTGCTGCCGCGCGTGAACGTGCTCTATCGTCTCAGCCCGGATGTGAACCTCTACGCCACGATCAGCGAAGGGCGCTATTCGCCGGTGCTGCAGGTTACGGCCAAGACGGCGACCACGGCCAATGTCCTGCCGATCCCGGCGGAAAAGCTGTGGAACTATGAAGCCGGCATCAAGGGCCGGATCGGGCCGTTCAGCGGTGCACTGTCGGCGTTCTATCAGGTTTACAGCGGCTTCCAGGTGACCGTGACCACCAATGGCGTCACCACCACGCAATCGGCGGGCAGCGCGCACAACCCTGGCGTGGAATTCGAAGGGAACTGGCAGATCAGCCCGATCCTGTCGGTCAACGGCATGGCGGCTTGGCTGCACGGCCGCATCGATGGCAGCAATGCGCTCAGCGCCTATGCCGGCAATCATTTCCGTCTCCAGCCCGATTTCAGTGCGGCCCTGGCGGTGAACCTGCGCGTGCCGCTGGGCCAGGATCGCCTGTTCTATTTCGCGCCCAACTGGAACACGCGCTCCAGCGTGTTCTTCGAAATGCCCAACAAGGCGGCGATTTCGCAGGGGGCCTATTCGCTCACCAACTTGCGTGCCGGCTTCGAACTCGGGCCACAGGGGCGCTATGCCGTGGGTGGCTATGTGCGCAACCTGTTCAACCGCCACTACCTGCTCGATGCCGGCAACACGGGCGGCAGCTTTGGCGATCCCACCTATATTGCGGGCGAACCGCGCATGTACGGGATCGAAGCCAGCGCCCGCTTCTGATCACGCCGCACCTTGGCCATACAGGACAACGACCATGCAATTTCACCGTCGTGATATCATCAAGACTGCCATGCTGGGTGCCGGCGCACTGCTGGCGCCGGATTGGGCACGGGCCGCCGCGCTGATTGGCGCGCGCGGGTTCACCCATTCGGTGGCCAGCGGCGAACCCGGCGCCCACGAAGTGCTGCTCTGGACGCGCTATGTGCCCACCGATGGCGGCGTCGCCGATCTGCGCGTCGAACTGTCCGAGACCGAAGATTTTGCCCGCGCCTTCGCCGGTGGCACGATGCAGACCGGGCCGTGGCGTGATCATACGGTCAAGATCGTCGCGACCGGCCTCGCCCCGGCGCGGCGTTATTTCTATCGCTTCATCGCGCCTGATGGCACCCGCTCGCCCGTGGGTCGCACGCGCACGCTGCCCGCCGATGGCCAGCAGCCCTGGCGCGCCGCGGTGTTCTCGTGCTCCAACCTGCCGTTCGGCTGGTTCAATGCCTATGCCCATGCGGCTCAGAATGATGCGTTCGACTGCACCATTCACCTGGGCGACTATTTCTATGAATATGCGCCGGGTCACTATCCCGAAGGGGTTGATGCGGTCGCGGGTCGTGCCATCCTGCCCGATGCCAACACCGTGCACGTGGCCGATTACCGCCTGCGCTTTGCCAGCTATCGCGCCGATCCCGATCTGCAGGAATTGCATCGCCGATTTCCGATGATCGCACAGTGGGACGACCATGAAAGCGCCAACGACAGTTGGTCTGGCGGCGCGCAGCACCACGATCCGGCCACCGAAGGCGATTGGGGCGTGCGCAAGGATGCCGCGATGCAGGTCTATCGCGAATGGATGCCGGTCAGCGAGGCGCCGTGGAAGGCCTATGATATCGGCGGGTTGGCCACGCTGTTCCGCACCGAAACGCGGCTGCTCGGCCGCACCCAACAGCCCGATGTGGCGCCGCTGTTCAAGGTGGCCGATCCCATCGCCGCGCTCAAGGCATTTCGCGATGGCGCCTGGCAGGATCCGGCGGCCACGATGATGGGCAGCGAGCAGGAAGCCTGGCTGGCCGGCGCCATGCAAGCCTCGGTCAAGAGCGGGCGCCCGTGGCAGATCGTGGGCTTTGGCACGATCATGGGGCAAACTGTCATGCCCGCCAGCGCGCAGGATTGGCTGGCCAACGAAGTGGCGCCGGTTGCCGCCTACCTCAAGAGCGGGATGGCGCAGGCCAAGCTGGGCCTGCCGTTCAACTATGACAGCTGGGGTGGCTATCCGGCGGCGCGCGCGCGGTTCCTGCGCAGCGCGCAGGCGCTGGGTGGCAACACCGTGGTCATTTCCGGCGATAGCCACAACGCCTGGGCCTATAACCTGCGCCAGGATGGCCATGCCGCCGCCGTGGAATTTGCCGGGCATTCCGTCACCTCGCCCGGATACGAGCACGACGTGCGCACCGCGCCCGATACGGTGGCGCGTGGCCTGGTCGGCGCCAATCCCGAACTCGCCTGGTGCGATACGGCGCGGCGCGGTTACATGGCGCTGACCGTGACGGCGCAGGCGGTGACCAACGAGTGGATCATGGTCGATACCATCCGCCAGCGCAGCACGGCCGCCAGCGTGGGCCATCGCGCCACCGTGCGCTTGGGTCGCAACGCGATGGAGGCCTGAGCGTTTCGGATGGTTCGGCGCCGGCCCGCTCCCCCACCCGGCCTCCCAACGATAGTACCCTATGGGAGGCCGGGTGGGGGAGCGGGCCGGTGCCGAACTTCACATTCGCCGATCGGCGAATGTGAATTGGATTCAGCGCTTCAACTGCTTGGGCATCAGGAACACGACATAGCCCTTGAACTGCGGTTCGTGGGCCAGGGCAGGGGGCGGTGTCCAATCGCCGCCTTCGGCCAGGGCCACGCGGAACGGCAGGGGGAAATGCGCCATCTTGCGGAAATAGGCGTCATACCCCGGTATCGTGCTGCGCCCCTGATAGGTCTGCACCACCACTTCGTCGATCACCGGCTTGAGGCGGGCCAGCGCGGCCGGATCGCCATTGGCGCTCCAGTCCATCAGCCCGGTGATGGAAAGGCGCCAGGGGCGGGGCAGATGCGCGCGGGCATCGGCCAGGAACATGGCATAGCGATCGAGGCCTTGCGTCGCCGCGTCGAAATCGATTTGCAGGCCGGCCAGGTGGTTGCCGGCGGCTTGCCATCGCTCCATGTCCGCCACGATCATCGCCCAGGTGCGCGGGTTCAGGTCCAGCCGGTCGATCCGCACCACCAGCCACAGATCGGCATCGGGCAGGCGCGGCAGCCCTGCGCGCAACCGGGTGAAGCGCGCCGGGCCGGGCCGGCGGCGCACTTCGCCATCGAGCAGGTAGAGTGTGTGGGCGTGCAGATCGGCGGCCGGGCGCACGCCGGGCCACACATAGAACGCGTCGAAGCCGTGGGCGTCGACCTTCGGTTCGTCCGGCTTGGTTGCCGGCGTTTCCACCGGCTTGGGTTGCTGGCGCTGGCAACCCGCCATCAGGGCGAGCGCGGCCAGCGCAAGGGCGCGCCGCTTCACCAGTAATACCGCAGGCTCTTGGCCCAGCGGCTGGTGGGATAGCGGGCCTTCAACTCGTCATACCAGGCCTTGCGCTGCGCCTTGGAGACCTGCTGCGCCTGGTAAGCGGCGTAATCGGGCGTCGGCCCGGCGCAGCCATTGGCACCTGACGGCGCATAGCACATTACCGCGCGATAGAGCGCATAGGCGCGCAGATCGGCCGCTGCGCTCTTGTCGGCAATGATCGCGGCATAGATCGCGTCGCGCGCCAGCATGGGCCCACGAAACTGGTCCTTGCCCCGGCCCAGTTGCTCCACCTTTTCAAATGGGGTGTAGAGCGCGAAGCCGTCGAACCCGTTGAGGCGGTAGAATTCGCCCAGGCACAGCCGCGCGGTCTGGTTGGCCGGATCGCGTGCCAGCGTGGCGGCGGTCTGCACCAGCGGCGGGCAGGGCAAGACATCGGACCATTGCCCTCGCGTAAAGCGCTGCGCGGGCGGCGTCGGCAGGCCGGCGCCATACCACGCCGTCAAGTCGACTTTGGGATCGGCCGGCACCAGCGCCAGGTCGCGGGTGAAATCGGCATAGGCGCCGCGCGTCAGGCCTTTGTACAGCAAGGTGAATCGCGCCACGTTGCGTTCCTCGTCAGGGCGTGTGGCATCTGCTGCATTGGCGCGCAGCGTGGCCGGCGCGGCCATGGTCTGCAGCATCAGCTGGCGCAGCGTCGTGTCCTTGATCGGGGAGGCGCTGGCCAGGGCCTGGTCGATCCGCCCGTCGCGCTGCCAGCGCAGGGCGAGGCCCAGTTGCGCCAGTTGCCCCTGCCACAGCCCCTTGGCCCCGCCCATCAGTTCCTGCCAGAAGCCGGCCTCGTTGGTATCGTGCGCCTTGGCCAGCGCCATGCCGCGCAAGACCTGGCGGCTGAACGCCAGCGGCGTGTAGCTGGCGCTGCGCGCCGCATCGGGCAGGCGGGCCAGGATCGTGCGCGGCGCTTCCCCGGCGTAATAGGCGCGCGTGGCGCCGAGCAGGCCATAGAGATCGTCATGCCCGGCAAAGGCCGGCGCCTGTGCCGCCAGCGTTTGCGCGTCGAGCGGCATGGGTTTGGCCGGATCGAGCGGGCGCATCGCCTTGAGATCGGCAACGGCCATGAGCAGCGGCGTCTTGCCACCGCCGACCACGGCTTTCACGCCATCCTCGCGCTGGAGCAGCGTATTGTCGATTTCCTCGGCCAGATCGGCAGCGGCCTCGCTGTTGCCAGGCGTGGCGCGCAGCATGGCCTCATAGCTTTGCGCCAGCGCGGCGTCCTGCCCGGTCAGCCACAGGACGCGGCGCCGCAGCCCTTGCGCCGAGGCGGCATAGCGGCCTTGCGGATAGGACGTCAAATAGCGGTCGATCGCTTCGCCCGCCGCTTGGGCTGCGGTCTTGTCGATTTTGTCCAGGCCGGCAAAATCGCCGTACTGGTCAATGGCTTTGGCTACCGCTTGGCGCAGGGCCACGCGGATGACCATGTAGTTTCCGGTTTCCTGCAACCACGGAGAGGCGCTGCGCGATGCACTCGCAAAGCCGACCAGCGCAGCGGGATACTCACCCTTGTAAAAGGCATCGGCGCCCAGCAGGTAATCCAGATAGCCGCGCCCGGCGGCACTGGTGGTCTTGATCGCCATGTCGGCATCCGCGCAGCCCGCCTTGGTGCGCAGGGTCATCAGCAGTGTGCGATCACTCTCGGCAACGGCCTTGTCGGCCAGCAAGGCAGCGGCAAAGGCATCCTGTGCGGCCTTGGGTGCTGCGCACTCGCTGGCCGGTTCAGAGGCGGCGGTTTCCGGCTCGGGCGCTTGCGGCCACAGCGTTTCGCGCAGGCCCTTCCAGCTGAAGAACACATGGCCCAACTGGCCATCGTCCCAGTCCGGTTTGGCATAGCTCGCGCCCGCGTCGCTCACTGGCGCCAGGCTGCGCATCAACAGCAGCAGGTTGATCCGCGTGTCGTTGCCGGGGCTGAGCATCGCGCGGCCTTCGCAGGCGTAATCGGGCGCATCGAGCCGCCAGACCGGCGAACAGGACGAATCCGCGCAGGCCCAGGCAACGGTTGCCGCCAGCCCGCTTGCCCCGACCAGGGCCGCTGCGCCAACCCATGTTCTGGCCGCCCCCCGCTGCCATCCCCGCATCGCTTGTCCCCTTGCGGCCTGGCTCAGGCCGGTTTCACGAAACTGTCGAGCACGCGCTTTTCCCCGGCGCTGTCGAACAGGATTTCCAGCTTGTTGCCTTCCTGGCCCTGAACCGTGCCGTAACCGAACTTGTCGTGAAACACGCGCGCCCCCACGGCCACATCGCTGCGCGGCTTGCTGGCGAAACTGGCAGCGCTGCGCGTCGATTCGGCAATCTTGCGCGGCTTGGGATCGAACATCTGATTGGCCGCGCGCTGCCAGCCCGGCCCGCGCGTGCTGGCCTTGACCGGATGGTTGCGCGCCACGTCGGCAAAGGGATCGCTCGCCTCGCTCCAGTTGGCCCGCCACATCGAAGCGCCACCCGACAACGTGGTTTCCTGCTCGATATGGTCTTCGGGCAGTTCCTCGATAAAGCGCGAGGGGATGGCGCTGGTCCATTGGCCATAGATGCGGCGGTTGGCCGCGTGCAGGATGGTGCAGCGCCGCCGCGCCCGCGTGATCGCCACATAGGCGAGGCGCCGCTCTTCCTCCAGGCTGGCCAGGCCCCCTTCATCGAGCGCGCGCTGCGAGGGGAACACGCCCTCTTCCCAGCCGGGCAGGAACACCTGGTCGAATTCCAGGCCCTTGGCCGCGTGGATGGTCATGATCGTGACCTTTTCCTCGTTGGCCGCCGCCTCGTTGTCCATGACAAGGCTCACATGCTCCAGGAAATCGCCCAGCGTTTCATATTCTTCCATCGCGCGGACGAGTTCCGAAAGGTTTTCCAGCCGGCCATTTGCCTCCGCGCTCTTTTCCGCCTGGAGCGCGCCGGTATAGCCGCTTTCGTCCAGGATCGTGCGCGCCAGTTCGGCGGGCGAGAGCGTCGCCACCTGGTCGCGCCAGCGCAGGAAATCGCGCACCAGCGCCAGCAGCGTGTTGCGCGCGCGCGCGGGCAATTCGTCGGTATCGGCAATGTCATAGGCCGCACGCAGCAGCGGCACCTGTTGCGCTCGGGCAAAGCGGAACAGCTTCTCCAGCGTCTTGTCGCCCAGGCCGCGCTTGGGCGTGTTAAAGATCCGCTCGAAAGCCAGGTCGTCCGAAGGCTGGCCCACCAGCCGCAGATAGGCGAGCGCATCGCGCACTTCGGCGCGTTCGTAAAAGCGGAAGCCGCCGACGATGCGATAGGCGAGGCCGATCTGGATGAAGCGGTCTTCGAATTCGCGCGTCTGGAACTGCGCGCGCACCAGGATCGCCACGCGATCCAGAGGGCAGCCCTCGCGCTCCAGCCGCTCGATCTCCTCGCCCACGCGGCGCGCTTCCTCCGGCGCGTCCCACACGCCGATCACGCGCAGCTTGTCGCCGCCGTCCTGCTCGGTCCACAATTGCTTGCCCAGCCGCTGCGCGTTCTCGGCAATCAGGCCCGATGCCGCGCCCAGGATATGCGGGGTGGAGCGATAGTTCTGCTCCAGCCGGATCACCTTGGCGCCGGGAAAATCCTTTTCGAAGCGCAGGATGTTGGCGACTTCCGCGCCCCGCCAGGAATAGATCGACTGATCGTCGTCCCCCACCACGCAGATGTTCTTGCGCACTTGCGCCAAGAGCCGCAGCCACAAATACTGCACCGCGTTGGTGTCCTGGTATTCGTCCACCATGATATAGCGGAAGCGGTCCTGCCAGGTTTGCAGCACATCGCGATGCTGGCGAAAGATCGTCAGCATGTGCAGCGTCAGGTCGCCGAAATCGCAGGCGTTGATGGTGCGCAGGCGGTCCTGATAGAGGCCATAGAAATGCGCGCCGCGCCCGTTGGCATAGGCTTCGTTTTCCCCGGCATCCAGGTCGGCCGGGGCAAGCCCGCGATTCTTCCAGCGGTCGATCAGCCCGGCCAGTTGCTTTGCCGGCCAGCGCTTGTCATCCACGCCTTCGGCCTGGATCAACTGCTTGAGTACGCGCAACTGATCATCGGTATCGATGATGGTGAAGGAACTGGTCAGCCCGACCAGTTCGGCATGGCGGCGCAGCATCTTGGCCGCGATCGAATGGAACGTGCCCAGCCACGGCATGCCTTCCACCGCCGGGCCGATCAGATGCCCCACGCGCTCGCGCATTTCGCGCGCCGCCTTGTTGGTGAAAGTGACGCACAGGATTTGCGAAGGATAGGCCAGGCGCTGGCGCAACAGGTTGGCAAGACGTGCGGTCAGCGCGGCGGTCTTGCCCGTGCCGGCGCCGGCCAGCATCAGCACTGGCCCGTCGGTGGTCAGCACGGCCTCGCGCTGCGGCGGGTTCAGGCCGGAAAGCCAGTCGGGTTCTGTTCCAGCGGCATGGGAAGGGGGGGCAAAGCTCGTCACCGTGGAACAAGTAGGGAACTGGATGCGCGCGCGCAAGGCGGATTTGCCCCGAGCCATTTGCCATCGGACGCGGTGATTGCCGGTTATTCATCTGTCATACATCAACAAAAACACGGTTTGTCGCATGCCAGGGGCAAGTCGATCGGCTGATCGACGCAAGATCACGCCTTGCCGATTGGACGGAAACGAAATGAAGGGATGGGGCGTAACTTGGACAAATTCTGATCTTGGGAACAGGAGAAGATCCCCATGCGAAAGATCATGTCTATCAGCGCTTTTGCGCTTGCCGTTGCTTCGATCCCGGCTGCACTGCACGCCCAGTCGGCCGCTACCACCCCGCCCGCGACTGCGGATGCGGCCGCTGCCGCAGCGCCTGCCGGGCCGTTTTCGATGACCACCGAGCAGAAGGGCCAGTATGATGCCTGGCCGGCCGATCTGAAGGCCAAGTATGATGCTTGGCCCTCGGCCCAGCAGGAATACTTCTGGTCGCTCAATGCTGACCAGCAGAAGGGCTGGTGGGCGCTGAACGATACCCAGCGTGGTCAGGTCTATGCGATGACGCCCGACCAGCGCGCCCAGATCTGGCCGTCGATCGTGGCGCAGGTCCAGGGCCGTGCCACGGCATCGGCTGCCGGCAGCACGCCGCCGGCGCCCGCCGCCGGTGCTGACGCCCAGGCCAGCACTTCGGGCGGCATGGCGGCCAACACGGCGCCTTCGCCCGCTCCGGCGGCGGATGCTGCCACGGACAGCGGCAGCAGCGCGACGGCCGGCAGCAACAGCCAGTACGCTGCGAACAGCGATACCAGCGCGATGCCCGCCAAGAAGTATCCGGTGTGTTCGCGCACCGTCACGGACAACTGCCGCAACCGCGGCGGCGTGTAACCGACAAGCCCTGAAGGGTCGCAACACTGTTGCCCTGACAATGGGACGGGCCAACGGGGAAGGGGTGCCGGGAAACCGGCGCCCCTTTTGCGTGCGGTGCACAAGATCATTGTTCGCTTGACAACGCACCGGCCGGCGGGAACGTCGCGTGCGTTATGACCGCGCCCACCCCGCTCCACGCCGTCCATCCCATCCGCCAGCACGCCCGGATTCTTGCTGCCAGCCTGGTTGGTACGGCGGTCGAATTCTATGACTTCTATATCTATGCCACGGCTGCGGCCCTGGTGATCGGGCCGCTGTTCTTTCCGGCCCAGGCGCCCGAGGCGCAAGTGCTGCTTTCGTTCATGACATTTGGCCTGGCCTTCGTGGCGCGGCCGGTGGGGGCCATCGCGTTCGGCCATTTCGGCGATCGCGTGGGGCGCAAGTCGACCCTGGTGGCCAGCCTGATGCTGATGGGCGGATCGACCATGCTGATCGCCTTCCTGCCGACTTATGCCATGGCGGGGCCGGTGGCGCCCGCGCTCTTGTGCCTGTTGCGTTTCGGCCAGGGCTTTGGCCTGGGCGGCGAATGGGGCGGGGCTTCGCTGCTGGCGGTTGAAAATGCGCCCAAGGGCTGGGAAGCGCGCTTTGGCGCGGCGCCGCAATTGGGCGCGCCGCTCGGCTTCCTGTTTGCCAACGGGCTGTTCCTGATCCTCGGACTGACTTTGCCCGAAGCCGCCTTTGCCAGCTGGGGCTGGCGCGTGCCGTTCCTGGCCAGCGCGCTGCTGGTCGGCCTGGGCCTGTGGGTGCGGCTCAAGATCGGGGAAACCGCCGCCTTCCGTGAAGCGGTGGAAGCCGCGCCTCCGCCCAAGGTTCCGGTCGGTCGCCTGCTGGCCGATCATCCCGGCGCGGTCTTGGCCGGCATCGCGGGCGTCGTCGCCTGCTTTGCGATCTTCTATCTCGCCACCACCTTCGCGCTTTCATTTGCCACCACCAAGCTCGGCTATGCCAAGCAGGAATTCCTGGCGGTGCAGCTGGCCGCCAATTTCTTCCTGGCTGCGGGCATCGCGCTGGCTGGCTGGTGGGCAGACAAGCGCGGGCCGGCCGCCGTGCTGCGCGTGGGCGCGGGGCTCACGGCGCTGGTCGGGCTGGTCTTCGGCCTGGGGCTGGGATCGGGGCATCTGCCGGTGGTCTTTGCCACGCTGGCCCTGGCGCTGTTCGTGATGGGGCTGGTCTATGGCCCGCTCGGCGCCTGGCTGCCCACGCTCTATGCCGTGCCGGTGCGCTACACCGGCATTTCGATCGCGTTCAACGTGGGCGGGATCATCGGCGGCGCGCTGGCGCCGTTCGCGGCACAATTGCTGGCGGCGCGCGGTGGCACGGCCAGCGTGGGCCTGTTCCTGACGGTGGCAGGGGCGGTGACTTTGGCGGGTGTGCTGCTGGCGCCCAAGCCAGCGCGCTAGGGGCCTGTCCTGAGCCTGTCGAAGGGCGCCGGCGCTGCCCTTGTCAGGCCTTCAAGCGCAGCAACGTGAGCCGTGCCTTGCCCACCTTGCGTTCGCTTTCCACTTCGCAGGCCTTGATCTGCGGCGCTTCGTCGGCGTGGGTTTCCAGGCTCACCCAGGTGCCTTCGCCGATCCAGCCCAGCCGGACCAGTTTGTCCACCGCCACCGCGCCCGCGCCGGTGCCATAGGGCGGATCGAGCAGGATCAGGTCCAGCGGTTCCTTGACCGGTCCCAGTGACAGGACGGACGAGGCGCGCACATCGGCCTGGGCCTGCACGCGGAAGGCGGTGAGGTTGGCACGGATCGCGCGGATAGCGGCCGCGTCCTGCTCCACGAACAGGCAATGCGCCGCCCCGCGCGACAGCGCTTCCAGCCCCAGCGCACCCGATCCGGCAAACAGATCGGCCACTTTGAGGCCTTCGAAATCGCCCAACCGGCTGGTCAGCATCGAAAACAGCGTCTCGCGCGTGCGGTCCGACGTGGGGCGGGTGGTGTCTCCGGCGGGCGCGTTCAGCTTGCGTCCGCGCCATTGCCCGGCAATGATACGCATTCGTTCAATTTTCCGTGTTGGGCGTGGCCGGCTTGGCGGGCTGGGCACTCTGGGCCGGCTGGGCTGCCTGCGCGGGCTGGGTCTTGAGCGTCTTGCGGAAGCGCTCGACCAGAACCTGCGGCACTTCCTCGGCCCCGCCGCGGGGCAGGTCGGCCAGCTCGAACGGGCCATAGGCGGTGCGCAGCAGGCGCGAGACCTGCAGGCCCAGATGCTCCAGCACGCGGCGCACTTCGCGATTCTTGCCTTCGGTCAGGGTCATTTCGATCCACTGGTTGCGGCCGGTGCGCCGCTCCATGTTGGCGTCGATCTGGCCATAGTGAATGCCTTCGATCTCGATTCCCTCGATCAGCTCTTCCAGCTGGTTCTGCGAGATGTCGCCAAAGGTGCGGGCGCGATAAGTGCGCGGGATGCCCGTGGCGGGCAGCTCCAGTGCGCGCTTCAATTCGCCGTCGTTGGTCAGCAGCAGCAGGCCCTCGGTGTTGAGGTCCAGCCGTCCCACCGGCATCACGCGCGGCGTGCCCGGCGGCAGCGCGTTGCGCAGCGCGTTGTAGATCGTGGGCCGACCCGAAGGATCGCGCTCGGCCGTGATCAGGCCGGCTGGCTTGTGAAAGCGGAACACGCGGGTGGGGGCGGCGGCGGCGATCAGCTTGCCATCCACGCTCACACCCTTGAGGTTCTTGAGAATCGTGGCGGGCGTGGTGACGAGTTCATCGTTCAGGCGCACGCGCCCTTCGGTGATCAGGCGCTCCACTTCGCGGCGCGAGGCAACGCCGGCGCGCGCGAGCAGCTTGGCAATGCGCTCGCCCTCGCGGCCTTCCTCGCGCGGCTGGGCCGGCGCGGCGGCGGGCTTGGCTGCGGGCCGGGCAGCCGCCTTGGCCGGATGGTTGGCGATGCGGAACGGGCGTTCGCCCTGCTGCGGGCGGGTGAGCGAGCTGGCCTGGGCCATGCCGCTCGGCCGATCGTCGCGCCGCGCAGCGGGCTTGGGCGCAACCGGCTTGGGGCTCAGCTTGCCTTCGATCTTGGCCGCAGGCCGGGCCTGCGGCTTGCCCGCCGGCTTGGCGGCGGGCTTGCTGCCGTCACGCGGCGCGGCGCGGTCTGCGCGCGGCGCCGGCTTGCCATCGGGACGGCGTGTACTTGCGGCCTTGTTGGAAGCGGCGGGCCGTCCCGGGCGGCCGCTCCTGCCTTTTGGGGGAAGTGTCATCGCCGGCCCATAGACCATTGCCGCCTTTGCGTCAAAGTGGCGGCGGATGGGGGTGCTTGGGGCTTCGACAGGCTCAGCCCGAACGGCACCTCGGTCGTGAAATCCGTTCGCCCTGCGCTTGTCGAAGGGCCTTCCCCGCGCCTAGGGTGCCCAGCGAGCAACCAGGAGACCACGATGGCATCGGCCCCCGCGCCACAGAAACCCAAGGGCTGGCGCCTGTTCAAGCTGGCGCTGCAATCGCGCAAGTCGGCCACGATGCTGGGTTTCGGGTTCTCCTCCGGGCTGCCCTATGCGCTGCTGATCGGCACGCTCAACGCCTGGCTGGGCGAAGTGAAGATCGACCTGGCCACCATCGGCGTGCTGTCGTGGATCGGGCTGTCCTATTCGTTCAAGTTCCTGTGGTCGCCGCTGGTCGATCGCCTGGCGCTGCCGGGGCTGGAGCGGCTGGGCCGCCGCAAGAGCTGGATCGCGCTGTGCCAGGGGGTGCTGGTGCTCAGCTTTGCCGGGCTGGCCGCCACCGATCCCACCCGTGCCATCGGCACATTTGCGCTGTTCGCGTTCCTGGGCGCGCTGGCTTCGGCCACGCAGGACGTGGCGATCGATGCCTGGCGGATCGACGTGGCCGACGAACAGGCCAGCGTCGAGCTGCTTTCCTCGATCTATCAGTTTGGTTATCGCATCGCTTCGATCGTGGGTGGGGCGCTGGCACTGGTCATGGCCGGGCGGATGAGCTGGCCGCTGGTCTATCTGTTGATGGCCGGGCTGATCGGCCTGGTCTTCGTGGTCACGCTGCGCGCGCCCGATACGCCGCGCGCCGAGCAGGGCGCCTTGCACGCCACGCTGGGGCAGGTGGGTGAACTCAACGCGTCCGCCCGCACTGCCGCGCTGGCGGTGGTGGGGGCCAGCTGGGCCTGGGCGATTGCCACGATCGTGCTGTTCATGGTCAAGATGCTCAGCCCGCTGGGGCCGGGGGAAAAGCACCCCTCCGTCGCCAGCTTCACGCGCGAAACCGGGCCGTTGATCGTGCTGGCCACGGTGGCCGTGCCGCTGCTGGTTTCGGCGGTGGTCAACGCGCTCAAGACGCGGCAGGTGGCCGTACTTGCCGCGCCCGACATGGACCATGGCCCGGTACGCACGGCGATGAACCATCTCTACGTGGCGCTGGTGGCGCCGCTGGCCGAACTGGTCGGCCGCTTGCGCTGGGGCGTGCTGATCGTGGTCGGCATGATCCTGACCTACACCTTGTGCTACAACATGTGGGCCAGCTTTGCCTTTCCGTTCTATCTCGAATTCCTGCACTATTCCAAGGACGAGGTGGCTTTTGCCTCGAAGCTGTTCGGCATTTTCATGACCATTGCCGGGATCAGCCTGGGTGGCTTCCTGTTCGTGCGGCTGGGGCGCATGCCCACGATCCTGATCGGTGCGGTGCTGCCCATCCTGGGCAATTTCGTCTATGCCGATCTGGCCGAAGGCGCCCCGTTGATCGACCGGGTGGGCCATGCCATTGGCCTCCACGCCCTGTTCGGCGCGTTCGGGTTCGATGATCGCATGGTGCGCCTGCTTCTGGCGATCAGCTTTGAAAACATCTCCACCGGCATCGCCGGGGCGGCATTCGTCGCATATATGTCGGGCATCGTCAGCCGCAGCTACACCGCCGTGCAATATGCGCTGCTGTCCTCGCTCACGTTCCTGATCGGCTCGCTGGGGCGCGGGATCGCGGGCGAGGCATTCGACCTTTATGGCTATGCCACGGTGTTCCGCTATGCCGCGCTGGCCGGCGGGCTGGCGGTGGTCTTCGTGCTGCTGGAATGGGCAAGGGTGTCGCGCGGGGCCTTGCGCGTGGCTTCGCACCACCCCCCAACCCCCTCCTCTGAAGAGGAGGGGGAGTAAAGAATTGATATCTAAGCCCCCTCCTCTTCAGAGGAGGGGGTTGGGGGTGGTGGAAATCACGCCTGCCGATTCAATCCGGCACTTCGCCATTCCGCCGCAGCACGTCGCCGGCCAGATAGAGCGAGCCGACGATCAGCACGTCGCCGCCCGGCGGCAGCGCGGCCAGGGCCGCTTCCACATCGGCAAAGCTGCGCACGGGCAGGGCGCTGTGCGCGGCGAAATCCTCGGGCCGGTGGGCATCGTGGCCGGGCGCGGGGACGACCGAGATGGACAGCGCATGATCGCCCAGCGGGGCGAGGATCGCGCCGGGGTCCTTGTTTGCCAGCATGCCGATGACCACGTGCACCGGGGGCTGCGCGGCGAGGTGGCGGGCGATGGCAAGGCCGGCATCGGGATTGTGTCCGCCATCGAGCCACACCGTGCGGCCCGGCACTTGCACCGTCAGCGGCCCGGCACCCAGCCGTTGCAGCCGGGCAGGCCAGCGCGCGGCGCGGATGCCATCGGCCATGGCCTGCGGGCTTACGTCAAGGGCGCTCTGGTGGCGCAGCATGGCCACGGCGAGCGCAGCGTTTTCTGCCTGGTGGGCGCCCGCCAGCGCGGGTAGCGGCAGGGTAAGCGATCCGCGCTCATCGCGATAGACGATTGCGCCATCCACGCTGGCATCCCACGCCGCGCCGCGCGGCACCAGGATACCGCCTTGCGTCGCGGCCGTATCGGCAACCACCTGCGCTGCGTGGGGCGGATAGGCCAGCGTGACCAGCGGCACGCCCGGCTTGGCGATGCTGGCCTTTTCAAAGGCGATGCGCGCCAGCGGATCTTGCGCCGCGGCGGCGGGAATGCCGGGATCGGGTGAAAGCAGGAACGCCTCGTGATCGAGGCCCAGCGTG
Source organism: Novosphingobium sp. SG919 (assembly GCF_012932495.1). GTDB lineage: Bacteria > Pseudomonadota > Alphaproteobacteria > Sphingomonadales > Sphingomonadaceae > Novosphingobium > Novosphingobium rhizosphaerae. The sequence goes on from NZ_JABCNG010000001.1 coordinate 741,834, forward strand.
GCAAGGCCGGCGCAGGCCGCTGTTGGCAGGATGTTGGTGGCATCCAGCCGCCCGCCCAGACCGGTTTCGATCACGCAGGCATCCGCCGGCACGCTGGCAAAGGCCAGGAACAACGCGGCGGTGGTCACTTCGAAAAAGCTCGGCTTCAGGTCTGGCTCTGCGGCGTCGAGCGCCCGCTTGAGCAGATCGGCCAGCAGCGCATCGTCGATCAACTGGCCGGCCAGGCGAATACGCTCGTTATAGCGCACCAGGTGCGGCTTGGTGGCGGTGTGCACGCGCAGGCCCTGCGCTTCCAGCATGAAGCGCAGGTACGTGCAGGTCGAACCCTTGCCGTTGGTGCCGGCCACGTGGAACACGGGCGGCAGCCGGTCTTGCGGGTTGCCCAGACGCGCGCAGAGCTCGCGCACGGTGTCGAGGCCCAGCCGTCCTTGCGGCAGCGACAGCGCGCCCAGCCGATCGAGCTGGGCCTGCACTGCCGGATTTTCGGAAATCGCGAAGTCCTTCACGAAACCCCCTCCCGCCGATCCACCCCCGCGCGGGCGCGGGGGTGGGGCGCGTTCGTGTCAGGCGGCCTTGGCGGCCATCAGGTAATCGATGGTTTCGGCCAGGGTGGCGCGCAGGTTGTGGCGGTGCACCACCATGTCGATCATGCCGTGGGCGTGCAGGTATTCCGCGCGCTGGAAGCCTTCGGGCAGCTTTTCGCGGATCGTGTCCTGGATCACGCGCTGGCCGGCAAAGCCGATCAGGGCACCCGGCTCGGCAATCTGCACGTCGCCCAGCATGGCATAGCTGGCGGTCACGCCGCCGGTGGTCGGATCGGTGAGAACCACGATATAGGGCAGGCCCGCCGCGTGCAGGCGGCTGATCGCCACGGTGGAACGCGGCATCTGCATCAACGACAGGATGCCTTCCTGCATGCGCGCGCCGCCCGCCGCCGTCACGGCGACATAGGGGCACTTTTCGCGGATTGCGCGCTCGGTGCCGGCGATGAAGGCATTGCCAACGGCCATGCCCATCGATCCACCCATGAACGCGAATTCCTGCACGCCGACCACGGCCTTCTTGCCTTCGATCCGGCCCACCGCGTTGGTCAGTGCATCGGGATGCGGGTTGGCGGCGCGGGCGGCCTTGATGCGATCAGCATACTTCTTGGTGTCGCGGAACTTGAGCGGGTCTTCCTTCACCTTGGGCGCGGGCAGCAGGACGAAACCGGGGTCCATCAGCTGTGCCAGGCGCGCATCGGCGCCGATGCGGCCATGGTGGTCGCAGCGCGGGCAGACCGACTGGTTGTCTTCATACTCCTTGGTGAACAGCATTTCGCTGCACGAAGGGCACTTGATCCACAGGTTGTCGGGCGTATCGCGCTTGGGGGTGAAGGGCAGCGCGTTGCGAACGCGGTTGATCCAGCTCATGCAATGTCCTTTCGCGCCGCGTGCACGGCCGCGCTCAGTGCAGCGACCAGGTCGCGCACCGGGCCGGCGGCATCGGCGCCGTGTTGGGCCACGAGATCCACCAGCGCGGAACCGACGACGACGCCATCGGCCACGGCGGCAATGCCACCGGCCTGTTCGGGCGTGCGCACGCCAAAGCCCACGGCAACGGGGATCGTGGCGGTCTGCTTGATCCGCGCCACCGCCTCTTGGATCGAGGCGAGCGCGGCCGATTGCTTGCCGGTGATGCCGGCAACCGAAACGTAATAGAGGAACCCGCCCGAGCCATCGAGCACGGCGGGCAGCCGCGCCGCATCGGTGGTGGGCGTGGCGAGGCGAATGGGCGAAATGCCGTGCGCGCGCAGCGCCGGGCCCAGTTCCGGGTCTTCCTCGCTGGGAATGTCCACGCAGATCACGCCGTCCACGCCGGCATCGGCGCAGGCATCGGCAAACCACTGGGCGCCGCGCGTGATCATCGGGTTGGCATAGCCCATCAGCACCAGCGGCACGTTAGGGTGACGGGCGCGAAAGCCCTTGGCGATGGCCAGGATATGCGCGGTCTTGGTGCCTGCGGCCAGCGCGCGCAAGTTGGCGTTCTGGATCGCTGGGCCATCGGCCATGGGATCGGTGAACGGCATGCCCAGCTCGATCACGTCGGCCCCGCCAGCCACCAGCGCATCGAGAATCGCGGGTGTCGCTTCGGGCGTCGGGTCCCCGCCGGTGACGAAGCAGACCAGCGTGGCGTGGCCCTTGGCAAAGGCGGATGAAAGGCGGGACATGGTCAAGCCCTCTCCCCTTCGGGGGAGAGGGTTGGGAGAGGGGCAAGCCGCGCATCTGCCAACGCCTGCGAGAGCATTTTCAAAACACCTTCCATCGTCTTCGTCACTTTCGGGCAGCGCACTACGTTATTCCCTGCTGGATGCAAAGGGGCGCACCTTTATCGTCGTCACCCCGGATCAAGTCCGGGGTGACGATGCATGAGGAGGCTAGGGCGTTCCGCCCTTACAGCTCTACCCCCAGGTGCTTGGCGACGGAGAAGATGTCCTTGTCGCCACGCCCGCAAAGGTTGGCCAGGATGATCTGGTCCTTGTCCAGCGTCCGCGCGAGCTTGGCGACAGCGGCGATGGCATGGCTGGGTTCGAGCGCGGGAATGATCCCTTCGGTGCGGCAGAGCAGCTGGAAGCCGTCGAGCGCCTCGGTATCGGTCACCGAGGTGTATTCCACCCGGCCGATATCCTTGAGCCAGGCGTGCTCGGGGCCGATGCCGGGATAGTCCAGGCCCGCGCTGATCGAATGGCCTTCGGTGATCTGGCCATCCTCGTCCTGCAACAGATAGGTCTTGTTGCCGTGGAGCACGCCAGGGCGCCCCCCGGCAAGGCTGGCCGCGTGTTCCTTGTCCAGCCCGTGGCCGGCCGCTTCCACGCCCAGCATCTTGACCGAAGGATCATCCAGGAACGGATGGAACAGGCCGATGGCGTTGGAGCCGCCACCGATCGCGGCCACCAGCACATCGGGCAGGCGGCCGACGCGCGAGAGCATCTGCGCCCGCGCTTCGCGGCCGATCACGCTTTGGAAATCGCGCACCAGTTCGGGATAGGGGTGCGGGCCCGCGGCGGTGCCGATGATGTAGAACGTGTCGTGCACGTTGGCGACCCAGTCGCGCAGCGCTTCGTTCATCGCATCCTTGAGCGTGCCCGCGCCCGAGGTGACCGGCACCACTTGCGCGCCCAGCAGCTTCATGCGGAACACGTTGGGCGCCTGGCGCGCCACGTCGGTGGCACCCATGTAGACCACGCAGGGCAGCCCGAAACGCGCGCAGACGGTGGCCGTGGCCACGCCGTGCTGCCCGGCGCCGGTTTCCGCGATGATCCGCGTCTTGCCCATGCGCATGGCCAGCAGGATCTGGCCGATGCAGTTGTTGATCTTGTGCGCGCCGGTGTGGTTCAACTCGTCGCGCTTGAACCAGACCTGGGCACCCTTGCCTTCCGGCGCGCTCTTGGCCAGTTCCTCGGTCAGCCGGGGCGCGAAATAGAGCGGGCTCGGCCGGCCGACATAGTGTTCGAGCAGATCGTCGAACTCGGCCTGGAAAGCCGCATCGGCCTTGGCCTTGCGGTATTCCGTCTCGAGATCGAGGATCAGCGGCATCAGCGTTTCGGCAACATAGCGGCCCCCGAACTGGCCGAAGTGGCCACGCTCGTCGGGCTGATTGCGGAAGCTGTTCGGGTTCTGGACAGTCATGGTCCAGCCGATTGGCAGAGGGCGCGGCGCTTGTCCAGATTCATGGCCCAACGGGCGGTTGCGGGCCATGGGCCCCCACGCGATGTGCCCGGTTCACGCTTCGGATTTATGCAATTCCATTTCCGCAATTTGCATCATTGCGCGTTCATCCTGGCGTAATGTGCCGGCGTTAGAGAGCGTTTTGCAACGTCGTGAAGGCGGTCCTGTAATGGGGCCGCCTTTTTGCGTTTTCAAATACTGCAACGATACTTTCTGTCTATTTGTTCAGAAAAGAAGAATCCTTTCACAAATGACAGAAACTGTGGCAAAAATGCCATGTGTACTATGTTAGAGTCAGAAATGTCATTTTTCTGACTTGTTGAGGATTGAGGCGCGGACTACTTGCCCACTCGACCGCCGCGCAAAACGGCGGCTTGAATGCAAGGAGGTTTATTATGCGTCTCGTTCTTCTCGCGCTCGCCGGTACCCTGGCTGCAGCTGCCCCGGCTATGGCCAACGAGGTCCGCGTCGAAGCGCACAGCGGCGTGCTGTGGAATCACGACAGCACCGATGCCACGGCTGGCGTTGCTGCCGGTTACGACTATGACCTTGGCCCTGCCGCATTCGGTGGCGTCGAAGTGTCGGCCGACAAGATCCTGAACAGCTATGCCAAGCGCGTTTCGGTTGGCGTTTCGGGTCGCCTGGGTGCCAACCTGGCCGGCACCAAGCTCTATGCCGTGGGCGGCTATGCCACCACGCCGTGCTCTGACTGCGGCGGCGCATGGAACTTCGGCGCCGGCGTGCAGAAGTCGTTCCTGCAGAAGTTCTACGGCAAGGTGGAATACCGCCACTACATCGCCGACGAAGGCCTGGGCAACCGCGACGCGGTGACCGCCGGCGTGGGCTTGAAGTTCTGATCGCACCGATCCGAACAGCGGGAAAAGGGCGGCGCGCGAGCGTCGCCCTTTTTCGTTGCGGCACCGGCCCGCTCTCCCACCCGACCTCCCAACGATAGTACCCTATGGGAGGTCGGGTGGGGGAGCGGGCCGGTGCCGCAAATCCGGCGAAGCCGGACCTTCAATTAGCCGAACGCGCGGCGCGGCAGAAGGCCTGGATGCGGCTTTCGTCCTTGACCCCGGGCGCGCTTTCCACGCCGGACGAGACATCGACCAGTTCGGCGCCGGTCTGGCGCACCGCATCGGCAACGTTATCGGGTGAAAGACCCCCGGCCAGGCCCCAGGCGGTGGCGCCGCGATAGGTTTTGAGCAAGGTCCAGTCGAACACCAGGCCCAGGCCACCGGGAATGGCAGCGCCCTTGGGCGCCTTGGCATCGAACAGCAGCAGATCGGCCGCGCCGGCATAGCGGGTGGCGGCGGCAACGTCGGCAGGGGCGGCGATGGACAGCGCCTTCCACACCGGCAAGCCAAACTGCGCCTTGAGCTGGGCGGCGCGTTCGGGCGTTTCCGCGCCGTGGAGTTGCAGCACGTCCAGCCGGGCGGCGCGCACGGCCTCGGCAATCGTGGCGTCATCGGCGTTCACGAACAGCCCGACCAGGCGCGCACGCCCGGCGTTGCGCGCGCCAAGCGTGGCGGCATCGCGCACCGATACGTGCCGGGGCGAAGGGGGGAAGAACACGAGGCCGGCGTATTCGGCGCGCGCGGCAAGCGTGGCGTCGAGCGCGGCACTCGTGTTGATTCCGCAGATCTTGATAGCAGGGGCTGGCATGACCAGCCCATGTGGCGGCTTGCTTACTGCGGTGCAAGCTCGAACGTGATGGTGACCGATGCGCTCACGTCCAGTTCGCCGGCGGCAACCGGGCTTGGTGCGGCGCTCATCATCATCTTGTCGGCGCGGGCATAGAGCATCGGCGGCTGGGGCGACCAGCCGCCGGTTTCGCTGATGGTCAGAATGCGTACCACCTTGAGGCCGGCAGCGCGGGCATAGAGTTCGGCGCGGGCGCGGGCCTTGCTCACCGCGTCGACTCGCGCTTCGTCCTGGGCCACGTCGGGCTTGTCGAGCTGGAAGCTCGGGCCGTTCACTTCGTTGGCGCCGGCTTTCACCAGCGTGTCGATCACCTGGCCATAGCGGGCAAGGTCGCGCTGCTTGACCTGCACCTGGTTGGTGGCGCGATAGCCCACGATCACCGGATCGCCTTCGGTGCTGCCATCGGGCAGGCGCTTTTGCTGGCCATAGACCGGGCTGACCGAAAGATTGCTGGTCTGAATGTCACGCGCGGCCACGCCGCTGGCCTTGAGCGCGGACAGCGTGGCATTCATCGCGCGGGCATTGGCGGCCAGCGCTTCGCTCGCCGTCTTGCCTTCGCTGGTGACGCCGGCGGAGAACACCGCCAGATCGGGCACGCGCGTGGTGCGGCCTTCGGCCTGGACGGTCAGGACGGTAGCGCCGGGGCTGACGACAGGGGCGGTCTGCACCGATTGGGCATGGGCGGGAACGGCAAGCGCGGCCAGCGGCAGGGCGGCAATGCTGGCGGCAAGGATCAGGCGCTTCATCGGGGACGGTCTCCGTTTGTTACGGTTCAGGCATGGCCGAAGCGAGCTTGCGGCGCGCTGAACCGTTGCAGGGGAAACCGTTCAGGTAAGCGGGCGTTCCAGCACGACCATGGCAAAATCGACCGCCATGGTGCCGGGGAACGGGCGGGTTTCACCGGTGCGGACATAACCGCGGCGCTCGTACCAGGCGATCAGTTCAGGGCGGCGGTCGATTACGGTCATTTCGATGGCGCGGGCGCCCAGTTCTGTCTTGGCCATGGCATCGCACTGCGCCAGCAGCGCCCGCCCCAGGCCACCGGCCTGCACATCGGGATCAACGCAGAGCATGCCGAGATAGGCCCTGCTGCCGGGCAAGCCCACCAGTGTGACCGTGCCCACCAGTGCACCATCCCCGGCTTCGGCCACGATCACGCGCTTGTCGGCGGCGGCAAGCGCGGCGGCGAGTTCTGCGTCCGACGTGCGTTCGTCATCGAGCAGATCGGCCTCGTGCGTCCAGCCCTGGCGCGCGGTATCGCCGCGATAGGCACGTTCCACCAGGGTGCGCAGCGCGGGCAGGTCGGCCAAGGTGGCCAGCCTGAACTTTGGCTCCACAGCGGTCGGCATGGTGCTTACAGCGTGGCTTCGATGGCGCGAGCGGCGGCCACCGGGTCTTCGGCGCGGCTGATCGGGCGGCCGATCACCAGGCACGATGCGCCGGCATCGCGCGCGGCGCGCGGCGTCATGGCGCGCTTCTGGTCGCCCAGTGCGGCGCCCTTGCCTTCGGCCGGGCGCAGGCCGGGCACCACGAAATAGCCATTCTTCCAGCGGCGGTGGACTTCGCCCACTTCGTGGCCCGAACAGACGATGCCATCGAGGCCCGCTTCCTGGGCAAGGTCGGTCAGGCGCAGCACCTGGTCGTGCGGGGTGCCGGCAATGCCGGTGCGGGCCAAGTCGGCATCGTCCAGGCTGGTCAGCACGGTTACGGCCACCACCTTGCACGCTTCGCCGGCCGCCGCCTTGGCGTCTTCCATCATCGCCCGCCCACCAGCGGCGTGGATGGTGACGATCGCGGGCTGCAGCACATGGATCGACTGCATCGCGGCCGCGACCGTGTTGGGAATGTCGTGCAGTTTCAGGTCGAGGAAGATCGGCAACCCGATCTTGGCCATTTCGAGAACGCCGTGGTGACCATGCGCGCAAAAGAATTCCAGACCCAGCTTCAACCCGCCGACGTGCCCTTTCACCTTTTGCCCCAGCGCCACTGCGGCATCGAGGCGGGGAAGATCGACGGCAAGATAGATCGGGTTGCTCACGGGTGGATGTCCGGCTGGGCCGCATCAATGGCGGCATCGGTGGCGGGATAGGTGCCGGCCTGGCTCACCAGGCTCGACTCCAGAGTGGCGATGCGGCGCTTGAGGCGCCAGCGGCGCAGGCGGCCCGCCGCCCAGGGCGGCAGGAACCCGGCCAGGAAAAAGACCAGCGCGACAAATCCCACCGGCCAGTCGAAATGCAGATACCCGGCGCCATAGGGCCAGAAATTCACCCGCGCGGTTTCCGCGTTCATCACGATGAAAGCGGCAAAGGCCGCAACGAGGGCGAGCCACAAGACGATGCGGATCTGCTTCATGTGTGGCGCTTCACCTTCAACCTGCCGTGCCCCATGCACGGGTGGCGGACATTAGGCAGATTGTAAACGAAGCGCCAGCACTTGCATTATTCGCCGAACACGCGGGCGAAGATCGTATCCACAGCCTTGAAGTGATAGTCCAGGTTGAACTTTTCCTCGATCTGCTGCGCGGTCAGGGCCTTGGTCACGTCCTCGTCGGCCTTGAGCAGTTCGAGCAGCGAAAGCTGGCCGTCGGATTCCCACACCTTCATGGCGTTGCGCTGCACCAGGCGATAGGCCTCGTCGCGCGTCACGCCGGCCTGGGTCAGGGCCAGCAGCACGCGCTGCGAGTGGACCAGGCCGCCCATGCGATCGAGGTTCTTCTGCATCCGCTCAGGATAAACCACCAGCTTGTCCACCACCGAAGTCAGGCGGGCGAGGGCGAAATCGAGCGTGATCGTGGCGTCGGGGCCGATGAAGCGTTCCACCGACGAGTGCGAGATATCGCGCTCGTGCCACAGCGCCACGTTTTCCAGCGCCGGGGTCACGGCCGAACGCACCACGCGGGCAAGGCCGGTGAGGTTTTCGGTCAGCACCGGGTTGCGCTTGTGCGGCATGGCGGACGAACCCTTTTGCCCCGGCGAGAAGTATTCTTCCGCTTCGAGCACTTCGGTGCGCTGCAGGTGGCGCACTTCGGTGGCCAGGCGCTCGATCGAGCTGGCGATCACGCCCAGCGTGGCAAAGAACATCGCGTGGCGATCGCGCGGGATCACCTGGGTGGACACCGGCTCGACGCTCAGGCCCAGCTTTTCGGCCACGTATTCTTCCACGGCCGGATCGATGTTGGCAAAGGTGCCCACTGCGCCGGAAATGGCGCACGTGGCGATTTCGGCCCGGGCATTGACCAGGCGCGCGCGGCAGCGCGAAAATTCGGCATAGGCCTCGGCCAGCTTCTTGCCGAAGGTGGTCGGTTCGGCATGGATGCCGTGGCTGCGGCCGATGGTCGGGGTATACTTGTGCTCTGTCGCCCGGCGCTTGATCGCGGCAAGCAGGGCGTCGATGTCATCCAGCAGGATATCGGCGGCGCGGGCCAGCTGCACCGCCAGCGTGGTGTCGAGCACGTCGGAGCTGGTCATGCCCTGGTGCATGAAGCGCGCCTCGGGGCCAACCTGCTGCGCCACCCAGTCGAGGAAGGCGATCACGTCGTGCTTGGTCACCGCTTCGATCGCGTCGATCGCGGCCACGTCGATCGTGGGGTTGGTCGCCCACCAGTCCCACAGCGCCTTGGCGCCGCTTTGCGGCACCACGCCCAGGTCACCCAGCTTCTGCGTGGCATGGGCCTCGATCTCGAACCAGATGCGATAGCGCGCTTCGGGTTCCCAGATCGCGGTCATCGCGGGGCGGGCATAACGGGGGACCATGGTTCGACTCCGGAGTTGACAGGTTTGCTGGTGCTCGCCCGCCCGCTACGGGCGTGCGGCCGTTAAGGCAAGGGGCAGGGGCGCCAGCGTGCCGGATCGGCCCGCCCTGCCACGCCGTTCCCCCCGGTTCGGCATGGCAAGGCGGGCCGGCCCCGTGCGCGCCGCCGGCGGCTGCACGGGGATCGACGAACGATCGGGGCAGCCGGGGAAAGAGGCGCCAGCCGGTCGAAGCGTCGAATCGCGCGGAAATTACAGCGCGAGAGTAAGCGCCACGGAGGCGACGTGGTCGCTGCTGTCGAGCTTGCCGGGGCGGATGCCGTGCTGGTTGAGATAGCCGGCTTCGACCGATAGCGTCTTGGTGATCGGCGCATTGACGCCGATGAAATTGCGCATGCGCTCCTCGCCGTTGACGGTCTGGAACGTGGTCTTGTTCAGGTCGATAAAGCTTTCGTGGCTGGCCACGATCATGACCTTGCTGTCTTTGGCCACCGGCAGGCTGGCCTTGATGAACGGGCGCAGGCGCCAGCCGGTGCCGGGCATGTTGTCGCGCCAGCGTTGTTCCAGACGCATGCGGCCGTTGAACCGCACCGGGCCCAGGTGGGCGAAATTGTCGAACGAGACCTGCTGGCGGAAACGACGCTCCATCACCGCGAAATCGCCGTGCAAGTAGTTGGGATCGTGGGTGTAGCCGAGCCACACGGTGAAGGTCTTGTCCAGCTTGTAGCCGACCATGAAATTGTCTTCGAGTTCGTAGAACCCGCGCGTGTTGCCGGTGCGCAAGATGGTTTCGTTGGACACGCGCCAGTGGGGCCCGGCCTTGGCGGTGACGGTCAATCCGCCCCAGCCCTGCGTGTCGGTGTCTGCGCGGGCGGCGCCGGGGGCAAGCATACAGGTAGCGGCCAGGGCGGCGCCGAAAAGGCAAGGCAGGATACGCATGAGGCGAAGTGTCCGTTCAGGGCTGTTGGCCGCCCCTATGACGTTTTGATGACACATTCGTGACAAAGGATTGACGCAAAATAGACGGAATTGATGGCGAGGGGCGCCGCATTTTCGGGGGTTTGGGATGATCCTTGCGCTATGCTGTGTTTCATGAAATATAGCCTGGGGTGACAAAATATGACACTGCGGCTTGGCCGCGGTGCAGTATCCAGGGGCAATAGATCCATGAATTCAGCGACGAAACGCCACTTGTGCAAAGTGGCGCCGGCCGGGCTCGCCCTGGCGGCACTCCTGGTCATGCCGGACGGGGCGCGGGCGGATTCGGCTGCCGATCCGCAACCTTTGCCAGGGCCGGCCAACGATATCGTCGTGACGGCGCGCCAACGGCCCGAACCGGCGCAGCGCGTTCCCGCGGCGTTGAGCGTGGTGGGCGGCGCGTGGCTCGATCGGTCGCTGGCGGTCAACACCCAGGCGCTGACCACGCTGGTGCCTGCGCTTGCTTATTCCTCAGCCAATCCGCGCAACACGGCCTTTACCATTCGCGGCCTGGGATCGAGCGTCGTGGCGGTGAGCCAGGCCAACGACGGGCTGGAGCCGGGCGTGGGCTTTTATGTCGACGGCGTGTACCACGCCCGCCCGGCGACGGCGGCGTTCGACTTTTCCGATATCGAGCGGGTGGAAGTGCTGCGCGGCCCGCAAGGCACCTTGTTCGGCAAGAACACCACGGCCGGGGCGATTTCCATCACGTCGCGCCTGCCGTCCTTCACGCCGGCCGCCAGCGAGGAAGTCAGCCTGGGCGAGCGCCGTTATGTGCAGGCGCGGGCCATGGCCACCGGGCCGCTGGTGGACGATGTGCTGGCCTATCGTGTCTCGGGCCTGCTCACGCGGCGCGACGGGGTGATCCACAACGTACGCACCGGCGCAGACCAGAACAGCGTGGACAACCAGGCCCTGCGTGGCCAGCTGCTGTTCACGCCTTCGGCCAGCGTGCGGCTTCGGCTGGTGGCCGATTATGCCCGCTTTGGCGGCGAATGCTGCACCCAGGTTTACCTGCGCGTTGGCACCAGCCTGCGCAGCGCCTCGCGCCAATATGCCGCGCTCGCCGCCGCTGCCCACTATGCCCCGCCCAGCACCAATCCTTATGACCGGTTGACCGATATCGACGCGGCGTTGGGGGTGAACACCAACGAAGGGGGCGTTGCCGCAACGCTGGACTGGAACCTGGGCGCCGCCACGCTCACGTCGGTCAGTGCCTGGCGCTTCTGGAACTGGGACGCGGCCAACGATCGCGACTATACCGGCCTGCAGATCCAGACCACGCAGCACATCCCCTCGCGCCAGGATCAGATCAGCCAGGAACTGCGCCTGGCTTCCAACGGCGATCATCGCGTCAGCTATGTGGCCGGGCTATATTATTTCCGCCAGGTCATCACCGGGCACCCGATCTCGATCTATGGTTCCTATGGCGCGCCGTGGCTGCTGGGCACGACCACGAGCAACGGCACGGCGATCCCCGCCAACCTGCTCGACGGCTATGGCCAGACCGGCAACACGCGCTATGCCGTCAGCAGCTATGCCGCCTTTGCCGAGGCGAACTGGAAAGTACTGCCGCGCGTGACGCTGACCGGCGGCCTGCGCCAGACCTGGGAAGACAAGAACGGCCAATATGCCACCACCGTGTTTGGCGGGCCGGCGACCAGCAACGCCGCGCTGATCGCCGCGCAGCTTTCGGTGCTGCGGCCCCAATCCTATACCGCGCGCAACAGCGATGCGAGCCTTTCGGGACGGGCCAACCTGGCCTGGCAGGTGACCCCCTCCATCATGGCCTATGCCGGCTATGCCCAGGGGTTCAAGTCGGGCGGGATCAACATGTCGGGCCTGCCGCTCGACAGTGCCAACCAGCCGGTGCTGGCCACCGCGGTGATCCGCCCCGAACGCAACGTGACGTGGGAAGGCGGGATCAAGAGCCAGTGGTGGGACCACCGCCTGACGCTCAACCTGGCGGCCTATCGCACCACGGTGCGCGATTTCCAGGCGACGATCGTCGATTCCAGCCAGACCGTGGCCCTGCGCGGCTATCTTTCCAACATTCCACGCGTGCGCGTGCAGGGGGTGGAAGCCGATGCCGCGGTGCACTGGGGCGGGCTGACGCTGACCGGCGCCCTGGCCTATGCCGATGGCCGCTATACCGATTATCCCAAGGGGCCGTGCCCGCTGGAAGTGCAGACGGCGGCCACCACGGCGTGCGACCTCACCGGCAAGACGCTGACCGGTCTGTCGCGCTGGACCGAGACGCTGGGCCTGGACTATCGCCTGCCCATGGCGCGGGGCGAATGGGTGCTGCACAGCGACACCGCCTGGCGCACCAGCTATAACGGCGATCCCTCGCTCTCGCGCTATACCATGATCGACGGCTATGCGCTGACCAACGCCAGCCTCGCGTGGCGCAGCCGCCGCGATGGCGGGCCCGGCGTGGAACTGGGGGTGTTTGCGCGCAACCTGTTCAATGCGGACTATATCCAGAACCTGACGATCCAGGCGGGCAATTCCGGCTTGATTCTGGGCACGCCAAGCGATCCCCGCACCCTGGGCGTGACGTTCCGCGCCTGGCAGTGAGGGGGCACGGCGGCGCGCCTTGCCCCTCCGTCAGGCTTGCGGCCTGCCACCTCCCCATCAGGAATGGGGAGGAGTAGTTCCCCTGATCCTCCCTGCCGCACAGCGGTGGGGAGGGGGACCGCCGGCATTGCCGGGTGGTGGAGGGGCACCTTCCCGTCGGCACCCCGCGTCCCGGCATCGGCGCACATTTCTCCCCGCAAGGCAGGGGGCAAAGAGCGTGAAACAGTGGCCGATGGATCGGGCAGGAAAAGCCGCGCCATGCCGCAAGGGCTGGGCGCGTGGGTGGGCGGGTCGGGCGGCGACACCGCCCGACGGATAGCAGATGCCACGACTTCCCCAGCCTGTGGCAACCCTCCGGAGCTATGGCCAATCCGCCTGCTCCCGGCCTTGTTCCATCGATGCCAATGTCGCTTCCCTTACACCCCCTGCTAAGTGAAGACCTGTAGAGCAGGGCCAGAAGCGGGCGGCGAAGTCATCCCGCAATGCCTTGGGTTTCGACCGACATTGGGCGGTTTGGGCGGGCAGGCGCGTTTGTGTTGCCAAAAATTACACTGCTTTTCGGTGGTTGCCGCGCTGCCGCAATCGCTCGGTTTCGGACCGATTGGCAACGCTCGGTTTTTCCGATTGCTGCATCTGTTTCGGTTTGCAGCGAGGCGTGGTCCATGGCACCCCATGGCCATCCGAAAAGCCTTGCAAGAGGATGCCCCCATGCTGCCTTATCCCGCGCTTTTGCGCCTGCGCCGTGCCATGCTCGCCGGCGCCATGCTGGCCACACCCCTGGCACTTGCCGCCCCTGCACGGGCCGACGAAGGGATGTGGACGTTCGATGCCTTTCCCGCCGCGCGGATGAAGCAGGATTATGGCTGGGCGCCCGACCAGGCGTGGCTTGATCGCGTCCGCGCCTCGGCCGTGCGGCTGACGGGGGGCTGTTCGGCCAGCTTCGTTTCGGCCGAGGGGCTGATCCTCACCAACCACCACTGCGTGGTCGATTGCGCGCAGAACCTGTCGAGCGACAAGGAAGACCTGGTCGCGAACGGCTTCATTGCTGCCCGGCGCGAGGATGAGCGCAAGTGCCCGGGGCAGCAGGCCGAAGTGGTAACGGCCATCACCGACGTGACCGCCGCGGTGAAAGGCGCGATCGGCACGCTGGCGGGTGAAGCGCTGGTCAAGGCGCGCGACGCCAAGATTGCCGAGATCGAGAAGGCCGGGTGCAAGGACACGGCCACCACGCGTTGCCAGGTGGTAACGCTGTTCGGCGGCGGGCAATACAAGCTTTATACCTATCGCAAGTATTCCGACGTGCGGCTCGTGTGGGCGCCCGAATTCCAGGCGGCGTTCTTTGGCGGCGATCCCGACAATTTCAACTATCCGCGCTATGCGCTCGATGCCGCGTTCCTGCGCGCCTATGAAAACGGCAAGCCGGTGAAAGTGGCCGCGCACCTGAAATGGAGCGCGCGGGCGCCCCAGCCGGGCGAGGCGACGTTCGTGGTGGGCAATCCCGGCTCTACCCAGCGGCTGTTCACGATGGACCAGATCGCGTTCCAGCGCGAGGTTTCGCTGCCGATCACCAACACGGTGCTGTCCGAATTGCGCGGCCGGCTGATCACCGCGATGGAGCAGAGCCCCGAGCGCAAGCGCGAGGGCGGAGACAGCCTGTTCGGTTTTGAAAACGCGCTCAAGGTTTATATCGGGCGGCAGAAGGCGCTCAACGACCCCGCCTTCCTGAAGATGCTGGCCGATAACGAGGCGACGCTGAAAGCCAAGGTGGCCGGCAATGCCGCGATCGGCGATCCCTGGACGCAAGTGGGGCAGGCGGTGGCCGCCTATCGCAACATCTACGCCGCCTATCGCTTTACCCAGCCGATGGGCGACCTTTACGGCTATGCTGAAACGCTGGTGAAAGCCGCGATCGAGCGGGGCAAGCCCAATGGCGAGCGCCTGCCCGGCTACACCGACAGCGCGCTACCGCTGCTGGAAAAGCAAGTGCTCGACGCCAAGCCGACCTACCCCTGGCTCGAACAGCTTGAGCTGGAGTGGAGCCTGTCCAAGGCGCGCGAATACCTGGGCGCCGACGATCCCGACACGCGCCTGATGCTGGGCAAGGAAAGCCCCGAAGGCCTGGCGGAACGGCTGGTTTCGGGAACGAAGCTGGCCGATCCCGCCGTTCGCAAGGCACTGTGGGAAGGGGGCGCGGCCGCGATTGCCGCCAGCACCGATCCGCTGATCGTCTATGCCCGCAACCTGGAGCCGCGCCAGCGCGAACTGCAAAAGGCAGTGGACGCGCAATACCAAGGGCCGCTGGTGGCGGCCGGGGCCAAGCTCGCCGATGCGCGCTTTGCCGCCTATGGCGCGACGCTCTATCCCGATGCCACGTTCACGCTGCGCATCAGCTATGGCAAAGTGGCGGGATGGAAGGAACGCGGGGCCGACGTGGCGCCGGTGACGACCATCGGCGGCGCGTTCGACCGCGCCACCGGCGCGCAGCCGTTCCTGCTTGCCAAGGGCTTTACCGCGCACGAGGCACAGATCGCCAAGGCCACGCCGTTCGATTTCGTGACCACCAACGATATCATCGGTGGCAATTCCGGCTCACCGGTGGTCGACAAGGACGGCGCCGTGATCGGCGCCGCCTTTGACGGAAACATCCATTCGCTGGGTGGGAACTATGGGTACCAGGGTGACGTAAACCGCACCGTGGTGGTCAGCACCGCCGCCGTGCAACAAGCGTTGGAAACGATCTATCCGGCGCCCGCGTTGGTGCGCGAACTGGCGTCGAAGTGAAACACCTTGGCCCCGTCGGCGCCAGCCTCGGCGCCGGCGGCGGCCAACCGCCGCGCGCGCAGCCCGTTCTCTTCCCGGCCGATATAGTCGCGGGTGAGGGGCAGCGTGTCGCGATGGCGCACCAGTTGGAACTGGAAATTCACCATATCGGCATGTTCAAACGCGGTGGCGGCACCGGCCAGGTAGAATAGCCACATGCGATAGAAGCGCGCATCGAACAGCGCCTCGATCTTGTCCTTGTTGGCCACGCAGCGATCGTACCAGGCGCGCAGCGTGGGCGCATAGTGGCGGCGCAGCACTTCCACGTCGGTGATCATCAGGCGGTTGGGTTCGACCGCCGCCACCGTCTCGCTCATTGCCGGGATATAGCCGCCCGGGAAGATATACTTGCGCGTGAAATCGTCGGTCACGCTGGGCGGGCCGACGCGGCCGATGGTGTGCATCAGCATCACCCCGTCGTCGCCCAGGATATTGTGGCACTGACGGAAATAGGCGCTGAAGTTGGGCACGCCGACATGCTCGAACATGCCCACCGAGACGATGCGATCATACGTATCGGTCACGTCGCGATAGTCGGTCAGGCTGAAGGTAACGTCGCCGTCCACCCCTTCGCGCCGCGCCCAGTCCTGGGCATAGGCAAGCTGTTCCTTGGACAGGGTGATGCCGTGCACGCTCGCGCCGGTCAGCTTGTGCAACTGGATCGCCAGGCCACCCCAGCCGCACCCGATATCGAGCACGCGCAGGCCTGGGCGCAGTGCCAGCTTGGCGGCGATATGTTCCACCTTGGCGTGCTGGGCTTCTTCCAGCGTGGTCACCCCTTCGCCCCAATAGGCGCAGGAATACTGGCGCAGCGGATCGAGAAACAGATCGTAGAGGCGATCATCCAGATCGTAATGATGGGCCACGTTGCGGCGCGAGGCGTTGCGCGCGTTCAACTGGTCGATCCGGCCGGCGATGTTGAGCCACAGCTTGCGCAAGGGGCCGGGATTGTCGATGTCTCCGGCGCGTTCCCACGGGTTGTTGGCGCGCACGAAGCTGATGAAATCCATGATGTCGCCGCCCTCGATGCGGACGCGATCATCCATGAAGGCCTCGCCCAGGCCCAGGCTGGGGTTGCGGGCCAGATAGCCCGGGACCTTCTTGTCCATCAGGCGCAGGGTAAGATCGGGCCAGCCTTCCTGGGCCACGCCAAACACCCGGCTGCGGCCATCTGCTTCGATTACTGTCAAGGTACCGTGGCGGATCAGGCGTTTGAGCACCGGACCCAGGATCAACATGGACATCGTTAATAAAGCTCCGACGGACCCTCCCCGCATGTCCACTATGCACAAGCGCGGCCCGCCTGCAAGCGGGCCGCACCGATTATTCAATATCCTGATTTTTCAGGATGTGTGCGTTGGAGTCTGATCCAAAATTCGCCGCTGGGCGAATTTTGGGTTCGGCGCCGGCCCGCTCCCCACCCGGCCTCCCAAACGGTACGCTTGCGTGGGAGGCCGGGTGGGGGAGTGAGCTGGTGCCAAACCAGCCGGGACTACATCATCGACGTAGTCCCGGATCAGAACCTTAACGGCAGCGTGCGTTGCCGCGATCGATTTCGCGGCCAAGCAGACCGCCACCCACGGCGCCCAGCAGGGTGCCCATGGTGCGATCGCCACGCGTGTCGATCGCGCGGCCCACCAGGGCGCCACCGGCGGCGCCGATGATCAGGCCGGTCGTGCCGTTGCTGCGCTTGCAGTAGTAGCGGCCGTCGCGGCCACGCCAGATGCGCTCGTCGCGGCCGATCGGACGGGGCTCGCGATAGCGGCCGCGATCGTCGAAGCGGTCGTGACGGCCATAGCCATGGCCACGGCCGTGGCCCGGATCGGCCATGGCCGGTGCGGCGGGAAGAACGATGGCGGCCATGACCGCGGCGAGAATGGTCTTCTTCATGGGGTATGCTCCCTGCTTGGTCCGAAAATTCGTGACGGTGAACCCGGTTTTGAGCGATGCGATCCACAACCGGCGATGAACGTCTCGTTGTCTTTCATGTTCCGGGGCAAAGCGAGCCGCTTGCGCGACGGGTTGTGCCTTGCCGGGCGCGGGGCTGGTCGATAGTCATGGTCGAATGTTGCTCGATCTTGTCGATGTTTTCGTTTCGGGCCCGCTTTCGGGCAATCCCCTGGCCGTGGTGCGCGGGGGCGATGCCCTTGATGCCGATGCGATGCTGGCGTTGACGCGCTGGCTGGGCTTTTCGGAAACCACCTTTCTGCTGCCACCCACAGACCCTGCCGCCGACTATCGGGTGCGGATTTTCTACCCGGCCGGCGAATTGCCTTTTGCCGGCCACCCCACGCTGGGCACGGCCAAGGCCTGGCTGGCGGCGGGCGGCGTGCCGCGCACGCCTGGGCTGGTGATCCAGGAATGTGGCGTGGGGCTGGTGGACGTGCGCGTGGAAGACGATGTCCTGGCGTTTCGGGCCCCGGCGCTAAGGCGTGGGGGGCCGCTTTCGCCCGAAGATCGTGACGAGGCGATCCGCGTGGCCGGCGTGCCGGAAAGCGCGGTGGTCGATGGGGTGCATGCCGATAACGGTCCTGGCTGGCGCCTGTTGCGGCTGCGCAGCGCAGCCGATGTGCTGGCTGCCGTGCCGGTTGCGAGCGCGCCGGTGCCCACCGATGTGGGCCTGATTGGCCCCTGCGCGCCCGGCGCCGACAGCGATTTCGAACTGCGCGCGTTCTTTACCAACCCGCAGGGCAAGATCGTGGAAGATCCGGTGACCGGCAGTCTCAACGCCGCCGCGGCGCAAGTCGTGTTTGCCGCGGGCCTGGCCCAGCACCGCTATGTCGCCACGCAAGGGCGCCGCACTGGCGCCGACGGGCGCGTGGTGCTGACCCAGGATGGGCAAGGCGCGGTCTGGGTGGCCGGCGGCGTGCGGATGGTGAGCCGGGGTGGGGTGGTGGAGGCCTAAGGCAGCCTCCTACCCCAATGCAGCCTGCTTTTCGGCGGCCAAGCGGTCCATCTCGGCGCGGCTGCGGCGTTCGGCAGCGGTCTTGAGTTGGCCGCAGGCGGCATCGATGTCGCGTCCGCGCGGGGTGCGCACCGGAGCGGAAATGCCCGCTTCGAACACGATTTCGGCAAAGCGCTTCACCCGTTCGGGGGTGGAGCATTCATAAGGCGCGCCCGGCCAGGGGTTGAACGGAATGAGGTTCACCTTGGCGGGCAGCTTGTACTGCTTGATCAGCCGCACCAGTTCGCGCGCGTCATCGTCGCTGTCGTTGCGATCCTTGAGCATCACATATTCGAAGGTGATGCGCCGGGCGTTGCTGGCGCCGGGATAATCGGCGCAGGCCTGGAGCAGTTCTTCCAGTCCGAACTTGCGGTTGATCGGCACGATTTCGTCGCGCACGTCCTTGGTCACGGCGTGGAGCGAAACCGCCAGGTTGACGCCGATTTCCTCGCCCGCGCGGGCCATCATCGGCACGACGCCGGCGGTGGACAGGGTGATGCGCCGCTTCGACAGGGCAAGGCCGTCGCCGTCCATCACCAGCTTGAGCGCATCGCGCACGTTGTCGAAGTTGTAGAGCGGCTCGCCCATGCCCATCATCACGATGTTGGTCAGCAGGCGACCATCGGCTGTATAGCTGCCTTCGTCCTCGTCCAGATCGAGGTCGTCCGCGGCGCTGGCCATCGATCCCTTTGGCCATTCGCCCAGCGCATCGCGCGCCAGCATGACCTGGCCGACGATTTCGCCCGGCGTCAGGTTGCGCACCAGCTTCATCGTGCCGGTATGGCAGAACCGGCAATTGAGCGTGCAGCCCACCTGGCTCGACACGCAAAGCGTGCCGCGGTCGGCATCGGGAATGAATACCATTTCAAAGTCATGGCCATCGGCGGTGCGCAGCAGCCACTTGCGCGTGCCATCGGTGGACACTTGCGCTTCCACCACGTCTGGCCGGCCGATCACGAACCGTTCCGCCAGCCACGGGCGCATGGTCTTGGCAATGTCGGTCATCGCCTCGAATTCGGTCACGCCACGGTGATAGAGCCAGTGGAACACCTGCTTGGCGCGCAGCTTGGCCGCCTTGGCATCGAGCCCGGCGTCCTGGAACAGCGTGGCGATCTGCGGGCGGGGCAGGCCGATCAGATCGGTCCGGCCATCCTCGCGCGGGGTAACCGGGCGCGGCACGGGCACGGGATCGATATGGCCGGGAATCGGCATGGACACGGGAAGCGAAGTAGGGGCGTTCATGCCCCGCCATATACGCATTTGTGGGAAAATCGCCAGAGGGCGTCGTTTCCCGCTGCACGCAGCGATTGTTTGGAAATCCGGCTTTGCCGGATTTGCGGCACCAGCCCGCTCCCCCACCCGACCTCCCAGCGATAGTACCCTATGGGAGGTCGGGTGGGGGAGCGGGCTGGTGCCGCCCATAAAATGCGCCATGGCGCATTTTTCAAACGGACTCTCAGCGGCGCAACCACCCGGTAATCGCCAGGCGCGGCGCCCCGGCAAAGGGCGTGACTTGCGAAACCGAATGGCGCTGCGGCACGCGGAACAGGTGCAGCGCGTTGTGACGCGGCGCCAGCGCGCGCTGCACATCGCCGGCATCATCGTGGAACATCAGCAACCCGCCCCATTCCACCCGCCACTGTGGCGTGAGATTGAGGACATAGGCCGCGACCCGGTTTTTTCCGGCGACATTGTCATCATGGCAGGTGAGAAAGTGGCCAGGCAGATAACGCGTGGCCTGGCCATCGACCAGCCGGATGGCCGGTTCGCCGGTCAGCGTGCGAAAGAGATCGAGCCATGGCGGCGTGTTGAACGCGCTCACCAGCCGGTCCACCGGCCAGTTGCGCGCGGCCCGCTCGGCCGGATCATCGGACACGCGCAGCGAATCGAACAGGAACTGAAAGCCATCGCGGGCCTGGGCATGCACCGCATCGAGCAGGGCGGCCTGCCGCTGCGGATCGAGCGCGGCGCGGGCCTTGGCATCAAGATCCCAGACCTTGTCCCCCTGGTTGAGCACGCGGGAAAACGCTGCTTCTTCGCTCATCCAGCGATGCAGGGCATCGGCAGTTGCGGCGGGCAAGACCGGGGCCAGGCGCACATGGCCAGACGCGGCCAAAGTGGCCGTGGCGGCCTGGCACGCGGCAGGGGTGATGGCGGGCGAAAACGGGTTGGCCATGTCGCCTCCTAGCGCGATGCACGCTGTGGCGCAAATGCCACAGTTTTCTTGTTGTGCTGTGTTCATGAAACCGGATCGCCTCTGAGGCCGTTCGTTGCAGGTCTGTCGGGTCGCAGCAAGGTTGCCAAATTGGAATGTTCCAAAAGGAACTGGCAACCGGCCGACAGAAAAGAACAGTTCGCATGGAGTTGAACCGCTATGAAGACCATTCTCGCCAGCGTCGTCGCCGTTTCGGCGCTTGCCGTTGCCGCCCCCGCCTTTGCCCAGGACACTGCGGGAACGCCTGACGCACCGAACCGCACCTTTGTCGGCCCGCGTGTTGGCGCCGTTCTGGGCTATGACATCAGCCGTTCGGGCAGTTCGGTGGACAACGACAGCACCCGCGACCAGAAGCAGTCGATCGACGGCCTGCTCTATGGTGGTGAAATCGGCTTTGACGTGCCGGTTGGAACCAATCTGGTTGTCGGCGTGGAAGGTGAAGCGACCGGCAGCACCGCCAAGTGGACCAATCGGTTCGAACCCAACACGTTCAACCTGGGCCGCGTGAGCGCCGGCCGTGACCTCTATGTCGGCGGTCGCGTTGGTTATGCCATGTCGCCCAAGGCCATGCTCTACGTGAAGGGCGGCTACACCAACATGCACTACAAGCTGCAGGGCACCGACGGCACCACCTCGGAAGACTACCGCATCACCACTGACGGCTATCGCGTCGGCGGCGGTCTGGAATATGCCTTCAGCCCCAAGACCTTCGGCAAGATCGAATACCGTTATTCGAACTACAGCCGCGCCAACTTCAACTTCAACGGCAACACCAGCGACCGGTTCGACATCGATACCGATCGCCACCAGATCGTGGCCACCTACGGCCTGCGCTTCTGATCACGGGTTGATCGTCTGTTGCAAGGGCGGGCCGGGGGAAACCCCGGCCCGTTTTGCTGTGTCACGCGCCGATGCAGCCAAGCGTTGCCGCGTCCATGGCCGAAGCGGCGCCGGCCAGGCGATAGCTGTCGCGAAAGGTGCGCCCATCGCGGCCCTTGCCGCTGACGCTCAGCGTGGTGGCAGTGCGCAGCTTGGCCACCACCGCGGCATCCATCCGTCGGTCCTGTGCCCAGGCAGCCGCTTCGCCGGCGACAAGATCGAAGCGCGCGTCGCCCAGGCTCAGGGTTACTTTGCTGCCTGGCGCAATGCGGTGTGACAGGCGCCAGTGCACTTGTCCTTGCAGGTTGCGGCGCGGCCAGGTGCCGATCGTCATGTAAGGGACCATGTCGCGCGGGCGGCTGCTGGGCGCGGGCATGGCAATGGCATAGCAGCGCGGCACCGCAGGATCGCGAAACGCCGCCCAATCGTCCCACACGCCCAGTGCATCGCGCGCGCCGGCCGGCCCAGGCAGCAGCACGCCGGCCATGACCAGCGCCAGGATCAGCCTTCGGCCAGGTCGAGCCATGCGATCACGTCGTTGTCGGTGGCGATGAACAAGTCGGCCTGGATCTCTTCGCTTTGCTGGGCGGCCAGGGCCATCGCCTCTTCGAGCGGGCCATAGAACAGGGTCTGCGCCGCGCCGCCCTCGGGCCCGTCGGCCAGGTGATAGAGCCGCACGGTCGCGCTTTCATACGTGGTGCGCATCAGGCTTCGTCTCCATCGCGGCGGTGGCCATCGAGATGGCGCTTCGCCTGTTCCTCGCGCATTTGGTCGGCGGCCTTTTCGGCCTTGGTGCGGCCAAAACGGGCGCGATTGGTTGCTGCCTGGGCCTCAGCCGCCTGGCGGGCGCGGGCCTTGCGGGCTTGGCGCAAGTTGATCACTTGCGCCATCAGGCGTGCTCCGTCCCGCGCGAAGAGCCGAAGAACACCGTTTCTTCCCCGTTCTCGATCAGCGCGATGGAGCCTTGCACCAACGACGGCGCGATCGGTGCGCCATGATCGGGGTGGGGCGCCAAGCCGGCCAGCAACCCGCGCAGCACGCGGCTGGAAATGCCGTGCATCACGACGATATGGGTTTCGCCGGTGTGCCCCACGGCATCGATCCAGCGTTGCAACCGGGCGGCGATCGCCGGATAATCCTCGCCATCGGGCGCCGGGCGCAGCAGGTGGTCGGCCAGCGTGATGGGGCCATGTTCGGCTTCGACATCATCATACCCACGCCCGATCCACGAGCCCATGTCGATTTCGAACAAGTCGGGCGTGCGGTGCGCGGCAAACCAGTCGATCCCCAGTTCCTCGGCAATCAGCGAGGCGGTCTGCAGCGCACGGCCGGTATCGGAAATGTGCAGGCGCACGGCCGGTCGCTCGCCCAGTTCGCCGCGCAGCGCCTGGCCCATCATCACCGCCTGTTCAAAGCCCTGGCGGGTAAGCGGGGTGTGCATGGCGTTGGATTGCAGGCGGCGTGCGGCGTTGAACACGGTTTCGCCATGACGCAGCACGAAAAAGCGGCCGGGCAGGGGCGTGTTCCGGTTTTCGGGGCCGTTCATGCCGGCACCGGATAACTGATGGCCATGATTTCCCATTCCTTTTCCCCGCCGGGCAGGCGCACCACGCGCAGATCGCCCACCCGCGCCCCGCGCAGCGCCCGCGCGATCGGCGCGCTCCACCCGATCAGGCCTTTGCTGGCGTCCTGCTCGTCATCGCCCACCAGGGTGAGCGTGCGGCGGTTGTCGTCCTCGTCGGCCAGTTCCACCGTGGCACCGAACAGCACACGGCTCTGGTCTTCCTGGCGCGCCGGATCGACCACGCGCGCCGCTTTCATCCGCCGTGCCAGCCAGGCCAGCTCGCGGTCGATCTCGCGCATGCGCTTGCGGCCATAGAGGTAATCGCCGTTTTCCGAACGATCGCCGTTGCCGGCAGCCCAACTGACGATCTCGACGATGGCCGGGCGTTCGGTGCCCAGCAGGTGGTCATAGCGCGCGCGCAGGGCAGCAAGGCCGGCGGGCGTGATCGGATTGCCATCGGGTTTCATTGTCGTGCGTCTTTAGCGTGCAGCGTTGGGTTCCACCACCCCCGACCCTTTCACTCACCCCGGCGTGGGCTTGCCCAGGATGTGGCTCATCGGGTTGGGCCCGTGCCATTCCGCCTTGTCAGGGTTCATCGCGTCATAGACCACGGCGTTTTCCAGCACGCGCTGCACATAGTTGCGGGTTTCCGACAGCGGGATGCGCTCGATCCAGTCAACCCATTCGACCGACCCGGTGCGCGGATCGCCATTGGCGCGCAGCCACTTGTTCACGTTGCCCGGCCCGGCGTTGTAGGCAGCCACGGCCAACGGGGTGGAACCGCCATAGATGTCCATCAGCCGGCCGAAGAAGGCGCTGCCCAGCATGATGTTGAAACCGGCATCGTCGGTCAGCGCCTGGGTGGAATAGGCCAGGCCCAGCTTGCCGGCCTGCTCGCCCGCCGTGGCCGGCATCAACTGCATCAGCCCGCGCGCGCCGGCGTGGCTCATCGCATTCTGGGCAAACTGGCTTTCCTGGCGGGTGATGGCGTGGATCATCGTCCAGGACTGCTCGGTGCCAGGGGGAACCGGGATCAGCGGAAAGGCGATGTGCTGGAAATCGAGATAGCCACGCGCGCCGGCCGCCTGGCCCACGATCACGCCAAGGTCCCTTCGGCCGAGTTCGCGGGCCAGTTCGGCCACCAGCATGTGCTGGCCCTCGGTCTGCTGCTGTTCGGAAATTTCCTTGAAGAAGCGCACGGTGGTGCGCCACTGCCCGCTGCGTGCCACTTCGCGCACCGCCAGGGTCAGCGGGCTGGCGTTGAAGCGGGCGCGTTCGTCCGGCGTCGGGATGGCGCGCGAATCATAGGCGAAATTGGGCACGCTCTGGCCCAGCCGTTCCAGCGCGAGCAGGCCATAGAACTGATCGGCATAGCGCGCGGCCATGGCGAAATAGCGCTGGGCATCGCCCGTCAGCCCGGCCTGCGCGGCGGCGCGGCCGGCCCAGTAAAACCCCTTGGCCCGCGTGCCCGGCGTGCGCGCGGCATTGCCATAGCGCCAGAACAGCGGCGCGGCGTTGGCCGCATCGCCGAGCTTCCACAGCGCCTGGGTTCCGCCCAGCCAGACCAGCGAGGTGTAATCGTCGCGCAAGTCATAGGGCAACTGGCTGATGTCTTCGCCCGCGTCGAAGGCATCGTCCACCCCGCGTGCGATCGCCACGGCGCTGCGCGCATCGCCGCCGTTGGCGGCGCCCTGCGCGTTGGCCAGCAGTTCCTCCACCCACTTGCCGCGCGCCAGCGGTTTGGCCCGCAGCGGCGGCCGGTTGGCCAGAAGCTGCTGCGCCAGCATGCCTTGGCCCTGCTTGCGCAGCTGGCGCGCCCGCAGATAGAGAAAGCCGGGATCGCCGTTGAGCATGTCTGCCGGCGTTCCGGCGGCGGCAGCATAGGGATCAAGTCCCTGCAAGGCCATCAGGCGCGCGCCATCGATTCCGCGCCGCAGGGGGGAAACCGCGCCGAACGCGCGGTTGGCCTGGTCGGTAGCGCCGGCCCACAGCAGCGCGTCCATTCGCGCGTCGGCATCGTCGGGCGTGAAGGTGGCGCCCCACATGGCCTGGATCGCGGCTTCGTCGGCATCGCTCATCGGCCCGCCGCGCCAGGCGGCTTTGGCCATGGCATCGGCATCGGGCCGGCCCAGGGTGCGCAAGGCCAGGGCATAGCGGGCGCGGCCGGGATTGGTGAGCGGTGGCTGGCGATCGAAATACGATACGATCGTGCGCACGTCTCCGCCGGCACCGGTGCCGGTTTCGCGGGTCAGCGCACCTTCGGCATAGCGACGCAGGCGTTCTTCGTCGGGGAAGCCGGGGTATGACAGCAGGAAGCCGGCATAGTCGGAAAAATTGAAGCGATTGGAAGACGTCAGCAGTTCCCAGCGCGAAATGGCCAGGGCCATCGGCCCCTGCTGCCCGGCGATCAACTGCGCGCGGGCACGGTCCCACGCGCTGCCATCGGTATCGGGCCCGGCATCGCTGGCGCGCGTGGGCATCGATAGGGCAACGAGCGCGGCGAGGCCGCACAGTCCATTGCGCAGGGCGTTGCGCAATGGGGGGGAAACCGGGGTTCGGGGCATGTCCATGCTGGACATCGTCTATGCCGCCTCCTTATCAGGCGCTGAATATGGCTTTGCAGTGGCAAACTGTGGTTTGACGCGGTATGCGCCGCGCGGCAAGCGTCCAGACCTGCCCAGACCCGCATTGTGCGACAAGACGAGGGATAATGTCCATGTTTTCCGGCTCCATTCCGGCTTTGGTGACACCGTTTCGCGATGGAGCCCTTGACGAGAAAGCATTTCGTCGTCTGGTCGATTGGCAGATCGAGAACGGTTCGTCGGCGCTGGTGCCTTGCGGCACCACGGGCGAGGCATCGACCCTGTCCAACGCCGAACACCACCGCGTGATCGAGGTTTGCGTGGAGCAGGCCGCCGGCCGCGTGCCGGTGATTGCAGGCTGCGGCAGCAACGACACGATGAACGCGCTGCTGCACATGACCTTTTCCAAGAAGTGCGGCGCCCAGGCGGCGTTGTGCGTGGCGCCCTATTACAACCGCCCTAGCCAGGCTGGCCTGATCGCGCATTTCAGCTATCTGGCCGAAAACAACGACCTGCCGATCATTCTCTACAATGTGCCGGGCCGCACGGTGACCGATATCCTGCCCGAAACGGTGTGCGAACTGGCCAAGCGCTATCCCGACAAGATCGTGGGCATCAAGGACGCGAGCGGCGATTTGTCGCGCGTGACCGATCACCGCATGGGCATCGGCAAGCATTTCTGCCAGCTTTCGGGTGACGATGAACTGGCGCTCCCGGCCAATGCCGCGGGCGCGGTGGGCTGCATCTCGGTGACGGCCAACGTCGCGCCCAAGCTGTGCGCCGAATTCCAGGCGGCCTGCGCGGCCAACGACCTGGCCCTGGCGCGCGAGCTGAACGACAAGCTCTATCCGCTGCACTATGCCATGTTCGAAGACGCTTCGCCCGGCCCGGTCAAGTATGCGCTTTCGCGCGTGCACGACTGGATGGGCGAGGAACTGCGCCTGCCGCTGGTGCCCTGCAGCGACGCCGCGCGCCGCGCGGTTGATGCCGCCCTGGAGCATGCCGGGCTGGTGTAAGTTTCGAGAAATATGTAAAATTCCCCCCTCCTCTAATGAGGAGGGGGAGTATCAAATCAAGCCCTTGGCCTTGAGCGAGGTGTGGCCTTCGCGGCCGATGATCACGTGATCGTGCACGGTCACGCCCAGCAGCCGTGCCGCTTCCATGATCTTGTGGGTGATCTGGATATCGGCGCGGCTGGGCTGGGTGCTGCCCGAAGGATGGTTATGCACCAGGATCAGCGCGGCCGCGCCGATGGCCAACGCCTTGGCAATGATCTCGCGCGTGTAGATCGCGCTTTCGTCCAGCGTGCCGTCGCTCACGATCTGGTCGAGCAGCAGGCGGTTCTGGGTGTTGAGATAGAGCACGCGCACGCGTTCGTGGTTGAGGTGCGCCATGTCGATGGTGAGATAATCGATCAGCGCCTGCCAACTGGATAGCACCGGCATTTCCTGCACTTGGGCGCGGGCCAGGCGCCGTGCGGCGACCCCGGCGATGCGCAGCGCGGCGGCGGCGGCTTCCTTGATGCCGGGCACCGATTGCAGCGCGCGTGGATCGGCATTGAACACGCCGGGCAGCGAGCCGAAGCGCTGCAGCAGCATGCGCGCCAGCGGTTTCACGTCCATGCGCGGGATAACGGTCATCAACAGCGCCTCGATCACCTCGTGATCGGCCAGGGCATCGTCGCTGCCACCCAGCAGGCGCCGGCGCAGGCGGGCGCGGTGGCCGGAAGGATCGTGCGCCGCCTCGCGCACGCGGTCGGGCACCAGATCCGGATCGGGCGCGCTTCGTTCAGGAAAGAGTCCGGGTTCGTCCTGCATGACCTCGTGCGTGGGCAAGAAGGTGGGCACCGGGCAGGCCGGCGCGCGTTGCGAAATGCATGTTACGGCGATTTGCATTGCCCAAGCGCGGGCCATGCGCAAGAAGGGGGCGAATGGCGGATACGACCGATTTGGCGGAACCTGAAGGTCCGGCGCCCATGCGGCGGCGGCGTCGCTGGCGTGTGGCCCTGCTGGGCGCAGGCGCGGCGGCGTTGGTGGTGGGCGGTGGCCTGTGGCTGGCGCGCAATCGCATTGCCGACGGGGTGATCGCGGGTGAACTGGCGGCGCTTGGCCTGCCGGCGCGCTATACCATCGTTTCGATCGGGCCGGGGCGTGAAGTTCTGGCCAACGTGGTGGTGGGCGATGCCGCCCGGCCCGATCTGGTGATCAAACGCGTCGAACTCGGCCTGGCGTGGAGCCTGACCGGCCCGCGCATCGGCCAGGTCACCCTGGTCCGTCCGCGCCTCTATGGCACCGTGCACGCCGGCCATGCGAGCTTCGGCACGCTCGACAAGGTGATCTACGCCCCGTCCACCAGCAAGGAGCCGTTCCGGCTGCCCGACTGGCGGTTGACCATCGTCGACGGGCGCGGACTGGTCGATGCCGACCAGGGGCGCGTGGCGTTCAAGGCCGATGGCGCAGGCCCCTTGCGCGATGGCTTTGCCGGCACGCTGGCCGTGGTCGCGCCGCGCCTGGCGCTGGGCGCCTGCACCACAGGCCGCGCCACCGCGTTCGGCCAGGTGATGGTGAGCAACGAGCAACCGCGCTTTGCCGGCCCGGTGCGCGTTGCCAACCTGGCTTGTCCCGCCAATGGCCTGGCGGTGGGCGGGGCAGACCTGCAGCTTGAAGCGCAGTCCGATCGCGATCTGGCGGGACTGAGCGTCAAAGGGCGCGCGCGCTCCAGCGCGTTTCGCGCCGCTGCCGTTTCGGGCCAGACCCTGGGCCTGGATGCCGCGCTAGCCTGGCGTGGCGGCGCGCTGAGTGGCCGCGTGGCGGCAACGGCGGGTGGCGTGCGCACAGCACAAGGGTCGGTCGGCCTGTTGGAATTGGATGGGCTGGTCAAGGCCCGGCCGGCCGCGGCGCCGGGCCGGGTGCCTGTCGCTGGGGCCGATGCCGAGTTTCGCGGCACAATTGACGCACGAGGGCTGCGGCGCGGGCCGGCCTTGGACCAGGCGCTGGCCTCGGCGCAGGCGGCCGTGGCCGGCACGCTTGCCGCGCCGATGATGGCGCAAGTGCGCCGCCGCCTGGGCGAGGAAGAGCGCGGCAGTCGCTTTGCGGCCGATCTCACCGTGCGCCACGGGCATGATGGCGCCTGGGACGTGGTGGTGCCGCAGGGCACCCTGCGCGGAGGCAGCGGGCAGGCGCTGTTGACGCTGGGCAAAGTGCAGGTGGCGGGCAAGGGCGCGATCACGCCGCGCTTTGCCGGCAACTTTGTCACTGGCGGCAATGGCTTGCCGCGCATTTCCGGCACGATGGAGCGGCGCGGGCGCGCTGGCGCGCAGTTCCACCTCGCCATGGCCGATTATGCCGTGGGCGGCGGGCGCCTGGCCGTGCCCGAACTGGTCGTGGTGCAGATGCCCGATGGCGCGATGGGCTTTGCCGGCCAGACACGGCTTTCGGGCGCGATTCCCGGCGGACGCGTGGAAAACCTGCGCCTGCCGGTCAGCGGTGCTTATGGCCGGCACGGCGCGCTGGCGCTGTGGCGGCGCTGTATCGAGCCGCAATTCGATTCGTTGCAGCTCGGGCAGATGACGCTCGATGGCCAGGCGTTGACGCTGTGCCCGGTGGGTGGACAGGCGATCGTTTCGGCCGGCGGGTCAGGTCCCTTGCGCGTGGCGATGGGCACATCGGCCCTGCACATGACGGGGCGGATGGGCGAAACGCCGCTCAGCCTGCAAACCGGCGCGGTGGGCCTGGCCTGGCCTGGCACGCTGACCGCGCGCGGCGTCAATGTTGCGCTGGGGCCGGAAGCGACCGCCACGCGGCTGACCCTGGCCGACCTGACCGCCCAACTGGGCAAGGACTTTACCGGCCGCTTTGCCGGGGTGGAGGCGCGCATGGCCGCGGTTCCGCTCGACATCACCGGCGCCACCGGCACCTGGCACTATGCCGCGGGCAAGTTGATGCTGGCCCAGACCGCGTTCGACGTGACCGACCGCGCCAGCCCGGCCCGGTTCGAAAAACTGACCGCGCAAGATGCCACGCTCACGCTGGCCGACGGGCGAATCACCGCGCAGGCGCTGTTGCGCGAAGCGGAGAGCAAGCGCCCGGTCACCGTGGTGAGCGTGGAGCACGATCTTTCCCACGCCACCGGCCATGCCGATCTCGCGGTGGACAAACTTGTGTTCGACAAGGATTTCCAGCCTGCGCAGCTCACCCGCCTGGCACTGGGCCTGGTCGCCAATGCGAGCGGATCGATCAGCGGCAAGGGGCGGATCGACTGGCAGGGCGACCGTGTCACATCGTCTGGCCGGTTTGGCAGCCAGGGCCTTGATTTTGCGGCGGCGTTCGGCCCGGTGAAGGGGCTTTCGGGCACGCTGGACTTTACCGACCTCTTGGCCATGGAAACCGCTCCGCACCAGATCCTGAAAGTCGCCTCGATCAACCCGGGCGTGGAAGTGACCGACGGCACGGTGGACCTGCAACTCAAGCGCGACATGGTGGTCCAGGTCAACGGCGCGCAGTGGCCGTTCATGGGTGGGCGCCTCTCGCTCGATCCCACGACCTTGCGCTTTGCCCTGGCTGAAGAGCGCAAGTTCACCCTGGTGATCGACGGGCTTGATGCCGCGCAGTTCGTATCGCGCATGGAAATGGCCAATATCTCGGCCACCGGGGTGTTCGACGGGCGCCTGCCGGTGGTGTTCGATGCCAATGGCGGGCACATCGTGGGCGGCACGCTGGCCTCGCGCGGGGGCGGCAATGTCTCCTACGTCGGCGCGCTGACCTACAAGGACCTGTCGTTCATGGCCAACTATGCGTTCCAGGCGCTGCGCTCGCTGGACTACAAGCGCATGACCATCGCGCTGCGTGGCGACATTGCCGGCGATTTCGTCACCCAGGTGCAGTTCGGTGGGGTGAGCCAGGGGGCAGGGACCAAGCGCAACTTCTTCACCCGCCAGATCGAAGGGCTGCCGATCCAGTTCAACCTCAACGTGCGGGCGCCGTTCTACAGCCTGCTGGGTACCTACAAGTCGATGTACGATCCTTCGGTCGTGGCCGATCCGCGCACGGTCGGGCTGCTCGATGCCAAGGGCCGCATCGTGCCGCGCGTGCCGGCCGGCGCCCAGCCCGCCGCTGCGCCGTCGGCCGGCGAGAAACCCGGCAAGCCCGCCATTCAGCCTTCAGCAAGTGGAACCATGCCATGAACGCTTTCGTGCAATGCCTTCTCTTGCCAAGCCGTGGCTTGACCGTGCATCGCGGCGCTGCAACGATTGCCGGCTGTGACGGCCAAAAGAGGGGGGCAGACGTGAAGCGCAAGGTTGTGGCCGTGGGATTGCTGGCGGGCGCTGCCGCCGCGCTGTCCGGGTGTATTTCGGTCAAGGCGCCTGACAAGCCGATCGTCATCGAATTGAACATCAATATCAAGCAGGAAGTGGTCTATCGCCTGGCCGGAGACGCCAGCCAGACGATCGACAAGAACAAGGACATCTTCTGAGATGGCACGCAACGCTGCTTTTTCCGCCCCTGTCGCCTTCGCGCTCGCCGCTGCCGTGGCCTTGCCGCTGGTGGCCGCGCCGGTCGCCGCGCTGGCGCAACGCGATCCAGCCTATGCCTCGGCGCGCGCGGCCGGCCAGGTGGGCGAGAAGATGGATGGCTATCTGGGCTATGTCACGCCGCCCAGCCCGGCGCTGAAGTCTGTCGTGGACGATATCAACCTCAAGCGGCGCGCGGTCTATTCCGAAAAGGCCCAGGCGCAGAAGGCGACTGTGGAGGAATACGCCTTCACGTCCGGCTGCCTGTTGATCGCCCAGACCCAGCCGGGCGAGATGTACCAGGCGCCCAATGGCACCTGGACCAAGCGCACCAGCGCCCCGCCGCAGCGCGATTCGCGCTGCCTGTAAAAGCCCTGGAATTCCGGGCGCTCAGGGCCGCGCTGTCGCAGGATTGACGCAAACGTATGCGCGCAACTGGCGCAAGTTCGGCGCACGGCGGTTGACTCGGGAAAACCCCCCGCCTAAGGGGCAGGCGCCCTCGGCGGGATGCCGTTGCGCATGACCTGCCCCGATGGGGGAGCGAGCACCCGTGTTCGATCCAGCGACGGAGCATGCCATGAGTGACGAACAGACCGACGCAGAGCCCATCGGTGAGGATGCACGTCTTTCCCGTCTGAACGCGCGGCTCGATGCCGCCCGCCAGAAGGAGCAAGCGCGCAAACCTGCGCCAGACCGGGAAAAGTCCGATGCGAACTATCGCTTGGGCAACCGGGTTCTGGCCGAACTGATCGGCGGGCTTGCGGGCGGCGCGTTCATCGGCTGGGTCATCGACCAGTTTGCCGGTACGCGACCATGGGGGCTTCTGGTGATGCTGTTTGTGGGGATGGGCGTAGCCTTCCGCAATGTCATCAGGATCTCGAACGGGCGCTCCTGATCGGGTCTTTGCATCCGATGGGTTTCCGGCCAAAAGAATGGCCGGGGCAGGGGTGCCTTGGTGTTTTTGCGCGTAACGGGGACAAGCACTGTGGCCGAAGGTAAGGTCGATCCGGTACACCAATTCACGATCGAGCCGCTGTTTGGCACCGATCATTGGTCCATCGCCGGGCACAACATTGCTTTCACCAATTCGGCCCTGTGGATGGTCATCACCACGCTGGTGCTGATCGTGTTCGTGGGCGGTGGTGCCAAGAAAGCGCAAGTGCCGGGCCGCTGGCAGATGGCTGTCGAAGGGCTGACCGGCTTTGTCGACACCCTGCTGCAATCCAACATCGGCGATGCGGGTCGCAAGTACCTGCCTTACGTGTTCTCGCTGTTCACGTTCATCCTGTTTGCCAACCTGCTCGGCCTGCTGCCGCTGGCGCTGGTGGGCATCCATCCTTTCACGGCCACCAGCCACTTCACGGTGACGGGCGTGCTGGCGATCATGAGCTTTGCGATCGTGCTGATCGTGGGCTTTGCCAAGCATGGCTTCCACTTCTTCTCGCTGTTCGTGCCGCATGGCACGCCGGCGGTGATGGTGCCGGTGATTTTCCCGATCGAGCTGATCTCGTTCCTGGTGCGTCCCTTCTCGCTTGGCCTGCGTCTGTTCGTGGCCATGATGGCAGGGCACGTGCTGCTCGAAGTGCTCTCGGGCTTCGTGATCTCGGGCACCAACGCGGGCGTTGGCACCTTCTTCCTGGCGGGCGTGCCCAGCTTCCTGCTGATGATCGGCATCTGCGCTCTGGAACTGCTGGTTGCCGGCATCCAGGCCTATGTCTTTGCCCTGCTTACCTGCGTCTATCTCAACGACGCGGAAAACCTTCACTGACCGTCACCACCACCTGATACCGCTTCACACCGGTTTACGACAAAGAGGGAGTTTTTATCATGGACGCACAGAGCGCAAAGCTTCTCGGCGCTGGTCTCGCTGCCATCGGCGCCGGTCTGGCCTCGCTGGGCGTGGGCAATGTCTTCGCCAAGTTCCTCGAAGGCGCGCTGCGCAACCCCGGCGCCGCTGACGGCCAGCAGGGCCGCCTGTTCATCGGCTTCGCCGCCGCCGAACTTCTGGGCCTGCTCTCGTTCGTCGTCGCGATGATCCTGATCTTCGTTGCCTGAGGCAGCGAAGCGGACCATTGATTGACATCCGGCCGGGGTGATCCCCGGCCGGCCAGAACGATAGACAGGAAGCGCGGACCAACGCGATGCCCCAGATAGCCCAACTCGCCGATACCTATGCCAGCCAGGTGTTCTGGCTGCTGGTGTGCTTTGGCCTGGTCTTCTTCGTCATCGGCCGGGGCTTGCTCCCGGGCGTGGTGTCGACCATCGACCAGCGCAACAAGCAGATCGCCGACGACCTTGGTGCGGCTGAAGCTGCCCGGGCCGCCGCCGACGCCGAAGAACAGGCCTGGCGCATTGCCGAAGGCAAGCAACGCGCCCAGGCCCATGCCCTGATCGCCGCCGCCAAGGCCGACGCTGCCCGCAACACGCAGGCCGCACTCGAAGCCGCCGCCGCGCGGATCGAGGAAACCACTGCCGCCGCCGAGGCGCGCATTGCCGCCGCCCGCGCTGCCGCGCAGGGGGAAGTGCAAGACGTGGCCGCGCAGGCTGCGCAGGATATCGTCAGCCGCCTCGCGGGGCTTTCGGTTTCGGCCGAAGACGCGCGCGGCGCCGTGCAGGGAGTGCTCGCCCATGGCTAATGTCAGCGCAACGACGGCAACGGTCGAACAGCACGCTGCTGGCCATGAAGCGGCCGAACCCACCATCAACGGCATCGGCGCCGGCGCGATCGTCGCCGCTGCCATGTTTGTCTTCCTGCTGATCCTGGTGTGGAAGAAGGTGCCCGGCACGATCACCAAGGGCCTTGACGGGCAGATCGCCGCGATCCGCCGCGAGTTGGCCGATGCCAAGGCGCTGCGCGCCGAAGCTGAAGCCCTTCGCGCCGAATACCTTTCCCGCATTGCCAATGCGGAAAAGGATGCGGCCGCCATGCTCGATCACGCTCGCACCGAATCCAGCGCGATCGTGGCCAAGGCCGAAGCCGACACGCGCGATATCATCGCCCGTCGCGAAAAGATGGCGTCGGACAAGATCGCCGCGGCCGAGCGCGCCGCGGTTGACGATCTGCGCGCCACGGCCGCTGCGGCCGCTGCCGCTGCCGCCGGCCAGATTATCGCCGCCCGTCACGGCGCCGATGCCGACAAGGTGCTGGTTGACAGCGCGATTGCCGGGCTCACCCACTAAGCAAGCTTTCCGCAAGGATTGCCAGAAGGCCCCACCGGGAAACCGGTTGGGGCCTTTTTCTTGTGCCCGGCAGGTCTTGTTTCCAGGGCACAGCAAAAGGCCCGGAAACCCTGTTGGGCTTCCGGGCCATGCGCCACGCTGCTGGCTACGATGTCCTAGCGGGGCAGGGTCAGCGCAAAGGCTGCGTCCTGCGCATCGCGGCCCACCACCAGCGACACGGGCTCGCTACCGGGCACCGCACGCAGGATGTAGGGGCTGGGGGTGATCGTCGCCGTGGCCGTTTCACCCGGTTCGAGGTGCAGCTTGGCAAAGCCGACCAGCGCGAACGGGCTGTGCGCGAGATAGGCCTGGATCACTTCGCTGCCGGGGCGGCTGCCGGTGTTGGTTACCTTGACCAGCACCTGGCCATCCACGATGCGGGCGTCATCCAGCGTGAAGCGGGTGTAGCCCTGGCCGGCACCCAGCGGGAACAGGGCCGCCTTGCCCTGTGCCTTGAGGCCGCGATAGCCCACGAGGACGCCATCATCGTATGCCAGGTTGCCATCGGCATCGGGGGTGAGGTTCAGCGCGGGATAATCCGCCTCTGCCGCGGCCAACGTCATCGGCAGGCGGCCGCCTGGTTCGCGCGTACCGGCCAAGACATCGGCCAGGGCCTTGCCAAAGTTCTGGCCCGGATACCACGCCACCAGCAGCGCGGCGTCATCGGCGGCAAAGCTGGCATCGAAGGCGTGGCCAACGTTGACCACCACTGCCGTGCGCGGATTGGCAGCGCGCACGGCTTCGGCGAGGCGCAACTGCGCAGGATCGAGCCGGGTATCGGCGCGGTCCTTGCTTTCCACGCTGGCATCGGCGGTTTCACCCAGCATCAGCACCACGGCATCGGCCTGGCGCGCGGCGTCAACCGCCCGGGCGAGCATGGCGTCGGGCGTATCGGGTGCGCGCACGCCATACCACAGGCCTTGCACGCGGGCCGGCGCATAGCGGAGTTCCAATTCCACCAGCACGCGCTGCCCGGCGGCCAGGGTCACCACGCCGTCATCGGCATCGCCAGCCTTGAGCACACCCATGATGTCGGAAGCGGGGGGCTGGATCGCGCGGTCCACCACGTCAACTCCGTCCACCTTGAGCACGACAGGCCCCGTGGCCCCGGCATAGAAGCGATGCGGTCCATCGGCCTGGGCCGTGAACCAGCCGCTGGCGCGCACTGCGCCGGCTTCGTTGAAGCGGCCCTGATCGTGCACGCCGTGGAACCATACCAGCGAATTGGTCGCCCGCGTCTCGCGCGAGAGGGGCGTGGCTGTCAGGTCGTGCCCGGCGAAATATTCCACCGTCAGGCCGGTGGTATAGCCATCGCCCAGGTCCATCGCCGGGGTGACCGGCATGGATGGCAGGCGCGGCTGCGGATCGACGCCAGGTTCATGGACGATCGCCATGGACTGGCCCAGCGTTGCCTCGATCGCCTGGAGCGGGGTGAGCGCATCAGGCGTGACGGCGATGCGGGCAAACGTGCCGCCCTGATAGCAGGGCGCCGTGGCATTGGGGCCGATCACTGCCAGGGTGCGAATCGTGGGGGCAAGCGGGAGCAGCCCATCGTTGCGCAGCAGCACGAAGCCTGCGGCGGCTCCTGCCGTGAGCAGTTCCTCTGCGTCGAGCGTCGCCGGGGTCTTGGCCCCGCCAAAGCGCTGATTGAAGCGCACGACACGCTCGGCTGCATCCTGCACCCGCTCGGCGCTGACGGCACCTTGCGCCACGGCGTCTTCTGCCTTGGCGCCCAGGAACCGTGCCGGCCCGGGCATTTCCAGGTCGAGCCCGGCATTGAGCGTGGGCGCGGTGGAGTGGGTGGCGAAGAAATCGCTCATCAGCACGCCGCCATAGGCCCATTCGTTGCGCACGATGGCCAGCGGCCCTGGGCCTTGCGCGCACCAATCGCCGTTGACGCGGTTGTAGGCGGTCATGATCCCGCCGCAGCCGGCGGCGCAGGCCATTTCGAACGGCAGCAGGTAGACCTGGCGCAGCGTGGCATCGTCCACCACGGCGTTAATGGTGTCGCGCTGGGTTTCACTGTCGTTGCACACGAAATGCTTGGCGACTGCCCCCGTGCCGGTGGACTGGATGCCGCGCACCCAGGCCGCACCGCACAGCCCGGTCAGCAGCGGGTCTTCGGAATAGTATTCGAAGGCGCGGCCGGCCAGCGGGCTGCGCGCCAGGTTGACATTGGGTGCCAGCAAGGCATCCACGCCCATGGCAATCGCGTCATTGCCCACCAGCGCGCCCATTTGCGCGACGAGATCGAGATCCCAGCTCGCCCCTTGCGCCACTGGGGCGGGCGTAAGCACCGAAACGTCGCGTTCGTCCACGCGCCCGCTGGCCACGCCCATCGGGCCATCGGCCATCATCACGCTGCGCGCGCCACGTTCGGGAACGGCGCCCGTGGTCCACATCGTGGCTCCGGCGGTGAGGCGGGCAGCGTCGGTCAGGGACAGGGTCATGCCGCCACTCCTGCAAATTGCATGATCTGGCGCGCCTGGGCGGCCACCGCGCCGGCAATCTCGGCATCGGCGATCGTGCCGTCGGGGCCGAACGGCTTTTGCGCCACGGTGTTGACGGCAATGCCCAGCGGCGTTGGCCAGCCGCGCATGGCATGGGTGATGCCGCGCAGCGCCGCCAGGGTGACCCCGGTGGCCTGCCAGCCGGCCGCGCTCACGACCAGGCCCACCGGGCGCCCGTCGAAATAGGGGCGCGCGTCCTTGGCCAGGTCTTCCAGCAGGTCGATCGCGTTCTTGACCAGGCCCGAAACCCCGCCATGGTAGCCGGGCGAACCGATCACCACGGCGTCGGCCTGGCGCACGGCTTCGACCAGGGCGCGTTCGCCGTCGGTCCGTTCCGGGCTTTCCGGGTTGAAATGGGGCAAGGCCTTCAAGGCGCTGCCGCCGAACATCTGCGTCTGGGCGCCCATGCTTTCGCAACTGGCCAGCACCGCCGCCACCAGGCGTTCGGTGCTGGAACCATCGCGCAGGGTTCCGCCGATCCCCACGATCTTCATGGTGTTCAAGCCCCCTTCAGCGCGGGCAAGACCTTGCGACCCATGAGGTCCAGCGTCTGGTTGCCCAGGCGCAGCCGTTCCTCGGTCAGCGGGCCGGTAGTGGTGCCGCACAGGACGTTGCCGATGCCGAGTTCGGCGTAGGGCTTGAGATGCTCGATCACCGTTTCGGGCGAGCCGTAAAGGCACCAGGTGCCGATCCAGTCTTCGGTGAGCGCGTTGGGGGTGCGATCGGTCTTGGTGTTGGCTTCGTCGCTTTCGGCGCGCGCGTTGAATTCGGCCTCGCGCTCGATCGCATCCTGATAGGCGCGCAGGATCGTCATCATTTCATCGCGCGCCTGCTCGTCGGTTTCGGCCACGTGCACCAACTGGTAGGTGTGCGTGGTCCACGACAGCGCATCGCGCACGGTCGCCTCGCTGTGCCCGGCTTCGAGCAGCAGGCCCTTGTAGATGTCGAAGTACTTTTTCACATGGGTGAACGGTTCGGTGCCGCCGATCTTGGGCGGGGTGAAGGCCGGGATGAACGCGGGCCAGCCATGCTGTGCGGCGCGGCGCGCGCTGGCTTCCTTCATCGCCACCGGCATGAGGCGGGCATGCTTTTCGCCATAGGGCGCGGGCGTGATGCGCTGGAGCACGCGGCCCTGGTAGGGCCCGTTGTCGATCGTCACGGCCGGATCGTCCATGCGCTTGGCCCACAGCTCTTCGGCAAGGGCCAGGTTGCGCTCTGCCAGGGAGCCGGCTTCTTTGTAGTTGACGTTGAAGCCGATCATTTCCTCGGGCGTGGTGCCCGAACCCACGCCCACCAGCAGCTTGCCCTTGGTCAGGTGATCCAGCACGTTGACGCGCTCGGTAAAACGCACGGGGTGGTGCAGCGGCACCGACACCACCGAAAAGCCGATGTGCATCTGCGGCAGCCGCGCGGCAAGATAGCCGGCCAGGATGAAGCTGTCGCTGGCCACGGGCATGTAGCCGTTGAAGTGGTGGTCGGGCATGAACACCGCTTCAAAACCTTGCGCGGCGGCGTTCTCGGCATGACCGATGAGGTCTGTGATCAGTTGGCCATCTTCGGCCGGGCTCATCGAGCGAGCGTTCAGGAACACGGAAAAGCGCATTTTCTCTCCCCTAAAGGTCCGGGCAGGCGCGTTGATTGTCGGGAAACCAGCTTGCTCCCCGGATCGCGCTGCGGTACTATTTCGAATTAGAACTGCAATTATATTTTGTCCAGCCGGATTCTCGCTTTGCCCCCTGCTGCACTGCGTTTCCCGGCTGTGGGGATGGGCGGGTTGGCGGCGCTGTGCGCTTGGCCAGCAAGAGGATCGGCACTTGGAAGAAGCACATTTGGCACCATCGGTGCGGGTACCCCGGCAGGGCCGCAGCAAGGCGTCCTACGAACGCATGCTGGTTGCGGCCGAGGAACTCCTGGTGACCAAGGGCGGGGAGGCTTTCACCCTGAGCGAGGTGAGCCGTCTGGGCCAGGTTTCGATCGGTTCGATCTATTGCCGGTTCGAAAGCAAGGACGCGCTGGTGCAATCGGTGCAGTTGCGCGTGCTCGACCGCGTGGACACGCGAATGCTCACCCAAGTGGTTGCCGCGCGCGAAGCGGCAGGAAGCCTGGTGGCGATCGTGCCCCTGCTGGTCGAAGCGGTGGCCGAAACGCTGCGCGAACACGCCCCCCTGCTGCGCCCGCTGATGCAGCGGGCAACCCACGATCCGATCGTGGCGCAAACCGGCAAGGCATCCTATGCCAGCACGGCGGCGGCGGTGCGCAGCGCGTTGCTCGCCCATCGGGCCGAAATCCGCCAGGACGATCCCGAGCGCGCGGTCGATTCCTGCTTTCGCGTGCTCTACGCCGCGATCGCGCGCTACCTTGGTTTTGGCTCAGCCAAGGAAGCGGCGTGGGAAGGCCGCTGGGACGTGCTCAAGCAGGACCTGGGCCGCATGCTCGCCGCGTTCCTGATGATGCCATCGGCCTGATCAGGCCGGCCGCCTCACGTCGATGCGCGCCGGGGTGCCGGTGCGGGCCGCCGGCGCGATCCAGAAATCGAACGCGCCGCTGCCCGCCACCACGCGGCAGGCCTGGTCGAGATGGGCGAGCATGGCCGGCGTGATGGCAAACCGCACCGTGCGGGTTTCCCCCGGGGCCAGCGCCAACTTTTCGAACGCGACCAGCTTCTGCACCGGTTGCACCACTTCGCTGGCCACGTCGTGGAGATAGCACTGCGCGACTTCTTCCACCGCGCGGCTGCCGGCGTTGGTCACGCTTGCTGACACCACCACGCCTTCGCCAGCGCGCGCTGCCTGCACCGGGCCATAGCGCACATCACCATACGTCAGCCCGTGGCCGAACGGGTAGAGCGGCGCATCGGACAGCCCGATGAAGTGCGATTTGAACAGTTCATCAGGCGCGCCCGAGGCCGGGCGTCCCGAACGTTCGCGCGCATAGTAATAGGGCTCCTGCCCGGTGGCCTGGGGAAACGTGACCGGCAAGCGCCCCGATGGGCTGACTTTGCCCAGCAGCACCGCCGCCAGGGCATGGCCGGTTTCCGTGCCCAGGAACCATCCCGCCAGCAAAGCGGGCGCCTCTCGCACGGCACCCTTGAGCGCGAGGGCCCGGCCATGGCGCAGCACGACGACGAGCGGCTTGCCCGTGGCGGCCATCGCTTCGGCCAGCGTCTGCTGCGCGGGCGGAATGACGATATCCACGCGCGAGGAACTTTCGCCCGACATGCGCTGGCTTTCGCCCAGGGCGAGGATGACCACGTCGGCATTCTGCGCGGCGGCGCGTGCCGCTTCGATCCCGCCGGGCAGGGCGGCGTCGATCGCGCAACCGGGCACCACGGTCAGCAGGGCGGGATCGGGCAGGGCCGCGCGCAGGCCTTGTTCGAGCGAAACCGGCGGGGCGTCGGGCGTGAACGTGGACCATGGGCCGTGGCAATTGTCCACATCAGGTCCGAACGGGCCGACCAGGGCAATGCGCTGGCCGGCACGGAGCGGCAGGAGACCGCCTTCGTTGCGCAACAGGACGATGGACTTGATCGCCGCCTCGCGCGCCAGTTCGCGGTGCGCCGGCGGGGCCGGGCGCCGGCTGCGCGCAGGATCCAGCCGGCGGAACGGATCGGCAAACAGGCCGGCCACCTGCTTGACCCGCAGCACGCGGCCCACCGCGCGATCGAGCGTGGCCAGGGAAATCGCGCCTTGTGCCACCAGGGCGGGAATGTGCAGCGGAAACAGGCCGCTGACCATGCCCACGTCGCACCCGGCATTGAGCGCCAGGCGCACCGCGTCCGCGCCGTCTTCGGCCTGGCCGTGGGCGATCAGTTCCTCTTCGCTGCGGAAATCGGAAATGACCGCGCCGCCAAAGCCCATCTGGTCGCGCAGGATTTCGGTCAACAGGTGGCGGTTGCCCGTGGCCGGGACGCCATCGACAGTGTTGAACGCGGCCATGACGAGCAGCGCGCCGGCGTCGAATGCGGCCTGGAAAGGCGGCAGGTACACTTCGTGCAGCACCCGTTCCGACAGGGCGTTGCCCTGGTAATCCAGCCCGCTTTCCCCCGCGCCATAGGCGGCAAAGTGCTTGACGCAGGCAAGCAGGCTGTCCGCCGCGCCCAGCTTGCCCTGGAAACCGGCCACGCGCGCCGCAGCAAACAGGCGCGCCAACAGCACATCTTCGCCCGCGCCTTCGACCACGCGGCCCCAGCGCTGGTCGCGGCCCACGTCCACCATCGGGGCAAAGGCCGCATCCAGCCCGCGCGCCGATGCTTCCACCGCGCAGGCCCGCGCAGTGCGGCGCGCCAGTTCGGGGTCGAAACTCGCCGCTTCGGCCAGGGGCACCGGGAACACGGTGCGATCGGAATGGATGATGTCGGCTGCAAACAGCACGGGGATTTTCAGCCGCGATTGCTGCACGGCCGCCTTCTGCCCCAGGATCATGGATTCAACGTCCATCGGCGTCATGATCCAGCCCACGCCGCCTGCGCGGATGCGCGCCAGTTGCTCGGCAAATTGCGCACGTGCCTGTTGCGGCGTAACGGGCGGCACAAAGGGGTTGAACTGCGCCACCGCCGGCTCGGCCTGGCGATAGGACAGCGCGGCTTCCATGTGCAGCTGCCCGGCCTTTTCGGCCACCGTCATGCTCGCCACCAGGGCATCGAGCGCGGCATCGGGGGCC
This sequence comes from Novosphingobium sp. SG919, assembly GCF_012932495.1. Taxonomy (GTDB): domain Bacteria; phylum Pseudomonadota; class Alphaproteobacteria; order Sphingomonadales; family Sphingomonadaceae; genus Novosphingobium; species Novosphingobium rhizosphaerae. The sequence goes on from NZ_JABCNG010000001.1 coordinate 783,453, forward strand.
GGCGCGGCTTCAAGCGGACCGGCAAGGGCGGAAACGGCCCCGGTCACCAGCGCTGCGGCCAGGAACTGGCGGCGATCGATGACGGCCGACGCCGGCAGGAGCGAGGTGGCTTGGCTGGACATGGCGCGGGCTTTCGATCGGGTCAGAACATCGGGTGCGTGTTGGCGGACTGCTCGGGAATCGGCTGTATCACGTCCCAATGCTCCACGATCTTGCCGTCTTTGAGGCGATAGAAATCGGCCACGGCCGCGCCGCGCGCTGCCGGATCTGGTTTGACGAAGATGTGCACCGCGGCCAGATCGCCGTCCACCACAATGTGCCGAATGGCAAAGCTGTGGCCGCGATCGGCAAACATCGGGGCCAGCATGGTGATCGCTGCATCTCGTCCATCGGCAAGGCCGGGATTGTGCTGGATGTAATCGGGCGCGACATAAGTTTCGAACGCCGATCGCACCTGGCGCAGGGTGTAGAAGCGGTGGGCGAAATCGGTGATGATCGCGCGGTTGCGCGCGGTTTCGCGCGCGTGCTGGCCGCTGTCGTGGTGCGGGTTGGGCGCGGGCCGCCCCCAAGCGATGATCGGCCCGGCGGCACCAGACACCGCCAGCGCCAAGGCCAGCGCCGGCTTGAGAATATGGCTCACGCTTGCTCTCCCGTTCGCGGTCTCGTCGTTCGGGCAATGCCGGCGCGCCGGGGTGCCGCAGGCCCCGGCGCGCGCATGGTCAGGCGGCGCTGACGGTCTTTTCGTCGGTGTTGAACGCGGGGAAGGGCAGGTACGAAACCCGCAGCTTCTGGCGCAGGCCCAGCTTGTGCTCGCCCGTGCCCAGTCCGCCGGGGTGGCTGACCAGGATCGTGGCAGGCGTGCCGAACGCCCAGCGCCGGTCATAGGCGGTTTCCATGGCATCGAGCGCGATCGGCCCCGCGCCTTCATCGAACTGCAAGGCATCGCGCGGCAGTTCGGTACCGTCGAGCGTGACGGCGAGTTCTTCGATCATCGAAAGGGTCAGGCCACGGTAATAACCCAGCTTGGCTTCAAAGGCGAAGCCGGTGGGGGCATCGGCCGGGCCGGTGTTGCGCACGGTGGCCGGGTCGATCAGGTACTTGTCGAACATCACACGGTCTCCTTGGCGCCATACTTGGCTTCGGCCTGGCTGATCAGCCGTTCGAACATCACATGCTGGCGCCGGACCTGCTCGCGGCTGTCCACTTCGTGCACGTCCTGGATCCAGCGATTGCCTTCGTATTCGCTCGAAAGCGTACCTTCCCAACCGCACTTGACCAGTTCGGGAATCACTTCGTCATAGGCGATGGCAGGATCGGTGCAGTCCTCGTTCATTTCATAGAACTTGGCCTGGATGTGGCGGAAATAGGGGGCATAGTCGCCGATGCGCTTGGGATTGGCGAACGGCGCATGGCGCAGGGTTTCGGCCATGGCCACTTCGGCCTTGTTGCCGCCCATCTTCACCGCCACTTCATAGATCGTGTATTCGCACATGATCTTGGCTTCGTGCTGGTCGACGATGAACTGCGCCACTTCGGGCCGGGCGCCCTGGCGTTCGAACCGCGCGCGGAAGGCGGGCGGGTAGTGCTTCATGAAGATGCCCATGTCGGGCAGGATGCCGAGATGGCGCGTGCCCAGGCGATCGGCCTCTTCGATCGTGCGCAGGATCCAGGCATGTTCGAGGTGCCAGGGCGCGTGGACTTCCACGCCCAGGTGCACGTCGTACTGTTCGGCAAACGGCACGCAGCGGGCCAGGATATCGGGGCGCACGAAGACCAGCACGCGCATGTTGCGAATGCCCAGCCGGCTGGCCAGCTTGATATCTCGCACGATGCTGTCCACCTGCTCGTCATCGCTCAGCAGGCTGTCCTTGCGCAGCTTGGTGTCGAGGAACATGTCATAGCAGGTGAAATGCGCGCCGTGCCGGGCAAGCATGTCCTGCCAGCGCGCCACATCGGCGTCGGTCACGTTGGGGAATTCGGGCATGTTCTGCTCAGGCAGAATCTCGATGCCGTTGGCCCCGATGGAACTGGCAAAGGCAACGCAGTCTTCAACCGACATGCGACCCAGGAAGAGCTCTTCCTGGAAGGAATAGAGGCTTACGCCCCGCTGGATTTTGGACATGGCTTTCATGGCTCCGTCAGGAGAGGCGGCCGGCGCGGGGTGCACGCCGGGGATGCGAAAGGAATGGGAAGAGCGGCAAGGCCCGCGGCGCCATGAAAGCGCCGACGCTCACGCGCGCAGAGCCCGCAGCGCGGCTGCCGGCCCTTGGTGCGCCCGATGTGGCGATGGCTGCGATCATGGCTCTCCCCCCAAGCGCGGCAGGTTGAATATCCTGCTGCAGATGGTTTGCTAAAAATAGAATTATGGTTCGTATTGTTTGCGGTATTGCCGCAAGGCGCGGCGCTGTCAAGCGGCCGCGTTCGGCAGGCCGCAAAGGCCCCTCGGCCTGGGCACAAGTGTCAGTTTGTAGTGAGCATTCCAAATAGGCTTGACCAGCCCGGTTCGCCGCGATAATCAGAACGAGCATTTTGATTCAAAAGCAGCGAGTCGTGTTCTCGCTGCAACGATTGGGGAGGAAAATCGGATGAACCGCTTCATCGCGGCGCTGTTGATCGGCGCGAGCATGCCCGCCATCGCCACCGTTGCCCATGCCCAGGACGGCGCCACGCCGCAGCCCGCCGCTGCGCAGGGCGCGCAGGCCGAACCCAATGCGGGTGGCCTTGCCGAAATCGTGGTGACCGCCAACCGCGCGGAAAGTTCTGCCCAGAAGACCGCCGTTGCGCTGACCGTCTACACCGGCGCCGATCTGGCGCAGAAGGGCATCAGCAACGTCCAGTCGCTGGCCACCATGGACCCCAGCGTCAACGTCACCAGCAGCACCGGCGCAGCCTATGTGGCCGTGCGCGGCATTGCATCGACCGACGTGACCGAAATTGGCGATCCTTCGGTGCCGATCGCCCGCGACGGGTTCTACACCAACCGCTCGTTCTCCATCGGCACGTCGATGTACGACATCGCCCGCGTCGAAGTGCTCAAGGGCCCGCAAGGCACGCTCAACGGGCGCAATTCCACCGGCGGCCTGATCTCGCTGATCACCAACCGGCCCAGCGACACGGCCGGCGCCTATGGTTCGTTCGAAGTGGGCAACTACCGCGCGCTCAACGTGGAAGCGGGTGGCAACGTGCCGCTGACCGATACCCTGGCCGTGCGCTTCTCGGGCATCCATCGCCAGCACGACGGCTATCGCCACCTCACCGGCATCAACATCGACGGCGACGATGAAAACACCTCGTCGGGCCGTGTGCAGGTGCAGTGGAAGCCCACCACCAACGTCAAGCTCTGGGCTTCCTACCAGCATGACGATATCAACAACGTGGGTGACGTCGCGCTGGTCTCCGCGCCGCTCGGCACGCGGCCCAGCTTTGGCGATGCCAAGAGCTTCCCCAACCAGGCCGCCACGTCCAACCGCGTGAAGGGTGACCGGGTGCGCTGGGAAGGCACCGTGTCCGATATCCTGGGTGACCTGTCGCTGACCTACGCCGGTGGCTGGGACAAGCAGACCTGGAACCACAAGCTTGATGCGACGGGCCCGGCCTATCCGGCGATCCGCAACTTCCTGCAGAACGAATCGCCCACGACGTGGAACCACGAAGTGCGTCTGTCGAACGGGCAGAACAATCCGCTGTTCTTCCAGGTTGGCCTGTTCCACTTCCAGGAAACCAACACGATCGATTCGGGTATCTACAACCTAGCGATGACCGGTGACTACGCAACCGGCGGCCCGCTCTCGTTCCTCGATTTCTCGAACACGTACGGCATCCACTTCAACTACCACGTCAAGACCAAGTCCGACGCTGTGTTCGGCCAGGTGGCCTACAAGCTGAACGACCAGTGGAAGCTGACGGTGGGCGGCCGCTATACCCGCGACGAAAAGGTGCGCACTGGCGGAGCGGCGCTCAACTATCCGGCGCTGGCGTTCCCCGAATGGGGCTTCGTGTTCCCCTTCACCACCGGGTACACCGATGGCGCGGGCCGCATGACCAAGTCGCAGCCGACCTGGCACGTGGGCCTGGACTACACCCCGGCCACCAACTCGCTGGTCTATGCCAAATACGATCGCGGCTACAAGTCGGGCGGGTTCAACTCCAACGGTTCGGCCGCATCGATCCCCTATGGCCCCGAAACGCTCGACGCGTTCGAAGTGGGCACCAAGAACCGCTTCATGGGCAACCGCCTGCAACTCAACGCGGCCGCGTTCTACTTCAACTATCGCGGCTACCAGGCCTCGCAGACCGCGGACTCGCTCAACGGCGCGGCCGGGACGTTCAACGTCGGTTCGGCCAAGATCTATGGCGCCGAATTGCAGGCCGTGGCCCTGTTCGGTGCAGGCGGGCGGATCGATTTCAACGCGGCCTGGCTGCACACCCGCTTTGGCGACAACATCACCGTCAACGATGGTGGCGGCACGGCGCAGAACATCGGTGGCAACCAGCTCCCCAACGCGCCCAAGCTTTCCGCATCGGGCGGCATCGAATATGCGATCCCGGCCTTTGGCGGCACGCTGACCCCGCGCGCGGATGCCAAGTACAGCTCGTCGTTCTACTATTCGGTGTTCAACACCTACGACACCCAGTCGCGCCCCTACGTCACGGGCAACCTTTCGCTGCAATATGCGCCCGACGGCGGCGCCTGGAACATCCAGGCCTTCGTGCGCAACGTGGGCGACAAGGTGGTGCTGGCCAACGGTGTGCAGAACTTCAACTCGCGCACCAACACCTATCAGTTCCAGCCGCCGCGCACCTATGGCGTGCGCTTTGGCTTCAAGATCTGATCGGCTGACACGAAAAGGCCAGTCCGGGGCAAGCCGGACTGGCCTTGGAGTGCGGCATGGGGCCGGGACAGCGGCCCCATGCCAGCGTGAGAGAGTTGGCGACGCCGGGAGGAACGGCGCCGCCGGAGGGATCAATCGAACTTGAAGCGCGCGCCCAGGGCAAACGTGCGCGGACGCAAGGTGGAGCCCAGGTTGAACTGGTCCTGGTTCCCGGCGTTGCCGTACTTGTAGTAGTTCTGCTGCATCTCGCTGGTCAGGTTGACGGCATCGAACGTGATGCCGATGCGGTTGTTGACGTTGAGTGTCAGCTGGAAATCCAGGCTCTTTTCCGGGCGGAACCACACACCGATGGGGTTGGCGAACAGCCGCGCTTCGTTGTTGTGCAGGAAGGCCTGGCGCCAGATGTAAGACAGGCGGGCCGAGATCGGACCCTTGTCGTAAGCCAGCGTGGCATTGTACGAGAACTTCGAGACGTTGAAGAACTGCGACTGCGTTTGCGTGATATTGCCGGCCGCGTCGCTTTCGGGAATGTTCTGCTTGGAATCGAGCACGGTGGCGCTGCCGGTCAGGCCCAGGCCGTTGAGCGGACCCGGCAGGAAATGCGGGAACCAGGTCAGGCCCACTTCCACGCCCTTGAGCACGCCGTCCGAGGCATTGACCGGGCGGCTGATCACGAAATGGTCGGTCGCGCCGGCGGTGATGCCGTTGTTGGGAATGTATTCCAGCGCCGAAAGCGGCACGACGAGGCCATCGATTTCGCGGCGGAAACCGGTGACGTAGATCGCGCTGTCGCGGTCGAAGTACCATTCGACCGCCGCGTCGAAATTGCGCGAATGGGTCGGGCGCAGGGCCGCATTGCCGGCAACGCCGCTGCCATAGCCCACGTTGGTGAGATCGCCGGTGAGGGTGGGGTTGGGGTTGAGATCGGAAAAGTTCGGGCGGCGCAGCGTTTCGCCATAGTTGAAGCGCAGGCGCAGCTTGTCGGTCACGTCAAAGCGCGCAGTGAACGAGGGCAGGAAGCGTTCCGCCCCCACCGAACCACGCACCGGCAGGCCCTTGTTGGCGCCGAACGTGGCCATGAACACCGTGTCCGTGTCCACCGTGACAAAGCGTACGCCCGCTTCCAGGCGCAGCGGCCGGCCGAACAAGTCGATCTGGCCGTCGGCCTGGACATAGGCCGCCATGGTGCGCTCGTCGATGTCGAACACATGGTCGAGCGAGAGCTTGTCTGACGTGGGCATGCCATAGAGACCGCGCACGGTATCGGCGTTGTCGTTCAGCCACCAGCCGCTGGGCAGAGTCCAGCTGGTCGGCACGCTGGCGCGGCCATCGAAGAAGTTGCTGTTGGTAAACAGCGCTTCGCTGGGCAGGGTGGACAGGTTCCGGCCCAGGCCGTTGGCGCTGGCGGTGCGGCTGTAGCTGGAGGCCTTGCGATCGTCATAGCGCATCCCCACTTTGATCTGGCGCAGGAAGCCGCTGTCCCAGGTGTAATGCCCATCAAGCGTCAGCGTGATCGCATTGCCGCTGGTCTTGCCGGCATTGTCGTAAAGCTGCGCGACGTTCCACTGCGTGGGGTCGGTCAGCAGCGCGTCGTCGTTGAAGTGATAGGACGCGACGCCGCCGCCGGCATTGAAATCGGCCGTGATCTGCTTGGCCACGCGATCGGTGCGCATGGCGATGAACGTGGTTTCATTCGTGCTGGTCTGATAGGCGACATCGGCAACGATGCCCCCGCGATTGCCCAGGTCCCACTTGCCGTTCAACGCATAGACATAGCTGTCGGTGCGGTTGGTGGTGAAATCGGCGCTGTTGAAGCCATAGACATCGTCCACCGTGCGCGACTTGACGATGTTGGTGCCGTCATAGAGCGAGACCGGCCCGGGATTGCCCCACCAATCGACGAAGCTGAACATCAGGCTGTTGAACGTCTCGCCCCGGAAGCCGGCGTAGAACGCTTCGGCGGTATAGGTCGAGCTGGGGTTGGGCGACCACTGCAGCGCGATATTGGCCGAGGGCCGCTCCCGCTTGCCATAGAGGTCGGAGCTGAACACCGCGTCGCGGCTCAGGTAATAGGGCGTGGCCACGCCGTTGATATTGAGCGTGGAGCCGGGCGCCGTTGGCAGGCCGGCATTGAGGCCCGGCGTCCAGTTCACGTTGTCGTCGCCCGGGAAAATGCGTTCGAGCGGCGATAGGCCCGAGCCGGCGGGCGGCGTTTCGGTGGCAAAGGGCACCAGCGCGCCGGCAGTGACCGACATGGTGCGGTACTTGCTGCGGCTCCAGCTCCCGTTGACCAGGATGCCCACGTCGCCGATCCCGGTTTCCCAGCGATCCGACACCAGCAGCGCCACGTTGGGGTTATAGCTGTTGGCCTGCTCGTCATAGATCCCGCGCACCAGGCCCGAGATGGTGAAGCCCTTGAAATCGAACGGGCGCCGGGTCTTCACGTCGATCTGGCCAGCCAGGCCCGTCTCGATCTGGTCGGCCGAGCGGGTCTTGTAGACATCGACCTGGCGGATGAGGTTGGCCGAAATATCCTGGAGCGCGAACGATTGGCCCGCGGCGGTAAAGATGTTGCGGCCGTTGAGCGTGGTGAGCGGATCGGCCAGGCCGCGGATGGTCACGGTGCCGGCTTCGCCGCTGGCGCGGTCGGTCACCTGGATGCCGGTCACGCGCTGCAGGGCTTCGATCACGTTGTTGTCGGGCAGCTTGCCCACGTCTTCGGCGACGATGGAATCGATGATCTGCGTAGCCTGCTTGCGCACGTTGACCGCACCCACGATCGAGGCACGCACGCCGCTGACCACGATGGCACCGGCGACATCGCTGTCCGCCTGTGCATCGCTGGGCGTGGTCGGTGCTGCGGCGGGGGCGGCGTCTTGCGCGTGCGCAACGCTGCCCAAGGTGAGGGCCAGCACCGAAGCGGACGCGCATACAAATGTTCTGATTGCCATGAAACACCCTCCCTGGTGGGCGGGCTGGTTGCCTCGCCCGATTTAGTCGGAGTATTTATTACTCCGACTAATTCATGGCAAGAGATATTTTGTCAGCCGTGGCAACATTCAGAATAGGCTCTAGCACCAAGGCGGCGGCGCAAACCGGCCGCGACCTTGGCGATATTCTGGTCTGACAAATCAGTTGAGCGTCCACAGGCAGATGCGCGCATGGCGCGGCGCCAGGCGCAATGCCTGCCCTTGCGCCGCAAGGGCCTGGCCCGGCACGGCCAGCGAGTCGAAGCGCCACTTGCCCTGCGGCAGTGCCACTGCGTGAAACAGCGCGGTGGGCGGAACTGCCTGGCCCGGCGCCAGCTCTACCAGTGTGGCGCTGCCGTCGCGTGCCACGGCCAATGCGGCATGGGGGCGCAGGATCGGCATTAGGCACACCGCGCCGGCCTGGCCGGGCAGGGGCGCCGTGCCCGGCGCCAGTTCGTTGAGCAGCGCGGGCAGGGGCACCTGGCGGAACTGGGTTTGCGCAAGGGGCGCGGTGCCCACCGCCACGCCGCCATCGCCGTGCAACAGGAAGCGGCCCGGCGCGCCGGCCGGCACCAGCCGATCGGGCAGGGCGCCGTTGCCCACCGGCACGCCGAAATCGGGCGTGCCATCGGCGTGGTAGTAAAGGCGTTGCACGCGGGTGTGGCGGTTGGGATCGAACAGCGGATCGCCCGTGATCGCGGCATAGTCGCGGCCGTGGTAGACCAGCATGTCGTGGCCGTGCTCGTCCACGGTGAAGCTGTTGTGCCCTGGCCCATAGACGCTGGTTTGCGGGCACGAGGTGAACACCGGGTGCTGGCTCTTGGCCCAGGCGCGCGGATCCATCAGGTCGGCATCGGTGTCGGCCGTCAACATGCCCAGGCAATAGCGCGCATCGGTGGCCGCCGCCGAATACGTGAGGAACAGGCGCCCGTTGCGGGCCAGCACCGCCGGCGCCTCGTTCACCTTGAAGCCGGGAATTTCCCAATCGAGCGTCGGCACCGACAGCCGCACCGGCGCACGGGCCGGCGTCAGTGCATCGGCCAGGGGCGCGAGGTAGAGATTGGAGTTGGTCTCGATCCCCGGTTCGCGCTGCGCCCAGCAGACATAGCGCACGCCCTTGTGCACGAACAGCGTGGAATCGAGCGTGAAGCTGTCCCACGGCCCCTTGAACTGGCCCAGCAGATGCCAGGTTCCCGTCAGCGGATCGGCATCGCGGCTGGTGAGCACATAAGTGCGGATGTGGAACGGATCGTCGCTGTCACCGGCGGCGAAATAGATATGCCAGGCGCCATCGAACCAATGCAGTTCGGGCGCCCAGATATAGCCGCCCAGCTTGCCGTTCGCGGGCCGGCGCCACACCACGTGCTCGCTGGCCGGATCGGCCAGTCCTGCCAGCGTCGGCGCGCGGCGAATGGCCAGCCGATCGTATTCCGGCACCGATCCCATCATGTAATAGTGGCCATCGCCGTGGCGGAACACCTGGGCGTCGGCGCGCTGGCGCACCAGCGGGTTGCGTGGCGCAGGCAGGGCGCTGGCGTTGCCCCGCCCGGTGCCACGCCCGATGCCCCTTATCGCCGCGTGCGCCGCCATCGGGCTGGCCATCGAAAGGCCGGCCGCGCCCAGGGCAAAGGCGCGGCGGCTCAACACGGGGGTGCGGCCCATGGCTCAATAATCCGCCACGGGCCAGCCATCGGCATCCCAGCGCACCGGCGCCAGGCGCATGGTGGATGCGCCGTTGTTGGCCTTGTCATAGGCGTGATAGACCACGTAGGTCTGCCCGTCCTTGTCGGTGAACGCGCCGGCATGGCCAGGGCCGCGGAAGCGCTGCTGCTCCTGAAGATCGGCGCGCAGGAACACGGTGCCGCCGCCCTGCATCATGTCGCTGCCGTCCTTGCCCAGATAGGGCCCGGTGATCTGCTTGGCGCGGCCGGCCACGGTGTAATACGTGCTTTGCGTGCCCTTGCAGCAATAGTCGTAGCTGGCGAGCAGGAAGTAATACCCGCCGTGCTGGAGGATGAACGGCGCCTCGATCGGGCCGGGTGCGCCGGCCGGGGCTGGGCGGCGGGCAATGCTGTAGGGCAGGGTGCCGGGCGCCGGCTTGCCGGTCTTGGGATCGAGCGGGAACAGCTTGATCCCGGTCCAGAAGCTGCCCAGCGCCAGCCAGTGCCGCCCCTGCGCATCGATCACGAAATTGGGATCGATGGCGTTGAAATCATCCGCCTGGGTCGACATCACGACCAGGCCCTGGTCTTTCCAGCCATAGTCCCTGGCCTTGGGATCGAGCGTCTTGCCGGTGAACAGCCCGATGGCCGAACGGTTCGATCCGAACGTCGAGACCGCATAATACAGCCGGTATTCTCCGTTCACGAACGAGATGTCGGGCGCCCACATCTCGTGCGTGCCCGGCACCGCCTGCTTGGCCCATTCGGGAATGGCCGTGAACAGCGGGCCGGTGGCCGTCCAGTGCCTGAGATCGGTGGACGTGCGCGAGAGGATATAGTGCCCATCGTCACCCGGCACGCCGGTGCCATAGACGTGATAGGTATCGCCTTCGCGGATGATCACCGGATCGTGGGTGGGAACAAGGTCGCCGGTCAACTGGCTGTTGAGCGTTCCGGCAGCCTTTTCGCCCACTTGCTGTGCCACGGCCGGCGCGGCGAGCATCTGGGCGGGAAGGGCCAGGGCGGCGGCTGCCGCCAGCAGGGTTTTCGCGTTCATGCAATCCTCTCCTCTTGCCCGCGCTCAGCGCAGGTCGAGCACCACGACCGACTTGGCCGGCAACGTGACGGTGAGCGTGCCGCCCTGGATGGTCGCGCCGGTGAACGGCGCGGGCTTGACCGCATCGGGTGTGCCAAAGGTGTTGTGCGCGTCCATGGTGGCGGCGGTCACCACCTGCCCGGCGGCGCTGCTGGCGGTCACCCCGTCCAGCTTGACCGTCACCGTGTTGGCCTGGCCCGGATCGCGGTTCGACAAGGCGACGTGGACCACGCCGGCCTTATCGCGCACGGCCGAGCCGCTGACGGCCGGCATGGTGAATTCGTCCTTGGCATACCATGGGCTGGCAATGTCGATCGGCAGCACCGTGGCATCCTGCCACGGCCGATACATCATGAAGACATGATAGGTGGGGGTGAGCACCATCTTCTTGCCTTCGGTCAGGATCATCGCCTGCAGCACGTTGACCATCTGGGCGATCGCCGAAAGCCGCACGCGATCGGCATGGCGGGCAAAGATATCCAGCGTGGTGGAGGCAACCAGCGCATCACGCAACGTATTCTGCTGCAACAGGAAGCCCGGGTGGCTGCCCGGTTCCTGGGCGTACCAGGTGCCCCATTCGTCCACCGCCAGGAACACGCGCTTTTGCGGGTCATACTTGTCCATGATCGCGCTGTGCCGCGTGACCAGTTCGTCCATGCGGCGCGCACCGGCCAGCGTCTCGGCCCAGCCGTGCTCGTCAAAGCCGGTGGCCGTGGCGCGCGGCGGCCAGCCGCCGGGAATGGTGTAATAGTGCAGCGATAGCCCGTCGATTTGGTCGCCAGCCAGGCGCATGACCGTTTCGGTCCAGTTGTAGTCGTCCATGTTCGGGCCCGAGGCGATCTTGAGCACGCGGGTGCCCGCTGGCGCCTTGATGAACGTGGCAAAGCGGCGGGTCTCGTCGGCGGCATATTCGGGGCGCATGCTGCCGCCGCAACCCCACAGCTCGTTGCCGATGCCGAACAGGGGCAGTGCCCAGGCGCCCTTGTGCCCGTTGCGGGCGCGTTCTTCGGCCAGGCTACCGGCCGGTGACGTGATGTATTCCACCCATTCGGCCATTTCGCGCGCCGTGCCATTGCCCACGTTGCCCGAGATATAGGCTTGGGAACCCACTTGGCGCAGCAACTCGAAATATTCGTGCGTGCCTACGGCGTTGGGTTCGGTCACGCCGCCCCAGTTGGTGTTGATCTTGACCGGGCGCTTGGCCTGCGGGCCGATGCCTTCGCGCCAATGATATTCATCGGCAAAGCAACCGCCCGGCCAGCGGATCACCGGCACTTTCAGTTCGCGCAGCGCGCCGATCACGTCGTTGCGGAAGCCGTTGGTGTTGGGGATCGACTTGTCGTTGCCCACCCACAGGCCGCCATAGATGCCGTTACCCAGATGCTCGGCAAACTGCGTAAAGATACGCGCGTCATACGTCGGCCCCGGCTTGTCGGCGTGGAGCGTCGCCGTGGTCGGCTGGCCGGCGGTATCGGCCAGCGCGGGCACAGCAAGGGCGCTCGCTGCCAGCAGTGCAGCGGCAGCGGTGTGGCGAATTGTCTTGATCATCGTGTTCTTGTCCTCTCCCAAAAAGGGGTGGGTCAGTCGAAGAAAGCGTCTGTCACCAGCCGTTTGCCGCGCAAGAATGCGTCAGCTACCAAGGTCAGCGGCGCCAGGTCGACATCGCTGCGGCCGCTGCGGATCAGGGTGGCAAAGCGGGCATAGAGGCCAGGGTATTCGTGGTCCTCGTTGTGTAGCGTCTCGCTCGGCAAGGTCAGCACGGCGCCGCCCTGGGCCAGGCGCAGCGTGCCGGCGTCGGTTTCCACCACGATGTCCCAGCTTTGCGGGCCGGTCTGCCGCCAATCCAGGTCCATGTGGATGGCCGCCCCGGCCGTATCGCGGAAATGCAGGTCTGCAGCGATCGGTGCCGCGCGGTTTTCGGGAATTTCCAGCGTCGCTTCGGACAGGAAGAACGGGCGCGGCAGGATATGGGTGATGATCGAAAGGGCGTTGATGCCCGGATCGAACACGCCCAGCCCGCCTGGCTGCCAGATCCAGGCCTGGCCGGGGTGCCACACGCGCACGTCTTCGCGCCAGATCACTTTCACGCTATCGATGCGCCGCTCCGCCAGCCACGCGCGCGCCGGGGCAACCCCGGCGGCAAAGCGCGAATGCCACGAGGCAAACAGCGTTGCGCCCACGCGATCGGCCTGGTTGGCCAGGGTATGGACTTCCGCCAGCGTCGCGCCCGGCGGCTTTTCCAGGAACACGTGCACGCCCTTGGCCAGGGCTTGCGCCGCCAGGTCATAGCGCACCTGGGGCGGGGTGCAGAGCGCCACGGCATCGACCGCCGGCCCTTGCGCCAGGAGATCGTCCAGGCTGCGATGGTGCGAGATGCCCTCCACGCCGGAATCGCGCGGGCTGACCGTGGCGGCCAGGCTGAACGCCGGGTTTCCGGCAATGGCCGGCAGGTGCTGGTCACGGGCGATCTTGCCCATGCCCACCACGGCAATGCGGATCGGGTCCATCGGCTTAGAGCGCCTTTACCGCAAAGGGCACCGGGCCGGCCGCGGCGCGGGCCAGCGGATTGTGCAGCGGCAGGGCAAAGGGCGCGGCGCTGATTTCAAAGGCATCGCCTTCGCGCGTTGCGATCCCGTCGCTGAACGACAGCGTGGCCGTGCCGAAGAAGTGCACGTGGATGTCGCCCGGGCGGCGGAACAGGCCGTACTTGAAGTGGTGATGCTCCAGGTTGGCCAGGCTGTGCGACATGTTGTCCTCGCCCGAAAGGAACGGCTTTTCCCACAGCGTGGCGCCGTCGCGCAGCACGCGGCTGGTGCCGCGCACGTCGGCCGGCGGGGTGCCCAGCAGCAGTTCGGCGCCAAGGGCTGCCTGGCGCAGCTTGGAATGGGCCAGCCACAGGTAGTTGTGGCGCTCGGTCACGTGGTCGGAAAACTCGTTGGCCAGGGCCAGGCCCAGGCGCCAGGGCGTGCCGTCCTCGCCGATCAGGTAGATGCCGGCCAGTTCCGGTTCCTCGCCGCCATCCTTGGCAAAGGCGGGCATGGTCAGCGGCTGGCCGGGGCCGACGAGCTGCGTGCCATCCCCCTTGTAGAACCATTCCGGTTGCTGCCCTTCGGCGCCCGGCGCGGGCTTGCCGCCTTCCAGCCCTTCCAGGAACATGCGCATGGAATCGGTCTGCTTTTCCGCCTGGGCGGCATCGCGGTGCATCTTGTCGCGCCCTTCGGCCGAACCAAGATGGGTCAGGCCCGTGCCGGTCAGCCAGACACGCGCCGTGTCGCTGTGGTCGATCGCGGGCAGCAGGGTGCCGGCGGCAAGCTCGGCCGCGATGTCCACGCTCTGGCTGCTGGCGCGGGCTGCGGCAGCTTCGGCCAGGCTCTGCCCGGCGGCGATGGCGGCCTGCGCCAGTTCGCGCACGGTGGCGGGCTGTTCCAGGAACACGGCGGTGTCATCGGTGGCCAGGATCACGCGGCGCACGCCATCGGCGCTGCGGTGTTGAAGAAGGCGGGTTGCCATGGATCGGATGCTTTCTGCGAAAAGGGAAGGGATCAGAGCGTGAGCGTGCCGTCGATCAGGCGCGGCGCGCCATCGCCGCGCGCAGCGTCGGTCAATTCTGCCGGCAGCACCGCCGCGCTCAGGTTCTGGTAGCTGACCGGACGGAGGAAGCGATCGATCGCCAGGCTGCCGACCGACGTGGTGCGCGGGTCCGACGTGGCCGGGAACGGACCGCCGTGGACCATGGCGTGGCACACTTCCACCCCGGTGGGCCAGCCATTGGCCAGGATGCGGCCAGCCTTGCGCTCCAGGATCGGCAGCAGCCGGGCGGCGAGCGGTTCGTCGGCCGCGTCCATGTGCAGCGTGGCGGTCAGCTGGCCTTCCAGGCCCTTGAGCAGGCTGGCCAGTTCGGCTTCATCGGCGCATTTCACCACGATGGAACTGGCGCCGAACACTTCGTGGCCCAGTGCCTTGTCGGCCAGGAAGGCCTGCGCGGTGGTGACGAACAGCGCGGCGTTGCCGCAGGGCCCGTCGCCCGCCGGGCCGGTTGCCACGGTTTCCACGCCGGGCGCGGTGGCCAGGGCCTTGACCCCCGCTTCATAGGCGGCGTGGATGCCGGTGGTCAGCATGGTCTGCGGCGCGGCTGCGCCCACGCCTTCGCGCGCGGCCGCCAGGAACGCGTCGAGCCCGTCGCTGTCGATTGCCAGCACCAGGCCGGGATTGGTGCAGAACTGCCCGGCGCCCATGGTGAGCGAGCCGACGAAGGCCTGGCCCAGGGCCGCACCACGCGCGGCAAGCGCCTCGGGCAGCAGCAGCACGGGATTGATGCTCGACATTTCAGCATAGACCGGGATCGGCACGTCGCGCGCCTGCGCGATGCGGGCCAGCGCCAGGCCGCCCCCGCGCGAGCCGGTGAAGCCCACCGCCGCAATGCGCGGATCGGCCACCAGCGCGGCGCCCAGATCGTTGCCGGGGCCGACCAGGTGGCCGAACACGCCTTCGGGCAGGCCACGGGCCGCCACCGCGCGGGCAATCGCCGCGGCCACCAGCGCCCCGGTTTCGGGATGGGCGGGGTGGCCCTTGACCACCACCGGGCAGCCGGCCGCGAGGGCCGAGGCGGTGTCACCCCCGGCCGTGGAAAACGCCAGCGGGAAATTCGATGCGCCGAACACCGCCACCGGGCCCAGCGGGATCATGCGCAGGCGGATATCGGGGCGGGGCAGAGGCTGGCGATCGGGCAATGCGGGATCGATGCGCAGCTGCTGCCAGCCGCCCGCGCGCACGACGCCGGCAAACATGCGCAACTGGCCCACGGTGCGGCCGCGTTCACCTTCCAGGCGCGCGCGCGGCAGGCCGCTTTCGCGCATCGCCGCCTCGATCAGCGGATCGCCGATGTCCAGGATTTCCTGGGCGATGGCTTCCAGGAACAAGGCGCGCTCCTCGCGCCCGGTGGCGCGATAGCTGTCGAACGCCGCTTCGGCCGCGGCACAAAGCCGCGCCACGTCTTCCAATCCGTGCACGGCCAGGGCGGGGCCGTGGGGCAGCCCGGTGCGGGCGTCGATCGAGCGGAATTCGGTCATCGGATTCTCCATATTTACTCCGACATATTCCGGCTTGGCGGCAAACGCAATAATAGTCATTTCGCCCTTGCGCGCTCCCTGCTAACCACATTGGCCAGGAGGCGGCACAAACAGTGACGGAACGGCATATTCCCGGCAATTCGGCAGACGGCAGCGCTGCCCCGGCCGATCGTGAAGAGGCTCTGCGGGGGCTTGGGCGCGGCCCCGGACGGCGGCTGCACGGTGCCATTGCGCACAAGTTGGGCACGGCGATCTTGTCTGGCCAATACCAGCCCGGTGACATCCTTTCGGGTGAAGTCGCCTTTGCCGAGGAACTCAAGGTTTCGCGTAGCGCCTATCGCGAGGCGATCCAGGTCCTGACGGCCAAGGGCCTGGTGGCGAGCCGCCCCAAGGCGGGCACGCGCGTGCTGCCGCGCGAGCGCTGGAACCTGCTCGATCCCGAAGTGCTGGCCTGGGCCTTTGCCGGCGAGCCCGACCTGCAATTCGTGCGCGACTTGTTCGAATTGCGCGCCGTGGTCGAGCCGGCCGCCGCGCGCCTGGCCGCACAGCGCCGCGACAAGGCCGATCTCAAGGCCATGCGCGATGCCCTTGCCGCCATGCGCCGCCACACCCTGACCAACGATGCCGGCCGCGCCGCCGATCGCGATTTCCACGATGCCATCCTGCGCGCCAGCCACAATGCGGCGCTGCTGGTGCTGTCGGCCAGCATCGGCGCGGCCGTGCACTGGACCACGCAGTTCAAGCAACGCGCCCGCGAACTGCCGCGCAATCCCATCCCCGATCACGCGCGGGTCTATGACGCGATTGCCGATGGCGATGGCGATGCTGCCGCCCAGGCAATGGGCGTGCTGGTGCAACTCGCGCTCGAAGACACCGCCAGCGCGATCGAAGCGGCAGTGCAAGGCTGATTGTTCCTCCCCGGCACGGGGAGGGGGCCGCGCTAAGCGTGGTGGAGGGGATTGGCCGCCTGCAGCGGCGCTCAAGGCTCACAATCCCCTCCGCCAGCCTGCGGCTGGTTCCCCTCCCCACGAGTGGGGAGGGAGCAATCAGTCCGCTGTCTTGGTTTTCGCGCCCCACAGCGCATAGAACACGATGTAAAGCTCGCAAGCCGCGGTCAGCAGGAACGAGGTCTGCAGGCCAAAGGCATCGGCCAGCTTGCCCTGCACCACCACCAGCGCGCCGCCGGCAATGGCCATGATCAGCAGGCCCGAGGCTTCCTCGGTCAGCGGGCCCAGGCCCTTGATCCCCAGCGTGAAGATCGTGGGGAACATGATCGAGTGGAACAGGCCCACCAGGATCAGCGCCCACATCGCCACCGGGCCATGGGTGAGCACGGTGATCATCATCACCACGAAAGCGCCGACGGCGGCTAGCGCCAGCACGGTTTCGGCGCGCACCTTCTGCATGATCGCGCCGCCGGCAAAGCGGCCCACCATCATCCCGCCCCACAGGAACGTGAGGTAACGCCCGGCTTCCTCGTGCGTGAGGTTGGCGATGTCACCCTGGCTGACGAAATTGACGAAGAGGTTGGCCACGCCGATTTCGGCGATCAGGTAGATGAAGATTGCCGGAATGCCGAACACCAGGTTGCGGTGCGACCACAGCGAGTGATGCTTGCGTTCCTCGCGCGCCATGCGGCTGGTGGCGCTGCCCATGGCGGGCAGGGGATAGCGTGCGATCACCACGGCCAGGACCACCAGCACAACCGCGACCAGGCCATAGGGCAGGATCACCGAATGCGCGTCGGCCAGGCGTTCCGCCGGGGTCAGCACCGTGCCGGCCACGGCTGTCCCGCTCTTGGACCTGCCCAGGATGAGATAGGCGCCGAACAGCGGCGCCAGCATCGTTCCGGCCGAATTGAGCGCCTGCACGAGGGTGAGCCGCGACGAAGCGGTTTCCGCCGGGCCGACCACCGCGACATAGGGATTGGCCGCCACCTGCAGCAGCGTGATGCCGCTGGCGATCACGAACAGCATGACCAGCGTGACGCCGTAGGACGGGATCGATGCCGCCACCATCATGCCCAGTGCGCCCGCCGCCATGATCAGCAGCCCGGTGACCATCGACAGCTTGTACCCGATCTTCTCGATCAGCTTGGCCGAAGGAATCGACGCCACGAAATAGGCGATGAACCACACGGATTCGATCAGTGTTGTCTGGGTATAGTTCAGATCGAACACGGCGCGCAGATGCGGCAGCAGCGTGTTGTTGATGACGGTGATGAAGCCCCACATGAAGAACAGTGTGGCCAGCAGCGCCAGTGCGCGACCATAGCTGGCGCCAGCAGGCAAGCCTTCGCCAGGGGTCGCGGATAGCGCGGCCGATGAAGCAACAGGGGGCATGTCCATCCTCTCTTCCAAGGTTTGTGCAAGAAGAGAACAATGAACGGGCGTATGCCAGTGGACAGGCGCCACGCGAACCGGCTTGCACTCTTTCTATTTGTCGGACTATATGCGATGCCACGGCCGCGTCAATGGCTGCACACGTGTTTTCACGTGGCTCCCCAGGGCAGAACGGGTCGATCATGGAGAACAGGATGAACACGAAGGCCGCTTCCCTTGCCGCGCTTCTCGCGCTTGCGCCCTTTTCGGGTGCCCACGCCGCGCAGGCGAGCCAGGAGGCCGCCGGCACGCTGGCCGATGGGCAGAAGGTTGTCGCGGTCACGCTCAAGGCCGCCAATGGCGTTTCGGCCCGCATCCTGAGCTATGGCGCCACGCTCCAGGCGCTGGTCGCGCCCGATCGCCAGGGCAAGCCGGCCGACGTGCTGCTCGGCTACGACGATCTGGCCGGCTATGTCGATCATCCCAACTATTTCGGCGTCACTGTCGGCCGCTATGCCAACCGCATTGCCAGCGGCAAGTTCGCGCTTGATGGCAAGACCTATCAACTCCCGCTCAACGACAACAAGATCAACAGCCTGCACGGCGGCGGCAAGGGCTTCGACAAGCAGGTCTGGCAGGTTGTCTCGGTCAAATCCGGGCCGGTGGCGAGCGTCGTACTCAGCCACGTCAGCCCCGATGGCGATGCCGGCTATCCCGGCACGGTCAAGGCCACGGTCACCTATTCGCTGGACGAGGCGGGCAACCTGACCATCGCGTTCGAAGCGGCCACCGACAAGCCCACGATCATCAACATGACCAACCACGCCATTTTCAACCTGGCCGGCGAAGGCGCGTCGCAAGGGGCGATGGACCATGTGCTGACCATTCCGGCCAAGGCCTATACCCCGGTCGATGCCGGTCTCATCCCCACCGGCGAACTGCGCCCGGTGGCCGGCACGGTGTTCGATTTCACGCAAGGGCGCCGCGTGGCCGATGGCCTGCGCGACGGGCGCGACCAGCAGATCGTCTATGGGCGCGGCTATGACCACAACTTTGCCCTCGACAAGGGCGTGACCGCCCAGCCCGAACTGGCCGCGCGCCTGGAAGACCCTGCCTCGGGCCGCGTGCTCGAAGTCTTGACCACCGAGCCCGGCGTGCAGTTCTATGCCGGCAATTTCCTCGATGGCACGCTGGTGGGCAAGCAGGGCCACCTCTATCGCATGGGCGATGGCATCGCGCTGGAACCGCAGAAGTTCCCCGATGCACCCAATCACCCGTCGTTCGTTTCCGCGCGCGTCGATCCCGGCAAGCCCTATCGGCATGTCATGATCTATCGCGTTTCCACCTCGCGCTGACAGGCAGACATGACCGACCACCAGACCCCCAAGCTGCGCAGCCGCGCCTGGTTTGATAACCCCGACAATATCGACATGACCTCGCTCTATCTGGAGCGGTACCTCAATTTCGGGATCAGCCTGGAAGAGCTGCGCAGCGGCAAGCCGATCATCGGCATCGCGCAGACCGGCAGCGACCTTTCCCCGTGCAACCGCCACCACCTGGTGCTGGCCGAGCGTATCCGCGAAGGCGTGCGCGAGGCAGGCGGCATCGTCTTGGAATTTCCGGTCCATCCGATCCAGGAAACCGGCAAGCGGCCCACTGCCGGGCTCGATCGCAACCTCGCCTATCTCGGCCTGGTCGAAGCGCTCTATGGCTATCCGATCGATGGCGTGGTGCTGACCACCGGGTGTGACAAGACCACCCCCGCGCTGCTGATGGCGGCGGCCACGGTCAACATTCCCGCCATTGCCCTCTCGGTCGGCCCCATGCTCAACGGCTGGCACAAGGGCGAGCGCACCGGTTCGGGCACCATCGTGTGGAAAGGCCGCCAGTTGATGGCCGCCGGCGAACTCGATGCCGAAGGGTTCATCAAGCTGGTCGCGTCTTCGGCGCCATCCACCGGCTATTGTAACACCATGGGCACGGCCACCACGATGAACAGCCTGGCCGAAGCGCTGGGCATGATGCTGCCCGGTTCGGCCGCGATTCCCGCGCCCTATCGCGATCGCCAGGAATGCGCCTATCACACCGGCAAGCGCATCGTTGACATGGTGCGCGAAGACCTCAAGCCTTCCGACATCCTCACGCTCGATGCGTTCCACAACGCCATCGTGGTCAATTCCGCGATCGGCGGATCGACCAACGCGCCGATCCACCTGGCCGCGATTGCCCGCCACGTGGGCGTGGACCTGCCGCTCGACGACTGGCAGCGCCTGGGCCACAAGGTGCCCTTGCTGGTCAACCTGCAGCCAGCGGGCGAATACCTGGGCGAGGATTACTATCGCGCCGGCGGCGTGCCGGCCGTGGTCGGCCAGTTGATCGACCAAGGCCTGATCCGTGAGCAGGCGATGACCGTCAACGGCCGCACCATGGGCGAAAACTGCCGTGGCGTGGAAATCGAGGACGAGCGCGTGATCCGCCCGTTCGCCCAGCCACTGGTCGAAGAAGCCGGCTTCCTGGTGCTCAAGGGCAACCTGTTCGACGCCGCGATCATGAAAACCAGCGTGATCAGCGAGGAATTCCGCGCGCGCTATCTTTCGAACCCGGCCGATCCCGACGCGTTCGAAGGCCCCTGCGTGGTGTTCGACGGGCCGGAAGACTATCACCACCGCATCGACGATCCGGCGGTGGGGATCACGCCCGAAACCTTGCTGTTCATGCGCGGCGCCGGGCCGATCGGCTATCCGGGCGCGGCCGAAGTGGTCAACATGCGCCCGCCGGCCTACCTCATCACCGAAGGCGTCAGCGCGCTGCCGTGCATCGGCGACGGGCGTCAATCGGGCACCAGCGGCAGCCCCTCGATCCTCAATGCCAGCCCGGAAGCGGCGGCGATGGGCGGCCTGGCGCTGCTCGAAACCGGGGACCGGGTGCGCATCGATCTCAACGCCGGCACGGTGAACGTGCTGGTTGCCGACGATGTGCTGGAAGCGCGCCGCGCTGCGCTGGTGGCCAAGGGCGGCTATCCCTATCCCGCCAGCCAGACGCCGTGGCAGGAAATCCAGCGCGCGCTGGTGGGCCAGATGAACACCGGTGCCATCCTGGAAGGCGCGGAAAAGTACCAGCGCATTGCCCAGACCCGTGGGCTGCCGCGCGACAACCATTGAGCGATGATGGGAAGCGTGGGCCTGGCCCCGCGCTTCCCCCTGAACGAAGCGAAAGGATGACGGCCGCGATGGCACCCTGGCGCAAGATCGAACGCGACGTGGCCGATACCCTGGGCGAGGGCACGCTGTGGTGCCCGCGCGACGGCGCGCTCTACTGGACCGATATTCTTGCCCCGGCGCTCAACCGGCTGGATCTGGCCAGCGGGGCGATCCACCGCTGGGCCATGCCGGAACCTCTGGGCTGGGTGGCCGCAAGCCGCGCGGGCGGCCTGGTCGGCGGCTTTCGCAGCGGCGTTGCGCGCATCACGCTGGATCCGCTGCACATTGCCGAACGCAGCGATCCCGAGCCGCACTTGCCAGGCAACCGCATGAACGATGGCAAGGCCGATGCCCATGGCGCGATCTGGTGCGGCACGATGGACATGGCCGAAACGCAGGACAGCGGCACGCTCTATCGCCTCGCTCCCGATGGCACGTTCCAGGCGATCGACACCGGCTATGGCGTGCCCAATGGTCCGGCGTTTTCGCCTTGCGGCCAGTGGCTCTATCACGCCGACAGCGCGCGGCGCGTGATCTATCGCTTCCCGCTCACGGCCGACGGCGTGGGGCAGCGCGACGTTTTCGTGCGCTTCGAGGAAGCCGACGGCTATCCCGACGGGATGACGTGCGACGCACAAGGGTTCCTGTGGCAGGCGCACTGGGATGGCGGGCGGATCAGCCGCTTTGCCCCCGATGGCCGGCTCGATCGCACGATCAGCCTGCCTGCCCGCCGCATCACCAATATCGCCTTTGCCGGTAAAAGGCTCGATCGCATGTTCGTGACCAGCGCGCGCGTGGGGCTGGATGATGCAAACGAATTCGACGGCGCCCTGTTCGAAGTGGATGCTGGCGTCACCGGCTGCGCACCGGGTACATACGCCTAGATTTGCCCCACCGTGCCGATGGTGGAGGGGCTGCAGCCCCTCTCAATCCGGTCAATCGCTTTCCACCCCGGCATAGCCGGGCAGGTGCCGCGCCGCGCGGCTGCGGGCCAGTTCTATTCCCACCCGCAGCGCCTCGTCGAACTTGTTGGCCAGCTTGCGCGGGCCGATATGGTCGCGCAGGAAATCGGCCCACAGGAATTCGGCATAGGGCCGCGTGGTCTTGGCATAGCCACCGGCCCGCCGCACATCGCTTGCCAGCGATCGCCAGGGATCGTCTTCCAGCTTGCCGACATGGTGGGGCAGGGCTTTCCATTCGCGCCGCCGCCCGCGCGCGTCATAGGGATGCAGCCAGTTGTTGGCGTCCATGAACGCCAGGAAGCGCTTGCGCGGCAAATGCGCCAGCCGCGCGACCACCGAAACCAGCACCTGCTCCACCCCTTCGAGATGCAGCGCCAGGGCCAGGTGGTGATGGTCGAGCATCCACAGCTGATCGTCCGGGCCGATCACCGCCGGAATCATGTGCGCGCCCAGGAATTCGCCTGCGGCGCTGGCCTCCTGGCGGCGCGTCCAGTCGCGGCGCTTGCGCTCCACTTCGCGCAGGCCGATCGTCATCTGCGTGGGGCGCAAGTCGGCAATGGCCACGGTCTTGAGAATCGGTTGGATCGGTCCGGCCAGTCCCATGATCTATTTCCCACCGTCTTTGCCCAATGGACTCAGTGCCCGGCAGGCGCAGTCTGCGCCAAAGCCACCGCATCAGCAACGCTGAAGGTGGCATTGCGTGCCAGGTCATCGAGACCGGCTGCCGCCAGCACCGCCCGCGCGCGATCATGCGTGCGCGCCAGGATCAGACGGCCTTGGCGCGCGGCCAGGGTCTTGTGCAGCTCGCCGATCACTTCGGCCGCCGTGCTGTCCAGGTCGTCGCTTTCCTCCAGGCTGAGCACCACCACGACCGGTGCGCCCGGCCGCTGGGCACGGCGTGCCACCAGGGCCAGCACCGTTTCGGCATTGGCAAAGAACAGCGGCGCATTGGGGCGATAGATGGCCACGCCCGGCACGGCGGCAGCTTCCGGATGGGCGGCGCGATCGACGAAATCGTGGCCCTGGCTGATCTGGCCCAGTTCGCTGAGCGAGGGATGCGCCAGGCGATAGAGCAATTGCGCCAGGCTTAGCCCCACGGCCAAGAGCAATCCGTCGAGCACGCCCAGCGCCAGCACGCCCAGCGCGGCCGCTGGTGCCGTCCAGCGATCGCGGCCCAGCTTCCACGGGCGCAGCAAGGGCTCGGGCGACAGGGCATGGGCCAGCGCGGCCATCACCACGGCGGCAAGCACCGGCTGAGGCAGGCGCGCGGTCAACGGCCCGGCCCACAGCGCCAGGGCAAGCAGGGCGAGCGCCGCCATCACCCCGGCCGCCCGGCTGGTGGCGCCACTCGCCGCGTTGGCCGATCCGGCGGAAAAACCCGCGCCCACCGGCATCCCCTGGGCCAGGGCTGCGGCGGTGTTGGCCAGGCCCAGCGCGGCCAGTTCGCGATTGGCGTTCAGCGCATCGCCGCGTGCCAGCGCCAGGCTGCGGATCGTGCCCCAGCTTTCGGCAAACAGGATCAGCACCAGTGGCACAGCCAGCGGCACCAGGCGCAGCCACTGTGCGGGATCGGCCGGCAATACCGGCACCGATAGCACCAGCGGCGTTGGGCCGGCCTGGGCAATCCCCAGCCGGGCAAAACCGGGCAGGCTGGCCCCGGCAATGCCCAGCACCAGCACGATCAGCGCGCCGGGCACCCCCGGCCAGCGCCGCAGCAGCAACAGCAGCACGAGCGCACCCAATCCGCAGGCGAGCGTCGCCACATGCCAGTGCGGCATCTGTTTCAGCACGGCCCAGGCCACGACACCCACCGTGCCGGGCGGGGCAGGCACGCCGGTCATCGCGGGCAGTTGGCGGATGATGATCGTCAGCGCCAGGCCAAGGGCAAAGCCGCGCAAAACCGGCCGCGCGATAAAGCCGGCAAGGCTGCCCAGCCGTGCCGCTGCCAGGGCGATGAACAGTCCCCCGGCCAAGAGCGTGAGGGCTGTGGCATTGGCGGCCGTTGCAGCAGCACCGCCTGGCCCCGCCACCAGGCTGCCAAGGCTGGCCGCCAGGATCGCGGCCGAGGACGAAGTTGGCGAGACGACGGCGAACCGGCTGCGCCCCACCAGAGCATAGGCAAGGCCGCCCGCCACGGCAGCAATCAGCGCGCGCCCTGGTGCCAGCCCGGCAATCCCGGCATAGGCAACGGCCTCGGGCAGCATCAGGCCGGCCATGGCCAGCCCTGCCAATGCGTTGCGCACAGTGAAAGCCATCGTCACCCTCCCGCGCCTCTCGCTGCGCCTGGCCTCGATCACGAACCGGCCGGGCGTGGTTCGTCGGCGCGGCGCCAGGGCGATTTCACAGCGCCCTATCCAGCATTGGGCGGTCGATCTCACCGCTGTAGATATGTTCAACCGGGCCGGCGAGGCGAACGCCACCCGTGCCGTCCCATTCCACCTCCACCGGTCCCCCGTCGCACACAACCACGACGCGCTCGTCCAACAGGCCCCGGCGGATACCGCCGACAACTGCGCCACACGAGCAAGAGCCCGATCCCAGGGGGATGCCGCCGCCGCGTTCCCAAATCCGCAGCCGGATATGGCTGCGACTTAGCACCTCGACAAAATGCACGTTTGTTCGTTGCGGGAACAAGGGGTGCATTTCCATCGCCGGGCCAACCGTTGGCACATCGACGCGCGACAGGTCGTCGACGAAGAACGTGCAATGCGGATTGCCCATGCTGCAGGCGGTGGGATCGCCCGCCAGGGGCAGGGCGAGCGTATCCGCCTCTCGTGCCAAAGGCACATCGCGCCAATCGAGCGATGGTGTGCCCATATCGACGGAGATGGTGCCACCTTGCCTGCGTTCACACCGCAGCAGCCCCCGTTTTGTTCGGATGAAGACAAAATTCTGCGCCGTCTCGCGCATGAGAAGATGGGCGACGCCGCGCGTTGCACTGCCGCAGGCATCCAATGGCGTGCCGTCGGCATTCCAAAACGCCAGTTCGACGTGCCCGTCCTGGCCGTCCGACATCATGGCGAGCTGATTAAATCCAATGCCGCGATGGCGGTTTCCAAGACGGCATGCGAGTGCGCTTGTCATGGCGATTGACCTGCCGCGCGCATCAACGATGACGAAATCGTCGCCGTTGGCATGCATCTTGTGGAATTCCATGGGCATCCTTTGGCTACAAGCGATCCTGCGGGCTGTGGCGCATTGGGCGATATCCTGTTCGCCAGGGCCGGGAAACACCTCTTTGCTTCGACGGGATTTTGGCTCGATCGCGCCCATCGATGTCTGGCAATAGGGAAAGTCCAGGCGCGTCGTTTCGACCAGCACGCGGCGAACTGATCCGGCCACTCCATGATGCCGACCCAACGCGGCGCGAGGCCGCCGTAGATGGCGCCCGGCAGCCACCCGTGCGCGGCAGGGTGGTCACTGGAGGTTTTTCGCGCGCAGCCTGTCAGACATCAGCCGACCCAGGTGCACATCCAAAGATCAGCCGGTTGCATCTCCCCGGCCGTTCAGTTGACCGCCAACCCCTGCCGCTGTCCCGCCGGCGGCAGGCATTGCGCCTTGTCGCTGCGGGGCGTGGCGGCGCAATCCCACCAGGCGCCTTCGCCGCCGTTTTCGCGGTTGCGGCGGTAGGCGAAGGCGAGAGTGTCCATTCCCCCAGTCGTTCCGCGCCAGCCCAGCACCACGCACCGTGGGCGGTGGCCGCAGGCCTCCAGCGCGAGGATGGCATAGCGGCCGGGAAACAGCGCGGGGTCGAACGTCAGGCGGATCGCACTTTCGTCCGCCGTGCCCCCGCCGCTGGCGGGCGCGGTGTGCATGGCCATCAGCGCGGCACGGCCAGGAGCGAGCGCGGCTGACGGGCTGCCATCGCGCGGGGCCAGGCCTGGGGCGCCCACCGTGCCATCGCTTCCAGCCAGCCGGGTATCGGCCGTCACGCCTTCGTCGCTGTCGGCAAGGCTGGCGAGCAGCGCACCATCCTGTCCCGCCGCGGCGGGATCGTGCGTGGGTGAAAGCGTCGCCAGCTTGGGTTCCAGCGGTTCGGTGGCCATGTTGGCGCCGCCGCGGCGAAAGGCGGGGGTCGTGCCCCACCAGCCTTGCCAGCGATAGAACAGATGTGCGCCAACCTGGGCCAGCTTGGTCAGCGAATCCCGCCACTTGGGCACCACGTAATCGGCATGGTAATGCGTTGCCCAGCCCACGCGGGGATCGACGGCGCCGGCCAGCGCCGCCCCGGCAATTGCCCGGGCCCGCGCCCAGGCTCCCGGGCCGGGATGGCGCGCGGCCAGGCTGCCATCGCAGGTGAAGGTGAATTGGCAGCCGGTCTGGCGTTCGGACCCCTGGAATACCACGCCGCATACGCTGCTGGCGAAAGCGGGATGGCGCGCACGGTTGAGCACGACCTGGACCACGGCCCGCTCGCCCGAGGGATCGTCGCCCGCTTCGTACCACGCAGCCGCAGCCAGGCAATCGCGCGCGCGTTCGTGGTTGGGCGAAAGCGGTGCGGGCAACACGAAGGGCGTGGCCGGCACCGCCGCCTCGGCAATCGGCACGGCAGCGTTGGAAGTGCGCGCGCCCTGGCTGCTCAAGTCGAGCAGCGCGGCGGGATCGGGCAGCGCCGGCGGCGGGGCGGTGGGACTGGCAAGGTCCACCCGCAGGGCGGCTCGGTCCGGGCCTGGCGCCAGCAAGCGCAACGTGGCCGCCAGTGCCACCATGAACAACAGCGCCATCGCGGCGCGCAGCGCAAGCTCGGCCCGCCTTGCGGCCGTATCGACGGGTGCCGCATCGGCGTCTGACGGCGCAGCGGCGGCGGTTTCGACAGGATCGAGCGGGATGCTGGCCATCGCGCGCGCGCCGCTCAAAACACGTATTTCAAAGTGATGGTGGCGCGGTTCTGGTCATATTCGCGTGGCTTGGCCACCAGGGCGGAAGACCGCCCCAGCGCGTGGCGCAGCGTGCCTTCGACCATCAGGTGCGGGGCCGCCTCCCAAGTGGCTGAGAGACCCACGCTGGCATAGCGATCCACCCGCGCACCGCCGCGAAAGCGATTGACGGTATAGCTGGCGGTGGGGCGCAGGATCAGCGTGCGCAGCAATTCATGCGCCGCGCCAAGGCTGAACTGCTGCTGTTCGATCCCCGCCACGTCCACGATCGGCGAACGCTGGATGGTCTTGTCGGCCGCCAGCGAAAAGGTGGTGAGCGGGGTAACATGCCAGCGCAGGTTGGCGTCATAGGCCACGCCCGCAATCGTGGGATAGGCCGGACTGGTGAAGCGCTGGTGCAGGTAACCCAGCGCCAGTTCCCCTTCCAGCAGGCGATCCTGGCCAAAGGCCACGCCGGCCATCACGGCATAGCCATGCGCGCGGCGGGTGGCCTCTGCCGGGTTTTCATGGGGATAGCGCGTGGCGTTGAGGCGCACCGCAACCGAAACCGCCACTGCCGACGAAATCGGCCGGATCACTTTGGCGCCACCGGCCAGCGCCTGGTAATCGCGCTGCGAGAGGACGATGGTGCTGTCGCCATCATGGCGGTTGAAATAGTGGAACCGGTCGAACCGCAAATCGAATGCCAGGTGCGTGGCGCCAACCTGCTGTTCCACGCTGCCGCCCAGGCCAACCTGGCGATAGGCGATCGGCTTGACCCCGAACAGCGTGTCGCCGGTGGTGCCGCGCGCTTCGATCCGCCGGTCTATTGCCGCGTCCAGGTTTATCCGCGTGTCGCGGCCGATGTCGATGCGGCCGCCGATTCCGGCGCCATAGCGATCGGTGCCTTCCGCGCCGTGGCGGGCATAGCGTTCGAACAGCCCGTCGGCGCGCAGCGTCAGCGCATGGCGATCCCATCGCGATTGCACGGCGAGCGCCGGGGCAAGGCTGGCACCCACATCGGACACACGGGGAACGCAGCGAGCATAGAGATCGTCCGTGGCAATCGCGCCGAAGGCCACGCTGGGCAGGATGCGCAGCGATCCTGCCTCGAACCCGGTGCCTTCCAGCCCCGGCCGCACGCGATTTTCCACGGTTTCCGGCCCGGCGCGACGATCACCGGCGTTTTGCCCGGCGGCCAGCATCGGCCACGAAAGGGCGCCGGCCAGGGACCCCCATTGCATGGCCATGCGGCCCCAGCGGCAGCGGCGCAGCCCGTCTGCCCCCGGCCTTGCGCGCGTGCCATCCCCCTTGCGATGCTGTTGCACCTCGCCTCCTGCCACCATTGCCCCAGTCACCATTGCCATGGCGGTGTCGTATCATCGCGGCGCAGGCGCGGCGGCAGCAATTGACGCCATTACTGAGGCACTTTCCGGCCGCGCGCATCGGCATTTGCTTCACCATGGCCGGCATGGCCTTGCCAAGAGGCCGGCAGGCGCTTGCCAGGCCAGGCAAAATCGTGCCGGTTCAACATCATGATCCATCGTGCCGTAATCGCACCAGATTGCCGCCAAAGCCGGGATATTTTCCCTCAGGCATTGTGCGGATCGGGTTTGCCGGCGCGTTAAGGATCGCGCGCAAGCATTCGTTGAGGGCTGTTATGTCACGCACCAAGGCGTGAACCGCTTGCTCGCCCGCTTTGCCCCTGCGCAGGTCGTCCGTTTCGGGCGCATCCTGGCGCTGTTGACCGCCACGGCAATGACGTTCGGCTATGTCACCGGACGGGCTACGGCCGAAAGTACGGCAGTCATGGCCTATGTTCTAGGCCTGCTCATCCTGCTTTCCGCACCGGGCCAGCGCAGTTCGGAATTGCTCGGCGCGCAGGCAGTGTGGATGACGGTTGCCGAATTCCTGGCGGCCGCGCAATCGGGCCAGATGCTGTTGTGGCGCTGGGCGGTGTCGGTTGCGGCGCTGGCGGTGGTCATGGTGCCGCTCAAGATCCAGCATTTGCGCAGTCTGGCCTGCCGGCACCCCTATTCGCCGTTGCGAGACCTGGAAAGGCGAGCGCCGGCGGCCAGTTCGGCCGTGCTCGATGGCCGGGCGCGGCGGGTACGGCCCCGGCCCGGCCAAACGCCCGAAGCCGATGCAGATGGCGTGGCGGGGCATTCATCCTCGCGCGCAGGATAAGGCGCCGGGCCGCCCGACACCGCCGACGCAGCCAGCCGCGCGGCATAGAAATCGAGCAGACGGGCGATCCACGCATTGGGTGACAGCGCCAGGTCATCGGGCAGGGCAAAGGCCGCCTCGCTCATGGCGCGCACGCGCGCATCATCTTGCGCCAGGGCGGCCAAGTGCTGGGCAAAGCCGGCGGTGTCGCGCGGGTCGATCGCCACGCCGGCGCCATGGCGCACCATGTCATCGGCCAGCAGCGCCGTGCCAGGCAGGATAACCGACAGGCCGGACCGTGCGGCCTCCATAGCCACCAGGCCATAGGGTTCGGGATAGCGGCTGGGCATGACCAGCAGCCGCGCCCGCCGCGCCACCCGCGCAATCTCTGCCGGAGAAAGCCGGCCGCTGAAGCGCGCTTCGGGGTGGCGGGCGCGCAACATCGGCTCCATCGCGCCGCTGCCGACCAGGCGCAGCGGCACCCCGGCGGCGCGGGCAGCGGCAGCGGCGAGGTCAGGCCCCTTGGTTTCCTCAAGCCGGCCCACGAACAGCACTTCGCGGTTTTCCTCGGCCGGAATGCGCGTGGCAGACCATGGCTCAACCGGATTGGGCAGGGCGTGGATCGCATCGGCGGGAATGCCGGCGCGGGCCAGAAGCGGCGCCATGGCGGCATGGATTGCCAGCACCGGCGGCGCATGGGCCGGATCGAACACGCGCGTCTGGATGGCGTGGCGGACCACGCGCAACAGCTTGTGGCTGCGGCTGTGGCGGTCGCAGTCGGCCATCACGCAGGCGCGCGAGAGCGGTACGAGCGGGCAGGGTCGCCCGGTCTTGAGATCGGCAAATGCCCCGTTGGGGCAGGCCAGGAAGAAATCGTGCGCGGAAATCACCAGCCTGTCGCGCACCGGGGCCAAGGCGTGGAACACGGCGGGCGAGAGGATCTGCAACCAGCCATGCAGGTGATAGACCGTGCGTGGCGTATCGTGGGTTGCGATCCAGCGGGATACCATGCGGGCGGCGCTGCGGTTCCACAGCGCAGCCAATGTCGCTTCGATCCTGGGCCGAGAGAGCAGGCGGCCCTGGCCCAGCGCCACGCAGGCAATGCCCGCGGCCGCCAGGCTGCCATCGTCACCGGTATCGCCCGCCAGCAGCGTCACCGCGTGGCCTTGGGCGCGAAACGCCCGGGCAGAGGCCAAGGCCAGCGCGCTCGCCCCGCCCATCGGCCGGGCCAGATCGTTGATCACCACGATGCGATCGATCGGCACGCCGCGCATCAGGCCAACACCGCACCGGCTGGGGCGGTTGTCGCGTGTGGGGCGCTGGCCGTTGCCACCTCGGCCGCCTGCCGGGGCACCTCGTGCTGGGCGGCCGAGGCAAGGCGGATGCCCAGCGCGGCCACATCGGCGCGCGTGCGCTCGATCAGGCTGGTCAGCGCAGCGCGGTCCACCCCCTCGGCCAGCGCTGCCTGCGCCAGTTCGACAATGGCGGCGGGGGCCAGGGCCGGCCCGTCGACGGCATATTGGCTTCGCCCTGCCAGCGCAAAGAAGCTGGCCAGCTTCTCGTCCCAGGTCAGCCCGATGGTGGGCACGGCAAAGGAATGGGCGGCGATGCAGGCATGCATGCGATGGGCAATGACCAGATCGCAACCGGCAACGAACCCGGCGAGATCGGCCGGGGTGGCAAAGGGCGCGGCCATGCTGATCCGGCCCTGGCCCTGGCGCGCAATGCCGCCGCGCCAATCGGCGGCCGGGCGTTCGGCCGTCCAGCGCGGCGCGTGGCGCACCAGGCAGGCGCGGTCTTCCGGGCTGCCGTTGGTGAACAGGATCACGTGCAGTCCCTGTTGCGCCAGGGCCTGGGCGAGGGCGCCATACCATTCGATCACTGCGCCATCGTGCAGTGCGCCTGCCCCGCCCGTGGCGGCGGATTCATGATGCTGGCCCACGTGATAGCGCAGCGCCAGGGGCGCCGTGATGCACAGGCCCACGCGCCGCCCGGCATCGCCGCGTGGCACGCCGGGCTTGCGCGGATAGTGCAGGCTGGCGAGCAGGCCGGGATCGCCCGACACTGCCGCCGCGATTGCGCCGAGCGGCTCGAGCTGCCGGGCCCAGGCCTGGCGGCTGCGTTCGTCCCGCACGGTGGCATGGGCCAGCGGGCGGCGTGCCAGGGCACGGGCAAACAGCGCGCGGCCCCGCGCAGACCACTGCGCACTGGCCCCCACGGCGTGGACGGCAAGGGGCAGGCCACGCCGCGCCACTTCGGCCGCCGCGCCCGCCAGCTTGATCGGAAAGTTGAGATCGGCGTCGGTCAACAAGTTGCCCCCGCCGATCACCGCCGCATCGCACCGCGCAAGGCCGGCGCGTACATGGCGGCGCAGGGCCAGCCGGCTCAGCAGCGTGAGCGCCGCGCCCGCGGCCATGCGGCGCAGCGCGGGGGGCACGGCTTCGAGCAGGGCCATGGCAAGACGCCGCCGCCCGGGTCCGCCATTCCATCCGGTGCGGCCGGCAATGTCGATCGAAAAGACCTCTGCCCCGCCCAGCGCCTGGGCCAGTTCGCGCTCAAGGCATTCGGCCAGCAGTCCATCGCCCAGGTTCGGGCTGTATTTCACATTGAGCAGCGCCACGCGCATGGACGCGCGCGGGGCCGGGTTGGCAGAAGAGGGCGACATGGCGGGCACGCATCCTTGGCCGGAAACAGCAGGGCACCGGAATGGCCGCCGCTGGCGCCATTGCCGATGCCCTTAGTGTTCCCGTCCTGCCGCGCTGCGGCAAGGAACGATGCAGCCGGAACCCAACCGTTACGGAGCGATCCGCGCCGGTTTATGCCGCAACGCGGCCATCAGGGCGTGAGGCCACCGCCCAGCACTTCATAGAGCGTGACCATGTTGGTCGCGCGTGCCAGCCGCGCCGTGACCAGCGCCTGGCGGGCAGTATAGGCCGTGCGATCGGCGTCGAGCGGCTCCAGGAACGTGTCGATCCCGTTCTGATAGCGGGCCAATGTGATCTGCGCCGCCTTTTCCGCGTTGGCGGCATAGCTTTCCTGCGCGGCCACCTTGTCGTCGATCGTGCCGCGCCGGGCCAGGGCATCGGCCACTTCCCGGAACGCTGTCTGGATCGCCTTTTCATAAGACGCCACGGCCGCATCGCGGCTGGCCTTGGCATAGGCCAGGTTGCCCGCGTTCACCCCGCCATCGAACAGCGTCTGGGTGGCGCTGCCACTGGCGCTCCAGGCAAAGGTGCCGCCGCTGAACAGGCCCGACAGGCTGGTGCTGGCAAGGCCGAGCAGCCCGGTCAGCGAGATCGACGGGAAGAACGCGGCGCGGGCTGCGCCGATGCGCGCGTTGGCCTCCTTGAGCGTATGTTCGGCCTGCAGCACGTCGGGCCGGCGCAGCAGGACGTCGGATGAAAGCCCCACGGGCAGGCTGGCCAGGGTCTGCCGCCCTTCGCCCAGCGTCTTGGGCAACAAGGCTTCGGGCACGGGCGCGCCGGTCAGCAGTTCCAGGGCGTTGCGATCCTGCGCCACATAGGTGGTATAGTCTGCCACGTCGGCCCGCGCGGTGTCGAACGCGGTCTGGGCCTGGGCCACGGCCAGCTTGGTGCCAACGCCATTGGTTTCGAGTTGCTGCGTCAATTGCAGCGTCTTGGTGCGCGAAGCGAGCGTGGCCTGGGCCACGGCCAGCGCGTCGCGGTCGGCAGCCAGCGTGAGCCAGGCCGTCGCGGTTTCGGAAACCAAGGTGATCTGCGTGGCCTTGCGGCCTTCGTCGCTGGCCAGATAGGCTTCGAACGCCGCCCGGCTGGTGTTGCGCAGCTTGCCGAACAGATCGACTTCATAGGACGATACGCCGCCGCTGAGCTG
Source organism: Novosphingobium sp. SG919 (assembly GCF_012932495.1). Lineage (GTDB taxonomy): Bacteria > Pseudomonadota > Alphaproteobacteria > Sphingomonadales > Sphingomonadaceae > Novosphingobium > Novosphingobium rhizosphaerae. The sequence continues at coordinate 816,437 of NZ_JABCNG010000001.1, forward strand.
ATAGCTTTCGCTGGTCACGCCGTTGCTGCGCGAGCCGGAGGCGATCGGCCCGGCCGTGACCGTGGGCACCAGCGCGGCGCGGTCCACCTTGTAGGTCGCGCGGGCCTGGGCCACGGCAGCCACCGCGCTGCGCAAGTCGCGGTTGCTCGACAGCGCCAGGGCGATGGTGTCCTTCAACTGCTGGTCGGTGAAAAACGCCTGCCAGCCGATGGCATCCACGCCGCCCGCGCCGTCGGCCAGCGTGGGATAGCTGGTGCCCTGGGGCAGGCTGGGGGCCACCGGCAGGTCGGGACGGACGTACTTGGGCGCGAGGTTGCAGGCGCCCAGGGCCAGCATTGCGCCCCCGGCAAGCGCGGCGCGCGCGATCTTCACGTGTGGCGCGCTCATGCCTGCGCCTCCCCGTTGGGTTCGTGGTTGTCGGATGGCTCGCGGTGCCGGAACACGCGCTTCACCAGGACGAAGAACAGCGGCACCAGGAAGATGGCCAGCAACGTGGCCGACAGCATCCCGCCCAGAACGCCGGTGCCGATGGCGCGGCGGCCATTGGCACCCGCGCCGCTGGCCACCGCCAGCGGAATGACGCCGGCGATGAACGCCACCGAGGTCATGATGATCGGGCGGAACCGCAGCCGCGCCGCTTCCATCGCTGCGTCGGCCGGCTTGAGCCCGCGATGCAGTGCCGCCTCGGCAAATTCCACGATCAGGATCGCGTTCTTGGCCGAAAGCCCGATGGTGGTGAGCAGGGCCACCTGGAAATAGATGTCGTTGTTATAGCCACGCAGCGTGACCGCCAGCACCGCGCCGATCACGCCCAGCGGGATCACCAGCAGCACCGACACCGGCACCGACCAGCTTTCGTAAAGCGCGGCAAGGCACAGGAAGATGAAGAAGATCGATGCGCCATAGAGCAGCCCGGTCTGGCTGCTGGCGGCACGTTCCTGATACGACAGGCCCGCCCACGCCACGTTGTAGCCACCGTTCATCTTGCTCGCCAGGTCCATCATGGTCTGCATCGACTGGCCCGAGCTGACCCCGGCCGCGGGATTGCCGACCACTTCCTGCGCGGCAATGCCGTTGAAGCGCGGCAGCACGGGGGCGCCCACGGTCCAGTCGGTCTGCGCAAAAGCCGCGAACGGGGCCATCGCGCCGTTGGTGCCGCGCACATACCACTGGCCCAGGTCCTGCGGCTTGCTGCGATAGGGCGCGTCGCCCTGCACGAAGACCTTCTTCACGCGGCCACGATCGACGAAGTCGTTGACGTAGGTGCCGCCCCAGGCAGTGGACAGGGTGGAGTTCACGTCGGACGGCGCGATCTGGAAGGCCGTGATCGCTTCGTCGTTGAGCGAAACCTTGAGCTGCGGGGTGTCTTCCAGGCCCTGCAGGCGGGCCTGGGCGACGCGGCCGCTGCTGTTGGCATCGTCCACCAACTGCTTGCGGGCGTCGGTCAGCGCGGTGCGACCCTGGCCTTCGGCGTCCTGCAGGTACATGTCGAACCCGCCCGAATTGCCCAGACCGCGAATGGCCGGCGGCGAGAGCACGAAGATCTGCGCCTGGTTGCCCAGCTTCATCGCGAACAGCTTGTTGAGCCGCGCCGAAATGGAAGACGCGCTGGCATCGCTGCCCGGACGATCGGCCCAGTCCTTGAGCAGGACGAAGCCCATGCCCGTGTTCTGGCCCGAGCCGCCCTGGCCGCGCCCGGCAATGATGAACACGGCGCGGATATTGTTGCCTTCGGTCTTCTGGATCAGGTCTTGCGCCTGCGCTGCCACGGCCTGCGTCTGCTCCATGGTGGAGCCGACCGGCAGGGTATAGCTGAGCATGAGCTGGCCCTGGTCTTCGTCGGGCAGGAAGCTGGTGGGCAGGCGGGTATAGAGCAGCACCATCGCCGCGATGATCGCCACGAACGCCAGCATCCACACCAGCGGGCGCCCGAGAATGCCGGTCAGGCGGTTCTGATAGCCTTCCTGCAGCCGGTCGTAACGGCGGTTGAACCCGGCAAAGAACCGGCCCTTGGGCTTTTCGGCCTGCTTGAGCAGCGTGGCGCAGAGTGCCGGGGTCAGCACCAGCGCGACCAGCACCGACAGACCCATGGCCGAAACGATGGTGATCGAGAACTGGCGATAGATCGCCCCGGTGGAGCCGCCGAAGAACGCCATGGGAATGAACACGGCGGTCAGCACCAGGGTGATGCCGATCAGCGCCGAGGTGATTTCGCCCATCGACTTGACCGTGGCATCGAGCGGCGAAAGATGCTCCTCGTGCATCACGCGCTCGACGTTTTCCACCACCACGATGGCATCGTCCACCAAGAGGCCGATCGCCAGCACCAGGCCGAACATGGTCAGCGTGTTGATGGTATAGCCCAGCAGCGCCAGGATGCCGAACGTGCCGAGCAGCACCACCGGCACCGCGATCGCCGGGATCAGCGTGGCGCGCCAGTTCTGCAGGAACAGGAACATCACCACCACGACCAGCGCGATCGCCTCGAACAGGGCCTTGACCACCTCTTCGATGGAGATCTTCACGAAGGTGCTGGAATCGCGCGGATAGGCGATCTGATAGCCTTCGGGCATGTCCTTGGCGAGTTCGTCCACCTTGGCCTTGACGGCCGTGGCGGTCTTCATCGCGTTGGCGCCCGAGGCAAGGCTTACCGCGATCCCCGTGGCGGCATTGCCGTTGAGCGTGTTGATCGAAGAATAGCTTTCCTGGCCCATTTCCACGCGGGCCACGTCCGACAGGCGCACTTCGCCGCCGTCGGCATTGGTCTTGAGGATGACCTTCTTGAAATCGTCCACCGTCTGCAGGCGCGATCGCGCCGTCACCGTGGCATCCAGCCGCTGGCCTTGCGGCGCGGGCAGGGCGCCCACTTCGCCGGCCGCCACCTGGGTGTTCTGCGCGGTGATCGCGCTCGTCACGTCCGACGGCATCAGGTTGACCGCGGCAAGCTTGGCGGGATCGAGCCAGATGCGCATGGCATAGGACGAACCGAACACGTCGGCCGAGCCCACGCCTTCCACGCGCGAGAGCGGGTCCTGGATATGCGTGGTCAGGTAGTCGGCAATGTCGGCGTTGGTGCTGCGCCCGGTGGTGTCGTACAGCGCCATGACCAGCAGCTGGTCGTTCTGCGCCTTGGTCACCGTCACGCCTTGCTGCTGCACCACGGTGGGCAGGCGGCTGGTGGCGCGCGAGATGGCATTCTGCACCTGCACCTGCGCCGTATCGGGATTGGTACCCTTTTCGAACGTTGCCGTGATGCTGGCCGAACCATTGGAACTGGTCGACGTGAAATAGAGCATGCCGTCGATGCCCTTGAGCTGCTGCTCAAGCACCTGGGTCACGCTGTTTTCCACCGCCGAGGCATCGGCGCCGTTATACGTGGCGCTGATCGAGACGGTGGGCGGGGCGATGTCGGGGTACTGCTCCACCCCCATGGTGGTGATGGAAAAGGCGCCCGTAGCCATCACGACGATCGCGATGACCCAGGCAAAGATCGGGCGGTTGGCAAAGAAGCGCGACAGCATGGGGCGTTACTTCGCCCCCCCGGCATCGGCGGTGTTGGCGGCTGCGGCCGGCGCGCTGCCGGCCGGGCTTGCCTTCACCTTGGCGCCGGGCTTGGCCTTGATCAGCCCTTCGGTGATCACCTTGTCACCGGCCTTGAGGCCGCTGGTCACCAGCCAGTTGGTGCCCACCGGGGTTTCGGCGGTCACGTCGCGGGTTTCCGCTTCGCCCTTGGCATTGACCACCAGCACCGTGGCCGTGCCGCGCGGGGTGCGGCTCACGGCGGCCTGGGGGACCAGGATGCCATTGGGCACGATGCCTTGCACCAGCTGCGCTTTCACGAACAGGCCGGGCAGCAGGTCGCCCTTGGGATTGGGCACGGTCATGCGCAGGATCACCGTGCCGGTTTCGCTGTTCACATCCACGTCGGCAAAGTTGAGGCGGCCTTCGACCGGCCATTCCGTGCCATCGGCCAGGATCACCTTGACCGGGGCCGAGCCATCGGCCGACAGCTTGCCCGATTGCAGTGCGCGGCGCAGCGCCATGTAATCATTGCTCGATTGCTGGATGTTCACCCACATCGGGTCCAGCTTCTGGATCTTGGCCAGGGCATCGGTCTGGCTGGACGTGACGAGCGCGCCCTTGGTCACGCTCGAAACGCCGATGCGCCCGCTGATCGGGGCAAGGATGCGGGTGAAGCCCAGGCTGACCCTGGCCGCCTGCAGCGCGCCTTCATAAGCCATGACCTGGCCGCGCGCCTGATTGTAACTGGCAAGGGCATCGGCCGCATCCTGGCGGGAAATGCCGCCCTGGTCGGCCAGCACTTTATAGCGTTCGGCCTTGAGCCGCAGCGATTCCACCGTGGCGCGCGTCGCCGCCAGGTTGCCCGCTGCCTGGTTGGCCGTGGCGGCATAGCTGCGCGCGTCGATCTGGTAGAGTGGCTGGCCGGCGCGCACCATGCTGCCTTCGGTAAACAGGCGATCCATGATGATGCCGGTTACCTGCGGGCGCACTTCGGCGATCTGGCTCGCCACGGTGCGGCCGGAAAGCTCGGTGCTCACCGGAACCGCCGTGGGCGTTGCCACGATATAGCCGACGACCGCGTCCTGCGGGGGTGGGCCGTCCTGCTTGCTGCCACAGCCCCCCAGCGAAAGCGCGGCGAGCGAGAGTGTGGCCAGTGCCAGGGGCGCCATGGCCCTGGCCCGGTAAAGCTGGGAGAACCGGAAGGAGGAGGCAACCGGATGACTGTGCAACATTCTTTCACCGACTTGTGTGATTCGAAGGCGGCCTAGCACAGCTTGCTGTTTGGCGCGGCGCGAAAGCCTGTTTGCACAAGCCCTGCGACACTTTGAGACAAGTACCGGCAACCCACGGGAGATAGTCCCGTCGGGATCACAGATCGGCAGGGAAGGCAAGCATTAACGCGCGCAAAAACCCTTTCGGGCCGTTGCGGGAACCACCGGCGTGGCGGGGCGTTTCAAGGGGTTGGCCGGGCCGGTGGCTTGATGCCAGGGCCGTGGCGGGCGGTGCGGCGGCAAGGCAGCGTCACGGCTGCCCCGGCGCGCCGCACTGGCGTTACCGCGCGGCGTAAAGCAGGCGGCCTGGCCCCAGCAGGCCGAGCACATGATCGATATCGCTGCTTGAAACGGCAAAGCAACCCTGGCTGCGGCCGACCCGGCCCTGCATGCTGGCAATGTCGGGGCCGACATAGCTGGCCGCGTGGATCACGATGCCGCGCACTTGGGCCAGGTTGTTTTCCGGGTCCAGCCCGATCAGCCGGCGCGAGCGACCATGGCGGCCGTAATAGGTGTCGCCGGTCAGGAAGCTGCCGCTGCACGACGCTTCCGAGCCGTAATCGTTGGACAGGCGCTCGACCCAGCCCTTGTTGGACGGGTCCGATCCCTTGCCATGGGCGACCAGATGCGACGAGAGCACGCGGCCGCTGGCCACATCCACCAGCTGCATCCGCGCCTCGCGCGAGGGGGCGGAAAAATCGACGATGCCGATCACGTCGCGGGCAGCCACATGGTTGCCATGATCGCGCAGCGCGCCAAGAGCACGGGTCAGCAAGGTCGGGCTGTCGGCCACGGAGGAGGGCGGAGGAAGCGTGGCTGCGCCAGGACCGAGGCCCGGTGCCCAGGCACCGTTCGAACCCTGGACGGGCGCAATCGCTTCTGCCGCCGCGCGCGGAAACAGCGCCGAGGCCGCCGATCCGGCAATCGCGCCAAGGAACTGGCGCCTGCCAAATGTCATGATTGCGAGACCCCGAAACAAGTAATGCGTTATGCTATGGGTCTCAAACTGGCGTTGGTTCCCGCTGCTGCCAAGGGCCGCTGGCGGGGCAATGCGACGAGATGTGCATCACACGCCACTGGCCGTTGTGCAGCGCGGGAACCGAATTCCATCTATCGTATCAGGCGGGCAGATCGCCGAAAGTGCCTGCCACGGCCACTTCGGCCACCGGCTTGCGGCCGCTCGGGGCTTCGCGTTCCTTGAGGAAGTCGGGCAGCTTTTCCGGGCTGTCCTGGCGACCGATGACCACGGCCGCTTCCACGCGCCAGCCTTCGGGCACGCCCAGCACGTCGCGCGCCTTGGCAAAATCAACGCCGGTCATGCCATGGGTGTGATAGCCCAGGGCAGTGGCCTGCAGGGCCAGCAGCGCCCAGGCAGCGCCGGCGTCAAAGCTGTGGCTGTGGTTGGGATTGGCAGTGCCATCGTCCTTGCGCATCGATTCGTCCGACACGATGAACACCAGCGCGCCGGCATCCTTGGCCCAGCCCTGGTTGAACGGAATGAGGATGTCGAGGAACGCGGCCCAGTTGGCGTCGCCCGGCACGGCATAGAGGAAGCGCCACGGCTGATAGTTGAACGCCGAAGGGGCCAGGCCCGCTGCTTCGAAAATAACGGCCAGGTCCTGGGCCGGCACGGCCGTGCCGTCAAAAGCGCGTGGCGACCAGCGGTCGACGATCAGGGGCAACACGCGGGGATCGGCAGTACGGGTGGTCATGGGATCGAATCCTCGTTTGGGAATCACGTCGGCGCGCGGTCTGAAGGCTTTTGCGCATTTCGAAAATCCCTATAGTTCGGATAAGAATGTTCAAGTCTGTTGAACGGAGTGGCATGGCATGGATGTGGGGCAGCCCAGCATCGACCAGATTCGCATTTTCCTCGCGGTGGTTGACGAAGGCACATTCAACGGGGCAGCCCGAAGGTTGGGGCGGGCGATTTCGGTGGTCAGCTATGGCATTGCCAACCTCGAAGCGCAGCTGGGCGTGGCGCTGTTCGACCGCGAAGGCTCGCGCAAGCCGCAGTTGACCGAGGCCGGGCGCGCGGTTCTGGCAAGTGCCCGCGCTGTGGCCGACGATGTCGACGCGCTGATGGCCCGCGTGCGGGGGCACAACCAGGGTCTCGAGGCGGAATTGACCGTGGTGGTGGACGTGATGTTCCCGACCCAGAGCCTGGCCCGCCTGCTCGAGGATTTCCTGCTCGCCTTTCCCACCGTGGACTTGCGCCTGCATGTCGAGGCGCTGGGCGCGGTGGCGGCCCAGTTGCTGGATGGGCAGGCCGAACTGGCGATCACCGGCGCGGTGCTGGTGGACCATCCCGCGCTCGATCGCATGGCGATTGGCGCTGTAGAACTGGTGCCGGTGGCCGCGCCCGGCCATCCGCTGGCGGGCATGGCGCAAGTCACGCCGGGGCTCGGCCGGCAATACCTGCAACTCGTGCTGACCGATCGCTCTTCGCTCACCCAGGGGCGTGACTTCTCGGTCTTGGCCGCGCGCACGTGGCGGCTGGGCGATCTGGGGGCCAAGCATGCCTTGCTGCGCCAGGGCATCGGCTGGGGCAACATGCCGCGCCATGTCGTGGCCGATGACCTGGCGAGCGGGCGGCTGGTGCACCTCGCCATGGCGGAATCGCCCACCATCACTTATCCCATCCATGCCCAGTGGCGGCGCGACAGCCCGGCCGGCCCGGCGCGCGCCTGGCTGCTCGACCGCCTGCTTTCGGGCGAATGCCGTTCCCATGCTGCGGCGTTCCATGACCGATCGATGACGCTGAAATCCCGGGATTGAAGCCAAACTGTCATCGAAACGGCATCAATCTGAAACGGCAGGGGGCTAGGCGCCGCGACGCACGTCTCCCGATTGCACGGGAGCATAGCCATGAGGGATTTCCATGCGTCGCGTTTCTGCCCTGCTTGCCGGCTGCGCCGTGCTCCTTGCCCATCCCGCCCTGGCCGCCGCGCCGGCTGATGCGGCCGCTGCACCCGATGCCGCCGCTTCCGACGTGGCTGGCGAAAGCGGCCCGGCCATCATCGTCCTCGGCACCGGCCAGACCCGCCAGACCCAGGAAATCAAGACGGCCGACCTGGCCGTCCTGGCTTCGGGCACCAGCCCCCTGAAGGCGATCGAAAAGCTGCCCAGCGTCAATTTCCAGTCGGCCGACGCGTTCGGCAACTATGAATGGTCCACGCGCGTGACCATTCGTGGCTTCAACCAGAACCAGCTCGGCTTCACGCTCGATGGCATTCCGCTGGGCAACATGAGCTATGGCAACAACAACGGCCTGCATGTCAGCCGCGCGATCAGCCCCGAAAACATCGGCGTCACGGCGGTCAGCCAGGGTTCGGGCGCGATCGATACCCAGTCCACCAGCAACCTGGGCGGCACGCTGGAATTCAAGTCGATCGACCCGGCCGAACTGCTGCGCGATCACCATGTCGCGCTTGATGCCAGCGGTTCCTATGGCTCGGCGCAGACCTGGCGCGGCTTTGGCCGCGTGGCCGTCGGCACGCCCGATGGCGTGCGCGGCTTTGCCTCGCTGCAATACCAGGATGGCAACAAGTGGAAGGGCGATGGCCAGCAGCGCACGCTGATGACCAACGTCAAGTTCATTGCGCCGGCAGGCAGCGTCAACCTGGAAGGCTGGTACAGCTATTCCGACCGCGTCGAGCAGGACTACCAGGACATGTCGCTCGAAATGATCGGGCGCCTTGGGTATGACTGGGACAACTTCGGTCCGCACCAGTATGCCCTGGCCGTCAAGGTTGCCGATGTCGGCGCCAACACCGGCTACACCGGCGTGACGCCGACCAATCCCTCGGCCGGCACGACCTACCCGGGCAAGATCACCTCGGCCGACGATGCCTATTACGATGCCGCCGGCCTGCGCCGCGACTGGGTCTATGCGTTCGGCGCCAGCGGCCCGCTCAACGACAAGATCACCTTCAACATCAAGACCTACTACCACCACAACCGTGGCCAGGGCCTGTGGGGCACGCCTTATGTCGCCAGCCCCAGCGGCGTGCCGATGTCGGTGCGCACCACCGAATACGACATCAAGCGCGAAGGCGTGTTCGGCGATGTGTCGGCCGATCTGGGCAAGAACAAGATCACCGTGGGCGGCTGGGTCGAAAACAACGATTTCCAGCAGGCGCGGCGGTTCTATGGCCTGACCAGCCGCACGGTCGCGGGGATCGATTTCCACCACTTCCTGACCAACCCGTTCTACACGCAGTGGGCGATGGCCTATAACACCAAGACGTATCAGTATTACGTCATGGACGATGTCGATCTCGGCGCGCTCAAGCTCAACCTGGGCTGGAAGGGCTTCGACGTGGAAAACAAGGCGTCCAAGCTCGCTGCGCAGAGCACGCTGGCGACCGGCAGCCTCAAGGCGCGCGACTGGTTCCAGCCGCATGCCGGCCTCACCTACAAGCTGGGCGGCGGCGCCGAACTCTTCGCCGGCTTTACCCAGGTGACCCGCGCGTTCACGGCGGATGCCACCTCCAGCCCGTTCTCCACCACGCAGGCGGCGTTCGGAGCGATCAAGGCCAATCTCAAGCCCGAGGAATCCGATACCTACGAAGGCGGCCTGCGCATCAACCAGGGTCCGTTCAACGCCGTGCTCGGTGGCTACCTTGTCAATTTCCGCAACCGCCTGCTCACCATTCCCACCTCGCTCGGCATCGTCGGCGCGGCCAACGTGGTGCAGAACGTGGGCAACGTGCGTTCCTATGGCCTGGAAGCGGTGGCGAACTACAAGCTGCCCTACGGCTTCGCGCTGTTCGCGTCCTACAGCTACAACAACTCCACCTACCGCGACAACGTGGTGACCACCTCGGGCACCAAGCTGACCGCCGGCAAGACCGTGGTGGACACGCCCAAGCACCTGGCGCGTGGCGAAATCTCGTATGACAGCAGCACCTTCTTCGGGCGCGTGGCGGTCAACTACATGTCCAAGCGCTATTTCACCTACCTCAATGACCAGTCGGTGCCCGGCCGGGCCTTGGTCGATGGCACCATCGGCTACCGCCTCGACGTGGGCCAGCGCACGCCGCTGGAACTGCAGGTCAATGGCACCAACCTGCTCAACAAGCGCTATGTCGCCACGATCGGTTCGAACGGCTTCGGCTTCTCGGGCGATGCCCAGACCCTGCTGGCCGGTGCGCCGCGCCAGGTCTTCGTGACGCTCAAGGCCGGCTTCTGATCCACCCGCCTCGGGCCGCCCCGGCGGCGCGATTCGGCCTCTTGTGCCCCGCTTCGTATGGCGAAGCGGGGCGCTTTTTTTATGAGCAACGCTTTGTGGCAAAGCGCACGAAAGCGCGGAAATCCGCCAAAAATGCCGCGATCAATGTCAGGTTTCGGTCAAATGTGACAATGGCTGACATATCTGCGTCACAAAAGTGCAGCCATGCCGACCTAGGGGGAGGCGCGAAGGGGCTGTCAGCCTCACCAGTGAGGGAAATCCGATGTTGAAGAACACTGTTCGTGCCGGCCTGCTGGCCGGGGCGGGCGCGCTTGCGCTGAACGCCATGCCGGCTTTCGCGGCCGAAAATGCTCCGGCTGCCGATGCTGCTGCAGAAGCGCCAGCCAGCGATGCTTCGTCGGGCGAGAAGGGTCTGACCGAAATCGTCGTGACCGCGACCAAGCGTGAAACCAACCTTCAGAAGACCCCGATCTCGATCAACGTCGTCACTGCCGATACGATCAAGGATCGCCACATCCAGAGCCTGCTCGACCTCGCCGATGGCGCGGTGCCGAGCTTGCGCGTCGTGACGTTCGAAGCGCGCCAGACCGCGCTGACCATCGGCATTCGCGGCATCGTGCCGCTCGATGCCAACCAGCCGGCGCGCGAACAGGGCGTGGGCGTCTACATCGACGGCGTCTACATGGGCCGCCAGCACGGCCTCAACGCCGCGCTCTTCGACATGGAACGCGTCGAAGTGCTCAAGGGCCCGCAGGGCACGCTGTTCGGCCGCAACACCGAAGGCGGCGCGCTCAGCCTGGTGTCCAAGGCGCCCTCGGGCGAGTTCGGCGGCCGTGTTTCGGGCGGCTTCGGCAACTACGGCTCGTACAACGGTGAAATCCACCTCGACCTGCCCGAATACCACAACTTCTCGGTCAAGCTCGACGGCGTTGCCCAGTACCAGGGCGCCACGACCAAGAACCCGATGGCAGGCCAGACCGGCTGGAACTATTTCGATCGTCGCGGCGGCCGCATCGCCGTGCGTTGGAAGCCCAGCACCAGCATCACCAACGATTTCAGCTATGACAACGGTTGGGACAGCAACTCGCCGTTCTACAGCCAGCTGCTGAACTACAACCCCAACAACTGCGTCGCCGGCGCCGTTACCGCCGCCTGCAACACGCCCGGCACCAACTTCACCACGCTGTCGGGCACGGTCAAGACGCTGCCCAGCCAGGTCGTCGTCAACGGCACCACGCGCATGAAGTTGGCCGACATCGGCGTGCCGCAGCAGCCCAGCGTCGATCGCACCCACGGCTTCACCAACACGCTCAAGTGGAAGGTTTCGCCCGAACTCGAACTGCGCTCGATCACCGCATGGCGCGGCGTGACCAGCGAGCAGTGGGACAACTCGGGCGGTGCGCACCGCGTGCCGGTCTATTCGGCCAATGGCGTGTTCAGCCGCTATTCGCTGGCCAACCTGTGGCAGCACCAGTTCAGCCAGGAAGTCCAGGCTGTCGGCACCGTGGGCATCGTCGATTACGTGGCCGGCGTGTTCTATTTCAACGAACACGTTTCGGATAACGCCGCGACGCCGAACTCCAACATCTGGACCACGGACGCCAACGGCAACGTGACCGGCTACACGATCAACACCGCCGCGCTGCTCAATCCCTTCGCGTCGATCGACCGTGCCTCGGTGGCCAACTCCAAGAGCCTGGCCGGCTATGCCCAGGCCACGATCAACCCCACCGACGCGCTGCACCTGACCGTCGGCGGGCGTTACACCCACGACAAGAAGACCGGCACCCTGGTCACGTTCCGCAACGCCGCCAACGGCGCCACGCTGGACAAGACCTGGAACAAGTTCAACCCGATGGCGACGCTCGCCTATGACGTGAACAACGATCTGCACGTCTATGCCAAGTATGCCACCGGCTATCGCGCCGGCGGTGCCTCGTCGCGCTCGCCCACGTACCGTGGCTTCGATCCGGAAACGGTGACGTCCTACGAACTCGGCCTCAAGTCCGACTTCTGGGATCATCGCGCCCGGTTCAACATCGCCGGCTACATCATGGACCGCAAGAACAGCCAGGTGGACTTCAACGCCATCTATGTCTCGGGCAGCTCCAACGTGAACGTGCTGGAAACGGTCAACGTGCCCGGCATCACCAAGATCCGTGGCATCGAGGCCGACCTGACGGTCAAGCCGGTGGACGGCCTGACGCTGACCGCGTCGTATGCCTACACCTATACCAAGATGCCCACCGTGACGAACCCGTTCACCGGCATCACGCAGAACGTCTATATCGTCTACACCCCGCGCAATGCCGCCAGCGGTTCGGTTGATTACGAACTGCCGCTCGGCGTCAACGGCACGCGCCTGCGCGCCCACATCGATGGCAACTATTCGCAGGCCACGCAGACCTTCGACCAGTATGCCACCAAGAACGACTCCAGCCTGGTGTTCAACGGGCGTCTCTCGCTGGCCGACATCCCGGTTTCGGGCACCGGCCAGAAGTTGACCGTGGGCCTGTGGGGCCGCAACCTGTTCAACACCGCCTATGTCTATCGTCGCGATCCGTCGAACTCGATCCCGGGCTTCTCGACTTCGTCGACCGGCAGCATCAACAACGTGCTGGGTGACTACGGCAACTTCAACGCGCCGCGCACTTATGGCCTGGATGCCACGATCAACTTCTGATCGCACAAGCGCTTGATATGAAATGGGGCGGCGGGGAAACTCGCCGCCCTTTTTCTTTGCGGCTTGCGTCAGACTTCGCACCACCCCCCGACCCCCTACTCTGAAGAGGAGGGGGATTTAAGGCATTTATAGAAAAGCCCCCTCCTCTTCAGAGGAGGGGGTTGGGGGTAGTGGAAATCTGAAGCAACTTTGGCAGTCAAGCCGCCTGGCGCGCCCCGGCCAGCACCGCTTCATAGCTGGCGAAAAGCTCGCGGAAATGATCGTCCATCGTGCGCGGCGGGGGCAGGTCGGCGCGCGGGCCGTCCAGGCCGCTCTCGCGGGCCAGGCAGTATTGCGCCACCGCTTCGGTCGCGGCGGCAGCGTTGGCGGATTCATAGATCCACCCGCCCGAGGCGCGGGCCTGGTCGCTGGCGCCGCCCTGGTCGGGTGCGATCAGCGGCAGGCCGCTGGCGCGCGCTTCTGCCGCCACCATGCAGAACGTTTCGGCCTCGCAGCCATGCAGCAGCGCATCGGTGCTGGCCATCACGCGGGCCAGTTCGTGGCGCTTGGTGATCGGGGCGAGCACGCGGATATGCGGGTTGCCGCCGATGCGCCGCTCGATCGCCTTGCGTTCGCGCCCCTGGCCGGCCAGCACCAGCCCCACCGGACGGCGGCTGCCGGCGGCAGTCACCGCGTCGACCAGCATCGGCCAGCGCTTTTCCGGGGCAAAGCGCCCCACGCCCAGCAGCAACGTGGCATCCTCGGGCAACTCACACAGCTCCAGCATGCCCTTGCGCAGGGCAAGGTCGCGGAACGTGGGCGAAAACACGCCGGGATCCACGCCCATCGGGTTGGTCACCACATGGGCCAGGCCGCCGCCGGTCAACCGTTCCGACAGGCTGGCACTGGCGCTGACGATCATGTCATAGCGCTCGTCGAGCCGGCGCAAGTGTCGCCAATAGCGTTCGAACGCCTTGTCGATCGTGGGGCGCGTGGCCACGCCGTCGAACCAGCGATAGGCATAGGCCGACAGCGGATCGGCATGCATGATCAGCGCGCGCGGGGCATGCCCGGGCCATTCGGCAATCACGCTGGCGCTGCGCCAGGGCGAAGATGCCTCCACGAAATCGGGCGCTTCCTCGTCCAGCGCGGCATAGAGCGCGGGAATATCGGAGAACCAGCGGTAGTTGAAATCGAGCGGGAACAGCTGGCTTTTCAACCAGCGGATGCGCGCGTTCGGCCCGCGTTCCTCCACGTGGTCGTGCTGGCCAGGGGCAATGACGGTGACATCATGCCCCAGCGCGGCCCCGGCCTTGAGCTTGCGATCGACATAGGTGCGCACCCCGCCGCCCTTGGGGGCATAGAATGCGCAAACATCGACAAGCTTCATCGCGCGCCCTTGAGTGGCCCCACAGACATCAACCCGTTACGGTAATTCATCACGATCCGCAACGTGGTCGGGCCATTTCCGGCCGAAACGGTGGCGCTGGCGGCCTTGGGCTTGGACCAGCCCAGGCGTGGGTTGCCGGAAAAACCGATGCCGTCGCGCTGCCAGTTGAACTTGCGGTTGTTGTCGCGGTCATGCAGCACCGAGACGGTGTATTGGCCCGGGCCGGGCAGGCGCACGCACAGGCGTGGCGTCGGTTCCGCCGGCGTTGGCACTTCGACGCGGCGGAACGTCTTGCCCGCGCCCACCAGCACGTTGTCGTCGGCCAGGAAATCGGTGTCGTTGGCGGGATAGACTTCCAGCTTGAGCTTGCCGGTATGGTCTTTCAATCCCAGGATATCGACCATGAACGAGGGACCATGTTCGCCCGGGCGGCACTGCCCTTCGGCCTTGCCCAGGTCGGGCGTGGAGGGCGGCAGCGGGCCAGCCCCGCCCAGCAGCAGGGCGGCGGGAAGCAATGATGCACCTAGCAAGGCAGTTGGGGCCAGAACAGCCAGCTTGTTCACGCATTCTTCTCCTTCTGCACGAGATCCAGCAACATCAGGCCGATGAACAGGATCACGTGTGTGGCAACGATCAGCATCGATATCATCGCGATCATGACATCAGTCTGAACTCCCTTGCCCACGATCAGCGGCGTGATGCCGGCAAACGCGATATCCTTGTTGGGGATGAAGGGAAGGCGTGCCACCAGAAGGCGGATGGTGGAAAAGAGGATCCAGGTGCCGATCGAAACCTCGGGCAGGATCAGGTGCCATGACAGGGCGGTAAAGCCCATGCCGGCGGCGATACGCAGGCAGTGCACCACGAACACGAACCACAGGTCCGGCCCCGAGAGGCTGAAAATGCCCTTGCGCAGGAAGGTGATGACCAGCGACGTGGCGAGAGCAAAGCCGATGGCCGAGACGATCAGCCAGGTGTTCTGGCCGAAATCGACCCGCCCGCTGACATACCAGGTGATGCCCATCATGCCGATGGTGATGATGTTGCCGGCCAGCGCCGAAAGGATCGCCACGTCCTTGACCGCGCCGAAGGGCGAGCCTTCCATTTTCACATGGCGGCGCGCCCAGTCGTAGAAATAGACTTCACCGACATAGCCGAGCAGCAGTTCGTTGCCGACCAGCTTCTTCAGCAACGGCGCCAGCCCCGAAAAGGGAATGCCCCACAGCTTGCGGAAAATCACCCAGTCGGCCACCGGCCCGGCGAAATAGCTTGCGGCCAGCACCAGCCAGATCAGCGGCGAGCGCGGGATGATCGACACCACCATCAGCCAGTTGAGCTGGCGCAGCTGCCACAGCACGGCGCCCAGGATGGCCACCGACACGGCGGGGCCAAGATAGGCGCTCCATCTGCGCAGGCCGCTGGCTTGGGGAGCGGTCTCGGGAATCGCGGGTGTCGTCATTGTGTCTCGTTCAGGCCCGGGCGCGGCGTTACCGCGAACGAAGCCGCCGCGCCATCCGCTTTATGCAGGATGGCCCAAGCGGCGGGTTCGCCCGTGCCGGGCAGCGGGTGGTCAGCCATGGGCCAGTCGCTGCATTTCAACGACATAGCTTTGGGCGGCAATTTCTACGGTAAAACGGCGTGCCTGGGTACGCGCCGCGGCCGAATCGAAGGGCAGGGCAGCGATACCGTCCATCGCGGCGGCCAGCGCGGCCTCGTCGCGCACCGGCACCAGCAGGCCAAAGCGGCCATGACCCAGCAGGTCTGCCATGCTCACGCTGCAATCGGTGGAAACCACGGGCAGGCCGGCGGCCAGCGCTTCGGGCACCACGGCGGGCACGCCTTCATAATCGGATGACATGACCAGCGCATCGGCGGCCAGCAAAGCGTCGGAAACCGGATTCACGTGGCCGGGCATGTCCACCCGGTCGGCCACGTCCAGGCTGCGCGCCAGGGTTTGCAGCGTCTTGCGTGCGCCCCCTTCGCCCAGGATGGTGAGCCGGTCCGTTGGCCGCGCGATCCTGGCAAAGGCGCGCAGCAGCAGGGGGAAGTTCTTTTGCGCGGCCAGCCGACCGATCGCCAGGAAGCGGCGGCCCGCTGCGGCCGGGCGGGGCGGGCGCGGCAGGGTTTCGAGATGGGCGATCTGGGCTTCATCCAGCGCGGGATCGTCGATGATCGCCACGCGATCGGCTGGCACGCCCATCAGGTCCTGCAATTCGGCGCGCATCGGTTGCGCCATGCCCACCACGCGGTGGAGCATGCGGCCCTGGATGCGCAGCCACAGGCGATAGAACGGGCGTGCCGGGGCGGGCAGGTCGGCCCGCGTCAGGTCGTTGCTGATCTTGGCCAGGATCGGCGGGCAACGCTTGCCCAGCACCAGGCGCATGACCACGGCCACCACAGTATAGGAATTGCCGGCGCAAAACAGCACGTCGGGACGGTGGCGGCGGATCGCACCTGGCAGACGCAGCATCATCCACAGCGTTTCCCACGCCGCCGTGGGCACGCCGTGGCTGTCGAACACCTCGGCTTCAAGCCCGGGCCATTCGCCACGCATCGCGCCTTGGGTGCGCCCCAGCACCAGCCGCGCGTCGATCCCCTGCGCCAGCCACGCACGATGCAGGCGCAGCGCCACGCGCTCCACCCCGCCCGGCTCGAAGCTGTGCAGGAAGGTCAGAACGCGCAAGGGTCTTGGCGCGGTTGCAGTCAAAACAGGCTCGCCGGGCCGGTCAGGCTGGCATAGCGGGCGGGCGCGTGGCTCTTGGCAAAGCGCGCCAGCGTCTTGTCGATCGAGCGCAGCAGCGCGGGCACGGTGGTATCGCCGGGGTGCACCGCCACGCGCACCGTGCGGGTGGCGGGCAGGGCCTGCCGGGCCAATGCGGAAAACCACAGCGAGGAACGGATGCGGGCCTTGCTGCGGCTGGCCCAGGTGATCACCGGGCCCTTGGCCAGCACTTCGCCGGTCTGCGGCCGCCACACTTTCATGTGGTCTTCGGCCAGGGCAAAGCCCACTTCGCCCATCGCCTGGTGGGCGCCGGCGCCATAGAGCCAGGCCGGCGCGATAAAGCCGGTGACCGGGCGGCCCAGGATATCTTCGACCAGCGCCTTGCCCTCGCGCATGCGGGCCAGCGCCTGGTCATGCGGCAGGTTGAGGAACTCGCCTTCGCCCGCGGTCATGTGCTTGCCCTTGAAGCCGGCAAGACCCTGATCTGCGGGCGTTTCGTCCTTGTGGCACCAGCCGTGCAGGAACATCTCGATGCCCATGTCGGCCCATTGGCGTAGCCGCGCCTGGAACGCGGCGTTGCCAGCCAGCGGCGCGCCGCGCCAATGATCGGGGATCACCAGCATGGCAAAGCGGCCGGTACCCAGATGGCCGGAAAGCCGTTCGGCCAGCGCGTCCACTTCGCGCTCGAAACGCGGGCTCACGTCGTGGATCGAGGCCAGCAGCCGCTTGCGCGGGGCGTCTTGGTTGGCTGGTGCAGTCATGCCGGAAACGTCCGTGATCCCTTTAGAGTGCGATGACAAAAAGTGGGCACCGGTTTTTGTCCATAAATCGCATGACAACGAAGAACCCAAAGCCTGCTGGCGCTTCAACCCAACGCCCGCAAGCTTCAGGGCGCCAAGGCCCCCCTTGCGCCGGCCCCCGCCAGCTTGCACCGGTTCGGGCCTGTCGCAATTGGCGGCAAAATGCAACGGTGTTCCAGCGCCTTCCCACCGGGCGCAAACGGCTGTCGTTTCATCGCCGGCCTATTGTCTATCGCAAAGATTGAGTTATCTCTTGTTCATGTCGGGACGTAGACCGAGTCGACCGGCCGCTTCCTTGGTGGGAGAACTTGTATGGCCCATGAACATTCCTTCGCGCGCAATGCCGATCCGATCATCCTGACCGTGCCGGGGCTGGACAACTCCGGCCCGGATCACTGGCAAACCCTTTGGGAACAGACACTTCCTGATTGCCACCGGGTAGACCTGGGGCTGTGGAACGATCCGCACCGCAACACCTGGGTCAACAAGCTCGCGCTGGCGATTCAGCGCGCCCATGAAGGCACCGGTCGCCCGGTGGTCCTGGTGGCGCACAGCCTCGGTTGCCTTGCCGTGGCGTGGTGGGCGGAATACGAACGGCTCGCCAATGCCTCGCGCGCCCATGCGCCGGCCATGCCGGTGATCGGCGCGCTGCTGGTTGCCCCGCCCGACGTGGAAGACGGGGTCAAGGATCGCCGCCTCACCCGCTTTGCCCCGGTGCCCGATGCCGATCTGCCGTTCCCCGCCATCGTCGTGGCCAGCCGTGACGATCGCTATGCCGCGTTCGGCGCCACCCGGCGCCTGGCGCAGCGCTGGGGCGCGCGCTTTGCCGATGCGGGCGCGGCCGGCCACATCAATGCGCAATCGGGCCTGGGCGAATGGGCTTTCGGCCGCCTGCTGCTCAACCGCCTGCTGCCACGGCCGCTGTCGCTTGATGATGGCCAGGCCAACTATATCCCGGCGCCGCGCCGCTATATCGATCCGGCCTTGCGGCGGCTGGGGGCTTGAGGCTGCGGTTAAGGTGCTGTTCTTCCCTCCTCTTCAGAGGAGGGGTTGCGGGTGGTGCGAACCCGTGCGCCAGGTTTCCACCACCCCCCGACCCCCTCCTCTGAAGAGGAGGGGGAGCGATATTCCCATTCTCCGTTCGCCCTGAGCCGGTCGAAGGGCCCGTCAGCCCAGCGCCACCCCGTCGGCCCGGCTCACCCGAAAGCCGGGCCTGATCCCGGCGGGATCGTGCCACGCCACGCCGGGCGTCGCCGGGTCTTCCCACCGCGCGCTATCCATCGGCGCGCCATCCAGCGCCAGCCATTGCCCGTCTTCCGGAAACCGTGCCATGTCGCCGCCCGCGCGCTTTGCAGCGAGCTGCGCGACGAAGTTCTCAAGATCGTGGTCGCGCCCCTGCCAGTCGATCCAGGTCAATGCGTTGTCCTGGGCATAGGCGTTGTTGTTGCCCTGCTGGCTACGGCCGAATTCATCGCCCGCGGTCAGCATGATCGTGCCGGTTGAGGCAAACAGCGTGCCCAGCAGCGCGCGCAGCGCCGCGCTGCGCCGCGCTTGCACGGCCGGATCGTCGCTCGACCCTTCGACGCCGTTGTTCCACGAGAAATTGTCGTCATGCCCGTCGCGGTTGTCCTCGCCATTGGCGTGGTTGTGCTTGCGGGCAAAGGCCACGCAATCGGCCAGGGTAAAGCCATCGTGCGCCGCCAGGAAATTCACGCTGCGGCAGGGCGTTGCATCGCATGGGCCAAACACGTCGGCCGATCCGGCCAGCCGCGTGGCAAGCTCGCCCAGCGCGCCATCGCCGCGCCAGAACCGCCGCGCATCGTCGCGAAAGCGGTCGTTCCATTCCAGCCAGTTGGCGGGAAACCGCCCCAGTTGATAGCCATCGGGCCCGATGTCCCAGGGTTCGGCAATCAACACGCGGTCAGCCAGCAGCGGGTCGGCCGCGATCTCGGCAAAGATCGGCGCATCGGCGGCAAAGCCTGGCCCGCGCGCCAGGATCGGCGCCAGATCGAAGCGGAAGCCATCCACGCCGGCATGGGCAACGAAATGGCGCAGCGCATCCAGCGTCAGGCGGCGCACATGCGGATTGGCAAAGTCCAGCGTGTTGCCACAGCCGGTATCGTTGATGAGTTGCCCCGCCGGATCGTGGGCATAGGCCTGGTTGTCCAGCCCGCGCAGGCCCACGATCGGGCCGGCCAGATCGCTTTCGCCGGTGTGGTTGAACACCAGGTCCAGGATCGTGCCGATACCCGCTGCGCGCAAGGCGGCCACCGTTTCGCGCAATTCGGCCAGGCCACCGGGGCAGAGGCCAGGATCGAGCGCCATGAAGCCCACCGGGTTATAGCCCCAGGCATTGGTCAGGCCCAGCGGGGGCAGGTGCCGCTCCTCGATCCAGGCGACGATCGGCATCAGTTCCACCGCGTTTACGCGCAGCTTCTTGAGGTGGGCCACAACCGCCGGATGCGCCAGGGCCGCTACCGTGCCGCGCAAATGCTGCGGCACGTGCGGATGCAGCATGGTGAAGGCGCGCACGTTGACTTCATAGATCAGTCCGCCCGGCGCGAAGAGCGGTGGGGCAGGAGGCACCGTGGGCAGATCGCCGGGCACCACGGCCTTGGGCACCAGCGCCGCCGTATCCGCGCCCAAGGCAGATAGCGCTGGCTCATAGGCAAAGCGCTGGTCCAGTTCCACCGCATAGGGATCGACCAGCAGCTTGGCCGGATCGAACCACAGCCCGCGTTCTGGCGCCCATTCGCCCCCCGCGCGATAGCCATAGCGCACGCCGGCCTGGCTGCCCGGCAGCGTCAGCGTCCAGTCATCACCATCGCGCACCATCGCATGGCGGGTTTCGGCCGCGCCATCGAACAGGCAGAGCCAGACGGCCTCGGCCAGCGGCGCGCGCACCCGCCAGGCGGTGCCGCCGGGGCAGGCGTGCGCGCCGTATGGCATCAGGTGATCACGTCGGGCGCGGTGCGGCCGGTGTTGGCCACGATGCCCGCCACGGCGTCGGCCGCGGCGATCAGGTCGGCCAGCATGTCGCCCGTTTCGCGATCGAGATAGCCATCGGCCGGTTCATAGCGTTCGAGGTAGACGCGCAGCGTTGCCCCTTCGGTCCCCGTGCCCGAAAGGCGGAACACGATGCGCGATCCGCCCTCGAACAGCACGCGCAGGCCCTGGTTGGCGCTGGTGCTGCCATCGACGGGATCGAGGTAGGAAAAGCTGTCCGCCGTGGCCACGGTGAGCGCGCCAAAGCTCTGGCCTGGCAGGCTGTCCAGCTTGGCCTTGAGCGCCGCGATCAGGGCATCGGCCTGTTCGGTGGGCAGGCCTTCATAGTCGTGCCGCGCGTAATAGTTGCGGCCATATTTGGCCCAATGCTCGCGCGCCAGTTCGTCCACGCTGATCTTGCGCACGGCCAGGATGTTGAGCCACAGCAGCACGGCCCAGAGGCCATCCTTCTCGCGCACGTGGTCCGATCCGGTGCCGGCGCTTTCCTCGCCGCAGATCGTCGCTTTGCCGGCATCGAGCAAGTTGCCGAAGAACTTCCACCCGGTGGGCGTCTCGAACGCAGGGATGCCCAGCGCCTCTGCCACGCGATCGGCCGCCGCGCTGGTGGGCATTGAGCGGGCAATGCCAGCCAGGCCACGGGCATAGCCGGGCGCCAGGTGTGCATTGGCCGCCAGCATCGCCAGGCTGTCGGACGGGGTGATGAAGCGTCCCTTGCCGATGATCAGGTTGCGATCCCCGTCGCCATCCGATGCCGCCCCGAAATCGGGCGCGTCGGGGGCAAACATCGTGTCGAACAGGGCCTTGGCGTGCACCAGGTTGGGATCGGGATGGTGCCCGCCAAAGTCTTCCAGCGGCACGCCGTTGCGCACCGTGCCGGCGCCAAAGCCCAGCCGCTTTTCGAGGATTTCCACCGCATAAGGCCCGGTTACCGCGTGCATCGCGTCAAACGCCATGGTCAGGCCATTGCTTGCGGCAGCACGGATCGCGGCGAAATCGAACAGCTTTTCCATGAGGTCGGCATAGTCGGCGACGGGATCGATCACCGAAACCTGGCAGCCGCCCACGTCCACGCTGCCGCAGCTGTCCAAGTCGATATCCGGCGTATCCACCGCCAGCCAGCGGTCGATGGTCTGCGTGCGGGCATAGATCGCTTCGGTCACGCCTTCCGGCGCAGGGCCGCCATTGGCGATATTGTACTTGATGCCGAAATCCTCGTCCGGCCCGCCGGGATTGTGGCTGGCCGAAAGGATCAAGCCGCCGCTCGCCTTGTACTGGCGGATCACGTTGCTCGCCGCCGGGGTGGACAGGATGCCGCCTTGGCCCACCAGCACCTGGGCATAGCCATTGGCCGCCGCCATGCGGATCGCCTGCTGGATCACCGTGCGGTTGTGATAACGCCCGTCGCCGCCGATCACCAGCGTGCTGCCGGCCGGGCGCGCCACCACGTCGAACACCGCCTGGATGAAATTCTCGGCATAATTGGGCTGCTGGAACACGCGCACTTTCTTGCGCAGGCCCGATGTGCCCGGTTTCTGCCCGGCATAGGGCGTGGTCTGGTGAGTCGTGATCGTCATTGTGCCCCCGCAAGTTGGCGATAGAGCGCAGCATAGGCCTGGCCGCTGCGCTTCCACGAAAAGTCCGTCTTCATGCCTGTTCGCTGCATCTGCGTCCAGACATCGCGTTGCCCATAAAGGGCAATCGTGCGCGTTATCGCAGCTGCGAAAGAAGGATAGGTGACGCCGTGAAACGCCACGCCGGTCGCGGCCTGGCTGTTGATCGCGGCCAGGTTGGCGTCCACCACGGTATCGGCCAGGCCCCCGGTATGCGCCACCACCGGCACACAGCCATAGGCCAGGCCGTAAAGCTGGGTCAGCCCGCAAGGCTCGAACCGGCTGGGCACCAGGATCGCGTCGCCACCGCCCTGCATGCGGTGCGAGAGCGCTTCGTCATAGCCGATGCGCAAGCTGACCCGGCCGGGATGGCGCGCGGCGGCGGCGTGCAGTCCCGCTTCCATCGCGGCGTCGCCCGAACCCAGCAGCGCCAGCCGCCCGCCCAGCCCAACGAGATGGTCGATCACTTCGAGCAGAACGTCGATGCCTTTCTGCCAGGTCAGTCGCGTGATGCACACGAACAGCGGCCCATCGCTCTGGTCCAGGTGAAATTCCCGCTCCAGCGCGTGCTTGTTGGCCTGGCGTCGCGACAGCGAGCGCCAGGAATAGGTCTGCAGCAGGTGGGCATCGGTTTCCGGGTTCCACACCGCCGGATCGATGCCGTTGACGATGCCGCTCACCCGGTCCGCCTTGGCGGCGATGAGCCCTTCCAGCCCCATGCCGAACGCGGGATCGCGAATCTCGCGGGCATACGTCGGGCTGACCGTGGTAATCGCGCTCGCGCTTTCCAGGCCGGCTTTCAAAAATCCCACGCCGCCGTGGTATTCCACCCCGTCGATCGCCCAGGCCCACGACGGCAGTTCCAGCAAGGCAAAGATATCAGAGCCATAGTGCCCCTGGAACGCCATGTTGTGGATGGTCATGATCGAAGGCACCGTGCCCACGCCGGCCGGGGCAAAGCGCAGATAGGCCGGGGCCATCGCCGCCTGCCAATCGTGCGCATGGGCCACATCGAACGCCAGGCCTTTCACCGCGCCGCCCGCCACGTCGGCTGCGGCACGGGAAAACGCGGCAAAACGCCGCCAGTTGTCCCCCCAGTCGCGCCCGGCCAGATCGGTATAGGGCCCGCCTTCGCGCGCAAACAGGTTGGGGCTGTCCACCACCAGCAACGGGTGGCTGCCCAGGTTACCGGCCAGCCTGCCGGCCAGCAACCGGGCCGGTTCACCCAGCAGGCCGTCCCACTGGTGGATCGCCTTGGCTTTACCGACGGCTTTCAGCACGGCTGGATAGCCGGGCAGGATGGTGGTCATCGCCACGCCATGGGGCGCAACGGCATCGGGCAGGGCGCCAACCACGTCGGCCAGCCCCCCGGTCTTGATCAGCGGCACCGCTTCGGACGCGATGGAAAGAACGCGCAAAGTCATTCCAATCTCCCCCTCCCGCCTGCGGACGGAAGCAGGGGGAGGGCATGTTATGCAACAATGGCGTTAAACCAGCCTGTCGATCATCGCCTTGGTGATGAGGCACACCCCATTGTCGGTGCGACGAAACCGCCGGGCATCGAGTTCGGGATCTTCGCCCACCACCAGGCCCTCGGGAATGCGCACGCCCGAATCCAGGATCACCCGCTTCAACTGCGCGCCGCGCCCGATGTTGCAATAGGGCAGGATCACCCCTTCCTCCACGCTGGAGAAAGAGCCCATCTTCACGCCGGTGAACAGCAGGCTGCGCTTGGCCAGCGCGCCCGAGACGATGCAGTCCTGGCTGATCAGCGAACAGATCGCCATGCCGCGCCGGCCATCCTCGTCGTGCACGAACTTGGCCGGGGCGGCCACGATCTGGTCGGTCCAGATCGGCCATTCGCGATCGTACATGTTGAGCGCGGGCACCGTGTCGGTCAGGTCGAGGTTGGCATCGAAATAGGCGTCGAGCGTGCCCACGTCGCGCCAGTACTCGCCGATCTCCTCGGCCGCGCGGATGCAGCTGTCGGTAAAGCGGTGGGCCACCGCCTTGCCGTGCTTGACGATGTAGGGGATGATATCCCCGCCAAAGTCGCGGTTCGATCCCGGCGTGACGGCATCGCGGCGCAGTTGGTCGAACAGGAACTGCGTCTCGAACACATAGATGCCCATCGAGGCCAGGGCGTGGTCCGGATCGCCGGGAATGGTCGGCGGATCGGCCGGCTTTTCGACGAAGCTGGTGATCACGCTGTTTTCGTCCACGCCCATCACGCCAAAGCCGGTTGCCTCGGCCTTGGGCACCACCAGGCAGCCCACTGTCACGTCGGCGCCCGAATTGACGTGCTGCTGCAGCATCAATTCGTAGTCCATCTTGTAGATGTGGTCGCCCGCCAGGATCACCATGTGCTTGGGCGCATGGGCCTGGATGATGTCGATGTTCTGATAGACCGCGTCGGCCGTGCCTTCATACCACAGCAGTTCGGAAATGCGCTGCGAGGCGGGCAGGATGTCGAAGCTTTCGTTGCGTTCGGGGCGCATGAAGTTCCACGCGCGGTTCATGTGGCGGATCAGCGAATGCGCCTTGTATTGCGTGGCCACGCCGATGCGCCGGATGCCCGAATTGATCGCATTCGACAGGGCGAAGTCGATGATGCGGCTGACTCCGCCGAAATAGACCGCCGGCTTGGCGCGGTTGTCGGTCAACTCCTTCAACCGGCTGCCGCGTCCCCCGGCCAGGACATAGGCCATGGCATCGCGGGCCAGCGGTTGCCCATAGGTTTTGCGCATTGTTCCTCCTGACCGATTATTCGGGTTGGTCCTGCAATTCGAACATCATCGTGGAAAGCGGCGGCAGGATGACAAAGGCCGCGCCATCGCGCGCCACGATCTTGCCGGCGTTGCCCTGGCCGCTGCCGCCATAGATCGCGGCATCGGAATTGAGCACTTCGCGCCATACCCCATCCTGCGGGGCGGGCAGGCGATAGTGATCGTGCAATGCCGGGGTCATGTTGCACACCACGATCACCGGGGCGTGGCCGGGCGTGCGGCGCACCCAGGCAAACACGCTGGCCAGCGCATCGTCCACCACCAGCCATTCAAAGCCTTCGCCCTCGCAATCGCGCGCGTGCAGCGCCGGCAGGGCGGCATAGGCGCGGTTGAGGTCGCGCACCCAGGCCTGCATGCCGGCGTGGGGGGCATGTTGCAGCAGGTCCCAATCGAGCTCGCGCGCTTCGCTCCATTCGCGCGATTGGGCAAATTCCTGGCCCATGAACAGCAGCTTCTTGCCGGGATAGCCCCACATCAGTCCGTAATACGCGCGCAAGTTGGCAAACTTCTGCCATTCGTCGCCGGCCATCTTGCCCAGCAGGCTGCCCTTGCCGTGCACCACTTCGTCATGGCTGATCGGCAGCACGAAGTTCTCGGTGAACGCATACATCAGGCCGAAGGTGATCTCGTCGTGGTGATAGCGCCGGTGCACGGGTTCGCGCGCCATGTAGCGCAGCGTGTCGTTCATGAACCCCATGTTCCACTTGAAGCCAAAGCCCAGGCTCGATGGGCGCTCCCCCTGGTCCAACGCCGGCTGGGTCACGCCGGGCCAACTGGTCGATTCCTCGGCCACGGTGATCACGCCGGGGCAGGTGCCATAGACCGCCTGGTTCATCGTGCGCAGGAAATCCACCGCTTCCCAGTTCTCGCGCCCGCCTTGCGCGTTGGGCACCCATTCGCCGCTCTTGCGCGAATAGTCGCGGTACAGCATCGAGGCGACCGCATCGACGCGCAACCCGTCGACGTGATAGCGCTCCGCCCAGAACAGCGCGTTGTTGACCAGGAAATCGCGCACTTCGCGCCGCCCGAAATTGTAGATCGCGGTGTTCCAATCGGGGTGGAACCCCTGGCGCGGGTCTTCATGTTCATAGAGCGCGGTGCCGTCGAACCGCGTCAATCCGTGGGCATCGGTGGGGAAGTGCGCCGGCACCCAATCGATCAGCACGCCCACCCCGGCGCGGTGCGCCCCATCGACGAAGCGGGCAAAGCCCTGCGCGTCGCCGAACCGGGCCGATGGCGCATAGAGCCCGGTGGTCTGGTAGCCCCAGCTTGGATCATAGGGATGCTCTGACACGGGCAGGAATTCGATATGGGTAAAGCCCATGTCCACGGCATAGGGGATCAGCCGCGCGGCCAGTTCGTCCCAGCTGTAGAATTCGCGCCCATCGCCCGGCTTGCGCCAGGATCCGGGGTGCACTTCATAGATCGAGATCGGCTGGCGGCGCGGATCGACTGTGGCCCAATGCGCGCGGTGGGCCGCGTCGCCCCATTCATGCGGCGGCTCGTCCAGCGTGATCGAGGCCGTATGCGGGCGCAACTCGGCGGCAAAGGCAAAGGGATCGGCCTTGTAAGGCTGCACCGTGCCATCGGGCCCGACGATGCGATACTTGTAGGCGCGCCCGCCGCCGATTTCGGGCAGGAACAGTTCCCAGATGCCGGTGTCGGTGCGCCGGCGCATGGGATGGCGGGCTGGGTCCCAATCGTTGAAATCGCCCACCACGCTCACCAGCCGCGCATTGGGCGCCCAGACGGCAAAGTGGACGCCGCGCGCGCCTTCGTGGTCGATCACGTGGGCGCCCAGCTTGTCGAACAAGCGATGGTGGGTGCCTTCGCCGATCAGGAAATCGTCGACCGGCCCCAGCACCGGCCCGAACGAATAGGGATCGGTCACTTCCCAGGTATACGTGCCCGCCTGGCAGGCATAGCGCACCGGCTGGCGCGGGCCGGCCACCGGCCCTTCGAACAGGCCGCGCGGATCGACGCGCGACAGCACGCCAAGCGGCGTGCCATCCAGGGCAAAGGCTTCGGCGCGCTCGGCGCCGGGCAGGATGGCGCGGGCAAAGGCACCCTGCGGACCGGGATGCACCCCCAGCAATGAAAATGGGTCGGCGTGGGTGCCGTCAAGCAGCGCGGCAATCGCCTGTGCCGGGGGGTGCATGGTCAGGATGTCAAACTCCCCAGATGTCGCGGGCATATTCGCCGATCGTGCGATCGGACGAGAACCAGCCCACGTTGGCGATGTTGCGGATCGCGCTGGCGCGCCAGGCGGCCTGGTTTTCCCAGCGCTTGTCCACCCCGCGCTGCGCGGCGTGATAGGCATCGAAATCGGCCGCCACCAGGAACCAGTCGCTGTCGTAAAGCCCGCCCATCAGGCCGGCATAGCGCTGCGGATCGTCGGGCGAGAACACGCCGCTGGCAATCGCGGAAATGGCCTGCTGCAATTCGCGGCTGCTCTCGATCACCGCGCGCGGGTTATAGTTTTCGCGGGTCTGGGCCACTTCGTCTGCCGTCAGGCCGAAGATCACGATGTTGTCATCGCCCACGCGGTCCTTGATCTCGATATTCGCGCCGTCGAGGGTGCCGATGGTGAGTGCGCCGTTGAGCGCGAACTTCATGTTGCCCGTGCCCGATGCTTCCATGCCCGCGGTGGAGATCTGTTCCGAAAGATCGGCGGCCGGAATGATGC
This sequence comes from Novosphingobium sp. SG919, assembly GCF_012932495.1. Classification (GTDB taxonomy): domain Bacteria; phylum Pseudomonadota; class Alphaproteobacteria; order Sphingomonadales; family Sphingomonadaceae; genus Novosphingobium; species Novosphingobium rhizosphaerae. The sequence continues at coordinate 844,086 of NZ_JABCNG010000001.1, forward strand.
GTTCGGCCAGGGTCACGTTATAGTTCGGCACGAACACCACCTTGAGGAGTCCCCCGACGGAAGGGTCGGAGTTGACGCGGCGGGCAATGTCGTTGGCCAGTTTGATGATCAGCTTGGCATTGTGATAGCTTGGCGCGGCCTTGCCCCCGAAGATCTTTACGCGCGGGGTCCAGTCGCGTTCCGGGTGGCTGCGAATTTGGTCATAGAGCGCAACGGTTTCCACCAGGTTGAGCAACTGGCGCTTGTATTCGTGGATGCGCTTGATCTGCACGTCGAACAGCGCATCGGGATCGATGCGGGTGCCGGTCAATTGCTTGATATGCCCGGCCAGCGCCACCTTGTTGGCGCGCTTGACCTCGGCAATGCGTTCACCCAGCGCGGCGTCATCGGCCAGGGCATTGAGTTCCGAAAGCTTTTCCGCGTCATCCAGGAATGCGTCGCCGATCGCATCCTTGATCACGCCCACCAGACGCGGATTGCACTGCTGCAGCCAGCGGCGCGGGGTGACGCCATTGGTCTTGTTGTTGATGCGCGTGGGATAGAGCGCGTGCAGATCGGCAAAGACCGTGCTTTTCATCAGCTCGGTATGCAGCGCGGCCACGCCGTTGATCGAATGCGCGCCCACGAAAGCCAGGTTGGCCATGCGCACGCGCCGCTCGCCGCCTTCGTCGATCAGGCTGATCGCGGCAATTGCGCGGTCATCCAGTCCCGCCTTGCGCGCTTCGCGCAGCACGCGGCTGTTGATCGCATAGATGATCTGCATGTGGCGCGGCAGCAGGCGTTCGAACAGCGGCAGCGGCCAGCTTTCCAGTGCCTCGGGCAGCAGGGTGTGGTTGGTATAGCCCACCGTGCGCTTGGTCACTTCCCAGGCTTCATTGAATTCAAGGCCATGCACGTCCACCAGCAAGCGCATCAGCTCGGCCACGGCCACGCTCGGGTGCGTGTCGTTGAGCTGGATCGCGGCCTTGTCGGGCAGGGTGCGCACGTCGCCATGGTATTGCGCGTGGCGGCGCACGATGTCCTGGATGGAAGCAGAGGTGAAGAAGTATTCCTGGCGCAGGCGCAGCTCCTGGCCTGCCGGGGTGCTGTCGGCCGGATAGAGCACGCGCACCAGCGCATCGGCGCGCACTTGTTCGGCCAGCGCCCCGGCATGGTCGCCGGCGTTGAACGCATCCAGGCGGATGGGATCGAGTGGGTTGGCCGTCCACAGGCGCAGGGTGTTCACCCGCTTGCCCTTGTAGCCCACCACTGGCGTATCGACGGCGTTGGCTTCCACCTTTTCATGCGGATGCCATTCCACGCCATCGCCATTGTCGATCACTTCCCCGCCAAAGCCGATCATGTAGGCGCTTTCGCGGCGGTCGAATTCCCAGGGATTGCCGTGGCTCAGCCAGGTTTCGGGCAATTCCACCTGCCAGCCATCGTCGATGCGCTGGCGGAACATGCCGTTTACATAGCGGATGCCATAGCCGTAGGCGGCAATGTCCAGGCTGGCGAGGCTTTCCATGAAGCAGGCAGCCAGGCGGCCCAGGCCACCGTTGCCCAGCGCGGCATCGGGTTCCAGCTCTTCCAGCGCTGCCAGGTCAAAGCCATGGCTGGCCAGCGCCTTTTCCATCTCGCGGGTGAGGCCAAGGTTCGACAGCGCATCGCGCAGCAGCCGCCCGATCAGGAATTCCAGGCTGAGGTAGTAGACCCGCTTGCCGCCTTCGTCATAGGTCTTGCGGGTGGATTCCATCCAGCGGTCGATGACCACGTCGCGCAGCGCCAGGCAGGTGGCGGTATACCAGTCATGCGGCTTGGCGGCGCGTTCGTCCTTGCCCACGCGGTGACGCAGCACATCGATGATGTGGGCGTCGATTTCGGCAACCTTGGACGTGATTTCGAGGGTCATGGCTACTGGCTCCACCTGCTTTGGGCCGTGCCATGCTGCGTGCCCAAGGGCGCAACATGGATCGGGCCGGTTATCCCGGCCTTTCGCTGGCTCCTGCCCCCGTATCGCGTGACGCCGTTGCCGCCCCCTTGCGACATGCGACCACGGCCAGCGGCTTGTTGTCGCCGCCCGAATTGCCCCCGGCTGCGACCTCCCGATGCAAGGGGTAAGCTAGGCCAGCCCCTGCCGACAAGCGCAGAGTTGCAAACAATGTAAGAACGGCGCCGCCCGCCCATCGAATTGTGCGTGAACGCCTGCCCCATTGCGCGCATCCCCCCATGGCCCCGCACGCTGTGCTGCGCGTCTGGCCTGCAACAGGAAGGCTAGGCGCAAATCCTGCGCCTGTCTGCCTGCTTGGGGATTGAATACGATTGCGAGGGCGCGCGCAACTGGGGGGCTTCGACAAGCGCAGCCTGAACGGAATTCGAGAGATGGTACCGAATTCCGTTCGCCCTGGGCCTGTCGAAGGGCTCTTCCCGAAAACGCGGCGCCAGATCCTTACTTCAACCCGATCCGCAGCCCCGCCCACAGCGTGCGCGGCGTGCCGATGTCGATCGTGCCGCCCGAATTGCGCGTGACGATCGTGGTGTCGAACAGGTTCTCCCCGCGCAACACCAGGCTGGCCCAGGGCGCCAGCGGCACTTGGGCAAAAGCATCCAGCGTGGTCGCTGCGCGCAGCGGCGCGGTCTGGAGATCGTCTTCATAGGCCAGGCCCACGTGGCGCAGCGTCACCGCGCCGGTCCAGCGCGGGACAGGGTGCCAGGCCAGCGTGGCGCTGCCGGCAATGCGCGGTGTTTGCGCCGGGCGCATGCCGTCCAGCGCCGTGCCGGGCGCTTCCACCTTGGCGTCGGTCCAAGCCAGGCTGCCGTTGAAAGACAGCGTGCCGGCGGTGACTTCACCGCCCAGTTCCAGCCCGCGCGCGTGCACGGCGGCCACGTTCTGGCGCTGGCGCACCGTGGTGGTGCCGCTGGACGACAGCGTCACGTTGGCGATCGCGTCCTTCACCTTGTTGTCGAACGCCGTCAGCGTCAGCTTCACGCCCTTGGCCGGGGTCAGGTCGATCCCGCCTTCAAAGCCGATCAACCGCTCGTTCTTGAGCGCCGGGTTGCGCTGGGTGGTGGTCAGCGAAACGCCGCCACTGCCATTGGGCGCGGCGAGCGTGAACGAGCGATAGAGTTCGTTGAGCGTGGGCAGGCGCAGCCCGGTATAGGCCGCCCCGCGCAGCGCGGCCCAGCTTGCCGCCTGCAAGACCGCGCCACCGCGCCAGCTGCCCTGCCAGCCCGTGCGCGAGGCAACGGCAGGATCACCGACGGAGGTGACGGTCGTGGTCCCGGCCGCGTTCAATTCGCCATAGTGGCCCTGGGTGATCGCCCAGCGATCGGCGCGGCCGCCCGCGGTCAGCACCAGCGGGCCCAAAGTCCAGTCATCCTCGATAAAGAAGCCCACGTCATCGCTTCGCCCGCCGGCATTGCGCCGCGCGGTGACCAGGCCGGTGACGGCGGAGATGGCGTTCTCCTTGGTTACGCCATCGGCCCGGCGCCAGTCTGCCCCCAGCTTGAGGACGTGGCCACCGCCCACCGGCGGGCGCAGTTCCAGCTTGCCGCCAAGGCCGGTGGACGGCGTGGCGTATTGGTCCAGCGTCTTCTTGAAACTCGTTGAACTCACCGTAACGGCGTGGAAATCGCGCGCCTGGACATACGCCAGCGCATCGAACTGCCAGGCGCCGCGGCCCACCAGGCGCAAGCTGGCATCCTGCCCGCTGATGCCATTGTCCGCCCCAGCAAAGCGCAAGGTGCGGTTGTCTTCGAACGCGGCCACGCGGGCCTGCAATTCCACGCTGCCCGTCAGGGGCGCCACCGCGCGCACGCCGGTTGACCAGCTTTCATAGCGGGCCCGCACGCTGGCGGCCACGCGCTGGCTTTCCGGCGTCGTCCAAAAACCCTGACCGCGGTCCCACCGTCCGGTCACCACGGCAAAGCCTTGGCCCAGCTTGGGCGCCAGCGCGCCCGAAACCGTGGTCTCGCCGCGATCGTCCACCAGGCCCTGCGCGTTGAGCAAGCCCAGATCGGCCTGTCCGGCGCTGGTCATGTCCACCGTGCCGGCCACCGCGCCCGCGCCGAATGCGCCCGATCCGCCGCCGCGCTGCACGCGCACGCTGGCCAGGCGCTCGGGATCGATCGCGTTCATGGGGATATAGCCAAAGAACGGATCGGCCATCGGTACGCCATCGAGCAACACCAGCGTGCGGCTGGTGGCATTGCCGCCCAGCGCGCGCAGGGTGATGCCCTGGGCCGATGGATTGGACGCGCGGCTGTCGGAACGGCGAAATTGCTGCACGCCGGCGGCCGAAAGCAGGGCGTCGTCGATTCGGCCCGATGCGGTGGCGTTCAACTGCGCGGCAGAAATCGTCTGCGTGTCATAAGCCGGGGTGGCGGGCGTCGCCGCCAGGCCCTGTCCGGTCACCACGATCGTGCGCCCCGCGCCACTGGCGTCGGCTGCGTCAGGGGCTGCGTCAGGCGCATCTGCTGCCATCGCCGGCGCAGCCAGAGCCAGGGCAAGTCCCAATGCCATGGCCGAGGTAGATGGGAATTTGGTATGCAATGCGCGCACTTGGCTCGTCCTCTCCTGACAGTCCCTGCCCATTGCGCCCCTTATGGTGAGGCCCCCTGGCGGCGTCATCCGCGATTGTTCTGGTTATCGTGCGTGGCGCGTTTGCTGCGGCTTTGATGCCACATGCCCCCGTGCCCGCGGGGCGACGATGGCCGTTGCTTTGTCCTGGCGCCATTGCACGTTAGGCCAATGACGCACGCCGCGGGCGGAGGCAGAAGGCAAAAAAAAGGCCGCACCAGATGGGCGGCCCTTCGAAAGTTTGGGAGAGGATGCCTGAAAGGCCCGCCCCTTTTGTCTGCCGCAGCGCAAATGTGCAAGTGCGAAATGCGGAACCAATCTTGCAAAAAATGCAATTGTTAAGCGCTCAGCAAGAAACACCCTTTCCCTACCAGAATACATGCATTCCATTATAGATTTGAAATTTATGGATAAAAGGCGATAAGAGCATCTGCAACCAATCTGCGCTGATGCGGAAATTGCAAATCACCCCGTATGTTTGCCTAGGCGAAATAGCAGGTGCCCCAAGGGGCATAACCGCCCGCGATGGGCCTGTGGCGGCACTGCCCGGTTGCGGCTGCCTGCGATGATTGCTATAAACCATAACATAATTGGGAGACTCACGATGCAGTTCGAACGGCTCAATCCCCTTGATGGCTCGGTGGCATCTTCGGCCCCGGCCATGCAGGCTGCCGATATCCCCGCCATTGCCGCCGAGGCCGGTGCCGCGTTTCCGGCCTGGGCTGCCCAAGGCCCCAATGCACGGCGCGCCGTGCTGATGAAGGCGGCCGCCGCGCTCGAAGCCCGCGCCGATGCCTTTGTCGAGGCGATGATGGGCGAAATCGGCGCCACCAAGGGCTGGGCGCTGTTCAACCTGGGCCTGGCCGCCAGCATGGTGCGCGAGGCTGCCGCGCTCACCACCCAGATCGCCGGCGAAGTGATTCCGTCCGACAAGCCCGGTTGCCTGGCCATGGCCCTGCGTGAACCGGTCGGCGTGATCCTGGGCATCGCGCCGTGGAATGCGCCAATCATCCTGGGCGTGCGCGCCATTGCCGTGCCACTGGCCTGCGGCAACGCGGTCATTCTCAAGGCATCGGAACAGTGCCCGCGCACCCATGCCCTGATTATCGAGGCTTTTGCCGAAGCCGGCTTCCCCGAAGGCGTGGTCCAGGTCGTCACCAATGCCCCGGCCGATGCCGGCGCGGTGGTGGGCGCGCTGATCGATGCGCCGCAGGTCAAGCGCATCAACTTCACCGGCTCCACCGCGGTTGGCAAGATCATCGCCACCCGCGCAGCCGGCCACTTGAAGCCCTGCCTGCTCGAACTGGGCGGCAAGGCGCCGCTGATCGTGCTGGAAGATGCTGACCTGGATGAAGCGGTCAAGGCCGCGGCCTTTGGCGCGTTCATGAACCAGGGCCAGATCTGCATGAGCACCGAGCGGATCATCGTGGTCGAAGCCGTCGCGGACGAATTTGCCAAGCGCTTCAAGGCGAAGGTCGAAACGCTCGCCGTGGGTGACCCGCGCGAGGGCAAGACCCCGCTGGGCGCGGTGGTCGATGCCAAGACCGTGGCGCACTGCCAGGGCCTGGTGCAGGACGCGCTTGATCACGGCGCCACGCTGCTGGTCGGCGGTGAAACCACCCACAACGTGCTGATGCCCGCCCATGTGGTGGATGGCGTGACGCAGGCCATGAAGCTGTTCCGCGATGAAAGCTTCGGCCCGGTCGTCGGCGTGATCCACGCGCGGGATGAAGCCCATGCCATCGCACTGGCCAACGACAGCGAATATGGCCTCTCCGCCGCCGTGTTCACGCGCGACACCGCGCGTGGCCTGCGCGTGGCGCGCCAGATCACTTCGGGCATCTGCCACGTCAACGGCCCCACCGTGCACGATGAAGCACAGATGCCGTTCGGCGGTGTCGGCGCCTCTGGCTATGGCCGCTTTGGCGGCAAGGCCGGAATCGACAGCTTCACCGAACTGCGCTGGATCACCGTGGAAACCCAACCCGGCCATTTCCCGATCTGATTTTCCGAAACAAGAACACCGAAAGGACAATATCATGGCAGAAGAACAGGCCGTGCGCGCGGAAGAGGATACCGTTGCCGTCACGATCGAGAACCGCATCGCCTGGGTGCGTTTCAACCGCCCGGAAAAGCGCAACTGCATGAGCCCCAAGCTCAACCGCCAGATGCTCAAGGTCATCGAGGAACTGGAATTCCGCGAAGACGTGGGCGTGCTGGTTCTGTCGGGCGAGGGCGATGCCTGGTCGGCCGGCATGGATCTCAAGGAATACTTCCGCGAAACCGAAGCGCAGGGCCTGTGGGCCGTGCGCAAGGCGCAGCGCGAAGCCTATCGCTGGTGGAACCGCCTGCGCTGGTATGAAAAGCCCACCATCGCCATGGTCAATGGCTGGTGCTTTGGCGGCGGCTATGGCCCGCTCTATGCGTGCGACATCGCCGTGGCTTCGGATGATGCGCAGTTCGGCCTTTCCGAAATCAACTGGGGCATCCTGCCCGGCGGCGGCGCGTCCAAGGTGGCGGCCGATCTCATGCCGCTGCGCAAGGCGATGTACCACGCGATGATGGGCGAAAACCTCACCGGCCAGCAGGCTGCCGCGCAGGGTCTCGTCACCGAATCCGTGCCGCATGACCAGCTCAAGGCGCGCGTCCAGGCCGTTGCCGAAGCGCTGCTCAAGAAGGACGGCCATGCCCTGCGCGCCACCAAGTGGGCCGTGCGCCGCATGATCGACATGACCTATGAAAACGCCGAAGACTATCTGATCCGCGCCCAGGAAGCGCTGCACAGCTTTGGCGGCGTGGCCGCGCGCAAGGAAGCGACGCGCCAGTTCCTCGATGAAAAGAGCTTCAAGCCCGGCCTGGGCACGTTCGACACGTCGAAGATCAAGGACTGATCGCGCGTTCCTTTGCGACGTAATGCCAGACCCCGGTGCCTTCGCGGCGCCGGGGTTTTGCACATCTGGCATCGCAAAAAGAGGTTGTGCGCGAAACCAATCGGGACCAGTTTCCGGCGCGAAAAGGAGTGCCCCCCATGACACCGCCGATGAAACTGACGTTGCCCCTGGTTTCCCTCGCTGCCCTGGTCGCCACGCCCGCCCTGGCTGCCCCTTCCGGCCATGCCGAGGCGGAAGCCCAGACGCTCGACTTGTCCAAGCAGACCATCGCCATGCGCTCGGTGCAGGGGCCGGGCAACGAAACGCCCAAGGTTGCCGCGCTCTATCGCGACACGCTGGTCAAGGCCGGCTGGGCACCGTCTGACATTGAGATCGTGCCGGTGGACGATACCGCCTATCTGCTCGCCACCTGGAAAGGCAGCGACCCCAGCCTCAAGCCGCTGGTGCTCTCGGGCCATATGGACGTGGTGGAAGCCAAACGCGCGGATTGGGAACGCGATCCTTTCGTGCCGGTGGTGGAAAACGGCTACCTGTTCGGGCGCGGGGCGCTCGACATGAAGTTCAACGCCGCGCTCGCAGTCTCCACCCTGATCGAAATGCGGCACAAGGGGTTCAAGCCCAAGCGCACGATCATCATCGCTTTTTCGGGTGACGAAGAAACCACCATGAAGACCAGCCGCCTGATCGCCGAACGGCTGAAAGGGCAGGCGGGGCTGGTCATCAACGTCGATGGTGGCGGCGGCATGCTAGCCGAAGACACCGCCAAGCCGCTCGCCTGGACCTGGGACGGCGCGGAAAAGAACTATGCCGATTTCCAGCTGGAAGTGACCAATCCCGGCGGCCACAGCTCGGCCCCGCGCAAGGACAATGCCATCGTTCAGCTCAGCCAGGCACTGGTGGCGATCGGCGCCTATCACTTCACCCCCGAACAAAGCCCGCTGACCAAGGCGTTCTTCGAAAGCGCGGCCAAGATCACGCCCAACCCGCAAGTCGCCGGCGCGATGCGCTCCTTCGCCGCCGATCCCACCGATGCCGCTGCCATCGCCACGCTGCGGTCCTTGCCCGAATTCATCGGCCGCATCGAAACCACCTGCGTGCCCACCATGGTCAATGGCGGCCACGCGCTCAACGCCCTGCCGCAACGCGCCACGGCCAACATCAACTGTCGCATCTTCCCCGGCCACAAGCGCGAAGATATCATGGCCGAGCTGGCCAAAGTGGCGAACATGCCGGTGGTCAAGTTCACCGACGTGACCGAAGGCTCCACCCCGTCGCCGGCCAGCCCGATGCGCCCCGATTTCGTGAATGCGGCAAACAAGGCCATTCACCTGGCCTATCCCGGCATTGCCGTGATCCCGGCCCAGGCCTCCGGCGCGTCGGACTCGATGTGGTACCGCGTCAACGGCGTGGATGCCTATGGCGCCAGCCCCGTGCTGATCAAGGACAGCGAAGAATTCGCCCACGGCCTCAACGAACGCGTGCCGTTGTCGAACATCGCCCCCGGCGTGGTCTACTTCACCAGCCTCTTCACCGACCTGTCGAAGTAAATCGACCAAAAAAACCCCCTCCTCTTCAGAGGAGGGGGTTTGGGGGTGGTGGAGGCAGAGCGCGACTTACGCAAAAGAAGCCGAACCCCGGATCAAGTCCGGGGTGACGTAGCGTTCGAATACTACCCGGCCACATCCCCACAAACCGTCCCCAGAAACCGCCGTGCAATCGCGCCGGCTTCCTCGCCGGAAAAGCACTGCGGCGAAAGGCACAGTTCCAGCCACAGCCCATCGACCAGCGCCGTCACCGCAATCGCGGCGTGGCGCAAGTCGGCCTCGGCCACGCCGGCTTCGCGCAGCAAGTGCTCCAGCCGGGCGCGATAGCCGGCGTATTGGTCGTCGTGCTGGCGGGCGATCTGCGGCTGGCTGGTCACCAGGCTCCAGAACGCGATCCAGGTGGCCAGCAGCGCGGGCTGCGCGATCGGCGCGGTGAAGCTTGCCGTGACGAACGCTTCCAGCCGGGCGCGGGGCTGGGGCGGGGCGGCCGCCACGGCAGCGTCCAGCGCGCGGGTCACCATGGCATCGACGTGGGTATAGGTTTCGGCGATCAGCGCATCGATCCCGGTGAAGTAATGCCCGACCAGGCCCGGCGAAACGCCGGCTTCCTGCGCAATCGCGCGCACGCTCGCGCCATTGGCCCCGGCGCGCGCCAGCACCCGCATCGTCGCCTCGATCAGGCTCTGCCGCCGCGCATCGGGTTCGGCGCGTCGGCGCGTGGCCCCGCGCGGCGCGGCTTCACGAACCTGCGGAGGACGGGGCGAGCGCCCTGTCCGGGCATCGGCACCTTGCATCTTGCACTTCCCGATAGTTGTTGTACGATCGTCCAATAAGGCGATGTGCGGGGAGTCACCCATGGCCGATCTTGCTCTTGATGAACACCGCCATTTGGTGATGGCGCAATGTGCTGGTCAAGCGGGCACGCCCGATCCGGATGCGGATTGGAGCCTGCCCGGCTGGATCTATCGCGATCCCGAATTCGCGGCGTTGGAAATGGAGCGGATCATCCGCCCTTCGTGGCAGATCGTGTGCCATGAAAGCGATCTCGATCAGCCCGGCGCCTGGCGCAGCCTGTCTTACTGCGGCGAAAACGTCATCGTCGTGCGCGGCGAGGATGGGCAGGTACGCGCGTTCCACAACCTGTGCCGCCACCGCGCCATGCGCCTGGTGGAAGGCGCGGCGGGCTGCGCGCGCAAGCTGGTCTGCCCCTATCACGCCTGGACCTATGAGGTCGATGGCCGGCTCACCGGCGTGCCGATGAAGCGCGATTACCCTGCGCTCGATTTGGCGCAGAACGGCCTGTTTCCGGTGGACCTCGAAGTGTGGCACGGCTTCGTCTTCGTCCGGCTGGAGGATCGCGGCTTTCCTTCCGTGGCCGAAATGATGGCGCCCTATGAAGCCGAAGTGGCGCCCTATCGCCTGGCCCAGATGCGCCGCATGGGCGATGTGCGCGAACGCCCCCGCGCGGTGAACTGGAAGAACGTGGGCGACAATTATTCCGACAACTTGCACATTCCCGTGGCGCACGACGGGCTAAGCCGGATTTTCGGCAAGTCCTACGAGATTTCCGCGCAGCCCTGGGTCGATCGCATGAAGGGCGATCTGGTCGATGCGCCGAGCCCTCATTTCTGGGAGCGGTTCTATCAAACGCACCTGCCGCGCGTTCCGCACTTGCCCGATGCGGCACAGCGGCGCTGGCTCTATTACAAGCTCTGGCCGAACATGGCGTTCGACATCTATGCCGACCAGGTCGATTTCATGCAGTGGCTGCCCACATCGCCCACCACCTGCACCTTGCGCGAAATGGTGTTCAGCCTGCCCGACAGTGCCACGCCGCCGGGGCAGGAGCGCACCATGAAGCTGGTGCGCTATGCCAATTGGCGGATCAACCGCGTGGTCAATGCCGAGGATACCTGGCTGATCGAACGTGTGCAGCAAGGCATGCATTCGCACCGCTATGGCGCCGGCCCGATCGGCCGTAGCGAAGTGTGCCTGCGCAGCTTTGCCCGCAAGATCCGCACCCTGATCCCTGAGGCCAGACTGCATCACCAGCCGGCCGAGGGCTGGAGCAAACGTTAGCACCAACGTCACCCGGACTTGATCCGGGGTCCCGCTTGAACCCATGCACGGCGCTGGCAAAGAAGCGGGACCCCGGATCAAGTCCGGGGTGACGAAGCAGAGACGCATTCCCTTTTACGATCCCACGAAGGAAACCACACGATGAGCAACCGCTACGACGCGCTGATTATCGGCGGCGGCCACAACGGCCTGGTCTGCGCGTTCTATCTGGCCAAGGCCGGCATGAAAGTGCGCGTGCTGGAACGGCGCGACATCGTGGGCGGCGCCTGCGTGACCGAGGAATTCCACCCCGGCTTCCGCAATTCCACCGCCAGCTACACCGTCAGCCTGCTGCGGCCCAAAGTGATCGCCGACATGAAGCTGGCTGATCATGGCTATCGTGTGCTCGAACGCCAGATCAGCAACTTCTTCCCCTTTTCTGACACCTATTTGAAACTCGGCGGCGGGGCGGAACGCACCCAAGCCGAATTCGCGCGCTTCTCGCAAAAGGATGCTGACGCTTATCCGCGCTATGACGCCGCGCTGGAAAAGGTGGCGCAAGTGCTGCGCGATCTGGCCCTGCAATGCCCGCCCAACATCGGCGGCGGGCTCCATGCCCTGGCCGCGGCGGCCAAGCAGGGCTGGCCGCTCGCCAAGATGGACCTGGCGGCGCAGCGCGACCTGCTCAATATCTTCACCCGCTCCGCGCGCGAGTTCCTCGACGCCTGGTTCGAAGACGATCACGTCAAGTCCGCCTTCGGCTTCGACGCGGTGGTGGGCAACTTTGCCGGCGTCTCTACGCCCGGTTCGGCCTATGTCCTGCTGCACCATGTCTTCGGCGAAGTGAACGGCAAGCTCGGCGCCTGGGGCCACGCGGTGGGCGGCATGGGCGCGATCACCCAGGCCATGGCCAAGGCCTGCGAACTGGCCGGCGTTGAGATCAGCCTGGACAGCCCAGTGGCCAAGGTTCTGGTCAACAACGGCAAGGCGGCTGGCGTCAAACTGGCGGGCGGCGAGGAACTCTATGCGCCCATCATTGCAGCCAATGTCGGCCCCGCGCTGCTCTATCGGCAACTGGTGGACCGCAGCGACCTGGCGCCCGATTTCGCCCAAGCCATCGATGGCTACAAGACCGGCTCGGGCACGTTCCGCATGAACGTGGCGCTGTCGGAACTGCCCGATTTCACCGTGCTGCCGGGCAAGGCCCAGGCCGAACACCACACCGCCGGCATCATCATCGCGCCGGGCATGGACTATATGGACCAGGCCTATGACGACGCGCGCGTCCACGGCTGGTCGAAAAAGCCCATCGTCGAAATCAAGATCCCCAGCACCGTGGACAAGACCCTGGCCCCCGAAGGCGCCCACGTGGCCAGCCTGTTCTGCCAGCAGTTCAGCCCGGAACTGCCCGACGGCCGCAGCTGGGACGACGTGCGCGAGGAAGTGGCCGACCACGTGATCGACACGATCACCGAGCATGCGCCCAACTTCAAGGATGCGGTGATCGCGCGCCAGATCCATTCGCCGCTCGATCTGGAGCGCAAGTTCGGCCTGATCGGCGGCGATATCTTCCACGGTCGCATGAGCCTCGAACAACTCTGGGCCGCGCGCCCGGTGCTCGGCCACGGCGACTATCGCGCGCCGATCAAGGGCCTCTACATGTGCGGTTCGGGCACCCACCCCGGCGGCGGCGTGACCGGCGCCCCCGGCCACAACGCGGCGGCCGAAATCATCCGCGACCGCTCGCTCCTGTGGAAAATGCTGCACCGCTAGAAGCGCAGCATAAAAGTGGGGAACTAAGCCCCCTCCTCTTGAGAGGAGGGGGTTGGGGGTGGTGGAAACCCCGCGCAACACTATGAAAAAGCTGGACCCCGGATCAAGTCCGGGGTGACGAAGTGGTTGCGTTGCGGTGCTTTCCCCACCGCACCGCCAGATAGACAGGCAGCCCCAGCGCCACCAGCACCAGCCCATAGGCAATCGCTTCCAGCCCCAGGCCCCACAGCGCCCAGGCGTTGAACGCGCCCGCCATCATGGCCACCACCACCACCGCCCATTCATCACGCAGCAGGCGCATTGCCGCTGCCATTGTCGCCACATAGGTCAGCATGCCGGCGGCCAGGCTGATCGAGGCGATGAAGGTGAACAGGTTGCCCATGTCGCGCCCGAAATTGAGCAGCGTGATCACGGTGAGCAGCCCCGAGGACACGAGGTGCGCGTTGATCGGCGTGCCGGCGCGGGTTTCCTTGCCGAACCATGCGGGAAACAGCCCGTCGCGCGCCATGGCCCAGGGCACTTCGCCTTGCACCAGGATAAAGCCGTTGAGCGTGCCGAACGCGCTGATCGCGGCAAACACCGCGACGATCCCCGAAACGTCCCCACCCAGCCGCGATCCCAGGAACTGTGCCACCGGGGAAGGGGAGGCGCCCGCCGCTGCTTCTGGCATATAGGCCCGAAAGGCCAGCGCGATGCCCAGGTAGATCGCGCCGGCCAGGGCCACGCCCCACAACGTGGCGCGCGGCACCACGCGCGCGGCGTTTTCCACTTTGTCCGAAGGCACGGTGGCCGATTCCAGCCCGAGGAAGCCCCAGAACGTCAGGCCGGCCGCGGTCGCCACCAGGCTGGGCGACAGCGGCAGGGCGGGCTGCACCACGCGCGGCGCACCCGATAGCCACAGCCACAGTGCCAGCCCGATCAGCAGCGCCAGCGGCAGCAACTTGAGCACGGTGGTGATCACCTGCACATCGCCCGCGCTGCGCACGCCGCGAATGTTGATTGCCGTCAGCAGCCACACCGCGCCCACAGCAAGGGCCGCCGGCGCGCCGGGCGTTTTGCCCAGCGGTGGATAGAGCAGGCTGAGATTGGAAACCACCGCCACCGCCACCGCGCCATTGCCTGACCACAGCATCGTCCAATAGGCCCAGGCCGCGGCAAATCCCGCGCCCGGCCCGAACCCTTGCATGACATAGGCAAACGGGCCGCCCGGCGCCGGCATGCGCGCGGCCAGCCGGGCAAACACGAAAGCCATGCACAACGAGCCGGCGATGGTCACGCCCCAGCCGACTAACTGGTTGATGCCCAGCGGCGCCAGCGTGGCCGGCAGCAGGTAGATGCCCGATCCGATCAGGTTGCCCACCACCAGGGCGAGCGTCATCCAGAAACCCAGGCCCCGTCTTTTGGCATCACTCACGCGGCGCATCCCCTGGTTCACCTGGCATCGCACAAGACTAACGCTTGATCGCGCGGCGTCACCATGTTTGTTGTGGCGCGATGACCACCGTGACCCTGCCCTTGCGCCCCGCCTACGATCCCCGCCTCGTCGCTGCCGCCGCCGCGATGAACGCCAACGATCTGCCGCGCGCCGAACCCTTGCTGCGCGCGCTGCTCAAGGACGATCCCTTCGATGCCCGCGCGATCCGCCTGTTTGCCGAACTGGCCGGGCGCATCGGCCGCTATGGTGACGCGGAAAACCTGCTACGCCGCGCGATCGAGCTGGACCCGGCCTTCACCCCCGCGCGCGCCAACCTGGCCTTGGTGCTCTATCGCACCAACCGCGCGGCAGAGGCGCTGGAACAGTTGCAGCAAGTCACCCTGGAAGACCCCGAAAACCTCGGCCACGCCAATCTGGCCGCCGCCGCCAATGGCCGCATCGGATCTTTCGATGCAGCGCTCGCGCTCTATGAAAAGGTGCTGGCCCAGGCGCCCGACCAGCCGCGTGTGTGGATGAGCTATGGCCACATGCTCAAGACCGTGGGCCGCCAGGCCGACGGCATTGCCGCCTATCGCCGCGCCATCGCGCTGATGCCGGGGCTGGGCGAGGCGTGGTGGAGCCTCGCCAACCTCAAGACCGTGCGCTTTGCCGATGAAGATATCGCCGCGATGGAGCAGGCGCTGGCCGATCCCGCGCTTGGCGCCGAAGACCGCTGGCATCTCGATTTCGCGCTGGGCAAGGCGTTCGAGGATCGCAAGCAGGCCCAGGCCGCGTTCGATCACTATGCCGCCGGCAATGCCCTGCGCCGCCGCCGCATTCCCTACAAGGCCGATGAAACCACCGCCACCGTCGATGCGATCATCGCCACGGCCACGCCGGCGCTGTTTGCTGCACGCGCCGGCGCGGGGTGCGCGGCGCCCGATCCGATCTTCATCCTCGGCATGCCGCGCGCCGGTTCCACCCTGGTCGAACAGATCTTGGCCAGCCACAGCCAGGTGGAAGGCACCAGCGAACTGCCCGACATCGCCCAACTGGCCCGCAAGGTGCCCGATTATCCCGTCGGGCTGGCGGGCCTGTCGCCCGAAGAGTTGCGCAGCATGGGTGAAAGCTATCTGCACACCACGCGCATCCAGCGCCACACCGCACGCCCGCTGTTCATCGACAAGATGCCCAACAACTGGGTGCATGTGCCGCTGATCCGCCTGATCCTGCCCAACGCGCGGATCATCGATGCGCGGCGCCATCCGCTGGGCTGCTGCTTTTCCAACTTCAAGCAGCATTTCGCGCGGGGGCAGGGCTTTACCTACGATCTGGCGGACATGGGGCGCTATTATGCCGATTATGTCCGGCTCATGGCCCATGTCGATGCGGTGCAACCGGGCGCGGTCCATCGCGTGATCTATGAACGCATGGTCGATGATACCGAAAACGAAGTGCGGGCGCTGCTCGATGCCTGCGGCCTGCCGTTCGAGGCGGCGTGCCTGGCGTTCTACCAGACCGAGCGCGCCGTGCGCACCGCCAGTTCCGAACAAGTGCGCCAACCGATTTTCCGCGAAGGCACGCAAGGCTGGAAAGCCTTCGAACCCTGGCTCGATCCGCTCAAGGCGGCGCTCGGCCCGGTGCTCGATACCTATCCCGATGCGCCGCAAGGTTTTGTCTGACAGCGGCAATGCGTTGCAAAACTGCCACGCTCATCTGTGATCGATTGGTGAAGATTGTAACCGCTTGACGCAATATCGCACGGCGGCGCACACCCTTGCGCACAAGAATTGCAACAGGGTGGGTTCAAGCATGCGTATTGCCACGGCGGGTCTCTCGCGGTTTCTCCTGATGACGAGCACCGCGCTCCTGGCGCCGGCCAGCATCGCGATGGCGCAGGATGCTGCGCCCCAAGCCGAACCGCAGGCGGCCGATGGCGGCAACGTGATCATCGTCACCGCGCAAAAGCGTTCGGAAAACCTCCAGAACGTGCCGATCTCGATCCAGGCCCTGGGCACGCAAAAGCTCGACCAGCTTAACGTGTCGAACTTCAACGGCTATACGCAGCAATTGCCCACGGTCGTGGCGCAAAGCTCGGGCACGCCGGGCACCAACATCATATACATGCGCGGTGTCGCTTCGGGCGGCGATGGCAACCACTCGGGCTCGCTGCCCTCGGTGGGCGTCTATCTCGACGAACAGCCGGTCACCACGATCGGCGGCAACCTTGACGTGCATGTCTATGATATTGCCCGCATCGAAAGCCTGGCTGGGCCGCAGGGCACGCTCTATGGCGCCTCGTCCGAAGCCGGCACGATCCGCATCATCACCAACAAGCCCGATACCTCGGGCTACTACGGCCGCATGGATGTGGAAGTGAACAAGGTGCACAAGGGCGGCACCGGCGGCAAGGTGGAAGGGATGGTCAACATCCCGCTGTCGCAAAAGGCCGCGCTGCGCATTGTTGGCTTCTATGAAAAGGATGCCGGTTATATCGACAATGTCGCGGGCACGCGCAGTTTCGAGCCCAAGCCCGGTGGCATCACCATCAACAACAGCAAGTACGTCAAGAAGAACTACAACGACACCGAGATCGCCGGCGGCCGCGCCCTGCTCAAGGTGGACCTTGACGACAACTGGACCGTCACGCCCGGCGTGATGTACCAGGATACGCGCAGCCACGGGTCCTACGGCTATGACACCAGCCTGGGCGATCTTCAGGTGCAGCATTTCCTGCCCGAATATCGCCGCGACATCTTTGCCCAGGCTTCGCTCACCATCGAAGGCAAGATCGGTAGCTGGGATCTCACTTATGCCGGCGCCTATCTCGATCGCAAGACGTTCTCGTCGAGCGATTATACCGACTATGCCGAAGCCTATGACTCGCTCTATTCGGGCGTTGGCGGCCTCGCCGGCTATTTCTATTACAAGGACAATGCCGGCAACCAGGTCACCCCGATCCAGCAGGTGATCGGGCAGGATCACTTCAAGAAGATGAGCCACGAACTGCGCATCGCTTCGCCCACCAGCGAGCCGCTGCGTTTCGTCGGTGGCCTGTTCTACCAGCGCCAGTCCAACCTGATCCACCAGGATTACCAGGTCGCGGGCCTGGCCGATCTGCTGTCGGTCAACGGCAAGCCCGGCACGCTGTGGCTGACCCAGCAGCACCGCGTGGACAAGGACTATGCCGCGTTCGGGGAACTGAGCTACGACATCCTGCCCAATCTCACCGCCACGGCCGGCGGCCGCTATTTCAAGTATGACAATTCGCTGATCGGTTTCTTCGGTTTCGGTCGCAACCCGGCCTATTATCAGGGCGCTGACGGCAATCCGCCGCCCAATGCGGCCGGTTCCTCGCGCACCGGGGTCGCCGGTTGCTACACCACCGATGGGCTCACCTTGCGCAATGCGCAGCTGGCGGGCGAAACCAACATCACCCTGCTGCCGGCGGCCGTGGGTGGTAGCCCGTGCACCAACCTCGGCGATTACGTAAACGGGGGCGTGGTGCCCAAGCGCGCCAAGGGCGATGGCGGCACCTATCGCTTCAACCTGACGTGGAAGCCCGATCGTGACGTGACCGCCTATGCCACCGTCTCGCGCGGGTTCCGCCCCGGCGGCATCAACCGCCGTGCGGATGTGGCGGCCTACAAGCCGGATTATCTCACCAATTTCGAACTGGGCCTCAAGACCACGCTGTTCGATGGCCTGCTGCGCTTCAACATGGCAGTCTACCAGCAGAACTGGAAGAACTTCCAGTTCTCGTACCTGGGCGCCAACAGCTTCACCGAAATCCACAATGGCCCCGATGCGCGCATTCGCGGCGTGGAATTCGATGCCAATGTGGTCAAGGGTGGGTTCTCGTTCAATTTCGGCGGCGCCTATACCGACGCGGTGATGCGCAAGAACCTCTGCGCGGTGGACGATCTGACCTACAAGTGCACCGGCGATGGCAATTTCGTCGCCGCCAAGGCCGGCACCCGCCTGCCGATCACGCCCAAGTGGAAGCTGGCGAGCACGCTGCGCTACAGCGTGCCCGTGGGCGCGGCCAAGGTCTATGGCCAGGCCAACGCCACTTATCAAAGCTCGGCCGCGTCCGACTTGCGCACCGCAGCCGTGCAGACTGGGACAGGCAACATCATCAATCCAGCCGAACTGCTCGGCCGCATCGAAGCCTTTACCCAGGTCAACTTTGCCATCGGCAGCGAGTGGGACAAGTATTCGCTCGAACTGTTCGCCACCAACGCCTTTGACGAACGCGGCCAGCTCTCGCGCTACGTCGCCTGCGGCAGCTGCTACAACCGCGTCTATATCGTTCCCAACCAGCCCCGCACGATCGGCATCCGCGCCGGCGCCAAGTTCTGAACCGCTGACAAAAAACCCCCTCCTCTTCAGAGGAGGGGGTTTGGGGGTGGTGGAAGCCACGCGCGGCGCTCGAACTTAAGCTGGACCCCGGATCAAGTCCGGGGCGACGAAGCTGATTTGAACAAATCTTTGGTTATCAAGGCTTGTCCAGCACATACCCCAGCGCGCGCACCGTGCGCAGCGGATAACCGGCCCCGGCGTCGCGCAGCGCGCGGCGCAGGCGGCTGACCCAGGCGTCAACGGTGCGCTCGTCGATCGGCTGGCCCTGTTTGCCCAGTGCCGCGATCAGTTGCTGGCGGGAAAAGACCTGGCCCGGCTGCTCCATCAGGTAGCGCAGCAGGCGCAGTTCGTTGGGCATCAGCGCGATGGCCTTGTCCTTCCACCGCGCCTGAAGCGCCGTCAGGTCCAGGCTCAATTCGCCCAGCCGCAGCGTGCGGGCCACGGTTTCGCGTTCGGGCAATTGCACCGAAAGCACGCGATCGAGCACGGTGCCACGGTCGATCGGCCCGACGATGTAATCATCCGCCCCGGCGCGCATGGCGCGGCGCTTGGCCTCGGGATCGTCTTCTTCCAGCACCATGGTGACATGGGCCGCTTCGGTCTGCATGTCGCAGCGCAGGCGCCGGCACAGCTCCAGGCCCGAAAGTTCGGGCAGCAGCCAATCGACGAAGGCCCAAGGCCGCCCGTCGAGCAGGGGCAGGGGGCCCGCGCCACGCCAGGGGTGAAACACCACTTTCAGGTCGCCATGGGCAAACGGGTCGTGGCCGCCTTCCAGCGGGTTGGTCAGCAGAATGTCGATCTGGCGCATGGGCCTGCCTGTTGGGGGAAACAACAGGCGCCTTGTGTCTGCGCTTTATGACGGCCTTGTGACGACACTTGGCGAATTGTCACATTGCGGGGAAAATTCGCTTCTCGTCTGGCAAGGGGGTGGGGGAGAGAGGCCCGCCCACCCCCTTGCCAAGCTAGTCAAAGGGCCAAGGGGTCAAACCGGAAGCCCCACATAGTTTTCGGCAATGCTGGTCTGCGCGGCACGGCTGGTGGCGATGTAATCCAGTTCGGCCACCTGCATCGCCCGCTCGAACGGGCCATCGTCGGGGAAGCGGTGCATCAGCTTGGTCAGGGTCCAGCTGAAGCGTTCCGATTTCCACACCCGCGCCAGCGCCTTGGCGGCATAGCTGGCAATCGCGTCGGCATCGTTCGCCTTGAAAAAGCCGGTCAGCGCCTGCGCGGCATAATGCACGTCGCTGGCTGCCAGGTTCAGCCCCTTGGCTCCGGTTGGGGGCACGATATGGGCCGCATCGCCGCACAGCAGCAGGCTGCCGTGGCGCATCGGCTCGAACACGTAGGACCGCAGCGGTGCGATCGACTTTTCGATCGACGGCCCACGCGTGATGTTCGCGGCTGCATCGGGGCCCAGGCGGATGGCCAGTTCGTCCCAGATGCGCTCGTCGCTCCAGTCCTCGATCTTTTCGGTCAGCGGCACGTCCACGTAATAGCGGCTGCGGGTGTGGCTGCGCATCGAGGCGAGGGCAAAGCCGCGCTCGTGGTTGGCATAGATCAGCTCGTGGTTGCACGGCGGCACGTCGGCCAGGATGCCCAGCCAGCCGAACGGATAGACGCGCTCGTATTCGCGCGCCACGCTGGCGGGAATGGCCTTGCGCGATGGGCCGTGAAAGCCGTCGCAGCCCACGATGAAGCGCGCGTCCAGCCGCTCTGCGCGGCCTTCGTGGGTAAACGTCAGGTAGGGCGCATCGCTTTCGATGTCGTGCAGCGCCACGTCGCTGGCGCCATAAAGCACCGGCAACCCGCGTTCGGGCGCGGCATCCATCAGGTCGCGCGTCACTTCGGTCTGGCCATAGACAGTCACGGTCTGGCCGGTGAGGCCGGCCACGTCGATGCGGATCAGGCGCTCGCCATCGGCCAGGTTGAACCCTTCTTCCACCAGGCCTTCAGCCTTGAGGCGGGCATCCAGGCCCAGCCGCTCCATCAGGTTGACGGTGATCGATTCCAGCACGCCGGCGCGGATGCGGCCCAGCACATAGTCACCGGTCTGGCGTTCCACCACCACGCACTCGATCCCTTCGGCGCGCAGCAGGTGGCCCAGCAGCAGGCCGGCGGGGCCAGCGCCCACGATGGCAACTTGGGTTTTCATCGCTTTTCTCTCCCGCGGGCGGCCCGTCCGTCATGGCCGCCGCTCACGCCCTTTCTTGACATTGGCCGGCCCGTGCGGGAAGGCATCAGCCTGACATAAGATGGCACTTTCAGGACAAGTCGATGGCGCAAGGCAGCATCCCCAGCTATGCCCTCTATGGCGAGGAACAGGCCGGAATTGCCAGCGGATTTGCCCATATCGAGACGATCGCAGCGCGTTCCTCCTTGCACGATTGGGAAATCCGGCCGCACCGCCACGCCGATTTCGTGCAATTGCTGCTGGTGCACACCGGACAAGTGCGCATCACCTTCGACGGTGCAGAACAGGCGCTTGACGGGCCCGTGGCGGTGATCGCCCCGGCCGGCGTGGTCCACGGCTTTCGCTTTGCCGCCGATGTGGTGGGCCATGTCGTCACCTTGGGTGCCGATTTCCTGGCCCGCGCCCCGGCGGCGGCCGATCCGCTGCATCGCGCGCTCACCCAGGGGCAGGCCGCCCCGCTGGCGGCCGAGCCGGCCCGCCGCGCCGCCTGGCTCGCGGCCGAAATGCTGGCGCTCCAGGCCGATCGCACCACGGCCGATCCGCTATTGCTGGCGCTTGCCGAAACCCTGGCCCGCTGCGTCGCCCAGGCCTTGCCCGCCGCCGGCCCGGCGCCCGACACGCGGCTCGATCGCTTCCGCCAGTTGGTCGAAGTCCATTTCCGCAGCCACCGCGATCTGGCGTTCTACGCCTCGGCCCTGGGCACTACCCCGCGCACGCTTTCGCGCCTCACCGCCGCGCGCCTCGGCTGCTCGCCCATGGACGTCGTCCACCGCCGCCTGGCGCGCGAGGCGCATCGCCTGCTGCGCTACACCAACGCCACCGCCGCCCAGGTATCCGCCGAACTCGGCTTCGAAGACCCTTCGTACTTCTCCCGCTTCTACTTGCGCCTCACCGGCCGCCGCCCGGCACAAGATCGCGCTGGGGCGGCGTAATGGCGCTTGCACGCGGCCGCCCAGCCGCTATGAAATCTTCACAAGTGTGAAATTGCGCAAGGGAGAGGCCCTGTGGCCCATATCAAGACCAGCCATGTCGGCAGCCTGCCGCGGGGCGAGGAACTCACGCCGCTGTTGCTCGCGCGTGATGCGGGCAAGCCTTATGACGCGGACGAATTCGATGCCAAGGTGGGGGCGGCCGTCAAGGCCGCCGTGCAGGCGCAAGTGGACGCGGGCGTGTCCATCGTCAGTGATGGCGAGCTGGGCAAGGTGGGCTATTCCACCTACATGATCGAGCGCCTGTCCGGCTTTGGCGGGCATATCGATCGCAAGCCGGCGGCAGACCTGGCCGAAGTGCCGAACCTCGCCAAGAAGCTTTCGGCGATCATGGGCAGCCAGGAGTTCGTGCGCGCCTCGTGCATCGGGCCGGTCAAGCTGGTTACGCTCGAGCCGCTGCATGACGACATCCGCCGCTTCCGCGCCGCGCTCGACGCGCATGGTGCGCCCGAAACGCAGGCGTTCATGAACGCCGCCTCGCCGGGGCTGATCACCGCGTTCCAGGTCAACCGCCACTATCCCAGCCATGAAGCCTATCTGGCGGACCTCGCCGATGCCATGCGCGAGGAATACGAGACGATCGTGAACGCCGGGTTCTTCCTGCAACTCGATTGCCCCGATCTCGCGATGTCGCGCCACACCGGTTACCAGGACCTGAGCGAGGCGGAATTCCTGAAAGTGGCGGCCGCCAACGTAGAGGCGCTCAACGCCGCCACGGCCAACATTCCGCCCGAAAAGATGCGCATGCACGTGTGCTGGGGCAATTACGAAGGCCCGCACGATCACGACATTCCGCTCGAACGCGTGATCGACATCGTCATCGGTGCGCGGCCTTCCACGGTGCTGTTCGAGGCGGCCAATCCCCGGCACGAGCATGAATGGAAAGTCTGGGCCGATGCCAAGCTGCCCGATACCAAGATCCTCGCGCCCGGCCTGATCGACACCTGCTCCAACTATATCGAGCATCCCGAACTGATCGCGCAGCGGGTGGAACGCTTTGCCGGCATCGTGGGCGCAGACCGCGTGGTGGCCAGCACCGATTGCGGGTTCGGCACCTTTGCCGGCTATGGCAAGATCGATCCCATCGTCACCTGGCGCAAGCTCAAAGCCCTGCGCGAAGGCGCCGACATCGCCGGAGCGCGCCTGTGATTAACGAAGACGAACGCCGCGCGATCGAGGCGGACTGCGCGCGCCTGATCGCGCTCTATGCCAACTTGAACGACGAAGCGCGCTGGGAAGACGTCGCCGCCCTCTATGCCGCCGATGGCCTGATGACCCGTCCCACCGCGCCCGATGCGCCGATCGTGGGCCGCGCCGCGATCCTCGCCGCGTTCCAGTCGCGCCCGCCGCGCACCACGCGCCATGTGTGCAGCAACGTGGTGATCGACGTGGAAAGCGCTGACACCGCCCGTGGCACCAGCGCAATGCTGCTGTTCAACGGCGGCCCGGCGCCGCTGGTCGGCTCGTTCCACGATCGCTTCGTGCGCACGGCGCAAGGCTGGCGCTTTGCCGAACGGCGCGGCACTCTCCTCTTCCAAACCTGACCAGACAAATAGCCCCCTCCTCTTCAGAGGAGGGGGTTGGGGGTGGTGGAACGCTAACACCGCCGCCCCGCAAAAAGGACAAGACACCCATGGCCTCCGCCCCCTCTGCTCCCGCTTCGGCCAAGACCGGCCCGGTCAAGTCGGCGCTGCGCACGCTCGACGTGATCGAATTCGTCGTGGCCCATGCCGGCGGCGTGGTGGCGCAGGACGTGGCGCAGGCGCTGGGCATTCCGGTGTCGAGCCTGTCCTACCTGCTCGCCACCCTGGTGGAGCGGCAATACCTGGCGCGGGACGGGCGCCGCTATCTGCCCGGGCCGGGGCTGGAGCGCCTGCGCGTGGCCCCGGCGGCCTTGCCCCTGGCCGACCGCGTGGCGCCGCTGGTCCGCGCGCTCAAGGCCGAACTTAACGAAACCGCCAGCTTCATGGTCCGCGTGGGGTGGGACGTGGAAGCCGTGGTGACCGAAGCCAGCGACCAGACCCTGCGCTATGCCATCGAACCCGGCGCCCGCCGCCCGCTGCACTGCCTCGCCGCCGGCAAAGTGATCCTCGCCTATCTCTCGGACGCAGACCTGCACCGCTACTTCGCGGAAAGCACGCGCCTCGCCATGACCGAACACACCCGTGTGCGCGACGAAGACCTGCGCGCCGACCTCACCCGCATCCGCGCCGAAGGCATCGCCACCGCCTGCCACGAAGCCACCCTGGGCATCTGCGGCACCGCCGTGCCGGTGCGCGTGGGCGGCCAGATGGTCGGCGTGCTGAGCGTGGCCGTGCCGGAAGTGCGCTTTGATGCGGCGCTGGCGGCGCGGGTGCGTAGTGCGCTTAAGCGGGCGGCGGGGGCGGTGGGGTGAGAGTGGGGGTGTGGCTGATCGCCGCTAAAGTTGCCGTTCCCGCCTCCCGTCGTGAGCGCAGAAAGCGGACCTCGTTCATTCGGCATTCCCGAGTTAAACCGTCCGGCAAAACCGTTGCTGTCCAAGCCAGTGCATTGAAATATTTTTACATCTCACTTGCCTACCTCCAGCGGCACAATGTATTCCATCTCCGGGGATGGAGGTGCGACTACAGTGGGGCCCCGTGGAACTAAGTGAACTAAAGAAACAGCTTCAAGGGCACCTTGGCGATGGCCTCGTTCTCGTAGTCGGTTCCGGACTGTCATGTGCAGAAGGCGTTCCTGGCATGGGCGCGCTTGGGCGCCATCTTGTAACCCACATACCGGCCAGCCTGTCCCCAGAAGACACGAAGCTTTGGGAGGACATCCATCCTCTCATTGAAACCGATGGTCTGGAAGCCGCGCTGCTGAAACATGCGCCCACAGCATCCCTCGAGGCTGCCATCGTGCAGAGCACCGGCGACTTCATCGCTGCCTCCGAGGCGAGCATCATCGCGGAGGTCTTCAATAACACTAGAACGCTTCGGCTCACTAAGCTCATCCCGCATCTGCTGAAGCCAAGCACCGGCATTCCAATCGTCACGACGAACTATGATCGTCTTGCCGAGCTTGCCTGCGAGGAAGCCGGGCTGGGCGTTGACACGATGTTTTGCGGCCATTTCGCTGCTCGGCTCGATCCCGAAGACAGCTATTGGAGCTTCTGCCGCCAAGTGAAGTTGGTGGGCAGGAACGTTCGATATAAATTCGCCCCAAAGGCAATTGTCTTCAAGCCGCACGGCAGTCTCGACTGGTATCATCGCGAGGGCAATCCTGTACGTTACGCTGGAACACTGCCCTTGCCGCGGCTGATCATTACGCCAGGGTTGAACAAGTTCCGTAGTGGCTATGAGAGCCCGTTCGACAAGCATCGTGAAAAAGGGAACGATGCCATCGACAAAGCCCGCCGCTTCCTCATTATAGGCTATGGCTTCAACGACGATCACTTGGAAACCCATCTCACGCCACGCATCAAATCGGGAGTGAAGACAGTGATCCTGACATATGCGCTTTCCTTCAAGGCGCGAAAAATAGCTATCGAAAACAAGAACGTAATTGCAGCGGAATTCTATGAACAGGGTGGATCCGTCGGTGCCCGCTTCATCATCGATGGAACGGAAATATTCTACCCAGGTATCGACTACTGGGACCTTGATGGATTCGTAAAGGGAGTTCTATCGGCATGACTAGCTCGGCGCTTGATTTCATGGAAAACGATCAGATCGGGCGCGTGGCCGGTGTCGATACCAGTCGCGTGGCAATAGACGTCACCAATTCCGATATGCTGACGCGCGTCGGTATTGGTCAACTGATCGCCATCAAAGGTGCTACACAGTCAGAATTCCTGATCGGAATGACCGACCGGGTCACCCGCTCGCTGCGGGAAGAACTCCCTGATCCCGAAGGTGGCGAATTCGGCGCACTAACAGTCTCCCCTACTGATCACATGCAGGCCTTCGTGATTGGTACCTATCGAACTGTCGATGGTGATAGGACCGATACCTTCAAGCGCGGTGCAGATAGTTTCCCGCAGATCGATCGGGATTGTTTCGTCATCGAAGGCGGCAATCTTCAGCGGTTCATGGGAATTCTGGGCGCAGGTTTCTCCGCTAATGAGCGTTTGAAGCTCGGTACTTTTGTCGCCGATCGGAGTGCTGAAGCGATCGCAAGTGGTGATCGCTTCTTCCAGCGCCACGCTGCAATTCTCGGCAGTACCGGTTCTGGTAAAAGCTGGGCGGTCGCTCTCATCTTGGAGCGGGCCGCCAAGCTGAAGTTCCCCAATATCGTCGTTTTCGACATGCACGGGGAATATGAACCACTTGCGGACAAGGGTAAAGGCGGCTTCGCACAACGCTTCCGGATAGCGGGCCCCGGCGACCTCGCAGATCCTAAAGATGACGTGCTGTTTCTGCCATATTGGCTCCTGAACCGCGACGAAATGCTGTCAATGATTCTTGATCGTAGCGACCAGAACGCTCCAAATCAGGCGTCCCGTTTCACGCTTCACGTGCGCGACCTAAAGGGCGCAACTCTGGATGCGTCGGCGAAAGCCAAGGTCAAAGAAACCTTTACCGTTGATTCGCCTATCCCCTATGCCATTAAGGATCTGGTGTCGCGCCTGAAAACCGACAATACCACCAAGGGTGTCGGTAAAACAGGACCCGTAAAAGGAGAATGGGAAGACAAGCTGACCCGATTCATCTCGCGTCTGGAAGCTAAGCTCGATGATCGCCGGTATGGGTTTATGTTCTCTCCGCCTGCTGAGGCACTCGATTATGGGTGGCTTGCGAAACAGATCGTAAAACTGCTCCGGGCAGACTCCGGCAATGGTATCAAGATCATCGACTTCTCGGAGGTTCCGGCCGACGTCCTCCCAGTCGTCACCGGTACGCTTGCCCGCCTGCTCTACGACATTCAATTCTGGATGAAAGCGGAGGCGCGCACACCTATCACACTGCTGTGCGACGAGGCGCATCTGTATCTTCCGGTGAAGGACGATGCTGACGCCGTGCAACGGCAGGCGCTGTGGTCGTTTGAGCGCATTGCCAAGGAAGGCCGAAAATACGGTTTCTCCTTGCTTGTGGTGAGCCAACGCCCTTCCGACGTAAGCCGAACAATCCTGTCCCAATGCAACAACTTCCTTGCTCTCAGGCTAACGAATGATAGCGATCAGAACGTCATCAAGCGGCTTATGCCGGACTCTCTCGTCGGTTTGACGGCAATGCTCCCGTTACTCGATACAGGTGAAGCGCTTTTGCTCGGCGACGCGGTCCTGCTTCCCACGCGGATCAAGCTCGATCAGCCCCAAGTAAAGCCAGACAGTGCCACGCGAGACTTCTGGAAAGAATGGGGAACACTGCAACCTGACGAGACGCTGCTTGAAGCAGCGGTCGAGTGTTTACGCAGTCAAGCGCGGTCGAGCTGATACGCCCCGAATATGACTGCCTACAACTTCCCAAGGGCGCCCGCTGGGAACGGAATCGTCATTGCCTGAGGAATACCGGGTGATACAGTTCGAGGAGAACGCGTGAACGAACGTCAACCAAGACCGGTTGGCAGGGTAAAGGAGACTAAGCGGACCGTCCGCCATTCCCGACGTCGCATAGCCAATGCACAACCCCTAAAACTTCCGCGTAACCCCAAACGCCAGTTCCACATCCGGCGTATCCCTGTTCAACCCAGCCGTCGCCTGCACATCAAGTTGCAGCATCTTCGCCGGCTGCACATCGAACGAGAGCGCCGCCCGGCTCATCGTTGCATGGCCCGACGGGTCCTGGTCGCGCAGGAATTGCAGTTCCGGGGTCAGGCGGGTGGCTTTCGACAAGTGCACCTGCACGCCCATCGCGGCGCCATAGGCGAGGTGGCGGCCTTGGCCGCTTTCGTTCACGGCGGCGTCCACTTCGGGGGAGAGTTCCAGCGAGACGGTGTCGTCGATCTTGTAGCTGGTCGGCACGATCAGCCCGGCGCCCCAGTCGCCGGCGCCCACTTCGCTATGGCCGGTCGGCAAGGTGACGAAGGGCAGCACGGCCACGGCGAGGCCGGTCTTGCCTTCGGCGGGATGGCGCAGGTTCTGCTTCACGCCCAGGGTCACGTCGCCCACGCCCTGCGCGGTGTCGATCTGGCCCGATGGCACGTCGCGGGTGCGCACGTGGCCATAGGCGGTCCAGCCGAGCCGCACTTCGGTTGTGGCCGTCACGCCATAGCGCAGCAGAATGTCACCACTCTCGATCGTGTCGGTGCGCTGGTCGGCCTGCTTGTCGAGCGTCCAGTCGCCCAGCCCGATTTCAACCTGAATGCGGCCGGGATCGACAGTGCAGGCCGGGGTGTCGAGGCCCGGCCGGTCGCTGCACAAGTCGCGCAGGGCAGGGTGGTGGGTGCTGTCCTGGGCCACTTCGTCGGGCGTGCCGGTGTCCTGTGCCGCCGCCGGCGTGGCAGCCAGCGCCAGCGCCCCGATGATCATTGCTCTCATGGCTTTGCCCCCTTGGTGATACGGGGGGCAACGTGCGCCCATCCGGCCGGTTCCCCCGGCGCGGACATGCGACTCAGCGTGGCGCCAGCACCGGCGCGCGCCGTGCGTGGGCCGCTTGTTCAAAGGCATAGCCATAGGCGAGCACGCGCGCATCGTCCCACGCCGTGCCGATGATCGAAAGGCCCACGGGCAGGCCGGAAACCTCGCCCATCGGCACGGTGAGGTGGGGATAGCCGGCCACCGCCGGCAGGCCGCCCGCGCCGCCGCCCACGAAATTGTCTTTCAGCACCGGGTCGATCAGCCAGGCCGGGCCGAGCGTGGGGGCGACCAGCGCGGTCACCTTGTTGTCGGCCAGCATGCGGTCGATCCCCTCGGGCCCGGCCATGCGCCGCGCCTCGGCGGCGGCGTTCACATAAGCCGGATCGGCCAGGCCCTTGGTCTTGTCCGCATCCTCGAAGAAGTCCTGCCCGAACAGCGCCATTTCCTGCGCGGCATGGGCTTGGTTGAACGCGATCAGGTCTGCCAGCGTGCGGCTGGGCACTTTGGCCGGATCGGTGGAAGCGAGATAGGTGGCGAGGTCCGCCTTGAGTTCGGTAGACAGCACCAGTTGCTCGCGCTCGCCCACGCCTTTCGTGGGGGGCGGGGGCGCCTTGATCTCCACCAGCGTGGCGCCGGCCGCGCGCAAAGTGGCCAGGGCGCGTTCGAACACGGCATCGGTTTCGGGGTGGAACCCGGCGGCAAAGCGCATCACGCCGATGCGCGCGCCTTTCAGGGCATTGGGGGAAAGTGTGGCGGTGAAATCGTGGCCCAGCGCATCGGCGCGGGCCGTCGCCGGATCGGCCGGATCGCTGCCGGCCATGGCGCCCAGCAGCAGCGCGGCATCGCGCACGCTGCGCGCCATCGGGCCGGGCGTATCCTGGCTGTGGCTGATCGGCACGACATGGGTGCGCGAGACGAGGCCGACGGTGGGCTTGAACCCGACCAGGCCGTTGACCGCCGAAGGGCAGGTGATCGAGCCATCGGTTTCGGTGCCCACGGCCGCTGCGGCGAAACTGGCGGCGGCGGCCGCGCCCGAACCGGCGCTCGATCCGCAGGTGCTGCGGCGCGGATCATAGGGATTGCGCGCCTGGCCGCCCGTGGCGCTCCATCCGCTGATCGAATGGTTCGATCGGATATTGGCCCATTCGGAAAGGTTAGTCTTGCCCAGGATGATCGCGCCCGCCGCGCGCAGGTGCGCCACCAGCGGGGCATCGCGGCCGGTGACGTTGTTGGCCAGCGCCAGGCTGCCGGCGGTGGTCGCCACGGGATCGGCGCTTTCGATATTGTCCTTGATCAGGATCGGAATGCCATCGAGCGGCAGGTGCGTGGGCCTGGCCTTGCGCGCCGCGTCGGCCGCGCGGGCCTGCTCCAGCGCGCGCGGATTGAGCGCGATCACCGCGTGCAGCGTGGGGTCGATCCTGGCGATGCGCGCTTCATAGGCGGCCACCAGCTCTGCCGAGGTCACCCGCCCGGCATCAAGATCGGCGCGCAGTGCATCGATGGACTTTTCCGCCACGTCATACGCATGGGCCGGCGCGGCGCAGAGGGCCAGGGCCGGAAGAGCAAGGGCAAGCGGGCGCACGAATCGCATGAGGGTCCCCCGGTATGTCGCCCGCCAAGCTTGGCATGCGGGCCGGGGTTGGGCCAACCGGCATTTGGCGCATGCGCGCGCGAGACGGGATGGCACTATCCGCCCATCTCGCGCATTGTGCCATCATGGCCGACACGATCCAGACCCTGACCGCCCGCATGGAAGCCGCCGTTGCTGCGCTCGATTTCGAGGAAGCAGGGCGCCTGCGCGACAGGATCACGCTGATGCGGGGTGGGGCGAGTGCGGAACAGGCGGCAAAATCGGATACGGCGGGGCTGATCCGCCAGGTGCCCGGCGCCATGGGCCTGGGCACCAGCCAGCAAGCCATGACGCCGCCACCCGGCTGGCGCCCGCCCCCCAAGCCCGATCTGATGACCCGGGGGACGAAGCGCAAGCGGTGAGGGCGGTGGCCGCCGGTCAGGCCGGCTGCTTCATCCCCTGGGTGATCTTCTGCGTTTCGGCCTGGGTGGAAGCAGGGCCGGTGTTGCGCTTGTAGATGCCGCCAAGGCCCGCCGCGCGGTTGAATGCGGGCACGTCGCCCTCGCGCTCTTTCAGGCCGAACAGCGGGAACAGGCCGGGATGGCGGCCCAGACCGCCATAGAGATCGAGGCAGCGATCAAGCCAGCCGCGCAGCGGATCGTCTTCCACCAGCACCGGCGTCTTGCACACCGAGGACGTGAACAGGAAGCCGCCCAGGATGCGGTAATCGGCATAGTTGGGCGTGGCCCCGCCCAGCCACGCGTGCTGCGACAGCGTGGAGCGCAGCGGTTCGAGCGCGGCGGAAATGCCGGCCAAGCGATCTTCGCGGCCGGCCTGGATATCCTCCAGCTTGCGGCCCAGCATCTTTTCGCGCGAATGGGTGATGTATTCGTGGTCCTGCGGCAGCGACAGATCGCGATAGTCCGCGCAGAAGCAGCGCATCCACGGGCCGACTGCCGCCGCCCAGAACCAGTGGTCCAGCGCCTTGAGCGTGGCCGCCACGCTTTCATGCGGGATCAGCGCGGGGCGATCGGGGTAGGTGGCATCCAGGTATTCGACGATGCCCCAGCTATCGAGCACCCACTTGCCATCGTCGACGATGGCCGGCAACCGCTCGGTCTGCCCGCCGGTGCGCTCCAGGATGCCGGTAAAGCCGCCGGGCACCACATCAAGATCGAAACCCTTGTGCTTCAAGGCATATTTGGTCGCCCACACGAACGGACTGATCGTTGCGCCGGTGGAAATGGCCAAGTCGTAAAAGGTGATCTTGTTGTCTTTTGCCATGGCGGCATCCTCTCCTTTGTTGCCGCGATCATGCCATGAATTGTTAGCAAGGCAAACAAAATATCTGCGCAAACAGAAAGCGCCGGCCTTCGTCGGGAGAAGGCCGGCGCCGCGTCCGGGATGTGCTTCCCGGGCGCTTACCTGTGCGGGCTTACTTCTGCGTGCGCCACCCTTCGGCATAGCTGTCGCGCGCCACTTCCGAATAGGGCACGGGGCTGACCACGGCCTTGATTTCGGTCTGCACGTGGGGTTCCACGGTGGGCTTGGTGGTGCCGCCATTGGGTTCGCCCCACAGCAGGCTGACTTCGCCGCCGATCGTTTCGTGGCCCGGATCCAGCATCGCCAGGGTCAGGAACTTGCCCTCGTTGGCGGAATAGCCGATCCAGGTGGACAGGCCCACCTGCTTGCCGTCCTTGAGCACCTGGTCGAAGGGATGCATCGCATAGACCGCGCTGGGATATTCCATGAACTTGGCGCGATCGCCCTTGCTCAGCGCCGAAGACTGCACGCGCATGACGTCTTCGTTGTCGAGCGCCAGGGTCACCTTGGTGCGGTGGTTGCCGGCAGCCGCCATCTTTTCCAGCGCGGCGCGGCCGATGAAGTCATGGTCGAACTTGACGAACGGGCCATACCCCAGGTCCCACGGCGTGGTGTAATAGCCTTCCACGGTTTCGGGCACATAGCTGCCACCCACCGAGCACTTGGCTTCATAGGAATTGGCCGAAAGCCATTCGCGATAGGGCGCCAGCGCCTCGCCGGTGTAGATCGCCGGAAGCGGGGAGGGGATCCAACCCGATTCGAGCGTGTTGGACGAGTAGGCACGGCCACCCACCAGGGCGAGGCCGAATTCCTTGCCCGCTTCCACCAGCGCGGCATGGACCGCGCCATAGTCTTCCCACGGGCCGAACAGTTCGAAGCCCGGCTGGCCGGCCATGCCATGGCGCAGCGCACGCACGTCTTTGCCGCCGATGGTCATGCGGGTCATGTGGAAGAACTTGAGTTCGGGCGGCGTCTTGCCGGTGGCCTTCTCGATGATCTTCATCGCGTTGGGGCCCTGGATCTGGAAGCGATAGCTGTTGCGCTTGCCATCGTTGCGCATGGCCCAGCGCTCGTCGCGCTCGACGGTCACGTTCCAGTTGCCGGTGGCGGCGTGGTATTCCACCCATTCGATGGTGGGCGCGCGGCCAACCAGGTTGAATTCGTTCTCGTCCAGGTAGAACAGGATCACGTCACCGATGACATAGCCATCGGGCGTGACCGGCACGAACTGCTTGGCGCGATCGGGCTGGAAGTTCTTGAAGCTGTTGATGCCCAGGTATTCCAGCATCTTGAACGCATCGGGCCCGCGCACGGCCAGGTCCACCATGTGGTAGGACTGGTTATAGAGCACGGCGGTGTGGCCCCAGGCCCACTGCTCGGCCCGCCAGTTGGAATATTCCGCCGGCACGCCGGGATAGACATTGGGGCCGACCTGCTGGTTGCGCAGGAAATCGACGAGGTTGGCTTGTGCGCCGATCACATTGGCCAGGGTTTGCGTCATGACAGGTATCTCTCCCTTGAGCGTTGTCGGGGTGCTTCATGCCTCAAATTCACGCTGGTGAAAAGTTCACAAACATGAATTTGGCAAAAAAGTTCGTGCGGCTTACAATGTGGCATGCCTCAGCGGGTTGACAACGTGCGACAACATGCTGTGATCGGCGCATGACCTGCTCACGACGCGCTGCCCTGCTCGGCCTTTCCGCCGGTGCCCTTGCCCCCATGCTGGCGCGCGCGGCGCCGGTCCTGCCCGACGCGCCGCCGCGCATGCGGGTGATCGTGGACAACGACCTGGCGGGCGACCCCGATGGCCTGTTCCAGCTTGCCCATGCGCTGCGCAGCCCTTCGGCCGACGTGCGGCTGATCGTGGGGTCGCATCTCCATTCCCCCCAGGATGCCGAGCCCGACGACGGCCACCAGGCGGACAAGGCGGCAGCCAGGGCGCGGGAATTGCTGGCCCTGATGGGGCTGGCCGGGCGGGTGCCGGTGGTGCGCGGGGCCGAGGGCGCTCTGGGCCGCGCGGATCGGCGCAATTCGGCCGAGGCGGTGGCCGCGATCGTGGCCGAAGGCATGCGCAGCGATGTGCAGACGCCGCTGTTCTATACCGCCGGGGCCGGGCTGACCGATCTGGCCGCCGCGCTCCAGGCCGAACCACGCCTGGCGCAGCGGATGACCTTGGTGTGGATCGGCGGGGCCGAGCATGACGGCGTGGCACTGCCGCCACCGGGCGGCACGCCTGGCGAATACAATTTCACCATCGATCCGGCTGCGGCGCAGTTCGTCTTCGGGCAAAGCGCCATCCCGATTTGGCAAGTGCCGCGCAACGCCTATCGCCAGATGCTGGTGAGCCTGGCCGAACTGCGCGTGCTGGCGCAAAGCGGGCCGGTGGGCGCCTGGTTGGTGGCACAACTGGATCACATGCGTGGCCAGTTGACCCGGATCGGTCGAAACTTGGGCGAAGTCTATGCCTTGGGCGATAGCCCCCTGGTGACGCTCACCGCGTTGCAGGCCGCGTTCGAACCCGATCCCGCCTCGTCGCGCTATCACCTGGTGCCAACCCCGCGCCTGGGCGAGGACGGCGCATATCTGCCGCGCC
This sequence comes from Novosphingobium sp. SG919, assembly GCF_012932495.1. Classification (GTDB taxonomy): domain Bacteria; phylum Pseudomonadota; class Alphaproteobacteria; order Sphingomonadales; family Sphingomonadaceae; genus Novosphingobium; species Novosphingobium rhizosphaerae. The sequence continues at coordinate 877,830 of NZ_JABCNG010000001.1, forward strand.
CCGACGGGCGGCCGATGCGCGTCTATGACTGGATCGATACGCGGCTTACCTTTGTTGACATGTTTGCCAAGCTGGAGCACTGAAACGCAAAAAGGGCCAGCGCTGCGAGAGCGCCGGCCCTTTTTGGCCCATCCGTGGGATGAAAGCGTCAGCCTTCGACGTGTTCGGCCAGAACCGTGAGGCCCTTGGCCGACACTTCGGCAAAGCCACCCTGCACCTGGATTTCCTCGGGCTGGGCGCCTTGGGTGCGGTAAATCTTGATCGTGCCGTCCTTGACCGTGGACATGAACGGCGCGTGGCCTTCCAGCACACCGAATTCGCCTTCGGTGCCGGGAACGACAACCTGCCACACCGCTTCGGAGCGGACGAGGCGGGCCGGGGTGACGAGTTCAAAGTGGAGCATGGACCGTCTCTGCGCTCCCCTCCCGCTGGCGGGAGGGGCTGGGGGAGGGGCGGTTAGCCGGATGTTCGAAGAAGGGCGCCCCTACAGGCCCTCCGCCGACCCCTCCCGCAAGCGGGAGGGGAGCATTTGGCCTCAGGCTTCGGCAGCCAGCTTCTTGGCCTTTTCGACGGCTTCGTCGATGCCGCCGACCATGTAGAACGCCGCTTCGGGCAGGTGGTCGTATTCGCCGTCGACCACCGCCTTGAACGAGCGGACGGTGTCTTCGAGCTGCACGAACTTGCCCGGAATGCCGGTGAACACTTCGGCCACGTGGAACGGCTGGCTGAGGAAGCGCTGGATCTTGCGGGCGCGAGCCACTGTCAGCTTATCTTCTTCCGACAGTTCGTCCATGCCCAGGATGGCGATGATGTCCTGCAGCGACTTGTACTTCTGCAGGGTTTCCTGAACGCGGCGGGCGGTTTCGTAGTGCTCGGCACCCACGATGCGCGGTTCGAGAACGCGGCTGGTCGAGTCCAGCGGGTCCACCGCCGGATAGATGCCGAGTTCCGAGATCGCGCGGTTGAGCGTGGTGGTGGCGTCGAGGTGGGCGAACGAGGTGGCCGGCGCAGGGTCGGTCAAGTCGTCGGCCGGCACGTAGATCGCCTGGACCGAGGTGATCGAGCCCTTGTTGGTCGAGGTGATGCGTTCCTGCAGCGCGCCCATGTCGGTGGACAGGGTGGGCTGGTAACCCACGGCCGAAGGAATACGGCCGAGCAGCGCCGACACTTCCGAACCCGCCTGGGTGAAGCGGAAGATGTTGTCCACGAAGAACAGCACGTCCTGGCCTTCCTGGTCGCGGAAGTATTCGGCCATGGTCAGGCCCGAGAGCGCGACGCGCGCGCGGGCGCCCGGCGGTTCGTTCATCTGGCCATAGACGAGCGCAACCTTGGAGCCTTCCGAGGTGGCGTTGCCTTCGGCGTCCTTGGCGATGACGCCGGCGTCGAGGAATTCGTGGTAGAGGTCGTTGCCTTCGCGGGTGCGTTCACCCACGCCGGCAAAGACCGACACGCCGCCGTGGCCCTTGGCGATGTTGTTGATCAGTTCCTGGATGAGCACGGTCTTGCCCACGCCGGCGCCGCCGAACAGGCCGATCTTGCCGCCCTTGGCATAAGGCGCGAGCAGGTCGATCACCTTGATGCCGGTGACCAGGATGGCCGCTTCGGTCGACTGGTCGACGAATTCGGGAGCCTTGGCATGGATCGGGGCGAACTGGTCGGCGCCAACCGGGCCGCGTTCGTCGATGGGATCGCCCACCACGTTGAGGATGCGGCCCAGCGTCTTGGGGCCGACCGGAACCGAGATCTGCGCGCCGGTGCTGGTCACGGCCTGGCCACGGGTGAGGCCTTCGGTCGAGTCCATGGCGATGGTGCGCACGGTGCTTTCGCCCAGGTGCTGCGCCACTTCGAGCACCAGGCGGTTGCCGTTGTTGCTGGTTTCGAGCGCGGTGAGAATGGCCGGAAGTTCGCCGTCGAACTGGACGTCGACGACGGCGCCGATGACCTGGCTGATCTTGCCGGTCGAAGTGATGACAGGTGCGGTTGCCATTTGTGTCTTTCCTTGCCTGCTGGTCGTCGTCAGAGCGCTTCGGCGCCGGCGATGATTTCGACGAGTTCGGTGGTGATCGCGGCCTGGCGGCTGCGGTTGTATTGGATGGTCAGCTTCTTGATCAGTTCACCGGCGTTGCGCGTGGCGTTGTCCATCGCGGTCATCGAGGCGCCCTGTTCGCTGGCCATGTTTTCGAGCAGCGCACCGAACAGCTGGACGCGCAGGTAGCGCGGCAGCAGGTCAGCGAGGATCGCTTCCTCGTCGGGTTCGTAATCGACCACGGCGCCGCCATCGTTGGCCACGGCCACGGTGGGCGCCGGCACGGGGATGATCTGCTGCGTGGTGGGAATCTGGGCCAGCGCGCTGCGGAACCGCGAATAGAACAGATGCGCCACGTCGAACTGGCCGGCTTCGTACATGGCCAGCAGTTCGTTGGCGATCTTCTCCGCTTCGGCAAAGCCGGCTTCGCGCACGGTGGTGGTGTCGAACCCGCCGGCGATCGCGCTGGGGAAATCGCGCCGGATCGGGGCGCGGCCCTTGCGGCCGACGAGGTAGAACTTCACCGTCTTGCCTTCGGCGATCAATTCCTGCGCCTTGGCCTTGGCGGCCTTGACGATATTGGCATTGAACGCGCCGCACAGGCCGCGATCGGAATTGGCGACGACCAGGAGGTGAACCTGGTCCTTGCCGGTGCCGGCGAGCAGCTTGGGGCTGCCTTCGCCAACCTGCACCTTGGAGGCGAGGCTGGCCATGACAGCGGCCAGGCGGCCGGCATAGGGGCGCGCGGCCTCGGCAGCGGACTGCGCCTTGCGCAGCTTGGCCGCGGCGACCATCTGCTTGGCCTTGGTGATCTTCTGGGTCGATTTGACCGAGTTGATCCGCAGCTTGAGTTCCTTGAGCGAGGCCACTCGTCTTTTCTCCACTTCATCCCCCCCGGCACGCCCGCAAGGGGCCACCGGGGGGATGAGTCATGCGTTGGTCAGGCGAACTGCTTGGCGAAAGCGTCGAGCGCTTCCTTGAGCTTGGCCTTGGCGCCGTCGCCCAGATCCTTGGTGTCGCGGATTTCGGCCAGCAGGTCGGCCTTCTGCGTGCGCAGGAAGCTGAGCAGTTCGGCTTCGTATTCGGTCACCTGGTCAACCGGCACGGCGTCGAGGTAACCCTGGGTACCGGCGAAGATCACGCAGGTCTGCTCTTCGAAGCCCTGCGGCGAGAACTGCGGCTGCTTGAGCAGTTCGGTCAGGCGCGCACCGCGGTTGAGCAGCTTCTGCGTCGAAGCGTCGAGGTCGGACCCGAACTGGGCGAAGGCCGCCATTTCGCGGTACTGCGCCAGCTCCAGCTTGATCGAGCCGGCCACCTTCTTCATCGCCTTGGTCTGGGCCGAGGAGCCCACGCGCGACACCGAGAGGCCGACGTTGATGGCCGGACGGATGCCCTGGTAGAACAGGCCGGTTTCAAGGAAGATCTGGCCGTCGGTGATCGAGATCACGTTGGTCGGAATGTAGGCCGACACGTCGCCCGCCTGGGTTTCGATGATCGGCAGGGCGGTCAGCGAACCGGCGCCGTTGTCGTCGTTCATCTTGGCGGCGCGTTCGAGCAGGCGGCTGTGCAGGTAGAACACGTCACCCGGATAGGCTTCGCGGCCCGGCGGACGGCGCAGCAGCAGCGACATCTGGCGATAGGCGACGGCCTGCTTGGACAAGTCGTCGTACACGATCACGGCGTGCATGCCGTTGTCGCGGAAGAATTCGCCCATGGTGCAGCCGGTGTAGGGCGCAAGGTACTGCAGCGGAGCCGGTTCCGAAGCGGTGGCGGCCACGACGATGGTATATTCCATCGCGCCGTTTTCTTCGAGCTGGCGCACGATCTGCGCCACGGTCGAACGCTTCTGGCCGATTGCGACATAGATGCAGTAGAGCTTCTTGCCTTCGTCCGAACCGGCGTTGGCGGCCTTCTGGTTGATGAAGGTGTCGATGGCGACGGCGGTCTTGCCGGTCTGGCGGTCACCAATGATCAGCTCGCGCTGGCCACGGCCCACGGGCACCAGGGCGTCGATAGCCTTGAGGCCGGTCTGCACGGGTTCGTGCACCGACTTGCGCGGGATGATGCCCGGCGCCTTGACTTCGACGCGGCGACGCTCGGTGTATTCGATCGGGCCCTTGCCGTCGATCGGGTTGCCCAGCGCGTCGACCACGCGGCCCAGCAGGCCCTTGCCGATCGGCACGTCCACGATGGTGCCGGTGCGCTTGACGGTGTCGCCTTCCTTGATCTCGGAGTCCGAGCCAAAGATCACGACGCCGACGTTGTCGGCTTCGAGGTTGAGGGCCATGCCCTTGACGCCATTGGCGAATTCGACCATTTCACCGGCCTGGACCTGGTCCAGCCCGTGAATGCGGGCGATGCCGTCACCGACCGAGAGCACGGAGCCGACTTCCGAGACCTGGGCCTCGGTGCCGAAGCTGGCGATCTGGTCCTTGATGACCTTTGAGATTTCAGCGGCGCGGATTTCCATCGTTCAGCCTTTCGTGCAAACTTTTTGGCTTCAGCCCTTCATGGCCTGGGCGAGCGAATTGAGACGGGTGCGGATCGAGCTGTCGATCATCTGGCTGCCGATCTTGACGACCAGCCCGCCGAGAATTTCGGGATCGACCGCAGTCTTGAGCTTGACCGACTTGCCGGCGCGCGCGGCCAGCTTTTCAGCCAGCGCGGCAACCTGCGCATCATCGAGCGGGTGGGCGCTGGTGACCTGGGCGGTTACTTCGTTGCGCGCTGCCGCGGCGATGGCGGCATAGGCGCGGGCCACATCGGGCAGGGCAGCGAGGCGGCGGTTGCCGGCCAGCACGCCCAGGAAATTGGCCGTCAGCGGGGTGATGCCGAGCAATTGGCCCACGGCAGCGATGGCGCGCGCGGCTTCTTCGCGGCCCACCTTGGGGTTGCGGATCAGCGCAGCGAAATCGGCCGATTCGCGCAGGGCGTCAGCCAGGCGTTCGAGATCGCCTTCCACGGCCGCAGCAAGGCCCTGTTCGTTTGCCAGCTCATAAAGCGCAGAAGCGTAACGCCCTGCCAGGCTGGCGGTGATGCCGCTGGAAATCTCCACGCGCCTCAGTCCCCCTTCGTCCAAGGATTTCAAGCAAGGCACATGACGCGCAAAAAATGCACGTGACGGCCCGCAGTCCCGGCGCGCCTAGCAACGTCACCGCCATATGACAAGTCACCAGTTGGCTCGCGCTGTTGAACGTTGGCCTCCAACACGCAAACGTATGCGTATAACGCCAGCGAAACGTCTCAAGCGCGGGACGGCGGGGCGGTTTGCAGCGCGGGGGTGATTCGGTTTTCGGCGGGCGCTTGCGGGGTTGCTATCTCCCGTCCTCTGAAGAGGAGGGGAGATTGTTGTGCCGCGCTCCCCGTTCAAGGCACCGGCTGGCAGTTGTAGCGCATGCGCTCGTTGGGTTCGGCAGGGAGCAGGGCGCGGATGGCCTGTTGGTCCTGGCCGAAGCGGCGGGCTTCGGTGTCGCCTGCGCCACAGGCCGGGGCGACGATCTTTTGCCGGGCTTCGCGCGCCTTGGTCATCGCGTCGAGCCCCATGAGGAAGCGCTCTACCGTATAGGTGCGACTGTCCGGATCGAAATGGGTGACGGCGATGGTGTCTTCACCGTTGGGCACCAGCACGCGCGACCAGCCGTCGCTTGCCAGGCCATATTGGCTGCGCTCGTTCATGCAGCCATCGCCGCTCCAGGTGATCGGCACGTCGGTCATGTCGGACACGGTCACGCGGCTGCGCTGCGCGTCGATCACGCAGATGAACTTGCCTGCGCGCGCCGGGCTGGCGGCGCCCGCGCTGGCCGGTGCCTCGGGCGTGCCGCTGGCTGCGGCAAGGTCTTCGGCGCGAGCATCGATCGATTGCAGGCTGGGGCGCAGCGCCCAGGCCGCCACCGTGCCCAGCAGCAGGGCGAGCGCGCTGCCGCCGGCGATCCGCGTGGCGCGAGGGTTGCTGCGCTGGGCATAGATGAACGCGGCACCGCCGGCGCCCAAGGTGGCAACCAGCAGGAGCACGGCGATCGCCATGCCATTGTCGCGCTGGGTCAGCACGTCGATCTCGGCCTGGCGGCGCGCCAGTTCGAGGGTGCGGGCGCGAGCGATCTGCTTGGCCTGCGCTTCGGCCGCCTGGCGCGCCTGGTCGCTGGCGGCGCGCTCGCTTTCGGCGCGATCGAGATCGGCGATCGAGGTGCAGGGCAGGTCGCTGGCATGGGCCTGCACGCCGTTCTGTTGGAGGAAGCGCGAGAGCTCGCGCATCGAGATGGCGAAGTAGAATGCCGAATCGGTGCCGTTGTCGCTGATCGTGCCGAACGAATTGACCCCCACCACGCGGCCGCAGGCATCGAGCAGCGGGCCGCCCGAATTGCCCGCGCCGATCGGTGCAGTGTGGAGGATCGTGTCGAATTCCTTGGAACTGCGCCCGGCCGAGACATAGCCGCGCGTCTTCACCGCCGCTTGCGGGCTGACCAGGTCGGACAGCGAGAGGCCCTGCGCCAGATCGACGTTGCCCGGATAGCCCACCGCGCTGACATCGGCGCCGTCGCTGACCTGGCCGGCATAGAGCGAGAGCGGGGACAGGCGCCCGCCGCCATCGATCTTGAGCAGGGCCAGATCGTTGCGCGGGGAATAGGCGACGACTCGCGCTTCATAGCCGCCGCGCCCCTCGGGCGGGACGACGCCGGCGATCAGCGTGTCATCCTGGCGCAGCGCTTCGACCACGTGGGCATTGGTCACGACATATTCGGGCGTGACGGCAAAGCCGCTGCCATGGCCGATCAGCGTGGAACTGCGCCCTTCGCTCTGCACGATGACCACGCGCACCACGCCACGACTGGCCGCCGCGATGTCGGCCGGGTCAGCCAGCGCCGCAGGCACGAGCAGGAACGAAACGATGAGCGAGGCGATGAGGCGGCGCAACATGGCGCCGGTCATTGCCGGGATTTGCTTTGATCGCAAGGCGCGGGATGCGTGGGGGCTGCAACGATGGCATGAAGGGGCCACCAAACAGACTCAGGTCCAGACGCAGGAAACGCCATGACCGATGCCCCAACCCTTGATCAACAAGCCTGCTGGCAGGCCGTGCTGGCGCGCGATCGCGCGTGGGACGGGGTGTTCGTCACCGGGGTGCTGACCACCGGGATCTATTGCCGGCCATCGTGCCCGGCGCGGCATCCGGCGCGGGGCAACGTGCAGTTCTTTGCCGATGGCGCGGCGGCGCGTGACGCGGGCCTGCGCGCCTGCCTGCGTTGCCGGCCGGACGACCTGGCCCGCGATGCGCAGGCGGTGGCCACGGCGATCGCCGCGATCAAGGACGCGGAAGACGCGCCCAGGCTGGAACAGCTTGCCGCGCAGGCCGGGTATTCGCCCGCGCATTTCCAGAAGCTGTTCACCCGCCATACCGGGCTTTCCCCGGCGGCCTATGCCCGCGCGCTGCGCCAGCGGCGGATGGGCGAGGCGCTGAGCGAGGCGGACAGCGTGACCGAGGCGATCCACGCCGCCGGTTATGGCGCGCCTTCGCGCTTCTATGCCGAAAGCGAGCGGCTGGGCATGGCGCCCTCGGCCTGGCGCAATGGCGGGGCGGGGGTGACGATCCGCTGGGCGCAAGTGCCGACCTCGCTGGGGCCGATGCTGGTGGCGGCGACCGACAAGGGCGTGTGCCGGCTTTCGTTCGGCGAGGGCGAAGCGGCGCTGCGCCAGCGTTTCCCCCGGGCGACGCTGGTTGCCGGCGGGGCAGACTTTGCCTCCCTGCTCGATGACGTGATCGCCGCCGTGGAAGTCCCAGGACGGGCCGATCACATCCCGATCGACGTGGCCGGCACTGCGTTCCAGGAAGCGGTATGGCGCCAGCTTCGCGCAATTCCGCCTGGCGAGACGCGCAGCTATGCCCAGATTGCCGCTGCGGTGGGCAAGCCCGGCGCCGTGCGCGCCACCGGCAGCGCCAATGGCGCCAACCACGTTTCGGTGCTGATCCCCTGCCACCGCGTGGTGCGCAGCGATGGCAGCCTGGGCGGCTATGCCTGGGGCCTGGAGATCAAGCAGGCGCTGCTGGAGCGGGAGCGGCGGTAGGCCGGCTCAGGGTTTCAGGATCACCGTGTCGGACTGCTGCCAGGCGGGCGTGGCGGAGACGTAGAACGTCAGTTGCGAGAGGGCGCTGATGCGGTGGGGCACTTGCGGGGGCAGGTAGATCACGGCGCCGGGCTTGAGCGGCTGCACGGCGTCACCGATCTGCACGGTGCCTTCGCCGCTGGTCACGAACATCACTTCGTGGCCCTGCTTGGTCATCATGCTGGGCATGGCGGTGCCGGCGGCCATGGTGAAGCGCGCGGCGCTGATCTGGTCGGTGCGCTGTGGCGCGGTGCGGCCGACGAGTTCCTCCAGCTTGATCGGCGGCGGCGGCGGCGTGGCTGCGGCGGGTGCCGGCTTGGCCGGGCCGTCCTCACGCGTCAGCTGTTTGATCGTGCGGGCAAACTTGGGATAGCGGGCCAGCAGGTCCTGGCGATGGCCGGCTTCGTAATCGGCATATTCGAAGCCGGGCGAGAGCGTGTTGGCGCCAAAGCTGTAGGCGGTTTGCGGCGCGCCGAGGGGGATTGCGCCCATCCAGGTGCCGCGCGGCACCAGGATCTGCGGCTCTTCCCCGGCGAGGACGTGGCTGCCCCAGACTTTGGTTTCGCCATGGCCATCGGGATAGAGCAGCAGCAAGAGCGCCGGGCTGCCGCCGTAGAAGTGCCACATCTCGTCGGTGGCCAACCGGTGCATGGCGGAAAAGTCACGCTGGGTGAGGATCAGGTAGGTTGCCGTATAGGCCCAGCGCGGACCGGCATAGCGTTCGGCCAGCGGGCCGCCGATCGCGTCCTTGCTTTTGAAGGTCTGGATGAACCAGGGGCCTTCGTGCGGGATGTTTTCCATGTGGAAATGCCGGATCAGCGCGCGGGCGCCCGCCGGAATGCCGTCGGTGGCGGCCGGACGGGCCACGGCGGACGGTGCGGCGCAGCCCAGCAGCAGCGCGGCGCCCAGCGCGATCGCGGTTTTCATGGTCGTTCTCCATCGCTTGCCGGCAAGCCCCCTGCCGGCGCGGCGCATGGCGTTTAAGCAGAAGTGACGGCCCTGGCCCAGCCTTTGCGCGCGGGTTTCAGTGTCTTGAGGAACGCGGCGGCGCTGTCGCGGTATTCGGCTTGCTTTTCGGCGCTCATGCGGCGCCAGGTGGCGTAAGGATTGGCAAGACGCGGGTTTCCGGCCAGCTTGTCTTCGTTGCGGGCGAGGAAATCCCAGTAGAGTGCGTTGAACGGGCAGGCTTTCTCGCCGGTCTTGCGCTTCACGTCATAGGCGCAAGTGCCGCAATAGTCGCTCATCCGGTCGATATAGGCGCCGCTGGCGGCATAGGGCTTGGATGCCAGCTTGCCGCCATCGGCGTAGAGCGCCATGCCCGCCACGTTGGGCAGTTCCACCCATTCGAAGGCATCGGCATAGACCACCAGGAACCAGTCGGCCACATCCTGCGGAGACAGTCCCGCGAGCAGCGCGAAATTGCCCATGACCATCAGTCGCTGGATATGGTGGGCATAGGCATTCTTGTGCGTGGCGCGCACGCAATCGGCCACGCAGGCCATCTGCGTTTCGCCGGTCCACCAGAATTCGGGCAGGGGGCGGGTGGCGTCCAGTTCGTTGGCCTGGGCCAGATCGGGCATGGTCAGCCAATAGATGCCGCGCACATATTCGCGCCAGCCGATCACCTGGCGGATGAAGCCTTCCACCGCCTCGATCGGGGCGCGGCCTTCGCGCCATTCGGCCTCGGCCAGGCGGCACATCTCCACCGGGTCGATCAGCCCGATGTTGAGCGCGGGGCTGATCACCGCGTGATACATCGTGTCCGTGCCGGCCACCATCGCGTCCTGATAGCGGCCGAACAGCGGCAGGCGGGTTTTGAGGAAGCGGTCGAACGCATGCTCGGCTTGCGCCGCCGTGACCGGCCAGGCGAAGTGATCCAGGCTGCCGAAGTGATCCTCGAACCGCGCAGCGACCAGATCGAGCACTTCGCGCGTGATCGCATCGGGCGCAAAGTGCGAAACAGCGGGCGGGCGGCAATCGGCATCGGGGCCGCCGCGGTTTTCCGCGTCGAAATTCCACTTGCCGCCGACCGGTTTTTCGCCGTCCATCAGCAGACCGGTCTTGCGGCGCATGTCGCGGTAGAAGAATTCCATGCGCCATTGCCGGCGCCCGGCGGCCCACTGATAGAAATCGGGCAGGGGGCAGACGAAGCGGGTATCGGGCAAGACGCGCACGCGCACGCCCAGGCTTTCGCGCCAGGCATCGATCATCGCGCGCACCCGCCATTCGCCCGGCTCGGTCACCTGCACGCCGCGCGCGCCGTGGCGCTTCACCGCGCGGGCCACTTCGCCGCTGAAATTGCCGGTGTTGGCGGGATCGTCCAGCGTGACGTAATCGACCGTGAAGCCCTTTTCGCGCAGCTCTTGCGCAAAATGGCGCATGGCCGAAAAGATCATGGCGATCTTGGCCTTGTGGTGGCGGACGTATTGCGTTTCGTCCCACACTTCCATCATCAGCACGACAGTATCGCCGGGCGCGCGGTCGGCCAGGCTGGACAGGCCATGCGAAAGCTGGTCGCCCAGCACGGGGACGAGAACGGGACCCTTTGTCATCCCGCTTAAACGAAGCTGTAGGGGTCGATATCCACGGCCACGCGTACCCCTTGGGGAAAGCGGAACGGTTCGAGCCACTGGCGGATGACTTTCTGCACTTCGCTCGACCGCCGCGCATTGACCAGCAGGCGATATCGATAGCGCCCACGCAACAGCGAGAGCGGGGCAGGGGCAGGGCCGAGGATCATTACGTCATCGAGCCGGGGCGCAGTGCCGCCGATAGCGCGGGCGGCGTCGCGCGCTTCGGCTTCGTCCTCGCTCGACACGATGATCGCTGCCCAGCGGCCGAAGGGCGGGGCATGGGCGTCACGCCTGGCTTCGGTTTCGGCGGCATAGAACGCGTCGCGCTCCCCGCTGGCCAGGGCGGCGATCACCGGGGCATCGGGATGGCGCGTCTGGATCAGGACTTCGCCCGGCTTCTCGCCGCGCCCGGCGCGCCCGGCGACTTGCGCCACCTGCTGATAGGTCCGCTCGGCCGCGCGCAAGTCGCCCCCTTCCAGGCCCATGTCGGCATCGACCACGCCGACCAGCGTGAGATCGGGGAAGTGATAGCCCTTTGTCACCAATTGCGTTCCCACGATCACGTCGATGGCCTTGTTTTCCGCTTGGGCCACGAATTCGGCCGCTTTGGCCGCGCTGGTCAACGTGTCCGAAGTGACAAGGGCCACGCGGGCCTCGGGCAGGATCGTGGCGACTTCATCTGCAATCCGCTCCACGCCGGGGCCGCAGGCGACCAGGCAATCGGGCTCTCCGCATTCGGGGCAGGCGCGCGGCGTGGGCACCTCATGGCCGCAATGATGGCAGGCGAGGCGCTGCGACAGGCGGTGCTCCACCAGCCAGGCCGAGCAATTGGGGCACTGGAAGCGATAGCCGCAGGTGCGGCACAAAGTGAGCGGGGCATAGCCGCGCCGGTTGAGGAACAGCAGGCTCTGCTCCCCCTTGGCCAGCCGATCGCGCAATCCTTCCACCAGCGGCGGGGCCAGCCAGTGGCCACGCTCGGGCGGCTGTTCGCGCAAGTCCAGAATCTTGATGTCGGGCAGGCCGGCCCCGCCAAAGCGGCTGGGCAGCACCAGCCGTTCATAGCGCCCGGTGCTGGCCATGTGCAGGCTTTCCAGCGCAGGCGTGGCACTGGCCAGCACCACCGGCACGCTTTCGAAATGGCCGCGCATGACCGCCACGTCGCGCGCGTTGTAGCGCACGCCATCGTCCTGCTTGAACGAGATCTCGTGCGCTTCGTCCACCACGATCAGGCCGAGCGCGGCGAACGGCAGGAACAGCGCCGAGCGCGCGCCGACCACCACTTGCGCGCGGCCTTGCGACACCGCTCGCCAGGCGCGCCGCCGTTCCGAGGATTTGAGCGAGGAATGCCAGGTGACCGGCGCCACGCCGAAGCGCGCCTCGAACCGTGACAGGAAGCTTTGCGTCAGGGCGATTTCGGGCAGCAGCACCAGGACCTGGCGGCCCTGTTCCATCGCGGCGGCGATGGCTTCGGCATAAGTCTCGGTCTTGCCAGAGCCGGTCACGCCATCGAGCAGGAAGGTGGCAAAGCGCCGCGCGCCCACGGCGGCCACCAGCCGTCCGGCCACTTCGGCCTGGGCCGGCGTCAATTCCGGCACGGCATGGCGCGGATCGGCAGCGGGATAGGGGCGGTCGGCATCGACGGTGACCGGTTCGAGCAGCCCGGCATTGACCATGCCGCGCAGCACGCCATCGGAAACCTCGGCAATTTCCGCCAGTTCGCGGATCGTCGCCTGCTGGTCGATCAGCAGGTCCATCGCCTGCGCGCGTTGCGGCGTCAGCCGGCCCGGTTCGCGGCCCGACAGGCGATATTCGGTCACCGTGCTGCCGCCCTGGAGCGCGGCGGTACTCGACAGTGCCATGCGCGCCACGGCGGCGAGCGGCGCCATGTAGTAATCGGCGCACCATTCGATCAGGCGGCGCAAGGGGGCGCCCAGCGGCGGCACCGGCAGCACGCCCAGGATCGGGCGCAGCTTGTGTTCGGGCACGTCGGCGCTGGGCAGGCGATCGGCTTCCCAAACCACGCCCAGGATCTGTCGCGGACCAAGCGGGCAGACCACCACCTGGCCGGGCACCACGTCGAGATGGGCGGGCACCTTGTAATCGAGCGGACCCAGCGCGGCATTGAAGACCACGCAGCGAATGCGGCGGGCCGTGCGTTGTGGAGGCGGCTGGGTCATGCCAGGTGCATATAGGGTGCCAGGCGCAGGGGGCAAATGGGGAACGGCGTTTGCCCGGCCACGGGGAACAGGGCCAAGGGCGCATCGTTGATCAAATGGCGCACACAACCGCACCTGACAGCGCGGCATAGCTGCCCTATAGCCCGCGCCAGATTCGCCGTTATCAAACCATAACCCACCGCGCAGGAAGCATCCCATGAAGTTCTTTGTCGACACGGCCGATACCGCCGAAATCGCCGATCTGGCCGCCACCGGCCTGCTCGATGGCGTGACCACCAACCCCAGCCTGATTGCCAAGTCGGGCCGTGACTTCATCGAAGTGACGAAGGAAATCTGCCACCTCACGCACGGGCCGGTTTCGGCCGAAGTGGTGGCGCTCGATCACCCGACGATGATGCGCGAGGCCGAGATCCTGCGCAAGATCGCCGACAACGTGTGCATCAAGGTGCCGCTGACGATCGACGGCCTCAAGACCTGCAAGAAGCTGACCGCCGATGGCACCATGGTCAACGTCACGCTGTGCTTCTCGGCCAACCAGGCGCTGCTGGCGGCCAAGGCTGGCGCCACGTTCGTTTCGCCGTTCGTGGGCCGCCATGACGACAACGGCTTCGATGGCATGGACCTGATCCGCGACATCCGCCTGATCTATGACAACTACAATTTCGAAACCGAAATCCTGGTCGCTTCCGTCCGCCACGGCATCCACGTGCTGGAAAGCGCCCGCATCGGCGCCGACGTGATCACCGCGCCGCCGGCCGTGATCAAGGGCCTGTTCAAGCACGTGCTGACCGAAAAGGGCATCGAAGGGTTCCTTGCGGATTGGGCCAAGACCGGCCAATCTATCGGGTAAGGATGAACCCGCGCCCCGGTTTTCGCAGCCGGGGCGCTATTTTGCGAAACTGGATTGATTCTTGGCTGCCGAATCCCCGCTCGATACCTTCCGCTCGGTTCTCACTGGCACGTCCCGCGCGCTTGCGGAACAGCCCGAAGTGGAAGTGGCCTGGACATCGGACCAGGCGAGCCAGACCGGCAAGCTGATGCGCGTGCCCATGCCCGGCCGCGCGCTGCCGGCCGACCAGGTGGCCCAAGCGCGCGGCGCGGCCGATTCGATGGCGCTCCGCCTGCGTTTTCATAATGAAGCCCTGCACAATGCCGGCGCGCCGGGCGAAATGCTCGCCCGCGCCTGTTACGATGCGGTGGAGCGAGTCCGCTACGAAGTGCTCGGCTCCGATGGCTATAGCGGGATGCGCGGCAATCTGGACGCCGTAACCGCGCAGCGCGTGGCCGCCGATCCGATCAGCCGCGCGACCAAGCCCGAGGAAGTGCCGCTGCCGACCGCGCTTTCGCTGCTGCTGCGCGAAAAGCTGACCGGCGCGCCGATCCCGGCGCTGGCCAAGCTGGGCACCGACATGGTGCGTAGCTGGATCGAGGCCAAGGCGGGCGACGACATGGCCGGCCTGGCGGGTAGCCTGGAAGACCAGAAGGCGTTCCAGAAGCTCGCCCTCTCGATGCTTGGCCATCTCGATCTCACTCAAGTCTCTGCGCCCGAGCAGAACGAGAGCGAGGACGAGGAAAGCGAGGACGAGGACGACGGCACCGAAAAGCCCGAGGACGCCGAATCCAGCGCCGACGACCAGCAGCCGATCGAACAGGCCGGTGACACGTCGGACGGGGAAGGCGATGGCGAGGACCAGGAAGAAGTCGAGCGTCCCGACGATGCCGCCGACGCCGACATGGCCGACGAGGGCGAGGAAGGCATGCTGCCGACCCGGCCCAACCGGCCGTGGACCGACTTGCCCGAAGACTTTGATTACAAGACCTATACCACCCGCTTCGACGAAGTGATCGCGGCGACGGACCTGTGCGACGAGGAAGAGCTGACGCGGCTGCGCGCTTATCTCGACAACCAGATGAAGGGCCTGCAAAGCGTGGTCACGCGGCTGGCCAACCGGTTGCAGCGCCGGCTGATGGCGGCACAGAACCGCAGCTGGGATTTCGACCAGGAAGAAGGCCTGCTCGATGCCGCGCGGCTGGCGCGGGTCGTGATCGCGCCGGGCCACTCGCTGTCGTACAAGATCGAGCGCGAAGTGGAGTTCAAGGACACCGTCGTCACGCTGCTGATCGACAATTCCGGCTCGATGCGCGGGCGGCCGATTTCCATCGCGGCGATCAGCGCCGACATTCTCGCGCGCACGCTGGAGCGCTGCGGCGTGAAGACCGAAGTGCTGGGCTTCACCACCCGCGCCTGGAAGGGTGGCCAATCGCGCGAAGCATGGCTGGCCGGCGGCAAGCCCGCGCATCCGGGGCGGCTCAACGACTTGCGCCACATCGTTTACAAGAAGGCCGACGAACCCTGGCGCCGCGCGCGCAAGAACCTGGGCCTGATGATGCGCGAAGGCCTGCTGAAAGAGAACATCGACGGCGAGGCGCTGCTCTGGGCACACACCCGCATGCTCGCCCGCCCGGAAGACCGCCGCATCCTGATGGTGATTTCCGACGGTGCGCCGGTGGACGACAGCACGCTGTCGGTCAACCATGCCGGCTACCTGGAACAGCATTTGCGCAAGGTGATCGACTGGATCGAAAAGCAGAGCCCGGTGCAACTGGTGGCCATCGGCATCGGCCATGACGTGACCCGCTATTACCGCCGCGCCGTTACCATCATGGACGTGGAGCAACTTGGCGGCACGATCGTGGAGCAACTGGCCGACTTGTTCGAGGTGGATTGAGAGCGGGGCTGCCGGGGTTTGACAGGCTCAGCCCAAACGGGGTTTTGGGCCAGTTAAGCCCCATCCTCTTTAGAGGAGGGGGTTGGGGGTGGTGCGAACCCTTGCGCCAGGCGTCCACCACCCCCCGACCCCCTCCTTGCGAAGAGGATGGGGAGATAAACCAGCAACCTTGACCTTGCGCCCGGATGCAAGGCAAAGCGCGCGCCATGACCGACCAATCCGCCCCGCTCACGCTGTTCAACAGCCTTACCCGCGCGCTCGAACCTTTCGTGCCGGTTCATCCCGGTGAAGCGCGGGTCTATTCCTGCGGGCCGACGGTCTATAACTATCCCCATATCGGCAACATGCGCGCCTATGTCTTTGCCGACGTGCTGGGCCGCACATTGTCGTGGAAGGGCTATGCGCTCACCCATGTGATCAACATCACCGATGTGGGCCACCTCACCGACGATGCCGACGCGGGCGAGGACAAGCTGGAAAAGGCGGCGAAGGCCAATGCCCAGTCGATCTGGGACATCGCGCGGCATTATACCCAGGCCTATTGGGCCGATATCGCGGCGCTCAACATTCGCCAGCCGGCGCACTGGTCGATCGCCACCGACTATGTGCCGGCGATGATCGAATTTGCCCAGAGCATCGCCGACAAGCACTGCTACGAATTGCCCGGCGGCCTCTATTTCGATGTTTCGACCGTGGCCGACTATGGCAAGCTGGCGCGCGCCGCCACGGACGAGGGCGAGGGCCGGATCGAGCAGGTGGAAGGCAAGCGCCACCAGGCCGATTTCGCCATCTGGCGCAAGACCCCGCCGGGCGAGACGCGGCAGATGGAATGGGACAGCCCCTGGGGCCGCGGCGCGCCGGGCTGGCACCTGGAATGCTCGGTCATGTCGGGCAAGCTCCTCGGCTTTCCGTTCGATATCCACACCGGCGGGATCGACCACCGCGAGATCCACCACCCCAACGAAATCGCGCAGAACCAGGCGTTCTGCTGCGCCGGCAGCCTCACCGATCCGGCCAATTCCGGCGCGCGGATGTGGATGCACAACAATTTCCTGGTCGAACGCTCAGGCAAGATGAGCAAGTCCTCGGGCGAGTTCCTGCGGCTGCAACTGCTGATCGACAAGGGCTACCACCCGCTGGCCTATCGCCTGCTGTGCCTCCAGGCGCATTATCGCAGCGAGCTGGAGTTCTCCTGGGAAGGCCTGGGCGCGGCGCTGACGCGGTTGAAGCGGCTGGTGATGGCCGTGGCGCAACTCAAGGAACGGGCCGAGCCGGGCGTGGATGTTTCGGGCTGGCAGGCGCATGCCAAGCTCGCTCCGCTGGTGGCGCGTTTCGACGCGGCGATTGCCGAAGACCTCAACACCGCCGTGGCGCTCACCGTGCTGGACGAAGCCGTGGCGCTCAAGAAGATTGATCCCGCGCTGAAACTGGCGGCAATCGGGGCGTTCGACAGTGTGCTGGGCCTCAACCTGCTCACCCTGTCCCGCACCGATCTGCGCCTGCGCCCCAAGGCGGCGACGGTGACCGAGGATGAAATCGCGCAGAAGATCGCCGCCCGCCACGAAGCCCGCGCCATCAAGGACTTTGCCCAAAGCGACGCCCTGCGCGACGAACTGGCGGCCCAAGGCGTGGACGCGATGGACGGCGATCCGCTGGGCTGGGACTGGCGGCTGGGCTGACTCCGCGGACGGGCCAGATGCCCTTCGACAGGCTCAGGGCGAACGGAAGTTGCAGAAAAGTCTGTGAAATCCGTTCGGGCAGAGCTTGTCGAAGCCCCAGGCGGTTTCGCGCCGAGCGCTCATCGCTTGGGAACGACCGTCAGCTTGTAGGGGATGTAGAGCAAGACGCCCGTCAACCCGTCGCGCGCCCATTCCACCGGGCGGCTGAGGCCTTCCACTTCCACGGCATAGTCCGCGCCAAAGGCTTCACTGGTGGCGTGGGCATCGGCCGCCACGGCGCGCGCGATGGCAGGGCGGTATTGGTCGGGCGCGACGACAGACAGCGTCAAGTCGCCATCTTCCTCCATAAGTGCGCGCCCAACCGGCTTCACCATCATGATGAATGCGGTAATTCGCGCCTGTGCGCTCCGCGCGTCTACCTTGTCGGACAGCGGCACTTTGACCAACACGGTCAGCGCCTGGCTATCGGGACGGTTGGTGCGTTTGAGCGTCAGGCTGCGATAGTTGGCCGTGGTCACCGGTTCTACGACCGTTTCGCCATGGGCCAGGCTGACACCGGCCTTGTCCGCCGCCGCGATGGCGCTGGCGAGCATGGCGTAGATTTCATCGGCCCGCTGCGTGGCATCGCGGGTGTCGCCGGTGATGCTGACTGGCATGACGGCGAAATCCGCCATGCGATGCAGCCCCACGGCGGGGCGATCGGCACTGTAATCGTCGGCGTCACGGCGCTGGGCCGTGACGATAACTTCCCCGCTGCCGGATTGGGCCTGCGCCGGGCTGGCTAGGCTTCCAAGCGCCAGGGCCAGCCCCAACGTGCCGCGATACGAACGTGTCATCCTCAGGCCCTCCCGTTTGACCAGAGGGTTGCGAGCGAATGACGCGACCGTCAACCCAGCTCGGCCTGCTTTGCCGATCACCCCTGGTCGAGCAGCAGCAGTTCCAGTTCCACTTCCAGCGTGCGTTGCGGCAGCACGGTTTCGTCGGTGCGCACCACGGTCACGTCCGCGACCAGGGCGCCAGGGACAGTGAATTCGTGATCGGGCAGGGCGGCGATCAGGGCTTCGCCGTCGTCGCAGGCTTCCCAGCCGGTGTAGCGCAGCACCACGGTGTGGCGGGCGCCGGAAAACGTGACGCTGGCCCAAGGCTGCTCGCGGTGGTCGATCAACTGCGCGCTGCGGCCGGCGAGGGCGAGCACGCTGCGCACCACGCGGGGGGCGAGTCCCGTGCCGACTCGGCGCTTGCGAGGGGCGGTGGCTTGGCCGAATGGATCGTGATCGCGCAGCATCGAAGGCAATCCTCTGTTTGAATTTCAAAGAAGTTCATGAAATGTTCCGCATGCCCTTTGCCAAAACGGCGGCAGCGGTGGCTGGTCTGGATGGTTAAGACCCTGGTTTGAATCGTGGCATGAAATTTCCTCGGTTTCCGGTGCAGTCCTGTGGACAAATCCCGATAAAAATCCTATAACCATGGCTCAGGACCTAGTGTCTAGGAAAAATCCTTCGAGTTTGGACGCACCATGGTGAAGTCTCTGGAATCGGTTGAAAGCGCTGCGATGGCGGGCAAAATCGGCAATGCCGAACCGCTCGATCCGGCCCGCGCACGATTGGTGGAACTGGCCACTGCGCGGGGCGTGTCGCTCTCTGCGCTGTCGGGCCTGATCGGCCGCAACGCCAGCTACTTGCAGCAGTTCGTGCGCAAAGGATCGCCGCGCAAGCTGGAAGAGATCGACCGGGGCACCCTGGCGCGATTCTTTGGCGTGGACGAGGCCGAACTGGGCGCGCCCGATCCGGCCGTGCATGTGCCGGCTTCGCTGGCGCGGCGCAGTGGTGAGGGCGCGGTGCCGGCCAGCGCCTCTGCCCCGCGCAGCGCGGCCGAATGGGCCGACATTCCGCGTCTGGCGCTGGGGGCGTCGGCCGGGCCGGGGGCGCTGGCGGCCGATGAAGTGCCGGTGGGGCGGCTGCGTTTTTCCAGCCGCTGGCTCAAGGCGCAAGGCCTCGATCCGGCGATGCTCAGCGTGATCGAGGTGGAAGGCGATTCGATGGAACCGACGCTGCGCGACAGCGACGAGATCCTGGTCGACCGCACCCCGCGCCCGCTGCGCGCGGGCATTCACGTGATCCGCGTGGACGATGTGCTGCTGGTCAAGCGGCTGGAAGCGGGCGCGGCCGGCATGATCCGCGTGATCAGCGACAACCCCGCCTATCCGCGCATGGAGCGCCCCATGGCCGATGTGGACGTGGTGGGCCGCGTGGTGTGGAAAGGTGGCAAGATCTAACCACTGCGCGGCATGGCTTGCCATTTGGCCCGGCGCTGGCCATTTCAGGGGGCATGAGCCAAGCCCTCGCCAGCAACCAGCCGCCGATGAAAGTGGCGATCCTGCCTGTCACGCCGTTGCAGCAGAACTGCACCCTGCTGTGGTGCACCGCCACGATGAAGGCCGCCGTGGTCGATCCCGGTGGTGACCTGGATCGCATCAAGGCGCTGATCGCCAAGGCCGGGGTCACCGTGGAAAAGCTGTTGATCACCCACGGCCACCTCGATCATTGCGGCGGTGCAGCGCAGCTTTCGCGCGACCTTGGCGTGCCGATCGAGGGCCCGCACGAGGCGGACCTGTTCTGGATCGCCAAGCTGGCCGAAGACAGCGGCCGCTGGGGCGTGCCGGCAGAAATCTTCACGCCCAGCCGCTGGCTGGACCATGGCGACACCGTCACGGTGGGCAACCTCACGCTCGAAGTGGCGCATTGCCCCGGCCACACGCCGGGCCACGTGGTGTTCTTCCATGAACCATCGCGCTTTGCCATGGTGGGCGACGTGCTGTTCCAGGGCGGTATCGGCCGCTGGGATTTCCCGTTGGGCAATTTCGACGATCTGGTCGGCTCGATCACCGGGCGGCTGTGGCCACTGGGCGATGACGTGACGTTCATTCCCGGCCACGGGCCGCACAGCACGTTTGGCCAGGAGCGCGCCACCAACCCTTACGTGGGCGACGCGGCCCTGGCCTGATTCGCGGCCGAATCGGCGCCTGCACGGTTCAGGCGTCGGCGGCGATGGAAATGGCCCAGATCGCCAGGCCCAGCAGCGTCAGCATGGTCGTCAACGCGCCGACCGAGCGCAGCTTTGCAAGAAGGCCGCCGTCCATGCCCACGCCATGGGCCACGCGGCCCAGCAGATAGATCGCCATCGCACCCAGCAGCCAGGGGCTGCCGGGGCGGGCCAGTTCGACCACGCCGGCCAGGATCAGCACGATCGGCGCACTTTCGATGAAATTGGCCTGGGCGCGCATCCGCGCAACCAGGGGGGGATGGCCGCCATCGCCCAGCGAAATCTTCGCCGCGCGCCGCACCATGCCGATGCGGATCATCAGCCAGATGTTGAGAATCGCCGCGGCCCCGGCAGAAGCCAGGGTGATGGGCAGGACCGTCGGCATTGTCATTATCCCCTCTCGTCAAGCCGGCGTGGGCGTTTCTTGTGCGAACGCCCCGGCAGATGCTGTGCAACCTAGCGAGGGCATGCTTGCAAAGCACCAGAAAATCCGTATAGGCGCGGCCTTCGCCCGTGATAGGCGATGCCGGTCCACCCGCTCTCATCCAGAACGGAAGCCGTATGAACCCTTCGTCGTGAGATGCGGGGTTGTGCGGTGGCACGGTTTTCCCTATCGCGCCCGCAACCGATGTAATTTTCAGGAACAGGTGCCGAAATGGCCGTCCCCAAGAGAAAGACTTCCCCGTCCCGCCGGGGCATGCGCCGCAGCCACGATGGCCTGAAGGCCGAAGCGTTCCACGAATGCTCGAACTGCGGTGAACTCAAGCGTCCGCACAACCTGTGCAACGCCTGCGGTCACTACAACGGTCGCGAAATCATCGCCGTCGGCGCCTGAGCCGATCTGACGGAGGGATGATCGGATCATGAGCTTGCCCAGAATCGCCGTCGATGCGATGGGCGGCGACGAAGGCGTGCGCGTGATGATCGAAGGCGCCGCGCTTGCGCGTCGGCGCCACGATCGCTTCAAGTTCCTGCTGGTCGGGGACGAGGCGAAGATCGTTCAGGCCCTTGACCATCATCCCAACCTTCGTGGCGCGTCGGAAATCCTCCACGCGCCCGAAGCCGTGGCCGGCGATGAACGGCCCACCCAGGCCCTGCGCCGCGCACGCACCACTTCGATGGGATTGGCCATCGACGCGGTGAAGCGGGGCGAGGCCGGCGCTGCCGTGAGCGGTGGCAACACCGGCGCGCTGATGGCCATGGCCAAGCTCGCCCTGCGCACGATGCCCGGCATCGACCGCCCGGCACTGGCCGCGCTGCTGCCCACGCTTGGCACGCACGATCTGGTGATGCTCGATCTGGGCGCGAACACCGATTGCGATGCACGCAACCTGTTTCAGTTCGCCCTGATGGGTGCGGCTTATGCGCGCATCGTCAACGGGCTCGACAGCCCGCGCGTGCGCCTGCTCAACATCGGCACCGAGGAAACCAAGGGCACCGACGACTTGCGCGATGCCGCCGCCCTGCTCAAGCAGGCTGCCGCCTCGCTCGCGCTGACGTTCGATGGCTTTACCGAATCCGACAAGCTGTCGCGCGGCGATTTCGACGTCGTGGTGACCGACGGATTTTCCGGCAACATCGCGCTCAAGGCGATGGAAGGGGCGGCGCGTTTCGTGGGCGACCTGCTGCGCCGCAGCTTTGCCTCGTCGCTGCGGTCCAAGATCGGCTTCCTGATTTCCAAGCCGGCGACCGAAACGCTCAAGCATCATCTTGATCCCAACAATCACAACGGGGCGGTTTTCCTCGGCCTCAACGGCGTGGTGGTGAAAAGCCACGGCAGTGCATCGGCCATGGGGGTGGCCAATGCCGTGGCCGTGACCGCGCGCCTGCTGGAAGAAAACCTGATCGAACGCATCGCCGCCGACGTGGCAGCGGTGGACCCGGACACGATTCGCCAGCCGGCCCGGCGCCGCGCGGCCAACACGGAAGGTGAAACCGCGCTGTGACTGTGCGCTCGGTTATTACCGGCAGCGGCTCTGCTCTGCCAAAACGCGTCGTTTCCAATGCCGAAATGGCGCAGATGGTGGATACCACCGACGAATGGATCGTCGAGCGCACCGGCATCCGCATGCGCCACATTGCCGGGGAGGGCGAAACCACGGCCACCCTCGCCACTCTCGCCGCCCGCCGCGCGATCGAAGCCGCCGGGATCGAGGCATCGAGCATCGACCTGATCGTGCTGGCCACGGCCACGCCCGACCAGACCTTTCCCGCCACCGCCACGATCGTGCAGGACAACCTGGGCTGCAACGGTGGCATGGCGTTCGACGTGGCGGCCGTGTGTTCGGGCTTCCTCTATGCGCTGGGCACGGCCGATTCGATGCTGCGCACCGGCATGGCCCGCCGCGCGCTGGTGATCGGCGCGGAAACGTTCAGCCGTATCCTCGATTGGGAAGATCGCACCACTTGCGTGCTGTTCGGCGATGGCGCGGGCGCCATGGTGCTGGAAGCGCGCGACGTGGACGATGCCGACCCGGCCGCGCCCGGCATCCTGGCCACGCGCCTGCATGCCGATGGCGCGCACAACCAGCTGCTTTACGTGGATGGCGGCGCATCGACCACCGGCACCGTAGGCAAGCTGCGGATGAAGGGGCGCGAAGTGTTCCGCCACGCGGTGACGAACCTGGCGTCGGTGCTGGAAGAAGTCTTGGTGGCCACCGGCCACGTTCCGGCCGATCTCGATTGGGTCGTGCCGCATCAGGCCAATTCCCGCATTCTCGATGCCACCGCGCGCAAGCTGGGGCTGCCGGCGGAAAAAGTGGTGGTGACGGTGGATCGCCATGCCAACACCAGCGCCGCTTCGGTGCCGCTGGCTTATGACACAGCGGTGCGCGATGGTCGCATCAAGCCGGGCAGCCTTGTCGTGTTCGAAGCGATGGGCGGCGGCTTTACCTGGGGTGCCTGTATCGCCCGCGTGTGATTCGCACACGAAAGCGATGCAGGAGGGATCGGTTCAGCGCGTGGGGATGCCTGAAACGATCCGAAACAGTCCGATTGGAACTGGATTTTTGCTGCGCGAAAAATCCATCAAGGTTTCAGCGGAATGGATGGCATTGCCTGTCCGGCAAAACGCGCTATTGTGTAGGACGGGAAGGGATTTTTTTACCGGGGGGTAAAATATACCATGCGTTCTGTAGGTACGCTGACACGGGCCGATCTGGCCGAAAGCATCAATCGTCGGGTTGGCCTCTCGCGGGCGGACTCCCTCGAAATGGTCGAGGCGATTTTGCAGCATATGAGTGGCGCGCTGGCCGATGGCCAGAACGTCAAGATTTCCGGTTTCGGCACGTTCCTGTTGCGGGACAAGGCCGAACGCATCGGGCGCAACCCCAAGACCGGGGTGGAAGTGCCGATCACGCCACGTCGCGTGCTCACCTTCCGGGCCAGCCAGATGCTGAAGGATCGCATCAGCGACGGTTCCTGATAGATTGGATGCATGACGGATAAGGGCCATCTCGTTTCTCCCGATGGTGTGATTGATGATGGCAAGGCACCCGATGCCTTGCGCACGATCGGAGAGGTGGCCCGGATCCTGGGCGTGAAACCGCACGTGCTGCGCTATTGGGAAGAACAGTTCCCGATGCTGCGTCCGCTGACGCGTGCTGGCAACCGGCGTTACTACCGGGCGCAGGATGTCGCCTTGGTGGCCACGATCGATCGCCTGCTCAACCGCGAAGGCTACACCATTCGCGGCGCCCGCCAGGCGCTGGAAAGTGGCTTGCGCCCCGATGCCGCGCCGCCTGTCTCCGTGCCCGCACCGTCCACTGCGGTGACGCAAGCCGCGCCTGCGCCGCAGGCCGCGGCACATCCGGCTGCAGCGGGTGCACCCGCGCTGGAAACCGAACTGGTGGCCGCCATCGCGCGCCTGCGCGTTCATCTTGAGCGCATTCGCAGCGGCCTGGCCGTGGCGCTGGACGAAAGCTGATTTAGAGTGCGCTGACAAAAAGCGGGAACCGGTTTTTGTCTACCAATCGCACGAGATGGAGCACGATCACGTTTCCATGAAACGCCATCGTGCTCCAGACACGCCCCAAAGGGCAGGTTTTGTCTGCCTTATCGGCAAAAATCCTTTCCATGCAGTTTGTTGCCTTCCCGCTTGCCCTTGTGGGCACGGCGGCGCTGCGGAACCGCGCCGCACAGGCATGGTTTCACCCGCGGCAATTATGCCGCAGTGGAGAGTTTCCCATGCTGAAAGGCAAGTTCACCGCATCGATCGCCGCCCTCGGGCTGGCGCTGGTGATGACCCCGGCCGCGCAGGCCGCCGCGTCCAAGATGGTTGGCGGCGCCGCGATGGTCGGCACCAAGACCATCGTCGAAAATGCGTCCAAGTCGTCCGATCACACCACGCTGGTGGCTGCGGTCAAGGCCGCGGGCCTCGTCGACACGCTGAACGGCAAGGGTCCGTTCACGGTGTTCGCCCCCACCAATGAAGCCTTCGCCGCGCTGCCCGCCGGCACGGTGGACACCCTGCTCAAGCCCGAGAACAAGGCGCAGCTCACCCAGGTGCTGACCTATCACGTGGTGGCCGGCAAGGTTACCTCGGCCGATCTCGTCGCCAAGATCAAGGCCGGCGGCGGCAGCGCCAGCCTCACCACCGTGGAAGGCGAACCGCTGACCGCCAGCCTCGATGGCAGCAACGTGGTGCTGACCGACGCCAAGGGTGGCAAGGCCACCGTGACGATCGCCGACGTGCCGCAGTCGAATGGTGTGGTGCACGTGGTGAACGCAGTGCTGCTGCCGTAAGGCACGCCACCATGTGCTTGATCAGGCCCCCTTCCGCACAGCGCGGAAGGGGGCTTGTTTCATCGAAACGTGTCGCTTTCGTCGATCGGCGTTTTGCGCGCGATACGCTTGCCCAGAAAGAAGAAGCCGAGGCCGAACGCAAAGGGTATGCCGCCGAAGAGGGCGACCAGCAGCAAGAGGCCCGGCAGTGGTCCGAAATCGCCGCTGGTTCCCATCATGATCGTGAACCAGGCGGAGCAGAGCCCGCTCGCGCCGGCAATCAATAGCCCAACCGCCTGGAGGATGGCGCCGATCAACCGGGTCATGCCCGCTCTCCCGCCAGCGCGCGATGCCGTGCGACAACGCCGGCGCCCTCGGCCCCGCTGCGATAGAACGTGTTGTAGGTATCGAAGGGGATGATCTGCCCCGCTTCGGTCACGAAGTGAACGCAACTGCGCTTCACCGTTGCCAGATCGAAATTGTAGCGATCGAGGAATTGCAGGATCACGACGCGAAAGCTGTGCTCATAGCCCAGGTCTTGCGGCACCATCGCCTGGGGCAGGCAGCACAGCACGCCGGCCAGCTTGTCGGTGGTGTTGGCCTGCGTGGTGGCCAGCGAGAGCAGATCGAGCAGCCCGGCGCGCAATTGCGGATAGGCTTCATAGCTGATCGTGTTCGGCCCGGCGAGAATCACCTCGCGCGGGAGGAGGCGGGTGATCGGCGTGACATCCGCACCCTGGCGCAGGCCATAGCCGATGGAAATCTGGTCCGGATTGCAGGGCAGGGGAATCATGTCTTGCGTATCGAACACGCCAGACTTGCCCACTTCGTGCCGGATCTGTGTGAGCAGCACACGGTTTTCCGCCGGATCGAAACCTTCGTTGCGCCCTGCATCCTGCACCGGCTGGAACGTGACGCCGCGCACGCAGCGCCAGGTCAGCGCGTGCTGGATGATCGGCGCAACCTGATCGTCGTTCACCCCGCGCTTCACCACGCAGACCAGCGTGGTCGCAAGGTTTACCGCCTCCAGCGCGGCCAGCGCCTGCTGCCGGATGCGCGCCAGCCGGGCGCCGCGCAGGTTGACCAGGGCATCATCGTCCAGTGCGTCGAACTGAAGATAGACTTCCAGCGCCGGGGCATAGCTGGCCAGCCGCGCCACGAAGGCGGCATCCTGGGCAATGCGCAGGCCATTGGTATTGATCATCACGTGGCGGATCGGGCGGGCTTTCACCGCGTCGAGAATGGCGAAGAAATCGGGGTGGAGCGTCGGCTCCCCGCCGGAGATCTGCACCAGGTCCGGCTCGCCCTCGCTGGCCACCAGCGCGTCGAGCATGCGCTCGATCTCTGCCAGGGGGCGATGGCTGCCGTGGGCATCGGCCGCATCGGCAAAGCATACCGGGCAGGCGAGGTTGCAGGCGCTGTTGACCTCGATGATGGCCAGGCACGAATGTTGTTCGTGATCGGGGCACAGCCCGCAATCGAACGGGCAGCCGGCCTCGGTTCGGGTCTGCGCGGTGAGTGGGCGATCGCCCGGTTTCAGCCACAGCTTTTGTGCGCGCCAATAGTCCAGATCATCGCTGATCAGGGTTTTCTGGACGCCGTGGTCGCGGCAGCGTTTGAGGTAGTAGACCCGCTCGCCTTCGATGATAACTTTGGCGGGAACGGGTTCAAGGCAGGTTTCGCACAGGCTCGTCGTCTGGCTGTGAAACACATAAGGCGCCACCTTGCGCACCGCGTCTTGCGTCGTTTCGCCAATACACGATGCCATAGACGACCAGTCCCCCGCAGATCAGGTGGAACAGGTTAAACGGGCCGACAAGATTTGGATAGGGCTTGAAAAATTCCCACACGAAGCGTTGCGTGCCATACCAGATGGCAAAGGCGTGGAACGCGTGGTGCCGCGCCCAGCCTGCGCCGCGCCGCCGCGCCACCACGAAAACGGCGATGAACAGCGCCATGGCCGCGCTTTCGTAAAGCTGCACCGGATGCCGGCCCGTGCCATCGCCCAGGTCCACCGCCCAGGGCAGCGTGGTAGGGGTGCCATAGGTGAGATCGGGCAGCCCGGCAAACAGGCAGCCCAGGCGGCCGACCATGATGCCCGTGGCCATCGGCAGCACGAACGATCCGCCGGTGGAGCCGCGCACGCCGTGGCGCCACTTCCACAGTTCCACCGCCGCGATGCCCCCGGCCAGCGCGCCGGCGACACTGTGCGAGGGTGCCCAATGCAGCGGCAAGGCGGTCAGGCGCAGGGTGTTGAGCGTGCCGGCCAGCCAGGCGCCGATCAAGGCGCCCACGGCCAGCCAGCGATAATAGCCCGGCGCCGTCAACCGCAGCAGGGTTTGCGTGCCCTGGGGCCAGGCGCGGTGCTGGCGCCAGGCAACCAGGCTGGCGCTCGCCCAGGCGGCCAGGTCGAACGCGATATGGGCAAAGGGCGCCGTAGGCAGGTGGATCATGCCGGGCGCCCCGTGCTTGCGCGGGGCCTCAGCCCTCCAGCGCCTCGGCAATCAGCTTGCGCGTGTTGCCAACGCCATAGAGCGCGATGAAGCTGCCCATGCGCGGGCCCTGGGGCGAACCCAGCAGGGTTTCATAGAGCGCCTTGAACCAGTCACGCAGGGTTTCGAACCCATAGTGCGGGTCCTTGCCGATTTCATAGACGATGTTCTGCAGTTCTTCTGCGGTGGCATCGTCGCTGGTGGCAGCCAGTTCCTCGTCCAGCGCGGCGAGCGCGGCGGCTTCGCCGGCCTCGGGCTTGCGCCGCACCAGGGTGGGGGCGATGAAATCGCGGTTGTAGGCCAGCGCGCGGGTGACCAGGGCATCGAGCGCGGGGTGCGCAGCAGGGTCTGCATTCTCGACATAGTTGGCCAGGTACGACCAGACCTGCTCGCGCGTGGCATGGGCGCCGAGCACGCCGACAAGGTTGAGCAGCAGGCCATAGGTGACGGGCAGCTTGTCGCCCGCGCCGACTTGTTCGCCATTGGTGCGCAGCAGGTGCCACACCGGGTTGCCCAGCTGCTGCTCGATCGGCTGGCTGGCGAGCTTTTCGCGGAACTGCCAGTATTCGTCCACCGCGCGCGGGATCACGCCAACGTGCAGCGACTTGGCGCTCTTGGGCTCGCGGAACAGGTAGAAGCTTAAGGATTCCTCGCTGCCATAGTCCAGCCACTGTTCGATGGTCAGGCCATTGCCCTTGGACTTGGAGATCTTCTCGCCCTTTTCATCGAGGAAAAGCTCGTAGATCAGGCCTTCGGGGCGGCGCCCGCCGAGCACCTGGGCGATGCGGCCCGACTGGGTCACGCTGTCGGTCAGGTCCTTGCCGCACATCTCGTAATCGACGCCCAGGGCGACCCAGCGCATCGCCCAGTCGACCTTCCATTGCAGCTTGGACTTGCCGCCCAGCACCGATTGTTCGACCATCGCGCCATCGGCGTCGGTAAAGCGGATCGTGCCGGCCTCGGCATCGACCACTTCGATCGGCACTTGCAGCACCTGGCCATTGCTGGGCGAGATCGGCAGGACCGGCGAATAGGTCTTGCGGCGTTCCTCGCGCAGGGTGGGCAGCATGATGCCCATGATCGCGTCGAAATGGCGCAGCACGTTCTTGAGCGCTTCATCGAACGCGCCGGAATTGTAGCGATCGGCGCCCGAGACGAATTCATAGTCGAAGCCGAAGCGATCGAGGAATTCGCGCAGCATGGCGTTGTTATGGTGGGCAAAACTTTCGAACTTGCCGAACGGATCGGGAATGCGGCTCAGCGGCTCCTGCAGGTGGGCGGTGAGCAGGTCCTTGTTGGGCACGTTGTCGGGCACCTTGCGCAGCCCGTCCATGTCGTCGGAAAAGGCCACGAGGCGCGTGGGATGGCCGCCGGTCAGCGTTTCATAGGCGCGGCGCACCAGCGTGGTGCGCAAGACTTCCTGGAACGTGCCGATATGCGGCAGGCCCGAGGGGCCGTAGCCGGTTTCGAACAGCACCGGCACCAGATTGCCGCCTGCATCCTTTTTGCCGCCGGGATAGCGCTTGACCAGCTTGCGCGCTTCCTCGAACGGCCAGGACTTCGACACTTGGGCGGCGGTGGTGAGTTCGGTTTGGGTCATGGTTCCCGCCCTTTCGCGCTTGGCGGGCGGGAAGGCAAGGCATTTGGGCGCGTGCTCTGTTTGGCCGACGCGAAAATGCGACACAGCCCGAGGGAGGACTGTGCCGCATTTCCGTGGAGGCTCCAGAAGCGAGGTGTGGATGGGGGTTCTTACTTCAGGAGCGTCAGGACATTCTGCTGGTTCTGGTTCGCCTGCGAGATCATCGCAGTCGACGCCTGGGCCAGGATCTGCGCCTTGGCCATGGCGGTGGTTTCAGCAGAATAATCGGTATCCAGAATGCGGCTGCGCGCATCGGAAAGGTTGGTGACATTGTCGGTCAGGTTGTTGACCACCGACTGCAAGCGGTTCTGGCCGGCGCCAAATTCGGCGCGGACGGCGTTGACCTGGATGAGCGCGGAATCCACGTTGTCCATGGTGGTGGCGGCGACCGAAGAGTCGCTCACGTCGAGCGCCTGCGTGGCCGTTTCATCATAAGCCGACAGGCCTGAGCCGAACAGGACCTGCCCGTCGAACGCGACCGAGCGCAGGGTGACGACGTTGTTGGTGTCGGCACCGGCCTGGATGTCGAGCGTGAGGTCATCGCTGCCGTCGGCGGCGGGCGTGCTGGTCATCACCTTGAACATGTTGTTGCCGTTGAACAGCGAGTTGTTCAGCACGTCGGAAATCTGCGCGGTCAGGTTGCTCACTTCCGACTGCATCGCGGTGCGGTCGGAGTCCTGATAGGTGGCCGACTTGGCCTGCACGGCCAGTTCGCGAATGCGCTGAAGCATGTTGGTCACTTCGTTCAGCGCGCCGTCTGCGGTCTGCGCCATCGAGATGCCGTCGTTGGCGTTGCGCACCCCCTGCTGCATGCCCTGGATCTGCGAGGTCATGGTGGTGGTGATGGCGAGGCCCGCCGCGTCGTCCTTCGAGCTGTTGATGCGCTTGCCGGTCGACAGGCGCTGCATGGCGACGCCGGCTTGGGCCGACGCGGTGATCGAAGCATTGGCGGCACGGATCGCCGCAATATTGGTGTTGATGACTGCCATTTTCCCATTCTCCACTATGGGTTGAGTGACGATCCGGCGGTTCCCATCCGGCTCGGGAGCAAAGACGGCGCGGGGCGGGAATGTTTAAGTGCAACGTGGGTGACCTTGCGCGATCTTGCCCCGCGTTCCATTTTCGTTCACAGGGTGGAAGATGGCCGATCCTGCTGTTCCAGACCCGGGCAATCCTGCCCCGCCGGCGCTTGACCTGCCCGCCATTCACGCCAGCCACGGCGGTTGCTGGCTGCGCGGGGTGGACCTGTTCCCGTCCACCCGCACGGTCGGCAAGGGCGAGGCGATCGTGGCGGCAGCCGATACGCCGCTGCTCATGCTCAATGCGCCGCTGGTGGCCAACCGGCTGGGCTATCCCGATCTTTCCGGCCTCGATCTGCTCGAACTCTACGCCTTCATCCACCCGGCGCGGTTCGTGGTGCCCACCCCCAAGGGGCTGGCCAATGCGCTTGGCCTGCCGCAGCCGGCGGGCGACGCCGATGTGCCGCTGCTGCTGCAACAGGCAGCCGAGGCGCTGCTGGCCACCACCGCCGCGCCCGATTGGGCGGAGCGGGAAGGGGCATGGAGCGCGCTCCAATCCATGATCAAGCTGCGCTGGCCCTGGTCCACGCTGCTGAGCGGGTGCATTGCCCGGCCCGAACGCGCCGAACGCTGGCTGTTTTCGCGCCTGCCCGAATGGGACGAGGCGGGCGAGCGGCCGCAGCCGGCGCAAGTCACGCTCGATTCGCAGGCGGTGGAAGCGCGCTTGGCCAATCTGACCGGGGCGGGCGCGGAAGACCGGCCGGGCCAGCGCGCCTTTGCCACCCAGGCCGCGCAGATGTTTGCCCCGCGCCGCGGCGCGCGCCAGCCGCACGTGGTGCTGGCCCAGGCGGGCACGGGCACCGGCAAGACGCTGGGCTATCTGGCGCCGGCTTCGCTGTGGACAGAGCGTTCGGGCGGCACGGTCTGGGTATCCACTTATACCAAGGCGCTGCAACGCCAGCTCCGCCGCGAAAGCCGGCGGGCCTTTGCCCAGCCTGCACCGGGCAGCAAGGCGGCCGCGCCGGTGGTGGTGCGCAAGGGGCGCGAGAATTACCTGTGCCTGCTCAACCTGGAAGACGCGTTGCAGGGCGGGTTTACCGGGCGCCCGGCGATCCTGGCACACCTGGTGGCGCGCTGGGCGGCCTATAGCCAGGATGGCGACATGATCGGCGGCGACCTGCCGGGCTGGCTGGGCACGCTGTTCCGCAAGCGCGGGATCGCGGCGCTGACCGACCAGCGCGGCGAATGCGTCTATGCCGGCTGCCCGCACTATCGCAAATGCTTCATCGAGCGGGCCGCGCGCGCCAGCGCCGAGGCCGAACTGGTGATCGCCAACCATGCGCTGGTCATGGTCAACGCCGCGCGCGGGCGCGATGCGGCGCAGCGGCCCACGCGCATCGTGTTCGACGAAGGGCACCATGTGTTCGATGCGGCCGACAGCACGTTTGGCGCGGCGCTGACAGGCGCCGAAACGATCGAGTTGCGCCGCTGGGTGATCGGCCCCGAAGGCAAGTCACGCGGGCGGCGGCGCGGCCTGTCGGCGCGGCTGGCAGACGTGGCCAGCTATGACGAGGACGGCGCCATTGCGATCACCCAGGCGCGCGAGGCGGCCGAACTGCTGCCGGCCGATGGCTGGCTGGCGCGCATTGGCGATGGTGCGCCCGATGGGCCGGTGGAGCGGCTGCTCGCCGCGGTGCGGGCCACCGTGCTGGCGCGCGACGAAAGCGGCGGCACCGAGGCAGGCTATGGCCTTGAGACCGAGGCTGCGCAACTGGACGGCCCGCTGTTGGAAGCCGCCGCTGCCGCTCTTGAAGCGCTGGAAGACTTGCGCCAGCCGTTGTTGCGCCTGTCCTTGCGGTTGGAAGCGATCGTGGAAGAAGGGCCGGACTGGCTCGACGGGCAGGCCCGCGCGCGGATCGAAGGCGCCCGCAGTGCGATCCAGTGGCGCACCGATCTGCTGGCCGGATGGATCGCCCTGCTCGGGCGGCTGGGTGGCCCGACCGATCCCGATTATGTCGATTGGCTCGCGCTAGACCGGTCGGACGGGCGCGAATGGGACATGGGGCTGCACCGCCACCACCTCGACCCGATGAAGCCCTTTGCCGAAGTGGTGCTGGCGCCCGCGCACGGCGTGCTGATGACGTCGGCGACGCTGACCGATGGCGGGGATTGGAGTGGCGCGATTACCCGCAGCGGCGCGCCGCGCATCGACGTGCAGCCGCAACTTTTCGCCGCCAAGAGCCCGTTCGACTATCCCCGGCAGGCCGAAGTGCTGATCGTCACCGACGTGCCCAAGGGCGACATCGCCGCGCTCGCCGGCGCCTATGCCCGCCTGATCGAGGCGAGCGGCGGCGGCGTGCTCGGCCTGTTCACCGCGATCCGCCGGTTGCGCGCAGTGCATGGCCGCATTGCCGACCGCCTGGCGCGCGGCGGGCTGCCGCTCTATGCCCAGCATGTCGATCCGATCGACACCGGCACGCTGGTGGACATCTTTCGCGACGATCCGCGCGCTTCGCTGCTCGGCACCGATGCCCTGCGTGACGGGGTGGACGTGCCCGGCCAGTCGCTACGCCTGGTGGTGATGGAGCAAGTGCCCTGGCCCAAGCCCTCGATCCTCCACCGCGCCCGGCGCCTTGCTGCCCCGCGCGAGGAAGGCGGCGCACAAGGGCACGATGATCGCATCATCCGCGCGCGGCTGGCGCAGGCCTTTGGCCGGCTGATCCGCTCGGCCGACGATCGCGGCCATTTCGTCGTACTGTCGTCTGCGTTCCCATCCCGCCTGCTGTCGGCCTTCCCCGAAGGCACGCCGGTCCGCCGGGTAAGTTTGGAGCAGGCTTTACAATCCATCGCCGGGCGTGTTGATGAACGCGTGTTGGCAGCCAAAGACGAGAACGTGCCGTGAAGACGCTTGCCCTGTTCCGCCATGCCAAATCGGATTGGAGCGATGCCCGCGCCCGCGATTTCGATCGGCCCTTGAACGAACGCGGCCAGCGCGGCGCAGTGGCCATGGGCGAGCACGTGCGCGCCAGCGGCCGCCGCTTCGACCGCGTGATCGCCTCACCAGCCGTGCGCGTGGCCGAAACCATCGAATGGGCAAGCAAGGCCTGGAACCGCGTGTTCCCGGTGGAATGGGACCGGCGCATCTACCTCGCCAGTTCGGCCACGCTGCTGGACCTCTTGCGCGAATTGCCCGGCGATCCCGGCAGCGTGCTGATGATCGGCCACAATCCGGGCCTGGAAGACCTGATCTTCGACCTCGTGCCCGACGACGGCACCAGCCCCTTGCGCGACGTGGTGGAAGCCAAGTTCCCCACCGCCACTTTCGCCGTGCTGGAACTGGACGTGGCCCGCTGGGCCGACGTGGACGCAGGCTGCGCCCGGCTGGTGGCGCTGACGCGCCCGCGCGACCTCGATCCCGCGCTGGGGCCGCAGTTGTTGGGGTGAGGGTTGGAGGTGTCCTAGCGTCGAATTTCGGCCAGTTGCGGACATCCGAGTAGGGTGGCACTTTGTTGCCGTTAGCTGACGGATTTCAATGCAATGGACGACGGTACGGACATCTACAATGAGATTGATCCACCGAAGCAGCTTTTTGCGATTGGCACGGTTGCCGTCTTAGTGGTGTTTATCGGAACCGCGTGGGTCAGAGAAGATGCAGCGCCACTCTTTGCTGCTTTCTCGGTTGGTGTCCTCTGCCTGCTCGTCGGACTGACGTGGCAATTGCGGCGCCGTAAAATGCTTTGGGTGATTTTGACCGCCATCGGCTTGCTACACGTTGCAGCGATCACGATGGTCAGATTTCCTGATAGGATCTCATACGGCGTGCTGTTTGCGCCGCTGGTCTGCCTTGATACCTACATCTTTTGGAAGCTCACCGTCTCTGTTCTGAAGGTGCTCGATTAGTTCACATAGTGACGTCCACTTTCCACCAATCACGTTCGTTCCAGCGGGCTCCGCGAAGGGGTATTTTATGTGAACTTGGCGCGCGCAATCGAGACGTCAGTTCCGTTTCCGAAAATCCCACACAAAGCCACAAAGACACAAAGAGAGGGCTTTTCTTCGTGTCTTTGTGGCTTTGTGTGAAATCATTCTGGAAACCACCCGCGCCTGGTTCTGGTATGGCATTGCAGGATAAAGCGGGACCCCGGATCAAGTCCGGGGTGACGTTAAATATCTAAATCAGCTGAAAATTTCGTCACCCCGGACTTGATCCGGGGTCCCGCTGCCTTCTGCGCGATCAACGCGCCGCCTGTTCCGCTATCCAGTCTCGCACTTTGCTTTCCAGCACCGGCAGCGGAAGCGCGCCGCTGCCCAGGACTTGCGCATGAAACGCGCGCAAGTCGAAGCGGGCGCGCAGGCGCGCCTCGGCCTCGCCGCGCAGGCGCTGGATGGTCAGGGCGCCGATCTTGTAGGCCACGGCCTGGCCGGGATCGGCGATATAGCGATCCACTTCCGCCTGGGCGTCACTGCGGCCCATGCCGGAATTGGTCAGCATATAGTCCAGCGCCTGTTGCCGGCTCCAGCCCTGGCTGTGCAGCCCGGTATCGACGACCAGGCGCATGGCGCGCAGCATCTCGTCGTCCAGCGTGCCCCAGTGCTGCATCGGATCGTCGAAGAGCCCCATGGGATAGCCCAGCGTTTCGGCATAGAGCGCCCAGCCTTCGACATAGGCGGTGTTGCCGCCATAGCGCTGGAAATCGGGCAGGTTCGGATTCTCCTGCGCCAGGCTGATCTGGAAATGGTGGCCCGGTGCGCCTTCGTGCAGATAGAGCGTGGCAATGCCGGTCAGAAACCGGCTCTTGAGATCGAACGTGTTGTAATAGAACACGCCCGGCCGGGTGCCGTCGGCGCTGCCGGGGCTATAGCTGCCGCCCGCCTCGAACCGCGCGCGATAGGCGGGGTGCGGCAGGATCAGCAGCGGCGTGCGTGGCATGGTCACGAAAAAGCGCGGCGCCTGGGCCGCCACCACTTGGGCCACACGCCGATAGCCTTGCGCCAGATCTTCGGCCTTGCGCGGATGATAGCGTGGGTCGACACGGATCGCATCGAAGAACGCACGCAGCGGCCCGGCAAAGCCCAACTGTCGCTTCACCGTATCCATCTCGGCCTGGATGCGCGCCACTTCGGCCAGGCCCAGGGCATGAACCTGCGCAGGATCGAGATCGAGCGTGGTGTGATGGTGCAGCAGGGCGCGATAGAGCGTCGCGCCGCCGGGCAGGGCGGCCAGGCCCACGCTCTCGCGCGTGGCGGGCAGATATTCGTCGGCCAGGAACGCGCGCAGGGTGCGATAGGCTGGATAGACTGCCTCGACCGTGGCGGCGCGATATTCGGCGCGCAGGCGCGTGCGGGCGAGCACGGCGGTCTTGCCCCCGCCTTTGCCGCTTTCGGCCAGGCCCAGCGGCTGTTGCGCCGGGCTCATGAACAGGGAGTGTTCGGGCGGGCGGGCCAGCAGTGCGTCGATCTGCCCGATCAGCGTTTCGACCACGGCACGGGGGCTGGTTACCCCGCGCGCCAGGCCTTCGCGATAGCGCGCGATCGCGGCGGCAAAGACCTGGGGCAGCGCGCGGTCGCGCGCCAGGTTGGCGGCGTGATCGGCTGCGGTTTCCAGCGAGGCCGGCCCGCCGGCAGAAGCCAGGCCGGGATATTCCACCTGCAACCCGCCCACCGGGTTGAGCGGCATCATCGCCAGCATATCGGCCACCTCGGGCGAGAGCATGGCCTGTTCATCGTCGAGCACCGCGGCATAGGCCCGGGCCGAGATGCGGTGCGGGGCATCGAGCGTGGCCAGGTCGATCCGCGCCAGGGCATCGCGCGCGGCCGCGTTGCGCGCGCGCTGCATCGTGGTGAGCGCCGGATCGAACACCATGCGAAAGCTGCTGGCGGCAAGCGGTTCGCCCCGTTCGAGCGTATCGAGCGGGTCAAGCGCACGGCGGGCTGCGTCGTCCTGCGCCAGCAGCGCATCGAGCGCGGCATTGGGCGAAACGGTGGTGGAAGCCGGCGCCGAAGCCGGAGCGGGCTGGGTGATCTGGGCCTTGGCCCCAACCGGAGCGCCGACCAGCGCAAGCAGCAACAGGGCATGAAGCGGCCGCGTCGCGGGCATCAATTCCACGGGCGCGACCGATACCACTTGGTCAGCACGTATTTCACGCCCCGGATAACCGGCGTGCCGGCATGGAGGCTCTTGGCATTGGGGCGGCCATCGGGGGACATGTTGTTCCAGATCAGCAGGGCACCCTGCTGGGGCGGGATCGACAGGTTCACTTTGGGAAAGTCGGTCGAGCCGCCTTCCTCCACCGCGTTGAGATAGGCCATTGCCGTCCAGCTGCGCTGGCCGCCGTTGCGCATTTCCTCCGCCCACATCGGGTCAGACGGGCGGAAATGATCGAAGTGCGCCTTGAATTCCTGGCCCGGCGTATAGCGTTGGCCCTGGATGGTTTCGCCATAGGCGGGGTCGAGGCCGATCAGGTCGTCGATCCGGCGCTGCAACATGCGAATGAACGGATCGTGCGGATTGACGTCGCCGCTATAGCTCGTGCGGCCACCATCGTTGCTGTAAGTATCCGACGGGCGCGCCACGGAATCGACAACCCCGATCAGGCGCTCGCATTCGGCGCGGGTGAAGAATTCGCCCACGGCATAGATCTCGAAATCTTCGACGGGAATGCGGTAGGCGGCCGGATCTGCATCGAGTCGCGCGCGGACCTGGCTACCGATGCGCTTGAGGTCGGCCATGTCAGGATGACGGTCGGAACGGAACAAAACCATGATCGGATCGTCATGACGCAAGGGCGCGATGGCGGCAAGCCGGCTTGGCCGAATGCCAGGAAAACCCGGTGGAATTCGAGTTCACCAAGTTTTGGTCCGATGTGGACCGAAATCGTTGATAATTCATGCGAAATATTGTCGATAGTGGGTTATTGCAAGATGTAGTTAACCTGAAGCTGTCCTGCGGTTGGGGCCTGGGGGGCCCAACAGAAGGCCTCGCGAAACCAACGGTGTCAACTGTGCCGCACATGTCATTCGCGCCTGCACTCCCCTTAGACAGTAAAGCCATTCCTGATCTGGGAGGTCGCGTTCCTTTGGATGCCCTAGTCGATGTCGAGGCGGAGGCCTTCCGCGTTGCCAAGGCGCTTTATGCGCTCCGCCGTCGCCGCGACGGGGCTACGCCGGTCAAAGGCCTGTTTGGAGAGCCGGCCTGGGACATTCTGCTCGACTTGTTCATCGCCTACAACAGCGGGACGGAACTGCAGGTTTCGAGCGTGTGCGTGGAAGCGGGCGTGCCTTCGACCACGATCCTGCGCTGGATCGCCCGGCTTGAGCGCGAGGGCTTGCTCTATCGCCAGGCCGATACCGGCGACTTGCGCCGTCGCTATGTCAGGCTGACGAACGACGGGCTGACCATGATGCGCAATATCCTCACGGCCATCGGCACGATCTGACCAACACGAAAACGGCGCATGGCCTTTCTATGGCCACGCGCCGCTTGCCAGGTCAACGGGGCCAACCCACCGGGCTGGCCCCGCCTTAACCATCTTACCAGAAGAAATCGTAGATCACGTCCACGACTTGGCCGGTATAGGTATCGATCAGGACCACGTCGTCATAATAGCGCACCCAGCGATAGGGCGGGTAGGCCGGCGGCAGGCGATAGGCCCACGGATCGGTGATCCAGTACTGCTGCGAGAAGAACGGCGCACCCAGATAGATGCCGATATTCAAGCGGTTGTAGCGATAGTTCGGCAGCGGGGCGAAATAGCGCGGGCCGCGGAACAAGTCGCGGTGGCCATTGCGCCAACCCTGCCAGTCATACCGGCGATCCTGGCGCCAGTCGCCCCGCCACGGGCTGCGATCGTTGTTCCAACCCGGACGACCCGGTCCGCGATCGTTGTTCCAGCCGGGACGGCCAGGGCCACGGTCGTTGTTCCAACCAGGGCGACCCGGCCCGCGGTTGTCATTCCAACCGGGGCGATCCGGCCCGCGGTTGTCGTTCCAGCCGGGACGGCCGGGACCGCGATCGCCACCCTGCCAACCGGGCTGCGGCACGGGGCGGGTTGACGGGTTGCCGCCGCCGGGCCGATCGCCGCCGGGACGGTCGCCACCCGGACGCCCGTTGCCGTTGTTCCACGAAGGCTGCGGCGCCTGGCCCGGTTGGGGTACGGCATGGCCGCCGCGCCAGCCGCCGGGCTGGTTCTGATAACCGCCGCCAAAGCCGCCCTGCGGACCGCGGGGAGGCTGCGCCTGGGGTGGCGCCTGGGGTGCGGGGCGTGCCTGTTCGCCGCGCGGGGCGCCGCCACCGCCGCCGGGGAAGCCCCCGCCGCGGTTGCCGCCGCCACGATTTTCACCACCACCGCGGTTTTCACCGCCGCGATGCTCGCCGCGTTCCTGGGCAAAGGCCGTGGCCGGAATGGCGGCGGCCAGAGTGGCGACGGCCAGGGCCGCGCCGATCTTCGATTTCCACTTGCTGCTGGCGGCCATGGCCGTCTCCCTTGGTTCACCTACTCGAAACGTCGGGCGGTGGCGGTTTGTTTCCCATCGCTTGCTGATGTTTCTAAACCTGCGCCGCTGTCGCATCGCTGAACCGGCTTGGTGCCCCCACGTTCATCTTGGCAGACCCCGGCCGTCCGCGCCACAGCGCTGCGATGGACAGCCTGGAACAGACGATCGCCGACGCGCAGGCCCGGTTGGAAGCGGCCGTTGCCGATCGCACTGCGGCGATGCATGCGCCGGTGGTGGGCACGCCCGATGGCGAAATGCGGATCATGGTTTTGCGTGCGGTGGGCCCGGCGCTGTCGGCGCTGCGCTTCCACACCGATGCGCGCAGCCCCAAGGTGATGACGGTTGCCACGCATGGCCGTGCCAGCGTGCTCGCCTATGACCCTGTCGCGCGCGTGCAATTGCGTTTGTCTGGTCCGGCGCGAATCGAGCAAGCGGGGCCGACGGCGGATGCGGCATGGGACAAGGCCGCTGCGTTCAGCCGGCGTTGCTACCTGGCCGAGGCCGGCCCCGGCGCACCGCTCGATGCACCGGGCAGCGCTTTGCCCGCCGATCTCCTTGCCCGCCGGCCCACCCTGGCGGAAACGGAGGCCGGCCGGGCCGCCTTTGCCGTCCTGCTGGTAGAGCCGGAGACCCTCGATTGGCTCAGGCTCGATGCCCATGGGGGCGTGCGGGCGCGGTTCGCGCGCGGGCCGCAGGGTTGGGAAGGGGGTTGGGTGGCGCCTTAGGGGGGTGCGGCTGGTTTCCACCACGCCCGGCCCGATCCTCTTCGCAAGGAGCGGGCCGGGGGTGGTGCGAACCCTAGCGCAACCTCAGCGCGTCAGCTTCTTGTAAGCCAGGCGCGTGGGCCGGTCGGCCGCATCGCCCAGGCGGCGGCGCTTGTCTTCTTCGTACATGGCAAAGTTGCCTTCGAACCATTCGACGTGGCTGTTGCCTTCGAAGGCCAGGATGTGCGTGGCGAGACGATCGAGGAAGAAGCGGTCGTGGCTGATGACCACGGCGCAGCCAGCGAAGTTTTCGATGGCTTCTTCCAGCGCCGCCAGCGTTTCCACGTCGAGGTCGTTGGTCGGTTCGTCGAGCAGCAGCACGTTGCCGCCCTGCTTGAGCATCTTGGCCATGTGCACGCGGTTGCGTTCACCGCCCGAAAGCTTGCCGACGTTCTTCTGCTGGTCCTGGCCCTTGAAGTTGAACGCGCCGACATAGGCACGGGTCGAGGTGTCGAACCCGTTGACCTTCATGTAGTCGAGCCCGTCGGAGATTTCCTCCCACACGTTCTTCTTGGGATCGAGGTGGTCGCGGCTCTGGTCGACATAGCCCAGGCGCACGGTCGAGCCGATGTCGATCTCGCCGCTGTCGGGGGTTTCCTGGCCGGTGATCAGCTTGAACAGCGTGGACTTGCCCGCGCCGTTCGGCCCGATCACGCCGACGATGCCGCCGGGCGGCAGCATGAACGAAAGGTTTTCGAACAGCAGCTTGTCGCCATAGGCCTTGGAGATGTTCTTGGCCTCGATCACCTTGCCGCCCAGGCGCTCGGGCACCTGGATGACGATCTGGGCCTTGCCGGGCGAACGGTTTTCCTGGGCAGAGACCAGTTCTTCGAACTTCTTGATACGCGACTTCGACTTGGTCTGACGGCCCTTGGTGCCGGCGCGGATCCATTCGAGTTCGTCGTTGATCGCCTTCTGGCGGCCGGTCGCCTCGCGGTCTTCCTGCTCCAGGCGCTTGGCCTTCTTTTCCAGGTAGGTCGAATAGTTGCCTTCGTAGGGGAAGTACTTGCCCCGGTCGAGTTCGAGGATCCAGCCCACTACGTTATCGAGGAAGTAGCGGTCGTGGGTGATCATCAGCACCGCGCCGGCATATTCCTTGAGGTGGTTTTCCAGCCATTCGACGCTTTCGGCGTCGAG
This sequence comes from Novosphingobium sp. SG919, assembly GCF_012932495.1. GTDB lineage: Bacteria > Pseudomonadota > Alphaproteobacteria > Sphingomonadales > Sphingomonadaceae > Novosphingobium > Novosphingobium rhizosphaerae. The sequence goes on from NZ_JABCNG010000001.1 coordinate 918,421, forward strand.
GTGGTTGGTCGGTTCGTCGAGCAGCAGGATCGACGGCTTTTGAATAAGCAGACGGGTCAGCGCGATGCGGCGCTTTTCACCGCCCGAGAGGCTTTCCACCGACCAGTCACCCGGCGGGCAGCGCAGCGCTTCCATCGCGATTTCAAGCTGGTTGTCGAGCGTCCAGCCGTCAACCGCGTCGATCTTGCCCTGCAGGTCGCCCATCTCGTCCATCAGCGCGTCGAAATCGACGTCTTCGGGCGGATCGGCCATGATGTTGGAGATCTCGTTGAAGCGGTCGACCAGGTCGGCCACTTCGCGCGCGCCGTCCTTGACGTTTTCCAGCACGGTCTTGGTGGGATCGAGCTGCGGTTCCTGCGGCAGGTAGCCCACGGTGATGTTTTCGCCGGGCCACGCTTCGCCGGTGAATTCCTTGTCGATGCCGCCCATGATCTTCATGAGCGTGGACTTGCCGGCGCCGTTGGGGCCGACGATGCCGATCTTGGCACCCTGGTAGAACTGCAGGTTGATGTTGTTGAGCACCGGCTTTTGCGCGCCGGGGAAGGTTTTCGTCATGTTCTTCATGACGTAGGCATATTGGGCGGCCATCGAAGGGTCCTTGCGCGAGACGGAACGTTTGGCAAAACGTGCTAAATTGCCCCGCGCTCTACAGGGCGCGCGTGGGCCGCGCAAGCGTGTGCCGGGCAGGCCGGTGGCGCGTCAGGCTGCCTCGGCCGGGCCTGGCGCCAGGGCAAAGGCCTGGGGCCCGAGGACTTCCCATGTCTGGTTGGCGCGGCAACGGATCGTGGCCGCGGGCAATTGCCGGCTGGTCCCTTGGGCGCGCAGGGACTGGAGCGGGACGCGCTCGACCGAACAGAGCATGTCGGCCAGGAACGCGCGGCGTTGGCCTTCCATGCCGACCACGACCATGATCGCGGCCGCCGTGCTCGCTTCGCACGGGCAACCCAGCCGGGCGCCCAGGTCGATCAGCGGGGTGGGCCTGTCGCGATGCAGGAACACGCCGGACAGCGGGAATTGCCCGGCGACCGAAAGCATCGGCTGTTCGCCCGGCAAGACCGCCTCGACCGCCGCCAGTGGCAGGGCATAGCGGGCCTGGCCCAGGCGGAACGTCAACCACGCGTCGCCGGTGCCGGTCACCGCGCCGGTGATCGCATCGGCAGCGGCGGCCGATGCTGCCGCCGAAGCCGTCTTGCCCAGGCCAGCGGCACCCGCCACGGCATCGGCCGGGCTGGCCAGCGGCACCTGCATGGCCGATACTTCGACCAGCCGGGGATCGCCAGCAAGCGCGGTGGGCTCGAGATGCAGCACGGGTTGCCCGGCCACATCGACCAGGGCATGGGCGCCACCCGCGCCCCCCACGCCGATCGTGCCCAGCGGCGCGGGGGCATGGCGCGGCAATTGGCGGATATCGTCGACCCCGTCGATCAGCAGCGCGACGCGCGCGCTGGCGCCGCTGCGGTCCTGCGGCTCGCCGGCTGACGTGCCGACGTGGATGACCACGGCGGCACTGCGCCCCACGGTGCGGCCGATGCTGCCGATGCCGATCAGGCGCAACGTGTCCACCGCGGGCACGGCCAGGCCGTTCCACCCCAGCGTGCCGAGCCACAGCTCGTTCTCCACTGGCGGCGTTGCCAGCGCGGATTCGGGCAGGGTTGCCACGATGGCGTGGGCATCGAGCGCCAAGCGCTGCCCGCCGGCGCGAAACACCAGGCACGTGGCACGATCGCCACTCCGGTCGCTCAGCCGGTGGCCTGGCTCGTCTGCCTGGGCGGCCGAAGCGCCCTGGTGTTGGGCCTGGCTCTGGCGCTGCCCTGCCAGACTGTCGGGCACCATTGGCAGGCCGGGCATCGCGGTCAGTTGCGCAATGTCGAGCACCACGCCGCGCGTTGCGCCGTGCAGGAAGCCGGCGGCCGACAGGCGGTGCAGCGGTGCATCATCGGGATAGTGCAGGGCCCCCAGCGCCGTTGCCGGCAAGCGGGCAATACCATCGATCGCGTCGAGCAGGATGCCCGTGACGCGGCCTTCGTGGCGCAGGATCGTCACGATGCCGTCGGCCGCCTGCGCCGGTCCCAGGCCCAGCAGCAACCCCATGTCGATCACCGGAATGATCGCGCCGCGCACTTCGATGGCACCGGCCAGGTCTGGCCGGGTCACGGGAAACGGCAGCAGGGTGGCCGGGCGCGGCACCACTTCGCGGATCGCGGCCGCCTGGATCGCCAGGGTGATGCCGGCCACCTGCAGCAAGCCGTGCAGCCCGCCCGCCGGGCCTGCCCCTTGTCCCTCGGCAGCGGGCGCTGGCGCCGCGCGATCAGGCAGGTTCATGGGCGGTGGCCGCCAGTTCCTGGATCAGGGTGACGATGTTGCGGGCCACTTCGTCCTGCGCCAGCGCCGAACGGGTGATCACTTCGATGGCGGTGCTGGTATCCCCCACGCTGGCGGCAATCGCGCTGAACGCGCTTTGCGCCGCCTGGGCGCGCTCGGTGCCCATGCCGATGCGCACCAGGCTTTCCTCGATCAGGCGGCTGATGTCGCGCGCGGCGGTGCTGCTGCGCTCGGCCAGCTTGCGCACTTCGCCGGCCACCACGGAAAAGCCGATGCCGTGTTCGCCCGCGCGCGCCGCCTCGATTTCGGCGTTGAAGGCCAGCAGGTTGGTCTGCCCGGCAATTTCCGAAATCACCCGCACGATCTCGGCAATGCCGGTGGCTGATTTCTGGATCAGCTCGATCGATTCCAGCGCGGACTTGAGCGCCACGCCACCTTCATCGGCTTTCATCTCGGTCTGGTTGGCCAGCTTGTTGGCGGTTGCGGTGGAGCGGTTGATCTCCTCGATCGTGCGGCCCAGCCGATCGGCGACGCCGGCGGTTTCCTGCGATCGTGCGGCGATCTTCTGTTCCAGTTGCACCTGCTCGGTCACGTCGGTGGCGTATTTGACGATGCGGCGCGGCTTGCCGCGCAAGTCGAGCACCGGGTTGTACGTGGCCTGGATCCACACGTCGCGGTTGTGCTTGCCCACGCGGTGAAAGCGGCCGGACTGGAACTGGCCCTGGTTCAACGAAATCCAGAAATCGGCATATTCGCGGGTGCGCACGTATTCGGGCAGGCAGAACATGGCGTGGTGCTGGCCGATGATCTCGCGCGGGGAATAGCCCATGACCGACAGGAAGTTGTCGTTGGCGGTGATCACGTTGCCATCCAGATCGAATTCCACCACCGCCATGGCGCGATCGATCGCTTCCAGCTTGGCTTCGTATTCGGCCGTGGCCAGCCGCTGGGCCGTGATGTCATAGGCGATCTTGAGAATGCGCTGCAGCCTGCCGTCGGCCCCGCGGATGGGGGTGTAGGAGGCATGCACCCAGATATCGGACTCGTTCTTTCCGAAACGCTTGTAGGCGCCGTGGCACGATTGGCCGCGGCGCAGCGTGTTCCACAGTTCGCGATAGGCATCCGACGACGCCGTCTCGGCATCGCAGAACAGCGTATGCTGCTCGCCCAGCACTTCATCCAGGGTATAGCCGGTCAGCTTGAGGTAGTTTTCGTTGGCAGCCAGCACCTGGCCGTCCATGTTGAATTCCACCAGCGCCACGGCGTGGTCCAGTGCGTCCAGCTTGGCTTCGGCATCGAAGCGGGCCAGGCCGTCGCGGCTGATGTCGATCCCCACCGCCAGGATCCGGGCCGGGGTGCTGTCATCGGCGTCGAGCCGGGAAAACGCCAGGCGCACCCAGGCCGGTTCGCGGTCTCCCACCGCCAGGCGCACGGCCGTGACCTGGGCGTGCCCATCGGCCGCCCGCTGCCAGAATGCCGGCGCGGCGCTGTCTTCGACCGCGCCCTTGTGGCACAGGTTGACATAGCGCCGCCCGACGAGGTCTTCGGGCCGCTCGCCGAGCAGTCGCGCGAAATTCTCGTTGGCGCTCACCAACTGGCCGTCGGCGGTGAATTCGCACAGCAGCAGGGCGCGCTCCATCGCCGTGATGCGGGCTTGGGCCGCGCCCTCTTGCGCGCGCTTGCGCTCGCTGGCGGAAATCGGTGTCTGGTCGGTCATTCCTGCAAACCCCCTCACGGCCGCTACTGCAGCCCGCGCCCCTGGCGCCATCCGCCTGCCGTCCTAGCCCAGGCGTGGTTGCCCGCGTTTAAGGGCCCCACTGCGCATTTTTGCGCAGTATTGGCAGCATGGCCCGGACCATTCCGGGCTTGATTATGTCAATTAAATAAGTAGACAATAGGAAAAGCCGTCTAGCAACCGAGGATGTCATGACCGATAGCAAGCCTGCCGCTTCCCGCCCCGAAACCCTGGCCCTGCACGCGGGCTGGCGCGCCGATCCGGCCACGGGCGCAGTGGCCGTGCCGATCTACCAGACCACGTCCTTCCAGTTCGACAGCACCGAGCAGGCAGCCAACCGCTTTGGCCTCAAAGAGCTTGGCCCGATCTACACCCGCCTGGGCAATCCCACCACCGATGTGCTGGAACAGCGCGTGGCCGCGCTGGAAGGCGGGGCGGCGGCGGTGGCGGTGGCATCGGGCCAGGCCGCGTCGACTTATGCCGTGCTCAACCTGGCGCGCGCGGGCGACAACATCGTCAGTTCGACCGATCTCTATGGCGGCACCTGGAACCTGTTTGCCAACACGCTCAAGGATCTGGGCATCGAAGTGCGCTTCGTCGATCCTGCCGATCCCGAAGGCTTTGCCCGCGCCACCGACGATCGCACCCGCGCCTATTACGCCGAAAGCCTGCCCAATCCCAAGCTGGTGGCCTTTCCCATTGCCGAAGTGGCGGCGATCGGCCGCAAGCTGGGCGTGCCGCTGATTGTCGACAACACCGCCGCCCCGCTGCTGATCCGCCCGTTCGATCATGGCGCGGCGGTGGTGGTCTATTCCTCCACCAAGTATCTGGGCGGGCACGGCACATCGATCGGCGGGCTGATCGTGGACGGCGGCAATTTCGCGTGGGACGAATTTCCCGAACGCCAGCCTTTGTTCAACCTGCCCGATCCCAGCTATCACGGTGCGGTCTGGGCGCGGGATATCAAGCCGCTGGGCCCCATTGCCTATGCCATCCGTGCCCGCGTGATCCTGCTGCGCGATATCGGCGCCGCGCTTTCCCCGTTCAATGCGTTCCAGCTGATTCAGGGGATCGAGACGCTGCCCCTGCGGATCGAGCGCCACAGCCAGAACGCCGCCGCCGTGGCGCAATGGCTTTCAGCACATGCCAAGGTGACGCGGGTGATCCACCCCAGCCTGGCGCAGGGCCGCGCGGCAGAGCTTGCCGCCAAATACCTGCCGCGCGGGGCAGGGGGGCTGGTCGGTTTCGAACTCGCCGGTGGCGCCGATGCCGGCCGCGCGTTCATCGATGCGCTCAAGCTGTTCTACCACGTCGCCAATATCGGTGACGCGCGCAGCCTGGCGATCCACCCGGCTTCCACCACCCATTCGCAGCTTTCGGTGCAGGAACAGGCCGCCGCCGGGGTCAGCCCCGGCTATGTCCGCCTGTCGATCGGGATCGAGCATATCGACGACATCCTGGCCGATCTGGAACAGGCGCTGGCAACCGTCTGAATTGCCGGATTTTTGGGGTGGGCGGTTGACTTCGCGGGGGTGTGCGCAAATGTGGCGGCCCCCAATGCCTTTCGGGATTTCGCCATGTCCTTGTTTACCGCCCGCCTGCCTGTTGCCGCCGCTGCCCTGGCGATCCTGCCTGCTTTTGCCGCGCATGCCACAGCCCCCACCACCGATGTGGCGTGGGACCTGGTGCGTGACCTGACCACGCAGATTGGCCCACGCCCGGCCGGCAGCCCGGCCGAAGCGCGCGCGCGCGAATGGGCGGCAGCCCGGCTCAAGAGCCTGGGCTTCCAGAATGTCGCGATCGAACCGTTCACGATGCGGGCCTATCGCCGCGGGACGGACAAGGCCGAACTCGTCGGCTTTGCCGCGCAGCCGCTGGCGATCACGGCGCTCGGCTATTCCGGCGCCACGCCCGATGCCGGGATCACCGCGCCGCTGGTCTATTTCCCCACGCTTGCGGCACTCGAAGCCGCGCCCGATGGCGCGCTGGCGGGCAAGATCGCATTCATCGACCATGCCATGGTCCCCACCCAGGATGGCAGCGGCTATGGCCCTTATGGCAATGTGCGGCGCAAGGGGCCGGGCGTGGCCGTGGCCAAGGGCGCGCTGGCGGTGGTGATCCGCTCGGTCGGCACCGACAAGCACCGCAACCCGCACACCGGTGCGATCATGTGGCCCAAGGGCATCAAGCCCATTCCCGCCGGCGCCGTGGCCAATCCCGATGCCGACCAGATCGCCCGGCTGGCTGCCACCGGCCAGCCGCTCCGCCTGCATCTCACCCTGACCGGCCAGATCATCGACAATGCGCCTTCGGGCAATGTCGTGGCCGATCTGCCCGGCCGCGATCCCACGCTGCCGGTCGTGCTGGTGGCCTGCCATCTCGATAGCTGGGATCTGGGCACCGGGGCCATCGATGATGGCGCGGGCTGCGCCATCGTGACTGCGGCCGCCCTGCGCGCCCAGAGCGGGGGAGCGCCTGGCGGGACGCTGCGCACCATCCGCGTGCTGTTTGCCGGCAGCGAGGAACTGGGCGGCTTTGGCGGAGAGGCCTATGCGCAAAAGCACGGCAAGGAGCCCCATGCCCTGGCGATGGAAAGCGATTTCGGCGCCGACCGGGTGTGGCGGGTGACGACCAATTTCGCCCCTGCATCCGATGCGGTGAAGAACCGCATCATCGCCGCGCTCAATCCGCTGGGCGTGGTGCCGCACGATGGCCCGGCCGATGGCGGGGAAGACGTCGGTGCGATCATCGCTGCGCAGAAATTGCCGGTGGTGGATCTGAACCAGGACGGCACCCACTATTTCGATCTGCACCACACGCCCGATGACACGCTCGACAAGATCGATCCGGCGCTGCTGGCGCAGAATGTGCAGGCGTGGGAAAATACCCTGGCGATCGTCGCCAACGAAGCCGGGCCGATCGCCGCGCGCTGAACCGGTCCAGGGTTGGCGGGGCGCCCGCCGCGTCAACCCTGGATGTCGAGCTTTTCCGGAAAGATGACGGTGGTGGTCACGCCGGGGGATTGGCCTTCACCAGCGTGGGCATGGGTGTTGCGCGTGCGGTGGCTGCCACCCAACTGCGCCACCAGCCCGGCGATGATCGCAGTGCCCAGGCCCCGGCGCGGCCGCACGCCACCGCCAACGGCGCTGTCCTGGGGATCGGCGGCGGGCAGGCCGCGGCCGTTATCCGCCACCGTCAGGCACAGGGTACCTGCCTCGGCCCGTTCCAGCCGCACTTCGATCTGCCCGGTCTCGCCCGGCGCAAAGGCATGCTTGAAGCTGTTGGCCAGAAGTTCGGTGATCAGCAGCACCAGCGGTAGCAACCGGCCCACTTCCAGCCTTACGTCGTCCACCGTCAGGCGCACGTCCACGCCATCGGCATCGGCCATCTCGCGCGCCTGCGCCACGGCATGCGCCAGGATATCGGCCAGCGGCCGGGCCTGCGCGGCGGGATCGTAAAGCTGGCGGTGCACGCGGCCCATCATTTCGATCCGCTCGTCGGCGCGATCGATCAGCGGCAACGCCAGCGCCGGGTTGCGTTCGATCTGGCGGCGCTGCAACCGCAGCATCGAGGCGACCGAGGCCAGGTTGTTGGCCACGCGGTGCTGCAGTTCCTTGAACAGCAGCGCCTGGTGTGCGGCCATTTCCGCCAGGCGCGCCTCGCTGTCTTCCAATTGCCGCTGGCGCCGGGTCAGCCCGTCGATCAGGAAGATGTCCACCGCCACCACGCCGGTATAGAACAGCATCGCGGTGGCCACCTGGGTGTTGATCGCAAAGCTGAGCAGCGGCGGCACGAAGAAGTACCAGGCCGCCAGCCCGCTCAGGACGGCGCAGACGATGCCCGGCCCGCGCCCGGCAATGAAGGTCGCCACGATGACAGCGGGAAAGAACGTCAGGAACGGAAAACCCGGCGGAAACAGCGCATCGGCGATCCAGCGCAGGAACAGGGCCAGGGCGAACAGCGCCACCCCCAGCGTGTAGCGGGCGGCGCGGCCGCGAGATTGCAGGCCCCGGATCGACCAGGGATGATGGCGCGGCGCAAAGGTCATTCCCACCAACGTTGCCTGATAGCGTTCGCAAGTGCAACCGCTTCCGCTTTGGGAAACCGCTGCGGATTTCGTACCGTAGATGTACCGTAAAATTTTTTGGCCACATGGGGAACCGCGAGGGGGCAAGAAGCATTTTGGCGCCATTGGGTGGCATTGTGCTACGGGTCGCTAAAGGTCGGGAACAAACGTTTGTCGAGTGACAGGGCAGATCAGGCGCTAGGCCGCCCAGACGATGCCAGGAAGGCTGGTGAAGCCACGAGCGGCGCGAGCGAAGCGCGTCACGAGGCCGGTGGTGCCGGCCAGGCCGCCGGTCGCAGGCGCGCCAGCCAGGCCGGCGGGCAATACGATGACAGCGCAGAGCGCTTTCTTGCCAACCATCCGGATGACATTTTCCCCGGTGCCTCGGGTGTCTTGTTCGAACAGGCAATGGCGCAGACGCGCATGGCGGTATGCCTGTGCGATCCCCATGCGCCCGATGCGCCGATCGTGTTCGTCAACCGCGCGTTCCGCTGGTTGACCGGCTATGACGAAGACGAGATCATCGGCCGCAATTGCCGCTTTCTGCAAGGGCCGGGCACCGATCCCGCTGCCGTTGCCCGCATTCGCCAGGCGCTGGTGGGCCAGGATGTCGTCGTGGTGGAAATCCTCAATTACCGCAAGGACGGCACGGCGTTCTGGAACGCCTTGCACCTGGGGCCGATCTATGATGCCGAGGGCCGGCTGATCTATTACTTCGGCAGCCAGTGGGACGTGTCCGACGTGCGCGCCGCGCGCGCCGACGAGCGCCACGCCCGCGAACTGGCCCGCGAACTGTCGCATCGCATGAAGAACATGTTCGCGGTGATCGGCGGCATCGTCAATTTCACCGGTCGCTCGCGCGGCATCGAAGCCGAAGCGCGCGAGATCAACGATCGCATACAGGCCTTGGGCCGCGCCTATGAAACCACGCTGGACGAAGCTTCCAGTGGGTCGATCGAAGTGGGCCAGGCGATCCGTTCGGTGCTTTCGCCATATGATCCCGACGGCCGGCGCATCCTGTTCAAGGGCAATGGCTTGCGTAGCGATTTCTCGGCCGTGTCGGTGCTGGGCCTGTCTTTGCACGAACTGGCGGTCAACGCGGCCAAGCACGGTGCACTCAGCAGCGAGGATGGCCAGGTGACCGTCGCCTGGCAGAAGAACGGCAGCAGCGATGCGCCGACGATCGTGATCGACTGGATCGAACAGGGCGGACCGGCCGTTGTGCCGCCCGGCAACGATGCGGAGGCCCCCGCCGGGGGCATCGTCGACCGCATGCTGCACATGGCAAGGGGGAACATCATGCGCGACTGGCATCCGGATGGGCTGCGAGCGAGACTACGGGTGCCGCTGCGCGAGGACGCGGTCTGATGGCACAGGCCTGTTGCCAACCTTCCGGCTGTCGCGTGCTGGTGCTCGACGATGAACCGCTGATCCTGCTCGATCTGGAATTTGCGGTCGAAGACGCGGGCTGTGTGCCGCTCACCGCGCTGGAATTGGCAGAGGCGCTGGCCATTGCCGAGGGCGAGGAAATCGTTGCCGCGATCCTCGACGTGTCGCTGTCGCAGGGCCAGACCTGCGCGCCCGTGGCCAAGGCGCTGGCCGAACGGGGCGTGCCTTATGTGCTGCACACCGGCGACCTTGATCGCATGGATGAAGCGGTGCGCAAGCTTGGCGGGGTTCTCGTGCCCAAGCCCACGCCCGCAGCCGTTGTCGTCAGCCGCGCGCTGGAAGGGGTGACGCAGCGCCAGCAGGCGTGAGGCCGGCCGGGCAGTTGGCCAAGCGGTGGGCCGCTGGCCGATTTGCCGGGGGTGAAGTTTTACTTGGGCTGGCGTTTCGGCCCTCCAGCGCCTATCTCGCGCGCCATCGGAAGGAGTTTCCATGGCGACGACGCACAAGACCCGCATGCTTATCATCGGTTCCGGCCCGGCTGGCCTGACGGCCGCGATCTATGGCGCACGCGCCGGGATGGAGCCGATCGTGGTGCAGGGGCTTCAGCCCGGCGGGCAGCTGACCATTACCACCGATGTGGAAAACTATCCCGGCTTTCGTGACGTGATCCAGGGCCCCTGGCTGATGCAGGAAATGCAGGCCCAGGCCGAGCATGTCGGCACGCGGATGATCTGGGACACGATCACCGACATCGACCTGTCGGGCCCGCCGTTCCGCGCCACCGCCGACAGCGGCGACGTTTTCGAGGCCGACACCCTGGTCATTGCCACCGGCGCCCAGGCCAAGTGGCTGGGCGTTCCGGGCGAACAGCTGCTTTCGGGCAAGGGCGTTTCGGCCTGCGCCACTTGCGACGGGTTCTTCTATCGCGGCAAGAAGGTGGTGGTGATCGGCGGCGGCAACACCGCCGTGGAAGAAGCGCTCTACCTCACCAACCATGCCGAGCATGTGACGCTGATCCACCGCCGCGACAGCTTGCGCGCCGAACGCATCCTGCAACAGCGCCTGCACGCCCATCCCAAGATCAGCGTCTTGTGGAACAAGGCCGTGGCCGCGTTCGCCGGCGATCCGCTGGCAGGCGGCCTCAAGGCGGTGGAACTGGTCGATACCGTCACGGGTGAAGGCAGCCGCGTGGAAACCGACGGCGCATTCGTCGCCATCGGCCATGCCCCCGCCACCAGCCTGTTTGCCGGCAAGCTGGAACTGGACGAGAGCGGCTATATCGTGGTGCAGCCCGGCACGCCCAAGACCGCCATTCCTGGCGTGTTTGCCTGTGGCGACGTGATGGACCACACCTATCGCCAGGCGGTGACGGCGGCCGGCACCGGCTGCATGGCCGCGCTCGACGCGGAACGCTTCGTGGCAGAGCTGGACTTCGCCACGGCGCAATTGACCCAAGCCTAACGCAGCGTTTCAAGCACCTGCTCCACCAGCCAGTCCTGTGCATCGGCAAAGGAATGGCTGGTGCTGGCATGGCCGATCACGCGGCTGTCCTGGCCCCAGTGGCTGGCAAAGAGCTGCGCGGTGCGATCGCCTTGTGCCAAGAGGATCGTGACCCGCCCGGCATAGCCGGCCAGCCCGTTGCGCATGTCCTCGGCCAGGGCGGAACGCGCCTGTGGCCCGGCGGCGGTGCGCAGGCCGCCGGCCAGCTTGCCCAGCGCAACCTTGCCCGCGAGCAGCCGCACCCACTGGCGCGGATCGGACAGCCGGCGCAAGTAGTGCCGGCGCAGCGCCGCGGCGGAATGGACCGGTGCCGTTTCGTTTTCCGCGTCGACCGTCCAGGGATTGCACCCGATCACCCCATCGAGCCCGGGCAGCGTGGCAGCATTGAGCATCAGCGCGCTGGCCGCGTCGCAATTGCCCATCGCGAACACCCGCTTCACATGCGGCGCAGCGGCCCGAAACGCGGCCAGGGCGGCGGCAATGTCGGGCGCGCTGGCGCGAAAGCCTTGGTTTTCACCCGCACTGTCGCCCACCCCGCGCCGGTCGAAGCGGAACGTGGGCACGCCTTCGCGCGCCAGGCGGGCCGAAAGAGTGGACTGGCCGCCCCAGGCCCCGCTGCGGATTTCATTGCCGCCCGAAACGATCAGCACGCCCACCGCGCCGCTGGCCGTGCCCATGTCGAGCGTGCCGAACAGCTGGCTGCCCTGGCAGGCAAAGGCGATGACGTGCCGGTTCATGCGGCAAGGTCTGCCACGATGCGCGCAGCCAGCGCCTGGGCCAGGGCGGGCGCCGGGGCCGGTTCCTGGCGAACCCAGGGGGCAGGACCGGCCGCGCCCAGATCGGATAGCGCAATCGCCTGCTGCCCTTCGCCGGCCGGCAGCGCCCCGTGCAGGCCCGCGATGAGCGCCGCGCCGCACGGGTAGCCGGCCAGCACCAGGCCCTGCGTGCGCCCTTGCTCCAGCAGGGCGGCGGGGCTCGCGTCTTCGTTCCTGGCCCTTGCGGCCAGGCTCGCGGCGCGCAGCAGCGGGCGCAGTACGGCATCGCCGCTGACCGGCGCCAGCGCCCAACCGGGCAACGTGGGCGGGGCCACCAGTGCGCCGCCGCGCAGCGCAAGCACATGGCTGGCGGCAAAATGGCGCGCGGCGGCGATCATCGCGGCCCGCCAGGCGTTGAGGCTTTGCGCGGCGAAATCCTGCACGCTTTCCCCGCAGCCGGGCAGATCGGGCAGCACCGCCGCCACGCCGGCTGTGGCCAGATGGCGCATGACCGCGGCCAGCATGGCACGGGCGCGGTTCATTTCATCGAACAGCGGCGGCACGATCAGCACGCGCGCCGCATCGCCACTCTGCGTCACCAGCGCCCATTCGCCGTCTGCCCCGGCACCGGGGCAGGGCCAGCGCATGGGGGCCAGCGCTTCAGCCATGGCCCTGCTTGCGCGCCACGAAAGCCAGCAGCGCGCCATAGGTTTCCAGCAGGTCGCCGTCGATTTCGTCTTCTTCCAGAACGAAGCCGAAGCGATCTTCCAACGCGGTGAAAAGGCCCGCGACGGCCATCGAATCGAGTTCGGGCAGCGCGCCGAACAGCGGCGTCTGCACGGTGAAGCCAGCAGCGCGCGCCGGGGTGAGGCCCAGCACATCGGCCAGCAGGGCGCGCAAGTCGGCGTCGAGCGAAGCGGGGATCGTTTCAGACATTGTCGGCGCCTTAACCATCCGCCGGTGGTGGAGCAAGCCGGCTGCGCCCGGCCGCGCGCCGCACCAGGCCGCGCAGCAGGGCCGGCCAATGCCGCCAGGCGGCGGGATGGTGCGCGCGCAGGCGCCAGCGGGTGCGGGCCTGGTCCATCCAGTCTGCCTTGTAGGGATCGTCGCCCGTGCCGAAATCGATGGCGCGCACGCCATCGCGGTCGATCACATGGGCAAACATCGCAGCCGAAAGCAGCGTGCCGGGAGAGGCGCCACGCGCATCCTGGCGGTGGGCCAGCTTGTGGATGAAGGCGGTGCCGGCCTCCACGCTCCACATTTGCGCCGCCACCGGTTGTCCGTTCAACGTTGCCACGCCCAGTCGCAGCGCGCCGGCCGCGCTTTCGCCTTGGGCAAAGGCGCGCAGGAAAGCCGGGTCGCCCTCGGCCGGTTTCCAGCTGGCGGCATAGACCGCTTCATAGGCCGCCCAATCGCCCGCATCGAACGCGGTGCCCACGCGGCATTGCACCGCCCCGCTTGCCCCCTTGCGCCGCACCGTGGCGCGCAGGGCGCCCGGCCGCGTTGCCCACCAGGTGGCAAAATCCTGCCCGTCCAACGTCATATGCCGGTTCACATGGGCCGGTTCGACCGCCACCACCCAGCCGGCGGTGCGAAAGGCACGGGCCATCCAGCCAGCCTCCCGCGTGGGGAGCGGCACAAAATCGAGCGCGCCATGGCGGGCCAGATCGCGGGCAAGGGCCACGAGCATCGCTTCGGCCCGCTCGGGCGCATCGGTCAGCGGCCGCGCCCAGAAACTGTACCAGTTGGCCAGTGCGCCAAGGCCATGGCGTGTGGCCACCAGGGGCAGGGCCAGCACCGCGCCATCGCCGTCTTCCGCCACGGCCAGGAAGGCACGGGCACCGGGAAAGGCGTGGCTTGCCAACAAGGCCAGCCAATCGGCGCGGTCAAACGGGCCATCCGTATTGCCGCGCGCCAGCAGGGCTGCCAGGCGCGGATGGTCTTGCACTTGGGCAAGTTCGGCATGATAGACCCGGCACGCCACGCTTGGCCCTGGTTCCCTTCGCTCGATCCGTCAGGAGTGCCGTGACCGTTCCGCCCGACCCCACCGTGCATCCGCTGGACCATCTCGCCTTGCGGGGCAAGGCCGATGCACCAGCCTTGGTGCTCAAGGACGAGGTGCTAAGCCACGAGGGGTTAAATCGGCGTGTAGGGCAATTGGCTGCCTGGCTGGCGGCGCAACCGGGCATCGTGCCCGGGGCACGCGTGGCGACGTGGCTGGGCAAGGGGCTGATCGCGTGCCTGATGCCGCTGGCCGCGGTGCGCGCGGGGCTGGTCCATGTGCCGATCAATCCGGTGCTGCGCCGCGCGCAGGCCGCGCATATCCTGGCAGACAGTGGCGCTGCCCTGCTGCTGGCCAATGCCGGGCGGCTGGAAACGCTCGATCCGGGCGATCTGGGCGGAGCGGCAGCGCACGATGAAGCCGTTGTGCTGGCTGCGCTCGATGCTCTGGCGCCGCTGCCGCCCAGCGCAGCCACGCCCGAAAGCCTGGCTGCGCTGCTCTACACCAGCGGCTCCACCGGCCGGCCCAAGGGCGTGATGCTCAGCCAGGCCAACTTGTGGCTCGGCGCGATCAGCGTGGCGCATTACCTGGGCCTGGCGGCAGACGATCGCGTGCTGGCGGTGCTGCCCCTGGCGTTCGATTATGGGCAGAACCAGTTGTTGTCCGCCTGGGCGGCGGGGGCCTGCGCGGTGCCGATGGATTACCTGATGCCGCGCGATGTGGCGCGCGCGGTGGCCCGCCACGGGATCACCACGCTGGCTGCCGTGCCGCCGCTGTGGCGCCAGCTGCTCGACGTGCCCTGGCCCGATGGCGCAGGGGCCAGCTTGCGCCGCTTGACCAACAGCGGCGGCGCGCTCACCCCCGATCTGGTGCACGGCTTGCGCGGGCAATTCCCCCAGGCGCGGCTGTTTGCGATGTACGGTCTGACCGAGGCGTTTCGCTCCACCTTCCTCGATCCCGCGCTGATCGACGACCATCCCACTTCCATCGGCACGGCGATTCCCTTTGCCGAAGTCATGGTGGTGAACGACGCGGGCGGGGAAGCCGCACCGGGCGAGGAAGGCGAACTGGTCCACGCCGGGCCGCTGGTGGCGCAAGGCTATTGGCAGGACGCCGTGCGTACCGCCGAACGCTTTCGCCCGGCACCCCCCTTTGCCAAGCTGGGTGGCATGGCGGTGTGGTCTGGCGACAGGGTGCGGCGCGATGCCTTGGGCCTGCTCCATTTTGTCGGACGGCGCGACGCGATGATCAAGACGTCGGGCCATCGCGTCAGCCCGCAGGACGTGGAAGAGGCCGCGCTCGCGACCGGCCTGGTGGCCGAAGTGGTGGCGCTGGGCCTGCCCGATGCGGCGCTGGGCCAGGCGATCCATCTGGTGTGCCGCGCCATGCCGGGCGCGGCGCTGGACGAGGCGGGGCTCCGCGCGGCCATGGCGCAGGACCTGCCCGCCTTCATGCTGCCTGCGCGGGTGCATTGGCGCGATGCCTTGCCGCTTTCGCCCAATGGCAAGCACGATCGTGCCGCTCTTTACCGGGCCTTGACCGGTGAGCGATAAGGCGAAGTCCATGAAACCGCTTGGCCCGATCCCGCCCCATTTCCACAGCCAGGGCGCTGACCTGCTGATCGCCGGTCGCCCGGCGCGCGATTGGGCGCAGGCCCATGGCACGCCGCTGTTCGTCTATGATGCCGGCGCCGTTCGCGCCCGCGTGGCGCAGCTGCGCGCCGCGCTGCCGGCGCGGGTGCGGCTGCATTATGCGGTGAAGGCCAATCCATTTGGCCCGCTGCTGGCTTTGCTGGCGGAATTGGTGGACGGGTTCGACATCGCCTCGGCCGGAGAACTGGCGCTGCTCAAGGCGCAGGGCATCGATCCGGCGCGCGCCGGCTTTGCCGGGCCGGGCAAGCGTGACGCGGAAATCGCCGCTGCGCTCGCCGCCGGGGTGACACTGCACTGCGAATCCGCACGCGAGGTGGAACGCGCGCTCGCCCTGGGTGCGGCGGCGGGGCACAGGCCCAAGCTGGCGATTCGCGTCAATCCCGATTTCGACTTGCGCGGATCGGGCATGAAAATGGGCGGCGGGGCACGGCCCTTTGGCGTGGACGCGGAGAATGTGCCGCCGTTGGCGCGGCGTATCGTGGCATCCGGGGCCGATTGGCGCGGCCTGCACATCTATGCCGGCAGCCAGGCGCTCGATGCCCAGGCGGTGATCGCCGCGCAGGCCGCCACGCTCGATCTGGCGGCGCGCCTGGCCGGTGAAGCCGGGGTGCCGCTGCCCACGCTCAACCTGGGCGGCGGCTTTGGCATTCCCTATTTTCCCGGTGACACGCCGCTCGATCTGGCGGCCGTGGGCGCGGCGCTTGGCGCGCGGCTGGCCGAGTTGCCCGCGGTTCTCCACGACACGCAGCTGACCGTGGAACTGGGCCGATACCTGGTGGGCGAGGCCGGCGTCTATCTGGCGCAAGTGGTGGAACGCAAGGAAAGCCGGGGCGAGGTGTTCCTGGTCACCGATGGGGGCTTGCATCACCAGTTGGCCGCCAGCGGCAATTTCGGTACCGTGGTGCGGCGCAACTATCCCGTGGCGATTGCCACGCGGATGGATGCCCCGGCCACCGAGATCGCCAGCGTGGTGGGCTGCCTGTGCACGCCGCTCGATCGGCTGGCGGACAAGGCGGCGCTGCCGCGCGGGCAGGAAGGCGATCTGGTGGCGGTGTTCTGCGCGGGGGCCTATGGCGCCACGGCCAGCCCGGCGGCGTTCCTGGGGCATGGACCGGCCAGCGAAATCCTGGCCGAAACCCCGGTGGACAGGGCGGGTTAATCTTTGCCGGGGCACCCGTCCCGAATTGGGACCGGGGCCGCCAAGCGCCTTGCCGCCCAAGGCGCTTGGCAACAAGACTAACCGTATCTTCACCCTTTTTGTCGATAGCCGAAGGTGAAGGTCGCAGGCCCCGATGGTCCCGATAGGGGACACTACGTAGGGTCGGCGCAAGAGTCAGACAAAGGAACTGTCCGCGATGCCGTCCCATTCCGGCCCAATCCCGAACGCCGCCCGGAGCGCTGCGCAGAGCGTCGCCCGGATTGCCGCTGGGCGCGGACGTCTCGCCCGTACGAGCCTGGGGGTGGCGTGCATTTCGCTGTTGCTCACCGGCTGTGCCGGCGGCGCGCACGGTCCGCAGTTGCCGCCCGCCTCGTTCGTGGCCCTGCAAGAGGGGCCGGGCGAGGAATACGTGATCGGCCCGCTGGACGAGCTGACCATTTTCGTATGGCGCAATCCCGAGCTTGGCGCGCAAGTGCAGGTGCGGCCCGACGGGCGCATCACCACGCCGTTGATCACCGACATGCCCGCCGTGGGCAAGACCCCCTCGATGCTGGCCGAGGATATCAAGCTGCAGCTTTCGCAGTATATCCAGGAGCCGATCGTTTCGGTTATCGTCAACAAGTTTGCCGGCACGTTCAGCCAGCAGGTGCGCATCGTGGGGGCCACCGAAAAGCCCGCTTCGATTCCCTACCGCGCCAACATGACGCTGCTCGATGCCATGATCGCGGTGGGCGGGCTGTCGGAATATGCCGCCGGCAACCGCGCGCGGCTGATCCGGTTCGACAAGACCACCGGCAAGCAGACCGAATATGCCGTGCGCATCGGTGATCTTTTGCGCAAGGGCGATACCAAGGCCAATGTCATGCTGATGCCCGGTGACGTGATCATCATTCCGGAAAGCACGTTCTGACGATGGCTGCGACGGATCCCATCCGCGCGGGCCACCAGCCATTGGAGCGCGCGCCGCGATGACCAATCTTATCGATGAAGTGCGCATTGCGCTCTATGGCATCTGGCATCGCCGCTGGATGGCGCTGGGCGTGGCCTGGCTGGTCTGCCTGCTGGGTTGGCTGGTCGTGGCCATGGTGCCCAATTCCTATGAGTCCAAGGCGCGCATCTTCATCCAGATCGACGATGTGCTGTCCGACCAGATCGGCATCAACGGCAATGCCAAGCAGGATATCGAGCGGGTGCGCCAGACGCTGACCAGCACGGTCAACCTGGAAAAGGTGGTGCGTGCCACGCGGCTGGGCGACAAGGTTACCAACGACAAGCAGATGGAATCGGCCGTGGCGGGCCTGGCCACCCAGATCAAGGTGGTGAGCCAGCAGGACAACCTGTTCGAGATCAGCGCCACATCTGGCCGCAGTTCCTATACCGACGCGCAGAATGCCAAGCTGGCGCAGGACGTGGTGCAGAAGATGATCGACATCTTCCGCGAGGAAAACCTGGCCGGCGGGCGTGGCGAAATGACCGACAGCCTGGCCTTCATGGACCAGCAGCTGGCCGATCGGCAAAAGGACCTCGAAGCGGCCGAGCAGAAGCGCCAGGAGTTTGAAGCCAAGAACGCCGCGCTGATGCCGGGCACTGGTTCGGTTTCCGCCAAGCTGGAAGGCGCGCGCAGTGAGCTGCGCGGGGTGGAATCGGATCTGCTGGCGGCGCAAAGTGCGCTGGCCTCGATCAACGGGCAGCTTTCGGGCACGGCACCCACCATCACCATTCCCGGCGCCCAGGGCGGCGCGCGCGGCGCCCTGGCGCAGGCGCTGGCAGACATGGCCTCGATGAAGGCGCGCGGGCTGACCGACAGCCATCCTGATGTGCTGGCGGCCAAGGCCCAGATTGCCAGCCTGCAACGCCAGGCTGCGGCCGAAGGCGGCCATGCCGGCACGCCCAACCCGGCCTATGCCTCGCTCCAGTCGATCAAGGCCGATCGCGAGGCCAGCCTGGTTTCGCTGCAATCGCGCAAGGCCTCGCTCCAGCAGGAAATCGGCCAGCTGACCGGCCAGCAATACAGCGAGCCTGCCGTGGCCGCCGAAGCATCGCGCATCAACCGCGACTATGACGTGCTCAAGGACCAGTACGACAAGCTGCTGCGCGATCGCGAGCAGCTGCGCCTGCGCGGCCAGGTGGAAAGCGAGCACAACTCGGTCAAGTTTGACGTGATCGACCCGCCCAGCACGCCGCGTGGCCCTTCGGCGCCCGATCGCCCGCTGCTGTTGATGCTGGTGCTGATCGTCGGGCTGGCGGCGGGCTGCGGCGTGGCCTTTGCCATGGCGCAACTGCGCTCCAGCTATGCCACGACGGGCCAGCTCGAACGCGCGACGGGCATGATCGTGCTGGGATCGGTCTCGCTGACCCAGACCGCCGCCGCCCGCGCGCGGCAGTGGAAGCAATTGAAGCTGTTCGGCGGTGCCACGGCTGGCCTGGTGCTGGTATTGATGGTGCTGTTGGCGGTGGAATTCATGAAACGGCGGATGGTGGCGTGAAGGGGCAGGACATGACCGACCAGAGCGATACGCCCCAGCCGCCCCGGGAAACCCCGCGCCGCGCGGCCCCCTCGCTGATCGAGCGGGCGGCGGGCACGTTTGATTTCCGCCAGCACATGCGTGCACCGGCGGTGCCGCCGCTGCCCGCCAAGGCAGCGCCACCGCCCGCCGCGACGCCGGCGCCCACACCCACTGCCGAGCCCACGCCTGCGCCGGCCAGCGAACCCGCGCCAGCGCCTGCTGCGCCGGATCCTGTCGCCGCGCAATCGGCTGAGCCAGACCCGATCGTGCCCGAACCGCCGGCGTTTGCGCCGGAAGGGGCGCAAGTGTTCATTCCGGCCCCCGCCGAGGCCGCGCCGCCGGAAAGCGACGCGACGCTCGATGGCATTCCCTCGCGCCAGCGGTTCAAGAAAGCGGCCCAGCCGATCGACCGCCGCCTGTTGCGCGAGCAATGCCTGATCGAACCCGAAGGGCCGGTCAGCGCGCTGCTGGAAGAGTTCCGCATCGTCAAGCGCCAGCTTTTGCTGACGGCGGCGGATTCGCGCGCCGGGCGCACCGGCCGCCATGGCGAGCGCATCCTGGTCTGCTCGGCCCATCCGGGCGAGGGCAAGACATTCTGCGCGGTAAACCTGGCGCTGTCGATCGCGGCGGAAAAGGACAACGAAGTCCTGCTGGTCGATGCCGACTTTGCCAAGCCTTCGGTGCTGTCCACGCTGGGCCTGCCCGGCGGGCCGGGGCTGATGGATGCGCTGGCCGATCCCGAAGTCATGGTCGAGGAATGCATCATTCCCACCGATATTCCGGGCCTGTCCGTGCTGCCCGCCGGCAACCAGACGGGGTCCGATACCGAATACCTCGCCTCGGTGCGCACCCGCGCCATCCTGGATCGGCTGACCGCGCAGTCGCCCAGCCGCATCGTGATTTTCG
Source organism: Novosphingobium sp. SG919 (assembly GCF_012932495.1). GTDB lineage: Bacteria > Pseudomonadota > Alphaproteobacteria > Sphingomonadales > Sphingomonadaceae > Novosphingobium > Novosphingobium rhizosphaerae. The sequence goes on from NZ_JABCNG010000001.1 coordinate 938,414, forward strand.
ACAGCCCGCCCGCGCTGGCCGCTTCGCCCGCATCGGAACTCGCGATGCACGTGGGCCAGGCGCTGATGGTGGTGCGCGCCGACGTGACCGGAGAAGCCGCGCTGCGCGATGCAGTGGGCATGCTTTCGGGCTGCGCGGACATCAAGCTTCTGCTCAACGGCACGCGCTTCTCGCCCACTGGGCGGCGCTTTGGCACTTACTATGGATACAAGGAATGAAACGCACTCGTTCCATTATCCTCACCGGCTTGCTGGCCGGGTCCGGTCTGGCAGTTGCGCCGGGGGCCCTGGCGCAATCGTTGCCCTATCAGGTGGGCAGCGACGATGGCGCCGCAGCGTCTGACGCAGAGGGCGCCGCGCCGCGCAGCGGGCACAGCGCGCGCGGTGCAGGATCGGGCGTGCGCACCACGATCCGGCCCTATCTGGAAGTGACGCAGAACCTGCTGGCGCAGATCACCCCCGGCAATGACGTGGTGACTTATACCACGTTGGCGGCCGGGGTGGATGCCACGCTGGCCGGGCGGCGCACGCAGGGCCAGATTTCGGTGCGCTATGAACGCCGCTTCGTGGAAAAAGGGCGGGTTGGCGATTCCGACACCATTTCGGGCATGGCGCGCGTGTCGCACCAGCTCGTGCCCCGCACGCTGAGCATCGAGGCCGGCGGCCTTGCCGCGCGCACGCGGGTGGAGGCGAATGGTTCGGCCACGCTCAATCCGCTGTCGGTCAACGATGCGGTCAGCCAGGTCTATTCGGTCTATGCTGGGCCCGCATTGACCACGCACGCGGGCGAAGTGGCGATCAATGCCAATTACCTGGCCGGCTATACCAAGCTGACCCAGAAGAATGCCTACCAGCCCGCCGCCGGGCAGCCGCGCGTGGACCTGTTCAACCATTCGGTGGTGCAATCGGCGCAAGTCTCCGCCGGGACCAAGGCCGGCACGGTGCTGCCGGTGGGCCTGACCGCCAGCGCCGGGTGGGACCGCGAAGACATCTCCAATCTGGACCAGCGCATCGACGACAAGCGAGTCGGCCTTCAGGCCACGCTGCCGGTCAGCCGCACGGTGCAACTGGTGGGCGACGTGGGTTGGGAACATATCCGCGTCTCTTCGCGCGATGCGCTGCGCGATGCCAGTGGCAATGCGGTGGTGGGCAGCGATGGCCGCTATGTGACCGACACCAGCAAGCCGCGCCAGATCGCCTATGACAGCAATGGCCTGACCTGGGACGTGGGCGTGATGTGGCGGCCCAGCCGGCGCACCTCGCTGTCGGCCTTCGTCGGCCGGCGCTATGACAGCACGACCTATTTCGGCAGCTTTTCCTATGCGCCCAACACGCGCAGCTCGTTCAACATCTCGGTCTACGATGGCATTTCGGGCTTCGGATCGAGCTTGTCGAACGCGTTGAAGCAAGTGCCGACCGACTTTGCCACTGGCGGCGCTTCGGGCTGCGGCATTGGCGCCACGGGTGGATCGTGTGTCAATGGCGCGCTGTCTTCGGTGTCTTCGTCGGTGTTCCGCCAGCGCGGGGTGAGCGCGACCTATGGCTTTGCCATGGGCCGGCTGCGGCTGGGCGTGGGCGCGGGCTATGTTCGCCGCCGCTTCATTGCCGCGCCGGGCACCGTACTCGCCCAGGCCAATGGCACCGTTGACCAGAGCTGGTACGTGACCGGCGGGGTTTCGGGCCAGCTGGGCCGCGACGCGAGTTTCAGCGTGGCGGTCTACGATGCCTGGTACGACAGCGGCACGGCGTTGCTGGGCAATACCAATTCTTATGGCATCTATGCCTCATACTATCGGCGCCTGGCCGATCGTCTCACCGCAACGGCTTCGGTTGGGCTTGACGGGGTGAGCCGCGATCTGGCTGCGGACCAATTGGAAGCGACAGGCCTCATCGGCTTGCGCTACACGCTCTGACGGTTCAGGAGGCGACACGCCCATGTACGATGATTTCTACCGCCTTTCGGCCCGTCCGTTCCAGCTGACGCCCGATCCGGATTTCTATTTCGAAAGCGCCACGCACAAGAAGGCGCTGTCCTACCTGGGCTATGGCCTGGCGCAGAGCGAAGGCTTCATCGTCATCACCGGCGAAGTGGGCGCGGGCAAATCCACCCTGGCGGCGCATCTTCTGGCCAGCATCGACCCGGCGCAGCTGACGGCCGCGCAGATCGTGACCAGCAAGCTCGATGGCCAGGAACTGGTGCACATGGCCGCGCGCGCGTTCGGCCTGGATGTGGCCGGCCATGACAAGGCCGCCGCGCTCGCCCGGATCGAAGCCTTCCTGCATGACGAGGCCCGCGCGGGGCGCCGCTGCCTGCTGGTGGTGGACGAAGCGCAGAACCTGAGCGTGGAAGCGCTGGAAGAACTGCGCATGCTGTCCAACTTCCAGTTGGGCGCGCATCCGCTGTTGCAGATCCTGCTGCTGGGCCAGCCCGAATTCCGCACCCTGGTGCAGCATTCGCCCCGGCTGGAGCAATTGCGCCAGCGCGTGATCGCCACGCACCACCTGGCGCCGATGGAGCCGGATGAAGTGGGCCCCTATGTGGAGCATCGCCTGGCCCGCGCCGGGTGGAACGGCAACCCGGCATTTGAGCCGCGCGTCTATGCCGATCTCGCCCGCGCCAGTGGCGGCATTCCCCGCCGGATCAACCAGATTTTGAGCCGCGTGCTGCTGGCCGGCGCGCTGGAGCAAACCAACCGGATCGAGGCCGGGCTGCTCCACGCCGTGCTGGACGATATGGCTGCCGACAGCGCGGCACCGGCGCCGGAAGCCGCTGCCGAACCAGCACAGGCCCCGCAAGCCGCGCCCGCCATGCCGCAGGCCGCATCGGCGCAGGCGCTGGGCCTGACCACCGACACGTTCCACGGCGAGGGCGAGGCGCAGCAGCCCGCGTCCCAGACGCAGACCCACGCCTTTGACCTGGCCGCGATCGAGGCCGCCATGGCCAGCCGCGACGAGCAGATTGCCGAATTGCAGCAGGCGGTGATCGAAGTGGCGGAAATGCGCGCCGCGATGGGCGACCAGGCCGCTGCGGCCCAGGCCGATGGCGAAGCCCGCACGGCGGCGCTGGAAGCCGCGCTGAGCGATGCCGCCGCGCGCATCGGCGTGCTGGAACATCGCCTGGCCGAGCAGGAGCAGGCGATCCGCCACGTGCTGACCATGCTGATCGAATGGTTCGAAACCGACCGCCCCAAGCGCGCGGCCTGAACGAAAGAGCGGCCATGCCATTGCCTGTCATCAACGGCCTTTCCGTCGACGTGGAGGAATGGTTCCAGGTCGGCGCGTTCGAAAAGGTCATCGCTCGCGCGCAATGGGACGGCCTGGATTCGCGGGTGGAGCGCAATGTCCGCGCGATCCTGGCGATGTTTGCCGCGGCCGATGTGAAAGCCACGTTCTTCACGCTGGGCTGGGTGGCGCAGCGCCATCCCGCGCTGGTGCGCGCCATTGCCGATGCCGGGCATGAGGTGGCGAGCCACGGCTGGGATCACCAGCGGGTCTTCACCATGGACCCGGCGGCCTTTGCCGCTGACCTTGCCCGCGCGCGCGATGCGCTGGAACAGGCAAGCGGCCAGGCGGTGACCGGCTATCGCGCGCCGAGTTTCTCCATCGATGCGCGCAATCCCTGGGCGCACGATGTCCTGGCGCAGGCTGGCTACGCCTATTCCTCGTCGGTAGCGCCGATCGTGCACGATCACTATGGCTGGCGCGAGGCGCCGCGCTTTGCCTTTCGCCCGCTGGCGAATAGCGCGCTGTTGGAAATTCCGGTGACCACCGCGGAAATCGCCGGGCGGCGCATGGCAGCGGGCGGCGGCGGGTTCTTCCGCTTGCTGCCCTATGGCGTTTCGAGCTGGGCGATCCGCCAGGTCAATGCCGCAGGGCGCCCGGCGGCGTTCTATTTCCACCCCTGGGAGATCGATCCCGATCAGCCGCGCCGCAACGACGCACCGTGGCGCTCGCGCTTTCGCCATTACACCAATCTGGCTGTGATGGCGCCCAAGCTGGAGCGGTTGGTGCGTGATTTCGCCTGGGGGCAGATGGACGAACTGGCCGCACGTGAAGCCGCCTGGGTGGATAGCGCGCCCGCGCCGCTTCCGGCTGCGGCATGAACGCGCCGTTCCGCCTGGGCGCGCCGACCGTGCGCGAGGCCGGGCCGGATGACCGCGCCGCCTATGACCGGTTCCTGGCCGGGCACGACGACGCATCGGTGTTTCACGATCCCCGCTGGCTCGATGCCGTGGCGCAGGGCAGCGGCCATGCCAGCCGGCTGTTGCTGGCCGAACAGGCCGGCGTGATCGTGGCGGCGCTGCCTTTGCATGCGGTTTCGTCGGTACTGTTCGGGCGGGCGCTGGTGTCCACCGGCTTTGCCGTGGGCGGCGGGATCGTGGGCGATGCGGCCGCGGCGCCCGCGCTGGTGGCGGCTGCGCAAGACCTGGCCCAGCGCCTGAAAAGCCCGACGATCGAACTGCGCGGTGGCGTGCTGCCTCAGGCGCCGGGTTGGCACGTCAAGCAGGACAGCCACGCCGGCTTCGTCATGCCGTTGGCGGCCGATGACGCCGCACAGTTGCAGGCCGTGCCGCGCAAGCAGCGGGCCGAACTGCGCAAGGGGCTGGCCCAACCGCTGGAAATCCGCACCGGGAATGGCGCGCAGGACCGCGCCTGGCACTATCGCGTTTACAGCGAATCCGTGCGCAACCTGGGCACGCCGGTGTTTCCGCGCCGGCTGTTTGCCCGCGTACTCGATGCCTTTGGCCAGGATGCCGATATCCTGACCGTGCTGCACGCGGGGCAACCGGTGGCCAGCGTGCTCAGCCTTTATCACGGCGGCGCGGTCATGCCCTATTGGGGCGGGGGCGTGCTGGCGGCACGCGCCCTGCGCGCCAACGACGTGATGTATTATGCGCTGATGAACCACGCGCGCGGGCGCGGCATGGATCGCTTCGATTTCGGGCGGTCCAAGGTGGATTCGGGGGCCTATCACTTCAAGCGCAACTGGGGTTTCGTGCCCCAGCCGCTGTCTTATGCGCACTGGACCGCCGACGGCCAGGCGCCGCGCGACGTGAATCCGCTCAGCCCGCGCTACCAGGCCAAGATCCGTCTGTGGCAGAAACTGCCGTTGCCACTGGCCAACCTGATCGGGCCGATCATCGCGCGCGGGCTGGCCTGACATGGGCGAAATCCTGTTCATCGCGCATCGCATCCCGTTTCCGCCCGATCGCGGCGACAAGATCCGCTCGCACCACATTCTCAAGGACCTGGCCGCGCTGGCGCCGGTGCATGTGGCATGCCTGGCCGACGACGCGCAGGACATGGCGCACGAGGGCGAACTGGCGGCGGTGGCGGCCAGCCATTGCCTGGTGCGGCGGCGGGGATCGCTGGCGAGCGCGGGGCTGGCGGCGCTGCTGGGCGGCCGGCCAATCAGCCTGGCCGCCTTTTCCAACGGCAAGCTGGCGCGCTACGTGAAGCGGACCCTGGCAAGCCGGCCGATCACCACGATCTTCGTGTTTTCCGGGCAGATGGCGCAATATGTGCCCGCCGGTTTCACTGGCCGCGTGGTGATGGATTTCGTCGACGTGGATTCGGCCAAGTTCGGCCAATATGCCCGGCGCCCCGGCCTGGCTGCGCCCGTCTATGCGCGCGAAGCCTGGCTGCTGCGTCGCTATGAAGCGCGCATTGCGCGCCGGGCCACGACCAGCCTTTTGGTGAGCGAGGCGGAAGCCGCGCTGTTTCGCAGCCGCCTGGGGCGCGGGGCCATGCCCGACGTGCGCAGCCTGGGCAATGGCATCGACACCGCCTATTTCGATCCGGCCGGCATTCCCATTGCGCCGCAGATGGTTATGGCCGGGCCGCAGATCGTGTTTACCGGGCAGATGGACTATCCGCCCAATGTGGACGCGGTGATTTCCTTCGCCCGCCAGGTCATGCCCCTGATCCGGGGGCGGTTTCCCCGTGCCGAATTCAACGTGGTGGGCCGCGCGCCCACGCCCGCCGTCCAGGCGCTCGATGGCGTGAACGGCACCCGCGTGACCGGCGCCGTGGCCGATGTGCGCCTCTGGCTGGCCGGGGCAGACCTGGTCGTCGTGCCGCTGACGCTGGCGCGCGGGGTGCAGAACAAGGTGCTCGAAGCCATGGCCATGGCGCGGCCCGTATTGCTGACACCAGAGGCCGCCACCGGAATCGCGGCGACGGATGGGCGCGAATTTGCCATTTCGCCGGCCGCCAGCGAGGAACTGGCCGCGCGCGCGGTTGGGCTGCTGTCCGACACGATCCGCGCCGATGCGCTGGGCCGTGCGGCGCGCGCTTTCGTGATCGCGCAATGCGGATGGGATCGCGTGCTGGCGCCATTGCCCGCGTTGGTTGGCCTCGATCGCCGGTTTGGCCGCCGTGCGGCTTGATATTTTTACCAGATCCTCTCCCGCAAAGCGGGGGAGGGGGACCGCCGGTGGTGGAGGGGGGGGAGTGCCCAATGCCCCCTCCGTCGGGCCTGTGGCCCGCCACCTCCCCCACGGTGTGGGGGAGGATCTTGGGCCTTGGGCCATTCTGGCGCTGTGCTGGCTGGGGCTGATCGCGCTGTTCCATGCCGATTGGGCGGCGATGGCGGGGCAGTGGTGGGAGAGTTCCACCTATAGCCACATCCTGCTGGTGCCCTTGATCCTGGCCTGGCTGGTGTCGCTGCGCTGGGCCGCCTTGCGCCAGATCGCGCCGCAGGGCTGGTGGCCGGGGCTGGTGCTGTTTGCCGGGGCTGCGTTCCTGTGGATGCTGGGCGATTTCGCCGGTTTTTCGCTGGTGACGCAGACAGCCTGCGTGTTGATGCTCCAGGCCAGCCTGCTCGCACTGATGGGGCCGCGCGTGGGGGCGGCCTTGCTGTTTCCCCTGGCTTACATGCTGTTCCTGGTGCCGTTCGGCGATGAACTGGTGCCGATGTTGCAGCTGGTGACGGCGCGTATCGTCATGGCGCTGCTGCATGTGGTGGGCATTCCTGCGACGCTCGATGGCGTGTTCATCACCACGCCGGCGGGCTATTTCAAAGTGGCCGAAGCCTGTTCGGGCGTGAAGTTCCTGATCGCCATGGTCGCCTATGGCGTGCTGGTCTGCCAGGTCTGCTTTCGTAGCTGGCCGCGCCGCGCCGGGTTCATGGTGCTGGCGCTGGTGGTGCCGGTGCTGGCCAACGGGGTGCGCGCCTGGGGCACGATCGTGCTGGCGGGCAAGCTGGGCATCCAGTTCGCCGCCGGGTTTGACCATATATTTTACGGCTGGGTGTTCTTTGCCGTGGTCATGGCACTGACGATGCTGGCCGGCTGGCGCTTTTTCGATCGTGGGCGCGACGATCCGCCGGTGCGGGCCGCCGTGATCCTGGCCGACGCGCGCCTTGCCCGGCTGGCACGGGCGCGCCTGGGGCAGGGTGTGGTGCTGGCCGGGCTCGTGGCCCTGGCGCTGGGCTTCGTTTTATGGGGAGAGGCGGCGGGCCGGCTGGCTGCACCCCTGCCGGCGCGGATCGACCTGCCGGCCGTGCCGGGGTGGCACCGTGTGGCAACGCCGCCGGCCTGGCCATGGCAGCCGCGTCACCAGGGCGCCGATCATCGCCTGCTGGGCCGCTTTGCCGATGGGCAGGGCCATGTGGTCGATGTGTCATTCGCGCTCTATGCTGGGCAGGGCGAGGGGCGCGAGGCGGGCGGTTTTGGCGAAGGCGCCGTGCCGCCGGGCAGCGGCTGGGCCTGGGAAAAGCCCGCTCCGGCGCTGGAAGGAGCCAAGGGTGACATGATCCAGGCCCCCGGCCCGGTCCATCGCCTGGCGCTGACCTGGTATCGCACCGATGGCTGGCTGGGTGGCAGCAATATCCATCTCAAGCTGTGGAACATCGCCGACCGGCTCTTGCTGCGTCCGCGGACCACGGCCACGCTGATCCTGTCGAGCGAGGACAAGGCCAATGCACCGGCAGCGCCGGCACTGGCCGCCTTCGTGGCCTCCGCCGGGCCGCTCGACCGCTGGATCGACACCATTTCGCGCGGGCAATAAGGGGCTGGTTTTCACGGCATGTGCGGCATTGCGGGGATTTTTCACACCCAGGGGATGAAGCCGGTCGATCCGGTGCGCTTGCGCGCCATGGGCGACGTGATCGCGCATCGCGGCCCCGATGGCGATGGGGTGTGGACCGCGCCCGGCGTGGGCCTGGGCCACCGCCGCCTGTCGATCATCGACCTGGCCGGATCGCCCCAGCCCATGGCCAGTGCCGATGGCGCGGCCATGCTCGTGTTCAATGGCGAGATCTATAACTACCAGGACTTGCGCCGCGAACTGGTCGCGCTCGGCGCGCGGTTCCGCACCGACGGCGACAGCGAAGTGATCCTGGCCGCCTGGCAGCATTGGGGCGTGGACTGCCTGGCGCGGTTCAACGGCATGTTTGCCTTTGCCCTTTACGACTTGCGCGCACGCACCCTGCTGCTGGCCCGCGACCGGTTGGGGGTGAAGCCGCTGCACATGGCCACGCTTGCTGACGGCAGCGTGATCTTCGGATCGGAACTCAAGCAGTTGCTTGCCCATCCCATGCTGCGCCGCACGCTCGATCCGCTGGCGGTGGAAGACTATCTGGCCTGGGGCTTCGTGCCCGATAGCCGCTCGATCCTGGGCGGGGTGGAGAAACTGCCAGCGGGGCATTATCGCCTGCTGCGCCACGATGCCCCGCCACCGGCACCGGTGCAGTGGTGGGACGTGTCGTTTGCCGAGCGTGACCGCGCCAGCGAAAAGGACCTGGAAGCGCACCTGCTGCACCGCCTGCGCAAGGCGGTCACGTCGCGCATGGCGGCCGATGTGCCGCTGGGCGCATTCCTGTCGGGTGGGGTGGACAGTTCCACCGTGGTGGCGCTGATGGCCGAGGCGAGCCGCGACCCGGTCAAGACATGCGCGATCGGGTTTGACGTGGCCGCGCTCGATGAAACCAGCTGGGCGGGCGCGGTGGCGCAGCGCTTTGCCACGCAGCATCATGCGCGTACGGTTTCTGCCGACGATTTCCAACTCGTTGACCGGCTGGTCGCGATGTTTGACGAGCCCTTTGCCGATGCTTCGGCGCTGCCCACCTTCCGGGTGTGCGAACTGGCGCGCAGCCATGTGACGGTGGCGCTGTCGGGCGATGGCGCGGACGAGGCCTTTGCCGGCTATCGCCGCCAGGTGTTCCATCATCGCGAAGAGCAGGCGCGCGCGCTTTTGCCCGCCGGCCTGCGCCGCCCGGTGTTCGGCGCGCTGGGCCGGCTCTATCCCAAGGCGGACTGGGCGCCGCGCCCGCTGCGCGCCAAGGCCACGTTCCAGAGCCTGGCTCAGGATGGCGAGGTGGGCTATGCCCGCGCTCTGGCGGTGACCGCGCCCGAGGCGCGTGCGGCGCTCTATTCCCCCGAATTTGCGCGGCTGCGCGGCGATTACCGCGCCGAGGAGCCGCTGGTGGCGCTGATGCGCGGCGCCCCGGCGCAAAGCGGGCTGGACCGCGCGCAATATGCCGATCTCAAGTTCATGCTGCCCGGCGACATCCTGACCAAGGTGGACCGCACGAGCATGGCCGTGAGCCTGGAAGCGCGCGAGCCGTTGCTTGACCACCGCCTGATCGAATTCGCCGCGCGCCTGCCCGAAACCATGCGGGTGCATGGAGCCACCGGCAAATGGCTGATGAAGCAGACCATGCGCCGCTACTTGCCCGACGATGTGCTGTTCCGGCCCAAGATGGGCTTCGTCACCCCGATCGCGGCCTGGCTGCGCGGGCCATTGGCGAGCGCGGCACGCGGCGTTGCCCACGGTGGCGCGCTGGCGCGCACGGGCTGGTTCGATGCGCAACGCATGGCCGCCCTGGCCGAATCGCATATTGCCGGAAGGGCCGACAACAGCCGCGTCCTGTGGCAGTTGCTGATGCTCGATCGCAGCCTGGCCCGGCTGGATAGCTCTTTGGCACCATAGCCTTACCCCGGGCCTAGGGCCTTGCGCGTTACCACCGATGGTAAACGGTAAGGTGATCTAAACCATTTCGGACTAGCTCAGTTAGGTAACCCAACTGCGCCGATGGTCCATGCGAAACTTTCTGCGATCCCCGATCGGAATATCGCTGCTGCTGAGCCTGGCGCTTTGGCTGCCCCTTTTGGGCATCACGGACATTCCCCGCCACGTATATTGGAACACTGCCTTTCACTTCGTGACGCGGCCTGCGCCCTCTTCGGTAGTGGTCGTTTCCGTGGATGGGATGCCCGAACTCGACACCGCTACCGAAGCCCGCGTGCTCGAAGGCGTGCGGCGGCAGATGCCGATGCAGGTGTTCGTCGATCTGCGCATCCCCTACGGGCTCGACGCCGACGGTGACAGGCAACTGAAATCGATCATCGATAGCTATGGTACCGACATCGCGTTCGTCGCGCGTGCAAGCGAGGCGAACCGCAAGGACAAGGGCGCCTTCACGTTTCCGGCGCCCGAGATTGCCGGCACGCATCCGATCTACGTGTCTTCGTGGAACGACAATTTCATCCACGCCGCCGTGTCCGCACCTTACGCCGTGGAAATCGGCGGCAGGTCGTATCCTGCATTGTCCGCAGCGCTGGCGGGTGTGAAGTCTGTGCCGGACGGCACGTTTTATCCCGATTTCACGGTCGATCCCAGCACCATCAAGCAGATCAGCGCGCGCACGCTGCTGGAACATTCCTATACCGCGGGCCTGCTGTCAGGGCGGACGGTTATCATCACGGCATCGAACGGCATCGCGCCCATGCGATACCTTGGCCACGGTATCAAGCCGCCCGTCTCGCTGGACATCGCCGGCGCGGAAGGGCTGAAGCGGCCGCTGAACGCCGATCTCTCGTTCTTGCCCTTGCTGATGCTGGCGGTGGGAACCGTGCTCTTGGCCAGGCGCATGCAACGCCGTGCTGCTAAGAATGCTGCTTACGTCGCCTTGATGGTGATCCTGATCTTCTTGCCGATCACCATTCGGTTCATCGGTCTCGTGATCCATCCCGATGTCGCGCTGACATTCATGGGCATATATGGAGCCATCCGGCTCTGGCAGCGACGAACGCGGCGGATCCAGCACACCAGCACGTCGGGCCTTCCCAACTTCCTTGCACTGTCGTCTCATCCAATCGACGTCGGCCGCGATGTAATCGTCGCGGTTGTCGCACGCTACGAGGAAATTCTCGCGACGTTGCCGCGCGACCTTCATGGCGAATGCGCCAACCAAATTGCACGTCGGCTGTCGGTTGGGTCAGGGGCTGGGCAAATCTTTCACGGCGACGGCGGCCATTTCGCCTGGGCGGAAGAGGCACGGCCGATCGATGTGCAATTGAGCCACCTGGAAGGTTTGCGCGCGCTGTTTTCGGCGCCATTGCAAATCGGCACGCACACGTTTGATACCAACATTCACTTCGGGTTGGACCGCAACGAAGGCTTGGACGCGTTGACGCGCGTGAATTCGGCCCTCGCGAGCGCGAACGATGCGTTGAGCAACGGGCGACCCGTGGAGGTTTTCGAGGCGCATCGACTCGCTGAAGCGCCATGGGAGCTTTCGCTGCACGCGCGCATCGACGAAGGCCTGCGCAATGGCGACATCTGGCTGGCGTTCCAGCCGCAGTGGGATTACCGCACCGGGCGCGTCTCGGGCGCGGAAGCCCTGATCCGTTGGAATCACCCGACGCGCGGGTTCATCGCACCGGATGCTTTTATCCTGCAGGCAGAGCGGGCAGGACGGATCGACGCGCTGACGTATTGGGTGCTTGAAGAGGCCATTACGGCGGCGCAGGCCGTGAATGCCCTTGGGCCGCGTTTCCAGATGAGCATCAACCTTTCGGGCCAAATGGTCGACAAGCCTGATCTGGTCGGAAACTTTCGTGAGATCGTGACCCGGCGCGGTATCAATCCCAGTCTGCTGACCATCGAGATCACCGAGACGTCAGGCATGAACAATCGCGCTGATGCCGTCCGCAACCTCTCGCGCCTTCGCGACCTGGGTTTCCGCCTGTCGATTGACGACTTCGGCACGGGTGAGGCGAGTCTTGCCTATCTGGCCGACCTGCCGAGCGATGAGTTGAAGATCGATCGGCGTTTTGTTTCGCGCTTGCTGACCAGTGACCGTGACCGGGCGATTATCACCAGCACCATTGGTCTTGCGCATGCTCTCGGGCAGGCGGTGGTGGCCGAAGGGATTGAGGACGAGGCGACGTTCCAATTGCTCGCCGCCTTGGGATGCGACCATGCGCAGGGGTATTACCTGAGCAAGCCCCAGCCTTTCGACATCATGTTTCGCGACTACCAGGCGCGCATGCAGCCGCAGAGCAAGGCTGTCTGATTTAACAATCTGAGCCGAATTGGTGAGCGCAGGCCGCCTTGAGCTGGCTGCGTTTCGTTGCGCTGCGTCAAATTTCCCTATGTTTATATACGGTTGGTTGTTCTGAAATGGGACAGGTGTCCCTTCGGGAGGCGAATTTGCAATTGTTTACTTCTTGTTAACCAAGGAACTTAGTGATATCTCGAGGCCTCTAACCGTGGATGGAGGTTCTCATGCTGCTTCGCCTGCTGTTCGGCTAATGCCGATACGGGAACTCGCTGTAGCGTAGGCATTTTTTAAATGTTGTGCGTATCAGGTCAGTAAAGCCCTTTAAAAAGCAAAAGCCCGCGATGAATAATCGCGGGCTTTCGTCTTTATAATGACTTTAAGTTTTATTGGATTATGGCTCACTCATTGCCGTGTCCGAGCGCCAGATAGTCTTGGCTTTGCATTTCCATCAGTCGACTCACGGTGCGCTCGAACTCGAATCGGCCGTCGCCCGATTCGTAAAGGTTAACGGGTTCGGCATCGGCCGTGGCGATCAGCTTGACCTTGTGTTCGTAGAGCGCGTCGATGAGGGTGACGAAGCGGGCGGCTTCGTTGCGCTGTTCCGGGCCGAGTTGCGGAATGCCGACGATGATCACGGTGTGATAGGCGTGGGCGATCGCGAGGTAATCCGAGGCACCGCGCGGCTGGGCGCAAAGGCGCTTGAAGCTGAACACGCCAACGCCCTTGAGGCTTTTGGGCACGTGCAGCGTGCGTCCTCCGCCCACGTCGAGTTCTGCGCTCGGCACGTTGGCGCTGTCTTCGGGGGCAAAGTCGGTCATGCGGAAGAACGCTTCGCGTACGGCTTCGGTCGCGGCCGGGCCATTGGGCACGTGCCAGGTGCCCACGCCCTGCAGGCGTTCGAGCCGGTAATCGACCGGCCCGTTGAGCGCCAGCACGTCGAGCCGGCTTTCGACCAGCGCGATGAACGGCAGGAAATGCTCGCGGTTTAGGCCGTTCTTGTAGAGTTCCGACGGCGCGCGGTTGCTGGTGGTGACCACCACCACGCCATGTTCCACGATCAGCGCGGTGAACAGCCGGCTCATGATCATCGCATCGGCGCTGTTGTTGACGACCATTTCGTCAAAGCACAGCACCCGGCATTCGGCGGCGATACCGGCCGCCACCGGCACGATCGGATCGCCGCTCTCGCTCTTGCGCGCTTCGCGCAGGCGGGCGTGCACATCCAGCATGAAGGCATGGAAATGGGCGCGCCGCTTGGCCGACACGGCGAGATTGTCGTGGAACAGGTCCATCAACATGGATTTGCCGCGCCCGACGCCGCCCCACATGTAGAGCCCGCGGGGCGGAGGCGGAGCCTTGTTGCCGAGCAGGCGGCCAAAAAGACCCGGCGCGGGCGGGGGGCTTTCCAGTTCCTGCTGCAGCCGGTCGAGCCGGGTGGCGGCCGCGGCCTGTTCGGGATCGGGGCGCAGTTCGCCCGAGGCGACGAGTCGCGCATAGCGCTGGGTGATGCGAGTCATGAAAAAGGAACGGGCCCCTGGAAAAGCAGAACGCCGGCCGGAAGGGACCGGCCGGCGTTCGGGATAACGCGAGAAGGAAAGCCGGCGCTGCGCGTCAGATCGCGCGTTCGGCCTGCATCTTCTTGATTTCGGCAATGGCGCGCGCCGGCGAAAGACCCTTGGGGCACACGTTGGCGCAGTTCATGATGGTGTGGCAGCGATAGAGGCGGAAGGGATCTTCCAGCTCGTCGAGACGCTCGCCGGTCATCTCGTCGCGGCTGTCGGCCAGCCAGCGGTAGGCCTGGAGCAGGATCGCCGGGCCAAGGAACTTGTCGGAATTCCACCAATAGCTCGGGCACGAGGTGGAGCAGCACGCGCACAGGATGCACTCATAGAGGCCATCGAGCTTTTCACGCTGTTCCGGGCTCTGCAGGCGTTCCTTGCCCGAAGGCGTGGGCGAGACGGTTTGCAGCCAGGGGCGGATCGACGCGTACTGCGCGTAGAAATGGGTGAAATCGGGAACCAGGTCCTTGATCACCTGCATGTGCGGCAGCGGGGTGATGCGGATTTCGCCCTTGAGATCCTCGATCGCGGTGGTGCAGGCCAGGCCGTTGCGGCCATTCATGTTCATCGCACAGGAACCGCAGATGCCTTCGCGGCACGAGCGGCGGAACGTGAGCGTCGGGTCCTGCTCGCCCTTCATCTTGATCAGCGCGTCGAGCACCATCGGGCCGCACTGTTCGAGATCGATCTCGAACGTGTCGTAGCGGGGGTTCTCGCCGCTGTCCGGATCATAGCGATAGACCTTGAACTTCTTGATCTTGCCGTTGGTGGCGGCGGCGTGATGGCGCGCCTTGCCGGTGATCGTGGAGTTCTTGGGGAGCGTGAAAGTCGCCATAAAACCGGGTCCTGCTGCACTGGGCCGCTGGCCGGCAAGGCCAGATCGGCTTCAACGAGTCGTCCTTAGCGCAAACGCAGCATGGGGCAAGGGGGGAGTGGGGCGCTTGCCCCATGGTATGCCCGAAACCGTTGGCCTCGCTCGCTGGCGGGGCATGTTGCCAGTGCGAAAAATTCCCGGGCGTGGCGGGTGGCGCGATAAATCCCATCCAGGATGGTGACAATTGGACGGTGGGAGGCTGGATTATCGCCCTGATTGTGCAATAGCTTGAAATAGTGGGCTATATAGGGGGACAGATGCGGTACGAGCAGGCGCGCGTTGGGGTAATCGGCGTGTGGGCATGGGGTTGTGGCCTGGCGGCATTGCTGGCGACGCCGGCCTTTGCGGAAACGGGTGCGTCACCGCAGGGGGCACCGCCGGCCGCCGCGTCTGCCGCCGCTGCCGCTTCGACGCCCAGCGCAACCGTGCCCGACGCCGATGCCTTTGCCCGGATTCCCTTCTTCGCCGATGGCGCGCTTTCGCCCGACGGGCAGCGGATTGCCGGCAAATTCGGCGTGGGCGGGATGCAGGTGATCGGCGTGCGCAGCCTGTTCGATCCCAAGGAAAAGCCGGTGCAACTGGCCGTACCCGACATGACCGAGGCGGACTGGGTGCAATGGGTCGGCAACGATTATCTGCTGGTCAAGCTGCGCGCGCTGGTGCCGCTGGGCCAGGGCGATCGCGGCTATGTCTCCCGACTGATTGCGGTGGAGCGTGCCACTGGCAAAGTGACGCGCATCCTGTGGTCGCTCAACGGGCAGAATACCGCCTCGGTGATCTGGACAGCGCACGACGGCACCCCCGAAATCCTGGTTTCGGCGCAGCACTCGATGTATCTGGACGAAGGTTTTTTCCCCACTGTCCACCGTGTGAACCTGGCCAACGGGCGCGATCGCATCGTGCAGAACTGGCGCGCCGGGGTGGTGGAGTGGCAGGCCGACGGCAACGGCGTGGTGCGCAGCGGCGTTTCCTTCACCCAATCGGGCCGCCAAGCGCAGTTGGTCTATCGCGGCGCCGATCCGGCCCAGGCGCTCCGCACGATCGACCGCGCCAGTTCGCGCGCCCATGAATCGCTGATTGACCCGATCGTGTTCCTGCCAGGCGGCGACAATGCAGTGGCCGTGTTTACCGGTGACGATGGCCGCGACCGGCTGTTCGAAGTCAACATGCTGACCCAGCAGACCGGGCGGATGCTGTTCGAAGCGCCGGCGGGGACCGAGATCGACCACACGGTGCTTTCCACCGATCGCACCGCCGTGCTGGGCGTGGCCACCACCGATGCGCCGGGCCGCGTCCACTGGCTCGATCCCGAGATGGCGGAAATCCAGGGCGCGTTCGACAAATCCGTGGCGGCGCAGGGCGTGAGCGCGGAAATATCCAGCCTCAACGCCGACCGCAGCGCCATGCTGCTCACGCTTGCCCGGCCCGAAAGCCCGGGCGGGCTCTATTACTTCAGCCTCAATTCGGGCCAGATGCAGCGCATCGCGGTGTTCAACGATGCGCTCAAGCAGGTGCCGCTCTCCCCGGTCAAGACCATGCGCTACAAGGCGCGTGACGGGCTGGAGATCGAGGCCGTGGTGACGGTGCCCAAGGGGCACGAGGCGCACAAGTTGCCCGTGGTCATGCTGCCCCACGGCGGGCCCTGGGCGCAGGACGTGGCCAGTTGGGACTATCTGGCGCAATATATCGCCAGCCGCGGCTACTTGGTGATCCAGCCTAATTTCCGCGGTTCCACCGGCTATGGCGTGGGTTTCTTGCGCAAGGGCGAAGGGCAGATGGGCCTGGCTATGCAGGACGATATCACCGATGGCCTGGCCTGGGCGGTGGCCCAGGGCATGGCGGACCCCAAGCGGGCGTGTATCGTGGGCGCATCCTATGGCGGCTATGCCACGATGTGGGGCCTGGCCAAGGACCCGGACCTCTACCGCTGCGGCATCTCGATTTCCGGCGTGGCCAGCCTGCGCCGCGAAGTGAACGATTTCGGCGGCTATTACATGCAGGGCAAATACAGCGACGACTGGAAAGCGATGACGCCCGATTTCCCCGCCGTCTCACCGCTGAACGCGGTGGACAGGATCAAGGCGCCGCTGCTGCTGATCCACGGCCGCAAGGACGTGACCGTGGCTGCCTCGCAATCGGACTCCATGGCCAGCCGCATGCGCGCAGCCGGCAAGACGGTGGATTATGTCAGCCTGCCCAAGGCCGACCACTATTTCACCCGCGCCGAAGACCGCAAGGCGATGCTGGACGCGATCGGGGCATGGCTGGCGAAGTATAATCCTTCTTGAGGATGCGCTTGGGCTCTTGTCCCCGATGGCCGCTGACGAACGTCGCCGCCCAGCCGCCTAGGCTGCGGCGCAGCGATTGGTTCGCATTCGATCCAAACATTGCGCGCGACCGTCGCCGTATTTGATCACACTGCGGCGGACGGGGCGGCAGCGGGAGCCGTCGGCACAGCCAACAAAAAAATGCAGGCGTGACGGCCGTCACGCGTAGGCGGGGCGCGGCCCCGGTAGTCAATCCCTTGTCAGGCACGAACGCCTGGACAGACTTTCATAGGGGGAATGACCATGATCCGGACTGCCAACTTCGCCAAGACCGTTGCACTCTCGCTGGCTGCCGTGGCCGCCATCAATGCCATGCCTGCTGCCGCGCAGAACGCGACCACCGACATCCCGCATGCCGACCTGGATGTTGCGCACATCGACTTCACGTCGCCCAAGGCGGTAAAGGCGCTGCAGATGCGGCTGCGCCGCCTGGCCACCAAGATCTGCACGCCGTTCACTGATGGCAGCGGTCACATGACGAGCGACGAAATGCATTGCTTCAACACGGCAATGAAGGGCGGCCTCGCCCAGATCGAAACGCACCGCCAGCTGGCCCTGGCCCGCGCGCCGCACACCACCGTTGCCGTCAACACCGACGTGCGCCCGGTGCATTGATCGGGCCGGTATCGCCCTTTCACGGCCAGGTTTCTTCCACTTTATCAGACCGAAGCGCGCGACGCCTATGCGGTGGGGGCGTGCGCTTTGAGGCTGCCGCGCATGCGACCCGCGCGGATCGGCCGCCGGCAGGTGCCTTCTTCCACAGGCACCTGCCGGTTTTTTCTGGAGTCAAAGGCCAACTGCGCAGCTGTGGTGTGGAGGAAGGCTTGTCGCTATGATCGGAAGGCATGACACGACCGCGCGCCGAGGAACCCCGTTGCCGATGATCGCTGCCCCTCCGGTGCGGACCAGCCTGGCCGCCATCATTACCGCCGCGCGCGCCGGCAGCCTGGGCTTTGCCATGGCGATGTTCGAGGCGGGTGGCTGGAGTGCACGGGGCGACGATCCGGCGGCGCTGGCGACGCAGGCGCGCCTGTTGAAAGAGGCGGCGCTGCGTGCGCGCGGCGCGGCGCGGACCGGGGCGCTGGTGGCGGCGGCGGATGCCTTTGCCGCCGCCGCCGCGTTGAACCCGCAGCCGTGGCTGTGGATCGACGAGGCGGTGCTGCGACGGCTGGCGGGCGACTGCGACGCGGCCGAACGCCTGGCACGCAGGGTCTTGGCCGCGTTGACGGCGGAGAATGAATGGGCCGAGACGCCTTATTTCATCGCCGCGGCGCGGGCGCAGGCCCATCTCGTGTGTGGTGAGGCCACGGCGGCGCGGGCGGCTTTTGCCGCGGCCTGCGCGGCCGATCCCGATGGCTGGGCCGATCGCGCGGCGACCTTGCGGCAGATGGCGCTGGTGCTGGCGGCGATGGGCGCGGACGCCGGGTGGCTCGATGCGTTCCGCCCGCCGCGCTCGCTGAACTTTGCCGGGCATCTGGGCGTTTCGGCGGCAGCGGGGGACCGCCTGCGCGACGTGGTGGGCGAATGGCTGACCGTAGAGGGTGTCGGCTTCGGGTTCGGTGCGTTGGCTGCGGGTGCAGATATCGTTGTGGCCGAGGCCTTGCTGGCGCGCGGGTCGGAATTGCATGTCGTGCTGCCGATCGGGGTGGAGGCGTTCATCGCGCAATCGGTGATGCCCTATGATCCGGCGTGGTTGCCGCGGTTTCACGCCTGTCTCGATGCGGCGCAATCGGTGCGCTGCCTCACCGCGCTGCGCGGCGCCTATGAGCCGCTGGCGACGCGGCTGGCAGCAGATGTGGCGATGGGCGCGGCCGTGCTCAATGCGCGGATGCTGGCGAGCGGGGCTGCGCAATTGCTGATCACCGATGGTGGAGCGGGGCGGTTTGGCGCGGGCCTTTCGACCGCCTATCTGGGCGAGCGGTGGCGCGACGCAGGGCCTCAGCACTGCATCGCGGCGGTGCGTGATGCGCCGGTGGTGGCTTCGGGCGCGCTTGGTGCGCCCGAAGGCCGGGTCGACCGGCGGCTGGCGGCGATGCTGTGGATCGGTTTTGCCGGGCTGGACGATCTTGACGAAGATGGGTTTTCATCTGCGCTCGACGCGGTGATCGCGCCGTTTCGCGCGGCCTGTGCGGCCTTGCCAGTGCAGCCCGAGCTGACACTGCCGGTGGGCAACGCACGGCTGGTGGCCTTTGCCGATCCCGACGCGGCCTGGGCCTATGCCTGTGCCTTGCTGGCGATGCCGCCACTGGGCGCGCCGGGGGTTAATGTGCCTTTGCGCGTTTCGGGGCACTATGCGCTGGCGCACTGGCTGGAAGCGCCCGCGGCGCTGGTTGGGCGCGGGATCGCCGAGCTCGGGATGATCGCCGCAGCCGCGCTGCCCGGGGTGTTGACGGCGAGCGAGACGCTGGCCGCGGCGCTGTGCGTGAACCAGGGTGACCGGATTTCGCCCGAGTTGGTGGGCGAGGTTGACGATATCCGGCTCTTCGCGATTTCGGCAGTCGGGGATTGAGCGCTGGTGCGCGTGATCAGTAGATCAGTTCTTCGAGGCGGTGCGGGGCGACAACAGCGAGGCCTTGCGCGTCGCGGCGGATGATGCCGCGTTTTTCCAGCGCCGAGATTGCGCGGCTGACCGTCTCGCGCGTCGATTGCACCTTGAGCGCAAGTTGGCTGAGCACCGGTGGCGGGCTGATCGTCATGGCGGTGCCGGCCTGCGCCTGGCGCAGGATTTCGGCATGGATGCGGCCGTTGGCTGAAAGCGTGGCACCCTCGACCATGCGGCGGGTGATCCTGGACAGGCGCGCGACGAGGCGGCGCGAAACCGCCAGCGCGACGCAGTTGTAGTTGGCCATCAGATCGAGAAAGGCGGCGTTGCCGATCGCTGCAGCGCAGCTGGGGGCGATCGCCGAAATGTCGTGCGCGGCGCGTTCGGTTTCGAACAGGCCGTTTTCGCCGAACAGGTCGCCACGGCCATAGTCCTCGACCGCGACGAGGCGGCCGTCGAGCCCGAAGGCCTGCATCCGGGCGTTGCCCGCAACCATGACGTGGACGGCATCGAACACGCTGTCACAGGCAACGATTACCGCCTTGGCGGGGTAATCGCGCAAGTGCGCCTTGCCGTTTATCGCCGTGGCGACAGCGGGTGGGCAGGCAAAGGTTTCGGCCAGCACGGCTTGGGCATCGTGGCGGGCGGGGGTGTCCATATGCCCAGCGTATCAGGTGCAGGGCTCGCCCGAAAGGCCCACCAGCGGGACAATGAACAGGCAGCCGTTGCGGATGCGGCGTCTTCGGCCGCTGGACACGGCTATTTGCGTCAGAATGTAAAATTGCCTTGGAATGTAAAATCGGGCAATTAACTGGCTGCGCGGATACGGCCGCGTCGCAAGAAAAAGCGATATGGGGCATAGCAGGCGTCAGTATTGGGGGGCGGTAGCACGCGGCTGCCGGTGCGGTCTTGCGGCAGTGATACTGGCGCTGGTGGCGGCATGGCCGGCGCAGGCGCGGGATCGCGGTGCAACCGCGGCGACGATCAGTGGGCCCCAGGTGGCGACGCGGGTGGTGGCGGTCGGCGTGCGGCGGTACAAGATCACGGACGGCATGGCCGAGCGGATAGAAGCGGACGGCGGCCTTACGGACTTGCCGCAGGTGACCGTGACCCATCGCGAGCTGGTGCGCGATGGCATTCGCTACCGATTGTACACGTCGGCACCGCAGGTGTTTGGTGAAGAGACGATTCCCGCGCTGGCGTCGATAACGCTGGTGCCGCCGCAACGGCGATGCCCGTTGTCGCCCCGGCCCGACACGATGGGTATCTGGCAGGTGTCGGCGGCAGGGCGGGCCTTGCCCGACCGCACGATCAACGGGATGCGGCTGGCAAGGCGAACACGGCTGGCCTGGCGGTGTATGTTGCTGCGGCGGCCGCACTCGGTGGGGGTGGTCGGCGGGACGCGGGTGCGCGACTTGCAGCAGGCGACGCCATGGCAGGCCGAGTTCTATTCGACCGCGCGCTACGTGCGGCAGGATTTCGTGGCCGACGCGGCAATGGTGCGCGCGGGCAGCCCCAATGCCGAATACCTGAACCAGCGCCACGCGTACGAATTCCATCATCATTGCGGCGGGGTGCTCATCGCGCCGCAATGGGTGCTGACCGCACAGCATTGCATCATCAATGCCGATGGCGCGATCGATCCCGACTATGTGCGGCGCTGGCAGCGGATTCGGCTGGGAACGCAGGATCTGGTCCAGGGCGGCGCGACTTATGCGATTGCCAAGGTGGTGCTGCACCCGGATTTCAACGAGCGGCGCTTTCGCAACGACATTGCGCTGTTGCGGATCGCCGCCGATGCCGAGACTGTGCCGATGGACGATCCGAAGCGGATTGCGCCCTTGCGCATATCTGGTGTGCGCGCCGACGATCCCTTGCCCGACGATTGGGTGATCATGGCGGTTTACGGCTGGGGAACGATGACCGCGCACGGCGACGACACCGCGCCCCACCTGGATGACAAGGGCCATCTGCTCCACGAGGCGCGCGAGCTGCGCATGGTGCGGCTCGATCCGGTGCCGCGCGCTGTTTGCGCGCGCAACCGCCACTATCGCGGGGTGGTGACCGATGGCGTGGTCTGTGCCGGCTATGGCCCGGGCGGGCGCGATTCGTGCCAGGGAGACAGCGGTGGGCCGCTGGTGGGCATGAACGGTGACGATCCCGAGGCGCTGGTGGGGATCGTTTCGGGCGGATATGGCTGCGCCTTGCCCAATGTGCCGGGGATTTACACGAACGTGGCGCATTACCTGCCGTGGATCCGCAAAGTGGTGGGTGCTGGAGCGCTGGCGCCATGAGCGAAGTGGCAACGGCAGCGGACGATATGGGCACGACCACCGGGGGCGGCTCTGGGGCTGGCGGGCCAACGGTGTTCGTTTCCTATGCGCGACCCGATCGGGCGCGGGCCGAGCAGCTTGTGGTGGCGTTGCAGGCGGCGGGGCTGGATGTCTGGTGGGACGAGCTGATCGCCGGGGGGGCGGCCTTTGCCCAGTCGATCGAGGCGGCGCTGGACGCGGCGGAGATGGTCGTGGTCGCCTGGTCTGCAGCCTCGGTGGCGTCGGACTGGGTGCGCGACGAGGCGGCGCATGGGCGCGACCGCGGGCGCTTGGTGCCGATCTCGCTGGACGGGACGCCGCCGCCGCTGGGGTTCCGGCAATATCAGGTGATCGATTTTTCACGCTGGGACGGCAGCAGCGACGCGGGTGAAACGCGGCGGCTGTTGGCGGCGATCCGCGCAGGGGCGCAGGGGCGGGCGGCAGCGCGCGGGCAAACGGTGCCGGTGGTGCCGCCCCCGGGGACAGCAGACCGGGCCGGGGTTTCGCGAAGGTCCTGGCTGGCCGGTGGCGCCGCGATCGGGCTGGCGGCGGTGGGCGGTGCCGGCTGGTGGTGGCGGCGCGGGGGCACCCACGCCGAAAACAGCATTGCGGTGTTGCCGCTGACCAACCTGAGCGGCGATCCCACGCAGGCGTGGTTTTCCGATGGCCTCTCCGACGAGTTGCGCGCGCGCCTGGGGCAGACCGGGCTGTTTCGCGTGGCGGCGCAAGTCTCTTCCAACCAGTTTCGCGGGCAGGCGGTAGATGCCCGCAGCGTGGCGGCAAAGTTGGGCGTGGCCTATCTGCTCGATGGCAGCGTGCGGCGCCAAGGGGCCGCGATGCGGATCACGGTCGAACTGGTAGAGGCCGGAACGGGCCTGGTGAAATGGTCGCGCGATTACGATAGCGGGCTGAGCAATGTCCTCGCGGTGCAGGCCGATATCGCCGCTATGGTGACGCAGGCGATCGCGGGTACGCTCAGCCCTGTTGCGCGCGCGGCGGTGCAGGAGGCGGGGACCACCAGCGTCGATGCCTATGACGCATTCCTGAAAGGGCGGGCGGCCTATCAATCAGATATCGGCGCCGAATCGGACCGCGAGGCGGCACGCTTGTTCGATGTCGCGATCCGGGCCGATCCGCACTACGCCCAGGCTTGGGCCGCGCGGGCCAGCGCATTGCTCGATATCGGCGCGAACTATGCGACCGCGGCCGAGATGCGCGATCTCTATACCCAGGCGGTGGTATCGGCGCAGCGCGCGGTGGAACTGGCGCCGCGGCTGGCCATGGCGCAGTTGGGCATGGGCGATGCTCTGTTCACAGCGCGGCTGGACGCGCGCGCGGCAGCGCCATGGTTCGCGCGGGCGCGCGATCTGGGCAGCGAGGATGCGGCGATCCTGGTGCCTTACGCGTTCTTTGCCGCCAAGACTGGACGCAGTGCCGCGGCGCTGACGGCGATCGAGACGGCGATCGGGCTCGATCCGCTCAACCCGCTGGTGCCGCGCGCCAAGGGCCGGATGCTCTATTACGCCGGTCGGTGGGATGCGGCGATCGCGGCGGCGCGCCAGGCGCTGGGCATGAATGCGCAGCTTTCGGGCGCGCATGGCGACATTGGCCGGGCACTGGTGATGCAGGGGCAACTGGCCGAAGCGGCTGCCGCCTTTGCCCAGGAGCCACGCGCCGACGTCCGCCTGACCGGGCAGGCGATCGTCGCGGGGCGGCAGGAAAATCGCGCCGCCGGGGCCACGGCGATGGCACAACTGCAGGCGCAGTTCGGCGAGACGATCATGTATCAAATCGCGCAGATCCACGCACAGTGGGGCGAGCCCGGCCCGGCTATCGCCGCGCTGCAGCGCGCTTATGCGCTGCTCGATTCGGGGCTGTCGCAGATGGCGTGCGATCCCCTGCTGGCAACATTGCGCGGTGACCCGCGCTTCGTGGCCCTGCGCGGGACACTGGGTTTGTGAACGGTCCGACGGCGGACCGCAATCGAGGAGAAACAGACATGCGCGTTCTGATCATGGCCATGGGGGCGGCCGCAATGCTGCTGGCGCCGGCAACAGCCGAGGCGAAGCATCCCCGCCACCATCATCACAAGAAGGTAAAGCCGCCCAAGAAGCACGCTCAGGTAAAGAACGATGGCCACGGAAAGAACGACGGCCATGGAAAGAATGACGGGCACGGCAAAAACGACGGCCACGGCAAATAACATGCCGGCGTGACGGCCGTCACGCGCAAGCCAGGAGTGGTCCGGGTAGTCATCCCTTGTCAGGCAGGAACGCCTGGACAGACTTTGACAGGGGAATGACCATGATCCGGACCGCCAACTACGCCAAGACCGTTGTTCTATCGCTCGCCGCCGCGGCCATCGCCGGCGCCATGCCCGCTGCCGCGCAGAACGCGACGGCCGACATCCCGCATGCCGAGATGGATATCGCGCATGTCGATTTCACCTCGCCCAAGGCGGTGAAAGCGCTGAAGGCGCAACTGCGCCGTGTGGCCGCCGAAATGTGCACGCCGTTCAATGACGGCACTGTTCACATGGCTACCGAAGAGATGCAATGCTACAACAGGGCGGTAAAAGGCGGCCTCGCCCAGATCGAAACCCGCCGCCAACTGGCTCTGGCCCGCGCGCAGCAGATCACCGTTGCCGCCAACACCCAAGTGCGCCCGTAACCAGCCATGCCTACCCCATGGTACTGCGCGATCGTGGACAACGGCGCTTTTGCAAGGTGACTGTCCGCAACCGGACATACTTCGTTCTGCCCGTTCACGCCGTTCTCAGCGTGGGTCACCATTTGCGCCACCTATGAAAAGACCCGCCATCGGTTAGCGATGGCGGGTCTTTTGGATGGGCCTTCAGGCCCCAGGCTTAGGCGCCGAAGGTGCGTTGCCACCAGCCGCGGCGGGGGGCGTTGCCGTCTTCGCCTTCGCCTTCGCTTTCCGCGTCACCGGCGGGTGCCGGGGCGGTGGCGCTGGGCTCGGCCGCTTCGGGCTGGGCCAGAGCAGCAGCCGGCGCAGGTTCGGTGGTCGCTTCGGCCGGGGCTTCGACGACCTTCTTCTTGCGCACGCGCTTGGGCTTTGCCGGGGCTTCCTGGGCCGGGGCTTCCTGGGCGGGAGCTTCAACAACGGGCGCAGGTTCTGCGGTCACTTCGGCCGGGGCTTCGGCGACCTTCTTCTTGCGCACGCGCTTGGGCTTTGCAGGGGCTTCCTGGGCCGGGGCTTCCTCGGCGGGAGCTTCGGCAACCGGCGCAGGTTCGGCGGTCACTTCGGCCGGGGCCTCGGCAACCTTCTTCTTGCGCACGCGCTTGGGCTTTGCAGGGGGTTCCTGGGCCGGGGCTTCAGGGGCCACGGCTTCGGTCGCCGGGGCTTCTGCGGCGGCCAGGGCCGCAGCAGCCGGTTCGGTCGCGGTGTCCTCGGCCACGGGGGCCGGGGTTTCCTCGCCGGCCGCATCGGCCTGGGCTTCTTCACCCTGCACGTCGGCAGCGTCGTCACGCTGGCCACCGCGACGGCGACGGCTGCGGCGGCGGCGCTTGCGCGGGCCACGGTCGGCGTCGTCGTCAGCGTGGGCTTCGCCCGCGGTGTCTTCGGTGCTGTCGGCGTCTGCTTCGGCTTCGGCGCCATCGGCAGCGATGGCCGTTTCGTCGGCTTCGCCTTCGCCTTCATAGGCTTCGCCTTCGCCGTCTTCACCCGCTTCGCCGTTCACACCGTCTTCGCGGCGATCGCGGTTACGGCCACGCCGGCGCTTGCGGCGCTTGCGACGACCACCGCCTTCGCCTTCACCTTCGCCACGGCTTTCACGCCGTTCCTCGCGCTCGCGGCGTTCCTCGACGACTTCTTCTTCCTCGTCGTCATAGGAATCCTCGATCTCATCGTCTTCTTCGGGTTCGACGATGGGTTCGAAGCGGGGCACGAATTCCGGCTTGGGCCCGCGCGAGGCAACGCGCATCTTGGCGCCTTCGTTCTCGCCTTCGGGGATCACTTCCACGGTCACGCCATAGCGCAGTTCGATCTCGGCAAGATCGGCGCGCTTGGTGTTGAGCACGTAGATCGCCGCTTCCTGGCTGGCATAGAGCGTGATGACGTTGCCCTTGCCCTTGGCGGCTTCGTCTTCGATCATGCGCAGCGCCGAAAGGCCGGCGGACGAGGCGGTGCGGACTAGGCCCGAACCATCGCAGTGCGGACAGGCGCGCGTCGTGGCTTCGAGTACGCCGGTGCGCAGGCGCTGGCGGCTCATTTCCATGAGGCCAAAGCCCGAGATGCGGCCCACCTGGATGCGGGCGCGGTCATCCTTGAGGGCGTCCTTCATCGCCTTCTCGACCTTGCGGATGTTCGATCCGTATTCCATGTCGATGAAGTCGATCACGACCAGGCCGGCCATGTCGCGCAGGCGCAGCTGGCGGGCGATTTCGCGCGCGGCTTCCAGGTTGGTGGCCACGGCGGTCTGCTCGATGCCGTGTTCCTTGGTGGAGCGGCCCGAGTTGATGTCGATCGAGACGAGAGCCTCGGTCGGGTTGATTACCAGGTAGCCGCCCGACTTGAGCTGCACCACTGGATCGTACATCGCCGAAAGCTGGTCTTCGGCGCCATAGCGCTGGAACAGCGGCACGGGATCGGCATACTGGCGCACCCGCTTGGCGTGGCTGGGCATCAGCAGCTTCATGAAGTCCTTGGCGGCGCGATAGCCCGCTTCGCCTTCGACGACCACTTCCTCGATGTCGCGGTTATAGATGTCGCGGATCGCGCGCTTGATCAGGTCGCTGTCGGAATGGATCAGCGCCGGGGCCGACGAGCGCATGGTGCGTTCGCGGATCTCGTCCCACAGGCGGGCGAGATAGTCGAAATCGCGCTTGATCTCGGGCTTGGTGCGCTGCAGGCCGGCGGTGCGGACGATGCAGCTCATCGAGCGGGGCAGTTCCATGTCGGCGATGATCTGCTTCAACCGCTTGCGATCTGAAGCCGAACTGATCTTGCGGCTGATGCCGCCACCGTGGCTGGAATTGGGCATGAGCACGCAATAGCGGCCCGCGAGGCTGAGATAGGTGGTCAGCGCAGCGCCCTTGTTGCCGCGCTCTTCCTTGACGACCTGGACGAGCAGCACCTGGCGGCGCTGGATCACGTCCTGGATCTTGTAGCGGCGGCGCAGGGCCATGCGCTTGGCGCGCAGTTCTTCCGCTTCCTTGCTCTGGCCGCGGCCCTGGCGGCGCGGACGGCGCTGGCGGCGGCCGCCTTCACCGTTGGATTCTTCCGCTTCGCCATCGGCGGCGTCTTCGCCTTCGTGGTCAAAGCCGTTTTCGACCACGCCACCTTCGATCGTGGCGACCTGGTCCTTTTCCGAAGTGTCGACCTCGGTCACGCCCCGGCCGTCTTGATAACCGCCGTCTTCATAACCGCCGTCGTCGTAACCGCCTTCGTAATCCTCGTCGTCACCGTCTTCGGCGGCGCGCAGGGCGGCTTCTTCCTCGGCGTGGGCGGCTTCTTCAGCCAGCAGCGCCTCGCGGTCTTCCTTGGGGATCTGGTAATAATCCGGGTGGATCTCGCTGAACGCGAGGAAACCGTGACGGTTGCCCCCGAAATCGACGAAGGCCGCCTGGAGCGAAGGCTCTACGCGGGTAACCTTGGCGAGGTAGATATTGCCCTTGATCTGCTTGTGATCAGCAGATTCAAAGTCGAATTCTTCAATACGATTGCCCTTGAGCACAGCCACCCGGGTTTCTTCCTGGTGGCGCGCATCGATCAGCATGCGCGTGGTCATTCCGTTGTCTCCAGCCGCGCGGCCACGGGGCAGGGCCCGGGTGAATGGCGCGGTTTCTTGTAGTGAGGCAAAGGCCTGGCGTGCGCCCCTTGTCCTTTTGAAAAAGGAAGCTGGGCCAGTGGCGCTTTGCAAATGCGGGTTTGCCGGATCGGAGCATGGACAGGTTGCCCTGCGGCATGGCGCCGCAATGCAGGGGGCCATGGTGCTCGCCGCCCGGCGGCGGTTGGTGTGCGTCTGCGGTGGCAAAGACGTGCAACGAATGCCCCGCGCGGGGGCCCCGGTCTGCAAAATTGTCTGCAAAAGTACCGGGATATTCGTGCGTGCCGGCATCCGTCCAAAACGCAAAGGCCCCGGTGGGGCGCTTTGGCTGGAACGGTACGCGGCTCTTCATCACGGCATCAACCTCAAGCGCGGGCGAGGGTGGCGTCCTGCCTTGTCCCTTCTGCCCGCCAGGACCAAGCCCGACCCCTTCCATCCCCTGCCATTGGCGCGTGTGCCGTGGGCGTTGCGGCCGGGCGCACCATGCGGGCGCAGCGACAACGCGGCGGGAAAGGCAGTTGGTCGAACTGCTCCGTTAGATGGGTGCTAGCACCCCAATCGCAAAGCAGCAATTAAAACCGTGTCCCGAAACGCTCCGTCATCATGCGGATAGGCATTTGCCCCGGTTTTTGCGCTGGACCAGCCGGCCTGCGGCGCGGCATAGGCATCTGCAATATGGTTAAACCTTGGCCGATACCTGCGCGCACGCTGGCAATTGCCGCGCTGTTTGTCGTGCCGCTGCTGGTTCTGCTGGTGTGGGCGCGGGTGGTGCTGGGCATCGGGCCGGGCGCGGGCGCAAGGGTGCCGGCCTATGTCGTGCGCCTGGCGCTGCCCGACGGCACGCGCGCCGTCGATCTGCCGCCGGTGCTGGGCCCGGCCGATGCCAGCCGCCCGCTGGTGGTGATTGATGCCGGCCATGGCGGGCACGATCCGGGCGCCAGCGGCGAGGGATCCTTGCGCGAAAAGCAGTTGACCCTGGCGCTGGCGCTGGCGCTGCGCGATGCATTGCTGGCGCAGGGGCATGTGCGCGTGGCCCTGACCCGCAGCGACGATCGCTTCCTGGCGCTGGACGAGCGTTCGGGCATTGCGCGGCGCCTGCATGCCGACCTGTTCCTGTCGATCCATGCAGATTCCGCGCCGAGCGCCGATGCCGGCGGGGCAACGGTCTATACCCTGTCCGATCGCGGCTCGGATGCGGTCGCCGATGCCCTGGCGCAGCGCGAAAACCGTGCGGATACGATCAACGGCGTTAACCTTGCCGGCCAGTCGGGCACAGTTTCCTCCATTCTGGTCGATCTTTCCCGGCGCGCGATGCGCGGTCGCTCGCTGCGCCTGGCCGATCTGATCCTGCGCGAAGGGCAGGGCGCCGTTCGCTTCCATGTCGATCCGCGCCGTGAGGCCGCGTTCGTGGTGCTCAAGTCGCTCGATCTGCCATCGGCGCTGCTGGAGGCTGGCTATATCAGCAACGCGGCCGATGCGCGTGCGATGACCGACAAGGCCTGGCGCAACGGCTTTGCCCATGCCGTTGCGCGCGCCATTGCCATTTTCCTGGCCGAGCAGGAAAGCCGCCCCCTGGGCGCATGACGGGCGCCTGACCGACGCGCGCTCAACATAGGCACTGGTGCGCGCGCAAACCCCCGTGCTAGAGCGCGGCCACGATGGCCGACGACTTGCCCCCGATCATTGCGCGCGGCGATGCGCCCGAACCTGACCGCAATCCCGACGGTGATCCCGAACGGCGGCGCTTTCGCATAAGGCGGGGGGGCAATCTGTGGGGCCGGGCCAAGGGCCTATGGCAGCGTTCCAAATGGGTGCGCCGTGCCGGCTGGCTGGTGCTGGTGCTGCTGATCCTGCGCGGGCTGCTGTGGGTGACGGTGGAGCGCACGCTGCCATCGGCCGATACGCTGCTGACCTATCAACCGCCGCTGCCGACCATGGTGCGCGGCGCGGATGGGCAGATCGTGTCGAGTTATGCGCGCGAGCGGCGCGTGCAATTGCGCTTCGTGGATTTCCCGCCGCAGCTGATCAACGCATTCCTTTCGGCCGAGGACAAGACGTTCTGGAGCCATGGCGGCGTGGACCTGACCGGCCTTGCCGGTGCGGTGGTGGACTATGCCACCAAGCTGGGTTCGGGCGAGCGCGCGCGGGGCGGTTCTACCATCACCCAGCAGGTTGCCAAGAACATCCTGATCGGCAACGAATATTCGGTCACGCGCAAGCTCAAGGAAATGCTCCTGGCGCGGCGCATCGAAAGCGTCTTGACCAAGCAGCAGATCCTGGAGCTGTACCTCAACGAAATTCCCCTCGGCCGCCAGAGCTTTGGCGTGCAGGCGGCGGCGCGCGCCTATTTCGACAAGGACGTGGGCGACCTGGCTTTGCACGAAGCCGCTTTCCTGGCGATCCTGCCCAAGGCGCCCGAAACCTATAGCCGGGCCAAGTTCGCCGAAAAGGCCATCACCCGCCGCAACTGGGTTTTGGACCAGATGGCCAAGAACGGCTGGGCCAGCGCGGCCGATGTGGCCCAGGCCAAGGCACAGCCGCTCGGCCTGGTGCCGCGCCGCACCGAAAACTACACCGCCGACGCGGGCTATTTCCTGGAGGAAGTGCGCCGCCAGTTGATCGACCAGTTCGGCGAGCAGGCCAAGGACGGGCCCAACAGCGTCTATGCCGGCGGCCTGTGGGTGCGCACCTCGCTGGACCAGCAATTGCAGACCGCGGCCCAGGATGCGTTGCGCGCCGGGCTGCTGCGCTATGCCGCCGGGCGCGCCTGGCATGGGCCGATCGCGCATATCGACATGGATGATGGCAACTGGCAGGCGCAGTTGATCAACAGCAACCTGTCGATCCGCTATCTCGACTGGCGGGTGGCGGTGCTGGTTTCGCGGCGCGGCAGCAGCGGGCAGGTGGGCTTTGCCGATGGGCAGACCGGCACGCTCTATGGCGTGCCCGACGCGATGAAAGTGGGCGACGTGATCACCGTGGCCCCGGCCGGCAATGGCATCTGGGCGGTGCGCGTGGTGCCCGAAGTTTCGGGCGGCATGGTGGTGGAAGACCCGCAGAGCAGCCGCATCCTGGCGATGCAGGGCGGGTTCGATGCGCGGCTCGGTTCATTCAACCGCGCCACCCAGGCGCAGCGCCAGCCTGGCTCCACGATCAAGCCGTTCGTCTATGCCACGGCGCTCGACAACGGGATGACACCGGCCTCGATGGTCGTCGATGGCACGTTCTGCGTCTATCAGGGGGCTGCGCTGGGGCAGAAGTGCTTCCGCAACTTCGGCAACGAGGGCGGATCGGGCAGCCACACCATGCGCTGGGGGCTTGAGCAATCGCGCAACCTGATGACGGTGCGCGTGGCCAACGACACCGGCATGGACAAAGTGGTGCGCACGATCAAGGCCGTGGGTATCGGCGATTACCAGCCGTACCTTTCCATGGCGCTGGGCGCGGGCGACACCACGGTGACGCGCATGGTCAACGCCTATGCCACGCTGGCCAACCACGGCCGGCAGCGCGACGCGACGCTGATCGACTATGTCCAGGATCGCAACGGCAAGGTGATCTGGCGCGCCGACAACCGCGCGTGCACGGGATGCAACCTGCCCCGCTGGGATGGCACGGCGATGCCGCGGCTGCGCGCCGCGGGCAAGCAGGTGCTCGACCCGCGCACGGCATATCAGGTGGTCCACATGCTGGAAGGCGTGGTGGTGCGCGGCACGGCCGAAACCCTGCACGACCTGGGCCTGCCGCTGTTCGGCAAGACCGGCACCACCAGCGGCCCCACCAACGTGTGGTTCGTGGGCGGATCGCCCGACATCATCGCGGGCATCTACATGGGCTATGACCAGCCGCGCAGCCTGGGCGGCTATGCCCAGGGCGGGCGAATCGCCGCGCCGATCTTCAAGCAGTTCGTGCTGGCCACGCGCCCGCGCTGGGCCGACATTCCCTTCACGGCGCCAGCGGGCGTCTCGATGGTCAAGATCGATCGCGTCTCGGGCAAGCGCGTGTTTGGCGGGACGCCGCAGGACAACGAGCGCAAGGCCTCGATCATCTGGGAAGCGTTCAAGCCCGATACCGAACCGCGCCGCACGGTGCAGCCATCGGAAATCACGGCCAAGGAAGCCGTGCTCGATGCCCTGCGCAAGGCGCGAGCGGCGCGCGGGAGCACGACGGCCCCGAACGCCAAGCCGGCGGGCAGCAACTTCGTGGAGGACCAAGGGGGCATCTATTGACGCGTGCTGCGCTGTGCTAGGCATGGCTCATGAACACGCGCTCCCCTCTTGCCGCGTTGGCGGCCTTCGCCCTTTCCCTCACCCCCATGGCCGCGGCAAATGCCGCGTTGCCGCAAGGCGCCCGCGCGCCAGATTTCACCGCGGCCGGTGCACTGGGCGGCAAGCCGTTCAGCTTCAACCTGAAAAAGGCTCTGAAGCGCGGCCCCGTGGTGCTCTATTTCTATCCCAAGGCGTTTACCCAGGGCTGCACGCTGGAAGCCCACGCCTTTGCCGACGCCACCGCCGATTTCGCCAAGGCTGGCGCCACCGTGATCGGGATGTCGAACGACGATGTCGCCACGCTGACGCGCTTTTCGACCGAGGAATGCCGCAACAAGTTTGCCGTCGCCGCCGCCAGCCCGGCCGTGGTCAAGGCCTATGACGTCGATCTCCAGCAGGGTGGCAAGTCCACCGGGCTGACCACGCGCACCAGCTATGTCATCGCGCCCGATGGCCGGATCACCCTGGTCCATTCCGACATGGACTATCGCGATCACGTCAAGCTCACGCTCGCCGCGGTGCAGGCGATTCGACACAAGCACGGTTGATCGCGCCGGCCGCTGCCCGTCCGGGAAGGCGCTTTCCGGGCGGGCGGGCCAGTCTGCGTCATTACAAGGCGGGCACACCTTTACAAACGGCCCCGCTTCGCTAAGCGGCCAGTTCGTTTGTATGGAGTAAGACCGTCATGCGTGCCGAAGGGCAGGCTCATATCGACCGCATCGAGGCAGCGCTGGCGCTGGTGCGCAAGTTCCTCGACTGGGACCGCGCCGTGCGCCGGCTCGACGAACTCAACGCGCGCGTCGAAGATCCCAAGCTGTGGGACAACCCGAAGAACGCCGAAGCCGTCATGCGCGAGCGCCGGCGGCTGGAAGCCTCGATCGGCACGGTCAACCAGATCGGCCGGGAAATGGCCGACGCCATCGAATTCGTCGAACTGGGCGAAGTGGAAGGCGACGATGCCACGATCGCCGAGGGGCTGGCCACGCTGGCCGCCCTGGCTGAGCGCGCCGATGCCGACAAGGTGCAGGCGCTGCTGGCGGGCGAAGCCGATGCCAACAATGCCTATCTTGAAGTGCACGCCGGCGCTGGCGGCACCGAAAGCCAGGACTGGGCGGAAATGCTGCAGCGCATGTACACGCGCTGGGCCGAACGCCATGGCTACAAGGTGGACCTGGTGGATTACCACGCGGGCGAAGCGGCCGGGATCAAGAGCGCCACGCTGCTGATCAAGGGCGAGAACGCCTATGGCTATGCCAAGACGGAAAGCGGCGTGCACCGCCTGGTGCGCATCAGCCCCTACGACAGCTCTGCCCGCCGCCACACGTCGTTTTCGTCGGTCTGGGTCTATCCCGAAATCGATGACAACATCGAGGTGGAAATCAACCCGGCCGACCTCAAGATCGATACCTATCGCGCTTCGGGCGCGGGCGGGCAGCACGTCAACACCACGGACTCGGCAGTGCGTATTACCCACGTGCCCACCGGGATCATCGTGGCCAGCCAGAACGACCGCAGCCAGCACAAGAACCGCGCCACCGCGATGAACATGCTGAAAGCGCGGATCTATGAAGCCGAACTGGCCAAGCGCGAAGCGGCCGCTTCGGGCGAATACGCCGCCAAGACCGAGATCGGCTGGGGGCACCAGATCCGTTCCTATGTCCTGCAGCCCTATCAGCAGGTCAAGGATCTGCGCACGGGCGTGGTCAGCACCAATCCCACCGACGTCCTCGATGGGGCGCTCGATCCGTTCATGGCTGCGGCCCTTTCGCAGCGCGTGACGGGTGAAAAGGTCGCCGTGGAAGACGACGATTGATGGTTTGCCACCGGTTCGGAGCGGGTTTTTGATGGGCGGCAGGCCCATTTCGGCGCGCTGAACCGTCAAAACCGCCACACCGGACTTTCGCTTGGCCGCGTTTCGCCGTAAGCCAAAGCATTCGGGTTTTCATGTCCGGTACGCCAGGCCGGGCACGGACGATCGACAAGGGAACGATCGGCCCGTGCTCGGGGCAAGCCGGCAAATGTCACGCGCCTGAGCGCGTCGAGGGAATGATATGTCTGCGTTCAAGGGGTTGAAGCCGATCCTCTATGGTGGCCGGGAAGTGTGGCCGCTGGTGGAAGGCGGCAAGGGGGTTGCCGCCACCAATCACATGAGTTCGGGAGCCTGGGCTGCGGCCGGGGGAATCGGCACGGTGAGCGCGGTGAATGCCGACAGCTATGACGCCGAAGGCAAGATCGTTCCCCAGGTCTACAACGCGCTGACCCGCAAGGAACGCCACGAGGAACTGATCCGCTATGCCATCGACGGCGCGGTGGAACAGGTGCGCCGCGCCTATGACATTGCCAGCGGCAAGGGCGCGATCAACATCAACGTGCTCTGGGAAATGGGCGGCGCGCAACAAGTGCTCGAAGGCGTGCTGGAACGCACCCGCGGGCTGGTTTCGGGTGTCACCTGCGGCGCCGGTATGCCCTACAAGCTTTCGGAAATCGCGGCGCGGTTCAACGTCAGCTACCTGCCGATCGTTTCGTCGGGCCGGGCGTTCCGCGCGCTGTGGAAGCGCGCCTATCACAAGGTGGCGCACCTGATGGCCGCGGTGGTCTATGAAGACCCGTGGCTGGCCGGCGGGCACAATGGCCTGTCCAACGCGGAAAACCCGCGCAAGCCGGAAGATCCCTATCCCCGCGTCAAGGCGCTGCGCGACACGATGCGCGCCGAGGGCGTGAGCGACGACGTGCCGATCGTGATGGCTGGCGGCGTGTGGTTCCTGCGCGAATGGAACAACTGGATCGACAATCCCGAACTGGGCGCGATTGCCTTCCAGTTCGGCACGCGCCCGCTGCTGACCGAGGAAAGCCCGATTCCCCAGGCGTGGAAGGACCATCTGCGCACGCTGGAGCCGGGTGATGTGCTGCTGCACAAGTTCTCGCCCACCGGGTTTTACTCCTCGGCGGTGCGCAATCCGTTCCTGCGCGCGTTGGAAGCGCGGTCCGAACGCCAGGTGCCTTATTCCAAGGTGGCGGCGGGCGAACACACCGTGCAGCTGGACGTGGGCGTTAAGGGCAAGAATTTCTGGGTTACGCCGGCCGATCTGGACCGCGCGCGCGCGTGGTTCGGCGCCGGTTTCACCACCGCGCTGCGCACGCCCGACGACACGGTGATCTTCGTCAACCAAGCCGAGCGCGACGAGATCCGCAAGGACCAGGCCGATTGCATGGGCTGCCTGTCGCACTGCGGGTTCTCGTCGTGGAAGGACCACGACGATTACACCACCGGGCGCCTGGCCGATCCGCGCAGCTTCTGCATCCAGAAGACGCTGCAGGACATCGCCCACGGCGGGGACATCGACCAGAACCTGATGTTTGCCGGCCATGCGGCCTATCGTTTCAAGCAGGACCCGTTCTATTCCAACAACTTCACCCCGACGGTGAAGCAACTGGTGGATCGCATCCTGACCGGCGACTGATCGGCCTGGACAGAACAGAAAAAGCCCGGGTTTTCCCGGGCTTTTTTGTTGCGGTTGAAAGGTTTGGCGGGGCTTCCTCAGTCGGGCTGGTAAGCGTCTTCGCCGTGGCTGGTTTTGTCCAGCCCCGCCAGTTCGTCTTCGCGGGTGACGCGCATGGGCAGGGCCATCGATACCATCAGCGCGGCAATGGCCGTGGCGATCGCGCTCCACGCTGCCACGGTCACCACACCCACGACCTGGCCCATCACCTGGTGGGCAAGATCCATGCCCGGACCATAGCCGGTGCCGCCGAACGCCGGGTTGAGCACCAGCGCGGTGAGCACCGTGCCGGCCGCGCCGGTAACCCCGTGGCCGGCAAAGACCCCAAGCGAATCATCGATTTGCAAGTGGCCTTGCACCACCCGTGCAGCGCCCTTGGCAAGCACCGCCCCAAGGATGCCCAAAACCACGGCCATGCCGGGGCTGATATAGGCCGCGGCCGGCGCCACGATCGCCAGACCCGCCACCACGCCGCGGGCAAGCCCCGTGGGCCCTGGTTTGGCCCCCTTGAGCCGATCCAGCAGCAGCCAGGCCAGCGCCGCGACGGCGGCTGCGACATGGGTGTTGACCAGCGCCATGGCTGCGTCGTCACCGGCGGCAAAGGCGCTGCCGCCGGCCAGGGCCAGGCTGCCCGCCCAGACCAGCGCGGCGCCGGTGATGGTCAGCAGTGGGCTGCTGCCGGTGCTGGCGAGGGCTGTGGCAAAGCGTTCGCGCCGGCCAAGCAGCAGGGCAACGACCAAGGCAGAAACCCCCGCGCTGACATGCACGACCAGGCCGCCGGCGTAGTCCACTGTGCCCAGCCGGGTGGCCAGCCAGCCGCCGCCCCACACCCAGTGGGCGATCGGGGCGTAGACGATCAGGCTCCATAGCGCGGCAAAGCCGATGACCCAGCCAAATCGCGCGCGATCGACCCATGCGCCCACCAGCAAGGCCGGGGCGACGAGGGCGAAGACCATCTCGAACAGGGCATAGGCGCTTTCAGGCACCAGCGTATCTTGCCGCACATTGCCCAGATCGATCAGCATCCAGGCATTGCCGCTGCCCAGCCAGCCGTTGCTGACCGTGCCGAACGCCAGAGTATAGCCGACCACGATCCACAGCACCGAGACCAATGCCACCACCGCAGCGGTCTGCGTCATCACCGAGGCCAGGCTTTGCGCCCGGGCACGGCCGGCGTGGAACAGAGCCAGGCCCGGCAGCACGAGCAGCAGGCCAAGCAGCGTGGCGGCCAGCAGCCATGCGGTGTCGCCGCTATCGGCGGGATCGAGCGCGGCATCCTGGGCATGGGCGAGGGCGGGCAGGCCAAGCCCGGCGATCCACATCAGCGCCTTGGCAGCGCGCATCCGAAGCGATTCGTTCATGGCCCGCACCCTAGGCCCAAGTCTTTGACAAATCCAAAATGGTTAGCGCCCTGGCGGAGGGGGCTTCAGGCCCAGCCTTCGATGACCTGATCGGGTGGCCGATGGCCATCGGCCCAGAACCGGATGTTGGCGATCACCTTGTCGCCCGAGGCCAGGCGCCCTTCGAACGTGGCGCTGCCCATGTGCGGCAGCAGGACGACATTGGGCAGGCGGCGCAGGCGCGGATCGACTTGCGGTTCGTGGGCAAAGACATCGAGCCCGGCCCCGCCAATGGCCCCCGCTTCCAGTGCCGCGACAAGGGCGGCTTCCTCGATCAGTTCGCCGCGCGCGGTGTTCACCACATAGGCGTGCCGCTTCATCATGGCGATGCGCCGGGCGTTGATCAGGTGGTGGGTTTCGGCTGTGTGCGGGCAGTGCAGCGAGAGAATGTCCGCCTCGCGCACCAGGGCATCGAGATCGGGTTCATAGCGCGCGCCCAGCGCCGCTTCGACCGCGGGGGGCAGGCGGTGGCGGTTGTGATAGACCACCGCCAGGCCAAAGGCGCGGGCACGCAGGGCCACGGCCTGGCCGATTCGGCCCATGCCCACGATGCCCAGCATCTTGCCGCCGAGCCGGTGGCCCAGCAGGCTGGAAGGCGACCAGCCCTCCCACGTCTGCTCGCGGATCACCCGCTCGCCATCGGTCAGCCGGCGGGGCACGGAAATGATCAGCGCCATCGTCATGTCGGCGGTGTCGTCGGTGAACACGCCGGGCGTGTTGGTGACGATGATCTTGCGCGCGCGGGCGGCGGCCAGGTCGATATGCTCGATCCCGGCGCCGAAATTGGCAATGAGGCCAAGGCCAGGGCCAGCTGCGGCGATCAGATCGGCGTCGATGGCGTCGGTCACTGTGGGGACGAGCACCTGTGCCTGCGATACCGCATCCAGCAGTGCCTGGCGCGACATTGGCCGATCATCGGCGTTCAACGTCACGTCGAACAATTCGGCCATGCGGCGTTGGGTTTCGGGCAGCAGGCGGCGGGTGACGACAACGCGAGGCTTGCCGTCGATGCGGCGCGTCAGGCGCAAATCTTGCGGGCGGGCGTGCTGGCTCATCGCCACCATGGCTATGCCCATGGGGCATGGCCGGTCAAGCCGGACATGGTCGAACATGGTCTGGCATTGCGCCGGACATGGGCGCATCTGCCCCAATCTCGCGCCACTGCGCCGCGATCCGCCGGGGACAGCGCCGGATGCATGCGACGAGACGGTTGCCGCGGTGGTTGCCCTTGGCGATCAATCCTGTATCGCAGGGGCGTTGCGCGCCCCGCCGTGGGGCGGGAGAAGTCTTACCGTGATCCAGTTTCGCTTCATGATCCGAGGGGCCGTCGCGCTTGCCATCCTGGGCGGCGCCGCGGGGCTGGCCGGGCAACCGGCGCGGCTGCAGGCGGCGGACGACGGCAACGCCCGTTACTGGGCCTCGCTCGCCAAGGATGAGACCAACATGCGCGTTGGCCCGGGGCGCGAATATCGCATCAACTGGGTCTATGTGCGGCACGGCCTGCCGGTCAAAGTGCTGCGCGTGATGGGCGGTTGGCGCCTGATCGAAGACCCCGATGGCGCGCGTGGCTGGGTGCTGGCGCAATTCCTCAGCCGTACCCGCACCGCGCTGGTAAAAGGTGCGATCACCGCGATCCGCGCCAACAAGGATGGCAGCGGCCCGGTGCTGTGGCGCGCGGCGCCCGGCGTGCAGGCGATGCTGGGGGAATGCCGTGACGGCTGGTGCCCGGTGGACGTCGATGGT
Organism: Novosphingobium sp. SG919; assembly: GCF_012932495.1. Taxonomy (GTDB): domain Bacteria; phylum Pseudomonadota; class Alphaproteobacteria; order Sphingomonadales; family Sphingomonadaceae; genus Novosphingobium; species Novosphingobium rhizosphaerae. The sequence continues at coordinate 977,015 of NZ_JABCNG010000001.1, forward strand.
CGCCGGGGCTTCGTGGCGCAAGATGCGCTGTGGGGCGCGGGCACGCCCTGATCATTTCGGGGATTGCCGGGGTTTCCGCCGCTTCTTGAGGCTTCCACCATCCCTGTCCCCTTCGTCTGAAGAGGAGGGGGTTGGGGGGTGATGCATTGCCCACCCCCCTGATTTCACATCAGATCAATTCGACAGCCAGTGCCGTGGCTTCACCGCCGCCGATGCACAGGCTGGCAATGCCCTTGGTCTTGCCGTGGCGCTTGAGCGCCGCGAGCAGCGTGGTGATGATGCGTGCGCCCGAAGCGCCGATCGGGTGGCCGAGCGCCGTGGCACCGCCGTGGACGTTCACCTTGGCATGGGGGATGCCCAGGTCGTGCATGGCGAACATCGCCACGCAGGCAAAGGCTTCGTTCACTTCGAACAGGTCAACGTCGTCCACGCTCCAGCCGGCCTTTTCCAGCACCTTGTTGATCGCGCCGACCGGGGCCGTGGTGAAGTCCTTGGGTTCCTGGGCATGGGCGGCCAGGGCAACGATGCGGGCCACCGGCTTGAGGCCCTTGGCATCGGCCACGCTCTGGCGCGTGAGCGCAAGGGCCGCCGCACCGTCGGAGATCGAGGACGAGGTGGCCGCGGTGATCGTGCCATCCTTGGCAAAAGCGGGCTTGAGCGCCGGGATCTTGTCGGGGCGGGCCTTGCTGGGGGCTTCGTCGGTGTCCACCGTCACTTCGCCGGCGCGGGTCTTGATCGTCACCGGCGCGATTTCTTCCACGAACGCGCCCTCGTCGATCGCGGCCTTGGCACGGCGCAGCGATTCGATCGTGTATTCGTCCTGGTTTTCGCGGGTCAGGCCATAGTCGTTGGCGGTGTCCTGGGCGAACGTGCCCATGGCGCGGCCAGCTTCATAGGCGTCTTCGAGGCCGTCGAGGAACATGTGGTCATAGGCGGTATCGTGGCCGATGCGCGCGCCCGAGCGGTGCTTCTTGAGCAGGTAGGGGGCGTTGGTCATCGATTCCATGCCGCCGGCAACGGCCACGTCGATGCTGCCGGCCGCCAGGGCTTCGGATGCCATGATCACCGTCTGCATGCCCGAGCCGCAGACCTTGTTGACCGTGGTGGCCTGGGCCGACTTGGGCAGGCCGGCCTTGATCGCGGCCTGGCGCGCGGGCGCCTGGCCCAGGCCAGCGGGCAGCACGCAGCCCATGTAGACACGTTCCACATCGCTGCCGTCCACGCCGGCGCGGGCCACTGCGGCCTTGACGGCGGTCGCGCCAAGATCGGTCGCGGCGACGTCGGCGAGCGCGCCCTGCATGCTGCCCATCGGCGTGCGGGCATAGCCGAGGATGACGATCGGATCGGCGGCGGAGAACTGGGCCATGGTAACAGGTCCTTCCTGTGCTAAGCAGCCGCCACGGCAGCGGTCGGGCGGCGGAATCTTGTCGTTGCCTGCGCCGATGTAGAGAGCAGGCGGGGCGATTGCAATTGAAGGCGGCGTCACATTGCCGTTTCATGACGCATTGCAGCATTGTCGCGCGCCTTGGTCCGGGCCGAGGCGCCGGGGCAAGCGGGGGCAAAACTTGGAAATTCCGGCTCAGATCGTCGCGCTGGGGCTGCCATGGGAGCTGGCCTTGGCAATCGGCACCATATTGGGGGCAATCGTCGGCTCGTTCCTGGGCACGGTGGCAGTGCGGTTGCCCGCAGGGCGCTCGATCGTGCACGGCGCATCGGCGTGCGACCGGTGCCACCGGCAACTGCGCGCGGCGGAGCTTGTCCCGATCGTGTCCTGGCTGGCCCTGCGCGGGCGGTGCCGGCGTTGCGACGGATTTATCGGCTGGGGCCAATTGGCGGCCGAGGCGGGCGGCGCCGTGGTTGGCGCGCTGGCCTGGTGGGCGCCGGATGGATTGATCGTGCCGGCGCTGGCGCTGGGCTGGCAACTGCTGCTGCTGGCGCTGCTCGACGCGCGCTGCCTGTGGCTGCCCTGGCGGTTGACGGCGGCCCTGGCGGCAAGCGGCCTCGCGCTTGCGCTGTGGCAGGGCGCCGACGCGCTGGTGCCGGCCCTGCTTGGCGCCGCGCTGGGCTATGCCCTGCTGGGCAGCGTCGCCTGGGCCTATCGCAAGGCGCGCGGACGTGAAGGGTTGGGCGGGGGGGACCCCTGGCTGCTGGGCGCGATCGGTGCCTGGGTGGGCCCGCTGGGCGTGGTGCATGTCTTGCTGGTGGCCGCGCTGCTGGGGCTGGCCGTGGCACTGGTGCTGCACCTGTCGGGCAAGCGGATCGATGCGCAGACCGCCCTGCCGCTGGGCACCTTCATGGCGCTTGGCGCCTGGCCGGTGTTCCTGCTCCGGTAGGCACCGCGCGCCGCCAACTGGCTTGCGTCTCATGCAATCGTGTGCGCAATTCGTGCAAGGGCGTCTCGCGTTGCGGCATCGCCGCCGTGCGATCGCAGGCTTTCGGGCGAAATCGGGGGGGGTTTGCCTCGGTATTGTCACGGTCTTGCCCAAATGGGCGCGGTCAATCCCCTTTATTGCGCTGCACCCCACTTGCACATGCGCCAAGGGGGGACTAGTGCCCCGTGCCAAGTGCATTCCATCGCGAGTCAGCCCCTTGGTCGACCTCATCCAATATCTGCCGATCCTGATTTTTCTCGGGATCGCGCTCGCGCTTTCGACGGCTTTCGTTTTTCTGCCGATGGGGGCAGCCCGCCTGACGGGCACCTACAACCCCACGGCGGACAAACTGGCCGAATACGAGTGCGGCTTTCCCGCCTTTGAAGACCCGCGCAGCCAGTTCGACGTGCGGTTCTATCTCGTGGCGATCCTGTTCATCATCTTCGACCTGGAGGCAGCGTTCCTGTTCCCCTGGGCGGTGAGCCTCAAGCAGACCGGTTGGGCCGGTTGGGCGACCATGATGGTCTTCCTGGCGGAACTGGTGCTCGGCTATATCTACGCCTGGAAAAAGGGCGCGCTGGATTGGGAATGAACCACATGGCTACCACCCCTGCTGTCTCGCCAGTTGCCGGATCGCCCATCGTGGCACCCGACCAGGCGTTTTTCGAAAGCATCAACGCCGAAGTTTCGGACAAGGGCTTTCTCGTCACCTCGACCGAGGAACTGTTCCAGTGGGCGCGCACCGGCTCGCTCTGGTGGATGACCTTTGGCCTGGCTTGCTGCGCCGTGGAAATGATCCACGTCAACATGCCGCGTTATGACATGGAGCGCTTCGGCGTGGCCCCGCGCGCCTCGCCGCGCCAGTCCGACGTGATGATCGTGGCCGGCACGCTGTGCAACAAGATGGCCCCGGCGCTGCGCAAGGTCTACGACCAGATGTCGGACCCCAAGTACGTCATCTCGATGGGTTCGTGCGCCAACGGTGGTGGCTATTACCACTACAGCTATTCGGTGGTGCGCGGCTGCGATCGCATCGTGCCGGTCGACATCTATGTGCCGGGTTGCCCGCCCACTGCCGAAGCGCTGCTTTATGGCGTGATGCAGTTGCAGCGGAAGATCCGCCGCGTCGGCACGCTCGAGCGTTGAGAGGGTAGGGCACATGGCCATTCTGCATTCCGCGCCGCGCTATGCCCCCTTCGACGGGGTAAAGGACGCGCTGGTTGCCGCGCTGGGCGACCAGGTGATCGAAGCCAAGGAGCAGCACGGCGAAATCGTGCTGCTGGTGGCACGCGATTCCGTCGAGACCGTGCTGCGCACCCTGCGTGACGAGCACGAGTACCAGCAGCTGATGGAAATTGCCGGGGCGGACTATCCCCAGCGGCTCGATCGCTTCGAGGTGGTCTATTGCCTCCTCTCGCTGACGCGCAACCATCGCCTGATCGTCAAGGTTCGCACCGACGAGGCGACGCCGGTGCCCACGGTCACCACGCTGTGGCCGGTGGCCGGCTGGCTCGAACGCGAAGTCTACGACATGTATGGCGTGCTGTTCGAGGGCAACCCCGACCTGCGCCGCATTCTCACCGACTATGGCTTCCAGGGGCACCCGTTCCGCAAGGACTTCCCGCTGACCGGCTATGTCGAGCTGCGCTATTCCGAGGAAGACCAGCGCGTGGTCTATGAGCCGGTGCGCCTGGCCCAGGACTTGCGCCAGTTCGACTTCATGAGCCCATGGGAAGGCGCGGACTACGTGCTGCCGGGTGACGAAAAGGCGGCCCAGGCCGCGCCGCCGCCGCCCGTGGCCACGCCCAAGGACACGCCCACCCCGGCGCAGACCGGCGCCGGCGCTGCTGCCAACAAGGAAGCGACCAAGCCCGCGGGAGACAAGGCATGAGCTTCTCGCTCGAACAGTCGCCCACCACCGGCGACGAGGTCATCACCAACTACACGATCAACTTCGGCCCGCAGCATCCGGCCGCGCACGGCGTGCTGCGCATGGTGATGGAGCTGGACGGCGAAATCATCGAGCGCATCGATCCGCATGTCGGCCTGCTGCATCGCGGCACCGAAAAGCTGATCGAGCACAAGACCTATCTCCAGGCGCTGCCCTATTTCGATCGCCTGGACTATTGCTCGCCGCTGGCGATGGAGCACTCCTACGTGCTCGCGGTGGAAAAGCTGCTCAACGTGGAAGTGCCACTGCGCGCGCAGTACCTGCGCGTGCTGTTTGCGGAACTGACCCGCATCTGCAACCACATGCTCAACATCGGCAGCCACGTCATGGACGTGGGCGCGATGACGCCGAACCTGTGGCTGTTCGAAATCCGCGAGGACTGCCTCACGTTCTTCGAGCGGGCCTCGGGCGCGCGCATGCACTCGGCCTGGTTCCGTCCGGGTGGCGTGCACCAGGACGTGCCGCTCAAGCTCCTCACCGACATTGCCGACTGGCTCGATACCCGCCTGCCGCAACTGTTCGACGACGCAATGAGCCTGGTGGTCGATAACCGCATCTTCAAGCAGCGCAACGTCGATATCGCCGTTGTCAGCAAGGACGATGCGGTGCGCTGGGGTTTCTCCGGCCCGATGATCCGCGGTTCGGGCATCCCCTGGGATATCCGCAAGGCGCAGCCCTATGACGTCTATGACCGCATGGAATTCGACATTCCGGTGGGCACGCGGGGCGATTGCTATGACCGCATGATGGTGCGCGTGGAAGAAGTGCGCCAGTCGGCCCGCATCATGAAGCAGTGCCTGGCGCAGATGCCCGAAGGCCCGGTCATGACCGCCGACCGCAAGGTGGCCCCGCCCAAGCGCGGCGAGATGAAGAGCTCGATGGAAAGCCTGATCCATCACTTCAAGCTCTACACCGAAGGGTTCCACGTGCCGGCCGGCGAAGTCTATGTCGCCACCGAAAGCCCCAAGGGCGAATTCGGCGTCTATCTGGTCTCCGACGGCACCAACAAGCCCTACCGCTGCAAGATCCGCCCCACGGCGTTCTCGCACCTTCAGGCGATGGATTTCATGTCGAAGGGCCACATGCTGCCCGACGCGACCGCCATCCTGGGCGCGATCGACGTGGTGTTCGGGGAGTGCGACCGGTGAGCCGCGCGCAGGTCGACCAGGTTTCGATCCTCGCCTGCCTGACCGGGCTGGTGCTGACGGCCGCCTGGTTCATCGCCCTGGCCGTGACTGGCAAGGCCCCCGAAACGCTGGCCATGCTGGCCAGCGCGGTGGGTGGCTTCGAACTGTTCCATTTCGGCCAGGGGCTGTGGTTCGGCCGCGCCCTTCGTCGCAGCCGGAGGCGCTGACATGGCGGGGCTGACCGAAATCGCCACGGCCATGATCGCTGCGTACAACGCGCAGGATGCCGATACCTACGTCACCTACATGACCGATGATGCCTGCGAAGCGGGCTATCGCGGCGCGGTGGTGCGCGAAGGCAAGGAAGGCACCCGCGAGGGCCTCAAGAAGATGTTTGCCGAGTTTCCGGAAAACCGCGCCGAAGTGATCGGCGCGAACGAGCTGGGCAATTATGTCGTGTTTCACGAGCGTGTGTGGCGTTCTGCCGCGGCCGAGCCGTTTGACGTGATTGCCGTCTACAGCTTCGAAGGCGACAAGTGCGCACGCGTGGAGTTCATTCGCTAATGGCTGATCGTCATCCCGAACCCGATACCCCGCAGCTGCGCGCGCGCTGGGGTAACTTTGCCTGGACCGAGGCCAACGCGGCCAAGGCCAAGGAAATCATCGCGCGCTACCCCGCCGGCCGCCAGCGCTCGGCGGTCATGCCGCTGCTCGATCTGGCACAGCGCCAGGTGGGCGCCGAGGAAAACACGCAAGGCTGGCTGCCGCTGCCGGTGATGGAATACGTCGCCGCGCAGCTCGACATGCCGATCATCCGCGTGCTCGAAGTGGCCACCTTCTACACGATGTACAACATCGCGCCGGTCGGCCGGTTCCACGTGCAGGTCTGCGGCACCACGCCATGCATGCTGCGCGGGTCGGACGACATCCTGGCCGTGTGCAAGCAGCGTGGCCTCAAGAAGGGCCACACCACGGCCGATGGCCTGTTCACGCTGACCGAAGTGGAATGCATGGGCAACTGCGCCTCGGCCCCGATGGTGCAGATCAACGACGACAACTATGAAGACCTGACGGCCGAGCGGATCGAGCATATCCTCGACGAACTCGCCGCCGGGCGCCAGCCCAAGACCGGCACGCAGGAGCCGGGCCGCCACACCGTGGAACCGGTAGGCGGGCCGACCTCGCTGACGGCGATGGTTTCCGAAAACCACGATTATCGAGGGGAGTGGTAAGCCATGGCCCTTGCCGACAAGGATCGCATCTTCACCAATCTCTACGGCTATCAGCCGTGGAACCTGGCCGCCGCCCAGGCGCGCGGCGATTGGGACAACACCAAGGACCTGATCGCGCGCGGCCGTGACGCGATCATCCAGGAAATGAAGGACTCCGGCCTGCGCGGCCGTGGCGGTGCGGGCTTCCCCACCGGCATGAAGTGGTCGTTCATGCCCAAGGAATCCAAGGATGGCCGTCCCAGCTTCCTGGTGATCAACGCCGACGAATCCGAACCCGGTTCGTGCAAGGACCGCGAAATCATCCGCCACGATCCGCACAAGCTGATCGAAGGCGCGCTGGTGGCCGGCTTTGCGATGGGCGCGCGCGCGGCCTATATCTACATTCGCGGCGAATATATCCGCGAAGCCGAAACGCTGTTCGCCGCCGTGGCCGAAGCCTATGACGCGGGCCTGCTGGGCAAGAACGCGGCCGGTTCGGGCTATGACTTCGACGTCTTCGTCCATCGCGGCGCGGGCGCCTACATCTGCGGCGAAGAAACCGCGATGATCGAATCGCTCGAAGGCAAGAAGGGCCAGCCCCGCCTCAAGCCGCCGTTCCCGGCCGGCGCGGGCCTCTATGGCTGCCCCACCACGGTCAACAACGTGGAATCGATCGCGGTTGCCCCCACCATCCTGCGCCGTGGCGCGGCATGGTTTTCCAGCTTCGGCCGGGAAAACAACAAGGGCACCAAGCTGTTCCAGATCAGCGGGCACGTGGACAAGCCCTGCGTGGTTGAGGAAGAGATGTCGATCCCGTTCCGCGAACTGATCGAGAAGCACTGCGGCGGTATTCGCGGCGGCTGGGACAACCTCCTGGCCGTGATCCCCGGTGGTTCTTCGGTTCCGCTGGTGCCGGCGGCCGAGATCATGGACGCACCGATGGACTTCGACGGGTTGCGTGCGCTGGGCTCTGGCCTGGGCACCGCGGCGGTCATCGTCATGGACAAGTCCACCGACATCGTGCGCGCGATCAGCCGGCTTTCGTACTTCTACAAGCACGAAAGCTGCGGCCAGTGCACGCCCTGCCGCGAAGGCACCGGCTGGATGTGGCGCGTGATGGAACGCCTGCGCACCGGCGATGCCGACGTGGAGGAGATCGACATGCTCTTCAACGTGACCAAGCAGGTCGAAGGCCACACCATCTGCGCCCTGGGTGACGCGGCCGCCTGGCCGATCCAGGGCCTGATCCGCCACTTCCGCCCCGAAATCGAACGTCGCATCGCCGATCGTGCGGGCGATGTCCGGGAGGCAGCAGAATAATGCCCAAGGTCAAAGTAGACGGCGTCGAACTCGAAGTTCCAGCCGGGGCCACCGTGCTCCAGGCCTGCGAACTCGCCGGCAAGGAAATCCCTCGCTTCTGCTATCACGAGCGGCTGAGCATTGCCGGCAACTGCCGCATGTGCCTGGTCGAAGTGAAGCCCGGACCGCCCAAGCCGCAGGCTTCGTGCGCGCTTCCGGCGGCTGAGGGCCAGGAAATCCGCACCGACAGCGAAATGGTCAAGAAGGCGCGCGAAGGGGTGATGGAGTTCCTCCTCATCAACCACCCGCTCGATTGCCCGATCTGCGACCAGGGCGGCGAGTGCGACCTGCAGGACCAGTCGGTGGCCTATGGCCGCGGCGGCTCGCGCTATCACGAGCACAAGCGTGCCGTGACCGAGAAGTACATGGGCCCGCTCATCAAGACGACGATGACGCGCTGCATCCACTGCACCCGTTGCGTGCGCTTCTCGGAAGAGATCGCCGGCGTGGACGAAATCGGCGCGCTCTATCGCGGCGAAACGATGCAGATCAGCACCTACCTGGAAAAGGCCGCCAAGCACGAGCTTTCGGCCAACGTGATCGACCTGTGCCCGGTCGGCGCGCTGACCAGCAAGCCCTATGCGTTCGAAGCGCGCCCGTGGGAGCTGAAGAAGACGCTGTCGATCGACGTTTCGGACGCGATCGGCGCCAACATCCGGCTCGACAGCCGTGGCCGCGAAGTGCTGCGCATCCTGCCGCGCGTCAACGATGACGTGAACGAGGAATGGCTGGCCGACCGTGGCCGTTTCCTGGTCGACGGGCTGACCCGCCGCCGCCTCGACCGTCCGTGGCTGCGCCGCGACGGCAAGCTGGTGGCCGCGACTTGGGCGGAAGCCTTTGCTGCCGTTGCCTCGATCAATCCGGGCTCGTCGGTGGCGGTGGTTGCCGGTGACCTGGTCGATTGCGAGACCATGTTCGCCGCCAAGGAACTGGCCGGTGCGCTCGGTTCCACGCTGCTCGAAGGGCGGCAGACGGGCCTGGCCTATACCGCATCGAACCTGGCGGCCGTGGCGTTCAATTCGACGCTGGGCGGCATCGAGGAAGCCGACGCGATCCTGATCGTGGGCAGCCAGATCCGCGACGAAGCCCCGCTGCTCAACGCCCGCCTGCGCAAGGCGGTCAAGCGCGGCGCCAAGGTCTTCGTGATCGGGCCGGTGTGGGATACGACCTATCCCGCCACGTTCCTGGGCGAAGACGCCGGCCTGCTGTTCGACCTGCCGAGCGACGTCACCGACGCCTTCGGCGCGGCGGCCAAGCCGGCGATCATCATCGGCGGCGGCGCGCTGGCCAAGGGCGCGCTGGAAGCTGGCCTTGGCTTTGCCGAACGGTTCAACCTGGTGCGCGATGGCTGGAACGGCTTCAACGTGCTGCACATGGCGGCTTCGCGCATGGGTGGCCTGATGCTGGGCTATGCCCAGGCTGGCGGTCTTGCCGATCTGGTGGCGGCCAAGCCCAAGATGGTGATTTCGCTGGGCGCCGACGAAGTCGACTGGACCAAGTTTGCCGACAGCATGATCGTGCACATCGGCCACCACGGTGACAAGGCGGCCCATGCCGCCGACGTGATCCTGCCGGCCGCCGCGTTCAGCGAAAAGGACGGCACTTACGTCAACACCGAAGGCCGCGTGCAGTTTGCCGAACGCGCCGTGTTCGCCCCTGGCGAAGCGCGCGAAGACTGGACGATCCTGCGTGCGCTGGCCGATGCCTTTGGCGTGAACGTGGGCTTCGACAGCTTTGAGCAGTTGCGCGCCGCGATGATCGCGCAGGTTCCCGCGCTGGGCGTCGAAGGCCTCGCCGATTACGGCGCGCTGCCGGCGGCCCCGGCCACCGCGGCCTGTTCGGGCACGATCGGCTATCCGATCAAGGATCCTTACCTCAACAACGCCATCGGCCGGGCCAGCCCGACGCTGCAGCGGTGTTCGAGCGAACTGCTCCACGGTGAACTTCAGGCGGAGGCCGCGGAATGACTGCGTTCTTTCAAGGTCTTGGCCTGCCCTTCGGGGCGGCCTGGGCCATCTCCACGATCTGCGGCATTCTGCTGATCGCGCTGCCGGTGATGCTCGCCGTGGCGATGGTGATCTATGTCGACCGCAAGGTCTGGGCATCGATGGCGCTGCGCCGTGGCCCCAATGTGGTCGGTCCGTTCGGCATTCTCCAGTCGTTTGCCGATGGTCTCAAGGTCTTCCTCCAGGAAACCATCATTCCTTCGGCGGCGAACAAGGGCCTGTTCCTGATCGCCCCGATCATCACCTTCACCGTGGCGCTGCTGGCCTGGGCGGTGATCCCGTTCAATTCGGGCGCGATCCTGGCCGATATTAACGTCGGCCTGCTCTACATCCTCGCGATCTCGTCGCTGGGGGTTTACGGCATCGTCATCGCGGGCTGGTCTTCGAATTCGAAGTACCCGTTCTTCTCGGCGATGCGCGCCTCGGCCCAGATGATCAGCTATGAAGTCTCGATCGGCTTCATCCTGATCTGCGTGGTGCTGTGGGCCGGTTCGTTCAACCTCAACGATATCGTCAAGGCGCAGCACGGCTTCGGCCTTGGCTTCATCAACGGCTTCTGGTGCAGCCCGCTGCTGTTCCCGATGTGGGTGATGTTCCTCATCTCCAGCATGGCCGAAACCCAGCGCGCACCGTTCGATCTGACCGAAGCGGAAAGCGAACTCGTCGCCGGCTATCAGACCGAATATTCGTCGATGGCTTTCGCGCTGTTCTGGCTGGGCGAATACGGCAATGTGCTCTTGATGTGCGCGCTCAACGCCACGCTGTTCTGGGGTGGCTACCTGCCGCCGGTGGAACTGGCGATCCTCTATTGGATCCCTGGCTGGATCTGGCTCATCCTCAAGATCGCTTTCGGCTTCTTCGTGTTCAGCTGGGTCAAGGCAACGGTGCCCCGTTACCGTTATGACCAACTGATGCGCCTTGGCTGGAAGATCTTCCTGCCCGTCTCGCTGCTGTTCGTGTTCCTCGTCAGCGGCTACCTCATGGCTACCGGACACTTCGCATGACTGTCGGACAGCTCGTCAAGAGCTTCACCCTCTGGGAGTTCGTGAAAGCGCACTGGCTGACCCTGAAGTATTTCTTCAGGCCCAAGGCGACCGTGAACTACCCGTTCGAGAAGAACCCGCTCTCGCCGCGTTTCCGTGGTGAACACGCCCTGCGCCGTTATCCCAATGGCGAAGAGCGCTGCATCGCGTGCAAGCTGTGCGAGGCCGTGTGCCCGGCGCAGGCGATCACGATCGAGGCGCAACCGCGTGAGGACGGCAGCCGCCGGACCACCCGATACGATATCGACATGACCAAGTGCATCTTCTGCGGCTTTTGCCAGGAAGCCTGCCCGGTCGATGCCATCGTCGAAGGGCCGAACTTCGAATACGCGACCGAAACGCGCGAAGAGCTGCTCTACGACAAGGCCAAGCTTCTGGCGAACGGGGACAAGTGGGAGCGGGCGATTGCCGCGAACCTTGAAGCCGATGCACCGTACCGGTAAGGGGCGCGCGTCATGATCCAGGCAATTGCCTTTTATCTCTTTGCCACGCTGACGATCTTTTCGGGCGCGGTAACCATTCTCGCGCGCAACCCGGTCCATTCGGTGCTGTGGCTGATCCTCGCGTTCTTCAACGCGGCCGGCCTGATGATCCTCATCGGCGCCGAGTTTATCGCCATGCTGCTGGTGATCGTCTATGTCGGCGCCGTCGCGGTGCTGTTCCTGTTCGTTGTCATGATGCTCGACATCGACTTCTCGCAACTGCGGGCCGGGTTCATCAAGAACTTCCCGCTGGGTCTTGCGCTGGCCTTTGTCCTCCTGGCCGAACTGTTGATGGGCGTGGGCGCCTACAAGGCCGGTGGCCTGGCGCTGGGCACGGCGAACGCGGCCACTGCGCCGATCGCGGGCCTGTCGAACACGGCGGCCATCGGGGCGCTGCTCTATTCGCGCTATCTCTTCCTGTTCGAAACCGCCGGCATCATCCTGCTGGTGGCGATGATCGGCGCCATTGTGCTGACCCATCGCCAGCGTGGCGACGTGCGCGGCCAGAACGTGTCGCGCCAGAACGCGCGCCGTCCGGAAGAGGCGACTATCAATCTTCAGCCGGAAGTCGGGAAGGGGGTCACGCTCTGATGATCGGCATCGAACACTATGTCATCGTCAGCGCGATCCTGTTCGTGCTCGGCGTGCTGGGGATTTTCCTCAATCGCAAGAACGTCATCATCCTGTTGATGGCGATCGAACTGATCCTCCTGTCGGTGAACCTCAACCTGGTCGCCTTCAGCGTCTTCCTTCACGATCTGGTCGGCCAGATCTTCGCGATGTTCGTGCTGACCGTGGCGGCGGGCGAAGCGGCGATCGGGCTTGCCATTCTTGTCATCTACTTCCGTGGCCGCGGCACGATTGCCGTTGACGACGTCAACCGGATGAAGGGCTGAACCCATGTCGTCCATCAACGTCATCGTCTTTCTGCCGCTTCTGGCAGCGATCGTTGCCGGCCTTGGCAACAAGAAGCTGGGCATGGTCCCGGCCAAGGTGATCACCACCGGCGCGCTGGCCGTGTCCTGCGCGCTGTCGTGGCCGATCTTCCTTGCGTTCCTGGGTGGCCATGCCGAGGCCAGCGTCACGCCGGTGCTCAACTGGGTGAAATCGGGCGATCTCGATTTCCTCTGGGCGCTGCGCGTCGATACGCTCACGGCCGTGATGCTGGTGGTGATCACCAGCGTATCGTTCCTCGTGCACCTCTATTCCTGGGGGTACATGAGCGAGGAACCGGATCAGCCGCGCTTCTTCGCCTATCTCTCGCTGTTCACCTTCGCCATGCTCATGCTGGTGACGGCGGACAACCTGGTGCAGATGTTCTTCGGCTGGGAAGGCGTGGGCCTGGCCTCGTACCTGCTGATCGGTTTCTGGTTCCGCAAGCCGAGCGCCAACGCTGCCGCGATGAAGGCCTTCGTGGTCAATCGCGTGGGCGACCTTGGCTTCATGCTGGGTATCTTCGCGACGTTCCTGGTGTTCCACACCGTCTCGATCCCCCAGATCCTGCACGATGCGCCAGCCGTTCTTTCGGGCTCGACCATCGGTTTCCTGGGCTATCGCTTTGATACCGCCACGGTGATCTGCATCCTGCTGTTCATCGGCGCGATGGGCAAGTCGGCGCAGCTCGGCCTGCACACCTGGCTGCCTGACGCGATGGAAGGCCCGACCCCGGTGTCGGCGCTGATCCACGCGGCGACGATGGTGACCGCCGGCGTGTTCATGGTCTGCCGCCTTTCGCCGCTGTTCGAACTGAGCCCCACGGCGACTGGTTTCGTAACCTTCATCGGCGCGATGACCTGCTTCTTTGCCGCCACCGTCGGCACGACGCAGACCGACATCAAGCGCGTGATCGCCTATTCGACCTGCTCGCAGCTGGGCTACATGTTCTTCGCCGCCGGCGTTGGTGCCTATGGCGCGGCGATGTTCCACCTGTTCACCCACGCCTTCTTCAAGGCGCTGCTGTTCCTGGGCGCCGGTTCGGTGATCCACGCGATGCACCACGAGCAGGACATGCGCTATTACGGCGGCCTGCGGAAGAAGATCCCCTTCACCTTCTTGGCGATGATGGCCGGTACGCTGGCGATCACCGGGGTGGGCCTGGTCGATGTGTTCGGCTTTGCCGGGTTCTATTCCAAGGACGCGATCCTGGAGAGCGCCTGGGCCAAGGGCACCGAACTGGGGCACTTCGCCTTCTTCATGGGCGTGTTCGCCGCGCTGCTCACCAGCTTCTATTCGTGGCGCCTGGTCTACCTGACCTTCTTCGGCAAGCCACGCTGGGAGCAGTCGGAGCATATTCAGCACGCCGTTCACGATGCGCACGGGCATGACGACCACGCGCACGATCATGGCCACGATCATCACCATCACGACGCGCACAGCGACGGCACGGCGGGCTACCACCCGCACGAAAGCCCGCTGGTCATGCTGGTGCCGTTGATCGTGCTGTCGGTGGGCGCGGTGCTGGCTGGTTTCGTGTTCAACCATGCCTTCGTCAGCGAAGGGACGGGCGAATTCTGGAAGGGCGCGCTGGTCTATAGCGAGCACCTGATCCACGCCGCGCACCATGTGCCGACCTGGGTGAAGTGGGCGCCGTTCGGCGTGATGGCCACCGGTTTCCTGATCGCGACTTATGCCTATGTCGTGAACCCGGCATTCCCGGCGGCCTTTGTCGAGCAGTTCGGCTTCCTCTACCGCTTCCTGCTCAACAAGTGGTACTTCGACGAGCTCTATCACTTCATCTTCGTGCGCCCTGCGCTGTGGCTCGGTCGCGTGTTCTGGAAGGTGGGTGATATCGGGATCATCGATCGCTTTGGCCCGAACGGCGCTGCCTGGCTGGTGGCGCAGGGCAGCCGCGGGGCGGTCAAGCTCCAGTCCGGATATCTTTACAGCTATGCGCTGGTCATGCTCGTCGGTCTCGTCGGCGCGATCAGCTGGGTGATCGCACAATGACCGGCTTTCCGATCCTTTCGCTCCTGATGCTGGTGCCGCTGGTCGGCGCCGGCCTGGTCCTCAAGGCCAATCGCGAGCAGGCCCGCCTGATCGCCTTGGTGGCAACCCTGATCGACTTCGCGCTGGGCGTGGTGCTTTGGGCGCACTACGATGTCGGCGGCGCGCAGTGGCAGTTCCAGGAACGCGCCGCGCTGTTCTCGGGCTTCGAATGGAAGCTGGGCATCGACGGCATCGCCCTGCTGCTGATCGCGCTGACCGTGTTCCTCATGCCGATCTGCATCGGCGCGAGCTGGAACTCGATCGAGAAGCGTGCCGGCGAATATTATGCCGCCTTCCTGCTGATGGAAACGCTGATGATCGGCGTGTTCACGGCGCAGGACTTGTTCCTGTTCTACATCATGTTCGAAGCCGGCCTGATCCCGATGTACCTGATCATCGGCATCTGGGGCGGGGCGGATCGCATCTACGCCAGCTACAAGTTCTTCCTCTACACGCTGCTCGGCTCGGTGCTGATGCTGATCGCGATGTTCTGGATGGTCAACGTGGCCGGCACCAGCGACATCCCGACGCTGATGGCCTACAACTTCCCGGTCCATGCGCAGACCTGGCTGTGGCTTGCCTTCTTCGCCAGCTTTGCGGTGAAGATGCCGATGTGGCCGGTGCACACCTGGCTGCCCGACGCGCACGTGCAGGCGCCCACCGCCGGCTCGGTGATCCTGGCGGGCGTGCTGCTCAAGATGGGTGGTTACGGCTTCATCCGCTTCTCGCTGCCGATGTTCCCCGAAGCCTCGGCGCAGTTCGCGCCGCTGGTGTGGGGCCTGTCGATGGCCGCTGTGGTAATCACTTCGCTGATCGCGCTGGTCCAGCACGACATTAAGAAGCTGATTGCCTATTCGTCGGTCGCGCACATGGCGATCGTGACAATCGGCCTCTTCGCCTTCAACACGCAGGGCCTCGAAGGCTCGATGCTGATCATGCTCAGCCACGGCCTGGTGGCCGGCGCGCTGTTCCTCGGCGTGGGCGTGATCTACGATCGCCTGCACACCCGCGAGATCACGCGTTATGGTGGCCTTGCCATCAACATGCCCTACTATGCGCTGTTCATGCTGCTGTTCACCATGGCCTCGATCGGCCTGCCGGGCACCAGCGGGTTTGTGGGTGAATTCCTCTCGCTGATGGGCGTCTATGCCGAAAGCAGCTGGGTGGCGCTGGTCTGCACCACCGGGATCATCCTGGGCGCGGCCTACATGCTCTACCTCTATCGTCGCGTGATCTTTGGCGACCAGAAGAACGCCGATGCCGCCGCGATGCTCGATCTCGACAAGCGCGAATGGGCGATGATGGTGCCGCTCGCGGCCGTGGTGCTGTGGATGGGCGTCTATCCCGAAAGCTTCCTGGCGCCGATGCGCAAGGATATCGCCACGCTCGAACACCGCCTGGCCCCGGCCAAGCCGAAGGGCGACGCGCAACTGAAACTGGGGGCAGGCAAGCCGGCCCCTGAAGAAGCCGCGCACGGGGAGGCGCACTGATGGAACTGCTTCGCTCTCTCCAGATCACCCTGGCCGAGGAAGTGCTCAGCATTTCCGGCCTGGTGCTGCTGCTGGTTGCCGCCTGGGGCGGAGACAAGGCGTCGCGCCTGATCTCCATCCTGTCGGTAGCCGTGCTGACAGTCTGCGCGCTGATTGCCGCGCCCGCCCTGTGCGGCTCGGCCATGGGCCCCGACGTGACCGCCTTTTCCGGGCAGTACCGGGCCGACGCCTTTGCCGCCTTTGCCAAGCTGCTGATCTATGCCGGTGCCGGCGTGACGCTGATTGTTGCGCCTGCGTTCTTCGATCGCGTGCGCGCCATGCGGGCCGAATTCCCGCTGCTGGTGCTGTTCGCGGCGCTCGGCATGGGGATCATGGTTTCGGCTGGTGACCTGCTCGCGCTCTACATCGGTCTCGAACTCAACAGCCTTGCCTCCTACGTGCTCGCCTCGATGCTGCGCAGCGACGAGCGTTCGGCGGAATCGGGCCTCAAGTACTTCGTGCTGGGCTCGCTCGCTTCGGGCATCCTGCTCTACGGTGTCAGCCTGACCTATGGCTTCACCGGCACGACGAGCTTTGAAGGCATCCGCCTGGCGCTCAGCCACGGGCTGACCACCGGCGCCACCTTTGGCGTGGTCTTCGTGCTCGCCGGCCTGGCCTTCAAGATCAGCGCCGCGCCGTTCCACATGTGGACGCCCGACGTTTATGAAGGCGCGCCCACCCCGGTGACGACGTTCTTCGCCACGGCGCCCAAGGTTGCCGCGCTGTCGCTGCTGATGCGCGTGAGCCTGGAAGCCTTCGGCACGCAGGCACACGCCTGGCAGCAGATCGTGATCTTCGCCGCGCTGCTCTCGATCGTGATCGGGGCACTGGGCGCGATCGGGCAGAACAACATCAAGCGCCTGATGGCCTATTCGTCGATCAACAACGTCGGCTTCATGCTCATCGGCCTGGCTTGCGCCAACCAGCCGGGCGCTGCCGCGATGCTGATCTACCTGGCGATCTACGTGGCGATGTCGGTGGCTGGCTTTGTCGCCGTGCTGATGCTCAAGGACGCCGATGGCGAGCCGGTGGAAGCGATTTCCGACCTTGCCGGCCTGTCGAAGACGCGCCCCGGCCTGGCGGCCGCGCTGGCCGCGGTGATGTTCAGCCTGGCGGGCATTCCGCCGCTGTTCGGGTTCTGGGGCAAGTTCGTGGTGTTCCAGGCCGCGGTGCAGGCCAACCTGCTGGCACTGGCTGCCATCGGTATCGCCGCTTCGGTGATCGGCGCGTTCTACTACCTCAAGGTGGTGAAGGTGCTCTATTTCGACGACGCGACCGACAAGGTGACGGGCAAGAGCGACGTGGCGCACACCGTGCTGCTGGTGATCGCCACGCTGTTCATCTCGCCGCTGGGCTATCTGCTGACCAACTGGCTGCATGTGCTGGCCGGCAACGCGGCGGCTGCGCTGTTCCACGTGGCCTGAACCACCCTTGTTCGAATTCGTAGACGAGATCCCCTCCACCAACGCGGCCCTTGTGGCGCGCGCTGGTGGGGGGGATTGCCTTTTGGAAGGGCACTGGCTGATCGCCGATCGCCAGAGCGCCGGGCGCGGCCGCGCCGGGCGGGCCTGGAGCGATGGCTTCGGCAATTTCATGGGCTCCACTGCCGTGCAACTCGCGCCCCATGAAGCCGCGCCGCAGACGCTGGCGCTGGTCGCGGGGCTCGCGCTGTGGGATGCCGTGGCCGCCTGTGCGCCGGGGCTGCCCGATCTCTACCTCAAATGGCCCAACGACCTGCTGGTGCGCCAGGCCAAGCTGGCCGGCATCCTGCTGGAACGTGTGGGCAATACGGTGGTGGTGGGTATTGGCGTGAACCTGGCGGAGGCGCCGCCGGTATCCGGGCGGGAGACCGTTTCGCTTGCCGCCCTGGGGCATGGCACCGATCGCGATGCCTTTGCCGCCCAATTGGCGACGCACTGGGCCGCGCGCCTGGAAGCCTGGCACGCCGGGCAATGGCCCGCGCTGCGCCGCGCCTGGGAAGAGCGTGCCGTGCCGCGTGGCACGCTGGTTTCCGTCAATGACAAGGATCATGGCCCGATCATGGGTGGTTTTGCCGGGATCGATGCCGATGGCGTGGCGCAATTGCGCCTGGCGGACGGCCGGCTTCTTGCCATTCACGCCGGCGATGTCGATCTGGTGGGTGAGCCGGGGTCTTCCGCGGCCCGAGGAGAAGCGTGATGCTGCTGGCGGTCGATGTCGGCAATACCAATGTCGTCTTTGCCCTGTTCGAGGAACGGACGATCCGTGCGCGCTGGCGCGTGGCGACCGATCCGCGCCGCACGGCCGATGAATATGCCGTGTGGCTGCTGCAACTGATGCAGATCCAGGGTTTTGCCCGCGACGCCGTGCGCCAGATCGTGATTTCCACGGTGGTGCCGCGCGCGCTGCACAATCTGGAAGTTCTGGCCGACAAGTATTTTGGCCTGGAACCGCTGGTGGCGGGGCAGGGCGCGGCCGAATGGGGCTTCGTTGCCGATGTGGACGAACCGCGCTCGCTGGGTGCAGACCGTGCGCTCAACGTCATCGCCGCGCATGCACGCCATCCCGGCGAGCATCTGATCATCATCGATTTCGGCACCGCAACCACGTTCGATTGGGTTGACCCGGAGGGCACCTACAAGGGCGGGATCATCGCGCCGGGCATCAACCTGTCGCTCGATGCGCTGGTGAGTGCGGCGGCCAAATTGCCGCGCATCGCCATTTCCGTGCCGCGCCAGGGCGAAAGCGTGATAGGGCGCAACACCGAAGACCAGATGCACATCGGCGTGTTCTGGGGCTATGTGGCGATGATGGAAGGCCTGATCGCCCGCATGCGCGCCGAAATCGGCCATCCGGCCAAAGTGATTGCCACAGGCGGCCTGGCCGTGCTGTTTGACCGCCACACGCGGATTTTTGACCATGTCGACGCCGATCTGACGTTGGACGGCATGGCCTTGCTTGCAGAGCGCGCCCAGGGGGCCGCCCAGAACAGGACACAAGAGTGAAGCCCGGTAAGGAATTGTTGTTTCTCGCCCTTGGTGGTTCGGGCGAGATCGGGATGAACGTCAACCTCTATGGGTGTGACGGCAAATGGCTGATGGTCGACCTGGGCATGACCTTTGCCGATCCCTGGTATCCGGGCGTGGAACTGGTGTTTGCCGACCTCGAATTCATCGAGGAACGCAAGAAGGACCTGCTCGGCATCGTGCTCACGCACGCACACGAAGACCATATCGGTGCCGTGCCCTATTTTGCGCAGGAACTGGGCGTGCCGCTTTATGCCACGCCGTTCACCGCGCGGCTCGTGCATGAAAAGCTGGTCGAGGCGGGCATCGAGAACAGCGTCGAGCTGAACGTGATCGAGAACGAGGGCAGCCTCTCGCTGGGCGCGTTCGACATCCGCTATGTGCCGCTGGCGCACTCGATTGCCGAAGGCAATGCGCTGGTGATCGACACGCCCTATGGCCGCGTGTTCCACACCGGCGACTGGAAGCTGGATGACGAGCCCCGCGTGGGCACCCCGGCGACCGAGGAAGAACTCACCGCGATCGGCGACGAGGGCGTGCTGGCGCTGGTGTGCGATTCCACCAACGTGTTCAATCCCAAGCCTTCGGGCTCGGAAGGAGCGGTGCGTGCGGGCCTGCTGGAAACCATTGCGGAACTGAAGGGCCGCCGGGTGGTGGTGACGACCTTTGCCTCCAACGTGGCGCGGTTGCAGACCCTGGCCGAAGTGGCCGAGGCGACAGGGCGGCAGCTCTGCGTTGCGGGCCGTTCGCTTGATCGGATCATCAAGGTATCGCAGGCATCGGGCTATCTGCTCGATTTTCCCGATCCGATCAGCATGGACGCGGCGATGGACCTGCCGCGCGGCGAAGTGCTGATCCTGGCGACCGGCGGGCAGGGCGAAGCGCGCGCCGCGCTGGCGCGGATCGCGGGCGACCAGCACCCGATCAAGCTGGAAGCGGGCGATGCCGTGGTTTTTTCCAGCCGCCAGATCCCCGGAAACGAACTGGCCATCGGCCGCGTGCAGAACGCGCTGGTGGAAAAGGGCGTGCGCCTGGTCACCGACAAGCAATCGATGATCCACGTTTCGGGCCATCCAGGCCGGCCGGAACTCATGGCGCTGTATGAATGGCTGCGCCCGCACATCCTGGTGCCCGTGCATGGCGAGATCCGCCACATGGCCGAGCAGGCCCGCCTGGGCAAGACCGAGGGCATTCCCAAGACGATCGTGCAGAAGAACGGCGATCTGGTGCGCCTGGCGCCCAACGGGCCGGTCAAGCTGAGCACCGAGCGCAATGGTCGCCTGGTGCTGGACGGCGATATCATCGCCCCGGCCGATGGCGAAGCCATGGCTGCGCGGCGCAAGCTGGGCAACAATGGCCTGGTCAGCGTTGCCCTGGCGGTGACCGCGGAAGGCAAGCAGGCGTCGGGCGTCGATATCGGCTGCATCGGCGTGCCCCTGGAAGAGGACATGGAGCCTTTCCTGGAGGAAGCCCGCGAGGACGTGTCAAAGGCACTCAAGGCGCTGAAAGGCGATCGCAAGCGCGATCGCGTGGCCGTTGCCGAGTGCGTGCGGCTTACGGTAAGACGCACGGCGCAGCGCTGGTGCGGCAAGAAGCCGGTGGTGCAGGTCCTGCTGCGCGAACGCTGAAACCCATGCGCCGGCGCGGCTAGGGAGAGAGACGATGCGTTGGACGTCGATGTTGGCGATCTATGCCCTGTTCTGGGTGCTTTCGGCCTTTGCCGTGCTGCCGTTCGGCCTGCGCACCCCTGATGAAGTGGGCGTGGCGCCCGCTGCCGGCCATGCCACCAGCGCGCCGGTCAATTTCCGGCCGCGCGTGGTGCTGTTGCGCGCCACGCTGGTTTCGGCCGCGCTGTTCGCGCTGTTCTATGCGAATTTCTACAAGGGCTGGGTGACGGCGGCAGACCTTGATGTGTCTCGGCTTTTGGGGATCGACTGAGGCCCCTCCATCGCGGCTTCGCGGCGGCTCGCCCTCGCTATCACCGACGGGGATGGCGCAGACCGCAGGCCCGACGGACGGGCCCCATCACCACAAGATGCCGCCGTCGGGCTGAACCACCGGCACGGGCGGCAGGCCGATGCTTTCGTTGCAATCGGATTCGATCGTTGCGCACATCGCGGTCAGCGGGGCATCGTGGATCGTGTTGGCGAAGGGGTTCACCAGATCGTCGCCGATCTGCAGCGCGGCCAGGAACATGAACCCGGCCAGCGCCGAACCCAGCGGCGTTGCCGGCCCCAGCGTCTCGACCAGACCGATCGGCAGCAGCACGCAGAACAGCCGGGTAAAGAAGGTCGGGAAGCTGCGGTATTGCGCGGGCAGCGGCGTGTTGCGCAGGCGCTCCATCGCGCCTTGGGCGTTGGCGATATCCACCATGATCGCTTCGATCCGGTTCAACTGGACAGTGTCGATCCAGCCTTTGCGGAGCGCGGCGGCCAGGCGCATGCCATTGCCTTCGAGCAGGCCGTTGGCGGGATTGCGGCGCCCCAATTCGGGAATTTCGCCATCGCCCAGCACGCGATGCGCGCTGTCCGCCGGGCTTTCACCGCGCAACTGGTGGCGCAGCACATGCACATAGGCGATATGCCGCCGTACCACTTCGTGGCGCAGGGCCTGGCCTTCGGCATGATCGGGCAGGGCCGCGCCCACCGCGCGTGCCAAGCTGCGCGAGGCGTTGGTCATCGCGCCCCACACGATGCGGCCTTCCCACCAACGGGCATAGGCAGAGTTGACGCGGAAACCGAGCAGTAGCGCCAGGCCCGTGCCGAAAATGGTAAGCGGCAGGGCCGGCGCGGGAAACGGCGTGTAATAATAGAAGACGGTTACCGCCACGTCCCACACGAACAGTGCGATCAGCGTGTTCCACGCCGCCACGAATGTCATGCGGATACGCGGTGTCTTGCCAACGATCATGCCTGGATAAGCCCTTGGTCAGAGGCGTGCGGCCGAACTGCTGCCGTTATCCATGGTCAGCCAGGCCCGCCGCAGCGCGATGCAGCCGATAATACCGATCAACTTGGCCAGCGCCAGTTGCAGTGTCTGCCCTTCTTCGTTGAACGCCAGCCAGGCCAGCACGGCCATGGCAACCAGTGCGCAATGCACCGGCAGCGCTTCGATATCGTTCCAGCGCAGCGGTTGTTCGACATCCGCTGTGGTGTTGCGAAAGGGGAATGCAAAGGCCATCGACAGGTTCCCATGGTTGTGGATCGCGCCACCGTGGCGCGCCGCCATGCCCATCATTTTGCGTTGCGCCAGGCCCATGGGAAGGGCTGCGCAGGACAAGTGTGGCTTGCATTTCCCGAAAACATCATGTTTTTGAATGGGTTGCTCGGCGATTTCAAGAGTGGGCAACGATTTCAAACAGTTCTGCAACCTTCCTTATATTGCGACGCAACACCCGCTTCCTATCGTAGGGACATGGCTGATCGATTTTCCGAACTGCTCTCGTTCGTCCGCGTTGCCGAGGCTGGCAGCCTGTCGCAGGCGGCCGTCCGCCTGGGTTTGTCGCTGCCGGTGGTCAGCCGCCGTCTGGCGCAACTGGAAGCGCGCCTGGGTGTGGCACTCGTCCGGCGCAACAGCCGGCACCTTTCGCTGACCGAGGAAGGCCAGTTGTTCTATCGCCAGGCCGGGCAAGTCCTGGCGGATATGGAGCGCGCCGAAACCGTGGTGCGCACGCGGGCCTTCGGGCCGGCCGGGACATTGAAAGTGGCAACCACGCTGGCGTTCGGCCGCCGCCGCCTGGGTGACCTGCTGCAGCGCTTTGCCAAGGCCCATCCAGACGTGACCGTGCATCTCGACAGCGTGCCCGCGCTGAGCAATCCGGTGGAAAGCGGCCACGACCTGGTGATCAGCTTTGCCACGCCGCCGCTGTCATCGCTGATTTGCCGCCGCCTGGGCAGCAACCCGCGCTTGTTGTGTGCGGCGCCGTCTTATCTGGAGCGGCGCGGGCGGCCGCGCGTGGTGGAAGACCTGGCCCGGCACGATCACGTGGTGGTGCTGGACGAAGCGGGCGCCGTGTTGCGCGAAGGGCTGCCTGAAAGCCTGGCGCTGCCAGCGGGCCTGGCCACCAACGATGCCGACGTGGCGCGGGCATGGGCGCTGGACGGGGCCGGGATAGCCCTGCATTCGCTGTGGGAAGTGGCCGAAGACCTGGAAAGCGGCGCGCTTGAAGTGGTGTTGCCGGAAGTGGAACTGCCCGCGCTGCCCGTGGTTGCCCTGTTCGAGCCGCGCCAAGGCCGCACCCCGCGCCTGCGGCGGTGCCTGCAATTCCTGGCGCACCAGGTACCGGCCTTGGCTTGAGGGGAGGCCGCTGCCCCTCCGCCAGCCCTGCGGGCTGCGACCTCCCGATGGGGGAGTATCTTTGCTTTACACGCCTTCCAGCGCGTAGCCGGCCGAGCGCACGGTGCGCACGGGGTCGGCGGCGCCGGGCACGGCGATCGCCTGCCGCAGGCGGCGGATGTGGACGTCCACGGTGCGCAGTTCGATGTCGCTGCCGCTGCCCCACACGGCATCGAGCAGTTGCCCGCGCGAGAAGACGCGGCCGGGATGCTCCATGAAATGCTTGAGCAGGCGAAATTCGGTGGGGCCGATCTTGATCGACTGCCCGCGCCGCGTCACGCGGTGGGCGGTGGGATCGAGGCTCATGTCCCCGACGGTAATGGTTTCGCCGGCCAGCGCGGGGCGCACGCGGCGCAGCACGGCGCCAACGCGGGCAATCAGTTCGCGGGGAGAAAACGGCTTGGTGACATAATCGTCCGCCCCGGTTTCCAGGCCGCGCACGCGATCGTCCTCGTCGCTGCGCGCGGTCAGCATGATGATCGGCACATGCGCGGTGGCCTTGTTGCGGCGCAGGCGGCGGCACACCTCGATCCCGCTGGTGCCACCGATCATCCAATCGAGCAGGACGAGATCGGGCGTATCCTCGGCCGCGAGCAGCAAGGCCTCGTCACCGTCGTCGGTGCTGCGCACGTCATAGCCTTCGCCGCGAAAGCGGTATTCGACCAGTTCGGCCAGCGCGGTATCGTCTTCGACGAGAAGCAGCTTGGGGGCAGACACGCAGAACCTCCGGTAGTGAACCTTGACCGTAACCTTGCGAAAGCACGACAAATGTTACGCGGCCATGACGAAACCGGCGGGAATGTTGCCCCCCGGTGGATTACGCGGGCGGAATCACGTCTTCCCGTTCGGGCAGATAGGTGCCGGTGGCGGCATAGTGCACGATTTCGGCGATATTGGTGGCCTGGTCACCGATCCGCTCGATATTGCGGGCCACGAACATGAGCTGCGCCACGCTGCTGATCGTGGCGGGGTTTTCCACCATGTACGATACGAAGTTGCGGAACACGCTGTCATAGATCGCGTCCACCTTGGCATCGCGGCGCACGATCTCGGCTGCGGCCACGGCATCGCGCGCGGCATAGGCGGTGAGCACGTCGTGGACCATGTCGCTGGCCAGCTCGTTCATGATCGGCAGCAGGGTGAGCGGTTCGAAGCGCTTGCGCCCTTCGATGTGGCCCACGCGCTTGGCGATGTTCTTGGCATAATCGCCGATGCGCTCGATCACGCCGGCGATTTTCAGCGCGGCGATTACTTCGCGCAAGTCGTCGGCCATCGGCGCGCGCAGCGCGAGGACGCGGATGGCGAGGCGATCGACTTCGCCCTCCAGCTGGTCGATGCGCTTGTCGCGCGCGATCACGCTGGCGGCGAGGTCTTCGTTGCCGCCGACCAGGGCGTCCATCGCCTCGGTAATGGAAAGTTCGGCCAGGCCGCCCATTTCCGCCACCAGGCCGCGCAAGCGGGTGATGTCTTCGTCGAATGCCTTGACGGTATGTTCAGCCACGTCTCGTTCCCTTACCCGTAACGGCCGGTGATATAGTCCTTGGTGCGCTCTTGCCGCGGATTGGTGAAGATATCCGAGGTGGTGCCATATTCCACGATCTTGCCCATATGGAAGAATGCGGTGCGCTGCGAGACGCGGGCGGCCTGCTGCATGGAGTGGGTGACGATCACGATGGCATAGCGGCCGCGCAATTCGTCGATCAGTTCCTCGATACGGGCCGTGGCGATGGGATCGAGCGCGGAGCACGGCTCGTCCATCAGGATCACTTCGGGATCGACCGCAATGGCGCGGGCGATGCACAGCCGCTGCTGCTGCCCGCCCGAAAGCGCGGTGCCGCTGTCGGCCAGGCGATCCTTGACTTCTTCCCACAGCCCGGCGCGCTGCAGCGAGGTTTCGACAATGCCGTCGAGTTCGCTCTTGCTCGTCGTCAACCCGTGGATGCGCGGGCCATAGGCGATGTTTTCATAGATCGACTTGGGAAACGGGTTGGGCTTTTGAAAGACCATGCCCACGCGGGCGCGCAACTGCACCACGTCCATGCCTGAGCGGTAGATGTCCTGCCCGTCGAGCAGGATTTCGCCTTCGACGCGGGCGTGGGCAATGGTGTCGTTCATCCGGTTCAGCGAACGCAGGAAGGTGGACTTGCCGCAGCCCGAGGGGCCGATGAAGGCCGTGACGTAATCGTTGGGCACGTCGATCGAAACATCGTCGATCGCGCGCTTGGCGCCATAGAATACGCTGACATTGCGCGCGCTGATCTTGGCCGGGCCATCGTCGGGCAGGGCGTTGACGATCGGCGCGATTTCGCCGGTCGGTTCGGTCGTGGCATCGGTCAGGGGAAGGGGGGCGTTCATGTTACCACCGTTTCTCGAAGCGGTTGCGCAAGTAGATGGCAAGACCGTTCATGAGCAGAAGGAAGACCAGCAGCACCACGATCGCAGCGCTGGTGCGCTGGATGAAGCCGCGGTCGATTTCGTCGGACCACAGGAAGATCTGCACCGGCAGGACCGTGGAAGGCGAAGTGAGATCGCCCGGCGGCGAGGCGACGAAGGCGCGCATGCCGATCATCAGCAGCGGCGCGGTTTCGCCAAGCGCGCGCGCCATGCCGATGATCGTGCCGGTCAGGATGCCGGGCAGGGCCAGCGGCAGGACATGGTGGAACACCACCTGCACCGGGCTGGCACCCATGGCCAGCGCGGCGTCGCGGATCGAGGGCGGCACCGCCTTGATCGCGTTGCGGCCGGAAATCACGATGACCGGCATGGTCATCAGCGCCAGCGTCATGCCCCCGATCAGCGGGGCGGAGCGATAGTGCGGGAAAATCGCCAGGAACACCGCGAGGCCAAGCAGGCCGAAGATGATCGAAGGCACGGCTGCCAGGTTATTGATCGAGATTTCGATCAATTCGGTCCAGCGGTTGCGCGCGGCATATTCTTCCAGATAGAGCGCGGCGAGCACGCCGACCGGAAACGCCAGGACCAGCGTGACCAGCATGGTCATGATCGAGCCCTTGAGCGCGCCCCAGATGCCCACTGCCTGGGGGCTGGTGGCATCGGACCGGGCCAGGAAGCCCCAATCGAACGCGCGGACCAGCTTGCCCTGGTCCACCAGATGCTTTGCCACGGGGCGCAGCGCTTCCTGGCCATCGCCGCGTTGGGCTGAGGCGAGTTCGTCCGTCGCGGGCAGCGAGACGGGGATGCTGGCTTCATCAAGCAGGGCGGGTTTGGCGGCCAGGCGCGCGGCCACATCGCGCCACGCGCCGTCGGCGAGCAGGGCAGAGCCGCCCTGGCCCAGGCCCTTTTCGGCGGCTGCATCGACCAGGGCGGGCAGGCCCGCCAGTTCGAGCGCGCTGGCCGGATCGGGCTGGGCCAGCCGATCGCGATCGATCGAAAGCTGGCCGCGCAGCGGCAGGTCAAAGCGCAGTTCGCTGCGCTGGAAACCGGCCAGGCCGCTCGATGCCATCGACACCAGCAGGAATGCGAGAACCAGCGCGGAAAAGGCCACGGCGGCAAGGCCGGCCAGCTTGAACAGCCGGTCGCCAGCGTGGCGCTTGCCCAGGCGTGCCGCCATGCGCGCGCGGCGCTGCGCGGCCAGCGTATCGGAAGAAGAGGTCAGCGTGTCCATGGTCGGCTCACTCATAGGCTTCGCGATAGCGCTTCACCACGCGCAGGGCGATGAAGTTGAGCGCCAGGGTGACAAGGAACAGCACCATGCCCAGGGCAAAGGCCGAAAGCGTGGCAGGATGGTCAAAGCTGCCTTCGCCGGTAAGCATGGCGACGATCTGGAACGTCACCGTGGTCATCGACTGGAACGGATTGGCGGTGAGATTGGCCGAGGCCCCGGCGGCCATGACCACGATCATGGTTTCGCCGATCGCGCGGCTGACCGCCAGCATGATGCCCGCAACGATACCCGGCAGCGCGGCGGGCACCAGCACCTTGCGGATGGTTTCGGCGCGCGTGGCGCCCATCGCCAGGCTGCCGTCGCGCAGCGAATCCGGCACGGCGGCGATGGAATCGTCGGCCATGGAGGAGACGAAGGGAATGATCATCACGCCCATGACCAGGCCGGCGGCCACCGCGCTTTCGGTCGAGGCGCTGGAAATGCCGATCCCCTGGGCAAAATCGCGCACGGCGGGTGCCACGGTGAGCGCGGCAAAATAGCCATAGACCACGGTGGGCACGCCCGCGAGGATTTCGAGCAGCGGCTTCATCACCTTGCGCACCGTGGAGGAGGCATATTGGGTGAGGAAGATCGCGCTCATCAGGCCAAGCGGAATGGCCACGAGCATGGCGATGATCGCGCCGATATAGATCGTGCCCCAGAACAGCGGAATCGCACCGAACTGCTTGCCATCGACCGCGCCCGTGCTCATCGGATCGGGCGCCCAGTGGGTGCCGAACAGGAAATCGATGGGCGAGACCATGCCGAAGAAGCGTACGGTTTCGAACACCAGGCTGACGATGATGCCGGCCGTGGTGAGGATCGCCACCAGCGAGGCGATCAGCAGCAGGCCCATCACCGCGCGTTCCACCCGCGTGCGCGCGGTGAAATCGGGCTTCAATCGCAGGAAGGCAAAGGCCCCGCCGGCCAGCGCCACCAGGATGGTGACGACCAGGCCGATCGATTCATAGCGGGTAAGCGCCACGCGATAAGGCGCGATCAGCCCTTCGGCTTCGGGCATGAACACGCCATAGGCCTTGCCTTCGGCCACGGCGCGGGCCTGCGCCAGCATGGCTTCGCGTTCAAAGCCGAAGCCGGGCAGGGCGGCCGCGGCCGGATCGGCCAGCACGTGCGCCGTGATCAGCGCCGGGCTGACCGCGTTCCAGACCACTGCAAACACCAGCGCCGGCACCGCGATCCACAGCGCCACGTACCAAGCATGGAAACCGGGCAACGAATGCAGCCGCGCGTGCGGCGCTGCGCGGCGGAATGCCCAGGCACGCGAGCGGGCCGCCAGCCAGCCGACAAGGCCCAGCCCGAAGGCGAGCAGGAGAAGAATGGCTGGCGACATGATTGGGCTTACCCGTCCTTTCTTACTTGAGCTGCGAACCGTCGAGCGACGGCATCGTGGTCACGGCCTTGGCGCTTTCCGCCAGGATGGCATCGGGTGCAACCACCATGCCGAGCTTGGCCAGAGTGCCATCCTTGCCCCACAGCTTTGACCATTGCGTGACATAGGCCTGAAGACCCGGAATAGCCTTCAAATGCGCTTTCTTCACATAGATGTAGAGCGGGCGCGCACCGGGATAGCTGAAATCGGAAATGGTCTGGTAGGTCGGCGTGATGCCGCTCATCGTCAGGCCCTTGATGCGATCGGCGTTCTCTTCGACATAAGAGAAGCCGAAGATGCCGATCGCCTTGGGATTGGCTTCGATCTTCTGCACGATGAGGTTGTCGTTTTCGCCGGCATCCACATAGACGCCGTCTTCGCGAACCTGGGTGCAGACATCGTCATGCTTCTTCTTGTCGCTGTCCTTGAGCGCCTTCATCTCGGCATTGGCATCGCAGCCCTTGGCCAGGATCAGTTCCTTGAGCGCGTCGCGCGTGCCTGAGGTGGAGGGCGGGCCATAGACCAGGATCGGATCGGCGGGCAGCGACGGGTTCACGTCGTGCCAGGTCTTGGCGGTGTTGGGCTTGCCATAGGGATTCTTGGCCAGCGCCTTGTAGATGTCTTCGGGCGTCAGGGCGAGGCTGGCGCCGCCCTTGGCTTCGGCAAAGGCCACGCCATCCAGGCCCACCTGGATTTCGGCGATGTCCTTGACGCCATTGGCCACGCATTCGTCGAATTCCGACTTCTTCATGCGACGCGAGGCATCTTCGATATCGGGGTGCTGCGGGCCGACGCCAGCGCAGAACAGCTTCATGCCCGCGCCCGTGCCGGTCGATTCGATGATCGGCGACTTGATCGACGGGTCGCTCTTGGCGAGCTGCTCGGCCACGGCCTTGGCAAAGGGATAGACGGTCGACGAGCCGACCGCGCGGACCTGGTCGCGGCTGCCGGAGTCGGCGCCGCCGCAACCGGCCAGGGCAAACGAACCCAGCGCGGCCGTCGAAAGAGCAAGAGTGCGAAACGTGACCATGGCAATACCTTCCATTCCCCGTGGCCTGCCGTTCTTGGTGGCCTGGATGTGTCCCGGTGGATGCTGCGCCAATGCGACCGGCGTGTGACAGGTTTATGACAATTCCCGAAGCGATTGTGACAAAACCGCCAAGCCGCCGGAAAAGCGCCGGTCAGCCCTGTGCCGCGGCCTCTTCGGTGGCGAGATCCACCAGCGGCAGATGGACGGTTACGGTGGTGCCTTCGCCCAGGGTGCTGGCGATATCGAGCTTGCCACGATGGCGTTCGACGATGTGCTTCACGATCGCAAGGCCAAGCCCGGTACCGCCTGCCGCGCGGCTGCGCCCCGGATCGGAACGGTAGAACCGCCGCGTGAGGTAGGGCAGGTGATCGGGGTGGATGCCTTCGCCGCGGTCGGCCACTTCGAGCACGACATCGCTGCCCTCGCGGCGCACGCGCACCCGCACCGGTGCCTGCGCATCGCCATACTTGAAGGCGTTGTCGATCAGGTTGCGGATCAACTGGTCCAGTTGCTGGCGGTCGCCGCAGACCAGGCCGCTGTCGGTTTCGGCCACGATCCGCTCGTCGCCCACGGTAAAGCCCACTTCGCTGGCGATCGTCTGGGCCATTTGCCCCAGGTCGATCTTCTCGCGCGGGAATTCGTGCTTTTCCGCCTCGATCCGTGAAAGCGACATGAGGTCTTCCACCAGCGTCTGCAGCCGCTTGGCCTCGCGCAGGACGGTGGCGTGGAACTTGGCCGAGGTGGCCGGATCGATGCGCGCGTCGGGATCGGCCAGGGTTTCGACATAGCCGATGATCGAGGCCAGCGGCGTGCGCAATTCGTGGCTGGCATTGGCGACGAAATCGGTGTGGGCGCGGCTGATGTCGGCCTCGGCGGTGCGGTTGACCAGCTCGATCAGCGAAAACCGTTCGTCGATGGCCACGCGGCTGACCTGCCAGATGCTGCGTGCGCCAGTCAGCCCGCGAACCAGCGCGGTTCCCTCTGGCTTGTCGAGCAGGGTGATCGCCTCGGGGTGGCGCAGCGCCACGCGCGCATCCTGGCCCACGATGTGCGGGCCCAGCGCCTCGCGCGCGGCGGCATTGGCCGATGCGATGCGCTGGCGATCGAGCATCAGCACGGGCACGCTGAACGGCTCGACCAGCGCGACCATCGCCTGGCGCGAAACGCTGCCTTCCTCGGGCCGGACCTGGACGATCTCGGGCTCGGGACTGGCAAGCCAGAGCGAGGCGAGCCACACGACCAGCACTGCAAAGGCCAGCCACAGGCTGGCGCCGGCAAAGGGCATGGCAAGCGCAGCCGCCAGCGCGATGGCCACGCTTGTCCAGGGCAGGGCCAGACCTTTCATGGGGGTACGTCACTTTCGCAGGAAAACGAAGATGGCCCACCTGTTAGGCGAGGGCAGGGGGTGGCGGCAAGCCTGCGCGGGTGCTGTCACACTTGCGGTCCACAGAAGAGGCGCGTGGGCGCAAAGGCCGGGCGGCGCGCCAGCTTTTGCTTCCGTTTCGGCGGGACCGGTTATGCCGGGCACATCGATCGCGCAAATCTGGCCGGGATAAAAGATTGTTTTGCTTTGCCGAAGTCCGCCGTCTTGGCCATTTTGGCACATGCGCTGGTTGCAGCCGATACCGCCAAAGCTGCGGGGAAAGACGTGGCCGGGCGCCGCCGGGGCGCGTAAACGGGGGGCAAGGTCGAACATTCCCTTCATGGCTCGCCCGCAAGCAGGCACGGGGCAATGGCATGCGCAAGGGCGGTGGGGTGCGCAGGACGGCCCAACGAGGATGCAGCGTTCGGCATGAACCGATCGGCGCCATGGAGTGGAAGGACGTTAGCATGAAACCCTCGGATCGCACCGGCGCTGACAAGGCCGTTCTGGCCGACCTGATCGGCATGCTCGAAGGCTCGCTGGCCGTGCTGGATCGCCAGGGCGCCTCTCTGGCGGCTGCGCACCTGTCGATGGTGCTCGATCTCATGCGCAAGGAACTGGCCGGCCCACGCGTGGTGGAAGGCATCGCCGGCATCCCCGCAACCATGCAATCCTCGCAGGTGCATTGAGCGCCAACGGGGTGCCATCGGGCAAGGCGTTGCCGCCGGGACGCGCCCGTTGACGTGCCAAAATGGAAAGTGATCGGGACTGGCGCTTTGGCGCAGGACCATGATTGCAAACGGTGCTGCGGCAACCGACCGTCATGGTGACCCCTACGGGAATCGAACCCGTGTTTCAGCCGTGAAAGGGCCGCGTCCTGACCGCTAGACGAAGGGGCCTTTGCATGAAAAGGCGTGCCATAGGCTGCATCGCGCATTGTAGCGTTGCCGGCAATCCACACCTTGGGGAAGGCGGGAATGGTGACCCCTACGGGAATCGAACCCGTGTTTCAGCCGTGAAAGGGCCGCGTCCTGACCGCTAGACGAAGGGGCCGTCCGGCAGCGTGCAATGATGGTGACCCCTACGGGAATCGAACCCGTGTTTCAGCCGTGAAAGGGCCGCGTCCTGACCGCTAGACGAAGGGGCCGCCGGGCTTGCGCCGCTGGGCAGGTCCGCGCCTCTATTAGGCTGGGCGCGGTGCGTCAACCCGGCGATCCAAAAAATCCCGCCAAAAAAATCGGGCCTGAAAATTCAATCGGCAAAAGCGGCGTCTTCGATGTGGAGTTCGGCCGCCGGGCGGCTGCCCCAGTCATCCAGCCGGACCCGCCCGGCAAGCCACAACTGGCGCCCCTTGCAGCCGTGCAGCAGGGTCTGGCCCAACTCGGTCTGCGCGGCGCGAAAGGCCATGGCCTTGAACGAACGGCCATCCGCGCCAGCCACGATTGCGCGCACGTGATCGTTGCCCACCAGATCGCACTTGACCAGCCGCACCGGCCCCACCGCCACGCGCGGGCCAGGCCAGCCCACCCCATAGGGGCCGGCGCCCTCCAGCGTTTCGACCAGGCTGGGGGTGAGGCCACCGGGGCTGAGCGAGAGATCGAGCGCAAGGCTTTGCGCGGCGCGGGCGTTGGCGACATCGCGCCCCAGGCGCTCGTCCAGCCACTGTGCCAGCGGTTCGACGCGATCGTGCGCAATGGTCAGGCCGCAGGCCATGGCATGGCCGCCGCCCTTGACCAGCAACCCAGCTTCGCGCGCGGCAATGATCGCGGCACCCAGGTCGACGCCGGGAATGGACCGGCCCGAGCCCTTGCCCATGCCGGCACCATCCACCTCGGCCTGCTCGCCATCGTCCAGCGCGATGACCAGCGTGGGCTTGCCGGTCTTTTCCTTGATGCGCCCGGCCACGATCCCGATCACGCCAGGGTGCCAACCCAGGCCCGACACCACGACCACCGCACGGTTGTGCTGCGCTTCCACTTGCGCTTCGGCGGCTTCCTGCACCGCCTGCTCGATCGCGCGGCGTTCGTCGTTCAGCGCAGACAGGCGCGTGGCGATGTCCTTGGCTTCGTCCGGGTCTTGCGTGGTAAGCAGCCGCACGCCCAGCGAGGAATCGCCGATGCGCCCGGCGGCGTTGATGCGCGGGCCCAGCGCAAAGCCCAGGTCGCTGGCCGTGGGCGCGCGAGCGATGCGGCTGGCATCGATCAGCGCGGACAGGCCGATGTTGGCGCGCTTGGCCATGACTTTGAGCCCCTGTGCCACCAGCGCGCGGTTGAGGCCTTTCAACTGCGCCACGTCGGCCACGGTGCCCAGCGCCACCAGATCGAGCAGCGCCATGAGATCGGGCGGCGGCCGGCTTTCGAACCAGCCGCGGGCCCGCAGCACGCGGACCGTGGCCACGGCAAGGAGAAACGCGACGCCGACCGCCGCGAGATGGCCATGGGCGGCGGCCTCGTCTTCCTCGTCCAGGCGATTGGGATTGACCAGGGCCACGGCGGGCGGCAGTTCGGCCGCGCACTTGTGATGGTCCACCACGATCACGTCGATCCCGGCGGCCTGGGCCTGGCCCAGTGCATCGTGGGCCATCGCGCCGCAATCGACCGTGACGATCAGCTGGCTGCCTTCGCGGCCCAGCCGCACCAGCGCCTCGCCCGACGGGCCATAGCCTTCGAGCAGGCGATCGGGGATATAGGCCTGACCTTCCACCCCCAAGGCGCGGAGCAGGCGCAGCAGCAGCGCGGCGCTGGTGGCGCCATCGACGTCGTAATCGCCATAGACGGTGATGCGCTCGGCCCGCACCACGGCGTCCGCCAGGCGGCGGGCGGCCACATCCATGTCGCGAAACACCGAAGGATCGGGCAGGAAATCGCGCAAGGTGGGGCGGCGGTGCCGCTCCAGATCGTCATGGGGCACCCCGCGCGAGAGCAGCAGTTGATCGACCAGGTCATTGCTCAGGCCATCGTCGCCTGAACCGGCGCGGCCGAAGCGGCCCGAAAGGTCCATGTTGCCGCCGCGCCAACGCCAGGCGAGGCCGGAAAGGGAATGGGTAATCGCAGTGACGGGGATCATCCCTGCGCGGTAGCCGATCAGCGCCGCAGGGGCAAATCGGCCCGATGCCGCCAACACCGTGGAAACCGCATCGGCCACGCGCCGTTCATATCCGATTTGACACGAATTTGTCGGGCGCGTTTGCTGAGGTGGCCGGGGGCTTGGCGGGCAGGCGCGGGATTAAGGATCGGGGCATGTTGGCGATTATCTGGCACAGCCGCACGGGCGCGGCACAGGCCATGGCCGAAGCGGCCGCGCAGGGCGCTGCAGACGCGACGATTGCCGTCCGCCTGCTGCGTGCCGAAGCCGCCACGCCCGAAGATTGCCTGGCGGCGCAAGGCTTCCTGTTCATCTGCCCCGAGAACCTGGGCGGGCTGACCGGGGAGATGAAGGCGTTTTTCGATCGCTGCTATTATCCCTTGCTGGGCCGGCTGGAGGGGCGCGCCTATGCCAGTGCCATCGCCGCCGGCACGGCGGGGCAGGGGGCGCAGGCCCAGCTTGACAGAATCATCACCGGCTGGCGGCTGCGCCGTGTTGCTCCGCCCTGCATCATCCTTACGGGTGCAGATCGGCCCGATTCGATCTTGGCCGCTAAGACGCTGCCACATATTGCATTGCAAAAATGTCGCGAATTGGGACAGTTGTTATCAAATGGCTTGGAAATGGGTGCCTTTTGATCGTGGCGCCGCCAGATGTTGACGATATTTCGACCTTCTTGAGCGCAGGCACTCTAAGTAGCCGCAATGGATTGCGGTGCGGTGGTTGGCCCGAAGACAGGAGCTTGTGCGGTGGGCAATGGTAAGGACAGTGCAGGGGGGCGCGCGATGGCGACGCTGTTGTTCGCCCCGGGCGCTCGTCCCGATGCCGATGCCCTAGCCCGGCTGGCGCAGGCCGATCATGCTTTTGCGGTAAGCCATCGCCCGGCCGGCTCGGCGGGATGGGTGGAATTGCTGCGCGATGGTTTAACGTTCGATCTCAGCGGTTTATCCCCTGATAGCGGCAATCCCCCGCCCGTTGCCGCATCCCGCGTTGGGCTGCCTGCAGGGCTTGACGTGGCCGCGTGCGAAGCCTTGTCGCTGGCGCCGGGACCGCATCTGGCGGGCGCGGAAAATCTGCTTCCCGTGGTTCAGGTGGCCGCCAGCCTGCTCTTGGCGCTGGCCACGTTGCCGGGCCTGGTGGCGATCGGCTGGGTGCCTGCGGGCAACCTCGTTTCGCCACGCTGGTTCGTGGATGCCGTGCAACCCTGGCTCGACGGCGGGCCGTTTCCGGCGCTGGCGCTGGCCGGACTGAAGCGCGGGGCCGAGAGCGTGACGAGCAGTGGCTTGCGATTCTTCACCGGCCAGGAATTCGAACTGCACACGCAGGGCGGCCGGCCCAACGAAAGGCACGCGCGCGCTGCCGTGCGCCTGATCGATTGGCTGGTGGCCCATGGGCGGATCACCCAGGCCCAGACGATCACTTTGCCTGGCATTGGTGCGCTCTGGATAGAAACGGATGAAAGCGGTAATATTTCGGTACGATGGGCCTGACGAAAAACGTTCCTGATTCGTCCCAAAAGCTGCGCCAGGCGGCGCGCACCACGATTCCCTTCTATTCCGTTAACGTGGCCGGATCGCCAGGATACCAGGCGCACATGCAGCGGCACCATATCCTGCCGCGCCAGATCCTCAGCCGTCCCGCGCTGCACACGATGCTGGCCCGCCTGGGCGAGGCCAGCGTGGGCTTTCATGATTTCCGCCGCAACGGCCTGCTGCTGCCGGCGACCGAAGCGGCGGCACGGCGCGTGTTCATGCCGCTGCATCGCGGGCCGCACCGGCAATACAACCAACTCGTGCTCGAACGCATTGGCCAGATCGAGGCCGGCTGGCAAAAACGCCGCGCCGGCAACGATATGGCCGCCGATCACGAGGCGCTGATGCGGATCGACCTGTTGCAGCGCGCCTTGCGCCGGCGCCTGCTCGATCCGCGGCGCTGGGGCGGCATGCCGCTCAACCCGCGTGACCCTGCGGCCGATTTCAGCCATCTGGACGCGATGGCCGACATGCTCTGGGCCGAAACCGAAGCATAAGCAAAAACGCCCCGGAAGCAGACCTTCCGGGGCGTCCCATGCGATTGAAGTGGTTGGCCGTTCAGCGCCCGGCGTTGGCCGCCGAAAGGATGGCGCGCACGCTGGCGGTGGCGACGTCTTCGTCGATCCCCACGCCCCACACCACGCGGCCATCGGCCAGCACGCATTCGACATAGGCGGCGGCGCGCGCATTGGTGCCGCTGCCCATGGCATGTTCGGAATAGTCGCGCACTTCCAGGCCCACGCCGAAGCCATCGTTGAGCGTGGCCACCACCGACGAGATCAACCCGTTGCCGCGCCCACTGACCGATTGCACCTGGCCGTCGATCTCGATCTTGCCGGCAAACACGCGGGTGCCATCGGCGCCGCGCTGCTCGTCATAATCGACGAGCTGGAAATGCTGCGGCGCATCGAGGCGGTAGACCTTGCGGAACACGCCCCAGATATCGCCGGCCTGCAGTTCGCGCCCCAGTTCGTCGGCCAATTCCTGCACATGGCGCGAGAAGTGCGCCTGCATCTTCTTGGGCAGTTTCAGGCCCTGGTCCTGTTCCAGTACCCAGGCGAACCCGCCCTTGCCGCTTTGCGAATTGACGCGGATCACCGCTTCATAGCTGCGGCCCAGGTCTGCCGGGTCGATCGGCAGGTAGGGCACGGCCCAGAGTTCGTCATTGCGCTGTTCCTGCGCGGCGAAGCCCTTCTTGATGGCGTCCTGGTGGCTGCCGGAAAAGGCCGTGAAAACCAGTTCGCCGCCATAGGGATGGCGCGGGTGCACGGGCAGCTGGTTGCAGTATTCCACGGTCTGGATCACTTCGTCGATGTCCGAGAAGTCCAGTTCCGGGTCCACGCCTTGCGTGTAGAGATTGAGGCCCACCGTCACCAGGCAGCAGTTGCCGGTGCGCTCGCCATTGCCGAACAGGCAGCCTTCGACGCGGTCTGCGCCGGCCATCAGGCCCAGTTCCGCCGCGGCCACGCCGGTCCCACGGTCGTTATGGGTGTGCAGGCTGATCACCGCGCGGTCGCGGCCGGGCAGGTTGCGGCAGAAATACTCGATCTGGTCGGCATAGATGTTGGGCGTTGCCGCTTCCACCGTGGCCGGCAGGTTAAGGATGATCGGCTTTTCCACCGTGGGCTGCAGCACGTCCATCACCGCTTCGCAACATTCGATGCTGAAATCGAGTTCGGCGGTGGAGAAGGTTTCCGGGCTGTACTGGAAATGCCAGTCGGTCTGCGGGAAACGGGCGGCCTGGTCGCGCAGGAACGTGGCGCCGCGGCGGGCGATCTCGCGGATCTCGCTCTTTTCCATGCCGAACACCACTGTGCGCCACAGCGGCGAAACGGCGTTGTAGACGTGGACGATGGCCTTCCTGGCGCCAGCAAGGCTTTCGAACGAGGTCTTGATCAGGTCCTCGCGCGATTGCGTCAGCACCTGGACGACGACGTCTTCGGGAATGCGGCCTTCATCGACCAGCGCGCGGATGAAATCATATTCGGTCGCCCCGGCGCTGGGAAAGCCGACTTCGATTTCCTTGATGCCAACCTTGCACAGCAGATCGAAGAAGCGTGCCTTCTTGTCGGCGTCCATCGGATCGATCAGCGACTGGTTGCCATCGCGCATGTCGGTGGAAAGCCAGCGCGGCGCCTGGGTGATGGTGCGCGAGGGCCACTGGCGATCGGGCAGATCAACCTGCGGGAACGGACGGTACTTGATGCCGGGATTCTTCAGCATGGCCATGATGGCTGAACCTTGGATTTGGGAATGATGCGTCTGGTGTGAAGGGATGACCCTTGGGCGCCGTGCGCGCCGCGAAACCGACGCGTCAGCTCACGCCCAAGGGCGTGTAAGTCGCAGGGTAAGGTTCAGCGCGGCGATCATGGGGCATGCCTATGGTGGTTTGCGGCCGCCTTGTCCAGATGAAATGTCCGGCCAAGACAAACCCCGCACCGGCCGGGCCGATGCGGGGTTCGGGTCTGCGCTGGGCGGATCAGGCGGTCTTTTCGAACGCGATCGTGATGTTCAGCTTCACCTCGTCCGACACGAACGGCAGTACGCCGTTCACGCCGAAGTCGGAGCGCTTGATCGTGGTTGCGCCTTCAAAGCCCACGGTTTCCTTGCCCGACATGATGTTCTTGCCCGCGCCGATGAAATGCGCGGCGATCGACACCGGCTTGGTCACGCCGTTGAGCGTGAGGTTGCCGGCGACAGTGGCGCTGGTGCCGTCGGCGCCAGGCGTCACGCTGGTCGAGGTGAACGTGGCATCGGCCGGGGCGGGGCCGAAGAAATCGGGCTTCTTGCCGTCGGCGCCGGGGCGCAGCAGGTGGGCAGTAAGGCCGGCGCTGGCCGTGATCACCTTGCTGACGGGGATGGTGGCCGTCACCTTGGCGGCCGAAGGATTGGCCGGGTCGAGCGTCAGCGTGCCGGTCACGCTGCCGAACAGGCCGAAATAGTCATTGAAGCCCAGGTGATTGACACTCCAGGCCACCAGCGAGTGGTTGGGATCGGCGGCATAGCTGCCGGCAGTGACACGGGCCTTGTCGGGCTGGCCGGGCAGGGCCGGGGCCTGGGCAATCATCGGCGTGGCCGCCAGGGCAAGGGCCAGCGGCGCTGCCAGCGTGAACGCGGTACGAACGGTGATCATGTGAAGTCTCCCATGGGCGCTGCCGTTTCGCAGCAGGGCACGGCGCCCAGGGCATGGGATGCCAAAGGCCTGCGCCTGTGGCAAGCGAGCAAAGCTCATGGCTGCGCCGGCATGCGCGAACAAAACGCGTGCGCGCTGGGCGAGGCGGATAGACCAACGCCGCGCGCGATTGCCTCAGCCGCAGCGCGTGGCCGCAATCTGGCCGTGCTCGTCGACGATCACATTGAGGCGGCCGGGCTGGTAATCCATCGTCACGGCGTCGCCGGGATGCACCCAGCGGATGTGGCGGTGGCCAACGGCCGCGATGACGGCGGCGTGGGTCTCATCGTTCTCCGGCTGGTGCATCAGAGCGGCCAGGCGCCCTTCGCCGCAATTGATCGCGGGGAGGCTCTCGGCATCGACAGCGTCGCTGCCGTCGGCGAGCGGCGTGGCGGTGCTGGCCTCGGCCGAGGAACCCGGCTTGGGTACCTTGGCGCCGCACGCCGCCAGCAGGCAGAAACCGGCGCAGGCCGTGGCAAGATGTCGCAGCGAAAGCATCGGCAACTCGAATCTGGTCACGCGGGACACGTGGTGGGACAGGGCAAAGGCGGCAATTTCGAACCGGTAGGTCCAAAATGGCTATAATTGCTTTCTGGCCGTTGGCCATGCCGTTTGTCGAGCCTGCGCATACATCCGTAGAGGCCTGATATAAACGGCAAAGGGCCGGCCCGGGTGCGGGCCGGCCCTTTGCCGGACGACATGCGCCCCGCTGCGCAGGCAGCGGGGCGGCAGGCGTTCTGGGGATCAGTTCTTGGTCTGGTCGACCAGCTTGTTGGCGCCGATCCAGGGCATCATCGCGCGCAGCTGGGCACCGGTCTTTTCGATCGGGTGCGCGGCAGCGGCCTTGCGTGCAGCCTTGAGTTCGGGCTGGCCGGCGCGGTTGTCGAGCACGAAGTTCTTAACGAAGCGGCCCGACTGGATGTCGGCCAGAACGCGCTTCATTTCCGCCTTGGTTTCGGCGGTGATGATGCGCGGACCGGTCACGATGTCGCCGTATTCGGCGGTGTTCGAGATCGAGTAGCGCATGTTGGCGATGCCGCCTTCATAGAGCAGGTCGACGATCAGCTTGGTTTCGTGGAGGCATTCGAAATAGGCCATTTCCGGGGCATAGCCGGCTTCGACCAGGGTTTCGAAACCCGCCTGGATCAGGTGGGTCACGCCGCCGCACAGCACGGCCTGCTCGCCGAACAGGTCGGTTTCGCACTCTTCCTTGAAGTTGGTTTCGATGATGCCCGAACGGCCACCGCCCACGCCCGAAGCATAGGCCAGCGCGATATCGTGTGCATTGCCGGTCGCGTCCTGGTGGATCGCGACGAGGCAGGGCACGCCGCCGCCCTTGACGTATTCACCGCGCACGGTGTGGCCGGGGCCCTTGGGGGCGACCATGATCACGTCCACGTCGGCGCGCGGTTCGATCAGGCCGAAATGCACGTTGAGACCGTGGGCAAAGGCCAGCGCCGCGCCGGGGCGCAGGTTGGCATGGATGTCGTCGGCATAGATCGCGGCCTGGTGCTCGTCGGGCGCCAGGATCATGAGCACGTCGGCCCAGGCGGCGGCTTCGGCGTTGGGCAGGACCTTGAAGCCGGCGGCTTCCGCCTTGGCGGCGCTGGCCGAGCCCGGACGCAGCGCGATGGCCACTTCCTTGATGCCCGAATCGCGCAAGTTCTGCGCATGCGCGTGGCCCTGGCTGCCATAGCCGAGGATGGCGATCTTCTTGCCGGTGATCAGGTTCAGATCGCAATCGGCGTCGTAATAAACCTTCATGGTATTCGTCCTTGGTTGGTCGTCCTGCCGCAAGGGCATCCATCGGGCTGCAAGAGCGCTGTGGCGGACGTTGGTTTGGTCTGTCGCGAAAAATTCTGGTCTGGCGAACGCCGGCTGGGTCAGGCCGCCAGGGCGCCGCGGATCATGCCGACGATGCCGGTGCGGCCCACTTCCACCAGGCCGAGTTCCTTCATCAGTGCAACGAAGGTGTCGATCTTGTCGGGCGCGCCGGTCAGTTCGAAAATGAAGCTCGACGTGGTGGTGTCGACCACGTTGGCACGAAATACTTCGGCCAGGCGCAGCGCTTCCACGCGGTTCTCGCCCTTGCCCGAAACCTTGATCAGCGCCAGTTCGCGGGCCACGTAGGGGCCAACCTCGGTCAGGTCGGTCACCTTGTGCACCGGTACCAGGCGTTCGAGCTGGGCGTGGATCTGGTCGATCACCGCCGGCGGGCCGTGCGTCACGATCGTGATGCGGCTGACATCGTGCTCGTCGGTGATGTCGGCCACGGTCAGGCTGTCGATATTGTAGCCGCGCGCGGTGAACAGCCCGGCGATCTTGGCCAGGATGCCCGCTTCGTTGTCGACCGTGATGGTCAGGACGTGGCGCTCCTGCGCCTCTGCTTTGATTTTCATCATCGGATCAATCTTCAAAATCTGGCTTCAATTCCGGCTTCAGACCAGGGCCTTGGCCTCATCATCCATCGTGCCGGCCACCTCGTCGCCGTAGAGGATCATGTCGGTGTGCGCCGCGCCCGAGGGGATCATCGGGAAGCAGTTGGCTTCCTTCGTCACGCGGCAATCGACGATCACCGGGCCGGGATAGTCGATCATCGCGCGGATGCCATCGTCCAGCTGGTCGAGCGTGTCGATCTGGATGCCCTTCCAGCCATAGGCCTCTGCCAGCTTCACGAAATCGGGCAGCGCATCGGAATAGGAGCTGGAATAACGGCTTTCATACGTCAGTTCCTGCCACTGGCGCACCATCCCCATCCATTCGTTGTTGAGGATGAAGACCTTGACCGGCAGGCGAAAC
Organism: Novosphingobium sp. SG919; assembly: GCF_012932495.1. Taxonomy (GTDB): domain Bacteria; phylum Pseudomonadota; class Alphaproteobacteria; order Sphingomonadales; family Sphingomonadaceae; genus Novosphingobium; species Novosphingobium rhizosphaerae. The sequence goes on from NZ_JABCNG010000001.1 coordinate 1,018,454, forward strand.
TGCGTGGCGGTGCCAAGTTCCTGGATGTTCATCTGGATCGAGGCGTCGCCGGCAATATCGATCACCAGCGCATCGGGGCAACCGACCTGCGCACCGATGGCGGCGGGCAGGCCATAGCCCATCGTCCCCAGGCCCCCGGACGTGAGCCACTTGTTGGGCGCATCGAAATGGAAGTGCTGCGCCGCCCACATCTGGTGCTGGCCCACTTCGGTGCTGATGATCGGCTCGCGGTCCTTGGTCAGTTCATAGAGCCGCTCGATCGCCAGCTGGGGCATGATCTCGCCATTGGTGCGCTTGGGATAGGCCAGGCTGTTGCGCGCGCGCCAGCCTTCGATCCGCGCCTGCCATTCGCCCAGGTCTTGCGCCACATGCCCGGCATCGAGCCAGCCGGTGATGATCTGGCGCAGCACCTGGCCGCAATCGCCCACAAGCGGCAGATCGACGCGCACGGTCTTGTTGATCGAGGCGCGGTCGATGTCGATGTGGATCTTGCGGCTGTCGGGCGAGAACGCATCGAGGCGGCCGGTGACGCGATCGTCGAACCGCGCCCCGACGCACACGACCAGGTCGGCCTTGTTCATCGCCATGTTGGCTTCATAGGTGCCGTGCATGCCCAGCATGCCCAGCCAATCCTTGTGCGCGGCGGGAAATGCGCCCAGGCCCATCAGCGTGGACGTGACCGGCGCGCCGGTGAGCGCCTGGAGTTCCTGCAGCAGGCGCGCGGCTTCCGGGCCGGAATTGATCACGCCGCCACCAGTATAGAGCACCGGCGCCTTGGCCGCGGCCAGCATGGCAACGGCCTGGGCAACGGCGTCGGCCGGGGCTTCCACTTGCGGGGTATAGCGGTTGCGCACTTGCGGTGCCTGGCCGGTCCAGCGGGTGGAGGCGATCTGCACGTCCTTGGGAATGTCGATCACCACCGGGCCGGGGCGGCCTTGCGTCGCGATGCGGAACGCCTCGTCGATCACGCTGGCCAGTTCGGCCGGGTCCTTCACCAGGTAATTGTGCTTGGTGCAGTGGCGCGTGATGCCAACGGTATCGGCTTCCTGGAACGCGTCGGAACCGATGAGGGCGGTGGGCACCTGGCCGGTAATCACGACGAGCGGAATCGAATCGAGGAACGCGTCGGCAATGCCGGTGACGGCATTGGTGGCGCCGGGGCCGGAGGTGACCAGCACGACGCCGGGCTTGCCCGTGGCGCGGGCATAGCCTTCGGCCGCGTGGGCCGCGCCGGCTTCATGGCGGACGAGGATGTGGCGGATGCGTTCATCGCCGAACAGCGCATCATAGATCGGAAGTACGGCGCCGCCGGGATAGCCGAACACGAATTCGACGCCCTTGGCGACCAGGCTTTCGACCAGGATTTCAGCGCCGCTGCGCTCGCTTTTCACGACCTTGTTCCCTTGCTTGCAGGGCCGGATCAACGGCCCAAAACCCTTGAAAACTGCGACCGGCCGCAGTCGCCTGCGCCGGTCCAAAACCCTTAAAAACTGCGGCCCGGCTGCAGTTGCCTGCGCCGGGCCGTCTCTCCCTACTCGGGCACCTGGCAAAGCCAGGCAATTGACGGCTTGGTAATTGACACAAACATTCGTGTCAACTCATGAGTTTTGAAATAAAGATGCTAGGGCGTGGCTGTCAAGGAAATTTTCGTGCGTCCCGCGCGGCCATTCGCCCGGAAACTGGTGTTTGGCCCAGGTGAATTGCCGTTTGGCGTAACGCCGCGTCGCCTGTTGACCGGCGGCAATGGCGGATTCGGCAGTCATTTCCCCGCGCAGGAACGCGGCGATTTCGGGCACGCCGATCGCGCGCATCACCGGCAGATCGGGATCGAGGTTGCGCGCCAGCAGCGCTGCCACTTCCTCCAGCGCGCCGCCCTGCCACATGCGTTCAAAGCGCAAGTCGCAGCGGGCATAGAGCCAGGCGCGATCGGGCAGCAGCACCAGCGGGCGCAGGTCGACCGCAGCGGCAATGCCGCCTTCGCGCCGGCCCTGCCAGTGGGCCAGGGGCTGCCCGGTGGAGCGCACCACTTCGAGGGCACGCGCCACGCGGGTGGTATCTGCCGGGTTGAGCAGTGCGGCGCGCGCCGGGTCTTCGCGGGAGAGCGCGGCATGGGCCTCTGCCACGGGCAGCGCGCGCACCGCGGCGCGGGTGGCGGGGTCGATCGGCGGGATGGGGGCAATGCCCTCGATCAGCGTGCGGATATAAAGGCCGGTGCCGCCCACCAGGATGGGCAGCGCGTCTTGCGCATGCGCCGCGGCGATCGCGGCCTTGGCCGCCTGCGCCCAATCGGCGGCAGAGCAGGCCTGCGCCCCGTCCCATGCGCCGAACAGGTGGTGGGGCACGCTTTGCATTTCTTCGGGCGATGGGCGTGCGCTCAACACGGCAAGGTCGGCATAGACCTGCGCGCTATCGGCGTTGATCACCACGGCGCGGCCGCCGGCGGCCTGCTCGGCCAGGGCCAGGCGCACGGCAAGATCGCTCTTGCCGCTGGCGGTCGGCCCTGCAATGAGCGCGAGCGGAGGCCGGCGGTCCGCTGCGGATGCGTGTTGGCCGGAACAGGAAAGGGACGTTTCAGTGCTCATTGCCCGTCTGATAGCAGACCCGGAGACGCTTGGTGACAATCTTGCGCGGGCTATGGAACTGATCGAGGAAGCCGGCGCCGAAGTGGCCGGGGCCGGCATGCTGGATTTCTGCGAATCGGTGCTGGAAATGGAAGTGGTCGATGGCGATGCGGCCACGGTGCGCGACATTCTCGATCGCTGCTTCCCCACCAGCGATTTCCTGCTGTCCGACCGCGTGATCGAAACCCCGCGCCTGTTCGTGTCTGACATGGATTCGACCATGATCAGCGCCGAATGCATCGATGAGCTGGCCGATTTTGCCGGGCTCAAGGATCGCATCGCGGCGATTACCGAACGCGCCATGCAGGGCGAGCTTGATTTCGAATCCGCCCTGCGCGAGCGGGTGGGCCTGCTCAAGGACTTGCCCGAGGCCGCGATCACGCAGTGCCTCGACGAACGCATCCGCCCGATGCCCGGCGCGCGCGTGCTGGTGTCCACCCTGAAATCGCGCGGCTGCCACACCGTGCTGGTTACCGGGGGCTTCCATTCCTTTGCCGATCCAGTCGCGGCGCAGCTTGGTTTCGACCGCGTGGTGGGCAATCGCCTGGAAATCGTCGATGGCAAGCTGACGGGGGCCCTGGTTGGCGGGATCGTCGACAGCGGCGTGAAAAAGACCGTGCTGCTGGACGAGCTGGCGCGGCTTGGCCCAGCCACCGTCAGCCTGGCCACGGGCGACGGTGCCAACGATATCCCGATGATCGAGGCCGCGACCCACGGGATTGCCTATTATGCCAAGCCCAAGGCACGCCAGGCCGCCGACGGCTGGATCGATCGGGGCGACCTGACCTCGATCCTCCATCTGTTCGGGATCGCGCGCGAGGATTGGGTGATCGACTGATGCAGGCGGAAGAGCGCGACTTTGCGGCGCTGCCGCTGCTGGATCCCGCACGGGAAAAGCCGCGCCTGCGCCCCTGGGTTGCATTCGGGCACTTTCGCCGCCTGATGCACAACACCGAGAACACCGCCGAAGTGTTCGGCATCTTTGCCGCGTTGCCCTGGCGCGGCGGCGGCCGGGCAGGGACGGCGTTCCTGTCCACGCCGCAGGGCCAGGCCCTGGCCCTGGCCGAACCGTGGCTGCCCGCCGTGCTCGACGATCACGCGGCGCTGCGCCGCATGCCGGCCGGCTCGCTCGCCCAGGCCTATTGCGATTTCATGGAAGCCGAGGGGCTGACCGCACAGGGCCTGGTGGACGAGGCTGAGCGCTTCCTGGCCGATCGCCCGCGCTACAACGACCGTTTCCAGTGGTACATGAACCGGCTGCGCGATGTGCACGATCTGATCCACGTGCTCACCGGTTATGGCCGTGATCCGCTGGGCGAGGCCTGCGTGCTGGCATTCACTTACCCGCAGCAACCCGCGCCGGGGCACTTGTTCATCGCCTGGATGGCCGCGCTGCAGATGAAACTGCGCCTCAAGAGCCGTGCCCCGGTGTTGGCCGCCGTGCGCGAGGCGTGGCAGCGGGGCAAGCCATGTCCGCGCCTGATGGAGCAGCCGATCACCGCACTGCTGCCCCTGCCACTCGATGAAGCGCGCCGCCGCCTGGGGATCGTGCCGGGCGTGGTCTACACCCGCGCCCATGCGGTGTGGCGCGGCGAAGGCATCGACCCGCGCGATCTGCTCGCAGCGGCCCGCTGAATCCACAAAGCCCCTCCCGCCTGCGGGAGGAGTTGGGGGAGGGCGTGTCATGCCCTGCCGTTTCGGGCTTCCACCACCCCCCGACCCCCTCCTCTGAAGAGGACGGGGAGTATCGAGCAGGCACAAAAAAGCCCCCTCCTCTTCAGAGGAGGGGGTTGGGGGTGGTGCGAGGCCTAGCAAAGACCTCGAACGATCACCCCTCCATCCAGTCCCGGAAGAACGCTTCGTTGGCTTCGCGCAGGGTGGCGAGCGGCACGCCGGCCACGGCCTGGCCACCAGTGGTGCCGAGCTTCGTCGCGCCTTCCAGGTCCACCCCGGCAGGCGTGGTGACGACATAGCGCGACTGGTCTTCGCCAAACGCCTGCGCGGTGCTGAGCGGGGCATCGAGCGTCACGCCGATCTTGCCGGCCAGCGCCATTTCGGTGAGCGCCACGAGCAGGCCGCCGTCGGCCACGTCGTGCACCGCAGTCACCTTGCCATCCGCGATCCATTCGCGCACCTGTTCGCCGTTGCGGCGCTCCAGCGCGAGATCGACGGACGGTGCTTCGCCTTCCTCGCGGCCCAGGATTTCGCGCAAGTAGAGCGACTGGCCCAGGTGCGTGCCCTGGGGCCCAAGCAGCCACACGGTTTCGCCTTCGGCCTTGAACGCGATGGTGGCCATCTGTTCGTGGTCGAGCATCAGGCCCACGCCGCCGATGGCCGGGGTGGGCAGGATCGCCGAGCCGCCGCCGGTCGCCTTGGATTCGTTGTAGAGCGAGACGTTGCCCGACACGATGGGGTAATCCAGCGCGCGGCAGGCATCGCCCATGCCTTCCAGGCAGCCCACGATCTGGCCCATGATTTCCGGGCGCTGCGGGTTGGCGAAGTTGAGGCAGTTGGTGATGGCCAGCGGCGTGGCGCCGACCGCGCAGATGTTGCGGAAGGTCTCGGCCACGGCCTGCTTGCCGCCTTCATAGGGATCGGCAAAGCAATAGCGAGGGGTGCAATCGGTGCTCATCGCCAGCGCCTTGTCGGTGCCGTGCACGCGCACCACGGCCGCATCGCCACCGCTCTTCTGCAGCGTGTCGGCGCCCACCTGGCTATCGTATTGCTCGAAGATCCAGCGGCGGTTGGCCAGGTCCGGGCTGCCGATCAGCTTGACCAGGTCCGCGCCGATATCCGTGCTTTCGGGCAGGGCCCCGAGCGGCGCCGGCTTGGGGCTCGGCACGTGCGGGCGATCATAGAGCGGGGCATCGTCGGCCAGCGGGTCGAGCGGAATGTCGCACACCACTTCGCCGTTCCATTCCAGCACCATGTGGCCGGTGTCGGTCACTTCGCCGATCACGGCAAAGTCCAGTTCCCACTTGCGGAAGATCGCTTCGGCCATCGGCTCCTTGCCGGGCTTCAGCACCATGAGCATGCGCTCCTGGCTTTCCGAGAGCATCATTTCATAAGGCGTCATGCCCTCTTCGCGGCACGGCACCATGTTCATGTTGAGGCGGATGCCCGCGCCGCCCTTGCTGGCCATTTCCACCGAGGAAGAGGTGAGACCGGCCGCGCCCATGTCCTGGATGGCCACGATCGCGTCGGTCGCCATCAATTCGAGGCAGGCCTCAATCAGCAGCTTTTCGGTGAAGGGGTCGCCCACTTGCACGGTGGGGCGCTTTTCCTCGCTCTTCTCGTCGAAATCGGCGCTGGCCATGGTGGCGCCGTGGATGCCGTCGCGCCCGGTCTTGGACCCGACATAGACGATCGGATTGCCCAGGCCCGTGGCCGCCGAGTAAAAGATCTTGTCGGTATCGGCCACGCCCACGGTCATCGCGTTGACCAGGATGTTGCCGTCATAGGCCTTGTGGAAATTGGTTTCGCCGCCAACCGTCGGCACGCCCACGCAATTGCCATAGCCGCCGATGCCCGCGACCACGCCTTGCACCAGGTGCTTCATCTTGGGGTGGTCGGGTCGGCCGAAACGCAGCGCGTTCATGTTGGCCACCGGCCGCGCGCCCATGGTGAACACGTCGCGCAGGATGCCGCCAACGCCCGTGGCTGCGCCCTGGTAGGGTTCGATGTAGCTGGGGTGGTTGTGGCTTTCCATCTTGAAGATGGCGGCCTGGCCATCGCCAATGTCGATCACGCCAGCGTTCTCGCCGGGGCCGCAGATCACCCAGGGCGCCGTGGTCGGCAGCTTCTTCAAGTGGATGCGGCTCGACTTGTACGAGCAGTGTTCGGACCACATGACCGAGAAGATGCCCAGTTCCACCAGATTGGGCTCGCGCCCCAGCGCGCCGAGCACGCGGGCGTATTCTTCTTCCGACAGGCCGTGGGCGGCGACGATTTCAGCGGTGATCTGGGACATGGCAGCGCCCTTAGCCGCGTGCGCGCGATTGCGCCAGAGGGAGAACGGCGCAAAAGGCGGGTGAGGGCGCGCATGTTCGTCGTGTCACCGGGCTTGACCGGCCTGCCGCGCCCGGCCATTGCTGGCGCCGATGGCAAGCACACCCGATATCGCCGCGCTCAGCTTCGAGGATGCGCTGAAAGAACTGGAAGTGGTGGTTCGCCGCCTAGAAAGCGGCGAGGCTCCGCTCGACGAGTCGATCGACCTCTACACCCGGGGCGAGGCATTGCGCACGCATTGCCAGGCCCGGCTCGATGCCGCGCAGGCGCGAATCGAGGCGGTCGTGGCCGATCGTGAAGGACGTCCGGCGGCAACGCGGCCGTTCGACGGGGCCTGAACGCCATGGCCACGCCCGAGGGCCGCTTCGGCTTGCTCAAGCCCGCACTGGCGGCGATCCAGGCCGAGATCGACGCGAGTTTCGACGCGCTGCTGCCCATCCCGGGCGATCCGCGCGACCGGCTGGTCGAGGCCATGCGCTATGCCACCATCGGCGGCGGCAAGCGGTTGCGCCCGCTTTTGGTAACCGCGACTGCGGCGATGTATGGCGTCGATCGCCAGGCGGCGGTGCGTGCCGGCACCGCGCTTGAGGCGATCCACGTCTATTCGCTGATCCACGACGATCTGCCGTGCATGGACAATGACGACCTGCGCCATGGCAAGGCCACGGTGCACAAGGCGTTCGACGATGCCACGGCCGTGCTGGCCGGCGACGCGCTGCACGATTTCGCGTTCGAAGTGCTGTCCGATCCGGCGATGAGCGGCGATCCCTTCGTGCGGGTGGAATTGATCCGCACTCTGGCGGTCAACAGTGGCACGCATGGCATGGCCGGCGGCCAGATGATGGACATCGTGGCCGAAACCGCCACGTTCGATTTGCCCACGGTCACCCGGCTGCAACAGCTCAAGACCGGGGCCCTGCTCGCCACGGCGGTGGAAATGGGCGCGATCCTGGGGCGCCTGCCGCCCGAGGGACGCACCCATCTGCGCGGCTATGCGCGCGACATCGGCCTGGCGTTCCAGATCGCCGACGACCTGCTCGACGCCGAAGGCGATGAAGCCGCCGCCGGCAAGGCGCTGCGCAAGGACGCGGTGGCGGGCAAGGAAACCTTTGTTTCGCTGCTGGGCGTGGAGCGCGCCCGCGAACAGGCGAGCATCCTGGTGGAGCAGGCCATTGCGCATCTCGCCAGCCATGGTTCGGAGGCGGACCTGCTGCGCGAACTGGCGCGCTTCATCGTGGAAAGGAATCACTGATGGCGCCGCGCGTTGGCATCTATCCCGGCACGTTCGATCCGATCACGCTGGGCCATCTCGACATCATCCGCCGCGGGGCCAAGCTGGTGGACCAGCTGATCGTGGGGGTGACCACCAATCCTTCCAAGAACCCGATGTTCACGCCTGAAGAGCGCATGGATATGGTGACCCGCGAACTGGACGAGCAGGGCATCGAGAATGTCTCCGTGGTTGGGTTCAATGCCCTGCTGATGAAGTTTGCCGAAGCGCAGGGCGCCAGCGTGATCGTGCGGGGGCTGCGCGCCGTGGCCGATTTCGAATACGAATACCAGATGGCCGGGATGAACCAGCAGCTCAATGACCGCATCGAGACGGTGTTCCTGATGGCTGATGTCAGCCTTCAGCCGATCGCGTCCAAGCTGGTCAAGGAAATCGCCCTGTTCGGTGGCGACATTTCCGGCTTCGTTACCCCCACCGTGCGCGACGATGTGGTGGCGCGTGTGGAGCAGATCGGCCGCCTGGGAGACTATTGACCCCGCGCGCCGGGACACTGGCGGCGTTTATTGCCGAATCGTTCATTGCAGTGTCAGCGCGCTCGGCCTAATCGGCGTTTCACCTATTCCAACAAGGATCGCAGGCTTGATGATCGCCCGTTCGTTTTCCAAGGCCCTGATGAGCGCTGCACTGGCGGCCACGGCGATTGTCTTTGCGGCAACTGCCGCGCCGGCGATGGCGCAAAGCCAGCAGGAAAAGGCGCCGGCCCAGCCCTTCAAGCTCGACAAGGTGGTGCCCGAGCACGAAATTCCATATGCCGTCGACACGGATCCCGCGCACGATCCCGACAACGTGCTGGTGCTCGACCTGTCGAATGGCGGGCGCGTGCTCATCCGCCTGATGCCGCAATGGGCCCCGCATCATGTGGAGCGGATCAAGACCCTGACGCGCCAGGGCTTTTACGACGGGATCATCTTCCACCGCGTGATCGACGGGTTCATGGCGCAGACCGGCGATCCCACCGGCACCGGGCAGGGCGGGTCCAAGCTGCCCGACCTTCAGGCCGAATTCAACGATGCCCCGCACATGCGCGGCACGGTGTCGATGGCCCGCACCAACGAGCCCAATTCGGCCAACAGCCAGTTCTTCATCGTGTTCTATCCGCGCTTTGCGCTGGATCACAAGTATACCAATTTCGGCCGTGTGATCAGCGGTATGGATGCGGTGGACACGATCGTGCGCGGCGAACCGCCCAGCAACCCGACCAAGATCCTCCAGGCCTCGATCCTGGCCGACAACAAGCCACGTCCGGCCCCGCCGGCAGCCGTGCCGACCAGCGCGATCACGCCCGACATGCTGAGCAAGTCGCGCACCAACTGAGCGGGTAACCGCAAGGCCCTTCGACAAGCTCAGGGCGAACGGCGGGGAGTGTTCGGATTCTCTCAAATTCCGTTCGGGCTGAGCCTGTCGAAGCCCCCTAGCGGTCAAGCCCTTGCCCTGCGCCACCGCTGCGGCTAGCGGCCTGCCCCATGCGTGTTGACCTTTTCGATTTCGAACTGCCGCCCGAAAACATCGCCCTGCGTCCGGCCCGCCCGCGCGATGCGGCCAAGCTGCTCCATGTTGCCGGTGGCGCGGCGCTGACCGATCACGTGGTGCGCGATCTGCCCGGCCTGTTGCGCGCAGGCGACGTGCTCGTGTTCAACGATACCCGCGTGATTCCCGCCCAATTGGAAGGCCGCCGGGGCGAAGCGCGGATCGGCGCCACGCTGCACAAGCGGCTGGATCTGCGGCGCTGGCAAGCGTTCATCCGCAATGGCAAGCGCCTGCGCGCGGGCGATACGATCGATTTCGGCGCCGATGTTGCCGCCACGGCCGAAGAGCGCCATGCCGATGGCAGCTGGACCCTGCTCTTTCCGGGCGAGGAGCCGGTGGAAATCTTGCTGGAGCGGGCGGGGCGCATGCCGCTGCCGCCCTACATCGCCGGCAAGCGAGAGACCGACGCGCAGGATCGCAGCGACTATCAGACGATGTTCGCGCAAAAGGATGGCGCCGTGGCCGCGCCCACGGCGGCGCTGCATTTCACGCCCGAACTGATGGCGGCGCTGGCCCAGGCCGGGATCGCCCATGAAACGCTGACTTTGCATGTCGGCGCGGGCACGTTCCTGCCGGTCAAGGCAGACGACACTGCCGACCACCAGATGCATGCCGAATGGGGCCGGATCGAGCCGGACACCGCAGCCCGCCTCAACGCCGCGCGGGCAGCCGGTGGGCGGATCATCGCGGTGGGCACCACGTCGCTGCGCCTGCTGGAAAGCGCGGCCGACGAGGCCCGCACGATCCATCCCTTCGAAGGCGACACCGCCATTTTCATCACGCCCGGCTACACCTTCAAGGCGATCGACGGGCTGATGACCAATTTCCACCTGCCCAAGTCCACGCTGTTCATGCTGGTTTCGGCGTTGATGGGGCTGGAAACGATGCAGGCGGCCTATGCCCACGCCATCGCCGGTGGTTATCGCTTCTACAGCTACGGGGATTCCTCGCTGCTGCTGCCATAAAGCGCAGTTTGCGCCGCGCGCATGATCGTTAAGCCTGCGCTTCCGACAAGCCAGGGGAGAGCGGCATGGTTCCGGCGCATGTTCCACACGCGCGGGTGGTGGATTTCGACATCTTCGATCCGCCCGGCGTGGAGCAGGACTATTTCGCGGCATGGCAGGCGCTGGCTGCTGGGCAGGGCCTGGTGTGGACGCGGTCCAATGGCGGCCACTGGATCGCCACGCGGGGCGATGTGGTGCGTGCGCTGTGGATGGATGCAGACCGGCTTTCCAGCGCCTGCCTGGCGGTAACGCCGGGGCTGGGGGAGGTGATGCAGTTCATTCCGCTGCAGCAGGACGGGGCCGAGCACAAGGCATACCGCACCCCGGTGATGAAGGGCCTGGCGTCCCGCTTCGTAGTGGCGATGGAGCCGCAGGTGGAAGCGGTGGCGCGCGAATTGTGCGCCGGCCTGCGCCCGCGCCAGGCTTGCGAATTCGTGGCCGACTTTGCCGAGATCCTGCCCCTCAATATCTTCCTCACCATGATCGACGTGCCGCTGGAAGATCGCCCGCGCCTGCGCCGGCTGGGCGCGCAGCTCACCCGGCCCGATGGCTCGATGACGGTGGAGCAGTTGAAGCAGGCTGCCGACGACTATCTCTGGCCGTTCATCGAGAAGCGCATGGCCGCGCCGGGCGAAGACCTGTTCAGCCGCATCCTGGCCGAACCAGTGGAGGGCCGGCCCTGGACGGTCGACGCGGCGCGGCGCATGTGCCGCAACCTGCTGTTCGGCGGGCTCGATACGGTGGCGGCGATGATCGGCATGGTGGCGCTGCATCTGGCGCGCCATCCGCAGGACCAGGACCTGCTGCGCGCGCAGCCCGACCTGATCCCGGCCGCGGCGGATGAACTGATGCGGCGCTATCCCACGGTCTCGGTCAGCCGCAATGCCGTGGCCGATGTTGCCGTGGATGGCGTGACGATCCGCGCCGGCGATCTGGTCTATCTGCCCAGCGTTCTGCACAATCTCGATCCGGCCTGCTTCGACCGGCCAGAGGAAGTGGACTTTGCCCGCTCCCTTTCGCCCATGCGCCACACCACGCTGGGGGCCGGGGCGCATCGCTGCGTCGGCGCGGGGCTGGCGCGGATGGAAGTGATCGTGTTCCTGCGCGAATGGCTGGCGGCGATCCCGCGCTTTGCCCTGGCGCCCGATCAGCCGGTGACGATGAAAGGCGGCAATGTGGGGGCCTGCACCCGGTTGCCGCTGGTCTGGACGGCCTAGGCGCGGGAACGATCGAGCCGGACGAGAGCAAAGCCGGCGAGAAGCGCCACGGCGCTGCCGATCACGGTATCGAGTGCACGGGCGAGCAGCAGCGTTTCCAGCGCCAGCGGGCCGCGATGCGCGGCTTGCGCCAGCAGCAGCGCCAGCGGTGTGATCAGCATCACGGCCAGGCCATAGTGGCGCGGCACCAGCGCTTCGACGCCCCACGAAAGCAATGTGATCGCCAGCGCGACCAGCCAGGGATGCGGCGCAAGCGGGAGCAGCAGGGCGGCCGGCACCAGGCCGAGCAGCGTGCCCGCCACGCGGTGGGCATAACGGGTCTTCACCGCGGCAAAGCTCATCCCCTGGATCACGGCGATGCAACTGACCGGTGCCCAATAAGGGCGCGGCACGCCGGCAAGGTGGGCAAGCGCGTGCGATGCCGCCACGGCAAGTCCTACAACCACCGGCACTGCGCCGCTGCGCTCTACCCAGGCCAGCGGCGTGGCAGCGGGGGCGGACAAGTCCGGCGCCACCACGCGGAACAGCCCGACCATCGCCAGGGCCAGGGCTACGCCGCCGCCCAATTGCAGCATCACCTGCGGCAGGGCGGCGAGCGGCAGCGCAATTTGCGTGGCAAGCGCAGCACTCATGCACGGGAACAGCGCGCCGGGCATCCCCACGCGCCCGCGGAGCACCGCCGCCACCGCGCCGGCGGCAAACAGGCCCAGCCCGATTGCCGCCATCGGCCCGGAAGGCGCCATGATCGTGCCCAGCACGAACCCGGCGATGATCCCCAGCCCCATCGCGCCGACCACTGCAAATTGCCGCCGGGGTGAGCCAGGGGGCAGGGCGCAAAAGGCAAAGGCGCCCAACGCCGCATTGGTGCCGGCCGGAATATTGCCCGCGATCGCGCCGCCGGCCATGGCCACGCCCACCGCCGCTGCGGCCAGCACGGCCAACTGCCACGGACGGCTCGCCGGGCGCAGCGTCAGCAGGCCGTGCAGCCGTGCCATCACCCGGCAAACCATTGCCACACCAGCCGCCCGGTCAGGCCCAGGCTGACGACGATGAGCAGCGGGCGTATCAACCGGGCGCCAAAGCGGGTGGCGAAATGGCTGCCGATCACCGCGCCCGCCATCGCGCCTGCACCCATGCACAGGCCCAGCAGCCACAGCACGTGGCCACCCAGCGCGAAGACGATCACGCTGGCGAGGTTGCTGATCAGGTTGAGCAGCTTGGTCAGTCCCGTGGCGCGGGTCAGCCCCATGCCGCGCAGGGCAACCAGGGTGGTCGTATAGAACTGCCCCGCGCCCGGTCCGAAGAAGCCGTCATAGAACCCCACGCCACCGGCAACGGGCAGGAAGCCGCGCGGCCCCACGCGATCGTGCCGGTCGCCATCGTCCATGCGCGGCGAGAGCACGGTATAGAGTGCCACGCCGATCAGCAGCACCGGCACGATCAGCGAAAGCACATGGGCATCGAAATGCTGGATGATCAGTGCCCCGATCAACGCCCCGGCAAAAGTCACCGCGGCAAGGGTGCCATTGCCCGCCATGGTGAACAGGCCGGCGCGGTGATAGCGCCAGGTGGCCATGCTGGTGCCGCACATCGACTGGATCTTGTTGGTGCCCAGCGTCAGGTGCGGGGGCAGGCCCAGTGTGATCAGCGCCGGCATCATGATCAGACCGCCGCCCCCGGCAATCGCATCGACCATGCCGGTGACCACGGCGATCGCCGTCAGCACGCCATACATCCAGGCGTGCGGCTCGAACGGCGCAACCGGCGGGGTGGCCTGGGTCGCAGCTTGGGCGGTGGCGATGGCAAGGTGGATCAGCGACATTTGCACGCCTTGGCGTTTGCGCCTAAGGGCCGCAACTGTTCTTTCTCCCCCGGATGCCAGCTAGCCCACGATGACCCGCTTTTCGTTCCAGATTCACGCCACCAGCGGCAAGGCCCGCACCGGCACCATCCAGATGATGCGGGGCGAGATCCGCACCCCCGCGTTCATGCCGGTGGGCACCGCGGCCACGGTCAAGGCGATGAAAGTGGAAGACGTGCGCCGCACCGGCGCTGACATCATCCTGGGCAACACCTATCACCTGATGCTGCGTCCCGGCGCCGAGCGCATGGCCCGGCTGGGGGGCCTGCACGCCTTCATGGGCTGGGATCGCCCGATCCTGACCGATAGCGGCGGCTATCAGGTGATGAGCCTGTCGGAACTGCGCAAGATCACCGAGGATGGCGTGACGTTCGCCAGCCACCTCGATGGTTCGCGCCACATGCTCAGCCCCGAACGCTCGATGGAAATCCAGCGGCTGCTGGGGTCGGACATCGTCATGGCATTTGATGAATGCCCGCGCGCCGATCAGCCGCGCGACGTGATCGCGCGGTCCATGGAAATGTCGATGCGCTGGGCCCGCCGCAGCCGTGCCGGGTTCGACAGCGGGGAAGAGCATGCCGCGCGTTCCGCCCTGTTCGGCATCCAGCAGGGCGCACTGGATGAAGGCCTGCGCCAGGCCAGTGCCGACGCGCTGCGCGACATCGGCTTCGATGGCTATGCCATCGGTGGGCTTGCCGTGGGCGAGGGGCAGGAGGCGATGTTCGCCACGCTCGATTTCGCACCGGGCCAGTTGCCCGCCGATCGCCCGCGCTACCTGATGGGCGTGGGCAAGCCCGATGACCTGGTGGGCGCGGTGGAGCGCGGAGTGGACATGTTCGATTGCGTGCTGCCCACGCGATCGGGCCGCAACGGCCAGGGCTTTACCTGGAACGGCCCGATCAACATGCGCAACGCCCGCCATGCCGAGGATACCGGCCCGCTCGACGAGCGCTGCACCTGCCCGGTCTGCGCCAAATACAGCCGCGCCTATCTGCATCACCTGCACAAATCGGGCGAGATGCTGGGCGCCATGCTGCTGACCGAGCACAACCTCTCGTTCTACCAGCAACTGATGGCGGCCATGCGCGCCGCGATTGCCGAAGACCGCTTTGCCGCCTTTGCCGCCGATTTCCGCCGGGACTATCTGCGCAAGGAGTAAGCCCCGCAAAACGGATGCGAATTTTCCCGGTCCGGCCTTTCCCATCCGCGCCACTTTGCTATGCCTAGCAAGGTTTTGATATAAATTGGGATGGGGCATGGCGCATCGGCATCGGGGATTGGGCTGCCTTTTGGCAGGCGCGGGAATGGCGCTGGTGGCGGCGGTTGCTGGCAGCAGCGCCCAGGCCGCCGATCCGGCGCCGCTGGATGGCGCCGCAGCCGCGCGGGCATTTGGCGCACGCGTGGGCGTTTCGGCAATGAGCATGTCGCCCGATGGCACCCATGTCTCTTTCCTGGTGCCCGATGGCGATGGGCAAAAGGTCATGGTCGCAGATCTGGTCGCGGGCGGCGCGCCGCGCGCGATCCTGGGCAGCAATCGCAGCGATGAAAGGATCGGTAGCTGCACCTGGCCCACCAACCAGCGCCTGTTCTGCCGTGTCCAGGTCTATTCCGAGAATGCCGGCACACCGATCAGCTTTGCGCGCATGCTGGCCGTCGATGTGGATGGCAAGCACGTTGGCGTGGTGTCTGAACAGCAAAGCGATCGGGCCCTGGGTTTCGATTATCACGGCGGCGCGGTGATCGATTGGACCGGCGATAAGCCCGGGCAGGTGCTGATGACGCGCACGTTCGTGCCCGAAACCACGATCGGCACGCACCTGGCCAAGACCGACGACGGCTTCGGCGTCGAATCCGTGGACGCGACCACCTTGCAGCGCCGCACCGTGGAACGGCCCCGTGTCGATGCCGAGGCCTATGTCACCGATGGCATCGGCCACGTCCGCCTGATGGCCCGCGCTGTGGCCAATGCCACCGGTTACGATACCGGCAAAGCCACGTGGTACTATCGCAAGGCCGGATCGTCCGATTGGCTGGCATTGGGCCGCACGGATGAAAGCGACGGCATTTCCGCGCGCGGTTTCCAGCCCGCTGCGGTCGATCCCACGCAGGACGTGGCCTTTGGCTTCGATGCCGGCGATGGCGGGCGCAGCGCACTGTTTCGCATCAAGCTGGACGGCTCGCTGGCACGCGATCGCGTGCTTGGGCGCGGCGATGTCGATGTTGACGAACTGGTCACCATCGGGCGCAACCGCCGCGTCGTGGGGGTGAGCTACGCCACCGAAACCCGCGTGGTGGAATTCTTCGATCCCGCGCTCAAGACCCTGGCTGCCGCGCTGCACAAGGCCTTGCCCGGCCAGCCGCAGATCGACTTCATCGATGCGGCGGCCGACGAAAGCCGGCTGCTGCTGCTGGCTGGTGGCGATACTGATCCGGGAACCTATTACGTCTTCGACAAGCCGACGCACCATCTCGAACAGGTCCTCGCCGTCCGTCCGGAACTTACCGGTGTCGGCTTGGCCCCGATGAAGCCGATCACTTATCCCGCCGCTGACGGAACGTCGATCCCGGCCTACCTCACGCTCCCGGCTGGCAGCAACGGCAGGGGCCTGCCGGCCATCGTCATGCCCCATGGCGGGCCCAGTGCGCGCGATGAATGGGGTTTTGACTGGCTGGTGCAGTTCTTCGCGGCGCGTGGCTATGCCGTGCTGCAGCCCAATTATCGTGGCTCGTCGGGGTTCGGGATCGACTGGCAATCCAGGAACGGCTTTCAATCCTGGCCCAAGGCGATCGGCGATATCGACGACGCGGGTCGCTGGCTTTTGTCGCAGGGCATTGCCGCGCCCGGGAAGATCGCCATCTTCGGCTGGTCCTATGGCGGCTATGCCGCGCTGCAATCGGGGGTAGTTGATCCCGGATTGTTCAAGGCCATCGTCGCGGTCGCACCGGTGACGGACCTCGCGCGGCTGCGCGAAAACGCGCAAAGCTATACCAATGGTGTCATCGTCGACCGCCAGATCGGCCATGGCGACTATATCAAGGCGGGCTCACCCGCGCAGAACGCATCGTCGATCACGGTGCCGGTCATGCTGTTTCACGGCGATGCCGATCTCAATGTGCCGGTGGACCAATCGCGCCTGATGGCAGACCGGCTCCGCGCGGCGGGTCGCTCTGTCGAATATGTCGAGTTCAAGAAGCTCGATCATCAGCTCGATAGCGGGGCGGCGCGCATCCAGTTGCTGAGCAGCAGCGATGCGTTCCTGCGCAAGGCGATGGCCATCGCTCCCTAAAGCGAGGCCGCCGCCCGGGGCGTAGCGCCCGGCGTCAGGCAGCGATCTGGGGACGCGGCGTCATCACCGCCTGCGTCTCCAGGCGCGTGCCGGGATATTGCGCGAATTCGCCGGTGCGCGTGTCCAGAAAGCCGGCGCCGATGGCGCTGGCCTGGGCCTTGGCAGTTTCCAGATCGGGATACCATTTGCCGCAACGGTGCGGGGTGACGAAGCGATACATCAGCATGCTCCGACAATGCCTGCAGCGCCGTGCCGTTCCCGCTTTCTGCTGCGCGCGTGCGCGATTTGCGACGATCCGTTTGTTGCGGGAAACGGCTGAAAATGTTGCTTTAATATGTCTACCAGGCAGAGGCCATCGGTGGCAGCATTTCCGCCAGGAATTCGATCCAGGCGCGGGTTCTGGCGGCCGGCCGGCGCGAGGGATGGGTGACCGCATGGATCGCGCCGAGTTGCGCCAGGGGCTGGTCCAATGGCACCTCCACCAGCCGGCCCTCGCGCAGCGCGCGTGCCGCGATGAAGCGCGGGCCATAGACCAGGCCCAGGCCCGCAGCAGCAGCTTCAACCAGCACATCGCCGTTGTCGGCTTGCAGCGTTCCGCGCACCGGCTGGTGGATCGTGCCGTCCAGGCCAAAGCGCCAGATGTGCCGCCCCAGCATCGACAGCGTGAAGCCAAGGCAATCGTGCTGTGCCAGGTCGCTCAATTGCGTGGGCGTGCCGCGCCGCGCGAGATAGCTGGGTGAAGCGCAGACGACCAGGTGCATGTCGGCCAGCTTGCGGGCGATCAGGTTGCCATCCAGCAGCCGGCCGATGCGGATCGCCATGTCCCAGCGCTCTTCCACCAGGTCGACATGCCGGTCGCTCAACCCCAGTTCGATGACGATGCCCGGGTGGCGCTGGTTGAAGGCGGCCACCAGCGGGGCCAGGTGCAGCACGCCGAACGACATCGGCACGCTTACCCGCAACAGTCCCTCGATCGCCACGCTTTGGGCGGCGGCATCGGCTTCCGCCTCGCGCAAGTCGGCCAGCACGCGCGTCGCCCGGTCGAGGTAGGCCGTGCCCGCCTCGGTCAACAGCAGGCGCCGGGTGGTGCGGTGGACCAGCGTTGTGCCCAGCCTGCTTTCCAGCGCGGTAAGATGCTTGGCGGCCATCGCGGGGGACATGTGCAGCGTGCGCGCGGCGGCCGAAAGCCCGCCCAGGCGGATCGCTTCCACGAAGACTTCGATGCCGGTCAGGCGGTCGGCCACAGATTTCCTACCTCTGGTAAAAAGACAATGTCGTTGGCGACATATTATCATCCAAGGGTGGAAACGCCATCATGGCTGGGATCATTTCAACAAGGACGATCCCCTGTCATGACACGCAACAAGACTTTCGCCGCCCTGGCCCTGGCGCTGGCGGTTCCCGCCCTCGCGGTGCCGGCGCTGGTCGCCGCGCAGGCGACTGCCGCGCCCTCGGCCGTGCCGGCTGGCACCTATCAGGTGGAAAGCCACCACACCCTGGCCGAATTCACGGTCAGCCACTTCGGCTTCAACGATTTCTTCGGCGTCATCCCCGGCGCCACCGGCACGATGACGCTCAACCCGGCGGATCTTGCCGCCACGGCGCTCGACGTGTCGCTGCCGGTCTCGGCCATCTCCACCACCAACGCGACGCTCGATGGTGAACTCAAGAGCGCCGACTGGTTCGACGCGGCCAAGTATCCCACCATCCGCTTCGTGGCGCGCAAGGTGGTGCCCACTGGCGAGCGCAGCGCCAAGATCGAAGGTGATCTTACCCTGCACGGCGTGACCAAGCCGATTACGCTCGATGCCACGTTCGGCGGCGCCGGTGCCAATCCGATGAGCAAGGCCTTCACCGTGGGCTTTGGCGCCACCGGCACGCTCAAGCGCTCGGACTTCGGCGTGAGCAAGTACGTGCCCTTCGTGAGCGACGAAGTGCGGCTCAAGATCACTGTGGCGTTCGAAAAGAAGGCCTGATCGGCAAGGCGGCCCGGTGCGTGCAAACGCATCGGGCCTGCCGGCCAACCGCTGCTCGCAGGCAACAAAAAAGGCGGGGCAAAACCCCGCCTTTTCCGTTTGTCTTGTCCGAATGGACCGACCGATCAGCGCGAATAGAATTCGACGACCAGGTTCGGTTCCATCTTCACCGGATAGGGCACTTCGTCGAGCGTGGGCACGCGCACGAAAGTGATCTTGTCGTTGCCTTCCTGGGCGACGTAGTCAGGCACGTCGCGCTCGGGCAGGGCCTGGGCTTCGGCGATCAGGGCCATTTCCTTGGCCTTGGGGCCCAGGGTGATGACGTCGCCGGGGCGCACGCGGCGGCTGGCGATGTTGCACTTCACGCCGTTCACGCGGATGTGGCCGTGCGAAACGATCTGGCGAGCCGAGAACACGGTCGGCGCGAACTTGGCGCGGTACACGACCATGTCGAGGCGCTGTTCGAGCAGGCCGATCAGGTTCTGACCGGTATCGCCCTTCATGTTCGACGCTTCCTGGTAGGTGCGCTTGAACTGCTTTTCGGTCACGTCGCCGTAGTAGCCCTTGAGCTTCTGCTTGGCGCGCAGCTGGATACCGAAGTCGGAAACCTTGCTCTTGCGGCGCTGGCCGTGCTGGCCGGGGCCATACGAGCGGCGGTTCACCGAGCTCTTGGGGCGGCCCCACAGGTTTTCACCAAGGCGACGGTCAATCTTGTACTTGGACGAATGGCGCTTCGACACGCGTTCGTTCCTTTCAACTAGCGTTTCATGTGAGGAAAGCCGCAGCGGCCCTCCTGGCTGTTGTCCGGACCCGCACCATCTGGCCTGTTGCCAGATGCGGCCACCACTTCACCGGACGTGTGGGGCCAATTGCGAAGGCGCGCCTAGAACAGGCATTGCCTTCAGAGTCAAGTGCGGAAAGGGAGAACGGGAAAAATCGGCGGGTTTGCGCCGTTCAGGGCCGCTCGCCAGGGGTGCGGCGCAAGGTGGAGAGCACCCCGCGCAGGGTGCGGATTTCCAGGTGATTCCACGCCGGCTTGGTCAACATCGTGCGCAAGGTGCGGCGGCTGGCCTCAGCGCGGCTGGGGGGCTGGAAATAGCCACGCGGTTCCAAGAGGTCGCACAGCTGGCTGAACATGCCCTCGAATTCCTCCTGCGGGGCAGGGGGCAGCAGCTCTTCCACCGTGGGCTGCACCAGCGCGGTGGCGCAGCCCTGGTGCTTGGACCATTCATAGGCGCACAGGATCACCGCCTGGGCCAGGTTGAGCGAGCCGAATTCCGGGTTGATCGGCACGGTCACGATTGTGCGCGCTAGCGCCACGTCGTCGGTCTCCAGGCCCGACCGCTCCGGGCCGAACACCAGCGCGCTGCGGCCTTCCTCGGCCACGATCGCGCGCGCGGCTTCCTCGGGTGTGACGACCGGCTTGGTCACCCCGCGCTTGCGCACGGTGGTGGCATAGACATGGGCGCAATCGGCCACGGCCTCGGCCAGGCTGTCGAACACCTGGGCGCGTTCCAGCACGATGTCGGCACCCGAGGCAGCGGGCCCTGCCGAGGGGTTGGGCCAGCCATCGCGCGGGGCGACGAGGCGCATTTCAGCCAGGCCGAAGTTGAGCATGGCGCGCGCGGCCTTGCCGATGTTCTCGCCCAGTTGCGGGCGCACGAGCACGATAACGGGTTGGAAAGGCATGGTTCTTACTTGGCCACTTCGCGCACGGAAGAGGCGAATTCCTCGAAATCGCGGGCTTCGGAAAAATCGCGGTAGACGCTGGCAAAGCGGATATAGGCCACGCTGTCCAACTGGCGCAGCCCGTCCATCACCATTTCACCGATCACCTTGCTGGCCACTTCGCCATCGCCCATCGTCTCGATCTGGCGCTGGATGCCGGTGACCAGCTGGTCGAGCCGTTCCTGGGTGACCGGGCGCTTGCGGCAGGCGAGCGCCACGGACTGTTCGATCTTGGTGCGGTCGAACGGTTCGCGGCGCGGCTCGCTGCCATCGCCCTTGTTCTTCACCACCAGCACTTCGCGCAATTGCACGCGTTCGAACGTGGTGAAGCGGGCGCCGCAGCTTTCACATTGGCGCCGCCGGCGGATCGAGGTGTTGTCCTCGGTCGGCCGGCTGTCCTTCACCTGGCTGTTGTCATGGGCGCAGAACGGGCAACGCAAACGTTCAAAGCTCCGGGTAGATGGGGAACTGGGCGCACAGGTCGGCCACGGCATCGCGCACGCGCTGTTCCACCTGGCCATCGCCTTCGTCGCCATTGCGGGCAAGGCCTTCGACGACCTGGGCGATCAGCTGGCCGATCTGGCGGAATTCTTCCTCGCGGAAGCCGCGCGTGGTGCCCGCCGGCGTACCCAGGCGAATGCCCGAGGTGACAAACGGCGAGCGCTTGTCGAACGGCACGCCGTTCTTGTTGCAGGTGAGCCAGGCGCGATCGAGGCCCTTTTCAGCGGCCTTGCCGGTCACGTCCTTGGCCGACAGGTCCACCAGCATCAGGTGGTTGTCGGTGCCGCCCGAAACGATCGACAGGCCCGCATCGACCAGCGACGCCGAAAGCGCGCGGGCATTGGCCACGATCTGGTGGGCATAGGCCTTGAATTCTGGGCGCAGGGCATCGGCAAAGGCCACCGCCTTGGCAGCGATCACATGCACCAGCGGACCACCCTGCAAGCCGGGGAACACCGCCGTGTTGAACTTCTTGGCCAGCGCCTCATCGTTGGTGAGGATGATGCCCGAACGGGGACCGCGCAGGCTCTTGTGCGTGGTGGAGGTGACCACATGGGCATGCGGGAACGGCGAGGGGTGCGCGCCACCGGCAACAAGGCCGGAGAAGTGCGACATGTCGACCAGCAGCCAGGCGCCCACTTCATCGGCGATTTCGCGGAAGCGTGGGAAATCCCACACGCGCGAATAGGCGGTGCCGCCCGCGATGATCAGCTTGGGCTTGTGTTCGCGCGCCAGGCGGGCCACTTCGTCCATGTCGATCAGGTGATCTTCCGGGCGGACGCCATAGGGGATCGGCTTGAACCACTTGCCGCTCATGTTGACCGGCGAACCGTGGGTGAGGTGGCCGCCCGAATTGAGATCCAGCCCCATGAAGCTGTCGCCCGGCTGGAGCAGGGCCAGGAACACCGCCTGGTTCATCTGGCTGCCCGAATTGGGCTGCACATTGGCGAAATCGCAGCCGAACAGCTTCTTCGCGCGTTCGATCGCCAGGGTTTCCACCACGTCGGCATATTCGCAGCCGCCGTAATAGCGCTTGCCCGGATAGCCTTCGGCATACTTGTTGGTGAAGACCGAGCCGGTCGCCTCCAGCACGGCCAGGCTGGTGATGTTTTCCGAAGCGATAAGCTCGATCTTGGTCTGCTGGCGCTTCAATTCACCCTGGATGGCGGCGAAGACTTCGGGATCGGCCGAGGCGAGGTGCTCGGTAAAGAAGCCGGCCGTGCGGACTTCCGACGGTGCGGTGGCAGCGGTGGACATCGGTGGGGCTCCTTTTCAGAGTGCGGGATTGGAAAGCTTGGTAACGCGGCGCACGTGGCGGTCACCAGCAAAGGGGGTGGCGAGAAACGCCTCGACGCAGGCCTTGGCCATGTCCAGCCCGGTCAGGCGGGCACCCATGGCCAGCACGTTGGCATCGTTGTGTTCGCGCGAAAGCTTGGCCGAAAGCGGCTCACCCACCAGGGCACAGCGCACGGCGGGATTGCGGTTCACGGCAATGGAAATGCCGATGCCCGAACCGCACAGGGCAATGCCGCGCTCGGCTTCGCCAGCCGCCATCGCGCTCGCCAGCTTATAGCCATAGTCGGGGTAGTCGACGCTGTCGCCGTTGTAGGGGCCAAGGTCGGCCACGTCGTGGCCCAACTCGCCCAGCCATTGGACAAGATCGGCTTTCAGCGCCAGCGCGGCGTGATCGGAAGCAATGGCAATGCGCATGGGTTATAGCGTTTCCGGTTGCCTGTTACGGATATCGTGTCGGGGATTCTGGCGTCCCCCTAAACCCATTGCGCGCGCTATGCCAGATTAATTGGGCTTATGTTGCACCCATTGCCCCGATGGGTGGGCGAGGGGCGTCTGCGCTCAATGCGCCTCGCCGTGCGCGGCAGCCATCTTCCTGGCCACTTCGGGATGCTTGGCGAGATAGTCGGTGATCTGCGCTTTCATTTCCTGCGCGGTGGCCATCCCAACGGACATGCCCTCGCGGTTGAGCGCACCCATCACGGCCACCACTTCCGGGTCCTGCATCAGCTCTGCCGCGCGCGAGAGATAGCGCCCGCCCGCCGGCGTCTGGGCAAAGGCCAGGATGGCGCGCAGGTCTTCGCTGGAAAAGCGGCGCACATAGGCATGGGCCATCGCCTGCGTCAGTTCGGGCAGGTGGCGTTCCATCGCCGGGCGCATCGCGGCGGGCATCTTTTCGAGCATGGTGTCGAAAATCTGGTTGAGGCCGGGATCGTCCACGCCCAGGCCGGCGGCGATGTTGCCGCGCATGGCAGCCATCATCGCTTGCGTGACGCGCTCCACGATGGCCAGGCGCTGTTCGGGCGGCAGGATCACCGCGATGATCTGGTTGGCCACTGCCACGTCGGCGGGATTGAGCGGCACGGCAGCGGGGGGCGGCGTGGTCTGCGCGGCTGCGGGGCTGAGCGGCATGGCAATGGTGGCCAGAACGGCAAGGGCCATGGCGCGGCGGGCAAACGGCATCATCGGCTTCTCCCAGATACGGGGCAGGTGATCCATGCGTCCCGTGGCGCGGTGGTTGCGCCTTGTTGCATCCCGGTCAAGCCGCGAAAGCACTGCGACAGCGCCATGCACCGGGTTGAAATGAAAACGGGGCGGCATCGCTGCCGCCCCGCTTCATGTCATCAGCGGAACGAACCGCTGAGCGAAACCCCGATCGTGCGGGGATCGTTGTAGATCCCGGCGCGATAGTTCGAGGTGTCGATCACCCCGATCAGGTTGCGCTTGTCGGTCAGGTTGCGGGCAAACACCGCCAGTTCATAGCGGCCCCAGGCAAAGCCAGCCTTGGCGCCCAGCTCGTAATTGCCGTTGGAGGTGTATTCCACCGTCTTGTACGGCACGTACATGGTATAGCCCTGCAGATTGAAATCGCCGCCGACAAAGGCCTTGAAATCATCGCTGAGCGGCAGGTCGTAACGGCCCGAGATGTTCAGGTTGAACTTGGGCGCGTTGGGCAGCGGATTGCCGTTGATCTGCGCAAAGTAGTTCGCGCCCACCTGCTTGACCGGGTTGAGCACGGTTTCCGACAGCACGCCGCCGGCCGAGCCGGCCTGGGCATAGACATTGCTGTCCTTCACTTCGGTGTGCAGCACGCTCACGCCGATATCGAAGCGCAGGTTCGTTGCCGGGCGCAGGCCCAGTTCCGCTTCCGCGCCATAGCCCACGGCCTTGTCGGCATTGAACAGCACGCCGCTGCCGTTGCTGTCGTTGCCGTTGAGCTGGATGTCGGTGACGGTGTAGTAGAACCCGGTGAGGTTGAACGTGACGGCATTGTCCAGCCACGCGCTCTTCACGCCGGCTTCCCACGAGGTGTTCTTTTCCGAATTGGCCGTGGTGAAGGCCGAATTGAACACGGCCGAGCGACCCTGGATGGTCGGGCCACGGAAGCCTCGCGCCACGCGGGCAAAGAACGACAGGTCGGAATTGGCGCGATAGAGCAGGCTTGCGTCAAAGCTCGGCTGCGTGTCCGACAGGCGCACGGTGCGCGGCGCGGTGGACGGGAACGTGACGACGCCGCCCACGGTGTCTGCCGTCTTGAGCAGCGAGGTGGTCTTGGTGTCGTTCGACAGGCGCGCGCCAGCGGTGAAGCGCAGCTTCTCGGTCAGGTCATAGCTGGCCTGGCCGAACACCGCCCAGCTGGTGTTGACGTTGTGCAGCAGCACCCAGTTGTTGGGATTGGGCGTGGTGCCCAGCGCATTGCTGGTGAGGAAATAGGCGCGCTGGTCGAACTCGGTGTAATCACGCGAATCGAAGTAGATGCCGCCAAACTGCCACTTGAAGCGGGCCGCATCCGGGCTCGCCAGGCGCAGTTCCTGGCTCCACTGGTTGAGGCTGCGCAGCACGCCGCGCGATTCGCCATAGCCGGCGCCGCCGAAATTGGCAGCCGCGCCGCCGTCGGTGTCACCCCGGCTGGACCCGTGCGAGGCTTCGTAGGCGGTGATCGAGGTCAGCGTCGCGCCGCCGAAATCCTGCACGGCCTTGAGCGAGACGCCCTTGGTCTTGTAGGCCTGCGGGTTGTTGCCGCCTTCGTCATAGGCAACATTGGTCAGGTCCAGGTTTTCCGGCACGGTGTGCGTGCCCTTCTGGATCGACCCGCGATAGAAGATCGAGGCGCTGCCGTCATAATCGCGGTAGTGGCCCGACACGCGCAGCGACAGGGTTTCGGTGGGCTGGACCAGCAGCTGCAGGCGCACGTCGCGTTCGTTGAAGCCGCCCATCACATTGTTGCCGGGCTTGGTGCCGTCGTCGCTCACGCCGGTGTAGGTGTTGTTGATCCAGTTGTCGCGGTGCTGGTAGAGGCCCGACAGGCGGAAGCTGATGCGGCCATCGCTGGTCAGCGGGCCGCCGACGCCGGCATCCACGTTGATTGCGTTGCGGCTGCCCCAGCTGGCGCTGCCCTGGCCCTGCCACGTGGCGGTGGGCTGGGCGGTATCGAACTTGACGATGCCGGCCGTGGTGTTGCGGCCGAACAGCGAACCCTGCGGGCCACGCAGCACTTCGACCTGGGCAATATCGAACGCGGGGTTCGACTTGAGCACGACGTGCTCCATCACCACGTCGTCCTGGATCACCGAGACCGGCTGCGAGGCGCCGAGGTAGAAGTCGATGTTGCCCAGGCCACGGATATAGAAGCGCGGGAAAATGCGGCCCGTGGTCGATTCAACGTTGAGGCTGGGCACGCGGCCGGCCAGCGAAAGCAGCGTGTCGGCGCCGGCAGCCTGCAGGTTGTGCAGCAGCTCAGGCTTCATCACCGCCACCGAAACCGGCACGGACATGATGTTTTCCTGGCGGCGCTCGGCGGTCACGACGATAGCATCGCCGGTTTCGGCGGCCGTGTCGGCAGCGGTCGGTGCGGTGTCTTGCGCGAATGCTGCGGGCGCGATGGCCGCAAGCGCGGCTCCCGCCAGCATGGCGGCAGCGAAATGGGTGGTACGCATGGAAATTCCCCTGACGGAAGGACGCGGTCTTTGCCGCTGTGGTTTGGTCCCTGCGGGGCTATTAGCGTTGTGTGTCAAACCTGTGTCAGACTAATGCAGGTTTGTGTCGGTTTCATCTGATACTGATGCCGCATTGCAACACAATGTCCGCAACGCAAAAGAGGCGCCAGGCCGGTGGCCGGGCGCCTCTTGCATGATGGGGCAGGAATGCCGCGCTTACTGGTCCAGGAACGAGCGCATCTTGCGGCTGCGGCTCGGGTGCTTGAGCTTGCGCAGCGCCTTGGCCTCGATCTGGCGGATACGTTCGCGCGTCACCGAGAACTGCTGGCCCACTTCCTCCAGCGTGTGATCGGTGTTCATGCCGATGCCGAAACGCATGCGTAGCACGCGTTCCTCGCGCGGGGTCAGGCTGGCGAGGACGCGGGTGACGGTTTCCTTAAGATTGGCCTGGATGGCCGCATCCACCGGGATGATCGCGTTCTTGTCCTCGATGAAATCGCCCAGGTGCGAATCTTCCTCGTCGCCGATCGGCGTTTCGAGAGAGATCGGCTCCTTGGCGATCTTCATCACCTTGCGCACCTTTTCGAGCGGCATCGACAGACGCTCGGCCATTTCCTCGGGCGTGGGCTCGCGGCCCTGCTCGTGCAGGAACTGGCGGCTGGTGCGCACCAGCTTGTTGATCGTTTCGATCATGTGCACCGGGATGCGGATCGTGCGCGCCTGGTCGGCGATCGAACGGGTGATTGCCTGGCGAATCCACCACGTGGCATAAGTGCTGAACTTGTAGCCGCGGCGATACTCGAACTTGTCCACCGCCTTCATCAGGCCGATGTTCCCTTCCTGGATCAGGTCCAGGAATTGCAGGCCACGGTTGGTGTACTTCTTGGCGATCGAGATCACCAGGCGCAGGTTCGCCTCGACCATTTCCTTCTTGGCGATGCGCGCTTCGCGCTCGCCCTTCTGCACCATGTTCACGATGCGGCGGAATTCGGCCAGTTGCATGCCGGTGGCCGAAGCGATGTCGGCCACTTCGGAACGAATGCGCTCGACGGCGGCGGTTTCGTTGGCGGCAAAGGCCGCCCACTTCTTGTCGCGCGTGGCAAGCGACTGCAACCAGCCTTCGTCAAGTTCACGGCCGACGTAGTGATCGAGGAAATCCTTGCGGCTCACCTTGTGGCGTTCGGCCAGGCGCAGCATCTGCCCGCCCAGCGTGGTCAGCCGGCGGTTGAACGCATAGAGATTGTCGACCAGGTATTCGATCTTGGAGGCATGGAACTGCACGCTTTCCACCTGCGCGGTCAGTTCCTCGCGCAGCTTGTGGTATTCGGCTTCCTTGGCTGCCGAAAACGCCAGGCCAAGGCCCAGGGAATCCAGGCGCTCGCCCTGCAGCTTTTCGAAAGTGCGGAACAGGCTGGTGATTTCGGCGAACTTCTCAAGCGCGGCCGGCTTGAGCGTGGCTTCCATCTGGGCAAGGGAAAGGGTGTTGTCCTCTTCCTCTTCCTCGGCCGGGCGCGCGCGGCGTTCGCGCAGCTCGTCGTCCTCGTCCTCGGTTTCCTCTTCCTCGACGTCTTCCTCTTCCTTGAAGGAAGGGCCGGCGGTCGCTTCGCTGATTTCGCCGTCGGCGTCTTCACCGTCTTCGGAAAGGTTTTCCGGCTGCGGTTCCTTGGACAGCATGGCGTCGAGATCGAGAATCTCGCGCAGCTGCATTTCGCCCGCGTTGAGCGCTTCGGACCATTGGATGATGGCGTGGAAGGTGATCGGGCTTTCGCACAGGCCCATGATCATGGTGTCGCGGCCGGCTTCGATGCGCTTGGCGATGGCGATTTCGCCTTCGCGGCTGAGCAGCTCCACCGCGCCCATTTCGCGCAAGTACATGCGCACCGGGTCATCGGTGCGTTCGATGGTTTCCTTGCGCTTTTCCACAACCGGGCGGTCGTCCATCCCGGTGTCGGCGTCTTCGGCTTCCTCGGCCTCACGCTCTTCGGGATCGACCGCGTCCTCGTCGCTCTCGACGATGTTGACGCCCATTTCCGAGATCGCGGCCATGATGTCCTCGATCTGCTCGGAGGACATCTGGTCTTGCGGCAAAGCCTCGTTCAGCTCGTCATAAGTGATGACCCCGCGGCGCTTGGCGCGCGCGATCAGCTTCTTGATCGAAGCCTCGTTAAGGTCGATCAGCGGTGCATCGCCGCTATCGGTCTTGTCGTTGGAAGCCATTAACCCCGGTACCACCCTTTGACGTCATGCCGCTTTGGCCCTGGTCGGGGCCTAGGCCGGGATCGCGGCCGGTCTCGGGCGATCCCTATCTACCTATTATAACGATGCACGAGTGCGACCCATTTGCCCCAACCGGGCCAGCAATGCCAGCCTTCGTTGCAGCAATCGTTGCTGTTCGGCAAAGCTATCCTCGGAAAAATCGCTTTCCAGGCGCTCTGTCGCGTGCGCCAGCGCCGATTCCACCGCCGGAAGATCCACGATCAGCTCGATTGCCTCGGCCAGTTCGTCAAGCGCAGTTGCGCTCGTTTCGGACAAGAAGCCGAATCGCAGCCCATCGTAATCGTCTGCCTGTGGCACCCGTAGCTGCCGCTCCAGCAATATGGGGCGCAAGGCGGCGCTTTCAAGCGGGGCGCCCGATTCGGCAAAGGCCAGCAAAGTATCGAGCAGTGCCGCCATGCCGGGATTAGCCGGATGGATGCGGGCCAGCGCCTCGCCATGGCCGGCCAGCGCGGCGGGATGGACCACCAGCCCGGCTAGCACAGCGGCCAGCAGGGCGTCGCCCGATCCCACTTTCTGTTGCAGGCGGCTGGCCGCCTCGGCGGGCAGGGGCGGGGGCGCGGGCTTCCACGGGCCACCTCGGCGCTGCTGCCCGCCCTGGAAGCTGCCGCCGCCGGCCTGGCGCGGGGTAAACGCCGGCCGCTCGCGCCGGGCAAAGGCCAGTTCGCCAAACCGGTCGAGCAATTCGCGGCGATAGAGCGCCTTGATGTCGGGGTGCTGGATCGTTTCGCAATGGGCCAGCAGGCGCGCTTTCAGGCCGGCCTTGTCCTCCGGCGTGGCGAGCGGCAGGGCGTCGCGCTCGCCCTGCCATAGCACCTCGACCAGGCTGCGCGCCGTACCCAGCAGATCAAGCATGGCTTCGCGCCCGCGCTTCTTGACCACGTCGTCGGGGTCCATGCCATCGGGCAGGGTCACGATGCGCAGGGAATGGCCGGGGCGCAGCAAGGGCAGGGCGCGCGTCACCGCTTTCATCGCCGCGCGCTGCCCGGCGGCGTCCCCGTCAAAGCACAAGGTGGGGCATTCGGTCACGCGCCACAGCCGCTCGATCTGGTGCTCGGTCAGCGCGGTACCCAGCGGGGCCACCGCCTCGGCAATGCCGGCCGCGGCCAGGGCCACCACGTCCATATAGCCTTCGACCACCACGATCCGCGCGGCACTGCGTGCGGCGGGCGCGGCGCGGTGCAGGTTGTAAAGCGTGCGGCCCTTGTCGAACAGCGGCGTATCGGGCGAATTGAGATACTTGGGCGCGTCGGTCTTGTCGGCGGCCAGGATGCGCCCGCCGAACGCGATGATCCGCCCGCGCTGGTCGGCAATCGGCAGCATCAGCCGGCCGCGAAAGCGGTCGTACGGCGCCTTGCCGTCCACCACGATCTGCAGGCCCGCCTCGATCAGCATCTCTTCGGGAAACTGCGAGAGCGCCTCTTTCAGGGCGGTGCGGCTATCGGGCGCATAACCAAAGCCGAATTCGCGCGCCACGCGCTCGGGAAACCCGCGCGAGGCAAGATAGGCACGCGCCTGTTCCGCGCCCGGCGCCTTGAGGCTGGCCGCAAAGAAATCCTGCGCGGCTTGCATCACGTCGTGCAACGATTTGGCCGCCTGCGCGCGCTGCGCCGCCTGGCGGTCCATCTCGGGCATGTCCATGCCCGCCTGCGCCGCCAGTTCCTTGACCGCCTCGATGAACGGCAGGCCCTGGTGATCGGTCATCCAGCGGATGACATCGCCATGCGCACCACAGCCAAAGCAGTGGTAGAAGCCCTTTTCGTCGTTGATCGTGAAGCTGGGCGTCTTCTCGTTGTGGAACGGGCAACACGCCTTGAACTCGCGCCCCGCCTTCTGCACGCGGATCGACCGCCCGATCACGCTCGACAGCGAAATCCGGTTGCGCAGTTCATCCAGCCATTGCGGGGTCAGGCTCATGGCGTTGCCCGATCCTCCCTCGCGCAGCGGGGGAGGGGGACCGCGCGCGCAGCGCGGGGTGGAGGGGGGCCGCCCCCTCCGTCAGGCCTGCGGCCTGCCACCCCCCCCGCGATGCGAGGGAGGATCGAGGTCACTGGGGGGACGGAGGCAAAGGCGGCCATGCGGTTCAGCTCAACGCCGCCTTCACCAGCCCGCTTGCTTTGCTCATGTCGATCTGGGTGCCGTGGCGCGCTTTCAGTTCGCCCACCACGCGGCCCATGTCCTTCATGCCGGTGGCGCCCAGTTCATCCTTGATCGTGGCAATCGCGGCTTTCACGTCGTCTTCCGACATCTGCGCCGGCAGGAAATCCTCGATCACGGCCAGTTCGGCCTTTTCCACGTCGGCCAGTTCCTGGCGGCCGCCCTGCTCGAACAGGGCAATCGATTCGCGGCGCTGCTTGACCATCTTCTGCAGCACGTCGATCACGATGGCATCGTCTTCGGGCACCACCGTGGCGGTGCGCAGTTCGATGTCCTTGTCCTTGAGCTTGGCCAGGATCAGGCGGACGGCCGCCAGGCGCCCCTTGTCTCCGGCTTTCATGGCAGCCACTTGCGCAGCCTTGATCGTGTCGCGGATCATGTCTCTCGATTCCTGTGGGTGGATGCCGCGCCGATGGCGGCAAAGGATTCCTCCTAGGACAAACTTTCTTGAACCGCTAGGTTGACGCTGCGGCCTTAGGGGCGTAGCGGCCGGGCCTTAGCAACATCGCCAGAACCCCTGCCAACGGAGCGCCCCCATAATGGCCGACCCCGCCCTTTCGCTTGCGTCCCAACCAGAAGGATCGACGGGTGTTCTCGTCCTTGCCGACGGTTCGGTCGCCTGGGGCCGAGGCTTTGGCGCCGTGGGCGAAGCCGTGGGCGAAGTGTGCTTCAACACTGCGATGACCGGCTACCAGGAAGTGATGACCGATCCGAGCTATGCCTCGCAGATCGTCACCTTCACGTTTCCGCACATCGGCAACGTCGGCACCAATCCCGAAGACATGGAAAGCCACGGCGTGCCCGGCGCCGTGGGCTGCGTGGTGCGCGAAGACGTGACCGCGCCGGCCAACTTCCGCGCGCAGGGCACGTTCCAGCAGTGGATGGAGCGCCAGGGCCGCATCGGCCTGGCCGGGATCGACACCCGTGCGCTCACGCGCCGCATCCGTGTGGGCGGCGCCCCCAACGCCGTGATCGCGCACAACCCCGAAGGCAAGTTCGACCTCGAAGCGCTGCTCGACAAGGCGCGCGCCTGGCAGGGCCTGGAAGGGCTGGACCTGGCCCGCGTGGTCAGCCGCGAGGCGCAGGAAGAATGGCAGGGTTCGGTCTGGCACCTGGGGCAGGGCTATACCCGCCCCGAAGGCACCGGCCGCCCGCATGTGGTCGCCATGGATTTCGGCGCCAAGGACAATATCTTCCGCAACCTGGTCAAGGCCGGGGCAGACGTGACCGTAGTGCCCGCGCAGACCGGGTTCGACGCGATCATGGCCTTGCAGCCCGCCGGCGTGTTCCTCTCCAACGGCCCTGGCGATCCGGCCGCGACCGGCGCCTATGCGGTGCCGGTGATCCAGAAGCTGCTGGCGGCCGACGTGCCGATCTTCGGCATTTGCCTGGGCCACCAGATGCTCGGCCTTGCCGCCGGCGCGCGCACCACCAAGATGAACCAGGGCCATCGCGGCGCCAACCATCCGGTGAAGCGCAACGAGGATGGCGTTGTGGAAATCACCTCGATGAACCATGGCTTTGCCGTGGACAACGCGCCGGGTTCGCTGCCCGAGAACGTCATCGAAACCCATGTCTCGCTGTTCGACGGTTCCAACTGCGGGATCGCGATTGCCGGCAAGAAGGCGTTCGGCGTGCAATACCACCCCGAAGCCTCGCCCGGCCCACAGGACAGCTTCTATCTGTTTGAAAAGTTCGTGAGCATGCTGGGCTGACTGCCCGCAACCTCTTCACGAACCCATCCGCCGTGCCCGGCACGGCCGACGCAAGAACAAAGACAAAGGCCCTCCCATGCCCAAGCGCACTGACATCTCCTCGATCCTGATTATCGGCGCCGGGCCGATCGTCATCGGCCAGGCTTGCGAGTTCGACTATTCGGGCACGCAGGCGGTCAAGGCGCTCAAGGAAGAGGGCTATCGCATCATCCTGGTCAATTCCAACCCGGCCACGATCATGACCGACCCGGAAATGGCCGACGCCACGTATGTGGAGCCGATCACCCCCGAAGTGGTCGCCAAGATCATTGCCAAGGAACGGCCCGATGCGGTGCTGCCCACGATGGGCGGGCAGACCGCGCTCAACACCGCGCTGGCGCTGGCCCAGGATGGCACGCTGGAAAAGTATGGCGTGACGATGATCGGCGCCAATGCCGAAGCCATCGACAAGGCCGAGGACCGCCAGAAGTTCCGCGACGCGATGGACAAGATCGGGCTGGAATCGGCCCGCTCGGGCGTGGCGCATACGGTGGAAGAAGCACTGGCCGTGCTCGAAACCACGGGCCTGCCTTCGATCATCCGCCCCAGCTTTACCCTGGGCGGCACCGGCGGCGGCATTGCCTATAACAAGGACGAATTCATCAAGATCGTCCGCGGCGGGTTGGAAGCATCGCCCACCACCGAAGTCCTGATCGAGGAATCGCTCCTCGGTTGGAAGGAATACGAGATGGAAGTCGTCCGTGACCGGAACGACAATGCCATCATCATCTGCTCGATCGAAAACGTCGATCCCATGGGCGTGCACACCGGCGATTCGATCACCGTGGCGCCCGCACTGACGCTGACCGACAAGGAATACCAGATCATGCGCAATGCATCGATCGCGGTCCTGCGGGAAATCGGCGTGGAAACCGGTGGTTCCAACGTGCAGTTCGCGGTCAACCCCAAGGATGGGCGCCTGATCGTGATCGAGATGAACCCGCGCGTCTCGCGCTCCTCGGCGTTGGCGTCCAAGGCCACCGGCTTCCCGATCGCCAAGGTCGCGGCCAAGCTGGCCGTGGGCTATACCCTCGACGAGATCGTCAACGACATCACCGGCGCCACGCCGGCGAGCTTCGAGCCGACGATCGATTACGTCGTCACCAAGATCCCGCGCTTCGCCTTTGAAAAGTTCAAGGGCTCCGAACCGCTGCTGTCCACCGCGATGAAGTCGGTCGGCGAAGTCATGGCGATCGGGCGCAACCTCAAGGAATCGCTGCAAAAGGCGCTGCGTGGGTTGGAAACCGGCCTTGACGGCTTCAACCGCTACGATGCACTCGAAGGCGCCACGCGCGACGAGATCAACGCCGCCTTGAGCCGCGCTACGCCCGAGCGCCTGCTCGTGGTGGGCCAGGCCTTCCGCGAAGGCTTCAGCGTGGAAGACGTCCACGCCGTGACCAAGTACGAACCCTGGTTCCTGCGCCACATCGCCGAAATCATCGCCGAGGAAGAGGCGGTGATCCAGCATGGCCTGCCCGTGACCGCACAGGGCATGCGCCGGTTGAAGGGCATGGGCTTTTCCGACAAGCGCCTGGCCAAGCTGGCCGTGCGTTCGGCGGGCCTTGTCGGCAGCGCCAACCACGCGCGTTCGGGCCTGGTCCACGATGTGGTTTCGGCGATCGCCGGCGCCACCAGCGAGGCTGAAGTGCGCAAGCTGCGCCACAAGCTGGGCGTGCGCCCGGTGTTCAAGCGCATCGACAGCTGCGCGGCGGAATTCGAAGCCGTCACGCCCTATATGTATTCCACCTATGAAGGCGGCCTATTCGGCGAGCCGGAAAATGAAGCAGCGCCGAGCGACCGCCGCAAGATCGTGATCCTGGGTGGCGGGCCCAACCGCATCGGCCAGGGCATCGAGTTCGATTACTGCTGCTGCCACGCCTGCTTCGCGCTGGAAGAGGCCGGGTTCGAGACCATCATGGTCAACTGCAACCCGGAAACCGTCTCGACCGACTACGACACCTCGGACCGCCTCTATTTCGAACCGCTGACCGCCGAGGACGTGCTCGAGATCCTGGATGTCGAGCGTGAGAACGGTGAACTGGTCGGCGTGATCGTGCAGTTCGGCGGGCAGACCCCGCTCAAGCTGGCCCAGGCGCTCGAAGACGCCGGCATTCCGATCCTGGGTACCTCGCCCGACGCGATCGACCTTGCCGAAGACCGCGAACGCTTTGCCGCCCTGGTCGAGCAGCTTGGCCTGCGCCAGCCGGCCAACGGCATTGCCCGCAGCCGCGACGAAGCCATCGCGGTCGCCACCCGCATCGGCTATCCCGTGCTGATCCGCCCCAGCTATGTGCTGGGTGGCCGCGCCATGGAAATCGTCGACAGCCAGGCCCAGCTTGAGGACTACATCGCCACGGCGGTGCAGGTTTCGGGGGACAGCCCCGTGCTGATCGACCAGTACCTGCGCGACGCGATCGAGTGCGACGTGGATGCCCTGGCCGATGGTGAAACGGTGCGCGTGGCCGGTGTGCTCCAGCATATCGAGGAAGCCGGCATCCATTCGGGCGACAGCGCCTGCACCCTGCCGCCCTACAACCTGCCGGCCGAAATCGTGGCCGAAATGGAACGCCAGGCCGTCTTGCTGGCCCATGCGCTCAAGGTGCGCGGGCTGATGAACATTCAGTTCGCGGTGCAGGAAGGCGAAGTCTTCCTCATCGAGGTGAACCCGCGTGCCAGCCGCACGGTGCCCTTCGTGGCCAAGGCGGTGGGGCAGCCTGTGGCCAAGTATGCCGCGCGCGTGATGGCGGGCGAGCGCCTCGCCGATCTGCCCGAAATCCGCCGCGACATCGACTATATGGCGGTGAAGGAAGCGGTGTTCCCGTTTGCCCGTTTCCCCGGCGTCGATCCGGTGCTTTCGCCCGAAATGAAGTCCACCGGCGAAGTCATGGGCATCGACAGCAGCTTTGCCGTTGCTTTTGCCAAGGCGCAGCTTGGTGCCGGCACGCGCCTGCCGCAGGGCGGCACGCTGTTCGTTTCGGTCAAGGACACCGACAAGCCGGTCGTGCTGCCGGGCGTGCGCAAGCTGGCCGCGCTGGGCTTCAAGATCGTGGCGACGGGCGGTACGGCGCGTTACCTGGCGGAACAGGGCGTGGCCGTGGAGCAGGTCAACAAGGTGGCCGAAGGCCGCCCGCACATCGTCGACCGCATTATCGATGGCGAGATCGCCCTTATTTTCAACACGACCGAAGGCTGGCAAAGCCACAAGGACTCCGCTTCGATCCGCGCTTCGGCCCTGAACGGCAAGGTTCCCTACTTTACCACGGCGACCGCTTCGGTGGCCGCGGCCGAAGCGATCGAGGCCTTGCGCAGTGCCGAACTTGAAGTGAAGTCGCTGCAAGACTATTATCGTTGATCGTCCAAGGGTTCCCCTCCCACAGCGGTTAAATGCGGCCGGGCTGGTTTTCAGCCCGGCGGGGGAACGGTTTTCCCTTGAACCGATTGGGCCAGGGAATTGAAAGAGAAGGATTACGGATGGCCAGTGTAGAAAAGCTGCCGATGCTCCAGGAAGGCTATGAAAAGCTGACCGCAGAGCTCAAGCTGCTGCGCGAGGAGCGTCCCAAGATTGTCGACGCCATCGAGGAAGCACGCGCCCACGGCGATCTTTCCGAAAATGCCGAATATCACGCCGCCAAGGAACGCCAGGGCCAGGTGGAAGCGACGATCGCGGATCTCGAAGACAAGATCAGCCGTGCGCACATCATCGATCCCACCACCCTTTCGGGTGATCGCATCGTGTTCGGCGCCACGGTCACGCTGCTCGACGATGATGAAAAGCCGGTGCGCTACCAGATCGTCGGCCAGGCCGAGGCCGACGCCAAGCGCGGCCGGATCAGCTACAACTCGCCGCTGGGCCGCGCGCTGATCGGCCGCAAGGTGGACGAAGAGATCGAAGTGACCGTCCCTTCGGGCGACAAGTTCTATCTCGTCCAGAAGATCGAGTTCATCTGAGACCGACCTTCCAAGCATCATCAAAAAGCCCCCGGAAACCAATGTTTCCGGGGGCTTTTTGCTGTGCCTTGCGGCCGGTCAGGCTTCGCTCTGCGCCGGATCGAGCAGCTTGTGGAGGTGCACCACCACATAGCGCATTTCAGCGTCGTCAACCGTACGCTGCGCAGCCGAGCGCCACGCTTCTTCAGCGGCGGCATAATCGGCATAGACGCCAACGAGGTCGATGGCCTTGAGGTCGACAAAATCGAGGGTCTGCGGGTCTTTCACCCGGCCGCCCATCACGAGGTGGAGTTTCTGCATTGTGGCCCTTCCCTGGGAGGATGCGCCACAGCCGATGGCAAACTGCGCGCCTTTGCGCAAGGCCCGTGCACATGGCTGCATTTGCAACCTGCGCACGGGCGTTTGCGCAAAATGGGCGTCAGGCCCTGTGTTCAGCGCTTGAACCGCGCGGCGAGCTCGCTTGCCTTGGCCAAGGCGGCATCGGCTGCTTCGCGCACCACGTGGCCGGCAACATCGGCCAGGTCGCCGGCTTTCTTGCGCGCCTCGCCAGCGCCATCGGCCAGTTTGCCACCGGCATCGCTGCCGATATCTTCCAGTTTGTGCACGCTGTCACGGCCGGCTTCGGCCGCCTTGGCGGCATAGGCCATGGCCACTTCGGCAGCGAGCGTCGCCAGTGCGCCCGCTTTCTTGCTGAGGCCGGCTGCCGCCTGTTCCGCCGGACCGGCGAAATCGGCGAAGCTGCGGCTGGGCGGCGCCTTGCGGGCTCGCCCCGCCAGCTTGCCGACGACGAGGCCGAGGGCGATCCCGCCGGCAAGCGCTGCCAGCGGGTGTTGTTCCACCACCTGGCGCACGGTGGTACCGACATCGGCTGCCTTGGCGCGCGCCTGGGCCAGGCGGTCGGTGGTGTTGGCGCCGGCGTTGTCTTGAACCGGCTGCTCGGCCTCGGCCGGCGTGGCCAGGGCTAGGTCGGGCGTCTGCTTGGTTTCTTCGCTCACCATAATCCTCCAGATTTGCGCCCCCGATGTATATTCGCCCAGCTGCGTCGTGCCGGTTGGCCAAACCATCCGGCGGGCCGTTTGCGCCACAGCCATTGGGCCAGCGTGGCCAAGGGCGCGCGCAAGGTCCATCCGGCCAGCAGCACCAGCGTGGTGATGAGGGCAGGGGCCGTGTCGCGCACCACGGTGCCCGCGCCGTCGATCGCCTCGACCATTTCGTCGATCAGCCGCTCACGCAGGCGCAATCCAAGCGGACGGGCCGTCAGGTCATCTTTCAACCCAACCAGTTGCGCGCGCATGTCCTGCCAGGCTTGCGCGCGGGCCTGGGCCGTGGCGAGCAGGGTGTCTTCAGCGCTCATGCCTCACTCTCCTGCACGGCATTTTCCTGCACTGCGGCGACCACGGCCTCTTCGGCCTTGGTCGGTTTGCCCAGCACGGTGTCGCGCGCATCGCGGAATGCACGGACCGCCGCGCGGAACCACAGCGCGCTAAGCAGCGCGAGGCCCAGGCCCACCACTGCCAGCGCGCCCCATGGCGTCAGCAGCGGGGCCAGCGCAATCAGCAGCCCCACCACCAATGCCACCAAGGTCAGTCCGCCGAACGCGCCGGCCAAGGCCAGATAGAGGGCAACATGCTTGCCCCTGCTCCAGCCAAAGCCCACGCGCGCCTTTTGATAGGCCAGTTCTGCGCCCAACAGGGTTTCGCCCTGGCGCAGGAGCGCTTCGAGTCGCGCGGCCAGCGGCGTGGCCTCAGCTTCGGCACCGCTGCTGTCAGGCATCCTTGCTGTCGCCGCCGCGGAACAGGCGCGCCAGCACGAAGCCGGTGACGGCAGCAATGCCCAGCGCGGTGGCCGGGCTTTGGCGCACGAACGTCTTCACGTCTTCGCCCAGTTCGGCAAAGTCCTTGGATGCCAGCTTGTCGGCGGTTTCTTCCACGCTCCTGGCGGCGGTGCGGGCATAATCGCCGTACTTCACGCCCAGCTTCTCGTCGATCGCCTCGGCCGAGCTGCCGATGGCCTTGGCAACGGTAGCAAGCGCTTCGCTCGCCTTGGCCTTGCCATCGTGTGCCAGGTCGGCGCCCTTGTCCTTGGCCTGCGCGGCCAGGGCCTTGGCTTCGTCGGTCCACTGCGCTGCGGTGTCGCTCGCCTTGTCCTTGTAGGCCTGGCCCTTTTCCACGGCTTCGGCCTTCAGGGTTTCGGCGCTGGTGCGCGCGTCTTCCACGGCCTGGGCAAAGCGAGTCTTGGCCTTTTCGGCCAGATCGCGCGCGGCTTGGGCAAGATCGCCCGCCTTCACTTCGGCGGCGTCGGCCGCCTTGGTCCCGGCATCCACCAGATCGGTGCCGGCATCCTTGATGGCGGCCTTCGTTTCGTTGGTTTCAGGTGCGGTGTCGGCCATGAGAATCCCTTTCTCTTTCGACAAATTCGTATGCCACAATCGTATGCCCTGGTCGGGCAGGCGCTTGGGCGGCGTTCAGGTGTTGCACTGCGGCATTATTTGCCGCTCTACGCCATCTTGCAAGCCAACGCCGCTTGCTTGCCAAGGTTCCACCCGATAGGAGCCCGGCAGGCCGGTGAAGTCCAGAGAAACTTGCCCTGGAAACTTGCACCGTCGTTCGCTGCTGGAAGCGGGCTCAAAGGGAGCCTGCCACCGAAAGCCAAGGGGAAGCCGATCATGACCGCGATCATCGATATTCACGCCCGCGAAATCCTCGACAGCCGGGGCAATCCCACCGTCGAAGTCGACGTTCTCCTTGACGATGGCTCGTTCGGTCGCGCCGCCGTTCCTTCGGGCGCCTCCACCGGCGCACACGAAGCGGTGGAACTGCGCGATGGCGACAAGAGCCGCTATCTGGGCAAGGGCGTGACCAAGGCGGTGGATGCCGTCAACGACGAAATCAGCGAAGTGCTGCTCGGCCTCGACGCCGAAGACCAGCGCGACATCGACCTGGCGATGATCGAGCTGGATGGCACCGAAAACAAGAGCCGCATCGGCGCCAACGCCATTCTCGGCACCTCGCTCGCGGTGGCCAAGGCCGCGGCCGACGCGCGCGGCCTGCCGCTCTATTCCTATGTCGGTGGCGTTTCGGCCCATGTCCTGCCGGTGCCGATGATGAACATCATCAACGGCGGCGAACATGCCGACAATCCGATCGATTTCCAGGAATTCATGATCATGCCGGTGGGCGCGCCCACCCTGGCCGAAGCGGTGCGCTGGGGCGCGGAAGTGTTCCACACCCTCAAGAAGGGCCTGCACGAAAAGGGCCTGGCCACGGCCGTTGGCGATGAAGGCGGCTTTGCCCCCAACCTTGCCAGCACGCGCGACGCGCTCGATTTCGTGATGGCCTCGATCGAAAAGGCCGGGTTCAAGCCGGGCGAGGACATGGTCCTGGCGCTGGACTGCGCCTCCACCGAATTCTTCCGTGGCGGCAAGTACGAAATCAGCGGCGAAGGCCTTTCGCTCAGCCCCGATGCCATGGCCGACTATCTCGCCGCGCTGTGCGATGCCTATCCGATCCTCTCGATCGAAGACGGCATGGCCGAAGACGATTTCGAAGGCTGGGCTGCGCTCACCGCCAAGGTCGGCAAGCGCGTGCAGCTGGTGGGTGACGACCTGTTCGTAACCAACCCCAAGCGCCTGCAGATGGGCATCGGCAAGGGCCTGGCGAATTCGCTGCTGGTCAAGGTCAACCAGATCGGCACGCTGACCGAAACGCTCGAAGCCGTCAGCATTGCGCAGCGCGCCGGCTATACCGCCGTGATGAGCCATCGTTCGGGTGAAACCGAAGATGCCACCATTGCCGATCTTGCGGTTGCCACCAACTGCGGCCAGATCAAGACCGGCTCGCTTGCCCGTTCGGACCGGCTTGCCAAGTACAACCAGCTCATCCGCATCGAGGAAGAGCTGGGCCAGGCCGCGCATTATGCCGGCCGGGGTGCGTTCGGCCGCTTGGCCTGAACCTAAAAGAAAACCCTCTCCCCGGCGGGGAGAGGGTTGGGTGAGGGGGTGTTGGGATGTTCGCTTGGTAACATTCCATCCCCCGGCCCCTCCCGCAAGCGGGAGGGGGAAGGTTAGGGGTGACGGCTCAGTTGCCCCACTTCTGCTTCAGGTCATAGAGCGCGATCGCCGCCTTGGCCGCTTCGCCGCCCTTGTCCTTTTGCGCCGGATCGGCGCGGACCAGGGCTTGGCTCTCGTTTTCCACCGTCAGGATGCCGTTGCCGATCGGCAGGCCATCCATGGTCAGCGCCATGATCCCGCGCGCGCTTTCACCGGCCACGATCTCGAAATGATAGGTCTCGCCCCGGATCACCACGCCGATGGCAACATAGCCGTCATAGCTGCCGTCCTGGTCGGCCAGGGCAATGGCGGCCGGGATTTCCAGCGCGCCGGGCACGGTGACCACGTCCGCCTTGTGGCCGGCGGCCTTGATCGCGGCGCGGGCCCCGGCAATCAGCTTGTCGTTGAGGTGCTCGTAAAAGCGGGCTTCGACGATGAGGAACTTGGCCAAGCAACTTACTCCGAAAGAATGGGGCGTTCGCCCACGATATTGAGGCCATAGCCTTCGATGGCGACCAGGGTGTGATGGGAATTGGTCAGCAGCACCATGTCGTGAATGCCCAGGTCCGCCAGGATCTGCGCCCCGATGCCATAGACGCGCAAGTCCACGTCCTGCCCCGGCGCGGCGCCGCGCACCGGGTCGCTATCGGCGTTGGGGAACAACAGCACGATCACGCCGGCGCCTTCGCGGCCGATTTCGGCCATGGCGCGCTGCAAGGTGCGCTTGCGCGGGCCGGCGCGGCCCAGCAGGTCGTCAAAGGCGGAAAAGGAATGGACGCGCACCAGGGTGGGGCGGCCAGGCACGACATGGCCCTTTTGCAGCACCAGGCTTTCGGTGCCGTCCACCTTGTTGCGATAGGTTAGCACGCGCCAGTCGCCGCCATAGTCCGACGTGAAGGGCACGTCCGCCGCTTTCTGGACGAGATGATCGTGCCGGCGGCGATATTCGATCAGGTCGCGAATCGTGCCGATCTTGAGGCCATGGCGCCGGGCAAATGGAACGAGATCGTCCATTCTGGCCATGGTGCCGTCGTCCTTCATGATCTCGCAGATCACGCCCGAGGGGTTGAGGCCGGCCAGGCGCGAAATGTCCACCGCCGCTTCGGTATGGCCGGTGCGCACCAGCACGCCGCCATCGCGCGCGATCAGGGGAAAGACGTGGCCGGGCGTGACGATGTCGCCACGTCCCTTGGTCGGGTCGATCGCCACGGTCACGGTGCGGGCACGGTCGTGCGCGGAAATCCCGGTGGTCACGCCATCGCGTGCCTCGATCGAAACGGTGAAGGCGGTTTCGTGGCGGGTGCCGTTGGCCCGGCTCATCAATTCCAGGCCCAGTTCCTCCACGCGCTGGCGGGTCAGCGTCAGGCAGATCAGCCCGCGCCCGTGGGTGGCCATGAAATTGATCGCATCGGGCGTAACCATCTGGCCGGGGATGACCAGGTCGCCCTCGTTTTCGCGGTCCTCGTCATCCACCAGGATGAACATCCGGCCGTTGCGCGCTTCCTCGATGATTTCCTCGATCGGCACGATCGCGGGGCTGTCATCGCCTTCGGTCAGCACGCGCTCCAGCTTGGCCAGGGTGTCGGCCGTGGGGTTCCAGCCGGGCGAGGTGCATTCGCGCAAGGTGTTGGCGTGAAGGCCGGCGGCGCGGGCGAGCCCGGCGCGCGACATGCCCCCGTCGGTAACGAGCTTGCGGACGCGTTCGATCAGATCGTTTGACATGCGCCGGCATTGTCACATTGAAATGTGATATGCAAGAGGTCAAAATCACATTTGCATGTTGTCCGCCTGGGGAACGACCAGGACAGTGACCGATGGCGTCGCGCTGGCGGCCACTTGCAACACATAGTCTCCGGGCTGCAAGGCAAAGTCCACGATCTTGCGGATGCCGCTGCAGTCGGGCCCATGGCCGTGGCCGGTGGCGGGCAAGGCGGTGCCGTTGGCCAGCAGATCGATCCAGGCCGGGGCACCCAGCGCCACGCGATAGGTGCCCGCGGCAGTCACATGCACGCCGACCATGCCGCCAAAACTCCCGGCACCGCCTAGTTTTGCCGGGGGCGAGACATAGTGAACCTCGGCCGTGGGATGCAGCGCCAGGTTTTCTGCCTCGCCCGGCGCGATCTGGGTCATGGCAAGGCCGGGCTTGTCCGGGGCGCTGGTCAACGCGGTGGCGTTGGGCCAGGCGGAAAAGGCCGGCGGCAGCGGGGCCGGCGTGGCGGGGCAGGCGGGGCTGGCGCCCGGCGGCGTGGCGGGCTGGGCGTGGCCCGCCATGGGGAACGCCGGCACGGCGAGCACGCCGATGGCCAGTTGGCACAGAAAATGGCGGGGCATGCGCATCGGGTTTCCTTTCATCCTGGCCGGGCTGGCCATGCCGGGCGGGGGCCATGAGAATCACGGCCAGGGCATGCAACCTGCTGGACGATAACCAACAATTGGCCGATGGCTATCCCAAAGCCGGGCCCTGTTCTGGCGGAGCGCGCTCGCCGACGTTCTGCCGGCGGCCCGGTGACCATGGAGGCACGCGATGGAATTCGATTTTTCGGTGGTCCCGGCGGGCGACCGCTATAAGCTCATGAGCGCCTCGATCACGCCGCGCCCGATCGCCTGGGTCACCAGCCGCTCGGCCGCCGGAGTGGCCAACGCCGCGCCGTTCAGCTTTTTCAACATGGTGGCGGCCGATCCGCCACTGGTGGCCATCGGCTTTTTGCGCCAGGCGGATGGGCGGCACAAGGATACCCCAGCCAACATTCTGGAAACGAAGGAATTCGTTGTAAACCTGGTGTCCGAAGCCGATGCCCCTGCCATGAATTTC
Organism: Novosphingobium sp. SG919; assembly: GCF_012932495.1. Classification (GTDB taxonomy): domain Bacteria; phylum Pseudomonadota; class Alphaproteobacteria; order Sphingomonadales; family Sphingomonadaceae; genus Novosphingobium; species Novosphingobium rhizosphaerae. The sequence goes on from NZ_JABCNG010000001.1 coordinate 1,061,417, forward strand.
ACCTGCATTGACGCCCCACCGGAATTCGACGAGGCGGCCCACGCCGGCCTGGTGCTGGCGCGTTCAAGCGTGGTGGCCCCTGATCGCATCGCCACCGCGCCGGTTTCGATGGAATGCCGCCTCTACCAGGCGATCGAGGCGGGGCAGAGCACGATCGTGCTGGGCGAAGTGGTGCGTTTTCACATCCATGATCGTTTCATCGATGCGGAAAAGCTGCATGTCGATACCATGGCCATGGGCCTGGTGGCGCGCATGCACGGGGCAGGTTGGTACAGTCGCAGCGACACCTCGTTCCAATTGCTGCGGCCGCGCTATGCCGATTGGCTGGCGGCGCAAATAACCGCTGATTGACGGAATTCGTGCGAAATCGTTGCAATGCGGCATTCGTTTCGCCGCATTGCCACATCTTGCCAATGTAGTTTCATGTGTATCTTTGATAAACAAAAATATCAATATAAAACAACGGTATATACCGAATAACTGTAGCAAATCCGGCATATTTGCGCCTTATCCGATCGCGGTTTCAAGGAGGCAATATGACCCATCAAAAATACCGTCTGGCGGGCTACGCCAGCGCAGCCGCGCTTGCCCTGGCGGGTTTGGCCGCAGCCACGCCTGTGCTGGCCCAGTCCACCGGCACGCTCGATTTCGGCAACCAGATCGTGGTGACTGCAACGGGCCAGAAGGGCATTGCCGGGGTGGCCAATCCCGACACCACCAAGGCTTCGGCGATCCTCACCCAGGCCTGGATCGAGCGGCAGACGCCGGGCCAGTCGATCAACGACACGATCAACTATCTGCCCGGCGTGAGTTTCCAGAACAACGATCCCTATGGCGGCAGCGGCGGCACGCTGATGATCCGCGGCTTTGACGCAACGCGCATTTCCGAAACCATCGACGGCGTCACGCTCAATGACGATGGCAACTATGCGCTTTATTCGGGCGAACTGCTCGATTCCGAAGTGATCGACCAGGTTTCGGTGAACCTGGGCACCACCGACGTGGACAGCCCGACGTCTTCGGCTTCGGGTTCGAGCATCAACATCCGTTCGCACCGCCCGACCGAGGATTTCCATCTCAAGGCTTCGGGCGCGCTGGGCACCGACAACTATTACCGTGTGATGGGCATGGTGGACAGCGGTGCGATCGGGCCGGCCGGCACGCGCCTCTATGGCGAATACAGCCGCTCGCACAACGATTCGCCATTCAACAACTATGGCAAGGTGCGCCGCGAACAGGCCAATGGCGGTATCTACCAGCCGCTTGGCAACAACGGCGATTTCCTGTCGCTGACCGGCACGTATGTGGGGACGGAAAACAACTTCTCGGGCTCGGTCCCGCTTTCGAACGTGGCGCTGACCAGCGACACCGGCACGGGCTTCACCTATTTCCCCACCAGCTTCAAGAACGCCTATTACAAGTACAGCCCGTGCACCACGGCTAGCGCCAATGCCGGGGTGGCCGATGCGGCCAACACCTGCGGCTCTGCCTATGACTACCGCGTCAATCCGGCGCAGCTGTTCAACTTGCGCGGCAGCGCTCGGCTGACGCTGGCACCGGGCCTGGTGTGGACGATCGATCCCAGCTTCCAATGGACCAAGGCCAACGGCGGCGGCACGGTCGTGGCCTCGGAAGGCACGTCGAGCGGGATGACCGGCTACATCAACGGCACATACTACCTGGGCAAGGACCTCAACGGCGATGGCGACACGCTGGACAAGGTGCGCCTGCTGGCCCCCAGCCAGACCGTGACCCATCGCATCGCGCTGACCACTTCGATGCGCTACGATCTCGATGATCACCAGGCCGTGCGCCTGGCCTATGCCTTCGCTCGCTCGGTCATCGCGCAGACGGGCGAACTGGGCACGCTGAACAGCGACGGTTCGCCCACGCTGATCTCGCCGGTCAACGATCCGCTGACCGACGCGGCCGGCAACGTGGTGGAAAAGCGCGACACGCGCTCGATCGCGCTGCTCAATCAGGTTTCGGCCGAATATCGCGGCACGTTCCTGGACAATCGCCTGAAAGTGAACGCTGGCCTGCGCGCGCCGTTCATGCACCGTGACCTGACCAACTATTGCTTCACCCGCAATTCCAGCGGCAGCGTGACCTGCGCGTTCGGGGATTCGGCCACGACATATGCCGCCTCGATCACCACGAGCCCCTATTACGGCGCGCCGCAGCGCCGCACCTATAACTACAGCGCCGTGCTGCCCAGCCTTGGGGTGACCTATGACCTGCCCGCGGCCGGGCAGATCTTCTTCAATTACTCCAAGGGCATGTCCGTTCCGCAGACGACCTCGCTCTACCAGTCGTTCTATTTCGCCAATGGCAGCGACGCCGGGCTGGTGAACCCGGAAAAGACCGACAACTTCGACCTGGGCTTCCGCCGCACCAGCGGTCCGCTCCAGGCGCAGGCCGATCTGTGGTATACCCACTTCACCAATCGCCTGGGCACGGCCTACCAGCCCGATGCGCAGACCACGATCTATACCAACCTTGGCACGGTGGACCGCTATGGCATCGATGCCAACCTGTCCTACCGCTTCAGCAGCCATGTGAGTGGCTATGTCTTCGGGTCCTGGCTGCATTCGCGGATCAAGGACAACGTGACCTCGTCCACCGGCGATCTGGCCACGGCGGGCAAGTTCGAATCCGCCGTTCCGATTACCACGTTCGGCGCGCGGCTTTCGGGCAATTTCCAGCCGTTCACGCTGGGTGCGCAGGTCAAGCGCACGGGCCCGCGCTATGTCAACGACCAGAACACGCCCTATTACCTGGCTGGCACCACCACGGTGGCCTATGGCGCCAAGACGCCGTCGTACACGGTGGTCGATCTCGACGCCCGCGTGGCGCTGGGCGCGGTGGGTCTGAACGACAAGTCGTACCTGCAGCTCAACGTGACCAACCTGTTCAACCAGTATTACGTCGGCGGGTTCTCGGGCACCTACAACAACCAGATCAGCTATTCGGGCAGCTATACCAATGCCCAGATCGGCGCGCCGCGCGCGGCGATCGCCACGCTGGTGCTGGCCTACTAAGCGACAACTTGCGTGCATCGATGGGGCGGCGGTTCGCAAAGGGCCGCCGCCCTTTTTTTCGCGCATTTGCCCTTGGCTTGCGCCTATCATGCGGCATGAGCACGATTTCCTGCGCGATTCATCGCCTTCATCCCGCCCAGCGTGACGATATCGGAGACCTGGTCACGCGCCGCCCGTTGCCGGGGCCCGATCTTGATCACCTGGGTGCGTTCCTGTTTCTCAACCACCATGGGCCGCAGGTCTATCCTGCGCCAAACCGGGGCCTGCCGTTCGGCCCGCATCCGCATCGCGGGTTCGAGACCGTCACGTTCATTCTCGACGGCGAACTGACCCACCGCGATACCGGCGGCCACGAGAGCACGATCTACGCCGGGGGCGTGCAATGGATGACGGCCGGCAGCGGCCTGATCCACGCCGAAATCTCGTCAGAGGCGTTCAAGCAGGCCGGTGGCCGCCTCGAAATCCTGCAATTGTGGGTGAACCTGCCGGCGCGGCTCAAGATGACGGCGCCGCGCTATACCGGGGTGCAGGCCGATGCCGTGCCGGTGCTGGTGGAGGACGAGGGCCGCGTGCATGTGCACCTGGTGGCCGGATCGCGCGGCGGCGCAACCGGGCCGGTCGATTCGCTGACCGGGGTATTCATGAGCTTTGCCCACCTGGCCCCGGGTGGCACCCTGGCCATCGACGGTTTGGGCGGGCGCGACGTGTTTCTCTATATCGTGCGTGGGGCAGTCAGCATCGCTGGGCAAGTGGCCCCGGCGTTTCACCTGGCGGAGCTGGTGCCCGGCGAGCGGCTGGAACTGACGGCGCAGGAGGACAGCGTGATCCTGCTGGGCCATACCGAGCCGATTGCCGAACCGATCGTGGCGCACGGACCCTTCGTGATGAACAGCGTGGCAGAAATTCACCAGGCCTATGCCGATTTCCGCGCTGGTGCGTTTGGTACCATGGGCTGAAATGCAGCACAGAACCGCCGATCGTTGATTGAGGCCAAAGCCTGTAGCGACGGGCAATGTCATTCTTCATGCAATTGGCAAAAAAGGAGAATGGCAATGGTCGAAATGATGAAGGCCGCCGTGGTGCATGGCTTTGGGCAGCCGCTGGTGATCGAGGACGTGCCCGTCCCCACCCCGGGGCCGGGGCAAGTGCTGGTGAAGATCGCCACGTGCGGGGTGTGCCACACCGATCTGCACGCCGCGCATGGCGATTGGCCGGTCAAGCCGGCGCCGCCATTCATTCCCGGGCACGAGGGGGTGGGCCATGTCGTGGCCCTGGGGCCAGGCGTAACCGGCGTGAAAGAAGGCGACTGTGTGGGCGTGCCGTGGCTGCATTCGGCCTGCGGGCATTGCCCGCATTGCCTGGGCGGCTGGGAAACCCTGTGCCACGAGCAAGAAAACACCGGCTATTCGGTGAACGGCGGCTTTGCCGAATATGCCCTGGCCGAAGCCGCCTATCTGGGCCACGTGCCGCCCGGGCTGGACCTGGCCGAAGTGGCACCGATCCTGTGTGCCGGCGTGACGGTCTACAAGGGGCTGAAAGTCACCGATACCAAGCCGGGTGACTGGGTGGCGATTTCGGGCATCGGCGGCCTGGGGCACATGGCGGTGCAATATGCCAAGGCCATGGGGCGCAAGGTGATCGCGGTGGACGTCGACCCGGCCAAGCTGGACCTGGCAACCAGCCTGGGCGCCGATCTGGTGGTCAACGCGCTGGAACACGATCCCGCCGTTTTCGTGCAGGATCATTGCGGCGGGGCGCAGGGCGTGCTGGTCACGGCGGTTTCGCGCAAGGCTTTCGAACAGGCACTGGGCATGGCGGCGCGTGGTGGCACGGTGGCGCTTAACGGCCTGCCGCCAGGCGATTTCCCGCTGTCGATCTTCGACACTGTGCTGAATGGGATCACCGTGCGTGGCTCGATCGTGGGGACGCGGCTCGACCTGATCGAGGCGCTGGATTTCGCCGCTGCGGGCAAAGTGCGCGCCACGGTGCAGACCGCGCGGCTGGACGAGATCAACGCGGTGTTTGCACGGATGGAGCAGGGCACGATCGAAGGGCGCGTGGTGCTCGACTTGCGCTGAAGGCCTTTGCCGGGCCGGTGCGTCTGCTGTCTGGATAGGATGGTGGACGCACTAGGGCTCGAACCTAGGACCCGCTGATTAAGAGGACCTTTTCGGGCCTTTTCGGCAGTTTTCTGTTCTACGCCATAATTCACTAAGTCATTGATATTGATAAGATGGTATCCGAAAGGCGTAACCTGTGTTACGCTGCGCTCGTCGTTAAACCGATTACGTGGCGATTACGCAGGATCGATCTCAATGGCTAATCAGCGGCTCTCGAAAACCTCTGTCGATGCTATACCAGTGCCCGTGGGGAAGGACTCTTTCGTGTGGGATACAGAGCTCCGGGGGTTCGGCGTTCGCACGACCCCGAAGGGCGTTAAGTCGTTCGTCCTGCAATACAGGCTGAAGGGTAAGCCTGCGAAGCGCATGACGATTGGCGGCTTCGGTAACCCCTGGACTGTTGAGACTGCCCGAAAGGAAGCGGAGCGCCGGCTTATCAAGATCCGGCAGGGCATCGATCCAAAAGCGGAAGCTCGTGAGCAGATCCAGCAGGAGGAGCGGGATGCTCAACAGGAGGCTGAGCGCATTCGTGAGGAAGCCCAGGCTGCCCTGCTGGCGGAGAAGTTCGCGTTTGCAAACTATGCCGACGTTTTCCGTGACCAGTATTTGAAGATTCACTGGGTCGATACCTGGAAAGACGCAGAGGGCGTGCTGAAAGCGGTCCGGCCATATCTGAACAAAGTCGTTCACGACATCACCCGCGCGGACGTCGTCGACGTCCTTGATCGGTACAATGACCGACCTGGACGGAAAAAGGTGGTGCACTCTGTGCTGCGCAAGTTCTTCAATTGGTCGGTGGACCGCGGCGACCTGGATCGTTCACCGATCGATCGAATGAAGGCGCCCAAGCCAGTGCCTGCGCGTCGGCGGGTTCTGTCGGCCGAGGAGATCATCGCATTGTGGCAGGCAAGTGCTGACCTCGGGGCAATCTGGCGTCCCTACATCCGCCTGCTCTTGTGCACGCTGGCCCGGCGGGAGGAAGTGGCGAACATGGACTGGTCGGAGATCGATCTGACCGGGGCCGTGTGGGAGCTGCCAGAGGAGCGGGCGAAGAATGACAGGACCCACCGAATTCCGCTGAACGCCCTGGCACAAGCTGAGCTGCGGACGCTTGCGGTCTCGACCAAGGGCTTGGTGTTCACCACGACCGGGCAAACGGGAGTTTCTGGCTTCTCGAAAATGAAAAAAGCACTCGACGAGAAGATGCTCGCGATCCTGAGGACGCGTGCCGAGAAGCGTGGGGACGATCCCGAGACGGTCATGCTCATGCCCTGGAGAATCCACGACCTCCGTCGAACCGGCGCGACCAATCTCCAGGCGCTGGGCGTTCCGATCGAGGTGACCGAGGCCGTGCTCAATCACATCAGCGGAACGACCTCTGGAATCGCGGGTGTTTACAACCTCTATCGCTATGAACCTGAAAAGCGGGTTGCTCTGGAAAAATGGTCCAAGCAGCTTTCGCTGCTGCTTCGGGATTCAGCGGGTCAATCTTCCGGAGATGAAACTGGCGAGGGGGAGCATCCGAAAAGTGCTCAAGCTTGAGATGGGCCATCGCGTCTGGCTGACAGCAAGTCGTGCCCCAACGATTTTTAGCGATGGTGGGCATGCTTCGCTCCTCGCAAGCACGCACGGTGTGGGATGGTTAAGTTGCTGACTTTCTGGCGGCTGCAAGTGGGACGAAGCGGCCATTCCCGGGTACGGCCGTGAAGGTCGGGTTTCGGCCAGACCTGACGTTTGCGATCGCGAAGGTTGATCGCGGAACGACCGAGCCTGGGCCGTCTCCGGTCCGGCCCCTTTCGGGAACCGAGGTTAGAAGAGCTGCCTCGCCGTGCCGGTGCCCTCCACTGTAATCATCGCCAGTGGCCTGCAGACTTCAGCGCCGGGTGGGGGCGAACACGAGCGGTCGACGGATTAGGCGCGCGGGTTGCCGGCACCGTCCGCTACAATGAAATCCGCAAATTGAATCGGCTTGGATCGCGCGATCCCTTAGTTGGAGGACATGCCTTGGCAAACCGCTGTCCTTTCGCTCCTTGTCGCTCAGCTCACCATCCTGTCGACAGCGCTCGTCACCAGCGATCGCAATCGCACTGCCAACCGGCTGCTCGCGGCATGGCTGCTCGTGTCGGCCGGCTTGTTGATGCCATTCGCCCTGGGATATGCCGGGATGTTCCAGCGGCACGCGTGGCTGGTCTTTCTTCCTCTCGCGATACCGCTCGCCGTGGGCCCGTTGGCGTGGGGATATGTTCATAGTCTTGCCAACGGCCGCCCGCCGTCGCTCTTTTTCTGCCATCTCGGCCTTCCGGCAGCCCAGTTTATGTACGGGACAGCCTGCTTCCTTCTGCCGATCCCGACGAAATTCTGGTGGAGCGATAATGTGCACGAACCGTGGGTCGCGCCGTTTTCGAGCGTAATTTCTCTCGTTTCACTGGCCATCTACACCACGCTGGCATTCCTTGCACTCCGCAGATATCGGGCCCGCCTCGCAAGCGAGCGCAGCGACGACGAGCGTTTTGACGGCCGCTGGCTGGGGCGGGCTCTCGGCGCGCTTGGGCTCATCCTCGCGCTACGCATTATCTATCAGGGGGTCGGGGCGATGACCGGCGAAGGCAGCTATGGGGTCGTTGCCAGTTTCTACGGCATGTACGGGGCCATCGTGCTATATGTTGCGGTGGAAGGGTGGCGCCACGCCGAAACGCCATATCCCCGTTTTGCGCCGCTTGCTGCAACAGAGGCGCCGCTTCCGGAGCGTGGTCCCGACTGGGCAGAGATGGGACGACAGTGGACTGCGCGGGTACGCGAGGAAGGCTGGTGGCGCGAGCCCGAACTCGACCTGCCGACTATGGCGGCAAGGCTCGGGACCAATCGCAGCCATCTCTCGCGCGCGCTCAACGATGGCCTTGGCGTAAGCTTCTCAACCTTCGTAAATGGCCTGCGTGCCGAAGCCGTCGCGGAGCGACTGCGCGCCGGCGATACCAGCAATTTGCTTCCGCTGGCGCTCGGCATGGGGTTCAATTCGAAAGCCAGCTTCAATCGCGCGTTCTCCGCGCGGTTTGGGGTCACGCCGACGGCCTACCGGCGGAGCCTCGATTACCCTTCGGCGCCGCAATAGATCAATTTCCGCATCGCGCGGGGATATTGCAGCGCCGGATCGGGCTCGCTGCCGCACAGGAAGCGTGCCATATTTGGAAGATTCGCAATGATCGCCCGACGCTTCGCACTACTCGTCATCGCCGTGGTCTTCGGCTTTACGCCAACGCTCACCGCTGCTCAGGATTCGATCCCGCGGCGTTACAGCGCCGCGCAATTCTATCAGACGACGACATACAAGCTGCCACGTGGCGCCAGCCTCGCAATTGCGCCGGACGGCCGGTCCGTACTCGCCTCCAGCGATCGATCCGGAACCTTCAACGCCTATGCGTTGCCGCTTGACGGGGGCACGGCGCGTGCGCTGACCGACTCCGCGACCAACGCGACCTATGCCGACAGCTGGTTCCCGGACGGGAAACGGCTCCTCTATACCGCCGACACCGGCGGCAACGAATTGAGCCACGTCTTTGTGCGCGAAGCCGATGGTCAGGTGCGCGACCTGACGCCGGGTGAAAAGGTCAAGGCGATCGTGGCAGGGTGGAGCGGTGACCGCCGGAGCCTGTGGGTCCTCACCAATGCGCGCGACGAGTCCAGCTTCGATCTCTATGCCGTCGACCCGGAGACCTACGCGCGACGGATGATCTACCGCAACCCGGGCATGGGATTGCTCGCGGTATCGCCCGACGGCCGATGGGTTGCGCTGGTTAAGCAGACCAGCAACGCCGACAGCGACATCTATCTGGCCGATCTGGTCAGCGGCGGCGCCCCGAAGCTGATCACCGACCATGAAGGCAATGTCAGCCATACCCCGTTCGCCTTCACGCCCGACAGCAAGGCGCTGATCTATGCAACCGACGCGCACGGCGAATTCATCCAGGCATGGCGGCACGATATCGAAGGGGGCGCCGACGAGGTGGTCGTCGCGGCCGACTGGGACGTTTCGGATCTCGGCTTTTCGCGATCCGGACGGTATCGCTACGTCACACTCAACGCCGATGGCCGTACCACGCTGGATGTGATCGACACCCGGACCGGACGCGCTGTCACGATGCGCGGATTGCCGGCGGGCAATGTTGAGGATGTGCGCTTCGACGAGGAAGAGCGGCGCATGCTCTTGGCGGTATCGTCGGACACGTCGCCCACCGACATCTATGTCGTCGATTTGGCGGGTGGCGCGGCCACCCGGCTGACCCGCGCGCTCAATCCCGAAATTCGTGAAAGCGATCTGGTCGAGGCGAAGCCGGTCCGCTTCAGGGCGCCCGATGGCGTCGAGATCCCCGCCTTGGTCTATCGGCCAAAAGGCGCATCGGAAGGCCGCAAGGTGCCCGCTCTGGTCTGGATCCATGGCGGACCGGGGATTGGCGGCCAGAGCCGGCGCGGCTATCTGCCGCTGCTCCAGCATCTGGTGAACCATGGCTATGCGGTGTTGGCCGTCAATAACCGCGGCTCGGATGGCTATGGCAAGACCTTCCTAGCGCTGGACGATCGCCGCCATGGTGAAGACGACCTTGACGATGTTGTTGCCGCGGCGGATTGGCTGAGGCGCCAGCCATGGGTCGAGCCGAGGGCCATCGCGGTCGCGGGCGGCTCTTATGGCGGTTATCTCGCCACGGCGGCGATGGCGTTTCGGCCAACGGCTTTCCAGGCAGGAATCAGTGCCTACGGCCCCACGAACTGGCTACGGACTTTGACTGACGTCCCGGCATGGTGGGGAAGCGAGCGGCAGTCCATCTATGCCGAGATGGGCGATCCCGCGACCGATGCCGAGCGATTGCGACGCACGTCACCCTATTTCCACGCCGGGTCCATCCGCCGGCCGATGCTGATTTTGCAAGGGGCCAAGGACCCCCGCGTCCTAAAGACCGAAAGCGACGCGATGGTCGCGGCGCTCAAGGCCAACGCGGTGCCGGTGGAATATGTCGTGTTTTCCGACGAGGGCCATGGTTTTCGTCGCAGGGAAAACCGCATCGCGGCGTCAGAAGCATATCTTGGCTTTCTCGGTCGCTTTCTTGCCAACAACCCACATTAGCGCAATGTCCATCGGGCGAGAATGGAGCATCTCGCTGCGTCCGGCTAGTTCATCCGGCGGGGATCGCAGGCCATCGCAGTTTAGCTGTGAGCAGTCGCACGCTCCCATGCCGCACACGGCGGCTGTCGAGCGTCGTACGGCGCGGAGTGGATACCCATTCTGATCGCATTTCCGACCCGCAGGTTTGCGTGGGGCGAATGGCGGATACGGCACAAGCGGCCGTTCAGTCCAACGCCGTTGAAGGTCTTGAATTGGTCGTTGGGGGCCGAAAAGAAGCGCCCTCCAGACTGCCCCTTTTACTTCGTGGCGCCAGTCTGGGGGGGGCAAAGTCCTGCTCAATCTGAACGGCCGAGCTCGTTTACCCATGCCGCCCTGTTGACCCTTGGCGATCTGTGAAGTCCCTTCCAAAGTGCTGCGATCTCTGCCCGGCTACTCAGCACCGCGCCAAGAACATATTCCTTTCTTCAACGCCGAACACGGGGTTCGGAACAGAACTGAAAGGTTACAACGATGGCACTTAAGGACATTCTCCCGAGCCACATCGGCTTTGGCGCAGCGCCGCTCGGCAACATGTTCCGCGACATTCCCGAAGAAGAGGCGCTGGCGACGGTCGAGACCGCTTGGGCTGACGGCATCCGCTACTATGACAACGCGCCCTTTTACGGTGCAGGACTGGCCGAGATCCGCATGGGCGCGGCCCTTGCCGACAAGCCGCGTGATGCGTTCGTCATCAGCACCAAGGTCGGCCGGGTCATCTTGGACGAGGTCGAGGACGTCAGCACCCGCGACTTGGGCGAAAAGGGCGACGTGTTCAAATATGGCCGACCCAACAAGATCGTGAACGACTACTCGGAGGACGCCACCTACCGGTCGATCGAAGACAGTCTCAAGCGCCTCAAGACCGACCATATCGACATCGCCTGGGTCCACGACATCGCGCAGGATTTCTACGGCGACGAATGGCTCGCCATGTTCGAGCAGGCACGGCGCGGCGCGTTCAGGGCGCTCGACCGGATGCGCGATGAAGGCGTGATCAAGGGCTGGGGCCTAGGCGTCAACCGGGTCGAGCCGATCGAACTGCTGCTCGATCTCGACGGCCCGCGCCCGGACGGTTTCCTGCTTGCCGGCCGCTACACGCTGCTCGATCATGACCGGGCGCTCCAGCGCGTGATGCCGAAGGTGGCCGAGCGTGGGCTCGGGATCGTGGTAGGCGGCCCATACAGTTCCGGCGCGCTCGTTGGCGGACCCAATTTCGAATATGCGCCGGCGACCCCTGCGATCCTTGAAAAAGTCGCTCGCATAAAGGCGCTTGCCGATCATCACGGCATCAGCATGAAGGCTGCGGGCCTCCAGTTCGCGCTGGCCAACCCCGCCGTCGCCGCGGTCATTCCGGGCGCAAGCCGCCCCGGCCGCATCGCCGAGGACAGTGCTGCGCTCAAAGAGGTTGTTCCTACCGACTTCTGGCGTGCCCTGCGTGCCGAAGGCCTGGTGAACCCGGCCGCTCCGCTCCCCCTTACCAACTGAACGAAACGACCATTTCCACCCTGCTCTCCGGTCAAGGCAGCGCTTTGACCGGCAGGCATCCCGCGCGCCGTCGATCCGGCGATCAACCCCAGAAACAGGAGAACGACCATGACCGATGTGAAGACCAATGATGCCGTAACCCTTGGCCGCCGTGACATGCTCCGCGCGACGAGCGCCGCGCTTGTGGCGGGCATTGCAGGAACGACCACGCCTGCAGCCGCTGCGAGCGGGGCCAGCATCTCGCCCGCCGCACGCAATGCCGCGCCGCTCGGCGCTCGCCTGCAGGGCGTTCAGCATTTCGGACTGACGGTGCAGAATATGGAGCGCGCCTTCGAGTTCTACACCGAGGTGCTCGGCGGCACCGAGGTTTTCCGCCACGGCGACTTTCAGGGCGATCCGGTGCAGAACACGCTGCTGGCCGATCAGGAAATCCGCGCCAACGACCTGCACGTCAACCCGGCGACGATCGGAGTGCCCAACTTGCGGGACGGCGATCAGCGGCTGGACGTGCGGTTTATCCAGTTCGACAATGTGGTGATCGAGCTGCTGCAATATCGCAACGCCAGTGAGCCGATGGGAGGCCCGAACAGCTTCGCCCCGCCGCTGGAGAATATGAGCCCGGCCTTTCCGCGCATGATGCACATCTGCTTCTACGTGCGCGACGATGTCGACTTCAACAAGTTCATCACCGACCTGGAAGCCGAGTCCGCCCGTCGCGGCATGACTCAGGTGCGCGCTAACCGCACCATCCGCCTGCGCAGCGAAGCCGATCGCCGCTCCGCCCCGCAGGACACAAACACCAACAAGGTGACGGTCGCACCCTCGGACGGCTGGGAACTGATCTACTGCAAGGGACCGGAAGGCGAGCAGCTCGAGTTCGTCAAGGCGCTTGGCCCGGTGAAGCAGCGCTTCGCCAACGCCCTCGTCGGACGCCAGCGCGCGCGGGCCGGACTGTGACCCACAGCCCCCTCCATCACCATCGAAAGGAAATTACCATGCCTGTTTCGTTCAAGATGATCGGCCTGTCTGCGCTGATGCTAGCGGCGATGCCCGCGACCGCCGTCGCACAGGAGAGTGCGGCTCCCAAGGAGGGCCTCGCCTACGCGCAAATCCCCCGAGGCGCATGGTCCATCGTTGCCGAGATTCGCGCAAAACCGGGCAAGGAAGCCGAACTGCGCGAAGCCACGCTGCCGCTGGTGGCTCTGGTCCGCAGCGACCCCAAGAATCTCGTCTATTTCCTGCAGGAAGATCGCTCTCAGCCGGGGCACTTCATTTTCTACGAGGTCTTTGCGTCGCGTCAGGATTTCGAGGCCCACAACGCGATGCCCTATGTGCAGGCGTGGTTCGCGAAGCTGCCTGCTCTCGCCCAAGGCGGTGTCCAGGTGATGCGGATGGAAGTGCTGGGCCACTGATCGCCCCGAACAGCCATTGCCGGTCCGTCATCGCGGCGGATCGGCCACGCTTTATCTTTGCTCCAGAAATGCCTGCATGCGCGGCACCGTGAAGTCCAGAAAAGCCCGAACCCGCGCCGGCAGGAACTGCGATCCCCGAAACAGCGCATGGATATCGTCCGCTTCGCCCAGTTCGCTGTCAGCCAGCAACTCGACCAGCTCTCCCCGCGCGATGGGTTCGCGCAGATGATAGTCGGCCAGGCGGATGATGCCGACGCCCGCGAGCGCCATGCGTCGGAGCGTCTCGCCATTGTTCGCCAGCAGCGAGCCGCTGAGCATCCGCTCGACGATCCGACCGCCCTCCCGCATCGGCCAGACCGGCATTGCGCGGCGGAAATTGAAGCCCAGGCAATTGTGATGGACCAGATCCTCCGGGCTGCGCGGTGTGCCGTGGCGCGCGAGATAGGCGGGCGCTGCGACGATGCGGCGGCGCGTCTCGCCGATCTTGCGGGCCATCAGGTTGGAGTCCGCAAGCTTGCCGACCCGGATCGCGATGTCGGTGCGCTCCAGGTAGAGGTCGGCCACATCGTCGGACAGGGACAGATCGACGATGACCTTGGGATAGGCTTCGAAGAAGGCCGGGAGGATCGGTTCGAGCGCTGCCGTGCCGAACGTCACCGATGACGTGACGCGGACGATACCTTCGGCTTCGGCACCGCCCTGCGCAATCTGCTGCTCAGTCTCGTCGAGTTGCCCCAGCAACGTCTGGCTGCGTTCATAATAGAACTGGCCCTCGCCCGTCAGAGCCAGACGCCGTGTGGAGCGTTCGATCAGGCGAACCCCGAGCCGCGCCTCCAGCCGGGCGATGAGCTTGGACACCGTCGAAGGCGTCATCAGCATCAGCCGTGCCGCCTCGGAAAAGCTGCCTGCTTCCACCACCCGGACGAACACCACCATCTCGCCTGCGCGATTATCCATGAGCCGCCTGTGATCTGCTTTCCCTGAACTGTAGCCGGTTTAACGAGCTTTTCGGCCCATGTCGCTTCATCTGTGAACCTGGCTATCAAATGCAGTGAAAAGCCGCTGTCTAATCAGGCGAGCGACATTGTGCGATTTCCATCGGCGACGGGTTGCCGGGCTCTTCGAACTCACCGGCACCAGGGTTCAAGACGAAAAGGAACGCGACATGTCTGACACGCTTGCTGCCGATCTGTTCACGCCGACGTCAATTGGCGCCATTGATGTTGCCAACCGCGTCGTGATGGCGCCGCTGACCCGGTCACGCGCGGGAATGGACGGAGTGCATAGCCCGATGGCCGTCGACTATCATCGTCAGCGTGCGTCCGCCGGTCTGATCATCACCGAAGCGACCAATATCTCGCGGCAGGGCCGGGGCTATGCCTACACTCCTGGTATCTACACCGATGCCCATGCCAAGGCATGGCGCGAAGTGACCAACGCCGTTCATGAAGCGGGCGGCAAGATCGTGGTCCAGCTCTGGCATGTCGGCCGCGTCTCACACTTCAGCCTTCAGGAAAACGGGGCGCCGCCGGTGGCACCATCGGCCATTCGCGCGGGCGGCCGGGTCTATACGCTGGCGGGCGATGACGTACCCTCGATGCCGCGCGCTCTGGAGGCAGACGAAATTCCTGGGCTGGTCGAGGACTATCGCAACGCTGCCCGTTTGGCCAAGGAGGCCGGGTTTGACGGGGTCGAGGTGCACGCCGCCAATGGCTACCTGCTCGACCAGTTCCTACGCGACAGCACGAACCGCCGCACCGACCTCTACGGTGGCTCGGTCGAGAACCGTGCGCGCTTCCCCATCGAGGTGGTAAAGGCCGTTGTCGAGATCTGGGGTGCGGATCGGGTGGGCGTGCGCATTTCGCCGCTGTCCACCGCCATTGGCGAAACCCCGCTCGATAGCGATCCGCAAGCGACGTATGGCTACTTTGTGCAGCAGCTTGGCGGTCTGGGCCTTGCCTATCTACATGCCGTGGAAGGACAGCTGCGCGAAGCCAACGCCGCGTCCGCTCTCGATTTCAAGGCATTGCATGCGGCCTTTGGCGGCGCATACATCGCCAACAACGGCTATGATCGGCAACTGGCAATGGACGCTATAGCGTCCGGTCATGCGGACATGATTTCTTTCGGCCGGGCCTTCATCGGCAATCCCGATCTGGTCGAGCGCCTGCGCCGGAACGCTCCTCTCTTCGAGGCCCCGCTCAGCGCCTACTACGGCGGCGGCGCTGAAGGTTACACCGACTTCCCGACATTGGCCGACTAGAGCCAGCTCAACGCGCAGGAGATCATCATGAACACGTCAGCATTGCTGGCGATGGGGAAGCTGTGCCTGCAAGGCGCGCATCCGGTCGCCCAATCCATCGATCACCGAGACGAACGCGCCGGGCGCGGCGGCACCATGACGCTTATGGCGCTGGCCCTGGGCAGTTTCGTGATCGGCACGTCGGAATTTGCCAGCATGGGGATCATCCAACTCTTTGCCGGCGATCTGGGCCTGAGCATCCCCCAAGCCACCAGTGCCATTACCGCCTATGCCTTCGGTGTGGTGATCGGCGCGCCGCTGGTCACGCTCGCGGCGGCGCGGCTCAATCGGCGCAAGCTGTTGCTATGGCTGATGGTGCTGTTCCTTGTCGGCAATCTGGCCTCCGCCGTGGCGGACAGCCTTGGCGCGCTGATAGCGGTGAGATTCATCAGTGGATTACCGCAGGGCGCCTACTTTGGCGCCGGGGCGGTCGTGGCGGCCCACGTCACCGGGCCGGGCCGCGCAGGTCGCGCTTTTGCCATTGTCATGACCGGCCTCACGGTCGCAACGATTGTAGGCTCTCCGCTCGCTACGTTCATGGGCCAAACGCTGGGTTGGCGTGAGACCTATGGTGCCGTCGCCTTCCTCGCCGGCCTTGCCATTGCCGCGATCTGGCACTGGGTGCCGAGCACCGCGGCCCTTGATGGGGTGCCGGTGATTCAGGAGCTGTCGGCGCTTCGCAAGCCTGCGGTCTGGGGCGTGATGCTGATCGCTGCAGTTGGCGTAGGCAGCATATTCGCCGTCTATACCTTCATCGGTCCGATCGTCACCGATGTTGCGCGCTTGCCCGCCGCCGTCATTCCGCTGGCTTTGGGAGTCTTTGGCGTTGGCATGACCGTCGGCAATCTGCTCGGCGGCCGGATCGCGGACCTCCATCCAGCGCGCGGGATAGTCTTGGGCTATGGCAGCGCGCTGGCGGTGATGGCTGTGCTTGCCACATATGGCGCCAATCCGCTCGTGCTCTTCCCCGGCCTGTTTGGCGTCGGCGGGGCGATGATGATGGCGATCCCGACAATCCAGGTCCGCCTGACGCGGTTCGCACCCGAAGCTCCCAGCCTTGTGGGCGCCATGAACCTCGCAGCTCTGAACGCTGCCAACGCTCTGGGCGCCTGGAGCGGAGGCCTGAGCATCAGCGCCGGCTTCGGCCTCATGTCGGCAATATTGGCGGGCTTCGGCCTGACCTTCGCCGGCCTCACCCTGTTCGGTCTGACCCTTTTGAGTCAGCGCCGTACCGCCGGGGTCATCTGACCTCCCATCCTCCAGAACCAAAGTTGAAAGGAACTTATCATGGCAAAGGCATACGCAAGCATCGATATCGCCCGCAGCGCGGCCGAAGTTTGGGAGCTCATCGGTGGTTTCAACGCGCTCCCCGATTGGCTGCTCTACATCCCCTCGTCACAGCTTGAAGAAGGCGGCCGCATTCGCCGGATCCGCAACCTTGATGGCGAGGAAATCGTGGAACGCCTCATGGCATTCGACGAGAAGGCGCGCAGCTACAGCTATCGCATCCTGAAGGCGCCATTTCCACAGACGAACTATTTGGCAACCTTGCGCGTCCTGGACATCGAAGACGGGCACGCGGCACGTGTCGAATGGTTCGGGCAGTTTGATCCGGCCGGCGTGACGGAAGACGAGATCGTAAGCCTGTTCAAAGGCATCTATGAAGATGGTCTGGCAGCGCTAGCGAGCAAGTTGAGATAAGCGAGCCAAGCGATGGTGAACGGCGGGTTTTTATCAAATCCGCCGTTTTCAGCTGATTAGTCGAATGGCGTGTGTTGGTCGGCAGCTGCCGGTTGCCGTGAATGAGGCGAAGTGGGACTTCACGGTCATTCCCTTCAACAGTTCGATCGGCTGATTCTGCCAGAACCCGACAATCTGCGCTCGGCCAATTGAACCAGCACATTGACTGCAACTGGGCCGCCAGCGGATTGGCCATTTTCAGAAATCCATAGAAGGTGCGGACATCCTTTTGGTCGGGAACGCGGCTAGATCGGGTACGTTGCCTCATTTATCCTGCTCCCCGATATGCCGGATGATCGCACGGCATCCGACCTCAAGGCCATGCGCACGTTGTTCGGCCCGCGAGGCTATAATCCCGGTCAGGAGCAAAGATTTTCACTGAGCCCGAAATACCTGCCCCTGTCAGATACTGCTGCCCGGCACTGCTTCCCTCAAGACACCGATCACGCCGTCTCCTCCGCTTCTACCGCTGTCACGGTAGCCCCCGAGCGCCCGGATGAGTGACATGGCATTCTCAAACGCTCGTTCGAGCCGCGTCTCGTGGGTCAGAAGGCCATCGAAATAGCTCGCCTGAGCAGCAATCTTGATGTCCATGACATCGGCGCCGACATTGCGACGATTGACCGGATAGGCGCCAGGTGATCCGCGGCGACAAATCCAGAGGCCGACCATCATGGCGGCATAGCGAAATGCCAGACTATCGATGAAGCCAGCCATATCGCGGGGATCGGCACTTTTGTCGGGCGTCCGCCCCCGGATCATCCCTGCCGCAATGCTGCCAGCCATCTCGTAGGTGCGTTTCTGGATAGCCGGGGACATGAGTGTCGGCACGACAGCCAAGGCCTTCAGCTCCGTGACTTCCGCCGCTGAAAGCGTTTCATCTTCCTTTTCAAAACGTCGGTAAACCTTGAGCCCCTCTTCGACCAGATTGTCAATGTGAGCTTGGGCATAGGCCTCATGCCCGGCAAAGCACTCCACCATTTCCTCGCTCTCCGGGGCATTGATCACGGTATCGCAATATGCCGGAAAATCTCTCGTCTGCGCTTTGTCGATCATAGCTTCGACAATGGACACACAATCGGCAGGGCGATCAAACTGATCTGAGGTTTCCCGTAACACGATGATCTGCTCAGGATAACGGCAGGCGATCTGAAGGGCATGCCGGGCGGTTGCCATCGCCTTCTTGCGATGCCACTCGATCAGAACAGTGTCCGGCAAAACCGCATAATTTCGACGCGATGCAGACAGGTAGGCCTCCATCCCGCCACGCTGCGCAAAATTATTGTCGACGACCTTATAGCAGGCGTCCGGAATAATCGGCATTGGCAAGCCCCGAAATGGAATGCGGGTATGAGTTGGAACGATCCAAAAATCGATCCACCTCATATCCCTGCAATCAGCCCACGATCTCACCGATCTTGCTGAGCCGCGTTCTGGAAAGGGCTTCAGTCAATCGATCAATGGCGCTCCAGGCGGTTTGCCGTGCGGCTTCGATGGCAGCGCGCTGCTGCTGACCTGGTCCGGTGTTTTTCAGGACCACTTCCTGCAATTCGCCGATCGCGGTCTTAGCGGCGGCAAAGCATTGGTTGGTTTCATCCGTGGCGACGACATATTGCCCGATGCTATCCAGAAAATTGCATGCGTTCCGGCATTTCATCCCGACATCGAGAAAATCTACCTTGGTGAGGCAGGTTTTAGCCGTCTTGATGAAATCGTCGACAGTTTCAGACATAAGCAGCACGGGCTTCTCCGCTTTTCCAGCCATTAAAAATGGCAACTATCCTATTATAAAAGAAGCAGATCCCGTCCATTCAAATCTGGTGCCCCGGATTAGGAAATACTCGGTCCTTGGCGGCGAGGTTTGGCGCGCGCGTGGTGACCTTTCCCAAATGCTAGCGCAAACGTCAGATTCGGGTAACAAGCAGCCGTTGAAGGGCCAAACATGGAATGGCTTAATCTGGTCGGTACGAGCCTGAAACTCTTGATATTTCAGTGGCGGGCTGAAGTTGCTCCCCGCTTGCATCCCATTCATCTGCAGCGGATCGTCAAGCCCAGCGCAGGCTCACGAGACGTGGTGCGGTTCGCGCGCTACGCCGCCTGTTCTCGGTTGCCGAAATTAACCTTCAAGGTGTATGTGTGGAAATGGGATCGGGGTTCGAACTTTCGCTGCGGTCGAGATCAGGTTGCTGGAGTAGTTCGCCTCGTTGATGTTGTCCTCACTTCCTTCAAGGCGTGAACCAATGGCTGAGACACGACTTCACCCCGAGACGGGAAAATTGCTGACCCGGGGCGAGCGGCCTCAACTCGTGACGTTTGGCTCGTTCTCGCGGACGGTCATGGTTCCTGGTTGGTATCCTGAAGATGACAGCGATTCCGTCCATTCAGGCGAAGATCTGAAGATCTCCGATGCCGCATTCCAGGAACTGAAGGCTGCTTATGCGGCGCATGTCCGCCGGATTCGCAAAGAACGGCTTAAGCTTACGCAGGAGGAGGCGGGAAGGCTGATCGGCGGCGGACGACGGGCCTTTCAGAAGTATGAGAGCGGTGCGACACCGCCAAGCGAGGCTGCGATCGGCCTCATAGAAATGCTGGATCGGCATCCCGAGGACGTTGAATTTCTGCGATCCATCCGATCGGCTGCGGGCTCTGTCTGATCTGGGCGGTTACAGGCCGATCGACCGCTGCGACCACCAGCGGATTCCCCGTTGACCCGGCCGCCAGCGGCTGACCAATCTCCTTGAGATGACCATGGAACTCTCCCTCCGCGACGCCAGGCGGGTTGTCCTCGCCGCCCAGGGGTTCGCGGCGCGCCGTGTTGCCCAGCCTGCGGAAGGGCGATTGGTTCGCCTGCTGGACAGGCTCTCCCTCTTCCAGATCGATAGCGTGAACGTGCTGACGCGGGCGCACTATCTCCCGGCCTTCTCGCGTCTTGGCGGCTATAGCCGGGCGGAACTGGAAGAGGCGGCGTGGGGCGGGCGGCATCAGCGACGGATGTTCGAGTATTGGGCACACGAGGCCTCGCTCTTGCCGCTGAGCCTCCATCCGCTGTTCCGCTGGCGCATGGAGCGGGCCGAACGCGGCGAGATCGGCTATCAGGCTCTGCGGCGCTTCGCGGCAGAGCAGCGGCCGCAGGCCCAACTTGTGCTGGACAGGATCCGATCGGAGGGCGCGCTTACCGCCGCAGACTTTGAGAATGGCGCAAGCAAAAGCGGGTGGTGGGAATGGAGCCACACCAAACACGCACTCGAATGGCTGTTCTGGTCCGGGCAGATCACCACCGCAACGCGGCGCGGAAGCTTTGCACGCGTGTATGATCTTCCCGAGCGGGTCCTCCCGACACGAATCCTCGATCTTCCGACGCCCGATCCCGCGTCTGCACAGCTAGAGCTCATTGCTCGCAGCGCGCTGGCATTGGGGGTGGCGACCGCATCAGACCTGCGAGACTATTTCCGGCTCAAACCCGAAGAGGCCGACCATGCCATCGCTGCGCAGGTCGATGCCGGAGTCCTGGTTCCCGTGCGCGTGCAGGGCTGGAGCCAGAAAGCCTGGATGCATCGCGACGCGCCCCGGCCCAGGCCGGTTACCGGATCTGCCCTACTTGCTCCGTTCGATCCGCTCATCTGGGAGCGCGGCCGCGCGGAGCGGTTGTTCGGGTTTCGCTATCGGATCGAGATCTACGTCCCTCAGGACAAACGGATCCACGGCTACTACGTCCTGCCCTTCCTCATGGATGAGGGGCTGGTCGCGCGCGTCGACCTCAAGGCAGACCGGGCAGCGGGCGTGCTTCGGGTCCCTCGCATAACCCTTGAACCCGGTGCACCTCCCGAGACGATGGAGCGGCTGACTGCCGAGCTCAATCGGATGGCGCAATGGCTCAACCTTGCAGAGGTGCGCTTTTCCGAAGCTGCATGATTATGGGGCGTGAAGTCTGGACATGTGCCGGCGGCGAGCCACTGGCGCGTCATGAGTGTGTTGCGGGCTATGTCACCCTGAGGAATTGGCGCTCCGCTCCAGCATGGTCGCATTAGGGGCAAAGCTCGAATTTCTATGGCCTTGAAGCAAGTTGTTACCCCGCCCGAGTTGATTGACCTCCTACCACAAACTGTAAGCGCCAGTAGCAAGCGGGGCGCAAAGCCCAAGCCGATTGTCGAGTTTCCCGAGCCGCACCAGACGGTTTGGGAAGATGTGCACGTCTTCCACGAAGCCCTGCTCCTGCACGCAACGCGCCACGGCGATTCGATCTGCTATCTGCACAGGTGCCTTGTGCATCACGGTGACCGCGTAGAACGATCCACCCTGCTGCAATGGGCGGCAGGCAAGAAGACGCCGACGACAGTGAAGAGCCTTGGGATACTGTCCAGGATCGAGGGGCGATACGGCCTGCCGAATGGCTATTTCAAAGCCAAGCTTCCCACGATCAGCCGCGCGCCAAGCGGGCATCGCAAGCTGCAGGGACTGACGCCCTCTGAGCAGCGCAGGTTCGCCTGGCATCTGCCCGACGATTTTGACCGGCGCCCGGCAAGGGAACGTGCCGAGATCCTCGAGTGGGTCCGCACCGTCGTGATCTCCGGGGCCACCGATTATCGGCGGTATCAGGCCGAGGCCTCGAAGCATCGCTACGCCATTCGGTTTCCCGGGATCACCGGGAGGAAACCGGGTGTTCACAGGTCTCTGGAACCTGAGGACGGGTGGTTTCGCGATCAGGTCGAATGCGAGCTGGAAACCGCGAGCGCCGATGCACCGCGCGCGCTTGCCGAGGAAATGGCCCAGCTCATTCGGTTCAAGACGGCGACACTGACGGATATCGGCTTTCAGCGCAGCGGCGTCTGGAACGGCAGCACGGCTTTCCAGAAGGTCGAGCATTTGGGGCTCTTGTTTGGCGCGCTCGCGGCAGGGAAGGGCGGCCCGGTGCGAGGCCATGGAGTGCCGCCAGATCGCCTCGCGATGGGACTGCTCGTCTTCCCCGCAATCTGGGATTGGTACATCCAGTGGCGCGAGGCGAAACGGGGCTTCTTCACGGTGTGGGAAGTGAATATGCTCCAGCTTGCCTTGTCGCTGACGCGGGCGGAGACGGGTTGGCTGCGCCAGTCACCAGCACTCGCGGGGCGCTTGCAGCCAATCCACGGACTGGTCTCTCAGGCGGATATCGAGGCGGTCCGGGCCGATTGGCAGGGGGCGTGCGATCGCTTCTACAAGCACGGGCTGGCGCGGTCCAAGGAGGTCCAGCGCGTAGCCCGGGTCCATCGCGACCCGTTCGAGCCCATCATGCCGATCCTTGAGGCGGATAGCCCGGTTGGAGAATATCGCCGCATCACTGAGGAAATCATCCGCCTGATGCCCGATCCCAGGCGCTACCCTCGCCAGGCCGCGGAAGCAGTGCGTTCATTTCTGATGCTGAGGCTTGGGCTCCACCTCGGGCTTCGCCAGAAGAATCTGCGGGAACTGCTGGTTTGCCCGCCTGGGCGAACGCCGACGGCCGACAGGGCTCTTGAATTCGCCAAACGCGGCGAACTGCGTTGGAGCGAGCGTGACGGCGGCTGGGAAGTGCTCGTGCCGGCGTCCGCCTTCAAGAACGCCAACTCTTCGTTCTTCGGAAACCGGCCCTTTCGGCTCGTCCTTCCCGATCTGGGCGGGCTCTATGGGCACATCGATGCCTACATAGGCCAACACCGCGCGGTTCTCCTGAATGGCGCTGCAGACCCTGGAACTTTCTTCGTCAAGACCATGAAGATTACGAGCCGGAATGCGTCCTACGACATGAACACCTTCTACGAAGCCTGGCGGCTGACCATCCAGCGATATGGCATTCGCAATCCCTACACGGGGCGGGGGGCGATCGAGGGATTGTTGCCGCATGGGCCGCACAATGTGCGCGATGTCCTGGCAACGCATATTCTCAAGCAGACCGGCTCCTACGAGCAGGCGAGTTATGCCATCCAGGATACGCCGGAAACTGTCGCGCAGCACTATGGCCGCTTCCTTCCACAGGATAAGGCGGCATTGGCGGCTCAGATTCTGAACCGCGTATGGGAGGCTGCCTGATGGTGGCGTTACCCGTTCAGCACCAGATGATCCCTAAGCATGGCCCCTAAAAATTGTATCTTATTTAGGTTTATGCCATTATTCCTTCATTGGATCGCGTTCTAAGGTCGGTATGGGAAGGCTTAGTGCATAGAAACCACCTTGCAGGGGCGCTACGCGAGCGGCTGGTTCGCTATCCTGCCCCCTTTGACAATCACTACGGCGTCATCCCGCTGCCGCCGCCTGAAGATGGACTGCCGATACAGGCCGTTCAGCTCGCGCACGACCGTGCACTCTCCATGCTCGGTCGCGTCCAGACGCTCGCCGAACGCGCGCCCGATCCTTACGTCATCAGTCGAACGCTCAGCCGGCGTGAAGCCGTTGACAGCTCCGCCATGGAGGGAACGCATTCGACCCTCAACGAACTGCTGACGGTTGAAGAAGACGATGACAATGCCCGCGATGCGGCCCGTCAGGTTCGTGACTACGCCCTGACACTCGATCGCCTGCTACCTCGCGCCACGAACGACGGCGTCGATATCTTCACGATCGATCTCGTCAAGGAACTGCATCGCGAGGCGATGCGCCACGACCCCGACTACCGAGGAGTCCCGGGGGAGCTGAAAGACGTCGTGAACTGGATCGGCGGCACAGGCCATATTTCGACTTCGACCTACAATCCGGCACCCCCGGATTGTGCCGCTGCATGTCTTGAGCAAACCATGGCCTATATGCGCTGCGAAGGCATGCAGGCGGTCTCGCAGAGCCTGATCACACGGATGGCGGTCGCACACGCCCATTTCGAGGCCGTCCATCCCTTCGCCGACGGGAACGGGCGTGTCGGTCGGCTTCTGCTGCCGCTTATGATGGCGGCGGAAGGCCAGGTGCCCCTCTATCTCGCACCGTTCATCGCGGCCAACCGCGCAGGCTATTATGAGGGGCTGAAAGCTGCCCAGCAGCGGCTCGATTGGGCGCCGCTGATCGGCTATCTCTCGGACGCGATTACCGGCACCGTGGAAGAGCTGTTCGCGACGCGCGACACGCTTGGGCAATTGACCGCCGATTGGCGAGGGCGACGCAAGTTCAGAGCAGGGTCGGCGTCGCTGCGCGCGCTTGATCTCCTCGTCGATTATCCGGTGATCACCTTGACGCGTCTGGCCGGAAAGCTGGGTGTTTCAAAACCGCAGGCCCTTGCGGCCATCAACCAGCTTGTCGAGGCAAACATCCTTGTCGAGCGGACGGGCTATCGTCGCAATCGCGTCTTTGTGGCGGAAGCTGTCTTGGCGGTCGTTAACCGGCCGTTCGGGGACGTTCCTCGGATTTGAGCGAAGGTGGAGTGGGGCCTGAGTTGATCACCAGGCGCATTATCTGCAGCCCTGCAATAGGCGGGTTCTGGGACAAATCCGCCATCCACCGAGGCCAAGCCGAACGGCGGGTTCAACGGAGAGCAGCCGTTCACAGCGTCCCGATTGGAATCGAATTTCGGAAAAGAACCGCCCATTATCTCCGTCCTATGAGCGCTTCGGATGCCTTAGTGATGGTGAAAACTCCATCAGACCTAAGGAAGGCGCTTTCAACGGCAGCCGCCAGCTTCTCCATGACGCCCGGCTTGTCAGCGATTGGATAGCCCAGCAGATCGACGGGATCAGTCACGCGAAGCTCGTCGTCGTACCTGCGGGTAACGTGACGAAGATGCTTTACAGCGCTTCGCAATTCACAAACTATGATGGGCTGTCGATGACCTGACCAAGGAAGCTTTCTATCAGTTCCGTTCAGACGATCACCGCTTCGCAATTTGCCACTGCATTCGCGCTTCGGCCCAACGTGGTGAGTTGGTTTCTGGGCGCCGGAGCCTCGGCCGCGTCTGGCATTCCCACGGGATATGCGATGATCCGGGACTTCAAGGCGCTGATATTTTGCCGCGAGAACAACCTTTCACGACGAGAGATTGACACTGCCGATCCGATCTGGACGGACAGAATAGATGCCTTTTTTAGGAAGACGGCGATCCTTCCCCCCGACGGAGATCCCACCGAATATGCGAAGGCCTTCGAAGCGGTTTACCCAGAGGCCCGGCTGCGGCGGCAATATATCGACGACGCGATTTCCAAGGGTACTCCCTGTTTTGGGCAAAAGGCCCTGGCGGCTTTCATCGCGGCGGGCATGGTCGACTGCGTCTTCACGACGAACTTTGACCCTCTGATCGAGGAGGCCACCGTCACTGCGAATGCGCTCCTGCCGGTCGCACAGCAGGTGAGGCCGACAGTCGCAGCAATCGATTCCGCGGACCGGGCTATGCGATGCCTGAACGAGTCAGGCTGGCCGTTGGTGGCTAAACTTCACGGCGACTATCAGTCGATCGCGATCAAGAACACCGGGTCAGAACTGAAGACACAGGACGCTCGCATGCGTCACGTCCTAGTCGAAGCCGGCAAGCGCTTCGGCTGCGTCTTCGTTGGCTATAGCGGTCGTGATGCGTCCATCATGGAGGCGCTTAATGACGTGCTCAAAAGCCCGTCGCCATTTCCCAATGGCCTCTATTGGGTAGCGTCGTCCGTCTCTCGCGTCCTGCCTGCCGTCACGGACTTTCTGGCCCGAGCTAGGGATGCCGGCGTAGACGTGGCAGTCGTTGAATGCGCGACCTTCGATGAACTGGCCGCCGACCTCGTCAGGATCGGCGATCTCCCGCCCGCGCTTTATGATTGGGTAATGGCCGGACGGCCGGCTCCCCGACTGATCCCGGTGCAGCTTCCGACCCTCGATGCGCGGAAGTTTCCGGTTTTGCGCTATTCCGCCCTGCTGGTGGAAGAGATGCCACAGATGGCCAGGCGGATGACGCTCGCGACTGTGGCATCGACGCCCGAGATACGGGCCCTGCTGAAGGAGAAGAAATGCCCCGCAACAGTCGCCGCCCTCGGCCGGGAGTTGGCTGTGTTCGGCAACGACCAACAGGTGCTCGAAGCGCTGGCGCCGCTGGGGCCTAAGCTTGCGGGCACCGTAAAGCTCGATCCGCTCAGCGACAGCTGGGCGCTGGGCCTATTATACGATGCGCTCGTGCGCGCTTTGGCGCGGCGCCGACCCCTCAACACCCGCTACAAGCGCTCAGGCCATTCCATCGTGGTGGCCGCACGGCGCGATGGCGGCGACCCGGAATGGCTCCGCCGCAGTCAGCAGACTTTGCGAACGCTGCGCGAGGCCTATGGAAGCGCGCTGACCGGCAAGGTCCCGAAGCTGGGGTACGCTTATCAGGAAGGCATCTTCCTGAAGCTTGAGCAGATCGACGGTCGGTGGTGGTGTGGCTTCGAACCCTACACTTTCGTCGACATCCCGAAGCCTGAGGTGGGGGAGGAATTGAACGAGCGGGAATTCGCTGCTGCCGACCCTATCGGTGGCTCCACCCATCGTGGCGGCGACCCCGCAGGCGATTGGCGGCGCGAGCAGTGGGCGCCCCGCTTCAACAAAAGCTGGGCCGGGATCATCGACGCCTGGTCCCAACTTCTGACACATCGACGTGGTCCAGCCTCGGCATTCGGGCTGGACGAAGGGACGGGTATCGACGCCCGTTTCTCCCTTTCGACGTTCACCGGCTGGAGTAGACCCGGTCACCATCACGCCTATTTCGATCGGAGCAGATGATGGCCAATCCTGCTCTCGTTGCAAAGCTCCCCCCGTTCACGTTGCTCGATGAGGCGGACCTGGCCTTCTCGCCGTCAGATACGACGCATGTCGACGTCCATCCCCTGCGGGGATTGCTGAACTACGGTCCCTATTCGAAAGGATCGTTCGGCGGGTACACGCCAAAGGTTCGGATCGCGACGGTCGGACCGGAAAGCGCCTTCAGGCTCCGCGGCGAGTTGATGATGTCGCTGCGTAACGCGCACCGCCCCAACGATCGGACGGAATATGTCCCGGAATACCCCGGGTTCGAGCGGCTTTTCCACGTGGCGCTGGAATCGGCACCGGCCGAAGCGCATGTGAAGTGGCCGGATCGGCTTGATTCCCTGCCCGGCGATGGAACGCTGCAAGAGAAGCTTTTCCAATCAATGGAGGCCGCCCTCCGGCGACTGGACATGGTGCGGGACACGTTCGACGTTGTTCTTGTTCACTTTCCGGACGCATGGAATGGAGCGACACGGGGTAAGTTCTTCGACGCGCACGATGCGCTGAAGGCGCTGGGCGCCAAGCACAACATCCCCACGCAGGTGCTCAACGATCGTGCATTCACCTTCACCTACAAGGCGTCTCTTGCCTGGCGGCTGGCGACGGCTTTGTACGTCAAGGCCGGCGGCACGCCATGGAAGCTGGCACCGTTGCAGGGTGTGCCGGCCGACACGGCCTATATCGGCCTGGCCTATGCCCTACGCGGCGACCAGCGCGACGCCCATTATGTAACCTGCTGTTCGCAGGTGTTCGACATGGACGGCGGGGGCATGCAGTTCGTTGCGTTCGAAGCGCGCGATCCTGTGACCGACCTTGCCGAAGCACGGCGGAACCCGTTTCTCAGCCGGGATGACATGCGGGCCGTATTGGCGCGAAGCCTCGCGCTCTATCAAGGGCGCAACGGTGGAAACCTGCCGAAGCGTATGGTCATCCACAAGACCACGGCCTTCAAGGAAGGTGAGCTGGCTGGCGCTTTCGACGCCCTGTCCGGCGTAAGCGAGGTCGAGTGCGTCGAGATCGGAACCTCGGCGAGCTGGCGCGGCGTGTGGTTGATCAAGTCCGGCAGGCCCAAGCCGCCGAGCTGGCCGTCTGGCTATCCCGTTCCGAGGGGCGTCATGGTTCCCCGATCCGGTGTGTCCGCGCTGGTCTGGGTTGCCGGCAACGCGCCCGAAGTATCGACCAAGGGTGATTATTATCAGGGCAAGAAAAGCATCCCCAAGCCGCTCCAGCTGATCCGGCATGCTGGCAGAGGGCCACTCGAGATTACCGCCCGAGAGGCGCTCGCCCTCACGAAAATGGATTGGAACAACGACGCGCTTTACGATGCGGTCCCGGTGAGCATCCGGTACTCGCAGCGCCTGGCGAGGACGATCGCAAATGTTCCGGACCTGCCGCGTAACGTCTACCCATATCGTCTGTTCATGTAGCGGCTTCACCGCTTGCCGAACCCGGTCCTGCGGCATGCGGAAGGGACCGGTAAACAAGCGGCGGCACCAAGATCTTGGGGTGCTCGCGGCCCATCATCACCCATCGACGTCAAGCCATGGCGGTGGCCGGAAAACGGGCACCCCCATTTTCTCAAGCGCGGCGTAGGTGAAAACGAGATTGATCCCCCGCCCTCGTCCCGCATCGGTGAGTCCGAGCAGCGCAAAGAATGCATCGCGAAGCGCGGAGTCTTTCTTGCGGCGTTTTGTGGTCGCGCCACGGGCAAAGCGCATCGCGCAACCGGCCAAGAGGTCTGCAGCCTGAAGGCAGATCTCGCTCTTGCTGGCGGCGAAGCGGAGATCCGCCACACCAGATAAATCATAGTTGGCGAATAACGCCTGCGGCGCATTTCCCTGCTGTGCGAGGTCGTCCACCAATGCTTTGTTCGACTCGAGGACGGCGCCATATTGCAGCTGTTCGTCATGCACGAGGGTAATGCCGCCGACACCCTCAGGTCGCGACAGGTTGATGCGTGCGTAGATGTTGGTGAGGCATGTGAGGTTCGGCAGCATCCAAACCATACGGTCGGTCTCGGTCCGATCGGGGAGGGGCAGGAAACTCTCCAGCGGGGTCTCGCCCAGATCGAGGCGGTCGCGTGCCTCCATCGTGAGGAATTGTGCGACGCGGGCGACGTCTTCGTCAGACTCGTCGAGCCAAGCCCACAGCACCTGCAGGAGGCCGCGAAGAGCCTCGACTGAGGGATCACGACAGACGGCTATGTAGTCGAGCAGAATTCGATCTGACGACTGATCGGTCAGGAACTCAGCCACGGCGTTGCGCTCGGGCATGGGGACGCGATCGACCCCGAGCCCGCCACAGAGGAGGTGGTTGACGATATGGATCGCGATGAAGAACCGCTTGTCGACCAATTCGATGAAGATCGGGCTGTCGCGGGCCTCAAGATAGGCAACAAGGTCGGCAACGAAATGCGGCAGGCGCGCCATGTCGGACTTGAGTTCACCCGGTCCGCATCGATGTATAATACGTAGGCGCTCCATCTCTTCGGCTAGCGCTTTCTCGTCCGCCACGCCGATGCACGCCAGTGCGAACACTGGCTGATTGGCGAAATCGAGCGCTTTGACTGAGGCCAGATCGCCACTGTGGCCGCTCTCGTCGATGAAATAGGTTAAGGGTTCCATCGCGGTCACCGGTCAGTAGTAACGGTCATAGTCGCCGCCGAACCCGCCGAGGGCAGCGAGCTCCGCCAGAACGGTGATGGTCAATTCTAGCAGGCGGCGCATCCGGGTGGGGTCATCCCACTGATCGTGGCCATGCTTGCCACCATGGAAGAGGTTGTTCCGCACGGTCTTGGCATAGGCAACCACCTTGTCGAGGTCGACGGTCTTCGGCGGGAATGGCAGATCCTCGAAGCCGTGTTCCGGGTCGCCGACGACCTGGCGCCGGGGCTTTTCGGTGAGGAGCGCCGCCGCAGCGGGAGATACGGCGTAAGCGGCACGATGGGCTTTGACGAACTTGTCCCAATCCGGTTCGGCCCGCGCGCCGATCGTCCTGTTCTTGAGGAAGCGTTGTTCCTTAAGCGCAAACTCGAAGCGGGAGAACCAGTTGAAAAAGTCAAAGGCCAGATTCCGCAGGTCCTGATTGATATCCTCACGCCGCATTTCCTGGCCGCTCCTGATGATGGACCCGGCCACTTTATGACGTGGCAAAGGTCTATTTGAAGTCTGCTCGAACTTCTCAAAGCGGTTGATATCGGCTTCCCCAAGCCAGACTTCGACTATCAGCCGAGCATGCCAGAGGCTAATGTTCTCCGTATGGCTCTGAGGGCGTGGGACTGAGTGGCAAGGATTCGCAAGGTCGAGATCAGGAACTTTCGGTCAATCACGCTGGACTGGTTGCCGACGGTGTTTCGTGGGACAATCCCGTCATTCCCGTACGGCGGGCTGAACGGCAGGTCCAACGCCAGTACCTGACGCTCGGCGTCTGACCTGGAGGGCCAAGATCGCGACCGTATATGGCCGTTAGGCGAGTGACAGGTCTTGGGTAGCTAACAGGGAAGAGCAGGCTTTCATTCAGATTGCTCAAGAGAAATGCCGCTGCGGATGGGTGCGGATCACACCCTGATCCATTTGAAAGATCGCATCTCGAGGGTTGAAAATCGGGGCATCCGGCCCCAGAACATATGGTGAATACCAGCCGTCAGGGGGACACCATGGGAACGACTGCCAGTTTCACGTCTCGCCGCTACATCGAGGCGCTCGTCGACGAGCTCGACATCAGCGAAACCCGCTATGAGCAGGCGAACGAAAGTTACCATTCCCTCGGCCGGTGGCTAAACCGCCCCGCCTCCACAATCGCTGCCTACTCGCCGGCTGTCTACGTCCAGGGATCATTCGGGCTCGGCACCGTCATCAAGCCGCTCAACCTCCAGGAGGAGTACGACGTCGACGCGGTCTGCGAACTAGAGGGGCTCGGTAAGACGCAGCTGTCGCAGCACCAGCTGAAGTTGATGGTCGGCAAGGAGATCGAGGAGTACCGCCGCTCGAAGGCGATGGTGAAGCCGCTCCGAGAAGGCCGGCGCTGCTGGACGCTGAACTACGCAGACGGCGCCCAATTCCACATGGACGTCGTCCCCGCCTTGCCCAACGGCGCCACGGTCCGCAAAATGCTCGAAGCCCGGAGCATGGACGCCACGTGGGCCTCGACCGCGATCGGTATTACGGACAACGAGCGCTGGAACTACGCCTCGGTGACGGACGACTGGCCCAGGTCTAATCCCAAGGGCTACCTAGAATGGTTCAAGTCGAAGATGATTGTGGTCCTCAACGAACGAAAGCGCGCCCTCGCCAAGTCCATCAACGCCAGCGTGGAGAAAATTCCGGACTACCGCG
Source organism: Novosphingobium sp. SG919 (assembly GCF_012932495.1). Taxonomy (GTDB): domain Bacteria; phylum Pseudomonadota; class Alphaproteobacteria; order Sphingomonadales; family Sphingomonadaceae; genus Novosphingobium; species Novosphingobium rhizosphaerae. The sequence goes on from NZ_JABCNG010000001.1 coordinate 1,092,687, forward strand.
TTCGCACCCCGCTGCAGTCTTCGATCATGATCCTGAAGCGGCATCGGGACATTATGTTTCAGCACGATCAGACCAACAGCTGCCCGATCTCCATCATCATCACGACGCTCGCGGCCCACGCCTATAACGGCGAGGAGGACGTCGCGGATGCGCTCTTCTCGATCCTCTCGGGGATGGAGCGCCATGTCCTTCGGGACGCAAATGGGCGCGCCTGGATTTCGAACCCGAGCGACCCGCTCGAGAACTTCGCCGACAAGTGGGCCGAACACCCAGAGCGCGAGACTGCGTTCTTCCAGTGGCTCCACCAGGCGCAGACCGACTTCTCGCGGATCGCCCAGCTCAGCACTCAAACGGCGATCACCGAGAAGCTCTCTCCGCACGTCGGGCAGGAATTGGCCAAGCGCGCTGAGAATCGCTCGAGATCAGGCTCGGGCTCGCTTCTTCGAGGCGCCACGGCCGCCGCGGCGTCCTCATCGTCGCCGTCCTTCGGGTCGGTGCCGCGGATCCCCAGCAAGCCCCAGGGCTTCGCGTGATTTGGTGGGCGTCACAGCCCAGTCGAGCCCGTAGCGAACGCGTCGCCATTGCAGACCTTGAGGAGCGGTCCGACTGGCTGAGCGCGGTCAGTTGGCGTTTGACGCCAGAAGCGCGTCTGTGCGCCGACTTCGACATCGCTCGGGCGGACGGGCCGGTCGCGCTGACCCTAACCTTCCCTAGCTTCTTTCCGGACACCCCGCCTCAGATCACTCCGCGCGATGGCGTGAGGCTATCGAACCATCAGTACGGCGCGGGCGGGGAACTGTGCCTCGAATACCGACCCGACAACTGGGATCCGGCCTTCACTGGCGCGATGATGATCGAGAGCGCTCATAGGCTTCTAAGCGGTGAACGGCCCAGTCCCGGCGCAACTGCAACGGTTGACAACGCCCACCGAACCACGGTCGGACAGGATGTGCGCGGATCGTTTAACCGCCTGCTCCTGCCGGGCGATCTGGTCAACGTGATGGGCAGCCTCGCCCTGCATCAACCGGTCGAACTCGAAACCTCGGAGCACTTCAGCGCTGGCCATTGGCTGGCCTTCGTCCGACGGATCGGCACGAAGGAGGAGCCGATCTGGAACTGGGACACGAAGTTCGCGGGTCTTCGTAAGAGGACCGGCATCGCTGTGAAGATCATACCGAGCGTCCGAAACGGCGTCGTCGCCACCTATGACTTCTTCAAAACGGTCGTGAGCACGCTCAAGCGTCCGGACCTCGAGTCTCTAGTCGCTTCCTCCCAGGAGGAGTTCGCCATGCTGATCGAGTGCGACACCCAGATTTCGATGATGTCTCTGTCAAGCGGGAGCGGCAACCGCGCTGTCTTCGACTACAGGACGGTAGTGCTCCCGAAGGACGCACCCCGCATCCCAGCAGAATACGAACGTCTCGACCGGGCGACCGTCGCAATCGTGGGATGCGGATCGGTCGGTTCCAAGATCGCTGCGACCCTGGCTCGATCGGGCATCGGTCGCTTCGTGCTGGTGGATGGGGATGTGCTGCTCCCTGGCAATCTTGTGCGCAACGATCTGGACTGGCGGTCCGTGGGGCTGAACAAGCCGAACGCGGTCTCCGAGCGCATCAAGACAATTAATCCTTCTGCGGCGGTCACGGTGCATCGCATCCTGCTCGGTGGCCAGGAGAGCTCGGCCTCGACCGATGCCGCGCTTGAAGCGATAGGTCGTAGCGATCTGATCGTGGATGCGACGGCCGATGCCCAGGTGTTCAACCTATGCGCCGCGGTGGCCCGGAACGAGCGGAAGGTCATGGTCTGGGGCGAAGTGTTCGCAGGCGGCGTCGGTGGGCTCGTCGCCAGGCTCCGGCCCGACCAAGAGCCCGTACCCCACGCGGCGAGACGCCAGATCCTTGCTTGGTGCGACGACCATGGGATCGACGTGCCGCAGGGCGCGTCTGACCAATACGGCCTCCAGCTTTACGAGGACCTGCCGCCCCTGATCGCTGACGATGCCGAGGTCTCGTTGATCGCGGGCCACATGTCCAGGCTAGCAATCGATGCGCTGGTCAGAGACGCTTCGATCTTCCCCCATGCCGCCTACGCGATTGGGCTGAAGGCCGAATGGATTTTCCAGGCCCCGTTCGACACTTGGCCTATAGATCTCGTGCCACTGGGGGAATGGGGTCCCCAGAAGGACGAGCGGCTTGCCGAAGAGCTCGAGGCCTTCACAAGCGAGTTCTTCCCCGACCTGTCCGAGGGAGACGAGGGTTGAGGCTCGTCCTCCCGAGGGACGTCAGGGTGCGACTGCATAATGCCGTGAAGGCCGCGGGAGCCGTGGAGATAGGCGGCGTCCTCATGGCTGAGCAACTGGCGCCGGGAGAATTCTTGATCGTCGACTTCACCATCGACGCCCAGACCGGAGGCGCCGCCCACTTCGTTCGCTCCGTCGATGACCACAGGATCGCGCTGTCCGACTTCTTCGATCGCACCGGTTCCGACTTCAAGCGCTTCAACTACCTCGGCGAATGGCACTCCCATCCCAATCATCCGCCGGTGCCAAGCTTCGAGGACGTGAGTTCGATGGAGAATCTGGTCGGAGGCGAACGGGACATCCCCTTCGCGATCCTTCTCGTGGTCCGGGTGCACTGGCGATGGCTCAGCCTCAGCGCCACGCTCTTCGAACAGGGTCTCGAACCGAGGCCTGTCACAATCGACATCGGCCCGGCCGCCGGCTAAACTCAGAGCGCGAGAAGACAAGATGTCCAAGACCTCAATTCCGCAGCGAATCCAGTCCGCCATCTGGGCTAGGTCTGGAGGTCGCTGCGAATACCGTGGATGCAACGTCGACCTCGTGGGGGATTTGATCGCAAACAACGACGACGGCCTGTTCGGCTTCATCGCACATATCGTGGCGGACAGCCCGAACGGTCCGAGAGGCGACGCGATACGCTCCCCGCTCCTGGCGGCGGATCTCAACAACCTGATGATCCTCTGTCACCGCCATCACAAGATAGTCGACGTGGACGAGAAGGACGCGCACACCGAGGAGATGCTCCTCGCCATGAAGGAGGAGCACGAGGCCCGCATCGCCACCAACACCGGCATTAGCGCGGAGTATGCATCCCATGTGCTTCGCTTCGGCGCGACGATCGGCTCCAACGAGGCGCTGCTCTCGACTCAGGCCATCTTCGCCGCAATGCCGCCGCTGAGGCATCCGGCCACGCGGACCACCATCGATCTCGAAATGATCAATCAGGCCGTCCGCGACAATGAGGAGGACTACTGGGCGATCCAGAGACGCAACCTCGATCGGCTGTTCGCCGAGAAGGTCCGTGGTCGCATCGAACGGCAGGAGATCAAGCACCTGAGCGTCTTCGCGCTCGCTCCCCAACCGTTGCTGATAGAGCTCGGCCGCCTTCTCTACGACATCGTCCCGACGACGGTCCATCAGCGGCACCGAGAGCCGGAGACCTGGAACTGGCAGCGCGATCGGGATCCACTGGAGTTTGAGGTTTCGCGCCCGCCAGAAGGCGCGAAGGGACCTGTGGCTCTAAAGATCGCGGTAAGCGCCCACGTGAACGATGATCGCATCCACAGGGTGCTCGGCGAGGACACGGCCATATGGTCGATCACGGTGCACGACCCCGGCAATGACGTAGTCCGCCAGCCAGAAGATCTGTCCGCCTATCGCATTACGCTCAGGGCCCTCTACGAGGAGCTCCAGACCCGCTACGGGGAGCAGACCCTGCTCCACCTCTTCCCAGCGATGCCTGCGTCGCTCGCGGTTGAGACCGGACGGGTCTGGATGCCGAAGGTCAACCTCGCGATGCGAATCTACGACCACGTCCGCGACGTCGGTTTTGTCCCCACATTTATAATCGGAGAGTTGTCGAGCAACCTATCCTAGAAGAATGACAGATGCTGGCCGTAGCGACTAGAACAATGCCACTACGATGACGTCGCCACCGCTTGCAAACAGCGTAATCACCTAAATGAACGTCGGCGCTTATGGGTTAGCCCGAGGCGCTCTGTATGGCCAATATTGGGCACATTGCTGAACTTCCGCTTAGCCTTCCGCGATCGACCGCTTTCGGCTAGCAGCGACATTGGGTGCTATCGCCTTGAGCGACCGGGTCTGGTCGTTAGCTGCCACCGTCGCCGAGCCATGAAGCCCGCTGAGCCCGCCTGTAACCAGTTTTTGACGGGAGCTACTCACCGCAGATTTTGAGGAGGTGCAATCGCCGTGTAGAGCCTGTTGGTGTATTGCATGATCCATGATCGTCACTCTTCCTCAGCGGATCACGACTGATCTGCTCGCATTTTGCGAAACTATTTCGGCGGGCCGGCCGGTTTATGTCCGCTCCCGACCGGCCCCCGGGGCCCAACCTTCCGCGTGCTTCGACAATGTCAGCCGCAAGATTGCCAAGTCGGGCGGGCGTGTGGTCTATGGCTGGGCCATCTGGCATATCCCGGAGCTCTACTTCGAAGCCGAGCACCACGCCGTCTGGCAGGGCAGGGACGGCAAGCTTTTCGATGTCAGTCCGCAGTTAGGTCAGGTTCCGAAGATCCTGTTCCTGCCGGATTCATCGGCGGTGTACGATCCGCCCAACTTCCGCTGGAACCGGTTCGCCGCTGATGGCGAAAGCCCGCAGGCATTGGAATTCGTGCGTCTGGCGCGGCGCAGGTTGGAGATCCGCGAACCCTATCACACGCAGGAGTTCATGATCGCCACGCTCTCTGACGCGGATGCGGCGGAGCTCGCGGTGGTCGATGCCGGACTCGCGAGGATCTTGCGCGATCATGGGCGATGACACCGCCATCCGAACGTGCATCAACCGCCTCAGGCTAAGGTAGTTCTATCCCGAACGCGGCCGGGTTGATCGCCCTGAACCCGTCCCGCTTCGTCCACTCGAAATGTCCGCCCAGGCGTTCCACCAGAGCCCCGGCTTCTGCCCGCTCAAGGTTGACGGTCTTTAAGGCTTGCTTCGTAGTACGAAGATAGAGCACCGGTTGTGCGAGAATGTGCCCACTCGCCCGATCGAGCAGATCGGCAAGCATGACCACTTCGATTTCCTCAAGGGGGAGTATCGCGAGATACTCCAGCGCCACCCGCACGGCCGCCGAGCAGATGGCTTCACGATGCAACTCGTGTCGCCGCCCGATCGGAATAGCTTTTACCGAGGCCTTGCCAGACTTGAGCAGGGACACGCTCTGGTCGGGTATGTCTTCCAGATCCAGCCCCTCGACGACCGCGACCACGCGGCCGTCCATGAACAAGGTGTCCAGCCCCTCGACACTGAAGGGAAGGTCATCCAGCGAGGAATGCTGTTCAAGGGCCTCGACCATTGCGTCGGGCTCGAGCGCCATGACGCGCCGCGCGAAGCGGATACTGGCGTTATGGTCCTCCACTTCGCGCTTTCGCGCGACATGCGCCTGATCGTCCGCGGCGCGTGCTGCGGCGACGGCGTCTTCGAGGGCCTGCCTGGCCCTTGCTTCGCGCTTAAGAACCCTGGTCACCCAACCAGGCTGATAATCCGCGGCCTTGCGCCGTGCCGCATCTTCCGTCGCCGAGGTCCGTTCCGGAACCGGAGCCTCGGACTTCGACGCAGTGGACGTCCAGTTCACAAGCGAGGGTGGCTTGCGGTGAGCGCCCGTCAAGGCCTCGATGATCTCGTCAAATTCTCTCGCTGCCTGTGCGGATGCATCGAGCATCGCTTCGCGTTGCACGGCCTTCTGAAAGGCCACCCGACGGCGCTCGGCCTGCTTTGCACTACGATCCATTGCGCGCATCGTGCGAACAACACCGCGCGCGACTTGCCGGCTCGTAACCAAATATACCTCCAATGCGCCGCCAACTTTGCGTTGAACTATACTGCAACCGGGCGCAGAGCCTAAGGGAAATGGGATACCTTCTTGCCATACTTGCTGCGTCCGCAATGGTCTCGGGACCGGCTATCGTGGTTGATGGCGACACGCTGAGGATCCAAGGCGAACGCGTGCGGATCGCCGGGATCGATGCACCCGAGCGCGCGCAATGGTGCGGGCGCAGACAGCGTGTGCCTTGCGGTCGCCTCGCTGCCCAATGGATGGAGCATCGAGTCGAGGGACGCATCGTGCGATGCTCGCCAAGCGGACGCGATCAATATGGGCGTCTATTGGCGACCTGCCGTGTCGATGGAACCGATATAGGCAGCGCTGCTGTGGAAGCTGGCTGGGCCATCGCCTATCGCCGCTACAGCACTGCCTATGTCCTGCCGGAAAGCCGCGCGCGGCGCGCGGGACGCGGTCTTTGGGCGCTCGGCTTTCAAACACCCGAAGCGTACCGCCGGACGCACCGGCGCTAGCGATCAGCGCAGGCTCTTCGATTTCAGGCTGGGCATGCTGGCGCGCGCTTCATCGCCGTCCGGTGCAAGCGCGATGCGCTTCAACGGGACCGCACCAACGGGGAGAGCCCGTTCAATATGGAGCCCGCCGCCTTCGGCAGCCAAGGCCGACTGCAGCCGCGAGACATCGCCGCACCAGATCGTTTCGGCGTCACGGTCCCGTGCGGCATCGGGGCCAATGCCGCCGCGCTCGAACGCGACCGGCTTCATCTGAACCCGCTCACTACCGCTCACCTCCACACCATAGTCGGGGCGCGCGCCGCTACGCAGCACGAGGCGGCCATCCGTGGCCCAGGCGGTCGCCATGCCTTCCGTAAGCTCATAGCCAAGTTCGCCGAGCGCGGACAGCAATGCGTCGCGGCTGGCCGCCACTGCAGCTGCGTTGCGGTGGTCCAAAAGAGCGGATTCTACTGCCGCAGTCTTCGATCTTGCCGCTTCTGTCGAAAGCGCCTCTACTGCCTCGAAACCTGCCTCGACATCCAGCCCCGCAACGCGCGCTTGCGCAATAATCGCGGTGAGGGCGGTCAGCGCTTCCTCGCGCTCGCGGGCTGCAGTCAGACTGCGCCCTGTCTCGATTTCCAGCGCATCGAGGATGAGGTGACGGCGTTCGCGCAGCGCCGACCGAGCCTGGGCGAGCCGGTCTTCCCAAACCTCGCGAACCGCGCCTGGGGCAATCTGGCGGATCTGCGCGATCCGGACCGATATCCTGGTGACGGCCGGATCGCGCTCTTCCTCGTGGGCACTTGCCAACCAACCGGCAAACGAGGAGGAGCCTTCGTCGGTTTTGAGCCGGGAGGCGAGTTGACGATCGACGCCTTCGCGGGCCTTGGGCGCAAGGGCAAGCAGTGCGCGGCTCGTCGCGTCGGGGTCTCCACGCGCAAGACCCTGTTCGAGTTCGGGGTCGATCGGATTGCCGGAGTTGCGCAGCGCCGATAGCACGGCCGCCGATGCCTCGGCAGAACGGCGAGCCTTGGACGTGGCATCGGCCTGCGCTGCGGCGGCAGCAGCGAGCCGATGGTCGAGGTCGTCGCGCAGGAACTGTTCCTCCTGCGGCGCCTGTTTCTGCAGATCCATGAAACGATCAGCGGCAATGAGCGCTGCGAGTTTGTCACGGCGGCTCCGGGTTTGCGCGATGGCAGCGTCGTCCAGGCAATCGTTGCGCTGTCCGACCCGGATCCAGCGATCCAGGGCTGCGTCAACGCGCGCTAGATGCCCATGGCAAATGTCGATCAGTTCCTCGCGCGTGACGATCCGGACGACCTTGGGACCACTCATGACCGTACTCCCATTGCGTCCTGAATAGCGCTGTGCAGTCTCGCGCGCTCGATGGCTGGCTCATGGTGCCACCGATGCGACGATACGCGGTGAATGACCGGGATCGACCGCCGCAACACCGCAGGCCGCCACATCTCTCGGGCCCTGGCATGGGCGAGCAGGGGATCGCGCGGTGCGTCGCACTCGATGCCAATCCCGTAGAGTCCCGTGCGCGGGTCTTCGATCGCGAAGTCGAGACCGAAAGCACCTTCCTCGTTCACCGGTGAAGGTTCCCAGCCAAGCGAGCGGATTTCCTCTGCCACCGCTTCCTCTAGTCCGTCCTGGAGCTTGTCCTGTTGCGCGCCGCTGCGTTGCTCGGGCGTCAATCGTGCGAGCAGGGCCTGCGCTGCATCAAGCTCGCCTTCCGAAATACAACGGGCGTATTCGAAGTAGGCCTGGAGATAATCGCGCGGCGAACTTGCCTGGCGGCGGGTCGACAGGAGGTCCGAAATCAGCGGCACCGGCATCGAGGTTACCAGCAATACCTTCTGCCGCGCACGGGTCACGGCAACATTCAGGCGCCGCTCGCCGCCGGCCTGGCCGAGCACACCGAAGAAGCGGCGGAACGTCCCTTGCGCATTGCGGCCAAAGGTCGACGAGAACACGATCACATCGCGCTCGTCACCTTGCACATTCTCCACATTCTTCACGAAGAAGCCCATATCCTCGCCGCCTTCGACCCGGTCGCGCTCCCGCGAGATCGCCTGGCGGAAGGCGACATCCTGTTCGGCGAGATCTTCGAGGACCTCCTCGATCAGGTCGGCCTGCTTGCGATTGAAGGTCACCACACCGACGGTCGGGATTGGCCCTTTGGCTTCGAGCCAGATGCGTCTCAGGCTGGAGGCAACCATCTCGGCTTCGGCCCGGTTGGTCTGGTCCTCATAAACCCCGTCGGCACGCAGAACTTCAATCGGGCGGATCCGGCGAATCTCGTCTGCAGGATGGCGAGCAGGAACGCTCAGCTTGTTGACGTAGAACGACGCGTTCGAGAACTGGATGAGTTCGCGATAGGCGGAGCGATAATGGATCTGCAGTGTGGTGGGCGGCAGGACCGTCTTCGCCAGTTGGAGCAGGTCCGGGCAATCCTTGATCTCGCGGCGGTTCCAGGTCTCCGAAACGGTCTCGCGCTCTTCTTCCCCGAGCTCCTGCTCAGCGTCCTGGCCTTCGTAGACCTCGGCTTCGTCGCTTTCCACTCGGCTCGTGAAGAAGGCCGTCGGCGGCATCTGCTTTTCGTCGCCCGACACGATCATGTTGCGGCTGCGATAGAGTGTGGGCAGCGCATATTCGATCGGCATCTGCGATGCCTCGTCATAGATGACCGTATCGAACAAGGTCTTGCGCAAGGGAAGCAAGCGGCTCGCGACGTCGGGATTGACCAGCCAAACCGGGCGCAACTGCATCAGCCCGAGGTCGGCCCCCCTGTCTACAAATTCGCGCAGGCGCTTGGCACGCTGGCCGCGCAGGCGCGTGATGTCCTCCCACTCGCGCAGCGGCCGCAATCGGCTTGCGTCAAAGCCTTCTACCAGATGGCGCCGGTTGAGCGCGCGCATCTCAAGATCAGCCTGGGCCAGCGACTTGGCCTTGGCCTCCAGTTCGTCCGCTTCAAGCAGCAGCACGGGATGCTCACTTTCGAGGCGGTTCTTCCAGGCAAGCCGCGCCTCGGTCGCGATGATGCGACGAACGGTGGGCTCCAACTCAGGCGGGGACAGGCCCTCCAGTCTTTGCCGAATGCGGGACAATTCGGCAAAGATCGCCATCGCCTGCGCATCAAGCTGCGCAACGCGTGGACGGAAACGCTGATAGGCGGCAACGCTCGGCAGCGCATCCCTGATCGCGGCAAGGCGCGCCACGTTGGAAGCATCGCTTCGGACTGCGGCCAGGACTTCGCCGACCCATTCCTCCTCCATCCATAAGCGGAGGCGCTCGAGCAGCGCATACGATGCGGCGCGCGCGGTGTGCCGCGCCAGCCCCTGCTCAATTCCATCCATCAAATCCTCAACCGCCGAGCGGGTGCATGCGCGCGCCATCGCGAACGCCGTGCCATGCTCGGGATAGGCCTCAAGCCGCGCGACAAGCCCCTCGGCATGGGAGAGTGCCTTCAGGAGCGCCCGGCTGTGTTCGACAAGCTCCGGCACGCGCAGGCCTGCAAGAGAGCCTGAAGGCTCGCCGAGGTCGACGGTCAGCTCCGCCAGACGATCCCGGATCGGGCGCAGGCGCTGTTCGCGATGCAGCGCCGCATCGAATGCACCCGCATCGTCCAGCCCATTTTCGGCCAGGAAGCGCGCGCGCCGTCGTGACGCCATCCAGCGCGAGGGTGACAGTCGCTCAAGGAAGCTGGGCTGCCGCATGAGCCTGCCGGAGAGCTCGATCCAGTCGGTCAGATCCTCTTCCGAAAGGGCCTGCGTGATCGCAAGAGCGTCTGGCGCTGCGTCGTCGGCGGGAAGTCCGAGCAACGCGGCTTCCACCTCGTTGATGTTCTGGTGCGTGGTCGTCGACTGGGGCGACCGGCCACCCGCACCCGAAAGCCGGTCAAGCCAACGCGAAAGCCATTCACGCTCGCTCTCATCCAGATTCAGAAACGCGGCGCTGTGCTCGCTCGTCCAGCGGCGGTAGGGCTCTGGGTCGTCGATGGCGAGTGCATCTGGCGTGCGCTCGATGACTGCGTCGCGCTCACGCTCTGCGGCGGAAAAAGCAAGGAAGTCAGTCCCGAACGCGTCAACAGTGCCTGCATCGGCCGCAAAAGCCTTGGTACGCGCCAGTGCGCTTCCCTCATATAGCGCTGGCAGCCAAAGCCGTGCGAGCGGTGCGCATGTCTCGACCAGCGACGCGAGACTGCCCGGGTTTTCATCTGCCAGACGCTGGCGCAGCGATGGCAGCGCTGGCGTGTCGCCCTCGCGCGCAAGGCGAACGAGTTCGCCCAGGATCAAACGGTAAGACTGGCCGGTGGCCGGATCCTCGGCATGCAAGGCTGCGTGATAGGCATCGAGCTCATGCTCGAGAACCTCGATCCGGCCCGCGATCTGTTGGCGCTGCTGGCGCAGCAGCTGGGCGCCGCCCGGTCGGCGGAACAGTTCCTCGAGCTGCTCGCGGACCGCCCGAATGACCGGCTCGCGATCCTTGTTCACGTCATTGACCATGACCACGCGATTGCCGAGGCCGGCAGCGTCGAGGCGTTTGTGGACCACTTCAAGGGCGGCCTGTTTCTGGCAGACCACGAGCAGGCTTCGCCCCGTTCCGATGGCGTCGGCAACCATGTTGACGATGGTCTGGCTCTTGCCCGTCCCCGGTGGTCCCTCGACCAGCAGCCCGCGACCGGTCCTTGCCTCCAGGACGGCGGCTTCCTGCGACGGGTCGCTGTCGGCGGTGAAGAAGCGGTCGATCTCGGCGACGGACTTGGGCTCGGGCCGCTCCACGCTTTCACCGACGCGAAACGCCGTCTCAAGACTCGTACCGGCCGGTGGCAGCGCCTTGAGCTGCCGCAGATCTTCCATCACCGCCTGGCCGAGGAACCCCAGATGGAACAGCGCGGCACTGCAGTGGACGCGGTCCTCGCCGGGCCGAATTCGCAGATCCTTCGAGGGCAGGGGGCTAAGCGAACGCTGTGCCACGTCCGCGAAGTCGCGGAACGCTTCAACCACTTCGGCGGCCCTGATACTGGCGCGCGCAAGCAGCGCATTCGCCTTCTCGCGCCACGCAGCCGCCTGATCCATGCCGAGCAACGTCTCGAATGCCGGGTTCAACCGCACTTCTTCGCGGTCGCGATCGAACGACAGCGAAATCCGTCCTCTAGCGCCCACTTCCGGCACAAGCCTGACGGGCCACAGGAGAATAGGCGCAATGCGCGGCCGCGTCGAAGCACGGGCCTCCTGCATGACGAGAAAGGGAAAGCCCAGGTACAGGCCGTCGATGCCGGTATCGCGCCGATAAAGCGTGGCGTGCCCGTGCAGGGTCCGAAGCCGACGCTCGAGGCGCGGATCCTGTGTCAGGGGCGCTGGATCGATCGTGATGGGCTGGTCGTTGCGCAGCAGGACATGGTCCAGAAGCTCGGCCGCCGTGCGCCGGTCACTGTCGAGCTCGGCGAGATCGACGCGGGCTGTCGTCTTGCCGATCACCATGCGGGTTAGCGGCCCGCGCATCACTGCCCCCGTGATGCGCCGGGCGAAAAAGTCGAGCAGTGTCGCGACATAGGCCTGACGCGGGGGCTGCTTCCATTGGTCCTGAGGTACGGACAGCAGCGCCAGCGTGCGAACGACCGGGAGCCTGCGTTCAAGACGGAACTGGTCCGCCCATTCATCAATGCGGTCGATGCCGCAGCGCGCGAAGCCTTCGACGCGGGCGTCGATCTGCGCGAACAGTGTGCCTGGCGACGCGGTCAATCGATCCCGTGCTTCCGTACGGTCGAACTGCGCAAGCCCGGCGCGCCTTGCGGCGGCCTCGGCTTCATCGAGGATGGCATCTGCACTGCGAAACTGCGATGCCGCTGCCGCCAGAAGCAGGATAAAATCCTCCTCCTCGGTGATCTTGCGCTCGATGATCGCGAGCAAGCCCGGATGGTCCGTATCGGGAAGGATCTGGCGCTGCTCTTCCCACAAGGCGGCGAGCCGGCTCTTCGAGGTCGAGAGCACCAGCACGCGCAGCTTTGTTTCGTCGAGCTCCACTTCGAGATGGCGCGCGCGCTCCCGCACGCGTGCCTCTCGGCGCTTGAGGCGTGCCAGCCAGAGCTCGTCGTCCTCGCGCTCCAGTCGATCCGGGACCGGCCCCGTGATCAGCGCATAACCTTCCTCCGGATTCTCGATCAACCACCCCGGTGTGATGATCTCACCGCGGACCACCAACGGCATCGCGGGATTGAGCGTCTTGAGTGCGAGTGCATGCCGGATGTCAGGCGACACCTGCTCCAGCACCGCGATTTCGCGCACCTGGGCCCGCAGGTCGGGATGCAGACCTGCCTCTTCCATCCAGGTCAGGAGATCGCCCCGCAGCAGCAGGGTCCGTGCTTCGTCCCATTGGGCCGGATCGGCGGCTGCCAAGGCATACTGGGCTGGCCCCAAAAACCGTCGTCCGCCAAGCGTGATCGCGCGCCCGGCGGTGTCGTCGTCATAGGGCGAGCGTCGGCCGGGCGCCTCGGGTGCCCCGCCCGAGAGCCATTGCTGAACCTGATCCCATCCCCAGCGAAGGCGCCGGTCCGGGGCAAGCAGTCCGCGCAACAGCAAATCCACGCGCGGATCCAGGTCGTCCGGGATCGGCGCGCCGTTGGTAAGAATGCTGATCAGGAAGGACTGGTCGTCCGCACCCGCAAAGCAGGCACCCCGTGTCACCTGCTCCAGGATGATCATCCCCAGGCTCCACCAGTCACTGGCGGCAGCGACACCGCCAGCGACCGCTTCTGGTGCAGTGTAACGGGTAATCTCGAGAGGCGAGACGATGTCCAGGTCATAGTCGGACAGGCGCGCCGAGCCGAACCCGCTGATCACCAGGTCCAGCGGCTCGCGCGTGCGCACCATGATCGCGGCTGGCGAGAGATCACGGTGACGAAGGCCGCATTCGGCGAGGGCGGCCAGCGCACCGCCGATCTCTTCTACGATCCGTCCAAGCGTTGCGGGGTCGTCGGCAAGCAAACCAATATCAGCAAAGCTGCCGCCGCGCAGATCCTCCGAAACCTCATAGACGCGGTCGCCAAATCGACCCGTCTCGATCACTTCCGGCACATGGTCGCGGTCCAGTGTCGCCAGAACCTCATAGACTTCCGGATCGGGTTCGCTGCCTTGCGCATAGAGAACCACGATCGCCTTTCGCCCGTCCCTGGTGCGTTCGGCCCCGTAGCGTTCCTGGACATGGCTGCCGGTCTCGATGCGTCGCAGCAGCGTCCACTCACCAATGACGGTCGGCGCCGCAGGCGCCGAGTCTGCCGGATCGGACCCGCTGATCGCCGCGGGTTGATTAGCGTCGACAGGCGATCCAGGCGCCGTCGTGACGAGCGCAGATGTGTCTGCGTCGGCCCCGCATTCCGGGCAAATCAGGTCACCAGGCTCCAGCGCGTGGCCGTTGAGGCACTGGATTGCTTCTGGCAAAGGAGCGGGGGGCACCGCTGCCGCATTTGGGCGCCAGCCTTCCGCCCGCAGCGGAAGGCTGGAGAGATCCCAGCCGCAAGGTTGGCCGTCGTGCTCGCCCTCGCAGAACATCTCGTCCAGCGAACGCTCAGTTTGACAGTTGGGACAGAAGCGGATCATGCGGCAAATCGTCCCGGCATGTCGGAGGTGACGACCGTGTGGCCGGCTGCGGCCAGCGCACGGCGAAGCTTTGCCAGGTCTCCGCGCGCCGGAATGCCGGCCATCCACGCTGCGCCATCCGCATCGATCATGATGTCGAGTTTCAGATCGGAGCCTGTCGCGTTGCGTTCATAAGCCAGGAAGGGAGCGCCTCGTTGCGTGAGCACATGGAGTGCCTGATTGTCGCTGCCGCGAAGTGCCTTTGTCTGCGGAAGGTCGGAACGAAATGGACCGGTTATGAGCGCGTCGATGAGGTCCGGATGGGCGTCGAGCCAAGGTTGAATCTGGCCCAGTTCGAGGCCGGTGAAGACCAGCACGGACCGATCTGAAATGCTTCGCCATGCGGCGAGGAGCTCGGCCAGGGCTTCGGGCTGTTCGAACGGTTCACCGCCCGACACAGTCAAGCCGTCGGCGTCGGCGGCGAAGGCTGACAACTGGTCAATCACTTGTCCGGTATTCACGGCGCCTTCGTCATGGGCCCAGGTATCCGCCGAGATGCAGCCTGGACAATGCAGGCTACAGCCCTGGAACCACAGCCCGACGCGGCGCCCGTGCCCAAGGGCAGTGACAGGGAAATGCACACGTGACAGGAACATGCGCATCAGGCCGCCTCCAGCGTAAGCGTCGTGCTCGCGTCATGCACAAGCTTGGTGATCCGCACCGGACCCTCACCATCGCGCTCGAACAAAGCCCGGGCGAGGGGATTGATGAGATGGGCCTCGATCTTGTTGCGAATCCCGCGACCACCATTGGAGAGATCGGCGATACACAGTGCGCGCAAGGCCTCCAGCGCTTCGGTGCTGATCTCGATCGACTGACCGGCAGACTCTGCGTCTGCGCAGACGCTGCGGACCATGGCGTCGAAGATCTGGTTGCCCACCTCGGGCCGGATGAAATCGAAGACGATCACATTTTCGCCAAAGCGATTGAGGATCTCCGGACGGTTCAGCACGAGCTTGAAGTGGTTTTCGATGCCTTCGCGGACCCGCGCCTGAACTTCGGCAAAGGGTTGGGCCGGTGTAACATTGGCCCGACGCTCGCCATCCGGCCCGGTCGTATAGATGCCGAGATTTGAGGTGAAAATGATCAGCGCTTCGGAAAAATAAACGCGATCGCCGCGCCCCGAGGTCAGGACACCATCGTCGAGAATCTGCAGGAACTTGTCGAGAATGCGTGGATGCGCCTTCTCGATTTCATCGAACAGCACCACGCTGAATGGCTTCTCGCGGACCGCGTTGGTGAGTTCGCCGCCGACGTCATATCCGACATATCCGGGTGGGGCACCGATCAGGCGCTGGTCGGCATGTTCGGCGCTGAACTCCGACATGTCGAAGCGGATATAGGCACTTTCGTCGCCGAACAGCAGTTCGGTCATCGACTTGGCAAGCTCAGTCTTCCCGACGCCAGTCGGACCCGCCAGAAATGCGATGCCGCGCGGACGATTGCCGCGCCGTGCACCGCCAATCCCGGTCGCCGCGCGCTTGACGATGTCCAGCATGTGCGTGACGGCATGGTCCTGCCCCACGACCCGCTTGCGGATGCTGTCGGCGCCATCAAGGATCGTGCGACGTTCGATCTTGCGCCAGGCATCTTCGGTCACGCCAACCTTGTAGCGGCGCACTGCTTCGCCGATCGAGGATACATCGACCTGCTCGGCGCGTCCGAGCTGGACGACAGCGTTCAGGTCCATCAGCAGCATGCCCTCGGTCGCATCGACCAGGCTCTGTTTTGCCTCAAGGAGCACCATTTCGCTCGCATCCCGCCCGCCGGGCATTGAGCGCACAAGGGATGGCGCCACGGTGCTGCGCGCGGCACGGTCGGGCGTCGCAACGGGGATGTGGCGCAGGCGCGGATTGTCGATCAGCAGCCAGTCCGGCAGGTCGCCTTCCTTCTCGGCCACCCAGATGATGGAATTGAAGCGCGGGGCGCGCTCGGGGCCGACAGGCCGGGCTTGGGCGCTCTGTGCCAGCACCAGCGCCCGCGTGAAAAGAGCGTGCTCGGCGGCCGACAGGGCATCGCTGCGCACGACAAGCCGCGATGCAAAGTCAACGATGAGCGCCATGGGTGCGCCGTCGAGTTCCGTGTGGCGCTGCAGCGTGGTTGCCAGGAGATCGATACCACCGGCCGCCTTGCCGCTCGTGGGTGAAAGGCCGAGCCGGACCAGTGCTTCATCCGGGTCGCGCCCACTTGTGGCAGCACCAAGATTGGAGAAACCGCCGACCGGATCGTACCGCAGCACATCTTCATAACCTGCCTGGCCCAAGGCATCAGCCAGTACATCGCCCAGCGAAGCGGCAAACGCCTTGTCGCCCTCAGCGCGGATTTGAAGATCGCGGACATTGCCGGTGAGCACGAACTGGCTCTTGAGCGGCAGGAAACGCAAGAGGTCGCGCACCCAACGGGGACGCAGGTCTGCTCCGGTCACTTGTTCCTTTACCCCCGTTTGGGCCGCCAGCACGAGTCCGGGGCAACCAGCAGCCTATCCGTCAGCAAGACCGGGTCAATCCTTGATTGTCAACGACATGAACAAAACCGGGCGACGATTGCCTTGCGACAAGTCACGATCGGTCTTGGAAGTAATAAGTCGAAATCTGATAATGAACATGTACAGTCGCTGAGAATAGCGCCGGTACATTCTTCCGGATTGGCAACCTGACCCCGGTTACGATGTCTTCGCAGGCCTTATCGCGCGAGTCCAAGCTGCGTTTAGCCGGCTGAACGTCCGGCTGTAACATTCCGGCTCGCAATCTGGCCGGGATTGGGCAACCGGGGAGGCGCCTTTTTCAGCTCGAGCTGCACCTTGGACAGCGCCGGCGAGCTTTATGCAAGAGCGGCACGAGCGAAGTCACTATTGACCGGGCCTCATCAACCTTAGGATTTTTGGCTGTTTTCCACCGCGGAGTAACTGTGCGGCTGTCCGGCGAACAGGGCTCCTCCGATGCGGGTAGGAACCGTTCGACCGGCAGTGTGCCCTGGCTGCTCGTGAACAAATCGATCATTGCACAGGCGGGGAAAGCCTTCCCCTGAGGCCTGGCCGTAGGCGGCCAGACCTACCCCTTCTGCGGGGTTCCACCCCGCAACACCCCCAAGAGGAAGAGAACCGCTTCGCGCGAGCCGTGACGGGATGAAGGGCGAGAGAGGTCTCTCCCACCCGTCGCGGAAGGACACGCGATGGATACTCGAGCGAACGGGCAGCGCACGGCGGCGCGTCGGAACATCTATGCCGAAATCACGCAACGGATCTTGTCCGAGCTGGAAGCGGGGAGAGTGCCCTGGGTCCAGCCTTGGGCCGGCAGCGTCGCGCCGGTCGGCATGCCGTACAATGCCGTCAGCGGACGACGATACAGCGGGATCAATGTGCTCAGCCTGTGGCATGCAGCTGCAGAGCGTGGTTTTGCCGGGCACGGCTTCCTGACCTTCCGGCAAGCGCGAGAACTGGGCGGCAGCGTCCGACGCGGCGAGACGGGCATCGAGATTGTCTACACCCGCCGGATTGCTTCCCGCGACGAGCGGCAGTGCGCCGCCGACGAAGGCCGCGAGGCAAGGGCCACCATTCCCTTTCTGCGCCACTTCACGGTCTTTTCCGTCGATCAATGCGATGGCCTGCCTTCCACCATGGCAAGCGAGCGGCCACCGTCCGACCCTCAGTTGATCGAGCCGGCGGCAAACGCGCTGATCTGCGCGACGGGCGCTGATTTCCGGGTCGGTGGGCCGAGTGCATTCTACAGCCCGATCCATGACTATGTTCAGGTCCCCCGGCCGGAGGACTTCTTCGAGCCCATCAACTGGCACCGCACCGCATTTCACGAGCTTGCCCATTGGAGCGGGCACGGGTCCCGTCTTGCGCGTAACCAGAGCGGCGCGTTCGGATCCGCTGACTATGGCCGCGAAGAACTGGTCGCGGAAATGGCAGGTGCTTTCGTTTGCGCCACGCTCGGCATCCGGCCTACCGTTCGGCACAGCGACTACCTCGGCTCGTGGCTCAGCATCCTGCGCGAGGACAATCGCGCGATCCTTCGGACCGCTAGTGCCGCCTCGCGGGCCGCTGATTATCTCCTCGGCTTCCGAAAGGACGACCTCGGCAAAGGAGGCGTTTCGTGAGCGTGGTCATCGGTTGCAATCCGAATACTCTTGCGCGGAATTGTTGCCGCTTCTGTCAAAATTGGCAGCCTCCGTCGGCGAGCGCGGTCTCAGCATTCGAGGCGTGGATGAAGACGGGGCGTGGGCGTCCGGTTCGGCGGCCCAATGGCAAGTGCCACCGGGTTCTGTTGGATCGGCACGGAGCCGAATGCTTTTCGGCCACGGCGCCGGACTTCGTCTGTCTCAACTACACTGCCCGCACATCGCGCCACTCGCCTGCGTCGGATGAATTTGTGGTCGTGCGGTACGACAACGGCGAACCCGAGCGTGAGTGAGCATCTGTGGCGCGGCGCGGGCGAGGCATGCGCCGGCGCAAAGAGCGAGAGAGCGGCTGATCGCTCCGCGACAGGCATTGGGCTGGGGGAGAGGCTCCCGGCGGCCTGTCCGGAGGCCGCTATGCCTGGATCGTTCATTCGCCGTGTCCTGAGCCCGATTGCCCGGGGATTCATCACTTCAATGGTGGCACCCGAGCCCGACGCGTTGCGGGCGCTGGACATTGAGCTTCGCCGCCGCGAGCGACGCTGGCCATTTGGCGCTGCCCTTGTTCTGGCAGCCGTAGTGTCCGGTCTCTTGTGGGCGGCAGTCTTGCTGGTGTGGGTGGCAGGATGAGCGGATGAGCTGGCGGCGCCGGCGCATGGGGCAGGGGAAGACCCGCGTCGGAAGCGTGGCGGCATCAGAGGGAAAGGAAGGCCGGTGGCCTTGTGACGGGCCAGGAAGCCGAGAGAGAGTCTTTCGGCTGCCCGTCATGGAGTAGCTACCATGGCAAAAGCCGTACAGAAGATTACCCTCAGCCCCTCGCGCGACATCCCGCTCGACCGGCTGATCCTGTCACAGGCCAATGTGCGCCGGATCAAGGCTGGCGTGACGATTGGGGAACTGGCCGAGGACATTGCCCGCCGCACGCTGCTGCAGAGCCTCAACGTGCGGCCGATCCTCGATGCGGACAATCAGGAAACCGGCATGTTCGAAGTGCCGGCGGGCGGCCGCCGGTTCCGCGCGCTTGAGCTGCTGGTCAAGCAGAAGCGGCTGGCGAAGGATGCGCCGGTGCCTTGCGTGGTCCGGTCCCCATCCGACGAGGTTTCGGCGGAGGAGGACAGCCTCGCCGAGAATACATTTCGCGAACAGCTCCATCCGCTCGACCAGTTTCGCGCCATGCAGGCGATGGTCGACAAGGGCGCCGATGTGGAAGCCATTGCCGCGCATTTCATGACCACGCCGGCGGTGGTGCGCCAGCGTCTCAAGCTCGCCTCGGTCTCGCCCAAACTGCACGAGGTCTATGCCGAAGACGGCATGACGCTGGAGCAGCTCATGGCCTTTTCGGTCAGCGACGACCATGCGCGGCAGGAGCAGGTCTGGGAACTGCTGACCCACAGTTTCAATAAATCCGCTGGCTATATCCGGGCACGACTGACCGAGAACAGCGTGCGCGTGGCCGACAAGCGGGTTCGCTTCGTGACGCTCGATGCCTATGTCGAAGCAGGCGGCGGCGTCATGCGCGACCTGTTCGAGGATGACGATGGTGGCTGGCTCACCAACCCGGCGCTTCTCGATACGCTCGTCGCGGCCCGGCTTGAAGCCGAAGCCGATCGCATCCGTGCCGAAGGCTGGAAGTGGGTGGCGACGGCGGTCGATATGCCCTGGAATGCTGCTGCTGGGCTTCGTGAACTTGCCGGGACCACTGTCCCGATGAGCAGCGAGGAAGAAGCGCGGATGCAGACGCTGCAGGCCGAGGCCGAAGCGCTGGAAAGCGAATGGGCGGATGCACCGAGCCTGCCTGACGAAATCAGCGCGAAGCTCGATGCTCTTGACCGGGAACTGGGTCTGCTGGTGGACCGCCCGCAGACCTTTGACGCCGAGGACGTCGCCCGCGCGGGCACGTTCCTGTCCATCGCCAGCGATGGCTCGCTGATCATCGAGCGCGGCTACGTGAAACCGGAGGATGAGCCGGCTGACGAGGTCGAGGAAATTGCCGGTGTCGACCGGTGCGAGAGCGAAACCAGCGGTAAGGGCATGTTGTCTGGACCGGACGAGACTGCGATGCCCGGCGGCGCGCGTGAGCAGGAAGCAGAGGTCGAGGACGAAGTGGTCAAGCCGCTTCCGGACAGGCTCGTGGCCGAGCTTACCGCCTGGCGGACGCTGGCCCTGCAGGATGCGCTTGCGCGTGACCCGGCGACGGCCTTCGTCGCGGTGCTGCATGCCTTTGTCCTCGACGCCTTCTACCCGTCGAGCCGGGAAACCTGCCTGCAGATCACGCCCAACCGGGCGTCGTTCGCGTTTGCGCCCACCGATCTCAAGGATAGCGGCCCGGCCCGGGCGATCTCCGAGCGCCACACGCAGTGGAAGGCTCGGCTCCCGCAATCGGATCGCGATCTTTGGGACGCCCTGCTGCGCCTCGACAATGCGCAGCAGTCCGCGCTCTTCGCCCATTGTGTCTCGCTCGTGCTCAACGCCCAGGCTGAAGTCGTCCCCAAGTACGACAATGGGCGGGTCTCGCGTCACAGCATCGAACGGCGTCTCGAGCACAGCCATGTTCTGGCACGAACCCTTGGCCTGGACCTTGTGGCGGCAGGCTGGCGGCCGACTGTCACCGGCTATTTCCAGAGCGTGACCAAGCCAAGGATTCTTGCCGACGTGTGCGACGCCCGCGGGTCCCAGTTCGCAGAGATGATTGCCCATCTCAAGAAGCCCGACATGGCCCGCGAGGCCGAACGGCTGCTGGAGGAGGCAGGCTGGCTACCGGAGCCGATGAGGACGCCGGGGGCAGGCAAGGTCTTCTCGAATGGCGACGTGATCGATGCGCTCCCCGCATTCCTCGAAGGGCCGGTGTTGCCGACCGATGACGCCGACTGCGACCATTACGCGATCGCGGCGGAATAGCCGCCCGACCCCAGCCTGAACGCTTTGGAAAGCCCGGTCCGCGCGACCGGGCTTTCGTCTTTTTGAGGATCACTGATCATGAACGCTCAATCGGTTTTCGATGCCGTGCCGCTCGGCAGCCTTGTCCGATTTTCAAACGGCGAGCCCCGGCCGCCAGCTCGCTTCTCCCGCAAACTGAAAGCCTGGAACAATGACAATGGGGTCGGCCGACTGGTGGCACGTGAACCGGCGCGCGATGGCGCATCCTTTCGCCATCCGGCCTCCTTCACTTTGCATCTCGGTAATTATGGCAGTGAGGGCTCGATCATCATGGTCGTCCGGCGCACTTATTCCGTCGATAGTTCACTCGAGTTTGAGGTGGACGAATACCCCCGGCCCGGAGACGCGCATGTGCTGGCCTCCGGCTCCGGGCGTGATGAATTGCTGCACATCGCGTCGGACCGCGCAGCTGCCGAGCGATGGCTGGCAGCAAACCGTTATACGCAGGCGAGGATCGAGATCGTCGGTTCTGGCCCGCAAGCCGGGCCGAACAGGAGCGGCCTATGACGGAGTTCAGCGCCGTCTATGGCCGGACTGCCGACGGTTTGCTCGCCGCACGGATCGGCGACATCGCCTGCATTGCAGTTCCAGTCTGCGGCGGGCTGCGCCTGGCGACGGCCTGGCGGCTCGCCAAGCCGCTCGACCAATGGCGTGCTGGCGATGCTCTCGCGAGCGAAGGCATCGTTGCCGACGACATGGCATTTCGTGCGCATGTCGAAGATGTCGCCCATCACCAGCGTCAGCTGGGCAGGCTGTCACGTCAGAGGCTGACGACCTCGTGCCGGACGCCGTGGGGCGCCACGCAGCAGGCCACGGTCTATGCCGAGGGCATCGTTTTTCACGCTACCGCGAGCCATGGCGGCTTCAAGCTTTCGCCCGAGCGCCTGGCACATATCGACCCGCTTCTGCGCGTCCGGAATGGCTGGTACGAGGAGGATGTCGGATGGGCCAAGGTCGCAGCAGCGTTTCCTCACCTGTTCACGGACCGCGAAAACGCAGCGGCCGATCGGACGCTGCGCGCTAGCTACCCGCAGATCTGGGCAGACCTTCGCCGCCAACGTCTCGGCTGATGAAAGTAAAGATCCCCCGTGTGCGCGGATGGCGACCACGGGGGATCTCGTCATCGACTCATGCCCGCGGGCAAAATCGCGGTCCAACCCCGTGGGCAAAGCCCGCTGCCTCTTCTGTCCATGATCTGCGCGGCGAGCGCCCTTGCATGCCCTGCGACAAGGCCGGGTACGAAAGCTGACAGCCATGCCGTTATCCATGAACGCCGTTCATGCCCGGGATCTCCACCGGATTGCACAGCGGTTCGACAGGCGCCCGAAGTTGCTCGAAGAAGCCTCGACGCTGAAAGTGCGTCTTGCCGGTGTCGCGCGTGTCCTCGAGATTCCCGACCGTGGGCTGGCTGGCCGCCAGCAGTGGCTCGATCGCTGCATTCCCTTCGAGCAGACTTTTCGATTCCGGGCCGGCGAGGTCCGCTATCTGGCGCAGGCCGAGCAGACGTTCGAGCTCCTGCTCCTCAGCGGCGACGACCGAGCGAAGCTGTTGCCGATCCTGCGGACTGTGCGCGACGTGTTCGCGAGCAAGATCGTGGTCCCCTTCATGTCCCACTGTTCGGCCGAGGACCGGGCGCTGCTCTTGCGCCGCGGGGCAGACGATGTGCTGCACCTTGGCGTATCGCCGGAAGAAGGCGCAGCGCGCATGGCAGCGCTGGTGCGCCGCCAGACCTGGGCGGCCAACCGGCAGGTCGAGGCAGACCGCACGATCAGTCGTGCTGCCGCCGCTGCCGCTGAGCTGCGCTGGCTTTGTGTCGGACCGATCGCGCCCCAGGGTCAGCAGGTTCTGGCGGCCCTGTTCGGGAACATGGGCAGGGTCGTCCCGCACATGGCGCTTACCAGCGCAGCGCGCACCAGCGACCACTGGCCTTCGGAGCGCCAGTTGCATGTGATCATCTGCGGAATTCGCAAGCATCTGAGGCCGCAATTCGTGATCGACACCTTGCGCGGCGAAGGCTTCCGCCTGCGCAGAGGTACGAAAACGGGGAAAATCGACGCTGTCAGTCCTCGGCCAGCGCGCCAGGCTGTCGCGGCTGTCGCGGCTGTCGCGGCTGGCGCGCGCCCCGCTGAAGCTGAGCGCCCCGAGCGGGGGACAGTGGCGGTCGCCCATCGGCGCAGGAGAGGAGAGGGGCAGGTCACGGGGTAGGCCTGGCCGGGACAGAGGGAGCGTCCGGCGAGCCGAACATCCCCTGCTCTCCCGGAGTTCCTGCCATGACCCATCTGCCTGCCCATGCGGTGCCGGGCGCCGCAAGCGCGTCACGACCTGTGTCTCTTGTTGCAATCGCGCACGCCATCAACCGTGCTGCCCAGCGCCTGCTCCCGCAGCTCGAAGCCGGTGTCGTCATCGATGCACGCGCTCTGCGCGGCGCGATGACGGAGGCCTTTGGCGGGACCGATGCGGAAGGGCATTGGGACTGGAAGACCGCCTATGACGCCTGCGAGTGCGCCATGGTCCTGTTCCTGCGCAAATATGCCGGCGCAATTGGCTCGAGACCTGTCGCAGAACAGCTATCGCTGGTCGAGCGCGTGGCGAAGCTTCTCCCGACGCACACGCGCCGGTCCGAGAGCGCACTGGCGCTGCAGCAGTTCTCGACCCCACCAGCGCTCGCTCTGGTCACGGCCCATGCCGGTTCCATCCGAGCCGAGGACGTGGTCCTAGAACCATCTGCGGGAACGGGCATGCTCGCTATCCATGCCGAGCGCAGCACCTGCGGTCTCGTGCTCAACGAGCTGGGCGAGGTCCGGGCCGAGCTTCTGCGGGGCCTCTTTTCGCAGGCAGTGGTCTCGGGTCACGACGCTGCCGCCATCGACGACTGGCTTCCCGATTCGGTTCGCCCGAGCGTCGTCCTCATGAATCCGCCGTTTTCGGCCCTCGCGCACGTCGAGCGGACCATGAAAGATGCCGCCATCCGGCATATCCGTTCGGCTCTTGCGCGTCTTGTGCCCGGCGGGCGGCTGGTCGCGATTACCGGCGCCTCTTGCTCGCCGGACAATCCGGTCTGGCGCGAAACCTTCGTCAGCCTGCAGGGGGATGCCCGTCTGGTCTTCACTGCCGCTATTGCCGGCAAGGTCTACACGCGCCACGGTACGACTATTGAGACGCGGCTTACCGTGTTCGACAAAGTGCCGGCCAGCGAACCCGGGCGCTTCCCGGCCTCCCGAGGCACCGCGCCCGATGTGCCAACGCTGCTCGAATGGGTCTGCGCAGATCTGCCGCCACGCGCGCCGATGGCTTGCGTTTCCGCAAACGGCTCGATCGCTGCGCTGCCGGCCGAGCGGAACAGTCTGGACCAGGCAAGGCGCAGCGTAGCAGCCTTGGCTGCCGTGCCGTCACAGCCCAATCCAGACGAAGCTGCTGCGCAAGTTGCAGAGCTCCATTTTGTCGTCACTAACTGGGCGCCACCCGAGGGCCGGCTCGGCGATGCGCTTTATGAACCCTATGTGCCCCAATCGGTGCGGATCGTTGGCGCCAGGCCGCATCCGACGCCGCTCGTCCAATCCGCCGCAATGGCGTCAGTTGCGCCGCCCAAGCCAAACTATCGCCCGCATCTGCCGCTCGCGCTGGTCGAGGATGGCGTCCTGTCCGAAGCGCAACTGGAGTCCATCATCTATGCTGGCGAAGCGCATGATGGACATCTGGCCGGCGCGTGGAGCGTCGATGCGACATGGGACCAGCTGACGGCGGCACCCGACGATTGCGAAGCTGCCGTCCGGTTTCGGCGCGGTTGGTTCCTGGGCGATGGGACCGGAGCGGGCAAGGGCCGTCAGGTCGCTGGCATCATCCTCGACAATTGGCTCAAAGGCCGCCGAAAGGCCGTTTGGCTCTCCGTCTCAGAGCGTCTGCTAGAGGATGCGCAGCGGGACTGGGCAGCCTTGGGCCAGGAGCGGCTCTACGTGACGCCGCTGTCGCGTTTCCGTCAGGGCACGTCGATCCCGCTCAATGAAGCCATCCTCTTTGCGACTTACGCCACGCTGCGCTCGTGCGAGCGCGGCGGCAAGAAGTCCCGCGTCGAGCAGATCGTCGACTGGCTCGGTTCCGACTTCGATGGCGTCATCGTCTTCGACGAAGCCCACGCCATGGCCAATGCTGCAGGCGGCAAGGGCGAGCGCGGCGATGTCGCGCCGTCGCAGCAGGGAAGGGCGGGGCTACGCCTGCAGCATGCCTTGCCCGATGCGCGCATCGTCTATGTCTCGGCGACTGGTGCCACGACCGTCCAGAACCTCGCCTATGCCCAGCGACTGGGGCTTTGGGCTTCTGGCGACTTTCCGTTCGCGACGCGCGCCGAATTTGTGGCGGCGATCGAGAACGGCGGCGTGGCGGCCATGGAAGTGCTGGCACGCGACCTCAAGGCGCTCGGACTTTATGCCGCGCGCTCGCTGTCATTCGATGGCGTCGAATATGCGATGCTCGAACATGCGCTGACCGCCGAGCAGCGCCGCATCTACGATGCCTATGCCGCGGCCTTCCAGGTCATTCACAACAACCTCGATGCCGCGATGGAAGCCTCCGGCATCACCAGCGCCACGCATGGCACGCTCAACGCCCAGGCAAAGTCTGCGGCGCGTTCGGCCTTCGAGCAGGCCAAGCAGCGCTTCTTCAATCACCTGATCACGGCGATGCAGACGCCCAGCGTGCTGGCGAGCATCGAGCGCGACCTCGAAGCCGGCGATGCGGCAGTCGTTCAGATCGTGTCGACCGGTGAAGCGCTGCAGGAGCGCAGGCTCGCCGAAATCCCGACCGATGAATGGCACGATGTCAGTGTAGACATCACGCCTCGCGAATATGTGCTCGATTATTTGCGGCACGGTTTTCCCGTGCAACTGTTCGAACCCTTCACCGACAGCGAAGGAAACCTGTCCTCGCGGCCTGTCCGTGACGAGGCGGGCAATCCCGTCGTCAATCGCGAGGCAGCGCGCAGACGCGATGCGATGATCGAGCGTCTTGCCGCCCTGCCGCCGGTCCCCGGTGCCCTCGACCAGATCGTCCAGCATTTCGGGCCGGATGCCGTCGCCGAAGTGACGGGCCGTTCGCGCCGGATCGTTCCCCGGCGCCGCGAAGACGGCAGTCTGCGCTTTGCCGTCGAGAACCGGCCTGCCTCGGCCAATCTCGCCGAAACCCATGCGTTCATGGACGATGCCAAGCGCATCCTCGTCTTCAGCGAAGCGGGCGGAACGGGGCGCAGCTATCATGCCGACCTTGGTTGCCGCAATCAGCGGCGGCGCATCCACTACCTCCTCGAAGCGGGCTGGAAGGCCGATGCCGCCATTCAGGGGTTCGGGCGAACCAATCGCACCAACCAGAAGCAGCCCCCGCTGTTCAGGCCAGTCTCTACCGACGTGAAGGCGCAGAAGCGCTTCATCTCTACCATCGCGCGCCGCCTCGACACGCTGGGTGCGATCACGCGCGGACAGCGCCAGACCGGCGGGCAGAACATGTTCAGGGCCAGCGACAATCTCGAATCCGTCTACGCCCGTGACGCACTGCGCAGCCTCTATCGGCTCGTCGTCCAGGGCAAGATCGAGGGTTGCTCGCTCGCCGCTTTCGAGCAGGCGACGGGCCTTGCCTTGCTCAATGAAGATGGCAGCTTGCGCGATGAACTACCTGGAATTGCGACATTCCTCAATCGTATGCTCGCGCTTTCCATCGCTCTGCAGGACATTCTGTTCGACGCCTTCGAAGGCCTGCTGCTGGCCCGTATCGAGGGCGCGGTCGCGAGCGGCACTTACGAGCTCGGGCTCGAAACGCTCACCGCTGAAAGCTTTATGGTCACAGGCAGGCAGACCATCTACGCGCATCCGGGCACCGGCGCCGAAACGCAGCTTGTGACGATCGAGCGCAAGGACAGGTTGTCGCCGCTCGGGCTCGACGTTGCTTTGGCGCTCGTCGAAGAGAAGGGCGCGCGCATGCTCGTGCACGCCCGAACGGGTCGCGCCGCCCTCCAGCGCCGTGCCCGCAGCCTGATCGACGACGACGGTAAGGTCACGGCCCGGGCGCGCCTGGTCTGGCCGGTGGGTGACAGCACGGTCGCTCTCGACACGCTCACTGCAAGTGGCTGGGAAACCGCTGGGCGGGAAGCCTTCGCGGCTGCCTGGGCCGAAGAGCTTGCAGCGCTGCCGGCGTTCGAAACCTCGACGCTGCATATGGTCGCAGGGCTGCTGCTGCCCATCTGGAAACAGCTTCCGGAGGAATCGGCCCGGGTATTCCGGCTACAGACCAACGAAGGCGAACGCATCATTGGTCGCCGGGTGTCGCCGGCATGGGCGGCAAGCGTTGCCGGTAACGCCGAACGGCCCACGCTCGATCCCGATGAGGCAATGACGCTTCTGCTCTCCGGCGACACCGTCCTGCACCTGGCCGAGGGACAGAAGCTCCTGCGGGTGCGATCGATGGGCGACTGGCGGATCGAGCTTTCAGGGTTCAGCGACCTTGCGGTTTCCCGTCTCAAAGCCATTGGCCTCCTGTCGGAGATCGTATCCTGGAAGCTGCGCCTGTTCGTGCCCACTGGCCCTGCTGGCGCCACTGTGCTCGCGGCGCTGCTCGAACGCTATCCCGTCGAGCAGGTCTCGGCGCGCAAGGCGGCGTGAGGCATGGCGATGACAACCGGGGCTGGAGAACTCGCCCGGCGCCTTGCCGAGAACGCCGAAGGCGTCTGTCGGCGCTACCTGTCTAACGGACGGCGTGAAGGCCGCTATTGGCTGGTGGGCGATGCTCGCAATACGCCGGGGCGCAGCCTTTACGTCCGTCTCTCCGGTGGGCCGGAGGGACGGGGAGCGGCAGGCAAATGGACTGACGCGCAAAGCGGTGACCACGGCGATCTCCTCGACCTGATCGCATCGGCCTGCGGGCATCATGGTCTTGGTGAAACCCTTGCGGAAGCCCGGCGCTTTCTCAGCCTGCCAGACGCTTCGCTGCCGTCACCCGGCCCAAAGCGCCACCGCCCCGCACGATCTGCGGCTCCCGCGCCGTCGTCAGAGCGGGCGCGGCGCCTCTGGGCAGCGAGCCGTCCGCTGTCGGCCGATCCGGTCGCGACCTATCTGCGGGAGCGGGGGCTGCGCTCTGTCGCTCTGGGAGCCGCCGTGCGCTACCATCCCAATTGCTTCTATCGGCCCTCCGACCGAGACGGCGCAGGGACAGATCGTGCCTGGCCCGCCATGGTTGCAGCAGTCACCGACCTTGGCGGCCGCGTGACCGGCGTGCAGCGCACCTGGCTAGCCCGAGACGGCCGGGGCAAGGCGCCGGTTGCAACGCCAAGGCGCGCAATGGGCATGCTTCTTGGCAACGGCATCCGTTTCGGGGACGCAGGTGCCGTCATGGCGGCAGGGGAAGGTATCGAGACAATGCTGTCCTTGCGCAAAGTCCTGCCGACGATGCCGATGATCGCCGCGCTTTCAGCGGCCCATCTCGCCGCGCTGCTGTTTCCTCCGGTGCTCCGCCGTCTCTACGTCGCGTGCGATGCTGATGCTGCGGGACACGCAGCATTCCGACGACTGGCCGAGCGGGGAGCGCAGGCTGGGATTGCGGTTGTCGCGCTTCATCCCTGTCTTGATGACTTCAACAGCGACCTGATCCGCTTCGGCGCGCCATCGCTGGCGTCGGCCCTGGCCGGGCAATTGCGGGCGGAAGATGTCGTGTGCTTCCTGTCCCAGGCCGCCTGAGCGGTCGCCGGGCAGAGTTGTCAGCCGGGAAGGGAAGGAGCGGGATGGAATGCCCTGCGGTTGGCCGCGCCCGGCCTTCTCGTGGGGCGACTGCGGCAAGCTGCCCAAGGTTGCAACGCGGCCGTCACCGCCATTTTCCGCCGGTCCGTGCCGGACCTTTGCAGCGCGAAGCAAAATGGCGGGGCCGGCCGCGTCCTGCGCGCTGCTTCGGCCCCGCTGTGCGTGGTGCAGCCCCGGGAAGCGTGCCGCCAGAGGCGTCGCCACGAAGGCCGCGAGAGGCGCGGCTGAACGGCGAAAGGCATAGCATGACCAGCCCCATCGATCCCTCTGATGACAGTCAGGAAGCCCAGCCCGGCTCGACCGCCTATCTGCTCCAGGAAATGCAGCTCTACGGCTATCGTCCCTTCGAGGATGAACCCGACCAACGGCCCTTGCCCGACGAGCGCCTTGCGGCCGGGGCCGTGGCCGACATGTTCGATGGCATGGTTGCGGCGCTTGAGGACACCCGCATCCAGCCCGATCTCGAAGACCTGCTCTGGGGCATCGTCAACGTCTTCCACCGTGCCGGCGAGCGCATCGAACGCGAACTCGACGACAATGAACAGGCGCAAAAGCGTCTCCAGCGCGAGCAGGATGGCAGCGAGGTCAAGTCGGTCGAACTCGAGCGACGCATCGCCGAAGGCATCACCATGATCGAACGCCGCGACACCATGGAATTCTTCCGCGATGCCGCGGCCGAGCAGTTCCGCACCCATCTGCGCAAGCCCTGGCTGCCGCGCTCAGGTCCCATGGTCAACCGCAAGCAACTGACAGCCGCCGTGCTGGACAGCCGCAAGTTTGCAAACAAGCGCCGCTATCAGGACGCCCGTGTGCTCAATCCCGAGGGCGTGCGGATCGCTTTCACCGGCGGGGCGGATTTCAACAATCACGAGCGCGTCTATGCGGTTCTCGACAAGGTCCATGAGAACATCGCCGACATGATCCTGCTCCATGGCGGCACAGCGACCGGCGCCGAACGCATCGCTGCATGCTGGGCGCGCGACCGCAACGTCCCCCAGGTTGCCTTTCAGCCCGACTGGGAGCGCCACCGCAAGGCAGCGCCCTTCAAGCGTAACGACGCCATGCTCGAGACGTGCCCGCGCGGTGTGATCGTGTTCCCAGGCACCGGCATTCAGGACAACCTTGCCGACAAGGCCCGCAAGATGGGTATCCGCGTGTGGGATTTCCGGGCACGGGGCGGCTGAGGCCGCTTTGGCGCCAGTCGTCCAGCACCTCTTCGCGGCGCAGCAGTTCCGGGCGTTGCAGGCGGCGGCGCTTTATGGGCAACGCTTTGTGACGGCTTGCTGGCTCGACCGGAGCGAATGCGTCCGCTGCTCGCCCGCGCTAGCGCTCCTGCGACGAGGCATCCGCAGGCGTCTGCTCGCCCTTTGCCAGGAACCGGATCTTGCGCCATTGGTCGGGATCGCTGCAGTGCATCCGGTCGACCTCCGCATCGGGCAGGCCCACGAGCTCGCCCATCTCCTGCGGAACACACACCAGGTCGAACGACCATTTGCCGGGAAAGGCATCATGGGCGTTACCGTGCCAGTTCTGCGCGTTGTAGAGCGGCGTGATCAGATGCCAGAACCTGTAGCCCTCGGGCTTGAGCTGTTCGATCGCCCAGCTTGTATGGCCGTCCGCCGCAAGCGTGGCCGCATGATGGTTGAGCGTTTCGAGGTAAACCACCGGACGGCACCGGCGCACGGTCGCAATCGCACCGCTGATGATCTCGCGCTCATGGCCCTCGACGTCGATCTTGAGGAAGTTGACGCGGGCGAGCTCGAGCGTATCGACCGTCATCAGCGGACACAGCCGCTTCGGCAGGTCGCCGCTCCCGTAGAAGCCCAGCGCGCCGAAATTGGCGATCTTGTCGCCTTCAACATCGGGAAAGAGGGCGAAAGCGAGGTCTCGCCCGAGCGCGGCCTGATAGGTGCGCACATTGAAGCAGTCGTTGGCCAGCAGGTTGGCGCATAGCAGGCGATGGTTGATCCCGAGCGGCTCGAATGCATGGACGCTGCCTGACGCGCCGACGATGCGGGAGAGGGCGACCGTATGGGTGCCAATGTTGGCGCCCGCTTCGACAACGACATCGCCCGGACGGAGCAGCAACCGATAGAGGTGGACCTCGCTTTCCGACCATTCGCCATATTCGCGCATGCTGGCGCCGATCGTGTCGTCCGCCTCGAGAATGTGGAACAGGCCATGGCGGCAGGCGACGGTCGATATTGAACTGGTCACTGATAGATCCCGCTGGTGATGGAGGAGAAGCCCTTGAGGCCGTCGAAGATACCGCGCCGCCTTGCCGTGTGACTGCGCAGGGTCGGCGGGACTTCGGTGCGCTGGAGAGGGAACCTGGCGGTCATGCCCGCGGTCTTGTGCGCGCTCTCCGCCAGAACGTTTCCGGTATTAGCTGCAGGGCTTGCGGTGGGCATCCGCAGGCTCTGCTTTTGCGCGGAGGTGAGGGCGATGCGGATGGCCGTGCCGAATGACCGCAGGGCGCTCTGACAGCGGCGTTGGCCTTGAAGGAACGGGCGAAACAGGCGCCTTGGCTGCCCTGTCCTGCTTGAGCGCAGGACCACCCCTTGCTTGTCGCCTTCCTGCAGGGCGTGCCCGCCTAGTGCCGTCAACCCCATGCGGGGTTCGCCCTCGCGCGGAGCGCTCGGTGACGACGGTGAGCCGCCCTTCCGAGTGGCGCCACCGGGGATGGTCCCCGCGCACCAGATCAGGAGTTCAAGACCATGGCCACCATCGCCAACCTCACCGTCAAGGCCGACGACAGCTTTGAAGGCACGCTCGCCACGCTGACCGTCTCGGCGCCGATCGCGATCATCCCCAACACGCGCAAGGCGAAGGAGTCCGAGCCCGATTACCGCATCATCAGCCGCAAGAACGGCTTCGACCTTGGCGGCGGCTGGAAGCGCTTCTCCCAGAACACGGGCGCCGAATATATCTCGGTTTCCCTGTCCGCGCCGGAGTTCGGCACGATCTACGGCAACATCGCCAATGCGCCCGGTGATGATCCGTCGAAGAAGGTGATCATCTGGAATCCGCCGGCCTGATCGGCAGGACCGGCTCCGCAATCCTGCGGAGCCGGTCCGGGCTGGCATGGCCTGCATCTCAGTTGCCAATGAAGGTCGGGGCACCGTTTGTGTACCGGATCGTCACGTAGGAATTGTCGCAGAGGTTGATCCTGGACCAGAGCCCCATGGTGCCGTCGGCAAACTTGGTCCGGATATCGAAGAGGCAGGCGTTCGCGTCCCTGTCGAAGCTGATAGTCTGCCGGGCACCGGCTGGAAACGGCATGCGCTTCAGTTCCGGGTCGTGCTTTTGGGTCTGCCAGCGCGCCGAGGAGGCCGGTGCGACTTCGACCTCGGCGATTCGGTTGCCGGTCATGTTAATGAGAACGAAGTCCCACTCCTCGGCCACGGCCGGTGTCGCGGCCAGAAACGCGCCCACGCCTGCCGCGATCAAGATCTTGCGCATGATGTCTCGTCCCCCCGGAATGGTCGGGGGGAATGAACCAGTGCCAATCCGTGCGGAAGCACCCCATGGCGCGCCGTTGGCGCGTCATGGGGTATCTTGGGCTCGGGCAGACGACCTTCGCGCGATCTCGCTTTTGCGATCAGAAGAGGGCTGGCAGCGCTCGATCCAGGTGTGTGCGGATCAGAACTAGAAGGGCGCTACGCGGCAGTAGTCTGAAGCAGCCCTGCCGCGTCGCCGGGGCCCTTAGCCGTTCAGCTTGTCCTTGACCGCCTTGGCGGGCGCGAACGTCAGCTTGTTGGATGCGGCAATCGTCATGGCGGCGCCCGTTGCCGGATTGCGGCCTTCGCGTTCCGGGCTGTTCTTCGCCTTGAACTTCCCGAAGCCGTTAAGTGAGACTTCTTCACCGCGTGCTGCGGCATCGACGATCGCGGCAAGGACGCCATCGACATATTTGCGGGCATCGGCCTTGGTGAGGCCGTGAGCGGCGGCGAGCTGATCGGCAAGGTCACTGTTGTTCATCTTGGATCTCCGTAACGATTCGGCGCTGGCATAGCCGTGTGGCCCTTGTCCGCCAACGCGGCGTTGATGGTTCGAGCACAGAGGTGGGCCGGAAGGCGGGAGGTGCGGGGTGCTGCACCGGCGCCTGTCCTTGCGAAGTACACCCGGCTCGTTGCGGCGCAGTCCCTGGGCGCAAAGCCAGGCCTCCTTCAATCAACCCGTGAAGGGTCCGCTACGCATGCGCGTGCGGCCGCGCGGGGCCCGCGCGGTGATTGCGGCCTGGCTCTGGCCGGCGGGGCACCTGCCGAGCGGGGATGGTCTCCGCTGGCGGACAGGAGCCTTCGATATGCCGCTTTCCACCGCCCAGTCGCTTGCCTGGAACCTCTCGCGCACGCTCATGACCGTGATCGCTCTCATTCGTACCGAGCATGGATATTACGCCCTGCCAGCAAGCGAGTTCGAGGGCGATGCCGCCATGGTTGTCCGCGAATATGACCCTTTCGAACGATGAAGGGAGCAACCGCCACACAGGCCACGATTGCACGTGGCGCGGCCGGATATCGTCTGCTAGACTTGCCCTGCAGATTGCGCTGTGGAGGTGGTGGCGGGCGCGTCCGACGATCATTCGTCATGCCCAAGGACGCGATATGACCATCCTTCTCCTGTTCGGCCTTGTCGCCGCTACCGCGCTTGTGCGGTTCCTGTTTTCGCTCGCCGCCATCGCTTTGCCCGTCTCGACGGGCATCGCCCTTGGACTATCACTCCATTCGGCAGGCGTTGGCATCGCTGCTTCGCTTGCTGCGGCTTGCCTTGTCGCGCTGGTGCTCCTTGCCTGTGGAACTGCAGCATATCGGGCTGCTCATGCGCCGTTGGCGCGGCTCTTCCTGCTCCTCATCTTTGTGCTGCCTGCTGCGGTTGCCGGCTATAGCGTCGGCAGGGCCGTCAGCGCGCTTGTTCTCGATCAGCGGCTTGTGGCCACCATTTTCGGCCTCCTGTGCGCCGCGATCACCGCCAACGCGGCGCATCGAACGTTGCGAGGCAGTGCAACAGCCTGAAAATGGGGCACTTTGTATTCGCAGGTCTGGGCTTGCCGTCGCTGTCGGCGGAAACAGGGCGAGGGGACAGGCACGGCTGCAAGCAACGGCCGCACTGCGCACGGCTTGAACGACCGCGGTACAATGGCCCCGTCCTGTCCGCCCGGAAGCAGCGCTTGGCAGCCATTGCACGGGTCCAGTCGCGACGGCACCTCCGGCCTCGTCTCGATGCGCTTCATGTCGTCCAGGCGCGCTGACGCGCTCACCCGCTGCCGCAACGGCGCCGCGTCCACTTTCTTCCCCGCGGGCTTCGCCGCTCCTCGCGAAACAAGAAAGCGCTCGCTCTGCCGTCCTGCGCTTGCCGCTCCGGGCCTGATGGCTGCGGCACCGGGCGCTGGACGCCCTTTCCTGGCGCATCGAGGCCGGATGGTGCCGGCCCGACCAACCGAAAGGACAATGACATGGCTAAGATCGGCAGCTTCAAGAAAGTCTCGGGCGAGTTCAAGGGCCAGATCCTCACGCTCGGACTTCAGGCCAAGTCGGTGCGCATCGCCGCCGATGACGCGGCAACCGGCAACGCGCCCACCCACCGGGTTCATCTTGGCGACATCGAAATTGGCGCAGCCTGGGAAAAGCGCACGAATGACAACCGCCCCTATCTCTCGGTCAAGCTCGATGACCCCAGCTTCGTCGCTCCGATCTTCGCGCAATTGTTCGAAGGCGAAGAGGGGGACTACGACCTCGTCTGGAACCGCCAGACGCGGCGCGGCGACTGACCGCGCCGCCTTTCTGCCGCCCGGGCATGGCTCGGGTGGCAGATTCCCTACTATACTAGGTGGAGCTATGCTAAGGACAAGGCGACGACACCCCGATGAAGCTTCGGGGCATCGTTGCCGGGAATTTGCGCAGACTGCGAATGGCCAAGGGTCTTTCGCAGGAGGAAGTCGCGCATCTTGCCGGTCTCGATCGCAACTACGTGGGCAATCTCGAGCGTGAACAGAATTCGCCAACGGTCGACACGCTGGAGCGTATCGCTGCGGTGCTCGATGCCCCCGCGCTCGAGTTCTTCCGCCAACCCGACTAGCAGGCAGATCGGCGCTCGCGCCGCGAGCCCCCGATGCGCCAGGCGGCACGAGATGGTCACGCCGCGTCCAAGCGGCGTGCCCTCTCTCGCAAATGGCAGTATGTGGAGGCGCGGAGTCGTCCGGCACTGCCCATGGTCTGTCAGTCCCGCAGGCGCTCCACTGTCACAGCTTGAGCGGGAGGCGCGTGCATGACAAAAATGCCGTTCGAAGATGCGCCTCCGCTTGGCGACACCATCACGCCTTACGACCTTGCCCATCTCGACACCTATCTGCGGCTGCTTGACGCCTCGCGTGATGCGACGGCGTGCTGGAAAGAAGCGATGGCCGTCCTGTTTGGTCTCGATGTGGCGCAGGACCCGGAGCGCGCCTGGCGCATGCATGCGACCCATCTGGCCCGCGCCCAGTGGATGTCCCAGCACGGCTATCGCCAGCTCGCGGCACTCCAGCGCAAGCCGCTCGACCCGAAATAGAACGAAAACAATAGCTACCCTTGACCAAAGTCAGGTCGGTCTGGAGCGCCTGTTTGGGGCGGTCGCACTCCGGTACATCCAGCAACCCTCAATAGAACAGTGAAGGGGAGGCTTTATGTCGCCAGTTGCAGACTGGCGCGAGGAAGATCCTGCGCGTCCGACCGACGAACTCGACCTCAGTGGCATCGCGTTCGAATTCCTTCGCCGCAATATTGAGTACCAGCGCGATTATGCGCTCGCCAAGGCTGCTTCGGCGCCTTCCCGCGAAGAGGAGGATGCCCGCGCCGCTGCGCGCTGGGGCCTGCGATTTCCTGGCTGATCCGGCATCCCCGGCCCGCGAAGGACAGGCCTTGTGGCGCGCCGATGTCCTGGCCTTCACGATCCTCGTAGGTCCAGCCCCTCAGGGATTTGTCGGTCTCGACACGATCACGCCGGATCATCTCCCTGCAATCATTGCCCGGGAAGAGGGCGCTGATGGGCTGCATGTCACGATCGGGCAGGGCGCAAGGCGGGCGCGGCTGCGCTTCGAGCCTGGCTTCGGGCGATGGGGCTGCGTCATGCTGCCGGCCGAACGCAGCCTGCGCAGCCGTCGCAACACCGCCGAATGGTTTCTTCGGACCCGTGGCGGAGCCGCCGAACCCTCGCCGGAAAGTGCCTATCTGTCTTCGCACCGGCGCAGACGGCTCGGCCAGCTTCTGGCTCTGTTCGACGCGCGTCGTGCCGGTGCAACGCTGCGGCAACTGGGCGCGCGCTTCATCGACCCTGACCTCGGCCATGTGTCCGCTGCGGCGTGGGCGGACGCATCGGAACGCAAGCAGTTGCGCCGCCTGCTCGCCGCTGCCGATCAGCTCGTGACCTCTACCTACCGCCGCCTGCTGCGCGGCGAATAGGGACATTTTTTAAGTTTTCGGCTGTCCCTCCCGGGCCGCCCTCCGTCTCGCCAATCCTGTCCTTGCAATCGCTGCGGCGCGCTCGCGTCGCCGGCACCGACCAGGAGGACGCCATGCCCGACCCCACCCATTCGCCCCAGCCTCGCTATCTGGCGCAGCCCGACCCCGAGGCGATTATCCGGCCCCGCTATCTGCGCACGCCCGAGGCGGCCACCATGCTCGGGCTCTCGCCGCGCACCCTCGAGAAGCACCGTTGCTACGGCACCGGGCCGGTCTATCGCCGCCTCGGGGGGCGCATCGTCTATGCCATACCCGACCTCGAAGCCTGGGCGTCGCTGGGCACGCGCCGGTCGACCTCGGATCCGGGGCAGGGCACTGTTCACCCCGCCAAGCGCCTTGCGCCGGGCACCTGAGCGATGCGGGCGCAGATCACCCAGCGCGTGAGCGAGCGCGCGCAGCTCGAGCTCTTCCGGCCGATGCCGGGCGATGTCTCGCCGCGCGACGCGCAGGATCTCATGTCCTGGCCCTTCTTCAGCCTTGCCAAGCGCAAGCGCGTCACGCCCATCGACTTCGTCATGGGCGCCACCGAAATCTCGGTGGAAGCCGTTCCCGAGCATGGCATGGCCACCATCTGGGATGCCGATGTCCTGATCTGGGCGGCGAGCCAGATTGTCGAGGCGCGCGACGCCGGGCGCGCAACGTCGCGGCTCATGGCCACGACGCCCCATGAGATCCTCGCCTTTACCGGGCGGGGCACGGGGCGCGACCATTATGACCGGCTGAAGGCCGCGCTTGATCGGCTGCAATCGACCACGGTCGCAACCTCGATCCGCCAGGAGCAGCAGCGCCGGCGCCATCGCTTCTCCTGGATCAACGAATGGCGCGAGCTCGCCGATGCGCGCGGGCGCGCCTGCGGCATCGAGCTGATCCTGCCTGACTGGTTCTATGCGGGCGTCGTCAACCGGTCGCTCGTCCTCACCATCGACCGCGCCTATTTCCAGCTCACCGGCGGCCTCGAGCGCTGGCTCTACCGCCTGGTGCGCAAGCATGGCGGGCATCAGGCCGGAGGGTGGAGCTTCGACTTCGCGCACCTTCATCTCAAGTCCGGTGCGCTCTCGCCGCTCAAGCAATTCGCTTTCGATGTGCGCGGTATCGTCCAGCGCCAGGCGCTTCCGGGCTACCGCCTTTCGATCGAACACGCCTTTGGCAGGGAGCGGCTGCTGTTCGCCGCTATTCCCGTCGATCCGATCGACAAGGCCATGCGCCGCCTCAAGCTCAAGCCTGTGGATAACCGGCCATGACATTCGGCCTATTGGAAACCGCGGCAGTCGGCCTATCGAAAACCGCCCATTCGGCCTATTGGAAATCGGGTTTTGCTCTAACCCGCTGCAATCGCAAGAGAAATCAGCGCCCTACTAACCGTGCTAACAGAAGAGTCCTTCGGACTCTTGCTAACCGGGATTTGCGCAAGCCGCGGTGCCGCCCCTTGCGCGCCGCTTGCACAGCGCAAGGTGGCAGACGGCGAGCCCCGACACGGCGCGGCACCAAGGGTGGAGGACGGCCATGACCCGGCTCTCCAGCCCATCGCCTGCAGATCGTGCCGGGCGCGCCGGGAGCACCACGACCGAGGTGGAGCTCATCTGGATCGAGAAGCGGCTGGAACATTGGATCCGCTTCGGCCGGGTTGCGGCCGAGCGGATCATCAGCCGTCGCAGCCGTGTCGTCGCTTTCCGCGAGAGCGCTTGCATCGCGTTCGTGCAATGGTCGGCGAGCGACTATGGCACTGTCCGCTCGCGTATCGATATCCTGCGCTGTGTGGGTGCGGGCGAGGCCTACACAACGGTTCCCTTTGTGCGCCCCGGCGGCGAGCTGCTGCTCTCGATCAGGGGCTGGCCGCGTGTCCAGCGCGTGCTTCAGGCGATCGACGCAGTGGAAGCGGCGGGAATCGACGCCTGCGACGCGGCGCCCGATCATTGGCGCCACGTGCACAACCGGCTGACTGTCGGCGAACAGCCGCGCGGATACACCCGCGAGCGCCATGAGGCGTGGCTCAAGCGCAAGGCGGCGGGGCTATGAGCGCGCGGATTGGCCGTGTCGCTGTCGGGATGGCGGCCAGCGCCTGCGCGGTCCTGATTGCGAGCCTGATCCTGCCGACGCCGCGGCCCTGGATCGTGTGGAACGCAAGCGCCAGCGCGCCGCTTGGCGCCTACCGCATCCGAGGGGATGTCCCCATCTTGGTCGGCGACTATGCGGCAATCGCCCCGTCCGCGCAGCTTGGCGCCTATCTCGCGAAGCGCCGCTATCTGCCCATGGGCGTGCCGCTGATCAAGCGTGTCGCGGCCCTTGGCGGTGCGCGCGTCTGTCGCCGGGGCGGAGTGGTGTCGGTCGACGGGAAAGCCATGGCCCATGCGGCAATGCATGATCGGGCAGGCCGCGCCTTGCCGGTCTGGTCCGGCTGCCGACGCCTGCTCGCCGACGAAATCTTCGTCCTCAATGCGGCGCCGGCTAGTTTCGACAGCCGCTATTTCGGGCCGCTGCAGCGCCGCGTTCTGCTCGGCCGCGCGGACCCATTGCTGACGCGCGATGCGCCTTTAGCGCCGCTGCGCTGGCGCGGGCTTCGCAGCGAACCCGTTGTTCCCCTGCAGACGAAAGGATAATCCACCATGGAAATCGGTCGTTTCAAGAAAACCGACGACGGGTTCGAAGGGCGGCTGCGCACGCTTGGGCTCGACCTTCCTGTTCGGCTCGTCGCGAGCGGGTCCGCCGCTGGCGGTAAGGCGCCGGACTGGCGTGTCATATCCGTCGGCGCTGATGATCGAGACATGGCTGGCCGGCCGGTCGGCGCCGGTTGGACCCACAGCCGGAAGGATGGGAACAGCTTCCTCGCCTTGCGGTTCGATTGCCCGACGCTGGCGCGTCCTCTCCACGCCAATCTGGTCCTGTCGAATGAACAGGCGGATCTCTATCTGCTCCTGTGGACGCGTCCACGCAGCCCGCGGGCTGCGGAGGGCTCACAATGAACGTGCGCAGCCGTAATCGCTTTGTGAGCCTCGATGGTGAAGCCAACGACCATTACCCGCGCCGCCGGGCGGCACTGGTTGCAGCCTTGTTGGCCTTCACTTCGCTTCCCGGAACCGCCTGCGGGCAGGCGGCGACAGGTCTGGTGACCGGCCAGGACTACGCGCCGATGGTGACAGCCGCTGCGCGGCGCTTTGCGATTCCCCAGGCCTGGATCTGGCAGGTCATGCGCACCGAAAGCGCAGGCAATCTGCGCGCCGTCTCGCCCAAGGGCGCGATGGGCCTGATGCAGTTGATGCCGGGCACCTGGGCCATGCTCACGGCGCGCTACGGGCTCGGCAGCGATCCCTTCGATGCCGCCGCCAACATCCATGCTGGTGCGGCCTATCTGCGCGAAATGTTCGACCGCTATGGCGACCTGGGGGCCGCGCTTGCGGCCTATAATGCGGGTCCCGGTCGTGTCGACGACTGGCGACGGACAGGACGTCCGTTGCCTGCGGAAACCATCGCCTATGTCGCACGGATCGCACCGGCGCTTGGCTCCCCAAAGATAGCGAATGCAGATCCCTCTGACTGGCAGCCGCGAGCAGCACGGCCCGCCGTGTCCTGGCGTGTCTCCGGTCTGTTTGCTTCGCAGGCGGTAGCCTCGGTCAGCGGTCAGGAGGCGCGCTTGGTCGATACGCCTGTGCCGACTCCGGCTGCCGAACCTGTGCCAGTGCCTGCTGTGAGTTCGTCGCTTGGTGGCGGCGGCCTGTTCGTTACTCGGTCCGACCGTGACTGACGCCGTGACGGCTCTGGCGATCCCCGGCGTTGGCTCGCGTGTGATTGTGGGGGAATGCGGAATCCCGGGAAAAGACAATTCGGAAGGGATGGTCGCAGGGCGAGATAAAAGCATCGCCACCCGCCGGGTGCCATGTTGTTGTGGTCGTTGGGTTTTTTCCGGTGGCATCGCGCCCTGCCAGGTGGCGCTTCTGCGGAGTTCTTCCGCGTTTTCAGAGGCTTGTCGGGTGACGCGATGGATGCGCGCCCGATGAGCAACGACGACCAGGATTTTACGGTCCGGCCGGGAAGAGGGCGCGACGCGGGGCGGGGCGGCGGGCGGCGCGCGCAGAGCCTGGCCGCCCAGGTGCGCCGCGCAGCGGCGCGTGTCGGCCATGCCCGGCGCGGGCCTGCCAAGGGCAAGGGAACCGGCGCACGGGGCCGGGGGCGCATCGCGCGGCTCCGGCTGTCGTCAGGCCAGCATCGGCGGCGGGTCGTGGTCAAGGCCCGTATCGTTCGGCACAAGGGCAGCCGGTTTCGGGCCGCACCGATGGCCCGGCATATCGCCTATCTCGAGCGTGACGGGGTGACGCGCGATGGCAGGGAAGGGCAGCTCTTCGGGTCCGTCGGGGACAAGGCGGATGGTGATGCCTTTGCTGCGCGATGCGAGGGTGACCGGCATCATTTCCGCTTCATCGTCTCTCCGGAAGATGCCGCCCAGATGGAAGACCTCAAGGCCTTCACCCGGGAATTGATGCGCGACATGAGCGCAGACCTGGGCACTGGCCTCGACTGGATCGCGACCGACCACTGGAATACCGACAATCCCCATGTGCATGTTCTCGTGCGGGGTGTCGCTGCGGACGGCAGCGATCTGGTGATCGACCGGGACTATATCCGCGAAGGCATGCGGTTTCGTGCAGAGGAGCGCGCCACCATCGAACTCGGGCCGCGCAGCGAGCAGGACCTGCGCCAGGCTCTCGAACGGGAGGTCGAGGCAGATCGCTGGACCAGTCTCGACAGCCGGCTCCAGCGCCTCGCCGACGAGCTGTCGGGCATGGTTGATCTGCGTCCCGCCGCAGGCGACGACCTGGAGCTTCGCGGGCTGCTGATCGGCCGCGCCGCCAGGCTCGAACGCATGGGGCTGGCACGCCAAGAGGGGGCAGGGCTTTGGACGATCGCACCCGACGCAGAGGCGACGCTCCGGGACCTGTCGATCCGCACCGACATCATAAAGACCATGCATCGCGCATTGTCGGGTCGGGGGCCGGAGCCGGACGTATCAGGGTTTGTCCTGCACGATCGGCCGCCTGACGGCGTGGTGATCGGTCGACTGGCCGAGCGAGGCCACCGCGACGAACTCGCCGGGACGGCCTATGCCATCATCGAAGGCACCGACGGGCGCACGCACCATCTCAAGTTCGACAGCCTCGAGCTGACCGGTGATGCTCCACCCGGCGCCATCGTCGAAGTGCGCAGCTGGACCGACCGCACCGGCGCCGATCGCCTGTCACTCGCCACGCGCACCGACCTGTCCGTCGCCGACCAGATTTCAGCGCGGGGTGCCACCTGGCTGGACCGGCAGCTGCTGTCGGGCGAACGCCACGAGGGTTGGGCTGGCTTCGGCGACGAGGTTCGGCAGGCCCTCGCCGCGCGAAGTGGCGAGCTTGAACGCCAGGGACTGGCTGCACGGCGGGGCGGTGGGTTCGTCTTTGCCAAGGATCTCCTGCAAACCCTGCAGGCGCGCGATCTCGCCCAAGCGATCGACGATATCGCGGAGCGCACCGGACTGGCGCACCAGCCATCGAGTGCAGGCACCTATGTGAGCGGGACCTATCGCACCCGGGTCGATCTATCCTCAGGCCGCTTTGCCATGATTGACGATGGGCTCAGTTTTCAGTTGGTTCCCTGGCGTCCGGCACTTGAGCCGCACCTCGGGCAGCACGTCTCCGGCGTGCTGACGCCGGGTGGATCGGTGGACTGGCAATTGGGTCGGGGGAAGGGGATTGGGCTGTAGCTGATTGTCAGATGCCAAAGCCAAAGGTCGTTGGCCGGGGCTTCTCTGTTCGCCCGGCGCTTCGGAGCCTTTGACGTCGATTGCAGCAGCGCCTGCCTACCGGTCCCAGCCCGTAGGCGCTGTTCGAAAGCAAGTTAAGCAAGCTCCCCCTGGAGAGCCAATGGCTTGCGTTGGGGACCTGATCAGATCCGGCCCTTTTCGCTAGCCCACAGCGGCATAGCCGAATGCAGCGTGTCTCGGCTCGCCCCGTATCAAGGTGGCGGCTACGGATTTTGGGCGCTCAAGCGGTTCCGTCGAGCGGGTGTGAAGGCAGGCAATATCGGCCGCGCGGGTGCGCATACAATCAGCGAGCGCTGAGCTTCCTGCTGTCCGCATCAAGGCTTCTCGGGGCGTTGCTCTGACGCGGCAAGGCCTTTGCCATGCTTCTTCGATCCCAGTTTCACCGGGGAAATGAATGTTCGTTAGAGTTCTGAGGCATCGCCTGCGCAAGATCGCAACTGCAGGTGCTTGCGCGTCTGATTTCCCGAACGTTGACGCGCGTGACCATATCAAGCGCGCGCGGGCGCTATGCTGCATGGTCGTAACCGGCGCTCATCTCCTTCAGCTGACATTGGTGTTGGGTGCCACGTTGCTGGTTACCGGACCTGCCCGCGCCGCGAACTACCAAGACTCCTGCTCGTTCTCGAACGCAAGCAACACCTACACGCTAAGTCCAGCGGAGATTGGGACCAGCGTGACAGCCGATATGAACGCGAATCTGACCTGCAGCGGGTCTTATAATGTCCTAATGGCGACTTGCGTACAGCTGAACTACTCAAACAATTACGCCTATAACGTTGCTAACCCTTCCGTTCATATTCCAGTGAATGTCATTCTTGCAGTGGCCCCGCCGTCGATGACCGGTTCGGCGACTAATCCGCCGTCGGGAACACAGTATAGCAAATATGTCGGCACCGGCCCGGGTGTGAATTTTACAACGGGGGCCAATGGATATGTAAAGGTCAATCTGCCAGCGACAAGTACCTCGTCCGGCATGGTTCCGGGTACCTACCGAGTGCAATACTCCTATGGCTTCGCCTACGGAGAGACTTTTAGCGGCAATGGCTGCACGGGTTCCGGTTTTTCGCTATCCTGGCGGACCCTCACTTTTGACTTCGTAATCAACGCGGTTTGTTCGATCGCGTCGGTCCAGAACATCGCTTTTGGGAGCGTTTCCTACAGCGCCAGCGCGCAAAACACATCGGGCTCTGTCGTCGTGAACTGTCCGACCTCGGCCCCTTACACGATCTACCTGAGTGACGGAAACAATCGCCAAAGTGCCGGTTCAGGCCTGCGGCGCATGAAGAGCGCCGCGGGCAACCTTCTCCCCTATCAGCTCTACAAGGACGCAGGTCGTTCGCAGGTCTGGGATGCGACCGGCGGTCCCGCCGTGGTCGGTGGGAGCGGTGGCGTCAGTGGCACCGGAACGGGCACCAATGCTTCGACAACGATCTACGCGTCTATACCGGCAGCGACAGCAATGCCGCCCGTGGGAAGCTATGCGGACAACGTGGTGATTACCGTTGCGTACTGAATCGAATATACTCGGTCGGCATTGGAGGCCCAGTCTCGCGCTCGTACGCTCGGTTGTCCGCGCCCCAATGGGCAGACCATTTCCTCGCAAGCACCCCTTGGCCGCTCATCGCGCGGCATGCGGCAGTCTTGCGAGGCTGAGATCCAAGGCGTGTCGTCGAGCGGGTGCAATGCAGCTCTGGAGTACCGTCGAGTGCCTCACGGCGCGTCATCCGCGC
This sequence comes from Novosphingobium sp. SG919, assembly GCF_012932495.1. Lineage (GTDB taxonomy): Bacteria > Pseudomonadota > Alphaproteobacteria > Sphingomonadales > Sphingomonadaceae > Novosphingobium > Novosphingobium rhizosphaerae. The sequence goes on from NZ_JABCNG010000001.1 coordinate 1,136,495, forward strand.
TCCGGCGGTAGGTTGTGGGGACGCTATCGGAACCGGATAATCAAACACGAAACTTGGCCACTGGGTCTGGCCAATGGGGGAATTGTGGAATGCGGATAACGAACCTGTCCGGGTAGCGCTGCTCCCGGGCAAATGTGGCGTTGAGGCGAGTCCTCGCGGAGGTCCTTCGCCCACATCCCTCTTTCTCCAAATTTTCGATCGGCAGTGCCCGGCATGTCAGCGGATTCGCCGCGGGGCAACTCACGTCATCTGGTTTCCTTGGAAGCCACGCGCCCGACAAGCGGACGGGTGTGGGCGCGCCGCGCCAGAGCAATCCGCTTGCTAACCGATGGGGTTCGCCTCGTCAGATTAAGTTGAGGAAGACTGCATATGAAGAAACTGTTTCTTGGTGTCGTTGGCGCTGCCATCATGAGTGCTGCAATGCCGGCTATGGCCGCTCCGCCAAGCCCGGCGAACGGCACCTCCTCGGGTACGCTCGACGTAAAGCTTACCATCGCCCCGGGTTGCTATCTCGTGTCGTCGGGCGCCGGTACCACCGGCGGCGCAATTGCGAACGCGATCATGGACTTTGGCACTGTCTCTTCGGGCTCCACCGGCTCGGTCGACGGTCAGGCCCTGTCCGCGTCGGGCAGCGGTAGCATGGTGCAGGTGAGCTGCTCCTCGTCCTACGTTGGTGTCAATGCGCCCAGCCTGGACATCGGTTCGGGCCTCAATGCGTCGGGCAATCAGCGCCGACTGCTCGGGCCCGCCGGAGCCACGGTCAATTACAACATCTACCAGGACGCCGGCCGCAACGTCGCATGGCTTCCCGGATCGCCAGTCAACCTGGTCATTCCGACCGCCAATACGCCGGCCCAGGTTGGAATCTATGGCCGCGTCCCGAGCGTCGCATCGCTCGCGGATGGGACCTACACCGACACGGTCACGCTGACTCTCACCTATTGATACCGGGCTGGCCGGGGCCGTGAGCGCCGCTCGCGGTCCCAGCCAGCAATTCCCCATTCCAGCGATGGATTATGTGCCGCCGACCGCTCGCAGTGGCCGTGCCGTTGAATTCACAGAGAAGTGAGCCAGGTTGCATGAAGCTGTTTCGCAAATACTCGCTGCTGACCCTGCTGGCCTTCAGTTCGGTGCCGCAGCCTGCCGGAGCGGCGGCGCTGAGGATTTCACCGATCGGCGTCGACATCCGTTCCGATGAGCGTGCTGCTGCCGTAACGATATTCAACAGCGACAATGAACCTGTGACCCTGCAGGTCCGGCTCTACAAGTGGCGGCAGGTTGACGGCGAGGACCGCCTCGAGCAAGCCACCGATCTCATCGCCAGCCCGCCCTCGCTGACAATCGCGCCCAACAAGTCCTTCACTCTGCGCGTTGCCCGCCCTTCGACCGGCGCTGTCGGGGGTGAGCTTTCCTACCGGCTGTTCATTGACGAACTCCCCAAGCCGATCGATCCGCGGGCAGTATCTCAAGGTGTGCGGATGGTTTTGCGCACCTCGATGCCGGTGTTCGTGGTCGACAAGACGGCCGTTGCCAAGCTCACCTGGCATGTCTGGGAGGACAAAGGTGGCGTTCATGCAGAAGCGACCAATAGCGGGTTGCGGCACGCCAAGATCGGCGGGCTCCGCCTTGAGCTTGCCGATGGATCCGCTCTGACGCTTGCGCAGGGTCTTGCCGGCTATGTGCTTGCTGGGTCCACCAAGCGTTTCAACTACCAGCCGTCTGCGGGCTCCTCTGCCGCGCACCTCAAGCCAGGCGATCGAGTGACGGTTATCGCAAAGAACGATCTTCTGGATATCCGCGAGCCCATCGCGGCCGAAGTTCGCTAATTGCATGCCCGGATTTTCGGCGCGCTGCTGCCTTCTAGCAAGCGCGTGTCTGATTCCAGCTCAACATGCATTTGCTGCCGACAATGATCGGTCGGCTGTGGCCTTGCTTGCCGCAAATGACGATGACCAATCCGGACCGATTGGCGGGCGGGTCGACGCGGGCGGCGGGCTCGGCGCAAGCCAGGACCTCTATCTTATGGCAACCCTCAACGGGACGCCGACTGACCAGTTCGTGAAGGCCCGGCGAAAGCCGGAAGGCTTCTCCTTCCGTGCTGAAGACTTGCGAAACATCCGACTGCTTATCGACCGCAGTTTCAAACCGGACGATATGGTCCCCGCTTCGGCAATGGCGCAGGTTCGCTTCAGCTATGACGAAGAGCATCAGGTCCTCGACGTCCAGGCGCCTGACGCGTTTATCGCCTCCTTCTCGGTGGGGCTCGACACAGGCCGTCAGAGCTTCGATCCAGCCGACATCAAACCGCTCAACGGCTTAATGCTTGGATACGGCATCTACGGAACGGCAGATCGCGGAAATGTAAGCGTCTCTGCAAGCCTCGAGGCCGATCTGATGACGCGCGCCGGAACCTTCGTGACCACTGGCACGGTTGCCAGCACCAATTCGTCCGGGGGCCGGAACGCTGTGCGGTACGACAGTTACTGGCGCTATATCGATCCGCGGTCTGTTCGCTCCTACACCGTCGGGGATTTCAGCAGCAACGCGCAAAGCTGGACATCGGCGGTACGCCTTGGAGGCTTGCAGATCGCCAGCGCGTTCGAGCAGCGCGCAGATATCGTTACGAATGCGCTACCGCAGTTCGGCGGCTCTGCCGCGCTTCCATCCACAGTCGATCTCTACGTCAACCAGCAGAGGATCTACAGCGGGCAAGTGCCCTCAGGTCCGTTCGATCTGAAAGAGCTGCCTTACACGGCCAACGGCAACGTCAGGATGGTCGTTACCGACACCAATGGTCGTCAGGTCGCGGTGACCAAGCCGTTCTACTACACGCAGGGACTGCTGAAGAAAGGCCTGTTTACCTATTCATTCGACGTTGGTGCTCCGCGGCTTGATTTCGGGACGAGGTCGTTTGTCTACGACAGTATCCTGGCCGCAAGCGGCGTCGCCAAATATGGGCTTGGCAACGATCTGACGGTTGAACTTGCCGGGGAATACACCAGCGACGGCCTGGGTATGGCGGGCCTTGGTGCGGTGGCATCTTTGGGCGGAATCGGCGCCGTGCGCGGTTCGATCTCTGGCAGCCGCTACTCCGGTCATTCGGGCTTACAGTATGGGGCGCGGATCGAGGGCGCGGTTGGCGGTGTCCGTTTCTTCGCCGGCACGCAGCGCACCAGCGGCGAATATTTCGACCTGGGCCGAGTGTCGGCAATTCGGAGTACGCGCCGTCATGAGTACGGGCCCGGCCTGCAGCCAGGAGAGCGCGATAGCGTGATTGCCAACTCTGTGCTGTCGCGGATTAACGACCAGGCTGGTGTTTCCTTTCAGCCCTGGTTTGACAAGACATCGATATCCCTGAGCTACAATCGCATCGTGTCCTCGCTCAACCGCTTTGAGGCCATGAACTTCTCTCTCACGCGCGGGCTCGGCAGCAGAATCAGCATCTATGCAAATGGCTCGCTCGATCTCAACAACCGCCGAAACTATGGCCTCTATTTGACTTTCAGCATCCGTCCTGGCCAGCGCGCTTACGCAACGGCAGACTACGGCAATTCCGGCGGCGCTCACAGCTGGGGAATCCAATATTCTTCAACCGGGTCCGGTCGCCAGGGCGAGGTCAATTGGGGCGCTGCCTATCGCGGTGGGCAGAGTGGTCCTTCAAGCGAAAGCGCTTTCCTGAACTATCAGGCGCCTCAGGCCTTTGTGCAGGCGCGCGTTGACGAAAGCGGCGGGGCGTGGCGCGGCCAACTCGACCTGGAAGGATCGATCCTCGCCGCAGGCGGCGGGCTCTTTCCGGCACCGCGCGTGATGAATAGCTTTGTCGTCGTGGCCAATGCCGGACCCCACGTCGATGTCCTGCAAGGCGGGGTTCGGGTGGCGCGCACCGATTCCAACGGAAGGGCGCTGCTCCCCAATGTGATCCCTTATCAGCCAACCCACGTCTACCTGGATCCCGTAGCGCTTCCGGACGGCTGGGAGGTGTCGGAAACCGATCAGGTTGCAGTCGCCGCCTTTAAGCAGGGCGCCATGGTCGATTTCGGAGCACGAATGGCGCATGGGGCGACGATCAGCTTGGTCGGCGCCGACGGCAAGCCCATGGAACCCGGATATGTCGCGCAGCTCGAAGGTGGCGAGCGCGCCACGATCGGCTATGACGGGCTCGTCTATCTGCGCGGGCTGACTGCCAGGAACCGCCTCACCGTCGATCTGGGCGTATCTGGCACCTGCGCCGCGACATTTGCCTATGATGTGAACAAGATCGCCGACCAGATGATCGGGCCAGTGTCGTGCAGATAACAGGCAAGGGCCTCATCTGCGTTGCGGGAGCTTGTCTCGTCTGCACTGCGCCCGTTGCCGCACGCACCATCAACGATTCAGTCCGTCCGTTTCCCCACGGCAGGGTGATGCAGGTGGAGCTCAAGGTTGCGCCGAGCTGCAGCTTCACCATACGGTTCGAAGAAGCCGTGTTGATCCACTGTTCGACTGCGCGGCCCATGATCGTGACCCTGATCTCGGATACCGATCCTGCTTTTGCTGAACCCGTGGCAATCAGCCCGGGGCCTGAAATGAAGTTCCGTCCGCCGCGGCCCCGCCCGGATGGCGCTCAACGGCTCAACGTGGACTTCTGACATGCGAACGCCTGCCCGTTCGATAAGAATGTCGAGAGTCGAGAAGGCCGCGAGCCAGCGAATGAAAGCGTGCTTCAGCACAGAGGCACGCTTCGAACGCCTTCGCCGCGCAACTGGCCGCTGCCATTACCCAACCAATACGCTGAAATCGGGGAGTTCAAGCATGCACATCAGACGTCGGACAATCGCTTGGGCTCTAGCGATCTGCGGCAGCGCGCTCTTCCCAGATAGCGCCTGGGCGGCCAGCACAGCGACAAATCTATCGGTAACAGCCACTGTTGTATCGAGCTGCGCGGTAAATTCGACCTCGACACTCGCCTTCGGCGCGATCTCGGCAGGCACATTCCCTGTGAACAGCACTGGCTCTGTGACCTTTACCTGCTCCGGCGGAACGGCTTGGTTCGTCACTGCCACCCTCAGTTCCAATGCGTCCGGTTCGCAGCCGCGCATGGTGAGCAGCGGCCAATACCTGAGCTACAATATCTATTCGGATGGCGGCCGTACCGTGGCCTTCCCAACCGCGCTTGGCACGCTCGGTTCAGGCAATACTGGAGGAACGGGGACGGGCGGCCAGCAGACGGTGACTGTGTATGGTCAGGTGCCAAGCCAGCCCCTCCCGCCGGCTGCGACCTACACCGACACACTCACGCTGACCGTCAATTGGTGAGCCAGTCTGGCCGACGCTGACAGCACTTGATCAGGAAAATGGACATGAAGAACTTTCGCAGCCGGCTTCTGCCTGGTGTTTTGCTGGCGATTGCCGCCTTCGCTCCCGAAAGCGCGTTCGCCGGAGCAGGTGCAAACAATCTTTCAGTGAGCGCGACCGTATCGAGCAGTTGCAGCATTACCAGCACCACCGCCCTGGCGTTTGGAACCGCCACTGCATCGTCGCTTCCGCTCGATGGCCAGGGCGCGATCAGCTTCACTTGCACCAATACGACGCCATGGATGGTGTATGGTGACGTTGGTCAGAACGCCAGCGGATCGCAGCGGCGGATGATCAATTCCGGGCAATACCTTGCCTACAACATTTACGCCGATTCCGGGCGAACCGCTGTTTTCCCAGTTGCTCTCTCGAGCTTGGGTGCCGGTAACACCGGTGGCACCGGGACCGGCCTATCGCAGACGGTGACCGTCTACGGAAGAATTCCGGCGGGTACCGCCTTGCCCGCGCCCGGCACATATACGGATACCATTGTTTTGACGCTGAACTGGTGACCGGCATGAGGCCCGTATCTTCTGCGTCGCTCAAATGGTGCGCAGTGAGGGCGCTGGCTGGCAGCGCTTTACGCGGGGCACCACGCCCTTGTGTTCAGCGCGCGGGCCGCTCGCATCGCGGCGCCGCTACGCGACGTGCCTGCGCGATGGCGCTTGCGGCATTGAGCATTCCGCCCGGCTCGTTGCGGGCCGAGCCGCTCAACGTCTCGGTCCAGGTCCCGCTCGACTGTGAGTTCGACAGTGGCGCGAGCGGGGGGGTGACTTCGGGCCTGATCGACTTCGGTACGACGGGGGCCGTGGCCGGTCAGCGCGTCACCGCAATCGGCACAGTATACGTCCGCTGCAACCTGCTTACCGCTACGCCCTATGTTCGGTTGGATTACGGACAGAACGCAAGTGGAACCCAGCGCAGGCTGATCGGCCCGTCAGGCTTCCTCGTGCCTTATGAGTTGCGAATGGGGAGTGCTGCGGCGGCTTTGTGGGACGATCAACCTCACAGCATCGGGTACGGAACGACTTTCTCACAGGCTTTGCCGATCTACGGTGTGATAGCCTCCCTGCCTGCTGGCCTGCCGGACGGCGGCTACACGGACCTCGTGCACCTGCAACTCGATTATTGAACGGGCTGCGCGCACCTGTGCGGTCCGCGTTCGCATCCTGAGCGCAGCCCGGTGTTGATCGCAATGCGTTGATCGGCATGTGCGCTGGCGCGTGTTCAGCACTCCGGTCGGGTCTGCGCTCTTTTCCAATTCATACAGGCACTCAACTCCGGGCACGGTGCTAATTGCAGGACATGAAATAATCCAACCCCGGAGAGCTGCCATCGCGGCAAATGGGAAGTCTTGTGCTCCGAGGCTGTGAACTGAGGTGTGGGTCTCAGACGGAGTGGCAGCAACAATGCTCCGTTCTCCAGATTTGGTTCCTCAGGAGCGAAAGGCAAGTGCGCTACGCCATTGCCTGTAATACTGCGCCACATCGCCTTGTCCGGAACCATCGCTTGCCAGGCTCTCAAGACGGATGTCGGATTCGCTCCCAAAGGAGCGAGCCATGTCCGCAACCCGGATCTTGTGGGGTCAGATCATTGCCGTTTTTGCCGTGGTTCTCACGGGGCTGTGGGGGGCGACGCAATGGACTGCCGCTGCGTTGGGATTTCAATCGGCACTGGGCGCGCCATGGTTCTGGCTTGGCGGCTATCCGGTCTACATGCCGCTCTCCTTCTTCTGGTGGTGGTTTGCCTTTGAAGCCTATGCACCGCGAGTCTTTGAAACCGGCGGACTGATCGCGGCTGCCGGAGGCATCGTGGCCTTCGTCGTCGCGATCGCCATGTCGGTATGGCGTGCCCGGGAAGCGCGGCGCGCAGAAACCTATGGTTCGGCGCGCTGGGCGTCGCCGCCAGAAGTGCGCGCCGCAGGCCTGCTCAAGCCTGAAGGCATCATGCTTGGCCGGCTCGGCGGTGACTATCTGCGTCACGACGGTCCTGAGCACGTGCTCTGTTTCGCCCCGACGCGATCGGGCAAAGGTGTGGGGCTCGTGGTGCCGACCCTGCTCACTTGGCCCGGGTCGGTCATCGTCCATGATATCAAGGGCGAGAATTGGCAGCTTACCGGAGGATTCCGAGGGCGCCACGGGCGCGTGCTGCTGTTCGACCCCACCAACCCACGCTCTTCGCGCTACAATCCGCTGCTCGAGGTGCGGCGCGGCCAATGGGAAGTCCGCGACGTGCAGAATGTGGCCGATGTACTCGTCGACCCGGAAGGCTCGCTCGAGAAGCGCAACCATTGGGAAAAGACCAGCCACGCACTGCTCGTCGGCGCGATCCTCCATGTCCTCTATGCCGAGCAAGACAAGACGCTCGCTGGCGTCGCGGCCTTCCTGTCCGATCCATCGCGGCCGATCACGGCGGCGCTCAATCTCATGAAGACGACCCGCCACCTGGGCAAGGATGGCGTCCATCCGGTCGTCGCCTCTGCCGCCCAGGAGCTCCTCAACAAGAGCGACAATGAACGTTCGGGCGTGCTCTCGACCGCCATGTCGTTCCTCGGGATCTACCGCGATCCGGTCGTGGCCGAAGTGACCGGCGCATCGGACTGGCGGATCGACGAACTGGTCGAGGGCGATCGTCCGACGTCGCTCTATCTTGTCGTGCCGCCCTCCGACATCAGCCGGACCAAGCCGCTTATCCGCCTGATCCTAAACCAGATCGGACGGCGATTGACCGAGGAGCTCGATGCACGCGGCCAACATCGGCGCCAGAAGCTGCTGTTGATGCTCGACGAGTTTCCCGCGCTAGGCCGTCTCGACTTCTTCGAATCCGCTCTGGCCTTCATGGCGGGTTACGGGATCAAGAGCTTTCTCATCGCCCAGTCGCTCAACCAGATCGAGAAAGCCTATGGCCCGAGCAATGCGATCCTCGACAACTGCCATGTGCGCGTAGCCTTCGCGACCAACGATGAACGCACCGCCAAGCGGATCTCCGAGGCGCTCGGCACCGCGACAGAGATGCGGGCCATGAAGAATTACGCTGGACACCGCCTGTCGCCCTGGCTCGGGCACCTCATGGTGTCGCGCAGTGAAACTGCGCGTCCGCTCCTGACCCCCGGCGAAATCATGCAGCTGCCGCCAAGCGATGAAATCGTCATGGTCGCGGGACTACCGCCGATCCGGGCTCGCAAGGCGCGCTATTATGAGGACGGCCGTCTGATGTGCCGCGTGCTCGCGCCTCCCGCGCCGGAACAGCGGCGGGCTATTGCTGCCGATCATGAGTGGAGTGCGTTGGTCAAGGACATGGCCGACGTCGGCAGCGACGAACATGGGCGTGATGAGATCGGCCGGGAAGGGGAAGCAGAAGGGGCTGATGATCGGGCGACAGCGGCTCCTGCCTCACGTGCGGCCTCGCCGCGGGGCGAGGATTCGGATGGGGGTCTGCGCCGGCAGCCCGAGCTTCTGCCGCCCGACGAGATCAACCCGCAGCCACGAGCGCCAGTAAGCGAATTTGAGTTCGACGAGGCAGAGGCGGAGGACGACGCTCTGCGGGCTCTGCGTGCAAGTGATCGGCTGGCGCTGCGCAATGCAAGGACCGCATCGCTCGATCCCGATGACGGGATCGCATTATGAAAAAGCCTGCGGTCAAGCGCAGCATCCGTCTGCCCGCCGACCTGGCGCGCCATCTTGCCGATCACGCCGCGTCTCGCCGGGTACCTCAGGCTGCTGTCATCGAAGCCGCCTTGGCATCGCACCTCTCGCCCGATGGCCCCGAACGGCTCGAGGCGGCGTTTGCGCGGCGTCTCGATCGGATCGGCCGCCAGCTCGACCGGCTGCAATGGCACGTCGAACTCTCTAACGAGACCCTGGCGCTGTTCATCCGCTTTTGGCTGACCACGACGCCCCCACTGGCAGAAACGGCGCTCAAGGCGGCGCAGGCTAGCGGGAAGGAGCGATGGGAGCGGTTCGTCGAAACGCTTAACCGGCGCCTCGAGTTGGGTCCCCGGCTGCGCGATGATGTGGCGATGGACAAGGACAATGCCCTAGGCGAGCCCGGACGGTAAGCAGGCCACGTAAAATGCGCAAACGCACTGTGATCTTGTATTAATCCGGATTAACCCTCGTTGCATTTTTGGAACGCACCCGTCATATTTTGACTGGGGGAACCGCTACCAGAGTACTGGCTTTCCGGGATCTTAGCTCAGAACAAGACCCGCCGCGCTTTCAATTGAATAGGCAGTGGAGAGGTTATCTGCTGCCCTGTTCTGCAGCGCGCCGGCTTTTGGAAGACTGGTGTGCGGCCGCCCCCCTCTGTTGGCGCGTGGGATCAAAGGTGTGCTCGCGGTGTGGAAATTTCGGCCAAATGGCGGAGGGGGCAATCATCCGCGCAAGAGGCGCAGCTTGTGGGCTGCGCCGATCAAGCGAGGGTGTGTAGGCGCGCTCCTTGCTGCCATCAGCCTGACGGTCGCTCCCGCTACCGTGCACGCCACCTGCTGGTCGGGCGGCGATGCGCAGGTGCGGCGACTGCAGGCTGCGGTAGACACCGACCCCAAGGCCGCTCTGCCCAGGATCGATGCCGCGCTCCGGACACTTCACATGGGTGACACCCGCCCAGGAGAGCAGAGGAGTTGGCTCCTGGCGGTGCGGACTGCCGCGCTGGTTGGGCTGGTCCGTTACGAAGAGGCGGAGAAGACCGCTTCGTCCGCGCTTTCCGATCCAAATCTTGGTGCCGCTGCACGCGCTGAACTGTTGGGGCAGCTCGTTGCCGTCTCATTTTCAAGACCCGCGGCCCAGCTTGGCTCACTGTTGACCGAGCTTCAGGTCTTGAGGAGGGGCTTTCCCGTCGGCACCCCTGCGTCGGTCTGCACGGCCAATACCATGTCCATTCTGCAAAGGGCCTTGGGGTCGATCGAAGAGTCGCTTCGGACCGGGGGAAATGCCTACCGCGAAGCGAAGGCCGCCAGGCTCGACGGACAGGCAGCCTATGTTGCCCTCAACCTGACCGCGCTGATCTCGCCGACCGGCGATTACGCCCAGGCTGATGATCTTGCGCGCGAAGCCGAAGTTTGGGCTACCCGTAAGGGGTACACGCACCAGCTGCTGCTGGCGTCGTTCATGCGGGCACAGGTGCTGTCTCACAGCAATCCTGCTCTGGCGGCGGAAAAGTTCCTGAAAGCAGCACAACTCTCGCGCCAGCTCGGCATGTCGTCCGGTGCGGCAGAGCAGGGAGCGTGCAGCGCCCTGCTGTCACTTGGGAAACTCGATACAGCGGAAGCGGCGTGCCGGCGTGCCATGGGGGATCTTGGTCCCAGCGATACGATCCCGCGGACCCTTACAGCGCGGCTCCTTGGCGATATCGCGCTGGCCCGTGGCGACGCTGCTGAGGCGCTCGCCCGCTACAACGCGTTGCTAAGCCAGCTTTCGGCGCCAGCTTTGGGCAAGATTGCCGATATGGTGCGCCAGAGCAGATCCGAGGCGCTTGCAAGGCTTGGCAGGTATCAGGAAGCCTATACCGATCTGAAGACCGTCAACACCAATTTGGCGGCGCGCTCGGACGCGCAACGGGCACGCGACCTTGCAGACGCACGCGCCCGGTTCGGATGGGATCGACAGCGGATTGCCAATGCCGAACTCGAACGCGATCTCGCCAAGGCCGATGCCCGCGATGCTGCGCGGCGCCTTTGGATGTGGACAGTTGCCGGATGGGCAGTTCTTTTGGCAGCGACATTGACCTGGGTCGTGGTCACAGGCCGGCGCCATCGGCGCAAGCTCGAGAACCTGGCCGACGAAGCGCGCGAAATGGCCCGCACCAAGGCCGAACTGCTCGCGAATATGAGCCATGAAATCCGCTCGCCGCTTGGAAGCCTGACACTGGCGGCAACGCGGCTCGCTCAATCGTCCGATATTCCCGAGGAGGGCCGACAGCGAGCGGAGCGGCTTGGGCGCGCCGGCGACAGGCTCATAGCGCTGCTCGATGATCTTCTGCTCTTCTCGCGCATCGACGCGAAGCGCCTCCCGGTATCGGCGGAGCCATTCGATCCACGAGCGCTTGTCCAGGAAATGGCCAGCCTTGTGGAGCCGAAAGCGCATCTGGCTGGAGCTGAGCTCTCTGTCAAAGTCGATCCCGACGCGCCGGCCAGTGTCGTGGGGGACCGTAACCGTCTGGCCCAGATCCTCACCAACCTGCTCGATAACGCAGTCCGTCACGCCAATGCCACGAATATCACCTTGGCACTGGCGCCTTTCGGTAGCGCGCAATATCGCCTGACTGTCGCCGACGACGGCAAGGGCATCCCAAGCGATCGGCGCCGATTGATGTTCCAGCGCTTCTCGCAGGTGGACGGCGCGAGTGCGTCCGCGGAAGGTTCGGGGCTGGGCCTTGCGATCTGCAAGGGCTTGGCCGAGCTTCTGGGTGGTGACATCGAAATCGAGGACAGCAGGTCCGGGCTCAAGGTACATGTCACACTACCGCTTGTTGCGGATGACCGATGCGCGGTCGCGGTCCTGGCGCGCGCAGCATGAGCCAGGGCTAGCACGCTGCAGTTGCTCGGTTGATCTTCGTCACTGCCATGACGGCCGCTGGCGCCGTATGCTTGGTGGCGCCCCAATTTGCGAGCAGGCGGAAATAAGAATGAATTCGACGAACCGGAAGGGCCAGGCGATCGCCAGTCTCTCGCCATGGGCAGCTCAGCCCGTACTGATCGTCGAGGACGATCCCCTGATGCGCGATGAGATCGTCGGGCTCCTGTCCGACGTCGGCTATCGGGTGCACGCGTTTGCGGGTGCCGACCAGCTGTTTGCGGCCGAACCCGAACCTGCGGGAATTCTGATCCTCGATCTGCGCCTCAAGGGCCCGAGCGGCCTCCTGCTCCAGCAGAAGCTTGCCGGGCGCAGTGATGTCCAGATCATATTCATCAGTGGCCATGCCGAGGTGGAGGATGCAGTGGCGGCGATGAAGGCGGGGGCTTTCGAGTTTCTGGTCAAACCGTTCAGGCCCCAGGCACTGATCGATGCGGTGGGCGGCGCGTTCGAGCGGCTGGGGAGCGCGAGAGCCGAGCTCATCCATGTCGAAGCGGTCCAGGCTTCGTTTGACAGTCTGACCGAGACCGAGCGCGAGATCGCCCTCTTGCTTGCCCAGGGCCTGCGCAACAAGCAGGTTGCCTACATTTCCGGTAAAGCCGAAAACACGGTCAAGGTGCATCGTGCGCGGGTCATGCAGAAGATGGGGGTGACTTCGCTGATCGAACTATCCCGCCATCTGCAGCGGATCGGCATTGGCAGCGACGCGGGCACCTGACCTGGCGGCGTCATATGACGATTCTATGAAAAACAACCGCGCGGTCGTGCCGTAGCGGCGACTCAACGCGTGCCTGTTTCTCGCAGCCAGCAGTTCATGCTGCAATGCGTCATACGTCGCTTGATATAAGGGAAAATATTCTTTCAGTTGCAACCAACCGAGCAAAAACTGGTTGGGAAGGAGAGGTGCGGGAAGGTGCGCGATTTAGCGCGAGCGCAATTAGCAAAGGGGAAAATTGCACCTTTAAATCAAGTGCTTGCACCAGAAAACTTGAAACAGAATAACTAGTTCTGTTGCGGTGTGCAAGCATCATAGCCGATTCTCCACCTTCTGACTTGCATTTTATTTCGTTGGATGCGCTGCGCATCGTTACTCCAGGACGCGCCAACCGACGGGGCCAAATGCATGGTCTACTTCGCTGCAATCGCAGAATAATCCGGCAGTTTCATCGCATTGTTGCGCCACATCCTGCGCGCGATATTGCGCTCTTCCGGCCCCATGGCGCCGGCATAAATCGCCGTGGTTCGCATATCTGCATGGCCCAGCCAGCGCTGCACCAGATTGAGGGGAACCTGGCTCTGGATCGCGGACACACCGAAGCAGTGTCGCAGTCCTTTCGGCATTGCGTGTTGCCCGTTCAGATTGGCCGACTCCATCACTTTGCGGATGCGCCGATAGGCCGTGACCCGGGAGAAGGACCAGAGCCTGGGAGCATCTTTGCCTTGACCAATATGGTCCCTGAGATCGTGCACCTCGGTGAGAAGATCGATCAGCGCAGCCGGCACTGGAATCGAACGATAGATGCCGCGGCGGCGCTTCTTCAGGCACTCGATGACGATCATGCGGTCATGTCGATCTATACTGTTAGCTGTCAGTGAAAGTGCCTCGGATATGCGGCATCCGGTCGCCGAGATCACCCAGCATAAAGTTAGTGTTTCCCGCTCGAAGTTCGCAGCCGCGGAAAGGAACGAACGCCGCTCGGCGCTGGTGAGGTATTTTCTTTGGCCATTACTGCCATAGATCATCTGTTGCATCGGAAAGCGCCCTTGTTCTTGATGTTGTCTGGTTGGCAGGGCGTCGGCGTAAACCGCAATCGCCCAACCATGTAACAGAACTAGTTATTCCGTCTCGGCAGGAGGGGGCGGATTCGCCCTCGCAGCCGGGGGCAAACATGCGGATCGAACGGATCCCTGAAGGGGCAAATGAAAGAGGCGGGGCGGCGAATTGGCCGCTCCGTGCCCCGCGTGGCGCTGCCGGGCCCATTGCTGATTCAGTTGCGACGATCCTGTTGCTCGCTGTCAGGATCGATAACTTCGACGCCCTCCGTACGAGCTATGGTGACGGCGTCGCTGCCGAGATTGCCGCGTCGGTCAGGTCCTTCTTCCAGGTTCGGTTCGATGATGCTGTCGGCATGGTTGGCGGTGTGATCCGCCGGGGTGCGGCGGAATTCGACGTCATCGCGCGCGGCTCGGCAGGGTGTGGGCTGCTTTCGGTGCGTCCAGAATATGAGCGGATCAAAGCCTGGTTCGCCGCCTGTGCCCGCGTGCCTGTGCGGGCACAGGGCTCGTCCGTCCACGTCGCCCTGTCATGGGCCTGCGTGGAAACGGATACCGATTACGACGATGACGAGGTTCTGAACCTTCTTCTTATCGAGGCGCGCGGACGAATCCCCCGTCAACGGCAATTGCCGCCTGCAGGCGGCGATGTTTCGGATCTGCCTGCACGCGACATGGCGGCGGCGGCGACGCTTTATGCGGAACTGAACGCTGCGGCGCTCCAATTTGCCTGGCGTCCCGTCCGCAGTTTGGACAGCGACGCGGTCCTCTTCCTCCGCGCCTTTATCGCCGCCCCCGGCAACGGCGGCCAGATCGAAACGCGCGATCTGGCCTATCGCTCGCTGGAGCGTCTGGGCGTGGTTCAGGCCTTCGATCAAGCCATGGTGGCGCAGGCGATCGAACATCTGGCGCACAGCGACAGTCATTCTGTCTGCGTTCCGGTGTCGGCGCTGAGCTTTCGCGCGACGGGTTGGTGGGACGCGGTACTGAGCCATTTGGCGGGCGACCGGGCACTGGCCTCGCGGCTCTTTATTGCGCTCGACTGCACGCAGTCCTTTGTGGTCGCGAGCGAGGCGGTGGATTTCGCGGACCGTCTGTACCGCCTTGGCTGCCGTGTTGTGCTGGAGGGGTTGGGTTCAGGTCAGATCGCGATCGCCACGCTGATGGCGCTTCGACCGCATGTCGTCACGCTCGATTCCCTCTTGCTGCGCCTCTCCTCGCGCCGCGAGCCGGATGAACAGCTGTTTCGCCGAATCGTCGGCCTCGCCAGTTCGCTCGCGCCGGTCGTCGTTGTCGAAGGCGTGGATGACGGTGAGCGCGCGCTGCTTGCTGCTGACGCTGGCGCACACTGGGGAACCGGCGACTACCTCGGCCAGGCAAGCTGGCGGGGACCGTCGCGAGCCGAGCATCGTGCCGCGCAGACCGCAGCCTTTTCGGTCTTTTCCGATCCTTTCCAGCGCAAACAGGAGGGGCCGCGATGAGCTCCGATCACGAGTTTCTGCTCGACGTCCTGGCCGATCCTGAGGTGCAGCCCTGGCCGGACGATGAGCCCTTCAAGTTCGCCCGGGGCATGTTGTTGGCACTCCCGCTCAGCGGTCTGCTGTGGGTCGGTATCTTCTTCGCCGTGCGGGCGCTCTGGTGAGGGCGCGCGTCTTGGCAATTTCCGAGGTCTTCGGGTCGCACTCCGAAGCCCGGTCTTTTGACCGGGGTGGCGGGGAAGGGCGTACGCTTTTCGGAGCGGACGTTCTTCTCTGCCGCGCAGAACGGTCTCGTCGGTCGGCCGACCGTGTGAACGCGCCAGCCTCGGCTTTCCTTCCAATTTTTGTCCAACGGAGAGCCTGCGCATGAGGCGATTGCGTCGGCGGCGTGCCTTTTGGCTGCTGCCCCTTTTAACCTTGTCGGCCAGTGTTGGTGCGCAAACCGGCAGTGCTCCGCAGAAGCAGTCTGCCGGGACTGTGCCGGTCGCTCCGGCGCAGGCGCAGCCCGCGCGGCTTTCGGCCAACTATTTCGTGGCGCAGGCCATTCAGGTTTCCGAGGCGGCAGCGAGCGGCCTGCTGGACGGCGTCTACGCCACAGCCTCGCCGATCATGAAGGCGGCGCAGGGGAAGCAGGCCTTTGTTGCGCAGACACGCGACATATTCAACCAATCCGGAACAGCAACGGCACGCGACTGGGTCTCGGTGCGCCGCGAGAGTGTGGGCGCAAGCACGACGCAGGGGGCACCGCCGCCCGGGGACTATATCGTCGTTTTGCTCGGCGTCGAGACGGGGCCGCAGCGCGGCCGGCTCGAAACTGTGACCTTCCATCGGGACAGCGACAACCAGTGGCGCCTCTGCGGCTTCGTCGCAGCGCCCGTCGGTCAGCCCGCACCCACCACCACTCCGAAGAAATAGCCGGTCCCGTCGAACGGGTCGCAATCATCCAGGCAAGGGGAACACCATGAATTACAAGTCTTATGAGGAGCGCCGTCAGGCGCGACAGAAGAGCCACGCACATTTCGGGAACGCGGTCGGCATTCGGTCGGCGGGCAAGGGTGTGCGGCGGCGGATCATGGCGATCCTGCGGCTTTCGTCGATGTATGTTGTGTTTGGGAGGAAGGCGCGGGTTGGGGCGCTGGGGGTTGGAGCGGTTGCTGCGTCAGTGGCAACACTTACACTTCAACCAAATCCGGCCATTGCACAAGTTTATCTGCAGGGAGATACATCCGGTTCGGATACCGTTTGCGTCGGACTAAAAGAACAGACCAGCATATTCTCGGATTCAGGCGGAGGATGTGTTTCAAATAGTGCGCCGATAATTACAACGGGATCGCTATTTTACTCTACACATTACACAAACTCAATGGATAGTCTGAGCCTTGGTGGAAGGCTGTTCGTAAATGAAGGAAGAATTGGAGCAACTGATATCGTTGGCGGTTCCTATTCGCTCCGCATGGGCAGCGTCGCGACGCTGAATGCAACGGCGGGTGCGAATGCTATTGCAATTGGTTCGATGCAAACGACGGGCAGCAATGGCGCAACGACGGTGGCTACCATCGCAAGTGGCAATATGGCAATCGCGCTGGGCGGAAACGCCAACGCCACTGGCGACTTTACCACCTCTATCGGCGGTGGCAGCGTAGCGGCTGGACAGTATGCGATCTCTGTGGGTCAAAATGCTGGCCTTACTTACTCAGGTGCCCGATCTACTTCATTGGGCGTCAGCTCCGGAGCAGCAGACTACGGGGTCGCTGTTGGCAACAGCGCTACAGCCAGTGCATTGGGTTCCTCCGCACTCGGAAGTTCTGCGGCAGCTTCTGGCAACTATGCGACGGCCTTAGGCGCGAACGCGAATGCAAGCATCGCTGGCGCGACTGCCATAGGCGGAAATGCGACCGCCGGTGCCAAAGCTGGAGGTACGGATTCTATCGCAATTGGGGGGCAGGCCTCAATTTCGACAACGGCAACGTCGGGCGTAGCAGTCGGACGTGGAACCATCGTCAATGCCGCTCAAGGGATAGCGATTGGCGACGGAGCCAAAGTTGACACAGCAGCTACCGCAGGCTCGATTGCAATTGGCACAGGCAGCGCGGTAACGGCTGCCACGAACGGTCAAGCCTACCTTACATTGCAAGCCGCACCAGGGAATGGTGAAGCCAACTTCGGCAATCGACGCCTAACTGGCATCGCCGACGGCAAGAACACCAGTGACGCAGCAACCGTCGGCCAGCTTTCCACGGGTTTGAGCAGCGCGAGCAGTGACCTGTCGTCTCTGTCGACGTCAACAGCGAACCGGGTAACCTCGCTGTCGACGGCAACAGGTAATCTCAGCACTAGCCTGAGCACGACCAACACAACGGTTGGCAATTTATCTTCCAGCGTTTCGACAGCGACAGCCGGCGTAATTTCCCTGTCGACCGCGACGGCGAACCTGGGCACCAGCCTCAGCACGACGAACGCGAATGTGGGCAATCTGTCGTCGAGCGTTTCGTCGGCGACTGCGGGCGTGACCTCGCTCTCCACCGGCGTCAGCGGACTCTCGACTGGGGTGACTTCGCTGTCGACCGCGACGGCGAACCTAGGCTCCAGCCTCAGCACGACCAACGCGAATGTCGGTAACCTGTCGTCGAGCGTTTCGTCGGCGACCGCGGGCGTGACCTCGCTTTCGACGGGTGTGAGCGGGCTCTCGACTGGAGTGACCTCGCTGTCGACCGCGACGGCGAACCTGGGCACCAGCCTCAGCACGACGAACGCGAATGTCGGCAACCTGTCGTCGAGCGTCTCGTCGGCGACTGCGGGTGTGACGTCGCTTTCGACGGGTGTGAGCGGGCTCTCGACTGGCGTGACCTCCCTGTCGACCGCTACGGCGAACCTAGGCACCAGCCTGAGCACGACGGACGCGAATGTGGGCAATCTGTCGTCGAGCGTTTCGTCGGCGACTGCGGGCGTGACCTCGCTGTCGACCGCTACGGCGAACCTCGGCACGAGCCTAAGCACGACGAACGCGAATGTGGGTAACCTGTCGTCGAGCGTTTCGTCGGCCACCGCTGGCGTAACCTCGCTCTCGACCGCGACGGCGAATCTGGGCACCAGCCTCAGCACGACCAACGCCAATGTCGGCAATCTGTCGTCGAGCGTATCGTCGGCGACTGCGGGTGTGACGTCGCTTTCGACGGGTGTGAGCGGGCTCTCGACTGGCGTGACCTCGCTATCGACCGCGACGGCGAATCTGGGCACCAGCCTCAGCACGACCAACGCGAATGTCGGCAATCTGTCGTCGAGCGTCTCGTCGGCGACCGCTGGTGTGACCTCGCTTTCGACCGGCGTCAGCGGACTCTCGACTGGCGTGACCTCCCTATCGACCGCTACGGCGAATCTGGGCACCAGCCTGAGCACGACGAACGCGAATGTCGGCAACCTGTCGTCGAGCGTTTCGTCGGCGACCGCGGGCGTGACCTCGCTTTCGACGGGTGTGAGCGGTCTCTCGACCGGCGTGACCTCGCTGTCGACCGCGACGGCGAACCTGGGCACCAGCCTCAGCACGACGAACGCAAGTGTCGGCAACCTGTCGTCGAGCGTCTCGTCGGCCACTGCGGGTGTGACGTCGCTTTCCACCGGCGTGAGCGGGCTCTCGACTGGCGTGACCTCGCTGTCGACCGCGACGGCGAACCTGGGCACCAGCCTGAGCACGACGAACGCGAATGTCGGCAACCTGTCGTCGAGCGTTTCGTCGGCGACTGCGGGCGTGACCTCGCTCTCCACCGGCGTCAGCGGACTCTCGACTGGGGTGACTTCTCTCTCGACCGCGACGGCGAACCTGGGCACCAGCCTGAGCACGACCAACGCCAATGTCGGCAATCTGTCGTCGAGCGTTTCGTCGGCCACTGCGGGTGTGACGTCGCTTTCGACCGGCGTGAGCGGGCTCTCAACTGGGGTGACCTCGCTATCGACCGCGACGGCGAATCTGGGCACCAGCCTGAGCACCACGGACGCGAATGTCGGCAACCTGTCGTCGAGCGTCTCGTCGGCGACCGCTGGCGTAACCTCGCTCTCGACCGGCGTCAGCGGGCTCTCCACTGGCGTGACCTCGCTGTCGACCGCGACGGCGAACCTGGGCACCAGCCTCAGCACGACCAACGCCAATGTCGGCAATCTGTCGTCGAGCGTTTCGTCGGCGACCGCGGGCGTAACCTCCCTTTCGACCGGCGTGAGCGGGCTTTCGACTGGAGTGACCTCGCTGTCGACCGCGACGGCGAACCTGGGCACCAGCCTGAGCACGACCAATGCCAACGTCAGCGATCTGGCTGCCAGCGTATCAACGACCAACGACAGCGTGAGCTCGCTGTCGACGGGGCTGGCGACAACCAACAGTCAGATCACGTCGCTGTCCTCCACGGTGTCATCGGCCGCGAGCGCTGCTGCGGGTGATCGCATTGCCATCGGTGCGAATTCAGCGGCGCCAGCTGCCGCGGGGGACAAGGCCGTGGCTGCGGGCGACTCCGCCTCGGCCGCTGGTACTCAGGCAGTTGCACTCGGGTCTGGTGCCAGCGCTTCGAATACCAAGGCGATCGCAATTGGGGCGGGCGCCAAGGCCTCAGGCGTGCAGTCGATCTCGATCGGCGACGGAGAGGTCACCGGAGACAACTCGGGTGCGTTTGGCGACCCTAGCACCGTCTCCGGATCGGGCAGCTATTCGGTAGGCAACAACAATACCATTGAAGCTGACAACGCCGGCATATTCGGCAACAGCAGCACCATTCCGCTCGGTGCGAATGGCGCGCGGATCGTGGGTAATAACTCCTCCGTTGGTGCCGCCGCGACGAATGCAATGGTCGTCGGCAACAACGCCAGCGTCAGCGTCGCGAACGGTGTAGCCATCGGTTCGAACAGCGTGTCCAACGTCGCCGCGGGTGCTTACGGTTGGGATCCGTCTACCGGGGCTATCACGACCACGGGTACCGGGCCGGCCTGGCAGAGCAGCTTCGGCGCGGTTTCGGTCGGCAGCGACCTTATGGGTACCCGTCAGATCATCAACGTGGCGGCCGGCTCCAATCCGACCGACGCGGTGAACGTAGCCCAGTTGAGCACACTGGCATCCGCCGGGGCGAGCAGCTTGGCGTCGCTCTCGACCACCACAGCAGCGAGCCTGAGCAGTGTGGCGAGTGACGTTGCCTCAGTGTCGACGGCAAGCTCGTCAGGTCTGGCCTCGCTCTCGACGGGCGTCACTTCGCTGTCGACGGGGCTGACCTCGCTTTCGACCGCCACGGACAGCGGCCTGACATCCGTCTCAACGGCGACCTCGAGCGGCTTGGCCTCGCTTTCGACCACGACGGCGGCGAGCCTGAGCACCGTGGCAAGCGGCGTTGCTTCGGTATCGACGGCAAGCTCATCGGGTCTGGCATCGCTTTCGACGGGCGTGACTTCGCTGTCGACGGGGCTGACCTCGCTTTCGACCGCCACGGACAGCGGCCTGACATCCGTCTCGACGGCGACCTCGAGCGGCTTGGCCTCGCTTTCGACCACGACGGCGGCGAGCTTGAGCACCGTGGCAAGCGGCGTTGCTTCGGTATCGACAGCAAGCTCATCGGGTCTGGCATCGCTCTCGACGGGCGTGACTTCGCTGTCGACAGGGCTGACCTCGCTTTCGACAGCGACGGAGAGTGGGTTGACCTCTGTGTCGACAGCGACCTCCAGCGGCTTGTCCTCACTATCGACGACGACGGCAGCAAGCCTGAGCACGATTGCGAATGACGTTGCCTCGGTGTCGTCGGCGAGCTCGTCGGGCCTGGCTTCGCTCTCGACCACGACGGCAGCAAGCCTGAGCACGGTGGCGAGTGATGTTGCTTCGGTATCGACGGCAAGCTCATCGGCTCTGGCATCGCTCTCGACGGGCGTGACTTCGCTGTCGACGGGGCTGACCTCGCTCTCGACTGCGACCGATAGCGGTCTGACGTCCGTCTCGACGGCGACCTCCAGCGGCTTGTCGTCACTATCAACCACGACGGCAGCGAGCCTGAGCACGGTGGCAAGTGATGTTGCCTCGGTGTCATCGGCAAGCTCGTCCGGTCTGGCTTCGCTCTCGACCACGACGGCGGCGAGCCTGAGCACGGTGGCGAGTGATGTTGCCTCGGTGTCGTCGGCGAGCTCGTCGGGCCTGGCTTCGCTTTCGACCACGACGGCGGCGAGCCTGAGCACGGTGGCAAGTGATGTTGCCTCGGTGTCGTCGGCAAGCTCGTCCGGTCTGGCTTCGCTCTCGACCACGACGGCAGCGAGCCTGAGCACGGTTGCCAGTGATGTTGCCTCGGTGTCGTCGGCAAGCTCGTCCGGTCTGGCTTCGCTCTCGACCACGACGGCAGCGAGCCTGAGCACGGTGGCAAGTGATGTTGCCTCGGTGTCGTCGGCAAGCTCGTCCGGTCTTGCCTCGCTCTCGACAACGACCGCAGCAAGCCTGAGCACGATCGCGAGCGACGTTGCCTCTGTGTCGACTGCGACCTCGTCGGGTCTGGCTTCGCTGTCGACCGGCGTAACTTCGCTCTCGACGGGCGTGACTTCGCTATCGACGGGGCTGACGTCGCTTTCGACGGCGACGGAGAGTGGGTTGACCTCCGTGTCGACGGCGACGTCCAGCGGTTTGTCCTCGCTCTCGACGACGACCGCAGCAAGCCTGAGCACGATTGCGAATGACGTTGCCTCGGTGTCGACGGCAAGCTCGTCGGGTCTGGCCTCGCTTTCAACCTCCACGGCAGCAAGCCTGAGCACGGTGGTAACTGACGTTGCTTCGATCTCGACGGCGACCTCCAGCGGGTTGGCTTCGCTCTCGACAGGCGTGACGGGGCTGTCGACAGGGCTGACGTCGCTTTCGACCGCAACGGAAAGCGGCCTGACGTCCGTCTCGACGGCGACATCCAGCGGCTTGTCCTCGCTCTCGACTACGACAGCAGCAAGCCTGAGCACGATCGTGAATGATGTTGCTTCGGTGTCTACGGCGACTTCGTCGGGCCTGGCTTCGCTCTCGACGGGCGTGACGGGGCTGTCGACAGGGCTGACGTCGCTTTCGACCGCAACGGAAAGCGGCCTGACGTCCGTTTCCACGGCGACGTCCAGCGGCTTGTCCTCGCTCTCGACTACGACGGCAGCAAGTCTGAGCACGATCGTGAATGATGTTGCTTCGGTGTCTACGGCGACTTCGTCGGGCTTGGCGTCGCTCTCAACGGGTGTGACTGGGCTGTCGACAGGGCTGACGTCGCTTTCGACTGCAACGGAAAGCGGCCTGACGTCCGTTTCCACGGCGACGTCCAGCGGCTTGTCCTCGCTCTCGACCACGACGGCAGCAAGCCTGAGCACGGTGGCGAGTGAAGTGGCCTCGGTTTCGACGGCGACCTCGTCGGGGCTGGCTTCGCTCTCAACGGGCGTAACGTCGCTCTCGACTGGTGTGACCTCGCTCTCGACGGGAGTCACCTCGCTCTCGACCGCGACGGAGAGTGGCCTGACTTCGGTGTCGACGGCGACATCCAGCGGCTTGTCTTCGCTTTCGACCACCACGGCCGCGAGCCTGAGTACGGTGGTAAGTGATGTGGCCTCCGTTTCGACGGCGACATCGTCGGGGCTGGCTTCGCTCTCGACCACGACCGCAGCAAGCCTGAGCACCGTCGCAAGCGAAGTGGCTTCGGTATCGTCTGCGACCTCGACGGGTCTCGCGTCGCTCTCGACGACCACGGCATCGGGCCTCGCCTCGCTGTCCACGACGACCTCGTCGACGCTCAGCAGCGTCGCCAGCTCGATGAGCACACTGTCAACGGCAGTTGCACCGATCGTGCAACAGGCGGCGGCAGCTGCGGCAAACGGGGGTGGAGCGGTTGCCACCAACATTGGTGGTGCCAACTCTGATGGTACGCTGCAGACGCAGGGTGGCATCGCTGGCGGCAGCACGCAGGTTGCGGGCAACGTCAGTGGCTCGTGCACCTCTGCTTCGGGGATCGATACAACGGCTACCGGTGTCTGTGCCCAGGCCAAGGCAAGCGGTGCAACCGCGTACGGCTCCAACGCCTTCGCGTCGCAGTCGAACGCCACCGCCGTTGGCTTCCGTGCCTCGGCCACCGGCGATTCGGCCACCTCGATCGGCTATGCCAACATCGCATCTGGCGGCAGCGCCGTTGCGATCGGCAATGCCAACAAGGTGTCGGGTAACCAGTCCATCGCGATCGGCTACAAGAACGTTGTTTCTGGCTCGAACTCTGGGGCCTTTGGCGACCCGAACGTGGTCAGCGGCAACTCGAGCTACGCGGTGGGTAATAACAACACCGTCGCTTCGAACCGCGTGTTCGTGCTCGGCAACAACGTGAACGTTGGCGCCGGGAATGATGGAGCGGTTGTGCTGGGTGATGGCAGCACGGCAAGCGGTGCCAACACCGTATCCGTGGGTTCGGCCAGCCAGACCCGCCGTATCACCAATGTGGGTGACGGCATCGCCGACACCGATGCGGCGACTGTGGGTCAGGTGAACCGTGCGACCGCTTCGCTCAGCACACAGATCGCTGGTGTTCAGACCCAGGTCTATGACCTGGCTCGGTCCACCTCGTTCGGTATCGCCGGTGCGACTGCAATCGGCATGATCCCAGACATCGATCCGGACCAGCGCTTCTCGATCGGTGGCGCAGTGGGCGGGTTCGATGGCTACCAAGCCTTCGCTCTCGGCTTCACCGGCCGCGTCAGCGACAACGTCAAGGTCCGGGCTGCTGCGTCGATCTCGGGCGGCAAGTCCACCTACGGCGCCGGCGTCTCGTTCGGCTGGTAATCGAGGCCCCCGACGGTTCCCGGGTGTACCCGCCCAGGAACCGGCACCCAGGGAGTTGCGGGCCTACCCACCTGCAACTCCCACCCTTTTAGCTTCTCCTTCCCGTTTCTTTTCCATCCGCCTCCCGGGCGCCCGCACGCGAAGAGCTTCAGATGCGTATCGGCATTTCCATCATCACCCACGCCGGCCAGAACATCTGGAACAACGGCATTGGCCAGCATGTCTACCACCTCGCCACGCTCTTCCGGCATCTGCCCTTCGTCGAGGCCGTCTATCTCCTCAACTGCGGAGACCAGGATCAGCCCCCTTCGGGTGTGGGCGATTTTGGCCACAGTTTCCCACTCATCCGCCTGAACGAAGCCACCGATCTGATCGATGTCGCGATCGAGATGTCGGGAGCGCTCGATGTCGAGTGGATTGAGCGCTTTCGTGCCCGGGGCGGGCGCATCGCCTATCACAGCATTGGTCAGCCCTATGCGGCTCTGGTCGACCACACGACGTTCTCGAAGACCGGCTGTTTCGCGCGCCCCGATCGCTGCGACGAGGTCTGGCTCCTCGAAAAGGATGCCGCTTTCGCACCGATGGTGCGCAGCATTCATCGCTGCCCGCTCCACATCGTGCCGCTGATCTGGGCGTCCGATTTCCTCGATGAAACCATTCGCCAGCCCGACGGCGTGAACTTCGGCTATAAGCCCGGGAGTCTGTCGTCAGGTCCGGCGACGGCGGCCGTCTTCGAGCCCAATATCTCGCCCATCAAGATGGGGCTGATTCCGCTCTTCATTTGCGAGGAGGTGCAGCGCCGCAAACCTGAGCAGCTGGCGCACGCGCATCTGTTCAATTTCGCGCATCTCGCTGAGCATCCGACCTTTTCCTTCATGCTCAACAACACCGACCTTCAGGCGGCCGGGAAAGTGACGATCCACCAGCGCGACTTCTTCGCCTACGTCATGGCGCGTGGCGCGAACATCGTGGTGAGCCACCAGATCGATTGCGGGCAGAACTATCTCTATCTGGACGCATTGGCCGGCGGCTACCCGCTCGTCCACAACTCGCCCTTCTATCGCGACTTCGGCTACTACTATCCGGATTCCGATACGGAGGAGGGGGCGGCGCAAATCCTGCGCGCCTGCCGTGAGCACGACCAGCAGCTCGGCGCCTACAAGGCAGCCGCTGCCGCTCTCATCCACCGCCTTGATCCCCGCAAGCGGGACAATCTCTCCATCTTCGGACGCAGGCTTCTGGGCCTCGTCTCCGAGCGGAAGCGCGCCGCATGAGCAAGAAGACCAATCGCTGCGCAGCGTCGGGTCTCAAGGTCGGCGTCACGCTCTACGTCCGCGACGGCGCGCAGTCGCTCTGGGAGAATGGGATCTTCCAGAACTGCTATTTCCTTCTGATGTTGCTCGCGCGCTCTCCCGCCATCGAGCAATGCTTCATCGTCAACGGCGGACCCGGCAATCCCGCAGAGGCAGGGGATTTCCTGGACAGCGCTCCGGCGCCGGTTCTGTCGCTCGACGAGGCCATGAACGAGCTCGACATCATCATCGAGCTGAGCGCTCAGCTGAACCCCGACTGGGGGCGGCAGTTCGCCGAGCGGGGTGGCCGGATCGTCGGCATGCGTGTCGCCAACGACTTCGTCATCGATGCCGAGCGGATGGCCTTTGGTCTCGACCATGCGCTGCTGATGACGGCGGTGCCCTATGACGAGATCTGGACGCTGCCTGCCTTCGAGAAGACCTGCGGCCACTACTACCAGACCGGGTTCCGCGCGCCGGTGCGCGTGATGCAGCATCTGTGGAATCCGACCCTGCTCAACCGCGCCATGGAAAAGCAGGGCGTGACGCAGCCCTTCGCCTATCAGCCAGGACGCAAGCGTTGGCGCCTGGCCGTGCTCGAGCCCAACATCTGCACGGTCAAGACCTGCCACCTGCCACTTCTGCTCAGCGATGTAGCCCATCGCGAGGACCCGCGGGCGATCGAGTATCTGCGGGTCTACAACGCGATGACCATCAAGGGGCATCCGGACTTCGTCGCCTACGCCCGGTCCATGGACCTGGTGCAGCAGGGTCTGGCCAGTTTCGAAGCACGGTTCCCGATCTTCCACATCATGGGCACGAGCGCAGACGCGATCGTCTCGCACCATTGGGAAAATGCGCAGAACTATCTCTACTACGAAGCCCTCTACGGCGGCTTCCCGCTGATCCACAATTCGGACCTGCTCGACGGCTGCGGCTATCGCTACCGCTCGTTCGATCCCGAAGACGGCGCACTCGCACTGCGCCAGGCCCACGCCGAGCACGACCGCAATCTCGCGGCTTACCGTGCCGATGCCGACCGGCTGCTGCGGCGGCTCGACCCTGTGTCGGAGCGCAACGTCGCGCTCTACACTCAGGTCCTGCAGGCGCTGGTTGCCAAGCGGGCTGCGGCATGAGGCAGCGGGGATCCTGGGGGCGCCGTGCACTGCTGGCGGGGCCGCTCATCGCGGCCGGATTCCTGTGCGGGCATCTGTCGGCGGCAGGGCAGGGCGTCCGGGTCGCAAAGCCGGAACCGCTTGTCGTCTCGGCGGCGCGCACACTCGGGGTCAAGCGCTGCCTGCCGATGATCTCCGGGATCGCGCAGCGCGCAACGAGCGGCGCGACGATGCAGGATATCATCGTCGATTGGGACCGCGAGGCACCCGATGCCGCGCCCTTCTTCTCGCTCACGGGCCTGGGCAATGGCAGCCAGCGCGCGGCGCTGACGATCGCTGCGATCCCCACGCCTGCTGGCTGTGCGGTGCTCGTCGAGCGGGCCTCCTTTGCGCAGCAGGCCTGCACGGCCGTTGCTGCCAGCGAACTGCCGGGCTTCCCGTCGGCGCGGCTGATCGACGGGATCATGGTCTACCAGAACCCGGCTCAGCCCGGTGAAACCTACACCCTCATCACCAACACCGGCGGCTGCCTGATCCTGCGCCGCCAGGCTTCACTCAAGTGGCAGGGCAAATAATGGAACGCCGCGGACTGCGTATCGGCATCACCATCGGGCTGCATGCGCCCGACGAAAGCCTGTGGATCAATGGCATCAAGCAGAATGCGATCTTCCTCGCCAAGCTCCTGCAGAACTCGCCACTCGGCCATGAGGTCGTGCTGCTCAATACCACCAGCATCCCGATCACCGACCGTCTGCCCTGGGACGTGGGTGCGCTGCCGACCGCGCCCTTTGCTGACCGCTGTGACGGCCTTGATATCCTGATCGAACTCGGTGGACAGATCGGTCCCGACCAGTCCGCCCGGATCAAGGCGCAGGGTACCAAGCTCGTCAGCTACAGCTGCGGCTCGGAATATGTGCAGAACATGGAGGCGATGATCTTTCGTCGGCCACTGTGGGACGGGCTGTTCATCAATCCGGACTATGATGAAATCTGGATCATTCCGCAGAATGCGCCAACCACCCTGCCATTCCTGCAGACGTTCCGTCGCTGCCCGGCACGCGCCGTTCCCTTCATCTGGGACCCTTGCGCGATCGAGGCGGTTTCGAAGGACTTGCCTGAAGGCGGGGAATATCGCCCTCGTTCGGGCGCGCGGCGTGTCTCGGTCATCGAGCCGAATGTCGATGTCCTCAAATTCTGCATGTACCCGATCCTCGCGACCGAGCAGGCCTTTCGGAAGGCGCCCGATCAGTTCGAAATCCTGCAGGTCGCCAACAGCGACCACATGGTCCACGACGATCGCGAATTCGCGGGGCTCATGCGCCACCTGGATATCGTGAAAGCGGGCAAGGCCTTCTTCCACGGCCGGGTTCGAACACCCGATTTCCTGAGCGGTCACACCGACATCGTCGTCTCGCACCAATGGGGCGTGCCGCTCAATTACTTCTACTTGGAGTGCTGCTGGCAGGGCTTCCCGTTCGTGCACAACGCCGGGCTGATCAAGGATCTGGGCTATTACTACCCGGAGAACGAGATCGACGTGGCGGCGCGGCACATCCTGTCGATCTGTGCGGACCATGACACGGACTGGCGCGGTTATCGCGACCAGCAGCGCCGTCTGATCCAGCGTTTCCTGTCAAGCGATCCGGACCTGATTTCAACCTACGACGACCTTCTGTTTGGTCTCTTTGCCGACACGGCCGCGCCTGCCCGAACGCGAGCGGACCATGCGGCTGCGTGAACTCTGGACACCATCTGGCCGAGGGCTCGCGCCGTTGGCTGCCGCCGCTGGGTTGTTGAACCGCGTTTTGATTGGCCTTTTCCGAAAGACCTCCCCCCATGTTCGATCCATCCTTGCTCAGCCTGCGCGTCCTGTTGTGGGCGGGTGCGGGCCTTTGCGTGCTTCTCACCCTGCTTGGCCCCAAGTTGCTGGAGCGCCGACGGCGTCGTCACCCCTTTCGGCAGAGCCTGTGGTCGCCTCGCGCCGAAACCCTGATGTTCGTGGGGATGTTCGGCGCATTCGCTTTGGCTTTCATCGCGATGCGGGCCTGATCTGCCGAGCCGTTTCGGTATTTAGCGTGCTGGCTGGTGGGGGTGTGCCTTCATGAGCCTCGACTGCCCCGGCTGCGGTAGCGACAATGTTCGCCGGCTTTCCCTTGTCTACGAGGATGGCTTGCATGCGCTCGGGGGCAATGCCCAAAGCGCAGCCGTTGCACTTGGGACGCGCGGGCTGGGGGTGCAATTGGGACGCAGCACCGCACAGGAGGCGATCCAGACCGCCAGTTCGGCAACTGCGGCACCCCCGGTCAAAACCTCTTATCGCCCCAGTCTGCTCCTCGTGTTCATTGCAGTGGCGCTTGTCGGTCCCGTTCTTTCCAGCAGAGCTCTTGCGCTCGCCCTGTTCCTTCTGGGCGGCGTACTTCTGGGGTTAGCGGTTCGCTACAACCGCACGATCTGGCCGAGCGAACTGCATCGCTGGCGCGCTACTTATCGCTGCCAGCGATGCGGGCGGAGTTTCATTCCCGCCATCGATGCTGGCGGGTCGCTCGATGTGGGTGCCTGATGGCTGCCCTCGTCGCCACAATGCCCCTGATGACTTTGAGTTGGGGGCAGATGCCGGAGCCTTGCTCCTCACGCTGTCCTGCCACGGCGGTTGTGCGGGGAGCTTCCAAAGTTTCCAGGACCAGGAATAGTCTATGCTGATGCTGGCGCTGCTTTTCGCGCAGACCTTGCCCTATCTGCCCATCGCTTCGAACTCCGCCGAGGTGACGACGCAAGTCACCTTTGGCTGCGATGCAGGGGCGGGGCATAGCTGCGGCTTTGCGATCTTTTCCGCCAACCAGGCCGGCTTTGCGATCAGGCTGGACGGCGGACAGCGCGCGGTTTTGCGGCTTTCGCCGAATGTGGACCGCTACATTGTTGTCATCGACGAACCGACACCACTGCGAGCGGACGTTTGCCCGGGGCTCATTGCCAGAGGGAAATTCTGCAAGGCGGCGATCGTCAGCGCCGGCTACAACAACTGACCGCTTGTATGGCTCGCGGTTCAGACAGCTTTGCGCAACCGTCGCCGGCGATCGACTATCGTCGGCTCGCCGCGCTTCTGACAGGCCTCGGGATCTCGCCCGAGCGCCTCGAAGAAGCTGTCGAGCGCGCGCTCCTCGAAGGCGATGCGCAAGGGCTTGCACGCTTGAGCGCCGCCGAGAAGCGTCTGGTCTATTTTGCGCTGGGCGAGGGCATTGCATCGCTGCGGCGCGACCAGGATGCGGCATTGCGGGCCGTGGGGCTGACGATGTCGACCTTTCGCAACGAGGCGCACCTCTACAGGCATGCATTTCTCGCGGCGTATCGCCGTACCAGCTGGCTGCTCGCGGCCGTAGCAATCCTCGCCCTCGCGGGGCTGCTACTCCAGTGGGCCGGAAAGGGGGAAGGGGAGGTTGGGTTCAGCCGCGCGTGCCTGTCGAGCGAGGTTGGCCGCCTGTCGGTCGGGGCTGGCCGGGCAGAGGTGCCGAGCCTCGCCCTGGGCTTTGGCGAACTTGCCGAGCGCGCAGCGCTTCCCGCGCGCTTGGGACGCGGGCTGGCGGTCGCTTCGCGGACGCGCGCCAGGTCCGACGGATTAGGCAGGCGCCATGTGAGACGGGGCGATCTGCCGGGCGTGGGAGCAAGGCGTGCATAAGCTCCTGCGCGGATTCGAGGAATCGAACGTCGAGACGCCGCCCGTCGATCCTGCGCGGATCCGCAGCGCCATCGATCGCATCCATGTCGAGACCGCGCTCGCGCTCAATCTCCACGGCAGCTTCCGCAAGGCCGCCGAAGCGCTCAACATGAAGCCTGCCACGGTCAACCGACGGATCCGCGATCTTGAGTTCCTCGTCGGCGTGCCGCTGTTCGAGCGGCGCCATCGCCGCGCCGTTCCGACGCGCCTCGGCAAAATCTTCCTGCGCCAGAGCGGGCGCATGTTCGTCGATTTCCACACTATGGTGGACGGGATGCGCCGCATCTCCAACGGACAGGCAGGGGAAGTCGCGATCGGCTATTATGGGCCGCTTGGCGCCGGCCCGCTGCAGGACTTGCTGCTTCACCCGGATTCCGAGCTTGGCGACGTCAAACCGGTGCCGATCGAATTCGCGAGCGGCTGTCTCTTCGATGCGCTCATTGCCGAGACCATCGACCTTGCGATCGTCCATGGCCGAACCAGCGCGTTCAAAGGGGAAAGCCACCTCCTCTGGCACGAGCGCGTGTTCGCGGTCATGCCGCAAGGCCATCGCCTGGCCGAACATACGTCCGTGCGCTGGGGCGACCTCGTCGGCGAAACCTTCCTCCTCTCGCACAGCGAACCCTCGGAGGACGTCCGCGCCTTTCTTTCCGACCGGATCCGGCCGGAAGGCGGTGCCCCGGTCGTCATCGAGCATAATGTCAGCCTGCCGACCATCTTCCGCATGGTCCGTGCCGGACACGGCCTGTGCCTCTGTCTTGAATCAGCGCTGGCCAGCACAGCGGATGGTCTAGAATACCGCGAAGTGCTTGGACCCGACGGACCTGAATTCGTTCCGGCCAGCGCATGCTGGCTTGCCGAGCATCAGAACCCGGCACTCGGGCGGCTCTTGAGCCTGCTGCGCCGCAAACACGGCAGCGCTGCGATCAGGAGGCTGTCACTGGTCTGACGAAGACGCCGCGTCGGTTCTGCCGACGGCATGTCGGTGTCAGCGCCGAGCTTCGCTCGCCCATGCAACCACGAACTTCCATCTTCGGGCTCGACGCTCGCCGCTATCGCAGCGGCCTGCAAGGCCAGGCCACCATCTATCGCCATATCGCGCGCACCGGCCAGACCCTCGCCGGCACCGCGGTCTGGACGCCCGAAGAGATCGCGATCCTTCGACGGCACCACTCCGATCGGCGCGGCTTGCCGGCGATGCTCCCCGGCCGAACGCCCGAGGCCATCGCTCACAAACTGCGTCGCCTGGGGCTGGTCCGCGCGCGCCGGGTCTGGACAGCCGACGAGGCGAAGGCCTTGCGATCGCCTTACCGTTCAGGTGTCTCTATCGACGATCTTCAGGCCATGTTTCCCGGCAAATCGAAGCGGCAGATCTGGGGCAAGGCTTTTGCATTGGGTGTGAGGCGGCCGCGCCGTCCGCCCAAGCCAACCGGCCTTGCGATCGTCGATGACGTGCGTTCGCGCGCTTTTGCCTGCCGCTTGTCGATGGTCGACCTCGATAGCTTCGTGGGCACGCGGGGCTATTTTGTGCGGCCCCGGCATCTCAACTGGGCTGCGCTTTCCAAGGCGATCGCTCTTCTGGGCGGTACGCCGGAGCTCGTGTGGCGGGATGCATGCGTGTCGTGACCTCGCCACGGCCGGCTCGTCCATGGTCCGCCGAAGAGGACCAGCTCATCCGATCGCTCTACCCGGACTATGACAGCCTGCAACGCAGGCTGCTGTATCGCACACGCAGCGCGCTCAAGCATCGCGCGCGGCACCTCGGGGTAACCGCTGGTCGCCACGTGTGGACCAATGTCGAAGTCGCATTGCTGCGCGCGCTCTATGCGGCAGGCGTTCCGGACCGAGCCTTGGGCGGACCGTTTCCTCACCTCCAACTGGGGCAGATCCGTGCGAAGGCGCAGCACCTGCGGTTGACGCGGCCACGGCGCGCGCCCGTGCTCCTGGGCGTGCCCCCTCTTGATGCGGTGCGCCAGCGCGCGGCGCAGGCAGGATTGAGCCTCGCCGAGCTCGACCGGCGCGCCAGGACCGGGCGCTACTTTCAAAGCTGCAGGCGCAATCTCGACCTGCGCTGCATCTGGCGCGCCGCGCAGCTTCTTTGCGGCGAGATTCGCGTGACCTGGGACGATGCCGATCCCTGATGGTCAATGCTGTCTGACGGGTCAGCTGGGTTTGGCGGCCGTCGGGACGGCCGCCGGGGGAGGCGGCGGCCGGTGGTATTGCCGGATCGCGCGTGTCGGAGGGGCGCCACCGGGGATCTTCGCCTGGAGCACATCGAGGGCACGCTGGATCTGGAAATCGCCGGCAATCTCCGCATCGTCAGGGAGAGGCTTTGCGAACAGCGGCTTATCGGGCTGCGCGCTTTCTTCGGCCGGTCCCTCCACGACCTCGGGTTCGACGCGGCGTAGTTGCATCTCATTGTCGGGCGCGTTGAAGATGGATGCTTCCGTGAACGCCTGCCCCCCTTTCACCGCAGCCTCTGCTTCGCGCGCGGTGCGGGCAACAAAGAGATCCGGCGTTACGCCGATCCGCTGGATGGAGCGTCCCGACGGCGTGTAATAGCGGTTGGTCGTGACACTCAGCGCGCCCTGGGCACCGTCCTGCAGCGGGAAGATATTCTGCACCAGACCCTTGCCGAAGGTCACGAGCCCGACGAGGCTGGCGCGATGATTGTCCTGGAGGGCGGCCGCCACGATCTCCGATGCGCTGGCGCTCCCGCCGTTCACCAGGACAACCACCGGAAGCGTGCGAAGTGCGTCGCCCTGGTCCGAGGCTGTGATCGGTGACGTTGCACTTCCGGATTTGCCCACCCTGACAACGACGTCGCCCGGCTTCAGGAACCGCGATGCGACATGCACGGCCGCATCGATGAAACCGCCAGTGTTGTTGCGCAGATCGAGGATCAGTCCCGACAGCGGATCTGCCTTCAGCAGCTCGGCTTGCGCCTCCCCAAGTTCCCGGTCGGTGACCTGGGCAAAGCCCGTGATATGCACATAGCCGATTGCGCCGATGCGGCGCTGGTAGACGCTGTGGAGATGGATCGTCTCGCGGCTCAGAACGAGCGGCACTTCATGGCCGCTGCCGTCGACAAAGACGATCGCGACCTTCGTGCCGGCCGTGCCACGCAGGCGCCGTGTCGCTTCGATGAGCGTCGTGCGCTCGATAAGCTGGCCATCGATTGATCGGATCAGCCACCCGGCACCAACGCCGGCGCGAGCCGCAGGGCCGGCATCGATTGGAGCAATCACGCGCAGCTTGCCGTCGGCGACCTCGATCACCGTGCCGATGCCTGCGAATTCGCCGGTCGCGCCAGCCTGGAAGTCCTTATACTCCTGGGGCGTCATATAGACCGAGTGCCCGTCGAGCGAACCCGCCATGGCCTTGAGCGCCGTACTGGTGAGCGCGTCCGGATCGACCTTCCCGTTGTAATTCTGGCGAACGATGTCGAGCGCCTGGCTGAACAGTGCCACTTGCGCCTTGACGTCGGTGGCAGGGGAAGGGCCTGCATTTTGCGCCGTAGCCGGGGGCGGGGAAGGGGCGGTCTGCGCAAAGGTGGCGAAGGGCGAAGTCGTCAGCAGCGCTGCGGCGAAAAGGGCCGCGCCTCGGGAAACGGGCATGGACGTTCAGGTTCTCCGGATTGGGGCGCCGCAGCCTGCGCCGATATCAGATCCCCTTCGAGTGCCTCCCGGCGAGCGGGATGCGCGTAGACAGTGCCTTGCGCTGCGATCGGTGTCTGTTCGGCTCGTTCAGCCACTTCGGCATGGCGGTTGCGGCCGAAACTCGGCCGATATTGGTTTTTCTGTCAAAATAACCTTGTATTCGGCCAATGTCTGCAACAGACTTCTGAGTATTCGCTCAATGTAATATTGTTGCCATGTCGAAGCATTAACTTCTGGATGAGGGGGCTTTGCATGAAACTGACCGATCTCGACCTCGGACGCTTCCTCCCGCAAGAGGCGGAGCTGCTTGCTGCTCCCGCGCCGTCCGCGAACCTGGTCGCCAGGCGGTTCAAGTTTCTGACTGCCGATGGACAATCGGCGACTCCGCTCGAGCAGGAAGCGCTGCTCGGCACCAACGACCTTCTCGACGTCAACTTTCTCGATCGCTGCAGCCTCGCGAGGCGCTGCGTTGGGCGCATCCGGGTGCAGGGTGGAGGCAGGCTGGGCTGGGCGACCGGATTTCTGATCGCGCCCGGTCTGATCCTGACCAATCATCACGTCTTTCCCGATGCGGCATCCGTAGCCAGTTCGCGCATCGGCTTCGACTACTGGTTCGACGTGGCGGGGCAGCGGCCTGCCGACCCCGACGAATTCGACCTGCGGCCGGATCTGCTTTTCGTTACCAACGCCGATCTCGACTACAGTGTCGTTGCCGCCGCGCCGCGTTCGGCTGCGGGCGCGGCAATCCAGGAGCGCCGCTATCTGCGCCTGTTTGCCGAGAGCGGAAAGGCGACGCAGGGCGATTTCGTGACCATTATCCAGCACCCGGACGGGGTGCCGATGCAGATCGCGCTTCGCGAGAACGAAGTGATCCGCGCGGCGGAAGACGAGAGCTTCATCTGGTACAAGGCCGACACCGCCCATGGCTCATCGGGCTCACCAGTGTTCAATGACAGCCTGCAGGTGGTGGCGCTTCACTCCAGCGGACGGATCAAGCGGGAAGGGGAGCGCTATGTCCTGGCCGCCGGCGGCACCGTGGACAGTCTCGACGGCCTTTCTGAAAGCGACGTCCTGTGGGAGGCCAATGTCGGCTTCCGGATCAGCCGGATCAGCCATGATCTGCTCGAAGCAGTAAAAGCGAACTGGCCCGCGCGCCTGGCCGAGATCGAGGCTGCGATGCGGGGCGGCGACATCATGTCGTCGACAATCCAAGCGCTGGCCTCGAACGCAGCGCCCAGGCCCGTCGCTGCCTTTCGCGAGATCGAACCCGAAATTCTGACGGAGGAGGCTGAGCCCATGAGCGTGTCATCCAGTGCGACCAGCGTCGTGATCCCATTGCAACTTCGCATCAGTCTTGAGCTCGGCCAGGCGGTGGGCGCGGCGGCGCAGTTGGCGGCTGGCGCCGCCGCGCTCGAGACCGAAGCCTTCGAGATGCGCACCCCCGTCATTTATGACGGGCTCGACGAACGCCCAGGCTTCGATCCACGCTTTCTCGACGAAACGACGCCCGTGCCGACACCGATCATCACGCCGGGGGGCAAGAAGGTGCTGGCCCCGCTGCTCGAAGGCAATGATCCGGAACTGCGCTACCGGCACTTCTCGGTCTGGATGCACAACGAGCGGCGGCTCGCGTTGTTCACTGCGTCCAATGTCGACTGGCGCAAACGGGCAAAGATGGTCGATGGCAAGTCGACGTCGCGCGACGGCCTGGCCGGATGGCCACAGGGAGCGAAGTACGCGGAACTCTGGGTCGAAGATCCTCGCATCGACTCTCGCTACCAGCTTCCCGATGTCTTCTACAGCGAGGATCGCGGGGCCTTCGACAAGGGGCATATCGTGCGGCGCGACGATGTGTGCTGGGGGGAGCACTTCGACGAAATCCAGATGGCCAACGGCGACACCTTCCATGTGACCAACTGCTCGCCCCAGACCAAGGTGTTCAACCAGGGTGCGGCGGGTCAGGACAATTGGGGGGACCTAGAATCGGCGATCGCTGCCGTCACCAAGAAGGACAACGAGGCCGCATGCATCTTTGCCGGACCGATCTTCGGAGCGGATGATCGCTGGTTCTACGGCAAGGACGCCTCGGGCAAAGCGCGCATCCAGATACCCAGTCGGTTCTGGAAGGTGGTCGTGGTCAAGGAAGGGGATGCCTTCCAGGCCTATGGGTTCATCCTGGAGCAGGACGTTCGTGCGGTGACCGAGCAGGAATTCTACGTCACCGACAACTGGCTGGCAGCGTGGAAGCCGATTACCACGATCGAGAGCCTACTCCGGGGCTGGCTCGATCTCTCGCAGCTGGCCGCAGTCGATCAGCACGCTGCTGCGTGATGCTGCGCACGTGGCTGGCTCTGGAACTGGTAGGAACGCCTTGCGGGCATCATCCGCTTTACGAGGAGGCTCCTCGCAACTATCTATAGGTCATGGCGACGATCACGACACGACAGAATCAGCGCCACACGGCTTCGGCTGCTAAGCGGGTCGGCGGATATTCCGAGCTGATCCGGCTGTCCACCGAGCGTGGGCGCAGCGGCGCATCC
This sequence comes from Novosphingobium sp. SG919, assembly GCF_012932495.1. Taxonomy (GTDB): domain Bacteria; phylum Pseudomonadota; class Alphaproteobacteria; order Sphingomonadales; family Sphingomonadaceae; genus Novosphingobium; species Novosphingobium rhizosphaerae. Next base: position 1,172,764 of record NZ_JABCNG010000001.1, read on the forward strand.
ATGGTTGTCTCGCGCAATTCGGCCACGGGCCGATGGGTGGTCAAGCCCTCGTCCGACACCTGACGCGCTAGGTGAATTTCACGCTTGCCTTGCTGGCAGGGCTTGTCCTGCTGCTGCCTGGCATGACCGCCCTTGTCAGTTGGAATATCCAGGGTGCGGCGCAAGGTGCCAAGCGGCCCGAACTGCAGCTGACATCCGTGACCGCGCTTTTCGTGGCTTTGGGCATGGCCCTCCTGATGCACGTCCTTGGCTATGGGCTCGTATCACTGATCTGGGCAGCCCTCGTCGAACTCGGTGAGCATGTAAGACCTGTGGGGCCGCTCATTGAGAACCCCTACGAGATGGCGCTGGCCATTTCCCTTGGCGGAAAGCCCGCCAGTTCCGGGTCGATCGAAGCCTTTCTCGTTCTTACGCTGCTTGAATGCCTGCTGGCCTGGCGCCTGATCGCCTCGCCCGGGCTCGACCTTGTCTTGGACGGCTTCGACGTCCGATCGCAAGGCTGGGTCTATCAGCATGTCGTTCGCCCTTTGCGCCACGGCTACACGCCCATCGCCTATGTCCTCACGACGACGCCGAGCGGTGAGTATGGCATCGGCTATGAAGGGATTGTGGCAGACATCCGGCAGGGGGAGAACGGAGAGCTCAAGTCGATCAGTCTCGCTGAGCCGCAACGCTTCGCCTACCAACTCATTCCGGCGAGTGACCAGCATCCTCGCCGCAAGCCACAACTGGTTACCCACGAACGAGAATGGGTAGGAGGCGTCGTAGCCCTCGACGGCAGCGTGGTCCGCAATGTCGTGATCCATTCCGTCTCCCAGGCCCTTGTCGAGGAACTCGAGGAACTGGCCGTCGGGGAAGGAGAGGACCCATCGGAATGGGGCTTAGCCGATCGCGGCCAAGGTGAGGACCGGCCATGACCCTGATAGGTCAGCTTATAGTCCTGCTTGTTCTGGTCGTGGGGGTCGGGACTGGGATTGCCTTGACGGCAGCCTGGGCGCGCGAGTTTGCCGACTTGCTATGGCGACTGGTTCTTGCGCCACGAATTGTTAGCATGACCGTACTTTGCGGCATGCTGCTGATCGGGGCGGTCACGCACATCGTGTTGAAAGTCGATGTTGTTGGGCCTCTGGCGTTCGCGATCCAGTTGGCGGCGATGCCCTTTCTCGCCAATCCGCTGAGCGATCGTGCGGCCTATGGAATTGCGGGGCTTAGAAAATCCCGCCCCGAAGGGCTTGGCTGGAAGGGCTACGTTTTTTCGTCGAAACGCTTCGCCCAAAGCGTTGCTTATGCTGCTCCTCGTGCGGAGCAATAGCTTGGCTCGATGTCTGTGCATCTGGATGGCGCCATCAGCTTTACCACTCTGACGCAGCCGCCGATCACCCCACCTCAAAGGCCGACATTACCTATATCTGCCGATAGTTCCGCGAGAGCCCGGCGGACAGGTCAAATTGATCGAGATAGCCGTGGACGGCCCAGCTCACGCGTTTGGCGAGACCTGCTGGGTCTGTTTCTCCGCGCTCGCCAGCACCGTCGATCATGCCTTTGATGATCGCCAATACGTCCTGCGCGGCCAAAGTGAGATCGGCGGGCTTTTGTAAGTCTGACTGCCGGAGAACGTCGAGCAGAATAGCCTGAAGCCGGCAGGTAACACCCAAAGTGTCCTCGTCGAGTGGCAGGCGTGCCTCCTCGATGTCGAGTAACCGGGCCAATGTCGGTCGGCGGAGCTGGTGCCGCACAGCGGCGCGGATCACCACAGACAGTGCGTCCTCGCCCATCGGACCTGCAAGGGCAGTTTCAGCATCGGCAATCAGCAAAGACGTCTCGCGTGCGATCAGCGCCCCGATCAGGGCGTCCTTGCCCGGAAAATACTGGTAGAGAGAACCGATGCTGACGCCGGCACGCGCCGCCACGGCGTTGGTCGTAAATCCACCCAGACCAGCTTCCTCGAGAATGCGAGCGGCTGCTTCGACGATCACGTTCACAGTATCTGCGGAACGGGCCTGCCGGGGGGGCTTTCTCGGACGTGGGCGCTGTTGGTCGTGCGGTTTGGTCATGGCGGTGAATGCGAGTAGCCAATTATGAGGATTTGCTCGCATTTTATGGGCGTCACTCCATGACGCAAGGAAAAACCATGACTGCGACGCTTCCGTTCGAACCCACTCTGACCGTCTTCATGCTGGTCAAGACTTCTCGCGAGTGGCTGGGCTTTTCTGTCGATCGGCGCTTTGAGCTGCTCGCCGAGCACTTCACGCCAATACTCAGGAAACATGCTGCCGGGGTCGCCCTCCGCTTTTTCGATGTCGAGTTCTACTCGGCCCGGGTGACCGATATCTGGATGTGGGATGCCAAGGATCACCACGCTTATGAACTGCTGGTCGAAGACCTGCGGGTGACCGCCTTCTGGGACCGCTATTTCGACATTGTCGAAATCCTGTCGGGCGTCGAGAACGCTTACGCGAAAAACTATGATCGGCCGACGATCAACGCCTGAGACAGCAGGGGGCAGGCATGTGCCTGCCCCACTCCTTGCGAAGACGGACGATGTGCGATGTGCAAGTTGCTGCCGTCATTGTGGTGGCTTCAGGTGAGATTTACCTGCCGGTCAGTGCGGCAACGAGGAACGCCCGCTTGTGCCAACACCGGCCATTGAGCAGTAGCCAAAGCGCATTGACGACGCTAGAACAGGTCGGGAACAAGGGGGCATTATGCTGCTTAAGACAGTTCATGTTCAGCACTTCAAGCACGTTCTTGACTCAACAGAGGTCGCAATTCAGCCAGACGTTACCTGTTTGGTGGGCAAGAATGAGTCGGGCAAAACCGCTTTTCTTGAAGCACTTCGTCGCCTGAACCCCGCCCAAGGGAACGTCAATTTCAACATCGGTCGCCATTACCCCGCATGGCTGGAAAAGACTCATCGCCGCCAAGGTAAGGACCTAGAGCAAGTCCAGCCCATCGAAGCGACCTTTGAGTTGCAGGATGGCGACAAGGTCGCCGTCAGCGCTGTATTTGGCGAAGGTGTGCTCACCTCTGACGAATTCACGCTAAGCCGAAAATATGACAACGGGCAGCTTTACACTTACAAGGCGGACGAAGCAAAGGCAGTCGCCAATATTCTGGCCAACCTAGACCTGCCCAAGAGCGTGACGGAAACTACAAAAAGCATCACGACTTTCGCTTCGCTGCTCGCCGCCGCTGAGAAGCTCACCGCCAACGAAGAAGACGAGCAAATCAAGGCTTCTGGAGAGGCTATTACTGCCAAGGTGACAGCCGCTCTCGGTCAGGGCCTCGATTTCCGAGCCAAGATGCGCGCAATCCTCAAGACGCGCATTCCCAAGTTCTTTTATTATGCCGAGTACAGCCGCCTTCCCGGGATCGTTAAAATTCGGGAGTTGCTGCAAGCGGACGAAGACACCCTTGATGTAGATATGGCGACAGCACGTTCGCTGCTGAGTATGGCCGGCGCAGACGACGAATATCTGCTCGACCCGGAGTACGAAACCCGGAAGCGGGAGCTTGAAAACGTCGCTAACGCCATCACGCAGGATGTACTGACCTATTGGACGACCAATACCGATCTTCGCGTTCTCATAGACATTACGCAGAAAACGGAAGCTCAGCAGAACGGCAATCATGCAGTGCTGGATGAAATGCACGTGCGGATGTACGACAACCGGCACATGCTTTCCCTGCCGTTTGACGAACGATCATCTGGCTTCCAGTGGTTCTTCTCGTTTCTGTCGGCATTTTCGCGGTACGAGTATGATGATACGCCGGTCATCATATTGCTTGATGAACCTGGCCTTGGCCTGCACGCGCGCGCCCAAAAGGATTTCCTCCGCTTTATTGACGAGCGGTTGGCGAAGCGATGCCAGGTCATTTACAGCACACACTCCCCCTTCATGGTCCAGCCCGGCCTGCTAGAGCGGGCGCGTGTTGTCGAAGATAAGGGCCGCGAGACGGGCTCGGTCATTTCCTCGGACGTGCTGACGACCGATCCCGATACCTTGTTCCCCCTGCAAGGTGCCCTTGGTTACGACGTTGCGCAGCACCTCCTGATTGCCCAAGACAACCTTGTCGTGGAGGGGCCTTCCGACCTTGCCTACATGTCGACTATCTCCGCCCACTTGAAGGACAACGGGCGGACTGGGCTGGACGATCGCTGGGCAATAATCCCGGTCGGTGGGGCCGACACGATCCCTACCTTCGTCGCGCTTTTGGGTATTCATCTGGATGTGACGGTTCTGGTTGATGCCCGGAAAGAGGGACACCAGCGGCTCGCGACCTTGGCGCAGAACGGCTTCTTGAGTGCAACGCGGATTGTTACAGTCGGTGAGCTCCTGAACCGGAAAGCGGCAGATATCGAAGACCTCTTCACCGCTGCCGACTATCTTCTCCTCTACAACGCTGCCTTCGGTAAAAGCATCGCGGAAGGGGACCTGAAAGGCACTGATCCGCTTGTACGGAAGATCGCGCGCTTGGAGGACGTTGATCGGTTCGACCACAATCGGCCAGCCGATAGGTTCTTGCGTGATAAGGCGACTTTCCTCCCTCAGCTTTCGAACACCACGCTCGACAACTTTGAGAAGCTCTTTGTCCGCATCAACGACACCCTGACCAAGCGTTAGGCGCGAACGAGTGGGCCGGTTTTGGGCATAGCGGACACGCAGACCATCGTGTCGGAATGGCGCATTGTGGTCGGCACCCGCCAGAAGCTCCTGGTTAGCACGGTGGGGTGAAGTTGCTGCGCTTTTGAGCAAACTGCTCCCTGACCACAGTAACCGTCCGGCGAGCCCCGCTTGCTGCCGCCGTCTGGTGTGTCAGGACGTCCTATAGGTCGTGCAATAGGGCGCGCTTAGGACAGCCATGACACAGGTAACGGTGCTGACGGGGGCGCGACGCCGCCGGGATTGGACGGATCGGGATCGCTTGGAGATTTTGCGCGAGGCATTCTCGCCGGGTGCCTGTGTGGCGGATGTTGCGCGCCGTCATGATGTTTCCCGAGGCTTGATCTACTTGTGGCGTCGGGCTGCCTTGCAGCAGGTTCAGGAGGCCTTTGTTCCGGCGGTCATCGAAGACGAGTCCGAGACCACCGCCAACGCGTCGGCACAAGAGCCGGAAGCCGCCATCGTGCTGGATTTCGCCGATGGCCGGCGATTGAGGATTTTCGCCTCAGCCCCACCCGCACTTGCGGTGGCTGCCTTGAAGGCGATGCGGTGATCCCGGCGGGCGCGCGGGTGTGGATCGCGATGGGCCACACCGATATGCGGCGAGGGATGCAGAGCCTGGCCGCAATGGTCCAGCAGCACTTTACCAAGGACCCGTTCTGCGGCGATCTGTGGGTCTTCCGTGGCCGCTCCGGATCGCTGGTGAAGATCATCTGGCACGACGGGATCGGCATGTCGCTCTACGCGAAGCGGCTCGAGAAGGGGCGGTTTGTGTGGCCGTCAGCGAAGGACGGGACGGTGTCGCTGACGAGTTCGCAACTGGCTTGCCTGCTGGACGGGATCGACTGGCGCAACCCGCAATATTCGTGGCGCCCGCAGAGCGCGGGATAGCCGATAATCCAGGCATTTCGGGCTTGCTTCGAGAGGGTGTTGGTGATTCACTCGCGCCCATGGAAGCCGCTGTTTCGCCCCTTCCGGATGATGCTGAAGCGCTCAAGGCGCTGCTGACACTGGCGCTGCAGAAGGCCGAGGCGGCCGAGCAACGCGCCGCGGTCGTCGAGGCCGAGTTGGCTAACGCGCGGGCCCTGGCCAGCGCCACCGAAGCAATGATCGCACATCTCAAGCTGCAGAACGCCAAGCTGCGCCGCGAGCAGTACGGCGCCAGTGCCGAACGCACCGAGCGGCTGCTTGCCCAGTTCGAGCTTGGGTATGAGGATCTCGAAGCCGATGCGGCGGAAGACGAGCTCGCCGCCAAGGTCGCCGCAGGGAAGACGACGACCATTCCCGCGTTCGAGCGCAAGAAGCCGGTCCGTAAGCCGTTTCCCGAGCACCTGCCCCGCGAGCGCGTGGTCGTTTCCGCGCCATGCTCGTGCCCGGCCTGCGGCAGCAACCGCCTGTCGAGGCTGGGCGAGGATGTGACCGAGACGCTCGAAGTGATCCCGCGCGCATGGAAGGTCATCCAGACAGTGCGCGAGAAGTTCGTCTGCCGGGACTGCGAGAAGATCACGCAGCCACCGGCACCGTTCCACGTCACCCCGCGCGGATGGGCGGGTCCCAGCTTCCTCGCCATGCTGATGTTCGACAAGTACGGCCAGCATCAGCCACTCCACCGCCAGGCCGACCGCTTTGCCTGCGAAGATGTCCCGCTCAGCGTGTCGACGCTGGCCGACCAGATCGGAGCTGCATGTCACTCGCTCATGCCGATCTACCGGATGATCGAGGCCCACGTCCTTGCCGCCGAGCGTCTCCATGGCGACGACACGACAGTGCCGGTCATGGCCAAGGGCAAGACCGATACCGGCCGACTATGGAACTATGTACGTGACGATCGGCCGTTCGGCGGCTCCGATCCGCCGGCAGTCATCTTCCACTATTCGCGCGACCGGCGCGGCGAGCATCCCCGAGTGCACCTCGCGTCCTGGTCAGGGATCCTGCAGGCCGATGCTTATGGTGGCTACGGTGAGCTGTACGCCCTCGATCGCCAACCAGGTCCCATCCTGGAGGCAGGGTGCTTCGCGCACGCGCGCCGGAAATTCTTCGAACTCGCCGACGTCGAGGGTGCGGCGCGCAAGAAGAGCCGCGGCGAGAAGGCGCCGGTCATCTACCCGATCGCGCTGGAGGCCGTGCAGAAGCTCGACACCCTGTTCGCGATCGAGCGCGACATCAACGGCAAGAACCCCGCCGAGAGGCTCGCCGCTCGCCAGGAGCTGAGTGCGCCGCTGATGGAGGAACTGCACGAGTGGCTGAACGCGCAACTCGCCAAGGTCTCCCGCAACCACGACGTGGCCAAAGCCATCAACTACATGCTGCGTCGCTGGGGCGCGTTCACCCGGTTCCTCGATGATGGCAGGGTCTGCCTCTCGAACAATGCCGCCGAGCGGTCGCTGCGCTGTGTGCCCCTTGGGCGTAAGTCGTGGCTGTTCTGCGGCTCGGATCGCGGCGGTCAGCGCGCGGCGATCACCTACTCGCTGATCCAGACCTGCCGGCTCAACGACGTCGATCCGCAAGCCTGGCTCACCGATGCACTGGCCCGCATCGCCGATCATCCAGTCAACCATCTCGACGCGCTGTTGCCCTGGAACTGGAGCGTCAATCAACGCGCAATCGCCGCCTGATCGAAACACGCTGCGGCCTTCGGCGTATGCTTACTGACCACACAACCCATACCGTGATCATTGACTAGCCCTATCGCCTGCACGAAGGCATAAGCGGTGGAAGGCTCCACGAATGCCCAAGCCACTGACAATCAGCTTGGATCATGGGCAAGCCTCTGTGATCTTGTCGCGATACTATCCAGGAATTGCCTGTGTCCTCGCCAATCCGCGTTCTTGTTCCAGTTGATGATACCGATTCTGAGGCACTGGCAATCCCGCTAGCCTACGCAAAAACGATCGCCCAACGCGCGAATTCGCGGGCCGAAAAGATCGTTCTGCTAACCCACACCAAACAGCAGCTGCGATCGACCTCGCTTGTAAGCCATCTGGGGGTTCAGGCCTGCAAAGCGCTTGCGGCAAACAAGCCTGTTGGGCTTGGGGAAGGTCTCGTGCTGCATCATGAGACTTTGCAGACTCTACGTTTCGGCGTTGGGAGAGCCATCGTCATCGCCTTCTATGCCGATGAGAAGATGATGGATTTCGTCGATGGGCTGTCGGGCCTCATCGGTGTCATTGCAGTGCCATGGCTAAAGGGTGGCGCTGGCGCCTGGGCAGCACGCTGGACGCCACATGTCCATGGGGAGGCCGCCCAACACCCGGCAAAGATTCTTGACGATCCAGTCATCGAAAGTGCGCTCAAGCAGCTTTCGCTAGTGACCAATCTCTCGCACAGCGCGCTGCACCCTCGCGACAAGCAATATGCGGATGAGACCCTGAGGATCCTGCGGACAAAAGGTCACTCAGCCCCCGTCGCCAGCATCAAATCCTGGGCTATCCGAGAAGGGTGGAAGCCCGGTGCTGCGGAGGATCTCGCAAGACTCGCCGAGAAGATCTTCGCACTGAAAACCAAACCCAGCCTCTCGAAATTCCACGATGCCGATGGGCGATACGCACGCTGGAAAGCTGGCAGCGAAGAGGCTTGAATAATCTGGGCTTCTTCGGAACTTTTGCCCGGCTTTTTGGAGCGGAGTTGCTGCCGATCCGCAGCTAGGCTGACCTGTCAGGCGCGGCTAGCCCAAGTCGCTCAACCACAGATGGGTCGGACGCCGACTTGAGGAGCGCGGCCCAGTCGTCGGGCGGATTGCCGTCCTCCAGCATTCCCCTGAATACCCGGTAGGCGTCGGTCTTGGCCCCATATGTGCGCAGGCTGTTCTCGTCGTTGACCCAGGCGAAAATGATCACTTTGGCCGCGAAGTTGTAACGGAAGAACAGCCGGAACCTGCCCTTGCCGAATTTGGCGCGGAACCAGTGCTTGTAGCTGTCGCCCAGCGTCGATCCCTGCCGATATGCCTTTGCGGTAGGGTCCGCCGGCACTGTCTCGAAGACGAGCTTGCTCAGCATTGCGAGGAGCTTGGTGTTGGCGTGCCCTTGATAGTCGTCCGGCCGCTTCTCCTTCAGAACCTCAACGGCGGCGGTGAGCCTGTCGAGTTGATTAAGGAAGAGCGGATGCGCGTAAACGGTCCAGCCATTGATGATCAGCATGGCTAGAGCGCGACATCCCCGTCAATCTTGGTGTCGAGAGAAACATCGATGTCCCCAACCAGAGCGGCAATCCGCTCACGCATCGCCACGGACAGGGGCACAATCGACCTGTCCGGATGGTCCGCCATGTCCCGGGCGAGAAACTCCAGGAAACGATCGACGACCGGGTCGCTAGTCTCCTCGATCGCCTTCTCGACATAGACACGGCGCGCATCGTCGACAAAGAATGTGATGCGTCCGCCATAGTCCACGCCCAGCGCCTGTCGGACGGCCTTGGGGACCGTGGTCTGGCCCTTGGCGGTAATGGTGCTCTCTTCCTTGAGTAGCTCGGCCATGGTTGCGCTCCCGAATACTATGCCCGAATGTAAGGAAATTGCATTACCTTGTCAAGGGTGCCGAGGCTTCACCGTGGGGCCGTGTCGGCTGCCTTAGTCTGCTCGCAAGCTGTTCTACGCTTTTCCCTGTCGCTTTGCGCCAGCCTACGCCGCCCCCTCAACCTTGTTGAAACCGGCGCTTTTATGCGTCTCTTAATCACCCTCGTTGCGCCGTGACCTCACTTCACCGCGCTTCGGGAGTGCGAATGAGTCCGCTGTCGATCCAGTCAGAAGCAAGTAGCCGCGGTGCGCGCATGCTGCGCACTGCGCTCGGGACTGACATCGCGCGATGGCTGGCCGATCCCGCAGTCATCGAGGTCATGCTCAACCCCGATGGTCGCCTCTGGGTCGAGCGGCTTGGGCAAGGGGTCTGCGACAGCGGCGCCCGCCTCGCTCCGGCCGAAGGGGAGCGCATCATCCGCCTGGTTGCGCACCACGTCGGTGTCGAAGCCCATTCCCGAAATCCGCGCATCTCGGCCGAACTGCCCGAGGGTGGGGAGCGGTTCGAGGGGCTGCTGCCTCCCGTGGTCTCCGCCCCGACATTCGCCATCCGCAAACCTGCGATCGCGGTGTTCAGCCTCGACGACTATGTCTCGGCAGGGATCATGGACCGGGAGGAGGCAGTATTCCTCCGCCAGGCGGTGGCCGAGCGGCGCAATATCCTGGTCGCCGGTGGCACGGGCTCGGGCAAGACCACGCTCGTCAACGCATTACTCGCCGAAGTTGCCGGCACCGCGGACCGCGTCGTCCTCATTGAGGATACGCGGGAGTTGCAGTGCCTGGCGCCCAATCTTGTATCGCTGCGCACGAAAGAGGGCGTAGCCTCGCTGACCGATCTGGTGCGCTCGTCCCTGCGGCTGCGGCCCGATCGCATTCCCATCGGTGAAGTCCGCGGCCCCGAAGCGCTCGACCTCCTCAAGGCCTGGGGCACCGGCCATCCCGGCGGGATTGGAACGATCCACGCCGGCACCGCGCTCGGCACCCTGCGGCGCCTTGAGCAGCTCATCCAGGAAGCGGTCATTACCGTCCCCCGCGCCGCAATCGCCGAAACCATCGACGTGATCGCCGTGCTTGTCCGCGAGGGCGGCACCCGCCGTCTCGTGGAACTCGTCCGCGTGAGCGGCCTCGACCCGCACACCACCGACTATCGCCTGTCCCCCGCCTGTGGAGTTCTGCCATGATCCCGACATTCCGGCGCGCGCGCCGTGCGCGCCTTGCCTTCTCTTCGTCGCTGGCGCTGAGCCTTGCGCTACTGGTGCACGCACCTGCCTACGCCTCTGGTTCATCGATGCCGTGGGAAGCGCCGCTCCAGTCGATCCTGCAGTCGATCGAGGGGCCTGTCGCCAAGATCGTCGCGGTGATCATCATTATCGCCACCGGCCTAGGGTTGGCCTTCGGAGATACGTCCGGCGGCTTCCGGCGCCTGATCCAGATCGTCTTTGGTCTGTCGATCGCGTTTGCCGCATCGAGCTTCTTCCTCTCCTTCTTCTCGTTCGGCGGCGGGGCGCTCGTCTGATGTCCGGCGAAGAGGTCGCAGGCTATTTCGCGCCGGTACATCGCTCGCTCAGCGAGCCCATCCTGCTGGGCGGCGCACCCCGGTCCATGGCCATCGTCAATGGCACCCTTGCCGGCGCAATCGGTCTTGGCCTTCGCCTCTGGCTCGCAGGGCTTGCCCTCTGGGCGATCGGCCATGCCCTCTCGGTCTGGGCCGCCCGCCACGATCCGCAGTTCCTCGAAGTCGCCCGGCGTCACTTGTGCTACCCGGTATGGATGCGGCCATGATGTCGCTTCGCGAATATCGCTCGCGCGCCGCAACCCTGCCGGACTTCCTGCCATGGGCGGCTCTGGTCGCGCCCGGCGTGGTCCTCAACAAGGATGGCGCATTGCAGCGGACGCTGCGCTTTCGTGGTCCCGATCTCGACAGTGCAACGCCCGCCGAACTCGTCGCGGTGACCGCCCGGCTCAACAATGTCCTGCGCCGCCTGGGTTCGGGATGGGCGCTTTTCGTCGAGGCGCAGCGCTTTCCGGCGCTGGCTTATCCGGACTCCCGGTTTCCCGATCCGGTTTCTGCCTTGGTCGACCGCGAACGCGCGGAGCAGTTCCGGGAAGAGGCGGCGCATTTTGAAAGCGGCTATTTCCTGACCCTTCTTTGGCTGCCGCCTGCCGAGGCGGCGACGCGTGCCGAGAACTGGCTGTTCGAAGGCCAGGCCAAGCTGCAGGCCGGGGCAGGGGAGTGGCTGCGGACCTTCATCGACCGCACCGATCGCTTGCTCGGCCTGATCGAGGGTTTCATGCCCGAGGCGGCCTGGCTCGATGATGGCGAAACGCTCACCTATCTCCACTCCTGCATCTCGACCCGGCGGCATCGTGTCCGCGTGCCCGAAGTGCCGGCCTATCTCGATGCGATCCTGCCCGACGAAAGCCTCACCGGCGGCCTCGAGCCGCGGCTTGGCGAGCATCATCTGCGCACGCTGACGATCAACGGTTTTCCCAGCGCGACCTTCCCAGGCCTGCTCGACGAACTCAATCGCCAATCCTTCGCCTACCGCTGGTGCTGCCGCGCCATCATGCTCGACAAGACTGATGCCGCGCGCGTGATGTCGCGGATCCGCCGCCAGTGGTTCGCCAAGCGCAAGTCGGTCGCGGCCATCGTCAAGGAGGTCATGACCAACGAAGCCTCGGTCCTCATGGACAGCGATGCGGCCAACAAGGCGGCCGATGCCGACCTTGCCCTGCAGGAACTCGGCGCCGACCATGCCGGGCTTGCCTATGTAACGACCAGCCTCACCGTCTGGGACCGTGATCCCGGTCTTGCCGCCGAGCGGCTGCGTCAGGTCGAAAAGGTCATCCAGGGCCGCGACTTCGCCTGCACGAGCGAGCGCATGAACGCACTCGAGACCTGGCTCGGCAGTCTCCCCGGGCATGTCTACGCCAACGTTCGCCAGCCTCCTGTCTCGACGCAGAACCTGGCCCATATGCTGCCCCTCTCCGCCGTCTGGGCTGGACCGCCCGACGATGCCCATTTGGGGGATGCGCCGCTCTTCCTTGCCAAGACCGAGGGCTCGACGCCGTTCCGCTTTGCCCTGCACGTCGGCGACGTCGGGCACACCCTGGTGGTCGGCCCCACCGGTGCGGGCAAGTCGGTCCTGCTTGCGCTGATGGCGCTGCAGTTCCGGCGCTATCGGGACAACCAGATCTTCGCGTTCGACTTTGGCGGATCGATCCGCGCTGCGGCGCTCGCCATGGGCGGGGACTGGCAGGACCTTGGCGGCGCGCTGCATGCGGATGACGCCGGGGTCGCGTTGCAGCCGCTCTCTGGCATTGATGATCCCGCGGAGCGCGCATGGGCTGCGGAATGGCTGGCGGCCGTCCTTGGCGGCGAGGGGGTGGTTCTCGATCCTTCCGCCAAGGACCATCTCTGGTCCGCGCTTACCTCGCTCGCTTCCGCACCGGTCGCCGAGCGCACCTTGACCGGTCTTGCGGTCCTGCTCCAGTCACAGCAGCTCAAGCAGGCGCTTTTGCCCTTTTGCGTGGGTGGCCCCTGGGGCCGTCTGCTCGACGCTGAGGCTGAGCAACTGGGCCAGGCAAGCGTCCAGGCTTTCGAAACCGAGGGTCTTGTCGGCGCGGGCGCTGCCGCCGCCGTTCTCTCTTACCTATTCCACCGGATCGAGCGACGCCTCGACGGGCGACCGACCCTCATCATCATCGACGAGGGCTGGCTCGTGCTCGACCATCCCGCGTTCGCCGCGCAATTGCGCGAGTGGCTCAAGACGCTGCGCAAGAAGAATGCGAGCGTCGTCTTCGCGACCCAGAGCCTCGCCGACATCGAGCGCTCCTCGATCGCGCCTGCGATCATCGAAAGCTGCCCGACACGCATCTTCCTCCCGAATGAGCGCGCCGCCGAGCCCCAGATCCAGGCGGTTTACGAGCGCTTCGGGCTGAATGCGCGGCAGATCGAGATCCTCAGCCGCGCCACGCCCAAGCGCGACTACTACTGCCAGTCCCGGCGCGGCAACCGCCTTTTCGAGCTGGGCCTGGGAGAGGTCGCTCTCGCCTTCACCGCTGCCTCGTCGAAAACGGATCAGGCGAAGATCAGCCAGATGATCGCCGAACACGGGCGCGAGCGTTTCGCCGCCGTCTGGCTTGCCGTGCGCGGCCTCGACTGGGCTGCCGAGCTTCTTCCCACCATGTCCCTGGAGGTCTGAGCATGTCCATTCCCCGTTCGCGTTTCGCGCTTTGGTCCGCCACTGCGGGCCTGGCTATTGCGCCGATGCTCCTGCTGGCGAGCCCAGCCCGGGCTCAGTTCGGCTTTGGCGGTATCGTCTACGATCCCACCAACTACGCCCAGAATGTGCTGACGGCCGCACGATCGCTGCAGCAGATCAACAACCAGATACAGCAGATCCAGAACCAGGCGCAGAGCCTGATCAACGAGGCGAAGAATCTGGCCAGCTTGCCGGTCTCCACGCTCTCAACCCTGGAGGCGCAAGTCCAGCAGACCCGCCAGCTCATCGGCCAGGCACAGCGCATCGCCTATAGCGTCAAGGATATCGAGAGCGCCTTTGGCACTCGATATTCGGGATCGGCACTGACCGGTTCGGCCCGAGACATGGTGGCCAATGCCAATGCGCGCTGGCAGGATAGCGTCGCCGCCTTCGAGGATGCGCTGAAGGTGCAGGCGGGCGTCGTCGGCAACATCGATGGCGCAAGATCGTCGCTGTCGGCTCTCGTCGCGGCCAGCCAAAGCGCGAGCGGTGCCTTGCAGGCGGCTCAAGCCGGCAATCAGCTTCTGGCGCTCCAGAGCCAGCAGCTCGCCGACATGACCGCAGCCTTGGCGGCGCAGGGGCGGGCGCAGGCGCTCGAATCGGCGCGCAATGCCGCCGCCGAAGCCGAAGGGCGTGCGCGCTTTGCCCGGTTCCGGGGGCGCAACTGAGATGGGACCGGGAAGGAAAGGGATGCGGGTGGCGGGCGTGGCGGCAAGCGCTGCGCTGGTCATCACGCTTGGCGTTGTTGCACTACGGGCGCCTCAGCGCCCGGTGGTTGCCTCGCCGGCACTTTCCAGTCCCGCAGGTCCCGAGCCAGCGCCGCCTTCGTGCCGGACAGCCACCGCGCCAGACCCGGTCTGCAATGCCTATTGGGCGGGACGCCGCCAGCGCTTCTTCGCGAGGCCTTCACAGCCATGAACGACACCGGCATCATCGACACCTTCCTCGGCGTCTTCACCCGCTATGTCGAATCCGGCTTCGGCCTGCTTGGCGGCGAGGTCGGCTTCCTCTCCTCGACGCTGATCGTGATCGATGTGACGCTTGCCGCCCTGTTCTGGGCCTGGGGCGCCGACGAGGATGTGTTGCAACGTCTTGTCCGCAAGACGCTGTATATCGGAACCTTTGCCTTCATCATCGGCAATTTCGGGCATCTGGCGACCGTCCTATTCGAGAGCTTCGCGGGCCTGGGCCTCAAGGCCTCGGGAAGCGGAATGGCGATCGGCGACTTCATGCGGCCGGGCGCTGTCGCTGCGACCGGTCTCGATGCCGGCGCCCCTTTGCTCGATGCAACCGCCGACCTGCTGGGGCCGGTCGGGCTCTTCACCAATTTCGTCCAGATCGCGATCTTGCTGATCGCCTGGCTGATTGTCGTGCTCGCCTTCTTCGTGCTCGCGATCCAGGTCTTCGTGACCATCATCGAGTTCAAGCTGGTCACGCTGGCAGGTTTTGTCCTGCTGCCCTTCGCCTTCTTCGGGCGCACCGCCTTCATGGCTGAGCGCGTGCTTGGGCACATCATTTCTTCGGGGATCAAGGTCCTGGTGCTCGCTGTCATCACCGGGATCGGCACGACGCTCTTCAGCCAGTTTACCGCCGCCGGCCTGGGCGAGGATCCGACCGTCGAACAGGTGATGGCAATCGCGCTTGCCGCCCTCACGATGCTGGGGCTCGGCATTTTCGGACCGGGCATCGCCAACGGCATCGTCTCGGGTGGCCCGCAGCTTGGTGCCGGTGCTGCCGCTGGTACGACGGTCGCTGCCGGCGCCACGCTTGCGGGCGGAGCGGCTGCCGCACGGATGGCCGGTGGCGCTGCGATCGGCGCTGCCAGCTCCGCCGCCTCCGGCACGGCGCGCGCGCTCGGCGGGGCGAGCCAGGCTTATGCAGCCGGAGCCGCCGGCAAGACCGGCGCCGGAGCCGTCGCCGGAGGTCTCGCCAATGTCGCGCAGGCCGCCGCCTCACCGGCCGCGTCACCGCTTCGCCGTGCCGCCGACACCCTCAAAAGCGGATTCTCCAAAGGGCAGGGCGGCGCTTCGGCTGAAGCTCCGTCCGATGCCGCATCCGGTGAACCGCCCGCATGGGTGAGCGCGATGAAGCGGCGGCAGGCGCTGGGGCAGGGGGCAACTCTCACCAGCCACACGCTCAAGGGCGGCGATAGCCATGGCGGCGGCGCCGGTCCCGATCTCAGTGAAAAGGAATGAGCGCTATGCTGTTTCGACGCCCATCGGTCCGCTATGGCGACACGCCAAGACCGGAAACACCTTACCAACGCGCGGCGCAGGTCTGGGACGACCGGATCGGTTCCGCCCGTGTCCAGGCGCGCAACTGGCGTCTGGCCTTTTTCGGGAGCCTGTCTTTTTCTACGCTGCTGACGGGCGGTCTAGTCTGGCAATCCGCACGGGGGACGATTGTCCCCTGGGTGGTCCAGGTCGACCGGCTCGGCGCCGCCGAGGCAGTCGCACCCGCAAGCCCCGACTACCGCCCGACTGATCCCCAGGTGGCGTTCCATCTTGCCCGGTTCGTCGAACAGGTCCGCAGCATTCCGGCTGACCCGGTGGTACTGCGCCAGAACTGGCTGCGCGCCTACGACTTCGTGACCGAGCGAGGGGCCGCCTCGCTCAGCGATTACGCCCGCACCAACGATCCGTTTGCCGAGATCGGCAAGACCCAGGTCGCCGTCGATGTCTCGAGCGTCATCCGGGCCTCGCCGGACAGCTTCCGCATCGCCTGGACCGAACGGCGCTATACCGATGGCGCCCTTGCAGAAACGTCGCGCTGGTCGGCGATCGCGACGGTCCTGACCCAAACCCCCAAGACGCCAGACGCCCTGCGGAAGAACCCGCTCGGCATCTACGTCAACGCGCTCAACTGGTCGAAGGAGCTCAGCCAATGACCAAGTCACCCTTTGGCCTCTGGCCGCTTACAGCCGCAGCTCTGCTGGGCTCGTCCATCACCACAGGGGCGCTGGCGCAGCCGGTTCCTTCCCCGGCAGCCGGGAAAGCGCCGCAAGCGCAATCCGCGCCCGGCCTGTCCCAGGCAACACCGGCGCACACCGTGCGTACAAGGCCCGGAAAGCGGGCGAGAATCACGCGCAAGACCAGTCTTTCGGACCCGCAGCGCCAGGTCGGTGCGGCCAATGCCGCCGCCCGCATTCAGCCGAGCAAAGGCGGCTACTTCAATGCGATCCAGCAATATGCCTATGCCGACGGCGCGCTCTACCAGGTCTATTCGGCACCCGGTCAGATCACCGATATAGCGCTCCAGGAGGGCGAGGAGCTGGTGGGCTCGGGGCCAGTAGCGGCCGGGGATACGGCGCGCTGGATTATCGGCGATACTATGAGCGGGGCAGGTGCAGCCAAACGGGTCCACATTCTGGTGAAGCCGACCCGCGGCGATATCGCGACCAACCTCATCATCAACACCGACCGGCGAACCTACCATCTCGAGCTCAAGGCGACGCCCTCGACCTACATGGCGTCGGTCTCCTGGACCTATCCGCAGGATGCGCTCATCGCGCTGCGCCTCGCCAATGCGGAACGCGCACGCACGGCGCCGGCCGCCACGGGATTTCAGCTCGACGGCCTCAACTTCCGCTATCGCATCACCGGCGACCGCCCTGACTGGCGCCCCCTTCGGGTCTTCGACGATGGCCGGCAGGTCATGATCGAGTTTCCCGAAGCGATCGGTACGACGGCCATGCCGCCCCTGTTCGTGATCGGGGACGGTGGCACCGCTGAGCTCGTGAACTACCGCGTGTCCGGCCGCTATATGGTCGTCGATCGCCTCTTTGGGGTCGCAGAGCTGCGCCTTGCATCGCGCAAAGCCGAGCAGCGGGTGCGGATCGAGCGCGAAAAGGCAAAGCCCCGGAGGGCGTCATGAGCGAACGCGATCTCTCGCGTCACGGAGGTATCCCTTCCGGGTCGTCTGCAGATGGTTCGCACTCCGCGCGGCCGGCGGATCCCGCGCCATTCCGCCTTGGCGGCGAGCCGCCGCAAGTCATGCGTCTGTCGCGCAAGGCGCTCGCGTTCGGTGGCGGGCTGGCCGCCTGCGCGATAGCGGGCGCCCTGTTCTACGCCCTGCAGCCGCGCGTAGCCTTGCCGCGCGCCAACCTCTACGAACCGCAGGCAAATGCCAAACCGGATGCTCTTGCCGGAGCACCGGCGAGCTATGACAAAGTCCCGAAGCTCGGACCGCCGCTGCCGGGCGATCTCGGCCGGCCGATCCTTGCGGCCCAACAGGAGGGGACCCCCGTTCCGGTGCCACCGATGGGCACTCCGCCTGCACCACCGGTGTCTGCTGCGGCTGAAGCCGACAGGCGACAAGCCGACGCGCGACAGGCCGCGATCGCGAGCAAACTGTTCCTGACATCGGGAAGCACCACCGGCTCTGAACAACGCGTGGCTGCGCCCGCGACTGCTTCGCCAGATTCTGCGCAGCCCGGTGCCTCAACCGGGCGCGAAGCCGATGGGCAAGCGGCACGCCGCGCCTTTCTCTCGCCGGACACGCGCCGGGTCACTGCGAGCGCGCAGCGCATCGCCGCTCCGGTATCGTCGCACGCGCTTCTAGCTGGCAGCATCATTCCCGCCGCCCTGATCACCGGCATCCGGTCCGATCTTCCGGGCCAGATCACAGCGCAGGTCACCGAGAATGTCTACGATAGCGCAACCGGGAGGCTCCTGCTGATCCCGCAGGGCAGCCGGCTCATCGGTGAGTATGACAGTGCTGTGGCCGCTGGCCAGACCCGCGTCCTGCTTGCGTGGGATCGGCTCATTCTGCCCTGTGGGCGCTCGATCCTGCTCGACCGCCAGCCCGGCGCCGATGCAGCCGGCAATGCCGGGCTTCAGGACCGCACCAACTATCATTGGGGCAATATGCTCAAGGCGGCGTTGGTCTCGACCATGCTCGGCGCTGGAACGCAGCTGGTCGCGCAAGGCGACGATGAACTGACCCGCGCACTGCGCTATGGCCTTCAGGACACGATCAACCAGACCGGCCGTCAGCTCGTACAGCGCGAGATCGCCGTGCCGCCAACCCTGACGATCCGGCCGGGCTTTGCCCTGCGCGTCCTTGTCACCCGCGACATCGTTCTGGATCCCGCGGACGGGGAGGGCGGACAATGAGAAAACTTCGTCTCGGACCGGTGCTGGAAGACAAGCCGGTGAAGGTCTCCGTCGAATTGTCCGCGGAGCTTGCGCGAACCCTTGCTGCCTATGCCGAAGCCCATGCCCGGGAAACCGGCCTGTCCACACCGTTGCCCCCGGAACGGCTGATCCCGCCCATGCTCCAGCGCTTCATGGCGGCAGATCGAGGCTTCAGGCGATTGGGCCGCACTTGACGCGTGAGCCGTCAGGCCCGGACCCGGTCGCACCCGAGTGCGTCAAGCTGCCCACGGCGCGTCATCCGCGCGCCGTGGGTCCCTCGACAGTGATGAATGGGACCGCAAGAGCATCCGCTGACGCGCTTCCATGAGCGCCAGCGGGGCATGATCGATTATGCAGAGTTCAGACTGTCCTGGTTGGGAGAGCCGCCAGACATTTGCGGGCTTCTATCAAGGACAGGTGAACACGATTCAGCAGGGGGCGATTGCCGCCCAAGCCAGCCTGCCCGTCATCTTGCTCGTGCTGGACCGGTCCAGGCCGGCGCTGACTTTGCTCGCCAGTCTGGAATGGACCTTGGTCCTGATCGCCGTGCTTGCATGGGCGGTTCTGGCGATCGTCCTCTACCGCGGCTTCGAAACCGAAGCGTGCCGCACACTCGCAACCTATGAGGCGGAGTGGGAAATCGCCTTTCCCGGGAAACCTCCGCTGCGACTGGCAGGCTTTCTGCTCAACCAGACCTACGCGCGTCGCCGCAGTCAGCGCTGAAGCTCGGCTGGCATGGGACGAAAGCGGTGTGCTTGAGGGCGTTGCGGCGCAGGTGCGGGGTTGCCGCCGCGTGCCTCGCATTGGCCTCGCCACCACTGGCTGCCCAGGAGCTTGATCCGGGCATCGTCGTCGCAACCTTGCAGGCCAAAGCCTATCCGCTCGGGCCTGACGAGCAGCGGATCACTCTGACCGCCGCACCCGCGTCGATCTATCTTATTCGGCTTGGCGCGCGGCTGAATTTTCTGGAGCGCTATGATCGTGCGGGAAAGCCCATCTGGCGATCCCCACCGCTGCGGCTCGGAGACTGCCCTTCGGCCGAGCCTGGTCTGGTGGCAGAAGGGCTGGGTGCGAGCGGTGAACAGGTCTTCGTCACATCATGCCCACCCGACCGTCTGTTCTTCCTCACGCCCACCAACGATCTCGCTCTGATCAATTTGGGTCACCCCGCCGACATCATGCTTCTTGCAGGCGACGCCGACAGGCTGCGCGAGGCACTTGAACGCTCGTTCCTCGGTCACGATCTGCTGGACGCTCAGGGGCGGGAACAATCGAAATCAGCAGGAGCGCTTCAACTGGCTGGGTTGATGCCACTGTCGCCGGACGCACTCGCGGCAGCAGTCGCCACAGCCCGCTCTAAGCCCGCTCCCGACGAAACCGACTTCGCTGCCCTACGTGAGCTGTTCGCGGCAGTCGATTTTCGTAGAGTCGGCCTCTCGGTGCGAGACGAGAACGATCTTGGCTATTTTCTCGCCCGTGCCGGAGGCTGTGCCGACCTTGCGGACGCGATTGCAGTGCTTCGCGACACACAGCGACGTGCACGCGATCGTGCATCTGCGCATCTTAATCTTGGCGACGCCTATGCGGCCCTGGCCTCCAGTCAGTGCAAGCGCTCCACCGAGGGGAGCACACTGGCGATCGAACAATATCGCCATTATTGCGCCGCACTGCTCCCTGGCCAGCCACCCCGGCGGACCTTGCGGCGCCTCATTGCCTGGCTGCGCCAATCCGGCGCCATACAGGCTGACATGGAGGCGCTCGATGCCGAATTTTGCCGGCCGCGGCTGCGCCTGTTCGACGACCTTGCCTCGAACGATCTCACGTCGCTGCGCGTACATATCATCGAACATCGCGAAGATCTGGGGGAGCGCGGTGCAGCAGGGCTGACGGTGCTGGCCGAGGCAATCGAGGCCCACAATGGCCCCATGGTCAAAGAACTCCTCGAAGCGGATGCGCTGCGCTTCGGCTATGGCGACGAGAGCTTCCATCCGCTGCAACATGCGATCTTCACCGGACCCGATACGCTGGACGCGATGCTTGATCGTGGCGCAGTCGATCCTGACGACAAACCTCTGCTGACGGTCGCGCGGATCGGCGCATTTTCAGTCGATGCCGCCGCGCGCAAGGTGCGCATGGCGAACAGCCTGCTGCGCCACGGCGCCGATATCAGGCAAGCCGATGACGAAGGCGGCGTGATCATTGCCGCCGCGCACGGGGATGGGCCGTCCGAGCTGTTTCGACTGCTGCGTGAGGCCGGCGCACCGGTCAATCTGCCGAACCGGTACGGCCGGAACGCACTCTTTTATGTGGGGCCGTTCGACATCGGCAGGACCGAGGCGACCATAGCCAGCCTCCGCGCATTGGGTGTCGCTATCAATCAGGTCGATCATGACGGAATGACACCGCTTTCCGGCCTCTATCGCTGGACCAATGCCAATCCCGACGCAATCTTGGCCGGATCCAGACAACTGCTCGAAGCGGGCGCCGATCCCAATCTCACGGGAAATGCGGAGACCGCCTTGACCAAGGCTGCAGGAATGGGCTGGCCCAAGCATGTCGCGCTGCTCCTTGCGCATGGCGCTCGACTGCCCGATGACACCGGGGCCTTCGAGGGCGCATTGGTCGAACGCATCCGGCGCCAGATCACCGATCGTGACGAATTTCCGGAAAGCGATGGCGGAGGGCTGCGGTTCGCCTACCGCAAGGTTCTTGCGCTGCTGGGCCAGCCAGTGCCCCCGCCTGCCGCTAACGCAAGTGCCGCCAAGCCATGAGCGCGCGCTGCATCATGCGGCGGCTCGCGGTGGCCCTGCCCAAACGCTCCCACTTGTCGATCACCGGCCTGCTCGACTGGAGTGCGGGCGGCGATCCCGCGCAATTGGCACAGCTTGGCTCAATCGTGGACGATATCGTGCTCCAGACCTACCAAGGTCGGCAGACGATCCCGGGTTATGAAGCCTATTTGGCTTCACTGCGCCGATTGCCATTCTCCTACCGCATCGGGCTAGTTGAAGGTGGGGTGTGGAACGCCCCGGCATGGTTGCGTTCAGACCCGCATTTCCAAGGCTATGTCATTTTCCTCCTTCCGGGACCGAAAGGGCTTCGTGCGCAGCGGGCCAGCGCTGCGGAATTGGCTGGGACGGCCAGTCGGAAAGGAAACCAACTCCCATGAAGCGCGCCCTATTACATCTTCTGATCGCGGCATGTCTGTGGACATCCAGCATGGAGAGCGGACCCGCTTGGGCACGTCCTGCGCGGATCACCACTCCGCCTCCTGGATCGCAATTGCGCACACAGATTCTCGACGCGCTTCGCTCATCGGACTTTCCTGATATCCGCTTCATTGTCCATGTGCTGCACGTCGCCCAAGGCAAAGGCTCTGTCCTCGCCTTTGCATCGGTCGAACCTTCACACGGTGGCTCTGACGGGCAATTTGGCGATTTCATTCTCGAGAACAGGCGCGGCTGGCACGTAATCTGGGGGATCACGGCAGGTGGTTCGAACAGTTGCGCACGGCTTGCGGCCCATTACGCTTCCGCGATCCGCCTCTTGGTCGCACAAGGCGTGGACCCAGACGCGCTCTATCCGGGGCTCATGTCCAATTACCGTCGCGAAGAAGCCGGCGCCAGGGATCCGAACTGCAACGATGTCGGAGACATTTGAGCTGTGCCAGTTCAGGGGCGCTTTGCGATCAACGCTCGACATGGCCTCCCAACGCGCCAGGCGTGCGCGGGGAGGTACTATGACCGGGCACAGAGAGCACCTTAGTGCGCCCGAACGGTCCACGCGGGCGCGACTGGATCGCGCGCTTGTGTCGTGGCGGAACGAAATCGGAACTTCATGCGCAAGCTTCTCTCACTGTTCGGCGCGGGAAAACGGGATGGGGAGACACCGCGTGTTCCCGATCCGAGCGAGGGCGATCATTCGACCGGCCCGGACAATGGACCTGCCGTTTTCGCGCCGCAGAACCCCCTTGAAGAGGCACTGGTTCGTGCATCGAGCGTCATCGAGGCGCGGACCGAATTTATCCGCGTACTGATGGAGTCCGATCTGATTTTCGCGACGCCGCAGCCCGATGGCTTAGAGAGTGACGAGGACGCCTCGGAGTTGCTGCAGATTCTCAACGTGCCGTTCGACGATGGCACGACCGTTCCTGCGGTCTTCACTTCCGTAGTGCGCGTAATCGAAGCTTTCGGTCCCGACGTCGGTCATGTGGCGCTGCAGGGGAGGGACGCGCTCAGAATTCTTGCGACCGACGGCGCCGTTCTGAACCCGGCATCGACCTATGGTGTTGCTTGGTCGCCAGAAGACCTTACCGCCTTGCTCGGCATGCCGGTGCCGCGCACCATCGAATCCCCGACCCAGGTCATGCTCGCAACGCCATCGCAGCAGCCCCAGGCACTAATCGACCGGATCCGCGCCATTGTCGATTCCGAGCCCCGCATCGAGGCAGCATGGCTTGCCTTGGCGGCCTGGCCCGATGCCGATGGACATAGCTGGTATCTCGACGTGCGAACCGCCGCTCCGCGCGAAGCCATCGCGCCGCTGTTCACGGGAGTCGGCAAAGCCGGAGAGACCGAAGGCATGGCGCTCGATATCATTTTCCGGACCGCTGACCAGGAGCCCGGCAGCGGTATTGAGATCAAGCCATTAGCGGCACGATGATCCACCAGCGGCGGGCATCGGAACAGGGGACGTCACAGATGCTAACGCAGGGTGATCCTCATGAAAGTGACCGGCTTGAATGGACGGAGGCCGGACAGGATCCTTTCGGCGACGAGGAGCTCGATGAAGGGGCCGCGATGGAAGCCCGCTTCGCGGCCGAAGACAATCTCGACCTTGCCTGATCTGCGATTCTAAAGGGGGACCTAGCGTGCGAGCATTTTTCGCAAACTAGCCGCTTTGCGTTTGACGCCTACCGCAGGATCATTTCGCAGGGCGTCTTCATAGTCTCGAAGCGCCTCTGCCAGCTGCCCCTCGGCCTCAAAAACTTCTCCGCGTACTCGCAGAGCTCTGGCCCGACTGCGATCGCCATGGGCCTTCGAGACCGCTGCCTCCAGACCGGTCATCAGCACATCGCGGGTGACGGCGGAATGTCCTTTTGCAATCTGCTTGATTGCACTTTCGATCACCCAGAGATTTCCGGATGCAATTCGCTCGCTGCTCCACTCGTCCCGATTGAGGAATTCCCCTGTCAGCGAATAGCGAGCGCAGCAGCCGTCCCGATAGACCAACTCGATGCTTTGGCCATCGTAAGCAAAGCGATAGCTATCGGCCCATCCAGACGGAGCCTGCCAGGACGCAAGTTCCAGAGCCTCGACGAGATAGAACACCACCAGAATGGCATTGTCTGGCCCCTCGGCATGGCAGGTCTGGCAGACCGCGAGGCTGCCGTCCTCGCTCAAGCCGTTGTTCAATAAGTTCGCGTTGAATTCACGCGCCAGGATCACCTCGCCGGTTGCAGCGTAAGCAAGGAAGCGGCCTTTCAGACCCTCGCCAAACCGCCAATCGTTGATGATGAAGGTCCCGTTGTTGGCGACCTTGCCATCGTTGGGGCGTTCCGCCCGCCCGTCAGCCGTCAGGACACCATTCTTGAGGAGCAAGTAGCGGCCATAGCCCGAGTCCCTATACCCACCACGAGTGCCGCCCTGATCGCGATCAGACCACGCAAGGACGTAACGCTGATCCGGCGAACGTGATGCGCTCCCGAAAAAGTCCAGCTCGCGGATCGAAATGAATGAGTCGTCGTCACCGAAGGGTTCCATCTCGATCGCAGATGACTGCGCAGCTTCGTTCTCTGTTCTGGGGGCAGTGGAGCTGCCAAAAAACCGCCGAAGCCAGCCTATCATGTATCACTCCTGCCAATGCACGCCGATGGTCTCGTGCATAGGGGTCTGGCCAGTTCATCGGAACGGCGCTGTGTTGGCGATCAATCTTGTGTCAGATCTTCGATGTCGATGGTGATGTACGGTTCCGAGCCCACCGGCCGGACCGGTCGACCAAGGGCCTTGCGAAAAGCTGCCTGGACGATGCGGTCGTGATGCTCGTCCATCCAACCCACGAAATCCGAGCGATCGCGTAATGGGCGACCGATGATCGCCTCGACCGTGGTTCGATAGACCCGACCGTGGACCGCGGGGATCAAGGCATCGGGCTCGTCTTCGATCTCCAGATAGTCGGGGCAGGGGTAATGCAAGGAACTCGCTCCGTTGTTCGCGATATGCTCACCATGATTCGAGTTGGTCTTGCCGAGCCTGGCGCAACCTCCTCGCGCTAACAACCGATTACGCCATTGCCTGTCTTCGTACGCCAGACTTGGCTTGGCACCGAAGTCTGTTGCGCGCCGCTGACCCGACCTCGCCCTAAGACCATAAGCAGGGCGCAGAGGGAGCGAGCTCGTCTCTCCACCTGGTCGGGGGAGCTGCCCGACCAGGTGGAGAGTTTGCCGCAGCACAAGGGAGTGGATGAGGCGCTTGCCGGGAAGATGAACCCAATCAAAGCGTGCGGGTGTTCTCGGCGATCAGTTTTCGCGCGGCAACGGTGGCCTTTGCCGTATTCGTCTTGCCAGTCCGGATGTCGTCAGCCAGCGCCATGAGCCGGGCACTGATCACGGTGCCGGTCTCGGCCTCCTCCTGCACGCCGATCCCCCCTTTCTCCTTCGCCACGCGGTCCCATTCGGCCCGCACGGCGGCCCAATAGTCCTTTGTGGCGGCCCAGTAGTCGTCGGCAGCCTTCACGTTGTAGCCATCGAATTTCGTGTAGGTGTTGAGGACATATTCCTGGACGATCGGTGCGAGCTTGCCGTTCTTCGGCCCGAGCTTGGTATTGTCCTGCCAGTGGATCCAGCCATCGGGGGTGATCTGGTGGCGGTTGATCGCAAGGTAGCGGTCATAGACCGGGTGGCGCACGGCATCGCGCCGGGCGAGCGGACGCCAGGTCCAGTTCGACCGCCAGCGGCGCACGCCGCCCTGCGTCTCGAACTGGCCCCATCCGCCATAACGCGGGCTGTCATCGACCTGATAGACGGTCTGCGACCAGCGGCCGGTCCGCATCTTCTCCGGCACGTCTTCCCACTTCCAGGTGTTGGTATCGGCGTAGACCAGCACGCGCGCCGGCTCATACTCCCAGTCCTGGCGCCAGTGCTTGACGACCATTTCCTTGCCATCGGCATTCACGACGAGGAGGTGCTGGAGGACTATCCTGCGCCCCGTGTCGTCGATTACCCGGACGGATTCGAACCCGCCGGAGGTCTTCTTGTCGATTGGCGTGTAGCCAGGATCCCAGCGGGTGGATTCCTGCATGTCGAAGCGCACCTTGTAGTTGCCCGCCATGGCGAGAATGTCGGCGCGGTCCTCTTCGAACGTCGCAGCGGCCTGTTCTGCGGCAATCGGGGGATGGGCAAGCGCGGGGGCGGCGGTGCAGGCAAGGGCAAGCAGGCTGGCGCCCAACAAGGTCTTTAAGCGGTTCATGGTGAGTTCTTCCCTGTTGATCAGAAACGATAGCTGAGCGAGACGCTCGCGTTGCGGCCTGGCTGGGTATAGGCGTCGGTCACGGTCGAACTGGCGGCGAGCCCGCGCACGTCGCTCCACCAGGCATATTTCTTGTCGAGGATGTTGAAGATGCCGGCGCGCAGCGTCAGGTTTTCGAACGCCTTCACGAAAGCCGTGGCATCGAGGATCGTGAAGCTATCGGGCCGGTAGGCGCCCGCAGGGGCGCGGCTTTCTTCCTTCTGCGCCGCGTGGGTAAGCGTCAGCTGGCCACCAAAGCGCTCGGCCCGGTCGCGCCAGCCAATTCCCATGACCAGTTTCAGCGGATCGATCGACACCAGCGGACTCGAGACGCCGCCACGAATGCTGTCGCCCTTGGCCCAGGACAGGGCAAGCTGGCCGGTCAGCCCATTGCCGGCCGAGAGGTCGAGTTTGCCTTCCAGGCCCTTGATGCTGACCCGCGTGAGATTGATGTACTGGTAGATGATCGGATCGGCGACTGTGCCGGTGCCGCTGACAATCTCCTGGCTGATGAAGTTGTCATAGTGCCCGCTGAACCCCGTGACGCTCGCCACGACATGCTGGCTCGACAAGCGCAGGCCGCCCTCGATCGTCTTGCTGGTTTCGGGCTTGAGACCGGGGTTGGGAATCGTGCGATAGGCGCCGAAGGGCGAGGTCGGGTTCTCGAAGAACTGGTTCACCTGGGAAGGCGCCGGCGCCTTGAAGCCATGGGCGTAGTTGGCGAAGAGACTGACGGGTCCGGTCAGTTTTACGACGGCGCCGATCTTGGGCGACAGGCGCGAGCCGCTTTGCCTGGCGGCAGCAAAACTGGCCAGCAGCGGGTCGGTCTGGGGGCGCAGGGCATAATGGTCAAAGCGCAGCGCCGGGTAGAGCTGGACGCGCCCGCCTGCGATCTGGATCCGGTCGGATAAATAGCCGCCCGCCAGGGTGAAGTCGGTGACCGGAAAGGCGCGGGTCGGGAAGACGTCGGGGGCGGTCGGCACGGTGCCGTCCCGCAGGCCCGTCTGCCGGGTGATCGAGGCATCGGCGCCCCAGGCCAACTGGTGCAGGAGAGGCCCGGTGGCAAAGTCGCTGCGGAACTCGGCCGCGCCGCCAAATACCCGGTTACGGAACACATTGAGCCGGGTCCGGTCGGCTGCGGTATTGCGATCCTCGGCCGTGAATTGGCGGTTCTCGCCGTCCTGCCAGTAGGCAGTGAGCTGGATGAAGTCGATCGCGCCTTCGGCTTCCTGCCGCCAGTCGAGGGCCACACGCTTGCGTTCGGTCGTGTCACGGGCCGTCAGTCCAATGACGCTGGTCGCGCTCGAGGCGACCGGTGCAATGCCGCTCAGCACGTTAGTGTTGACGATACCCTTCTCATACTCGCCCGTCAGGCGAAGGCGGCTCGAGGGGCCGGTTTCAAGCGCGAGTTTGCCGAGGATCGCGTTCGATAGCGTGTCCTGCGGGTTTGGCGTGGCCCGGGTTGCATTGGGGGCGTCGTTCGTGCCCTGGTTGTCAAGTTCGTGACCATCCCGGCGCGTATAGGCGATCATGCCTGAGAGCGGGCCGCTGCGTGCGGCGAGTATTGCAGTCTCGCTGAATTCCCGGTCCGCCGAATCGTAGCTGGTGCGCAGCCGCCCGCCCACCTTGGCCTCGCCGCGCAGGAGGTCTGCCGGATCGGTGGTGGTGAAGCTGACCGCCCCGGCCAGACCGTCGCTGCCGTACAGCGCCGAGGCCGGGCCGCGCAGGATCTCGACCGACTTGATCAGGCCGAGATCGACATAGTTTCCTCGGCCCGCCGATTGCGCCCCGAACTCGAAACCATCCGGAACCCGGACGCCATCGACCTGGATCAGGACGCGGTTGCCTTCAAGCCCGCGGATGTTGAAGCTGGAAGCGCCGTCGCGGCCGGTTGCGCCCAGCGCCGCGCCAAAACGGGCAGGGGACTGCCGGACGCTCACCCCTGGCTCGAACCGCACCAGGTCCTTGATGTCCGAGACCATCTCGTCGGCCATTTGCTCATCGGTCTTGACGGTGACCAGCGCTGGCACGTCCTGCAGTTTGACCGGCGTGCGCGTTGCCGTGACGACGATCTGGTTCATCCGCTCAAGCCAGTAGTATCCATCATTGTCCTGCGCCTGGGCGGGACCGGATAGCAGCGCGAATGCCAGCGCCAGCGATGCACAGGCCGGGCGGGCATGCAAGCCGGTGCGGTCTGCGAGCCTTGACCAGCGTGCGCAGCGACTTGCGTTCGAACAGATGTCTCCAGAGGGTGCCCCCATCACTTCAATGCTTCCTTTGCTAATGCGAGTGATTCGCATTAGCTGAGCTAACGAGAGTGGGTTGTTGCGGTCAAGCGATCTTTGCCTGCACAAATCGGCGGCGCTTGCCTGAGCGTCGCAGGGAGCACGCGGCTGACGTCGGATTTCCAGGATCGCCGAGCGCTTCAGGACAGGCGGGTGCCTGATGGATCGATGCTCGCACCGCCGAATCGGCGCGGCCATGAGATCAAACCGGGTGTCCGGCGCGTCGGTTGAATCCGCCGTCTACGCTGCAGCCTGTCTTTGCACGCCAGCCTGCGACAGCCGCGAAGTCCTGTTGCTCGCGCCGGAAATTTGCGTCTCTTGATCGTCCTCGACAGCCGGGCGCCTCTCGTCCCGGTGAGGGGACCAACCTATGCCAAAGCCATTTTTCCAAGCAGGCATCGCGGCCATCTTGCTCGCGCAGCCACTTCCCGCAGCAGCCAACAACCTCGGCGAGAACGGCGCATGGCAGTTTCGTTCGCCAACAGACCTGGCCAATCTGACTCTTGTGCTCGATGCGATCGAACGCAAACGGGCTGGTGGCTACGCAGCCCCGGCCTATACGACCACGATCGAGCGCCAGTTCAACTGCGGCATCACCGCGACCGCGCTGGGCAATTCGTCAGCCCAGACCGCGCTCGCCAACTCGCCGACCCTTGGCGGCCCCAGCTCATCTTCCCAAGGTAACGCGAACGACGCCGAGAATGGCCGCGGTGGCACCACATCGAGCGGTCAGACAAACAGCGGCACCGTCAATGCCTCGGCAAGCGGCGATGTCGGAGCCGCGATCAACGGCAGTCCCTATCAGGCCATCAACGCAACCCAGACCAATACAGGCGTGCAGACGGCCAACGTGACAGGTTCAACCGGCTGCTCCTTTGGGGCGCTCAACTGATGCGCCGCGACGACGCGCGCAATTCAAGGCGCAAGAGCTCGGCTGTCGTGGCTATGCTGGCAAGCGCCGCACTTGCAGGCTGCACCAGCATGCAAGGCCTTTCCTTCGCGCAGGGCGAGGCCAAAATGCTGATCGGCCCCCCTGTTCGAGCGAACCGGACGCCGATGGACGCCCCGCTGTCTTGCGTCGCGGGACAGCTTCCAGGTTTGCCTCACAAACCCTTGATCGTCGCCGTTGGCGATATCCGCGACTACACCGGCAAATACTCCGTCAGTGAAGGCAACGCCGTCACCCAGGGCGGAGCGCTCATGGTCGCCTCTGCGCTCGGCAAACTCGAAGGCCGCGTCCGTATTGCCGAGCGGTTCGATCCCACGATCGCGGAGCGGGAGCTTGGCTACACGGATCGGCGCCAGCTCGGTGACGGTACAGTGCATGATCTGGCAGGGGCGTCGGGGAAGCAGACCGTGCCCTGGCTGCCCTACTATGGTGGCAGCATTGCCGCCTCCGACTACTACATCGTCGGCGGCATCACCGAACTGAACTACGATATCCGATCCGGTGGCCTTCAGACCGGCGTGGGCTCGATCGGCCCCAAGCACCGGACCTACACACAGTCGGTCGCCGTGGACCTCCGGATCGTCGATACGCGATCATTGCTGGTGGTCCGAACCGTGAGCCTCACCAAGCAGTTCACCGGCTATGAGACTGGCTTCGGCATCTTCCGGTTCTTCGGCTCCGACCTCTTCGACATCAACATCGGGGCCAAAGGCCAGGAGCCGCTCCAGCTTGGTATCCGCACGGCTCTGGAAGAGGCGACCGTGCGGCTCCTCGGCGCGGTTGCCCGGATCGACGTGGGGCCGTGCCTCGCCAAGTCGGGTTGGGCTGAGACCGCTGCCACATCGCCGGCGGACACGGGACTGCCGGTGGCGTCGAGATTGCCTGCAACCGGGGATCCGTTCAACGGATTGCCATCCGCAGCCGCGCCACTTGGGGCCGATGTCCGCATTGTCTTCGAGGTCGGATCTGACGCGCTGAGCGGCGCAGCTTCGGCACTCGTCGAGCGGATCGCGGCAGACGCAGCGCGGGGACCAGTATCCGTGACGCTGTTGGCGCGGGACACCGAGACGATCGATCCTGCGAAACGAACAGCCCTGACGGACAGACGGCTCGCCGCACTGACCGCGGCGTTCGCGCGTCGGGGCATCGATCCCGCGACCCTCACGATCACCTGGCGTCCCGCGCCTGCCGACACATCGCTTCCGTCTGACGGCGCCGGGCTGCTGCGCCTGGCCCAGCTGCGCATCGGCTGATGCCCGGCACGCCCGCAATTTTACCCCACCAAGTTCCCCCACCTGAAAGGACCACTGCCATGACTTCCCGAATCCACGCCAGGCGCATCCGCCGCCATCAGCTTCTGCTTGGTGCCGCAGCAACGGCGCTGAACATCTGCACCGCCGCGACCGTCGCGGCCCAGCCTGCGCCGCCTGTGGTACAGGCTGATGGCAACACGATCCTCGCAAGCGACCAGCACCAGTCGGATGCATCGGTCAAATCGATCGTCGCCGGCCCTCAGGCTGAGCTTCAGGGAGCAGCGGACGGTAGCACGCTGCAGGTCTCCGACAATGTCCTGCGCGCAAATGCGCGTGCCAACGTCGCGGCTGCGACATGGGAGCCGGATACCACGGGCTCACTCGAGTCGGAGGCAGCCGTTCTTTCGACTGGATGGTCGGGCACCAGTGCCAGTGGCGGGATCGTCATCGCGTCCCGCCAGCAGGCTCAAGGAACTGCCGTCGTCGGCAAGATTGGCGGTGCCGGTTCGCCGACCCGCCTTGGCGCGGCCTTGACCAATGTCTCGAACAGTTCGGTCCATGTGGATGCCAGCATTCTGGAGTCTGGCGGCACCGGCAACGAAGCCTCGTCCGCGCTCTCGCTCACCAATCTGTCCTCTGGCCTCAGCGCCGGGATCGTCAACGACCAGTCGATCACCGATGCGTCGAGGGTGAGAGCTGTGCAGTTTGGTGACCTTCGCCTCTCCGCCAATGCGCTTACAGACTCAAGCGTCGAGATTTCCGGCAACAGCACTCGAGCGCTTGCTCATGGCAACAATGCCGCGAACGCCTTGTCGGTGAATGCTGTCGCTGTGGGGGGTGTTGGCGCAGGCGGTCCGCCGTCGACGGTCGATACTGGCTCGAATGAAGGGGAAGTGCATGCGCAGTTCGGCGTCCTCTCGAACCAGCGGCTGGACGGAACCGTTACGGCAAAGAATGCCGGAAATGCCTTGGTGCAGATCGACGGCGCTGCGAGTGGCTCGTCGATCGTGAATAACGCGAACCAGCTGGCTGCCGGCAGCTATGGCAACCGTGTCAACAACAGCCTCTCCCTCAATGCCCCGACGATCGCGACGGACAACACCGGGGGAGGGACCGCCAATGTCACCAATATGCAATTGGTGAATGCCGTTGCGGTCAGCGCGCGGGCCGGCCAGGGACCGCGTTCGGTGGTCCAATCCGATCTCGCCGGATCGACAGCCTCGCTGTCCGGAAACTCGGTCACCGCTGCAGCCACGGGCAATCAGGCAGATGGCAATCGGCTGACGGTGACCGCCGCATCCCTGATGCCTGGCCAGGGCAGCGGCGGGGAAGGGGGCGGCCATGGCCCCGGAATTCCGCCGGTGATCGGCACGGCCGCCGTCACTCAGCTTGGTGACATGACCGTCTCCGCGCCTCTCAGCGTTCAGAACGTGCAGATCAAT
Source organism: Novosphingobium sp. SG919 (assembly GCF_012932495.1). Lineage (GTDB taxonomy): Bacteria > Pseudomonadota > Alphaproteobacteria > Sphingomonadales > Sphingomonadaceae > Novosphingobium > Novosphingobium rhizosphaerae. The sequence continues at coordinate 1,204,772 of NZ_JABCNG010000001.1, forward strand.
CAGGGCCTGATTGCCGCGTCGCAGGAGCAGTGGTTGAACAGCCTCTCGGTTGGCGGTACGCTTTCAGGATCGGCGCTCGATCTCTCGGACAATGCGGTCACCCTCAGTGCGAGCGGAAGCCGCGCATCGAATGATCTCGGCATCTCGGGTTCGACCGTCGGCTCGTCGGCAGACCTCAACAACCTGCAGCTTGGACTTGGATCCATCTCGGCCACGATCGGATCGACGACAAACCGCAGCGGCTTTACCGCTTGGACGAGAGGGGCGATCGACGATAGCACGGTCGCAGTCCTGGGCAATGAGCTCACGGCGAGCGCGAACCAGAACAGTGCGACGAACGCGCTCAGCGTCGAGGGCGCGCGCCTGGTCAGCACCAGTGGTCATTCGAACGCACAGGCCGGCAGCCTTGCCGAGGGGCTGGGCGCCGCCGGCGACTTCGCGCTTGCAAGCACCCAGGAAATCCTGGGAGGCTATCAGTTGCCGGCTGTCATCAGTGCTGAGGTTCATGGCGCATTCGGGGCAACCTCCGGTGGGCCGAATACCGGTTCTTCGTTCGCGGTGCGTGACAACGGCCAGACTGCATCGGCTACCGGCAATACCGTGTCGAACGCGCTTGCGCTCAAGTCGGCATGGCTCGGCGCGCCGGGCGAGGGCGCGACGGGTTCCGCTCTCGCTTCGACGCAGAGCGCGCGGGCCGAGATCATGGCCGTCTCGGACATGGTTCTTTCGGTGCCGGCCGGACTGACCAGCTCCTCGGCGGAAATCGCCGGCAACAGCAGCATCGCCTTTGCGCGCATGAACAGCGCATCGAACGCGCTTTCCATTGATGCGGCGCTCATCGGACCGCTGAGCAATCTCCCGGCGTTCGTCGAGAACAGCGCAGGAGCGCCGCCCCAGGCCATGGGTGACCATGTCCTGGCCAATACCCAATCGGCTACTGGCAGCGTATCGGCTTCGTCGTCCATCGGCGCTATTGGCACCAACGGACCGCTCGATGGCGCATCGCTGGTGCTGAACGGAAACACCGCACAGGCTTCGGCTGCCGCCAATTCGGCATCGAACTCGCTGGCAATGGTCAGTGCAGTCGCGCCGGCCGCTTCCGTGGCCCTTGTGAACTCCCAGTCGAGCATGGCCGCTGTTGGGGCGACTGCACGTCTCGATGCAGGTGGCACAGGCGCGCTTTCGGGCTCGCAAAGCGGCATTTCGGCAAACTCGGCGATCGCACAGGCGACGGGGAATGGTTCGTCCAACGCCATGACGCTCTCGGGTGCCACTGGCTACGATTGCCTGCCCGACCTGGCGTCCGTCACCACCGGACCACTGAACAGCGGCGCGGGGCCAGCTGTCCTTTCGAATGCGCAAATGAACGCTGGCGCCGTGTCTTCATCGGCCCTGGTCCGCAATGCCTCGCTCACTACGCCGACCGGCAATCTCGCGGGTAGCGCGGTCGACGTGACTGGCAACATCGCCACGGCGACTGCCTACGGCAACTCGGCCGCCAACAACATCACGCTCACGTCGGCAACAGCGTTCCCAGCGGCCGGGATCGTTAACAATCAGGTCAACACGGCGTCCGTAACCGCCGTTGCCGGTGCAGCTCTGACGCTCACTCCCGCCGCCATGACCGGCTCGCGCGCCACGTTCGCGGGCAACGCCGTGACCGCTCAGGCGGTGGGCAACTATGCAATCAGCACGATCAGCTTTGGGCGCTGAATAGCGGGGGTCTGCCTAGCCCCCGGTCAGGCCCCTGCGGGCCGCCGCGTGTCCCCTGGCGCGGCGGCCCATTCCTTTTGATGTCAGAGGGCTAAACCCCGGTCTCGCCCTTTCTCGCGAAGTTCATCCAGTGTTCGGCCTGACGACCAATCCTCGTCTGACGGTTCGAGATAGTAGGCCTGATCCTCGAAGTGCGCTGGAATCGCGTGCCCGGGGTCGCCCGCGAGCCAGCTGGCCCAACTCGCCCGTGGCAGGAAATAGGGCATGTTCGCGGCGGCTTGCGCGACCAGCCCGGTGGCCGGAACGAGAAGGCCCGCGCAATGGAGCTTACTTGCCGAAGGCGCGCAAACCCCTGCCCAAGCGAGATAGGGTTCATCCCAGGCGCCAACCCAGGTTCGCGTGACAGCATCCCGGTCTCTGGAAGGATAGGCGACATCTTCCACGATGATCAGACAGCGGACGAGGCCGTCCGCGTCAAGCAGGCGACCGGCTCCTGGCACGAGATCGCGCGCGAACAGATTGCTTCGTCGATCAGCCGGTTCAGCGCTGGTGAAGCATGACGCCGGGAGCCGCCATCGAGCCAGTTCGATCTGCGGGCCGCCCGGCGCATTGGTCGTAACGAGGACATCCTCGCCCGGCCAGATGGTCGGCGTCCACCTGAGCGCAGCAGACGGGGTCGCAGAGAAGTGATTGGCGATCTCTGACAGCGCGCCACGGCACCGAATCAGTTTGGTCATGCGCCTTGCCTAGCAGCGCTGCGGATCGGGTGCCGATACCCTCGCTGCAAGGCATTGGGGCCGCCAAAGGGACCCCTGTGATTACGTGGCGATTACGCGGAGCGATTACGCAGCGATTACGCGGAGCGATTACGCAGCGATTACGCGGGGCATTTTGAGGGCATTTGCGCAGCCAAGACGCATCATCGACCGCCGTGCGGAGAAAATTTCCTGAGGATATTTTTCTGCGCCAGAGCACGCGAGGATACGCCAGCGCACCCCGAAAACCGATTACGTGGCGATTACGCGGGCCGAATTCGCCTTGGGCGAAAACGGCGTAATCGGCGCTAAGTGCTTGAAAAGGTGGTGGACGCACTTGGGCTCGAACCAAGGACCCGCTGATTAAGAGTCAGCTGCTCTACCAACTGAGCTATGCGTCCACACCTGCGGTTTGCGCAGGCCGGTGTTGGCGCACCGGAAAAAGGAGTGGTGGACGCACTAGGGCTCGAACCTAGGACCCGCTGATTAAGAGTCAGCTGCTCTACCAACTGAGCTATGCGTCCGGGTTCCCGAGCGACCGTCGCCGCCCGGGAGCGGCCCCAATAGCGTTTTCTCGCTCGCTGCCAAGCCCCAATTTCAACTTTTTTGGCAAAAGCCCTGTGGAGAATCAGGACAGGCCGGTGGCGCCCCGGCGGCTCCACCGATCGACCGCCATGATCGTGCCGATGCAGACCATGTTGGTCATCATCGACGAGCCGCCATGGCTGAGAAACGGCAGGGGAATGCCCACCACCGGCGCCAGGCCCATGACCATCATCATGTTGATGCAGGCATAGAAAAAGATCGTGGCGACCATGCCGGCGGCCAGCAGGCGGGAAAAGCGATCGGGCGCGCGCAGGGCAACCTTCAGCCCCCAGCGCAGCACCAGGCCGAACACCAGCAGGACGAACAGGCCGCCCAACATGCCCCATTCCTCGGCCATGGTGGCAAACACGAAGTCGGTGTGCGCCTCGGGCAGGTAGTCCAGGTGGCTTTGCGAGCCATGGCCAAAGCCCTTGCCGAAAAAGCCGCCAGAGCCGATCGCGATCTTGGACTGGGTGATGTGATAGCCCGCGCCCAGCGGATCGCTTTCCGGGTCCATGAACACCAGCACCCGCTTGCGCTGGTAGTCATGCAGGGCAAAGAAGAACGCGAGCGGGGCAATCACCGCGCCAGCGCCGCCCGCGCCCAGGAACCAGCGCAAGGGCAACCCGGCCAGGAACATCACGCAAACCGCGCCGAAACAGATCGCCAGCGCGGTGCCCAGGTCGGGCTGCAGCATCACGAACGCGGCGGGGAAACCCACCAGCAGCGCCGGCGGCGCCAGCGCGCGCCAGGTGCGCGTTTCGCCCGTGGGCAGCACGCTGTAGAACCAGGCGAGCACCAGCACGATGCCCGGCTTCATCAGTTCCGAGGGCTGCAGCGTCATGAAGCCCAGGTTGAGCCAGCGCTGGCTGCCCCCGCCGATGCCGCCGATCAGCTCCACCAGCACCAGCAGCACGCAGAGCGCACCATAGGCCGGCAGGGCGGCGCGGCGGAACCAATCCTGCGGGATGCGGGCCACCACCATGGCCATGGTCAGGAACACGAAGAAGCGCGCCACGTGCGTGGCCGCCCATGGCTGGAAATGCCCGCCGGCGGCCGAATAGAGCACTGCGCCGCCAAACAGCACCAGCATCAGCAGCGGCAGCAGAACGCCCCAGGGCTGGCGCGAGAGGGCAGCAGGGATGTAGGCGCGGCGCATGGCGGTCACTGCCCCCCGTTGGCCGGCGTCGCCGGGCCACCGGCAGTGCCGGGCGAGGGCGTGGGCTGCGGGGTGGGCGCATCGGGTTCGGGGGCGGGGGGCGCGGCGTCGGTCTGCGCAGCGGACGGCTCGGGCGCGGGCTTGTTCTCGTCTTCGACCACTTTGCTCGCCTGCGCTTCGTCGGGCGCGCGCGGGGCGCTGGTGCCATATTGCGCGGCAAAGGCATTGTAGCGGGTGGCCATGCGCTGTTGCACGTTGCCGCCCCAGCCTTGCTCCAGTTCCTCCAGCGCGGCCATCGCCTTGGCCGGATCGAACAGGTAGGTCATCACGTCGCGCGCGATGGGATAGGCACTGGGCGAACCGCCGCCATGCTCGATCGCCACGGCGCAGGCATAGCGCGGCTTGTCGAACGGGGCGAAGCAGATGAAGTGGCCATGGTCGCGCCGCTTCCATTCCACGTTCTTGCCGTTGCCGTGTTGCAGGCCCACGACCTGCGCGGTGCCGGTCTTCCCGGCCATCAGCACGTTTTCGATCGGAATGCGCGCCTTGCCCGCCGTGCCGCGCCCGTTGACCACTTCGTTCATCGCCGCGTGGATCAGGTCCAGATGGTCTTGGGCAAAGCCCATCGAGGGCGGCGGCGCGGCGTGCTTGTCAAGGATCAGGCGCGGGGTGAGTTGCAGGCCCGAGGCGATGCGCGACACCATCGTGGCCTGCTGCAGCGGGTTTACCAGCATGTAGCCCTGGCCGATGGTGGCGTTCACCGTGTCATAGATCGCCCATTCCTTGTGGTATTTCCGCAGCTTCCATGCCGGATCGGGCACCGTGCCATAGGATTGCCCCGGATAGGGCATGGGAAATTCCTGGCCCAGGCCCAGGCGCCGCGCCATGGCGGCAATCTTGTCCATGCCGATCTGTTGGGCGAAGTGATAGAAATAGACGTCGCAAGACTGGTAGATGCCCTTGAGCATGTCGGTCGAGCCGTGGCCGTGGTGGTTCCAGCAGTGGAACACACGGTTGCCCACGCGCAGGCCGCCGGCGCAATTGACCGACGCCTTGGGATCGAGCCCGGCTTCAAGAAAGGCCATGGCCACCAGTGGCTTGACCGTGGAGCCGGGGGGATAGAGCCCGCGCAGCACCTTGTTGCGCAAGGGCACGTGATCGTCTTCCGACAGCATTTTCCATTCGATGCGGCCGATGCCGTCGGAAAAGCTGTTGGGATCGTAGCAAGGCATGGAAACCATCGCCAGCACATCGCCCGTGGCGCAATCCATCACCACGACCGAGCCTGATTCCAGGCCGATGCGCCGCGCGGCATAGTCCTGCAGTCCGCCCAGGATGGTCAGCTGGATCGGCTGGCCGGGCACGTCCTCGCGCGTGCCCAGATCGCGCACCACGCGGCCCGAGGCGGTGGCCTCCACCCGCCGCGCGCCGGGCACGCCGCGCAGGCGCACTTCGAAATGCTTTTCCAGCCCGTCCTTGCCGATCTTGAAGCCGGGCGTGATGAGCAGCGGATTGCGCTCGCGCTCGTAATCTTCGGCAGAGGCGGGGCCGACATAGCCGACCAGGTGCCCCACCGATGGGCCGGTGGGGTAATAGCGCGAATAGCCGCGCTGCGGGATCACGCCGGGCATTTCGGGCAGGCGCACGCTGACCGCGGCGAACTTGTCCCAATCGAGCTTGGCCGCCACTTCCACCGGCTGGAACCCGCGCGCCTTGTCCAGCTTGTCCTTGATGTCGTTGATCTTGTCCGCCGTCAGGCCGAGCAGGCCCGACAGCTTGGACAAGGTATCGTCGGCATCGACCAGGCGATCGGGTATGACGTCCACCCGGAAATCGGCGCGGTTGGAGGCCAGCGCCGCGCCATTGCGATCGAGCACCCAGCCACGCCGGGGCGGGATCAGCGACAGGTTTACGCGATTGCTTTCCGATGCGGCCTTGTACTTCTCGTTCTCGAAGATCGAGAGATAGGCAAGGCGCGTGGCGAGCAGCGCGCCGACGCTGGCCTGGGCCATGCCCAAGACGAACGTGCGACGCTCGAAACGATTGGTCAGGATAGCCGAGGTGAGCGGCAACTTCTGCTTCACGTCACAGCCTTTTGAGCGGGAGCAGGCGGATCCGGTCGAGCAGCGCGACGATCCGCGTGATCACCGGGTGCAGCAACACCGCGAGCAGCACTTGTGGCCCCACCGTGACGGGCAAGGGATAGCCGGTGGCCAACCCGGCGAGGCACGCCGTGAGCACGACATAGGCCGCCAGCAGCGTGGCGGCGGTCAGCCAGTCCTGGATAAAGCCGCGCCACAGGAATTTCTCGTCGATCACGTCCATGGCCAGCATGGTGAGCGACCACAGCACGATGCCGCTGCCAAACGGCTGGCCGCTGTAGAGATCGTCGAACAGGCCCAGCGGCAGCCCGGCCCAGACCGGCAGCAGCGTGGGCCGCAGCAGGCGCCAGGCGAGCAAGGTCATGAAGCCGAGCGGCGGCAGCACCGGCGCGGAGGCGACCACCGGCGAAAACGTGACCATCGAGGCGAGCATGATCGAAAGCCACGGCAGGCCTTGCGCCACCACGGGCGAAGGCCCGCGATTGAGGCGGCGCCGCACGAGGTCTTCGGGATGCGCGGGAAGGAAGGGGAGGGGCATCGATGCGGCCGCGCTTCAAGGATTGCCGTCGTCGGCGGGCGGCGGCGGCGCGGCTTTCTGTGCAGCTTCCAGCGCGGCCTGGGCGCCGGCCTGCCAGGCCGGTAGCACGACCACGAAATCGGCGTCCGACGGGTCGCTGGCGAGATGGCCGGTGGCGCCATCGCGGTGCGGCTCTGTCGCCACGGCCACGGGAATGCCCGGCGGATAGAGCCCGCCCGAGCCCGAGGTGACGAAGACATCGCCCTTTTTCAGCGTGGCGACCCCGGTGTTGATCAGGCGGATTTCGATCCGGCCGTTGGCACCGCCCTGCACGAAGGCGGTAAGGCCATCCGAGGCGCGGCGCACCGGCACCACGTTGTCGGGATCGGTCACCAGCAGCACGCGTGCGGTGTTGGGCCCGGTTTCCACCACGCGGCCGATCAGGCCGCCGGCCGCGCGCACCGGCTGGCCGTTTTGCACGCCCTGGTTGCTGCCCACCGAAAGCACGGCAAAGCGGCGGGTGGACGTGGCGGTGGAGCCGATCAGGCGCGCGCCGGTAACGGGGCGCACGGCGGGATCGACGATCCCGAGCAGCGCCTTGAGCCGGGCGTTTTCCTGTTGCAGCGCATGCATCGTAACCGCGTCGGCGCGAGCGGCCTGCACTTCGCGGGTGAGCGCGGCGTTCTGCCGGCCGGCGTTGAAATAGGCGCCGATCGCGGCAAACACGCCCTGGCTGGCGCTGCGCGTTTCCGCGCCGGCCTGGCCCAGCGGACGCGCCACTTCGCTGGCGGTGGTGCGGGCAAAGGCAAAGGCTTCCGGGTTGAACATCGAGACGCCGAGCACGACGAGACCCGCCACGACGCCCAGAACGGCGATCACGTAGCCGGTGAAAATCCCGTATTGCGCCCTGCGCGAAAAGCCCGGGCGCCGGTCAGGCGACCGCGCCATGATATTCTACCCCTGATACTCTTCTCTATGCCAAGCCAGAGACGCGATGAAGGCCGGCTGAACCGCCGCTTGCCCCAATCGCGCCGCCGGCCCGAATATCGGCATTCCTCAGGCGGTCATCAGCACGCCGCGATAGATCGGATCTTCCATCGCGCGCCCGGTGCCCAGCGCCACGCACGACAGCGGATCTTCCGCCACGCTGACGGGCAGGCCGGTTTCCTCGCGCAAGTGCTCGTCCAGCCCGCGGATCAGGGCGCCACCGCCGGTCAGCACGATGCCCTGGTCGACAATGTCCGCCGCCAGTTCGGGTGCGGTGTTTTCCAGCGCGATGCGCACGCCTTCCACGATCGCGCCGATCGGTTCGGACAGCGCTTCGGCCACGTTGGCCTGGGTGATGGTGATTTCCTTGGGTACGCCGTTGACCAGGTCGCGGCCCTTGATGTGGATGGTTTCACCGATGCCGTCGGCCGGCATCGTGGCGATGCCATAGTCCTTCTTGATGCGCTCGGCCGTGGCTTCTCCAATGAGGAGATTGTGATGGCGGCGCACATAGCTGACGATGGCTTCGTCCATCTTGTCCCCGCCCACGCGGACCGAGGTGGTATAGGCCAGGCCGCGCAGCGACAGCACGGCCACTTCGGTGGTGCCACCGCCGATGTCGACCACCATCGAGCCCACCGGTTCGGTCACGGGCATGTCGGCGCCGATCGCGGCGGCCATGGGTTCCAGGATCAGGTAGACCTGGCTGGCGCCGGCATTGCTGGCCGCGTCACGAATGGCGCGGCGTTCCACCGACGTGGACCCCGACGGCACGCAGATCACGATTTCCGGGTAGCGCAGCAGGCTCTTGCTGCCGTTCACCTTCTGAATGAAGTGCTTGATCATCGCTTCGGCGACTTCGATATCGGCAATCACGCCATCGCGCAGCGGGCGGATCGCTTCGATGCTGTCGGGCGTCTTGCCCATCATCATCTTGGCATCGTCGCCCACGGCCTTGACCTTCTTGATGCCGTTCAAGGTTTCGATGGCAACGACGGACGGTTCATTGAGAACGATGCCGCGATCCTGGACATAGACGAGGGTGTTCGCCGTGCCGAGGTCGATCGCAATGTTCTGGGAACCGAACTTGAAGAATCGGGAAAACATCGAAGCCATCAGAAAATCCGTGTGATTCGCGCGCGGTACCACCGCCATTGGTGGCCTATGCGCAAAAGTGAGCGCCCGGGGAAGGCGGCTCATTAGCGCAAGCGGGGGGTAAAACCCAATATTTTGTGCGATGGCGGCGTGGGATAAGTCATGCCGCCCGTCTCGAAAAAGGGCACGTTCGTCGCTAGGTTGGCTTCCATGGCCAGTACAACCCGCGTGATACGCCGCCTGCCCGATACGCTGATCAACCGCATCGCCGCGGGCGAGGTGGTGGAGCGCCCGGCCAGCGCGCTCAAGGAACTGGTCGAGAACGCCATCGACGCGGGCGCCACGCAGATTTTCGTGCGCCTTTCGGAAGGCGGCCTGGGCCTGATCGAAGTGACCGACGATGGCTGCGGCATGCACGCCGAAGAGATCGCCCTGGCGCTGGAACGCCATGCCACGTCCAAGTTGCCGGACGAGGCAATCGAACTGGTGGCGACGCTCGGTTTCCGTGGCGAGGCCCTGCCTTCGATCGCTTCGGTCGCGCGCGTCACGATCGAAAGCCGCAGGCGTGAAGATGGCAGTGGGGCGCAAGGCGAGGCATGGAAACGCGTGGTCGATCACGGCGCGCTGGTGGCCGAAGGGCCCGCCGCCCTGCCGCCGGGCACGCGGGTGCGGGTAGAAGACTTGTTCGGCAAGATCCCGGCGCGGCGCAAGTTCCTGCGCAGCCCGCGTTCGGAATGGGCTTCGAGCCTGGATGTGGTGCGCCGCCTGGCGATGGCACGGCCCGACATCGGCTTTACCCTAGAGCATGATGGGCGCCGCGCGCTGCACGTGCAACCCGGTGACAACCTGGCCGCGCGCGTGGCGCAGCTGGTGGCCCGCGAACTGGCGGACAACGCCGTCGCGGTGGACCTGGCGCGGGGCGATTACCACCTCGTCGGCGTCGCCGGCCTGCCCACATACAACCGCGGCGTGGCCGACCACCAATACCTGTTCGTCAATGGACGCCCGGTGAAGGACCGGCTGCTGATGGGCGCGGTGCGCGGCGCCTATGCCGATATGCTGGCGCGCGACCGCCATGCCGTGCTGGCGCTGTTCCTCAATGTCCCGCCCGAGGAAGTGGACGTCAACGTGCACCCGGCCAAGACCGAAGTGCGCTTCCGCGACAGCGCCCTGGTGCGCGGCATGATCGTGACGGGCCTGCGCCAGGCGCTGTCCACCGGCGATCGTCGCGCGGCCCAGACGCCCGACGCCGGGGCGATGCGGGCGTGGCAGGCAGAGCCGATCGTTTCATCCCCCGCGCCGCTGTTCACGCCGCCCGCGGCGCCAGAGCCGGCGCGCCAGGGCAGTATCTTTGCGCCCTCCTATCAGCCGACGCGGCTGAGCGAAGCGGGGCAAGCCTGGCGTGGTTATGAAGCCAGTGTCATGGCCCCGCCGGTTGCGCGGGCCGAGGAAGCGGCAGCCCCGGTGCCCGAAGCGGTGGAGCACCCGCTCGGCGTGGCGCGTGGCCAGGTGGCCAAGACCTATATCGTGGCCGAAGCCAGCGATGGCCTGGTGATCGTCGACCAGCACGCCGCGCATGAGCGCCTGGTCCTAGAGCGCCTGCGCGCCGCAGGAGCGGGGGACGGTGCCGCGCCGGCCCAGGCGCTGCTCCTGCCCGAAGTGGTGGACCTCGACGAACCGGCCTGCGACCGCCTGGAGGAAGCCGCGCCGCGCCTGGCTGATTTCGGCCTCGCGCTCGAACGCTTCGGCCCGGCCGCGATGCTGGTGCGCAGCGTCCCCGCCGCGCTCGCCAAGGGCGACGTGCAGGCCCTGGTGCGCGACGTGGCCGACGACCTCGCCAAGCACGGCGACGCGCTGCTCTTGGGCGAGCGGCTGGATCTCGTCCTGGCCACCATGGCCTGCCACGGCTCGGTCCGCGCCGGGCGCGTGCTCTCGGTGCCGGAAATGAACGCCCTGCTGCGCGAAATGGAAGTGACGCCGCGCTCGGGCCAGTGCAACCACGGCCGCCCCACCTGGGTAAAGCTGGCGCATGGGGATATCGAGAAGCTGTTCGGGCGGAAGTAGGGACCTAGCGCCCCAATAAACGACCGCGCATCCCGCCATTCTCGGAGCTTTGCAGGGAGAAGTCAGTGCTTGCGAGAATGGTGGCTCAGCTTATCGGCCTATCGCTGTTCGCATCGTCGGCACAGGCCGCGATGCAGAAGGTTGTCAGCGTGGCGCCGGAAAAGTGGGAACTCTACACACGGACAGCAGAAGATGGTCGTCCTCTTGTGGTGATTGCGCGACAGCGCGACGAAAGCAAAGAAACGTTGTTGCAAAACGGCATCGTCACCCTGGTCCGGTGCCGTGCTGATCCTGATGCGGTAAACGGACAAGGGATGCCAAAGGGTACCGACCGCCTTTATCCGCTGGAAGACAGGCTTGATGAGGAGCCTGCGTTGCGTGCCGTTGGGGGGATTCGTGTGGCAAGCGTGACAGGGCAGGGCGAGCGCCGAATGATCCTCGTGCACAGAAGCCCCATCGACCTTGCCCCCGTTCTCTCTGCGTTTCCGGTAGAAGGCTATACTTGCGGAACCTCGGCGGTTTCGGATCGCGCCGCCCTGATCCAGCTCGTCACGCCCACCGAGGTCGAGCATCAATTCAACGCCGATGCAGACGTGATCGCGTCTCTTGAGAAGCAGGGGGATGACGGCCATGCACCGCGAAGTACCGATTTCTGGTTCTATGGCAGCCCAGAGGCGCTCAAAGCCACCGCCGGCCGGCTCGGGCCGCTCGGCTTTTCGGTAAAGCGATGGCTGGATGGCCGCTCCGGCATTGTCCTTTCCCGCACCATGCCGGTCGATCTCTCCAGCTTTCAGGCGGTCACCCCGGCAATCGTTGACGCAGCCGGCCAGAACGATGTCGAGTATGACGGCTGGGAAACAGAAGTCATCTCGGCGAGCGCGAAATGAAACAGTACCATCACGCATGGGGCAAGATCGGGCTTGCCGCCTTTCTCCTTGCCGGCACGGTTGGATGTAAGCAGCAAGGGTTGCCCGCCACGCCGCTGTTTGCCGGGGTTGAAGGTAGCACCTTTCAACAAGGCAGCGCGATGATCCAGCAAAGGCTCGATGCTCGTTTCCCCAAGGGCTCTTCCGCTCGCGCGCTGGCGGCATATCTTGAGCAACAAGGATTGATCTTGGTCCGTCCGGTCGGAGGAGCGTTGCCCACCACCGGTAGCGCGCAGGCCAAAGTTCGCGGATTTGTCTGCGGGAGTCAGGTCCGCGTGGATTGGAAAGCTGACAAGAATCAGGCAGTTGAGCGGATCTTCGCCCTGTACGGCGACACGGGCTGCCCGTAGCGTAGGGTGTGTGCGTGCCGTTTACGGGCTGGCCAATGCCAGGCTGGCCCACGGCGTATTCAGAAGCTGTTCGGGCGGAAGTGGCATCAGACTCCCCCACCGGAAGATGCTCTCGGCTGAGTCAGTCGATCATCGTTTCGACGGTTTCGTGTGGATAGAGCACGAATTCCCGATAGAGCTTGAAGTGCGCGGTCTGTTCGATGGCGGTGGGGCGAAAGCCGAATTCGTCGAGTTGCCAGAGATCGGCATCTGGCAGGGCCATCAGGATGGGTGAGTGTGTGGCCATGATGATCTGGCAGGTGCCGGCGCGCTGAAGTTGGCGCAGCAGCTTGAGGAACTCGAACTGCTTTGCCGGTGACAGGGCCGATTCCGGTTCGTCGAGAATGAAAAGACCCGGTTCGGTAAGGCGCTCTTCGAAGAAGCTGAAGAAGCCTTCGCCGTGCGACGCGCGCAGATAGCCGGCGCGCAGGGATCCCATCTCATCGAGATAGCGGGCCACGGAAAAGAAGCTCTCGGCGCGGAAAAACCAGCCATGCTTGACCTGGGGCAGCCATGCTGCCTTGAGCAGCTCGCCCAGGCGCGCTCCGTCTTCGCCCGAAGCGACCGAGGGGGCAACGGCACGCATGCCCGCCGCACCACCGCTTTCGCTAAAGCCGGCCATGGTGGCCAACGCCTCCAGAATGGTGGACTTGCCCGAGCCGTTCTCGCCGACAATGATTGTGATTGCCTTTTCGAATGTCAGGTCGAGGCCCTCGTTCTGGACGATGGGCAGCGACAGGGGATAGGCATTCCAGTCCAATTCGGCGTCTTGGGAAATGGTGGGCAGCCAGGCGCGCTTCAGGAATGGGGGCGGCAATCGGATGGTGCGGGATCTACGGCTCATCGCGGTTCTCTTCCAAAAGGCGAGCAAGGCATAAGGAATGCGCGGAAGCGCAGGCAAGGGCAGAAGGCGTTAACCGACAGGAAAACCGCGCCAACATCCACCCTCCGTGCAGCGGGTGAGGATCTGCTTGGTTGCTGGTGCTTGTGAGATTATCGAAGGGCTTGCCTGCGAAAAGGAGAGAGAGTTCATGCGGCACCTTGCGATCCTTCTGCCCCTGGCCGCCCTGACCGCCTGCCACAAGGCGCCGCAGCAGAGCGACGCGGCCGCGATTGCCCAGGTGGAGGCGGCGCAGAAGGAGCGGGCGCCGGCGCGCGAGATCAGCCCGCAAGTGATCGACTTCTTCGATATCACCAAAGGCAAGCTGACCGGATCGGGATGCAACTTCGTACCTGACAATGGCGGGATGGGTGCCGTGCTGCTGGCGCAGGAGGACCGGGGCATCATCAAGCTGGACGGCGCGCCGGTAATCCTGGCGGCTGACAAGGGCAGCGCGAAGCTGCCCCAGCATGGCTGGTCGCACTATACCGGGCGCGAATGGGCGCTCACGCTGACGCGGATCGATGATGGCAAGGGCAAGACGATGGGCGTGATCGACAGCTTTACCGGGCAATTGATCATTACCGATGCCGATAATCGCCCGGTCTATAACGCCAAGGGCAATGTGCAGTGCAAGCCGATGTAGGTTTCGTCACCATATCGCGCAAAAACACCAATCTGGCGCGTTTGGGCATTTCCCGTGGTTCCCCTTTGCCGCCTTGTGCGTCTTCCATCGCGCGGGGGCGCCAACGACTAAGGGAAATGCCTATGAACAAGGGTCGCCACATCGTGTTGCTTTCAGCACTTTTGCCAATGGCGCTGGCAGGGTGCGCAACCACCGGATCGGTTAAGCGCGCGCAAGCGGCTGCTGATCAGGCACAGGCGCGAGCCGACGAAGGGGTTACGGCCGCACAGCGGGCACAGGGCTCTGCCGACACTGCCGCACAGGCTGCGGCGCAGGCCCAGGGTTCGGCCAACAATGCGATGGCTGCCGCACAAGGCGCCGGTTCGGCCGCGCAGGCCGCCTCGATGGCGGCGCAATCGGCCGGTACCCGTGCGGACTCTCTGGAAACGCGCCTGCGTTCGCTCGAACGCTGGAAGTGGGCGAAGACCCACCCCAAGAAGGCGAAGAAGCACCATGCCCGTCACCATGCGGCCAAGCGGCAGAACACGCTGCATCGCCCGGTGACCGCCGACCAGACTTCGGCACAGCACATGTAATCATTGCCAGGGCGCGCGTTGCATCGGCACGCGCGCCCTTTTTCTACCGATCAATCCGTGCCGGTGGGATCGCGCGTCGAAACCATCGCGTTGCTCACCATGGTCAGAACCACGACATCGTCTTGGTTGAGCACGCGGGTGGCGGCGCGAAACAGGCCCATCTCGGGGCGCGACTGGCTGCGGCGCTTGCCCAGGATTTCGGTTTCCACCCGAAGTGTGTCGCCGGGATAGACCGGATGGCGCCAGCGCAGTTCGTCGATGCCGGGCGAACCCAGGCCCTGGTGGCCGGCGCGCTCCTGCTCTTCCACGATCATCGCCATGGTCATGGCGCAAGTGTGCCAGCCGCTCGCCGAAAGCCGCCCGAAATGGGTGGCGGCGGCCGCTTCGTCAGACAGGTGGAACGGCTGCGGATCGTATTTGCCCGCAAATTCGACCACTTCCTCGCGCGTGACGACACGCTGCCCGAACCGGGCAACGGCGCCAACCTCCAGATCTTCATAGTATCGCATGGCGGCAGGGTGCACCTGCCTTACGCTTACGTCAACCGTGCACTCAGACGTTGAACTTGAAGTGCATCACGTCACCATCCTTGACGACGTATTCCTTGCCTTCCTGGCGCAGCTTGCCTGCGTCGCGCGCGGCCGCTTCGCCGCCCAGGCCGACGAAATCGTCATAGGCGATGGTTTCGGCACGGATGAAGCCGCGCTGCATGTCGGAGTGGATTTCGCCCGCCGCTTCGGGGGCCTTGGCGCCCTGGTGCACGGTCCAGGCGCGGGCTTCCTTGGGGCCGACGGTGAAGAAGGTGAGCAGGTGCAAGAGATCGTACCCGGCGCGGATCACGCGGTTGAGGCCGGTTTCGTGCAGGCCCAGTTCTTCCAGGAACGCCAGGCGCTCTTCGGTGTCCATGCCGATCAGGTCTGCCTCGATCGCGGCGGAGACGACCACGGCCTCGGCGCCTTCGGCCTTGGCCTTTTCGAATACGCGAGCCGAATGGGCGTTGCCGCTGGCCGCGCTTTCCTCTTCCACGTTGCAGACATAGAGCACCGGCTTGGCGGTGAGCAGCTGGGCCTGGCGGAACAGGCGCTCTTCCTCGTCGTCCTTGGGCTGGGTCAGCCGGGCGGGCTTGCCTTCGCGCAGCAGTTCCAGCGCCTGGCCCAGGACCGAGGCCATGGCCTTGGCTTCCTTGTCGCCGCTGGTCGCCTTCTTGGCGGCGGCGGGCACGCGCTTTTCCAGGCTGTCGAGATCGGCCAGCATCAGTTCGGTTTCCACCGTGTCGGCATCCGACAGCGGATCGACGCGGTTGTCCACGTGCTGGATATCGTCGTTTTCAAAGCAGCGCAGCACGTGGATGATCGCATCCACCTCGCGGATGTTGCCCAGGAACTGGTTGCCCAGGCCTTCGCCCTTGGATGCGCCGCGCACCAGGCCGGCAATGTCGACAAAGCCAAGCTGGGTGGGGATGATCTTCTGGCTGCCGGCGATCTTGGCCAGGGTATCGAGCCGGGCATCGGGCACGCCCACGTTGCCCACGTTGGGTTCGATCGTGCAGAACGGATAGTTGGCGGCCTGGGCGGCCTGCGTCTCGGTCAGCGCGTTGAACAGCGTCGACTTGCCGACATTGGGAAGGCCGACGATCCCGCAACGAAAACCCATCTTCGTGTCCTTGGCTATGGCCCCAAGCCGATGCGGGGCCGCATATTGCGGCTGGCGATGGTGGCTTGCACGCGCAAGGTCAAGGGGGCACGGGTGGCAGGGCACGGGGTTTTGCGTGGGGTGGCGACAATCTTCATCGAAGTTTCAACCCTTGCTGGCATGGCAGGCGGCATGAAGCGCCCTGCCTGGTCTTCCCTTTTGCGTTCCTGTCGTGGGTTGGCGCTCGCCCTGGTGGCGGGCGCGGGGCTGGCGCTGGCCGGCTGTGGCGATGATCCGTCAGCCCATGCGGCCCGCGCGCGCACGGCCTTTGCCGCGCAGGATTTCGTGGCGGCACGGATGGAGGCGCTGGCTGCGCTCGATTCTGGGCTCGATTCGGGCAAGCTGGCGCCGGGCGATGCCCAGGCCCTGCTGCGCCTGCTGGCGCGCGCGCAGTTGCAATTGGGCGATGGCGATGGCGCCCAGGCCACCTTGGTGCGGCTGGACGAAGCCGGCGGTGGAGGGGCCGCGGTCAATCGCATGAAGGCCGAAGCGGCGCTGCTTCGCGGGCTACCGCGCCAGGCGTTGTCGCTGCTCGGGCAGGATGGCGATGCCGATGCCTGGCGCCTGCGCGCCGCCGCGCAGCAGGCCCTGGGCAACAATGCCGATGCACTGGCCGCCTTCCGCCAGGGCCTTGCCGCTGGCGATCACGTGGCGTTGGCGCGCGATTATGCCCGCTTCCTGATCACGGCCGAAGACTATGCCGGCGCGCAAGCGGCGCTGGCGGTGATGCAGCGCGGCGATCCCAAGGGCCTCGATACCGCGATGGTGGAAGGCGCGCTGCGGGCCAAGCAGGGGCAGCTTGACCAGGCGGCCGCGGCCTATGACCGGGCCATCGCCGGCTATCCCACCCGCGTGGAACCTTTGATCGAGCGGGCCAACCTGGCCGACATGCAGGGCCAGCTGGACCGGGCCATCGGCCTGATCACCCGCGCCGCCAAGCTGGCGCCGGGCGATGGCCGCGTGCTCGACCTGCAAGTGCAGTTCGCCAGCGAGAAAGGCGATTGGGAAAAGGTGCGCCAATTGCTGGCCCCGCACGAGATCGATCTCGATCCGCGCACGCCCAATGGCCTCACGTATGCCGAGGCGTTGTTGCGCCTGGGCCATCCCGAGCAGGCACGGGTGATCTTTGCCCGCGCCCTGCTGCTTTCGCCGCAGAACCCCTATTCGCGCATGATGCTGGCCGAAGCGCAATTGGCCACCGGCGATCCCGCCACGGCCTTGCGCACGATCCGGCCGCTGTCGGATTCGCTGCTGGCCGGCCCGCGCGAACTGGACCTGGCGCTGCGTGCGGCGCGGGCGGCGGGCGATCCGGCTGCCGATGCCCTGGCGGGACGCATCCGCTCTGCCCAGTGGCAGCAGGACCAGCGCCTGGCCGGAGAAGGGCAGGCGGCCATGGGCCGGCGCGATTGGGCCGCGGCGATCGAGGCTTACACGGCTCTGCTGGCCGATGGCAGCGACGCCGAAGTGCTCAAGCGCCTGGCCGTGGCGTGCAGCAACGCCGGGCGCCACCGCGAGGCGATTGCCTATGCCGACCGCGCCCTGCTGATCGCGCCGCGCGATCCCGACATGGTGCACATGGCTGGTCTGGCGCGGCTCAATGCCGGGCAAGACCTGGATGCGGCGCGCCGGCTGCTCGCCCGCGCTGCAGAGGCCGAGCCCGCCAACCGCCTGTTCCGCGCCGATCTGGCCCGCGCCCAGGCACGCTGACACCGCGCTGGGCCACTTTCAACGCAACACGCCGCCCAAGCCAGGCTTGGACGGCGTGCGGAGAAACAACGCTGAGGCGGTTGCGGGGGCCAGCCAGGCCGCGCGGTATGCGCAAACCCGTCCCTGTGCCGGTATCCCCCCGCTATGCGCCGGCGTGGATCAGCGGCGACGGCGGCGCACGAAGGCCAGGCCAGCCAGGCCCGCACCCATCAGGCCGAGCATGCCCGGTTCCGGCACGTCGGTGCCGCCGGTCGACGAGGAAGTGGTGCTGCCGCCCGACGTCGTCGAAGAGGTGGTCGAGCCGCCCGAAGTGGTCGAAGACGTGGTGCTGCCACCCGAAGTCGAGGACGAGGTGGTCGAACCGCCCGAGGTGGACGACGTGGTCGAAGACGTGGTGCTGCCGCCCGAGGTCGACGAAGTCGAGGACGAGGTGGACGACGTGCTGCCGCACATGGCCGCACCGGACGAGTGGCCGCAGTTGCAGTAGTGCGTGTGGAAGAAGGTGGCATGGGCCGGTGCGGCAGCGATGGTGGTGGTCATCGCGGCGGCGAGAATGGCAATCGAGCGCTTCATGGTCTGTCCCCTGTCAAATCCGGTAAACTGGCGAATTCGAGAATTCCGTCTTGGTTGACGGGAATAAAAGCAAATCCGGTGCCAATTGCGGATTTCCGCCATTTTTGATAGTTAATGGTGCTTCAGGGGTATGGCTGTTGTAAGCGTTTCCGACGGTTTGTACGCGGATCGACGTTAACCTTTTCGTTTCGTTGCAGCCCGAGCCAATGGGGTCAATCCTGCTGGCGCAGCGCCACGTCGTTCATGAAACGGGTGTCTTCGCCCCGCGCCAGGCGGTCGGCCTCGGCCGCCACGGCGCCCAGCATGGTGACCAGGTCGTCCTGCTCGGCCTTGGCAAAGGGTCCGAGCACGTAGCCGGTAACGCGATCCTTGTGGCCGGGATGGCCGATGCCCAGGCGGATGCGGCGAAACTCGGCGCCGCAATGCTGGTCGACCGAGCGCAGCCCGTTGTGGCCGGCATGGCCGCCGCCCTGCTTCACTTTCACTTTGAACGGGGCAAGGTCCAGCTCGTCATGGAACACGGTCAGCGCGTCGGTGCCCAGCTTGTAGAAGCGCAGCGCTTCGCCCACGGCACGGCCGCTTTCGTTCATGAACGTTGCGGGCTTGAGCAGGATCACCTTGTCGCCACCGATGCGGCCTTCCTGCACCCAGCCCTGGAATTTCTTCTGCACCGGGCCAAAGCCATGCACTTCGGCAATGGTGTCGAGCGCCATGAAGCCCACGTTGTGGCGATGCAGCGCGTATTGCGGGCCGGGATTGCCCAGGCCAACCCAGACTTGCATGGCAGATGCTCCTTGCCGTCGCGCGGCTCCAAAAAGAAACCCCTCCTGCGCGGCAGAAGGGGTTCCCGATAGCTTGCCGGCCTGCACAGCTTTTTGCGCTGCGCAGGCCCGGAAGGATCAACCTTCCGTGGTGGCTTCGCCGGCTTCTTCTTCCTCGGTCAGCACCGTGGGGGTGGCGATCGTGGCGATGGTGAAGTCGCGGTCGGTAATGGCCGAGCGGGCGCCGGCGGGCAGGTTCACAGCGCTGATATGCACCGAGTCGCCCACTTCCAGACCGGACAGATCGACGATGATGTCATCGGGGATCTTGTTGGCTTCGCACACCAGTTCGAGTTCGTGGCGCACGATGTTGAGCACGCCACCAGCCTTGATGCCGGGGGCCTTTTCTTCATTCTGGAACACCACGGGCACGTTCACGTGCACTTCGGCGTTGGCGGCCACGCGCAGGAAGTCGGCGTGCTGCGGACGGTCGCTCACGGCGTGGAAGGCCACGTCCTTGGGCAGGGTGCGGACGGTCTGGCCGCCGATGGTCAGCTCGACGATCGAGTTGAAGAAGTGGCCGGTGCCCAGGGCCTTGGCCAGCGCCTTTTCCTCGATGTGGATGGCAACCGGTTCCTGGTTGCCGCCATAGATCACGGCGGGGGTGCGGCCTTCGCGACGCAGAACACGGGAGGCTCCCTTGCCAGCCCGTTCGCGCAGCTCAGCCGACAGAGTCAGCGTCTCGCTCATGTGAATTACCTTCCGAAATAAATCTGTTGTGCATTCCTTCCGCCACGCCTCCAGGGATGACCATGACGGGGAAGCGGCGGCCCATAGCCGATTGCCGCGAAAATGCAAGCGCGCCAGTGCTTGATTAGGCGCTATTCCACCCGGCGCACCAGCCAGCCGCGCGCCTTGAGCAGGGCAGGCAG
Organism: Novosphingobium sp. SG919; assembly: GCF_012932495.1. Lineage (GTDB taxonomy): Bacteria > Pseudomonadota > Alphaproteobacteria > Sphingomonadales > Sphingomonadaceae > Novosphingobium > Novosphingobium rhizosphaerae. The sequence continues at coordinate 1,224,830 of NZ_JABCNG010000001.1, forward strand.
GCCATCGCTGCCCGCCACATGCGCCGCGCCCACGGCGATGAACGGTGCGGCGCCATCTTTCAGCATCGCATCGATCTGCGCCGCCCAGGCCGCATTGCGCGCCGTCAGCAGCGCCTGGTGCAGCGTGGGATCGGACAGGAAGCCTTTCTGGCTTTCCCGGGCAATGCCCAGGTCATCGCCGCGCAGCCACAGGCGCACCATGTCGGCATCGTCGTCGCTGTCGTCGGCCGCCTCCACGGCAACTTGTTCCAGCAGGGTCTGCTGCGCGTATGGCGGCAAGGTATCGAAAATGCCGAATTGCCCGTCCAGCGTTTCCAGGCCCTGCACGGGCTTGCCGCCGATCAGCTTGCGCAATTGCGGCTCCACCCCGCTGGCCGGGTCCATGCCCTGCTTTTCCCCGCCGATCGAGGCGATCTGCAGGGCTACGGCCCAGGTTTCCTCGTTCTGGAACTGCGCGTCGGTGAGGTTGAGATCTTTGTAGACCTTGGCCAGCGCCGCGCGATACTTCATTGCCACCCGTTGCGACGGGGGCGGCAGGCCGGGGGTGTAGGCCAGGCGCGCCAGGGCGACGCCGGCGACATTGCCATCGAGCGGTTGCGCGATTTCCAGCACGAGACGGTCGGCATTGGCCAGCGCGTGGTCGATCGCCGGCCGGCGCCATTGCAGCCCGGCGGGCAGGGCATGCACCGTGCCGAAGATCCAGCCGCGCGTGCCGCTGGTATCGGCGATTTCCCACAGCGCCACTTTGGCCGGCGGCGCTTGCGGCGCAGGCTTGTGACAGGCGGCGGCGAGCAGGGCGAACGCGGCGGCAAGGACGTTTTTCCAGCGCATGGCCTATTGCACCCGCGTGACGGCAATGCCGTCCTTGGCCAGATCGTCCTGCACGCTGCCCTTGCCGGCAAGGTGCCCGGCGCCCACTGCCACGAACACCGTGCCCGGCGTTTTAAGGCGTTGCACGATCCATTTGGCCCAGGTGGCGTTGCGGCGGGTGAGCAAGGTTTCGACCAGGCGCGGATCGTCCTGCATGTCTGCGGTCATCAAGCGGCCCAGTTCGTCGGGATCACCCGCGCGCCAGGCATTGACCATCTGGGCGATCTGCGCGCCGATGGTATCGTACTGGGCGATCACCGTGTCGAGCCAGGCGATTTGCGCGTCCTGCGGCAGGCCATCGAGCAGGCCAAGCTGGAACGCCACGGTTTCGAGCGCCTCCTGCTTTTGCGGGTGGGCGTTTTCCAATGTTGCTTCCACGCCTTGCGAGGTCAGATAGCCGCGCTGGATCAGCGGCAGCAGGGATAGCGCGGTGGCTGCCATCCATGGCTTGTAGGCATCGAACTGTGCAGCCGGAACGCCCGAGGCGGTCAGCGTGGCGGCAAGCCTGCCGGCGCGTTCCGGCCCCAACAGCGCGGGCAGGGTCTGCCCGGCCGGCAGCATACCGGGGGAAACGTTTGCGCCATGCTCTGCCGAGGCCTGCGTGTCGGCCCGCGCAATTTCGGTAACGAGCGTGTCTGACCCTTGCAGCGCTTGCGCGACGGGCCCCACCAGCCATGGCGCGCCGCCCTTGGGCAGCACATGGATCGTGCCGAACAGCCAGATGGTGGTATCGGCATCGGACACTTTCCACAGCGCCGGGCGCGATGGCGGCGGCGGCGTATCGGCGGCGGGCAGCGACGGCACGATCTGGGCCTTGGCCGGCAGCGGCTGCCACAATAGCGCGAACACGGCGCAGGCGGAGATCAGGCTGGGGAGGGGCTTGGGAAAACGGCGCATGCTTGTCCCATGCACAGCGCAGGCTGCCATGGGAAGTCCCCATCTTGCGTCTGCTTGCGGTTGATTTGCAGCCCGCCATCGGCCATGGGCGGCACACCATGGCCGACACTGCACCAAAGCCGCTCAGCCTGCAGGACATGATCCTGCGCCTCCACGCCTATTGGAGCGAGAAGGGCTGCCTTGTCCTGCAACCCTATGACATGCGCGTGGGCGCGGGCACGTTTCACCCGGCCACCACGCTGCGTTCGCTGGGTCCGGAACCGTGGAACGCAGCCTATGTGCAGCCCAGCCGCCGCCCCACCGACGGCCGCTATGGCGAAAATCCCAACCGGCTTCAGCACTATTACCAATACCAGGTGATCATGAAGCCGAGCCCGGAGGCCATGCAGGACCTCTATCTCGACAGCCTGCGCGCCATCGGGGTGGACCCGCTGCAACACGACATCCGCTTTGTGGAAGACGACTGGGAATCGCCCACGCTGGGCGCCTGGGGCCTGGGCTGGGAAGTCTGGTGCGACGGGATGGAAGTGACCCAGTTCACCTATTTCCAGCAGATGGGCGGGTTCGATTGCAAGCCGGTGGCGGGCGAGCTGACGTATGGCCTCGAACGCCTGGCGATGTACATCCAGGGCGTCGATAACGTCTATGACCTGGCTTATAACAGCCAGGGCGTGACCTATGGCCAGGTGTTCCTGGAAAACGAACGCCAGATGTCGAAGTGGAACTTCGAGGTGGCCAACACCGACGCGCTGTTCGACTTGTTCAACAAGGCGGTGGCCGAATGCCAGAACTGCCTTGAGGCCAAGCTGCCGATCCCGGCCTATGAACAGGCGATCGAAGCCAGCCACGTGTTCAACCTGTTGCAGGCGCGCGGCGTGATCTCGGTGCAGGAACGCGCCAGCTACATGGGCAAGGTGCGCGATCTCGCGCGCGGCTCGTGCGAAGCCTACATGGACAAGTACAAGGACGAATGGGCGCAGAAATTCCCGGGGTGGAGCGCATGAGCATGACCGCCGATTTCCTGCTCGAACTGCGCAGCGAAGAAATCCCCGCGCGGATGCAGGCCGGCGCACGCGCCGATCTGGAAAAGCTGTTCGTCAAGGAACTGGCCGCTGCCGGACTGAAGGCCGGCGCGATCACGGTGTGGTCCACCCCGCGCCGCCTGGCGCTGATCGCGCGTGACTTGCCGCTGGCAACGCAGGCGGTGCGCGAGGAAGTCAAAGGTCCGCGCGCCTCGGCCCCGCCGCAAGCGCTCGAAGGCTTCCTGCGCAAGACCGGCTTGACGCGCGAGCAACTGACCGAGCGTGACGGTGTGCTGTTTGCCATTACCGAAAAGCCCGGCCGCGCGACCAAGGACGTGCTCACGCAAGCGATCCCGGCGATTGTCCGCGCGTTCCCCTGGCCCAAGTCGCAGCGCTGGGGCGCCGCGTCGTTCAGCCCGGAAAGCTTGCGCTGGGTTCGCCCGCTGTCCGGCATCATCGCCATCCTGGGCGACGAGGCCATCGATCTCGAAGTGGGCGGGGTGCACTCCGGCACGGTCACGCGCGGCCACCGTTTCCACCACAGTGGCGATGTGACCATTACGGGCGCCGGCGATTACGCCGCCAAGCTGCGCGACGCTTTCGTGATCGTCGACCATGCCGAGCGTGAAGCCATCGTGCGCGACAAGGCGCATGCCGCGGCGCAGGAAGCCGGCCTCGTGCTGGTGGACGACGAAGGCCTGGTGGTGGAAAATGCCGGCCTTACCGAATGGCCACAGCCGCTGCTCGGCCGCTTTGACGAGGCCTTCCTGGAAGTGCCGCCCGAAGTGATCCAGCTGACCGCGCGGGTGAACCAGAAGTATTTCATTTGCCGCGATGCCGCCGGCAACCTGGCCAATGCCTTTGTCTGCACGGCCAACATTGCTGCCACCGATGGCGGCGCGGCGATCGTGGCGGGCAACCGCAAGGTTCTGGCCGCGCGTCTGTCCGACGCCCGCTTCTTCTGGGAGCAGGACAAGAAAGTGCCGCTGGCCCGCCAGGCGGAAAAGCTGGTGCGCATCACTTTCCATGAAAAGCTCGGCACCGTGGCCGACAAGGTTGCCCGCGTGGCCGACCTGGCCGAATGGCTCGCCCGCGAAGGCGTGGTGCCCGGCGCCGATCCGGTGCTGGCGCGCCAGGCGGCGGAGCTGTGCAAGGCTGATCTCGTCACCGACATGGTCGGCGAGTTCCCCGAACTGCAGGGCCTCATGGGCGGCTATTACGCCCGCGCCGAAGGCCTGCCCGATGCCGTGGCCGACGCCATCCGCGATCACTACAAGCCGGTGGGACAGGGCGACGACGTGCCGACCGCGCCGGTTTCGGTCTGCGTAGCGCTGGCGGACAAGCTCGATACGATCGTTTGCTTCTTCTACGAAGGAATGGTGCCTACAGGCTCCAAGGATCCATTCGCGCTCAGGCGTTCTGCGCTTGGTGTACTTGAAATAATAAAGCGAAACGAGATTAGGCTGAATCTCGTCGAATTCTCGGCAAAAGCTCTTGGTAAGTTTGAAGGTAAACGGACCGGCCGTGATTTGTTGCGAGTAGTTAATGAATATTTGACCGCACGAGAGGGTGTTGGGTTAACGGTTGATGCCGGAGAAATTGAGGCAATCAACAAGGCGACTCTTGGTAATGCGTTGGACGATCAGACTGTCGAAGAGCTCATTCAGGAGCGTGTCGTTCCTGCAGTTGCTGCTATAATGGTTTTCTTCGCCGACCGCCTCAAGGTCCAGCAGCGCGAAGCGGGCGTGCGGCACGACCTGATCGATGCGGTGTTCGCGCTGGGCGGGGAAAGCGATCTCGTCCGCCTGCTGGCGCGCGTTTCCGCGCTCCAGGCCTTTGTCGGCACCGAGGACGGCGTGAACCTGCTCGCCGGGTACAAGCGCGCGGCCAATATCCTGAAAAAGGAAGGCACCGCCACGGCCGGCGCCAAGGGCGAAGGCGTGGTGCCGCCCACGGGCGAGGAAGACCCGCTGGTGCTGGTGGACGACCCGCTGTTCAAGGATATTGCGGCCGAATTCGCGCATGGCCAGCCTGGCTTGCCCTACGCGCCCGAACCGGCCGAAGCCGCGCTGATGGCCGCGCTGGCCCAAGCCGCGCCCAAAGTCGAAGCGGCCGTGCGCCAAGAGGCGTTTACCACGGCGATGGCTGCGCTCGCCTCGCTGCGCGCGCCGATCGACGCCTTCTTCGACACGGTTACGGTTAATGACGCAGATGCGGAAAAACGGACCAATCGCTTGGCCCTGCTTGACCAATTCCGTGCTGCGGTGCACAAAGTAGCGGACTTTTCGCGGATCGAGGGCTAAGCGCCCTCGATCCACTTCCTAGACCTTGCAATGGCTCAACTTTGCTCAGGGGACGGACTGTAATTATGAGTGCATACGTATTCCATTTCGGCGGTGGTGCGCGAAACGACGATCCTCGGGCCAAGGACAAGACCATCACCGGGGGCAAGGGGGCGAACCTCGCCGAGATGGCGGGCATCGGCCTGCCGGTGCCGCCGGGCTTCACGATCAGCACCGAAGTGTGCGCGCAGTACAACACGGCCGGCAAGACATTCGATGCCGGTATCGAGGCGGGCGTTGCCGCCGGGATCGCGCATATCGAAAGCGCCACCGGCCGCGTGTTCGGCGATCCGGCCAATCCGCTGCTGGTTTCGGTGCGTTCGGGCGCGCGGGTTTCCATGCCCGGCATGATGGACACCGTGCTCAACCTCGGGCTCAACGACGTGACCGTCGAAGGGCTCGCCACGGATTCGGGTGACGCGCGCTTTGCGTGGGACAGCTATCGCCGCTTCATCCAGATGTATTCCGACGTCGTGCTGGGCGTGGACCACCATCGCTTTGAAGATGCGCTGGAAATCGCCAAGGAAGATAACGGCTATTACGCCGACGTGGAAATGAGCGCGGACAACTGGCGCAAGCTGGTGGGCGAATACAAGGCGATCGTTTCCGAAGAACTGGGCCGCCCGTTCCCGCAGGACGTGCACGAGCAGCTCTGGGGCGCAATCGGCGCGGTGTTCGATAGCTGGGAAAGCGAACGTGCCAAGGTCTATCGCCGCCTGAACGACATTCCGGCCGAATGGGGCACGGCGGTCAACGTCCAGGCCATGGTGTTCGGCAACATGGGCGATACCTCGGCCACCGGCGTTGCCTTCACGCGCGATCCGGCGACCGGCGAAAAGGCCTATTACGGCGAATGGCTGGTCAACGCCCAGGGCGAAGACGTGGTGGCCGGCATCCGCACCCCGCAGTACCTGACCAAGTTCTCGCGCGAGCGGGCCGGGGCCAAGCCGCTGTCGATGGAAGAAGCCATGCCCCAGGCCTATGCCGAGCTGGCGAGCGTGTTCGAGCTGCTGGAAAAGCACTACAAGGACATGCAGGACATCGAGTTCACGGTCGAAAAGAACAAGCTGTGGATGCTGCAAACCCGCTCGGGCAAGCGCACCGCCAAGGCCGCGCTCAAGATGGCCGTGGACATGGTGGCCGAGGGCCTGATCGACGAAGCGACCGCGATCGCCCGCGTCGATCCCATGGCGCTTGACCAGTTGCTGCACCCCACGCTCGATCCCAAGGCGCCGCGCGACGTGCTGACCAAGGGCCTGCCGGCATCGCCGGGCGCGGCCAGCGGCGCGATCGTGTTCGATGCCGATACCGCCCAGGCGCGCGCCGAACGCGGCGATGCGGTGATCTTGGTGCGCGTGGAAACCTCGCCCGAAGACATTCACGGCATGCATGCGGCCAAGGGCATCCTTACCGCGCGCGGCGGGATGACCAGCCACGCCGCCGTGGTGGCGCGCGGCATGGGCCGTCCCTGCGTTTCGGGCGCCTCGGGCCTGTCGATCGACATGGTCTCGCGCAAGGCGCGCATCGGCAACCGCGATGTGGCCGAAGGCGACCTGATCACGCTCGACGGTTCGACCGGCGAGATCATGGCCGGTGAAGTGCCGATGGTGGAACCCGAACTGGTTGGCGATTTCGCCACGCTGATGGTCTGGGCCGACAAGCACCGCCGCATGAAAGTGCGCACCAACGCCGAAACCCCGCTCGATTGCCAGGTCGCGCGCCAGTTCGGTGCCGAAGGCATCGGCCTGTGCCGCACCGAGCACATGTTCTTCGAAGCCGGGCGCATTTCCGCCGTGCGCCAGATGATCCTGGCCGAAGACGAAGCCGGCCGCCGCGCCGCGCTGGCCAAGCTGCTGCCCGAACAGCGCGCCGACTTCATCTCGATCTTCGAAGTGATGGCGGGCCTGCCGGTCACCATTCGCCTGCTCGATCCGCCGCTGCACGAATTCCTGCCGCATGGCGATGCAGAGTTCGAGGAACTGGCCGAAGTGACCGGCCTGGGCGTCGACCACCTCAAGCGCCGCGCCGGGGAGCTGCACGAATTCAACCCCATGCTGGGCCATCGCGGCTGCCGCCTGGGCATCACGTTCCCCGAAATCTATGAAATGCAGGCTCAGGCCATTTTCGAGGCGGCGGTGGAAGTTGCCACGAAGTCTGGCGAAGCGGTCGTGCCCGAAGTCATGATCCCGCTGGTGGCGACCAAGAAGGAACTGCAGATCCTGCGCGCGCTGGTCGATCGCGTGGCCGCCCAGGTCTTTGCCGACAAGGGCAAGACGCTGGACTACCTCGTCGGCACGATGATCGAACTGCCGCGCGCCGCGCTGATGGCCGGGGAAATCGCCGAGGAAGGCACGTTCTTCTCGTTCGGCACCAACGACCTGACGCAGACCACCCTGGGCGTGAGCCGCGACGATGCCGCGCGCTTCCTCAACCCCTATGTGGACCAGGGCATCTACCCGCGCGATCCGTTCGTCAGCCTGGATATCGAAGGCGTGGGCCAGCTGGTGGAACTCGCCGCCGAGCGTGGCCGCAAGACCCGCCCCGATATCAAGCTGGGCATCTGCGGCGAACATGGCGGCGATCCGGCCTCCATCGCGTTCTGCGAAAAGGTCGGCCTCGATTACGTATCCGCCAGCCCCTATCGCGTGCCGATCGCACGGCTGGCGGCCGCGCAGGCGGCGCTGAAGGCTTGAGGTTGGCTTAGGCCTCGCACCACCCCCCGCCCCCCCTCCTCTGAAGAGGAGGGGGAGTTAAGCCGCTGAAAAAGGCCCCCTCCTCTTCAGAGGAGGGGGTTGGGGGTGGTGCGAGGCCTTACGCAATCCAACGATTAAAACTTCGGCGCGCGCAGCGGCTTGGCCCAGCCGCTCAGCGTCAGGATCTCGAACGTCTCGGTCACGCGGCCATCCGCGTCGGCCATTTCGGCAAAGGCTTGCTGCGCGCGGGCCAGCGCGGGCTTGCCCAGCGGGGCGCCGGGGCGGGCAAGGCAGTTGGACAGGCCCTGTTCGCGCAAGTCCTGCACCAGTCGCGCCAGGCTGCGATAGCGCACCGCCAGGCTGCGGCTGTCGATCACCGGATCGGCAAAACCGGCGCGTTGCAGCAGTTGCCCGCCGGCGCGCACGTCCACCTGCGGGTGCACGCGAGGCGCGGGCCGGTCGGCATCGGCCGCCAACATCACGCCGCGCAAGGCCGGCAGGCTGCCGGCGGCGGTAAAGCTCATCATCGCCAGGCCATCGGGCGCGAGCGCGCGGCGCAAGTGCACCAGCGCGCCGGGCAGATCGTTGACCGTGTCGAGCGTGCCGAGCACGGCGATCAGATCAAAGTCTTGAGCAAAGGGCAGGGGGGCTTCCTGCTCCACGCCGGTTTCGCCCGGCAGCGGCGCGGGATCGGCGCGTGTCACCGCCACGCCCTGGGCAACGAGCGCGGTGGCCAGCGCCCCGCGCACATCCCCGATCACCAGCGCCGTCTTGGGCGAGTGGCGCAGGAACGACAGGCGATCGAGCATGTCCTCGATCATGTCGTCGGCCAGGAAATGCGCGGCATCGGGCCGCTGGGCCAGGCGGCGCATGCGCGCACGCTGGGCCAGGCGGCGCTGCGGGGCAAAGATCACCGGCGGGGCCGGATTCGTGGGCTGGGAAGGGGATGCGGATTGAGCCATGGCGTGCTGCCTGCCCGCAAGCTGCGCGCTTGCCAAGCCTCTTGCGCTGGGGGATGGAGAGCAGGCGATGCTGCGCCCCGCATTCCTTGCTCCGGTCGTCGACCTGCTGTTCCCGCCGCGCTGCCCGCTGTGCGGCGAAACGCTGGCAAGCCATGGCGGTCTGTGCGCGGCGTGCTGGTCCAATCTGGAAATCCCTGGAGAGCCGGCATGCAAGCTGTGCCAGCGCCCGCTGGACACCAGCCTGGTGGGCCAGGAAGACGCGCTGTGCGCGCCGTGCATGGCGCAGCCGCCCCGGCACGACGGGATCGCCGCCGCCACGCTCTATGGCGATGCCACGCGCACGCTCGTGCTGCGCTTCAAGCATGGGCGCAAGGTTGGCCTGGCCGGCCTGATGGCGCGGCTGATGGTGGCGCGCCTGCCCGTGCTGGAGGGGGAATGGCTGATCGTGCCGGTGCCGCTGCACCGCTGGCGGCTGTGGCAGCGCGGCTATAACCAGTCGGCGCTGCTGGCCAGGCAGATTGCCCAGGCCACCGGGCAGCGGCTGGTGGTGGATGGCCTGGTGCGGCGCAAGCGCACGCCCTCGCTGGGCGGCCTGGGGGCCAAGGCCCGCGCGCAGGCGCTGTCGGGCGCCATTGCCCCCCATCCGCGCCACGGCGCATCGCTCAAGGGCGCGCAGGTCTTGCTGGTGGACGATGTGCTGACCAGCGGGGCCACCAGCGATGCCTGCGTGCGCGCGTTGCGCCGGGCTGGCGCGGCCAAGGTGAAAATCGCCTGCTTTGCCCGCGTGCTGCGCGAGGCCGAAGGAAAGGGGTGATTCGCGCCGGGGCTGTTTTGCACGATGCAAACGGCATCAAACCGAAAACGCCCGGAACCTTGCGGCCCGGGCGTTTCGTGACGAAACCTTTTGATTGACGGGGCTCCCTCTCGGCCCTGACCGTAGCCCCGCCACTCAATCTCTCCGAACGGCCGTGCCTTCCTTGTCAGAAGGTCGAACCAGCCACCCGGTCCCTCGCGTGTCCCTGAACTTTGGCGCTTGCCGCGCCGCCTTTCGGCGGTTCAGTTCGCGGTTCCCTCAAACCGCATGTTCTTTCTTGACGATTGCGCCGCCGGAAGGAAGGGGAAGCCGCGTATACCGCCGATTTTGCCCCGGCCATGTGGTTATCGTGCAACAATGGATGCGGTTGGGGTGCTTTTTGCAGAAGGGATTTACCCACAGTGTCGGTCGATAACGATTCGCTGCAACGCGAGCAGGGCACGGCATTCATGCCGCGCTTCGATTCCCAGGGCCTGGTCACCGCCGTGGCGATCGATCATCGCACCGGGCAATTGCTGATGCTCGCGCACATGGACCGCGAGGCGATCGAGCGCACGCGTGAAACCGGCCTGGCGCACTTCTGGTCGCGCTCGCGGCAACGGCAATGGATGAAGGGTGAAACCTCGGGCCACGTGCTCAAGGTGCTGGAGATTCGCGTGGACTGTGACCAAGACGCGCTGGAACTGCGGGTGGAGGCGGCGGGGCCGGCCTGTCACACCCTGGCCACCAGTTGCTTCTATCGCCGCATCGCGGCCGACGGATCGCTTGAGCGGATTGCAGTTTGACGTTTACGTAAGCTGCGCGGTATCGTGGCGGGCATGGAAACCGTGCCCGCCAATTCGACCAGCGCTGCATCTGCCCCAACACCGGCTCACGGGCCGGCCGGCCATATCGATCGGCCCGATGCCCTTGCCCGCGATCAGTTTTCCATCACCGACTTGTCCGCCGAATTCGGCGTCACGGCGCGGGCTTTGCGCTTTTACGAGGATGAGGGGCTGATTTCGCCCACGCGGCAGGGCACGCAGCGGATCTATTCGCGCCGCGACCGGGCGCGTCTGGCGTGGATCATGCGGGCCAAGAACGTGGGCTTCAGCCTGGCCGATATTCGCGAGATGATCGATCTTTACGATCTGGGCGATGGCCGCGCGCAACAGCGCAAGGTGACCATTGCCAAGTGCCAGGACCGCATCGCCGCGCTGGTGCGCCAGCAGGCCGACATTGCCGGCGCCATCGCCGAACTGGAAGGGTTCGTTGCCCAGTTGCGCGGGCTGGAGGGAGCAGTGGGCGACACCCCGGCGTGAGGTGCCGCCCGATTGCACTGGATCAGGGATAGACTTCGTCGAGCAAGGCGGTCAGCGCCAGCCACGACTGGCGATCGGCACTGGCGTTGTAGCCCAGGAAATCCTTGCCGCGCGCTTCGCTGTCGGGATCGGTAAAGCCATGCTTGACCCCGGCATAGGCGTGGAAATGCCAGTTGCCGCCGGCGGCATCCATTTCCTTCCAGAAATCGAGCACCTGCTCGCGCGGGACCAGCGGATCGGCATCGCCATGGCATACCAGGATGCGCGCCTTGATCGGCGTTTCGGCCGTTGCCGGGCGACCGGTGGCCAGAATGCCGTGGAAACTGGCTGCCAGCGCGATCGGCGCGCCTTCGCGGGCCAGTTCGAGCGCGGCCTGGCCTCCCATGCAATAACCGATGGCCGAGAGCGTCAGGCCTGGTGCGGCGGCAGCCAGGGCATCGAGCCCGGCCTGCAAGCGGGCGCGATAATGATCGACATTCTCGCGCAGGGCATTGCCCAGCGGGAACGAGGCTTCGAAACTCTCCACCGGCTCGCCATAGAAATCGGCAACCATGGCGACAAAGCCCTGGTCGGCCAGCATCTGGGCGCGGCGGCCCATCGCTTCGTTGTAATTGGCGATGGTCGGCAGGATCAGGATCGCACCGCGCGCGGTGCCTTCGGGGCGCGCAAGCCACCCCGTCAGCGCCACGTCGCCATGCGCATAGTCGATGCGTTCAAGGCTCAAGGCTTGTTACTCCGGAAGGAAATCGGGCACCGACAGATAGCGTTCGCCGGTGTCGTAGTTGAAGCCCAGCACGCGGCTGCCCGGGGGCAGCTCGCCCAGCTTGGCGGCGATCGCAGCCAGCGTCGCGCCCGAAGAAATGCCCACCAGGAGGCCTTCCTCGCGCGCCGAGCGGCGGGCCCATTCCTTGGCATCGGCAGGATCGACCTGGATCGCGCCGTCGATCGCCTGGGTATGCAGGTTGCCCGGAATGAACCCGGCGCCGATGCCCTGGATCGGGTGCGGCGCGGGCTGCCCACCGGAAATGACCGGGGAGAGCGTGGGTTCCACGGCATAGGCCTTGAAACCGGGCCAGACTTTCTTGAGCTCTTCGGCGCAGCCGGTGAGGTGGCCGCCGGTGCCAACGCCGGTGATCAGCACGTCGATCGGGCTATCGGCAAAATCGGCCAGGATTTCCTGGGCCGTGGTGCGCACGTGCACCGCCACGTTGGCGGGGTTGTCGAACTGCTGGGGCATCCAGGCGCCGGGCGTTGACGCCACCAGCTCCTTGGCGCGTTCGATCGCGCCTTTCATGCCCTTTTCGCGCGGCGTCAGGTCAAATGTTGCGCCATAGGCCAGCATCAGCCGGCGCCGCTCGATCGACATCGATTCGGGCATGACCAGCACCAGCTTGTAGCCCTTGACGGCGGCCACCATGGCCAGGCCGATGCCAGTGTTGCCCGAAGTCGGCTCCACGATGGTGCCGCCGGGTTGCAGGCTGCCGTCGGCTTCGGCCGCCTCGATCATCGCCAATGCGATCCTGTCCTTGATGGAGCCACCGGGATTGGTGCGCTCGCTCTTCACCCATACCTCGTGGTCGGGAAACAGGCGGGACAGGCGAACATGCGGCGTGTTGCCGATAGTGGCGAGAATGGAATCCGCTTTCATGTCGCGAGTGCTCCTTGGATGGTGAGCGGGTCAGGATTGGTATTTTGCAGCAAAGGTCCGGGCGCGGCGCAATTCGGGAAATCCGATCGCCCAGGCCAGGGTAACGATTATGGCACCCACCCCGCCAAACACAACTGCGCCGGTTGCGCCCAGCAGGGCCGCAGCCACGCCCGATTGCATGTCGCCCAGTTCGTTGGAGCAGGAAATGGCCAGGCCCGAGATGGCCGAAACCCGGCCGCGCACCGCGTCAGGCGTGTGCAACTGCACCAGGGTGGTTCGGATATAGACCGAAACCATGTCGGCCGCGCCAAGCAGGGTGAGCATGACCAGTGACAGCCACAAGTTGCGAGACAGGCCAAAGACCACGGTGGCCGCGCCAAAGGCCGCCACGGCCAGCAGCATCTTGGCACCCACTTCGCGCTCTACCGGCCGTCGCGCCAGGAACGCGGCGACCAGCGCCGCACCCAGCCCGGGCATGGCGCGCATCACGCCCAGGCCATAAGACCCCACCGGCCGGCCGTCGAAGGTCAGGATGTCGCGCGCATAGACCGGCAGCAGCGCCGTGGCCCCGCCCAGCAGCACGGCGAACAGATCGAGCGTGACGCAGCCGAGCAGGAAGCGATCGTGCGCGACGAAGCGAAAGCCGTCGGCAATCTGGCGGAACGGATGGGTCTGGCGGTTTTCGGCCGGCGGCGGAATGCGCCGGATGCCAAACGCGCCCACGGCGGCAATCACCAGCAAGGCCACCGAAACGCCATAGGGCAGGGCGGCTGCCGCGGCGAACAGCACGCCGGCCAGCGCCGGCCCACCCATCGAGCCGATCTGCCAGGCCATGGCATTGATCGCCACCGCGCGCGGCATCAGTTCTGCCGGCACGATATTGGGGGCGATCGATGACAGCGCCGGGCCGATGAACACGCGGCTGGTGCCGTGGCAGGCGGCCATGGCGAACAGCAGCGGCAGCGACAGCGCATCGGCATACGTCGCGAGCGTGAGCACCAGGGCGATCAGCGCGTCGAGCACCATGGTCAACCCCGCGATCACGCGGCGGTCGAACCGGTCGGCGACCACGCCGGCCACGGGCGTGAGCACGAATTGCGGCAGAAATTGGACCAGGCCCATCAGGCCCAGCTGGAACGCGGCTTCCTTGATGCCCATGCCATACTGGCCGCGCGCCACGTCATAAAGCTGATAGCCCAGCACCACGACCATGCCCGACGTGGCCACCACCGAAAACAGGCGGGCCACCCAGAACCGGCGAAAATCGGCGATCTGGAACGGCGATGAAGGGTCTTCGGGCAGCGCCGGGGCAGGGGTTTGCGTCACGAAGGCGTCTGTGGCAGCGCCATGCGGCTTTGCCAAGCCAACAATTGTTTGCCGTCGCTTCAGAAATTCATGACGGGCAAGCAGTTTTGCTCAAGTGTCGTGGCGCCGGGCGCTCAACCCTTGGCGCGCAGCCTGGCGTTCGGCTGCAATTGCTTGATCATCTTGGTAAAGTCATCCTGCCGCACGATCCGTTCGAACTGAAAGCCGGCGCGGCTGTCATCGCTCCACACCAGGAAGGCCTCGATCCGGCCGATTTGCGGGAGGCGGATGGTCACGCGCTCGCCCCGGCCCAGATCGAGAGTGTCGCGCACCATGAAACCGGTGGTGGAGATGTTGACGATATTGAGCATCACGTCGCCCAAACGCCGGTGTTCCCCGATCACTGGCAAGTGAACGGGGTGGCGGGTAGACCGGCGCAGGTCGGTCACTGATAGCTGCGCGCCGCCAGACATGGCTTCTCCTGCCGGTAAGAGCGATTCCAGCGGCAAGAATAGAACCAAATTGGCTTAGATTTGGTTAACGGGCGGCAGCGGGCTGCCGCCGCCCGGCAAAAACAAGTCGTTAAGCTGGCTTGATAATGCCATGCTTCTTTTTGCCTGACGAAAGGCGTCGTTCGGCCGATACTTCGATAATGGTGGTATCGTCGCGCACCGCTTCGCCATCCAGCCGCGCACCGCCGCCCGCGACCAGCCGCTTGGCCTCGCCACGGCTGGCGGCAAAGCCCAGACCGATCAGCGCCTCGATCACGCTGATGCTGCCACCGCCCACTTCCAGCGTGGGCAGGTCCTGGCCCAGCCCGCCGCCGGCAAAGGTGGCCTTGGCGGTCGCCTCGGCCGCGTCAGCCGCCTCGCGCCCGCGGATCAGGGCGGTCACCTCGTTGGCAAGCACGGTCTTGGCGGCATTGATCTCGCTGCCCTGCAGCGCTTCCAGACGGGCGATCTCGTCCAGCGGCACATCGGTGAAGATGCGCAGGAAACGGCCCACGTCGCGGTCGTCGGTGTTGCGCCAGAACTGCCAGAAATCGTAGTTGGGCAGTTGATCTTCGTTCAGCCAGACCGCGCCGTTGACCGACTTGCCCATCTTGGCGCCATCGGCGGTGGTCAGCAGCGGGGTCGTGGCGCCGAACACCTCGATCCCGTTCATGCGCCGGGTCAATTCGATGCCGTTGACGATGTTGCCCCACTGGTCAGAACCGCCGAACTGCAGGCGGCAGCCATGGCGCAGCGCCAGTTCGCGGAAGTCATAAGCCTGGAGAATCATGTAGTTGAATTCCAGGAACGTGAGCGGCTGTTCCCGATCCAGGCGCAGCTTCACCGAATCGAAGGTGAGCATGCGGTTGACCGTGAAATGCGGCCCGACGTCGCGCAGCAGATCGATATAGCCCAGCTTCGAAAGCCATTCGTCGTTGTTGACCAGGGTCGCGCCCGTCGCGCTGTCATCGAATGTCAGCAGGCGATCGAACACCTTGCGAATGCCGGCGATGTTGCTGGCGATGACCTCTTCGGTCAGCATCTGGCGGCTGGCATCCTTGCCCGAAGGATCGCCGATCTTGGTGGTGCCGCCACCCATCAGCGCGATGGGCTTGTGGCCGGCCTGTTGCAGGCGGCGCAGCAGCATGACAGAGGCCAGGTTGCCGACATGGAGCGATGGCGCCGTGGCGTCATAGCCATTATAGCCCACCACGATTTCCTTGGCCGCCAGGGCATCAAGCCCCTCGGCATCGGTCAACTGGTGGATATGGCCCCGCTCGGACAGCAGGCGCAACAGGTCGGACTTGTATTCGGTCATGGTTGCCTCGATGTGGAGCGGGGCGCCTAGCATGAAAGGACGTGCCTTGGAACCGGCGCTGCTTGTTGCCCATCCCGATCACCCGGCGATTGCCGTGCGCCAGGTTTCGGCGCGCATCCTGTCGATGGATGCCAACTGGCTGTGCCTGCGCTGGCGGGTGGAGGGTACGGCCGCCCTGGTAGTGCCGCCGTTCGCCGGGCGCGCGCGCACCGACGGCCTGTGGCAATCCACTTGCTTCGAGCTGTTCCTGGCCGAAGACGAAGGCATTGCCGCGGGTACCTATGCCGAATTCAATTTCGCCCCGTCGGAACGCTGGGCGGCCTATGATTTCGATGGCTATCGCGCCGGCATGGCGCCGCGGCCGATCCCGCGCGAACCGGTGATCACCCCGCGCCGGGGTCAGGACCTGCTGATCTGCGATGCGGCGCTTCCCATCGCAGGCCTGCCCCCGCTGCCCTGGCGCATGGGGCTTTCGGCCGTGCTGGAAGAGGCGGACGGCGCCAAATCCTATTGGGCGCTGGCCCATCCGCGCGGCAAGCCCGATTTCCACCATGCAGCTTGCTTCGCCGCGCGGGTTGAGGCACCGCAAGCGGCATGAAGACCGGACTTGATCGCCTTGTGGCCGATGCCGCGCTGCGCGCGCCGCTCGCTGGCCGCCGCGTGGCCCTGGTGGCCCATCCCGCCTCGCTCACCCAAGGCCTTGTGCACGCCCTCGATGCCCTGGCGGCCTGCCCGGACGTGAACCTGACCGCCGCCTTTGGCCCGCAGCACGGGCTCAAGGGCGACAAGCAGGACAACATGGTGGAATCGCCCGATTATCGCGATCCCGGCCTGGGGATTCCGGTGTTCAGCCTTTATGGCGAAGTCCGCCGGCCCACGCCGGCCATGATCGATGCCGCCGATGTCTTCCTGTTCGATCTGCAGGATCTGGGCTGCCGCATCTATACCTTCGTTACAACCTTGCTCTACCTGCTGGAGGCCTGCCACGGCACGGGCAAGGCGGTGTGGGTGCTCGACCGGCCCAATCCCGCCGGTCGGCCGGTGGAAGGCACCCGGCTCGTGCCCGGGTGGGAGAGCTTTGTTGGCGCCGGCCCCATGCCGATGCGCCACGGGCTGACGCTGGGTGAAATGGGCCGCTGGTTCATCGCGCACTACAACCTCGATGTGGATTACCGCGTCATCGCCATGGACGGCTGGCAGCCCGATGCCGCGCCGGGCTTTGGCTGGCCGCAGGACCGCATCTGGATCAACCCCAGTCCCAACGCGGCGAGCCTGGCCATGGCGCGCGCTTATGCCGGCACGGTCATGCTCGAAGGCGCGACGCTTTCCGAAGGGCGCGGCACGACCCGCCCGCTCGAAGTGCTGTTCGGCGCCCCCGATGTCGATGCGCTGGCGGTGCGGGCTGAAATGGCGCGCGTGGCGCCGCACTGGCTGGCGGGCGCGGCAATCCGCGAATGCTGGTTCGAGCCCACTTTCCACAAGCACGTCGGCCACTTGTGCCACGGCCTGATGCTCCACCCCGAAGGCGGCTTTTACGATCACGCCGCGTTCCGTCCCTGGCGGCTGCAGGCGCTGGCGTTCAAGGCCATCCGCAATCTCTATCCCGATTATCCGCTGTGGCGCGATTTTCCCTATGAATACGTGCTCGATCGCCTCGCCATCGATGTGATCAATGGCGGCCCGGCCTTGCGCGAATGGGTGGACGATCGCGGGGCGCAGGCCGCTGACCTCGATGCCGTGGCCAGCCCCGATGAAGCCAGTTGGATTGAGGAACGGCAGCAGTTCCTGCTCTACTGACAAAAAAGGGAGGGCCAGGCCCTCCCTTTTTCCATGGATGAAAGGGCTGCTATCGGTGGCTCAGAAGCGCGTGCCGACCTGTACCGCCACGTGGCGACGCTGGAAGTTGATGCCTTCATAGCTGCCGAGATCGGCGTAGTTCAGCGAGAAGCCGGCATAGACACGCTGGCTGACGACAAAGTTCACGCCCAGTTCGCCACCGATCCCGTCGAGATTCTCATGGCCGGTGCGGCTGCCGATCGAGGCCTTGAGGCGGAAGCGGTCATAGCCCAGCTTGAAGAACGCCTCGACCTTGGGGGTCACGGCCACGCCCACGCGCGCGCCGGTCAGCAGGTTGCCGTTGGAACCCAGGCACACGCCATCGACACAGTCCTTGGCATCGGCATAGTCATAGTTGATGAACGGGCCCGCGGTCACGCTGTTGCCCAAGGGCACGTCATAGCCCAGTTCGCCACCGATCGAGGCAGAATTGCCGATCTTGTAGACTTCGCCATCGCCAAGGCCGCTGACGGTGGGCGTTTCGTAGCCCACACGCACTTCGGCGCGCAGGCCCGAGAACTTGGCATCTTGTGCAAAAGCAGGCTGTGCAGCCACCATGGCAGCCAGCAGAACGATCTTCTTCATGTTTTCCCCTGTTAGGCCTGTCTTGCCGCCGGGTTGTTGGCAGATCGGCAGTCACGCCACTGTCATGGCGGCGTGATGCGCGGCGTCTGGTCGAAGACGCCGCGCAAGACAAGAGGGAAGATTGCTATTTGTTTCGAGATTGGACGAATAATACTGGCGGATACTTGCCGATCTGCACGCGTTTTACGTTTTACTGTTGCGGCAGTGTCACGCCTGCTCTGCCACCGGCTGGCCCGGCGCGGGCGGTTGCCCGCTATAGCTGGCGGCCCGTTGATCGACCTGGGCCCAGGCCGGCGCCTCGTCCGTCCAGATCACGGTATCGGGTTCCAGGCCGTGGCCGGGATCGAGAAAGCCCAGGCGCACCGTCCGCAAATGCATGCGCCCCGATGATTGCGCCATGACGCCGGTGCCGCACTGCGGGCAAAAGAACTGGGTCAGCGTGTTGCCCGATGGCGCGACATAGCCGAACGAGCCCAACGCGCCGCTGACCGTGACGGATTCTGCCGGAAACACTGCATTGTTGGTGGAGCCACCTGCGGCGGCCTGCTGGCACTGGCGGCACCAGCATTGGCGCACGGCCACCGGCTCCTGCGCGGAAATGGTGGCGGTAACCGCCCCGCAGGCGCAGCGTCCGGTAAAGGCCATGGCAATTCTCCATTCGGGTATTGTTAGGTTGGCAAACAATGTCTAGGCTGCGTTGGCAAAGCCGGGAAGCTACCCGGGAGAGGATAACAGGCTCCATGCTCAAGCTCTACAGTTTCGGTCCTGCCGCCAATTCCATGAAGCCCTTGCTCACCCTGTTCGAAAAGGGCCTGCCGTTCGAAGCCAACCGCCTCGATCCGGCCAAGTTCGAACATCATGCCGATTGGTTCAAGGCGATCAACCCGCGTGGGCAAGTGCCCGCCTTGGTGGATGGCGACAAGGTGATCACGGAAAGCACGGTGATCTGCGAATACCTGGAAGACGAATATCCCACGCAAGTCTCGCTGCGTCCGGCCGATAGCTATGGCCGTGCGCAGATGCGGGTGTGGACCAAGTGGGTGGACGAATACTTCTGCTGGTGCGTGTCGACCATCGGTTGGCACCGCTATGTCGGCAAGATGGTCCAGGGCCTGTCCGACGCCGAATTCGAAGCCAAGGTCAAAGCCATTCCCGTGGTCGAGCAGCAGGTGAAATGGCGCCGCGCCCGCGAAGGCTTCCCACAGGACCTGCTGGACGAGGAAATGCGCAAGATCGCCTTTTCGGTGCGCCGGCTGGACGATCACCTGCGGGATCACGAATGGCTGGTGCCGGGGCAATATACCCTGGCCGATATCTGCAACTTTGCCATCGCCAATGGCATGCAGTTCGGCTTTTCCGAACTGGTCAACCGCGCAGACACGCCGCATCTGCTGCGCTGGATCGAGCAGATTGCCCAGCGGCCGGCGGCGCGCACGATGTTCGAACGCGTCGAACTGGAAAAGCTGGGGCCACGCGATTGAAGCCATCCCCCGGCGCGAACAATCTTTTTTGTCGTTGCCGCGAAGGGTAACGCGCAATCGAAGGGTTTTGTCACTGCCGGCCTTAGTATAGGGCGGCGGCTGGCGGGGCCTGTTGCGCATGCGCAGCGCACAGGCACCCGCGGTGACGGAGCCTAGATGCAAGACGTGCTGCTTGCGGAGGGGGGCGGGCGCTATGGCGCCGATCCCCGCCGCCGTTCCCTGTCGTTCGTGCTGGCGCTGGCCATGTCGCTGCTGTTGCTGGCGGCGTTGCTGTCCGTGGGGCTTTACGAGCCACCGGCCAAGCACGAAGGCGGCACGCTGACCGCCGTCAACCTGTCTGCCGCAGCCGGCGACAAGAGCGACAATCCCACGCCCAAGCAGCAGAAGGCGGCGCAGCAGGCCACCCGCGCTGCCGCCACCATGCCCGCCGCGGCCAAGCCGCCGCGCGTGGTCATCCCCACCGACAACAAGGTGGTCTGGCCCGAAGGCTTCATCCCGATGAGCCGGTCAGACTTCGCCTCGGCCGACATTTCCAAGCTGAAAGGCCCGGCCGGGACCGGCAGCGCGGCGCAGCAGGCCTCTGCCGGCGGCGGTGGCGGCGGCACCGGGGGCACCGCGCCCGATGGCTCGCGCCTCTACAACGCCGAATGGTATCGCGAGCCGCGCGACGCGGAAATCAATGGCTATATGCGGCCGGGCCAGAGCTCGGGCCGCTGGGCGATGATCGCGTGCCGCACCGTGGCCGATTATCACGTGGAAGACTGCCAGGAACTCGACGAAAGCCCGCGCGGATCGGGCATGGCCCGCGTGCTGCGCCAGGCGGCCTGGCAATTCCTGGTGCGCCCGCCGCGCGTGAACGGCACGCCGCAAGTGGGCACCTGGGTGCGCATCCGCTTCGACTTCATTCGCGGCAAGCGCGATGACGACGCGGGCGGCGCGGGTGCAGGCCCCAACGGCGACGGTTGAGCACCCGACCGCCGCGCCGTCAAAGGCTGATCGTCACGTTGTCGGTCCCGCTGGAGGTGCCCTGAGGCTGTTCGTGGTTCAATGCGTCCATCGCCTGCTCTGGCGTGGGAAGGCTCTTGAAAGGTTGATAGAACAGTATCTTGTCGAACAAGATCAGATGCAGGTCAAAATTGTCCGGCTTCTTCTTCAAGGCTGCCAACACATTGGGGCCCGCTTCCAGCGTGACGCCGGCATCACCGAGTGCGATGATGTAGTGCTGGGTGTCGCCCGGTCTGCGGTATAGCGCGCGGTCTGGCGTCGCGCCGGGATCGCGGCAGAGCGTGTCCGCATAATCCGGGCTGGCATCCTTCTCCCCATCGTCCTTGTCGGCGTTTGCCACTGCGTTGCTCAGCGCGGCTCCCAGCAAGGCATTCATCATCACGCTGGCGCGGCTATCGTCGCCATTTAAGCGCTTGGCGGGCTTGATCGACAGCGCATCGGCACAAGGCGCAATCGGCTCGGCAGCCGGCAAAGGCTTGGCCGGCACGGGAACGTACAGGGCCGCCGCCGTTGCCGCGAGCTGCGCATCGAGCGCTGCGGCGTCGAACTTGGGCGAACTCATCCGCATGGTCACCAGCCAATTGCCGGCCGGGATCACCACGGCACCGGTGGCCTGCAAAGCGCCGCCCTGCGCGCTCTGCACCACGCGCATGCCACTCGCACTGGCATGGCCGGTGGGCGTGAACGGCGTGAACACAGGCGTTCCTGCCAGCGTGCCGCCCATGCGCTGCACGGTCATGCCCATCACCTGGCTCAGCCGGTCTGCCCACAACGGCGCCTGGGGCCAGCCGGCGCGGAAGATATAGATCGTCAGCGTGGTGCGGGTGGTGTTGTCGTCATAGCCGATCGAAACGTCGGCCAGGCCGTGGTCGCTTTGCGACACCGACGTGCGGGTGAAGGCCCCGATGGCAGGCGGGATCACGATGCCGGTGGGTGGGTGTGTCCAGGCTGCCGCGGTATCCACCACGATTGGCCCGGCCTTGGGCGGGGGCGGTGGCTCTGCCGCCCCGGCAACCGCCGATCCGCCAACCGTGGCCACGCCCATCGCGGCCAGCATTGCCCATACCACCTTGTTCATTGCGCCTTGCCCCTGCACGCGCCGCAATAGTGCAGCAAAGCATGAGCTTGGCGTGGCGGGCGGGCCCGCGCAAGCGAGGCTTCTAGAATTCCGACCAATCTTCCATGCCACCGCCACCGCCACCGGCCACCTTGCGCGGCGCAGGTGCCGGCGCCGGTGCCGGCGCCGGTGCCGGTGCGGGCGGTGGGGGCAGGGCGCGCACGGCCGCGCTGGGCGGGGGTGGCGCCGCAATGGCAACCGGGGTCGCCGGTGCCGTGGCCACGGGCGAAGCACTGCGCAGCGGCTGGCGGCTGCCACCGGCACGGAAGCGCGCCACCAGCGTGCTGAGCGAATCGGCCTCGGTCGCCAGGGTGCGGGCCGCGGCCGTGCTTTCTTCCACCATCGCGGCGTTCTGCTGCGTCATGCGGTCGATCGCGCCCACGGTTTCATAGACTTTCTTGACGCTTTCCGATTGGTCGGCCGTCGCTTCGGCAATGCCTGCCACTAGACCGCGCAGATTGCCGATGCGCGCGATGATCGCTTCCAGCGCTTCGCCGGTGCGCGTCACCAATTGCACCCCGGCTTGCACCTGCCCGGTGCTCTGGCCGATCAGGCCCTTGATGTCGTTGGCAGCATCGGCCGATCGGCGGGCAAGCGCGCGCACTTCGGTGGCCACCACGGCAAAGCCCTTGCCGGCATCGCCAGCGCGCGCCGCTTCCACCCCGGCGTTGAGTGCGAGGAGGTTGGTCTGAAAAGCAATGCCTTCGATCAGATCGATGATCTGGTTGATCATCTGCGATGACTTGGCGATGCCGTCCATTGCCGCCACCGCTTCGCTCACCACCGCGCCGCCTTCGCTTGCCGCGCTCGATGTTTCCTCGATCGTCTGACGCACCGCCTCGGCCTTGGCCGCACTGTCGTCCACCATCGCGGTCACGTTGCGCATGGCGCTGGCAGCCGATTCCAGTTGGGCGGCCTGCGCCTCGGTGCGGTGGGCAAGATCGTCGGAAGCGGCACGGATCTCGGTCGATCCGGTGCGGACGTTGTCGGCCGCGCCGGTTACCGCGCCGATCACTTTGCCCAGTTCGGCCGCCATGGTGTTGAAATCGTCGCGCAACTGGGCAAACGGGCCTTCCAGCCCGGCATCGATCCGCGCGCCGAGGTTGCCGCTTTTCAGGTCGGCCAGCGCCACCCCCAGCGTGCGCACGATGAGGTCGACCTGGGCGGTCTTGGCTGCATCGGCGGCGGTGAGCTGGTCGCGCAGCGCGTCGAACGCGCGGGCAAGATCGCCCAGTTCGTCGGCGCTGCCGCCGTGGTCCACGCGCACGTCGCGATCGCCCGCGCCCAGCCGCACCAGCGCCTGCGCCACTTGCGATACCGGGCGCGCCACCAGCCGTTCAAGCAGGCGATAGCTCCACGCCAGTACCACGATCAGCCCGACCAGCGCGCAAAGGCCGGTGCCCAGCGAAAACCAATAGGCTTGCGCGGCTTCCGCCGTCGCGGCGGTGATATGGCCGCGCTGATAGTTGATCAGCTTGTCCAGCGCCTGGTCGATACGGTGAGCCAGTTCCTCGCCCCGCTGGATCAGCGCCTGGGCTTCGGCAACGCGGTTCTGCCCGGCGAGGCTCTCGACGTTGTCGATCGAGGCTGCGTATTCGCTCCAGCCCTTGGCGAAATCGGCCACGAAGGACGATTCGTTTTCATCCAGATCGGTGCTCTTCAGCCCGGTCAAACCCTCTTCGAGCAGCTTGCGGTTTTTGGCAATGCGCGCTTCATGAGCCTGGCGCACCTGGGCTGATGACGACATCGTCAACGCGCGCAGATCTGCGTCGATCTGGGCGATGGCCGTGTCCATGCCGTTGGCCAACATGGCCTGTGGCACGTGGTCGTTGGTGATTTCTGCGTCCTGCAGGCTGATCTGGTGCAGCCCGGCGCCGATCATTGCGAGCGCCGCCATGATCATGATCGCAATAATTGTAAACAACCGCGACAGCTTACGCCCGATCGGCGCGTTCATGAGGTAGTTCATCAGCACTCACCCGGTCCACCGACGCCGCCCAGGCACCGGTTCTTGATCGGGTGGAATGCCACAGCGCGCTTAGGCGCTGTTCAATGGCGGCCTAAGCGAAAGCGCCTAGTGCGCCTAGCCGTTCGTATCGGCGTTGTCGTGAAACAGCGCGGTTCGCAGCCGCCGGACGGGCGGCGTGCGCCATAGCAAAACCAGGGCCAGCGCGAGCAGCGCCCAGGGCAGGGCCATGCCGCCGATCACCAGCACCGCCCACACCATGGTGCGCCCGCTCGACAGTGTGTTTTGCAGGGCATCGGCAAAGGGATTGTCGCTCAATGCCAGACCCGTGGCCCCTTCATAAGTGAAGTGCATCGGTGTGGTGGCGAGTTCGGCGCGCGCCGCGGTACCGCTTTGGACGGCGGTGGCCAGAGCCTGATCCAGCGCGGCGATCTGGCGGGTCAATTCCGTCCGCTCACGATCGGCCAGGCCGGGCTGGGCCAGTCGCTTCTGCAACGCCTCGCGCTGTTGGGCACTTTGCCGTTCGCTGTTCCGTGCTTCTTCGATCTTGGGCGCCTGGTCGGTGCCCTCGATCTCGGTGTCTTCCAGCCTTCCGCCTTCCTGGGTGACCGTGGCAATGCGGTCGCGGCCAAAGCCGCGTGCGAGATCACGGGCCAGGGCAAGGTCCAGCCGACCCGAGATGTCGCCGTGGCCATCGTTGCTAAAGCGCATGCCCACCACGCGGCATTGCGCCGGGCCAAGCCTTTCACAGGCGGTGGCATGCTGCTCCTGGATCGCCGCCAACTTGTCGCCGGGCACGAGCACGCGATAGAAATAGGTGAACGCCACCGAAGGCGCGGAACTGGCATCGATGCCGTCGAACCTGCCTTGGTCCGCAACGTCTGCCGGCTTTTCAGAGCATGCCGACAATGCCAACGCGCCGGCGCAAAGGCCGGCCAGGGCCGCGTGCTTTTTGCGCCAAACGAAATGCCCAATGTCGGTAAACACACCAGTGTGGCCCCCCACGGATTCAACCGCAACAGTCTGCACGCGTGGACAAAGATTGCAAGGCGTGTTCCCGGCGGGCTCAGGCGTCGATCAGGTCGCGGTCTAGGTCGCCGGCGCGGTTCTGGATGAACATGAAGCGGTGTTCGGGGTTGCGGCCCATCAGGCGGTCGACCAGGTCCTTCACGGCTGCGCGGCCTTCGTATTCGGGCGGCAGGGTGATGCGCAGCAGGCTGCGGCTGGCCGGGGCCATGGTGGTTTCGCGCAACTGGCCGGGGTTCATTTCGCCCAGGCCCTTGAAGCGCGCCACGTCCACTTTCTTGCCCTTGAACTTGGTCGCTTCCAGTTCGGCGCGGTGCGCATCGTCACGGGCATAGGCCGAAACGGTGCCGGCGGTGAGGCGGTAGAGCGGCGGTTGTGCCAGGTAGAGATGCCCGCGCTTCACGATCTCGGGCATTTCCTGGAAGAAATAGGTCATCAGCAGGGTGGCGATGTGCGCGCCGTCCACGTCGGCGTCAGTCATGATGATCACGCGGTCATAGCGCAGCGCGTCGGGATTGCAGTCCTTGCGCGTGCCGCAGCCCAGCGCCAGGCACAGGTCGGCGATTTCCTGGTTGGCGCGGATCTTGTCGGCCGTGGCGCTGGCCACGTTGAGGATCTTGCCGCGGATCGGCAGGATCGCCTGTGTCTTGCGGTCGCGCGCCTGCTTGGCGCTGCCACCGGCCGAATCCCCTTCGACAATGAACAGTTCGGTCTCGCCGCTGCCTTCGCCCGAACAATCGGTGAGCTTGCCCGGCAGGCGCAGCTTGCGCGCGTTGGTCGCGGTCTTGCGCTTCACCTCGCGCTCCGCCTTGCGGCGCAGGCGCTCGTCCATCCGCTCCATCACCGCGCCCAGCAGCGCGCGGCCACGGTCCATGTTGTCGGTCAGGAAGTGGTCGAAATGGTCGCGTACCGCGCTTTCCACCATGCGCGCGGCTTCGGGCGAGGTGAGGCGGTCCTTGGTCTGGCTTTGGAACTGGGGATCGCGGATGAACACCGACAGCATGATCTCGCTGCCGGTGATCATGTCTTCGGGCGTGATGTCCTTGGCCTTTTTCTGGCCAACCAGATCGCCAAAGGCGCGGATGCCGCGGGTGAGCGCGGCGCGCAGGCCCTGCTCGTGCGTGCCGCCATCGGGGGTGGGAATGGTGTTGCAATACCAGGAATAGGCGCCGTCAGACCACAGCGGCCAGGCAATCGCCCATTCCACCCGGCCCATTTCCTGGCCATCGGGGCCCAGCGGAAAGTCCTGCCGCCCGGCAAAGGGCACGGTGGTCACGCATTCGCGGCCCTTGACCTGTTCGGCCAGGTGATCGGCAAGGCCACCGGGGAACTGGAACACCGCCTCGGCCGGGGTATCGTCGGCAATCAGCGCGGGATCGCACTTCCAGCGGATTTCCACCCCGGCAAAGAGATAGGCCTTGGACCGCACCAGGCGGAACAGGCGCGCCGGCTTGAACTTGGCGTCCGCGCCAAAGATCGTGGCATCGGGAATGAACGTGACGGCGGTGCCGCGCCGGTTGGGCGCATTGCCCACGCGCGCCAGCGGCCCCGTGGCCAGGCCACAGGAAAACTCCTGCGCGTACAATTCCTTGTTCCGGGCCACTTCCACGCGGGTGAGGGTGGACAGAGCATTGACCACCGAAATGCCCACGCCGTGCAGGCCGCCCGAGGTGGCATAGGCCTTGCCCGAAAACTTGCCGCCCGAGTGCAGCGTGGTGAGGATCACTTCGAGCGCGGACTTGCCCGGATACTTGGGGTGCTCGTCAACCGGGATGCCGCGCCCGTTGTCGGTGATCGTCACTTTGCCTGCCGCGCCCTCGGCAGCTTCGAGCGTGACTTCGATGCGGTTGGCGTGGCCGGCAACGGCCTCGTCCATGGCGTTGTCGAGCACTTCGGCCACCAGGTGGTGAAGCGCGCGCTCGTCGGTCCCGCCGATATACATGCCGGGCCGGCGGCGAACCGGCTCAAGCCCTTCCAGCACCTCGATGGCAGAGCCATCATAGCTTTCTTGAGGGCTGCCCTGGGGCAGCTTGTCGAACAGGGAGCCGGAATCTTCTGTCGCCATGAGAACGGCTATAGAACATGCGCGAATTGCCGCGCAAGCCGTCGCCGTCCCCTTATTCGCTTCAAATGCTCAGTTTGCGAACTTTTCCGGCGCGCGCGACACCGTCACCACCGTGCCGCCGGAAACCTCGCGCACTTCCAGCGCGCGCTCGGCCACGCCATTGGCGTTGAAGCGGAACACGCCGTCGGTGCCGATGAAGCCATCGCGGTCATAGAGCCTGGCGGTGGGGAACAGCGTGCCCGGCTTCCACCCCCGCGCGATGTTGAGCGTGAGCAGCACCGAATCATAGCCCAGCGTGGCGATGCGCGCAGGGCTGGCACCAAAGCGCTGGCGATAGGATTGCTCGAAGCGGGGCAGGCGATCGTCGGAGATGGCAGCAAACCATGCGCCCTTCATCGCCGGGCTTTTCGCCAGCATGGAATCGCCCTTCCACAACTCGGTGCCCAGCAGGCGTGTGCCCTTGGCAAAAGGCGCGGCCTGCAGGGCGATGCGCGCGCCATCGCCGATCAGCAGCGCGTCGATCGGGCCCTTGGCCTTGACGCGGCGCACCGCGCTGGCGGCCGAGGTATTGCCACGGTCATAAGTCTCGATCGCGGTCAGGCGAATGCCCTGGAGCCGCGTGGCCTCGGCCAGCGCGCTGCTCACCCGTTGGCCATAGGTGCCGGTCGGCACGATCGCGCCCACGGTCTTGATCCCCTGGCTATGAGCATAGCCGACCACGCGCGCGATCGACTGGCCGGGCACCTGGCCCAGCACGAAGACATCGCGATCGGCCACCGCGCTGTCGTTGGAATACGTGATCATCGGCACTTTGGCCGGGCGCGCCACGCCAGCCACCACGCTCACGTCATCTGCCGTCAGCGGCCCCAGGATCAGCCGGTTGCCGTCCATCACTGCCTTGCTGGCCGCCGCCGCCGCACCGCTGCCGGTGTCATAGGTGGTGATGCGCAGCGATTGGGCGTTGGTATCGAGCAGCGCCATGGTGGTGGCGTTGGCGATCGCCTGGCCCACGGCCGCGTTGGGGCCGGACAGCGGGACGAGCAGCGCCACGCGATGGCGCCCGGCGTCGGTCGGCAGCACGTTTTCCTGCGGGGCGGTTTCTTTGGGCGGGGGGGGCGCGCCTTGCGTGCCGGGCTTGGGGATCACCGAACAGCCAGCCAGCAGCACGGCAGGAAGGGAAAGGGCCAGCCACTGCCCCGCGCGGCGTCGGCTCCATCCGGCAGGCTGGTTTCCTGCACGCGAAATGCCGTCGTTGCCGCTCTTGCCCATCATCATCTGCTTGCCGCTCCCGTAAGGCCGGTCCATGGAAAAGGGATGGATAAACCACCCCTTGCGCCCGGGCTCTATATCGTGGCCACGCCTATCGGCAATCTTGGCGATATCACCGCCCGTGCTGCCGACGTCATTGCCCGGTGTGACGTCATAGCCTGCGAAGATACCCGCGTCACGGGCAAGTTGCTCAATCATCTGGGAATCCGCAAGGCCATGCGCCGCTATGACGACCACGCTTCGGCCGAGGTGCGCGAGCGTCTACTCGGTGAAATGGCCGAAAAGTCGGTCGTGCTGGTGTCGGATGCGGGCACGCCGCTGATTTCCGATCCCGGCTATCGCCTGGTGCGCGAGGCGCGCGAGCGGGGCCTGGCGGTCACCAGCCTGCCGGGGCCGAGCGCGCTGACCGTGGCGCTCACGCTGGCCGGCCTGCCCACCGACCGCTTCCTGTTCGCCGGGTTCCTGCCTTCCAAGGACAAGGCGCGCGGCGATGTACTGGGCGAGCTGGCGGCAACCCCGGCCACGCTGGTGTTCTACGAAACCGGGCCGCGCCTGGTCGCCTCGCTCACCGCGATGGCACAGCACCTGCCAGGCCGTGAACTGGCCGTGGCGCGCGAATTGACCAAGCTGCACGAGGAATGCCGGAGCGGCACCCCCGAAGAACTGATCGCGCACTATACCGCCCATCCGCCCAAGGGCGAGATCGTCCTGCTGGCCGGCCCACCGCCCGAACCGGCCGCTCCGCAGGCCGATGATGTCGATGCGCTGCTGCGGGCCGCGCTGGCGCAGGCATCCCCCTCGCAAGCGGCAGGGCAGGTGGCCAAGGCGCACGGCCTTGATCGCAAGGCGCTATATGCGCGCGCCATGGCGCTGAAAGCCGAGCCGTGAACCGTGCCCGGGCCGAGGCGCAGGGCCGGCGCGGCGAGTGGTTGGCCGCGCTCTACCTCAGGTTGACCGGCTGGCGCGTGCTGGCGCAGCGGGTGAAGATCGGCGTGGGAGAGGTGGACCTGGTCGCGCGGCGCGGGTGCACGGTGGCCTTCGTGGAAGTGAAATGGCGCGCGAGTGCCGCCGCGCTCGATACCGCCATCGACGCACGCCGCCTCGCGCGCGTGGCGCGGGCCGCCCAAGCCCTGGCGCCGCGCTATGCCGGGCCGGATGACGATGTGCGGATCGACGTGATCCTGCTGGCGCCGGGGCGCTGGCCGCGCCGCATCGTCAATGCGTGGCGGGGGTGACGGTCAGGCATGAACCAGGCCGGGCACGTCGATCAACACCACGGCACAGGCGATCAGGCCAAGAAACGGGGTGACGAGCCGGGCGGCGAGCATGGTTGAATTTTCCTGATGCGGTTGCGGTTCCTTTTTGGTCGCGCTGCTGCCAATTCGCCTTTAAACGGGCCACCCGCAAGACCACGGATATCATTCGGAGCACTGCCTTGACCCTGCGCGTTGCGGTCCAGATGGACCCTCTCCACTCGATCAAGATCGGTGGTGATTCGACCTTTGCCCTGATGCTTTCGGCGCAGGCGCGCGGGCATGAACTGTGGTATTACCACGTCACCAGCCTGGCCTGGGAAGCGGGCCGCGTCACGGCCGATGCCGCGCCCGTCACCGTGCAGCATGTGCAAGGCGATCACTACAAGCTGGGTGAAACGCGCAAGATCGACCTGGGCCACGATATCGATGTCGTGCTGATGCGCCAGGATCCGCCGTTCGACCTGGGCTATATCACCGCCACGCACCTTTTGGAGCGGCTGGAGGGCGAGACCCTGGTGGTCAACGATCCCCGCTCGGTCCGCAACGCCCCCGAAAAGGTCTACGTGCTCGATTACGCGCGGTTCATGCCGCCCACGCTGATCACCCGCTCGGCCGCCGATGTGCGTGCGTTCCAGCACAAGCACGGGGACCGCGCCGTGGTGGTCAAGCCCTTGCACGGCAACGGCGGCAAGGCGGTGTTCAAGATCGATGCCGATGGCGGCAACCTGTCGGCGCTGGCCGAACTGTTCGGCCAGGTCTGGCCCGAACCCTTCATGGTCCAGCCGTTCCTTCCCGAAGTGGCGGAGGGCGACAAGCGCATCGTGCTGGTCGATGGCGAAGTGGCCGGCGCGATCAACCGCAAGCCGGGCGAGGGCGAGTTCCGCTCCAACCTGGCCGTTGGCGGTTATGCCGAAGCGGCCACGCTCACCACGCGCGAGCAGGAAATCTGCGACGCGTTGGGGCCCGAACTCAAGAAGCGCGGGCTGATCTTCGTGGGGATCGACGTGATCGGCGGCCAGTGGCTCACCGAAATCAACGTGACCTCGCCCACCGGTATCGTGGCCATCGACAAGTTCAACGGCACCGACACGGGCGGCATGATCTGGGACGCGATCGAGCGGCGCATCTGAGCGCCCCGCATCGGAACGGCGCGGGGAGCATTTCCGGCTCCTCGCGCGTTTTGCCGTGATGAACGACTGGATTCTGCAACTCATCGCCGACGGCGGCTATTGGGGCATTGCGTTCCTGATGGCGCTGGAAAACATCTTTCCGCCGATCCCGTCCGAAGTGATCATGGGCATGGGCGGCATTGCCGTGGCGCAGGGGCGGATGGAAGTCCTGCCGCTGATGATCTTCGGCACGGTGGGTTCCACGTTGGGCAACTATGCCTGGTTCCTGCTGGGGCGGTCGCTCGGCTATCGCCGGCTGCGGCCCTTCGTGGCGCGGTATGGCCGCGTGCTCACGCTCGATTGGCCGGCCATGCGCCGCCTTGTCGCGTTCTTTCGCCGCCACGGGCAATGGGTGGTTTTTGGCATGCGCTTTTCCCCCGCCATGCGCACGATGATCTCGCTGCCCGCGGGCCTTGCCGCGATGGGCCACGCGCGTTTCCTGGCCTTCACCTTTGCCGGCGCGGCGATCTGGAACGCGCTGCTGGTCTGGGCCGGCTGGCATCTGGGGCAGCATTACGAAAAGGTGGCCGCCTATACCGGGCCCGCCTCGCTCGCGCTCATGGCCGTGCTGGTGGGGGCGTACCTGTGGCGGGTGATCACCTGGAAGCCGCGGGAAAAAGATCCTCGCTCGCGCAGTGGGGTAGGGGGACCGCCGGCGTAGGCGGTGGTGGCGGGGGCGGCTCGCGAACAGCCCCTCCGTCAGGCCTGCGGCCTGCCACCTCCCCCACGATGTGGGGGAGGATCGAGGTTACTTGCCGCCGCCCTGGGCCAGCCATTCCTCAAGATACTTGATGGAATAGCCGCCATCGAGCACCGTCGGGTCTTCCAGCAGGCGCTGGTGCAGGGGGATCGAGGTCTTGACCCCGTCGATCACCATTTCCTCCAGCGCGCGCTTGAGGCGCATGATGCAGCCTTCGCGGGTGCGGCCATAGACGATCAGCTTGGCGATCATCGAATCGTAATAGGGCGGGATCTTGTAGCCGGCATAGAGCCCGCTATCGACACGCACGTGCATGCCGCCCGCCGCGTGATAGCTCTTCACCAGGCCCGGCGAGGGCGCGAAGGTGAAGGGATCTTCGGCGTTGATGCGGCACTCGATGGCGTGGCCCTTGAACTCGATCTCGTCCTGCGTCACCGACAGCGGCTTGCCATCGGCGATGCGGATCTGTTCGCGCACCAGGTCCACCCCGGTGATTGCTTCGGTCACCGGGTGTTCCACCTGCAGGCGGGTGTTCATTTCGATGAAATAGAACTCGCCGTTTTCCCACAGGAACTCGATCGTGCCCGCGCCGCGATAGCCCATGTCGGCCATCGCCTTGGCCACGATGCCGCCCATGCGCGAGCGCTCGTCGGACGAGATGACCGGCGAGGGGGCTTCTTCCAGCACCTTTTGGTGGCGGCGCTGCAACGAGCAGTCGCGTTCGCCCAGGTGGATCGCCTGGCCATTGCCATCGCCAAAGATCTGGAATTCGATGTGGCGCGGGTTGCCCAGGTACTTTTCCAGGTACACCGTGGCATCGCCGAACGCGGCCTTGGCTTCCGAGCCGGCCTGCTGCATCAGCGTTTCCAGGTCATCGGGGCTGTTGCACACTTTCATGCCGCGCCCGCCGCCGCCCGATGCGGCCTTGATGATCACCGGATAGCCGATTTCCTCGGCAATTTTCCGCGCTTCTTCCACGTCGGAAATCGCGCCGTCGGAACCGGGCACCAGCGGCAGGCCCAGCGCGCCCGCGGTGCGCTTGGCTTCCACCTTGTCGCCCATCGTGCGGATGTGCTCAGGCTTGGGGCCGATCCAGGTGATGCCGTGCGCTTCGACGATTTCGGCAAAGCGGGCGTTTTCCGAAAGGAAGCCATAGCCGGGGTGGATCGCGTCGGCCTGGGTGATCTCGGCCGCGGAAATGATCGCGGCGATGTTGAGATAGCTGTCCTTGGCGGCCGGCGGGCCGATGCACACCGCATGGTCGGCCAGGCGAACGTGCATGGCATCGGCATCGGCGGTGGAATGAACCGCCACCGTCTCGATGCCCATTTCATGCGCGGCGCGATGGATGCGCAGCGCGATTTCGCCGCGATTGGCGATCAGCAGGCGCTTGATGGCCATTGTGTCCGCGTCCTTAGCCGATGACCACGAGCGGCTGGTCGAATTCGACCGGCTGCGCGTTTTCGACCAGAATCGTCTTGATCGTGCCGCTGGTGGGCGCGGTGATCGGGTTCATCACCTTCATCGCTTCCACGATCAGCAGGGTGTCACCAGCCTTCACTGCCTGGCCCACCGCGATGAACGGGGCCGCGCCCGGTTCCGGGGTAAGATAGCAGGTGCCGACCATCGGGGATTTCACCGCGCCGGCGACATCGGCAGCCGCCGCCGCTTCAGGCGTCGGGGCGGCGGCGGCAGGCGCGGCTGCCGGGGCCGCGGCGGGCGCTGCCACCATGTGCGCCACCGGGGCGGCGGTGAGTGTGCGTGCCACGCGGATCTTGCGCGGCCCGTCTTCCACTTCGATTTCGGAAAGCCCGGTATCGGCCAGCAATTCGGCCAGTTCGCGCACGAGCGCGCCGTCGATTGCCATGGTTGCGGCGGTCTTGTCGCCGGTGTCGTGGCCCATTGTTAACCTCACAGGTGGGAACTTCAAGCGCAGCGCCATGCCCGCACGGCGCCACGCTGGCAAGGGGGAAGGCAGGCGAAAACGCCCACCCTTCGGGGAAAACGGCGCTGGCGACGCGTTAAAGATGCAAAACCGCGTCCAATGCCACGAGATAGCTGGCAGCGCCGAACCCGGCGACGGTCGCCTTGGCCGCCATGCCGACATAGCTCTTGTGGCGGAATTCCTCGCGCTTGTGCGGGTTGGAAAGGTGCACTTCGATCACCGGGGTCTTGATGCCCTTGATCGCATCGTGCAGCGCCACGCTGGTGTGGGTATAGGCGCCGGCGTTGAGCAGAACGGCGCGGGCGCCCACGGCCTGGGCCTCGTGGAGCCAGTCCACCAGGTGGCCTTCGTGATTCGATTGGCGCACGTCCACGCTCAGGCCCAGGTCCTGCGCCCGGTCTTCGAGGCGGCCGGCAATGTCATCGAGCGTATCGTGGCCATAGATTTCCGGCTCGCGCATACCCAAGAGATTGAGGTTGGGGCCGTTGAGCACGAATACGACAGGTGCGGCGGTATCGGTCATGATCGGGCAAAACTCCTGCCGAAAGCGGTGCGCGCGTGATAGCGCGCTGCCGCTTGCGTGCAAGGGGCGCCGATCGCGCGGTGTGCGCGGCTCAGGTGGCGACGGGCGGGTTGCCCACGTCGACCGGGCCGGGCACGTTGGCCGGCGGCGGCTGGATCACCAGTTGCGGCCCTTCGCCATCGGGCGCGGCGTCGAACGAGGTGTCGTTGTTGCTCTGCTGCTGCTGCTGCTGGTCGAAATCACCTTCCACCGGCGGCTGGTCGTCGGGGTTGGCGTCCTGGTTTTCGGTGTCGGCGCTGTCGTCTACCGTGCCCACGGTGACCGGGGAACTGGCGCCGGCGGCCGATTCCGCCGCCGCGGCGCGCTTTTCCGCGGCAGCGGCCTTGGCCTCCGCGGCGGCAATGCGCTCTTCCAGCTTGCGATCGCGCTCGCTTTCGCAGCCCGCCAGGGCAAGCGCGCCCAGGCCCAGCGCCAATAGCGGCAGGCGGACGAGCGTGGCGCGCAGGGATTTGTGCAAGTTCGGCATCTTGGCCAATGGCCTAGCAGGTAAAGGTTACTGCAAGCTAACCAGACTGATGTCTGCGCCGATCGCCGGCACGCAAACGAAAGAGGCGGCCCGCTTGCGCTGCCGCCTCTTTCGTATCGACGATGTCGAATGATTGGTCGGGACGAGAGGATTCGAACCTCCGACCCCCACACCCCCAGTGTGATGCGCTACCAGGCTGCGCTACGTCCCGACCGGTGGGGCGCCTCTAGGCGGATCGTTTGGGGATGGCAAGCCCCTTGGCGCGCATCTTTTTCGCGCTGGCCGGTTTTGCCTGTGGATTGTGGCACGGCTGAATTGTGGCGCGGTTTGGGCACGCCCTGCCGCTTCATTGCCTTGGCCCGCCCAAACTGCTAGCAGCCCCGGCCAATTGCAACAATCTGAGGGCAGCGGGGCCAAACGTGCCGCGCCGGGGTTGCAAACCCTTGTCCTCGATCCCACGAACGGTCCTGTCATGCTCACCCTTCTTTCTGCCGCCGCCGCCAATGCCGGTTCGCCGCCCGCCTACCTCCAGTTCCTGCCGCTGGTGGCCATGGCCGTGATCTTCTATTTCCTGATCCTGCGCCCGCAGATGAAGCGGCAGAAGGAGCATCAGCAGCGCATCGCCGGCCTGCAAAAGGGTGACCAGGTGATCACCGCCGGCGGCCTGGTCGCCAAGGTGGTCCGGATCGACGATCACTACGTCGATCTCGAACTGGCGCCCAATGTGCGGGTCAAGGCCGTGCGCTCCACCCTGGGCGAAGTCGTCCAGCCGGGCGACAAGGCCGCCAACGACTGACCTTATAGACTTTCCGAAAGTCCGATCATGCTCGATTTCCCGCGCTGGAAGGTGCTGATGCTATGGGGGGTGACCATTCTGGTCGCGCTTGCATCGCTGCCTTCGCTGTTTTCGGTCTCCGGCCTCAACTGGCCCGCGGCCCTGCCTTCGCCCAAGATCAACCTGGGCCTGGACCTGGCCGGCGGTAGCCATATCCTGCTCGAGGCTGATCCGTCGCAAGTGCGCCAGCAGCGGCTGGAAGGCATGGACGAATCCGTGCGCAACAAGCTGAAGACGACCGATGCGACGATCCGCATCAGCGACATCAGCAACAACAACGGCAGCCTCACCTTCCTGGTCGACGATGTCACCAAGGTGGACGCCGTGCGCGAGGCGATCCTGCCGCTCACGTCGGGCGCCGGGCTGACCGGCCAGCGCGACTGGAACATCCAGGTGGTGGACGGCAACCGCTTTGTCCTTACCCCCACCCAGGAAGGCATCGACCAGGCGGTGACGCAGGCGATGGACACCGCGGTGGAAGTGGTGCGCAAGCGCATCGACGGCCTGGGCACCAAGGAACCCACGATCCTGCGCCAGGGCGCGCAGCGCATCGTGGTGCAGGTGCCCGGCCTGCAAGACCCGCAGCAGCTCAAGAACCTGCTGGGCCAGACGGCCAAGCTGGAATTCAAGCTGGTGGACCAGAGCGCCCTGCCATCCGACGTGGCGCGCGGCATTGCCCCGGTGGGCAGCCAGATCGTGCCTTACGCCGATCCCAAGATGGGTGCGCCGATCGCGGTCAAGCGGCTGGGCGGGATTCGTGGCGATGAACTGACCAACGCGCAGACCGGCAACAACTCGCAGACCAACGAACCGGTGGTGAGCATCACGTTCAACACCGAAGGCGGCGCCAAGTTTGCCAAGCTGACCACGCAGAACGTGGGCAAGCCCTTTGCCATCATCCTCGATGGCAAGGTGCTGTCTGCGCCCAATATCAATGAGCCGATCCTGGGTGGCAGCGCCCAGATTTCGGGCCACTTCACCACCGAAAGCGCGGGCCAGCTGGCTATCGCGCTGCGCTCGGGCGCCTTGCCGGTGGACCTCAAGGTGGTGGAAGAACGCACCGTCGGGCCAGACCTGGGCGCCGATTCGATCCGCAAAGGCGTGATCGCGATGACCGTGGGCACGCTGGCGCTGGTGGTGTTCATCATCGCCACTTATGGCCGCTTCGGCGTCTATGCCTGCATCGCGCTGGTCATGAACATGCTGATGATCCTAGGCGTGATGGCCACGATCGGGGCCACGTTGACGCTGCCGGGCATTGCCGGCTTCGTGTTGACGATCGGTGCCGCGGTCGATGCCAACGTGCTGATCAACGAACGCATCCGCGAGGAACGCCATCGTGGCCGACGCGTGGTGGCGGCCGTCGAAACTGGTTACAAGGAAGCCAGCCGCGCCATTTTCGATGCCAACGTCACCAACGTCATCGCCGCCGTGCTGATGGCGGGCTTCGGCACCGGCCCGATCAAGGGTTTCGCCGTGGTGCTGATCATCGGCATCGTCACGTCGGTCTATACCTCGATGTGGCTCACCCGCATGTGGGTGGCGCAATGGCTGCGCCGCGCCCGCCCGTCCGATCTCAATCTGTAAAGGGGAGCGCAGACCATGAAACTCTTGAAGCTCGTTCCCGACAACACCAACATCCACTTCCTCAAGTGGCGCCTGCCGTTCTACATCGGCAGCCTGCTGCTGATGGCGGCCTCGCTGGGGCTGGTGTTCACCAAGGGCCTTAACCTGGGCGTCGATTTCGTCGGTGGCCAGATGATCCGCGTGACGTTCGAACGCAGCGCCGAAGCGCCCGTGGCCGACCTGCGCGAGGAAGTGACCAAGCTGGGCTATGGCGAACCGATCATCCAGCGCTACGGCAAGCCCAACGAGATCTCGATCCGCATGAAGCTGCCCAGCGGCGCGGACCACGATCCCGCGCTGTCGGACAAGATGGCCCGTACCATCACCGCCGATATAAAGGGGCACTACGCCGATGCCCGCATCGACGGGATCGATTCGGTTTCGGGCAAGGTGTCCAAGGAACTCGGCTGGGACGCATTCCAGGCGCTTGGCCTCGCCGCGCTGGCGGTGGCGGCCTATATCTGGCTGCGCTTCGAATGGCAGTTCGGCATCGGCGCGCTGTTCAGCCTCGTGCACGACGTGACGCTCACGCTCGGCATGTTCGCGCTGACGCAGATGGAATTCGATCTCAACATCGTGGCAGCCTTGCTCACGCTGATCGGCTATTCGCTCAACGACACGATCGTGGTCTACGATCGCGTGCGCGAAAACCTCAAGAAGTATCGCAAGATGCCGCTGCCCGAGCTGCTCGATCTCTCGGTCAACGAAACCCTGGCGCGCACCATCGTCACGTCGCTGTCGATGCTGATCACCCTGGTGGCGTTGCTGGCCTTCGGGCCGGAAGTGATCTTTGGCTTTACCGCCGCGATCACGCTGGGCATTTTCGTGGGGACCTACAGCTCGATTTACATGGCCGCGCCGATTCTCATCTGGCTCAAGGTCAATCCCAAGAGCTTCGTGCCCACCGAAACCGCGCTCGAAAAGCAGGAACGCCTGGCCCGCGACGGGGCTTGATCGGTCCCGGTTGCGCCATGCCTCGCACCACCCCCAACCCCCTCCTCTAGAGAGGAGGGGGCTTTTTTGTGCACGGCTTGGTTCCCCCTCCTCTTCAGAGGAGGGGGCTAGGGGGTGGTGGAAGCCTCGCGCAACGCTTATCCGCCCCTCACAACCTTCTCATAAACCCCTGCCAGCGCCGCCGCATTGGTTTCCCAGCTGAACCGCGCGGCGCAGGCTGCCACCGCTTCGGGTGCGCTGGGCTGGGCAATCAGCGCGGCCAGCGCACGGGCGATCGCTGCCGGTTCGCGCGCGGCGATGCGGCCCGCAGCCGGCGCCGTCACCACTTCGCGCGCGCCACCGATATCGGGGATAACCAGCGGGGTGCCGCAGGCCAGCGCCTCGATCCACACGTTGGCCAGTCCCTCGCGCTCGGATGGCAAGACCACCGCGCTTGCCCCCGCCATCAGCACGGGGATGAAATCGTGGCCCAGTCCGCCCAGGAAATAGACGCGGTGTGCCACGTCGAGCTGGCGCGTCAGCGCGCGCAAGGCTGCTTCATCGGGGCCGGTGCCGGCCAGGGCCAGGGCAATGCCTTCCATGCCCGGCTCGGCCAGGGCGCGGATTGCCAGCGCCTGGCCCTTGATGCCGATCAGCGCGCCCACGCAGGCAACCAGCGGCCCGGCCGGCGGCAGGTGAAAGCGTTCGGTCAGGATCGCGCGGGCCGCCGCGCGAGGGCGGGGATGGAATCGCCCACGATCGAGCCCGGTATAGTGCACCGTGATCTTGTCTTCGGGCAGGCCCAGGTCGGCCATGTCGTCGGCCAGGGCCTGCGACACGCTGAGCAGCGCGCCTGCGCCCTGCGCGGCCGATGCCATCTGGCGCAGGGCTGCAGGGCGCTTGCCCCACACATGGATGTCGGAACCACGCGCCTTGATCGCAAACGGCAGGCCCAATGCGCGGGCAATCCGCGCCGCGGCGGGCCCATCGGGATAGAAGAACTGGGCGTCCACCATGTCGAACGGCTGCTCGGCATGGAGCCGCCGTACCAGCGGCAGGACTGCGCGCGCGATCAGCGCCGGGTTGAAGCGGCCCGAAAGCGCCGGAACCAGCGGAAAGCGCGGGTGATAGACCGGCACGCCGCTGCGCCGCTCCATCGGGGGAATCGTGCGCAACTGGGCATAGCTGCGCGGCAGCAGCAGGCCGGGCAAGGGCGGCAGGCCGATCGGGTTGATCACCGTCACTTCCCAGTCCGGCCGCGCCGCCAGCGCTTCCATCTGGCGGGCCACGAAACGCCCGAATCCCGGCCTGATCGAGGCGGGATAGAGGGTAGACAGGCTAAGCAGGCGCAACGTCATACCCCAGACCTAGCGTGAAAATGCTGCAAGTGCGAGGGCGTGCGTGTCGGATCGGGCAAAACGAAGCCGATCTGCCGTTGCGCCGGGAATGCCCGTCGATCAGAGCGTGCGCACCAGCACCTCGGCCACGGCGATCCACGCCGGGCGATCGATCACCAGTTGGCGCTGGCCCGGGCCCGGCGGCAACAGCGCCACGCGCCCGTCGCGATGGTCGATCATGCGGCCAAAGGCAAAGCGCCCGCCCGGCCGGGGAGCCAGGATGTCGCGGTTGAGCCCGCGCCCGATGTCGGCCGCGTCCAGCCGGCGCAACCACACCTGGTCGCCCGCACGCCAATCGCCGGCGCTGGCTTCCACGGCGAGGGCCAGCAACCCTTCGCGGCCCAGCAGCGTGTCGGGCAGTTGGGCAGGAACGGGGCTGGCAAGTGGCTCGGTTCCCGCAGGCGTCAGCCGCGCCACCAACTGGGCCTGGCTATCGTCTCCGGCGCGAACCAACAGCTCGGGATCGATGCCCAGCGCCGCGCCAATGCGGTTCATCCATTTGAGCGAGAGAGAGCGCGTGCCGGTTTCCAGGCGACCAATGGTCTGCGCCGTGGTCGGCGGCGCGCAACGCGCGGCCACATCGGCCAGCGTGAGCCCCTTTTGCCTGCGAATTTCGCGAATGCGGTTGATCATCGGGGAAGGCCCACAGCTACAGGCATCAGGTCTTGTTCTTTCTTACCCGTAATTTGCATGGCAGGGCAAGCATCCTTGCATAATTGTTCGCGTGGATTGTCATTCGTCGATCGAAATCGCGATTTGGTCGATCGCCGGTACATTTTCATTGTGGCCGGATGGGCCCCGTGGCACCTCGTCGCATCTGAAACAATCATACCGGGGAGCGACCCATTTGATGATGCACGGTTTGGAACGACGCGCTTTCCTTTCGCTGACGGGCGGGGCCATGGCCGGAACCTGGCTCTCCGGCCTGCCAACCGCGGCCTTTGCGCAAGATACTGATGACACAGCATTTGTATCCCTGCTAGACCGCATTTTCTGGTCGAGCCTGCTGATCGAGCCGGAACGCGCCACGGGCCTGGGGCTCGATAACGGGCCACGCGCCGCGCTGCGGCACCGCCTCGATGGCGCCGGGGCTGGCGCGCGCGAAGCGAGCCTGGCGTTTTACCGCGATGCCCGGGCTGCCGTTTCGGCGGTCGATCCGGCGGGCTTGAGCACCGCCGGCAAGCGCAATCGCGCTATCGTCCTGCACCGGTTGGGTGAGCAATTGGCCGGCGCGCCGTTCGATATCGACGATCCGCAGACCCCGTTCACCGTGGACCAGCAGCGCGGCGCCTATTTTTCGGTGCCCGATTTCCTCGACAACCAGCATCCGATCGAAACGCTCGACGATGCGCATGCCTATCTCGATCGCCTGGCCGCCTTCGCCCTGGTGCTCGACGACCAGACCTCCGAAGTGGCGCGCCAGGCTGGCCTTGGCCGCATCGCTCCGGCCTGGGCAATCGATCTCGCGCTCGGCCAGATGGGCAAGCTGCGCAGCCCCGCGCCGGGTGAAAGCGGGCTGGTCACCTCGCTGGTTCGCCGCACCCGCGAAAAGGGCCTGGGCGGCGATTGGCAGGCCAGTGCCACGGCGATCGTCAAGGACAAGGTCTATCCCGCGCTCGACCGGCAGATCGCCTTGCACCGGCGCTTGCGTGGCAAGTCTGCGCCGGGCGATGGGGTGTGGCGCCTCAAGCGCGGCGATGACATCTACGCCGCCGCGCTGGCCAGCGCCACCACCACCACGCTCAGCCCCGAAGCGGTGCACAAGATGGGGCTGGACCAGGTGGCCGATATCACGGCCCAGCTTGATGAAGTGCTCAAGGCCGCCGGCCACACCACCGGCACCGTGGGGCAACGCCTGGCCGCGCTCAACCGCGCAAGCGACCAGCTCTATCCCGATACCGCCCAGGGCCGTACCGACCTGATCGCCGGGTTGAACAAGGGCGTCGCCGCGATGCGGGCGAAACTACCGCGCGCCTTTGCCGACATTCCCAACGACCCGCTGGTGATTCGCGCCGTGCCCACCGAGATCCAGGATGGCGCGCCCAATGGCTATTACAACAGCGCGCCGCTCGATGGCTCGCGCCCGGCGATCTACTGGATCAACCTCAAATCGGTGAACGATTGGCCGAAATACACGCTGCCCTCGCTCACCTATCACGAAGGCATTCCTGGCCACCATCTCCAGGGTGGCTATGCCCAGGGCGGCGGGCAGCTTCCTTGGATCCTGCGCGACTACTTCATCTCCGCCTATGGCGAGGGCTGGGCACTCTATGCCGAGCAGCTGGGCGACGAGTTGGGCGGTTACGAAGGGATCGAGCGCGCCGGCTATCTCCAGTCGTTCCTGTTCCGCGCCGTGCGCCTGGTGGTGGACACCGGCATTCACCACTATCGCTGGAGCCGTGAAAAGGCGACGGCCTACATGGTGGAGAAGACCGGCTTCACCCAGGGGCGCAGCCAGCGCGAGATCGAGCGCTATTGCACGATGATCGGTCAGGCCTGCAGCTACAAGATCGGCCACACCGCCTGGGTCGCCAATCGCAAGAAGGCGCAGGCTGCGCTGGGCGACAAGTTCAGCCTGCCCTGGTTCCACGCCGTGCTCAAGGAAGGCTCGATGCCGCTTTCCATGTTGGAAGCGCGGATTGACGAGCGCATTGCCGAGCGCCTGCGCAGCGCCTGATCCCGGATCGCGGCGGGGGCTGCCGGTGCTGCCCCCGCCACGGCTTCAGGCAAATTGGTTGACGATCTGGCCGCTGGCGCCATTGCCGGCCTGGCTTTGGCCGCCCACGGCATAGGTATCCTGGTCTTGTCCCTGGCGCAGGTTGTGCAGGAACGCCTTGAGCGCGGACAGCTTGCCGTCGCCAGCACTGTTACTGTCGCTGTCCTGGCCGCCGGTGCTGCTGCCGCTGCTGGTGCTCGACACCGTCGACGTGTCGCTGACATTATAGACCGTGGGCTGGGCATCGATGTAGTCGGGAATGCCATCGCCGTCGCTGTCGGTGGTGGTATCGGAACTGCTGCTGTCGGCCCCGCCAGCGCCGCCGCCGCCGCGCGGGCCACCGGCCGGTGCGGACGATCCGCTCTCCGCTGTGGGCGCCGAGGCAGTGCCATTGGCCTGGTTGCCATCCTGGCCGCCCGGCCCTGCGGCAAAAAACGCTTTCAGTTCGTCGGCCTGGTCCTGGCTCAGCGTGCCATCCTTGACTTGCTGGTCGATCAACCCGTTGACCCGATCCTTCATCTGCTTGGGATCGAGCGTCGTGCCGGTCTGGTTGCTGGCGCCCGATTGCAGCGAACTGTCGATCTTGTCGAGCGCCGTCTCGATCGCGCTGGCGTCGGTCTGGCTCAGCACGCCGGCCTTGACGGCGGCGGTGATGTCTTCATCCATGCGGCTGCGCGGAGAGGGGCGCGGGCTGGCGCCGGCGGTGGAAAGGGCGGATATGGTGGACATCGGCGGAGTTCCCCTGTGGATACCCTGCCACTCTAACCGTGATTGTCTCCCATCGCCTTGCCGGGGGAATAGTCCTGGCTGCTTATGCCGCGAGCGGGCAAAGCAAACCATTGCTTCATCACAATTGCGCTTTGTTTCAGCCCTCGGCCTGCTCGGCCAGTTCCAGCCAGCGCTCCTCGGCCGCTTCCTTTTCGGCGCGCGCCTTGGCAATCGCGTCGGTCAGCGCGGCAAAGCGCTTGGGATCGCGGGTATAGAGCGCGGGATCGGCAAGCGCGGCCTCGTCGCGCGTGATGGCCGCGTCCAGTTCCTCGATCCGCTTGGGCAGCAATTCGTAGTCGCGCTGGTCCTTGTAGGTCAGCTTGGCTTTGCGCGTCGGCGGGGGAGGGGGCGGCGGTGCGGCCTCGGCCGCCTTGCTGGCGCCCACCTTGGGCTGGGCCGCCAGGCGCGCCTTGCGCTGGCGTTCCCAGTCGGCATAGCCGCCGACGACGATATCGACCTTGCCCGAACCGTCCATGCCCAGGGTGATGTTCACCGTGCGATCGAGGAAGTCGCGGTCGTGGCTCACGATCAGCACGGTGCCGTCGTAATCGCCGATCACTTCCTGCAACAGGTCCAGCGTTTCCAGGTCAAGGTCGTTGGTCGGCTCGTCGAGCACCAGCAGGTTCGACGTGCGGGCAAATTCGCGCGCCAGCAAAAGGCGCGAGCGTTCGCCGCCCGAAAGCGTGCCCACGCGCGCTTCCACCAGGCCGGGATCGAACAGGAAGTCCTTGAGATAGCCGTGAATGTGCTTGCGGACCCCGCGCACGTCGATCCAGTCGCCGCCTTCGGCCAGCACGTCGCGCACGCGCTTCTCCGGCGCCATCAGGCTGCGCTGCTGGTCGATCACCACCTCGCTCAGCGTCTGGGCCAAAGTCACCGTGCCTTCGTCGGGGGCCAGTTCGCCGGTCAGGATTTTCAGCAGCGTGGTCTTGCCCGCGCCGTTGGAGCCGACCAGTCCGATGCGATCGCCGCGCTGGATGCGCAGCGAAAAGTCCTTGATGATCGTGCGCTCGCCAAAGCGCTTGGTCACGTGGTCGGCCACGATCACCGACTTGGTCTTGCTGTCGTCGCTGGCGATGGCCAGCTTGGCGGCGCCTTGCGGCCCGGTCATCGCCGCGCGTTCGGCGCGCATTTCGTGCAGCTTTTCCAGCCGGCCCATGTTGCGCTTGCGCCGCGCGGTCACCCCGCGGTGCAGCCAGTGTTCCTCGATCTTGAGCTTGGCATCGAGCTTGTCGGCCGCGCGCGCTTCCTCGGCATGGACTTGTTCCATCCAGGCGTCATAGCCGCCAAAGCCCACTTCCTTGCGGCGCAGGCTGCCCCGGTCGAGCCACAGCGTGGCCCGCGTCAGCCGCGTCAGGAAGGTTCGGTCGTGGCTGATCACCACGAAGGCGCCGTTGAAGCGTTGCAGCCAGTCTTCCAGCCATTCGATCGCGGCGAGGTCGAGGTGGTTGGTCGGCTCGTCAAGCAGCAGCACGTCAGGGTCTTGCGCCAGCGCGCGGGCCAGCGCCGCGCGGCG
Source organism: Novosphingobium sp. SG919 (assembly GCF_012932495.1). GTDB lineage: Bacteria > Pseudomonadota > Alphaproteobacteria > Sphingomonadales > Sphingomonadaceae > Novosphingobium > Novosphingobium rhizosphaerae. The sequence goes on from NZ_JABCNG010000001.1 coordinate 1,268,753, forward strand.
CCGCTCCCCGCCCGAAGCGCTGTCGGCCTGGCGCGACAGGTCGATGCCCAACTGGTCGGCAATCGCTTCCACTTCGTGGGTTTCAGGGGCATCGGACCCGTGCAGCGCGAAATCGCGTAGGGTGGCAAAGCCCTTGAAGAACGGGTCCTGTTCCAGCGTCACTACGCGCGCGCCGGGCTGTACCGAACGCTTGCCCTTGTCGGCATCGATCGTGCCGGCAATCAGCTTGAGCAGGGTGCTCTTGCCCGCGCCGTTGCGCCCGATCAGGGCGAGCCGGTCACGCGGGGCGATCTGGATGTCCAGGTCCTGGAAAAGCCAGCCGGTGCCCTGATGCAGGCCCAGCCCTTCCCAACTCAAAATCGGTGCTGCCATAGGGGGCTGCGCTTAGCGGCCCATCTGCCACAGGTCCACCTGAACCTGCCGAAACCGCGCTATTCACAACTTGTTCAATAGGATTGTTGCAGGCAGAAGAAGTGATGATGCTCCGCCGCCTTCTTCTTGCTGCCGCCAGTGTGCTGGCGCTGGCTGCCACTGCGCCGCCGGCGTTGGCCCAGATTCGCAACGAACAGGACCGTGCCCGCCAGGACCTGGCGGCCGGCCATGTCCGCTCCCTGCGCGAGATCGAGGCGCGGGTGCTACCCATGATGCGCGGCGCGCAATACCTTGGCCCGGAATACGATCCGCAGGCGCGCGCCTATCGCCTCAAGTTCATTCGCGAAGGCCGCGTGGTGTTCGTCGATGTCGATGGCCGCACCGGCCAGGTGATGGGCGAATCGCGCTGAATGGCGGGGAAACGGCAGGGAGCGGGAACCGTTTCTTGACCGTTCAGGTTCCTGCCGTCATCTAGCCACCATCCAAGCACGTGTGCGCTGCCCGGTTTGACGGCTGCGCCAGAAGGGGCCAATTGCCATGCGTATCCTGATCGTCGAGGACGAACCGACCCTGGGGCGGCAGCTCAAGTCCACGCTCGAACAGAACGGCTATGCCGTGGACCTGTCCACCGATGGCGAGGACGGGCACTTCCTGGGGTCGACCGAAGACTATGATGCAGTGATCCTCGATCTGGGCCTGCCCGAGATCGACGGGCTGACCGTGCTGGGCATGTGGCGCAAGGAAGGCCGCAAGTTCCCCGTGCTGGTGCTCACCGCACGTGACAGCTGGTCGGACAAGGTGGCCGGGCTCGATGCCGGGGCCGATGACTATCTGGCCAAGCCGTTCCAGACCGAGGAACTCATCGCCCGCCTGCGCGCGCTGATTCGCCGCGCTTCGGGCAATTCCTCGTCCGAACTGATCGCGGGCGACGTGCGCCTCGATACCCGTTCGGGCCGCGTCACGCTGAAGGGCGAGCCGGTCAAGCTCACGGCGCAGGAATACAAGCTCTTGTCCTACCTCCTCCACCACAAGGGCAAGGTGGTGAGCCGCACCGAACTGATCGAGCATATCTACGATCAGGATTTCGACCGCGATTCCAACACGATCGAGGTGTTCGTCACGCGCATCCGCAAGAAGCTGGGTGCCGATGTGATCACCACCATCCGGGGCCTGGGCTACAGCCTCGACGATCCGGCAGCCGTGCGCGGCTGATAGGCCAGTGAACCGGCTGGCCCGCCTCCTGCTGCGGCTGGGCTTCGGGCGCCACCGCGCCGAAGCCGCCGCCGCCACGGCAGGCGGGCGCCAGCACACCGGCTCGCTGTCGCGGCGCATGCTGCTGATCGCGTTTGCGTGGGTCACCGTGCTGTTGCTGGGCGGCGGTATCGCGCTCGATCGCACATTGACTGGTCTTGTTACCCGCAATTTCGACGACCAGCTGGGCTACATGCTCACGGCGATGGTCGCCTCGGCCGAAATCGGCCCCGATGGCGAAGTGTTCTTCAACCGGCCCCTGGGCGATCAGCGCTTCCTTGAGCCCAACAGCGGGCTCTATTGGCAGATTTCGGGGCAGGGGCACGACGATTTCCCCTCGCGCTCGCTGTGGGACCGCACGCTCAAGCTGCGCGGCGACCATGTCGATACCGCGCCGCACATCTATGATTCCAACCAGTTCGGCAATGGCGAGCGGCTGCGCATGATCGAGCGCTCGGTGATCCTGCCGGGCAGCAACACGCTCTGGCAGTTTTCCGTGGCGGCGAGCAGGGGCGAGCTCGACGCCCAGATCAGCCGCATCCGTTCGATCCTGGTCTGGTCGTTCCTGGTGCTGGGCATGGGCCTGTTCATCATGGCCGGCTTGCAGACCTACTACGGGCTTGGCCCGCTGCGCCGCGTGCGCCGGGCGATTGCCGCGATGCGCGATGGCGGCGCGGCCCGCGTGAACGAGCCGCTGCCGCTCGAAGTCCAGCCGCTGGTGGAGGAAATCAACCTCCTGCTCGCCCATTCGGAAAAGCAGGCCGAAGAAGCGCGCACCCATGCCGGCAATCTGGCGCACGCGCTGAAAACCCCGCTGACCGTGGTGATGAACGCGGCGACGGCGCACGCCTCTGATCTTTCCGATACGGTGATCCGCGAAGCGGCGGTCATGCGCCGCCAGGTTGATCACCACCTTGCCCGCGCCCGCGCCGTGGGCCGCCGCGCCACCGGCCTTTCGCGCGCCACCGTGTGGGAAAGCGCCGATGCCGTGGTCCGCGCCGTTACCCGGCTCTATCCCCAGGTGCGGTTCGACCTTGATGGCAATCGCGACGCTGGCGTGGCGATCGAGCGCCAGGACCTTGACGAAATCCTCGGCAACCTGGTGGAAAATGCGGCCAAGTATGGCGGCGGCTCGGTGTTCATCACCATTGATGCGGTGCTTACCGATCCCCGCTTCTGCGACATCTGGGTGGAGGATGACGGCATGGGCATCCCCGAAGCCGAACGCGAACGCATCTTTGACCGCGGCGCCCGGCTCGATACCGGCAAGCCCGGCACGGGCCTGGGCCTGGCCATCGTGCGCGACGTGGCCGAACTCTATGGCGGCGCAGTGACACTGGGGGAAAGCGAAGACCTCGGCGGCCTCCTCACCACGCTACGCCTGCCGCGCGCGAAATAAGGATCCTCCCTCCGCAAAGCGGGGGGAGGGGGACCGCCCGCGCAGCGGGTGGTGGAAGGGGGGATCGCCTACTCTCCACGCTCCCGCGGATGCGCATTGCGATAGGCATCCAGCAAAGTCGCCGCATCCACCCGCGTGTAGATCTGCGTGGAAGACAGGCTCGCATGCCCCAGCAGTTCCTGCAGACTGCGCAAGTCCGCCCCGGCGCCCAGCAGGTGCGTGGCAAAGCTGTGGCGCAGCGCGTGCGGTGTGGCCGTGGCCGGCAGGCCCAACGCCACACGCGCGCGGGCCATCGCGCGCTGCACCATGCCGGGGGAAAGCGGGCCGCCCTTGGCCCCGCGAAACAGTGGTTCGTCGCGCGCCAGGCGCCAGGGCACTTGGCCGGCATAGTCGGCCACCGCCTCGCGCACCACGGGCAGCAGGGCGATCACGCGCTGGCGCCCGCCCTTGCCGGTCACGGTCAGCCGCTCGCCCAGGGGCAGCACACTGGCGGGCAGGGCCAGCGCTTCGGCAATGCGCAGGCCCGCGCCATAGAGCAGCAGCAACACGGCCCGGTCGCGCGCGGCGATCCACGGTGCGGCCTCTTCCGAAACCATTTCGGCCAGGGCCACGGCATCGTCGGGCGAGATCGGTCGGGGCAGGCCTTTCTTCACGCGTGGACCGCGCAGGCGGGGTGGCGCGGCATCGGGCAATCCGGCCTGCGCGCGGGCGAATGCAAGGAACGCCTTGAGCGCGGAAAGCTCCCGCGCGGCAGAGGTGTTGACCAATCCATCGGCCCGCCGCTCGGCCAGGTGCTGGCGCAGGCGCGGCGCGTCTAGCCGGGCAAGGCTGGCCCAGTCCTGACCGGGCGGCAAGGCGTCAAGCAGGCGTACCGCCGTCTTGTGATAGGCGCGCACCGTGTGGGGGGAGCGGCGCAGCGAGAGCGCCAGATGATCGTGCCAGGCGATGAGCAGGCCGGCCCTGTCGATGGCGCTTTCCATGGCCGGTCAGGCGACCAGGTCTGCCGGCACCAATTCGGCCAGCAAGGCATCGAGCAGCGGCATCCCCGCCTCGGTCACCACCAGCCGGGTGCCGGTTTCGCGCAGCAGGCCATTGCGGCCGTGAAACGCGCGCTTGGCCGGATCGATCAGCAGCGCTTCGGGCAGGCCGAAACGGGTGGCCAGCGCGCCCACGTCCACCCCTTCGGCCAGGCGCAGGCCCATAAGCAGCGCTTCGCTGGTCTGTTCGCTGCGGCCCAGCGCGCGTTCCTCCGCCAGGCCATGGCCTTGCTGCGCCACCGCGCGCAGATAGTTTTCGGGCTTCTTGTGGCGCACCGTGGCGGTGTGCAGCCGCCGGCCGTGGGCACCAGGCCCGATGCCGGCATAGTCGCCATAGCGCCAATAGGTCAGATTGTGGCGGCTTTCCTCGCCGGGCCGGGCGTGGTTGCTGATTTCATAGGCAGGCAAGCCGGCCGCGTTCATCCGCTCGCGTGTCAGCGCGAAGAGATCGCCGGCGGCATCGTCATCCAGCGGGGTGAAGCGCCCCTCACGCACCAGCGTGGCAAAGCGCGTGCCGGGTTCGATCGTCAACTGGTACAGCGACATATGACCGGTGCCGAGCGCCAGCGCGCGGTCCAGTTCGGCCAGCCAGCTTTCGGGCGTGTGGCCGGGGCGGGCATAGATCAGGTCGAACGTCACCCGCGCGAAATGGCGCTGCGCCACGTCTAGCGCGGCCAGCCCCTCGGCCGCATCGTGCAGGCGGCCCAGGAAATGCAGCGTCTCGTCGTCCAGCGCCTGGAGCCCAAGCGACACGCGGTTGATGCCAGCACCTGCCAGCGCGGCAAAATTGGCCGCTTCGACCGAGGATGGATTGGCTTCCAGCGTGATCTCGATGCTGTCGGACAGGCGCCAGTGCTGCCCGGCTGCCTCGATCAGCCGCGCCACCAGCGCGGGCGGCATCAACGAGGGCGTGCCGCCGCCGAAAAAGATCGAGGTCAACTCCCGCCCCGGCAACAGCGCCGCCTCGTGTGCCATGTCTGCCAGCAAGGCGGCTTCCCATGCGGCCATGTCGGTCTTGGCGCGGACATGGCTGTTGAAGTCGCAATAGGGGCACTTGGCGAGGCAGAACGGCCAATGGATGTAGAGGGCGAGTGGGGGCATTTTTACTCCAGATAGGGTTGTTTCAGGCTTCCACCACCCCCCGACCCCCTCCTCTGAAGAGGAGGGGGAGTAGTCGGCTTCCAAAGCCCCCTCCTCTTTAGAGGAGGGGGTTGGGGGTGGTGCGAACCCTAAAGCAACCTACCCCGCAAACTGCGCGGCGACCAGCTTGGCAAAGGCCCGCGCGCGATGGCTCACCGCGTTCTTCTGCGCGGGGTCGATCTCGGCAAAGGTTTGCGTCCCACCCTCCGGTACGAACACCGGGTCATAGCCAAAGCCCAGCGTGCCGCGCGGCGGCCAGGTCAGCGTGCCGTCGATCCGCCCTTCAAAGGTCTGCGCCTCGCCATCGGGCCAGGCCAGTGCCAGCATCGAGGTGAACCAGGCGTCGCGCGGCGCATCGGGGCCAAGCTGGGCCAGCTTGCCCTCCACTTTGCCCATCGCCATGTACCAATCGCGCCCGGGGCCGCCTTCCAGCGGGCTCGCTTCGGCCCAATCGGCGGTATAGACCCCCGGCGCGCCGCCCAGTGCCGCCACGCTCAGCCCGGAATCGTCCGACAGCGCCGGAAGGTTGGCGGCCTTGGCGGCGGCATGCGCCTTGATCAGCGCGTTTTCGGCAAAGGTTGTGCCGGTCTCGTCCGGTTCGGGCAGGCCCAGTTCCCCGGCCGACAGGCATTCCATGCCATAGGGCGCCAGCAAGGCCTGCATTTCCTTGAGCTTGCCCTTGTTGTGCGTGGCGATCACCAGCTTGCCGGGGGTGAGCTTGCGTGTCACCGCGCGACGGCCTTTTCCTGGGCGGCAAAGATGTCGTTGCAGCCCAGGCGCGCCAGACGCAGCAGGCGCAGTAGCGCTTCTTCGTCATAGGTCGCGCCTTCGGCGGTCGCCTGCACTTCGGCGATATGGCCGCCTTCGATCAGCACGAAGTTGGCGTCGGCATCGGCCGAGCTGTCTTCGATGTAATCCAGGTCGAGCACCGGGGTGCCCTTGACGATGCCGCAGGAAATCGCCGCCACCTTGCGCGTCAGCGGATCCTCGGCAATCGCGCCGGCATCCATCAGCTTCTGCACCGCCAGGCGCAGCGCCACCCAGGCACCGGAAATCGACGCGGTGCGGGTGCCGCCATCGGCCTGGATCACGTCGCAATCCAGGGTGATCTGGCGTTCGCCCAGCTTCTTGAGATCGGTCACGGCGCGCAAGGAGCGGCCGATCAGGCGCTGGATTTCCTGGGTGCGGCCCGATTGCTTACCCTTGGCCGCTTCGCGGCTGCCGCGGGTGTGGGTGGCGCGGGGCAGCATCGAATATTCCGCCGTCACCCAGCCTTCGCCCTTGCCGCGCAGGAAGGGCGGCACGCGTTCTTCGACCGAAGCGGTGACCAGCACCTTGGTATCGCCAAAGCCGATGAGGACGGAACCCTCGGCATGCTTGGTGAAATTGGTCTCGATAGTGATCGCCCGCATCTGATCGGCGGCGCGGCCGGAAGGACGCATGTAGAAATTCCTTGATGGTGGGTGCCTGAATTGGGCGCTGCCTTGGCCGATTGCGTGGCCAGTCGCAAGCAAATCCCTCCCGCAAGCAAATCCCTTGAGCCCCGGGCCAATGCTTCTACATAAGGGCGCGGTATGCATGGTCCCACGCTCACCGAACTGTCCAATCGCGCGCGCGACATTTTCCGTCTGGTCGTGGAAGGCTATATCGCGTCGGGCCAACCCGTCGGGTCCAAGACGCTGGCCGGCAGTGGCAGCGTCAATCTCTCGCCAGCCTCGATCCGCTCGGTGCTGCAGGAACTGCAGGATGCCGGGCTGCTTGCCGCGCCCCATACCAGCGCCGGACGCATGCCCACCGAAATGGGCCTGCGCTTGTTCGTCGACGGGATCATGCAAGTGGCCGAACCTTCGGCGGCCGAGCGTGCCCAAATCGAGCGCGGGCTGGAACGCAGCCGCGCGGGCGGCGGCACGATCGAGGCGGCCTTGGCTGCGGCCACCACAGCGCTCTCCGATCTTTCTGCCGGGGCGGCGGTGATCATGGTGCCCCGCCGCGAACCGCGCCTGGTGCAGCTTTCCTTCGTGCCGCTCTCGCCGTTGCGGGCGCTGGCCGTGCTGGTGGCCGAAGACGGCGCGATCGAGAACCGCGTGATCGACCTGCCGGCGCCGATCGCGCCGTTCGTGCTCGATCAGGCTTCCAACTATCTCACCGCGCGGCTGGCCGGGCGCACGCTGGGCGAGGCGGTCAGCGCCATTCGCGACGAGATCGCGGGCGGACGCAGCGCGCTCGATGCGGCGAGCGCGGATCTGGTGCAGCGCGGGTTGGCCGTGTGGAGCATGGACGCGGCGCAGCGCCCGGTCCTGGTGGTGCGCGGGCAGGCCAACCTGCTCGATGAAACCGCGCTGGGCGATATCGAGCGCGTGCGGCAATTGCTGGACGAGCTGGAAAGCGCCGAGGCGATTGCCGGCGTTCTCGATGCCGCGCGCGAGGCGCAGGCCACGCGCATTTTCATCGGCAGCGAGAACCGCCTGTTCTCGCTCTCGGGTTCCTCGGTCATCGCCTCGCCCTGGCGCGATGGCGAAGGCCGGGTGGTCGGCGTGGTCGGCGTGATCGGCCCAACGCGGTTGAATTATGCGCGCGTCGTCCCCATGGTGGATTTCACGGCCCAATCCTTGGGCAAACTTATCGGACAAGACGGATTTTCACGCAAATGAGCGATAACGAGACGCGCCCCCATGACGCCGAAGTCGAAGCCGAACTGGCCGGCGTGCCTGATGATCTGAAGGACGCGGGCGCTCCTTCGGCCGATCATGCGGCCGAACTGGCCGCCCTGCGCGAATCGCTGGAAGTCGCCAAGCAGGACGTGCTTTACGCCAAGGCCGAAACCCAGAACGTGCGCCGCCGCATGGAAAAGGACATTGCCGACGCGCGCGCCTATGCCGCCACCAGCTTTGCCCGCGATATCCTTTCGGTGGCCGACAACCTTGCCCGCGCGCTGGAATCGATCCCGGCTGACTTGCGCGAGGATGAGAAGTTCAAGAACCTGGTGACCGGGCTTGAGGCCACTGGCCGCGAGATCGAAAAGGTCTTTGGCAACCACGGCATCAGCCGCATCGCCGCACGCGGCCTGCCGCTCGACCCGCATCAGCACCAGGCGATGATGGAAGTGCCCTCGGCCGAGCATGAACCCGGCACCGTGGTGCAGGAACTCCAGGCCGGCTACACCATCAAGGACCGCCTGCTGCGTCCGGCGATGGTCGTGGTCGCCAAGAAGCCGGATTGACCCGACAGGTCGCTCCAGGCCTCGCCTCAGACAAAAGCCCCCGCCTCGGAACAGGTGGGGGCTTTTCGTTTCGACGCCTGATCTCGCTTGCCAGCAACACGCTAACACGGAACCAAACCTGCCCCTCCATCGTAACCTCTCGTGACAACGGGAGGCACATGGAGGATTTCTCATGGGTAGGAAGTTCCTGATTCCCGCTTCGATGGCTCTGGCGGCGCTTTCGCTGGCCGGGTGCGCGCGCAACTATGCGGGCGAAGGTGGTTTGGCTGGTGCCGGCGTTGGCGCGGCGGTGGCCGGTGTTTCCGGCGGCAATATCGGCACGGGCGCGGCCATCGGCGGCGCGGTGGGCGCGGCGGCCGGCTCGCAGGTCAAGAAGGATTGCTGGCGAACCGACGCCGACGGGCGCAACTACCGCGTCTGCTGATCAGAATGGCAGCACTGCCCGATAGGCTGGCAAGGGCGGCCGATCGGGCAGTTGCGCGCCTTGCTGCAACAAGAAGGCATGGCGCACGATTTCGGCCTGCTGTTCCAGGCCATAGCGGGCAAATCGCTTGCCCGGTTCCAGCCGATACTCATAGCGGCAGAACGGATGCCGCCGCAAAGGCAGGAAAATGCCTTGTTGCCATTGCCATACGTGGCAAAGCTCATGAATGAGCAAGCCCTGCAGGCTCAACCGTTCGTGCGAAAAGTCGGCTGACCAGAAATCGGCGCGCGGGTGAAAATGAATATGCCCGGCCGGCGCCATGACCACGTTGGTTTTCTGGAACGGCCACCAGCGCCGCCGGCGCAACTCCACGCGCGGCCAGTCTATGGCATCGCGAAAGATGCTGCGCCCCAGCGCCACTTCCCCGGCCGTGAGCGGGCGGGCATGCATCGCCGCCACGCGCCGCCCTCACATATGGTCCATGTGTCCCATGTCGCCCGCGGCTTCGGCGCCGCCGGGGCCCACCACCTTGGCCTTGGTAGTCGCCTTGTCGCCATTGTCGAGCGTGATCGTCAATTCGGTCACGCCGCCCGCCTTGAGGCTGGGCGCAAGGTCGAACAGCATGACATGGTTGCCACCCGGCTTGAATTCCACGCTCTTGCCCGATTGCAATGCGACCGTCTGCAAGGGTGACATCTGCATCATGCCATCCTTCATCGCGCTTTCGTGCATTTCCGCGCGGCCAGCGCCATCCACATGCACCGCCACCAGTTGGCGGTCAGGGCCGCTGCCCTGGGCCACGGTGAAATAGGCGACGCCGGGATTGCCGGCCACGGCGGGCAGTTGCACGGTGGCGTCGGTCAGCGTGGTGCCCGGTGCGTTTTCCGGCGTGGCATCGAGGCTTGCCGCCGCGCTCGGGCTTTCCTGCGGCGCAGGCTTGCTGCAGCCGGCCAGTGCCAGGGCGAGGCCAAGGCTCACGGTTGCAAAGGCACGGCGGGCAGGAACTTGTGCGCGCATGGCGGGCGATCCTTCTTTTCGATAAGCGTGAAAATGTGGGCCAGCCATAGCACGCGCGGGGCTTGTGCCAAGCGCAAGCGCACCTATATCCCGCCCGTAACGAGCCGCCAAGGTGGCGCCTGCCCACAAGGGGGACGCCCGAGTTAGCGGTGTCAACACGCAAGGATATGGGGAAACATGGCTAAAGTTATTGGTATCGACCTCGGCACGACCAACAGCTGCGTCGCGGTGATGGATGGGGGTACGCCCAAGGTCATCGAGAATTCGGAAGGCGCACGCACGACGCCTTCGATCGTGGCCTTCACCAAGGACGGCGAGCGCCTGATCGGCCAGCCGGCCAAGCGCCAGGCCGTGACCAACCCTGACAACACGATCTTCGCGGTCAAGCGTCTGATCGGCCGTCGCTTCGACGATCCGCTGACCCAGAAGGACACCGAACTGGTGCCCTACACGATCACCAAGGGCAAGAACGGCGATGCTTGGGTCAAGGCTGGTGGGCAGGATTACAGCCCGTCGCAGATTTCGGCCTATACCCTTCAGAAGATGAAGGAAACCGCCGAAAGCTACCTCGGCGAAACCGTGACGCAGGCGGTGATCACCGTGCCGGCTTACTTCAACGACGCACAGCGCCAGGCAACCAAGGATGCCGGCCAGATCGCGGGTCTTGAAGTGCTGCGCATCATCAACGAACCCACGGCGGCCGCGCTCGCCTATGGCCTCGACAAGCAGGACGGCAAGACCATTGCCGTGTACGACCTCGGCGGCGGCACCTTCGACATCTCCATCCTGGAAATCGGCGATGGCGTGTTCGAAGTGAAGTCCACCAACGGCGATACGTTCCTGGGCGGTGAAGACTTCGACACCGCGCTGGTCGAATACCTGGCGGACAAGTTCAAGAGCAAGGAAGGCCTTGACCTGCGTGGCGACAAGCTTGCCCTGCAACGCCTCAAGGAAGCGGCGGAAAAGGCCAAGATCGAGCTGTCTTCGGCCCAGACCACCGAAATCAACCTGCCCTTCATCACCGCGCGCATGGAAGGTGGCAGCACCACCCCGCTGCACCTGGTGGAAACCATCACCCGTTCGGATCTTGAGCGGCTGGTCGGCAAGCTGATCGATCGCACGCTCGAACCCTGCCGCAAGGCGCTGGCCGATGCCGGCCTCACCGCCAAGGACATCGACGACGTGGTGCTCGTGGGCGGCATGACCCGCATGCCCAAGGTGCGCGACGTGGTGAAGGACTTCTTCGGCAAGGATCCGCATACCGGCGTGAACCCTGACGAAGTCGTGGCCATGGGCGCGGCCATCCAGGCCGGCGTGCTCCAGGGCGACGTCAAGGACGTGCTGCTGCTCGACGTGACCCCGCTTTCGCTGGGTATCGAAACGCTGGGCGGCATCATGACCAAGATGATCGACCGCAACACCACGATCCCCACCAAGAAGAGCCAGGTCTATTCGACCGCGGAAGACAACCAGCAGGCCGTGACCATCCGCGTGTTCCAGGGCGAACGCGAAATGGCGCAGGACAACAAGCTGCTGGGCCAGTTCGACCTGCTCGGCATTCCGCCCGCACGGCGCGGCGTGCCGCAGATCGAAGTGACGTTCGACATCGACGCCAACGGCATCGTCAACGTTTCGGCCAAGGACAAGGGCACCGGCAAGGAACAGCAGATCCGCATCCAGGCATCGGGCGGCCTGTCCGACGCCGATATCGACCAGATGGTGCGCGATGCTGAAAAGTTCGCGGCCGACGACAAGAAGCGTCGCGAAGCGGCCGAGGCCAAGAACAACGCCGAAAGCCTGGTCCACGCCACCGAGCGCCAGCTCGAAGAGCATGGCGACAAGGTTGACGCTGGCCTCAAGGCCGAAATCGAAGCGGCCCTGGCGGAAGCCAAGACCGCGATCGAAAGCGGCAATGTTGAAGAAATGACCGCCAAGACCCAGGCTCTCACCGACAAGGCGATGAAGCTGGGCCAGGCGATCTACGAGAAGGAACAGGCCGGTGCCGCCTCGCCCGGCGCGGAAGCGCCCAAGGACGACGGCGTTGTCGACGCCGAGTTCTCGGAAGTGGACGACACCAAGGCTTGATCTGCAACATGACCCCCTCCCTTGCCCCGATACCGGGCAGGGGAAGGGGAGAGGGGACCAGGAACGCCTAATCATGGCTTTCGCCCAGGCCCTCTCCCCTTGTGGGGAGAGGGCTTTCTTATGGCAGTCGAAGCCGATTATTACGAATTGCTGGAAGTGGAACGCACGGCTGATGACAAGGTCATCAAGACGGCGTTCCGCAAGCTGGCGATGAAATACCACCCGGACAAGAATCCGGGTTGCCAGGATTCCGAAGCCAAGTTCAAGCAGATCAACGAGGCCTATGCCTGCCTCTCCGATCCGCAGAAACGCGCCGCCTATGATCGCTATGGCCATGCCGCGTTCCAGCAGGGCGGCCCCGGCGGCGGCGGTGCAGGCGGCTTTGGCGGCGGCGATTTCGGCGACATCGGCGATATCTTCGAAACGATCTTCGGCGGCGCCTTTGGCGGCGGCGGTGGCCGGCAGCAAAGCCGGCGCGGCGCAGACTTGCGCTATGACATGGAAATCACGCTGGAAGAGGCGTTCCATGGCAAGACCGCCGAAATCAAGGTGGAAGTCTCGCAGCCGTGCGAACCGTGCAAGGGCTCGGGCGCCACGCCCGGTACCTCTGCCCGTCGCTGCAACTTGTGCGGCGGCCATGGCAAGGTGCGGGCACAACAGGGCTTCTTCATGGTCGAACGCGCCTGCCCCAACTGCCATGGGCGCGGCGAAGTGATCGAAAAGCCCTGCCGCCATTGCCGCGGCGAAGGCCGGGTAGACATGCCGCAGACCCTGGCGGTGGACGTGCCCGCCGGCGTGGATACCGGCACCCGCATCCGCCTGGCTGGCAAGGGTGAGGCCGGGCCGAATGGTGCCCCGGCAGGCGATCTCTACATCTTCCTGCACATCGCGCGGCACAAGGTGTTCGAACGCGACGGCACCACGCTGCTGACGCGCGCGCCGATCAGCTTCACCACCGCCGCCCTGGGCGGCGAGATCGAGATTCCCGGTCTCGATGGCAGCCGCCATGCGATCGAGATTCCCGCCGGCATCCAGTCGGGCAAGCAACTGCGCAAGCGCGGCGCGGGCATGCCGGTGCTGCAAGGGCGCGGTTCGGGCGATCTCGTGGTGGAAATCCAGGTGGAAACCCCAAGCCGGCTTTCGGCCCGCCAGCGCGAATTGCTGCGCGAATTCCAGGCCACCGAAACCGGCGAGGAATGCCCCCAATCCAAGGGCTTCTTCGAACGCATCAAGGACGCCTGGACCGATCTGACGGACTAAGGTCGGGTAAACTCCAACACTACCCCAGCCCCCTCCTCTGAAGAGGAGGGGGCTTTTCTGCCTTTACTCCCCCTCCTCTTCAGAGGAGGGGGTCGGGGGGTGGTGGAACCCTGGCTCCCCCGTTGCAAACCGCGCCTCAACCTCCCCGCGAATCCCCGGCACCAACCCCCGCTCGGCTCGCAACCTCGGCTCTTCCTCATCCAGGATCGCCAGAAAGGCATCGCGCTTGAAGCCGTCCACCAGCGCGGGATCGAGCGGATCGTCCAGTGTCGAACAGACCATGTCGATCAGCCGCTCTGCGCCGTTGAGGCGACCCCACAAGTAGTCGTTCTCGCGCCAGGCACGACTGAAGAAGGCGCCAAAGTGGGTGAAGGCAATGCCCTTGAGGCAGGCGCGCGTGCCGCCATCGCGGATCGCGGTGGCGTCTTCGGGTGAAATGCGGTCCACTTTGACCGGATCGAATTCGCCCAGGCCATCGCCCTGGAAGAGCGGCAGCGTGGCCACGTCATAAAACGGAAAGCCCAGATAGGCGTGGAGGAAACGGCGGCGCAGCGCCTTGTCCATCGCGCCCAGTGCATGGACGAACATGCCATCCACTTCATCGTCCAGCCGCGCCAGATCGCGACGGGCGGCAATGGCCGCCAGCACCGCGCCGGGGTCTTCGCGCACCACGGCGGCGCTGGCGGCAAAGCCGGGGCCCAGCCCGTGCAGGCTGGCGCGCGCCTGGTACAGCGCCTGCGCGCGATAGACCACGTCGCGCGCCGCCTCGCGCGCGGCGGGCGCGATCTCGGCCGCCTCGTCCCAATCGGTGGTCAGCCGCCGGGCCAGCAGTTTCAGGCGGCGGATGCGAAATGACAGGTCGTGCGCGCGGAAAAAGGCAATGGCCGGGGTCGTTGCGCCGCCGCCTCGCGCGCTCAGGTTGTCCAGCCCCTGCTGCGCCAGGTGATGCCACAGGGCTTCTTCCACCCCGGCGTTGTCGTCGGCGGGCAGGGCCTGGGTGATCAACTCGGCCAGATCGGCCACGATTCCCGCCAGCTTGACCTGCGCATAGCCGTGAAAGGCATAGCCGGCCTGCTGGGCGGCGGCCTGCTGCGCCCGTGCGCGCCAGCCGATCAGCCGCTTGGGATTGGGCCAATCGAAGAACAGCGTGTGGCCGAACAGGCGCGCCACGGTATCCTCGATCTCGCCCTGCAGCGAATCGACGATGGCGCGCAGCCGCAGCCGCTCGCGCGATTGCCGTTCCAGCGCTTCCAGGTTGTCGCGGATCGGCTGCTCGCGGGGGATTGTGGAAAGCGCGCCAAAGATGGCAGAAAGAAAGCCAACCGGCGCGGCGGGCTGCGGCCCTTGCGCCGGGGCATGCGGCGCGGGATCGAGATAGACGAAGCGCCGGTCCACTTCGCGCCGGGAGGGCCGGCTGCCCAGCGCCGCCATCGCGGGCGCAAACGGCCGGTTGACCAAGACCGCCCCATCGACAAGCGCGGCCTGGTCCAGCGTCCCGCGCCGCCAACGCTGCGGCATGATGCGCTGCAGGAAAGCCGATCGGCTCGGCCAGGCCTCGCCCCGCTCGGCCGCCAGCATGTCGATCTCGGCCAGGGTCAGCGGCGGAAAGGCGCCGGGAAAACTCGCCGTCGCGCGCGCGGCCATGACCAGTTCGGGCACCGGCGCCAGGCCTTCGCCGGTATGCGCGCGCGCTTCGGCGCGAAAGCCGATGGCCAGGCGGTGTTCGTTTTCCTCCACCACTGGCGGGCTGTTGAGCCGCAGCGGGGCAGGGTGCCCGGCAAAATCGGTGGCCGTCACCATCAGGTCGATCGGGTGACCCGGCGGCAAGAGCGGCGCGGCATTGCCGCTGCGCGCCATCGCATCGAGTGCCTCGGCCAGCAGGCGGGAAAAGCCGATGCCGCTGAACGGCGGGGCAAACCAGCGCGCACGGATCAGCCGCGAAACCTTGCGGCGCACTTCCCCGCGCGTTTCAGGCCCCACTTCCTGTGCCAGTTCGCCGCCGCTGCGGCGCAAGGCGGGCCAGCGCAGCACGGCCCAGACAAGCGGCTGCGCCCAGAACTTGGCAAAGCGCCCCCACGGCCGCGCATCGGGATCAAGCAGCACGTCGCTGTCGGCCCGCGCCAGCCACAGCCGGGTCAGTGGCTCCAGGCTTTGCCCGGTGACCAGGGCCTGGGCCAGGAACACCGCGTTGATGCCTCCGGCACTGGCGCCGGAAAGAATGTCGACCAGCACGCGCAATCGCTGCCCGCGCTGGGCGTGGATGGTGTCGAGCAGCCGCATCCACACGTCTTCGATGCCGGGCTTGGGCGTCACCATCGGCAGGCCCTTGGCATGCACCGCGCAACTCGCGCGCGAGAGGTGCCACAACTCCTTGGTAACCCCATGCATATAGACCGCCAGGCTGATGCCGCCGGTGGAAACAAGGGCCAGGCGCAGTTCTTTCTGCCGCATGCGCGCCAGCATGGCAGGGATTGACGCACTCGGCCAGTAGGGAGGAGAGGCTGTAAGCCAAGCCGACGTTGTTAACCGTGACTTGTCAGATTCACCGACAATTTACCCACGCGGGCTTATGCCCCTGCTAACGATACGCCCGTTCACGCAATGCCAGTCAACGAAGCGCCCATGCCGGGCACAGTGGGATACCCTTGGCCTGATGATCCGCCTGTTCAAACACTATATCCCCAATGCCGTTTTCCTGCTGGGAATGATCGATTTCTGGCTGCTGATCCTGGCGGGTGAACTGGGCTGGATGGTGCGTGCGCACCAGATCGGCATCGATGTGGGCAGCCCGGCCGACCGGGTCCTGCCGCTGCTCACCTTTGCCGTGCTGGTGCACACCGCGATGGTTTCGGTGGGCGTCTATGGCTCCGATGCGCTGCGCTCGATGCGCTACGCCACGGCGCGGCTGATGGTGGCCGTCAGCCTTGGGATCATCGCGCTATCGGTTGTCTATTTCCTCATCCCGGGGCACACGCTGTGGCGCTCCAACCTGTTCTACGCCATGGTCATCTCGCTGGTGCTGCTGGTGGGCGTGCGCCTGGTGCTGGGCGGGTTTCTAGGCACCGCCGCGTTTCGCCGCCGCGTGCTGGTGCTGGGCGCCGGCAACCGCGCCGACCGGCTGCGCAAGCTGGGCGAGCGGCCCGAATCCGGCTTCGTCATCGTTGGCTATGTGGCGATGAGCGGCCAGCCCCCCGTGGTGGAAGAGGCGATCAGCCGTGACGCACTGCCCAATCTCACCCGCTTTGTCGAAAACCTGGGCGTGAGCGAAGTGGTCCTGGCGCTGGAGGAGCGGCGCAACGCCCTGCCGCTCAAGGACCTCCTGCGGATCAAGACCACCGGCGTCCACGTGAATGATTTCTCCACTTTCGTGGAGCGCGAGACCGGCCGCGTCGATCTCGATACGGTCAATCCCAGCTGGCTGATCTTTTCCGACGGATTTTCCTCTGGCCGGATGCTGTCGGGCGCGATCAAGCGGGCGTTCGATATCTGCGCCAGCGTGATTCTGCTGGCGCTTACCGCTCCGATCATCGTGCTGTTCGCGATCCTGGTAAAGCTCGACAGCAAGGGCCCGGCGTTCTTTCGGCAGACCCGCGTGGGTCTTTATGGCGAGACGTTCAATCTCATCAAGCTGCGCTCCATGCGCACCGATGCCGAAGTGGATGGCGCGCAATGGGCCGCCAAGAACGACCCGCGCGTTACCCGCATCGGCCGCCTGATCCGCAAGCTGCGCATCGACGAACTGCCCCAGACCTGGACCGTGCTCAAGGGCCAGATGAGCTTCGTGGGCCCGCGTCCCGAACGGCCCGAATTCGTGTCCGACCTGGAAGAGCACCTGCCCTATTATGCCGAGCGGCACATGGTGAAGCCCGGCATCACCGGGTGGGCGCAGATCAACTATCCCTATGGCGCCTCGATCGAAGATGCGCGGCACAAGCTGGAATACGATCTCTATTACGCCAAGAACTACACCCCCTTCCTCGACCTGCTGATCCTGCTGCAGACCCTGCGCGTGGTGCTGTGGCACGAAGGTGCGCGCTGAGGGGCTGCGCACGATGCTCGCCCCGGTGGGATGGATAGGGCTGGGCCAATGGGTCTTCGTGCTGGCGGCGTTCGGCGCGCTGGTGCTGGGCATGTGGCAGGTGGAACGGCAGCGGCGGGGCAAGCCGGTCAGCCGCGCCGCCGTGGGGGCCGTGCTGGTCAGTGCCGTCTGGGCGCTGCTCCAGGCTGCGCTCACCCCGGGCGATCCGCTGGCGCTGATGGCCGACGTGGCACGCAACCTGGCCTGGCTGCTGGTGGTCTATGCCCTGTTCGCGCGCGACGGGCGGCACGAATCGGTTGCGCCGGTGCGCCCGGTGCTGGTGGTGCTGGCCGTGGTGGAACTGCTGCAACTGGCGCTGATGGTGCTCGATTGGCGGTTCCGCATGGTTGCGCCGGCCGTGGCGATGATCTTCCAGATTTCGGTCATGCTGCGCCTGCTGGTCATCACCGGCGCGCTGGTCCTGGTGCACAATCTCTATGCAGGGGCCATGACCGCCCAGCGCGCGGCGGTGCGGTGGACCTGCGCGGCGCTGGCCCTGATCTGGGGCTACGATCTCAATTTCTATACCATCGCCTATCTGGTGCGCGGCACGCCGGCCGAACTCGTCGCCCTGCGTGCGCTCGCGGCGCTGCTCGGCGTGGTGCTGCTGGCCACCGGCGCGGCGCGAGAGCGCGCAACGGGGCGTTTTTCCCCCTCGCGCGCGGTGGCGTTCCAGTCGCTCTCGCTGCTGGTGATCGGTGGGTACATGCTGGTCATGGTGGGCGTGGCGCAGTCCGTTGCCTGGGCAGGGGGCAATGCCACCATGCTCACGCAACTGGGCTTTGTCTTTGCCACCACGGTGCTGGTGCTGGCGCTGATGCCCTCGGGACGGCTGCGCAGCTGGCTCAACGTGATGGTGTCCAAGCACTTTTTCCAGCACCGCTATGACTATCGCGCCGAATGGCTGCGGTTTACCAACACCATCGGGCGCGGCGGCGCGCGGGTGGGCGCCGATGGCGGCGCCGATGCCGTGCCCTTGCACGCCCGTGTGGTCCAGGCCGTGGCCGATATCACCGACAGTGCGCGCGGCGCGCTGCTGGTTCCGGCCGACGGTGGCGAGCTGGTCCTGGCTGCCCGCTGGCAATGGGCCACGCTCGATGTGCCGGCGCAAGCGATGGACGCGGCCGGCGCGGCCTTTTTCGAACGCGGTGGCTTCATCGTCGATCTCGACGAAGTGCGCGGCGGGATCGACCACCAGGGGGAGGCCGCCGTCACCCCGGCGTGGATGATCGCCGAAGAGTCGATCTGGGCGCTCGTCCCGCTGCTCCACTTCGATCGGCTGGTTGGCCTTGTCGTGCTGGGTCGCCCGGCCGTGGCGCGCAAGCTCGATTGGGAGGATTTCGATCTGCTGCGCGTGGTCGGCCACCAGCTCGCCAGCTATATCGCCGAAAGCAACGGGCAGCTTGCCCTGCTCGAAGCCAGCCGGTTCGATGAATTCAACCGCCGCATCGCCTTCGTGATGCACGATATCAAGAACCTGGCGAGCCAGCTTGGCCTGCTGGCGCGCAACGCGCAGCGCCATGCCGACAATCCCGAATTCCGCAAGGACATGCTCGTCACGCTGAGCAATTCGGCCGACAAGCTCAATGCCCTGCTGGCCCGCCTTTCGCGCTACGGCGCGGGCAATGTCGAGCAGCTTTCCCCGGTCGATGCCGGGGCCGTGGCGCAGGCGCTGGCCGCGCGCTGGCCCCAGGTGGCCGGCCACGCCCACGTGGCGCTGGTAGAGGCCGATCCTTGCGTGATCATGGCCCATCGCGAAACGCTGGACCAGGTTCTGGCCCATCTCGTGCAGAATGCCGTCGATGCCAGCCCGCCCGCGCGCACCGTGGTGATGCAGGTGCGCAGCGAAGGCCTGCACGGCTGCATCGACGTGATCGACACCGGCAGCGGAATGAGCGCCGAATTCGTGCGCAATGGCCTGTTCAAGCCATTTGTTTCCACCAAGCCGGGCGGCTTTGGCATCGGCGCGTTCGAAGCGCGTGAACTGGTCCGCGCGATGCGGGGCCGGCTCGATGTGGAAAGCCGGGAAGGGCTGGGCAGCCGCTTTTCCGTGCGCCTGCCGCTGGCCAGCACCGCCGCCCTGTCTAATCCGGACTCCCAGCAGGACATTGCATGATGACCGATTCCCGCCCCAAGCTGCTTATCGTGGAAGACGATCCGGGGCTTCAGGCCCAGCTCAAATGGGCCTACGAGGATTTCGAGGTGTTCATCGCCGGTGATCGCGCCACTGCGCTCACGTTGCTGCGCGCCGAGGAGCCGGCGGTCGTCACGCTCGATCTGGGCCTGCCGCCCGATCCCGACGGGGTGAGCGAGGGGTTTGCCGTGCTGGATGCGATCATGGCGATCAAGCCCGATACCAAGGTCATCGTCGCATCGGGCCATGGCGCGCGCGAATCCGCGCTGCGTGCCGTGGCGCAAGGCGCCTATGACTTCTATCCCAAGCCGGTGGATATCGATGCGCTGGGCCTGATCGTGCGCCGCGCGCTGCACCTGCACCGGATCGAGGCGGAAAACCGCACGCTCGCCACCCGCGCCCCGGCCGATAACCGCGTGCTGGGCAACATGATCACGGCCGCGCCGGAAATGGTGAAAGTGGCCCGCACGATCGAACGGGTGGCCAACACCAATGTCTCGGTCATGCTGTTGGGCGCCAGCGGCACTGGCAAGGAATTGCTGGCGCGCGGTTTGCACGAGGCGTCGGGCCGGGCCAGCGGTGCGTTCGTGGCGATCAACTGCGCCGCGATCCCGGAAAACCTGCTGGAAAGCGAGCTGTTCGGCCACGAGAAGGGCGCCTTCACCGGCGCGGTCAAGACCACCGAGGGCAAGATCGAGCAGGCCAGTGGCGGTACGCTGTTCCTCGATGAAGTGGGCGACATTCCGCTCCAGCTTCAGGTCAAGCTGCTGCGCTTCCTGCAGGAACGCACGATCGAGCGGATTGGCGGGCGGCGCTCCATCGCGGTGGACACGCGCATCGTCTGTGCCACGCACCAGAACCTGGAAGCGATGATCGCCGACGGGCGCTTTCGCGAAGACCTGTGGTATCGCCTCGCCGAAATCGTGGTGAAGATCCCTGGCCTGGCGCAGCGGCCAGGCGATGCCACTTTGCTGGCCAAGGCGTTTCTCACCCGGTTTGCCGCGCAGATGAACCCGGCGGTCAAGGGCTTTGCCCCCGATGCCCTGGCTGCCATCGATGGCTGGGGCTGGCCGGGCAACGTGCGCGAGCTGGAAAACCGGGTGAAGCGCGCGGTGATCATGGCCGATGGCAAGCTGGTGGCGGCCGCCGATCTCGATCTGCCCAATCCCGATGCGGCGGCGGACAATCCGCTCAATCTCAAGGCCGTGCGCGAGGCAGCCGATCGCAAGGCGATCCGCCATGCCCTGGCGCGCAGCGAAGGCAACATTTCCAGCACGGCGCGCCTGCTCGGGATCAGCCGGCCCACGCTCTATGACCTGCTCAAGCAGTATGACATGCATGGGTGATCGCGCCCGCGCCTTGCTAGCGCCCCTGCTCGGGCTGCTGCTGGCGCTGGTGCCGGTGGGGCAGGCGGTGGCCGATGGACCCCCGCTCGATGCCGTGCGGGCCAAGGCGCGCGCGGCCCTGGCGCGGCGTGACCCGATCTCTGCCGAAGTGGCCCTGCGCGAGGCGCTGCGCCATGGCGCCCCGGCCGATGCCCTGCGTGCCGATCTGGCCGCCGCGCTGCTGGCGCGCGGGGCGCGGGGGGATGCCCATCTCCTGCTTGATGGCGGCGCTGCCTTCACGCCCGATACGGCGGCTCTGGGTTGGCGCATGCGCGGCGAATTGGCCCTGGCCGATGGGCGCTTGCCCGACGCTGGCAAGGCTTTCGACCAGGCCTTGCGCCTGGCCCCGGCCGACGCAGACCTGTGGGTGTCGATCGCCCGCCTGCGCTTTGCCGGCGGGGAACAGGCCCAGGCGGTGGAAGCCGCCACGCGCGCCGTCGCGCTGGCGCCGCAGAACCCCCACGCCCTGGTGCTGCGCGGCATGCTGGTGCGCGAACAGTTCGGGCTGCGCGCCGCGCTGCCGTGGTTCGAACAGGGCCTGGCGATTCGGCCCCAGGATCCCGACCTGCTGGCCGAATATGCCGCCACGCTGGGCGACATGGGCCAGGCCCGCGCCATGCTGGTGGTGGTGCGCAAGCTGGCCGAGGTCGATCCCGGCAATGTTCGCGCGCTCTATTTCCAGGCGGTGATCGCCGCGCGCGCCGGGCAGACCGATCTGGCCCGCAGCATCCTGCAACGCACCGGCACCGCGCTGCGCGACATGCCCGCCGCCATGCTCCTGGGCGGCGTGCTGGAATTCCGGGCCGGCAATTTCAGCGTCGCGTCAGGCCTGCTGGCGCGGCTGGTGCGGCTGCAACCCGATAATCTCCAGGCCCAGCAGTTGCTGGCCCGCGCGATTGCGCGCGAGGGCGATGTGCGCCAGGTGGCGTGGCGCTGGGACGGCGTGGCGCGCCAGCCTTTCGCGCCGCCCTATCTCCAGGCGGTGGTGGCGCGCGCCTGGCAAAGGCTGGGCCAGCCGCGCCGGGCGCAGGGCTTGCTGGCGCCAGAGGCAAAGTCGCGCCCATTTGTTGCCATTCCGCCCGACTTGCCGCTCGGGGCGCTCGCCCTGCGCTATCAGGACGGGCCCAACTTCGCCGTGCTGGCCGTTCCCTATGCGCGCGGCCTGCTCGCCGCCCGGCAGTTCGACCAGGCTCGTGACGTGGCAGACCGCCTGCGCGCCGCCAATCCCGGCGCGGCCGAAGCCTGGCTTCTGGCGGGCGACACGCGCATGATGGCAGGCGACGCGCGCGGCGCGCTGACGCAATACGAAAACGCCGCCGCCATCCGTTTCAACGAACCCGTCCTGCGCCGCATGGACGCCGCACTGCGCGCGGCCGGGCGCGGCCGGGACGCCGACGCCATGACCGCGCGCTACCTGGTGCAAAACCCCGCCAGCCTCACCGCCATGCGCCTGCTCGCCACGGCATGGGCGGGCGAGGGGCGCCAGGCGGAAGCCCAGGCGATGGCCCAGGCGCTAAGGGCGCGCGATCAGGTGCTATGAGGTTCAACTCCCCTTCGTTTTCAGAGGAGGGGGGCTAACCCTCGTGCCGTTCGGGCTGAGCGTGTGGACGCTCCCCGCCGCCAAACGCAACCCTCACTTTGGCTGATAGGTCTGCTCCACGCCCGGAAACGCACGGGCCCGCACTTCCTGGGCATAGCGGGCAGCCGCTTCCTCGATGGTCGTCGCCACTTCGGCATAGCGCTTCACGAAGCGCGGCACGCGCTCGAACATGCCCAGCATGTCTTCGGTCACCAGAACCTGCCCGTCGCACTGCGCCGATCCACCGATGCCGATCACCGGGCAGGGAACGGCCTGCGTAATTGCGATCGCCAGTGGCTCCACCACCCCTTCGGCCACGATGGCAAAGGCGCCCGCATCGGCCAGGGCGCGCGCATCGGCCAGGATCTTGTCGGCTTCGGCCTGGCTACGGCCGCGCGCGCCATAGCCGCCCAGCACGTTGACCGCCTGCGGCGTCAGCCCCACATGGCCCATCACCGGAATGCCGCGCGCGGTGAGGAACGCGACCGTCTCGGCCATGGCCGCGCCGCCTTCCAGTTTCACCCCGGCGCAGCCGGTGTCCTTGAGCAGGCGCGCTGCCGCCTCGAACGCTTGGGCTGGCGAGGCTTCATAGCTGCCGAACGGCATGTCCACGATGACCACCGCGTGATACGAGCCGCGCACCACCGCCGCGCCGTGGGCCGCCATCATGTCCAGCGTCACCGGCACGCTCGATGGCAGGCCATAGATCACCTGGCCCAGCGAATCCCCTACCAGCAGCAGGTCGCAATGCGCGTCGAGCAGTTGCGCCTGGCGCGCGGTATAGGCGGTCAGCATCACGATCGGCTCTGCCGTATGGCCATCGACCTTGCGCTGGCGGATGGTGGGCACCGAAAGCCGCTTCATCGGCGCGGGCGTGGGATGCGCGCGGCTGGTCGCGGTATCGAGCTGAAACGTCGTGGACATGGCTGCCATTTCCCCGAAAAAGCCGGTCAGGTAAGGCGCTCGCCTCTATAGCATGGGGAAAAACCCGCAAGGGCGGGCCTCTTGCCGGCACGAGATGAAAAAAGCCTCTTTGACAAGGCAGGGGTTGCCGCTAGCGTTGCGGCCCATGACCTGGTTACCGGTGCAACGTCTTGGCGTGGGGGTTCCCGCCGCACCGGTCCAAGGCGGGAGATTTCAATGTTTGGACGCGTCAAACCACTCGACGCTATTCTGGCGACAGCCGAAAAGAAATCGCTGCACCGCTCGCTCGGTGCCTTCCAACTGACCATGCTGGGCGTCGGCGCCGTGATCGGCACCGGCATTTTCGTGCTCACGGCCGAAGCCGCGCAAAAGGCCGGGCCGGGCATGATGATCAGCTTCATCATCGCCGGCTTCGTCTGCGCCGTAGCCGCGCTGTGTTACGCCGAAATGGCAGCCATGGTGCCGGTTTCGGGATCTGCCTATACCTACAGCTATGCCGTGATGGGCGAACTCGTCGCCTGGATGGTGGGCTGGGCGCTGATCCTGGAATACGCGATTGCCGCCGGGGCCGTGTCCGTCGGTTGGTCGGGCTATATGATCGGCTTTGTCCAGAACAGCCTGCATATAACCGTGCCCCTGGAATTCGTGCGCGGGCCGTTCGATGGCGGGTTGATCAACCTGCCGGCCATGGCCATCGCGGCGGTGATCACTGGGCTGCTGGTGCTGGGCACCAAGGAAAGCGCCACGGTCAACGCGGTGCTCGTGGCGATCAAGATCGTCGCCTTGTCGCTGTTCATCGTCCTGACCATCCCGATGCTCAAGGCCGGCAATTTCGAACCGTTCGCGCCGCTCGGCTTCACCGGCATCTCGGGTGCGGCCGCGTCGATCTTCTTTGCCTACGTGGGGTTTGACGCAGTTTCGACGGCTGCGGAAGAAACCAAGAATCCCCAGCGCAACATGCCGATCGGCCTGATCGGCAGCCTGGCGATCTGTACCGTGTTCTACATGCTGGTGGCGGCCGGCGTGATCGGCACGGTTGGCGCGCAGCCGGTGTTCGGTCCGGGCCACGAAGCTCTTTCGCCCGGCTCGCACGATCTTTCGCAGGCGTGCAAGGCCATTGCCGACAATGCCGTGGTCTGCTCCAAGGAAGCCCTGGCGTGGACGCTGCGTTCGGTTGGCCATCCGATGGTGGGCTGGCTGGTCGGCCTTGCCGCCATCCTTGCGCTGCCCTCGGTCATTCTCATGATGATGTTCGGCCAGACCCGCATCTTCTTCGTGATGAGCCGCGACGGCCTGCTCCCGGAATTCTTTTCCAAGGTGCACCCGCGCTTCCACACGCCGCACGTGATCACGCTGATTACGGGCGTGTTCGTGGCGCTGTTTGCCGCGTTCTTCCCGGTGGGCCTGCTGGCCGACGTGTCGAACTCGGGCACGCTGTTTGCTTTTGCGGCCGTGTCGATCGCCGTGCTCGTGCTGCGCCGTACCGACCCGTCGCGCAAGCGCCCGTTCCGCACCCCGGCCGTGACCGTGGTTGCACCCATCTCGATCCTGGGCTGCCTCTATCTGTTCGGCAGCCTTTCGGCCGCCACGATCCAGCTCTTCGTGGGCTGGGCCGCGATCGGCCTGGTCGTCTACTACGCCTATAGCCGCAACCGCAGCCATGTGGGCCGCGGCCTCACCGAAGTGCACGAGGCCGATGCCGATCTGCCGCCCAGCTCGGTGCCGCCGATCGACTGACGCTTCTGCCTGTCAAACAGCAAAAGGCCGCCGTTTCCCCAAGGGAAGCGGCGGCCTTCGCTTATTGGAACGGTTTCGTTCTATTTAAAGGCCGGTCTCGGCATAGCCGCCCTTGAGGCTGTCTCCGATCGGCAGGCCCAGCGCCATCTTGACCACGCCGACGACGCCGACTTCGCCCGACCAGATTGCCGCTTCGCCCAAGTCCATGCGCAGGAACAGCAGGTTGGGGTCCGTCTTGCCCTGGGGATACCAGGATTCGACCGTCTTGCTCCAATGCTGTTCCAGCACGGCCCGATCGGTTTCCTCAGTCAGCGCGCCGGAAAAGCGGGCGAACAGGTCGTGCCCCTTGGCGGCATAAGTTGCCGTTGCCCCGCCTTGCGCGGCAAAGCGATTGTCGCGCGTGGTGAAGAACCAGATCGCGTGGTTGGCATGCTTGTCCAACTGCGCTGTCATCGGAGCCGCGCTTTCCGGATCGGCATCCAGTTGCAGCATGACAAAAGGCGAATGGTCCAGTGCCTTCCAGAACTTTTCCTTGAGTTCGGTGGGATTGCCTTGGTCGTAATGCATCAATTCTCTCCTGCTCAAGGGCGTTTTACATCATCGGGTTGGCGAGCATTGCCGCCGGCAATGCGTCGATCACGGCCTCGCGATCCTCTGGCCGCTTGCCAGCCAGGAAATCGATGAGATCAGCGATCAGGCGATCGGTGGCCGTGGCAAACACGCCGTGCGGCGCGCCGGAATATTCCAGCAACGTGGCATGGGGCACCGCACGGGCCACGGCGCGCCCGGTTGCTTCGATCGGCACGGTCTTGTCCGACGTGCCATGGATGACCAGGGTGGGCACGGTGAAGCTGGGCAGGTCACCCCGGAAATCGGTGGTGGCAAAGGCATTGGCCGCAGTGAGGGTGGGCAGCAGGCCCGCTTGCATGGTGTGGTTCCACGAAAGCTTGAGCTGTTCGTCGCTCACCGGCTGGGTCAGTAGCCCAACGCCATAGAAATCCTTGAGGAACTGGGCCATGAACTTGGCACGGTCGGTCAGCATGCCATCGGTCATTTCGGCAAAGGTTTCCGCCGGCACGCCTTCGGGATTGTCGTCGGTCTTGGCCATGTAGGGCACGACCGAGGAAACCAGCGCCACCCGGTTGATGCCATCGGCGCCATGGCGCGAGAGATAACGGGCGATTTCGCCGCCACCCATGGAAAAGCCCACCAGCGCAGCCCCCGGCCGTGCTTCGGTCGCTTCCAGAACATCGGCCAGGTCATCGGCAAAGGTATTGTAATCATAGCCGTGGCCGGGCTGGTCAGACCGGCCGAACCCGCGCCGGTCATAAGCGATAGCACGATACCCGGCCTGGGCCAGGGCATGCATGACGGGGTCCCAGCTGTCCGAATTGAGCGGCCAGCCATGGATCAACACCACCGCAGGGCCTTGGCCCCACGACTTGACATAGAGCCGGGTGCCGTCGCGCGTTTCGATCTTGGGCATTGTCGGAAAACTCCGCAAAAAGTCTTCCCCCTCCGCGCCTATAACCGGCGCGAGGCCCGGTCCGTTCCAACCCATTGCCCAAAATGCCGCTGGCGCCGGTGCGATATGGAACGTATAAGGAACAAATGTCGCAACCTACGGTGATGGAACGTCTGGGCATCCTGGCCGATGCCGCCAAATACGATGCCAGTTGCGCGTCTTCGGGCACGGCCAAGCGCAACAGCGCGGGCGGCAAGGGCCTTGGCTCGACCGAGGGGATGGGCATCTGCCATGCCTATGCGCCCGATGGCCGGTGCATCTCGCTGCTCAAGATCCTGCTGACCAACCACTGCATTTTCGATTGCCACTATTGCGTCAATCGCAAGAGTTCCAACGTGCGTCGGGCGCGGTTCACCCCGCAGGAAGTGGCTGACCTGACCATCGCATTCTATCGCCGCAACTATATCGAGGGGCTGTTCCTGTCCTCGGGCATCGTGCGATCATCCAACCATACGATGGAGCAGTTGATCGAGGCGGCGCGGATCCTGCGCGAAGAGCACGAGTTTCGCGGCTATATCCACTTGAAGACGATCCCTGAAGCCGATGCCGAACTGGTCGCCCGTGCGGGGCTCTATGCCGATCGCGTCTCGATCAACGTCGAATTGCCCACCCAGGCGGGCCTGGCGCGGCTGGCGCCCGACAAGTCCACCCCGGTGATCGAAGGGGCGATGGCGCATATCGGCAGCGCGATCGTGGAAGCCAAGGACGCGCGCAAGCGGTTCCGCCACGCGCCGCGCTTTGCCCCCGCCGGGCAATCCACGCAGATGATCGTGGGCGCGGACCAGGCCAGCGACGCTGATATCGTCGGCCGCTCGGCCACGCTCTACAGCCGCTTTCGCCTGCGCCGCGTCTATTATTCGGCGTTCAGCCCGATCCCCGATGCCAGCGCGGTGCTTCCGTTGCAGCGCCCGCCGCTGATGCGCGAGCACCGGCTTTACCAGTCAGACTGGCTGATGCGCTTCTATGGCTATGCCCCGCACGAGGTGCAGCAGGCCGCCGGAGCAGACGGCATGCTGCCGCTCGATATCGATCCCAAGCTGGCCTGGGCGCTGCGCTTTCGCGAGTCTTTCCCGGTGGATGTGAACCGCGCCGGGCGCGAGGCGCTGCTGCGCGTGCCGGGGCTGGGCGTGCGCGCGGTCAATGCGCTGCTGGCCGCCCGCCGCCAGCGCCGGCTGCGCCTGGAAGACGTGGGCCGGCTCACCGTTTCGCTGGCCAAGGTGCGTCCGTTCATCGTCACCGCCGATTGGCGACCCACTCTGCTGGTCGACCGGGCTGACCTGCGCAGCCGCCTGGCGCCGCCCAAGGCCCAGCAGCTCGAACTGTTCGGGGCATGACCCTTGCGCGTGTGCCTGCCTGCCCCTGACGACACCGAGGCCTGGCGCGATGCGGCGCGCAGCCTGATCCTGGCCGGCGTGGCGCCAGACGACGTGGTGTGGGAAGAGCCGGGGCAGGGCACGGGTGACCTGTTTGCGCAAGGCCCCACGCCGATCCCGCCACCGCGCCCAGGCGCAGCGCCGGTGCGGGCCAGCAAGGCGTTCCTTGGTCTGGTGCGCGTGGCGCTGTTGCATCGCGCGCCGCAGCGGTTCGACCTGGCCTATCGCCTGCTCTGGCGCTTGCAGGATCGGCCCCGCGCGGCGCAGGACGCGGCCGACCCGCTGGTGCGGCGCCTGGACCAGCTGGCGCGCCCGGTGCGCCGCGACATTCACAAGATGCGCGCCTTCCTGCGCTTTCGGGGCGTGGGCGATGGGCCAGGCCATGCCGAACGCTTCGTCGCCTGGTTCGAGCCGGACCATCACATCCTGCGCGCCAATGCCGGCTTTTTCGTGCGCCGCTTCGGCACGATGCGCTGGTCGATCCTGACGCCGGACGGTTCGCTGCACTGGAACGGTTCGGTGCTGGAAGAAGGGCCACCGGCCACGCGGCTCGACGCGCCCGGTGGCGACCCGCTGGAAGAGCTGTGGCGGACCTATTACGCCAACATCTTCAATCCGGCGCGGCTGAAAGTGGGCGCCATGCTCAAGGAGATGCCGCGCAAGTATTGGAAGAACATGCCCGAAGCGGCCCTGATCCCCGATCTGATCGCCGGTGCCCAGGCGCGCGAGGCGGCGATGGTCGATCTGGGCCGCCAGGATTTCGGGCCGGCGCCCGAAAGCCTGGCCGGTCTTGCCGATGGCATTGCGGCGTGCCGCCAGTGCGCCATCGGTTGCAACGGCACCCGCGCGGTGCCGGGCGAAGGCACCCGCCGCCGGGCCTTCATGATCGTGGGGGAGCAGCCGGGCGACAACGAGGAACGCGAAGGGCGCCCTTTCGTGGGCCCGGCCGGGCAAGTCCTGCGCGCGCAGCTCAAGCAGGCGGGCATCGATCCGGCGCAGGGCTGGCTGACCAACGCGGTGAAGCATTTCAAGCATGAACCCACCGGCAAACGGCGCCTGCACCAGACGCCGACAGCCGGCGAAATCGACACCTGCCGTTGGTGGCTGGATCGCGAGCGCAGCCTTGTTGCGCCGCGCCTGATCCTGGCCCTGGGCGCCAGCGCTGCCCGCGCCCTTATCGGCCGCACCGCCA
This sequence comes from Novosphingobium sp. SG919, assembly GCF_012932495.1. Lineage (GTDB taxonomy): Bacteria > Pseudomonadota > Alphaproteobacteria > Sphingomonadales > Sphingomonadaceae > Novosphingobium > Novosphingobium rhizosphaerae. The sequence continues at coordinate 1,297,885 of NZ_JABCNG010000001.1, forward strand.
GCGTGCAGCGCGAACGCGGGTTGCTGGCCCGGCAGGACGGGGCGGAAATCTGGCTGACCTGCCACCCCAGCTACCTGCTGCGCCTGGATGGCGCCGCGCGCGAGGCCGAGGAAGCGCGGTTCGCGGCCGATTTGCGGGGGTTTGCAGCGGCGTTGGCTTGAGGGTTCCACCACCCCCCAACCCCCTCCTCTAAAGAGGAGGGGGAGCTAACGAGCTGAAACAAAAGCCCCCTCCTCTTTAGAGGAGGGGGTTGGGGGTGGTGCGAAGCCTAACGCAAGCTCTCGCTCATGCTCACGCCCGCAGCCGCTCGATCCCCTGCGCCAGCGCGACATAGAGCTTGCCCATGTCGGACGAGAGCAGCGTCACGCCCAGGGCATTGCCATCGCGGGTGGATAGCAATTGGCGCAGCATGCCTTCGAAATCGTGGATATAGCGGTTCACGTGGCCACGAAACTCGGCGTCGCCGGCATAGTGCTGCTGCACGGCCTTGGCATCGGCGCTATCGAGCAGGCTGACCGCGCGTCGGGTGAAGATGCCGCGGTCGCCACGCAGATAGGAAGCCCAAGCGGTTTCCGAAACGTCGGCCGAAAGCGCCTGCGCAATGTCGATCGCGGCGGAATTGAGCGATTCGGTGATCAACGCGGTGCGGCGGGCAAAATCGTTGTCTACCTGCTCCTCGGCGCGCTCGCGGGCGCGCGCCACGCGATTTTCCAGGTTGGCGGCCAGTTCGTCCACCTTGGCCAACTGGTCGCGCATCTGCACGGCGCTGTCGCGGCTGGCGGCGGCGGCACTGTCGATCGCCTGTTCGAGCCGGGCGATCAATTCCGCCCCGCGCCCTTGCAGCACGCGCGCGATGGCGGCGTTGCCTTCATCGCCCAGGCGCGCGGCCAGGGCGTCGATCTCGGTGTGCAGCGTGCTGCCCATGGTTTCGCCGGCAGCGCGGGCTGCGGCGTTGAGCCGGTCGATCGCGGTGGCCATCGTGCCGGTCATGTCACCGGAAAGGGCCTCGGCCTCGCCACGCGCGGTTTCCAGGCTGGCGCGCAGTTCCTGCAACTGGGTGCGCTCGGCTTCGGCCTGCTCGGCAAAGGCCTGGTGCAGGCGGGCAACGTGGGCCAGCGTGGCGGCAATATCGGCGCTGGTGTCGCGCACGGTCTCGGCCAGGGCCGCGCCCTTGCTGCCAGCTTCGCCCAGGCCGGCGTGCAGCGCGGCCACGCGCTGGTCCAACTGGTCCAGCCCGGCCTCGCTGGCGCGCAGCACTTCGGGCAGTTCGGTGCGGCTGTGCTGGCCCGTCGCCTGGATCAGTTCGAGCAGGCGCACGGCGGCATCGGTGGTGCGCGCGATGTGATCGTCCTGCGCGGTCAGTTCGATGCCGGTTTCGGACAGGCGCGTGCGCAGCAGTGCCAGCGCGCGATCCACCGCCTGGGCCGTGGCATCGCCGGTGGCGGCCGATGCCGCCAGCGTTTCGGCCAGTTCGGCAGCGCGCGAGGCGGCGGTATCGCATTGCGCGGCCAGGCGCCGTGCCTCGTCCTGCTGGCGGTTGCGCTGGGTATCGAGCGCGCGGTCCAGATCGGCGAGCCTGTGGGCCAGCGTTTCGGTGGCTTCGTTGGCGGCGGCGGCCAGCGCGGTGCGGCGCTCGGCAATCGCGCGGTCGATTTCCACCATGCGGCGGGCGAGCGTCTCGCGCTGCTCGTCGGCGCCGGCGGCCAGGGTGGCGCGCCGTTCGGCCACGGCCGCGTCGATCGCCGCGCCTTCGCTATCGAGCGCGGCCACCAGGGTGCGGCTTTCCTCGGCAAACTGGGCGAGGCGGGCCTGCGCCTGTGCCTGGCTGCGATCCTGCGCCGCGGCCAATTCGTCCAGCGCAGCACGAAGGCTGCGCATCTGGGCTTCGCTGCGCGCCTGCCAGCTTGCCAGCGCGGCGCTTTCCTGCTCGGCCACCGCGGCACCCAGCGTGCTGCTGGCTTCCTGCAATGTCGCCAGCCGCTGTTCCAAGGCCGCCAGGCTTTCGCGCTCGGCGCGGGCGAGGGTGCGGCGCTGCTCCTCCAGGGTGTCGGCCAGCGCCTGGGCACGGGCGCGGATCGCGGCCAGCGCGGCATGCTCTTCCTGGTCCAGCGCGGCGCGGTGGCTGCCCACTTCCTCTTGCAGGGTGGCAAAGCGCGCCTCGGTCTGGCGGGCAAGGTCTGCCCCGGCAGCGTTCAATACGCCCAGCGCGGCCTGCACCTGCTCGCGCACGGTGCTGACCTGGCGTTCGCTGGCCAGGCCGAATTCATTCAGGCGCTGGAACCCTGCGACCATGTCTTCCAATTGCACGTGCGCATTGCGCCCGGCATTGGCGATGGAATTGGTCACGTCCTTGGCGCTGTTGGCGATCACGGGCAGCTGGCTGCGTAGCTTTTCCATGTTGTCCAGCGCATTGGCCGAAACGTCGGCAATCGCGTTTACTTGCGCGCCGTTGTCCTGGATCAGGCCGCGCAGGCTTTCCGCATGGGTGGAAAGCCGATCGGCCGCCATGCGGCCCAATGCGTCAAGGTCGCGTGCCTGGGCAGCGATGAAATCGCGGGCAAGGGCCAATTCGGTGTTGATCGTGCCGAGCCGGCCATGCAGCTGCGCCGATTCGCGCGAGAGACCGCTGGCAATGCTGGCAAAGCGCCGCGCCTCGCGCCCGCTGCCACGCTGCACCAGCAACAGTCCCACCAGCACGACGAGCACGGGGGCAGCCCACTGGCCGGTGGCCGAGGCCCAGGCCGCCGCGCTGTGCACGGCGATCAGGCCGGGCACGCTGGCCCATAGGTAGAACCCCGTCCACACGGCGATCAGCGCGCCGGCCAAGGCCAGCGGCCAAGGCGTTGGAGCGGCGGGCGCATCATCCTCGACATCGTCTTCGGATTGGGGTGCAAGTTCTGGCAATAACAGGGAACCTTCCGCGTGTTCGCGATCCAGCGCCAGGCCTTTCCCGCCGGATTCCGGCTGGTTGGCTTCGATCGGAATGATCCGTGGTCCCCCGTTCATGGCGGGCTTGTATCACGGAAAAGGCCACCGGTTAAACCCGCCTTAAGCCCTGATGCGACACTATCAACAGCATGGCCTATCTTGGTGACCCGATCGATGCCCAGCTGGCGGCCGTGGCCGGCAGCGATCCCGCGCTGTTCGTGGAACTGCGCAGCGCGTTTCTTGACAGCGCGCAGCGCCAGCTTGATCTGATGCGCCGGTCGCGGTGCGACGGAAACTGGTCGATGGCCGGCATGCGGCTCAAGGGTCTGGCGGCATCGTTCCATGCCGAGGGACTGATGGCCCTGGCCGAGCAGGCCCTGGCCGGGGCGCCGGGCGATCCGGCGGTGCTGCGGCGCATTGCCGCCTGGCTCGACGATTTTCGCGCCGGACCCGACATTCTGCCCGAGGGCGGCCAGCCGGCCTGAACGGCGACGCTGCCGGGCTTAACGGATTGCCGCACGTCGGCGCCGGACGGGCGCTTGGCATGTCGGGGCTGGCGCCCTACCATGCGGCGATCAGGAGGCATTCACTTGCGGGTCGCGCTCATTTCGTTGATGGAAAACATGCCGGTCGATCTGACGGGCGAGGGGGCCGGCCAGCCGGGCGGAAACCCCGGTTTCCTGCCGATCGCCGGCCACAGTATCGCCCGCCACCAGCTTGGCCTGGCCCTGGCGCTGGGCGCCACGCGAATCGTCGTCCATGCCGAAATGCTCTCGGCCGAGATCGTGGAGATCCAGCACGTCGCCGAACAGCGGGGTGCCCGCTTTCACGTGATCACCGCCGCCCGCGCCCTGGTGCCGCTGGTTTCGGCCGAGGACGAACTCTTTGCCTTTGCCGAAGGGTTCCTGGCGATGCCCGAGGACGCGCGCCGCATCCTGGACGAGGCGCCCGGCGTGCTGGCCCTGCCGGTGGAAGCGGGCGTTGCCGCCGGGTTCGAGCGGATCGACATCAACCACGCCTGGGCGGGTGCCTTGCGGATGCCCGGGCGCGTGGTTGCCGGGTTGGGCGATCTGCCGCCCGAATGGAATCCGGTGGCGGCGCTCCTGCGCCTTGCCACCCAGGCGCGCTTGCCATTGCGCAACGTCCCCCAGGCCTTGCTCGATACCGGGCGCTGGCGCCTGGTACGGGGCGAGGCCGATGCCCATGCCGCCGAAAACGATTGGCTGGCCCAGCATACTGCTGCCAGCCACGTCCGCTCTCCGGGTGAATGGCTGGCGGTGCAGGCCGTGCGGCGCGCCGGCCCGGCGCTGCTCCATGCGCGCACGCGGCCCTGGGTGGTGGCGATGGCGGCGCTGTTGCTGGTGTTCCTGGCGCTGGGCGCTGGGTGGTGGGGGCGCGCGGGCCTTTCCTTTGCCCTGCTCGGCCTGGGCTGGGTGGTGTTGCAGACCGCGCGGCTGCTGGCCAAGGTGGAGGAGGATTCGCTGCTGGAGCCGGCCGGCCACTTGCGCGGCGTGGCGATGTTCGGCCCGCTGCTCGATGCCGCGCTGGTCGCCACGTGTGCCTGGCGCGTCGCCGGCAGTGCCACGGCGCAGACGGCGTGGTTTCCGCCGCTCGTGCTGGTGCTGATCCTGTGGCTGTTCCCCGCGATCCTGCGCGATTTCCGCTGGACGACCTGGCTGTGCGACCGTCTGCTGGTGGCGCTGGCCTTGCTGGTGGTGGGCCTGTTCATGCCGCTGGAAACCGGGTTGCGCCTGATCGTTCTCGCCCTGCTTGCAACGGCTCTGGCACAGGCGCATGGTCTGTTTCCTAACCGCTTGCTAACCAATGGAACCTAGAACCACGGGCATGCAAAACCCTGCGCCCTATTCCCTTGGCGACGATGCCTGGTTCGCAGCCGGCTTGGCGCGCGCGTCTGCCGCGCTCGACAGCACGGCCCCGATCCTGCGCCATCTCGTGCTGGGGGAAGAGCGCGAAGTGTTTGGCGACGCGGTGATTGCCCATGTGCGCGGGATGGTGGACGACGTTGCCCGCCAGCTTGCCGTCGCGCTGGCCCAGGCCGGTGGTGCCGACGCTGGTGCCGCGCCCGATGTCGATGACGTGGCGGGATTTTCCGGCCTGCTTTGTGCCAACGGGGCGTTCCTTGCGGCTGTTCACGGCCAGGCGCTGGAATGGCAGATGGCCTGCCGGCTCGAGCAGGCGCACGGCGTGGACATGATCGTGCCGCCCTTGATCCAAGCGGCCATGGCCGCCGCCGACCACCCCGTCGAAGATGGTTCAGGCCAGCAGGGCGACCGGGCTGCCCTGGCCATGGCCGTGCTGGTGGCGCAGGCGCGGTTCTGCCAGGCGCAGCGGCGCATGGCTTTGCCGCTCGACGAATTGCCCCAGGATCTGCTGCGGATCGCATTGGGCACGCTGCATGCCCGCGCCCACGACGATGCCGAGGCGCAGAGCCGCGCGATCATTGCCGAGCGGTCGCTGCGCTTGCGCTTCGATGCCGAACGCGGCCGGCTGGCCCTGCTGCGCCGGCTGGTCGATGCCTTGCCCGATCCGGCTGCGGCGCTCGATCCGCTGCACGCCGGCCCGGCGCTGTTCCTGACGGCGCTGGCCCGCGCCATGGGCGCCCCGCGCGAGGATGCCGCGCTGCTGGCCGCGCCGGCCCAGGTCGCACGCCTGGCCCTGGTCCTGCGTGCAGCGGGGCTTGATGGCGATGCCGTGCGCGCGCACGTGGCGGTGTTCCATCCCGAGGCGCTTGTTCCTGCGAGCCTGGCAGCGCTGGCCCCCCAGGCGGCCGTGGCGCGGCTGGCGCAAGCCGGGCTGGGCACCTGACCTTGGCCGCGGCCGATCCGATCCGCGCCCGGTGCGATGCGGGCGACCAACTGGTTGCGGCCGACGAGGCACTGGCCCGCTTGCAGGCTGCTGCCGGTGGCACCCTGCCGGGCTTGCTCGCCATTCCCGCCCTTCTTGCCCTGGTGCGCCAGGTGCGCGCCACCGGCCTGGCCCAGGCGCGGCCGATCCTGGCGATGGACGGCGAATGCCCCATCGCGTTTCAGGCGCGCGCCGTGCCCGATGGCGACAGCATCGATCTTGTCCTGCGCGATTGGCGCCGCGCGCCCGCGCCGGATGCGGGCCTGCCACCGGCCGATGACGCCGCGCTGTGGCATCATCTAGCACAAGGACACGTGCTGCTCGATGCGCAGCAACGCGTGATCGCGGCCGATTGCCAAGCGCCAGACCTGGTCGAACTGGCCACCGATCTTGCCGGCGCCACCGGCCGGCATTGGACCGCCTGCGCGGCCCTGTCGCTCGGCCTGGGTGAAGATGGCCGGGACGGCGGCCGGAATGGCGGTCGTCCGGGCCGGGTCGACATGGCCCGGCTGCACTGGCGCCTGTTGGACGACATGGTGGTTGACGTGGCCGGATCGCCGCGCCGCTGGCGTGTGCGCCTCTTGCCCAGGGTGGGAAGCGGGTTCGACCTGCTGCTGCTGCCCGAAACGATCCTGGCCCTGCCGGCCGATCCGGCGCTGCTGCCCCAGGCCGAACCGGCGCCAGCGGGGGCCGGCGCCGCCCTGCCGCCCTGGACCGGCTTTCTCGGGAGAGATCTTGCCCCGGCGCTGCGCCAGCCGATCAGCCGGATCATCGCCAATGCTGAAACCATCCGTAGCCGCCTGGCCGGGCCGCTGGCCGATGCCTATGGCAACTATGCCGCCGATATCGCCGAGGCGGGGCGGCATCTGCTGGGCCTGGTGGAGGATCTGGCAGACCTCGACGCGGTGGAAGCCCCCGGCTTTGCCCCCGCGCCCGACCATATCGACCTGGCCGATTGCGCACGCCGCGCCGCTGGCATCCTCTCGGTCCGCGCGCGCGAGCGCGGGATCGTGCTGGCCCTGCCGGAAGAGGATTGCCATGCCCCGGCCATTGGCGAATTCCGCCGCGTGCTCCAGGTGCTGCTCAACCTGCTCAGCAATGCGATCCGCTATACCCCGGCACAGGCCACGGTCACGCTGGCCTGCGGGGTGGAAGGCGCCACCGCCTGGATCGCGGTGGAAGACCACGGCGAAGGGCTGACTGCCGAGCAGGCGTCGCGGGTGTTCGAGAAGTTCGAAAGACTGGGGCGCAGCGGCGACGGGGGCTCTGGCCTGGGCCTCTATATCTCGCGCCGCCTTGCCCGCGCCATGGCGGGAGACCTGACCGTTTCCAGCACGCCGGGGGCAGGGGCGCGCTTCATGCTCACGCTGCCGGCCGACGTGCCGAGTGCCGGGATCGTCAACGCGCGCTGAACCGCGCCATCCCGACCCCGCCTGTCCGAACGTGAACGGCAGATTTGCCGGCCATTCCAACCACATTCAGATCGCAACCGGTAAGCCTGCTGCCGTTGGGGACCACCTGGCGTCTTTCTGGAAAGGTTCGCGATGATCAGGATGATGGTAATGGCCGGCTTGGCCGGCGCATTGGTGGCCAGCCCGGCGCTGGCCCAGGCAGTAGATCCCAACCAGCCCTTCAACGACGGGTCGGCCGCAGCATCGGTGTCGTCGCCGCCGGGCGTGGTCGCGCCCGGCTATGATCCCGGCACGCGCGCCGCCAATGTCGACATGGGACAGGCTCTGGCTGCGGACATGGCCAGCGTTCAGGCCCGGCAGCACGCCGAATTGCAGCGGTACCACCAGGCCCTGAAGGGCCGCGCGCAGACGATCGCGATGATCCGCACCACGCAGGCGCGGCGCGAAGCAGCCTATGGGCGCGCGATGGATGCCTGGCATGCGCAAGTCGCAGCCTGCCAGGATGGGAACCGGCAGGCCTGCCTGGCGCCCACGCCCGATCCCGCCGCGTTCGAATGAGCAGCGCCTTGGGGATTGGATAATGCAATGAAGTGAGGCGGAAATGCCCGGGCGTCAGCGACGGCGCCCGGCGCGCCATACGGCGGCGATGCCAAGCAGCGCCAATGCCAGCCCGCGCCACGCCCACGGGCGCTGGTCGAGCATGAAACTTTCGCGGGGCCAGTGCACCAGGCCAAGCCCCTGGGCCATCCACAACAGGCCCATCAAAAAGGCGGCCACGCCAAAAATCCGCAGGATCATTGCCATGGCCGCCTTCCTTTTCATCTATCGATACCCGCTCAGCGGCTTTCGATCGGCACATAGTCGCGCTGCGTCGGCCCGGTGTAGAGCTGACGCGGGCGGCCGATCTTCTGGCCGGGATCGCTGATCATTTCGTTCCACTGGGCCACCCAGCCCACGGTGCGGGCCAGGGCGAACAGCACGGTGAACATGGTGGTCGGGAAACCGATCGCCGACAGGATGATCCCCGAATAGAAGTCCACGTTGGGGAACAGCTTCTTTTCGATGAAGTAGGGATCGTTCAGCGCGATTTCTTCCAGGCGCAGCGCGGTTTCGAACAGCGGATCGTTGACCTTGAGCGCGTCGAACACTTCGCGCACGGTCTTCTGCATCACCGTGGCGCGCGGATCGTAGTTCTTGTAGACGCGGTGGCCAAAGCCCATCAGGCGGAACGGATCGTTCTTGTCCTTGGCGCGCTCGATGTAGTGCGGGATCTTGTCGGGTGTGCCGATCTCGCGCAGCATGTTGAGCGCCGCTTCGTTGGCGCCGCCGTGTGCCGGGCCCCACAGGCAGGCAATGCCGGCCGCGATGCAGGCGAACGGATTGGCACCCGACGAGCCGGCAAGGCGCACGGTCGAGGTCGAGGCGTTCTGCTCGTGGTCGGCGTGCAGGATGAAGATGCGATCCATCGCGCGTTCGACTTCGGGGATCACTTCATATTCCTCGGCCGGAACGCCGAAGGTCATGCGCAGGAAGTTGCCGGTGTAGGACAGGTCGTTGCGCGGATAGAGGAACGGCTGACCGACCGAATACTTGTAGGCCATCGCCGCGATCGTGGGGATCTTGGCAAGCAGGCGATGCGAGCTGATCGTGCGGTTCTGCGGATCGGCGATATCGGTCGAATCGTGATAGAACGCCGAAAGCGCACCGACCACGCCGCACATCACGGCCATGGGGTGGGCGTCACGGCGGAAGCCGCTGTAGAAGCTGCTGAGCTGTTCATGCACCATGGTATGGCGCGTGATCGTGCGGGTGAAGCTGTCCAACTCGTCCTTGTTCGGCAGTTCGCCGTTGAGCAGCAGGTAGCTCACTTCCATGAAGCTGGAATGCTCGGCCAGCTGGCCGATCGGATAGCCGCGGTGCAGCAGGACGCCTTCGTCACCATCGATATAGGTGATCGCGCTGTCGCAGCTGGCAGTGGAGGTAAAGCCCGGGTCGTAGGTGAACTTGCCCGACTGGCCGTAAAGCTTACGGATGTCGAGGACGTCCGGCCCGATGGTGCCGCTCTTGACCGGAAGGTCGATGGTCTTGCCATCAATGGTCAAAGTAGCCTGATTGTCGCTCACGCTAGGCTCTCCTGTACAAAGAAACAGTGTGTTCTGTGTGCTGCCCTCGTCAGGCAGCGTGGTCACGCAAACGGGCCAGGCTCTCCTCCTTGCCGAGGAGAACCAGGACATCGAAAATTCCAGGTGAGGTCGCTTGTCCCGTCAGGCTTGCGCGCAAAGGCTGGGCGATCTTGCCCAATCCCACTCCCAGCTCCTCGGCCATTTGCTTGAGATTGGCCTCCAGCGCCGGCGCTGTCCAGTCGTTTGCGCCCTCAAGCCGCGTCACGACTTTGGCAAGGATTGCCCGCGCATCCGCGGTCAGCAACCCTTGCGCCTTTTCATCGAGCGCCAGCGGGCGTTGGGCAAACAGGAACACCGCGCCCTTGGCCAGTTCGTTGAGATCGGCGCTGCGCACCTTGAGCACCGGCATGGCCTCGACCAGCTTGGCGCGATCGTGCGCGGGCACGAGCGATTCCAGGCGCGGCGCAACCAGATCGGCCAGGCGCGCATCGTCGGCTTCGCGCAGATAGTGCCCGTTGAGGTTGAGCAGCTTCTTGAGGTCGAACCGCGAGGCGCCCTTGTTGACATTGGCGATGTCGAACCATTCCACCGCCTGGTCGCGGCTGATGATTTCCTCGTCGCCATGGCCCCAGCCCAGGCGCAGCAGATAGTTGAACACCGCTTCGGGCAGCAGGCCCATCTCGTCGCGATAGGCGTCCACGCCCAGCGCGCCGTGGCGCTTGGACAGCTTGGCCCCGTCGGCGCCATGGATCAGCGGGATATGGCCATAGACGGGGTCGGGCCAGCCACCCTCGATCGCGTCCATCGCGCGGATCACCACGAGCTGGCGGAAGGCATTGTTGATGTGATCATCGCCCCGGATCACGTGGGTCACGCCCATGTCATGATCGTCGACCACCACGGCCAGCATATAGGTGGGCGTGCCATCGCCACGCAGAATGACGAAATCGTCGATTTCCACGTTCTGCACGGTGATCGTGCCCTGAACGGCATCCTCGATCACGGTTTCGCCCTCGCGCGGCGCCTTGACGCGGATGACATAGGGCTTGTCCGCCGGCCAAGTGGCCGGATCGGCATCGCGCCATTCGCTTTCGAGGCGGAAGGGGCGGCGCTCTTCCTGCGCCTTGGCGCGGCGGGCGGCGAGTTCTTCCTGCGTCAGATAGCAGCGATAGGCGTGGCCCGCGTCCAGCAACTGGTTGGCGACCTGCGCATGGCGATCGGAACGGGCGAACTGGAACACCGGATCGGCATCGCCGCCCAGGCCCAGCCAGTTGAGGCCGTCGAAGATCGCGTCGATCGCTGCGTCCGTGGAACGCGCGCGATCGGTATCCTCGATGCGCAGCAGATAAGTGCCGCCGTGATGGCGGGCATAAAGCCAGTTGAACAGAGCGGTGCGGGCACCACCGATATGCAGGAAGCCCGTGGGCGATGGAGCAAAGCGGGTGACAACGCGTGCTGCCGGGCTGGCGCTGGCCGTGCCCGATCCTGCAGAAACGGTGTCAGTCTGGCTTGCCATCGAGGGCGCATTCCTTCCTATTCGGCGCATGGCCGGTTCTCTCGCGACACCGCTTGTTCGTCCTGCGCCGCAAGGCGAAGGCGCTGGTGCCGGCCCGGTTGAAACCGGTCTTGATATGGGACCGAACGGGCTCGGGCGCCATTGGGCCAAAGCGGCGCGTTTGTCCAGCATGCTCGCGCATGCGAATGCGTGGATCGATCAGCGCGGGACTGAGCGCGGTCCCTGGCTAAGTGTAGCGTTTGCGGCGGGAATCTGCGCTTGGGTGGTGCTCCCAGGGGTGTACCACTGGGTTGCTTTTCTGGCTGGAATCGGTGGAATTTTGCTGCTGGTGCTGCCTCGCGATCGAGACGGCCGACTCGCCCATTTGCGACTGGCCGTGCTTTCGCTGGGGCTGATGGCGGCGGCCGGCTGCGCCACGATCTGGGTCAAGTCTGCCTTTTTGGGCACGCCGCCGATTCCCCGGCCCATGCTCGCCATGCTGGAAGGCACCGTGGTCGATCGCCAGGTTCAGGCCGCGCAAGGCCGCATGCGGGTGACGCTGGCCACCCAGATCCTGTTGCCGTCGGGCATGGTGAGGGCCGGGCAGGTGCGGATCAATGTACCGCTGCCGCCGGGCGATTCGGCCGGCAGCGACACCAGGCTGGGCGATGGCGCGCGGGTGCGCCTGCGTGCGCGCCTGATGCCGCCCGCCCCGCCGATGGTGCCCGGTGGCTTCGATTTTGCCCGCAGCGCATGGTTTTCGGGATTGATGGCGACGGGCAGCAGTGTGGGCCCGCTCACGCTGATCGCGCCCGCCCCGCCGGGCACGCGGCTCGATGCCGTGCGCCAACGCCTGGCCGATCATATCCGTGCGCAACTGGGCGGATCACCCGGCGCGATCGCCGCTGCCTTTGCCAGTGGCGATCGCGGCAGCATTGCGCCGAGCGACGAAGACGCGATGCGCGACGCGGGCCTGACGCACCTGTTGTCGATCAGCGGCTTGCACGTCAGCGCCGTGGTGGGCGCGGTCTATTTCATCACCGCGCGATTGCTGGCGCTGGTGCCGTTCCTTGCCCTGCGCCTGCGCGTGCCGCTGGCGGCCGCGGCAATGGGTGCGCTGGCCGGCATTGGCTATACCCTGCTGACCGGCGCGGAAGTGCCCACGATCCGCTCGTGCCTGGGGGCGCTGCTGGTGCTGCTGGCCTTGGCGCTGGGGCGCGATCCGCTCTCGCTGCGCATGCTGGCGGTGGCGGCGTTCATCGTCATGCTGTTCTGGCCCGAAGCCGTGGTGGGCCCCAGTTTCCAGATGAGCTTCGGCTCGGTCATCGCGATTATCGCGTTCGACAGTTCGGCTCCGGCGCGGCGGTTCCTGGCCCACCCGCACGAAGGCTGGCCGATGCGGCTGGCGCGGCACCTGGCGCTGGTGCTGGCCACCGGCCTGGTGATCGAACTGGCGCTGATGCCGATGGCGCTGTTTCATTTCCACCGCGCCGGCATCTATGGCGCGGCAGCCAACGTGGTGGCGATCCCGCTGACCACGTTCGTCACGATGCCCCTGATCGCGCTGGCGCTGTTTCTCGATCTGGCCGGCTGGGGCGCGCCGGCCTGGTGGGCGGCGGGCAAATCGCTCGATGGCCTGCTGTGGCTGGCCCATGTCACCGCCGCGCAGCCGGGCGCGGTGACGCTGATGCCGGGCATGCCGGGATGGGTGTTCGGCCTGCTGGTGGCGGGCCTCCTGTGGCTGGCGCTGTGGACCGGCAAAGTGCGGCTGTGGGGTTTCGTGCCCATATGTCTCGGCGCCATGCTGACAGTGTTGCAGCCCACGCCCGATGTGCTGGTGACCGGCGATGGGCACCATGTCGGCCTTGCGGGCGAAGGGCCCGACCTGCTGATGCTGCGCGACACGCGCAGCGACTATACCCCGTCCACGCTGCTGGAAAACGCCGGGCTGGAGGGTGAGGCGCGCAGTCTCGACACCTGGCGCGGCGCGCGGTGCAACGAGGATTTCTGCCGCGCCGTGCTGGTGCGACAGGGCCAGGCCTATACCGTGCTGATGAGCCGGGGCCGCGACCGCGTTGACCTTGGCGACCTCGCCCGCGCCTGCGCAGAGGCGGATATCGTCATCGCCGATCGCACCCTGCCGGTCACGTGCCACCCGCGCTGGCTCACGGCCGATCGCCGCCTGTTGCGCCAAACCGGCGGGCTGGCGATCTACCTCGCCAGAGGCAAAGTGGTGACTGTTGCCCAAGGCGAAGGCCAGCACGGCTGGTTTCCGGCGCCGGAGCCGTGGGTGAGGCGCCCTGCCTTGACGGGGACGCAGCCCTGTTGCCAGGCGAAGGTGGCTGGGCGGTGATGCCGGCGCTGGCAGCGCTGGACGGCTGCGTGGATGATCTGATGCAAAGCTGGGGCTGTAAGCGACGATGGCGGAAGCCCCGCCATCCTCGGGGTTAGTGTATTGATCCTGGCGATTTTCCCGGCGGTCCGTTGCAGGCGGGGAGCAAGCCCAACTGCACTTTCGGCTCGGCGTGGACGCCGATGGAAGCCCGAGCGCTTGGCGGACAACCGGATCCACCGTGGATTCCGATAGCAAGTTTGCCCATTCCAGTCGCGCTGCCCTGACGCGGCGCGCCCGCTTCCGGCCGTTATGCGATGCAGCCGGCCAGTCGACAAAGGGCTGGTTTTTCGGCCAGGTGCACTACTTTTCCGGCGAAGGTGAAATTCTGCGGTCTAGCGGGCGGAGGAAACAGCCAGCTTCAGGCCGAAGCCCACGAAGACCCCGCCCGTCAGACGATCGAGCATGGTAACAAGGCGAGGTTTCTGCAGGGCCGTGCCCAGTCGCGCGGTGGCTGCGATCAGCGCCGCGAACCAGGCCAGTCCCAGCACGACATGGACGCAGGCCAGCCCGAACGAATAGGCCGCCACGTTCGCGCCAGGCGGTACGAACTGGGGCAGGAAGGTGACGTAGAACACACCCACCTTGGGATTGAGCAGGTTGGTGAGGAAGCCGCGCCAGAACGCGTTTGTCGCCGTGTTGGCGCGGGTTGAACCGGCGCCGCTATCCAAGGAGCCGCGCGGTTTCCACAAGAGCTTGATGCCCAGCCACAGGAGGTAGGCCGCGCCCGCCAGTTTCACCACGGTATAGGCGATCTTTGAGGCGCCCAGCACAGCGCCGAGGCCGAGCGCGGCCGCCGCGCCCCAGGCCAGGCAGCCAAGCGCGATCCCCAGGGCAGCGCGCGCGGCGGCAGGCTTGCCTTCCACCGCTGCTGCGCGAAGCACCAGTGCCGTGTCTACACCCGGCGTGATCGTCAGGATGGCAACAGCTGCGAGAAACGCGAGCAGCAAGGTGATTTGGGCCATGTGCGCTTCTACCATGCTGGCCGATCGCGAGCCAGTTCTTGCCGTGCCGGTTGTCCCGGCGCCGGCGGCGTGGGGCGGGCGGCCGGCTCGTCCCACGCCAGCGGTGCTCAAGCCGTCAGGGCTGGCCGATCATAATTGTTGGCATAGGCGTTCTCGACGCCGGGCAGGATTTCGACGATCGAGAAATATCGGTCCCAAAACGGCGTTTCGCGCAGGCTTTCGACCAGCAACTCGTAGCTGTGGTGATCGACTGCTTCCCACATCCACACGTCGGTGACGCGCGTGGCGTAGAATTCCACGTCGAAAAAGCGCAGCGACACCCTGTCGGCATATCTTTCGAGTATCGGGCTGACATGCTCGCCCAGCAGGGCGAAGCGGCGATCGATGGAAAAGCCGAGCCATTCGAGCGAAGTTTTCACCAGCATGAAGACGGTGAGCGCGGGGGTAAATTGCTTGGTCATGGTGCATCCTTGCATCGTGCAGTGAGGCCCCTAAAATGCGAGCAGATCATCACATTTGGCTACTCGCATTCCCGCCATGCCCGAACCGTCTCCCCCACCGCGCCAGGTCCCCCGGAAACTGCCGAGACAGGCGCGGGCGGTGGAAACCGTGGCGGCCATCGTCGAGGCGGCGGCTCGCATTCTGGAGCAGGGGGGAATCGCCGCGCTGACCACCAACGCGGTTGCGGCGCGGGCGGGCGTCAGCGTGGGTTCGCTCTATCAATATTTCCCCGGAAAGGAGGCGCTGGTTGGCGCGCTGATCGTGCGCGAGACATCGATCCTGATTGCCGAGTGCGAAGAGGCGCTGGCGCGCGTTTCAGGCCAGGAGGCACTGGTCCGGATGATCGGCGCGGCCGTGGCCCATCAATTGCGACGGCCCAAGCTGGCGCGCCTGCTCGATGTGGAAGAGGCACGAATGCCGCATGACCCGGAAACGCAGCGCGTATCGCGCCATCTCCATGGGATTTTGCGCACTGTGCTGATTCAGACCGACCTTGGCACGCAGAGCGATCTGGACGAAGCAGCGCACGATGTGATGGCCATCGTCAAAGGGATGATCGATGCCGCCGGCGAGCGGCAGGAACAGGACCAGGCCGCGCTCGCCGGGCGGGTGTGGCGGGCGGTCCATGGCTATCTTGCCACTGCCGCCCCGCCTGTTGCGGTCATCCCCATGGCGGATGCATGATCATCCGCCGCGTCGGGCATCAATGATAGCGGCGCAGCAGCCCGGCGAGTTTGCCTTGCACTTCCACTTCATCAGGCGCGTAGAACTGCGGGTCATAGGCCGCGTTGGCAGGATCGAGCCGGATCTGGCCCTTTTCGTGGTGGAGGTATTTCAGCGTGGCTTCCTCACCACGCACCAGGGCGACGACGATTTCACCGTCGCGGGCGGTGTTGGTGCGGCGCACCAGGGCATAGTCGCCATCGAGAATGCCCGCCTCGATCATGGAATCGCCGGACACTTCAAGCGCGTAGTGCTCGCCAGAGCCGAGCAGGGCGGCGGGCACGGGCAGCATGGCCGAACCTTCCAGCGCTTCGATCGGGGCGCCGGCGGCGATGCGGCCGTGCAGCGGGATTTCGATCACGTCGTTCGCCGCCACCGGAGTGGGGCGGGCCGCCGCAGGAGCGGGGCGTGGCGTGGCATTGCGCGGGGCAGCCTTGGTGGCCAGGCTTTCCGGCTCACGGATCACTTCAAGCGCGCGGGCGCGGTTGGGCAGGCGACGAATGAAGCCGCGCTCTTCCAGCGCGGAGATCAGGCGGTGCACGCCAGACTTGGACTTGAGATCGAGCGCTTCCTTCATTTCTTCAAACGAAGGGGAAATGCCGGAATCATCAAGGCGCGTCTGGATGAACGAGAGCAGCTCGTGCTGCTTGCGCGTGAGCATCCGCAAGTCTCCTTTGGCGAACGAATGCGGAACGAATAAGCAACCAAACCGAACCCGTCAAGCAAATCCGCCAAAATCGAGCAGATAGATCGGCACAAGGCTCCCTTCCGGTTGCATCGGTGCGCCGGGTTCGCGCCGCACCAGGCAATTGGCCCGCGCGATGGGGGAAATGGCGCCGGAATCCTGCAGCGGATCGAGCGTCACGCCGTGGCCATCCCATGTGCCACGCAGGAATTCGGTGCGGCTGCCGCCAGCGGGCAACGCCTGGGCCAGCGCGGCATGGAGCGGCGCGGGCAGGGGTTGCGCTGCGCCCAGGGCCGCGCGCAGCAGCGGCAGCAGGAACAAATGCGCCGTGACATAGGCCGAGGCCGGATTGCCTGGCAGGCCAAGGATCACCTGCGGGCTGGCGAGCGAGGTTGCGGCGCGATGGCCCACCAGCAGCGGCTTGCCCGGCTTGATCGCCACGCGCCAGAAATCGATGCGCGCGCCGACCGCTTCAAGCGCCGGACGGACGAGATCGTGATCGCCCACCGAAGCGCCGCCGCTGGTCACCACCACATCGGCGTCGCGCACGCCATCGATGGCGGCGGCCAGGGCATCGAGCCGATCGGGCACGGGGCCGATGCGCCGCACGTCAACCGGCAGGGCCGCGGCCATGGCGGCCAGCATCGGCCCGTTGCTGGCCGGGATCTGGTGCGGCAGCAGGGGGTGGCCGGGGGCGGCGAGTTCATCGCCGCTGTCGATCACCGCCAGGCGCAGGCGGCGGCGCACCGGCACATGGCCGTGCCCGGCGCCGATCGCCAGGGCAATCTGCGCGGCGCCAAGCCGCGTGCCGGTGGGCAACAGC
This sequence comes from Novosphingobium sp. SG919, assembly GCF_012932495.1. GTDB lineage: Bacteria > Pseudomonadota > Alphaproteobacteria > Sphingomonadales > Sphingomonadaceae > Novosphingobium > Novosphingobium rhizosphaerae. Next base: position 1,314,797 of record NZ_JABCNG010000001.1, read on the forward strand.
GGATCGTGCGTGGCAAAATCCATCCCGGCCGGGCGGATGTGCCGCGACGGCGGGCTGGGCGGGGTGCCGGTGAGCATGAGCGCATCGCCCTGGCGCGCGGCGTCTTCCTGCAAGAGCACGCAATCCGCGCCGGCCGGCATGGCCGCACCCGTGCTGATCCGCACCGCCTCGCCATGCCCGACATTGCCGGCAAACGGATGGCCCGCCGCGCTTTCGCCCAATACCGTCCACGGCCCGGGCAAATCCGCGCCACGCAGGGCATAGCCATCCATGGCGGAAAGCGCAGTGGCCGGTTGGGTGCGCGCGGCCAAGAGCGGGGCGGCAAGGTAATGCCCCAGCGCTTCGGCGGTGGCGCGATGTTCTACCGAAAGATGTGGCGCCATGGCGACCAGGCGGGCCTGCGCGTCTTCCAGTTGGAGCGGAGGCTGGCGGCCGTTGCTAACCGGGCTGGTCATGGCGCAGACCAATCGCCTGACTTGCCGCCGCGCTTGGCCACCAGGCGGACCGCGTCGATCACCATGCCCTTGTCCACCGCCTTGGCCATATCGTAGATTGTCAACAAGGCCACGCAAGCGGCTGTCATCGCTTCCATTTCCACGCCGGTCTTGGCGGTGAGAGAGGCTGTTGCGGTGCATTCCACACCCTGTTCGACGAACGCGAATTCCACCGCCACGGCATCGAGCGACAGGGGGTGGCACAGCGGGATCAGTTCACCGGTCTTCTTGGCCGCCATGATCCCGGCGATGCGCGCGGTGGCCAGCACATCGCCCTTGGGCACGGTGCCATCGCGGATCGCGGCAAGGGCGGTGTCTGACATGCGGATCATGCCGCGCGCCACGGCCACGCGCTGCGTGGGCTGCTTGGCGCCGACATCGACCATGCGTGCATGGCCCTGGGCATCGAGATGGGTAAGCTGCGTCATGCCCTGCTCATGCCATGTGCGGGAAAACGCGCAAGTCCTCTTGCTCGGCCAGTGGCTGCGGCGGAGCCAACCCGGCGCGCAGATGGTCCAACGCGATGCCGGCCAGGTTCTGCGCGCGGCCGACATGGCGCACCCGCACGTGGGAAAATGAAACGAGGCCGTTCCGATAGGCTGCCAGGCAATCGGCCGAGGCGGGATGGGCGGCGGTGCGACCCCGGATCTGATCGATCACGAAGGCGGAATCGCCGCAGAGGATCACATCGTTTTCGCCCAGGCGGCGGGCCAGGTCCAGCGCGCCAAGCAGGGCCAGCCATTCGGCGCGATTGCTGTCCCCCTTGCCGCAATCGGGCGCAAACCAGGTTTGGCCGCACGCGACGACGGCCATTTCCATGCGGCCGGGGTTGGGCCGGCAGCCGCCATCGAACCACAGCTTGCGCGCCAAGGCGCCCTCAGCCCTGGAGCAGGGCCTGGGTTGCGGCCGTCACGTCGGGCTGGCGCATCAGGCTTTCGCCCACCAGGAACGTGCGTGCCCCGCAGGCGGAGAGGCGCACCAGATCGGCGTGGTGGTTGATCCCGCTTTCGGCCACCAGCAGGGTGCCCTCGGGCGCGCGCGGGGCAAGCCGCTCGGTGTTGGCGATGTCGGTCACGAAGCGCTTGAGATCGCGGTTGTTCACCCCGATCAGCCGCGAATGGAGCTGCGCGGCGCGGTCCATTTCGGCCTCGTCATGCACTTCGACCAGCACGTCCATGCCGTGCTCGCGCGCGGCCGCCTCGATCTCTGCCATCTGCGCATCGCTGAGCGCGGCGACGATGATCAGGATCGCGTCGGCGCCGATCGCGCGGGCTTCGGCCACTTGCCAGGGATCGACCATGAAATCCTTGCGCAGGACCGGCAGCGCGCAGGCGGCACGCGCGGCCACGAGGAAATCCTCATGTCCTTGGAAATAGGGCGCGTCGGTGAGCACCGAAAGGCAGGCGGCGCCGCCTGCCTCATAGGCACGGGCATGCTCGGCGGGCTGGAAATCGGGGCGGATCAAGCCCTTGGAGGGACTAGCTTTCTTGATTTCGGCAATCAGGGCAAAACCGCTGGCGGCGCGGGTGCGCAGTGCGGCTTCGAATCCGCGCGGCGCGGTTTGCGTGGCGGCGCGCGCGGCCAGGTCTGCCAGCGACGTGGCGGCCTTGCGCCGGGCCACTTCGGCGCGGGTGGTGTCGCAGATTTCGGTGAGCTTGTCGGTCATTCCAGGGGCCTTACTTCAGCGCGTCGATCCAGCAACGCAGCAGGGCAAGGGCCAGGCCCTTGTCGATGGTTTCGGCGGCTTCTTCCACGCCTTCGTGCCAGTCGGTCACTTCGCCCGCCACGATCAGCGCGGCCGCGGCGTTGAACAGCACGGCATCGCGATAGGCTCCGTGCTGGCCATCGAGCAGGGCCTGGAGCGCGGCGGCGTTGTAGGCCGCGTCGCCGCCGCGAATGGCGTCGACGGGCGCAACGGCAAGGCCGGCGTCGGCCGGCGCGACCCGGTGCATGAGGATCGCTTCGCCATGCACATCGGCCACTTCGTTGCCGCCGGCCAGGCTCAGTTCGTCCAGCCCTTCGTCACCCGAGACGACGAACGAGCGCGCCGTGCCCAGGCGCGCCAGGGCATCGGCATAGATCGGCACATAGGCCGGGCGCGCGATGCCGACGAGCTGGCGCTGCACGCCGGCGGGATTGGCCAGCGGGCCCATCAGATTGAAGATCGTGCGGCGGCCGATGGCGCGGCGGATCGGCATGATCCGCCCCATGGCGGGGTGATGCTTGCCGGCGAAGAGGAAGCAGATGCCCAGGTCGGCCAGCGTCTCTTCCGCCGTTTCCACCGCGCGATCGAGATTGAGGCCCAGCGCTTCCAGCGTATCGGCCGCGCCCGCCTTGGAACTGGCGGCGCGGTTGCCGTGCTTGGCCACCGGCACGCCGCAGGCCGCGACGACGAGGCTGACGGCGGTGGAGACGTTGAGCGTGTGGTGTCCGTCGCCGCCGGTGCCGCAGACGTCGATGGCGTTTTCCGGTGCGGCAACGCCGATCATGCGCGCGCGCATGGCCTGGGCGGCGCCGGCAATCTCGCTGGCACTTTCGCCACGATCGGATAGCGCGACGAGGAAAGCGATGGTTTCCTCGTCTGGCACCTTGCCGTCGAGAATGGCGGCGAAGGCAGCTTCGGCTTCGTCCTGCGGCAGCGGGGTTTCCGCCACCTGCGGCAGCAGGTTCATGCCGGCATCCGCACGTTCACCCCGCACAGCGCCAGGAAATTGGCGATCAGCGCATGACCATGTTCGGTGGCGATGCTTTCGGGATGGAACTGCACGCCGTGGATCGGCAGGCTGGCATGGCGGAAACCCATGGTGTGGCCATCATCCGAGCGGGCATTTACTACCAGGCATTCGGGCACCTGTTCCACCACGAGTGAGTGATAGCGCGTGGCGGTGAACGGCGAGGGCAGGCCAGTGAAGACGCCGGTGCCATCGTGGGTGACGGGCGAGGTCTTGCCGTGCATCAGCCCGCCGCGCACGACCTTGCCGCCGAAATGCTGTCCGATGGACTGGTGGCCCAGGCACACGCCGAGCAGCGGGACGCCCGCCTGCGCCGCCGCACCGACCAGATCGAGGCTGACGCCCGCTTCGTTGGGGGTGCAGGGGCCGGGCGAGAGCAGGAAGCCCTTGGCGCCGCTGGCCAGCGCTTCGGCGGCGGTGAGCGCATCGTTGCGGACCACGTTAACCTCGGCGCCCAGTTCCATCAGGTAGTGGACCAGGTTCCAGGTGAAGCTGTCGTAATTGTCGATGACGAGGATCATGATCGGTCTTCTACAACCCCTGTTTCACGCCGGCTAGGTTGAGACATTGCTTGAGAGCGGCCAAATTGGCTTCGCCGAGCTGGGCCTTTGGCAGGCAGAAAAAGGTCAGCCTGGTCTTGCACAGCAGGAGCAGCCGATCGTTTTCCAACCAACCGCTGATGTGGGACCAGGGCAGGTTGGCGGTTTCGAACGGGCCGACCGAGTGCAAACCCTCGCTGTCGAAGCTGAACTGGTATGGCGAACTTGCCGATGGCTGTTGCGCATAGAGCTTTTTGGCCGTGCGCGGAAGGAGCAACAACACCGAGAGGAGAAGACCTGCGTATGCGCCTGTTGCGGCAGCGAAGGCGATTATCGCGTCATCCAGCAACTTCGTCCACGAAAACGCGGGGTATTCTGACGTCAGAAAAATGATCGCCAGATAGACAGCGCCGACCGGCAGGATAAAGCGCAGGCTGGCAGCAACAGTCCATCTGCTTTTCGCTCTGAGCCGATTGGCCGCGAGATAATCCGCGTAAGTCATCGTGATGGTGACTTCGTTGCTCACTGCCCAAACGCCGGTTCGGCCGCGACGCGGATGGCTTCCCGGGCGGCGGCGAAGAGGGCGCCGGACTTGTGCTCGCATTCGCGTTGTTCGGCGGCGGGGTCGCTGTCGGCCACGATGCCGGCCCCGGCCTGGACGTGCATCACGCCTTCCTTGAGCACGGCGGTGCGCAGCACGATGCAGCTATCGACCGAGCCATCGGGCGCGAAATAGCCGACGCCGCCGGCATAGGCGCCGCGCGTTTCGGGTTCGAGTTCGGCAATGATCTCGCAGGCACGCACCTTGGGCGCGCCGCTGACGGTGCCGGCGGGGAAGCCGGCGAGCAGGGCATCGACCGAGTCGGCGCGGCTCGTGTCGAGCTGGCCGATCACGTTGGAAACGATGTGCATCACGTGGCTGTAGCGTTCGATGGTGTAGCTTTCGGTGACTTTCACCGTGCCGGCGGCGGCCACGCGGCCCACGTCGTTGCGGCCGAGGTCGAGCAGCATCAGGTGTTCGGCGCGTTCCTTGGGATCGGCCAGCAGGCTTTCCTCGTTGGCGCGGTCTTCGGCCGGGGTGGCGCCGCGCGGGCGAGTGCCGGCGATCGGGCGGATCGTCACTTCCCCGTCGCGGATGCGCACCAGGATTTCCGGGCTCGACCCGATCAGGGAAAAGCCGGGCAGATCGAGGAAATAGAGGAACGGCGAGGGATTGATCCGGCGCAGCGCGCGATAGAGCGCCATTGGCGGGAGGGGGAACGGCGCGGTGAAGCGCTGCGCCAGCACGACCTGGAAGATATCGCCGGCGGTGATGTAGTCACGCGCGCGGGCGACCATCTGGCCATAGCGTTCGGGTGCCATCTGCGGTTCGCGCACCAGATCGACCGGCTCAGGCAGGCGCGGATCGGCCGGCAGCGGGCCGTGCAGGCGGGCAAGCGCGGCATCAATCCGGTCGGCCGCGCGGGCCAGCACCACCTCGGGCGTGCCTTCACCGGCCCAGACCGGTGCCACGGCGGTCAATTCGTCGGTCAGCCGGTCGAACACCAGCAGCACGGTGGGGCGGACGAACAGCATGTCGGGCAATTCGAGCGCGCTTTGTTCGGCACGCGGCAATTTTTCCACCAGGCCGATGGTTTCATAGCCGAAATAGCCCACCAGGCAGGCGAGCGTGGGCGGCAGGCCTTCCGGCACGTCGATCCGGCAGCGTTCTACCAGCGCGCGCAGTTCTGCAAGGCTGTTGCCGGGCAGCGCGGCAAAGGCCTCGCGGTCGGTCTGCCACGTGATGTTGACCTCGGCCGCGGGACCAGTGGCGCGGAACACCAGGTCGGGATCGAGCCCGACCAGGCTGTAGCGCCCGCGCACTTCGCCACCTTGCACCGATTCCAGCAGGAAATCGCCGCGTTCGGGCACGAACAGCTTGCGCGCGGCGCTCACCGGGGTTTCGCTGTCGGCAATCAGCTTGCGCCAGACCAGCGCCGGCTTTCCGGCCGCCAGCGCGGCGAGGGCCTCCGCGCTGTTTTCGGGCTGGGCGCCGGTGGGCGGCGCGGGACGCGACAAGGTCTGGGTCATGGTCTTACTGGGCACCGACAAGCTTGGCATTGAGCGCACGCAGCGCGGTTTCATTGCGGGAAACGCCCACGCTCTTGCGGATCGCGAGGCGCAGTTCCTCGGCGAGCTCGCGGCCCATGTCGAGGCCGAACTGCTTGCCCGCCTGGCCCAGGAAGGGATCGCCGGCCGGGATCGTGCCGGGCGTCACGTTCTTGAGCGCGATGACATAGAAGCCGGCCTTGTTCGGTGCTTCGAGCGGCTTGGACGTGCCCTTGGACATGGCGAAGAGCAGCACCAGCGGCGGCGGCAGCTGGCGTCCGCTCTGCTGCATGGCGGCCAGCTGTTCGCGGGTGATGCTCACCGGCTGGGCCGGGGGCAGCGTCACGCCCAGGGCCTTGAGCGCATCGGCCAGCGAAGCACCCTTGGCCATGGCATCAAGCACCTTGGTCGACGCTTCCTTGGCCTTGGCCACGCCCTGTTCGGTGGCGAAATCACGCGCGACCTGGTCCTTGATCTGCGCCAGCGGAGCAGGGGATGCCGGGGTGATCTGGCCAACGTCATAGATCGCGATGCGCTTGCCGTCGGCCAGCGGGGTTACCTGGCCTTCGCCTTCGTGTTCCATGGCAAAGGCACCCTGGAGCAGTGCGGCGACATCGGCGGGTGCCTTTTGCCCTGCTTGGCCGAACACGGTGCCATCGGCGGTCAGCGCGGGCGTGGTGGCCAGCGTCAGCCCCTGGGCCTTGGCCACGTCGGCGAGGCCGGTGTGGTTTTCGAATTCTTCTTCCAGGCGGGTCGACAGGTCGAGCAGCGCGGCGTGGCGCTTTTCCACCGTCAGATCCGCCACGATTTCGGACCGGGCCTGCTCCAGCGTCTTGCCGGGCTTCTTGACCACGGCATCGACGCGGATCACGTGCCAGCCAAGGCCGCTCTTTGCCGGGGTGGCGACTTTGCCCTGGGCCGCGGCAAACACGGCATCGGCCACGGCGGCAGACGTCTGCCCAGCCAGCTTGTCACGCGTAAGATCGGCGATCTTGCTGGCGGCAAGGCCCTGGGCACGGGCGGCGGCCTCGATGCTGGTGCCACCGGCCACTTGCGCGGCAAGCGCCTGCGCGGCGGCCTGGGTCGGCACGACGACCTGGGTCACGGTGCGCGTCTCGCTGGGCGCATAACTATCGGCCTTGGCCTTGTAGCGGGCGGCGATATCCGCGTCGCTGGGGGCGGGCACATTGGCCAGCGTGGCTTCGTCGATCACGGCATAGCGCACGGTGCGGCGTTCGGGCTGCTGGTAGCGCGCGGCGTTGGCCTTGTAATAGCCGGCCAGCACGTCATCCGAAGGCTTGTCCTTGCTCGCAAAGGCCAGGCTGGGCAGGAAGGCGATGTCGCCGTCGCGCTTTTCCTTGAGCATGGCCGCATAGCGCGCGGTGGCCGAAGCGGGCAGCGCCGTGCCGACGGAAACCGGCGAGAGCACCTGGCGCACGATCAGGCTTTGCGTGATCGACTTGCGCACGGCCGCGTCGGTCAAGCCGCGCTGGGCCAGGAACGCGCGATAGACCGCATCGCTGAACTTGCCATCCGGGCCCTGGAACGCGGGCTGCTTGGCGATTTCGCTGTCGACCAGGCGGTCGGAGACACCCATGCCAGAGCGCGCGGCCCATTCCTGCAGCGCGGCGCGGTCGGCCAGGCCGGTGAGCGCATCATTGAGCACGCCCTGGGCGAGGAACTGCTTCATCGTCAGCGTCGGGTTCTGCTCCCGTTCCTGATCGAAGGCAGTGGTGATGGTCTTTTCCAGCTCTGCCACGGCCACCTGGCTGCGGCCGACAGTGGCCGCCGCTTCGCCGCCGCCGGTCTGGCCGACGCGAAGGCCGGTCACGTCGGCGCCGGCAAAGGCCAGGGCAAGGAGACCGATGAACACCAGGGCGAAAAGCGCGCCGATGCGGGAATGGATCAGTTTACGAAACAGCGAGAGCATGGGATGCGATCAAATCCGCCATATATCTTGGTTGGCCTGCCTTAGGAGGCTTGCGCCGATCCCGCAATGCCTGTGGCGGGTGCCGGGGCGGGGCGTTTGGCCTGCCCGGCGCACGGCACTTCATCGCGCGGGCCTTGCGCTGGCGGGCCAATTGCAGGCAAGGGGATTGCAAGGAATCGGGATTCTGCAATCCGCCGGCCGGCAGGTGCCGTGCCGGCAGGGGCGGATTGCCAGCACCCGGTCACGGGGCAAACAGCACGAGGGACAAGGCCTGCCATGGCACAACGACCATACATCGTCGGGAACTGGAAGATGAACGGAAGCCGGGCCATGATGGCCGAGGCCCGCGCAATCGACCGGGCCGCGGCGCGCCATCCCCAGGTGGATATCGCGCTGGCCCCGCCCTTTCCGCTGATCGGCCTGCTGCGCGAAGCGGTGACCGGCATCGGCGTGGGCGGCCAGGATTGCCATACCCAGGCCAAGGGGGCCCACACTGGTGACGTTTCGGCCGCGATGCTGGCCGATATCGGCGCCGACTTCGTGATTCTGGGCCATAGCGAGCGCCGCCGCGACCATGGCGAAAGCGATGCCCTGGTGCGTGCCAAGGCCGATGCCGCCCTGGCCGCCGGGCTGGGCGTGATCATCTGCGTGGGCGAAACCCTGGAAGAACGCGACAGCGGCCGGGCCGAGGCCGTGGTTGCCGGGCAAGTCGATGGCTCGCTGCCGACGGGCGACGCCGCGCTGGAAGCGGCCAATGCCGGCAAGCTCGCCGTCGCCTATGAACCCGTCTGGGCGATCGGCACCGGCCGCGTGGCCGACGTGGAAGACGTGGTGGCGATGCACGCGGCCGTGCGGGCGCGCCTGGTGGCGGCCTATGGCGAGGCCGGCAGCCGCCCGCGTATCCTGTATGGCGGTTCGGTCAACGCCGGGAACGCCGCGGCGCTCCTGGCTGCGCCCGAAGTGGGCGGCGCCCTGGTGGGCGGCGCAAGCCTGACTGCCGATGCCTTTCTGCCGATCGTGGCAGCCGCCGGCGCGGGCGAGGGCTGAGAGTCGGGAAATCGGCCCCTTGCGCAAGGGGCCGGCGCGCCCTAAGTGCGCCGCAACAGTTTCAGGCGGAACCTCATGTCGCTCTTTATCTTCCTCACCGTCATCCAGGCGCTTGTCGCAGCAGCGCTGGTCGGCGTGATTCTCATCCAGAAGTCCGAAGGCGGCGGCCTTGGCGTGGGCGGCAGCCCGGCCGGCTTCATGTCGGCCCGTGGCGCGGCTGATTTCCTGACCCGCATGACCTCGATTCTCGCCGCGCTGTTCGTGGGGCTGAGCATCGTGCTGGCGGCCATGGCGGTGAACACCGGTGGCACGCGCAGCCTCGACACCTCGTTGCAGCGCACGGCCGATCCGCTGGCCGGGCAAAGCCAGCAAGGTGGGGCACAGCAGCCCGCGGCCCCGGCCGCTGATCCTTCGGCGGCGGCGGTTCCGGCTGCACCGGCCGATCCTTTGGGCGGCGCCGCCAAGCAGTAACACCGTGCAAGCATGAAGCCAGGCGTTCCCGCCGCACAGGCGGGGGCGCCGGTTTTGTTTTTGCGCACCCATTTCGTGACGGTCCCCGCGCCCGCAGGTGGCACGGGGACGGCCACGGTTCGTCTCGCGCTTGTGGATTGCCATGCCATTCGGCGTCGGTTCCGCTTGCGCTCCTGTCCCTTCTGACGCTAAGGCCCAACTCCCATGGCGCGGTACATTTTTATCACCGGCGGCGTGGTCTCCTCGCTCGGCAAAGGTCTCATGGCGGCAAGCCTCGCGGCGTTGCTCCAGGCTCGTGGCTATCGGGTGCGGATCCGCAAGTTCGACCCTTATCTCAACGTCGATCCGGGCACGATGAGCCCCTATCAGCACGGCGAAGTCTTCGTGACCGACGATGGCGCCGAGACCGACCTCGACCTTGGGCACTACGAGCGCTTTACCGGGGTTTCGGCCCGCCAGGCCGACAACATCACCTCGGGCCGCATCTATCGCGACATCATCGCCAAGGAGCGCCGCGGCGATTACCTGGGCGCAACCGTGCAGGTAATCCCGCACGTGACCGACGCGATCAAGGACTTCGCCCAGACCGAGACCGAAGACCTCGATTTCGTGCTGTGCGAAATCGGCGGTACGGTGGGCGACATCGAAGGCCTGCCATTCATCGAGGCGCTGCGCCAGCTGCACAACGAGCTGGACCGTGACCAGACCTGCTTCGTCCACGTCACGCTGGTGCCCTATATCGCGGCGGCGGGCGAGCTGAAGACCAAGCCCACGCAGCACTCCGTGCGCGAGCTGACTGGCCTTGGCATCCAGCCCGACATCCTGCTGTGCCGCTGCGAAAAGCCGCTGCCTGAGGGCGAGCGCGCCAAGATCGCGCAGTTCTGCAACGTGCGCAAATCGGCGGTGATCCCCGCGCTCGACGCCAGCAGCATCTATGCCGTGCCCTTGCAGTACCATGCCGAGGGGCTGGACGCGGAAGTGCTGCGCCACTTTGGCATGACCGCGCCCGAACCGAACCTGGCGGTGTGGGACGATATCGTCGACCGCTACCAGAACCCGGAAGGCGAAGTGACCATCGGCGTGGTCGGCAAGTATGTCGGCCTGCAGGACGCTTACAAGTCGCTCAACGAAGCACTGGCGCATGGCGGCATGGCCAACCGCGTCAAGGTCAACGTGCGCTGGATCGACGCCGAACTGTTCGAGCGCGAAGACAGCGAGATCGCCGCCCATCTTGAGCCGATGCACGGCATCCTCGTGCCCGGCGGCTTTGGCGAGCGCGGCTCGGAAGGCAAGATCGCCAGCGTGCGCTTTGCCCGTGAGCGAGGCGTGCCGTTCTTCGGCATTTGCCTGGGCATGCAGATGGCCTGCATCGAAGGTGCGCGCAACACGGCCGGGATTGCCGAGGCTTCGTCCACCGAATTCGGCCCGACCAAGGAGCCGGTGGTGGGCATCATCACCGAATGGATGACCGCCGAAGGCCTGGAAAAGCGCGAGGCTGGCGGCGACCTGGGCGGCACGATGCGGCTGGGCGCCTATGAAGCGCACCTGGCCGGCAACAGCCACGTATCGAGCATCTATGATGCCACCACGATCAGCGAGCGCCACCGCCACCGTTATGAAGTGAACGTCGCCTATCGCGATGCGCTGGAGCAGGGCGGCCTGCGCTTTTCCGGCATGTCGCCCGATGGACTGCTGCCCGAAATCGTCGAGCGGCCGGACCATCCGTTCTTCATCGGCGTGCAGTTCCATCCCGAACTGAAGAGCCGCCCGTTCGATCCGCACCCGCTGTTCAAGGGCTTCATCGCGGCGGCGGTGAAGCAGGCACGGCTGGTTTGATCCTGGCCTCGTTTCAGGGTTTCAACGCATGAAAAAGGGGCGCTGGCCGCATATGGCCAGCGCCCCTTCGTGTGTCAGGCTCTCAGTGGATCAGGCGGCCGCGCTGGCGTCGCCGCCGTCCACCACCGAAAGCGCCTTCTGGTTGCCGATCAGCACCTTCTTGGGCTTCATCGCTTCGGGCACTTCGCGCACCAGGTCGATGGTCAGGAGGCCATCGGCAAGGTCGGCCGCGCTCACCCGCACGAAATCGGCGAGTTCGAAGCGGCGTTCGAAGCTGCGGTTGGCGATGCCAAGATGCAGGTACTGCTTGTCGGCCAGATCGGCCTTGCTGCCCTTGACCACCAGCAGGTTCTGCTGCGCGGTGATATCGAGTTCCTCCGGCTTGAACCCGGCGACGGCCAGCGTGATGCGATAGGCATCGTCGCCCTGGCGCTCGATATTGAAGGGCGGATAGTTGTCACCGGCATTGGCGCGGGCCTGGCGTTCGAGCAGGTCGAACAGGCGATCGAAGCCCACGGTGGTGCGGCGATAGGGGGTGAAATCGAAACGGTTCATGGCAATATCCTCTTGTCGAGCAATCTGCACGTGCCCCGGCCCGGGAAACTCCGGCGCTGGAGCGGGTTGAAAGTGATGCGCCCGGCTTGCGGCGCGCCTCACGAACAACCATGTGTGGGCTGCGTCGCGCATTTCAAGGCCCCCATTTCACCATTTCAAGCGGAGCGAGCATGAGCCAGAGCCCAACCCCCAAGGTCGAAATCTACACCAAGTGGGGCTGCCCCTATTGCGTGCGTGCCAAGGCCCTGCTCGACGCCAAGGGCGTTGCCTATGAAGAGCATGACGTGACCATGGGTGGCCCGAAGCGCGCCGAAATGCTGGAGCGCGCGCCCGGCGCCGCCACGGTGCCGCAGGTCTTCGTCAACGACCAGGCGCTGGGCGGTTCCGACGATATCCACGCCCTCGATCGCGCCGGCAAGCTCGACGCGCTGCTCGGCCTCGCATGAGCGAAGCGGTAAAAGTCGCCCTGTTGCAGATGACCAGCGGGATCGACCCGCTGGCCAATGCCGCCACCATCGCCGATGCCGTGGCGCGCGCGGCGGGGGAGGGGGCGGCGATGCTGTTTACGCCCGAGATGGCCGGCCTGATCGATCGCGATCGCGCGCGCGCCGCGCCGCATATCGTGGCCGAAGAGGCCAACCCCGTGCTTGCTGCCGCGCGCGAGGCGGCGGCACGCCATGGTATCTGGGTGCACCTTGGCTCGCTGGCGGTGAAGCCCGATGGCGCCGCCAGCGCTTCGGGTGATGGGCGATCGGCCAACCGCGCTTTCGTGATCGACGCGGCAGGTGACATCGCCGCGCGGTACGACAAGATGCACATGTTCGACGTGGACCTCGCCACGGGCGAAAGCTGGCGCGAATCGGCCGCCTATCGACCGGGCGAAGCCGTGGTGACGGTGGCAACGCCGGTGGGGCGGCTGGGCCTGGCGATCTGTTACGATATCCGTTTTCCCGCTCTGTTCGAGGCACTGGGCCAGGCGGGCTGCGATTGTATCGCGATTCCCGCCGCGTTTACCGTGCCCACGGGCAAGGCGCACTGGCACCTGATGCAGCGCGCCCGCGCTGTGGAAGCGAGCGCTTTCGTCATTTCCGCTGCGCAGACCGGCCGGCATGAAGACGGGCGCGAAACCTATGGCCACAGCCTGGTGGTCGATCCGTGGGGTGATGTGGTGCTCGACATGGGGGCCGACGCCGGCCTGGGCTTTGCCGAAATCGATCCGGCGCGCACCGCGGCCGTGCGGCAGCAACTGCCGAGCCTTGCCAACAAGCGGCCCGTGCCCATATCGCACGTGTCATGATTGTCTTCGATCTGCAATGCACCGGCGGCCAGCACCGCTTCGAAGGATGGTTCGCCTCGTCCCGCGACTATGCACAGCAGCAGGAACGGGGGCTGGTTACCTGCCCGGTGTGCGGCAGCGACGACGTGGTCAAGGCAGTGATGGCCCCGGCCGTGGGGCGCAAGGGCAATCAGGCGCCCGCCATGCCTACGGCCGCGCCCGCGCAGAGCGCTGCGCCGGGCGGGGCAGCGGCACCAAAGAGCGCGCCGGCCACACCACCCCCATTGCCGCCCGAAGCAGTGGCCATGCTGCGCGCCGTCGCGCTGGCCCAGGCCGAGGCGATCAAGAGTTCGACCTGGGTGGGCGATTCGTTCGCCCAGGATGCCCGCGCCATGCATTATGGCGACAAGGATGTTGCCCCCATCCATGGCCAGGCAACGCCCGAGGAAGCGCGCGATTTGCTGGACGAAGGCATTGCCATCGCGCCGCTGCTGATCCCGGTGGCGCCGCCTGGCGAAGTCAACTGAACCGGGCCAAACGCACATTGCCTTGCCGCCACCACGCCCTTAAGAGAGGCGCGGGCGCCCGTAGCTCAGCAGGATAGAGCACCAGATTCCTAATCTGGGGGCCATGGGTTCGAATCCCGTCGGGCGCACCAACAAAATGCCCGGTCTCGTAGAGGCCGGGTTTTTTGTTGATGGGTCACAGGCAGGATTAGAAGTTCGAGCCGGAGCGCAGCGGAGGCCACGGGGCTGCAAGCCCCGTAATCCCGTCGGGCGCACCAACAAAATGCCCGGTCTCGTAGAGGCCGGGTTTTTTGTTGATGGGTCACAGGCAGGATTGGAAGTTCGAGCCGGAGCACAGCGGCGGCAACCGCTGGCGGGTTCAGCCAATCAGGGCACCCAGAGTGAGAATCGTGCGGGCGTGGCGGCGGGCCACGGCCTGGCGGTCTGCGCCGTAACCGCCGCCCAGCGTGCTGGCGAGGGGGATGCCGCGTCGCCAGGCTTGCGAGGCGACGAAGCGATCGCGCGCGGCAAGGCCTTCGTCGGTGAGGGCAAGGCGGCCCAGGCGGTCGTCCGCATGGGCATCGACGCCCCCCTGGAGCAGGATGAGGTCGGGGGCAAAATCATCGAGCACCGGCACGAGGGCGCTGTTCAGGGCTTCGAGATAGTCAGCGTCGCCGGTCTGGTCGGGCAGGGCCACGTCGAGCGAGGAGCGCGCCTTGCGGGTGGGGAAGTTCTTTTCGGCGTGGAGCGAGAGGGTAAAGATGTCCTGGCGCCCGGCGGTGAGCGTGGCGGTGCCATCGCCCTGGTGCACGTCGAGATCGAGAATCAGGACGCGCGCCACGTCGCCTTCCGCGATCAGCCGGTTGGCGGCCACGGCCAGATCGTTGAACACGCAATATCCCGCGCCGCTCTCGGCCAGGGCATGGTGGCTGCCGCCAGCGCTGTTGGCGGCATAGCCGTGGCGCAAGGCCAGCTTGGCCGCCAGCCAGGTGCCACCGGGCGACAGCTGCGACCGGCGCGCGATCGGCGGATCGATGGGGAAGCCGATGCGGCGCTGCTTTTCGGGCGGGACGGCGCAGGCCAGCACTTCCTGGACATAGGCCGGATCGTGCACCGCTTCGAGCCAGGCGGGCGGCATGATCTCGGGCGCGTGGACCGTCATCGGCGTGCCGCTTGCGTGCAGTGCCTGCATCACCAGCGCGTATTTGTCGTGCGCAAAGGTGCCAGGCCGATCGGCATGCACGACATAGCCGGGATGATGGACGACATGCAGCATGCCGGCTGCGTTACCGGCCCTGGTCGCGCGGGTCGAGCCGTCTTGCCCCAGTGGGCAGGCGCCAAACCCAGACCGGCCCACCGCGTGCGTTTTGCATCACGCGCTCAGGCAGCAAGGGGTGCCAGCGGTTTCTGCAGGAAAAAGCGGCTTTGCCCGCGCGGGTGGTCTGCCAGGGTGCCGAACACGGCAAAGCCGAGCTTTTCGTAAAAGCCGCGTGCCTGGAACGCATAGGTATCGAGCCAGATGCCGGCGCACCCGTGCGTGCGGGCAAGGGCTTCGGCCCGCGCCATCAGGGCTTCGCCATGGCCCTGGCCGCGATGGCTTGCGGGCACGGCGAGGAGTTCGATGAACAGCCAGTCGTAGGCGATCTTGCCCCACAGGCCGCCCAGTTCGGCGCCATCGGCATCGGTCAGCAGCAGCGCGACCGGGACGAGGCCGGGGTCGCCCCCTTCGCGCAGGTTATAGGCGCGCAAGGGGGCAAGGATGGCTTCGCGCTGCGCGTCGGTGGGGTGGGCGGCGTGGGTGATGGTAAGCGTCATGGCGCCGTTCTTGGCCGCAAACCGCGCGGGCGGCAACGGCCAAGGCTGGCGCTACGAGCGGCGTTGGGCGGTTCAGAACGGCTGGTTGAGCCGGTCGAGCGCGCCTTCCAGGATATGGGCATGCTCGGCCGGGCTGCCATGGGCAAGTTGCAGGCGGCCCACCGCGATCGAGCTATCGATCACGTCCTGGCAGCGCGGATAGCGGCGTTCCTGATAGGCATGCAGGCCGGCAGCCACGTCTGCCCCGGCGCGGGCGAGTTCCTCGGCCAGGACGATGCCGCTTTCCACCGCCATGCCCGCGCCAGAGGCGAGATGCGGAGTGGTGGCGTGGACGGCATCGCCGAGCAGGACCACGCGACCGGTGTACCACGGGCGCGGCTGGAGCGCGGCGGCAAGCGGGCGATAGTTGATCCAGTCCGCCGGGGTCATCGTATCGCGAATCCAGCCGGCATGGCCGCCGAAATCGGCCAGCAGGGCCTTGAGATCGTCGAACAGTTCCTGCTCGGTACGGAAGGTTTCGCGCTCTTCATGCGCGGTGAGCATCCACATGTAGATGCTGTCGGGGCTGCACGGCGTGATGCCGCAGGGGTTTTCGTGCCCGAGGTAGAATTCGCCCATGTCGAGCGTGGGCGGCTTGCGCATCGAGATGCGCCAGCAGCCCTGGCCGGTGGGCAGGGCGGGCGCCATGTGGGGGAATGCCAGGGTGCGCATGTGCGAGAAAACGCTGTCAGCGCCCACCACCAGGTCATAACGCCCGGCACTGCCGTCGGAAAACGTGACATCCACGCTATCGCCGCTTTCCGTGAGGTTGCTGACCGTCAGGCCCAGGCGCACCGGGATGGCCAGTTCGCGCACGCGGCCCTGCATGATCTTGTGCAGCACCGGGCGCATGATGCCCCCGGTGGCAGGCAGGCCTTCCTCGATCACCGGCTCGTCCAGGTCCTTGATATGCGCGCCGTCAAAGCGGAACAGCCGGGTCTTGTTGGTGATTGCGCCCTGCGCCTTGATCTGGTCGAGCAACCCCAGGCGGCGATAGGCCCGCAAGGTTGGCCCGGTAATGGTGATGCCCGCGCCATAGACGCGCCATTGCGGGTCCAGGTCGATCAGTTCGACCGACACGCCGCGTTCTGCCAAGGCGATGGCTGCGGCCATGCCGCCGATGCCGCCGCCAACGATCAGCGTCTTGGTGACGCCGGTGATGTTCTCCCGTTCCATGCCGCCATGGCTAGAGCGCAGCGCGAAGGACGCAAATCCGAAGCATGGATAGGCGCCCATCCACACAATCGGTAAGACGGGCCGGCATGATTGCCTTACGTGACGCCCCATGAGGTTTGCCGCGCCAAAGATGCGCGGAAATGCTCCGGGGAGGACTTGTACATGACAAAGATGCGCGCATGCGCCGGCTTTTCGGTTTCCGTTCTGGCTCTGGCCGTGGCTGCAACAGCGGCACGGGCACAGGACGCAGCGCAGCCGGTGGCACCCCAGCAAGCCACGCAGGGCGCCGCGAGCGGCGATACCGGCCTGGGCGAGATCGTGGTGACGGCACAGCGCAAGTCGGAAAGCATCCAGAAGGCGGCGATCGCGATCGATGCCGTTTCCGGCAACGACCTGATGCAACGCGGCGTGACCAACGCCCAGGACATCACCAAGCAGGTTCCAGCCATCAGCGTGACCAATGGCGGCGGATCGAACACCTCGATCTTCCTGCGCGGCGTGGGCAACGTGACCAACAGCTCGTACAACGATCCGGCCGTCACGCCCAGCTATGACGGCGTGGTGCTGGGCCGTGCGGCGGGCGCATTCTCGGCCGCGTTCTACGATCTCCAGCGGGTCGAAGTGCTCAAGGGGCCGCAGGGCATTCTCTATGGCCGCAACGCCACGGGCGGTGCCGTCAACATCATCCCGGCGCGCCCGGAACTGGGCAAGAACGGGATGGGCTTCAACCTGTCTTATGGCAATTACGACGCGGTCAACGTCGATGGCCACGTCAACCTGGCGCTGGGCGACAGCACGGCGCTGCGCGTGGCCGGCACCCGCCAATACCACAAGGGCTATAACCGCGATGGTTCGGACGATCTGGATCGCAGCGGGGTGCGTGCGCAACTGCTGTTCGAACCGAGTTCGGATTTCAGCCTGCGCCTGGGCGCGGACTGGACCAAGGTGGGCGGCGTCGGCACGGGCAGCAGCTATGTCGGCTCGTTCGATCCCAGCTACAATTTCATCCCCGCCGGGTTTGATACCAGCGAAGGCCTCAACACCAAGGCCGCCAATGCCTGGCGCCAGCAGCAGCTGGCGGCGCCGGGCTTCGGCTTCCTGAACGCGATGAACCGGCAGCAGTCGATCGACTTCACCTATTGGGGGGTGAATGCAGAGCTGAACTGGAACACCGGCCTGGGCAAGCTGACGATCATTCCGGCCTATCGCAAATCCAGCGGGGAAAGCTATTTCTATGGCCCCGCGTTCAACACTGCCTATGCCAATGAAACCGACAACCAGTTCAGCCTGGAAACCCGCCTGTCGGGAAGCAAGGGCATGGTGGACTATGTGCTGGGCGGGTTCTTCTTTGACGAAAAGATCAAGTCGGTCAGCGAGTACAACCAGGAATTCGTGCTACCGATCCAGTCATACACGCACAAGACCACGAGCTGGGCTCTGTTCGGCCAGTTGACCGCCCATGTGACCGACCGGCTGCGCCTGGTGGGTGGTGCGCGCTATACGCACGACCACAAGGACATGAACGGGATGATCAACAATTTCATCACGTTCTGCGGCGGTGCCCCCGATGGCGTGGCGCCCGAACTGATCACGCCGCCAGCTTCGTTCGCCTATGGCTGCGCCAGCCCCAGCGCCTTGCCGCGCTACCCCAACCTGCTCAGCACCGGGGCGACGATCGACTGGCTCAAGTCCAACGGCTGGATCTCGTCCAGCGCCACCGACCAGGCGAACGTGCAACTGTTCGACCTGACCACCGGCAAGGGGCAGATCCTCAAGACCTACAATCCGGTGGTGGCGCAGGGCAGCTATTCGCGCGTGACGTGGAAGGGCGCGGTGGAATTCGACGTGGGGCCGCGCTCGCTGCTCTATGCTTCGGCCGAAAGCGGCTATCGCGCCGGCGGGTTCCAGCTGGCCGAGGGGCGCCCCAGCTACAAGCCGGAATTCATCACGGCCTATACCATCGGTTCCAAGAACCGCTTTTTCGACAATCGCGTCCAGCTGAACCTGGAAGGCTTCCTGTGGAAGTACAAGGACCAGCAGATCACCTATTTCACCTATGATACGTCGGGCACGGTGATCAATTCCAACGAGAATGCCGGCCGTTCGACCATCAAGGGTTTTGACATCGACGCCATGGTGCGCCCGTTTGCCGGCACCACGCTGACCGGCAAGGTGCAATACCTCGATGCCAAGTACAACGATCTGCACCTCTATACCGCCGCCCCGCGCGACAACATCGGTTGCCCTTATACCTATACGGGGGCTTCGGCCGGTGGCGCGCCGGTCAAGGATTTCAACTGCTCGGGCAAGCCGCTGCTGTTTGCGCCCAAGTGGACGGTGAACCTGGGCGCCGAGCAGGTGGTGCCGGTGGGCCAGGAACTGGAACTGGTGGGCAACGTCAACACCGCCTGGCGTGCCGACCAGTGGGGCGCGTTCGAATACCTCGATTTCGAGCACATTCGCGCCTATTGGACCACCGACCTCGCGCTTACCCTGCGCAAGGCCGATGGCGGCTGGTCGCTCGGCGGCTTTGTCAGCAATCTGGAGAACAAGCGCCGGGTGGCAATGCCGCAGCTTTCGCCGATCGGCATGGCCGTTTCGCACTATGGCGCGCCGCGCACCTATGGCGTGCGGTTTTCGGCGAACTTCTGATCCGCAAGGCTGCATCGCATTTCCGGGCGCCGGGGGCCACACTGGCCCACGGCGCCCGTCTACCGTTATCCGTTTGACCGCGTTATCCTTCCGCACGAGGAGTTGCCATTCCATGACCATTCTCATCACCGGTGCCGGTGGCTTCGTTGGCCGCGAAATCGTTGCGCGCTTGCTGGCACAGGGACGGGGCGTGGTGGCCATGGACACCGTGCCCGACGGCATTCCCGACGGCGCGCGGGTGGTGGCGGGTGACCTGGGCGATGCGGCGGTGCGTGCAGCGGCGCTGGGCGAGGGGGTGAGCGCGATCATTCACCTGGCCACGGTGCCGGGCGGTGCGGCGGAAGCCGATCCGGCCGCCTCGCGGCGGATCAACATCGATGCCATGTACGATCTTCTGCTGGAAGCGACCGCGTTGGGCCGGCCGCGCTTTGTCTATGCCAGCTCGATCGCGGTCTACGGCGATCCGCTGCCCGCGCGGGTGGACGATGCCACGCCGCTCAGCCCCAAGATGATCTATGGCGCGCACAAGGCGATGATGGAGCATGCCGTCGCGCTGTTTGCCAACCGTGGCGCGATCGAGGGCGTGACGGTGCGGCTGCCCGGTATCCTGGCGCGGCCCAAGGGGCCATCGGGCATGAAAAGTGCCTTCATGTCCAACCTGTTCCATGCGCTCAAGGCCGGCGAAGAGTTCGTCTGCCCGGTTTCGGCCGGCGCGACCATCTGGGCGCAATCGGTGGCGGCCTGTGCCGACAATTTCCTGCACGCCCTGGCGCTCGATACCGCGCTGCTGCCGCCCACTTATGCCGTGACATTGCCGGCATTGCGGGTGACGATGGGCGATCTGGCCGCCGAAGTGGCGCGGCAATGCGGCGTTCGCGCCGATCTGGTCAGCTATGCGCCCGATGCTGCGCTGGAAGCGGCGTTCGGGGCACAGCCGCCGCTGGAAACGCCTGCGGCAGAGCGGGCAGGCTTTGCCCATGACGGTGATATTGCTAGACTGGTGGAAAGCGCGTTGGCGACACTGGCCTGACACAACAAGAAAACGGGCCGCCAACGCCGGGAAGAGGAACAAGCCATGCGTTTCCAACGACTGGATCTCAATCTGCTGGCGGCGCTTGACGTGCTGATGCAGGAAAAGAGCGTGAGCCTGGCGGCCGACCGGCTGTGCCTGTCGCAATCGGCCACGTCGAGCGCTCTGGGCCGCCTGCGTGAGTATTTCGGTGACGAACTGCTGGTGATGAAGGGCCGCTCCATGGTCCTGACCGCGCGGGCGGAGGAGCTGATCGAGCCGGTGCGCGCCGTGCTCGACCAGATCCGCACGACCATTGCCATTGCCCCGCCATTCGATCCGGCAACGTCGGATCGGCAAGTGCGGATCATGGCTTCGGACTATTCGACGCAAGTGCTGCTGGCGGGGGCTTTGGCCGAACTGGCCGAGCGGGCGCCGGGCATGCGCTTTGAAATCCAGCCGATGGGAGACAATCCGGTCGACGTGCTGGAGCGCGGGCAGATTGACCTGCTTCTGACCATCGACCTGGCGATCAGCGCCGATCATCCCAGCCAGTTGTTGTTCGAAGACGATTATGTGGTGGTGGGCGACGCGGCAAATCCGGCCCTGCACGGCGAGATGACGCGCGAGCGCTATTTCGAACTGGGCCATGTCACCGCGCGCTTTGGCAAGACGCGCACGCCGGCGTTCGATGACTGGTTCGTGCGGCGGCAAAAGACGCAGCGGCGGATCGAAGTGATCGCGCCGTGCTTCCTTTCGTTGCCTGGGCTGGTGGTGGGAACCCGCCGCGTGGCAACGATGCACCGCCGCCTGGCGCGCCAGATGGTCAAGACCCAGCCGCTGGTGATGCGCGAACTGCCTTTCGACATGCCGACCATCCGCGAAGCGGTCCAATGGCACATTTCCAACAACAACGACCGCCCGTTGCGCTGGGTGGTGGAGCAACTGGCTGCTTTCGCCAACGACGGCGAACAGTGCGACAGCAGCAACGTGGTGCCGATCGCCGAATTGCGCCGCGATGAAATGGCCATGGAATTCCAGCAGAAGCACGGCCACCTGGCGAGCAAGCCAAACGCCTGAGCGGCAAGGGCAGGCGTTCACGCAGGCGCGGCGGTCGCCTCAATCCTCGTCGCGCGTGTCGAACGCGGCGCGCGCGGCCGCGATGGCGGGGCCGCGCGCATTGACCCAGTCGATCAAGGCGCGCACCTGGCCGGCGAGATCGTGACCCAGCGGCGTGAGCGCATAGGACACGCGCGGTGGCACGTCGGCCGTGACGTGGCGCTCCACAAAGCCATCGCGTTCCAGCGCGCGTAGCTTGAGCGTGAGCACGCGCTGTGAAATCGCCTGCTCGGCCGATAGTTGCGAAAGCGCACGGCGCAAGTCGGCATGGCGCCAGGTGCCGATCATCAGCACTTGCAGGATAAGTGCGGTCCAGCGATCGCCCATCATGGCCATGACCGCGCGCGTGGGATCGGATCGCTGCGTGCCGTGGGCGGCCATGTCGGCTGCCAGGGCGATCAGGCCGGGGCGCAACGCGGCGGGAAAACGGGCGGTTTCCACTGTCACCTCAAGATCGCGTCCCATGGCCGGCCCTTCATGCCGGGACGGGCACAAAAATGTGCCTTCTTCCGGTTTGATGCATGACGATTAAGACCATCCCCAACACGACGATACAAGGGGAGAGAACACGTGTCTGTGGATGCAATCCGCATGGACGGCAAGGTTGCGATCGTCACCGGCGGGGCCGGCGGCATTGGCGCAGCGACGGCCCGCCTGCTCACCGCCCGCGGCGCCCGCGTGGCTATTGCCGACATCGCCTTTGATCGCGCGCGCGAACTGGCCGATGCGATCGATGGCGCGCTGGCGATCCACCTCGATCTGGAACGCGAGGACAGCGTGGAGGCGATGATCGCCGACACCGTGAAAGCATTCGGCCGGATCGACGTGCTGCACAACAATGCTGCACTGCTCGGCCCCGATATTGCGCAAAACGACGGCGACGTGGAGCACATGGCCACGGCGCTGTGGGACCGCACCTTTGCCGTCAACGTGCGTGGCACGATGATCGGCTGCCGCGCCGCGCTGCCCCACCTGCGCGCCACGCGCGGGAATATCGTCAACACCGTCAGCAACCTGGCGTTGCAGGGCCACATGATCCAGGCCGCCTATTCCAGCAGCAAGGCCGCGATCATCCAGATGACGCGCGCGATTGCCGCCAGCCATGGCGTGCACGGGGTGCGTTGCAACGCGGTGGCGCCGGGCATGACGATGACGCCGGCATTGCGCGAAGCCTTTCCCCCGGCGCTGCGCAAGGTGGTGGAAGACGAAACCCTGCGTGACCGCCTGGGCGCGCCGGAAGACATCGCCGAGGCGGTGGCGTTCCTGGCGAGCGATGCGGCGCGCAACATCACGGGACAGGTGCTGGTGGCCGATGGTGGTGGCGCCAGCCACGTGCCCGGCCTGGCCGGTTTCCGCGCCTTCTTTTCGGGAGAACACGCATGAGCCAATACGACATCGTGGTGATGGGCGGCGGGCACAATGGCCTTACCGCCGCAGCCTACATGGCCAAGGCCGGCAAGAAAGTGCTGGTGCTGGAAAGGAAGCCGCACTTTGGCGGCGGCGTTTCCACGCGTGAGTTGATCCAGCCCGGCTTCTGGCATGACGAGCACTCCAACGTGCACATCATGATCCAGGGCAATCCGATGCTGCGCGAAGACGAACTGGGCCTGCTCGGCCGGTTCGGCCTTGAATACATCTATCCCGAACTGCCGCACGCCTCGATCTGGGAAGATGGCACGATCGTGAGGTCGTGGAAGGATCTTGATCGCACCTGCGAGGAAATCGCCAGCTTCAGCCCGCGCGATGCCGAGGCCTATCGCAAGTTTGCCCGCGCCAGCATGGCAGCCCTGCCCATGTTCATGGGCGGCCTTTATGCCCCGCCGTTCCCGATGGGCGCGTTCGTGGCGATGATGGACCAGTCCGACGAAGGGCGCTTCCTGCTCGATGTGATGAGCCGCAGCGCGCTCGACGTGGTCAACCAGTATTTCGAAAGCGACCTATTGCGCCTGCACATCGTGCGCATGGTCACCGAGAACCTGCAGATGCCCGATGAACTGGGCACCGGGATGGGCGCGTTCCTGATGCCGGGCATCATCCACACCTATGGCTGTTCGATGCCCAAGGGTGGATCGGGCCAGCTCTCCAAGGCCTTGGTGCGCGCGATCGAGCATTTCGGTGGCGAAGTGCGCTGCAGCGTGGAAGTGAAGCGCGTGCTGGTCTCTTCGGGCAAGGCGGTGGGCCTGGAAACCAGCGAGGGCGAGACTTTCATGGCGCGCGACGGGGTGATCGGTGCGATCCACCCGCATGTGCTGCGCAAGTTCGTGGCGGAAACCCCCGAACCCGTGCTTGAGCGCGCCGAGCGGGTGACGCAGTCGACCTTCTCGATCAATCTCACGCATCTCACGCTCAAGGAGCGGCTCAAGCTCAAGGTTGGCAACGACACCAACGCGATGATGACCGAGCTGATGGATTTCTACACCATCCGCGACATGCTGCTGGAATACGACAAATTGCGCCGGGGTTTGACCGCGCCGCGCCTCATCGCCGGGGGCGACAACACCATTTTCGATCCCAGCCGGGCGCCTGCCGGGGCAGGGGTGTTCTATGGCGTCAACTTTGCGCCCTATGACTTGTTCGATGGCGGCCCGGCCGCCTGGGACGCGCGCAAGGAAGAAGTCGCCGATGCGGCCCTGGCGCAATATCGCAAGTTCTATTCCAACCTGACGGATGACAACATCACGGGTCGCCTGATCCGTTCGCCGATCGATCACGAGCGCGACAGCCCGGCCAGCTTCGTCAAGGGAGACATCCACGGCTGCGCTCCGTTCATGTACCAGTCGGTGGCGCACCGGCCCACGCCCGATCTCGGCTCTTTCCGGGTGCCGGGCATCGAAAGCCTCTATCTGGTGGGGCCGTTCATGCATCCGGGCGGCGGCGTGTTCGGTGCCGGCCGCGCCACGGCGATCCAGATGATGGACGACATGGGGATCGATTACGACAAGGTTTGCGGGAGGGACGTGCAATGAATGCTGCAGTGAACGCCGCCAAGAAGCCGCCGCAGATGCGGGTGCTCGACGCCAGCGACAAGGAACTGATGACCGTGCGCAAGATCGAGCGCGACGGCAATGCCCTGGTCATTCGCGGCAAGATCTTCGGGGCCATGCCGATGGTGGCCAAGCTGACCCCGGCAGAAGCACGCGCCGCGCTCAGGCTGCTCGATGCGCGCACCATCTGGTTCCTGTTGACCCTGCTGTTCCGCAAATGAGGGATCGGCCGCTGGTATCGATTTTGGTGATGCCAGCGGTCGATTTAATCCATGCGATCGAATTGCGGTGGATCAACAAACCCGCCGCGCCACCTCCGCATCATCCGGTCATGAACCAAAGGGAGATGTGCGGATATGGCGATTACCGGAATTCGGCGGCTGGTGTTCCTGGTCGATGACCTTGAGGCCACGAGCCGCTTTTTCGCAGACTATGGACTGAAGCCACAAGCGGCCGATGCCCATAGTGCCCAGTTCGAAGTGCTCAACGGGGCGCAAGTGCATCTCTTGCGCCGGGGGCATCCTGATCTGCCCAAGGGCAGCGTGCAGACCGGCATCGGCGTGCACGAGTGCGTGTGGAGCGTGGATACGCCAGAGGCGCTCGCCGCGCTGACCGCCGACCTGGCGCGTGACCACGAACTGACCGTGGATGCGCAGGGCGTGGTCCATTTCGTCACGCCGTTCGGCCAGGCCATCGGCCTGCAAGCGTGGCAGCCGCGCCCCGTGTTCGGCGCGCCCAGCCCGGCCAACACGCCGGGCCACATCGGCCGGCTCAACCAGCCGCGCAAGTGGCTGGCGCGCGCCTGCCCCAAGCGCATCCACCATTGCGTGTGGACGTTCTCCGATGTGCAGGAAGCGCTGGAATACTATCGCGACCGGCTCGGCTTTCGTCTCACCGATGTCCAGAAGGGCTTTGGCGTCTATATGCGCGCCGACGGCGCCTATGAACATCACAACATCTTCATCGCCAATGCCCATGCCGGGATGCCAGGCTTTGACGGCACGCTGAAGTTTCACCACGCCAATTTCGAAGTGGAAGACATCGACGAGATGATGGTGGGCAAGAACCATCTCGATCGGCTGGGCTATCGCTTCGAGGGCGGATGGGGGCTGGGCCGCCACCGCCTGACCAGCGCGGCGTTCCTCTACCTGCGCGTGCCCGAACTGGGCGGGGAGATGGAATATGGCGCCGATTGCGATTGCGTCGATGACAGCTGGAAAGTTCGGGTGTGGGACGGCGCCTTTGGCACGTTGATCTTCATGCACGATCTGCCGCAATGGCTGATGGCCGAACCGCGCTGGGACGTGGCCTATGCCGCGGCCGAACAGCTGCGTTACCTGCCTGCCGACCCCAAGCCGGTGGCGGCCGAAAACCTGGCCGAAGCGGCCGAATGAGGGAGAGGGGAACCATGGCACAAGCACGGAAGATTTGCGTGATCGGCGGCGGCGTGGCGGGTCTTGCCGTCGCCATCGGCCTGCACCAGCGCGACATCGCGGTAGAGGTGGCAGAGCGCGACAAGGACTGGCGCGTCTATCACGTGGGCATCATCGTCCAGGCCAATTTCGTTCGCGCGCTCAATGCCCTGGGCGTGGGCGAGGCGGCGATGCAGGCCGGCTATGCCTATCGCGGCGCGCGCTTCCTCGACAGTACGGGCGTGGTCCTGGCCGAACTGCCGGGTGAAACCGCGGTCGATGGCCTGCCGTCGGACCTCGGCCTCACCCGCCCGGCGCTGCACAAGGTCTTGACCGACAAGGTGCGCGAACTGGGCATCCCGGTTAAGCTGGGGGTGACGTTCACATCGATCGAGGACGCCGGCGATCATGTCGACGTGGCGTTCAGCGACGGCAGCACGGGGCGCTATGACCTGGTCATCGGCGCCGATGGCAACTATTCGGCGGTGCGCGGGGTGCTGTGGCCCGAAGCCCGGCCGCAATACACCGGGCAGGGCGTGTGGCGCTACAACGTGCCGCGCCCGGCCGGCCTCGAATGGTCCGACATCTATATCGGCGATCCCAGGAACGGCTATAACGGCAAAGCCGGCTATTGCCCGCTTACGCCCACCGAAATGTACATCTTCGCGGTGGTGGAAGAACGCGGCAATCCGCGCTTTGCGCCGGAAACCCTGGCCGATGAACTGCGCAAGCGGCTGGCCGGCTATGGCGGGCTGCTGGGCGAGGCGGCGCGGCATGTCACCGATCCCAAGCTGGTGGTCTATCGCCCGCTCGAAGCCTGCATCATGCCCGATCCCTGGTACAAGGGCCGCGTGGTGTTAATCGGCGATGCGGCCCATTCGGCCACGCCGCACCTGGGCCAGGGCGCAGCCATGGCGGTGGAAGACGCGGTCGTGCTGGCCGAGGAACTGGCCGGCAAGGATACCGATGCGGCGCTGCGCGCCTTCATGGGCCGTCGTTTCGAGCGGGCCAGGCTGGTCGGCACCTCGTCGATCCAGCTGGGCGAATGGGAAATGCATCCCGAACAGGCCGGCGATCCGGTGGAAGTGACCGATCGCATTCGCCGGAAGCTGGCCGAACCGGTCTGATCCGGGTTGCCCAAAGGTGCGCGCGCTCTTTCCCGGCCTTCTCTCCCGTCCGGGGCGGGGCGCGCGTCCCCATCTGCAAAACAGATAGCGACCATCCTGTGCAATGCGTTTTCGCCCCGCGCCCCGCGCGATCATAACTCCCCTTCAAATGTGGGGAGAATCCATGACAATTCTGGGTGTCGAAAGCGTGGTGTTCGGGGTGGCGGATGTTGCCGAACACGCCCGGTTCTGGGCCGATTTCGGCCTGAGTGCGGAAAGCACCAGCGCGCAGGAGGTGGTGTTTCGCCTGCCTTCGGGCAGCCGCCTGATCGTGCTGGCGCATGGCGATGCGCGCCTGCCTTCGCCCGATCCATTTCCGGGAGACGGGCTGAAGGAAACCGTGTGGGGCGTGGATACCCCGGAAAACCTGGAGCGCATTGCAGCGAGCCTGGCGAGTGAAGTGGCGGTAACGCGCGACGCGGATGGCACCGTGCATTGCGTGTGCCCGGATGGCCAGCCGATCGCCCTGCGCGTCTGGGCCAAGCGGCCGGTCGTTTCCGAAGCCAGCCCGGTCAACACGCCGAGCAGTTATCCGCGCTTCAACCAGCACCGCATCTGGCGCCACAAGGCGATTCCCAAGACCATCAACCACGTGGTGTTCTTTTCGCCAGATTATGTCGGCAGCTTCGAATTCTACGAGCGCCACCTGGGCTTCCGCTATGTCGACCACACGCGCGGCACCGGCATCTTTGCCCGCGCCGCCGGCACGTTCGAGCATCACTCGATCTTCTGGGTGAACTGCGACCTGCCGATCGCCCCCGATCACTTCAAGTTCATGCACATCGCCTTTGGCATGGACGATATCGACGAAGTGATGCTGGGCGCCAACCTGATGGAAAAGAAGGGCTGGAAGAACCAGTCGATGAATTCGAGCGGCGGCATCTCGCGCCACCGCATCTCAAGCGCGATCTATTACTATTGCGATATGCCCGGCCATGCGGGCGAGGCGGAATACCACGCCGATACCGATTATCTCGACGACAACTGGGTGCCGCGCGCCTGGGATTTCCGCTTCGGTTCCTTGCTGTGGGCCAACAATGCCCCGCCGATCTTCCGTGGCGACAACATTCCCTGGGACATGCAGTTCGACGCCGACCGCAAGAGCTTCGAACCCTTTCGCAAAAGCAAGCCGGGCAAGTTGCCGGTCACCGGCAAGCTGGCCGAGATCACCCAGGACGACGAGCACGCGATCTGAATTTGGGGGAGGGCGCTTGCCGCCCTCCGACACGGTCAGGGCGAACGGGGCATGGAGATTTTCTCCGGTCCCGTTCGCCCTGAGCTTGTCCAAGCCTCTTGCGCGCCAGTCCCCCGTCAGTCTGCGGCTTCTTCCACGAATTCGATCAGGTTGCCCGCGCAATCGCGGATGAAGCAGCCCTTGCCGAACGCCTCGCGCACCACGAAAGCCACGTCGGCGCCCTTCTGTTCCATTTCCGCAAGAAACACCTCCAGATCGGGCACGCGAAAGGCCACGTGCTTGTTGCCGTGGGTTTTCACGTCACGCGGGGGATGGCGGCGGTCTTCGGGGAGCGGCGCGGCGCCTTCCACTTCGAAAATCTCGAACCGCAGCGGCCCCTTGCGCACCATGGCGGCGTGCGAGCGGGCCGCCTCGATATAGAAGCGGCGCTCAAGCTCGAAACCCAGGACGCGGCCATACCAGGCGATCGCCTCGTCCAGGCTTGGCACGGAAACGCCGCCGTGGTGAAAGGTGAAGTCAGCCATGGCCGTCAACCCATTTCAGCAAACGTCTGCGCGCACCAATCGGCGATGTAGTCGCGCATACCGGTGCCGTTGTCGGCGCCGCAATGCTCCACTTCGAAATCGGCCTTGGTGAACATGCGCAAGTGGCGCTTGGGGCTGTTGACCGCCTGGTCATAGGAAAGCTGCGCGTTGAACGCCGGGATCTGGCGGTCGTTTTCGCCATGGGTGATCAGGAACGGCACCTTGATCTTCTCTACCTGCCCATCAAGCGTGATCTGGTCGGCATAGTCGAGGAACGCGTCGCGATCGTCGAAGCCGAAGACCCATTGCACGTGGTCCCAATAGTGCGGCACGGGGTTTTCGCCCTCGTTCTTCACGCGCTCGCGCTGGCGCTGGCCCCATACGTGGTTGGCGCCCATCACCGCGCACAGCGCATAGCGGGGATCGTTGGCGGCGATGCGCGGCGCGTGATAGCCGCCGAACGAGAGGCCGAAAATGCCGATCTTGGAATGGATCACGTCGCTGCGCGTGAGCAGGTAATCGAATGCCGGGCTGCCCCAGCGTTCGGCGTCGAACACGGCGGGCAGGTTGCGCTTGCGGATCGCCTCGCCGGTGCCGGGCTGGTCCACGAACAGGGTGTTCATGCCGCGCTCCAGGTTCGACAGCCCATGGCCGGCCATGTTGACCTGTTCCTTCATGGAATCGAGGCCGTTGACCGAAACCAGCGTGGGGCGGGGCGTGCCGCTGCCGTCGTGCACGAAGATCGCGGTATAGGCGGTGCCTTCGTAGGGAATCTCGACCTTGTCGACATGCAGCCCGCGCAAGGCGCTGCCCTTGTGGTACAGGTCCAGGCCCTTGTCATAGGCTGCCCAGCGCGGGGCATAGTCGCGGCTCTGCATGCGTTCGGCAGCCAGGTAGTAACCGCTCGCGCGCAAGTACTTGGCCCCGGCTGAAAGGGTGAAACCTTCGGCCAGATCGGCATCGGCATTGTGCGTGACCTGGTCGGCAACGGCGATCCAGCTATCGAACAAGAGCGCCGATCCGGCGTCCGCCCCGGCCTTGGCGGCCTCGCGCACCGGGCGGCAGGCCTCGTCGATCTCGCCGTGGTTGCCGCCGCATACCAGCGCCAGGTTGGTCGCCAGGTTCCACACATAGTTGCCGGGGAAAGGCTCGAACATCGTTGTCTGTCCTTTGGAAAAATCAGTCTGGGGTGCAGCCGGCATCGCGGATGCGGCCCGCTCCCGTGATCGCGGCGCGCGCTTGGCAGGCGGGAGGCACGGCTTTGCGCGGCAGGCCCGACACCGGGGCCTTGAGGCCGCACCGGTGCCTGCCGGCACGCATTGTGGGCCGATGGGCCATGTGTAAAATCTCCCTGGCACTGCCGTTTTGCGGCGGTTTGGCATGGGGGGCAGGGCGCGACCATCGCATCTTGTCGATAGCTGCCTATCGACGCAAAGCCGTTGCCCGAAGCGCGGGCGGAAGGCATCACGCTGCCCGACATAATCTGGTTGTGACGATCTGGGAGAATGAACGGCATGCGTCTGGCAACGCTCGATGCGAGCGCGCAAACCGGCAAGCGCGACGGTGTGCTGGTGGTGGTTTCGCCCGATGGCGCGCGCTTTGCGCCAGCGCCCGTGGCCACTTTGCAGGAAGCGCTGGAAAATTGGGGCAGCGTGGCGCCGCGCCTGGCCGCGATTGGGGAATTTCCCGAAGCGCTTGATCCCGCCCGCCTGGCTGCCCCCTTGCCGCGCGCCTGGCAGTGGCTCGATGGCTCGGCCTTTGCCAGCCATGGTGACCTGATGGACAAGGTCCTGGGCGTGGTGCCGGAAAAAACCGGCAAGCCGTTGATGTACCAAGGCGTATCGGACTGGTTCTATGGCCCGAACCAAGACGTGCGTTTCCCCTCCGAAGAATTCGGCATCGATTTCGAGGGTGAGTTCGGGGTGATCGTCGATGCGGTGCCGATGGGCACCAGCGCTGCCGATGCCATGGCCCATATCAAGCTGGTGGTGCAGATCAACGACTGGTCGCTGCGCAAGCTGGCCGGCCCCGAAATGAAGACCGGGTTCGGCTGGGTCCAGGCCAAGCCGCCTTGCACGATGGCGCCCTTTGCCGTCACGCCCGACGAACTGGGCACGGCGTGGCACAATGGCAGGGTCTGCGCCGATCTGCTGGTCGACTGGAACGGCCAGCGCTTTGGCGCGGCGAATGGTGCACCGATGGGGCATGGCTTCCACGAACTGGTGGCCCATGCGGCGGCCACGCGCGATCTGGTGGCCGGCACGGTGATCGGTTCGGGCACCGTATCGAACGAAAACTTCCGCGAAGTGGGCTCATCGTGCATCGCCGAACGCCGCGGGATCGAGATCGTGGACGAAGGCGCGCCGCGCACCGATTTCATGAAATTCGGCGACAGCGTGCGCATGGAAGGGCGTTTGCCCGATGGGCGGAGCCCGTTTGGCGTGATCGAACAGAAAGTGGTGAAGGCATGAGCGAGGTGATTTCCGACAGCGAGCTGGTCTCTGATAGTGGTTTGCCGGCCGTGCAGCGCGTGGTGACCGGGCACGACGAAAACGGCCGCGCGGTGTTCAAGAGCGAGGATGTGAGCCCGACGAAGATGATCCCGTCGGGCGATGCGGCCATGCTGTTGATCTGGACCACCGCGACCGTGCCGGCCGACAACAACGACGAGACCGATGGCCGCGCGCGCGAAGCCGGGGTCACGCTGGAAGGTGGCTCGGTCATCCGCATCGTCGATATGCTGCCGGGCCAGGCCAGCCCGTTCCACCGCACCAATTCGATCGACTACGGCATCGTGCTGGACGGCGAGATCGAACTGGAACTGGATGATGGCGCCAAGACCACGATCCGCCAGGGCGGCATCATCGTGCAGCGCGGCACCAACCACTTGTGGCGCAACACCAGCGACAAGGTTTGCCGCATCGCGTTCGTGCTGATCGAGGCGCCCGCCTATCTGCACCAAGGCAAGCCGCTGGATGAAGACCGGCCAGAGCACAAGTGAGCGCTGCGCGAGTGAGCGACCCGTTCCGCCTGGATGGCAAGGTGGGGCTGGTGACCGGCTCCACCCGTGGCATCGGCCGCGCCATTGCCGAGGCGATGATCACGGCCGGTGCGCGGGTGACGATTTCCAGCGAGGATGCTGCTGATACTGCAGCCGTGGCGGCGGAACTGGGCATGCCCGGCGTGCCCTGCGATGTGACCGATGCCGCTGCGATCGAGCGCTTGGTGGAAGCCACCGCCGCACCCGATGGCGGGTTGGACATTGTGGTGTGCAACGCCGGGATCACCGGGCGGCCCGGCGGTTTTGCCGATATCGCCATGGACGATTACGACCGGGTGATGGCGATCAACCTGCGCAGCCAGGTGATGCTGGCCCGCGCCGCGCGGCCGCATCTGCGCGCCGGCGGCAGCCTCGTGCTGATTTCCAGCCTTTCGGCGCTGCGCGGCAATGGCGCAATCAGCGCCTATGCCCTGGCCAAGGCCGGGGTATCGCAACTGGCGCGCAACCTGGCGGTGGAATGGGGGCCGCATGGGCTGCGCTGCAACGCCATCGCCCCTGGCTTCATCGCCACCGAACTGTCGCGCCCCCTGCTGGAAAACCAAGCGTTCATGGCGCGGCGGATGCAGATGACCCCGCTGCGCCGCCCTGGGACGCCTGCCGAAGTGGCCGGCGCGGCGGTGTTCCTGGCATCGCCCGCAGCCGGTTTCATCACCGGGCAGACGCTGGTGGTGGATGGCGGCACGCTGATCACCGACGGCAGTTGAAGGCTCAGCAGGTTGCGGCCGTGACCGTGGGCGCCGGGTTGTAGATCTTCGTCAAGTCGCGATCGTCGCGGACATACATGGCCGCTTCCTTGCGGATGACGGTGGTCTTGAAGATCGTGCCGAAGAACAGCGGCTGATATTTGTATGCCACCTCCACGAACATGATCGCATAGGGGCTTTCCACGGTAATGACGTGGCCGGTCTGGCCCATGCCGGCAAACGAGGTGCCCGTGGCGCCCGTGCCTTGCACGCCATAGCGCGAGACATAGGCGGTGTTGCCCCAGCAGCGCTGCCACTGGATCCATTGTCCGCCCGAACTGTTGGTCTGCAGGCTGGAAAGGATCACGCGGCCATTGTCGGCGAAATCGAGATCGCCGACCGAGATGCTGGCGCCGGTGAACACCTGGTTGACATCGTATTCGCGGAACATCGGCGCGCCGCCAACCACCGATTGCTTGGCGCGCGACGCGTTGTCGGCCACCGCGATCGCCAACTGGTTGAGACGCACGTGGAGGATCGCGAGATTGACCATTTCCATCGATCCCAGCGACAGGACCATCAAGAACGGCAGGCTGACGCCCAGTTCCACCACGGTAACCGCGCTGGTATCGCGGCGCAGGCGTTGCAGCAGGCGCCCGATGGGCATGTGCCGGAGGGACAGGCGCTTCAGCATATCTTGGTGACCGTGCGGGTGGTTTGGGTGGCGAACGGCTGGTTGCGCATGATCGTGCTGGAGCTGGCATGCATCGTGGATGGCAGGCCCAGCATCGAGGAAAAGCCGAACAGCGGCGCGTAGCTGACGGTGACGGTGTAGACGACCACGTCGTTGGCGCCGCCCAGGCCGGTCGCGCCCATGTCGGAATCCCAAACGCCGTTGCCATTGGCATCGTTGAAGCATTCGCCCAGGTCGTACTGCCCGTTCTTGTTGGTGTCGGTGAAGTCTTCCGGTTGGCCGACATTGGTGAAATCGGAGTAGTTTTCACGGTTGAATGCGACCGTGGCCCAGGGGATCACATGGTGGATGCGCGCGGTCACCTGGCTGTCGATGGTGCTTGAGGTGGTCTGCGCGCTTTGCATCGACGAGGCGCGCCCGGCAGCGTTGATCGTGCCGACCAGGACCGTCTGCAGATAATAGGACATGCCCAGTTCGATCAGCACCGCCATGATCATCAGCAGCAGCGGTGCGGCCAGGGCGAATTCCAGCGCCGTTACCCCTTGCGCATCGCGCCGCAGCCGGCGGGCCATATGCACGAGCGCGCGCCGCATCACTTGTTCAACCGCAAGTCGGCCACCTGGCCGGCGATGTACTGGAACGTGGTGGTCAGCGTCGTGGTGTTCGAGGCGTAGAACGCCTTGTCGGTGGTGGTGGCGCAGCTTTGCATCGGGGTGGTGAGAGTCTGGCCAAAGCCGATCACCCAGATGGTGTAGCCCATGCTCTTGGCAAGGGTGCAGGCGGCGAGGAAGCGGTTGTTGTGATAGTTGACCAGGTTCGCAGCCGTGGTCGACGTCGGCGCGTCACGCCCATCATACTGCGTCACGCCCCAGGCGGTGTAGTTGGCCGGATAGTTTTCCATCGTGCCGTCGGTCATGAAGATGATGTGGCGGCTGACCGAGGGCAGATCGCCCGCGTTGACGTTGCTGGCAAAGATGCCGTTGGGATTGCCCAGCCGCGCGCCCCAGATCATGCCGATGTCGTGATAGGTGCCGCCGTTGGCCACCAGGCTGTTGACGTACGTGTTGAGCCAAGTGGGGACAGTGTTGGGCGCGGTGGTATCGACCGTGGTGAACAGGCTCATCGGCTGGGGGCAATAGCCGGTCTGGTTGGACATCGCCGTCGAGGTGTTGAGCGGCATGGAATAGCCGTTGAGATAGAATTCCAGGCTTTCCAGGTAGGGCTTCCATCGCGTGGCATCGTTGGTGGGCGCACTGGTGACGTCCATGTCATAGGCACCGCTGGGAATGGGCGACATCGAGAGCTGGTTGACGGTGTTGCGCTCTTCCAGGCAGCCGCTCCACGTGTAGTTCGTGGTGGTGATATTGCCCACCGTGCCCGTGGCCGAGGTGCCCGTGGCCAGGTCGCGCAGGTTGTAGTACGGATTGGAAGACGACGGCTGGACCGAAACGTAGCTGGCGCTCGACGGGTTGCTGCCGGTGTAGAGCGTGATCCCCGTGGCCAGCGCGGTGGCGCCAAAACCCTTGAAAGCCGACACGTTGACCGTGCTTTGCGTGTAGCGATAGGACGTGGCGAGATAGCGCGTCTGGTACGTGGTGGTCGTGACCGACTTGTTGCGCACGCAGGTGCCAAGGGCGGACGTGCCGCTGCCAGACTTTTTCGTCCACGAGTTAGAGGAATAGGTCGTCGTCGTCACATTCGACGGCGGGGTCCCGCTGGTCACCGGCGAACCCGCCGAACCGCTGGGATAAGTGTTGCTGCCATAATTGGTGCAGTTGGCCGACGTGATGTTGGAGCCGTAAGTCTCGGTCGTTACCGTGGGTGACCCGGTGGTACCGATGTACGTGGGCGACGTGCTGAACTGCACCAGCTTGGTGATATAGGGCGAACTGTCGACGAAATAGCTGCTTGGCATGGCGCCGGATGTCAGCAGGTTCGATGCGTTGACCGTCATGGCATAGGGCACGAAGCCGAAGCGGATGCGCGTGTTGGTCTTGTCGGTCACGGCGGTGGCGACGGTCGTGTAGAACGACTTGATCGCGTTGCGCAGGCCCACGATCTTGGAATCCGAGCCGCTGACGCAATTGCTGCCCGAGGTGTTGCAGGCCATCGAACCCGTCGTGTCGAGCACGAACATGACGTCGGCGTTGGCCATCTGCAATTCGGCGCTGCACTGCACGGACAGCGGGATGCTGGTATAGCCCATCAGCTTCATCAGCGTGGTGGGCATCGTCGTGCTGGCTGTGGCCGTGACGTGGCCGGTGGTGTCAGCCGTGCTGGTGAAAACGGCAGTCGAGCTGTCGGTGGCGTTTTCGTTGATGTTGAAATTGAACATCTTGTTGGCCTTGGCCTGCTCGGTCGAACCATAGGTTCCCGAAGCCGCCATGGCCTTGCGCCCGGCCAGCACGCCGGCGTCGCAGGCGTTTTGCAGGCTGGTCTTGGTGAGATAGGCGCGCGCCATGTCGGTGCCCAGGCCCGCCAGCGTGATCACCATGAACGCCGTGAGCGTCACGATCGCCAAGGCATTGCCGGCGCGATCGGCGGCCAGGCGGCCGAGGAAACCCGGCGCACGGCGTTTGTGGCCTTGGCCGCGAAGGAGTCCCAAGCGTTGACGCAACCACCCGAAACGCATGATCGAAACCCGAACCTTCCGTTGCCGTGGCGCATCCACGCACCACACCCCGGCTCGATCATGCATCGGCAAGTGCTGCCGACCGGTTAATGTCTCGCGAAATTTTCCAACGCATTGCTACGCAGTGGCGCGCGATCGGCAGGCGCCACGGCCGCTGTGGTGGTTAACGCGCCCTCTGCCAACGGCCTGGCGCAGGGATCATACGTATTGGCCGAATTGCCCGCATTTCTGCGGTTTTTCTGCCGCACCGCGCTTGCAATGGGCCGACAAATGTGATTCTCCTTGGATCATGAAGCGGCGTCGTCCCAATCTCAAGTTGCCCCGCAACAGCGTGACGGAGTCCCTGGCTCTGGTTGCGCTGCTGCTGATGGGTGCCTGGGCGGTGGCGGGGCCCAGCGGCCTGCTGGCGTGGAGCGAGAATGCCCATGTGCTGGAGCAGCGCCAGCACGAAGTGGCGCAATTGACGGCCGAGCGCGATCGCCTGCAAAACCGCGTCAACCTGCTCGATCCGCGCCACGCCGATCCTGACCTGGTGGGCGAACTGCTGCGGTCGGACCTCAACGTTGCGCATCCCGACGAACTGGTCATTCCGCGCCAGGAAGCCGTGCCGAACCAATAGGTTCAGACCCCGAAAAGAGCGCTGCAACAATCATTTTCGCACTGCGGAACCAGTGGGGCCTCCCGGCGTTTGCGCCGGTATGAATGCATCAGAGGGGCCAAGCGATCCCGCGCCCGGCACGCCACAGTCCATTCCCGCCGATATGGCCGATGGGGAGGGCAAGGGGGAAGGTAGCGTGGAGGAGGGCGTCTGGCGCTATGCCCGTGCCACGCGCGCCCACGCGGTGGTCGACGCGGCGGATTACTTTGCCCTGATGCGCGATGCGATGCTGGCAGCACGCCAGCGCATCCACCTGATCGGCTGGGATTTCGACACCCGTATCCTTATCGGCGATGGGCGGCGCTGGTGGAACCTGCCGCGCAAGCGCGTGGCGCCGGCCCGGCTAGGCGCCTTCGTGGTGTGGCTGGCCAACCGCCGCAAGGGGTTGGAAGTCCTGGTGCTGAAGTGGAATTTCGGCGCGCTCAAGGCCTTGCTGCGTGGATCGATGGTGTTCGACCTGATCCGCTGGTGGCGCCATCCACGCATCGGCTACAAGCTCGATTCCGCCCATCCGCTGGGGTGCAGCCACCATCAGAAGATCGCCGTCATCGATGATCGCTTTGCCGTGTGCGGCGGGATCGACATGGCCGGCGATCGCTGGGACACGCGCGCCCATCTCGACAATGATCCCCGGCGGCGGCGGCCGGGCGGCAAGCCCTATGGCCCCTGGCACGATTGCACCATGCTGTTGGAAGGGCCGGTGGCCGCCACGCTCGGCGAATTCGGGCGTACGCGCTGGCACCAGGCCGGTGGGCGTGCGCTGGAGCCATGTGCGCCCCAGGCCGAAAGCCCATGGCCCAACGGCATCATCGCGCAGTTCACCGATGTGGAAGTGGGCATCGCCCGCACGCGGTCTCCCTATGGCAACATTGCCGAGGTGCGCGAGGTCGAGGCGCTGTTCTGCCGTCAGATCGCCGCGGCACGCCAGTTCATCTACATCGAAAACCAGTACTTCGCCTCGCGCCGGGTAGCCGAGGCGCTGGCCGCGCGGCTGGAAGCGCCCGAGCCGCCCGAAGTGGTGCTGGTCATGCCCCAGGCCTCGGACGGATGGCTGGAACAGGCGGCGATGGACCTGGCGCGGGTGACGCTGTTCGAAGCGGTGAAAAGCCATGACGTGGCAGACCGCTTTTCGATCTGGCACCCGTTCACCAAGGGTGGCACGCCGATCTACGTGCATGCCAAGCTGATGATCGTGGATGACACCGTGCTGCGCATCGGTTCGGCCAACATGAACAATCGCTCGCTGGGGCTGGACAGCGAGTGCGACGTGTTCATCGATGCGGCGCGCCCTGGCAACGCCCACGCGCAGCCCGCCATCCGCGCGCTGCGGCATTCGTTGTTGGCAGAGCATTGCGGACTGGCGATAGAGCGGGTAGCGGCGGCCTTGGCCGATGCTGGCGGGATGGCCGCGCTGGCGGTTGAGTCGGCCAAGGGAGGCGGGCGGCACTTGCGGCCTTTCGCGCCCCGGCCATTGACCGAGGCCGAACTGGCCCTGGCCGATTCCGAAGCGCTCGATCCCGAGCGGCCCGAGGAGATGCTGGCGTTCTACCGCCGCGGGCGCCTGTGGCGCGGCGGCCTGGGCAGGCGGCTGGCGCATTTTCGGGCGCGGCACGGCGGCGCGGCAAAGCGTTGAGGCCTGGACGAACCAGGGCTGGCCACGAATTGAGGATAGCACGACCATGACCAACCTGCCCGGCTGCGGCCACGACCATGGGGACGACGAAGACACCGCGCGCGGCAAAGTGCCGGTGCCGCCCCACGTGCAAGCGGCCATCCGCACGCTGATCGAATGGGCAGGGGATGATCCCACGCGCGAAGGGCTGATCGACACGCCCAAGCGCGTGGCACGCGCCTGGCTGGAATATTGCCAGGGCTATACCGAAGACCCGTCGGTGCACCTGACGCGCACTTTTTCGGAAGTGGGCGGCTATGACGAGATCGTGGTGCTCAAGGACATTCCGTTCCAGTCGCACTGCGAGCACCACATGGCGCCGATCACCGGCAAGGCTTCGATCGCCTATCTGCCGCAGAACCGCGTGGTGGGCATTTCCAAGCTGGCGCGGGTGCTGCACGGCTATGCCCGCCGCTTGCAGATCCAGGAGCGGCTGACCGCCGAAGTGGCGCAGTGCATCTGGGACCATCTCCATCCCCAGGGCGTGGCCGTGGTGATCGAGGCGCAGCATGGTTGCATGACCGGGCGCGGCGTGCGCACGCCGGGCGTGGGCATGGTGACGAGCCGGCTGCTGGGCTGCTTCCTGGCAGATTCGCGCAGCCGCAAGGAAGTGATGAGCCTGATGGGCTATTGACGCCCGCCTTGGCGCCGGCCCCTCGCATGGCGAAGGGCCGGTACGCTTTGGATCAAAGCTGTTCGAGCAGGTATTCGGCCGAGCTGACCTTGAAATCGCCCGGCGCTTCGACGTGGAGCTGTTCGACCACGCCATCGTTGATGACGGCGGCAAAGCGCTGGCCACGCAGGCCCAGGCCAAAGCCGGTGCCATCCAGGGTAAGACCCAGCGCCTTGGCGAAATCGCCGTTGCCATCGGCCAGCATGGTCACGTCGGGCGAACCGGACGCCTGGCCCCAGGCCTTCATCACGAAGGGATCGTTGACCGCAGTGCAGGCGATCTCGTCGATGCCCTTGGCCTTGAGTTCTTCCGCCTTGTCGACATAGCCAGGCAGGTGGCGGGCCGAGCAGGTGGGTGTGAAGGCGCCCGGCACCGAGAACAGCGCCACGCGCTTGCCCTTGAAATAGTCTGCGGCCTGAACCGCTTCGGGGCCGTCCTGCGTGGCCTTGACCAGCTTCACATCGGGCAGGGTTTCGCCAACCGTGATCGTCATCCCCAAGTTCCTTTCATGTCGCGCGCGCCATCAGGGCGCGGCAGCCACGCGGGATATAGGAGGCGGGCAGGGCCGTGCAACCGCCGCGCGCGGCAAGACTGGTGAATTTTAGGGCGTGGTGAATTTCGCTTTACCGCGCCTGTTGAAGGCCGGGTAAAGTCTGCCTGTCAGATCTGCGTATGGGCAAATGGTGTGCGCATACCCAAGGAGTGGGGACCATGAGGTATCTCGCCAAGGGGTGCTGCGCCGCGTTGGCGTTGGCCGCCCAGATTGCCGCCTTTGTCGCCCCGGCTCACGCCGGTGCCTGCTGGACCGAGCGGACGATGCCCGCAGCGGCGCTGCGCCAGCTCGATGTCATGTTGATGGTCGGGTCTTTGCAATGCCGCACCGGCGCCGATGATTATCGTGCCGAATACGATCGCTTCCTGTCGCGCCATCGCGCCTATCTGGGCGGCGCCAACCACCGCATTCTCGACGAGTTTTCTGCGCGCCTGGGGCCGCTTGCGGCGATGGACGCGCTCGATCATGCCAGCGTGCGCATGGCCAACCACTATGGCATCCGCCGCACGTATGGCTGCCATGAACTCAAACTGGTTGCCGCCGCGCTGGCCAATGGCCCGGATGAAGAGCTTGATCATGCGGCCGATGTGCTGGTCGGCCCGGAACTGGAGGATGGCGGGTGCCCCGGTGCCGGCGTGGCCGTGGCCGCTGCCGCGCCGGTGGCGATCCCCGGCAATCGATAAGCGGCACTCGGTAGAAATGCCGATATAAAGACATCTTTATATTAACATTGCCCTGCGCACAGGGACCCGCTAAGAGCGGCCCATCAGCGGCCTGCCTCCTGGCGGGTCTTTTGCGTGAAAACGCCCATTTATACGGAGATGCCTCGTGGCCAGCGCGCTCGAAGCGAACAAGGACTATGTCATCGCCGATCTCGGCCTGGCCGATTTCGGCCGCGCGGAAATCGCCATTGCCGAAACCGAAATGCCCGGCCTGATGGCGCTGCGGCAGGAATTTGGCGCGGCGCAGCCCTTGAAGGGCGCGCGCATCACCGGCTCGCTGCACATGACGATCCAGACCGCCGTGCTGATCGAGACGCTGGTTGCCTTGGGCGCCGACGTGCGCTGGGCCACCTGCAACATCTTTTCGACGCAGGACCACGCCGCTGCCGCGATCGCCGCTGCCGGCATTCCGGTGTTCGCCGTGAAGGGCGAAAGCCTGGCCGATTACTGGGACTATGTCGGCCGCATCTTCGACTGGGGCGATGACACCGCCAACCTGATCCTGGACGATGGCGGCGATGCCACGATGTTTGCGCTGTGGGGCGCGCGCGTGGAAGCGGGCGAAGACCTGTTCGAACCCAGCAACGCCGAGGAAATCGAATTCTGCCGCGCGCTCAAGGCCTTCCTCAAGGGCAAGCCCGGCTACCTGACGCAGAGCGTGAAGGCCATCAAGGGCGTTTCGGAAGAAACCACCACCGGCGTGCACCGCCTGTATCAGATCGCCAAGGACGGCAAGCTGCCGTTCCCTGCGATCAACGTGAACGATTCCGTCACCAAGTCGAAGTTCGACAACCTCTATGGCTGCAAGGAATCGCTGGTCGACGCGATCCGCCGCGCCACCGACGTGATGCTCGCCGGCAAGGTCGCTTGCGTCGCCGGCTTTGGCGACGTGGGCAAGGGTTCGGCCGCCTCGCTGCGCAACGGCGGCGCGCGCGTGATGGTCACCGAAGTCGATCCGATCTGCGCGCTGCAGGCGGCGATGGAAGGCTATGAAGTGGTGACGATGGAAGAAGCCGTCACCCGCGCCGACATCTTCGTGACCGCCACCGGCAACGAAGACGTGATCACCGCCGAGCACATGAAGGCGATGAAGCCGATGAGCATCGTGTGCAACATCGGCCACTTCGACAGCGAAATCCAGATTTCGGCCCTGTCGAACTACAAGTGGAACGAAGTGAAGCCGGGCACCGACCTGGTCGAATTCCCCGATGGCAAGCAGATCATCATCCTGGCCAAGGGCCGCCTGGTCAACCTGGGCTGCGCCACCGGCCACCCCAGCTTCGTGATGAGCGCCAGCTTCACCAACCAGACGCTGGCCCAGATCGAGCTGTTCACCAAGAGCGAGCAGTACAAGAACGACGTCTATGTGCTGCCCAAGCACCTGGACGAAAAGGTGGCCGCGCTGCACCTGGAAAAGCTGGGCGTGAAGCTGACCAAGCTGAGCGAAAAGCAGGCCAGCTATATCGGCGTGACCCCGCAGGGTCCGTTCAAGCCGGATCACTATCGCTACTGATCGGCCGATTTGCGGTTTTGGTTGCAAGCGCCCTGCATCCCCAGTGGATGCAGGGCGTTTTGCTGCGCGGTGATTGCGCGGGATCGGGCGAAATTGACGGGCTTCCCGGTTGTATTTCGGCCGGTTGCGGCCTAGCCATGGGGCGATGCTGTCCCATTCGCCCGCTGGTGTTGCCGTGACCGTTGCCGTGGCGCTGCTGCTGGCAGGCTGGACTCTGGCCGCGGGCTGGGCGGTGTTGGCCGCAAGGGCACGCATGGCCCGCGCGCAAGGCGCTGAGCGGCTGGCCCGCAAGCTGACCCGTATGGTCGATGAAGCGCCGGCACTGC
Source organism: Novosphingobium sp. SG919 (assembly GCF_012932495.1). Lineage (GTDB taxonomy): Bacteria > Pseudomonadota > Alphaproteobacteria > Sphingomonadales > Sphingomonadaceae > Novosphingobium > Novosphingobium rhizosphaerae. The sequence continues at coordinate 1,356,549 of NZ_JABCNG010000001.1, forward strand.
CCCTGCTGGTGCGGGCCGATGGACGGATCGAGGGGGCTTCGCGCCTGGCTGGATGGATGGGCCTGGACGCGATGCCCGGTTACCTGACCGAGCTGGACGGCGGGGAGGATGGGCGCGGCCTCGATCCCGAAAGCCTCGCCGCACTGACCGAGGCGGTGCGCCATACCCAGAAGACCGGCGCGCCGCTGTCGCTCTCGGTGGTGCCGCGCGGGGGCGTGACCGCGCTGACCGTGCGCGGCAGCCTGGCCGATCCGCAGATCGCGCCGGGCGGTGCGGCCCTGCTGTGGTTCTTCGACGCAACCGAAAGCGTTGCGGAAATCCGCGCGCTGCGGGCCGAGGCAGAGCAGGCCCATGCCGATTTTTCGGGCCTGGCCGGCCTGATCGAGGCAGCGCCCCTGCCGATGTGGTTTCGCGACGCGGCTATGCGCCTGCGCCTGGTCAACACCGCCTATGTCCGCGCGGTGGGCGCGGCCAGCGCGGCCGAAGTGGTGGACAACGGCATCGAACTGGTCGAGCCGGTGGAGGGCCTGAGCGCCGCGCACATCGCCGCCGATGTCTTTGCCCAGCGCCGTCCGACCGAGCGCGTGGTTTCCGCCACGGTCAACGGCCAGCGCCGCACCCTGCGCGTCAGCGACTTGCCCATCGCGGGCGAGGGTGTGGCCGGCTATGCCGTGGATATCGAGCAGATGGAGGAATTGACCCGCCAGTTCCGCCGTTTCCGCGATGCCCAGCGGCAAATGCTCGATACGCTCTCGGCCGCGATCGCGCAGTTCGATGCGGGCCGAAATCTCGTCTTTGCCAACCAGCCGTTCCTGCGCATCTTTGGCATCAGCCCGAACTGGGTGAACGACACGCCGCCCTTCGACCGCGTGCTCGACCGCCTGCGCGATGGCGGAAAACTGCCCGAAGTGCGCGATTTTCCCGAATGGCGGCGCGAGCGGCAGGCTTGGTTCCTGGCGCGCGAACCGCGCGAGGAACCCTGGCACCTGCACGATGGCACGCATCTGCGCGTGGTGGGCCAGCCGATGCCAGATGGCGGGCTGCTGCTGATCTTCGAGGATCAGACCGAGCAGTTGCAGCTTTCGGCCACGCGCGACACCCTGCTGCGCACGCGCACCGCCACGTTCGACAACCTGTTCGAATCGCTCGCCGTGTTCGGGCCGGACAGCCGCCTGCAATTGTGGAACCGCCGCTTCACCCACGATTGGGGTCTGGACGAGGAATTCCTCGGCACCCATCCGCGCGCCGACCTGCTGCTCACGCGGCTGGCCGGATCGCTCAAGCGGCCCGCGCAAGTGGGCACGATCGGGCAGGTGATCCAGGCTGCCACGCTGGAACGCAAGCAGACCAGCGGGCGCCTGGCGCTGGCCGATGGGCGCCATCTGGAATTTGCCGGTGTGCCGCTGCCCGATGGCAACGGTCTTTTGACGGTGCTGGACATCACGGATTCGCAAAAGGCCGAATCCGCGCTGCGCGAACGCAATGCTGCCCTGATCGAGGCAGACGCGGTGAAAACGCGTTTCATCGCCAACATGAGCTATGAATTCCGCAATCCGCTCAACTCCATCGGCGGCTTTGCCGAAATGCTGCAAAGCGGGCTGGCTGGCGAATTGACCCCTCAGGCGCGCGACTATGTGGCGGCGATCCTCTCCTCGGTGGAGCGGCTGGGCGAGCAGATCGAGAACGTGCTCGACCTATCGCAAAGCGAGGCGGGCATGCTGCCGCTGGCGCGCGACCCGGTGGACGTCTTCCCCCTGCTGGCCGACGTGGTGCGCGAGCGGGCGGACAAGATCAGTGCGGCGGGTCTGGCGCTCGATCTGCGGGGCAGCCAGGCGGTGGGCAAAGTGACCGGGGACGTGCGCCGGTTGCGCCGCGTGTTCGGGCAGTTGATCGACAATGCCATTGCCGCCACGCCCACCGGCGGGCGCATCCTGGTCGAATGCACGCGGCGCGCGCACGATCTGCGCGTGGTGATTTCCGACAACGGCCGGGGCATGGATGCCGCCGCGCTCGCCCGGGCGATGGAAGGGCTGAAAATGGCTGCCGATGGCCGCACGGCCGAACGGCGCCAGGGCCTGGGCCTGCCGCTGGTGCGCCAGTTGATCGACGCGCATGGCGGCCAGTTCGAATTGCTGTCAGAACCCGGCGCCGGCACCAGCGCCATCGTGACTTTGCCTTGATTTCTTCGCCACCTGCGGACTTGATCCGGGGGCCCGCTTCTCTTTATCGCCACGCCCGATGACCATCATTCCGCTTCCCGACATTGCCGCCACCCAGGCCCTGGCCACCCGCATCGCCGCGCGATTGCGCCCCGGAGACGTTCTCGCCCTGGAAGGCACGCTGGGCGTGGGCAAGACCACACTGGCGCGCGAATTGCTGCGCGCGCTGGGGCACGAGGGCGAGGTGCCATCGCCCAGCTTCACCATCATCGAAACCTATGATCCGCCAGCGGTTCGCCTGCCCGTGGTCCACGCCGATTTCTATCGCCTGGAAGACCCGGCAGAGGCCGAGGAAATCGGGCTGGACGATTATCGCCATGGCGCGGTGCTGATCGCCGAATGGCCCGATCATGCCGGCGGTTTCGGGCACGAGGCCGATTGCCTGACGCTGCGCCTGGAAATCGCGGAAAACGGGCGGCAGGCCATTGTCTTGCCCGGCAAGGGATGGTTAGAGCGGCTGCCATGACCAGCAATCTTCCTGCCGGAATCGATGCGTTCCTGGCCCGCGCGGGCTGGGCAGGCGCCCAAATCGAACCCTTGCCGGGCGATGCCTCGTTCCGCCGCTATTTCCGCGTGCGGCGTGGCGACGAGGCCGCCATGCTGATGCACGCGCCGCCGCCGCAGGAAGACCCGCAGCCATTCCTGCGCGCCGCCCGCTGGCTCGACGGCAATGGACTGCGCGCGCCGCAGATCCTGGCCGAGGAAGCGGGCGAGGGCTGGGTCTTGCTGGAAGACTTTGGCGACACGCGCATGCGCGAATATGTCGATGCCTGGCCGCAGGACGAAGACACCGTCTATCGCGCCGCGATCGACACGCTGGTGCAACTGGCCAAGCTGCCCGCCGGGCCGTTCACCGCCTATGGCATGGCTGAATACTTGCGCGAAGTGCGCCTGTTCATCGATTGGTTCTGCCCGGCGCGCGGCCTCTATGTCGATGGCGCGGGCTGGCAGGCGGCGTGGGAACAAGTGCTGGCGCCGCTTCTGCCGGCGCAGCGCCCGGGGGTGACCGTGCTGCGCGATTATCATGCGGAAAACATCATGCTTCTGGGCGGGCTGGATGCGCAGGGCCTGCTCGATTTCCAGGACGCGTTGACCGGGCATCCGGCATATGACCTCGTTTCCTTGTTGCAGGACGCGCGGCGCGAGGTTTCGCCCGAACTGGAAGCGCGCATGTTCGATTACTATGTGCACAAGGCCCAGCCGCAGGGCGATTTCCTGGCTGACTATGCGCGGCTGGGTGCGCAGCGCAACACCAAGATCGTGGGCATTTTCGTGCGCCTGTGGAAGCGCGACGGCAAGCCGCGCTATCTCGATTATATCCCGCGCGTGTGGGCCATGCTGGAACGCGATCTGGCGCATCCCGCGCTCGCCCCGGTGGCGGCGTGGTTCGATGCCAATATTCCGGCCGACTTGCGCGATCCGGCCGGGCGCCTGGGCGGGAGCTTTGCCGTATGAGCCGCGATCCCCGCAAACCGCTGGTGTCCGACACCGCGATGGTGTTGGCCGCCGGGATCGGCAAGCGCATGCGCCCGCTCACCGTTACCCGGCCCAAGCCGCTGGTGCGCGTGGCGGGCAAGGCGTTGATCGACCACGCGCTCGACAAGCTGGCCGAAGCCGGCGTGACCCGCGCCGTGGTCAACGTGCATTACCTGGCGGACCAGCTGGAAGCCCATGTCCTGGCGCGCGAGGTGCCCAAGGTGCAGGTTTCCGACGAGCGCGAGACGCTGCTGGAAACCGGGGGCGGGCTGGTCAAGGCGCTGCCGCTGATCGACCGTGACACCTTCTTCTGCCTCAACAGCGACAACATCTGGCTCGATGGCCCGCGCAACGCCTTTGCCGCGCTCAGCGATTTCTGGGACGAGAGTCGGATGGACGCGCTGCTGCTGCTGGTCAGCCATGCCCAGGCGTTCAACTACACCGGCATGGGTGATTTCCACATCGACCAGATGGGCGTGATCTCCCGCCGCAAGCCCGCGCGCGTCGCGCCCTATATCTTCACCGGCATCCAGATCGTGTCGCGGCGCCTGCTGCGCGATGCGCCCGAAGGCAGCTTTTCCACCGGCCGCCTGTGGGACCGTGCGATTGCCGAAGGACGGCTCTATGGTTTGCCGCACACCGGCCTGTGGTATGAAGTGGGCGCGCCCGAGATGATCGCCCCCACGCAAGAAGCGTTGACGCATTTCTGATGGCCAGCATCGGATGACCGCGAAGACCCGGCCCAGCGTTTACAGCATCGCCGCACACCGGGGCTTTGCCGACGCACTGGTGGCCGGGCTGATACCCCGCTATCGCGAAGACACGTTCGGATTGGCGCGGCTGACACTGCTGTTGCCCAGCCAGCGTGCGGTGCGGGGCCTGACCGAGGCGTTCATTCGCGCGTCGGGCGGCGGCTTGCTGCTGCCGCGCATGGCGGTGGTGGGCGATCTCGATCTGGACGAGACGCTGGGCGCACTGCTCGATCCGCTGGGCGGCGGGGCAGTGGCGCCGCCGGCCTGCGATCCGGTGCTGCGGCTGTTGCGGATCGCAGAGATTTTGCGCGAGGAATTGGCCGCGCTGGGCATCGAGCGGGGCGAGGCCGGCCTCTTGCGCCAGGCGCGCAGCCTGGCGCAGTCGCTCGATCGCCTGGCGGCGGAGGAAGTGGCGCCCGAGCAGTTGTTGACCATCGACATGCTGCCCGAACTGGCCGAGCACTGGCAGGACAGCCTGCGCCTGTTCGCCCGGGTGCAGGTGCGCTGGCAGTTCGAACTGGACGAGCGCGGGCAGGTGGATGCCCCGGTGCGCCGCAACCTGCTGCTGGCCCATGCCGCGCAGAGCTGGCGTGCCAATCCGCCGCCCGGCCCGGTGATTGCCGCTGGCGTGACCTCCGCCGCGCCGGCGATCGCGCGCTTGCTGCGCACGGTGGCCGATCTGCCGCAAGGCGCGGTGGTGCTGCCTGATCTCGATCTGGCGCTGGAAGCCGAGGTGTGGGATGCGCTGGGCCAGGCCGGTGCCAGCGAGGAGCCGGGCGGCCCGCCGTTCGGCCGGGGCGACCAGGTCACCCATCCGCAGTATCACTTGAAGCTGTTGCTGCACCGCATGGGCCTGGCGCGCGAGGAAGTGCGGCCGTGGCATCGCGCGGGGATCGCGGCGGCCCCTCCGGCGCGCAGTCGGGCGATTTCCAATCTGTTCCTGCCGCCCGAGGCGAGCACGGCCTGGGTCAAGTTGCCGGCGGCGGACCGGCGTCTTGCCGGCGTGCGCCTGATGCACAGCGCGCATCCCGAAGAGGAGGCGCAGGCGATTGCCGTGCTGGTGCGCGAAGGGCTGGCCGTGCCGGAGCGGCGCGTGGCGGTGGTCACGCCCGATCGCGCCCTGGCGCAGCGCGTGATTGCGCATCTCGGCCGCTGGAACATTGCGGCGGACGATACCGCCGGCCGCCCGCTGCCGCAGACCGTGGCCGGGCGCCTGCTGCTGCAACTCGCGCAGGCCTGGGCCGAACGCGCCGCGCCGGTTGCGCTGCTGGCGCTGTTGGGCCATCCGCTGGTCATGGCGGGGGAGCCGCGCGCGGGCTGGCTGGAACGCGTGCGCCAGCTTGATTTCGTGCTGCGCGGGCCGCGACCGGGGCCTGGGCTGGAGCCGATCCGCGATGCGGTGCGCGCGAAGGAAAAGCGCTTTCCCGGTCTTTCCGCCTGGTGGGACGAGGTAGAACTGTTGCTCGCCCCGCTGCTGGCCGGGCACGATGCCCTGCCGCTGGCCGCCACGCTCACTTTGCTGGCCGAGATGGCCGAGGCGTTGTGTGGGCCCGCACTCTGGGCCAATGCCGATGGCCGCTGCCTGGCGCAGTTTGTGGAACAATGGCGCGATGCGGCGGCGCAGGCCGGAGAGCAGACAGGCGGATTGCCGGTCGATCCCGCGCAAGTGCCCGCCCTGCTGCGCGACGCGATGGACGAGGTTTCGGTGCGCCCACCTTATGGCGGCCATCCGCGCCTGGCGATCTATGGCCTGCTCGAAGCGCGGATGAGCCGGGCGGACCTGGTGATCTGCGCCGGCATGACCGAGGGGACATGGCCCGCCGCGCCCGCGCCCGATCCGCTGCTGGCGCCAGCGGTCTTGCGCACATTGGGCATTCCCGGCGCCGATTTCCGCATTGGTCTGGCTGCGCACGACCTCGCGGCGATGCTCGGCGCGCCCGAAGTGGTCCTGAGCTTTGCCGAGCGGGATGCGGCGGGGCCGGCGATCCCCTCGCGCTTTCTGCTGCGCATCCGCGCGATGCTGGGCGAAGACGGCGTGGTCTGGGAACAGGAAGCGGTGAACCTGGCCCAGGCGCTCGACGCCGCGCCGCAGGCGCCCGCCTATCCGCGCCCGCGCCCGATGCCATCGCCGCAGCAGCGCCGGGTGGACATTGCCGTGACCGCGCTCGACCGCCTGCGGTCAGACCCCTATCAGTTCTATGCCTCCGCCATCCTGGGCCTCAGGAGCCTGGACCCGCGCGATGCCGATCCCACCCCGGCCTGGCGCGGTACAGCGGTGCACGAAATTCTGGAAGAGTGGCACAAGATTGGGGCACCTCCGGGTGAACTGGTGCCCCTGGCCGAGCGCAAGCTGGCCGAAATGAGCGCGCACCCGTTCATGCGCAGCCTGTGGCGCCCGCGCCTGACCGCCGCGCTGGCCTGGATCGAGGCGGAGCAGGAGCGCTTGCTCGACGAAGGCCGCGCGGTCGCCGCGTTCGAATGCTGGGGCGATACGACCGTCGATGGCATCCGCATTTTCGGCCGCGCCGACCGGATCGACCGCTTGCCCGATGGCACGCTGGCCGTGGTCGATTACAAGACCGGCACGCCGCCATCGGGGCGCATGGTGCAGGAAGGCTTTGCCCTGCAACTGGGGCTAATCGGCCTGATCGCGCAAGCCGGTGGCTTCAAGGACAAGCAGGGCCGCGTGACCGTGGAGGGCGAGCCGACCAGGTTCGAATACTGGTCCCTGGCGCGCAACCGCGAGCGCGGCTTTGGCTATTGCGAAGAGCCGATCCTGGAGGGGCGCAAGAAATCGGGCATCCCGCGCGAGGATTTCCTGCCCGAGACCCGCCGCTTCCTGGCCGAGGCTATTGCCCGCTGGATTTTGGGCAACGAGCCTTTTGTAGCGCGGCTGAACCCCGATCTGCCCAGCTATGCCGATTACGACCAGTTGATGCGGCTGGAAGAATGGCAGGGGCGGGGAGGGAACGCCGAGTGAGCAAGGTCTATCCCCTGCAAGGCAACCAGGCCCGCGCCGTAGCGCCGCACCGCACGGTGTGGCTGTCGGCCTCGGCAGGCACCGGCAAGACCCAGGTGCTATCGGCGCGCGTGCTGCGGCTCTTGCTGCAGGACGGGGTGGAGCCGGAGAACATCCTCTGCCTCACGTTCACCAAGGCGGGCGCTGCGGAAATGGCCACCCGCGTCAACGATGTCTTGGCGCGCTGGGTGCGGCTCGATGATCTGGCGCTGTTCCGCGAACTGGAGGCGATCGGCGCCGACGGCCGGCCCGAAACGCTGGAGCGGGCACGCAGCCGCTTTGCCGCCGTGCTCGATTGCCCGGGCGGGGGCCTGCGGATCGAGACGATCCACGCCTTTTCGCAATGGCTGCTGTCGGCCTTTCCGGTGGAATCCGGCCTTCTGCCCGGCACCCGCGCGATGGAAGACCGCGACCGCGAACTGCTGGTGCGCGAAGTTCTGGCGCAGATGCTGGTGGAGGCTGAAGAAAGCGGCGAGGAACGCCTGCTCGATGCCCTGGCCGACATGGCGCTGCGCATGGACCAGGGCGCGGTCATCGGCTTCCTGCTGCGCTGCGCCAAGGCGATAGACCTGTGGCAGGAGCCCGGCGCCTGGCGCCCGCCGCTGCGCCCGCGCATCAACCAGCTGCTGGGCTTGGCCGCCGATGAAGACGGCAGCGGCGTGGCAGAACTCTGTGCCGACGACGCGTTCGATATCGGCTCTGTCCGCCGCTGCATGGCCGCCAACGCGGCCTGGAATACCAAGAGCGGCATCGATGCCGCCAACATGATGGGCGATTGGCTGGCGGCCAACCCGCAGGCGCGCCTCGCCGGACTGGACGACTTTGCCAAGCTGTTCATGACCGCCAAGGGCGAGGCCAAATCCGCCCGCAATCTCGACAAGCACGAGCCGGCCTATGGCGAATACCAGGCCCGCGTGATCGCCGGGCTTGCCGCCGTGCGCGACCGCATCGCGCTGGTGAACCTTGCCGCGCTGCTCGATCCTGCGCTCACCGTGGGGCGCCGCTTTGCCTTGGCCTGGGAAGCCGCCAAGGCGCGCGAGGGCTTCATCGATTTCGACGACCAGATCCGCACCGCCGCCGCGCTTTTGACCGAGCGGACGACGGCGGACTGGATCCGCTACAAGCTCGATCGCCGGTTCGACCATGTCCTGGTGGACGAAGCGCAGGACACCAACGAGGCGCAATGGCGCATCGTGCTCGACGGGCTGGTGCAGGACTTTTTCTCCGGCCAGGGGCAAAGCCAGCGCGACCCGCGCACGCTGTTCGTGGTGGGCGATTACAAGCAGGCGATCTTCCGCTTCCAGGGCACCAGCCCCGAAAACTTTGCCAAGGCGCGAGGCCGCGTCCAGCGCGAACTGGCCGGCCTTGCCCAGGCGATGGACGAGCCGGAGCGCGAATTGCTCTCGCTGGGGCTGGGGCAATCCTATCGCACCGCCATGCCGATCCTGGCGTTTGTCGATCGCGCGATTGCCGCCATTGGCCCCGATCGCTTTGGCCTGCCCGAAGCGCCCGAGCCGCATGTGGGCGACCTGCGCCCCGGCCTGGTGCGGCTGTGGCGCCCGGTGGGCGATCTTTCGGGAGCCGAGGACGATCTGCCCGAAGCCGGCGACGAGGGCGGCGAAAACTGGCTGTCGCGCCCCGATCGAGACCTGGCCGACCGGTTGGCGCGGCAGGTGCGCGAATGGCTGGATACCGGTTTCCCGTTGCACAAGGGCAAGCCGCGCAATGCCCGCGCCGGCGACGTGATGATCCTGGTGCGCAAGCGCAAGGATCTGGCCGGGCTGATCGTGGCGCGGCTGCACGCACGCGGGGTGCCGGTGGCAGGGGTGGACCGCTTGCGCCTGGGCGCGCCGCTGGCGGTGAAGGACCTGATGGCGGCGCTGCGGTTCTGCGCACAGCCGCTCGACGATCTCAATCTGGCCAACCTGCTGGTTTCGCCGCTGATCGGGTGGAGCCAGGAAGACCTGCTTGCGCGTGGCTATCGCAAGGATGGCGTGCGGCTGTGGACGCACTTGCTGCACAGCCGGGAGCCCGGCACCGTGCAGACGGTGGAGCAATTGCTCGACCTGTTGCGCCGTGCCGATTACGAGCCGCCCGCGCCATTGCTGCACTGGCTACTGGTGGGGCCATGGGCCGCGCGGTTCAAGCTGGTGGCGCGGCTGGGGCGCGAGGCGAACGACCCGATCGATGAACTGCTCAATGCCGCCATGGCCTATGCGAGCGGGCAGGTGCCGAGCCTGGTCGGCTTCCTGCAATGGTTCGACAGCGGCGATGGCGAGTTGAAGCGCGAGGCGGGGCAGGCCGCCGATCTGGTGCGGGTGATGACCGTGCATGGATCGAAAGGCCTGCAGGCGCCCATCGTGATCCTGGCCGATGCCGCCGACGATCCCGATGCGTCGATGGCGCGCGGCGCCGAACTGGTGGAGCAGGGGCCGGGCCAACGCCCGCGCACCGTGCCGCTGCCGGCCTTGCGCAAGGAAGAAAAGGGCGCGCCGATCCGCGCGGCGGAGGAAAAGGCGGCGCTGGAAGAGCGGGCCGAGCATTGGCGCCTGCTCTATGTGGCGCTCACCCGCGCGGAAGAGGCGCTGTTCATTGCCGGGGCCTGGCCGCCCTCGCGCAAGGAATTGCCGGGCGACAGCTGGTATGCGCGGTTGGCGCCGCTGTTCGGCGAAGAGGAGGGCTGGGCGCCCGATCCGATATGGGATGGTGCGCGCGATATCGGCGCGCTGGGGGCGCCGGTGGCCGATGTCGGCCGCGCCGCGCAAACCGTGGCTTTGCCGCTGCTGCCGCCGTGGCTGACCACGGCGATCGGACCCGAACCGCGTCCGCCGCGCCCGCTGGCGCCGTCCTCTCTGGGCGAGGACGAGGCCCCTGATCCGCCGACACGGCCCGGACCTGGCGCGATGCAGGCGGCGCGACGCGGCACCCTGATTCACAAGCTGATCGAGCGATTGCCCGCCGCGGCGCATGGCGAACGCGCGGAAGCCGCGCTGGCCTGGCTGGCACGGCAAGGGGCGGAATTCGATGTCGCCGCGCACGAAGAGATGTTGCGCGCCGCGCTGGCCGTGCTCGACCATCCCGATTGGCAGGCCGTGTTCGGCCCTGGCTCGCTGGCCGAGGTGCCGCTGGCTGCGGTGGTGGAAGGGCGCGTGGTTTCCGGCACGATCGACCGCTTGCTGATCACGCCAACCCAAGTGCTGATCGTGGATTTCAAGACCGCGCGGCGCCCGCCGGAGTCGTTGGCCCAGGTGCCGTTGGCCTATCTGCGCCAGATGGCCGCCTATGCCGCCGCGCTCGCCGCGATCCACCCCGATCGCGCGGTGGAAGCCGCGCTGCTTTATACCCACGCGCCGCACCTGATCGCCATTCCGCCGCAGGTTCTGGCGCTGCACCGCCCGCAGCCGGCATAGCTTTGCAAGGGACCAGCGCAGCAAACCTTTCGCGCCTTGCCGGTTGCCAAGCCGCCAGCGCATCCTAGATACCGTCTCAACTGATCAACGGAGTTTCGTTCATGTCCACCAAAGCCGTCACCGACGCCAGCTTCTCTGCCGAAGTCCTCCAGTCCGACAAGCCCGTGCTGGTGGATTTCTGGGCCGACTGGTGTGGCCCGTGCAAGATGATCGCCCCCGCGCTGGAAGAGATCGCCGAGGAACTGGGTGACAAGGTGACCATCGCCAAGGTGGACATCATGGAAAACACCACGACTGCCAGCGATTTCGGCGTGCAGTCGATCCCGCTGCTGATCCTGTTCAAGGATGGCAAGCCAGTCGCGCAGAAGCTGGGCGCCGCGCCCAAGAGCCAGCTCAAGGGTTGGCTGGAAAGCGTTCTGTAAGAGGCTTGTGGCGCGCGCTTGCGCCCTTCGACAGGCTCAGGGCGAACGGAGGTGGGGAAGATTACCTCAAAATCCCGTTCGGGCTGAGCTTGTCGCAGCCCCTTGCAGTCAAGCGCACGTTACAAGGCAGCCAGCCGCTCCGCCATGGCATCGAACAGCACCGGGCTGCTGGCCGCGACCAGGCCCTTTTGCCCCACCTGATCGACGCGATAGGGCCGGCCATCGGGCCGTGCAGCCTTGCCGCCGGCTTCGTTGACGAACAAGACGCCGGCCGCATGATCCCACGCGAGCGTGCGCTCGAAAATCGAGACATCGTTTACGCCGAGCACCAGGCGGGGGTATTGTTCCGCGGCGCAGCGCGGAATATCCACCACGCTATAGTGCGGCAGGATGTGCTGGCGCATCGCCTCGCGCTGGGCCATGTCCATGAAGACGGTGGAAATCGCGGCCACGGGCGGCACTTGCCCGGTGGCCTGCGCGCGCACCGGCATGCCGTTCACAAAGGCGCCACGCCCCTTTTGCGCGGTGCACAGGCGGCCTGACAGCACATCGTAGATCCAGCCCGCCACGCATTCGCCATGTTCGGCGAGCGCGATCAGCACGCCGAACGGCGGCTTGCCGGCGGCGAAATTGTTGGTGCCGTCCAGCGGATCGATGATCCAGCACAGCCCATCGCCCAGCCGGTCGAGCAAGGCGGGATCGGCATGGGCGGCTTCCTCGCCCACGATCGTCGCCTTGGGCAGCAGGGCCGCCAGGCCTTCGCTCAGCAGCCGTTCGGCGTGGGTGTCGGCTACGGTCACCACGTCGTCGGCGGCCTTGGCGGTCACGTCGTCATCGGCCAGTTGGCGATAGCGCGGGGCAATGGCTTCCTGCGCCACGCGGGCGATCAGGGTGCCCACGGCGGCGTCAAGCTCTGCGGTCCAACTCATGTGAAGGGAACCGCCGCGATTTCCTGAAAGCCGGGGCGGGTGCGCAAACGAGCCATCCAGGCCTCCACATGGGGCAGCGTTGGCCGTTCGATCGGCAGGCTGAACCACGTGTGGGCATATGTGCCCATCGGAACGTCAGCCACGCCGAATGCATCGCCGGATAGGAACGGCTGCCGGGCCAATTGTGCGTCCAGCATGGCCATGAGTTCAGCGCAAGCAGCGGCAGACTTGGCCACAACCGGATCGCTGCCGTCCTTGCCGCCGCGCACGCAGCCCAGGAACGCGTCGCGCTGGGCATCGGCATAGAGGAATTGCCAGTCCATCCACTGGTCCCCCTGCGCGCGTGCCGCCGGATCGGCAGGCCACAGCTGCGGGGCATGGGCGGCAAACAGATAGCGCAGGATCGCGTTGGATTCCCACACCACCACGCCGTCATCCTCGATCATCGGCACCAGGCGATTGGGATTTTTGGCGAGGTAGTCGCTCGAATAGCCGAACGACCCGCCCATATCGTGGCGCTCGAAATCCAGCCCGCACTCGCGCGCGCCCCAGACCACTTTCTTCACGTTGTGCGAATTGATCCGGCCCCAGATGGTCAGCATGGTGGCTCAGCTCCGGTAGTCGGCGTTGATCGAGATGTAGCCATGCGTCAGATCGCAGGTCCACACCGTGGCGCGGCCCTGGCCAAGGCCAAGGTCCACCTCGATCGAAATTTCGCGGCCCTTGAGATGCGCCGCCACCGGCGCTTCGTCATAGTCGGCCAGCGGCTGGCCGTCCCTGGCCGCCCAGGTGCCGCCAAAGCCGATCGACAGGCGGTCGCGGTCGGCGGGTTCGCCGGCCTTGCCCACGGCCATGACCACGCGGCCCCAGTTGGCGTCTTCCCCGGCGATCGCGGTTTTTACCAGCGGCGAATTGGCAATGGCCAGGCCCACGCGGCGCGCGCTTTCGTCCGAAACCGCGCCGGAAACGGCCACGGCGATGAATTTCTGCGCGCCTTCGCCATCCTTGACCACCAGATGCGCAAGGTCGCGGCAGACCTGCTCCAGCGCGGCGGCAAAGGCTTCGCCGCCCACGCTATCCAGGCTGGTCAGTGGCGCGTTGCCCGCCTTGCCGGTGGCAAAGGCCAGCACGGTGTCGCTGGTGGATGTGTCGCTATCGACCGTGATGCACGAGAACGTGCGCTTGTTCGCGGCCGAGAGGCATTCCTGCAGGAACGCGGGCGAAACTGCTGCATCGGTAAAGACATAGCCCAGCATCGTCGCCATGTCGGGCGCGATCATGCCCGAACCCTTGATGATCGCGCTAAGCGTCACGGTCTTGTCGCCCACGATGGCCGTGGCGGTGGCGCCCTTGGCAAAAGTATCGGTGGTGCCGATGGTGTTTGCCGCCTCTTGCCAGGTGCAGGGCGGGGCCAGCAGCGCGGCCTCGATCCCCGCGCGGGCCTTGTCCTTGGGCAGCGGCACGCCGATCACGCCGGTGGAGGAGACGAAGACCGCTTCGCGCGCGCAGCCCAGATGCGCGGAAACCTGGTCCATGATCGCTTCCACCGCCTCGCGCCCGCGATAGCCGGTAAAGGCATTGGAATTCCCGGCATTGACCACAAGCGCGCGCGCGGCGCCTTGCGCCACGTTCTGCCGCCCCAGTTCCACTTCGGACGAGCAGCACAGGTTGCGGGTGAACACGCCGGCCACCGCCGTGCCTTCGTCCAGCTCCACATAAGTCAGGTCGCAGCGGCCCCAGTCCTTGTACCCGGCGCGCGCCACGCGCGGGGTGACGCCGGCAATCGCGGGCAGGGCGGGGAAGGGCGAGGCGAGCGGGGAAACGGCGTCAGACATGGCCGCGTTCCCTAGCGATTCGGCTGCGCCGCGTCCATGGCTCAGCTTGCGCCAAAGCGGTGGTGCGCATGGTTGACCCTGGCGCGGGCAATCGGCATCACCGGGAGCGGTAAGAGGGGAAGCACCAATGACTTTTGCACCGCGCAACCTTGCCTGGCTGGGCCTGACGGCGGGATGCGCCATGGCAGCGCCGGCGGTGGCCCGCGCGCCGGCGATCGTTCCGGCTCACCCGCTCGGCAATCCGGGCGATTGGGTGACTCCGAACGACTATCCCGCGCGCGCCTTGCGCAATGGCGAAAACGGAACCGTGGGATTCGCGCTGAGCTACGATGCCCAAGGCAAAGTCACGGCGTGCGAAGTCACCGCCAGCAGTGGATCGGCCGATCTTGACGAGGTCACCTGCCAATCGCTGATGGCCCGCGCCGGCTTCAAGCCGGGCACGAAAGGCGGCAAGCCCGAGGCGGGCGTCTATCGCAGCTCGGTGCGCTGGCAGATTCCCGACGATGGCAACGGCGATGTGCCCGTGCCGGGCAGTATGTCGTTATCCTACACGATCAACGCCGATGGCCATGTCTCGGATTGCGTGGGCATCGATGAAAAGGGCGTGCAAAATCCGATTCCGGCCGGCAGCGGTCCGCCGGCCTGCGCCAGTGGCGCGTTGTTGAAGCCGGCGAAGGACGCCAGCGGCAAGCCGGTGAGCAAGCGCGTGACGCTGATTTTCACCACCAAGGTGGACGACGTACCCTGAGCTTTGCGCCCAAATCTGCCGATTGCGCTTTACGCGCGGCGAGCCGTTCCCTATCTCCCGTCGTAATGCGCTTTCTGCTCGTCCTGTTTGCCCTGCTCAGCGGCCTTTCGCTGCCCGAGGTGGCCAATGCCACCACGCGCACCGAAGTGGCCGGTGCCGCGCAGGCCGGATTGGCCGTGGCCCCGGTGGCCGCGCATTGCGTGGTGCAGGCCGCCCGCGTGCGTGCCGCGCGCCCGGCTTTCGATGTGGCGCAACACGCTGCATCCGCCCCGCTGGCGCCGCTGGTGCTGGCCCACGCAACGACCTTCCGCTGCGACCGCGCGCGCGAATAAGCGCCGCATTGCCCGCGTTCCGCCGGGCACCAATCCGTGATTTTCGCGTTGCCGGCCCCATGCACGCATGCTGCGCGCGGCACAAGCCAGGCCCCTTTGGCCACACCCATTTGCACAACAGGAAACACCGCCATGTTCGGCGCCCTTGCCAAGTCCATTTTCGGTTCGTCCAACGATCGCTATGTCAAGTCGCTCGACAAGCAGGTGAAGAAGATCGCCGCTTTCGAGGCCGAGATGCAGGCGATGAGCGATGAGCAGCTTGCCGCCCAGACGGTGAAGTTCCGCGCCGCGCTCGAAGCGGGCGCCAGCCTTGACGATCTGCTGCCCGAAGCCTTTGCCACCGTGCGCGAAGCATCGGTGCGGACCATGGGCATGCGCCATTTCGATGTGCAGATGATCGGCGGCATGGTGCTGCACCGGGGCGAGATCGCCGAAATGCGCACCGGCGAGGGCAAGACCCTGGTGGCGACGCTGGCGGTTTACCTCAACGCACTGGAAAGCAAGGGCGTTCACGTGGTGACCGTGAACGACTACCTGGCCAAGCGTGACGCCGAAACGATGGGCGTGCTTTACAAGTTCTTGGGCCTGACCGTGGGCGTGATCGTGCCCAACCTCAACGAGTACGAGCGGCGCCAGGCCTATGAAGCCGACATTACGTATGCCACCAACAATGAGTTGGGCTTCGATTACCTGCGCGATAACATGAAGCACGAACGCTTGCAGATGGTGCAGCGTCCCTTCAATTACGCCATCGTCGACGAAGTGGACTCGATCCTGATCGACGAGGCGCGCACGCCGCTGATCATCTCGGGCCCTACCGACGACAAGAGCGATCTCTATCTCTCGGTCGATGCGGTGGTGAAGACCATCGATCCCAAACACTACGAAGCCGACGAGAAGACCAAGAGCATCACCCTGACCGAAGACGGCGTGGAATGGGTGGAGCGCGCGCTGGAGGATGCCGGGCTGCTGGTCGGCACCAACCTCTATGACATGGAAAACACCATGGTGGTCCACCACCTGGACCAGGCGCTGAAGGCCAATGTCATGTTCAAGCGTGACATCGACTACATCGTCAAGGACGGCAAGGTGGTGATCATCGACGAGTTCACCGGCCGCATGATGGATGGCCGGCGCTGGTCCAACGGCTTGCACCAGGCGGTGGAAGCCAAGGAAGGCGTGCGGATCGAGCCTGAAAACCAGACCATGGCCTCGATCACCTTCCAGAACTACTTCCGCATGTATCCCAAGCTTTCGGGGATGACCGGGACGGCCGCGACCGAGGCGACCGAGTTCTTCGAAATCTACAAGATGAACGTGGTGACCATTCCCACCAACGTGCCGGTCATGCGCATCGACGAGGAAGACGAGTTCTACAAGAACACCACCGACAAGTTTGCCGCCATCGCCCGCCTGATCCGCGAAAAGAACGAGATCGGCCAGCCCGTGCTGGTCGGCACCGTGTCGATCGAGAAATCGGAACTGCTGAGCGAGTTTCTCAACCGCGAGGGGGTCAAGCACGCGGTGCTCAACGCCCGCTTCCACGAGATGGAAGCCCACATCGTGGCCCAGGCGGGCCGCCTGGGCGCGGTGACCATCGCCACCAACATGGCCGGCCGCGGGACCGACATCAAGCTGGGCGGCAACCTGGAATTTCGCATCGACGATGAACTGCGCGATGTGCCCGAAGGGCCCGAGCGCGATGCCGCAATCGCCCGCATGTCGGCCGAGATCGAGGCGGAGAAGGCCCAGGTGCTGGCCGCTGGCGGCCTGTGCGTGATCGGCACCGAGCGGCACGAAAGCCGCCGCATCGACAACCAGTTGCGCGGCCGTTCGGGCCGCCAGGGTGACCCGGGCCTGTCGAAGTTCTACCTGTGCCTGGAAGACGATCTGCTGCGCATCTTCGGGCCGGACACGCTGTTTTCGCGCATGATGAATTCCAACCTGGCCGATGGCGAGGCGATCGGATCGAAGTGGCTGTCCAAGGCCATCGAGACCGCGCAAAAGAAGGTGGAAGCGCGCAACTACGACATCCGCAAGCAGGTCGTCGAATACGACGACGTTATGAACGACCAGCGCAAGGTGATCTACGAGCAGCGCGCCGACATCATGGATGCCGACGCGGTGGACGACGTGGTGGTGGACATGCGCCACGACACGATCAATGCCATGGTCGGCGATGCCTGCCCGCCGGGGTCCTATCCCGAGCAGTGGAACGTGGCCGGCCTCAAGGAGCGCGTGGCCGACGTGCTGGGCCTGACCCCGCCGATCGACGATTGGCTGGAAGAAGACGCGGTGGAAGCGGAATTGATCAGCGAGCGCCTGATCGCGCTGGCCGATGCGCACATGGCCGCCAAGCTCGACACCGTGGACCGTGCTTCGTGGGGCAATCTCGAAAAGTCGATCCTGCTCGAGCGGCTTGACCACCATTGGAAGGAGCACTTGGCCACGCTCGACGCGCTGCGCCAGGTGGTGTTCCTGCGTGCCTACGCACAAAAGACCCCAATCAACGAATACAAGCAGGAAGCCTTCGGCCTGTTTGAAAAGATGCTCGACGCGATCCGCGAGGACGTGACCCGCATCCTGATGATCAGCGAAATCCGCATGCAGCCGATGGAAGATTTCCAGTTGCCCGAACTGCCCGATTTCCTCACCAGCCACATCGATCCGTTCACCGGCGAAAACGATGCGCAACCGCAAGTGCCGGGCGCCGCGGCGATGCTCGGGGCCCTGGGCGGGGCGCAGGCGAGCGCGCCGGTGGCGGCGGGCGAAGACCCCTATGCCGGGCAGGGCATCAGCCGCAACGCCCCGTGCCCCTGCGGCTCGGGCCAGAAGTACAAGCACTGCCACGGGCTCGCGGCCTGATCGCCAGCCCTGCCGACTATTCCAGCCCCGGCCAGCCCACGCGCCGGCCGGGGCTTTCTATTGCAATCCAAGGAGCCCGTTGTGGACAAGACTATCAAGCTCACGCTGAGCGAGGATGAAGGCGAAATGATCGTGGACGCGTTGGAGGTGGACCTGGAAGGCTACCTTGAATCCGCCAAGGAAGCGCGCGGCAACAACAACCGGGCCGACGTGGAAACCTTCACCGAAGCGGCCGAACGCATCAGCAAGCTGATCGCCAAGATCCGCGCCAAGCTGGACTGATCACCCACAAAAAAGCCCCCTCCTGAAGAGGGGGCTTTCTTTTTTCCGTCAGTTCACCACAGCTTGGCGCGCTTGTCGGCGGGAATGTACATCGCATCACCCGGCTTGACGCCAAAGGCCTGGTACCATGCCTCGATATTGGGCAGCGGGCCCAGGATGCGGAAGCGGGCCGGGCTGTGCGGGTCGGTCGTCACCTGGTTGCGCAGGGCATCCACGCGCTGGTTGGCGCGCCAGGCCTGGGCGAACGAGAGGAAGAAGCGCTGGTCGCCGGTCAGCCCGCCGATCACCGGCGCAGGCTTGCCGCGCAGCGACTTGTGATACGCGTCGAGCGCCACCTGCAAGCCGGCAAGATCGGCGATGTTTTCGCCCATGGTCAGCTTGGGATTGATGAACGCGCCAGGCGCGGCTTCGAACCGCGCATATTCGTCGCCAAACACTTTCGCTTCGGCTTCGAACCGCTGCGCATCCTGCGGCGTCCACCAATCGGCGATGGCGCCCTTGGCGTCAATCTTGCGGCCCTGGTCGTCAAAGCTGTGGCTGATTTCGTGGCCGATGATCGCGCCCGTTGCGCCATAGTTTACCGCGTCATCCGCGCGCGGATCGAACAGCGGCGGCTGCAGGATGCCGGCCGGAAACACGATCTGCAGCTTGGCCCCGCCGTTGTAGGCGTTCACCGTCTGCGGGTTCATGCCCCATTTCTTGCGATCGACCGGCTTGCCCAGGTCTTCCTTCGCATAATCGGCGTTGAAGCGGGCCACGCGTACGACATTGCCGTAAAGATCATCGGGCTTGATCGTCAGCGCCGAATAGTCCCGCCACTTGTCGGGATAGCCAACCATCACGTCGATCCGCGCCAGCTTGGCCAGCGCGGCTTGCTTGGTCGGCTCGCTCATCCACGGATTGGCCTGGATACGGGTTTCGAAGGCGGCGCGCAGATTGGCCACCAGCGCCTGCATCCGCGCCTTCGATTGGGGCGGGAAATACTTGGCGACATAAGCCTGGCCGGCTGCTTCGCCCAATTGGCTGTTGACCAGTTCCAGCCCGCGCTTCCACCGGGGCTTGATCTGGGCAACGCCGGTCAAGGTGCGGGAGAAGGCAAAGCGGCTGTCGACCATCGCCTTGGTGAGGAAGGGCGAGGCCTGGTCGGCGACATGGAATGCCTGCCACAGCTTGAGCGTTTCGAGCGGGGTTTGCGCATAGAGCGCGGCAATGTCGCGGATCGCGGTGTTTTCGCGCACGATGATGCGCGGTTGCGGGGCAACGCCGGCGCCGTCGAAATAGGCTGCCCAGTCCAGCCCCGGCGCATAGTCGGCAAGCTGGGCTGAAGACATCGGGTTGTTGGTGGCGCTGCGATCGCGGCGGCGGGCAATATCCCAGCTCAGCGTGGCAATCTGGGTTTCGAACGCCATGATCTTGCTGGCCGCGTCGGCGGGCTGGGGCACGCCCAGGGTTTGCAGGGTGCGGGTGATATAGGCGACATAGGCTTCGCGCTGCGGCGCGAATGCGGGCTTGAGGTAATAGTCCCGCTCGGGCAGGCCCAGGCCGCCCTGGCCGAGCGAAAGGACGTTGAGCCCGGCATTGGCCGTATCGGGCCCCACGCCATAATCGATCATGCTGATGCCGAAGGTGCCTTGGGCCGCGCCCATATAGCGGGCAAAGGCGGCCTTGTCGGGCAGGGCCATCACTTTGGCCACATCGGCCTGAAGCGGCGCGATCCCGCGCTGTTCGACCGCGGCTTCATTCATGAAGCTGGCATAGAGCGCGCCGACCTGGCTGTCTGCTGGCATGCCGGCCACCAGGTCTTTCATCTGGGCCTGCACGTGCTCGTCGATCAGGGCCAGCGTGCCGATGTTGGGCCGATCATCCGGGATCGGCGTGCGCGCTTTCCATTTGCCGTTGGCATACGTGTCGAAATCGTCGCCCGGCTTGACCGAAAGATCGCGGCCGGAAAGATCCACACCCCACCCACCGATTGCTCCCTTCGCCACCGGGGCGGCGGCGGGCCTGGCTGCGGGCGCCGCCAGTGTCGGCTGCAGCGCTGCCACCATGGCCGTGGAAGCGAGAACCATTATCCGCAATGTCACAGTGCCATTATCCTTGCTCTATCCGCATGTTGCAGCCAACCTAGCCCAAGGCGGTTTCATCTGAAAGTGTCTGATGGTGTCGATGCCATTGAAATAAGGGCAGGTCTTCGCAATCACCACCGCTTCATCGGCGGCGCAGCAGCACTTCCACGCTCTGTTCCACGCTGGCCTGCTTGGTGTCGCAGCCGCTTTCCTGTTCCAGCGCGGTGCGGATATCGGAAATCTTGCTGTCGGACAGGTGCTCGATCCCGATGAAATCGCCGCGTGCGCCGTCCAGCGCGCGGATCAGTTCGTCCAGCTTGGCCTGCATCGCCGCCGCATCGCGGTTCTGGGCGTTCTGGATCACGAAGACCATCAGGAACGTAACGATGGTGGTGCCGGTGTTGATCACCAGCTGCCAGGTGTCGGACCAGGCGAAGATCGGTCCCGATATGGCCCAGACGAGAATGATCAGGGTGGCCAGGGCAAAACTCGCCGGTTGGCCGGCCAGCGCAGAGATGCGGTTGGCAAATGCGGTAAAGAGCCGGTCCATGGCGCAGGTTCTTTCTGAAAGGATTGCTGTTTTGTGTCTGAACCGCCGGGCAAAGGCGGTGGTTCCCGAAAGGGCAGGGAACCGGTTCCAGCAACCAGGCTTTTGGTGCGCCCAAGAATTGCTTTGCCACGCGAACCTATCACGGTTGCTTGACGGTCAAAACTCTATCAAATAAATAGAGATCAAGACGCAGCGGGCTGGCCCCACGCTGTGCCGGCCCGCGAGGGCCGCGTCGTGGGCCCGCGGCTTTTGATCGGGAAGCAGCTTGCTCCGCGTTACCAACGGCTAAAGCGCGCGAACGCTGGGGCGACATCGCCAGGCTTCGTGTTCCCCGCTGTTTCAGGGGTTATACGATGCAATGCCAATCATAAGATCATAACAAGCGCCGCACGCCCCGCACCCTGCCAGGGAAGGGCCCGCGCGCAAACCCACATCCAGATTTTCCAATGGCTGCGCGGCGTTGCCGTGCGCGGCACGCTTGCTTGCGCGGCCTGTCCATGAGGGACCTGTTTCATGTCGATTTCGTTTGCCACCCGCCCGGCCACGGGCCTGGGCGCGCTGCTGCTTGCCTCTACCGCGCTCGCGCTGCCCGGCCTTGCCCACGCGGCTGATAGCGCCGCGTCCGCCGCAGCCGAACAGGCGCCCGCGCCCACGGCTGACCCTGCCAGCCCCGATGTGACCGACGCCAGCGCCATCACCGTCACGGCGCGTCACCGCGAGGAAAAGCTGCAGAACGTGCCGCTGGCCATTTCCGCGATTTCGGGCGCGGAACTGACCACCAAGCGGATCGAGCGGGTCAGCGAGTTCGCCCTGCGCGTGCCCAATTTCAGCGCCCTGCAGCAGAACACCCGCGTCTCGGGCCTCTACATCCGTGGCCTGGGCGGCAATGCCAGCAACGATGGCGCCGAAGGCGGCGTGGGCCTGATCGTCGACAACGTGTTCTTCACCCACGTGGGCTTTTCCTGGCTCGATTTCGTCGATCTGGAAAACATCCAGGTGGTGCGCGGGCCGCAGGGCACGCTGCTGGGCAAGAACACCACGATCGGCGCGGTGATCGTCCAGACCGCCAAGCCCAAGTTCGAACCGTCCTATACCCTCCAGGCCACCTACGGGAATTACGATGCGGTGCAGGTGCGCGCCAACGCCACCGGGCCGATCATCGCCGACAAGCTGGCCTATCGCCTGACCTTTGCCGAAAGCAAGGGCGGCGGTTGGAACACCAACGCCTACAATGGCGCCAAGCTGCTCGACAACAACCGTTGGTCGGTGCGCGGGCAACTGCTGTTCACGCCCACGTCCAACTTCTCCTCGCGCCTGATTGCCGAGCATTACGAGACGAACGAATACAACAACTTCTATCCGCCAGTGGCAGACGTTACGCAGAACCTGAACCTGAACGGCACGGTCAATTCGGCGCGCACCGGCAGCTGGACGGCCAAGCTGGCGCGGTTTGGCTACACCCCCAATCTCAATGGCCCCTACAACGCCAATCTCAACAACCAGGACCGCCTGGTGGCCAACACCGATGGCGTTTCGAACGAGATCAACTGGGATCTGGGTGGCGTCAACCTGACCGGCGTGACCGCGTGGCGCCGGCTCTATTTCCGCCCCTACAATGACAGCGACTATAGCCCGCTGAACATCTATCGTGCCGGCTATGACGTTGACGTCAATCAGTATTCGCAGGAACTTCGGCTGGCTTCGGACAAGGGCAGCACGATCGACTGGCAGGTTGGCGCCTATTACCTGCACGAAAAGCTCCGCAGCAACCTGCGCACGATCTTCGGGTCCGATGCTTCCACGTTCTTCCTCGCCTCGGGCGTGCCGTCCTCCTACCTCAACGGGCTGGAATACGATCGCGACGGGCACCTGACGATCGACAGCATCGCCGGGTTCGGCCAGGTGACCGCGCACGTGACTTCCACGTTCTCGATCACCGGCGGCGTGCGCTATACCTGGGAAAAGAAGCAGGTGAACGTTGCCGGCTATGCCCTCAACGTCAGCAGCCTCAATCCCGCAGGCGCCACCTTGCGCACGGCCTTGCTCAACAATCTGGGCGGCACCACGGGCGCAGCGGCAGGCGCCTATACGCTCGACAACGAAGTCAGCCGTGGCTCGGTCGCCTGGTTGATCAACCCGGCCTGGCAGGTCACGCCGGGCGTGCTGCTCTACGCTTCGGCCAGCCATGGCGAAAAGTCGGGCGCGGCCAACACGTCAGCCACGGCGGCCCAGGCGGCGCTGGTGATCACCCGCCCGGAAAAGTCCACCGATTTCGAGGCCGGCATCAAGACCAGCCTGGCCGGCGGCAAGGCGACGATCAACCTCAACTTCTACAACAACACCATCACCGATTATCAGGGCACCCGCGTCGACCAGACCAACGCCTCGTTCGGGACCTACCTTGCCAACGTGGGCAAGGTGCGCCTGCGCGGTTTCGAGCTGGAAACCACCTATCGCCCGGTGCCGGCCTTGGGCCTGAATGCCAACGTCGCCTATAACGACGCGAAATACCTCGATTATGCCGATGCCCCGGCACCGCTGGAATTCCAGGTGGCCAATGGCGGCGCGGCCGTGCCGCTTTCGCTCACAGGCTACCAGGTGGCCGGCGCAGCCAAGTGGACGGTGCAGGGCGGGATCGATCTCGACCAGCCGATCGGGGGCGAGTGGAACCTCACCGGCTATGCCAACACCAGCTGGAAAAGCCGGATCGCCTATATCAATCCGCGCTCGATCTATGGCTGGCAGGCCCCCGTCGCGATCACCAACGTCGGGCTGGGCCTGCGCACGCAGGACAACCGCTGGCAGCTTCAGGCCTGGGCCAAGAACGTGACCAACGAACGCTATGCGGTGTCCTATGGCGCGGCCAGCGCCTCGGCCCCGGTGATCGAGGTCTATGGCAACCCCCGCACGTTCGGCGGCACGATCACGCGGACGTTCTGACCATGAGCCAGGAAACCGTGGCGGAACAGCCGGCGGGGCGCCGCATGAAACTGGGCGCGTTCCTGTTCGGCGTGGGGCACCATGCCGCCGCCTGGCGGCATCCCGATGTCGATCCGCGCGCGCCGTTCCGTTTCGAATATTGGCGCGATCTGGCCCAGAAGGCCGAACGCGCCAAGTTCGACGCGGTGTTCCTGGCCGACAACGTGGCGCTGTTCGGCACCACGCCCGAGGCGATCAGCTATACTCCGCCGGTCTATACCGGCGAGCCGCTGACCCTGCTTTCGGCGCTGGCCACGCACACCAGCCACATCGGCCTGATCGCCACGGTTTCCACCACCTATATGCCGCCCTACCATGTGGCGCGCAAATTCGCCGCGCTCGACCAGCTTTCGGGCGGTCGGGCGGGGTGGAACCTCGTCACGTCGGGCAGCGATGCCGAAGCGGCCAATTTCGGGCTGGACCACCAGCTGGCCCATGACGCCCGCTATGCGATCGCGGCCGAGCACGTAGAGGTCGTCAAGCAGCTGTGGGACAGCTTTGCCGACGATGCGATCCTGGCGGACAAGGCCAGCGGGCGGTTCTACGATCCCGCGCGGCTGCGCCGGGTGGACCACGTGGGCGATCAATTCCGCGTGGCGGGGCCGCTGCAAACCGGGCGCCCGCCGCAGGGCCATCCTGTCATCGTGCAGGCCGGATCGTCCGAAGATGGCCAGGCCTTGGCCGCCGCGACGGCCGAAGTGGTCTTCACCGCGCAACAGAGCCGGGCCGCGGCGCGCGCCTTTGCCCAGGGGCTGAAAGACAAGGCGCAGGCGCTGGGCAGGCCACGCGACAGCCTGGTGGTGATGCCGGGCGTGACCATCTACGTTGCCCCCACGCGCGAGGAAGCCGAAGCCAAGTTGGCCCGGCTGCACGCTTTCGTCGATGTGGCCGGCGCGCTCGCCTCGATCCGCACCTTCCTCGATTGGGACCTGACGACGGTCGATCTCGACGCGCCGCCGCCACCGCCGCCTTTCACCCAAGGATGGCAGAGCCGGCAGAAACTGTTTTACGACCTCGCGGTGGAGCAGGGCCTTTCGGTTCGCCAGCTCGTCTCGCGCATGTCGGCCGCGCGCGGGCACCTGGTCCTGGTGGGCACGCCGGCAGAGATCGTCGACGAATTGCAGGCCTGGTTCGAGGACGGCGCCGCCGACGGGTTCAACATCCTGGCGCCGATCTTCCCGCAAGGCCTGGATGACGTGATCGAGCTGGTTCTCCCCGAACTGCGCCGGCGCGGCCTGTTTCGCACCGAATATGAAGGCTCGACCTTGCGCGCAAACCTGGGCCTGGCCCGGCCCGATGCCGGGTTTGCTGCGCCGCTTTCCCCCGAAACAAAGGAACTTGTGGCATGAGCACGCTTGCCCTCGATGCCGCCGGCCGCGCTCCGGCTGCCGCTGCGTCAGCCAGGCTCGGTCCGGCGCGGCTGATCGCCTTTTCAAGCCTGGGCATGCCGCTCGCGGCCGTGGAAGTGCCGCTCAGCACGTATGTCCCGCCGCTCTATGCCAGCGCGTTCGGCTTTTCGCTGGGCACGGTGGGCGTGATTTTCCTGCTTGCGCGGCTGTGGGACGCGGTGATCGATCCGGCCATCGGGCTGCTGTCCGATCGCACGCGCAGCCGCTGGGGGCGTCGCCGCCCATGGATCGCGGGCGGCGCGGCGATCTTTGCGCTTGGCGCGGTGCCGGTGTTCCTGCCGCCGGCCTGGTTTGGGCCTTTGGCGCTCTCGGCCGCGCTGTTCGTGCTCTATCTCGGTTATTCGATGATGGCCACGCCACTGGCCGCCTGGATGGGGGAGCTTTCGGGCGCCTATCACGAGCGCACCCGCATCACCACTTATGGCCAGGCGCTGACTTGCGTGGCGCTCTTGCTGGCCCTGGTCCTGCCCAGCCTGCTGGTCACCCGGCTGGCCGGGCAGCCGCGGCTGGAACTGGCGGCGATGGGCGCGATGGTCTTTGCTCTGCTGCTGTTCACGCTGCCGCTCGGCATTCGCGCCTTGCCTGAACCGCCGCCGCCGGCCGGCGTGCAAGAGCCGGTGCGGGTGTGGCACACGCTGCGCCTGGTGTTTGGCGAAGGCATGCTGCTGCGCGTGCTGGCGTCGAACTTTTCGGTACGCCTGGCGCAAGGGGTGCGCACCGCGCTCTTCGTGTTCTTCATCAGCTTTTACATCGGCAAGCCGGCCTGGGCGCCGGGCCTGTTTCTGCTGCAATACGTGTTCGGCATCTTTGCCTGCCCGCTGTGGCTGGCGATCGGCCGCCGCGTGGGCAAGGAGCGCGCCGCGGTTGCCGGCGAACTGACGCAAGTGGCGATCAACCTGGCCTTGCTGGCGCTCGCCCCCGGATCGGTCGCGCTGCTCCTCGTGCTCACCATCGCCCAGGGCCTGGCGCAGGGATCGGGCAATCTCATGCTGCGTTCGATCGTGGCGGACGTGGCCGATTACCATCGCCTGCGCACCGGGGACGATCGCATCGGCCTGTTCTTTTCGGTCTTCTCGCTATCCGACAAGGCCGGCGTGGCGCTTGCCATCGGGGTGGCGCTGCCGCTTGCCGCCTGGATCGGCTTCGATCCGCGCGGCACCAATCCGCCCGCCGTGCTCGAGCATCTCAAGTGGCTGTTCGCGCTGGGTCCGGCCCTGGGGCACATCCTGTCGGCCGCGGTGATCAACGGCTTTCCGCTCGATGAGCGCCGCCATGGCGATGTTCGCCGCCAACTGGCCGCGCGCGATGCCGCCGGCCTGGTTTCCGATGCCAGCCGCGATCGCTGGCTGGCGCAAGCTGATCGCGCTGCGGATTGATAATTCCGCTTGGGGGCGGCCACGCAAATCTTGTTCTCGCTCGCCTTGCATGGAAAATGTCAATTGATAGAGTAGAGATAGTTCGCAAACGCCTTTTCCCCGGCCAGGAAAAGGGGGCCTCACCGCCCGAACCGGCTCGCGGCATTTGATGGGAAGCAGCTTGCTCCGCGTGACCAACCGCTAAAGCGCGCGAATGCTGGGGCGACATCGCCAGGCTTCGTGATCCCTCCACCAAGTCGAGGTGATACGATGCGCAAGACCAATCGAATGTGTTGATCCGCATGCGCTTTTTGCAGCGCTGCCGAATCTGCCCGATCTCTGTTTCCCGATCGTTGTCCCATGTTTGTGCGCACCGGCTCGACGCCGGCTGACGGCGCCCGCTTCACAAGGAACCTGTCCATGGCCACCATCGTTGCCAGCTATCCCAATGCCAAGGATCCGTCCTCGCCGCTCGATATTCGCCCCGTGGGTGGCCGCATCGGCGCCGAAATCCACGGGCTGGCGCTGTCGGGCGATCTCGACGCCGGCACCGTCCAGGCCATCGAGGCCGCACTCGTGCGGCACAAGGTCTTGTTCTTCCGCGGGCAGCAGCATCTCGACAATGCCGAGCACGAGGCGCTGACCGCCCTGTTCGGCGATCCGGTGGCCCATCCCACCGTGCCCGTCGCCGAAGGCTCGAAGTACCTGCTCGAACTCGACAGCAAGGAAGGCTACGCCGCTTCTTCGTGGCACACCGACGTCACGTTCCTGGCCGCCTATCCCAAGGCATCGATCCTGCGCGGCATCACCATTCCCGAGGCGGGTGGCGACACGCTGTGGGCCAATGGCGAAACCGCCTATGAAGGCCTGCCCGAGCCGTTGCGCCAGTTGGTCAACAACCTCTGGGCGGTGCACAGCAACGATTACGACTATGCCGCCACCCTCGCCGCAGCGGGGGTTTCCGAAACGGCGCAGGAAACCGCCAAGGAGCGCACGCTCTACCACAAGTCGGTCTTCGCCTCGACGGTCTACGAAACCGAACATCCGGTGGTGCGTGTCCACCCCGCCAGTGGGCAGCGCAGCCTGCTGCTGGGCCATTTCGTCAAGCGCTTCGTGGGCTTGAGTGAGGCGGATTCGGCGCGTCTGTTCAACATCCTGCAGGATCACATCACCAAGCCGGAAAACACCGTGCGCTGGCGCTGGCAGCCTGGCGACGTCGCCTTCTGGGACAACCGCAGCACGCAGCACCGCGCGATCGCCGATTTCGGCCTGCAGCGCCGGACCTTGCGCCGTGCCACGGTTGCTGGCGACGTGCCGGTGGGCATCGACGGGCGCCAGAGCCGCACCACGCGCCAGGAACGTGCCGCCAGCGGCCAGCCGGCCTAAGGCGCGCCAGCGTTTGATCGATCGGCGGGGAGGGGGCTTGGCGGCCCGCTCCCCGCTCGTGCATTTTCAGGGATACCCGTTTCGATGCAATTGCTTGCCTCGCCCGGCGCAACCAGCCTGCCGGCCAATGTGATCATCCGCGAACTCGATCTGCCGGTGGCGGTCCAACTGTTGCGGCTGGGGCCGGGGGGTGATGACCTTGCCGCGCGCACGCCTTACGGCCGCATTCCCGCCCTGGTGCTCGACGATGGCACGGTGATTGGCGAAAATTCGGCGATCCTGCCGTTCCTGGCTGATCAGCGGCCCGGCACCAGCCTGTTCGCGCCCGCCGGCAGTGTGGAGCGCGCGCTGATCCAGTCGTGGATCGGCTATATCAACAGCGAGATCCACGGCGCCACGCAGCGCGTGGGCAATCGCCCGCATCTCTATTCCGACGATCCGGCCGCACATGAGGGTATCCGCCTGGCTGCGCGGCGCCGCCTGCGCGAGGCATACCAGCCGATCGAGGATCATCTCGCCCAGGCCGACTGGCTGGTGGGCGGCCGGTTCACCATTGCCGATGCCTATCTGGGCGTCTTTGCCAGCTATGTCCCGCATTTTGGCCCGGCGCTGGCCGATCTTCCCGCCCTGTCGGCTTTTTCCGCCCGGTTCGAGGCGCTGCCTGCCGTTCAGGCAGCGCGCGCAGTCGAAGGCCCCCTGCCGTTCCGTCCCGGCGCCGCCGCGCCGCAACCTACCGTTTCCAACGAGGTGACCGCATGACACTCGAAATTCGCAAGCATGGGCGCGTCGGCGCCGAAATCCTGGGCGTCGATCTCGCCAGGCCGCTGCCAGAGACCGATCTGGCCGCCATCCGCGCCGCCTTTGCCGATCATGGCGTGATCTTCTTCCGCGATCAGCAGATCACCGAGGAGCAGCACATCGCCTTTGCGCAGAGTTGGGGTCCGATCAACATCAACCGCTTTTTTGCCGCCCATCCGCGCTATCCCGAAATCGCGCTGGTGGTGAAAGAGCCCGATCAGCAACACAATATCGGCGGCGGCTGGCACACCGACCATTCCTATGACTTTGCCCCGGCGCTCGGTTCGATCCTGGTGGCACGCGAATTGCCGCCGCAGGGCGGGGCGACCGCGTTTGCCTCGATGACCGCGGCCTATGATGGCTTGCCGCCGGCGCTCAAGGCGCAAGTCGATGAACTCCGGGCGGTCCATTCCGCCCGCCACGTGTTCGGCAGCAAGGCGGCAGCCTATGAATCATTGCAGGACACGCGCAGCGATGGCCGCATCGGCAATGCCTCTGCGGCCGACGTGCTGGATGATCCGGTGCACCCGGTGGTGATCACCCATCCGCTCAGCGGCAAGCGCGCGCTCTATGTAAACCCCAGTTTCACGGTGCGGGTGCTGGGCCTCTCGGACGAAGCCTCCGCCGATCTGCTGGCCACGCTCTATGAGCATGCCAAGCGGCCTGAATTCCAGGAAGACTTCCACTGGCGCCCCGGCTCGATCGCGTTCTGGGACAACCGGTCCACCTGGCACTATGCCTATAACGACTACCACGGCCACCGCCGCGAAATGCATCGCATCACCATTGAAGGCGTATCTTTGTCTTGACGGGAACGGTCTAAGATGTTGATTTCAAAACAATTCACTCAAACTGTTGATAAGTTTTTGAATGAAGGCTTGCGCACCCGAAATCGCCCGCATATAGGGCGGCCCTGCCCAGCGGGGACGGCCTAGCCCGAACCGCTCCGGTCGGGGAGTAGCTCAGCCTGGTAGAGCACTGTCTTCGGGAGGCAGGGGCCGGAGGTTCGAATCCTCTCTCCCCGACCACTTATTCTTCCTGTTATGCAGGACGATGAAAAAGCCGGCGCCACGCCGGCTTTTTTCGTTTCCAGCATCGTATCGCGCCCCGATTTGACCTTTGCGCTGGCGCACCTAAGGCTGAGGCTATGACCAGCCTGACCGAATCCCGCACCGACCACTTTGAATGGCAATACCTTGACCTGATGCGCCAGATCTGGACGCAGGGGGACGAGCGCATGGATCGCACCGGCGTTGGCACCCGCGCGGTGTTCGGTGCGCAGCTGCGGTTCGATCTGTCGGACGGGCGGGTGCCGCTGCTGTCGACCAAGCGGGTGTTCTGGAAAACCGCCACGCGCGAATTCCTGTGGTTCCTGACCGGCGACACCAATATTCGCGCGTTGTGCGCGCAAGGGGTGGAAATCTGGACCGACTGGCCGCTCGATCGCTATCGCCGTGAAACGGGCGAGGCGATCAGCAGGGCCGATTTTTCGGCACGGATCGTGGCCGATGCCGCTTTTGCCGCGCAATGGGGCGATCTTGGCCCCGTCTATGGCAAGCAATGGGTCGATTGGCCGGTCTATGAGCCGGTGGGGCAGAACGGGGACGGGGGCGTGCTCTATCGCCGCCGCGACCAGGGCGTGAACCAGGTGGCGGACGTGGTCGATAGCCTGCGCCGCAATCCGGGCAGCCGGCGCCACATCGTGGAAGGGTGGAACGTGGCCGAGCTGGACGCGATGGCGCTGCCGCCGTGTCACAAGACCTATCAGTTCCATGTATCGGGCAATCGCCTGTCTTGCGTGCTCTATCAGCGCAGCTGCGACGTGGTGCTGGGCCTGCCGTTCAACCTGTGGGGCGCGGCGCTGTTCGTGCACATGCTGGCCCAGCAGTGCGATCTGGAGGCGGGCGAGCTCGTGTGGATGGGCGGAGATACCCACCTCTATCTCAACCATGCCGACCTGATCGCGGCGCAGTTGCAGCGCGTGCCCAGTGGTGAAGCGCCGCGGTTGGTGATCGGACGCCGGCCCGAATCGATCTTTGCCTATGCGATCGAGGATTTCGCCGTGGAAGGCTATCATCCCCAGGGGCACCTAGCCGCGCCAGTGGCGGTTTGATCGCCCGATGTTTGTTGGCGCAGGCGTAAATTTCCACAGCTTGCTGCGAAAATTCTGCATGACCCTTTGTTGACACCCGCCGCCGCCCGGCATAGAGGCGCCTCACCCCAAGGGAACTGCGGGTGTAGCTCAGTTGGTTAGAGTGCCGGCCTGTCACGCCGGAGGTCGCGGGTTCGAGCCCCGTCACTCGCGCCATTCCCTTGGGTAAGGTATTGTTGGTCAATGAAAACCTTGCTCGAACAAGGTTTTATCGCCAGGGCCGGAAGCGGCAGTTTGGCAGTTGACAGGCAAGACCGGGCGCCTTAGAGGCGCAAACCCCAAGGGTACGCGGGTGTAGCTCAGTTGGTTAGAGTGCCGGCCTGTCACGCCGGAGGTCGCGGGTTCGAGCCCCGTCACTCGCGCCACTTGGTGGTTTTCAAAAAGGCTTCCTGCGGGAAGCCTTTTTTGTTTGCGGTGTCCGTATTTGCGCTGCGTTAGGCGGTGTGCCTGGGGCTCAGCCCCAGCGGCCGGTTTCCATCCAAATCAGAAAGCGGCGCAGCGGCAGCAGCCATGCCGTGCCCAGCACCAGATAGAGCGGAACTTGCGCCAGCACGGGCAAGCCGCCGATGCGATCGCCCAGGCTCATCACAATGGCGCCATAGATCGCCAGCGCCGCCAGCAGGGCCAGGATACCCACTGGCTTGCGCCAGGTGGGCGGGGGTGGCGGGTTGAAGTGCGGGCGCTGCGGGTCCATCAAAACGGCCCGTAGAGCCGGGTGGGCGTAACCACGGCGCGCAAGGGAATGTCGTGCGCTTCTGCGGGTAGGCTTTCCACGCACTGCGCGTCCCAGGCCATGCCGATCGGCACTGCCTGGGGGGTCGCTTCCAGCCAGCGGTCATAATGCCCGCCGCCCTGGCCCAGCCGCTGTCCTTGTGCGGTGAAGCCCACCAGCGGCACGAACAGCACATCGGGCTTGATTTCCGGTGCATCGGCGGCCGGTTGTCGCACGCCCCACGGATCGGGTTCCAGCACTTCATCGAGCGGGGGCACCAGCCACTGGCGAAACTGCATCGGTGCATCCCGCCCGGCAAACCAGGGCAGGGCCACGGCATGGCCTGCTTCGTGAAAGAACGTGGCATAGCTGGCAGCGGGCGCTTCCCACCGGCCGGCATTGTAAAGCGCGATCGTGGCGCCGGCCGGAACCAGTGCCATCAGCGGCGCGGGTGGGCGGCGGAACACTAGGGCGCGCGTACGCGGATCGAGCGCTTCCACATGGGCGCGGCGGCGCGCGCGCAGATCCTGGCGCAGCGCCTGCTTGGCGGCAATGGCTGCGCCGTCTTGGTCCGGGTATGGAGGGGGTGACGGGCCCACCATGGGTCGTTCTCCGGGAAAATCCTCTGACGCCTCAACGTCAGGTGGGGACCATGTGCCTGTGCCAGGGCCCAGGTAGGGACAGCCCCCTTGGATTTGCTTATAGCCTCAGGGATGTTTCATGCGGCGCGTGCCGGGCAGAACCCGTCACTGCGCAATCTAGGCATTCGTGGCGTCGGGCTCAAGGGGTGGCGCCAGTTTATGCGCCAGGTTTTCCACCCGCTCTGCCAACCGCGCCACGCGGGCGACCAGTTCGGGCGAGGGCGCTGCGGGCGGTGCCGGTTGTGGCGCCGGTGCTGGGCGGCTGTGCGCCTCGTGCAGTTCGTCGGCCAGCATGAGCGAGGCGAACAGCAGCATGCGCGCTTCGCCCTGGGTGGCGACGTTGCCCATGCGCCGCACGCGATCGTCGATCATGCGGCCAAGCATCTCCACGTGGGCCTCCTCGCCCGCAGCCACGGAAATGGTGAGCGACCGGCCACCAATCGTCAGAGTCACATTGGTCATCTGCATGGTCGTCGTCGTTCCCCCTGGCCTCTGGCCTTGGTGCTGCTGCCGCGCGTACCGGTTATTGCGGCAGGCTGGACAGCAACAGGTCCAGCTGCTGCAATTCCTCGGTCACGCGTTCGCGCAGCTTGCGGTGGCGCGATTTGAGCTCGGTAAGTTCGGCCTGGGCGGCCCATTCTTCCTGCGCAGTGGCGGTGCCCAGTGCATCGGCCTGCTGACGCGCCACGACCTCTTCCAGCCGCGTCAGCGCCAGTTCCACCCGTTCGATCGCTGAAAAGAGATCGCCGTTTTCAACTGGCGCAGTGCCGTCTGCCGAATTGCCGTCCAAGATTGCCATGATTCTTGCGGTATCACACTGGCCGTTGGCTGCAAGTTCCCCTGTGTATAGATCAGGGTGCATAGATCGGGCCTACATGCGGTCTTGGCCGCAGATTGCGCTGTCAAACTCGGCTACCTGGCGTACCGGGCGATTTGTTCGGTCCCTTGTGCTTGACGCTGGCAAGCCGGGGAACCAAAGAGGCCGCGATTTCCCCGAATCAGACGCGCCCGTGCGCCGGGCGTGTGAGTAAGGACACCAACCCGAATATGACAAGCGATCCGACCGCGCTGGCACCCATGGCCAACGCGATCCGTGCGCTGGCGATGGACGCGGTCCAGGCAGCGGAATCCGGCCATCCTGGCATGCCGATGGGCATGGCAGACGTTGCCACGGTGTTGTGGTCGCGCTTTTTGAAGTTCGATCCCACCGCGCCCAAGTGGGCCGATCGCGATCGCTTCGTGCTGTCGGCGGGCCATGGCTCGATGCTGCTTTATGCGCTGCTCCACCTGTCGGGCTATCAACAGCCGACGATGGATGACATCCGCAATTTCCGCCAGCTCAACAGCCCCTGCGCCGGCCACCCGGAAAACTTCCTGCTGCCCGGCGTGGAATGCACCACCGGCCCGCTGGGCCAGGGCTTTGCCATGGCCGTGGGCATGGCGATGGCCGAACGCCACCTCAACGCCCAGTTCGGCGACGACCTGGTCGATCACCGCACCTGGGTGGTGGCCGGCGATGGCTGCCTGATGGAAGGCATCAACCACGAAGCGGTGGGCTTGGCCGGCACGCTGGGCCTTGGGCGCCTGGTCGTGTTGTGGGACAACAACAAGATCACCATCGACGGGGATACTTCGCTCTCGACCAGCGAAGATATCCTCGCCCGCTACCGCGCCAGCGGCTGGCACACCGAAGATTGCGACGGACACGATTTCGCCGATATCGAGCGCGCGATTGCCGCCGCGATGGCCGATGATCGCCCCTCGCTCATCTCGTGCCGCACGGTGATCGGCAAGGGCGCGCCCAACAAGCAGGGCGGCCACAACGTCCACGGCGCGCCGCTGGGCAAGGACGAGATTGCCGCCGCGCGCGAATATCTCGGCTGGACGGCCGCGCCGTTCGAAATCCCCGCAGACATCCTCAGTCATTGGCGCGCCACGGGTGACGCTGGCCGCGATCTGCGCACCGAATGGGAAGGGCGCCTGGCTGCCAACCCGCAAGGCACCGAACTGATGCGCCGCATGGCGGGCGAACTGCCCTCGGGCGAGGAAGCCGGCCTGGCCTTCGGCGAATGGCTGGGCAAGACCCAGAACATCGCCTCGCGCAAGGCTTCGGAACTCGCGCTTGAAGTGCTCACCCCGCTGGTGCCCGAAATGGTCGGCGGCTCGGCCGACCTGACCGGGTCCAACAATACCAAGACCAAGGCGACCACGCCGTTCGGCCCGGCCGACTATGCCGGCCGCTATGTCTATTACGGCATTCGCGAATTCGGCATGTCGGCCGCGATGAACGGCATGGCCTTGCATGGCGGGATTATCCCGTACGGCGGCACGTTCCTGGTCTTTGCCGACTATTGCCGCAACGCGATCCGCATGTCTGCGCTCCAGCACGCGCGGGTGATCTATGTGCTCACGCACGATTCCATCGGCCTGGGCGAGGATGGCCCCACGCACCAGCCGATCGAAACGGTGATGAGCCTGCGCATGATCCCCAATCTCCAGGTGTTCCGCCCGGCCGATGCGGTGGAAACCGCCGAATGCTGGAACCTGGCGCTGGCTTCGCCCACGACGCCGTCCGTCCTGGCGCTCACCCGCCAGAACCTGCCGCAGCTGCGCCACGATGGTGCGATGCTCAGCGCACAGGGCGCCTATCGCCTGGTTGCCGCCAGTGCCGCGCGCAAGGTCGTGTTGCTGGCCACCGGTTCGGAAGTGTCCATTGCGGTTGACGTGGCCAGGGCGCTGGAAGACAAGGGCATCGGCGCCGACGTCGTGTCGATGCCAAGCTGGGAACTGTTCGAAGCTCAGGACGAAGCCTACAAGGCAGACCTGATCCCGGCCGACGTGCTCAAGGTCTCGATCGAGGCGGGCACCACGTTCGGCTGGCAGAAGTATGTCGGCGATGGCCTGGCCATCGGCATCGACAGCTTCGGCGCTTCGGCCCCGGCCCCGGTGCTTTACGATCACTTCGGCCTGACCGCGGCCAAGATCGTGCCGCAAGTTCTCGAACGGCTCGGGTAATCGCCCGGGCCGCTCGGCCTCTCATCATGCCAATCCATTCGGTGTCTTCAATTCGAAGGAGTAAGACCATGGCGACCAAGGTTGCAATCAACGGTTTCGGGCGTATCGGCCGCAATGTGGCGCGTGCCATTCTCGAACGGCCCGACTGTGGCCTGGAACTGGTCGCCATCAACGACCTGGCCAGCGCCAAGGCCAATGCCCTGCTGTTCAAGCGTGACAGCGTGCATGGCGCCTATCCGGGCACTGTCGAAGTGGACGGCAACGACCTGGTGATCGACGGCAAGCGGATCAAGGTGACGGCCGAGCGCGACCCGGCCAAGCTGCCGCACGCCGAACTCGGCATCGACATCGCGCTCGAATGCACCGGCTTCTTCACCGATCGTGAAGGCGGCCTCAAGCACATCGAAGCTGGCGCCAAGCGCGTGCTGATCTCGGCCCCGGCCAAGAACGTCGATCTCACCGTCGTGTTCGGCGTGAACCACGACAAGCTGACCGCCGATCACCTGATCGTGTCGAATGCTTCGTGCACCACCAACTGCCTGGCGCCGTTTGCCAAGGTGCTCAACGATGCCATCGGCATCGAACGTGGCCTGATGACCACGGTGCACAGCTACACCAACGACCAGAAGATCCTCGACCAGATCCACTCCGACCCGCGCCGTTCGCGCGCCGCGGCGATGAGCATGATCCCCACCACCACCGGTGCCGCGCGCGCCGTGGGCGAAGTGCTGCCCGAACTCAAGGGCAAGCTCGACGGTTCGGCCATCCGCGTGCCGACCCCCAACGTCTCGGTGGTGGACCTCACGTTCCAGCCCAAGCGCGACACGACCAAGGAAGAAGTCAACGCGCTGCTCAAGGCTGCGGCCGAAGGCCCGCTCAAGGGCGTACTGGCCTATAGCGAAGAACCGCTGGTCTCGATCGACTACAACCACGATGCCCATTCCTCGACCGTCGACAGCCTGGAAACGGCCGTGATTGATGGCAAGCTGGTGCGCGTGCTGTCGTGGTACGACAACGAATGGGGCTTCTCCAACCGCATGGTCGATACGGCCGGCGCGATGGGCAAGCTGATCTAATCGCCTGAAATGCGAAGGCCCGGCCCCGCGCGTCTGCTTTGAGAGCAGCGGCGGGTGCCGGGCCTTTTCCTTGTGGAACAGGGGTATAGCGCCATGACTTTCAAGACTCTCGATGATCTGGGCGATGTCGCCGGCAAGGCCGTGCTGGTGCGCGAGGATCTCAACGTGCCGATGGCCGACGGCCAGGTGACCGACGATACCCGCCTGCGCGCGGCTGTGCCGACGCTGACCGAACTGGCCGACAAGGGCGCCAAGGTGCTGATCCTGGCCCACTTCGGCCGCCCCAAGGGTGAACGCAGCGAAGCCAACTCGCTCCGCCAGGTCGTGCCCGCGCTGAGCCACGTGCTGGGCCGCCCGGTCGCTTTTATCGACGATTGCGCCGGCGAAGCGGCGGCTGCTGCGGTGGCTGCGCTCGACAACGGCACCATCGCCGTCCTGGAAAACACCCGCTTCCACAAGGGCGAGGAAAAGAACGACCCCGATCTGGTCGCGGCGATCGCCGCGCTGGGCCAGGTCTATGTCAACGATGCCTTCTCGGCCGCACACCGCGCCCATGCTTCTACCGAAGGCCTGGCCAAGGCCCTGCCGGCCTATGCCGGGCGCGCCATGCAGGCCGAACTCGAAGCGCTGGAAAAGGCGCTGGGCAAGCCGGTGAAGCCGGTCGCCGCCGTGGTTGGCGGGGCGAAGGTTTCGACCAAGCTCGACGTGCTCAAGCACCTGGTGTCCAAGGTCGATCACCTGATCATCGGTGGCGGCATGGCCAACACGTTCCTGGCCGCGCGCGGCGTGGACGTGGGCAAGTCGCTGTGCGAGCACGACCTGACCGGAACTGCCGAGGAAATCCTCGACAATGCCGACAAGGCCGGCTGCACCGTGCACCTGCCCTATGATGTCGTGCTGTCCAAGGAATTCGCGGCCAATCCGCCCAGCCTGCGCACCGCCAACGTGCACGAGGTGGGCGCCGACGAAATGATCCTCGACGTCGGCCCGGCAGCGGTCGAAGCGCTGGGCGACGTGCTCAAGACCTGCCGCACGCTGGTGTGGAACGGGCCGCTCGGCGCGTTCGAGATTGCTCCGTTCGATGCCGCCACGGTGGCCCTGGCCAAGACCGCAGCCGCCCTCACCAAGGAAGGTTCGCTGGTGTCGGTGGCCGGTGGCGGGGATACCGTCGCGGCGCTCAACCACGCTGGCGTGGCAGCAGATTTCTCTTATATCTCAACTGCTGGCGGCGCTTTCCTCGAATGGATGGAAGGCAAGGAACTGCCCGGCGTGGCCGCCCTGGAAGCCTGATCGCAACTTTTTTGCAGGCGCGTGTTGCAGTGCAGCGCGCGCCTGTTTATTGCGTGGATGTGCATAGGTATGCGCGGCCAGATTCGCCACCTGCCAGATAGCCCTTTCCACGGCGGCGCCTTGGCGTTGCTCACCCAGATCCACAGGACCGATCATGAACCACGCTGAAATGACCGAAAAGATGGCTGCCGGACATGGCTTTATCGCCGCGCTGGACCAGAGCGGCGGTTCGACGCCCAAGGCGCTCAAGGGCTATGGCGTGGAAGAAAGCGCCTATTCCAACGACGAGGAAATGTTCGGCCTGATCCACGAGATGCGCAGCCGCATCATTCGTTCGGCCGTGTTCAATGGCGACAAGGTGATCGGCGCGATCCTGTTCGAACGCACGATGGATGGCACGGTCGATGGCAAGCCCGTTCCCACCGCGCTGATCGAAAAGGGCGTGGTGCCGTTCATCAAGGTGGACAAGGGCCTGGAAGACGAAGCCAACGGCGTCCAGCTGATGAAGCCGATGCCCGAGCTTGACGCGCTGGTGGCGCGGTCAAAGGCGCTGGGCGTGTTCGGCACCAAGGAACGCTCGGTGATCCACTCGGCCAATGCCGAGGGCATTGCCGCCGTGGTCAAGCAGCAGTTCGAAGTGGGCCTGCAGATCCTGGCCGGCGGCCTGATGCCGATCATCGAGCCTGAAGTGAACATCAAGAGCGAAACGCGCGAAGCCTGCGACACCATCCTGCGCGACGAGATCCTCAAGGCGCTCGATGCCCTGCCGGAAGGCACCCGCGTGATGCTCAAGCTGTCGCTGCCCAAGGTTCCGGGCACGTTCGATGCGCTGGTCGATCATCCCGCGGTCCTGCGCGTGGTCGCACTGTCGGGTGGCTATGCGCGTCCGGAAGCCTGCGTCGAACTGTCCAAGAACCGCGGTATCATCGCCAGCTTCAGCCGCGCGCTGCTCGAAGACCTGCGTTATCAGATGAGCGAAGCGGAATTCGATGCGGCGCTCGGTGGCGCGATCGACGAAATCTTTGCCGGCTCGACCCAGAAACTGGTTACGGCCTGACCGCACTGAAATGAAACCGCCATGCGCCCGGCAGGATCCGCCTGTCGGTGCGCTTGGCGGGATCGGCGCTGTCGAGCACCACGCCCGCAGCGTCGGGCTTGCCCAGTTCCAGATTGCGCATGTCGCGTCCCACGCGCGCTTGCACGATCAGCCGGCCAGCCACGATGCAGCGGGCGTTTTCCGGGCAGCGACTGTCTTCCACCACGGCCAGCGGGCGCACGGTCAGCGCACCGACGCGCGTGGTTTCGCCCAGCCGCGCCATGCCATCGCTGCGCGGCTCCTGCGGCAGCGTGGCACAAGCGCCAATCGCGATCAGCGATAGCAGCGGCAAAAGCGGGGGCAGGGTCCTCATGGACCATGCAATGCGCTGCAACAGACGCGGTTCCCGGCGGTTTTGGCGCAAAAAGTGGACGCGCGAGGGCGAAACGGTTAGGGGCAGCGCCATGACCGACCTTGCCAGCCAGCTTTACCTGATTTCGCCGCTCGACGTGGGCGGCACTTTTGCCGATCGCCTGGCCCGTGCGCTCGACGGCGGGCCGGTGGCGGCATTCCAGTTCCGCGTCAAGGATGTGGACGAGCACACGGCCGCCAAGCTTGCCGATCCGCTCCAGCGCATTTGCGCGGATCGCGACGTGGCGTTCATCGTCAACGATTCGATCAGCCTGGCCAAGCGTCTTGGCGCCGATGGCGTTCACCTGGGGCAGGACGATGGCAGCGCGGCCGACGCGCGCCAACGCCTGGGGCGCGACGTGCAGATCGGCGTGACGTGCAACAACAGCCGCCACCTGGCGATGGAAGCGGGCGAGGCGGGCGCCGATTACGTGGCGTTCGGCGCGTTTTATCCCAGCGGCACCAAGGAAACCAAGCACCGCGCCGCGCCCGAACTGCTCGCCTGGTGGTCGGCCGTGTTCGAATTGCCCTGTGTTGCCATCGGCGGGATCACCCAGGAAAATTGCGCCCCGCTGGTAACCGCCGGCGCCGATTTCTTGGCCGTGAGCGGGGCAGTTTGGGCCAATGCCCAGGGGCTTGACGAAGCCGCCGCGGTGGCGGCTTTCGCACGCGCGATCGGCGATGCGCCGCCGCGCAGCACCGAAGGCCTGGGCGACATTCGCCCGGACGACGCCGACGTCGAGGCGGACTGACCTGCGCGACCGCGTTTGCGCGGGAACCTGGGAACCATC
Organism: Novosphingobium sp. SG919; assembly: GCF_012932495.1. Taxonomy (GTDB): domain Bacteria; phylum Pseudomonadota; class Alphaproteobacteria; order Sphingomonadales; family Sphingomonadaceae; genus Novosphingobium; species Novosphingobium rhizosphaerae. The sequence continues at coordinate 1,396,505 of NZ_JABCNG010000001.1, forward strand.
GCGGAACGTGTTGATTGTGGCGTGGCAATGCCGCGCCACGCCTGCCGTCCTGCGGCCTGACTGACCCCTTGCACGGAGACCCGATGACACGCGAACGCCGGCTTGCCGCTTCCGCCTTGATTTCCCTCGCTGCCCTGGCCCTTGCCACTTCTGCCTGCAACCGTTCCGCGCCCGATACCGCGTCCAGCGACGCAGCGAGCGCCACAGCCGCGCTGCCCGGCGCCGACAGCATGGCGTCGGACGATGCCGGCCCCGGCGAGGCGGCGGGCATGCACGACGATCGGCCTCGTCCCGAAATGCAGGCCCAGGTCCTGCTCGAACGGGCCGGCTTTGCACCCAGCGTGATCGACGGCACGATCAACCCATCCACGCGCAACGCCCTGCGCGCGTTCCAGCAGGCCAATGACCTGCCCCAGACCGGGTTGCTCGACGATGCCACGCGCGCGATCCTGTCGCGCCAAAGCAATGTCCCCGCCACGCGCATGGTGACCATTCCGGCCAGCTTTGCCGCGGGCCCCTTTGCCCCGTTGCCGCACGATCCCGCCGCCCAGGCCAAGCTGCCCGCGCTTGGCTATGCCAGCCTCGATGAAAAGCTCGCGGAGCGCTTCCACACCACGCCCGAAGTGCTCCATGCGCTCAACCCCGGCGCGCCGCCGTTTGCCGCCGGGGCCAAGCTGCGCGTGCCCAATGTCGGGGGCGACGCGATCGATCCTGCACAAGTGGCCGATCCTGCCTGGCGCCAGACCCTGGCCGATCTTGGCGTGGGCACCGATGAACCGCATGCCGCCCGTATCGTGGTGAGCCGCAAGGCCGGCACGCTTTCGGCCTATGATGGGCAGGGCGCGCTGGTCGCGCTGTTCACCGTCACCACCGGATCGGCGCACGATCCGCTGCCGCTGGGCAACTGGAAGATCTACGGTGTCGATCACAATCCCAAGTATCATTTCAATCCCGACTTGTTCTGGGACGTTTCCGATAAAAAGCCCGATGCCCTGTTGCCGCCTGGCCCCAACAGCCCGGTGGGCGTGGTGTGGATCGATCTGTCCAAGCCGCACTATGGCATCCACGGCACGCCCGAGCCGGCGATGATCGGCCACACCGAAAGCCATGGCTGCGTGCGCCTGACCAATTGGAACGCCGCGCGCCTGGCGCAGATGGTGAGCCAGGAAACCAAGGTGGAATTCGTTGCCTGAGCCTTGGGCCTGATCTTCCTTTTGCCGCCGCGCCGTGCCAAACCGCGCCGTGGAGCCAGGTTGGCGGCAAGAAGGATGCAATGGTGGCAAGCGGTATCAATCCCAGCGAATTGACGGCGCGCGAACTAACCTGGCGCGGTGTGGCGCTGGGCGCGGCGCTGACGGTGATCTTCACCGCGGCCAATGTCTATCTGGGCCTGCGTATTGGCCTCACGTTTGCCACCTCGATCCCCGCGGCGGTGATTTCCATGGCGATCCTGCGCCTCTTGCCGGGATCGACCATCCAGGAAAACAACATCGTCCAGACCATCGCCAGCTCGGCCGGCACGCTTTCGGCGATCGTCTTCGTGCTGCCGGGCCTGGTCATGGTGGGCTGGTGGACCGGGTTTCCCTATTGGCAATCGGTGGCGGTCATCGCCATCGGCGGCATCCTGGGGGTGATGTATTCGGTCCCGCTGCGCCGCGCGCTGGTGACCGGGTCAGACCTGCCCTATCCCGAAGGCGTCGCGGCGGCCGAAGTGCTCAAGGTGGGTGCGGGCGAGGGCGGCACCGAGGAAAACCGGCGCGGGCTGGCCGCCGTTGCCACCGGCACCGGGCTGTCCGTCGCTTATCCGCTGCTCGCCAAGCTGGGCCTGGTGGCCGAGGAAGCGAGCGGCGTGTTTCGCTTTGCCGGCGGCGCAACCACCGCGGGCGGCGGCCTTTCGCTGGCGCTGATCGGCGTGGGACACCTGGTGGGCCTGGCTGTAGGCCTGGCAATCTTGACCGGCGTGATCATCGGCTTTGGCGTGCTGCTGCCGATCTACACTGCCGGCGGTCCGCCTGCAGGCACCGAACTGGCCGATTTCGTTTCGACCGTGTTTCGTGCCAAGATACGCTTCATCGGCGCCGGCACGATCGGCGTCGCCGCGATCTGGACCTTGCTGCGCGTGATCGGGCCGATCGTGCGGGGCATCGCCGGGGCGCTGGCCGCCAGCCGTGCCCGCGCGGCCGATGGCTATGCCGGCTTGGCCCTGACCGAGCGCGACCTGCCGATCGGGCTGGTTGGCGGCACCATCCTCGTACTGATGGCGCCGATCGCCCTGCTGCTCGCCAATTTCGCCAGCAGCGGCCCCGTGGCCGAGCATCTGGGTACCACGCTGCTGGCGGCGGTAGCCTATGTCCTGGTGGCAGGTGTCGTGATCGCTTCGGTCTGCGGCTATATGGCCGGCCTGATCGGCGCTTCGAACAGCCCGATCTCGGGCGTGGGCATCCTTGCCGCGCTGGGCATTGCGCTCGTCCTGCTCGCGCTGTTCGGGCACCTGGCCGATCCCGCCGCAGGCAAGGCGCTGGTCGCGTTCGCACTGTTCGTCACCGCGCTGGTGTTTGGCGTGGCAACCATTTCCAACGACAACTTGCAAGACCTCAAGACCGGCGAACTCGTCGGCGCTACGCCCTGGCGGCAGCAGGTGGCGCTGGTGCTGGGCGTGGTGTTCGGCGCGGTGGTGATCCCGCCGATCCTGACGCTGCTCAACGGTACGTTCGGCTTTGTCGGCGCGCCCGGTGCCGGCCCCAATGCGCTGGCCGCGCCCCAGGCCGCGCTGATTTCCGCGATTATCCAGGGCGTCCTGGGCCAGGGGCTCGATTGGAACCTCATCGCGCTCGGTGCGGCGATCGGCGCAGGCGCCATTGCCATCGACGAGGGGTTGCGCGCCACCGGCCGGGGCTCGTTGCCGCCGCTCGCCGTTGGCATGGGCATGTACCTGCCGATGCCCACCACCCTGCCGGTGGTGCTGGGGGCCGTGCTGGGCCATCTCTACAACCGCTGGGCCATGCGGCAGGCCGATCCTGCGCTGGCCGAGCGCATGGGCGTGCTGACTGCAACGGGCCTGATCGTGGGCGACGGGCTGTTCAACATTGCCTTTGCCGCCATCGTTGCCGGCAGCGGCAAGGCCGATGTGATGACCGTGCTAGCCAGCAATCCCTGGGCCATGCCGCTCGGGCTTGTCCTGTTCGGCGCTATCGTGGCCTTTGCCTATGCCCGCATGGCGCGGGGCGGGCGGGCCTGAACGCTCAATTGGCGCCGTTCACCGTGGCTTCGGGCGCGTCGGCAAAGCCGCCACTGGCCGCGCCCTTGCGGGAACAGCGCACGCCGGTGCGCTTGCCATGGGCATCGAGCTGCAGGACCGTGTTGGGCCCTTGCGCTTCATAGCTGTGCCCGTTGAGCGGGCCGGAAGTGAACACCATGGCCTTGCCCAGCAGCAGATAGGTGCCGCCGCCCTTGCCATCGGGCGTGCGATAGCTGGAATCGGGCGTGATGCGAAAGCCTTCGCCCGGCACCTGGCGCGGCTGGGCCGCGGCGTCACCGGGGTATTCGCAGGTCCAGTGGCCATTGTGCAAGGTGGCAAGGTCGCCGCCGGGAGCTGCGCTGGCCGGGGTGGGGGTCAGCGATGCGGCCAGCATCAGGGCCATGGCCATGAGGGGGGCCGCCGGGGAAGCATTGCAAGCGCGCAGGGTCATGGCCGCAGGGGTTAGCATGCAACAGCGGCTTGAAGCAATCGGCCACCTCGGCTAAGGCGCGGCCTTTCCTACTTTGGTCAGGGCTCTTTCCATCATGAAGATCAGCGGCGTGGACATCCGTCCGGGCAACATCCTGGAATACGAAAAAGGCATCTGGAAAGTTGCCAAGACCCAGCACACCCAGCCCGGCAAGGGCGGCGCGTTCATGCAGGTCGAAATGAAGAACCTGATCGATGGCCGCAAGACCAACGTGCGCTTCCGCAGCGCCGACACGGTCGAGCGCGTGCGCCTCGATACCAAGGACTTCCAGTTCCTTTATGCCGAAGGCGAAGACTTGGTGTTCATGGACGTGGAAACCTACGACCAGATCACGCTGCCGAGCGATCTTCTGGGTGACGCCGCCGCGTTCCTCCAGGACGGCATGACCGTCCTGCTCGAAATGTACGACGAGCGCCCGATCTCGGTCGAACTGCCCGAAACCGTGGAAGCCACCATCGTCGAAGCCGACGCCGTGGTGAAGGGCCAGACCGCCTCTTCGTCCTACAAGCCGGCCGTGCTCGACAACGGCGTGCGCATCCTGGTGCCGCCGCACATCGAAAGCGGCACGCGCATCGTGGTGGACGTCTACGAGCGTTCCTACGTCGGCAAGGCGGGCTGATCCCATGGCGATTTCCGGTCTAGTCCGGGTGATGGAGCGTGCCGCGCGCAAGGCCGGCACGCGTCTGCGCCGCGATTTCGGCGAAGTCGAACACCTTCAGGTCAGCCGCAAGGGCCCGGCCGACTTCGTTTCGAAGGCGGACCAGGCTTCGGAACGCACGATCTACGAAGAACTGCGCGCCGCGCGCCCCGACTGGGGCTTCGTGATGGAAGAAGAAGGCGTGGTGGAAGGTGATCCCACCAAGCCGCGCTGGATCATCGATCCGCTCGATGGCACCACCAACTTCCTCCACGGCATCCCGCATTTCGCCATTTCGATCGCGGTGCAGGAAGCCGCCGCCGATGGTTCGGGTTGGGGCGACGTGATCGCCGGAATCGTCTACCAGCCGATGACCGATGAAAGCTTCTGGGCCGAAAAGTCCCGCGGCGCCTGGCTGCAGGATCGCCGCCTGCGCGTTTCCGCGCGCCGCAATCTCGATGATTCGGTCATTGCCACCGGCATTCCGTTCCTCGGCTATGGCGACATGGGCGAATGGACGCGGGTCTATCACGAAATCGGCATGCGCGTGGCCGGCATCCGCCGCTTCGGCGCCGCTTCGCTCGATCTCGCCTGGGTGGCGGCGGGCCGTTACGACGGGTTCTGGGAAAGCAATCTCAAGCCCTGGGACACGGCGGCCGGGTGCCTGCTCGTGCGCGAGGCGGGCGGCTTCGTTTCGGACTATCGCGGCCGTTCGCAGCCGATCTGCGATGAAACCGTGCTGGCCGCCAACGATGCGCTGCATTCGCGCCTGCACAAGCTGGTCGCCACCGCGCTCAAGAACTGAGGGCGGGTGGCCACGCCGGCAAGGTGTGGATTTCCAACCGATCCGGTGTGTGCCGGGTTGAACCTTTTTGCCGGGGCCGCTAAAGCGCCCCGGCAAGCTGCAGTGCCCCTGTGGTGGAATGGTAGACGCGACCGACTCAAAATCGGTTGTCGAAAGACGTGCCCGTTCGAGTCGGGCCAGGGGCACCATTCCTTCCGGCCGAGTCCGACGATTGCGGGTTGACCGATGCCCCACTCCGGCCCTTTTTCGCCTCGACGCGGCTTTTCCCACGCTTTCACCACGCTGCTGATCAAACTCGTCGTGCGCCTGCGCCGCCTGCTGCGCGAGCGCGAGGCAGCCTTTATCGTGCTTGCCGCCCTAGCCGGCGCACTCGCCGGACTTTCCACCAATGCCTTGGCTTTCATCGCCCATGCGATGCAGCAAGTGTTCTATGGCCTGGAAGGCAACCGCCTGAGCGCGCTGGCGGAAATTCGGCATCCGTGGCGCCTTGTCGCCCTGCCCCTGGGTGGTGTGGCGCTGGCGCTTTGGGGGCGTTGGCTGCGCCGACGCAACAGGCCGTTGATCGACGTGGTTGAGGCCAATGCCTTGCACGGCGGACGTATTCCCCCTGCCGATAACCTCATCATCGCCGGGCAGACGGTGATTTCCAACGGCGTGGGCGCATCGGTCGGGCTGGAAGCGGCCTACGCCCAGATGGGCGGCGGCATGGCCAGCGTGCTGGGCCAGGCGATGAAGTTGCGCCGCAACGACTTGCGCACGCTGGTGGGCGCCGGGGCGGGTGCCGCCGTGGGCGCGGCGTTCAACGCCCCGCTGGCAGGGGCATTCTATGCGTTTGAAATCGTCATCGGCTCGTTCGTGCCGGGGGCCGTGGCGCCGGTGATGGCCGCGGCCCTGGCGGCGGCGGGCATGTCGCGCCTGATGGGCAGCGAACCTTGGCTCATCGCCACCACCGCGGTGGGGCGCAGCCTCACGATCGAACATTACCTGGCCTATGGGGTGCTCGGCGTGGTCGCGGCCATGGTCGGCATCATGGTCATGCGCCTGGTTACGGCGGCGGAACTGGCGCTGGGCCGCTTCAAGTGGCTGGCGCGCTGGCGCCCGATCCTGGGCGGATTGCTGCTCATCCCCCTGGCCTTGGTCACGCCGCAGTCGCTTTCGGCCGGGCACGGCGCCTTGCATCTCAATCTTGCGCTGCGGCCAGGTCTGGATTTCCTCGCCGTGGTGCTGCTTGCCAAAGTCGCCGCCTGCGTCGTCGCGCTGTCGAGCGGCTTTCGCGGCGGGTTGTTCTTCGCCTCGCTGTTCCTTGGTTCGGTGGTGGGGCAGGCCTTTTCGATCATCGCCGGGCAGCTTTTCCCCGGCCTGGCGCTCGATCCCACCGACGCGGCTCTGGTCGGCATGGCCGCGCTCAGCGTCTCGATCGTCGGCGGGCCGATGACGCTGGCCATGCTCATGCTCGAAATCACGCACGATTTCGCGCTGATGGGCGTGGTGCTGACCGCCGCGCTGGTTTCGGGCACGCTCACCCGCGAAGTGTTCGGCTATTCCTTCTCCACCTGGCGCCTCCACGTGCGCGGCAGCAACATTCGCGGGCCGCGCGACATCGGCTGGATGCTCAATCTTTCGGCCGGGCGGATCATGCGGCGCGATTGGGTTTCGATGCCCGAAGACCTGACCGTGGCCGAGTTCCGCACCCGCATGCCGCTCGGCTCGGCCAGCAAGGCGGTGCTCGTGGACGAGGCTGGCCATTATCGCGGGATCATGGCCACCGCTTCGGCCTACCGCCCTGATCTGACGCCCGAAACCCGGCTTCATGCGCTGGCAACGCTCACCGGCCTGACCCTTTCGCCAGCGGCCGATATCAAGGCCGTGCTCGCCCTGTTCGATGAACACGCCGCCGATGAAATCGCCGTGGTCGATGGCGTGGGCGTGGTGCAGGGCGTGATCACCGAGCGCCACGCCCGCCGCCGCTATCTTGAGGAAATCGAAGCGGCCCAGCGCTCGACGTTCAGCGAATGATGCCATATCGGCGTTACAGGCTGCTTGCGTTCCCGCTCTGTTCGCGTTAGCGGGGGGCATGGCCAAGCCCAAACGTCGTTATGTCTGCCAGGCCTGTGGCAGCGTCTCTCCGCGCTGGCAGGGGCAATGCCCCGATTGCGCCGAATGGAACACCCTGGCCGAAGAAGCGCCGCAGACGGTGTTTTCGGCCAAGCACGACCTGTCGAGTGGCGGGCGCGCGGTGCAGTTCGTTTCGCTCGATAGCCCCGTGGCCCTGCCGCAGCGGCGCAAGACCGGCCTTGCCGAATTCGATCGCGCGCTGGGCGGTGGGCTGGTGCCCGGCTCGGCCATCCTGATGGGCGGTGATCCCGGCATCGGCAAATCGACGCTGCTGTTGCAGACGGCTGCCTGCATCGCCAACGCGGGTGGTCTCGTGGTCTATATCAGCGGCGAAGAAGCGTCGGACCAGATCCGCCTGCGCGCCGATCGCCTGGGGCTGGGCAAGGCGCCGATCCGCCTCGCGTCCACCACGTCGGTGCGCGATATTCTCACCACGCTGGGCAGCATGGAGCCGCCCGCGCTGCTGGTGATCGATTCGATCCAGACGATGCATTCCGACCAGATCGAGGGCGCGCCCGGCACGGTGAGCCAGGTGCGCGGCTGCGCGTTCGAACTCATCCGCTATGCCAAGGAAAACGGCGTCGCGCTGGTCCTGGTCGGGCATGTCACCAAGGATGGCTCGATCGCCGGGCCGCGCGTGCTCGAACACATGGTCGATGTGGTGATGAGCTTCGAGGGCGAGCGCAGCCACCAGTACCGCATCCTGCGCGCGATCAAGAACCGCTTTGGCGCGGTGGACGAAATCGGCGTGTTCGCCATGGCTGGCGCCGGGCTGGAGGAAGTGGGCAATCCTTCGCTCTTGTTCCTCTCGGGCCGCGAAGAGCCGGTGCCGGGCAGCGCGGTGTTTCCCGCACTGGAGGGCACGCGGCCGGTGCTGGTGGAAATCCAGGCGCTCACCGTGCGCCTGGCCAGCGGGGCCACGCCGCGCCGCGCGGTGGTCGGATGGGATTCCGGGCGCCTGGCCATGTTGCTCGCCGTGCTCGAATCGCGTTGCGGCCTCAGCTTTTCCTCGGCCGAAGTCTATTTGAACGTGGCCGGCGGCTATCGCCTGACCGATCCCGCCGCCGATCTCGCCGTGGCCGCCGCGCTGGTTTCGGCACTGGCCGATCGCCCGCTGGCGGCGGGCTCCGCCTGGTTCGGCGAAGTGTCGCTGGCCGGTGAGGTGCGCCCTGTCGCCCATGCCGGCGTGCGCCTGCGCGAAGCGGCCAAGCTGGGCTTCAAGCAGTTGCACGGGCCCGACGGCGCGGGGGAAAAGGTGGAAGGCTTGCGCTATTCGCCGATCCGACTGCTGCCAAATCTCGTTGACCGGGTGATGAGCGGCGCCTAATCGGCAGGGAATGACCGGCTTCGATTATGTTGTCTTTCTGGTCGTCGCGGTCGGCGCGATCGGCGGTTTCTTTCGCGGCTTCGTGGAGGAAGTGCTCTCGCTTGCGGCGTGGTGCATCGTGCTGGTTGCCGTGCACTATGGCCTGGAGCCCTTGACGGCTGCGCTCAAGCCGCATCTCAAGACCGATACCGGCGCTGGCGTTCTTGCCTATGCCCTGCTGATGATCGTGCCCTGGGGCCTCATGCGCCTCATCGCGCGCAGGATGGGTGCGGCCAGCCGCGATTCGATGCTTGGGCCGATCGACCGGTTGCTCGGCTTCGGCTTCGGCGCGGTGAAGGGCGCCATTCTCATGGTCCTGGGCTTTGCCTTGGTGGTCTTTGCCTATGACGTGGTCTGGGGCGTAAAGGGCCGGCCGGAATGGATCACGGAGGCGCGCACGTATCCCTTCCTCAACGCGGCGAGCGAGGAACTCGTTTCGGTGATTGCCGAGCGGCGCGCCGCAGCGGCCGAGGCAGCCGACGACGATGCCGCCAATGCCGATGGGGATGCCCCGGCGCCCAAGCCCACCGCCGCGCACAAAAAGGCACACCACCGCAAGCATCCCGCCACCAGCACGGCGGATTGATCGATGTCGGCCGCCGTTCTCTATACGCCCGAAGTGCTGGCCGCTGCCATGGGGCTGGCTCAATGGCCCTGGGACGAGAGCTTGCCCCTGGTGGGAGAGGCGCGCTCGCGCGCATGCGGCAGCACGCTCAGCCTCGGCCTGGCGCTGGATGGGGAAGGGCGCATCGTCCGGCTCGGCCTGCGCCCGCATGCCTGCGCGGTGGGCCAGGCAGCAGCCCACATCTTCGCCACGGCCGCGCAAGGCCGGACCCAGGCCGACGTGGCGGCCGCCCGCGCGGCCTTGTCGGCCTGGCTGGCGGGCGAGGGGGACGAGCCCGATTGGCCGGGCCTGGCGTTGCTGCGCAAGGCAAAGGACTATCCCGCCCGCCATGGCGCCATTCTCCTGGCATGGGATGCCGCACTGGCAGCGCTGGCGGAGCCGGCCAAGGCAGGCTAAGGCTGTCCCCGATAACGAACGCCGGGGGAATTTCACGTCATGAACACCACGCACGCGGAACCGACCGCGGCCGATATCCGGCTGGTCATCGCCGCCAGTAGCGCCGGCACCGTGTTCGAATGGTATGACTTCTTCATCTACGGCACGTTGGGCACGATCCTGTCCAAGGCCTTCTTTCCCACGGGCAATGCCACGCTGGAATTGCTGCTGTTCTGGCTGGTGTTTGCCGTCGGCTTCGGTTTCCGACCGCTGGGCGCGGTGCTGTTCGGCTTCCTGGGCGATCGGCTGGGGCGCAAGTACACGTTCCTTGCCACGGTGGCGTTGATGGGCGTGGCCACGGCCGGCGTGGGCCTGGTGCCCTCGGCGGCCAGTATCGGTTATGCCGCCCCCGCGCTCGTCATCGTGCTGCGCGTGGCGCAGGGGTTGGCGCTGGGCGGCGAATATGGCGGCGCGGCGGTCTATGTGGCCGAACACTGCGCGCCCGCGCGGCGCGGGTTTTTCACCAGCTTCATCCAGGCCGGCGTGGTCGGGGGCTTCATCCTCAGCCTGGTGGTGGTGCTCACCTGCAAGGCCGCCTTTGGGCCGGAACTGTGGGCGGCCTGGGCCTGGCGCGTGCCTTTCGTGCTCAGCCTGGTGCTGCTGGCGATTTCGCTGTGGATGCGCCTCAAGCTGTCGGAAAGCCCGGTGTTCCAGGCGATGAAGGCCGAAAACGAGCTGGCCGGCAATCCCTTCGTGGAAAGCCTGACCGCGCCGGGCAACAAGAAGCGGCTGTTCGTCGCGCTGTTCGGCATCGCCGCCGGGCTGACCGTGATCTGGTACACCGCCATGTTCAGCAGCCTCACGTTCCTGAAAACGGCGATGCGCATGAACGACACCGCGGCCGAGATCATCGTCGGGATCGCGGCGCTGTTCGGCGTCGCCACGTTCCTGCTCTTCGGCCACCTGTCCGACAAGGTGGGCCGTAAGGTCCCGATCGTGTGGGGCTATGTCGCCACGCTGGTGCTGCTGTTCCCGCTCTATTGGGGCATCGGCGCGCTGGCCAATCCGCATCTCGCTCGCCAGGCGCGCGAATTGCCGGTCGTCGTTTCCGGGCCCGATTGCCATTTCGATGCCTTTGCCACCGACCAGGCCAACCCGTGCGCCAAGCTGCTGTCTGACCTGACCGCTACCGGCGTGCCCTATCGCCTCGAACGTGCGCCCACGCTTACGCTTCATGCCGGGGCGGCGCGCCTGCCGCTCGAAGCCTATCCCTGGGCAGACAAGAAGGCGCGGGGCAAGGCGCTGGAAGCGCTCCTGGCCAAGGCCGGCTATGATCTGGCGCGGATCACGCCAACGCCCGGCAGGGCGGCGCTCGTGGTGCTGGTGCTGGTCGGGCTCATGGCGCTGTCCGGTGCCACGTATGGCCCGGTGGCGGCCGTGTTGTGCGAGATGTTCCCCCCGCGCATCCGCTATTCCTCGCTGTCCATTCCCTATCACATCGGCACCGGCTATTTCGGGGGCTTCCTGCCGTTTCTTTCCACACTGATCATCGCCAAGACGGGCGATCCCTATGCCGGCTTGTGGTACACCTGGGTTGTCGTGCTGGTGGCGCTCGTGGTTTCTGCCTGGGGCCTCAAAAGTGGGCTGCCGCAAGACGAAGTGGGCTGACCGGCCGCCTTTGCCATCTACGGAATCGATTTCGCCTTGTCCTTGCCTGACCCCCCCTTTGCTCGTCCCGTTGCCGCTTTCGCACCCTTGCCGCCAGCCGCGCTGCGGCTTGCTCTCGATGCCACGGCCCTGGCGGCCAACTGGCGCGCGCTCGATCGCATGAGCGGCGCGGCCAGCGCGGGCGCGGCGGTCAAGGCCGATGCCTATGGCCTGGGGGCCGCGCGCGTCGTTCCCGTGCTTGCGCAGGCGGGCTGCCGCGATTGGTTCGTGGCGCATTGGGGCGAAGTTCCCGACGTGCTGGCCCACGTGCCGCCCGCGTCGATCCATGTGCTGCACGGCCCGATGAACGCGGCTGACGTCGCCTATGCGCAGGCAACCGGGGTGACCCCGGTGCTCAATTCGCTGGCCCAGGTGCGCCGCTGGCGCGAGGCGGGGGGCGGGCGGTGCGACCTGATGGTCGATACCGGCATCAACCGGCTGGGCCTGCCGCTGGCCGATCTGGGCGATCCCGCGCTTGCCGGTCTCGATATCGACTGCTGCATGTCGCATCTTGCCAGTGCGGACGAGGACGTTGCGCAAAATGCGCAGCAACTGGCGCGGTTCCAGGCGGTGTGCGCCCAGATTCCGGCCCAGCGTTACAGCCTGGCCAACAGCGCCGGCATCGCGCTGGGCGCGCGCTGGCACGCCGATGTCACGCGGCCGGGCATTGCGCTTTACGGCGGCATTGTGCGCAGCGAACTGGCCGGCGTGATCGCGCAGGTTGCCCACCCGCAGGCCGCCGTGATTCAGCGACGCCAACTCCAGCCCGGCGATCTGGTGGGCTACAATGCCACGTTTACCGCCGACCGGCCGATTTGCGCCGCCGTGGTGGCGCTCGGCTATGCCGACGGGTACTTGCGCACCTGGTCGGGCAAGGGTGAATTTCGCTGGCGGGGCAGCACCTTGCCGGTGATTGGCCGGGTCTCGATGGATATGACCATTGTGGACGCAACAAGTGCACCCGATCTGGCCGAGGGCGATTGGCTGGACGTTGCCTATGATCTGCCAGAGGCTGCGAAAATCAGTGGCTTGTCCCAATATGAGCTGCTCACCCTGCTCGGACGGCGATTTTTGCGCGATTGAGGCATGCTTGCGTCTTGATTAACTCATATTGCGCCGCACATACTGCATCTGCTAATCGTATGTGACATTCCCAGCGGGGGTCCGATAAAAATGGCAAATCAGGCTAAGGACGGCGATACCGTCATCATCAAGAAATACGCCAACCGCCGTCTCTACAACACGCGGACATCCAGCTACATCACGCTCGACCACCTCGCGCAGATGGTGAAGGAAAACGTCGAGTTCAAAGTGATCGACGCCAAGAGCGGCGCGGATCTGACCCATTCGATCCTCACCCAGATCATCATGGAAGAGGAAGCGACGGGCGAGCAGATGCTGCCCACCAACTTCCTGCGCCAGCTCATCGCCATGTACGGCAATTCGATGCAGGCACTGCTGCCCGGCTATCTGGAAGCCTCGATGGAGCATTTCCGCGAGAACCAGAACAAGCTGCGCAAGGCGATCGAGGATTCGATCGGCTCCAATCCGCTGGCGCAGATCGCCCAGCGCAACATGGAAATGTTCAAGGCTGCCGCCGCCGCCTTTGTGCCCGGTGCCACGGTGTCCGGCTCCACGGGGCGCGAAGACGACAAGCCGGCGAGCAGCAGCCCCGCCGGCAGCGACAGCGAGCTTTCGGAACTGCGCAAGCAGATGGCCGAGATGCAGAAGAAGCTGGAGCAACTGGGCAAGTAATCCGCTTTTTGCCGGTGCGGGTGCATTGGGGCGTTGCCCCGATCCGCCGCACCGGCTAACCGGCAGGGCATGAACCAGCCCAAGATCAAGCACGCGCTGCCGATCACGCGCGACGAAGACTTTGCCCAGTGGTATCAGGCGGTGATCGCCGAGGCCGAGCTTGCCGAGGAATCCGGCGTGCGCGGCTGCATGGTGATCAAGCCTTGGGGCTATGGCATCTGGGAACGCATCCAGAAGCTGATGGACGCGCGCATCAAGGAAGCGGGCGTCGACAACTGCTATTTCCCGCTGTTCATCCCGCTGTCGTACTTCGCCAAGGAAGCCGACCACGTGGAAGGCTTTGCCAAGGAAATGGCCGTGGTCACGCACCATCGCTTGGTGGCCGATCCCAAGGGCGGGCTGATGCCCGATCCCGAAGCCAAGCTGGAAGAGCCGCTGGTGGTGCGGCCCACGTCGGAAACGGTGATCGGCGCGGCCATGGCGCGGTGGATCCAGTCGTGGCGCGATCTGCCGCTCTTGACCAACCAATGGGCCAATGTCGTGCGCTGGGAAATGCGCACCCGCATGTTCCTGCGCACCAGCGAATTCCTTTGGCAGGAAGGCCACACCGCCCATGCGGACGAGGCCGACGCCATGACCGAAACCCTGCGCGCGCTGGAAATGTACCGCAGCTTTGCGCAGGACGTGCTGGCCATGCCGGTGATCGCCGGGCCCAAGCCCGAAAACGAACGCTTCCCCGGCGCGGTCGAAACCTTTTCGATCGAAGCGATGATGCAGGATGGCAAGGCGCTCCAGGCGGGCACTTCGCATTATCTTGGCACCACATTCTCGCAGGCCGCCGGCATCCGCTATCAGGACAAGGAAGGCCAGCAGGCGCTGTGCCACACCACCTCGTGGGGCGTGTCCACCCGCCTGATCGGCGGCGTGATCATGACGCACGGCGATGACGATGGCCTGCGCACTCCGCCGCAAGTGGCGCCGCACCAGATCGTGATCCTGCCCATGCTGCGCGACAACGATGGCGACGAAGCGCTGCTCGCCTATTGCGAAGACTTGCGCAAGGCGCTGGCCAGCCAGAGTGCGTTCGACGAAAAGGTCCGCGTGCTGCTCGACAAGCGGCCCGGCAAGGCCACGGCCAAGCGCTGGGCCTGGGTCAAGAAGGGCGTACCGCTGATCCTGGAAATCGGCGGGCGCGATGCGGAAAACGGCCAGGTTTCGGCCGTGCGCCGCGACCGCCTGTGGCGCGAGGATGGCAAGGTCAATTTCGTCGGCCAAGCCAAGGAAGATTTCGTCGCCTCGGCCGTGGCTGAACTGGAATCGATCCAGGCCGCGCTGTTTGCGCAAGCGGCAGCCCGCCGCGACGCGCAGATCGAACGCGGCGTGACCGATCTGGATGGCTTGGCGGCCTATTTCGCCGAAGACCGCAAGTTCCCCGGCTGGGTGGAACTGGGCTGGTCGCGCCCCACGGGCGAGGCGCTGGACAAGGTGGTGGAGCAGTTGAAGGCGCTCAAGCTCACCATCCGCAACACCCCGCTCGATGCCCCGGCGCCCACCGGTATCTGCCCGTTCACGGGCGAACCGGCGGTTGAAACGATCTATATCGCTCGGGCTTATTGATCGGGTTATAAAATTCCCTCCCCCAGCCCCTCCCGCTTGCGGGAGGGGAGCCAGGGAAGAAAGCCCCCTCCCGCAAGCGGGAGGGGGTTTGGGGGAGGGCATGTTCCCCCTTACCTCGCGCAAAATATCGTTTACCCTGCGCGACATGACCCGCGCTCTTCTTGCCCTCCCGCTCTTGGCCCTGGCCCTGCCGCTCCACGCCCAGGAAGTCTCCCCACAGCGCCTCAAGGCAGACGTGGAAACCCTGGTGAGCTTCGGCACGCGGCACACCATGTCTTCGCCCACCGATCCCAAGCGCGGCATCGGCGCGGCGCGCGCCTGGGCCAAGGCGCAGTTCGAGGCGAGTAGCGCGGCCTGCGGCCAGTGCCTCGCCATCGCCACGCCTGAAACCACCGTGACCGGCGAACGCCTGCCCACACCCACCAAGATCGTCGATGTCGTCGCGATCCAGCGCGGCAGCGAGCGCCCCAACGAAGTGGTGATCGTGGCCGGCCATATCGACAGCCGCGTCAGCGACGTGATGAACGCCACGGCCGATGCCCCCGGCGCCAACGACGATGGCTCGGGCACGGCGCTGGTGCTCGAAGCCGCGCGCGTGCTGTCAAAGCGCAAGTTTCCCACCACCATCGTCTATGCCGTGCTCAGCGGGGAAGAGCAGGGCCTTTATGGCGGCAAGTTGCTGGCCGAATATGCCAAGGCGCAAGGCTGGACAGTAAAAGCCATGTTCAACAACGACATCGTCGGCAATTCGCGCGGGTCTGACGGTCTGGTGGATGATAGCCACGTGCGGGTGTTTTCCGAAGGGCCACGCGGCGATGGCGATGCCGCGCTCGCCCGCGCGCAACGCGCGATCGGCGGGGAGAACGACAGCCCCTCGCGCAATCTGTCGCGCTGGCTGGCGGGCCTGGCCGATCCGGCCAGGACGGGCCTCGCCGTCCGCCAGGTCTGGCGCGCCGATCGCATGGGCCGCGGCGGGGACCACCTGCCGTTCGAGGCCCTGGGCTATCCTGCCGTGCGCTTTTCCGTGGCGGTGGAGAATTACGACCGCCAGCACCAGGATCTGCGCACCGAACAGGGCCGCGCCTATGGCGATACGATCGATGCCATGGACTTTGCCTATCTCGCCAAAGTGACGCGGCTCAACGTCGCCGGCCTGGCCGCGCTCGCCCGCGCGCCGCTGCCGCCAGTCGCCACGGTTAAAGCGGCGGTGCAGACCTTTACCGAGGTATCGTGGAAGCCGGTGCCGGGCGCGGTGCGTTATGCGCTGTGGCAACGACGCACCGATGCACCGGGCTGGCCGGCCAAGCCCGTGCTGCAAACCGCGCAAACCCAGGTAACTCTGCCGGGCGTGCGCGGCGATGACTGGTTCTTCGGCGTCAGCGCGATTGCCGCCGATGGCAGCGCAAGCCCGGTGGCCTCGGCCGTGCCGGGCGGCGCTTTCGGCCCGACTGGGGATCGTTGAACGCCGCATCGCAGTATGGGAGACTGAAATGATTCAAGCTGCGAAGTATGGGTTGCGCAATCTATTCAACCTGTCAGGGCGTGACAATCGGCAGCAATTCTGGCTGTTTGTCATCTTTCTTCTGATCATGCGATGGGTTCTGGCCACGGTCGTGACTGCGCCCCTCATGGCCAGTACGGTGGGGACGGCGATGCACAATGTGGGTGTCAACGCCGATTCTGATACGGCCGCTACTGCCGTACAGGCCAACATCACCTCCGCTTTGCCTCAACTCATGATCATCGGGTTCGCTATTAGCCTCATCACCGTTGCCATGCTGTTCGCGGCTTTGGTGCGCCGCCTGCACGATAGCAACCTGTCCGGCTGGTTCGTGCTGCTGCCCGGCGTGCCCTACCTGCTGAATCTCGTCGCCACCCCAAGCCAAGTGGCCCACACGATGGCGATAATGCAACGTGGGCCAAACGCGAAGATGATCCTGCATGAAACCAACTGGTGGGTGGCGGCACTCGCCTGGCTTGCCTTGGTGCTGCTGGTAGGACTCACCCTGCGGCAATCGACCCGCGGCGCAAATCGCTATGGTCCCCAGCCAAAGGATAGCCGCGGCTAAGCCGCCTCTGCCTCGATCAGCAAGGTGTCGATGGTAAAGCTGCCATCGGCCTCGATCGCGAAGTGGTCCTGCACTTCGCGCGGAGCCTGGCTCTGAAGCTGGCGAATCGCGGTGGCCAGATCGGGCGGGGTGCCCATCCGCGCCGTCCATTGCGCAAAGTCCATGCGCAGGCGCCCCGGCATGATCGCGGAAATCGCAAAGCCGGCCTGGCCCAGCGCGACGGTCCATTCGGCCAGGCTGTAATCGCGAACGTGGCTCGCATCGCGCAGCAATTCCACCGCTTGCAGATGCGTGTCGCACAGCGCGCTGGCCGGCGCCACCACATCGGCAAACAGGGCCAGGCCGCGCGGTTGACACACCCGCCGCGCCTGGGCCAGCCCGCGCGCCAGGCTGTTCCAGTGATGCGCGGAAAAGCGGCTGGCCACGGCATCGGCATGGCCATCGGCAAAGGGCAGCGTCTCGGCCGCACTCACGCAAGTAACCACGTTGGCCAAGGCGCGCCGCGCGCTTTCCGCCTCCACCGCCGCCAGCATGCGGGGCGAAAGATCGGTGGCGATCACTTCGCCACAGTGGGGCGCGGCGACATAGGCCACATGGCCCCCGCCGGTGCCGATGTCGATCAGGCGCGCCGGGCGCCGCACGGCCAGTGCTTCGGCCATGCGGGCCAGATCGGCGCCCTGGGCGTGAACGGCACTGGAAACATAGGCGGCGGCGCGGCTGCCGAACTGGGCATCGGCGTGATCATCGTGGCTGGGTCGGGTCATGGTCGTTCCTTTCGCGTCTCCGTGTGAACCGCGATTTACCCTGTTACAAGATTGGCATTTATCCTGTTATAAGTGCTGCCATGACCGACACGAGACAGGAATTGGGCCGCTTCCTGCGCGCCTCGCGCGAACGCTGCCCGGCCGAAGGCAGCGGCCGGCGCCGCACCCCCGGCTTGCGACGCGAGGAACTGGCCATTCGCGCCGGCATCAGCACCACCTGGCTCGCCTGGCTGGAGCAGGGCCGCGAGGCCAACCCTTCACCGCACGCGCTCGCGCGCCTCGCTCGCGCGCTGGCGCTGTCGGTGGCAGAACGTGCCTATCTGTTCGAGCTGGCGGGCCGGCTCGATCCCGAAGCGCCCATGGCGACAGCGCTGGAAGAAGCACCGGATTCGGTGCGCGTCCTGGTGGAATTCGCGCCGGGTCCAGCTTACGGCCTCGATCGCACCTGGCGCGCCACCTGCTGGAATGCCGGGGCAGAGCGATTGTTTCCCGGCTGGCTTGACGACATGGGGGAGCGCAACCTCTTGCGCTATATGTTCCTGCGGGCCGAAGCGCGGGCCATGTTGCCCGATTGGCACGAACGCGCGCGGCGGCTGATCGCCGAATTCCGCGCCGATCATGCCGGCCGCCACGCCGACCCGGTGAGCGAGCGGATCGTGGCCGACTTGCGCGTGGAAAGCCCCGATTTCGCCAGCCTGTGGGACGAGCAGGTGGTGCAGGGCCGGGAAGGGGGCCTGCGCCGCTTCGACCACCCGTGGGATGGGCACCTGGCCTTCCGCCAATTCACCTGGATTCCCGCCGATCGGCCCGATTGCAAGGTCGTCGTCCTGCATCCCGCCTAGAGCATTTTCAAGGCAGGTGGAATCACCTGCCTTGAAAATGCGGCAAATCAGAAGGCTGGAGCGCCGGCTTTGACGCAGTCAAAGCCGGCGCTCCAAGGGCGCTGTGCAAGGTTGCGCTTTTTCGCCCAAGCGCCCACATGCGAGAAGATGGTCAAGACCAAATTTCCCCAGGGACTCCCTTCGCGCCAGCAGGTGCTCGATTTCATCGCCCAGAGCACGGAAGCGGCCGGCAAGCGCGAGATTGCCAAGGCTTTCGGCCTCAAGGGCACCGAGAAGATCGCGCTCAAGGCGCTTTTGAAAGACATGGCCGAAGAAGGCCTGATCGACGGCAACCGCACCGCGTTTCATGCCATGGGCGGCGTGCCCAAGGTGACCGTGCTGCGCGTGGTGGAAATCGACGAGGGCCATGTCCTGGCCATCCCCGATTCCTGGCAGCCCGATGACGCGAGCCCGCCGCCGCGCCTGCGCGTGATCGAGCCTAAGGGCAAAGCGCGCGATCGCCAGGCCGCGCTAAGGCCTGGGGACCGCGTGCTGGCGCGGACCGAGGAAGTGGGCGGCCCTGGTTCGGGCAAATGGCTGGCCCACCCGATGAAGAAACTGCCGCAGCAAAGCGAGCAGGTCATGGGCGTGGTCGAGCTCGATGGCGTGGGCAAGGGCTGGCTCGCCCCCATCGACAAGCGCGAGCGCCATGCCGCGCCGATTTCCGATCTCGGCGGGGCAGAGGCGGGCCAACTCGTGCTGGCTGAACCGGCAGGCCGCTCGCCCCGTTCGGGCATGCGCGTCACCGCCGTACTGGGCGATCCGCTGGCGCCGCGCGCGTTCAGTCTGATCGCGATCCACAAGCACGGCATTCCCATGGCCTTCGCGCCTGAAGCGCTGGACGAGGCGCAAGTCTCGGCCAAGCTGCCGCTCAGCCAGGATCGCCGCGAAGACTTGCGCGCCCTGCCGATCGTGGCGATCGACCCCAGCGACGCGCGCGACCACGACGATGCGATCTGGGCCGAGCCCGATGGCGAGGGCGGTTTCCGTGCGCTGGTCGCCATCGCCGACGTCAGCTTCTACGTGCGTCCCGGCGGGCAATTGGACCGCGATGCGCGCAAGCGCGGCAATTCGGTCTATTTCCCCGATCGCGTCGTGCCGATGCTGCCCGAAGTCTTGAGCGCCGATGTCTGCTCGCTCAAATCCGGCGCGGATCGTGCGGCCATGGCCTGCCACCTGCACATTGCCGCCGATGGCCGGATCACCGATTTCCGCTTCACCCGCGCGCTGGTGCGCATCCACGAAGTGATCGCCTATGAAGAGGCGCAGGCCCGCATCGACGAGGATCGGGCCGAGCCGCACCTGCAAAACCTGTGGGCCGCGTGGCGCCTGTTGGAAAAGGCGCGCTCGGATCGCAATCCGCTCGAACTCGAACTGCCCGAACGCCGCGTGATGCTCGACGAGGCAGGCCGCATCGCCCAGATCGCGCTGCGCGAGCGGCTCGACGCGCATCGTGTGGTCGAAGACTTCATGATCGCCGCCAACGTGGCGGCGGCCAAGGCGCTGGAAGCCAAGACCGCCCCGGTGGTCTATCGCATCCACGAGCCGCCGAGCCGCGAGAAACTGCTGGCGCTGAAAGACTATCTCGCCACGTTCGACCGCAAGCTGTCGCTCGGCCAGGTGATCACGCCCGGCCTGTTCAACCGCATGCTCAAGGACGTGACCGACGAGGCGGAAAAGGCGCTGGTGATGGAAGCCGTGCTGCGCAGCCAGACCCAGGCCTATTACGGCCCGCGCAACGCCGGCCACTTTGGCCTGGCGCTCGGCTCCTACGCGCACTTCACCTCGCCGATCCGCCGCTATGCCGACTTGCTCGTGCACCGCGCGCTGGTCGATGCCTATGGCCTGGAGCAGCCGCGCCCGGAAAACCACGCCATTCCCGCCACATCCGGCCTGTCTGACCGTGATCGCGGCGATCTGGCCCGCGTGTCGGACGCGATCAGCGCCGCCGAACGCCGCGCGATGGAAGCCGAGCGCGAGACGATCGACCGCTATGTGGCGGCGTGGCTCTCCACCCGCGTGGGCGAAGTGTTCGACACGCGCATCACCGGGGTGCAGAAATTCGGCCTCTTCGCCACGATCCTGGGGCTGGGCGGCGATGGCCTGGTGCCGGTGTCCACCCTGGGCGCCGAACGCTTCAACTATGATGAAAAGGCCCAGCGCCTGGTCGGCGAGCTGAGCGGCGAGGAATTCGCCATGGGCATGATCATCAAGCTGCGCCTGGCCGAAGCCAACCCGCTGACCGGCGCGCTCAAGTTCGAGCCGGTGGACGTGGCCGAAGGCATCCAGCGGATCGAACGGCGCGGCAGCAAGCTGGACGTTAAGCCCAAGTTCCGCGGCAAGCACATGGTCGGCCAGCGCGGCCGCCCCGGCAACATCCGCCACCAGGGCAAGCGGCGCTAACCCCCTCCGACGGCCTGCGGCCGCCATCTCCACCGGTGGGGAGGATCGGTAACCCAAGGATCCTCCCCCACCGGGGGAGGTGGCAGGCCGAAGGCCTGACGGAGGGGGCAGCCCCCCTCAACTCACCGCGTCGATCGCCTCGTCATCCACCCCACCGGGCACGATCATCAGCACGCAGGGCAGGGTGCCCGCCTCGGCAGCGAAATGGGTGACCAGCGGGCCGGAGCCATCTTCCGCCGCGCCCAGCACCAGCGCCGAAACCTCGGGATGTTCCTTGAGGTATTCGCGAACCACTTGCGGTCCGTTCCCCTGGCGCACGCTGATCAGCGGCGCCAGGCCGGATTCGCTGGCAAGACTGCCCGCAGCGGCCGTGGCCAGCACTTCGGCGCGGTCATGCGCTTCCTGCTCGATCGTGGCCTGGACCCCAGCAAAGGCGACGAATTCCTGGCGCGGCACCAGCGCCAGGATATGCACCCCGCCGCCCGTGCGCACCGCGCGCCTTGCGGCAAAGCGCAGCGCGCGGGCCGCTTCCTCGGTCTCGTCCATGATCACCAGATAGATGCGCTGCTGGTCTGGCATGTCGCTGGTCCGCCCCCCGTTTCGTGGCAAGTGGTACCGCGAATGCGCGGTTCTGGCAAATAGGCGAGGTGCACACCCATGGCAGTATACGTAAACTGCCTGCTTAAAAATCATGCCCCGTGCATGTCGCTTGAGGCTTGACCGAAGGTGCAAGGCTGGTGAAATGAGGTGGTGAAACGAAAATTCGATTTAACCCGAATTTTTGCCAAAAAACCAGTTTTGCAAACCGAATTGACACTTTTGTCAGCAAGGACACGGAAAACAGCCCATGCCCATCGCGATCAAGATGCCCGCCCTGTCCCCGACGATGGAAGAGGGCACGCTGGCCCGCTGGCTCGTCAAGGTTGGTGACAAGGTTGCCTCTGGTGACATCATGGCCGAAATCGAAACCGACAAGGCCACCATGGAATTCGAAGCCGTCGATGAAGGCACGATCGTGTCGATCGACGTGGCCGAAGGCAGCGAAGGCGTGAAAGTCGGCACCGTGATCGCCACGATCGCCGGTGAAGACGAAGATGCCAGCGCCCCGGCGCCCGCTGCTGCTGCGCCCGCGCCGGCCAAGGCTGCCGAAGCGGCACCGGCCCCCGCGGCCAGCGCGCCTGCTCCGGCTCCCGTTGCGGCCGCCGCTGCGCCGGCCGCCAAGGGTGATCGCGTGATCGCCACCCCGCTGGCCAAGCGCATCGCCGCCGAAAAGGGCATCGACCTCGCCAGCGTGAAGGGCAGCGGCCCCAACGGCCGCGTGACCAAGGCCGATGTGCTCGGCGCCAAGCCCGGTGCTGCAGCCCCGGCGCCTGCCGCCGCTGCACCGGCTGCCGCGCCTGCTGCCGCCCCGGCGCCGACGGCTGCACCCACCCCGGCTGCGGTGCCCGATTTCGGCATTCCTTACGAAGCGCAAAAGCTCAACAACGTGCGCAAGACCATCGCGCGCCGCCTCACCGAAGCCAAGCAGACCATCCCGCACATCTACCTTACCGTCGACGTGCGCCTCGATGCCCTGCTCAAGCTGCGCAGCCAGTTGAACGCCGCGCTCGAAGCGCAGGGCGTCAAGCTCTCGGTCAACGACCTCTTGATCAAGGCGCTGGCCAAGGCCCTGGTGCAGGTGCCCAAGTGCAACGTCAGCTTTGCCGGCGATGAACTGCGCAGCTTCACCCGCGTCGATGTGTCGGTGGCCGTGGCCGCGCCTTCGGGCCTGATCACGCCGATCATCAAGGATGCCGGGGCCAAGTCGATCTCGGCCATCGCCACCGAAATGAAGGCGCTGGCCGGCAAGGCCCGCGAAGGCAAGCTGCAGCCGCACGAATTCCAGGGCGGCACCGCTTCGCTGTCCAACCTCGGCATGTTCGGCATCAAGCAGTTCGAAGCCGTGATCAACCCGCCGCAGGGCATGATCCTGGCCGTGGGCGCGGGCGAACAGCGCCCCTACATCGTCGATGGCGCGCTGGGCGTGGCCACGGTGATGAGCGCCACGGGCAGCTTTGACCACCGTGCGATCGACGGGGCTGACGGCGCCGAACTGATGCAGGCCTTCAAGCAGATCGTGGAAAACCCGCTGGCGCTGGTGGCATGAGCGTCCAAAGCCGCGAACCGGCCATCCGCGTCACGGCCATGCCCGCCGATTGCAACGCCTATGGCGATATCTTCGGCGGCTGGTTGATGTCGTTGATGGACAATGCCGCCGGCCTGATCGCCGCCCGCCGCTGTCGCGGCCGGGCGGTGACCATCGCGCTCGATGGCATGCAGTTCGTCCAGCCGGTCAAGGTGGGGGACGAGGTTTCGGTCTATGGCGAGATCGAGAAGACCGGGCGCACCTCGATGACCATCGCCATCGAGGCATGGCGGCGCGAGCGGCACCGCGAGCAAGCCTCGATGGTCACCCAGGCCAAGTTCACGTTTGTTGCCGTTGACGGCACCGGCCGGCCCCGCCCGGTTGACGAATAAGGAGAATTCCAAGTGGCTGATCAATATGACGTGATCGTCCTCGGTTCGGGCCCCGGCGGCTATGTGGCGGCGATCCGCGCCGCGCAGCTGGGCCTCAAGACCGCGATTGTAGAGCGCGAGCTGCTCGGTGGCATCTGCCTCAACTGGGGCTGCATTCCCACCAAGGCGCTGCTGCGCTCGGCCGAAGTCTTCAACAACATGAAGCACGCGGCCAGCTATGGCCTGGCGGCGGACAATATCCGCGCCGACCTGGAAGCGGTGGTCAAGCGTTCGCGCGGCGTGGCCAAGCAACTCAACCAGGGCGTGACGCACCTGATGAAGAAGAACAAGATCACCGTGCACATGGGCACGGGCGTCTTGAAAAGCGCCACCAGCGTGGAAGTGACCGGCGAGAAGGGCACTGAAACGATTTCGGCCAAGCACGTCATCGTCGCCACCGGCGCGCGCGCGCGTGAGCTGCCCTTCGCCAAGGCCGATGGCAACCGCGTGTGGACCTATCGCCACGCGATGACGCCCAAGGAACTGCCAGCTAAGCTGCTGGTCATCGGCTCGGGCGCGATCGGCATCGAATTTGCCAGCTTCTACAATGATATGGGCGCCGAAGTCACCGTCGTTGAGATGATGGATCGCGTCGTGCCGGTGGAAGATGCCGATGTTTCGGCCTTCCTCGAAAAGGCGCTGACCAAGCAGGGCCTCAAGATCCTGACCGGCGCGGGCGTGGAAAGCCTGGCGGTGGGCGCCAATGGCGTGAAGGCCAAGATCAAGGCCAAGGACGGCAAGGTGGTGGAAGGCGATTACAGCCACGTGATCGTGGCCGTCGGCATCGTTCCCAACACCGAGAACATCGGCCTGGAAGCGTTGGGCGTGAAGGCAGAGCGCGGCATCATTGCCATCGACGGCTATGGCCGCACCAATGTGAAGGGCCTGTGGGCCATCGGCGACGTGACGCCCGGCCCCTGGCTGGCGCACAAGGCCAGCCACGAAGGCGTGATCGCCGCCGAAGCGATTGCCGCCGAACTGGGCAACAAGGACGTGCATCCGCACCCGATGGACCGCGCCAACATCCCGGGTTGCACATATTGCCACCCGCAGATCGCCAGCGTGGGCCTGACCGAGGCCAAGGCCAAGGAAGCCGGCTACACCGTGAAGGCGGGCACGTTCCCGTTCATCGGCAATGGCAAGGCCATCGCGCTGGGTGAGCCCGAAGGCTTCATCAAGACGGTGTTCGATGCCAAGACCGGCGAACTGCTGGGCGCACACATGATCGGTGCCGAAGTCACGGAAATGATCCAGGGCTTCGTCGTGGGCAAGACGCTGGAAACCACCGAGGCCGAACTGATGCACACGGTCTTCGCGCACCCGACGATGAGCGAAGCCATGCACGAATCCGTCCTCGCCGCCTACGGCCGCGCGCTGCACATCTAAGCGCCAACCAAAGCCCCCTCCCGCTTGCGGGAGGGGTTGGGGGAGGGCCTGTTCCCAACAGAACGCCGCCCACCCCACCCCTTGCCAAACCCTGGCCAATCCCCCACGGCCCCAGCCATGACGCACGACGTGATCATCCTGGGTGCCGGGGCTGCCGGCCTGTTCTGCGCGGCCACCGCGGCCGCGCGCGGGCGCCGTGTCCTGGTGCTCGATCACGCCGAAAAGCCGGGCAAGAAGATCCTGATTTCCGGCGGCGGGCGCTGCAATTTCACCAACCTGCACACCGCGCCCGACCGCTATCTTTCCGAAAACCCCCATTTCGCCCGCTCGGCGCTCAGCCGCTATACCCCGGCCGATTTCATCGCCCTGGTCGATGCCCATGGCATTGCCTGGCATGAAAAGACCCTGGGCCAGTTGTTCTGCGATGGCTCTGCGCGCCAGATCGTGGACATGCTGCTGGATGAATGCGCCAAGGGCGGGGCGCAGGTGCGCTGCAACAGCCCGATCCGCGCAGTGCGCCACGCCGATGGCCTGTTCCAGGTAGAGGCCGGGGAGGGCACCTTCGCTGCCCCCTCGCTGGTCATCGCCACGGGCGGCCCGGCCATTCCCAAGATCGGTGCCACCGGCTTTGCCTATGACCTGGCGCGGCAATTCGGCCTCAAGGTGGTGCAGCCGCGCCCGGCGCTGGTGCCGCTCACCCTGCCTGGCGAAGCGGCGCTGTTCCGCGAACTGTCGGGCATTGCCGCCCCGGTCGAGGCGGCCTGCGGAAAGGCCCGCTTTGCCGAAGCCGCGCTGTTCACCCATCGCGGCCTGTCCGGCCCGGCGATCCTCCAGGTTTCGTCCTATTGGCAGCGCGGCGAGGCGGTGCGCATCGATTTCCTGCCCGGCCGCACGGGCGATTGGCTGCTCGATGCCAAGCGCCAGCGCCCCCGCGCTGCCCTGCGCAGCGTGCTGGCAGAAGCGCTGCCCGAACGCCTGGCCACGGCCCTGGCCGAACAGATCGGCCTTTCCGCCGAAATGGGCAACTTGCCCGACAAGGCCCTGCGCGCCGCACAGGCACGGCTGCGCGCGTGGGAATTCATGCCCAATGGCAGCGAGGGCTTCGCCAAGGCCGAAGTGACCGCCGGCGGCATCAGCACGGCCGAACTTTCCCAGGCCACGATGGAAGCGCGCAAGGTGCCGGGCCTCTTTGCCATCGGCGAGGCGGTGGATGTCACCGGATGGCTGGGCGGCTATAACTTCCAGTGGGCGTGGGCCAGTGGCCACGCCGCCGGAATGGCCGCCTGATAGGCATAAGCCCGTATATCCCGGCCCCGTATCCGGCAAGATATTGCCGGATAACGGCGGGATAACGCCGGCTGGGTGCAAGTACCTGCCCTTAAAAATACCCGGTATTGAGGGTCTATATGGCCTGTTTGCCTTGGAAAGCCCGAAAGCGGGCGTTGCACGATCAAGGACAACACGCCCATGCCCAGCTATACCGACGCTTCGGTCGTTTCGACCTACAGTCTCACCGGCAGCAAGTATTTTGACTCGTTGCTTTATTCCAAGCCGGGCTTTCGGTCCAAGTGGTCTACCGTGGTCGATGGCAAGACCGCCATTACCTACAGCTTCCCCTGGCTGGACGGTGTGTCCAGCAAGTTTGCCGGCAGCTATGGCACCGAACCGACCGCTGCCACGCATGGGGCGATGCCCAGCGGGCAGATCGCCAATATCCAGGCCGCGTTCCAGGCCTGGGCCAATGTTGCCAACATCACCTTCACCCAGGTGAGTGAAACCGACGCGGGCACCGTGGGCGATATCCGTATTGCGCAATCGTCCAGCGTCACGGGGCAATACTGGGGCTATTGCAAGATCGTGTCCAACGGCGCAGCCAACGCCCACGGCGATATCTGGATTTCGCCCACGTATGGCAGCGGCTCGTTTGCCGTGGGCACCTACAACTACATGGCGATGATGCACGAGATCGGCCACGCGCTGGGCCTGGATCACCCGTTCGAAGGCAACAAGATCCCTTCGGGTTTTGACGTGCGCAGCTACACGATCATGTCTTACACCGATCCCAAGAATGTGTGGTGGTACAACAGCAGTTCGGGGCAGACCGAATACCTGATCAAGTCACCGATGGTCTATGATATCGCCGCGATCCAATCGATCTATGGCGCCAACACCGGATATAATGCTGGTGACACCACGTATACCTATTCGGCAATGGCCCCATTCTTTGCCGCGATCTGGGATGGCGCCGGCAACGACACGATCGATATCAGCGGTTTTTCCAAGGGCTGCCGTATCGATCTGCACGCCGGCACTTATTCCACCCTGGTGTTCGACAATCTGCAAACGCTGACCAACAACCTGGGCATCGCGTTCAATTGCACGATCGAAAACGCCACCGGCGGCAGCGGGGCAGACAAGCTGGTCGGCAACGACATTGCCAATGTGCTCAACGGGCGCGAGGGCGACGATACGCTGACCGGCAATGGCGGCAACGACACGCTCAATGGCGGCGCGGGCAAAGACGCGCTGCAGGGCGGCAACGACAATGACACGCTGATCGGTGCGGCCGGGCAAGATACCTTGACCGGCGGCGCGGGGGCCGATGCCTTCGTTTTTACCGCCATTTCCGACTTTGCCGGGCTGACCATCACGACCTGCGATGCAATCACCGATTTCAGCAAGACGCAGAAGGACGTGATCAAGCTCAACCAGATCGATGCAATCAGCAGCACCGACAGCGTGGACGATCCGTTCACCTTCATCGGCACCGCCGCTTTCCACCGGGTTGCGGGCGAATTGCGCTATTCCACCGCTGGCAACATCACCACCATCCAGGGCGATGTGAACGGCGATGGCGTGGCCGATTTCTGGCTCAAGGTGGCTGGCAAGGTTGCCTTCGCCGCCACCGATTTCGTTCTCTGACAGGCTTTGCGCCGGGGTGGAGGCGCCCTCACGCCTCCACTTTGAACCTGTCGCTCGTCCCGTAACGCTGGCCGTCCGCCTAACAAGGCGGGCCATAGCTTATCGGGAACGCGCGCGTGGCAACCTATACCCAGGCATCGGCGGTCAAGACCTACAAACTCACTTCGGATTCGCGTTTCAACGCCTTGCTCCAGGCAGATCCGGTCTATCGCATGGCCTGGTCCACCGTGTCGGGCGGCAAGACGGTGGTATCGTACAGCTTCATCTGGGGCGGGGGCGTGGCGTCACAATTCGCCACCGGTTATGGCACGGAAATGACCGCGGCCACGGTCGGCGCGCTGCCATCTGGCGAATACGCCAACGTGGCGCTGGCGTTTCAGCAGTGGGCCAACGTCGCCAATCTCACGTTCAAGCAGGTGACGGAAACTGCGGCAGGCGCCGTGGGCGATATTCGCCTGGGCCTCTCCTCCCGCGTCGGGGATTCCTGGGGCTATACCAAGGTCAACGCCAATGGCACTGCCAACAGCCATGGCGATATCTGGATCAACCCACTCTACGGCAAGGATTCCTACGCCGTAAACACCTATAACTTCACCGCCCTGATGCACGAGATCGGCCATGCCCTGGGCCTGGCGCATCCTTCGGAAGGGAACATCATCCCGGCCGGCTACGATTATCGCAACTACACCATCATGTCCTACAACGATCCCTATGGCGTCTATGCCTACAATGCCGCCAAAGAGGATTTCGACTACATCATCCAGACGCCGATGGTCTATGATATCGCCGCGATCCAGGCGATCTACGGCGCCAACATGAGCTATCATGCCGGCGACAACAAATACGTCTATTCCCCTGACAGCCCGTTCTACGCCGCGATCTGGGACGCGGGCGGCAACGACCTGATCGACTTGCGCAAGTTCAAGCTCGATTGCTGGGTCGATCTTCACCCCGGCGCCTATTCCACCCTGGGTTTCACCAATGTCAGCGTGTCCAACAACCTGGGCATCGCCTACAACGTGACGATCGAGGATTGCTATGGCGGCGCGGGCAACGACACGCTGGTGGGGAACGAGGCGAACAACCGCCTCTATGGCTATGCCGGCAACGATCGCATCTATGGCTATGGAGGCAACGACAAATTGTCGGGCGGCAAGGGGGACGATATCCTCTCGGGCGGCGATGGCAACGACACGTTCCTGGCCGGCGACGATTTCGGCAACGATCGCTATGTCGGCGGGCCGGGGCTCGATCTGGTCACCTATGCCGGGGCCACGGCCGGGATCAGCGTCAATCTTGCCACCGGGATCGGGGATGGTACGGCCGCCGGGCTGGGCAAGGACACCATATCGGGCGTGGAACGCGTCACCGGATCAGCGCACGACGATACGCTTGCCGGTGACGCCAACGACAACATCCTGTCCGGCAATGGCGGCAACGATACCATCAGCGGCATGGGCGGCGCCGATACCTTGCGTGGCGGATCGGGGCAGGACGTGCTGACCGGCGGCGCCGGCGCCGATCGCTTCGTGTTCGAACGCGTGCTGGAATTTGCCGGCACCACCGCCGGCGCGTGCGACGTGATCACCGATTTCAAGCATGCCGAGGGTGACACGATCATCCTCTCGCCGATCGACGCCAACACGCTGACCAGCGCCGACGATGCCTTTGCCTTCATCGGCACGGCCGCGTTCCACCACGTTGCGGGCGAACTGCGCTATGCCATCACCGGCGGCAACACCTTGCTGACCGGTGACGTGAACGGCGATGGCGTCGCCGATTTCGCGCTTCTGCTGCAAGGCAGTGTCACGCTGGCAAAGGGCGATTTCGTGCTCTAGGCGGCGTGGACAAATTCCGCAACGCCACGGTTGTCCTTTAAAAGGCCCTGGGGAGGCGCGAGGACGAAGCAAGAGTGGGCCTCTTGTAAGGCCGAGCAACGCTGCCAGGGCCTTTTAAAGGACAACCCCTGCGGGGCTGGACCAAAAACCGCCATTTCTGCGTCGGCTCGTCGCACAATATTCCTGATATTGCGCTTCCTCGCCTCCTTGAACTGGCGGTTTTTGCCTCCAGCCGTGGCGTTGCGGAATTTGTCCACGCCGCCTAGGCCGCGCCGGGCCCATCAGATGCGCCGCATCACCGCGCTTGCCACCACATGCGCTTCGTGCCGGCTGGCGCGCAGCAGTGGGTGCGGATCCATCCGGGCATAGAGGCCACCGGGCGGTGCCGATTGGGCGCTCTTGCCGTCCCACTGCGCCGCCACCGCGCGCAGTTCGGGCACGATCACGACTTTGACCACGGCCAGCGTGGCCAGCCACAGCGGTATCGAGAGCAAGGTTGACCAAGCAAGGCACACAGCGGCCCTGCGAGGGCGGGGGATGTTGACGTTCCAGACCATGACCAATCCCGATGTTCAGCACTGGTCCCCGCGCAGACGGCTAATCCCGCGCGCCTGACAGCGGGATGAATGTCCAAATTTTCATGTAGCACGGCGCTGTTTTGTCTGACCAATCGAACCGATTGCATCCGCCGATGCATCCATGGCTTGGCGTGCTGAGCAGTTGACGCCAAACATTACTCCGACAATAAAGCACGCGTACAACGGGGAGATCGCCATGAATACCGCCTGCGCCTGCCACCATCCGCATGGAATGGCGCTGACTCGGCGTGAACTGGCGCCCCTGGGGCTGGCCGGCATGGCACTGGCCGGCGTTCCCGTATCATTGCGCGCAGCATCGCCCGGGCCCGCCCCGGCAGCGGGCGCTGGCCTGTCTGCCTTCGCGCTCGATCGCGTGCGCTTGCTCGATGGGCCATGGCGCGATGCGCAGCAGCGGACCCTCGCTTACCTGCTTTCGCTCGATCCCGATCGCCTGCTGCACGGCTTTCGCGTCAACGCGGGCCTGCCGCCGCGCGGGGCGGTCTATGGCGGCTGGGAATCGCGCCCGGATTGGGCCGATATCCATTGCCAGGGGCACACGCTGGGACACTACCTGTCGGGCTGCGCGTTGATGTTCGCGGCCACCGGCGATCCCCGCCTGCGGCAAAGGCTCGATCACATCGTCGCCGAACTCGCCGCCTGCCAGAAAGCGGCAGGCAGCGGGCTGGTCTGCGCCTTTCCCGAAGGGCCCCGGCTGATGGCCGCCATGCTTGCCGGCCAGCCGGTCACCGGCGTGCCGTGGTACACGCTGCACAAGGTCTTCGCCGGCTTGCGCGATGCCGATCTGGTGGCCGGTGTGACCGCGGCGCGGCCGGTGCTGCTTGCGCTGGCAGACTGGACCGTGGTGGCCACGCGCCCGCTTGATGATGCCGCGTTCGAAGCGATGCTGGCGATCGAGCATGGCGGCATGAACGAAGTCTTCGCCGATCTCCACGCGCTCACCGGGCGGGAAGACTATGCCCGGCTCGCCCGCCGCTTTTCGCACAAGGCCTTGCTGACGCCGCTGGCCCAGGGGCAAGACCATCTCGACGGCCTGCACGCCAACACCCAGGTACCCAAGGTCGTCGGCTTTCAGCGCGTGGCCGAAACCCAGGGCGATGCGGACTATGCCCGCGCCGCGGCCTTTTTCTGGCAGACCGTGGTTTCCACGCGCAGCTATGCCGGCGGCGGCCATGGCGATGGCGAGTTCTTCTTTCCCGTGGCCGATTTCGCGGCCCACGTCTTTTCGGCCAAGGGTTCGGAAACCTGCGGCATCCACAACATGCTCAAGCTGACACAGATGCTCCTGCTACGCGATCCGCAAGCGCCGCTGACCGATTTCGCCGAACGCGCGCTGATCAACGGCATCCTCGGTTCGCAAGACCCGGAAAGCGGCATGGTCACCTATTTCCAGGGCGCGCGGCCGGGCTACGTCAAGCTGTTCTGCACGCCCGAGGATTCCTTCTGGTGCTGCACCGGCACGGGCATGGAAAACCACGCCAAGTATGGCAGCTTCATCTTTGCCCACGATGATCGCGGCCTGTGGCTCAACCAATTCATCGCCTCGCGCCTGGCCTGGCCCGAACGCGGCGCGGTGTTGACCCAGCACACCCGTTTTCCCGAAGCGCCAACCACCACGCTGGCCTGGCAATTGCAGCAGCCGCAGATGCTGGCGTTGCATCTGCGCCATCCGGGATGGAGCCCCTGGCTCGAAGTGCGCGTCAACGGCGCCGTGGTGGCGCGTTCCGATCGTCCCTCCAGCTATGTCACGGTGGAGCAGACCTGGCGCGATGGCGACACGGTGGAACTGGCCATGGCCATGGCGGTGGAGGCAGTGCCTTTGCCCGGCCATGCAGACATTGCTGCCTTCCGCTATGGCCCGGTGGTGCTTGCCGGCCTGCTCGATGGGCCAGCCATTGCGCCGGGGGCAGACCTGGTGGTCAACGAGCGGCGCTATGGCGAATATTGCGATGCGCCGGTGCCCGTGCCGCAACTCGCGGGCCGGGCGGCAGAGGTGGCGGCGCGGATCAAGCCGGCAGGGCCACCGCTGGAATTCACCACCGCGGCGGCCGATGGCGCCACGCTGCGCTTCGCGCCTTATCATCGCGTCGCGCACCGGCACTTTGCCACGTATTGGAAACTCGCGCCGCCCGCATGAACGGGCGGCGTGCGCATGCGGTCAGGCGGTCACGTAATGGGCCGTGGTCTTGGCCGCCACGTCCTCGGCGGTCACGCCCGGCGCCAGTTCCACCAGGTGGAACGGGCTGTCGTGGTCGGGCCGCTGGAACACGGCAAGGTCGGTGATCACCATGTCAACCACGTTCTTGCCGGTCAGCGGCAGGGTGCATTCGGGAATGAACTTGGAACTGCCGTCCTTGGCGCAATGCTCCATCACCACGATGATGCGCTTCACGCCGGCGACCAGGTCCATGGCGCCACCCATGCCCTTGATCATCTTGCCTGGCACCATCCAGTTGGCAATGTCGCCGCCTTGCGAGACTTCCATCGCGCCCAGCACGGTGAGGTCGATGTGCCCGCCGCGGATCATGGCAAAGCTTTGCGCGCTGTCGAAATAGGCGGTCTGCGGCAATTGGCTGATCGTCTGCTTGCCGGCGTTGATCAGGTCGGCATCCACTTCGTCGTCAAAGGGGAAGGGGCCGATGCCCAGCATCCCGTTTTCCGATTGCAGCGTCACTTCCATACCGGCGGGGATGTGGTTGGCCACCAGCGTGGGAATGCCGATGCCCAGGTTCACATAGAAACCGTCTTGCAGTTCGCGCGCCGCGCGGGCGGCCATTTCATCACGAGTCCAGGGCATCAGGCGTTCTCCCGCGCACGGGTGGTGCGGAATTCGATCTTCTTGTCATAAGGCGCGCCCAGCACCAGCCGCTGGACATAGACGCCGGGCAGGTGGATGCCATCGGGATCGAGGCTGCCGGTCGGCACGATCTCTTCCACTTCCACCACGCAGACTTTGCCGCAGGTGGCGGCCGGCACGTTGAAATTGCGCGCGGTCTTGCGGAACACCACGTTGCCGCTCTCGTCGGCCTTCCACGCCTTCACCAGCGCCAGGTCGGCAAAGATCCCGCGTTCCAGGATATAGTCCTGCCCGTCGAAGGTCTTCACTTCCTTGCCTTCCGCCACCAGCGTGCCCACGCCCGTCTTGGTGTAGAAGCCGGGAATGCCAGCACCCCCGGCGCGCATGCGCTCGGCCAGCGTGCCCTGGGGGCAGAATTCCACCTCCAGCTCGCCCGAAAGGTACTGGCGCTCGAATTCCTTGTTCTCGCCCACATAGGACGAGATCATCTTCTTCACCTGGCGCGTGCGCAGCAGCTTGCCGATGCCCTCGTTGTCGATCCCCGCGTTGTTGCTGGCAAAGGTCAGCCCCGTCACGCCGGATTCGCGCACCGCATCGATCAGCCGCTCAGGAATGCCGCAAAGGCCAAAGCCCCCGCAGGCGATCAGCAGGTCATCGCGCAGCAGCCCGTCCAGCGCGGCTGTGGCAGAGGGATAGATCTTGTTGGCCATCGGCACCTCTCCATTGATCGGAAGGGAATAGCCAAAACGATCCATCGAAACCAGCGATACGTTCTTATCTTTTATGATAAGAGGCGGATATGTTACATTGGCGCCCATGAAGCGCCTGGCCATCTATCATCTCGAAACCCTGCTGTGGATTGCCCGCCTGGGCACGTTCCGCGCCGCGGCCGAGCGGCTCAACACCACGCAGCCCGCCATTTCCGCCCGCGTGAAAGAGATCGAGGAGCAACTGGGCGTCGACCTGTTCCGCCGCGAAGGGCGCAACATGGTGCTCACCGCGCGGGGGCGGGCCTTGGTCGCCGATTTCGAGCCGCTCTGGGCCGGCTTCGAACGCGCGCTGTTCAAGGCGAGCGATTTTGCCGGCGCCACCGGCATCGTGCGCCTGGGCACCGGAGAAATCGCCGCCGCCTCTTGCCTTGCCGCCTTCGTCGCGGGCGTGGAGCGGGACTTGCCCGGCGTCACCCTGGAAATCGAGGTGGACCTTACCGCCCGCATGCTCCAGCAATTGCTCGCCGGCACCAGCGACATGGTGTTCCTCGCCGGCCCGGTGGCAAGCCCCGGTGTGCGCACCACCAGCCTGGGCAGCGTCGGCCTCGTCTGGGCCGCCAGCCAGGCCACTGCGCAGGCAGGCGGCTTCAAGCAACCGCTGCCCGTCTGGTCGATCCCTGAACACTCCCCCATCCACGGGATCATGCGCGAGTCCCTGGCCCAACACGGCATCACGCCCCCGGTCATCCGCACCTGCAACAACGTGCGCGCCCTGGTCGAAATCATCCGCGAAGGCACCGGCGCCGCCCTGCTCCCCGAAACCATGATCCGCAGCGAACTGGCGAGCGGCGCGCTGGTCTCGGTCCTGTCGGCGCCCAAACGCCAATTGCGCTTCGAGGCGGCGATAAGGAGTGCGGAGCGCGATCCACTGATCCTGGAACTGTTCCGCCGGGTCGGCGGCTTGCGGATCGATTAGGCAGTGGGATGCTCCAAACAATCCCTCCCCCAGCCCCTCCCTCAAGCGGGAGGGGAGCCAAAAAGAACAACCCAAAATCCCCCTCCCGCCTGCGGGAGGGGTTAGGGGAGGGCATGTGCGCAACGCGCGAGGGAAGGTCCGGCAACGGCACAAAAAAATGGCCGACCTCCCACCTACGGGGCATGGTAATTAAGTATGCTGTCCCCGGAATTCGGGTTGGGTTGAGACCGGGAGCATTACTTCGCGGCTTTAGAACCCCAGATTCCACCGAGACGCTTTGGAAGAAAGAATTTCGGGACAAAATACCACCATATTGTCCCTAACATGCAATCAATAATAGAAGGAGAGTGGAAAATATTCGCCAATATGGGATTGTCTGCGAATCGCAGGTAATCACCAATAATTTCTACTGGAATGCTGTAAAATAAAATGATCGGAAAATCGCCGATCAAGAATGGCATGTAGAAAAGTTGTACTTTAGCTTCCTGAGTAACACCGTCATTTAACAAGAGTATTGAAAATAAAATGGCATGAACAACAGCAAATATCATGCCGATCTTGCGATATCTATATGAATGGCCCGTGCTCGTCATTCGCCACCGTATACCTATTTATGCCTGCCCTTAGCTCATCGGCTATTGCGTCGCCCATTCGCCATGGACATTAGAGAACGTAATGTCGCACTGTTTGCAGGTATCCCCTTCCCAGGTGCGAAAAATCCCGCATTTGGCGAGCCGCAATGCGCTCTCGATCATGCTCGCGACTCGGTATTGGCCGATAGCCGCTCCCGAAACCAATCCGCCAATTCCGCTTCATCCAGAGTCCTCGCCGCCAACGCCAGCATGGCACGGATAGCGTCTTCCGGCGCAAACACGATCCGCACATCATTCAGCGCGAGAAACAGGCGCGCCAGCACCCAAGCCGTGCGTTTGTTGCCATCGGTAAACGGGTGGTTGCGCGCCAGACCATAAGCATAGGCGGCTGCCAACTGGCAAAGGTCGGTTTCGCCATAGCTCCACTGGTTGCGCGCGCGGGCGAGGGCGGACTCCAAACCTGCTGCATCGCGCAGTCCCATGGGGCCACCATGTTCGGCCAGTTGGCGGTCA
Source organism: Novosphingobium sp. SG919 (assembly GCF_012932495.1). Taxonomy (GTDB): domain Bacteria; phylum Pseudomonadota; class Alphaproteobacteria; order Sphingomonadales; family Sphingomonadaceae; genus Novosphingobium; species Novosphingobium rhizosphaerae. Next base: position 1,432,239 of record NZ_JABCNG010000001.1, read on the forward strand.
TGGATCGCCAGGGCCAGTTCGGTTTCGATCCACACCGGCTCGGCGCTTTGGGCCATGTTATTTCGCCAGCACGCGCAGGATGTCCCTGTCCTCGCGCATGATCTGTTCGGCCAGCGCCATCTTGGCCTCGAACGAGGGATCGGTGGCGGTGATGCGGATACCGTCCGGCGTTTCGGACACGTAGAGCGTGTCGCCCACCCCGGCGCGCAGCTTGGCCAGCAGTTCCTTGGGCAGGACGACACCGGCGGAATTGCCGATCTTGGTGATTTTCAGACTGGCGTTCATACGGACGTTATAACGCATGGTGGCGGCCCGTTCAAGTGGCCAGCGTCACCGCTCCCTGATCGCCCCCTTCAACCCCAGATGCGCCGCGAGCGCCTTCAAATCCCGGCCCACGCTGTCGTTGATCAGCACGGCGTGGCGGTCTTCCACTTCCATCACCAGGGCGTCGCCTTCGCGGCGCAGGGTGCTGCCGTTGAGGGCGGAGGCGGCGCCGACGGTGAAGCGGCGGCACAGGCGGGTGGCAAGGCCCCAGGCCTGGGCCTGGCGCAGGGCAGCGGGGGAGGCGAGGAGGGGCAGGTCGGGTGGCAGGGTCAGCTTGCCGGTGTTGGCGATCATCGCGGCGGCGAGCATCGCGCGGTCGCGCGCGGTGGCGCCGATCCAGCGTTTGCGCAGGCCCCATTCGTGCGCCAGGTCGCCGCGCAAGTTGGGCTCCACCGTGGCCGAGGCCATGCACAGCATCGTGGCGGCCAGGCGCAGGCGCTCGCGCCGGTCCGGCCCGTCGGTGGGGGCAATGCCGGCGGTCCAGCCGGCCACCATGCTGGCGGAATTGGCGGCAATGCCGTGTTCCTGCGCAAAGGCAGAGGCGCCGGCCACCAGCGGGTCTTGCCCGCGCACCGACTGCGGCATGGCTTCCCACAGCACGCCTTCGCGCAGGCCCCAGGCGGAAAACACCAGCCGTTCGGGCTGAAGCCGGGTGATCAGCACGGCAAGCAGCGCGGCGGTATCGGGCAGGCTGGCCAGGCGCCCGCCGGAAACCCCGGCGATCGGCGCCACGGCGTCACCCTTGCGCCGTGCCATGGCCTTGGCCAACTTGAGCGCCACCGCCGGATCGGCGACATAGCCGTGCGGATCGTCGATCGGGAACCGGGTTTCCACCATCACATGGCGGGCAAAGGCGCGCAGCGAGCCGCCCACCAGATAGAGTGTCTGCCCTGGCGTGGCTTTCCATTCCGCCTTGGCCAGCGCCTTGCGGATCTTCTGCCCGAACGCGCGCTGTCCTTCGGCGCGCAGGCCCGGCAGGCGCAGCGTGCCCAGCGGCAGGCTCACCCCATGGGTGCAGCGCTCGCCGTCCACGTCCACCAGTTCCAGGCTGCCGCCGCCCAGATCGCCCACCACGCCCTTGGCGCCGGGAAACGCGCCCATCACGCCATGCGCGCTGGTGATCGCTTCTTCCTCGCCGGTCAGCAGGCGCGGGGTCAGCCCCAGCTTGGCAATGGCATCGAGAAACGCCGCGCCATTGCCCGCGTCGCGGCTGGCGGCGGTGGCCACCACGTCAACCTGCGTCACGCCCTGCAGCGCCAGGATCGCCTTGAACCGGGCGAGCGAGGCGAGGGCGAGGGCCATGGCCTTGGGCGAAAGATTGCCGCTGTCGGCCACGCCCTTGCCCAGGCGCGCGGTCACTTTCTCGTTGTGCAGCACTTTGGGCGCGCGCAGCGGCTGGCCATAGATGACCAGGCGCACGGTGTTGGAGCCAATATCGATAATCGCGCGGGCTTGCGCGTCCTTGCCCCGGGACAGTCCGAATGCCATCGAACGTGTCAATCCACCGTCGCGCCGCCGCGCCGCAGCGCCAGCTTGGGCACGCGGCGCCCCTTGGTCAGGGCCGCGCCACGGCCCGAAAGCGAAGGGTTCGTCATGAAATAGCGGTGCACATTGAACGGTTTCTCGCCAGCGTCTGATCGGCACGAAACCCGCTGATAGTCGCCATCGGCGCTCAAAGTCCAGCTTTGCTCGGTATCGATCAGGTTGGCCAGCATCACCTGGTCCAGGATCTGGTCGTGCACGGTCTTGTTGCGGATCGGCACCAGCACTTCCACGCGCCGGTCCAGGTTGCGGCTCATCCCGTCGGCGGAGGAGATGAACACCCGCGCCCGCCGGTTGGGCAGGGCCGCGCCATTGCCGAAGGCCCAGATGCGGCTGTGTTCCAGGAACCGGCCGATGATCGATTTCACCGTGATCCGGTCAGACAGTCCCGGCACGCCCGGCCGCAGGCAGCAGATGCCGCGCACCACGAGGGCAATGTCCACGCCTTCCTGCGCGGCGGCATAGAGCCGGTCGATCAGGCGGCTATCGGTCAGCGAATTGAGCTTGGCCCAGATGGCTGCCGGCCTGCCTGCGCGGGCAAAGCCGATCTCGCGCTCGATGCACTCGTACAGCGTGCGGCGCAGCCCGATCGGCGAAATGGAAAGGAACTCGGTGTTCTTGGGCTCCACATAGCCGGTGATGAAATTGAACAACTGCCCGGCATCGCGCCCCGCCTTGGGATCGGCGGTAAAGAACGACAGGTCGGTATAGATGCGCGCCGTCACCGGGTGGTAATTGCCGGTGCCAAAGTGGCAATAGGTGCGATAGCCATCGCCCTCGCGCCGCACCACCATGGAAACCTTGGCGTGGGTTTTCCAATCGACGAAGCCATAGATCACCTGGACGCCGGCGCGTTCCAGCTGGCTGGCCCAGTGCAGGTTCTGCTCTTCGTCGAACCGCGCTTTCAGTTCCACCACGGCGGTGACGGACTTGCCCTCTTCGGCCGCGGCGATCAGCGCGGCGATCACTGCCGATTGCTTGCCGGCGCGATAGAGCGTCTGCTTGATCGCCACCACGTCTGGGTCGCTCGCCGCCTGGCGCAGGAAATCGACCACCACGTCGAAGCTTTCGAACGGGTGGTGGATCACCAGGTCCTTTTCGCGGATCGCGGCAAAGCAATCGCCATCGTGTTCCAGCACGCGTTCGGGATAGCGCGGGTTATAGGGCTCGAACTTCAGTTCGGGGCGCGGCATGTCGACGATCTGCGAAAGGCCGTTCATCGCCAGCAGGCCCGGCGATTTGACCACCAGGGCATAGTCGAGCCGCAGCTTGTCGCGCAGCAATTGCTCGGCCGCAGGATCGAAATCCTCCTGCAGTTGCAGCATGATCACTTTGCCGCGCCGGCGCCGCTGGATGGCGGTGCGGAAATAGCGGACCAGGTCTTCGGCGTCTTCCTCGATTTCCATGTCGCTGTCGCGCAGCACGCGGAACGTGCCCGAACCCTGGATGCGGAAACCGGGAAACACCGTGGCGGCGTTGCGGCGCACCAGTTCCTCGATGCTGATCCAGCCGCCGTCATCGGGCAGCCGCACGAAGCGCGGCAGGGCCGGCGGGATCAGGATCATCTCGGTCACGGGGTCGTTGTCGGCCACCCGCACCATCGAGAACAGGATGCCCGTGCCCTGGTTGGCAATGAACGGGAAGGGGTGCGCCGGGTCGATCGCCTGGGGGGTGAGCACCGGCATCACATGTTCGCGGAAATAGCGTGCCAGCCATTCCGCCTCGCCGCGCGGCAGGGGCTTGTCGCCCACCAGGTGGATGCCGTTTTCGGCGAGCAGGCTCGACAACTCGCCGAGCACCACGTGCTGCGCGCTCACCAGGTCTTCCACGGCGCCGTGGATGTTCTGCAACTGCTGCGCGGGGGTGAAGCCGTCAATCGAAACCTCGTCGATGCCGCGCCGCACCTGGCCGGCCAGGCCCGCCACGCGCACCATCATGAACTCGTCCAGGTTGCTGCCCGAAATCGACAGGAACCGCATCCGCTCCAACAGCGGATAGTTGGTGTTCTGCGCTTCGGCCAGGACCCGGCGGTTGAACATCAGCCAACTGAGTTCGCGGTTGAAATAGCGCATGGGCGGGGGGCCTTCGGCCAGTGGCGAGAGCGCCTGCATCGGCAGTGCGCCGATCGGCACTGCGCTTGATTCTGCCACGATTGCTGTCCTGCTTGCTGGTGTTGCGGTGCCGCGCGCCATCGTTCCGCTTTGCTACTCTTGTATGACTATCCGCACCCTAGCACCGGGCGGGGGCGCCATGGCAAGCCCAAAGCGCCGCTGTCAGGAAAGGTTCGCGGCCGGCTGAATGCCCCGTGTTAATCTCTACTCGTTTTGTCGAGAATCGCGCGCGTTTCAGCGCCTGGGTTCTCGCCAGCGGGCACAGTGACGCTAGATTGCAGCCTGGCCCTGGTGAGTCGTGTTCCACGTCGCGCATTCCCGGCCGATCCGCAGCGGGCTGGCCGCGCATGCCCAAGCCCGCTGCGGACTCTTTCCAATATCGTTTTTCGGCAATGGCTTGGCCACCAGGGTGGGATTCCGGCGGGCGCGCGCGGCGCCGTTCATCGCAGGGAAAGTTTCGCTTTCTGGCCCGCAACAACTCGTTTAATGTCTATCTGAAAAGTTGAGTATAAGAAGGGCTCGTCCGAGATACAGACGCCCGGTCATCCACGAGTTTTGAAGAGAGAGCCGATGTCCACCACGCCCGCCCACGATCCGGCCAGCCACGATCCGGAAAGCGCGCGCCTGATCGAGCAGTCGCTCGACAGCGTGCGCGAGGCGCTGGCCGGGCTGCGCTATGGCCATGTCGGCCTCACCGTTCACGAAGGCCGCGTCGTGCAGATCGACGTGACCGAAAAGCGTCGCTTCAAGAACAACTGACCATACCGCTTCACGCCTGATCCATGGCGGCACCACGGCTCTGGGGAGGGCCGCCGGCCATGGCAATACCACAAAAAACCATGCCGGCCGCCGCCACGGAACCCCTCCGCGCGCGTGGCAAGGCATGTCGAAAGGGACTGACCATGCTTGTTCGCGCCAATCTCGCCGCGTCGGTGGCCTCTGCCGGCCTCGCGCTCGCCCTGGCCGCTCCGGCCCACGCCGCTGCCGATGCACCGGCTGCCGAAGCCGCTTCCACCGCCACCGCCGCTGACGCAGCGACGCAGCCGGTCGATGACAGCATCGTCGTCACCGCCCGCCGTCGCGCCGAAACGGTGCAGACCGTGCCGCTGGCCGTCACCGTGGTGGGCGGCGCGCATATCGAGAACACCGGCGCGTTCAACGTGGGCCGTCTCACGCAACTCACGCCCACGCTGCAGTTCTATTCGTCCAACCCGCGCAACACCTCGGTCAACATCCGTGGCCTGGGCGCGCCGCTCGGCCTCACCAATGACGGTATCGAGCAGGGCGTGGGCATCTACATCGACGACGTGTTCTATGCCCGCGCGGCATCATCCACGTTCGACTTCCTTGATGTCAGCCGCATCGAAGTGCTGCGCGGGCCGCAGGGCACTCTGTTCGGCAAGAACACCACCGCCGGCGCGCTCAACATCACCACCCGCGCGCCCACGTTCGATCCCGAAGCCCGGCTTGAAGCATCGGCCGGCAACCTCGGTTTCGTGCAGTTGAAGGGCGCGGTCTCGGGCCCGCTTTCCGATACCCTGGCCGTGCGCCTGGCCGGTTCGTTCACCCAGCGCGACGGCACGGTCTACAACGTCGCCCAGCGCCAGTGGATCAATTCGCAAGACAACAAGGGCGCGCGCCTGCAATTCCTGTGGCGTCCCACCGGCGGCGTGGAAGTCACGCTGTCGGGTGACTACAACAAGCAGAACCCCAATTGCTGCGCCTTGATCTATGTGCGCACCGGCGCGACGCAGCGTCCGCTGACCCGGCAATACGCGGCCCTGGCCGCCGCGCAGAACTATGCCGTGCCCAGCACCAACCCGTTCGACCGGGTGACCGACGAAGACGTGCTGCTGCGCGCCAAGAACGAAGTTGGCGGCGTGTCGCTGCGCGCCAAGATCGATACCGGCATTGGCACGGTCACTTCGATCACCGCGTGGCGCTATTGGGATTGGGACCCGTCGAACGACCGCGACTATCTCGGCCTGCCGATCACCACCAAGTCCAACAACCCCTCGCACCAGGACCAGTACACCCAGGAACTGCGCCTGACCGGCGAAACCGGCCGCTTCAACTACACGGTGGGCGCGTTCGGCTTCTATCAGAAGATCCACACCAGCGGCGTGCAGCAGCAAGGTCCGGCGGCCAGCAAGTTCCTGATCAACCCCACCAGCACCGCGCTCTATAACGACCCTAGCGTGCTCAACGGCCTGACTGCCACCAACGACATCACGCTCAAGAACACCAGCGCCGCGATTTACGGCAAGTTCGGCTACAAGTTGAGCGATACGTTCTCGATCCAGCCGGGCGTGCGCCTGAACTACGACAAGAAGGATGGCGTCTATTCCTCCGTCGTCACCGACGGCAACGGCAACCTCGTAGTTTTCGAAACGAACGCCGATGGCACCAGCGCCAACAGCAGCCGCGAACGCGCGCAGCTTGCCGTGCTCGCCCCGCAGTATTTCAAGGCCAATTTCAGCAACTGGAACGTTTCGGGCGACGTCACTCTGGCCTGGGACCCGACGCGCGACGTCCACGTCTACGGCACCTATGCGCGCAGCTTCAAATCGGGCGGCATCAACCTCAACGGCGTGCCGGCCAACACCGACGGCACCCCGCTGCTGCAGTTTGCCACGATCAAGCCCGAGCGCGTCAACCACTTCGAACTGGGTGTGAAGACCCAGTTCTGGGGCCGCAAGGGCACGTTCAACGTGGCCGCCTTCCGCACCGATATCAACGACTACCAGGCCCAGGTATCGAACTATACGGTGGGCGCGCTGCGCGGCTATCTCGCCAACGCCGAAAAGGTCCGCACCCAGGGCGTCGAAGTCGATTTCGCGCTGCGTCCCAGCGAACGCTTCAGCGTCTATTCCAACGCGGCCTATACCGATGCCAAGTACGTGCGCTTCAAGAACGCGCCGTGCCCGCCCGAGCTTTCGGGTGGCACGCAGACGGTCGATGCCAACGGCAACCTGGTCGGCACGCCCGCGCCCGCCGGCACGCCCGGCATCAGCCCGCTCTCGTGCGACATTTCCGGCCAGGTCCTGCCCGGCGTTTCAAAGTGGTCGTTCTCCTACGGCGGTGAAGTCAACCTGCCGGTCCAGGCGTTCGGCGGCGAAGGCCAGGTCTACCTTGGCGTCGATGGCAACTATCGCTCGCGCTTCTCGTCCAACCCCACGCCCTCGGCCTATACCTGGGTCGAAGGGTACGCGCTCACCAATTTCCGCCTCGGCGTGCGCCGCGATGCGCGCTTCGATATCTATGGCTGGGTGCGCAACGCGTTCGACACGCACTATTTCGACCAGTTGGCGGTTGCCTCGGGCAACACCGGCCTGATCGTGGGCCAGGTGGGCGATCCGCGCACTTATGGCCTGACGGTGCGGACGCAGTTCTGAAACTGCGCTGGGTCCCGGGCTTCGACAAGCTCAGCCCGAACGGATGTTTTCTGGAATTTCCCAGCCAACGTCCGTTCGATCTGAGCCTGTCGAAGGGCCAGTCCTGAGCGTGTCGAAGGGGCCGCAAGCGCAACGCTGCGATCAGCGATTGCCGTCGATGAAGTCGCCCAGCGGTCCCAGGATCGAACCTTCGCCCCGGTTGTTGCCGCCGCCCGGAATGGCTGCGGCCACCACCCGGCCGGCCAGGCGGGCAAAGGGCAGCGACTGGATCCAGACTTTGCCAGGGCCGGTCAGCCGCGCAAAGAACAGCCCTTCGCCGCCGAACAGCACGCTGCGCACGCCGCCCGCGCTCACCAGGTCGAATTCCACCGAAGGGGTATAGGCGGCCAGGCACCCGGTATCGACATGCAGTTGTTCGCCCGGTGCCAGTTCGCGTTCCACCAGCGTGCCACCCATCTGGACGAAAACCCAGCCATCGCCGTCCAGCCGCTGCATCACGAAGCCTTCGCCGCCAAACAGCCCGGTCATGATCCGCCGCTGAAACGCGATGCCGATCGAAACCCCGCGCGCCGCGGCCAGGAAGCTGTCCTTCTGGCAGATCAGCGTGCCGCCCAGTTCCGACAGCTTGAGCGGCAGGATCGTGCCCGGCACCGGCGCGGCAAAGGCCACCCGCGCCTTGCCCGCGCCGCGGTGGGTGAACACGGTGGTAAACAGGCTGGCGCCGGTCACCAGGCGCTTGCCCGCACCCAGCAGCTTGCCCATGAAGCCGCCGCCGTCGTTTTCGCTGCCATCACCGAACACGGTGGTCATCTCGATCGAGGCATCCTTCCAGACAAAGGCGCCGGCTTCCGCCACGGCGCTTTCGCCCGGATCGAGTTCGATCTCTACAAACTGCAAATCATTGCCGCGAATGGCAAAGTCCACGTCGTCGGCGATGCCGGCGCGGCGGCTGTGGCTCCAGGGGTTGCTGCTCATGAAAAATGCACTCTCCTTTTCGCGCCGGCAATCTGCCACGCCGCACGGGACGCGACCAGCCGGGTTCGGCGCAGCGACGATGGCCATCGATCGATGACATGCGATCGTCGCCGTGCTGCCGACGGCCCGTGCCGCGGCCCGCATCGGCACAGTAGGAAAAGCCCACCGTGCCTGATAAGAACCACGCTGGGTCACCCAAGGACGCAGGAGAATTCGGCCGCATGAACCAGACCTTTGCCACAGGCCTTTCGCCACGGCGCTATGCGCTCAGTGCGATCGTGCTTCATTGGACCATCGCGGCGCTGCTCCTGTTCCAGGTCTCGCTCGGCTGGCGGCTGGAAGACCTGCCCAAGGGCACCGCGCAATTCGCCGGTTATCAGTTCCACAAGTCGGTCGGCTTCCTGATCCTGGCGCTCAGCCTGGCCCGCCTTGGCGTGCGCCTGTTCGCGCGGCGGCCGGCCCCGGCCGAAGGCACCCCCGCGGTCAAGCTGCTGGTCAAGGTGGTGCACGTGCTGCTCTACGCGATCATGATCGTCGGGCCGCTGTCGGGCTGGATCATGGTGTCCACGTCCAAGATCCGCATGCAGACCATGGTGTTCGGCACGCTGCCGGTGCCCAACCTGCCGGTGGGGCAGGGCTGGCACGAAGGGGCGGAAACGATCCATGGTGCGCTTGGGCTGGTCACGATCACGCTGTTCCTGCTGCACGTGGCCGGCGCGCTGCGCCATCATTTCATGGGCGATGACCTGCTGGCGCGGATGATCCCGGCGGCCACGCGGCGGGGCTTGACCATCGGCGCCGTGGTCGCGCTGGTGGGGTCGGTCGGGGCCATGGCCCTGGCCAAGGTCTGGCCATTCGGCGCAAGCGCGCCGGCGCCAGCCGCGCCGGCTTCGGCCGAGCCGAGCGATGATCCTTCCGCCGACGCGGTCGATCTGGCCAGTGCCGCCCCGCAAGAAGCCGCCAGCGCGGCCCCGGCTGCCGATGCCTCCGGTGCTGCCGCGGCGGCGCAGGGGGCCGTCGCCTGGCAACTGGCACCAGGCGGGCGGCTGGGTTTCCACGCGACGTATTCGGGTGACGCCATCAACGGCAGCTTTGGCCGCTGGGACGCGCGCATCCGCTTTTCGCCCGATGACCTTGCGCATTCCAGCCTGCGCGCCACGATCGACCTTGCCTCGGTCGCTTCGGGCGATGCCCAGCGCGACGATATGCTCAAGGGCGACAACTTCTTTGGTGCCGCCGCCCATCCGCAGGCGATCTACACCGCCTCGCGCTTCCGCGCACAATCGCCAGGGCACTATGTGGCCGAAGGCACGCTGTCGCTGGGTGGCAAGATCCGTCCCGTGCCGCTTGCCTTCGTGCTCACCATCGATGGCGATCGTGCCAATGCGCGCGGCACGGCCACGCTGTCGCGCACGGCGTTTGGCGTGGGGACCGGTGAATGGGGCAGCACTGATACGCTGCTCGACAACGTGACGGTCGATTTCGCGCTCAAGGCCACGCGCCAGCCTTGAAATGCAGAACGGCACGCCCGGCGGGCGTGCCGTCAGCGAACCCGGCAATAGCGGGGCGCACTCAGCCCAGCGGGCCGCCCGGCGAACCCTGCTGGCGCACCCCGGCAAAGAAATACCCGACATAGCGATCGGCCCAGCGCATGTGCTGGGCGCGGTCCTGCCCATTTTCCGAACTGGCCATCTTGAAGTGGCCCAGGATGCCTTCCAGCCAGAACCGGGCGGCGCTTTCGCAATCGCCGATCACGATGTCGCCGCGCTGCTGGGCTGCTTCAAAGTTGCTGCGGATGGTGTCCACCGCCGTGCGATAGACCATGGCGCGATAGCCGCCCTGGGGGCTGCCGGCATCGGTATCGAGCCAGTCGATCAGCCGTTCCATCAGCTTGCCATCGGGCGAATGGAGCAATTCGAGCGTTTCCACCGCCCGCAGGCGAAAGGCATCGGCCAGGGGGGCATTGCTGCCCATCGCGCTGATCGCCGCGCGCCGCTTGGCCATGCCATGGTGCACCAGCGCTTCCATCAGTTCACGCTTGCCGGCAAAGCGGGCATAGATCGTGGCCTTGCCGATGTGCGCCCGGCGCGCCACGCGATCGAACGTGAACGTGTCCAGCCCGGTGTCGAGCAGCACTTGCCAGCTGGCTTCCAGGATCTTGCCGTAAAGCTGCTCGGCTTCGGCCACCGAGGGCCGGCCGCGTCGCACCGCCTGGTTGGCCGTGGTCCCGTTGCCGCCGCGCGTATCGGTGGCGGGCGCTTCAGTGCCGGGCGCTGGATCCGTCGTGGAACGTGATGCCGTCATCGTTCGGCCCCCCGTTCCCCGGCCCCATCGGCGTTTCGATCCGCGCACCGAATGTGAAGGATGCGCTGAATTCCGTTGGGCGCTGCTGCGGCAGGGCGGAAGCGCTGTCGCGCGCCGCGATCTGGCCAAACCGCGTGCCACATTCGCGATGGGCCGGACACGTCATCTCCAGCCCTTCCTGATAGGCCAGCCAGACGCGGCGGCCGATGCCCGAAAACCAATCCATCCTTCCCGACCCTCGATCCGAGTGGTTCGCGCCTTTGCGGCGCCTTGTCGAGAAAGACTGACATAAATTCGATTCGCCGCAAAGCGCTATAAACGGAACGCGAACGGTTCATTTCAGTGGTCCTGCGCGGGAGCCTGCCAGCCAAGGCCGAGAGCCTTTTCCACCGCGATGAAATCGGTGGTCAATTCTGCGGCAGCGGCGGCGGCGGCCTGCTGCGCCTGAAGCTGCTGGCGTCGCGCGGTCAGCGCATCCGATTGGCCGACGGTGCCGGCATCGGCCCGCTGCTGTTGCAGGGCCTGCGCGCGCGTGGTCTGCACCTGCGTGTCCAGCGCCTTGCCATAGACCTGGCGCTGGCTGCCAAAGCGTGTCAGCGCGCCTTCGGCATCCTGCAACGCGGTCAAGACCGTGTTGCGATACTTGGCTTCCGCTTCGGCATAGGCTTCGCGCTTGTTGGTCACCTGGGCCTTGTTGCGGCCGCCATCGAACAGGTTCCAGCGGATCTGCGGCAAGGCTAGGCCGATGATCTTGCCCGGATCAACCACGTCGCCGATGCTCGTGCCACCCAGGCCCAACAGGCCCATGAAGCTGATCTTGGGCAGGCCAGCGGCAATCTGCGCGCCGATATCGGCATTGGCGGCGGCCAGTTGGCGTTCGGCCATGCGGATGTCGGGCCGGTTGCGCAGCAGGCTGGCAGGATCGCCCACGGCAACGCTCGCCGGGGGCAGGGGCAGGGGGGCGGGCGAGGCCAGCGTGGCGTCGAGCGCGCCGGGTTCCTGGCCCGTCAACACCGCCAGCTGGTCGATCAGCACAGTGATGTCGGCGCGCGTCTTGGCGCGGTCGCCTTCGGTCTGGGCGGCCTGGCCGCGTGCCTGGGCCAGCGGCTGTTCGGGCGCGGTGCCGCGTTGCAGGCGCTGCTGTGCCAGATCGACCAGCTGGGCGTCGACGGCCGCCTGCTGGTCTTGCAGGGCAAGCACGGCCTGGCGGGCGCGCAGCGAGACATAGGCACGCGCGATTTCCGCCGAAAGCGTGACGCGGGCATCGTCGGCGCTGGCCTGGGCGGCTTCGGCGCGGGCGCCGGCCGCAGTGATCTTGCTGCGGGTCCCGCCGAACAAGTCCAGTTCCCAGCTCGAATCGAAGCCCACGTTGTAGATCGTGGTGTCGGTCCGCCCGGCGTTGTCGCCGCCCAGGATATCGGCCGGCACATTGATATAGGGCACGGCGCCCGACACGTTGAGCGTGGGGACCAGCGCGGTCTTGTTGGCGGCAAGGCCGGCGCGCGCCTGGGCGATGCGGGCATTGGCCGCGGCGATGTTGGGCGAGCGGGCCAGGCCCTGCTCGATCAGGCCGCTCAGCACCGGATCATTGAGCGCATCCCACCAGCGCGCGGCCGGCGCGGCCGGCGTTGCGCTGGCATCACCGCGCAGAAACGCCGATCGTGCGGCAGCGCCCGGCGCTGCATCGGGAGCGCCCGTGTACTTGGGGCCAACCGTGGTGCAGCCGGCCAGGGCCAGCGAGGCCAGCAGCGTGGTGGCGACCACAGTTGTGGCGGGCGGGCGGTGGGCCAATCGGCGGAAGGAAGTGTGCATCAGTGCATCGCCATCTTGTGATGGCCCTTGGGCAGGGGCCGGAGAAGGAAAACGAGCGGGAGGACGACGGCAATGCCGACCATCAGCGCGATGAATTCATCGGTATAGGCCATGACCATGGCCTGCTTGACCACGGTGCCGTCGATCGCGCGCAATGCGGCGCCCAGGCCTTCGGGCCCGCCACCGAACTGCGCGGCCTGGCTGGAAACCCAGTCCTGCACCGTCGGGCTGTTGGCCGGCAGCGCCTCGTGGATCGTCCAGCGGTGGTATTCCTCGCGCCGCTCCTGCAGCGTGGCGAGCAGTGCCAGGGCGATCGAACCGCCCAGGTTGCGTGCCGCGTTGAACAGGCCCGACGCGTCACCCGCTTCATCGGGCTTCACGCTGGCGATCGCCGCCTGGTTGAGGAACAGCATCGACAGCGCCTGGCCCAGGCCGCGCATCAGCTGCGAGATCACGAAGTCCGAACCATCCGAATTGATCGTCAGCGTGGTATCGAGCCAGCACGAACCGGCCATGATCAGCATGCCCGTAAGCACGACGTAGCGCAGGTCGAACCGCGCGACCAGGATCGGGAACAGCGGCATCATCATGGCCGCGGGTATCCCCGAAAGGAACACGATCTGGCCCGATTGATAGGCATTGTAGCCGGCAATCGCGGCCAGGAACTGCGGGATTACATAAGCCGTGCCATAGAGCACCGAACCGATCAGCAGGCCCAGCACGAACACCGCGGCAAACGCGCGGTTGCGCAGCAGCGCCAGCTTGATCACCGGTCGTTTGGCATAGAGCTGCCCTATCCCGATCAGGACGAAGCCGACCACCGTCACCCCGGTCAGCTTCCAGATCAGGTCAGACTGGAACCATTGCTCGCGGTTGCCTTCTTCCAGCACCACGGTCAGCCCGCCCAGGCCCATGGCCATGCCGACGATGCCCAGCCAATCGGCGCTGAACAGTTCGTCCAGCCGCATCTTGGCGTTGGTCAGGCCGATGACCAGGAACACCATCAGCAGGATGCAGATCGGGATGTTGATGAAGAAGGCATAGTGCCACGAGAAATTCTCGGTCAGCCAGCCACCCGCCAGCGGGCCGAGCACCGGCCCCAGGATCAGGGTGGAGCCGAACAGCGCCGTGCCCACCGGTTGCTGGTGGCGCGGCAGGCGCGTGGCGATGATCGTCATGCCGGTGGGGATCATCGCCCCGCCGGTAAAGCCCTGGCCCACGCGGCCGATGATCATCATCGTCAGCGTGGTGGAAAGGCCGCAGACGATCGAGAACCCGGTGAACAGCACCGAGGCGATCAGCAGGAAGCGCTTGAGCCCGAACACGCGTTCGAGCCAGGCGGTCAAGGGAATGATCACGATTTCGGCCACCAGATAGCTGGTGGCGATCCACGTGCCTTCGGTGGAAGACGCGCCGATTTCGCCCTGGATCGTGGGAAGGGCGGAATTGACGATCGAAATGTCGAGCGTGGCCATCAGCGCGCCGATGGCCCCGGCCACCACCGCCAGCCAGGCGGTGATGTCGGCATTGCCATTGGCCTGTCGGCCGGGCGTCTTGCCCGACGCGCTGCCGGCCCCGCCGCCGGCATCGGCGGGAAGGGTTGCGGCGGCCATTACTTGGCTCCCTGATCCTGCTCGGCGCGGATCGCCTTGATCGCGCCCTTGGCAGCCTTGGTATCGACCTTGACCGTCAGCGACAGGCCGGGGACCAGCACCTTGCGCGATTCCTCACCGGCATTGATGCGGATGCGCACGGGCACGCGCTGGACGATCTTGGTGAAGTTGCCAGTCGCGTTCTGCGGCGGGATCAACGAGAAGTTGGCGCCAGTACCCGGCGTGATCGATTCCACCACGCCATGGAAATCCACGTCGGGCAGGGCGTCGACATGCATCGTCACCGGCTGGCCCGGGCGCATCAGGCCGATCTGGGTTTCCTTGAAATTGGCTTCCACATAGATCGCCTGGGTCGGCACGATCGTGAGCAGGCGCTGGCCGGGCTGCACATATTGCCCCAGGCGCACCGCCGAAGAGCCGACCTTGCCGGCAATCGGGGCGACGATGCGGGTGGTGCCCACGTCATTGCGTGCGGCCGCTTGCGTCGCCTGGGCCGAGGTGATCTGCGCATCGGCCTGCTGCACCTGCGCCTTGATCGTGGCGATCTTGGCGGTGGCCGCCTCGACCATGGCCTGCTTGGCCCGCACGTCGGCAGCGGCCTTGTCGCGGGCGCTGGTCAGCTGGTCCAGCTGGGTGCGCGGTTCGGCGCCACTCGCGGCCAGCGGGGCATAGCGTGCCGCTTCGCCGCTGTAATAGGCCAGGTCGCGCTGCGAGGCGGCGAGGGCGGCGCGGGCCTGGTTCAGGCTGGCCTGCGCTTCGGCAATGCCGGCGGCCGTTGCCTGCTGCGCTGCACGCGCCACATCCACCTGGGCCTGCGCTTGGTTCAGCTTGGTGCTGTAATCGGTGGGATCGATCTGCACCAGGAACGCGCCGGCATTGACCTGCTGGTTATCGGCCACACCGATCTGCCGGACATAGCCGGCCAGCTTGGAACTGACGGTCACGCCATCGGCCTTGACATAGGCATCGTCGGTCGACTGTACGTACTGGCCGTTGTTGCGGTAATCGATGAAGGCATAGATGCCGTAGACCAGGCCAACGGCCGCCACCCCAATGGCAATGCGGCCGATCAACTTCTTGCGTCCGCTGGGTGCCGGGGTCTCTTCGGCGGCAGGCTGGGCGGCGGACGTTTCGGCGGGGGTGTCGGAGGCGGGCATCGGGGGGGCTTCCTGTCAGACGGCAAAAAATGGAACGAGACAGTTCAGTTCTATATCGGCGCAATTGGCGGGCGGCCAGTGGCGTTTCAAGTGCAAGTTTGGAAAATGCCTTTGCAGAAAACGCAATCAAGGTGGCGCCACGCCGGTGGGCGGGCTGGGCAGGCGACGCGGGCTGCCCGGGCGAACCGTGGCAAAACGCGAGGATTTGCGGGGGATCGCGCCGATGCGACCAGGCCGCGCCATGCCCGATCCGGGCTTGCGCCCCTGCAATTCGCAACCCCGCGATTGGTTCCCGCCGGTGAAGAGGGCAAATCCGGCGCTTTCGGGCAATCCGGCGATGGGGCTTGGCGCAGCGGGTCTTATCGAAAGGATCAATCAATCTAGGCAGAATTGATCATTGGTAATCCCGGCCTCCGGCGCCTAATTGCTGCCTTGCAACCGGGCCGTGGCGCCTTTGCCGCGCTGCGCCCGGGTTGCCTGACCGCTTTTCACGACCAACCATAAGGAAGTCGAACTCATGTCGATCGTCGGAACCAAGCTCAAGCCGTTCCAGGCCACTGCCTATGTCCAGGGCAAGTTTGTCGATGTCAGCGATGCTGACGTCCTGGGCAAGTGGGGCGTGTTCTTCTTCTACCCGGCCGACTTCACCTTCGTGTGCCCGACCGAGCTGGAAGACCTTGCCGACAGCTATGAAGAGCTCAAGGGCCTGGGCGTGGAAGTCTATTCGGTGTCGACCGACACCCACTTCAGCCACAAGGCCTGGCACGACAGCTCGCCGGCCATCGGCAAGATCAACTACTACATGCTGGGTGACCAGAACCACACCATCTCCAACAACTTCGGCATCCTGCGCGAAGGCGTTGGCCTGGCCGACCGCGGCACCTTCGTGGTCGATCCGGACGGCACCATCCAGCTGGTGGAAATCACCCCCGAGGGCGTGGGCCGCAACGCTGCCGAACTCGTGCGCAAGATCAAGGCTGCCAAGTACTGGCGCGAAAACCCCGGCCAGGTCTGCCCGGCCAAGTGGGAAGAAGGCGCCGAAACGCTGGCTCCCTCGATCGACCTCGTCGGCAAGATCTAAGCGTCTTCGTACAAGTTTTCCGGGGCGGCGCTGGCCGTCGCCCCGGCACTCTGGCGGCGGCGCCCCGGCATACAGCCTTTGAGCCATGCCCTTTTTACCCGCGCAAGCCGCTCCGATATTCTGTTAAATTCCGCCCCATCCCAGGCGTGAGGCCGTCCATGGCCCCACGCGGCACGCACCCTCCTGCCTGAGAGAGACAGACCATGCCCATTCTTGACGCCCCCACCACCGCCCAATTGAAGGGCCTGCTTGGCAACCTGCGCCGCCCGATCGAACTGGTCGCGAGCCTGGACGAAGGCGCCAAGTCTGCCGATACCCGCAGCCTGGTCGAGGAAATCGCCGCGCTGAGCGACAAGGTTTCGGTGCGCCTGGATGGGCAGGACGAACGCCGCCCCAGCTTTGCCATCCGCGCCGATGAGGGACGCGCCCAGGCCGTGTTCGCCGGGCTGCCGCTGGGCCATGAATTCACCTCGCTGATCCTGGCACTGCTGCACGTGGGCGGCCATCCGCCCAAGGAAGAGGCCGAACTGCTCGATGCGGTGCGTGGCCTGGAAGGCCCGCTGCATTTCGAGACGTTCTTCTCGCTCTCGTGCCAGAACTGCCCGGATGTGGTGCAGGCGCTCAACATCATGGCCGCGCTCAACCCCGCGATCACCCACGTGGCGATCGATGGCGCGCTGTTCCAGGATGAAGTGGAGCGGCGCAAGGTCATGGCCGTGCCGACCGTCTACCTGAATGGCGAACAGTTCGGCCAGGGCCGCATGGATCTGGCGCAGATCGTGGCCAAGCTCGACACCGGATCGGTGGCGCGCGCGGCGGAAAAGATCGCTGCCAAGGACCCGTTCGACGTGCTGGTGGTGGGCGGTGGCCCGGCCGGCGCGGCGGCCGCGATCTATGCCGCGCGCAAGGGCATCCGCACCGGCGTGGTGGCCGAGCGTTTCGGCGGCCAGGTGCTCGACACCATGGGCATCGAGAACTTCATTTCCGTGCCGCACACCGAAGGGCCCAAGCTGGTTGCCCAGCTGGAGCAGCACGTGAAGGACTATGACGTCGATGTCATGAACGTGCAGCAGGCGGTGAAGCTCAAGCCGGCCAATGGCGACGGGCTGCACCACATCGAACTGGCCAGCGGCGCGAGCGTCAAAGCCAAGACGGTGATCCTGTCCACCGGCGCGCGCTGGCGCCAGATGGGCGTGCCCGGCGAAGACGAATATCGCAACAAGGGCGTGGCTTATTGCCCGCACTGCGATGGCCCGCTGTTCAAGGGCAAGCGCACGGCGGTGATCGGTGGCGGCAATTCCGGCGTGGAAGCGGCGATCGACCTGGCCGGCCTGGTGGCGCACGTGACGCTGATCGAATTCGACAGCCAGTTGCGCGCCGACGCCGTGCTGCAGACCAAGCTGCGCAGCCTGCCCAATGTGACGGTGATCACCTCTGCCATGACCACGCAGGTGCTGGGTGATGGCGGCAAGGTGACTGGCCTTGTCTACAAGAACCGCGAAACCGGCGAAGAGCACACCGTGGAGCTGGAAGGCATCTTCGTGCAGATCGGCCTGGTGCCCAACACCGAATGGCTCAATGGCAGCATTGCCCTGACCAACCGTGGTGAGATCGAAGTGGATTCGCACAATGCCACCAGCCTGGACGGCGTGTTCGCCGCCGGGGATTGCACCACGGTGCCGTTCAAGCAGATCGTGATTGCCATGGGCGAAGGGTCCAAGGCTTCGCTTTCGGCGTTCGATTACCTGATCCGGCATTGATGATCGCTGGCGTCTAACATTCCCTCCCGCGTAACATTCCCTCCCCCCGACCCCCTCCCGCATGCGGGAGGGGGAGAGCAAGAAGCCCCTGCCGCATGCGGGAGGGGTTGGGGGAGGGCATGTTCCCCATCATACCCCCGCTTTCGACAATCTTTTGCCCCGATCCCCTTGCCGCCGCGCCCCTGCGCGCTAAGAGCGAAGCGTGAGCGCAACCATCGTCATTGGCGCCGACGACAGGTCGGGCGCCGCCGTCCGTATCGATGTGGAAGAACTGCTGGCCACGCGCCTTCTGGTGCAGGGCAACAGCGGCTCGGGCAAGTCGCACCTGCTGCGGCGCATCCTGGAACAGAGCGCCAGCGTGGTGCAGCAGGTGGTGATCGACCCTGAGGGCGATTTCGTCAGCCTGGCTGAACCGTTTGGCCATGTGGTGGTTGATGGATCGGCCTATGACGGCACGGAAATCGTCAAGCTCGCCGCGCGCATCCGCCAGCATCGTGCCTCGGTCATCCTCGCGCTCGACGGGCTGGAACTGGAAGCGCAAATGCGCTGCGCCGCCGTGTTCATGAACACCCTGTTCGATGCCCCGCGCGACCAGTGGTATCCCGCGCTGGTGGTGGTGGACGAAGCGCAGATGTTTGCGCCCGCTGCCGCCGGCGACGTGGCCGACGATGTGCGCCGGCTGTCCCTGGCGGCGATGACCAACCTGATGTGCCGCGGGCGCAAGCGCGGCCTGGCCGGCATCATCGCCACGCAGCGCCTGGCCAAGCTGGCCAAGAACGTGGCGGCCGAAGCCTCGAACTTCCTGATGGGGCGCACGTTCCTGGATATCGACATGGCCCGCGCCGCCGATCTTTTGGGCATGGAGCGGCGCCAGGCCGAAACCATCCGCGATCTGGAGCGCGGCCATTTCCTGGCGCTGGGGCCGGCGATCTGCCGCCGCCCGGTGGGCGTGAAGATTGCCGACGTGGAAACACGTGCGCGCAACGTGGTGCACGGCCTGATGCCGATGCCCAACGCCGCGGGCGAGGAAATGGAAGCCCTGCTGATGTCAGAGCCGCTGATGTTCGATCCGCTGCCCACGCCGCCCGAGCCGGAAGAAGCCGCGCCCGACAGTGGCGAACTGATCGAGCAGATCGCCAGCAGCGTGCCTGCCGCCGAGAAAGTGGAGCCGCCGGCCGAGCCCAGCCTCTTCGCCGCCGAGGAAACCGCATCCGACATCGCCGCGATCCTGGCCGAGATGGCGGCCGAGCCCGATTGCACGTTCCAGGCCGCATCGCAGCTCTACCAGGATTTCACCGTGCGTTGCCGGATGCAGCGACTGGGCCAGGTGGGCATCGACCTGGCGCAGTTCCGCCGCCGCTTTGCCATGGCCGTGGCTGGCATTCCCGACGACCGCGAACCCAAGTGGCAGCCGGCGCTGAAACTGGCCGAGGGCGTGGCCGACGATGTGCTGGCGCCGTTCCTGGTGCTGGCCGTGGCGGCGGTGGAGGGGCTGCCTTGCCCCGACGATGAACGCATGGCCGAAATCTATGGCACGCGCAGCCCCGGGCGCATCCGCCGCCTGCTCGACCATCTGGAAAAGAGCGGGCTGATCGTGGTGCGCACCGATTACGGTGGCCGCCGCTCCATCGGGATTCCCGGGCTCGGCATGACGACTGCGCCCGTGGAAGCGTGAGTTTTGCTGAAGTTCGGACCTGCTGCGCCGCAAAACATTTGCGCAAAATCGGTTCGTATGCCTAATGGACTTCAAGCGGTAACACTGGGTTGTCGCTGATGTTGCGAAAGGCCTGGCTTTGACTTCCGAAGTCCTTACTCGTCAATCGGTTACGCCCGAACTGGCGCTTGACGGGCTGGATTCGGTCCTGGGCCTGCACATCGGCACCACCAACACGCTGTTCGTCTCGCGGCTGGAACGGCAGCTTGAACCCTTGAACGCCACGCCCAAGCAGGTGGCGATTCTGTGGCTGGTCAACGCCAACCCTGGCGTGAAGCAGACCGACCTTTCGCGCTTCTTCAAGATCGAGCGGCCGACCGTGCACCAGTTCGTGCGCCAGTTGATGCGCAACGGCTATCTGGTCAACGAACCTTCGAAGCTCGATCGCCGCGCGGGCGGACTGTGGATCACCGAAAGCGGGCAGATCACGCTTGCCGAAGCGCGCCGGGTGATCGTGGCGCACGAGGACGAACTGACCGCCTGCCTGACAGTGCGCGAGCGTTCGGAACTGTTCCGCATCCTCATGAAGGTTTACCTGTCGGCGCCGTCGAAAGACGTCTGACCGGTTTCCTGCCTGAACGCACGCCCGCTGCGCCGTTCAGCGCTGTGTCAGCCGCCTTTTGCCATGATGTGCAACATGGGGCGCCAGATCGGCGGCCCGCTTGGGAGACCGTCATGACCCTAGTTCGTTTCCATCTTGCCGCGTTGGGTGCGCTGGGCCTGGGCCTGGCGGGAATGGCCGTGCCGGCCGCAGCGGCCGATGGCGATCCGGTGCATGGCCGCACCGTGGCGGCGCGTTGCCTGGCCTGCCACGATCTCAACACCGGTGCCACGCGCCTAGGGCCCTCGCTCAAGGGCGTGATGGGGCGCAAGGCGGGCTCGCTGCCGGGCTATGCCTATTCCGACGCGATGAAGACGCGCGGCGTGACCTGGACGCCCGATACGCTTGATGCCTATCTGAAAAGCCCGACGACCTATGTGAAGGGCACCAAGATGGCCTTTGCCGGCCTGCCCGATGCTAAGGATCGCGCCGACGTGATCGCCTATCTGCAACAGGCGACCAAGTAAGTTCCTATTCGGCGATCAACAGGTTGACGCCGGCCGCGCGGATGGCGGCGGCGGCGCTTTCGGTGATGCCGGCATCGGTGATCAGCGTGTCGACTTCATCCAGGCCGCACACGATCGTGCCCGACCGGGTGGTGAACTTGCTGCTATCGACCAGCAGGATCACCTGTTCGGCGCGGTCGATCAGGCGGCGTTCGGCGGCCACCAGCACGACATCGGCCTGCATCACCCCGGCCGGGCCGACCGAGGCCGCGCCCATGAACAGCTTGGGCGCGTGGAAGCGTGGCATCGATTCCTCACCAGCGGCTGCCAGGATGATGTTCTGTTCGCGAAACACTGCGCCCGAAGGCACCAGGATGCGCGTGCCGGCCTGTGGCAGCAACGCGTTGACGATGTGCAGCGAATTGGTGAGCACTTGAAGATCGAGCCCGGCCAGGTGCGGGCACATCTGCAAGGTGGTGGTTCCCCCATCGACCATGATGCCTTCGCCCGGCTGGCACAGCGCGGCGGCGGCGCGGCCGATGGCCTGCTTGGCGCCCAGGTTTTCGGTGATGGCCTGTTCAAACGGCGTGCCCGAGAGGTGGAAACCGGCCGGCCGTGCAGCGCTCTCGGCGCTATCGGCCAGCCGCGCGCCGCCGTGCACGCGCACGATCCGCCCTTCGCTTTCCAGCCGCGACAGATCACGCCTGATCGTGGCTGGGGACGCATCGAGCAGGGCTTCCAGATCGCGATAGCTGACGAAACCCGTGGGGCCGATCGCTTCGACGATCAACCGTTCGCGTTCCGCTGCATGCATGGCCCTGTTGCGTCCTGTTTCGTGGCGTGAAGCGATGACTTATGCCGCGTGTTGCGCTCAAAAGCCATCATCTTCGCGCAGATCTCCTGGTTTTCGGTGCCGCTTCAGGCCGAGGCCTGAAGCATGTTGCCAGCGCCGATCACCACCGTTGCACCCACCAGCAGGCCGATGCCCGACCACACGATGGCGCGCGTGCGGGGCGAGGTGCCTTTCCATTCCTTGAGCGCAAAGCCCCACAGCGTGGAAAACAGGATGATCGAGGCCATGTGCAGCGTCCACGAGGAAAAGCCGTACTTGCCCATCTGGCTTTCGCCCATGGTGTAGAAGAAGAACTGGCCATACCATAGCGTGCCGCCCAGCGCCGCCAGGGCATAGTTGCGCAGCAGCGGCGCGCGCGGGCCGCCATCGCTGGCCGCGCCCAGGAACTGGCCGGCGCTGCGGTTGCGCGCGATCAGGATCAGGCACCAGACGAGATTGGTGGTGAGCCCCCCGGCAAGCACCACGCAGAGCACGGGCAGGCCCTGGCTGAGCGGATCGGTGCCGGCGGCCAGCGTCAGATCGCGGATCGGCTGCCCGGCATCGAGGCCCCAGGCAAAGCAGCCCGACATGACGCCGGAAAAGATCGCGATGAGAATGCCCTTCTTCAGGTCGAATTCTGCCACGCCCTCGCTGGCGGTGCCGCCCAGGTCGCGCTGCTTGGCACTGCCGGCGCGCGCGACGACGACGATGCCGACCAGGGTGATGGCAATGCCGAGCAGGGTCAGCTGGCCGCTGGTGGTGGCGGCGATGGCCCCGATCGTGCCATGGAAGATGGGCGGCCCCATCGTGCCGATCACGGTGGTGAGGCCGAGCGCCACGGCCATGCCGAGCGACAGGCCGAGATAGCGCATGGTCAGGCCGAAGGTCAGGCCGCCAAAGCCCCACATCGCCCCCCAGAACCAGCACCACAGCAGCGTGGCGCGCGGCGCAGCGGCGAGCACGCCGAGCAGATCGTGCGTGCGCAGCGAGGCAAAGGCCCAAGGCGCGATGGCCCAGGAAAACAGCCCGCCGGCCAGCCAGAACACTTCCCAAGACCAGCGGCTGATGCGCTTGTAGGGCACATAGAAGCTGGCCGAGGAGAACCCGCCCAGCCAGTGGAACAGCACGCCCAGTGCCGGATTTCCGCCCATCTTCGTTGCTTCCTCTCGTTTATATTGTCTTGTCAGGCCGGCACGGTGATCGCCGCGTGCCAGGCCGCGCGGTAGGCGGCGATATCGCCCTCCAGCGGGGCCACGGGCAAGAGTTCGCCCTGCGGCTTGAGCGCCGGGTCGATCAGCCGCAGCGCGCCGAACGAGACGTCGTTGTGGGCATTGGCGGTGTAGACCGCCACATCGGGTCGCAAGGCAGCGAGGGCGCGGACGAACACCTCTGCTTCGGCAAAGCGGCCTTCGACCAGCAGCCGCCCCCTGGCGCCGATCAGGCCGAGCGAGACATCGGCGACGAGCGCGGCATAGAGGCAAGCGGCGGCGCGGCGTTCGTACCAGTCGTCGGGCCGCTCGATCCAGGCGAAGCGACCGTGGGGCAGGGGGCCAAAGCCCTGGCACAGCGTGGGCAGGATCATCGTGCCGCGCGCCAGAACGGCGGGCACGGCGGCGAGCAGCGCGGGTTGATCGGGCTTGATGTCCACGCGGCGGGTGTCGATCTCGATCAGGCTTTCGATCTCGCGCCCGCCCATGAACCGCGCGGAGGGCACGGGCTGGCCGAACACGTCGACATTGACCAGGCAATCGCGCGCCTCGGGCAGCATGGCCAGGTCCACCGGTTCGGCCGGCAGGCGCATGGCGATGAACCAGGTGCCGGTGGACAGGATCGTGGCATCCTGCCCGGCGAGTTGGTCGAACCCGCGCGCGGCCATCAAGGCGGCGTTGGAATCGTGCAGGCCGGCGCGCACTTGGACCGTGGCGGGCAGGCCGGTGGCGCGGGCGATGCGCGGGGACAGCCGGCCGACCACCGCGCCGGCCGGCACGACCGGGGCGAACTGGTCGGCCCAGCCGCGCCGCACGGCCAGCGGCGAGAACGTGCCTTGTGCCGGGCTCCACACATCGGAATGGCAGCCCAGGCTGGTCACTTCGCTACTGGCAATGCCGGTGAGGAACCAGGCCCAGTATTGCGCCCAGGGCATCAGCGTGGCGCGGGCGGGGCCGGCGGCAAAGGCCGCGGGATAAAGCTGTTCGAGCCAGAACAACTGGCTGCCGAAGTTGAGCCCGTCGGGCAGGGCAGGCGATCCGGTGAGGGCAAAGGCATCGCGCTGGGCACGATAGGCGTTCATGACATCGGCGGGGATCGCCTGTTCATAATCGAGTGGCGGAAAGGCCAGGGCACCCTGCGCCACGCCGACCACGCCAGCGCCGTGGCCCACCGGCACGAT
This sequence comes from Novosphingobium sp. SG919, assembly GCF_012932495.1. Taxonomy (GTDB): domain Bacteria; phylum Pseudomonadota; class Alphaproteobacteria; order Sphingomonadales; family Sphingomonadaceae; genus Novosphingobium; species Novosphingobium rhizosphaerae. Next base: position 1,456,295 of record NZ_JABCNG010000001.1, read on the forward strand.
CGTGTCGATCGCGGCATCGAGTGGAAGGGCAGCAAATTCGCGCAACGTGGCGAGCAGCCAATCGCCAATACCCTTGGCATCGAGCCGGCGCAGGTCGTCAATCTCCACCGGTGCATTGGGGCGCACCTTGCGATCGAGCAGGGTGCCATCGGGGCGCCACAGGCTGACCTTGCTGAGCGTCTTGCCCAGATCGATGACGATGATGCTGCCCCGTGCCAAGCTGTTCGCTCTCCATAAATCATGGCGCTTGCCCGCGAATCTCGCGGCCTCGCCCTGTGTGGAAATGATCATTATCAATCAATGTTGATCATTTCCACCAAAAATGTTAGCAGCCTCGTGACGCGATGCAATCACCGGGCGATCCTCCGGCGTGCATCGCCCCATGTTCACCGGCCAATCGGGCAGCGACTCGATGGCCCAATCCACGCAGGATGCCATGACCGTCGAAACGCTTGCAGTTGCGGATGCCGCCATTCCGTTTGCCGTGCCGGCCAGCCGCTGGGACGATGCCCATGCCGCCACGCTCTCGCCCGCAGAGCTTCTGCTCTATCGGTCGAACCTGCTGGGTTCCGACCTGACGGTGACCAACTTTGGCGGGGGCAACACCTCGGCCAAGCTGGAGGAAGTCGATCCGCTGACGGGCGAGAAGGTGGAAGTGCTGTGGGTCAAGGGTTCGGGCGGTGACATCGGCTCGATGAAGCTGGATGGCTTTGCCACGCTGTACCAGGACAAGCTGCTGGGTCTGGAAGCGCACTATGCCGGGCCGGAAGACGACGACAAGATGGTCGGCTACCTGCCGCACTGCACGTTCAACCTGAACGGTCGCGCCGCCAGCATCGACACGCCGCTGCATTCGCTGCTGCCCTTTGCCCATGTCGATCACGTTCACCCCGATGCGATCATTGCCCTGGCGGCCTCATCGGGTGGCGAAGCGGCGACGCAGGAAATCTGGGGCGGCAAGATCGGCTGGCTGCCGTGGAAGCGCCCTGGCTACACCCTGGGGGTAATGCTGCGCGACTATGTGCAGGCCAACCCGCATGTCGAAGGCGTGATGCTAGCCGGTCACGGCATCATCTGCTGGGCCGACAGCGCCAAGGCGTGCTATGAACACACGGTGCAGCTGATTGCCGATGCGGCGGAATATCTGAACGCCAAGCTGGCCGACAAGCCGGCGTTCGGCGGCCGCAAGGTCGCGCCCAACCCGGATCGCGCAGCCATCGCGGCCGACCTCATGCCCCGCCTGCGCGGCTTCATGACGGGGGCGCGTCGCAAGCTGGGCCACTGGTCCGACGATGCCGAGGCGCTGGAATTTGCCGGGTCTGCCGAGTTCGAGCGCCTTGCCGCGCTGGGCACCTCGTGCCCCGATCACTTCCTGCGCACCAAGATCGCGCCGCTCACGCTCGATCCCGCGCGCCTGCAGGACGATGCCTATCTTGCCGAAAAGATCGCCGATTACCGCGCGATGTATGCAGCCTATTACGAGCGCTGCAAGCGCGCCAACAGCCCGGCGATGCGCGATGCCAACCCGGTCGTCGTGCTGGTGCCGGGCGTGGGCCGGATCACCTTTGCCACCGACAAGACCACGGCGCGCCTGGCCGGTGAATTCTATGGTAATGCCATCAACGTGATGCGCGGCGCCGAAGCGATTGGCGAATACATCGCGCTCGACGAGCAGGAAGCCTTCGACATCGAGTACTGGCTGCTCGAGGAAGCCAAGCTACAGCGCATGCCCGCGCCCAAGCCGATGGTGGGCAAGATCGCGCTGGTCACTGGCGGCGCTGGCGGGATCGGCGCGGCCACGGCCGCCCGTTTCCTGCGTGAAGGCGCCTGTGTGGTTCTGGCCGACCGTGATGCCGCCGCCGCCGAAGACGTGCGCGCCGGTTTTGCCAAGCAGTTCGGCAAGGACGTGGTGCGCGCCGTGGCCTGCGACGTGACCGACGAAGCCCAGGTGCAGGCTGCCTTTGCCTATGCCGCGCGGGAATTCGGCGGGCTCGATGTGCTGGTGGCCAATGCCGGCATCGCCTCGTCCGCGCCGATCGAGCAGACCACCGTGGAATTGTGGGACAGGAACTTCGACGTTCTGGCCCAGGGTTATTTCCTCACTGCTAAGCATGCCTGGGGCCTGCTCAAGCGGATGAAGGCGCAGGGCGGCACCTCGGTGGTGTTCATCGGTTCCAAGAATGCGGTTGCCGCCGCGGCCGGGGCTTCGGCCTATGCCAGCGCCAAGGCTGCGGCCAACCATCTGGCCCGCTGCCTCGCGCTGGAAGGCGCGCCCGAGGGGATCCGCGTCAACGTTGTGAACCCCGATGCCGTGATCAAGGGCAGCAAGATCTGGGACGGCGATTGGCGCAAGGAACGCGCGGCGTCGAACAAGATCGATGCCGGCGAGGAACTGGAAGCGCACTACCGCAACCGCTCGATGCTCAAGCGCGACGTGCTGCCCGAAGACATTGCCGAAGCCGCCTATTGGCTGGGTTCGGAAGCGTCGGCCAAATCGACCGGCAACATGATCAATGTGGACGCCGGCAACGTTCAGGCCTTCACGCGCTGAACGACCGGGAGAGGACAAGACCATGACACAATTGCCCCTTTCGGCCGACCTGATCGCCGAAACCAACGCCCGCCATGCCGAGGCGCTGGAAGAAGACTATGGCGCGCTGGGCCGCAAGCTGGCCCGCAGCGGGATCGATATCGATGCCGTGAAAGACCGCGTTGCCGCATTTTCGGTGGCCGTGCCCAGCTGGGGCGCGGGCCGGGGCGGCACGCGCTTTGCCAAGTTCCCGATTGCTGGGGAGCCGACCAACATCCATGAAAAGCTGGAGGATTGCGCCGTCATCAACCAGCTGAGCCGGGTGACGCCGCGCGTCTCGCCGCATTTCCCCTGGGACAAGGTCAGCGATTTCAAGGCGCTGCGCGAGGAAGCCGCTGCCCTCGGGCTGGGCTGGGACGCGGTCAATTCCAACACCTTCCAGGACCAGGTGGGCCAGGTGCATACTTATGCCAACGGCTCGCTGGCCGCGCAGGACGCCTCCACGCGCCAACAGGCGGTGGACCACAACATCGAATGCATCGAGATCGGCCGGCAGCTCGGCTCCACCGACCTGACGGTGTGGGTGGGCGACGGCACCAATTTCCCTGGCCAGCAGGACCTGGGCCGCAGCCTGGACCGCTATCTGGAAGCGGCGGCCAAGGTCTATGCCGCGCTGCCCGACGATTGGCGCATGCTGCTGGAACACAAGATGTTCGAGCCGGCGTTCTATTCCACGGTCATTTCCGACTGGGGTAGCTCGATCCTGGCGGCGCAGGAACTCGGCCCCAAGGCCAAGTGCCTGGTCGACCTGGGCCATCACGCGCCCAATGTGAATATCGAGCAGATCGTGGCGCGCCTGCACCGCTTCGGCAAGCTGGGCGGGTTCCACTTCAACGACAGCAAGTATGGCGACGACGATCTCGATTCCGGATCGATCAATCCGCACCAGTTGTTCCTGGTGTTCAACGAGCTGATCGAGGCGGAATTGAACCCGCGTGACGGCTTCAACCCCAGCTACATGATCGACCAGTCGCACAACGTGACCGATCCGATCGAATCCATGCTGTCTTCGGCCGAGGCGATCACCAGCTGCTATGCCAAGGCGGTGCTGGTGGATCGCGCGGCGCTGCATGGCGCGCAGGAAAGCAACGACACGATGATGGCGTTTCAGGCGCTGCGCCGTGCCTACAACGTCGATGTCTCGCCGATCCTGGCCAAGGCGCGCGCCGAAGCCGGCGGTGCGATCGACGTGCTGGAGGCCTATCGCCTGAGCCAGTACCGCGCGCGCAAGGCGCAAGAGCGCAAGCCCGTGGGGCTGGGCGCCGGGATCGTCTGATCAAATGCCGGGGCGGGGCGGAAGGCCTTGCCCCGGCAGGCCAAATCGCCAAAACGACAATTTGTGTTCCCAGGAGAGACTGCATGATCGAGCCGGCGTTCTGCCGCATTCGCACCGCCCTGCTGCTGGCCAGCGCGCTTGCTGGAATGAGCACGCTGCCGGCCCGGGCCGCGCCCGAGCCAGCGCCAGAACCGGGGGCCGCTGCGGCCGCCAGTCCGGTGCCGGGCGCCGGGGGTGTCCACGCTGGCACGGCCGTGCCGCTCGATCTGCAATTCCGCGATCCGCCGGCTTCGGCCCGGCCGCGCGTGTGGTGGCACTGGATGAATGGCAATGTCACCAAGGACGGCATTGCCAAGGACATCGACTGGATGAGCCGCATGGGGATCGGCGGGCTCCAGGCGTTCGACGCCGGGTTGATGACCCCGCAGGTGGTGGATCACCGCCTGGTGTTCATGACGCCGGAATGGAAGGACGCTTTCCGCTTTGCCGCGCAGAGCGCCGATGCGCGCGGGCTGGAACTGGCGATTGCGGCTTCGCCCGGCTGGTCGGAAACCGGCGGTCCCTGGGTACAGCCGGCCGACGCGCTGAAAAAGGTGGTGTGGAGCGAGACACTGGTGCCCGGCGGCAAGAAGCTGGCCGGCCCGTTGCCCGCGCCGCCCCGCAACACGGGCACGTTCCAGGACATGGAACTCAACGATCCGCTGGCCGCGCTGACCAAGGAAGGGCCGGAGCAGGCCCATGAATACTACGCGGACGTGGCCGTGCTGGCCGTGCCGGTGGCGGGCGACCAGGCCGACCTGCCGCTACCCGCGATCACCGGTCCCGATGGCAAGCCGCTTGACGCCGCCTTGTTGACCGGGGCGAGCTTTGCCAAGGGCCAGATGGTGCCCCATGGCACGCCGGAGCAGCCTTCGATCGTGCTGGCACGTTTCGATCGGCCGCAGACGGTGCGCGGGGTTACCCTGTTCCTGGCCGGCGCCAAGGGCATGTTCTCGGGCGCCGTGGTCGCGCCCCGGCTGGAAGCGAGCAGCGATGGCGCAACCTGGACCAAGGTGGCCGACGTGCCCATTTCGGCTGCGCCCACTACCTTGAGCTTTGCCCCGGTTACCGCGAGCCAGTTCCGCGTGGTGCTGGCGCCGCTGCCGTTCCAGGGATCGAACCTGGGCGATCCGGCGCCCGGCGCGGCCACCGACGTGGGCTTCATGAAAATGATGTCCGCCGGCGCCACCGCCCCGTTCGACCTGCGCCATTTCCAGCTGCATGGCGATCCGCGCGTCGATCGGTTCGAGGCCAAGGCCGGTTTCGCCATCGAGCAGGATTATTACGCGCTGGGCACGCCCGATGCCGGGGCCGCCGGGCCCGATGCGGCCAAGGTGGTGAACCTTACGGCCAAGCTGCGCCCCGATGGCACGCTGGACTGGACGCCGCCGGCAGGGTCTGCCTGGCGCATCCTGCGCTTTGGCACCACGTTGCTGGGCACCACCAACCATCCCGCCGCGCCCGAGGCGACCGGCCTGGAAGTGGACAAGTTCGATGGCGCGGCGGTGCGGCGCTATCTGACGCATTACCTGGGGATGTATCGCGATGCCACCGGGCCGGACCTGATCGGCCGGCGCGGGGTGACCGCGCTGCTCACCGATTCGATCGAAGTGGGCGCGGCCAACTGGACGCCCAAGCTGATTGACCAGTTCAAGCGCCTGCGCGGCTATGACCCCACGCCCTGGCTGCCCACGCTGGCCGGCGTGCTGATCGGCAGCCGGGCCGATGCCGATCGCTTCCTCTACGATTGGCGCCGCACCCTGGCCGACCTGCTGTCTTCGGAACACTATGGCATGGTGGCCCAGGTGGCGCATGAGAACGGCCTCAAGGTCTATGGCGAGGCGCTGGAAGACAACCGCCCGATGCTGGGCGATGACATGGCCATGCGCGCGCGAACCGACGTGCCGATGGCGGCGCTGTGGACCTTTGGCCGCGCCACCGGGCCCAACCCCAGCTACCTGGCCGACATGAAGGGCGCTGCTTCAGTGGCGCACGTCTATGGCCAGAACCTGGTTGCGGCCGAATCCATGACCTCGGCGCTGGCGCCCTGGGCCTATACGCCCAAGGACCTGCGCCGGATCATCGACCTGGAATTCGTGAGCGGGATCAACCGCCCGGTGGTGCACACCTCGGTCCACCAGCCGACCGACGACAAGGTGCCGGGCCTGTCGCTGATGATCTTTGGCCAGTTCTTCAACCGGCATGAAAGCTGGGCCGAGATGGCGCGGCCCTGGGTGGATTACATGGCGCGCAATTCGCTGCTGCTGCAGCAAGGGCGCAACGTGGCCGATGTCGCCTATTTCTATGGCGAGGAAGCGCCGCTGACCGGGCTTTACGGCAAGGCGCCGGTGGCCGACGCGCCCAAGGCCAATGCCTATGACTTCGTCAACGCCGATGTGCTGGGCGGCGTGCTGCTCAACCAGGGCAACGAACTCGTCAGTCAGGGCGGGGCGCGTTACCGCGCCATCTACCTGGGCGGATCATCGCGGATGATGACTTTGAAAACGCTGCGCCGCCTGGCCGAACTGGTCGATGGCGGGGCGAGCGTGATCGGCCTGGCGCCGCAAGGTTCGCCCGCGCTCGACGATGCGCAGCCCGCCAAGGCGGCGCAATGGCAGCAACTGGTAACGCGCCTGTGGCCCGGCAGCGGCGATGCCATGGTGGGCAAGGGGCGGGTGATCGCCCTGGCCGACGTGGACGCAGGACTTGCCCGGTTGGGCGTGGCCCCCGATTTCCGCGTGGTGGGTGCCAGCGACGCGCAAGTGCCGTTCCTGCACCGCCAGTTGGCCGATGGCGACGCGTGGTTCCTGGTCAACCGCCTGAACCGGGAAGAGACGTTCGAAGCGCATTTTCGCGTGGCGGGCAAGCAGCCCGAACTGTGGCATGCCGATAGCGGCAAGGTGGAGCCGGTCAGCTATCGCATCGAAAACGGCGAGACGATCGTGCCGCTCAGCCTGGCGGCGGAAAGCTCGGTCTTCGTGGTGTTCCGCAAGCCGGCAACGGCCAGCCAGGTGCAGCTCAAGCCGGTGCGCGATGTGCCGCTGGGCGAACTCGCCGGGGCGCCGCGCACCGGGTGGAGCGTGGCGTTCCAGCCGGGCCGAGGTGCGCCTGCCAGCATCGCCTTGCCCACGCTGGCGCGGCTGGACCAGAATGCCGATGCCGGCGTGCGCTATTTTTCGGGCATTGCCACGTATACGCGCAGCTTCCGCCTGCCCAAGGGGTGGAAGAAGAGCCAGCCGCTGTGGCTGGACCTGGGCGAAGTGCACGATATCGCCCAGGTCATCGTCAACGGCCATGACCTGGGTACGCAGTGGCACGCGCCCTATCGCTTCGACGTGGCAGGCGCGGTGCGCAGCGGCGCGAATACCGTGCAGGTCCGCGTGGCCAACAGCTGGGTCAACCGCCTGATCGGCGATGCGCAGCCGGGCGTCACCACCAAGGTGACGTGGACGACCATCCCGACCTACAACGCCGATGCGCCGCTGCGCGCCTCCGGCCTGGTCGGCCCGGTCGTTTTGGGCACGACGCGCTAAATCTCGTGTGGGGGCGGGGCGATCGAGTCCCGCTCCACCAGGCGATAGGGCATCTGGCGCAGCGGCGGGGCGTCGCTGCCGTCGCGGTCCATCAGCAGGGTGGCGGCGGCATAGCCCATCTCTTCGATCGGCTGGTACACCGTGGTGAGATAGGGCCAGACCGAGCGCGCCACCCAGCTATCGTCGAAGCCGCAGAGCGAAATGTCTTGCGGCACCGTCAGCCCGGCTTGCGCGCAGGCGACCAGTGCCCCGGCGGCGGAATCGTCGTTGGTGGCAAAGATCGCGGTGGGGCGTGGCTGGCTGGCCAGCAATTGCGCCCCGGCGCGAATGCCGCCTTCGAATGCAAAGCCGCCATTGGCCTCGGCCACGTGGCCGCGGTGGCCAAGTTCGGCAAGCGCGGCGAGGAAGCCGAGGCGGCGGCGCGCGGCCGCGCCATGGTTGGCCGGGCCGGTGATCACGCCGAAGCGCCGATGCCCTGCCCGCCATAGCAGGCGCGCCACCGCGGCACCCGCGCCGGTATCGTCCATCCCCACGCCAGGGGCTTGTGCGCTGGGGTTTTCCGGGGCGACGCGCACATGGCGCACGCCCTGCGCCTGCAGGAAATCGAGCACGACCGGTATGTCGGCCAGCGGCGGGGTCAGCACGAAGCCATCGCAGCGGCCATTGCGCAGCAGCGCGGCCAGTTCGGCCACGATCTCGGCATCGGGACGCGCGGAATCGATGCGGTCGATCCGCAGGTGATACTGGTGATCGACACAGGCGCGATAGGCGCCGGCCTGCAGCTTCATCGTGTAGTTCGGGCTGGGGTTGTCGAACAGCACGCTGATGATGAATGAACGCGCCCCGGCCAGCGAGCGGGCAGCGGTATCGGGCACATAGTCCAGCTCGGCGATGGCCTGTTCCACTTTGGTGCGCAGCTTGTCCGACACGTGCGGCTCGCGATTGATCACGCGTGACACGCTCTTGAGAGAAACGCCGGCGCGGCGCGCAACATCGTGCATCGTGATGCTGCCAGCGGCACGCGCGGGTGCGGGCTTGGCGGGGGCAGGCGGGGTGGCGGCGTCTTGCACGGGATCTGGCATGGCGTCCGATATGAACCGGATTGGCGGGCAAGCCAACGGTCGCGACAATTGACAACGCTGACAAGTGCAGGCACGATGGCCGCACAAGCGTTTGGTGGCAGGGCCGCCGTGGGAAGGATGCGACAATGGGCATGAGATTTTTGTCGGTGATGGCATTGGCCGTCGCCGGGGCGGGCATGGCGCACGCGCAGGCCGCGGGCAACGCGGCGGCCAACCCGGCGCCCGGTGGCGCGCCGGTTGACCTTGCAGCGGCAGATGCGCGTGCCGCCCAGACCGTGAAGGCCCTGCAGGCGGACGAGCGCACGACGCTGACCCACGGCATCATGGCGATCCAGCTGTTTCCCAATTCGCCGCCGATTCCGGCCGATGCCGTGCCGGGTGCCGGCTATATCGCCGGGTTGCCGCGCCTGGGCATTCCCGCGCTCAAGGAAACCGACGCGAGCCTGGGCGTTGCCTGGGTTTCGGGCGCCCGCAAGCGGGGCGCCACGGCCCTGCCATCGGGCATTGCCCAGGCTGCCAGCTGGGACCCGGCGGTGCTGCATGACGGCGGCGCGATGATCGGGGCAGAGGCGCGCGCCAGCGGCTTCAACGTGCTGCTGGCCGGTGGCGTCAACCTGACGCGTGATCCGCGCAATGGCCGCACGTTCGAATACCTGTCGGAAGACCCGCTGCTGTCGGGCGTGCTGGTCGGCGCCGCGATCCGGGGCATCCAATCGAACCACATCATTTCCACGATCAAGCATTTCGCGCTCAATGGCCAGGAAACCGGCCGCCAGTTCGTGGATATCCAGATCGACAACGCCGCCGCGCGCGAAAGCGACCTGCTGGCGTTCCAGATCGGTATCGAGCAGGGCCAGCCCGGCTCGATCATGTGCGCCTATAACCGCGTCAACGGCCCGCGCGCCTGCGCCAGCGACTGGTTGCTCAATTCCGTGCTCAAGCGCGATTGGCGCTACAAGGGTTTCGTGATGTCGGACTGGGGCGCGGTGCCGGGGATCGAGGCCGCGACGGCGGGCCTTGACCAGCAATCGGGCGAACAGCTGGACAAGGCGGTCTATTTCGGCAGCAAGCTGGCGGAAAAGGCCGCGGGCAACAAGGCCTGGGCCGCGCGCCTGGAAGACATGAACCGCCGTGTGCTGACCGCGATATATGCCACCGGTGTGGACCAGCACCCGGTGACGGCGGGCGGAACGTGGGACGAGGCTGCCCACGCCGCCGTGGCCGAACGGGCGGCGATCGCCGGCATCGTTTTGCTGCGCAACCAGAACAATGCGCTGCCTTTGCTGCGCGATGCCAGGAACGTGGCGGTGATCGGCGGCTATGCCGATGGCGGTGTGGTTTCGGGCGGCGGGTCGAGCCAGGTGCAGGGCGATGGTGGCCCGGTGGTGGCGCGGCCGGTGCTCGCTTCCGGTCCGTTTGCGGGGATCATGCAGCAGCAGTTCCACCGCTCCAGCCCGCTCGATGCGATCAAGGCGCGCGTGCCGCAAGCCGCGGTGCATTTCCGCGACGGGCGCTATATCGCCGATGCGGTGGAAGCGGCGCGGCGGGCAGACGTGGCGATCGTGTTTGCCACCGAATGGCGCACCGAAGGGCTGGACCAGCCCGACCTGTCGCTGCCCGATGGCCAGGACGCGTTGATCGCGGCGGTGGCGGCGGCCAATCCGCGCACGATCGTGGTACTGGAAACCGGTGGGCCGGTGGCCATGCCCTGGCTGGACAAGACCGCCGCGGTGGTGGAAGCGTGGTATCCCGGCGCGCGCGGTGGCGAAGCGATCGCCAAGGTGCTGTTTGGCGAGGCCAATCCGGGCGGGCGCCTGCCGGTGACGTTCCCCGCCAGCGTGGACCAGTTGCCCCGGCCCAAGGTGGATGGCAGCGATACGCTCGATCCCGATTTCATGGGCACGCCGCCCACGCCCGATGCCACGCTCAAGGCCGATTACAACATCGAAGGGTCTGACGTGGGCTATCGCTGGTTTGCCCGCAAGGGTGCCAAGCCGCTGTTTCCGTTCGGCTATGGCTTGAGCTACACCACCTTTGCCAGCGAGGGGTTGAGCGTGGACGGCAAGACCGCGCGCTTTACGCTGCGCAACACCGGCAAGGTGGCGGGCGACGATGTGGGCCAGGTCTATCTGGTGGATCGCGCCGGCAGCCCCAAGCGCCGCCTGGTGGGCTTTGCCCGCGTGCATCTTGAGCCGGGCGAGGCCAAGACGGTGAGCGTGCCGATCGATCCGCGCCTGCTGGCCGATTGGCGCGATGACACGAAGGGCGGGCCCAAGAGCAGCGGCGGCTGGACGATGCCGGCGGGCAGCTATGGCTTTGCCCTGGGCAGCGATGCCCAGACGCTGGGACAAGTGGTGACGGTGCGCCTGCCGGCGCGCAATTGGAAGGATTGAGGGCGATGAACATGCACAAGATCTTGCTGATGGCCGGCGCCCTGGCGCTGCCGCTTTCCGCGCTGGCCAAGCCGGCGCCCACGCCAGCCGCCGCGCCCACCGTCACGGTGGCGCAGGGCGCGCTGGTGGGCGCGGTGGAGGGTACCGTGGCGAGCTTCAAGGGCATTCCCTATGCCGCGCCGCCGGTGGGCGACTTGCGCTGGCGCGCGCCGCAACCGGCGCCGGCGTGGAGCACCCCGCGCGATGCCACGCAATATGGCCATGATTGCGCCCAGGCGCCGTTCCCGCCCGATGCTGCGCCGATCCGGACGCAGCCGGCCGAAGATTGTCTCTATCTCAACGTGTGGAAGCCTGCGGGCGCCGCGGCAAACGCCCGCCTGCCGGTGATGGTGTGGGTGCACGGTGGCGGCTTCGTCAACGGCGGCACCTCGCCGGCGGTCTATTCCGGCGCGGCCTTTGCCCGCGACGGGGTGGTGCTGGTCAGCCTCAACTATCGGCTGGGCCGGTTCGGGTTCTTTGCCCATCCTGCGCTCAAGGCCGAAGGGCTGGGCGGCAACTTCGGCTTTCTGGACCAGATCGCCGCGCTCAAGTGGGTGCAGGCCAATGTTGCGGCCTTTGGCGGCGATCCGGCCAACGTAACCGTGTTTGGCGAAAGCGCCGGTGGCATGAGCATGCACATGCTGCTACAATCGCCGCTGGCGCGCGGCCTGTTTGCCCGTGCCATCATCGAATCGGGCGGCGGGCGTGATGGCACGCTGCCGATGCCGACCATCGCGCGCGCAGCAAAGATCGGCGCCGACTTTGCCCCCGGCCTTGATGCGGCGGCCCTGCGCGCCTTGCCCGAAGCGAAGGTGACCGGAAACCTGAGCATGATGACCATGGCGCAGACCGGTTATTCCGGGCCGATGGTGGATGGGCAGACGATCGTCGGCGCGTCCAACGATGCGGCCGCCGCGGGGCTCGATGCGCCGGTGCCGGTGTTGATCGGGTCCAATTCGGCTGATGGTTTCCCGAGGACGACCGACAAGGCGGCGATCTTTGCCAGCTATGGTGCCGATGCGGACAAGGCGCGCGCGCTTTATGATCCGCAAGGCACCGCTACCGGCCTGGTGGTGGGGACGATGACCAGTGCCGACAGCATGTTCATCGAGCCCGCGCGCGCCGTGGCGCGGCTGCTGGCGCCGCGCCAACCGGTGTGGCTCTATCGCTTTGCCTATGCGCATCCGGCGCCGCTGGCGGCGATGGGCGGTGCGCCGCATGCCTCGGAACTGCCTTATGTGTTCGACAGCCTGGCCGGGCGCAAGGAGCCCACTGCCATTCCTGCCGAACAGCCGGTGGCGACGCTCACGCACAAGCTGTGGGTGGCCTTTGCCAAGACCGGGCGCCCCGATGGGCTGCCCGGCCTTTCGCCCTGGCCGCAAGTGACGCCCACCGACACCACGGTGCACGTGATCGATGCATCGGGCGCGGCGCAAGTGGAAGACCCCTATCGCGCGCGTCTCGATTTCGTGGAGCAGCGCATCAAGCCGTAAATGGCGTTTTCCCGGTGCAGCATGGCTGCAAAAGCGATGCTGCACCGGGATATTCAAGTTGTGGCGTTGACATTCGCGGCCAACCGTCTTTTTGTATTTCACATGCTCTCGCAAAAAACGCGTTATACGATCCGTGCTCTGCAACATCTGTCCGACACGTTTGGACAAGGGCCGGTGCGGCTTGACGCGATTGCCGAGGCGCAGAACATCCCGCGCAAGTTCCTTACGGTGATCCTTTCGGAAATGGCCCGCGAAGGCGTGGTGATTTCCCAGCGCGGGCGCGACGGCGGCTATGAGTTGGCGCTGCCCCCGGTGGATATCCGCTATGGCGATATCATCCGCCTGACCCGTGGCAGCCTGGCCCTGGTGCCCTGTGCCAGCCGCAACGCGCACGAACACTGCGCCAATTGCCTGCCCGAGGCGGAATGCCGCCTGCGCGGGCTGATGATCCGGCTGCGTGACGAAATGGCCGACATGCTCGACAAGGTGACGCTGGCCGATGGGATCACGCTGGTGCCCCCGTTCGACGAGGCGGCAGAGGCGTGAATCCGCGTCAGCGGATCGCATCTTAGGCCCGGGATGCACCCAAAAACGCAATCAACCGCAACTTTTGCGTGTGGCTTCAACCTTCGCTTGGCGTGGGCCAAGCCGCTGGCTATAGGACGGCCCATGACCCTTCTTGCTTCTGGCCGCAGCCCGCTGCGCATCGCCGTTCTTGCCGCCGCAACCGTTGCCATTGGCCTGACCGCAGGCTGCGCGGGCGGCAACAAGGCCAAGAAGGACGTGGCTTATGTCGCGCGCGACGTGGACACGCTGTACATGACCGCCAAGGACCGCCTGGACCGTGGCGATGCCAAGCAGGCGGCCGCGCTGTTCGACGAAGTGGAGCGCCAGCATCCCTATTCGCCCTGGGCCCGCCGGGCGCAGTTGATGGGCGCCTTCAGCTATTACGTGGCGCGCGACTATGCCAAGTCGGTGCAGACCGCGCAGCGCTTCCTGTCGATCCACCCCGGCAACAAGGACGCGCCCTATGCCTATTACCTGGTGGCGCTGTGCTATTACGAGCAGATCAGCGACGTCACGCGCGACCAGAAGATCACCCAGCAGGCGCTGACCGCGCTGACCGAAGTGATCCGCCGCTATCCCAATACCCAATATGCGACCGACGCTCGCCTCAAGCTCGACCTGGTGAACGACCACCTGGCCGGCAAGGAAATGGAAGTGGGCCGCTTCTATGAAAAGAGCGGCAAGTGGCTGGCCGGCACGCTGCGCTTCCGCGTGGTGATCGACAAGTACCAGACCACCAGCCACACGCCCGAGGCGCTGTTCCGCCTGGTCGAATGCTACCTGGCGCTGGGCGTGCGCGACGAAGCGCAAAAGGCCGCCGCCGTGCTGGGCACCAACTACCCGGGCAGCGAATGGTACAAGCGCGCGTTCAAGCTGATGAACGCCAAGGGTGACGATATCACCGCGGCGTGATTTTTCGGACGCAGAGACGACATGCAAAAGGGCGCCTTGATCGGGCGCCCTTTTTCGTGACGGCGCGCGCCGTTGCACCGGCAATTCACGCCGTTTGGAAAAGACAGAAGGCAATTTTGGTCGGGAGTTGCCTTTGTAACCTCCAACTCCATCATTTCCGCGAAGGCAGGAATCCAAAGGCTACTGCGGGAAGGGGCGCCGCTTCAGTGTTGACGGCACCCCAGAACTGGATTCCCGCCTGCGCGGAATGACGAAGGAATGGACTGGAATTGTGGGAAGCGGTCATTCGTTCGCTAAGCGAAAGCGCTCAGGATTCCCGAAAAACAGGCGAGACCGGCAACGAGGTGGGCAGCCGCCGCAACACCAACGGCGCGGTAATTTTTTGTGGCTATGGCGCTGCCAATCAGTGTGCCGTACAGCGGAAACTGAGCAAGACCCACGCCGATCCCAATTGGCCCAATGCTCCGTTCGCGCAACGTCAGAAGCATAGAGAACGGGAAAAGTGCGCGAGCAGCGACATAAGAGCCGTGACCTGCTCCCCCTAACCAAACCGCAGCCACGATCGCAGCAAGCGCTACCAGAGTGCCGATTGCCGCTCCGCGCCATCCCTGCCGGTGTATCAAGGGGGAACGATCCATCGGGACTATTTTCATCGATATTGCGATGGTCCGCAAGTGGGTGAAACCAGCCGTTCGAATGTGTCTCTCCGCCTGTGCTGTGCAGCACTTGCGTTCGCGTAAGGATAAGCTGGGCTGAGAAGCTCTTTTTGCTCGGACGAGGCCAGCCTTCAGCCTGGATCGACGACCATCGCGAAAAGCCGGTCCAGGTTGAGCTGGATGTCCTGCACGGAAGGATTGTCGGCATACTTGGCCATGCCCAGCGGCAGGCTCATGCTCTCGTAGAGTGCCGAGGCTTCGGCGTCGCTCAGGATGTTGCGGCCGCGCAGGATATTGGCGAGGCTGACGATGCCGTTGATCGCGGAAATGTCGGAGGCTTCGTGTGCCTCGAGCAATTGCTGATCGGTCAGGTTGGGAAGCGCGTTCATCAATGGCGTGTCCTCCACGTGATCGCGAGCCTGGCGCATCGTGCCATTGCCCGGAAATGGGGAATTGCCAGCAACAAGCTTGCGATAGAAAATGCCTGCATGGCACGTGCCCGTCGCGGGCGAATGCAGGCATTCGCCGGCGTGCGGCCGGGCCGGTGCGGGCTGCTGTCAGGTCTTGATCGTGACGATCCCGACCGGCGCAGGCTTGGTGGCATGGTTGGAAGCGTTCAGCTTAGGCGGCTTGGCGGCCTTGGGCTTGCGGATTTCCTTGTTCGATTTCTTCTGGCTCTTGGCCATGGTCTTCCTTTCGGCGGCTGGGGGTTGCGGGCACATCACGCCTGGCAATCGAAACGATCGGGTTTGCCAAGCGGTTCGTCACACGTTGGCCGTGGATGTGCGCAACCGCGTTCGCGCGAATGCGGTAACGGCTATTTCGACGCGTATTCGCCCGGCTGCGCGTTGAAGTTTTCCCGCGCAAACAGGCGAGCCTTCGCCATGGTCTGGAACACTTCGTCCTGAAGCGACGCGGTGACCACGGGGTAGCCCTGCGAATTGTAGCGCGTGGTGCGCACGGTCAGCCGGAAATGGCCCTCGTCATCCTTGTTGATCAGGAACGGGCGATTTTTCGGATCAGTCATGTCTAGGCTCCAGCTTGTTCAACGCGAGGGTGGGGCGATGCGACCGGTTGGCCGCACCGCCTCGCATCCATCACGCCGGCTGAAGGTTCACGGCCGAGGTCTTGCCGCGCTGGTCGGTTTCCAGGTCATAGGAAACGGCCTGGTCCTTTTCGAGGGTCTGCATTCCGGCGCGTTCGACGGCCGAGATGTGCACGAACGCATCGTTACCGCCGCCATTGGGCGCGATGAAGCCGTAACCCTTGTCGACGTTGAAGAATTTCACGGTTCCGGTGGTCATATGGATAGTCCTTTATCCCAAGTATGACGGGCATGCGCCAAAAGCAGCGCATCCCGGCTTCGATAGTGCTAGAAAAGGATAAAGGGGTGGGCATAAAGCTGCCGATTATCCGTCGCATGCGACGTAAGCAGAACTCTAATAACACGTTGTGGAAAAATTGAAAGACAATTCTGGTTCCGGCCCATGGAGTCCAGATTTTTCGGGTCAATTTATCGATTTTCTGCATAACGATTTTGCCGGGATTGCCGGGGAATTTCGGGCCTGGGCCAAAAATATTTCCAACTACAAATCGCCGATGACGGCTGGGCCCAAGCCGATCGCGCTATGGCGCGTCAGAGAGGATGCCCATCGTCCATTCCTGGTCGTAATCCACTTCGCCTGCCACCGCGCGGCCCGATGCGTCGCGCGCCGGGCGGAAGCGGAAGCGCTTCATCGCCAGCTCGCATGTGGTGGCGTCCAGCGCCGGGTTGCGGCTGGATTGGGTGACGCGGCAAGCGCTGGGGCGGCCTTGTGCCGTCACGGAAATGGTAACCGAGGTGGTGCCCTGGGCCTGGGCGGCGCGCGCGGCCGGCGGGTAATCGGACGATTTGATCTTGCCGCCGGTCCATTCGGGATCGCTACCGCCGTCGCCATCACCGGTGCCGCTGGTGCCCGAACCCGTGCCATTGCCCTGGCCGCCCGCCCCATTGCCCGGTCCGGGTACGAGCGCGGCGCCACTATGGGGCGCGAGTCCCAGGGCAACTTGCGGCGCGACGGGAATGGGCGGAGGCTTGGCCCAAGGCGTGACAGCGGCAAAAACCGGAGCGGCCTGGGCGCGCAGGGCGGCGGGCGCGGCCTTGCTCGCGGCGTGCGAATGGTGCGGCTGCGATGGCGGCGGTTTGCTGGCGATGGGCGCTGGCGGGTGCGACAGTGTTATCGCGGTAATTCCGTTGCGCATGGCCTCGCCCGCGCCGTGGGGCGAGGCGAGGCCAAACAGCAAGAGCAAGGCCAGGAGGATCTCCAGGCCTGCGGCAACGCTGGCAGCCGCAATGCGATTGCCGCGCGCCTTTGCAGACAGGCCTGTCATCGGCAATGTCGCAAAGACGACGGCAGCCGGGCTTAGCGGCAGCGCTTCTTGGCGGTCATCGTGCGATCGATGGCCCGGCCACCCAACGCGCCGCCCACGGCACCGGCCGCGATGCCCACGGGGCCGCCGATCAAGGCATGGCCGAGCAGCGCGCCGCCTGCACCGCCGGCAATCAGGCCGGTCGTGCCGCTGGAATGGCGGCACCAGCGGTAGTGCGCGCGCGAATGATAATGATGGCGCGCAAAAGCCGGTGCAGCATCGAGCGCGCTGAGGCTGAGCGCGGCGACGAGCGCGGGCGCAAAGGCAATCTTGGTGGAAAATCGGCGCATGATGGTGTCCTTCCGGTGGTTACAATCCAGCAACAATGCCTGCGCAACGACCGAACCGCCGGTTGGTTCACGCGCGCAACGACGAAATATTCCGAGCGTAAGCCAAGGCGAAGGAACATATTGGTTTAAAGACAGAAAATGCAAAGCGGGGTGGCCGCGTTGCCGCGCCACCCCGCAGATCGTGCCGCGTTGGCTGCGCTTACTTGAAGCGCACACCCACGCCAGCCATCACGCGCTGGCGCGACGAATGGCCATGATAGTTGGAATAGACGTACTGCACGTTCATGTAGAGCGGGCTGTGCGTGGGCGAAAATTCCATGCCGCCACCCACTTGGTAGCCATCGGCGCGATAGTGATCGTAGACCAGCTGCGTGCCCGAAGGATCGTCGATCCGCTTGCGCTGTTCGCCGTTCACATAGCCGGCCTTGCCGAAGAACAGCACGCCCGACGAAGTGATATAGCCGGCGCGCACGGCGGCGCCCCATTCCTCGAACGACTTGTGGCAGATGCTGTTGCCATCGGCGAGGCCGGTGCAGTTTTCGTTCCAGTTGTTGGCGCGCCAGTAGCTGCCCTCGGCGCCGACCAGGATGTGCTGGCCATAGGTGCCGTCGAAACCGACCGTGGCGCCATAGCCGAACTTGTCGTTATGGTTACCTTCCGACTGGAAACGGTCCCCACCCGCGTTTCCTTCGACACGAATGCCACGGAATGTCGTCCCGTTGGAAGGCGCTGCGGTATCGTCCTGGGCGAAAGCGGGCTGAGCCAGCAGACCGGCTGCGGCGATAGCGATTGCGGTAAGTGATTTGATAGTCATGATATTCCCCATGATGCTGTCCCACCTGCTGAACATCGCTGGGAAAATGAGGTTCCAAATCGTGCCGCTGCCAGAAACTTCCGCCGCCAGCGTGTTGCAGATTGGCAACAAGTGGCGGCGGGCAGTCCCTTGCCAATTGTGATTAGCCGATTTGGAACATTCGGTAACAATTCCGCGTCACAGTGCGGCCTTGTCGACCCACACGCTGACGCTGCCACCCTCGCAACGCACCTCGAGCCGCCCGGCCTCGTCTGCCACGCATTCGCCATCACAGTGGCCGAGCCAATCGACGAAGGTGGCGCCGGCGTGGTCGGGGCCGAGTTCGGCCGAGAGCGAGGCCGGCTCGCCGTTGCTCAGGATCGTCACGCAGCCCGGTGCCTCGGCCGTGCCATGCCGGATGAAGCCGATGCAGGTGGCGCTGGCGAACAAGTCGGTCTGCGGCCCGTGGGCAAACCGCTGGCGCGCCTGCGTCAGCTTGGCAAGGCACGCCACCGGGGCCAGCGTGATGTCGTGCGTCTGCCCGTCACTGCCCGTATCGGCATAGCTCGCGCCGTAGAGATCGGGGTGGAACAGGCAGGGCACGCCGCCCTCGCGCAGCAGGATCAGCGCATAGGCGAGCGGCTTGAACCAGTCTTCCACCGGCGCTTCGAGCGCCTGGAGCGGCTGGGTATCGTGGTTGGCCACCATAGTGACAGCGTGGTCGGGCTGGCTTTGCACCAGCGTGCCATCAAAGATCGTGCGCAAGTCGTAATCGGCGCCTGCGCGCGCGGCATCGTGGAAACGGTGGACGAGCGCGGCGTCGAACAGCGAAAGCTGGTGATCGGTGCGTTCCAGATAGGTGGCCAGCGCTTCGCGATCCGGGTGCCAGTATTCGGCCACCACGAACAGATCGGGGCTGATACTGTCACGGCAATGGCCCACCCAATCGCGGAAGAACCAGGCGGGAATGTGCTTGGCCGCATCCAGGCGAAAGCCGTCCACCGGCACCTGCTCGGCCAGCCAGCGGCCCCAGAACTTCAATTCCTCGTAGACCGCGCGGTTGCGGAACTCCACGTCGGCGCCCATCAGGAAATCGAAGTTGCCGAGTTCGTCGTCCACCTCTTCGTTCCATTCGCCGTCGCCATACTGGTTGACGAGGCGGAACACGCCGTCTTCTTCCGGGTCTTCGATGCGATCCACGCCCGAAAAGCACTTGTGGTCCCACACAAAGCGCGAATGCGCGCCGGCGCGGCCGGGGAAGGTGAAGCGGGTGTGGGTGGTGGCGTCGAAGGCTTCGTCCTCGATCTCGGTGCGGTTCTCCGGATTGGCGCGGCGCACCTGCACCCGCTCGGTCTCGTCCGCGCCCATCTTGTGATCGAACACCACATCGTGGATCACGCGCAGGCCATGGTCGCGCAGCGCGGCGCAGGCCGTCTCCAGCGCGGCGCGCGTGCCATACTTGGTGGGGACGGTGCCTTTCTGGTCGAACTCGCCCAGGTCGAACAAGTCGTAGGTGTCATAGCCGACCGACATCGCGCCGCTGGCGCCTTTGGTGGCGGGCGGCAGCCACACGTCGGTCACGCCCATTTCCGCCAGGCCTGGTGCGGCGGCGGCGGTATCGTCCCACAAGCGGCCCTCGGGCAGGTACCAATGGAAGAACTGGATCAGAGTGCGCTGCGACATGGAAGGCTCCGTGCGGTGGGGGCGTTCCGGGCAAATGCGTCAGGCCGCAATTGGTTGCAGTGCACCATGGGGCGGGACGGCCCCTTCGTCGGGCCTGCCGCCCACCGCCTCCCCATCGCTTTGCGACAGGGAGGATCTTGCGCCGTCAGGCGGCCTGGGCGATCTGTTCCACGGCCGTGGCGAGCGCCGCTTCGAACTGGTCGGTGGCCGCTTCCCAGGAATAGCTGGCGCCATAGGCGGCGGCATCTTCGCGGCGGCAGGCGAGCGCCGTGGCAATCGCTTGCCCCAGGTCTTCATCGCAGGCGCCGATCGGGCGGAGCAGGTTGCCTTGCGCACCAAGGCCCGCCGCGCCCACCACGTCGAGCGGGCCGGCGACGGGAAAGGCCGCGACGGGGACGCCGCAGGCCATCGCTTCGATCATCACCAGGCCAAAGGTATCGGTGCGGCTGGGGAACACGAAGCAATCGGCGGCGCGATAGGCCTGCGCCAGCGCCGTGCCAGACAGTGCGCCGGTGAAATGCGCGTGGGGATAGCGGGCCTTGAGCATGGCCAGGTCTGGCCCATCGCCCACCACGACCTTGCTGCCGGGAACCGCACAATCGAGAAAGGCGCCCAGGTTCTTTTCCACCGCCACCCGGCCGACATAGAGCAGGATCGGGCCGGGAAGCGCCGCGATCTCGGGCAGCGGGCCGTGACCGGGATTGAACAGATCGGCGTCGATCCCGCGCGACCATAGCCGGGTCTGGTGAATGCCGTGCCCGGCCAGTTCCCGTGCCAGGCTGGGAGTGGAAACCAGCACGGCGGCGCTTTGCGCGTGAAAGCGGCGCATCACCGGCCAGAACACATCGGGGCTCAGGCCCGTGCGCATGGCGGCATAATCGGGAAAGCGGGTGTGGAACGCGCTGGTGAACGGCACGCCAGAGGCCTTGCACCAGCTGCGTGCGGCCCAGCCGATCGGGCCTTCGGTGGCGATATGGACGATATCGGGGGCAAAATCGCGCAGGGTGCGCCGCGTGCCGAACCGCGGCGCCATGGCCAGGCGAATTTCACCATAACCGGGCAGGGCGCATGTGCGGAACTGCTGGGGTGTGAGCAATTCCACCACATGCCCCCGCGCGCGCAGATGGCCGACCGTGGTGGTGAGCGTGCGCACCACGCCGTTGACCTGCGGGGTCCAGGCGTCCGTCGCCAGGGCAATGCGCATCAGACGGTTTCCGTTTCGGCCGGGCTGGGCAGTTCGAGCGTGGTTGCCGGGGTGAACGGCGCCTGCTTGCGCAGTTCCTCGGCCCAGTCGACGATGCTCATGGCGCCGGTGAAATCTTCCACCAGCGCGGTGCAGCTTTCCACCCAGTCACCATCGTTGTAATAGGTGACATCGCCGATCTGGCGGATTTCGGCGCAGTGGATGTGGCCGCACACCACCCCGTCCACGCCCATGTCGCGCGCGGCGTGGGCCACGGCTTCTTCAAAGTCGCAAATGAATTGCACGGCGTTCTTCACGCGCTTTTTCATGTAGGCCGAGAGCGACCAGTAGGGCAGCTTGAACTGCCGGCGCACCAGGTTGACCCAGCGGTTGGCGCGCAGCAGCACGGCATAGGCCGCATCGCCCAGGAACGCGAGCCAGCGGGCATAGAGCACCACGCCATCGAACCCGTCGCCATGCGTGACCAGCAGGCGGCGCCCATCGGCCGTGCGATGGATGGTATCGAGCGCAAGTTCCACGCCGCCGAAGGTCATGCCGGCATAGGGGCGCAGCATCTCGTCATGGTTGCCGGCGATGAGTACCACGCGCGTGCCGCGGTGGGCCATCTTGAGCACGCGGCGCACCACTTCGTTGTGGGCATCGGGCCAGTACCACCCGCGCGACAGGCGCCAGCCATCGACGATATCGCCCACAAGATAGAGCGTTTCGCATTCGATCGCCGAGAGGAAATCGAGCAGCATGTCGGCGTTGCAACCGCGCGTGCCGAGGTGGAGATCGGAAATCCACACGGTGCGCACGCGCCGCTTGGGCCGGAAGCCCCGCGGTTCGGGCTTGTCGAGCCAATCGGGGGCGCCCTTGATCCATTCGCCAAGAGGGGCAAAGCTACGGTCGGTTGGGCGATCCATGACCCATTCCCTTCATATGCTGCCGTTGTCTTGCGAATCCCATACGGCCGTCACATTGCGGCGAGGCGACACCGTGTCACCGATGTGAAACAAGACGGGAACGCAAGGGCGTGACGAGGGCGTTGCAACACGCTAGGAACAACGGATGCTGACCGGGCTTTCCATCCGCAATGTCGTCCTGATCGAGGCACTGGACCTCGCGTTTCCGGGCGGTTTGGGCGTTTTGACCGGGGAAACCGGCGCCGGTAAATCGATCCTGCTGGATTCGCTGGGCCTGGTTCTGGGTGATCGCGCCGATAGTGGGCTGGTCCGCGCCGGAGAAGACGTGGCGAGCGTGACGGCCACGTTCGAATTTGCCCAACGCCCGGGTGTGGTGGAAGCCGTGCTGGCCGAGGCCGCGATCGATTGGGAGCCGGGCGAGCCGCTGCTGCTGCGCCGCCGCCTGCGCGCCGATGGCGGCAGCCGTGCCTATGTCAACGATCAACCCGTGGGCGTGGCGCTGCTGCGCGAACTGGCGCGGTTCCTGGTGGAACTGCACGGGCAGCATGACGATCGCGGCCTGGTCAATGCGCGCGGCCATCGCATGCTGCTCGATCGCTATGCCCGGGCCGACAACGCGGCGGTGGCGCGGGCGTGGGAAACCTGGCGCGCGGCCGAGCAGGCCTTGGCGCAGGCGCGCGCGCAACTCGCCAGCGCGGCGGCCGAGCAGGACCTGATCGAGGCGCATCTGGCCGAGCTCGATGCCTTGAAGCCGGTGGCGGGCGAAGAGGAGGAACTCGCCCTGCAACGCGCCACGATGCAGAAGGGCGAGAAGCTTTCGGGCGATCTCAACGAATTGCAGCACTTGTGGCAGGGCTCTGATGCGCCGCTGGTGCAACTGCGCAGCGCAGCGCGGCGGTTGGACCGCATCGCCGGCGAGCATCCCCTGCTGGCCGAAGCGCTCGAAGCGCTGGACCGCGCGGTGATCGAGGCGGGGGAGGCGGAAGACAAGCTTGCGGCCGCCGCCGAAGCGCTGGCACACGATCCTGGCCTGCTCGACCGCATCGAGACGCGGCTGTTCGATCTTCGCGCCGCCGCGCGCAAGCACGGCTGCACGGTAGACGATCTGCCGACGCGGCGGGAGGCCTTGCAGGCCGCGCTGCAATCGATCGAAGGCGGCGAAGCGCAGATTGCCGGCCTGGCGCGCGCGGCGATGGATGCCGGCCTCGATTATCGCGCCAAGGCAGAGGCGCTTTCGGTGCAGCGGGCCGAAGCGGCGCGCAAGCTGGACAAGGCGGTGGCCGCCGAACTGGCGCCGCTACGCCTCGACGCGGCGCGGTTCCACACCGCCGTGGTGCGCCTGCCCGAAGACCGCTGGAGCGCGCAAGGCATGGACGGGGTGGAATTCCTCATTTCCACCAACCCCGGCAGCGATTTTGCCCCGCTGGGCAAGATCGCCTCCGGCGGGGAGCTTTCGCGCTTTATCCTGGCGCTGAAAGTGGCGCTGGCCGAAGAAGGCGGGGCGGCGACCGTGATCTTTGATGAAATCGACCGGGGCGTGGGCGGCGCGGTGGCCAGCGCCATCGGCGAGCGGCTGGCCCGGCTGGCGCGCGGCGGGCAATTGCTGGCCGTAACGCACAGTCCGCAAGTGGCTGCACGCGGCAATGCGCATTACCTGATCGCCAAGACCAGCGAAGGCACCGTTACCCGCACTTCGGTGAGCAAGCTGGACGCGGCGGGCCGCAAGGAAGAAATCGCGCGGATGCTGTCGGGCGCGGAAGTGACCAAGGAAGCGCGCGCCCAGGCAAGGCGGCTGCTGGAACAGGCATGAGCGCCGGGTTCGTGCCGCTCGATCGGCCAGTGTGGCATGCCCTGAACGGCCCGCAGCGGGCACTGTCCCGCTGGACGGGCGCGGAGGCGGCGTGTCGGATCGATCCGGGCTATGGCCCGTTTGCCGCTGCTGCGCCGGGAGCGGAGGAGCATCTGGCCAAGTTGTTGGCAGCGCCCGACGATGAACTCTGGACGGTGGAGCCGCAGGCCGTGGTGGCGCCATCCGGCCTTGCCGTGCGCCGCGTGGCGCCGCTGGTGCAGATGGTGGCCGATGCCCGCCTTGCCGTGCCCGAACGGATCGACGCGCCGGACATTGTGCCGCTGGGGGAGGCGGACGTGCCGGCCATGACCGCGCTCGCCCTTGCAACCAAGCCCGGGCCGTGGGGCCCTGACACTTGGCGCTATGGCCAGTTCTACGGCATTTTCCTGGATGGGCGCCTGGCGGCGATGGCCGGCGAGCGGATGCGCCCGGCGCCCGGTTTTGCCGAAGTGAGCGGTGTTGCCACCTGGCCCGAGTTTCGCGGCCGGGGCCTCGCCGCGCGGCTGATCGGCCACGTGCGCGATCGCCTGTTGGAACGGGGGGACAAGCCGTTCCTCCACAGCTATGCCGAGAATGCAGCGGCGATCCGGCTTTACGAAAGGCTGGGATTTCGTATCCGCCGCCCCCTGTGTGCAACGGTCTTGGCGAGAGTGTGCGAGTGATGAGCGATCCGGCAGCGATGAACGAGGCGGAAGCCGCCAACGAGCTGATGCGGCTGGCGCGGCAGATTGCCTATCACAACCGGCGCTATCACGCGGAAGATGCGCCGGAAATTTCCGACGCGGAATACGATGCCCTGGTGCGGCGCAACGCCGAACTGGAAGCGGCATTTCCCCATCTGGTGCGCGCGGACAGCCCCTCGCGCGCGGTGGGGCACGAGGTTTCGTCCTCGCCCTTGCGCAAGGTAACGCATGAGGTTCGGATGATGAGCCTCGACAACGCGTTCTCCGATGAGGAGGTGGAGGAATTCGTCGCGCGGGTGCGCCGCTTCCTCGCCCTGCCAAGCGACGCGCCAGTGACGATGACGGCCGAAGACAAGATCGACGGGCTGTCCTGCTCGCTGCGCTATGAACATGGCAAGCTGGTGCGTGCTGCTACCCGTGGCGATGGCCAGGTGGGCGAGGACGTGACGGCCAACGTGGCCCATATCAGCGACATCCCGCAGGAACTTGCCACGGATTCGGGCGTGGCGCCGCCTGCCGCGTTCGAGATCCGCGGCGAAGTGTTCATGGCCAAGGCCGATTTCCTGGCGCTCAATGCGGCGCAAGAGGAAAAGGGCGACAAGGTCTTTGCCAATCCGCGCAATGCTGCTGCTGGATCGCTGCGGCAGAAGGACGCGAGCGTGACGGCCAGCCGGCCCTTGCGCTTCTGGGCGCACGGCTGGGGCGCGGCGAGCGAAGTGCCCGCCGCGACGCAGTGGGACATGATGCAGCAGATCGCCGCCTGGGGCGTGCCGGTTTCGCCCTTGCTGACGCGGTGCGAGGATGTGGCGCAAATGGTGGCGCATTATCGCAGCATCCAGGCGCAACGCGCTGATTTGCCGTATGATATCGACGGCGTAGTCTACAAGGTCGATAGCCTGGAATGGCAGCGCCGGCTGGGTTTCGTGGCCAAGGCGCCGCGCTGGGGCATGGCGCACAAGTTCCCTGCCGAGCGCGCCGAGACCACCGTGGAGGCGATCGACATCCAGGTGGGCCGCACCGGCAAGCTGACGCCGGTGGGTCGCTTGCGCCCGGTTCTGGTAGGCGGCGTGACCGTTACCAACGTCACGCTTCACAACCGTGATGAGATCGGCCGGCTGGGTGTGCGCGTGGGTGACCGCGTGGTCTTGCAACGCGCCGGCGATGTCATCCCGCAAGTGGTTGAAAACCTGACGCGCGACGACGAGCGCCCGGCCTATGTGTTTCCCGATCACTGCCCGGAATGCGGCAGCGAGGCGGTGGCCGAGGAAGGCGAAGTGGACGTGCGCTGCACCGGCGGGCTGGTCTGCCCGGCGCAACGGACCGAGCGCCTCAGGCACTTCGTCAGCCGCGCTGCGCTCGATATCGAAGGCCTGGGTGAAAAGACCATTGCCGAATTCTTTGCGCTGGGCTGGCTGGAAAGCCCGGCCGACATCTTCCGCCTGCGCAAGCGGCGCGACGATATCGTGGGGCGCGAGGGTTGGAAGGACAAGTCGGTCGACAACCTGATCGCCGCGATCGAGGCCAAGCGGCAGCCCGATGCCGCGCGCCTGCTGTTCGGCCTGGGCATCCGCCACGTGGGCGCGGTGACCGCACGCGACCTGATGAAGCGCTTCGTTACGCTGCCCGCCTTGCGCGCCGTGGCGGAAAAAGCCCATGGCGGCGATGAAGACGCCAAGGCCGATCTGCTCGGCATCGATGGCGTTGGCCCGGTGGTGGTCGAAGCGCTGGGCGACTTTTTCCATGAACCGCACAACATCGCGGTGTGGGATGATCTGTTGGGCGAAGTCAGCCCGCCCGATTTCATCGTGGAAACCCGCGCCAGTGCTGTCGCCGGCAAGACCGTGGTGTTCACCGGCAAGCTCGAAACCATGAGCCGCGACGAGGCCAAGGCCCAGGCCGAGGCGCTGGGCGCGCGCGCGGCGGGCAGTGTCTCGCCCAAGACCGACCTGGTCGTGGCCGGGCCGGGCGCGGGCAGCAAGTTGAAAAAGGCTGCCGAATTGGGCATTGAGGTAATCGACGAGGCCGCCTGGGCCGAAATCTTCAAGGCAGCGGGATAAACGGCATGGCATTGCATACCTGGTGGCTGTTCGTGGTCACCGTGTTCTTCATCTCGGTTTCGCCCGGCCCCAACATGCTCCACGTGATGACGCGCAGCGTCACGCTCGGCTTTGGCCATGCGATGTTTGCCATGTGCGGCTGCTTCCTGGCGGTGCTGTGCCTGCTCAGCCTTTCGGCGGCGGGCCTTTCGGCGGTGCTGGTGGCGATGCCGCAGCTGTTCACCGCGCTCAAGATCGTGGGTGCGGCCTATCTGCTTTACCTGGGATACAAGGCCTGGACCGCGCAGGAAGCGGCGATCGATGTGGGTGCCGGTGATCCCGTGGTAGCGCCAAGGCCGCTGGCGCTGTTCCGCACCGGCTTCCTGATCGGCATCAGCAACCCCAAGGCGCTGTTGTTCGCCGGGGCGTTCCTGCCGCAGTTTATCGATCCGGCGCGGCCCAAGCCGCTGCAATTTGCCGTCATGGTCGCCACTTTCGGGGTGATCGAGATCACGTCCTACATGTTCTATGCGCTGGGTGGCCGCTCGGTGGCGCGCTGGCTGGAAAAGCCTTCGCCGCGCAAGCTGTTCAACCGCGTGACCGGCGCGATCTTCGTGGCGTTCGGGCTGGCGATGGTGGGAAGCCGGGCTTGAGAGGTTGTGCTTGGGTTCCACCACCCCCCGACCCCCTCCTCTGAAGAGGAGGGGGAGTTAAAGGACTGATTTTAAAGCCCCCTCTTATTTAGAGGAGGGGGTTGGAGGTGGTGGACGCCTTCACCGAACCTACCACTTCTGCGACCATGCCGGCAGCGTGCCGGGCTTGCTGGCGCGGATGCGGGTGGTGGGGCGGCGGCGCAGCCACAGGATCGACCAGTCGCCGCGCACCTGGCGCGCGGCCAGGCGCAGGCCGGCGCGGGCATAGGCGGCGCGCACCGCGCGTTCCTGCGTGGCGAGCAGGCCGGCGAGCAGGACATGGCCGCCCGGCTTGACCGCCGCGGCGAATTCGGGGGCGAGTTCGATCAGCGGCCCGGCCAGGATATTGGCGATCAGCAGGTCATAAGGGGCGGAAAGGCGCAGCAGCGGGTGGTCCATGCCCGGCGCGATGACCATGGCCAGCTTGCCCGGCCCATCGCCCAGCGGCACGCCATTGGCATCGGCATTGGTGGCCACGACCGGGCCGCAGACCGCATCGATATCGCTGGCGATGGCGCGTGCGCCGGGCCACAGGTGCAAGCCGGCAAAGGCGAGCAAGCCGGTGCCGGTGCCGATGTCGGCCAGGCTGCGCACCGCCGCGCCGTGGGCCTTCATGTGGGCCAGCATGGCCAGGCAACCGGCCGTGGTGGCGTGCTGCCCCGTGCCAAAGGCCTGGCTGGTGGGGATCAGGAAATTGCGGATGCCGGGCTGGTCCACCGCCGGATATTCGGGCGTGTGAACGTGGAACGGCCCTTCGTGGATCGGCTCCACGCCATGCTGGCTGAGCGTGACCCAGTCTTCTTCAGGCAGTTCCTCGATCTGCATCGGCGGCGCGCCATCGGCGAACAGCGCGGCGATTGCGGCGCGTTCCGTTTCGCCCGGCTCATCGGCCAGCCAGGCTTCCAGTTGCCAGTCCTCGGGTTTGTCCTCGGCAATCTCGCTGCCGGCAATAACGATCTCCGGATCCCAGTCGAACACGTCTTCATGGGCGATCAGCGCGGCCTGAACCACGGCGCGCGGGGCAAGGATAGTGATTTTCCAGCTCATGGCGTGGGTCTTTGTGGGCTGGCGGCTTCCTTGGCAAGGGTCTCGTCCAGCTTTGCCCGGCCACGCGCGGCATAGGCGCGGCAGGCACCGGGCGCTGGCCGCGGCGCGCCGGCGGCAAGGCGGTCGAACAGGTCGCTGGCGCCAGGGTGAGGGGTGATCAGCAAAGTGCAGGGCAGGCGCGCGATCCGGGCGAGCGAGGCGCGAAACGCCGCGACATGAGCGGGATGATCGGCAAAGCGCCAGCCCGGCGCGGCAAGGGCCGTCACGCTGTCGACATAGGCGATCGCGCGGCAATCGCGGCCGGCGCAACTGGTCCAGGTCCAACTGGTCGAGCCGGGCGCGTGGCCGGGCGTGGCATGGGCTACCAGCCGCAGCGCGCCCGTTGCCAGCACGTCCCCATCGCGCAGCACCCGGTCGACATGAACGCCGGGAAAGGGTTTGAGCCAGGCGGCCTGCGGGTCTTCGGTAGGAACCTTGCCGGTTTCCAGCACGCGGGCGGCTGCCGGCAGGGCGGCAAGGCGTGCGCCCGTCATGCGCTTGAGCGCGGCAAGGCCACCCGCATGATCGGAATGTTCGTGGCTGAGCACGATCCAGCGCACGTCCGCCAGGCGAAACCCGGCAGCCTCGATATTGTGGGCCACGCTTTGCGCAGCATCGGCCACGCCGGCATCGACGAGCACGTGTCCCTGCGGCGAGGTGATCAGCACGGCGCTTATCCCGCACGTGCCGACATACCAGGTGTTGGCGAAAATCCGTTGCGGCGGAGCGGGATCGGCCCAGCCATCGCGACCGGCACAAGCACTGGCCAGGACCGCGCCCGGCGCCTTGGCCGGGGCTGGCTGGCCAAGGGCGGGCTGGCCAAGAGCAGGTTTGGCGGGGGAGGGCAAAGGCGACAGCACAAGGCCGGCCAGTGCGGCTGCGAAAGGAAGTTTGGCGCGCATGGCCTGTGGTTTGCGCGCGATCCTGCCGCATGACAACATACGAATTCGGCTTCACCCTTTCGCCGGCTTGCACCCCGGGGCTTTTCGACTAATAGCGACTCGTCCTGACCGGAAACCTCATCCCGGTCGCCTTTGCGATAAGAAGGGGAAGTTCCATGGCGCTGGCGCGCAGCAACCGGCCACTTTCGCCGCACCTCCAGATCTGGCGCTGGGGTCCGGCCATGCTGGTCTCCATCCTCCACCGCGTTACCGGCAACGGCCTGGCCTTCGTGGGCCTTACGCTGCTGCTGTGGTGGCTGGGTTCGATTGCCAGCGGCCCGGAAGCCTATGAAACATTCATCACCTACGTGTGGACCGGCGCCAGCGGCGGCCTTTCCGCCGTGACCGCGATCCTGGGCAAGATCGTGCTGGTGGGCCTGTCCTGGGCGTTCTTCCAGCATGCTGCCACCGGCATCCGCCACCTCGTGCTCGACATCGGCGTTGGCTACGAACTTTCGGTCAATGCCCGTTGGTCGGTCTTCACGTTGATCGCGTCTGTCGGTCTTACGGCTCTGTTCTGGGGCTTCGTGCTGCTGCGCTGAGCGCCGGCACGCCCTTACCTGATTTTCGGAGGTACCATGGGTAACGGAACTTCGATCGGACGCGTGCGGGGGCTGGGTTCCAGCCACGCCGGCACGCATCACTGGCTGGCCCAGCGGCTGACGGCCGTGGGCAACCTGATCCTCATCCCCTTCCTGGGCGTGAGCCTGGCACTGCTTCCCGCGCACGATTTCGTCACGCTGCATGGCTGGGCGGCCAAGCCGCTCAGCGCCACGATGCTGGTGCTGCTGGTGGTCAACACGCTGTACCACGCGCGCCTGGGCGTGCAGGTCATGCTGGAAGACTATATCCACGAAGAAGGCGGCAAGGTGGCTTCCTGGCTGCTGATCAACTTCGTGCCTGCCGCCGCTGCCGTGTTCGGCATCGTCTCGATCATCCGCATTGCATTGGGGGCCGCGTAAGCCATGTCTGCTGCCTACAAGATCATCGATCATACCTATGACACCGTCGTTGTCGGCGCGGGCGGTTCGGGCCTGCGCGCCACGATGGGCTCGGCCCAGGCCGGCCTGCGCACCGCCTGCATCACCAAGGTGTTCCCCACGCGCTCGCACACCGTTGCGGCGCAGGGCGGGATTGCCGCTTCGTTGCAGAACAACACGCCCGATCACTGGACCTGGCACATGTATGACACCGTCAAGGGGTCTGACTGGCTGGGCGACCAGGACGCCATCGAATACATGGTGCGCGAAGCCCCGGCGGCGGTCTATGAACTCGAGCACGCCGGCGTGCCGTTCAGCCGCAACGCCGATGGCACGATCTATCAGCGTCCGTTCGGCGGCCACATGCAGAACATGGGCGAAGGCCCGCCGGTGCAGCGCACTTGCGCCGCGGCCGACCGCACCGGCCACGCCATGCTTCACGCGCTCTATCAGCAGAGCCTGAAGTATGATGCCGACTTCTTCATCGAATACTTCGCCATCGACCTGATCATGGAAAACGGCGAATGCCGTGGCGTGATCGCGCTGTGCATGGACGACGGTTCGATCCACCGCTTCCGTGGCCATGCCGTGGTGCTGGCGACCGGCGGCTATGGCCGTTGCTATTTCACCGCCACGTCGGCCCATACCTGCACCGGCGACGGTGGCGGCATGGTGCTGCGCGCCGGCCTGCCGCTGCAGGACATGGAATTCGTGCAGTTCCACCCCACCGGCATCTATGGCGCGGGCGTGCTGATCACCGAAGGCGCGCGCGGGGAAGGTGGCTATCTCACCAACTCCGAAGGCGAGCGTTTCATGGAACGCTATGCTCCGTCGGCCAAGGACCTGGCCAGCCGCGACGTGGTGTCGCGCTCGATGGCGCTGGAAATCCGCGAAGGGCGCGGTGTGGGTCCGCACAAGGACCACATCTACCTGCACCTCGATCACATCGATGCCAAGGTGCTGGCCGAGCGTCTGCCTGGGATCACCGAAAGCGGCAAGATCTTTGCCGGCGTGGACCTGACGCGCCAGCCGCTTCCAGTGGTGCCGACCGTGCACTACAACATGGGCGGCATCCCGACGAACTATCACGGCGAAGTGATGACCATCGGCGCCGATGGCAATCCCGAAACCGTGGTGCCGGGCTTGTTCGCCGTGGGCGAAGCGGCCTGCGTTTCGGTGCACGGTGCCAACCGCCTGGGCTCCAACTCGCTGATCGACCTTGTCGTGTTTGGCCGCGCCACGGGCCTGCGCCTCAAGGAACTGATCAAGCCGGGCACGGCGCACCAGTCGCTGCCCAAGGACAGCGCCGACCTGGCACTGTCCCGCCTGGACCACTTCCGCAACGCCAAGGGCGGTTCGCCCACGGCCAAGATCCGCACCGAGATGCAGCGCGCGATGAGCCAGCACGCGGCGGTGTTCCGCACCGACGAGTTGATGGCCGAAGGCAAGCAGAAGCTGGGCGAGATCTATGCCTCGATGCAGGACATCGGCGTTTCGGACCGCTCGCTGATCTGGAATTCGGACCTGGTGGAAACGCTGGAACTCGACAACCTGATCAGCCAGGCTTCGGTCACGATGCATTCGGCATACAACCGCAAGGAGAGCCGCGGCGCCCATGCGCACGAAGACTTCCCCAACCGCGACGACGCCAACTGGATGAAGCACACCGTGGGCTGGTTTGAAGGCTGGGGCGGCAAGAGCGGCGACATCAAGCTCGATTACCGCCCGGTGCACGAATACACGCTGACCGACGACGTTTCGTACATCAAGCCGAAGGCGCGCGTGTACTGATCCGTTCGCTCAGCGTTATTTACGGAAAAGCCGGGGTGGCGACACCCCGGCTTTTTTGTCGTCCATTTTGGTGCAGGCCACTCGACTGTAACATAGCGATACAATATCAACCCTTCGTCGGCGCGAGCCAGGACGAACGGGGATTTCAATGACGTTTTATCGCAATGGCTCGGAAGTGACGCTTCAGCTGTCAGCGCAGCAGCAATACCATGCCTTTGGCAGCTTGCTTGCCGATGGCGACGTGCTGGTTCAGAGCGAAGATCGCACCAACCCCAATTCCGGCAATTATACCTATACGATCTTTGATGGCTGCGGGGCTGCAGAGGGCACCGCGATCACGTTGCATGCCTCCAAAGTCTTTGGCCTCGCCGACGGCAATCTCATTACGGTTGCGGAGCCATCGAGCAATGGCGACAGCATTGTTCTCAATATCGCTGACACCAACGCATCGAATGGCGTGAGCACGGGGACTTATACAATTTCGCCTCGGTTCAGCTCTATCAGCCTTTCGGAAGTATCAGTCGTATCGCTGACTGGCGCGAATGCCGGCAAGATCGCTGTCGTCGACAACGTCGTTTTCAGTTCAGGAGATACGAGGGCCACGTTCCACATCATTGATTTAGCCACTGGCAGCGTCGGCGCAGAGGTATTCGCGTCCTATTCCGGTCGCGACATGCCACCTACTCTGACGGAGTTGGCTGACGGCTCATTACTGACAACCGCTTGGGACAACGGCGTGCGGTCTGGCCAGCATGGCTTCACGATTTCCATTCGGGGTCTGGACGGCGTTGCAGTAGTGACACCCACAATTCTGCCGCTTGATTACTCGCTAAACCCCTCGGAATTGCAGGTGGCGGCGCTGGCCGATGGCGGCTTTGTGGTCACCTGGTCGGAGAACAAATCGAGCAACGGTTATGCGGGTTTGGGAACGCTTCACGCGCAAGTGTTCGATGCCAAGGGCCTGGCCGCAACTCAGGACATTATCATTAGTCAGGATGGTCCGCGCTTTGTTGGGTCGACAGACGTGGCCGGACTGGCTGATGGCGGGTTCGCCATTGTCTGGGCAAGCAAGAATGCCAGCGTTGGTACCGACGGTTATAGCGAGATTTCAGTTCGCGCGTTCGATGCAAGTGGGGCTGACACCAGCGCCGAGCAAATCGTCAACACCACGACCGCCGGCGACCAGATGAACGCCCAGGTGATCGGTACACCTGATGGTGGCTTCAAGGTGTTGTGGCAGGACGCGAATTCCAAGCTGCATAGCCAAGAGTTTTATGCCAATGCAGGCCAGACATTCGAAGGCACCAGTGGTGCCGACAAGTTGACCGGAACCGACAAGGACGACTTGTTCCTGGGCCACGGCGGCAACGACACGATCGTCGGCGGCGACGGGATCGATACGGTGAGTTTTGCCGATGCGGTAGGCGGCGTCTATGTCACGGTGGCAACGACGAAGCCGATCGATACGATTTCCGCTGGCACAGTGGTGCTCAAGGAAATCGAAAACGCGATCGGATCCGATTTCAACGACACGATCTATGGCAGCAAGGCGGACAACCGCCTTGAAGGCGCGGGGGGCGACGACACTATCAAGGGCGCGGAAGGTAACGACACCTTGCTGGGTGGCGGCGGCCACGACGTGCTCGATGGTGGCGCCGGCGCGGATCGCCTGGAAGGCGGCGCGGGCAACGACAAGCTCTATGGTGGCGCCGGCAAGGACGTGTTGCTGGGCGGCGATGGCGATGATCTGCTCGATGGCGGGGCCGCTGGGGATACCATGACCGGGGGCACTGGTAGCGATACGTATTACGTCGATAGCCCGAATGATCGGGTTCTTGAGAATACCGGCGATGCCGGCATCGACAAGGTCTATGCCCGGGTCAGCTACGCGCTGACCGATGGGGTGGAGCGGCTGACGCTGGTGGAAGGCGCGGGCAACCTGAAGGGCACAGGCAACTCGGCCAACAATGTGATCGTCGGCAACAGCGGCAACAACGTGCTGAGCGGTGGCGGCGGGGTGGACGTCGTCACCGGCGGGGCGGGCAGCGACACGTTTCTGTTCGATCTGCGGCCCGAAGCGGCGAGTCGCATGGCGATCACCGATTTCACCACGGGCGTGGACAAGATCGCTCTTGTCCTGGGCGCGTTCGACGACGGATTTCCCGGCGCCCATGCCGGCGCTGTGCCGGCGGTGGAATTCGGCTATGGCACGCGGGCGGCCAACCCGGTGCAGAGCCTGGTCTATGACCAGGCGACTGGCAACCTATGGTACGACGCCGATGGCAGCGGCAGTGGCAAGGCGATCCGTATCGCCACGCTCAATCACGCGCCCGACTTGCATCTTTCCGACATCATCTTCGTCTGAGCAAAACCCCCGGCGCTGCCAGCGGCAGAGCCGGGGGAACAGGCATCAGCGGTTGCGCTTGTCCTGCTTTTCCTTTTGCTTGGCAGCCTCGGCGGCGGCCGCTTCGCGCGCACGGGTGGCGGCGATGGCCTTGGCGTCCTTGGCGGTGGCAGCACGCGCCGGATAGGGGCAGCCGCGCGACTGGCCCACGCCCTTGAGGAACGAGCGACGCGCGGTGCCGGCGAACAGCGCCACCTGCCACTGCCGCTGCGCTTCGTTGGCGCCGGAGATTTCGCGGATGATGCCGCCGAACGGGATCAGTGAGCCGACGATCGACTTGGCGGTGTTGCCCACCATCATGCCGCCCTTGGTATAGTCGGCGATGTCGATATCGTCGCCCAGCACGGCATCAAGCCGGCGGATTTCGCCCGAGATCGCAGAGCAGCCCTTGAGGCCGACCAGCGTATAGGGCGATTGCCGCGCCTTGAGCAGGATCGGCGGGATGTCTTCCTTCTTGAGATTGACGGTTTCGAGCGGCGTGGCGACGACATCGCCGACCTTGGCATCCTTGGGGGCGACAGCGGTCTGGGCCTGGGCGTTGAGCCCGGCGAGGGCGAGCGGGGCCAGCGCGCCGAACAGGGCGGCGCGGGTGGCAAGGCGGTGTGCGAACATGATTGGTAAAACTCCCCGGTTTCCCCGCATTACGCGGCAAGCCGGGCAAGGTTCCTGACAAGGCGTTGCGACCGCCTTACACCGCGCCATCGGTGAAGGTGTTGCACGCCGCCGGGTTGCCGCTGTCCAGGCCCTTGCGCAGCCAGGTCATGCGCTGCGCGGCGGTGCCGTGGGTGAACGCTGCTTCCACCGGCGTGCGGCCGGCGGCCTTCATCAATGTGTCGTCGCCGATCTGGTGCGCGGCACGCAGGCCTTCCTCCACGTCGCCCGGTTCGATCCGCGCGCGATTCTGCGCGGCCCAGACCCCGGCATAGCAATCGGCCTGAAGCTCAAGCCGCACCGACAGGGGATTGGCGGCGTCGGGATTGGCCCGCTGCGCGCGCGTGACCTTGGCAGAAGTGCCGACCAGGTTCTGGATGTGGTGGCCATATTCGTGCGCCATGACATAGACGCGGGCGAAATCGCCGCCCGCGCCCAGTTTCTTGTCCAGCTCGGTATAGAAATCGGTGTCGATGTAGATGCCTTGGTCGCTGGGGCAATAGAACGGGCCCATCGCGCTTTGCGCCGCGCCGCAGCCCGACGAGCCCTGGCTGGAATAGAACACCAGCTTGGGTGCGCGGAACGCGACGTTTTCGGTTGCCAGCAGTGGCTTCCATGTCTTGTTGAGCGAGGACAGGGCGTTGCAGCTTTCATGGCTGAACGCGTTGACATCGCAGGCCTGGGCCAGCGTTTCGCCGCCGGGCCGGCCAACCTGTTGCGATGGGGTTTCGCCCACTGGACCTGCCAACTGGCGCGGCAGGCCGCCGAACAGGAACGAGGCACCGACGACCAGCAGGATACCCAGGATGCCGAAACGCGAGCCGATCAGGCTGAAGATCAGGCCGAGCGGGAAACCGCCACCGCCGCCGCCGCCCAGGGAAAAGCCGCCGCCCTGGCCGCGCTGGTCTTCCACATCGATATTGTTGTCGTAATCGTCGAGCCGCATGGCGTGCCTGTTTCCGTTGCTGTGCTTGCGTGAGCGTATAGCCGAAATGGCAAGCGCTGGCGTGGCACAATGTTCCGTATGGCGATGCACGAAAAACCGCGCCACATCGGTTCACCGTGCTTTACAGTTTCGGAACTTGCGCGCGTTGGTGGGTTTTGTCAGCAAGAGGACTGCGCTCAAGCGTTTGAGGTTGTCGATGAGTCGTGGCGCATGGGTGTTGCGGGCACTGGCCCTGGTCTTGCTGGCAGCACCGCTGCTGGCAGTGCCCTTGTGCCTGTCTGCTGCCCCGGCGGCCGTGGCCCCCTCGTTGGAACAGCGCCTGCGCGGCCATGTCGAAACATTGGCCAGCCCGGCGTTCGGCGGGCGCCGGCCCGGTACCGACGGGGAGACGCAGACGCTGCGCTACCTGGCGCGGCAATGGTTCGAGATGGGCCTGGAATCAGGCACCAATCTGCCGGGTAATCCGTGGTTTGCCCCGGTGGAACTGGTGGCGCGCGAGCCGGTGCTGTCGCGCGCCACGTTCACGCGCGGGCGGCGGCACTTGCTCGCCGACGAGCGCGACGTCTTCGTGGTGACGTCGGGGGTGCGCAACCTGGTGGAAAGCGCGCCGGTGCTGTTCGTGGGACATGGCACGGTGCCCTCGCGCACCGAGCTGGCCGGCCGGGTTGCCCTGCTGCTCGACAGCAAGAGCCGGCCGACGCGCGCCTTGCGTGGCAGGGACGGCGGCGATGGCGCCGCCGATGGCCATGAAGCGGTTGGCCGGTTGCTCGATGGTGGCGCGATGGCCGTGATCACGGTGCTGGATGGCGCGCGCAGCCTGGATGACGTGGCGATGCGCCGCCGCAAGGCGGGGACGGCGCTGGCGGGCGAGCGGCTGGACAACGAGATCGAGGCGTTCGTCACGCCCGACATGGCCGATCGCCTGCTCGGCGGCACGCCCGCTGCGGCGGGCCAGGCCCTGGCCGCCGCACAGGCAGAGGCCGACCAGCCCGATTTTACCCCGCGCCTGATCGGTGCCACGGCCACGCTGGAGGCGACGAGCAAGGAAACGCGGGTGCGGACCCACAACCTGGTGGGGCGCATTCCGGGTCGTGATCCCGAGGCGGGCGCGGTGCTGCTGGTGGCGCACTGGGACCATTTCGGGGTTTGTGCCGACAATGGCGCGATCTGCCCCGGCGCGGTGGATAATGCCAGCGGCGTTGCCGTGATCACCGAAGTGGCGCGCCAGGTGATGGCTGGCGGCCCGCTGCGCCCCCAAGGTCGTGATATGCCCGAGCGCGACATCTATGTCCTGGCCACCACGGGCGAGGAAATGGGATTGCTGGGCGCGCTCGCCTTTGCCGAAAATCCGCCCTTGCCGCTGGGCCGCATCGTGGCGGCGTTCAACGTGGACAGCACTGGCCTGGTGCCGCCGGGTGGACCGGTGGCGATCGTCGGGCGGGGGATGACGCCGCTGGACGAGGAAGTGGGCCGCGTTCTGGCGCGGATGAAGCGCAAGCTGGTCGATGGCCAGGCGGCCAATGCCTATGTGCGGCGGCAGGACAGCTGGGTGCTGATGCAGCATGACGTGCCGGCGATCATGGTCAGCACCAGCTATGCCGACGAGGCGCGGCTGGGGCGGTTCATGGCCGGCGCCTATCACACCCCGGCCGACACGCCCGACCAGGTAAATTATGCCGGCATGGCCGACGATGTGCTGATCACCACCGAACTGGTGCGCGATTTTGCCGACCCGCGACGCTATGCGGGAGCCGGTTTGCCATTGCCCGCCAGCCCCCCGACAAATAGCCGGCGAACCCCCTAGCCAATTGTTCCCGGCTTGATTACATGGGCCGCCACGATTCTACCCGGACAGGAAGTGGCAGCTAACATGGATATCCCTCTCGGCCTTACCTTTGACGACGTTCTGCTGCGTCCGGCCGAGTCAGACATCCTGCCCTCGCAAGCCGATACCCGCACCCGCCTGACCAAGGCGATCGCGCTGAACATTCCCGTACTCTCGTCGGCGATGGACACCGTGACCGAGGCCGACATGGCCATCGTCATGGCCCAGCTTGGCGGCATCGGCGTGCTGCACCGCAACCTGTCGGTCGAGGAGCAGGCCGCCGCGGTGCGCGCGGTCAAGCGCTATGAAAGCGGCATGGTCGTCAACCCGATCACCATCGGGCCCGACGCCACGCTGGGCGATGCCCAGGCGCTGATGAGCATGCACCGCATCAGCGGCATTCCCGTGGTGGAAGCCGGTGGCAAGCTGGTGGGCATCCTGACCAACCGCGACGTGCGCTTTGCCGCTAACCTGGCCCAGCCGGTGCGCGAGTTGATGACGCACGAAAACCTCGCCACGGTAAAGCTGGGCACGAGCGGGGACGAAGCGCGCCGCCTGCTGCACCAGCGCCGCATCGAAAAGCTGCTGGTCGTGGACGATGCCTATCACTGCATCGGGCTGATCACGGTGAAGGATATCGAGAAGTCCGTCACCTATCCCAACGCCACCAAGGATGCCGCCGGGCGCCTGCGCGTGGCGGCGGCCACCACCGTGGGGGAAAAGGGCTTGGCCCGCACCCATGCCCTGGTCGATGCGGAATGCGATGTGATCATCATCGACACCGCCCATGGCCACAACCGCGACGTGGCGCGCGCCGTGGAAGCGGTGAAGAAGCTGTCCAACGACGTGCAGGTGATTGCCGGCAACGTGGCCACCGCCGAAGCGACCCGCGCGCTGATCGATGCCGGGGCTGACGGCATCAAGGTGGGCATCGGGCCCGGCTCGATCTGCACCACCCGCATCGTGGCGGGCGTGGGCGTGCCGCAGTTGACCGCCATCATGGAATGCGCGGCTGAAGCGGAAAAGTCCGGCGTGCCGGTTATCGGCGATGGCGGCTTGCGCACGTCGGGCGATGCGGCCAAGGCGCTTGCCGCCGGGGCAAGCTCGATCATGATCGGTTCGATGCTGGCCGGCACCGAGGAAGCGCCGGGCGAAACCTTCATTTACCAGGGCCGCGCCTACAAGGCCTATCGTGGCATGGGTTCGGTGGGTGCCATGGCGCGCGGTTCGGCCGATCGCTATTTCCAGCAGGACATCAAGGATTCGATGAAGCTGGTGCCCGAAGGGATCGAAGGCCAGGTGCCCTACAAGGGGCCGGCCAAGGATGTGGTGCACCAACTGGTGGGCGGCATCAAGGCGGCCATGGGCTATACCGGCAGCGGCACGATCGAGCATCTGCGCAAGAATGCCAAGTTCGTGCGCATCACCAACGCGGGCCTCAAGGAAAGCCACGTCCACGACGTGACGATCACGCGTGAGGCGCCGAACTACCCCACCCGGTGACGCCGGCCGCGCGGGTTCAGGCCGCGATCGACATTCTTGACGAAGTGATCGCGGCCGCGCGCGGGCAGGGGGCTTCGGCCGACCGGCTGGCGGCCGAATGGTTTCGCCAGCGCCGCTTCGTGGGATCGAAAGACCGCCGCGCCATTCGCGAACTGGTCTGGGCGGCAATCCGTGCTTGTGGCGATGTGCCCGTATCGGGGCGCGCTGCGGTGCTGGCGCTGGCGCAGGGCGATGCCGCCCTGGCCGCG
The DNA here is from genome assembly GCF_012932495.1 of Novosphingobium sp. SG919. Taxonomy (GTDB): domain Bacteria; phylum Pseudomonadota; class Alphaproteobacteria; order Sphingomonadales; family Sphingomonadaceae; genus Novosphingobium; species Novosphingobium rhizosphaerae. The sequence goes on from NZ_JABCNG010000001.1 coordinate 1,495,794, forward strand.
CTGTTTGACGGTTCGACTTACGGCCCCGCGCCGATCCGCGCCGGAGAGCCGGTGGCAACGGGCGGAGCCATGCCGGGCTGGCTGGCGGCAGAAATGGCCGCGTCGGGCCTTGATGCGGCGGAACAGGGCGCGCTGCTGGGTCGTGCGCCGCTGGACCTGCGCGCCAATACCTTGAAGATCGACCGCGAAAGCCTGGCCGCGCGCCTGCCGGTGGCGGCCGATGCGACGGCGGCGCCACACGGGCTGCGCCTGCCCGTGGGGACGCAGGCGGAAACCTGGCCGGAATTTGCCCAGGGCCTGTTCGAAGTGCAGGACACCGGCAGCCAGATCGCGTGCCAGGCGCTGGACGCGCAGCCGGGTGAGAGCGTTGTGGACTTGTGCGCCGGGGCCGGCGGCAAGACCCTGGCACTGGCCGCGGCGATGCAGAACACCGGCCGCCTGCTGGCCTGCGACATCGACCGGGCGCGCCTGCAGCGCCTCGCCCCGCGTGCCGAGCGGGCCGGGGCCCTGGTCGAAACGCGGCTGCTCAATCCGGGGCAGGAAAATGCGATCCTGGCTGATTGGCAAGGACAGGCCGACGCCGTGCTGGTGGATGCGCCCTGTTCGGGCACGGGTACCTGGCGGCGCAATCCCGAGGCGCGCTGGCGCCTGACGCCGGCGGCGATCGCACGCTATGGGCAAATGCAGGCCCATGTCCTGGCCGTGGCGGCAGGGCTCGTGCGGCCTGGGGGGCGGCTGGTCTTCATCACCTGCTCACTGATCGATACCGAGGGCGCCGATGGGCTGGCCGCGTTCCTGGCGGCTCATCCCGGGTTCAGGTGCGAACCGCTGGATATGGCGGTGGGCCGTTCGCATCGTGGCGGTTGGCGTTTGTCTCCGTATCATGACGGTACGGACGGGTTTTTCTTCGCGCGGCTGGTGCGTCTGTGATAGACCCATCGGCCATGAGGGTGGTCTATCGCCGTGGTGAGCAGTCCCGGCTGAAGGAGTTCTTGATGCGCTATACGCCCGCGGCCCTTGCGCTGTCCCTGCTTGTGGCCGTGACCGGCAGCATGGGTTCGGCCCGCACCAGCGATCCGCTCGATCCGCGTGCACAGGCGCTGTTGCAGGATGGGCGTGCGTCTTTGGCCAAGGGCGAAGTTGACGCGGCGACCGACAGCCTGGAAGCGGCCCTGGCGATCGACCCGGCCAACCCCGGCATCCTGGTTGCGCTGGGCGATGCTTCGCGCCAGGCCGGCCTGCAGGGCAAGGCGATCCACTATTATCGCAACGTGCTGGAGCGCGAGCCCAACAATCTTTCCGCCATTGCCGGCGAAGGCGCCGCGCTGGCCGAAAAGGGCGCGGTGGACAAGGCCAAGGCCAGCCTTGCCAGGCTGGAGGGCCTGTGCGGCAAGGCTTGCCCGGAAACGGCCGTGGTCAGCAAGGCGCTGGCCGCCGGGCCCAAGCCACAGGTTGTGGCAGCCGAGACGGTGACGCCCAAGCCGGAAGTGCAGGCGAACTGAGGTTTTTGGGGTGGAGTTGGGTCTTTGGCGTCGGTCCAAGGCTTCCACCACCCCCAACCCCCTCCTCTGAAGAGAAGGGGGAGTGGAAGGGTTAAGCCCCATCCTCTTTAGAGGAGGGGGCTGTGGGTGGCGCGAAGCCTTGCACAACCCCGCCGATCAAATCAGTGCGCGGAATTCGTCGACGACCTGGCGGTAGACGCGGCGTTTGAACGGCACGATCAGATCGGGCAACTGTTCGGGATCCACCCATTTCCATTCGCAGAATTCGGCCGGGTCGTGGGCATCGAGCACCACGTCGCTGTCCTGCCCGTTGAAGCGCAGCAGCAGCCAGGACTGGCGCTGGCCGCGATAGCGGCCATGCCACAACTTGCCCACCAGTTCGGGCGGCAGGTCGTAGAAATGTTCCTCGCGACTTTGCGCCAGCACGGTGACGTGATCGGCGGTCAGGCCGGTTTCCTCATGCAGTTCGCGCATCGCGGCAGGCACGAGTTCCTCGCCCTCGTCGATGCCACCCTGCGGCATTTGCCAGGCATCGCCTTCCTTGTTGTCGATGCGCTTGCCGACGAACACGCGGCCTTGGGGATTGACGATCATCAGCCCCACGCAAGGGCGATAGGGAAGAGCGGCAAAGGGGTCCGCACTCATCGATAGGTGGTCCTTGTTCAAGCAGTCGGGCGCAGGGCGTCGAGTACACCGCGCAAGCCCGACAGGATCGCGTCCAGATCGGTTTGCGCGCTGGGGATCGCCTTGCGCACCTGGATAAAGCCGTGGATCGTTCCCGTGCGTTCCATGAACACCAGGGGCGATCCGGCGCGTGCCAGGGCCGCGCCGTAGACCCGTCCGCTATCGCGAATCGGATCAAGGCCTGCGGTCACTAGCACTGTGGGGGGCATCTGGTCATGCCCGCTGTTGAGCGGAAAGGCGCGCGGGGCACCATCGGGCGCGGCATAGGCTTCGCCAAACCATTGCATAACCTTGGCATCCAGCAGGAAGCCTTCGGCAAACTGGTGGAACGAGGCATGGCCTGCCACGGCATCGGTCAGCGGATAGATCGGCACTTGCGCGATCACCGGGGCCGCCGCCGGCTGCGCAACGAGCGCCTGGGTCACGACGATCGCCAAGTTGCCGCCGGCCGAATCGCCGATCGGGACAAGGCCGGTCACCGTGCGGCCCAGCGCATCGGGGCTGCCGGCAATCCAGCGGGCGGCCGCTTCGGCATCGTCGGGCGCGGCGGGAAAGGGATGCTCGGGCGCAAGGCGATAATCGACCGCGATCACCGGAAGATCCACTTGTGCGGCAATGTCGGTGCACACGTGGTGATGGCTGTCCAACCCGCCCAGAACGAACCCGCCGCCATGATAGAACACCAGCACCGGGCCAGGTTCGCGGCTTTCGCGGCTGTCATACAGGCGCAGCGGAATGTCGCCCGCCGGGCCGGGGCACGCCAGGTCCCGGATCACGGCGAGGGGCCGTGGCGGCAGGTCGGCCAACTGCTGCATGGCGACATAGGTGGCGCGGGCCTGGTCCAGCGGCATCTCGTGCATGGCCGGCACCCCGCTGGCAGCGGCCTGGCGCAGATAGTCGAGGAAGGCCTGAACATCCGGGCGGACGACCACATCGGGGTGAACGGGAGGCAGATCGGCCAAGGCGGGTTTCTCCGGTTGCGGCGCACGGCGTGCGGCGCGGGGGACGCTGTACAGCACACCCTGCACCAAGGGGCAGGGTGCTGGCCATGGCCAAGTGCGTCAATAGCCGCCACATAGCAGGGCATGACGAGCCCAACAATTGTCTGGCTGCGCCGCGATTTGCGCCTGCACGACCAGGCGGCCTTCGTGGCCGCGGCGGCAGCCGGCGGCCCCGTGATCCCCGTTTACGTGCTGGATGACGATAGCCCCAAGCATCGCCGCATGGGCGCGGCATCGCGCTGGTGGCTGCACCACAGCCTGCATGCGCTGGACCAGCAACTGCGCGCGATCGGGTCACGCCTGATCCTGCGGCGCGGGAAATGCGATGCGGCGCTCGCCGCGATCCGCCGGGAAACCGGTGCGCGCGTGGTGCATGCCCTGCATCATTACGAACCGTGGTGGCGCATGGCCGAGCGTGCGGTGGGCAAGGCGTTCGACTTGCGGCTGCACCATGGCAATTTCCTGCTGCCGCCCGGCACCGTGCAGAACGGCAGCGGCCAGCCTTACAAGATTTATACGCCGTTCTGGCGTGCCAGCCTGCAGCAACTGCCGCCACCACCGCCGCAGCCCGCCCCGCGCCAGCTACCCGCCCCGGCATTCTGGCCAGCGAGCGACAATCTGGCCGATTGGCAGCTCTTGCCCACGAAGCCGGACTGGGCCGGTGGCATGCGCGAAACCTGGACGCCGGGCGAAGCTGGCGCGCAAGAGCGGCTCGACACCTTCGTTGGCCGTGCCGCGCGCTATGACCAACAGCGCAACCTGCCGTCATGTCCCGGCACGTCGATGCTTTCGCCGCACCTTCATTTCGGGGAGATTTCGCCGGCCACGGCCTGGCACGCGGTGGCCGATGCGGGCGGCAGCGTCGACGTGTTCCTGAGCGAACTGGGCTGGCGCGACTATGCCCAGAATCTGATCCTGCAATGCCCGGACTATGGCATGCGCAACGGCCGCGAAGCGTTCGATGCCCTGCCATGGCGCCACGCGCCCAAGGATCTGGCCGCCTGGCAACAGGGGCGAACCGGCTATCCCATTGTCGATGCGGGCATGCGGCAGTTGTGGCATACCGGGTGGATGCACAACCGCGTGCGCATGATCGCGGCCAGTTTCCTGATCAAGCACCTACTGATCGACTGGCGCGTGGGCGAGCAGTGGTTCTGGGATACCCTGGTCGATGCCGATTACGGCGCCAATGCCACCAACTGGCAATGGGTGGCGGGCAGCGGGCTGGATGCCAACATGTTCGTGCGGATCATGGCGCCGCTGACGCAATCGGCCAAGTTCGATGCGGCGGCCTATATTCGCCAATGGGTGCCCGAACTGGCCGAACTGGATGATGCCGAGATTCATGATCCACAGCGCCGCCCTGGCGGATATCCGGGCAAGATCATCGATCACGCCCAGGCCCGTGCCCGCGCGCTGGCAGCCCATGGCAAGATGAAGGAACACGGCTGACGCAGCGGCTGGGCTGCTGCGTCAGCCGTGGTCGGGTCAGCGTTCCGGCACGCCTTCGTCGCCGCTGTAGCGTAGCAACAGGGCATCATGTTCACGCTGCGACAAGAGGTTGGCAAACGCGCAACCCACCAGCCCGGCGTGCCACCATACCACGTCAGCCTCGCGCGATTCGAGGCCGGGGAGGGTGAGATAGACCTTGCTGCCTTGCGCGATGCGGGCCGGCGCGAGCGCGGAGAAGCCGGCAAGCGAAAGATCGAGCACCAGCGTCTGGACCGCCCGTGCGCCATGGCGGCGCAGCTTGGACGGAATGACGAGGCGTGAACGAGGAGCGCAGCGATCGTCGCTGGCGGCTGCTTCGTAGTTTTCCTGCCATTTGATAGTTGGCATCGGCCGTGACCCGCTGATCGATTCGACACGGCAACGGATCGCTGCCGTTGGCGAAGCATGAGCAAATTGGCTTACCAGCAGGTTAACGCCAGCGCGCCGATCCTAAGATTTCCTACGATGGCAATCTTTTACAAAACGCCGCATTGCACAATGCGAGTTTGGCATCGTTCAGGCCGGGGCGTCCACGCGCTCGCGATGCGGGCTGGCGAAATCCTCTGCCGCCAGCGCAGCGATGCGCGCGGCAACCGTTTCGGGCGGCTTGACGCTGGATGGATTTTCGCCGGGATAGGCCTTGGCCCGCATCTTGGTGCGCGTGGCACCGGGATCGACGATGGCCACGCGAATGCCGGAAATTGCCGCCACTTCCTGGGCATAGCTGGCCAGGAGATTGTCGAACGCGGCCTTGGTGGCGCCATAGGCCCCCCAATAGGCGCGCGGCTGCGCGCCGACGCTGCTGGTCAGCCCGATCACGCGGGCATCCTGGCTGCCCTTGAGCAGGGGATGGAATGCGCTGATCAGCGAATGCGTGGCCAGCACGTTGAGCGTGATGGCACGGCTGAAATCGCGCGGCTCGATCTGCCACACCGGGGTGAGGGCGGGCAGCACGGCGGCGTTGATCACCAGGATATCGAGCGCGACCCAGCGTTCCGAAATTGCGGAAGCGAGGCGGGCCACGCCATCGGGTTCGGCCAGGTCCACCGGGGCGATGGTGGCATGGCCACCAGCCTGGAAGATTTCGTCTTCCACCTTTTCCAGCTCGGCCGCGTCACGCGCCACGAGCACGACATGCGCGCCCGCAGCGGCCAGGGCCCGGGCCGTGGCCGCGCCGATCCCGCGACTGGCGCCAGTGACCAGCGCCACGCGCCCGGCGAGCGGGGCATTTGCATCGGTGGCGGCCACGGTCAGGCGACCTTGGCCGGCTTGGCCTTGAGCTTGACCGGCGAACAGCCCGGATCGCGCTCGCCCAGGTCGGTCAGACGCGTGGGATAGTCACCGGTGAAGCAGGCATCGCAATATTGCGGGCAGGCGCTGCTGCGCTGCGCTTCGCCAACGGCGCGATAGAGCCCGTCGATCGACACGAACGCGAGGCTGTCGGCCTGGATGAATTCGGCCATGGCGGCAATGTCCATCCGCGCGGCCAGCAGCTTCGACCGCTCGGGCGTGTCGACCCCATAGAAGCACGAATGCTCGGTCGGCGGGCTAGCGACGCGGAAGTGCACTTCGCGGGCACCGGCCTCGCGCATCATCTGCACGATCTTGAGGCTGGTGGTGCCGCGCACGATCGAATCGTCGATCAGCACGATGCGCTTGCCGGCCACCAGGGCGCGGTTGGCATTGTGCTTGCGCTTCACATCGGCGTGGCGCGCGCCGTCAGACGGCTGGATGAAGGTGCGGCCGACATAGTGCGAGCGGATGATGCCCAATTCGAACGGAATGCCCGATTGCTGGGCATAGCCGAGCGCGGCAGGCACGCCGCTGTCGGGCACGGGAATGACCAGATCGGCATCGGCCGGGTTTTCCAGCGCCAGTTGCATGCCGATGGCCTTGCGCACTTCATAGACCGAGCGGCCACCCAGGATGGAATCCGGGCGGCTGAAATAGACATGCTCGAAAATGCACGGGCGTTGCGGCGTATCACCGAACGGGCGGTGCGTCTGGATCGAACCGTCGAGCGCCACCTGGACGAGTTCGCCCGGCTCAACTTCGCGGACCATGTCGGCGCCAACCACGTCGAGCGCGACGCTTTCACTGGCAAAGATCACCGCATCGCCCAGCTTGCCCATGACCAGCGGACGGATGCCGAGCGGATCGCGGCATGCGATCATGCCTTCGGGCGTCATGCAGATCAGCGAATACGCGCCTTCGACCAGGCGCAGCGCATCGACGAAGCGATCGAGCAGCGTGGGATAGCGGCTGGTGGCCACAAGGTGGATGATCACTTCGGTATCGGAAGTGGACTGGAAGATCGCCCCCTTCTGCACCAGATCATGCTTGAGGAACATGGCGTTCGAGATGTTGCCGTTGTGCGCGATGGCAAAGCCGCCGGCCGCCAGATCGGCAAACAGCGGCTGCACGTTGCGCAGGCCCGAACCGCCCGTGGTGGAATAGCGCACGTGGCCTGCGGCCATCATGCCCGGCAGTTCGGCGATCGCCTGGCCGCTGGAAAAGTTCTGCGCGACATGGCCAATGCCACGGCGGGAATAGAATTCCTGCCCGTCGAAGCTGGTGATGCCCACCGCTTCCTGGCCGCGATGCTGCAGGGCATGGAGCCCCAGCGCCGTTATCGCCGCCGCGTCGCGCGCGCCCAGCACGCCGAAAATGCCGCATTCCTCGCGCAGCTTGTCGCCGTCGCGGTCCTCGAAGGGGTTGGTGGTGATCATCTGTCTCGCAAGCGCTCGCGCCAAAGACTCGCACCGGTGCGAAGTGCCCCGGCCGAGCAATGCGGCCCATGTGGCGACGTTTGCCGGTAAAGGCAAGGGCGCGCGCGGCAGGCTGCATGGGATGGCCGCCATTGAGCAAAAATTATCTCCTGCTGTCATATGCTTGGCATCACGCGGCGCTTACGGTGCAAGTGGTTTGAAAAATTTTACCATCAAAACGGCCGTAAGGGGCGGCTCTTAGCCCTGAATTAACCATTTGCTGGCCAATATATGCGCCATGCAAACGACGGTTCCCCCCCGGCCACGCATGGCCATAACCCCGGCAGCTTCGCTGCGCGCCGCCATCGTGACGGGACTTGCCTTTTTCATCAGCGCCTTCGTTGCCGTGCACTACAGCCGGCTGAGCGGCGGTGTGGCCATGGTGTGGCTGGCCAATGCGATTCTCGCGGCGCGGCTTCATGCCCTGCCGGTGCGGTGTTGGCCCGCCACGATCCTGGCATGCGCGGTGGCCGGGCTCATGTTGACCAGCCTGTTCGGGCTGGGCTGGCGGGCTGCGCCGTTCCTGACCGCGGCGAACCTGTTCGAAGGCGTGGCAGCGGCCGCAATCCTGCGCCGCATCACCCGGTCGCATTGGCCCGACGATACCGCCGAATGGATGGCCGGCTATAGCCTGGGCATTGGCCTGGCGGTGCCTCTGCTGGGCGCGGCGGTTTCGGCCATCACGCTCTCGCTGGTGGCGGGCTTGCCGCTGCGGGTCAATTTCGTCGATTGGCTGATCGGCCATTCGCTGGGCCTGCTGATTTTCCTGCCCTGCGGCAGCCTGGTGTGCATGGCGTGGCAAACGCGCGAGCCATTGCTGCCCCAGGGCGCCGCCACGCGGGCCATGCTGCTGGCCGGGACCATGGCCGTGCTGACGCTGGCGGTGTTCATGCAGACCGCGCGCCCGCTTCTCTTGTTTCCCTTGCTGCTGGTGGTGTTCGGCGGGATCTGGGCCAACGCTTTCGTTGCCCTGATGCTGCCGATGATCCTAGCGACCTTGGGCGGGCTGCTCACGCTTTACGGCCACGGCCCGATTGCCGACATGCAACCATCGCCCACCGATCTCAACGTGCTGGCCGGCCGCTTGCAGTTCTTCCAGGTCTATCTTGGCGTCACCGTGCTGTGCGTGCTGCCGATCGTGGCCGAGCAGGAGCGCCGCCGCCGCCGGATGCGCGATCTGGCGCATAGTGAGGCCCGCTATCGCCTGCTTTCCGACCATGTCAGCGACGTGATCATCCACATGGCCCGCAGCGGCACGATCCGCTACGCCTCGCCGGCGATCACCCAATTGACCGGCCATGCGCCCGAACAGCTTTCCGGCGTGGATTTCCGCCAGATCGTGGTGGAAGAACATCGCGCCGCTGTTGCTGCAGCATGGAACGCGGGCGTGGCCAGCCCCGGTGAACCGGTGGCGGTGGAATATCTCAGTCTGCCGCTGGGCGGACCGAGCCGTTGGTTCGAAACCCACTTCCGCGCGGTGACCAACGAAACCGGCGATGTCGATGGCCTGGTTTGCGTCACGCGCGACATCGCCCAGCGCAAGCGCATCGAGGAAGACCTTTCGCGCGCCGCGCTGACCGATCCCCTAACGGGCATTCCCAACCGCCGTGCCTTTTTCGAAACGGCAGAGCGGGTGGGCGCCAGCGGCGTGCCATCGGCCCTGGCGGTGATCGACATCGACTATTTCAAGCTGGTCAACGATCGCCATGGCCATGCGGTGGGTGACCGGGTGCTGCGCGCCTTTGCCGAAACAGCCGTGGCGGCGGTGCGCTCCACCGATTTCGTGGCGCGCATCGGCGGCGAGGAATTCGCCGTCCTGCTGCCCGATACCGAACTGGTCCATGCCGAAAAAGTGTGCCAGCGCCTGGCCAAGGCGGTCAACGCCCTGGCGGTGGACACGCCGCAGGGCCAGGTGAAAATCACCATAAGCGCCGGCATCGCGGCGCTGGGCGCCCATCCCGATGCCGCCCTGGCAGCGGCCGACAGCGCGCTGTATCGCGCCAAGGCCGAGGGCCGCGCCCGCCTGCGCGTGGCGGCCTGACGGGCTTGCGACAACCCGCGATCGGGCGGGAACCGAACCGGCCGCGCGCGATTGGGCAGGGGCGTCTTGCCCTGCCGCGCCCGCCGTCCTAAAGCGTCGCGCGACAAATCGTTCGCCATTGCCCGTCCCGTTCCAGCGCGAAAGTGTGCCGCCTTTGATCCTCTCGCCATTCGAATGGACCATCGCCAAGCGTTACATGCTGCCGGGACGCGGGGAAGCGTTCATTGCCATGGTCGCCGGGATCAGCCTGGTCGCCGTGATGCTAGGCGTGGCTGCGCTGGTCATTGTCATGAGCGTAATGAACGGCTTTCGCGCCGAACTGCTCGACAAGATCGTGGGCCTCAACGGCCATGCCGTGGTGCAGGCCTATGGCGGCCGGCTGGATGACTGGCAGGAAATCCTGGCCAAGCTGGAAAAGACCCCTGGCGTCACCCGCGCATCGCCGCTGATCGAGCAGCCGCTGCTGGCCAGCTTCAACGGCCGGGTGGAAGCGATCCTGGTGCGCGGCAACACGCCCAAGGACATCAATCGCCTGGGCGACAAGCTCAAGGCTGGCAGGCTGGCGGCCTTGCAGCCGGGCAGCAACAACGTGGCGATCGGTTCGCGGCTGGCAGAAAGCCTGGGCGCGCAACTGGGCGATACGATCACGATCATCAACCCGGCCGGGCGCTCCACCCCGTTCGGCACCGTGCCGCGCCAGGTGGGCTATCGCGTGGCCGCGATCTTCGAGATCGGCGTCTATGACTATGACAACGCCTTCGTCGTCATGCCCATTCCCGACGCGCAGACGCTTTTGCTCACCGGCGATTCGATCGGCATGATCGAAATCACCACGACCAATCCCGATACGGTGATGACCACGCTGGGCCCGCTGAAAAAGCAGCTGGAGGGCCGCGCGCAGATCACCGACTGGAAGACGCTCAACGCCAGCCTGTTCGAAGCCCTGGCGGTGGAACGCGTGGCGATGTTCGTGGTGCTGTCGATCATCGTGCTGGTGGCGGTGTTCAATATCCTTTCGTCGCTGATCATGCTGGTGCGCGCCAAGACGCGCGACATCGCGATCCTGCGCACGATGGGGGCCTCGCGCCGCAGCCTGCTGAAAATCTTCATGGCCATCGGCTTTGTCATCGGCGCGCTGGGCACGGCGGTGGGATTGCTGCTGGGCTTCGTGTTCCTCTATTTCCGCCAGCCTATTGTGCATCTGGTGGAAATCGTTACCGGGCAGAACCTGTGGGACCCTTCGATCCGCTTCCTCACCGAACTGCCCAGCCGCAGCGATCCGGTGGAAATCATCGTGATCGCGCTGATGGCCCTGGTGCTCAGCTTCCTGGCCACGCTCTATCCCGCGCTCAAGGCGGCAAGCACCGATCCTGTGCAGGTCTTGCGCTATGAGTGATCCTGTCGTCCGTTTGCGCAACTTGCGCCGCAGTTTTGAGCAGGGTGGCGTGCGCATCGACGTGCTGCGCGGCGTCAACCTCGATATCCGGCCTGGCGAGATCGTGGCCCTGCTCGGGCCGTCCGGCTCGGGCAAGTCCACCATGCTCCAGGCCGTGGGCCTGCTCGAAGGCGGGTTCGAAGGCATGATCGAGATTGCCGGCACCGATGCCGCCGCGCTCAATGGCGACGCGCGCACCGTGCTGCGGCGCGATCACCTGGGCTTCGTCTATCAGTTCCACCACCTGCTGCCCGATTTCAACGCCACCGAAAACGTGATCCTGCCGCAGCTGGTCTCGGGCAAGGGCGAGCGCGCCGCGCGCGAGCGGGCAACCGAACTGCTCACTGCGCTGGGGCTGGGCCATCGCCTGGATCACCGGCCCAGCCAGCTTTCGGGCGGAGAGCAGCAGCGGGTGGCCGTGGCGCGCGCGCTGGCCAATCGCCCCGCGCTGGTTCTCGCCGACGAGCCGACCGGCAACCTGGATGAAGCCACGGCCGATCGCGTGCTGGACGAGTTCCTCAAGCTGGTGCGCGGCGAAGGCAGCGCCGCGCTGGTGGCCACGCACAATGAACGCCTCGCCTTTCGCATGGACCGGGTGATGCGGTTGCACGAAGGTGTGCTGGAATAAGCTCCGGTTCAGATGCGTCTTGCTTTCCTGCGGAAACCGACAAGGGCCATATGCGTTTGTCGGGGACCCAAGGAGGGTTTTATCAGATGAATACCACGATCCGTGCCGAATCCCGCGATGGCGCACACGACTTCTGGAACGATCATGCCACGATCGTCACCCGTGAAGCCGCCGGCAGCGTCCTGCATGCGTTTGGCGTGCTGCATTCGGGAACCTTTGCCGAAATGGTCCGCCTGATGGGCCGCATGCCCGAAGCGGACCGCGCCGAACTGATCATCGAAAAGTCCGGCGATCGCCATTATGGCCCGGCCGAAGCGCTGCAATTGTTCAAGCGGGCTGATTTCCCGCTCTGACGGCAGCAGCCTGCTAGCATTGATTTCGGGTGCCATTACGTGACAATACGGATGGCCGTGGACCGGCCCGGAGCAATGCCATGACAGCGACGGATACAAGCCCGCAGACAATTGCCGATTTCGATGTGCGTCTGCCCAATGGCGAGCGTATCAGTTTGGCCGACCGGTTGGGCAAAGTCGTGCTGGTGGTGAACACCGCGTCCAAATGCGGTTTCACCCCGCAGTACGAAGGGCTGGAAGCGCTTTGGCGCAAGCACCGCGATGCCGGTTTGGAAATTCTTGCCTTTCCCTGCAACCAGTTCGGCGCGCAGGAGCCGGGCAGCGCGGAAGAAATCGAAAGCTTCTGCAAGGTCAACTTCGGCCTGAGTTTCCCCCTGATGGCCAAGGTGGACGTGAACGGCGACCATGCCGAACCCCTTTTCGACTGGCTCAAGGCCGAGGCACCCGGCGTTCTGGGCACCAAGGCGATCAAGTGGAACTTCACCAAGTTCCTGATCGACCGCCAGGGCCATGTCGTGCGGCGCTATGCCCCATCGGACCGGCCGGAATCGCTTGAGGCGGATATCGTCGCGCTGCTTTAGGTTCTGTTGGTTTCGGTTGTAAGTAACTGGACTTTTTGCCAAAACCCCCGGCAAGCAAAGATCAGGGGGCAATCATGACCAAGCCATTCCACGCCATGCTGGCCGCAACCGTTGTGGTTCTCTGTCTTCCAGCGGCGCCGGCCATGGCCAAAGCGGCGTCGGCGGCGGCACCCGCTGACGCAGCGGTGCAAGACACGCGGCTGGCAGCCTTCCTCGACAAGGAGTTTGACGCAGAACTGGCATTGCGCCCCCAGCTTGCTACGCGCCTGGGCCGCAAGGAAGGCATGGACCGGCTGGACGACAACAGCGACGCCGGCATCTTGCGCCGCCTGGAATGGCGCCGGGGCAGCGTGGCGCGGATGAAAGCCGCGTTCGTGCGCGATCGGCTGTCGGCCGAAGGGCGTATCAACTACGATATCTGGGCGCTGGAACTGGAGCGGGCGGAACTGCAATACCGCTTTCGCCGCTATCAGCCGCCGTTCTATTCGTTTCTTTATTCGGCCCATGCCGAAGTGCCGAACTTCCTGATCAACACCCACCTGGTGCAGGATGCGGCCGACATGGCCGCCTATATCGCGCGGGTAAAAGCCACGCCCGCGATGCTGGACACCGCCATTGCCCAAAGCACGCAATCGGCCGCGATCGGCGTGCTGCCGCCGCGTTTTCAGCTGGAGCGGGTGATTTCGGGTAGCCAGGGGCTGATCACCGGGGCGCCGTTCGATGATGGCGCGCCGTCGCCGCTCTGGGCCGATGCCCAGGCCAAGATTGCCAAGCTGGTAACGGCCAAGGCGATTTCGGCCGACCAGGCCACCGCGCTCACCGCGCAGGCGCGTGAGGCGATCCTGGCGCTCAAGCCCGCCTATCAGCGCGTGATTGCCTGGGCGCAGGCCAGCTTGCCGAACGCCAAATCCGGCGTGGTGGGCGCCGGCACGCTGCCGGGCGGGGCGGATTGGTACGCCGCCGCGCTACGCCTCAACACCACGACCGCGCTGACGCCCGAGCAGATCCACCAGACCGGCCTTGCCGAAGTGACCCGCATCAACGCGGCCGAAGATGCCCTGGCCCGCAAGGCCGGCTTTGCCGATGCGGCCGCGCTCCGGGCCGATCTCGTGGCGAAGGACCCGCCGCGCCCGTGGACCGACGAATTGCGCGCCGCGCGCCTGGCCAAGTCCAACGCCATCGTCAATGCCAACCGTGCGCTGCTGCCCAAGGTGTTCACCGCGCTGCCCGCCTATGGCACCGAAGTGGTGCGTGAGCCCGCGTTCAGCGAAGTGGCCGGCGGCGCGGCCCATGCCGCCTATGCCAGCGCCGATGGCAAGCGACCGGGCCGGGTGTGGCTGCACATGCTGGGTGAGAAAGACCCCGACGCCACGCTGTACACGCTGATGTGCCACGAAGGCATTCCCGGCCACCTGATGCAGGGCGATATCCAGGTGCGCCAGACCGGCACGCCGCAGTTCCGCAAGGCCTATACCTATGTCGCTTTCAACGAAGGCTGGGCGCTGTATGCCGAGCGGCTGTGCAGCGAAATGGGCGCGTTTCCCGATGCCGCGGCCGATCTGGAGCGGCTGGACGCCGAACTGTTCCGCGCCGCGCGCCTGGTGGTGGATACCGGCATCCACGCCAAGGGCTGGTCGGAAGACCAGGCGGTGCAATACCTGATTGATACCGCGCACTTGCCGGCGCAGCAGGCACGATCGGAAGTGCGGCGCTATATCACGCTGCCCGGCCAGGCGACGGGCTACAAGGTGGGCATGCTGGAGATCGTGGCCCTGCGCGAAAAGGCGCAAGGCGCGCTCGGCGCCAGGTTCGACTTGCGCCGGTTCAACGACCTGGTGGTGAGCGCCGGCTCGGTGCCGCTGTCGGTGTTGGGCGAACGGGTCGACGCGTGGGTGGCGGCGCAAGGCGCGTAATCTGTTGATGAGGGCGCGCCCCCTCTCAAAAAGGTGCAAAGGGCGTGCTATCTTCCAGTCATGGCCTTTGCACCCTTTGTCCCGCTGCGCGTCTTTTCGTCGTACACCATGCTGGATGGGGCGATCGACCCCAAGGCTATTGCCAAGACGGCGGAAAAACGCGGCTTTCCGGCCATTGCCATTACCGACCGCAACGGCCTTTACGGCAGCGCCGCCTTTGCCAAGGCGTGCAAGGACGGCGGGGTGCAGCCGGTCATCGGCACGATGCTGGCCGTTGCCCGGCCCGAGCGCGGCGGCGCTTCGGCGCCCGGCTTTGGCCCGCAGGCGCCCACCATCGATTGGCTGGCGCTCTATGCCCAGGACGCGCAAGGCTATGACAACTTGTGCCACCTCGTCAGCCGGGCGCACCTCGATCGTCCGCTGGAACATGCGCCGCATGTGCTGCTGTCTGATCTGGAAGGCCATACCGACAGCCTGATCTGCCTGACGGCGGCGGGGGAAGGCGCGCTGGTACGGCTTCTGGCAGGCGGACAGCAAACTGCGGCGGACAGCTATCTCGAAAAGCTCAAGACGCTCTTCCCGGGCTCGCTCTATCTTGAAGTGGTGCGGCGCAACGAGGCGGCGGAGGAAGCGGCCGAAGAGGCGCTGATCGCGATGGCCTATGCCCACGATCTGCCGCTCGTGGCCACGAATCCGGCGTGCTTTGCCGACGCCGGTTTCTATGACGCGCATGATGCCATGCTGTGCATCGCCAGTTCCACCCATGTGGACAGCCCCGATCGGCCGCGATCATCCAAGCACTGGTGGATCAAGCCGGTCGAGGCGATGCAGGAGCTGTTCGCCGACCTGCCCGAGGCGCTGGCCAACACCCTGGTGGTGGCGCAGCGCACCGCGTGCATTCCGCCCAAGCGCAAGCCGATCCTGCCCAGCCTGGCCGGTGACCAGAAGGGCGAGGCGCTGGCCTGCGCGCGCGACAGCCGCCTGGGCCTGGTCGCACGGATGCGGCCCTATTACCCCGAAAGCTGTCACGGCGAACTGGCGCAAGTCTTGTGTCTTGAGCCGGAGGAAACGCCGCAGGCCGCCGACCATCCCGAACTGGTGGCGGCGGGCGCCTGGGACGAAGTGCTGGAATATCGCCAGCGCCTGGAATTCGAGATCGCGATCATCAACCGCATGGGCTTTGGCGGTTACTTCCTGATCGTGGCCGACTTCATCAAGTGGGCCAAGGATCACGACATTCCGGTGGGGCCGGGGCGTGGTTCGGGCGCCGGCTCGCTGGTCGCCTGGGCGCTGACCATTACCGACCTCGATCCGATCAAGCTGGGCCTGCTGTTCGAACGCTTCCTCAACCCGGAACGCGTTTCGATGCCAGACTTCGACATCGACTTTTGCGAAACGCGGCGCGGCGAAGTGATCCGCTATGTCCAGGCCAAATATGGTGCCGATCACGTGGCGCAGATCATCACCTTCGGTAAGCTGAAAGCCCGCGCCGTGCTGCGCGACACCGGGCGCATCCTGCAGATGAGCTATGGCCAGACCGACCGGCTGTGCAAGATGGTGCCCAACCATCCGACCGATCCATGGACGCTGGAACGCGCGCTCAACGGCGTGGCGGAATTGAAGCGCGAGTATGACCGCGATCCCGAGGTCAAGCGCCTGATCGACCTGGCGCGCCAGCTCGAAGGCCTGCCGCGCAACAGTTCCACCCATGCCGCCGGCGTGGTCATCGGCGACCGGCCGCTCGCCCAACTCGTGCCGCTCTATCGCGATCCCCGGTCCGATATGCCGGTGACGCAGTTCGACATGAAGCATGTCGAGGATGCCGGCCTCGTCAAGTTCGACTTCCTTGGCCTCAAGACCCTGTCGGTGCTGCGCAAGGCGGTGGACCTGCTCGCCAAGCGGCAGATATCCATCGATCTTTCGCTGCTGCCGCTCGACGACAAGGATGTCTATCGGCTGCTCCAGGTGGGGGACACGGTCGGCGTGTTCCAGCTGGAATCCGAAGGCATGCGGCGCACCCTGGCGGCGGTGAAGCCCACCAACTTTGGCGACATCATCGCGCTCGTTTCGCTCTATCGCCCCGGCCCGATGGACAACATCCCCTTGTTCGGGCGTCGCAAGAACGGGTTGGAAGCCATCGAATACCCCCATGAAAAGCTCTCGGGCATCTTGGCCGAGACCTATGGGATCTTCGTCTACCAGGAACAGGTGATGCAGGCGGCGCAGATCCTGGCGGGTTACTCGCTGGGCGACGCAGACTTGTTGCGCCGCGCCATGGGCAAGAAGATCCAGGCGGAAATGGACCAGCAGCGCACCCGCTTCGTGGCGGGTTGCAAGGAAGTGTCGCAGATCGAGGCGGGCAAGGCCAACGAACTGTTCGACTTGATCGACAAGTTCGCCGGCTATGGCTTCAACAAGAGCCACGCGGCCGCCTATGCCCTGCTGGCCTATCACACCGCCTGGTTCAAGGCGCACTATCCGCATGAATTCTACGCCGCTTCGATGTGCTTCGACATGCACCAATCGGAAAAGCTCAACATCTTCGTGGATGACATGCGGCGCAACGGAGTGGCCCTGGCCGGGCCGGACATCAACCATTCCGAAGCCGAATTCACCGTTGAGCGCACCGCCGATGGCCATGCCGTGCGCTATGCCCTGGCGGGCCTGCGCAACGTGGGTGAAAAGGCGATGGACGCCATCGTGGCCGAGCGGGAGGCCAATGGGCCGTTTGCCACGCTGGACGATCTGTTCAAGCGCATTCCTGCCGGGTCGATGAACCGGCGCCAGTTGGAAGCCCTGGCCGCGGCCGGCGCGCTCGACGGGCTGGAGCCGAACCGCGCGCGCATCATCGCAAACGCCGAATTGCTGATGGCCGTGGCCGACGAGGCCGTGCGCAGCCGCACCTCGGGCCAGGGCGGCCTGTTCGGCGGCGAGGGGCACGACCAGCCCGCCACGCGCCTTGCCGAAACCAAGCCGTGGAGCCGTGCCGACCAGATGGCGGCGGAGCGCGAGAACTTCGGCTTCTATTTCGCCGCCCATCCGGTGGAGGAATATCGCGCCGTGGCCAGCGCCAATGGCGCGCGCACGTATGGCAGCCTGATGGCGGGATCGGGCGATGGTGCCAATGGTGGGAGTGGCGGGGCTGCGCGATCGGCCGCAGTGATGGCGGCGCTGGTGGAAAACGTCCAGAAGCGCAAGACCAAGCGCGGCAAGGACTTTGTCATGGCCGACTTTTCCGACAGCAGCGGGTTGTTCACCGCCTCGTGCTTTGAAGAAACCCTGGTCGATGATTTCGTCACCTGGGCGCGCGAGGGCACCTGCGTGCTGCTCAATGTCGAACTCGACCGGCCCAACCCGGATGAACCGCCGCGCGTGACCGTGCGCGGGGCAAGGCCCCTGGCGAGCGTGACCAGCGCAGCGCGCATGCACCTGACGCTCGACGTGCTGCGCGAGGATGCCATGCGCGAACTGGCGCTGCTGCTGCCGCGCGAACCCGATGCCAAGGGCGAAGTGATCGCCCGCCTGCGCACCGCCACCGGCGCCCAGCCGCGCGTGCGCCTGGGCCGCAATTTCAAGCTCGACAGCGACCTGATCGAGCGGCTGATGCCGATCGAGGGGCTGGCCAACCTGGCGCTGACCGCCAAGGCCGACCTGCGGCTGGTGTCATAAGCATAAGGCCGGGCGCCACGACCCGGCGGAAAGGACGGCAAGAGGATGCTGGGCGGAATGCAGGACTGGCCGCTGCGCGTGGGCCGGCTGATCGACCATGCCGCGCGCGAGCATGGCCATCGCGCGATCGTCAGCCGCTGGGCCGATGGCCGCGAGACGGAAACGACCTGGGCCGGCGTGCGCCACGATGCCGCGCGGCTGGCCGCCACCTTGCACCGCGTGGGAATCACGCCGGGCGACCGCGTGGCGACACTGGCGATGAACCATGCGCATCACCTGGCTGCCTGGTATGGCATTCCCGGCGCCGGGGCGATCCTGCACACCGTGAACCCGCGCCTGTTCGAAGACCAGCTGGATTTCATCGTCAACCACGCCGAAGACCGTGTGTTGTTGTTCGATGCGGTGTTCGCCCCGCTGGTGGCGCGAATGAAGCCGCGCTGGCCCACGGTCGAACACTATGTCTGCTTTGACAGCAGTGGCCCCGCGCCGGCATTTACCGATTGGATCGGCAGCGACACCACCGACTGGACGGAAGGGGACGAGCGCGAAGCCTGTATGCTGAGCTATACCAGCGGCACCACGGGCAATCCCAAGGGCGTGCTCTATTCGCACCGCTCCACCGTGCTGCACGCGCTGGGCGTGTTGCAGCCCGAAGTGTTTGGGATGGAGAGCCGCAGCGTGGCCCTGCCGGTGGTGCCGATGTTCCACGCCGCCTGCTGGGGCTTGCCCTGGGCTTCGGCCAGCGTGGGCGCCAAGCTGGTCTTGTCGGCCGTGGCCGAGCCGGCCGTGTTGTGCGACCTGATGGCGCGCCATGAGGTGACGGCGATGGCCGGTGTGCCGACGGTGTGGCTGGGCCTGGCGCAGCATGCCGATGCCACGGCGGGCGGCGCGTTTCCCGCGGCGCTGAAAGACGTGCTGTGCGGCGGATCGGCCCTGCCGCGCGCGCTGATCGAACGGTTCATGGCCGCGGGCCTGCGCGTCAGCCATGCCTGGGGGATGACCGAAACCTCGCCCATCGGCACGGCGGGTGGCGAGCCGTGGAACTGGGACGGCATGGACTTTGCCGCACAGGTTTCGCTCAAGGCCAAGCAAGGCCGCCCGCCGTTCGGCGTGGAGATGCGCTGCGTGGATCTGGGTGACGCCGCGCACGTGCTGCCGCGCGATGGGCAGACGGCCGGCGCCCTGCAGGTGCGCGGGCCATGGGTGATCCAGCGCTATTTCAAGGCGGAGGCCGATGCAGTGGACGCGGATGGCTGGTTCGACACTGGCGACGTTGCGATCCTGCATCCCGATGGCACCTTGCAGATCACCGACCGCACCAAGGACGTGATCAAGTCGGGCGGCGAATGGATCAGTTCGGTGGAGCTGGAAAACGCCGCCGTGGGCCACCCCGCCGTGGCCGAAGCCGCCGCCATCGGCATTGCCCATCCCAAGTGGGACGAGCGGCCGCTGCTGGTGGTGGTGCTGCGTCCGGGCATGGCCACAAGCACGCAGGAACTGTGCGACTATTTGGCCACCCGCGTGGCGCGGTGGTGGTTGCCCGATGCCGTGGTGTTCGTCGAAAGCCTGCCGCATACCGGCACGGGCAAGATATCCAAGAAGGATCTGCGCGCACAATTCCATGGCTTTTCGTGGGATCAGGCGTAATTTGCAGGCGATAAGAACGCTGGGAGAGTGCCATGATCGTGACGACCACCGAAAACATCGCCGGCCATGATGTGGTGGAAAGCCTGGGCCAGGTTTTCGGCGTGGTGGTGCGCAGCCGCGGGCTTGCCGGCAATATCGTGGCGGGCTTGCGCACGATCATCGGCGGGGAAATCAAGGAATATTCGGCGCTGGTGGAAGACACCCGCCGCCACGCGATCGATCGCCTGGTGATGAACGCCCGGCTGATGGGGGCAGACGCGGTGGTGATGATGCGCTTCGATTCCGGCTCCATCGGCCAGACCATGAACGAAGTGGTGGCCTATGGCACTGCCGTGAAGCTCGCACGCCCTGGGCCTTCGGTGGCATGACGGGCGGGGCGCGCGTTGCCGCGCTGATCACCGCTGGCCTGGTCGGTGCCGCCGGCCTGGCGTTGCATCTGGCAACGGGTAACGGCTGGGGCCTGATCGGCCTGGGCGCCGTGATCGCGCTCGCGACTCTGTTCGAAGCCCGCTACCGCGCGCGCCAGCCCGAAGGCGCCGTGCAGTGGCAGCGCACCGGCGAATGCGAAGTGGACGTGGAGACCGGCGCGGTGGTGGAAGTGTGGTACGACCCCGTGACCGGCGCGCGCAAGTATGAGCCGGTGATCGACTGACTGCGGCGGGCGGGGGAGATTGGACAAGCTCAGCCCGAACGGATTTCGACGGTTTAAATAACGACTTCCGCTCGCCCTGAGCTCGTCGAAGAGCATGTCCTGAGCCTGTCGAAGGGCGCGGGTACAAGGCTCAGAACAAATCCATCTGCCCATCGCGCGAAGGCGGGCGGAACTGCGTGCAATCGAGATCCAGCCGTTCCTGCACGATCCCGGCCCTGCGCAGGGCGAGGCGGAAGCGGGTGCGGATGAGATCGGCCCAGACACCCTTGGGTTTCATGCGGGTGTGGAAGCTGGCGTCATAATCCTTGCCGCCGCGCATCGATTGCACCGTGTGCATCACCTTGGCGGCGCGATCAGGGAAATGCACGTCCAGCCATTGCCGGAACAGCGGCGCCACTTCGTGGGGCAGGCGCAGCATGATCCAGCTGGCCGAGCGGACGCCCAGAGCCCCAGCCTCCATCAGGATCTGTTCCAGGAACTGGTCGGTGATCGCGGGGATCACGGGAGAGACACCGACGTGAGCAGGGATGCCCGCCTCCACCAGCGTGCCCAGCGCCGCCATCCGCTTGGCTGGGCTGGAGGCGCGCGGCTCCAACAGGCCCGACAGGCGCGGATCGAGGCTGGTGATCGAAAGGCCCACCGCCACCAAGCGCCGCGCCGCGAGCTGGCGCAGCAGGTCGAGATCGTCGAGCACGCGGGCCGACTTGGTCGTGATCGTCACCGGATGGCCCACCTCCAGGCACAGTTCCAGCACCTGGCGCGTGATGCGATACTCGCGCTCGATCGGCTGGTAGGGATCGGTGTTGGTGCCCATCGCCAGTGGGCGGGGGCTGTATCCGCGCTTGGCGAAGGCTTTGCGCAACAGTTCGGCCGCCTGCGGCTTGGCAAACAGTTTCGTCTCGAAATCGAGGCCGGGCGAGAGATCGTGATAGGCGTGCGTTGGCCGGGCATAGCAATAGATGCAGCCGTGCTCGCACCCGCGATAGGCATTCACCGAACGGTCGAAGGGAATATCGGGCGAAGCGTTGAAAGTGAGGACGCTTTTGGGGAATTCCTGCGTGACCGTGGTGCGCAGGCGCGGAGCCTCGCCATCGATGGCTTGCGCCATGTCGCGCCAGTCGCCGTCGGCCTCCCGCTCGGCCAGGCCAAAGCGCGTGGGCACCGCGCCAGACTGCGCACCCCTGCCTTTGATGGGTTGCATGGGTAGAACATAGCAGGAACATGGCGGCACGAAAAGGTGTATCCTCCCGTGCCGGGGAGGAGCGCGCTACTTCTCCAGCAGCCTGGGCATCAGTTCCACGAAATTGCAGGGACGGTTGCGGCTGTCGAGCTGTTCGGCGAGGATGCCGTCCCAGCCGTCCTTCACTGCGCCGTTCGAGCCGGGCAGGGCGAAGATGTACGTGCCGCGCGCCACCACCGCGCAGGCGCGGGATTGGATCGTGCTGGTGCCGATCGTTTTGTAGCTGAGCCAGCGGAACAGTTCGCCAAAGCCGGGAATATCGCGCGTTTTCACGCGATCTAGCGCTTCGGGGGTAACGTCGCGCCCGGTCAGCCCGGTGCCGCCGGTGATCACCACGGCGTC
The DNA here is from genome assembly GCF_012932495.1 of Novosphingobium sp. SG919. Lineage (GTDB taxonomy): Bacteria > Pseudomonadota > Alphaproteobacteria > Sphingomonadales > Sphingomonadaceae > Novosphingobium > Novosphingobium rhizosphaerae. Next base: position 1,517,741 of record NZ_JABCNG010000001.1, read on the forward strand.
TACCGCAGGATCGTCGATCCAGTTGTTCAGCCGCGTGGCGATGCGGTCGGCATCGTCCTTTTCCAGCGCCCGCGCGGCGAGGCTGTGCCCGGCGTCGCGGATGCGCTGCGCGAGAATGTCGCCCGAGGTGTCTTCATCCGGCCCGCGCGTGTCCGAAACGGTGAGCAGGGCAATCTGGATCGGCTTGAACGTGCGCGTGGTGTCAATTGCCATTGAGCGCAACCCGCACGTTGTCGGCACCCGAAAGGCCGGGGAACTTGGGCCACAGGCCCTGGACAAGGCCGATGCGGCTTTCCGAGGGGCCGCCGGCCTGGCGTTCATACATCCAGTAGTTGCGCATCACTGCCGATACATAGCCGCGGGTTTCCCAATAGGGGATCGATTCCATCCACAACAGCGGATCGCCCTGGTCCTTTACCTGGCTGTTCCAGCGCGCCACCGGCATCGGGCCGGCGTTGTAGGCGGCGATCACCTTGGGCAGCAGGCCGCCGGTGGCGCCATTGTCGCGCAGGCGGGTGAGATAGGTCTGGCCGAACGCGAGGTTCACGTCGGGCAGGTCGAGCTGGCTGTCGCGGCCCTGCATGGCCGGATCGGCGCGGGCCATGTCGCGCGCGGTGCCGGGCAAGACCTGCATCAGCCCCTTGGCGCCGGCCGGGCTGGTCACGGCGGTGCGGAAGTTCGATTCCTGCAGCGAATGGGCAAAGAGCAGCGCGGGATCGACTTTCCAGCCATTGGCCGGAACCCACTTGGGCGCCGGAAAGCGGGCGGCTTCGTCTGCGCGCGCGCCGGGCGGGGCATTGTAGGCCATCCACAACTGGGTGGAAGGGAGGCCCAGGTCACGCGCAAGGCGCGAAAGCGGGGCATACTGGCTGGGGGCGCCGATCCGCGCCTGGTAGCGCAGCACGTCGTCGGCCAGGCCATCGGCGCCGATTTCCGCCAGTTGCACGGCCAGGCGCACGTTGTTGACATCGCGCAGCGATTGCCAATCGGCGGTGGAGAAGTCGGGCGCGGCGGCGGGCGTGGCATTGCGCAGGCCCAGCGCCTCTGCCGCCATCATGCCATAAAGCGTATCGGCATTGCGCGCGGCGGCGCGCAGCATGTTGGCCACCTTTTCGGGCTGGCGGCAGCGCACCAGTGCGCGGCTCGACCAATAATAGCCGGCGGCGACGAGTTCGGGATTGCTGCCCTGCGTGGCGGCCTGCTGGAACGCATCGGCCGCGGCCATGCAATCGTCCATCCGCCAGGCGGCAAGGCCCGCGGTCCACAGCGCCTCGGCCACCCACGGGCCAGAGCCGCCCTGCGTGGCGGACAGCGCGACGAGCCGGGCATTGGCATCGTCGTTCTCGATATAAAAGCTCCAGCCCACCTTCTGCCGCCATTCGGCGCGGGCTTCGGGCGAAAGGCCGGCGTCGATCCCGTCGAGCAGCACGCGCGCGCTCATCGGGTCATCCGCCTTGATACGGTCCTGGATCGCCTGGGCCACGGTATCGGGCATCGTGCCATCGGCGGTGCTGCGCGGGCGGGTGCGGCGCGGCGTGGTGGGCAGCGCGGCAAAGGCCTGCGCGCTGGGAGTGATCGGCAGCGCGGTGGCGCCGCGCTTCATCGCCAGGCGGCCAAGCTGATCGGCCCAGGGCAGATCGGGCGCACGGCCGATCAGGTCGGTCAGCGAGGCGAGATCGGCCTTGGGCGATGTGGCGGCGAGGTAATACTGCGCGCGGGCGACCGCGTGCAGCGGTCCGTCGCTGCGCTGCGCGAGCATGGTCTGGACATTGGTCCAGTCCTGGCGCTCGATCGCGGCGAAAAGCTGGGTGTAATAGGTGCGGTCTTCCTGGCTGAGCAGGGTGGGCACGGCCGTGCGGTCTGCCCGGCTGCGGAAATATTCCGCCGCCGCGCTGTTGGCGTGTGCAGGCGCAGCCAGGCCGGCGGCGCAGGCAAGAGCCAGGGCCGGCAGGCATGCGCGGTGAAAGCGCCGGATCATCACGTCAGATCTGTTCCCGTCCAGTCGAGCAAGCGGTTCCACAAAGCCGCCTTGTGCGCCGGGCGAGCCACGAGCGCCGCAAGATCGTATGCGAAAACCGCCGGTACGCATCCCCTGTCATGGTTAAACTCTCGTAAAGCGGCAGCATTATTCGGCAAGTCGTGGCCAAGAAGCGTTGAAATGCCGCTGCGGCCCAGGATCAGCACCCGTTTGGGCGCGGCCAGGGCGACGTGGTGGGCCAGCAATGCGCCCAATCCCTGCTCGCGCAATTGCGCCCAATCGGGCATCGGGACGTGGGTGGGCAGCGCCGCCGCGCAATAGACCGCCTCGCGCGCGAGGCCGAGCGCGGCGAGCATGCCGTCGACCAGCTTGCCGCCACGCCCGCTGAGCAGCGCGTCGGCATCGTCTGCCTCGGGCATGGGCAGCAGGATCATCAGCGGCGCGTCGGCCGGGCCGGCAGGGGGCAGGCGCCGCGCGGACGGGAAGGGCAGGCTGGGCGTTTCCAGCCACCAGCGGTGGAATTCTTCCAGCGTTTGCGGCCAATCGCCAGGCCGGCCGCCCATGGCCGGCGGCGGTGGCGGCGGCGCAAAGGCTGGGGCGGCAGCGGCCGCCTTGGCCGCCACCTTGCGTTCGCTGGCCAGCCAGGATTGCGGCGTGTCGGCCAGGGCGCCGTCCACCCCGGCATCGCCCCACCAATCCAGCGCGGCTTCGACCAGCGCGGCAAGATCGTGGCGGGGCTGTGGCCGCTCTGGCTGGCTCATGTGCCAGCCTGCGGCATCATGCCTTTTTGTGTCATGGGATGGATGGTCATGCGCACCCTATTGACCTTGGGCGCCCCAGCTTTCAAGGCTGCGCGGCATAATCGCGTGATTAACAGCCCGGATGCGAGCGGGCACCAAGCAGGCCCGGTATGCAGGAATGGGCGATGGAGCGGGGACGATGAGCGAACGGGAATCGATGCCTTATGACGTGGTGATCGTCGGTGGCGGGCCGGCAGGCCTGGCCGCGTCGATCCGGGTGAAGCAACTCAACCCCGACCTGACGGTGTGCATCCTGGAAAAGGGTTCGGAAATCGGCGCCCACATCCTGTCGGGCGCGGTGGTCGATCCCAAGGCGCTGGACGAGCTGCTGCCCGAATGGCGCACGATGGATTGCCCGATGGCGCAAGTGCCGGTGACCGACAACTGGCACTGGGTGCTGAGCAAGAAGAAGAAATACGCGCTGCCGCACTGGCCGATGCCGCCGTTCATGTCGAACGATGGGAACTACACCGGCAGCTTGGGCAACCTGTGCCGCTGGCTGGCCGAGCAAGCCACTGAACTGGGCGTGGAAATCTTCCCCGGCTTCCCGGCGGCCGAAGTGCTGTTCAACGAAAGCGGCGCGGTGATCGGCGTGGCCACGGGCGACATGGGCGTGGCCAAGGATGGCAGCCACAAGGGCGATTACCAGCCCGGCATGGCACTGCACGCCAAGTATACCCTGTTTGCCGAAGGCGCGCGCGGGCACCTGACCAAGCGGCTCAAGCAGCATTTCGATCTGGAGCGCGATTGCCAGCCGCAGGTCTATGGCCTGGGCATCAAGGAATTGTGGGATATCGACCCGGCCAAGCACGTGCCGGGCCGGGTGATCCACACCCAGGGCTGGCCGCTTTCGGAAAGCAATTCGTGGGGCGGCGGGTTCCTCTATCACCAGGCCAACAACCAGGTGGCCTTGGGCTTTGTCACCGCGCTCGATTACGCCAACCCCTATGTCTATCCGTTCGAGGAATTCCAGCGCTGGAAGCAGCACCCGGATATCCGCGCGATCCTGGAAGGCGGGCGCCGCGTGGCCTATGGCGCACGCGCGATCAACGAAGGCGGCTGGCAATCGGTGCCGCGCCTGTCGTTCCCGGGCGGGGCGCTGATCGGCTGCTCAGCCGGGTTCGTCAACGTGCCGCGCATCAAGGGCAGCCACACCGCGATGAAAAGCGGGATGCTGGCGGCCGAGGCCATCGTGGCGGCGGCAGCGGCGGGCCGCGAGCACGACGACATGGTGGAATACGATGCCGCCGTGCGCGACAGCTGGATCGCCACCGAACTCAAGCTGGTGCAGAACGCCCAGCCTCTGGTGGCAAAGTTCGGCGGTTCGTGGGGTACGATCCTGGCGGGGGCCGACATGTGGGGCCGCGTGCTCAAGATCAATCCGATCAAGGGTCTCAAGCACCATACCGATGCCGAAGCGACGCAGCGCGCGGACCTTTACAAGCCGATCGCCTATCCCAAGCCCGACGGCGTGATCACGTTCGACCGGCTGACCAGCGTCGCGTTTTCCTATACCAACCATGAGGAAGACCAGCCCTGCCACCTGGTGCTGAAAGACCCCGAAGTGCCGACGCGGGTCAACCTGCCGCTCTATGCCGGTCCCGAGGCCCGCTATTGCCCGGCCGGCGTCTATGAATTCGTGGGCGTGGAGGAAGGTACGCCGCGCCTGCAGATCAACGCCCAGAACTGCGTCCACTGCAAGACCTGCGACATCAAGGACAAGACGCAGAACATCGACTGGGTGACGCCAGAAGGCGGCGGCGGCCCCAATTATCCCAACATGTAAGGGCCGGTTTTTCACAGCATGCATGAAACGGCCTTTGCCAAGATCAACCTGGCGCTGCACGTGCGGGCGCGGCGCCAGGATGGCTATCATGACCTGGAAACCGCCTTTGCCTTTGTCGACGCGGGCGACGAACTGGCGGTGAGCCCCGCCGCGCAGGATGCCTTGCGCGTGGTGGGCGAATTCGGCGGGGAACTGGCCGATCCGTTCGGCAATATCGTGGCCAAGGCGCTGGGCACGCTGCCCCGCGCGGGCGGCTGGGCGGTGACGCTGGAAAAACGGCTGCCCGTGGCGGCCGGCCTGGGCGGCGGTTCGGCCGATGCCGGCGCGGTGTTCCGCCTGGTGGAGCAGGCCCAGGGACTGCCGGCCGATTGGCACGACAAGGCCGCAGCCTTGGGCGCCGATGTGCCGGCCTGCGTGGCCAGCCGCGCCTGCATCGGCCGGGGCACGGGAACGGAACTGGAAGCGGTGGACAACGATCTGGCCGGGTGCCCGGTCTTGCTGGTCAACCCGCGCATTCCGCTCGCCACCGGCCCCGTGTTCAAGGGTTGGGACGGGATCGATCGCGGCGCGCTGCCGCAGGGCGACTTGCGCACGATCGCGCGCGAAGGGCGCAACGACCTGGAAGCGCCAGCCTTGGCGCTGGTGCCGCAGATCGGGGATGTTCTGGCGGCGCTGCGCGCAACTGGCGCTTGGGTGGTGCGCATGTCCGGCTCGGGCGCGACGTGCTTTGCGCTTTATGACCAGGCATCCGCGCGCGATGCAGCGCAGGCGGCCATGCCGGCGGCATGGTGGACGCTGGCAGGAGCGCTGCGATGAGCCAAGAAGCCTGGGCCCTGCTGGGCACGCCCACCAAGGGCGGCGTGCTGATCGTCTCGGACCACGCCAGCGCCCATGTGCCGGGTGATATCGACCTTGGCATCGACCCGGCGCTGCTGACCCAGCATATGGCGATTGATATCGGCGTGGCAGCGATCGGTGCCATGCTCGCGCGGAGGCCTGGCATTGCCGCGTTCCAGGGCGGGGTGAGCCGCCTGGTGTGCGATTTCAACCGCGATGCCGATGCGCCTGCGGTGGTGCCGGTGGCGAGCGATGGCCACGCCATTCCCGGCAACATGCTGGACCATGCCGGGCGCGAGGCACGGCTGGCGCGCTTCTTCCATCCCTACCACGCCGCCCTGGCGCAGATCCTGGCCGCGCACGAACCGGCGCTGATCCTTTCACTCCATAGCTTTACGCCGCGTCTTTCAAGCGATCCGGCACAAGCGCGGCCCTGGCACGTGGGCGTTTTGTATAATGAGGACGATCGCGCGGCGCGGCTGGCGCTGCCGTGGATGGAGCAAGAGCCGGGCCTGTGCGTGGGCGATCAGCAGCCCTATTCCGGCCGCCTGCTCAACGCCACGATGAACCGTCACGCGGAAGTGCATGGCCGACCCTATCTGGGCCTGGAACTGCGCCAGGATCTGATCGGTGACGCCGCCGGCCAGGCCGAGTGGGCAGAGCGGCTGGCAAGACTCTTGCCCGTGGTGGTTGCAGGCCTGGCGTAAAAGTCGCAAATGTAACCTTGGACGCTGGCCCTTGCCTGGGGTAGGGGCACGTCCTTGCGCCCGCGCGGCGCGAAAGAATTGTACGTCTGGAGTCTCCGAACAATGCCCGCCTATCGCTCCCGCACTTCGACCCACGGCCGCAACATGGCGGGCGCGCGCAGCCTGTGGCGCGCCACGGGGATGAAGGATGGCGATTTCGGCAAGCCGATCGTGGCGGTGGTGAACTCGTTCACCCAGTTCGTGCCCGGCCACGTCCACTTGAAGGACCTGGGCCAGATGGTGGCGCGCGAGATCGAGGCGGCCGGCGGCGTGGCCAAGGAATTCAACACTATCGCGGTGGATGATGGCATCGCCATGGGCCACGATGGCATGCTCTATTCGTTGCCCAGCCGCGACCTGATCGCCGATAGCGTGGAATACATGGTCAACGCGCATTGCGCCGACGCCATGGTGTGCATTTCCAACTGCGACAAGATCACCCCGGGCATGCTGATGGCGGCGCTGCGCATCAACATTCCGGTGGTGTTCGTTTCGGGCGGGCCGATGGAAGCGGGCAAGGTTGTCGTGCGTGGCAAGGAACACGCGCTCGACCTGGTCGACGCGATGATCGTCGCCGCCGACGACAGCTACACCGACGAGGAAGTGGCCGATATCGAACGTTCGGCCTGTCCCACGTGCGGCTCGTGCTCGGGCATGTTCACCGCCAATTCGATGAACTGCTTGACCGAGGCGCTGGGCCTGTCCCTGCCGGGCAACGGCTCCACTCTGGCAACTCATGCCGATCGCCAGCGCCTGTTCCTGGAAGCCGGGCGCCTGGCGGTGGACTTGTGCAAGCGCTATTACGAAGAGGGTGACGAGACGGCTCTGCCGCGTGCGATTGCCAACTTCCGCGCCTTTGAAAACGCGATGAGCCTCGATATCGCCATGGGCGGTTCGACCAACACCGTGCTGCACCTGCTGGCCGCCGCACAGGAAGCCGGGGTGGATTTCACCATGGCCGATATCGACCGGCTGTCGCGCCGCGTGCCGGTGCTGTCCAAGGTCGCCCCCGCCAAGAACGACGTGCACATGGAAGACGTGCACCGCGCCGGCGGGATCATGGCGATCCTGGGCGAGCTCGATCGCGCCGGGCTGCTGCACACCGACACGCCCACCGTGCACGCCCGCACGATGGCTGACGCGCTGGCGCAGTGGGACGTGGCGCGCACCAACGCGCCGTCGGTCCAGGAATTCTATCGCGCCGCCCCCGGTGGCGTGCCCACGCAGACCGCGTTCAGCCAAAGCCGCCGCTGGGCCGAACTCGATCTGGACCGCGAAAACGGCGTGATCCGCAGCGCCACCCATGCTTTCAGCCAGGACGGCGGGCTGGCCGTGCTGGCCGGCAACATCGCCGCTGACGGCTGCATCGTGAAGACGGCCGGCGTGGATGAAAGCATCCTCAAGTTCACCGGCCCGGCCAAGGTCTATGAGAGCCAGGATGCTGCCGTGACCGCAATCCTCACCGGCCAGGTGGTGGAAGGCGACGTGGTGCTGATCCGCTATGAAGGGCCCAAGGGCGGGCCGGGCATGCAGGAAATGCTCTATCCCACCAGCTACTTGAAGTCCAAGGGCCTGGGCAAGGCCTGCGCGCTGGTGACCGATGGCCGCTTTTCGGGCGGCAGCTCGGGCCTGTCGATCGGCCACGTCTCGCCCGAAGCGGCGGAAGGCGGGGATATCGGCCTGGTCGAGAACGGGGACCTGATCGCCATCGACATTCCCGGACGCAAGATCGACGTGCTGGTTGCGGCAGACGAACTCGCCCGCCGCCGTGCCGCGATGGAAGCCAAGGGTGCCGATGCCTGGCAGCCGGCCAAGCCGCGTGCGCGCAAGGTGTCCGTGGCCCTGCAAGCCTATGCCGCGATGACGACCAGCGCCGCACGTGGCGCGGTGCGCGATCTGTCGCGGTTCAAGCGCAACTGATGCGGCGCGCGGGCGCCTTGCTGCCGGTCTTTGCCCTGGCCGCATGCGGGCAGGGGACCGGCTCGGCGCCCGAACCGCCGATGGTGACCATCGAATGCGCCACCGACGGCGCCGGTGCGTTCAAGCGGGATTGCCGCGTAGAACCCGTGGTTGAAGGCACGCGTCATCTGCTGATCGTCCATCATCCCGGCGGGGGATTTCGGCGCCTGCTCAAGGTGGACGACGGGCGCGGCGTGGTGGCTGCCGATGGCGTGGTGCCCGCGCAAGTCGCATGGCTTGCCGATGGGCGGCTGGAAGTGACCGTGGGCGGCGATCGCTATCGTTTTCCCGCAAAGGTGAAAGCCGATGGGCCCAAGACACCCTGATCTCGCCCAGGTTCTTACCGTGGCGCAGATGCGCGCGGCGGAAGAGACGCTGATCGGCGCCGGCACCGATGTTCACGCGCTGATGCAGCGTGCCGGGCGCGGGGCGGGCGAATGGGTGCGCCGGGTGGCCGCCGGGCGCCGCGTGACGGTGCTGTGCGGCCCGGGCAACAACGGCGGCGATGGTTATGTCATCGCGCAGTACCTGGCCGACGCAGGCGTGCGGGTGCAGGTCGTTGCCCCGCACCCGCCGCGAACGGAAGCGGCGCAGCGTGCGCGTGCTCTCTACGCCGGGAGCGTCAAGGAAAGCGGAGCGGGCGTCGAGAGTGGCGTGCTGGTCGATTGCCTGTTTGGCAGTGGCCTGGCGCGCCCGCTGGATGCGCCATTGCTGGCGCTGCTGACCGATCTTGCCGCGCATCACCCCTATCGCATCGCGGTTGACGTGCCGAGCGGGGTGGACAGCAACAGCGGCGCTTGCCTCAATGCAGGGCTTCCCGATTGGCACCTGACACTGGCGCTGGGCGCGTGGAAGCATGCCCACTTTGCCATGCCGGCTTGCGCCACGATGGGCGCGTTGCGCCTGGTCGATATCGGCGTCGCAGCCGTGCCCGGCGCGGCGCGGGTGCTGCAACGCCCGGTGCTGGCGGCGCCCGCCGCTGACGCGCACAAGTATCGCCGGGGCCTGCTGGGCATCGTCGCCGGCGCGATGCCGGGAGCGGCCTTGCTGGCAGCCACGGCGGCCTTGCGCGGCGGGGCCGGCTATGTGCAGGTGCTTGCGGCCGACGCCGGGCTGCCTGGCACACCGCCGGAACTGGTGGTGCGGCATGGCGCCCTGGAGACGGATCTGGCCGATGATCGCTTTGCCGCTTTGCTGGTGGGGCCAGGGTTGGGGCGCGACGATGCGGCCGAGGCCAGGCTGGAAGCGGCGCTGGCGGCGCGCAAGCCCACCGTGATCGATGCCGATGCGCTGGTCTTGCTGGCGCCAAAGATGCTTAAGGGGGACATGCTGCGTGGTGCGCCGATGGTGTTGACCCCGCATGAAGGAGAGATGCAGGTTTTGGAACGGAATTTCGGGCTTTCGGGCCATGGCGAACGACGCATCCGCGCCGTGGCATTGGCGCAGGCCGCAGGCGCAGTTGTAATGCTCAAGGGGCCGGACAGCGTGATCGCCAGCCCGGCCGGTGAAGTGACGGTGGCACCGCGCGCGTCTTCCTGGCTTTCGGTGGCGGGCACGGGCGATGTCCTGGCCGGCGCCGTGGCAAGCCGGCTGGCCGTGCGGCGCGATCCGGCGCGCGCCGCGCACGAGGCGCTCTGGCTGCATGGCGAAGCTGCACATCTGGCCGGGCCTGGATTTACCAGCGGCGATCTGGCCCATGCCATCGGTGGCGCGCTGCGACAGGCCCTGTCGTGAGCGGCGCTCCGATCGTGCGCGTTGCCGCCAAGGGCGAAGGCGCAACGGCCGATGGGCGCTATGTTGCCCTTTCTGCCCCTGGCGATGTGCTGGAAGACGATGGCACGCTCACCTGGGGGCCAAACCATGTGGAGCCGCCCTGCCGCCATTTCCCGGCGTGCGGGGGGTGCCAGTTGCAGCACTTGTCGGAAGATGCGCTGCGGGATTACGTGGGCGACCGCGTGCTCGGCGCCGCGCGAGGGCAGGGGCTTGACCCCGGCGTGGCCGAACCAACCCACCTTTCCCCGCCGCGCACGCGCCGCCGCGCCACGCTGCACGGCCAGGCGATTGGCCGCCGCGTGGTGCTGGGCTTTCGCGAGGGTGGCAGCCACAAGACCGTGGACATGCGCGAATGCCATGTGATTGCGCCGGAAATCCTTGCCCTGGTTGCGCCGCTGCGCGCGCTGCTGGAAAGCTGGCAGGATCGCAAGCTGGCGGTGGACGTGGAAATGACCCTGGCCGACCAGGGCGTGGCGCTGGGCCTGTTCGGCCTGGCGGCCGAAAACCTGACGCAGACCGAAGCCTTGCTCGATTTTGCCCGCACCCATGGCTTGGCGCGGCTGACGCTCGATACCGGCTATGGCCCGGAAACCACGTGGGAACCAGATCCGGCCACAGTGACTCTGGGTGGCACGGCGGTGAGCCTGCCGCCGGGCGCGTTTCTTCAGGCGACGGCCGATGGCGAAGCGGCGCTGGTGGAAGCGGCCAAGGGCTGGCTGGCTGGCGCCGCCACGGTGGCCGATCTCTTTGCCGGGCTTGGCACGTTCGCCTTTGCCCTGGCCGGGCCGGGCACCAAGGTTTTGGCGGTGGAAGCGGCGCGCGATGCGCATCTGGCGTGCCAAGCCGCGGCACGGATGAAGGGCAGGCCGGTCCATGCCTTGCACCGTGACTTGTTCCGCAATCCACTGCGCGCCGAAGAGCTTAACCGGTTTGCCGCGGTGCTGCTCGATCCGCCGCGCGCCGGAGCGCGTGAACAAGTGGCCCAGATCGCCGCGTCGACCGTGGGCCGGCTGGTCTATATCAGCTGCAACCCGGCGAGTTGGGCGCGTGATGCCGCCACGCTGGTGGCCGCAGGCTATCGGCTGGCGGGATTGAAAGCGGTGGGACAGTTCCGCTGGTCCACCCACGTCGAACTCGCCAGCCTGTTCGTGCGCGAAGGGTAAGCCCGGCTAATCGATGCGCAGGGCCAGCACCGCGGCGCGGATGGCCAATGCCACGAGGCAGAAGGTGGCGGCGCCGAACAGCGCCAGCCGCGCCGGGATCGTGTTGATCCGCGCCTGCCACAGCGAATGGATGACCCGCAGCAAGACATAGGCCCAGGCCACCAGGATATCGTCGCGCTGTGGGCCCAGCACTGCCAGGATCAGGCAAACCGCGTAGAACAGCGTGGGCTGCTCCATCAGGTGGGCATAGTTGTGCGATGGCCAGCAGGCACCTGGCGGCAGGCGACTCTCGAGTTCCTGGCCGCGGCTGCCGGGTGGCAGGTTGTGCAACTTGCCCGAGGTCCGGGCGAACGCCTGAATGCGCGCCACCCCAAGCCAGCCCAGCATGACCAGCGACCACAGCACGAGCACGGCCGCGGGTGCCAGCATCGGCGCCTCCATCCCAAACCCCTTTCGTGCCCACGTTATCCACAGGCGGCGCAGGCATTATCCACAGGATTGTGCGCTGCCATGCAAGCGTTGTCAAATCTGCGGCTCAGCGCGCGCGGGTCATCGTCACCAGCCGGTAATAGCCCAGCGGACCGGTATGAACGTCGCACACCAGGCCCGATTGCGCTGCGAGTGTGCGGCTCACGGTGGCCAGGTCGGTCCGTGGCGTGACGTGAAAGCGTGCCAGCCATGCCTGCAGCCCACGCCGCAGCGGCCCTGGCAGGCCGGCAGCATCATGGAAATCGACCATGTGCAGCGATCCGCCCGGGGCCAGCAGATGCGCGGCCTGGGCGATGGTGTCCTGCCACGGCGGGATCATCGAGAGCGCAAAGGAAATCACCACGCGGTCGAACAGCGGCGTGCCCAGCAAGGCTTGCGGATCGAACTGGCTCGCATCGGCCAGGGCAAGGCGGGCGTCCGCCCCCAGCCGCCGCCGCGCGGCACCGAGCATGTCTTGCGAAATGTCGATCCCATGGAGGCGCATGCCCGGCCATCGCCGCCCGATCAGCGCGAGGTTGCGGCCGGTGCCGCAGCCCAGTTCGAGTACACGCGCGCCGGGTGGCGCATCAAGGTCACGGATCAGCCGGTCGCGCCCGAACAGATAGTATTTGCGCGTGGCGTCATAGAGCCACACCTGCCGCCGATAGATGGCATCCATCAGCGCGGCATGTTCGCGCGCCGGCCCGGCCAGGGTGGTCACGCCGTCAACTCGTAAAGGTGCACCCCGCCATAGATCGACGAGCGATCGCGCGTGGTGAACCCGGCGCTGGCTTGCGCATGATAGGTCCAGCGGTCGAGCAGTTCGGGCGCCACCCGGCCTGGCAGCAACGTGGGCGCCGCCGCGGTGCGGAACAGCACGCGGGCACCGGGCCGCGCGGTTCGGGTGATTTGCTGCCAAAGGGCGTTGAGCTGTTCGTCGGTCATCCAGTCCTGCGCATCGAGCAGGACGTAGCGATCACGCGAGGCATCGGGCAGGGTGGCCAGGTGCTCAGTGAAATTGGCGTGCAGCACGGTAACGCGATCGGCGCGTTCGCGTACCGCCTGCCAGTTCGCCGCCTGGAGGTAGGGCGGCAGCGGCCCCTGGCCATTGCGGGAATAGCCGCGCGAAAAGGCCTGCCAGGCGAAATAGTTTTCCTCGACCGGGAAATCGCACGCCAGCTTTTCCAACCGGCGGCGCAGCACTTGCGCCATGGGCTCGTCCCCGGCCAGCGCGTCGAATTGCGCGGGCGGGATGCCCAGGCCGAACAGCGCCGCCGGCTGATCGACCAGCCAGCGCACGAAGCGCTTGTCGAACACCGGCGCCAGTTCGCGCTCGAACACGGCGCGCTGTGCATCCTGGGTGGGGGCGGCGAGGATCGCGGCCAGGTCGATGCGGTAGAGCCTGGCCAGAAGGTGCGCGACGCCGATGAAATTCCCCAGCAGCCCGCGCTTGTAGATGCCCTTGCCGAACCCGCCGATGCGCCGCCGGCCGATCAGGTCGCGCCCTTCCCAATAGCGGCGCGTCGGCTCGTCGAGCAGCGGCAGCAGATGCGCGCGATAGGCGGCGATGTTGGCCGCGCTGTCGGCCTGGGCGAAGAAGCGGTGGAACTGTGCATGATCGGGCAGCCCCTGCGCGGCCGCCAGTTTCAGCTTGTTGAGCGCGATGTGCGCGGTGTTGAGATCGACCGCGGTGATGCTGGCCGGATCGGCGACCAGATAGGACAGCACGTTGCACCCGCCGCTGGCGATGGCCACCACGCGGCTGTCGGGCCGAATCTGCAGGGCGTCCATGTCCACTTCGGGGTCTTCCCAGATCTGGGCATAGACCAGCCCGCGAAAGGCCTGGGCAAAGGCATGGTCCAGCAGGCGATGGGCCATCCCGGTACCCTTGCGCACGACCGAGCGGGTGATCGGGTTGGTGGCGCCGGAGTTTTCCCGGCTTTTCCGCAATTCCATGGCCTTGCCTTTCCCATTCGTATGGATGGGCGTCGCTCTACGACAGTGGCGTTGCGGGATTATGGCAGGCGCGCCGCGCCGGCCGGGTGGGGCGAAAGCGCGGGGTGCAATAGGACTTGGGTTTGTCATGTGCTTGCCCTATGTGCCCTGCCCATGATGGGCAGCCCGTGCCGGACTGCCTCCAAACCCCCTGTTTTGACGATTATGGAGTGACCATGGCTCAGGTTCTTGTGATTGGCGCCGGCGGCGTCGGCTCGGTCGCGGTCCACAAGATGGCGATGAATGCCGATATCTTCACCGGCATCGCCCTTGCCAGCCGCACCAAGAGCAAGTGCGACGCGATCGCCGCCTCGGTGAAGGAACGCACCGGCGTCGACGTGGCAACCTATCAGATCGACGCCGACGACGTGGCCGCCACCACCGCGCTGATCAACGAGGTGAAGCCCGTGCTGGTGGTCAACCTGGCGCTGCCGTACCAGGACCTGACGATCATGGACGCGTGCCTGGCCGCCGGCGTGCACTATATGGACACCGCCAACTACGAACCGCGCGAGGAAGCCAAGTTCGAATACAAGTGGCAGTGGGCCTATCAGGAACGCTTCAAGGAAAAGGGCCTGATGGCGCTGCTCGGCTCGGGCTTCGATCCGGGCGTGACTTCGGTGTTCGCCACCTGGCTCAAGAAGCACAAGCTCGACACGATTCGCACGCTCGACATTCTCGATTGCAACGGCGGCGACCATGGCCAGGCCTTTGCCACCAACTTCAACCCCGAAATCAACATCCGCGAAGTGACCGCCCCGGCGCGTCACTGGCTGAACGGCGAATGGGTGGAAACCCCGGCGCTGACCATCCGCCAGCAGTTCGATTTCGAGGCGGTTGGCCCCAAGAACATGTACCTCATGTATCATGAGGAAATCGAAAGCCTGAAGACGCACCTGCCCGAAATCGAGCGCATCCGCTTCTGGATGACGTTTGGCGACGCCTATATCACGCACCTCACCGTGCTGCAGAACGTGGGCATGACGCGGATCGATCCGGTGGTCTATGAAGGCAAGGAAATCATCCCCTTGCAGTTCCTGAAAGCCGTGCTGCCCGAGCCGGCCTCGCTGGGCGCCACCACCAAGGGCAAGACCAACATCGGTGATATTGCCACCGGCCTCAAGGACGGCGTTGAAAAGACCTTCTACATCTACAACATCTGCGACCATGAAGACGCCTTTGCCGAAACCGGCAACCAGGCGATCAGCTATACCACGGGCGTTCCGGCGATGATCGGTGCGGCGCTGGTGGTGCAGGGCCTGTGGAAGGGCGAGGGCGTGTTCAACATCGAACAGCTCGATCCCGATCCGTTCATGGACATGCTCAATCAGCATGGCCTGCCCTGGCAGGTGAAGGAACTCAGCGGCCCGCTGCAGTTCTGATTTGCAGGTGAGGGGGTGTAAGGCCCCCACCACCCTCCAACCCCTCCTCTGAAGCGGAGGGGGAGCAAGATACCGATAGCCCCCTCCTCTTCAGAGGAGGGGGTTGGGGGTGGTGGAAGCCATGCCCCAAGCCCACAGAAAGGCCCCACCCATGGAAACCAGAGCCGGCGATCCGGGCGCCTTTGCCCATTTCGACCTGTCGCGCGTCGACAGCCCCGCCTTCGTCGTCGATGTCCAGGCGCTGCGCCGCAACCTGGCTACGCTGGCCGATATCCGCGACCGCGCCGGGATCAAGGTGCTGGCCGCGCTCAAGGCCTTTTCGATGTGGCAGGTGGCCCCGGTTGTGGGCGAATACCTCGATGGCGTGTGCACTTCGGGCCTGTGGGAAGCCAAGCTGGCGGACGAGCACTACCAGGGCGAGATCGCGACCTATTGCGCGGCCTACAAGGCGGAAGACCTGCCCGAGATCTGCGCGCTTTCCGATCACGTGATCTTCAATTCGCCGTTCCAGATCGCGCGGTTCAAGCCCGTGCTGGATGCGGCGCGGACGGCCGGCCATGCGTTCGACGTGGGGCTGCGGATCAATCCGCTGCACCAGGAAGGCGAAGTCCCGCGCTATGACCCGTGCGCCCCGCATTCGCGCCTGGGCTTTCCGGTTGACCAGTTGCGCCCCGAACATCTCGAGGGTGTTTCCGGCCTGCACTTCCACACCCTGTGCGAGCAGGATTTCGAACCCCTGCGTCGCACCTGGGATTCGCTTGCCCCGCGCATCGCGCCGTTCCTGGGCCAGCTCAAGTGGCTGAACTTTGGCGGCGGGCACCACGTGACCCGCGCCGATTACCAGCGCGACGAACTGGTCGCCTTCCTGCGCGACGTGAAGGCGCAGACCGGCTGCGAGCTCTATCTGGAGCCGGGCGAGGCGGTGGCGCTCGATGCCGGGATCCTGGTGGGCACCGTACTCGATCGCCACTGGAACGGGATGGACATTGCCATCACCGACATTTCCGCCACCTGCCACATGCCCGACGTGATCGAGGCTCCCTATCGTCCGGCGATGCTCGGCGAACTGCCGATCGATGAATATGAGGACGGGGCAGGGGATGCTCCGGTGCGGCTGGGTGGGCCATCGTGCCTCGCGGGCGACGTGATCGGGGACTATCGCCTGCCTGTGGCAGCCGAGCCGGGCACGCGGTTCGCGTTCCTGGACCAGGCGCACTATTCGATGGTCAAGACCACCACCTTCAACGGCGTGCCTTTGCCATCGATCTGGCTGTGGGACAGCAACACCGATCAGCTCGATCGGATCCGCAAGTTTGCCTACGAAGATTTCCGTGACCGCCTGAGTTAATCAAATTTATCATATGCTTGCTGCCATATTGCTGCGCGCATTGTGCGCCCGCCGGGGGCGTGCGTGCGCCAGCCCGTGGCCCGGTGTGTGACAGATTTGTGAAAGGGGGATTTTTTCGCTTGAAGTTCGCCCCCTTCGGCTTATTTAGCGCTTCCTCGCTGCCCCATGGGGACTTCCAAACCGCAAGGCAGCTTTCGTTCCACGTTCCGTTTGGGGGTCCCTTGAGTTGCACATTCATCCTGATGCACGGGCTGTAGTTCGCGCCACCGCGCCTGACCAACCCGCCATTCTGAACCGCCCGCATGCAGCTGCGCGCGCCGCCCGCTTCTTTGTCGAGAAGTTTCCGGGCAAGTCGCTCTATGCTGTCAAAGCGAACCCCTCTCCAGACCTGCTGCGCATCCTCTGGGATGCCGGCGTCACGCACTATGATGTTGCCTCGATTGCCGAGGTGAAGCTGGTGCGCGCCACGCTTCCGCAAGCGACGCTGTGCTTCATGCACCCGGTCAAGGCCCCCCGCGCCATTGCGCAGGCCTATCACGAGTTCGGCGTTCGCACCTTCAGCCTCGATTCGCTCGACGAACTCGAAAAGATCCGCGAAGCCACCGATGGCGCGAGCGATCTGACGCTTTGCGTGCGCCTGCGCGTCTCGTCGGAACATTCGGAACTGAGCTTGGCCTCCAAGTTCGGCTGCGATCTGGTTGATGCGCGCGAACTGCTGCAGCAGACCCGCCAGCTGGCTGATTGCCTGGGCGTGTGCTTCCACGTGGGCAGCCAGGCGATGAGCCCGCATGCCTATGTCCTGGCCCTGGAAAAGGCCCGCGCAGCGATTGTCGATGCCGCCGTCACGGTGGACATCATCGATGTCGGCGGGGGCTTCCCCTCGGTCTATCCGGGCATGGAACCGCCCCCGCTCGAAGATTACTTCGCGCTCATCGACCGCACTTATGAATCGCTGCCGGTGTCCTACTCGGCCGAGCTGTGGTGCGAACCGGGCCGTGCGCTCTGCGCGGAATACAACTCCATCATCGTGCGCGTGGAAAAGCGTCGCGAAAACGAGCTGTTCATCAACGACGGCGCCTATGGCGCGCTGTTCGATGCGGCCCACGTCGGCTGGCGCTTCCCCGTGCGTCTGCTGCGCGAGGCGGACAACGATGCCGATAGCTCTGCCGAAGCGCAGGACTTCAGCTTCTACGGGCCGACCTGCGACGACATGGACTATATGGAAGGGCCGTTTCCGCTGCCCGGTGATGTCCGTGCCGGCGACTACATCGAGATCGGCATGCTCGGCGCCTATGGCGCGGCGATGAAGACCGCGTTCAACGGCTTCGAAGCGGTGGAAACCTACACCGTGTCGGACGAGCCGATGGCCAGCCAGTACAACGGCAGCCGCCGCGGCCAGCGCCTGAGCGACAACGTGGTGTCGCTGCGCTGAAACGATGAAACCGGCGGACCACTTGCGTCCGCCGGTTCATCTTTTCGTCATCTGACAATCGATAGAACAGTCGCACATCCCGAGTTCAATCGGGTCGCAACCCAGAGAAAAGGCCCCGCCGATCCGATCGGCGGGGCCTTTTTCTTGGCCAGCTGCCGGGGCGCGGATGGCCCCGGCAATCGTTGGAGGCGCGTGGCGGCCTGAACCGCCACGCAACACCTTGATCAGAACTTCACGCCGGCCGTGATCCGCATGTAGCGGCCCATGATGGCGTCGAAATAGCGGGTCGCGCCGCCAGTACCCAGGTAGTAGGGGAAGGGCACGCTGCGGTTGAACACGTTGTTGACGTTGAGGCGCAGGCTGAACCGATCTTGCACGTTGAAGCCGATGGCCGTGTTGAACAGCACGTAGGCGCCAATGCGGGGATACTGGTAGACCGTGTCGGGCGAGTTTACCGCAACGCGCGACGGGCCATAGTACGTGGCCTGCCACATCCAGTTGAACGTCCGCTTGGCATAGGTTGCCGAGGCGGTGAAGTTATCGGTCGGCTCGCTCACACCGCCCACCGTGTTGGTGAAGTCGCCTTCGCCGATCTGGTAGTAGTGGCGGAAGGTGTGCAAGTAGTTGAAGTCGAACATCAGCTGACCAGCCGAGGTGGGCAGGCCGAAGCGGCTAAGCGGCAGATTCCATTTGGCCGAAGTCTGCAGTGCCCGGAACACTTCCAGGCCGATGTTGTAGTTGCCTTCGGCAAAGTTGGTGACTTGGCCGTCTGCATCGCGCGTGAAGGAGTTGCAGTAAGAGCTGCTGCCCGATGCCGAGTCATAGCATGCGTTCATCAGATCGGTCAGGCTGAGCGTCGCGATCTCGTTCTTGATCTTGATGTTCACATAGTCGCTGGTGACAGTGAGGCCAGGCAGGAACGAGGGTTGCAACACACCGCCCACGGTCCAGCTGTTGGCAACTTCGTTCTGCAGCTTCGGATTGCCGCCCGAGGTACCCTGCGCGGTATAGTCAACGACGTTGGAGGTGAAGTTGGCTGGAATGCCGGCAGCGGCACAATTGGCAGCACGACGCGAAGGGTTGGGGCCCTGGTTGATGTAGCGCTTGTCGCAGGGGTCGTTGGCGGTGTCGAAAATCGACCCGACCGGTGCGAACAGTTCGGTGATCGCAGGCGCGCGGAATGAGCGGGTGTAGTTACCGCGCAAGGTCAGGTCCTTGACCGGCGCATACGTGGCGCCCCCGGTATAGGTCCAGAAACCACCGGCGATGCTGTTCTTCACGTAACGGCCGGCAGCGTTGACTTCGAGGCGATAGACTGCAGGCACGGCATTGTCGGGGGCGACGAGCGGCAGGCTGAGTTCGCCGAAGCCTTCGTTGGTGTTGTAGCTGCCCGCGACCGGGTCGATCGGAATCGAATTCCCGTATTGCGTGCGGGTGCCATCTCCGTTGTCCTGGCCGTAATAGAACGCGCCCGGATCAAAGCTGGCGCTTTCATAACGGTGTTCGTAGCCCAGCACGAACTTGGCAAAGCCGCCCGGCAGCTTGAACAGGTCGCCCTTGATGTCGGCAATGATGTCGGACTGCTTGTTGATCTGGCGCGTGGTGGCCTGCGTCGTGATGTAGTCCAGCGCAGCCTGGCTGGCGTTGCCGTTGCCGAAGATGTTGAGCGGCGCGCACGTGGCGCTGCCCGTGGCGATCGCGGCGTTGGTATAGCCAGGACGGCAAATGATGTTGCCGCTGCCGTCGGTGGTGGCATCGATCGCGTTGAAGAAATTCTGCGTTACGATCTCGCGCGACGTGGTGCGCGAAATGGTGCGGCCGTAGGTCCCGTTGATTTCCCAGGTAAACTTGCGTTCGCCAGCCTCGATGTCGCCGGTCACGCCACCCACGAAGCGCAGCAGGTCGTTGCTGGTGCGGAACGAACCGGTCGAAAGATCGGTGTTCGCCCGCGCCATGTAGAACTTGCTGGTGTCTGCGCCTGCCGCAGCAAGGTTGCTGACGATCGTGGCACGGTCGGCGGCGCTGAGATACGGGTTGGCCGTATTGATGATCAGGTTGCCGTTCGCGTCACCGGCATCGCCAAAACCGTAGTAGTTGTAAAACGGCTGGCCGACGGTGTTGGAGGCATAGTTGCGGCTGAACCAAACTTCGCCGTTGAAGCGGATGCTGTCACTGATGTCGTAATGCGCCAGGATCGTACCCTGATAGCGTTCAGACGCGACAAGGAAGTTGCTGTAATCGCCGATGGCGAACCCGTCACCGCCCGACTGGTAGATCGCGCTGCCGGTCGCTTGGCCGTTCTTGAACGGAACGAGCTGGCCGGCCTTGTTGAAGACCAGGGTGCGGCCAAGTGCATCGGTGATGCCCGCCGCAGCCTTTTTACCCAGCACGGCGTAATAGTCATCCACCATCGGCATGCCGGTGTTGGTGAAGACGTTGTAGTGACGGCCGCGCGTGTAGAGCTGGTAGGCATAGCTGGCATCGCCGGTCGACGTGCCGAAGAACGGAGCCGAACCGCCATACGTGTTGGGCCGTTGGGCGCCGGTGATGCCGTTCTGGTGGTCGTAATAGAAGTTGGCGGTAATATTGCCGCGCCCTTCGGCGAAATTCTTGCCGGCGAGCAGCGAGACGTTGTAATCCTGCCCGTCACCATACTTCGAAAGACCATAGGAGCCGGTCGCTTCGAAGCCGTCATAGTTCTTCTTGAGCAACACGTTCACGGTGCCCGCGATGGCGTCGGAACCGTAGATCGGCGCGCCGCCGACCGAGACTACTTCAATGTGATCGACCAGGCTGGGCGCGATCTGGCCGAGATCGACCGGGCTGCCCGCCACCGCGCCGAAGATCGAGGTGCTGGCCGGGCTGACGAAGCGCATGCCATTGACGAGCGTCAGCGTCCGCTGCGAACCCAGGTTGTAGAGGTTGGCAAAGGTCTGGCCGGCACCGAAGCTGCCCTGATCACCCGCCACGCTGTTGCCCGGCACGCCAAAGCCCGGCAATTGCTGCAACGCCTGGCCCACGTTGGTGAAACCGCGCTGTTCGATCAGTTCACTGCTCAGCGTGGCAACCGGCTGGTCGGTGATTGGCGCGCGGGTGATGCGCGAACCAGTTACGACGATTTCGGACTGATTGTCATCGGCCGGGGCGGTGGTGGCAGGGGCGGGGGCCGCTGCAGCAGCGCCGGATTGGGCGTCGGCAGGCTGGGCATATGCCCCGCCAGCCATCACCAATGGAAGGAACACCGACGCCGTTGCGGCCAATGCCCGCATGCGGCGCTGCGAAAAAGAAGTCGCGGCCATAAAGCCCCCGTTTGTTGCAAGTGCTACCAAGTTTGCGTGATGCGTATCGCAATGCAACCATTTTGCGCCAATTTGATCAAGGGTTTGCCAGGGTGTTGCGCCGATGTTACACCATGCCCCTTGGTGCAATGCTGCAGTAAGCATTCGCAACATACGGCACCGCTCGCGCGTTGCAACGCACCCATTCCGGCTCGGTTCCCACCGTCCGTCGCATGATCGATTCCGGCAATCTTTGTGACCGGATAAATGCGTTTCCTCTTGTTCATGATTTGCGAAACAACGCTCACTGAACACGGGATGAAGGGAGAACGCAGCGGCATTGTCATACTGACATGATCTGAAAACCTGTTGAACACGGTGCCAAGATCGCCGGGCTTGATTTGCCCGGAAGGTGCCTCTCGTCGTGCCTTTTGGAAAAGATCTAGAAACAATTCAGGCTGCAGGCTCTCGTGTCTGCGGCAACGCCTTTTCTTGTCCTAAATTGATGCAGGAGATTGTTGCAATGCGTCGCATTCATCGTCCGCTGGGCGCCTTGGCGTTCGCCATGATTGCCCCATGGTCCATATCCGCCGCGCAGGCCGAAACGGGCACCGCGCCCACCGTGGCCGCTACAGCGCCCTCGACGCCGGAAACCGCCACCACCAACAAGGATTGGTGGCCCAACCGGCTCGACCTGTCGCCCTTGCGCCAGAATGACGTGAAGTCGAATCCTTATGGTGCCGATTTCGATTATGCTGCGGCGTTCAAGGCGCTCGATCTGGCAGCCGTGAAGGCTGACATCGCCAAGGTGCTTACCACCTCGCAGCCTTGGTGGCCGGCCGATTATGGCAGCTACGGGCCGTTCTTCATCCGCATGGCCTGGCACAGTGCCGGCACTTATCGCACGGTGGATGGGCGCGGTGGTTCGGCCGGCGGCGAGCAGCGGTTCGATCCGCAGAATTCCTGGCCCGACAACGCCAATCTCGACAAGGCGCGCCGCCTGCTCTGGCCGATCAAGCAGAAGTATGGCCGCGCCATCTCGTGGGGCGATCTCATGGTGTTGACCGGCAATGTCGCGCTGGAGCAGATGGGCTTCAAGACCCTGGGCTTTGCCGGCGGCCGTGTCGACGCGTGGGAGCCGGACATGGTGTTCTGGGGCAGCGAGAAGAAGTGGCTGGATGGCGCCAAGACGCGCATCGGTGCCAATGGGCAGCTGAAAGGGCCGCTCGCCGCCGTGCAGATGGGCCTGATCTATGTGAACCCGGAAGGGCCGGGCGGCAATCCCGATCCCATCGCGGCGGCGGCCGACATTCGCCGCGCGTTCGGCCGCATGGCGATGAACGACGAGGAAACCGTGGCCTTGATCGCGGGCGGCCACACCTTCGGCAAGGCGCATGGCGCGCACAAGCCCGAGGAATGCACCGGGCCGCAGCCCGCCGGTGGCAGCATCGAGGACCAGGGCATCGGCTGGAAGAACAAGTGCGGCAAGGGCAACGCCGAAGACACCGTAACCAGCGGACTGGAAGGCGCCTGGTCGGCCAATCCCATCGCGTTCACCACGCAATACCTGGATAACCTGTTCCAGTTCGATTGGGTGCTCACCACCAGCCCGGCCGGCGCCAAGCAGTGGACGCCCAAGAACGCCAAGGACGTGCAGATCGTGCCCGATGCCCACGTGGCGGGCGTGACCCATGCGCCGATGATGTTCACCACCGATATCGCCGTGAAGGAAGATCCCGGGTTCCGCGCCATCGCTCTCAAATTCCGCAAGGATCCGCAGGCCTTTGCCGATGCCTTTGCCCGCGCCTGGTTCAAGCTGACCCATCGCGACATGGGGCCAAAGGCGCGCTACATCGGGCCCGACGTGCCGGCGCAGAGTTTCCTCTGGCAGGACCCGCTGCCCAAGGCGGACTATGCGACGATCGATGCCAGTGACGTGGCCACCCTCAAGGCACAGATCCTGGCGAGCGGCCTCACGCAGCGCGAACTGATCCGCGCCGCCTGGGCCTCTGCCAGCACGTTCCGCAGCACCGACATGCGCGGCGGCGCCAATGGCGCGCGCATCCGCCTGAACCCGGAAAAGAGCTGGGCGGTCAACGATCCGGCCGAACTCGACGCGGTGCTGGCCAAGCTGGGCGCGATCCAGGCGGGCTTCAACAAGAGCGCGCCGGGTGGCAAGAAAGTGAGCCTGGCCGATCTCATCGTGCTGGGCGGCAATGCTGCGGTGGAGCAGGCGGCCGCGAAGGGCGGCGTGAAGCTTGACCTGCCGTTCACGCCTGGCCGTGTCGATGCGACGCAGGCGCAGACCGATCCGGCCAGCTTTGCCGTGCTCGAACCCGTGGCCGATCCGTTCCGCAACTATTACGACGCGCCGGCCAATTGGCAGGGCCCGGCCGAAGCGATGGTGGACAAGGCCGACATGCTGGGCCTGAGCGTGCCGGAACTGACCGTGCTGGTGGGCGGCATGCGTGCGCTCGATGCCAATACCGGCCATTCGCCCAACGGCGTGCTGACGGCCAAGCCCGGCACCTTGAGCAACGATTTCTTCGTCAACCTGCTCGACATGGGCACGGCGTGGAAGAAGTCCGACAAGGCGCCCGGCCTCTATGAAGGCGCCGATCGCACCACCGGCAAGCCGCGCTGGACGGCCACGAGCGTCGATCTGATCTTCGGCTCGAACTCCGAACTGCGCGCCGTGGCCGAAGCCTATGCCATGGACGATGCCAAGGAACAGTTCGTGCGCGATTTCGGCGCCGCCTGGACCAAGGTGATGAACGCCGACCGGTTCTGATCGCGTGGGGTGGTGGAGCTTCCACCACCCCACGAACTCCGCCTCTGGAAAGGCGCGGCATTTCAGACAAGCAAAAGGCCCCCGGATTGCTGTCCGGGGGCCTTTTGCTTTTTGTCGGAAGGCGATCAGGCAGCCTGGCGTTCGGCCATTTCCAGGTCGAGCCGTTCCCAGATTTCCACCAGGGCGCGGGTCAGGTCCTGCATCATGGCTTCGGTATGGGCCGGGCCCGGGGTGAAGCGCAGGCGCTCCGTGCCGCGCGGCACGGTGGGGAAATTGATCGGCTGCACATAGACGCCGTATTCGGCCAGCAGGATGTCGGACACCTTCTTGGCGCGTACCGGATCGCCCACCATCAGCGGGACGATATGCGTGGTGCTGTTCATCACCGGCAGGCCGGCGTCGCGGAACAACTGCTTGAGCGTGGTTGCAGCAGCCTGCTGCGCCTCGCGCTCTTCGCTGGAAGCCTTGAGATGGCGGACCGAGGCGAGCACACCGGCCACCAGCACGGGCGAGAGCGACGTCGTGAAGATGAAGCCCGGCGCATAAGAGCGGATCACGTCGATGATCCGCGTGTCGGCCGCGATATAGCCGCCCATCACGCCGAACGCCTTGCCCAGCGTGCCTTCGATGATGTCGATGCGGTGGGCCGCCTCGTCGCGATCGGTGATGCCGCCGCCGCGCGGGCCATACATGCCCACGGCGTGCACTTCGTCGATGTAGGTGAGGGCGTTGTACTTTTCGGCCAGGTCGCAGATGGCGTGGATCGGGGCCACGTCGCCATCCATCGAATAGACGCTTTCGAAAGCGATCAGCTTGGGCAGCGCCGGGTCGGTTTCGGCCAGGAGTTGTTCGAGGTGTTCGACGTCGTTATGACGGAACACACGCTTTTCCGCGCCGGAATTGCGGATGCCGGCAATCATGCTGGCATGGTTCAGCTCGTCGGAAAAGATCACGCAGCCCGGCAGGACCTTGGCCAGCGTGGACAGCGTGGCGTCGTTCGAGACATAGCCCGAGGTGAACAGCAGCGCGCCATCCTTGCCGTGCAGGTCGGCCAGTTCGGCTTCCAGATCGACGTGATAGTGCGTGTTGCCGCCGATGTTGCGCGTGCCGCCGGAACCGGCGCCCACGTCGTGCAGCGCTTCTTCCATGGCGGCGATGACCTTGGGGTGCTGCCCCATGGCCAGGTAATCGTTGGAGCACCACACCGTGATCGGCTTGGGGCCATTGTGGCCGGCAAAGCAGCGCGCATTGGGGTAGGCCCCCTTGTTGCGCAGGATGTCGATGAAAACGCGATAACGACCTTCGGAATGCAGGCGATCGATGGCAGCATCAAAAATCTGGTCGTAGTTCACTGCTTGCTGCTCCTTCGTTCCTGCAGCTGACCGGCTGGGCCCGGATCGCTTCGGGGTGAAGCATGGCCGGGCGGCCGCGTCTTTGTCTTATCGCAACAATTGCCTCCCAGGCGTGAAGGTCCGGGTCGGCTATTGCCACATCGTTTTGCGCACGTCCGCTTGCCTCTCTCCCAACAGGCTTTTGTCGCGGATGCGGGCCGCTTCTACTCCCCGCGACAAAGCCTTGCCAAGTGACTTTTGCGCTTTGTGTGATCGAACAGATTGCACTTTGGGCCAATATGGCAAATTGACCCACCTAGGCAGCACGTGTTCATGCCTTGCCGGTGCGATCCAGGCCATGCGCGGCGAGAGTCGGCGCCAGGTCTGCCACGGCCTCGTCCAGCCGGGTGAACAGCGCCAGATCGGGCATGCTGCGCGCAAATTCCTGCCCTTGGGTGAGGAAGGCGATGCGCCGGGCGATGCCGTCCGAACCATCGATGAAGCGCACGCCCGGCCCAAAGGCGGTGGCCAGTTCTGCCTCCACCAGGGGGAAATGCGTGCAGGCCAGCACGACGGTGTCGATCGCTTCGCCGCCCGGCTGGTCGCGCAGCGCCTGGGCCGCCCGCGCAAACACGGCCGGATCGGCTGCATGGCCGCGCAGCTGCGCTTCCGCCGCAGCCACGAGTTCGGGCGCGCCATGGCGCAGCAGGCGCTTGTCGGCGGCAAATTCCGCCTCCAGGCGATCGACATAGCCCTGGCGGATCGTGGCTTGCGTACCGAGCAGGCCGATCACCCCGGTCTGCGTCATTGCGGCGGCTGGCTTGATCGCCGGCACCGTGCCCACGATCGGAACTTCGAGCACTTCGCGCACCGAGGCGAGCGCGATGGTGGAGGCGGTGTTGCAGGCAATGCAGACCAGGCGTGGGCGCAGCCGCTCGGTCAATCGGCCCAGCAGGCCCGAAACCCGCGCCGCGATCTGCGCCTCGGTCTTGGTGCCATAAGGCAAGCCGGCATTGTCGGCGACATAGATCACTGGCGCTTGCGGCAGCACGCGCCGCACCTTGGCCAGCACCGAAAGCCCGCCCACGCCGGAATCGAACAGCAGGATCGGCGCATCAGCCGGAACGGAGGGAGCATCGGGGGCAGGTGCGGTCATCGCCGGGCTTATAACGAGAGTGGTGGTAAAAAGGGAGAGCGTGCCACCTTTCGATTGTGCGCAAGCCTCGCTAAGAGCGCAGGCGTGACCCATGATCTCATCCTTCCCGCCTGCATTCTGGGCTATCTCCTCGGCTCGATCCCATTCGGCCTGATCCTCACCCGCTTGACCGGGGCGGGGGATCTGCGCGCCATCGGTTCGGGCAATATCGGCGCCACCAACGTGTTGCGCACCGGGCGCAAGGGGCTGGCAGCGGGCACGTTGCTGCTCGACCTGCTCAAGGGCAGCGTGGCGGTGTGGCTGGCCCGCGCCTTTGCGCCGGGCAGCGAAGGGCTGGTGGCGCTGGCGGCGGTGCTGGGGCACTGCTTCCCGGTGTGGCTGCGCTTCAAGGGCGGCAAGGGCGTGGCCACCACGATGGGCGTGGCGCTGGGCCTCGCCTGGCCGATCGGCCTGGCTTATGCGGTGGTTTGGCTGGGGATGCTGGCGGCGACGCGGATTTCGTCGGTTGGCGGCATGTCGGCCGCCGTGGCGGCACCACTGGCGGCGCTGGCCACGGGCCATGCCGATTATGCCGCAGTGCTGGCGGTGATCGCGGCGCTGGTCGTGTTCCTGCACCGCGCCAATATCGGCCGCCTGCTCGCTGGCACCGAACCGCGTGTTGGTGGCAAGAAGGCCGAGGGGGAGGGCGCCGCCTGATGGCCGGTGGGGGCGAAACGGCGGTGCCGTCGCTTTCGTCCGACGAGGCGCTGGCCCGGCTGCGCCTGCTGCGCTCGCCCAACGTGGGCCCGGTTTCCTATTACCAGTTGCTGCGCCGCTTTGGCACGGCGGCCGCCGCGATCGAGGCATTGCCGGGCTTGGCGGCGCGCGGCGGTGCGCCCTATCGCCCGGCAGAAGCGCCACGCATCGCGGCTGAAGCGGCCAAGGTGCGGGCGCTGGGCGGCCGCTATCTCTTTCACGATTCGCCGCAATATCCCGCACTGCTGGCGCAGACCGACACGCCGCCGCCGATCCTGACGATGCAGGGTGATGCAGCCTTGCTGGCCCGGCCCGCGGTCGCCTTGGTGGGCGCGCGCAATGCCTCGGCCGGGGCGATGCGCCTGGCGCGCGAATTCGGCGCGGCGCTGGCGGCGGCCGGCTTTGCCGTGGTTTCGGGCCTGGCGCGAGGGGTGGATGCGGCCGCGCACAAGGGCGCGCTGCTGCCGGGGGCGGCGGCGGGCGGCGGTGGCACCATCGGGGTGATCGCGGGCGGTCTCGACAGCGTTTATCCGCCCGAAAACGCCGATCTTCAGGCGCAGATCGTGGCGCAGGGCGTGCTGCTGGCGGAAATGCCGCCGGGCACCGAGCCGCAGGCGCGTCATTTTCCCCGCCGCAACCGCATCATCGCCGGGCTTTGCGCGGGCACCGTGGTGGTCGAAGCCGCGCCCAAATCCGGTTCGCTGATCACCGCGCGGCTGGCGGCAGAGGCGGGACGCGAGATCATGGCCATTCCCGGCTCGCCGCTCGATACGCGCAGCCAAGGGTGCAACCAGTTGATCCGCGAAGGCGCGATCCTGGTGCAGGGCCCGGCCGACGTGATCGAACTGGTGGAGAGCTTCACCGGTACCCCGCGCTCCACGTTCCACGAGCCGCCGGCGCCGGCGGCCTTTGATAGTGGCGCTGCGACGAACGATGACCCGGCCGATATCATTGCCCTGCTGGGCACGGCGCCGGTGCCGGTGGACGAACTGGTGCGCCTGAGCGGCGCACCGGCCGGGTCGGTGCAACTGGCGCTGATCGAACTGGAACTGGCCGGGCGCTTGGTCCGCCATGCCGGAGGGCGCGTATCGCTTGCCTGAACCCTTCCTGAAAATCGGAGGCCGGAAGATCGGGGGCTTGACGCCGCCGTCCAACCGCTCCCACCCTCGTACGCACGTATACGCGTAAGGACGTTTTGCCAGTCGCCATGCAGCTTGTCATTGTAGAATCCCCGGCCAAGGCCAAGACCATCGAGAAGTACCTTGGCCCCGGCTTCAAGGTCCTGGCCTCTTACGGCCACATCCGCGACTTGCCGGTCAAGGACGGGTCCGTGCGCCCGGACGAAGACTTTGCCATGGATTGGGAGCTCTACGGCGACAAGCAATCGCGGGTGAAGGCGATCACCGACGCCGCCAAGGAGGCCGATGGCCTGATCCTGGCAACCGACCCTGATCGTGAGGGGGAGGCGATTTCCTGGCACGTGCGCGAGCTTCTGGCCAAGCGCCGCGCGCTGCCCAAGAATGTGTCGCGCGTGACGTTCAACGCCATCACCAAGCTGGCGGTGACCACGGCGATGAAGGCCCCGCGCGAGCTGGACCAGGACCTGATCGACGCCTATCTGGCGCGCCGCGCGCTGGACTATCTGTTTGGCTTCACGCTTTCGCCCGTGCTGTGGCGCAAGCTGCCCGGCGCCAAGTCTGCCGGGCGCGTGCAATCGGTGGCGCTGCGCCTGATCGTGCAGCGCGAGCGCGAGATCGAGACGTTCAAGGCGCAGGAATACTGGTCTGTTTCCGCGCGCATGGAGCATGACGGCACGCCCTTTGTGGCGCGGTTGGTCAAGTTCGACGGCAACAAGCTCGACCGTCTGTCGCTGGGAGACGAAGGCAGCGCCATGGCTGCCAAGGCTGTGGTGGAAGCGGGCAACTTCCGCGTCGAAGAGGTGGATGTGCGGCCCACGCGGCGCAATCCCTCGCCCCCGTTCACCACCTCCACTCTGCAGCAGGAAGCCGCGCGCAAGCTGGGCTTTTCGGCCAGCCACACCATGCGCGTGGCGCAGACGCTCTATGAAGCGGGCGCCATCACTTATATGCGTACCGATGGCGTCCAGATGGACCCGAGCGCCATCGACGCCGCGCGCCGGGCGATTTCCGATCGCTACAACGGCCATTTCCTGCCCGAAAAGCCGCGCATCTATGAAACCAAGGCCAAGAACGCCCAGGAAGCGCACGAGGCCATCCGCCCGACCGATTTCACCCGCGACCACTATGGCAGCGGCGATGAGGCGCGGCTCTACGACCTGATCTGGAAGCGCGCGCTGGCCAGCCAGATGGCATCCGCTGCCATCGAGCGCACCACGGTGACCCTGCGCGAAGGCACCGGCCGCCACGAGTTGCGCGCCACCGGCCAGGTGGTGAAGTTCCCCGGCTTCCTGGCAGTCTACGAGGAAGGGCGCGACCAGAAGCCCGATGCCGAGGATGACGACAGCAATCTGCTGCCGATCATGAACAAGGGCGATTGCCCCAAGAAGCACGGCGTCGATGCCACGCAGCACTTCACCCAGCCGCCGCCGCGCTATTCCGAAGCGAGCCTGGTCAAGCGCCTGGAAGAACTCGGCATCGGCCGGCCTTCCACATATGCCGCCACGCTCCAGGTGCTGAAGGATCGCGCCTATGTGCGGATCGAGAAGAACCGCTTCTTTGCCGAGGAAAGCGGGCGCATGCTCACCGCGTTCCTCGAACGCTTCTTCGAGCGCTATGTGGCCTATGAATTCACGGCGGGCATGGAAGACGAGCTGGACGACGTTTCCGGCGGCCGCGCCGCATGGAAGCAGGTGCTGGCCGAATTCTGGCGCGATTTCAAACCCAAGTCCGACGAGGTGATGGAGAAGAAGCCCAGCGAGGTGACCGCCGAGCTGGACATTTTCCTGGAAGACTATCTCTTCCCGCCGCGTGCCGACGGGCACGATCCGCGCGAATGCCCCAAGTGCGGCAATGGCCGCCTGGCACTGCGCGGCGGCCGGTATGGCGCGTTCGTGGCGTGCTCCAACTATCCCGAGTGCAAGTTCACCCGCAAGTTCGCCCAGCCGGGTGGCGAGGGCGATGGCGGCGAGGGCGAGGATGCCGCGCTTGGCAAGGACCCCGAAACCGGGTTGGAAGTGACGCGGCGCACCGGGCGCTTCGGGCCCTATATCCAGTTGGGCGAAGGCAAGGAAGCCAAGCGCGCCTCCATCCCCAAGGACATTCCCGAACTCGACCTGGAATGGGCGCTCAAGCTGCTCAACCTGCCGCGCGAAGTGGGCGTGCACCCGGAAAGCGGCAAGCCGATCACCGCCTCGATCGGGCGCTATGGCCCCTATCTGGCGCACGATGGCAAGTATGCCCGCCTCAAGTCGACGGCAGAGGTGTTCGACACCGGCATGAACGCGGCGGTGGTGCGCCTGGCCGAGGCGGCCAGCGGCGCCGGCGCGCGGGGTTCGCGCGCGGCGGCCGAGCCGCTCAAGACCTTTGGCCCGCACCCGACTTCGGGCGGGGAAATCAAGCTGATGGCCGGGCGCTATGGCCCCTATGTCACCGATGGCACGACCAACGCCACGCTGCCGCGCGACAAGCAGCCCGAAAGCCTGACGCCCGCCGAAGCGATCGCCCTGATCGACGAGCGCGCGGCAAAGGGTCCGGCCAAGGGCAAGAAGGCGCCGGCGAAAAAGGCAGCGCCCAAGAAGGCCGCCGCCGCCAAGAAGGAACCGGCGGCCAAGAAGGCGCCTGCTGCCAAGAAGGCGCCTGCTGCCAAGAAGGCCCCGGCCAAGAAGAAGGCCGCAGCGGAATGATCATGCGGTTGGCAGGCCTGCTGGTTTCAGCCGGCCTGCCAACCGATCAGCGCGGGCGATAGAGGCCGTAGCGCTCGTTCCCCAATGTCATTTCGGCAAAGCGCACATAGTCGCGGGCCAGGGCCTGGTTCATGATCGTGCGCGTTTGCCTATTGGGCAGGTAAAGGTCTTCCTCGCTGGCTTCGGAAACCTGCACCACATCCGGGCGCGCGGCCATGATCCGCGCGACTTCGGTGGCCGGATCGGCACCAACCGCCGGAGCTTCGGTCCAGGTGTTGAGATGGTTGGGAAAGGCAAAGCGCGTGGGGATGCAGGCATCCACCCCGCGATACAGCGCCGGCGCGCCGTCGAACTGGAAATAGCAGCCGCCGTGCACATTGGCGCGCAGCAAGGCGATGGCGCGATGGTATTGGTCTGCCGTGCCATGGTTCTCCACCGCGCCCGCCATCACCACCAAGCCGCCGATCGCGCTGGCCAGCAGCAGGAACCGCCCGCTCCAGCGTGCCTGCCACGGCTTGCCGCCGCGCACCGCTGCCGCCAGCGTCGGTGCCGCCAAGACGGCCAGCGGTGCGAGCAGGGGCCCGGCATAGTGATCGTACCAGGTGCCGAACGCGAGGAAGCCGAGCACTGCTGCCCCGGCCCAGCAGCCCAGCACGCGGCGCGCGCGCGACCGGATAAGATCGCCCCGCGCCGCACGGCGCAAGGGATCGAACGCGATGGCCAGCGCAAAGGGCGATAGCCCCGCCGAAAGCTTGAGCAGCCGGCGCCAACTGGGGGCGCCATCGGGCAGGCGTTCGAGCACGGAGGTGAAATTGGCGAACACGAAGGCGTGGGCCTGCCCCTGCAGGGCATAGGCAGCGAAAGCCGCCAGCGTGGGCGCGAGCGCAAGGCCGCACCACAGCAGCGCCGCGCCGGCCAGCCGGGGCAGGGGCCAGCGTGCGTGCCAACCGCGGGCCAGCAGCAACACCCCCAGCGCCATGCCTTCGAACACCGCCGCATACTTGATCTGCAGGGCCAGGCCGATCAGCGTCATCGCCACGCCGCCCAGACGGAGCAGCGCGGCCGTGTCTTCCTGCTGCCAGCTGCGCAGCACCAGTAGGGCCGCCAGCGCCACCAGCGGGTTGTAGAACACCGGCGACTGCCCCAGGGCGCAGTTGAATGCCGGCATCGCGCAGACATAGACCATCCCGGCGAGCCAAGCCCCGCGTGGCGGTGCCAGTTCCAGCGCCAGCCGCCTGACCACCAGCGCCGCGGCCGCGGTGCTGGCAATGCCCGCCAATTGATAGGCGATCACCGGATCGCCTGGCAGCGCGTGGAACAGGCGATAGAGCGCAAACAGGCCCAGCGGCTTGCGGTCCCAGATGTCGATGAACGGCACGGCCCCATGCGCCCATCGATCGGCCACGAGGAGATAGAACTCTTCGTCAACGTGAACCAGCGGATTGCCAAGGAGAAGTAGGCGAAATATCAGCGCAATGCTGAAATACTCAAGAAAAAGTCTGAAATGATGAATATTCGTACCGACCAGCGATGGCTCTATGGCGAAAGATCTTTGCTGCGGCAGGTGGAGTTGTCTGCCTGCGAATTTGATCATTTTCATTTCCGACTTTTTCAGCGATAATTATTAGGCTAAATTGTCGGATTTGGCAGGGCAAGGGCTGTGGGCGTTATTATCGCATTATAACGTCATGCGGCGCGTTTGATGCAAATATCGCAGCCTTGTGGCAGCCGCTGCCCCGCCGGGGCGGCGCCATGGCGTATCAGCGCGCGGCGAAAAGGCCGAAAGAGCGCGTGCCGAGCTTCAGCGTGGTGACTCGGCGATAGTTGCGGGCCAGTGCATCGAGCACCACGGCGCGTGTGCGCAAGTTCGGAGCATAGGGACGGGGCGATTCGTCGATCACCACCGCGCCAGGGCGGGCCGCCATGATGCGCTGCACTTCCGTGCGCGTATCGATGCCCAGCGCGTCTTCCTCGAACCGGGTGGACAAGTGCGCGGGGAAGGCAAAGCGCGTGGGCAGGCACGATCCCGTGGCGCTATAAAGCGCGCTGTCGCCTTCGTAGACATAGAGGCAATGGCCCGCGTCGATATGCGGCCGTATGATCGATGCCGCGCGATCCAGATCGTTGGTCGTGCCAAACTTGTGCGCCTGCACCGCCGTTGCACCCAGGCCTGCACCCAGGCCCACCACGAACAGGGCCCGCCGCAAAAAGCCGGTGGGCCGGCACGTGCCGTCAAGCACCGGCGCGGCCAGGATGGCCAGCGGCAAAAGCACCGGCGCGACATAGTGATCATACCAGGTGCCCGGCGCGAGGAAGCCGGCAACGGACAGCCCCAGCCACAGGCACAGGCCTCGCCGAGCCGCGGCACTGCCCGAACATTGCGGATCGATCCGCGAGCCCAGTGCGAGGGCAAGGTAAAAGGGAATGAGTGCCATGGCCACCTTGAACAGGCGGAAGGACGCTTCGGCCCAGTCCTGGCCACGATTGAGCACCGACAGGAAATTGGCCGTAAAGAACGTCTGTCCCTGTCCGTCGGCGGCATAGGCGGCAAAGATGATCACCGTGGGCAGCAGGGCCAGGCCGATCCAGGCAAGCCCGGCTGCGGCGATGCGTGGCCAGCGCCACCCGGCCCGCCAGGCAGTCCAAAGCAGCATCAGGCCAAAGCCCATGCCCTCGATCACCACGCTGGTCTTGATCTGCAGGGCAATGCCCACCAACGCCATGGCCAGGCAGCCGCGCCGCCACAGCGCCGGATCGGCCGGAGCCTGCCCCGGTTGCGGTGCGGGCGCGCACACGCTGGCCATCGCATCGATCACCATCAGCCCCGCCAGCATCATCGGCAGGTTGTAGAACACTGGCGCCTGGCCCATGCCGCAATTGAACGCCATGAGGTAGATCAGATAGGCCATGCCCGACAGCATCGCGCCACGTGGCCCTGCCAGATGCCGCGCGCAGCGTGCGATCACCACGGCCGTGGCGGCGGCCGCTGCGATGGCCATGATCTGGTAGGCCAGCACGCCGTTGCCCGGCAGCGCCCGCGCAGCGGCATAGATCAGGAACAGGCCCAGCGGCTTGCGATCCCACAGGTCCACATAAGGCAGGACACCGTGCCACAACTGATCGCCCATCAGCAGGTAGAACTGTTCGTCGGCGTGAAACAGCGGATCGCCCAGCCATGGGGCGCGCAACACCAACGCAACCAGGAAAAACACCGCAAAGGCCCGCATGTGCAACGCTTCCGTCAGGGGAGGGCCGCTGCCACGGTATCAAGTTCCCCCTGCGGGACCACGATGGCCCCAGCGCGTGGGCGATCGAGATCGAGCACGGTGACATAGGCTGCGCAAAGCAGCACGAAAAGCGCAAGGGCGGCTGCCGCATGGCGGCGGCTGGATGCGTCCGGGCCATAGCCCAGGATGCCTGCACCGGCACAGCAATAGAGCGCCAACAGCATCAAGACTTCGGCCGGAAGACGCGCGCTGCGCTCGGCATGGCGGGCAGTGGCGATGTCCCCCAGGCTGTTCCAGGCCGAAACCAGCACCGGCCCGCGCGTGTCGGGCGGCATGGTCCGCAAGGTGCCGATCAGGTGATCGCCGAACAAGGTGCCCAGCGTTGCCGCCCGCCCCACGGCGGCTTCCCATTCGGCATCGTCGGGGACGCGCCCGGCCTCGGCGCGGGCACGCGCATATGTGCCCAGCAGCCGCGCCAGCGGGGCGCGCTGCGCCTCGTCCAGCAGGCCAAGGCGCGAGGCCATGGTGCCAAAGGCGTTGGCTTCGTCGAGCGCCAACTGGCGGCGATGTTCGTAACGGCCGATCGCCAGGCTGAAGGCAAACGCCATCAACAGCGCGAGCAGCCCGAAAACCCCTGAAAGAACAGCCCCCTGGTCGCTGCGCCGGATGCCCTGATCCGGTGCGGCGGTGCCTGGCGCGGCCGCTTCGGTGCGCTCCAGCCAGGCATGCAAACGCGCCCCGCCCAAATAGGCCAGGACCATGGCCACCAGCAGAGCCAGGCCCAAAGCGCCCAGCGGTGTCCGGTCAAACACGGTCATGGATCCCGTCAACATCCCTTCAGGCTGCGCCAGCCCAGGTGGCGGGTCAAGCGCCATTACTTCACCCAGTCGAGACCGATTTCCTCGTAGATTTCGCGGCTGTCGGCCCAGTTCTCTTCGACCTTAACGTGGAGGAAGAGATGAACCTTCGCGCCCAAAAGATCGGACAACTCTTTTCTCGCGGCTTCGCCGATGGCCTTGAGCTTGGCGCCACCCTTGCCGAGCACGATCCCGCGCTGGCTGTCGCGCGCGATGACGATCTGCTGGTGAATTTCCACCGAGCCATCGCGGCGGTGCTGATAGCTCTCAGGGCGCACCGCGCTGTCATAGGGCAGTTCGTCGTGCAACTGGCGATAGAGTTGCTCGCGCGTGATTTCGGCGGCGAGCAGGCGTTCCGAGGCGTCGGACACCTGGTCTTCGGGATAGTGCCAGGGGCCCTGCGGCATCAGGCCGGCCAGCCGCGTCTTCAGTTCGGCTACGCCATCGCCGGTCAGCGCCGATACGAAGAACACTTCGTCGAACTGTCCGGCGCCGCTCAGTTCCTCGGCCATGACCAACAGCGGTTCCTTGGGCGTGGCGTCCACCTTGTTGAGCACCAGGAACTTGCGTTCGGGCCGTCCGGCCAGCGAAGCCAGGATCGGTTCGAGGTATTCGCGCTTCTTCTTGCGCGCGTCCACCACCAGCAGGATGGCATCGGCCTCGCTTGCGCCTTCCCAGGCGGCATTGACCATCGCGCGGTCGAGCCGGCGCTTGGGCTCGAACAGGCCGGGCGTGTCGGCCAGGATGATCTGCGCCGGGCCTTCCAGGGCAATGCCCATCAGGCGGGCGCGGGTGGTCTGCGCCTTGGCCGAAACGATCGCCACCTTCTGGCCGACTAAGGCATTGACGAGCGTGGACTTGCCGGCATTGGGCGCGCCGATCACGGCCACCAGGCCGCAGGATTGTTCGGATTCGGCGGGGTTGGAAACGATATCGATCATGGAAACAGGATGAACCTCATCGCGCCCGGCCGCAATGGCCGAGCGCAGGATATGGGAATTGGGCGTGTGGCTTTGTTCAGGCGAACTGCTTGAGAAAATCGCGGGCGGCTGCCGTTTCGGCTTCCTGCTTGCTGCTGCCGCGGGCCTGTGCTTCGCCCACGCCTTTCACTTCCACGCTCACCGTGAAAATTGCGGCATGGTCGGGCCCGTCGCGGCTGACCAGGGTATAGACCGGCGGCTTGCGGCGGTTGCCCGCCGCCCATTCCTGCAAGGCGGCCTTGGGATGCTTGCGCTGCCCGGCACCGGTCCGCATCGGCTTGTCCCAGCAGCGGCGCACGAAATCGCGCGCGGCGGGAAAGCCGCGTTCCAGGAACAGCGCGCCGATCAGGGCTTCCATCACGTCGCCCAGGATATTGTCGCTGTCGGCGCCGCCATCGTCGCGCGCCTGCTTGCCCAGGCGGATATGTGTCGGCACGCCCAGCGTGCGGGCCACGTCGGCGCAGGTTTCACGGCTGACCAGGGCATTGAGGCGTTGCGACAGCTTGCCTTCGGCAGCGTCGCTCGCTTCGTGCAGCCAATCGGCGATCGCCAGGCCCAGCACCCGGTCGCCCAGGAATTCCAGGCGCTGGTAATCGCGGCTTTCGCCCAGCGAACCGTGGGTGAGCGCTTCATGCCAAAGCGCCGGCTGTTGCACCGGCGCCTGGGTCAATTCCGCCAGGAAGGCGGCGGTCTCGGGAGACAGGGGCGTGCTCAGAACAGGCCCCCGATACGGTTCCAGCGCAGCGCGGTAAACCAGGTCCAGGGCAGGAACCAGTTGGCCGACCCGTCGGTGGACCACATCACGATGGTGGCGCGGCCCACCAGGTTGTCCTGCGGGACCAGGCCGATGCCGCCGCCTTCGATGGCGGGGAAGCGGCTATCCATCGAGTTGTCGCGATTGTCGCCCATCAGGAACAGCTTTCCTGCGGGCACGACGACCGGCGGCGTATCGTCCTGCGGGCGATAGCCCAGGTCGAGCACGTTGTAGGTCTTGCCGCCGGGCAGGGTTTCCTGGAATTGCGGATAGTGGCAGGTCTGCGTGCCATCGGCCTCGGTCACCGCGAAATCGGGCGAGATGCATTCGGTGTTGGCCGAAACCCGGATCACGAAATCGGCGATCTTCACCTTGGGCACGGCCTTGCCGTTCAGGTGCAGCACCCCGCCGATCATCTGCACGGTATCGCCCGGCACGCCGATCACGCGCTTGATATAGTCCACGTCGTTGCCCGGCGGGGCCTTGAAGATGACCACGTCACCGCGATTGGGCTGGCCGGCGAAAATGCGCTTGGGCAAGAGCGGCACGCTGAACGGCAGGGAATACTTGGAAAACCCATAGGGCCATTTGGCCGCCAGAAGGTAATCGCCGTTTTCCAGCCGGGGCAGCATCGATTCCGACGGGATGTTGAAAGGCGAGAAGAAGAAGCTGCGGAAGATCGCCACGATCAGCACCAGCTTCACCAGGAACACCGGGAAGCTGTCTTCCTTCTTCTGCTTCTTCGCCGGCGCGGCCGGAATGGGCTGCGGGGCCGTGGGCTGTTCCACCGTCGGGCTGGCGGGTTCGGGCGTGTCGTTCATCGGCTGGGTCATGTGGAGGGCAAAGGCATCCGTCAAGAAGGAATGCACCTGCCATAGTCCCAGGCAAATACGTTTGCACGATCCGTTCGTCGAGCCACGCGCCCGCTTGGAAGATTGTGTGCAAGCGGGCATGAGGGGCGCGACCCCGCAACCGTTAAAGGACACCAGGACAATGGCAGCACAGGACCAGGCCACGCTGTGGCACGCGCTGGAGACGCTGGAGGTGCCCACTCTTGCCGCGCTGTTTGACGATGCCGCGCGCTTGGATCGCTATGCCACCACGCTCGATCTGCCCGGTGGCCCGATTCGCTTTGACTGGGCCAAGACCCATCTTTCCGCGCCAGTCGAAGCCATTCTGGCCGATCTGGCCCAGGCCACCGATCTTGTCGGCAAGCGGGCGGAACTGCTTTCGGGCGCCAAGATCAACAACACCGAAGGCCGCGCGGCCGAACACACCGCCCAGCGCGGCGTGGGCGCCGAAGCCAGCGTGGAAGAAGCCCAGGCCCTGCATGCCCGCATGGCGCTGCTGGTCGACGCCATCCACGAAGGCGTGCTGGGCGATGTGAAAAGCCTGATCCACATCGGCATCGGCGGTTCGGCGCTGGGCCCGGCCCTGGCGATCGATGCGCTGGCGCGCGAAGAGGCCAAGGTGGCCGTGCACGTGGTGTCCAACATCGATGGCTGCGCGCTGGAGCAGGCGATGTCGCGCTGCGATCCGGCGACCACCCTGGTTGCCGTCGCGTCCAAGACCTTCACCACCACCGAAACCATGACCAATGCCCACAGCGCGCTGGAATGGCTGCGCGAAGGCGGCGTGGCCGATCCCTATGGCCGCGTGATCGCGCTGACCGCCGCGCCGGAAAAGGCGGTGGAATGGGGCGTGGATGAAACCCGCATCCTGCCGTTTTCCGAAACCGTGGGCGGGCGCTATTCGCTGTGGTCCTCGATCGGGTTCCCGGTGGCGCTGGCGCTGGGCAACGAGGCATTTGCCCAGTTCCTGGCCGGCGCCAAGGCGATCGACGAGCATTTCCGCGACGCCCCGATCGGCGAGAACGTGGTGGTGCGCGCCGCTTTTGCCGATCTGTTCTATACCCAGGCGCGCGGTTGCCAGACCCGCGCGGTTTTCGCCTATGACGAGCGCCTGGCCCTGCTGCCCGATTATCTCCAGCAGCTCGAGATGGAATCCAACGGCAAGCGCGTGCTGGCCGATGGATCGCCGCTGACGCGGCCCAGCGCCCCGGTCACCTGGGGGGGCGTCGGCACCGATGCGCAGCACGCCGTGTTCCAGTTGCTGCACCAGGGCACCCACCTGATCCCGGTGGATTTCCTTGCCGTCAAAGTGCCGGGCCACGATCTTGATCCGGTGCACCACAAGATCCTCTTGTCCAACTGCTTTGCGCAAGGCGCCGCGCTTATGGCGGGCCAGGCGAGCGAGGATGGCGCGCGCGCCTATCCGGGCAACCGCCCTTCGGCCACGATCCTGTGCGACGAACTCAACCCCGCCACGCTCGGCGCGCTGATCGCTTTCCACGAACACCGCGTGTTCGTTTCGGCGATGCTGCTGGGCATCAACCCATTCGACCAGTTCGGCGTCGAACTGGGCAAGGCGATCGCCAAGAAGATCGATGCCGGCGGCGGCGAAGGGTTTGACGCCAGCACCGAAGCGCTGCTGGCCGAAGCCGGGATCGGCGTGGATTGAAAGTTAGCTGACCTAATCAATTAATCGCCATGCAGGGACTGGCGCCGGAGGGGCATCGTTGCCATATCCGGCGCCAGTTTTCGATTCAGCAAGACGAGGCCCTGCCATGA
Organism: Novosphingobium sp. SG919; assembly: GCF_012932495.1. Taxonomy (GTDB): domain Bacteria; phylum Pseudomonadota; class Alphaproteobacteria; order Sphingomonadales; family Sphingomonadaceae; genus Novosphingobium; species Novosphingobium rhizosphaerae. The sequence goes on from NZ_JABCNG010000001.1 coordinate 1,556,970, forward strand.
CCGATCCCGCTTACGACTATGACCTGTTCGTGATCGGGGCCGGATCGGGCGGGGTGCGCGCCAGCCGCATCGCCGCCGGCTATGGCGCGCGCGTTGCCGTGGCCGAGGAATATCGCGTGGGCGGCACTTGCGTGATCCGCGGCTGCGTGCCCAAGAAGCTGCTGGTCTACGGCTCGCACTTTGCCGAGGAATTGCAGGACGCGGCCAATTACGGCTGGACCGTGGAGAAGATGACGTTCGATTGGCCCACGCTGCGCGATGCCGTGGCAAAGGACGTGGATCGGCTGAACGCGGCCTACACTAACACGCTCAATTCCAACAAGGTCGAGCATTTCCTGGAACGCGCCACGATCACCGGGCCCAACAGCGTCAAGCTGGCCAGTGGCCGCGAGATCACCGCGAAATACATCCTGGTGGCCGTGGGCGCCTGGCCGGTGATGCCCGAGATCGAGGGCGTGGAGCATTGCATCACCTCGAACGAGGTGTTTCATCTCGAAAGCCTGCCGCGCCGCGTGGTGATTGCCGGCGCTGGCTATATCGCGCTGGAATTTGCCGGCATCTTCAATGCCCTGGGCAGCCACGTCACGGTGGTGAACCGCAGCGAGACAATCCTGCGCGGCTACGACGCCGCGCTGCGCGATCGCCTGCTGCAGATCACCATGGCGCGCGGCATCGAATACAAGTTCAACTGCGGGTTCGAACGCGTGGAAAAGCAGGAGGATGGCAGCCTGCTGGTCTTCATGAAGGGCCAGCCCGATCCGCTTCACGCCGATGCCGTGCTGGTGGCCACCGGCCGCCGCCCCAAGACCGATGGCCTGGGGCTGGAAAACGCCGGGATCGCGCTTGGCGCGCACGGTGAGATCGTGGTGGACGAGGGCGCGCAAACGTCGTGCCCCAGCATCTTTGCGGTGGGCGACGTCACCAACCGCGTGCAACTGACGCCGATTGCCATCCGCGAAGGGCATGCCTTTGCCGATCGCGTGTTCGGCGGCAAGGACACGCGCGTATCCTATGATTGCATCCCCAGCGCCGTGTTCTCGCAGCCCCCGCTTGCCAGCGTGGGCCTTAACGAAGCGCAGGCCCGCGAAAAGCTGGGCAGCAACGTCAAGATCTTCACCTCGGATTTCCGCCCGATGAAGAACATTTTCGGCCATCGCCCCGAACGCGGGCTCTACAAGCTGGTCGTCGATGCCCAGACCGACAAGGTGCTGGGCGTGCACCTCATCGGCCCCGATGCGCCCGAAGTGCTGCAGGCGGCCGCCATCGCGGTGAAGGCCGGGCTGACCAAGGCCGATTTCGACGCCACCGTGGCGCTGCACCCATCGATGGCCGAAGAGCTTGTGCTGATGCGATAAACCGGTAACTGCCGCGTTAACCCAACTTGGCCGTTGAACTGTGGCGCAGGTGCGGTAGGCTGTGCGCGAAGATGGGTTGGGGGCAGGAACCATGGAAGATGTCGGCGGGACCGTGCTCGTCACGGGCGGGTCTGGCTACATTGCCGGATACATCATCCGCGCGCTGCTGGACGATGGCTGGACCGTCAATACCACGGTCCGCGATCTGGGCCGCGAGGCGCAGTTGCGCGCCCAGCTGGGCGGCAGCTATGCCTCGCTGCGGTTCTTCCAGGCAGACCTGATGGCCGATGCGGGCTGGCGCGCGGCACTGCACGGATGCAGCCACGTCTGCCACGTCGCGTCACCGTTGCACGTCAATGCCCCGCGCCACGAAGACGAACTGGTGGTGCCGGCGCGTGAAGGGGTGCTGCGCGCCTTGCGCTTTGCCCACGCGGCCGGGGTGAAGCGCTTTGTGCAAACCTCGTCGGTGGCGGCGATCGCCTATGGCCATGGCAAGGGTATCCGCCGCTATACCGAGGCCGACTGGACCGATCTGGATGGCCCGGGCGTCCACGCCTATGCCAAGTCCAAGACCGTGGCCGAACGCGCCGCGCGCGAATGGATCGCGCAGTATGGCCAGGGCATGGAATTCGTCTCGGTCAATCCCTCGGTCGTGCTCGGCCCGGTGTGGAGCCGCGACTATTCCGCCTCGATCGAACTGGTGCGGCAATTGCTGGCCGGCACCGTGCCGGGCTGTCCGGACCTGGGCTTTGGCGTGGTGGACGTGCGCGACGTGGCTGCCTTGCACCTGCGCGCACTGACCGAGCCCGGCATCGACGGCGAGCGCTTCATCGCCTCCGGTCCGTTCCTCAAGATGATCGACGTGGCGCGCATCCTGCGCCAGGAACTGGGCCGCGGGGCACGCCGCGTGCCGATGCACCGGGTGCCCGACTGGATGGTCCACGCCATGGGCCTGGTCAGCCCGATGATCCGCCAGGTCACCAGCGAACTGGGCAATGTGCGCGATACCGACGCCGGCCATGCCCGCACCCGCCTGGGCTGGGCCACGCGGCCGGTGGAACAGACCATCGCCGATTGCGCAAGCAGCCTGATCGAAACGCGCGTGGTGGCGGCCTGACGCTGCGTCAGATCCCCGCCCACCATTGGTAACCGGAGTGGTCTTCCCAATAGCCGCCCTTGCCGCCGTAAAGCCCGGCGAGCGTGGCGACGAGCTCCACCCGCATGACGTATTTCGCCTGCTTGTAGCCCAGTTGGCGTTCCACGCGCAGGCGCAGCGGCGCGCCGTGGCCCACTGACAGCGGCTGGCCGTTCATGGTGTGGGCCAGGATCGTCTGCGGATGCAGCGCTTCGGCCAGGTCGATCGATTCGTAATAGGGCGTGCCGGAAAAATCGTCGGCACAGTGGAACACGGCGTAGCGTGCCTGGGGCAGGGCGCCGGCGCCGTGGAGCAGCAGGCCCAGCGGCACCCCGGTCCACTGGCCGATCGCGCTCCAGCCTTCCACGCAATCGTGCCGGGTGATCTGGGTGCGCTGGGGCAAGGCCCGCAATTGCGCCATCGTCAGGTCCATGGGCCGCCCCACCAGGCCGTCAACACGCAGGCGCCAATCGGCAAAGCCACGCTCCATCTGCGCGAGATACGCCGCCGCCGTCGGGCGGGTGTTGCCGTTGACGCGGAACACCGGGGAAATGTCTGCGGCGGAAAATTCCGGGGCCAGGGCATTGCCGGCCACCAGTCGCTGCGCGCTGCGGCTGGCCTTTTCACCCAGCGAAAGCACGCTTTTTGCCGTGGGCGAGGCAACGATGCGGTCGCAGCCCGACAGCAAAAGGCCGCCCGATCCGGCCAGCAGCGCGCGGCGGGAAAAACCGCTCATGGCGTGCGCTCCGGCGGCAGGCGATACCAGCCGGTGATCATCGCGCGCAACTCGTTGATCGGCCCGGCGAGCACCACCATGATGAGGTGTACCAGGATGAACAGCGCCAGGCCGGCCGCGCACAGGAAATGCAGCGAGCGCGCCGATTGCCGCCCGCCCAGCATATCGAGCAGCCAGGGCAGCGCGGCGTTCATGGTGGGCGACATCGCCAGGCCCGTCGCCACCATCATCGGCAGCAGTACGAAAATGACGGAGAGATAGGCGATCTTCTGCAGCGGGTTGTAGCGCCGGGCCGCTTCGCCACGTGGCAGGCGGCCACGCAGATGTTCGGTCACGTCATGCCACAGCGCACGCGGGCGCCGTTCTTCGCGCGACAATCCCAGATCGCGGCGCAAGTGCCCGGAAACCAGTGCATAGACCAGGAACCCAGCCAGACTCGCCACCAACACCCACGCGCCCAGGAAATGCCACCCGCGCGCCAGCGAGAGGTTGTAATGCCCCGGCAGCGTGACGAGCGGCGGAAAGGCCAGCGCGGTACTCTGGGCATAGCCGACCAGGCCGGTGCTGGGAATCTCGTGCCCGCCCAGGGCCACGAAACCGTGCGTTCCATGATTGCCGATTTCCAACCAGGCGGGATCGAAATTCGCCCCGTCCTTGCCCCAATAGAGCCGCGGATGCGCGTTGAAGATCATCATTCCGCTCATCAGCATGATGAAAATGGTCAAGGCATTGATCCAATGCCACAGGCGCACGGGCCAGCGAATGCGCAGGATGAGAGGTGAGCGGTTCACGGACCGGGTCATGCCATGAAGCGGGCCTGGCGTCATCCCGTGTTCGACGAACGCCCAGCGAGGCGTGGGTTCAGCCCCAGGGCTTGGCCTCTGCCAGCGCGATCAGGCTTTTGCGCGTGTGCCGGCGCGCCTGGGCACCGCGGTGGCAGCTGGCGGGCACGGGGCGCAGCGCCCGCCAGCCGGCGCGGCCGATCCAGGCGAGCTTGGCCTTGGCCGAAACCACGGTGCGGCTGTGCCACGCCTTGTCCCCGCGCGCGGCCACCTTGCGGGCAATGTCGCCATAGATCCCGGCCGCCGCCAGGATCGCCCAGCGCTGGCGCGGGCGCAGCCGCCCGGCACCAACGCGCGCCGAACATTCGTGCGCCTGTGCCATGTCACACAGCCGGCGGGCCAGGCCGGCGAGCGTCTCGCGGTATTGCGGCTTCAACTGCTCGCCGGGCGGCAGGTCTGCTTCGGCCAGCCATTCGGCCGGCAGATAGCAACGCCCGGCGGCATCGTCTTCGGCCAGATCGCGGGCAATATTGGCCAGCTGGAACGCCAGCCCCAGGTCTGCCGCGCGGTCCAGCGTGTCTTCGTCATCGGGCGAAACGCCCATGACCACGGCCATCATCACCCCCACCGCGCCTGCCACGTGCCAGCAATAGCGCATGAGGTCTGCCTCGGTGCGTGGCTGCCAATCGGCTGCGTCGAGCGCGAAACCGCCGATCACCGCCTCGGCCATCGCCATGGTCAAACCCGTTTCGCGCGCCACCAGGCCCAGCGCGTCGAACGCAGGGTTACCCGTGGCTTGCCCGGCCATGGCCTGCGCGGTCAGCCGGCGCACCAGGGCAAGCCGCTCGGCCGCGCCGGATTGGTCCCCCAGCGCGCCGCCCATGTCCTGCGCATCGACAATATCGTCGCAGGCGCGGCACCAGGCATAGAGCAGCCACACCCGCTCGCGCGTGACGCGATCGAACAGGCTGGAGGCAGCCGCGAAACTCTTGGAGCCGCGCCGGATCGTGTCGCGCGCGGCGGCGACCAGCGCGGCGCGATCGGGGATGGCAGTAACCATGGGGTTTACAGGTCCGAAGCCTGCATCGCGATGATCGGGCGGTGCGGCTCGTGCGCGGTCATCCGCGCCAGCAGCAGGTCAAGATCGTGTTCGGCCACCATGATCCCGGCATGGGCCGGACGGATGAAGCCCACTTCGATCATGTGGCGGTTGAATGCGAGCAGGTGATCGTAAAAGCCAAAGGCATTGAGCACGCCCACCGGCTTGGTGTGATAGCCCAGCTGCGCCCAGCTGATCGCTTCCCAAAGCTCGTCCATCGTGCCAACGCCGCCCGGCAGCGTGAGAAACCCATCGGCCAGATCCACGAAAGCCTGCTTGCGCGCGTGCATGCCCGGTACCACGTCAAGGCGGGTCAGGCCATGGTGCGCCACTTCCGCGCCGACCAGGGCCTGCGGGATCACGCCGATCACTTCGCCGCCGGCGGCCAGGGCGCCGTCAGCCACCGCACCCATCAGGCCCAAGCGGCCACCGCCATAGACCACGCCGATGCCGCGTTCGGCCAGTTGCCGGCCGACATCTGCAGCGAGTGCCACATAGCGCGGATCGGTGGGACTGGCCGACCCGCAGTAAACCGCAATGCGTTTCATCGCAGATCCTCCAGCATCAGCTTGGCTGTGGCCTTGGCGCTGCCCACCACGCCGGGGATGCCGGCGCCGGGATGGGTGCCGGCGCCCACCAGGTAGAAATTGGCAATGTCGTCGTCGCGGTTGTGCGCACGGAACCAGGCGCTTTGCGTCAATAGCGGTTCCAGGCTGAACGCCGCGCCCTGGTAGGCCGAAAGGTCGGCCGCGAAATCGGTCGGCGCATAGTGGAACTTGGTCACGATGCGGCTGTGGATGTCGGGGATCAGGCGGCGGCCCACTTCATCGAGGATGCGCTTTTCCAAAAGCGGCCCTACTTCGGCCCAATCCACCGGCAGCTTACCCATGTTGGCCACGGGCACCAGGGCATAGAACGTGCTCATCCCCTCGGGCGCCATGCCTGGATCGGTGACGGTGGGATGGTGCAGGTAGATCGAGAAATCCTGCGGCAGTACGCCGTGCTGATAGATATCCTCGAGCAGTCCCTTATACCGCGGGCCGAACAGGATCATGTGGTGCGGGATGCCCGGCCAGGTGCCTTCGATGCCGAAGTGCACCACGAACAGGCTGGGCGAAAATTTCTTGCGCTTGAGCGCGCGGGCCCGCTTCTTGCCGGTGGCGCTATCGCCCAGCAGATCGCGATAGGTGTGCATGATATCGCCGTTGGAAGCGACGGCATCGAAATTGCCGTGCCAGCCGCTGGCGGTATGTACGCCGGTGACCCGGTTGCCCAGGGTTTCGACGCGCACCACCGGATCGCCCATGCGCACTTCGCCGCCGATCCGCTGGAATTGCGTGACCATGCCGGCGATCAGGCGGTTGGTGCCACCCTTGGCCCACCACACGCCGCCATCCTTTTCCAGCTTGTGGATCAGGGCATAGATCGCGCTGGTGCTCATCGGGTTGCCACCCACCAGCAGGGTGTGGAAGCTGAACGCTTCGCGCAGCTTTTCGCTTTCGATGAATTTCGACACCATCGAATAGACCGAGCGCCAGGCCTGGTACTTGGCCAGGGCAGGGGCGGCCTTGAGCATGCTGGCAAAGTCTAGGAACGGCACCGCGCCAAGCTTGACATAGCCTTCCTCGAACACGCCGGCGGAATAGTGCAGGAATTCCTCGTACCCGGCCACGTCACGCGGGGAAATCTTGGCGATCTCGGCGCGCAGCGAGGTTTCGTCATTGGAATAGTCGAAGTTGGTGCCGTCGGCCCAGTTGAGCCGATAGAACGGCATGACCGGCATGAGTTCGACATCGTCGGACAGCTTGTGCGCTGTCAGGCCCCACAGTTCCTGCAGGCAGGCCGGATCGGTGATCACCGTGGGCCCGGCATCGAACGTGAAGCCATCGCGCTGCCAGTGATAGGCACGGCCGCCCGGCTTGTCGCGCGCTTCGATCAGGGTGGTCTGGATGCCGCCCGCCTGCAGGCGGATGGCCAGGGCCAGGCCGCCGAAACCGGCGCCGATCACGCATGCTCGTTTCATCTACTTGCGCATCCCTGCCAGAGTAAGAGGCCGTGGGCGCGGCCCCGAACCGGTCAGCACCGCCAGGGCGCGGGAAACCGGAACCGGGGGACGGCCCAGGAAAATACGGGCACGATCCAGCACGGTGCTGCGCCCGGCATAGAACCGTTCGATCAACGCCGTGTCGAGACGATAGAAATGTTCCATCATGCGATAACGCGACAGTGGCTCTGCCGCCTGGAACAGCATGGCCGACAGCAGGCGGCCAAACCCGCTGCGTTGCCAATGGCGCCGTGACCAGGTTTCGCTGAACGCCGCGAGCGCCGCGTGGCTCAGGTCCGGCTGCTGGGCCAGGGCCAGGGCAAAGCGCACCGCTTCGGGCACGGAATAGCTGGTGACGGGATGGAACAGGCCAGCGCGGGTGCCGGCGCGGGCGATCTGCCCGCCCGATGAACGCCAGAACGCGTCCCAATCGCCTGCGGCCACCACCGGCAAGACCCCTTGCTCTTCGTGCAGCACGCTGGCGACCGTCCAGCCCTGGCTGCGGGCATAGGCGCCGATCCGTCCGGCCAGCGCGGGCTGGTCGATCGTCGGACTGTCGGAATAATAGGTGTCTTCGATGAAGATTTCGTCCGGCCCGAACGGCAGGCAATAGACGAAGCGATAGCCATCGACCTGCTCGACCGTGGCATCCATCACGATCGGTTTGGCCAGGCCATGCGGCTCTGCCAGCTTGACCCGCTGGCCCAGGAATTTCTGCCACCCGCCCGAAAGCTGGCCCTGCAGGCGGATGCCGCGCGCATCGATCACCGCGCCACATTCGATCCGCGTGCCGTCGGCAAGGGTGACCGCGCCAGTGCCCGCGGCCAGCACGCGCGCGCCGGTCAGGATGGCATCGGCCGGCAGCGCGGCGCGGATGGCCGCGTCAAAACGGGCCGACGTCATCGAATAATAGCTGGTGGCAAGATCGCGCCGATACTTGGGAAAGCGCACGCTGTAACCCGACCATGCGCCATCTACCATGGCGGCCAGCAGGTCTCGCCCGGCCTTGCCGACGTCCGATCCAAAGAACGACCACACGTGGTTGCCGCCCAGGACATGGTCCTGTTCAACCAGGACGAGTTGGCAATCGGGACGGGCCTTGCGCAGGGCAAGCGCGATCAATCCCCCGGCAAGGCCCCCACCCAGGATCGCGATGTCGGCATGGCGTATGCTCATCACCATGGCGTTAAGCCAGGCGGGCCGCCCATGCAACCGCCCCAAAGGGCCTTGCTGTGGAGCGGGCCGTTTTTCTGGCCTAAGCCGATGCATTCATGCCGGAAGCGGGCGCCGCGCGGTCTTGAACTTGCGCCCGGCGCGCGCCGATCGCTTGCGCAGCCAGATCAGCACGCCAGTGACCGACAATATCGTGGTGGCAAAGCCGATCACGGTCACCGCAATGCGCCAGGCCAGCCCGCCCACCTGCGCCATGTGCAGTGCCACGATCCAGGTGGTGAAGGTATCGGCGCCGTTGGCACCGGTGGGCAGCGATACCGCCCGCAGGGCGCCGGTTTGGCCATCGAACACGATGCGGGTGCCGCCGCCGTCGCGCGTTATGTCGGCACTCGATTTGACACCATAGACATAGAGGCCAGAGGTCGGCACGTACCACAACCAGGCGCGTCCATCGCCGGGCAGGGCCAGGCCGCGCCGGGCGGCTTCCTGCTGCGCCAGATCCGCGCCGCGCCGCGCGGCTGCCGAAAAATCCAACGCCGGGGTCCAGCGCGCGGTGGGCAACACGGCCTGTTCGACCAGCGCCTCGGCGTCTTGCGCACCCAGCAGGTCCATGACCGGGCGATAGACCTGCGGCAGGTTGAACGACACGCTCGACAGCGCAAAGACCAGCAGGATCGGCCAGAGCCACAGGCCACCCGCGCGATGCAGGTCGAACGTCAGCTTGTAGCCCGTGGTCGGGCGGCGCACTTTCCAACTGGGCCGCCAGCGCCGCCAGAACCCTGCCGCTTTCAGCGCGCCGGGCGGCAGCGTCAGGTAGAAGCCCACGAAGCAATCGACCGTCCACACCAACGCTGCCAAGCCCATCGCGAACAGGCCCCAGGGTCCCAGCGCCAGCGAATAGTGCAGGCGATAGAGAAACGGCATGAGGTTCACGAGGCCCTGTTCGATCGCGCCGTTGCGGCGATGGCCTTGTTCCTCGCCCGTCCAGGGATTGATGAACACATCGTCCCAGTCGGGGCGGTCGGCGCGTTCCAGGCCGGTCTGCGGGTCGATCCAGGTGGCATAGAGCCGGTCGGCCCGGCCCGGTTCGCGCGTGAGATAGAGGAAATCGACGCGCGCGGAAGGATGCCGGGCGAGCATGGCAGAGCGCACCACCAGCGGATCCATCGCTGCCAGGCCCGGCTGGGGCGGCGCGGCGTTTTGCATGGCAGGGGCCATCGCCGCGTCGAGTTCCGAAAACCACGGCAGCAGGGAGCCGGTCAGCCCCGCCACCGCCAGGAACAGGGCCAGTGTCAGCCCCGCCCAGCGATGGACGATGACCCAGAACGGACGGCCGGGCAGCGCCATGGCGATCAGAACGTCACGCGCACAGAGCCGGTCACATTGCGCGGCGCGGCGTAGTAGGCCTGGGTCCAATAGAGGCTGGTCAGGTACTTGTGGTTGGTCACGTTGGCCACGTTCAGATTGAACTGAACGTTCTCGTTCAATTTATACCCCGCCTGCAACTGCAGCGTGGCATAATCGCCCTGGCGCACCGTGCCCGAATAGATCGTGTCCTGCCACTTGACCGCCGCACCCAGCTGCAGCGGCTCCACCGGGTTCCAGCGCAGCGCCAGGTTGGCGGTGTTGCGCGGCACATAAGTGCGCACTTGCGTGCCCGCGCCATCGTCCATCTTGAGCGTGGTGGCACCGGCCTGGATGGTGAGGGTGGAGGTGATCTTGCCGCCCACTTCGGCTTCCACCCCGCGGCTCACCGCGCGGATGCCGTTGTAGAGCGTCTGGCCTGTGGCGGTGTCATAGCTGCCGGCGTCGGCCAGGTTGCTTTGTTCCGCGCGGAACCAGGCAACCGAGCCGAACAGGCCGCCGCCGGGCGTCTGCGCCTTGATCCCGGCTTCATAGCTCTTGCCCTTGGCCGCGCCCAAGGGCTTGCGATCCAGGTCGAGATTGGCCTGGGGGGCGAAGATGCTGGAATAGCTGGCATAGAGATTGACGCCGGGCAGGGCCTTGTAGGTCACGCCGACGAAGGGGCTCAGCGCCTTTTCATTCTTGTCGGTGCTGACGCCGAAGCTGATGCCCCGCGTCTTTTCCACCAGGTAGTTGGCACCCAGCAGCACGCTGAGTTGGCCGGTCAGCGCCACATCCGTGGCCCCGCGCAGGCGCCATTGGCGATCCTCGGTATGTTCCTGCTGCACAAGGGCACCAAAGGAGGGCAGGGCCACTTCGCTGCCGGTCCAACTGCCGGGCAGGCCGGGGATTTCGCCCCAGGACGGATCGCTGGCATCGGCCGGGCGGCCATAATATTCATAGGTGCCCACGGTGCGCTGCACGCCCAGGGTCAGCTGCTGGTCGCGGCCGAACAGGCGATAATGGCCCTGCACGGTGCCGTCATAGATCCAGCCCTTGGCAACCGGCGCATAATAGCCGGGATAGCCGTAAAGCCCGCCCCACGCACCGGTCTGGCTATCCTGCGTGGGGGTGCCATAGACATAGAACAGGCGGGAGTCTTCGGAATGGTATTTGCGCGTGACATGCGCGCGCGCGCTCCAGCCGGGCGCAAAGTCCCAGGTCAACTGACCATAGGCGGTCTGGTCGTGGGTGGTCCAATAGGTCCAGTCCATCGTCGTGGAGGCGCTGCTGTCGAATTCCAGCTGGTTGCCGTTGCTGTCTTGCAGCGGCAGGGCGCCCCACATCACGCCGGTGGACTTGCCATCCTGGCGCATGTAGCCGGCCGAAAGGTGCAGGTTGGGCGTGATTTCCCCATCGAGCACGCCCGAAATAGCGGTGCGGCGATGGTGGTAGCTGCGCAGGTAGGAATCGCCGTCCTGCGCCGCGCCGGTCACCCGCACGGCCCACTTGCCATCGGCCGTCAGCGGCAGGTCGAGATCGAATTCGGCGCGCTTCTTGTTCCACGAGCCATACGACAGTTCGGCCGACATGTGGCGCTCACCGGTGGGATGCCGGCGGTGATAGTTGATCGTGCCCGAAGGGTTGCCCGCCCCGGTCAGCAGCGCGTTGGCGCCGCGCACCACTTCCACATTGTCCCACATCACCGAATCCTGGGCGCCGATCGTCGGGCCCCAGATATTGGGCAGGCTGATGCCGTCGATCATGGCGTCGACGATGTCGAACCCGCGCGCGTTGTAATAGGTGCGTTCGGTTTCGACCTGGTCGACGTTGACGCCGGTGACATAGCGCAAAAGCTGGTTCGTTTCGTCGAGGGCGAAGTCATCGAGGAACTTGCGGTCGACGACGCTGACCGATTGCGGCGTGTCCATGATGGTAAGTGCCAGGCCCGTCGCGCCGGTGGCCACGGCCTGGCCCTTTTCCCCGTTGACCACGATAGTGCGGTCCTTGGCCGCGTCCGCTTCGGCAGCGCTTTCGGCGCCTTCTGCGCGGGCCGGGCTGGTGGCGAGCACTGCCATCGACACGCCGCAAGCAAGCGCTGCGCGCCGGAATTGCGAGGGAGCCATCATGTTTATCCTTCCTGAACGACGATCCGTGAAGGCCCGCTAATGCGAATGCTTATCATGTGTCAAGGCGAGTGATAATCATTTTCAATAAATGTCAGCGGAAACGCGCAGGTCGTCCCGGGCAGGCCGGTGGGCTTGCAGGGCGTCATGCTTGGCCCTAGAATGGCCGCACCCCGGGGAGCCAGTGGCCGGGCGGTGCGCAAGCATTGCCAGGTTGATCGATAGGCTGAGAGGGGCTGGTCACGCAGCCCGACCCGTTGAACCTGAACCCGTTAGCACGGGCGGAGGGAGGGCCGGCCGACGCGTTTTCGCCCAGTGCCACAAGCCTTTCGTTCGTCCACACGAAAGGAACCTCGTGTATGGCCGATCTCAATTCCCCCCTCGAAATTGGCGTGACCACCGGCCCGATCCGCGGCAGCCGCAAGATCCATGTGGAATCGCCGCGCTTTCCCGGCCTGACCGTGGCGATGCGCGAAATCGCGCTGGAGCCTGGCTGCGGCGAGCCACCTCTGCGTGTCTATGATACCTCAGGTCCCTACAGCGATCCGCGCATCGCGATCGACATCCGCGCCGGCTTGCCGCGCCTGCGCCACGATTGGATCGTGGGCCGGGGTGACGTGGAAACTTATGCAGCGCGCGAAGTGAAGCCAGAGGACAATGGCCTGAAAGGGCCCGACCGTTCGGGCGGCGTGCCGGCGTTCCCCAACGTGAACACGGCTCCGTTGCGCGCCAAGGCCGGCGGCAACGTGACGCAGATGCACTATGCCCGCAAAGGCATCGTCACGCCCGAGATGGAATACGTGGCGATCCGGGAGAACCTGGGCCGCAAGCAGTTGAAGGAAGCGCTGGCGCGCGACGGGCAGGATTGGGGCGCCAGCATTCCCGATTACGTCACCGCCGAATTCGTGCGCGACGAAGTAGCTCGTGGCCGTGCGATCATTCCCAGCAACATCAACCACCCGGAAAGCGAACCGATGGCGATCGGCCGCAATTTCCTGGTCAAGATCAACGCCAACATCGGCAATTCGGCGGTGGCATCCGATGTCGCGGCCGAAGTGGACAAGATGGTCTGGTCGATCCGCTGGGGCGCGGACACGGTGATGGACCTTTCCACCGGGCGCAACATCCACGACACGCGCGAATGGATCCTGCGCAACAGCCCCGTCCCGATCGGCACCGTGCCGATCTACCAGGCGCTGGAAAAGGTGGGCGGCATCGCCGAAGACCTGACCTGGGACATTTTCCGCGACACGCTGATCGAGCAGGCCGAGCAGGGGGTGGACTACTTCACCATCCACGCCGGGGTACGCCTGCCGTTCATTCCGATGACGGCCAAGCGGGTCACCGGGATCGTCAGCCGGGGCGGCTCGATCATGGCCAAGTGGTGCCTCGCGCACCACCGTGAGAGCTTCCTCTACGAGCATTTCGACGAGATTACCGAGATCATGAAGGCCTACGACATCGCCTATTCGCTGGGCGATGGCCTGCGTCCGGGCAGCGTGGCCGACGCCAACGACGAAGCGCAGTTTGCCGAGCTTTACACCCTGGGCGAACTCACCAAGCGCGCCTGGGCGCAGGACGTGCAGGTGATGATCGAGGGGCCGGGCCATGTGCCGATGCACAAGGTCAAGGAAAACATGGACAAGCAATTGGCCGCTTGCGGCGAAGCGCCGTTCTACACCCTCGGGCCGCTCGTCACGGACATTGCACCTGGCTATGACCATATCACCAGCGGCATTGGCGCAGCCATGATCGGCTGGTTCGGCACGGCCATGCTTTGCTATGTCACGCCCAAGGAGCATCTGGGCCTGCCCGATCGCGACGACGTGAAGGTTGGCGTGGTCACCTACAAGCTGGCCGCCCATGCGGCGGACCTGGCCAAGGGGCATCCGGCGGCCAAGCTGCGCGACGATGCACTGAGCCGCGCCCGCTTTGAGTTCCGCTGGCGCGACCAGTTCAATCTCAGCCTCGATCCCGAAACGGCCGAGCAGTACCACGACCAGACCCTGCCCGCCGAAGGGGCCAAGACCGCGCATTTCTGCTCGATGTGCGGGCCCAAGTTCTGCTCGATGAAGATCACGCAGGAAGTGCGCGAATTCGCCTCAAAGCAGAACCAGGCCGCCGACGCGTTCCTGGCCGCTGACGAGGCCGAAGCCGGCATGCAGGCGATGAGCGAGAAGTACCGCGAGGCGGGCAGCGAGCTCTATTTGCCGGCGGCCGAATAACCCCGGCGAATAACGAACCGCGGCAGGAACCGCTACGGTTTCCGATCATTGCCTGTCCATAAGGAAGGCGTGCTGCCTGCCCGGCGCACGCCTCATTCCTGTCAATGGAGATCAAGCCATGAAGAAGGCTTTGCTGGCAATGGCGCTTGCCGCATCGGGGCTGACTGCCGCCTGCACCGATGACTATGCCTATGGTGGCCGCCCTGGATACGATAACGGCCATCACGGTGGTCGCCATCGTGGCGGTTATGGCGGGGTTGAAGGCGGCTGGGCCTATCGCGACGACGGCTATTACCGCCAATATGGCAACTATGACTACAACCGTCCCGACCCGAGCTATGGCGGCTATTACGCCGATCGCTATTACCGCGAAGACCCGCGCTATGGCGAACACCGCGTTTCGATGGACGAACGCGTCTATCGCGGGCGTGACGGCCGCTATTACTGCCGCCGTTCCGACGGCTCGACCGGCCTGATCGTGGGCGGTGTTTCTGGCGCGCTTCTGGGCTCGGTCATTGCCGAAGGCGATTCCCGGCCGCTGGGCGCGATCATCGGTGCGATCGGTGGCGCAGCTGCTGGCGCTGCAATCGACAGCAACAACGTGCGCTGCCGCTAAGCGCGTTCGACGTTCCAAGCCGATCGAAAAAGGCCCTTTCGCGCATCCGCGAAAGGGCCTTGAAGCATGTCGGGTGCGGCAAGAGGTGCGCCTCTTGCCCGATCCGCCAATTACTTGGCGGCGTCGACGTTGATGCCGAGCTTCTTCACGTCGTTGAGCGTGAAGCTGACCGGACGATCGTTGAAGGTGCCTTCAACCGACTTCTTGCGGATGTGCAGTTCGAACGGCACCTTGCCGGCATAGGCCGTGCCACGGACGATCTTTTCTTCGCCCTTGGTTTCGGTGGTGTAGGAATAGCTCACGCCCTTGTAGGCGAAGCTGTCGGCCTGGTTTTCAGCGGCGGCGACGGCGGGAGCGGCAAGCACGAGCGAAGCAGCGGCGGTGGCAATGAAAGAACGAAGCATGGCAATTTCCCCTGATGAAAAAGGTGAGATTGCCTTCGGACACCCGTCTATTGTGTTCTTGTTGCAGCGCGTTTCGCGCATGCTGCGCTTGCGAGCAATTGCTTAGGTTGCGGGCTTGGTTGCGCGAAACGCAACTGCATTCTCGCCTTCCGGCAAAAGCCTTCGTTTTCAATCGCCCCGTGCTGCGCCGGGCTGCCAGCAAGGCCGCCCGGCGCATACGAAAGCGCCAGAAATGGCGCAATAGCTCAGGATTCGAGCGTGCGTTCGAGCGTCACTTCGCAGTTCAGCAGCTTGGAAATCGGGCAATTGGCCTTCGCCTCGTCGGCGATGCGGGCAAAGTCCGATTCGGAGATACCGGGCACTTGAGCCTTGAGTGCAAGTGCGCTGCGCGTGACCTTGAAGCCGTCGCCATCGGCGTCCAGCGTCACTTTGGCAGTGGTATCGAGCGTGCCATCGGCAAAGCCGGCTTTGGCCAGGGCAAAGCTGGTGGCCATGGTAAAGCATGCGGCGTGCGCGGCGGCGATCAGTTCTTCCGGGTTGGTGCCCGGCTGGCCTTCGAAGCGCGTGCCAAAGCCATAGGGCTGGTCCTTGAGCACGCCCGAAGCCGTGCTGATCGATCCCTTGCCGGGCTTGCCGAAGCCCTGGTAGCGGGCGGAAGCGGTGCTGGTGGGCATTGGAGGCGTCTCCTTGAAGTGGGTTCGCTCGTGCAACGCCCCGGCCAGCCGCCCGTTCCGTTCAACGCTTGCGCACGAACTCTGCGCGCAGCACCAGCCCCTTGATGCCATCGAACTTGCAGTCGATTTCCTGCGCGTCACCGGTGAGCCGGATCGACTTGATCAGCGTGCCACGCTTGAGCGTCTGGCCCGCGCCCTTGACATCGAGATCCTTGATCAGGGTGACCTGGTCACCATCGTGCAGCACGTTGCCGACCGCGTCGCGCACTTCCACGCTGTTTTCCGCAGCACGGCGGGTGGCCAGTTCTGCGGCCGTCATCCATTCGCCGCTGTCTTCATCGTAGACGTAATCGTCGTCGCTCATGTCCCGTCCTTGCCTTGGTGTTCCCGGTTGATCCCGGGGCGGCCATGACAGGTTGCGGGCAGCGACGCCAGCCCTCGCCGGGCTGGATCACCACACGGCGGGAAAGAGTTCAACCGCGCCGCCGTCACGCGGTTTCCACGGCATCTGCGCCAGCACGTCGTTGCTTTCGCGGGCACTGCGCCCTTCTGCCAGCGACCAGGTGATGTGCCAGGTGCCGCCATCGGGACGGTTGGTGCTGCCATCAAGCGCCACGACCAGCGCTTCTACCCCCGATCCATCGTCGACATGGCCCACCACGCGGGCATGGCGGATCAGGGGTGGCAAGGGTTCGCGAGGGCCAGCGCGCACGTTGCGCGTGACATGGCTGGCCACGATCTGGGCATAGCGCGGCGGAAACAGCGCCAGAAGGCGATCGCGGCACTCGGGTTCCAGTTTCCAGCCGCTGGGCATCGCGATCGTCCCGTCAGGAAGAGGGGGTGGCCTGTCCGCTCACCACGCCATTCTGGTCGGGCTGAGCACTGTTCAGGGCACCCGTGATCCAGATGGCGGACAGCGCGAGGATGGCCAGCACGAGGCTGATCAGCAAGACCCAGCGCACGACGTTGAGGCCGGTACCGCCGCGGGCTTCTTCGGTAGACAGATGCGCCGAGGGCGGTTGCCCCGGGGTATGGTCGTTCTGCATGGCGACGTCTCCTGCGTCTGATCCGGTTGGGGCGTGCGCTTGGCACGCCCCTTTGCCCGATTCTACGCGCGGAGAGGCCGCGTGTTCCGCGCCCGGTCGCGCAGCGCCGTCGAACTTGATCGCGCAGCGCTGTCAGACTTAGTCGCGCAGCAATTCGTTGATGCCGGTCTTGCTGCGGGTCTGCGCGTCCACCGTCTTGACGATCACGGCGCAATAGAGCGACGGGCCGGGGGTGCCATCGGGCAGCAGCTTGCCCGGCAGCGCGCCGGGCACGACCACGGCGTAGGGCGGCACGCGGCCGATGTGCACTTCGCCGGTGGCGCGATCGACGATCTTGGTGCTGGCGCCCAGGAACACGCCCATCGACAGCACCGCGCCTTCGCCCACGATCACGCCTTCGGCCACTTCGGAACGGGCGCCGATGAACGCGCCATCCTCGATGATCACCGGTCCGGCCTGCAGCGGTTCGAGCACGCCGCCGATGCCGGCGCCGCCCGAAATGTGCACGTTCTTGCCGATCTGTGCGCACGAACCCACGGTCGCCCAGGTATCGACCATCGTGCCTTCATCGACGAACGCGCCGATGTTGACGAAGCTGGGCATCAGCACCACGCCCTTGCCGATGTGTGCGCCACGGCGCGCCACGGCGCCGGGCACCACGCGGAACCCGGCCTTGCGAAACGCTGCATCGTCCCAGCCGGCAAACTTGCTCGGCACCTTGTCGAACGCTGGCGCGCCGCCGCTGCCGTTGTCGATCACCACGTTGTCGTTGAGTCGGAACGAGAGCAGCACGGCTTTTTTCAGCCACTGGTTCACGTGCCATGCGCCGTCCACCTTTTCGGCAACGCGAGCCTCGCCGGAATCGAGCAGCGCGAGGGCCTGTTCCACCACCACGCGCACATCATCGCTGGCCGGCGTCACGTCCGCGCGGTTTTCCCAGGCGGCTTCGATGGCGGCTGCAAGCTGTGCGGTCATGGGTAGGTCTCCAGGCAATACGGTCTCTATCGGCTGGCCGCCTAGCCGAGGTGGCCGCCCTCGGCAAGCGCATCGAGCCAGGCGGCAAGGTCGTCGATCGTCTCGTCGATCGCGGCCTCGTCCTTGGCGCGCGCACCCCAGTCGGTGCCGAAATCGAGCCACACCGTCTGCATGCCCATGGCTTTCGCCGGAGTGAGATTGCGGGCTGAATCCTCGAAGAACACCGATCGTTCCGGCGCCACGCCAAAAGCCGAGACGAAGCCGCGATAGGCCGATGGCTCTGGCTTGGGCTTGTATTCCATGGCGTGGATGTCCCACAGCCCTTCGAAGCAGTGGGTGATGCCAAGCGCATCGAGCACGCGTGTGGCATAGGCCGCGTCACCATTGGTGAACACCAGGCGGCGGCCGGGCAGCCGCATCAGCCGTTCTTCGAGGCGCGGTGCGCGTGCCAGCGGCGCCATGTCGACATCGTGGACATAGCCCAGGAATTCATAGGGATCGACGCCATGGAAGTGCATCAGGCCGGCCAGCGTGGTGCCGTGGTCGTGGAAATACATCTTCTGCACACGCCGCGCTTCGGCATGGTCGCAACCCAGCAGATCGGCGATGTAGGCGCCCATGCGCACATCGATCTGGTCGAACAGGCAGGTCTCGGCCGGGTAGAGCGTGTTGTCCAGATCGAAGATCCAGCAATCGACACGCGTCGGGTCAAAAGGCATCCGTCATCCTTGCAAGGCCATCGTGTTGCTGCGGCCTGCCTTGGCGCCTGCCCGCAAATTCAGCGCGGGGCAAGCCTCCTTAGCCGGGCGTTTTCGCCGTCTTCCAGGATCCATAGCGTACCATCGCCCGCTTCGCGAATCTCGCGAATGCGCGTGCCCAAGTCGATGCGTTCAAGTTCCTTGCCCACGGGCCGCCCGCCGGGGCCGGCTTCCAGACCCACGCGCACGATGCCGGCCGCGCCCAGCGCCGCGATGAGCGCTTGCCCGCGCCATTGCGGAAAGGCCTTGCCCGAATAGAAGATGAAATCGCCCGGCGCGATCACCGGGTTCCAACTGATCGCCGGCGCGGCGAAATCGGGCCGCGTGGCATGGCGCGGGATTGGCGTACCATCATAATTGTCGCCATCCGAAACCACGGGCCAGCCATAGTTCTTGCCCGGTTCCAGCAGGTTGAGTTCGTCGCCGCCGGCCGGGCCATGTTCCAGGTCCCAGAGCCGCCCTTGCGCATCGAATTGCAGGCCGAGCGGATTGCGATGGCCGAGCGTCCACACTTGCGCGGCAACGCCGCCCTGCGCGGCAAACGGATTGCCCGGCGCGGGCTGCCCATCGAGTGTGAGGTGCAGGATCTTGCCCAGGTTCGTGCCCATGTCCTGCGCCGGGGTGAACTTCTGCCGCTCTCCCGACGAAAGGAACAGGCTCTTGCCATCGGGCGCAAAGGCAATGCGGTGGCCGAAATGGCCGCGCCCGGGAACCTTGGGCGTCTGGCGCCAGATCACTTGCAAGCCTTCCAGGCGGGGTGCCCCGGCATCGAGCACCAGCCGGGCGCGGCCCAGCGCTGCGCCGCGCGTGTCGCCAGGGCCCGCCTCGGCCCAGGTCAGATAGACCAGCCCGCTCTGCGCAAAATCGGGAGCAGGGGCCACGTCGCCCAGCCCACCCTGGCCGCCGGCATCGACTTTGGGCGTGCCGCCCACCACCTGCGCCTTGCCGCCTTCGCGCCACAGCTTGAGCGCGCCAGTGCGCTCGGTCACCAGCACGTCAGGCCGGCCGGGCAGGAACGCCAGCGCCCAGGGATCATCGAAGCGCGCCAGGTCGGTGATGGTAAAACCGTCGCGTTGCTCGGCCCCAGAGGCAGGGCCGGGCGTGCCGTTATCGGCCTGGGCCGAAGATCCGCAGCTTGCAGCCAGGAACGCGAGAGGCGATAGAGCCAGAAGGATCGCTTTTGTCATGACCGCTACAATGCCTGAAATCGCCCGACGTGCCACCAAAATTGCTCGCGTTTCCGGGCATGTGATCGGTGTGGATGAAGCCGGGCGCGGCCCATTGGCCGGCCCCGTGGTGGCCGCCGCCGTGGTGCTGTGCCGCCGCCCGCCCGAGGGGTTGGCCGATTCCAAGAAGCTTTCGGCCAAGCGCCGCGCCGTGCTGGAAGAACAGATCAAGGCGCGCTGCCGCTGGTCCGTGGGCGTGGTGGAGCCCGAGGATATCGACCGGCTCAACATCTTTGGTGCCACCATGCTGGCGATGACGTTGGCCGTGAAAGGCCTGGTCGCCTCGCTGAGCGATGCCGTGGGTGAAGTGCGCGTGGACGGCAACCTGACGCCGCATGGCCGCCATGCCGACTGGTGCTGGCCGGCGCGCGCGATCGTGGGCGGCGACGCGATCGAACCCTGCATTTCGGCCGCCTCGATCATCGCCAAGGAGCATCGCGACCGCCTGATGCGCGCGGCAGCCGAAGAGCATCCGCATTACGGGTGGGAACGCAACGCCGGCTATGGCACGGCCGAACATCTCGCGGCGCTGCGCACCCATGGCCCCACGCCGCTGCACCGCCGCAGCTTTGCCCCGGTGGCGCAACTGGTGTTGATCTGAAGCGCGGTTTGACGCGACTCGGCGCAAGCCCGGCAAATAAATTTTCCACAGTTGCGTACACCATATCTAGAGTCAGGGGTGCCGGTGCAGACTCAAGATGTGGTTTGCGGACTCGTTCCGTTCCGCTTTCGTGGCGACGCGACTCGGCGCAAATCCGCGAGTCGCGCCTTGACCTGCGAGTCCCGATGATTCAGATTCCACGCCAACAGAGCAGTTGGAAGGAATGATCATGGTTACGGCAGTGAAAACGCGCACCCGCGCCTTGCGGGCCAAGATGCCCACCAAGGTCCAGGCGCCCGCGCTGCCCGTCAACCGCATTCTCAAGGGCGATTGCATCGAACTGATGCGGTCCTTGCCCACCGGTTCGATCGACATGATCTTTGCCGATCCCCCTTATAACCTGCAACTGGGCGGCGATCTGGCCCGCCCCGATGGCAGCCATGTCGACGCCGTGACGGACCATTGGGACAAGTTCGACAGCTTTGCCGTCTATGATCGCTTTACCCGCGAATGGCTGAACGAAGCCTATCGCCTGCTCAAGCCCAACGGCTCGATCTGGGTGATCGGCAGCTATCACAACATCTTCCGCCTCGGCACGATGTTGCAGGACATGGGCTTCTGGATCCTCAACGACATCATCTGGCGCAAGACCAACCCGATGCCCAATTTCAAGGGCACGCGGTTCACCAATGCCCACGAAACCCTGATCTGGGCGGCCAAGAGCGAAAAGGCGAAGTACACCTTCAACTATCGCGCGATGAAGACGCTCAACGACGAACTCCAGATGCGGTCCGACTGGGTCCTGCCGATCTGCTCGGGCAAGGAACGCCTCAAGCGCAACGGCACCAAGGCGCACCCCACGCAAAAGCCGGAATCGCTGCTCTATCGTGTGATCCTGGCCACCACCAACAAGGGTGACGTGGTGCTCGATCCGTTCTTCGGCACCGGCACGACCGGCGCCGTGGCCAAGCGGCTGGGCCGCAACTGGATCGGCTGCGAGCGCGAGGACGACTATATCGAAGTGGCGCAGGAGCGTATCGACCTGGCCCTGCCGCTCGACGAAAGCGCGCTCAAGACCATGCAGTCCAAACGCGCCGCGCCCAAGGTACCGTTCGGTTCGCTGGTGGAAAGCGGCTGGCTGGCACCGGGCACCGTGCTGGCCGACAAGAAGCGCCGCTGGCAGGCCGTGGTGCGCGCCGATGGCAGCGTCGCCGTGGGTGAAGACAGTGGCTCGATCCACGGCATGGGCACCAAGGTGCAGAACGCGGCCTCGTGCAACGGCTGGACGTTCTGGCACTTCATGGACAAGGGCGAGATGAAGCCGATCGACGTGCTGCGCCAGCGCTACCTGCTGGCCGTGGAAGACTGATTTCGCTAGGGGCGCGGGATGAACGAGACGGTTTACCTGCGCCCCATCGCGCTCACTGAAAGTCCGCAGGCGGATGATCCAGCCGCCGTGCGCCTGGCCGGTGGCCTGGCCTGCGCCAGCCGCTTTGCCCTGTTGGTGCGCAAGGATGGCAGGATCGTTTCGCGCCAGGTGGTTGGCGCCGAAGATGTGCCTGCAGCGATTGCGCGCCTGTCCGATGCGCTTGCCGAAGAAGCCAGCGCGCAGTGGGTGAACCTGCGCAAGAGCCACGCGCCCATCGGCTGCGGCGAGCGCGTGCTGCGCCTGGACCAGCCCCTGGTCATGGGCATTCTCAATGTCACGCCCGACAGTTTTTCCGATGGCGGCCAATTCCTCGACAAGCCGGAAACCGCCCTGGACCATGCCGCGGCGATGCTGGCGGCGGGCGCGGCCGTGATCGACGTGGGTGGGGAATCCACCCGGCCCAATGCCGCCGCCGTGTGGGAAGGGGACGAGGTCAAGCGCGTGGTGCCGGTCATTGAGCGGCTCGCCGCCACCGGCGCGGCCATTTCCATCGACAGCCGCCGGTCGAGCGTCATCGCCGCCGCGCTGGCGGCTGGCGCGCATATCGTCAACGACGTCTCCGCCCTGCGCCACGACCCGCGCAGCATGGAAATCGTCGCTGCCAGTGGCGCACCGGTCGTGCTGATGCATGCGCCGGGCGGGGCAGACGACCTGCACGCCGACGGCCATTACCAGGACGTGGTGCTCGACGTGTTCGACGACCTGCGCGCGCGCCGGGATGCCGCGTTGGCTGCGGGCATCGCCGCGGAAAAGATCCTGCTCGATCCCGGCATCGGCTTTGGCAAGACGCTGGCCGACAACCTTGCGCTGATCAACGCCTTGCCGTTGTTCCATGCACTGGGCCAGCCCATCCTGTTTGCCGCCAGCCGCAAGCGCATGATCGGCGCGCTTTCGAACGAGGCGCCCGCGCACCAGCGGCTGGGCGGTTCGATCACGCTGGCGGTCAAGGCATTCGAGGCCGGTTGCCACATGGTGCGCGTGCACGACGTGGCCGATACCGTGCAAGCCATGCGCGTGTGGCGCGGGTTGCGCGACGCGGCGCTGACCGACTTTTCGCAGTTGGCGTGAGGCTGTCGAAGGCCCTTTCCCGCGCAAGCCCTCAAGCCGCGTTGTCGATGCCCAGTTCCGACAGCTTGCGATAGAGTGTGGATCGGCCAATGCCCAGCCGCCGTGCCACTTCGGTCATGCGCCCGCGATAGTGGCCAATCGCCAGGCGGATGACGTCGGCTTCGATTTCCTCAAGCGGGCGCAAGTTGCCATCGGCGGTGAACAGCATCACCCCGGCACCATCGCTGATCGGGGCGGCGGTACGCGGCGTTTCACCCACCATCGTCGAAAGGTTGGGAAAATCCTGCGCGGTCAGGGTTTCGGCGTCGCAAAAGACCGCTGCGCGGAACAGCGTGGCCTGCAATTGCCGCACATTGCCCGGCCAATCATAGGCCTTGAGCAGCGCCAGCGCCCCGTCGGTCACGCCCAATGGTCGCAGTCCCGGCTGTTCGCCAATCCGCGCCAGGAAATAGCGGGCAAGGGCGGCAATATCGCCCGCCCGCTCGCGCAGGGCCGGCAGGTGCACGTGCACCACAGTCAGCGCATCGACCAGCGGCGCGTGATAGAGGCCGGCGTCGGCGAGATCGCGCAAGGGGGCGTTGCTGCAGGCAAACAGGCGCACGTCGATGCGGAAGGAATGGCGCGCGCCGATCGGCTGCACGTCGCCGCGCGTCAGGAACTGGGCCAGGCGTTCCTGCACATGGGTGGGCAGGCGGTCCACCTCGTCGATCACCAGGGTGCCGCCATCGGCGTGCTGCAGGGCGCCGATGTGCCGGTCGAACGCGCCGGGAAACGCGCCCTTTTCGTGGCCGAACAGCACGCTTTCGATCTGGTTGGCGGGAATGCCACCGGCGTTGACGATGCGCAGCGGCGCCTTTGCACGCGGGCTGGCGGCATGCATCGCGCGCACCAGCATTTCCTTGCCCGTGCCGCTTTCGCCTTCGATCAGCACGGTCTGCTGCGTGCGGGCGGCCTTGGCGGCAACGGCAAGCGCGGCGCGAAAGGCAGGCGCGGCGCCGATCATCGAATCGAAATCGAGCGTCGTGCCGATCTTTTCGGTGAGCGGTTGCAACTCGGCGACCGGCGCTTCGCGCAAGGTGGCGCTGCGCAGCGCCTGGAGCAGGCGATCGGGCGCCACCGGCTTGATCAGGTAATCGGTGGCCCCGGCGCGCATTGCCTCCACCGCCAGCAGAGGCGACGCGCTCGTCGTGAGCATCAGGATCGGCAGGGCTGGTCGGCGGGCCTTGAGTTCGGCAATCAGGGCGCAGGCATCGTCACCTGGAACCCATTGATCGAGAATGATCGCGCCCAGTTGCATGCCCTGGCGGGTGCCGAGCGTGGCAATCGCGGTTTCGGAATCGCGCGCCACGATGGTGCGCCAGCCCTCGCGCGCGGCGAGCGCCGTGATCAGCCGGCATTGGGCAGGCTCATCATCGATCAGCATCAGCAGGCGGTCGTCGGCGTCGGCCATGGTTTTCCCGTCATTGCAACACCCCCGGCTTAGGCTTTTCTGGTAAAAACCTGATTAAACAATCAGGCCGTTCAATCGCCCTTGAGGCACGCCGTGCTGCGGGATAAGGTGCCCGACAAGATAATGACGAGGGATGAGTGAGCATGACGTCTGCCAACGACTTGAAGGCCGCACGCGAAACCTATGAAGGCTTTCTTTCCCTGATCAAGGTGGCCGTACCGGTGATCGCGTTGATCGTCGCCTTCGTGATCCTGATCATCCAATAAGGAATGTCACATAATATAACGATCGCCGTTCTTGCCGAACGCGCGACGGGAGAGAGCCGCGTTGCCGCAACGCCCGAAACGGTGCGCAAGCTGGCGGCGTTGGGGGCAAGACTGGTGGTGGAAAGCGGCGCAGGGAAGGGCGCCGGCATTTCCGACAATGACTATGCAGCCGCCGGGGCAGAGATCGCCAGTTCCGATGCCGCCGCCGGCGCACAGATCGTGCTGGGCGTGCAAGGGCCCGATCCAGCCGCGGTGGCGTCTGCGGCGCCGGGGGCCTGGATCGTCGCTTCGCTCGATCCCTTTGGGCAGCGTGCCCGCGTGGATGCCTATGCCGCCGGTGGCCATGAAGCGCTGGCGATGGAATTCATGCCGCGCATCACCCGCGCGCAATCGATGGATATCCTTTCGTCCCAGGCAAACCTTGCCGGGTACAAGGCCGTGCTCGTGGCGGCGAACCTCTATGGCCGCGCCTTTCCGATGATGATGACGGCGGCCGGCACGGTGAGTGCGGCCAAGGCCTTCATCATGGGGGTGGGCGTGGCCGGCCTCCAGGCCATCGCCACGGCGCGGCGCATGGGCGCGCAAGTTTCGGCCACCGACGTGCGCTCTGCCACCAAGGAACAGATCCAGTCGCTCGGCGCCAAGCCGATCTTCGTGGAGAACGTGGCAGGCATCGAGGGTGAGGGCGCCGGCGGCTATGCCACCGAGATGAGCCCGGAATACCAGAAGGCCCAGGCCGAACTGGTCTCCAGCCACATCGCCAAGCAGGACATCGTGATCACCACCGCGCTGATCCCGGGCCGCGCCGCGCCCCGCCTGATTACCGATGCGCAGATTGCCACAATGCGGCCCGGCTCGGTGATCTATGACTTGGCGGTGGCGCAAGGTGGGAACGTGGAAGGCAGCGTGCCCGACCAAGTGGTGGAACGCCACGGGGTAAAGATCGTGGGCTATGCCAACACGCCCGCACTGCTTCCGGACGACGCTTCTGCGCTGTTTGCGCGCAACTTGTTCAATTTCCTGTCCGCGTTCTGGGACAAGGACCAGGGCCGCCCGGTGCTGGACGAGGAAATCGGCAATGCCATCCGCCTGACGCAAGGCGGCCAGGTGGTGCACGAAAGGCTGAAGGGGTGAGGGGCTGACGCGATCCTCCCCCTGCGGGGGAGGGGAACCACCCGCAGGGTGGTGGAGGGGGTAGAGCAATGCGCGACCATAGCGTGCAGGCACTGAAAAACGCCAGGAAGCTGCGCAAGGCGATGAGCCTGCCGGAGGTTTTGCTGTGGCAGCGCTTGCGCGGTAGCGATCACGGCGTGAAGCTCCGCCGCCAGCATCCCGTTGGCGGCTATGTTGCCGATTTCTATTGCGCTGCTACGCGTACGATCATCGAGATCGATGGCATTGCCCACGCCATGGGGGACAGGCCCAAGGCCGACCTGCGGCGCATGACCTGGATGGAAAGCACTGGCTTTCACGTCATCCGCATTCCCGCTGCCGAAGTCCTGCGTGATCCTGATACCGTTGCCCAAGCAATCGTCGCCGCGTGCCGCATAGCACCCCCTCCGTCAGCCCTGCGGGCTGCCACCTCCCCCGTGGGGGGAGGATCTGAAGGTATCTGACTTATGGACTTCATATCGATCCTGAGCATTTTCGTGCTCGCCTGCTTTGTCGGGTATTACGTGGTCTGGTCGGTCACGCCGGCGCTGCACACGCCGTTGATGGCGGTGACCAATGCGATTTCATCGGTCATCATCGTGGGGGCGCTTGTCGCTTCGGCGGCGGCGGGGTCGCCCTTGGCCAAGTTCCTGGGGCTGGGCGCGGTGGTGCTGGCTTCGGTCAATATCTTCGGTGGCTTTGCCGTCACCCAGCGCATGCTGGCGATGTATAAGAAGAAGGAGAAGAAGTGATGGAACATGTCACCTCTTCCCCCTGGGTCGGCTTCGCCTATCTGGTTGCCGGCGTGCTGTTCATCATGGCGCTGCGTGGCCTCTCGTCGCCGGGTACGAGCCGGGCGGGCAACCGCTATGGCATGATCGGCATGACCATTGCCGTGGCGACGACGCTGGTCACCCATTCCATCGCCAGCCTGCCGGAAATCGCCGTGGCCATCGCCATCGGCGGCGGCATCGGCTTCGTGATCGCCCGGCGCATCCAGATGACGGCGATGCCGCAACTGGTTGCCGCGTTCCACTCGCTGGTGGGTCTTGCCGCCGTGCTGGTGGGGCTGGCGGCCTATGCCAATCCCGAGGCATTCGGCATTCTCAACGCCGAGGGGCTGATCGAGCCGCAGAGCCGCATCGAAATGGGCCTGGGCATTGCCATCGGCGCGATCACCTTCTCCGGTTCGATCATCGCCTTCCTGAAACTGGCCGGCAAGATGAGCGGCGCGGCGATCCTGCTGCCAGGGCGGCACGTGCTCAACCTGGGCACGCTGATCGCCATCCTTGGGCTGGTGGCGTGGTTCACGCAGGATGAAAGCGCCTGGGTCATCGCCGCGATCACCGCGCTGTCGTTTGCCATCGGCTTCCTGCTGATCATCCCGATCGGCGGGGCAGACATGCCGGTGGTGGTTTCGATGCTCAACAGCTATTCCGGCTGGGCGGCAGCGGCGATGGGTTTCACGCTGCACAACACGGCGATGATCGTGACCGGCGCGCTGGTCGGCTCTTCGGGTGCGATCCTGTCCTACATCATGTGCAAGGCGATGAACCGCTCGTTCCTGTCGGTGATCGCCGGCGGCTTTGGCGCCGAGGCAGCGGCCAGCGGCGGCGCCGCCAAGGAGCAGCGCCCGTGGAAGCGCGGCTCGGCCGAAGACGCCGCCTTCCTGATGAAGGAAGCCGAAAACGTCATCATCATCCCGGGCTATGGTATGGCCGTCAGCCAGGCGCAGCACGCGCTGCGCGAGATGGGCGATGTGCTCAAAGCCAATGGCGTCAGCGTGAAATACGCGATCCACCCGGTGGCGGGGCGCATGCCGGGGCACATGAACGTGCTGCTCGCCGAAGCCAACGTGCCCTATGATGAAGTGTTCGAGCTGGAAGACATCAACAGCGAGTTCGCGCAGGCCGACGTCGCCTTCGTGATCGGCGCCAACGACGTGGTCAATCCGGCGGCCAAGACCGACAAGTCCAGCCCGATCTATGGCATGCCGGTGTTCGACGTGGACAAGGCCAAGACGATCTTCTTCGTCAAGCGCTCGATGGGCGGGGTTGGCTATTCCGGCGTCGACAACGACGTGTTCTACATGGACCAGACCATGATGCTGCTGGCCGATGCCAAGAAGATGGTCGAAGACATCGTCAAGGCACTTCAGCACTGACGTTGACAGACCCGGTGTGCCGGGGCGAGAAGGCGGGCATGAAGCCCATTGCCCTTTTCGCCCCCACGCGCCTGGTCTTGATCGCGATGGCCCTGTCGTCCTCCGCTTGCGTATCCAAGCTGGCCGAGGGCCGCGTGCGCAGCGCGCTGGTCGATGCCGGCGTTTCCCCGTCCAACGCAGCCTGCATGGCAGAGCGGATGACCGACCGGCTTTCCATCGGCCAGTTGCGCCGGCTGGAGGCCTTGCGGGCGCCCAAGCGCAGCCTGAGCGACTATGTGTGGACGGTAAAGCGGCTGGATGATCCGCAGTTGGTGGATGTGACGGTCAGTGCCGCGGCCCTGTGCGCGATGGGATTGGCCCCGGAAAAGCGGTGAACCGTGCGCGCGGGCGGGGCGGATTGCCGCCTGCGCCCGCTGGACCTGGGATCGGGCCTTGCCTAAGGCTTGGGGAACGGGAATGGCCGGAATGGGACTGGCCGGCAGGAGAGACACGTTTTGCGCAAGATCGGCCTTATCGGCGGCATGAGCTGGGTTTCGACCCGCACGTATTATGAGCATATCAACAAGCTGGTCCAGGCGCGCACGAGCACGCTGTCCAGCGCGCCCTTGATTATCGAAAGCCTTGATTTTGCAGGGCTGGCACGGCTTTCCTCGGCTGAGGAATGGAACCGCGCGGCGCAAGTGCTGGTAGAGAGCGCCAAGCGCCTGGAGCAGGCTGGGGCCACGGCGATCCTGATCGGCGCCAATTCGATGCACAAGGTCTATGACCAGATCACCGCGTCGGTGGGCGTGCCGGTGATCCACATTGCCGATGCCGTGGGCGCGCGGATGCAGGCCAATGGCGTGAAGACCGCCGCGCTGATCGGTTCGCGCAATGTCATGGTCGAAAGCTTTTACCGCAAGCGGCTGGTGGCCCATGGCGTCACGCTGCTGCCGCCGGTGATGGACAATGTCGATGAAATCGACCGCATCATCTACGAAGAACTGATGCAGGGCCGCGCCACGCGCTCGGCCGAGCGCACGTTCAAGACGCTGCTGACCACGATGGGCCAGGCCGGGGCAGAAGGCGTGGTGCTGGGCTGCACCGAACTGGACATGGTGATCGATGTCGACGCCAATGTGCTGCCGATCTATGACGGCACGCGCATCCATGCCGAGGCGGCCGTCAACTGGATCCTGGACGAAGGGTGACAGCCATGCGCGCGCCCTGGGCCTGCGATCCGGCCGCTTCGCGCGGGCGGGAATTCGCGCTGGAGCAGGGCGGTGTGCGCGGGCCACGCAGCGATTTCCAGCGCGACCGCGATCGCATCATCCATTCGATCGCGTTCCGCCGGCTGCGCCACAAGACGCAGGTGTTTATCGCCCCCGATGGTGACCACTATCGCGTGCGGCTGACGCACAGTTTGGAAGTGGCGCAGATCGGCCGGGTGATCGCCCGCGCGCTGGGGGCCGACGAAGACCTGACCGAGGCGTTGTGCCTGGCGCACGATATCGGCCACCCGCCGTTCGGCCATGCCGGCGAGGATGCATTGCAATCCGCGCTCGCCGATGCCGGCGGGTTTGATCACAACGCCAATACCTTGCGCGTGCTGATGCGGCTGGAAAGCCCCTATGTGGAGCACGATGGCCTGAACTTGAGCTGGGAAATGCTCGAAGGGCTGGCCAAGCACAATGGCCCGGTGAAGAAGCCCACCTGGGCCTTGGCCGAACTCGATGCGGCGTTCCCGCTCGATCTGGCCAGCCACGCTTCGATAGAGGCGCAGATTGCGGCGATTTCCGATGATATCGCCTATGACAACCATGACATCGACGATGGCCTGCGCGGCGGCTTCCTGACGCTGGACGACCTGCTGGAGCTGCCGTTCGTGGCCGAGCAGTGGTATGCGATCGAAGCGCGCCATCCCCGCGCCCCGCGCGAACGGCTGTTGCGCGAATTGGTGCGCGGGCAGATTGGCCGCATGGTCAACGACGTGATTGGCGAAACGCAGGCGCGCCTGGCGAGTAGTGGCGTGGACAGCGTGGCAGCCGTGCGCGCGGCTGGCCGTGCGCTCTGCGGCTTTTCGGAAGCCGTGCGGCGCGAGGAGCGCACGCTCAAGCAGTTCATGTATGCCCGGCTCTACCTGCATCCCGAACAGGTCGCCGCCGCCGACCGCGCCCGCGCGGTGATCGAAACGCTGTTTGCCGCCTATCGCGCCGATGCCGCGCTGATGCCGCCCACCTGGCATGCACGCTTGCCATTGGATGAACCGGCACGCAGCCGCGCGATTGCCGATTTCATCGCCGGCATGACCGATCGCTATGCCATCGACAACTACGTGAAGATCACTGGGCAAGTACCTGAAGGACTTAGCAATGTCTGATCCGGTCCGGGTCCTGCTGATCGGCGCGACCGGGCTGGTGGGGCAGGGCGTCCTGGCAGCGGCGGTGGATCGCCCGGCCCTGCGCCTTGTTGCCCTGGGTCGCCGCGCAGCACCCCTGCCGCCTGGCGCGCGCATGGAGCAACTGGTGATCGAGCCGGCGCAATGGCCCGATGCGATCACGGCCGCGCGTCCCGGCGTGATCGTGTTGGCGCTTGGCACGACGATTGCGGCCGTCGGGGGTGATCGCGCGGCGTTTCGGGCGGTCGACCATGACCTCGCTCTGCGCTGCGCGACGGCGGCGCGCCAGGCCGGCGTGGCCCATGCCATCCTCGTCTCCTCGGTGGGCGCCGATCCAGACGCGCGCGCCTTTTACCTTGCGACGAAGGGCGAGGTGGAACGTGACGTGGCGGCGCTGGGCTTTGCCCGGCTTGACGTGCTGCGCCCCGGGCTGCTGCTGGGCCACCGCCAAGGCCCGCCGCGCCCGGCGGAGCGGCTCGGCATGGCGTTGGCGCCGTGGCTGGATTGGGTGCTGGCGGGCAGCGTTTCGCGCTATCGCTCGATCCCGGCTGCCACTGTTGGCCGGGCGATTGCAACCCTGGCGCAAGCCCAAGAGACCGGGCATTTCGTGCACCACTTTCGCGAAATCCACAGTGCCGCGCTGGGCAGGCCTGGCGGAACCGGTTGACTTGCATGGCTGCCTTGCGCGAAAGGGCATGCCTGTCGCTGACCCGCGCGGGAGAGTTCGCTGCCGATTCGCATATGTGAAATGGTAGTGGCGCCGAAGGAGCAACCGCCCCGGAATCTCTCAGGCCAAAGGACCGCACGGGGTCTATAGCGACACTCTGGAAAGTGCTGCCACTCCCGCAGAGGAGAGGAGCCGCCGAAGGGGTAACCCCATGATGCGCCGCAGGAGGGCGTGGGGGAAAGCTCTCAGGTTTCCGTGACAGAGGGGGCACCGTTGGGTGCACCTCTGTGCGGAGTTGAAACTTGTGAGTGACACATACGATCTCGCCCGTTCTGCGGGCGAAAAGCCGCCTATCCTGGCGCTCCCCCTCGATGCCTGGCACCGTGCACGCGGCGGCCGCATGGTCGAATTCGCCTGCTATCACATGCCCGTGCAGTACGAGGGCATTCTTGCCGAACACCTGTGGACCCGCGCCCATGCCGGGCTGTTCGATGTGTCGCACATGGGCCAATTGGTCTTGCGCGGCGCCAATGCGGCGCAAGCGCTGGAAAGCCTGTTGCCCGGCGCCTTTGCCACGCTCAAGCCGGGCAAGCAGCGCTATTCGCTGCTGCTGGCCGACGATGGCGGCATCCTCGACGATCTGATCGTCACCAACCGCGGCGATCACTTCTATGTGGTGGTCAACGGCGCGACCAAGCATGCCGACATCGCGCATATCGTGGCACGCCTGCCCGAAGGCGTCACGCTGGAGCATCTTGAAAGCCACGCGCTGCTGGCCTTGCAGGGGCCGGAAGCCGCCCAGGCGCTGGCTGCACTGGGCCTGGCGGTAGATAGCCTGGTGTTCATGGAAGCCGCTTTGTTCCAGTGGAACGGCGTGGCACTGGGCGTGAGCCGGTCTGGCTACACCGGCGAGGATGGTTTCGAAATCTCGGTTCCGGCGGCGCAAGTGGAGGCGCTGGCCGATGCCCTGCTGGCGCAGCCGCAGGTCAAGCCGATTGGCCTGGGCGCGCGGGATTCGCTGCGCCTGGAAGCGGGCCTGCCGCTCTATGGCCATGATCTTTCGCCCGATATCGACCCGGTCGAGGCTGACCTCGGCTTTGCCATTCCCGCCCGACGCCGCGTGGCCGATGCCGGCTATCCCGGCGCCGCGCAGCTGGCACAGGCTTTTGCCCAGGGCCCGGCGCGCCGCCGCGTGGGCCTGCTGATCGAAGGCCGCATGGCCGCACGCGAAGGCGCCGAAGTCATGGCCGATGGCCGCACGGTGGGCACCGTCACCTCGGGCGGTTTTGCTCCCAGCCTGGAACGCCCGATCGCCATGGCTTTCGTGGAAACCGCGCTGGCCGTGCCCGGTACCGCGCTGACTCTTTCGGTGCGCGGCAAGAGCCTTGCCGCCACCGTTACCCCGCTTCCCTTCATCCCCCACCGTTACGTGCGCAAAGGAGCCGCCTGATGACCCGCTATTTCACCGCCGATCACGAATGGCTTGTGGTTGAAGGCGACATCGCCACCGTTGGCATCACCGACTATGCGCAAAGCCAGTTGGGCGACATCACGTTCGTGGAACTGCCCGCGGTGGGCGCCAGTCTGGCCAAGGGTGACAGCGCCTCGGTGGTCGACTCGGTCAAGGCCGCGTCGGACGTCTATGCCCCGGTTTCGGGCGCGGTCACCGAAGTGAACCCGGCGCTGGAAGAGGCGCCCGAACTGGTCAACTCCGCCCCCGAAGGCGAAGGCTGGCTGTGGAAGATGACGCTGTCCGACGCCGGCGAACTCGACGGGCTGATGGACGAGGCGGCCTATACCGCCCATGTCGCGGGGTTGTAAACGCATGCGCTATCTTCCCTTGAGCGACCATGATCGTGGCGAGATGCTCGCCACGATCGGGGTTCCCGACGTGGACGCGCTGTTTGCCGATGTGCCGGCCGACGCGCGCCTGACCGGGCCGATTGCCGGCTTGCCGGGCCATGCCAGCGAAATGGCGGTGGAGCGGCACATGGCGCGGCTTTCGGCCGAAAGCCTCACCGCCGGCCAGGTGCCGTTCTTCCTGGGGGCAGGGGCCTATCGCCACCACGTGCCCGCCACGGTCGATCACCTGATCCAGCGCGGCGAGTTCCTCACCGCCTACACCCCCTATCAGCCGGAAATCGCGCAGGGCACCTTGCAGGTCCTGTTCGAATTCCAGACCCAGGTGGCGCGCCTGCTGGGCACCGACGTGGCCAATGCCTCGCTCTACGATGGCTCCACCGCGTGCTGGGAAGCGATCGCCATGGCGGGCCGCATCACCCGCCGCAGCAAGGCCGTGCTTTCGGGCGGCCTCCACCCGCATTACGTGGGCACGGCGCAGACCATGGCGCGGTTCACCGGCGATAAGCTGATCACGGCCAAGCCGGAACTGACTGCCGCGCCCGACGATGATACGGTGATTGCCGCGATCGACGGCGAAACCTCGTGCGTGCTGGTGCAATACCCCGACGTGCTCGGCCGCATTCCGGATGTCGCCCGCATCGCCGCCGCTGCCCAGGCCAAGGGCGCGCTGCTGATCGCCGTGGTGACGGAACCGGTGGCGCTGGGCCTGATCGAAAGCCCCGGCACGCTGGGCGCCGATATCGTGGTGGGCGAAGGGCAATCGCTGGGCGTGGGCCTGCAATTTGGCGGGCCGTACCTGGGCCTGTTCGGCTGCCGCGAAAAGTTCGTGCGGCAGATGCCGGGCCGCCTCTGTGGCGAAACGGTGGATGCCGATGGCAAGCGCGCCTTCGTGCTGACGCTGTCGACGCGCGAGCAGCATATCCGGCGCGAGAAGGCGACGAGCAATATCTGCACCAATTCAGGGCTTTGCGCCCTGGCATTCAGCATCCACCTGAGTTTGCTGGGTGGCGAAGGGCTGGCCCGCATGGCCCGCGCCAGCCACTTGCGCGCGGTGCAGACCGCCCAAGCCCTGGCCGCCGTGCCGGGCGTGGCGCTGGTGAACGAAACCTACGTCAACGAATTCACCGTCACCCTGCCGCGCCCGGCGGCCGAAGTGGTTGATGCCCTGGCTGCGCGCCGGGTGCTGGGCGGCGTGGCGCTCTCGCGCCTTGTGCCGGGCCAGGCAGACCTAGCCAATGCGCTGATCGTGGCGACCAGCGAGTTGACGAGCGAGGAAGACATCGCGGCCCTGGCGGCCGCGCTTGCGGAGGTATTGGCATGACCGTTCTCAATCCCTCGGGCTGGCGGCCCGAAATGGGCGAGCGCGTTGCCGCCGCCCTCGATGCGCCCGAAACCGTAACCGGCAACCGCGCGCTGCACCTGGAAGAGCCGCTGCTGTTCGAAGTGGGCCGCATGGACCACTGCGGCGTCGATTTCGACCAGGTGCCCGGATCGCCGCTGGCGGCCCTTGCCCTGCGCGCCGCGCCGGTTGATCTGCCGGGCCTGAGCGAGCCGGAAGCGGTGCGGCATTACACCCGCCTGTCGCGCCAGAACTATGCGATCGACCTGGGGCTGTTCCCGCTGGGCAGTTGCACGATGAAGCACAACCCGCGCCTGGACGAGAAAGTGGCGCGCATGCCCGGCTTTGCCGACGTGCACCCGCTGCAACCGGTGCGCACGGTGCAGGGCGCGCTCAAGGTGATCGACCAACTGGCCGATTGGCTGGTCAAGCTGACCGGCATGGCCGCCGTGGCGATGACGCCCAAGGCCGGCGCCCATGGCGAGCTGTGCGGCCTGCTGGCGATCCGCGCCGCGCTGGATGCACGGGGCGACAAGCGCGACGTGATCCTGGTGCCCGAAAGCGCCCATGGCACCAATCCCGCCACCGCCGCCTTTGCCGGGTTCAAGGTGGAATCGATCCCCGCCAGCGACGATGGCCGGGTAGACACCGCCGCTTTGATCGCCAAGCTGGGCACGCATGTGGCCGGCGTGATGATCACCAACCCCAACACCTGCGGGTTGTTCGAGCGCGATCTCAAGACCATTGCCGATGCCGTGCATGGCGTGGGTGGCTATGTCTATTGCGATGGCGCGAACTTCAACGCCATCGTCGGCCGGGTGCGGCCGGGCGACCTGGGCGTGGACGCCATGCACATCAACCTGCACAAGACCTTTTCCACGCCGCATGGCGGGGGCGGGCCAGGTGCTGGGCCGGTGGTCTTGTCCGAAGCGTTGGCGCCTTTTGCGCCTTTGCCCTTCGTGGTGGCGGGCGGCGACGGCGTGCTGCGTCTGGTTGAGGAAGCCGAAGGGGCGGCCGAGGCACCTGAGGCCTTTGGCCGCATGTGCGCATTCCATGGGCAGATGGGCATGTTCAGCCGCGCTTTGGCCTATATCCTGAGCCATGGGGCCGATGGCCTGGCCCAGGCTTCGGGCGACGCCGTGCTCAATGCCAACTATGTCTTGCGCCGGTTGGAGCATGTGCTCCACGCGCCGTTCGGCGCGGCCGGCCCCTGCATGCACGAAGCGCTGTTCAGCGATGACAACTTTGCCGAAGGCTTTGCCACGCTGGATCTGGCCAAGGGGCTGATCGACGAGGGCTACCACCCGATGACGGTCTATTTCCCGCTGGTGGTGCACGGGGCGATGCTGGTGGAGCCGACCGAAACCGAAAGCAAGGCGGGGCTCGACCAGTTCATCACTGCGATGGAAAGCCTGGGCGCCCGCGCCAAGGCGGGCGATCCGGCGCTCAAGACCGCGCCGCACTTCGCCCCGCGCCGCCGCGTCGACGAAACCCGCGCCGCACGCAAGCCGCGCCTGGTGTGGAGCGCACAGGGCGCCTGAAGACCTGACGTAACGACGTGAAAAAGGCGCCGCAAGATGCTGATCTTGCGGCGCCTTTCCATTTCAGTCGAGAGCGCGATTACTTGCCGTTGATCGCGTCAGACCCGGCCTGGCCAACCGATTGCACGTCCTTGCCGGCGCCCTTGACGGTATTGCACGCTGCCGTGCCCAGCAGCAGGCCGCCCATGGCGGCGGCGATGATGATCTTGCGCATCATAAAAAGGCTCCCTTGCCTGTGGGACGAAAGGCCGATCGAGCCTTTCCGAACGCGCACAGAACGAGCCAGCCTGCATGCGGTTCCTTGCCCTTTCAGGCGATCGACGGGGCCGGGGGCACGGGCGGCGCAGGCGCCATGCTGTTGCGGGCACGATGGCGCACGTGCTCGCGCCAGGCGATGATCAGGCCCGCGGCAATCACGACCGGCGCGCCCAGCCAGGTCGTGGGCGGGGGCAGGTGATCGAACACGATCCAGCCCCACAGCGTGGCCCAGCCAAACTGCGAATAGTCCATGACAATCACGCTCGATACCCGGCCAAAGCGCAGCGCTGCCGTCATCAACAGCTGTGCCGCCAGCCCGGTGACGCCGATGCCGACGAGCATGAGCCAACCCAGCGCGTCGTGGTGCACGCCGGTGTGCAGCAGGAATGGCGCCAGCACCGGCACGCTCATCGCTGAAAAATAGAACACGATGGTCAGGGGCTCCTCGGTCCGCCCCAGGTCACGCAACTGGATCGATACCAGCGCGACCATGAACGCCGCGCCAATGCCCACGCACAGGCCGAGCACGGGCAGGTCGGCCTCGGCCGGCCCCGCAATCACCACGATGCCCAGCAGGCCGATGGCCACCGCCGTCCAGCGCCAGGGCCCGACTTTTTCCTTGAGCAGGAGCGCCGAAAGAATGACTGCAAAGACCGGTGCGGTGAAGCCCAGGACGGTGGCTTCGGCTAAGGGCAGGATCTGCACGACGCCCAGCGTAAGGAACATGCCGGCGGTACCGATCATCGCGCGGCGGAAATGCACCCAAAGCCGCGCCGTGCGCAGCCGCCGCAATTCGCCGCGCGCACCCAGCCAGCCGAGCAGCATCAGTGCCGGGAAGGCTTGGCGCCAGAACATCGTTTCGGGCAAGGGCATGCCCCGCTCGCCCGTCAGCTTGACCAGCAGCAGCATCAGCGACAGCATCGCCATGGCCGCCAGGCGGAGCCCAAGGGCCAGGAACGGTCTTTCGTGCGCGCGCATGGCTCGCGCGCCTAGGGAGCAGCGGCGCTCTATGCAAGCCCATTGCACAGGTGCGGACATCGGCCCTCTTGCGCGGGCGCCGGACGGTCGCCATGGCGCAGCCATGATGGAACGTTGGCTTGCGATCGACTGGGAAGCGCTGTGGCAGCGGCTTTGGACGGGCCCGTGGCAGGGCACGGCCACGGTGGGCGGCGCGCTGCTGGCCATTGCGTGCTGGGCGGGAATGGCGGAGCGCCGGCGCGCCAAGCGGCAGAACCTCGATCGCGTGGGCTGCATGCCCTGGACGATGATCTACGTGCTGTGCTTTTTCCTTGGCTGCGTGCTGGTGGGCGGTGCCTTGCACACCGCCCTGTCCGGCTGACGCTTAGAGGCAGGCCTCCAGGAACGCCTGGTCGAAGCCGAACTGGCGGGCCTTTTCCAGGGTATAGGGGCGCAAGCCCGAAGGGCGGAACTCGCCGATGATCTTGCCCTCTTCAGTTTCGTCCAGGTATTCGAACTTGAACAGCTCCTGGGTCACGATCACATCGCCTTCCATCCCGATCACTTCGGTGATGTTGGTGGTGCGGCGCGAACCGTCGCGCAAGCGCTTGACCTGAACGATCAGGTCGACCGACTCCGCGATCTGGCGGCTGATCGCTTCCTTGGGGATCTTGATGTCCCCCATCAGGATCATGTTTTCCATACGGCCCAGGCATTCGCGCGGAGAGTTGGCGTGGAGCGTACACATCGAGCCATCGTGGCCGGTGTTCATCGCGGCCAGCAGGTCAAAACATTCCGCGCCGCGAATTTCGCCCAGGATGATGCGGTCAGGGCGCATACGCAGGGCGTTCTTCACCAGGTCGCCGATGGTGATCGCGCCCTGGCCTTCCAGGTTCGGCGGGCGGGTTTCCAGCGGCAACCAGTGCGGCTGCTGTAGGCGCAGTTCGGCCGCGTCTTCGATGGTCAGCACGCGCTCGCCCGGATCGATCATCTTGGACAGCGCGTTGAGCATCGTGGTTTTCCCCGAGCCGGTACCGCCCGAGATGACGATGTTCATGCGGCAGGCCCCGGCGATTTTCAGCGCGGTGCACATCTTGTCGCTCATCGAACCGAAATCGCGCAACATATCGAGCGTGATCGGCTTTTCGGAGAACTTACGGATGGAAATCGCGGTGCCGCGCAACGAAAGCGGCGGCACGATCACGTTGACGCGGCTGCCGTCCTTCAGGCGGGCGTCGGCCAGCGGCGTCGTCTGGTCCACGCGGCGGCCCACCTGGTTGACGATGCGCTGCGCGATCTGGAACAGGTGGCTTTCATCGCGGAAGCGGATCGGGGCGAGTTGCAGCTTGCCCTTCTTTTCGATGTAGGTCTGCTCCGGCCCGTTGACCATGATGTCCGACACGTCGGGATCGTTGAGCAGCTCTTCCAGCGGGCCGAAGCCGAGCAGTTCGTCGATCAGCACCTTTTCCAGCGCGAACTGTTCGCGCCGGTTGAGCGTGACTTTCAGTTCCGCCAGCACTTCCATGATGATCGGGCGGAATTCCTCCGACAGTTCATCCTTGGTCAGTGTGGCGGCCGCTTCGGGATCGACACGTTCGAGCAGGCGCGGCAGCACCTGTTCCTTGATCTTGTGGACCGAGGCTTCGAAGCCTTCGGCCTGGTAGGTGTTGTCGACCACGCCGTTGATGCGTTCGGCCAGGCGGCTCATGGCGTCGGCGTGCTTGCCGCCCATGTCGTCGTTCGCACCGGGCAGCGGGCTGGGTTCGGGAATGCCCATCGGCACCGGAGCGGCCGTGTCACCGGCCTTCATCGGTCGCGCAACGCCGAACGAAGGGCGCGCGGCGGCGGTCCCACCCAAACCTGTCTTCCGGCCAAAAGCGCTCATGCGTCTTTTCCTGTCAACTCGTTCCATGGCGCCGTAGCCTGACAATGGTCAGGAACGGCTTGGTAGACGTAGTGAATACGGGGGAAACCTTCAGGATTTCCTAAAATAGCGGTGATCGGGTGACGCCGGCACGACTCCGGCGAGGCTGGGCCCGCCATTAGAACCGGCCGATCGGGCGCAGCACTGGGCCACACCAAGGCGTACGCGCCCGGCCTTCGGGCGCGTCGCTGCCGATTTCGTAAAAGTGAAAGTCGGATACGCCCAGGCCGCCGGGCACCATTCCCAGGTGGCGGATCAAGGGCTGGTGATCGGCTATCTTCATTTCCGACAGCAGATAGAAATGTCCGTTGGTGGCAACCGCTTCGCGGAGCAGCCTTGAAAAGGCGGCATCGCGCACGGGGGTTCGGTTGACCGGATTGTCCCAGCGCACCCATTGCTGCCCGCAGGGACGGCCAAGCCGTTCGAACACGATGCCGGTCTGCATGTGGATGCGCTGCCCGTTGCCGTCGGGGTGGGAGAACCACCGCACCTGGGCGAGGCCATGGCTGCGAATGAACGCCCCGGCTTCGGCAGAGCGATCGAACGGCACGGCCAGCGCGGCTGCGGCCCAGACCAGGCCGCAAGCCCCTGCCGCATAGGCCCAGGCGCGCAGGCCATAGGCGGGTGCAGGGCCGCCGCGCAGCCGCCGATGCCATAGCAGCAAGACCAGCAGCAGCACGCCAAGCATCACGTGGCGCGGCGACAAGACATAGACCATGACGCCAAAGGCCATGGTGAGCAGCATGAAGCCGGCCATGATCCAGGCGTCCTGCGGCCGGCGGCGCAGTTCCATCGTGATGATGAAAGCAAACACGCATAGCGCCAGCGCGCCCAGCACGGGCGGTGGAGGGCTGTTCCAGTGCAAGCCACCGTCACGCCATTGCAGCGGCAGCGCCAAAGTGCCGATGTTGGCCAGCCAGGTGGCAAAGCCCGTCAAGGGGCCGAGCAGGGGCGCTGCCGGCACCATGCCGGACGCGGGCCGTACGGTCCAGGCGGCCAACATGCCCGATGCCGCAAACACGATCGACCAGGGCCACGACCAGCGGCGATCCTGCCAGCGCAGCCCGACCAGAACGAGGCCAATGACGCCGAACAGGAAATCGCATTGTGGCAACAGCACGAGGAACGGCCAGGCCCACTGTCCGCGCTGCCACAGCGCCATGGCCAGCAGAGCGCATGCCACGCCCAATGTCAGGCTGCGCGACAAGGTAAAGAATTCGAACAGGAAAAACGGGCTGATTGCGAGCGCAAGGCGCAGCGTTCGAGCAAACGGGGCGCGGGCAAGGATAGCCAGTTGCGCCGGCAGGGCGAGAAGCCCCGCTGCCAGCGGCAGCACCCAGCGCGGATCGGGCAGCACCGCCGCAAGGGCACGGAGCAGCGCATACCACAGCGCGGGATGCCCTTCATAGCGCAAGGTCGCCAGCAGGTCGCTCCAATCGGCCGACTGCGCGGCGATTTGCAGGGCCTGGGCTTCATCCAGCCAGGGGCGATGGGTGGCGATCAGCACGATCTGCAGGCAGAGCACGGCGGCCACCGCCACCGCCCAGGCTGCGTCGCGCGCCAGCCAACGCCCGCCCACTTGATCGATCCGCGCCACCACTGCGCGCAACCGGCGGTCGGCAGCCAATAGGCGGGGGCCAACGCCCGGCAGATGCCTGCGCATCCAGCGGCGCAGCGCAAAGCGGCGCGACGCGTCGCAGCCCTGGCGCCTCTTGTCGCTGATGGTTGCTGCTGGCATCGTGGAATGCACTGCCCCGGCTGTTGATCGAGGCCGAGACCTAGGGCGGCTTGGTTCAAGGAATGGTTAATGCGCAGTGACCCGCGCGGGCGCAAGCAACGCATTCGGCCCGATGCGGAAGGCCCGGAAAACGGCAGGCCGCTTTCGGCCGATGGGGCGTGCTGGCTGTGCCAGCGGCCGCTGGGCCGCAAGGTGGAATGGCATCATCCCGTGCCTAAAAGCCGGGGCGGGCGCGAGGTCGTGCCCTTGCATCCGATCTGCCATCGCACGGTTCACGCCTGTTTCGACAATGCGCAACTGGCAAGGCTTGGCTGGGACCGGGCTGCATTGTCGCAGGATGCAGCCCTTTCCCGGTTTCTTGCGTGGATTGCGAACAAGCCGCCCGATTTCCACGCGCGAACCGCACCGCGGCGCTGAGGGAGGCGCCGGGTGCGAGGAGTTCAGATGCGTGCCGCGAAAAGATAGCCTTCGCCGCGCACGGTGCGGATCAAGGCGCCGCCGCCATGACGCACCAGCTTGGCACGCAGGCGCGAAACCGCCACGTCGATCGCGCGATCGAACGCTTCGGCTTCGTCGCCATGAACCAGGCGCAGCAGCGCTTCGCGGCTGACGACCTGGCCCGCGTTGGTGGCGAGGGCATGAAGCAGCTTGAATTCGCCGCTGGTCAGGTCAACGTCGCGACCGGCCGCATCGCGCACCACGTAGAACGTGGGATCGAGCACCCAACCGGCAAAGGTAAGCACCGGCGTGGCGGCCGCGCGCGCGTTGGCAGCATGGCCACGGCGCAGCACCACGCGCAGGCGGGCCAGCAACTCGCGCGGGTTGAACGGCTTGGCCAGGTAGTCATCGGCACCCAGTTCGAGGCCGACGATGCGATCGATGTCGCTTGCCACGGCAGACAGCAGCATGACCGGGGGCGTGCCGGGCTGTTCGGCCATTTCACGCAGCAGGCCGAGCGAATCTTCGCCACGTGCCATGACATCGAGGATCACCGCGTCGATCGGTTCTTGCGCCACCAGATGGCGCAGTTCGGTGCCGTTGGCGACGGAGATCACATGCATGCCCTGGCCTTCCAGGTATTCGCGCAGCATGTCGCGGGTCTGCTGGTCTTCGTCGAGCAGGGCTATGCGCGCGTCGTGCGTGCGGCGGGTTGCCGGTTCATAGCCGCTGGCCGCAGCCGAAGCGGGCATGGCCCCCTCGTTGCGGGCAAAGCGCAGGCCGGCGTGGTTGGGGTTGGGGTTTGGGCGGAATTCGGAGTGAGCAAGGGGCATTCGTCAGGGTCCATCAGTGGGAGGGAGGGATGAGGGACACCCGCTTAACGAGGGGGTCGGGAAAACCCTTCGCGGGAAATTTCTTATTCTTGCGGTTCGCGCTGCTTTCCTGCCGAAGATGTATGGCGGATGAATGCAATCGATTGTTGTAAGGCGGAGAACTCTGTGCCATGGTGCTTGCGAAGGGCCGGTGAAGCCCCTTGGGAGAGCGTCATGGAAATTGCCCACAATCCGGCCGAAACAGGGCCCAGCAGCGCCGGAGCCGGCATCGCGGGCCCGGTGCGGCCGCATCTGTCGTTGGCGCGGATTCTGGAAATGAACCTGGGTTTCCTGGGCTTGCAGTTCAGCTTTGGCCTGCAGCAAGGCAACATGGGGCCGATCTACAGCTATCTGGGCGCGAACGAGGCGCAATTGCCGTTGCTGGGCCTGGCCGGGCCGATCACCGGCCTGCTGGTGCAGCCGCTGATCGGCGCGCTGTCGGATCGCACCGCCAGCCGCTGGGGCCGGCGCACGCCCTATTTCCTGATCGGCGCGGTGCTGTGCGCGCTGGGCCTGTTCCTGATGCCCCTGTCATCATCGGTGCTGATGGCGGCGTCGCTGTTGTGGCTGCTCGACGCGGGCAACAATATCACGATGGAGCCCTATCGGGCCTATGTCTCCGACCGGCTCAATCCCAACCAGCGGCAGACCGGCTTCCTGTCGCAAAGCGCCTTTACCGGTCTTGCCCAAATGCTTGCGTTCCTGACGCCCTCGATCCTAGTGGGGCTGGGCATGAACCAGGACTGGGTCGATGCCCATGGCATTCCCTATACCGTGCGCGTGGTCTTCACGCTGGGCGCGGTGCTCTCGCTGGTCACTATCCTGTGGTCGGTGTGGCGCGTGCCGGAACTGCCCTTGACCGTGCAGGAACGCGCGCAGATCGAAGCCGCGCCCAAGGGGTTCGGCGCGGCCCTGGCCGAAATTGCCGACGCCATCGCGACCATGCCGGTAGCCATGCGCAAGCTCGGGCTGATGAGCCTGTTCCAGTGGTCGGCCATGTCGGGCTATTGGCTCTACGTCACCTATTCCATCGCGCGCACGGTCTATCACACTGCCGACGCACACAGCTCGGCGTTCCACAGCGCCGTTCTGACCAATGGCGAGATGGCTGCGTTCTATAACGGCATTTCGTTTGTCACCGCCTTTGCCATGGTGCCGCTGGTGCGCCGCATCGGGCCCGGGCCGCTGCACGCGTTGTGCCTGATGGCCGGCGGCCTTGGCATGCTGGCCCTGCCGCACGTGACCGACAAGGCGCTGCTGTTCGTGCCGGCCGTGGGTGTGGGCCTGGCCTGGGGCAGCATCATGGGCAATCCCTATGCCATCCTGACCAACTCCATCCCGCCGGCGCGCACCGGGGTTTACATGGGTATTTTCAACATGATGATCGTCATCCCCATGTTGCTGTTCGCCGTGGTGATGAGCGAGCTTGACCTGGGCTTCGTCAAGCTGGGCCTGGGCGTCTATGCCCATGTCCTGGGCAGCGATCCGGGCAATATGCTTTCGCTGTGCGGTGCCTTGCTGATCGCGGCGGCGTTTTCGGTGCTTTGGGTGCGCGAAGGGCGCCCGCAGGCGCTGCGCCTGGCAGAGGCAGCCGCGTGAGCCCGCTCTTGCTAAACCTGACCAGCGGCGCGGCGGCCATCGTGCTGGAGCCGCGCGC
Organism: Novosphingobium sp. SG919; assembly: GCF_012932495.1. GTDB lineage: Bacteria > Pseudomonadota > Alphaproteobacteria > Sphingomonadales > Sphingomonadaceae > Novosphingobium > Novosphingobium rhizosphaerae. The sequence goes on from NZ_JABCNG010000001.1 coordinate 1,600,449, forward strand.
CGGCCGCGCACCCGCGTGGCGCCACTGGGGCGCGTTCGCCGATCCGGCCGGGCTTCCTTCGCTGGCCGACATGCGCGGGCCAGCCTCGTTCTCGCTGGATGAGGACGTTCCGCTCGATACCGCACCGCTGAATGGATTGGGCTGGTTCGGCCCTGCCGCGCTCAGGCTGCGCGATGGCGCGGGCAGGGGCATCGCCGTGGCCTGGACCGATTGCGATTGGGCGCGCACCAGCGACGGCGCGATGATCCGCCTGGAAGATGCGGCGCGCGGCGTGCGGCTGGTGCAGACGATCATGGGCGATGGCCGGGGCGGATTTCGCCTGGCCGCCACGCTGACCAACACCGGCCCCGCGCCCGTCACGCTCGATTGGTTGGCAAGCGCGGTGCTGCCGCTGCCCGCCGATGCGACGCGGCTGGTATCCTGGCGCGGGCGCCACAATGCCGAACTCGTCGAGCAGGTAGAGCCGATGCCGGCCCAGGCGTGGGTGCGTGAAGGGCGGCGCGGGATTGCCGGCCACGGCGGGCCGCCGGGCCTGTTCGTGCTGGGGGAGGGCGCCGGCCACGCCACGGGCGCGGTTCATGGCCTGCAACTGTGCTGGTCGGGCGACAGCGTGATCCGCGTGGAGCGCGACGACGAAGGCTTTTTCGTGGCCCTCGCCGGAGCAAGGCTCGCGCCGGGCGAAGTGGTGCTGCACCCTGGCGAGAGTTGGTCTGCGCCCGAGGCGCTGGCCGTCTATTCCGACGAGGGGCGCAACGGCGCCACGGCGGTGTTTCATGCCGCCGTGCGCGCCATGGTGCGCTGGCCGGGTGGCGCCATGGCGCCGCGCAAGGTGCATCTCAATTCGTGGGAAGCCTGCTATTTCGATCACGACGAGGCGCGCATCCTGGCGCTGGCGCAAGCCGCCGCGCAGATCGGGATCGAGCGTTTCGTGCTGGATGATGGCTGGTTCGTGGGGCGCGGCGACGATACCGCTGGCCTGGGCGACTGGACGCCAGACCCAGCCAAGTACCCGCAAGGCCTGGCGCCGCTCGCCAACCAGATCACCGCCATGGGCATGGAATTCGGCCTGTGGGTTGAGCCGGAAATGGTCAATCCCGACAGCGCGCTGTATCGTGCGCATCCCGATTGGGCCTTGGCGCTGCCAGAGCGCGCGCGGCCCACGGCGCGCAACCAGCTCGTGCTCGACCTGTCGCTGGGCGCGGTGCGCGATTACCTGTTCGGCTGCCTCGATCGACTGCTGCGCGAGGTGCCGATCGGCTATCTGAAATGGGACCACAACCGCGACCTGGCCCCCGCCGGTGGAGCCGCCCAGGTGCGTGGGCTCTACGACCTGCTGGCCCGGCTACGCGCCGCCCATCCCAAAGTGGAGATCGAGGCCTGTGCCGGTGGCGGCGGACGCAGCGATGCCGGCATGGCGCCGTTCGTGCATCGCTATTGGACGAGCGATAATATCGACGCGGTCAGCCGTGTCGCTATCCAGCGCGGCTTCCTGGCCTTCCTGCCACCGGAAATGATGGGCAGCCACGTCGGCGCCAGCCCGGCCCATGCCACCGGGCGGGCCCAGGCGCTGGCGTTCCGCGCGGCCGTGGCCCTGCCGGGGCACTTTGGCGTGGAAATGGATCCGCGCACGCTCGCGCCTGCCGAGCGCGATGACCTTGCCGGCTGGATCGCGTTTCACCGTGAATGGCGCGATCTACTGCATGGCGGCCAGGTCTGGTTGGGCGAGGGCAACGATGGCCTGGTCTGGCAGGCGCAGGGCGCCCCAAATCGGCAACTGCTGTTCGTGATCCGCCGTGCGCCAGCCCAAGACCGCCGGCCCCAGCCGCTGCGCCTGCCCCATCTGGCCGGGCAGGGCGTGCTGAACGTGCGGCTGCTGCGCCTGGCCGGCGGCACCGGCGGGCACGCTGCCCCCACCACGGCGCTGCACCGGGCGATGCATGATGCCCCGGTGGCGATGACCGGCAGTTGGCTGGCCCATGCCGGCCTGCCGCTGCCGCCAATGAATGCCCAGACCGTGGCGATCTTTGCCATCGAGGCCACGTGACAATGCCCCGATCCCCACGCCCCTTCTCTCCTTCCTTGCGCGCCTGACGCGCCAACCTGCACGAGGTCGCATGTCCGCCGATCCCCTTTCGTCCGTTTCCGATGCGCAATCGATTGCTCAGATCTTGCGCCGTCAGCCCAGTCGGTGGGAGCCCCATGGCTATGATCCGGTCCCGGAAATTCCGCTGGTTACGGCGGCCGATGTGGCGCCGATCATGCCGGGGCTGGACCTGTGGGACTGCTGGCCCCTGGCGCACGAGGATGGGCGCACGGCGGTGCACGCCGGGCGCACCTGGTGGTTTTTCCTCAGCGCACCCTGCTTTCCCGATCCCGTGCAGCGGCACGATGTGGCGCGCATCCGCCTGCTGTCCCATGGGGACGACGGTTGGCGCGATCACGGCAATGCCCTGCCAGATGGGCTGAACCCCGGTACGCGCGAATGGGCGGGCTGCGCCGTGCTGATGGATGACGGCGTTTCGGTGACGCTGTTCTACACCGTGGCCGGGCGCCAGGGCGGGGCATTTTCCTATGAGCAGCGGCTGTTTGCCGTGCCGGGCACGCTGGGCACCGACGGCCCCGGGACATGGCAGGCGCCGCAAGAGATCGTCGCCGCCGATGGCGTGCGCTATGTCGCCGATCGCCAGGAAATCACCAATCCTGCGCCTGGCTCGATCAAGGCCTTTCGCGATCCCGCCTGGTTCCGCGATCCCGCCACGGGCAAGGCCCACGTGGTGTTCACCGGCAGCGCCGCCTGGACCAGCAATCCGCACAACGGGCTCGTTGGCCTGGCCACGCTGACCGCCGATGGCTGGCTGCTGGAAGACCCGCTGGTCGAGGCGATCGGCACCAACAACGAGATGGAGCGGCCCTGCGTGGTGTGGCGCGACGGGCATTACTACCTGTTCTGGTCCACCCAGCGCCACACGTTCGCTCCCGGTGCGGTCGATGGGCCCAATGGTCTTTATGGGATGGTCGCCGAAAGCCTGACCGGCCCCTGGCGCCAGCTGAACGGCAGCGGCCTGGTTGCGCCCAATCCGGCCGGAGAACCGGGCCAGACCTATAGCTGGTGGGTGACCGGCGAAGGCACCGTGTGGAGCTTCATCGACTATTGGGGCATGGCCGGGCGCAAGCTGGCCGACCATCCCGAACTGCTGCGCGCGCAATTCGGCGGCACGCCGGCGCCGGTGTTCGCCCTGGTGTTCGAGGGCGATCGCGTCACGGTCGCGCCATAAGGCGGGGCAGGGTGCCCGGGCTGGGCTCTTTGAACTGGTCAGGCGCTCTCGCGCACGACCAGTTCGGGGGCCATGATGGTGGAAGGGGTTTCCACCCCGGCAATGCGCTGGGTCAGCAGATCGACCATTGCGCGGGCACCGCCGGCAATATCCTGGCGCACGGTGGTGAGGCGCGGAACGGTCTGCGTGGCGATCGGCACATCATCGAACCCGGTTACGGCCACGTCTTGCGGCACGCGCACGCCGCGTTCGTGCAACAGGCGCAACGTGGTCATGGCGATCACGTCTGATGCGCAGACGATGCCGTCGATGCAGTTGCCCAGTTCGTCGAGATGCCCGGCCACCTGCTCGGGAATTTCGTCATTGGACAAGTGGGTGGAGCATGCGCGCATTTCCGGCGCATCGGCGCAGGCCGCCACGGCATCGCGCGCACCGGCCAGGCGATCGGCAATTTCCGGCGCGCCGGTATCGCCAAAGAACACCAGCCGCCGCTTGCCCTGGTCGAGCAGGCGTTGCGCCGCCAAGTGGCCACCCAGGCGATTGTCGGTGCCCACGGTGCAGTGGATCTGCCCCTCGCGGTGGCTGCCCCACACCACCATCGGCAGATAGCGCTCCGCCACCTTTTCGATCGCGTCCATCTGGTTGGACTGGCCGATCACCAGCGCGCCATCGAGCATGCCGGAATCCACGATGCGGTCGAGCCATTCATCGTCGCCGGGGATGACGCGCGAAAGCATCAGGTCGTGCCCGCTTTCGGTCAGCGCATCGGCCAGATGGCCGAACAGCGTCATGAAGAACGGATCGGAAATGTGCTGGCGCCGCTCGTGGCCCAGCGGAATGACCACCCCGATCACCCCGGTCTGCTGGGTGCGCAGGCGCCGCGCCATCTGGTTGGGGCGAAAGCCGTGTTCGCGGGCAATCGCCTGGATGCGTTCGCGCGTTTCGGCATTGACCAGGCTTTTGCCGGCAAGTGCGCGCGAAACGGTGCCCGCCGAAACCCCTGCCATGCGCGCAAGTTCCGCGATGTTGCGGATCCTGGGTTTGCTTCCCTCTCTTGCGGGCTTGTCGTTGGACGTTTCTGTCATGGCGATGCTTTTAACTGGGCAACCTTTGAAAGCAAGGTGCAGGGCATAATTCCGGCATGGCGCAGCAGAAAGCATAAGGGGAGCCACTGATGCAGCCATGCCACAGCTTGCAGCAAAGTGTCAGCTGGCGATGCAATCCTTTGCATATGTCCAAAATCGGCATTGCAAACGATTGTAGTGCTGCTTATCACACAATCCATCGATTCCCGCGCCGCATGCGGGAACGTGTTCATGGGAGAGTACCTGATGAAGCCGTCCGCCTATCTGTCGTGTGCGTCTGCTGCCGCCCTTGCCGGCGCGCTGATCGCTGCGCCTGCCCTGGCCCAGGATGCCCAGCCGGCCGCCGCGCCCGCCGATGACGCCGCCGATGTGGCGCCGATCGTGGTGACGGCCGCTGCCGGTGGCAAGTCTGCCCAGCTTTCGTCGATCTCGGTTTCGCAGATCAACCAGGAAGCGGTGGCCAATTTCACCCCGCGTTCGCAGGCCGAAGTGCTGCGCACGATCCCCGGCCTCAACGTGCAGGACACCGCCGGTCCCGGCGGCAACGCCAACATCGGCGTGCGCGGCATTCCCGTGTCGACCGGCGGTTCGGAATATGTCGGCCTGCAGGAAGATGGCCTGCCGGTTACCCTGTTCGGCGATATCCAGTTCGGCAACAACGACTATTGGGTGCGCTTCGACAACAACGTGAACCGCGTGGAAGCGGTGCGCGGCGGTTCGGCCTCCACCTTCTCCAGCCAGGCGCCCGGTGCCGTGATCAACTACGTGTCGAAGACCGGCGAGCGTGACGGCGGGGAAATCGGCCTGAGCCAGGCGCTCAACTATCGCGAAACGCGCGTCGATTTCGATTACGGCGGCCACCTGTCGGACAGCGTGCGCTTCCACCTCGGCGGCTATGCCATCGACGGCAACGGCCCCACGCACCTGCCCTACAAGGCGCAGAGCGGCTATCAGATCAAGGGCAACATCACCAAGGACTTTGACGACGGCAAGGGCTACATCCGCTTCAACTTCAAGCGGTTGGACGACAAGGAGCCGACCTTTACCTCGATGCCCAGCCTGGTCACGCTCTCGGGCAACAAGATCACCGGCTACAGCACGTTCGACGGCGTCGACGCGCGCAAGTATGCCTCCACCGGCATCTACAACCAGAATTTCCAGATCCTCGATGCCAACGGCAACGTGCGCACCGTGGCGATGGAAGGCATCCATCCGGTGGCAACCGCGCTGGGCGGCGAATTCCACTATGAATTCACCCCCGCCTTCACCGTGACCGACAAGGCCCGCTGGACCTCGATGAGCGGCACCTTCGCCAACCAGTGGACCGGCGAAGCGACCACCGCCTCGGTCGCCGGCAGCGGCACGCTGCGCTATGCCGCCGGCCCCAATGCCGGGCAGGTCTACACCGGCCGCTTCGTCAGCAACAGCGCGCAGGCCTATGTCGACATGAAGGACGTGGGCAGCCTGGTGAACGACCTGACGTTCAGCGGCAAGTTCGACGTGGGCGACAACGCCAAGATCAAGGCCAACGCCGGCTGGTTCCACATGCGCCAGACCATCGCGATGGATTGGCGGATCAACAACGTCACCCAGTCGCTCAACGGTTCCAGCAACCCCGTGCCGCTCGACCTGTTCGATTCCTCGGGCAACCAGCTCACCGCCAATGGCCTCACCGGCTTCAACAACCAGTGGGGCGGCTGCTGTGGCGGGCGTTCTTACGACGTCAGCTATACCGACGATGCGCTCTATGGCCAGTTGGAAGGGCAGATCGACCGCCTGAACCTCGACGCCAGCGTGCGCTATGACAGCGTCAAGGCTTCGGGCGCCGCCTATGCGCCCGAACAGGTCGCCAACGTGACGGTGACCGATGCACTCGGTTCGGCCTCGATCCCGGCCTACAACACCAGCTCCACCCCGGCTAACCTGCTCAACTACACCAAGGGTTATGTCAGCTGGTCGTTCGGTGCGCTCTACGAAGTCAGCAGCGATACCAGCGTGTTCGTGCGCGTCAGCCGCGGTGGCCGCTTCAACGCCGACCGCCTGCTTTACAACAACGCCAATTTCACCGCCGATGGCAAGCTGACGGCGGGCGGCGATCACCTGTCGGTCAACTATGTCAGCCAGCAGGAACTGGGCCTCAAGCAGCGCGGCAACGTGGCGGGCGGGCGCTATCACGCCGAAGTCACGCTCTATCGCGCGCAAGTGAAGGAAAGCAATTACGACTTCACGGCGCCCTCGCGCGGGGAAAGCCCGTTCATCGACGCGATCTACCACTCTTATGGCGTGGAAGCATCGGCCGGGGTTTCGGCAGGCAAGTTCTCGCTCGATGGCTACGTGGTTTATACTCACGCTGAAAACGTTGGCACCAAGACCACCCCGGTGGCCATGCCCAAGTGGACCTGGCTGGTTTCGCCCAGCTATGACGCCGGGGTTGCGGCCGTGGGCTTCTCGGCCAGCGGTCAGTCCAACTTCCTGGTTTCGGGTGGCTACACCGCGCCGGGCCGCACGTTCGTGAACAGCTTCGTCAAGGTGCGTCCGGCCGACAAGCTGGAAGTGAGCTTCAACGTCAACAACCTGTTCAACACGCTGGGCTATCGCGCCAACAACGGTTCGATCGCGGTGGCCGCCGGCACCGGTGGCCTGGCCGCCAACCAGGCGATCTTCGACAACAGCGCCATGCTGGGCCGCACGATGACCGCGGCGGTGCGCTACAAGTTCTGACGGGATGTGGTGGGGGCCGGGCTCAATCCCGGCCACCACGATCTCGATCGGGTCGCAAAAAACCCGGCAAGGTATCTGACCTTGCCGGGTTTTTCATGTTCTGGCGGCGGGCGCCCGGTTTGTCAGCCGGGCAGCGCCACGTCCAGCGCCTGGCAGCCCAGCGCGATCGCGCCGGTGATGCCGGCATCGTCGCCAAGCCCCGGCGTGACGATATAGGTGGCCAGCCCGGCATCAAGGCGCGGATGGCTTACATAGCCGTTGAGCTTCGCCTCGGTCTGCCGGCGGACGGATTCCACCAGGCCGGGTGCCTTCATGACACCGCCGCCGAAGATCAGGCGATCGGGCATATGCAGAAGCACCAGCGTGGCCGCCAGATGCGCGATATAGCCGCCGATCAGATCGACGGCCGCGCGGTCGCCGGCCAGTTGATCCAGGCTCTTGCCCCAGCGTTTTTCGATCGCCGGGCCGGACGCCAACCCTTCCAGGCAATCGCCGTGATAAGGGCACGATCCGGCAAAGGGATCGGCGGCGCGATCGCGCGGGGGCAGGATATGCCCGCTTTCGAAATGCGAAATGCCCATGAGGGAGCGGCCATTGCTGACCACGCCAGTGCCCACGCCGGTGCCGATGGTGGTATAGGCCAAAGTGCGGCAGCCTTGCCCGGCGCCCTTCATCCATTCGCCCAGGCAGGCGCCGTTCACATCGGTATCCACCACGATCGGCGCGCCGAACTGGCCCAGCACATCGTGGAAGCGCGCACCCTGCCAGCCCGGCTTGGGCGTGGTGGTGAACGTGCCATAGGCGGGCGAGGCCGGATCGATGTCGATCGGGCCGAAACTGGCGACGCCAAAGGCGGCGACCGGGCCATGTTCTTCTTGCGCTTGGGCAAAGAAATCAGCCAGCGCGGGGAAGCAGGTTTCGGGTGTCTGTGTAGGAATGCGCGTGCGCGCCAGGATTTCACCTTCGGGCGTGGCCAGGGCAGCGATGAACTTGGTGCCGCCGGCCTCAATCGCGCCGATCAGCGGGGCACCAGCCACGGGGGCGCCAATCTGGGGGGCAGCAGGCATCGTTTCTCCCTTTTGGAACACGCACAGGCGACAATCCGTGCACCGGGTCCTTGAAGGTGGGATGCCAGCATGGTCAACCTCTTTGCAATCGAATTATCTCGAAAATGGAAGTGCCCTGGCGCCACTTTGCGGTGGGCAGCGAAATTGCGCGCGCTACCACCGTCGCGGACGGAAAGATGCTTTGCAGGCCGCTTCCCGCTTGCATACTTATGCGACGTGCATCCTGGGTCTTGAGCGACTAGGGCATGCATCGACAAGGACCCATTCCAAGGGGTCGCACGTTGCCCTGCATGAACGCATGGGTATGCGTGATGCGAACGATAAGGAGATCCGCCGATGGCCGACAGCAGTTGTTCTGCGCTTTTGCTTTTTGGCGCGACCGGCGACCTTTCCCGCCGGATGCTGTTGCCCTCGCTTTATGCCCTGCACGAAGACGGGCTGATCGATCCGGGCCTGCGTATCGTCGGCACCGCGCGTTCGGAACACCAGGACGAGGATTTCCGCGAATTTGCGCACCAGGCGCTCGACGAATTCCTGCCCGAAGATCGCAAGGACGAGACCAAGCTGGCCAGCTTCCTGGCGCGGCTGGAATACCAGACGCTCGATGCCTCGAACGTCGATGGTTTTGCTGCCCTTTCGGAAAAGCTGGGCGATACCAGCTGTGGGCTCTCGATCTTCCTGTCGACCGCGCCCGCGCTGTTCGAACCCACCATCGAGGGCCTGCGTCGCGCTGGCCTGGCCCATGAAAATGTGCGCATCGGCCTGGAAAAGCCGCTGGGCAACAACCTGGAATCGAGCCGCCGCATCAACGATGCCGTGGCCGCCGGCTTTGCCGAAGACCAGATATTCCGCATTGATCACTATCTCGGCAAGGAAACCGTGCAGAACCTGATGGCGCTGCGTTTTGCCAACATGATGTTCGAGCCGCAGTGGAACGCGGGCAATATCGACCACGTGCAGATCACGGTGAGCGAAACCGTGGGCCTGGAAGGCCGCAAGGGTTTCTACGACGATACCGGCGCGCTGCGCGACATGGTGCAGAACCATATGCTCCAGCTTCTTGCGCTGACGGCGATGGAGCCGCCGCGCGATTTCGACGCCACCTCGATTCGCGATGAAAAGGTCAAGGTGCTGCGCGCGCTGCGCACGGTAAAGGCCGAGGAAATGGTGCGCGGCCAGTATCGCGCCGGCGCGGTGAAGGGCGGCGGCGTGGCCGGCTATCAGGAAGACCTGGGCCAGGCATCGGACACCGAAACCTTCGTGGCGATCAAGGCGCATATCGACAACTGGCGCTGGCAGGGCGTGCCGTTCTATCTGCGCACGGGCAAGCGCCTGGCCGAGCGTCGCTCGGAAATCGTGGTGCAGTTCAAGCAGGTGCCGCACAACATCTTTTCCGAACGCGGCGGCAAGCTGCGCGCCAACCGCATGGTCATCCGCCTTCAGCCCGAGGAATACGTGCGGTTGCAGGTCATGGCCAAGGAGCCGGGGCTGGATCGTGGCGGCGTCGTGCTGCGCGAGGTGAACCTCGACCTGTCGCTCACCACGGCCTTTGCCAAGGCGCGCCGCCGGATTGCCTACGAACGCCTGCTGCTCGACCTGATCGAGGGCGAGCAGACGCTGTTCGTGCGCCGCGACGAAGTGGAAGCGCAGTGGAAGTGGGTCGATGCGATCCGCGCCGTCTGGGCCAGCGAAGACATGGAGTGCAAGCCCTATGCCGCCGGCAGCTGGGGCCCGAACGCGGCCATCGCCCTGACCGAGCGCGACGGGAGAAGCTGGAATGACTGAGGCAGCAAGCGCGCGCGTAAAGTGGGCCAAGCCCGGCGATGCTGCCGCCGTGGCCGACCGCATCGCCGCCGAACTGGCACGGCCGGGGGCCAAGCGCCTGGCGATGACCGGCGGCTCCACCCCGCTCAAGGTCTTTGCCTTGCTCAAGGATCGCGGCCTTGACTGGAGCGGCACCACCCTGGCGCTGACCGATGACCGGCGCGTGCCCGACGATCATCCCGCCAGCAATTTCGGCAAGCTTTTTGCCGCGTTGGGTGACAGCGGTGCCAGTTTCGAGCGCCTGGAAGAGGGCGCCCCGGTGGCCCCGTTCGACCTGGTGTGGCTGGGCATGGGCGAAGACGGCCACGTCGCCTCGCTGTTTCCAACCATGCAGGCGCTGGTGCGTCCCGGCGCCACGGTGATTGCCACCACGCCCGTCCCGCTGCCGCCCGAAGCGCCGTTCGACCGCCTGACGCTGACGGCGCGCGCCCTCAAGGCGACGAAGGAGATCATCCTGGTCGTCACCGGTGCTTCCAAGAAGGCGCTGATCGAAGACGTGCTGGCGGGCAACGCCGATTATCCTGTTTCCGATTTCCTGCGCGGTGCCGATGGCCCGCCGGTTACCATTTACTGGAGCGAATGATGGCCCTTCATCCCACGCTGGCCAAGGTCACCGACCGTATCGTGGCGCGCAGCCGCGATAGTCGCGCCGCTTATCTCGACCTGATCGACCGCGCGCGCGATGCCGGCGTCAACCGCCCTCAGTTGACCTGCGGCAACCTGGCCCACGGCTTTGCCGCGGCCGGGGATGACAAGTCCACGCTGCGCGATGGCAAGGCGCTCAACATCGGCATTGTCACCGCCTTCAACGACATGCTTTCGGCGCACCAGCCCTATGGCCGCTATCCCGAACAGATCAAGGTCTTCGCCCGCGAAGTGGGGGCCACGGCGCAGGTGGCGGGCGGGGTTCCGGCAATGTGCGACGGGGTGACGCAGGGCCAGGATTCGATGGAACTGTCGCTGTTCAGCCGCGATACCATTGCCATGAGCACGGCCGTGGGCCTTTCCCACGGTATGTTCGAAGCCGCGCTGTTCCTGGGGATTTGCGACAAGATCGTGCCCGGCCTGATCATCGGCGGCCTGCGCTTTGGCCATCTGCCCACGATCCTGGTGCCGTCGGGCCCGATGCCCTCGGGCCTGGCCAACAAGGAAAAGGTGCGCATCCGCCAGCTCTATGCCGAAGGCAAGGTGGGGCGCGAGGAACTGCTTGAATCCGAAAGCGCCAGCTATCACTCGGCCGGCACCTGCACGTTCTATGGCACGGCCAATTCCAACCAGATGATGATGGAAATGATGGGCCTGCACATGCCGGGTTCCAGCTTTGTCTTGCCGGGCACCAAGCTGCGCCAGGAATTGACGCGCGCTGCCGTGCACCAGGTGGCCAAGATCGCCTGGAATGGCGACGATTATCGCCCGCTTGGCCACTGCGTGGACGAAAAGGCCATCGTCAATGCTGTCGTCGGCCTGCTCGCCACGGGTGGCTCGACCAACCATGTGATCCACATCCCCGCGATGGCCCGCGCCGCTGGCGTGCAGATCGACTGGGACGACATGGACGAGCTTTCGCGCGTGGTGCCGCTGATCGCCAGCGTCTATCCCAACGGGGCGGGCGACGTGAACTATTTCCACGCCGCCGGCGGCATGCCCTATGTCATCCGCGAGCTGCTGGATTCGGGCCTGGCCCATGGCGATATCCGCACCGTCTATGGCGCCTCGCTGGCCGAAGGCGCGCAAGAGCCGGTGATGGATGGCGACACGCTCAAGTGGAACCCGGCGCCGGTGAAAAGCAGCGACGACAGCATGCTGCGCCCGGTCTCTGCCCCGTTCCAGCCCGAAGGCGGCCTGCGCCTGCTCCAGGGCAATCTCGGGCGTGGCACTATCAAGCTCAGCGCGGTGGACCGCTCGCGCTGGACGATCGAAGCGCCCGCGCGGGTGTTTTCGGACCAGAACGATGTGCTGAAGGCGTTCAAGGCCGGCGAGCTCGAACGCGACGTGGTGGTCGTGGTGCGCTTCCAGGGGCCGGCGGCCAATGGCATGCCCGAACTCCACAAGCTGACCCCGCCACTTGGCGTGCTGCAGGATCGCGGCTTCCGCGTGGCGTTGGTCACCGACGGGCGCATGTCGGGCGCTTCGGGCAAAGTCCCGGCCGCCATCCACGTTTCGCCCGAAGCCAAGCTGGGTGGCCCGCTGGCCAAGCTGCGCGATGGCGACGTGGTGCGGGTCTGCGCCGATACCGGCCGGCTTGAAGCGCTGGTCGATGCCGATGAATGGGCAGCACGCGAAGAAGTTGCCGCCCCGGCCGAAGCGATGGGCGTGGGTCGCGAACTCTTTGCCCTGATGCGCCATCATTCCGATCCGGCCGAACGCGGCGGTTCGGCGATGCTGGCCGCAGCCGGCCTGTAACGCCTTGGCGCATTTGGGGGAGGATACCATGGAACTCGTAGCCGTCGACATCGGCGGGACGCACGCGCGCTTTGCCTTGGCCACTGTGGAAGGGGGCCGCGTCACGCACCTGGGCGAAGCGGTGACGCTCAAGACCGCCGAACATGCCAGCTTCCAACTGGCTTGGGAGGAATTCGCCCGCCAGAACGGCGGCACCGTGCCCAAGGCCTGTGCCATTGCCGTGGCCGGGCCGGTGGGGGGCGAGGTGATCAAATTCACCAACAACCCCTGGATCATCCGCCCGGCACTGATCCCGGAAAAGCTCGGTGCCGATCGCTATGTCGTGGTCAACGACTTTGCCGCCGTGGCCCATGCTGTGGCCCAGGCTGATAACGAGCATTTCATCCACTTGTCCGGCCCCAATGTGCCGCTGCCCGAACAGGGCGTGCTCAGCGTGGTTGGCCCGGGCACCGGCCTTGGCGTGGCGCAGCTCTGGCGCCATGCCCAGGGCTATCAGGTGCAGCCCACCGAAGGCGGGCATATCGACTATGCCCCGCTCGACGGGATCGAGGATGCCGTGTTGGCGCGCCTGCGCAAACGGCATCGCCGGGTTTCGGTGGAGCGGGTGGTGGCCGGCCCCGGCATCGTCGATATCTACGAAACCCTGGCTCTGATCGAAGGCGCGCCGTTCATCCCGCGTGATGACAAGGCGATCTGGACCCTGGGCAGCAGCGGCGAAGACAGCCTGGCGGCCGCCGCGATCGACCGCTTCTGCCTGTCGCTGGGCAGCGTGGCGGGCGATCTGGCCCTGGCGCATGGCGCCTCGGCGGTGGTGATGGCCGGTGGCCTGGGCCTGCGCATCAAGGATTGCCTGGTGCGTTCGGGCTTTGCCGAACGCTTCCGCGCCAAGGGCCGGTTCGAGCAGATCATGGCGCAAATGCCGGTAAAGCTGATCACGCACCCGCAGCCCGGCCTGTTTGGCGCGGCGGCCGCCTTTGCCCAGGCGAACAAGGACTGACCGGCAAGGACTGATTTGCTGCCCCGGCCGCCTTGCACAAGCGGGGCGGCCGGGGCACAATCGGCGCCATGCATGTCATTCACGATCCCACCAGCGAACCGGAAGAAACCATTGCCTTCAGCGATTTCCTGAAGGTGGATATCCGCATCGGCACGGTGCTTTCCGCAGAAGAATTGGTGGGCGCGCGCAAGCCCTCGATCCGGCTGGTGATCGATTTCGGCCCCGGCGTGGGGCACAAGAAAAGCTGCGCGCAAGTGGCCGCGCTCTATGATCCGGCCGGGTTGGTCGGGCGGCAGGTGGCCGCCGTGGTCAACTTCCCGCCGCGCCAGGTGGGCAAGGCGATGTCCGAAGTGCTCACCCTGGGCTTTGCCGATGCGGAGGGCCGCGTGGTGCTGGCCAGCCCCGAACGCCCGGTGCCCAACGGCGCGCGCCTGCTGTGAGCGCGCCGACGATCTGGACTATCGGCTATGAACAGGCGACGCTAGATAGCGTGATCGGCGCCTTGAAGGGGGCAGGGGTGGAAGTGCTCGCCGACGTGCGCGCCCTGCCGCTCTCGCGCCGCCCCGGCTTTTCCAAGACGGCGCTGGCCGGCGCGCTGGCGCAGGCCGGCATCGCCTATGTCCATTTCAAGGCCCTGGGCACGCCAGCCGATGGCCGCGCCGCCGCGCGGGCGCACGATCACGTGGCGCTGGAACGCATCTATGCCGGCCAGCTCGAACTGCCCGAGGCGATTGCTGCCGGCGCGCAATTGCACGCGCTCGCCCAGGAAAAGCGCGTGGCGCTGCTATGCTATGAACGTGCGGCGCCCGAATGCCACCGGACGTTGCTGCGCCAGGCGATGCTGCCGGAATTTGCAGCGGTAGATCTTGAGCCGGCTAGTGGGGTTTGATTGAAATGGCCCCGGATCAACGCGCTTTCCTGCTCGATCGCTTGCGCGATGTTTTTCTATTGGATGAAGCGCCTGATAATCTACTGAACTATCGGCTGGCCGATGATGACAGCCTTCTTCACGCGGCGGCGTGGCGGCGCGACATAGAAAGTGCCAGAATTCTGTTGGAGGCGGGCTTGGACCCCAATGTCCGTGGCGACATGGGCCAAACGCCGCTGCATGTTGCAGTCAGCCAAAATGACCCGGCCATGTTCGCGTTGATTCTGTCGTTTGGCGGGCAAACAGACATCGAGGATGAGTTCGGATGCTTCGCTCGCTTTGAAGACCGCGACGATCTGGCCGCAGAAAAGCGCTAGTCGTCACCGGAGAGTTGGTTCTCGGCTTGCTTTAAGGCCTCGCCCCTCCACCAGCCTGCGGCTGGCCCCCCTCCCCACAAGTGGGGAGGACCTTCTAGATTCTTCCCATGAAATGGGGAGGGGGACCGCCGGCGAAGCCGGGGGTGGAGGGGCGCCTAGCGCGCCAGTTCCTCGTCCAGAAACGCCGCCACGTCGGCCAGGTCCACGTCCTTGGCCAGGAACGTCTGCCCGATTCCGCGCATCAGCAGGAAGGGCAGGGTGCCCGCGTCCATCTTCTTGTCGTGGAGCATATGGTTCTTGAGCGTCTGCCCGTCGCAGTCCATCGCGAGCGCCTTGAGCGAGGCGGGCAGGCCGACGGCAGCAATATGGGCGGCCACGCGCTCGGCATCCTGGCCGCGCATCAGGCCGATCCGCGCCGAATAGCGCGCTGCCAGGATCATGCCCAGTGCCACGCCCTCGCCATGCAGCAGCCGGTCGGAAAAGCCGCACTGCGCTTCCAGCGCGTGGCCGAAGGTGTGCCCCAGGTTGAGCAGGGCACGCACGCCGGTGGTTTCCTTTTCGTCGGCCGCGACGATGCGCGCCTTGGCGGCGACGCTATGGGCGATGGCGTGTTCGCGCGCGTCGGCCTCGCCGGCCAGCAGGCGCTGCGCGTTGGCTTCGCACCAGAAGAAGAATTCGGCGTCGTCGATCAGGCCGTATTTCACAACTTCGGCATAGCCGGCGCGCACGTCGCGCAGCGGCAACGTGTCGAGGCTGAGCGGATCGGCCAGGACCAGGCTGGGCTGGTGAAACGCGCCGACCAGGTTCTTGCCCATGGGCGTGTTGATCGCGGTCTTGCCGCCCACGCTGGAATCGACTTGCGCCAAAAGCGTGGTGGGCATCTGGATGAAGCCGCACCCGCGCTTGAGCATCGAGGCGGCAAAGCCGGTCAAGTCGCCGATCACGCCGCCGCCCAAGGCGACAACGTTATCCTTGCGCTCCACTTCCTGGGCCAGCAGCCAATCGACCACGCGGGCCAGGCTTTCCCATGATTTGGTCGCTTCCCCGGCAGGCAGCACCAGCCACTGGCTGGCAATGCCCTGGGCGGCGAAGCTGGCCGTCACCGTCTCGGCCCAGGCAGCGGCAACATTCTCGTCGGTCACCACGGCCACGGTGTTCTTGCGCAGGAACGGGCGGCACAGCGCACCGGCGCGGGCAAGCGCGCCTTCCTCGATCACCACGTCATAGGGGGCGCCGGCAATGGCGACGGGAATTACAGCCATGCGTCTATCGCTTTCAGGATGCGGCTGGCCGTCACGCCGTGGGGCAGGTTGCCGCTGGTAATGTGGATCGCGGCCTGTTCATAGGCCGGCCGCCGTTCGTCGCGCAGGCGAGTGAGGATTTCGCGCGGGTTGCCGCCGCGCAGCAAGGGGCGGTTGTCCTTGCGGCCCACGCGCTCCACCAGGGTGTCGATATTGCTGTCGAGCCAGACCGACACCGCCTTGTCGAGAATCAAGGCCCGCGTCTCGGGATCGACGAAAGCGCCGCCGCCAGTGGCCAGCACTTTGCGCCGGGCGGGCGTGACGCCATCGAGCAGGCGCGCGATCACGCGGCGTTCGCCGCTGCGGAAATAGGGTTCGCCATAAGTGGCGAAGATTTCGGGGATCGGCATCTGCGCGGCGCGCTCGATCTCTTCATCGGCGTCGATGAACGGCACGTCGAGCAGGCTGGCCAGCTTGCGGCCCACGGTCGTCTTGCCCACGCCCATCATGCCCACCAACACCACCGGCCGATCGAGCCGGCGGGCGATGCGGGCGATTTCCGCCATGGAAAGAGGAGCGCTGTCGTGGTCCATTGCCGCGCCGCCTATACTTGCGCTAGGGCCAAGCGCAAGCGCCGTGGCAGCGAGGCAACGTGAACAATCAGGGTTCGATGCAAAGAGGCAAGCCGGAGACGGAAAAAGAGCGCCTGCCATGGCCGGCGATCGGCGGCGGACTGGTGGCGGCCGTGGCCCTGGCGCTGCTGGTGCTGGCCTGGAAACTGGGCGGCCCCCGTCGCGCCGATTGGGTCGAACAGCCCGTCGCGGCGCCTGCCTCCGCATCAGCCCCTGCCTCTGCCACCACGGGCGTCAATTCGGGAAGCAAGCCATGACACCGCGCCTTTTCCGCCATGCCCTGCTGGGCTGCGTTGCCGTGGCCGGGATGACCGGCGCCCTGCTGGCGCAGGAATCACTGCTGCCGCCCGGGTTCGACAAGCCGGTGAGCCAGCCGGCCCGGCCCAAGCCGGCCACGCCGGCGGCCAAGCCTGCCGCCGCGCCCGCGCCGCGTCCCGCAGCACCAGGTGCCGCCGCAAAGCCCGCCAATCCGGCGCCGGCTGCCACGTCTTCGCCGGTGATCCAGCCTCTGCCGCTCGATGACAACGCCGATGTGATCGCCGGCCCTGCCGATCCGCTCGATTCGATCGATCCGGCCACGCTCGATGCGCTGATCGCCAAGGCCCAGCCCAAGTACGATATTCCGCCCAGCGCGCAGCGCAGCCTGGCGCGAGTGGGCGTGATCGACCAGGTGGATGGTGGTTTCCCCGCCACGTCCACGCACTATCTCAACGGCGCGTTCGTGGAACAGCTCCTGGGCCGCATGCGCGGGCCGATGGTGTCGCGCTGGGGCCACATCCTGGTGCGGCGCGCGCTCGCCAGCCGGATGGATACCCCGGTGGGGATGAACGGCGCGGATTGGGCGGCGCTGCGCGCGGGCCTGCTGCTGCGCATGGGCGAGGCGGATGCCGCGCGCGCCATGGTGCAATCGGTGGACAGCGGCTTTTTCACGCCGGGCCTGGAAGATGCGGCGATGGGCGCATTCCTGGCGACGGCCGATCCGGTGGGCCTGTGCCCGATCACCGCGCTCACCGCTGCCGGGCGCCAGGGGGCCCAGTGGGACCTGACCCGCGCGATCTGCTCGGCCTTTACCGGCGATGGCCCGCCGGCCATGGCCCAGCTAGACCGCCTCATGCGCCGGGGCGGAACCGATAAGATCGATATCCTGTTGGCGCAGAAGCTGGCTGGTGCCACCTCGGCCACCCGCCGCGCGGTCAACATCGAATGGAAGGATGTCGACCAGCTCACCCCGTGGCGCACGGGCCTGGCCTTTGCCGTGGGGCTGGAGCCGCCGCAAACCCTGCGCGAACAGGCCTGGGCGGACTATGCCGTGCTGGCCGTGCGTGCGCCGATGCTGCCTATCCCTGCGCGCTGCGCCGCGGCCGACGTGGCGGCCGGGCGCGGCATTCTGTCGAGCGCGGCGATGGTCGATCTCTATAGCCAGCTCGCCGAAATCAACGCCCAGGACGGCGCCGATCAGGACAAGACCTGGGGACCGCTGGCCGACAAGCTGCGCACCGCCTATACCGCAACCGACGCCGCCGATCGGCTCGCCGCGATCAAGGGGCTGTGGGGCACGGCCGATGATCCCGATCGCGCTTATTCCCGCCTCGTGCTCACGGCCTATGCCGCGGCGCGCATGATGCCCAGCCCGGATATGGCGGGCGATGCGGGCGGGCTCATCGCCTCGATGCTGACCGCCGGGCTTGATGCCAATGCGATGCGCTGGGGCACAGTGGTGCCGGTGGGCAGCGAGCCCTGGGGGCTCATCGCACTGGCCGCCCCGGTCAAGACCGCTGCGATCGGCGGGGATGCGCTGGACACGTTCCACAAGGATGATGACAGTTCCGGCGCCCTGCGTTCGCAGTTCCTGCTTGCCGGGCTGATGGGCCTGGGCCGGGTGGACGATGGCACTGCAGGCGCCTTTGCCGGCAAGCTCAAGATCGACATGGGCCGCCAGACGCGCTGGACCCGCGCGATCGACGATGCGGCCGAATCGAACAATCCCGCGCTGGTGGCGATACTCGCCGGATTCGGCATGCAGGCGGCCAGCTGGGACAAGATGACCGCGGTGCATCTCTACCATATCGTTTCGGCGCTGCGCCGCGTGGGCCTGGATGGCGAAGCGCGGATGATCGCGGCCGAAGCGGTGGCGCGGGTGTGACCAAAGGCCGGGCCCGGGGCCAGCCCAAACCTGGGCCCGGCCCGGCTTCCCCGGCGGTGGCGGCGTTCCTGGCGATGATGGCGGCCGAACGCGGCGCGGCTGCCAATACCCTTGCCGCTTACGCCCGCGACCTGGCGGGGGCGGAAAGCGTGGTGGGCGATCTCCTGGGCGCCGATGGCGATGCGCTCACTGGCCTGGCGCAAAGCTGGGCAAACCTGGCGCCGGCCAGCCAGGCGCGCAAGATCTCCGCGCTGCGCCAGTTCATGGCCTTTGCCCAGGACGAAGGGTTGCGCGCCGACGATCCTTCCACCGCGCTGGTGCGTCCGCGCGCCCGGCGTCCGCTGCCGCGCCTGCTCGATCATGCCGAAATCGGCCGTTTTCTGGAAACGGCGGAAGCCGATGCCGCCGCCGGCACGCCAGAGGGGTTGCGCCTGCTGGCGCTGGTTGAACTGCTCTATGGTTCGGGCCTGCGTGCCACCGAACTGGTCTCACTGCCGCTGGCGGCCTTGCCGCGCGACGTGCCGTTCCTGGCGATCACCGGCAAGGGCGGGCAACAGCGGCTGGTGCCGGTGTCCACCCGCGCGCTCGCCGCGCTGCGGCGCTGGCTGGCGGTGCGGCCGGGCGGCTCGCGCCATCTCTTTCCATCTCCGCGTGGCGGGCATCTGACGCGCGTCAGGCTGTTCCAACTGGTGCGCGATCTGGCCCTGCGCGCCGGAATCGATCCCGAAAAGGTCAGCCCGCATGTGCTGCGCCACGCCTTTGCCACGCATTTGCTGGAGGGCGGGGCGGATCTGCGCGTCTTGCAAACCCTGCTGGGCCATGCCGACATTGCCACCACCGAGATCTATACCCACGTCGATGCCGCGCGGCTGGTGGCGCTGGTCAACGAAAAGCATCCCCTGCGCCATCGCTGATCCGCGCGCGACCATTGACCAAACGCGCGCGTGTCCCTAGCGCAGGCGCCATGATTTCGTACCTCGAATTCGAAAAGCCGGTCGCCGCCCTGGAAGCCCGTATCGCCGAACTGCGCGATACCGCCGCCGCCAGCGGTGAACTGGACATCGCCGCCGAGATCCGTCGTCTTGAAACCAAGTCGGCCGAGCTTCTGGCCAGCACCTATCGTGCGCTGACGCCCTGGCAAAAGACCCAGGTGGCCCGCCATCCGGCACGGCCGCACTTCCGCGACTATGTGGAGCGGATGTTCACCGGGTTCATGCCGCTGGGCGGGGACCGCCTCTATGGCGAGGACCAGGCGATCATCGGTGGCTTTGCCCGCCTGGGCAACCGCCGGGTGATGCTGATCGGCCATGAAAAGGGCAACGACACGCAAAGCCGCATCCGCCACAATTTCGGCATGGGCAAGCCCGAAGGCTATCGCAAGGCGGTGCGCCTGATGGAAATGGCCAGCCGATTCGGCTTGCCGGTGGTGACCCTGGTGGATACCTCGGGCGCGTTTCCCGGTGTTGAGGCCGAAGAACGTGGCCAGGCCGAAGCCATTGCGCGGTCTACCGAAGCGTGCCTGGCGCTGGGCGTGCCGATGGTGGCGACGATCGTGGGCGAGGGCGGCTCGGGCGGGGCGGTGGCGTTGGCCAGTGCCGAACGCGTGCTGATGCTCGAACATGCCGTCTATTCGGTGATTTCGCCCGAAGGCTGCGCCTCGATCCTCTGGCGCACGGCCGAAAAGGCACCCGACGCTGCCGAAGCGATGAAAGTGACCGCGCAGGACCTGCTTTCGCTGGGCGTGATCGATCGCATCGTGCCCGAACCGGTGGGTGGTGCGCATCGCGACCCGGCGGCGGCCTGCACCGCTCTCTCCGCAGCGATCGGCGAGGAACTCGATCACTTGGCCGGCAAGAACGCCGATGCGCTGCGCGCGCTGCGCGCCGAACGGTTCCTGCGCATCGGCGCCTGATTCGACAGCGATACAAGGAAAAGGCCGCCGGACAGCGCATGTCCGGCGGCCTTTTCCGTTGCGCGCCATGCGGCGTGCCAGTGGCCAACGAGAAAGGGCGGAAAAAGGCCCCCGCCTTCTTCCGCCCATTCCGTTTTGTTCGCCCAGCCTGTTTTCGCCGGGCGGCGGCGCCTCTTAGAGGTGGCCGTCCTGAGCGTTGTTCATGTCGTTCGACACGAGGTTGAAGGTGCCCGAGAGCGAGTTGCCCAGCGCGCCCATGGCGGTGATGGCAGCAACGGCGATCAGCGCAGCGATCAGGCCGTATTCGATGGCGGTGGCGCCTTCTTCGTTGCGGAACAGGTCACGGATGAGCTTCATAATTGGTCTCCTGAAGAGGTCTTCTTTTCCCGGCCCGCACCGGCGTCTTGTCTCGCTGCGGACGACTTGGGATCTAGGCAAAAAAACCTAAGATGCGCTTAATGCGCCTGCTGCGCATTTGTGCTGGCCTGGTCGATAATGTGCCAAAGCCGGTAGAGTTGATTGGTAAACGCGTTGAGGCCAAAGACGATCGACAGCCCCAGCACGCCAACCAGCAGGCCGTATTCCACGAACGTCATCGCGTCGCTCTCGCGCACGATCTTGCGCAGGAAATTCTTCATCGAACGGCCCCATCCACCTATGCGTCTTTCCGCATAGCCGCGGCTAACCTAAGAAACCGTTGCACGCCGGCTTGCCGCCATGCCCTATTTCCTGCCGGAACGGATTGATCGATGTCTGCATCTCTGCCTGCTCTTGCCGTTGCCACGCCTGCTCCGCTGCTGGTGGTGGCGGCCGCGCTGGTGGCGGGTGAAGGGCGCGCGGCGCGCCTGCTGCTGCAGCAGCGGCCGCTGGGCAAGCATCACGGTGGCCTGTGGGAGTTTCCCGGCGGCAAGGTGGAACTGGGAGAAACGCCGTCGCTGGCCCTGGCGCGCGAACTGGCCGAGGAACTGGGAATCGCAGTTGCCCCGTCCGATCTGGCACCGCTCACCTTTGCCGTGCGCGAGGCTGGGAGCGCCGATGGCGGCGGGCGTGACCTAGTCCTGCTGCTCTACCGTTGCGACGCCTGGGAGGGTGTCCCCAGGCCAGAGGCGGGCGCCGCGCTGCAATGGGTGGACGGCCCGGGGCTGCGCGCGCTGGCCGTGGAAGAGACAATGCCACCGCTCGATATTGCCTTGTGCATAACTGCGCAAAATCTGCTCGAGCCCTGAACAAGGTGCTTGCCAACCTGCGCAGTCTGACATAGAGGCGCGGCTCCCCGGCACCCGTAGCTCAGCTGGATAGAGCATCAGACTACGAATCTGAGGGTCGGACGTTCGAATCGTTCCGGGTGCGCCATTCCCTTCAAGGGTGTGGGGCAGGGGAAAGGCTCCTTACCGGGCCACACATTGGCAGGCACCCGTAGCTCAGCTGGATAGAGCATCAGACTACGAATCTGAGGGTCGGACGTTCGAATCGTTCCGGGTGCGCCATTGCCTCCTGCGGGCTGCTGGCCCTAAGGCAGGCCGCCCGCGCGTTCATCGCACCGGGCACAGACATCGGCAGGCACCCGTAGCTCAGCTGGATAGAGCATCAGACTACGAATCTGAGGGTCGGACGTTCGAATCGTTCCGGGTGCGCCAGTCGCTTTTCCACGCTTCCATCATCGATCTGACATCAGGCGGGCGCCGCAATGGGGCGTCGCTTTCGCGTTTCCGCTGTCCATCGGCGCGCCACGATGGCGCGGTGCCGTGGGTTTGGCGTTGCGGGCGCGCGGTCTGCGCGGGTAAAACGGTGCCGGCATCTGGGCTTGGCAATCCTGCCTTGAGCGCCCCGGCCGGCGGTGATTTTGGGTGCACCGCAATGCCGCAATGCAGCACTTTTGCGTTATACTAGTATAAACACCGATGATCTGTGTTCCCTGCGTATCATTTATCATCTTGGCATGCGTTCGGCGTTGCGAAAGCCGCGATGATGGTTCAATGGGAAAGCCGGTTTTGCGAATACGCAGAGCCTTGAGGCAGCCAGAATAAGGATATTGAGACTTGGCCAAGTCCGCCAGGCCGCGTGCCGCCAATCCCCGCTCCTCCGCCCCCAAGCCTGCTGCCGTGGCCGCGTCGGTTCCCGACGTTTCCGCCGCGCTGAGCAGCCCGGTCGAGGACGATGCCACTTTCGCCCTGCGCAGCCTTCAGCAGGCGCACGCGAACAACAAGCGCTATGACGCCTCGGACGCCGAGCTGCTCAAGTTCTACGAGCAGATGGTGCTGATCCGCCGCTTCGAGGAAAAGGCCGGCCAGCTCTATGGCCTTGGCCTGATCGGCGGCTTCTGCCACCTCTACATCGGCCAGGAAGCCGTGGCGGTGGGCCTGCAGTCGGCGCTCAACGAAGGGCACGACAGCGTCATCACCGGGTATCGCGACCATGGCCACATGCTGGCCTATGGCATCGATCCCAAGGTGATCATGGCCGAATTGACCGGTCGCGGTGCGGGGATCTCGCGCGGCAAGGGCGGGTCGATGCACATGTTCTCGACCGAGCATAAGTTCTTCGGCGGCCACGGCATCGTCGGCGCGCAGGTCTCGCTCGGCGCGGGCCTGGCCTTTGGGCACAAGTACCGCGATGATGGCGGCGTGTGCATGGCCTATTTCGGCGATGGCGCGGCCAACCAGGGCCAGGTCTACGAAACCTTCAACATGGCCGCGCTGTGGAAGCTGCCGATCGTGTTCGTGGTGGAAAACAACGGCTATGCCATGGGCACCGCGGTCAAGCGCGGTTCGGCCGAAACCCACTTCTATCGCCGTGGCACCGCGTTCCGCATCCCCGGCATGCCGGTCAACGGCATGGACGTGCTCGAAGTGCGCCAGGCGGCTGAAGTGGCGCTGGAATATGTGCGCGGCGGCAATGGCCCGGTGCTGATGGAACTCAACACCTATCGCTATCGCGGCCACTCGATGTCCGACCCGGCCAAGTATCGCAGCCGTGAAGAAGTGCAGGAAATGCGCGAGAAGCACGATCCGATCGAAAGCGCCAAGCAGGAACTGCTCAAGCGCGGCGTGACCGAAGACGCGATCAAGGACATCGACAAGAAGATTCGCCAGCAGGTGGCCCAGGCCGCCGACTTTGCCGAAAGCTCGCCCGAGCCGGACATGGCAGAGCTTTATACCGACGTGCTGGTGGAGAAGTACTGAGATGGCAATTGAACTGAAGATGCCCGCCCTCTCCCCCACGATGGAAGAGGGTACGCTGGCCAAGTGGCTGGTCAAGCCCGGCGACACCGTGAAGTCGGGTGACATCCTGGCCGAAATCGAAACCGACAAGGCGACGATGGAATTCGAATCCATCGACGAAGGCACGATCGGCGAACTGCTGGTTGCCGAAGGCACCGAAGGCGTGAAGGTCGGCACCGTGATCGCCACGCTCCAGGGCGAGGACGAGCCTGCCGCGCCGGCCCCCGCGCCTGAAGCGGCCCCGGCCGCTGCTGCCGAACCGGCTGCCGATCCCAAGGCCCAGGCCGCCGCCGCCATCGCGCCCAAGCACGATGCCAAGCCGGCTGCCGATCCGGAAATTCCGGCCGGCACCACGATGGTCCCCACCACCGTGCGCGAAGCCCTGCGCGATGCCATGGCCGAGGAAATGCGCGCCGACGACGGCGTGTTCGTGATGGGCGAGGAAGTCGCCGAGTACCAGGGCGCCTACAAGGTGACGCAGGGGCTGCTCGAGGAATTCGGCCCCAAGCGCGTGATCGACACGCCGATCACCGAATACGGCTTTGCCGGCATCGGTGCGGGCGCGGCGATGGGCGGGCTCAAGCCCGTGATCGAGTTCATGACGTTCAACTTCGCCATGCAGGCGATCGACCACATCATCAACTCGGCCGCCAAGACCAACTACATGTCGGGCGGCCAGATGCGCTGCCCGATCGTGTTCCGTGGCCCCAATGGCGCAGCCGCGCGCGTGGGCGCGCAGCACAGCCAGAACTATGGCCCGTGGTATGCCGCGGTTCCTGGCCTGGTGGTTATCGCGCCGTATGATGCTGCCGATGCCAAGGGCCTGCTCAAGGCCGCGATCCGCAGCCAGGACCCGGTGGTCTTCCTCGAAAACGAACTCGTCTATGGCCGCACCTTCGATGTGCCGCAGCTTGACGATTTCGTGTTGCCGATCGGCAAGGCCCGCGTGGTGCGCGAAGGCAAGGACGTGACGATCGTGTCGTACTCGATCGGCGTGGGCTTTGCGCTGGATGCGGCCCAGCAACTGGCCGATGAAGGCATCGACGCCGAAGTGATCGACCTGCGCACGCTGCGTCCGCTCGACAAGGAAACCGTTCTGGCCAGCCTTGCCAAGACCAACCGCATGATCGTGGCCGAGGAAGGCTTCCCGGTCTGCTCGATCGCGTCGGAAATCATCGCCATCGCCATGGAAGACGGCTTCGATCATCTCGATGCCCCGGTCCTGCGCGTGTGCGACGAAGACGTGCCGCTGCCTTATGCCGCCAACCTCGAAAAGGCCGCGTTGATCGACGCGGGCAAGATCGTGGCTGCGGTGAAGAAGGTCTGCTACCGCTGAGACGCGGTGGCTGATCGTTCTCCATGCAGGATATGATCGATGGCTTGCCGCCGCTGGAACGGTTGGCGGCAAGCTATGCCCCGGCGGCCACGCGCCCGTTGTGGATCGGCTATTTCGCGCTGGAACAGCGCCTGGCCGATGCCGCGCGGGAAGGGCGCGATGCGATCATGATCCAGTTGCGCCTCGCCTGGTGGCGTGATCGCCTGGGCGAGGATGCAGCCCGCTGGCCCAAGGGGGAGCCCTTGCTGGCCGCCCTTGGCCCCTGGAACAGCGCGCGTGATGCGCTGGCCGGCCTGGTCGACGGCTATGAAGCGCTGCACGTGGGCGAAGAAGGCACGGCCGCGCTCGATGCCGCCCGCGTGGGCGTGATGGCCGCGCTGGCACAGCTTTCCCACGTTACCGATATTGCCCCGGTGGAACAGGCGGCGCGCGAATGGCGCGGGCTGGTTCCCCCGTCCTTGCCGGCACCGGGCTTGCCCCGCGCGATGCGGCCACTGGCGCTGTTGCGCGGCATGGCCTTGCGTGAAGATGGCGCATCGCCCTTGCGGCGTTTTCTGGCGGCCATGCGCCTGGGCCTGCTCGGCCGCTGATCCTGCCAAATCGGTCTCGCTTCCCTCTATGGAAGCGCCCCGCGCAAACGTAAAATTACGTAACGCGAGGGGGATGGCAATGAACAGGACATTGGTGGGCGCGCTGGGTGCATTGATGCTGGTGGCCGCGGGCGTGTTCTGGTGGCAGGGCCACGCCGCCGTGCAGCGTAGTCAGGCCGTTGCCGCCGTCCCCACCGGCAGCCCACCATCGGGTGCGGCGGAGGACGAGAGCCTGCCAACCGCCGATGGCGATGGCCTGCAGGGCGCTGCCCTGCCGCATGCGAGCGAGGCGACGCGCGAGCAACGCCGCTTCGACCGGTTCGACAAGGATCGCGATGGCCGCATCACCCGCAACGAGATGCTCGCCCCCCGCGCCAAGGATTTCCGCAAGCTCGATACCGATGGCAACAACTTGCTCAGTTTCGAGGAATGGGCGGTGAGCACCGACAACAAGTTCAAGGCCGCCGATGCCAATGGCGATAGTGCCCTGACGCGCACCGAATTTGCCACCACCAAGCAACAGGCGAAAAAGCCCGCCTGCAAGTGCCATTGATGGCTGCGCGTGATCAGCGCAGCGCGGCAAGCACCGGCTCGAGCGTATCGAGCAAAACGGTGGGGGCATCGCGCGGCGCCAGGTCTGCGCCGGTCTTCATGATTCCGGTGGTCAGGCCCAGGGCCATGGCGCCAACGCTGTTGGCCATGCGCATTTCCAGGGCCGGATCATCGCCCACCACCACCATCGACCGCGCGGCGCTGCGCGGCAGGCCCATGACATCGCGCGCGACATCGAACGCGACGCGCGCCGGCTTGCCCAGGATGCGCGCGCGCTTTCCGCTCATGGCGGTCAGCATGGCATTGATCGCAAAGCTCGATCCGATGGCGCGCCCCGTGGCCGTGGCAAAGAACGGCACGTTGCTGGCGGTAAACAACCGCGCGCCGTGCCACAGCGATTCGCACGCGGCCTCCAGCGCGGCGAAATCGAATTCGCGAAACCAGCCGGTATAGACGGCGTCCACTGGACCGGCCGGCTCTGCCGGATCGATCACGTCGAGGCCCAGCGCATGCAACGGCGCGGCGCACCCGGCGTTGCCCAGTACGCGCACGCGGCGAAGGCCTTGCGCCGCAAACCACGCCGCTGCGGTGGCCGAAGGCGTGAGCATCTGATGGTCTTCCACCGGAAAGCCGGCCCCGCGCAGCGATGCTGCATAGTCAGCCGGAGCCTTGGCCGTGCCATTGGTGAAGACCACGTAGGGCGTGCCGCGCGCTTTCAACGCTTCAAGCAAGGCGATCGCATGGGGCAGGGCCTTGTGCCCCCCGCTCTTGGCATCGCCCAGCGCAATGGTGCCGTCCATGTCAAAGATAAAGCCGGCGGCATCGCGCAGGCGGGCGGCATGATCGGGGGAAAGCAGGCTCACAGGCTGGCTCCGGCATGAAGGGCAAGGCGAAATCCGGGGCGCTCCACCACCAGGTTGCGCGCGTGCGGTTGCGCCGCGAGTTGGCGCAGCAGGGAAAGCAGGGGCGCAGCCTCGGGCGTGTAGGTGGCGCGCGATGGGCCGGCCGCCAGCATCGCGTCCACCTGTTCCCCCGGCATGACCGCGCGCAGCAGGAATTCCTCGTCGGGCAAGTGGTGGCCGAACTGGCGGCGCAAGTCCGCCAGGGCGGGGAATGTGGGTTCGTTTTCCAACTCGCGCGCGCGGGGGCGGTCCATGATCGTGGCGAGCACGGCAGGGTCGATGGGGGAGGTCGGCTTGCCGAACTTGCCCAGGCAATAGCGGATCACCTGGTCGGAAACCTGGGCATAGCGATGCGTGCCGATCACGTTGAACAGCGCCTGGCTCATGACCATCTGCGGAAACGGCGTGACCATGATCGGATAGCCCAGTTCCGCGCGCACCTGCCCGGTTTCGGCAATCACCGCGTCGAGCCGGTCGGCCAGGCCCAGTTCGGCCAACTGGCGCGCGGTGGTGGTCATCACCCCGCCGGCAATCTGGTGGCGCAGGAAACTCGCATCGAAGTTCTGCGGCGCGCCGGGCGGCAGCCCTTCGGCCAGGGCCACGCGCTGCCAGTAATGCGTCAGCCTTGCGAGCGCAGCCTTGTCGATTTCCACGCTGTGGCCGGCGGCTTCCAGGTTGGCCACCATGCGGTTGGCCTCGGGCAGCGACGAGCCGTCGCCTCCTGGCCCGACGCCCACGTGCACCGCGGCAATGCCCAGCTTGGCCGCTTCCAGGCTGGTCAGCATGCCTTGGCCGATGGTGGTGTGGGCATGGATTTCCAGTGGCTTGGCGCCGATCACGGCCTTGACCGCCGGTACCAGCGTGCGCACCCGGTCCACCGAAAGCAGCCCGCCCGGGTCCTTGATGTAGAACAGGTCGATATCCGGGCACTGCGCCAGAGCGCGGGCGAATTCGGCATAGAATGCGTCGGTGTGGATGGCCGAGAGCGTAAAGGTCAACGCAGCCATGACCTGGGCGCCGCCTTCCTGCTTCACCAGGCGCGCCGCCTCGATCACCGCGGGCACTTCATGCATCGGATCGAGCAGCACGAAGCGGCCCACGCCGTTGACCTGCAACGCGCGATAGACCAGCCGCATGAATTCCGGATCGGCCTGCTGCCAGGCGATGAAGCGCAGCCCGGTGGTGATGAATTGCAAAGGCGTGCTGGGCATGGCGGCGGCCATGCGGCGCAGGCGCTCCCACGGGTTGTTGCGGAAATAGCGGACGGCCACGGCCATGTGGCTCGATGAGGTAAAATCGATCGCGGCAAACCCGCAGGCCTGGGTAAGCGCGGCAGCCTGCAGCATGTGCGCCGTGTGGAGGCCGGTGGCGCCCCACAGGCTCTGGTTGCCATCGCGCATGGTCACGTCGACAAGGCGGATCGCGGTCATGGGTTTGATCCTGTTGGGTTAAGGCCTGCAAGAAAGCCGGTATCGACACCGCCCGCGA
Source organism: Novosphingobium sp. SG919 (assembly GCF_012932495.1). Taxonomy (GTDB): domain Bacteria; phylum Pseudomonadota; class Alphaproteobacteria; order Sphingomonadales; family Sphingomonadaceae; genus Novosphingobium; species Novosphingobium rhizosphaerae. The sequence continues at coordinate 1,629,083 of NZ_JABCNG010000001.1, forward strand.
CAAAACGGGGATCGGCCAGGATGCGGCGGTGAAGCGGGGTGGTCGTGGGCAAACCCTCGATTGCCAGGTGGCGCAAGGCCGCGTCCATGCGCGCCACCGCCTCTGCGCGGGTGGCGCCGTGTACGATCAGCTTGCCCACCAGCGAGTCGTAGAACGGTGGCACTTCGCCGCCATTGGCAATGTGACTGTCGACGCGGATGCCCGGGCCGGCCGGCCAGGCCGCGCGGCGGACGGTGCCGGGGGAAGGGCGGAAATCGGCATCGGGATCTTCGGCATTGATGCGCACTTCGATGGCGTGGCCGTGCGGGCGCACCATGGCTTGCGTCAGCGTCAACCGATGGCCCATCGCCACCAGCAGTTGCTGCTCCACCAGATCAACGCCGGTGATCGCCTCGGTCACCGGGTGCTCCACCTGGATGCGGGCGTTGAGTTCGAGGAAATAGAACGAGAAATCATCGGCATCGACCAGGAATTCGGCCGTGCCCGCGCCGCGATAGGCAATGTGGCGCGCCAGGCGCACGGCGGCCTGCTCGATGGCGGCCCGCGCTTCCTCCGGCATGGCCGGGGCGGGGGCTTCCTCTACCAGTTTCTGGAAGCGGCGCTGGATCGAACAATCGCGCGTGCCCAGGTGGATGGCATTTGTGCCATCGCCCAGGATCTGCACTTCCACATGGCGGCCGCGCGCCACGAACCGTTCGACATAGACTGCGGGATTGCCGAACGAAGCCTGCGCCTCGGCCCGCGCCATGGCCAATGCCGCATCGAGTTGGTCGGGCGCGTCCACCCGGCGCATACCCTTGCCGCCGCCGCCCGCGACGGCCTTGAGCAGCAAAGGATAGCCTGTCTGCGCGGCACGGGCAGCCACGTCCTGCGCCGTTTCCGCGTCTCCGCCGGGCAGCACGGGCAGGCCGGCCGCCAGGGCCAGCGCGCGGGCGGCCAGCTTGTCGCCCATCCCCTCCAGCGTTTCCACCGCCGGACCGACGAAGACCATGCCTGCCTGCGCCACCGAGCGGGCAAACGCGGCGTTTTCGGACAGGAAGCCATAGCCGGGATGCACGGCGTCGCAGCCCTGCGCCTTGGCCGCGGCCACCACCGTTTCGATGGCGAGGTAGCTTTGCGCCGAAGGCCCGGGGCCCAGCAGCACCGTGGCACCGGCAAGCTGCGCCGGTAGCGAAGCACTGTCCGCCTCGGATACCCCGAGCACGGTCTCGATCCCCATCTTGTGGGCCGTGCGCAGCACGCGCAAGGCGATCTCGCCGCGATTGGCGATGAACAGGCGCTTGATTGTCATGGGTTTTCGCTTTCAGCAGAGGCGTAAGAGCGGCGCACCCTTGGCCACCAGCGCGCCGTTGGCGGCCAGCACCGCCGCCACCGTGCCGGCGCGCCCGGCATGGACCGGGTTCATCAACTTCATGGTTTCCACGATGCCCACCACGGTGTCGGGTGTCACCGCATCACCCACCGCAACGAACGGCGGCGCGCCAGGCTGGGGCGCATGATAGAATGTGCCGGGCAGGGGGCTGGCCACCACGTCGGGATCGGCAGCCGCTTCGGCAGCGGTCTCGCTGCTGGCGGCAGGGGCATTGCCGGCCCATTGCCATTCCTGCGTCATGCCTTCCTCCGCCCCCGCTTCGCTACCTTGCGGGCGTGACACGCGCAGGCGGAAGCGGCGGGTGGCCAGGTCCATCTCGCGATAGCCCGAATGCGCCAGGATTTCGGCGATCTCGGCAACGTCCTCGGCAGTCAATGGCAGGTCTGCGGTCATGTCGGTCCCTTCGGGCGGATCAGGCCGCGCACGCGGCGGTTTGGGCCAGCAAGGCGCGGGCAGCGGCGATCACCGCATCGGAAAAGGCTTCGTCATTGAAATGGGCGTCCACCACGTTCACCGGCACGTGCGCAGGCATCACCTCGCGCAGGTATTGCGCAAAGGGCGGCGGCACGGACGGGTCCATGATGTGGCCGGCCGGGCTGTCATGGCTGGAAAAGCCATGCAGCGGCGTGATCACCTGAACCGGCCCCTGGGCCGCGCGCACGTTGGCGGCCAGGTGATCGGCCAGCACCTTGAGGTCGTCCAGCGTGGTGCGCACGGCGGTAAGCTGAGGATTGTGTTCGTGATAGCGGCGGCCCGGGAACTGGGTGCGTGCCACGTCGATCGGCCCGGCGATGATGAAATCGGCGTTGCCGGGCGCCAGGATCGTGGGGATGCCGCGCGCCAGCGCCGCCCGCCCACGATCGGGCCCACTATCGGCCAGGCCGCCCATCAGGTGATCGAGAATCTCGGTCTGCGAGAGATCGAGCACCAGCGCCACGTCCTTGGCCTGGGCCAGGCCGTCGAGCGTCGGCCCGCCCGCGCCGGACGAATGGAACACCATGACTTCGCAGCCATCGCTTTCCAGCGCCTGGCGGATGCGGCGGACCGAGGCCTCGGTCGTGCCCAGCGTGGTGATCAGCACCAAGGGCTTTTCGGCCGGGGCATCGCGATCGAAACCCAGTGCCATGCCGGCCACGGCGCGGGCCGCGTTGCGAAACACATCGCGGCTGATGGTGTTGAGGCCGGAAATATCGGTCACCGCGTTCATCATCGCGATGTCCTTGATGCCCATGTACGGCTTGGTGAAGCCCGAGGCCATGGTCGAGACGATCAGCTTGGGCAGCCCATAGGGAAAGCTCTGCATCAGGGCACCGGCCAGGGCCGAACCCATCGAGCCGCCGATGGCCAGGATGCCCGAGATCGGCTCGCGCGCGTCCCAGGCATGGGCCGCGGCGATGGCCCCCTTGATCATCGCGGCCTGGCATTTCCCCTCATGCCCCAGCGCGCGCACGTCCTCGATCGTCAGGCCGGCCGCCTGCGCCACGTCTTCCGGGCTGATTTCCGCCCCGCCCACGGTGCGCCGCACGCTGGGATCGAGATGTACCACCCGCACGCCGGCCGATTCGAGCGCGGCACGGGTAAAGCGGGCCTCTTCCTCCTTGGTATCCTGCGTGATCACGAGCAGCACGCTGGGCGCCTTGGCTCCCTGGCTTTGGTTCATGGTCGTTTTCCTCTCCCTCGCCATGATGTTGCGCCAACGGATTTGACTTTGCCACTGGCTGCGCCATTCTTCCGTTTCACAAGATGAAACCATAACGAGCCGCGCATGCGGCCGGGGGACGGGATGCAGGATCGGAAGGTAAAGACCGTCCGCGCGCTGGAGCGTGGACTCGATGTCTTGCTACAGGTGCAGGCGCGTCGCGCGGCCAGCCTGCATGAAATGCACATGGCGCTGGGCCTGCCCAAGGCCACCTTGCTGCGCATGCTGCAAACACTCGGGCAGAAAGGGTTGATCTGGCAACGGCTTGCCGACGGCGCCTATCTGCCGCACGTGGACGCGCGGGCGCGCTCGCAGGCACTGACGCTGGAGCATGTGGCCGAAGTCGCCTCACCCTGGCTCAAGGCCTTGTCCACGCGGGTGTCCTGGCCCTCGGTGCTGGCCATGCCGCGGCTTGATCACATGGAGATCGTCGAAACCAACAGCCCGCTGTTCCGCCTCGATTCGGCCACGCTCGGTCCGGTGGGGGTGAAGCTCTCGTATATCCACACCGCCACCGGCCGCGCCTATCTTGCCGCTTGCCGCGAGGAAGAGCGCGAGGCGATCATCGCCCGCCTGCGCCCGCGCCATCCGCAAGAGGGCAGCGAGGCGGATCTGCGCACGATTCTCGCCGAAACCCGCGCACGCGGCTATGCCACGCGCGAGCCGCTGCATCCCTGGCCCGACCGGTCGCGGCAATTGGTCCTGCGCGACGGGCGCCGGTCGATGGCCGTGCCGATCCTGCTCGACGGCGTGCCCGTGGCCTCGATCAACATCACCTGGCCGGCCAAGCGCGGGACCGACGATGCCGTGATGCTGCGCCACTTGGGCGCGCTCAAACACACCGCGCGTGAGATCGCGATGGCGATCGAACGGGCTGCTCTCGCCGCGGAAGGGCGTGCGCCCGCTGGCGCCGTAATCGCCCGTTTTGCCGGCGCGGCGGTGGAAAGCGTTTCACCCAGTGAAAATAGTTAGTGTAGCTGATTAATTTGCGCGTCGGCTGTGTCATGATCGGCAACAAGGCGTAAGAACATACCAGATGCCTTGGGGGAGATGGACGGCTGTATGCGGCAATGGCTTATTCGCAAGGGCGCGCAATCGCTTGACGACATGGCTTTGGCCCAGGTGCCACAGCCACGGCCCGGCCCCGGCGAAGTGGCAGTGCGGGTTCACGCCTGTTCGCTCAACTATCGCGATCAACTGATCCCGCTCGGGCACTATTTCGGTGGCGCTGTCGATCGGGATACTGTGCCGCTGTCCGACGGCGCGGGAGAGATCGTCGCGCTGGGTGAGGGGGTGGCGGGCCTGGCCGAAGGCGATCGCGTCGCGGGCCTGTTTTTCCAGAATTGGCAGGATGGGCCGCCCAATCCAGGCGCTGGCCCGGCCCTGGGGGCGCCGCCTGCCACCGGCATGTTGCAGGACGTGGTGATCCTGCCGGCGCATGGCGTGGTCAAGCAAGCACAAAGCCTGTCGTATGATGAGGCCGCCTGCCTGCCTTGTGCCGGCGTGACCGCGTGGAACGCACTGATGGAAGGGCCGCGTCCGGTCGGGCCGGGGCGATCGGTGCTGGTGCTGGGCACGGGCGGCGTGTCGCTGCTCGCCGCGCAGATTGCGTTGGCTGCCGGCGCGCGCGTGATCGCCACGTCGTCCTCCGATGAAAAGCTGGAGCGCGTGCGCGCCTTGGGCGTGCACGAAACGATCAACTACAAGACGACCCCGGATTGGGGCGCGCGGGCTGCCGAGCTGGCCGGGGGCGGCGTCGATCACGTGGTCGAGGTGGGCGGCGCGGGCACACTGGCGCAAAGCATCCAGGCGGTGGCTTTTGGCGGCGAAATCGCGCTGATCGGGGTGCTGACGCGCAGCGGTGACACCAGCCCGCACGGACTGATGATCAAGGGCGCGACCTTGCGGGGGATTTTCGTGGGGTCTGCCGCCATGGCGCAGCGGTTGCATGCGTTCATCGATGCGCACGGGATCAAGCCGGTGATCGACCGGCGCTTTGCCATGGAAGAGGCCCAGGACGCCTGGCGTTATCAAGCCTCGGCAGGATTGTTCGGCAAGGTCGTCATCACGCTGTGATGGGCGGTTTGCTGCAAGACGCGTGACACGGCCCGCCAGCGGCCGGCACGCACGAAGGGAAGAGGATGTCGCGGGGCAGGGCCCGGCGCCGGGTGTCCGGCGACGCCCCTGCACGCGCAAGGGAAAGGACAACGTGCCTTGGACAAGGTAACGCCAACCGCCACGCGCCCAGCCATGCTGGGCTATGGCCAGCCGATCGGGGGGATCTGCCAGACGGCGTTCGTGGTGCGCGATATCAACGCGGCCATCGATCACTTCATTCGCGATTGTGGGGCGGGGCCGTTTTTCCTGCTCCCCCATTTCCTGACAGAGGGCCAGATCTATCGCGGCACGCCTTCGAATGCCGACGTGGCGATCGCCATGGGCTTTGCCGGGCACATGCAGATCGAACTGATCCAGCCGCTCGACGATCACCCCTCCGTCTACCGTGAAACGGTGGAGGCGCGCGGCTATGGGTTTCATCATGTCGGGATTGCCTGCCTCGACGTGGATGCCGTGCTGCCCGGCTATCTGGCGCGCGGCTATACCCTGGCTTTTCGCGCCCCGGTGCCGACCGGCGGCGCGGTGGCCTACCTGGAAGGCGGCCACGATGCGGCCCCTGGTTTTGTCGAACTGATCCCGGCCACCGCCGGCATGGACAGCCACTTCACCGCCATGTGGCGCGCGGCCTGCGATTGGGACGGCCGCGATCCCGTAAGGCCGTTCCTGTGAGCCCGGCCCCCTTGGCGGGCAAGGCCCGCGCCGGCAGCGGCTATCAGGTATGGGTTACCGGGCTTCTCAGCCTCAACTTCGGTATCCTGTTCTTCGATCGCAACGCGCTCAACTTTCTCATGCCCTTCGTGCAGCCCGACCTGGGGCTGACCAACACGCAAGTGGGCCTGTTTTCCTCCGCGCTGTCGCTCACCTGGGCGCTGTCGGGCTTTGTCGTCGGCCGTGTGTCAGACCGGCTGGGCGCGCAAAAAGCGGTGGTCGTGGTGGCGACCCTGGCCTTCTGCCTGTGCTCGGTGGTGTCAGGCTTTGCCACGTCGTTCCTCATGCTGCTGGGCGCGCGTTTGCTGATGGGCGCGGCCGAAGGCGGGGTAATGCCGGTCAGCCATGCGATGATCGTGGGCGAAGTGGCGCCAGAGCGGCGCGGCCTGGCCATGGGCGTGGCGCAGAACCTGGGATCGAATCTGCTGGGATCGGGCCTTGCCCCGATCCTGCTCGTCCCCCTGGCGGTGGCCTATGGCTGGCGCGAAGGGTTTTATCTGGCTGCGGCGCCGGGCGTGATCACCGCCGCGTTGATCTGGTTCACCCTGCGCGAACCACCTGCAGTGCACCATGATGGCGATGCGCCGCGCGTCACGCTGCGCCAGGCCTTTGCCCACCGCAACGTGGTGCTTTGCGCGCTGATCGCGATCCTGCTGGTGTCGTACCTGGTGGTGTGCTGGGCGTTCATGCCGCTGTTCCTGACCAAGGGGCGTGGCTTTGATCCGGGCACGATGGGCTGGCTGATGGCCACGCTCGGCATTTCTGCCGGGATCGGCAGCTTCGCCGTGCCCGCGCTGTCCGATGCGATCGGGCGCCGCCCGGTGATGATCGGGTTCTCGTTCCTCGGTGCGATCCTGCCGCTCGGCGCGATCCATTATGGCGGATCGGCCTGGGTGCTGGGCGCGATCTTCTTCTTCGGCTGGGCGCTGAATGGCCTGTTCCCGATGTTCATGGCCACGATTCCCGCCGAAAGCGTCGATCCCCGCCTTACCGCCACGCTCACCGGCGTGGTCATGGGCATCGGTGAAGTGCTGGGCGGCGTGCTCAGCCCGTTCCTCGCCGGGGCGCTGGCCGATGCCTATGGCCTGGCCGCGCCGGTCTGGCTGATGCTGGGGTTGTGCCTGCTGGCCGGAATTCTTGCGTTGGGCCTCAAGGAAAGCGCGCCGCGCGTGGTGGCCCGGCGTGCCAATCGTGCCTTCCCCGCTCCTGCGGCGGAGATCGGCTTGCGGACCTGAAGTTTCGTTTTCGTTGGGGGAGTTCACGCTGATGAATGTCGTGCAACGCTACGCCACCGATGCCATCGCGCCCGACCAGCGCCTGGCCTATTGGAACGACTTGGTCGATCGGATCTACACCGGCACTTACGTGAACACGCAAGGGCGCGATTTCACGGGCGAAATGTGGTCGTGGACGGTGGGCGACCTGGCCATGATCCGGCCCCGCTCCACCGCCTCGTTCGTGGGGCGCCAGGGGCATGACGCTGCGCAGGAGCGGCTCATCCTGCACCTGCAATGCCGGGGGCGCAGCCTGCATCGCCAGGGCCAGGCCGAAAGCTTGCTGGAAGCGGGCGATTTCGTGATCGGATCGCCACACCAGGCCTATACGCTCGATCTTTCCGCGCACGAACTGCTGGTCGTGGAATTCCCGCGCGCGCCGCTGGCCGAGCGGGTGCCGGGGCTGGACGACATGCTCAGCCGCCGCCTGTGCGGGGCAAGCCCGGGGGGGCGGGTGTTCCACGATTTCCTGCGCTCGCTGTGGCACCAGGGGGACCAGAGCGGACAGGACCCGCAATGGCAGCAGGGCGTGAGCGGTGTGTTCTTCGATCTGGTCGCCCTGGCCATGCGCGGCGCCACCCGGCCCGAAGAACGGGTGACCGACCATGCGCTGCGTGACAAGGTCTTGGCCCTGGTCGACGCGCATCTGGGCGATCCGGCGCTGCGCACGCTGACCTTGGCGGATGCCTGCCACACGTCCGTCCGCACGATCCAGAACCTGTTTGCCACGATGGGCACCACGCCCAGCGCCTATATCCTGGAACGCCGCCTGGTCCGCGCGGCCGAGCGCATCACCGGCAACCCTGCCGCCAGCATTACCCAAGTCGCGTTCGAGATGGGCTTTAACGACAGTGCCTATTTCGCCCGCTGCTTCCGCCAGCGCTTTGGCGTGGCGCCGCGCGCATGGCGCACGCGCAACTGACATCTTTTTCGGGGCGCTTTGCGCGAGAATCCTGATCGGATTGCGCGCCAATGCAAGCGCGGGCGGCCCCGAAAGCCTAGCATCGACCACAGCGGAACAGGTGTCAGGGGCACTTGTGACAAACCGCACCAAAAAAGGGAGAGAGTCCATGAAGTTCGCACCGGTATCGGTGGGCGCGCTGGCCATTGCGCTGGCCAGCCCGGCGATGGCGCAACAGGCGCCGCAGGCCAACGCCGCAGCCCAGGGGGAGGCTCAGGCCAGCGGCAACGGCGGCATCCAGGAAATCGTGGTGACCGCGCAGAAGCGCGCGGAAAACGTCCAGGACGTGCCGATCGCGATCAGCGCCTTCACCGCGTCTGCGCTGCAAGAACGCGCGGTGACCAGCGTGTCTTCGCTGTCGAACATCGCGCCGAACGTGACGCTGGACGCCGGCACGCCGTTTTCGGGTTCGAGCCAGGTGCTGGCCGCCTATATCCGCGGTATCGGCGCCAACGATTTTGCCTTCAACATCGATCCGGGCGTGGGCATCTATCTCGACGGGGTCTATCTAGCCCGCTCGGTGGGCGCCAACCAGGACCTGCCCGACGTTGACCGCGTCGAAGTGCTCAAGGGCCCGCAAGGCACGCTGTTTGGCCGCAACACCATCGGCGGCGCTATCTCGATCGTCACGCACGATCCGGGCGACAGCTTCCGTTTCGTCGGGTCGGCGATGACCGGCAGCTACAGCCTGTTCAGCGCCAAGGGCACGGTCGACATGCCGCTGGCCGACAAGCTGTCCTCCTCGGTCAGCTTTGCGATCACCAAGCGCGATGGCTACCTGCACCGCATTCCCTATCCCGGCGCCAGCAACTATGCCTTCGATCCGATCACCTCGCTCAAGGCGGCCGGCTATGGCAACCAGGGTTATGGCACCGAAGGCGGTGACAACACCTGGAACCTGCGCGGCAAGATCCGCTACAACGGCGTCGGTTTCAAGGCGACGCTGACCGGCGACTACAGCAAGACCGATACCTCGCAGATCGCCAACAAGGTGATCACCACGTTCCCGGCGGTCTTTGCCGGCACCTATAACTGCGCGATCGCCGGCAATCCCACCGTCACCGTGGGCGGGGTGAGCGGCGCATGCGACAGCTTCATCGGTGGGCCACCCTCGGCGGCATTCCTCTATCGTCGCGGCGGGCTCAACTCGATCCTCGATCTGCCTGCGATCTATGGCGTCAATGCCGACAACAACCCCGACAACAACCGGCTGCCCTATGACAACCGGTTCGTGACCAACAACATCGACACCTCTTATGCCAACGGCAACAACTTCAACAAGTTGAAGCAGGGCGGCGCGGCGCTGACGCTCGATTTCGATCTGTCCGACACGGCCTCGATCAAGTCCATTACGGCCTATCGCGAACTGCACTGGGTGGTCGGGATGGATCTCGACAACTCGCCGCTCAACTTCCTCCACACCAGCTTCTCGATGAATCAGAAGCAGTTCAGCCAGGAGCTGCAGCTCACCGGCACGGCGATGGAGAAGAAGCTCAAGTACGTGCTGGGCGCCTATTACTTCCGCGAAAGCGGCGACCTGCACGACTATGTGACCTTTGCCGAAGGGCTGCTTCAGGTTGACGGGCCCAACACCCTCGCCACCAAGAACTATGCGTTCTACGGCCAGGTGGACTATGCCCTGTCAGACCTGCTGGCCTTCACGGTGGGCGGCCGCTACACCCACGAAGACAAGGAGTTCGAAGGGTTCCAGTCCGACGCCAACGGCCTGAACTACAAGCTGGCCAACTATTTCGGCGATCCCAACTGCGCTTCGCTCAATCCGATCAGCGATGCCTGCCGGGTGGACAACGGCTTCCCCAACGCCGGCCAGCCGCTGCGCTATTACGTGGCGGGCGTGCAGCACAAGAAGTTCTCCAACTTCTCACCCAAGATCGGTGTGCAGCTGCACCCGAACGACGACGTGATGATCTACGCCAGCTGGTCCAAGGGCTACAAGACCGGCGGCTGGACCACCCGCCTGTCCAACCCGCTGCCCTATGCCCCCGGCTTTGGTGAGGAAAAGGCCACGACCTGGGAAGCGGGGCTCAAGTCCGAACTGCTCGATCGCCATCTCCAGATCAACGGCGCGGTGTTCCTCACCGATTACAAGGGCATCCAGCTCAACTTCCAGCAGGGCGTTTCGCCCACCATCCAGAACGCGGGCGATGCGCGGATCAAGGGCTTTGAAGTGGAAGTGGTGGCCGCGCCCGCGCGCGGGCTCACCGTCACGGGTTCGCTGGGCTTTACCGATGCCAAGTACACCAGCGTCGATGGTCCCGCACAGGTGGCCGCTTCCACGCTCCAGGCTGGCGTGCGCGAAGGGGTGACCCTCCCCAAGACGCCCAAGTGGAAGTTCAACGTCTCGCCCCGCTACCAGGCTGACCTGGGCAGCCACGGGACGGTGGTGTTCCTGGCCGATGTCACGTTCACCAGCACGATGAAGAACGATACCGAAGGCACGTTCCTGCTCGATCGTCCCAGCACCACGGTGGTCAACGGCTCGGTCACCTATCGTGCGCCCGGCGGTGTGTGGGAACTGACGGCCGGTGGCACCAACCTCACCAACGAGCGCTATCTTACTACCGGCCAGGCGCAGCTTGCCGGCGGCCAGATCTACGGCACCTACAGCCGCCCGGCCGAATGGTATGCCCGCGTTGGCGTGAAGTTCTGATCTTTCGCACCGGGCGGCCACCCCTGGCCGCCCGGTGTACCCCCTGGAGAGCGACGATGCCCGAAGCCGCACACACCGAATTCTGGAAAGACATCAAGCCGGTGGAGAAAGTCTTCCGCGATGGTGGCTTGCCCGAAGTCTACCTGCCCAAGATCGCCGAGGGCGACGAACGCTATTGGGTGCCGATCAGCGAAACCGTGTTTTCCAAGCCGGTGTGGATCAGCCCGGCCAAGAACATGTGGGCCGACGTGCTGATGAGCAAGCAGGCCGGCCTGGTCAACCGCCACTATCACCCCCACCCGATCTGGGCCTACACGATCAGCGGGAAATGGGCCTATCTCGAACATTCCTGGACCGCCACGGCCGGTGATTTCGTCTACGAGACGCCGGGCGAGAGCCACACCCTGGTCTGCTATGAACACGAAGACCCGATGAAAGTGTTCTTCGTGGTTTCCGGCCCGCTGATGTGGCTGGACGAGGCGGGCAACACCATCGGCCACTATGACGTGTTCGACTATATCGCCGCCGCCCGTGCGCACTATGCCGCCGTCGGCATCGGCGCCGATTACGTCGATACCCTGATCCGCTAAGCCAACGGAGCCCCCCATGACCGTTATGACAGCCCCTCCGTCCGACAAGGCGGCCATCGTTGACGTGAAATTCCCGCACAAGGCACTGGTCGAACGGCTCAGCCCCGGCGGCCGCTATATCGATGCGGCCACCGATGTGGACAGCCCCTGGGTGCCGTTCGGCGACAATGCCGCGATCAAGCACCTGGCGTTCGATGTGCGGCAGAACCTGTTTTCCAACATCCTGTGGGTCAAGGCGCCGGGCGTGATCGGCACGCATTTCCATCGCGGCACGATCACGATGGTCTGCCTCGAAGGATCGGTTCGCTATCTGGAGTATGACTGGGTGGCAACGCCAGGCGGGCTGATCCTGGAAACGCCGGGTGAAAGCCACACGCTGGTCACCGACCACCCGCAGGGGTGCAAGCTGTTCGGCTGGATGCAGGGCCCGATCGATTTCTACGACGCGGACGCCAACCTGGTCGATACCACCGACGTGTGGTGGTTCATCAACCACTACGAAACGCATTGTCGGGCCCACGGCATCCCGATCAACCCCAAGCTCTATCTGTAAGGCGCCCACCATGGCATCGATGAAAGCACCGCCGTCTTCGGCCTATGAAATCGTCCAGGTTCCCGAGCTTTACGGTGACCTGATCCGCGCACGCGGCGTGGAAGGGACTTATATCGGCGCCAGCGAAGCGGAAAGCCCGTGGGTGCCGTTCGGCGACAACGCGGCGATCCGCCACCTGGCGTTCGACGTGCGCGAGAACGTCTACGTCAACATCCTGTGGATCAAGGGGCCGGGTGTGATCGGCACGCACAAGCACCGTGGCCGCGTCTGGGCGATCGGGCTGGAAGGCTCGTTCCGCTACCTGGAATACGATTGGGTCTGCCGGCCCGGTGAATTCATCACCGAAACGCCTGGCACGGCCCACACCCTGGTGACCGACGATCCCAACGGCATGAAAGCGCTGTTCCACATGCAGGGCGCCAACGAATTCTTCGACGCCCAAGGCAACCACGTGGAAACGCTGGATGTCTGGTGGTTCATGAACCACTACGAAAGCTACTGCCGGGAACACGGCATTGCCATCAACAAGCAGCTCTACCTCTGATCGCAGGGGCGGTGTGATGCAGGCGCCCTCGCTTTCGCTTCCCGTCCTCGGCGGGCCGCCCCGCGGCACGTACTTGCGTGATTGCTGGTACGTGGCCGGCTGGGCCGATGCCTTGGACGAAACGCCGATCGACCGCGTTTTCCTGGAAGAGCCGGTTGCGCTGTTTCGTGACGAGGCGGGCGCGGCGCATGCCGTGGGCGGGCGCTGTCCCCACCGCTTTGCGCCGCTGGGGCAGGGCAGGGTGGTTGAGGGCGCCCTGGCCTGCCCCTATCACGGGCTGCGTTTCGATGGCAGCGGTGCCTGCGTCTTCAATCCCCATCCCGGTGGCCAAGTGCCCGCCGCGCGGCTGCCGGTCTATCCATTGGAAGAGCGGCACGGCTTGTTGTGGATCTGGATGGGCGCGCCCGATCGGGCCGATCCCGCGTTGATCCCGGATTTTGCCTGGCTGGTCGATCCGGCCTGGGCGGTGGTACGCGGCGCCACCCGGGCCGAGGGTCACTATGAACTCTACAGTGACAACATCCTCGATCTCAGCCACGCCAATTTCGTCCATCCCGCGCTGGTCGCCCGCGCCTTTACCGAAGGCGAGCGGCGGTTCTGGCAGGATGGGGAAACCGTCCACGCCGAATATGTGCGCCTGAACGATACCCTGTCCGACGGGATCGGCGCCATGCTGGGTCGGGTGGGCCAGCCGCAGGATTTCTATGGCGAAGTCACCTGGCATGCGCCCGCGGTCTTGCGCTTCGACTATATCGCCGGTCCGCCGGGCACGCCGCGTGCGCAGTGCACGCTGCTGCCCTCGCTCCATGCCTTCACGCCCGAAACGCCCGACACCACGCATTACATCTGGGCCACCGGCCGCGATTTCGCGCTGGACGACGCAGGTTTTTCCAAGGCCATGCAGGCCGCGCTGGAACACGCGTTCGAGCGTGAGGACATGCCGATCATCCGCGACAGCCACCGCCTGATGCGCGGGGCCGATTTCTGGGACTTGAAGCCCCTGGTGCTGGGCGGCGATGGCGGTGGCATCCGCGCCCGCCGCCTGTTGCAGCGCCTTATCGCGCGCGAACGGGGATCAGCCCCGGCCGAACACGAAGCCGCCGTCTGAACGGCGCGCCCCCCTTGGAGAGGAATATCATGGCCATTCTCGATCGTTTCAGCGTTGCCGGCCGCAGCGCGCTGGTCACCGGCGCTGCCAGCGGCATCGGCCTTGCTTATGCCCAGGCCATGGCCGAAGGCGGTGCGGCGGTAACGCTTGCCGATATCGACCTGGAGGGCGCCGAGCGCGAGGCCGCCCTGCTGCGCGAGGCCGGGCACGATGCGCGCGCCGCGCACTGCGACGTGTCCAGCTTCGAGGCCGTGGCGGCCGCGTTCGACGATCACGCCACGGCCTTTGGCGGGCTCGACATCTGCTTTGCCAATGCCGGCATCGATGCCGGCGCCGGCTTCTGGAACCCGGCGGGGCATCGCAATCCTGAAGGACAGGTCGATACTTATGACCCCGCGCGCTGGGACAAGTCGATCGCGGTCAATCTCAACGGCGTGTTCTACACCATCTCCAACGCCGTGCGCATCATGAAGCAGCCGGGCCGCGCCAATGGGCGCAGCGGCGGCTCGATCATTTGCACGGCGTCCAACGCCGGCCTCGTTACCGAACCGATCGTGGGCCTGCCCTATATGCCCGCCAAGGCCGGCGTGCTGCACATGGTGCGTGCGCTCGGGCTGGAACTGGCCGAGTTCCGCATCCGGGTGAACGCCATTGCGCCCGGCCCTTTCGTCACCAACATCGGCGGCGGCTGGCTCAAGAAAGACCCGGTGGCCCGCGCCGCCTGGGACGCGATCGTCCCGCTGGGCAAGCTGGCCGAAACCGAACAGATCAAGCCGCTCGCCCTGCTGCTGGCTTCTGACGCATCGGATTACATGACCGGCAGCCACGTGGTGATCGACGGCGGCATGATGCTGGGCAAGTACCAGTAATGCGTGCGGTCGTGATGCAGGGGCTGCACAAGCCCCTTGCCGTGGAAACCGTACCCGATCCCGTGCCGCACGAGGGCGACCTGGTGGTGCGGGTGGGCCGCTGCGGCATCTGCGGCTCTGACCTGCACATGACGGAGGACGCCGCCTATGGCCAGGGCGCGGGATCGATCCTGGGCCATGAATTTGCCGGCGAAGTGGTGGCGCTCGGTCGGGGCGTGGAAGGCTGGCAGATCGGCGATCGCGTGGCGGTCAGCCCGCTGAAAAGCTGCGGCACCTGCCCTGCCTGCGTGGCCGGCGAAGTGCAGTGGTGCGATGCTTTCGGCCTTCAGGGCGGCGGCTATGCCGAATATGCGCTGACCCGGCCCAACCAGTGCGTGCGCCTGCCGCAAAGCGCCAGCCTTGCCGATGGCGCGATCATCGAGCCGCTGGCCGTCGCGCTCCATGGCTTGGGCCTTTCCGGCCTGCGCCGCGGAGACAAAGTGCTGGTGCTGGGCGCAGGCCCGATCGGCCTGGCCGTCGCGTTCTGGGCGCGCCAGTTGGGCGCCGGGCGCGTGGTGGTGCAGGACATTGCCGATTGGCAGCGCGATCGCGCGCTCGCCATGGGCGCGCACGATTTCGTGGTGGCGCCCGATGATCCGGTGGGCGCCGCGCACCGCGCGCTGGGCGGGCCGGCCGATCTGGTGTTCGAATGCGTGGGCGTGCCCGGCCTGATCGCGCAAGGCGTCAGCCAGGTGCGCAATCGCGGCACGATCGTCCTGCTGGGCCTGTGTGCCCGGCCAGACACGCTCAACACCTTTGCCATGCTGTCAAAAGAAGTGCGCCTCGTCACCTCGGCCTTCTTCACCCGCCAGGAATATGAAGCCGCGCTCGATGCGCTCGATCGCGGGCTGGCGCAGCCCCGCTTGCTGGTGACCGACACGATTGCTTTGGCGCAAACCCCCGATGTGTTCGAAAGCCTGCGCCACCGCACCCACCAGTGCAAGGTGCTGATCGAACCGGGCGCCTGACGCTCTTTCGCCCGCCCCGCTTTGCCGCTATGTCTTTGGCAAGCCTGCTTCCAGCCAGGCGGCAAAGGGGGCAAGCGATGGGCATGAAACGGTATGGCCGCACCTGGATGGCAGCCCTGGGCGCTGGGTTGGCGGCTGCCGCGCTGCTGGTACCGGCGGGCGCTGCGGCTCGTGCGCCGCTCGACTGCCCGATGCGCGATGCGCCATTTTCGGCCGATCTGCCGCTGATCGATGTCCTGGCGGATCCCGCTGCGGCCGCGATCCTGCGCGGCCAGGCAGGCGCGCAGTTGGACAAGGCGCCACCCGGCTTTCTGAGCACCACGGCGCCCAGCTTCGCCGCGATCCTTTCGGTTCGCCAGGGTGGGCCATTCCTCGGGCTGGAGCCCGCCGCAATCGCCCGCATCGATGCCGCCTTGCGCAAGCTGCCGGTGACTGCGCAGACCAAGGTCGCCCGCTGTGCCCGTTATGACGCCACGCCGCTGGGCGCGGTGCCCCAAGGCCCGCACCCGCGCGTTCTGGTGTTTGAAAAAATCGACGGGTTCAAGGACAAGCCCAGCGTAGATGCGGCGCATGCTGCGCTGCTCGATCTGGCCAAGGCGCATGGCTGGACCATCCTTGCCACCGACCGGGGCGGCGCGTTCACGCTGCCCACGCTGCGCCATTTCGATGTGGTGGTGTGGAACAACATTTCGGGCGACGTCCTCACCGTGTCGCAGCGCAAGGCCTTTCGCCAATGGCTGCAGGCGGGCGGAGCGTACCTTGGCATTCACGGCAGCGCGGGTGATCCCGTTTGGTTCTGGCCGTGGTATGCCGATACCTTGCTCGGCGCACGCTTCATCGGCCACCCGATGACGCCGCAGTTCCAAGCCGCGCGGATCGCGATCGAAAGCGATGATCCGGTGCTGACCGCCGGCTTGCCCAAGAGCTGGACCTGGACCGACGAGTGGTATTCGTTTGCCAAGAGCCCGCGCACCACGGGCGCCCGCATTCTCGCCACCTTGGATGAAAGCACATACGATCCCAAAGGCATGCACGGCGAAAGTCTGGCAATGGGCGATCATCCCATCGCCTGGACGCGGTGCATCGGCCGGGGGCGGATGTTCTATTCCGCGATCGGGCATCGGCCCGAAAGCTATGCCGATCCGCGCTATCGCACGATGTTGGCCAATGCGGTGGCCTGGGCAGCGGCGCCGGCCAGCTGCGCGCGTTGATCAGGCGCCGTCGGCCGCGGCCATGAACGCGCGCAGCAACTGCTGCCCGTGCGCGCTGTCGGCATTGGCGGCGCGCAGATCGGGCACCGAAAAGCCCGCGCGGCCAATCGCGTCGGCATAGACGTCATAGCTGCCGGCCATGATCTGCGCGTCGAATTCCGGGTGGAACTGCACGCCCCAGGCATTGGCGGCATAGCGCACCGCGTGGTGCGGATCGTGGCGGCTGGTCGCCAGCACGTCCGCCCCGGCCGGCAGCGACAGCACCGACTGGAAATGGAACACCATCATTTGCGCCCGGTCGGGCAGGGGGGCAAACAGCGGGTCTTGCGCGCCCGCCGGCGTGCGCGCCACATCCACCGTGCCGAACATCGCCCCGCGCGGATTGTCGGCCACCGTGCCGCCCAGCGCATGGGCCAGCAACTGGTGGCCAAAGCACACCCCCAGGATCGGTGCGCCTTGTGCCATGGCCGTGCGCGCCCAGGCGGCGGTGCGCTCGATCCACGAGTGGCCATCGGTCACCATGTCGATCGCGCCGGTGATGATCGTGGCGCGCACGTCTGCCGGATCGGGCAGGGGCGCATCCTGATAGACTTTCACCGACAGGATCTCGTCGGGCGCTACGCCACAGCCGGCGCCGAACCACGCCAGTTCATCGCCGCGCAGGGCGCAGACGGCGGGCATGTCGTCATAGGATGTGGCGGGCTGGATGATCAGCAGCGGCTTGGCCAAGGCTCAGGCTCTTTCGTCGGTCAGAGGGATTGCAGGCTCTGGCGCAGTGCGTCCACGAAGAACGCCACTTCGCCTTCGCTCCAGGTCAGCGCGGGGCGCAGCTTGAACGCGGCGCGGTGTGGCCCGGACGTGCCCACCAGCACGCCGTTCTCGCGCATCCGCTCCACCAGCAGGCGGGCCTGGGTGGTGGCAGGGCTGCGGGCGGCCGGGTCGTTCACGAATTCCAGCCCGGTCAGCATGCCGCGCCCGCGCACATCGCCGATCAGGGGAAAGCGGCGGCCCAGTTCCACGAGTTCGGCGCGCAGCAGGTCGCCCACGCGATTGGCTCGGGCGAGCAGGTCCTCGCGCTCGATCACGTCGAGCACCGCTTGCCCGGCGGCGCAAGCCACGCTGTTGCCGCCAAACGTGCTGAACACTTCCACCTGGGCATAGAATGCCTGCCACAAGTCCCGCCGGGTCAGCACCACGCCCAGCGGATGGCCATTGCCGACCGGCTTACCCAGCGTGATCACGTCCACGCTGTCCAGCCCCTGCACGGCAAAGCCCCACCAGTCGCCCAGTCGCCCCAGGCCGGCCTGAACTTCGTCGGCAATGACCAGGGCGCCGTCGGCGCGGGCGGCGCCGGCCAATCCTTCCAGATAGCCCGGTGCCTGGCGTGGCACGCCATTGCTGGTGAGCGCGGCGTCGATCATCAGGAATGCGGGCTCATGGCCGGCCCTGGCCAGTTGCGCGCGGGCCGCCGCCCAACTTTCGGCGGGATCGGGTGCCACGCCGCGATAGAGATCGGGCGCGGGCAGGCACGCCACTTGGGCTGGCGCCACCTTGGTCAGCGGCGAAAGATCGACCGTCGCCGCCGTGATCCCGTGATAGGCGCCTTCCATGACCACGGCACCCTGGCGGCCGGTGGCAAAGCGCGCGATCTGGCTGGCGAGGTCGTTGGCCTCGCTGCCCGAATTGACGAAGGCGCACACATCGAACCCCGGCGGCGCGCGGTCCAGCAGCGCCTGGGCATAGGCGCCCGCGCTGTCGGTCAGGTAGCGCGTGTTGGTGTTGAGCGCCGCAGCCTGCCGCGCGATCGCGCGCACGACGTGGGGGTGCGAATGGCCCACCTGCGGCACGTTGTTATAGGCGTCGAGATAGCGCGTGCCATCCGCGCCGATCAGCCAGGCGCCTTCGCCGCGCGTGATGTGCAGCGGCGCGTGATAGAAATGCCAGATACGGCCCATCGTAGCCTCGCGCTGGGCCACCAGCGTTTCGCGCGTCGCCACCGGATCGGGCGCCAGGGCGGGCACCGGAAAGCCACAGGCGCGGCGCAGCGCGCGGGTTGCCTCCGCACGCCCCAGGGCCATCAGCCTGGCCAGCATCGCGCCATGCTTGTGCCCGCCGCCAAGGTGCGCATCGGGCGCTTCGTCGGCCGGGTCACGCCTGGCATTGGCCACCAGCACGGTGTTGGCCAGGCGCAGGCAGCACATGTCGTAGACCAGGTCGATCTCGGCCTCTTCCAGCGGGCACACGGCGTCAAACCCTTGCGTCACGTGCGTCAGGATCGCCAGTGGGTCAGCGTCCGCATCGGGAAAGCAGTCGGCCGCCGTGACCAGGTCGGCCAGCAGGCTGCCATGCAGCATATCGCCAAAATCGATCACGCCCACGATGTGCGTCGGGGCGGCCGGGTCGCACAGCAGATTGCCCATGTGCGCATCCTGATGCACCACCTGGTGGCGGGTGCGCGCAAGGGCCGGGTATATGCGGCTGTCCGCCTCGGCCAGGACCTGGCCGCACAACGCGCGCAAGGCGGGATCGGCAATGCGCGGCAGCGCCGGGCGCAGCGCCGTCACGCGCGACAGGTCCCAATCGTGCCGATTGCTGCCCGCGTGGCTGTGGAAATAGCCGCGCAGTGCCAGGGCCAGCCGCGCCACGAAGCCGCCGATGGCCCGGCGCAAGGCAACCGGATCGGGGCAAGACGGCACCACATCCTGCACGATCGCGCCGTCCAGGTAGGTCAGCAGGCGCAGGATATGCGGCGTACCATCGGCCGCGCGGATCGTGGTGCGCCAGGCGCCGTCATGCGTGGGCACCATGCGCGGCACCGCCAGATCGGGATCGACCTGCGCGATGTGGGCGAGCGCGCCGATCTGGAAATCCACCGTGCCTTCCTGCTCGTCGCGATGCGACAGCTTGACCACATAGCCCGGCCCGTCGTCGCATGTGAGATGCCAGGTCTGGTCACGCTCTGATCGCACCGGGCGCCAGTGTCCTGCCAGGCCCCACTGCGCCAGCACGCATTCCTGCACCTGATCCAGCGCAAAATCGGGCGGATCGGCAGAAATGGTGGCTGGTTCCATCAGTCTGTCCGCCATGCCTGTCACGCCCCGCCTGGTCTCACCGCCACCACTCTAAATGGCCATATCGCTGCATCGGCTGAGATCGCAAGAGCATTGTGGTTGCAGGCCCTCGCCAGCGGGTTAAAGCTGCGGTCAAAGCCAGCCCTATCGCATCGAGGAAAAACGCCGGACATGGCCAGTCACCACAACGAGGGCACTGCCGCCGCGCTATCCGATGGACAGCGCCTGCGTGCGATCCTGGCCGGATCGGCCGGCAACCTGATCGAATGGTACGATTTCTACATCTACGCCTTCACCGCGCTCTATTTTTCGGCAGAGTTCTTTCCGGAAAGCGATCCGCTGGTCCAGGTCATGGCCACCAGCGGGATCTTTGCCGTGGGCTTTTTGCTGCGCCCGATCGGCGGGTGGTATTTCGGGCGTTTTGCCGATCGCCACGGGCGGCAGCGGGCCATGGTCGTGTCGGTCCTGATGATGGGGCTGGGCGCGCTGCTCATCGCGATCTTGCCCACGTACGCCCAGGTGGGCGTGGTGGCGCCGGCCTTGCTGTTGCTGGGCCGGATGCTCCAGGGCTTCTCCACCGGCGGGCAATACGGCACCGCCGCCACGTACCTGAGCGAGATTGCCGGGCGCGGGCGGCGCGGGTTCTGGTCCTCGTTCCAGTATGTCACGCTGATCGGCGGGCAGTTGCTGGCGACGCTGGTGATCCTGGCCTTGCAGCACGGCTTGGGAGAGACGGCGATGAAGGCCTATGGCTGGCGCATCGGCTTCGTGCTGGGTGCTGGCGGCGCGGCGCTGATCCTGTGGCTGTCACGGCACATGCATGAAACGGGGCAGGCCGCGCAGGGGCAGGCTGGCGCTGGTTCCTTGAAGGAGCTCTTCGCGCACCACACGCGCGCGTTCCTGCTGGTCATGGCGCTCACCGCCGGTGGCAGCCTCTCGTTCTACACCTTCACCACCTATATGCAGAAATACCTGGTCTTGACGGTCGGCATGACCAAGCCCGATGCCACCTTGCTGATGACGGTGGTACTGGTGGTGTTCATGGTGATTCAGCCAGCCATGGGCGCGCTGTCCGATCGGATCGGGCGGCGCACCAACATCATCCTGTTCGCCGCGCTGGCCATGCTGCTTACCGTGCCGATCCTGACTGCGCTGGCCGCCGCACCGGATGTCTGGGCGGCGGGGCTGCTGGTCACGGCGGGCCTGGTGATCAACAGTTTCTACACCTCGGTCAGCGGGCTGTTCAAGGCAGAGCTGTTTCCGATCCACGTCCGCGCGCTGGGCGTGGGGCTGGCTTATGGCGTGGGCAATGCGCTGTTCGGCGGCACGGCCGAGAACGTGGCCCTGGCATTCAAGAACATGGGCCATGAAAGCGGGTTCTATTGGTATGTCACTGCGCTGGCCGCGGTGGCGCTGGTCGCCGGCCTGATGCTCAAGGACACGCGCCGGGAAGATCCGCTGGGTTAGCGGAAATCGCTCCCAGGCCACCGGCCATGGCGCCCGGCAGTTCGGCCGCCAGCAGAGCAATGAAGTCTGCCACCTTGCGCGGCACCAGGCGGCGCCGCGGGTGCATGGCCCAGACGGCTTCCTCGGTGGCGCGGAACGCTTCCAGCACCGGCTCCAACTGGCCTTGCGCCAGGGCGCGCGCGGCATAGAAATCGGGCACCTGGCAGATGCCCAGGCCGGCCACCGCTGCGGCGGTCACCGCCGGCCCGTTGTTGCAGCGCCAGCGCCCTTGCGGCTGATAGGTGGTTTCGGCACGATTGCGGCGGAAATGCCAAAGCTCCGCCGATCCCACCAGGCAATCGTGGCTGTCCAGTTCCTCGATCTCCTCCGGCCGTCCGCGCTGGGCCAGATAGGCCGGCGCCGCGCAGGTCACCAGATTGCGCCCACCCAGTCGGTGCGCCGCCAGCCGCAGGTCGCTTTGCGGGCCGGTGCGGATCGCCACGTCGAACCCTTCGGCCACGATGTCGACCACGCGGTTGCTGAAATCGAGTGTCACGTCGAGCGAGGGATTGGCCATGGCATGGCGCAAGGCCAGCGGGGCGATGAAGTATTCGCCCAGCGCCGTGGGACAGGTAATGCGCAACGATCCGCGCAGGCCAGGATCGCCACTCGCCACGGCCAGCGCCGCGTCACGCTCGTCGATGATCCGTCGCCCGCGCTCGGCCAGTTCGCGTCCCGCCGCGGTCAGCGAAACCTGGCGCGTCGTGCGGTGCAGCAGGGTGGAGCCAATGCGGTGTTCGAGCTGCGCGATCGCGCGGCTGACATGCGAGGTGGAACGGCGCAGCTTGCGCGCAGCGGCCGCGAATGTGCCGTTTTCGGCAATGGCGACAAGTTCTTCCAGACCGGTCCAGTCCGACATGGCATTATCCCAGGCAGGCAATAAACTTTTGCGCAAATGCGCTCTTTGTGCCTGCCATGCAATGATGTAGGCCACCCTGATCGATAAGGAGGAAACTTCGATGAAGACCCGTGCCGCCGTGGCTTTCGAGGCCAAGAAACCGCTTGAGATCGTGGAACTCGATCTCGAAGGCCCCAAGGCGGGCGAAGTGCTGGTGGAAATCATGGCCACCGGCGTGTGCCACACCGACGCCTACACGCTCGACGGGTTCGACAGCGAAGGAATCTTTCCCTCCGTGCTCGGCCACGAAGGCGCCGGCATCGTGCGCGAAGTGGGGCCGGGCGTCACCAGCGTGAAGCCGGGCGATCACGTGATCCCGCTTTACACCCCCGAATGCCGCCAGTGCAAATCGTGCCTTTCGGGCAAGACCAACCTGTGCACGGCGATCCGCGCCACCCAGGGCAAGGGCCTGATGCCCGATGGCACCACGCGCTTTTCCTACAAGGGCCAGCCGATCTATCACTACATGGGCTGCTCCACGTTCTCCAATTTCACCGTGCTGCCCGAAATCGCGGTGGCCAAGATTCGCGAAGACGCCCCGTTCCAGACCAGCTGCTACATCGGCTGCGGCGTCACCACCGGCGTGGGCGCGGTGGTCAACACCGCCAAGGTCCAGGTGGGTGACAATGTCGTGGTCTTCGGCCTGGGCGGCATCGGCCTCAATGTGATCCAGGGCGCGCGCCTGGCCGGCGCGGGCAAGATCATCGGCGTGGACATCAACCCCGATCGCGAGGAATGGGGCCGCCGCTTCGGCATGACCGACTTCCTCAATTCCAAGGGCCTCAGCCGCGAGGAAACCGTGGCCAAGGTCGTGGAAATGACAGACGGCGGCGCCGACTACACCTTCGATGCCACCGGCAACACCGAAGTGATGCGCACCGCGCTGGAAGCCTGCCATCGCGGCTGGGGCACCAGCATCATCATCGGCGTGGCTGAAGCGGGCAAGGAAATTGCCACGCGCCCGTTCCAGCTGGTGACGGGGCGCAACTGGCGCGGCACCGCGTTCGGCGGGGCCAAGGGCCGCACCGACGTGCCCAAGATCGTCGATTGGTACATGCAGGGCAAGATCGAGATCGACCCGATGATCACCCACGTCATGGGCCTGGAAGAGATCAACACCGCGTTCGACCTGATGCACGCCGGCAAGTCGATCCGCAGCGTGATCGTGTTCTGATCGCCCGATCAGGATCGAAACAAGGGGGCCGGTCCGCGCAGGACACGGCCCCTTTTTTCGGCGTGGTCAGGCCGAAGTCTCACGCAGCCAGAGCTTCGGCCTCGCTGCGGATCTGCGCTTCGAGCAGGCGCCTGACAAGCAATGCGCCGTTGTCCACGCGCGCACTCACTTCACGCGGCAAGGGCACGTCGCTGCGCAACACCGCCTCGATCGCGCTGATCGCCTCGACGTCTTCGGGCTGGATGCGGGTGCCCATGGCAATGTTCATCGCGCCCAGGGCCGGATTGTCGTGCCCGAAATCGCGCGCCGTCGCGACGAAGTAGTGCAGCCGCCCAGGCGCCGCCGGGGTGATCATGTGGATGAAATTCTGCGTGCCGAGCGGCCTTCCGCTGGCATGGTCGCTGATCGTACCGCCGGTGCGGATCAGGGACGGCCCCATGTATTGGGCATCGAATTCCTGGTCCACGAGCCCTTCCTGATCGGGAAACTGCAGTTTGATCAGCGGATTGGGCGCGATGCCCACGGCCTTGCGGGCCACGGTCAGGCCCGCGCCGTGAGTCTGCACCGTCACATCCAGCGCGGCGACTTTCTCGCCCGAAGGGATCGTGGCGGCATGGATGAAGGTCACATGGCTCAGGTCTAGCAGGTTCTCGATCAGCAGGGTATAGCGTGCTTCCACCGTGGCCAGCGCATGGATTTCCACCGTCCAGCCTGGTGCATCGAGGCCGATTCCCGCCAGATCGGGCAGTAGCGCCGGATCGGCCAGGGCGTCTTCACCCGTCCAGATCCACAGCACGCCACCACGCTCCACCAGCGGATAATGGCGCAGCGCCGCGCGCTGCGGCACGCCGGCCTGGCTGGGTACGCGCTGGCACGCGCCATCCGCGCCAAAGGTGAAACCGTGATAGCTGCATTGCACGCTGTCGCCCACCAAACGGCCCTTTTCCAAGGGAAAGGCACGGTGGGGACAGATGCCCGAAACCGCTACGGCGCTGCCGTCCTCCTTGCGATAGAGCAGCACGCGCTCGCCCAGGATGTCGCGCGCCATCAGGCTGCGGCCCACTTCGGCTGCGGTGGCGGCCGCCCACCATTGCCGGCGGGGATAGGGTTGTTCGGTGGTGAGTGGATAGCTGGCATGGGCCATGGCCCGGTCTCCCGAAGTTGTTCTGCGCCATGTTTGTCGCACGACAAAACATAGTTTGTCAATTGACCAAGATGGCGCCGCCGGGCATGACAGCCGCCATGACCGTTTCCGCCGCCAAACCCGCCAGGACGCGCCGCCCGCAACGCTATGACGGGGCAGACAATCGCCGCGCCGTGCTGGATGCGGCGCTCACCGTCTTTGCCGATCTGGGTTTCGAGGCGGCCAGCACGCGCGCCATCGCGGCGGCTGCGGGGCTGGAGCAGGGGCACTTGGCCTATTACTTCCCCTCCAAGGCGGCGCTCTGGCAGCAGGTGGTGGAAGCCTTTGCGCGGGAAGGGGAGGAAGTGCTGCGTGGCCTGCTTGCGGGCGACGACCTTGCCGATCCTGAACGGACGGCGCAGGCGGTGCTGCCCGAACTGCTGCGCGTGTTTGCCCGCAATCCGCGCCTCACGCGCTTGATGCTGCAGGAATTCTCGGTCAATTCGCCGCGCCACCAATGGGTGGTGGACACGTTCGGCGCGCCGGTGTGGCGCTTGCTGGAGCCGTTGTTCGGCGCCCTGCGCGACAAGGGGCTGCTGTCGGGGGCGCCGCCCGCCGTTGCCTATTTCAACCTAGTCGGCGCCGCACTCATCACCTTTGGCAACCAGGCGCTGATCCTGCGTCTGGCCGGGTGCGATACGGCCGAACCCGGCACGGTCGATGCCGTCATCGCCTATATCCTGGGGCCGGTGCTGGCACCGGCCCCCTCGTCACTGCTCAGAACTTGAGCGTGCCGCGCACGCCATAAGTGCGCGGTGGGCGGATCTGGTTGTAGATCACGCCAGGCTTGCCCGGGCTTTGCGAGGAATTGGCAAAGACCAGGGCATTTTCCAGGTTGTTGACGAAGCCTGTGATCGCCAGCGACCCCGGCGCGTTTTCCCAGGTCAGCCGCGCGTTGGACATCATGTAGCTGCCCTGCCGGCCCAGATCGAGATAGTCGATCGAGAGATAGCGCGAACTTTCGATCCGCGTATCGGCTGCAGCCACGACGCGGCCGGCGCTGCCCAGGTCGAACGTATGGTCATACCCCGCATTGACCACCCAGCGCGGCGCGTTGACCAGCGGCTTGCCCGAGCAATCGACGTTATAGATCCGCGCCGCCGCGCTTGCCCCGATCAGCGCCGTGGGCGTGATCGCGCAGCCCACCACCGGGGCCGGGCCCGTGGTGGAATAGGCCTGGTACTTGAGGTTGTCATAGCTGGCGTGCAGGTATTGCACGTTGAGCGAGAACAAGTCGTTGCGGGTCGGCTGCCACAGCACTTCGGCTTCTGCGCCATAAAGCTTGGCCGCGCCCGCGTTCTCCGTGGCAAAGACCGGCCCATAGATCGCCCCGCCGGGGGTGGAAGCCACCTGCACCGGCGCCAGGTGCGAGATCTGCTGGTCCTTGTAGTCCCAATAGAACCCTTCGACGTTGACCTGCAAGGTATTGCCGAAGAAACGGTTCTTGGTCCCGATCGTATAGGCCGTCAGCCGTTCGGGGCGCGAATAGTTCTGCCCCAGGGCGGAAAACAGGATGCCCGATTTGAACCCGGTGGAAACCGTCGCATAGAGCAGCGAGTGCGGCCCGGCGTCGAATTCCATCCCCGCCTTCCACGTGAGCTTGCTGAAGCCGACATCGCTGGTGGCGTTGGTCTTGAGATCAAGGATGATCGGGATGAAATTGGGAAACGCCGGCGGCACGAAGCCCACAAACGGATAGGTGTGCGCTTCGGTGATCTGCGTCTTGGTGTCGTGGGTATAGCGCAGGCCGCCGGTCAGCCGCCAGCGCGAGGTCAGCGAATAGGTCGCCTCGCCAAACGCGGCATAGCTGTCGGTGTTGAGGTTGGAATTGATCCGCGTGCCGTTGCTGCCCTGGTCGAAGAACTGCCGCGCCTTGACGCTCTCGGTGAAGTAATAGCCGCCCAGCACCCATTTGAGCTGCGCGTTCTGGTTGCCCAGCCGCGCTTCCAGCGACATCTGGTCGGATTTCTCGGTCACGTCGATGAGGAAGCTGGAGGAGTAGTTGACGAAATCCAGATCGGTGCGGCGCCAGGCCGGGATCACCGTCAGCTTGGCAAAGCCCAGGTCGGCGTTGACCGTCACCATCGCGCCGTAATACTTGTTGTTCTGATAGCCATCGCCGCGCGCCACGATCTGCGGCACCGGTGCGGTGGGCGTGCGCGAAAGATATTCGGCCAGCACGCGCGGATCGCTGGGCCCCAGGCGGTTCTTGCCATCGAGCAGCGGCATGATCGTGCCACCCGAACCCTTGCCGCCGACATCGCCATAATCGACCATCAGGTTGGCGTTGAAGCCATCGCCCGTATCGAACCGCAGTTGTCCGCGCACGGCCGTGGTGTCTTCATCGTCGTAACCGTCGCTGAAATAGCCGTCATGCTGCGCGTGCTGGGCCGAAATGCGCAAGGCCGCCTGGCTGCCGAGCGGCAGGTTGATCGCGCCCGATGCCTTGATCGCGTTGTAGTTGCCATATTCCCCGGTGACGAAGCCCGAGCTTTCGCCCAGTTTGGGCTTGGCCGTGATCACATTGACCGCGCCGCCCGTGGCGTTGCGGCCATAAAGCGTGCCCTGCGGCCCCTTGAGCACTTCCATGCGTTCCAGGTCATAGAACAGCGCGGCTGGTGCTGCCGGGCGCGAGAGGTAGACGCCATCGAGGTTGAACGCCACGCCTTGCTCGGCAAAGGCATTGGCCCCGAACGTGCCGATCCCGCGCAGATAGATCTGCGTGAACGAGGCGGCCGGCGCCACCTGCAGCGCGGGCACCAGCCGGGTGAGATCGTCGGCGCGCGTCACGCTCTGCTTGGTCAGCACGTCGCCCGCCACGGCGCTGACGGGAATGGCGGCGCGTTGCAGGTTTTCGGTGCGGCGCTGCGCCGTCACCACGATTTCGGCAAGGCCGGCGGGCGGCTGTGCCTGGGCGGGCGCTGCCTCGGCGGTGGGGGCCTGTTCCTGGCCGTGGGCGATGGTCGGCATGGCAAGTGCCGTGGCAAGCGCGGCAAGCGATGCAACCGGGGTAAAATTGGAACGCAAGATGCCTCTCCCTTTTATTTGATTATGGATTGCAACATCCCGATCCATCGGCATAATGGAAATGATTTGTTTTTATCGGTTTCAATTTGATTGAATTATGGTGACGGGATGCGATTCAAAGGGCTCGACCTTAACCTGCTCGTCTGCCTCGATGCGCTGCTGGATTTGCGCAACGTGACCAGGGCTGCCGAGCATCTCAGCCTCAGCCAACCCGCCATCAGCGCCGCATTGGCCCGGTTGCGCACGTTCTTTGCCGATCCGCTGCTGGTGCAGAACGGCAAGCGCATGATGCCAACGCCTTTTGCGCTGCGCCTGCAGCCGGCGATCCGCGCCATTCTGGAGGATGTGGACGGGTTGGTGGGCAGCTCGCCCCACTTCGATCCCGGCAGCAGCACGCGCGATTTCCGCATCTGCCTGTCCGATTATCTCGCCAGTGTCCTGCTGGCGCCGTTGCTGCGGCACATGGCGCAGGTGGCGCCGGGCGTGCGGATCGACATGGTGCCCTTGAGCGATGACGCCACGCAGCGGCTCGATCGGGGGGAAATCGATCTGCTGCTCACGCCCGAAAGCTATGTCAGCGACGAACACCCGTCGGAATTGCTGTTCGAGGAAGAACACGTCGTGGTGGGCTGGCATGGCAACCCCGCCATGGCCGGCCCGATCGACGTGCCCACATTTGCCGCTGCGGGCCATGTGGCGGTGGAAATCGGCCGCTTCAACCGCGTGTCCTTTGCCGAAAGCTATATGCGCGCGCAGGGGATCGAACGCCGGGTGGAAGTGCGCGTGGCTGCGTTCACGATCATCCCCGAACTGCTGGAGGGCACGCATCGCCTGGCGGTGATGCACCGGCGCCTGGCGGAAAAGGCCGCCCGGCATTTCCCGGTGACGGTGGCACCCTTGCCGTTTCCCATCCCGCCGATGCGCGAAATGGTGCAGTTTCACCGGGCCCGCGCCGAAGATGCCGGGCTGCGCTGGATGATCGATGCATTTCACGCCGTGGCCCGCAGCGAAGGGGATGGACCCGGCAAAGCGTTGGTATAAGACCACCCGCAATATCGAAAACACCCGCTTGGAGAGTGACCCGATGAACAGCGCCGACCTGCATATCCGCCGCGAAGTGGCCGTGAGCATGGCGATCAACACTGTGTTCAGCGGGGCGTTCTTCCTGGCGGTGTTCGGCCTGGGCGGGCCGGTGCCGGTCTGGGGGCTGGGGCACTATGTCTTCGATTTCGGGCCCCAGGCCTTTGCCGTGGCGTTCATGAGCACGCTCGTTCCCAGCGCGCTTTCGCGCAAGGCGCTGCGTGCCGGGCGAGTGGCGCCGCGCCCATCGTCCCTGCGCCTGCCAACGCATCTTTTGCTGCGCGCGCTGGTCCTGGCGGCGCCTGCCGCTGTCGTGGCGCTGGCGGGCGCTGCCGCCGCGTTTGCCGTGCTGGGCGTGGCCGTGCTTGGCTGGGGCGTCGCCCTTGCGATCAAGCTGGCGGTGGGCGCGGGGCTGGCCCTGGTGATCACCAACTTGGCCCTGCGCGCCACGTTGGCCGAACACGTGGCCTAAACGCGTCGCGCCGGTTCGCGGCTTAGACCATCGCCATCAGGCTGGCATTGCCGCCGGCGGCGGTGGTGTTGATCGACAGGCTCACTTCCTCCAGCAGCAGGTCCAGCGGATAGGCGCCGTTATCGTCGGCGGCGTGCAGCGCCACGATCATGCCCTCGCGTGCGGCCAGGTCTTGGGCGGCATGCATGGCCAGCACGCGTGCCTGATCCTCGCCATCCAGCTCGACGAGCGCGGCGGCCAGATCGGCCTTGGTGCCATCGGCAAAGATCACGCGCGTGGCAAGCGCTGCGGGGAAGCCGGCAGGCAATGCCCGGATCGGCACACCGGGCAGGATCACCGCGTGGTTGCCGGTGGCCAGCACCGCGCCAAGCTGCCGCCACAGCCCGTCGGCTGTCGTCGCGTAAAGGGCGATCGCGCCGCGCGGCGCCAGGCGATAGCGATTGCTTTCGCCCACCGGCCCAGGCAGCGCCACCTCGATCCCCAGGCGGCTGCGGGTGGCATCGGCGCGCACGGCCTGGGCAGTTGCGCCGTGGCCCTGGCTTTCCAGCCAATCGGCCAGCATGGCAACTGCCGGATCGGCCACGGCGCGTGCACCGGCCAGGGCCGGGGGCGTGGCCACCGTGCCGCGCGCCAGGCGCGCCAGGTAAAGCGGGCCGCCAGCCTTGGGGCCAGTGCCGGAAAGCCCGCGCCCGCCAAAGGGCTGAACGCCCACTACGGCGCCGATCGTGTTGCGGTTGACATAGAGGTTGCCCGCTTCCACCGCGCGCGTCACCCGCGCCACGGTTTCGTCCAGGCGCGTGTGCAGGCCAAACGTGAGGCCATAGCCGGTGGCATTGATCGCCGCGATCAGCCGATCGAGATCGCGCGCGGCATAGCGCACCACGTGCAGCACCGGCCCGAACACTTCGCGGCCCAGCGCCTCGATACCGGGAATTTCAATCAGGGTTGGCGCCACGAACGTGCCGTGCACGCACGATGCGGGCAGGGGCAGGCGGTGGATGCGTGCACCGCGCGCGGCCATGGCCTCCACGTGCGCTTCGATCCCGTCGCGCGCCTGGGCGGTGATCACCGGGCCGATGTCGGTCGCCAGCGTATCGGGGTTGCCCACCGCCAGTTCGGCCATCGCGCCGCGCAGCATTGCCAGGGTGCGGTCGGCCACGTCTTCCTGCAGGCACAGCACGCGCAGGGCCGAGCAGCGCTGCCCGGCACTGTCGAACGCGGAGGCGATGACATCGGCCACCACTTGTTCGGCCAGTGCCGAGGAATCGACGATCATCGCGTTCTGGCCGCCGGTTTCGGCGATCAGCGGGATGGGGCGGCCCATGGGGTCGCTGCGCGTGGCCAGGGTGCGCTGGATGATGCGCGCCACTTCGGTCGATCCGGTGAACAGCACCCCGGCCACGCCGGGCGCTTCCACCAAGGCGGCACCGATCGCGCCGTCGCCGGGCACGAGTTGCACGACATCGGCCGGCACGCCGGCCTGGTGCAACAGGGCAACCATCTGCGCGGCGATCAGCGGGGTTTCCTCGGCCGGCTTGGCCAGCACCGGATTGCCCGCCACCAGGGCAGCGGCCACCTGTCCGGCAAAGATCGCCAGCGGGAAATTCCACGGCGAAATGCACACGACCGGGCCGAGCGGGCGGGTATGGGCCAGGCCACTGCGGGCCTGCACCGCGTAATAGCGCAGGAAGTCGACCGCTTCACGCACTTCGCCCACGGCGTTGGCGGCGGTTTTCCCCGCTTCGCGCATGATCAGCCCCAGCAAGGCGCGGCCTTGTTCTTCCAGCAAGGTGGCCGCGCGCTCCAGCATGGCCGCCCGCGCGGCCACGGGCGTTGCTGCCCACACCGGCGCGGCACCTTGCGCGCGCGCCACTGCGGCGGCCGCCGCCTCGGGCGTGGCTGGCCAGACATGCCCCACCACGTCGCGGCGATCGGCAGGGTTGCACACGGCCTCGCCGCCGTCCTGGTCGGCCGGGGTGCCGGCCTGCCAGGCCTGCCTGGCCGACGCGTCCAGGCGGGGCGCCAGGTCGGCCAGCACCGCTTCATCGGCCAGGTCCAGCCCAGCCGAATTGCGCCGATCGGCAAAGAGGGCAGCGGGTAGGGCCACCGCTGGATGCGGCGCGCCGGGATCGGCACTGGCCGCAACCAGCGCCACCGGATCGGCAGCGAGTTCTTCCACCGACACCGCCGGATCGTTGATGCGGTTGACGAACGAGGAATTGGCCCCGTTTTCCAGCAGGCGCCGCACCAGATAGGCCAGCAGCGTTTCGTGCGTGCCCACGGGGGCATAGACGCGGCACGGGCGGTTCAGCTTGTCCGCGCCCACCACCTGGTCATAAAGCCCTTCGCCCATGCCGTGGAGGCACTGGAACTCATAATCGCCGATGGCAAAGTCCGGGCCGGCCAGGTGCAGCACCGTGGCGACCGATTGCGCGTTGTGCGTGGCAAACTGCGGAAACACCACGTCGCGCGCCGCCAGCAGCTTGCGCGCACAGGCCACATAGGCAAGATCGGTATGTACCTTTTGCGTGTAGACCGGGAAATCGGGCAGGCCATCCACTTGCGCGCGCTTGATTTCCGCGTCCCAATAGGCGCCCTTGACCAGCCGCACCATGATGCGCCGGTCGCTGCGCCGCGCCAGGTCCACGATCCAGTCGATCACGAAGGGGCAGCGCTTCTGATAGGCCTGCACCACAAAGCCCAATCCGTTCCAGCCAGCAAGGTCGGGATCGAGCGCCAGCGCCTCCAGCAGATCGAGCGAGAGTTCCAGCCGGTCGGCCTCTTCCGCGTCGATGTTGAGGCCGATGTCATGCCCCTTGGCCAGCAGGCACAGTGCCTTCACGCGGGGCAGCAGTTCCGCTTTCACCCGCTCCACCTTGGCGCGGGCATAGCGCGGGTGCAGGGCCGACAGCTTGATCGAAATGCCCGGGCCGGCGTGGATGCCGCGCCCGGCGCTGGCCTGGCCGATCGCCGCGATCGCCTGCTCGTAAGATGCGTTGTAGCGGTCGGCATCGGCCGCCGTCATCGCTGCTTCGCCCAGCATGTCATAGGAAAAGGCAAAGCCCTTGGCCTCACGCGGCGCGGCGCGGCGCAGCGCTTCCTCGATGGTTTCGCCGGTCACGAACTGCTCGCCCATCATGCGCATGGCCGCGTCCACCGCGCGGCGGATCACTGGCTCGCCCATCCGCGCGATCAGCCGCGTCAGGCTGGCACCCAGGCCTGCCTCATCCTCGGCCTGGACCAGACGGCCCGTCACCAGCAGGCCCCACGACGCCGCGTTCACGAACAGCGGGCGGTCTTTGCCCACGTGGCCGCGCCAATCGCCCGGCGCGATCTTGTCGCGGATCAGCGCGTCGCGCGTGGCCACGTCGGGGATGCGCAGCAGCGCTTCGGCCAGGCACATCAACGCCACGCCTTCCGGGCTGCTCAGCGCATATTCCTGCACCAGCGACTGCACGGCGCCCGGTCGCGCGTCGGCGCGCAAGCTGGTGATCAGCGCAGAAGTGGTCGCCGCGATCGGCGCTTCCAATCCGGCCGGCACGCGCGCCTGTGGCAGCAGCGCGGCCACGCAGGCGCGCTCAGGCCGGCGCGTGGCAGCCGTGATCGCCGTGGAAAACAGCGATTGTCCGGCAAGCGGCGGGGCAAAGCCGGCAAAGGGGCGGGCGGCAGGCGCGGTCTGATCCATGGCGCCATGGTATCACGGTGCTGGCAGGCCATTGGCCTTATTTCGTGCTCGCACCAATCCAGTTAGCCTGAAAATGGCGGGTCAAACAGACCGCCTGCGCGCGTTCAGGCAACCGCCGCGGTCACCACGATTTCCACGCGCCAGGCCGGATCTGCCAGGCTCGCCTGGCCCGTGGCACGGGCAGGGGGCGGCACATCGGCGACAAAGGCATCCCAGGCGCGGTTCATTTCGTCGAAATCAGTCATGTCGGCCAGCCAGATCATGGCTGACAGCATGTGCGCCTTGGTGCTGCCGGCCAGGATCAGCAGCCGTTCGATCTCGGCCAGGGCGGTGCGCGTCTGGTCGAACACGCTATCGCCAGCTTCCCCCACTTGGCCGGCCAGATAGACGGTGCCGTTGTGCACTACGGCCTCGCTCATGCGGGGGCCCGGTTCGATGCGGATGATGGTGGACATGGCTGCGGCCCCTTGAACAAATGATACGCGCCGGGAAGCCTGTAAGCCGGGTTCTGTCGCACCGACGGTATCCCACTGGTGGACCGTATCGGCGCGGGCAGCCATTCCTCTCGGCGGCCTGTTGCCAGGCCGCTCCAGCAACCAACCCGGGCAACTGGCGCGAAACCCGCCTGCATCCTTTCAGATGCGCGTTGCCCCTATTCGGTCTTGCTCCGGGTGGGGTTTGCCATGCCGCTTCCGTTGCCGGTCGCGCGGTGCGCTCTTACCGCACCCTTTCACCCTTGCCCGGGGCCCGAAGGCCCCGTCGGCGGTTTGCTCTCTGTGGCACTTTCCCTTGCCCGGTTTGCACCGGGCCGGCGGGCGTTACCCGCCACCCTTGTTTCGTGGAGCCCGGACTTTCCTCGGCATCAGACGAAGTGATGACGCGGCTGCCCGGCTCCCCGGCGCGAGGCGGTCACCTAGCATGGCCTAGATCGCGCGCCAACAGCAGTTCGAATAACAATGCGCCGATTTGTCCGTCCACCTGGCCATCGATCTTGTGCGGACGCCAGCGCCGCTGGAATGCCGCGACTGCGGCTTCCTTGTCGGTCACGTCATAGCCAAAGCGTTCCAGTGCCAGGAAAAATGCGCCTTCGTTGTCATAGAGCAGGCGCATCTTGGGGCGCGGGCGGGGCAGGGTGAGGTTGTAGCGCGCCAGCATGTCCCAATCGAACAACTCACCCGGATCGGTCTTGCGCGCCGGCGCCACGTCGGAATGGCCGACCACGTTGGCGCGGGGAATGTCGTGCCGGCGCACGATATCGCCCAGCAGTGGCACCAGCGCTTCCATCTGCGCATCGGGAAAGGGGCGATAGCCGAACTCGTGCCCAGGGTTGACCAGTTCGATCCCCACGCTCGCCGAATTGACGTCGGTGATCCCGCGCCAGAAACTGCGCCCGGCGTGCCAGGCGCGCTTGGCTTCATCGACCAGGCGCACCACCGTGCCGTCTTCGTCGATCAGATAGTGCGCCGAAACTTCGGCTGTCGGGTCCTTCAGCCGCTCCAGCGCTTCAGCCCCGCTTTGCATGCCGGTATAATGCAGCACGACCATGGACACCGGCAGCCGCCGTTCGTTGAAATTGGGCGACGGTTCTTCGCGATGGACCAGCCAGCGGTTCATGCCTGCCTGATGCGCTCAGCGAACCGGCAGCACCGCGCCCAGCACCAGGGCATCGGCCGCAACGTGGGTCTGGAAGCCGCCGCCCAGGCCCTGCGCCAATTGGTAGAGCATGGCGGCTGGCGCCGTGCGGCTGGAAAGATCGGCCGGGGCCAACGTTCCGGCCAGGGCCTGGCCGACCAGCGGATCGAAGGCGATGCGCGGCCCGCTCGCGCGGATCACCAGTTCGGTCGCGCCACCTCTTACTTCGCCCGCAATGTCCAGGTTGCCACCGCGCACCAGCGCCTCGATCCCGATCAGCGACAGGTTGAGCAGCGTCTTGACCGCAGCCTTGGGCAGCATGTCGTCGGCCAGCGCCCAAGCCACTGAAATGCGCGGGTTTGCCGCCACCAGCGCGTCAACCAGCGCGCGCGGTTCGTTCACCGGCACCATCTCGCCAAAGCCACCCGCCGCGCCGAATGCCAGGCGGAAAAAGCGCAGCTTGTTGGCCGAACTCGTCGCGCTTTGTTCCAGCAATTCCATGCACTTCTGGCGCATTTCCGGGTCGCGTTCCTCTGCCAGCAGTTCCAGCCCGTTGGTGAGCGCGCCCACCGGGCTCAACAGGTCGTGGCAAAGCCGCGAGCAGAGCAGGCTGGCAAGATCGAGGGTGGCGATGGTCATGGAACGTGGACAAGCCTTTACCAGATATGTGCGCGGGATCACGTGCCTGATGCACCCTCTCCCCGGCCAATCGCCTTAACCGTCTGCGACGCGATAGGAAAGCGCTTGAAATGCGGATGGCGCATCCCGCCACAACGTCACTTGCGCACCGGTCACGATTGCCCAGATCCGCCCATCGCCAGCCCGGCTTGCAGAATCGGTGGCAGAAGGTCTTTCTAAGCCATTGGGGTGACTGTGAAAATAGCCCAATATCGCGGGCCCTCCGGCGCGCGCCGTGCGGTGCGCGGCGATCAGCGCCAAGGGATCGATCTCGAAATGATGCAACGGATCTGGTGCCACATTGGTGCATTCCTGCGCCAGGCCGATGTGCAGGCCGGTGCCCAGCAAGAGGCCGCACGCCTCGCGTGGGTGGGCCTGCGCCGCCGCGGCGAGCATCGTCGCGTGGGCGGCGGGCGAAAGGGTGATGTCAGGCGTTGCGCTGGCGCCCTTCGACAGGCTCAGGGCGAACGGAGGTTGGGACGCAGAAGAGGCAGACGGTTTCCCATCACTCCCACCCTCTCCGTTCGGGCTGAGCTTGTCGAAGCCCCCTCGCGCGCCGGCGCCAGCTTGCCGATTGCGCGCCAAGACCGTCAATCGATCCCAATCCCCATCGATCAAGGCCTGCTTTTTCGCCCGAGACCAGCCCTTGATTCGCAATTCGGCCGAAAGCGCTTCCTCCCGCGTGGCAAAGTCCTGCTGCCACACCAGCCGAACCGGACGGCGTTTGGCGGTAAAGCCGCCGAGCTGACCACTTTCGTGCTGCGCCATCCGCCGGGTCAGGTCATCGGTGTGCCCCGCATAAAACGATCCATCGGCGCAGCGCAGAAGGTAGGCATGGAAGGCCATCGGCCAGGCAATACACCCCCTTGTCGGGCGCCGCAATCGTTCCCATATCGGCCTTCCAATGGGGGGAACCGACGACATTCTGACTGGCACGATCGCCGCGCCCGGCCGCCTCGACAAGGCACTGGCCGACGCCAGCGGGCTTTCGCGCGAGCGGGTCAAGGCGCTGCTCGAAGAGGGGCGCGTGACGCTCGATGGTCAGGGCGTGCGCCAGGCCTCGCTCAAGGTTGCGGCCGGCGCCGCGTTTGCCGTGCAGGTTCCGGCGGCCGTTCCGGCCGAGGCCGTGGCGCAGGACATTCCGCTGTCGGTGACGTATGAAGACGATGCGCTGATCGTGGTGGACAAGCCGGCCGGCCTGGTGGTGCACCCGGCGGCGGGCAATCTCGATGGTACGCTGGTCAATGCCTTGCTGCACCATTGCCGCGGCCAGCTTTCCGGCATCGGCGGGGTGGCACGGCCGGGCATCGTGCACCGGATCGACAAGGATACCTCGGGCCTCTTGGTCGTGGCCAAGAGCGATGCCGCGCACGAAGGGCTGGCGCGCCAGTTTGCCGACCATTCGATCATCCGGGCCTACAAGGCGGTTACGGTGGGGCAGCCGATCCCGGCCGCCGGCACGATTACCGGCGCCATCGCCCGGTCGGTGCATGACCGCAAGAAGATGGCGCTGGTGGCCGATGGGCGGGGCAAGCACGCCGTCACCCACTATCGCACGCTCGCGCGCCTCGATGGTGCGGCCCTTGTGGAATGTCGATTGGAAACAGGCAGAACCCACCAGGTGCGCGTTCACCTTGCATCAATCGGGCATTCGCTATTGGGTGATCCTGTCTATGGACGCGCGCCCGCCAAAATTCGCCCTATCCTCGCCCGGATCGGCTTTGCCCGACAGGCGCTGCATGCGGCAGAATTGGGTTTCATTCACCCGATCAGCGGCGAAGCGCTCCATTTCACCAGTTCGACGCCCGTCGATATGACGGAACTGATTGTCGAACTGGGCGGTTCTTGAGTTCGATCATGGTATAAATCGATTACTGTGTATCAAAAGGATGTGTGGCCCCACCGGGGAATGCTCGCTAGAGGTTCTCCATCGGGGAACTGACGCGACGAAAGGATGTGTTCAGGTGAGCAACAAGACAGCAGTGGCCAAAGCCCCCGCGACCGTTCCGGCCCTGGGCGGGGAAGCCAGCCTCAACCGCTATCTCTCTGAGATTCGTAAGTTTCCGGTGCTGACGGCTGAGCAGGAATACATGCTCGCCAAGCGCTACCAGGAACATGCCGATCCCGAAGCCGCCGCCCAGCTGGTGACGAGCCACCTGCGACTCGTGGCCAAGATCGCCATGGGTTATCGCGGCTATGGCCTGCCCGTGTCCGAGCTGATTTCCGAAGGGAACATCGGCCTGATGCAGGGCGTCAAGAAGTTCGAGCCCGATCGTGGCTTCCGCCTGGCTACCTATGCCATGTGGTGGATCAAGGCCTCGATGCAGGAATTCATCCTGCGCTCGTGGAGCCTGGTCAAGATGGGCACCACCGCGGCGCAGAAGAAGCTGTTCTTCAACCTGCGGCGCATGAAGAAGAACCTCGAGGCATTCGAGGATACCGATCTTTCGCCTGAAGACGTCCGCAAGATCGCAACCGACCTCGGCGTTCCCGAGCAGGAAGTGATCAACATGAACCGGCGCATGATCATGGGTGGCGATGCCAGCCTGAACGTGCCGCTGCGCGAAGACGGCGAAGGCACCTGGCAGGATTGGCTGGCCGACGATCGTCCGCTGCAGGACGAAACCGTGGCCGACGCCGAGGAAGCCCATTTCCGCCACGACATGCTGGTGGAAGCCATGGGCAGCCTCAACGAGCGTGAGCGCCATATCCTGACCGACCGCCGCCTGGTGGACGATCCCAAGACCCTGGAAGAACTGAGCCAGGTCTACAACGTCAGCCGCGAACGCGTGCGCCAGATCGAAGTGCGCGCCTTTGAAAAGCTGCAAAAGGCGATGCAGCGCATCGCCGGTGAACGGCATCTGCTGCCGGCGGGTTGAGTTCTTTACCTTGAAAGCAAAAGCCCGGTTATCCAGCAGGATAGCCGGGTTTTTTGTTTGATGTTTCAAGAAGCGGGACCCTGGACGTGATCCGGGGGCCCACGCAACGCTTACCCCTCAATGAAAATCCCGCGAGCGCGGCAACACCCGCACTTGGCGCGGATGGCGGGCCATGGCCGGATCGGGCGTGGGCGCCGCGCCATCCTCGTGCAGCTGCGCCAGGGCCTCGCTGGCATCGTGTACCAGCGCGGCCATCAAGTGCACCACGCCTTCCTTGCTGCGCTGCACTTCGCCTTCGATCACCATGAGCCGCGCAGCCATGACCTGGCGCCGCTGTTTCTCGAAATCGCGCGCCCACAGCAGCGCATTGACCACGGCGGTCTCGTCTTCCAGCGTGATGAAAATCGCATTGCCCTTGCCCGGCCGCTGGCGCACCAGCACCACGCCGGCCACGCGCACTTTCTGCCCATCCTTGCCGGCATTGACCTGCGCGCACGATAGCACCCCCTGCGCCGCTAAACGCGCGCGCAGGAATTGCATGGGGTGGCCTCTGAGCGAAAGCCGCTGGGTCTGGTAATCGGCCACCACTTCCTCCGCCAGCGGCATGGCAGGCAGGGCGGCATCGGGCTCTGCCGCCAGTTCCGGCGCATCGAGCGCAGCGAACAGCGGCAATTGCCGGGGCGGCACGCGGCGCACGTCCCATCCCGCCTGGCGCCGGGAGCGGCCCAGCGATCCCATGGCATCGGCATCGGCGAGCAGAGCCAGCGCGCGCGAGGGCAGTTCCGCCCGCCGCGCCAGGTCTTCGGGAGAGGTGAAAGGCCCATCGATCCGCGCCCGTACGATGGAAGCGGCCCATTCTTCATGGAACCCGTCGATCAGGCGCAGGCCCAGGCGCAGCACGCGCTCTTCATCCAGCGTGCAATCCCACCAGCTGGCATTCACATCGGCGCCATGCACGTGCACGCCATGTTCACGCGCATCGCGCACCAATTGCGCCGGGGCATAGAAACCCATGGGCTGGCTATTGAGCAGGGCGCAGGCAAACACGCCGGGATAATGGCATTTCAGCCATGACGAGACATAGGCCAGCCAGCCGAACGCCTGCGCATGGCTTTCGGGAAAGCCATATTCGCCAAAACCCTTGATCTGTTCGAAGCAACGCTCGGCAAAGTCTTCCGGATAGCCGTTTTTCACCATGCCACCGATGAACTTCTCCTGATAGTTGGTGACAGTGCCGTGGTTGCGGAACGTGGCCATGGCGCGGCGCAGGCCATCGGCCTCTGGTGGGGAAAAACCGGCGGCCACGATGGCCAGTTTCATTGCCTGCTCCTGGAACAGCGGCACGCCCAGGGTCTTTTCCAGCACGCTTTTCAATTGGCCTTCAGGGCCAGGGAAAACCACCGCCTCTTCGCCATTGCGGCGGCGGAGGTAGGGGTGGACCATGCCGCCCTGGATCGGGCCGGGCCGCACGATCGCCACCTGGATCACCAGGTCATAGAGCTCGCGCGGCTTCATGCGCGGCAGCATGGCCATCTGCGCGCGGCTTTCCACCTGGAACGTGCCTACGCTGTCGCCCTTGCACAGCATGTCGAACGTCGCCTTGTCCTTGCGCGGCACGGTGGCCAGCGAGAAACGGCCCAACTTCAGCCGCTCCATCAGGTCGAAGCTCTTGCGGATGCAGGTGAGCATGCCGAGCGCCAGCACGTCCACTTTCATCAGTTGGAGCGTGTCGATGTCGTCCTTGTCCCATTCGATGAACGTGCGATCGGGCATGGCGGCGTTGTGGATCGGCACCAGTTCGTCCAGCCGGCTTTCGCACAGCACGAACCCGCCGACATGCTGCGACAAGTGGCGCGGAAAGGTCAGCAGCCGGTCGACCATCTCGCGCAGCCGCGCGATCTCGCGGTTCTCAGGATCGAACCCGGCCTGCGACAGGCGCTCCTCGGGCAGCGAGCCGCGCCCCCAACTGCCCCAGACCGTGCCGGAAAGCCGCGCCGTCACGTCTTCGGAAAGGCCCAGCGCCTTGCCCACGTCGCGGATCGCGCTGCGCTGGCGATAGTGGATCACCGTCGCCACGATCCCGGCGCGCGCCCGGCCATAGCGGCGATAGATGTATTGCATCACTTCCTCGCGCCGCTGATGCTCGAAATCCACGTCGATATCGGGCGGTTCATGGCGCTCTTCCGACAGGAAGCGGGAGAACAGCAGGCGTTCCTGCACCGGATCGATCGGGGTGATGCCCAGCAGGTAGCAGACCAGCGAATTGGCGGCCGAGCCGCGCCCCTGGCACAGGATCGGCGGGGAAAGGCTGCGGGCATAGTGCACCACATCGTGCACGGTGAGGAAGTAATAGGCGTAATTTTTCAGTTTGATGAGGCGGAACTCCTCATCCAGAATCTTACGATAGCCCTCGGGCAGGCCAGCGGGAAACTGGCGGCCCGCGCTTTCCAGCACCAGGTGCTCCAGCCAGCCCTGCGGGGTCCAGCCGGGCGGGACGGGCTCGTGCGGATACTCGTACTCGATCTGGTCGAGTGTGAAAGTGATGCAATCCAGCCAATCTTGCCCCGCCATCAGCGCCTGCGGGCACAGGGCAAACAGGCGCGCCATTTCGGCCGGCGGCTTGATATGCCGCTCGCCATTGGCGGCCAGGCGGCGCCCGGCGGCGCGCACCGTGGTGCCAAGGCGCGTGGCGGTCAGCACGTCGTGCAGGGGGCGGTCTGCGGGCACGGCGTAAAGCGGGTCGTTGCTGGCAATCAGCGGCACCCCGGTTTCCTGCGCCAGGGCCATGCGCCGGGCCAGTTCGCGTCCGTCGCGCCCGGCGCGGGGCATCGTGGCGGCCAGCCACAGATGCGGCGTTGCCGCGCGCAGCCGCTCCAGCAGATCGGCGCTGCCGTCCATGGCAATCAGGGCCAGGCCCTGCGCATGGTCCAGCAGATCGGGCAACGTGAGGTGGCAATCGCCTTTTTCCACGCGGCGATTGCCCAGCGTAAGCAGGCGGGTCAGCCGCCCCCAGGCCGCGCGCGTGGTGGGATAGGCGGCAATATCGGGCGTGCCATCGGCAAAGCACAGCCGGGCGCCCACTTTCAGGGCAAAGCCGTTCGCCCGCCCGCCCACCTTCCGCCAGGCGGCATGGGCGCGCACCACGCCGGCCACGCTGTTCCTGTCGGCAATGCCGATGCCTTTCAGGCCCAGGGCATGGGCGCGCGCGACCATTTCGGCCGGATGCGCCGCGCCGCGCAGGAAGCTGAAATTGGTGGCCGCCACCGGTTCGGCAAAGAACGGCGTGTCGCTCATGGAAACAGCCCATGGACATACCAGGACGGCGCGTTTTCCATGCCGTCATAAAGCCCGCGCCGAAACACCCACAGACGGCGGCCGCGCGCATCCTCGATCCGGTAGTAATCGCGCGTGGTGCGGGTGGCGCCTTCGCCCATGTGGCCGCCGCGCTGGCGCCACCATTCGGGTGCAATGCGTTCCGGCCCTTCGGCGTGGATCACTTCATGCACTGCGCCGCGCCAGCGCAGGCGCAGCGGCGGGCCATCGGGCACCCCGGCAATCACTTCGATCCCCTGCGGCGGATCGAACAGCAGCAGGGGGCGTGGCATGGCCGGAAGATGAAATGAAACGGAGCTGTTCAATTCTGCGGCAGGCAGGCTGACTTGTGCAGCTTCGGGCATGTGCCGGTCGGCCGGGGCCAGACGCAAGACGGCATCCTGGCCCAGGCGCACGCCCAGCCGGTCGATCAGCGCCTGCAGGCTGTCTTGCGTTTCCTCGCTCTGGTCCAGCCCGGTCTGCCGCGCGTCCAGCGGATCGGCCCGCTTGACCGACAGCGTGATGGCATCGAAGCCAAAGCCGGGATCGATCGGGTCGGCCAGGCTGTCGATCCGCTCGCGCAATAGGCGCACCACCAGCGGTGGATCGCGCGTGGGCTGGCCGGTTTCCACCAGCAGGCGCCGCCGCGCGCCATCGCTGCGATGCAGAGTCAGGGCAAAATGGCGCCCGCCCAGGCGGCGCTGCTCCATCTGCGCGGCCACCTGGCGCAACAGATCCTCGGCCACTTCCAGCACGTCGTCAGTGCGGGCGATGGGTTCGGCAAAGCGCGCTTCGGCCCGGATCGGGGCCTGCACCGGCTGCGGCGCCAACGGCGCAGCCACATCGCCCATCACCTGGCGCAGGCGCAGCACCAGCCCTTCGCCAAAGCGGGCAGCGAGTGTTGGCGCCGGGCGCGTGACCAGGTCACCCAGCCGCTTGAGCCCGGCGCGGCGCAAGGCGGTGGTGGCGGCCTCGCCCAGGTCCAGCGCGGAGACGGGCAGGGCGGCCACGTCTTCGGCGC
This sequence comes from Novosphingobium sp. SG919, assembly GCF_012932495.1. Classification (GTDB taxonomy): domain Bacteria; phylum Pseudomonadota; class Alphaproteobacteria; order Sphingomonadales; family Sphingomonadaceae; genus Novosphingobium; species Novosphingobium rhizosphaerae. The sequence continues at coordinate 1,671,386 of NZ_JABCNG010000001.1, forward strand.
GGCGCTGGGCCGGGGTGCCATGGCGGGCGAGGGCACGCGCTGCCGCCGGATTGCCGGCCAGCGCATGGATTGTGGAAAGGCCTGTAATTTCAGTTGCCTTTGCCACCATCTTCGCTTCCGATCCGAAGAAATGCGCGCAGCCGCTGATATCGAGCAGCAGGCCATCGGGCGGATCGGGCGTGACGCTGGGGGTCAGCGCGTGCATTGCCTTGGCCAGGTGCGTCAGCAGCGCAGCATCAGCGGCCGGATCATGGGGCAGGGTGGCCAGATCGGGACAGCGGGCGCGGGCATCGGCCAGGGTCATACCCGGCGCCAGGCCATGGCGGGCGGCATCGCGCTCCACCGCCATCAGCCGCAACGCCTGCCCGTTGCGCGCCACCAAGGCCAGCGGTGCGCCTTCGGGCAGCGGGTCTGTTGCTGTGGCTCTAACCCGTTCGCCCCTAACCCGTTCGCAGGGCAGCCATGGGAAGTACAGCGCCAGATGGCGCCGTCCTTGCGTTTTCGTTCCGGTTGGGGGTGCCGCCAAGGGACCCGGTGGTGTCCCGGAAACCGCCATGTTGTTCATCCCATTGCAAATGCCACGTCTGCCCCGCTGGCCCACCCCGCCAGCGCAGCGCCTCAACCGCGATCATCGGCAGGCCGGGCGGGCGCACTTGCGCGCCGGGTGGCGCCTCCAGCGGCAGGGATGGCGCGCTTGCCACTTGCCAGCGGGTGTGCGCCGCACTGGGCTGCGGCCTAGCCGCATGGCGCAGCAAGACCAACGGCGTCTGCGTGCGTTCGGCGGCCAGCACGAAGCGGCGGCTGGCGGTCAGGTCATAGCCCTTGAGCGGCCCTTCGCTTTCCAGCAGGACCAGCGCCAGGCCGGGGCAACGCGCCCCTTCCAGCCCGGCGCGCAGCAGGGCCGCGGCATCGCGCGCTTCCACCAGCAGCAGCCGCGCGGGATCGATACCCAACCGCGCCAGCCCTTCGCCATAAAGCCCCAGCCCTTGGCGCAAGGCCCCGCGCACCACCAGCACCGCGCCTTGGCGATTCGCCGTGCCCAATCCCAGGGCAAAGGCCAGCCCCGCCGCGCGATCATCGCCTTCCCCATGCACTTCATGCACTTGCCCCGCCGCCAGCACCGGCATCGGCCGGCGCAAGGCCGGCCTCAGACGCCAGGTGGGCGAAGAGAGGATTGGGGCGGAAGGCGTTTCCATGTTCCTATTATGTTCCATTTTGCCTGCCCTGTCGAGGCTGGCCGTTGGAACAGGTGGGGACAGCAGGATGCCTTGCCGCCCATGGCGCCGGCCAGGATCACGCAAAAAAGGCCGCACGACCATCTGGTTGTGCGGCCTTTTGTCACATGGGAGAACGGCTCACTTCATCGTGGGGATCACGAAGCTCTGGTCCACCACGCCGCCCGATGTGCTGGGCCAGCGCTGGGTGACGGTCTTGGTGCGGGTGTAGAAGCGCACGCCGTCCATGCCGTATTGGTTGAGATCGCCAAAGCCCGACCGCTTCCACCCGCCAAAGCTGTGATAGGCCACCGGCACCGGGATCGGCACGTTGATGCCGACCATGCCCACTTCCACCTTGGCGGCGAAATTGCGGGCGGCCGCGCCGCTGCGGGTGAACATCGCGACGCCATTGCCATAGGCGTGGTTGGTGGCGAGCGCGATGGCCTGGTCCACATCCTGCGCGCGCACGATCTGGAGCACCGGGCCGAAGATCTCTTCCTGGTAGCTGCGCATTTCGGGCGTCACCCGGTCAAACAGCGTAGGCGCCAGGAAATAGCCGTTTTCATAGCCTTGCAGCGAGAAGCCACGGCCATCCACCACCAGTTCGGCGCCTTCATCCAGGCCCATCTGGATGTAGCTTTCGATCCGCGCCTTGTGCTGGGCGGTCACGACCGGGCCATAGTGCGCGGCTTCGTCGGTGGAAATGCCCACCTTGAGGCTGGCGATCCCGTCGATAAGGCGGGCGCGCAGTTCCTCGGCGGTTTTGTCGCCCACCGGCACCACCACGGGCAGCGCCATGCAGCGTTCCCCGGCCGAGCCATAGGCCGCGCCGAGAATGTCGCTGACGACTTGGTCGAAATCGGCATCGGGCAGCACGATGCCGTGGTTCTTGGCGCCGCCCATGCACTGCATGCGCTTGCCCGCCTGGGCGCCGCGCTGGTAGACATAGTTGGCGATGTCGGACGAGCCGACGAAGCTGACCGCCTTGATGCGCGGGTGGTCGAGAATGGCATCGACGGCCACCTTGTCCCCATGCACCACGTTGAACAGGCCCACCGGGCCGCCGGCTTCGAGGAACAATTCAGCCAGCATATTGGGCACCGAGGGATCGCGTTCCGACGGCTTGAGGATGAAGGCATTGCCGGTGGCGAGCGCCGGGCCGCTCATCCACAGCGGGATCATTGCGGGGAAATTGAACGGGGTGATCCCCGCCACCACGCCCAGCGGCTGGCGCATCGAGAACACGTCGATCCCCGGCCCGGCGCCTTCGGTATATTCGCCCTTGAGCAGGTGGGGGATCGCGCAGACGAACTCGATCACTTCCAGCCCGCGTTGGATATCGCCCTTGGCATCGGCAATCACCTTGCCGTGTTCGGCCGACAGCGCGTGGGCCAGCTTGTCCATGTCGCGTTCGATCAGGCGCTTGAATTCGAACATCACGCGGGCGCGGCGCTGCGGGTTGAGGGCGGCCCATTCGGGCTGCACGGCCGCGGCGAGCGCCACGGCCTGATCGACATCGGCCTCGCTCGCCAGGCCGACCTGCGCCTGGACTTCGCCGGTGTTGGGATCGAAAACGTCGCTCTTGCGGCCAGAAGTGGCGGCAACGGCGGCGCCGTTGAGGAAATGGTCGATCTGGCGCATGGCAACTCTCCCGGCAAAGTTTGATGCCTGCTTGTAGCCCGTGCGCAAATATCCTGATACTGGCATTTTCGCCAAACAGGCCGTGCAAATTTGCAGGAACACCATGCGCATTCGCCAGTGGGACGACTTGAGGATATTTCTGGAAGTGGCGCGCCATGGCCGCCTGACCGCCGCGGCCCGTGCGCTGGGGCTGGACCATTCCACTGTCTCGCGCCGGCTTGATGGGCTGGAAAGCGGGCTGGGCGCGCGATTGGTGGACCGTTCGCCCAGTGGCGCGCGGCTGACCGAGGCGGGCCGTGCCCTGCTGTTGCATGCCGAGCGGATCGAGGCGGAAACCCATGCGGCCGACAGCGCACTGGGCGGGGTGGACACCGAATTGACCGGCACGGTGCGGGTGGCGACGCCGGCGGCTTTTGGCACATACCTGGTGGCGCCGCGCATGCCGCTGTTCATGGCCCGCCACCCGCGCATCGTGCTGGAACTGGCGCCGGAAACCCGCGCCGTCAGCCTCTCGCAACGCGAGGCAGACCTGGCCGTGACGCTCAAGCGGCCGCCGCGCGGGCGGCTCTATGCCCGGCAACTGGCGCCCTTCACCGTGGGCTTCTATGCCGCGCCTGCGTATCTGGAGCAGCACGGCACCCCCGAAAGCGTGGACGATCTTTCGCGCCACCGGCTGATTTCCTATATCGACGACCTGATCGACTGGCCCGAGCTGCGCTATCTGGATGAAGTGGCGCCGGGCATGCAGGCGCAGTTCCGCTGCACATCGGCCACGGTGCAATTGGCGGCGGTCCAGGCGGGCGGGGGCATCGGCCTGTTGCACACCTTTGCCGCCGATGGCGATCCCACTCTGGTGCGGGTTCTGCCTGAAGTGGCGGTGCCACGCGCCTATTGGCTGGTGATCCACGCCGAATTGCGCCGCTTGCCGCGCGTGCGCGCCGTGGCGGAATTCCTGGAGGAAGCGGCGCAGGGCGCGGGTCTTCACACAAAATAAGCCGCTGCCGGGGCAGACAATCACGCCACGCCTTCCTATCTGGATGGGCAACGACATCTTGCCGGAGCGCCCCTTTGACCGATACCGCCACGCTCGACGCCAAGTTTCCCCTGCTTGCCGCGCATGACCAGCCACCCTTTTCCGCAATCCATGCCGACGACATCGTGCCGGCGATCACGGCCGCGATTGCCACGCACCGGGACGCCATGGCGCAATGCGTGGCCCGCGCCGGAGACCCGGCGATGCTGGCCTTCAAGGAAGAGGCCGACCGCCGCATCGGCGAGGCCTGGGGTGTGATCGGCCATCTGCTGGCCGTGACCAACACCCCCGAACTGCGCGCCGCCCATGCCCAGGCGCAGCCGCTGATCGCCGCGCACTTTGCCGCCGTGGGCCAGGACCGCGCGCTTTACGAAGCGATCCGTGCCATCGACCCGGCGGCGCTGGATTCGCTGGCGGCCCGTGCGCGGGAACTGGCGCTGCGCGATTTCGAGCTTTCGGGCGTGGCGCTCGATGGGCAGGACGCCAACGATTTTGCCGAGAACCAGGTGGAGCAGGGGCGCCTTTCCACCGAATATGCCAATGCCGTGATGGATGCGACCGAAGCCTGGAGCCTGCACGTGACCGACCCGGCACGGCTGGCCGGCGTACCCGAGGCGGATCTGGCCGGCATGGCCGCAGCAGCGCAGGCCAAGGGGCATGGAGAAGGCTGGCTGATCACGCTGCACGCCCCGGTGGTGGTGGCCGTGCTGACTTATGCCCAGGACCGCGCGCTGCGCCAGGAAGTGAGCCGCGCCTATGCCACGCGGGCATCGGACCAGGGGCCGAATGCCGGCCAGTTCGACAACGGGCCGCGCATGGCCGCACTGCTGGCCCTGCGCGCCAGGGCGGCGCAGCTGCTGGGGCAGGGCGATGCCGCCAGCCTGTCGCTGGCCACCAAGATGGCCGAAAGCCCGGCGGCGGTGGAAGCATTCCTGACCGACCTGGCCGCCCGCACCCGGCCGCTGGCACAGGCCGAACTGGCCGATCTGGCCACGTTTGCCCGCGATGAACTGGGCATCGAGACGCTGGAGCCGTGGGACATGGGCTTTGCCACGGAGCGCGCGCGGCTGGCGCGTCATGCGCTCGATCAGTCCGAAATCCGCCGCTACCTGCCGCTGGACAAAGTGCTGCCCGCGCTGTTCGGCCATGTCGAGCGGCTGTTTGGCGTGACCTTCCGCGAAGTGGCGGGCGAGGGGTTGTGGCACGAGGACGTGCGCCGGTTCGACCTGTTCCGCGCTGGCCAGGATGCGCCGTTCGCCCGGCTTTACGCCGATTTCTTTGCGCGCGAAGGCAAGCGCGGTGGGGCGTGGATGAACGTGTGCCGCTCTCCCAGCCGCGCGGCGGAACAGGCGCAGATGCCGGTGGCCTATCTGATCACCAATTTCGCCAAGGCGGCGCCGGGCAAGCCCGCGCTGCTCCAGCATGCCGACATGGTGACGCTGTTCCATGAAATGGGCCACTGCCTGCATCACCTGCTGGGCGAGGGCGACTTGCCCTCCATCGGCGGGATCAGCGGGGTGGAATGGGATGCGGTGGAACTGCCGAGCCAGTTCCTGGAAAACTTTGCCTATGATGCGCACGTGCTCAAGGCGGCTTCGGCCCACGAGGAAACCGGACAGCCGCTGCCCGATGACCTGATCGTGCGCCTCAACGCCGCGCGGGGCTTCATGGGGGCGCTCGCCGTTTTGCGCCAGATCGAGTTCGCGCTGTTCGACATGCGCCTGCATCGCGCCGCGGCCGATGCGCCCGATGTGCAGGGCCTGCTCGATGCGGTGCGGGCCGAAGTGGCGGTGATGCGCTATCCGGCGTGGAACCGCTTTGCCCACGCGTTCAGCCACATCTTTGCCGGTGGCTATGCCGCGGGCTATTATTCCTACCTCTGGGCAGAGCTGCTTTCGTCCGACGCCTATGAGCAGTTTGCCCAGGCACCGCAGCGCCAAGGCGAGCTTGGCGCGGCATTCCGCCGCGAAGTGCTGTCCCAAGGCGGCGGACGCGCAGCCATGGACAACTACGTGGCGTTTCGCGGGGGCGCGCCCGATCCGGGTGCGCTGCTGCGCGTGCGCGGGCTGGCGGCCTGAGTGAAGGCGTGGTTTAGCAAATACATATGAAGTGCTCGCCACCCCGGACTTGATCCGGGGTGGCGAAGAATGAAGTCAGCGCAAAGGTCGCTTTTCCAGCTTTCGCGCCAGGGTGCGGCGGTGCATGCCCAGGCGTCGCGCGGCTTCGGAAATGTTGAAATCGCATTCGACCAGGGTGGAGTGGATATATTCCCATTCCACCGTCTTGATCGAGGATTTGCGCGTGTCGAGTGGCACCGTAGGGTCGCCGCCGACGCGGCCGAAGGCTTCCTCGATATCGTCGGTGTTGGCGGGCTTGGCCAGGTAGTGCGCCGCGCCCAGCTTGATGGCTTCCACCGCCGTGGCGATGGAGGCAAAGCCGGTGAGCACCACGATCCGGGTTTCGGGATCACGTTCGGCCAGCATGTGGACGCAAGTGAGGCCTGAACCGGTGCCGAGCTTCAAGTCCACCACGGCGAACTGGAAATCGTGGTGCTCCAGCAGCGCTTCGAGTTCGTCGGGCGTGGCGGCATGCTCCACGGCATAGCCGCGCCGTTCGAACGAGCGGCGCAGGGTGCGGGCAAAGGCGGGATCGTCTTCCACGATCACCAGCGGCAGGGCTTCGTCCTGCGCGGCCAGGATCAGTTCGCCCGGGGTCAGTTCAGGTGGCGTCGGTTCGGGATCGGTCATCAGGGTTCCCCCGTACGATAAGCCAGCGAGGCCATCGGGATTTCCAGGCGCACCATGGCGCCGCGCGCGGTGCGGTTCTTCACGTCGACCCGGCCGCCCAGCTTGCGCACGACGTTGACGACCAGGAACAGGCCAAGGCCACCGCCGTCACGGCCCTTGGTGGAATTGTAGGGGCGGCCGATCGATTCCAGCATTTCCGGGGCGAAGCCGGGGCCAAGATCGAGCACGGTCAACACGATATCGCCGCCGGACATTTCCGCGCGGATTTCCACGAAATCGGGCGAGACTTCCAGGGCGTTGTCGATCACGTTGCCGATGATCTGGCGCAGCGCCGGATCGGCCACGATCGGGCGATCGGTCTGCACCATGTTGCGCAGGCGGATCGCGCCGTGGCCGCGCGCGTTCCATTCGGCCGCAATGGTTTCAAGGAATTCGCTCAGCGTGGTGATCTGCGGGTTTTCGCCCCGCGCTTCCCCGGCGCTGAGCAGGATGCCCGAAAGGATCGATTTGCAGCGCTTGAGTTCGGAGGCCATGTCCTGCAACTCGTCGCGCAAGTCGGGATCGGCGATGATCGCCGGGTGGCGCTGCCAATCGCCCAGGATGACCGACATCGTCGCCATCGGCGTGCCCAGTTCATGCGCCGCGCCCGAGGCGAGCAGGCCGAGGCGGACGATGTGCTGTTCCTCCGTCGCCTGCTGGCGCAGCGCGGACAGCGCGGTTTCGCTCTGCCGGCGGTTGCGGTCCATGCGGATCACGAAGAACACCAGCAGCGCCGCGACCAGCACGAAGCAGACGAGGTTGCCCAACTGGAACAGCTCGATTGTGCCGTCGAAGGTGCCGGCGGGCAGGTCGAGCGGGCGGTGGACGAAGGCGAGGCGAGCGACGATCAGCCCGGCCATGACGGCCACGATCGCGCTCCAGTTGGGCGGCAAAAGGATCGCCGCGATCACGATCTGCATCAGGAACAGGAAGGTGAACGGGTTGGACGTGCCGCCGCTGAAATAGAGTTGCCAGGCCAGCGCCAGCATATCGAGCGTGAGCGCGCCGAGCAGTTCGACATGGCTATAGCCTTCGCGCCCGCGATCGAGCAGCAGGGTAAGGCCATTGATCACCACCATCAGGATCGGCACGGCCACCAGCGGCGCCACGTCGAGCCTGACGCCCAGGACCTGAACGCTGACCCAGATGGCCACCAGCTGGCCCGCCGCCGCGATCCAGCGCAATTGCACCAGCAGCGCCATGTTGCGCGCGCTGGCAGCGGGGTAGATCGGGCGGGTGGGTGACTGGGTCTGGGTCGCGTTCATCGCGCCTTGCGCCATACCATGATTGCCGCGCCAAGCGAGAGGGCGCAAAGGGCAAACCAGGTGAGCGCATAGGACAGGTGGTTGTTGGGAAACGCGATCACGGTCAGGCCCGGCACCGGCACCGGGGCGGCGGTGGGCCGTGGCGTTTCGCTTTGCGCATCGAGGAAATAGCGGGTTTCGCTGGCAACACCGCGCCGCGCGGCCATGACCGGCAGATCGCGGGCATACCAGCGTTCGGCTTCGGGCCGGTTGGCGCGCAGGAACGTGCCATGCGGTTCGTTGGGGCGGACGAGGCCGACGATGGCCACCGGCCCGGCCTGCACGGCAGCGCGGGCCGTATCCAGGCGGGTGCCCAGCGGCACGAAGCCACGGTTGATCCACACCGGGGCGGCGCCAGGCGCGGTCAGCGGGACCATCACCCAATAGCCATTGCCCAGGCTGCTGGTGGCCGTGACGAGCACGGTGGCGGCGGGCAGGAAGTGGCCCGACAGGGTGACGCGGTGATAGGCGAGTGGCGCGATATCGCCCGCCGGAATGGCCGTGGGCGCGATGGGCGCGGCGTGCAGCGCGCGGTCCACATCGGCGATCAGCGCTTCTTTCCAGGCGAGGCGCTTGACCTGCCACACGCCGAGCGCGGCAAAGGCCAGGGCCAGCACCAGCAGAATCGAAACGGGCAGCAAGCGCCGCCTGCTGCCCGTTTGCGGTGTCATGATCAGTCCATCTGCTCGGCGTGCATCGGCATCATGTTGGCGTTCATGTGGTACATCACCCACATCGAGCCGGAGATGACGATCAGCACGACCACGCCGGTAAAGATCAGGGCCAGCATGTTCCAGCCCCCTTCGGCCTTGCCGTTCATGTGCAGGAAGTAGACCATGTGCACGATGATCTGCACCACGGCGAAAGCCGCGATGACCAGGGCCGTGGTGGTCTTGTCGGCAATCGCGCCGCTCATCACCAGCCAGAACGGAATGGCGGTGAGCACCACCGAAAGCACGAAGCCGATGACGTAGTCGCGCAGCGAGCCGTGCGCTTCCTCGCCATGGTGGCCGATGGCATGGGGATTGGCGTCCCCATGCGCGTGGGCATGGGCCAGGTCGTTGTAGTTCTTCGCGCTCATCGCAGCATCCCCATCAGGTAGACGAAGGTGAAGACGCCGATCCACACGACGTCGAGGAAGTGCCAGAACAGCGACAGGCACATCAGGCGGCGCTTGTTGGCCTGGATCAGGCCCTTGCGCGAAACCTGCACCACCAGGGTGAACAGCCAGACCAGGCCGAACGTCACGTGGAGGCCGTGGGTGCCAACCAGCGTGAAGAAGGCCGAAAGGAACGCGCTGCGCTGGGGCGTGGCGCCTTCGTGGATCAGGTTGGCGAATTCATAAAGTTCGATCGACAGGAACGCCGCGCCGAACACGGCGGTGACCAGCAGCCACATCTGCGTCTGGCTGACCGAACCGCGCTGCATCGCCAGCATGGCAAAGCCATAAGTGATCGACGAGAACAGCAGCATCGAGGTGTTGAGCGCCACCAGCGGCAGCTCGAACAACTCGCGCGGGCCGGGCCCGGCGGCATAGTTGCCACCGAGCACGCCGAACGCGGCGAACAGCATCGCGAAGATGAGACAGTCGCTCATCAGGTAGATCCAGAAGCCCAGCATGGTGCTGTGGCCTTCGGGATGGTCGTGCTCGTTCAGGTCCCAGAACTTGCCCAGCTTGGCCAGCGAGGCCGAAGCGATGGAATCGGGCAGGGGCGCCGACGAATGGGTGGCATCGCTCATGCGGCGGCTCCCTGGGTCTGGCCAAGGCGTTCCAGCTGGGCCGTGCGCTGCGCCTCGACGGCGGCAACGTCCTCGGCCGGGATGTGGTAATCGCGCTTGTAGTTGAAGGTGTGGATGATCGCGCTGGCGATCAGACCCACGAACGAAATGCCGGCCAGCCACCAGATGTGCCAGATCAGGCCAAAGCCAAGCACGGTGCTGATGCCCGCCAGGATCACGCCCGCGCCGGTGTTGCTGGGCATGTGGATCGGGCGATAGCCATCGAGCGGGCGGCCGACGCCGGCGCGCTTCATGTCTTCCCAGGCGTCCAGGTCATGGACGATCGGGGTGAACGCGAAGTTGTAGGCCGGCGGGGGCGAGCTGGTGGCCCACTCCAGCGTGCGGCCGTGCCACGGATCGCCGCTTTCGTCCTTGAGCTCTTCCCGCTTCCAGATCGACACGCCGTACTGCAGCACCATCGCGCCGATGCCGGCGGCGATCAGCACTGCGCCCAGCAGGGCCACGACGAAGAAGGGCTGGAGGCTGGGATCGTCGAACACGCGGGTCCGGCGGGTCACGCCCATCAGGCCCATGATGTAGAGCGGGGTGAAGGCGATCCAGAAACCGGGCACCCAGCACCAGAAGCTGACCTTGCCCCAGAACTGGTTGAGCTTGAAACCAAAGGCCTTGGGCCACCAGTAGTTGATCGCGGCGAACACGCCGAACACCACGCCGCCGATGATCACGTTGTGGAAGTGCGCGATCAGGAACAGCGAGTTGTGCAGCACGAAGTCGGCCGGGGGCACGGCGAGGAGAACGCCGGTCATGCCGCCGATGGTGAAGGTGAGCATGAACGCCACGGTCCACATCATCGGCAGGTCGAAGCGGATGCGGCCGCGATACATCGTGAACAGCCAGTTGAACAGCTTGGCACCCGTCGGGATCGAGATGATCATCGTGGTGATGCCGAAGAAGCTGTTGACGCTGGCGCCCGAACCCATGGTGAAGAAGTGGTGCAGCCACACCAGATACGACAGGATGGTGATCACCACGGTGGCGTAGACCATCGAGGTGTAGCCGAACAGGCGCTTGCCCGAGAAGGTGGAGGTGACTTCCGAGAACACGCCGAAGATCGGCAGGATCAGGATGTAGACTTCCGGGTGGCCCCAGATCCAGATCATGTTCACGTACATCATCGGGCTGCCGCCGAAGTCGTTGGTGAAGAAGTTGGTCCCCACATAACGATCGAGCGAGAGCAGCACGAGCACGGCGGTCAGCACCGGGAAGGACGCGACGATCAGCACGTTGGTGCACAGCGCGGTCCAGGTGAACACGGGCATGCGCATCAAGGTCATGCCCGGCGCGCGCATCTTGATGATCGTGGCGATCAGGTTGATGCCCGAAAGCGTGGTGCCCACGCCGGCCACCTGCAGCGACCAGATGTAATAGTCCACGCCGACCCCGGGGCTGTAGGCACGGCCCGACAGCGGCGGGAACGCCAGCCAGCCGGTCTGCCCGAATTCACCCAGGAACAGCGAAGCCATGACCAGCACGGCGCCGCCCGTGGTCATCCAGAAGCTGAAGTTGTTGAGGAACGGGAACGACACGTCGCGCGCGCCGATCTGCAGCGGCACGACATAGTTCATCAGGCCGGTGACGAAAGGCATCGCGGCAAAGAAGATCATGATCACGCCGTGGGCGGTGAACACCTGATCGTAGTGATGCGCGTTGAGATAGCCTTCGCTGCCGTTGAACGCGATGGCCTGCTGGAGGCGCATCATGATCGCATCGGCAAAGCCGCGCATGAACATCACCAGGCCCAGGATCATGTACATGATCCCGATCTTCTTGTGATCGACGCTGGTGAACCATTCCTTCCAGAGATAGCCCCAGAGACGGAAATAGGTGAGCGCACCCACCAGCGCGATCCCGCCAAGGACCACGCCGGCGAATGTTGCCGCCACGATCGGTTCGTGGAGGAAGGGTAGCTGCTCTAGGGAAATGCGTCCCAGGAGCGGGGACCACTGCGGCGGGGCAGTGGCTGGAAGGGGGACAGCGGTCATCGCGGTATCCATCGATCAGAAGAACAGGACTGGATCAAATCTGGTACGACTTGAGAATTCGGCAATCTGCCTCAAGAGGCAGGCTGCAGCAGCGGACCAGCCAGGCTGATCCGGGGGCCGCTTGCCTGGTTGATGCCAGCGCCGCGCAGGCGGTCCAGCGTCTTGGGTGGGGCGGTTTCGGCGCTGGGGGCAGCCATCGGGCGGTTGTCGCTGCAATAGGCCTTCACGAAGCGGTCGGTCTGGGCAATCACGCTGCCGGGCAGGACCGGGGTTTCGGTGGCGCGGCCGCTCTTGTCATAGGTGAGCGCCGCAACGTTGAGGCGGGCCGCTTCCTTGGGCACGCCGCCCTTGGCATCGAGCATGGCCATCTGGCTGGCGCAGATCTTGCCCGGTTGCACGCACAGGTCGACCACGGCGTTGAACAGGTCGGGCGCGACAGAGGTATAGTGGTGCACGGGCTCGGCAATGCTGGGCTTGTCGAGCTGGAGATAGCTGTCGCGGGTCAGTGCGCCATCGTTCTTGCCGGCCTTCACGCTGGCCACCCACTGGGCAAACTGCTGGTCGGACACGGCGCGCGTGGCAAAGTGCATGTGCGAGAAGCCGGCGCCGCTATAGTGTGCGGAAATGCCCTGGAACGAGCCTTCGCTGTTGAACACGGCGTGCAGCTTGGTTTCCATGCCGGGCATGGTGTAGATCATGCCGGCCAGCGCCGGGACATAGAAGGTGTTCATCACGGTGGACGAAGTCAGGCGGAAGCGCAGCGGGCGACCCGCCGGCACGACCAGTTCGTTGACCGTGGCGATGTTCTGTTCAGGATAGATGAACAGCCATTTCCAGTCCATCGACACCACTTCGACATCGAACGGCTTCTCGTTCGAAACCAGCGGCGTCTGGGAATCGATGCGCGAAATCGCGCGGTAGGGATCGAGCAGATGGGTGCCCACCCAGGTGACGGCGCCCAGCGCGATGATGATCATCAGCGGCGCGGCCCAGATCAGCAGTTCCAGCTGGGTGGAGTGGTTCCAGTCCGGATCGTACTTGGCCTGCGTGTTGCTGGCGCGATAACGCCAGGCAAACAGCACGACCGTGGCCATGACGGGCACCACGATCAGCAGCATGAGCAAGGTGGCCACGATGACCAGGTCGCCCTGCTGGCGAGCGACGTCGCCCGCGGGGTTGAGCACAACCCAGTCGCAGCCGGCAAGCGGCAGGGCCAGGAGCGGGACGATGGCGCAGCGCAACAGGCGCGCCCGATTCAGGAGGTTCGCACGCATGGTGCGCACCTAGAAGCGGTGGCCTGTGCAAACGATAGGACATTTTGTCCAATCCCCTTCGCGGCTGCACAATTCCAATAGGGTATATCACAGGCAGGCTGCGCATGCGGCCGGCCATTCGGCGCGTTTGCGAGAAATGCGCGGAAGCCAAGGAGTTTGTGTCAGCCATGACTGCTGCCGTAGTCGATTACAACGCAGAGCTGGGGAGCGATTCCCACGCCGGACACGGCCCGATTTCCCCCGGCGAGATCGCCATCGGCGTGATCATCGGGCGTACGTCGGAGTTCTTCGACTTCTTCGTCTATGCGATCGCATCGGTGATCGTGTTCCCGAAGGTGTTCTTCCCGTACCTCGATCCGCTCAACGCCACGCTGGCTTCGTTTGCGGTGTTCCCGCTGGCGTTCATCGCCCGCCCGGTCGGCTCGTTGTTCTTCATGTGGCTCGACCGCGCCTATGGCCGCGGCTTCAAGCTGACGGTGGCGCTGTTCGGCCTGGGTGGCTCGACCGCGGCGATCGCATTCCTGCCCGGCTATGCCGATCTGGGCCGCAATGCCGTGCTGCTGCTGGCGCTGTTCCGCCTTGGCCAGGGTTTTGCCCTGGGTGGCACATGGGATGGCCTGGCCTCGCTGCTCGCGCTCAATGCCCCCGAAGGCCAGCGCGGCTGGTATGCCATGATCCCCCAGCTTGGCGCGCCGCTTGGCCTGATCGTGGCCAGCCTGCTGTTCGCGTTCTTCACCTCGTCGCTGCCGGCCGAAGACTTCCTTTCGTGGGGCTGGCGCTTCCCGTTCTTCGTGGCTTTCGCGATCAACGTGGTGGCGCTGTTCTCGCGCCTGCGCATCGTGGTCACCCCCGAATTCCAGCGCCTGTTCGAGTCGCGTGACCTGGTGGCCGAAAGCCCGCTCGTCACCATCCGCGAACAGTGGAAGACGATCCTGATCGGCGCCTTCGCCCCGCTCGCCAGCTTTGCGCTGTTCCACATGGTCACCGTGTTCCCGCTGTCGTGGGTGTTCATCTTCACCAGCGAAGAACCCACCCGCTTCCTCACCATCGAAGCCGGCGCTGCGGCCTTGGGCGTTGCTGCCATCGTGATTTCGGGCCTGGTGGCCGATCGCGTGGGCCGCCGCACCCTGCTGGGCTTCTCGGCCGCCGCGATCGCCGCGTTCTCGGGCTTTGCCCCGCAGTTGCTCGGCATCGGCGTGGCGGGCGAGATTTCGTTCATGCTCACCGGCTTCCTGCTGCTCGGCGTTTCGTTCGGCCAGTCTTCGGGCGCCGTGGCCGATGCGTTCGAAACCCGCCACCGCTACACCGGCTCGGCCCTGACGGGCGACTTGGCCTGGCTGCTGGGCGCGGGCTTTGCGCCTTATGCGGCGCTGTGGCTCTCGGCCAACTATGGCCTGCTTGCTTCGGGTGCCTACCTGCTTTCGGGCGCGGCCGGCACGATCTTCGCGCTGTGGGCGAACCGGACGGCGGCCACCCGCTAAATCGCGGTCGCAAGACACACAAAAAGGGCGGTTCGGACAGGCTCCGAACCGCCCTTTTTTGTCTCTATCTCCCCCTCCTCTTCAGAGGAGGGGGGCGGGGGGTGGTGGAAGCCTTGCGCTACCCATCGCACCACCCCCAAACCCCCTCCTCTGAAGAGGAGGGGGCTTTGTTCGCAGGTCAGGATTGTGCGGCTTGCACGGTGTTGGCCAAGAGGCAGGCGATGGTCATCGGGCCAACGCCGCCGGGCACTGGCGTCACGGCGCGGGCGTGGTCCATTTCGTGCGCGGCGCAGTCGCCCACCAGGCGGGTGGTGCCATCGGGCTGGTTCACGCGGGTGATGCCCACGTCGATCACCACGGCACCGGGCTTGACCCAATCGCCCTTGACCAGTTCGGGCGCGCCGGCGGCAGCCACCACGATATCGGCCTTGCGCACGATGTCGGGCAGGCCCTGCGTGGCGATGTGGGTGACGGTAACCGTGCATTCGCGTTCCAGCAGCAGCATGGCCACCGGCTTGCCCACGATGTTGGACTTGCCGATCACCACGGCATCGAGCCCGCGATAGTTGTCGATCACGGTATCGAGCAGCATCATGCAGCCCAGCGGGGTGCAGGGCACCAGGCCGCCGGTGCCGGTGGAGAGACGGCCGACGTTGACCGGATGGAAGCCGTCTACGTCCTTGGCCGGGTCGATCGCATCGAGCACCTTGCCGGCATCAATCTGCGCCGGCAGCGGCAATTGCACCAGGATGCCGTGCACCGTGGCATCGGCATTGAGCGCGGCGATCAGGGCGAGCAGATCGTCCTGCGCGGTATCGGCTGCCAGGCGATGCTCGATCGAATGGATTCCCACTTTGGCGCATTGGCTGATCTTGCGGCCGACATAGACCTCGCTCGCCGGATCGTTGCCCACCAGGACGACGGCCAGGCCAGGCGTGGGCAAGCCATCGGCGACCATCTGCGCCACGGCCTGGGCGGTGGTGTTCGAAAGCGCGCGGGCGATTGCCTTCCCGTCGATAAGCGTAGCCATGTTCTCTCCCCTGGCAGTTGCGGTTTGCGGCTCTTGTCGGCCCAGCCCATAGCGTAAATATTGTATGTGTTGCATACAATATTTACGTGAACGCATGGCGCGCGGACAAAAAAAGGGCCGGTCGGAAATCCGATCGGCCCGGGAAGTTTTGGGAGAGGATGCCTGAAAGGCCTTATCCGAATGACCCATTCAGAGCCGGCAAGCAAATGCGTTTCGCGCAAGGAAACATGCATTTTTTGCAATCAAAGCCCCGGAAACGTTGGATTGACAGCGGCCGCCAACATTTGCCGGTAAAAATGCAAACGATTTTATAGGTTTGTGCAGCAGTATGGTGTTAGCGCTATCTCGGGCCGGCGATAATACCAATCGCAAATGCATTGGTATGCACCTTGTTCAACGCGCATCGTTGCCACCACCGGCGTGGGCGGCAACCCCGGTTTTTGCGCGAATCACCCGGCGAGCAGGTCTGCCGCCAGCGCTTCGGCCACGCGAATCCCGTCCACTGCCGCCGAAAGAATGCCGCCGGCATAGCCAGCGCCTTCGCCGGCGGGATAGAGCCCGCGGGTGTTGAGGCTTTGCAGGTCCTTGCCCCGCGTGATCCGCACGGGAGAGGAGGTGCGCGTTTCAACCCCGGTCATCACCACGTCGGGGTGATCATAGCCAACCATCTGCCGGCCGAACACGGGCAGCGCCTCGCGCAGCGCGTCGGTGACGAAATCGGGCAGGCATTCTTCCAGCGCCGTGAGGTGCACGCCGGGCTGATAGGATGGGACGATGCTGCCGAATTCGCTGCTGGGGCGGCGGGCCAGGAAATCGCCCACTTTCTGCCCCGGCGCCTGGTAGTTCGATCCGCCGGCCACGAAGGCGCGCTCTTCCCAATGGCGTTGCAGGGCAATGCCCGCCAGCGGATGGCCGGGAAAATCGCGTTCGGGCGTGATATCCACCACCAAGCCCGAATTGGCGTTGAATTCGGCGCGGGAATACTGGCTCATCCCGTTGGTCACCACGCGGCCTTCCTCGCTGGCTGCGGCCACCACGCGCCCGCCCGGGCACATGCAGAAGCTGTAGACCGCGCGGCCATTGCTGGCCTGGTGCGCCAGGGCATAGGCCGCCGGGCCGAGCACGGGGTGCTTGGCGCAGGCGCCATAGCGGGCCTGGTCGATCAGGCTTTGCGGATGCTCGATCCGCACGCCGATGGCAAAGGGCTTGGCCTCGATATGCACGCCGCGATTGTACAGCACCTCGAAAGTGTCGCGCGCGGAATGGCCCACGGCCATGATCACGCGGCGGGCGGGCAGGAATTCCCCGTTGGACAAGTGCAGCCCGGCCAGGCGCCGCTCGCCAGCGGCGTCGGTCTCGACGGCGAAATCGTCGACGCGGGTGCCGAAGCGGTATTCCCCGCCCAGCTTCTCGATCGTTTCGCGCATCGACATGACCATGGTGACCAGGCGGAAGGTGCCGATATGGGGGTGCGCCTCGGTGAGAATGTCGTCAGGCGCGCCGGCCTTGACGAATTCCACCAGAACCTTGCGGCCCAAGTGGCGGGGGTCCTTGATCCGGCTGTAGAGCTTGCCATCGGAAAAGGTGCCGGCGCCGCCTTCGCCGAACTGCACGTTGGATTCCGGCGTCAGCACCGACTTGCGCCACAGCGCCCAGGTGTCCTTGGTACGCTCGCGCACGGCCTTGCCGCGCTCCACGATGATGGGTTTCAGGCCCATCTGCGCCAGGATCAATCCGGCGAGCAGGCCGCACGGGCCCGCGCCGATCACCACGGGGCGCTCGCCTTCGCCGGCGTGCCAGCCTTCCGGCGCCTTGACCGGAAAGCGATAGGTGGTGTCGGGCGTGGGGCGTACGTGGCTGTCGCCGGCAAGGCGCGCCAGCACGTCGGCTTCATCCGCCTCGCTCAGCGTCACGTCCACCGCATAGACCAGTTGGATCGCGTTCTTGCGCCGCGCGTCGTTGCCACGCTTGGCCACGGCAAAGCGCACGACCGCGCTTTCCGCCACGCCCAGGCGCGCGGCGATGGCGGGCAGCATGGCGGCGGGATCGTGATCGAGCGGCAGCTTGAGTTCGGTAAGACGCAACATGGGGTGCGCCTCTAGCCCTTGCGCGGCGCGAGGGAAAGCCGGATGAAGGGTCCATGCGTTTCCCCCGTCCCGCCGTTGCCGCGCTCGTCGCCATGTCCATGGCATCACCGGCCCTGGCCGATGCGCCGCTGCCCACTAAGACCGAGCGTGCGGTGCACGAGCGCGCGCTGACGCTTGACACCCATCTCGACACGCCGGCCTCGCTCGTGCTGCCGGGCTGGTCGATCACCCAGCGCCACAGCGTGCGCGACGATTATACGCAGGTGGACGTGCCGCGCATGGTGGCTGGCGGCCTCGATGGCGGGTTCTGGGCGATCTATACGCCGCAGGGGCCGCTCGATCCGGCCAGCACGCGCGCGGCGCGCGATTATGCCTTGCGCCGTGCGGTGGCGATCCACGCCATGGTGGCGGCGCACCCCGATGCCTTTGCCCTGGCGAGCAAGGCCGCCGATGCCGCGCCGATCGCCGCGGGTGGGCGCCGCGTGGTCTATCTTTCCATCGAGAATGCCTGGCCGCTGGGCGATGACCCCACCTTGCTCCAGTCCTTTTATGCGTTGGGCGTGCGGATATCGGGCTTTGCCCATTTCAAGACCAACCAGTTTGCCGACAGCAGCACCGATGCGGCCAAGTGGGATGGCTTGAGCCCCGCAGGCGTGCAGCTTCTGGCGGAAATGAACCGGCTGGGCGTGGTGCCCGATCTCTCGCACAGTTCCGATGCCGCGCTCGACGATGCGCTGCGCCTGTCGAAAGCGCCGATCATCCTGAGCCATTCGGGCTGCAAGGCGGTCTATGACCATCCGCGCAATATCGACGACGCGCATTTGCGCGCGCTGGCGGCGCAGGGCGGGGTCATCCAGATCAATTCGGTCTATGTGAAGAAGCTGGCGCAAAGCCCGCAGCGCAAGGCCGCGCTCGACGCGCTGGAGCAACGCTTTCCCGAAGACCGCGTGCTGACCGTGGCGGAGCGTGCCGATTACCTCGCTGCGCGCCAAAAGATCGACCGCGAATGGCCCGAACAGCGCGCCGGGTTCGACGATGTGATGGCCAACCTGCTCCACGCGTTGAAAGTGGCCGGGGTGGACCACGTCGGCATCGGCTTGGACTGGGATGGCGGCGGCGGGGTGTCTGGCCTTGAGGACGTGGCCGACCTTCCGCGCCTGACCACCGCGCTGCTGCGCGCCGGCTATAGCGAGGCGGACGTGGCGAAGATCTGGTCGGGCAATGTGCTGCGGGTTTTGGCCGCGGCAGAGGCTGAGGCAGCGAAGGAGCAGGGCGCACCACACCTGCTCTAATTTTTGCAACCATCCGTTCCGATCATTGCGTTGGATCGATAGGGGGGTGGTCGCTATCATCGCCCCATCATGGTCGATCAGCCCCAGCTATCCCTTCCCATCTTGCCGCCAGAGGCCTTGGCACTGCCCGCCACAGAGGTTGAGGCCCAGGCCGCTGCCCAGCGCGATGGCTGGCAGATTCCGCCGGCGTGCGTGCCGGGCGTTATGGGCAACCTGGCGTTGCTGGCGCGCCATGCCGCGATCTTTGCCGGAAACGCCGCGTGATGTCCGCGCTCGAACAGGCTGCTGCTGTCCGCACTGGCAAGGCGAGCGCGGTGGACCTGGCGCAGGCCGCGCTCGCGCGTCTCGCGGCAGACCCGCATGTCGCGGTCACGCGCCTGTTGCCCGCGCGCGCGCTGGATGAAGCCGCGCGGGTGGACGCCATGGTGGCGCAAGGGCGCGATCCGGGGCAGCTCGCCGGTGTGCCCTATGGCGTGAAAGACCTGTTCGACGTGGCGGGCGAAGTGACCACGGCCGGCTCGGCCGTGCGCGCCGATGCCGCGCCGGCTGCCACCGATGCGGAGGCGGTGCGGCGCTTGGCTGCGGCGGGCGCCGTGCTGGTGGCGACGCTCAACATGGACGAATTCGCCTATGGCTTTGCCACGATCAACGCGCGCCATGGCACCACGCGCAATCCGCACGATCCCGCGCGGCTGGCCGGTGGCTCTTCGGGCGGATCGGCGGCGGTGGTGGCGGCGGGCGCGCTGGCTTTTGCCCTGGGGTCCGACACCAATGGTTCGATCCGCGTGCCGGCCAGCCTGTGTGGGCTCTATGGCCTGAAACCCACGCACGCCGACCTGCCGCTCGACGGCACGTTTCCGTTCGCCCACAGCTTTGACGACATCGGACCATTCACCGGCAATCTGGCCGATCTGCGCGCGATCTGGGCCGTGCTTTCCGGGCGCGCGGATGCGGCGCCCACCGCGCTGCACCTGGGTGCACTGGGCGGCCGGTTTGCCGAAAACATCGATCCAGCACAGGCC
Organism: Novosphingobium sp. SG919; assembly: GCF_012932495.1. Taxonomy (GTDB): domain Bacteria; phylum Pseudomonadota; class Alphaproteobacteria; order Sphingomonadales; family Sphingomonadaceae; genus Novosphingobium; species Novosphingobium rhizosphaerae. The sequence continues at coordinate 1,691,335 of NZ_JABCNG010000001.1, forward strand.
AGCGCCATTGCCGCGATCGTGGGCGAGGGACCGTGGCTGACGCTGCCCGATCTGGCGCGCTATCGTTCGGCGGCGTTCCTGATCACCGCCTATGAGGGCGGCAACCTGCACCGCGCCGACCTGGCGCGCGCCGCGATGGCGTATGACCCGGCGGTGCGCGACCGGCTCATTGCGGGCAGCCTGCTGCCCCGCGCGCTCTATGATGCCGCGCAAGACTTGCGGGCCGCGGCGCGCGACCATGTCGATGCGCTGATGGACCAGGCCGGGGTGGATGTGCTGCTCGCGCCGGCAACGCCCTGTACGGCGCCGCTGATTGCCGATCCGCGTATCCTGATCGACGGCGCCATGGTGCCCGCGCGCGCGGACCTGGGCATTCACACCCAGCCGATCACGTTCCTGGGCCTGCCTTCGCTTTGCGTGCCGCTGCGGCGGCCGGGACAACTGCCGCTGGGCTTGCAACTGATCGGGCGCCGTTTTGGCGAAACGGCTCTTTTCGCGTGTGCACAAATGCTGGAAGAACGGGGCGTGGTCGGTGCAACTGCGCCGGGGGCAATCGCGCCGCAAGACATCGCGCCACAAGAAATTTCAGGGGAATTGCAATGACAGAGGGCGTGGCGCAGCGGATCGGCGCCTATTTCGATTTCGCGGGGCGCGGCACCAGCATGCGCACCGAAGTGGTGGCGGGCGCAACCACGTTCCTGACCATGGCCTATATCGTGCTGGTCAACCCTTCCATCCTGGGCCAGGCGGGCATGCCGGTGGCGGCGGTGGCGGCGGCCACGTGCTTTGCCGCTGCGTTCGCCTCGATCCTGATGGGCGTGGCGGCCAACACGCCGCTGGCGCTCGCACCGGGCATGGGCCTCAACGCCTATTTCGCGTTCACCGTGGTGGGGCAGATGCATGTGCCCTGGCAGGTGGGCCTGGGCTGCGTGATGATTTCGGGCCTGGTGTTTCTGATCCTGACGCTCACGGGCGTGCGACAACTGATCGTCTCGGTCATTCCCAATTACCTGTTCGCGGCGGTCGCCGGGGGCATCGGCCTGTTCATCGGTTTCATCGGGTTGAAGGATGCGGGCATCGTGGTGGGCAACCCGGCCACGCTGGTGGCGCTGGGTGACCTTAAGAGCGCCGGGCCGGCGCTGGCGCTGCTTGGCCTGCTGATCATCGGCGTGCTGTCGGTGTGGAACGTGCGCGGGGCCATGCTGCTGGGCATTGTCGCCACCACGCTGGTCGGCTGGTTTTCCGGCATGGTCCACGTCGCGCCGCAGCCCTACTCGCTCGACGCGCTCACTGCCACGGCGTTCCAGCTCGATCTGCCCGGCGTGCTCAAGCTGTCGGGCGGGGTGATCGAGATCGTCTTCGTGTTCCTGTTCGTCGATCTGTTCGACAATATCGGCACGCTGGTCGCCGTCACCAAGCGCGCCGGGCTGATGGACAAGGCGGGCCGCATTCCCGGCCTCAACCGCATCCTGATCACCGATGCCGTGGCAACGATGGTGGGCGCCCTGGCCGGCACCAGCACGGTCACGTCCTATGTGGAAAGCGCGGCGGGCGTGCAGGCGGGCGGGCGCACCGGCCTGACCGCGATTGTCACGGGCCTGCTGTTCTTCGCCACCATGTTCGTGGCGCCCTATGCCCAGCTCGTGCCGCTGGCGGCGACGGCCCCGGCGCTGATCATCGTGGGCGGGCTGATGCTGTTGCCGCTGACCGAGGTGGAGTGGGAAGACCCGATGGCGGCGATCCCGGCGTTCCTGACCGTGGCGATGATCCCGCTGACCTTTTCCATCGCCAATGGCCTGGCGCTGGGCATCACTGCCCACGCCGTGCTCACCCTGTTGCGTGGCCGCGCGCGCAAGAGCGACTGGTTCCTGTTCGTGCTGGCGGCGCTGTTCGTGGCGCGGTTCGTGTGGATGGGAGCGGCATGATGGGCAAGTTCAAGGCAATCCTGGCCGCAGCGGCAGCGCTGGTGGCCATTCCCCAGGCCGCGCAGGCCGCTGCCGTCACGCTCGATCCCACGCCGCGCACCTTGGTGCTAACCGCCTATGCCCCCGAATGGGAGGCCATGGCCGCCGTCATCACCCATGGCCGCCGCGTGAAAGTCAACGACCGCGAGATCGTGCTGGGCACGCTGGCCGGGCGGCCGGTGATCCTGATGTCGAGCGGCGTTTCCATGGTCAACGCGGCGATGAACACGCAGCTGGCGATCGACCATTTCAAGGTCAAGCGGATCGTCTTTTCCGGCGTGGCCGGCGGGGTGGACCCGGCGCTCAATATCGGGGACGTTTCGGTGCCCGAGCAGTGGGGCCAATATCTGGAAGTGATGTTTGCCCGCCAGACCGAAAGGCCGGATGGTACGAAGGGCTGGCAGACGCCCTCGCCGAGCCCCGCTGGCGCGCCGGAAAACTGGCAGTTCATCTTCCCCAACGGCACCCGCGTGGGCAACGCCGTGGAACCGGCGAAGAACCATATCCTGCTGCCCGCCGATCCGGCGCTGGTTGCCCTGGCGCGCAAGGTGACGGCGGGCCTGACGCTCAAGCGCTGCGTGGCGCCTTCGGCCGGGATGAGCGCGGAAGCCAAGCTGTGCCTGCCGCACGATCCTAAAGTGGAAGTGGGCGGCACCGGGGTTTCGGCCGGCGTCTATGCCGACAATGCGCAGTTCCGCGAATATCTGTTCCGCGCGTGGCACGCCCGCCTGCTCGACATGGAAAGCGGCGCGGTGATCCAGGTGGCCTATGCCAACCGCGTGCCGGCCATCGTGTTCCGCTCGCTGTCCGACCTTGCCGGTGGGGACGCGGATCGCAACATGGAATATGTGTTCGATCACGTCGCTTCGGTCAATTCGGCCACCGTGGTGCGCGCGTTCATCGCCGCGCTGCCGGATTGAGCGCGATGGCGGGCACGCTTCATACGGTGCGCGGGGCGGGCGGTATCGTCACCGCGCCGCACCATCTGGCCGCGCAGGCGGGCCTGGATGTGTTGCAGGACGGCGGCAGCGCGGCGCAGGCGACGATTGCCGTCGCCGCGACGCTGGCGGTGGTCTATCCGCATATGACCGGGATCGGCGGCGACGGCTTCTGGCTGATCCGCGAGGCCGATGGCCGCGTCCATGCCGTGCATGGTGTGGGCGGGGCGGCGCAGGCGGCGACGCTCGATCGCTATGCCGGGCATGCCGCCGTGCCCTGGCGCGGGCCGCTGGCGGCCAATACCGTCGCGGGCACGCTGTCGGCCTGGGAAGCGGTGCTGGCCACCGAGCCTTCGCCCCTGCCGCTGTCTCGCCTGCTGGCGCCCGCGATTGCCCATGCCGAAGCGGGCGTGGCGGTGACCGCCGGGCATGCCGCGCTCGCCGTCGCCAAGGGGCCGGAACTGCGCGCGCAGCCCGGCGCCTATGCCCAGGTGTTCGAACCCGAAGGTCGCCCCTTGCAGGAAGGCGACGTGCTGCGCCAGCCTGCGTTGGCGGGAACCCTGCGTCGCTTGGCCGAAGCGGGGATTGCCGATTTTTACAGCGGCGCGCTGGCGGCGGACGTCGCGGCGGACCTCGCCGCGCTGGGCAGCCCGGTTGCCGCGGCCGATCTGGCCGCGCATCGCGCCACGCGGCCCGCGCCGCTGGCGGTCGAAACGCAGGCCGGCACGCTCTACAACAGCGCACCGCCCACGCAGGGCGTGGCGTCGCTGCTCATCCTCGCCCTGGCCGAGCGCGCCGGGCGCAGCGCGGGAGAGGGCTTTGCCCATGTCCACGCGCTGGTGGAAGCGACCAAGCAGGCGTTCCTGTGGCGGGACGCGCATTGCGGCGATCCGGCCTATATGACCGTGGCGGCGCAAGACCTGCTGGACGATGCCAAGGCGCTCGATGCCATGGCCGCGCGGATCGACCCGGCGCGGGCGCTGCCCTGGCCGCAGCCCTCGCAATGGGGCGATACCTGCTGGTTCGGGGCGGCCGATGCGCAGGGGCAGGTCGTTTCCGCCATCCAGAGCACCTATTTCGAATTCGGATCGGGGCTGGTGCTGCCGCAGACCGGGATCACCTGGCAGAACCGGGGCGCTTCGTTCCGCTTGGCCGAAACCGGCTGGAATGCCTTGAAGCCGGGCCGCAAGCCGTTCCACACGCTCAATCCCGCGCTGGCGGCGCTGCACGATGGCCGCGTGATGGCCTATGGCACGATGGGCGGGGAAGGGCAGCCGCAGACGCAGGCCGCCGTGTTCAGCCGCCATGTGTGGCACGGGATGGATTTGCAGGAGGCGATTTCCGCGCCGCGCTGGCTGCTGGGCCGCACCTGGGGCGAGGATAGCACCACGCTCAAGATCGAGGACGGCTTTGCGCCGGAAGTCTATGCCGCGCTGGCAGCGGCGGGGCATGTGGTGGAGCGCGTCGGGCCGCTGACTGCGATGATGGGCCATGCCGGGGCGCTGGTGCGCCATCCAGATGGCGCGCTGGAAGGCGCGACCGATCCGCGCAGCGATGGCGGAGTGGCGGCATGGTGACGGGCGGTACCCGTGCGGTGGAACGGTGCAAGGCGCTGGGTCGTGCGCCTTTTTCCGACATGGAGGATGGACTTTATCGCGGCTGGCTTTCCCCGGCACACCGCGCCAGCGTGGCGCAAGTGGCGGCGTGGATGGCGCACGCCGGGATGGCCACGCGCATCGACGGCGCGGGCAATCTGATCGGGCGCTATGAAGGCGCCGAGTATGGCCTGCCGCTGATCATCGCCAGCCATATCGACAGCGTGCGCGATGGCGGGTTCTATGATGGGCCGCTGGGCGTGATGCTGGGCATCGAATGCGTGGCCGCGCTCCATGCGCAGGGGCGCCTGATGCCCTTCGCCATCGAAGTCATCGCCTTTGGCGACGAGGAAGGCAGCCGTTTTCCTGCCGCGATGCTGACCAGCAAGGCGGTAGCAGGGCTGCTAGACAGAGTGCCTGAGATGGCCGATGCCAGCGGTACTTCCCTGGCGCAGGCGCTGGGCGAATGGGACCTTTCGCCCGAAACGCTGCTGGCCGCCCGCCATCCCGGTGCGCTCGCCTATCTCGAAGCGCATATCGAGCAGGGGCCGGTGCTGGAGGCCGAAGGGCTCGCGCTGGGCGTGGTGACAGGCATTGCCGCGCAATTGCGCTATGAAGTGGACGTGGCGGGCCTCGCCGGCCACGCCGGCACCAGCGCCATGCCGCTGCGCCGCGATGCGCTGGCTGGTACGGCGGAGATGATCGTGGCGATCGAGCGGATCGCCCGCGCCGATGCCAGCGATCTGGTGGCGACGGTGGGCCGGATCGAGGCCTTGCCGGGGGCAGCCAACGTGATTGCCGGGCACGTGCGCTTTACTATTGATGTGCGGGCGGGCGAGGCGGCGCGACGGGACCGTGGGGCCGGTGCGATCCTGGCCGAAATCGCCACGATTGCCGCGCGGCGCGGTCTGTCGCTGAGCCATCGTCTGGTTCACGATCTGCCGCCATCGCCCTGCGATCCGGCGCTGATGGACAGCCTGGAAGCCGCGCTGGTTGCCGCTGGCCACCCGGCGCACCGGCTGGTTTCCGGGGCGGGGCACGATGCCATGAACCTGGCCCATCTATGCCCCACGGCCATGCTGTTCATCCGCTGCCGCGAGGGCGTCAGCCACAATCCTGCCGAACATGTCGAACCGGCCGACGCCCAGGCGGCGCTGGCGGTCATGCTCGGCTTCATCGAAAATCTGGGAGCGTCCTGTGCTTGACCCCTTGCTCTTTGGCGAAATCGATCCGCCCCAGCGCCTGTTGATGGGGCCGGGGCCGGTCAATGCCCATCCGCGCGTACTGCGCGCGATGAGCGCCGATCTGCTGGGCCAGTTCGACCCGGAAATGACCGGCTATATGAACCAGGTCATGGCGCTCTATCGCCCGATCTTCGGTACGGGCAATCACTGGACCATGCTGATCGACGGCACAGCGCGCGCGGGGATCGAGGCATCGCTGGTCGGCCTGATCCAGCCCGGCGAAGTGGCCCTGGTGGTGAATTTCGGCCGCTTCGGCCTGCTCCTGCAGGAAATTCTCACGCGGATCGGCGCAAAGTTCGAAACCGTGGATGCGCCGTGGGGCGAAGTGGTGCCGATGGAAGCGATCCGCGCGGCCGCGCTGCGCGTGCAGCCGCGCCTGATCTGCACGGTGCATGGCGATACGTCCACGACCATGGCCCAGCCGCTTGACGGCATTGGCGCGGTGGCGCGCGAAGTGGGCGCGCTGGTCTATGTCGATGCCACGGCCACGCTGGGCGGTATGGACATTGCTGCCGACCGCTGGGGCGCCGACGTGATCACCGGCGGCTTACAGAAATGCCTGGGTGGGCCATCGGGCAGCGCGCCGATCACCATTTCCGATGCCGCGGCAGAGGCGATCTTTGCCCGCCGCCACGACGAGAAGGGCATCCGCGCCACCGATGCGGTGGACGGCACGGGGCCGCGCATCCCGTCCAACTATTTCGACCTCGCCATGATCATGGATTACTGGAGCGACAAGCGCCTCAACCACCATACCGAGGCGACCACCATGCTCTATGGCGCCCGCGAGTGCGCGCGGGTGGCGCTGGGCGAGGGGTTGGACGCGCGCTATCGGCGGCACAAGGCAGCGGGCGCGGCGATGAGCGCGGGGCTGCGCGCCATGGGCCTGACGCTGTTTGGCGACGATGCGCACCGCATGACCAACGTCACCGGCGTCTATATCCCGCAAGGCGTGGACGGCGAGGCGGTGCGCCGGGCGATGCGCGAGCATTTCGAGATCGAGATCGGCACGGCGTTCGGGCCATTGATCGGCAAGATCTGGCGCCTGGGGGCGATGGGCTACAACGCGATGAAGCACAAGGTCTTGCTCACGCTCGGTGCGCTGGAAGCCTGCCTGGCGGCGCAGGGCGTGTCGCTGCCGCTGGGCGCCGCCGTGCCCGCTGCGCTGGCGGCGTGGGACGCGGAGATCATGGCATGACGCGCGATCTCGTCGGCTATGGCGCCATGCCGCCCGCTGCCCAATGGCCGGGCGGGGCGCGCGTGGCGGTGAACTTCGTGATCAATTATGAGGAAGGCGCCGAAAACAGCGTCTTGAATGGCGACGAACTGTCCGAAGGGTTCCTGTCCGATATGGTCGGCGCCGCGCGCCATCCGGCGCGGGCCATGGCGATGGAAAGCCTCTATGAATACGGCAGCCGGGCCGGGTTCTGGCGGCTGCATCGCCTTTTTGCGATGCGCGGCGTGCCGGTGACGGTGTTCGGCGTGGCGAGCGCCTTGGCGCAGAACCCGGCGGCGGTGGACGCCATGCTCGAGGCCGGGTGGGAAGTGGCGAGCCACGGCTTTCGCTGGATCGACTACCAATACGTGCCGGAGGACGTGGAGGCCGCGCATATCGCCCAGGCCATTGCCCTGCACACGCAGCTGACCGGCAGCCGCCCGCTCGGCTGGTATCAGGGCCGCACCAGCCCGCAGACCGCGCGGCTCGTGGCGCAGGAGGGCGGGTTTGTCTATGACGCCGACAGCTATGCCGATGACGTGCCCTATTGGGACGCGCAGCATGGGCGCGCGCAACTGATCGTGCCCTACAGCCTCGATGCGAACGACATGAAGATGGTGGCGCTCAACGGCTTTACCGAGGGCGAGCAGTTCTTCCGCTATCTGCGCGATACTTATGACCAGCTGGCCGAGGAAGGCGGGCGGATGATGAGCGTGGGCCTGCATGGCCGCATTGCCGGGCGCCCGGCGCGCGCGCGGGCCGTGGCGCGGTTTGTCGATCATGTGCTGGCCGACGGGCGCGGCTGGGTGGCGACGCGGCTCGACATTGCCCGCCACTGGATCGCCACGCACCCCTTTGGAGGGCCGGCGGCATGACCATCGACGATCCCGTGGCGCTGGCCGAAGTGGAGGCCGCCTTTGCCGCATACGAGCGCGCGCTGATGGCCGACGACATTCCGGCAATGGATGCGCTGTTTCACGATGCGCCCACCACCAACCGCTTTGGCGTGGGCGAAGTGCTCTATGGCATCGACGCGATCCGTGAATTTCGGAAAGGGCGCGGCGGCTCGCCGCAGCGCAAGCTGGGGCGCGTGGCGATCACTGTCTATGGCGAGAATTTTGCCACCGCCGATGCCGAATTCTTCCGCGAAGGCTCGGCCCGGCGTGGGCGGCAGAGCCAGGCCTGGGTGAAATTCGCCGATGGCTGGAAAGTCGTTTCGGCCCATGTCAGCCTGGAAGGGGACAGCCATTGACCGCCCTGTTCGAACATTCGCCCTGGGTGGAAGAGCGCGCCGATGCCGCGCCATCTTCGGGCGATCGCCATGCCGATCTGATGGCTGTGGTGTACGCCGCGACGCGCGCGGAGCAACTGGCGCTGATCCGCGCGCACCCCGAACTGGCGGGCAAGGCGGCTGTCGACGGCACGCTGACCCAGGCTTCCGCCGCCGAGCAGGCCTCGGCCGGGCTGGACCGGCTGACGCCCGAGGAATTCGCGCGGTTTCATGCGCTCAACGCCGCCTATCGCGCGGCGCATGACATGCCTTTTATCATCTGCGTGCGGCTGACCGACAAGGCCGGCATCCTCGCGGCGATGGCAGCGCGCGCGCAGAGCGACACCGAAACCGAAATCGCCACGGCGCTTGCCGAAATCGGCAAGATCACCCGGCTCCGACTGGAGGATATGGCATGAGCACGCTGCAACCCGTCGATACCGCTGCCCTGGCCGCGCTGGAAGCGGACCTGGCGCGCCAACTGGCGCTGGTGGACAGCTTCGGTCCGGACTGGACGCGCCCGCGCACGCACCCGGACGGCCCCGTATATGACGTGGTGATCGTGGGCGGCGGGCAGAGTGGCCTCGCCACAGCGTTCGGCCTCAAGCGCGAGCGGATCAACAATATCCTGGTGCTGGACGAGAACCCCGCAGGCTTTGAAGGCCCGTGGGAAACCTATGCCCGGATGATCACGCTGCGCACGCCCAAGGGGCTGACGCCGATCGACTATGGCATTCCCGCGCTGACGCCGCAGGCCTGGTTCACCGCGTGTTTTGGCGCGGCGGCGTGGGAGGCGCTCGACAAGATCCCGCGCGGGGTATGGATGGACTATCTGCGCTGGTATCGCCGCGTGCTCAACCTGCCGGTGCGCAACGATGCCAGAGTGACTGGGATCACCCCGGCGGGCGAGGGTATCTACAGCGTGGCCTTGGCCGATGGCGAAACGGTGCTGGCGCGCAAGGTGGTGCTGGCCACGGGCATCCAGGGCGGCGGCGAATGGCATACCCCAGCGATGATCCGCGAAAACCTGCCGCGCCACGTCTATGCTCATACCAGCGAGCCGATCGATCTCGCCGCGCTGAAGGGCAAGCGCATCGGCATCCTGGGCGGCGGCGCCAGTGCATTCGACAATGCCAACCATGCCCTGGCGCAAGGCGTGGGCGAAGTGCACGTGTTCATGCGGCGCAAGGTGCTGCCGCGCATCAACCCGATCCGCTTCATGGAGCGGGTGGGCTTCACCGCGCGCTATCCCGCGCTGAGCGACGCGGAAAAGTATCGCGCGATGGCCGCGTTCCTCTCGCACAACCAGCCGCCGACCAACGACACGTTCAACCGCGCGGCAAGCTGGCCGGGTTTTGGCCTGCACCTGGGCAGCCCGTGGACTGCCGTGGCCTTCGAGGATGGGCAGGTGATCGTGACGACGCCGCACGACCGCTTTGCGTTCGATTTCGTGATCCTCTCGACCGGCCTCATATCCGATCCGCGCCTGCGGCCCGAACTGGCCGGGCTGGCCCCGCATATCGCGCTGTGGGGTGACAAGGTGGCCATGCCCGAGGCGGAGCGCAACGCGCTGATCGACGCGCATCCCTATCTGGGCGAGGCGTTCGAGTTCACGCCGCGTACGCCGGAAGCCGCGCCGCTGCTCCACGGCCTGTTTGCATTCAATTATTCCGCGCTGATCAGCCTGGGGCTGTCCGCCTCGGCGCTGTCGGGCATGAAGAACGCGCTGCCCCGCCTGGTGCGCGGGATTGCCGACCAGCTGTTCCTCGATGATCGCGAAGCGCTGCTGGCGCAGTTCATCGCCTATGACGAGCAGGAGTTCGTCGGGGAATGGCCGCGCCCGGCCTCGGCAGTGGAGGTGGCGGCATGACCACGCTGTCCACCCATGTGCTCGATACCACCAGCGGCCGCCCCGCAGCGGGCATGCGGATCATGCTGTGGTCTGCCGATAGCCTGCTGGCCGAAGGCGAGACCGACGCCGACGGGCGCCTGCGCGATTTTCCCGCGCTGGAACCAGGCGCCTATACCCTGGCGTTTCATGTCGCCGAATACTTCCGTTCGGCTGGGCATGAACTGCCCGAGCCGCCGTTCCTGGACGTTGTGCCGATCCACTTCGGGGTGGCGGACGGCGGGCATTATCATGTCCCACTGCTCGCCTCGCCCTATGCCTATTCCACCTATCGGGGCAGCTGACATGGCCTTGCGATTTGTCTGCGATGGGGAATTGGTGGAACTCGACGGCGTGGCACCGGGCGATACCGTGCTCGATTTTCTGCGCGGCCGGCCTGGCAAGACCGGCACCAAGGAAGGCTGTGGTGAAGGCGATTGCGGGGCCTGCACCGTGCTGGTGGGAACGCCAGTACCGGGCGCGGACCGCCTGGACTGGCGCGCGGTCAATGCCTGCATCCAGTTCCTGCCGATGCTGCATGGCAAGGCCGTGCTGACGGTGGATGGGCTGGGCGAGGGACTCAATGCCCTGCAACAGACCATGGCCTGCAACGGCGCATCGCAATGCGGGTTCTGCACGCCGGGTTTCGTCATGTCGTTGCAAGGGCGGGCGATGGGCGCGGTGGGTTGCGATCTGCCGGTGGGCGATGTGCTGGCCGGCAACTTGTGCCGCTGCACCGGCTATGGGCCGCTGCTGGAAGCGGGCGCGCAGCATCCCCCGGCGGGGCGCGACGATGCGCCCTTGCTGGCCATGCTGCGCGGCGCGACGGGGCCGGCCTGTGGCCATGCCACCCTGCCCGATGGGCGCACCGCGCGCTGGTTCATCCCCGACAATGCCGATGCCCTGGCCACGCTCTTGGCGCAATATCCCGGCGCGCGGATCGTGGCCGGCGCCACCGACGTGGGCCTGTGGGTGACCAAGAAGCTGGTCGATTTGGAAACCGTGATTTTTGTGGGCGACGTGCCCGAACTGGGCATAATCGAGGATGGAGCCGAGGGCGTGACGCTTGGCGGCGCGGTGCGCTACGCCGATGCCCATGCCGCGCTGGCGCGGTTGAGCACCGAGCTTGGCGAACTGGTGCGCCGGCTGGGTGGCTTGCAGGTGCGCAATGCCGGCACGGTGGGCGGCAACATCGCCAATGGCTCCCCCATCGGCGACGGACCGCCGGCGCTGATCGCGCTGGGCGCCACGCTGACGCTGCGCTCGGTGCGCGGGCGGCGGACGATGCCGCTGGAGCAATTCTTCATCGCCTATGGCCAGCAGGACCGCGCCGCCGACGAATTCGTCGAAAGCGTGTTCGTGCCGCGTCCGGGCGGGCAGGATGTGGTGCATATCTCCAAGCTGTCCAAGCGGTTCGACAGCGACATTTCGGCGGTCTGCGGCGCGTTCCGCCTGACGGTGGAGCAGGGCACGATCACCGCCGCGCGCATCGCGTTTGGTGGCATGGCCGCCACCCCACGCCGCGCCGCGCAGGCCGAAGCGGTGCTGACGGGCGCGCCGTTCACGGCCGAAACCATGGCCACCGCAGCCGAGGCGATCCGCGCCGATTTTGCCCCCTTGAGCGATGTGCGCGGCAGCGCGGCCTATCGGCTGGAAGCAGCCGGCAATCTGGTCTGGCGGCTGTGGCACCAGGCGCAGGGCCAGGCGGTGCGCGTGCAGGAGGTGGCCCATGGCTGACACCCTGACGCAGACGCCTGGCCCGCTCGTGGGCGCTGGCTACCGACACGACAGCGCGCACCTGCATGTGGCGGGTAAGGCAAGCTATATCGACGACGAGCCCGAAGCGCCGGGCCTGCTGCACCTGGCGTTCGGCGTGTCGAGCGAAGCGCGCGCGCGGATCGTGGATATGGACCTTTCCGCCGTGCGCGCCGCGCCGGGCGTGGTGGCGGTCTATACCGCCGCCGACATTCCCCATGCCAACGATGTCTCGCCCGTGGCGGGGGACGATCGCCTGCTGGCCGATGGCGAAGTGGTGTGGCTGGGCCAGCCGGTGTTCCTGGTGGCGGCCACCAGCCGCCGTGCCGCGCGGCAGGCGGCCCGGCTGGGCAAGATCGCCTATCAGCGGCAGGACCCGATCCTTACGGTTGCGCAGGCACGCGCCGAACAAAGCCTGATCGAGCCAACGCAGCGCATGGCGCGGGGCGATGCCAATGCCGCTCTGGCCGCCGCGCCGTATCGCCTGGCGGGCCATCTGGCCATGGGCGGGCAGGATCACTTCTATCTCGAAGGGCAGATCGCGCTGGCCCGGCCGCTGGAAGACGGGCAAGTCCATGTGCTGTCTTCCACCCAACATCCCAGCGAAGTGCAGCATCTGGTGGCGCACATGCTGGGCCTTTCTTCGGCCGACGTGACCGTGGAAGTGCGGCGCATGGGCGGCGCGTTCGGCGGCAAGGAAAGCCAGGCCGCGCTCTATGCCGCTGCTGCTGCGCTGGTGGTCTATCACACCGACCGCCCGGCCAAGTTTCGAGCCGACCGCGACGACGACATGGTGCAGACCGGCAAGCGCCACGATTTCCTGGTCGATTACGACGTGGGCTTCGATGCGGATGGGCGGATCGAGGGGCTGCGCCTCGGCCTGGCCTCGCGCTGCGGCGCCACGGTCGATCTTTCGCCCGCTATCAACGACCGGGCGATGTTCCATGCCGACAATGCCTATTTCCTGCCCGCCGTGGAAATCGTTTCGGAGCGGCTGAAGACCAACATGGTTTCGGCCACCGCGTTTCGCGGCTTTGGCGGGCCGCAGGGGATGCTGGCGATCGAGCGGGTGATGGATGCCATCGCCGGGCACCTCGGGCTCGATCCACTGGCGGTGCGCGTAGCCAATCTCTATGGGCCGGGCCGCGATGTGACGCCCTATGGCATGACCGTGGCTGACAATATCGCGCCCGAACTCATCGCCCGCCTGCGCGAGGATGGCGATTATGAGGCGCGCCAGGCCGCCGTGGCGCGGTTCAATGCGGAGAATGCGATCTTCAAGAAGGGTCTGGCGCTCACTCCGGTGAAGTTCGGGATCAGCTTTACCACCACCCATCTCAACCAGGCTGGCGCGCTGCTGCATGTCTATGCCGATGGCTCGATCCAGATCAACCACGGCGGCACCGAGATGGGGCAGGGCCTCTATACCAAGGTGGCGCAAGTGGTGGCCCAGGCCTTTGGCGTGGGGCTGGAGCAGGTGCGGATCACCGCCACGCGGACCGACAAGGTGCCCAACACTTCGGCCACGGCGGCTTCATCGGGGGCAGACCTCAATGGCATGGCGGCGCTGAACGCGGCGCAGACCATCCGTGCGCGCCTGGCCGAGTTCTGCGCGCGCACCTTTGGCGGCGCGGCCGAAGATGTCGTGTTTGCCGGGGGGCAAGTGCGCGCCGGCGGCGAAGCGATGCCCTGGCCGGTGCTGTGTCGCCGGGCGCACATGGCGCGGATTTCGCTGTCTTCCACCGGATACTACGCCACGCCCGATCTGCATTATGATCGCGACGCCCACCAGGGCCAGCCGTTCTATTACTTCGCCTATGGCGCGGCGCTCGCCGAAGTGGTGATCGACACGCTGACGGGCGAACATCGCGTGCTGGCCGCCGACATTCTCCACGATTGCGGCCAGTCGCTGAACCCGGCGATCGACAAGGGGCAGATCGAAGGCGGCTTCATCCAGGGGCAGGGCTGGCTGACCAGCGAGGAACTGGTCTGGGACGATGCGGGCAAGCTGCTGACCCACGCGCCTTCCACCTACAAAATCCCCACCGCCAACGACCGGCCCGACCGGCTGACCGTGACGCTGTGGAACGGGACCAACCACCGGCCCACGATCCACCGCTCGAAAGCGGTTGGGGAGCCGCCGTTCATGCTGGCCAATGCGGTGTTTTCCGCGCTCGGCGCGGCGGTGATGGCCTGCAACCCGGCGGCGGGGTGGCCGACGCTCGATGCCCCGGCCACGCCCGAGCGACTGCTGGCTGCGGTCGCCCGGCAACGGGGCGGCGTGTCATGACGTGGTGGGAAACGGCGCGGGCCTGGGCGGCAGACGCGCCGGTGGCGATGCTTTCCGTGCTGGCCAGCGAAGGTTCTGCACCGCGCGGGCCAGGCACGCGCATGCTGGTGGGCATGGGGCGCACCTGGGGTACGATCGGCGGCGGCGCACTGGAATTCCAGGCGATCGAACAGGCGCGTCGCACGCTGGACCTGGCCCCTGGGGCCTGGCGCATCCAGGACTATCCGCTTGGCCCCCTGCTGGGTCAGTGCTGCGGCGGGCGGGTGCGCCTGCTGGTGGAGCACCTCGATCCGCAAACCCTGGCTCCGTTGCAGGGCATGGAGGAAGGCGCGCTGTTGATCAGCCACTTTGCGCCGCACCGGATCGACCGGCACTGGACGGCAGAAGGCCAACCTTCCGCGCTGTCCGCCCGGGGCGACAAGCCCGAAGCCGGCACCCGCATTCTGGAACCGGTGGGCCAGTGGCGCCGCCCGGTCTATCTGTTCGGCGCCGGGCACGTCGGCCAGGCCATCGCGCGGCACAGCCATGGCCTGCCGCTGCGGCTGTGCTGGTTCGACACCCGGCCGATGTTCGAAAGCATCGACGGGGTTACCATCGTGCCCGACGACGCAATCCTTTCATGCGTGGCACAAGCCCCGCCGGAGGCTGCAATCGTGATCCTCACCCACGATCACGCACTCGACTATCGCCTCACCCGCGCCGCGCTGCAACGGCCGGCGGGTGGCTTTGTCGGCCTGATCGGCTCGGCGACCAAGCGCGCGCGCTTCGTTTCGCGCTTGCACGGCGATGGGCTCGATGCCACGGCGCCCGGCCGCCTGACCTGCCCGATCGGCGTGGCCGGCATCGGCGGCAAGGAGCCTGACGTGATCGCCATCGCCGTCTTGGCGCAATTGCTGCAGTTGCCAGCAGATGTGGCGGAAACAACAGAGAAAGTTTCGATCCTTGGGTAAGTTGCGTGCCTTTCGCGGCGAAATCCTGTCGGTGGGGGAAGACCCGCTCCAGGCAGGCGACGCGGTGGAATACCAGGCCGATGGCCTGCTGGTGGTGGAAGACGGCGTTATCGTGGCGCGTGGCGATCATGCCGATCTGGCGCCGCACTTTGCCGATGTGCCGGTTACGTCGCTGGGCGGGCTGATCGTGCCCGGCTTTGTCGATGCGCATATCCACTATCCGCAAATGGATCGCATCGCATCGCATGGTGAGCAGTTGCTCGATTGGCTGGAACGGCACATCTTTCCCGCCGAGAAGGCCTTCGCCGACCGCGATCATGCCGATGACGTGGCGCAGGCGTTCCTGGCCGAACTGCTGCGCCACGGCACCACGTCGGCGCTGGTCTTTCCCACCGTGCACGAAGGCTCAGTCGACGCGCTGTTCCAAGCGGCGCTCGCGCGGAACATGAGGCTGGCATCGGGCAAGGTCTTGATGGACCTGGGGCCCGAGGGGCTGAGTGACACCGTGGAGGCGGCGCGGGCGCAGACCCAGGCGCTGATCGCACGCTGGGCCGGGCGCGGGCGGCTGTCTTACGCCATCACGCCGCGCTTCGCGCTGACATCTTCGGACGAACAGCTTGCGCTGGCCGGGGAACTGCTGGCTGCTCATCCCGAAGTGCTGCTACACACGCACCTGGCCGAAAACCGCCACGAATGCGCGGCGGTGGCGGCGCGCTTTACCGAAGCGGCCGACTACCTCGACGTTTACGACCGCTTTGGCCTGGTGGGCGAACGCAGCGTATTTGCCCATGGCATCCACCTGTCGGACCGCATGGGCGCGCGCCTGGCGCAAAGCGGCGCCGGGATTGCCGTGTGTCCCTCGTCCAACCTGTTCCTGGGATCGGGCTTCTTCCACTTTGGCCAGGCAGACCGCCTGGGCGTGAAGCTGGGGCTGGGGACGGACGTGGGCGCAGGCACCAGCTTTTCGATGCTCTATACCCAGGGGCAGGCCTATCAGGCCGCCCTGGCGCGCGAGGAGCGGCTCGATCCGTTCCGCGCGCTCTATCTCGCCACCACGGGCAGCGCGCGGCTGTTGCATATCGCGGACAAGGTGGGCGCGCTCGCCGTGGGGCAGGAGGCCGATTTCGTCGTGCTCGACAGCGCGGCAACGCCCCTGCTGGCGCGGCGCTGTGCCGGGGCGAGCCTGGCCGAGCGGCTGTTTGCCATGCAAATCCTGGGTGATGATCGGGTGGTTGCGCAAACCTGGATCATGGGCGAATGCGCCTGGGACAAAGACAGCGCAAAAGGAGCGAATTGTGGTTGATTTGGAAGCCTTTGTGCGCGGCCTGCCCAAGGCGGAACTGCACCTGCACATAGAAGGCAGCCTTGAGCCGGAACTGATGTTCGCGCTCGCCCATCGCAACGGCGTGGCGCTGCCCTATCCCAGCGTGGAGGCGGTGCGCGCGGCCTATGCCTTTTCCAACCTCCAGGATTTTCTCGACATCTATTACGCCGGCGCGGGTGTGTTGCTGACCCGGCAGGACTTTCACGATCTCGCCATGGCCTACTTCGCACGCGCGGCCGCCGACGGCGTGCGCCATGCCGAGATCATGTTCGATCCGCAGACCCACACCGATCGCGGCGTGCCCTTTGCCGAAGTGATCGAGGGGCTGTTGTCTGCCATGGATGAGGCGAAGGCGCGCCATGGCATGACCAGCGCCCTGATCCTGAGCTTCCTGCGCCATCTGTCTGAAGATGCGGCCTTTGCCACGCTGGCCATGGCCGAACCGTGGCTCGATCGCATTGCCGCGGCCGGCCTCGATTCTTCGGAAGTGGGGCATCCGCCAGAGAAGTTCGCGCGGGTCTTTGCCGCTGCTGCGGCCAAGGGGCTCAAGCGCGTGGCCCATGCCGGGGAAGAGGGGCCGCCGGCCTATGTGCACGAGGCGCTTGACCTGTTGCAAGTGGACCGCATCGACCATGGCAATCGCGCGCTGGAAGATGAGGCCCTGGTTGCCCGTCTGGCGGCAGAGGGCATGACGCTGACGGTCTGCCCGCTGTCCAACCACAAGCTCTGCGTGGTCAACGATCTGGCCGATCATCCGCTGGACAGGATGCTGGATCTGGGCTTGGCAGCCACGGTCAATTCCGACGATCCGGCCTATTTCGGCGGCTATGTCGCCGATAATTATCTGGCCGTGGCGCGGGCACGTGGGCTTTCGCAGGATCATCTGGTGCAATTGGCCCGTAACAGCTTCACCGGCTCTTTCCTGCCAGCTGAAGCCATTGCCCGCCATCTGGAGGATATCGAGGCTTATGCTGCGGCACATTAAGCTCTTGGCCGTGGCGGCGCTGCTGGCGCTGTCTGCCACGGCGCAAGCGGCGCCGGAAAAGCGCCCAGATGCACGCAAGGTGATCATCGACGACGATGGCTTTGGCCTGATGCAGGTGATGCTGCTGTCTTCGCCCGATGTGGAGGTGCTGGGTCTCACCACGGTTTCGGGCAATGCCTGGGAAAACCGGGTCAGGGCGCAGGCGCTGCGTGGGCTGGAATGGATCGGGCGCACCGATGTGCCGGTGGTTCCGGGCGCCACGTTCCCACTGCTCAATTCCGAAGTGCTGACGGAGCGGTGGGAGAAGGACCACGGGCCCCTGGTGTTCAAGGGCGCGTTCATGAAGCGCTGGGTGGAAGACACCCAGCAGGCGCCGCCGCCCTATCACGGGCCCAACGATCCGGTAGACCTGCCGGGTGGCAACCCCACCACGCACGCTGTTGACGAGATCGCCGCCAATTTCCTGATCCGCATGGTGCACAAGTATCCCGGCCAGATCACCATCGTGGCCTGCGGGCCGATGACCAACCTGGCGCTGGCGCAGCGGCTGGACCCGGCGTTTGCCGGCCTGGCGCGCGAACTGGTCTACATGGGTGGCAGCCTGGCGCCGCGCCAGGTGATCGACAACCGCGCCGCCGCCGATTTCGCGCGGGAATTCGTCAACACCCCGCGCCGCGAATTCAACATCCGCTTCGATCCCGAGGCGGCCAGCATCATGGCCCGTGCGCCCTGGCGCAAGATCACGATGGTGCCGGTCGATCCTTCCACCGCAACGCAGCTCAGCCCCGCGTTGATCGCGCGGCTGGGCAAGGCCGCACGGCCGGGCGTGGACCGCTTCGTCACGGCGCTGGAGCCCGGTTTCCCGCTATGGGACGAGATTGCCGCCGCGGTCTGGCTCGATCCCGCGCTGGTGGCCACGCATTGCCGGCTGTATATCGATTTCGAAAGCCAGCAGGGCGCCGGCTATGGCGATACGCTCAGTTGGGACGAGGCCTATCACCCCGGCCTGGGCGAGCAGGCGCAGGACGTCATCCTGGCGATCGACGTGCCCAAGCTGGAAACGATGCTGGCGCGGCTGGTCGGGAAATAGAAGGCGGTTCAGGCCAGCCGTTCGGGCACTTCGTTGGCCTGGCCGGTCAGCGTTTCGGTGGTGGCGACCGCTTCCCACGGGAACACGAACCAGCGCTTGTCGGTGGTGCGGTCGATCGTCTGCACCGCATAGTCCACGGTTTCGAGCGACACCGCGTTGTTGATCATCACCGCAAAGCGCAGGTGGTCTTCCACCGTATCGTGCGCGCGCAGCAGGCGGCGCAACTGGGCGATGGTGCGGCCGGAATCGTTGATATCGTCGATGATCAGGATGCGCTGGCCGGCCTTGGTCATCGTGGCGAGCTTGACCAGCAGTTCGTCGGCAAAGCCGGGCACTTTGGCCGACTGGTCGATCGACAGCATCGGCACATCCAGGATCTGGCTCATGTAGACCGCCGGGACCAGCCCGCCGCGCCCGATGCCGACGACGAAATCGGGCTTCCAATCGCCCGCGCCCACGGTGTGCGACAGCGTGCGCACGATCGCCAGGAAATCGTCATAGGCGATATAATCGAAAACAGGCTGGGTCATGGCGCAGGTCCGCGTGGGATAGGGGAAAGCAGAAGGCGGGTGGCCACCCGTTCCGGCCAGTCCCGATTCGAAGTAGCCGCCCTTACAGGCTTGCTTAACTGGGGTCCATATAGTCGAGCGCGGTAAAGCTGTTCTGGATTTCCTGAAGCACGACATCGGCGGCATAGGACGTGGCGCGCGATGTGGCCGTGCACAGCGCCAGAGTCATCGGCTTGAGCACCGGGTCGGTAAGCGGGACGAATGCCAAAAGGCCGCCTCGCACTTCGTTGGCCACGTCGAGCGAGGTGAGCAGGCCCAGGCCCACGCCTTCGAGCACGAGCGACGTGATCATCTGGATATTGTCGGATGAAGCCTTGCGCTCCAGCGGCATTTTCGACGTGCCGGCCAGCACCTGGACCTGCTGCGCCACGGCCAGCGGCGGCGCGGGCAGGATCATCGGCATGCCGGCGCAGGCAGAAAACCGGGCCGAGGCGCGGGCGGCAAAGGGATGGTCTGCCGGCACGACGAAGCCCAGGCGGATATTGGCATAAGCCAGCACGGTAAGATCGCGAAAGGTCTGCGGATCGAAGCAGATGCCAAAATCGACCTCGCCGCTGGCGATGGCCCCGCGGATGTGCTCGTTGGCCATCACCCGCACGTCCACGGTGATCCCGGGATAGCGGTTCTGGATCGTGCGGATGCGCGCCGGGATGTAGCCCTTGGTGAGCGCGTCCATGATCGCGATGGTCACGTGCCCGCGCTTGAGCCCGCGCAAATCCTCGATCTGGGCGCGCACGTCGATCAAGCCTTTTTGCCAGCGCGTGCCGGCGGCCATCACGATTTCACCCGCAGCGGTCAGGCGCAGGCCCGTGGGCAGCCGCTCGAACAACGGCATGCCCAGTTCGGCTTCGGCATTGAGGATCTGGCGATCGATCGCCGAGGCCGAGACATTGAGTTCGTCGGCCGCCTTACGAATGGAGCCCAGCCGGCCAACGGTCATGAAGTAGCGGAGGAAGCGGGAGAAGGCTGGCATTTGGGGGCTCTCTAATTTTTGCAACGCTCTGTCAAATTCATTGTGATTGATTGCAACGCCATAAGTCTTTTAGCAAGCTTCAGACACAAAATATCATTCAGGGAACGTGTTTTGGGGCGCATAACGGCAGCGAGGCCCGGCAATCAGCCAGGGGCCATCAAAAGGCTTGTGACCACGGGCAGCGCGATGATCGCGGCGCTTGCACTTGCCATGCCGCTGTCTTCGCACGCGGCCGAACCCGCGCTGCCGGCCGTGCCGGCGGTGCAGGCGATCCCGGTCAAGGTCATGGTGATCGCCAATTTCGAGCCCGGCGCCGATACTGGCGACGCGCCGGGAGAATTCCAGCTTTGGGCAGAGCGCGAGCACCTGGACGAAGTAATCCCGGTGCGTGGCGCGCTGCATCCGCTGCGCCGCAACGCCGACGGGCTCTATGGCATGGTGTGGGGCGATGCCCATTCGCTGGTGGTCACGCCCGAAATCCAGTTGATGGCGCTGCTGCTCGATCCGCGCTTTGATTTCTCGCACACCTATTGGCTGTTTACCGGCATTTCCGGCGCGGATCCCAAGGCGGCCTCGGTAGGCAGCGCCGCCTGGGCGCGCTGGGTGGTGAGCGGCGACGCGCTGCGCGAGTTCGCCGAGGCCGATGTGCCCAAGGGCTGGCCTTATGGCCTCTTTGCCATTGGCGCCAAGGCACCGGGGCAATTGCCGCAATCGGCCGACAGCTTTGGCGGGATGACCGACACCAGCTCGCTGGGCATGGCCGTGCCGCTCAACCAGGGATTGGCGCAATGGGCCTTTGCGCTCAGCAAGGACACGCCGATCCCCGATACGCCCGCGCTCAAGGCCGCGCGGGCGCGGTGGAAAGGCTTTCCCCAGGCGCAGCGTCCGCCTTTCGTGCTGATGGGCGAAACGCTGGGTGCGCTGCGCTATTGGCACGGCGCCGGGCGCACGCAATGGGCACGCGATTGGGTCAAGCTGTGGACCCAGGGCCAAGGCCGCTTCGTGATGACCAACATGGAAAGCCAGTTGATGGCCGGCACCATGCTGGCTGCCAGCCGGGCGGGTCTGGTGGACATGAGCCGGG
This sequence comes from Novosphingobium sp. SG919, assembly GCF_012932495.1. Taxonomy (GTDB): domain Bacteria; phylum Pseudomonadota; class Alphaproteobacteria; order Sphingomonadales; family Sphingomonadaceae; genus Novosphingobium; species Novosphingobium rhizosphaerae. The sequence goes on from NZ_JABCNG010000001.1 coordinate 1,712,470, forward strand.
TGATGGTGCTGCGCAGTGCCAGCAACCCCTCGATGCCGCCACCGGGCCAATCGCCGCTGGCAAGCGTCGGGGACGAAGGACCGGGCCAGGTCGCCGCCTATGAAGCAAACTATCGCGTTGGCGCGGTGGTCGTGCATCGGCTGTTGGCGGATTGGCCGCGCTATCGCGACAGCGTACCGAGCGCGGGCCAGCCATGAGGCTGGGGGCTGCCAAAGCCGCGCTATTGGCGGGGGGGCTGGCCTTTGGCCTGGCCGGCGCTGCGCCGCTCTGGGGCAAGTCTGGCACGCCCATGTTGATGCATGCAAACGGGGCACGCGAAGCGGCCATGGGCGCGATCCTGGCCGAGGCCGCGCGCGATCCGGGTGAGTTGCGCCTGCTGCTGCGATCCTTTCCCAAGGGCGGCGACCTGCACAACCATCTGTCGGGCGCTCTCTATGCCGAAGACATGATCGGCTGGGCCGGGCGCAAGGGGCTGTGCGTGGCGGCGGATGGCGCCGGCTTTGCCTCTCCGCCATGCGCACCGGGCAGCGATGCGGCCAGCCTGGGGGCAACCCAGCCCGCGCTCTATGCCAGGCTGGTAGACAGCCTGTCCACGCGCGCCTGGCAATCCGGGGTAGGGGCGGGTGCCACCAGCGGCCATGACCAGTTCTTTGCCACGTTCGATCGTTTTGCACCTGCCTTGGTGGGCGAAGACGCCCAGGCCATGATCGCGGCGCGGCGCCAGGCGGCCCGCGATGGCCTGCTGTATCTGGAACTGGACCACAACCCGCCCGCGCTGCTGGGCGCTGCCCTGTCTGCCCCGGCCCAGTCGCTCGACATGGCTGGCCTGCCCGCTTTCCTGGCTCAAGAGGGGCCGCGCCTGGCCGCGCTGGTTCCGGCCATGCGCGCGCAGATCGATGCAGAGGAAGCCGAAGCCCGCGCTGGCATGGCTTGCGGCACGCCCCGTGCAGAGCCGGGCTGCGCGGTGGTGGTCCATTACCTGGCATGGGCGCTGCGCGACGTGCCGCCCGCGGCGGTGTTTCGCGCGCTGATCCTCGCCTTCGCCTTGGCCGAGCAGGACCCGCGCTTTGTTGGCGCCAATATCGTCCAGCCCGAAGACTGGCCCGTGGCCCGCGCCGATTACGATCTGCACATGGCGATGTTCCGCCTGCTGGAACAGCGCCATCCCGGCGTCGCCGTCTCGATGCATGCGGGCGAACTGGCATTTGGCCAGGTTCCGCCCGCAGACCTGGGCGATCATATCGAAAAGGCAGTCGCCTCGGGCGCGCGGCGCATCGGCCATGGTGTCGATATCGCCTTTGAAGACCACGGCCGGCAAACCCTGGCGCGCATGGCCCGCGATGGCGTGGCCGTGGAAATCAACCTCACCAGCAATGCCGTGATCCTGGGGGTGAAGGGCGCCGATCATCCGCTGGCGCTCTATCGCCGCTACGGCGTGCCGGTCGTGCTCGCCACCGACGACCAGGGCGTGCTGCGCACCGACCTTACCAACGAATACGTCCGGGCCGTGCGCGAGCAGGGCCTGGGCTATGCCGATCTCAAGGCCATCACGCGCGCCAGCCTGGAATACAGCTTCCTGCCCGGCGCCAGCCTGTGGCGCGCCCATGAGCCCGGCCAATGGGCCGCGCCCTGTGCCAACGCGGCACTGGCAACCGCCGCCTGCCAGGCCTTCCTTGCCGGCAGCGAAAAGGCCCGCCTGCAAATTGAACTGGAACGCAGGCTTGACCGGTTCGAGGCCGAAGAGATCGCACAAGCGACCCAAGTTTCGAAGAAAGCAGCATAATTACAAAGGCATAAAATCAAAGCCAGGCCCGGGAGGGGCGCGAAGGCGAAAAAACAGCAACGGACGGCGCGCCCACCGCGGCGCGGCCCGATCATGGGGGTTATTGAAAATGAGCAAGATGCAAGCACGGCCGCACCAACCCACACCCACGCGCGCCACATCCACGCGAGCAGGGCGCCGCGCCCTGGTGGCCCTGGCCCTGTTGGCCGGCACCGCCATGGCCCGTCCGGCCCTGGCCGACCAGGCCGCTCCAGCGCCGGAAGCCGATGGCGACAAGCCCGAAATCGTCGTGTCGGGTTCGCTCGGCGCGCTGCCTCTGAAGGACGTCGGCTCGGTCTTCGGGTTCGACAAGACCCTGGCCGAAACGCCGCGCGCGGCTTCGTCGGTCAGTTCCGAACAGCTTGAACGCTTTGGCATCACCCAGATCTACGATCTCGTCAGCCAGGTGCCCGGCACGTTCACCAGCTCGTTCTTCGGCACCGGCGGCGCGCTCGACATTCGCGGCACCCCCGGCGAAGTCTATTTCCGTGGCATGCTGCGCCTGGAAAACCCGGGCAACTATCCCACCCCGATCGCCGCGGCCGACCGCATCGACATCGTGCGCGGCCCCGCCTCGCCGATCTATGGTCCGTCCAAGACCGGCGGCTACATGAACTTCGTGCCCAAGACGGCGCGCGCCGCCAATGGCACCTATGCGCCCGAGGCGCACGGCTTCCTCAGCTATGACACAGGCAGCTGGGCGCGCAGCGTGCTCAAGGGCAGCGTGACCGGCCCCGGCAAGATCGGCGACCACCAGTTCGGCTACAGCCTCTATGCCGAAAACGAGGATTCGGGCAGCTATTACCGCAATATCCACCCGCGCAACCTGGTGCTTTCGGCGGCGTTCGACACCGACATCACCAGCAACCTGCGCACCGAATTCGGCGGCATGTACCAGAAGTTCCGCGGCCAGCAAAATGGCGGCTGGAACCGCCTGACGCAGGATCTGGTCGATAACGGCACTTACATCACCGGCAATGCCAGCACCTCGGTCGATACCAATGGCGATGGCCAGATTTCGCGCTCGGAAGCCTACGCCGCCAATGGTGGCAAGGGCTTGACCATCTTCGGTTCTTTCGGCTGCGGCGGCGGCATCGGCGCTTCGGGCTGGACCGACGCCTGCCTCAAGGCGAACTATCCCGATCTGGCGCTGGTCAACCCCGGCACCACCAAGCTGAGCAAGCGTGACACGCTGACCGGCCCCAACGACAAGCTCAACAACGACCAGAAGACGTTCTATTTCGACCTGATCTGGACCGGGCCGGGCAAGCTCGAGATCAAGAACCAAGTCTTCTACGACGGCACCAAGAATCTCAACGAGAACTATTACGGCTTCTCGCAGATGATCGATTCCTACGTGCTGGAAGACAAGGTGGTGATCAGCGACAGCTTCACCACCTCGGGCGCCAAGATCTCGGTCCAGGCAGCGCCCTCGCTGCGCTACACCAAGTTCAAGTTTGCCGACGACTTTGGCGTGGAGCTGTGGAACCGGCCCGATATCACCACCGGCTATACCGCCGCGTCCACGCGCCAGCTTTCGACCGATTGCGATTGCGATTATTCGGATTACCTGAAGGGCCACTATCTCGATGTCGGCCTCGCCGGCCTCGTCGATGTCGATTTCGATTTCGGGCTGGACCTGATCGGCGGCCTGCGCTGGGACCATGTCCACGCGACGTCCACCGCGATCGTGTCCAAGTATGACCCCACCGGCCTCCCCGCCGTGCCCAAGGCGACCGGCAACGACAGCGGCCTGTCGTGGAACGGCAGCATCTCCTATCGCACGCCGATCGGCCTGATCCCCTATTTCACCGCCTCGCGCCAATCGACCGTGGTGGCCGGGGAAGGGGCTGAAATCCAGCCGGCGGCAATCGCTTCGGGTACGTTCCTCTCGGCTTCGCGCCTCTATGAAGCCGGGGTTAAGGGCGAATTCCTCGACAAGCGGCTCTATGCGGCGGTCTCGGTCTACAAGCAGGAGCGCACCGACGTCGTTTCCGACAGCCCGCTGACCAACCAGTCGATCCGCACCAAGGGCGTCGAAGCCGAAGTGCGCTGGTCGATCGATCGCCACGCGCTGGTCACCGCCAACTACACCTATATCGACGTGGTCAATATCTCGGCGCTCTCCAGCGGCGGCTATTTCAACTACTTCGGCATCGGTGACCTGGTGAACGTCAAGGATGCCTCGCTCTATCTGGGCGGTAGCCAGATCGGCTACCTGTTCCCGAGCACCAATTCCGAGGCACGCCGCCCCGGCATTCCGCACAACGTGGTTTCGGCCACCGGCACTTATGCGTTCGACAATGGCCTCGCGGTCAATGCCGACGTCAGCCATGTGGACTCGGTGTTCTCGGGCTATAGCCAGAAGGTGCGCCTGCCGGCCTATTGGCTGGTCAATGCCGGCGCTTCGTTCACCACGGGGCCGTGGCTGTTCCGCGCCGTGGTCAAGAACCTCAACAACGCCCGCTATTTCCGCGCGGGTGGCCAGGATCTGTTCGGGGCCGACATCGCGCTGCCGCAACAGCCGCGCAGCTTCCAGGCGACCATTCAGTACAAGTTCTGATCCCTCGGGCAGGGCGGCGGAGTTCTGCCGCCCTGCCAACCTGTTATCGGATAAAGATGATGTTTGATATGAAGGGCCTGCTCCGCGCCGCCACCGCCTTGGCTTTGTTGGCAGGGGTTGCCGGCACCATGGCCCAAGCTGCGCCGACGCCTTCGGTGCCCCCCGCTGTCTCGGCCGCACTGCGCTGCGCACCCGGTGGGTCTTGCGCTGCCAAGATTCCGGTCAAGGTCGTGATCGTGACCATGTTCGAGGTTGGCCAGGACACCGGCGACGCGCCGGGCGAATTCCAGTTCTGGCGCGAGCGGCGCAAGCTCGACGTGCGTATTCCGTTTCCACAATCGCACCACGATCTCTATTACAACCCGCAGAGCCAGATCCTGGGCATGGTAACCGGCATGGGCTCGATCCGCTCGGCGACCGCCACGCTGGCCCTCGGGCTCGACCAGCGGTTCGATCTTTCCCACGCCTATTGGCTGGTGGCGGGCATCGCCGGGGTCGATCCACACCAGGCCACGATCGGTTCCGCCGTCTGGGCGCATTACCTCGTCGATGGCGACCTAGCGCACGAGATCGACGCCCGCGAAATTCCCGCCGACTGGAAAAGCGGCTACTTTGCGCTGCATTCCAATGGACCTGGTGACAAGCGTCCGCAGCAGGCGGACGAGGGCGAGATGTTTGCGCTTAATCCCAAGCTGGCGGATTGGGCCTATGGCCTGACCAAGGACATCAAGCTGGCCGACAGCGCCGAACTGGCATCGGCCCGCGCGCCTTATGCCGGCATGCCGCCCGCGCAATCGCCACCCAAGGTCATGACCGGCGACAACCTGGCGGCCATGACGTTCTGGCACGGCGCCAAGATGACCGACTGGGCGCACGATTGGGTAGACTTCTGGACCGCAGGCAAGGGCGTGTTCGTTACCTCTGCGATGGAGGAAACCGGCACGTTCCAATCGATCGACTATCTCGCGCGCATCGGCCGGGCCGATCGCAACCGGGTGATGGTGCTGCGTGGGGCATCCAATTTCACGATGCCGCCACCCGGTGAAGCGCCGGCGGAATACCTGCTCAAGGAAAACCAGAACTATTCGGGCATGCGCGCCTCGCTCGAAGCGCTTTACACGGTGGGCTCCAAGGTCGTCGACACGCTGCTGGCCGATTGGCCGCGCTATACCAAGGCGCCGCCGCAATGAGCAGTCTGGCCGTCATCCATGCCGATATCGTGGCCACGATGGATGATGCGGCAACGGAAATCGCCGATGGCGGCGTGGTGTGGCGCGATGGCGCGATCGTGGCAGTGGGTAGCACGGCCGATCTGGCCCCGCTGCTCGATGGCATCGAAACCATCGATGCGCGGGGCTGCGTGGTGACGCCCGGCCTCGTCAACACCCACCACCACCTCTATCAGTCACTCACCCGCGCGGTGCCGGGTTGCCAGGACGCCTCGCTGTTCGGTTGGCTCAAGACGCTGTATCCGATCTGGGCGCGCTATACCCCCGACGACGTGTTTGCAGCGACACAACTGGGGCTGGCCGAACTGGCGCTGTCGGGCTGCACGCTGTCTTCGGACCACCTCTATCTCTTTCCCAATGGTGTGCGCCTGGAAGACACCATTGCCGCCGCGCAAGGCGTCGGCATCCGCTTCCAGCCCACGCGCGGCGCGATGAGCGTGGGCGAAAGCCTGGGCGGCCTTCCGCCAGACAGCCTGGTGGAAGCCGAACCGGCGATCCTGGACGACATGGTGCGCGTGATCGATGCGTTCCATGATCCCGCCGATGGCGCGATGGTCCGCGTGGGCGTGGCGCCATGCTCGCCGTTCTCGGTCAGCCGCGAACTGATGCGCGATGCCGCGATCCTGGCGCGTGACAAGGGTGTGATGATGCACACCCACCTGGCCGAAGACGCCGACGACGTGCGCTACAGCCTGGAGAAATTCGGCTGCCGGCCGGGGGACTATGCTGAAAGCCTGGGTTGGACCGGGCCAGACGTGTGGCACGCCCACTGCGTGCAGCTCGACGCGGCCGAAATTGCCCTGTTTGCCCGCACCCGCACGGGCGTGGCCCATTGCCCGTGCTCCAACTGCCGTCTTGGCTCGGGCATCGCACCGGTGCGCGCCATGCTGGATGCAGGGGTGCCGCTTGGCCTCGGCGTCGATGGCTCCGCTTCCAGCGACCGCGGGAACCTCTTGGCCGAAGCGCGCCAGGCCATGCTGCTCCAGCGCGTGAACGGCGGGGCAGGCGCGCTATCCGCGCGGGAAGCCTTGCGCATGGCGACGCGTGGCGGCGCCCAGATCCTGGGCCGGCATGATTGCGGGCAACTGGCCGCGGGCAAGCGCGCCGACCTGGCGATCTGGCCGGTGGACGAGATCGCCTCGAGCGGCAGTTGGGACAAACTCGCTGCGCTGGTCCTCGCGCCACCATCGGGGCCGCGCGACGTGTTCGTCGAAGGCCGCGCGGTGGTGCGTGATGGAGAACTGGCGCGGGTTTCGCGCCAAAGCGTGGTGGCCGGCGCGCAGGCCGCGCTCGCTCGGTTGATGGCATAGGCACAGGAAACGAAGGCAGCAGCGATGGCATCAGCAGCATTACCCGAAGCGGCACCGGCCGATGCCGCCACCGGCGACGGTCTCACGCCCGAGCAGCGCCGCGATCCTGCCTATGTGCCGCCGCTGCCGATGGCCGTGGCGCTGGGCGTGCAGCATGTGCTGGCCATGTTCGTTTCCAACATCACCCCGCCGATCATCGTGGCGGGGGCGGCCGGCTTCGGCTTTGGTTCGGCCGATCCGTCGGCACTGATCTACATGATCCAGGCCGCCATGCTGTTTGCTGGCGTGGCCACGCTGTTGCAGACCGTGGGCCTGGGGCCGATCGGCGCGCGCCTGCCGCTGGTGCAGGGCACCAGTTTCGCGTTCATTTCGGTGATGATCCCGATCGTTGCCGGCAAGGGCGTAGAGGGCATGGCGGCGCTGACGACGGCGGCGTTCCTGGCCGGGATGCTTCATGCCGGGCTCAGCCGCCTGGTCGGCCCGATTCGCTTTGCCCTGCCGCCGCTGGTCACCGGCCTTGTCGTGCTGATGATCGGCCTGTCGCTGGTGCGCGTCGGCGTGGAATATGCCGCTGGCGGCGTCACTTTACGCGGGCAGCCGGCCTATGGCGCGCCGGCCAGCTGGTTCCTGGCCGGGGTGGTGGTCTTCGTGACTCTGGGCCTCAAGTTCTTTGGCAAGGGCGTGCTGTCCACTGCGGCGGTGCTGCTCGGCCTGCTCGCCGGCTATGGCGTGGCCCTGATCATGGGGCGGGTGGATTTCGCGCCGGTGGCCCAGGCGCACTGGGCCATGCTGCCGCGCTTCCTCGCGTTTGGCTGGGAACTGTCCCCATCGGCGATCCTCGGCTTCTGCCTGATCGGCTTCGTCTCCTCGATCGAATCGATCGGCGATGTCGAGGCGATCTGCGAAAACGGGGCGGGGCGCCGGGCGACGGACCGCGAAGTGATGGGCGCGGTGGCTGCCGATGGCGTGGGCACCGCGCTCTCGGCCCTGTTCGGCGCCATGCCCAACACCACCTTCAGCCAGAACGTGGGCCTGATCGCCATGTCGGGCCTGATGAGCCGCTTCGTCGTCACGCTGGGCGCCGTGTTCCTGATCGTCTGTGGCCTCTTGCCCAAGATCGGCGCGGTGATCACCACCGTCCCGATCGAAGTGCTGGGCGGCGGGGTGATCGTGATGTTCGGCATGGTCGCATCCTCGGCGCTCGCCATGCTCTCGGGCGTATCCTGGAACCAGCGCAACATGCTGGTGGCCGGCACCGCGCTGTCCGTTTCGCTCGGACTTCAGCTGGAGCCGGAGGCGCTGGGCCATTTGCCCGAAACCGCGCGCATCCTGCTGTCTTCGGGTGTGTTGCCGGCGGCGGTAATTTCGGTCGTGCTCAATCTGGTGCTGCCAAAAGAGATCTGACTGCGCGGATTTTTGCAACGCTGCGTCAGAATCAATGCGTTTGATCGAACGCGCGCTCGACAGCATCATGGCTGCATCGCATGGAATCAACGAGGTATCGCCCATGGCCACCGCCCTGATCGCGCCAGATGAACCGGCCCTGCCGCACGGCTGCACTTTCGCACCAAAGGACTGGGCGATCCTGGCGCAGCACTGGTACCCCGTCGCCCTGGCGCGCGAAGTGGGCGAGGCGCCGCTCAAGGCCAAGCTGCTGGACCAGCCGCTCCTGCTCTATCGCGCGCAAGGCGGGATCGTCATCGCGCCCGATCGTTGCCCGCATCGCGGCGTGCCGTTGAGCATGGGGCGTGCCAATGGGCAGGGCGTGGAATGTCCGTATCACGGGCTGACGTTCGGCGCCGCTGGCCGCTGCGTGCACATTCCTGCCCAGCCGCATCGTTCGATCCCGGCGCAATTCCACCTTGCCACCTATCCTGCGGTTGAACGCTATGGCTTGGTGTGGACCTGCCTCGATCCCGCCGCAGGGGAGCCCGGCCCAGACGCGATCATCGCCGTGCCGCATTGGGACGAGCCTGGCTTCCAGCAGATCGTCTGCCCATGGATCGACATTCATGGCTCTGCCGGGCGGCAGATGGAAGGCTTCCTCGACGTTGCCCATTTCGCCTTCATCCACACCGAAAGCTTTGCCGATCCCGACAATGCCCAGGTGCCGGACTATCGCCCCCGGCGCACGCTCCAGGGGTTCGAGGCAGAATATTGGAGCAACGTCGCCAACTATCCCAAGGGGGTGGACAAGGCGCCTGCCGGCTTCCGCTGGCTGCGCCATTTCCGCTGCCACGCGCCGTTCACTGCCACGCTGGAAGTGCATTTCCCCGGCAGCGACCGCCTCGTCATCCTCAACGCCGCCTCGCCGATGTCGGCCACGCAGACGCGTCTGTTCGTGCCGATCGCACGCAATTTCGACACCGACCAACCGGTGCAAGGCGTCTATGATTTCAACCGCCAGGTGTTCGAGGAAGACAAGGCCATGGTCGAAGCGCAATGGCCCGCGCGCCTACCGCTCGAACCTACCGCCGAAGCGCACCTGGCCGCCGACATGAGCTCGATGTTCTACCGCCGCGCGCTGCGCGACATGGGGCTGAGCGGGGGGTAATGGCGGAAGGGGTGGGATTCGAACCCACGGATGCTTGCACATCGGCGGTTTTCAAGACCGCTGCAATCGACCACTCTGCCACCCTTCCTGGCGCGCCGCCGATAGCGGTTGTCACGCGATGCGCAAAGAGGTTTTGCACGGGCCATCCACGCAAAATGCGCCGGCGGGCCGATTTTCGGCGGCCTTGGGGCATCACCCCGGCGCGCGGGTGTTCCATTGTCGGGCAAGGCATGCAAGACAGCCTGCAATGATGGCCCAATCGATCCCTTTCGTTTCAAGCGTTAACCTTTCTCGTGCCGCACCGTGGCGCGCGGCCACCCGCAAGGCCTGGCGGCGCCTGGCCATGGGTGCGGCCCTGGTGCTGGCGGCGTTGGGTGGCCCAGCCGTGGCGCAAGACAGAGAGGAAGCCGGTTTCCAGGGGTATCTGCAACTGCTGGCGGCCAAGGCGCGCGGGGCCGGCGTGCGTGAACAGACCATCGGCAGCGTCCTGCCGGGGCTGACGTTCAACCCACGCGTGATTGCGTTCGATCGCAGCCAGCCCGGCGGCGGACCGTCCACCGGCGGAATCCCCTCGTTCGAGCCCTATCGCCGCCGCCATGTCGATGCCGGGCGCATTGCCAAGGGGCAGCGCATCTATGCCGAATCGGGCCAGCAGATTGCCGCAATCACCCGCCGTTACGGCGTGCCCGGGCCGGTGATCCTGGCGATCTGGGGCCATGAAAGCAATTTCGGCAGCTATACGGGCGATTTCGATCTGCCGCGCTCGCTGGCCTCGCTGGCCTATGAAGGGCGTCGGCGCGATCTGTTTGCCGATGAATTCATCGCCGTGCTCAAGATGATCGATCGCGGCGTGCCCCGGCAGAAACTGGTGGGCAGCTGGGCCGGCGCCTTTGGCAATCCGCAGTTCCTGCCCAGTGTCTATCTGCGCGTGGCGCAGGATGCCGATGGCGATGGGCTGGCCGATATCTGGTCCAGCCGGGCCGATACGTTGGCCTCGATCGCCAACTATTTCCGCGATGCCGGGTGGCGGCCGGGCGAGCCCTGGGGATTTGCCGTCACCGCGCCGGCCGGGCTTGACCGCGCGAGCCTGGGCACCACGTTGGCCAGCCCGCGTTGCCCGCAGGTCTTTGCCCGGCACAGCCGGTGGCGGACCGTGCGCGAATGGCGCGCGCTGGGCATGATGCCTCAGGCGGGATATTGGCCCGCCGGAGACGATACGCTGGCGACGTTTTTCGAGCCGGACGGGCCAGGGCGGACTGCCTATTTGCTAACCGGAAATTATCGGGTCATCCTCGATTACAACTGCTCGAACTTCTACGCCCTTTCCGTGGGATTGCTCGCCGATGAAATCAGCCGCTAGCCGCCCGGCCTTGTTTAGGGCCGCCCTGATCGCCGCTGCCTGTGCCACGCCGTTGCTGGCTTTTGGCGGCCTGGTTCACACTGCTGCGGCCCAGCCGCTCTCTGGACCGGCGGCGGATTATCCGATGGTGCTGGGCGCGCCTTTCGCCGTGGACGGCGTGACCTATACGCCCGCCGACACGCTCAATTATGATGCCGTCGGCTATGCCGTGCCCGATAGCGCGGGCGAGGGTGGGATCAGCGGGTCGCACCGCACGCTGCCTTTGCCCTGTTATGTGGAAGTAACCGCGCTTGACAGCGGGCGCACGATCCTGGTGCGTCTGGAACGGCGCGGGCCGATGCAGGGCGATGGACTGGTGGCCTTGTCGCCCGGCGCCCTCGCGCAGCTTGGCCTCACCGGCGCGCATGCGCCCGTGCGCGTGCGGCGGGTGAACCCACCCGAAGTGGAGCGTGCGCTGCTCCGCACCGGGCAGCATGCCCCGCAGCGCATGGATACGCCGCCAGGCCTGCTCACCGCGCTCAAGCGCAAGCTGGGCATCCTGCCACCGGCAGACCCGCGGCCGGAAGTGCTGGCCGCCGCTTTGGCAGGCACGGCGCCGACGGCGCAACCGCCCGTGCCCACGGCGCCGCGGCCGGTGGGCCCGGCCAGCGCGCCACAGGCCCGTCCGGTTACTACCCGCAACACCACGCCGATGCCGGCACCCCGCCCGCCATTGCCGAGCCCGGTGGCAAGCCCGCCCAAGGTGGCTGCGTCGCCAAAGCCGGCTGCTTCAGCGCCGGTTCCGCCCAAGCCAGCCGTCGCCAAACCCGCTCCGGCGGCAAAGCCCGAGCCCAAGCCGGCGCCGAAACCGGAAGCCAAGCCCGCCGCCGCCGGCGCGGGTGGGGGCTATGCCGTTCAGGTCGGTGCCTTTTCCACCCGTGCCAATGCTGAAAAGGCCGCGCGTGAAGTGGGCGGCACCGTCTTGCCCGCCGGCAAGTTCTTCCGGGTCCGTATCGGTGCGGCTTCGCAAGACCAGGCCAAGGCGGCACTGGGCAAGGCGAAGCGGGCGGGCTATGCGGATGCGCAGATCCAGCGCGCGCCATAGGCTGCCTGGCTTTCTGGCCCATTCGTAAACTCGGGGTTTTGCTTGCGCCGTCTGTTTTCCGTTGCTGCTGCCGCCGCCACTGTCGCTGCGGCGTTCGCGGCCGTGCCCGCCCAGGCGATCCGGTCTCCCCATGTGGAGGTTTCGGCCGATCCGGCGCGTCCGCCTGAAGTGGTGGCACCGATCGCGCTGCTGATCGACGTCAATTCCGGGCGCGTGCTGTTCGAGCGGCAATCGCACCGCCGCTTTGTGCCCGCCTCGCTCACCAAGATCATGACCAGCTATGTCGCGTTCGAACTGGTAAAGCAGGGCAAGCTCAAGCTTGACGCCAGCTTTCCCATGCGGCCCGAAACGTTTCGCCAGTGGCACCGCGTGGGCAGCACGATGTTTTTGGAAAACAACAGCCAAACGCGCGTGGCCGATCTGCTCGAAGGGATCGTGACGGTTTCGGCCAACGATGCCTGCGTTGTCCTGGCCGAGGGTGTTTCGGGCAGCGTGCCGGGCTTTACCGCGCTGATGAATGCACAGGCCCGCGCGCTGGGCATGCGCGACACGCACTACAACACACCCAATGGCTGGATGGACGAGGGCCGCACGTATGTTTCGGCGGCCGACCTGGCCACGCTCAGCACCGCGCTGATCACCCGCCACCCGGATTTCTACCGGCGCTTCTATGGCCATGAAACCATGATCTGGAACGGCATCGAGCAGCGCAACCACAACCCGCTCTATGGCGCGGTGCCGGGTGCCGATGGCGTAAAGACGGGCTTCACCAACGAGGCCGGCTATGGCCTGGTCGGCTCTGCCCAGCGCGGTGGCCGCCGGTTGATGATGGTGGTTGGCGGCTACGACCGTCCGCAGGACCGCGCGCGCGATGGTGCCGCGTTGCTCGAATGGGGCTTTGCCGCGTTCGACGAAACGCCGTTGTTCGCACCCGGCGCGCATCTGGGCAGCGCGCGGGTGCAGGGTGGCACGGTGGCGAGTGTTGGCCTGATGGCGGCGCGTCCACTCGCCATGCTGGTGCCGCATGGGCAGAAAGTGCGACCCACGCTGTCGATCCGCTACAAGGGGCCATTGCGTGCGCCGATCGCCAAGGGGCAGGACGTGGCTCTGCTGATCGTCCGCGCTCCGGGCCAGCCCGAAGCGCGGCTGCCGCTGGTCGCGGCCGAGGCGGTGCCGGCGGGCGGCATGCTCGACCGTCTGCGCGACGGGTTCACCGCGATGGTGGGCCGGTGAACGCGATGTCTTCCACCGGCCGCTTCATCGTCTTCGAAGGTGGGGAAGGGGCGGGCAAGTCCACCCAGGCGCGCCTGCTGGCCGCTGCGCTGACGGCCCATGGCATCGAGGTCGTGCTTACCCGTGAGCCTGGCGGCACGCCGGGTGCGGAGGCGATCCGCGGCCTGCTGCTCAGCACCCAGGGCGCGGATTGGGGGCCAAGGGCCGAAGCATTGCTGTTCGCCGCGGCGCGGGCCGACCATGTCGAGCGGTTGATCCGCCCGGCGCTGGAACGCGGCGCATGGGTGATCTGCGACCGCTTCATCGACAGCAGCCGCGCCTATCAGGGCGGCGGCAACGGGCTTTCCGATGCGGAGGTCATGGCCCTGCACGCGATCGGCAGCGAAGGCCTGTTGCCCGATTGCACCATCCTGCTCGAACTGCCGGCGCAAGAAGCCGCCGCGCGTTGTGCCCTGCGCGATCAGGGCGTGTCCGACCGCATCGGCGGGCGCGAGGCGGCCTATCATGCCCGCGTGGCGGAGGCGTTCGATCGCTTTGCCCAGGCAGAACCGGCGCGCTTTGCCCGCATTTCCGCGCTCGGCACGCCCGATCAGGTCGCCACGCGCATTCTGGCGGTGCTGGCACCGTGGATGGCGGCGTGATGCTGATCGGGCACGAGCATCCGCGGGAAACCTGGCGCGCGGCGATGGCCGGGCAGCGCATGCACCATGGCTGGCTGCTGGCCGGGCGCGAAGGGCTGGGCAAGGCCAGCTTCGCGCTGGAAGCGGCGGCCGAACTGGTGGCAGAGCCAGGCGTCAGCCAACCACCCGCGCATCAGCATCCCGATATCCTGCTGCTGGAGCCGCTGCCCGCCAACGATGACGAGGCCAAGAAGCGCGACGAAGGCCGCCCCTATGCGCGCAAGCGCAACATCAATGTCGACCAGATCCGCACGATGCTCCATCGCCTGCACACGCGGCCGACGCTCGGCGCGCGCCGAGCGGTGATCGTGGACGCGGCCGACCACCTGGAGAAAGGCGCAGTCAACGCCCTGCTCAAGGGTTTGGAAGAACCACCGCAGGGTACGTTCTTCCTGCTGGTGGTCCATCAGCTCGGTCGCCTGCTGCCCACGGTGCGCTCGCGCTGCCAGGTCTTGCGGTTCCGGCCGCTCGATCCCAAGGAATTGAACGAAGCCGTTTCATTGGCCGCGCCGGAACTGGACGCAGAGACGCGCAGTGCGGCGATTGCCGTCGCGCATGGCTCGCCGGGGGCGGCATTGATGTTTGCCGCGCACGATCTGGGGCGCCCGCTCGCGCTGCTGCGCCGCATCCTGCGCGAGGGCGATCCCGATCTGGCGCTGCGTGGCGAACTGGGCGCGGCACTGGGGGCAAGGCCGGATCGCGAGCGGCTGCTGGCAACGATCGAGGCGGCGCGGACCGTGTTGGGCGAGGCGGTGGTGGAAGCAGGCGCAGACAATCGCCTCAGGATCATTGCCGCGCACCAGCATCTGGTGGAGCTGGCGCGCGAAGTGCCGACGCACAACTTCGAGCCCGCGCTGCTGGTTATGGAAATCGGCGGGTTGCTGGCGCGCGCTGCTCGCACTAGAGCGGGGGCAACATCCCGCTGAAGGAAGCGACTGTCGCCATGGGCGAACCTTATTACATCACCACCGCCATTTCCTATCCCAACGGCAAGCCGCACATCGGCCATGCCTATGAAGCGATCGCCGCAGACGTGATCGCCCGGTTCCACAAGGCGATGGGCCGCGACGTGCGCCTGCAGACCGGAACCGACGAACATGGCCTGAAGATGGCGCAAAAGGCGCGCGACCTGGATCTGACGCCGGCGCAGCTGAGCGACCAGATGTCGCAGCATTTCATTGATATGGCGCACGCCCTTAACGTCAATTATGACGTATTTCTGCGCACCACCGAACCGCGCCACCACACGGCGAGCCAGGAAATCTGGAAGCGGATGGAAGCCAACGGCGATCTCTATCTCGATCGCTATGAAGGCTGGTACTCGGTGCGGGACGAGGCCTATTACGACGAGAGCGAACTCATCGAAGGGGAAGGGGGCGCCAAGCTTTCGCCCCAGGGCACGCCAGTGGAATGGACCGTGGAGGAAAGCTGGTTTTTCCGACTGTCCAAGTACCAGGACAAGCTGCTCGCGCTATATACCGAAAATCCCGATTTCATCCGGCCCGAGGCGCGCCGAAACGAGATGATCGCATTCGTCTCGCAGGGGCTGCGCGATCTTTCGGTCTCGCGCACCAGCTTTGACTGGGGCGTGAAGGTTCCGGGCAGCGACAACCATGTCATGTACGTGTGGGTCGATGCGCTGACCAACTATCTCACCGGCCTCGGCTGGCCGGAAAAAACTGATGCCTTTGCAAAGTATTGGCCAGCAAACCTGCACCTGATCGGCAAGGACATCGTGCGGTTCCACACGATCTACTGGCCCGCCTTCCTGATGAGCGCCGGTCTGCCGGTGCCGCGCCAGGTGTTCGGCCATGGCTTCCTGCTCAATCGCGGGCAGAAGGAATCCAAGTCGCTGGGCAACGTGACCGATCCCATCGCGCTGGCGGAGACGTTTGGCGTGGACGCGGTGCGCTATTTCTTCATGCGCGAAGTGGCGTTCGGGCAGGATGGCTCGTGGTCGCCCGATGCGATCGTGACGCGCTGCAATGCCGAGCTGGCCAACAGTTATGGCAACCTGGTGCAGCGCGTGCTTTCCATGATCTTCAAGAACATGGATGGCAAGCTCGACACGTTTTCGAGCACCGAGGCCGATGACACGCTGTTGGCCACCGTACATGGTGCGGCCGCCGAGGATTTGCCGCGCGAGTTTGCCGCGCTCAACTTCTCGGCCGGGATCGAAGCCTGGATGCGCGCGGTCTTTGCCTGCAACGCCTATATCGACGAGCAGGCGCCCTGGACGCTGCGCAAGACCGATCCGGAACGAATGCGCGCCGTGCTGCTTACCTTGTTCATGGCCATTCGCGACTTGACCATTGCCATTGCCCCGGTTGTGCCGACTGCTGCTGGCAAGGTGCTGGACCAGCTCGGCATTCCGGCCGAACAGCGCGGCTTTGGCGCCCTCGGCCATGCCGGGTGGTACATGGAACGCGTGGCAACCGGCGAAGCGCTGGCGCAGCCCGTGGGCGCATTCCCGCGCCTGGAACTGCCGGCCGAGGAAGGCGCAAGCGCCTGATGCTGATCGATTCCCACTGCCATCTGATTTACGAAGGGCTGGTCGACCGGCAGGCCGAGGCGCTGGAGGCAGCGCGCGCGCGCGGCGTGCGCGGGTTCCTCAACATCTCCACCCGGCAACGCGAGTGGGAGGCGGTCGTGGCCGTCGCCCATCGCGAGGCGGATGTCTGGGCGAGCGTCGGCATCCATCCACACGAAGCAGATGGCCATGCCGATCTCGGCGCGGCCGTGCTGGCGGCGGCGACCGACGATCCGAGGGTGATCGGTATCGGCGAAACCGGGCTCGACTATTATTACGATCATTCCGACCGCCAGGTTCAGCAGGATCTGTTCCGCGTGCATATCGGCGTGGCCCGCGACACCGGGTTGCCGCTGATCATCCACACGCGCGATGCGGAAGATGACACGCTGCGCATCCTGACCGAGGAGATGGGGAAGGGGGCCTTCCCCGCGCTGATCCACTGTTTCACCGCCACGGCCGAATTTGGCCGGGCGGTGCTGGATCTGGGCCTGACCATCTCGATTTCCGGCATCGTGACGTTCAAGAATGCCAAGGACTTGCAGGCCTTCGTTGCGACGATACCCGACGATCGGCTGCTGGTGGAAACCGATGCACCGTTCCTGGCGCCGATCCCGCATCGGGGCAAGAAATGCGAACCGGCGTTCGTGGCCGATACCGCGGCCTTCGTGGCCGGCCTGCGTGGCGTTTCGCTGGAACAACTCGGCGCGCAGACCACCGATAACTTCTTCAAGCTGTTTGTGAAGGCGGAAAGGCCGGCGGCATGAAGCTGGTGATGCTGGGTTCGGGCACGTCAACCGGCGTGCCGCGCATCGGCAACGACTGGGGCGATTGCGACCCCGGCGAACCGCGCAACCGCCGCACGCGCGTGGCCATCGTGGTAGAGGGTGCGGACGGTTCGCGCATCCTCGTCGATACGCCAACCGACTTGCGGCATCAGTTACTGGCCACCGAGATCGACCGTATCGACGGCGTGGTGTGGACACACGATCACGCCGATCACACGCACGGCATCGATGATCTGCGCCCGCTGCGCATGGGCCGCGGCGCGCCGATCCCGGGCTATGCTGCCGATGAAACCGTGCGGCGGCTGCGGCAGCGCTTCGGCTATGTCTTTGCCGGGCAGCATGGCTATCACACGATCTGCAATCTCGATAATCTCGATCGCGTGCGGATGGTGGCGGGCATCGGCATCAGCCATTGCCAGATGGCCCATGGACCCGCGCAATCGACTGCTTTCCGGTTCGACCAGAATGGTAAATCCATTGGCTATGCCACGGATTTTTCAGAAATAAATGCCGAGATGATCAACCTGTTCTATCGGGTTGACGTGCTTGTGGTCGATGCGCTGCGGCGCCAGCCACATCCAACGCATGCGCATCTGGCCATGGCGTTGGAACTGGTGGAAGCATGCCGCGCTAGCCAGGCGGTGCTGACGCATCTCGACAAGTCGATGGACTATCGCGCGCTGTGCGCAGAAACGCCCGATCACGTCCAGCCTGGCTATGACGGATTGGAGATCACCCTGTGAGCGCCATGCCATGATCACGCCAGATCGCATCGTTGCGTTGATCGGCTTGGCCATGGCTTTGGTCCTCGTGTCTCGCAACGGCGCCTTTCGCCGTGTGGCATGGGGCGCCAGGGCCCAGATGGCGTTGATCTGGATCGTGATCATCGTGCTGACGGCCTTGGCTTATGACTGGGTGACCCAGCGTTGATCCACGTGATGGCCGCCCTTCATTTTACATAATACATCTTATCCATCATAAGGAGCCCGCTGCGCATGGATGACATCGGCCGCCCTTCGCAGTAGGATTTGCACCATGACGACGCTCTCCCAACCGGTCACCAATGGTTCTCCCGCGCTCGATCGCCTGCTGGCAATCATGGCCCGCCTGCGCGATCCGCAGCAAGGCTGCGAGTGGGATCTCGCTCAGGATTTCGCGACGATCGCGCCGTACACGATCGAAGAAGCCTATGAAGTGGCCGACGCCATCGCGCGTGGCGACATGGCGGCGTTGCGCGAGGAACTGGGCGATCTGCTGTTGCAGGTGGTGTTCCACAGCCGCATGGCGCAGGAGGCCGGCCTTTTCCGCTTTGATGACGTGGCGGCGGCCATCGCCGAAAAGATGGAAGCGCGCCATCCTCACATCTTTGGCGGCGAGGACGATGAAGGCCAATCGCGCGAGGAGCGCTGGGAAAATCGCAAGGCGGCCGAGCGCGCCGCCAAGGGCGAGCAGAGCGCGATGGACGGCGTAGCCCTGGCGCTGCCGGCACTGATGCGCGCGGAAAAGCTGCAGAAGCGCGCCGCCCGCGTCGGTTTCGATTGGCCTGATCTGGCAGGCCCGGCAGCCAAAGTCATCGAGGAACTGGATGAACTGGCCGCCGCACAGAGCGAGGCGCACAAGTTGGAGGAAGCCGGTGACCTGCTGTTTGCCGCCGTCAACGCAGTGCGCGCCCACGGCATCGCACCCGAGGACGCGCTGGCCCGCGCCAATGCCAAGTTCGAGCGTCGCTTTCGCGCGATGGAAGCCCTGGCCGGCGGCCAGTTCGCGACACTCGACCTCGACCGCCAGGAAGCCTTGTGGCAGGCGGTTAAAGCCTCAGAGCGTGGTGAAACGGCCGATATCAGCCAGGCTTAGCCGCACCGTCAGGCGCAGCGCCGATTGGTCCTCGTTCGCTTCCTCGCTCAGCACTTCGCCATGGGCGTGAAGCCAGGCCAGGCGCTGGCCATCGGCCACTGGCACGGTCAGTTCCAGCACTTGCGCGCCACCGGTGAGCAGTTCGCTCAAGACGTCGAGCAGCGCATCGACGCCTTCCCCGGTCACCGCCGAAATCGGCACGACGGGCTGTTCGGGCACGGCATGGGCAATGATCGCCTCGCGCGTCTCGCGGTCCTCGGTCGATAGCAGGTCCCACTTGTTCCATGCCTCGACGATGGGGATATTGCTGCACCCTTCCCCGATAACGCCCAGATCGGCCAGGATTTCTTCCACTTCGGCTTTCTGCTGCGCGGCCGCCGGATTGGCGATATCGCGCACGTGCACGATCACGTCAGCGGCGGTCACTTCTTCCAGCGTTGCGCGGAACGCGGCGACAAGCTGGGTCGGCAGATCGGAAATGAAGCCGACGGTGTCGGACAAGATGGCCTTTTCCACGCTGGGCAAGCGGATCGCCCGCATCGTGGGATCAAGCGTTGCGAAGAGCAGGTCTTCCGCCATCACCGTTGCCCCGGTCAACCGATTGAACAACGTGGATTTGCCGGCATTGGTATAGCCAACCAGGGCAATCACCGGCCAAGGCGCGCGTTGGCGCCGCTCGCGGTGCAATCCGCGCGTGCGGCGCACTTGCTCAAGTTCGCGGCGCAAGCGGCCCATGCGGTTGCGGATCATCCGCCGGTCCGCCTCGATCTGGGTTTCGCCGGGACCACCCAGGAAGCCGAAGCCGCCGCGTTGCCGCTCAAGGTGAGTCCACGAACGCACCAGACGGCCGGCCTGGTAATCAAGGTGGGCAAGCTCAACCTGCAGGCGCCCTTCGGCCGTGGCGGCGCGTTCCCCGAAGATTTCGAGGATCAGCCCGGTGCGGTCGATCACCTTGCGCTTGAGCTTGTCTTCCAGGTTGCGCTGCTGGATTGCCGACAGCGAGCCATCGACAATGACCAGCTCGGCCTCGTTCTGCGCGATACTGACGGCCAGGCGTTCCACCTGCCCTTCCCCGAACAGCGTTCCGGGGCGCACGGCGCGGATCGGCACGATAAAGGCATCGACCACGTCGATACCGATGGCGTGGGCCAGGCCCTGCCCTTCTTCCAGGCGCGCTTCGGCGTCTTCGCCCAAGCCGCCGCGCTGGCGAATATCGGGCAGAACGACAATGGCGCGCGCACCGCGGCTGACTTCGCCTTCGATGTCACCCGCGTTGCGACCAAATTCAAACGTGCTCAGTTCGCTTCGCCTTCCCAGTCACCCGTCAGATCGACGTGGCCGGCAGGCTGGATCGTCGAGACGGCGTGCTTGTATGCAAGCTGCACATAGCCTTCGCGTTCCAGCAACATGCAAAAAAGATCATAGGCGGCAACCTTGCCCTGCAGCATCACGCCGTTGACCAGGAACATCGTGACCTGCACGCCGGCATCGCGCACGCTGGACAGGAACACTTCCTGCAGGAGGCGCTTCTTGCCGTTGTCGTCCCCGCCGCTCTGGAAGTGCGCGACCGACAGTTGCTGGCCCGGCATGATCGTGGAGATCGCGTGCTTGTAGACCAGCTGCGACTGGCCATCGCGGCGCAGCAGGATCGAGAAGTTGTCGAACCAGGTGACGATACCCTGCAGCTTGACGCCCTTCACCAAGAACATGGTGACGGGAATCTTGTTCTTGCGCAGGTGGTTGAGGAACACGTCCTGAAGGTTCTGGCCCTTCACTGCGCCACCCGAAGAAGCGGGGGCCGATGCAGCGGGCGCCGATGCAGGCGCGCTGGCCGTGGTTTCGGCCGGGGCGGCTTCAGCCTTGGCGCGGGGACGTGCGGAGAGTGTCTTTCCGGTCATTTCGCGTGACTCCGTTATATTGGCGGGCCTCTTCTTGAGGCTGCGCGATCTGGCCCATGATCATTGCGGTGCAAGATGACACCACAATGGCCACAAGCCGGGTTCGATCCTTGTCTTATGGCCGCTTCGCGTCCGCGTAAACCGGGTTTTTGTCGCAAACCTTCGCTTATGCGTAAAAGCCGCGAGCGACAGAACCGAAATTCAGTCTTCGTCCTCGTCGTCGCGCCGCTCCGCCATGCCCAAGAGCTTGAGCTTGCGATGCAGGGCCGAGCGTTCCATCCCGATGAAGCTGGCGGTCTTGGAAATGTTGCCGGAAAAGCGGCGGATCTGCACCTTGAGGTACTCGCGCTCGAAATTCTCGCGCGCCTCGCGCAGCGGCACACCCATCAGCGCAGACGTGCCGGTTTCGTTGCCCAGGCGGGTCGAAACGATT
This sequence comes from Novosphingobium sp. SG919, assembly GCF_012932495.1. Lineage (GTDB taxonomy): Bacteria > Pseudomonadota > Alphaproteobacteria > Sphingomonadales > Sphingomonadaceae > Novosphingobium > Novosphingobium rhizosphaerae. The sequence goes on from NZ_JABCNG010000001.1 coordinate 1,733,808, forward strand.
TCGGCAGGCAGCATGTCGGCCTCGATCCGGGCCAGGCGCTCGCGCGGGGTGAGGATGATCGTGCGTTCCACCACGTTGCGCAGCTGGCGCACGTTGCCGGGCCAATCATAGCTTTGCAGCGCGGCCATCGCCTCTGGCGTGATGCCCGGCGGGGAAACGCCCTGCTCGCTGGCATAGCGGGTGAAGAAATGGTCGACCAGCGCGGGAATATCGTCGCGCCGCTCGGTCAGTGGCGGGATCGTCACGGGAACGACATTGAGGCGATAGAACAGGTCTTCGCGGAAACGCCGCTCGGCAATTTCCTTTTCCAGCGGGCGGGACGAGGACGAAACGACGCGCACGTCCACGCGGATCTGGCGATGCCCACCCACGCGCACAAAGGCCTGCTCGGTCAGCACGCGCAGGATGCGGGCCTGGCTTGAAGGCGGCATGTCGGCCACTTCGTCGAGAAACAGGGTGCCGCCATCGGCCATTTCCAGCAGGCCGGCGCGCACCAGCTTGCCATCGGCTTCCTCGCCGAACAGTTCCTGTTCAAAGCGTTCGGGCGTGATGCGGGCGGAATTGACCGTGATGAACGCGTTCTGTGCGCGCGGGCTCCAACTGTGCAGCAGGCGCGCGGCCACTTCCTTGCCCGATCCGGCCGGCCCGGTGATCAGCAGGCGGCTGCCGGTATTGGCCACGCGCTTCAACGTGGCGCGCACCTGGTTGATCGCGGCGGAATTGCCGGTGAATTCCTCCGAAGCGACGAAGCCCTGGCGCAGGCGCTGGTTTTCGCGGCGCAGGCGCTCGGTTTCGGTCGCGCGCTCCACCAGCAGCAACAGACGCTCTGCCTCGAACGGCTTTTCCAGGAAATCCATGGCGCCCCGGCTGATTGCCGAAACGGCGGTATCGATGTTGCCGTGGCCCGAGAAGATGATCACCGGCAATTCCGGCTCGCGCTTCTTGATCTCGTCCAGCACTTCCAGCCCGTCCATCGGGCTGCCGTGCAGCCACACGTCGAGCAGCACCAGGCTGGGCCGCCGTTCGTCAACCGCAGCGAGCGCAGAGGTGCTGTCGGCGGCCAATCGGCAGCCATAGCCTTCGTCGCTGAGCACCCCCGCAACCAGTTCGCGGATGTCACGTTCATCGTCGACGATGAGGATATCGAGAGCCATGGGAAGTATTGGTCCTGTGGAAAAGTCTGGTGGAATCCTGTGGTCTGGCAGGGGATCAGTGTTGCGTGGCGGTCACCGTTTCGCCCGGTGGCGCCGTTGCGGGGATTGTGGCCTGGGCCACGGGATCGCGGGCGAAGCGCATGGTGACGCGCGTGCCGCCCGCCGGTTCGGCGGCAAAGGCCATGTCGCCGCCATGTTCCTCGACAATCTTGTTGACGATTGCGAGGCCAAGGCCCGTGCCCTTTTCACGGGTGGTGACATAGGGTTCGAGGATGCGTTCCCGCTCCACCGGCAGGCCCACGCCATTGTCGATCACGGTGACCGTGACCGACGTGGCGTCGTCATCGAGCAGTACCGCGATGCGACCGCGATAATCGAGATCGGCCGCCTTGGCACGCTGCTGCTCGATCGCCTCGACCGCGTTCTTGAGCACGTTGGTCATGACCTGGCCGAACTGGTGCCGGTCGCACTGGAACGGGACGGAAGCGGCTTCGCTGGAGAACGTGAACGTCACGTCGGCATGGGCCACTTCCTGCAGGAACAGGGCCTGGCGCACAAGGTCGCTGGCGTCCTCGCTGCGGAACACCGGCTTGGGCAGGCGCGCGAAGGAGGAGAACTCGTCCACCATCTTGCGCAAGTCACCCACCTGGCGGATGATCGTGGCGGTCAGTTCCTCAAACAGTTCGGGATCGGTCAGGATCTGGCGGCGATAGCGACGCTTGAGACGCTCGGTGGCCAGCTGGATAGGGGTGAGCGGGTTCTTGATTTCGTGCGCGATGCGGCGCGCCACGTCCGACCAGGCCGCGCGGCGCTGGGTGATCAACTGGCGGGTGATATCCTCGAAGGTGATCACGTGGCCGTGGCGATCGGCCCGCGCCTTCACCGCCAGGGTGAGCAAGTCCCCCTGGCGCGCATATTGCACGATGCCACTGCTTTCGCCGTTCGCCACCAGTTGCGCGATCTGCGGCGCGATTTCGGCCAGGGGGCGGCCGTCGGCCGAAACGCCGGGATCTTCGAGCAGCAGCTTTTGCGCCGAGGAATTCATCAGCTGGATCGTACCGTCCGGGCCGACCGAAACGATGCCCGCGGTGATCGATTCCAGCACCGTTTCGATGAAGACGCGGCGCACGTCGAGCTGGGCATTGGCGTTGACCAGGGCCTGGGTCTGCCCTTCGAGCTGCGCGGTCATGCGGTTGAACGCGCGGGTCAGCATGCCGACTTCGTCCACGTCCTTGCCCGGCGCCACCCGCATGGCAAAGTTGCCGCTGCCCACGCTGCGCGCGGCCTTGACCAGTTCGATCAACGGGGCAACCTGGCGATCGGCAAAACGCAGCGCAACCCACACCGCCAGCACCACCAGCGCGAGGCTGATGATGAACAGCGCCACGTTGAAGCGCAGCTGGATGGCGCGCGCGCTGCGGGTGAGCACGTCATAGGCGCTCAGCACGCTTTTGGCGCGCTCGAACTGGTTGAGGGCCAGCTTGTCGGAATTGCGGGCGACGTAAAGGTAGATGCCGCGCTGGTGATCGATCGTGGTGACCGCCTCGATGCGCTCGGCCGAAGCCTTGACCACCACCTGCTCGCCGGCGTCGAGCTTCTTCAACTCGTCGGGTGTGATGCGCTCGCGATCGTCCTTGACGTTGGGATCGACGATGGCGGCGGTGCGCAAGGTGCCGTCGCGGGCGCGTTCGATGATCGCGCTCTCGTCCATCTTGCGGCTGTAGACCTGCCAGGAATAGCCGGCGAGGAAATCCTGGCTGGTGATCGGCGCCTGGTCGAAATACCCACGCACGTCGCCGGCCATGGCGACGCTTTCACGCCCCACGTCGCGCAGCTTGTCGGCATAATAGCCCCGCGCCAGGCTGCTGGCATTTTCCAGCATCCCACGGGAATCGTTGGAAAACCAGAATTCCACGCCCGATTGGAACAACAGCGAGGCAAAGATCACCACCAGCAGGGTGGGAATGGCCGCGATCAGCGAGAACAGCCAGACGAGGCGCACGTGCAGGCGCCCGCTGGTGCCAAGGCCGCTGCGCGCCGCGCGGGCGAGCGCCAAGCGGCGTCCGGCCAGCACGATCAGCGCCATGGCCGGCACGAGCGAACCGATCAGCAAGACCGAAGTGAGCCGCGCGGGCAGCAACTGGTTGGCCGCGCCATTGGCACTGACCGTCTGCCACGATACCGCAAGCATCGTGATCAGCGCCGTTCCGGCGGTCATTTCCAATAGCAGGAACACGTTGGCACGCCGCAGGGCGACCAGCAGCCGGCGCCACCAGCGCGGCAGGCGTTTGCCCGAACGTGTTGCAATTGCGACCATCGTGGCGCCTTTACAACGCCGCTGTTGCAAAATTGCAAGTGTTTTTGTGACAGCTTGCCCCGCCGTATCGCCGCTCAGCGGCCACCCAGCGCATCCTCGGGCGCAATGCCCAGATCGACCAGGCGCTTGCGCAAGGTGTTGCGGTTGATCCCCAGCAATTGCGCGGCGCGCAGCTGGTTGCCGCCGGTCTGCGCGAGCGCATGCAGGAACAGCGGCCGCTCGAACGCGGCCAGCGCAGCATCATAGAGCATGCCCGGCTCGGGCCGCGCCTGGGCCAGGTAAGCCTCGAGCGCGGCGGCGAAATCGGCCGGGGCGCTGGCCGGGTTGCCCCCTTCCCCTTCTGCCGTGCGGCCAGCGCCACTATCGGCCGCCAACAAGGGCTCGATCGTGGCGTCGTCGATCACGTCGTCGCGCGCCAGCAGGGCCAGGCGGAAGATGAAATTGCGCAGTTCGCGCACGTTGCCGCGCCAGGGCTGTCGAGCCAGCAAGGCGGCGCCGGCTGCCGAAAGCTGGCGACGGGGCAGGCCTTCCGTGGCGGCGCGGGCCAGGAAATGGCGCGACAGCGCCTCCACGTCGTCGGCCCGGTCACGCAGCGGGGGCAGCTCGATCGGGACCACGGCAAGGCGGTAATAAAGGTCTTCGCGGAACGTGCCGGCGGCGATCATCGGCACCAGATCGCGGTTTGTGGCCGCGATGATCCGGCAATCGAGGGCAATTTCCTCGGTCCCGCCCACGCGGCGGATGCGCCCCGATTGCAGCGCGCGCAGCAGGCGGGTCTGCGCCTCAAGCGGCATGTCGCCGATTTCATCGAGGAACAGTGTGCCGCGCGCAGCCTGTTCGAACTTGCCGATCTGGCGCGCCACCGCGCCGGTGAACGCGCCCTTTTCGTGCCCGAACAGTTCGCTCTCGATCAGTTCGTGGGGAATTGCGGCAGTGTTGACGGCCACGAACGGGCCGTCGCGGCGATTGCCCAACTGGTGGATCGCCTCGGCCACCAGTTCCTTGCCGGTGCCGGATTCGCCCAGGATCAGCACGGTCAGATCGTTGCGCAACACGCGCGTGATCATGCGATAGACCGCCTGCATGGCCGGGCTGCGGCCCACCAGCGGCAGGCCCTGCCCGAGGTCGTCCGCCGCGTCGGGCAGGTCGCCACCGTCGAGCGCGCCGAGCGCCTGGCGCACCGTGCGCACCAGTTCTTCCAGGTCGAACGGCTTGGGGAAATACTCGAACGCCCCGGTGTCGCTGGCCCGCACCGCGGTATCGAGCGTGTTCTGGGCCGACAGGATGATCACCTGCATGCGCGGGAACGCCGCGCGCACCGGCGGCAAGGTTTCGATCCCATCGCCATCGGTAAGCATCACGTCGGTCAACATGAGGCCATAGGCCTTGCCGGCCAGCAGGCAATCGCGCCCGGCAATGCTGTCGCAGCGATCGACATGAAAGCCCTCCGCCTCCAGCGCGGCGGTGATGACGATGGCGATCGAGGAATCGTCCTCAACCAGGAGAATGGATTCTTTCATGGCCTCAATCGCTCTGGACGGTGCCCGCAACGGGCAGGTGCAGGCGGAAGTGAGTCCATCCGCCAGCCTCGTCGCGATCGTGGGTGATGCGACCGTTCATTTCGCGCACCAGTTTCTGCACCAGGGCCAGGCCCAGCCCTTGCCCGTTCTTCTTGGCCGTGACGAAGGGTTCGAAAATGTGATCGCGCAGGGCGGGGTCGATGCCAGGGCCATTGTCGCTGACGCGCACTTCGATCGGCAGGCGCAGCGGCTTGCCGGCACGGGAATGCACCTGGATGCCGCTGGCAAAGCGCGTGCGCACGACAATTCGGCGGTTGGCCTGGCCTTCGCATGCCTCGCGCGCGTTGGTCATGAGGTTGAGCAGCACTTGCACCAGCGCATCGGGATTGGCCGTCACGGGCGGCAGCGAAGGATCGAATTCCTCGTGCACCAGCACCGCGCCGGGATCGCTGGCCGCGATCACCGCCTGGGCGCGGCGCACCGCCTCGTGCAGGTTGCACGGCACCGCCGGTTCGCGAATGCGGCGGGAAAGCGATTGCATGTGATCGATCAGCTTGGCGACGCGGTCTACTTCGGCCGTGATCAGCCCGGTCAGCGCACGATCGGCCTCGCCCAGCTTGCGATCCAGCAACTGCGCCGCGCCACGGATGCCGGCCAGCGGGTTCTTGATTTCGTGCGCCAAGACCTCGGGCGCGCGCAGGGCGCCGGTCTCGCCACCGCCAACGCCTGGCACGTCGTCGCTAAGGCCTTCGACCCCGCTCATTTCATGCAGCACCAGCATCTGCCAACCGGGATGATGCTGCACCGGCGCGGTCATGACATCGAGCGCCCGTGGGCTTTTACCGCCAAGGCCCACGCGCACGCGCCGCGCCACCAGATGCGTTTCGGCATCCGCCAGGCGGCTCATGATCAAGGGTTCCTCGAACGCGAGAATGTCGGCCAGGGCCTTGCCCACCACGCGCCGCGCGCCTTGCCCCAGCAACTGTTCCGCCGCCGGGTTGACCGCCGAAATCGTCATGTCGGGCGCCAACAGCAGCACGGCCAGCGGAAAGCTGGCGATCATGCGCTTGGGATCGGGCCGCACCAGATGTTCGGCACGGGTGCGGTCCATGCCTTGGGTCATGCCGCTTCGCGGGTGTGGAGCGGCGCGTAGAACGCTTCGAGATTGTCCAGCACGTCGGACGCGTCGTCGATGAAATTGACGCGATTGCGGAATTCAGCCGAGCCCGGCAGCCCCTTGGTGTACCAGCCCAGGTGCTTGCGTGCCATGTTGACGCCGGTCACCGGGCCATAGTGTTCGAGCATCATCCGGTAATGCTCCACGATCAGGTGATATTGCTCCTCGATCGTGGGATCGGGGCGCACTTCGCCGGTCTGCAGCCAATGCATGACCTGGCCGAGCAGCCAGGGCCGGCCATAGGCGCCGCGCCCGATCATCACGCCATCGGCGCCGCTTTGCGCCACGGCCTGCGCCACGTCCTCGATCCCGCAGATATCGCCGTTGACGACCACGGGGATCGTCACCGCGTCCTTCACCTTGCGCACGAAGGCCCAGTCGGCGCTTCCCTTGTACATCTGGTTGCGGGTGCGGCCGTGGACGGTGATCATCTGCGCGCCCAGATCCTGCGCGATGCGCGCCAGTTCAGGGGCATTGAGGCTGTCATGGCACCAGCCCATGCGCATCTTGACCGTCACGGGCACCTTCACAGCCTTGACCGTCGCCTCGATCAGGCGGGAGGCCAGCGGCACTTCGCGCATCAGGGCAGAGCCGGCATAGCCGTTGACCACCTTGCGTACCGGGCAGCCCATGTTGATGTCGATGATGGCGGCGCCACGATCTTCGGAAAGCTTGGCAGCCTCGCCCATCTGTTCGGGATCGCAGCCGACCAGTTGCATCGAAACGGGTTCTTCTGTCGGGTGCCAAGCCCATTTCTGGATCGACTGGCGTGTTTCGCGGATCGCGGCGGGGCTGGCGATCATTTCCGTGACGTTCAGGCCCGAACCGAAGCGCCGCACCATCAGGCGGAACGGCAGATCGGACACGCCCGTCATCGGCGCCAGCACTACCGGGCAGCCAATGCGCACGGGGCCGACGTCGAGCGGGGCAAGAACGGGGGGAACGGGAACCTGGGTCATGATCTGCGTATAACTGCCTAAAAAACAGGCAGCCCATAGTCCAAGACGACCCGCCGGGCAAGCGGGCTATCCGGGCGAGCGCAAGCGCCGCTTGGCTTCGCTCCGCCCTGCTGGTAGAGGCGCACCTCGCATGAACCCTGCCCCTCCCCTTTCAACCGAAACCAAAGCACCTGCAACCGCCGCAATCGTGGTGGCGGCGGGCAAGGGCCTGCGCGCGGGCGGCAGCGTGCCCAAGCAGTTCGCTGTTTGGCACGGCAAGCCCCTGGTGCGCCATAGCGTGGAATCCCTGATCGGAGCCGGCGTGGCGCCGATCGTGGTGGCGATTCCGCAGGGCTGGGAAGAGGCGGCAGGCAATGCCCTGCAGGGCTTGCCCGGCGTCGCCCTCGTCCAGGGTGGAAGCACCCGCCGGGAATCGGTGGCGCTGGCGCTTGAAGCGCTGGTGGACGATGCACCCGCGCGCGTGCTCATCCACGATGCGGCCCGGCCTGTCCTGCCCCACGCCGTGATCCATGGACTGTTGGCGGCGCTGGAGAACGTGGCCGGGGCGATTCCCGTGCTGCCCGTGGTCGACAGCGTGGTGCGCGGCACCGATGGCCTGCGCCACGCGGCGGTGGAGCGTGACGGGCTCTATCGCGTGCAGACGCCGCAGGCCTTTCATTATCCTGCCATCCTGGCCGCGCATCGTGGCTGGACCGCCAACACCGGGGGTGACGCCGCCGAAGCGGGCGACGATGCGCAAGTGGCCGATGCCGCCGGCCTGCCCGTCGCGCTGGTGCCGGGAGACGAGGCGCTGCGCAAGGTGACCTTTGCCGCCGATCTGGAGAGTGCCGACATGTCTGTTCATCCGCGCGTTGGAATGGGCTTTGACGTCCACCGCCTGGTAGCGGGCGAGGAACTGTGGCTGTGCGGGGTGAAGATCGACCACGACAAGGGCCTGGCGGGGCATAGTGATGCCGACGTGGCGATCCACGCGCTGGTCGATGCCTTGCTGGGCGCGATCGCGGCGGGCGACATCGGCGATCATTTCCCGCCGTCCGATCCGCAATGGAAAGGCGCCTCGTCCGATCGCTTCCTGGCCCATGCCGCCACCCTTGTGGCGCAGAGCGGCCAGGCCATCGCCCATGTCGACGTGACGATCATCTGCGAAGCGCCCAAGATCGGCCCGCACAAGGCCGCAATGCGCGCCCGCCTGGCGGAAATCCTCGCCCTGCCGATAGACCGCGTGAGCGTGAAGGCCACCACCACCGAACGCCTGGGTACCACCGGGCGCGGTGAAGGCATCGCCGCCCAGGCCGTGGCCACCGTGGTGCCGCAATGATCCGCGCCGCTTCCGCAACCCTGGCGCTGGGCGCGCTGCTGGCCGGCCAATGTGCGCAGGCCGCCGCGCCGGCTTGCCTCGAAACCGCTGATGTCAATGCCATGGTGTCCTATGCCCTGCCCGCAGTCATGGACAGCGCGATGACCTATTGCGCGCCGCACCTGGCGCCGCAGGGGTTCTTTGCGCGTGAAGGCCAGGGCATGGTGCAGCGCTATGCCGTGGCCAAGCCCGCGGCCTGGCCCCGCGCCAAGGCCGCGCTGATCAAGCTGGCGCAGACCGACCAGGACAAGACCATCGCCCAGATGGCCAACCTGCCCGACAAGGCGCTGCAACCCTTTGCCGATGGCATGCTGGGGCAGATGGTCACCGAGGCGCTCAAGCCCGAGAATTGCCGGCCGCTGGAACAAATGACGCGCTTGCTCGCGCCGCTGCCGCCCGAAAACACCGCAGGATTGTTTACCTTCATTATCCGCATGGTGGATACGCCATCGCGCAAGCCGGGCGCCCAGCCCCGCAAATCCGGGCTGCCGCTGTGCCCGGAAACCCCGTAAGAACTGAAAGCACCCCTATCATGCCCCCGGAAACCGATTGCCTTCTCCCGCCCGATATCGTGGCGCTGGCCCAGCGCGTGATCGATGAAAATCGCCGCCTGGGCCGGACCGTGGCCCTGGCGGAAAGCTGCACCGGCGGCATGGTGGCAGCGGCGCTGACCGAGATTGCCGGCTCGTCGGCCGTGCTCGATCGTGGCTTCGTCACGTATTCCAACGAGGCCAAGCACGAAGTGCTGGGTGTTTCGATGGACGTGATCGATGCCGTGGGGGCGGTTTCGGTGGCCACCGCATGGTCCATGGCGCAAGGCGCCCTTGCCCATTCGCGCGCCGACGTGGCCGTGGCCATCACCGGCATTGCCGGGCCCGATGGCGGATCGGAACAGAAGCCGGTGGGCACCGTGGTGTTCGCGCGCGCGCAACGCGGGCAGAACCCGGAAGACATCATGGCCGAGACGCGGCTGTTCGACCAATGCCGCACGCGCAGCGCCGTGCGCCACCAGGCAACGCTGTGCGCGCTGGATCTGTTGCTGCCGCCGGGCGAGGAATGAGGGGCTAGCGCCCTCCTCCCCTCTCGCGGCGGTTATGCGGGTTGTTCGGTGCCGTAGAGTTTGGCAGCGCGGGTTTCGAACGCGGCGACCATCTTGCGGAACGCGCGATCGAGATATTGGCCGGCGAGCTTTTCGAACAGCGCGTTGCGGAACGTGAAATCCACGTTGAAATCGATCACGCAGCCGGTGCCGTCCTCGCCCGGGCGAAAAGCCCAGGTGTTGGACAGGCTTTTCATCGGACCATCGAGATATTCCACCTCGATCCGGGCGTTATGGGCCTGGTCGGGCGCGACCTTGCGCACGCGCGAGGTGAACTTTTCGCGCAGCGCGTTGAAACCGACGAGCATGTCGGCCACCATTTCGGTTTCGCTGTCCGTCTTGATCCGCGTGGCCACCACCCAGGGCAGGAACTCTGGGTAGCGGCGCACGTCGGCAACCAGGTCGAACATCTGCTCCGGCGACCATTGCAGCCGCCGCTGTTCGGCAATGCGCGGCATTTCAGGCCCCGGTACGTGCCGCCGCCTTGGCCAACTGCGCCTCGCGCGCGGCGCGCATCTGGGCAAAGTCTTCGCCGGCGTGATAGCTCGACCGGGTAAGCGGGCTCGAAGCCACCTGCAGGAAGCCCTTGGCCCGCGCGATCGCGCCGTAGGCATCGAAGGCCTTGGGCGTGACGAATTCCATCACCTTGGTGTGCTTGGGCGTGGGCTGGAGATACTGGCCCATGGTGAGGAAGTCGATCTGGGCCGAGCGCATGTCGTCCATCACCTGGTGCACTTCCAGGCGTTCCTCGCCCAGGCCGAGCATGATGCCCGACTTGGTGAAGATCATCGGATTGAGCCGCTTGACCTGCTCGAGCAGGCGCAGCGAGGCGTAATAGCGCGCGCCGGGGCGGATCGTGGGATAGAGCCGGGGCACGGTTTCCAGGTTGTGGTTGTAGACGTCCGGCCCCGCTTCCACGATGGCGGCGACGGCGCTTTCCATCTTGTTGCGGAAATCGGGCGTTAGGATTTCGATCGTGGTCTGCGGCGTCTGCTCGCGCAGCGCCTTGATTACCTTGACGAACTGGCTGGCGCCGCCATCGGGCAGGTCATCGCGGTCGACCGAGGTGATCACGATATGCTCAAGCCCCATGCGCGCGGCGGCTTCGGCCACGTGGCCTGGTTCGGATGCATCGACCGCGCGGGGCATGCCGGTCTTGACGTTGCAGAACGCGCAGGCGCGGGTGCACACGTCGCCCAGGATCATCACCGTCGCGTGTTTCTTGGTCCAACACTCGCCGATGTTGGGGCACGCGGCCTCTTCACACACCGTGTTGAGCTTCAAGTCGCGCATCAACTGGCGCGTCTCGCCATAGCCCTTGCTGGTGGGCGCCTTTACGCGAATCCAGTCAGGCTTGCGGGTGCGCTGCGGCTGGATGGGCTCTCGGTTGCTGGCAGTGTCGGTCATGCCAGCGCAGATAGGCGCATCTTGGGGCACTTGAAAGTGTCAAATGAACACGGCATGCCCTTTGGCCATGGCAAACCCGACTTCCCCCGAGCTGGAACAGCTTATCGCCGGCTATCGCCGCTTCCGTGACAATGGTTGGACCCCGCATCGTGAGCGCTGGGAGCGCTTGCGCGAAGGGCAGGAGCCCAAGGTGATGATCATCGCCTGCTCCGACAGCCGCGTCGATCCTGCCCAGGTGTTCGACACCGATCCTGGCGAGATGTTCGTGGTGCGCAACGTGGCGGCCATGGTGCCCCCCTTCGAAACCACGCCCGGGCACCACGGTGTTTCGGCCGCCCTGGAATTTGCGATCCAGGTGCTCAAGGTCAAGGAAGTGGTGGTGATGGGCCACGGCATGTGCGGCGGCTGCCGCGCCGCGCTGACCCAGGAAATGGCCGGCACCGCACGCGGCCAGGGCGGCTTCGTGGCCGACTGGATCTCGCTGCTGGACGATGCACGCAAGCCCGTGGTGGCCGAGCACGGCACCACCGGCCGCACTGCGGAACGGGCCATGGAACTGGCCGGTGTCAAAGCCAGCCTGGCCAACCTGCGCACATTCCCCTGGGTGCAGGAAAAGGAAGCCGCTGGCGAATTGACCTTGCGCGGCGCGTTCTTCGCCATTTCCGACGGCATCCTGCACTTGCTGGACGAGGAAACCGGCGCGTTCACCCCTGCGGCCTGAAGCGATCCATTCCCGCAACGAAAAAGGGCGGCCCCGCAAGGAGCCGCCCTTCTCGTTTCAAGTAATCCCGAATGACGCTTACTTGGCGCCCTTGGTGATCACATACTGGGTCCACAGCTGGGCCAGCGGGGCGCGCACGCCGCCGGTGACGGTGGCAAAGGCGGCCTTGGCTTCATCGTACTTGCCCTGGTCGGACAGGGCGATGCCCAGGCGGGTTTCCACGCGGTCCTTGTCGGCCTGGGCGGGAATGCCCTTGGCCAGCGCGGCCTTGTAAAGCGCTTCGGCCTTGGCCGCTTCGCCATACGAGAGGTAAGCGTCGGCGGTGATGGCCGAGAGCTTGCCGTCGGCGGCCTTGGCCGCGTCACGCTCCAGCGCGCCCAGCGAGGCCTTGTCGCCCGCGGCGATACGGGCCTTCGCCTGGCTCAGCGCGTCGGACACGAACGGGTCGGAAGCCGAGATCGCGCCTGCGGCCACGCCCTGCTCGGCAATCTTCTGCACTTCGCCGGGCAGGCGACGCGGGTCGGCGGCCTGGATATATTCGACATATTCGCGGCCGGTGTACTGCTTGTCCACGCCCAGCGCGCCGGTGCGCTGGAACAGACGGCCCAGGTCGACCGATTCTTCCTTGCCGAACTGGCTAAATTCACGGGTCAACTGGCCAGCGCCCAGCCAGTTGATCGGGGTGGGATCGGCGGTCACCGAGAGCAGGCCCCATTCGATCGCCTGCGGGCCAAGCTTGGCGTTATAGGCAATGACCTGGCCACGCTTGTACCAGCTGACCGGCACGGTGCCGTTGGCCGCCTTGCGGGTGGCCACGGCGGCCTTGAGTGCATCGAGCGCCTGCGTCGGCTGGTTCTGCTGGACATAGGAATCGGCCAGCAGTTCGGCCGCGTTGTCTTCGCTGTAGTTGGCGTCAACCGCTGCCTTGAGCGCCTTGGTCGCGGTGGCATAGTCCTTGTTCTGGTAGGCCGTGGCACCCAGGAAATACTGCACCATCGGCTGCTTGTCGGCGCCGAGCTGGCCGCTGTCGGCCATGTTCTGCAGGCCCTTCTGCTGCAGGGCGCCGTCGCCCAGCGCACCGCCGAGGATCTGCTGCCACTGGCCCAGGATCAGGCGGTCGAGCGGCGTCTTGGCGCCGGTTTCCACCGGACCGAGTTCCGACACCAGCTTTTGCGCGCCGGCCTTGTAATCGGCATCGGCGGCCTTGCCCTTGGTGGCCTGCCAATCGTTGAACGACTTCTGGAACGGCGCGGCAGCTGCCGCGAATTCCTTGGAATTGCCGCCGCCTTCTTCCTTCTTGGCTTCCTTGGCGATCGCGGGGGCGACCATGGCGCCCATGCCAAGGCCACTCGCCAGCGCAACGGCCACAGCCGCGCGCGCAATCGTGCCCTTACCCGAATTCCACAAAGAACCGCGCATCTTGTATCTCCTGTTCGACCCCGACATTGCCCGTGCCGTTTGGCAAACACAGTCCAATGCCGCTTACCCTGGTCGGCCCTGCGCTAGTGGCGCGGAATGACGCCCTTGGCAACACTTGGCACATTAGGTGCCACGCCGTGAACGCGGATTGAATGGCAATTCGTCCTGCCGTTCAGGCAGCTTGTCGCATGTGTGGAAAACTGATCGCAAGATATGTCGGAAACGGCATGCTTGCTGGCCTTTTGCGCGAAAGGCGCCTAGGGGCAATTCTTTCCAGACAACGAAACGACAAAGCCACCATCGTGAGCGACGACACACCCAATCTCGATCCCACCCCCGGCACGCCGGAACACGAATTCCAGCGGATCGACATCGTCGACGAAATGAAGACCAGCTACCTCGATTACGCGATGAGCGTGATCGTGGCGCGTGCGCTTCCCGATGTGCGCGACGGCCTCAAGCCGGTGCATCGCCGCATCCTGTGGACCAGCCACGAAAACGGCTTCACTTCGACCAAGCCCTATCGCAAGTCCGCCCGCATCGTGGGCGATACCATGGGTAAGTATCACCCCCATGGCGACAGCGCGATCTATGATGCGCTGGCGCGCATGACCCAGGATTGGTCGATGCGCCTGCCGCTGATCGATGGCCAGGGCAACTTCGGCTCGATGGACCCGGATCCGCCGGCCTCGATGCGCTATACCGAAGCGCGCCTGGCCAAAGTTGCGGACTCGCTGCTGGCCGATATCGACAAGGACACGGTCGATTTCCAGCCCAACTACGACGGCGCGGAAAACGAACCGCAGGTTCTGCCGGCGCGCTTCCCCAACCTGCTGGTCAACGGCGCGGGTGGCATCGCGGTGGGCATGGCCACCAACATTCCGCCGCACAACCTGGGCGAAGTGATCGACGGCTGCCTGGCCTATATGGACAACCCGCTGATCTCGATCGACGAGCTGATCCAGATCATCCCCGGCCCGGATTTCCCCACTGCCCCGCTGATCCTGGGCGCTCATGGCGCGCGCAAGGCCTATACCGAGGGCCGCGGATCGATCATGATGCGCTGCTGTCACGAGGTGGAGGAAGGCCGCGGACGCGACGCCAACCGCCGCTCCATCGTGCTGACCTCGATCCCCTATCAGGTGGGCAAGTCCAACCTCGTCGAAAAGATTGCCGAAGCCGCCAAGGACAAGCGGATCGAAGGCATTTCCGACATTCGCGATGAATCCAATCGCGAAGGCGTGCGCGTGGTCGTGGACCTCAAGCGCGATGCCTCGCCCGAGGTGGTGCTCAACCAGCTGTGGCGCAACACCCCTGCCCAGTCCAATTTCCCGGCGAACATGCTGGCCATCCGTGGCGGCCGCCCGGAAATCCTGACGCTCAAGGACATCATCGAAAGCTTCGTGCGCTTCCGCGAGGAAGTGATCACGCGGCGCACCAAGTTTGAGCTGAGCAAGGCGCGCGATCGCGCCCATGTGCTGCTTGGCCTGGTTGTGGCGGTGACCAACCTGGATGAAGTGGTCAAGATCATCCGCGGTTCGGCCAACCCGGCCCTGGCGCGCGAGGCGCTGCTGGCGCGCGAATGGCCGATGGGCGAAATCGCGCCCTATATCCGCCTGGTCGAAGCCATCGAAGACGATGGCGTGGCCGGTGAAGGCACCTATCGCCTGTCGGAAATCCAGGTCCGCGCCATCCTCGATCTGCGCCTGCACCGCCTGACGGCGCTGGGCCGTGATGAAATCGGCGACGAACTGGAAAAGCTTTCCACCGCGATCAAGGAATACCTGGCGATCCTGGCCGACCGGCAGAAGCTCTATGCCGTGATGCGCCAGGAACTGGTGGACGTGCGCGCCGCCTATGCCACGCCGCGTCTGTCGCAGATCATGCCGGCGGCCGATGGCATCGACGATGAAGACCTGATCGAGCGTGAGGACATGGTCGTGACCGTCACGCTCGACGGTTATATCAAGCGCACCCCGCTTTCCACGTTCCGCGCCCAGGCCCGTGGCGGCAAGGGCCGCTCGGGCATGGCGACCAAGGAAGAGGATGCGGTTGCCACGATGTTCGTGGCCAGCACCCACACGCCGGTGCTGTTCTTCTCCACCGCCGGCAAGGTCTATCGCCTGAAAGTGTGGCGCCTGCCCGAAGGCGGCGCTGCCACGCGCGGCCGCCCGGTGGTCAACCTGCTGCCCGCGCTGGACCAGGGCGAGACGATTGCCGCCGTGCTCCCGCTGCCCGAGGACGAGGCGGAATGGGGCAACCTCAACGTCATGTTTGCCACGGCCAAGGGCAACGTACGCCGCAACGCCATGGATTCGTTTGCCAATATCCCCTCGAACGGCAAGTATGCGATGAAGTTCGAGGAAGACGGCGAGGACCGCCTGATCGGCGTGGCGCTGCTGTCCGAAGGCGACGATGTGCTGCTGGCAAGCCGCGCGGGCAAGGCCATCCGCTTCCCGGCGGACGATGTGCGCGAATTCCAGAGCCGCACGTCCACCGGGGTGCGCGGCATGGCGCTGAAGGACGGGGACGAAGTGATTTCGCTCTCGATCCTGCATCGTGCCGGCGTGAAGGACCAGGACGAGCGCGAGGACTACTTGCGCTTTGCCCCGTGGAAGGCCGAGAAGGAAGGCGAACCGCAGATGAGCGCCGAACGCTACCAGGAACTGGTGGCCAAGGAGCAGTTCATCCTGACGGTCTGCGCCAACGGCTATGGCAAGCTGTCTTCGGCCTATGAATATCGCCGCACCGGGCGCGGTGGCCAGGGCATCACCAATATCGACAATATCGGCCGCAACGGGCCGGTGGTCGCCAGCTTCCCCGCCAGCCAGGCCGACCAGCTCATGCTGGTGACCGACCAGGCCAAGCTGATCCGCCTGCCGCTTTCCTCGCTGCGGGTGATCGGGCGCGGTTCCGCCGGGGTGCGCCTGTTCAACGTTTCGGGCGACGAGCACGTGGTGGGCGCGGTGCGCCTCGCCGAGCAGGACGCCGAGGAAGGTGCGGAAATCGCCGATGTCGAAATCGACACCGGCGAAGCGGACGGTAACGCTGGGCCGGCTGCTGCCGATGAAGGCGGTGCCGACGAATGAGCACCCATGATCCCATTGCCTACAAGGTTTTGACCGCCGAGCAGCGCGCGCAGCTGGAAAGCGGCATGTTCGGCGGCGCGCCGGTGGACCTGGCCGATGGCTATATCCACATGTCCACGGCCGGTCAGTTGACCGAGACGGTGGACAAGCACTTTGCCGGGCAGAGCGACCTGCACGTGGCGGCCGTCGATCTGCTGGCCCTGGGCGAAGCCGTGCGCTGGGAAGTCTCGCGCGGCGGGGCACAGTTCCCGCACCTTTACGCTCCGCTGCCGCTGGCGGCGGTGGTGGCGCTGGAGCCCTTGGCCCGCCAGGCCGATGGCAGCGTGGCGCTTCCCGACGCGACGTAACGGCGATGACGCATCAGATTCACATCATCGGTGGCGGCATGGCCGGCAGCGAGGCGGCCTGGCAACTGGGGCGGCGCGGCTTTCGCGTGCGGCTTTCCGAAATGCGCGGCAGCGGGGAAACCACCGCCGCGCACCAGGGCGACGGCTTGGCCGAGCTGGTCTGCTCCAACTCGTTCCGGTCTGACGACGACGAGAAGAATGCGGTTGGCCTGCTGCATCACGAGATGCGCCGCTGCGACAGCCTGATCATGGCCGCCGCCGACAAGGCGCGGGTGCCCGCAGGCTCTGCCCTGGCGGTGGACCGCGATGTGTTTTCCGCTGCGGTCGAAGCAGCCCTGGGCGAACTGCCCAATGTCGAGGTGGTGCGCGAGCGGGTGGACGCCCTGCCCGCCGACGGCATGACCATCGTGGCCACCGGGCCGCTGACCGCTGCATCGCTCGCCAGCAGCATCGGCGCGGCGACGGGCGCGGAAAGCCTGGCGTTCTTCGATGCCATCGCGCCGATCGTCTATCGCGATTCGATCGACATGGACGTGTGCTGGATGGCGAGCCGGTGGGACAAGGCCGCCGGACCGGAAAGCACCGGCAAGGATTACATCAACTGCCCGATGAACAAGGAGCAGTACCAGGCGTTCCGCCAGGGCCTGCTCGACGGCGAAAAGACCGTGTTCAAGGAATGGGAGGCCAACACCCCCTATTTCGATGGCTGCATGCCGATCGAAGTGATGGCCGAGCGCGGCGAGGACACCTTGCGCTTTGGCCCGATGAAGCCGGTTGGGCTGGACGATCCACGCACCGGGCGCTGGCCCTATGCCGTGGTGCAGCTGCGCCAGGACAACAAGTTGGGCACGCTGTGGAACATGGTGGGCTTTCAGACCAAGCTCAAGCATGCCGAGCAGGTGCGCCTGTTCCGCACCATTCCCGGCCTGGAAAACGCCGAGTTCGCTCGACTGGGCGGCCTGCACCGCAACACCTTCATCCATTCGCCCACGCTGCTCGATCGGCAATTGCGCCTCAAATCGGCCCCGCGCATCCGCTTTGCCGGGCAGATTACCGGCTGCGAAGGCTATGTCGAAAGCGCCTCGGTCGGCATGCTGGCGGGGCTGATGGCGGCAACCGAACTGGCCGGCCGCGATTGGACGCCGCCGCCCGCCACCACGGCGCTGGGCGCGCTGCTGGGGCACATCACCGGCGATGCGGAAGCCGAGACCTATCAGCCGATGAACGTGAATTTCGGCCTGTTTCCGCAGGTCGATCCGTCGGTGAAGAAGAAGGTGCGCAAGGAGGCCTATACGGCGCGGGGCAAGGCGGATTTTGGGCCTTGGCTTAAGGCGTTGGTTTAAGGTTTCCACCACCCCCAACCCCCTCCTCTGAAGAGGAGGGGGCTTTTTATCAGGGCCTTACTCCCCTCCTCTTCGCAAGGAGGGGTTGGGGGTGGTGCGAAGCCTAGCGCAACCTCAGAACGCTTCCTCGGCGAAGTCCATCACCGAGCCCTTGCCGGCCTTGATCGCCAGGAACAGCGCCGCCGACTGCGGCAGCAGCTTTTCGTAGAAGAAGCGCGCGGTATCGATCTTGGCCTTGTAGAACGCCGGTTCACCCGTGCCCGACATGAGCGCGTGGCTGGCGATCTTGGTGGCCTTGGCAAAGCAATAGGCCATGGCGACCAGACCCATCAGGCGCAGGTAATCGGTGGCAGCCGCGCCGCCTTCTTCCGGATCCTTCATGCCGCGCTCGGCGATCATCGCCGTGGCGCCTTGCAGCGCCTCGAACGCACGCTTGAGGCCGGCGACCATCTTGCCGATCGCGGGATCTTCCGCGTTCGCTTCGATGAAATCGCTGATCGGGTGGAACAGGCTGCGCAAGTAGCGGCCCATTTCGGCCGGCATCTTGCGGCCGACGAGGTCGAGCGCCTGGATGCCGTTGGTGCCTTCATAGAGCATGGCGATGCGCGCATCGCGCATGTACTGCTCCACCCCGCTTTCACGGATGAAGCCGTGGCCGCCATAGCATTGCACCGCAAGGCTTGCGCTTTCGAGGCCGAGGTCGGTGAACATCGCCTTCACCACCGGGGTCATCAGCGCGACAAAGTCAGACGCGCGCTGGCGCTGTTCCGGCTCTGCCCCGTGCTTTTCAGCGTCGAGCGCACGGGCCACCCAGGCCGAAACGCCGCGGCAGCCTTCGTTCCAGGCGCGCATGGTCAAGAGCATGCGGCGCACATCGGGATGCACGATGATCGGGTCGGCCGGCTTGTCCGGGTGCTTGGGGCCAGACAGCGAGCGCCCTTGCAGGCGGTCCTTGGCATACCACACGGCGGACTGGTAGGCCGCCTCGCCAATGCCCAGGCCCTGGATGCCCACGCCCACGCGTTCGGCATTCATCATCGTGAACATGGCTTCGAGCCCGCGATGGGGTTCGCCGATCAGCCAGCCCTTGGCATCCTCGAACAGCATCTGGCAGGTGGCCGACGCCTTGAGGCCCATCTTGTGCTCGATCGCGGTGCACTTGGCGCCGTTGCGCACGCTGGGATTGCCATCGGCATCGGGCAGGTACTTGGGCACCAGGAACAGGCTGATGCCCTTCACGCCCTTGGGCGCATCGGGCAGGCGGGCCAGCACCAGGTGGACGATGTTGCTGGTCAGGTCGTGCTCGCCGGCGGAGATGAAGATCTTGGCGCCGTTGATCTTGTAGCCGTCATCGCCATCGGGGTCGGCGCGGGTGCGCAGCAGGCCCAGATCGGTGCCGCAATGCGCCTCGGTCAGGCACATGGTGCCAGACCATTCGCCGCTGACCATCTTGGGCAGGTAGTCCTGCTTGAGCGTGTCGTTGGCATAGACAGTGAGCGCCGCGATCGCGCCGTTGGTGAGGCCGGGATAGAGGCTGAACGACACATTGGTGGCGCAGATCATTTCCTCGACCAGCTTGCCAACCGCCTCGGGCGCGCCCTGCCCGCCCCATTCGGGCGGCAGTACCAGCGCATTCCAGCCACCTTCGGTAAAGGCCTTGTAGGCTTCGATGAAACCCTTGGGCGTGCGGACCACGCCGTTTTCCAGCGTGCAGCCCTCTTCGTCACCGCTGCGGTTGAGCGGCAGGAGCACGTCCTGGCACAGCTTGGCCGCTTCGGTCAGCACCGCTTCGGTCAGGTCAGGGGTGAAATCGGCCAGGGCGGGAATGTCGCCATAGCCATCGTCGGTGTGCAATTCATTGAGCACGAAGCGCATGTCGCGCAGGGGAGCGGTATAGATCTGCATGGCAAATCTCCTCAATCAGTTGCGAAGCGGCTTGCCGGTCTTGAGCATATGCTCGATCCGGGCCTGTGTCGCGGGATTGCGCACCAGGCTGGTGAATTCGCGACGCTCGGCCGCCAGCAGGTCGTCTTCGGTCACGGTATCGATCAGGTCAGCATCGCCGCCCGTCAAGATGCGCGCAAGGGCACCGGATACCACTTCGTCGTGCGGGGTGGCGAGGCCTCGGGCGCGGAAGCCCTGCACCGCCATGTCGAGCGCGGTCTTGCCACCGGCACCGGGCAGACGGAACACCGGCGGTTCGGGCGGGCGATAGCCTTCGGCCAAGGCCAGCGCGCGAGCCTTGGCATCGGCCAACAGGCGATCGCGGTTCATCGTCACCTGGTCGGTCGGGCGCAGGAAGCCATGCTCGATCGCCTCGGCCGCCGATTTCGAGACAGTGGCGGTGGAGACGGTTTCGAACACCTTCGCCACGGCCGGCATCGGCCCCTTTGGCAGCGCCGGATTTTGGCGCCAGCGATCGAGCATTTCGCCATTGCCGCCCCAGCCCGGCACCAGGCCGACGCCGCATTCAACCAGGCCGATATAGCTTTCGGCATGGGCCTGGATGGCATCGCAATGGAGCAAGACTTCGCAGCCCCCGCCCAGCGCCATGCCCGAGGGCGCACCGACCACCGGGAACGGCGCGTATTTCAGCGCCTTCAACGCCTGCTGCCCGCCGGCCACCAGCTTTTCGATCTCGCCCCAGGCGGCGATGTTCATGGCGAACAGCGCGAGGCCCAGGTTGGCACCGGCCGAGAAGTGGCTGCCTTCGTTGTAGATGACCAGGCCCTTGAACTTTTCGGCCACCAGCGGGATCGCCTGGCCGATCAGCTTCATCACCTCGCCATCCAGGGCATTCATCTTGCCGGTAAATTCGAGCGCGGCGACGCCATCACCCACATCCCACAACGCGGCCGAAGCGGTCTTCAGCAACGGCTTGGCCGAGAGCTTGATGTCTTCGAGCAGGACCACGCCTTCGGGGCGGGCAACATCGTGGTATTCGCCATCCAGCCCCAGCGCCTGGCGCTTGCCGCCCTCGACGCGATAGAACGGGCGACCGGCGGCCAATTCCACGATGGCCGGCACCGGCTTGCCTTCGGCCTTGAGCCGCTCGGCGAACTGGGCGGTGCCGAGCTTGTCGATCAGTTCGAACGGGCCGAATTTCCAGTTGTAGCCCAGCTTCATCGCCACATCGATGGCGACGATATCGTCAGACGCCTGCGGCACGAGGCTGGCGGCATAGGACAGCGTGGGGCCGAGAACGGCCCAGGCATAGGCGCCCAGCTTGCCCGAGAGGCCGACGAGCGCGCGCAGGTCCTTGAGCGCGGCGCCCGGAATGGTCGGCGGCTTGGCCGCTGGGCGGTATTCGCCGCTCACCAGGTCGATGGTTTCCTTGCGCTTTCCGGCTTCGCGGTTGAGGCGGTAGAAACCGCCCTTGCCCTTGCGGCCGGTATACCCATCGGCGATCATCTTGGTGATCAGCGGATGATCGACGGCAATCGCGCGATAGGCGTCGTCCGCCGGCAGCGTGGCGGTTAGGCTGGCCTTCAGATGCGGCATCAGGTCGATGCCGACGAGGTCCACCAGGCCGAACACCCCGGTCTTGGGCACGCCCATCGGCTTGCCCACCACGGCATCGGCTTCTTCCACCGTCAGGCCCAGGTCCAGCGCGGCGTTGATCGCCTGCTGGATCCAGAACGTGCCGACACGGTTGGCGAGGAAGCCTGGCGTGTCCTTGGCGCGCACCACCGTCTTGCCCAGGGCGCGATCGGCAAAGTCGCTGACCTTGGCGACCAGCGCCGCGTCGCTGGCCGGGCCAGCAACGACTTCGAGCAGGCGCATGTAGCGCGGCGGGTTGAAGAAGTGGGTGATGAGGAAATCACGGGCAAAGCCCTCGCTGCGCCCGGCGACAAGCTGTTCGAGCGGGATCGTCGAGGTGTTGGACGACACCGCCGTGCCGGGGCGGCGCACGGCCTCCAGCTTTTCGTAGAGCGCGTGTTTGAGGTCGAGCCGTTCGACAATGGCCTCGATCACCCAATCGCATTCGCCAACGCGGGCGAGGTCATCCTCGATATTGCCGACTTCCACCAGCTTGGCGGCGCGCTTGCTCATGAAGGCGGCGGGTTCGGCCTTGCGCAGGCGTTCCAGCGCACCCTGCGCCACCGCGTTGCGGTTGGCCGGATCGCGCACGATATCGAGCAGCAGGACCGGCACGCCGGCATTGGCCACCTGGGCGGCGATGCCGGCGCCCATGGTGCCCGCGCCGATCACGCAGACTTTCTTGATGGCTTCTGGCATCAGATCGCCTCCAGAACCGTGGCGATACCCTGCCCGCCACCGATGCACTGGGTGGCCAGGGCATATTTGCCGCCGGTGCGCTGCAGCAGGCTGGCGGCCTTGCCCATGATGCGCGCGCCGGTGGCGCCGAGCGGATGGCCCAGCGCGATGGCGCCGCCATCCAGGTTGATCTTGGCGGTATCCAGGCCAAGATCGGCGATGCAGGCCAATGCCTGGCTGGCAAAGGCTTCGTTCAGTTCGATCACGTCGAGATCGGCAACCGAAATACCCGCGCGGGCCAGGGCCTTGCGGCTCGACTCGACCGGGCCGATGCCCATGATTTCAGGCGCACAACCGGAAATCGCCATCGACTTGATGCGCGCCAGGATCGGCAGGCCATGGGCGCGGGCATAGTCTTCGCTCGCCACGATCACGGCGCTGGCGCCGTCGGTCAGCGGGGAGGACGTGCCGGCCGTGACCGTGCCGGTGGCGCTGAACGCGGGCTTGAGGCTGGCGAGCGCCTCGGCCGTGGTGCCGGGCCGCGGGCAACCGTCGGTATCGACCACGCCGGCCTTGGTCTCGATTGGCACGATCTCGTCCTTGAGCTTGCCCGCAGCAATCGCGGCGGCGGCCTTGTGCTGGCTGGCCACGGCGAACGCTTCCTGCGTTTCACGCGAAAGGCCGTAGTGGCTGGCCAGGTTTTCGGCGGTGTCACCCATGCCGATATAGGCCTGGCTGGCCTTGGCCAGCGCCGGGTTGGGCAGCGGGTTGAAGCCCATCATCGGCACGCGGCTCATCGACTCGACGCCGGCGGCGATGAACACTTCGCCCGATCCCGCGGCGATCTGGCCCACGGCATGGTGGATGGCGCTCATCGAAGAGCCGCAGAATCGGTTGACCGTCATCCCGCCGACCGAGCGGGGCAAGCCGGCGATCAGGCCGATCAGGCGCGCCACGTTGAAACCCTGTTCGCCTTCCGGGAAAGCGCAGCCGACGATCAGATCCTCGATGGCATCGGAGGCAAGGCCGGTGCGTTGCACCAGTTCCTTGATGACGGCGGCAGCGAGATCGTCGGGCCGAGTGCGGGCGAGCGCACCCTTGCCGGCAAGGTGGAACGGCGACCGGGCATATCCGGCGATGACCGCATTTGGCATGATTTTCGGCATCCTCGTCAGGTGGGGCAGCTACCCCGAGCACTTCCGATAGCACGGAATCACCCTTGGCGCTGCTTTCGTCCGTAATGGTGCTCAACTTTCCCTATACGTCAACCAAAATTTGGGGCATAGAGTGAGTCGCACACCGGCCAGGCAAGAAAGGCTGGGTGGAAACCGGATATCGAAACGCACGGCCGCCTGTTTGGTTCTGGGCTTTCGGTTGTTGGGTCGAGGATGAAGAATGATGAAAGGAAAGCCGTTGTTGGCGATCACCGTAGTGTCCCTGATAGGGGCAACGGTGGGCGCCTATGCCACCCCCGCCATGGCGGCACCGGAACAGGCCATCGGCCGCTGGTCCACGCCCACCAAGCACGGTGTCGTCGAAATTGCGCCCTGCGGCCCGTCGATCTGCGGCCGCCTGGTGGAATCTGACAGCATACGCGCCAATCCCGCCTTTGCCGACGGCAACAACAAGAACGCCGCGCTGCGCAATCGCCCGCTCAAGGGGCTGACCATTCTGCAAGGTTTCACGCGCAGCAACGACGGCTGGCAAGGCGGATCGATCTACAATCCCGAGGACGGCGGGACATACAAGGCGACGATCACGATCGCCGATCCCGACACGCTCAAGCTGAAGGGCTGCATCGTGTGGCCGCTGTGCAAGACGCAGACCTGGAAGCGGCTGCGCTGACGTGAAGACACCACAAGCAACAAGAATTTGCATGGGAGTGAGAGAGATGAACCTGAACAACCGCCGCACCCTGGCTTGCGCCATGCTTCTGGCGGGCACGGCCGGCCTGGCCAGCCCTGCCCTGGCTGGCGGCTTCTATCTTCAGGACCAGTCGGCCAAGGCCACCGGCCGCGCCTATTCGGGCGAAGTGGCCGATACCGGCGTCGACAGCCTGTGGTGGAACCCTGCCAGCATCGCCGGGATGACCGGCGGCGAGGCCGCGCTCAATGCGACGGGCATCCTGCCTTCCGGCGACGTGGTGAACAACGGCACCCTGATCAAGCGCCCCGGACAGCCGGCGGCTGCCGTTGGTGGCGACAGCGTGGCCCACAATCCGATCCACAAGGGCGTCGTGCCCTCTGGCGCGATCGCCCATGCCCTGGGCCGTGACCTGGCCGTGGGCCTGGCGGTGACCGCCCCCTACAACTTCACCACCGAATATTCGGGCACCAGCTGGGCGCGCTACACCGCGCTGACCACCAAGCTGCGCACGATCGACATCCAGCCGAGCGTGGCATTGCAGCTTACCCCGGTGATTTCGATCGGTGCTGCGGTGAACGTGGAACACGCCGACGCCACGCTGGGCAATGCCCTGCCCAACCTGCTGGCCGCGCTGCCCGATGGCAGCCAGACCTTGAAGGGCAAGGGTTGGGACGTGGGCTATTCGGCCGGCGTGCAGTTCCGCGGCAAGGCCGTGACCGTGGGTCTCAGCTACAAGTCTGCCATCACGCACAAGCTCAACGGCGACGTGGTGATTGCCGGGCTGCTGGGTCCGCTGGCCGCCAACAACGGGACGATTTCCACGCAGGCGGAATTCACCACGCCGTGGCAGCTGACGTTCGGCGGCCGTTGGAAAGTGAGCCCGGTTTTCACACTCAACGCGCAGGCCACCCGCTTTGGCTGGGCCGAATTCGATTCGATCAAGCTGGGCAGCCCGCTCAACACCGCCATTCCCGAAGACTATCGCAATACCTGGGCGGCTTCGGTGGGCTTTGACGCCGATCTGAGCCCCAAGTGGACCGTGCGTGGCGGCGTGCAGCGCGACGTTTCGCCCGTGCGCCCGACCGATCGCGATGCCCGCGTGCCCGATAGCAATCGCTGGAACTTTGCCCTGGGCGCGACCCACTCGCTCAGCCGCGCGTTCAAGATCGACGTGGCCGCCAATTACCTCACCCTGGCCAATGCGCCGATCAATCGCGTGACCGCCGCTTATGCCGGCACGGCCGCGCAAACGCCGATCCTGGTCAACGGCGAATTGCAGAAGGCCCATGTCGTGGTGCTCTCGCTGGGTGGACGGATCGCGTTCTGATCACCCAAGGCGCCGGAACCCGCGTGGGTTCCGGCGCCATCCCTTCCCTCCAGCCGGAAGCTGTCATGGTCGCTGCCCCCCCTACCAAGGCTATTTCGCAAACCGACGCCCTGCCGCCCGACTGGTCCCCGCCGGTGATGCTGCTGGGCGACCTGATCGACAACGCCGTACGCGATCACGGCGATCGGCCAGCGGTGGATTTCATGGGCCGCACCTGGACCTATCGCGCGCTGGGCCGCATGGTCGAGCGCGCGGCGCGGGGTTTCCAGGATCTCGGGCTGGGCAAGGGCGACCGGGTGGCGCTGTGCCTGCCCAACACACCCTATTACATCGTGCTCTATTTCGCCGCGCTCAAGATCGGCGCGGTCGTCGTCAATCTCAACCCGCTCTACACGCAAAGCGAGATGTGCCACCTGTTGAAGGACAGTGGCGCGCGCGTTGTGGCCGTTCCCGATTTGCGCGAGATACACGGCAAGGTTCTGGCGATCGCCGACGAGTGCCAGCTCGCCACGATCCTGGTTTGTCCGATGGCGGGCATTCTGCCGCGCGTGAAAGCCTGGGGCTGGCGCCTGTTCAAGCGCCGCGATCACGCCCGCTATGCCCACGATGCGCTGCACATGCGCTTTTGCGACCTGATCGCGCGGGGCGATCCGCCCAAGCCAGTGGCACTGGCGCCCGATGACCTCGCCGTGCTGCAATATACCGGCGGCACCACCGGCACGCCCAAGGGCGCGATGCTGACCCATCGCAATCTCACGGCCAATGCCTTGCAGCAGCAGGCGCATATCCACGGCGATCTGCCCGCGCCGCAGCGCACCCTGGCGGTGCTGCCGTTCTTTCATGTCTTCGCGCTGACGGCGGTGCTCGATTTCTCGATCCTGGTAGGATCGGAACTGGTGCTGATGCCGCGGTTTGAAATGGGCGCAATGCTGGCGACGATCAAGCGCAAGCCGCCCACGCTGTTTTTCGGCGTGCCCACGCTGTTCATCGCCATGAACGCGCTCGACGATGCCAAGGTGCCCGATCTGTCCGCCCTGCGCGCGTGCATTTCGGGCGGGGCGCCGCTGCCGCTGGAAGTGCGCCAGACGTTCGAGCAGCGCACCGGCGCGCGGGTGTGCGAAGGCTATGGCCTGACCGAAGCCTCGCCCATTGTCACGTGCAATCCCGTGGATGGCGACATTCGCGCCAACAGTTGCGGCCAGGCCTTCCCGGGCACCGTGATCGAGATCCGCGATCCCGAAAATCCCGAAACCATCCTGCCGCTGGGCACCAATGGCGAAGTCTGCGTGCGCGGGCCGCAGGTCATGGCCGGATACTGGCAACGCCCCGATGATACCGCCAAGGTCTTTGTCGATGGCGCGCTGCGCACGGGCGACGTGGGGCATCTGGACGAGGACGGCTATCTCTACCTGGTCGACCGCCTCAAGGACCTGATCCTGAGTGGGGGATACAATGTCTATCCGCGCGTGATCGAGGAAGCCGCCTATCTGCACCCGGCAATCGAAGAAGCTATCGCGATCGGCGTTCCCGATCGCTATCGCGGGCAAAGCGCCAAGCTTTTTGTCAAGCTGCACGCCGGCACCAGCGTAGCACCCGAGGCGATTCTGGCTTTCCTGGCCGAGCATCTCAACAAGATCGAGGTGCCGCGGGCCGTGGAAATTCGCGACAGCCTGCCCAAGACGATGGTGGGCAAGCTGTCGAAGAAGGAACTCGTGGCCGAAGAACGCGCCAAGGCCGAAGCCGAAGCTGCGGCGGCCGCAATTAGCCCCGCCTGATCGGGCAGCGATCAGGCCGTTGCAATCCGCGTGTTGCGGCGCAATAGGTAAAGCCATTTTGGGGGGAACTTTGGCCACCATGATAGACACTCTGCCCGATCCGCCAGAGGCGGCAGCAGAACCGCCGCCACCCGCACCCGAGGATGGGCTGCAGGGAATCCAGGACGTGGCCAAGCGCCTTGGCGTTACGCATCGCACGCTGCGCTTCTACGAAGACAAGGGCCTGATCGAGCCGGCGCGCGTGGGAAACACGCGGATCTATTCGCACCGCGAAGTGGCGCGGATGCAGTTGATCCTGCGCGGCAAGCGACTGGGCTTCACCATCCGCGAGATCAAGGAATTCCTCGATCTTTATGATGTCGATCCCACCCGGCTGGAACAATTGCAGCATCTGGTGGCGCATATCCGCAGCCGGTTGCGCAAGCTGGAAAGCCAGCATAGCGCCTTGCTCAAGACCATGACCGAGCTTCAGGCGATGGAAGCCGAAGCGATCGACAAGATCGGCGAGCTTACCGGTTCACGGCGGGGCGCGGCCGCCACTTGAGCAGCCGCGCCGGCAGCGCTTCGGCCGTGCTGACGATGATGATCCCAGCAAGGATCATCAGGGACCCGGTGATGAACGCGGCATCGAGGCTGTCACCCAGCACGAAGACGCCGGCCGCCACGCCGAACATCGGCGTCATGAAGCTGAGCACGCCAAGCCGCGCGGCGCTATAGCGGCGCAGCAGCGCATACCATGTAAGGTAGCTGAGGAACGCGACGATCACGACCTGGAAGCCCAGGCTCGCCAGCAGGCCCGGCGTGACATGCACGGCAGTTTCGCCGAGCACCGGCGCCGCCAGGGTGCACAGCAGGAACGCGCCCATCAACTGGTAGAACAGCGTGACCGACGCCGGGGCATTGGCCAGCGTCGAGTTGCGCAGCACCAGCGTGGTGCAGGCCCAGCCGCACGCACCGCCCAGCGCCAGGGCATCGCCCAGGCTGCCATGGGGATACCCCGCGCCCTCGCCCCCGCCGCTGAACGCCAGGACGACCCCGGCAAACGAGAGGGCAATCCCCACCCACTGCCCTGCGCGCAGGCGCTCGTCGGGCCGCAACAGGCCCAGGCCCAGCGCAGCCCCGATCGGCGCGGTATAGAGGTAGATCGTCACGTGCGAGGCACTGGTAAAGCGCAAGGCTTCGCCTGCCAGCAGGAATTCGGTGCCGAACAGCATGCCGATGGCCAGCCCGGGCAGCACTGTGCCGCGATTGATCGCATGCCCTTCCCCGCGCCACAGCACCACCGCCAGCGTGGCGAGGCCCGCAAGGCCCGAGCGCAGACCCATCTGCAGCAGCGGGCTCATCGCGCTGGCCACCAGTTTGATGGCAACCTGCTGCGATCCCCAGATCGCGCAAAGCACGACCATGATGGCAACGGCAGCGGCATCGACAGGCTTGCGATCGGTCACGAAACGTCCGGTATGATGAGGGGAAATGGCCGGCGCGCCTTAGTCGATATTTCGCCCCGGGGCCAGTGTCGCGCAGCTGGCCATAATTCCTGCCCCTAGGGGAAATGCCGCAGGGCCACCTTACTGCGATTTCAGGCTGCTACCGTAATTCATGGCCCGTTCTGCGGAGTGTGCCATGAGTTTTACCCTCAGTCTGGGCCCGAAGGCCAACATGCAAACCATCGCCGACGCGTGGGCCAGCCTGGCTGACGCGCTGGAATCGCACGCTTCGCTCGTGCTCGATCTCTCGGACGTGGCCGATGCCGATCTTACGCTGGTGCAACTGGTGGAAACCGCGCGCCAGCATGCCGTGCGAGACAGCCGCGCGCTGCGCCTGTCCGCCCCGGCCAACCCGGCCGTGGCCGCGCTGCTGGCCCGTGCCGGCTTTCTGACCGAGCCGAGCCCGGAAACCCTCGAATTCTGGTTCCACGGAGAACTTCCGCAATGACGGCCTCCATCCTCACCGTTGACGATTCCAGCAGTCTGCGCCTGGCCACCCGCATCGCGCTGACCGGCGCGGGCTACACCGTGACCGAGGCCTGCGACGGCCTGGAGGGCCTGGGCAAGGCGCAGGGCCAGAAGTTCGACATGATCATCACCGATCTCAACATGCCCAACATGGATGGCCTGTCGATGATCCGCGAGATCCGCAAGCTGCCTATCCAGATGGGCACGCCGATCATCTTCCTGACCACCGAGTCGGACGATGCCATCAAACAGGAAGCCCGCGCTGCCGGCGCCACCGGCTGGCTGGTCAAGCCATTCCAGCCCGACCAGCTGCTGCGCATTGCCAAGAAGGTGTTGGGCCGATGAGCGATTCTGACCCGATAGCCGCGTTTCGCGTGGAAGCCGGCGACCTGCTCGACCAGATCGAACAGGCCCTGCTCGACTTGTCCAACCGCCTCGACGATCGCGGGTTGATCGATGCCGTGTTTCGCGGCCTGCACACCCTCAAGGGTTCGGGGGCGATGTTCGGCTTTGATGCGCTGGCGACGTTCACGCACCATTGCGAAACTGCGTTCGATCGCGTTCGCAAGGGCCTGTTCCCGGCAACGGCGGAACTGGTCCACGTGATCCTTTCGGCCATGGACCACATGCGCGCGCTGGTCGATGGCGATGGCGCCGGGCTGGAAGCCACCGGCGACGCGATCCTGGCGCGCCTGCAGGCGGCCTTGCCCGAAGGCGGCGCCACGGTTCAGGCGCCCTTGGCCGCCGCGCAGGCCGCCACGGCGGACGAGCCCCCTGCCACCGGCTGGCATCTCGTCTTCCGGCTGCCGGCAACGGCGATGGCCAATGGGACCAACCCGTTGAGCCTGCTGGACGAGCTGCGCGAGCTTGGCGATTGCCGGGTGGTGGCGCTGTGCGACCGCCTGCCAGCGCTGCCCGATCTGATCCCCACCGAATGCATGATCGGCTGGGACATCACGCTGACCGGCAATGTCAGCCGCGATGCGATCGAGGACGTGTTCATCTTCGTGATGGACGACATGGAAATGTCGCTCACCCCGTTTGCCATAGCGCAGGAAGCTGCCCACGCGCCGGGTGGCATCGATGCGCCCTCCCCCGCTTTGCCCGGCCCCGTCGCCACGCCGCAGGCTGTCGCGGCGCCGGCCGCTGCCGAAGGTGCTGCGCGCCAGGCGCCGCGCGCGGGCGAAAGCGTGCGCGTGCCGGCCGAACGCCTCGACGTGCTGATGGACCGCGTGGGCGAACTGGTCATCGTCCAAAGCCGCCTGTCGCAATTGGCCAACAGTGGCCTGATCGGCGCGACCGGCGAAGTGGCACTGCGTTCGATTTCCGAAGAAATCGAACGGCTCGTCAGCGAAATGCGCGACACCATGATGGTCTTGCGCATGGTGCCCATCGCCAACCTGTTCGGCCGTTTCCGCCGCCTGATCCACGATCTGGCGCGCGACACCGGCAAGGCGATCGAACTGCTGACCGACGGCGAGGCCACCGAGGTGGACAAGACCGTGACCGAGCAATTGGCCGATCCGATCGTCCACCTCATCCGCAATGCCTGCGACCACGGCCTGGAAGCGCCCGATGAACGCCTTGCCGCCGGCAAGCCGGTGACCGGCCAGGTCATGCTTACCGCCGCCCACGCCGGGGGCGAAGTGCTGATCACCATCACCGACGATGGGCGGGGCATCAACCGCGAGCGGGTGCGCGCGAAGGCCGAGGGCAACGGGCTGATCCAGCCGGGCCAGGCGCTTTCGGACCATGAACTGCTGCAACTGATCTTTGCGCCGGGATTTTCCACCGCCGCGCAAGTGACCAACCTGTCAGGGCGCGGCGTGGGCATGGATGTGGTCAAGCGCACGATCGAGGGCCTGCGTGGCACGATCGACATCGCCAGCCAGGAAGGCAAGGGTTCCACCTTTACCCTGCGCATCCCGCTGACCCTGGCGATCATCGAGGGGCTGCTCGTGCGGGTGGGCACGGGTTGCTATGTCATTCCGCTGGCCGCCGTCGAAGAGTGCATCGAGCTTTCCGCCGACGAGGACCTGCGCACGCGCGGACGCAGCATGATCCGCCTGCGTGATGCACTGGTGCCATTCCTGCGCCTGCACGATCTGTTCGAAACCGGGGCAGAGCCCGATCCGCACCAGAAGATCGTGGTGATCTCTGCCGCGGGTGAGCGCGTGGGCCTGGTGGTGGACCAGATCATCGGCAGCCACCAGACCGTGATCAAGTCGATGTCCAACGTGCATCGCGCGGTCAACAGCTTTTCCGGCGCGACGATCCTGGGCGATGGCAGCGTCGCCCTGATCCTCGACATCATGCAACTCGTGGCTTCGGGCCAACAGCGGGAGGCACGGCTGCGCGCCGTGGGCTAAGCGATGACCGACACCCCCAAAACGCCGTGGGACGACCATGGCCAGCTTGAAGTCCTCACGTTCGACGTGGGCACCGAGCAACTGGCGATCGAAGCCACCGATATTCGCGAAATCGTCGATCTGCTGCCGGAAACACGCGTGCCCGGTGCCGCGCCGCTGGTGGCCAGCATCGTCAACTATCGTGGCAAGATCATTCCGATCGCCGATCTGCGCGTGGCGTTCGGCATGCCGATCACCCCACCCACGCCCGACAGCCGCATCGTGGTGATCGAAACGCCGATCGATGGCGAAGCGACGCATATCGGGCTGCGCACCGACAAAGTGCACGAAGTGGCGATGCTGTCGCGCAGCGACAGTTCGGAACCGCCGCAGGTGGGCCTGCGCTGGCGCCGCGAATTCGTGCGCGAATTCGTGCGTCGCGCCGACGGGGTCATCGTGCTTCCCGCCCTGGGCGCCATTTTCGACGCCACGCCAAGACAATCGAGCAGGGGCGCAGGCCATGAATGATTGCTGCCGCTCTGCCAAGGGAAAGGCCTGAAACCATGTCACTTCACGCGCTATTGACCGGATTTCCGGACCACACCCTGCACGAAATCGCCCGCGTCGAGGCCGCCATCGCATCTGGCGATCTTGACGCGCGGTTGATCGGCAACGGCGGTGGCCGCCAGGCACGCGTTCTGGCCGATGCCATCAACCACCTGCTCGACACCGCCACGCGCCCGATGGGCGAATTGACCGCCAGCGTGCGCACGATGGCGGCCGAACACGATCGTGGGGATATCGACATCGCCTTGCCGGTGGACCGCTTCAACGGCGACTTGAAGGAAGCTGCGACCGCGATCAACGACATGGTGGGCCAGCACATTGCCGTGAAGAAAAAGGCGATGGCCTGCATCAAGGCTTTCGGCCAAGGCGATTTCGATGCGCCGATCGAACAGTTTCCCGGCAAGAAGGCGTTCATCAACGACAATATCGAGGATCTGCGGCGCAACCTGCGCGAGATCACCGGCGAAATCCAGCGTCTGATCAAGGCATCGACCGCCGGGGAGCTCGAACAGCGCGGCGAAGCGCACCGCTTTGCGGGGGATTTTGCCGGCCTGGTGCGGGGCATCAACAGCATGCTCGACGCGATCCTCGTGCCCATTGCCGAGGGCAATCGCGTCCTGGCCAAAGTCAGCGACGGGGATTTGCGCGAAAAGGTGGAGATCGTCTGTGATGGCGATCACCAGCGCATGAAGAACGCGATCAACCGCCTGGTCGACAACTTGCGCGAATTTTCCAACCAGGTTGGCGAAGCGGCTGAAAACGTGTCATCCGGCAGCCAGCAACTCGCCGCCAGTTCGCAACAGGTTTCGGAAGGCGCTTCCGAGCAGGCCGCCGCAGCCGAGCAGGCCTCTTCCGCGATGGAAGAAATGGCGGCCAACATCAAGCAGAACGCCGACAACGCCGCACAGACCGAAAAGATCGCGCGGCAGTCTTCGCGCGATGCCGAAAGCTCGGGCGCGGTGGTGAACCGCGCGGTGGAAGCCATGCGCACGATCGCCGACAAGATCGGCATCGTCCAGGAAATTGCCCGGCAGACCGACCTGCTGGCACTCAACGCTGCGGTGGAAGCCGCGCGCGCCGGTGAGCACGGCAAGGGCTTTGCCGTGGTGGCCAGCGAAGTGCGCAAGCTCGCCGAACGCAGCCAGACCGCTGCATCGGAAATCGGTGCGGTTTCGGCCGACACCGTCAAGGCCGCAACGGAAGCGGGCGATATGCTCACGCGCCTGGTGCCCGATATCCGCCGCACCGCCGAGCTGATCAGCGAGATCAGCGCCGCCTGCCGTGAACAGGACATCGGCGCGGCGCAGATCAATGAAGCGATCCAGCAGCTTGACCAGGTGACCCAGCAGAACGCTGGCGCGTCTGAGGAAGTTTCGGCCACGTCGGAAGAGCTCGCCGCCCAGGCAGACGAGCTGCAGGCCAGCCTTGCGTTCTTCCAGCGGGAAGACGCCCTGCGCCAGGTTACGCGCAGCGCCAAGCGCACGGCAACGCGCACTACCTCCAGCAAACCGGTGGCGAAAGCGGTCCGCCGGCCAAGCAGGTCCGTCCCTTCCCGGCTGGGTTCGCTGGCCGACCAGCAGGCCCGATTGAAGGGTTTTGCGATCGATCTCTCGGCCGGTGGCGAGGACGACGACGACGATGACTTCAGGCAGGGCGTCGGATGATCGCCGCGATGCCCTGCGGCCACACGGCAGCCTGTTTTCCCTGACCTGAAACCGACCAACGGCGGCCCTTGCGATCTTGGCCGCACCCAGATGCAAAAGCGAGGACCCGTCGCCATGCGTGCAACAATCAAGTTGAAACTGGGGGCCACCTTCGTGGCTCTGATCCTGATGATGACGGCCATTGCCGGCCTTTCGATCAATTCCCTCGGCTCGCTCAACAGCGCCATGAGCGATGTCATCTCCGGCCCCGCTGCGCGCCTGTCGCTGGCGCAGGAGACGTCCATCGAGATGAGCAAGCTGGTGCGCTTTGAAAAGAACATGGCGCTTACCGATGATCTTGGCCTTACGCGCGATTGGAACACCCAGTCGGAAAACACCATACGCGCGATCGAAGACCTGATCGACAAGGGCGCCCAGACTTCCACCGAAGACGTGCGCCCGCTGTGGAACCGCGCCGACGAACAGTGGAACGCGCTGAAGGAAGCGAACACGCGCATGCGGGCGCTGGCCATGCAAAACGACAACGATGCTGCCGCCAAGATCTCGATCACCGATGGCCGTCGCGCTGCGGTGGAAATGGAAAAGACCTTGAGCGACATCGTGGCGGGCCAGAGCAAGGCCATGCGCGAAGCGGCAAGCCGGACGGCCTCGCTCTATGGCAGCGTGCGGACGATCGTGGTGGTCGTTACGCTGCTGGCGTTGCTGGTCGCGGTGGGTGGCGCCGTGTGGATCGGCCGCATGGTCGCGCGCGGCCTGCGCCAGATCAACGCGGCGGTCAGCACCGTTGCCGAAGGCGATCTCGATCACCTGGTCGAAATCACCTCCAACGACGAGATTGCCGAAGTCATGCGCGCGCTCAACGCCATGATCACCAACTTGCGGGCTACGGCCGACATCGCCGACGAAATCGCCCTTGGCGACCTGGAAACCCAGGTCAAGCTGCTGTCTGACCGCGACCGGCTGGGCAAGGCGCTGATCGCGATGATCGACAACATGCGGGCCGCGGCCAATGTGGCCAACAGCCTGTCGGAAGGCGACCTGACGGTGAACCACACCGCCTCGTCCGAGCGGGACCGCCTGGGCAATTCGCTGGTTTCGATGATCAACCGCCTGCGCGACGTGGTTTCGGAATCGACGGCTGCGGCGGAAAACGTCTCGGCCGGCAGCCAGCAACTGGCCGCCAGTTCGGAACAGCTTTCGCAAGGCGCGACGGAACAGGCAGCCGCGGCCGAGCAGGCCTCTGCCTCGATGGAGGAGATGGCGGCCAACATCAAGCAGAACGCCGACAACGCCGCGCAGACCGAAAAGATCGCGCGCCAGTCGTCCAAGGATGCGGAAAGCTCGGGCGTGGTGGTCAACCGCGCGGTCGATGCGATGCGCACGATCGCCGAGAAGATCGGCATCGTCCAGGAAATCGCCCGGCAGACCGACCTGCTCGCGCTGAATGCCGCGGTCGAGGCCGCGCGTGCGGGCGAACACGGCAAGGGCTTTGCCGTGGTGGCCAGCGAAGTGCGCAAGCTGGCCGAACGCAGCCAGACCGCCGCATCGGAAATCGTGGCGGTGTCGTCGGACACGGTGAAGGCTGCCGCCGAAGCGGGTGAAATGCTGGGCAAGCTGGTGCCCGATATTCGCCGCACCGCCGAGCTGATCAGCGAGATCAGCGCTGCCTGCCGCGAACAGGACATCGGCGCCACGCAAATCAACGAGGCGATCCAGCAACTCGACAAGGTGACGCAGCAGAACGCCGGCGCTTCCGAACAGATTTCGGCCACGTCGGAAGAACTTGCCGCCCAGGCCGAAGAGCTTCAAGCCAGCATCGCCTATTTCCGCATCGAGGAACATGGCCGCGCGGCGGGGCGCGCGACTGCGCCCAAGCCTTTGGCCAAGGCGGCCAAGACCGCAGCGCGCACGCCCAAGGGCCCGGTGCGCAAGGGGCGTCCCGGCTCGATCGCCGAGCAGAAGGCCCGCCTCAAGGGCTTTGCCCTGGACATGGCGCCTGGCAGCGCCGACGAAGACGACGCTGATTTCGGCCAGGCTGCAGCATGACCGCGCCCGCCCCTTGCGCCACGCTCGCCCGCGATGATCTCCAGGTCGTGACGTTCGGCCTGGGGCGGGAAGTCTTTGCCGTGCCGGTCGTGCTGGTGCGCGAAATCCTCGATTACCAGGCACCCAGCCACGTGCCCGGCGGCCCGGCCCATTTCCTGGGCCTGACCGACGTGCGCGGGCTGGGCGTGCCCACCGTGGATTTCCGCCGCCGCCTGGGCTTGCCACCGGCCGAGCCCACGCTGGCCACGCGGATCATCATCCTGGACGTGCCGCTGCCCGATCGCACCCTGGCGCTGGGCATCGTCATCGACCGCGTGCTCGCCGTCGTCACGCTTTCGGGCGAACGGATCGAGCCGGCACCCGACATCGGCACGGAATGGAGCGCACAGTTCGTCCACGGCGTGGTTCGCGATGCCGACGGTTTCGTGGTGGTGCTGGATCTGCCGCGCATCTTTGCGGGCGAAGATCCGGTGCTGGCCAACCCGCCCATTTCCCCCGGGGACGCCGATAGCGGGAGGCTGCCCATGTCCGTGTTGACCTGAAAGGCGCCAGGCCGCCCGTCGATCCGCGAGCGCCACCAGACCGAATTGCCCCCAACAGCTTCAGGGGAATAGCCATGCGTCCCACTATCAAGATCAAACTGGCGGCTACCTTTGCCGTTCTCATCATCGTCATGGCGGCCGTGATCGGCCTGTCGATCAGCCGCCTCAACACGCTCAATTCCGCGATCACCGAGGTGATCGCCGGCCCGGTCGTGCGCCTCAGCCTGGCGCAGGAAGAAGTGATCGAGGTCAACCGCCTGTTGCGCCGTGAAAAGAACATGGCCCTGACTTCCGACCTTGCCCTGACCGCCAAGTTCAACACCGAATCCGATGCCACAGTCCAAAAGATCGAGGGAATCCTGGCCAAGGGCACCGAGCTTGCCAGCGAAGAAGGCAAGCCGTTCTGGGCCAAGCTCGCGCAGCAGTGGCAGGTGCTCAAGGATGCCAACCGCCGCATGCGCGCGCTGGCCATGGAAAACCGCAACGAAGAAGCCGGAAGGCTTTCCATCACCGAATCCCGCACCGCGGCCTCGGCGATGGAAGACACGCTGGAGCAGCTGGTGCAGATCCAGCAGAAGCAGATGAAAAAGGCGGATTCGGATACCAACGATCTCTATAATGCGGCGCGCGCGCTGCTGATCGCGGCGGGGGTGATTGCCCTGCTCATCGCGCTTGCCGGGGCGTATTGGATCGGCCGGGTCGTTTCGCGTGGCCTGGGCAAGATCACCAGCGTGGTCGACGCGGTGGCAGTGGGCGACCTTGACGTGACAGTAACGGCCGACAGCGACGACGAGATCGCCGACCTGATCGCCCTGGTCAACCAGATGACCGCCAACTTGCGCAAGACGGCCGAACTCGCCGACCTGATCGCCAATGGCGACCTGACGGTGAACCATGTTGCCCTGTCGGAGCGTGACAGGCTGGGCCTGGCGCTGGTGGCCATGATCGATCGCCTGCGCGACGTGGTATCGGATGCCAGCGCGGCTTCGGAAAATGTTTCGGCCGGCAGCCAGCAACTCGCCGCCAGCTCGGAACAGGTCTCGCAAGGCGCGACCGAGCAGGCCGCCGCGGCCGAGCAGGCCTCTGCCTCGATGGAAGAGATGGCGGCGAACATCAAGCAGAACGCCGACAACGCCGCGCAGACCGAAAAGATCGCGCGCCAGTCGTCCAAGGATGCAGAAGCCTCGGGCGTGGTGGTCAACCGCGCGGTGGAAGCCATGCGCACGATCGCCGACAAGATCGGTATCGTCCAGGAAATCGCCCGGCAGACCGACCTGCTCGCGCTGAATGCCGCGGTCGAGGCCGCGCGTGCGGGCGAACACGGCAAGGGCTTTGCCGTGGTGGCCAGCGAAGTGCGCAAGCTGGCCGAGCGTAGCCAGACCGCCGCATCGGAAATCGGCGCCGTCTCTTCCGACACGGTCAAGGCCGCGGCCGAAGCGGGCGAGATGTTGACCCGCCTGGTGCCCGATATTCGCCGCACCGCCGAGCTGATCAGCGAGATCAGCGCTGCCTGCCGCGAACAGGACATCGGTGCAGCCCAGATCAACGAGGCGATCCAGCAGCTTGACCAGGTGACGCAGCAGAACGCTGGCGCCTCCGAAGAGATTTCGGCCACCTCGGAAGAACTCGCCGCCCAGGCCGAGGAACTGCAGGCCAGCATCTCGTACTTCAAGGTGGATGCCAATGCCCGCCCGGCCGTGCGTGCCGCCGCGCCTGCGGCCAAGCACAAGCCTCATGCCGCCAAGCCCGCCAAGGCCAAGGCCACAGCGGCGAAACCGGCAGCCCGCAAAGGCGCGCGCCCTGGCTCGATCGGAGACCAGCAGGCACGCCTCAAGGGCTTTGCCATCGACATGACCGCTGGCGCCGCCGACGAAGACGACGCCGATTTCGGCCAGGCCGTGGCATGACCGCGCCCGCCCCTTGCGCCACGCTCGCCCGCGATGATCTCCAGGTCGTGACGTTCGGCCTGGGGCGGGAAGTCTTTGCCGTGCCGGTCGTGCTGGTGCGCGAAATCCTCGATTACCAGGCACCCAGCCACGTGCCCGGCGGCCCGGCCCATTTCCTGGGCCTGACCGACGTGCGCGGGCTGGGCGTGCCCACCGTGGATTTCCGCCGCCGCCTGGGCCTGCCACCGGCCGAGCCCACGCTGGCCACGCGGATCATCATCCTGGACGTGCCGCTGCCCGATCGCACCCTGGCGCTGGGCATTGTCATCGACCGCGTGCTCGCCGTCAGCACGCTGTCGGGCGAGCGGATCGAGCCGGCACCCGATATCGGCACGGGATGGCGCGCGGAATTTGTCGATGGCGTGGTGCGCGAGGCGGAGGGCTTTGTCGTCATCCTGGATGTGGCGCGCATTTTCGGCAGCGAAGACAGCGTTGTGGCGCAAGCGGAGTATTGATCACGTGGCCTCGTCCCCCCTTGCAACCATCCCCCTGGCGCCGCCCGGCACCAACGATGGCATCACGCCGCGCACGTTCAAGCACCTGTCCACTTTCATCTATGACCAGTGCGGCATCCGCATGCCCGCCGCCAAGCAGACCATGGTGGAAGGCCGCCTGCGCCGCCGCGCGCGGGCGCTGGAATTCGACACGCTGGAAGCCTATTGCCGCTTCGTCCTGGGCGAAGGCGCGGACAGCGACGAAGTGGTCCACCTGATCAACGCGGTGACCACCAACAAGACCGATTTCTTTCGCGAACCGCGCCATTTCGAATACCTGGGCCGAACGATCCTGCCCGCGATGGCGGCCAAGCGGCGCCAACTGATACGCGCGTGGAGCGCGGCGTGCTCCACCGGTGCGGAGCCCTATACCATCGCCATGGTCATGGAGGATTTCGCACAGAACAACGGCGGCCCCGATTATGCGATCCTTGCCACCGACCTCGATACCAACGTGCTCGCCACCGCGCGCAAGGGCATCTACCCCCGCGACATGATCGAGGCCGTGCCGGCAACGCTGCGCCAGCGCTTCGTCGGCATGGGCCAGGGGGCACGCGGCAACGAGGCGCGGATCCATCACCGGCTGCGGGCCAAGGTCGGTTTCGCCCAGCTCAACCTGATGGAACAGGCCTATGCCATCGGCCATCCGGTTGACCTGATCTTTTGCCGCAACGTGCTGATCTATTTCGACAAGCCAACGCAGAAGCAAGTGGTGACACGGCTGATCGATTGCCTTGCGCCGGGTGGCTACCTGTTCGTGGGCCATTCGGAATCGATCGCCGGGTTCGATCTGCCGCTGACCTCTGTCGGCAATACGATATTCCAAAGGAGATAGACCGATGCCGGCTCGAAGAATCCGCGTCCTGGTCATCGACGACAGCGCCAGCGTGCGCCAGACCATGAAGGCGATCCTCGAAGAAGATCCCGAACTGGAAGTGGTGGCCACCGCGGCCGATCCCTTTGCCGCGGCGCGCCATATCCAGGAGCAGGTGCCCGACGTGATCACGCTGGATGTGGAAATGCCGCGCATGGATGGCATCACGTTCCTGCGCAAGCTGATGCAGCAATGCCCGGTTCCCGTGGTCATGTGCTCCTCGTTGACCGAGGAAGGCTCGGAAACCTTGCTCGAAGCGATGCATGCCGGCGCGGTGGACGTCATCCTCAAGCCGCGCATGGGCGTGGCCGATCATCTTTCCGAAAGCCGGCTGATGATCCGCGACACGG
Organism: Novosphingobium sp. SG919; assembly: GCF_012932495.1. GTDB lineage: Bacteria > Pseudomonadota > Alphaproteobacteria > Sphingomonadales > Sphingomonadaceae > Novosphingobium > Novosphingobium rhizosphaerae. The sequence goes on from NZ_JABCNG010000001.1 coordinate 1,773,689, forward strand.
TCAAGGCCGCGGCGCGCGCCAAGGTGCGGCCGGGCGGGCGTGGCGGCGCGAGGTCGGCGCCGGCGCTGGGCACCCAGCCCAAATTGACGGCCGATGCCGTTCTGCCGCCCCCGCCCAGCCGTGCACCGGGCAGCAAGGCGATGAGCCGCACCACCGAGATGGTCGTCTGCGTCGGCGCGTCTACCGGCGGGACCGAGGCCTTGCGCGAAGTGCTGGAAGCCTTGCCGGCCAATGCACCGGGCATCGTCATCGTCCAGCACATGCCCGAGCACTTCACCCGCGCCTTTGCCCGCCGGCTCGATGGGCTGTGCGCGGTGACGGTGAAGGAAGCCGAAGATGGCGACACGGTGATGCGCGGCCACGTCCTGATCGCGCCGGGCGGCAAGCACATGCTGCTTGAACGCCAGGGCGCGCGCTATCTCGTATCGGTGCGCGATGGGCCGTTGGTCAGCCGCCACCGGCCTTCGGTGGACGTGCTGTTCCGCTCTGCCGCGCGTTGCGCCGGATCGAATGCGGTGGGCATCATCATGACCGGGATGGGTGATGACGGCGCACGCGGCTTGCTGGAAATGAAGCAGGCCGGCGCGCGCACGATGGCCCAGGACGAAGCGACGTCGGTGGTGTTCGGGATGCCCAAGGAAGCGATTGCGCGCGACGCGGCCGACAAGATCGTGCCACTGGGGGCCATCGCCCAGGAACTGTTGCAGGCCACGGCCCGGTAAGGAGAGCCGCGATGCAGGCAGAACCCGTGATGCACCCCATGACAGAAAGCCAGCCACCGCCGGCCGATGGCGCGCTGACCGCGCCGCTGCGCCTGCGCCTGGCAGACATCCTCCATGGGCTGGATGATCACTTCACCCGCATCGGCACTACGCTGGAACGCACGGTGGAGGCGATCTCTGCCGTGGTGGGCACGCTGGGGCAGATCAGCGCGGCGCTGGGTGCCAGCGACGGCACCGGGGCGGTCGGCAACCTGACGCGCGCCGCCAAGCGCCTCTATCGCGTGGCAGAGCAGGCCAACCGGCGCGCCGAACAGGTGGGCCATATCCGCGCCGTTTCGGCCCGACTGACGGCGCAGATCCACGATCTGCAGCGCACGCTCGAAGCGCTCAAGATCTATGGCATGAACGTCAAGATCGCGGCCGGGGGCGCGCGCGATTTCGTCGATTTCGCCGATCTGATGGCGCAGAAGCTGGATATGGGCAAAGCCGATGCCGCTGGTTTCGACGGCCGCCTGGCCGAACTGGAACGGGGCGTTGCCAGCATGCTGCGTTCGGATTCCCGCCTGGTCAGCGAATGCGCGCGCGTGGTGCCGCAAGTCCCCGACCGTTTGATCCGCGACGCCGAGGCACTGCAGACCCACCAGGACAGCCTGGCCGCCATGGCGCGCACCACCGGCGAGATCGCCGCGACGATCCAGACCAAAGTGGCGGCCGTGCTGGGGGCGATCCAGATCGGCGACATTGCGCGCCAGCGGTTGGAACACGTGCTGGCCGGATGCGAAATGCTCGACGCACACCTGGGCGGCCGCGCGCCGGCCAATCCGGCAGAGGAAGCGGCCTGTCACCACCTGCTTGCCCTGCTGCATGCGCAGTTGGAAGAGACGGCGATCGATTTCCGCCGCGAAACGCTGGTGCTGGTCGATTCGCTCCACGATCTGGAGCCGGAGGCCAACCGCCTGCTGGCGCTCCAGGCCCCGCACGAGCAACCCGCGCAGGGCGAAGGCGCCGAAGAGGATGGCCGCACCGCACGCGAGGCCGCGTTCCTGCGCGAGTTGGAGGGTGGCATTGCCGAGGCGACCGCGATGATTGGCCAGTTGCAGGAAGCCGATGCCCAGGCCGAACAGACCCTGGAACTGATCATCACCACGGTGGAAGACCTGATGGCCCGCGCCGCCATGATCCGCCACTTGCGCGTGGACGTGCAGTTGATGGCGATCAACATCGGTCTTTCGTGCCGCCGCGTCGAGGCGATCGGCCGGCCGATGACGGTCATCGCCAACGAAATCCGCAGCCATGCCGAAACGCTTGATGGGGCCGTCACGCATATCAACGCGGCTGCGAGCGACCTGAGCAATTGTTCCGCCGCGATGCGCGGCACCGATCGCTCCGGCGAAACCGGCACCGGCGACGAACTGGCGCAGTCGCTGGCGATGATCCGGCAGGGCGCCCAGCGCACCGAACAGGCGATCGCCGTGGCGGGGAAGCAGAGCGACACGATCGCCACGATGCTGCGCAAGACGCGCGACGAACTGGAAGTGAGCCTGGATCTGGCCAAGACGATCGAGGTGATCGCGGTGCGCACGGCCGATCTGGCCGGCACTGGCGGCCGCCAGGACGCCGGCGCGCATGCCGCCATCGCGGGCCTGATGGGCGCGCTTGGGCAGATCTACACCATGGCCAGCGAGCGCGTGGTGCACGATCGCTTCCTGCTGGAAGGCATGGCCCCCTTGACCAGCAGCGAACCCGCGCAAGGCTTTGGTCCATCGGGCGGTGATGATGACGATGCCCTGTTCGACGATGCGTTGTTCTGATTGCCGCGCTCGCTGGACCTGAGGCAAGGCCTGTCTATAGTCCTGCAGTGATGAGCCTGACCGAGACACCCATCCAGCGCGTCGATGCCGGCAATCCAGGCCGGGGCCGTCCGCGCCAGTTCGATCCCGATGCTGCGCTGCTTGCAGCACTGCGTGTGTTCTGGACCCGGGGCTATGACGGCGCCTCGCTTTCGGAACTGACCGAAGCCATGGGCATCACCCGGCCCAGCCTCTATGCCTGTTTCGGCAACAAGGAAGCTTTGTTTCGCAAGGCCTTGGACCTTTATGAGCGGGACAAGCTGGCGTTCGTGAGAGAAGCGCTGGGCGCACCGACCGCGCGCGGCGTGATGGAAGCGCTGCTGGGCGATGCACTGACGATGCTGGCCGGCCGCGATTCCGGCCGCGCCTGTTTCGGCGTGATGAATGCCGTGGCATCGACGACCTATGACGAATCGATGCGGCGCGAAGTCATTGCGCGACGCTCTGCCTACGAACAGGCCATTCTCGATCGCTTCGTTCGCGCCGAGGCCGAGGGCGATTTCCCCGGCTACAGCGCGCCGTCGCTGGCCGCCCATTGCCTTTGCATCTTGAGCGGCATGAGCGTTCAAGCCAGCGCCGGCGCCGATGCCGCGCGGCTTCACGCCATTGCGGAAACGGCCCTGTCGCTCTGGCCGGGACGATGACTGCCCCACATACGTTTGCAATACCGCTCGGTATATAAAGCGGTTGACGCCGCTCCGCCCGCTTTCTATACCAATTGGTATTGAAAGCCTTGGGCCCAGCCGGCACCCCCCCTTAAGCCGGCCTCCCCCCTCCCCGCGGCCCACCAAGGGCTTTCATGGTGCGACGCGTCCCCTGCGCGTCGGTCAAGGACTGCTGCTGCGTGTCTTGTCCCAAGGCCGCCGGCAGGGCCTGGCCCCGGTTTCGTCGATGCGCGTTCGTGCCCGCCTACGCGCCTCGACGGAACCGGTTCGGCACCACTGCTTCCCAGAACTGTTTGCAATCGTTTTGCATATTGTTGCAAATATCGCGTCCAGCGGTGCCACACCGTAGCCCTACGGTATTGGCCGCCGTGACCCCGAACTAAAGCTGAATTCGGTTATAACAGAGGAGGTTCGGCCATGCCGGACCGGGATGGGCGAAATCATCGTGCCGCAACGCACCGTGCACATCGTGGATAGCGATACCCTGCATCGCCGGGATGTGACCCTGATGGTGCGTAAGCAAGGATTGGACTGCCACCCCTTTTCGCAAACCGCCGATCTGGAAGAAGCGCTCGGCTATATCCAGGCCGGTTGCGTGCTCATGGCCTGGCGCGGGGCATCGCCCGAAGCCGATGCCAGCACGGATGATGATGAAGGCCCTGGCGCCATGGTGCGCAGCGTGCTTGCGTTGCGGCCGGAAATGGCGGTCATCGTCATGGCCCAGGCGCCAACCATCCGCGACGTGGTCGAAGCGTTGCGCGCGGGCGCGGTCGATTTCCTGGAGATTCCGATCCGTGTCGAAACGCTGCGCCCGGTGCTCGACCATGGCTTTTCCATCCTGCCCGCACGCGTGGCCAAGCAGCAGCGCGTGGGCCAGGCCACCGCGCTCACCACGCAATTGACGCCCCGCGAACAGGAAGTGCTGCGCGGCGTGGTCGCCGGCCTTACCAACCGCGCCATTGCCGAACGGCTGCACATCGGGGTACGCACGGTGGAAATGCACCGCGGCAATATCATGCAGAAGCTGCAGATGGACAATCTGGCAGCGCTAATCCGCTTCGCCATCCTGACCGGCATCCTGGACCAAGGCCTCGATGCGGCCTGAAGCGACGGTGCCGCTCGGCCATTGGCTTTACGTCAGCCGCTGCATGGTGGCGCCCGCCTGGGCCGCCAACACGGTGGATGCGCTGGTGGCGCAGGCGGTTGCCCGCAATGCGCAGCTGGCGTTGACCGGCGCGCTGCTGTTCACCGGATCACACTTCGTCCAGGCGCTGGAAGGCCCCGAGCCCGCGCTGGCGATGATGCGCGCCACGATCTGCCGCGATCCTCGCCATGCCGGCATCCGCACGCTTGACGAAGGCACGCTCGCGCAGCGGCGGTTTGCGGATTGGTCGCTGGCCTATGCCGGCGGCTCCGCCTACCTTGCCGCCCAGGTGCAGCAGGCAATCAGTCTGGCCGATCGCGTGCCCACGCTGGTTCGCCTGCTGCAGGCCTTTGCCTTTCCTGCACCGCGCCCGGCCTGAGCCAATGCGATGAGCAACAAATATTAACTCTGTGACGTGATGTTACGCATAATGAAGGACTGCGTTCGCATTTGGCGGCGCGGTGCGGAGTATGGCCCCAGTGCGCAGGACAATGTTCGAAACGAACGCCGGCACCCATCCCGATACCGCCATCGGTGGGGCCGCCTTGGCCGATCGGGTCTATGCCGAGCTGGTGCGCGGGCTCTATGCTTCGGTGCTGCAGGCCATCTACATGGCCGTGATCTTTGCCACCTATCTGGCGCTGGTTCTGCATGCCACGCTCGACATGCCGATCATGGTGCTGGGCGGCCTGGCCACGCTGGCATGGGCCACGCGGATCACGCTGACCATGCGCTTGCGCCACCACGCGTTGACCGCCCTGCTCGATCGCGCGGCCGCGCGGCGGCTCGAACTGTATTTCGCCCTGCCCTATGGCGTGTTTTCAGCGCTGCTTGGCCTGATCGGAGGCCGCGTGTTCTGGCTGGGCCACGCTGATGCGCGCACCCTGACGATCTGTGTCCTGGTCGGCTTTTGTGCGGGCATCGCCACGGGCGTGGGATCGCGGCCGCGCCTGGCCACGGCGTTCATGGCCCTGGCGATGGCGCCCACGCTGTTCGTGGCACTGCTCGAAGCCCACCCGCTGTCGATCGGCATGGCGTTCATCGCCACCGCTTATGTCACCGGGGGGCGGCAATCGCTCAAGATGCGCCACGACATGGTCATGGCCGAAATCGGTCACCGCCTGGTCTCGCTGTCACTGGCCCGGCGCGACAACCTGACGGCCTTGCCCAATCGCCTGGCCCTGCGCGAGCATTTCGAGGCCAATGCCCAATTGATGTCCACCCACGGCCTGATCGCGGTGCACTACCTCGATCTCGACGGATTCAAGCCGGTCAACGATGCCTATGGCCATGCCACCGGCGACCGGCTGCTGGAGCAAGTGGCCAACCGGCTGCGCGGCGCGATCCGCAACGGGGATATCGTGGCGCGTCTGGGCGGTGACGAATTCGCCGTGGTCCAGTTCGGCCTGTCCCGCGCCGAGGAAGCCACGCTCCTGGCCGAGCGTTTGCGCACCACCATTGCCGATCCGTTCGAACTGGATAGCCACACCATTCGCATTTCCACTTGCGTGGGGACGGTGGTGAGCGACAACCGCGCCGATCCGCTCGACAGCCTGCTTCATGCCGCCGACGCCCGGCTCTACCAGGCCAAGCGCGCACGCGGCGCCCATCCGCGCCGCGTGGCCTGAGCCCAAGCCGATCAGAACACTCGACGCACGCTGAGCAGCACGGTCCGCCCCAATGGGTCGATCGTCGCCGGCTGATAGGCGGCCGGTGTTGCCCCGCTGGCATCGGTTACGCGCTGGCGCCGGTTGAAAAGATTGTCGACGCTCAACGACACGCGCGTGCCCCTGGCCCAGGCCTGCCGGGGGAAGCGATTGGCCAGGTTGGCAAACAGCCGCAGGTCCAGCGTGGCCAACGGAGCAAAGCGCAAGTTGCCCGCGCTAGTGCCGCTGTCCATGTGCGCTGCACTTTTCCAGCTGCCTTCCAACCGCGCGCCCAGGCCATTGTCGGTAACGCCAAGGTTCGCATCCACCGAATGCCGCGCCTCGGCCGATCCGGCGAGCGTGCCCCCTTGGAGCAGATCGACCGCAGCCGTCCCCTGCTGCAACACCGCGCGGTCGCTGAAAATCCAGCTATGATAGACCGAAAGCTGCAGCCTGGCGCCGTTGTCGCCGCCGCCAAAGCCCCCTGGCCCGCGCGGACCAAACCCGCCGGGGCCGCCAAAGCCGCCGGGCGGCGGCCCCATCCCCGGCGGTGGGCCCATGCCGTCAGGCGGTGGTCCCATGCCATCCGGCGGGGGAGGCATGCCATCGGGCGGCCCGTCAAAACCGCGCGGCGCGCTGGGATCTTGCGGGCGATTGCCATCCACCACGATGGCGCTGTCTTCGCCACCGCCGGGCGGGGGTGGCATGGGCATGTCATTGTCCGCCGCAGCGGGAGATCCATCGCCGGTTGACGGCGCGGCGCCTTGCTTGCCGGCAAGCCCGGCGCGTGAGTCCAGCCAGGGCGGACGCATGCCCGGCGGTGGCATGCCTGGCGGCAGCGGGGGCCGCTTGGCGGCGCGCAGCACCTGGGTGAAATTGAAGCCCCAGCGCAACTTGTGGGTTTCCTGCGAGGCGATGTTGAGCGCGCGGCTGTCGATCGACACCAGCGTGCCTTGCGCATCGCGCACATAGCGATCTGGAAAGGCATCCATCAAGGCCACCGTCGCCCCGCCGGGGCTGACGATGGCGTTACGGTTGCGCACTTCGATATAGTTGGCCGTCAGCGTCAGGTTCACCTTGCTCCAGGGCTTGACCGTGGCCGCCAGCTTGAACACGTGCCGGTTGTCGGCCGCGAGCGCCGCATTGCCGCCCGTGATCTGCGTCACCAGCGCGGTCTGCCCCGTGGCCTGGTCATAGACCCTTACGTTCTGCGTCGATACCAGCGGCCCGCTGCGCTGCGCCAATGTGGGGGCAGATCGGTCTTCGTCCACCGCGGCGATCAGGCTGATTCCGTCGCGCGGCACCCACGTGAGGCCATAGCCCAGCGTGCCCAACGCGCCATAATCGGATACCTGCGTTACTGATGCGTTGAGATTGGCGGTCACTTTGCCCAGCGCGCCCAGCACGCCCTTGCTCCGGCTGGCGATGGGCAGATCCAGGCTCAATTGCCCGCTCGTATTGCTGCGGCTGGCGGTCGATTGGCTGGCCCCGCTTTGTGTCACCGCGCGCGAGCGCAGGCTGGAGAGATCGCCCCCGACGCGCAGCGAAATCGCTGCGTCGCCGGCCGGCAGGTGCACCGCCTTGCCATGGACCAGCACGCTCGCGCTGCCGCTGTCGCTGATCGCCGTGCTGCTGTCACGCAGCATGGCGCCCAACTGGCTGGCCGAAAAGGTGCCATAGGGATCGACCGTCGCATCGCCTGCTGACAGCGCGGTCTGCAACGCCGTGGTGTCGTATCCACGATCGCTGCCGGTGCGCGTATCACCATGGCTGTAGCTGCCGATCAGCGAGAGATGCCAGCGCGTGGAAAGATCGGCGTTGAGCGTCATCCCCGCCCCCGCCGTGGCCGTGCGTGTGGTCTGCTTGAGCGGATCGGACGAGAGGATGCGATCGACGCTGGTGGCCGTGCCATCGGCAAAGGGGCTCGTGGCGGGAATGTCGAGCGTGGCCGTGGCCAGGCCATTGCGCGCATTGCTGGCGGTATAGCTGCCCTGGGCATTGATGCTCAGGTTCACCTTGTCGGCAAGTTGCCGCGCCAGGGTGGCGTTGGCCCCCACCGTCTGCGTGGCTGGTTGCAGGGTGCGATTGCCCGCCTGGTTGCCCAGCGTGCCGGTGGGATCGGTCGCACCGCTGGTGTCGGTGCTGACACCACGATCGCTTTCCAGCAGGGAATTCTGCCCGCTGGCACGCAAGGCCACGTTGGTGCGGTCGTTGTCGCGAATGCGGGTCCAGGTCACGTCGGCCGTGCCGTTTTGTCCCTCACCCTGGGTTGCCAGCCCCGCCGATAGGTTCGCCACCCGCGCGCGAAAGCGGCGGCGCAGGATCACGTTGACCACCTTGGCCTGGGCATCATAGCCATATCGCAACGCGACCTCTTCCGGCAGGATATCCACGCGCAGCACGGACTCGGTTGGCAAGTCCTTGACTTCGTTGATGCCCGAAACACGCTTGCCGTTGACCAGCACCACCGGGCCGTCGTTGCTGCGCCCCTGGTCGCTTTGCGTCTGCGCGGCGATCTGGTCGAGCAACTCGCTCACCGTGCCAACGCCATAGGCGGCGATATCGGCGGGGTTGAGCGAGTTTTCCGGCGGGATATCGCCGATCACCGCGCCTGGCACGGCCTTGCCAGACACGACGATGGCGTCGTTGTCGCCGGCTTGGGCTGGGGCTTGCGCTTGCGCCGGCTTGGCCGCTTGGGCCAGTGCGGGCGCTGCTACAAGCCAGGGCAACAGGGCCGCCCCAGCCAGCAGTGAACCACGGCCGCGTGCCACGTTACTGCCCATCTTGCGGCGGAGGCCCGTTGCGGCCGCCCGGCGGCGGGCCAGCAAACCCACCCGGTCCGCCAGGGCCACCTGGCCCTCCCGGACCGCCGCGGCCCTTGGTCAACTTGCGCATCATTTCCTGCACTTCATCGGCCGAAAGCGTGCCATCGTGATCGAAATCGGCAGCATCGAAACGCTTGCGTTCGAACGTCAGCAGTTCATCCAGCGAAACGCCGGCATCGTAATTGGTGTTGGCGTCCACGATCGTCATGGCGCTGAGCGGCTCGATCAGCAGGGCCAGGACGCGATCCTGCATCTTGGTGCCCAGATCCGGCGCGATGGTTTCGGGCACCGGCCCGCCACGATCGGCCACGGTGCGGTCTTCGCCCGCCGCCACCGAACCCAGGCCCTTCTGCCAGGCCATGAATTCCTCGATCGTGACGTGGCCATCGTGATCGGTATCGATCCGTTCGAACCGCGCGCGGATGATCGCCTCGCGCCGGGCCGCGATCACCGCTTCGAGTTCGGCCAGAGTCACGATGCCATCATGGTTGCCATCGGCCGCGCGGAACATGCGCTCCACCGGCTCATCCAGCGCCTTGCGCTTGATCGGTGCCAGGGGCTTGGGCTGGGCGTCACCGGGCGGAGGACCGCCGCGGCCGCCGCCTGGGCCACCACCGCCCGGCCCGCCCATGCCGCCTCCCATTCCGCCTCCCATGCCACCGCCCATTCCGCCATCCATGCCACCCATCTGGGCCAGGGCGGGCGTTGCCAGCAGCAGGACGGCACAACCAACCAGCGACAATGTCTTGCGCATCAGCCAACCTTTCGATGCGCGGCCAGGGAAAGGAAAAGGAGGGAAGCCGCGCGACAGGCCTGCGATATGGCGCAGGCGCGCAAGGCTGTGGGTCAAGACTTGCGCACCCTTGCGTAAAGTTTTCGAAAAGGCAGGGTGACACAGCGCAACACATCGCCGATGCGCCAAGGTTGCCGATGACTCACCACCTGCCCCGCATTCTGCTTGTCGACGACGATGCCGATCTCAGCGCGCTGTTGCGCGAGTATCTGGAGCGCGAAGGCTTTGCCGTGGAGACCGTGTTCAACGGCGTCGATGGCGTCACCCAGGCGCTGGGTGGCGGATTCGACGCCGTGATCCTCGATGTCATGCTCCCGCGGCTCAACGGTATCGAGGCCCTGCGCCAGATCCGCGCCACCAGCATGGTGCCGGTGCTGATGCTCACAGCCAAGGGCGACCAGGTCGATCGTGTCGTCGGCCTGGAACTGGGCGCCGACGATTATGTGGCCAAGCCCTATTACCCGCGCGAGCTGGTGGCCCGGCTGCGCGCCATCCTGCGCCGGCGCGCGCCCGATCCGGCGCTGCCCGTGGCGGCAGAGGCCCGTCGGCTGACGCTTGGACCGCTCGATGTGCAGGTCGCCGCGCGCCGTGCCACCTGGCAAGGAACATCGCTCGATCTCACCCCGTCGGAATTCAATATTCTGGTGGCGTTGTTGCGCGCGGGCGAAGACGTCGCAACCAAGGATGTGCTTTCGCTGCAAGGCCTGGGCCGTCCGCGCCAAAGCTATGACCGCAGTGTGGACGTCCATGTCAGCAACTTGCGGCTCAAGCTGGAGGCGGCCACCGCCGCGACGCTGGGCATCGAAACCGTGCGCGGCGTGGGCTATCGGCTGGCGCTGGCCACGGCCAGGCCCGGGCGATGAAAGCGCGCCTTTTCTGGAAGATCCTGCTCGCGTTCTGGATCACCTTCCTGGCCATTACCCAAGGCGTCTGGCTGCTGTTCGAGGCCAACCGGCTGCGCCACGCCGGGCCCGATGGGCTGGCCCCGGTGGAGGCTGGGCAAACGATCCTGGCCGCCGGGGCCAACCTGGTCCACATCGGCGGCACAGCCGCGTTCGATCGCTATGTTGCCGGGCTTTCGCCACGCCAGCAGGCCCGGCTGCAACGCCTGGCACAACCACTGCCGCCCGATCCGGTCTGGCTGGTGCAACAGGCAACCACGCCCGACGGGCACGTGCTGTGGCTGCGCTATCAGGTGGCGCCGCGTGGGCCAAGGCCGGCCCATGGCCTGAACGTGCCGCCCGAAATGCTGTTGCTGGGCCTGCTGGGCGGCCTGGCGTTCAGCGCGGCCTTGGCCTGGTATCTTACCAGCCCGATCAATCGGCTGCGGCAGGGTTTTGGCGCACTGGCCAGTGGTGACTTGGGCACCCGCCTGGTGCCGCGCATGGGCCGGCGGCGCGACGAGATTGCCGATCTGGCGCACGATTTCGATCGCATGGCGCAGCGGCTGGAAGAACTGGTCGCGATGCGTGACCGGCTGCTTCATGATGTCAGCCACGAATTGCGGTCTCCCCTGGCGCGGCTCACCCTGGCGATCGGCCTTGCCCGCCTCTCGCCCACCGGGATCGACCACGCGCTGGACCGGATCGAACACGAAGCAGGGCGCCTTGACGGGCTGGTGGGCGAATTGCTGCAACTGGCACGGCTTGAACACCAGGATGCCCCCGGCGAAGATTATTTCGACCTTGCAGACCTGGTCGCGGGCGTCCTGGCCGAAGCCCGGATCGAGGCGGATGCAGCCGGCGTCGCGCTGGTCTATGCGCCGGATCTGCCGCCGGAAGAAGACCGCCCTGCCCTGCGCGGCCAGGCGATCCTGGTGCACCGCGCGATCGACAACGTCGTCCGCAATGCCTTGCGGTTCACCCCGCGCGGCGGTGCGGTGCGGGCAACGCTTGCACTGGGTGATGGTGCCTATGTACTGGCGGTACAGGATGAAGGCACCGGCGTGGCCGAAGCGATGCTGGCCATGATGTTCGAACCGTTCGTGCGCGGCGAGCCTGTTGGCGACGGCCAGGGCCAGCCTTCGGGCGGGCCGGGCCTGGGCTTGGCCATTGCCCACCGCGCCATCGCGGCCCATGGCGGCACGATCGCGGCGCGCAACCGTCCGCCCCATGGCCTGGAAGTGACGATCACGCTGCCCGTGGGCACGCTGCCCGCGGCGGGGTGATCAAACCTCGCTTAGTTCGGCAACCAGATCATAGGCATCGCCGCGATAATAGCTGTGGGTGATTTCGATCACCCGCCCATCGGGCAGGAAGGCGCGGCGCTCGATAAACAGGCACGGATCGCCGGCCGCGATGCCCAGCAACTCGGCAATGTCGGCGGAGAAGCTGATCGCCCGTACCCGCTGCAGCGCACGGACCGGGCGGTGGCCGGCCTGCTGCAAGGCAGTGTAGAGCGAATTTTCCACCGTGCCGACCGACGGCAGGCCCCAGCCCGGCACCGTGGCACCTTCGAGCGCCATGGTTTCACCATCGGCATAGCGGATGCGCTGGAAGCGATAGACTTTCGACCCCGGCGATAGGCCAAGCGACAGCGCTTCTTCGGGCGTGACCGACCCTTCGGAACGATCGATCCACTTGTTGCCGGGCTTGCGTCCGCGCGCCATCATGTCTTCGGAAAACGAGGACAGCGCCGAAAAGCTCTTTTCCACGCGGCCGCCGCTGGACTTCTGCACGTTTTCGGAAACGAACGTGCCAGCGCCCTGGCGCCGCTCCAGCAGGCCCTCTTCCACCAGGCCATCGATAGCCTTGCGGATGGTGACGCGGGACAAGCCATATTCCTCGCACAAGTCGCGCTCGCTCGGCAGCGCCGAACCGGCCGACAGTCGCCGGCTATCGACGGCTTGGCGGATGAGCTTTTGCAGGCGCATGTACCGCGGCCCGGCTTCGTTTTCCCGAAGCGCACCAATATGATCGACGAAGCCCATGGCTCTCCTTTACGCCCAAGCACTACGACGGCTGGCGCTTTTCAACAACAGGGATTTTATCCGTATCATAATGGTTATGAATTGAACGCATCCCGCCCCCTCGCCCCCCGAGAATCGGCACGCCACTGTGCCGGGCGAATCCGCCCCGCATCAAGGGGGGCAGGATGGCCCATGCCTCTCGTTTTTGGGTCCATTTCGGAAAATTCATAGGTCTGCGATGCGCCATCGGCCTGCGCAAAACCGGCCCGCCAAAACCTTTGCCGCAGATGCGCAATATGTGCCCGGCCACCCCAGTTCGAGCAGGACAGCGCCACTGCGCCGGGCGTTTTGGTTAACGCCTGATCCACGCTATCTTGCGGAAGATCGCAGGACGCCGCCGGGACTTTTGCACATCCTTGTTTTCAGGCTGTTTCACCTGCAACGATGCCACGATCCGGCGCAGATCGTGCCTGCCAGCGGCGCGACATCGTCGCTTCGCCCAAGGCCTCCACCCGCCCCGCAAACTGGCCATTCAGGCCGGTATTTCCCGTGCCTCGCCCATTGCCAACATCCCTGCTGCACTGCGTCAACAAGCGCTTCATTGCCGTGTCGAGCCGGCCGAAAGCCCGGTTTTCCGCAAGCCCCGCGCCATGCGAACGGACGCAAACCCACGGTTCTTCATCTCTCCGCCGATTTACAGCACGCAAATCAGGCGTTAGGCCCCACGCAGCATTTTGGAGAAACGCTACCATGAACACTACTGAACTTGTCGATGCCGTTGCCGCCAGCCAGGGCATTGCCAAGGCCGAGGTCCGCAAGACGGTTGACGCCGTGTTCGCCGCCATCGCCGAAGCCGCTGCAAAGGGTGAGGAAATCTCGCTGAACGCGTTCGGCAAGTTCAAGGTCAAGGACGTGCCGGCCCGCGAAGGCCGTAACCCCTCGACCGGCGAACCGATCCAGATCGCTGCTTCGCGCAAGCTGAGCTTCGCTCCGGCCAAGGCGCTCAAGGACAAGCTGAACGGCTGATAGCCGCCGCTGGCTTTTTCTTCGGAAAGGCGTTTCGTGGATTTCGACGACCAGATGCGCCGCTATTTCGGCGTGACCGATCCCGGATCGGCCACGCCAGCGGTCCTCGCCGCCGGCATGGAACGCCTTTCCGTTGATTTCGGCCTGGAACGTGATCCCGGCCGGCGCTTTGCGATGTGGGCGCTGATGCACATCCTGGGCAATGCGCCCGATCTCGACGTGGCCTTCCCCGATCCTGCCGCACAGGACGCCGCGCGAAATTTCATGGACATGCTGGACCAGATCCAGCGAGAGGCAGACCTCCAGGCCGGCGATCAGGCCTGATCGCGGCTGCCGATTTCCAGCACTTCCACGGCATCGGCCTTGCCGCCGAAATCCACGCTTTCGCCCGCCTCGGCGCCCATGATGGCCCGCGCCAGGGGCGCGGAAAAGGACAGCAGGCCCGCCGCCGGATCGGCCTCGTCATCGCCCACCAGCGTGATCGTGCGCAGTTTGCCGTTGTGCCGCAGGGTAACCGTGGCGCCAAACTCGACGACTGTCCCCGATGGCGGCGGCATGACCTGCGCCGTGGCAAGGCGCGTGCTCCAATAGCGCAAGTCGCGCCGCGCCGCCTTGAGGGCATCTTCATCGGCAAGCGCAGCCACTTGCGCTTCCACCTCCGCCACCTTCGCAGCAATCTGCTCCAGTCCCCGTGGCGTCACCAGGTTGGGTCCCGTCGGGATCGGCCGCTCGAACTTGGGTTCGAGATGTTCGTCATCGCTTTCGCGGCGAAAAGCCACACTCATGCCGGGTCCTCGTCCTGCGCCGTCCAGGCTTCCATGTCGGCCTCTTCACCGATCAGGGCAAGGCCATGAGCGATAGAGGTCAATTCTTCGCCGCTTTCGATCCGCCCCGCGCCGAACCGATCGACGAACAATTGCCGCACCGCCGGGATCAACGAGGAGCCTCCGGTGAGGAACACATGGTCGATCGCGTCGCGCGCCAGACCGGCGGCAGCCAGCGCCGCATCGACGGTTTCGCCGATCCGGGCAAGATCGGGCGCGATCCACGATTCGAATTCGGCCCGGCGCACGGGCACATCGAGCGCCAGATGCGGGCTTTCGAACGTGAAGCGGGCTTCGTCCTGGCTCGACAGCGCGCGCTTGAGTCGGCCCACGGCGTCGTAGAGCGGATAGCCCAGTTCGTTTTCCACCACCGCGATCATCCGCGCGATCGCCTGGGGATCGCTGGCGGCACGGCGCAGGCGAGCGAGTTCTTCCAGCGTGCGCCGATTGCGCATCAAGGCCAGGCGCGACCAATCGCCGAAGTCGGTGAAATGGCCATCGGGGATTTCCAGCACCTTGTCGAACGAGCGATAGGTGCCCCCCTTCCCCAGCATCGGCAGGATCAGGCGATCCATGATGCGATAATCGAACCGGTCGCCGGCCAGGCCAATGCCGGCTGAGCCGAGCGGCAGACAACGGCGCGCCGCCCCCGGTGCATCGACCCTGACCAGCGAAAAGTCGCTGGTGCCACCGCCGAAATCGGCCACCAGCAGCGTGGCGGGTCGCTGCAACCGCCGGGCAAAGCTGAACGCCGCGCCCAATGGTTCATAGACATAATGGACCGGTCGGCCCAGCACGCCGAACATCGCGTCATAGCGCTGCCTGGCAAGGGCGGGGTCTGGGCGCGAGCCGACATAGCGCACCGGCCGGCCAACCACGACGCGGTCGGGCAAATCGGCCAGCACAGCGCCGCCACGGGCCACCAGGTGGCGCAGGAACACCTGGCCCAGTTCTTCGAACCGCAGGCGCTTTTCGAACAGATTGGCGTGATCGAACGTGGGATTGGCCGCGACCGACTTGAACGATTGAATGAAGCGGCTGCCGCCGGGAAAGTCGAGGAATTCGGCGATCGCCCAGGGCCCGGCTTCATGGGCCAGGGCGCCGCGCGGGCCATCATCCTGCCAAAAGCACAGCGCGGTGCGAAACACGCTGGCGCTGCCATCGGGCGTGGCGAATGGCACCAATTGCGCGTCGCCCGCCCCGGAAGAGCAGGCGATCACCGAATTGGTCGTGCCGAAATCGATTCCGACCGCGCGCGGGGCCGGCGTGGTGGCGGCCATGCACGCCGTCCTTTCAAATGCCATCGGGGCGGGCGGCTATGGCAGGGTGTCTTCCCGGGCGCAACTGCGGCCTGGCGGGAAAAGACCGGTGGGCGATCGCCTAAGCGGATCGCCCACCGGCAGCAGGGTGAAACATGATCTGACGCTAGCCTGCGCCAGTCCGCACGGCAAGGCCAGCCCTGCCATGGCCACATTTCCCGGTGTGAAACGCTTGGCACCACGGCCGCCTTGCCGCACAAGCGCGGCTATCATGACGCTCGCCTACACCCTCGACGCCACCGCAGATGCCGTTGCCCAGGCGCTGGGTGCCGATCGCAATGGCGATGTGTGGGCTGGTGGCGCTGTCCGCGCCGGTGGCTATGCCCCCGTCGTGGTGCGGGGGCGCGACGGGCGCCGACGGATCGTGCCGCGCCAATGGGGCGTGCCGCCACCGCCACGCGGCCAGCATATCGTCACAACTGTGCGCAACGTGGAAAGTCCGTTCTGGATCGGCACCTTGCGCCATCCCGAAATGCGCTGCGTGGTTCCCGCCACGCATTTCCGCGCCGGCGGCCCGCGCCGCTGGTGGCGATCGCCCGATGCCCCGATCATGGCATTTGCCGGCATCTGGCGCGATTCCGAAGTGCCCAGTTTTGCCGTGCTGACCGTCGCCGTCGACACGCTGTCCGGCCCCGCCGGCATGCCCACTTCAGTGCCATTGCTGTTGAATGCGGCGGAGCAGATGCAGTGGTTGGCCCAAGGCTGGAAGGATGTCGAAAGCCTGGTCCGCCCTGTCCATCCCGATTGGATTGCCGAACTGGGTGCGTGATTCCAAAGACTTGCCGCGGGCGGTGCCAAACGCGGGGTGATCTGTGGGGTTTTCCTCCGATTATACGTTTTTTTTGGAAACCTATCTTGGAATCCGGCGTTGCGGTCACCATTGGAGCTTTTCAGGGACCGTCACGTCGAAGCGCTGCGCCTATGGCCGGCGCGATCCAGATCGAGTGGAAATGAGACAGGAATTCAACAACCACGGTGGCGGCGTCGCCATCATTCGCGCCAGGGATTTCGCCCCCCAGGAAATCACCCGGCCCGTGCCCCGCGTGGGCGTGATCGCCAATCCGCGCAGCCACCGCAACCATGGCGGCTCGCGTCCTGCGGCGCTGCCCGAAGCGGTGGTGTTCAAGCGGGAGCCGGCGTCGCGCAACGAACTGGTCAGCATCCTCACGCAATTCGCCAATGAGGGCGTCGAACTCATTGTAATCGATGGCGGAGATGGGACGGTGCGCGATGTCTTGAGCGTGGCGCACATGGTCTATCGCGGCGCCTTGCCGCGTGTGGCGGTGATCCCATCGGGCAAAACCAACGCCTTGGCGCTCGATCTTGGCCTGCCCGCGCATTGGGATCTGGGCGATGCCATCCGCGCCCATGCCGAAAACCGCGTGGCGGATCGTGAACCGGTGCATATTCACTGGAACAACAACGCACTGCCAGATCAGCTGGGCTTCATTTTCGGGCTGGGCGTGTTCAGCCGCGCCACGCTGCTGGCGCAGCGCGTTCACCGCAAGGGCATGTTCAACAACATTGCCGTGGCTTTGACCGTGGCGATGGCCTTGCTCAAGAGCCTGCTGGGCGGTCCGCGTAACAATTGGCGCCGGGGTGACATGGCGCGGGTTTCACGCAACGGCGTGGACGTCTTTGCCGAGCGGGTCTACCTGATGCTCGCCTCCACGCTGCGGCGCATGCCGGTGGGCCTGCGTCCGTTCGGCCGGGCGCGTGACGGGCTCAAGTTCCTGACGGTGAAAGCGCCGCCTCGCGCGCTCTATCGCAATTTCCTGTCGGTGATGAAGGGCAAGGAATCTCCCCAACTGGAGGCGGATGGCTATCTGCGGCGCGACGTGGACAAGGTCTATCTGTCGCTCGATCGCGGGTTCATCCTGGACGGTGAACAGTTCCCGGGCGGCAACCTGATCATCAGCCGCGGCCGGCCGATCCAGTTCGTGGTGGCGGGATGAGCCTGAGGCCCGCCGTCGCGGCCATGCTGGCCCAACCGGTGAAAGCAGAGATCGTGGCCGCCGCGCGGCAGGTCTGCGCGCGCCTGGGCGGTGACGCCGTGCTGTTCTATGGCTCCAACCTTCGGCGCAACGATCTGGAAGGCCTGGTGGATTTCTACGTCATCCACCGCCGCGCGGCGCACGGTGCGGGCGCCGTGCTGTGGCCCGATGTGGGGTATCATGAGGTAAACCTGGGTCAGGTGACAGTGCGCGCGAAAGTGGCGGTGCTCTCGCTCGACCAGTTCCGTCGTGCCGCAGCCGGCCGGGGCATCGACACCACCGTGTGGGCCCGTTTCAGCCAGCCCGCGCGCTTGCTGGTCCATGCCGACGCCGCCATGGCCGAGGCGGTATGCGACGCGGTTGCCACGGCGATCGAGACCGCCGCGCGCTTTGCCTTGGCGCTGGGCCCCGATCATGGCCCGGCAGACGCCTGGTGGCTGGCGCTGTTTCGCCAGACGTATCGCGCCGAATTGCGGGTGGAGCCGCCGGCACGGAGCGACACGATCCTGGCAGGTGACCCCATCCATTTCCGCACCATGCTGCCGCTGGCCTGGGCCAGCCAGGGCATCTTGCTGGGCGGCACGGCGCAGGATTGGCACCCCGATGTGCCCCCGGCCTGGCGCCTGCGCTGGCGACGCGCCTGGGCGGTGCGCCGCACGCTGGGCAAGCCGCTCAATGCACTGCGGCTGATCAAGGCCGCTTTCACCTTTGACGGCGCCGCACGCTATGCCCTGTGGAAGATCGAGCGCCATTCCGGCCTTCGCCTTGCCTTGACGCCATGGCGCGAACGCCATCCGATCCTCGCGGCGCCGGGCGTGCTGCTGCGCCTTTGGCAGGCGCGCCGGGCATGAACGGCTTTTCGGCGCTTGTGCTGGCCGGATCGCGCGGGCCAAACGATCCGGTTGCAGCGAGCGAGGGCCTCGCGGCCAAGGCTCTGGTCACCGTCGGCGGCGTGCCCATGCTGGTGCGGGTGGTGCGTGCCTTGCGCGCGGCTGGCGCCATCCGCGTGGCGGTGGCCGCATCCGATCCGCAAGTCGTGGCACTGGCACGCGAACTCGGTTGCAGCCTGGTTCCGGCTGCCAGTGGTCCAAGCGAAAGCGCCGCGCGTGGTTTTGCCGAACTGGGCGCGCCCATGCTGTTGACCACGGCCGATCACGCGCTGTTGCAGCCGCAGTGGATTGACGATTTCCGCCGTGCCGTGGCGCCAGGGGCCGATGTATCGGTATTGCTGGCGCGGCGTGATGTGGTGGAGGCGGCCGTTCCGCACACCCGCCGCACCTGGCTGCGTTTTGCCGATGGGCAATGGTCGGGCTGCAATCTCTTCCACTTTGCCACGCCGCGCGCGGGCGATGCCTTTGCCCTTTGGCAATCGGTGGAGCGCGATCGCAAGCGTCCCTGGCGGATCGTCTGGCGCCTGGGGCCCTGGCTGTTGCTGCGCTATGGCGTCGGGCGGCTTTCGCTGCGCCAGGCGATGGCACAATTGGGCCGCCGTGCCGGGCTGGCGGTGGAAGCCGTGGCGAGCCCCCACGGGCTTGCCGCCGTCGACGTCGACAAGCCCGAAGACCTGGCTTTGGCCCGCCAGATCGTGGACGGCCCGCCGGCCGCCTGAAACTGCGCGCTTACGTGGCCGCCTCTTCCAAACCATGGCGCATGGCATAATGCCACAGCACCGCGCCCAACAGGACGCTGGCGGCGACCGAGCCGGCAAAGACGCTGATACTGGCGCCCAGCGCGCCGATGCGCGGCAGCAGTACGAGCATCAAGGCGATCTGCAGGGCAACCGCCACAGCGCGGGCGACGGTGGCGGAAAGCGCGCGATGGACCGAGAGCAGGATCGGTTCGAACGCGGCGGCGGCGAGTTCGATCGCGCCAGCCCCGGCCAGCCACAGCAGATAGATATAGCCCGCGCCGAAATCGTGCCCACCCACCAGGACCAGCAGGTCGTGCCCGGACACGGCCACCAGCGCCATGACCGCGCCTGCCGCGCCCAGGCATGCCAGCCCAAGCCGCAGCACGCCGGACCGAAAACGCGCACGCGAGGCGCTGCGGATCGACCGGACGATTTCGGGAAAGGCGGCACGCGTCAACAGGATGGACAGCTTGGACAGCGCATTGGCAAGCTGGGCGGCCAGGCGGAAGGCGCCGGCTGCCTCTGCCCCGGCAAAGCCGCCAACCAGGAGCAGGGGTGCTTGGCGCGCGGCCAGGCCCAACGTGGATTGGCCGTTGGTGCTGATCAGCACGCGCGCAATTCCGGGGTTTTCCGCACGGACGGCGCGCCAATCGAACGTGGCGGCCAACAGCGAACGGACGTCGCCGGTTTGCGCCGCGAGCGCCCAGGTTGCCGCCAAAGTCAAAAGCTCTGCCACCGCCCAGGCCAGCAGGAATCCCGCCAGGTCGGGCCAGAACCACTGGGCCAGGCTGGCCCCGATCAACCGGCCGATCGGCTGCACGCTATCGGCCATCGCTGCCAGGCGAAAGCGATCGCGCATGCGCAGGATGCCCGTGGGGGTGGAGCGCAGCGTGACCAACTGCACCACGGCATAGCCGATGGCAAATGGCACCACCGCGCTATCCATGCCAAATGGCGTGGGCCACAGCAGGAACAGCGCGATGACCAGGCCGATGCCCACGCCGGCACTGCACACCTCGATCAGCGCGGCCGCCTGTTCCAGCCGCCAGGTTGCGCGCGGGTTTCCGGCACCCTCGTGCGCGAGCCCGTATTGCACCACAACTTTCCACGTTTCGAAGCTGACCAGCATGGCCAGCGTCTGCGCCGTCCCGGTGATCAGCGCAAAGCGGCCGAAATCAGCCAGCCCCAGCGTGCGCGTGGCCATGCCGATATAGACCAGCGACAGCACCGCCATCAGTGCATTGCTGGCCAACAGCCAGCCCAGATTGGCAAGTACCCCGCGCCACCGCGATCGCGCGGTCACGCGTGGGCTCCATCCGCGGCGCGTCTCGCAGGCCCGGCCTGGGCCAATTCCAACAGCGCATCGGCCGCGCGCTGCACCGCCGGGTGTCCGGGCTGATGCGAAACCGTATCGTCGAAAATCGCCTCTTGCACCGCGCGATAGGTGGCGTGGCGCGCCCAGGCGCCGGGGATCAAGGCGGCCAGGCCCGCAGCATCGCGCGCCACATCGCCGGCGCGCCAGGCCGGATAAGCCCCTTCGCGCGAACGCGGATCATGCGAAAACGCGTCGAAAAACAGCAGCGGGCGTGGCCGGACCAGGAATTCATAGACCTGGCTCGACACGTCGCCGATATAGGCCTGCGCCGCGAGGGTGTAGGTCATGTCGACCAGCGCCGTGCTGCCGGTGTCGATCAGGATATTGGGCGCCGCCCGCCAGCGTGGATCGATGCCGGGGCGCAAGCGCGCCGTGCGATATTCGAGCGAAACATGCAGTTTCTTGGCAAACAGCATGATGTGCGGGGCAAAGATCAGATTGTAGCCCTGCCCTTCGCCTTGCGTGAACCAATCGAGCAGCGCGGGACCGTGGTCGTACCAGCTCGACAGCAGCGGGTCGAAGTGCGGGTTGTAGACCAGCACAGGATTATCGTTCGAAAACAGCTTTTTCGACTGCGAAAGGTCGATCGTGTCGAACTTGGGATAACCGATCACCCGCAGCCGTTCGGCCGGGGCCACGCCACGCGCCACCATTTCGCGCGCGGTCTTGTGGCCACTCACCATGATCAGGTCGAACCCACCCTTTTCGGGATGATAAGACACCATGCGGTCGCCCGCCCCATGCGGAACATAGGCAAAGCGCGCGCGGCCATCGGGCGCGCGGACCGAAAGGCACGTGCGTTCTGCGCTGACCACCACGCGGGCCGCGTTGATGCGCACGGCGTGATGGCGCAACCGCATCAGCCGGCGCACCGGCGCGACCTTGTTGGGCAGGGCAAGCGTCGCTTCCAGCCAGGCCGGCAGGGCCATGTCGAACCAGCCGACCCGTGCCGCCGCATCAGGGCCCAGGATCGTTTCCACCCGCGCGCGGATAGCCGGCGTTGCCGTGGCACACGTGATGGGTTGGCCCGGCGCGCCCGTTTCGATCAGCGCCCGCGCGATGCCGGCAATATGCGCAACCTGGTGCGGGGCATCGTGATTGAACAGGAACAGAATGTCGTCCGCCATGCGCCGGCGCTCTCTCAATTCATCGAGAATTGCAACCTTTTACCGCTTGGCATGGGCGCGTGCATACCTACATCGCGCGCTGCATGCCGGCCACAGGAGATGCCATGAATAATCACGCCATGATGACCCGCGCCCGCCGGATGGACGCGCGCCTGATCAGCGCCCTGGCGGCTTGCGGTCTGGCGCTTTCCCTGGGTGGCGAAGCCGTCGCGCAAGCACAAGTGCGCACGCCCGACCAAAGCTGCCTGCCCGGCCAGCCGGCGTTGACAGTGGAAGTGAGCGGCTTCGTCAACGATACCGGCACGGTCCGCGCGCAACTCTATGGACCAGGTGGCGCCCGCTTTCTCGACAAAGGGCAGTGGGTCATGCGCATCGAACAGGTTCGCCGCGCGCCGGGGCCGATGCACTTCTGCTTTCCGATCAACCAGCCAGGCGACTATGCGGTGGCGGTGCGCCACGATGCCAACGGCAACGGCAAGTCCGACTGGAACGATGGTGGTGGCTTCACCCGCAACCCGCACCTCTCGCTGATGCGTCTCAAGCCGTCGTTCACGCAAAGCGCGGTGCCGGTGAACGGCCGCTCGGTCAACGTGGCGGTGGTGATGCAGTACCGGCGCGGGCTTTCGATCGGCCCGATTACGCGATGACCGGCTGCTGCTCTGCCAGGCCAAGCTGGGCTGGCAGCACCAGGCGCACCAGATCGCCGGCATCGGGCGTGGAAAGGAACGTGAGCGCGGGCGCGTAAGCGATCTCGAACAGCAGCGCGCCCAGCACTTCGCCCGTTGCGGCGCCGTTGGGAAAGCGGGTGCGCAGATAGCCGCCCAATCCGCGCCAGCCCTCGCGCACGATGTCTTCCAGCCGCGCCAGGCAGGGTGAGCCCGGCGGCAACGTGCGCGCCAGTTCCAGCACCGAGAGCGACCATCCGCCATGCCGCGAGCGTTCCTGCGCCCACTGCGCCAGGATTTCGATCACCGCATCGGCGTCGTCGGCGGCGGCCAGGCGTTCCAGCAATTGTTCGCGATTGCTGACGGCGTCGGCCTCCAACACCTCCAGATAGATCGCTTCCTTGCATTCGAAATTGGAATAGACCGCGCCCTTGGTGTAGCCGGCAACTTCCGCGATCCGTTCGAGCGAGGTAATCGCATAGCCATCGCGCCGAAACAGGTCTGCCGCGGCCTGCAGCAGCCGCTCGCGCGTTTGGGCCTGGCTTTCGCTACGCTTCCTTCGGACCAAATCCAGGGCCTCCCTCGATCGCTGCATGGCAGTCTGCATGCCGCCGTTGCCCCAGGATTAGGCGGCGCCGCCGCGCTGGGCAAGAGGCCTAGGAACCGGACCCGGCAAACGCGGCCCGCTGGCTTACCGTGCCGTCGGAACACAGCACATCGGGCGCGATCACCACGCGGTTGCGGCCCTGATGCTTGGCCGCGTACAGCGCCGCGTCGGCCGTGCGATAGAGCGTGCCAAAGTCATCGCCGGGGCGCGCCATGGCCACGCCCACGCTGACGGTGACCTGGCCTGGCCCAAGAATGGGCGAATGGTCGCAACCGCTCAGCCCCGATCGCACGCTTTCGGCAAGCTGCAGCGCGGCAAAGCGGCCCATGCCCTTGACGAGCAGCGCGAACTCTTCGCCGCCCAGCCTGGCCGGCACGCACGTCGGCGCTTCCCAGCGCGCCAGGCGCTTGGCCAAGGTGATCAGCACGCTGTCGCCAGCATCATGGCCGTGGGTGTCGTTGATAGACTTGAAGCGATCCACGTCGAGCAGCAAGAGCGCAAGTGCATCGCCATCGTCCAGCGCTGCGCCGGGCGCCTCGACGACGCGATCGAACAGCGGGGCGATCGCGGCCATGAAGCCACGCCGGTTGCGCAGCCCGGTCAGCGGATCGCGGCGGGCCTGCTCGTGCGCCGCAGCTTCGGCCACAAGCGCGCGATCCCGCTCGATCCGCATCCCCATGAAGCGGCGGGTTGCCGCCACGGCCAGCCACACCGTCTGCCAGGCGGACGCGGCGAGCACCATCATCTGCGACCCGCCACCCCAGAAGGCGTGGTTGGTGTCGATCACGCCCGAAAGGCCCATCACCAGCATGGGCACCGCCCAAGCGCCGACGAATGCCCGCGCCGCCGCGCTGCCCCGCCGCCATGCGACAACCAGGCAGGCGCCCGCGAGCGCCAGCAGCAGCAGCACAAGCAGGCCCAGCACTTGCGCCCACAGCTCCATCGGCCCGCTGCGCATCAGGCTGAGCGGCACGCCGAGGCCACCACAGACCAGCGCCACCAGCAGCGTGGTGCGCGCCAGCCATGGGGGCAGATGCTGCCGGTCTATCGCCGTGATCAGGCTGAGCGTGCCGAGCAGCGTGGCAAGACACGAAAGCGCGATGCACGCCTGGGCGGATACCGCACCTGCCATGGCGGGCACGAAAAACAGGTGGAACTGCGACCACAGGGCGCCCCAGGCCACCATGCAGGTGGCCCACGCGCCCTGCCAGGCCGGAAACTGGCGGCGCACGGCCAGGGCGAGGCCGAAATTGTACAGCGCGCCTACGGTCAACAGCATCAAGGCCGCACCGATCATGCAAGCCATGGCGGTGGCCTGCAACTGTGCCGCGCCGTTATCGACCAGACGCATGCGCAGCATCGGCGCAGACGCCAGGCGATCGAACCGCAAGACGATCTGGGTGAGCGGCGCATCGCGCAAGGGTGGATCGAACGCGATCTGCCCGCCCAGCCGCCAGCGGGCGCCATAGTTGCCATGCGCCACGCCCTGCCATTCGGCACTGCCATCGGCGTAGAAGAAGCCCACTCGCAGCGCGTCAAAGCGCGACGAGTGCACCATGACCACCGGCTGTGCGCCGGCACGCGCCAGGGTGGTGGCACCAACCTGCAGCCAGAGGCTGCCGTGCTGGTATCCCTGGGGTTCGCCCTGGCAGACAAACTGCCCTGGAAGCGGCAAGTCGCGGCCGGGCGCGGGGGTTGCGCTGATGGCGTGGCAGGTGTTGGAAAGGGTGATCCACTGGTCTGGCGCGGCTGCCCAGGCCGACGCGGCCGGAGCGGCAAACAGCAGCAGCAAGAGCAGTGCGCAGAGCAGGCGGCGCCCCGTGCTTTGGCGCCTATGCCATTGTCTGCCAACGCTTGCTTGCGAACCCGTCATGGTTTGCGTCTTGCCACAAACCCCTGTGCAAATGATTACCGCCCGTCAAAATCCGGCCCGGCGCTGGGGGGAGCGCCGGGCCGGCGGGGGATGGCAGCTGGTCGGAATGGGGGGCGACCGGCCGCCGGGAGGATGGAACTGTTCAGAACCGCAGGCGTGCCCCCACCTGCAGCGAGCGGGGCGCACCGGGGGCCAGGAAGGTGGAATTGACCAGGGGGCGCTCCCCATCGATCACCGGGCCGGCGAATGGGCGTGACACCACCCGGCCCTGCCCGTCGAACGCTGTCGCACCCAGCTGGGCGGCGGTGGCGTAATCCTTGTCGAACAGGTTGCGCACCGTGGCGAAAACGGTCAGCCGCGCATGCGGCCGCGCTTCGACCCCGAGGTTGAACACGGCATAGGGATCGGTCTTGCCTGGGCCCAGGTAATAGACCCCGTCGGCCTGATGCGCGTTGTTTTCGTTGCCGCGGGCATAGACCCCCGAAACCGCCACCATATCGAGGTTGAGCGTCAACCAGTTGGCCGCCTCCCACCCGATCGCGGCCTTGGCCGTATGGCGTGCGAGCAGGGGGATGCGGTCACCGCGACGGATCGTGATGTTCCCCTCAAAGCCGGGCGCTTCGGCATCGCTGCTGCTGTTGCCCGATCCGTTCACCACTTCACGAGACTGGTAGGTGGCGTCGAGCAGGGTATAGCTGGCCGAGAACGTGAAGCGGTGCAGCCGCGCGTCGGCGGACAGTTCGATACCCTGCCGCCGCGTCTTGCCGAAGTTGCGGAAATAGCCGTAGCCCGAGGCATCGTTGGCCACGAACAGGATATCGTCGCTGCTTTGCGTGCGGAACAGGCTGGCGTGAACATGGCCCCAGCGGTTGCCGGCATCCAGGCGCAGTTCCAGCGTGCGGACCACGACCTGGCGCAGCGGCGGATCGCCGGCCAGCGCATTGGGCAGGCGGCAGGGGCTTTCGGGATCGGAACAACCCAGTTCCACGGCAGAGGGCGCCCGGCTGGCCTGGCTCCACGCCACGGACAGCGTGGTGCCGTCGCTGGCCTTGCCGGTAAGCGTGACCGCCGGGTTCACCCGCTGGTAGACCGGGCTGCTGTCGAGCGAGCCGGTGCCGCCGCCCGGCGTGATCGCATCGCGGTTGCGGATCGCCACGCGGTCATAGCGGGCCGCCAGATCGAGCGACAGTGCTTGACCGAGCGCCACGTGATCGAGCGCATAGGCCGAGAGCACTGTGGAGCGCGCCCGCAGATCGACCCGCGCATCGTAGGCGTTTTCGGAATCCTGCGTGCCATCGGCAAAGGCGCCCGGCCCCGCGACCGCCACCACGGTGCGATCGGGCAAGAGATAGCCGAACTGGGTGCTTTGGGTGAAATGGGCAGTGCTGCCCACATAGGACCCGCCAAGCGTCAGGTCGTGCCGCAGCGGGCCGCTGGTCAGCGTGGCCGACGCTTCCAGCGTGGCGCCCCATTCGCTCTGCCGGGTTTGCGAGCGGTTGACCAGTCCGTCGCACTTCTCGTTTGGCTCGCTGTTGAGCAGGACATTGGCGATGCAGCGCCATTTGGGAAAGGGCGTGTTGGCCTGGATTTCGCCCGAGGTGGGAAAACCGGTATAGCCCGCAGCCGTCAGCGCGGCCTGTTCGGCGGCGTTGGGCTGATAGAGGTTTTCACCCAGCGCGTCGTCGTTCACGTCGCCGTTGTAAGTTGTGGTGCGGATGTGCCGCCAAAAGGCATTGCCGCGCAGGTGCAGCCCGCCCGTAAGGCTCGTTTCGCCATTGAGCACCACCATGCCCATGCGATTGCGGGTGTTGTCGGGCGCGGTGTAGATGCTGCGGCGGTCTGCGGCCAGCAGGCGCATTTCCTGCAGGCCGTTGCCGTTGAGGTTGGTATCGGCAAAATGGCCGGTGAGTGACAGGGCAGAGGCCGCGTCGCTCCACCCCAGCTTGGCGAGCGCCCGCGTCGCGCGCGATGGCGAAAGATCGCGCCAGCCATCTTCGCGGAAATGATCGGCGGTCACGAACCAGTCCACGCCGCTGCCGGTCACGCCACCGGCGGCCACGCTGCCGGTCACCCGGCCGAACGAACCGGCAGAGGCCTCGACCGAAACGCCGGGATCGGTCTTGCCGCTCTTGCTGCGCAAGACCAATGCCCCGCCCAGTGCGTTGCGGCCGAACTGCGGCGCGGCGCCGGAAACGAGATCGACATCGGCAAGCGCGCCGGTGGGGATCAGATCCCAGCTGACCACATCGCCGAACGGTTGGTTGACGCGCACCCCGTCGAGATAGACCGAAAGACCCTGCGCCGTGCCCAGCAACGGTGAGGCGGTCAGCCCGCGGTAGTTCACGTCGGGTTGCAGCGGGTTGCCCTGGATCTCGTTGATGGTGACGCCGGGAGCGGTGCGGGCGAGATGCTCGGCCACGCTTACCGCGTGCGTGGTTTCAAGCGCCTTGGCGTTGCCCACTTCGTCGGCCTCGCCCGAAAGCGGCGTTGCCCGCACGATAATGTCCGGGTTGACCGGTTCATCGGCCAGAGCAGGCGCCACGCCAGCGGGTGAAAGGCACGCCGCCAGCGAAACCCCGGCCAGCAGCCACATCCCCTTTGCCATTCCCTGCCCCCTCGTGTCGTTGTGGGCAGTGCCGTAACAGGCCGAAACGCAAAGAACCTGAGCGACCGCTCAGACTGACCCAAAGTATGACAGGCGGAATCCCTGGCCGCGCACCGCCGAAATGCCCAGGCCACAGGGCGACAGCCGCTTGCGCAGCGCGCTGACGGCAACATCCACCGCGTTGTCGGTGATCACGGCTTCGGCGCCCCACACGCGATCGACCAGCGTGGCCCGCGCGACCACGTCCCCACGCGCCAGGGCCAGTTCGGCCAGCAGGGCCAGGCTACGCGGTTCGAGCGCGAGCGGCGCCCCTTGCCAGGCGGCGGTTCCCGCCGTGCGATCGATCACCAGGTCGCGCCAGGCGATCGGCGGGGGCACCAATTGTGCAGCGCGGCGCACCAGCACGTCTACACGCGCCGCCAGTTCGGCAAAGGCAAAGGGCTTGGGTAGGTAATCGTCTGCCCCGGCGGCAAAGCCTTCCAGGCGATCGTCCAGCGTGGTTCGCGCGGTCAGCATCAGGATGGGCATGCCATGCCCGGCGGCGCGAATATCGCGGCACAGGCCCAGGCCATCGGCATCGGGCAGGCCAAGGTCGAGCACCACCGTGGCGATCGGCTCGCGCGCCAGGGCCGCGAGCACGCCCGCCCCCTGGCGCAGCCACCGCACGGCCAGGCCACGTCCGCCCAGCCCATGCACCACGGCGCGGCCGATCCCGGCGTCGTCTTCTACCAGCAAGACCGCGCTCATGCGCGATGCCCTTGCAAGGGCAGGCAAAAGCGGATCAGGCAGCCGCCCGCCGGCTGATTTTCCGCGACGACGGTGCCGCCGTGTTGTTCCACCACCCAGCGCGCCAGCGCCAGGCCCAGCCCGCTGCCGCCGCGCTGGCGGCCTTCCTGCGCCTGATAATAGGCATCGAAAATGCGCGGCAGGTCGCTTTCCATCACACCGGGCCCCCGATCGCTCACCGTAATCTGCGCCGTGCCTTTGCCGGGCGTGAGGCAAACGGCAAGGGCCGAATCCATCGGCGCGAATTTCAATCCGTTCTCGATCACCGCCAGCAGCGCCTGGCGCAGCCATCGCGCATCGCCCTGCATGGGCAATGCGCCGACCGGTGCCGCCAGTTCGATCGTCACGTCCACGCTGGCAGCATAGCTGCGCGCAGCGGCCACCGCCTGCGCCACCACCGCGCCCAGATCGAATGGCGCATCATCCAGCGCCAGGCGGCCATCGTCGGCGCTGGCCAGGCCCAGCAGTTCCTCGATCCGGTGGGTGAGAAAGCCGGCCTGCGCCACCACATGACCCAGGGTTTCACGCAGGAACGCCGGGTCAGCATCCCCTTGGTCCAGCGCCACTTCGGCGCCGCTGCGCAAGGCGGCCACCGGGGTGCGCAACTCGTGACTGGCCTTGGCAAAGAACAACCGGCGCGAGGCGTCCACCGCCTCGATCCGGGCGGTGCGGGCCCGCACCATGGCTGCCAGGGCGCGGTTGCTGCGCCATAGCAACCATGCGCCACAGCCGGCGCAGGCGAGTGCCACGGCGGCCAGCAGGCCGGCCAGGATCATGCTTTGCTGCCCCGCGCGCGCCAGCGCGGCGCGGCCCGCCTGCAATTCGCCACGCTCCTGCGCGTCGATCGCATGGGCCAGGGCCTGCAACCGGGCGTTGGCATCAGGGTGCTGCGCCAGATTGGCCAGCGCCTCGGCGCGGGCCAGTTCGCGGCGCTGGTGATCGTCTGTCTCGCCGCCGGCCTCACGCGTTTCGGCATCGATCAAGGCGCGGTAATCGATCAAGGCCCGGTCCAGCGCGGGGCCAGGCCCGGCCGGCGCCAAGGCCACGATCCGCGCGACTGCAGCGGCCTGCCGTTCCGACAGGCTGGCCAGCAGGAACTGCCGGTTGGCCCCCCGCGCGCTGATGGCAAAGGCCACGACCAGCCCGGCAAGCGCGGCCACCAGCACGGCAAACAGCGCTGCCGCCAGGCTCGCGCCCCAGGCCAGGCGGCGATCCGGCGGGGCCGAAGGGAGGATGACGGCGGCTTGTTCCACGATGCGCCATCATCGCGGGGGGGCCGGCAAAAGCCAAGCCCCCCTCACCCATGGTGCGTCACCCCGCCTTGGGCGCCCCAGCAGCAGCGCGGCCATCCTGCCACCCGCCGCCGGTCGCGCGTAGCAGCCGGACCGCCGCCTGCAGGCGCTGGGTATCCACCTCGATCGCCTTTTGCCGGGTGCGCAGCGCGGTGGTTTGCGCGGTGACGACGTCGAGATAGCTGACCGCCCCGCGTTCATAGCGGCGCATGGCCAGCGTTTCCACATTCCCGGCCTGTTCTGCGGCATGGCTTTCCGCCGCTGCTTCGTCGCCCAGGTGATGCAGGCGGGACAGGCCGTCTTCCACGTCCTGCACGGCACTTAGCACGCGGCCGCGATAATCGGCCGTCGCGGCATCCCATTCGGCGCGGGCCTGCATCACGCGGGCATGGCGGCGCCCGCCGTCGAACAGCGTCAGCACGGCGCTAGGCCCGATGGACCAGAACGTGTTGGGCGCGGCAATCAGATCGGACAGAGCCGTGTCCTGCAGGCCGACTTGCCCACCCAGCAGCAGCGAGGGGAAGAACGCCGCACGCGCCACGCCGATGCGGCGGTTGGCGGCGTACATCCGCCGTTCGGCCGCTGCGATATCCGGCCGGCGCTGCAACAAGGTGGACGGCACCCCCACCGGCACTTGCGGCAGTGCCAGCGTGCGATCCGCCGGGGCGATGCTAAACCCGGTGGCTGGTGCGCCAACCAGCGTCGCCAGCGCATGCTCTGCCAGGGCACGGGCGTTGCGCGCATCAGCCAGGGCAGCCTGCGCTTCGGCGAGCTGGGTGGCGGACTGGCCGGTTTCCATGGCATTGGCGATGCCCCCGGCAAAGCGGCGCCCCGTCATGTGGTCGGCCTGGGCATAGGCCTGGACCGTTGCATCGAGCAGGGCGATGATCCGGTCCTGCCCGCGCAGCACGGCATAGCCTTCGGCCAGTTCGGCCTGGAGCTGCAACCGCGTATCGGCCACATCGTCGGCCGCCGCCTGGGCATCGGCGCGCCCTGCCGCCACATTGGCCCGCACCCGGCCCCAAAGGTCGGCTTCGTAGCTGCCGTTGAGGCCAACGGTCTGCGAACCGTAATAGTCCGGCTGTGTCGCGCCACGCAGGGGACGATCATTGGACTGGCGGTTTTGCGTAAGATTGGCGCTGGTGCCGAGTTGCGGGAACAGATCGGCCCGCGCCTGGCGCAACAGCGCGGCCGCCTTGTCGTGCCGGGCCACGGCGGCCGCGAGCGATGGATTGCCGGTATTGAGCTGCTGCTCCAACCCGTCGAGCACGGGATCGCCGAACACCGTCCACCAATCGGTGGGCGTCGCTGCGGCGCTGCCATCGGCCGGCACCCACGGACCGGTGCCGGCAAAATTGGCTGGCAGGCTCACCTGTGGGGGATGATAGTCCGGGGCACTGGCGCAACCGGCCAAGGCCAGCACCAGCCCTGCAACCAGGCCGTGGCGATGACGGCCCAAAGACTTAGCCATGGTGCCCCCCGTCCACGTGCACGGGATCGCCATCGGCGATGGAATCTGGCGGATTGTCGATCACCTTGGCCCCGGCCGAAAGGCCCGAAACCACTTCCACCGCCTTGCCCAGGTCGCGGCCCAGCGTGATCTTCACCAGGCGCACGCGGGCATCACCGCCCACCGTCGCCACTTGCGTGCCGGCGGCGCGGAACAGCAGCGCGCTCGACGGGATCGTGACGGCGCCGGCACCGCCCGGCACCTTGAACGCCACCTGGGCATAGCCGCCCGCACGCAGCGCATGGGCGGTGTTGTCGGCCAGCAATTGCACTTGCAGCGCCCCGGTCTGCGGGTTGATCGCGTCAGACGTACCGACCACCTTGGCGGCAAACGTCTGGCCCGGCTGATCGGGCACGGTCAGCGTCGCTTCCACACCCGGCTTCATGGCTGCGGCATAGGTCTGCGGCACACCCACGTAGATGCGGATGCGGCCAACATCGGCCACCGTGAACATCGGCTGCTGGTTGGTGGCGCCCGGCCCCACCAGATCGCCGATATCGGCGTTGCGCTGCGTGACCACCCCGGCAAAGGGCGCTCGCACCGTGGCATAGGCCTTCATGGCCAACAGCCGCGCAAGGTCTGCCTCGGCCCCGCGCACGGTGGCGACTTGCACAGCCAGGTTCCCGTTGCGCTCGTCCGCCTCCTGCTGCGAAACCGAATGGTCGGTCAGCAGGTCGTTCCACCGCGCCGCCGTACTGCGCGCCAAGGATGCCCCGGCGCGCGCCTTGGCCAGAGCTGCGCGGGCGGCTACGATCTGCTGGTCCAACTCGGGCGTCTCGATCTGCGCCAGGGGCGTGCCCTGCCCCACGCTGGCGCCGATATCGCGGCTCCACGCCTGCATATAGCCAGGCACGCGGGCAAAGATGTGGGCCGTGTTCCATGCGGCCATGGTGCCCGGCAGCGTCAGATCGCCGCTGGCAGCCGCAGGCGTCACATCGACAAGGTGGACGGTGGGAATTGCCTGCGCCTCGCTCCACGCGTGGGTGTCAGCCGCTTCGCCATGGCGGGTGTAAAGCCCCGCGCCCACGATCACCGCGGCGATGACGCCGGACACGATACCGGCCGTCTTCAGGCCGCGTGGCGGGTTGGCGGGGGCGTCTTCCTGGCCCACGATCAGGCTGGTTTCATTCTGCATGGACAAGGTCTCCCTTGAAGAAGATGGGGTCATCGGACGGCGCGGGTGTATGCGGGGTAGCAGTGCCACCCGGCCGGTGCTTGCGATGGACGATGGAAAAGACCACGGGCACGAACACCAGCGTGGCAATGGTCGCGCAGATCAGGCCGCCGATCACGGCACGGCCGAGCGGGGCGTTCTGCTCGCCCCCCTCGCCCAGGCCCAGAGCCATCGGCGCCATGCCGATGATCATGGCGAGCGCGGTCATCAGCACGGGGCGGAAGCGAGTGGAGCCCGCCTCGATCGCGGCCAGCGTGGCATTGCCGAGCACCGCGAGACGCTCTCTGGCAAAGCTGACCACCAGCACCGAATTGGCGGTGGCAACGCCCATGCACATGATCGCCCCGGTCAGCGCCGGCACCGAGAGCGGCGTGTGCGTGGCAAACAGCGTCCACGCGATCCCCGCCAGCGCGGCCGGCAGGGCCGAGACGATCACCGCCGGGTCGATCCAGCTCTGGAAGTTGACCACGATCAGCAGGTAGATGAGCACCACCGCGCCGATCAGCCCGAGCACCAGCCCGGTGAAGGCCGAGTTCATCGTTTCCACCTGGCCACGGATCGTCACCGTGGCGCCCTTGGGCAGGCTGCTGGCGGTATCGTGCAGGATCTTCTGCACGTCGCCCGCCACGGCGCCCAGGTCACGCCCTTGCGTGGTGGCATAGACATCATAGGCGGGCTGCACCGAATAGTGGGAAATCAGCGCTGGCGACGGCTCCCGCGTCATCGTGCCCAGCGCGCCCAGCAGTTGCACCGCACCGGGGCGCGAGGAACTGACGGGGATGTTCTGCAAGGCGTTGATGCTGTCGGTGCGATACTCCGGCGTCTGCACCACGATGGGATACGACACGCCGTTCTTGGGATTGAGCCAGAACGTGGGCGCCACTTGCGAGCTGCCGGCAAGGTTGACCGACAGGCTCTTGGTCACGTCGTTCTCCGTCACGCCAAGCCGGTCGGCCTGGGCGCGATCGATGTCGAAGCGCAACTCGGGATGGTTGGTGGCCTGCTGCATGCGCACGTCGGCAATCCCTGCGACGTGGCCGATGCGGCCCGCCAGCATCCGCGCATAGGCGGCGTTGCCCTTGGTATCGGGCCCGGTGATCATCACGTCGATCGGGGCCGGCGCGCCAAAGTTCAGGATCTGGCTGATGATATCGGCCGGAAGGAAGGAGAACGTGGTGCCCGGAAACACGCGCGGCAATCGCTCGCGCAGCGTGCGCACATAGCCATCCGTGGGATGATGCCCTTCGCCCAGCGTGACCAGAATATCACCATCCTGCGATCCGATCCCGCCGCTGTTGGCATAGGCAACGTTGATCCCGGACGAGGACATGCCGATGTTGTCGACCATCGAGACCAGCTCTCCGGGCGGCACCGCGCGGCGGATCTCGTTCTCGACCTTGTCGAACAGGGCAGCGGTTTCTTCCAGCCGGGTGCCGACCGGCGCGCGCACATGCAGGCTGATCTGGCCGGAATCGACGCTGGGAAAGAAATTGCGGCCCAGGAACGGCACCAGCGCCATCGACGCCAGCACCACGATCATGAAGCCCGGAACAAACCGGCGCCGGCCGTGCAGCGCGGCACGCAGGACGGCCACATACCAGGCGCGGATCGCCTCGAACCGCGTTTCAAAGCCGTGCTGGAACCGGCGCAGCGCCTGCACGAGCCGGTTCTGGCCCGGCTCCTGCGCCGACAACGCATCATGGCTAACCATAACGTCCACCGCATGGGGCGATCCATGCGCGCGCAGCAAGAAATTGCTCATCGTGGGCACCAGCGTGCGCGACAGCACGAAGCTGGCGATCATCGCGAAGACCACCGCCTTGGCCATCGGCGCAAACAGGAACCCGGCCACGCCCGGCAGGAAGAACATCGGCAGGAACGCGATGCAGATGCACAGCAGCGAAACGAACGCCGGGCGCACGATCTGCTCGGCCCCGTCCATGATCGCCTGGGCCACGCCCTTGCCCTGTTCCAGGTGCCAGTTGATGTTCTCAATGGTGACGGTGGCATCGTCCACCAGGATGCCCACCGCCAGCGCCAGGCCTCCCAGCGTCATGATGTTGAGCGTTTCGCCGGTCACCGCCAGCCCCGCCACCGCGGCCAGAATGGCCAGCGGGATCGAGGTGGCGATGATCACGGTCGAGCGCCACGATCCCAGGAATAGCAGGATCATCACGCTGGTGAGCACGGCCGCCAGCACCCCTTCGCGCACCACCCCCGAAACCGCCGCTTTCACGAACAGCGACTGGTCCGACAGCAACTGCACCTTGAGGCTGTCGGGCAGCGTCTCTTTCAGCTTGGGCAACAGCGCCTTGATGTTGTTGACGATGTCGACGGTGGAGGCAGAGCCGGACTTGAGGATCGTCATCAGCACGGCACGCCCGCCATCGACGCGTACTTCGTTCACCTGTGGGGGCGAACCATCGTGCACGTGGGCCACGTCACCGATGGTCACCGTGGTGCCGTCAACCGTGCGGATCGGCAGCGCGTTGAGCTGGTCGATCACCTGCGGGCTGTTGTTGAGGCTGATGGTATATTCGAATTCGCCGATCTTGCTGGTGCCAGCCGGCACGATCTGGTTCTGCGCCGCCAGGGCCGCGCCCACGTCAGCGGCCGAAAGATGGCGTTGCAGCAAGGCCGCGGGATCGAGGTCGATCTGGATCTGCCGCTCGCGCCCGCCATAGGGCGATGGCACGGCAGCGCCCTGCACCGTGGCAAGCTGCGGGCGGATGCCGTTCTGCCCGAGGTCATAGATCGCCTGTTCGGAAAGTTGGCCCGAAGACAGCGCCATCTGCAGGATCGGCACCGTGGCGGCGCTGTAGTTGAGGATCAGCGGCGGGGTCATCCCCGGCGGCATCTGCTTGAGCACGGTCTGCGACACCGAGGTGACTTGCGCGGTGGCGGTGCGCACGTCGACGCCGGGGCGGAAGAAGATCTTGACCACCCCCACGCCGTTCATCGACTGGCTTTCGATATGGTCGATATCGTTGACCGTCGCGGTGAGCGAGCGCTCGTAGTAATAAACCACCCGGCCTGCCATGTCCTGCGGGGGCAGGCCGCGATATTGCCACACGGCCGCGATTACCGGGATGCGGATATCAGGGAAAATGTCGGTGGGGGTGCGCAGCCAGGCGATCGAGCCGGAAAGCACGATCAGAATGGCCAGGACGACGAAGGTATAAGGCTTGCTGAGCGCGAGCTTGACCAGTTGCAGCATGGCGTTCCCAAAGGGTTTGGCCTGGCTGCCAACACTTCGCACGTGCGAATGCGGGACCCACCAGGCACCATAAACGTGGGATGGCGCCTGTGGTGCAGCGCCAACCGCCGGCTCCATTGAACCTGCGGATGGCGCCTTGCCAATGAAATGAATTTCACTTGGGATTTTTGGTGCTTGCGCGAATCTGGGCGCGCAAGCCGGGGCGCGCCGGATCGGTGCGGGCCGGCCGCAGTTCCAGGGCAAACTGGTGCAGGTGCGCGATCGCGGCCACCACGCTCAGGCCCAGGCCAGATCCCGGCACGGCGGGCGAGGCTGCGCCCCGATCGAACCGACGGACGACGGCGGCAACCTGCTCGGGCGGAATGCCCGGCCCCTCGTCGGCAACGGTAATCACCGTCTCATCGTTGGCTTGCGCGATGGTGACCATGACCGTGCCGCCGATCGGGCTGAACTTGATGGCATTGTCCACCAAGTTGCTCAGCGCCTCGACCATCAATTGCCCATCGCAAAGCAGCGTCGCGGCGGGCAGATCGCCCGCAGCCAGAGTCACCTCTCGCTCCTCGGCCAGCGGCGCATAGAGATCGATCACCACCGCGACCAGTTCATCGATCCGCGTGGGGGCAAAGCCGCTGCGACGATGACCCGCCTCCAGGTCCGAGATGCGCAGCAGGGCGGCAAAGCGGGCCAGCACGGTATCGAGGTCTTCGATCGCCGCCTCGATTCGCCGTGCCTCGGCAGGTGGCAATTGCGGCGCGCGGGCGGCGCGATAGAGCTGGTTGCGCACGCGCGTGAGCGGGGTGCGCAGATCGTGCGCGATGGCATCGGTGACCGAGCGGACCTGCGCCATCGAGCGTTCCACCTCGCCCACCATCTGGTTGACGGTGTCGGCGAGCAGGTCCAGTTCGTCGCCGCGCCCGTCCACCGGCATCCGCGCATCGAGACGGCCGGCCGCGATCTTGCCCGCCACGCGCTGCAAGCGATCCACCCGCCGCAGCGGCCCCAGGCTCAACGCCAGCCCCGCGCCAAGCAGCAACGGCACCACCACCAGACCGCTCGCCAGCAGGATCGCCAGCACGTTGTTGCGCAGTTCGGTGATGACGGTGGAATCGCGGCCGACCATCAGGATGGCGCCGTTCGGGGTGCGCTGCGCCAGGATATGCAGCGGCCCGCGCACGTCGGGCCCATCTTCGCGCGCATACGTGCGGCCCAGGCGCAACGGCGGGCTGGCGCCAAGGTCACCTGCCACCCAGCGCCCGCCGGGGGAGATCAGCCCGAAATGGCCCAGGGGATTGGCCCCGGCACGGGCAGACGCCTCGACTGCGGCGGGCAGGTCGCTTTCCGGCAAGGCCTGCAGGCGCGCCATTTCGGCGCGCAGTATCAGGTCCACCCGCGTGTCGAGGTTGCTGGCGGTCAGGCTATAGACCATGGCCAGCACCAGCAGCACGGCCAAGACCGCCGCCCCGCCGAACATCACCGCCAGGCGAAACGTGCTCGTCTTGCGAATGGCTGAAAAGCGCGGCCAGTTGCGCTGCGCCTCAGCCAGCATCGAAGCGGTACCCTTCACCCTTGACGGTCTCGATCAGCGAGGGACGGCCCGGCAGGTCGATCTTCTTGCGCAGGCGCGCGATGTGCACGGCGATCAGATTAGCGCCGGGATCGAAGTAATAGCCCCACACCCGCTCGAAAATGATCTGCCGTGCCACGGTTTCGCCCGCGTTGCGCATCAGGAATTCCAGCAGGCGGAATTCCATGTGCAGCAGGCGCACCGCCTCGCCGCCCACGCGCACTTCGCGGCGGATCAGGTCCATCTCGACCGGTCCGGCAACCAGCATGGCGGTGGATGCGGCCATCTGCCGCTGGCGGCGCAGCAGCACTTCCACGCGCATCGCCATTTCATCGGGCGCGAAAGGCTTGATCAGGTAATCGTCGCCGCCTGCGCGCAGGCCGGCAATGCGTTCGTCCACATCGCCCAGCGCACTGATCATCAGCACCGGCAGCGTAAGCCCCGCCGCGCGCAACCGCGCCACCACCGAAAGCCCGTCGAGTTCGGGCAGCATGCGATCGAGCGTGATGGCATCGAACGGCTCGCGCAGCGCCAGTTCCACGCCCGCGCCGCCATCGCCCACCGCGCGCACGTCGTGTCCGTGGCCGGCCAGTTCCGCCACGATTTCGGCGGCGGTGTCGGGATCGTCCTCGATGACCAGTATGCGTGCCATGGCGGCGGCTTGTAATCACCCCGCGCGGCGCTGGCCAGCGCGCTGACGAATGGCTATGCGCCGGCCATGACGCAGACTGTGCCAACCGAGCCGGAAACGCCCGCCCCATCGCCATACGAACTGCTAGGTGGAGACGCCATGGTGCGCGCCTTTGTCGCGCGGTTCTATCAATTGATGGAAGAACTGCCCGGCGCCGCCGCCTGTCGCGCGGTGCACCCGCCATCGCTGGAACGGGCGCAGCAGCGGTTGTTTGAATATCTTACCGGCTGGCTCGGCGGGCCGCCGCTCTACACCAGCCAATATGGCCATCCACGCCTGCGCATGCGCCATATGGTGGCGCCGATCGGCCGCGCCGAAATCGAAGGCTGGCTGCTGTGCTTTCACCAGGCCTGGTCGGAAATCGTGCCGCCATCGGCGATGTCCGCTGCCATTGTCGAGCGCGTGGAGGCGCTGGCGTGGCATATGGGCAACCAGACTGGTGATAATGCAAAGCAAAGGTAAATTTCCTCGCCAAGCCATGTGTGCAGTGCAATAATATCAAACGCATCCAGACCGGACGGATTCGCCAAAGGGTTCGCATTCTTCCTATCTTATGGCGAACAGGAGTGTCATTATGGACCTATCTCCCAAACTGTGGAGCGTGCTGCTTTGCAGCATAGGCCGCCACGATCCGAACCGCGGCAAACGCTATTACGAGGCCGGTACCGAGTATGCCCCGTGCCGGAATTGCGGCCGCCCCTTGCGCCACTGGGGCCATCGCGACTGGCGCCCCTAAATCCTGCAGCCGTGGTTTGCATCACGGCTATCTGACGGCAAGACCAGCGCATCGAGCGCGGCCGCAAGACGATCGATCACCGGTGATTGCGCAGTGGCCACACCGATCAAGAGGCCTGGTTGCGCCGGCCCCACGAACAGGCCTGACAACGGCAGAACGCCCAGCCCCCTATCCTGCAGTTGCCGGGCCAGCGCGGTATCGTCATGATGCCTCGACGCCAGCCACAGCGCCAGTTGCAGCCCGCCATCGACCGGCCCGACCCGCCAGCGCCCCGCGGCAACAGCGTCGAGCCTCTCGGCGGTTTCGACCATCCGGGCATGATAGACCTTGCGCATGCGCCGGACGTGGGCGTTGAGGTGCCCTTCCTCCAGAAAATCCGCCATTGCCGCCTGCAGATGGATCGGCACCGTTCCGCCTGAAAGCCGCACGGCCGCCTGCATCGGCGCCACCAAGCGCGGCGGCACGATGGCATAGGCAATCCGCAATCCCGGAGCCAGAACCTTGGAAAAGGTGCCGAGATAGGCAACGCAGCCGCGCTCATCCAGGCCCTGGAGGCTCGCCAGCGGGCGCCCGGCGTAGTGGAATTCGCTGTCGTAATCGTCTTCCACCACAAGCGCGCCACAGGCTGCCGCATGGTCGAGCAGGCGCAGCCGCCGTGCCAGGCTCATCGCCGCGCCAGTGGGATACTGGTGCGAGGGCGTCACGTGAATGAGGCGTGGAGGCGGCCCGGCGGGAGCTTGGCTAAGGTCGATCCCCCCCACATCGACCGGCACCGCCGCGATCCGCGCGCCGGCCCGCTGCAACAGCGCCCGGGCCGTGGGATAGCCGGGATCTTCAACCCAGGCCGCATCGCCCGGCGCCAATACCAGCCCGGCCAGCAGGGCCACAGCCGCAGCGGTGGATGGCACGATCACCACTTGCGCCGGATCGGCCACCACCGCACGCGTGCGGCGCAC
Organism: Novosphingobium sp. SG919; assembly: GCF_012932495.1. Classification (GTDB taxonomy): domain Bacteria; phylum Pseudomonadota; class Alphaproteobacteria; order Sphingomonadales; family Sphingomonadaceae; genus Novosphingobium; species Novosphingobium rhizosphaerae. The sequence goes on from NZ_JABCNG010000001.1 coordinate 1,813,213, forward strand.
GTGATCCAGCACCGCCGCACGCAGGATCGGCAACCCCTGCTCGTCGCCATAGCCCAGGTCATGGACCCGCAGGGCGCGGGCCCGTGCCGCCAGGCAACGTGCCCAGGTGGCGCGGGGAAATGCCTCGAGATCGGGCAGACCGGGGCGCAGCGGCAGGAAGCGGGCTGGATCGGGTGAGCCTGGCGGCGGCACAGGCGCGAACGATCGACCATCTGCGGCGCCTTGCGGCGGCGGGGGCAACGGCGCCACCCGCGTGGCCGATCCCCGCGCCGCGTTGACATAGCCTTCGGCTGCAAGCCGATCATAGCCGGCCACCACGGTGCTGCGTGCCAGGCCCAGTGCGGCGGCGAGCGCGCGGGTGGAAGGCAGCGGCGCGCCGGCCTGCAACGCGCCGCCCAGGATGCGGGTGCGAAACGCGCGATAGATCTGGCCTTCCAGGTCGCCCACGGCGCGGTCGAGCACCAGCCAGGTTGTCGGTTCGATAGCCATGCCCCATCAAACTGGACTGGTCAGATTTTGGCAACTGGTTCTTATCGGCAATCCACTTCTGCAGCATCACACGTATGCCCAGTGGAAAGAGAGCCAAGCGATGACCCAGGAATTCCCCGTAACCGAACGCAGCCGCGTGCGGCGCATGCACGATCGTGCCAGCCACGCCTGGGGTGATGTCCATGCCGTGCTCGATGCCGCGCCGCTGTGCCACGTCGGCTATGTGATCGATGGCGAGCCCTATGTGACGCCCACGATCCATTGGCGTGAGGGCAACCGCGTGTTCTGGCACGGATCATCGGCGAGCCGCTTCCTGCGCAAGATCGACGGCCAGCGCGTGTGCCTGACCGTCAGCCTGATGGATGGCTATGTCCTGGCGCGGTCGGCCTACAACCATTCGGTCAACTATCGCAGCGCCATGGTGTTCGGCCGGGCGCAGCGCATCACCGATCCACAGGAAAGTGCCGCGGCCCTGCGCGCCATGGTCGACACCCTGTTCCCCGGCCGGTGGGACAGCCTGCGGCCGATGACGGCACAAGAGGCCAAGGCATCGACCGTGGTGTGGATGGATATCGAAGAAGCGAGCGTGAAGGATCGCGCCGGCCCGCCCGGTGATCCCGAGGAAGCCGACTATCCGGTCTGGGCCGGGGTGCTGCCCATGCGCACCACGCTGGGCCCGGCCGAACCGGCGCCCCACAGCCCGGCCACGCTGCCGCTGCCGGCAGAGCTGGCGGCCCTGGTGGCATCGGGCCGGCTACGCTAGGCTTGGTTCACGCTTGCGCCAGCACGCGATCGACGCTGGCGCAAAAGCGTTCCATCTCCTGGGGGGAGCCGATGGTAATGCGCGACCGGGTCGGCCAGATCGGCCAGGACCGGCCGATGGCGATCCCTTTTGCTTCCATCGCCGCCTTGATCGGCGCGGCCGGCTTGCCCCAATCGACCATCAGCATGTTGGCCGCGCTGGGAAGCACGGCCAGGCCACGCTGGGTGAGGAAGGCCGCCGTCTTTTCGCGCGTCTGCGTGGTCTGTTCGCGCCGGTTGGTGATCTGGTCCATGCGCCGCAGGCTGGCACTGGCACAGGCCAGGGCGGGCACAGGCAGTTGCAGGGTCTGGATCACGCCATCGTATTGCATCAGCCTGGCCTGCAGATCGGGCCGCGCGATCGACAGGCCCATGCGCATGCCCGCCATGCCGAAGATTTTCGAGAACGTGCGCAGGATCACCACGTCACGCCCGTTGCGCACCAGGTCCATGCCCGATGCGGCGTGGGAAAAATGCAGGTAGGCTTCGTCCAGCAGGACCACCGCATCCTTGGGCTTGTTTTCCACCAGCCAGGCGATGTGTTCCATCGGCGTGAGCGAGCCGGTGGGATTGTTGGGATTGCAGACATAGTAAAGCCCGGCACGCGGATTGGCGGCCAGCATCGCGCGCACATCGTGAGCCTGGTCCGGGCTGCGCAGCGGCACCTTGGCCACCGGCGCGCCGACATAGGCCGCCACCATCCACGCCACTTCGAACGTCGGATCAGCGGTAACCAGCCCACGTTCCGGCCCACAAAAGCCAACCACGGCGCGCGCCAGCGGGCTGCCCGATCCGGCCCAGGGCACCACATGATCGGCGCCCACGCGCTCCATCGTCGAAACCGTCTCGATCAGCGCGTCACGCTCGCCGGCCGGATCGTAATAGTTGCTGCGGGCAACGGCAGCACGGGCGGCATCCAGCCCATCGTCCACCGGCCCTTCCCAATATTCGTTGCCATTGAGGCGGATGGTCCCCGGCGGCACTTTCAGGCTGGGCGCCGCCGACGCGGCCGGCATGGGGCTGCCTTGCGCGGCGAATGCGCGTTCGCCCAGGGCAAGGCCACCGCCCAAAACGGCGGCCAACTGGAACATGCGCCGCCGATCGAGCGGGAGGCCAGCGGAAGGTTCGATCATGGCGCCTGGTGTCCTTGGCTATGAGGGGGCCAGCGTGTCGTGGCGCGTGCGCCTGGTCAAGCCCGCGGCGCCTGATGCAACGGCAGGCTTTCGGCAGACTTGACCGTTTCCATCACGATGGAGGCGCAGACCACGTTCATCTCGATCCGCGCCACCAGCGCCTTGTAGACGCGGTCATAGTCGTCCACGCTGGGCAGCACAATGCGCAGCAGGTAGTCGATGCTGCCGGTGAGACGATAGACTTCCATCACTTCGGGAATGTGGGCCACGGCCTGGCGGAACTGCTCGGTCCAAGCCGCGCTATGCGTGCGCGCGCTGACCGTGACGAACACCGTGGTCGGCAGGCCAACTTTGGCACGATCGATCACCGCCACGTTGCGCTTGATATAGCCGGCCTCGCGCAGGTGGGCGATCCGGCGCGAGCAGGCCGAGGGCGAAAGGTGCACGCGCGTCCCTACTTCGGCCAATGGCGTATCGCTGTCGCGTTGCAGCACATCGAGAATGGCAAGATCGCGAGAATTGAGCATCGGGCGGTTCTCCTGCACGCTGGATGCGCGATCTATCTTACCAGTGCAAGACTAGAGCGCCGATCAGCCCGTGATGAGCCGATAGCCAACACCGGGTTCGTTGCGGATCATGCTGCTTTCAACGTCGCCCTCTTCCAACTTGCGCCGCACCCCGCGCACCGCCACGCGCAAGTATTCCACATCGTGTTCATGCCCCGCGCCCCACACGGCGCGCAGCAGCGCGGCGTGCGAGACAACGCGCCCCGGATGGCGGCAAAGCTGCGCGAGAAAGCCGTATTCCTTGGGCGTGAGGTGCACTTCTGCGCCATCGCGCAGCACGCGCCGGGCCGCGAGGTCCACCGTGATCGGCCCCACCTGCACCACTGGTTCCTCGGCCACGCGGCTGAGCCGGCTGCGCAGGGCCACGCGGATGCGGGCATGGACTTCCTCGGTGTCGAACGGCTTGGTCACATAATCGTCCGCGCCCAGATCGAGCGCGGCAACTTTCTCATCGGTCGCGTCGCGCGCCGAAACGATCAGCAATGCCGCCCCCGCTGCCTTGACCAACGGGATCAGTTCCAGCCCGTCGCGATCAGGCAGGCCAAGGTCGAGCAGCACGAGGTCCGGCTTGTCGATCGCCAGGGCGGCCAGCGCCGCGCGCGCGTCGCCCGCCTCGATCACCTCGTGCCCGGCGCGGGCCAGGCTGCCGCGCAGCAGGCGGCGGATGGCAGGTTCATCGTCCACCACCAGGACGCGGGTGGCAAAGCTGGTCATTCGGGACTGATCTTTCGCAAGTGATGTTCGCTGAAATGCACCGTGAAGCAAGCGCCGGCGCGATCGCCGCGATTGGCGGCGCTGACATCCAGGCCCATCGCCCGCGCAAACCCCTTGACGATGGCGAGGCCAAGGCCCGTTCCGCCCTTGCGATCCGAGCCTTCCACTCTTGTGAAAAGTTCGAATATGCGAACTGCCATGCCGGGCGGCAGGCCCGGCCCTTCGTCCAGCACGCGCAGATCGAGGCCGTCGGGGCGGCGCTGCGCCGCAAGGGTGATCGCGCCTTCTTCGCCACCATGGCGCGCCGCGTTTTCGATCAGGTTGATCAGGCAGTGGTGGAACAAGCGCGGATCGACCATCACCAGCGGCAGATCGGGCGCAATGTCCATGGTCACCGCGCGGGTGCCCAGGGTGCGGCGCAGATCGTGGACGGCGCTGGCCACCGCCTCGGCCAGGTCCACCGCTTCGGTTCGCAGGGCGATCGCGCCAGCCTCGATCCGCACCATGTCGAGCAGGTTGGCGATGAAGCGTTGCAGGCGGTCGGCCTCGGCCCGCGCGGTGGCCAGGATCGGCACCTGGTCTTCATTGGCGGGCACCAGTTCGCGCAGCGTGCCGACCACGGCCGTCAACGGCGTGCGCAAATCGTGGCTGATCGAAGACAGCAGCGCGGCGCGCAGCCGGTCGCGCTCTTCCAACTGGCGCACGCCGGCCATGTCGTGCTCCAGGCGAATGCGTTCGAGCGCGAGGCCGGCCTGGTCGACCAGGCTGCCCAGCAGCGGCAAGCGGTCGCTGCGCACCGGGGCGGCGGCATCACCGCGCGCCAGGCCGAGCACCGCGAGCGGCGCACCGCCAGCGGCGAGCGGGGTGAACAGCCATTCCGACGCGGTGAGCGTGCCCGATCCGCGGCCCGCCGGCTGCGCACGATCGAACGCCCATTGCGCGGCGGCCATGTCCAGCACTTCGAGCCGGTCTTGCGGGGGAAAAGCGGCGGCGACGACCAGCTTGCCATCCGTCGGCAGCAGCAGCACGGCGTGGGCATCGAGCAGGCGCGCGGCCTCGGCGCAGAGCACGCGGCCCAGTTCCTCGGCCGTGGTCACGCCCGTGAGCAGCCGGGCAAAGCCGGCAAGCGCCGCGCTGGTGCGCGCGCTGGCGCCGGCCAGCAGCGCTTGCTGGCGCAAGCGCGCCGCCAACTGGCTGCTGACCGCCGCGACGGCCACCAGGACCAGTACGGTGATGATGTTCTGCGGATCTTCGATCGTGAACGTGCCGGTGGGCGGGATGAAAAAGAAATTGTAGGCGAGCGAGGCGGCAAGGCCCGTCAGCACCCCGGTGGCCAGGCCATAGCGCGTGGCCGCCAGCATGACCGGCAGGAAATAGAGCAGCGCCACGTTGGTGATCGGCGCCGCGGCAAACAGCAGGCGGCCCAATGCGGTGACGAGTGCGGTTGCGCCCAGTGCGGGCACCAGCCCCGCCGCCAACCGCCGCCAATCGGGCACGGGGGTGGGCAAGCGGGCCGGGACCGCGCGATGCACCACCGGGACTTGTTGCAAGGCCAGATCGGGCAGGCGCCGGGCCAGGGTGTCAACCGTCAGCCGGCGCTGCCAGGCAAAGCGGCGCGGGCGCGGCGCGCCCACCACCAGCAGCGTGGCACGCGTATCGGCTGCCGCCTGGGCCAGGCCATCGACCACCCCGGAAGCCGGCATGGCCAGCACTTGCCCACCAAGCTGGGTGGCAAGATGCATGGCTTCGGCCAGGCGCGCGTTGGCCTGGGCGCCACGTTCGCCTGGCGTTTCGATATGCACGGCCGTCCACGGCGCGCGCAGGGCATCGGCCAGGCGGCGGCCGGCACGCACCACGTCGCTGGCGGCATCGTGGCTGCCCACGGCCACCAGCACGCGATCGGCCGTCGCCCAGGTGCCGGCCAGCGCCTGCGCCCGCACGGCATCGAGCATCTGCGCATCGACCGCCTGCGCCGCGCGGCGCAGCACCAGTTCGCGCAAGGCCGAAAGGTTGGAGCGCGAGAAGAAGTGGTGCAGCGCGCGCGCCGCCTCCTGCGGCACATAGACTTTCCCGGCGCGCAGGCGCTCGATCAATTCATCGGGCGGGGTATCGACCACCTCGATTTCAGCCCGGTCGAGCAAGCGGTCGGGCACGGTTTCGCGCACCCGCACATGGGTGAACGAAGCGACGACATCGTTGAGGCTTTCAAGGTGCTGAATATTCAGCGTGGACCACACGTCGATCCCGGCGGCGAGGATCTCCTCCACGTCCTGCCAGCGCTTGTCATGCCGGCTGCCCGGCGCATTGGCGTGGGCCAGTTCATCGACCAGTACCAGCGAGGGGCGCCGCTCGAGAATGGCATCGATATCCATTTCCAGCAGGGTGTGGCCGCGATGGGCCACTTCCTTGCGCGGCAGCACGGGCAAGGGGCGCAAGCGAGCCTCGGTTTCGACGCGGCCGTGGGTTTCGACCACGCCGACCACCACGTCCACCCCGGCCCGCGCCTGGCCCAGCGCGTCGTCGAGCATTTCGCAGGTCTTGCCAACGCCCGGAGCCGCCCCAAGGAAAACCTTGAGGCGGCCGGACCTTTCCTGTTCCGCCAAGCGCAACAGGGCATCGGGATCGGGGCGAGCAGGCGTCATCAATGCCCTTGTGCGCGCGCCACCGTGGCTTCGTCCAGTGCCCGATTGAGCCGCAGCACATTGACGCGCGGCTCACCCAGCAGGCCCAGCAGCGGCTGTTCCACGTGCGCTGCGACCAGAGCCCTTACAGTCTCGGGCGAAAGCCCGCGCGCGCTGGCCACGCGGCTCACCTGGAAAAAGGCCGCCTCGGGGCTAATATGGGGATCGAGCCCCGAGGCGGAGGTGGTCACCAGGTCAGGCGGAACGGGAGAGCCTGGTGAAGTGGCGGCAAGATCCTTTGTCGCGGCCGCCACGCGATCGTGCAGAGCCTGAGACGAGGGCGCGAGGTTGGAGCCGGCCGAGGCAGAGGCATCGTAACCACTGCCCGCCGCCGACGGGCGCCCGCGGAAATAGCGCGGGCTGGCAAAGGCCTGGCCGATCAGGTCGGAACCGATGACCTGGCCGTGATCGGTCACCAGGCTGCCATTGGCGGCCCAGGGAAAGGCGACCTGGGCGACGCCGGTGATCGCGGCAGGATAGGCCAGGCCCAGCAGGCCGGCGAACAGCCCCGTCATCACCAGCGACGGGCGCAGAGCAGCAACAATATCCCTATTCATGACGGAAATTCCTTCAGGCCAGATGCAGCGCGGCGACGAGCAGATCGATCGCCTTGATCCCGGCGAACGGGGCGATCAGGCCGCCGACGCCGAAGATCGCCAGGTTGCGCGCGAGCAATGCCCCTGCCCCCACCGGGCGATAGCGCACGCCCTTGAGCGCCAGCGGCACGAGTGCGGGAATGATCAGGGCGTTGAACATGATCGCCGAGAGGATCGCGCTTTGCGGGGTGGCCAGGTGCATCACGTTGAGCACCGAAAGCTGCGGATAGAGCACCAGGAACATCGCCGGGATAATGGCGAAATACTTCGCCACGTCGTTCGCCACCGAGAACGTGGTGAGCGCGCCGCGCGTCATCAGCAACTGCTTGCCCAGGCCCACGATCTCGATCAGCTTGGTCGGATCGCTGTCCAGGTCCACCATGTTGCCAGCCTCGCGCGCGGCCTGGGTGCCGGTGTTCATCGCCACGCCAACGTCGGCCTGGGCCAGCGCGGGCGCATCGTTGGTGCCATCGCCGCACATGGCCACCAGGCGGCCGCCCTGCTGCTCGCGGCGGATCAGGGCGAGCTTGTCCTCAGGCGTCGCTTCGGCGAGGAAATCGTCCACGCCGGATTCTGCCGCGATGGCGGCAGCGGTGAGCGGGTTGTCGCCGGTGATCATCACCGTGCGGATGCCCATCTTGCGCAGTTCGGCAAACCGATCGCGCACGCCGGCCTTGATCACGTCTTTCAGCGCGACAATGCCCAGCAGCGTGCCGTTTTCAGCCACGGCCAGCGGGGTTTGCCCCTGGCGCGCCACGTCTTCGGCGATGCGGCGCAGTTCGGCCGCCCCGGCGCCGCGCGCGGCATCGGGCGCGCTGCGCAGGATGGCGTCGACCGCGCCCTTGGTCACCACATGGCCGGCATTGTCGAGGCCAGAGATGCGCGTCTGTGCGGTAAAGGGAATGACTTGCGCGCCCTGAGGCACTTCGGGTGCTTCCAGCCCATGGGCTTCCTGGGCAAGGCGTACGATCGAGCGGCCTTCGGGGGTTTCGTCGGCCAGGCTGGCGATCAGCGCGGCCTGGGCCAAGGTGGCCGGGGCCACGCCCGCCAGTGGCAGGAAGCGGCTGGCCTGGCGATCACCCACGGTGATCGTGCCGGTCTTGTCGAGCAGCAGCACGTCGATGTCGCCGGCCGCTTCCACCGCGCGGCCAGACTTGGCCAGCACGTTGAACTGCACCAGGCGGTCCATCCCGGCAATGCCGATGGCCGAAAGCAGCGCGGCAATGGTGGTCGGGATCAGCGTGATCAGCAGCGCCGCCAGCACGGCCACGGGGATCTGCCCCCCGGCATAGCGGGCAAAGGCAGGGATGGTGGATACCGCGATCAGGAAGATGATCGTGAGGCCCACGAGCAGGATGGTGAGCGCGATCTCGTTGGGCGTCTTCTGGCGCTGTGCGCCTTCGACCAGCGCGATCATGCGATCGAGGAAGCCCTGCCCCGGTTCCTGGGTGACGCGCACGGTGATCTCGTCAGACAAGACGCGGGTGCCGGCGGTGACGGCGCTGCGGTCGCCGCCCGCCTCGCGGATCACCGGCGCGCTTTCGCCGGTGATGGCCGCTTCGTTGACCGAGGCGACGCCGGCGATCACTTCGCCATCGGCCGGGATCAGTTCGCCCGCGGCGACCAGCACCACGGCGCCCTTTTGCAGGGAGGCGGCCGAGACCTTGCTGCCATCGGGCAGGCGGGCGACAAGGTCAGACCGGGTGGCGCGCAGCGAGGCGGCCTGGGCGCGGCCGCGCCCTTCGGCCAGGCTTTCGGCAAAAGTGCCGAACAGCACGGTCAGCCACAGCCACACGATGAGCTGAAGCTGGAAGCCCAGCGACAGACCGGTGTTGCCCACGAAGAGCAGCACGGTGAGCAGCAGCGCGACCACCGCCGTGGTGAACAGCACAGGGTTGCGGACGAGCTGGGCGGGATGCAGCTTGCGCAGCGCGCCGCCCAGCGCAGGAACGACCAGTTGGGCCGAAAACATCGAGGTTGGTTGGGACACGTCAGGTATCCTCAGTAAAGCAGGCCGGCAGCGCCGGTGAGATGATCGGCCACCGGGCCAAGCGCGAGCGAAGGCAGGAAGGTGAGGCCGCCCACGATCAGGATCGTGGCGATCAGCAGGCCGATCCACAGCCCACCCGTGGTGGGGAAGGAGCCGGGGCCGGCTGGCGTCTGCTTGCGCGCCGCCAGGCTGCTGGCAATGGCCAGCACCGGGACGATGACCAGGAAGCGGCCCAGCCACATCGCCACGCCCAGCAACCCGTTGTAGAACGGAGTGCCGGCGGTGAGGCCCGCAAAAGCCGAACCGTTGTTGGCCGTAGCCGAGGTGAAGGCATAAAGGATTTCGGAAAAGCCATGCGGCCCCTTGGCCAGCGGCCCGGCGAGGCCCGCGGGCAGGACCACGGCCACGGCCGTCAGCCCCAGGATGCACAGCGGCAGGATGACGATGGCCAGCACCGCCAGCTTGACTTCGCGTGCCTCGATCTTCTTGCCCACATATTCCGGGGTGCGGCCCACCATCAGGCCGGCGAGGAACACGGCGAGCACGGCGAACAGCAGAAAGCCATAGATGCCCGAGCCGACACCGCCGATGACGATTTCGCCAAGCTGCATGTTGAACAGCGGGATCATGCCGCCCAGCGCCGTGAAGCTGTCATGCATGGCATTGACCGCCCCGCACGATGCCGCCGTAGTGACCGTGGCGAACAACGCGCTGGCCGCGGCGCCGAAACGCACTTCCTTGCCTTCCATGTTGGCGCCCATCGCGCCGAGCTGGTGCAGCATCGGGTTGCCTGCGGCCTCGCGCCACCAGACAATGGAAGCGCCCGCCACGAACAGCGCGAGCATGGCCCACAGGATCGCCCAGCCCTGGCGCGTGTTGCCCACGGCCTTGCCGAACGTGTAGGTCAGCCCAGCGCCCAGCGCGAAGATCGACAGCATCTGGACGAAATCGACCAGGGCCGTGGGATTTTCGAACGGATGGGCGGAGTTGGCATTGTAGAACCCGCCGCCGTTGGTGCCGAGCATCTTGATCGCTTCCTGCGAAGCGACCGGGCCGACCACGATGGCCTGGTGCGCGCCTTCGAGTGTGTGCGCATCGACCAGGCTGGCGAAAGTCTGCGGCACGCCACTGGCCACCAGGAACAGGGCATAGACCACGCAGGCCGGCAGCAGCACATAGAGCGTGACGCGGGTCAGATCTGCCCAGAAGTTGCCCAGGTTGCGCGTCTGCGCGCGGGCAAAGCCACGGAACAGGGCGAAGGCCACGGCAATGCCGGTCGCTGCCGAGAGGAAGTTGTGAATGGTGAGGCCGACCATCTGCGACAGGTTCGACAGCACCACTTCGCCGGCATACCACTGCCAGTTGGTGTTGGTGACGAAGGCAATCGCGGTGTTCATCGCGCCATCGGGCGAAAGGCCGGCGAGCCCACGCGGGTTCATCGGCAGCACGCCCTGCAGACGCAGGACCGCATAAGTGAATATGACCGTGACAACCTGGAACAGCATCAGGTGCAGCGCATACTGGCGCCAGTCCTGCTCCTGTTCGGGGTTGATGCCCGCCAGGCGATAAAAGCCGCGCTCGACCGGGCCGAGCACCACGTGCAGCGGCGTGCGACGGCCTTCGTAAACGGCGAAAAGCCACAAGCCGAATGGCTTGGCGATGAGCGCGACCAGTGCGGTAAAAACCAGGATCAGGCCCCAGCCCGACAAAAGGGTGGCAGATGTCATGGCATGGCCCCCGTCAAAAACGCTCGGGCCGCAAAAGCACGGCCACGAGATAGACAAGCAGGCCCGCCGCGACCAGCGCGGCGAGCGTTTCGGAAATGGTCATCGGATGGTTCCTCGGGCCGGTGGCTCAGGCCTTGGCGCAAAGCGCGATGGCGGCCAGCGTGATGCCAAACAGGCCGGCGAGCACCGCCAGCCAGACAAGATCGGTCATTGTGCGGAATCCTTGCGCGACATGGCCTTGCGCGACACCGGCAGCCAGGCGCGCGGCGGCAGCGGCTGCAGGCGGAACAGCCCTGCCCCGCCCAGGCCCAGGCCAAAGCCGGCCCACAGTGCCAGCACCATCAGCAGCGCCACCAGCAAGGCCAGCGGGCCGGGGTGGCCATGTTCGGCCAGTTCCACGTGGCGCAGGCCCTGTGCCAGCAAGGGCACGGTGGCAAGCGCGGCAAGACCGGCCAGGCGCAGGCCCCAATCGCGCCCGCGACCGCCCTTCGATTGCCGCTGCAAACCTCGAATCTCCATGATCAGCTCCTTGGCTGTGTGATGGTGCCGATGTGGGGGATGCGGCCGTTAAGGTTCCACGGCGGGGTGGGGCCATGGCATAAGGATTGCGTAAAGTTCCCCGTGGACTTGACCTGGCGCGTGCGATCGAGAATGATATGGTATCACATAACATTATCGCGAGCAGCCATGCCACTACCCCATCACCCAGCAATCGCTTGCGCACCGTGCGAAGCCGTGCTGGCGCAAATTCACCATAGCGCGGTACAACTCGCCCTGTGGCAACGCGCCAGGCCGATGGCCTTGAACTGGCTAGACGAAGTCGATCTGGCGGCGCTTGACGATATCGATTGCTGGATCGATGCCCCTTTCCGTGCGCAGGACCTGGGCCAACGCTTGCGCGAAGCGGGTTTTGCTGCGCTGCCGGGGACTGTGGCCCTTGCGGTGGAAATCGCCCGCCAGATGCGCCGGTTTGCGGCCCTGACGGACAGTCTGCGCTTGCGCCTGCGGCTTGATGTGGTGGAAACCGATGCCTGCCGCCGCTTCCACATGGACTATGTCAGCGTGCGCCTGCTGATGCCCTTGGTCGGTCCCGGTACGCAGTGGATCATGGCCAACGAGGGCCCCGAAGGCCCGGTGCGGGAAATGCAGCCGGGCCAGGTCGGCCTGTTCAAGGGGCGGCTGGCGGTGGCGGAACCGGCCGTGCTCCACCGCTCGCCACCGATCGCCGGAACCGGGCAGCGACGGCTGCTGCTGGTGCTCGATCCCAGCGCCGATGAAGTGGGCGATCAGTCCTGCGGCCGCGCGGCATAACGCCGCGCCAGCGTGGCGCAGACGAACAGTTGGGCCTGGTGAAACAGCATCAGTGGCAGCACGATCAGGCTGACGGCGTGGCCGGCGAACAGGATCGTGGCCATGGGAATGCCGCTGGCCATGCTCTTTTTCGATCCGCAGAACACGATGGTGATTTCATCGGCGGTGGAAAAGCCCAGCTTGCGGCTGGCCAGCGTGGTGGCGGCAATCACCAGCGCCAGGATCAGCAGGTTGAGCAGCAAGACGATCAGCAGGTCTGCCGGGGCCAGGCGCGTCCAAACCCCTGCCACCATGCCGGCGCTGAATGCGGCGTAGACGACCAGCAGGATCGAACCGCGATCGACATAGCCGACGATCTTCTTGTAGCGGCCGAGCCAATCACCGATGAACGGCCGCGCGATCTGGCCCGCCACGAACGGCAGCAGGATCTGCATGCCGATCGCTTCGAGCGAATGGGCCGAAAAGCCCCCGCTGGCCGACGTGGGCAGCAAGAGCGCGGTGAGGATCGGGGTGAGCGCCACGCCCACGAGATTGGACAGCGAGGCACTGCACAGTGCCGCGGGGACATTGCCCCGCGCGATCGAGGTGAACGCGATCGAGGATTGCACGGTCGAGGGCAGCACGCACAGGAACAGCAGGCCGACCGCGATATCGGGCGCCACCAACCCACCGATGAGATGAACGACGCCCAGCCCGATCAGCGGAAACAGCACGAATGTGCTGGCAAAGACCAGCGCCTGCAAGCGCCAGTGCGACAGGCCCTGCCACACCGCCTGGGGCGCCAGGCGCGCACCGTAGAGGAAGAACAGCAGCGCCACGGCCGCCGTGACCGCCACATCGGCAACCGCCACGCCGCGCCCATGCGCCGGGAACAAGGCGGCAATCCCGATCGTGCCGATCAGCAGCAGCAGATAGGGATCGATCAGAGTGCGCAGCTTGCCCATGGCGTGGTCCTTGCGAAAAACAGATGTTGCCGCAGGTAAGCGGCAAAGCATCCATGCACAATCATGATCATGGCGATAACAGTCATTCACACTCTTGATGGCAGACACGACTGTGGCATGATCGCGTGATGATCGGCCCCGACCTTTTGCGCGCATTCGTTACCGTGGCCGAATGCGGCAGTTTCACCGGCGCGGCGCGGGTGCTCGGCACCCGGCAATCGACTGTCAGCCAGCAGATCCGCCGGCTGGAAGACCTGGCCGGGCGGCGCCTGCTGGCGCGCGACACGCACCGGGTGGCGCTGTCGGCCGAAGGCGAAGCGTTTCTCGACCATGCACGTCGCGTGCTCGATGCCCATGGCCGGATGGATGCCCACCTTTCCGGGCTGCGGCTTCGCGGGCAACTGCGTTTTGGCGCGTGCGAGGATTTCGTGCTGTCGGCCCTGCCGGATGTTCTGGCGCAATTCGCGCGGCGCCATCCCGATGTCGACCTGGCCCTGACGGTGGCGCTGAGTGAAACGCTCTACGAGCAGTTCGACGCGGGTGGGCTGGATATCATCTTTGTCAAGAAACGCCCCGGTGAGCGGCGCGGCGTGACGGCCTGGCGCGAAACCGTGGGGTGGGTTGCGGCGCCGGAGTTCCGCCATGACCCGGTCGAGGCGGTGCCGCTGCTGCTCTATCCCCCGCCCAGCGTGACGCGGGCCCTCGCGCTCGACACGTTGGACCGTGCGCGCGTGCCATGGCGCGTGGCTTTCACCAGCGGGGGCCTGAGCGGATTGACGGCAGCGGCCCGCGCCGGGCTGGGCGTGATGCCGCATTCGCTGCGCCTGGTGCCGCAGGGCCTGGCGCCGTTGCGGCCGCATGGCGCACTGCCCGAATTGCCGGCCATCGAATTTGCCGTGATCGGACCGGGCGGGCACAACCTGGCGGCCGAAGCGCTGACCGCCGCCATTCTTCATTGGGCCGCACCGACCTGACCAGCAAGCGACCATGGCGGGCGTGACAAGTGCCTGGCGAGGAAATCGATCAGCACCCGCACCCGTGCCGGCCGCTGCGCACCGGGCGGCGTGACCAGATGCAGCGCGATATCGGGCACGCGCCACTCGGGCATCACTTCCACCAGGCGGCCAGCGGCAAGGTCTTCCCACACCATGAAGTCGGGTTGCAACGCGATGCCCTGCCCGGCCAGTAGCGCCGGGGCCAGCGCGTCGGCATTGTTGGCGCCCAAGCGCCCCTTCACGGTGACGACGTAATCGCCTTCCACCGCGTGGTGAAAGCGCCAGGCTTCGGGGGAATCGAGATTGGTATAGAGCAGCCCGGCATGGTGCGAGAGATCGCGCGGATGCGAGGGCGTGCCATGCGTGGCAAGATAGGCTGGCGCGGCCACCAATGGCCGGCGCACCGCGCAAAGGCGGCGCGCACGCAGCGAGCTATCATCCAGCCCGGCAATGCGCAGCACCACATCGTGCCCGCCGCCCACCACATCGACCCGCGCATCCGACAGATCGAGATCGAGCCCGACATGGGGATAAGCAGCAAGGAATTCGGGCAGCAGCGGGGCAACGTGGCGCAAGCCGAAGCCCATCGGCACGGCGAGGCGCACCAAGCCGCGCGGCACGTCGCCTTCCGCACCGGCCTGCGCCTCTGCCGCCTCGCCATCCGAAAGGATGCGCCGCGCCCGGTCCAGCACGCCGCGCCCGCTTTCCGTGAGCGCCAGGCGGCGGCTGGTGCGATGCAGCAGGGGCACGCCCAACCGCGCCTCCAACCGGGTCACCGCCTTGGACACGGTGGGCTTCGACAGGCCGAGCGCGTCGGCCGCGGCAGCGAACGAGCCGGTATCTACGACTTTGGCGAAAATAGCCCACGCTTCCAAATCCGGCAGAGACATAATGCAAATTCCTTCACCGATGGTTTTCCATCATTGCCATTTCTTTGCAAGCGGGAATGCCTAGATTGGCCCCAACAGCTGAACGGCCCTGATCGCCGCCAGCCAGACGGAGATACGCCATGATCGAACTTCGCCCCTTTTCCGGCATTGGCCGCGCCAACCACGGTTGGCTGGACGCCGCCCACCACTTCTCGTTCGCCGACTATTACAACCCGGCGCGGATGGCGTGGGGCAACCTGCGCGTGTGGAACGACGATACCATCGCGGCCAAGAGCGGCTTCCCGCCCCACCCCCACCGCGACATGGAAATCATCACGTATGTGCGTGAAGGGGCCATCACCCACCGCGACAACCTGGGCAACCAGGGCCGCACCGCCGCTGGCGACGTGCAGGTGATGAGCGCGGGCACCGGGATCACCCACGCCGAATACAATCTAGAAGATGAAACCACGCGCATCTTCCAGATCTGGATCATGCCCACCCGCCAGGGTGAACAGCCCAGCTGGGGCGCCCGCCAGTTCCCCAAGGCGGAACGCGCCGGTGAACTGGTCGTGCTCGCCAGCGGCTATGAGGAAGACAAGGACGCCCTGCCGATCCGCACCGACGCGCGCCTGGTGGCTGCCACGCTCCATGCCGGGCAAAGCGTCGATTATGTCCTTGGTGCAGAACGCAAGGGCTATCTGGTGCCCGCCACCGGCAAGGTTGCCGTGAATGGCGTGGAAGCCAACGCCCGCGACGGCCTGGCCATCGCGGATGTCGACACGGTCACGATCACCGCGCTTGAAGACAGCGAAATCGTGCTGGTCGACACGCTCTGACCCAATGCGTTCCGGGGCGGCTGCATGGCGCAGCGGCCGCCCCGCCCCTGCCTGCCGCGCCACAAGGTTTCCGGCCATGACCCAAGACGTCGCCTCGCATCTTCCCCACGCCACCGCCACCAGCACCGGCGCGGGCACGTTTCAATCCCGCCTGGCGATTGGCGGGCGCGAGGGACAGGACGACATCCTGGCCGATGAGCCCCTGGCGCAAGGCGGCCTGGGCACGGGCCCGACGCCCTATGACCTGCTGTGCGCCGCGCTGGCGACCTGCACCACGATGACCTTGCGCTTTTATGCCGGGCGCAAGGGTTGGGACGTGGGCACGGTGGAAACGCATGTGACCCACGCCCGCGTGGCGGGCCAGGTGCCGGCCGACCAGTTCACCCGCACGATCACGCTCGATCCTGCTCTCGACCAAGCGGTGCGTGCCGAACTGCTTGGGATCGCCAACCGCTGCCCGGTGCACAAGACGCTCACCCAGGGTTCGGCGGTTACCACCACGCTTGCCGCCTGACTGCCGTTCACACCTATTTCGCCAAGGGGATTGCCATGCTGACCGCAACCGTTTCACCCGCCCTCTCCCGCCAGGACTGGCTTGCCGCCCATGTTGGCGCCCATGATGCCGACAGCATCGGCTGCCGCGCCCCGGCCGTGCCCAGCCACGAGAAAACCCGCCTGAAGCGCTGGATGACGCGCCTGTTCGGTGACAACGCGCCGATGCCGCTGGCCGATCCGCGCCTGGAGGCGGTGCGCCGGTTTGCCTGCGCTACCCGTGCGGGCAAGGCCCCCGATGGCGCGTTGATCGGCGAGCTGCACCAGCGCGGGCTGGATGATGCCGAACTGGCCGCGATTGCGCGGTTTGCCGCGTGACTTGGCGTGAATCCTTTTCACCAAAAGCGTGAAAAGGTCGCGTTTGGCAGCCGCGCTGCCCTGCGCCATGATGGCGATGCACCGGGCCGATAAACGGCCCTGATGCCATCAATGGCAAAAAGGCAAACCCCATGCGGCTGGATATGTCGCCCTATCTTTCGCAAAAATTCCTCATGCCAGCGGAAACCGAACGCCACAGCGCCTGCTGGATGGCATGGCCTGTCCGTACGGAGCTGTGGGGCGGCCGCCTCGCCGAAGCGCAAGCCGATTTCGCCGCAGTGGCCCGCGCCATCGCCCGGTTCGAGCCGGTCGTCATGGTCTGCCGGGACGCCGACGTGGCGCAAGTGCGCGCATTGTGCGGCGATGCTGTCACGCCGTTCGTGGCGCCGATCGACGATAGCTGGATGCGCGATTCCGGGCCCACGTTCGTGCGGGGCAGCAAGGGGGGGCTGGCCGTGGTCAATTGGGCGTTCAACGCCTGGGGCCAGAAGTACCATCCTTATGCCGCCGATGCCGCGCTCAAGCGGACCATTGCCGAGCATCTGGGCCTGCCGCTGGTCACCTGCCCGCTGACGGCCGAAGGCGGGGCGATCCTTTCGGACGGACAAGGCACGGTGCTGACAACCGAGAGTTGCCTGCTCCACGCCAATCGCAACCTGGGGTTGACCCGCGCGCAGGTGGAGGCCGAATTGCTGGCCGCACTGGGCGCGGAAAAGATCGTGTGGTTGCCCGGCGATGCCGGTGAAGTGGAAACCGACGGCCATGTCGATTGCCTGGCCGCGATCGTGCGGCCCGGCGTGGTGATGATGGAAGATCCGGCCACCGCCAGCGGGCGGCGGGCGAAGACGCTGGCGGCCAACCGCGCCGCGCTTCTTGCCCAGCGCGACGCGCGGGGACGGCCCTTTGCGATCGTGGACTTGCCCGCCGCGCCAACGATCGATGCGCAGGACGCGCGCCACCAGCCATCCTACGTGAATTTCTATATCGCCAATGGCGCGGTGATCATGCCCGGCCACGGTGTACCCCAGGATGCTGCTGCCTGCGCCGCCGTGGGGGCCGCATTTCCCGATCGCACGGTGGTTCAGCTGGTGTTGCCCACCCTGCCTTATGGCGGCGGCTCGATCCATTGCATCACCCAGCACCAGCCCGCCCCGTACTTCCTGCCCGATGGAGGCCAGCCATGCGCCCAGTGACCGTTGCCGCCACCCAGTTTGCCTGCACGTGGGATCTTGCCGCCAATCTCGACCGCGCAGAAGCGCTGGTACGCGAGGCCGCCGACGAAGGCGCCCAGGTGATCCTGTTGCAGGAACTGTTCGAGACGCCCTATTTCTGTGCCGACGAGCGACCCGGGCACTTTGCCCTGGCCCGCCCATGGGCGGATCACCCGGTGATCGCACGGTTTGCCGATCTGGCGGCGGAATTGGGCGTGGTCTTGCCGATCAGCTTCTTCGAGCAAGTGGGATCGGCCCATTTCAATTCGTTGGCCATGATCGATGCCGATGGCAGCGAGCTTGGCCTCTATCGCAAAAGCCACATTCCGCAGGGGCCGGGCTATCGCGAAAAATACTTCTTTGCGCCAGGCGATACCGGGTTCCAGGTGTGGGACACCGCGTTTGGCCGCATCGGCGCGGGCATCTGCTGGGACCAGTGGTTTCCCGAATGCGCGCGTGCCCTGGCGCTCCAAGGGGCGGAACTCATCCTCTATCCCACCGCGATCGGCAGCGAACCGGCCT
Source organism: Novosphingobium sp. SG919 (assembly GCF_012932495.1). Taxonomy (GTDB): domain Bacteria; phylum Pseudomonadota; class Alphaproteobacteria; order Sphingomonadales; family Sphingomonadaceae; genus Novosphingobium; species Novosphingobium rhizosphaerae. The sequence continues at coordinate 1,831,471 of NZ_JABCNG010000001.1, forward strand.
TTCCCGGCTATGACAGCCAGCCGCATTGGCAGCGTGTGATGCAAGGCCATGCCGGGGCCAACATGGTGCCGGTCATCGCCTCCAATCGCGTGGGGTTTGAAACCAACGAGGATGGCGACATCACGTTCTACGGCTCATCGTTCATCGCCGACCAATTTGGCGCGCTGGTCGCGCAGGCCCCACGTGTGGGCGAAGCGGTGGTCACCGCCACGTTCGACCTGGACGAGATTGCGCCACAGCGCGCGAGTTGGGGGCTGTTCCGCGATCGCCGGCCCGATCTCTACGGGATCATCGGCAGCCACGGCGGCTAGACTGGCAACTGCGTTGTGGCCTTGATCCGCTTGAGCGCGAAATGCGAGGCGGACGTGGCCACGGCCGGATGGCGCAGCAGGGCGTGCATCAGGAAATGCTCGTATTGCGCCATATCGTGCACCACGATGCGCAACTGGTAGTCCCACTCGCCCGACATCGAGAGGCATTCCAGCACCTCGTCCCGGTCCATCACGAACTGCTCGAAACTGCCGCGCGCCTGGGCATCATGGGATTTCATCCGCACCTGGCACACGGCGTCGAGCGACAGGCCCACGGCAGCAGGGTCGAGCAGCCGCACCGCCGGTCCGAGGACGCCTGCATCCTCCAGCGCCTTGATCCGTCGCCAGCAGGACGCCGGCGACGTGCCGATCACTTCGGCCAAAGCCGCGTGGCTGAGATCGGCCTGGCGTTGCAACGCCTGAAGCAGGCGGCGGTCGAGACTGTCGAGTGCGAGCGGGGCGGTCATGCCGGATCTTCAACATCATGTACGGGTCGAATCATGCGGCACATTTTGCACCGCAGCGAACTTTCCGATAGAAATTTATCATAAATGCCAGCTTACCGAAATAGCTGCTTCATTACCTCGTAATCGCGGCGGGAATATGAAAGGACATTGCAGGCACGCTGCGTCACACTGCTGCGATGGCCAGCGATCTTCCCACCACGCCGCCGCCTGGCGCCGCCGCAGATTGGACCGTTCCGCAGGATTGGGCGAGCTACACCGCCGCCGATCACGCCACGTGGGACACCCTGTTTGCGCGGCAGGTGCAGATGTTGCACGATCGTGCCGCACCCGAGTTCCTTGCCGGCGTGGACATGCTGCGGTTGTCGCGGCCCGGCATTCCCGATTTTGCCGAACTTTCCGACAGGCTCCATCGCGCCACCGGCTGGCAAGTGGTGGCCGTGCCCGGCCTGGTGCCCGATGCGGTGTTCTTCGATCACCTGGCCAACCGGCGGTTCGTGGCGGGGCGATTCATCCGGCGCCCCGACCAGTTGGACTATCTTTCCGAACCCGACGTGTTTCACGACGTGTTCGGCCATGTCCCGCTGCTCGCCGATCCGGTTTTTGCAGACTACATGCAGGCTTACGGCGAAGGCGGCCTGCGCGCGCAGGGGATGGACGCGCTCACCAACCTCGCGCGGCTGTACTGGTATACCGTGGAATTCGGCCTGGTGCACACGCCCCAAGGCTTGCGCATCTATGGCGCGGGCATCGTATCGTCCCATGGCGAAAGCCTGTTCGCGCTGGACGATCCCTCGCCCAATCGCCTCGGCTTCGACCTGGCGCGCCTGCTGCGCACCGACTATCGCATCGATGCCTATCAGCAGAGCTATTTCGTGATCGACAGCTTTGCCCAATTGCTCGACCAGACGCGCAACACCGACTTCGCCCCGCTCTATGCCGCTGCGGCCGGTGCGCCGGTGCTTGCCCCCGAGGCAGTGATCCCGCAGGATCGCGTGTGGCACCGTGGCACCCAAGCCTACGCCCGGCAAAACCGCACGACGGCCCAGCCGCAACCTGCCGTTTGAGGAATCTGCATGCCCCTCGCCCGAACCATCGCCCCGCTGACCGAGCCCGAACTGGCGCAGGCCCTGGCGCTCCTGCCGCAATGGCGGCATGACCCTGCGCGCGCCGCGCTGCATCGGCAGATCGTCCTTGCCGATTTTCCAGCCGCCATGGCGTTCATGGTGCAAGCGGGCTTTGCCGCAGAGCGGATGGACCATCACCCTGAGTGGGCCAATGTGTACAACCGTATCGACATCTGGCTGACCACGCACGACGCTGGCGGCATCAGTTCGCGCGATGTGGCGCTGGCGCAGGTGATCGACAGCCTGGCCTGACAATCTGCCCCAGGACCAAAGACCGCGCCCTCCGGAGTGATCCGGAGGGCTTTTTTGTGCCTGTGCACGCATGCCTGCAACGAATCGAGATTTCGTTGATCGGCGTCGAACGCACCGCGTTATCGCGTCCTATACCTTTGATTAACAATGCGAAATTTCGCTTCATTTCAGAAATGTTCAGAAAGCGTTTGACGCAAACCGCATGAGCGGGCAAATAGATAAAACAAAATTGTTTAATCGTAAGCAAAGCCTACGATCTTCAGGAGAGGAAACTTCGATGCGATCCTTTGCGTCTCGTTCCCGCGTGCTGTGTCACGCGGCATCGGTTATCGCGCTCGCCGCGCCAGCGCTGGCATCGGCACAGTCGACCGATACCGCTGCCGCTGCTGACAGCGCTGCCGCCACGCCCGAGGAAGCGATCATCGTCACCGGCATTCGCGCCTCGATCGCCCGCGCGATCGACGTGAAGCGCAACAGCGCCAGCGTGGTGGACGCGATTTCCGCGCAGGACATCGGCAAGCTTCCCGACGTGACGATCTCGGACTCGCTGCAGCGCATTCCGGGCGTGCAGATCCGCCGCGACGCGGGCGAAGGTGCCGGCGTCAACGTGCGCGGCCTGCCCCAGGTCCAGACCCTGCTCAACGGCGAAGCCTATCTGGGCGCCAACTCGATCACCACCACCCAGCCCAATTTCACCGACATCCCCTCGCAGCTGTTTTCAGGCGCGAACGTGATCAAGTCGCCCACCGGCTCGCTGATCGCGTCGGGCATCAGCGGCACGATCGATCTGCTCACGCGCCGCCCGTTCGATTTCAAGCAGGGTCTTTCGGGCGCCGCCGCCGTCGAAGGTTCCTATGGCGACAAGGCCAAGAAGTGGAACCCTTCGGTCAACGGCCTGCTCGCCTGGCGCGGCGATGACGTCGGCTTCCTGGTTTCGGCATCGTACTCCAAGGTTGACCTCTCGAACTCCTATTCGGGCATCCAGCGCGACTACGGCGGCCGCCTCGCCAATGAATCGATCGGCGACGCCACGAGCTATGGCGGCTTCCGCTTCGACGATCCCACGCGCGGTACGTCGATCCTGTCGGGCGGCAACGTCACCGGCGTGGACGTGAACGGCGATGGCGACGCCAACGACACCTATTTCTCGCCCCAGGCGCACACGGGCTGGAACCGCATCACCTCGCGCGAACGCTTTGGCCTCAACGGTTCGTTCCAGGCCCACCTGAACGACAAGCTCGACCTGGTCGCCGACGGGTTCTACACCAAGCAGACGCAGTACGATCGCACCGCCGGCTTCCAATTCCAGGCGGTGAACTGGCAGGCGGCCGATTTCGTGCCGGGCCATTCGCGCGATACTGGCGTGAAGATCAATGGCTACAACTTCAACGTTGTAGACCAGTACAACTACACCCTGCAGAATTTCGACAGCTATTCCGAAACTGGCCGCACCAAGTCGGACTCGATCAACCTCAACCTGGAACTGCGCTATAACAGCGGGCCGTTCAAGGCGACGTTGCGCGGCCTTTACGGCAAGGCGCACAAGAACTTTGACGACAGCTATTTCCAGCTGAGCCTGTCGAACGGCAAGCAGTGGTTCAACGGCGTGGGCCACTATCCGGCGGCGCTGGGCGGTGATCGCACGTTCAACCCGCTGGGCTATACCTATAACACCCTGCCGGCCACGATCGACTATCGCGGCGACATGCCCAACTTCAACCTGCCCAGCGCGCTGGCGAGCAACCTGTCCAACCAGGCGGCCTATGGCTTCAAGACCACGTCTTCGGAAAACAACTACCGCTCCAATTCCGACCTCAAGGTCGCGCGCTTCGACGCCAGCTATGAGTTCTCGCCCGATATCTCGTTCGATTTCGGCGCGCGCTATGGCGAACGCGGGGCGGAAGCCTATTACTTCGATCGTGCGGCCCCGCTTTACGGCGGCCAGGGTGCGTCCGACGCGAATGGCTGCTATGTGAAGTGGAAGGCCTTCGACGTCCAGATGAACAACAGTGGCTGTTCGGCGGGCGATGCCAACGGGTTCTACACCGCTGGTCTGACGCGCCTGGGCAATGACGCGACGATTTCCAAGTACCTCAAGAAGTACAACGTGCCCGTGGGCGGCGTCGGCTCGTTCTACGCGCTCGATCCGCACGCGATGGACGATGCCCTGTCGTTCCAGAACAGCTTCTATCCCGGCAACAAGGAATTCGTCATTCCGGGCCGGTCGTACTCGATCAACCTGCACCAGAAGTCTGCCTATGGGCAGCTCAACTGGAACACCGAGATCGGTGGCATGGCGCTGCGCGGCAACGCCGGCCTGCGCGTGATCAACACCACGTTCAACGTGCGCCAGAACATCTCGGGCCCGGGCCAGCCCTATGGCCTCCCGGCCAGCGACGTGGGTGACATCTATACCCACCGCTCGTTCACCGACTGGCTGCCGGCGCTCAACGCCTCGCTCGACGTGACCGAAAAGTTCCGCGTGCGCGCCGCGTTCTCTAAGAACATGACCCTGCTCGATCTGGCGCAGTGGGGCGGTGGTCTTGACCTGAACTATGCGATCGACACCACGTTCAACCCGCCGATCTTCCGCGTTTCGGGTGGCAATTCCAACGGCAACCCCGCACTCGATCCGTGGCGGTCGACCAACTACGAACTCTCGTTCGAATATTACCTGAACCGCACCAGCCTGGTGAGTTTCGGGCTCTATCGCATGGACATCAAGAGCTTCGTCAAGACCGACACCGTGAAGCGGACGGACCTGCCCGATCTCGATGGCGTGGTGCGCAGCACCGTGTTCATCAACTCGCAGGTCCAGGGCACCGGCGGCTATCTCCAGGGCCTGGAAGCGGGCGCCAAGATCGGCTTCGACTTCCTGCCCGGCGCGCTGAGCGGCTTTGGCGTGGACCTGAACTATACGCTGTCGGACTCCAACGCCGGTGGCACCGACCTGACCGGCAAGAAGCTGCCGTTCCAGGACAATTCCAAGCACCAGGTCAACGCCGCACTGTGGTTCGAAAAGTATGGTCTCCAGGCCCGCGTCGCCTGGAACTATCGCTCGGCCCGCGTCGAACAGACCAACTTTGCCGGCGTCACCGGGCTTACGCTGATGCAGGCGCCGACCAACTATGTCGACGCATCGGTCTCGTATGACTTCAGCAAGCGCCTGACGATCTATGCGCAAGGGTCGAACCTGACCGGCGAACACGAGCGGTACTACCTCTCGTTCCCCGACCAAAAGGCCTTCAACAACATCTATGAACGCCGCTTCCTGATCGGGGCGCGGACCAAGTTCTAATCTGCTTGTCACACGAGGCTTCATAACCGAACCTCCCGACTGACCCGCCGTCCACTTCCTCCCCGGACGGCGGGTCTTTTCGCTTCAAGCCCACAAGGTGTTGCCATGATCGACATGCCAGCCGCACAACAAGCCCAGCCAATTCGCCAGATCGTGATCGCGGGCGGCGGCACGGCCGGGTGGATGGCGGCGTGCTATTTCGCCGGGCGTCTGGCGCGCCAGGGCGTGGGCATCACCGTGGTGGAATCGAGCGCGATCGGCACGGTGGGCGTGGGTGAAGCCACGGTGCCGGGCATCCGCGACTATTTCCGCGCGATCGGCGTTTCGGAAATCGACGTGCTGCGCGCCACCGGTGGCACGGTCAAACTAGGCATCGAATTCCAGGATTGGGCCCACCCCGGCCACCGCTTCTTCCATCCGTTCGGCTTGTACGGCATGCCTTCGCGCGGTGTTCCGTTCCATCAATACTGGCTCAAGCTGCACCATGCCGGCCAGGGCCATGACCTTGGCGAATACAGCCTGTGCACCCAGATGGCGGCGCGCGGCGCGTTCATGCTGCCGCCCGAAAAGCCGGTCAACGATCTGGCGGTGTTCGACTGGGCGGTGCATTTCGATGCCAGCCGTTTTGCCGCGATGCTGCGCGGCCGCGCCGTGGCCCAAGGCGTTCGGCATATCGACGACGTGATCGTTGACGTGGCGCTCGACGGCGAGAGCGGCCATATCGCCCACTTGGTCACTCAGGATCATGGCACCATCGACGGCGACCTGTTCATCGATTGCACCGGCTTTCGCTCTTTGCTGCTGGGCAAGGCGCTGGGCGTCGAATGGAATGACTGGACGCACTTGCTGCCGTGCGACCGCGCCGTGGCCATTCCCTGTGCGGCCGATACATCGCGCGATTGGCCCTATACCGTCAGCACCGCGCGCGAGGCCGGCTGGCAATGGCGCATTCCGCTGCAGCACCGCGTGGGCAACGGCTATGTCTATTCCAGCGCCATGCTTTCCGACGACGAGGCGACCGCCAAGCTGCTGTCCCGCCTGGAGGGCGAGACGCTGGCCGAGCCCAACCTGATCCGCTTTGGCGCCGGGCACCGCGCGCGTTTCTGGGCGGGCAATTGCGTGGCGATGGGGCTGGCGGCGGGCTTTCTCGAGCCGCTGGAATCGACCAGCATCACCCTGATCCAGACCGCGATCGAGCGGCTGGCCGATTTCTTTCCCGATGCCCATTTCGATCCGGCGCTGGCCGACGAATTCAACCGTGCGACGCGGCTGGAATATGCCCGCATCCGCGATTTCCTGATCCTGCATTACCTGGGCAACCGGCGCCTGGGCGAACCGTTCTGGGACCGCCTGCGCGATGCCGAGGTGCCCGAGATGCTTGCCCACAAGCTGCGCCTGTTCCGCGCGCGCGGCCGGCTGGTGCGCTATGAATGGGAAAGCTTTCTCGATCCCAGTTGGCTGTCGATGTACGCCGGCTTCGATTGGCTGCCCGCCGCGCACGATCCGATGGCCGATCACTTTACCGACGATGAAATTGCGCAAGCGCTGCGCCGCATGCGCGAAACCGTGGCTTCGGCTGCGGCCAGCGCACGGCCCCATCGCGATTTCATCGCGCATATTGCCGCAGGAGCGCCTGTCAGCCCGATTGCGGCCTGACATGGCCCACCGGCGCCCTCCATCTTGTAAAAAGGACGTTTGAGACATGGTTGAAGTGCGCCTTGCCGGAATCGAATTGGGCGGCACCAAGTGCATCGCCAGCCTGGCCAGCGCCGATGGTACTATTCTCGAGCAAGAGACCCTGCCCACCCTGGCACCGGAACAGACCCTGCCACCGCTCGCCGCCCTGCTGGCCAAGTGGCGCAGCGCCGGGCCGCTGGCGGCAATCGGCGTTGCTTCGTTCGGGCCGGTCGAACTTGATCCCGCAGCGCCCAACCACGGGCATATCACCAGCACGTCAAAACCCGGTTGGCGCGACACCGACGTGCTGGGCGCACTGCGCGCCGGGCACGATGGCCCCTGGGGTTTCGATACCGATGTAAACGCGGCCGCCGTGGCCGAAGGCCGCTGGGGCGCCGCGCAAGGGCTGGCCGACTATGCCTATGTCACCGTGGGCACCGGGGTGGGCGTGGGGCTGATCGTCAACGGCCTGCCCACGCGCGGCCTGGCGCATTGCGAACTGGGCCACATTCGCGTGGCACGGCGCAGCGGCGATGCCTGGCCGGGCGCATGCCCCTATCACGGCGATTGCGTGGAAGGGCTGGCATCGGGCCCGGCGATCAAGGCCCGGCTGGGCGAGCGCGCGATCCACGCCATCGCATCCGATGATCCGGTGTGGGACGAAGTGGCCCACCCCCTGGCGCAAATGTGCCACACGATGCTGTTGACCACGGCGCCGCGTCGCATCCTGTTCGGTGGTGGCGTGATCCAGGGACAGCCGCAATTGATCGGCATGATCCATGCGGCCCTGCGCGAAAGCGTGGCGGGATACATGACGGTGCCGGAAGCTGCGGATTTCTGCTGCGCACCGGGCCTGGGCGACAAGGCCGGGCCACTTGGCCCCGTGGCACTCGCGCTGGCAGCGCTCGACCATCATGCCCAGGCAGGAGCGCGGGTGGCAGCGTGACTCTGCCGGCAGGTATCGCCCGGGTCGGCGCGTCAATCCGCCGCGTCGGCCGTCCACAGCACCCGCGCGGCGGGCAGCAGGAAATGGCTGAACGGCAGGATCGCCGCGCCCACCGCCGGGGCATCTTCGGCCAGAAGCGCGCGTTGCACCGGAGACAGCACGGGAACATGCCGTCCGCGCTGTTGCAGCAAATGGTTGAGCCGATCGGCCAAGGCATCGACCCATCGCGCCGGCAGGCGGCCACCCACGAAAACCGCGGCCGGATTGATCAGGCAATTCACCGCAATCAGCGGATCGCACAGTTCTTCGGCGGCGCTTTCCACCCAGGCGGTCATCGGCGCATCGAGCCGCGGATCGTCAGGATTGCCGCGCAGGTCGCTTACCGCAAGGCCGGCGGCATCAAGCGCCCGGCGGACGCCGGAAAGCGAGACGGTATCCTGCACCTGGTGCGGGGCCTGGCCTTCTGCCCGCGCCAGCAGGAAACCGATTTCACCGCTACGCCCATTGGCACCGCGGAAATAGGCCCCATCCACGACCAGGCCGCCGCCCAGGCCCGACGACACCAGGATGTAGAAGAAGCTGGAACAGGTTTGCCCATGGCCGAGTTGCTGTTCGCCCATGGCAGCGGCTGCCGCATCGTTTTCGACGAAGATCGGCAGATCGAACGGCCCCTGGAAAACCGCAGCGAGGTCAGTCGTTTCCCAGCAGGCGAAATCGGCGGGGCGGCCGGGCAGATCGACCAGGCCGAAATCGTCGGGCTTGGCCACGCCGACGCCCACCAGACGCTTTGGATCGACGCCAGCCTCGTCCAGCAAGCGGTGGATCGACCCACAATAGAGCGCGCGCACATCGGCGGGCATGGGAAAGGCGATATCCTGCGTCACGCCGGCAACCACGGCACCGGTGAAATCCACCAGAACGAGCGTGATATGATCACGATCGATATTGACGCCGATGGCATAGCAAGCGGTGCGGTTGATAACCAGGCGCGTGGCCGGCTGTCCGCGACCGCCGCGCCGCTGGCCAGCGTCTTCGATCAGGCCGTCTGTCATCAGGCGCTTGGTGATGTTGGCGATGGCCGGTGGCGTCAGCCCCGTGATCCGCGCCAGATCGATGCGCGTGAGCGGGCCGTTGACGCGGATGGCGTGCAGCGTGACGCGCTGGTTGTGATCGGCCGCCCGTTCGAGATTGGTGCCGGACAGGCGGATTTGATCGCCCGCCATTACGCCCGGCCCTGCCGCAAGGCTGCCATCCGGGGCGGTTTCAACCTGATCATCGTGCCTCGATCCCATTTCCGTCTAATGCCACGCGCCGCCCGCGACACAACGTAGAAACGTACGCCCACGTGCCAAAATCGCGCCAGCTGGTCTTATTCTGGTCATTACTGGCATAGCCCGGCGCAGAAAACCAAAAAATTATTTCAACTTTCTTTAATTAAGGATGCCTAGAATGGTCCGTTCCCTGCTCCAACCCGGCCGGCACCTGCCCAACCGCCAGCGGCCGCTTCGCGCGAACCGCATCGGCACGCACACCGCCATGGCCGCCCTCGCCCTGGCTCTGGTGGCCGGCACCGGCACACCTGCCGCCGCGCAGGCGGCGCCTGCTGCCCCAACGGACGCGGCGGCCAAGGCGCATCCCGATCTCTGGCCGCGCGCGCAATGGCCCTGGCGCGCCGACCCAGCCATGGAACGCCGCATCGCTGCCCTGGTCAAGCGGATGACCTTGGAAGAAAAAGTCGGGCAGATCCTCCAGGCCGACCTTTCGACCGTCACGCCCGAAGACGTGCACCGTTATCATCTGGGCTCGGTGCTAAACGGCGGAAATGCCGGGCCGGGCGGCAACGATTATGCCCCGGCGCCGGAATGGCTCAAGCTGGCCGACGCATTCTACGATGCCTCGGTCGACAAGCGTGACGGCGGCGTGGCCATCCCCGTGATGTGGGGCACCGATGCCGTGCACGGGCACAGCAACATCGTGGGCGCCACGCTGTTTCCGCACAATTCCGCACTGGGTGCCACGCATGACCCGGCGCTGTTGCAGAAGATCGCCGCCGTGACTGCCGCCGAAGTGCGCGTGACGGGCATCGACTGGACCTTTGCCCCCACGATCACTGTGCCGCAGGATACCCGCTGGGGCCGCGCCTATGAAGGCTATTCCGAAGATCCGGCACTGGTGGCTAGCTATGCCCGGCCCTTCATCGAAGGGCTTCAGGGCAAGCCCAATTCCGGGCCAGTGCTGGCCGGGCCGCACGTGATTGCCACCGCCAAGCACTTCCTGGCCGATGGCGGCACGTTCGAGGGGCGCGACCAGGGCGATGCGGTGATCGACGAAACCACGCTGATCAAGGTGCACGCTAAGCCCTATGTCAGCGCGATCGATGCCGGTGTCCTGTCGGTCATGGCCAGCTTTTCAAGCTGGCACGGCGTGAAGATGACCGGCAACAAGAGCCTGCTGACCGATGTGCTGAAAAAGCGGATGGGCTTTGCCGGGCTGGTGGTGAGCGACTGGAACGCGCACGGCCAGGTGGCTGGTTGCAGCAACGCCTCTTGCCCGCAGGCGGTGAACGCCGGGATCGACCTGTTGATGGCGCCAGACAGTTGGAAAGCGCTGTATCACAGCCTGATTGCCCAGGTGCGGGACGGCACCGTGCCGATGGCCAGGCTGGACGAAGCGGTGGGTGCGGTGCTGCGCGTAAAAATGCGCGCCGGCCTGTTCGAGGCGGGGCGCCCCTCTTCCCGTCCGCTGGCCGGGCAGTTCGATCTACTGGGCAGCGCCGCCCACCGCGCGGTGGCGCGCCAGGCCGTGCAGGAATCGCTGGTCCTGCTCAAGAACCAGGGCGGCCTGCTGCCGCTTTCGCCCAAGTCCCGCATCCTGGTGGCGGGAGACGGCGCCGACGACATCGCCCGTCAATCGGGCGGATGGACGCTGTCCTGGCAAGGCACCGGGCTTGATCCCAAGCTGTTCCCCGGCGCCACCACGCTTTGGCAGGGAATCGATGCAGCTGTGCGCGGGGCCGGTGGCACGGCCACGCTTTCGCCCGATGGCAGCTTTGCCGGGCCAAAGCCGGATGCGGCGATCGTGATCTTTGGCGAAACGCCCTATGCCGAATTCCAGGGCGACGTGCGCAGCCTGCAACTGAAGCCCGACCAGCGTGCCCCGTTGGAAACCATGCGCAAGTTGAAGGCGGCCGGCGTGCCGGTGGTGGCCGTGATGCTGACCGGGCGGCCGCTCTATACCAATCCGTTCCTCAACACCGCCGATGCCTTTGTGGTGGCGTGGTTGCCCGGCTCGGAAGGCGCGGGCCTCGCCGATGGACTGCTGCGCAAGGCCGATGGCAGCGTGGCCCACGATTTCACCGGTCGCCTGCCGTTCCGCTGGCCGATGACGGGGGTGCCCGGCGGCCCCACGCTCTATCCCCTCGGCCATGGCCTTTCGCTCAAGACGCCGGTGGCGGCATGGACGCCGCTGCCCGAACAATCGGGCGTGGACGACAGTGCGGGCAGCACTACCGAATATTTCCAGAAAGGCGTGCCGACGCCGGGCTGGTCGTTGGAAATCCAGAACCCGGCCAGCGGCGGGATCACCCGGATCACCAGCGTGCCGGCCAACGTGGCCGATAGCGGTGTGGCGATCACCGCCACCGATTACCAGGTGCAGGAAGGCGCGCGCACTTTTGCCTTTTCCGGCACCAAGGGCGAGGCTGCCCTGGCCTTGACCACCCACGCGCCGGCCGATCTTTCGCGCGAGACCAATGGGGAAATGATGCTGGTGGCCACGATCCGCCTGGACGCCAAGCCGACCGCACCGGTGACCCTGGCCATGCGCAGCGGCGCACAGACCGCGCGCCTGCCACTGGGCACGCTGGACATGCTGCCGCGCGGTAGCTGGACCACGCTGGGCGTGCCGCTGCAATGCTTGCGCAAGGCCGGCGCCAGCGTCGGCGCAGTGGATGCGCCACTGATCCTGTCCACGCCCGGCGCCATGACGGTGAGCCTGGCGCGGGTGAAGCTGGGCATGGACGCGCAAGTGCGTCTGGATTGCGCCACGCATTGACGCCAATGGCGGGCGGGACCAGCCGGGGCCCCGCCCGCCCCATCAATCAGTGTGAGAGACGCGTGGCGAGCTCTTCCAGATCGACCCCGCGCGTTTCGGGGAAGAACCGCCAGACCACCACGGCCTGCACCGCCATCGCGACCGCGAAGACCACGAAGGGCAGGCTTTGCGTGAACTGCGCCACCACCGGAAAGGCGAAACTGATCGCGGCATTGAGCACCCAGTGCGTGGTGCTGCCCAGCGCCTGCCCGCGCGCGCGGACCGGCGTGGGGAAGATTTCCGACAGATAGACCCAGATCACCGCGCCTTGCGAAAAGGCAAAGGCAGCAATGAACAGCACCAGCAGCGGCAGAAGGAACTGCGCCCCGCTGCCCGTGGCATAGATCGCGGCAACGCCGGCCAGGGCCACCGTGGTGCCGACCGCACCGGTGAGCAGCAACGGGCGGCGGCCGATGCGATCGATCACGGTCATGGCCACCATCGTGGCGATCAGGTTGGTCAACCCGATGGCAACCGCCTGAAGATCGGCGGAAACCCCGGTGAAGCCGGCAGCGGCGAAAATGTCGTTCAGGTAATAGAGGATGGCGTTGATGCCCGACAACTGGTTGAACGCGGCAATCGCCAGGGCCAGAAGGATCGGCCGACGGTGGCGCCGCCATTCCAGGCGAGCGTGGCCCTGATCGGCCGAATCTAGCGCCAGCGCTTCAAGCCCAAGCCGCTTGGCTGCCGCTTGTGCGGCCTGCGCCCGGCCCTTGGTGGCCAGCCAGCGCGGGCTTTCGGGAATGCCCGGCATCATGGCCACGAAGAACAGCGCCGGAAGCGCGGCAATGCCCAGCTTGGCGCGCCAGGCCAGGTCGGCCGGAAGGGACAGCGCCAGCAGCCAGTTGCTGCAATAGGCGAGCAGGATGCCGGCGACGATATTGAACTGGAACATGGCGACCAGGCGCCCGCGCCGCGCCGCGGCGCTGACTTCGGAAATATAGACCGGCGCCAGCACCGATGATCCGCCGATGGCGAGGCCACCCAGGAAGCGGAACGCCACAAACACGCCCATACCGCCTGCCAGGGCCGAACCGATCGCCGAAATCAGATAGGCGACGCCAATCCAGATCAGCACGCGGCGGCTGCCCAGGCTATCGCCGAGCCGCCCCGCGACGCTCGCCCCCACCAGCGTGCCCCACAGCGCCGAGGAGACGGCGAAGCCCAAGCCCGTTGCCGAAAGTGCGAAATGGTGGCGCAAGGCCTCAGTCACCCCGGAGATCACCGCGGTATCGAAACCGAACAACAAACCGGCAAGGCTGGCGGCCACCGCCGCCTTGAGCGCGGCACCGCGCATGGGCTGGAGCGTCGGTCCCCCTGCGCCAGCACCGCCCTGGACATTTGCGTGCATTGCTCTCTCCCAATGAATAATTCAATTTGACTTATTAATTCGGTTTGCGTCAAAAAGGAACCGACGATGATGGGATGGCAGGCCGCACGATGCCGCATGCCATACACCGGCGGGCACGCCCGGCCAAGCGGGCGGCTTGCGGATTTGGAGAGGGATTTTCGATGCGTTTTGCCACAAGCCTGCTTGCTGCCACGATCCTGGGCGGAGCAATGGCCCCCGCTGCCATGGCCGCGCCGGTTGCCAACGGCGGCCCGTGGAACGCCGCCGTGCTTCAGGGCGGCATCGGCATTGCCCGTGATGTGCCCGCCGATGCACCGCTGCTGGCCCCGCGCGCGCCGACCGGCTTTGCCACATGGGTGCGGCCGCAGGCGAGCCAAGCCGGCAGCGTGGTCTTGCTGGCGTTGGGCGATCCGGCGGGTGCATGCCGCTGCTTGCTGCTGGTCGATGGCAAGCCGGCGCTGCGCGTTGGCGGCGCCGTGGTGAGCGCGCCGCGCGCGCTGGTGGCGGGCCGCTATGCCCATGTCGCGGGCAGTTGGAACGGCAGCGAGGCGGTGCTCTATGTCGACGGGCAGGAAGTGGCGCGTGGCGCGTTGGCCGATGCCGGCGCCCTGGCGCCCCGCCTGGCACTTGCGCCTGCCCTGCCCGGCAGCCCTCATTTCGGCGGCGATCTGGTCGACGCGCGGATCGAGGATGGCGCTTTGACGGCCCCTGCCGTGCAAGCACTGGTCGCAGCGCGCCCGGATTTCGATCTGGTGCAGATGTGGCATGTGGGCGTGGGTTGGGAATTCCAGAAGACCGCCAACACCGGCTATTGGCGCCAGCAAGACCCATGGACCCTGCCGCAGGGCAAGGGCGGCTTCTCCGCGCCCGTGGCCAAGCCGGCGCCCGCGCTGCCCGCCGCACAACCCGTGGCGCCGGGCCTGTGGCGCATCAACGGCTGGCAACTGGCCGGCGCGCCCGATGTGCCGGGCGCCGATGGCGCTGCGCTGTCGCGCCCCGGCAGCCCCAAGGGCACCTGGCGCGCTGCCACCGTGCCGGGCACGGTGCTGACCACGCTGGTCGATCGCGGGGTCTATCCCGATCCCTATTACGGCCTCAACAACATGCGCATTCCCGAAAGCCTGGCGCGGCAGGACTGGTGGTATCGCACCAGCTTCACCGTGCCGGCCGAGGCGGCGGGCAAGCGGCTGACGCTGAAATTCAACGGCATCAACTATGCCGCGCAGATCTGGGTGAATGGCCAGCAGGTGGGCCAGACCAAGGGCGCATTTGCCCGTGGCGCGTTCACGCTGGTGCCGGTGGCCGGCGAAAACGTGATCGCGTTGCGCGTGTCCCCACCGCCGCACCCCGGCATTCCGCACGAACAGTCGATCAAGGCGGGCGTCGGCGAAAACGGCGGGCAACTGGCGATCGACGGCCCTACGTTCGTGGCGACCGAAGGCTGGGACTGGATTCCCGGCATCCGCGACCGCGACACGGGCCTTTGGCAGGACGTGCAACTGGAAGCCCATGGCGATGTGCGCCTGCTCGACAGCCAGGTGGTGACCGACCTGCCCCTGCCGCGCACCGACAGCGCCGACGTGCTGATCACCGTGCCGCTGCGCAACGATGCCGATACCCCGCGGACCGTGACGGTGCGCGCCGCGTTCGATGACGTCAGTGTGGAACGCACGGTGACTTTGGCGCCGGGCGACGGCGAAGTGCGCTTCACCCCCGCCGATTTCCCGCAATTGCGGGTGAAGAACCCCAGGCTGTGGTGGCCCAATGGCTATGGCGAGCAGGCGCTGCACCCGCTGCACATCACGGCCACCGTCGATGGCTCGGTGTCGGACCGGGCGGAAACCCGCTTCGGCATTCGCGAGGTTTCCTACGATCTTTCGCTGATGGACCATGCCGGCGTGCTGCGCCGGGTGAACGTGCAGACCACCGACGGGCGCCTGGCCGGGCAGAAGCTGATCGACGTGCGGCATGAGGCGATTCTGGAAACCCCGCGCGGCTGGGTGGAATCGCTGACCGCGGCGGGCGAGACGTCGCCCGCCGTGCAGGCGCTGGGCGCCGCCGATACCCTGCCCGAGCCGCACCTGACGATCCGCGTCAACGGCGTGAAGATTGCCGCGCGCGGCGGCAGCTGGGGCATGGATGACGCCATGAAGCGCGTCTCGCGCGAGCGGCTGGAACCCGCGTTCCGCCTGCACAAGGACGCCCATCTCAACATCGTCCGCAACTGGATGGGCAACAATTCCGAGCCGGAATTCTATGACCTGGCCGACGAATACGGCATGATGGTGCTCAACGATTTCTGGCAATCGACCCAGAATTTCCAGGTGGAACCGCAAGACCCGCAACTGTTCCTGGCCAATGCCGCTGACGTGGTGAAGCGCTATCGCAACCACCCCTCGATCATCATCTGGTTCGGTCGCAACGAAGGCGTGCCCTACCCCGCGCTCAACGAAGGGCTGGACGACCTGCTGTTCAAGCTGGACGGCACGCGCTGGTTCACCGGCAGTTCCAACACGGTGAACCTGCAAGGCTCCGGCCCCTACAACTATCGCCAGCCCGAAGGCTATTTCACCGACCTGGCCACCGGCTTCTCGGTGGAGACCGGCACGCCCAGCCTGGCCACCGCCGCGGCCATTGCGCAATATGTGCCCGAGGCCGACCGCTGGCCGCTGAGCGACACGCTGGCCTATCATGACTGGCATTTTTCGGGGAACGGCGACACCAAGACGTTCATGGAGAGCCTCAACCGTCGGTTCGGTGCCGCGACCAGCTTTGCCGATTTCGAGCGCAAGGCGCAGATGATGAACCTGGAAACCCACCAGGCGATGATCGAAGGGTTCCTGGGCCATTTGTGGACCAAGAACAGCGGGCGCCTGTTCTGGATGACCCATCCGGCCTGGACGTCGAACGCTTGGCAGATCTACAGCTCTGACTTTGACACGCACGCCGCCTATTACGGCGCGCAGCGCGCCGCGCGGCCGCTGCATGCCCAGCTCAACCTGCCCGACAATGCGCTGGTGCTGGTCAACACCACGCGCGATGATGTGCGCGGGCTGACGGTCACCAGCACGGTGACCGACCTTGCCGGGAAGGTGCTGTTCTCTCGTCGTGACCGCGCCGATGCGCTGGCCAATCGCGATACCCCGCTCAAGGCCCTGCCGCTCGATGCGATCTTTGCCAAGGTGCCGATGGTCCTCGTCACCCTCAAGGTTGCCGACAAGGCGGGCAAGACGCTGACCGACACGGTCTATTGGCGCGGCAAGGATGAAGATGCCTATCGCGCGCTCAATGCCATGGCGCCTGCGCCGCTGGCGGTGAAAACCACGGCGGCACGCAGTGTGGGGGCTGAGCAGGAAGTGGCCGTGACGCTCACGAACAGCGGCACCACGCCGGCGCTCAACGCGCGCGCCACGCTGGTGGACGCGGCGGGCAAGCGCGTGCTGCCGGCCTATTACAGCGACAACTATGTGGCGGTGATGCCTGGCGAAAGCCGCACGATCACGGTGCGCTGGCCGGCAAGCGCTGGCACGCCCGCAGCGGTGACGCTGGAAGGCTGGAACGTGCCAGCTGCCAGCAGCGGCCTGGCGCAGTGAAGGGGCGGTGTTGGCTGGCGGCGCTGGCGCTGGCCGGCGCACCGGCACTGGCGGCCCCGCCGCCGGTGGCGCAGAGCCAAAGCGGCCCGCTCGTCGGCACGGCCGATGCCGATGGCGTGCTGCGCTTTCGCGCCGTGCCCTATGCCGCGCCGCCGCTGGCAGCCTTGCGCTGGCAACCGCCGCAGCCCCCCGCCCGGTGGACAAGCCCACGCGACGCCACCCATGAGGGCGCGTCTTGCCTGCAGAACGATTATGGCTGGAACCACGCCGATTATGTGCGCGGCAGCGAGGATTGCCTGACGCTCGACATTGCCACGCCATCGCTGGCTGGAAAGCGCCCGGTGATGGTGTGGATCCACGGCGGCAGCAACCGCGCCGGATCGGCCGGCGGCACGGTCTTGAGCGATCCGCCGCACCAGGGCGCGGTACTGGTGGCGATCCAGTATCGTCTGGGTATCTTCGGTTTCCTGCCGCATCGCGCGCTGGCGGCGGAGCAAGGCGGCAAGGCGGGCAACTATGGCCTGATGGACCAGATTGCCGCGCTGCGCTGGATCAAGGCCAATGTGGCCCGCTTTGGCGGCGATCCCGACCGGATCATGATCTTTGGCGAAAGCGCCGGGGCCGAAGACGTCGGCTACCTGCTGGCCAGCCCGCAGACGCGGGGCCTGTTTGCCGCTGCCGCGCTGCAAAGCGGCACGCCAGGCTTCGGCCTGCCGCCGCGTCCGCTGGACGAAGCGCTGCGCCTGGGCGACCAGCTCGACGCCGTACTGGGCACCGACGGTAGCGCAGCGCCCTTGCGTGCGGCATCGCCCCATGCCCTGCTCGAGGCGGACAAGGCGCTGCACGACGGCGTGCTGGAAAGCGATGATTTCATGTGGTTGCGCACCACCATCGACGGCGCCGTGCTGCCCGCCGCGCCCGAAGCGCTGCTGGCCAAGGCATCGCCACGGCCGGTGATCGTGGGATCGAACCGCGCCGAATTCGGCCTGCCTGGCGGGCGGCCGCACCGCGATGGCAACGTGGCCCTGGCGTTCGGGCCGAACGAAGCGCAGGCGCGTGCGTTCTATCGCCTGGATGAGGGCGATCCGCCGGAAGACCCGCGCCTGGGCAGCCGCGACTTGCGCATTGCCACCGATATCCTGTTCCGTTGTCCGTCGGGGCGCATGGCCGATCTGCTCGCCGCGCATGGCTGGCCGGTGTGGCGCTATGAGCTGGACCTGGCTCCGGGCGGCGCACGCAGCTTCCACGGATCTGACATCGGCTATGTTCTGGGCAAGGCCCCCCTGCCCGATGGCAGTTCGTTGCAGGCGCACTGGCTGTCGCTGGCCGCCACGGGGGCGCCGCTGTCCACCTGGCCCGGCTATGCCCCCGCGCGCACCCATCTTGCGATCAGCCCGCAAGGCGTCACCACCGGCCAGGCGCTGACCGACATTCCCTGCCGTTGGAGCCGCTACCTGTGACCACTCCTGCCAATCGCCGCCATGTTCTGGGCCTGATCGCAACCGCTCCGCTGGGCGTGGCGGCCGCATCGCAAACGGCCAAGGCGGCTGACCTTGCCGCAGCGCCCGCTGCCCTGAGCGATGAAGAACGCCGCCGCCTGACCGATTTTCCCTGGCTGGCGCGCTATGCCGCCGACAATGCCCGCGTGATCGCCTCTGGTACACGCGTGAACCTGGTGTTCATGGGCGACAGCATCACCCAGGGCTGGCCCGACAAACGCCCGGCTTTCTTTGCGCACGGGAGCCGCGTGGGGCGTGGCATCGGCGGGCAAACCACCCCGCAGATGGTACTGCGCATGATGGCCGACGTGATCGCCTTGCGCCCCCGTGCCGTCCACATCATGGCCGGCACCAACGACATTGCCGGCAACACCGGCCCGATGACCGCGCAACAGACGCATGACAACCTGGCGGCCATGGCCACGCTGGCCCAGGCCAACGGCATTGCCGTGCTGCTGGGGTCCGTGCCACCGGCCGCCAACTATCCCTGGCGGCCGGGGCTCGACACGGTGACGCCGATCGCGGCTGTCAACCAATGGCTTGCTGCCTATGCGGCGCAACATGGGCACACGTTCGTGGATTACCACACCGCGTTGCAGGATGGCACCGGCGGCATGCGGCCGGGCCTGGCCTACGACGGGGTGCACCCCACCGAAGCCGGCTATGCCACAATGGAGCAGGTGCTGGAACCGATCCTGGCGGCCAAGAGCCTCAGTTGACGCGGCCTGGGTCGGTCCGCGCGGCCTGCACCGTTTCCTGAATGAAACCCAGCTTGGCCACGATCACCTCGGACAAGTGGAACGGGTAGAGATCGGACTGCCCCATCGCGCGGTTCAACGCGTTCATGGCAAAGGACACGGGCGCCATTTCCGTGGCGAGCGCGGCTGCATCGGCGCGATAGGGATCGAACTCCACCGCCACCTGGCCATCGCCGTCGTGCCCGCCAAAGGCCGTGAGCGACAGGTCGAAACCGCGCGCCGTGGCCAGCACGTCCACGATGTGGAGGTAGTGCGCGAAGGTTTCGGCAAAATCCTCCCACGGGTGGCTGGTAGCATAGACGCTGACGAAATCCTCGGTCCAAGGCTGCGCACCGCCGTTGTAATGCGCGGCCAGGGCGGCGGCATAATCGATGCGCTCGTCCCCGAACAGCGCGCGGAACCGCGCCAGACGGTCGGGATCGATCGCCACCAGGCGTGACCAGAAGTGATGGCCCACCTCGTGCCGGAAATGGCCCAGCAGCGTGCGATAGGGCTCACCCATGTCGAGCCGCACCCGCTCGCGATGGGCGTCGTCGGCTTCGGCCACGTCCAGCGTGATCAGGCCTTCGTCGTGCCCGGTGATGATCTTCTTTTCACCGCCCCCGACCGCGTCGGGATCGTACAGAAAATCGAACGCCAGGCCCTGGACGCTGTCGGTCTCCTCCGCCTTAGTTTCCAGCGGCAGACCCAGGCGGATCAAGGTGTGAAACAGGCGCCGCTTGGCTTCCTCCACCCGCGCCCAAAGCGGCGGCACCGCCGGATCGGCCAGATCGGGGATGGTGCGGTTGTGGCGGCAGGCCCGGCACATCCCGTCGTCCACATCGGGTGTGGTCAGCCAGTTGCAGATGCCGAAATCGTTGTTGTTGGCGCAGACCACCAGGTCCGCAGCATCGCCATGGCGATCGCGCCAGGTGGTGCCATTGTCGGCAAGATAGCGAAACCGATCGATGGCCGGATCATAGCCCAGCGTTGCCGTGCAATCGGGGCAGACCCGAACTTCGAAATGATTGAGGCGCAGGCAATTGGGGCAGGCAAAGGGACGCATCGGGACGGCTCCGGCTGGGAAAGGCGGCAGGGTGGGCGGCCAAGGCAGTTGGCGTGGGTGACTACGCCGCGTGCGCTATCCTGTTCCTATGCAGATAGTCCCATTGCAGGGGCGCTGCGCGGTTGCAGCACCGATCGCGATTGGGCACAAGCCCGTACGCCATGAAGAAAAAGCGCCGCTACCTTACCGCCACCATGCCCGATGGCTATGTCAAGACCATCGGGCCGACGACCGATACCTTTACCCATTACTGGCGCATCGTGGCCCAACTGGAAAACGGCAAGACCGAGGTGTTCTGGGGCCACACCCGATCTTTGGCGGACGCCCGGCGCAAGGAAGCCCCCGCGCGCGAGGCTGCGCGCATGCGCGGCTGGCAAAGCCACGTCTTTGAGATTGCCGAACTCGTCGAAACGCCGGGCTGAATGCATGCCAGGGGCAACAACCGCTATCCCTGGCATGCCAATTGTTACTTGAGCACGGCTTCTCGCAGGAGCGTGGTGGAGAGGATCGTGCGGATCGACGCGCGCGAGGCCTGGCCCTGGTTTGCCTGGGCGATCGAACCGAAGATCTTCTTCTGCAGGGCATAGCCATCGGCCACGGAGCGATCGAAGGCCGCCATGTTGGCATATTCCACGGCCAGGATCACGTCGCCCTCGCCTTTGCGCGGCGCGCCGACCAGCAGGACCTTGTAGCTCTTGATCACCCCCGCTTTCTTGAGGGCTTCTTCCTGGGCTTTCCATTCGGTATCGAGCCACTGCAGGTAATCGTCGAAATGGCCATCTGTGGTGGCAATTTCGGAATATTCCCACACAGTTCCGTTTTCGAACACGGGCGCCTCGGGATCGGTGGCGGCAAGTGCAGGCGTGGTGGACAAGGCCAATCCGGCGGCGGCGGCGAGAACAGAGCGCATCGAAAATCCCCCCATCAAAGCATGTGGCAATATCCGCGCCGATCACAAGGCATGTTGCGATCAAGGCCATCGTCGATAACTGCGGACCTGCAGAAAATTGACCGAGGGATTGGCCATTCACAACTGAAAAAATTTGATCTGTGCGCCGCGACAATGTAATCGTTTCCCCTGGGGACGACGGCCGGGCGACCGGCCAACGATCCGATCCCGATGCCGGCGCGCTCCACCGGCGCATGATTGGCATCGGGCATCGGTTGTGATGGGGGGACAGGCCATCGACACCATGAACTGGCCGCCGGCCTGGCGGGCCGTGCTGGCGCATCCGGCGTTCGACAACGCCGGTCGGCAACTGGTTGGCAACATGCTGCTCGCTTGCGAGGAAGACGAGCGGATGGGCGCGGTGTGCAAGGACGCCGGCCGCTATCTTTGCGCGATGTATGCGATGCATCTCGATCCGCGCGGGGGCATCACGCAATCCGCGCTCAAGGCCATTTGCGCCGCATCGGGCTTTCTCAGCGCGGGGCGCGCACGGTCTTTGCTCGCGTTCCTGCAACATCTTGATTTCCTGCGCGCCGCCACGCCGGGCGCCCGGCCGATGCGCTATCACCCCACGCCGCGGTTCCTGGCTGCGTGGCGGCGCCATCTGGAACTGGCGCTGCGCGCGGCGACCTTGCTGGCGCCGGAACTCGATGGCCTGGCAACCCAGTTGACCGACGACACGCTGTTCCGCCGTTTTCTCGACGTGCAGATCACCCGGCTGCACCAGGCCGCGCTTGGCCCAGATCCGGCGCCGTTTGTGCGCGGCTTGTTCCTGCATCCCTATGCCGGCACGCAACTGCTATGGGCGCTATCGGGGCATGGGCAAGGCGACGCACCGTTTCCCCCGCGCGAGCCGGTGCCGATCGTCTTGAGCCACCTCGCCAAGCGCTTTGGCGTCACCCATGTTCATTTGCGCGGTCTTTTGCGCCAAGCCCATGCGCAGGGCATGATGGTCCGGATCGACCGTGGCCGGGTCGAGTGGTCCGCGCCGGGACGCGCCATGGTTCGCGCGCATTTCGCCGCGCAACTGGCAGAATTGATCGACGCGGGCCGCGCGGTTCTACCGCCCGCGCCCGGCACCACCACCGCCAGTCATTTGCTGGAACCCACCGGCTAGGGCGACAACCAAGCCGCCAAGACCAATCGCAACCTGTTTGGATATTGTTGTGGGGCGTTAGCTCCGAAATTGACATTCCTTTACAGGCCAAGGCGCGGACGATGTGCGAAGGGGAAGCATATTCGCTTCGGGACTTGGCTCGTGACCACAAACGCCCACCATCAGCACTGGCAGCACCCGCATTGGCGCATGGCGCCTGACATGCCTCTCGGTCGCGACCGTGGCTATAAGATGGCGTTTATCGTGGGCATCAACAGCGCGCTGTGGGTCGCGATGCTCGCAACGGCCTGGTTCCTCACCCACGGTTGAAGCGCCAGCGCGGAAGCAGCGCCCCCCCTGTGAACTCAACCTAACTGTTGCGCCATTTTGTCGCGCATGCGCCGTGGGTGCGGGATTCAGCCTCATCATCGGGGGATCGTCGATCCTGAAGGCGGGCTGCAGCGCCCGTACAAGCGGCTGGCAGTGGCCATTAGGCCTAACCCCCTCCACCGGGGGAGGCCTGATCGGGCGGGGTGCCTGATCGGCACGTGATCCACACCCTTGGACCGCCCGAGCATGCCCTTCGCCGAACACCCCAAGCCCAGACAAAGCGTGGTAATTGCGTCCAGCGCTTGGGTCGCGGCGCGTGGGCCCTCGTGCGATGCGCTCCTGACCGCGCTGCGCCAGAACCTGCAACGCTTGCGCTTCAACCCTTGATCGGCAACGCCAATGTGAATGTCGTGCCCCGCCCAGGCGCGGTTTCGCAGGCAATGGTGCCGTGATGGCGGACCATCACCGTGTGCACGAAACTGAGGCCAAGGCCCGCGCCGCTGGTCTTGGGGCCGAGCCCGACCGGGCCACGCAGGAAGCGCTCGAACATCCGCGCACGCAGGTCTTCATCCATGCCGCAGCCCTGGTCTGCGATCGAACACAGGGCCCAGTGACCGCCATCGGCGCGATCCTCGCGCGTGAGGGTGCACGTGATGCGCGTGCCCTCCGGACTGTATTTGATGGCATTGCCGATGACGTTGACCAGCGCGCGGGTGAGCAGCGACCGTTCGCCCAGCACCAGCATCGGCTCTTCACCCTGCGTGACGATCTCTATCGCCTTGGCATTGGACTGCGGCCACAGATCGTCGATCGCGTCGATGAGCATGTCGCCCAGGTCAACCTCTTCCAGCGCGTATTCCAGGTATTCGGCGCGGGCCAGTTGGACGAAGCCATCCGCCAGGCGCAGGGTCCGCTCGGCATAATGGCGAATGGCACCCGCTTCCACCGGATTGATCCGGTCGGGCGCGGCCGTTTCGAGCACCGCCAGGATCGACGCCTGCGGCGAGCGCATGTCGTGCGTGAGCAATTGCACCACATCGTCGCGCTGGCGTTGGGCGGCCTTTGCCTCGCTGATATCGACAAAACGGATGATCCAGCCGGCGCGCTGGCCATCGGCCTGGGTCTGCGGAGCGATGCCCACCAGATAGAAATGCGCCTGGTCACGCTGTACTTCGTGCGTGGCTGGCGCGCTCGCTTCTGGCGGGAACGGCACCGCCACGCCGCTGCCAGCCAGGCGCACCGCCGCAAGCAGATCGCTTGCCTGGGTAACGCCCGCCTCGATCCTGCGGTCGAAGCTGGCAAACAGCCGATGTGCCGCGGCGTTGGCCAACACGATGCGGCCGGGCAGATCGGCCACCAGCGTGGCATCGGGCAACTGGTCCAGCCGGTCGGCCACGAAATGGCGCATCTCGCGGTTGCGGGCGATGGCGGCGTGAAGCAAGGCAATGGTATCGGCCATCCCGCGCCGTCCCGGCCGCGACAGCACCACGCGCGGCAACAGCGATGGCTCTTCATTCAGGCGCTGCAACTGCGCGCGCATGAACTGCTCGATCACCGCCAGTTGCCGCCAGCCCCACAGCGGATAGGCCACCGCCAACCCCGCGAGCGCCGCACCCGGCGGCAGCCACAGGCGCAGCACCAGCAAGCACAGCGCGGAAACCGCCACCACCGCTGCGCTGCTCAGCCCCACGACCACCAGCGCCGGTGCCCGCCCCAAGGGGCCCAGGCCGATCATCAAGGCCCACAGCGGGACAAGCCCCAGCGCAAGCAAGGCAATCGGCCCGGCCGGCCGGATCATCGCGCGATTGATCAGGCCCTGCAACAGGTGCGCCTCGATCTCCAAGCCCGACATCACCCGCCCGGTGGGCGTGGGATAGCGGCTGCCCAATCCGGTGGCGGTGGCGCCCACCACCACCACGCGATCGCGCAACAGTTCAGGCGGCACTTCGCCAGCCAGGACGGCGGCGGCCGAAACTTCGGACCAACGCCCACCACCTGCACCAAACGGGATCAACCGCGCGCCCACGGGGATCTGCGCCGCCGCGTCCGGCTGCGCGCGGCGCAGCGCGGCCTGGGCCGCCAGCGCCATGAGATGTTGCGGCTGCCGTGTTCGCGACGCCACGGTGGCCGTGCGCACCACGCCATCGGCATCGGGATCGACCGAGGCATAGCCAATGCCCGTCGCCGCCTGGCGCACCGCCTCGATCGGCAGCACCGGTTCGGCCATGGTGCCAGCGGCACCATGGGGCGGCGGCAACATCGGCAGGAAGATCGGCCCGGCAGCAGCGATCGCCTCGCCCAACCGGGCATCCACGGCGGGATCGCCGGGCTCGGTAAACAGCACGTCATAGGCAATCGCGCGCGGATTTCCGGCCTTGATCCGATCGATCAGCGCGGCGTGGATCGTGCGGTTCCACGGCCAGCCCCCCATGCGCGCGATGCTCTCGTCATCGATTTCCACCAGCAGCACCGATTGGCCCGATGCGGGCCCGCCCAGCTGCAACAGGTGATCATAGATCGCATTGTCGAACCGCAGCATCGTGCGGTCGAGCGTGAGCACCAGCACCAGCACACTTGCCGCCACCAGGATCAGCCACCACTGCGTCCGCAGTTTCAGCTGATGGCCCAGGCTCACCAGGAAGCCTCGATCCGCACGTCCTGGTAATCGCTCCAGTGCGACACCGTGGTGCCGCCCACCACTTCATCGATCCGCACCCGCCAGCGATAGCGCCCCGCGGGCAGCGCCAGGCCCACCAGCATATGGCTGGAAAGGCCGGGGCGATCGATTTCGGGGCGATCTTCGCGGCCGGGCCTGGCCAGTTGGAAGTGGAACGTTGCCTGGCTGTCGTAAGCCGGGTCCCAATGGAACACATATTGCCGCACCGGGCCGTTCCAGCTTTCTTCCACCGAAAGGCGCAGGCTGTTTTCCAGGCGTCGGTCGAACTGCGCGATGGCAGGCTTGCCTTCCAGGCCGTGCTCGTCGATCGCGGTGGCGCGCACGAAATAATGGCCATCCGGCTGGGCGGCGAGCTGCGCCGTGGTTTCGGCCCCCACCGTCTCGTCCAGCACTTTGACGAACTCGGCATCGGCAGCCAATTGCACGTGGTAGCCCCGCGCGCCGGGCTGGGCTTGCCAGGCAAAGCGCAGCTGCGGGCCGGCCTGCGGGCTGCCGGCATCGATCCATTGCGGCTCGGGCAGCAGTGCCACCGGCTCGTCAAGATCGCTGGCCGATCCAAAGCCCGCCGGCAGCACCTGCGCCGCGCGCCCGCTGGGATCGAAGCCCACTTTCCCTTCCAACACCTCGCTGGTGGCGCGGCGGCTTTGCGCGTCATAGCTCATGCGGAAGTGCGTGCCGCGCACTGACGTGACCGCGCCGGGTGTGGCGAACTGGAACGTGCTGGCCGGATCGGTCATCGGGGTGACGGCAGCGCTGGCGTGGCCACGCTCGATCGCGAAGAGGCGCTCGACATGCGCGTCGAGCACCACTTTGCGCAAGCGGCGCACGCGCACGGCCGATTGCGATGGCAGGGCAATGCTGGTGGCATCGGGCAAAGTCACCGTCACGAAAGACTTCTGCCCGGTTTCCAACAACATGCCTTCGGCCACCGGCATGCCGTTGGCCGCCGGGCGGCCATCGATGCGCACCGCGCCACGCCAGCTCAGCACCGTACCGCGCACCGCCTCATGCTTGAGCAGCACGCGCGGGATCAGCAAGGTCTTGCCGATCGGCAGCCGCAACGGATCGGCGACGTGATTGATCTGCTGCACCTGCCGATAGGTTTCGGGGCGAATCAGATAGTCGCTGGCCAAGCGGAACAGGTTGTCGCCGGGACGGACCAGATAGCGAACCATGTCATCGGGCGCCGGGGTAAACGCACTAGCCCCTTGGGGCGGGGTCGCGGCCAAGGCCGGCGCCGTGCCGACGGCAGTGAGCAACAGGCCCAGCGCCAGGGCCGCGGCTTCAGGACGCAAGCGCTTCAAGGCGATATCCGTAGGCATAGATCGGCACCAGTTTGAACCCG
Organism: Novosphingobium sp. SG919; assembly: GCF_012932495.1. GTDB lineage: Bacteria > Pseudomonadota > Alphaproteobacteria > Sphingomonadales > Sphingomonadaceae > Novosphingobium > Novosphingobium rhizosphaerae. Next base: position 1,858,281 of record NZ_JABCNG010000001.1, read on the forward strand.
TTGCCCGGCCGCAGGTTTAGCTTGGTGCGGATGTTGGAAATATGGGCATCGAGCGTGCGCGTGGGAAGGTCGGGATTGCGGCCCCACAGGGCCTCGAAGATATAGGCCCGCGACAAGGCGCGGTGCATGTTGCGGAACAGCAGGAGCGCGAGTGCGAATTCCTTGGCGGTGAGCGCGATGCCCTGCCCGGCCAGTTCCACGGTGTCAGCACGTGTATCGAACTTGTAGGGACCGAATTGCTCGACCATCGGTGCCGTTGCCGGATAGGCACGGCGCACCAGCGCGTTGACCCGCGCTTTGAGCACGGCGGGGGTGACCGGCTTGATCACGTAATCGTCTGCCCCGGCCGACAGGCCCGCAACGATGTCTTCCTCGGCCGAGCGACTGGTCAGCATCAGCGCCGGTGGCGGCACTTCCAGGTTCCCGCGCGTCCATTCGATAATGGCCAGCCCGGTCATGCCCGGCACATTCCAGTCGAGAATCAGCAGATCATACGTGGCGCGATGCAGGGCACGCGTCAGCACCTGCCCGTCGCCGAACACCTCGCACGTGTGCCCCGCCTCGGCCAGGGTCATTTCCACCAACCCCGCCAAGGCCACGTCATCTTCCAAAATCGCTATGCGCACGTCGGCCCTTCTGCGCCCGCAATTCCGGGCGATCTCCCGCCTCCATAGCAATGCACGCGCGCATTGCGAGATAGCGCATAAACCCTTTGCAATGTTTTACAGCAGGGCAAAAAGAAACAAATCTACGCAACAGATACCAATTTGGTGCATTCCCGAACCCCGTAAAGTCTGGCATCAAGGTGTGCACAGTGGGCGAAGAGCCCAGGCGGAACGCTGTGCCGAACGCACGAGGGAACGGCATGGACCGCACGGATGAAGCCAAACGCCTGACGAACCTGGACTATGGCGATATCGCCATTGTCGATGGCTGTCTGGGCGGGCTGATTGGCGTGGCCCCCAATGCCTACGTACTGATCCGACCCGACCTGACGATTGCCGGCTGCAACGATGCCTATGTCGCCGCGGTCGGTCGCTCGCGCAACACCTTCGTGGGCATGGGCATGTTCGAAGCCTTTCCGAGCCCACCCGACAGCGAAAGCTACCGCCTGCTGCGCAATTCGCTCGAGCGGGTGATCCATACCCACAAGACCGACCATATCGCGTTCATACCCTACGCGGTGGGAGATCCCGGGACAGTGCCGACTATGCGCTATTGGAGCGCGACGCACGTTCCGATCATGGCCGGGCCGGGGCAGTTGCGCTATATCCTCCAGCATACCGCCGATATCACGGCCTTGCTGACCCAACCCGACGATGCCGGGCGCAGCGCGATCCTGGAAGCCGGCATCCTGATGCGAGCCAACCAGGTTCAAGCCGAAAGCGAGCGCCTGCGCGACCTGTTCGACCAGTCCCCCGGGTTCGTGGGCATTCTGCGCGGGCCCGATCACGTGTTCGAGATTGCCAACACCGCCTATCGCCGCCTGGTGGGTGACCGGCCCCTGCGTGGCCTTACCGTGCGCGAAGCCCTGCCCGAAGTGGTGGAACAAGGTTTCATCGACCTGTTGGACAAAGTCTATCACACCGGGCAGCCCTATATCGGCCGGGGCGTGTCGATCATGCTGCAGCAGGCGCCGGGCTTGCCCCAGGAAGAGCGCTTCGTCGATTTCGCCTATCAGCCGCTGCGCGATTCCAGCGGCGCGATCCATGGCATTTTCGTGCAAGGCGTGGACGTTACCGAACAGCACCGCACCGAACTGCGCATGGCCACGATCATGCGCGAGAGCGTGCACCGCATCAAAAACACGCTTGCGATGGCCCAGGCGGTGGTTTCAGCCACCTTGCGCACGGCGCAAGACGTGCCCGCGGCCCGCCGTGATATCCTCGCCCGCCTCAGCGTGCTGGCTGTGACTCAGCCAGCGCTGATCGAAGGCCGTGTGGCCCCGTCCGACATTGCGCTGATCGTGGCAGCGGTGATGAAATTGCATGTCGATCTGTTCGGGCGGATCACCATGCAGGGCCCGAACGCGGACATCGAACCCGCTGCGGCGCAGGGCCTGGCACTGATTCTCCACGAACTGGCGACCAATGCCATCAAGTATGGCGCGCTGTCGAACGACACGGGCACGGTGTCGATCAACTGGGCCGTGATCGAGCCGGAAAACCGCGTGGAACTGCTGTGGCAGGAACGTGGCGGCCCGGCCGTGCGCCAGCGCGAGACCAAGGGCTTTGGCACAACTCTCATCGAGCGCGCATTGCCGCGTTCGACCGGCAATCATGTGGACCTGACATTCGCCCCGCTGGGGGTCGAGTGCCGTATCAGCGTGGCCTTGCGCCGGCCCGAAGCCGCGCGGAATTGAGCCAGGGCCGGTTGGCCTGGCAACGCGCCTTCAGGACGGCAGCAGCATCAGTCAAACGGCCCAAGACTGCCGCACAGCTCGCAAGGCCCCGCCGCTTCCTGCGCATTCTTGCCCGGCATCTGGCTGCGAAAGGCCAGGATTTGCGTGCGGATCGACGCAAAGGCAACATCGGCCAGCCGCCGTGCCTCGGTTTCGCCGCGGATAAGGTCGTGCTGCAAGAGGCCGAGGGATAGCATCAGCATCATGTCGGCCATGGTGCCCCGCGCCTCGGCCATGGCCGGCCCTGGCAACAGCACTTCCAGCGCCTGAAGCAGCGCGCCATGCACCTGCTGGTGGCACCCGTCGAAAATGCCGGCCACTTTCGGGTTGCGCGCGGCTTCGGCCACGATGTCGGCAATCAACACGTTGGTGCAATCGGGATCGGGATCGAGAAATTCGCGCAGCCACTGCCACACGGCCGCCTCGTCGCCATCGGCCACGCTGCGCACGATGTCGCTCCCGATCAGGAATTCGCTGCTGTCCTGGGCAACGATGGCGGCGATGATCGCCTCTTTCGAGGCGAAGTCGCGATAGAGCTGGCCCACGGCGACGCCCGATTCCTTGGCGATCTGGGCCACCCCCGTTGCGTGAAAACCGTTTTCGATAAACAGCTTGCGAGCCGCACTTATGATCTTGTCGCGCCTTTCAGCCGCCTTGCCGCCCGTCCTCAGGCATGTTGGCATGTAGTCAGTCACCATGTCTAATCTCTCTACCCGTATTTTACTTCTTGACCACTGCCCCCCCGGCGCAGTAGCGGAATTGTGAGTGATCGTTCACTCTCATACACTGATCGGCAGGATTTTGCATGACATTTTTGCGGCACGTGACACCGGCCCTGGCCTTGGCCCTTGCGGCATGTGGATCGCACACCCCTGGCGCGGGTGAACCTGGCGGTGCTGGTGGCAACGCGCCCCCGCCAGTTTCGGTGGTGGCCGTTCGGGAGGAGCCGCTGTCGATCAGCGCCGAATTCCCCGGCCGCACGGTTGCCTATGAAACTTCGGACGTGCGCCCCCAGGTCAACGGCCTTATCCAGGCGCGCTTGTTCACCGAAGGCGAATTCGTGCGCGCCGGCCAGCCGCTCTATCGCATCGATCCCGCGCCCTATCAGGCCCAGGTTTCGAGCGCGCGTGCCGCCTTGACCAAGGCCCAGGCAACCATTGCCTCGACCGAGGCGCTTGCCCGCCGTTATGGCGAACTGGTCAAGATCAACGCGATCGCGCGCCAGGACTATGAAAACGCGGTTGCCAGCGCCGGCCAGGCCCGCGCCGATGTTGCCGCGCAGCAGGCTGCGCTGCGCACTGCGCAGATCGATCTGGGCCGCACCACGATCCGGGCACCGATCAGCGGGCGCATCGGGCGTTCGCTCACCACCACGGGCGGGCTGGTTTCGGCTTCGCAGACCACGGCGCTGACCACCATCCAGCGTATCGATCCGGTCTATGTCGACATTCCCCAATCGAGCGCCGACCTGCTCAAGCTGCGGCGCCAGATCATGGACGGCAAGCTGACCAAGGACGGCAAGGCCAAGGTGCAACTCATCCTCGAGGACGGCAGCACCTATCCGCTGGAAGGCGACCTGCTGTTCACCGACGTCACGGTCGACCAGGCCACCGGTTCGCAAGTCCTGCGTGCGGTGTTCCCCAATCCGCGCAGCCTGCTGCTGCCGGGCATGTTCGTAAGGGCAAAGCTGGTCCAGGGCACGGTGCAAAACGCCATCGCCCTACCCCAGCAGGCTTTGACCCGCGATGAACACGGCAATGCCGTGGCCATGGTCGTGGGCGCACAGAACAAGGTGGAACAGCGCCAGATCCAGACCGGTGGCACGCAAGGCGACAAATGGATCGTCACGGGCGGCCTGCGCAGCGGCGACAAGGTCATCGTCGAAGGCGGGATGATGCTGCAACCGGGCATGGCGGTAACCCCGCAGCCGTGGAACCCCAACGCGCCAGCGGCACAGCCCGCGGCTGCGGCCAAGGGAAAGTAAACCCGTCATGTCTCGCTTTTTCATCGACAGGCCCATCTTCGCATGGGTCATCGCGATCGTGCTCATGTTGGCGGGCGTCCTCGCCATCCGCTCGCTGCCCATTTCGCAGTTCCCCGCGATCGCCCCGCCGGCGGTTTCGATCACCGCCACCTATCCGGGCGCTGACGCAGAAACGCTGGAAAAGACCACCACCCAGATCATCGAACAGCAGATGAAGGGGCTGGACCACCTGCGTTACTTCTCGTCCTCGTCGTCCTCTGCGGGCACGGTGACGATCACGCTGACGTTCGAACAGGGGACCAACCCCGACATCGCCCAGGTGCAGGTCCAGAACAAGCTGCAGGCAGCGACTCCGCTGCTTCCCCAGGAAGTGCAACAGCAAGGCCTGCAGGTGGCCAAGGCCACACAGAACTTCCTGCTGTTCGTCGGCATCTACTCGGAAAACGGCGCGCATTCCGGCGCCGACCTGGCCGATTACCTCGTCTCCAAGCTGCAGGATCCGCTCGCGCGCGTTTCGGGCGTGGGCGACACACAGATATTCGGGTCGCAATATGCCATGCGCGTCTGGCTCGATCCGCTCAAGCTGAACCAGTACGGCCTGTCGGTCGCCGATGTCACCGCCGCGCTCCAGGCGCAGAATGCCCAGGTCTCGGCCGGGCAGATCGGCGCTCTGCCGGCACCAGGCACGCAGATGCTCAATGCGACCGTGGCGGTGCAATCGCGCCTCTCCACGCCCGACGAATTCGCCAAGATCCGTCTCAAGACTGGCAGCGACGGCGCCGTGGTGCGACTGGGAGACGTTGCCCGCGTGGCGATCGGCGCGGAAAACTATGGCTTTGATTCCAAGTGGAACGACAAGCCCGCCGCCGGCCTTGGGATCAAGCTGGCGCCCGGCGCCAATGCGCTGAACACGGTCGACGCCATCAAAGCCCGCGTGGCCGAGCTTTCGGGTCAGTTTCCGCCCGATATCAAGGTCATCTATCCCTATGACTCCACGCCGTTCGTGCGGTTGTCGGTCGAGCAGGTGGTCCACACCTTGATCGAAGCCGTGGTGCTGGTCTTCCTCGTCATGTTCCTGTTCCTGCAGAACTGGCGCGCCACGCTGATCCCCACCATCGCCGTGCCCATCGTGCTGCTTGGCACCTTTGCGGTGATGGCGGTCGCCGGCTATTCGATCAACACGCTCACGCTGTTCGGGATGGTCCTGGCGATCGGCCTCTTGGTGGACGACGCGATCGTGGTGGTCGAAAACGTCGAGCGCCTGATCGTTACCGAGCACCTCAGTCCCATAGACGCCGCGCGCAAGTCGATCGACGAAATCTCCGGCGCGCTGATCGGTATCGCCATGGTCCTGGCGGCGGTGTTCCTGCCGATGGCCTTCTTCGGTGGATCGACCGGGGTGATCTATCGCCAGTTCTCGATCACCATCGTTTCCGCCATGGTGCTCTCTGTGCTGGTCGCCCTGGTGCTGACCCCCGCGCTTTGCGCCACGATCCTCAAGCCGCACACGCCCAAGGACCAGGAAAGCAATGGCCCGCTGGCCCGCTTCTTCCGCTGGTTCAATGATAAGTTCGATGCCGGCCAGCAGCGTTATGAAAAGGGCGTGCGTTCCACCGCGCGCAACTGGAAGCGCTCGATGGTGATCTACGCCCTGATCGTGGGTGGGCTGGCGCTGCTGTTCGTTCGGCTGCCAGGCGGCTTCCTCCCCGATGAGGACCAGGGCGCGGTGATCGCGCTGGTGCAAGGGCCGGCTGGTTCCACCGCCGCACGCACCGAAAAGGGCCTGTCCGCGATCCGCGAACACTTCATCAACAAGGAAAGCGGCAATGTTGTCGGCGTCTTCACCGTCAACGGCTTCAGCTTTGCCGGCTCGGGCCAGAACAGCGGCCTGGCGTTCATCCCGCTCAAACCGTGGAGCGAACGCTCAGGCAGCGCCAACAACGCCCAGTCGATCGCCGGGCGCGCGATGGCCAGTTTTGCCGCCTACCGCGACGGGTTGATCTTTGCGATCACGCCGCCGGCCGTGCAGGAACTGGGCAATGCCACCGGCTTCGACCTGCAACTGGTGGACCAGGCAGGTCTGGGCCATGCCGGCTTGCTCAAGATCCGCAACATGATGCTGGGCATGGCCATGCAGGACAAGAGTCTGGTGGGCGTGCGGCCGAACTCGCTCGACGATGCGCCACAGCTCAAGGTGACGGTCGACCAGGACAAGGCCGGCGCGCTCGGCGTTGACCTTGCCACCATCAACAGCACCATCGCCACGGCCTGGGGCGGCAGCTACGTCAACGATTTCGTCGACCGCGGCCGTGTGAAGCGGGTCTATGTCCAGGCCGATGCTCCCTATCGCATGGCGCCAGAGGACATGGACAAGCTGTTCGTGCGATCGAGCAACGGCAGCATGACCCCGTTCAGCGCCTTTGCCACGCTCTCGTGGGAAACGGGACCGGTGCAGTTGACCCGTTATAACGGCTTGCCTTCCATGGAAATCCTGGGCGCCCCGGCACCGGGCGTGTCCACTGGCGATGCCATGAAGGCAATGGAAGCGATCCACGCCAAGCTGCCGCCAGGCACCGCGCTGGAATGGACGGGCCTTTCGTATGAAGAGCGCCTTTCGGGCGGTCAGGCTCCGGCGCTCTATGGCCTGTCGCTGCTGATCGTCTTCCTGTGCCTTGCCGCGCTGTATGAAAGCTGGTCGGTGCCGCTGTCGGTGATCATGGTCGTGCCCTTGGGCGTGATCGGTGCACTGCTGGCTGCCACGCTGACGGGCCTCAACAACGACATCTACCTTCAGGTGGGCCTGATCACGACGATCGGCGTCTCGGCCAAGAACGCGATCCTTATCGTGGAATTTGCCGAAGAGCGCATGCGCGATGGGCTCGGCCCGTTCGAGGCGGCGGTCAGCGCGGCACGGCTGCGGCTGCGGCCGATCCTGATGACCAGCCTTGCCTTCGTGTTCGGCGTGCTGCCGCTTGCGGTGGCCACCGGCGCCGGTGCGGGCGGGCAGAACGCCATCGGCCGTGCGGTGGTGGGCGGCATGCTTTCGGCAACGGTGCTGGCGATCTTCCTCGTGCCGATGTTCTTCGTGGTGGTCTACAATCTCTTCGTCGCGCGCAAGCAGGCGAACCGCCCCCTTATCCAAGACGACGAGGGCGCGTCCGCGCCCCAGGGAGTCTGACAGTCGTGATCAAATCCCCCATCGCCCTTGCCGCCGTGCTGCCAGCGCTGCTGCTGTCAGGGTGCAACATGGCGCCGCGCTATGCCCGGCCGGCGCCCGCGGTGCCGCCTGCCCTGCCCCAAGGGCAGGGCGTCTATCCCGCCGCCGATACCGCGCAGGCACAGGACCTGGCGCGCATCGGCTGGCGCGAATTCTTTCGCGACGACCGCCTGCGCCAGGTGATCGAACTGGGCCTGGTGCATAACCAGGACCTGGCCCTGGCGGCGGCCAACGTGCTCCAGGCACGGGCGCAGTACCGGGTGCAGCGCGCCGACCTGTTCCCGGCGATCACCGCCAGCGGATCGGGCACGTATACCAACACCGCCTCGTTCGCGGCGAGCGCGGGCGGATCATCGACCTCGGGCGTGGCCGATATCCAGTACTTCACCGGAAACGTCGGCCTCTCTTCGTACGAGATCGACCTGTTCGGCCGGCTGCGCAACCTGAGCAAGGCAGCGCAGGAGCAGTACCTGGCAAGCGAGGAGGGCCGCCGCGCCACCCGCGTCACCCTCATCGGTGAAATCGCCTCGGCCTGGCTCACCCTGGCGGCCGACCGCGACCAGCTGGCCACGTCGCAAAAGACGCTCAAGGCCTACGAACAAAGCCTTGAGCTGACCAAGGCGCAGTTCCGCATCGGCGTAACCTCTGCCCTGGAAATGCAGCAGGCCGACACCAGCTATCAATCGGCGCGCAACGACATTGCCGTGTTGCAGACCCAGGTGGCGCAAGACCTCAATGCGTTGCAGCTCCTGACCGGCGCGCCGGTGCCCGAAACGCTGCAACCCCAGAGCCTGGATGCCGCGCCGGCAACGATCGACGCGCTGCCCGGCAACCTGCCGTCCGATGTGCTGCTGCGCCGGCCAGACGTGTTGCAGGCCGAACACCAGCTGATCGCGCAGAACGCCAACATCGGGGCGGCCCGCGCGGCCTTTTTCCCGACCATCTCGTTGACTGCCACAATCGGCACGATCAGCTCCACGCTGAGCAACCTGTTCTCGGCCGGGACCGGCACCTACACCGTGTCGCCGTCGGCCAGCGTGCCCTTGTTCAACTTCGGGCAGAACAAGGCGAACCTGGATTATGCCAAGGCTTCGCGCGATGCGGCCGTGGCCACATACCAGAAGACGATCCAGACCGCGTTTCGCGAAGTGGCCGATGCCCTGGCACAGCGTGGCACGATCGATGAACAGGTGGCCGCCCAGACGGCGCGGGTCCAGGCCGCCAGCCAGGCCGCGATGCTGTCTGACGCGCGCTATCGGGCCGGCGTGGAATCCTTCCTCACCGCACTCGATTCGCAGCGCACCGCCTACTCCGCACAGCAGCAGTTGGTGACCACCCGGCTCAATCGCGCCAACAACTTGGTCACGCTGTATCGCACCCTGGGCGGTGGGCTCGATTGATTCGCTTGCCAAACCGCCAGACTAAAATAGGATGTGCCACATAACATATATGTGGAAGAGGTCTGGCGATGAGCGAAGGGATTCGTGAAGGCGTAACCGATGCAGGCGATGAAAGCCTCATCATCCTGGAATCGCTGCTGTGCCTGATGCGGGAAAAGAACCTGCTGACGCGCAGCGACATCGAACTGCTTTGTGAAAAGGTGGAACGCCGTGCCACGGGCACGAGCCGCAACCCCCTTCCCTGCAACAACGGCAGCGCCACCGAGGCGGTGGGCTATCTTCGGCGCCTCTCGGCCTATCTGGGCCAGCGCTATGGCGGCAAGCACATGCGGCGCGCCGCCAACTGATTGCGCATCGGCGGGGGTCGCCAGTCGCCTCCCGCCCTGCCCTGTCCGTGTTGCGTGCACTGCCCAGGCGCTCTTCGCCAGCCTGATTTCCTGGATGGGCAGTTTTGCGCCTGGCGCCTGCCCGCCCGGCCCGCGTTGACACGATAGCCATCATCGCAAGGCAGCAAAGCCAAGGCAGCGCGGCACCTTTTCACGGCCCGCGCGCATCTCGATCATTTCTCGATCAAACCTGCAATGACCATGGATCGCCCTGCGCCATATCCCGGATGTCGCCCCGGCCATTGCGGCCGGCGTTGCATCGAAAGGTTTCGCGCAGATGGATCACACCACCCCGATCGCCGTTTTCCAGATCCTTCCGGGTCGCACGCCAGGATTGCCCGCAAGGTGCACCCTGGCCCGGTAAGGCCTGCCGGCCGGCGGCGTGGCGCGCGATCCCGGTCGCCCCTGCGCGGCTCCCTCTCGGGCCAAGCGAGGATGCGCCACACCGCCGGCCGGCGCACTGTCGGGCCGGCGCCCCTCGGCCAGGCGCCTCATACCCACCGCCTGGCCCATCATCACAACGCCGCGCCGGCCCGACTTCTTGGCCAGGCCCCAGCCATCCAGGATTTCCACCATGTCTTCAGGCGCCACGCGGGCACTTGCGGCCCTGGCTGCTACCGGGCTTGCCCTTGGCCTGGCATCCATCACCTGGGCCGCATCAGCGCCCGCCCAGATCGATGCGCAGCACCCCGAAAGCTGTGCCATGCAAAACGGGCCGGGCTTTCTCGTCAAGGTGGATAGTCTCAAGGATCGCTCTGGCCGGCTCGTTGCCCAGCTATACCCCGCCGCGCCCGATGATTTCCTAAAGGGCGAGGATGACTTGCGGCGCGAAGGCAAGGTCTTTCGCCGCACCATCACGCTGCCCAATCCGCGCGGGCCCAGCGTGGTTTGCATCGATGCGCCCGGCCCCGGTCGCTTTGCCCTGGTGGTAATTCACGACCGCGACGGCAAGTTCAAGTTCGACATCTGGAGCGATGGCCTGGCGCTGATCGGCAACAGCAGGCTGGGTCGCCGCCGCCCTGCCGTTGCGGAAGCCACGGTCACGGCCACCGCCACGCGCCAGACGCTGGAAATGCACATGCAATACATGCGCGGATTATCAGGGTTCGGGCCGACGACCGGCTGACCCCGGCGCACAATCAAGGAAACCCACCATGAACGAACGCCCCATTTCCCCGTGGCTGGCGGCGATGGCCGCCGTGCTTGCGGCACTCTCGCTGGCCGGTTGCAGCGGCCCACGCCCGATTGCCTATTCACACCTGGGATCCACGCCCTATTTGCGCCCCACGCCTGACGACGCCAACGGACGCACACCCTATGTTTTTGCCGTTCCGGTCAACTGGCGCCAGTATCACCGCGTGATCATCGACCCTGTCGAGATCTACGACGGACCTGATGCGCAGTTCGGCAAGATTCCTTCGCAGGGACAAGCCTATCTCGCGCGGGTGATGCAGCAACGCTTCACCACCCGGCTGGCTCGCGATTTCACGATCGTGACGCAACCTGCCCCCGATACCCTGCGCATCCACCTGACGCTGACCGGCGCCAGTGCCACGCCGCCGGTGATCGGCACGCTCTCGCACTTCGATCTTGCCGGAGGGTCTTACAACGCGGTGCAAGGGCTGCGCGGCAAGCCAGGCATGGTTTCTGGCGCGGTGGTCTATGCCGTGGAAATTCGCGATGCCCGGTCGGGCCAGCTGCTGCGCGCCGAAGTGACCCGGCAATACCCCGCGGCCATGAACATCGGTGCCAGTTTCGGCCCGATGAAAGCGGCCGAGAAGGGCATCGAAAAGGGCGCGGAAGCGCTCGCCCGGCGCATCACCGGAAACGACGAGGCGATCGCCCCCACCTTCCGCGCTCCGCAGCCCTGAACCGCAGCCGTCAGCCCAGCACTTCGGCCATGTCGACCGCACGGTGTTCGCGGGCGCTGATTTCAGCAGCGGTGCCGATGGCAACGGCCATCAACCCATCGTGCGCGGTGACAAGAACCTTGCCCTCGCCGCGCACGGCGCGGGCAAAGGCCTGATGCTGGTAGAACGTCGACCCGTGGTGGGATCCAGCAGCCAACGCCGTTTCGTCCACGGCCACGTGACGGCGTTCCACCGCCTTGGGCCCCGGCCACGGCACGCGCGGCGACCACACCAGGTCCCCCGGCGGGATCAGTACGTCGAGACGACCCTTGTCGCCCGTGGCGCTCATTTCCTCCTGGTGCTCGGCCCCTTCGGCAAACATGCACAGGTCCAGGATGGCGCGCGTGCCATTGGCGAAGTCGACCGTGGTGAAGCTGTTGTCGATGATGTCGGGGCGGGCGCCGTCATAGCGCTCGTCCACGTGGTTCACGTCCATCGCGCCCGAGCAATAGACACGCACCGGTTCGCTCTGCGTGATGAGGCGCATCAGGTCGAAGAAGTGGCAGCATTTTTCCACCATCGTGCCGCCGGTCTTAGCCGAAAAGCGGTTCCAGTCGCGCACTTTGACGAGGAACGGAAAGCGATGCTCGCGGATCGAGAGCATGCGCAGCGCGCCCACCTGCCCGCCGTGGATCGCGTCGATGAAGGCGGCAGCGGGCGGCATGAAGCGGTATTCCATGCCGGTCCAGAACGGCGCGCTGCGGGCAGCGGCCTGCTCCACCACCCAGCGCGCATCGGCCATGGTGGTGCACAGCGGCTTTTCGCACAGAATCGCCGCGTTGCTGGCCAAAAGCGGCTCCAGCACGGCGCGGTGGGTGAAATTGGGCGAGGCAACGACGACCGCATCGAGCCCGCCTGCCGCAATCAGGCTGGCCGCATCGGCGTGAACGGCCACGCCATCGGCCTTCTCGCCGAGCGCCTGGCGTGCCCAGTCGATCGAGGTTGCTTCCGGGTCGGCGATGGCCACGATTTCGGCGTCGGGCAACAGCTTGATATTGTGGATATGCTCCACCCCCATCATGCCGGTGCCGACCAGGCCGTAACGCAGTTTCTCTACCATCCGAAAGCTCCTTGTGCCATGGCGCCATCCATGACGAACCTCAGCCTAAAGACCGAACCCGTCGCGCTCGGCAAGAGCGGACTTGCTGTTTTTCCGATCGCCTGGGGCATGTGGCGGCTGGCCAGCCCCGATGGCCAGGATGATCTGGGCCTGATTGCCGAGCGCATGGAAGCCGCGCTGGAAGCCGGCGTCACGCTGTTCGACACGGCCGACATCTATGGCTGCGATGCGCCCGCCGGGTTTGGCGGGGCAGAGGCCCTGTTCGGCAAGGCGCTGGCCGCCAACTCGCAGTGGCGCGCGCGCATGGTGATCGCCACCAAGGGCGGCATCTGGCTGGGCAAGCCCTATGATTCGACACGCGACTACCTGCGCAGCGCGATCGACGCCTCGCTGGCGCGGCTTGGCCTGCCCTATGTCGATCTCTACCAGATCCATCGCCGTGATTTCCTCACGCATCCGCGCGAAGTGGCCGAAGCGCTGGTGGAAATGGTCGAAGCGGGCAAAGTGCGCCACGTGGGCGTTTCCAACTACAGCCCGGCCGAAGTCGATGCACTCCAGGCGTTCCTGCCCTTCCCGCTGGTTTCCACCCAGCCGGAATATTCGGCGGCGCGCTTTGCCCCGCTTTATGACGGCACGCTGGACCAGGCGATGGCACGCGAAATGGCCGTGCTGGCCTGGTCGCCGCTGGGCGGTGGGCGCCTGACCGATGCGGCGCACCCGGTGGGCAAGCTGCTGGCAGAACAAGGCGCTGCCCATGGCACCGATGCCAGCGCGGCTGCCTTGAGCTGGATCATGGCGCATCCGGCCCGAATCGTGCCCATCGTCGGATCGCAGCAACCGCGCCGCATTGCGGCCCTGCGCGATGCGTTCAAGGTGAACTGGACGCGCGGGGAATGGTACGCGGTGCTGGCAGCCTCACGTGGGGAACCGATGCCGTGACACAAAATCCGTGCGAAATCAGCTGGTTTTCAGCGCTTTGCGATGACGATTACGAATACCTGGGCCAGAGCGACCCCATGCTGCAATCCAGCTGGGAGCATTGCCGCAACATCGTGATGGGTGCAGAGGAAGGCGGGTTCGACAACGTCCTGCTGCCCTCCGGCTATGCCCTGGGCATCGACACCACTGCCTTTGCCGCCGCGATCGCCACGCATGTGCGCCGCATCAAGCTGCTGATGGCGGTGCGCGTGGGCGAATTGTGGCCGGCGCAACTGGCACGGCAGATCGCCACGATCGACCAGATCCTGGGCGGCCGTTTGACGGTGAACATCATTTCCAGCGACCTGCCGGGCGAAACGCTGGACGGCGCCGCCCGCTATGAACGCACCGACGAAGCCATAGCCATCCTGCGCACGCTGCTGGCCGGGCAGCCGCTCGATCACCAGGGGCGGTTCTGGAACCTGAAGCTCGACGCGCCGCGCATGCTGCAACAGGCGCCGCGCGTGCCGGCGCTCTATTTCGGTGGCCTGTCCGAACCGGCGCGCGAAACCGCCGCCAAGGGCTGCGACGTCTATCTGATGTGGCCCGACCGGATGGACGCGGTGAAAGACATCGTGGCCGACATGAAGGCCCGCGCCGCGCGGCATGGCCGCACGATCCGCTGCGGCTATCGCGTGCACGTGGTGGTGCGCGAGACCGAAGCCGAAGCGCGCGCCGCCGCCGACCGCCTGCTGAGCAAGCTCGATGCCGCACAGGGCGCCGCGATCCGCGCCAAGTCGCTGGATTCGCAATCGGTGGGCGTGCAGGCCCAGGCCGCCCTGCGCGAGGCATCGGCCAGCGACGGCTATGTCGAAGACAACCTGTGGACCGGCATCGGCCGGGCACGGTCGGGCTGCGGCGCGGCGATCGTGGGCGATCCCGATCAGGTCCTGGCCAAGCTCAATGCCTATCGCGCGGCGGGAATCGAGGCTTTCGTGCTCTCGGGCTATCCCCATGCGCGCGAGGCGGACCTGTTCGCCCGCCATGTGCTTCCGCATATCGACCATGCGCCGTTTTAATCTCTACTTCAAAAGTTGAACTTTCTGGCACTCCCTTTCCACAGCCCCTAACAGGCTTGGCAAAGGAGTGCCGCCCGCCAATGACTGCCCTGCTCAGCCCTCGCCGCCGCCAGCTGCTGTTCCTCCTGGCGCTGACGGCCGGCATTCTCAATCTGGTCGATCGCCAGATCATCGCGGTGTTGAAGCCCACGATCGCGGCCGACCTGCATTGGACCGACGACGATTACGGCACGCTGGCCGCGCTGTTTCAGGCCGGCGCCGCGTTTGGTTTTCTGGCGGCCGGCTGGCTGGTCGATCGGCTGGGCGTGCGGCGGGCCAATGCCTTTGGCGTGGCGGCGTGGTCGCTTGCGGCGATGGCCCACGGCTGGGCGCGCAGCTTTGCCGGGTTCATGGCCTGCCGCATCGGCCTGGGCATGACCGAGGCGATGGGCACGCCGGCCGGGATCAAGACCATGGCCGCGATCTTTCCGCCCGAGCAGCGCTCCACCGGCATCGGCCTGTCCAACGCGGTAAACTCCATCGGCGCGATCCTGGCGCCGCTGGCAATCCCGCTGGTCGCCGCGCTGTGGGGCTGGCGCGCAGCCTTCGTGGTGGCGGGCGCCCTGGGCCTGGTCTGGGCGCTGGCCTGGTGGCTGGCAACGCGTGGGGTCGATTTCGACGATGCGCCGCGCATCGTGGCTGGCGATGCTGATCCCGTGCCTGTGTGGCGCGAGGCGCGCACCTGGACGATTGCTGGGGCCAAGGTGTTGTCCGACGCCACATGGTTCCTGATGCTGTTCTGGATGCCCGACTATTTCCACCGCGCGTTCGGGCTGGCCGGCACCGAACTGGGTCCGCCGCTGGCGCTCGCCTATGCCGGGGCGGCATTGGGTTCGGTATTGGCGGGCACGGTTTCCAGCCGCTGGATCGGCGCGGGCAAGCCGATCGACAAAGTGCGCAAGCAGATGATGCTGGTTTCCGCGCTGGTGGTTGTGCCCGTGCCGCTCGCCTTGCTGATGCCGGGCGCCTGGGGCGCGGCAGCCGTCCTGGCCCTGGCGCTGGCCGGGCACCAGGGCTTTTCCACCAGCCTGTTTGGCCTGATCGCCGATGTGACACCGCGGGCACGCGTCGGCCGCGTAACCGGCTTTTCCGCATTTTGCGGCAATCTGGGCGGCACCGCGATCACCAAGATCGCCGGCCTCACCCTGGCTGCGGGGCTGGGATATGGCCCGCTTTTCGCCTTTGCCGCCGTCTCTTACCTGCTCGCGCTGGGCTGGATCAGCCTGACCATGCCGCGCATCGTGCCGGTGGAGAACGGCGAAGCGGGCATTGCGTTGGGGCACTAAAGAAAAAGTTTCTTCTCTACCTATTCAGTTGAATATAGCGCGGCGGCGTTCAAGGGAGAAATCAATGCCCCAGTTTTCCGTGTCGCACCGCCGCGCCCTTTTGCTGGCCGGCGCACTGGTCGTGCCTTCCGCCACCGCCTTTGCCCAGGATGCCGCCCCGGCGCCAGCACCGGCAGAAGCCAACGCCCCTGCGCCTGGCGAGATCGTGGTCACCGCACGTTTCCGCAATGAAAGCCTGCAACAGGTTCCGATCGCGATCAGCGCGGTCAGCGGGCAATCGCTGAACGATCGCGGCATCCACAACCTGCAGGATCTTTCGGCCAGCGTGCCGACCGTGGATTTCCGTAGCGGCGCCTCGAACAAGGACCGCACCGTGTTCATTCGCGGCGTGGGCACAATCACCACCTCGCCGGGCGTCGAATCCTCGGTTTCCACCGTGCTTGATGGCGTGGTGCTCAACCGCCCAGGCCAGGCCACGCTGGACGTGGGCGAAGTGGAGCGGATCGAAGTGCTGCGCGGGCCCCAGGGCACGCTGTTCGGCAAGAACGCCTCGGCCGGCGTGATCAACATCGTCACCGCCGCGCCCAGCCAGCAGTTCCACGCCTATGTCGAAGGCGGTGCCACCACCGACGCGGAATACCGCGTCAAGGCGGGCGTGACCGGCGGGCTGACCGACACGGTCTCGGCGCGCATCGACGGGCTCTATGCCAACTACAAGGGCAACGTGTGGAACGCCGTCACCAAGGACAAGGTCAACGGCTATGAGCGCTATGGCCTGCGCGGCAAGATCGAGGCGCGCCCAAGCGACGCCTTGACGCTGACGCTCGCCGGGGACTGGCTGCACAGCTACGACACCACGTCAAACGGCGTCTATGCCAGCACCAGCCAGATCGCCTATCCCACCAATGCGGTCACGCCTTCGCCCACGCTGGTCGGCATCCTCAATGGCTATGGCATCACCGCCGGCCCGGCCAACCGCACCGCCGCAACCAGCTTCAACACCGACGTGCGCGACGAGAATTTCGGCGCTTCGCTTACCGCGGATCTTTCGCTGGGCGATTACAAGCTGACCTCGATCACGGCCTGGCGTGGATGGAAGAACCACCAGCACCAGGACCTCGATGCCACGCAGGCCAGCCCCGCCGTGCAGGCCCAGAGCGAGGACCATGGCGACGTCAACACCAACCAGTACTCGCAGGAACTGCGCCTCACGTCGCCCAAGGGCAAGCTGATCGACTATGTCGTTGGCGCTTATGTTCTGCGCGCGGAAACCGACGAGCGCTATCAGCGTGACCTGACGCGCACCTCGGGCGTGGCAACGGGCGTGGCCAACTATGGCATCCGCGCCAACAACTACGCGCTGTTCGGCGAAGCCAACCTCAACTTCACCAGCAGCTTCCGCGCGATTGCCGGCTATCGCTCCACGTGGGACAAGCTCTCGTACTACCACGTTCGCACATCGACCAACGATCCGAACAACACCGGCAACAGCGCGCTGGCCGTGTCGGGCATCCGCGCCTATCACAACAGCAACGGCTCCACCTCCACGCGCGGCGATTCCTGGCGCCTGGGCCTGCAGTGGGACGTGAGCCCCCATGCGCAAGTCTATGGCACCTGGTCGCGCGGGTACAAGGGCCCGGCCTACAACGCCTTCTTCAACATGCAGGCGACCGACGAAATCGCGCTCGCGCCCGAAACCTCAGACTCGTTCGAAGTGGGCATCAAGGGCAGCACGACCGACCGTTCGGTCCGCTATGCGATCGCCGCCTATACCACCACGTTCAAGAACTATCAGGCGAACGTGGCCGACCTGGTCAACGGTACGTCGGTGACGCGCCTGATCAATGCCGGCAAAGTGCGCTCGCAAGGCATCGAGGCCGACGTGACGCTGGTCCCGACCAAGGGCTTCACCGTCGATCTTTCGGCCGCCTATGACGATGCCAAGGTGGTGAACTTCAACTGCCCGGCCGGCCTGCCCGCCAGCTGCGATATCAATGGCAAGCCGCTGCCCTTCGCGCCCAAGGTCAAGCTGTTCGCCAATGCGGCCTATCGCTTTGCCCTGACGCAGGCGGTGGACCTGGAACTGCAGAGCGACATCGCTTTCAAGAGCGAAACGCAGTACCAGCTCACGCAGACGCCCGGCACGATCCAGCCGGCCTATGCGATCTGGAACGGCAGCGTGGCCCTGCTGGGCAGCGACGATGGCTGGCAGGTGCGCGCCTATGTCAAGAACATCACCAACACCCACTATGCCAGCTATCTGGTCAATGGCGGGGTGGCCGGCATCGTCCGCTATGTGCCGCGCGACGACGTGCGCTATGGCGGGGTGACGCTGCGCAAGACGTTCTGATCGCAGCCATCCTGGCAAAATGCCCGCCTCGCGCCATGTGCGCGGGGCGGGTTTTTGCATGGAAATCCCGTGCCGCAGTCAGGCGACGGGAATGGCGACGATGCCAAGCGGCGCGCCACCGGCGGCAATCGCCAGCAGACGATCGACATTGGGATGCGCGCCGGGATGTTGCCGGGCATCGCTGGTGTTTTCGGCAAACAGCGCCAGGCCATGGGCCGCGGCCGCCTGATCCAAGCCGCCGAACAATTGCCCAAGATAGTGATAGATGGCGAGCGAGCCTTGCTTGCCGGGCAGGTTGGGGATGCTGTCCACCACCGCGCCGGCGGCGTCGATCAGGTCGACCCGCTCCACTCCGGTGATCGGCGGCAGCAGGGCGAGGTTATCCTTGAACGTGGTGGCCGGTTCGATCTGGCGGGGCATGGCGCTTGGTCCTTGTTGCATCGCGGCCCCCATAACGCGCTTTGCCGGGGCGGCAACCCGCCGGGACCGCGTCAGCGCTGCTGCCACCCTTTGGCCCGTGCCACCTGCTCGGCTTGCGCATCGAGCGCCGGGCCCTGTGCCATGTCCTGGGCCAGGGTCATCAGCGCCGCGTCGGCACTGCCCGCCTGGCGATAGGCGGCATCGCCCGCGTCCGCACCGCTTGGAGCACCGCCTACCTCCCGCGTCACTTTCCATCCGCGCGTATCGTGGCAGGCAATCCCGCTGCCCTGCCCACCGGCATAGCCACGACACAAGGCGCCGCTGGCATCGGCAAAGCTGATCACCACCCGAACCGGCGCGCCGGCCGGGGCCTGGCCTGACAGCTGGGTGTCCAGGGCGCTGGCCAGCGCGCCATCGGCATAGCCGGGTAACGCACCATCCCCACCGCCGCGCGGCAAGACCACCGCCAGGGTTAGCGAGGCAGCAAGCGCCAGGCCGGCACCCCAGCCCAGCCACCGCTTGCGCCGGGCGCGCGCGGCGGCAAGGTCTGCCACGGGTGCCGGGCTTTGCGCCAAGGCGGTGAGCAAGGCATCGGGCAGCGGCGCTGCCATCACCGGGGCATAATGTGCGGCCAGCCGGTCCTTGAGCGCGCGGTGCCGCTCCACCTGGCGGGCCAGATCGGGATCGGCCAAGATGGCGCGTTCCACGTCTGCCCGTTCGGCGCCCTGCAACTGATCGTCGGCATAGGCCGCCAGCGTTTCGGGTGAGACGCTCATTGCCCGTCGTCCAGCATCGCCAGCAAGGCGTCGCGCCCGCGCACCAATCGCGAATTGAGCGTGCCGACCGGGCAGCCGACGATCTCGGCCGCTTCCTTGTACGACCAGCCTTCGACCATCACCAGCAACACCGCCTCGCGCTGTTCATCGGGCAGGCGAGCCATGGCGCGGTCAATGTCGGAAAGCACGGCGCGCGCTTCCTGGCCGCCGTCCGCGCCCACGGCCAGGCCGGCATCCTCGTCTACGAAGGTCTGCCCTCGGCGCGTTTCGGCGCGGGCCTCGTCAATCCACAGATTGCGCATGATCCGATACATCCAACTGTCCATGCGGCTGCCCGGCTGCCATTGCTGGCGGCTGCGCAGCGCGCGTTCCACGGTCATCTGGCAAAGATCATCGGCCCGCGCCGCATCGCGCGCCAGGCCTGTGGCAAACCGGCGCAGCCGGGGCAACAGGGCCAGCATGTCGGTTTCAAAGCGGTCGGCCAGCGTTCTTGCCTTTTTCCATGGATAGAACGAACGATGTCGCTCGTTTCATCCATAGGCACTTCCGCCCAGTTGGGAAACTCTCTTGCGCCCGATCGTCCCTGCCCTGTTCTGCGCCCTCGCCCTGTCGGCGCCGCTGGCAACCTCTGCGCCGGCCCAAGTGGCACTGCCCGGCATCGGCAACACGCTCGATCCGCTGGCCGATAGCGCGCGCCGGGGGCTGGAGCGCGTGCCCGGCGCGCTGGACGGTACGCTCGACGATGTCGGCGCTTCCGTTGCCCAGACTGTTACCACGCTGGCCCAGGCCAGGGTCGATCGGGTTGCCCGCCTGCTGCGGCAAAACCCCACGACCGTGGAACGCGATCTGGACGGCAACCCGGCGCGCAAGGGCGAGTTGCTGGTCATGGCGCCCGATCCCGCGATGCTGGAAACGGCGCGTGGCCTGGGCTTTGCGGTGCTGGGGCAGGAACGGCTGGGCGCGCTGGACCTGGATGTGACGCGGCTGGCCGTGCCCACCGGAATGCCGTTGGCGCGCGCACAGGCGATGTTGAGCAAGGCACTGCCCGGCGCCAGCATCGCCAGCGATGTGCTGCATTTTCCTGCCGCATCGGCTGCGCCAACACGCGCCGGCGGTGGGGCGCCGGCGTTGCCGCCCTTGCAGACCACGGTGGGCATGATCGACGGCGCCCCCGCCCAACCGGTGGATGCACTGGAGGGCTTTGCCCCCGGCGCACCGGCGCCCTCCGATCACGGCAGCGCGGTCGCCGGGCTGCTGGCTCGCGCGGGGGTGCGCCATGTGGCGGCTGCCGACGTCTATGGCCGTGGCCCGGCAGGCGGCAATGCGCTGGCCATTGCCCGGGCCATCGATTGGCTGATCGGTCGGCAGGTGCGCGTAGTGACGATCAGCCTGGTGGGACCGGCCAATCCCGTGCTCGGCCGGGCCGTTGCCGCCGCGCTGCGCCAGGGGGCGGTGATCGTGGCGGCAGTGGGCAACGACGGCCCCGCCGCGCCACCCGCCTATCCGGCAAGCTATCCCGGCGTTTTGGCCGTGACCGCCGTTGACGCGCGCAATCGCCCGCTGATCGAGGCAGGCCGCGCGCTGCACCTGGACTACGCCGCACCCGGCGCAGGCATGCGCGCGCCCGACGCGCGTGGCCGATGGGTGCCGGTGCGCGGAACGTCGTTTGCAGCGCCACTGGTGGCCGCACGCGTGGCTGCGGCGCGCGATGCCCGTGCGGCTTTGCCCCAGGCGCTGGATCGCGAAGCGATCGACCTGGGCCCACGTGGCCCGGACGCCCAATACGGCCGGGGCCTGTTGTGCACGATTTGTCGGTAATGCGAAAAAATTTGCAGGCGATGGATTAAATCCAATCGGGGGTCCGTTTTCAGGACAAAGGGATCGTACGGAGCACCGGCGATCTCGCAGTCAGGAAAGGATCTCACCATGCGCAAGATTTTTGCCACTTCGCTTATCGCTTGCACGCTCGTGGCCATGCCGGCCCATGCCCAGTTGCTGGGTGGCGGGGGCGGCCTTGGCGGTGGCCTGGGCGGAACCGTCGGCGGCGTGATGGGCGGCACCATTGGCGGCGGCATGCTGGGCAATACGCTGGACGGCGCGTCCACGCTCGACAGCGTCCGCTCCACCACCACCGGCAGCGGCAATGCCACGGGCAGCACCAGTGGCCATGCCAAGGTGAACCGCCATAATGGCCAGGTTCATGCCGATCGCACCGCCAGCGGCAGCGCCAACGGTTCGGAAAGCCAAAACCTGACCGCCCCCGCCGGCTCGGTTGCCGGGTCACTGACCGGCAGTGCCAGTGGCACGCTGGGCGGCAGCGCCGACGCGCAGGCGATCGGCACCGACCAGGTGAGCAGCGCGGCCCGCACCGCAACCACGCGCGCCCAAAGTGCCGCGAGCACGACCGCCAGCCGCGCCACCGACACCGCCACTGCTGCGCGTGACACGGCGACCCAGCGTGTGGCGCAGGCCCGCACCACCGCCGGCAATGCCGCTGCCACCGGTGCCAGCAAGGCAAAGGGCGCGGCCAGCACCGCTTCGAGCACGGCGCGCAACGCCGCGAACCAGGCGACCTCGGCCGCTTCGCAAGTGGGCGGCTCGGCCAGTGGTAGCGCCAGCGGGTCGCTCACCGGCTCTGCTTCGGCCAACCGCTAAGCGAACCGGCCTTAACCACCTGGCTAACGATCCCGGCGTGCGCCTGCACGCCGGGATTTCGCGCGTCTGCTTTCATCGCGGAGAGCGCAGGCTTTCCACCAGGTAATCGACAAACACCCGCACCCGCGCCGGCGTGGCCCCGCCGCCCACGAAAATCGCGTGGATCTGCTCCTCGTCGCCGGGATTGAAGTCTTCCAGGATCGGCACCAGCCGCCCTTCGGCCAGGGCCTGCGCCACGCTGAACGTGCCGACGCGGGCAATGCCGATGCCGGCCTGCGCCAGATCGCCCAGCGTCTCGCCATTGTTGGCCACGATCGTGCCGTGCACTTCCAGCGCGAAATCGTGCGCCATGCCATCCGCCATGATCCGGCGGAATGGCCAGGTCGGTTCTGCCCGGCGGAAGTTGAAATTGAGGCAGTTGTGGGCCAGCAGGTCTTCGGGCACCTGCGGCGTGCCTTGCCGGGCGAGGTAATCGGGGGAAGCGACGATCACGCGGCCATTTGCCCCCAGCTTGCGCGCGGTCAGCGTGCTGTCGGCCAGCGGGCCAAAGCGAATGGCCACGTCGGCCTCTCCGGCGGCGACGTCAACCAGCGTGTCGGTCAGCGCAATGTCCACCAGCACATCGGGATAGCGGCGCACGAAGCCGCCCAGCACCGGCACGACGCACAGGCGCCCGTGCGACAGCGCCGCACTCACCCGCAAGCGACCGCGCGGCGTGCCGCGATCGGCGATCTGCTGCTCGGCCTCGTCCAGATCCGCGAGAATGCGACGCGCCGCGCGCAGATAGGCCAGGCCTTCGGCGGTCATCGTCAGGGCGCGGGTGGAGCGCAGCACCAGCCGCACGCCCAGCCGCGCCTCGATCCGGTCGACCGCCCGGCTGACCGCCGATGGGCTGAGCCCAAGCGCCCTGCCCGCACCCGAAAAGCTGCCATGATCGTGCACGGCGGCAAACAGCGCCATCTCGCGCGCCCGGTCCATTCCAGCACCGGCCTCGATCTTTGCGTTCAATGCATAAATCCTTCGCGTGGGCACGCTCTAAACAGAGCCGCTACTCTGGTCCATCTGTGCATCTGTTGGCAAGGCGCCCGCGCGCCGCAAAAAAGATCAGGATCACCGCGATGAAATGGAATGCCGGGCTGATGGCCCTGGCCCTGGGTGCGTTTGGCATCGGGGTCACCGAATTTGCCCCCATGGGCCTGCTACCCGCCATTGCCACGGGGCTTGGCGTATCGATCCCTGCCGCTGGCCTGCTGATCAGCGCCTATGCCATGGGCGTGGTGGTGGGTGCGCCGATCATGACGCTCTCTACCGGCCGCGTGTCGCGCCGCACGCTGCTGGTTGGCCTGGCGGGCATCTTCACCCTGGGCAACCTGCTGGCCGCGCTGTCCACCAGCTATACCATGATGCTGGTGGCGCGGCTGGTCACCTCTTTCAACCACGGGGCATTCTTTGGCGTGGGATCGGTGGTCGCGGCCAGCCTCGTGCCGCCGCAGCGCCAGGCCGGTGCCGTCGCCACGATGTTCATGGGATTGACCATCGCCAACGTCGTGGGCGTCCCGCTCGCCACCTGGGCGGGTGAAAACGTGGGCTGGCACACGCCGTTCTGGGCGATCGCCGCACTCGGCCTGGCGATGATGGCCGCGCTGCGCTTCACCCTGCCACCCCTGCCGGCCGAGACCGACGGCAACGCCATGGCCGAACTGCGCGTGCTGATGCGTGGCAAAGTGCTGGGCGCGCTGGCGCTGACGGTCGTGGGATCGAGCGCGATGTTCACCGTGTTCACCTATATCAGCCCGATCCTGCGCAACGCCACCCACGCCTCGCTGGGCTTCATCACTGCCATGCTCGTCACCTATGGCGTGGGTCTTACCGTGGGGAACTGGCTGGGCGGCAAGTTTGCCGATCGCTCGGTCGATCGCACGCTGATCGTCACGCTGGCGGCGTTGACCGCCGTGTTGATCGCCTTTGCCCTGCTGATGCCCTTTGCCTGGCCCACGGCGGTGATCGTGTTCCTGTGGGGCGTGGCCAGCTTTGCCCTGGTGCCGCCTTTGCAAGTACGGGTGATGAGCGCAGCGGCCGATGCGCCGCACCTGGCCTCGTCGGTCAACATCGGCGCCTTCAACCTGGGCAATGCCCTGGGCGCGGCGCTGGGTGGCGGGGTCATCGCGCTGAATCTGGGCTATCCGGTGATCGCGCTGGCCGGCGCGGCGACCTCGGCGCTTGGGCTGGTGGCGATCCTCTTCACCAGCCGCAAGCGCTGACGCCCGATCAGGGCAGCATGCCCAAGGCAAGGCCACCCGCCGCGCAGGCCAGCAGGACCGTCATCACGCTCCAACGCCGGCGGAACAGCAGGTAGGCCGCCAGGGTCCCAAGGGCGGCGGCGCGCCAATCCAGGCTGGCAAGATCGGGCAAGGCGACCGACACCGTGCCCAGCCGCGCCGCCGTGCCTCTGGTAAACAGCACGTGCAGCCCGAACCACAGCGCCAGGTTGGCGATCACGCCCACGATCGCGGCCGTGATCGCCGCCAGCGCGCCCTTCAACCGGCGGGCATGCTCCAGCCGTTCAAGCCATGGCGCCACGGCGAAGATCCACAGGAAGCACGGCACGAACGTGACCCAGGTGGTAAGCAGCGCGCCCAGGATACCGGCCATGACCGGGCCGAACGGGGCTGGCGCCCGGAACGCGGCGAGGTATCCCACGAACTGCGTGACCATGATCAGCGGACCCGGCGTGGTTTCCGCCAGCCCCAGGCCATCGGCCATTTCCCCGGCGGAAAGCCAGCCATGGCCGGTGACCGCCTGCTGCGCCATATAGGCCAGCACCGCATAGGCGCCGCCGAACGTGACCACCGCGAGCCGGGAAAAGAACGCGCCGATCTGCCACAGCACATGCCCCCGGCCCAGCGTTGCCAGGATCAGCAGCATCGGTGCGGCCCATGCCGCGGCGCCCACCACGGCCGCCGTCACGCTGGCCCGCCACGGCATCGGCGTGTGCGCCATCGCTGGCGATGCCGGCTTGATCGCCAAGAGCGCCGGCCGCCATGCCGCAACGATCGCGCCGAGAAGCGCCGCCATAGCCACCACCACCGGGAAAGGCGCATTGCCGATTGCCAGCGCCAGGAACGCGGTGAACGCGATACCCCGTTTCAACCCGGTATCGAGCGCGCGCGCCGCCACGCGCCACAGCGCCTGGACCACGATCGCCAGGACCGCAGACTTGATCCCCAGGAACAGCGCGGCAAACCACGGCACGCGCGCGGCAAAGCCATAGACCATCGACAAGGCAAGAATAACAAGCGCGCCTGGGATCACGAACAGCAACCCGGCCGCCAGCCCGCCGCGGACGCCGTGCAGCTTCCACCCGATCCAGATCGCCAGTTGCTGTGCCTCAGGACCAGGCAGCAAATGGCACACGTTCAGCGCATGGAGGAATTGGGCCTCGTCGATCCAGCCCCGCTCGTCCACCAGTTCGCGGTGCATCAGGGCGATCTGCCCGGCTGGCCCGCCAAAGCTGAGGCAACCGATACGCGCGGCCACCCGCACGAGTTCGCCGAACGTGGGTGTACCCGGCAAAGCGGCCTCCTCGCGCGCAGCCACCCCGTCATGCCGTATCGTCATCGCTTTCCCCAAACGCCATCGCGCCCGCCAGCGGCAGGCAAATAATGGGCAACGCTTGGGCTAGCGCCTGTCCGGGAGGCCCGCCCCAGTCCCGGTATGCCGATTTAACCGCGTAATCGGCGGCATGACAAGCCGGGATGCAACCGCTTCAGCGACACTGTGACGCGCGCGCCGATCGCGGCAATGCCCTTGCCCGCCAAGTACTTCGCCGCAGACTTGCTGCACTGCGTCGAAAACCATCCGTTCCGACCTACGATCGGCCTTGATAGCGGATATCTTCCAGTGCAGACTTGGCGAAGCGGCGCAATCGAACACGAAGCGTGCTGGGGGTCGTAAACACAATGTCGAACTGGCTTTCGCCTGAACCGGTTTCTCCGGCACGCCTTTGCTGCGCTGCGGGTGGCAAACGATTGTACCCGAACGGGACGCAAGGCCCGCAGCGATCGGCAACGCCTTGATGGCACAAACCGCCCGTCATCTGCGCAAGCCGCCGACCGCCGCCCCGCAAGACACCCGCAGCCATGCCGAGTTGGTGGCCAACCTGGAGCGCGACTGTGACGCGGCCCGCGCGGCCGACGCGGCCAAGAGCCGCTATCTCGCCAACGTCAGCCACGAAATTCGCGCGCCCCTCAACATCATCTATGGCTATGCGCAACTGATCGAGCGCCGATCCGGCGTCGATCCGCGCGAGGCGGCCAAGGTGATCCTGCGCAGCACCGAACACCTGATCGATCTGGTGGAAGGGCTGCTCGACATCTCCCTGGTGGAAAACGGGGTGACCCGCGTGGCCCGCGATGTGGTGCGCCTGCCGGCCTTCCTCGACCAGCTGGTCCGCATGTTCGAGCCCGACGCCAGAGCCAAGGGTCTGGCGTTCCATTACGAAGCGCCGCAGGGCCTGCCGGAATTCGTCCGCACCGACCAGAAACGGCTGCGCCAGGTGCTGATCAACCTGCTGGGCAATGCCATCAAGTTTACCGACCGTGGCCGGGTGGTGCTGCGTGTCGTGCATTCGGGCGAGGTCGCGCGTTTCGAAGTGGAAGACAGCGGCCCCGGGATTTCCGCCGAAGAGCGCGAGCGGATCTTTTCGCCGTTCGAACGCGGTGTGGCCCAGGCCGGATCGACCAATGGCTTTGGCCTGGGCCTGCCGATCACGCGCGCAATCGTCCATATCCTGGGCGGTGATCTCGACCTTGTCAGCACGCCGGGCGCAGGCAGTTGCTTTCGCGTGCGGATGATGTTGCCCAAGGTGTGGGTACCTGGCGACACGGGGCCGCGTCCGGGGCGCATCACCGGTTATACGGGGCGCCGCCGCACCATCCTGGTGGTCGATGACGATCTGCAACAGCTGGCTTTCGTGCGCCAGGCGCTGAACGACGTGGGCTTTGAAGTGGCGGTGGCCCCCGGCGGCGAAACCGCGCTGGCGCTCTGCAACGGCCAGCGCTTCGATCTCGTGCTGCTGGACGTGCAGATGCCGGGTTGCTCGGGCTGGGAAACCGCGGCGCGGCTGCGTGACCGCTTTGCCGATGCCGTTCGGATCGTCATGCTTTCGGCCAACGCCCACGAACGGCATGGCCCGGATGGACAGACCGCCAGCGATGCGGCCGCCCCGCATGACCTTTTCCTGGTCAAGCCGGTGGAAATCGGGCGGTTGATCGACGCCATCGGCCAGGAACTGGGCCTGGAATGGGAGCGCGAGGATATCGCACCCACCCTGCAGCGCCGTGCGCCCGCCACTGCTTTGCCGCCGGCAGCCCAGCCCCACGTCGAACGTCTGCGCGAATTCCTGCGCATCGGCCATGCCCGCGCCATTGCCGGAGAGATCGCCGCGCTGGAACGGGCAGCGCCCGAAGCCGGAGACCTCATTGCCAGGCTCTATGCCCGGCTCGACCGGTTCGACATGGCAGGCCTTGCCCGCATGCTGGACGAATACTGATGGAGCACCAGCAAGTCCGCCGCGACACCGTGCTGGTGGTCGATGACGAGCCGGCCGCCCTGCACCTGTTGACCGACACGCTGGAAGCCGGCGGCATCCAGGTGCTGGTCGCCACCGCAGGCCAGACCGCGCTCGACCTATTGCAGCACATCACGCCTGATCTGGTGCTGATGGATGCAATCATGCCGGGCATCGATGGTTTCGAAACCACCGCGCGGATCAAGGCCAATCCGCAAACCGCGCACGTGCCGGTGATTTTCATGACCGGGCTAACCGAAAGCGAGCACGTCATCGAAGGGTTCGAGGTGGGCGGCGTGGATTATGTGCGCAAGCCCATCAACGTGCACGAACTGCTGGCGCGCGTGCGCGTGCACCTGGGTCATGCCCGCGCGGTGCAGGCCAGCACGGCCAGTCTGGATGCCACCGGGCGCCTGATGATGGCCACCGATACCAGCGGCTTCCTGCTGTGGTGCACGCCGCTGGCGGAACAGGCGATCAACCGCATCGCGCCGGGATGGCGCCGCGATCAGCCGGAATTGCCCGACGAACTGCGCCAGAGCGTCGGACGCCTGCTGGCCAAGACCGAAACCGGCAGCAGCCTGCGCATCGAGCAGGGCGAAGGCGCGCTCGAACTGGTGCTCATCGCGCACTATCGCGAAAACGAAGTGCTGATCCGCCTCAACGAACTCAATCCCCAGGTCGATGCGCGCCAGTTGCAGACCCGGTTGGGCCTGACCGAGCGAGAAGCCGAAGTCCTGCTGTGGATCAGCTATGGCAAGTCGAATGCCGATATCAGCCAGGTTCTGGTGATCAGCCCGCGCACCGTGCAAAAGCACTTGGAGCGCATCTATGAAAAGCTGGGCGTGGAAACGCGCGCGGCGGCCGCGGCGATCGCGATCAAGGCCCTGACGCCCTGATCGCGAACCACGCGCCGGCACGCCGCGCCGCGTGCGCTTATTTCTTGCGCGCAGCGATCCCCTCGATCTCGATCAGGAAATAGGGGCCGGCCAGCGCCGCCACCTGAAACGTGGATCGCGCCACGGTGGTGGGATTGTCCGCCGTCTTGAAGAATTGCTTGAAGCCTTCGTTGGCGCCGGCAAAATCCATGTGTCCGGTCTTGGGATCGGCTGCCACGAACAGCGTCAGCTTGATCAGGTCCGACATCTTGTAGCCCCGGCTTTCCAGCAGGGCCTTGATCTTGGTGAGGACGCTGATCGTCTGCGTCTTGGTATCGCCCAGATCGTCGACGGATTTCACATCGGCAAAGGTCTTCTTCGGATCGACCGGCGCGGCCAATTGCCCCGACAGGAAGAACAGGTCGGTCCCGGCGGCAACCTCTGCGCCATCGAGAATCAGTGCCTTGGGATCGGCCTGGAGCTTGGTGACCTGCGCGTGGGCCGGGGCCATGGGGGCCAGCACCGCGGCGGCAAACCCAAGGGCGGCAAGGGCGCGCGTGCGAAAGCCGGGGGAAAATGACATGGCATATCCTTGCAAGAAGTGGTGGCGTGCCGGGGGCGGCTGCCCCCTACCGGGCGCCATCCTAATGCCTGCCCGGCAACGCGTGATACGACAATCAGCGTATGGGCAATCCCGCTGATTTGCCTTCCATTGCCGCGATCAAGCCCGGCAGCAGCAAAAAGCGGCGCCGGCAAGCGAGGGCAGCACGACCGGACACAACCCGGATCAATCCGTGCGCCCCGCCCCTGGGAGGGGGTGCGGGAGGAGGGCTCGTTTCCATGGGGGCAAAGATATGTCAGCCTATTCCCGAATTGCATTCGCATCGCTACTCGCATCCACCGCACTGCCGTCCATCGCCATGGCGCAGGATGCACCGGCCGCCGAACCGCCGGTTGGCGAAGATATCATCGTGACCGGGACGCGCGTCACCGGCATGCGGGCGGCCGACAGCGCCGCGCCGGTGCAGGTGGTCGGCACCCAGGCGTTCCAGTCGGTGGGGCAGCAAGACCTCACGCAGGTGCTGGCGCAAACGCTGCCTTCGCTCAATTTCCAATCGTTCGGCGGCGATACCGCCAACCTGACGTTGACGGCCGCGCTGCGCGGGCTTTCGCCCAACGACACCCTGGTGCTGGTGAACGGCAAGCGCCGCCACTTCACCGCCAACCTCGCCGTGCTGGGCGGCAGCCCCTATTCGGGCGCGGCCACCACCGATCTCAGCTTCATTCCGACCAACGCCATCAGCCGCATCGAAATCCTGCAGGATGGCGCCGCCGCACAGTACGGGTCCGATGCGATCGCCGGCGTCGTCAACATCATCCTGAAAGACCAGTCTTCGGGCGGTCTGTTCACCACCACCGGTGGCCAATACTACGAAGGTGACGGCAAGACGTTTTCCACCGCGCTCAACTTCGGCGCCAAGCTGGGCGACAACGGCTTCATCAATGTGACCGGCGAATACAAGTTTCACGATTACACGCAGCGTGGTGGCTGTGACCGCCGCTATTTCACACAGAACTGCACGGTGCGCACCGATATCAGCGCGGTGGACCAGGCCGGCGTGAAGGCCAACCCCTATTACCCGCGGGTCAACAACATCAACGGCGACGCGCGCTATTCGCTGTACAACATCATGGTCAACGCTGGCTATGACATCACCGACAGCATCCAGGCCTATGCCTTTGGCAGCTATGGCAACCGCGTGGCCAAGGCGTTCGAAAACTATCGTCGCGCCAGCCGCGTTTCGGGCACCACCAGCACCGGCACCACGGTCTATCCGCTGCCCGCCGGCTTCAATCCGCAGGAAAGCCTGCGCGAGGAGGATTTCTCGGGCACGTTCGGCTTCAAGGGCGACATTTCGGGCTGGGCCTGGGATCTTTCGGCCACCTACGGCCGCGACGCCGTGGCGCTCTACACGCTCAACTCGGCCAACCCCACTGTCTATGCGATGCAGCAATCGCAAAGCGCCACCGCCATCGGCCTGCAACGCAACTTCTACGATGGCACCCTGGTCAACAGCGAATGGTCGGCAGACCTGGGCGTGACCAAGGACTTCGAAGTGGGCATGGCCAAGCCGCTCACTTTGGCCTTCGGCGGTCAGTGGCGCCGCGATGGCTATGCAATCCAGTCGGGTGAATTCGCCTCTTACTATGGCGGCGGCGCCCAGTCCTATCCCGGCTTTGCCCCAACCGACGCGGGCTCCTACAGCCGCCGTGCCGTGGCCGCCTATATCGATGCGGCCGTCGATCCCGTTACCGGCCTGCACCTAGATCTTGCCGGGCGCTATGAACACTATTCCGATTTCGGCAACGTGTGGAATGGCAAGGTCACCGCGCGCTACGATTTCAGCCCGGCTCTGGGCATTCGTGGCACCGTCTCGAACGGATTCCGCGCCCCGACCCTGGCCGAATCCTACTATTCCTCGGTCAACGTGGGCCCGGGCACCACGTTCGGCCAGTTGCCGCCCAACTCGTCGGCGGCCAAGGTCCTGGGCTTCGGCAACCTCAAGCCCGAAAAGTCCACGTCGTTCTCGGCGGGCTTCGTGGCCCATCCGGGCGGCGGTGTGCAGCTCACGGTCGATGCCTATCAGATCAAGCTGAAGAACCGCATCGTGCCTTCGGCGGCGATCTTTGGTTCGCAGGGGACGTCGGTGGTGTCTCAGGCGGTGCTCGATGCCCTTACCGCACGCGGCGTCAGCCTGGCCGATGCCACGTCCTATGCGGGGATCAACATCTTCACCAACGGTGCCGACACCCGCACCCGCGGCGTGGAAGCAACCGCAGACTATACCAGCGATTTCGGCGGCGGCGCCAAGGTCGCCTGGACGCTCGGCTTCAACTACAACCAGACCAAGCTGCTCAAGGTGTATGCCTTGCCCTCGCAGGTGGTGAACACCGCTTTCAGCCAGACCTCGCTGCTGGACCCCAACTCGATCGACGGGCTGACCACGGCCACGCCGCGTGTGAAGGTCATTGCCAACGCCCTGTTCACGCTGGGTTCGTTCTCGTTCAACTTGCGCGAGACGATCTATGGCTCGGCGCACCAGCGCACCAGCTATTCGGGCAGCGGCTATGCCAACGCCGATGGCTACACCGTCTTGCGCACCGGAACCACGGGGATCACCGATCTCAACGTCGGCTACAAGGTGACGCCGGCGTTCCGCCTCGATGTTGGCGCCAACAACCTGTTCGACAAGAAAGCACCCACAGTGCCCAATGTCGGCGGGCGCCCGGCCAACGGCAGCAACAACTACGATACGCCCATCACCTTTGCGCCATGGGGCATCAACGGCGGATATTACTACGCCCGTGCCACCGTCACGTTCTGACGCAATGGCTGCCGTCGTTACCGGGTGTGATCGCCACGATCAGGCCCGGGGCGCGGTGGATCGACTGGGACGGGGGGCTGCCCACGCGGCGGCTCCCGTCCTCCCTGCCCAGCACCGGAACAGGCCGGCCACACCAAGATGCTGCACGTGACCACCGATCCCCTGGCCGAAGCGGCCGAAGCCCTGGCCGCCAACCCGGCCAAGGCCGAACGGCTGGCCCGCACCCTGTCGAGCCGCGATCCGGCCGATCCCCGCCCTCGCCTGATCCTGGCATCGGCGCTGCGGCGCCTGGGCCGTCCGGCCCATGCCCTGCCGATCCTGCTCGACCTGGCCCGCGCCTGGCCCAAGGCGGCGCGCACCCGCTATGAACTCGGGCTCGCCCTGTGTGGCGTTGGCCGGGGCCAGGAGGGCGACCAGCAGCTCGATACCGCGGTCGCGCTCGACCCTCGCCATGCGGAGGCATGGCGCGCGATCGCCGACCGCGCCTTTGCCTGCGGCGCCGTGCAACGCGAGCGCCGGGCGCTGGCCGCGCTGGCGCGCCTCGATGCCGATCATTCCGATCTGGGCCGCGCAGCCGAACTCGTGGCGCTCGACCGCCATGACGAAGCCGATCCCATTCTGCGCAGCTTTTGCCGCGCCCATCCCCATCACGCCGAAGGGGCGCGTCTGCTTGCCGCCTGCCACATCGCGCATCGCACCGTGCACGCGGCCGAAACGCTGCTGCGCCATGCCTTGTCGCTCGATCCGCAGTCCAAGCGCATCCGCTTCGACCTGGCCCACGCCCTGTTCGCCGCTCGCCTGGCGCAGCAGGCCCTGACCGAACTGGCACCGCTGCTGGCAGCAGAGCCAGACAATCCGGCCTATCTCAATCTCCAGGCTGCTTGCCTCGGCCTGCTCGGCGACGACAAAGCGGCGGAAGCGATCAATGCCCGCCTGGCAGAAGCGTTTCCCGCCAACCCCGGCGTGGCGGTCAACCATGGCCACGCCGCACGGACGGCCGGCCTGCGCGACACCGCGATCCGCGCCTATCGCCGCGCCACGATCCTGGCCCCGCACATGGGCGAGGCCTGGTGGGGCTTGGCCAATCTCAAGATCGGGGCGCTGAGCGACGCCGACGAGGCGCAGATGCGCGGGCTGCTGGGCGGATCGCTGCCAGCCGATGACCGCATGCGCCTGTCCTATGCCCTGGGCCGCCGCCTGGAGGATGCCGGCGATGCCGCTGGCGCCTTTGCCCTCTATGCCCAGGGCGCCGCGCTGGCACGGGTGAAGTTCGGCGGCGCCGATCAGGACTATGCCGCCCAGGCGCACGACGTGTGCCAGCTCTACACGCCCGAATTCCTGGCCGCGCGATCAGGCCAGGGATCGCCCGACGCGGCGCCCATCTTCATCGTCGGCCTGCCGCGCTCCGGCTCCACCCTGGTGGAACAGATCCTGGCAAGCCACCCGGCAATCGAAGGCACGATGGAACTGCCCTATATCGGCAGCCTGGTCGGCCGGATCGAGCGCGAAGGTGGCGCCACGCGGATCGCATCGGCCAGCCCTGCCCAGTTGCGCGACTGGGGCGAGGAATACCTGGCCCTGGCCCGTGTGCACTGCCGCCTCGGCCGCACCCATTTCATCGACAAGATGCCCAACAATTTCCGCCACATCGGGCTGATCCGCCTGATCTTGCCAGAAGCGCGGATCATCGACGTGCGGCGCAATCCGATGGCCGCCTGCTTTTCGGGTTTCAAGCAGCTCTTTGCCGAGGGCCAAGAGTTTTCCTATGACCTGGAAGACCTGGCGGCCTATTATCGCCACTACCTGGCGATCGTGCGCCACTTCCACGCCGTGGCGCCCGGCGCGGTGCACACCTTGGTCTATGAAGACCTGGTGGACGATACAGAAGGCCAGGTGCGCGCGCTGCTGGCGGCGCTGGGCTTGCCGTTCGATCCGGCCTGCCTGCGCTTCTTCGAAAACGACCGCGCCGTGCGCACGGTCAGTTCCGAACAAGTGCGCCAGCCGATCTATCGCTCCGGGCTCGATCAATGGCGCAAGTTCGAACCGTTCCTGGCGCCGCTGGCCCAGGGACTGGGCGATGATTGCACCGGCTGGCGCGCATGACCCCGGCCTTGCCTCCCCCCGATCCCGTTGAACCCAAAGAGTATGCCATGACCCGAAAACCGCACTTCGCCGCCCTCGCCCTTGCCGGAATGGCGCTGGTTACCTGCGCCACGCAAGCGACGCCCGGCTTTGCCCAGGACCGTCCGGGACCGGGCGGCAGCACGGTGGAAGTGTCGAACCAGGGGCAGGAAGTCTACGAGCAGATCTGCCAGGCCTGCCACATGGCCGATGCCAAGGGCGGCGGCGAACCGGGCGCCATGATCCCCGCGCTGGCCGGCAACAAGAACCTGGCCGACAAGGACTATCCGATCATCGTGGTGATGAAGGGACGCGGCGGCATGCCCTGGTTCAACGGCGTGCTGACCAAGGAGCAGATCGCCGCGGTGATCACCTATGTTCGCGGCCACTTCAACGCCTATCCCGATCCGGTGACCGTGGCCGATATCGACCGCGTCGTGGCTGCCGATCCGCCTGTCCCCGAATGCAACACCTGCGGCCATTGAGCAGCACTTCCCCCCAAGAACCATATCCCGATTCGACCACGAAGGGTTTGCCATGTCAGACGTTTTCACCCCACCCACGCGCCGTGCCCTGCTGACCATGATCGGCAAGGCCGGCGGTGCCGCGGCGCTGTACCAGGCAATGACCGTGCTGGCGCATGCGGCCGACAGCCAGTTCACCGGCCCGCCGCGCCTTTCGGGCGCGCGGCCGGGATCGACGGTGCTGGTGCTGGGCGCGGGCCTGGCCGGAATGCTGGCCGCCTATGAACTGACCAAAGCGGGCTACAAAGTGCAGATCCTGGAATTCCAGGGCCGCGCCGGCGGGCGCAACTACACCGTGCGCGGTGGCGACACCATCACCGAAATCGGCTCCAAGCAGCAGGTGACCTTTGCGCAGGGCAATTACCTCAACCCGGGCCCCTGGCGCATTCCCTATCACCACCGCACCGTGCTGCACTATTGCAAGGAACTGGGGGTCCAGCTCGAACCGTTCTTGCAAATCAATCACAATGCGCTGATTCACAATAGAAAGGCCTTTGGCGGCAAGCCGCAACCCTATCGTGAACTGATGGTCGATTGGAAGGGTCACGTTTCCGAACTGCTGGGCAAGTCGCTCAACGCCGGCGCCCTCGATACGGCGGTCACGGCCGAGGACAAGACCCGCCTGCTCGAAGCGATGCGCGAGTGGGGCGTGCTCGACAAGAACATGCAATACACCAAGAGCTTCAAGCTGGGTGAGCAGCGCGGCTGGGAGCGGGTGCCGGGCGGCGGCGTCAACGGCGCGCCGATCCCCAACGATCCTTTCAGCCTGACCGAGACGATCAACAGTGGCGTGTGGCAGACGCTGGGCTTCTTTGCCGAACACGTGATGCAAACGACGATGTTCCAACCCAAGGGTGGCATGGACCACATCGGCAAGGCATTCCAGGCGCGCGTGGCCAAGATGATCCGCTTCAACACCCGCGTGACCAAGATCGCACAGGACGACAAGGGCGTGACCGCAGCCTGGACCGACACCAAGACCGGCGCCACGGGCGAAACCCACGCCGATTGGATGGTCTGCACGATCCCGGCCCCGGTACTCAACCAGATCGATTTCCAGGCTTCTGCGCAAAAGAAGGCCGCCATCCGCGCGCTGCCCTATGGCAACTCGGTCAAGATCGGGTTGGAAATGAAGCGCCGCTTCTGGGAAACCGACCATGCCATCTATGGCGGCATCTCGTTCACCGACCAGGCCATTTCGCTGATTTCCTATCCCAGCGCCGGGTGCTTTACCGATGGCCCGGCGGTGCTGCTGGGCGCCTATCCGTTTGGCGCGGGCGCCTACATGCTGGCGGGGATGACCCCGGAAAAGCGCATCCAGGCTGCGCTCGACCAAGGTTCCGTCTTCCACCCGGCCGAATACAAGGCTGAATTCCTGTCCGGCGCCTCGGTGGCGTGGAACCGGATGCCGTGGATCCTGGGCTGCTGCGCCAACTGGACGGAGGAAAGCCGCGCGGCCCACTACCAGAACCTCGTCGCCATGGAAGGGCGCATCGTGCTCGCCGGTGAGCATTGCTCTTATTACGGCTGCTGGCAGGAAGGGGCGTTGCTCTCTTCGATCGATGCCATCACGCGCCTGCACCAGCGCGCCATGGCTGCCTGACGAAGACACCGGTTGCCCTGCCCGCCGCGCTTGCGGCGGGTGGGATAGCCGCACCTTCAGGTTTGCAGGATCAATGTCTTGCCCATGCGCACCATTGGCACGGGCACGCCAGCAGCGATCACCTCGACCGGCTCGATCGGCTGGTAACCGGCGGCCTGGTAAAGCGGCAGCCCGCTCATCGTGGCCATCAGTTCGGCCCTGGCAAAGCCACTGCGCGCGGCTGCCTGTTCGCAGCCTTGCAGGATACGGCGCCCCACGCCCTGGCGCACGAAGGCCGGGTGGGTATACATCGCGCGAATGCGTGCCGGATCACGGGCGGGATCGAGCAGGCGCGGATTGCGCAAGTCTGCACTGTGGTCTCCGCCATAGAGCGTCGCCCGCCTGCTCCATCCACCACATCCGGCGATCTGTCCGTCGCGCTCGGCCAGCAGATACGTGCCGTCGGCGATCAACTGGGTATCGA
Organism: Novosphingobium sp. SG919; assembly: GCF_012932495.1. Taxonomy (GTDB): domain Bacteria; phylum Pseudomonadota; class Alphaproteobacteria; order Sphingomonadales; family Sphingomonadaceae; genus Novosphingobium; species Novosphingobium rhizosphaerae. Next base: position 1,894,706 of record NZ_JABCNG010000001.1, read on the forward strand.
GCCCCATGACAGCGTGGCTGGCGGCAACTTGCGCAGACGTCAGAACATCGGCCTGCAAGGTGTTGATTGCCAGGCGAATGAGCTCGCCCAAAGCTGTGCTGTCGGCCTCGTTTGCCCAGCGCATCGCAAAGACTTCCTGCGCCCCCGTCATCCCACGCGTCTCCTCGGTCATGCCCCGGCGGGCCGATACCGTGGTTGCGAAAAACCGGGCCGCGTTTCAAGCGGATTTGCCAGTGGGTGCCGGTTAAAGCGCGGGCAGGCTCTGTTGTGAAAAGCCCCAGCCCGCCAGCGCGCCCTTGCCCGCGCGCTCGATCAGCGTTGCAGCATCGCCGATGCTGTAGGGGTGCGCATTGTCGAACCCGCCAAGCTCGTCCCACGCGATCGGCACTGCCACCGGCGCGCCCTCTCGTGCCCGGGCGCTGTATGGCACGATCGCGGTAGAGCCGCGCTGGTTGCGCAGCCAATCGATGAAGATCCTGCCCTTGCGCTTGGCCTTGCTCATCGTCGCCACGAACCGTTCCGGCTCGGCCATTGCCATCGCTTCGGCAAAGCGGCGGGCGAAGTCCTTGTGCGTCTCCCAATCGTGGCCGGGTGCCAGCGGAACGATCACATGCACACCCTTGCCGCCAGAAAGCATGGCAAAGCTCGCCAGCCCAAGGTCGGCCAGCCGATCGCGAATATCGCGCGCCGCGCGCTTGACGGCGTCGAAGTCCAGCCCCTCGTCGGGATCGAGATCGAAGATCAGGCGATCGGGCTGCTCCACCGCGTCGGCGCGTGCTTCCCAGGCGTGAAACTCGATCGTTCCCATCTGCACGCACTGCAACAGGCCGGCCGCGTCGCTGACGAACAGGTAATCCTCGCTGCCACCATCCTTTTCACGGATCGGCACATGGTGGACGGCGTCGCCAAAGCCACCGGCGTCATGCTTCTGGAAAAAGCAATGCCGAGCGCGTCCCTGCGGGCAACGCACCAGGCTGATCGGCCGGTTTCCGGCAAAGGGCAGCAGCAAGGCCGCCATGGCAGCATAGTAGTCGGCCAGGTCGCCTTTGGTTTCTCCCGTGCCGGGAAAGATCACCCGCTCGCGGTGGCTGATCTCCACTGCGGGCATTGTCACGGGAGCCGCAACGCGCACTTCGGGGGTCACCTCCTTGGCAGGCTTGTCCGCACGCAGGCCAAGGAAGCTGCCATGGCGCACCCGGCCATCGGCAGTGAATTCGGCAAAGGCCACTTCGCCCACCAATTCCGGCTTGATCCAGTTCGCGCCCCGCGCCTCGACGCGTGGCACATCCACGGGCGCGGTCTTGCGCACGAGTGGCTTCATCCGCGCGGCAAGGTCTTCAAAGCTATCGGTGTCAAAACCCGTACCGACCTTGCCCTTGTAGACCAACCCGCCGCCTTCATGCTGGGCGAGCAGCAACGAGGCAAAGGGCCTGGTCCGCGATGTTGACTTGGTCCAGCCCACGATCACGAATTCCTGGCGGTTGATGCATTTCACCTTGACCCACGCCTTCGTCCGCTTGCCGCTATAGGCCGCATCAATGCGCTTGCTGATGATGCCTTCCTGGCCGGAAGAGCACATGGCCTTGAACAGCTTTTCGCCCGCGCCGATCACGTGGTCGGCAAAGCGCACCGGTGGCGGCGCGCCATGCAGCAAGGCTTCCAACCGTTCCTTGCGCTCGATGTTCGAAAGATCGGTCAGATCCTCGCCATCCAGTTCGAGCAGGTCGAACGCGTGCAGTTCCAGCCGATCGTCTGGCCCTTGTGCGCCATGGCCGCGTTTCAGCACGGCTTGAAGCGCCGAAAAGCCAGGATTGCCGTCGGCGGCATAGCCCACGATTTCCCCGTCGATCAGGCAGGCGGGCAGCTCGAGCGCGGCAATCGCTTCGAGCAGGGGGGCGAACTTGTCGGTCCAATCGTGGCCATTGCGGGTGTAGATTTTCACGTCGCTGCCGCATGCGGCCACCAGCGCGCGATAACCATCGAACTTGATCTCGTGCAGCCAGTCGTTGCCGGCAGGGACCGCGTCGACCAGCGAGGCCAGTTGCGGCGGGCGAAAAGCGGGCAAGCGCGCGGGTTTGCCGGTCTTGGCCGCCCGGCGCGGCTTGGCCTTGGGCACTTGCGCGTTGTGCTTTGCGGCCTTGGCCATTTGGGTGGTGAACGCCTTGTCCTTGCGGCCGGCCAGGGAAAAGGTGCCAGCCTTGTCAGCGGCGATTTCTGCCATAGTGCGGCCGGTCAAGACGCTGACAAGCTCGCGCTCCACCAGCCCGTCGCCTGCCTGTGCAAATGCGTCGCCCACCTTGCGCAACAGCCAGTTCTCGCGCTTTTCGCCCGGACGCGGCTTCATGCGGACGAGAAGCCATTCGCCTTTCATCCGCTCCCCATCGAGCGTGAAATGGAGATGGCCATCATCGATGTCTTTGGCCGATTTGCCCGGCACCGGCGCCCAGGTGCCCCGGTCCCACAACATGACCGTCCCCCCGCCGTACTCGCCGGCCGGAATCACGCCTTCGAACTGGGCATAGGCCAGGGGATGATCTTCGGTGCGCACCGCCAGGCGCTTGGCATCGGGATCGAGGCTGGGCCCCTTGGTCACCGCCCACGATTTCAGCACGCCATCCACTTCCAGGCGAAAGTCGAAATGGAGCCGCGTGGCATCGTGCTTTTGCACGATGAAGCCATTGCCATCGCCCTGCGCCCCGGTCGCGCCGGAAGGTTCGGCGGTCTTGGCAAAATCACGCCGGCGCTTGTATTCGGCGAGAGGATCGCGGCGGGCCATGGCTCAGGCCGACTTGCGCGAATGCGCGGCGGCGGCGCGCTTGCGTGGTTTTGCTGCGGTCTTGCTTTTGGCCTTGGGTTTGGTCTTGGCACCCGCAGCACCATCGCTACCGATCGATTTCTTGAGCGCGGCCATAAGGTCGATCACGTTGGACCCGGATTTTTCGGGTTCTTCCACGTCCTCCAGGATCTTGCGGCCCTTCGCCTTGGCCTTGCGCGCGACCAGCGCCTGCAACGCCTCGACATAGCGATCCTCGAACGCGGCAGCGTCGAATGGCGCGGATTTGCGCTCGATCAGCGCCGTGGCCAGTTCCAGCAGTTCGGTGTCCGGCTTCTGGTCGGGAATATCCTTGAAATAGGACTGCGCCTTCTGCACCTCGTCGGCATAGCGCATGGTTTCCAGGATCAAGCCCTTGCCGCACGGCTTGAGGCTGGCGAGCATTTCGCGCCCCCGCACGGAAAGCTGCCCCAGGCCGACCTTGCGCGCCTGGCGCAGGGCTTCGCGCAGCACGATGAACGCTTCGTCGGCAAGGTCGTCGGCCGGAATGACGTAATAGGGCTTTTCGAAATAGAACACGTCGATCTCGTCCTGATCGACGAACTGGACCAGTTCGAAAGTCTTGCGGCTTTCGATCTTCACCGCCTCGATCTCGTCATCCTCGAGCAGGACATAATTGCCCTTGGAAACCTCATAGCCCTTCACGATGTCATCGTGATCGACCGGGCCGATGCCCTGCACGATCTTTTCATAGGAAATGGGCTTGCCCGAAGGCTCGTGAATCTGGCGGAAACTGATCGAGGCGCCAGACTTGGTCGCCGGATAGATTTCCACGGGGATAGACACCAGGGCAAGGCGGATTTGGCCCTGCCAATATGCGCGTGCAGCCATCGCTCGGTCACCCTTTCGCTGGATAGACCCGCCAGGCCCGCTTCAGTTCCGCGCCGAGCGCGTGCGCGGATTCTCCATCATGGATGAAACGGTGCGCCGGCCTGCTGGCGTGCCCGCGCCGATTGTGTCAAATCGTGTGCAAATCCAACCGCAAGGATCAGAATGCCGATGTTGCCCCGCCTGCCTCGTGCCCTGGCCATGGTGTTCGGCACCTGGCTGACCATCGTGGCCATGCCTGCGCTCGCCAAGGCACCCGTGATCGGGCAGCCTGCCCCGCCATTTGAACTGCGCCTGATCGATGGCACCAAAGTGTCGCTGGCCGATCTCAAGGGGCAGGTCGTGGTGCTGAATTTCTGGGCGACATGGTGCGGCCCGTGCAAGCAGGAACTGCCGCTGCTCGACCAGTACTATGACCTGCAAAAGCAGCACGGGCTCAAGGTATTTGCCATCACCACGCAGGATTCGTTGCCCAACTCCGCGCTCAAGCAGTTGTTCGCCGCCATGCACATTCCCGCGGTCCGCACGCTCAAGGGGCCGTACAGCCCGTTGGAAGGCGTGCCGACCAACTACGTGATCGATCGCGCCGGCGTGGTGCGTTATGCCAAGGCGGCGGCGTTCGATCTCGATGACCTCAACGGCTTGCTCGTGCCCCTGCTGCGCGAACCCGCCCGCTGACCGGAAGACGAACCGCGCACTTGGCAGGCATCAGGGCGCCAGGCTCAGGTCCCCCTGGCTCGGCGCGTTGTACAGCGCCTGGTCCAGCAGGCCTTCACGGCGTGCCACGATCAGCGGCACCAGCATTTGGCCCGTCACGTTCACGGCCGTGCGGCCCATGTCCAGGATGGGGTCGATCGCCAGCAACAGGCCCACGCCCTCAAGCGGCAGGCCCAGGGTGGATAGGGTGAGCGTCAACATCACCGTGGCACCCGTTACCCCCGCCGTGGCGGCGGAGCCCAGCACCGAAACCAGCACGATCAGCAGATAGTCGGTCGGCACCAGCGCGATGTGATAGAACTGCGCGATGAAGATGGCCGAAAGCGCCGGGTAGACCGCCGCGCAGCCGTCCATCTTGGTCGTGGCCGCCACCGGCACGGCAAAGGCCGCATAGGCCGGCGGCACGCCCAGTCGCTCCACCGTCACCGCCTCTGCCACCGGCAGCGCCGCGATCGAGGAGCGGGACACGAAAGCGAGTTCGATCGCCGGCCAGGCCTTGGCGAAAAAGCGCAGCGGCGCCAAGCCGTGGGCACGCAGCAGCAGCGGGTAGACCCCGAAGACCACCAGGCCGAGGCCGATATAGAGCGCCACCGCGAACTGGCCGATGCCCAGCAGCGTGCCCCAGCCATAGTTGACCACCGCGTTGCCGATCAGGCCGGCGCTGCCCAAAGGTGCCAGGCGCACGACCCAGCCGAGCAGGCGCCGCACCACGGCCAGGACCACGCCCGCCCCGCGCAGGACGGCGTCACCAGCTTCGCCACTGCGGAGAGCGGCAAAGCCCAGCGCGAGGCCGATCACCACCAGTTGCAGGATATTGAACCCGATGGTGGTCTTGGCCGTGCCATTGTCCACTTCGGTCGAGGCAACGATGCCCAGGAAATTGGCCGGGATGAGTCCCTTGATGAAATCCAGCCAGCTACCCACGGTGTGCGGCGCAGCCGCCTGCGCCAGGGAAGCGCCGGTGTTGGCACCCGGCCGCAGGACCAGGCCCAGGGCAATGCCGATCGAAACCGCCAACAGTGCGGTGATGGCAAACCACAGGAGCGTTTGCCCGGCGAGGCGGGCGGCATTGTTGAGATCGCGCAGCCGGCCGATGCTGGCGATGATCGCGGCCAGGACCAGCGGCGGCACCAGCGCCTTGAGCAATTGGACGAAACTGGAACCCACCAGCGACAAGGCCAGTGCCAGCCCGTTGGGCTCACCCGATGCGGCCGGGCCCAGCGAACGCGCGGCTAGGCCGAGTGCCAAGCCCACGGCCATGCCAATCACCACCTGCAGTCCAAACCGGTTGCCCGATCCGCGCGCCGTGCCTGCGCTGGCCATATGCAATTCTCCGTGCTGTCGCGCAGTCTCTGCGGCACATTGTCTATCGGAAACGTAGATAAAAAGGGCAAGTGCGCGATAGGCAAGCCCTGCCAAGAAAATTCTTGCCCGCGCCAACCTGGCCTAACGACGCCGTCGATAGGCAATGCGCGCGATGATCCTGTTTTCCCGATAGCTGCCCATGTCCAAATTCGATTTGCCTGCCGGGCGGGATCGGGCGCAAGAAAGAGGCGATAAAGCAGGGAGAGAAGAAGCGGCCCATGGTCCGCGTCACCAGGCAGGATCGATCGCCAAGCCGCCGCGGCGCGGCTGCGTTACCCTGTCACCCGATGCCTTCGTTCGTGATGCGGCCGGTCCAACTGGCGCATGATCCGCCCCGTGACCAGGAGCACCGATGAACCACGATGACCAGCCGGGCGCGATGACCGGCATTGCCCTGCTCTTGCCGATCACCCTTTCGACAATGGCGATCGTCTTGCTGGCACCCGTTCTACCCCGGATGATCCAGGAATTTTCGGGGGTTTCCGGGCACGATTACTGGGTCCCGATGATCCTGACGATCCCGGCCCTGTGCATTGCCCTGCTCTCGCCGCTGGCCGGTGTGCTGGGGGATTACTTTGGCCGCCGGCGCCTGTTGCTGGCCGCCTTTGCGTTTTATGCGCTAGTTGGCGTGGCGCCGGTATTCCTGCACGATCTGTCGACCATCCTGATCAGCCGCGTGGGCGTGGGCATTGCCGAGGCGATGATCATGGTGCTTTCCACCACCATGATCGGCGACTATTTCCACGGCGCCGCGCGCGACAAGTGGCTGGCGGCACAAACCGCGTTCGCCTCGATGTCGGCGCTGCTGTTCTTCAACATCGGCGGCCAGTTGGGCAGCTTTGGCTGGCGCACACCGTTCTGGGTCTATCTTTCGGCACTGGCAATGTTGGTGCTGGTGCAGTTGTTTACCTGGGAACCCACGGGCGATGCCGCCGCGCCGGCGCAAGGCGAAGAACCCCGCGCCGGGCCACACAGCACCAGTTGGGCCGGTTTTCCCTGGTCACGCATGGCCGTGATCCTGGGCATCACCATCTACGGCGCAATCTTCCTCTACACCGTGCAGATCCAGGCGCCGGTCGGCCTGGCCGTGCTGGGCGTGGCCGATCCGGCACGCGCGGGCTTCCTCACCTCGGTGGCGAGCGTGGGCGTGCCGCTTGGCACCTTCGTCTATTCGCGGATCGGACGCTGGCCGGTGCAGCGCCTGCTGGTCATCGAATTTGCCCTGCTGGCGATCGGCTTCCTGCTGATGGGCCGCGCCGACCAGCCCAGCGGGTTCGTGCTGGGTTGTTTCGTCAACCAGCTCGGGGCCGGGCTTCTTCTGCCCACCTTGCTGGTTTGGGCAATGAGCCTGCTGACTTTCGAAGTGCGCGGACGGGGCGCGGGCATGTGGCAAAGCGCATTTGCCCTGGGGCAATTCCTCAGTCCCGTGGTCGTCACGTTTGCCGCCAGCCTGGCGGGCGGATTGCAGAATGCCTTTGCCGTGCTTTCAGGCGGCGCGGCGCTGGGACTTGTCGCGCTGCTGCTTTGCGCCGGCCGGATCAAGCGGGCGCCCGATGCTGCCCTGGTGAAAGTGGGCCTTCATGGCTGATCGCCTTGCGGGCAAGCTGGCAGTGGTGACGGGCGCGGCCACCGGCATCGGTGCGGGCGTGGCCGAAGCGTTTTGCGAGGCGGGCGCGCAGGTTGTCGGGATAGACCTTGCTGGCGCCGATCATGCCTGCAACCTCACCGACGAAGCCGCTGTCGCGGCGCTGTTCGAGCAGATCGGCAAGGCGCATGGCCGGATCGACATCCTGGTGAACGCGGCGGCCTTTGCCGTTTTTGCGTGGATCGAGGACATGTCCTACGCCGATTGGAAGCGCACGCTCGCCAGCGAGCTGGACATCGTGTTCCTGCCCACCCGCGCGGCCTGGCCGCATCTCAGGGCCAGCGGCGCGGCCAGCGTGATCAACTTTGCCAGCGCCAATGCCTATCACGCCTTGCCCGGTTCGGCGGCGCTGGCCCATTGTGCCGGCAAGGGCGGCGTTCTGGCGATGACCCGGCAACTCGCCATGGAAGGCGCGCCGCACGCGATCCGCGCCAACACCATTTCGCCCGGCTTCATTCGCACTGCCGCCACCGATCGCCACCTGGCCGCCGATCCGACGCTGGCGGCAAAGATCATTGCCAAGAACATGCTGCCGATCCTGGGCGAGCCGCGCGACATCGCCATGGCAGCCCTATGGCTGGCCAGCAACGAAGCGCGCTATGTCACCGGTGCCGACATCTCGATCGACGGTGGCGCCACGGCCTGGTGAAATTTGCGCGAAGGCGGCGACGGAAAGCGCCGCCTCATGCGTTTCAGGGGCGTATCTCGTGGAGGATAGGATGCGCACCTTGATGATCTTGCTGGCTGCCGTGGCGATGCCGGCCGCTGCCCTGGCCCAGGACGCGGGCCCAGGAATGGGCGCCCCGCGCCAGTCTGCCGGCACGCTTACGCGCGACGCATTCATGGCGCGCCAGACGGCGCGGATCATGGCCGCCGATGCCGATGGCGATGGTCGGATTAGCCGCGCCGAGATGGCAGCCGCGGCGCAGGGCAAGCGCGATCCGGGCCCGCTGTTCGATCGCATGGACACGAACAAGGACGGTTATCTCGACAAGGATGAGATCCAGCATGCGCTTGCCGCCCGCTTCGATCGCATGGACCGCAACGGCGATGGCGTGCTCACGCCTGACGAGCGCATGCACGGCCGGGCCAGCGGCGGTGACGGCGCCAACGCCGATGCAGGCGGCCAGGCGCCTTCGCAATAGGCGCGGCCCCGTTGCGATCCGGCGCGGAACGTCCGCTTGACCGAACACGATCCCGGCGATCCGGACGCCCCTCTCGTGGCGCGCGTCGGTCGCGGCGAGGAAAGTGCCGTGCGCCAACTGGTGGGGGCAAAGCTGCCCCGGCTGCTGGCCTTGGCGGCGCGCCTGCTGCACGATCGGCAGGAGGCAGAAGACGTGGCGCAGGAAGTGTTCCTGCGCGCCTGGCGCCAGGCGCCACGCTGGCGAACCGGGCAGGCGCGCTTCGACACCTGGCTGCACATGGTCACGCTCAACCTGTGCCGCGACCGCTTGCGCCGCCGCAAGCGCGGCACTCTGGGCGATCCGCCCGATCTGCCGGACCCGGCGCCGCTGGCGGATGCCGCACTGGAAGCAGATGCTCGCAGCCAGGCCGTGGCCCGGGCCGTGGCATCCCTTCCCGAGCGGCAGCGCGACGCGATCCTGCTGGTCCACTACCAGGAACTGGGCAATGTCGCGGCCGCCCAGGCGCTGGGCGTCAGCGTCGAGGCACTGGAAAGCCTTCTGGCGCGCGGACGCCGCACGCTGCGCCAGCACTTCGCGCGATTGGAGGGCAACGATGACTGATCCCATGACCCCCGAACGCTTTGCCCTGCTGGCCGACGCCTATGGCGGGATCGAGCGTTGGCCCGACCATCTGCAGACGCAAGGTTGGCAAATGGAGCATGATCCTGCGTGCGCCGCGCATTTGGCCGCAGCGCGCGCGCTGGATGTGCGGCTGGCACAATGGCAGGCGCCGGTGCCATCGCCCGACTTGCGCCGCAAGGTTGCTGCGTCATACCGCCGCCACTGGACCTTGCGCGCGCGGGTCTGGTGGTCGGCGCTCGGCATCGGCACGGCGCTGGCTGGAGCGACCGCTGGCTCCGCACTCGCCTTTGCGTTGGAAACCGGCGCCCCGCCCGCCGGTTTCGAAGCGACCGCATTTGGCGAGATGGGCCAGGTGGGGGAGACGGGCCGATGACGCCGCGCACGCTCAAGGTGGTCTGCGCGGTTTCGGTGCTGCTCAACCTCTTCCTGCTGGCGGCCATCGCCTCGGCCTCGCTATGGCTCAAGTTGCCGCAGGCGCGGATCAACGCCGGCAGCATCCGCATCGCCGGGTCGGAATTGCCGGCAGACGAACGCAAGGCGTTCCGCCACATGCTGCATCAGGCACGGCACGATATGCGGCCACAGATCCTGGCAGGCCGCGCCGCGCGCCACGAGGCGGCGATCTTGCTGCGGGCCCCCGTGGTCGATCAGCCCGCGCTGCTGGCGGCCCTGCAAAAAGTGCGGGACAGCGACGTTGCCGTGCGTACCCATGTGGAAGGCAGGGCCGTGCCCTTCGTGGCTGCCCTGCCCCTGGCCGATCGCGCGAAGCTGGCCGACGGGCTTGAGCCCAAGGGGCAGACACCGGTAAAATAGGCGCGACGGAAACCGTCTCAGGCGGCGTTCAACGAGGGATAACAACGCGATGCCTTGCAACCGGATGTGTCCCGATGCCCCTGTCCACCGAACTTTCCCCTGCGGCGATCGCTCTCAATCGCTTTGGCCTGGGCGCCACACCGGCCCCGCTGCCGGGCGATCCGCGCCAATGGCTTACCGCCCAGTTCGATCGCTTCGAAACCACGCCGCCGGCTTTTGCCGCCCTGCCCGATGCCCGCGCCATGCTCACCGCCTATCAAGAGCAGCAGCGCGAATTGCGCAAACAAGCACCGCCCCCCGCACCCGGCAGTCCGATGCCGCCCGGCAAGACACCCGAACAGAAGCTGGCGCGGCGCGATTTCGGCCAGGATGTGCGCGCACTCTATGGCCAGGCGGTGCAGGCCCGCACGCAAAGCGCGCTGACCACACCCGCGCCGTTCGTGGAGCGCATGGTGCATTTCTGGTCCAACCATTTCTGCGTCTCGGCTGACGACATCCCCGTCACGGCCTTTGCCGGCGCGTTCGAACGCGATGCGATCCGCCCCCACGTGCTGGGCCGGTTCGAAGACATGGTGCTCGCGGTGGAACGCCATCCGGCCATGCTGATGTATCTCAACCAGAACCAGTCGATCGGGCCCAACAGCCCCGCTGCGCTGCGCGCGCAGCAACGCGGCGGCAATCCCCGCAAGCAGGGTCTCAACGAAAACCTGGCACGCGAAATCATGGAACTGCACACGCTGGGCGTGCGCTCGGGCTATACCCAGGCAGACGTGACCGAGTTTGCGCGTGCGATGACCGGCTGGACCATCGGCGGCCCCAACGATGATGCGCCCGGCGATTTCGCCTTCCATCCCCAGCAGCACGAGCCGGGCACGCGCATGGTGCTGGGCAAGGCCTATGCCCAGCAAGGCATGGACCAGGCCCGCGCGGTGATGGCCGACTTTGCCCATGCCCCGGCCACGGCCACCCATGTGGCGACCAAGCTGGCGCGCCATTTTGCCGGCGACAACCCGCCGCCGCCGATGGTGACCCGCCTGGCCAATGTTTTCCAGACAACACGGGGCGATCTGCCCAGTCTTTACAAGGCCTTGATCGAAAGCCCCGAGGCCTGGCAGCCGCAACCGCTCAAGGCCAAGACGCCATGGGAATGGACCGTTTCCGCGCTGCGCGCCCTGGGCCGCAACGAACCCGGTGCCTTGCAGATGGCCGCGATCCAGCAACAACTGGGGCAGCCGGTTTGGAAGCCGGGATCGCCCGCCGGATGGGATGATACCGCGGCCAGCTGGATCGCGCCCGATGCGCTGATGCGGCGGGTGGAATTTGCGCAGCGCCTGGTGGCACCCCTCGCCTCGCAGATCGATGCGCGCCGGTTGGCCCCGCAAGTGCTTCCGGGCGCGCTCACGCCGGCCGCGCAGGAGCAGATCGCCCACGCCGAAACGCCGGCCAGCGCGCTTGCGCTGATGCTGGTCTCCCCTGATTTCCTGCGGAGGTAATCATGTTGCACCGTCGCCACTTCCTCAGCTTTGCCGGCATCGGGGCCGGAACCCTGCTGGTCGCGCCACACATGGCGCTCGCCGCCGTGGAAACCGAACGCCGTTTCGTCTTCATCATCCAGCGCGGCGCGGCCGATGGGCTCAATATCGTCGTGCCTTATGCCGATCCGGCCTATGCTTCGTTACGCGGCGCGCTGGCAATCGATCCTGCCGCCGCCATTCGGCTCGACGGCACGTTCGCGTTGCACCCTGCGCTCAAGGAGACCGCCGGCATGTTTGCGCAAAAGCAGGCGATGTTCGTGCATGCCGTTGCCTCCCCCTATCGCGATCGGTCCCATTTCGATGGGCAGAACGTGCTCGAAACCGGCGGCACCCAGGCTTACCAGGTCAAGGACGGGTGGCTCAACCGCCTGGTGACCATGTTGCCCAAAGCGCGCGACACGGCGATTGCGATTGCCCCCACGGTACCGGCGGCGTTGCGCGGGCCGATGCAGGTCACGTCCTATGCGCCATCCGGCCTGCCCACGCCGTCCGACGATCTCATGCTGCGCGTCGGCCAGCTCTATGCACAAGACAGCCAGCTGCATCCGGCGTGGGCGGCGGCGCTCGATGCGCGGCAACTGGCCGATGGCAGCGGCGCCAAGCAGGATCCGGCCAGCCTGGGCCGGTTGACCGCCAGCTTCCTCACCAAGCCGCACGGCCCCCGCATCGCCATGCTGGAAACCGGTGGATGGGACACGCATAGCGGGCAGGAAGGCCGCCTTGCCAACCAGCTCAAGGCGCTCGACAGCCTGCTCGCCGCACTGCGCGACGGGCTTGGCCCGGTATGGAACCAGACAACCGTGCTGGTCGCCACCGAATTCGGCCGCACTGCTGCTGCCAACGGCACCGGTGGCACCGATCACGGCACTGGCTCGGTGGCGTGGGTGCTGGGCGGGGCGGTCAAGGGCGGCCGCGTGATCGCCGATTGGCCCGGCCTTGCCAACAATCAGCTGTACGAAAATCGTGACCTGCGGCCCACTGCCGCGCTCGACGCCCTGATCGCGGGGCTTGCGGCCGAAAGCCTGGGCCTCGATCCCGATCGGGTGGCGCGGCGGCTGTTTCCCTTGGCCGGGTCTCCCCGTCCCCTCACCGGACTGGTGGGGGCGTTGCCTGGCGTGGCCTGACGCGAACGGCGCGGTTTGAGAATAATCGTGCCGGGTCAGCGCCTGCCCCATGGTAATTCGCGTTCGACCCCCCATATAGGATTTATCGCGCTTTCTATGCCTTCGAGCATGAGCGTGGCTGAGAGATGGTTCGTGCTCCCGCTCTTTGGTGGAGACGAACAATGTCCTCTGGTTCCAGCACCTTCAGACCGCGCCACGCGATGACCCGGCGCCAAGGCACCAACACAGCCATCGGCTTTACGCCAAGCTGCTGAATTTCTGCCGCGGCGATCCCGCCAGCGGCGACCACCACGAAGGATGCCCCAATGGAACTCACATCCACTTTCTGCCGGGGGCAGGAAACCATTCAGCGCGATCGCGCTGCCAATGCCATGCTGCAGAACGTTCGCATCGTGGCCGGCCAGGCGGCCGAGGCATGGCGGATGGTGGCATCTGCCGCCGAAAAACGCGAAGCCTCGCGCGCCAGGGCCCGCACGCTATCCGAAATCGCTGCCTTGCAGAACGCGCCGCGATCGGATGACGCCGACCAGGTGTTCAGCGAAAACCCGGATCGTGGCATGGCAAGCGCCTGACGACGCGCCACCTGCCGCCGTTCAACCGTCGCCGCAAGGCCCCGCTTCAGGGCAGAACATGGGGCCGGGTCGGAACCGCTTGCGCGATCGCCTGCTCCAGTTCTTCCATGTTGAATGGCTTGCACACGATGATCGCCCGCTCCACGCTTTGGGCAATGGCCAGGGTGTTGCCCGTCACATAGACGTGCGGCACAAAGCCTTGCGCGGCCTGGATGCGGCGCATGGCCGAAACGCCACTGCCGCCGTGCAGGCTGCCGTCCACGATCATCAAATCCGGGCGACACAGGCCGGCGGCCTTGACGGTTTCGCTCTCGCTGTGCGCGATGGCGCAAACATCGTGCCCCATCGCGATCAGCAATTCTTCAAGATACATGGCGATCAGCGCGTCGTCTTCGGCGACGACGATCCGCAAGGGCGTGCTCATGTCGCGTCCTCGCCCGCGCCGCCTTCGTTGAGCCAGACCGCGATGGAGGCGCCCTGGCCCTCGCGCCGGCGGAGGGATCGGGCGGTCGCTGGCAGCCGTGGCTTGGGCTTGGCAACGAACGTTGCAGCAGCGGCTGGCAAGGCCGGTAACGGTGGCAGAGTCGGCATGACTGAGGTCTCCACACTGCGTGGGTGGCAAGGCAGCGCATTCCTGGGTTGAATCCGACAGCCACCAGGGTGGCTTTCGCTGCCTGCCTAAGCGCGCAAGCGCAGGTCAGGCAGGATCGGAAACTACCCAGCGGGCGCCGCTGGAGCGGTAAAGCCATTATCAATGCGAGGTTTAGGGTGCGCCATGGTAGAAGATGGCCACAAGGGGGCGACAATGACACGACCTGCGCGCGGCAATGCCCCTTTGAGGCCAGGCGGCGGCTCGCCTGGGCCTGGACCAGACCTGGTTTCCACGGGATCGACCGGGACTATTCCGATCATCGCCATCGGCGCCTCCGCCGGCGGGCTCGACGCGCTGTCACGGCTGTTCGATGGACTGCCCGCTGATAGCGGCGCGGCCTATGTGCTGGTGCAGCATCTCGATCCAAGCCACAAAAGCCTGCTTCCAGACCTGCTCTCCGACCGCACCACGATGCCCGTTGCCGAAGCGAGGGAGGGCGAGACGCTTGGCCCCGATCGTGTCTATGTCATTCCGCCCGGCCGCTACCTGTCGGTGCGCGGCGGCGCCTTGAGCCTGTCTCCGGTCGATGCGCAACACGGCGCGCGCCTGCCGTTCGATTTCCTGCTCAAGTCGCTGGCAACCAGTTGTGGGCCACAAACAGTCGCCGTGATCCTGTCGGGCCATGGTGCCGACGGCAGCGGCGGCCTGGCCGCGCTGAAGGCTGCCGGCGGCAAGGCCGTGGCGCAGGATCCCGCACAAGCGGAATATCCCGGCATGCCGCAAGAGGCGGTTGCCACCGGGCTGGTCGATGAAGTGGCATCGCTCGCCGGCATGCCGGCGATCCTGGCCCAGCTGGCCCATGCCGCACGGCAACGCGGCAATGTCGATGCTGCCCCGGCAAGCGGCAGCCCCGGCGCGATCCTCGCCTTTCTCAAAGCGCAGACGGGCCATGATTTCGAGCATTACAAGCCCGGCACCATGGCGCGCCGCATTGCCCGGCGGATGGGGCTGCTCGCCCTGCCGACCGGCGATCTTGATGCCTACCTGGCGTATCTCAAAGCCGACGCGGCCGAATGCGATCTGCTGGTCGGCGACTTGCTGATCAACGTCACCAGCTTCTTTCGCGATCCCCAGGTATTCGAAGCGCTGGAAGCCTTGGTGATCCCCGAACTCATCCAGCGCCTGGCACCTGGCTCCCCGCTGCGGGTGTGGGTGGCGGGGTGCAGCACCGGCGAGGAAGCCTATTCCATCGCCATGGCATGCAGCGATGCCATTGCCGCGGCCGGGCGCACCATCAAGCTGCAGATCTTCGCTTCTGATCTCGATCCGGTTGCCGTGGCCATTGCCCGCGAGGGGTTTTACGCGGCTGACATTGCCGATACCATGTCGGCCGAACGACTTGCCCGCTATTTCATCCACGAGGAAGCGGGATACCGGGTGGCGCCCAATCTGCGCGCGCCGGTGGTCTTTTCGGTGCAGGACGTGCTGGTCGATCCGCCGTTTTCACGCATCGACCTGATCGCGTGCCGCAACCTGCTGATTTACCTGAACGTCGCGGCACAGGCAAAAGTGATCGCGCTGTTTCATTTCGCCCTGCGCGAAGGGGGCGTGCTGCTGCTCGGCACGTCGGAAACGATCGCCCGCGCCGAAGGCCGGTTCGAGCCGGTGGCCAAGGCGGAATGCTGCTTTCGCCATGTTGCGCAAAGCCGGCCGGGGGAAGCCGGCTTTCCGTTCAGCGTGAGCGAGCGTTTGCCCCTGCTGGCCACCAGTGGGCCCGCGCCCACGGCCCGCCAGGTGAGCCTTGCGGATCTGTCCCGGCGCGCCGTGCTTGCCGCCTATGCGCCAGCCGCCGTACTGGTCAACCGCCGGCACGAATGCCTGTTCACGCTGGGCCCGATCCATCGCTACCTGCGGCTTTCCACCGGCTATGCCACGCTCGACCTGCTGGCCATGGCCGCGCCGGCACTCCGGGGCAAATTGCGCCTGGCTATCGCCCGCGCCGGCAAGGCAGTGCCGAAGGTGGACGGCGGCCGCGCCCGGGCGATGGTCGATGGGGCGGCGGTGTGGTTCCGCATCGAAGTACAGTGCCTGACCGAGACCGACGAGGAACTCCTGCTGGTCTGCTTCCTCGAAGAACCGATCACCGAGGCCGGTTCGTCAGCCACGCTGCGCCCGGCAGACACCGCCCGCATTGCGGAACTGGAACAGGAGTTGGTGGCAGCCCAGGCGGAATTGCACACCGCGCTGCACGAGCGCGCCGTGGCCGACCAGGAGCAGAAGGCGATCAACGAGGAAGCCCTTTCGGTCAACGAGGAATTCCAGTCCACCAACGAGGAACTGCTCACGTCGAAAGAAGAACTGCAGTCCCTCAACGAGGAACTCACCGCGCTCAACAGCCAGTTGCAGGAAACGCTGGATCGGCAGCGCATGGCCTCGGACGACCTGCAGAACGTGCTCAACAGCACCAACGTGGGCACCATGATCCTCGACGCCGGGCTCAACATCCGCTTTTTCACTCCGGCAATCAGCCCACTGTTCAACGTGATTGCCAGCGACATCGGCCGCCCCCTGGGCGATCTGCGGCCGATGGCCGACGATCCGGACCTGCTGGTCGATGCCGCGCGTGTTCTTGCCGCCGAAACGGTGATCGAACGCGAAGTGATCACCCAGGACAAGGCCTGGTATCTGCGCCGCATCTTTCCCTATCGCGCGCATGACAGCCGCATCGAAGGCGTGGTGATCACCTTTGCCGACATAACCGAGCGCAAGCACAACACCAGCGCGCTCGAAGCCGCCAAGCTGGAAGCGGAGCGCGCCAACGCGGCCAAATCGCGTTTCCTTGCGGCCGCCAGCCACGATCTGCGCCAGCCGATGCAAGCCCTGACCCTGCTCAAGGATTTGCTGAGCCGGTCCACCCAGACCGAGCGCGGGGCCACGCTGCTGGTGCGCTTCGACCAGACGCTGCGCGCGCTTTCGGGCATGCTCGACGTCCTGCTCAACATCAACCAGATCGAAGCGGGCGTCATTCACCCCAAGCGGGCGGTCTTTCCCGTGGCCGACCTGCTCAATCGCCTGCGCAACGAGATGACTGCCCTCGCCCAAGCGCGCAAACTGACGCTGACGATCCTGCCGTGCTCGGCCATGGTCGAAAGCGATCCGCAACTGCTTGAACAGATGGTGCGCAATCTTTTGGGCAACGCCATCAAATATACCCACCAAGGCAAGATCCTGCTGGGGTGCCGGCGTCGCGGCGGGCAATTGCGCATAGAAGTGTGGGATACCGGCATCGGCATCGAGCCCGACCAGTTGCACGCGATCTTCGAAGAGTTTCACCAAGTCGACAACCCCGCGCGCATGCGCAGCCAGGGATTGGGCCTGGGCCTGGCGATCGTCCAGCGGCTGGGCGCTTTGCTGGAGCACGTGGTCGATGTGAAATCGCGGCCGAAAAAGGGCTCGGTCTTTGCCATCAGCGTGCCGCGCGAGGCGCGCGAGGCGCCCGTCGAGCCGCGATCAGCGCCGTCATTGCCCGCCCCCGTGGCCCTCCTGCCCGACGCGGCCGATCACCCGCGCGCGCAAGTCATGATCGTGGAAGACGATACGGATCTGCGTGAGCTGCTCGCCGAAATGCTGCGCTCCGACGGCTTTCTGGTGACCAGCGCAGCCAATGCCGTGGAAGCGCTCGACCTCATCGTAACCGCGGCCGTGCGGCCCGATGTCGTGCTGACCGATTACAATCTGCCCGATGGCGGCAATGGCATCGAACTGCTCGCTGCCCTGCGTGCGCGGCTGGGGGCAGACCTGCCCGCGATCGTGCTGACGGGCGACATATCGGCCAAGGCCATGGCGGACATCGGGGATGCGCATTGCCAGCACCTGAGCAAGCCGGTCGATGCCAAGCAACTGGTGCAACGCATTGCCCGTCTTTGTGCCGGCGCGGCATCGGCCGCACCAGCCATCACCAAGCAGGACGCCAGCTTGGCCGGCGTGACCTATGTGGTGGACGATGATCCACACGTGCGCACAGCGATCCGCGATCTGTTGGCCGGGCATGGCTTGGCCGTGCAGGATTTCGACAGTGCGGAAGCGTTTCTGGCCGCCTACAAGCCCGGCGGTACTGGATGCCTGCTGGTGGACGCGCACCTTCCCGGCATGAGCGGGGTTGCCCTGCTTGCCCAGTTGCACACCGGCGGAGACCACTTTCCCGTGATCTTCCTGACTGGCGACGGCGATGTGGGCCTTGCTGTGCAAGCCATGCGCGCGGGCGCCTGCGAATTCATCGAAAAGCCGGTTGGCCAGGCCGATCTTCTCGCCAGCATTGCCCGCGCAACCGACCAGTCGCACGACAGCCGCGTGGTCGATGCCGCCCATGCCGACGCGCTCGCCCGCATCGCCAACCTGACGACGCGGCAGAAACTGGTCATGGACATGGTGCTGGCCGGCCATCCAAGCAAGAACATCGCCGCCGACCTTGGCATCAGCCAGCGCACGGTCGAAAATCATCGCGCGGAAATCATGCTGCGCATGAGCGCCAAATCGATTCCTGAATTGGCCCGGATCGTGCTGCTGGCACAGGATTAACACCCAAGTATTGGCAACGGTGGAAAGATTGCCGTTGCTGTCTGGGTATATTCCGAGGCTGTGCCCACCCTGAACCAGCCCGTAGACATCGGACCGATGCTTGCCATTCGGCACGCTGGTCCTGCGCTGCCCGGTCTTTTTGGGCAGGGCTCGCATCCGGACCGGCTGCCTATCGGCAAACAGCCGATGCCCAACGGGTGGCAGTGACTGCACAAAACAAGTCGTGCCGTCGCCACCAAAGGCCGATCGAGCCGGTGGGCATCTTCAGGAGGATACACCAATGACGCCCTTATCCCGAACATGCGTTGCAAGCGCCGTGGCCCTGGCCACGATCGGCACGCTATCGGCCCCTGTCGCCCAGGCGCGCAGCGCGGCCCAGATCGCCGCGCAGGGCCGGCTAACCCTCGCCCAACTCGAACATAGCGAGCCCAGGGCGCGGCGCCTTGCGGCACAGGCGCGGGGCATTCTCGTCTTTCCTGCGATCTACAAGGCCGGATTGCTGATCGGCGGGGAAAGCGGCAATGGCGTCCTGTTCGTCAAAGGCCGGCCCACGCGGTACTACAACCTGTCCGGCGGAACCTGGGGCCTGCAGGCGGGTGCCCAGAAATTCAGCTATGTCCTGCTGTTCATGAATGATTCCGCGCTGCGCTATCTGCACAAGAGCGATGGCTGGGCCGTGGGCACAGGGCCCAGCGTCGTCGTCGTCGACAAGGGCGGCAGCGCCGAAGCCAACAGCACCACCCTGGCCAAGGACGTTTATGCCTTTCCGTTCAACGGCAAGGGCTTGATGGCCGATCTTACCCTTCAGGGCACGAAGATCAGCCCGATCCACCCACGCTGATCGCTGCCGTCGGCACGATCATCCCGCGGTTGCCGCAAGCCGCCTCCTGCCTCCTTATCCCAAGATCGGAAACGTCATGAAAACGCTCCTCATCGCGACAGCGCTGGCGACAAGCGCGCTTGCCACCACAGTCCACGCCCAGGATACCGGCCCCTACGTCACCGTGGAAGGCGGCGCGGTCAAACAGGAACGCGCCAATGTCCAGGGCCCGGCCGGATACGAACACACCGACCGCTTCAAGACGGGCTGGGAAGCCGGTGGTGCGCTCGGCTACGATTTCGGGCATTTCCGCCTGGAGGCCGAAGGTTTCTACAACCGCTCCACGCTGCGCGAGCAGGACCGCCCGACCGGCACGCCGCTGCCCAACGGCACGTATACCAGCGATGATGGCCTGAACGGCCGCACCACCACCGTCGCCGTGATGGGCAACGCGCTGATCGGGCTGGGCCATTGGGGCGGGATCAAGGCCTACGTCGGCGGCGGCGCAGGCTATGCCCGCACGCGGCTGTATGAAGCGCTGCCCAGCGCCGGCCACATCGACGATCACGATCGCGGCTTTGCCTGGCAGGCGCTGGCGGGGCTGACCGTGCCACTGGGGCGCAATGTCGATCTGGGCGTGCGGTACCGCTATTTCCGCCCGGATGGTGCGGATCACTTCATCCACTCCGACGGGACCGACCGCAAGGTGTCGCTGCGCTCGCACGCGCTGCTCGCCACCTTGACGTTCAACCTGGGCGGACGCGCCGCGGCGCCGGAAGAAGCACCTCCCCCGCCCCCGCCACCGCCCCCTGCACCGTTGCCGCCGCCTCCGCCGCCTCCGCCGCCCGTGGCCGCCACTTGCAACCACGGCCCGTACATCGTGTTCTTCGATTGGGCCAAGGCCGACATTACGGCCGAAGCGGCCAGCATTCTCGACAATGCCGTGCAGGCCTATGGCAATTGCGGCGGCGTGGCGATCACGCTGGCAGGCTACACCGACAGTTCGGGCTCGGCCCGTTTCAACCTTGGCCTCTCAGAGCGCCGGGCCGAAGCGATCCGCCGCTACCTGTCCAGCCACGCCATCGCCGATAGCGTGATCACCAGCCATGCTTATGGTGAAGCCAACCAGCGGGTGCCCACCGCCGATGGGGTTCGCGAACTGCAAAATCGCCGGGTCGAAATCACGTACGGCCCCGGCGCCGGATACTGATCTCTCGCGCAAAGGCATGCGATCGGGCCCCGCCCGATCGCATGCCTTTGCATCCCGCCCCCGCACGCTACTCCTTATTCTGCGAGGCACCATGCTTATCCGCGCCGGCTATGATATCGGCTTCCGCTGCGAACAGCCCGTCCCCATGCTGGCAAACCTGAGTGTTCATGCGTCGCGCAACAAGGACTTGCGCAGCGTGCAACGCATCTTCACCACCCCTGAAGTGCCGCTCTATGATTATGCCGACGGCTTCGGCAACATCTGCACCCGGCTGACCATGCCGGCCGGCGGGGCAACGTTGTCGTGCGGCTTCGTCATCGAAGACCCTTTCGAGCCCGATCCGGTGGACATTCACGCGCAGCAAGCCGCGCTGGTCGACCTGCCCGACGACGTGCTGCTCTATTTGCGCGGCAGCCGCTATTGCGAAACCGATCGGCTGCTGGAAACGGCTTGGCGCCTGTTCGGCCAGTGCCGCCAGGGATGGCCCCTGGTCCAGGCGATCGTCGATCATGTCCACGCCTCCATCCGGTTCGACTATGCGACGGCGCGCCCCACCAAGACGGCATGGGAAGTGTTCCATGAAGGTAGCGGCGTCTGCCGCGATTATGCCCACCTTGCCGTGGCCCTGTGCCGGTGCATGAACATCCCCGCCCGCTATTGCACCGGTTACCTGGGAGACATGGATCTGGCCGAACCTGGCGGGCCGATGGACTTTTCGGCCTGGTTCGAGGTGTGGCTGGGCGGACGCTGGTTCGTGTTCGATGCCCGCCACAACTATCCGCGGCGTGGGCGCGTGCTCATGGCGCGCGGGCGCGACGCTGCCGATGCGGCGCTCACCACCACGTTCGGCCCGGTCGAACTGGTCCGGTTCGAAGTCTACACCGACAAGGACATGTTTTCCTGACCGGTGCCCTGGCGCACGGCAGGACGCCCTAGCGCACCAGGCCGGTGGCGCGCAGCGCGCCTTCGACAATCCGTGACAGGCGACGCAGCGGACGCGGTATCACCGGAGCATTCGCGCCGCTGTCCGCCCGTGCTGCTTCGGCAGTGTCAACCGCGTCACTGTCGAGCAGGCCCCAGAAATGGCAGATGTGGCGCGTGGACGAAATCGCCGCCTCCAGCATGTACGGGCCCGGTTCACCGCGTCCCTGCGGCCCCAGCGTTGCCAGCGGCGTACCATGCCCCATGCCCGTGATGGTATAGGCCTCGATCACCACGCGTCCTGCGCCGTCGCGCCAGCGTTGGCAGGGGTAGCCATCGACCGCCTCGATGGTGCCGCTGGCCAGGTCGATACCATGCAGCGGCGCCCACTGCGCCACGATGGCATCGGCGTTGGACGGGTTCACCGTGGCATCGGCGCTCCCTTGCCAGACGGACACGATCGGCCAGGGGCCACCGTGGCCCGACGCTTCTCGCACCATGGCCGAAAGCGTGTGGGCATCCGGTCCGCCGTGGCCGCGCATGCGCATGATCGCCTGCGACATGGTATCGGCACAGCCGAACGGCAGGCCGGCGATGATCGCGCCGCCGGCAAAGACATCGGGATAGGCCGCCAGCATGGCGCATGCCATGGCGCCCCCGGCCGACAGCCCGGTCACATAGATGCGCGCCGGATCGAGCCCGTGCTGTTCCACCATGGCCGCAATCATCTGTCGGATCGAAAGCGCCTCCCCCGCCTCGCGGCGGCTGTCATCGGGGCGAAACCAGTTGAAGCAGAGGTTGGCATTGTTGAGCCGGCGCTGTTCTGGATAGAGCACGGCAAAGCCCAGCTCTTCGGCCATTTGCGCCCAGGCCGCGCCGCGATCATAGGCACGGGCCGTCTGCTTGCACCCATGCAGCACCACCACAAGCGGCATGCGCCCACCCCGGCGCTGCGGTACGTAACAACGCCCGCCCAGGTTGCCGGGGTTGCTGCCAAAGCCGCGAAGCGCCGAAAGGGTGGGCCCTGGTTCGGCATCGGTCAGGGCGCGAAGCGTGACCTTGCCGAACGCAGCGCCAGGCTGCGAATGCGGAACATTCAAAACGGCGAACCCTGGCGGGGTAGCACGAAAACGCCCATGATCGATCTCCTGGAAAACGACCTGAACCCGTTCAGATTGCTAAAATCCCTGCAATTCGAACGGCTGAGTTATTGCCATGTTCCTCAATTGGATCGGAAAATCCCTGTGACAAATACCTATTATCTGCATTAAGGCGGTTTATTATCGGCGCATTCACTTGCCAAATCATCGCCCGCACCATGCCATTTCGGCAGGATCGTGCGCCAGCATTCTCAAAAATATCATCCGCGCGCGTTGACCCGTGCCTGACACCGCCGTTATCCATGCAATCTGACAGCGCCAAGTCAAGGCGCGGACCGAACCTGGCAAGTCGCAGCCGGATTGCATCACTCGGCGTGGTTCGCGCATAGGTGATTTCCGAACCTGCGGATGGCACAGGTGGATGGCTATCGCCATTGCGGAACGAAGGTCCCTGCCAGATGACACGCCCACGCAACGCAGAACGCCATCTTATTGCCAGGGTCGGCTGGCTACGCGCGGCGGTGCTCGGTGCCAACGACGGCATATTGTCGACCTCCAGCCTGATCCTTGGCGTCGCCTCGGCCGGGGGCACCCGTGCGAGCACCCTGGTGGCCGCAGCCGCGGCGCTGGTCGCCGGCGCGATGTCGATGGCCGCCGGCGAATATGTCTCGGTCAGTTCCCAGCATGATACCGAGCAGGCCGATCTGGCGCGCGAGCGGCGGGAACTCAAGACGGACATCGTGGCCGAGCAGGAGGAACTGGCGCAGATCTATCGTGCGCGCGGCCTTGACGCGGCAACCGCGCAGATCGTCGCGCGCGAACTGATGGCCAAGGACGCCCTTGACGCGCACGCCCGCGATGAACTGGGGATCACGCCCGCCACCATCGCCCGGCCGATCCAGGCCGCCTTCACATCGGCGGCAACGTTTTCCTTCGGCGCGTCGCTGCCTGTCCTGATCGCCGTGCTGTCCCCAACGGCTATGCTGATCGCGGCGGAAACGATCGGCGCGCTCCTGTTCCTTGCGGTGCTCGGCGCGATCGGCGGCACAGCGGGGGGCGCCAACGTCTGGCGCGCAACGGCTCGCGTCACGTTCTGGGGCGCCGCCGCGCTTGCCGTGACGGCGGCGATAGGGCGCCTGGTGGGAACGGTTGTGTGATGGGCATGCCATCATAACCACGGTCAGACCCAGCGATGCGTGCGTGGTGAAACTGCCTGCGCCCTTGCCCCGCCGCTGGCTTGGCGGCTAGCTGTGCCGATGCCAGACCTTGCCCCGGCCGCCACTCCTGCTCCAACCGCATCGGCGAAACAGCGTGCCGCCCGCGCCCGCTGCGATGCGATGATCCACCACGCTCGCGCGCAGATCATGGCGGTGGGCGTCGATCGCTTCAACGTCAACGAGGTCCTGCGCCTGTCGGGCGGATCGAAAGCCACGCTGGTCAAGTACTTCGGCGATCGCACCGGCCTGATCGCGGCGGCGATCCGCGCCGAGGCAGAAACCACGCTGGCCGCACTGGCACTGGAAAACGCGGAAAGCCGCACGTTGCCGCTGGCCGCCGCATTGCACCGAATGCTCATGGGTGTGCTGCGCTTCTACCTGACACCGGGCGCCTTGGCGCTGTACCGGGCGGTGGTCAGCGCAGCTGCGGACAACCCCGCCGGGGCCATCGCATTTTACGAGCAAGGCCACCGCATTATCGCAGGCGCTCTGGCGGCGTTGCTGCAAGCGCGGCAGCCCGACGAAGTGCGGCCCGATATCGACTGCGCCCGTGCGGCCGACATAGCGCTGCATGCGATCCGCGCCGGGCTTTACGAACAAGTCCTGATCGGGCTGGATGTGGCACAAGACGATGCCGCAGTGACCAGCCAGGTCGAGGCCACGGTGGCGCTGTTGCTACCCGGTCTTGCTGCTGCAAAAAGCGCTTGAAGGCGCCTTCTCTCCATAATATGTACCAACGGTACACATAATCATGGAGAGGGCATCATGCAATTCCTGCGCAAGGCGTGGTACATGGCCGGCTGGGCTGACGAGATCGGCGAAGCGGGCCTCGCGCGGCGTATCGCCGGTCGGCCGACTTTCCTCTATCGCCTGGCCGACGGCAACATCGCGGCCCTGCTCGATCGTTGCCCGCATCGCTTCGCGCCGCTGTCCAAAGGCACCCGCGATGGCGACAGGGTGGTCTGCGGCTATCACGGCCTGGCCTTTACGCCCGATGGGCATTGCGCCCACAATCCATTCGCCGCGCGGATTCCCGCCGGCTCCGATATCCCGGCCTTCGCGGTGGCCGAACGCGACGGCATCGCGTGGGTCTGGGGCGACGAGCCTTCGACGGCCGATCCGGCCCTGATCCCCGATTTCGGCTTCATTCCCGATACTGCCCACAGCCGCACCGTGCGCGGCTACACGCTGATGCAGGCGAACTACGAATACGGCACCGACAACCTGCTCGACCTTTCGCATATCGAATTCGTCCACAAGGGCACGTTCGCGGGCCAGGGCGTGATCTTCGCCGGCCAGCACAGCGTTACGGTGGAAGCCGATACGCTGCACTCCAACTGGTGGATGCCCGACATCGCCCCACCGTCAGTGGCCTATGGCATTTTCCCGCCCGACGCCAAGGTCGATCATTGGCTGGACATGCGCTGGAACGCCCCGGCTTCCATGCGCCTGCATGTTGGCGTCGCGCCCCACGGTGCCCCGCGCGAGGCGGGGTTCGAAGTTCCCCAGGCCCACATCCTAACCCCCGCCGACGAGCATTCGACGCATTACTTCTGGTCAACCACGCGCTTCAACGATCTCGATGATGCTGGCGTGGATGCCATGCTCAAGGCCCTGTTCGGCGAGGCATTCGACCTGGAGGACAAGCCGATGATCGAAGCGGCATACGACAACGTTCGGGGCCGCGATTTCTGGCAGGAAAAACCGCTGTCGCTGGGGATCGACCAAGGCGGCACGCGCGCGCGGCGGATCTTGGAAAAGATGCGCGCGCAGGAACGCGCGACTGGTTGAGCCTGCAGGCTTGACCTGTAATGGAATACTCCATATCACGTTATATAACATGATATGGAGTATGCCATGGCCGACGTGATTGCCGATATGGGCCCCGCGTTTCTGGGAAGCCGGCTGAAGCGCCTGGCCGAACGCATGCAGGCCGGCGCGATGAGCGTCATTGCCGAAGCGGACCTGCCGCTCCAGCCCGGGCACATGGCCGTGCTCGCGGCGCTGCGGGGTGGGCCGATGACGGTGGGGCAATTGGCCGATGCCATCGGGATCAGCCAACCCGGCATCACCCGCAGCGTTGGCCAATTGGCCCGGCTGGGCATTCTCCGTGATGCCCATGCGGCCGATCAGCGCACGCGATTGGTGGAATTGACGGAGAATGGGCGGGCCGCTGCAGACCAGGCCGCCGCCGATCTGTGGCCCCGCATCGGCATGGCCGCCGAAGAACTGCTGGCCGGCCTTTCCGGCCCGTTCCTGGCCCAGATCGCCGCGATCGAACGCGCCCTCGACCAGGCATCGATCGCTGATCGCGCGGCGCGCGCGCAGCCTGGCGGCCTGACAATTCGCGAGTTCGACGACAGTCTTGCCCGCGACTTCCACGATATCAACGCCCAATGGATTTCCGCCATGTTCGCGCTGGAAGCGACGGATATCGAGGTGCTGGAAAACCCGCGTGCGCGGATCATCGATCCGGGCGGCACGATCCTGTTCGTCGAGGCGCCCGGCCTGGGCGTGGTCGGCACCTGCGCCCTGCAGAAGACCGGGGCGACAAGCTTCGAACTGACCAAGATGGGCGTGCGCGAAAGTGCCCGCGGCCTCAAGGCCGGGGAATTCCTGCTGGCCGCAATGATTGCGCGTGCCCGCGCGATGGGCGCAGACCCGCTCTACCTGCTCACCAACCGCAAGTGCGCCGCTGCCATCCATCTCTACGAAAAGCTTGGTTTTGCCCACGATGAGGCAATCATGGCGCAATATGGCGCGCGCTATCAGCGGTGCGATGTCGCCATGCGCTACGCCGGCTGATAGTCTTGGCGTGGATCATCGCGGCAATGCTTGGGGAGGCAGAACACGTGAAAGCAACGGACAGGCAACTGCGCGGTTCGTGCCTGTGCGGCGAGGTGTCGTACCAGGTCCTCGATGCGTTCGAATATTCGCTCTACTGCCACTGCTCCAACTGTCGCCGGACCACCGGGGCGGCTTCGAAACCCTTTGCGGGCATCGGTTCGGAACATCTCACCATCGTGCATGGCGAAGCGCATATCCGCCGCTATGGCGAAGCACGCACCCACAACGCGCTATGCCAGCGTTGCGGGTCCTTGCTCTACTCCCTGGTGCGCGACGGTCGCTATGTGCACGTCACGCTGGGAACCTTGATCGATACGCCATCCATCGCGCCCACCGCGCATATATTCGTCGGCTCCAAGGCCGCGTGGGATATCATCAACGACGGCCTGCCCCAATTCGCGGAATTCCCTTGAGGATTGCCGATCAGGTCCAGATCCTGGCGCACCCCCCGATGCACCAGGACCTGGGTCTGGTTACAGGCCAGGGTCAGGGAAACGTAAGCGTCACCTGATCCAGCGTGCCTGAATAGGGTTGCCGCGCCGCCGGCTCCTTGCTGACTTGCGAGTTGCGATCCACCCCGAAATCGAGCGTTTCGGAAAAGGCCGCGGCGTGGGTCGGGTAATAGGCAACGTTGCCTTGGGCAACGACCTGGCCATTGACGAGCAGCCGGATCGTACCGCCGCCCACCTTGGGCAGCAGCGCGCCCAGCCCTCCTGCGCCCCCGGCAACCGGCGCGGGTTCAAAGGCAAAGCCAACTTTCACCGGGCCTGCCGGCAAGGGCGAAGGCGCCACGATCACCTCGTGGGTCTGGTTGTAGGCATTGTTTTCGAACGCGAGCCGCCCGTCACGCTCATAGAGGACATAGCCGCCCAGGCGCCCGCCTTGCGCGATCAGCACGCCCGTGCCAGCCGCAGCGTTGCTGCTGATCGCCACTTCGAAACGATGCGCCCGCGCCACCAGTTGCGGTTGCGCCGACGGCGGCAGCCCGCCGGTTCCGGCCCGCCAGGTGAAGGCCTTTTGCCGCGGGTCGATCAGCGTGGGCGCGCCAAGCGGCAGCGGGATCAGCGGAAACACCCCGTTGCGCGTCCCTTCCTTGACGAATTCGGCCTTCAGTTCCGCCAGCTTGGCCGGATTCTTGGCCGCCAGATCGTCGCTTTCGGAAAAGTCCTTGGCCACGTTGTACAATTCCCAGCGATCCTGGTCGGTGGTGTCGGCATAGATTTTGCCAACATCCTTGAGCAGATCCCACGGATTGTACGGGCGCTTGGCCGCCGCCACCCAGCCATCCTTGTAGATGGCACGATTACCGAAGATCTCGAAATACTGTTCGGTGTGCGCTTCGGGGGCGGCAGGATTGGTAAAGGTGGGCACCAGGCTCTTGCCCTCGAACGGCAGCTGCGGCACGCCATCGACTTGCGCCGGAAGGGTGATCCCGGCAGCGTCAAGCACCGTCGGGGCAATGTCGTTGACGTGGCCGAACTGGCTGCGCACCACGCCGCTTTGTGCGGTGTGGCCCGGCCAATCGATGATCAGCGGGTTGCGCGTGCCGCCAAAATGGCTGGCAACCTGCTTCATCCACTGGAACGGCGTGGTCGTCGCCCAGGCCCAGCCGGCGGCATAGTGGTTGGCCAGTTCGGGGCCACCCAACTGGTCGATGTGCGCCAGCTCGGTCGCCACATCGTTGGGCGCGCCGGCGCCCTTGGCGGCTTCGTTGGTGATCGTCCCTTCCAGGTCGCCTTCGGCGCTGCCGCCATTGTCGCCCACGATGTAGACGACCATCAGGTTGTCGCCACCCGGCCGCTGGCGCAACTGGTCCACCAACCGGCCCACTTCCGCGTCGGTCTGTTCCAGGAACGCGGCATAGACTTCCATCTGGTGGGCGTAGAGCTTCTTCTCGTCGGCCGAGAGGCTGTTCCACGCCGGCAACCCGGCCGGCCGAGGAGTGAGCTTGGCATCGGCAGGAATGATGCCCAGCTTCTTCTGCCGGGCAAACGCCTGCTCGCGATAGGCATCCCAGCCAGCGTCAAAGCGGCCCTTGTTGCGCGCAATCCATTCCTGCGGAACGTGATGCGGCATGTGCACCGCGCCGGGCGCAAGGTAGAGGAACCACGGCTTGCCGGGCACGACGGCGTTGTGGTTATCGACCCAACCCAGCGCCTTGTTCACCAAGTCGGTGGTGAAATGATAGCCGGTTTCGGGCGTGCCGGGCAGCGGCACGGGCGTGGTGTCGTTATACAGCGAAGGCTCCCACTGGTTATCATCGCCGGCCATGAAGCCGTAGAAGTGGTCGAAGCCCAGGCCGGTGGGCCAATGGTTGAACGGACCGGCCGCGCTCACTTCCCAACGCGGCGTGTTGTGCCACTTGCCGAATGCGGCGGTGGAATAGCCGTTGAGCTGGAGAATACGCGGCAGGCTGGCGGTTTCCTGCTTCCAGATCGAATTGTATGCTGGGAAGCCGGCGGCGATGTCCGCCAGGTTGCCAAAGCCCACCTGGTGATGGTTGCGCCCGGTCAGCAGAGCGGCGCGCGTGGGGGAGCAGATGCCCGTGGTGTGGAAGCGGTTGTAGCGCACCCCTTCGGATGCCAGGCGATCGAGATTGGGCGTCGGCGCCCCGCCGCCAAAGGTGGAAGAGGCGGCAAAGCCGGCGTCGTCGATCAGCACGAGCAGCACGTTGGGCGCAGCCTTGGGGGCCTGCGCCTGATGCGGGAACGCCGATTGCGAGGTGGCGCGCGTGGCGCCGATCTTGCCGGTGAAATCCTCACCCGCCGGCACGCGCTGCGCCATGGCAGAGGCGGACAAGGCCGTGCCGGCCAGCAGCAGGGCTGCCTGGGCCAGTGCGCGGCGCAGGGCCGGCTGGGCAGGGTTCAGGGGATGGCGTATGGTCGTCATGGGTCCGTTTCTCGGGCTGGGCGGCGCTGGCTGGCGCGGCCCGGTGACAGGGAAACGGCCCTGACGTGGTCGCCTCGGGCCGGGTTTGGTAAAAGGATCAGTGCCGATCAGGCTGGCAAAGGTTGCTCCAGGCGGGCGATCGCCGCCGGATCGCGGCCTTGCCGCACCAGCGTGGCAAGCGTTGCCATCCACGGCGAAACCGCGCTGAAATAGTGGGTATAGCCCTCGCAGAGGTAGTTCAGCCCCGCCTCGCCATCCACGCTCGTGGCAAAGCGATGCTTGGGGCAGCCGCCCCAGCACGCCGCCAGATGCGGGCAGCGGCGGCATTGGGCCGGCAGCGTTTCGTGCTTGGCCCGGCCGAATGCCTGCGCGGCCGAGGAATCGACCATCGCCGCAAGGCTGTCCTGGCGCAGATCGCCCAGGCGATATTCCGGATAGGCGAAGTGATCGCAATTGTAGACGGCGCCATCGTGCTCCACGATCAGCGCGCGGCCGCATTCGCGCTGGTGATGACAAACGCCGCCAGGCACGCCCATGTGATCGGCCAGGGTCCATTCGAAATTCATCACGAAGACCTCGCCCACGTCGTAGCGGCGCCATTCCTCGAACACCGTTGCCAGGAAGCGGCCCCAGGCCTGCGGCCGCACCGAGAAATCGGCCACCGGCGCATCGCCGGCCTCGCCCGGACCGTTGAGATCGAACCCGCGTGCCTTGTCGGCCGCGCCGGCCAGCCGCTCCACCACCGGGGTGAACTGGATGAAGCGGGCGCCGATCCCGCGAAGATAGCGATAGACCTCCAGCGGCTGGTCGCCGCTATGAGAGTCCACGCAGGCGAGGATATTGACCTCTGCCCCTGCCGCCGCGAGCAGGCGCCAGGCGGCCATGACCTTGTCATGGCTGGGCTGGCCATTGGCATAACGCCGGGTGCGGTCGTGAATGTGCGCCGGACCATCGAGGCTCAGCCCGACAAGAAAGCGGTGCTCCGCCAGGAACTGCGCCCACTGTGCATCGATCAGCGTGCCGTTGGTCTGGAAGCTGTTCTCGATCGCCCGGCCGGCGCCATAGCGCGCCTGAAGCGCCACCGCCTGGCGATAGAAATCAAGGCCGAGCAACGTCGGCTCACCCCCCTGCCAGGTGAACTGCACCGCATGGCCGGGCGGGGTTGCGGCGATCGTCTGCCGCACATAGGCGTCGAGCACTTGGGCAGACATGCGCCGCGTGCCCTTGCGATCGAACAGGGCCTCCTTGTCGAGATAGAAGCAATAAGTGCAATCGAGATTGCACGCCGGGCCACTCGGCTTGGCCATGAGGTGGAACCCATCGGCCGCCGCGCCCAAACGCTCTGCGCTGTTCATGCTGCCCCCATCGTTCGCCCCATGATCTCTACCTATTCAGTCGAGATTACAGGTCAAGACAGGCGATCCACGTGCCGCACAAGCAAATCTTTGGCCTCGCCCGCCGCGAAGGGACGTGCTGGGCCACCAGCGATGCCTTGCAGGCGGCGCAGGAAATCGCGGCGGCTGGGCGCATCGAAATAGAACATGTGCCCCGCGCCATAGCGAGCCACGGTCACCTGGCCCGGTGGCAACGCAAGGCGCGCCGCCAGTGCGCGATCAGCGCCATAGCCACCAACACTGTCGAACACGCCGCTGGCCAGCAGCAGGCGCGCGCCCGATTGGCGCAACACGGTGCGCAGGCGATCGGCCAGGGCAAAGCCGCGCCCGGCCAATGCCGCATCGCGCTGCCAGGTGCGGCGGACCGCCGGATCATAGAGCACATAGGCGCTGCCATCGACCGGAGAGCGCACCAGCCCGAGGAGGCGGGCGTTGTACCGCGCCATGGCATCCCCCAGTGCGGCAAGGTAGGGCACAAGCGATGGATCGCGCCAGCCGCGTGGATCGTCGAGCCGCGCCGCGCGGCGGCTGTCATAGAGGCCCAAGGCCATGCCCTGCGCGTGCAGCATGGCCAGGCGGGCCTGCTGCCGGTCCACCGCCATGCCGCCGGTGGCGAGCGTCGTGCGATCCAGGCCGGTCACGGCGGCCAGATCGGCAGCGAGGCGTTCGGTGGAACGCGCGGCCGCCCGGTCGCCGTGGCGCAGATGGGCCAGATAGGCGCCCTCGCCCAGCCGCGCGGCCGCGTCGGCACAAGCCAGCGGATCGCGCGCCGTGCCGCGCGCCCGGCCATAATGGCAGGCGGTTGCCGCCACCGTCGGCAGGCCCATGGCCATGGCCAGCGCCGGATCGGTGGCGCGCAGATCGGTTTCATTGAGCACGGTTTGCGACAGCATGGCGATGCCGGCCAGCCGTACGCCAGTCGCCTGGCGCTGCCAGGCTTCGGCCACGGCAACCGCCCGCTCCGCCCCGAAACTTTCGCCCATCAACACCACCGGCGCGCCCAGGCGGCCATGGCGCGCCAGCCAAACTGCCACAGCGCGCGCCAGATAGTCGCCATCGGCCTGCCAACCCCGCACGCGCGAAGGTTGCACGCCGGGCGCACGCCGGCTGAAGCCTGTATCGAGCGGATCGACGAACAACACATCGGCATGGGCCGCAAGGCTTTCGGCCGGCGCCGCCAAGATGGGGGCGCGCGGCACGGGCGCATCGGCCCGCGTGGGCAGCACCACCTGCAGCGGGCCGAGCAGGCCCAGTTGCAGCCATCCCGACGAAGCGCCCGGCCCGCCATTGAACACGACCAGGACCGGGCGAGAGTGACCCGGTGGCGAGGGGGCCATCAGCGCCGAAACCACCAGCATGCCCAGCGGCCGGCCACGATCGTCGCGCGCCGGGATGATTTCCCAGGCCAGGCGCACGCCTGCCACCGGCTGTTCAAGGCCCGGCAGGCGGCCCCCCAGCAGCGTGAGCAATGCGATCAGCAGCGGCAGGCGGCCCAGCACCCTGGCCGGCCTCATCCCGCTGCGTGCCCCGTCAGAGCGGGAAACCGAACGAAAGGCCAACCGACGTTTCCCCCAGCCTGACATCGGCCTCACCCCCGCCAAAGTTGGCCGGGATCGAATTGACGCCGCGCACCGTCTGCGATGGCGCATGCATCGCAAAGACAGTGATCTCCGGCCCTGACGCAGGCGCCCAGGTGGCGCCCAGCGTGAAATGATCGCGCACCACGCCGGGCGCGCGAGGATGTTGAGCAGCGTTTCCGACGCGGGCACGGGATTGCCCGAGCGTCCATAGCCGGCCCGCCAGGCCCAATGCGGGCTGCTGCGATAGGTCAGCCCCAGTTTGACCACCGAAATGCTGCGCCAGCCAAAGCCGGGGCCGTCGGTGCTGCCAAACGGCTGGCCGGCAAACAGGCGCGCCAGCGGATTGCCGACCGAGGCCACCCCGCCATATTCGATCCGCTTGAAATCGGCCGCCAGCGTGAGCGCGGGCACCGGGTCCACCGCAAAGCCAAATCCCCAGGAGGCCGGCACAGCAAAGCTGCCCTGCCCGGCAAACAAGCCGGCATATTTGTCGAAACGGCCGGGCACGATCTTGGACTGGTAAAAGGCACCGGCGCGCACCGCGTGTCCGAAATGGCCCAGCCAGCCAACCCGCACGCCAAGACCGGCCGCCCAATCGGTGCCCCGATCGGTGAAATGACCCGGATCGGCCGAGGCGGTGGCAAAAGGCTGGATACCCGTGCCGCGAAACGTCTGGATCACGATGACCGGGGAAACTCCCAGCGATTGCCCGGCTCCCACCCTGACCGCCAGCGTGGGCGAAACGAAGATCTGCTTGAGATCCACCCCGGAAGACCCGCTTGCGCCAAAGGCAGCGAAGGGATTGCGCTTGTACGTGGTGTTCATCCCGCCATTGCCGTTGATCGCCAGGGCCAGCGACACCGTGCCCGAAAGCGGGCGCACATAGCCCAGCTCGGGCAACACAAAGGGATTGGCACCATTGCCGCTGTAGGTGCCGTCAAGCCCTGCGCCATTGCCATGGATCCTAGCGCCCCGATCGGGCACGAACAGTTCCACGCCGGCATCGGCCCTTGCACCGATCGCGGTGGCCGAAGCGGGATTGGCCGCAATCGCCAGGCTGTCTTGCGGATCGGCGATTTCCGCCCCACCGGCGCCCTTGGCCTTGGCACCCACGCCGTTGAGGAAATAGCCATCGGTGGCATGGGCCATGCCGCCCACGGCAAAACCCGCTGCACAGCCGGCAACCGTCAAAACCCTGTGAATCCTGAAACGCATGAGCCCCCCTGCCCGATGTGCAAATCACGTGATGGGCAACGCATCCAGCGCAGGGTAGCGGAACCGGCATGAACCCATGCCTGTATTGTCTATCTTAAAAGTAGATAAAGCGCG
Source organism: Novosphingobium sp. SG919 (assembly GCF_012932495.1). Classification (GTDB taxonomy): domain Bacteria; phylum Pseudomonadota; class Alphaproteobacteria; order Sphingomonadales; family Sphingomonadaceae; genus Novosphingobium; species Novosphingobium rhizosphaerae. Next base: position 1,928,381 of record NZ_JABCNG010000001.1, read on the forward strand.
CAAGAGCGGGCTGGGCCAGGCGCGCCAAGAAAATCCATGGGGCGGTCAAGCACGAGTTGCCGCGCGACCGTTGAAAAACTCTCATGACGCACATGGTTGAAATGGGGCGCCTGCCAGCACACTTTGCCGGGCATGACAGCAAGCCGGCAGCTTCACCTTGGCGCGTTCATGCGCCCGATCTCCATCCACACGGGCGCCTGGCGCTATCCCGGCGCAGCGCCGGATGCCAATTTCAACTTGAGGCTTCAGGTGGAACTGGTACGCCGCCTTGAGGCTGCCAAGTTCGACGCGTTCTTCATGGCCGATCACCTGGCCGTGCTCAACATGCCGATCGATGCGCTCAAGCGCAGCCACACGGCCACGTCGTTCGAGCCATTTACCCTGCTTTCGGCCCTGGCCATGGTGACGCAGCGCATCGGCCTGGTTGCCACCGCGTCGACCACGTATGACGAACCATTCCATGTCGCCCGGCGCTTTGCCTCGCTCGATCACATTTCGGGCGGCCGCGCCGGCTGGAACATCGTGACCACCGGCAATCCGGAAACCGCGGCGAATTTCGGGCAGGACGATCACCTGGAACACGCCACGCGCTATGCCCGCGCGCGCGAGTTCCACCAGGTGGTCACCGGCCTGTGGGACAGTTGGGCCGACGATGCCTTTCTGCGCGACGTGGAGAGCGGGGTGTTCTTCGATCCGGCAAAGGTCCACACCCTGGACCACGCGGGGGAGTTCCTGCGCGTAAAGGGCCCGCTCAACATTGCCCGCCCGGTCCAGGGCTGGCCGGTCATCGTCCAGGCGGGCGCTTCGGAAGCGGGGCGCCAGCTGGCCGCCGAAACCGCCGAAGTGATTTTCGGCGCGGCCGACAGCCTGGCCAACGGGCAAGCCTTCTATGCCGACGTGAAAGGCCGCATGGCCGTGCTGGGCCGCTATCCCGACAGTCTCAAGATCCTGCCGGCCGCTTTCGTGGTCGTGGGCGAAAGCGAAGCCGAAGCGCAGGACAAGCGCGCCCTGCTCGACAGCCTGGTGCATTACGACAGCGGCATCCGCTCGCTGTCGATCATGCTGGGGCACGATGTTTCTGGTTTCGATCCCGATGGTCCGCTGCCCGACATTCCCGAAACCAACGCCAGCAAATCCGGGCGCGAGCGCACCATTGCGCTGGCCCGCCGCGAAAACCTCACGATCCGCCAGCTTGCCGCGCGCGCGGGCAGCTATGCCGGGCTGGCCTTTGTCGGCACACCGCGTACAATCGCCGATGAAATGCAACAATGGCTGGAAGAGCGCGGCTCGGACGGCTTCAACGTGATGTTCCCGTTCGTGCCCCAGGGCCTGTTCGACTTCACCGACAAGGTCGTGCCCGAATTGCAGCGCCGCGGCGTGTTTCGCCACGACTATACCGGCACAACCTTGCGCGATCACCTGGGCCTGGCGCGGCCCGCCAACCGCTTTTTCGCCTAATCCAGGAAGGGTTCCGCTTGAGCATCATCACCCCCGCCATTGGCCCGGCGCTGGCCGGCGGCGCCCTGATCGGGCTTGTCTGCGGCACGATGTGGCTGGTCCATGGCCGCATTTCCGGCATTGCCGGCATTGCGCGGCTGGCGCTGCAGGGACCCGATCGGGTCTGGCGCTTGTGGTTCCTGGCCGGGCTGTTTGCCGCCGGCCTGATCGCGCGGCTGGCCTGGCCGCATGACCTTGCCCCCGGATATGCCAGTCTTGGCTGGTTGCAACTGATCGTGGCCGGCGCGCTGGTGGGCACCGGCACGGCCCTCGCCAATGGCTGCACCAGCGGCCACGGCATCTGCGGCCTGTCGCGGCTGTCCTCGCGATCGTTGGTGGCGGTCGTCACGTTCATGGCCGTGGCCGCGATCACCGCATCGATCTTGGCGGCCCTGGCATGAAGCCGGCCAACGCACTGTTCGCCGGCCTGGTCTTCGGCCTCGGCCTGCTGATTTCGGGCATGGCCGATCCGGCCCGAGTCCTGGGTTTCCTGACGCCGTTGCAGGGGTGGAACCCCACGCTCGCCTTCGTGATGGGTGGCGCGCTGGCCGTCGCCGCACCGCTGTTCGCGCTTGCGCGCCGGCGCGGCAAGGCGCTGGATGGCGGGATCCTGCCCGATCTGCCCCGGCGCGGCGTGGATCGCGCGCTGATCGGTGGCTCCGTCCTGTTCGGACTGGGCTGGGGCCTGGCCGGAATTTGCCCCGGACCGGGCATCGTCGGCCTGGCGCTCCATCCGCTTCAAGCGTTGGCCTTCCTCGTGCCGATGGCTTTGGGCCTGGTGCTGGGCCAGCCGCGCAAGGATGGCGCATCGGGCAAGAAAACCCGCTGACAACGCAAGTTTCCATGCATCTGGCCCGGTTCGTCACCGCCGATGGCATTCACCACGGCGGCTGGCGCCATTCCGCCGCCAACCGACGCCATCCGTGGCGGAGACTTTCGCCATACGCTGCGCGAAAGGGCAGGCTGGCCACTGAGCAAGTTGGGCCGCTGGGCGCCGACCGCTTTTTCGCTGATATCGTCCCCATCCTGCAACGGCGCGGGCTGGTCTGCAGCGCCTATGTCGGCACAACCTTGCGCGATCATCTCGGCTTGGCGGTGCCGTCCCCAGCGCGATAGGCGGCCGCGATCAGCGGGGCGTGGTGCGCCCCGCCTCTGCCGCCTGCCACACGCGCAGGAAGTTTCCGCTCCACAGCTTGGCAATCGCGGCGGGCTTGTACCCACGCCGTACCAGTTCAGCCGTGACGGCCTGGGCCTGGCTTTCATCCTCCCAGCCGACGATGCCGCCGCCGTGGTTGAAATCGCTAGACAAGGCGACATGGTCGATGCCGATGCGCCGCACCGCGTGATCGACTGCATCGACCAGATCCTTGACACTGGCACGCGGCTCTTCGGCGCGCAGCGCGTGATAGCGCCGGTCGTATTCGGCGGCCTTTTCGGGCGGCAGCGTGGCCTTACCATCGGCAATGCCGAATTCCTGCTGCAAGGCCACGATGCGCTGGGCAAAGGCCGGATCGCGCGGCCGCAGATAGGCGCTGAAGGCATTGATCGCGATGACCCCGCCCTTGCCCTTGAGCGCATCGAGTTGCGCATCGGTAAGATTGCGGGTGTTGTCCACCAGGCTGCGCAAGTCGGAATGGGTGGCGACCACCGGCGCAGTGCTGAGCGCCAGCACGTCGGCAAAGGCTGCGTCGCTCAGTTGCGAGACATCGACGAGCACGCCAAGCTGGTTGAGCCGCGCCAGCACCCGCTTGCCCGCAGGCGACAGCCCACCCCAGCGTGATACCCCTTCCCCACGCACCAGTGCGGGGCGCGAGCTGTCGGCCAGGGCATTGTGCCCGGCGTGAACGAAGCCGAACACGCGCACGCCGCGCCGCCCCCAGGGATCGACATCGTCCGCATCGCGCACAAAGGCGCCGCCGTTGACCACGCTTTCGATCACCGCAAGGCGGCCGCTTATGGCAATGCGGCGGAAATCTGTCGGGGTGAGCGCCCGCGCGGCGCGATCGGGATAGGAACTGGCCAAGGCATCGATGATCGTATGCTTGCGCAGCGCACCGGCTGTGGCAGCGGCCTGGGCCGCCGGACTATCGTCTCCTTGCGGCACGAAGACCGCGATCACCGCGCCTTTCAACCCGCCCTGCCGCGCCTGGGCCAGGCTGAACTGCCCCTGCCCCGACGCATCGGCGCGGCCCGGATCGAACGTTTCGGGCAGATCGAGGTGCGCGTCGATGGGCAAGGCACCGGCATGGACGCGGGCGACCGCAACCGGCGCCGCGTGGGCTGGCGCCAGCGTCGCCATGGCCAAAAGGCTACCAAGAGCGGCGCGAATGGGCTTGGGCATGATCGAGTTCCCCTGTCTGTCTTACGCCTTGCCTGCCCCCAACCGCCCGCCTTGGCCAACGAGCATTGCTGATAGACTTATTGCCCCTTGCGCAGCGACGCCGCCTGCCACGGCGGTCCAGGCGCCGACCGCTTAGAACGCCACGATATCGGCCGGCGGCGCGCGATAATAGTCGGTCACGCGTCGGCCATAGGCGTCGTCGAACAGCGGGGCGGAATCGGGGCGAAAGCTGGGTGCCCCCTCGAGCAGCCGCTTGTCGATCGCAGTCACATAGCCGCTTTGGCCGTCGTCGTACTGGAAGGCAGACCACGGAACGGGGTGATAGCTTTGGCCAAGGCCAAGGAAGCCACCGGTGGAAAGGATGATATAGGCGATCTGCCCGCTGCGTTCGTCCAGGACCAGCTTGGCGATGGTGCCCAGCTTGTCGCCGTCGCGGCCGTGCACGGCCTTGCCGCGCAAGTCATCGGCAGAAATCAGGGCAATCGCGCCGGCAGGTGCGGCAAGAGGTTGTGCATCCAAAGCCATGGCCTTGATCCTTTCGATGAAAGCGGGCGGCTGGCACCCTAAATCCGCCAGCCGCCGCGCCTGGCCCGTTCATTCGCGTCCGTGCTTGAGCGCGCTGGCCTGGTCATGCCCGGCCTGAACGGAGAGGAACGCTTCGCGAACGGCGTCGCGCGTGCCCGATTGCAATTCGGTATCGTCCAGCGCGTATTCGAACTTGGCCTTGATATGATCCTCGCCACGCTCGACTTCCTCGATGATCGCCTGGTCGTTGCGACCGAGCAGCGCCTGCTTGAGATCCATGAAGCCGCGATGGGCTGCCCCCAGCAAGGTGGCGCCAACTTCCGGATCGCCACCCAGCACGCGGACCTGCGCTTGAAGCGCCTGGGCCACCTGGGTGCGTTCTTGCGCAAACTTGGCGAAAATCGCCGCATAGCGCGTGCTATCGGCATGTTCGGCGGCATCGTCGAAGCCCTTGAGGCTGTCGAAAGTCGTCGCGATCAGCCCGTTGAGGACCGAAATATCGTGTTGGTTATCCATGTCAGTCTTCTCGCTTGGCATGAGGGCAGATGGTGCGCCCGGCCCTCTGGGGATCAGGCCGGGCGGCCAAGGCCGGTCAGTGTGCGGCGAGCGCCGATGGCAGCAGTGCGTCGCCCTGTGTCAGTTGCTGCTCGATGATCGGCACGCCGTTGCCGGCTACCTGCTTGAGCGACTGGTCTGCGCCGTCGGCAGCATAACCCTTGTAGACAGCCCAGTTGCCCTGCTGGACCTTGGCCGACTGCGTCAGGTACATATTGTCGAAGCCGCTGCGCGGGGTCTTGCGCAGCATCCTGAGCATTGCGGCGCGATTGGCTGACAAGCGGGTGGTCGGCTTGGCGATCTTGCGCTGATCGTTGTTGAGCGAAGCGAGCAGCGTGTCTTGCGACGTGCCCGCCTCGGCAATGATGCGCCGGGCATAGGCCTGGACATCGCTGCGTTGCGAACGGGTCAGGCTGAGGCGGCTGGCCGCGATCTGGAACAGGTTTGCGTCAGAAGCTGCGGCGGAAAATGCCGGCCCATCCAGGCCCCGGACCGGCGAAACACCCACCTGCGTGCTGGAATAGCTGCCAGTGGTGGCAGGCGTGGTGATCGAGGGGGAAATCTGGGCCGCAATCTGGGAGTGGGCGAGCACGGGAACGCCGAGCATGGCCGTCGAAAGTACGACGGAGACGATTGCACGTTTCATGGTGTTGTTCCTCGCAAACCCGCACCGGCCGGGCATGCCGGCGAACGTCTGCACATTGGCTGCAAACGCCCTGACCAGGTTGGGCAAGTGTCGCTTGGAGCAACCAGACAACGATCCCATGATCTTATCGTTGCATCAGCACGGATTTATATTTTCTGTGCAGTAAATACTCTCCGAAATATCGCCGCGTTTTATTTATTTCTGCAAGGCGATTTAAAACAGGAACATCGCAACCTGCCTGGGGTTCATCTTGGCTACCATCGTGATCAGGCAAAATGGCCCGATCGCCTGGAAAAGCGCAGGAGAACGATTATGGGAATTATCATGTGGCTCGTCGTCGGCGGCGTCATCGGCTGGCTGGCAAGCGTGATCATGCGCACTGATGGGCAGCAGGGCATCGTCCTCAACATCGTGGTGGGCATCGTCGGCTCATTCCTTGGCGGCCTGATCCTGGCTCGCGGCGACATCAACGATGCGCCGCTTACCGTGACCACGTTCCTGGTGTCGCTGGCCGGCGCGGTGGTGCTGCTTGCCATCGTCAACCTTTTCCGCCGCGGTTCGATACGATGATCGGATCGACCGTGTGAACGGGCCGATCCTGTGGCGGCGCCAAACCGGCGCCGCAACGGATCGGCCGCCACGCGGCGGGATCAGAAGTCCATGCTCGCCGAAAAGCGAACCTGCCGGGCAAGGCCCACGTAGAAGACCGAGCCACCGGTTGCCCAATAGCGGGTATTGGTGATGTTATCGCCGTTGACCCGCAGTGTCAGCGCCCGGCCCTGGGGCAAGCGCAGCTTGTAATCGGCGCCCAGGCTGTAGGTGGTATAGGCCGGCATCACATACAGGTTCTGGGCATCGGCATAGCGCTTTCCGGTGTAAAACAGACCTGCACTCACGCCCAGCGCCGGCAAGGCAGCCGGGCGATATTCGACAAAGGCCGAGCCAGACCAGCGCGGTGTGTTGTCCACCCATTTGCCATCCTGCGCTGCACTGCCGGTTTCACGCTGGACCGCGCGCAGATATTGCCCCGCCAGCGATACCGAGACGGTGCGCGTCAACCGGCCCTGCACCGATGCTTCCACCCCCTGGTGCACTGCGCGCCCATTGGTGACGTAGGTGCCCGGCGATCCGCCGGAAAGGTCCGTGTAGGACAGCCCGCGATCGATGTGGAACCAGGCCAGGCTGGCAAGGGCGCCAAGCACCTCGACGCGCGCGCCCGCTTCATACTGGCGGCTGATCACCGGCGGCATGATTTCGCCCTGGTTCGTCGTGCCATCGGGTGCGGTGCCGGCGCTTTCCAGCCCTTCGATATAGGTGAAATAGAGGCTCGACCGCGGCGTCGGCTTGAACACCACGCCACCGGTCGGGGTCCACGCCGTCATCCGATAGCGGCCGCTGCCGTCCAGATTTTCAGTGTCATAGAGCACGCGCCGCACGCCGCCGATCAGCAGCAACCGCTCGCCCACGTGCGCGGTATCGAGCACATAGAAACCGGTGTCGATGTTGACGCTCCCGGCCGCAAGCCGCGTGGTCGTGAACGTCAGCGTGTCGAAGCTATATGACGGCGCGACATAGAAATTTTGCGCCGCGCTGGTATAGCTTTGCTGGTGCTGGTCATCCTGCACCTGACGATTGCGCGCCGCCCCCAGCAGCAATTCATGACGGATGCCCAGCGTTTCAACCGAACCGGCCACTTCGCCGCGCAAATACTCGTTGCGATAGCTTTGGTCCGGGGTGTAGTTGCCCGCGATCCGCCCAGCCCCGCTGGCCACCGTTGCCGCACTGGTAAAGCTGAAATCCGCACGTGCGCGCTGCCGGCGCGAGGTGGCAAGGCCGCTTTCAACTCGCACCGACCAATCCCCGGCAATCGCATAGTCCGCGCGCCCCAGCACATTGGTGGACCAGGTGCGATACGGCGCGTTCACCGGCGCATACCGGGCATGAGGATCGGGAACAGTCTTGAGCAGTTGGAACGCGGCCAGCGAAATGCCGCCCGGCTCGTCGGTTGCGCGACGATAGTGTTCCACATCGAGCTTGAGCGCGAGCCGGTCGCTCACTTGCCAATCGAATGCCCCGCTGGCGAGATAGCGATAGCCGTTGACGCCATTGATCGGGGTTTCGATGTGGCTGCCGTACGCGTTGAGCCGCACGCCGAATTGTCCCTCGGCACCGATCTTGCGGCCGAAATCGACGCCTGCGCCAACGCTGCCTTCGGCATCGCCGTTGATGGTCAGCGTGTTGACCGGCTGCGTTCCGGCGCGCTTGGTTACGACGTTGACGATGCCCGAAGGCGTGGAAATGCCATAATAGAGCGCCGAAACGCCCTTGAGCAGTTCAACCCGCTGCTTGTTCTCGATCGGCACCGGGCTGAGGTTGATGACCTGCAACCCGCCGTTGAGGCGGTAATTGGTGCGCGCATTCATCAGCACACCGCGCGAAACGAAATTGTTGCTGGTGGTGGGGCTGGTCGCCTGCTGCGTGACGCCGGGGGTGTTACGCAGCGCCTCTTCCAGCCCGATCGCACCCTGCGCATCGAGCAGCGCGCGCGGGATGACGGCCACTGTCGCCGGCGTGTCGAGCACGGACTGGTTGCGAAACGCGCCAACCTGCACGACTTCGGTCTTGAATGAGGGGCGTTGCCCGGTGACGACGATGTCTTCGTCCAGTTGGCGTTCGCCGCGCTGGTCGCCAGGGGCAGCCTCGGCGCCGCCGGCGGCCATGGTGGCAGCCGATGCCGCGATCAACCAGATGCTCATGTATGTCCCCGATGCTGTGACGTGTCGCCGGCCCGATACTAATAATGATAATCGGTTGCAATTGCATTTTTGCCGAGCCTTGCTAGAGCGACCCCATCGGCGCGCATCGGGCGTGCCCTGACCGGGGTTGTCGTGACCAAGCGCATCGTGTTTCAAATCCACTGGCTGCTGGGGATTACGGCCGGGTTGGTCCTGGCGCTGATGGGCGTGACCGGCGCGATGATGAGTTTCGAGGACGAGATTCGCGAAGCGGTCGATCCGGCTTTGTTTGCTCCGGGCGTTCCTGCCGCCCCCGATCTTTCGCCTGACCAGCTCATCGCACGGATCGAAGCGGCCAAGCCCGGCTACCGCGTGACCCGGTTGGACTGGCAAATGCCGCGCACCCGGTCGCACAGCGTCCGCCTCAATGCCGCGAGCGGCCAGGGCCGCCTGGAAGGCCAGGTCGATCGCGCCACCGGGCGCTGGCTGGGGCCGGGGCGTGCGGATGCCGTGTTCGAAACGATCGATCATCTGCATCGCTGGCTGGCCCTGCCCGGCGGTGGCAAAGGGCCGGGCCGGCAGATCACCGGATTCAGCGCGCTTGCCCTGATCTTCTTCGCGCTGTCGGGCCTCTATCTGCGCTGGCCGCGGCAGGCGTCAGACTGGCGGGCCTGGCTGGTGCTCGACCGCCGCAAGACCGGCCGCAATCTGTGGCGTGCGCTGCATGCCGTGATCGGCACGTGGATGCTCGCGTTCTATCTGCTCAGCGCGCTCACCGGCCTGTGGTGGAGCTATGACTGGTATCGCCAGGGCGTGACGCAGGTGATGACCGGCAAAGCAGGGGCCGACGACGAGCCGGCCGGCAAGCGGGCGCCAGGATTGGCACCGCGTCCGCCGGTGGACCTGGCCTGGGCACAGTTCCGCGCCACAACCGGAGATCACTATGCTTGGGTGCGCATTGCCCGCCCACCGGCCGATCGCCCGATGAAGACGATCCGCTTCGAAGCGCGCCGCGCCGATGCCCGGCATCTGCGCCAGACGGATATCTTTACCTACGATCCGGCCGCGAGCACGCTGGTGAAGCGCGATCTCTATGCCCGGCGCCCGCTTGGCACGGTCATCACGCAAAGCATGTTCGAATTGCACCGGGGCGCGTTCTTCGGCCTGCCCGGGCGGATCGTGATGCTGGTCACCAGCCTGGCCATGCCGCTGTTCGCGGTTACCGGACTGCTGCTTTACCTTTCGCGGCGCCGGCAGAGCCGCGCGGCCAAGGCGCTCGCCCGTGTCGCGCCCGAGGCCAATGGTGGTCCGGATGCGATCCTCATCGCCTATGCCAGCCAGACCGGCTTTGCCGCCGCGCAGGCCCATGCCGCCGCCCATGCGCTGGCGCAGGGCGGCGTGGGCGCCAAGGTGGTATCCATGGGCCGGCTCACCGCAGCGGACCTGGCGCAGGCAAGCCGCGCACTGCTGGTGGTAAGCACATATGGCGATGGCGAAGCGCCCGATGCGGCGCGCGGCTTTGCCCGGCAGGTCATGCGGGGGCCACGGCCCGACCTTGGCGATCTGCGCTATGGCGTGCTGGCGATCGGAGACAGCGAATACGGCGCGTTTTGCGCGTTCGGCCGCGAGGTGGATGCCTGGCTGTCTGGGTGCGCGGCACGGCCGCTGTTTCCCCTGGTTGCACTCGACCGCCGCGCTGGCGATGGCGCGCAAGGCTGGCAGGAAGCGCTCAAATCCCTCGGCGCGGCGGACATCGCGAGCGGCGAAGCGTCCGCCTTTGCCCAGTGGCGACTGGTCGATCGCACGGTGCTCAATCCGGCGAGCACGGCGGCCCCGGTCTTTCATCTGCGCTTCCAGCCGCCGCGCGGTCATTCCGCCGATTGGCAGGCCGGAGATATCGTGGAAGTGCAGGCAGCCGCACCCGGTGCACCGGTCCGCAGCTATTCTGCCGCGTCGATCGGCGCGGACGGCACGCTCGATGTGGTCGTGCGCCAAGTGGTCAAGCCCGATGGAACGCTGGGCGTGGGATCCGGGTGGCTGACGGCAACGCTGCCGCTGGGCTCGACCACCTCGGCTCGCTTGCGCCGCAATCCGTCATTTCATGCCGCCAGCGACGGGCAGCCACTGATCCTGATCGGCAACGGCACCGGCATCGCCGGCTTGCGCGCCCATCTACGCGCCCAGTCCCTGGCGGGCAGCAAGGGGCACTGGCTGCTTTATGGCGAACGCACGCAAGCGCACGAGGCGTTTTTTGCCGAGGAGCTGGCGGGATGGCTGGGCGATGGCACCCTCGCCCGGCTGGATCGCGTGTTTTCGCGCGATCCCGATTGCGGCCGCTATGTCCAGCATCGCGTCAGCGAAGCGGCCGATACGATCAGCGCCTTTGTCGCAGCGGGAGCCACTATCCTGGTCTGCGGCAGCCTGGAGGGCATGGCCAGCGGGGTGGACGCGGCGCTCCAGGCGATCCTGGGGGAAGAGCAGTTGCAGGCGCTGGCAGAAGCCGGGCGTTACAAACGCGACGTCTATTGACCTGGCGCCCAGGCGACACGCGTTTGCCAGCCGCCGCCAGGGCCTAGCGCCCGCATCACGATGCCAGAACGATTTCCACATTGTGGCGCTGGACCAAGCCGGCGCGCTGTTCGGGCGGCATGCTGTCGGTGACGAAAAGGTCGATGTTGGAAAGCGAACCGATCCGTGCCGGGGCAAGCCGCTCGAACTTGGTCGCGTCGGCCACCAGCATGACTTTGCGGGCCTGGGCAATGATCGTCTGGCTAACCGTGACTTCGTTGATGTCGAAATCCAGCAGATCGCCATCGGCGTCGAGCGCACTGGTCCCGATGACCGCGTAATCGACCTTGAAACCCTTGATGAAATCGACCGTCAGGCTGCCGATTACGGCCCGGTCGTTGGCGCGCAGCCGCCCACCTGCCACGATCACCTCGATGCGGCTGTTCTGGGCCAGGATATCGGCGACGTTTAGGTTGTTGGTCACCACCAGCAGATGCTCGTGATCCAGCAGGTTGCGTGCCACGGCTTCGGTGGTGGTGCCGATGTTCAGAAACAGCGAGGCATTGTTGGGCAGGAGTTCGGCGGCCTTGCGTCCGATCGCATCCTTGGCATGGGCGGCAATGGCGCGGCGGGTGGAATAGCCGATGTTGTCGAGCCGGGATTCCAGCATGGCGCCGCCCCGCACCCGCGTGAGCAGATGGCGGCTGGCGAGCAGATCGAGGTCCTTGCGGATGGTCTGCTGGGTGACGCCCAGCACGCCAGCCAATTCCTCAACCCCGGCAAACCGCGCACCCTGCAGGTATTCGATAAGGCTCCTGTGCCTGATCGCAGCAAGATCGGCCAAAATCGCAACTCCAAGCCTTGGCCGCACCACGCGGCCGGATCGAACGTGGCCTTACCCTTGGCGCGCTTCCCGCCATTGGGCAAGCCAGGCATCGATCCGGGGCCACGCCTCGGGCGCAAGGCGCAGCAGCAACTTGCTGCGCCGCGCCACCACGTCTTCAGCAGTCACGGCCCATTCGTGTTGCGCCAGATAGGCCAGTTCGGCGGCATGAAGCCCGCCGCCGAAATCCTCGCCAAGATCGGCAATGCTGTGTGCCTGGGCAAAAAGCTGCCGCGCATTCGTGCCGTATGCGCGCGCCCAGCGGGTAAGCAAGGCACGCGGCAGGCCCGGCCGCTCGCGGCAGAACGCGTCCACCAGTTCGCCGAAGCCCTCGGCGGGGAAGTCGCCTCCGGGCAGAGTGGCGCCGCCCGTCCATGCCGGGCCGGCCTGGGGAAATGCCGCTTCCAGCTTTTCCAGCGCATGCTCGGCCAGCTTGCGGTAGGTAGTGATCTTGCCGCCAAAGACGCTGAGCAATGGCGCCTGGCCCTCGCGCTGGTCCAGATCCAGCACGTAGTCGCGCGTCACCGCCGAAGCGTTGCTGGCCTTGTCGTCATAGAGCGGGCGGATGCCCGAATAGGTCCAGACGATATCGGCCTCGCCCACCGGGCGGGTGAAATGGCGGCGCACCACATCGAGCAGATAGTCGCGCTCCGTGGTGCTGATCGTGGCGCGGCCCGGCGCCTGGTCCCACACTTCGTCGGTGGTGCCGATCAGGGTGAAATCCTGCTCATAAGGAATGGCAAAGACCACGCGTCGATCGTTGTTTTGCAACAGAAATGCGTGATCCCCGTCATAAAGGCGGGGCAAGACGATATGGCTGCCCTGAACCAGGCGCATGGCACGATCCTGCGGCGCGCCGGCAATCCGGCCAAGCACTTCGGCCACCCAAGGACCAGCGGCATTGACCAGGCCCCGCGCCTGCACCTGGCGCTGCTGCCCGTTGCTGTCACGGATCGTGGCAAGCCAATGGCCATCCTCGCGATGGGCCGCGAGAAGGCGGGTGCGCGTCAGCACGGTGGCACCGCGTGCGCGCGCATCCATGGCGTTAAGCACCACCAGGCGACTGTCTTCAACCCAGCAGTCGGAATAGACGAAAGCACGGCCCTTGACCGCGTCGACCAGTCCCTGCCCCAGCGGGCCGCGCGCAAGATCGACCGACCGGGTTGCGGGAAGACGCTTGCGCCCGCCCAGGTGATCGTAAAGCCACAAGCCCAGCCGCACCATCCAGGCCGGGCGCAGGGCCCCGCGCTGGGGCAGGACGAACGAAAGCGGCCAGATGATGTGCGGGGCCATGGCCCACAGCCGCTCGCGCTCCATCAAGGCCTCGCGCACCAGACGGAATTCGCCGTATTCCAGATAGCGTAGGCCGCCATGCACCAGCTTGGTGCTGGCCGACGAGGTGTGGGCCGCGAGATCGTCCTGCTCCACGAGCAAGACCGAAAGGCCGCGCCCGGCAGCGTCGCGCGCAATGCCGGCGCCGTTGATACCGCCGCCAACGATCAGCAGGTCATACGAGTTCAGGAGCGGATCGCGCGTCATGGTCATGCCTTTGCCGCCTGCCACGCAGGCCATCGGTGGCAGGTTGATAACCGATTCCGGCGCGAAGATCGAGCACTTTCGCGCCTTTTCGCACTTTTCCGAAATTCCACTGCGCGCGTTAGCGCACAAAGCCCCGCCACACCCACAATAGGAAATGTCTCGAAAACCCAATTTAAATTGCTGTTTTTATTGAATTATAGATATACTCTCATAAATTCCACCGCCTCAGCACCACGGTATAGATCGCGCCTCCAGCCCGGAAATGCGCGAAAACGAACTTTTCGTTTGACGCGCCGGTCAAAGCGATTACCACCTTGGATCGGTAACGATGGGCCTTGCAAAAACGGCCCGCTCAACCCGCACAGAGGATCGCCATGAGCCCGCGCAAACGCCTGGTCGGAGAGTTGCTGTCCGAATTCATTGCGGTGATGATCATCATCACGCTGGGCGATTCAGCAGCAGCGATGATCACGCTCTATGACCCGAGCCCATATGCCACCGCCTATTGGGGCGTGTGCATCGCTTGGGGCCTCGCCGTTACGCTGGCGATCTATGTCACGGGCGCCGTTTCGGGCACGCATGCCAACCCGGCGGTCACTCTGGCGCTCGTGCTGTTCCGCGGGTTCGAGGCGCGCAAAGCCCCGCTCTATATCGCGGCCCAGATCGCCGGCGGCTTTGCCGGCGCGGTGCTGGTCTACCAGTTGTTCCAGCCGGTGATCGACCATTACAACGCCGTCCACGGGCTGACCCGCAGCGCGGGCGGCGCGGCCGGCGTGTTCTTTACCCACCCCGGCCAATTCATTACGCCGTTTCACGCCTTCTGGGATGAAGTCATCCTGACCGCGATCCTGCTGCTCGGGATTTTTGCCATCACCGACCAGGCCAATACCCAGGCGCCGATGGCCAATTCCGGGGCGCTGGCGATCGGCTTGCTGGTGGCGTGCATTGGCGCCTGCGGCGGTTTCCTTGAAGCCTGGCCGCTCAACCCGGCACGTGACCTGGGGCCACGCCTGTTCTGCTTCGTCGCCGGCTGGGGGCCGGCCGCCTTCCCCGCGCCAGACAACTATTGGTGGATACCGATCGCGGCGCCCACGTTGGGCGGGATCATCGGTGCCGGGCTCTATCAGGCCGCGATCCGCCCATTCCTGCCAGCCTCGGCCTGACCCTTCCCCGCCTTTCGTGCCGATCGAGGCGCCTCACAGGACAAGACCCCATGACCCAACCCCGCCATATCCTTGCGATCGACCAAGGCACCACGTCGACCCGCTGCATCGTGTTCGATGCCGATGCCCGCGCCTGCGCGACCAGCCAGCGCGAATTTCCCCAGCATTACCCGCAGGCCGGCTGGGTCGAGCATGATCCCGAGGACATCTGGCGCGACACGGTGGAGACCGCGCGCGAAGCGATTGCGCAAAGCGGGCTGAAAGCGGCCGATATTGCCGGCATCGGCATCGCCAACCAGCGCGAAACCGTGGTGATCTGGAACCGCGAGACGGGCCGTCCGGTCTACAACGCGGTGGTCTGGCAGGATCGCCGCACGGCCGCGGCCTGCCAGGCGCTCAAGGACCAGGGGCTGGAAGACATGGTGCGCAGCCGCACCGGCCTGCTGCTCGACCCCTATTTTTCGGGCACCAAGGCGGCCTGGATTCTCGACAACGTGCCCGGCGCGCGCGCCGATGCCGACGCCGGCCGCCTGGCGATGGGCACGATCGACTGTTTCCTGCTGTGGCGGCTGACCGGCGGCGCCGTGCACGCCACCGATATCACCAACGCCTCGCGCACGCTGCTGTTCGACATCCACCGCCAGCAGTGGGACGAAGAACTGTGCCAGCTGCTGCGCGTGCCGATGGCGATCCTGCCGCAAGTGACCGACAACAGCGGCATCTTTGGCCATACCGCGCCCGATCTGTTCGACACGTCCATTCCGATCGCGGGGTTGGTGGGCGATCAGCAGGCGGCGCTGTTCGGCCAGGCCTGCTTCGAGCGGGGCATGGCCAAGTCCACCTATGGCACGGGCTGCTTCATGCTGCTCAACACCGGTGAAACCGCGCCGGTATCGCAAAACCGCTTGCTCACGACGCCGGCCTATCGGCTGGGCGGCAAGACGACCTATGCGCTCGAAGGGTCGATCTTCGTGGCCGGCGCGGCGATCAAGTGGCTGCGCGATGGGCTAGGCATCATCACCCATGCCCGCGAAACCAACGACATGGCCACCCGCGTGCCCGACAGCCATGGCATCTACATGGTGCCAGCGTTTGTCGGCCTGGGTGCGCCGCATTGGGACCCTGACGCGCGCGGCGCAATCCATGGGCTGACGCTGGATGCCACGCCCGCCCATCTTGCGCGCGCCGCGCTCGAAGCGGTCGCCTATCAATCGTGGGACCTGCTTGAAGCGATGGCGCGCGACAGCGGCGCAGTGCCGGCCGCCATGCGCGTGGACGGCGGGATGACGGCCAACGACTGGTTGTGCCAGTTTCTGGCAGACATGCTGCAAGTGCCGGTGGAACGCCCCCACAACCTGGAAACCACGGCGCTGGGCGCCGCGTTCCACGCCGGCCTGGCGACCGGGGTGTGGAGCGGGCTTGCCGATCTTTCCCGCACCTGGACCGGGCGAGACGTACAGCGCCCGGCCATGCCCGCAGCGCACCGCCAGCCCTTGATCGATGGCTGGCGCAACGCCCTGCGCCGCACGTTGACCCGTCCGGCCGACGTTCCGGCCTGATCGCCGGGCAAGAATCAGGCCCACGATGCGCCCGGCATGCAGTGCTGCCGGGGCGCATCGTGGGCTTATCCGCAATCTGTACACCTAACTCGGCACCCGTCCCGGCTCTAGAGTCTGGCGATCGACTGTCTGCATGCCGCCTCGCGGCTGCGACGGCCCGCGCATCGTATCCAGATTTCGCAAGGGGAGCCAAAACCAATGACCGTCGCTGGACGCCAAGCCGGCACGCTGCAGGGCATCTTGCTCCTGCTGCCCATCACCATGGCGGTGATGGGCCTGATCGTGCTCGTCCCGGTGCTGCCGCAGATCATGGCGCACTATCACGCGGTACCCGGGGTCGAATACCTGGTCCCGCTCATGCTCACGCTGCCGGCGCTTTGCGTGGCGCTGCTGTCGCCGGTGGCGGGGGTCGTCGTCGACTTCTTCGGCCGGCGCAAGACCTGCATCGGCGCGCTCGTCGTCTATTCCGTGGTAGGGATGGTGCCGATCTTCGTCGAAAGCCTGATGACGATCATCGCCAGCCGCGTGGTGCTCGGCGCGATGGAAGCGCTGATCGTGATTTCCAGCACCACGCTGATCGGCGACTATTTCCACGGGCGCGAGCGCGAGAAATGGCTGGCCAACCAGACTGCGGTTGCCTCGGTCGCGTCGATCGTGCTGGCGCTGCTTGGCGGGGCATTGGGCAGCTTTGGCTGGCGCGGTGCGTTCGCCGCCTATGGCGTCTCGATCGTCTTCGCCCTCGCCCTGGTGATCTGGACCTGGGAACCGAGCCGCAACGACGAGCCGGCTGCAGAAGCCGCAGCGCCGGGCGTGCGCTTTCCCTGGAAAGCGATCGTGCCGATCTCGCTGCTGGCGATCTTTGGCGGGACGATGTTCTTCACCATGCAGATCCAGGTGAGCGCGATGCTCAGCGAATACCACGGGGTGACGTCGGCCAGCGCGCTCGGCTTGTTCAGCGGGTTGGCCGGGCTGTCCGTGGCCGCCGGAACGCTGCTTTATCGCCGCTTCACCGCGCGGCTTGCGCCGGCGACGCAATTGCTGACCGCCTTTGGCCTGCTCGGCGTGTCCTACGTGCTGATGAACCATGCCCCGGCCACCGGCGCGTTCACGCTGTGGCTGGTCGTCAACCAGGTCGGCTCGGGCATGTTGCTGCCGGCGCTGGTGGTGCTGGCGATGGGCAGCCTGCCGTTCGAAGTGCGCGGCCGCGGCACGGGCCTGTTCATGAGCGGGTGGTGGATCGGCCAGCCGCTGAGCACCCAGGCCATTGCCTTCATGCGCGGGTATCACGATGGAAGCCTGCCGGCCGCGCTGCAAACGCTCGGCCTGCTTTGCCTTGGCGCCGCAGCGCTGGCACTGGTGAGCCAGTTGCGCAGCCGCGCGCGCGCAGCAGCCTGATCCCGCAGTTCGAACTTGGGGCCGGCCAGACCCGGCCGGCCCCACGTTTCAGCCAGCGGAATGCCAGGGTTCCAGGATTTCAGGCGGGGGACCGTCCACCGCGGCAATCTGCCCGGCGGCATTGAGGGAATAGAGCAGGCACCCGCGGATAACCTGGCGCTCCCCCGCGCGCAACGCGCGGCCGAACAGGCCATGATCGTCACAATCGCGAATGCAGCGGATTTCGCTGCGCACTTGCGCAGCCGCACCTTGGGTGTCTGCACAGAAGAACAGCACGTCCAGCCGTTCGCGCACGAAAGGCTGCTGCCGCTGATAGAATGCGCGAACGTCCGCCCTGCCACGGATCCCCATGACGAAGCGGACGTCGTCGGCATAGTAATCGACGAAGCGCAGGTCGCCCGCGTTCATCAGCGCGATATAGCGGGCGTAGGCGGCACGATCGAAGCGGCCCCGGGACGGCCGGCCGGGTGATTGAGAGGACTCACCCGCAGCCACCCCGGGGCCTGCCCCAAGGGCCACGCCCAATCCCGCCGCGAGCACGGTGCGGCGGTTCGGCGCAGGCCCCCGGAGCCGGTCTTTCATTAGCGCCCCTTCAACCCTGTCCGGTAAGGTGCAGGGCGATCTTTTCGAGCGGGGCAAGCGCTTCGAGGATCGGTGGCAGGATCGGCACGACTTCTGCCCCCGCAAGGTAGCGCAGGCGCGGGTCGGGATCGGTGGCCGCAGCGATCGCAGCCTGGACCACCGGGGTTAGGTCTTCGGGTGCCTTGGCTTCCAGCGCGTCGAAATTGGCGTTGAAGCGCGCGCCGGTCTCGGCATAAGGCGCGCTCGGTTCCCGATCGAGGGACTTGGCGGGCAGCGCGGTCTTGAACGGCCCCGGCATCACGCTGACCACGCGCACGCCAAAGCTGCGCGCCTCTGCATTGAGCGCCGCCGTGGCGGTATCGAACGCGTGCTTGCTGGCGCAATAGGCCGCCATGAACGGCGTTTTCATGATCGCCGCAACCGACGTGACGTTGACGATACGCCCGCTGCGCTGCGCGCGCATGATCGGCAGCACCTGGCGGACCAGTTCGAGCGGCCCGAACAGGTTGGTGTCGAACATTGCGCGCCATTGGCTGTCGGGCGTGTCTTCCACCGCCCCCCGCGCGCCAACGCCCGCGTTGTTCACCAGCAGGTCGATGCGTCCGAACCGCGACAGCGCGAGCTGGACGACCTCCTGGCGCTGGCGCGCATCGGTCACGTCGAGCGGCGCCAGCACGATATCGGCCGGCCGTTGCACGGCAAGTTCCAGCAGGCGCGCGGGCGCCGCTTCGGGCCGTCGCATGGTGGCCACGACCTGGTAGCCCTGTTCGGCGAATGCCAGGGCCATGGCCTCGCCAAAGCCCGAACTGCACCCGGTGATCAGTGCGACTGGCATTGCAATTCCTCTCGTTTGGCCGGGATCGACGCTCAACGGCGCGCCCGACGCGTTGTTACTTCATCAGTTCCTTGATCACCGGATTGGGCGGCCCCCACTGCCCGCCGAGCAGTTCTTCCAGCCCGGCGATGCCGCCGCCATCGGCCGCACGCAGCTGGTCGCCGTCGGTCCAGTGCTCGATCTCGTGGCCCCAGGGATCGTTCCAGTAATCAAACACCTGGCTGCCCAGGATATGACGCCCAACGCCCCAGTGCGAATGCCACCCGGCCTGCATCAGGTAATCATGACCGGCCATCAGGTCGTCGACATCGGCCACTTCGAAGGCCGAATGCATGAACTGCGGCGGCGCGCCGGGGCGGCAGAACAGGAACACCGTGTGATGGTCGCAAGGCTCGTCGCCGCGATCGGCCCGCATGAAAGCGCCGATCGCCACGCCCGGCTCGGGCTGGATTTCGTCAGACGTCACGAAGCCAAAGCGAGTCTTGTACCACTCTTCCGAGCGGCGGAAGTCCGACACCCCGAACACGCAATGCCCCAGGCGCATGACATGCGATGGCCCCTGGCGCACCCGGCGGAACCGCCCAACGCGCGGATATTCCCCGGCGTGGTTCCAGGCATCGGGATAGGGCACCCGGCGATCGACCGGCGGCAGGGCTTCCTGTTCGGCCACGGCCTCGATGCAGAAACCGTCGGGATCGGTCAGGCGCACCACCAACCCGCCCCCCGGCGCGTCGAGCGGTTCAACCTCAAGGCCGTCATGCGCCGCCAGCGCTTCAAGATCGGCGCGATCGCGCACCCAGATACCAAGGGCGGCAAAGCCGGGCTCCCCGCGCTCGGTGGCATGAAGGAACGGTGCGCGCCCGGTGCCGCGCATGAACAGGCGATCGGGTTCCTGCTCGGCCACCGAATCCGCCATGCCGAAATCGAGCAGGAACGCCCGCATCCTGTCGAGGTCGGGCGCGCGAAAGCGCACATAGGCGACGTCGTAGGCTTTGGCGATGCTCATGATATCTCGCTCCGCGATGGGCCGGCCGAGACCCCGCGATCGGGCGGCGGGCCAGGGATTGCCCGGCTGACGGTGTCCGCGCCGGACTTCAAGTTAATTAAACTATATAGTCATTTTTGACCAATTCGGTCAATACGCCATTGGCGGTGCGTCCCCCCGAATGCACCGCCAATGGGTTTCTGCCTGCGTCCGCACCTGCCGGGGTGCGCATGGCGCGTGCGGGCCACAGGCAGAACCGGTCAATCCGGAGTACAAACGCCTTCGATATGGCCAAGGCCGGCGATCTCGCAGCGGCAAACATCGCCGGGCGAGAACATCGCCTGCGGACGCCGGGCCCAGCCCACGCCGCCAGGTGTGCCAGTGAAGATGATATCGCCCGGCTCCAGCGTCATCGCCTGCGACAGATACTCGATCTGCGCCCACACATCGAACACCAGGTTGCCGGTGTTGGACGATTGGCGCACTTCGCCATTCACCGTGCAGGTGATCGCGGCCCCATGGGGATCGGGCATCTCGTCGGCCAGGGTAATCCACGGACCGAACGGCGAATGCCCGTCGAACGACTTGGCAACAGACCATTGCGGGGAATGGCCCTGCCAGTCGCGGACGCTCACATCGTTGCCAACGCAATAGCCAAAGACGGCAGCAGGTGCGTCTTGGCGGCTGATGTTGCGCCCGCCCTTGCCGATCACCGCGACCAGCTCCACTTCATAGTCGACGCTGTCGGGCGACGCCTTGGGCAGCGGGATCGGGTCGAACGGGCCCGAGGTCGAGCTCGACGCCTTGAGAAACCACATCTGCTGTTCGGGCCGCGGACGGCCGGACTCGGCAATGTGGTCGGCATAGTTGAGACCGATGGCGAGGATCTTGCCAGGACGGCGGATCGGCGCGAGCAGGCGCACCGTGTCGAGCACGATCCACCCCGTTTCCGAAGCCTCTAGCGCGCGCAGGCGATCCTGCCAGGCGTCGAACCCGGCGATCAGGTCGATCATGGCCGGTGCCCCGGGAACGGGCAGGATCGCCCCGTCCTTGACGATGCCCACCTGTTCGGCGCCGCCGGCCTCGAATGTTGCGAGTTTCACTCTGGTCTATCCCTCTGCTCGAACCAGCCGCGACACGCACCACGCGTCGCGGCGGCTTGC
This sequence comes from Novosphingobium sp. SG919, assembly GCF_012932495.1. Lineage (GTDB taxonomy): Bacteria > Pseudomonadota > Alphaproteobacteria > Sphingomonadales > Sphingomonadaceae > Novosphingobium > Novosphingobium rhizosphaerae. The sequence goes on from NZ_JABCNG010000001.1 coordinate 1,949,292, forward strand.
CTGTTTCATTGCCCTTTCAGCGCGGGCGATGTTAGGTGCCTCAATCGGTCAGAAATGAACGCGAACGCCCATGCGCAGTGTGCGCGGCTCGACCACGCGGCTCAACCGCCCCTCGACCGGGGCAGCATCGAAGCCGGGAATATAGGACTGGTACCAATAGGCGATGTCTTTGTCCTTGCTGGCCAGGACGTTGAGCACTTCGCCATAGACCTGGAAGGCGCCGAAGGTTCGTGCCGCGCGGACGTTGACGACGTTGCTGCCCTTGTCCCGCTGGGAATTGTCCTCGACCAGCGGATAGGGCCCGAGATGGCGCAACCGCACGCTGGCTTCCCACGGCCCATCGACGACGGAAATACCCGCCGAGGCTGCGTTTTCAAAGGCATTGGGAATGTATTGACCGTTGTCGTAGCGGGCATGGCTGGCAGTGTAGTTGCCATCGAGCGCAAGCCACGGCACCGGGCGCCAGAACGCCACCAGTTCATAGCCGCGTCGACGGCTGGCAGCGGTGGGTTCCACGGCATTGGAATCGCCCACGAACTTCAATTCGCTGCCAAGGTCGAGCCACCAATAGGTTGCCGTCAGGCTGAAATGCCCGAGCTGGAAGCGCGCGCCCAGTTCCTTGCCCGTTCCCGGCACCAGCACGGGCACCGGCGTGGTCGTTACTGCACCACGCACGTCGTTGGAGTGGAAGCCGCGCCCCCAGCTGGCATAGAGCTCGACGTGGGGGCCGACTTGATAGGCCACTTGCAGCTTGGGCGAGAGGATCGCGTCGTTCCCCCTTCCCTGCCCCAGGGCCACGGCCTCGGGATCGAGCGCGTGGACCGAATAGTGATAATAGTCCCCGCGCAGGCCACCGATGACGCGCAAGCCCGAAAGGGGACGCCAGGTGGCCGAAGCGTAAAGCGCTGCCGACGCTTCCTCCACCGAATAGGTGCCCTGCGACGCAACGAGGCGACGGGCATCGGTGTGCAGCACGCCGACGCGGCCGATATCGTCGTAGCGGTTTTCGGTACCGATTGTCAGCGCAAGGCGATCGGAAACGGTCCAGTCCCGGCTGCCGGTCAGGCCGTAGATCTTGCGCCGGTCGACCTGGTGGATCTGTGCGCTCTGCCCGGCCGCATCATAGTACTCGGGGTTGGAGTACATGTTCCAGTTGTAGTACTGGAAATAGGCATTGGCGCGCCAGTCTTTGCCGGTGTAGCCAACATTGCCGATCAGGCGGGTGGTTTCCCCCGTCGCGGTGGGATCGGGCGAGCAGTAGGCATTGGCACAAAACGACGAGCCGATGATCCGCTCAGGGATCTGCTCGGTCGGCCGCCAGGTGCCGCGATAGCCATGCAGCGTCACGTCGAGTTCGCCAGCGCCAACGGGCCGGACATATTTGACGAAGCCGGCATAGTGGCGCAGCCGCTCGGGCTGTTGCCACGGCCCGTCATAGACCCGGAAATCGCCAACCGCGGTGAGCAGGCCGCCATCACCGGTCTTGATCGTGCCGCCCGCCGCAAGCCGGCGATGCCCATAGGAGCCGATCTCCGTCGAAATCCACGGGGCATCGTACTTGCGGATGGTGGTCATGTAGGCCGCGCCGGCCATGGCAAAGTCGCCGCCATCGGCGCGGTAGGGCCCTTTGCGGAAATCTTCGCGCGCAACGATTTCCGGGATCAGTCCATTGAGGTCGAGATAACCCTGGCCGTGGCCGTGGGTGCGGAAGTTCATCTGCACGCCATCGATATAGGTGGTGAAGTCCGAGCCGTGGTCGAGGTTGAAACCGCGCAGGAAATACTGGTTGGCCTTGCCGCTGCCCGAATGCTGCGCGGCGACCATGCCAGGAACGGCCTCCAGCAATTCGGCGGTGCGCAACAGCGGCCGCACCAGCAAGTCCGAACCACTAATCGTCCCTTCGCTCGCCGATTGCGCCGTGCCGATCTTCAATTCGCCGCGGCCGAACACGACGATGTCGGCGCCACTTGTCCCAGCCTGTGCGGGCGCTGCATCCGGGGCGGGCGCTGCATCCGGGGCGGGCGTTGCATCCGGCGCTGGCGTTGCCGCTTCCTCGGCGAAGGCCGGCATGGCGGCCATCGGCATCATGGCGAGGACCGCGACCGATGCGACGCGGCGAGGCAAACTGGTGTGCAAGACTTCATCCCCTCAGGTGTTCTTTGACGGCGTGGCCGGCGTGCCTGTGCGGCAGCCGCGGCGAACACCGTCGGTTGGTAGGCATCGCCTTGGGGGCAAGTTATCGGGAACGCATGCACTTTACCGTTGCGATCGACGTTTTGTAACGCAATCCTCGTTCTCGTAACTATCTATAGAATATGAATTTTATTCAAAAGACATTGATAGCCCCGAAACGACGAACGCCGCCCCCACCTAGTGGCGGGGACGGCGCTTGTCAGCCAGGATCGCGCGACGCGGCGATCAGATCGGATAGTGGCCCGGTTGGGTTTCCATGGTGATCCAGCGCAGCTCGGTGAAGCTGTCGATCCCGGCCTTGCCGCCAAAGCGCCCATAGCCAGAGGCGCCGACACCGCCGAACGGCATCTGCGCTTCATCGTGCACCGTCGGGCCGTTGACGTGGCAGATGCCCGACTTGATCTGACGCGCCACTTTCAGGCCGCGTGCGGTATCGCGGGTAAAGACCGCAGCCGAAAGCCCGTATTCCGTATCGTTGGCCAGTTCGATTGCATGGGCTTCGTCGCGGGCACGAATTACGCCCACGACCGGACCAAAGCTTTCATCGCGGAACAGCTTCATGCCCTGCGTTACGCCATCGACGACATGCGCGGGCATCAGCACGTTGTGGGTGGTTTCGCCGCCGACCAGCAGCGTGGCGCCCTGCGCCAGCGCGTCGTCGACCAGCGAGCGACAATGCGCCACGGTCTTGGCATCGACCACCGCGCCCAGCGGGGTCTTGCCCTCGCGCGGGTCACCCACGGCGAGCGTTTCGACCTTCGCCTTGAAGCGCATGGCAAATTCTTCGGCCACGGCTTCGACCACGATGATCCGCTCGGTGCTCATGCAGATCTGGCCCTGGTTCATGAACGCCCCAAACGCCGCGGCCTTGACCGCTTCATCCAGGTCAGCATCTTCCAGCACGATCAGCGGCGCCTTGCCGCCCAGTTCGAGCAGGCAGGGCTTCAAGTGGCCGGCCGCGCGGGTGGCGATGATCTTGCCCACTGCGGTGGAGCCGGTGAAGTTGATCCGGCGCACGGCCGGATGGTCAATCAAGGCACCGACGATTGCTGCGGCATCCTCGGGCGCATTGGTCACGATCTGCACCGCCCCGTCCGGCAGGCCGGCAGCCTGAAAGGCTTCGACGATAAGGGCGTGGGTGCGCGGGCACTGTTCGGAAGCCTTGAGCACCACGGTGTTGCCGCAAGCCAGCGGCATTGCAATCGCGCGCACGCCCAGGATGATCGGCGCGTTCCATGGCGCGATGCCAAGCAGCACGCCGACCGGCTCGCGCACGGCCATCGCGATGCACCCCGGCTTGTCGCTGGGGATCACTTCGCCGCCGATCTGCGTGGTCATCGCCGCGGCCTCGCGCACGATGCCCACGGCCAGCATGAGGTTGAACCCGGCCCAACCCTCGGTCGCGCCGATCTCGCCCATCATCGCGGCGATGAAGTCGGGTGCGCGCGCTTCGAGTTCGGTGGCCGCGTTCAGCAGCAACGCCCGGCGGGCATTGGGGCCAATCGCCGCCCAGGCGGGAAAGGCGGCCTGGGCCGCATCGCAGGCCGCTTGCGCATCGGCCACGGTGGCCGCGGGGGCTAGGGTGGCAACGTCACCGGTCACCGGGTTGCGCCGCGCAAAACTGCGCGGCACCGGGGTTTCGATCTGTGCAACGCTCATCGTGCTCTCTCCCGTTGTGCAGTCGTGCTGCATTGCTTGGCCTGGTTCAGCCAGCGTCGGCAAAGCGGTTTTCGATATGGCCCAGGCCATCCACGGCAACGCGCACCACGTCGCCCGCCTTCATGAAGCGATGCCCCGCGATGCCAACGCCGGCCGGCGTGCCGGTGGCAAGCAGGTCACCCGGCTCAAGCGTCATGACCTGGCTGAGATAGGCGATCTGGTCGTAGATGTCATAGATCATCTCGCCGGTCGAGGCACGCTGGCGCTCTTCGCCATTGAGTTCGAGCGTGAGCGTGAGCGCGTGCGGATCGGCCACTTCGTCGTCGGTGGTGATCCACGGGCCGATCGGGCCGTGCGTGTCGAACGACTTGCCTAGCGTGAAGGTTGGCGAACGGAACTGCCAATCGCGCGCGGTAACATCGTTGCACACCACGTAACCGGCGATGACCGATCGGGCATCCTCGCGCGAGACATGGCGGCAGCGCTTGCCAATCACGACGCCGAGTTCGGCCTCGTAGTCGACCATGTCGGGCGCAGAGCGCGGCACTTCCACTTCGGCATAAGGCCCGTTGATGCAGGTCACCTGCTTGTTGAACCAGATCTGGGTCTTGGGCGCAGTCACGCCCGCCGCTTCGGCTTCGTCGACATGCGACTGGTAGTTCATGCCGATCGCCAGGTACTTCTGGGGATCGCCGATCGGCGCTTCGAGAGTGACGTCAGCCAGCGGGAACGAAGGTTCGGACAGCGCATCGATCGCGCTGCGCAGCGCATCGAAATCTTCCAGCAGGGCGCGCATCGAATCCCCGGCACCGGGCGCGGCCGCGCTGATATCGACGACATGGTCGCCAACCACCTTGCCAAGGCGGGTGCGGCCATCAACGGAAAACCTGGCAAGTTTCATCGTTCGCAGTCCTTTCAGATCATCGTCCCAGAGCGGTGGCGCGGCCTTGCCGCAGGCGGCCGCGGCGGATCGCGCCCGGCCTTGGCGGCGGGAACGTCGCGCCTTGCTTTTGGCTGACTAGTTTGTACAATGATGACTGTCTAGTTCATTTTTAGCACCAAGACGGCCAGGACAGGAACGATCCTGCGCGGCCCTGGGCACGACGAACCAAGGCCGGAAACGGCGCTCATCAATCACGGGACGGAGGATAAGGAATGGCAGCGAACGCCGCCGAGGATGGCCAGCGTTATACCCGCGTCGCGATCGTGCTCCATTGGGCAATCGCGATCCTCATTATCTACAACCTGGTCAGCGGCCTGCTGGTCTGGGACATCGGCCGGGCCTGGTTCAAGGCGCACAAGCCGTTCTATGCGTTCGGCATCACGTCGCACTTGTCCTCCGGCCTCACCGTGCTCGCGCTGACGATCGTGCGCATCGTCTGGCGCCTGATGCACGAGCCGCCCGCGCATGCGCCTGGAACAAAGACATGGGAGCGGCACGCCGCCCATCTTGCTCACTTCCTGCTTTACGCCGGGATGGTGCTGATGCCGCTGTCGGGCTGGGCGATCCTTTCGGCCCATCCGCCGGTCGGGTCGGAAGGCGCCAAGATCGCGCGGATGGCGATGGGCGCATCGCCGATGGCCGCACCGGCCCCGGGCGCAGCCAAGGCTCCCCCGCCCCCCGGCCCCGGCGCACGCCCCGGCGGTCCGCCGCCGCCTCCGGGTATCTGGTGGCTGGTGCCCCTGCCCGCGATCACCCCGATTGCCGAGATCGGCCGCGAACCCGGCGGCGTGAAGCCGCAGATGGAACTGCACGAGGAATTCGCCGCCTGGCACAAGGTGGGCGGATACCTGATGCTGGCGCTGTTGCTGCTCCACATCGGTGCCGCGCTCAAGCACCAGTTCATTGATGGCCAGGCCGAATTGCAGCGCATGAGCCTGCGCCGCCGGCGCGACGCCTGATCACCCAACCGCAACAATGAAGGGCCGCCGGGACATAAATCCCGCGACCCTTTTTGTGTTTAGGTGGTGAACCACAAACGGCGAGCATATCGGGCCGAAGCGAACGCCGCGAAGGCTGGCTGCCTTTGCAAGGGGCACTTCGGGCTGAGATAGAAGCCATTTCGGCGTCCCGTCGGGATTTGAACCAAAGCCCCCGCCACAACGCGGCCTTTGGCCTCAAACCTCGGGGGCGCCATTCATGAATTCACACTCTAGTCCACGCCAGGCGCGTAGACCTTATGGCAGGCGTTGCAGGCATCGTTAATTTCCATGCCGGCGGCCATATAGGTATCGTCGTTGCGGCGCCCCGTGGTCTCGGCAACGCGCAGCGCCGCGGCACGCAGGCGAAGTACCGCTTCGGTCCACGCGGGCTGGTCCACGCGGCGCCCAGGGATAAGCAGGACATTGCTCAGTTCGGCCAGCATCTGCGCATCGTTGCGCGCTTCCTGCCACTCCTGGTCGGTGCGGGGAAACAGCGAGCGGAGGCCCTTGTCGTCCGAGACATAGCCCTGTCGCTTCCATGTCTGCTGCGCAGCGTGGCTCATCACCTCGGCCATGAAGCGCTTCATCGGCAGGCGCGTGTCATAGGGCGTGGCATCACCAACCGTTCCAGACGCGGCGGTGGTGGTCGCCCCGGCAGTGGGTCCGCCAAGCGGCGCGAAACGCTCGACAGGGCCGCGAACCGTCGCGGTAATCACCACGGGGCTGGTGCCCGTGTTCTTCCAGAACCAACCGTGACGCCCGGCAAATCCGGCTGTGAAGCGACCTTCGCCATGCGATGCCGTCCCGCGGGCATAGGAGGTGTAATCGCCCGGCCTTGACGGCCGTTCGGGATCGCCGTGGAATTCGAACTCGACCGGCTGGCCATCGGTCGCCCACTGATAGGTCATTGCCACGCCGGCGGCCATTACCGCCTTGGCCTCGCGCCCGCCAAAGGGGCCGATCACCATGCGCACTTGCCGCGCGCCATCGGGCAAGGTCGTCACGCTGTCACCAGCAGTGGCAGTGGCGGCAAGCCCGGCTCCATCGCGCTGGGCAACCTTCATCGCCCCCATCTGCGTCAGGCCCAGCACGCGGCCCAGCCCGGTGATGTCGATCCCCCGCTCGGCGGGCAGCACCGCCACCACGAGGATCAGGGCGGACATACCGACGGCGGCAGCCACGGCGGTATTGAGACCACGCCGCGATAGCGGCTCGGGTGAAACGGTCACGCGGCACCTCCTGCGATGAGACCGGCAATCTGCTGGCCGAAAAGAACAAGACCCGCCGTCATCAGGGCGACGTTGGCGACCAGCGCCTGGCGAGGGAAACGGGGGCTGCGGCGCCACCACGACATCACCAGCACGATGGCGCCCAGCGCCATCAGCTGACCCGCCTCAACCCCCAGGTTGAAGGCGACGAGATTGACCACCAGCCCGTCCCGCGCGAGGCCGAGATCCTGCAGCTTGGTGGCAAGACCCAGGCCGTGGCACAGGCCAAAGCCGAGCACCATCAGCCGCGGGTCGGGCCGCCACCCAAACCAGCGGGTGAAGGCATCGAGATTATCGAGCGCCTTGTAGACGATCGAAAGCGCAATGATGGCGTCGACGGCGCGCGGATCGACCGGCAGCGCCAAAAGCACGCCGAGGATCAGCGTAGCGCTGTGACCAAGCGCGAAGAGCGATACGTAGAGTGCGACCTGCCGCCAGCGAAACAGGAAGAACACCACCCCCACCAGGAACAGCAGGTGATCCGTGCCCGTCACCATGTGTTTGGCGCCCAGATACGCGAAGGGACCCGACTGGATGCCATGGGTCAGCGCCAGGAACCCACGATCGCCTTGGGCCACATCGTGCGCCAGCGCCGAGCCGGCCAGGCCGAGTAAGGACGCCAGGGCCATCACCCCAGCGCACCCGGCCCGCAGCGCCACCGAAAACCGCCTGCCGTCCATCGCTCTCCCCTGCCTCGTTTGTGCAGAAGGTCTGCGCTAGCGGGATCGGGTCACGCTAGTTTCGTACGGTGACGGATACGATGAAACGCGCTTTTCGGGGTTGCCGCCGCTTCATCTTGCGCTGGCGGCGGGGCGTGGCGACGCGGCCGGCGCAGGGCTCGACGGCGCGATGTCCCCAGGCTGCCAGATCCCGCCGTCGCGGATGGGCCGGGCAAGGACGAGCGAACTGCCCAGGTTGAGGTTGCCCTGGGTGCGCACTTCGAACAGCGCCTCGAAAGCTCCATCGCCGGTGCGCGTGTCGATGGCATCAAGCTGCGCGCGATCGGCGGCGATCTCGGCCATTTGCACCACTGCCGCGTCGCGCGTGCCCGCCACGATGACGATGCGATTACCGGTTGGCCCGATCAGGCTGGCGATATAGCCATAATCGCGTTGCGGCACCTTTCCGGCCGCAACCAGGCTCCAATCGGAGCGGAACCGCCTGCCGCTGGGCTTGTCGACCAGTTCGTCGAAATCCTCGCCCAGCCGGAAGCCCGAGGCGCGGAACAGCGGATCCTGCAAGGGGCCAAGCCCGCTGAGGAAACCGATGTAGACGATGTTGGCGGCCTTGAACACGTCGGGCTTCACATCTGACATGGCTTCTACCGGCGGCCGCTCGGAACTGCGCATGGCTGCGGCATTGACCGTGGGGAGTATGCTGCGCAGCGCCATCCCGGTGCTGACCGGCAGGTAATGCAGGTCAAGGTCCATGTTCTGGCCGACCTTGTCGGGATTGAGCAGCAGGTAGGCATCGAGATCGGCGCGCGAATTGATCGCGAAATCGCGTACCAGGCGAGTCACCACGATCCCGTCGCTCGCCTCGCCATAGACATAGTAATCGCCCAGCACGACCATCATCGGCCGGCGATTGTCGAGCAGCGGCTTCCACAGCTTGTTGAGCACCGGGCCAGCCCCAACGGGTGGCCGCGTGCTGTAGATTGCCCAGCAGACAAGATTGAGCAGCACCAGGCCGATCGCAAGCGCGACGAAGGGCCGATCGGCCAGCCGCCGACGCCAGCCGGGCTGTGGGGCTGCATCGACAGGAGACGCGGGGGCCAGGGCAGCCGGTGCCGCGGCGGCCGCCTCGGCGTCTTCGGGCGTTGCCAGGACAAGGCGGTATTCACCCAGCGGGATCGACAGCCGATCGCCCGCTTCCGTCGCACGCGCATAGTGTTCGCCCAGCTTGCGCCGCAGCCGGTGGATGTAGACCCGCACCGATGCGTCGAGCATGACGTCGAAATCTTCGCGCTTGGCAAACACCTCCTGCGCGATCTCGATCTCGCGCGGGGTCTGCCCCTCGAGAGAGCGGGCAAGCAGGTAGTCGAACAGGCGGATCAACGGTTCCGACCGGCCCAGGTCGCCGCTCTCGCGGACGCGGGTCGCCTCGGCCGCGAGCCGTTCGCCATACGTGGTCTCGGCCAAGTTCATCCCCCCTCGCTACCAAGCCTGCCGACACGGGCAAGCGCAAAGTGCATTTGGCCGCTTACCGCCCGGCTCGGGCCCGTTACGCAAGGTGTAACCTGAAGATAACTGTACGTTGCTGGACGCAAGACTGGGGAAAAGCCACCCGACTGTTCGATGACCGCACCATCTTCGAAAGCCGCGCCGCCGCGCGCGCGCCGCCTGCTCCTCATCTTGCCGCTGATCGCCCTCGGCACGTTGGCGATCGCCGTCGCCATGTCGCACGGCGGCAAGGCCGCCGGCGTGTTGCGCGCGGACCCAGAGACGATCCTTGACGATCCCGCGCTGCGCGAAACCGCGCTCAAGGCCGGGAAAGAGGTTTTTGCGCAGCATTGCGCCGCGTGCCACGGTGAAAACGGCAAGGGTGACACCCGTATCGGCGCGTCCGACCTGACCGACCGCGACCGCCTCTATGGGGATGGCACGGTGTCGCAGATCGAGGACATCGCACGCTATGGCATCCGCGCCGGCAACAAGCGCGGCTGGAACCTTGCGGTGATGCCCGCCTATGCCTCGCCCGTGCCCGACAAGGCCGAAGCGCTGCCGCCGCAAAAGCCCGCCGACATCGAGGCGCTGACCCAGTTGCTGCTCTCGTTCACCGCGCGGGCCACCGACGAAGCCGCCGTCGCGCGCGGGCGGCTGGTCTATTCGAAGGCCGGCTGCTGGGACTGCCACGGTCGTGACCTGGGCGGCGATCCGGCAATCGGTGCACCCAACCTTACCGACGATGTGTGGATCTACGGCGGCCGCGCCGACGATATCCGCCGCTCCATCTCGCATGGCCGCGCCGGCACGAGCCCGGCATTCGGCCGCACCCTCACCCCCGCGCAGCTGCGCAGCGTCACGGTCTATGTGGCCTCGCTGTCGCGAACCGAACAGGACGGGAAATGACCAACCAGATTGCCTCACCCGACGGGCCTCGCGCCTGGACCCGCGACCTCGACAAGCCCATGGCGCGGCGCTCGCTGCTGCTCGCCGCAGCCGGCGCGCTCATCGGCCTGGGCATCGCCGGCTATGGCCTGTTCACCGCGCAAGGCACCCGCACGGCATCGGTGCCGGCCGAAGACGCCGCACTGGTCAACAATGTGCCGGTGCTGCGCGCCGACCTGATCGCACAGACCACCGCGCTCCATGGCATTCCTTATGCGCAGGCAAGCCAGGCGCAGCGCAAGGCCGTGCTCGACGGCATGATCCGCGAAGAGCTTTACGTCCAGCGCGGGATCGAAATGGGCTTGGCCAACGACGATATCGATGTGCGCCAAGCGCTGGTCCAGGCCACCGAGGGACAGATCGCGCAAGATGCCGCCACTGCCAAGCCGGCCGAGGACGAATTGCGCCATTGGTATGACACCCACCGGACCCAGTATGCCAGCGAAGGCATGATGACGCTGCACGAATGGCTTGCCCCGCGCGGGACCGATGCGGCGCGGCTTGTTGCCTCACTGCGCGCCGGGGCCACGCCAGCCTCGCTCGGCCTGCGCACGACCGGCCGTGTCGACGATGGCGAGGAATTCTACTTTGCTGCCGAGGAACACCTGGGCAAACCGTTGTTCGCCATTGCCAGGACCATGGCCGATGGCGCGGTTTCCGACCCGCAACCGGCGCCCGATGGGATGCATATCCTGCAGATGGTGCGCAACCGTCGCCCGGTGCCGACCGCGTATGATGCCGTGCGCGACCAGGTTTTGCGTGATTTCATCGCCGACAAGGTGGCGCGCCTGCAGGATGGCAACAACCGCTTCCTGCGCAAACGGGCCGATATCAAGATCGCGGCCGATCTCAAATGAGCCCGCGCCCCCTTGCCCGGCTGCTGCTGACCCTGGCCGCTGCGCTGTTTGCGCCGTTTTCTGCCGCAAGCGCGCACACCCGCTCGGAATCGCATTCGACCTGGCTGGTCGATGGCAGTTCCGTCCACCTGACCTTTTCGGTGGCCGATCTGGAAGCGCGCCGGCTGACACCCGACGGACGCCCACCCAATAACCCGCAGCTGATCGGCTACCTCCTGCCGCGGGTGGGTGCCACCGCGGGGGGCAAGGCCTGCCCCATCGCCGGCAAGCCCCGCCCGGTTGCCGCGGCAACCGGCTATCGCCGGGTCGAATTCTTCTACGATTGCCCGTCGAGCGAAGGCATCGTGCTGCACGACACCGCATTTTTCGAAATCGTGCGAACCCACGTCAACATGGCGCAGATCCAGACGGCGAAGGGCGATTTCGCCGAAGACGTGCTGACCGCCGAGTCGACCGAAATCGACATGACCAGCGCGCAGGGCGGCGAGATCGAGGGCGCCGGGTTCTTCACGTTCGTGAAGATGGGCATCATGCACATCTTTACCGGCGTCGATCACATGAGCTTCCTGCTCGGCCTGGTGCTGATTTCGCGCCGGTTCAAGGACCTGATCTTCGTGATCACCGGGTTCACCATCGGTCACAGCCTCACTCTGGCGCTGGCGGTGACCGGGATCATCCGCCCGCATGCCGAATTCATCGACGCGCTGGTGGCGCTGACGATTGCGCTGATTGGCGTGGAAAACCTTGCCGTGCAAATCCGTCGGCCCGGCCTTTTCGCGCTGTGGACCGCCGGCGCGCTGTTCGGCATGGCCGTGCTCAAGCTGCTGGGCATAGGCCTGCTGCCCTTTACCCTGCTGTTTGGCGCCGGGCTTTTTGCCTCGAACTATCTGATGGTGGCCGGCCATGTCCGCGATGCCGATCGCCTGCGCCTTGTCGTCACGCTGGTGTTCGGTTTGATCCATGGCTTCGGCTTTGCGGCCGACCTGCTCAACGAATCGATCCCGCCGGCCAAGCTGGCCGAGCTGCTGGTCGGGTTCAACCTGGGCGTGGAAATCGGCCAGTTGACGGTCGTCTCGTCGCTGGTGGCCGTGGTCACCGTGCTGCGCCGCTATCGCCTTACGCTGCCGCGCCCGATCACCGTTGACTTGTGCGCCTCGTTTCTCGTGCTCGAGGGCGTCTACTGGTTCGTCAGCCGCAGTTACAGCCTGAGCTGACCACCGCTGTTCCCTGCCCCACCCGGGGCGCTTCCCACCTGCGCCCTTCTCTTCGGAGAAGGGCGTTTTTTTGCGCCCAGCGCCCCGCCAGGCGCAGTGCCACGCCACCCGTGTGGCACCCCATTGGATACGCACGCCGTGCCGCTGCTGCGCCCGGCATTCGCCTCGGATCGAGCTTGCGCGCAGGACGGGCACAGCAACCCTCGCCCTGCCCAACGCCGATCAGGCGGCAACCCACCGTCCACGCCAAAGGACCCTGCCGTGCTGCACACCACCCCTGCGCAATGCTGCACGCAAAAAAGCCGGGCCGATCCTTGAAGGATCGGCCCGGCTCGTTCGGGCAATGCGTTGTGCCAGGCGATCAGGCCAGCGGGTAGGCGTAGCCGATCCAACGGCCAAGGAAGATGATCACCAGCCACAGCGTGAGCGACGTGACGCCGGCGACGCGGGCGCTGATGGACGTGGGCAAGCGATCGTCCCACTCGCCGATCTTGCGATAGGCGGTTATGTGGAACACCGCCATGTTGATCCCGGCAATGGCGATCGCCACAAGCTTGAGCCGGAACGGAATGCTCTCGGCATAGCCGGTGGCGTTGGACACGAACAACAGCGAGCCGGTGATCGCCGCGATCACGAACGCAACCCAGGTAAAGGGCAGCATATCCATGATCAGCTGGCGGGCGCCACGACGATGCGAGGCAAAGCCGAGCAGGCGCAGGTCGACGATCACGATAGTGCCGACCACGACGGCAATCATCAGGACATGGGTGCTTTCGATCCACGGAAACAGGGTGCCGCTTTCGCGGATGGCCGTGGCGATCGACGAATCGTAGAGCGCCTGAAGCAGGCCGCCTTCGGAGCCATCGGGTTCCATCTCTTATCCTCCAGACAAATTTCGTTTTTTACAGGTAGGCGATCCAGCGGCCGCAGAAGATCACCACGATCCAGATGGCCAGCGAAGCCCAGGCCAGCGGCTTGACCAGCGCAGCGGCGCGGGCGTGCTCGGCCCGGTATTCGGGGTGCAGGATCGGATAGCGGAACAGCAGGGTGAGCACGAAGCCGGTCAAGACCAGCGCCATCTTCGCCCAGAATGCAGTGTTGGTCAGCACGCGGTAGGGTTCGGCCATGCCGAGCACCAGGCCGCTGCACAGCAGGATCGCCAGCGACGTCCACATCCATGGCAGATGGCGGCGGACCACTGCCTGGGGCGTCTCGTCGGTGGCGAGCACGCCGGCAAGGCGCAGGTCCATCACGATCGCCGAGCCGACGACGCCGGCAATGGCGATGATGTGGATGCTCTGCACCGTGGGGATGATCCAGGTGGCTTCACGGATGCTCGTGCTGAGCTCGGAGCTATAGAGATTGCTTGCGAACTGTTCGACGGACATGTCGGTGGGTTCCTCGGGATTGGCAGGCAGTCGGCGTTCATCGGAAGTGCCGGCGGCGCGAGCGGCCGGGATGCACCTCCACGCATGCAGCGATGACCGAGCCTGCGGGACAACGCTTGTTATTTACGGTTCCAGGCAACAAAGCCCGGCGTAACAAGCACGTTACGGTTGCGCCGGGGCGGGTGCGCCGCTGCCTGCGGGCGGCATCGGCGTTCCAACGTCCCAGTGCTCGACCAGTTGGCCATGGGCGATGCGGAACATGTTGAAGATATAAGTGGGTCGCGGGCGGCCGTCGGGGCCGGGCAGGTCCCGTGCGGTCAACAGCATGACGCGGTCGCCTTCGGCCATGACCGCGACGGTGCGCGCCGGGGGCATGCCCTTCATTGCCGGCATCGCCTCGAACATGGCAATCAACTTGTCCCGCGCGCTGCCCGGTCCAGGCAGGTCTGCCAGGCCCGCAGCGTGCTGCACATAGTCAGGCGAGAGGAAGCGCTCGGCAATGCCCCGGATGCGCTCGCGGGTCGTGCCAGCGGCATCCGCCTCGTCAAGCGCGCGATAGAATTCGAGCACCAGTTGCTTGTTCGCAGCCTCGGCCGGCGCCGGGTGGGCACCGGCTGAAGTCGCGACCGCGAACAGGCCCGAAAGCGCCAGCGCCAGAGCGCCCTTGCGGAGCGGGCTCATTCCTGCGGCTCGGGAATAAGGCCCGCATCGGGGCTGACGCTGGGATCGCCGACCTGCTCCTCGCAGTTGTATTCGGCAAAGACGGCCTGGTGCGGAATCCAGCCATAGCTGCGCACGATCGTCCACGGCGCGGTATAATACGTCGGGTCGACGATGGTGGTGGCAATTTCCAGGAAGGGAACATGGCCGCCATCATCGACCTTGCGGATGCGCTGGATCAGCTTGCCTTTGGCCGACAGCGGCGTGCCATCCACGTCGAGCCAGATCGACTGGCGGAAATCGCTGCTCTCGACCACCAGCGTGTTGCCATCCCAATGCCCGACCGAGCGCCCCATGTATTGCTTGGCGGCCGGCAAAGGCGCGCGCTGCGGATCGAGCGAAATGTACCAGCGTCCGTGGTACTCCTCGAACACGAACTCGACGTAATCGCGCGTCTGGGTGATCAGGAACGGGAAATTCAGGTCCCGCTGCCACTGCGGGCCAGGCGGCCGGCAGATCGCGGACGCATTGATGAACGGCGTGCCTGCTGCCAGCGACTTGACGCGCCGCGCCAGCACTTTGGCACCTTCCATCGTATAGGGCGCCGGAGCGCCATAGATATCCTTTTGCGAACGGAACTGCAGCGGCTGGTTGTTGAACCAGGTGCCCTGGAAATCGCGCGGGTCCGACGCTGGCATGGCAGCATCGGCCGGCAGCGGCGGACGCGGCGGCAGGACACCGGGCCCCGGCGGCGGCAGTTCGGCCACCAGCTTCTGTGCCGGGGTCAGGACCGGCCCGGGGGGCGGGCCCCCAGCGGGCGGGCCGGCCGAAGCGCCGGGTGGCAGGCGAAGCTGGCCACCTTGCGCGGGCGGGCCATCAGCACCGCCGGCCGGCGGTGCCTGGGTGGCGGACGCACCCGGCGGTGGCCCGGCAGGCGGTTGTTGGCCTTGGGCCAGCGCCGGGGCGGACGCTGCCGAGAGCAGCAACGCGAGCGCGGAAGCGACCGTGCCGCTCCTCCGCCCGCCCGGAAACGGAAAGGGGATCGTCATGCAGACTTGCTCCAGATCGGGTGGCAGGCGCCTCAGCCGGGGAATGCCGGCTTGTGGGCGGTGATGCGGTCGAGGCAGACATCTTCGGGGAAGATCGCGTCGGGCTGGCGCTTGTAGGTCACCACCGCTTCCCAGGGATGGGTGAAGTAGGCCGGATCCTCGATCGTAATGCGATCCTCGAGCGTGTCGGCATCGAGCAGGCGATAGCGCTCGGTCACCTTGAGGTCGTATCCGTGCGGGACAAGATCATCGATCAGCGTGCGGTCGGACGCGCCTTCCATTACCGAAACCAGCGTATCGCCTTCCCAGTGTCCCTTGGACTTGCCGGTGGCGGTGGGCACCAGGCCCTGCCCCAAAAGATCGGGCTGGGGCGGCACACCCACGTTGATCTGGCGCAGCGCGCGGTTCCATTCATAGTCGAACGTCACCACGCCCTGGCGATACCAGATCTTGAAACGCATTGGCGACAAGGCCAGCCGCGGCACGCCAGGATTGGAGCAGCGCGACAGGGTGATGTCATAGTCGTCGATCTTGTTCTGCGCCCGCAGCTTGCGATTGGCCTCATAGGCCTTGCGGCCCTCGGCGGTAAACGGCACGGCGCCGGCAACAGGCTTGAGCGTCGTGGTGGGTGTGGCGATCTTCCACACCCCCTCGATCGCTGGCGTGGCGGGCTGGGCTGCGGCCTGGGCAGCGCCGCCCAGCAGGACAGCCGCCAGCAAGGCGCGCAGCGCCGGGCGCGCGCGGGTGGTTTCGATCGCCATGTCGGATCCTTCAGTTGCCGCCCGCGCGGGCGGCTTCGACGTCGGAAAAGGTCTTGCCACTGGGCAGGCGCAGGCTCGCCATGGCCCCGCCGGGCTGGCCGCTGATGTTCGGGTGGAACACCACCTTGACCTTGTCACCACGGCGGAAATCGCGGGGCGTCAGACCCTGCTTGGAAAACATCAGCGGGCTGCCGGCCACGATCGACATCTGCCGCTCCTGCCCCTTGTCGATGTAGATCAGCACCATCGAGGAGTGCGGCGCGCCCCAGCGGAATTCCTTGAGCGTGCCATCGACCGACACCGTGCGGTTCATGTCGTAGGCCGCAAAGGAGTGGTGCGCCAGCGCCGGTGCGGAAAGGCCGAGGGCCACCGCCGCAAGGGGCGCCGCCAGCCGTGCTCTTTTCAACGTGATCATTATGTTACTCCAAACGGGCGGCCCCGGATGGACGGCACGGACGATGCCTTTCCGGCACGTCCCTTCATAACGGCGGCACAGCTGCGCCACCGCCAGGATCGGCCAGTCGCTTGCGCAGGTCATGCAAAGTCCGCAATCGGACTGGCGCCTTGCAGGCAGGACCGGGCCGTTGGCTCGTCGTGCGGTTCCATCCTTGCCCCCCACCCCATGACGGTGAGCGTCAGGTTGACCACATGCTAGATCGCTATGCCGCAGAAGTTAGATGAATCATCTCGTTGGCAGGAGCGGTCAGGCCACTGCGCGCAGAACCTCGGGCAAGGGCTGCATGACATCGAGCTTGAGCTGGGCAAGCGCGTCGGCAGCGGCAACGTCACCGGCCTGGATCGCCGCGAGAATGCGCCGGTTGAGCGCAATCACGTCACCGCGGTCCACCGGGGGCATAGGGTCTGCCGCCAGGAACACGCTCGCCACGCCCAGCGAGCGCACGACCATGGCCAGCAGGGCGTTCCCGCTCAAATCGAGCAACAGGTTCTCGAGCGTCAGGGCCTCGAACGCATCGTGCTTGGGCACGGTCAAGGCCGGGGCGACAAGGCGGCCGGCAAGCTGCCGCGCCGCAGCCAGGCCCGGCGCTCCGCTCACCAGCAGGGAGATAGCCTCGCGATTGTCGCGCGGCGAGGTGGCGCTGGCCATGAGGCAGGGCGCCAAAAGGCGGATCACCCCAGTCGGCGCGGCCGGCGGCGCCAGTTCGGCGCCCTTGCGGCCCTGGCGGCAGCGCACGATGCCGAAGTCCTGGAGGATGCGGCGCGCCTGGCGAACCACCGCGTCGGTATAGCCCAGGCGCATCGCGGTTTGCCATTCGGCTTCCTGGCTGGCAGGACTGCCGCTCAACTCGCGGGTCAGCCGCGCGGCAAGCGCCATGGCAGACTTGCGGCCTGACAACGAAAACGCCCGCTCCGCGATTTCCAGCGAGATGATCGGTGACGCCGCCTGGTCGCTTGCCCCCAGCACATCGAGCCTGGCGATGGCCGCAGCAAGATTGCCGTTGCAAACCGCTTCGGCAAACACCGCATCGTCATCCGGCGCCTCTCGCCCGGCGGCCGTGCGCACCAGCATTTCGGCAAGCCGTGCCAGCAGAACCATCGTCGTGTTGCCGGTCTGTTCGGCCAGCGCCACGGCAAAGCCGTGCGAAGCGCCCGGCGTGATGGACGCCACCGGCGCGATCCGCCGGCGGATCGCCGCGCTGGCAACCATGCGCCACACCAGTTTCCGGAATTCCTCGATCGCCGCGCGCGTTTCGCCCGCCAGCGCAAGATACATCAGCACCGCGCCGACAATATCTTCGAGCGCGGGCGCAGCCACGAACAACCCGCCACCCGGCCCGCGTCGCACGTCGAGCAGGCCACGCGCTTCGAGAATGGTGATCGCCTCGCGAAAGGCGGGGCGGCCAAGGCCAAGGCGCTTGCGCACGTCGGGCAGCGCGCCGAGCGACTGGCCCACCGGCCAGCCCTGTCGCAGCAGGCCCATCTCCATGTCGTGCACCGCCTCGTGCGCCAGACTTGCCGGATCGAGCGCTCCAAGCATGCAGGCGCTGATGCGCTGGAGTTCGTCCGCGCCGCCTGCCCGCGTAAGGTCAGCCATAACCACTTTCCGCCTTCTCCCAAGGTCCTCTCGCGCCGGCCGATTTTCGGCTCAGCCCTTTATGAATTCTGCGTCGAGGACGACCGTGACCTTGCCCACCATGCGCGACATTTGCGTCTGAGTAAATTGGGCGGTGTCGATAACCATCGAGCCCGTAAAACCTGCCGTCGGCGCCCCTTCCATCGAGCGACCGACGCCGACGAGTTCTGCCTCGATCGTAGCGGGCTTGGTCACGCCCATCAGCGTCAGGTCACCATCGATCAGCGCATGGCCGGGCGTGGTCTGGCGCACGCTGCGCGACACGAACCGAGCCTCGGGATAGGCGGCAACATTGAGCGATTGCGCGCTTTCCGGGGGAATCTTGTAGACGATCGGAGCGTAGAAAGGCTTGGCGTCAACCGTCACGTCCAGCGCGATGGCCCCGGCATTGGCGGGATCCCACTGCAAGGTGCCCTGGCGCACGCCAAAGCGCAGCACGTTGTAGGACATGCCACGGTGCAGCACGCGTGCAACCACCGACGAATGTTCCAAGTCGACGTTATAGCGGCCCGCGGGCGCTGCGGCCGGATCCTTGCTGGCCGGGGCCATGGCCACGGCCGGTGGCATCGGCGCGGTGGCCGGCGCACCCTGCGCGTGAACGAAACCGGCGATGCCTGCCGGAATGGCGGCCATGGCGATCAATCGTCCCCAGGTCATGCCCATCGTGAACTCTCCCGTTTGCGGTGCCGGAACCGACCGGTCTTCCGTTTGGCGCCGCAATGAAACGCGGCCGCCACGCGCCGGCCTGCCGGCAAAAACCTTGGCCACGGGCCAGAATCGGTGCAAAACTGCCGATGCTGCCTGCGACTCCGAATTATTTGACCTATTTAGTCATATTTGAACATTACGGTCAAGTAAGGCAAAAATAGCGCTGCGGCTTGGGACGGACCCTGGATACCAGGCCCCGCCCCGCGCCACGCAGTAGAGATGCCTCAGGCCGGCTCGACCGCGCGGTGGGCATTCATCGCCACGCCGATGCCAGGGCCGCTGAACGCCACCATTTCGGCATCGACATATTCGATGATGTCGAGATCGGCGATGCCGTTGACGATGTGGGACGAAAGCGGCAGCTGCTCGAACGTGGCACGGTGCCAGTTGACCGCACCCTTGCCCGTCCAGCGACGGAACTCGAATTCGTCAAAGCTGATATTGACCTGCGCACCGCCACTGCCGGCCGGCGCCGCCGAGGTGGTGACATAGGCCAGGTCGGCGCCTTCGCTGCCATTCGGGCTCGTGCGGGGCATGTACTTGTAATACATCTGCGCCCCGCCGTTGGAGCCAGGCAACTGCTTGACCGGATTGGCTTCCTCGACGAGATTCGACATCTCGATATCGAAGAAGGTGTGTTCATACCACGAGGCTTCGCACGTGGCGTGGCCCGCGGCCTCGTCCCAGGCAATGTCGGTGAAATTGGCGAACATCTTGGGGAAGCCCAGCTCTTCGCGACCAGTCATGATCGCGTCTGGCGCGCCTTCCCAGATGATGGGGCACAGTGCCCCGTCGAGCCGCTCGGTCTTGCCCTGATACGTTACCGGGAAATCGACCGAGAGGATGCCATAGCCACGGCCGGCCAGCCAGTAGAGGTCCTTGAACCAGGCGCAGCTGACCGACACGATCGGTTCGCCACGCAGGCTGAAACCGACCGGCAGTAGCTTCTCGAGCTTGGCAGGATCGGTCCGATAGGCAACCTTCATCCATTGTGCGCGCATCCGCCCTGCTTCCTCGGCCGTCCACATGCGACCTTCGGGATGCTGGCGCGGACCGGGCGCAGGGCCGAACATGATCGGCATGCGATAGCGCGAAGAGGAATCGGGAATAAACGTCATGTCGATGCTTCCGTTCGTGTTGGAGTGAATAAAAGGTGGTGATGGCCCTGCCCCTGCCCGGCCATGAAACCGGTGGGCACGGCCGAGTCGGCCCAAGCCGGCGAGGCGAGAGGCGTCGATCTGTGAAACTGGATTGCAGG
This sequence comes from Novosphingobium sp. SG919, assembly GCF_012932495.1. GTDB lineage: Bacteria > Pseudomonadota > Alphaproteobacteria > Sphingomonadales > Sphingomonadaceae > Novosphingobium > Novosphingobium rhizosphaerae. The sequence continues at coordinate 1,969,432 of NZ_JABCNG010000001.1, forward strand.
TGCCGGATGCGCGTTGTGCACGTCCACGCAACCCGTGCCCCGTCAGGCGTGCTCTCTCCCGTTCATGCTCATTTCTGGACTATAAAGTCATATTTGAACCAATTGGTCAAACTCAAACTCGCTGTCTGTCCCAAAGGGCAGGACACCGCATGTGCGAACATGACAAGAACGCAATTCATGCATCTATCTTGTCCGCCACCGCTTGCTAGGCCCATGTCGATAGTGGCGCGGCAAAGACGACGCCCAGTCCTGCCCAACAAACAAGTCTGACACGGGGAACGTCAGGAAACGTGAGGGGAAGATAATGAAGCGAATCCCATATATGATGTCGACGTCGCTGCTGGCGGCACTAGCGGCCGCGCAGCCTGCTTTCGCCCAAGAAAGCACGCCTCCCGCTCCAGAGCATGCGGCCAGCGACACCGGCAACGCCGGCCTTCAGGAAATCATCGTCACGGCCGAGCGCCGCTTCAACACCGCGCAACGCACGGCCGCCGCGATCAGCGTGCGCACCGGCGCGGATTTGCAGCTCCAGGGCCGCTATGAACTCAAGAACATCCTGGAAGATGTTCCGGGGGTTTCGGGCGGCGCCTCGTTCGGGGTGAACACCTCGCAGGCCGGCGGCACCGACAATGCGGCGACGGGCCTGGTGTTCCGCGGCATCCAGTCGAACTCGGGCGTGGGTGGCAGCGCCACGTCGACCGCAGCGGCCGCAGCGATCTATGTCGACGATGTCTACAACGGCATCGGTGGCGGCTACGACATCGGCCGGGTCGAGGTTCTGCGCGGTCCGCAAGGCACGCTCTATGGGCGCAGCGCCACCGCCGGCGTGGTGGCGATCCACACCAACGATCCCGATTCCAAGGCGATTGCCGTCAATGCCACGGCCGAAATCGGCAATTACAACCTGCGGCGTTTTTCGGGCGAAGTGAACCTGCCGATTGTCACCGACAAGCTGGCGCTGCGCGTTTCGGGCAACCACTTCGAACGCGATGGCTATTACACAGCCCAGGGCGACGCGCGCCGCAGCACCAGCTTCCGCGGCAAACTGCTGTGGACACCCACCGAAAACTTTTCGGCGCTGCTGGGCTATGCCCAGGAATTCAACCAGACCCGCTCTGGCGGTGTCGCGGTCAGCCAAGGCTCTTCGCCCACCGATTTCGTCTTCGTGCCCCAGGCAGTGGGCACCGGTCGCAATCACTTCCGGCAGTACTGGGCCAACTTCAACCTTGATCTTGGCGCCGTGGCGGTGACGTATATCCCGGCCTATCGGACCTGGTACCAGAACGCCACGACGATCGCGCGCAGCGCCCCTCCTGGGCCGAACATCGACAACTTCGTCTATGTTCCCAAAGACAACTTCATGACCCACGAGGTCCGCATCCGCAGCACGGCGACCGACAGCAAGCTGCGCTGGCAGGCCGGCTTCATGTACTATCGCAACGCGCTGAGCGAGACGAACAACCTGTTCAATCTCGATCTGCCGCCGGCCGGCGCCTATCTGTTCAAGTCGAACACCCACAAGGTGACGACGGCCGAAGGCGTGTTTGCCGAAGCGACCTATTCGTTCACGCCCGAAACCCGCCTGACCGCGGGCCTGCGCTATGACCACACCAAGATCGAAGTGGACCAGGACTACACCGGGTTCACCGGCATCACGGCGTCGCTCAGCGGGCCGCAGCGCGTCGCCGCGTTCAACAACGTGACCTACAAGGCGCGTCTCGAACACGACGTGACGCCACAGAATCTGGTCTATGCCTCGATCTCCACCGGCTTCTCGCCGGGGGACACCTCGCTGACCCAGGACCTTGCCGGCGTGCCCCAGGTCCAGGTGCTCAAGGCGCAGACGCTCACCGCCTATGAAGTGGGCACCAAGAACCGCTTCCTCAACAACCGCCTGCAACTCAACCTTGCCGGGTTCTACAACGACTACGGCGGCTATCAGACCGCAGGCATCAACGTGGCGCCTCCCGGTCCGCTGCGCATCTTCCAGACGATCACCGTGCCGGTGAAGACCTATGGCTTCGAGTTCGAACTGCAGGCGCGGCCCTGGGCGCGCGGCACGTTCCAGCTCAACGGGTCGTACACCCACGCGCGCTATGGCGACTTCGGGATCTATGCGGCGTACTTCTCGACGCATGAGGTTTCGCCCTCGCCGCCGTGGCAGGTTGCCGCTTCGTACGATCATCGCCTGAACCTGGGCGATACGACGTTCGTGATGCGCGGCGCGCTGCGCTTCGTTTCGGCCCACGACAGTTCGCGCATCACCGTGCAACAGGCGCTCGACGGTGCCTCGCCCTATATCCGCGTGCCCACGGTGCTGTTGGCAGACCTCAACGCCAACTGGATCATCAACGATCACCTGTCGATCGCGGGGTATGTGCGCAACCTCACCGACAAGCGCTATCTGCCCGACAACTGGAACGTGGCGCAGGTGACGGCGGGCAATCCGCCGGTCGTGACGGTTTCGGCCAACTCGCTGAGCGAGCCGCGCACATTCGGGATGCTGGTCGACGTGAAGTTCTGACCAGCCCCACCGGCACCAGCCAACGCAACGGCGCTGCCCGGCCCCAGCCGGCAGCGCCGTTTTCGTTGGCGAAATTGCCGGGCGCTCCGCCGCCCCACGTTGCGGCGCTCCGCAGCGGTGCCAACGGCAAAAGGCCGGAGCAGGTTGTCCCGCTCCGGCCTTTGCTGCGTCATGGCTGTCAGCCGGCGCGCTGACGGCGCGCCGGCCAGATCGTCAGCGATCCTGCGCCTTGTCCTTGACGTTCACCTCGAGCTTGCCCGTATCGGGATCGAGATAGTCGCGGTTGTCGGTGCAGGCCCATTCCTGCGGCTCGTTGCGCCGCTCGATGCCGCGGATGAACTTGCGCGGCGGAAGGGCATAAGGGCTCTTGAAGATCGTATCGTCGTAGATCGTCGTCTGGATTTCGAGCGTGTTGAAATCCAGCAAGCGCATCCGCTCCACCAGGCGCAGGTTCGGGCCATGCGGACCGAACACCACGCCCGCCAAGGGCGAGTGATCGCCCTGCACCCGCACGTCATTGGTCAAGCGGCCGATCTGGAACACCGTATCGGGCGCGAGGCCGGTGGTATCGACCACCAGCGTCCCGCCTTCCCAATGCCCGATCGATTCCCCGAGGTATGAAGGATTGGGCATTTCGCTGTGCTGCCGCCCATCGGTGTGGATGAAGCGCGTCATCCCCGACGTCTCGATATAGAGCGCGATCATGCCGGGCGACTGGAAGAACTTCATCGGCATGCCACCGATGTTCTGCACGAACGGCATGCCGAGCGGCTTGCAGTTGGTGAACGGGCTATCCTCGGCGGGCTTGTACTTGGCGATATAGTCACGCGCGAACGGCGTGTAATCGGGCGGCGTGGAGAAATCATCGGCGATCGGGTTGATCGACTGCCAGGTGCCTTGCCAGAAATCGGGCTGGCGGGCGATCTCCTGCCAGGCCGCAGCCTGTTGCTCGGGCGTGCGCGCCACGGCCGGTGCATCATCGGCGCGGGCTGCGGGGGCGGCAAGTGCCAGGGCCGACAGCGCGACAAGCGCGCCGGTGCGAAGCTGGCGATGAACGCGGTTGGGGCTCATTTGTAGGGTTGTCCCTGCGGCTTGGTGGGAACCTTGACCGGGCCGCCGGCCAGGGCCTGGCCGTTGGAGCCGGCCGGATCGACCAGGACCTTGCCCTTGGCCAGGAACACGTTCTGGATCGAACCGATCGGACGCCCATCAAGACCGGGGTGCACATCGACCACGATCTTGTCGCCAGACTTGATGTCGCCCGCGTTCCAGCCCCAGCGCGCCATCATGTTGGGGCTCGATCCAACCAGCGACCATTGCTCGGTGCTGCCATCGGCCTTGCGCACCACGACGATGAGCCAGGTATGCGGATTGGCCCAGGTGAACTCACGCACCGTGCCGGTCAGCGTGGTCAGCTTGGCCATGTTGAACTTGGCGAAGGAGTGGTGCGCGTCGGCGTTCTGGGCCCAGAGCGCGGCCAGCGCGGCAAGGGCAAACTTCCATTTGCCGTGTCTTTTATGCGGTACGTCCATGGTGACACTCTCGCTATGCATAAGGTTCTGCCAGTAAATTGCGCGCATCAGCCGGCCGCCTTGGCCGCCCGCGCGCGGATCGCGTAGCGCCCGACCGACATGATGCCGTTGGGATCGACCGCGTCCTTGATCGTTTCCAGGAAATCGCGAAGCGCGTGGTCGTTGTAGGAATAGGTGCCCATGATCAGTTCGTAGAACGCAGGGGCGGTCCGGTATTCGCCCCAGCCACGCTCTGCGGCCACTGTCACCAGTTCCCGGAAAATCGCACGCACCTTGGCATTGACCTCGGGCGAGCGCGTCACCGGCAGGCCCATGGCGAACAGGAACGCGCGCTCGAAGATCGCCGAGGGGAACTGCAGCGGCAGGCCAGGCAGCTTGTACTTGCGGCCGATCCGCGCAAACACGTCCATCGCCTCGATCGCGGCCTCCCCCGTGCGCGGAATGACCGGCGAGAAGAAGATGTGGCCGACGACCTCCTGGTCCTCGTAGGTGTACATCGGGCCCAGGCTGAACGTGCGCAACGAGGGAATGCCGAGCGGACCTGGATCGAACATCCGGGCGACGTCCTCGGCCGGCAGCGGCAGGGCACGGACCGGGTTGAGCGTGAATTGCGCGCCGGGAATGGCGGAAACGGCCTCGCGGATGCACTCCCACTGCGCCTCGATGAACCGCGCCGGGCCATAGAGCTGGAATTCGCAAGACCAGAACGGCAGGCCGGCCGCCTGCGCCGCCGCTTCCAGCTTGGTCATGTCGGCGCCCGCCGGGTCTTCAAGGATCACGCGGATCGCGGGATCAATCGCTGGCGGCCCGCCGAAATGGGCCGCATCGCCACGCGTCCCGGTCGTCGGGCTGGACAGCGTCCACAGCCCCTGCACGATCTTGCCCTGCTCAAGCCGGCCGATGATATCGACCAAGGGGATGATGTCGTGGAACCGCGGCACCGTCAGCACCCCAGTGGCGTGGCTTTCGGGCTGGGGCATCAACCAGAACCCCATCTTGGTGACCACGCCAAAGTTGGACTGCTTGAACAGGCCATCGATGCGCGGGCCAAAGCCAGGGCGGAACTGCTGCCATGTCTTGGCGCCGGGCATGGCCCCCATGCCGGTGCGCAACACGCGCCCGTCGGGCAAGACCACTTCCATCCCGCATTGCGCATCGAAATGGTTGCGATAGGGGGCCAGGGTCACGCCCACCCCGCCATCAAGGGCGTTGCCGATCAGGCTCCCCCAGCCGGGACTGGGGCAGTCGATCCACAGCTTCAGGCCCTTTTCCTGGATGTAATTGTACAGATCGAAATAGCTGACCCCAGGCTCGACCACCACGTAACCGTTGCGTTCGTCGATCTCGATCACGCGGTTCATCCGCTTGAGATCGAGGACGACGCTGCCGGCCACGGCCGGGGCGGCGCCACCATAGCCCAGGTTCTTCCCCGTCGAGATGGGATAGACCGGGATGCGATAGCGATTGGCGATCCGCACCAGCGCGGCCACCTCTTCGGCGCTGGCGGGGGCGACGGCAGCCGCTGCGCGCGGTTCGTCAGCCTCTCCCCACAACACCGAGTAGGAATCGCGGTAGAGTTCGAGATCCTCGTCGCTGGTGAACAGCCAGTCGGCGCCGACCACTTCGGCAAAGGCCCGCAGCGCGGCCGCAAAATCGGCCGGGCTGACGTGGGGGGGCACGTTCACGGTCAACTCTCCTGTCGAGCGGCGCGCAAGGGGGCGCCGGCTCGCTTGTGCATGGTCCACACGTGCAGCCGCCCGGCCTCGCACGATCGGTTGTAAGTTGCGCGCCCGGCTTGCATGGCCGGCGCGGCGGGCGCGATGGCACCCAGCGCGGTACCCAGGGCGCGGCTGCAGGCTGGATCGTCGGCGGCATGGCAGGCATGGCCGGTGAGACGGAAACCATGATCCGCGGCGATCTGCTCAAGGCAGAACAGCGTTGCACCCGACGTCACGCCCGAAACCGCCTGGCTGTCCGCAAACATGCGCGCCATCGCGGCATAGCCGGTCACATCAGGGGTGAACTGCAGCACCGATGCCGGCGCGGCGGCGAGCCTGCCGGACAGCTCGCGCGGCAAAGGCGCCCTGCCGTCGATGACGACGGCATCTATCGGCCGCCAAGCCACCCGCGCTTGCGCGCCAGCACCCAGCCCTGCGCCACCTGCCAGCGCCAGCGCTCCGCCGAGCATGGCACGCCGGGTGCAGACGGGCGTGAGCAAGTTCATGGCTTGCCCCCGCCAGACCGGCGGCGGGCCGGCGGCTTCGTCAGGTAAGTGGCAACAGCCGCCAGTTCGGCGTCGCTGATCTCGGTCTTGCGGAACGAAGGCATGAACGAAATGCCTTGGCGCACCACCTGCCGCACATAGTCGGGCGACAGGTCGCTGCGCTGCTCGAGGATTGCGGGCACGGCGCCCTGGTACTTGCGCTGGAGCGCCAGGCTGCCCGGCCCGGTGGGCGTGGCATGGCAATCGGCGCACCACTTGCGATAGACCGGCAGCGCTGCAACCGGCGCTGAGGCCACGGGCTTGCCTGCCACAGGAGCGCGCGCGGGCCGGGCCTGCCCGATGGCAGCCCCCGCGCCCAACGCCAAAACGGCGGCCAGCACAACGGGGACGCGGGTTGCGGCCCCGCGCCGATCCACGCCCGAATTGCCCTGCATGTTACTTCGCTCCGATGACCGTCTTGCGCTGCAGAATCCGCCACTCGCCGTTGCGCTTCTCCAGCACGTCTTCGTAGTGCCCGGGCAGGCCGACCGTGGTGATCTTGGTCGCAAGGTCAGGATAGACGCTCACGAAATAACCGTAGTGCGTTGCCCGGGTGGCACTCTGGAACTCGAAATGGTGGCTCAGCGACAAGTGCCACGGCGGATTGCCGTTGCCGATGGCATTGACGCGCGGCATTCCTGCCGGCGCGGCGCCAGGACCAGCCGGTGCGCCAGGCGCCCCAGGGCCACCCGGCCCACCAGGCGGCGGGAACCCGGGTGGTGGCGATCCGGGCGGACCACCGGGCGCGCCGCCCGCCGAAGGCGGGGGCATCGCCGCCGCGCGATAGGGCATCGTAAAGCTCTTGCCGGGTTCGGGCTCGGCGATGATCGTTGCTTCGGGCCAGAATGCCCGGTCGAAGCGCGCCATATCGTGCTGCTCAAGCCCGAGCGTGTAGTTGTCGACCGCATCGTTCACGCCGACCCAATCGTCCACGGTCGGATGATAGGCCGCAGCGGCGGGCGCCGTCTGGGCCTGCGCCCCGGCCGCAGCGGCGAACGTCAGGACGCTCCCCGCCAAGGCCATTGCAAGTTTCATATCGCGCATCACGTCCGCTCCCCGGCAAGGCTCGATGAACCTTATTTGTTGGCTTCGTTTTCCTTGAGCTTCTTGAGAACCGCTTCCGGATCTTCCATCACCGTCGCATTGGCATTGGGATCGAAGTTGACCGGATCGTCGGCGGTTCCGCAAACCCACTCGGCGGGCCAGCCGGCTTCGCCGCGGTTGCGCTTGAAGATCTGGGGATCGGCCTCGTAAGGCTTGGTCCAGATCGTGTCGTCATAGATGGTCAGGCGGATTTCCATCGTATCGGGATCGAGCAGGCGGAAACGTTCCACCATGCGCATGTCCGGCCCGTGCGGACCAAAGATGGAATCCGGCGGCAGGACCAGGCGCCCCGTGCCCTTGCCCGGGAAATTGGTGTACTGCGTCAGCACGTCATCATGGAAGCTGATGCTGTCGACCACCAGCGTATCGCCTTCGAAATGCGCGACCGATTCACCCAGGTAGCTGGGGTTCGGCCGGTCCGAATGCTTCCCGTTGAGACGCAGGAAGCGCGTCATGCTGCTGTTTTCGATATAGATCGCGATCATGCCCGGTTCGTAGAAGAACTTGAGCGGCGACCCGAGGCGCTGGATGATCGGCATGCCGGGCGTCTTGCAGCCTGCCCCGGCGAACGGAATGTCCTCGATCGCCTTGAACTTGTCGGCATGGGCCTTGGCCTGCGGCGTCAACGGCGTGCCATTGGCCTTGTCGAGGAACGAGGTAACGCTCTGCCAATTCCCGGTGAAGAAATCCGGCATCCGCGTCACGTCACCCCAGGCCGAACCCAGTGGCTGGGCGCCGGCCGGTGCCGCGGGCGCAGCAGGCGCGGGCGCTGCAGGTTGCGCCACGGCCAAGGTCGTCGCGATCGGCATGGCAGCGCATAGCGCGGCTGCAAGCACGGTCTTGGAATGAAACATCGATCGACCTTTTCGCTTAGCGGGGGTGCGGGGCAGAACCGGGACCGCCAGGGCCGCCAAGGCCGCCGCCGGGCGCAGCGCCAAAGCCCGAACCGAGCACGCGGCCAGTGGACAGGCGCACTTCGTTGATCAGGCCCACCGGCTTGCCATTGCGGCTAGGGAAGCCCGAAACGGTGACTTTGTCACCAGCCTTCATGTCGTGAGAATTCCAGCCGCTGCGGGCCAGCATACCGGCGCTGCCGGCCTCGAAGCCCCAGATCACCTGGGTGCCGTCGGGCTTGACCGAACGCAGGTAGAGCCACGAATGCGGGTTGGACCAGACCCACTTTTCCACCGTGCCACTCACGACGACCTTCTTGGTCATGTCAAACGGGGCGGCCGAGTGGTGGGCCGACGCCGGCGCCGCGACCAGGGCAAGAGCCGGGCCACCAGCTACGATCAGCGCGGTTTCCAGCAGGCCGGGGAAGCGAGGTAAACGAAACACTTTCACCGCAGTCACCTTTCGAAGTTTCAGGCACGCCTCTCCAACGGCACGCCCCCGCTGGCCCCATTGTGCCGGCGGTTGTCCCATTATGTGCGCCCAGCCGCGTCCGAAAGCTAGGTGCCACAATTAGATGTCCGCGCCGGGCACTGCCGGGCAATTGGCGGGAAACTGCGAATTTTTGCACCTAACTCGGATCGGGCCAAACGATACGATCGGCCTAGCATGCAGCGCGCCGGCCGGTCTCTTCCGCCGGCAAGCGCATGCGGCGGGCGTCGCTTGCCCGCCCTTCCCGTTCCTGACCAAAAGGGCCCCATCGCGTGAAGCTCGCGACCATTCGTAATGCCACGCCCGACGGCGCGCTCCACCTTGTCTCGCGCGATCTGTCGCGCATGGTCCCGGCCGCGCCGATCGTGGCGACGCTGCAGCAGGCCATCGAGCAGTGGGCGCTTGTCGCGCCGCGCCTGGCCACGCTTGCCCAGCAGCTCGAACTTGGCGCGGCACCTGGCACGACGCCGTTCGAGCCCAGGCTCGCCGCCGCGCCGCTGCCGCGTGCATGGCAGTGGCTCGACGCCTCGGCGTTTCACGCGCATGGCGACTTGCTTGAAACGGTCTTCGGCATCGATCCGCCCCCCGAAAAACGCACCGTTCCGTTGATGTACCAGGGGGCGGGCGACGACCTGCTGGGCCCCTGCGACGATATTGCACTCCCCAGCGCGGACGATGGCATGGATTTCGAAGGCGAAATCGCCGTGATCGTCGATCGCGTGCCGATGGGCACGCCGGCCGATGTGGCCCACCGACATATCCGCCTGCTGATGATCGCCAACGACACCAGCTTGCGCGTGCTGGCCGGGAAGGATCTGCGCACCGGGTTTGGCTTCCTCAATTCCAAGGCTTCGACCAGCTTTGGCCCCGTGGCGGTAACGCCCGACGAACTCGGGCCGGCCTGGCGCGACGGGCGCATCCACCTGCCGCTGCAGGTTCATTGGAACGGCACGCTGTTCGGCAGGCCGCATTGTGGCGCGATGGGCTTTTCGTTCAGCGAACTCATCGCCCACGCCGCGCGCACCCGGAACCTTGCGGCGGGCACGATCATCGGCTCGGGCACCATTTCCAACGACGATTTCCGCACCGTCGGTTCGGCCTGCATCGCGGAACGGCGCGCGATCGAACTGATCGATGAAGGACAGCCGCGCACGGCCTACATGGCGTTTGGGGACAGGGTCCGCATCGAGATGCTCGACGAAGCCGGGGCATCGATCTTCGGCGCAATCGACCAGGCCTATGTCCGCGCCGCACCGCCGGCCCTACCCCACGCCTAGCCGAAGGAAACGAACGGTGACGGGAAAAGCCTTGCCTCCGCCGATGCCAAGGATCGACCGCCGGCGCGTGCGCACCCGCAGCGCGCTGATCGGGGCCGGCCAGAAGCTGTTTGCCGCGCGATCGATCGACGGGGTGACGATCGACGACATCGTCGCTGCCGCCGACGTTGCCAAGGGCAGCTTCTACAACCATTTCGACGACAAGGAGACGCTGGCTGAAGCCATCGTCGAACTGGTCCAGGGTGACTGCGAACGCGAAGTGCAGCAGGCCAACCATGCGATCCAGCATGCCGCCTGCCGCATGGCGCGGGCCATGGCGGCGCTGATCCGCTATGCCGAGCGTCATCCCGATCGCTATCGCGCGATGGTCAACCTGTCGAAGCGACGCGCCCAGATGGATGCGCCGATCAACGCGGGCCTGCGGCACGACATCCGGACCGGGCTCGCCAATGGCGAGTTCTCGGCGCTCTCGGTCGAAGGCGGGATGCTCACCGTATTCGGGTTGGTGGCCACCGCCGTCGATCATCTCGTGGTCGCCACACCGCGGCGCGAACCCTCTGAAGTTGCGCGCGAAATGGCATTCCTGCTGCTGCGTGCGCTGGGCGTGCCAGGCGAGCGCGCCAGCCCCATCGCCGAACGTGCCGCGCAAGAGGTCTTCGCCGGCAGCGACGGCTGCTGACCTGCACCATGGGGCAGGCGGCGTGCGAAAAGCTGTACCGAGAAGTTGACTACTTCGTATAATAGTGGGATACATCGGGCAGATGGTGAGGATGACGATTGGTGGATATCAAGGCACTGCGGCTGAAGGCGACGCTGTTCGCGCTTCCCAAGGTTTTTGCGCTTAAGGCAAAGGGCAGCCCGCAGTTCCGGGCCTTTCTCGAACAGAAGACATGCGTGGTGCAGATCCGCCTGGCGGACGGCAGCATTGCCCGCAACTATGCCTTCGACCGCGGCCGGATCGTCAGCCGCAAGGGGCTGCACCCCAGCCCCGACGTGGTGATGCAGTTCAAGGACGTCGATACGGCCGTTGCCCTGACCACCCCGCCGATCAACTATGCCGAGGTGATCCACGCCGGTAAGAACTTCCGCGTAGCCCTGATGGGCGACGAGGATCTGATCGCATGGTTCACCCAGCTCGCCTCGCGCCTTGATTCCGACGGTTGGAAGATGGGCGAGCCCATGCCCGACGGCAGCACGCGCTATACCCAGATGACCAACGGTGGCCCGCTCCACGTCTACGTCAAGGACGGCAGGATCGTGCGCACTGCAATCATCGAATTCACCAAGGACGATCCCGAGACCTGGACGATGGAGGCCAGGGGCAAGCGCTTCACCCCGCGCCGCAAGGCTTATGTCGCGCCGCATTCGCTCGCCATGAAGTCGATCGTCTATTCCGAAGACCGCCTGCTCTACCCGATGAAGCGTGTCGACTTCGATCCCGACGGCGAACGCAACCCGCAGAACCGCGGTACATCGGGTTATGAGCGGATCAGCTGGGACGAGGCGCTCGATATCGTCTCCAAGGAAATCCTGCGGCAAAAGCAGGTCCATGGGCCCGGCGCGATCGCGCTTGCCCACCCTTCCCACCACCAGTGGGGCAATGTCGGCTATTACCTGTCGGCGATGATGCGCTTCGGCAATACCGTGGGCGTCACCCGCGTGATGCTCAACCCGGACAGCTGGGAAGGCTGGTACTGGGGGGCGATGCACCACTACGGCAATTCGATGCGGCTTGGCGCGGCTGCCGGCTATGGCGGCCTGGAGGATGCGCTCAAGGAAGCCGAGCTGATCGTCTACTGGTCGAGCGACCCGGAATCGCAGTTCGGCGCCTATGGCGGCACCGAGGCGAGCGAGCGGCGGCTTTGGGCCAAGGAACTCGGCATCGAAGCGATCCACATCAACCCGCACTATTCGCCCACGGCGGCGTTCACCGGCGGCAAGTGGCTGCCGATCCGCCCGGGTACTGACACCGCCCTGGCCCTGTCGTTGATGTACGTGTGGATCCAGGAAGATCTCTACGACCGCCATTTCGTCGAAAACCGGTCTACCGGGTTCGACGAATGGAAAGCCTATGTCATGGGCGAAACCGACGGCGTGCCCAAGACCCCCGAATGGCAGGAGGAAGAAACCGGCATCCCGGCGCGCGAGGCCCGCGCACTGGCGCGGCTGTGGGGCCGCAAGAAGGTCTACCTGGGCTGCGGGGTCAACGGTGGCGGCTTTGGCGGCGCGTGTCGCAATGCCAGCGGCATCCAGTGGGCGCGCGCCATGGTCATGCTCATGGCCATGCAGGGCTGGGGCCGCCCGGGGGTGAACTTCGGCAATCTCACCAACGGCACCCCGGTCAATCTCGAATTCTATTTCCCCGGCTATGGCGAAGGCGGGATTTCGGGCGAACTGATGGCCACTGGCTCGGCCACCAACAATTACGTTCGCATGCCGCACCTGCTGTCGATGAACCCGGTTCCCCAGATCGTCCCGCGCCAGAAGCTGCCCGAGGCGATCCTCGAAGGCTTCGCCGAAGGCTACCTGCTGGAGCCGACCAGCATGGAAATCCAGTTCCGGCCCTACTTCTACCCGGCGCCGGGCTGTTCCAAGATTCACATGCTCTATCGCTATGGCGGCTCGTCGATGGGCACGATCGCCAGTTCCGCGCGCTTTGCCGAAATGTATCGCTCGCCCGAACTGGAATGCGTGGTGGCGCAAGGCATCTGGAACGAAGGCGAAACCCGCTTTGCCGACATCATCCTGCCTGCCTGCACCCAGTTCGAGCGGCATGACATCGGCGAATGGTCGAACTCTTCGGGCTTCGGGTATCACTGGCAAGCCCAGCTCAACCACCGCGTCATCGCCATGCAGCACAAGTGCATCGAGCCGCTGGGGGAATCGAAGTCCGACTACCAGATCTTCTGGGACATCTGCAAAAGGCTGGGTCTGGGCAACTATTACTCCGAGGGCTGCTCCGAGCTCGACTGGGCGAAGCGCGTGTTCGACTCGTCCGACCTGCCCAAGCACATCTCGTGGAAGAAATTCCTGCGCAAGGGCTACTACGTGGTGCCGCCCGAAAAGCCCGAGACGCGGGTGGCGGTCGACATGCGCTGGTTCTATGAAGGCCGTCCCAAGGACGTGCCCGAGCCCTTCCCGCTGCCCGCCGGATATAGCCACAAGTGGCTCCATGGTCTTCAGACCCAGTCGGGCAAGTTCGAATTCGTGCCCAACTCGCTCAAGCGGTTGCGGCCCGAACGCCCCGACCGCCCCGCGCTGATGCGCTATACCCGCCCGTTCGAAGGCGCGCGCGAGGGCGAGCGGTATCGCCGCTATCCCATCCAGTTGCTCACGCCGCACCAGCGCTTCAGCTTTCACACCGCGCAGGACGGCAAGGGCAGCGCGATCAGCGATCTTGCCGATCACCGCGTCTGCGTCGATGGGCACTATTACTGGATCGTGCGGATCGCCGAAGACGACGCGCGGCGGCGTGGGATTGCCCACCATCAGCTGGTGCGCGTGTTCAACGATCTGGGCAGCGTGATCTGCGCGGCCGAAGTGACCAACCGCCTCGCCGCCGGCGTCGCCCATTCCTATGAATCGTCGGCGAGCTACCAGCCGCTCGGCGAGCCGGGTGCATCGCCCGATATCGGCGGCTGCATGAACATCCTCACGCCCAACCGCATGCAGGCAGACGGCACCGTCGCCTCGGCCGGATCGCTGTGCCTTGTCGAAATCGAGGCCTGGTTGGGCACGTCCACGCTGCAGGAAGCCGCCGAATGAGCAAGTACAACCTGATCTTCGATGTCGCGCGGTGCAACAGCTGCAACAACTGCGTGCTGGCGACCAAGGACGAATACCTGGGCAACAGCTTCCCGGGCTATTCCGAACCCGCACCGCGGCTGGGTGACCTGTGGTTGACGCTGGCCCGGCACGAACGCGGCGCCGCGCCGATGATCGACGTGTCGCACTATATCGAGACGTGCCAGCAGTGCGATAATCCGCCGTGCCTGACGCCCGAGACCAGCGATGTCGTCTCCAAGCGCGCCGATGGGATCGTGGTGATCGATCCGGTCAAGGCCCGTGGCCGCAGGGACCTGGTGGGTACCTGCCCCTATGGCCAGATTCACTGGAACGAGGAATTGCAGCTGCCGCAGAAGTGGTCGATGGATGCGCATCTGCTCGACAACGGCTGGAAAGAGCCGCGCGCCGTGCAGTCTTGCCCGACACAGGCCCTCACGTTGGCCAAGCTGGACGACGCGCAGATGGATGCGCGCGCAAACGACGAGGGGCTGGTTCGCCTCCACTCCGAACTCGGTACCCGCCCACGCATCTGGTACCGCAACTTCGACCGCGTCAGCCACTGCTTCCTTGGCGGTGCGCTGGTTCGCCGCGAGACCGGGCGCGAGGATTGCGCCGCCGGCCTGCGGGTGCGCCTGCTACAAGATAACAAGGTCCTGATGGAACAGGACAGCGATCCTTTCGGCGAGTTCAAGTTCGAACCGCTCGAGGGTCGGGGAGAAGTCTACCGACTCCAGGTGGCCCATGCCACCGGCGCGGTCGTCTTCGAAACGGACGTCACCTTGGATGACAACACCTATCTCGGAGTGATCGAAGTCCGGTGAGCCATCGGGTCGGTGTTTCCACCGACAAGAAGGACTTACCCATGGCAATATCCGAAGAAACCGCCCGCGAGGAGATCCTGGCCCGCAGCGACATCCGCCCTTCGCAATTGGCCCATATCGTGCTGCGCACCGCGCAGTTTGCGGTCATGCGCGATTTCTACCTGGCGTTCCTGAACGCCCGGGTGGCCTATGAAAACGCCTTTGCCAGCTTTCTGCGCTATGACGAGGAACACCACCGCGTGGTGATCATCGCCATGCCCGGGCTGGCCCCGGTCCAGCCCCGCGCCTCCGGCCTAGAGCACTATGCGTTCAGCTATGCCTCGCTCGGTGGCCTGCTCGCCACCTACCAACGGCTCAAGGCCTTGGGGATCAGGCCGGACTGGTGCCTCAACCACGGGTTCACGATGTCGATCTACTATCGCGATCCCGATGGCAACCAGGTCGAAACCCAGTTCGACACCATGGCTTGCGCCCAAGCCGACGCCTACATGCGCAGCCCCTATTTCGACATCAATCCGATCGGCGTCGACTTCGATCCCGAAGTGTTGCTCGCCCGCTATCTGCGCGGAGACCCGATGGGCGAACTGATCCGCTTTGGCTCGGCGCCCTACCCCGAGGGCGCGCGCCATATCCGGCCAGGCGGCGTGCCCGATTACGACTTTGACGGCGCCCTGTTCGCCAGCACGTCGGCCCCAGCAGGATAGGTCACGACCTAGATCGCACCGCCGAGGTGGTCGTCTTCGTCCGCTGGCTCGGGAAACAGATCGGCGACTGCCTTTTCGGCAATCGACTGCGCACGCCGGGTGCTCACGCCCAGCGCGCGCAGCAGGATGAATGCCATTTCGCGCGCGACCTCGGGCGGGGCGCTGCGCGCGCGGGTTGCTGAAAGATACTCCACGGCGGTGGCGATCAGCCCGAAGACGGTGAGCATCCCGCCCTGCAGGGTGATGCCGCTGAATTGGCCAACATCGAGCCCGGCGGCGATGTCGCGGCGCAGCCCGGCGTTGATCGGAGCCTCGATGTTGGTGCGCCGCTTGGACAGGCTGACCATCGAGCGATAGCGATCCGGGTGCGCGCGAGCGTAGCGGATCAACGCCGCCATGGCCCTCGCGACGCGACTGGCCGGATCGGTCACATCAAGGTTGGCACTGGCCACCTCGCGTTCGCAATCGCCTTGTACCAGATCGACGATCGCGCCGGCCAAGCTCTCCTTGTCGTCGAAATGGTTATAGAAACTGCCCTTGGCGACATCGGCTGCGGCGACGATATCGTCGATCGTCACGCCGTCGATCGAACGCGCGGCAAACAGGCGCTGCCCCGCCCCGATCAATGCCGATCGGGTACGCAGGCGCCGACGGTCTACCTTGACCTCGTGGGCGTCATTGGTGGGTTGCGACACGGCGAGTCTCCGGCAGGCTGGGCGTCCATGCGATCCACCGCAAAGCCCGAATGGCATGCGGCAATTTGACTGCGCTATTGCACAAAACGGGCGATGAGCAACCCCCTCAGCGGCGCGGCCGATTGCCAATGCGCATTGGCCAAGGGCGAAATACGCCTGTTCCAAGGGGTAAGGTATCCCCCAGGGCACCGCGCTCTCCATTCAGGCCATGGCTGGAACCGCTGGCGTCAAGCGCGTCGGCAGTTCCAGCATGCTGGCGAATTGCGCGATCGCTGCCGTCAGCGTGGGCATCATCATTCCGCGTTCCGTGCCAAGTGGCGCGTGACGCGGGCGCGCGGCGACCCAACCCATTGCCGCTTGCGGCAGTGCCTCGATCCGCCCGGTCGGAAGGTTGAGCGCGGTGGCCAGGTCGACGGCGAAATCGGCCCACGACACGGCGCCAGCATTGGCAAGATGCCACAGGCCCGTTTCGCCATCGATGACCAGATCGACCGTCACGCGTGGCAGATCGGGCACATAGGTGGGCGACGTGACGCAGTCCGCCGCGGCGGCAAAGCTGCGGCAGGCATTGGCAAGCGCAACGGCACCGACATGGTTTGCCGCCAGGCAGGCAGCGGGGTGGCTTCGGCGTCATCCACCCGCACCAGCCCGCGGCATTGATCACCGCGCAACCGGCCGGGTGGAATATCGGGTTCCTGCCAGCGGCCGCCTGATCTTGAGCTGGGACCGAGCGGCAACGCGGCCAACCTCGCCAAACCACTTCGCTTGGCGCCGATCATCTTGATCGGGCGTTCGCCACCGATACCGGCGACAACGACTGGGCGATATAGAGATAGTCCGGGTTGAACTGGCCCCGCGCGGCCAGGCGATCGGGATCGGGAATATCGACGAGCGACGAGCGGAATACGCATAGCCGTTCTTCGCGCAACTTGCGCATCACCCGGTTGACGTGAACATTCGTCAGGCCGCAAATTTCGGAAAGATCGGCCTGGGTCAGCGCCAGGGTGAAGCGGTGGCCATCGCTCAACCCCGCCGACACCAGCCGCGCATTGGTTTCGCACAGGAAATGCGCGACCCGCCCCATGGCATCCAGCCGGCCCAGGCGGAACAGCCAGGCGCGGTGGATGGCCGCGTCAATCAGCGTGGCAAACCACAACTTGCGCATGAGGTGGGGCCGCCCCACCAAGATAGCCTCCAATGCGGAATGCGGGATCGTGGCGGTCTTGGCCGCGGTGACAGTCTGCACATCGTGGTCCAGCTCTCCCAAGGGAAAAGCATGCAGATCAACAAAATCGCCGGGAAAATGCACCGCAACCAGTTGGCGCAACCCGCGGCGATCATCGATGTAGCGAGACACGATGCCTTCTATCAGCAGCGTGCTGTAATCGAGTTTCACCCCGGCGCGCACGATCGTTGCTCGCGGCGGCAGGGTGTTCACCTCCACGACTGCTGATTCCAGGGCCGCGCGTTCATCGTCATCCAGCCTGACGCCGCGTTTGCCGCGTAGAAACCTCTCGGTGAACATGCACGCTCTCCTCTCACGTCGCGCGTATGCCCGTTGCCGCACCACGAAGCAGGTGCGCGGCATGCGGACGGTAAGCTGCCATCAATCGTATCAACGCAGGTTAGTTTGATCCGCGTTCCTGCAACTTCCCTGATCCCCTGGGGTTCCGGTCGAGACGCTGCGCGTAACTTACGACGCCATCATGCTTTTGCTGGCGGCGCCGGCACCACCGCTCGCAGCGATCAATCCAGCTGACAATCCGCTCACCGACAAGGACACGACATGGCGATCAAGCCCGAGAACACGGAATCTTCCGCACCACCCCCCGGCACTTTGGCGCCTGCGCAGCTTTCCGGGACGGACCTGGGCGGAGAGACGCCAGCAAAGGCATCGCCCGTGCCCGCCGATGCCGACATCAGCTTTTCGTTCGACGAACCGCTGGGCGATGGCGGCGAGACGCACCAGGTTGCCGATGGCGACGTGGCAACGCTTACCACGCAGCAAGGCATTCCGGTGTCCGATGACCAGAACAGCCTGCATCAGGGCGCGCGCGGCCCATCGCTGCTGGAAGACTTCCATTTCCGCGAAAAGATCTTCCATTTCGACCATGAACGCATTCCCGAACGCGTCGTGCACGCGCGCGGCTATGGCGCGCATGGCTATTTCGAACTGACCGACAGCCTGGCCGACGTATCCCGCGCCGACGTGTTCCAGCGGGTGGGCGAACGCATGCCGGCGTTCGTGCGGTTCTCAACGGTTGCAGGCTCCAAGGGCTCGTTCGACCTTGCCCGCGACGTGCGCGGGTTTGCGGTCAAGCTCTATACCCAGGAAGGCAACTGGGACCTGGTGGGCAACAACATCCCGGTGTTCTTCATCCAGGATGCCATCAAGTTTCCCGACCTGATCCACGCCGCCAAGCCCGAGCCGGACCGCATGTTTCCGCAAGCGCAGACCGCCCATGACAATTTCTGGGATTTCATCAGCTTGAGCCCGGAAAGTTTCCACATGATCATGTGGACCATGTCGGACCGCGCCATTCCGCGCTCCTTCCGCACCATGGAAGGCTTTGGCGTCCACACTTTCCGCCTGGTCGATGGCGAAGGCAAATCGACCTTCGTGAAATTCCATTGGAAGCCCCGCCAGGGCCTGCAATCGGTCGTGTGGAACGAAGCGGTCAAGATCAACGGGGCCGATCCCGATTTCCACCGGCGCGATCTGTGGGATGCCATCAACGCCGGCGATTTCCCCGAATGGGATCTGGGCGTCCAGCTGTTCGACGACGCGTTTGCCGATAGCTTCGATTTCGACGTGCTCGATGCCACCAAGCTCATTCCCGAAGAGCTGGTGCCGATCCGCATCGTCGGCCGCCTCGTGCTCGATCGGGTGGTCGACAACTTCTTTGCAGAAACCGAACAAGTTGCCTTCTGCACGCAAAACGTGCCGCCGGGCATTGATTTCTCCAACGATCCGCTGCTCCAGGGCCGCAACTTTTCGTACCTCGACACGCAGATCAAGCGCCTGGGCGGCCCCAACTTCACGCATATCCCGATCAACGCGCCGAAATGCCCGATGGCGCATTTCCAGCAGGACGGCCACATGGCCATGCGCAACCCCAAGGGCCGCGCCAACTATGAGCCCAACAGCTGGGGTCCCACCCAGGGCGGCCCACGCGAAGACCCCGCCCGCGGGTTCGTCACCCACGCCGAGACTGCCGACGGGCCCAAGCAGCGGGTGCGCTCGGAAAGCTTTGCCGATCACTACAGCCAGGCCCGGCAGTTCTATATGAGCCAGGCGGCGATCGAGCAGAAGCACATCGGCGATGCGCTGGTGTTCGAGCTGTCGAAAGTGGAGCGGCCGGACATTCGCGCACGCACTGTCTCGCACCTGCGCAACATCGATGAAACGCTGGCGGCCACCGTGGCCGATGGCCTTGGCCTCGCGCTTCCCGAGGCGGCCGTCGCGGCGCGCGAGACGATGACGGACCTGCCCACGTCCGACAAGCTCAGCATCGTCAAGAACAACCCAGAAAGCTTCAAGGGTCGCAAGCTCGGCATTCTGGTCAGCGACGATGCCGATGTCGATCTGGTGCTGGGGCTGGTCGATGCGCTTGAAGCCGAAGGCGCGGTCTACGAAATCGTCGCGCCCAAGATCGGCGGCGTCACGCTGTCGGACGGAACGACGCTTGCTGCCAAGCACAAGATCGACGGCGGCCCGTCAGTGCTGTTCGATGCGGTGGCGATCGTGGTTTCGACCGATGGCGCAGACCTGCTGGCGCGCGATGCGGCGGCCAAGGACTTCGTCACCGATGCCTTTGCCCACTGCAAGTTCATCGGCTTTTCGGCCCAGGCCGAAACGCTGTTGGTTGCCGCCGGCGTTGCCGGTTTACTCGATGAAGCCTGCCTGCCGCTTGACGTGACCGAGGATGCAACCGCGTTCATCACGGCCTGCCGCACCTTGCGCTATTGGCCGCGTGAACTCACGGTCGATCTTGACGCGCAGAGCTGAACAGGAATGAGGGGTTTGCCGCAGCCAGATCGTTACGGATCGTGGTTGCGGCAACCCCCGCCTCCCCCATGGCATGGGTGATCTGGTCCAGACCAAGCACGACATCGCCGGCCGCATAGAGACCGGGCAGCGAAGTGCGCTGGTGGCTATCGACCAACACGCATCCTTCGGCGGCAAGGTCGGCGCCCAGGTGCTGGGCAAGTTGCGAGCGCACCGTCGATCCGAGCGCGGGGTACAACGTGTCGAAAGCGCGCGTTTCCCCCTCGATATCGAGTTCGATCTTGTCGAGCCCCAGCCGCATCGCATGGCACCGCCCCGCCAGGATAACGCCCGCATCGGCGAGGTTCTCCAAAGCTGTGGCGTCCAGGTCGTGGCCCGATGCCGGGGCGACAAGGGTGATGCGCGAGGAAAAGGACCGCAAGAACAGCGCTTCGCCGCAGCCTCTTTCGCCCGTGCCGAACACGGCAATGTTCAATTCGCTGGCTTCATGGCCATCGCAGATCGGGCAATAGCGGATAAGCCCGCGGGCAACGCCCTGGTCGTGGTCCGCCTCGCTCAACAGTTGAGGCCGATGATTGACGACACCGGTTGCCAGCAGCACGGCCTGGGCCCGAATGGTGCTTTGTGCCGTGCTCGCGACGAAGCCAGGGCCGCTTCGCACAAGCCCGGTTACCTCGCCCCGCCGCAGATTGGCACCGAACCCGCGCGCTTGGCGGCGCATGCGGTCAAGCAGCACCGGCCCGGCGATCCCATCGGGAAAGCCGGGCGTGTTGTACGACATGGGGATCGATGCCGCCCGGCTTTGGGCGCCATCGACGACGGTGACGGAAAGATTGAACCGTGCGAGATAAATCGCTGCGGTCAGGCCCGCGGGCCCACCGCCAATCACCAGGCAGTCGCAATTCGTGCCTGCCCACTCATCCACGCGGCAGGCCCTGCCGATGGAGGACGCGCCGGCGATCATCCGGCGATCGCCGGCGCATCAGGGTCATTTGCTCGCCTGGGCCATCAGTTCGGCCTTGCGCGCGGCCAGCTGTTCACCAAGCTTCTGAAGGTCGAGATCGCTGTCCTTGCTTTCGGGGAACATCTCGCCTTCTTCTTCCTCGACGTGGTGGTTGATATATTCGCCCAGCACGGTCACCTTGGCGTCGAACAGGCGGTCGCCAGCCTTCATCGCCTGGATTTCGGCGATCAGTTGCTTGGCGCTGGCGTGCTCCACTTCGGCCTCGTCGAGCAGATCATCGTCATCGATCGCCTCGCGCGTGGCGGGATAGTAAATCTCTTCCTCGATCTGGGCATGAACGATCAGGGCAAGGCAGATCTTGTCGGCCAGTGCCTGCTTTTCGGCATCGTCTTCCAGTGTTTCGTACTTCTTGAAGAAGTCCTTCACTTCCTTGTGATCGTCCTTGAGCAGCTTGATCGCATCGCTCGGCTTGGACGCGGCGCGCGCGGTCTTGCGGGCGGTCTTGGATGCGGGTGCCGAGGCCTTGCCCTTGGTGGTCTTGGTGGTTGTGGTCATGCGGAGGTCCTCATCACGATCGCGGATAGCCCGCGCGTTTCCACATGAACGTTCGGCAGAGTGAACGGCGCCGGCAGCGGCCTGAAAACTAACCTCGATCAAAGCGAATTTTAAATGCCGCCAGACCGGCTGCATGAACATCGCGCGCGATGCGGCAAAGCTTCCGTGTCCATTACGGCGCCAAAACGCTCGTTCATGCGGGCGTTAGGCCCCCTGCTTGCGCAGCCTTGATCGTGTTCGACAGCAGGCAGGTGATGGTCATCGCTCCAACGCCCCCCGGCACCGGCGTGACTGCGCGCGCATGGTCCATTTCATCGATCGCGGCATCGCCGACCAGGCGATCCTTCTGCCCCGCACTCCCCGCCAGCCGCGTGATGCCGACGTCGATGACCACCGCGCCCCGCTTTACCCAGAATCCACGCACCAGCGCGGGCGATCCCGCCGCGGCAACGACGATATCGGCCTGGCGCGCGATCTCGGGCGCTCCAGCTGGCTTACGAGCAGCGGATCATCCCGCGCAAGATCAGCCTGGACGAGTTGTTCGATCCGGCGATGCAGGCGCTCAACTGACGCGAGAGCCTTTGCGGCCGGTCATGGCGGCGTGGCGGCGGCATTGCGCCGTTCCATCATGTCGCGCTTCCACCGCTGGCGCAGTGCGGCCGGCCGGATGCCGTGCAGTTCCTCCAGGAAACGCGCGGCGAGGATACGATCGGCCCGGAAATGCCGGAAATCCTGCCGCAGCTCGCACCACGCAGCCAGCATCCGGGTTTCGTCAAGGAAGCCGACGATGACCGGCCAGACGACGCGGCAGGTCTGATGGCCGTGCTGGTCGATATAATCGATCTCGATCTTGCAGCCGGCGCGGATCCATTCGCGCGCGCGGGCAAGGTCGATGCCATCGGGGACTGGCGTGGTGATCGACCGCGTGCCGATGGCCGGATCGGCGATAAGGGCACGCAACTGGTCGGGCACGACGCGGGTGATCTTGGCGATCAGGTCGCGCGCGGCGTTGGCAAGCACCGGGTCACCGCGACTTGCCACCCACTGGGCACCCAGCACGGCTGCCTCGATCTCGTCGGGTGTCAGCATGAGCGATGGCATGTCGAACGCATCGTCGAGGATATAGCCGAACCCGGCCTCTCCCTGCACCGGCACGCGCTGGGCGATCAGATCGGCCACGTCGCGATAGACCGTTCGCTGCGAAACCTCGAGTTCACGGGCGATCTCTGCGGCAGTCACCGGCCGCGACGAGCGACGAAGAATCTGGATGATCTGGAACAATCGATCCGCTCTGCGCATGATGGCATCTCCTGCTGACAGAATGCTGTCAGCAGGGTCGGTGTACAAGGTAAATCGTTCTGCACACCGGTGCATAACCCCTTGCCTTGAGAGGAACCGCTCGATGATTACCCTTTTCCACGCGCCCAAGTCGCGCTCGTCCCGCATGATCTGGCTGCTTGAAGAGATCGGCGTTCCCTATGAAATCCGCCCGGTCTCCATCTTCCGGCCGATGACCGGTGACGGGCAGCCCGACCCGGCCAATCCCCATCCCGACAAGCGCGTGCCCGCCGTCGTCCATGATGGAAGGCTGCTCGCGGAATCGGTTGCGATCGTGCTCTATCTGCTCGACGCCTTTCCCGAAGCGAACCTTGCCCCGGCCCAGGCCGATACGGGCCGCGGCGATTACCTCACGTGGATGGCGTGGTACGTTGCCGAACTGGAACCTGCGCTGTTCGCTGCCCAGGCTGGCGACCTTGCTGGTTCGGCGCAGAAGCAACGCGGCCATGACGCGGTCGTCGCGCGGTTGAGAAATGCGCTCGCCGCGGGCCCTTATGTCATGGGAGACGCGTTCACCGGGGCTGACTTGCTGATCAGCAGCGCCATGACGTTTGGCCGCGCGGCCTTTCCGGCCGACGCCCTGTTCGATGCCTATCTCGAAAGGTGCCGCAACCGCCCCGCCGCCATCCGCGCACTTGCCCTCGACGATCAGGCGGGCCCCCAGCCGGCGGCCTGACGCCGGCCGCACGATCCGCAGCAAGGCCTGATCAGCACCGTTGCCACGGCGCGCCCCGCCGTGGCGCGGGGTTTATCGCGCGTCCATCACGCCGCCCGGGCAAGCCGGCGCAGGGTTTGCGGCGGCTGCCCATACTGCCGCATGAAGGCTTCGCGCATGCGGCGCAGATCGACAAAGCCGCTTTCCTGCGCGATCTGGTCCATCGGGTGGCGCGTTTCCTCGATCATCAGGCGCGCGGCTTCCAGGCGGATCTGCTCCACCGCCTTGGCCGGCGTCTGGCCGGTTTCGGCGCGGAAGGCGCGGCTGAACTGGCGCGGGGAAAGTGCCGCAACCTCAGCCAGCTCCTCCACGGTGAGCGGATTGGCGAGATGCGCCTTGGCAAAGATCAGCGCCTTCTGGATACGGTCACTGCTCGGCGAAAGTTCCAGCAGTTCCGAATGCTGTGATTGTCCGCCCGCGCGGCGATGATGCATGACAAGCCGGCGGGCGACTGCCGATGCCACGTCGCGGCCGAGATCCTTTTCGATCAGGGCCACTGCAAGGTCGAGCCCCGCAGTCAGCCCTGCCGATGTCCAGACCGGCCCCTCATTGATGAAGATGCGGTCATCCTCCACCCGCACATCGGGAAAGGCTGCCCGCATCTCGCGCGCGTAAGACCAGTGGGTGGTCGCCCGCCGGCCATCGAGCAAGCCCATCTGGCCCAGCAGGAATGCCCCGGTGCAAAGCCCGGCCACCCGGCGCGCCTCCTTTGCCATGGTGCGCAGCCTTTGGAGCACCGCCTCGTCCTGCTGGGGCGGCGGCACCAGGCCGGCCAAGAGCAGCAACGTGTCGATCGGTCCAACATCATCAAGCCGGACGGTGGGAACGGCAAAGCCACTCGACGACATGATCGGCCCGCCATCGACCGAGGCAATCGACAAGGTGTAATAGTCTTCGCCCTGCAGACCGTTGGCGAGTTCGAAGGCCGCCTGCACGCCCAGCGCGAGAAACTGAAATCCTGGCGTCAGCACCATCGAAACATGTGGCACGGTGGTTTCCGATCTTATGTCCTGAAAACGTACTTTCTACGTCATATCAGACATCACGCATCAGGTCCATAAGGTCCGTGTCGAGAGCAAGCACGCTCTCTTGCCAGACAAGGACCAAGGCCATGAACACCAAGGGTACTGCACTTATCACCGGCGCCTCCACCGGGATCGGCGCGATCTATGCCAATCGCCTGGCCGCGCGCGGCCACGATCTCATCCTGGTGGCGCGCAACAAGGACAAGCTCCAGTCGCTCGCCGCGACGATCTCGGACAAGACGGGCCGTGCGGTGGAAGTCCTGGCCGCCGACCTTGGCGATACTGCCGATCTGGCGCGGGTCGAAACGGTGCTGCGCGAAGACGCGAGCATTTCGGTGCTGGTCAACAATGCCGGCATCGGCACCCACACCACGCTGCTGGAAAGCGATGTGGAGCGGATGGAAGCCATGGTGCGCCTGAACGTTACCGCGCTGATGCGGCTGACTTATGCCGCGGTGCCGGGCTTCGTGGCGCGCGGCGGCGGCACGGTGATCAACATCGCTTCGATCGTGGCCGTGGCGCCCGAACTGCTCAACGGCGTCTATGGCGGCACCAAGGCTTTCGTGCAGGCCTTCACCACGTCGCTCAACCACGAACTGTCCGCACAGGGCATTCGCGCCCAGGCGGTGCTGCCCGGCGCAACCCGCACGGACTTCTGGGCGCTTGGCGGCCTGCCGGTGGAGCATCTGCCCAGCGAAATCGTGATGCGGGCCGAAGACATGGTCGACGCCGCGCTGGCCGGGCTCGACCAAGGCGAAACCAGCACGATCCCGGCACTGCGCGACGTGGAACTGTGGCACGCCTTCGAAGCTGCGCGCCGCGCCCTTGGCCCGCAGTTGTCGGCGACCCAGTCCGCCCCGCGCTTCCACGCCGCGGCCTGAACCCGTCCCCACCCTCACCAAGCAGACAGGATTGAACCGATGAAACTGACCGGCAACACCATCTTCATCACCGGCGGCACCAGCGGCATTGGCCGCGGCCTTGCCGAAGCGCTGCACAAACTTGGCAACAAGGTGATCATCTCGGGCCGGCGCACCGCGCTGCTGGCGGAAGTGACCGCAGCCAACCCGGGAATGGCCGCCATCACGCTGGATGTTACCAGCCTCGACAGCATCCAGGCGGCGGCACGCGAGCTGATCGAAAAGCACCCCGATCTCAACGTGGTATTCAACAACGCCGGCTTCCTGCCGTTCGACGATGTTTCCGGCCCGGTGGACGACGCGCTGACGCAGGACCTGATCACCACCAACCTGCTGGGCCCGATCCGCGTGACATCGGCCTTGATCGAGCACCTCAAGACCAAGGCGGACGCCACCGTGCTCTATACCAGCAGCGTCCTGGCCTTTGTGCGGATCGCGAGCAACGCGGTCTATTCGGCCACCAAGGCGGCGCTCCATTCCTTCGCGCTGTCACAGCGCTTCCAGTTGCGGAACACCAATGTGCGCGTGCAGGAAATCGCGCCGCCGTGGGTGGATACCGATCTGATCTACAAGAGCGGAGACCCCCGCGCGATGCCTTTGCCCGATTTCATCGAGCAGACGCTGGTCGCCCTGGCGGCGGACGATCCCGAAGTGATCGTCGAGGCCGTCCGCCCGCTGCGCGACAATCCGGGCGCAAACGAGCATGCCCTGTTCGACGCGTTCAACCAGAGCCTGGTGGAAAACCCGATCCCGGTCGGGGCCTGACCGCCCCGCGGCGGGAGAGGCGCAGCGTCGGCCGCCCCTCTCCCGCGCAGGCACGGCGCATTCTTGCGGGCCGATCAGGCGCCAAAGCCGCCATCGATGGTCTGCATCGAGCCGGTGATCATGGCGCCATGTGGCCCGGCAAGGTAGGCAGCCAGTTCGGCAATCTCGTCGCCCCGCGCGTGGCGCTTGATCGCCATGAAGCCGTGCATCATCGCTGCCATCGGCCCTTCGGCCGGGTTCATGTCGCTGTCGGTCGGCCCAGGCTGGATGCTGTTGACCGTGATCCCGCGATCGCCGAAATCGCGGGCCAGCCCCCGCACCATGCCCTGCAGGGCCGCCTTGGTCATGGCATAGGCGGCGCCGCCGGCAAAGGGCATGCGATCGCCATTGACCGAGCCGATGACGATGATCCGGCCATCATCGTTCATGCGCCGCGCCGCTTCTACAGCAGCATGATAAGGCGCCCGGATGTTGACGTCGATCATGCGATCGATGTCATCGGCATCCAGGTCCAGCGGGTTGCCAAGCACCAGCGTGCCGGCATTGACGACCAGGACATCGAGCGCGCCGCGTTCGGCCACGGTGGCAATGAGCGCTGGGCGGTCGGCGCTGTTCGCCTGGATTGCCTTGGCGCCCGTCTCGGCGGCTATCGCGTTGGCCGCGTCGTGCGAGCCTGCATAAGTGAAGGCAACCGAAGCGCCAGCCGCGCTGAAGCGGCGAACGATTGCAGCACCGATGCCCCGGCTGCCGCCGAGGATCAGGATATTCTTTCCGGCAAAATCACGCATGATCAGTCTCCTGTGAATCGATTTCCAGCAAGAGCGAACCTTTTGCGTGTCAGGCCCCTCCCGCTGTCTGGACCTGAAGATGCCAACGATGCATCGTTCGAACTAGCCATACAATTCTGGAACTGGATGACGGAAAATCCGAACAATGATGAAAGTTGACGGTATTGCCGCATTCGTCGCCACGGTTGATGAGACGTCGATCAGCGCGGCATCACGGCGGCTTGGCCTTGCCAAGTCGGTGGTCAGCGAACGGCTGGCCGAACTGGAACGATCGCTCGGCGTGACCCTGATCCAGCGCTCCACTCGCAAGCTGACCCTGACGAGCGCGGGCCAGGCGCTGCTCCCCCGCGCACGGCGCATCCTGCGCGAAATGGAAGAGGCCATGACCGAACTCGACGCCAGCAGCGGCAAGCTGGCGGGACCGCTGCGCATCTCTGCCCCAGTGGGATTTGGTACGCTGCACCTTGGCCCCGCCATTGCCCGCTTCCTGCACGATCATCCCGGCATCGAGATGGCCCTCGAACTGGACGACAGCTTTGTCGATGCCGCAACCGGCGGGTTCGATGCGGTCTTGCGGCACGGCGCGATCGGGGATGGCCGCCTCATCGCGCGGCGCCTGGCGCGCAGCCGGCGGTTGCTGGTTGCCTCACCAGCCTATCTTGCCTTGCACGGCGTCCCTGCCTCGCTGCCCGATCTCGAACGCCATCGCGGCGTGCTCTATGCCAACCGGGCGGGCGACTGGCGCTTTGCCGTGAGTGCGGGCTGGTCGGTGGTCAGGCCCAAGGCGCCCTTGCGCGTCAACAACGGCCTCGTGATGCGCGACGCTGCCCTCGCCGGCCTGGGATTGGCACTGCTGCCCTCTTTTTTCGTGCACGCGGAAATCCGCAATGGCGCGCTAGTGGAAATCGACGTCGGCGCGCCGGCAGAAGGCGCGGAACTGTTCCTGACTTATCCGCGCGATCACGGCGCGGCGGCGAAAATCCAGGCCCTGGGCGAAAGCCTGCGGCGTAGCTTTGGCGACCCGCCCTATTGGGAAGCCTGACGGCACCGCGCCAGTCATGGTGGCCCTCAGGCCAGCTCGACTTCCAGCGGCAGGTTCGCCAAGGCATAGAGCGTGTTGTTGATCCGGCGCGTGGGCGGCGCGGCCAGGCGCAGCGCTGCGACGCGATCGACCAGCGCGTCCAGCACGATTTCCGCCTCCTGCCGGGCGATCATCTGCCCCAGGCACTGGTGAATGCCGAACCCGAAGCCGACATGGCCACTGGTCTGCCGCGTGATCACGAATTGGTCGGGATCGTTCCATTGCCGCGGATCGCGGTTTGCCGCGGCCAGGAACGTGACGATCTTTGCGCCTTCAGGAAGGGAAACGCCGCCAAGCTCGACCGCGCGCGTGGTCGTGCGGAAGAAAACCTGCGCGGTCCCTTCCCAGCGCAGCGCTTCCTCGAACGCGCGCTTGACCAGCGATCGATCGCTGCGCACGGCCGCCCAGGCTTTGGGATGCCGGGCAAAGGCGTGGATCATGTTGCCGATGCCGTTGATCGTGGTGTCCACGCCGGCCGACAACAGCGAGCGAACCAGCAGCTCGCATTCCGGCTCGGCCAGACCGGCTTCGCGTCCGAAATCATGGACATCCCGCCCCCACCCGCCCGGTTGCAGGTTCTGATAGCGGCAGGCATCGGCTATCCACGCCTGCGCTGCCTCGATCCCCACCAGGCTTTGTTCGAACACGGCGTTGCGCGGGCCAAAGGCGTTGAAGACCGACGTGGCATAGGCCAGCAGGTGATCGCGCCCGTCAGGCGGCAGGCCGACCATGTCGGGGAAGATGCGCAGCGGAAACAGCTCGGCAAGCTGGGTGACGGCATCAAACCGGCCGCGTTTCACCGCCGCTTCCACCAGGTCCGCCGCCACTGATCGCCATCCTTGGGCCAAGGCCTTGAGCCGCGACAGGGCAACCACCTTGTTCATCACGCTGCGGGTTTGCCGATGCAGCGGCGGATCGCGTTCGAGCAGCAGCGAGGGCGTGCGGAATGGCGTTTCGCGCGCGAAATCGGCCAATCCCACCCCCCGGCTGGAACAGAATGTCTGCCAATCGGTGAGCACCTGCTGCACTTGCGCATGGCGCGCGACGCCAAACACGCCATAGCGCGGGAACCACAGCACCGGCCCTGCTTCGCGCAGCGTGGCGTGATGGGCATAAGGATCGGCCAGGAACGCCGGGCTGAATGGGTCCAACGCAATGCTTGCCGGTTCGCTCGTCGTGACAGTCATGGCCCCTCGTTCCACCGCTTGCTTGTGTGTCCGGCATAGAGGGGCAACGTCACGCTGTTTACCTGATAACCTCGATAGCCTAAATCCAGAATATGAATATCTCCCGCCTCGACATGAACCTGCTGGTGGTGCTCGACGCCTTGTTCGAAGATCGCACCACCACGCGCGTGGCCGAGCGGCTGGGGATGAGCCAGCCGATGGTCAGCTATGCCCTGGGCAAGCTGCGCCAGACCTTTGGCGATGCCTTGTTCGTGCGCAGCGGCAACGCCATGGCCCCCACGCCGCTGGCCGAAACGTTGCGCGATCCAATCCGCCGGGTCTTGCAGACCGTGCGCGGCGAAATCCTCAAGGAAACGCGGTTTGCGCCCGCCACGGCACAGCGGCGCTTCACCATCTGCCTGTCCGATATCGGCGAACTGGTGTTCCTGCCCCGCCTTGTGGCGAGGCTTGCCCAGGCTGCCCCGCTTGTCACGGTGCGCAGCGTCTCGCTTTCACCGCGAGACATCCGCGCAGGCATCGCCGATGGCACGATCGACCTTGCCCTGGGCTATTTCCCCGATCTGGCCGACGGCGCGACCTATCAGCAAACGCTGTTTACCCATCCGTTTGCCGTGATGATGCGGCGCGGGCACCCCTTGCTCGCCACGCGGCTGACGCTCGATGCGTTTCTTGCCGCCGACCATGCGGTCGTCTCGCAGGAAGGGCGAAGCCAGGAAATCTTCGAAACGCACATGACAGAGCTGGGGCTATCGCGGCGCGTGGTGATCCAATCACCACACTTCCTCAGCCTGCCGCTCCTGATCGCGCAGTCCGACGTGATCGCCACGGTGCCGCAAGCGGTGGCACGTGCCTTTTCCCACATGGCGCCGGTCACTAGCGTCGATCCGCCGCTTGCCATTCCCGCCATCGTGCTCAAGCAATTCTGGCACCGGCGCGTGCACGACGATCCTGCGGTCCGCTGGCTTCGGGGCGTATTGGCCAGCCTGTTCCTGGGGCGCGACCCGACGCTGGAAGAAAGCGACCCGATCTTTTCCAATCCTGTCCGCGCCGCACCCTAATGGCGGGAAGGTGCGATCAGACGCCGTAGAAAGCCCGGGCCGCGTCCACGAACAGCCGCTGCGGTGCCAGCCCGGCTGCGGCAGCCAGTCGCTGCGCCGCTGTCAGCCAATCGGCATAGCGATCACCGGCAAGATGCAGCACCGGCCAATCGCTGCCCCACAGCAACCTGTCGCCAAAACACCGCGCCAGATGTTCGACATATGGCGCCAGCGCTTCGGCGTCCTGATGTGCAGCCTGCTCGGTCCGCAAGCCTGACAGCTTGCACCACAGGCCGCGATCAGCCAGGCGCGCCATGTCATCGCGCCACGGGTCCAGTTCATTGCGCGCAGCAAAAGGCTTGGCCGCGTGGTCGATCACGATCGGCAAATCGGGCCAACGCCGGGCAAACGCTTCCAGGATCGGCAGGTGGCGCGGCTGGACCAAGGCGTCGAAGCGCAAGCCGTGTGCCAGCATCGCCTCGAGCGCAGGGGTCAGCGCGTCTCCCAAGATCCACGCGCTATCCGCAATGGACTGCAGCATGGGGCGCAGGCCCCGCAGCTTGCCGTGCCCGGCCAACGCAGCAACCCTGGCTGCCGCCCCCGGCGCCGCCAGATCCACCCAGCCAACCACGCCCAATACCCATGGTGTCGCATCGGCGAGCGCCAGCATCCAATCGGTATCGGTATCGCTGGGTTGGGACTAGACCAGGATCGTCCCGGCAAGCGGCACCGCCGCCGCTTCCTGCAACAGATCGGCCGGGCCGAAATTGCGGTGGATCGCCGCTTGGGCCGGCGTCGGCCATTCATGGCCAGGCGTTGCCAGGTCCCAGAAATGCTGGTGGGCATCGATTACCCGCATGATGCGTCTTCTCGCAACAGGCCTTGCGCTTTCAATTCCGCCCAGAAATCGGCGGGAATGGGCCACTTCAACCAGGCCATGGCGCGCTCCACCTCGGTGGGGTGGCGAAAACCCGCGATCACTTGGGCGACGGCCGGATGATGCAACGGGAACTGCAATGCGGCGGCGGGCAAAGGCACGCCATGCCGCGCAGCGACCGCGTTGATCCGGCGCACCTTGGCCACGAGTTCGGGCGCAGCGGGGGCATAGTCATAATAGGGCGTGCCCGGCCCGTCCGGCCCCGTGGCCAGGATGCCCCCATTGAACGGCGCGGCCAGCCAGACTTGCGTCCCCGCCTTGAGGCAGGCCGGCAACAAGGCATCGAGGGCCGATTGGTCGAGCAGGGTATAGCGGCCGGCAATCAGGATGGTATCGACCTGCGTTTCCTGAAGCAGCGAGAGACAGACGGCCGTTTCGTTGACGCCGAGGCCGATGCCGCCGATGCAGCCATCTTCCCGCAGACGTTGCAGCGCGCGCCAGCCGCCACCCTGCAACAGATCGTGCCAATGCCCGCCATGATTGGCGCCGTGGGTCTGGCTGCCGATATCGTGGACCAGGAGCCGGTCGATATAGGCCAGGCCCAGGCGGTGCAGGCTGGCCTCGTGCGAGCGCAGGATGCCAGCGGCCGAATAGTCGTAACGGGCGCGAAACGGCATGGGCGAAACGAAGCCATCGTGCAGGCCGGCCCTGCCCATGGCGGTATCGGGCTCAAGCACCCGCCCCGCCTTGGTCGAGAGGGTGAAGCCGGTACGAGCGCGCAAGGCATCGCCCAGCCGCCGCTCGGCCAGGCCGCGCCCATAATGCGGGGCGGTATCATAGTGGCGCAGACCCAGCTCCCAGGCCTTGTTCACGGTGCTGGCGGCGTCTTCGGCCGAAACCGGGGCCATGAGATTGCCCAACGAACTGCCGCCGAACCCCAGGCGCGTGGCAAAGCCGGTCATGCCACGGCCACCCTTTCACCCAGGCGGCGGGCAAAAAACGCCACGCCGGCAAAGCACAGCAGCGGCAGCACCAGCGCCGGATGCAGCGACCCGGCATGAAGCGCGATCTGTCCCATCAGCGGAGGAACAACCGCGCCGCCAACGACCGCCATGACAAGGCACGACGCACCCAAGGGCATCAGCGGGCCCAGATCCTCGATGCCGAGGGCAAAGATCGTGGGAAACATGATCGACATGAAGAAGCTCGACAGGATGAGCGCCGCAACCGCCGCCGTGCCGCCCGACAAGACGGCCAGCGCCATCAGCACCATGTTCACCACCGCATAGCCCACCAGCAGCACCGCCGGGCGAAACCGGATCATCAGCGCCGCGCCGGCAAAGCGCCCAAGCATGAACAGGACCAGGCTGAACGACAAGAGGTATGCCGCCTCCCGCTCGGTGATCGTCGGCAGGGCATCCTTGGCAAAATCGATGAAGAAGCTCCAGATGCCCACCTGCGCGCCGTTGTACAGGAACTGGGCGATGACTGCGCTGCGCAGCTTTGGGCGCGCCAACAGGCGGCGCGCGGCACCGGCTTGCAGGGGCGCCGCCGCGCCGGCCTGGAGCCTGGGCAGCGGGGCAAAGACAAAGGCAAGCCCAACCAGCAGGACCGCCAGGCCGAGCACGAGGTAGGGCACCTGCACCGTCTGCGCCTCGCTCGCCCGATAGGCCGCCCGCTGCGCCGCGCTCATCGCTGCCAGCGCGGCGCTGGAATGCTCCACGCCGGAAAAGATGAAGAGCCCGCCGATCAGCGGCGCCACGACACCGCCGATCCCGTTGAACGCCTGCGCCAGGTTGAGGCGCTGCGACGCGGCAGCCGGCGCACCAAACGCCGCAATGCAGGGGTTGGCAGCGGTTTCCAGAAATGCGGCGCCCGCCGCGATGGCATAAAGCGCGGCCAGGAAAAGGGAAAAGGTGCGTGCAAGCGAGGCAGGATAGAACAGGAACGCACCCACGGCATAGAGCGTCAAGCCAACCAGGATGCCCGCACGATAGCCATAACGGCGCATGATGATGCCGGCCGGCAAGGCCATGGTGAAATAGCCGATGTAGAACACGAACTGGATAAACCCAGCCTCTGCCCGGTTGAGGCCCAGCGCCTTCTGGAATTGCCGGATCAGGATATCGTTGAGATTGTTGGCCAGGGCCCAAAGGAAGAACAGGCTGACGACCAGCGCGAACGCCACGCCGAAGCCCGGAAGGATGAACCCGCCCGCGCCGGAATGCCCCTCGTCTGCCGGCCCTGCCTTGGCCGGGTCACTGCCGGCCTGCGGCGCAGTGTGCATCAATCCTTCTCCTGTTGCTTGTCTTATCAACCCGATCTGCGCCGGGGCCTAACACACCGTATCGGTCAGACTTCCACAATAGCTTTCAAGATCCGGTCGGCATCGGCGATCAGAATGGCCATCTGATCGGGCAGATCCGCCATCTGCACGCTGTGGGTGTGCAGCGCCGCCACGGGGATGGCCTCGCTGCGCATCGCCGCGATCACCCGTTCGAAATCCGCCTTCAAGGCATTGCGGCAGGCAAGCAGCGTGGTTTCGCGCTTGTGGAATTCCGGATCGGGAAACACGAGGTCGTCCTTCACCACGCTGACCAAGGCGTAAGTGCCGCCGTGCGCCACGAAATCCAGGCCCCGCTGCATCGCCGCGATGCTGCCGGTGGCATCGAACACCACGTCATAGAAATCGCCGTTCGTGCG
Organism: Novosphingobium sp. SG919; assembly: GCF_012932495.1. Lineage (GTDB taxonomy): Bacteria > Pseudomonadota > Alphaproteobacteria > Sphingomonadales > Sphingomonadaceae > Novosphingobium > Novosphingobium rhizosphaerae. Next base: position 2,003,485 of record NZ_JABCNG010000001.1, read on the forward strand.
AGCGGCCAGGTTGGCGTTGAGATCCGCATCCACCAGCAGCACATCGGCAAAGCCGAGCGCATCGCGGGCATAGTCCAGGCGGGCGGCGCGCGTATCGAGCAAAGTCACCAGCGCGCCATCGAGTTGGGCGAACAGGGCAACCGCCACACCGATCGGCCCAGCGCCGGCAACCAGCACGCGATCGCCTGCGGTAACACCGGCCCGCGCAACGGCATGGGCGCCGATGGCCAGGAATTCGATCATCGCCGCTTCATCGAACGACAGGCCATCCACGTCCATCACCGCTTGTTCGGGCACGGCGATCCATTCGCACAGCCCACCATCGGCATGGACCCCCAGCACTGCGATGTTGACGCAACAGTTGGGCTTACCGCGACGGCAGGCAACGCATTTGCCGCAGGGTAGGTAGGGATTGATCGTCACCGTCTGGCCGGCGCGGAACGCGGAACCCGCCGGCGCTTCCACCACTTCGCCCCCCAGTTCATGGCCGATGACACGCGGGTAGCTCAGGAACGGCTGGTTCCCGGTGAAGATGTGATAATCGGTGCCGCATAGCCCCACGCGCCGCATCCTGACCAGCACCTCGCCTTCCCCGGCGCCGGGCGAGGCCCGGTTGGCCGCCGAAAGTTCAAACGGCTTCTGGCAAACGATCGCTTTCATGGAATGGCCTTGCACGCGGTTGCGGAATTGATTGCAAATATGAAATGCAATTATCGTTTATGCAATGACGGATTTCGTTCGAGACTCGGACGAAGGCCATGAGGCTGGCAATCGGCATCACGCGAGGCTGATAACAAGGGCGGTTCCCCGCGCGGGCAGGCCAAGCAAGATACGCCGAGAGCGCGCCACCAGCTGAATTTTATTTATTTGTATTCAATATTTTAAGTTCACCTTCACGCCTCACCTTCCGTCGCCTCGATCACCGCAAAGCACCTCGATAATTTTCACATATGCATTTGTATTTTCATTTGTGGCAAGTTGCACTATGATACCGCTCACAACGCAGATGCCGCGATGCGCGGCCTGGATCATGGGAGGGCAATTCGTGATTGCGATCAGACAGGTTTTCGGTGGGGCGTCGACACTCGCATTGGCGCTGGCGTGCAGCCATCACGCAGTGGCCCAGACCGCAGCGCAAACCGACGCGACGGCGCCCCAAACGCCGCAATCCACCGTCACCACCACCACCACCGGTGCACCGCCAGCCAGCGCAGATGAGGATAGCACCACCCAGGGTGCCATCGTGGTCAGCGGGCTGCGGCAGAGCCTGGCAACGGCCCAGGCGATCAAGCGCAACGCCAGCCAGTTGGTCGACTCGATCACGTCGCAGGACATTGGCCGCCTGCCCGACACCAACGTGGCCGAAGCGCTGCAGCGCATTTCGGGGATTCAGATCCAACGCAATCGTGGCGAAGGCAGCGCGATCGCCATTCGCGGGCTTACCGAAGTGCGCACCGAACTGAACGGCCGCGACATCTTCTCGGCCAACGGCGGGCGCGGCCTATCGCTGGAAGAAATCGGTCCCGATCTGCTTTCGGGGGTGGATGTCTACAAGAACCCGTCGGCCGAACTGATCGAAGGTTCGCTGGGCGGTACGGTCAACCTGCGCACGCGCATGCCCTTTGATTCCAAGGGCCAGGTCGTGTCTTTGACCGGCAGCACCACGAACTACGATTTTGCCAAGAAGCAGCATTTCGGCGCTTCGGGCCTGTACAGCAATCGCTGGGAAACCGGGCTGGGTGAGATCGGCTTCCTGGTAAACGCCTCGTGGCAGCAAACCGCGTTCCGCCAGGATGCGGTTCAGATGGAGCCGTATTACTACCATGGCCCCAACGCCATGTCGGGCGCCACGGTGCTCGACTCCCTGGTGCCGGGCTATGAAACGCAGAACGTGCAGGTACCGGGAGGCGGCGGCTTCAACGATGCAGTGGGTGACCGCAAGCGCTTCAGCGCCGCGGCCGCACTGCAGTGGAAGCCTTCGAGCAACCTGGAAATCTACGCGCAGTTCCTGACGGCGCACTATCGCTATCACGACTATGGCCTGTCGTTCTTTGCCTATGGCAGCGACCTGGCGCCAACCCCGGGATCGACCTACACGGTCGACAACGGCGTGGCGACTTCGGGTTCGTTGCAAGATCCCAACGGGGCTGCGGTTGTCTATCAAGGCAATCGCAAGACCATGACCAACGATTATTCGGCGGGCATGAAGTGGGAACTGGCCAGCAACCTGCATGCCTCGGTGGATTACCAGCACATCCATTCGACCGCGCAAGTCCAGCAGGTCAACCTCACGATGACACTGCTGACGCCGGCGCAATCGGGCCAGCATTACAATCTGCTGTTCGATACCCGCGGCAAGACGCCCTCGCTGTTGATCGACACGCCAGGCTATCTCACCGATCCGGCCAACTATGCGTTTACCGCGATCCAGCCCTATGCCGAAGACAACAAGGCCGATGCCGACAGCCTGCGCGCCGATCTCGATTGGGACTTTGGCGAAAGCGGCCTGCTGCGCAAGATCACCGTGGGCGCCCGCTATTCCAACAAGCGTGCGATCAACCGCAATACAACCTGGGGCACATGGACGGCGATCGATGGCTCCAATTGCCCCAATTCGGTGTGCACCGGGGCCGATTTCCCCGAATTCGTCGAGGCCAATGCGCTGCAAAGCTCCCTGCTGCGCGGCCAGGCCGCAAGTTCGGTGTTCGGCAAGGTCTTGCAGTGGCGGCTCAGTTCGGCGGCCAATCCCAGCCAGGCCTTTGCCGATGTGAAGGCCATTTCCGGCCAGAACATTGCGTTCCGCTCGTTCGATTCACCCGACGCGTTCAACGGCCGCGTCACGGAAAAGACCACCTCGGCCTATATCCGCGCCATGTTCGGATCCACCGTGCTGGGCATGGACTGGGACGGCAACGCGGGCGTGCGCTATGTCCAGACCAAGCAGACCGGCGTGGGATCGAGCGTGCTGAGCTATCGCACCGACAGTTCGACCTCGGCCGTCACCGTGGTTGAGCCCTATATCGGTGGGCAGGACTATACCAAGTGGCTGCCCAGCGTGAACCTGCGCCTGAAAATGACGCCCACGCTCCAGGCTCGCTTCGCGTTTTCCAAGAACATCAACCGTCCTGATTTCACCCAGCTCAACCCCAGCTATTCGCTGACGCCAACCTACAACGGCACCAGCACCACGCCGACCACCGTCAACCCCAGCCTGCCCTATGACGCCCAGACCAACCCTTATGCCGGCACCGGCACGGTTGCGGGCAATCCCAACCTGAAGCCCGAGCGCGTGACGTCGTTCGATGCCTCGCTGGAATGGTATTTCTCGCCCACCGGCTATGTCTATGCCACGCTATTCAAGAAAAACCTGCGCGATCTGGTCGATAACCGCACTTATTCGATGACGCGCGATATCGAAGGCGTTGGCAACGTCGAATTCAATGTGACCACGCTGGTCAACGTGTCGAAGGGCGGCGTAAAGGGTTTCGAAATCGGCGCACAGCGCTTCTTCGATTTTCTGCCCGGCTGGCTCTCGGGCTTCGGGGTTCAGGCCAACTACACGCTGGCAGACAGCAACGCCGGCGTGATCGCCCAAGGCACGGCAGGCAGCACCAACCAGGTGGCGGTGCCGCTGATCGGCCTGTCGAAGCACAGCTTCAACCTGATCGCGCTCTATGACAAGTTCGGCTTCAACTTTCGCCTGGCCTATAACTGGCGCAGCAAATACCTGCTGACCACAACCGGCGTGGGCACGCAGACGCTACCCGAATTCGTCCGCCCCTATGGCGTGCTCGATGCATCGGCGAGCTATGATTTCAACGAGCACCTCTCGCTCACGCTCGATGCCTCCAACGTCACCAACACCGCTTATCGCAGCTATCTTGGCACTTCGGCCAATCTGCGCGATTTCAAGTATGATGATCGGCGGCTGTCGGCGCGCGTGCGCGTGCGCTTCTGACCGGTTGCGGGCGGGCCGCTTTGCATGGCCCGCCCGCTCACCATGCTATCGACGGCAAGGCCGGAGGAATGAAAATGGGCCAGAGCGCGGTGCGCCATGTCACGATCGTGGGCGGCGGCACGGCCGGTTGGATGGCCGCCGCCGTTTTGGCGCGCAGCCTGCCGCCGGGCCGCGTGACGATCACCGTGGTGGAATCATCGGCCATCGGCACGGTCGGCGTGGGCGAGGCAACGATCCCGCCGATCCTGCGCCTCAATGCGCTGCTCGGTGTTGACGAAGATGAACTCGTCCGCCGCACCCAGGCCACCTACAAGCTGGGCATCGAATTTCGCGATTGGCGTGCGCGGGGCCACACTTACTTCCACCCGTTCGGCACCCTGGGCGCAGACCTGAACGGGGTGGATTTCCATCACTACTGGCTGCGCACGCGCCAGGGCGAACTGGCCGACTATTCGCTGCCGGCGCAGGCCGCGCACGCCGGGCGGTTCGCCAGGCCTGCCGATGATCCGCGCAACGTGCTCTCGCGCATGGCCTATGCGCTGCATTTCGATGCTACGCTTTATGCGTCCCTGTTGCGCGACATCGCCGTGCAGCACGGCGCCGTGCATGTGGACGGCCGCATCGTGGATGTTGCCCTGCGCGATGACGATGGCTTTGTCGAAAGCCTGCGGCTGGAAGACGGGCGCGCGATCCGCGGCGACCTTTTCATCGATTGCTCGGGCTTTCGCGGGTTGCTGATCGAACAGGCGCTGTCGACCGGTTATGAAGACTGGTCACACTGGCTGCCGATGAACCGGGCCCTGGCGATCGGCACCCGCACGCACCAAGCACCCCAGCCCTTCACGCGGGCAACCGCGCAGGATGGCGGCTGGATCTGGCGCATTCCGCTGCAGCATCGCGTGGGTAACGGCCATGTCTATTGCAGCGACTTCATCAGCGACGAAGCCGCGCATGACACGCTGATCGGCCAATTGGATGGCGAAGCACTGGGCGAAGCGCGCCCGCTGCGCTTTGTCACCGGGCGTCGCAAGCAGGCATGGAACCGCAATGTCGTGGCGCTGGGCCTGGCGTCGGGATTTATCGAGCCGCTGGAATCGACATCGATCCACCTGGTGCAGCAGGGCGTGACGACGCTGTTGTCCCTGTTCCCCGCCGACCGCATCGATCCAGTCGAAGTGGCCCAGTACAACCGCCTGGTTCGCCGCGATTTCGAAACGGTGCGAGATTTCGTGATCCTGCACTACAAGCAGACACACCGCCGCGACACGCCGTTCTGGCGCCATGTCGCGGCGATGGAGGTGCCCGAAAGCCTGCGCGATCGGATGGCGCTGTTCGCCGCCAATGGGCGCCTGATGATCGAGCCGGGCGAACTGTTCACGCAAACCAGTTGGGCCGCCGTCATGCTCGGCCAGGGGCTGATCCCGCGCGGCTATGATCCCCAGGCCGATCTGGTTCCTGCGCCAGAGCTTGAAGCGCAGCTTGGCCGCATGCGCGGGTTGATCGCCCGGGGGGTGGACGCCCTGCCCGCGCACCTCGATTTCATCAGGCACGCGGGCGGCCTGGCGGTTTCAGCCTGAATAGCGCGCGGTCAGGGCTGCTCGGCCAGGGTATAGATCCGTTCCGCGGGAACCCATTTTACCTCCGCCGGCGCAAACGGCAGTCGGCGCTGAAACTGGTCCATCAGCGTTTCCCAGGCACGGACATCGGGATCGGTGGCATCGCGCTGCGCCTTGGCCGCGGCCGAAAAGGCCGGCCCGGTTTCCATGATCATGCACAGCCGGTCGCCCACCTGCCAGATTTCCAGCGCACGGATATCGCTTTCCCGGATCGAGCGGGTGACGGCCGCTGGCGGGCCGCCGGGCCGATGCCACATGCGATAGGCGCGGATCGCCTCCGCCTCGTCATGGAGATCGAGCATCAGCACGTGCCGTTCGGTCGGCGTGCTCACCGGTAATGCCCCATGGTCACTTTAAGCACTTGCGGGCGATCGGTCAGGTTCAGGCCATAGTCGGTCTGATCGCCGTTCCAGATGCGTGTCATCACCCACTTGCCATCGACCATGCGGCCTTCTTCGGCGCGCAGCATGATGCCCTTGCCGGGCGAGCCGGCCGCTGGCGCGAAATTGACCCGCACGTGGTCTCCGATCAGGAGAAACTCATCGTCCGAAAGCTGCATCACGGCAAAGCCACCGACCGGCTTGTCGGCGGCCGGCGTGGGATCGGCCTTGAAGAACGTCCATTCCTTCATGCCAAACTGCCACTCGCCCCAATCGCCGCTGATGGTCCAGTTGCCCATGGTGGTGGAAATCGGCTTGCCGTCATCGGGCTTGGCCCCGCCCCAGGTGGGGTGAGACATCGCCAGCTTGGCCCAATCGCGCATCATCGGCGCCAGCATGCTGTATGGCAGGGCAAAGGCCCCCAGGGTCTTGTCGTCGAGTTCCTTGGCGCCCAGCGGGTAGTTCATATAGCCGCTCAGATCCATGCCGAACGGAGAAAAGCCGATCGCCCCACGCCCCAGCGCCGGATAGAAATAGCGGCCGAACAGCACCGAATTGCCGATTTCCGGCACCATCAGAGCGTTATCCGGGCGGTTGTACTTGTCCATATAGAACAGCACGTTGTCGCTTTTTCCGTCATAGATGTCGGGCGCGGCCAGGTCGATCGCGGGCGCGGCGGCCTTCCACACGTCGATCACGTCCTGCTGCGGTCCGCCGCTGGCCACGCCATCGGGATCAGGCAGGTTCGATGGCCCGGCCAACGCCGCGTTGACATACATCGGCAGCGGCTTGATCGCCTTGCCGGCCCGGGCAATCTCGTTGACGTAGCTGGCGGTGTACCAGGTGTTGAAATAGCGATCGGCCTGAGCCCCAAACGCCTGCGACCAGGTGCCAGTGCGGCCGGTTGCTCGCGCCAGCGCCGTGGGAATCGGCTGGGCAAACAGCCGCTCGGCTTCCGCGCCATGGTCACGGGGCAAGCGATAGCTGCCGGTTTCGTTTTCCACCTGCACCATGATCACGGTGTTGCGGGCGTCATGCGCGCGGATGTATTCCATCAGCTTGACGAAGGCGCGCTTGTCGCTGGCCAGGGTATTGGCGCCATGCGCGCTCAGCACCTGGTGGTCTTCACCGTCCTTGCGCTTCATGCGCGGGAAACGCCGGTTGTCCAGCTTCACCCAATCGGGCGTATAGCTGTAGTTGGTGTTTTTCCAGGTGCCAAACCACAGCAGCACCAACCGCTTGTCATGCTGGCGCGCCTGATCGAGCAGCGTGCCGAGGTAGGAGAAATCGAACTGGCCTTCGACCGGTTCGATCTGCTGCCAGGCAACCGGCACCTCCAGCGTATTGGCGTGGATGCGATCGAGCACGGGCCAGATGGTATCGAGATAGGCCGGGTAGTTGACCGCATTGTTGGCTTGCGCACCGAGCATGAAGAACGGCGCGCCATCGACGATCAGCGCGTGACGGCCGTTGCGCGTCTCGATCCGGGGCAGTGGCGTGGCGGCATCGGCCGCCGGGCCACCCGCCGCCCATGCCGTCGTTGGGCTCACCAATGCAAGGCCGATAGCCGCGATCAAACTCTTTTGGTGCTTCATGACCTCTCCTCGCCTGGGCTTGCGGACGCTTGATCCTGTCACAAGCAGGCCGCCTTATGTTAGCGCTATCTACATCGCGCCGGCAAATCTGCAAATCTGTCGATTCGCTTGCCAATGATGTTGCATTTTGAAAATGCATTTGCAAATATGGTAATACAGCAAGCACGGACGCAGGCTTTCACGCCTTTTGCCGCCGCGCGCCAGGGGAGGTAGAAATGGACGCAATCACCAAGCGCGATCTGCTGCGAGGATCCGTGGCCACCGCGCTGGGCCTTGGCGCCGCCGGTGCGAACGCCGCCGCCCTGGGCCAAAGCGCCGGCCAGCAGGACACTGCCCCCGAACCCGGCCTGCCCCCGATTGCCAAGGGACGTTTCGATTCCAGCGTGGCGTCGCTCAAGACCTATCAGACGCCGGACTGGTTCCACGACGCCAAGTTCGGCATCTGGTCGCACTGGGGCGTCCAGGCCGTGCCCCGACAAGGCGATTGGTATGCCCGCTTCATGTATGTGCCGGGCCATCCGCACTATGACCATCACCGCAAGACCTATGGGCACCCTGCGGAATCCGGCTACAAGGATATCATCCCGCTGTGGAAGGCCGAGCGTTTCGATCCCGAAGCGCTGATGGATCGCTATGCCGCCGCCGGCGCGAAGTATTTCGTGTCGATGGGCGTGCATCACGACAATTTCGACCTGTGGAAGTCCACCCATCACCGCTGGAACGCGGTCGCGATGGGGCCAAGGCGCGACATCGTGGGCGAATGGCAGCGCGCCGCCCGCCGCCGCGGCCTCAAGTTCGGCGTGTCGGAACACTTGGGCGCAAGCTATACCTGGTGGCACCCCAACGGCCTTTACGACCAGTTCTGGCCCAAGCTGGGCGTGGCCTATGACGGGGCCGATCCGGCCTATGCCGACCTCTATCATGGCAACCATGACGAGCCGTTCCGCAACACGCCGGAAAGCTGGTACACGCAGAAGACGGCCTATCACCGCATGTGGCTGCGCCGCTTGCGCGATCTGGTCGACAATTACGAGATCGACCTGCTCTATTCCGACGGCGGCCTGCCGTTCGGCGAGATCGGACGCTCGCTTGTCGCGCATCTTTACAACACCAGCATCGCGCGCCGCGGGCGGCTCGACGCGGTCTATACCTGCAAGGATTCCGGCTCGGGCGAGTTCCACAAGGAAGCCTGCGTGCAGGATGTGGAACGCGGCGTGATGAACGGCATCCATCCGCTGCCCTGGCAAACGGACACCTCGAACGGCGACTGGTTTTTCGCCGAAAATTCCGATTACAAGACGGCCCGGCAGATCATCGCCATGCTGGCCGATATCGTCAGCAAGAATGGCAACATGCTGCTCAACGTGGTGCAATATGCCGATGGCAGCCTGCCGCCACAGTCAGACCAGCTGCTGGCCGATCTGGCCACCTGGATGAAGATCAACGCCGTTGCGATCCACGGCACGCGGCCCTGGCACGTCTTTGGCGAGGGGCCCACCGAAACCGCGTCGGGCATGTTCAAGGAAAGCGGCGACTATACCGCGCAGGACATCCGCTTCACCACGCGGGGCGAAACGCTTTACGCGCTGACCCTGGCCGAAGCGACCGGCCCGGTGGCCATTGCTGCGCTGGCGCAGGGCAATCCCCATGAACGCCGCCAGGTTCGGCGCGTGCGCATGCTGGGCCATGGCGGCCGGGCTTCGTTCCGGCAGACCGACCAGGCGCTGGTAATCGATTTGCCCGCCGCCAGCCCCACCCGCCAGGCCACCGCCTTCGAAATCACCTTCGCCTGAATTCATCGCGTTTTGCCAAGGATCATCAGACCCATGCCACGCCGCTCCACCGCTTTCGTCCGCGCCGCCCGCACGGCTGCCACCCTGGGCCTGGCCATCGCCCTCCCCGCCATCGCCGCGCCGCAACCGGCTGCCGCGCAAAGCGCACAAGGGCATCCTGATTGGCCGGGTGCCGGCGATCTGTTCGTCGGCACGTGCTACCAGCCGATCGATCGCTCGCCCGCGCAGATCAAGCAGGACATCGCGATCATGAAGGCGGCCGGTTTCAACATGGTGCGCATGGGCGACCTTTCATGGGATTCGTTCGAACCGGAAGAAGGCCGCTTCACCTTCGAATGGTTCGACGATGTCATCGCGCAAATGCACAAGGCCGGCATCAAGGTGATTGTCGATATCCCCGGCCAACCCGCACCGATCTGGCTGCACAAGGCCTATCCGGGGGTGGACCTTGTCAACCAGGAAGGCGCCCGGCTGCATCCGGCCACGCGCTATTGGGACAATATCAGCGATCCCGATTACCGCCGCCTCATGCGCCGCATGGCTGAAAAGATCATGCAGCGCTATGCCCACAATCCGGCGGTCATCGCGCTGGGTTACACCAACGAGATCGGCAATGGCCAAATGTCGTTTTCCGAGGCGGACCGGCAGCGCTTCATCACCTGGCTCCAGCACAAGTACGGCAGCATCGAAGCCTTGAACAAGGCCTGGGCAACCCAGCGCTGGTCGCGCCGGATCAACACCTGGGATCAGGTCGACTTGCCCTATCTCCACGGCCCCGGCCCCAACGAACGCTATCTCGACCTGCACCGCTATTGGTCGGATGACACGGTGGGCGCGCTGCGCGAACTGGAAGCGGTGCGCAAGCAGTTTGCCCCCAACCTGCCCGTGGCATCGAACTTCTGGCCGACCGCCTGGGGCAAGGGCTTCGACTATCTGCGCGCCTGGGAAGGCATTTCCACATATGGCGCGCAAGGGTTCTATCCCGGCGAACCGGTGGGCGCGGCGTTCGAGGTGATGATGAACAAGGCGGGCCACACCACCCCGGTGTGGTTCAACGAATTCACCGCCGGCGGTGGCGGTTTCTATGGCACACCCGGCCGTTCGCGCATGTGGGCCTATTTCGGGCTGCTCTATTATTCGCAGACGTTCCTGGCCTGGACATTCAATTCGCATAGCGGTGGCGAGGAACAGGCGCTGTTCGGCCTGGTCGACCACGATGGGCGGCCATCGTGGAAAGTGGACGAATTCGCCACGATCACCCGCGAATTCAAGGCGATCAAGGCGCTCGGCTTCCCGCGCTATCATACACCGCAAGTGGCCCTGCACTATTCCTTCGACACCAACTGGCTGACCTCGCCACCCGAGGGGCCCAACACCATGCAGGAATACTTCAAGGGCAAATACCAGGAACAGGTGAAGGCCGGCTTCGAACCGTTCTACCGCGACAATATCGACACCGCAGTGATCGACATCGGCCACGATGCCATCGACAAGTACAAGCTGGTGGTGCTCTCCAGCGCCTATGTCATGGACCAGGCCACGTCAGACGCGATCCGCAAGTATGTTGCCAATGGCGGCACCGTGATCATGACCGGCTATTCCGCGAAAGTGGACAGCACGGCCAAGTGGTTCGAAACGCCCCTCCCCGGCGGTTTGACCGATGTGTTCGGCCTGCGCACCAACGAATTCTATCGCGCGCCACAGCCGCTCAAGGTCTCGTTCGCCGGGCAGGCGCTGACCGGCACCGACGACTACTATGAAGTCCTCGAACCCTCTACCGCGCAAACGCTGGCGACGTTCGAAAACACCCCCAAGCGCAGCCCGGCAATCACCGCCAACCGCTTTGGCAAGGGCCGCGCGATCTATCTTGCCACCGCGCCGCAGGCGGCCCTGCTCGGCCCGCTGGTCCGCTCGCTCTATGCCCAGCTGGGCATCGCGCGCGGCCCGGAAACGCCCGAAGGCGTCGTCGCGCGCGAAGTCGATGGGCGCACGCTCTACGTCAACACCACGCCCGCCCCGATCACCGTGCCCATCGCGGGTTCCAAGACCGGCGCGATCAGCAAGCAACGCTACACCGGGCACCTGGATCTGCCGGGCTATTGGGCAGAGATCGTGCAGTGAAGGAACCGCCGTTTGACTGCCGCCATATCTCATATAATGCAAATCCGCCCTGAACCAGGACGGACGGAGCATTGATGCGAACAGGTCCCAAAGCGAGTTATGCCGCGCCCGCGGTGGAGAAGGCTTTCGAGGTGCTGGAGCTTTTCGCCAGCCGCCCCGATGGCGCCTTGATCAGTGAAATGGCGGTTCAACTGGGCCGATCCGTGGGCGAGATTTTCCGCATCGTCATCGTCATGGAAAAGATGGGAATCCTGCGCAAATCGCACAAGGATGATCGGTATTCGGTGGCCTACAAGTTCCTCGATCTGGCCTACCGCGTGACCCATGCCAAGGATCTGGTCGAAACCGCAAAGCCGGCCATGCGCCAATTGGCGCTGGATACCGCGCAATCCTGCCATCTGGTGGTGATCAACGACAGCGCGGGCATGGTGATCGCCCGCGAACAGAACCCGGGCACGCGCGGCTTCTCGCTGCGCCTGGGGGCCGCGGTGGATATCCTCAACAGTTGCTCGGGCCAGGTCTTGCTGGCGTTTTCACCCGAGGAACTGCGCGATCACGTGATCGAGCAGGCATCCCGCCTGACCCCGCAACCACCATCGCGCGCCACGTTGGACAAGCGGTTTGTCGCCATTCACCGCCGCGGCCACGAACAGCGCAAAAGCCCGATAACCCGCGGCGTGACCGACATCAGCTATCCGGTGTTCGGGCCCGATGGCATGGCCGCCGGCGCGCTGACCATCCCCTTTCTTGAACTGATCGACGGATCGCAACGCGTGGACATGGAAACCGCACGGCAAATGCTCGACCGGGCCGCCCAGGAGATTTCCATCTCGCTTGGCCATACGCCCAGGCCTTGACGCGCTAGCGCGGCCGACAGCAGTGATACCGCTTCAAGCGCACTGGCGCTATTTCGGAAAGGCCGCCGCCAGATAATCGATCAGGGCACGCACTGCCGGCGGCAGGCCGCGCCTGGTGGTGAAGACAAGGTGGACGATCCCCGTCTGCGCCCGCCATTCGGGCAGCACGTGAACGAGCCGGCCATCGGCCAGGGCGGCTGTGCAGACATGATCGGGAAGCAACGCCACGCCAAGGTCATCAACGGCTGCCGCGCGCACCGCGGTAAAATCGCTGCACGTCATGCGCGGTTCGTGGCGGATACGATGCGCCTCGCCACTCTTGCGTTCAAGCACCCATTCCACTTCGCCGATCTCGTCGGACGTGCCCAACGTCGGCACTTTGGCTAGCGCGGAAAGATCGTTGCCGATGCGGTTGGCCACCTGCGGGCTGGCAACCAGGATGCGCGCCGATGTGCCGAGCGTGCGCATCGTCAGCGCGGCATCGCTGGTCAGCGCCACGCGCACGCGCAGGGCCAGGTCGATGCGCTCCTCGATCAGATCCACGGCCCGGTCCGTGGCGACAAGCTGCAACCGCACCCGCGGATGGCGCGCCAGAAACCCCGGCAGGATTTCCGAAAGGATTTCGACCAGGCCGGTGGGGCAACTGAACCGGACGCGCCCGTGCGGCTCGGCCTGCGCTTCGGCAACCAGTGCTGCGGCCTGCTCCGCTTCGGCAATCATCGCACGGCAGCGCTCATAAAAGGCCTGGCCCACATCGGTAACGCGAAAGCGACGGCTCGATCGCTCGATCAGCCGCGCGCCAAGCCGCGTCTCGAGCGCAGCGATGCGGCGACTGAGCTTGGACTTGGGCTCTCGCAGTGCCCGGCCCGCCGCGGCAAAGCCACCGTGGGCGACCACTTCGGCAAAGTAAGCGTAATCGTTGAGATCAGCGCGCATCATCGTTCCCCTGATGGAACGATATGTATCATTTCTGCAGACTACAGCCAAGATCGTTGCAGGTTCATATCCCTTTCCAGCGGCGCAGGAACGCGCCGACCATACAATCAGGAGCATGAACCATGACGCAGGATTTCAACAACAAGGTGGTGGTGATTACCGGCGGCACCTCGGGCATAGGCCTTGCCACGGCGCAGGCCTTTGTGGCAGCGGGCGCATCGGTGTTCATCACCGGCCGCCGCCAGGACACGCTCGACGCCGCCGTGAAAGCCATCGGTGGGCGAGTGACCGGCGTGCGCGGCGACATGTCCAACCTGGCCGACATCGATCGGCTCTATGATGCCGTCCAGCAGCAGCATGCCCAGATCGACGTGCTGTTCGCCAATGCCGGGGGCGGCAGCTTCGCCCCGCTCGGCGCGATCAGCGAGGAACAGTACCAGCAGACCTTCGACACCAACGTGAAGGGTGTGCTGTTCACCGTGCAAAAGGCGCTGCCGCTGCTGCGTAACGGGGCTGCCGTGGTCATGACCAGTTCGACCGCCGCGGTTACCGGTACGGCCGCCTTCAGCGTCTATTCTGCCACCAAGGCCGCCGTGCGCAGTTTCGCGCGTAGCTGGATTCTCGACCTCAAGGACCGCAAGATTCGCGTGAACGCCGTAAGCCCCGGGCCGATCGAAACCACCGGCCTCGTCGAACTGGCTGGCCCCGATGCCGCCGCCCAGCAAGGCCTGCTCGACATCCTGGCCGGGCAAGTGCCGCTCGGTCGCGTTGGTCAGCCCCAGGAAGTGGCCAAGGCCGTGCTGTTCCTCGCTTCGGACCAGGCGAGTTTCGTCAATGGCATCGAACTCTTCGTCGATGGCGGCATGGCCCAGATCTGACGCGATCGGTGCCTGGCGGCGCTGTTCGCTTGTCGAGCAGCGCCGCCAGGCCTGCGCCATCAATCAGTCTGCGGTCCAGCCACCATCGACAACCAGGCTGGTTCCGGTGATCAGGGCCGAAGCATCGCTGGCCAGGAACACGACCGCGCCCATCAGGTCTTCAACCGTGCCCAGGCGGCCCAGCTTGATCTTGGCGAGCACGCTTTGACGGAACGCCGCGTCTTCGAAAAACGGCTTCGTCATCGGCGTTTCGATGAACGTCGGGGCGATCGTGTTGGAACGGATGCCATGCGGCGCCAGGTCCAGGGCGAAAGCCTTGTTAAGCCCCTCGATCGCCCATTTGCTGGCGCAATAGAGACTGCGGTTGGGCCCACCGACATGGCCCATCTGGCTGCCGATGTGGATGAGGCTGCCCCCTGCGACGCCTTCGGCCAGCATGGCCTTGACCGCGGCTTGCGCGACAAAGAACGCCGACTTGACGTTGAGATCGAGCACGGCGTCATAGTCTGCCTCGCTCACCTGCCACAGCGGCATGGGGCGATTGGTGCCGGCATTGTTGACCAGCACGTGGAACGCCGGGCGCGCGGCAAAGAAGGCGGCCACCGCGGCCGTGTCGCTCACGTCGAGCACGGCCGCCTGGGCCTTCCCGCCGGCAGCCACGATCGCCGCAGCGCCCGCCTCGATTTCCGCAGCGGTGCGGGCAACCAGGGTCACCTCGGCGCCGGCCTGGGCCAGGGCTGCCGCCATGGCCAGGCCGATACCCCGCCCTGCCCCGGTGACAAGCGCGCGCCGCCCGTCTAGCCGGAAGCTGGGCGTTTGCGGCAGCGCGCTGATGCTCTCCCCGCTCATGCCCTGGTCAGTTCCGAAGGTTCGGCCTGGCCGGCATAGGGCACGTTGCGCCCACCAAAGCGGCGCACGCGGATATTGGCCTGTTCGCCATGGCCGGCAAAGCCTTCCAGTGCGCACAGACGGCTGCAATATTCGCCCACCAGCGCGCTTGCCTCATCGGTCAAGACCTTTTGGTACGTGCAGGTCTTGAGGAACTTGCCCACCCACAGGCCGCCGGTATAGCGCGCCGCCTTCTTGGTCGGCAGGGTGTGGTTGGTGCCGATCACCTTGTCGCCGAACGAAACGTTGGTGCGCTGGCCCAGGAACAGGGCGCCATAGTTGGTCATGTTCTTGAGGAAATAGTCGGGATCTGCGGTCATCACCTGCACGTGCTCGCTGGCGATATCGTCGGCGATGCGCACCATCTCCTCATAGCTGTCGGCCACGATCACTTCGCCAAAGCTTTCCCACGCCTTGCGGGCGTGTTCGGCCGTGGGCAGGATGTCCAGCAGGCGGTCGATTTCAGCCATGGTGGCGCGGGCAAACTTCTCGCTGTTGGTCAGCAGGACGCCGGGGCTGTCGGGGCCATGCTCCACCTGACCGAGGATGTCGGTCGCGGCCATTTCGGGGTCGCAGCCGATCTCGTCGGCAATGATCAGGGTTTCGGTGGGGCCGGCAAACAGGTCGATCCCCACGCGGCCGAACAGCTGGCGCTTGGCTTCGGCGACAAAGGCATTGCCCGGGCCAACCAGGATATCCACCGGATCGATGCTCTGCGTGCCGATGGCCATGGCGCCGATCGCCTGGATGCCCCCCAGCGCATAGATTGCATCGGCGCCAGCCATGGCCTGCGCGGCAACAATGGCGCGCGCCGGCTTGCCCTGGAACGGCGGCGCGCAGGTGATCACGCGCGAAACCCCGGCAACCTTGGCAGTGATCACGCTCATGTGTGCCGAGGCGAGCAGCGGATACTTGCCGCCCGGCACATAGCAGCCGGCCGCGTTGATCGGCACGTTCTTGTGGCCCAGGATCACGCCAGGCAGCGTTTCGACTTCCACATCCTTCATGGAATCGCGCTGGATCTGGGCGAAATTGCGCACCTGCGCCTGGGCGAATTCGATGTCCTTGCGCTCTTGCGGCGAAAGACTGTCGACCGCCGCATCGATCTCAGCCTGGCTCAGGCGGTAATCGTCGCGATCCCAACCGTCGAACTTGATGCTCATCTCGCGCACGGCCACATCGCCGCGCTGCTCGATATCGGCCAGCGCCGCCTCAACGATATCGCGCACCTTGCGGTCGGTCGCTGCCTTCACGTCTGCGGCCGCGCCGCGCTTGAGCCATTGGGCCATCTGCGAAAATCTCCCTGGCGATCGGTCACGCCCGTCGCTTCACCCATCAATGAATACATATTCACGGATATTTTGGAATATGCAATTTTCGATAGAGAGAAATTCGCTTTTTTGATTTGAATGCATATTCACCGATCCGCGCATGCCAGGCGCTCATCGCGCTGATCTCCGTTTGACCGCCTGCCTGCCCAACGATAGGAACCAGGGATGGTTGATCCGTCCGACGCCAATCTGCCCCCTGCCGATACCGCGGCGCCGTCCGTCACCGTGCACGACGTGGCCCGAGAGGCAGGTGTCTCGCAATCGGCCGTTTCGCGCGCCTTCACACCGGGTTCCAGCCTCGCCGCGGACAAGCGCGAACGTATCATCGCCGCGGCTGCGCGGCTTGGCTATCGCCCCAATCCGCTGGCTCGATCGCTGATCCGGGGCAGATCGGGCATTGTCGGCGTGGGGGTGGGCAATCTTGCCAACCCCTTCTTCGTCGAGACGCTGCAACTGCTGTCGGATTGCCTGGACAGGACCGGTCTGCGCCTCATGCTGTTTCCGGCACAAGGCGAACCCTCGATCCAGGACGTGCTGCATTATCGCATCGATGCGCTGGTGCTGTTGTCGGTAAGCCTGTCGTCCATGCTCGCCACGGAATGCCGGCGTGCAGGCGTCCCGATCATCCTGTACAACCGCACCACCGACCAGCGTGAAACCTCATGCGTTGTGGGGGACAACGCGATCGGTGCCCGATCCGTTGCCGCGCACCTGCTGGCTGGTGGCCACCAAAGGCTCGCGTTCATGGCAGGCTCGCCCGACGCGTCGACCAATATCGAGCGTGAGGCCGGGTTTACTGCCTATCTGGCGGAACAGGGCCATCCCGCGCCGCTGCGCGAATGCGGCCATTTCGCATTTGATGCTGCCATGGCCGCCACGCGCCGCCTGCTCTTGCGGCCCGATCGACCGGACGCGCTGTTTTGCGCGAACGACACCATGGCGCTGGCCGCTGTGACCGTGGCAAGGCACGAGTTCGGGCTCGATGTCGGCCGCGAGATTTCGATCGTCGGCTATGACGACGTGCCGATGGCCGCGTGGCCCGGCTTTGCGCTGACCAGCTATTCCCAGCCGGCGTCGCTGATGGTCGATGAAACCGTGCGCCTGATCCACGCCCTGCGCCAGTCTCCCAAGAGTCATGAAGCCGTGGTCTGCCCCGGCACCCTGGTCATCAGGGGCAGCTCGCGCCCGGTGCGGGTGGAGCAATTCACCCGCTAGGCCGGCGCAGGGTGGCAGCGGTCAGGCCCCGCCCTTGCTGACTGGCAGCGCGGTCTTGTAGACAACGGGCCGCAATGCGAAACTGGTCGTCACCTGAGACACGCCCGCCACTTTCGTCAGCTTGTGGCGCAGGAAATCCTCGAACTCGCTCAACGAGCCGACCAGCACGCGCAGTTGATAATCGGCCTCCCCGGTCATCAGGTAACATTCCATCACTTCCGGAAAGTTGGTGACCGAGGCTTCGAACAACGACAGGCGCGTGTCGTCCTGCTGCTCCAGCCGGATGCGCACGAATGCGGTAACGCCCAGCCCAACCGCTTCGGGATTGACCAAGCCGACATAGCCCTGGATGACCCCGCTGTCCTCCAACTGGCGCACCCTGCGCAAGCAGGGGCTGGGCGATAGGCCCACGGCATCGGACAACTGCTGGTTGGTGATTCGACCATCGGCCTGGAGGCGCTCCAGGATCCGCAAGTCAATGCCGTCTAACCGGTCGATTGGCATAAAATTGCTCCAAGCCCGCCCTAGCAGCAGATCATGCTAATATACTGCGCAACACGCGCAATCTTTGCAATGACCTCTTGGACCATGGATGGCTAAATTCACACACAGCAAATCAGAGGATCGCCATGGCCATCGTTGCACAACAGCAAGACCTGCAGGACAACGTTGAGGCGCTCGAAGCGCTCGATACGCGCCTGCGCTGGCTTTCGGCCTGGACCGTCCACAATGCCAATCACGTGCGCAAGAAGCGCGACGGGATGAAAGTGGGCGGCCACCAGGCCAGTTGTGCCTCGATGACGACCATCATGTCCGCGCTCTATTTTCATGCGCTGCGCCCGCAGGACAAAGTGGCGGTCAAGCCACACGCCGGGCCGGTCCTGCATGCCATCCACTATCTGCTGGGCAACCAGAGCCTGGACCAGTTGCAGCGCTTTCGCGGGCTGGGCGGCATGCAAAGCTATCCTTCACGCACGAAAGATCAGATTCCCGTCGATTTTTCGACCGGGTCGGTTGGGCTGGGCGTTGCCATCACCGCCTTTGCGAGCCTGGTGCAGGACTATCTGATTGCCCATGGCCAGTTGCCTGCCGACAAGGCCGGCCGGATGATCGCCCTGATGGGCGATGCCGAGCTCGACGAAGGCAACATCTACGAATGCCTGATCGAGGGCTACAAGCACGAAATCCGCAATTGCTGGTGGATCGTCGATTACAACCGCCAATCGCTCGACAGCACGACGGCCGATCGCATGTTTCGCCGTTTCGACGATATCTTCGAAACCTGCGGCTGGCGCGTGCTGACGCTGAAATACGGCAAGCTGCAACGCGCCGCGTTCAGCCAGCCGGGTGGCAAGAGCCTGCAGGATTGGATCGACAACTGCCCCAACGCCGACTTTGCGGTGCTTACCTACCAAGGCGGGGCCGCCTGGCGTGACCGCCTGATGGCCGACATCGGCCACAAGCCGCACGTCAAGGCGCTGCTCGACGGGTTCGACGATGCCACGCTGGCGCATGTCATGACCAACCTGGGCGGTCACTGCGTCGAAACCCTGCTGGAAGCGTTTGCGGCGGCCGATGACGATACGCCCACGATGTTCATCGCCTATACCATCAAGGGTTACGGCCTGCCGCTCGCCGGCCACAAAGACAACCATTCGGGCATGATGAACCCGCAGCAGATCGCGCAACTGCGCGAAAGCCTGAACATTGCCGAGGGCGCGGAGTGGGAGCCTTATGGCGGCCTGGGCAACAACGTGGCTGCCGCGCTGCGCGACTTTGTCGGCCGCAGCGCCTTTGCCGCAACGCCGCCCGAGCACGAGGCCCCTGCCGTGCCGGTGCCGGCGCGCCTGCCTGCGCCCGACGGCCAGGACCAATCAACCCAGTCTGCGTTCGGTCGCATCCTCATGGACCTGGCCAAAAGCGGCGATAGCCTTGGCGACCGCATCGTGACCACCGCGCCCGACGTGACGCAGACCACCAACCTGGGTGGGTTCGTCAACCGGCGCGGCCTGTTCCGCCGCAGCGAATTGCAGGACGTGTTCCATGCCGCCAAGATACCGTCGGCCCAGCGATGGTCGGGGCATGCTGCTGGGCAGCACATCGAACTGGGCATCGCCGAGAACAACTTCTTCCTGATGCTGGCGGCCCTTGGCCTTGCCGCCCCGCAATTCGGCACGCGCCTTCTGCCCGTGGGCACGGTTTACGATCCGTTCATCGCCCGCGGCCTCGATGCGCTCAACTATGGCTGCTATCAGGACGCGCGCTTCCTGCTGGTGGGGACGCCATCGGGACTGACATTGGGGGCCGAAGGGGGCGCCCACCAATCGATCAACACGCCGCTCATCGGCATGGGCCAGCCCAACCTCGACTACTTCGAGCCCGCCTATGCCGATGAAGTGGCGATTTTGATGCGCCACGCGTTCGAGCACATGCAGAAGCCTGACGGCAGTTCGGTCTATCTGCGGCTCAGCACCCGCTCGATCCCGCAGATCGAACGCACCGACGACGCGTGGGAAGCCGATGCGATCCGCGGCGGCTATTGGCTGCGCAAGCCAGCGCCCGATGCCGAAGCCGCCATCGTTTTCACCGGCGCCATCGCGCCCGAGGCGCTTGCCGCATGGGAAGCCTTGGTGGAGGACATGCCTGGGCTGGGCCTGCTCAACGTCACGTCGCCCGATCTGCTTCATCGCGGCTGGTCGGCCCGCCGCGCCGCGCGCTGGACCGGTGGCCCGATCGTACCCAGCCATGTCGAGCATCTGCTTTCGGGGCTGCCCGCTACGGCCGGGCTCGTCACGGTGATCGATGGCTCGCCAGGCGCGCTATCCTGGCTGGGCGGCGTCAAAGGCATGCGCGTAAGCCCGCTGGGTATCGACCGCTTTGGCCAGACGGGCGATCTGCCCGATCTCTATCGGGCGTACCGACTGGATGTCGATGCGATCATCGACGCCGCATCGGAACTGTTTCTGGACGCTTGACGCGCCCTAGAATCCAGACATCGCAGCGCATTTTGGTGCGGCAGGGCCAAGCACGCCACCACCTTGGCAGGGCCGGACCCTGCCGTGTCCGTGTCCACCAGCACGCCCAAGCCTCCGCCAAGTTGTGACGCGCAGGCGTTTGGTGGCGCTTGCCGAACCGACGCCATTCGAACCCTCAATAAAGTACCTTGCTATCTAAAATCACATTAGGTAGCTTGCGACTCAACGGGAAGATACCCGACGAGAGGATCGACATATGAGGAAGGCGTATTGTGACCAGCCTGCGTGCAGGCTTGTTTCCATCATCGCTCTGGCCTGGACGACATTGCCGACGATGGTCCTGGCCCAATCGCTCCCCAGCGAGCCGCGCACCCCTGCCGCCCAGGCAGACGATGGTGCCGCCGAGGAGAGCACGACCGCTTCGGGCGGCCCCATCGTGGTTACCGGCACGCGCATCGCCAGCGGGTTCGATGCCCCCACCCCGGTTTCGGTCATGGGCGCTGAGCGCCTGGCCGAGCGCGGCGCCGGCAACATCGGCGACGCTCTGAACGAACTGCCCGCCTTCCGCTCGACACAGACGCCGGCGTCCACCGGCCTGTCGGCTGCCGCCGGTTATGTGGGTGGGCGCATCCTCGACTTGCGCGGTCTTGGCTCGGTGCGCACGTTGACGCTGGTGGATGGCAAGCGCTTCGTGCCTTCGACCACGCAGGCCACTGTCGATACCAACATGATCCCCTCGATCCTGCTGCAACGGGCCGAAGTGGTCACCGGCGGCGCTTCTGCAGTCTATGGGTCTGACGCGGTGTCCGGCGTGGTCAACCTGCTGCTCGACAAGAAGCTGACCGGCTATCGCTTCAACGCCCAGGCCGGCGTTTCGAAATACGGCGACGCCAGCACGCGCCAGATCGGTATCGCCGGCGGCTGGGCGATCGGCGATCGCGCGCATCTTATCCTGGGCGGTGAATACGAGACCAACGATGGGGTAGAGGCCTGCCGCGTGCGCGAATGGTGCGCCAACGGGCAGATCAACTGGGGCCGCAATCCCGGCCAGACCGGCCTTCCGGCAAACAACATCCTCAGCAACGTTCATCCCTGGTCGGCCTCGTACAATGGCGTGACCACCCCGCCCTCCTCGGCTTACACCGGCAACGCTGTTCCCACCCTGCGCCCGATCGACGGCATCACCTTTGGCCGCGACGGCACGCCGCGCCGCTTCCAGTTCGGCTCGCTGGTCAATTCGCTCTACCAGGTGGGCGGCGAAAGCGACGGGCCGGGCGAGAACATCTACTTCGATTTCCCGATCGTCTCGCCGACCAAGCGCTACAACGCCATGGCGCACCTGACCTGGGAGGCGAGCCCTGCCCTCACGCTCGAATTCACCGGCAACTATGGCCATGCCGAAGGGTGGCACCGCGCGGTCGCCTATCGCAACACCGCGCTCACTATCCGCGCCGACAACGCGTTCCTGCCACGTTCGGCCGACCCGACGCTCGACATCCCGACGATCCTGGCCGCCAGCGGGCTGACCAGCTTCACCCTGGGCAAGGGCTTCGACGATATCGGCCCCGGCCAGATCCACGTGCGCAACAACGTGATCCGCGCTGTCGTCCAGGCGCGTTATGACCTTGGTGGCGGATGGAAGGCCGATGCCTACTATCAATTCGGGCGCAACAGCTTCCGCAGCGACCTGACCGGCGGCACCGTCACTTCGCGGCTGCTCAACGCGATCGATTCCGTCTCGGTCAACGGCACCCCCACCTGCCGGATCAACGCCGACGCTTCCACCGCCAACGACGATCCCGCCTGCGTTCCGCTCAACCCGTTCGGCTACGCCAACGGGTCGACCTTCGCCGCCGCCAAGGCCTATGTCACTGCCAACGGCTATCAGACCAACATCACGACCGAGCATGTCGCCGCGGCCAACGTGACCGGTTCGCTGTTCAATTTGCCGGGCGGGCCACTGGGCGTGGCGGTGGGCGGCGAATACCGCAACGATGCGGTCAAGGGCGATGCCGACCTGCTGTCACAGAGCAACCGCTTCTTTACCGGCGGCGGCTCGCTGATTTCGGGCCGCATCGCCGTGGCGGAAGGCTATGGCGAAATCGAGGCACCGATCCTGCGCCATGTTCCCTTCTTCGACGAACTGGGGCTCAACGGCGCGGTTCGGCGCACGCACTACAAGCGTTCGAGCGACTTCTTCCCCTCCAGCTCGCTGAGCGTGACCACCTGGAAGTTCGGCGGCACCTGGGCACCGATCGAGGCGCTCCGCCTGCGCGCCACTCGCTCGCGTGATATCCGCGCGCCCAACGTGTCCGAACTGTTCGGCCCCACCACGCAGACGCAGGGCATCCTCACCGACCCCCAGCGCGGCGGCGTGCAGACGGTGGCGCCGATCACGCAAGGGTCCAATCCCAATCTCCAGCCCGAAAAGGCCGACACTTTCACCGTCGGCGCGGTGATCCAGCCGCGCGGCGGGTTCCTCGGCCGCTTGCGCGCCTCGGTCGACTATTACCGGATCGAGATCAAGGATGCGATCAGCACGCTGGGGCAGCAGAACATCGTCACCCGCTGCTTCCAGGGCGATCCGCTCAGTTGCTCGCTGGTGACCCGCGACTCCTCCGGCGCGATTACCAACATCGTCGATACGCAGCAGAACGTGAACAAGCTGATCGCGCGCGGCTTTGATATCGAGGTGTCCTACCGCCAGCCCCTGGGTGGCGACGCCAGCCTCAACACCCGCGTGCTGGCCAGCAACGTGATCGACCTTATCACCGTCGACGCGGTTGGCCCCACCGAGCGTGCCGGGCAGACCGGGCTGCGCGCGGGCACGCCGCCGGGCATTCCCGACTGGACGGTGGACGGCATGGTCACGCTCGACCTGCCCGACCGGTTCAGCTTCTCCACCCATGTCCGCTGGATCAACAAGGGCTTCTACAACGCCGCCTTCATCGGCCCGGATCAGGATGGCTATGCCATCACCTCGCCGACCAGCTCCAACACCAACAGCGTGCCATCGAAGACCTACGTCGACCTGCTCGCCAACTTCCGGGTGCGCCAGCAGGGGGCGCAGAAGTTCGACGTGTTCTTTGGCGTAGACAATGTCTTCAACACCGATCCGCCGCGCGTTCCCGGCGCCAACGGCTCGGGCAATAACGTGCTGTTCAACCCGGTCGGCCAGTCCTTCAAGGCCGGGGTCCGCGGCACGTTCTGATCACTCTCACTTGCCCCGGGGCGCTTCCTCCTCCCGCGCCTCGGGGATTTTTCTCCCTTGCTGACAATGGATTGTGCCAAGATGCTCGAACGCCCCTTCGACCCTGAGACCCGCATCGTTTCCCGCCGCGACGCGCCCGGCCTGATCGAGCGCGAATGCGATATCTGCGTGGTCGGCTCCGGCGCATCGGGCGCTTCGGCGGCGATCGAGGCAGCCCGCGCGGGCAACCGCGTGATCCTGGTCGACGGCTTGCCCTCGCTGGGCGGACAGGCGGTCAATTCGATCATCGGCATGTTCTGCGGCCTCTATACCCCCGGTCTGGATGGCCGCCAGCTCACCCACGGCATCGCCGACGAGATCATCGCCGAGCTGACCGCCAATGGCGACGCCCACATCATCCAGGGCGGGGTGATGAAAGTGGTGATGTACAACGAGGTCGCGCTCGGTCGCTGGGTGGAGAAGGCCGTGATTGCCGCCGGTGTCCAGCCCTTGACCGGGGCGATCATCCGACAGGTCCATGTCGAAAGCCGGCGGGTTACCGCGCTCGACATCGCCACGCGCCACGGCGACGTGCGCATCCGCGCGCAAGGCTTCATCGATGCCTCGGGCGACGCGGCGCTGACCTGGCAGGCCGGCTTCGATTGCCGTGTCCAGGCCGAAGGCCAGATCTACGGCTCGCAGATGCTGATCGTCGAGGGCATCGACGACGCACACAAGCCCGATTGGGACACGATGGCCCGCCGCATCGCCGAGCGAGGCGAGCAATATGGCATGATGCGGCGCGACGGCTTTGCCGCGACATTCCCCGGCACCGACATCGCCATGGTCAACATGACGCACATCGAAACGCCGCTCGATCCGTTCGAAGCGGCCGAGAAGCAGATCGATGGCAAGGAGCAGGCCGACCGCACGCTG
Source organism: Novosphingobium sp. SG919 (assembly GCF_012932495.1). Classification (GTDB taxonomy): domain Bacteria; phylum Pseudomonadota; class Alphaproteobacteria; order Sphingomonadales; family Sphingomonadaceae; genus Novosphingobium; species Novosphingobium rhizosphaerae. The sequence goes on from NZ_JABCNG010000001.1 coordinate 2,028,154, forward strand.
GTGTTCCTGCGCGCTGAATTTCCCGAGGCTTTCGGCAAGGCGCGGGTACGGGCCTATGGCCTGCCCGGCGTGCGCCAGACCCGCTGGATTGTGGGCACGCACCATCTCACCACTGCGGAAGTGCGCGCCGCCACGCGCTTTGACGATGCCATCGCGCGCTGTTCCTGGCCGCTCGAGCAGCATCACAACCGCGAGGGCTATGTCTGGGAAACCTTCGGGCCCGACCATATCCACACCGTGCCGCTGCGCTCGCTGGCGGTGGCCGGTGCCGACAACCTGCTGGCCGTGGGGCGCTGCATCGATGCCGATTCCACCGCGCTGTCATCGGTGCGGGTCATGGGGCCGTGCATTGCCATGGGGGCCGCCGCCGCCCATGCCCTGACGATCGCCGGCTCGGGATCGGTCCACCAGGTCGACATGGGCTTGCTCCGCCAGAAGATTGCAGCAAATCTCGAAGGATAAGGTCGCGCACCAAGCCGGCCAGCCGGGAAAGGATCCCTGAATGGGAAAGGCCAGCAGGACCATCGACGTTGCCCGCGTGATCGACGCGCGCAGCCTTGGTCCGTTCAATTACCGCCTGATCGCGCTGTCGTGGCTAATTACCGTGTTCGACGGCTTCGACATGATGATGATCAGCTTCACCGCGCCCTACATGCGCGACGAGCTGGGGCTGACCAAGCCGATGCTGGGCAATGTCTTCTCTGCCGGGCTGCTCGGCATGATGATCGGCGGCTTCGTGCTGGCCTGGCTGGGCGACCGGCGCGGCCGGCGCCAGACGATCGCGCTGGCGGCGGTCGCCTTTGGCATCCTTACCGCCGCCACTGCGCTCGCGCGGTCCTATGAAGCGCTGCTGGTGCTGCGCTTCCTCGACGGTTTCGCGATCGGCGGCATGCTGCCGCTCGCCTGGGCGCTCAACATCGAATATGTGCCCACCCGGCTGCGCTCGACCGTCGTGACGGTGATCATGATGGGCTACAGCCTCGGAACCGCGCTGGCCGGGCCGGTCACGGTGTGGCTGGCGCCGCGCTTTGGCTGGGAAGGCGTGTTCGTCGCGGGCGGCGCCGCGACTTTGGTGATTGCCGCCGCGCTGTTCGTCTGGCTGCCGGAATCCGTGCGGTTCCTGGTGGCGCGCAACCGTGATCCGGTGCGCCTTGCGGCCACGCTCAACCGCATCGATCCCGCGCTCGGCGCCACGCCCAGCGACCAGTTCGTGCTGGGCGACGAGGCCCGGGTGGCGGCGGGCAACTTCCGCGTCGGCCAGCTTTTTGCCGGGCCGCTGCGCTGGATCACCCCGCTGCTGTGGCTGGGCTATATCGCCAGCACGCTGGCGGTCTATTTCAAGGCCAACTGGGGTCCGATCGTTTACGAGGACCTGCATTTCCCGCGCGACCTGGCCGCCTATCTCTCGTCGTTCTCCGGCATGATGGGTGCGGTGCTGGGCCTGCTCCTGATGCGCTTTACCGATCGCAAGGGCGCCTTGGCCGTCGCCTTCTTCCCGGCGCTCGCCGCGCCGGTGCTGCTGCTGATCGGGCTCGTGCCGTTGAGCCCCATGGCCTTCCTCGTGCTCTCGGTGATCTCCACCAGCCTGGTCGGCGGGGCGCATTTCGGCATCCTGTCGATCGCCGGGATCTATTACCCGACCGCGATCCGCGCCAACGGTTCGGGCTGGGCCACCTCGGTCGCCAAGATCGGCGGCATTGCCGGGCCCATCCTGGGCGGCCTCGTGCTCGCCTCCGGCCTGCCGGTGGTCACCAGCTTTGCGATCCTTGCGATCTGCCCCGTCGTGCTGGCGCTCTCGGCGTTCGGCATCGCCTTCGCCGTCGGCCGCGAACAGCGCGCCGGCGCAGCCTCCGCCCCTGCCCCCTCGTTTTCCCCCATATCCTGAAAGGCCGGCCATGACCGCTCCCGATCCGCAGACTCAACGCCCCCTGCGCAGCCTTGCCGCCAACTCCCCGGTTCGTCAGGCCCACTGGCGCGCGCTTGGCCTGACCGACGCCGACTTGCTCAAGCCCAAGATTGCCGTGGTCAATTCCTCGTCGGAACTCGCGGTGTGCTTCGCCCACCTCGATGGGGTGGCCAAAGTGGTCAAGGACGCGATCCGCGCCGCGGGCGGCGTGCCGTTCGAAGTGCGCACCACCGCCCCTTCCGACTTCATCACCGGTGCCGGGCGCCAGGGGAGCTACATCCTGGCCGCGCGCGACCTCGTAACCAACGATATCGAGGCCCAGGTCGAAGCGGCGATGCTCGACGGCATGGTCTGCCTCACCAGTTGCGACAAGACCCCGCCGGGCCACCTGATGGCGGCCATGCGGCTGAACATCCCCACGCTGCTGGTGATCGGCGGCTACCAGGCCTCGGGCACGGTCGACGGCGATCCGGTCGATATCGAGGACTTGTTCTCTGGCGGGGTCGGCGCCAGCCTGGGCAAGCCAGGCAAACATGCGATGGAAGACGTGACCCGCAATGCCATTCGCGGTCCCGGCGTTTGCGCCGGTATGGCCACGGCCAACACCATGCATTGCGTGGTCGAGGCGCTGGGCATGTGCATCGCCGGTTCGGCCCCGGTGCGCGCCAACAGCGACAAGATGTTCGACGCGGCCCGCGCGGCCGGCGCGCGCATCGTCGAGATGGTTCACGAGGACCTGACCCCACGCCGGATCATGACGCCCGGCGCGTTCCGCAACGCTGCGGCCATGGTCCTGGCCGTTTCGGGCTCGATCAATGCGATCAAGCACCTGCAGGCAACAGCCACCGAAGGCGGAGTAGACGCCGATCTTTTCGCCATCTGGGATGACATGGGCCGCAAGGTCCCCACGCTTTCGGCGGTGCGCCCCAACGGCCCGGTTCGGATCGAGGGTTTCGAGGACGCCGGCGGCGCCCGTGCGATGCTCAAGCAGTTGGAGCCGCTGCTCGACCGCGAGGTGCTGGTAGCATCGGGCCGCACCATGGGCGAGGATCTGGCCGACGCGACCATTGTCGATGCCGAGATCATCCGTCCGCTCGACCGCCCCGTATCCGAGGGGCCGTCGATCGCGATCCTCAAAGGCTCGCTCGCGCCCGAAAGCGCGGTGGTCAAGCTGGGCATCCGCGACGGCACCCGGCCCGAGGCTTTCGAAGGCACGGCCCGTGTGTTCGAGGATACTGCCAGCGCCATGAAGGCAATCGCGGCGGGACAATTGCAAAAGGGCGACGTTCTGGTGCTGCGCGGCCAGGGGCTGAAAGGTGGGCCGGCGATGGGCGGCGGCGCGTCGATCGTGCTGTTCGCCATCGACGCGGCGGGCCTCGCGCGCGATGTCGCCTTCATCACCGACGGCCAGCTTTCGGGCTTGTGCCTCAAGGGCCTGACCATTGCCGAAGTCGCGCCCGAGGCGGCCGTCGGCGGCCCGATCGCCCGGGTGCGCGACGGCGACCGCATCGAGATCGATGTCGCCACGCGGCGCCTTGATCTTGCCGTCCCGGCCGACGAACTGGCGCGGCGGCCAGCACCGGGCAACGCCTTTCCCGTGCCGGCGGATGGCTGGCTCGGGATCTATCGCCGCGACGTGCGACCGATGGCAACCGGCGCGGTGCTGCTCGACCTGCCGGTCGGTGGGCGAGGCTGACTTCGCCCATGGCCTCGCCCCGGTCACGCCCGGCCGCGCCCGCTTCGGTAGCAGACTATACAATCCCGCCGGCCTCGGGCATGGTGGCGCCGATGGACGATACCGACGGCAAGGCGCGAACGCGCGACCGCACCGACCACAAGCGTGGCCCCAAGGCCGCCCCGCCCAAGGCGCCGGCACAGGCGCGGCCTGGCCGCCGGCGCGAGGAGATTGCCTTGCCCGGTGGCTTTGCCACCGATGAATCCGAACGCCACCTGATGCGCTACCGCCGCGCCAGCGGCGATAGCACCGACGACGGCCTGTTCCGCGTCACCCGTGCCATCGTCGTGGCGGGACGGTTGTGGCGCAAGGTTGCCAACGACCGCATCAAGGCGCTCAACCAGACGATGGCGCGCTGGGAAACGCTGTTCCACGTCGCCTATTCCGACGCGGCGTTGACCCAGGGCGACCTCGCCAGGTTGATCAGCGTGGAAGGGCCAACGATGGTGCGCATGCTCGACGCGCTGGCCCGCGACGGACTGATCGAGCGCGAGCAGAGCACCGAGGATCGGCGCGTCACGCTCAATCGCATCACCCCGGCCGGGCAAAAGGCCATCGAGGACATCATGGCGATCACCAATGAACTGCGCGGCGACGTGCTGGCCGGGATCGAACCGGAAAAGCTGGCCGTGACCGTCGAAGTGCTCACGCGCATTCTCAAGCGCCTCGATTCGATGCGCTAAGCACCATTGAGCGCCCCCGATACTGGGGGATTTTGCTAAAATAGATAGCTTGCTACAAGATGGAGAGGATCGACATGGTGACGCTCACCACGCAAGAAAAGGCGATGCTCGATGGCGCGCAGGGGCCGGCGGTGGCCCGCGCCATGGCGCTGCTGGTTCGCTATGCCGAGGCGCTGGGCGCCGAGGATTTCGTTGAAACCAACAATGTTGCCGGGGTGCCGGGCTCCGCCTCGCCGTGGATGAAGGAATATTACGCAGCTGACGGCGGCGACTATCGCGCGGTGTTCTCGCGTTTCGATCTCGATTCCGATGACGTCGTCGACGTGCCGCGGATGAATGCGTTTTCGTGCCACCTCCAGGGCGGCATGGACCCCGAACTGTGGCGCGAACAGGGCATGACCGAGGCCGCCAATGCCAACTTCCGCTCCGACGAGGCAGAAGTGGCGGCCCATGGCATCCAGTTGCTCAAGACCTGCACGCCCTATCTTGCCGGCAACGTGCCGGTGATGGGCGAGCACTGCGCGTGGATGGAATCGAGCGCGGTGGTCTTCTGCAACTCGGTGGTCGGCGGGCGCACCAACTGCGAGGGGCGTGAATCGACCAGCGCGGCGATGCTGGCAAAGCGTATTCCCAACTGGGGCTTTCACCGCGATGCGTACCGCCTGGGCCAGCACGCCATCGACGTGCAAGTGCCGGTAGACGATGTGTTCGACTGGGGCCTGCTCGGCTATTTCACCGGGGCGGCAGTGGAGGACACGATCCCTGTGCTCTCGGGTGCCATCGCCAACCCTTCGCTGATCCGCCACAAGCACTTCGGCGCGGCGGCGGCCTCTTCGGGCGGGGTGGAGATGTACCACATGGTCGGCATCACGCCCGAGGCGCGCGATCTGGAGACCGCGTTCGGCGGGGCCCCGCGCGGCGAGCGCTTCATCTATGATGCCCGCGCGCGGCGGCGCACCTGGGAAACGCTCAACAGCGTCGGGCAGAGCACGGCAGTCGATTTCGTCATGCTCGGCTGCCCGCACTACTCGATCGAGCAGATCGCCGAGGCTGCGCATCTGATCGAGGGCCGCCGGGTTCACGCCAACTGCGCGCTGTGGATCTTCACCAGCCGCGCGGTGAAAGCCGTGGCCGATGCGGGTGGCCACACCGCCACCCTGCGCGCGGCCGGCGCCCTGCTGATGACCGACACATGCTCGGCAATCAGCCAGGCGATCCCGCCCGGCACCCGCGTGGCCGCTTTCGACAGCGCCAAGCAGACTCATTACCTGCCGGCGATGATGGGGATCGAGGGCTGGTTTGGCACCACCGCCGAATGCATCGATGCCGCCTGTACCGGCGTCTGGCGTGGAGACCTCGCATGAGTGCCGCCCCGCTCCCCACCCGCGCGCCCGATTATGTGATCCACGGGCGCTGCGTCGTTCCCGGCGTCATCGTTGGCGAAGCGCTGGTCACGCGCGACACGATCTCTGGCTGGGGCGGTGTAAACCCCATGGCCGGAACCGTGATCGAAAGTCGGCATGAACTCAACGGGGTAAGCTTTGCCGGCAAGATCCTGGTGTTCCCCGGCGCGAAGGGATCGTCGGGCTGGTCGTCGATCTTCCATATGACTCGGCTTGCCGGCACCGCCCCGCTGGCCCTGCTGTTCAACGTGACGACCACGAAAGCGGCGCTGGGCGCGGTGGTGCTGCGGGTACCGGCCCTTACCGATTTCGACCGTGACCCGCTCGATCTGATCGCCAGCGGTGACCTGCTGCGTGTGGACGCGGGCGAAGGCCGCGTGGAAGGCTGGCGCGCGCTGCCCTAAGGCGCGCACGCGCCATTCCACCGGCGAGGCCGTGGACAAAGCGCCCGCTCCCCGCGATCGGTGCGCGGCGGATCGGCGTTGCGAATTCGGGCACGCGCGCGTGCGGGATGGGCTACAGACCCAAGGCGGCCGCCTGCTCAGGCTTTGCCGGCTGGCGTGCCTGTTTCTCAGGATGGTTCGCAGGACCGGGGCGCCAGAAAGAAAGGCACGGTTCCATGTCCACGCTTGATCGTCGCAGCTTCCTTTCTGCCGGTGGCGCCGCGCTTGCCGCCACGGCTGCATCGGCCCACACGCCAACGCGGCAACCGTCCGTCGTCACGGTGACCGGCGGCAAAGTCGCCGGCCGTGCAACCGCGGTGCCTGGTGTGACGGCCTGGCTCGGCATCCCTTACGCAGCGCCGCCTGTCGGACCGATGCGTTGGCGCCCGCCTGGCCCGGTTCAGCCGTGGCGGGGGGTGCGGCCGGGCGATCGCTTCGGCGCCAGCCCCTGTGCCATACCGCAATCCTTCGATGGCCCTGACCAGCGCGTGCCGGGCATGTCGGAAGACTGCCTCACGCTCAATGTCTGGGCTCCGCCCCGCGCGGACAAACCGCGCCCGGTGATGGTGTGGATCTACGGCGGCGCCTATGTCTCGGGGACGACGGACGATCCACGCTATGACGGTGCGGCGATGGCCGGCCAGGACGTGATTTTCGTCAGCATCAACTACCGCGTCGGCATCCTGGGCTTTTTCGCCCATCCGGAATTGGCAAGTGAGTCGCCCGATGGCGTTTCGGGCAACTATGCCCTGCTCGACCAGATCGCCGCGCTGCGCTGGGTCAAGGAGAACATCGCGGCGTTTGGCGGGGATCCGGGCAATGTCACGATCCTGGGCCAGTCGGCCGGCGCCTTCAGCGTCGCCTATCACCTGGTCCTGCCCCAATCGCGCGGCCTGTTCCATCGTGCCATCGCGCAAAGCGGCGCGCCGATGGGCCAGGTGAACGGCCTGTCGATGATTGCCGATCTGGCCCCGATGGAGCAGGCCGGCCTGGCCTTTGGCGCAAAGGTCGGCGCGCCCCGCCTGGCAGACTTGCGCAAGATGGACGCCATGGCGCTGGTCAGGGCTTATGACGGATCGTGGAATTTCCAACCGGCGCTCGACGGGCACGTGATCCCCGCCCACCCCTTTGCCATGATCCGCGACGGCAACCACGCCCGCGTGCCCCTGCTAGCTGGCTACAATGCCGACGAAGGCGCGATCTTTGCGCCGATGGGCGGAGGCACGGTGGCCGGCCTGGACGCAGCGCTGACAGAAACGTTCGGCCCGCTGGCGGCCAAGGCGCGCGCGGTCTATCCCGCGCAAACCGCGCAGGAAGCCACTGCACGTGGCGCGGAAGTGTTCGGCGACCTGATCTTCAACTGGAACACCGCCGCGCTCGCCTCTGCCATGGCCCGGTTCGGCAGCGATCCGGCCTATCTCTACCATTTCACCTATGACGGCATGCCGCGCCTGGGCAACGGCACGCGTCGTTGCGCCTTCCACGGGGCAGAGATCGGGCTGGTGCTGCGCACCCTGGGCGCGCGGGGCGAGCCGGTCAGCGCCGAACAGCGCGCGATCAGCGCCATGCTATCGGGCTATTGGCTGGACTTTGCCTGGCAGGGCGATCCCAACGGCGGGGGGCGCCCAGCCTGGCCCCGGTTCGTGCCCGGAACCCCCAGCGTGTTTCATCTTGAAGGGCTGCAGCCACGCGCGGGAGAAATCCCCTTCGCGCGCCGCATGGCACTCATCGGCGAAGCCTGGGCCAATCCGATCCTGCAAGCCTGAACGCGAAAGGGCAGCGGGACGGGCAAGCGCGCCCGCCCCGCTGCCCCGCGTTCAATCAATAGCGATACTGCAAGGTCGCGCCGATCGTGCGCGGGCGATAGGTCTGGTTGAAGTACAGATAGCTGCCCACGCCGTCGTGATTGCGGGCCAGGAGGTCGCGCGAGTTGGTGAGGTTGTCGACGAACAGCGAGGCATCGATCCCGCCCATGCGACCACCGAACCGCAGTTGCAGGAAATTGGTGCCGCCCAAGGCATAGAGGCCCGGGTCATACCCATAGGCGCCCTTCACCGTATCGAGCGCGCTGCTGCTGGCAAAGCTGTAATCGAGGCGCAGGTAGCCGTCGATCGCAGCGCTCACCGGGCGTTCCACCGTGGCATAGAGGTGGCCGCTCCAGATCGGGCCACTGATGCGCTGTCCAGCGGCCTTGAGCAGCAGGCCGTTGCCGCCATAGACGTTGTCGTCATAAGTCAGGTTGGTATAGCCGATGTTGCCGCCCAGCACGACGCCCTTCGCCGGCTTGACTTCGATCGCCGCTTCCACGCCGCGGCCGGTGGCGTTGCCCAGGTTATCGATGAACGAGAAGCTGCAGGTGGGCAGGCGGATCGACTGCTGCATGTTGCGCCACTTGAGCAGATAGCCGCCGACATCGAAGTTGAGCAGCCCAGCCAAGGCCTTGCCCTTCGCTCCGGCCTCGTATGACCACAGCGAGTCCGACTTGTAGGCGGAGGGGACGTTGGTCATGCCCAGCGTTGCCAGATCGCCATCGCAGGCGGAGCTATAGGTCGAAGGCTGTGCGCCGGCCGGGCGGAAACCCTTGGTGGCAGAGGCATAGAGCATCGTGGTGGGCGTGACCTGGAAGTCGATGCCGAACTTGGGCGTCCAATCCCCTTCGGTGTTATGCGCGGGCGAAACGATGTCGGTACCGCCGGTATAGGGCCCCTTGACCGTATCGACGAAGTTGAACACGTCGTGGGTATAGCGCAGCGCGGCGGTGATCTTGAGGCGATCGACCGGCTTGAAATCGACGCTGGCAAAGCCGGCCACCTGGGTGTCGCGCGCCTCAACGAGGTTCACATAGCTGTAGACCCCTTGGTATTGCGGGCTACCAAAGACCAGCGTCCCCTCGACGAGGCCGGACTGGGTGAAATTGCTGAACGATTGCTTGGTCTTGGAGAAAAATCCGCCCACGCTCCAATCGAGCGTCTTGTTGCCATAGGACTGGACGCGCACTTCCTGGGTGAAGTTGCGCTGCTTCATCGTCAGGAAATCCTGGCTGTTGGACGGATCTTCGTCCGCGTATGTGCCGAATGGATCGCCGGTGTTGATGAACCCGAAATAGGTTCCGTAGCTCAAGGTCTGCTGCTGATCGCGCGCGAAGTACGACGTGGTCGAGACCACTTCGAGCGTGCCATGCTGCCAGTCGAGCGTCAGCGACGGCAACCAGAACTTGTCGGTGGTGGGGTCGGCTTGCGGTGTCCCGGTGACGTAGTTGGACTTGGCCGCATTGCCGTAGCCTTCCCAGTAATCGTCCCGGCTGTTCTGGCGGGTACGCTGGAAGAACAGCTTGGGCGTAACGGTCAGGTCCGGGGTGGCTTTCCAACCCAGCGCCAGGCGCACCGAATAGTTGTCCTGGTAATTCACGTCCTGCTGCTGGACGATCCCGGTGGTGGGCGAGACGCGATCGACATAGCCGCCGACATGCTGGTACCAGCCACTGGCCCGGAATGCGAGGGTCGGGGTGATCGGCGCGCCGACCGCAAGCCCTGTCTCGAAACTGGGCGAACCGTTCTGGGTGAACGAGAGCTGCGAGCGCGAATAGACCGAAAGCTTGTCGAAGTTCGGGCTGGTGGTGATGAACCGCACCGCACCACCTTCGGCACTGGCACCAAACTGCGTGCCTTGCGGCCCGCGCAGCACTTCAACGCGTTCCAGGTCGAACACGCGTGGATAGGGATTGCCGCCGTAATAGCCCACATTGCGCATCTGGATGGGGGTATCGTCGATATAGAGGGCCGTGGTGGCCGAGCCGACATCGGACTTGAGCCCGCGAATGGCGATGTTGGAGCCGTTGTTGCCGGTGACGCCCGCCGTGGTCGAGAAGTTCAGCGCCGGCGTGAGACGGGCGATATCATCGATCGAACGGATGTTCTGCTGGTCCATCAATTCCTGGGAATAGGTCACGATGGACAGCGGAACCTTGCTCAAGACCTCGTTATGGCGCTGGGCAGAGACGACGATCTCATCATCCGAGGCAGTCTGGTCCGCCGGGGAAGCCTGCGCCAATGCCTGGTGGCCAGTACCGATCGCCATCAGGATTGCAGCCGGACTCGACAGGCTTCTTATACGCGCATTCTGACGTGGCAAAAATCCAATTGCTCTATCGCACATCAACATTACACAACCCCTCATTTTCATGACTTGATGGTTTCGATATTTTGCGAACGCTGGATTTTTATATCGGCCTATTTGCCGGGATTTTTGCCCTGGCGATCAGACTGCCGCAGCGTCGCGGCAGACAAGCCCGATGGCTATTGCATTTTAGGCACCGCGGTGTTGCCATTGTCACCGCCATGGGCCGCACGGAGGGCGCCTGTGGTCGCTGTGACCGATCCACCTTTGCGAGCACGCGCACCTGTCAGGCGCGTGCAGGCAGGGCTATCTGCCCACATTGCCAGGGAAACATTGCCCAGCGCCGGGGTTGAACTCGCCGCGTATTGGAAAAAGGCGGCAGGCGTGGGCGCAACAGCAGCAGATGCAATCGATAGTGGCCAGCGGCCGTCATCAGCCACCACGGACCAGCGGCGCGCTGCGCGCGCGCTCCAGGCGCTCAATTTCTTCATGGCAGACATGCAGGCCGGCATCGGGCCGTTCCTGGGCGTGTTCCTGCAACAGCGTGGCTGGCAGACCGGCCCGATCGGCACGGTGATGACCGCCGGCGGCATTGCCGGAATGGCCATGACCGTTCCCGCCGGCGCGTTCATCGACCACACCCCGCACAAGCGCTGGGTGGTGGTGATCACCGGCATCTGCACTGTGCTCGCCTCGTTCCTGCTGCTGTGGTCGCAATCCTTCGCAGTCGTGGCAGGCAGCCAGGTAGCCACCGCGATCGCCGGCGCAGCGATCGGCCCGGCGGTGGCCGGCATTACTCTGGGCGTGGTGCGCCAACGCGGCTTCAACGCGCAGAACGGGCGCAACCAGGCGTGGAACCACGCCGGCAACATGGTTGGCGCCGGGCTTTCGGGCTGGCTGGGCTGGCGCTTTGGCATGCCGGCGATCTTCTTTCTGGCCGCTGCGTTCGGGGTCCTGGCGATCGCTTCGGTTCTTTCCATTCCCGAACGCGCGATCGATCACCGTGCCGCACGCGGGTTGGAGCATCACGACCAAGCCCAAGCCAATGGACAGGCCGAAGGCTTTCGCGAACTGCTGCGGCACAAGCCGCTGATGATCCTGGCTGCGGCGCTCGCGTGCTTCCACCTGGGCAACGGGGCGATGCTGCCGCTTTATGGCATGGCGGTGGTCGGCATGGGCAAGGGTGACCCGGCGATGTTCACGGCCACCACGGTGATGGTGGCCCAGGCGGTGATGATCGTGGCCAGCCTCGTGGCGATGAAGCTGGCGCAGGGGCGTGGCTATTGGCTGGTCCTGCTGGTTTCGTTCGCGGCGCTGCCGCTGCGCGGCGTTCTGGCCGGCACCTTCATCGAACATTGGGGCGTATGGCCGGTCCAGGCGCTCGATGGCATCGGCGCGGGCCTGCAGAGCGTGGCGGTGCCCGGCCTGATCGCCTGCCTGCTCGATGGCACGGGCCGGGTCAACGTGGGCCAGGGCGCGGTGATGACCGTGCAGGGCGTGGGCGCCAGTCTTTCGCCCGCGATCGGCGGCTGGCTGGCGCAGATGCTGGGCTATCACGCCACGTTCCTGATCTTGGGCGGCTTTGCGCTGGTCAGCCTGGCGCTGTGGATCGGCTTTGCCGCTACGCTGCGGCCGGCTTGCGCCGTGGGCGATAGACGCCCATGAGCGCGACGATGTCTTCTGCCACCGGCGCCATCTGGGCGATTGCCAGCCTTTCCACCGCCGGGGTGATTGCCCGCCCGATGCGCTGGCCAGAATGGATCTGGGCGGTCAGCGGCGCGGCCTTGCTGCTGGTCACCGGGTTGATGCCACTGGCGGCAGCGGGCGCGGCCGTGGCCAAGGGGCTGGACGTCTATCTGTTCCTGACCGGCATGATGCTGTTGAGCGAGGCGGCGCGCCAGCACGGCGTGTTCGACTGGATCGCCGCCGCTGCGGTCAATCACGCCAGCGGTTCGCGCGCATGGCTGTTCACGTTGGTCTATGCCACCGGCGCGTTGGTCACGGTGTTCCTGTCGAACGACGCCACCGCCGTGGTGCTGACCCCGGCGGTTTTTGCCGTCGCACGCAAGGCCCGGGCCGAACCGCTGCCGCTGCTGTTCGCCTGCGCGCTGATTGCCAATGCGGCCAGTTTCGTGCTGCCGATTTCCAATCCCGCCAACCTCGTGCTCTATGGCGGCCATATGCCACCGCTCGGCCCCTGGCTGGCGGCCTTTGCCCTGCCCTCGATCGCCGCGATCGGCGCGACCTACGTTGCGCTGCGCTGGTATTTCCGGCGCGACCTGGCCGGGCAATGCGCAACCGTGGTGGAGCGCCCCGCCCTGTCGCGCGCCGGCCAGGCGGCCCTGCTGGCCATCGTGCTGACGGCCGGCGTGCTGATCGCGGCCTCCGCGCTCGATCGCCCGCTGGGCCTGCCCACCGCGCTGGCCGGTCTTGCCTGCGCCATCGGCGTCTCGCTGCAGGCCCGACAATCCCCGCTGGGGCTGGCGCGGCACGTGGCATGGGGCGTGCTGCCGCTGGTCGCGGGCTTGTTCGTGGTGGTCGAAGCAGTGGCTCGTACCGGTGCGATCGGCGCCGTGGCCAACCTGCTGGCGCAGGCTTCGGCCCATCCTGCCAGTGCGGCCCTGGCATCGGGCACGGTGCTGGCACTGGTGTCCAACATCATGAACAACCTGCCTGCCGGGCTGGTCTCCGCCAGCGCGGTGGCCCTGGCGCACCCGCCCCGCGTGATCGTCGATGCGCTGCTGATCGGGGTCGATCTTGGCCCCAACCTGTCGATCACCGGCTCGCTCGCCACGATCCTTTGGCTCCAGGTGATCCGGCGCGAAGGCGAAGACGTGGGTTTTGCCACGTTCCTCAAGGTGGGCCTGGTTGCCATGCCGCCAGCGCTGCTTTTGGCACTGCTATGCCGGATCATCGCTGGCTAGGCAGCATTTGGGCTGATTGCCGCGTCAAAATCCGGCGGACCACGTCAACAGCAGTTGCCGCCCGCCCAGGATCGTCTGCGGCACGGCGTCGCTGTAGCGGCCGATCGTGGCACGATAGGCGGTGTCGCCCAGCGCATTGCGCAAGGCGAGGCGCAGCGTCTGGGCGCCCCAACTGCGCGCCATAGCGAAATCGATCTGCCGCGAAGGCCGCACCCAGGTATCGAGCGCGCTGCCCGAAAGCGGTGTCGTGCCGGCAAAGCTCGGCACCTCGATGCCGTATTCCTGGATATAGGCGCCGGTCAGGCGGCAGGCCGCATCGGCCGAGAAACGACCATCATCATAATGCAGCCGCAACAAGAGGTTGCTGGCCGGGGCATATTGCGTGCGCTCCACCCTGTCCAACGCAGGGTTTTCCAGATGGACGGCACTGTGCAGCAGCGTGAGATCGCCGGCCAAGGCAAAATGGCGCAACGCCGCGGCCACTAGGCCAAGCGGCAGGGCCATGCTCGCCTCTGCGCCCAGGATCGTGGCGGTGCCGCCGTTTTCGGGGCGGATCAGGCGAACGGCGCGATATTGCATCACGCTGGCCGGATTGTTCAGGTCATTCCCGGTATCGTTGAGATAGCGGGCTAGGCGCTTGGCAAAGGCGCCCAGTGCGAGATGAAGCCCCCCCGGCCCCTGCCAGGCCAAGCCCAGATCGAGGTTGGTCCCGCGCACCGCCTTGAGATCAGGGTTGGACACCTGGATTTCGGTAACGCCCTGGCTGTCGCGCGTGGCGCTGCCACCGCCGGTCAACTGGAAGGGCGATGGCCTGGTCATGCTGGTCCATAGCGCCGCATCCGCAGTCCATGGCCCGGCGCTACGCCAGTGGAGCGTCACGCTGGGCAGCAGCGCGGCATAGCGCGCCGCCAGCCGGTTCCAGCCATAGGCCACCCCATCGGCCGGCACACCATCGTTGCCCGCCAACCAATAGCGGCCGCCGATGTGCGACCATTCCCCGCGCAGGCCCAGTGCCGCGTCCAGCCCATCGGCCAATGGCCGGCCCACCACGACATAGGCCGCAAGCCGGTCTTCCTGCACGGCATAGGCATTGGCATTGCTGTCATCGATCGTGCGCGGCTGGACGGTGGCGCGGCCGATTGCGCGCAGCAGGGCGGCATCGGAAATGGTCGGGATGGTATAGTCATAGATCCCGCGCAGAACGGGGCCGATCTGTCCGTCGACCAACCCGCTGTTGCCCAGCGTGGTGCCCGCTGGCAGCGTATCGGCATAGAGGAAATGCGCGGTCGCGCGGCTGCGCCACGATCGCACCGCCAGGCCGCCGATCTCCCCATGCCAGGCCGCATCGTCTGCCACGCGCACCCGCCAGTCGCCGCCCAGGCGATGGTCCTGGCTCGTCTCGCTCTCGCGCTCGCCCTGGTTGTGCACGGGAAAGGCCAGCGGATTGGCGACCAACGCGGCATCGCCGGGATCGAGCCGGAGCACGGGAAAGCCGCGCACATAGGCGGTGCGCACCCCGCCCGAAAGCCGCGTGGCATCGGAATCCCAGAACGAAATCTCGATATGGTCGGGTCGGTCGGTGCGTCCCAGCGCGCCAAACACCCGTGCCTGCGCCTGCACGCGCCCCGCGTTCCATGCCAAGGCCAGTTGGGCCATGCCCAGCCGGTCGCGCTCGGGGTTGGTCTCGAACCAGTAATGCGCATCGGCGCGCACACTTTGCGTTTGCAACAGGCCGGCCGATGTGGCCGTCTGGGCAAAGAACCCGGCGGCGCGGCCGCCCTGCACGCTCACCTGGTACACATCCTGCGCGATGGCGCGGCTGGCCCACATCGCGCTGGCGGTCACCGTCAACCGGTCGTCGGCGCGCCAGCCCAGCGCTACGAATGCGGTTTCCTCGTGCGCAGAGCCGCGCGTTACTTGCGCGTTGACCGAGGCGAGCAGGAGATTGGCCGCAGGGTCCAGCCCCGGCGCGCTCTGGCCCTGCGCGTCGGTCAGCGCATAGGCCAGGTTGCCCGACTGATAGGTCTGCTCGACGCTGGCGAAATGCCGCCGGCTCAACGCCGCGCTGGCCGTCAGCGCCAGCCGCCCATAGGGCGCCTGCCAGCCGAACCCGGCGTTAGCGCCCCACGTGCCGGCGTTCTGGCCAAAGCGCCAGGCCTGGTCGTCTGCCCCGGCGGTCAGGCCGATCCGCAGGCCCCGCGTCTTGGTGGCAAAGGGGGCCAGGTGATCGATATCGAGCGTTCCAGCAATCGCCTCGCCCGCCAGGCGGGCATCGAGCACGCGGTGCACTTGCAGGGCCATGTCGGGCGCCAGGGCCATCAACCCCAACTGCGTTCCCCGGCTATAGGGCAGGCTCTGCGGGATTTCGAAGCCATCGATCCGCGTTTCCACATAAGTGCCCGGCAGGCCGCGCATCGCCACGAAATCACCGGTGGCGCGCCCGGCATGGTCAACCCGGCCCATCGCCCCTTCCAACGAGGTGGCCAGCGTTACGATGCCGGGCAGCCGGCCCAATGCCTCGGCAATCGTGCGGTCGGGCAGCCGGCGGATCTGCGTGCTCGCCAGCGCATCCTGCGGCCGCACCGCGTCGCCCGCGGTCCAGGCCCGCGCAGCCAGGCTGGCTTCCACGACGATCGCCGTGCGATCCTCGATCGTGGGTGGAACGGGCGGGGCCACCGTGCGGCAGGGTACGGCCGGCCGGACGCGTGGCGCAGGGGATTGTGGCCGGCGCAGGCGCACGGCGCCGCCCGCCAGCCGCGTGGCGACCAGGCCATTGCTGCGCGCCAGGATATGCAGGGCCTGGTCGAAATCGCGGGCGCGGATGGCCGGCGCCTGCGCCCCGGCCACGTCGCTCGCCGCAAACAGGATGTTGCGCCCGGTCTGGCGCGCCAAGGCCAGCAGGGCCTCGCCCAGCGGCATCGCCGGCAGGACAACGCGCGCCGCCACCACCGGCGCCGCCATGGCATGGGCCGGGGCGAGCGCCAGGCAAAGCGCACCCAGCCAAGCGGCGCTAGCGGCGGAAAACCTCATACCCCTGCTCGGTCCGGCGCCAGGCCACGGGATAAAGCGCCCCAAGGGCATCGAGGAACTGGGGCACGTCGCCGATGCGATAGGTGCCATAGACATGCAACGCACCGATAGTGGGATCGTGCAGCACGATCGGCATGCCGCTGAGTTGCGCCAGCCGCGCTGCCACGGCTGCCAGCGGTTGATCCTCCACCACCAGGCGCCCTTCGCGCCAGGCCAGCGCCGCATCGGCATCGACCGGCGCAATCGTTGCGGTATCGCCGGCCAGCGAGACCTGCTGCCCCGGCCGGGGCGTGGCGATCAACGTGCCATTGCGGCTGTCTTCGATATCGATCGCGCCGCGCGCCAGGATCACGGCGGTCTGGCCATCGCGGCGCGCCACCGAAAACAGCGTGCCGCGATCCACCACGCGCACCTCGCCAGCCGTCACCGCAAATGGCCGTCGCTCGTGCTTCACGTCGAACGTGCCCTCGCCATCCAGGCGCACCGACCGGTCGAGCAACGTGGCGCGCAGCGTCACCGCGCTGCCCGGTGTCAGCCACACCCGGCTGCCATCGGCCAAGGCAAAGCTGGCCGTGCGATCAGCCGGCGCGGCCAGGTGCTGCTCCTGCAGGTTGAGCGTCCACACTGCCACCGCCGCCAGCGCGGCCAAGGCCGTGCCCAGCACCGGGACCGCGATCTGCCAGCGCAACCGGGACTGGCTTGCCGGTGCCGCTGCCGCGCCGCGCACGTGCAGCCCCTTGGCCGCCGCGGCGCGCGGCGCGCCGCGCCAGGCGCGCTCGACAAGGTCCATCGCCGCCAGGTGTTCCGGCCTTTCCCGCAACCAAGCGCGAAACGCAATGCGGTCTTCCTCGCTGCCGCTGCGCGCACGCTCCAGCCACTGCGCGGCCTGTGCCAGCAGGGCGCTTTCCCCAGAGTTGGGCGCACTCATCGGGCGCTGCCCTCCTTCAGGCGTTCGGCCATGCGGGCCAGCGTGCGTTCCACATGATGCGAAACCGCCTTGGGCGTGATCTTCAGCCGTTGCGCGGCCTCCTTGTGGCTGAAGCCTTCCACGCGCACCAGGAGGAACGCATCGCGCGCCACCGGCCCGATCGCTTCCAGCGCATCGCCCAGCAGCGCCAGTTCCTCCCGGCCCGATGCGATGCGGTCGGGCGCCAGGGCACCATCATCGACGATATGCTCGTCCAGCGTGATATGGTCGTCGGACAAGCGGGCAGTCTTCCTGCGGTAGCGGTCGATCAACAGGTTAGACGCAACCCGGCGCAGAAATCCCCGAACATTGCCCACCGGGCCGGCTTCGGGCGCTGCCAGCACGCGCAGATAGACGTCCTGGACCATGTCATCCAGGTCCTGCCCCTCGCGCATGCGCCGCCTGAGATAGGTACGCAGCGCCGCCATTTCGTCCGCGCTGGTCGCCGCCTCCAGCGGCCCGGGCGCCAGGCTCTGCGGCGCATGACAATCCCCGTCGATGCTCCGCATGTGTGACCCCGTTCTTGCCATGACAGCCCCTTGCGGCACCCGGCCCATCCAGACGGGAACGATCGCCCGCAGGCGCATAGCCGGGCGCCCTAGGGGCCTGCCGTGACAGCGGCGTGACATTTGTGCCGTCAAATTTTTTCGGGGAATCGCGGGGTGTGTCTGCGTCCTTCCGGGCAGACCCGTCCACTGCGGCCGGTCGTGTTTCTCGAAGGGGGAAAACATGCCAGTTTCGTATCTGCGCCCGGCCCTGCTGGCCAGCGCACTCCACACGATGATCGTTCCGGCCATGGCGCAACAGGCGCCGCAAGCGCTGCCTTCGGCCGATGCCGATGCCGCGCCCACGCAGGACGAACGCGCCATCGTGGTGATCGGCACGCGCAAGCAGGCAGCCGATATCCAGTTCCAGTCGTCCCACCCGATCTCGGTGCTTTCGGAAGAAGACCTGCGCCACACCGCCGTGCACAACGTGGCCGAAGCGCTGGGCCTGTTGCCGGGCGTCAACGTCGTCAACACCGGCTCCTCGTTCATCGGCGGCGTCGATGGCGCCTCGCGCGGGGAAGGCATGTATGTGGCCATCCGCGGCCTCAATTCCGAATACAACGTCAACCTGATCAACGGCGTCAACGTCGCCCAGGGCCAGCCCTATAGCCGCGGCGTACAGCTTACCCTGCTGCCGCCCACGGGCCTCAACACCATCGTGCTCAACAAGGCCTCGCGCGCCGACATGGATGGCGATGCCATCGGCGGCACCGTGGATTTCCGCACGCCCTCGGCTTTCGACTATTCCGATCGCCTGCACGGCAGCGTGACCGCCTCGGGCCGCCTCGAAACCCGCGCCCGCACGTATGGCGACAGCGGCCTGGGCGGCGGCGTAGCGGCAGAACTTTCGTCGCGCTTTGGCCCCGGTCACACCATGGGCATCTACGTCAGCGGCTATTACGACAAGCGCACGTACACCAACAGCGAGATCCGCGGCGCGCAATCGGCGCACGATGATGGCAGCTGGGGCTATCTCAATGCGTCCAACAGCTCGGGCACCAGCTATCCCGGCCTCGATCCCGAACGCAATGCCGCGCTCACCGGCTTTGACGCGGGCGTGTCCAGCGGCAAGACGCGCCGGTTTGGCGGCAATGCCTCGCTCGACTGGCGCCCCGACGATACCACGCGCGTCTATCTGCGCGGCACCTATGCCAAGGCGCTGACCGAGCAGGATTCCACCCTGGCGCAGTACAACGGTGGCACCAAGGCCTGGGTGCTTTCGCCCGGCACCGATCGCTATGTCCTCACCGTGCCTTCGGTCTCGGTGCGCAACTACTTCGAAACCAACCCGGAGACCGCAATCCTCGCCACCGCCGCCTTTGGCGGGGAAAAGCAGCTTGGCGCCTGGAAGATCGCGCCCGAAGTGTTCTACAGCGAAGGGCACAACAACCGCCCCAACCATATCGAGGCCTCGGCCCGCATCAACCAGTCCGACAAGTATACCAGCGGCTCCAAGATTCCGCTGGGCGGACAATCGGTTGGCTATAGCGACAACTACCCCGTCGCGCTCTATAACCAGGCCATCTTCGACGCGTTCGACAATTCCGCCAGCGTCCTGCCCGCGCGCCGCGCCGGCCAGCTCACCGAACAGTTCAGCGGCCAGCGCAAATGGGGCGGCCGTATCGACGTGAGCCGCGAATTTGCCGATGACAGCCTGCTGCACAGCATCGCCTTCGGTGCCAAGCTGCAAAGCAGCAAGCGCAACGTGACCAGCCGCGACTGGACGACCGACTACGTGGCCAACTACCTGGGCCACAGCACGACCTGGGCGCAACTGGGCCTGACCAACGGCACTTATGCCCACACTTATCCGGGCCTTTATGACTGGTCGCTGCCGCGCTTCAACAAGGCCGCGTTGTTCAACTTGTTCTACAAGTACCAGTTCGCCAACGAAGCCGATGGATCAAGCTACAACAGCTTCGACACGTGCGGTTCGCTCTATGTGAACAACTACAATTGCGGCACGCTGTCGGGCCGCGAAACGGTGGCGGCGGGCTATGCCACGGCCACGCTCAAGGCTGGCAACCTGGAAGTGATCCCCGGCCTGCGCTTCGAACACACCACGATCAACAACACCTACTGGGTCATGGCCTATTCCGCCGGGGTCGAACAGCCCGGCGCCTTCTCCAGCAACCGCACCACGTATGACGTGCTGCTGCCCAGCCTGTTTGCCAACTGGCGCCCCAACGACAAGATTGTGGCGCGCGGCGACGTGTGGTTTTCCTATACCCGCCCACCGTTCTTCCAGCTGGGCGGCAGTTCCACCGCCCGCGCCGGCGACGATGGCAAGACGACGATCGTGGAAGGCAATCCCAACCTGAAGCCGATCCGCGCGATCAACGTCGACACCTCGGTGGAATGGAACTTTGCGCCCTCGGGCCATGTCATGCTGGGCGGCTATTACAAGCGGCTGACCAACTACCTCTATGACAGCGGCACCACGCTGCTCAACACCGCCACCAGCGACGGCACCGGGCAAACCTTCGTCACCCGCCCCCTCAACGGCGGCAGCGGCAATGTCTATGGTGTGGAATTCCAGGTGCAAAAGACCTTCGTCGAACTGCCCGGTGCGCTGCGCGGTTTCGGCATCGGCGCCAATCTCACCCGGCAGTGGACCAGCGTGGACATCGGCAACGGCGTGATCCGCAATATCCAGAACGCACCCGACGTGATGGGCCAGGCCCGGGTGTTCTATGCGCTCGGCGGCTTCTCGATCGATGCCATCTACAACTACACCGGCGCCTATCTCGAATCCTACAATTACCTGGGCCAAGCCACCCGCTGGGACGATCGCTGGGTGCGCCCGGTCAAGCGGGTCGACCTCCACGCTGGCTACGATTTCGGCAATGGCCTCAAGGCCGACATCTCGGTGGCCAACTTGTTCAACAACTACACCTATTGGGCGCACATCGGGCGCCATTCGCTGGCCATTTCCGACATCGTCAACTCCGGCACAACCGGGCTGGCCAGCATCAAGTATTCGTTCTGATCGATCTCTGATCCTTCACTGGTCCCTCACCTGGGGCGGCGGCCGTCATCGTGCGGCTGTCGCCTCCCTTTCGTATTTCGCAGGTAACCGTCCGCCATGCTCCGTCCTGCCCCAATCGCCCTGTCCCTGCTGGCCGCGCTGCTGCCGGCCATGGCCGTCGCCCGACCTGCGGCCCATCACTCGGCCCCAGCCCCCTCGGGCTACCGCGTCGATCGCGTGGTCCTGCTCATTCGCCATGGCATCCGCGCGCCGCTTGATGGCGAAGCGGCAGCGGCGCCCTTGGCAGACCAGCCTTTTCCCCAGTGGGACACGCCCCCCAGCCAGTTGACGCCGCATGGCGCCCAGGCCTTGGCCCTGGTTGCCGGATATGCGCGCACGCGCCTGATCGGCCAGGGCCTGCTTCCGGCGCGGGGCTGCCCCCTGCCCGGCCACGTGGCCCTCTGGACCAACAGCAAGTCGCGCACGATCGCCAGCGGCCAGGCCCTGGCCCAAGGCCTGGCGCCTGGCTGCCCGCTACCGGTCGACCATCGACCAGAGGGGATTGCAGATCCGCTGTTCGATGCCTTGGAAGCGCAGGCGGTGCCGTTCGATGCGCCGGCCGCTGCAGCCAGCATCAATGCGCAGCTCAACGGCGGCGCAGCGCTGATGGCCGGCATGGACAAGGCCGTGGCCACGATGACGCGCGTGCTCGGCTGCAATCGGCCCTGCCCCATCGCCACGCTGCCCAATCGTATCGTGCCGTCGGCCGACGGCAAAGGGTTGAGCCTGACCGGCCCGATCGACCTTGCCTCGGGCACGGCGCAAGTGTTCCTGCTGCAATATGCGCAAGGCATGCCGCTTTCCCAGGTCGGCTGGGGCCGCGCCGGCGCGGCCGACATTGCCACGATGTCCCCGCTCCATGCCCGGCTGTTCGATGTCTTCGCCCGCTCGGCCTATATGGCCCCGCGCGTGGGCGGCCTGATCGCCCGGCGGATCGCCGCAACGCTCACCGTGCGCGAGGCACCGGATGTCACGGTCCTGGTGGGCCACGACAACACCATCGCCGCCGTCACCGCGCTGATCGGCACGCAATTCCAGCTGCCCGGCTATGGTCGGAACGATCCGCCGATCGGTGGCGGCCTGCTGTTCGAACGCTTGACCGAGCGGCACACGGGCCGGCACCTGTTGCGCCTGTCGTACCTGGCGCAAACGCCCGATCAGGCCCGCAAGCTTCGCCCCTTGCCGCAAACCGGCACGGGCCAGCCGCTGCACCGGCTCTCACTCGGTCGATGTGGCACCACCTGCACGCCGGCCAGGTTTGCCGCCCTGATCGCCCGCCAAACTGCAGCGCTGCCGCCCACTGCCGGGATGGACCGCTGAATACGGTGAATGGCAACGAGCCCATGCTTTCCTTGACCAGCGCGGCCATACGAAGCATATACGTTTCATATATCGAAACGGAGATTGCGGCATGGGTATCGTCAAAATCGAAGACAACCTGCACGAGGAAGTCCGCAAGGCGAGCGCGGTCATGTGCCGATCGATTAACGCCCAGGCCGAATTCTGGATGAAGGTGGGCATGCTGGCCGAAGCCAACCCCACGCTCTCGTTCAACCAGATCGTCAAGGCGCAGCTGGAAGCGGCGCAGGTCCATATTCCCGAGGCGGCCGCGGCCTGACATGGTCAAGACCCCCGATGAACTGGCGTTGATGCGGATTTCCGGCCGCTTGCTGGCCCGCGTCTTCGAAATGCTGGATCAACAGCAATTGGCGGGCATGACCACGATGGCAGTCAACGACCTGGTCGAGCGCTATATAACCGAAGAGCTTGCAGCCCGCCCGGCCAGCAAGGGGCAGTATGGCTTTGCCTATGTGCTGAACTGCTCGATCAACGATGTGGTCTGTCATGGTGTGCCGGACGGTTCGGCGGTGATCGGCGATGGCGATATCATCAATCTCGACATCACGCTCGAAAAGAACGGATATATCGCCGATTCCAGCAAGACGTACCTCGTCGGCGAAGTAGCGCCTGCCGCCAAACGGCTTGTCCGCGTGGCGCAAGAGGCGATGTGGCAAGGGATTGGCCGCGTCAGACCCGGTGCGCGGCTGGGCGATATCGGCCACGCCATCGAACGCCACGCCAAGAAGCATGGCTATTCGGTTGTGCGCGACTATTGCGGCCATGGCATCGGGCGCGAAATGCACGAAGAGCCGCAGGTTCTGCATTTCGGCAAGCCGGGCAGAGGCCTGCCGCTGCACGAAGGCATGGTCTTCACCATCGAACCGATGATCAACCAGGGCACCTGCCGGACTTTGACAAGGGACGATGGTTGGACGGTGGTAACCGCCGATGGGAAATTGTCCGCGCAGTTCGAGCATACCATCGCCGTGACCAGGGACGGGTTCGAAGTGCTCACCTTGCGCAGCGGCGAAAAGCCCGCGCTGGCAGCGCCAGGCTTACGGTCGGCCTGACAACGCCCCCGCGGGCAAACCTTGCTGGCTGGCATTACGATCCACGGCGTCCGAAACTTCGCCGATAGGCCGTGGGCGCAAGCCCGGTCGCGGCACGGAAATGCTGGCGGAAATTGGCGGCGGTGCCAAAACCGGCGCGCTCCGCAATTGTTTCGATCGACTGGTCTGTCTCTTCGATCAGCATGCGCGCCAAGGCGATGCGCTGCTGCTGAAGCCATCCGCCCGGCGTCAGTCCGGTCGCGCCGAGCACATGGCGATGCAGGCTGCGCGGGCTCAGATGCGCCGTGGCCGCCATGCGCTCGACGCTCCAGTTCTCGTCAAGGCGGGCCTGCACGGCGGCAAGAAGGCCGGCAAGGCGATGGCCCGCCGGCGGCGGCACGGAACGCTCGACGAACTGGGCCTGCCCACCCTCGCGGTGGGGCGCAATCACCAGGCGCCGTGCCACGCTGTTCGCCGCCTTCTGGCCAAAGTCCTTGCGCACCAGATGCAGGCAAAGATCGAGGCCGGCGGCGCTGCCGGCCGAGGTCAGGATGTTGCCTTCGTCGATATAGAGCACATCGGGTTCCACCACCGCTGCGGAGGCCTGCTGGGCAAGCGAGGCCAGATGGCGCCAATGGGTGGTGGCGCGCCGGCCATCGAGCAGCCCCGCCTGGGCCAGCACGAAGCTTCCCCCGCAGATGCCCACCAACCGCGCCCCGCGCATGCTGGCGCGTTTGAGCGCGGCCAGCAAAGCGGCGGGCGCTGGCTCGTGCGGCCCCCGCCATCCCGGAATCACGATCGTATCGGCTTGGTCGAGCAGGCCCAGATCGCCATCGGGCACCACGTGCAACCCTCCGTTGGCGCGCAAGGGGCCAGGCTCGCCCGCAGCGGTAAGGCAGCGATACCAATGGGGGCCCATCTCCGGTCGAGCCAGGCCAAAGACCTCGTAGGCGCAGCCGAACTCGAAGGTGCAAAGGCGATCATAGGTCAGGATGACGACCAGGGGATTGGCGTTTGGCATGATCCTTTCGATAGTTGTCATCTCTGCCAGTGGCAACGGCGGCAACGCGGTTTTATCGTGGTCAGGCAAACCACAACGGGGAAGATTGTGATGAAACTGATCGGCATGCTGGATTCGCCCTATGTGCGGCGCGTCGCTATCTCGCTGCGCCTGTTGGGACTGGATTTCGAGCATCAGGCTATCTCGGTATTCTCCACGTACGATGCCTTTGCCGCGATCAATCCGGTGGTGAAAGCGCCCACGCTGGTGACCGACGAAGGCGTCGTCCTGATGGACTCCGGCCTCATCCTCGAACATGCCGAGCGCCTGGCCGGGCTTACTTTGTCACCTGCGGACCTTGCGGCGCATGCCCGGTCACAGCGGATCATCGGACTGGCCCTGGCCGCCTGCGAAAAGAGCGTGCAGATCGTTTACGAACAGCTGCTTCGGCCCGAAGAAAAGCGTCATCAGCCATGGCTTGATCGCGTTCGCGGCCAGTTGGTCCAGGCCTATCACCTGCTGGAGCAGGAAGTCAGCCTGGCGCGGCCGTGGTGCTTTGGCGACCAGCCGCTTCAGGCGGACATCACCAGCGCCGTGGCCTGGCGCTTTACCCGCGAGATGGTGCCCGAAACGCTTGATCCGCAGGCCTTGCCAGCACTCAACCGTCTGTCGCAGCGGGCCGAAGCGAGCGAGCCCTTCGTGGAGTTTCCCTTCCACTGAGCCAGATTCGCGGCGCTGGCATTGCATCCCAGGCAATGATGTCGTGCCGCGAATGGGCATTATCGCGCGGGCGGTGGAGGCGCATCTTTCGGGTGCGGGCCGGATGCGGCCTTCGAACCACGCAGGAGCACGTCCATGAAGCTGTACCATCATCCGCTCTCGGGCCATTCGCATCGTGCCCGGCTCTTCGCATCGCTGCTCGGCCTCGATGCCGAGCTGGTCGAAGTCGATCTCCTTGCCGGCGAACACAAGCAGCCGGCATTCCTGGCCCTCAATCCGCTGGGGCAGGTTCCCGTGCTGGTCGATGATGAAGGCACGGTTGTTGCCGACTCCAACGCGATCCTGGTCTACCTTGCTCGCAAGCATGGCCGCACCGACTGGCTGCCGGAAGATGCCGTTGGCGAGGCCGCCGTGCAGCGCTGGCTTTCCGTCGCGGCGGGCGAGCTTGCCTTTGGGCCGGCCGCCGCGCGCCTCGTCACCGTGTTCGGTTCGCGCCATAACCCGCAGGAAGTGATTGCACGGGCCCACGCCCTGCTGGCCAATCTGGAGCGCCATCTCCAGCACCGCGACTGGCTGGTTGGCAATGGCCCGACCATCGCCGACGTTGCCCTCTACAGCTACCTGTCGAGCGCGCCGGAAGGGAACGTCGACCTCGACGCCTACCCCCGCGTTCGCGCGCTGCTGTCGCGGATCGAGAACCTTCCCGGCTTCGTGCCTTTCGTCGAGACGGCCGCCGGCCTTCGCGCCGCAGCCTGACGCGTGACCGGTGGTTTGCGCAACGTCCCGCAGGCAAACCACCGGCGCCCTCATGATGGAGGCAACCATGCCCGAAGCCGCTCCGATCGAGCCCCAGGCCATCTGGCACGAGGGCGAGCGCGCCATCCAGGCCCATGTCGGCGCCGTGGCCCGCATGGCCGAACTGGGCGCTCGGGTGATCCGGCCGTTCATGCCCGACCAGCATCGCACCTTCTACGCACAACTTCCCTTCGCAATCCTGGGCAGCGTCGATGATACCGGCGCGCCTTGGGCAACCGTGGTGGAAGGCGCGCCTGGCTTCGTCTCCTCGCCCGATCCCACCAGGCTCGCGCTGGCCGCCTTGCCGCATAGCGGTGATCCGGCGTTGGGCGGCATCTATGATGGCGCGGGATTGGGTCTGCTGGGCATCGAGCTGCACACCCGCCGCCGCAACAGGGTCAACGGAACCCTGCGCCAGACCAGCGATGGCGCGTCGGTGCTGGAAGTCGGGCAAAGCTTCGGCAATTGCCCGCAGTATATCCAGCAGCGTGACGCAACGCTGTCGCGCCCACCAGCCAGTGCGCCAGCGCAGCCTGCGCAGGCTCTGGAAGGGCTGGACCCTGCGGCGCGCGCGATGATTGCCGCGGCCGATACCTTCTTCGTCGCCTCCTACGCCGATCGGCCGGGGATCGGCCGCCAGGTCGATGTGTCGCATCGCGGCGGCAAGCCCGGCTTCGTGCGGGTGGACGCGCAAGGCGTGCTCACCGTGCCAGACTTTTCGGGCAACCTGTTTTTCGCGACGCTCGGCAACATCATGCTCAACGGGCGCGCTGGCCTGGTGTTCATCGATTTCGAAAGCGGCGATCTTCTGCAGATGTCCGGCACGGCGCAGGTCCTGCTGGATTCGCCAGAGATTGCCACGTTCGCCGGTGCCGAGCGGCTCTGGACATTTACCCCAGACCGCATCGTGCGACGGCCCGGTGCCCTTGCGCTGCGCTGGGCGTTTCGCGAACAGGGCTGGTCACCCACCACGCTCGCCACCGGGCAATGGCGCAAGGCTTCGGACTGGCACAAGATGCGTGTTGTGCAGGTCGTGCAGGAAAGCGCCAGCATCCGCTCTTTCCACTTGCGCCCCGTGTCACCCGCGCCGGCTTGGCAGCATCGCGCCGGCCAGCACCTGCCGATCCGCATCAACCTGCCCGGTGCCGACCGGCCGCTGGTCCGCACCTACACGCTCTCGTCCGCTCCCTCCGATCCGCTCTACCGGATCAGCGTGAAGCGCGAGGGGGCGGTCTCGTCCTGGCTGCACGATCACCTGCACGAAGGCGATACGATCGAGGCCCGCGCCCCGGCAGGTGGTTTCGTTGTCGATGCCGATGCGCCCCGGCTGGCGGTGCTGATCGGCGCCGGGATCGGCATAACCCCGATGGTGTCGATGCTGCGCGAGCTGGTCAGCCGTGGCCATGGCGGCAAGCCGGCGCGCCCGGTCGTGCTGATCCAGTCTGCACGATCCCTGGCAGAGCGCGCGTTCGCGGCGGAACTGGGCCAAGTTGGCAAGGGCGTTCGGCTCGTGCGCGTGTTGGGCGATACGTCCGGCGCGCAAGACGGCGCAGATTACGACGCTGCCGGGCGGATAGACCTGCCGCTGCTGGCACGCGTGCTGCCCTTTGGCGACCATGACTTTTACCTGTGCGGGCCAGGCGGCTTCATGCAGGCCATCTACGATGCGCTGCGCGGGGCCAACGTGCCGGATCACCGCATCCATGCCGAGGCATTCGGTCCCTCTGCCCTGCAACGGCGAGGCGATAGCAAGGCTTTGGCCGCGCCCGCCGTGTTGCCGGCCACCAAGCCGGTCCCCGTTCTGTTCACCGCCTCGCTCAAGGAGGCCCGGTGGGCGCCCAAAGACGGCACCTTGCTCGAACTTGCCGAAGCGCGTGGCCTCACCCCGGCATTCGGCTGCCGCAGCGGATCGTGCGGATCGTGCAAGGTCAAGCTGGTCGCTGGTTCGGTCGCTTATCCGCGCGCGCCTTCGGCCAGCGTTGGCCAGGACGAAGTCCTGCTTTGCTGCGCCGTGCCGGCGCAGCAAAGCGAGCAACCCCTGCAAATCGAAGCCTGACACTCTCCCCTCTCTCTATCGACAGGACATGCCATGACCCGCCCACCTCTGCCCCCGTTCGACGAAGCCAGCGCGCGCGAAAAAGTGCGCCTGGCAGAAGACGGCTGGAACAGCCGCGATCCTGCGCGCGTCGCGCAGGCCTATACGGTCGATAGTCGCTGGCGCAACCGTGCCGAGTTTTTCACCGGCCGCGACCAGGTCGAAGCCTTTTTGCGCCGCAAATGGGATCGCGAACTGAATTACCGCCTCATCAAGGATCTCTGGGCGTTCGGCGGCAACCGCATCGCGGTACGCTATGCCTATGAATACCACAACGACAGCGGGCAGTGGTTTCGCGCCTATGGCAACGAGAACTGGGAGTTTGCCGCCGACGGCCTGATGCACGTGCGCCATTGCAGCATCAACGAGCATCCGATCCGCGAAGAAGACCGCCAGTTCCACTGGCCGCTCGGCCGTCGCCCCGACGACCATCCCGGCCTCGAGCACTTCGGCTTCTGATGCGCGTGGGGGCGGATGACCTCGGGACATTGTTCGATCGGGGGGCGGCAGACTTGCGCGAAACGCTCCCCCGCGTACTCTAGGGCGAAGAGGAGACGATGGTGGATCGCTGGCAATCGATGCGCATCTTTGCCGAAGTGGCCCGGCATGCCAGCTTTGCCGAGGCGGCGCGGCGGCTGCACATGAGCGCCCCCGCCGTCACGCGCGCCGTCGCCACGCTCGAGGAGCATATCGGCACACGCCTGCTGGTCCGCTCCACGCGCTCGGTCAAGCTCACCGAGCCGGGCGCGCGCTACTATGCCGATTGCCAGCGCATCCTTGCCGATATCGCAGAGGCCGAGGCGACGGCAGCAGGATCGTTCGCCACGCCTTCGGGCACGCTGACCGTTACCGCGCCGGCGATGTTCGGCCGGATGTACGTCCTGCCTGTGCTGACCGAGTATCTTGACCGCTACCCGCAAGTGGTGGGGCGCACATTGTTCGTCGACCGGCCGGTCAACCTGATCGAGGAAGGGGTCGATCTTGCGGTGCGCATCGGCCACCTGGCCGATTCGGCGCTGGTGGCAACGCGCGTGGGTTCTTCGCGCATGGTCGTCGTCGGCGCGCCAGACTACCTGCGCCAGCACGGCACGCCAACCAGCCCGGAAGATCTGCGCCGCTTTCGCATCGCTGCATCGACGGCAGCCTGGGCCTCGCCCGAATGGCAGTTCGCCAATGACGTGCGGGTGCGCATCGAACCAGCCATGCTGTGCAACACCAACGACGCGGCGATCAACGCCGCCCTCGCCGGCTGGGGCCTGACGCGCGTCCTGGACTATCAGGTTGGCGCCGCGCTGGCCGATGGGCGATTGCAAATCCTGCTCGAAGACCACGAGCCGCCTGCCTTCCCCATTCACGTGCTCCACACCGGCGGTTCGCATGCGCCGGCCAAGGTCAGGGCCTTTATCGACCTTGCCGTGGCCAAGCTGCGCACCAGCCGCTTGCAGGCCCGCGAAGCGCCACACCCATGAAGCAGCCAAACGCCACGCAGCCCTTTCGCGAAAACGGGTGCCTGGCGTTCAGCCAAAGCCGTGCCGCGTAAAGTCGATGAAGGCGCGCAGCGGTGGCGGCACGTGCCGGCGGCCGGAATAATAGAGCATGGGGCCCGAAAACGGCGAACTCCAATCCTGCAACACAGCCTTTAGCGCGCCGCTGTCGAGATATGGCGCGAGCCAGTCTTCGAACAGGGCGATCAATCCAAGTCCCGCCACGGCCGCGCTGATCAGCAGATCGCACGCCATGCCAGGCCGGACCAGCAGGCGCGTGGGTGGATCGACGCGCACGATCTCGTTGTCTTTTTCAAATTCCCATTCGGCCGGCGCTCCGCTGAAAAAGCGCAGCCCCAGGCACGCGTGCGCCAGCAGATCGCGGGGATGCGCCGGGCGCCCTTGCGATGCCAGATACGCGGGCGATGCAGCCACCACGATACGCTGGGTTCGCGGCCCGATCGGCAGTGCGATCATGTCCTGCTCCAACCGTTCTTCATAACGGATTCCGGCATCGGCCCCGGACGCCAGAATATCGACGAAGCTGTCTTCGACCGTCACCTCCACCCGGATCTTGGGGTGGGCCATCAGAAATGGCGGAAGAATGCCGGGCAGCACCGTGCGCGCGACGTTGGCGGGCACATTGAGACGCAACGTGCCCGCTGGTTCGTCAGTCTGCGCCTGCACGCCTTCCAGCGCGGCACCGATTTCCGCAAGGGCCGGAGATAGCCGCTCGAACAGCCGGGTTCCGGCCTCGGTCAGCGATATGCTGCGCGTGCTGCGGTGGAGCAGGCGCACGCCAAGCCTGCCTTCCAGCCTCCGCAAAGCTTCGCTCAGCCCGGACGCGGAAACGCCGGACATGCGCGCCGCCTCGCGAAAGCCGCCGGCGCAGGCCACGGCCGCAAAGGCAGAGAGATCATCCAACTCTATAGGCATTGTGCGAATTTCCGTACAGACCGTTTGGAATGGGCTAGCTTATCGATCATCGACGCCAGGTCTATATCCTCGCCATCGCTAGAGGAGATTTGCCATGACCGTTGCAGCCAAGGCCGGAAGCTTTCGTTTGGGCACCCGCATCGTAAACAGGATGGGCTATGGCGCGATGCAGCTTGCCGGGCCCGGCGTGTTCGGTCCGCCGCGCGACCGCCAGGAAGCGGTGGCCGTGGTGCGCGCCGCCGTGGCCGCCGGCGTCAACCATATCGACACCAGCGATTTCTACGGCCCGCACATCACCAACCAGATCCTGAGCGAAGCCTTGCACCCCTATGGCTCCGACCTGACGATCGTGACCAAAGTGGGCGCCGTGCGCGGGGACGATGCATCGTGGCTGCCCACGCAAAGCCCCGCCCAGCTTACCCAGGCGGTACATGACAATTTGCGCAACCTGGGGCTGGAGCGGCTGGACGTGGTCAACCTGCGTCTGATGGGCGATGTCCATGCGCCCAGCGAAGGGTCGGTGGAACAACAATTCTCGGCGCTGGCCAGTCTGCAGGACCAGGGCCTGATCGCGCATCTGGGCCTGAGCAACGCCACGCCCGCACAGGTGGCGCAAGCGCAGGCCATCGCCCCGGTCGCCTGCGTGCAGAACCATTACAACCTGGTTCACCGTGGCGATGATGCGCTGATCGATGAATTGGCAGCCCGGGGCATCGCCTATGTCCCGTTCTTTCCCTTGGGTGGTTTCAGCCCGATCCAGTCTGACGCCCTGTCCGCCCTCGCGGGCGATCTTGGCGCCACCCCCATGCAGGTTGCGCTGGCCTGGTTGCTGGCCCGCTCACCCAACATCCTGCTGATTCCCGGCACGTCGCGCACGGCCCATCTTCATGAAAACCTGGCAGCGGCCGAACTGAACCTGCCCACGCCGGTGCAAGCGCAGCTCGATGCGATCGGTGCGGCGCCGCGTTGAAAGCCGGTCAGACGACCGCCAAGGCGCGCCGCGCCGCAGTGGCATCGGCGCGGTAATGGTTGGCAAGGAAGTCTGCCGCGATCTGCAGCCGGCGATCGGCACGGGCGCGTGAGGTCAGGACCAGCAGGGCCTGCGGCGATGGCAGGTTGAAGGCCAGGTCAAGCATCTCCAGGCGATGCGTGATCGCGTCGAGCGCCCGCGCCTCCGCAAACAGGCAGGCGACAGCGCCATCGCCCACGACGCTGGCAAGGATCGCGTTGTAATCATCGGTTTCGACATCGTACCGCATCGCTTGCAGCCCCGCCCGGTGCAGCGCGGCATTGACCACCTGGCGCAGCGGGTGTGGCGGCGACAGGCCAGCCAGCGGCCAGGCCATCAGGTCCTCTCGCGTGATCGCCGGGCGCCCGGCCAGCGGGTGATCGTGGGCGACGAACATCGCCAGCGGCTCGTCGATCACGCCTGCCGCGGTGACGGCCTGGCCAGCGCCAAGCTCGGCAAAGCCCAACCCCTCGTCTGGCTCGGCAAGTTGGTCGGCAATCACGATGGCAAGGTCGAGCGTGCCGCTGCGCACGTCGGCCATGGTCTGGGACGCGGTCAGGTCGGTTGAATGCAACACGATCTGGCATTCGGGAAAGCGGCGCCGCAATTCCCCCACCCGGTGCGCAAGATGGCGCAGCGCATAAGGCGCGATGCACACATGCCAGACGCTTTCCCCGGCCTGGACATGCGAACGCGCGTCATCCTCAAGCCGCGCGATGGCCAGCAAGACGTCTTCGGCGCGGATGACGATCTGCTCGCCCAAGGGCGTCAACGTCGGCACCATGCCCGGGCGCCGCAGGAAAAGCGGCCCGCCCAGCCTGGCTTCCAGCGCCCGCACATGCTCGCCCACCACGACCGGCGCGAGGTTGAGCATCGCCCCAGCCGCGCGAAAGCTGCCCAGCCGGGCGACAGCCAGAAATATCTCGAGTTGGCGCAAGGTCAGATGGGTCTTCATGCCTCTCCCCGCCCCGCCATCTTTCGCAGGTGCTAGGTTTTATCCTAGCACCTGCACGGTATTTTCGCAATTCTTTGCGTCGTCTGCGCAAGCCTATCCTTGCCCCACAGATCGCGCGGCCCGCCAGAGGCTGCCGGCCACATGGGAGAAGGAAGTTGGACGCGACCCCAGGACAGTCCACGCACGCCAATCGCCTTGCCGTTCCGCAGGCCGGGCCGCGATCGCGTTGGGCCGCAAAGCCCCTCGCCTTGGAAACGCGCGCATGAACCTGGCGCGCATGGCGGCCGAAGCCGAGGTCATCGTCGTTGGCGGAGGATCCGCCGGCTGCGCCATGGCCGCGCGGCTCGCCGAGGCCGGGGTGGCGACCTTGCTGCTCGAGGCCGGGAAAAGCGACGTGACGCTGCGCAGCTATGTTCCCGCGCTGACGTTCGCGGTGGTCAACAACCCGGCTTTCGACCGCAGCATTGCGGCCGAACCCGATACCAGCCTGGGCGGGCGGCGCTACCTGTGGCCTGCGGCGCGGCGCCTGGGCGGTGGCAGCGCGATCAACGGCATGATCTACGTGCGCGGCCATCGCCGTGACTATGACGGCTGGGCCGAGCGCGGCGCAACCGGGTGGGGCTTTGACGATGTCGTGCCCTATTTCCGGCGCATGGAACGGGCCGAGGCCGGTGGCGACGCCTGGCGCGGCGATTCCGGCCCGATCACGGTGGCGCGCAATCGCATGTCGTATCCGGTGGTCGATGCTTTCATTGCGGCGGCTGGCGCGGTCGGCATCCCGCGCAATCCCGAGCAGAACGGGCGCCTTTCTGGCGAGGGTGCGTTCCACTCCGAGGCCACCCAGCACGGCGGGCTGCGATGCAGCGCGGCGCGCGGCTATCTGCGCGGCGCGATCGACACCAGCCGGCTGCGCGTGGTGACGGGGATCGACGTCCTCAAGGTGATCATCACCGCTGGCCGCGCCACCGGCGTCCTGGTGCGGCACGAGGGTGTCGAGCAGGTGCTGCCCGCGCGCCTGGGCGTGGTGCTGTCGGCCGGCACGCTGAACACACCGCGCCTGCTCATGCTCTCGGGCATCGGCCCGGCCGCCGACCTTGCCCGCCACGGCATTGCCTGCCACGCAGACAGCCCCGACGTCGGCGCCAACCTGCAGGAGCACGTCGGCGCGCACGTCGTGCTCGCCACCCGCAGCCGGTCGATCAACAGCGATACACGGGGATGGCGCGCCCTTGGCGAAGGGCTGTCGTTCCTGCTGCGTCGGCGCGGCGCGCTGACCACATCGATGTGCCACGCCAACGCCTTTGCGCGCACTTCGGCAGAGGCAGACATTCCCGATGTGCAGATCTCGTTGACGGCGATGGCGTTCACCTTCGGGCCCAACGGGAGGGCGGTCCTGCTCAAGCGCCCGGCGGTAAGCGTCACGGTTTGCCTTGCCCGCCCGGAAGGGCGCGGGCGCGTGGAGTTGCGGTCTGCCGATCCTGATGCCCCCCCGCTGGTGCAACATCGCCTGCTGGGCAGCGACGCCGATCTTGAGCGGCTGGCTCGCGGCATTGAAATCGCCCGCGACATCGCCGCGCAACCGCCCTTGGCAGACCTGGTGGAGGCCGAGCTTGCCCCTGGCCGAGCGGTATCCGGCCCAGCGCTGCGGGCGCATCTGCGCGACAACGCCATCCCGCTCTACCACCCGGTCGGCACCTGCAGAATGGGCAGCGACGCGGCCGCTGTGGTCGATCCCGACCTCGCGGTACACGGGGTGGCAGGGCTGTGGGTGGCCGATTGCTCGGTCATGCCGACGCTGCCGGTCGGCAATACCAACGCGACTGCGATGATGATCGGCGACAAGGGCGCCGACCACGTCCTCAAGGCCATCCGCCAGGCTGGCATGGCCCGCGCTTCATAACAACGGGGAGAGAAGAACCATGACTGATCGTACCGCAATTGCGCAACGGCGCGTTGCCCGCGCCGCCTGGCTTGCCGCCGGCAGCGCGTTTGCACTCACGGCCGCGCCGGCTTTCGCGCAGGACACCGCCGCCACGCCCACGCAGGCCAGCCCGGCCGAGGCCGAACGCAGCCCGGCGATCGAGGAAATCGTCGTCACCGCGCAGTTCCGTGGGCAGAAGGTGCAGGATACACCGATCGCGATCACCGCGATCAGCGCCAGCACGCTCGCCGCCAAGGGGCAGCTCAGCATCACCGACCTTGGCGCCACGGCACCCAACGTCAATCTTTCCAGTTCGACCGGGCTTAACGGCAGCGCCGTCGCTGCGTTCATCCGCGGCGTCGGCCAGGGCGATTCCAGCTTTGCGCTCGAACCTGGCGTGGGCATCTACATCGACGACATCTATTATGGCACGACCTACGGCGCGGTGATGGACCTGACCGACCTCGACCGGGTCGAGGTGTTGCGCGGCCCCCAGGGCACGCTCGCCGGCAAGAATTCGCTGGGCGGTGCGATCAAGCTGTTCTCGGCCAAGCCCAATGCCGATGCAGGCGGCTTCGTCGAAGGCACCTATGGCCGCTTCAACCGCGTAGATTTGCGCGCCAGCGCCAACATCCCGATCACCGACGGCGTCTATGTTCGCCTATCGGGCGTGTCGAAGCACACCGATGGCTACATGCAGTTGCTCGACTACGGCTGCGTCAATCCCGGTAGCGGCATCGCCCCGACCACCGGCAACAACGATTGCCGCAACGGCACTGAAGGTGGCATTGATGTCAAAGCCCTGCGCGCCGCGCTGCGCATTGCCCCCGCCGGCTCGAAGCTCGAGGTCAACCTCGTCGCCGACGTGGCGCAGAACGATTCCGAGCAAGTCGCGACCAAGCTGGTCTATGCGAACAACCCTGGCGTGCGCAGCTATGTCGCCGGCGATCCGGCGGGCGGCGTGCCGTTCGACAGCCGCTTTATAACCTGCGCCCATTGCTACACCTCGTACGCGAACTATACGAGCGGCGGCAATTACACCTCCGGCCTGCCCAAGGTGTACCCCTTCACCCTGTTTCCCAACCTCCAGGTTGCGCCGGGCGGTTTTTCCACCAGCCCCAAAAGCGCGGTGAAAAGCTGGGGCGCGGTGGGCACGATCGACTATGCGCTGTCCGACGCACTCTCGATCAAGTCGATCACCGGCTACCGCTCGGCCAAGGGCACCAGCGGCATCGATCTTGATGGCTCTCCACTGGCGATCCTGCTCCAGGAATTCGGTTATGAACACCGTCAGTTCACCCAGGAACTGCGCCTCTCGGCCAAGTTCGGCAGCCTCGCCGACCTGACGCTGGGCGGCTACTATTACGATGCGCGCGACCATCTCACCGGGCGGGCGCAGATCCCCAACGTGGCCTTCGACTTCCGCACCGACGATCCCGTCAGCAACGTCAGCAAGTCGGTGTTCGGGCATCTCGAACTGCACCCGATCGCAGACCTGACGGTGATTGGCGGCCTGCGCTATACCAATGACCGCAAGACCTACACATTCGGTCGCCGCAATCCCGACGGCAGCGCAATTTCCCCGGCCAATTTCCCGCTCAACATCCTGCTGCTCGGCCTCGACGGGGCTAGCTCCACCTTCCGCGGCGAGCGGGTCGACTATCGTATCGGCGTCAACTACCGCTGGAGCCCGGAATTGATGACCTATGCCCAGGTCTCAACCGGCTACAAGGGCGGCGGCATCAATCCCCGCCCCTATTTCGCCAGCCAGGTGCAGCCCTTCAACCCAGAAACGCTGACGACCTACGAAGCGGGCTTCAAGTCGGATCTGCTGGGTCGTGCGCTGCGCCTTAACGGCGCTGTGTTCTATAACGATTACAAGAATATGCAGATCCAGTTGCAGGTCTGCCCGGCCTTCACCGATCCATTTCCGTGCGCGGCGATCGGCAATGCCGGCAATGCCCACGTCAAGGGTGTCGAACTGGAAGCCACCTTGCGCCCGGTGCGCGGCCTGACGATCGATGGCAACGTCGGCTATCTCGACTTCCAGTATGCCTCGGTCAATGCCAACACCGGCATCAGCCGCAGCATGAAGGCCCCGTTCAACAACAAGTGGCAGGCGTCCGGCTCGGTCCAGTACCAGGCAGACCTCGGCAGCGCGGGCACGCTGACCCCGCGCCTCGATTGGACCTACCAGTCGAGCTTCTATTACAACGCGGTCAACACGCCGCTCGATCTCGTCGCCGGGCGCAGCCTGTTCAACGCCCGCCTGACTTACGAAGATGCCCGCAAGGCCTGGTCGGCAAGCCTTGGCGTCACCAACCTCGGCAACAAGTTCTATTACCTCGGCACCAGCTACAACGCCACGTACGGCGTTGCGAGCGGCGCCGTGGGCCGGCCGCGCGAATGGTCGCTGACCTTGCGCCGCACGTTCTGACCGGGCGGGGAGACGCGGGCGGGGTATCGACACCGCCGGCCTCCAGCCCGCGTTTCGCGTCATCTCCCAGCCTCGATTCCGATACGCAAGGAATGCCCGACATGCCCCATGCTCCCGTCCTGCCGCACCTGCGCCATCCCCATCACCTGTTTATCGACGGTGCGTGGCGCGAGCCCAGCGGCCGGGAGCAGACGCACGTGGTCTCGCCCACCACGGGCGCGGTGATTGCCACGCTGGCAAGCGGCGATGCCGACGATATCGCCGCCGCTGTCGACGCCGCACGGGCCGCTTTCGATCACGGCCCCTGGCCGCACCTCTCCCCAGCAGAGCGGGCCGCGTACTTGCGGCGGATGGGCGATTTGCTGCGCGCGCGCATCCCTGACCTCGCCAATGCCTGGATCGAGCAGATCGGCGCACTTGCCGGGGTCGCGCCGCTTGTGGTGGGCGGTGGCGTCGCCTGGTTCGACAGCTATGCCGACTTGGCCGACCGCTATGCCTGGAGCGAGACGCGCGCCCTGGCCGATGCGCCGGGCACAGCCCTGGTGGTGCGCGAGCCGGTCGGCGTCGTTGCCGCGATCGCGCCGTGGAACAATCCGTTCGGGATCATGGCGGGCAAGATCGCCCCGGCCCTGCTCGCCGGGTGCACCTTGGTGATGAAGCCCGCGCCCGAAACGCCGATCGAAGCCTGGATCATCGCCGAAGCCGCGCAAGACGCCGGCCTGCCGCCAGGCGTGCTCAACCTCGTCGTTGCCGATCGCGCCGCGTCCGACGGCCTCGTGCGCCATCCGGGCATCGACAAAGTGAGCTTCACCGGTTCCGTCGCGGCCGGCACGCACATTGCCGCGGTCTGTGGCGCGCGCATGGCGCGCTGCACGACGGAGCTGGGTGGCAAATCGGCTGCCATCGTGCTCGACGATTTCCCGATCGAGACGGCGGCGCGCACGCTCGCGCGCACTATCACCATGTCGGCGGGGCAAATCTGCGCCGTGCTGAGCCGCGCGATCGTGCCCGAAGCCCACCGTGCGGCCTTCGTCGCTGCGGCGGCGGACGAAATGCGCCGCGTGCGCATCGGCCACCCGCGCGATGCCGCGGCCGAGATGGGCCCGCTGGCCATGGTCCGCCAACGCGAGCGGGTCGAGGCCTTCGTTGCCCAGGCGATCGCCGAAGGTGCCACGTTGGCCACCGGCGGCGCGCGCCCCGCCCACCTGCCCGATGGCGCCTATTACGAACCCACGCTGCTGACCGATGTCGGCCCCGCCAATATCGCCGCGCGCGAGGAAATCTTCGGCCCGGTGCTCACCGTCTTGGGCTATGACACGCTCGATCAGGCGATCGCGCTGGCCAATGCCACGCCCTATGGCATCTACGGCACGGTCTTCACCCACGATCCGGCGGCTTTTTCCCGCGTGGCGCGCGGCGTGCGCAGCGGCACCCTTACCCAGAACGCCTTTCGCTTCGACAGTGCCCTGCCCTTCGGCGGCTTCAAGCTGTCTGGCTGCGGGCGCGAGGGCGGGAAGGAAGGGCTAGACAGCTTTACCGAATACAAGGCGGTCATTCCCGCTGCAGCAGCACCGGCCGGTCATTCGGTGCTGTAACGCGGTTTGCGCTTCAGCCGCCGGTCACGGCCACCACGTTGTCGTCGCTCTTGCGATCGATAAAGGTGTTGTAGGGATCGACCCCGGCATAGGCCGGCTTGCGACGACTGGTCAGCACGATCGTGGCGGTACCATCGCGCAGGCGATGCCGTTCCATGGCAATGACGTCGGCCGCCCCAAACGCACCCTCGCCCGGCTGCGCGGCGAACAGCCCGACGTCGACATCCTGGTTGAGCGGCGTGGGCGTGCTTGCCCCCTTGCCATCGTCGCGTGCCATGCTCGCCGTCAGCGTCAGCGTAGTCTGCCAGGTCCCGTCGGGCAGGCGGCGGGTCACGGCGCGATCGGCCTTGAAATCCCACACCGTGATGGTTTCCAGCAAGTCGTGCACCAGCGCATGTTCCTGCGCGGTACGGGCCAGCGCATGGAAGCCGCGCACAAGGTCCATCGAGGTGGCATAAGGTGGCCCCTGGAAGCGATAGCGTGCGAGGATCTGCCGAAGCATGCCGTTGACCCGCGCTTCGCCCAGCCGATCCTGCAGCAGGTAGAGCGCCACGGCACCTTTGCGATAGTGGATGTAGGGCTGGTCCTCCACCCGCGCCAGCGGCACTTCCTCCACCGCTTCGCGCCCGCGCGAGGCAAGGTAGCGATCAAGCTCGTAGCGCAGGAAGCGGCGGATCTTGTCGGGCCCGTACAACTGCTTCATGACCATCAGCGCCGAATACTGCGCCAGCGTCTCCACCATCATCGTGCCGCCCTGCATCTCGGCGCTGATTTCCTGGTGGCCCCAGTACTGGTGCGACAGCTCGTGCGCAGCGACATAGGTGGCGTAGTCGATCTTGTCGGGATCGCTGAAGTCACCCAGAAAACCGATCGATTCCGAGAACGGCATGGTGCCGGCAAAGGCCTGGGCAAAGCTGGCATAGCCCGGAAATTCCACGATGCGGGCATAGCCGAACTGATAGGGGCCGAATTCGCGGCGATAGTACCCGAGCGCCACGCGCGCGGCGCGCTGCAGCCGGTCCACGTTATAGGCGTGGCGCGGATCGAAATAGATCGAGACTTGCACGCCATCGGCATCGCGCTTATCCACGCCATAGCGGGCAGACTGGATCGACCAGAAGTTGAGGATCGGAACGCGCGAGACGAAGCGCGCGGTGCGCCATCCGCCCTGCACCGTATCGGCAACCTTGTCACCGGGCGCCAGCGGCACCTGGTCCGCCGCTGTGGTCACCGTGATGTCGCTGGTCACCCAACTGGCGTTCGACAGGTAATTGAAATGCCGCGCGCCCTGATCTTCCAACTTGGCCATGCGATGCTCACCGGGCAGGCCATGTTCGCGGCGCTTGACCGGATCACTCAACATCGCCGCCCGCTGGATGCCGATCGTGGGCGCGATCTGCGTGGAATCGAGGAACGTGCCGTTGGCAAGCAGGCGGGTATCGTCGCCCAGCGGATTGAGGCCCGGCTGCCAGCGCTGCACCTTGAAATGCATCAGCGTCGTCTGCCCCGGGCGCAGCGGATGGTCGAACGTGAAGAAGCGCACCTGGCGGCGGTCGTCATCGTGGGCGGCGCGGGCACCGTCGATCGTCAGTGCGAGCACGTCGCGGTCGTGCTGGGGCAGCATCAGGTGCACGGTGCTGAGCGGCGCACCGGTGGCATTGACCAGGGCATATGTCCCTTCGGCTTCCATCCGCGGCTGCGCCGGATCGATCGTGACCTTGAGCGTGACATGCGTGACGCTCGGTTCGGGCGCATGCTCATAGCGGGCGTAGAGCTTTTCGAGATCGGCGGCGTCGATCTCCTGCTGCGCACCGTTCTCGTAGTGGTTGCGAACGTCCATCTGGTAATAGAGCCAGGCCCCCGTGGCGGCCATGCCTGCCAGTGCGGCAAGGATCAGCACCCCGGCCGGGCTACGCAGCCGGCGCAGCGCCTGGCGGCTGCGCACGCCGACGCCATCGTTGGCACCGCGTGGCCACAGCAGGTGCGCCGCGGCCATCAGCGCCACGAGCAGAAAGCCCCAATAAAGGCGCAGCCACCAGTTGGTCACCCAGCCCACCCGCGCACCGTTCATATCGGTCAGCGGGTTGGGCACGCTCGACGCGTATTGGTAGAGCGGATGGTCCCAATGCATCGCCGACGCCACGATGCCGAAGACGAACCACACCAGCAGCAAGCCCCAGCCAACATACTTGCTGGGCGAAACGACCTGCAGGAACACGGCAAGGCCGGCGAGCAGCACCATGTCCATCGCCGTCGGCACAAGGTACCACCACAGATACTGCCCAGGTTCGATCGCCGTGAAGCCGCTTGCCAATTGCACGCCGATGCCGACCAAGGCCCCCAGCGCCACGGTGACCACCATGACCAGTGCGAGCGCCAGCACCTTGGGCAGCAGCAAGGCCCAGCTTGGCAAGGCGCTGGCATCGATGATCGCGCTGATCCGGCGCTCGCGATCGCGCCAGACGAGTTCGCCTGCATAGAACGCGGCGATCACGATCGGGCCGAGCGTGAACGCGCCGCGCAGCGCCGTGATCTGCAGGAAAGTCGCCGGGTAGCTTTTGCTACCATAGAGGCTGTCGCTCAGGCTGAGTGCGGCAAGCGCGTTGATCGCCCC
The DNA here is from genome assembly GCF_012932495.1 of Novosphingobium sp. SG919. Classification (GTDB taxonomy): domain Bacteria; phylum Pseudomonadota; class Alphaproteobacteria; order Sphingomonadales; family Sphingomonadaceae; genus Novosphingobium; species Novosphingobium rhizosphaerae. Next base: position 2,068,888 of record NZ_JABCNG010000001.1, read on the forward strand.
CACCGCCACCAGCACCAGGAAGGCCGGACTGCGCAGGATCATCCGCGCTTCGAACGCGATGCGTGCGAACAGACGCGGCCAGCGCGCGCGGGCCTGGTCGGGATCGGGCAAGCGCGCGACCCGGCTTGGCGTCGCCACGGCGAGCTTGCGCGCGCGTTTCGCCTCGCGCCGCAACTGGCGCTTGCTGGCGGCAGGCGCGGTAAAGCTGAAACGCCACCACGCCGTGGCAAGCGCCGCGATCGTCACGGCCAGCCAGATCGCACGGTTTTCGAGAAACAGCGTGGAGAACGGAAAAGGCCGTGTGTTGATTTCGGCCAGGGTCCAGTACCGGGTTTCAAGCGAGATGGCGACGACGCCGAACGGATCGGTAAGCGCCGCCAGCGTGCGCAGGTCGGGATGGCTCGACAGGATGCCGCGCGTCACGCCCCAGATCAGCAGGCTGGCAACCACTGCAACATACGTCGCCATTATCGAGCGCGTGAGCGTCGCCACCGCGAAGAAAAACGCGGCGCACAACAGCAACGTGGGCATCGCCACGATCACAAAGGGCCGCAAATAGGCGTCGATCCGGTTGGGACCGATCGTTTCAGGGTCCAGCCAGGGCATCAGCGAACCCACGAAGCTGCCCAATGGCACCGCCGCGAAAACCAGCAGAGAGACCAGGTAAGCGCCAGCGAAACGGCCCAGCAGATAGTCGGCCTTGCGCACCGGCGTGGCGCGGACCAGGGGGCCAAAGCCGCTGTCATCATCCCTGACGATCACGTTCGCGACAAAGGCCGTCGTCGCAAACAGCGCGAAAATGGTCATCACGCCCTGGGTCATCGCCAGCGACAGCGTGCCGTTTTGCCAAGCGTTGTCGGGCGTGCCGCCGATCGTCAACTGGCTCGATGCCATGGCGCCATAGGCCAGCAGGAAGAACAGGGCAAACACCACCCAGAACACCGGGCTGCGCAGCTGATAGCGGATCTCGAAGGCGGCGATGCGGCCGAGCATGGCGGTGCCCCTTACTGGTTCAGGCGCCGACGGCCGGCGCGGCGGTGCGCGCAGCAAGCAGGGCGGAGAAATAGACGTCCTCGAGCCCACCGGGAACAGCCACGAAGCCGTCGCCAGGGGTGGTCTCGGCAATCACGTGCACGACCGTGCGCCCGCCGCGCAGGCGGGTGGAAATCACGCGATGTTCGGCACTGACCGCGGCGAGGTCAGCCCGGTCGATCGCGCGTTCCCACACCTGGCCGGACAGCGCAGCGATCAACGTGGCCGGCGCGCCTTCGAGCAGTATCTGCCCCTGGCCCAGGATCGCCATGCGCGGGCAAAGGTCGGTGACATCGTCGACGATATGGGTCGAAAGGATCACCACCACGTTCTCGCCGATCTCGGCCAGGAGGTTGAGGAAGCGATTGCGCTCTTCGGGATCGAGCCCGGCGGTCGGTTCATCGACGATGACGAGCCGAGGATTGCCGATCAGCGCCTGGGCAATGCCGAAGCGCTGACGCATCCCGCCGGAATAGCCGGCCACCGCCTTGCGCCGCACATCCCACAGATTGACTTGCGCAAGCAGCGTTTCGACCGTGTCCCGCCGTTCGCCGCGCCCGGCGATGCCCTTGAGCACCGCCATGTGGTCGAGCAGATCATAGGCGCTTACGCGCGGATAGACGCCAAAGTCCTGCGGCAGGTAGCCAAGCTGGCTGCGGATCGCCTGGGGATCGGCGATCACGTCGATGCCGTCGAACGTGATGCGCCCGCTGCTGGGGATCTGCAGCGTGGCAACCGTGCGCATCAGGGTAGACTTGCCGGCGCCGTTGGGGCCGAGCAGCCCGAACATGCCCTTGGGAATTGTCAGCGTGACGCCGTCGAGCGCACGGGTGCCGTTGCCATAGACGTGCGAAACCCCCTGAAGTTCGAGCATGTTCTCAAGTGCCTCGCTGCCATGGTCGGACGAGCGCAGGCTAGGCGGCAGGCAGCGCGATGGCAAACGCGGCTCGACGAACGCCTTTTGACGGGCGGTTCGGGCCGCAACGCCACGCGCAATCGTGCGTCCTTGAGCTTTGCGAGACCAAGCCCGCGATCATCACAGCGCGGTCGGCAAGCCGATCCGCCGCTTGAGCTGCTCTCGCGAAGCGCGCAACGCAATCGATGCCGTCTCGTCGTCCAGCGTTCGGGCCAGGGTCATGGCGCCGACCATCTCGGCCAGGACCGAGGCCGCCAGCACGTCCGGTTCGGGCGCGCCAAGCCCGGCCAGGGCCTTTGCCAGCGCGGCGCGAAACGCGGCGATGCCTTGGGCAAAACGCTGGCGAGCGGCCTCCGGCATGCGGCTCGATTCACCCCCCAGGCTGGGGATCGGGCAGCCCACATCGGTCCGCCGCCGCGCTTCCTCGGAAAGGTAATAGTCGATGAGCAACGACAGGCCCCTCGCCGGCTCGTTCCCGGTGAGATATCGTCTTACCATCGCATCGCTATCGCCAAACATCCGGTCCACCGCATGGGCAACCAGATCGTCACGGTTTTCGAAATGCGCATAAAAGCCGCCATGCGTCAGCCCTGCGCGCTTCATCAGCGCGGCAACGCCGATCCCGTCGGCACCCTTTTCGCGCATCGCCTTTGCCGCTTCATCCAGGATGCGCGCGCGCGTGCGCTCCTTGGGCGTCATGGTCTCGCTCATCAGCTTCGTGGCTCCCATCCTCCGCCCAACGCACGAACGGCCGAAACGGATGCGCGCGCTGCCTGGGCGCGTGCCTCCGCAAGGTGGTCGGCGGCATCCAACAGCGCGCGGTCGGCATCCAGTACGTCGATCAAGGCCAGCGCGCCACCCTCGTAACCCTGCCGCGCCTGATCGCGCGAACGGGTCAGCGATGCAACCTGCTGCTGGCGCAACGCGATTTCCGCCCGCGTTTCGGCAAGGCGGGTGATCGCGGTTTCCACCTCCTCGGTCGCCTTGAGCACCGAGCCGCGAAGCTGCGCCAGCGCCTCGGCCTCTTTGCCGCGTGCCTGCGCCACTTCCGCATCGACACGGCCGAAATCGAACAGGCGCCACCGCAGCGCCGCGCCGCCGCTCGCCTGCAGGGCATTGCCGGCAAACAGGCCGCCGGTGCCGATACTGGCAAAGCCGAGCAGGCCGTTGAGGGACAGACGCGGGTAATAGTCGGCCATGGCCGCCCCGGTCCGGGCGCTGCTCGCGGCCAGATGCCGTTCGGCTGCCACCAGATCGGGGCGCCGGCGCATCAATTCACCCGGGATCGCGCTGCCGCTGGGATCGGGCGCATCGGGCACGGGCTTCGCCGCAGCCACATGCAGCAGGTCCGATCCGGCCTGCTGGCCGGTCAACACGTCGAGGCGGTTGATCTGGCCGGCGATCGCCGCGCGTAGCGGCGCCAGCGTCGCCTCCAATCCAGCGCTTTCGCCCAAGACCCGCTGGTGTTCGCGTTCGGCAACCAGGCCCTGCGCCGCCTGTTGGCCCAGAAGGTCGGCCAACCGGCGTTCGGTCGAAAGTTCGTGCGAGACGACATCGTACCGGGCCTGCAACCCACGCAACTGCAGATAGGCATCGGCCGTTTCTGCAGCAACGCTCAGGCGCACGGCGTCCTCGCTTGCCGCCGCGGCGGCAAAGTCGGCCCGCGCCGCCTCGCGCCCGCGCCGCAAGCCGCCGAACAGGTCGATTTCCCACGATGCCTGCGGGCCCACGGTATACAGAGAATAGTCGCGCGGCAGGTCCAAGCGACTGGACACCGCGCCAACGGGCGTGCGCAGCGACTGGCGCGTGCGTTCGGCCGAGGCGGCAAGGCCTGCCTGGGGCAGCAGCGCCGCACCACTTTCCTGCACGGCGGCGTGCGCCTGGCTCACCCGCGCGGCCGCGGCGGCCACATCGAGATTTTGCGCCAGCGCCATCTCGATCAGGGAATCGAGCACAGGATCGCCGAAACGGCGCCACCATTGCGCATCCGCCGCGGCGATGGGCACAGGCGCATGATAGGCAGGGGACAGGGCAATCTTGGGAGGAACATAATCCCGGCCGGCGGTGCAACCAGAAAGGGCCGAGACGGCAAGCAGGATAGCGGCAAGGCGCATGGCAAAGAACTCCTCAGTGCGCCAGATCGGGCGACGGCGGCGTGGCATTGGTGGGTGGGCGGCAGAACGGCACCATCACCAGCGCGGCGATGAACATCCAGGCGAGCAGCCGGAAGACGTCGTTGAAAGCGATGGTCAACGCCTCGCGGCCAACGATTTGGGCAAACAGATCTTGTGCCATCGCCAGGGCCTGGTGCGGATCGGGGGTGGCTTGCGCCAGGCGCCGCGCGATGCCCGCCACCATGTCCGACGCCGCGCCGGGCTGATGGCCAAGCGCTTCGCCGATCCGGCTTGACGCGATGCGGGCATGGTCACGCAGCAGGGTATTGACCACGGCAATGCCGATGGCGCCGCCCAGATTGCGCATCAGGTTGAACAGGCCAGAGGCATAGCGCAGTTCGGCTGGCTGGAAGCCCGACAGCGCCATGCTCACGCTGGGCACGATGCACAGCATCAGGGCAAGGCCACGCACGGCTTGCGGGAAAAACAGCTCCCAGAACCCCCACGCGCTGGTCATGTTGGACGTGAGCCACAGGCTTGCGGCGAACAGCGACAAGCCAACCGTGATCATCCAGCGCATGTCGACCCGCTGGCTGAGATAGGCGCTGACGACCACGCTCAACAGCTGCGTCACGCCCACCACGAACACCGTGGTGCCGATCTGCAGCGAATCGTATCCGCGGATGCGTGCCAAGTAGACCGGCACCAGATAGATCGCCGAATACATGCCGATGCCGATCACGAAATTGAACGTGCAGGCGAAGGCGAAGGTCGGCCGGCGGAACGGCTGCAACCGCACCAGCGGATTGCCGGACCGGAAGGAACGCTCAAGAAACAAGACGAAAGCGACGGCCGAGCACCAGCCGGCGATGGCAATGGTGGGATCGCCGAACCAGTCCTTGCGTGGTCCTTCCTCCAGCACATATTCAAGGCCGGCAAGGAACACCGCCATCGCCACAAAATGGCTCCAGTCGATCCGGCCGAACATCGATGGATTGGCCCGATCCACGCGAAGAATCTGCCAGGCCAGCAATGTCACCACGATGCCGGGGATGATGTTGATGAAGAACAGCCATCGCCAGTCGAGCGCCTGGGTGATCGCGCCGCCGGCACTGGGCCCCAACGTTGGCGCCAGCACGCTGACGGTGCCCAGGATGGCCGGGATCAGCGCCCGTTGCGCGCCGCTGAAGATCGTGAACCCCACCGCGAAGACCAACGGCACCATCGCCCCGCCGGTAAACCCCTGCAGCGCGCGGAAGGCGATCATCGATTCCATGTTCCACGACAGCCCGCACATGAGGCTGGAGAAGGTGAACATCCCCGCCGACATGACAAACAGCCAGCGGGTCGACATCGCCCCGGCAAGATAGCCCGACAGCGGGATCATCACGAGTTCGGCCATCAGATAGGCTGTCTGCACCCAGCTCACTTCATCCGGGCCGGCAGCGAGCCCTGCCTGCACGTCGCTGAGCGAGGCAGACACGATCTGGATATCGAACAGCGCCATGAACTGGCCGAACGCCATCACTCCAAAGATCAGGAACTTGCGCGCCGTCGGCATCGCCGAAGGGTCTGCCGACCAGTCCTGACCAAGCTCCATCAGCCATCCCACGAACCCGCTTCCTTTCCGATCGCCGAAATATGACTCGACATATGATGAACGTCATACAATATGATGTTCATCATATACGCAAGCAATCTCTGCAAGGAGGCGCGCGGTGAGCGCAAAGCCAATGGATGAACAATCGGAAGGACAGCGGCAAAGCGAAGGCTTGCCGCCAGCTGCGCAGAGTGCCGGCGCGCCCGCGAAGGCGCAACGCCGAGGGCCCGGCGGCCGCACGTTGCTGGTTTCGGCACTGGCGCTGGCGGCAGCGGCAGGCGGCGCCCTGTGGATCATGGCGCGTCCATCGGTCGAAGCGACCGACGATGCTTATGTCGCGGCCGATTCAACCACGGTGGCGCCGAAAGTTCGCGGCCTGGTTGGCGCCGTGTTCGTGCGCGACAACCAGGTCGTGCACGTCGGTGATCCCCTCGTGCGGATCGATTCGGAAGAATTCGATGCCAAGGCGGCGAGCGGGCGTGCCGATCTGGCGGATGCGGAAGCCGATGTCGCCGCAGCGCGCGCGGCGCTCGTCAGCCTTGACGCAGAAGAGCGGTTGGCCGCAGCGCAGGTTACCGCGGCGCGCACCACGATCCGTTCGACCGCCGCCGAGGCTGAGCGCGCGGAAACCGATCGCCAACGCTATGACGCCCTGGTTGCCACAGGTGCTGTCGCACGCCGCGATGCCGAGACCTATCGTGCCACGGCGATCGACGGCGCGCAGGCGGCCGCCCGTGCCAAGGCACTGCTGGCCGTGTCGCGGCAGCAGGCGAGCGTGACAGCGGCACGCCGCCCCACCTTGCTCGCCGCGCTCGAAAAGGCGCAGGCAACACGACAGCGCGCGATCGCCGCACTCGATCTCGCGCGTCAGGATCAAGCCCATACGATCATCCGCGCCGCTGTCGATGGCGTGGTGGGCAATCGCCAGGTCCACGTTGGGGATTATGTTCAGCCCGGATCGCGTCTGCTCACGCTGGTGCCCATGAACGCCCTTTATGTGACGGCGAACTTCAAGGAAACACAGACCCGCGACATGCGGGCCGGGCAACGCGCGACGATCAGCGTCGACGCGCTCGACCATGCGCTCTCCGGCCGTGTCGAAAGCTTTGCACCGGGCACCGGCTCCAGTTTCTCGCTGCTGCCGTTCGAACCCGGCACCGGCAACTTCACCAAGATCGTCCAGCGGGTGCCGGTGCGCATCCGCTTCGACCCCGGGCAAGCCGCCAGCCCGGTGCTGCGGCCCGGCCTGTCCGTCACCGCCAAAGTCCGACTGTCCAACTGACTCGCTTTACAGGAGAATGACCATGTCCCTCGGAACAGCTCTCATCACCGGCGCATCCACCGGCATCGGCGCCATCTATGCCGACCGCCTCGCCCGCCGTGGCCACGATCTCGTCCTCGTCGCGCGCGACGTCACCCGGCTTGAAGCGCTGGCAGCGCGCCTGCGTTCGGAAACCGGCGCCCGTGTCGACGTGCTGCCCGCCGATCTGAGCGATCGATCGCAACTCGCCAAGGTCGAGGCGCGCATCGCCTCGGACGAAACGCTCACATTGCTGGTCAACAACGCCGGCATTTCGCTTGAAGGCACGCTGATCGACACGCCCGCGGTGACGATCGAGCACCTGATAGCCATCAACGTAACCGCGCCAACCCTGCTTGCCGGCGCAGCGGTGCGGGCATTTGCCCCGCGCGGTGCGGGCGGGATCATCAATCTTTCGTCGGTGCTCGCCCTCGCGCCGGAAATGTTCGACGGCACCTATAGCGCAACCAAGGCCTTCATCCTGAACCTGACCCAGGGCCTGGCGAAGGAAGTTGCCGACAAGGGAATCCGCGTGCAGGCCGTCCTGCCGGGGGCAACCCGTACCGAAATCTGGGCGCGGTCGGGCAAGGACATCGATTCCTTCCCCGCCGAATGGGTGATGGACGCCAGCGACCTTGTCGATGCGGCGCTGCTGGGCTTCGATCGTGGCGAGACAGTCACCATTCCGCCGCTCGCCGACGAGGCAAAGTGGCACGCGATGCAGGAAGCGCGGCTCGCCATGGCGTCCGAACTTTCCCGCCGCGATGTGGCACCGCGCTATCGCGTATCCGCAGAAAGCGCGGCGGTATAAAAACGGCGCAAGGCCGCGGCACGGGGGCGCAGGCCGCCTTCGGCCGCGGTAGCCCAACGTGCCAATCCCGTGCCGTCAGTGGAAGGCGGTCACGACCAGCATCGCGGCCATGGCCAGCATGGTCATGCCGACAATGGCATCCAGCACGCGCCATGCGGCGGGCCGGGCAAAAAGCGGCGCCAGCAGCCGCGCGCCATAGCCCAGCAGGGCAAACCAGCAGGCACTGGCCGAGGCCGCCCCGGCAATGAAGAATGGCCGCAGGGGAGCGGGATGGGTCGCCCCTGCCGCACCCATCAACAAGACCGTGTCGAGGTAGACGTGCGGGTTGAGGAACGTGAACCCGGCAAGCGTGGACAACACCTTGCCCAGAGACTGCGCGCTTCCCGCGTCCACCGAAACCGCCTCGCCCTGCGCCATGCGGCGAAAGGCGAGAAGGCCGTACCAACCCAGGAACATCGCCCCGCCCAGCGAGAGAATGCGCGTCAGTTGCGGCATGGATTTGAGAAAGGCTGCAACGCCGCTGACGCCCACGGCGATCAGCGACGCATCGGCCGCAATGCAGAAACCAACCACTGCAAGCACGTGGCGCCGCAGCAATCCCTGCCGCAGCACAAACAGATTCTGGGCTCCAATGGCAACGATCAGGGCTGCGCAGAGCGCGAAGCCGGCGGAATAGGTGGCGATGATGCTGTTCATGGCAGGCGCTATGGCCAAGTCTCAATCTTAAGAGAAACTTGATCTCCTTATCCAAATGAAGCTATGCTTCATCACATGCTCGACTATGCGGCGCTCTCGGTCGTGGCGGCGGTGGTGCGCGAAGGTACGTTCGAACGCGCCGCCGCCGCGCTCCACATCTCGCCTTCGGCCGTTTCGCAGCGGGTGCGGGCGCTGGAAGAACGGCTGGGCGCGATCCTTGTGCAGCGTAGCCAGCCATGCCAGCCCACCGCGCTCGGGCGACGTTTGTGTGCCCATTTCGAGGCCGTGCGCCTGCTCGAAACCGACCTGCTCCCCGACATGGGCGCCCCGCAGACGTCTGCCTCGCCGCCCGTCACGCTCAAGATCGCGGTCAATTCGGATAGTCTGGCCAGTTGGATGGCCCCTGCCATCGTCGGATTCTCCCGCGAAACCGGCCTTCTGGTCGAACTCGTCGTGGATGACGAGGCGCACACCGCCGATCGTCTGCGCGGCGGGGATGTTGTGGCCGCGATCACATCGGAAAGCGCACCCGTGCAGGGATGCCGCACCACCCGCTTGGGCGCCTTGCGCTACCTTGCCTGCGCCAGCCCTGATTTCGTCACGCGCCATTTTCCCACCGGCGTGACCGCACAAGCGCTCCTGCATGCCCCGGTGATGCGCTTTGACCGGCGCGATGATTTGCAGGCGCGCTGGGCGATGGACCATGTCGGGGCGCCCGTGGGCAACCAGGTGCACTGGATCCCATCGACCCGCGCGTTCCTCGATCTGGCGCTGCGCGGCCTGGCCTGGGGCATGCAGCCAGCCGTCCTCGCCCTCCCTCACCTCGATCAAGGCACGCTGGTGGAACTGGTGCCGTCCACCCCGATCGGTGTCACGCTCTACTGGACGGTTGCCCGGCTGCATGCGGCAGCGCTTCGCAAATTGACCGAAGCAGTCCGGCATGCGGCCGGGACCGTGCTGGAAGATGCTGCCGGGTCCGGCGCCCCGGCCTAGCAGGCATTCCGCTGCGGGCAATCGATGGCATGATCGTTGACCATGCCGACGGCCTGCATGAAAGCGTAGACCGTCACCGCGCCCACGAACTTGAAGCCACGTTGCTTGAGCGCTTTGGACAGCGCGAGCGAGGTGGGATCGCTCGCCGGGACCGTCAAGCCATCGCCCAGTCGCGGCACGCCATTGACGTGGGACCAAACGAATTGCGCAAAATCCTCGCCCTGCTGAGCCATGCGCAGATAGGCGCGGGCGTTGCCGATCGTCGCCTCGATCTTGGCCCGCGCCCGAATGATGCCCGCATCCTGCATCAGCACGGCGATCTTGGCCTCATCATATGCGGCCACGACCTCCGGCACAAAACCCTCGAAAGCCCGCCGGAATCCCTCGCGTCGGTGCAGGATCGTGCGCCACGAGAGGCCTGCCTGAAAGCCTTCAAGCATGAGCATTTCCCACAGCGCGCGGGATTCGTGCAGCGGGATGCCCCACTCCGTATCGTGATAGGCGGCCATCACCGGATCGCCATCGGCCCAGGTGCAGCGTGCAAGGGCGGTCATTTTTCTGCGCAAACCTTCCAAGATGCATTTCGCCGTCGTGGCCCGGATCGACCACCAGCCGGCCAACTGTAATCCGCCGCACCTGATTGCGCCAGTCAAGCGATCCGCCATTCGTGGCCTCCCAAGAGCCTGGCACGGCAGCGATCCAAGTCGGCACTTGCCTGCAAACTTATCAATGATTAGATAGCGCCAATCAACAAGCACCGTCCCGCGCCAGACAGGGCCGGCGGAGAGAGGAATGCCATGGGCCTTTGCCCGCCACCGCCAGCACCAGCGCTAACGTATAAGGAGATCGGCGTTCATGGCCGCGCCTGAAACCAATCCACCGCCCGCAGCCGGAGTGGCGCAAGGCGTCATCGTCATCCTTGCGGGTTTCCTGCCGATCCTGGCCATCGTGGCGCTGACGCCGGCGGTGCCGCAGATGGTTGCCCATTTCGCGCAGGTGCCCGGCGCCAGCACGCTCGTGCCTCTTGCCGTTACCGCCCCCGGGTTGATGACCGCGCTGTTCTCGCCGCTGATGGGCTGGTGTGCCGATCGCCTGGGCCGTCGCAGCTTGCTGATCTGGGCCACGGCGATCTACGGGGTTTTGGGGATTGCGCCGTTCTTTCTCGACAGCCTGACCGCGATCTTTGCCACCCGGCTGGCCCTGGGCATATGCGAGGCGGCGATCCTGACCGTCACCAACACGCTGATCGCGGATTACTATCCCGAAGCGGGGCGGCGGAATTGGTTGACCGCGCAAGCAGCGTTCGGGCCGGTGTTCGGCGTTTCGGTTTTGATCGGTTCGGGTGCCCTGGCTGCGGTGAACTGGCACTGGTCGTTCATGATATACGTCGTCGCGCTGCCGATGGCCGTTGCGATGGCGATCTGGCTGTTCGAACCCGCGCACAAGCGCCAGGAACAAGGCGCCAAGCCGGCGCCCTTCCCCGCCCGCCACGCGGCCGCATTCGGCGCCGTCACGCTGTTTTCGGCCTCGCTCTATTATGTCTATATCGTTCAGATCGGGCTCGCTTTCGAAGGGATCGGCCTGCGCGCTGCAGACAAAATGGGCATGCTGGTCGGGCTGGCCAATATCGGGGTGTTCCTGGGCGGGCTGGCCTTCAAGCCGCTGTCGCAACGCTTGAATGCGGCTGGGCAGGTCGCGGCGTTTCTCGCCTTTGTCGGCGCAGGGATGATCGGCATCGGCCTTGCAGGCAGCGTGCCGGTCATGACCACCTTTGCCACCATCCAGCAATTCGGGGCCGGCATTCTGATCCCCGCGCTCGTGTTGTGGGCGATGAAGGATGTGCCCTCGCACCACCGCGGGCGCGTGATGGGCATTTGGAGCGCCTGCTTTTTCCTGGGCCAGTTCACCAGCCCTCTCGCCGTCTCGATAGTGCGGTTGACCGGCCTTTCGATCGGTGGGGCGTTTGCAGCGTTGGGCGGGACGGCAATCGCCGCGGGGGTTATCGCTGCGGTCAAAGCCCGCCGCAACGCCTGATCGCGGGGGCACGGGCGCTGGCGAAAGCAAGTAAGCGTCCCGGCACCCGTGCCCGATTATTGCGCGCAAGACAGGAATGAAAGCGCCATCAGGGCCAGATCCTTCTTGTACACCATCCACTGCTGCGGCTGATGGTCTTCGCGCGCGCTGCCCAGCCCCAGTTGCCGGCACAGCACGGCATAAATCGCACGATAGATCGTGCCGGCCTTTTCCTCTGCCCGGTTGCCACCGAAGCGATCGCGATACGCCAGCAGGGCTTGCACCGCCCGCTGCGCGGCGCGTTCGGCCTGGGCCTTGCCAATGGCGCTGATCACGGGATCATGTTCGGCCCGGTCCATGCACAGGCGCAAGATCCGGGCGTGCCGCTGCAGGACCTGGGAATAGGATTCGATGAACGCCGAGAGAAACCCGGCAAGATCCACGCTATCCCGGCAGAGTTGCGCCATCATCGCCGCTTCTTCCTGCTCGACCACAATCAGCCGACGCTGCATGGCCGCGCGGATGAGATCGACCTTGGTCGGAAAGCGAAGATAGATCGAGCCGACGGAAACACCACCGATCCGGCACACTTCGAGCAAGGTGAACGCCTCGCTCTGATGGTCCGTCATCAGGCGGTCGGTGGCATCGAGCATCCGTTCCAGCGAGGCAGCACTGCGTTTCTGGCGCGCGACGTGATCCTGCCTGGGCGCACAGCCGCTCGCGCAAGGGACATCGGGATCGGGGACAAGATCGAAGCTCATGCGCCTGCCCCCGAAGATTGCCTGACCGACATCACCACACCTTCCCTTCGCCCCGGCGCGGCAACGCGATGGGCAATGCCTGGCGCCCGGTTCCCGGCACAGACATGCCCGCTACCATGGCAACCATGGTAGCGGGCGCTGCCGGGATCAGTAGCTATAGGCAATACGCAGGCCATACGTGCGCGGCGGCATGAACTGATAGGCGTTGATGTAAGGCGTTGCCGTGAAATTGCGCTGGGCATTGGCGAACACCACCTTGTCGGTGAAGTTGCGCACGAACGCGGTTACGGTCAGGCCCTTGGCTGCAGGGGCATAAGTCAGCGACAGGTTGCCCATGGCAAAGTCCGCCTGGCGGGTATCGGCGTTGTTGAACACGTCGAAGTAGTAGTCCGAGCTAAACTTGCCATCGATCCGCGGCGTCAACGAACCCGCGCCACCCATGTCGATCTTGTATTCAAGCCCGGCGGATACGGAAAGCGCTGGCGCATTGGGCAGGCGATTGCCGATCACGTTGCGCGACACGCTGCCGCCGGTCGCCGGGTCGGTGGTCAAAATGGCCGCCGTGCCGCAGCCGAAGCGGGTGTGGAGATACGTGCCATTGAGATCCAGGCGCAGGCCGCCGCGGGCAACGACAAGCTGGGCTTCCGCGCCATAGATCTTGGCATTGCCCACGTTGAAGACCCCGCTGCCGCTTGAAACCGCCGGCGTCGCCTGCGAAGCCTGGTAGCCGGTATACGTCTGGTAGAACACGTCGGCATTGAAAGTGACCGCGCCGCCAAGGAAGCGGTTCTTGGTCCCCAGTTCCCACGCCGTCACGTTTTCCGGGCCATAATCCACCGAAGGCGCCGAGCCGTTGGAATTGAACCCGCCCGACTTGTAGCCGGTGGAGAACTTCCCATAGACCATGTTGGTATTGGTGGGCGTCCAATCGAAACCAGCCAGGTAGGTCGGCTTGGATTGCGAGACATAGCCGTTGCCCAGGCCATAGTACGTGGGCAAGGTCCCCACGCAGGGCACGAATGGCCAGACAAATGCGGGGATGCCCGCGATATCGCACCGCAGCGCCGATTGGCCGGTGCGCTGCTTGACGTCGTGGGTGTAGCGAACGCCCGCCGTCAGGTGCAATTGCTCGGTCACGCGGTAATTCGCCTGGCCGAACACGGCATCGGACTTGGTCTTGATGGCATAGTCGAATGCGATCAGATCCTGCCCGGCATATGTCCCGCTCAGTTCCCGCAAGCCGTTGCGCAGCGTGTTGGCTTCCTGGAAGTGGAAGAAGCCCACTTGAACCGCCAGCGGGTTGGTCTGCGGCGTGGCAAGCCGCACCTCGTGGTTCCAGGTTCGGGGCGCTTCGGCCTGATAGAACGTGGCCCGCGACGTTGCCGACCCGCTGGCATCCAGCTTGTGGCGCCAGTCCTGCGCATCATAGCCACCGGCATATGTCAGCGTGGAATCGAGCGGCAGACCGCTGAGCGTGAATTCCCACCGCACGCGATTGCCGATCAGGCGATTTGAAGTGGGCACGTAATTGGCAAAAGTGCGCGCGTCATAGTTGGTCAAGACCGTCCCCACCGCGCCGGACAAGGCAACGTCACCGACGTCGTCGATATTGTCGTGCTGGTATTGGATCAGGCCCTCGAAATTGGCAAAGGGCTGAAACGCCAGCGTGGCGCGCCCCGAAAGCGTCGCATCGTCATCGCCGCGCCCGCCCAGCACGGTCAGATTGCGATAGCCATCGTGGCGATGCGAAATGCCGGCAAAGCGCAGCTGGATTTTGTCGCTCACCGGAAGGTCCACCCCGGCGTCCACGTTGATCGCACCGAAATTGCCGGCTTCGATCGCCACGTCGCCACCCAGCGTCTTGCCCGGCTTGCGCGTGATCAGGCTGATCAGGCCACCGGTCGAATTGCGCCCGAACAGCGTGCCTTGCGGCCCTTTCAGCACTTCCACGCGCTGCAAGTCGTACATCGACGTGTTGATCGAATAGGACCGGTTGGTGAAAAAGCCATCGCGCGCAATCGGCACCGATGGGTCACCGATTTCCGTCACGTCGGTCGATGCGATGCCGCGCACGGCAACATAACCAGTGCCGTTGCGGGCCGTGAAGTTCACGCTGGGATCGATCCGCTGCAAGGCGGCCACGCTCGTCACGCCAGCGGCCGCCAGTTGATCGCCGTTGTACACGGTCAGCGCGATCGGGGTTTTCTGGGCGCTCGAGGCAACGCGGTTGGCGGTGACGATGATGTCACCCGTCGGCACGGATCCGCTGCCATCGGCCGGCGCTTCCTCGGCATGGCCAGCCATACCCCAAAGACACGCGGCGCCAGCCATCAGCTTGATCAAAGACCTGTCCACAAACCCCTCCCTAGGTTGAATTTATCGGTTCGCCGCCGAGGCCCGGAACCAGGCCGCGGCGACCACGGGCGGACTAAGGGCCGGCGGGCAACCTGCAGGAAATCCGAAGACTGCAGGATCGCGTCGCGAGGAATCACCGTGTCCGCGCTTTCATAATTAATCGTCGATTAGATTTGATGTCCAGACGCGTCAAGTGCCATTGCGGCAGAGCGCTCCGGACGCTTCTGTTCGCCACGAGCGCCCGCTCCCAACAAAAGAAGAAAGCGCCTTTATCTCACCACGGCTTTTGGCTATGCGCCACGCCTGATCATTGATTAGATACGTTCAATAGGCGCAAGACCGGCGCCCCGCCGCTCAGCCTAGCGACCCCATCGCGGAGATCACCATGAAATTGGTTCGGTTCGGCCCCTTAGGCCAGGAAAGGCCCGGCATCGTCGACCGGGAAGGCGCGCTGCGGGACCTTGCGGCCCATGTCCCCGACATCACCCCTGATGTGCTTTCCCGCGCGAGCCTGGAATGGCTTAGCCAACTCGACATGGCATCGCTGCCGATCGTTCCGGGCACGCCGCGCCTGGGCAAGCCACTGGTCGGCACGCAACAGTTTATCGCCATCGGCCTCAACTATTCCGACCATGCCGAGGAATCGAACATGCCGATCCCTGCCGAACCGGTCGTGTTCACCAAGGCGGTGTCCTGCATCCAGGGCCCGAACGACGAGGTGCGCCGTCCGCGCAATTCGGAAAAGATGGATTGGGAAGTCGAACTGGGCATCGTGATCGGCTCGCGCGCGTCCTACGTCGATCCCGCGCAGGCGCTCGACCACGTTGCCGGCTATCTGCTGTGCGACGATCTGTCGGAGCGGGCGTTCCAGCTTGAGCGCGGCGGATCGTGGGACAAGGGCAAGGGCTGCGAAACATTTGGCCCGATCGGCCCATGGCTGGTCACGGCAGACGAAGTGGGCGATCCCCAGCAACTGGGCATGTGGCTCGACGTCAACGGGCAGCGCATGCAGACCGGCAACACCGCGAAGATGATTTTCGATTGCGCCACAATCGTGAGTTATCTCAGCCAGTTCATGGTGCTTCAACCCGGTGATATCATCACCACCGGAACCCCGCCGGGCGTGGGACTGGGCAAGCAGCCCCCCGTCTACCTGCAGGAAGGCGATGTGATCGAACTGGGCATCGACAAGCTCGGTACCCAGAAGCACAAGGTCATCGCCTGGAACGAGGGGCGCTGAGGCGATGGCCGGGCGCCTGGCAGGAAAGACCTGCTTCGTCACCGGGGCGGCGCAGGGCATCGGCCGCGCCATCGCAGATCGCTTCGCCGCCGAAGGCGCGCGGGTTGCGGCCGCCGACTTGCGCTTTTCCGAAAGCTTCGCCTCGCCGGCGATCACCGCCATGCCACTCGATGTCACCGATGACCGCGCGGTAGTACAGGCGGCGGCCGAATGGCCCGATTGCGCAGTGCTCGTCAACTGCGTCGGCTATGTCGCCAATGGGTCGATCCTAGACTGCTCGATGGCCGACTTCGCGCGCAGCGTGGATCTCAACGTGACGTCGATGGTGCGCACCATCCAGGCATTCCTGCCACGCATGCTGCAAAGGCGCGAGGGTTCGATCATCAACATCGCCTCGGTGGTATCCTCGGTGATGGCCGCTCCCAATCGCTGTGCCTATGCCACCACCAAGGCTGCGGTGATCGGCCTGACCATGGCCGTCGCGCGCGATTTCATCGCCGATGGCATCCGTTGCAACGCGATCAGCCCCGGCACGGTGGAATCGCCCTCGCTGCTTGACCGGTTTGCCGCAACCGGCGATGCCGAAGCGGCGCGCAGCGCCTTCGTGGCGCGCCAGCCGATGGGGCGCCTGGGCGAGGCAGCCGAAATCGCGGCCGCGGCCGTCCTGCTCGCCAGCAACGAGGCCCGCTTCATGTCGGGTAGCAACATGGTCATCGATGGAGGAATGAGCCTGTGAGCAAACCCCTGGCCCTGTTGACCGGCGGCAGCACCGGGATCGGCCACCATCTCGTCACGGCATTGGCCGAGGCCGGCTATGCCGTGGCGTTCAGCTACCGCGCGTCGCCCGCACCGGCCGAGGCCCTGGCACAAGACCTTGTTGCCCGTGGCCATGCCGCACGCGCCCTGGCCTGCGACGTGGGCGACAAGGTGCAAGTGGAAGCGTTCGTTGGCGCCGCCATCGCCTGGGCTGGGCAGCCGCCCAGTCTCCTGGTCAACAACGCCGGAATCCAGGCCTGGGCGCCGCTGCTCGATCTTGCCGAGGAACAGTGGGACGATGTGCTGCGCACCAATCTCAAGGGCTGCTTCCTCCACACCCAGGTCGTCGGCCGCATCATGGCCGAGGCCGGCCAAGGTGGCGCGATCGTCAATATCGGCTCGGGCTGCAACAAGCTCGCCTTCCCCAACCTGGTGTCGTACACCGCCTCCAAGGGCGGAATCGAGCAATTCACCAAGTCCGCAGCGGTCGAGCTGGGCCGCTATGGCATCACCGTCAATTGCGTGGCGCCCGGCGCGATCGCGACCGAGCGAACCGCCGAGGAAGCGCCCGACTACGCCGCGAGTTGGGCGCCGATAACACCGCTGGGCCGTGTCGGCACGCCCGAGGATATCGCCGGGCCGGTGCTGTTCTTCGCCGGCCCGGGCGCGCGGTATGTTACCGGCCAGACCCTGTGGGTCGACGGCGGGGTGTTCTCGCGCGCCGCCTGGCCCTATTCCTGAGGCGCGAACCGCCCCGCCGAGACTGCCGGAGATCGATCATCTCGCTTGTTCATTCGCTGCGCGCCATCGTCGGGCGACGGCACGTCCTGACCGGGCGCAGCCGCACGCGCCGCTATGATACCGGTTTTCGCCATGGTGGCGGCGAGGTGCTGGCGGTGGTGCGCCCCGGCACCCCGCTCGAACAGTACGATGCGTTCTGCGCCTGCATCGCCGCGGGCGTGATCGTCATCGTCCAGGCCGCCAACACCGGGCTCACCGGCGGTTCGACACCCGATGGCCAATACGATCGCCCCGTGGTGATCATCAACACCATGCGGATCAAGGGCGTCCATGTGGTGCGCGGCGGCGCGCAAGTCGTCTGCCTGGCCGGATCCACCTTGTTCGAACTCGAACGGGCGCTGGCGCCCCTTGGGCGGGAGCCACATTCGGTGATCGGTTCCTCGTGCCTGGGCGCTTCCGTGGTGGGCGGGGTCTGCAACAATTCTGGCGGAGCGCTGGTGCAGCGTGGCCCGGCCTACACCGAATATGCCCTGTTTGCGCGCGTGACCGCGGATCGCCGGGTCGAGTTGGTCAATCACCTTGGCATCGCGCTGGGCACCGATCCGCGTGCCGTCCTCGAAACCCTGGCCAGGGGCGAACTGACCGACGACCTTGTGCGTGACGAAGGCCGCGCGGCGTCCGCGCGCGGCTATGCCGAAACGGTGCGGGCCATCGATGCCCCCACGCCGGCACGCTTCAACGCCGATCCGCGCCACCTGTTCGAAGCATCGGGCAGCGCCGGCAAAGTCATGGTCCTGGCCGTGCGGCTCGATACCTTTGTGCAGCAAGCCGATGCCGCCACGTTCTACATCGGCACCAACGATCCAGACGAGTTGGAAACGCTGCGCGGGCGTATCCTCGCCGAATGCGCCGACCTGCCGGTTTCGGGCGAATATATCCACCGTGATGCCTTCGATGTCGCCGAGCGATACGGCAAGGATATCTTCGTCGCGATCGAGCGGCTCGGCACCGACCGCCTGCCCGCGCTGTTCGCGCTCAAGGCAGCCGTCGATGGCTGGGCGCGGCGCATGCGCATCCTGCCCGATCACCTGTCGGATAAATTGATGCAGGGGATCAGCCGCCTGCTGCCCCAGCATCTTCCCCCGCGGATGCGTGCTTGGCGCGACCGCTACGAGCATCATCTCATCCTCAAGATGGCCGGACCAGGCATTGCCGAGGCGCGTGCCGTGCTCGACACCATGTTCCCCAGCGCCACGGGGGCAATGTTCGCCTGCACGCCGCTGGAAGCGCGCAAGGCGTTCCTGCACCGCTTCGCCGTGGCAGGCGCCGCGATCCGCTATCGGATCATGCATGCCCGCCACTGCGGCGAGATCATCGCGCTCGATATCGCGCTGCGCCGCAACGATCGCCAGTGGCGCGAGGAATTGCCGGCGCAAATCGCCGATAGCATCGAAATCGCGCTCTATTACGGGCACTTCTTCTGCCACGTGTTCCATCAGGACTACATCTTGAAGCAGGGGGTGGACCCACTGGAAACCGAACACCGCATGTGGGCCGTGCTCGACGCGCGCGGGGCGGAATACCCAGCCGAACACAACGTCGGCCATCTCTATCATGCCAAGCCCGCGCTGGCCGCCCACTATGCCGCGCTCGACCCCGGCAACCATCTCAATCCGGGCATCGGGCACACCTGCCGAACCGCCTGCTAATCGGCCGATTTCTCATTTGATTTAAGGCTGTCCGGCCATGCGAGGAGCTGCCCCTGTCGCGTCGGTCCTCTTGCCAAGCCGCGCTCAGGAATGCGTTGACGTTGGCAAACCGTCGGAAAGCGCGGACAGCAGGCAGCGATCCACCAGTGCCTCGGCAATATCAACCGAGGGCAGCGTGCGCGGATCATGGGGACGGATCACCCCTTTGCGGCGCATCGTGGCAAAGCCATAGATGCCCGACCAGAACGCCACGCTGCGCACATCGGCCTCCGCATCCGCAATGCCGGGCAATGCCGCCACGATCTGGCTACGCAGCGCATCGTGGCCCATCAGCTGGAACTCGAGCAGGCCGGGATCGAGCGTCGGCATGGTCAACTCGCTCTCGTACATCAAGTCGATCAGGTTTGGATTGTCGTCGGCAAACTTGATGAACAACACCCCCATGCGGCGCAGCTTTTCCTCGGGCGCCATCTTGCTGGCAACGACGATCGTAGTGCCCGCCAGCATGTCGCGAAATCCTTCCTTGGCCAGTGCCAGCAGGAACGAGCGACGATCGGGAAAGTGATAGTACGGGGCGCCGGGTGATACGCCCACTTGTTGGGCCAAAGTGCGTATCGACAGGTTGATGTGGCCGTTTTGCTTCACATATTCGCGCCCGACATTGAGGAGATCGTTTCTCAAATCTTCCCGATGATACGGCTTTTTCTCGCTCATGGCGTCCCTCTGAATTTTCCGGTCCTTACCTATCATCAAACGCCGGCAATGCCAGCGACCATCTGATCACGGCATAGCCCCATGCCGCGCAAGTCGC
Source organism: Novosphingobium sp. SG919 (assembly GCF_012932495.1). Classification (GTDB taxonomy): domain Bacteria; phylum Pseudomonadota; class Alphaproteobacteria; order Sphingomonadales; family Sphingomonadaceae; genus Novosphingobium; species Novosphingobium rhizosphaerae. The sequence goes on from NZ_JABCNG010000001.1 coordinate 2,088,736, forward strand.
GGAAATTGGCCCCTTGCCCGCAATGTAATCACTGATTAAACCGAGGGTCCGCCGGGAGAGATTGCCTTACGCCACCGGCGCCCGCCCCGACCGCCGCCCTGCCGGGCCATTAGCCGTCCGATGATGACAGGACCCTATTCGATGTTCCGATCACACCGCCTCCGCTCCGTCGCTCCGCTCGCCCTCGGCCTTGCCCAGATTGCGGCGTCGCCTCCGGCTGCGGCGCAATCCATGGCCCCGGATGGCTCCACCCCCGAACAGCAGGCGATTGTGGCCAAGGACAAGCCGTTTCGGGCACAACCACTCACGCTGGTCAGCATTCCCAAGCCCGCCGGCCGCCGCATTGCATTGTTCAACGGGCGCAATCTCGATGGGTGGGATTCCTGGCTCGGCGTGCCCCAACCGATGATGACCTATGCCTTCACCAAGGACCGCCCGATCGGCCTCAACCGCGACGCCACCGGCGTTTTCAGCGTGGTGCAGGAAGACGGGCGCCCGGCGCTGCGCGTCAGCGGCAAGATCTTTGGCGCCTTGATCACCAAGGGCGACTATCACGCCTATCACCTGCATGCCGAATTCAAGTGGGGCACCTGGCAGCTCGGCACGATCCCGCGCAACAATGGCATTCTCTATCACGCCCATGGCCAGCAGGGCTCGTTCCTCAAGACCTGGAGCCCCTCGATCGAATTCGAACTCGTGCCACAGCACTTTGGCATGCTGTTGACCCCCGGCGATTCGAGCAAGGCAACCTCGTTCAATGATATCTTCTGGAACGTCAGCGCCCGCTCGACGGTCGGCAGCGATCGCACGATCCCCTATCCGTGGCGTCGCTTCATGCCTGATGGCACGCCGGCCGAGGTGGGCAACGTCGCTTTCGATGTCGATGCCGCTTCCGACGCGGAACGCCCGCTGGGGCAGTGGAACACGATCGACCTCTACGTCGTCGGCGATGCCGCCGTGCACGTGGTCAACGGTGTCCCGGTTCTCGCGGCCACCGGCATGCGCACCCGCGCCACACCCGGTTCTCCCGCCCAGCCCCTCACGCACGGGCGCATCCAGTTGCAGTCTGAAGGCGCCGAAGCATTCTTTCGCAACGTCACGATCGAGCCGATCCGCCACCTGCCACGCGTGATCGCCAAGCGCTGACAACGGCGGCACCGAAACAGAGAGGGGCTGGACATCGCGCGATGTCCAGCCCCTCTCTGTTTTCCGACGCCGTGTGCGGCCAACCCCCGGGCCCTGCAGTGCCCAGGGGCCAAGGCGGTCAGGGCAGGACGATCGTCAGCAGGCGGTTCCAAGGCATCGTGTGCGGCTGCAACTTGGGCGGGAAATAGGGATAGCGTACCCGGCAGCCCACGTAGACCTGGTGGATACCCGGTTCGAGACCGCCGGGCCGGGGCACGATGATCGTGGCAGGATCGCCCAGTTCCCAGCGCACGTCGGACGCCGCGCGCAGTTCTTCGAGCGAAAAGGTCTGCCCGTTCAGCGCGAACAGGTTGTTTTCATACCCAAAGCGTTCCCCGTCGACCGCCACGTCGACCCCGTCGAGCAGCGAGATGCGGAAGCCGCGGTAGTTGGGCGTGCGGATGCGGATTTCAAAGCCTTCGCGCGCATCGACGGGACCATAGTTCCTGAATCCCGTGCTCTGGATCGGCGCTTGTTCAAGCAACATGTGTGATTTCCTGTTATCTGGAGCGATGGATCGAGCGATCAGGCCAGGCGGCCTTCGTCGAAATCCTTTTCGAGCTTGCGCATCAGCAACTGTTGCCGGCGAACCTGGTCGATCGCGACCCACGGATCGCGCACGCCTTCGTATTCGCTCGACAAGTAGCCGGAATACCCGGCGCGCTTGAGCGCCGAGATGACCTTGGGCAGCGGGATATGCTCATCCTCCAGATCATCGTTGATATGGTGGAACTTGGCCTGGATGAACGCCACGTACTGGATGATATCGAGCAGTTCCTCGGGATTGACCTTGATGCCGTTCAGAAAGGCGGTGTCGAATTCGCGCATCTCGGGCGTTTCCTGCGGCCAGAACGGCAGCGGGCGATCCTGGAAAATGCCGAAATCGATCAGCAGCGCGAAATTCTTCGTGCCGGTGCGCTCGATGAACTGGATATAGTTCTGCGTCACGCGATGGCTGATCGGCGTAGGTGCATGAATTTCCGGGCAGATCACGATGTCGAGCTTGTGCGCCAGATCCAGCACGCGTTCGACCGCGCCTTCCCAGATCGGATCGGGATCGAGATCGGACGTCACCACGCCGAACTTCGGGCGCAGGAACTTGAAGCCCAGGCGATGGGCAAGCGTGAGGTCGCGCTCCAGTTCCCCCGCGCCTTCCTCGACCGTGAGATTGCGTTCAAGATGCAGGCGCGTGTCCACCCAGGAACACATGTTGGTCGGTTCGAGCTGGTATTGGTCGAGCAGTCGAAACCAGGTGTCGAGCCATTGGCTCGACGGTTCGGGGTAGCCTTTCACATGCGCTTCGCCCAGTATCTCGATCCCGGTTGCACCGGTCCCGGCAACGGCATCAAAGCCTTCCTCAAGCCCCATGATCGTGCCGAAGTCATCGGTGTAACTGTAAAGCGAAACGCCATATTTGAACGAGGCTGTCATCATCAACTCCCTGGGCCCGTGTCGAGCCCCGTGTTCCCTGGTCCCGCTCCATGCCGATGGACGGGTGACCCTGAGCGTCATTTAATCGGCGATCAAATTTACTGCAAGGCTTTTGAATCCAACGAACGCAGCAGGATCCTGGACAAACCAGTTGCATTCAATCAATGATCAGATAACGGCTGCCCGGACCGGGACGGGTACCAAGGGGACCAAGCATGGACGAGCCACACCACGATAGCGACCTGGCCATCGCGCGGATCGAAGCAGAAGTCGCGGCGCTCGAACTGGCGCATTTCGACCTGGACGATGCCTGGTGGCTGGGCTGCTATCTGCGCGAGCGCGCCGCGCGCGAAAACCTGCCCATCGCCATCGAGATCCGCCGTGGCGTGGCCACGCTGTTCGCCTGCCTCCTGCCCGGCGCCTCGGCCGACAACAGCGAATGGCTTCGCCGCAAGCTGGCGCTGGTGATGCGTTTCGAACGCTGCACGTATGCCCTGGGCCTCACCTTCCGGCGCGAGCCCGGCCTGTTCGAACGCCATGGTCTCGATCTGCGGGATCACATCGCGGACGGCGGCGGCGTGCCGATCCGCCTTGCCGGCACTGGAACGATCGGCGCGCTGGGCATCAGCGGGCTGCCGCAGGAAGACGATCATCGCCTGGCGATCGAGGCGCTTGGCGCGCTGCGCGCCCATCAGGCCAGCTGCGAAAGGACCATGGCATGAGCACGGTTCGTTGGGGCATCCTTGGCCCCGGCACGATCGCCCGCGAATTCTTCCGCAGTGCCGCTGCCTGCGCGTCAGGCGCAGTCGTCGCAGTCGCATCGCGTTCGCCCGATCACGAGCGGCTCGGGCGCGCGTTTCCCGGCGCTCGGGTGTTCGACGATTACGAGGAACTCCTCGCCGATCCTGGCATCGATGCGATCTATATCGCAACGCCCCACCCTTTCCACGCGCGCTGGGCCATCGCCGCTGCCGCGAAGGGCAAGCACGTGCTGAGCGAAAAGCCGATGGCGATGAACGGGGCGGAAGCCCGCGCAATGGTTACGGCTGCCCGCGCCAACGATACGTTCCTGGCCGAAGCCTACATGTACCGCCACCACCCGCTCACCACGTTCCTGCTCGATCTTGTACGCGGCGGCACGATCGGTGACGTCGTCCTGATCAAGTCCAGCTTTGGCTTTGCCCATCCCACCGGCGGCGCCGATCATCGCCTGTTCGCCAAGGACCTGGGCGGCGGGGCGATCCTCGACGTCGGCGGCTACCCGGTGACGATGGCCTGCCTGATTGCCGGCTATCGCGAGGCCGACCGCGCCGTGCAGCCGGTTTCCCTCAGTGCGGAGGGGCTGATCGGCCCGACCGGGGTGGACGAAGTATCCAGCGCCCTGCTGCGCTTTGCCAATGGTATCGTCGCGCAGGTTTCGTGCTCGATCGCACTCGTTCAGGACAACGTGCTTTCGATCATCGGCACCCGTGGCCGTCTCGAAGTGGACGACTTCTGGTTCGGCACAGGGGTGACCGGCGGCACCAAGATCGTGCGGCACGTGGCCAACGATGGCACCATCGAGGAATTGCCGCTGACCGAACCGCGCGATCTTTACAGTTTCCAGTTCGATGCCTGCAACGCCGCGATCACCGCAGGCCGCCGTGAACTGTCCTATCCGCAGTTGGACCTGGCCAGCAGCATCGCCACGGCCGACATCCTCGATCAGTGGCTGGCGGCCGTTCACGGCACCGCCGCGACATAGACGCGGCCCTCGGAGGAAAGCCATGTCAAGAATACTGGGTGTCGGGATTATCGGCACCGGGCCGGTCACCCAGGGGCTTCATCTGCCCACCCTGTTGCGCCTGCGCGACCGGTTTCGCGTGGCTCACATCGCCGGCCGCACCGCATCGACCACCGCGCATGTCGCCGCGTGGCACGGCGCGCGGGCCGGTACCGACGTGGACGCCCTGCTGGCCGATCCGGCGGTTGAGGTGGTCGCGATCAATTCGCCGTCCGACCTTCATGCCGACCATGCGATCGCCGCGCTGGAGGCAGGCAAGGCGGTGCTGGTGGAAAAGCCGCTCGCCACCTCCGCTGGCGACGCGCAACGTATTCTCGACTGCGCGCGGCGCACCGGTGGCCATGTCCAGGTCGGCACGATGCATGTCTACGATCCGGCATGGCAGGCGGCACTGGCACGGCATCGCGATCACATGGCGGCGGCCACGATGATCCGCTCCACCATCGTGCTGCCGCCCAATCCCTTGTTCGAAGACTGGTCCGGCCAGATTATCGGCCGCAAGGGCTATCCGCCGCCGTTCGATCTCTCTGTGGCGCCGGTGCGGGCGGCGATCATGCGCGCCACGATCATCGGGCTGGCGGTGCACGAACTGCCGCTGATCCGGGAAATCGTGCCGGACTGGGGCGATCTGCGCGTGCTGTCGGCCCGGCCGCTGCCCCCCTTCGCCTACGATATCCATCTCGCCGTCGGCGGGCGCCTGGTCCAGTTGACCGCAACGCTTCACACCCACCGCTGGTCGGAATGGTCGATGGCCTTTCTTGGCGCGGACGCTGAAGTGCGCGTGGATTTCACCCCATCGTATGTGCCCGCGGGATCGGGCCGGGTTACGCTGGTTTCTGAAAGTGGGACGGCGATCGTTCCGCCGGTCACGGCCAATGGCTATCTCGCCCAATGGGTCCAGCTTCACGACGTGGTCTGCGCTGGCGCCGCGCCGCTGCACGGCCTCGCCGCAGCGGTCGACGACATCGACCTGGCCCTGACCTTGGCCGACCGGTGCAGCGCCTGGGCCATGGAGCACGCCGCATGACAGCTTACCACCCCATTCTCGTCGGTGCCGACACCGGAACCGACCACGTCCTGGCGACCGTTATTGCCAGCCTGCCCGACACGCTGGCCCTGGCCGCAAATGGGCAACCTCCACAGGCACGGGCGATCAGCGGCGGCGGTGACTGGTGCGCGGCTGTCCTGGCCGCGCTTGCCCATGGCACCCGGGGCATCGTGCTCGATCGCCCCCGCCCGGCACCGGCCACTGCAATCGCGCAGGTCCGCGCGGCCGCCCAGGCACAAGGTGCAACGGTCGTTGTGCGCGGCCAATGGTCGTCGCACGCCACGGTCGCGCAGTTGCGCTCGGCCGCCGGTGCGGACGAGGCACCGGTCCTGATCGATTGCATGACGACCGGCCGCTCTGCCCGGTCGCACGCGCTGGCCCTGTTCGACCAGTTGCACTTTGTCACGACGCTTGTGGGCCCGGTGGAGCACGTGGTGACCGAGAGCGCCATGCCCAATGCCACGATCGCGCGTGGACGGCTTGCCGGCGCCGGTGCCCAGATCGCATTCACGGCGGTCGAAACGCCCGGCCAGCTGACCTGCGACCTGCGCATACACAGCCTGGATCGCATGCGCCGGATCGTGCTTCCCGATAGCAGCGAATGGGACCCGGCCCTGGCCGTGGTCGCCACGCGCGAGGGGGAGCTATCGCTTCCCGCGCATTACGAAAGCGCCGATCGCGCGGCCTGGCTGCGTCTTGCCGGCCTGATCGACAGCGCCGGCGGCAACACCGATGATCTCGCCACCCTCGCCCAGATCGCGCGCCATATCGAGGCGACTTGACGATCGCGCCCATCGCCGCCTCAGCCGCCCTGGTCGGGGCGGCCCGGGCCATACCCGGTCAGTAATTGAACGCGTTGTACGAGTTGCACTTGAAGATCGACGTGACCGAGTTTAGCAGGACGGCCAGCTTGCCGATCTGCACCGACGGTGACGTCGCCATATAGACGATATCCAGGTCGCGCATCTGGAAGTTTTGCGCCAGCAGCATGCCTTCGGCCGATCGGAAGTCCACATGGTAGACCACTGGCACGGTGTCGCCCAGGGTCAGGTAGTCGGGCAGCGGTGCGGTCCGCAGGCGCGCCGCGATATCCGCGCGTTCGTACCGCAAGACATAGACGCCATAAGGGTCGGCCTGCCGATCGGCGAGGCCGCCGCCATTGCAGATCGCCTCGGCCAAAGTCAGCCGCGCCTTGCCGAAGAACACCTCGCTCTGCTTGTTGGTGCCGCCCAGCATGACCACGCTTTGCGGTTCGTGGTCCAGGGTGACAAGATCGCCGGGACGCAGGAAAATGTTCTGCGTCGGATCGCGCGGCACGGCGGCCATGCACAGCGACCGTACCTGGCCGCCGCGCGTCAATTGCACAAGCATGTCGCGCGCCTTGCCGGTGGTGCCCGAACGCCAATCGCTCAGAGGCCGCCCAGCGCGACGTATTTCGTCTCCAGGTATTCCTCGATGCCAACTTGCGCGCCTTCCCGGCCGAGCCCGGAAGCCTTGACCCCGCCGAACGGGGCGACTTCGGTGGAGATCAAGCCTTCGTTTACCCCAACCATGCCGAATTCGAGCGCCTCCACGACACGGAAAATGAGGCCGACGTCGCGCGCGCAGACATAGGCAGCAAGGCCAAAGGGCGTATCGTTGGCCAAGGCCAAGGCCTCGTCCTCGGTTTCGAAGCGGAACACCGGGGCGACCGGCCCGAAGGTTTCCTCGCCGAATATCCTGGCTTCGCGTGGCACATCGGCCAGCACGGTGGGCTCGAAGAAATTGCCGCCCAGCCGGTGGCGCTTGCCGCCTGCGGCCACGCTCGCCCCCCTGGCAACGGCGTCGGCAATGTGCTCCTCCACTTTGGCAAGCGCGGCTTCGTCGATCAGCGGGCCGATGGCGGCATCGGGTTGCGTTCCAGCGGCCACTTTGAGCCGCGCGGTCTCCTCTGCCAACCGCGCGACAAATGCGTCGTGAATCCCAGCCTGCACCAGGAAGCGGTTTGCACCGATGCACGATTGGCCACTGTTGCGATACTTGGCCACCAGCGCCGCCTTGATGGCGCCTTCCAGGTCGGCATCGTCAAACACGATGAACGGCGCGTTGCCGCCCAGTTCCATGCTGGTCCGCTTGATCGAAGGCGCGCACTGTTGCAGCAGTTTCGCGCCGATTTCGGTCGATCCGGTGAACGACAGCTTGCGCACGAGCGGGCTGGCGGTCAATTCCGCACCGATCGCGCCTGCACTGCCGGTGACGATGTTGCACACCCCGGCCGGCAGTCCCGCGCGCTCGGCCAGCACACCCAGCGCCAGCGCGGTAAGCGGCGTCTGGCTGGCCGGCTTGATCACGCCCGTGCATCCGGCAGCCCAGCCCGGCCCCGCCTTGCGCGTGATCATCGCGGCAGGGAAATTCCACGGCGTAATCGCGGCAAAGACGCCCACTGGCGCCTTCTGCACCAAGATGCGGCGGCCGTGCAGGTTCTGCGGGATGACCTGCCCGTTGACCCGCTTCGCTTCTTCGGAAAACCACTCGATGAAACTGGCTGCATAGAGAACCTCGCCCCGCCCCTCGGCCAGGGGCTTGCCCTGCTCCGAGGTGATGAGCAGCGCCAAGTCATCGATGTTCGCGATCATCAGATCGAACAGCCGGCGCAGGATGGCCGCGCGATCCTTGGCCAGCGCCGCACGCCACGCGGGCAGCGCACGCGCCGCCGCATCGATCGCGCGCCGCGTTTCGGCCGCGCCACCCTTGGGCACGCGGGCGATCAGCGCGCCGGTGGCGGGATTGCGCACCTCGATCGTCTCGCCACAGTCGGCGCCGATCCACTGGCCATCCACCAGCATCGCCTGCCGCAGGAGCGTGGCATCCTTGAGCGGCAGCACAGTGAGCTTGTCCATAAGGGCTCCTTTCACGCCGGGTTCCGGCCGATGAAGAACAGCGCGTCGGCATCGGCGGTGGGATGCAGCCCCGCCGCTTCCTGCCCCCGCCGAAGCGCGACCATGTCGCGCTGATAGACGCGCGCGGTGGGGTGGCGCAGTGGCCCGCCGTTGTAACCCTGCAGCCAGCCTTCATACTTCCACATCATGCGGTTGATCAGGCCGTTGCCGGCCTGCGGCACGCTGGCAAACGCCTTGCGCGCGGGATCGATGCGATGAAATTCGGCGGTCGCCTCGTCAAAGCGCCGGGCTTGCAGCAACGCGAACACCCGCGGGAGCACCGGGCCGAAAAAGGCCGAGAAGTTGGTGCCGCAGAACGGCACGTCGATCAGTTGGGCCAGCGGGATGAATTCGTGCTCCATCGGGAAAGAGATCACGACTTCATCATGGAACGCGCGGTGAACCTCGATCGGCCCCATGATGTGGGGCATCCCGCCTTCGGCCTTGATCGCCACCACGTTCGGGCAATCGTCGACCAGGCGGCGCAGCAGGTCTATCGGCATGTCGAGCGGGCTGAACCGGCCAAACCCCCAGGTGGGAATGGGGAACAGCATCACGGCCATGTCCACCGCATCGCAGAACACCTTGGTATAGGCGTAAACTTCTTCCAGCGATTGCGGATAGAAATATGGCGGATAGCCGAGCAGAACCAGTTCCGCGCCGGCGGCCTGGGCCAGCAAGGCGGCCTCGATATTGTCTTCAAGGGTGTTGAACACCGCATGATGCACCACGAAGATGCGCCCGGCGGCCTGCTCCACCATCACTTCCACGAAGCGACGGTATTCCGCCATTGTCATCGCCACTTCCGAACAGGCCAGGGTGCCGACGAAGCCGTGCGCGATGGTCTGTTCCACATCGTGCCGCACGGCGGCCTCGTTGAGGCGCTTGAAATCGCCGGTCATCGTGGGGATGACCACGTTGGCAACGCCAAGCATCTTGTCGCGCGCCCAGGCGCGGGCGTCGGAGCGGGTATAGCTGGGCATGGAGACCGTCCTCTTACTTGCTCTTGTCCACCGGGCGGACCGGAGCGGGAATGGAAGTGCCAAGACCGGCAGCACGGGCCCGATCGACGCAGAGCGCGGCGATGGCGAGGTCTTGGATGGCGGCGCCGACCGACTTGTAGAGCACGATCTGGTCTGGCGCCGTGCGCCCCGGATGCGTGCCTGATATCACGGCCTCGAGGCTCACCAGCTTGTCGGCAAATGCCACGCCCGCCTGGCTGGCCGCGATCATGTCGCCAGTGTCATCTGCCACTTCTTCGACCATGTCGGCGACGATCAGGTCCGCCCGGGCGATTGCCTCGGGATCGAGTTCGCGCTGCTCGGGCAGGGTCGATCCAATCGAGATCACGGTCATGCCCGGCCGCAGCCAGTTGCCCAGCACGGTTGGGCTTTCATCGCGCGATCGTGCCGCGCAGAGGACCAGGTCGGCCTGCGCCACAGCCGCCTCGGCACTTTCCGCAGCCGTCACCGCGATGCCCTTTTCCGCCATGCTTCGGCAAAACGTGGCGCGGCTCGTTTCGCGCGGGCTGAACACCTGCGCCGCGCCCAGCGCGCCGGAACGCGCCAGGGCTTCAAGATGCGTGCGCGCTTCGAAACCCGAACCGATCACCGCCACGCGCGGCGCAACCTCGCGGCACAGCCGCCGTGCCGCCAACGCAGACGTTGCCGCGGTGCGCAGCCCCGTCACGGAAGCGCCGTCGAGCAATGCCGTCAATGCCATGGTCGCCCCGTCGAACAGCGGGATGAGATAGGACGCGGCCTGTGCCGTCATCGACGCGGCGATCAGCTTTGCGCCGATCACCCTCTGGCCAGGCAGCACGCCCGACAGCGTACGCAGCCACAAGCCATTGCCGCGCGCCATCGTCCGCGGTGGAAACTGGGCCGCGGCCACGGACGCGCCATAGGCAGCCGCCAAGGCATCGACCCCTGCCGCCCAGTCAAACGCCAAACGGACATCGGCGTCCGAAAGCAGCAGGGTTTGCGGCACTGGCGGCATGAAGCGATCCTTTCGTGGTGCCGGCCACACCCGAGTCCAGACCGGTTTGATCAGGCGTATATCCGTGATTGATGCGTGTCAATTTTCATATTGATTGGATATCGTGCAGCGGCCGGCTGTGATACGGCGTGGCTACGGAGGATTTCTTGGCCGAAGACGAAGACCTTGCCCGCTTGCGCGCGTTGCTGGATGAAACAGCCGCGCGGGGTGAAGAACGGCTGCCGCCCGAACCGCGCCTGGGCGAAACGCTGGGCGTCTCGCGCGGGCGGCTGCGCACGTTGTTGCGTCGGCTGGAGGAGGAAGGCGCGATCTGGCGCCATGTCGGCAAGGGCACTTTCATCGGGCCGCGCCAGATGGTGGAAGTGCGCGATTTCGCAGCGTCATTCAGCGTGGGGGATATCCTGGGCGCGCGCCTGATCCTGGAGCCGCAACTGGCCGCCGAAGCCGCCATCCACGCCACCGACGAAGATCTGGCTGCGATGGACGCCTGCCTTGCCGACATGGCCGAGCCACCCAGCTTCCTTCACTGGAAGCGGCTGGATGAACGGCTGCACCGCGAAATCGCCAAGGCGGCGCACAATGTCCTTCTGGTGCTGCTGTACGATACGCTGCGCACGCAGATGAAAGCCACGCTCGATCGGCGATTGGAACAGGTTTTCGGCGCGGAACCAGGCCCCAAGACCGACACCGACGCGCACCATGCCCACGTTGTGGCGGCCATCCGCCAGCATGACCCTGCGGAAGCAGAACGGGCGATGCGCGAGCACCTGGTGGCCGTGCGCCGCCACCTTTTCGGGGTGCGCCAAGTCTAGCGCCCAGCCCCCAGGCGGGCAGAGGGGACATCCGCCGTCGCGGTAAGGCCGCAAGCGCATTCCCCCCATGCCGGTCTCAATCCGTTGGCTTTGACGGAGCGGCGGGCAAGGCCGGCGCAAACGAACTGGCACGATCGATTGATCCGTGGCCGATGTAGCGGGCCACGCGGGGAAAGGGGAACACGGGACGGCTGCGCGGCGCCAGCGCGGGGGAAGACGCTTGCGGCGCAGGCGGCGGCATGGCCGGGCCACCGGCTTGCGGCAAACCACCTTCCCCCCGACGGAGGCCCGCCGGTGGCATGGGCTGCCCATCTTGCGTGGGTGAACTGCGATGCGCCACCAGCCGGTCCGGCGCAGCGCCGCCCTCCACCCACGCCATCAGCGCGGCAAGGAGCGGGAACGTGTTCGGCCCATCTCCGCCCGAGCAGTGCCCCATGCCGGGAAACAGGAACAGGCGGGCAAACGCATCGCGCCGATCGGGCCCCATCGCCGCACCGACCTGTTCGAAATAGTCGATGCTGTTGAGCGGACTGATATGCGGGTCCGCCCAGCCATGCCAGAGGATCAACTTGCCCCGGCGCGCCGCGAACGCGTCAAGGCGTGGATCATCGGCGTCGTAAAGCGCACGGGCTGCCTGTTCGTTGCGCTGCGTCTCGGCCGTGAACGGGAAGGTCTGCGGGGTGAAGCCCGGACTGGCGCCAGGCGCGAAGATCAGGTGATTGATGGCCTGCCCGGCGATCATCGCACTCAACAGCGGCGCGCCAGGCGCTGCCGGCACGAAGACGCCGGCCCAGCCAAGTTCGCTGCCCGGCATCAGCGGGCCAACTTCAAGGGTTTGACCCTCTGCCGTGCGGGCGCCGGCATAGATGGCGCGCGCCGTTTCGATCTTGGCAAGGGTCAGGCAGCGGCCGGGCTGGTAGGCGCCCTTGCACAGCAGGACGCCAGGATCGACGCGGCAGGTGCGTGGATCGGTGATCTGGCCATCGACCAAGCCGTCAAGCCCATCGCAGGCGGCCAGTGCGGCGCGATGCAGCGGGGCCAAGTCTGCGGCAAGCAGGATGGGCTGCCCGTCTGCCGCCGTGTTGGCGCGGGCCAGCCAGGCGTGATGGAACGAATTCTGCACGGAGAAATGCAGCGCCGGGGCTCCAGCGGCGATACCGTCGAAATCCTGCGGGAAACGCTGCGCTTCCATCAGCGCTTCGCGCCCGCCGTCAGAACAGCCGGAAAAGTAGGAATAGCGGGGCGGCTGGCCATAGAACGCCGTGGTCAATGCCTTGGCGACCAGCGCGGTGAGATGCACGCCCCGCCAGGCGAAATCCTCGCGCTGCTGCGGGTTGGCGCCCCAGGCGGCATCCATGCCCTGGTGGCCCATGTCGGTGCTGGCAAGCACGATGGCGTCATCGGTCACCGGCACGCAGCCATCCGCCTTGCCGGCATCGATGCGCAGGTTTCCGCAAAGCCCGCCGCAGCCGGTCTGGAGATAGCGCTGGGTCCAGCCCGACAGGGGCAGGCGCACCTCGAAGCGGATAGCGGGCGCGACCGTGCCCGATACCCGGCAATAGGGATGCGTGCCGGTAACGACCTCGGCGGTCTGCGTGGTCGCACCGGCCACGCGGGTGAGATCGACCTTGGCCAGCGCCGCACAATCGATCGCCGGCGCCACGGGCGCCAGTTTGGCAAGGCCGGGCGCAGCCGGCTGTGCTTTGGCCGGAACAGCCGCCGTTGCCGGCGCTGCGGCGGTCAGAAACGCCAGCACGAACGCCAGCAGCACGAAACATCGCTTCAACATGGGAACAGTCCTTTGCGAGCGCGCGGGAATGAAAGTCATGGTCGGTCCTCGCGGATGGCCAGGGCACATAGACCGGTGATCAGCATCGGCAGGCAGAACATGCCGAAGATCGCCACGAGCGGAAGGCCGAGCCCGATCGCCCAGCCCCCGATCATCGGCCCCAGCAGCGCGCCGCCGCGGCCGATCCCCATGGCCCAGCCGATGCCGGTGGCGCGCACGGGCGCCGAATAGACCGTGGCGGCCAGGGGATAGTTGCAATTGACGCCGCCCTGGAGCGTGATGCCGATCAGGAAGCAGACGGTGAGCACGCCGGCGAGCGGCATGGCCATGGCCCCGAACACCACGAAGAGCACGCTGGCGCCGCACAGCATCGCGAACATCAGCCACCTGAGGTTCCAGCGCGTGGCAAGGAAGCTGAGCGCGATCGTGCCGACGAAAGCACCGGCATTGTAGATGGCGCTGGCAATGATCGCATCGGTGGGGGCAAGGCCGGCCTGGATGGCAAGCTTGGTGATCCAGCTGGCAATGAAATAGAGCGCCATGAAGCCGTTGATCGTGCACAGCCACAAAAGCATCGTGTTGCGCCGCCGCGGGCCGCCAAGCGCCGCTGCAATCCCAACCTGGGCGGTTTCACGGCGCCCCAATTCCTCGCTGCCGCGCGGCGCCTCTGGAAGCGCATACCAGCACACCGGGAGCAACAGCAGGCTCACCAGCCCGGCGCCAATGAACATCGCCTGCCAACCGTGGAGCGGCAGGAGCCGGGCCACCACGAAGCCGGCCAGCGTTGCCCCCACCGGGTAGCCCGCCTGGGGCACGCCGGTGGCCACGTGGCGCATCGCATCGGGCGCGAACCCGGCCGAAAGCGCGGTGATGCTGGCCAGCACCGCGCCGATGCCAATACCCACGAAAATCCGCGCCAGCGCCAGCGTGACGATGCCGGTGGCCAGCCCGCTCGCCATCATCGCGGCGGCCATCAGCATCAGCGCGAAGAGCACCACCGGCCGCCGCCCGACGCGATCGGCCAGCGGCGCGACCGCCAGCCCGCCGATCGCCATGCCTACCAGGCCCGCGCTGAACACCACCGCCAGCGCGGGGGCACCAACGCCAAAGGCCCGCTGGAGCGCAGGGGCGACGTAGGTGAGAACGAAGACGTTGACGCCGTCCACCATGTTGAGGGCAAAGCACAGCCACATCACGGCGATGCCGCGGGTGGACCAGGTCTGGGTTGTGGCCATGGGTGGCACGGGTTCCGTTTACATGAGTTTTGTGCTGCGGGGCCGGGTCAGGCGATGCCCCGCGGCCATCGATCAGAACTTCACGCCAAGGCGCACGCCATACAGCCGAGGCAGCGAGGTGGAGAAGTTCACCGACCCGACCGGGAAGGCGGTGCCATCGGCTTCCGGCGCGGCGACGCTGCCGGTAAAGCCACCGTAGGTTCCGTTGTAGCCGTTGGGTCCGAATGTCTTCTGCAGCTTGTTTTCGATGTTCTCGACGAAAAGCTGCACGGTCAGTCCGTCGTCCTGCGTCGCATAGGTGATGCTGGCGTCGCTGCGGGTGAACGGGCTCTGGCGGTATTGCACGGCATTGGCATAGTCGCTGAGCAGGTAGGAGGTGCTGTACTTGCTTGCCGCGCGCAGCCGCACTTGCGCCCCGTTGGCAAGATCGATCGTGTGCGTCAGCGCCCCGTTGAGCGTGAAGGCCGGCAAGTTGGGCAGCGCATAACCAGACCAGTCTGCAAAGACGCCCGTAAGATATCCGAGGTAGCCGGTCTTCAGGGAGCGGATGCGCGAGTGAGCATAGGCCGCGCCAATGTTGACCGCGGTGTTGCGGTCGACCTGGTAGCGCAGTTCGTTCTCCCAGCCATAAATTTCGACCGGCGCCAACTGGGTATAGAGCACGCCGGTAACACCCGCGGCGCCCACGAACAGCGCCAGGCCGTTGATCTGGTCCTTGGCATAGTCGTAGTAATAGGCGCTGGAGGTAAAGGTCAGCCCGCGCGCGGGGCGCCCCTTGTAGCCGATCTCGTAAGCGGTCATCGACTCCGGGCCATAGGGCACAACCGAAGCGCCGGTGGCAGGGTCATAATCGTTGAAACCACCCGCCTTGAACCCCGTAGCGACCGAGACGTAGAACAGGTCGTTCGGAGTTACCTGGTAGTTGAGCCCGACTTTCCAGGTCACCTTGTGGTCTTTCTCGCTGCCGCTGTTGGCCCCGCCGATGCAGTCGTTGGGATAAGTGCACGCCGGGTTGCTGGCGGTGGCGACGTTGACCGCGAACGTGCCGACGCGGGCGTTCTCGTTGTTGCTGTAGCGCAGCCCGCCGATCGCGCTGAAGCGGTCGGACAAGTGCACGGTCGCCTGGCCAAACACGCCGTAGGACTTGTGCGTGGTGGTGTTGACGGGATCGATCGCCGTCAGCCAGGTCGACGTGTCGGTCCAGGTATCGACCGGCACTTTCCAGTTGTGGTCGCTCTCGTGGATCTTCTCGTAATAGTAGTTCACGCCGGCCACGTAATCGATCACGCCCGGTTCGGCGTTGGAGATGCGCGCTTCCACCTGCGAAGTGGCGAAGCGGCCGGTATACTGGTCGAGCAGGAACACACCCGGCGCATCGGCGCTGCCGGTGTCATAGGGGTTGGCGTTGCCGGTCACCTGGTTGCGCGCGCTGAAATGCTGATAGCTGCCCAGCACGTCGAACTGCACCCCGCCGGCGCGGGCGGTGACCTGCCCGTTGACGTTGACGAAGTCGTTATCCTGATAGGCCGGGATCGGATTGGGGATGATCTCGAACGCCTTCTGCCCGCCGGCCTCGAGATTGGACAGCAGCGCGTTGCCCGGGCCAACGCCGCCGATATGACCGGCGGTGGTGACCAGCGTGGCGCTGAAATCATCGCCGGGCTTGAGCAGAACCGAGAAACGCCCGGTGCGGTCCTTCTGGTCGCCCTTGGCCGGCTGGCCCGCTGCGGACAGGCGCGTCGTGCCGGTGGCGCCGCTGACGGTGGTGTCCACCGGGCGGAGGTAGCCATCGCGATCGTTCATGTTGCCCGCAATGTGCACCGCCAGGATAGGGGTGATCGGAATGTTGATGGCCGCCTCGGCCCGGCGGGTGTCGTAATTGCCGGCTTCCACCCTGGCATAGCCTTCGAACCGGTCGAGCACCGGCTTGCGCGTGATTACGTTGATGGCGCCGCCGGTGGAGCTGCGCCCGTAAAGCGTGCCCTGTGGCCCGCGCAGCACTTCGACGCGGTCGATGTCGAAGAAGGCAACCCCCTGCTCCTGGCCGCGGCCGATGAACGCGCCATCGATGTTGAACGCGATGCCCAACTCACCCTTGGAAGTCTGGTCGCTGCTGGTCACGCCGCGGATGGTGACGTTGGTGCCGAACGAACCGTTGCCCACAACCACGCCGGGCACCAGGTTCTGCACATCGTTGACCGAATTTACGCCCACGGTGCGCAGATCCGCGCCGCCCAGGACCGCGATCGCCGCCGGCACCTTGAGCGAGGTTTCGGCACGCTTGAACGCGGTGACGACGATATCGGGCCCGGCAACGTCGGGCGAAGCCGAAGCGCCGGTGGCGGATGGCGCCACGGCCGAAGGCGCCGGCGAGGCGCCCTGGCTCGGTGCCTGGGCCTGTGCCGCAGGGGCAAGCATCAAGGCCATTGTCATCGCCAGGCCGGACAGGCCGGTGCGCAGCGGCAGTCCGGCGGCGCATCTATCGGATTTGGACCGGGCACGGCTCATCGTTTCCGCAAACGCGGGCTTCCGCCATTCGGACATCGCTCACTCCCTATTGATTTTCTTCATTGCAGCCGCAGCGGCGGCCCCGGCCTGTCGCTTAGCTTGCCCGGCAGGCAAAAGCGCCTAGACATAGGTCGAGCCGGCCACCGCTTGCCCGCCCGCACCAAGGCCGAGTAGGCTTGGCGCCCAAGCAACAATGGACCTTACGCAATGCACAGCGGGCCCGAACCAGCCCCCGATCAGTCTGCGGCAACCATTCGCCTGCGTGTCCTGCTGGTTGATGACCACCCGCTGTTCCGCCAGGCGCTGGCCGCAACGGTGATGCAGATCGCGCCGGGTCTGGAAATCGAGCAATACGACACGCTGGGCGCCGCGCGGCAGGCGCTTTCTCCCGATGATCGCGACGTTTTGGTGCTGCTCGATCTCAAGCTGCCCGATAGCCAGGGCGTGGCCGGGCTGCTCGGCCTCAAAGCCCACGCGCCCGCAGCGACCGTAGCGATCGTTTCGGCCACCGACGATGCCGAGACCGTGCTCACTGCCCGCGCCTGCGGGGCGGCAGGGTTCCTGTCAAAGGCGGCGGGCGTGGAGGAGCTTTCGGCCGCGCTTGAAAGCCTGTTTGCCGGCGATGCGTGGTTCGTCTCGCTTGATAGCGATGCCGCGCGCGATCCCCTTACCCCGACGCAGGGGCGCATCCTCGACGGGGTGCAGCGCGGGCTGATGAACAAGCAGATCGCCTACGAACTCGGCCTCACCGAAGCGACGATCAAGTATCACCTTACCGGATTGTTCCGCAAATTCGGGGTCCAGACCCGCGCGCAACTGCTGGCGGCGATGCGCGACTGAGCGCCGCGCCACGGCCCCTTGTCAGCCGGCCGCGGCGGGGGCGTGGCGCACCAGCAACGCTTGCAGCGCCAGTGGCGGGGTCGGCTTGTCGAGCAGCACGATGCCTTCGGCCTCGAGGGTTTCGACCCAGCTTTCATCGGCCGTCGCGGTGACGAGAATGCGCAGCGGGCAGCGCCCGGCAAGCGTGCGCAGCAGGTCAAGCCCGTTGCCTTCGTCCAGCAGGTAATCGGCAATGGCCGCGTCCCATGCCCCGTTGGCCGGCACTTCGGCGAGCGTTCGGCACCGGGTCACCACCCCGCCCCAGCGCTCGATCAGCGCGCTCATGGCGATGAGGATGTCGGCGTCATCGTCAAGACACAGCACGCGGATGCCGGCAAGATCGGCCATCGCCGGAACCGACACCGCAACGCGCGGCGCGGCCGGCGTCAATGGCACATGCAAGGCAAAGACGCTGCCAGCCCCTTTCCGCGAATGGACATCCAGCGGATGCCCCAAGGCGCCAGCGATCCGCGCCACGATGGCCAGGCCCAGACCTGTGCCTTCGGCCAGGCTCTGCCCCTCGGGCAGGCGGCTGAACTCGCGGAAAGCCAGCGGCAGCTCGCTCTCGGCCATGCCCACACCGCTATCGCGCACCTCGATCCGCAGCATCGCGCCGCGCCGGCGTGCCAGCATGACGATCCGCCCATGCGGAGTATAGCGCAGCGCATTGACCAGAAGATTCTGCAGGATCGAGCGCAGCAGGTCGCGGTCGCTGCGCACCCAGTGCCGGGTGGGCAGGACAACCAACTGCAGCCCGCGCGCCGCGGCCACCGGCGCAAACTCGGCCGCAAGCGCATGGATCACGGCGTTGACGTCGACCGCCTCCTGGCGCGGTTGCAAGGCGCCCAGTTCCAGCCGCGAGAGCGTTAGCAGCGCCTGGAGCATGCGGTGCGCGCCTTCCACCGCCTGGTCCGCCTTTTCCAGCAAATCGCGCTGCTCGGCACCGCTGACGCCCAACGTGGCGTTGCCGATGAACAGGCGCGCGGCATGCATGGGTTGCACCAGATCGTGGCTGGCCGCAGCCACGAAACGGCGCTGCGCCCGGGTCGCCTGCTCGGCCGCGCGGCGTGCTTCTTCCAGCGCGCTGTTGGCATGCGTCAACGCCCGCGTGCGCTCGTCCACGCGCTTCTCAAGCGCCGATCGATCCTGGGTCAGGATCGCCTGGGCCCGCTTGATCTCGGTCACGTCGTCCACCGTCAGCAGCACGTCGCCCCCGGCGATCACCTTGCGGGAGACGGCCAGAACACGCCCGTCGGCACGATTGATCTCGGTCTTGGCCTGCATCGCCGGGCCTTGCATCTGCGCAAGGCCGGCGGCCGCAAGCAGCCCGCCATGGCTGCGCCCCACGGCCACGGTATCGGGCGGAATTCCCATCAGGGCCATGTACTGCGCGTTCCACACCACAAGCTGGCCTTCCGCGTCGAGCACGCAGACCCCCTGCGGCAGGCTTTCCAGCGTGGTCTGCAGCAGTTCTCGGCTGAACTGCACGGCGTGGCTGGCCTCATCGAGAATTCGCCCGATCTCTTCGGCATCCCGGCCGCCTTGGGCCATGGCGATCGCCACCACGTTGCGCGCCGAGGGCGCCCCGATCACGCCGGCCAGCACGCGCTCGGCAACGCGGACCAGCGCGGGCGAAACCGGCGCCGCATCGGGCGCAATCGCGCGGCGGGACTGCGCGTGGAAATCGGCCAGCGTGCGCTGGGTCTCGGCCACGCCAATGAACTGTTCGAGCAGCCGGCGCAAGTCACCCACGCTCGCGCCGATGTCATGGCCACCGCGCTCGTCCACCGCCACGGGATCGAGCACGAACCGGTTGGCCTGGATTTCGTCGATCAGGCGCGGCCGCGCGCCCAGGGAAAAAGCGATGAAGCACGCGGTGTTGATCAGCAGGCTGGCGAAGATGGCAAGGTTGACGAACGGCGCCTGCGCCACCGGCCACATGCCGCTGCCGCCCCCCGACGCCGGCCCGGCTGCCGTGGTGAACGCAGGGATGGCGATCGTGCCCAGCCAGACCAGGATGCCCGCCGCCACCCCGGCAATGGCGCCGCGCGCGTGGGCGCGACGCCAGTATATCCCGCCGATCAGCGGCGGAACCAGCTGCGCCGACGCGGTCAGCGCGGTAAGGCCAAGCTCGGTCGGGCTCTGGATGTCGCGAATGCCAAGGTAATAGAACCAGGCCAGGGCGGCCAGCAGCACCACGGTGACCCGGCGCACGGCAACGACCACGGCGCCGATCGCCTGGTCCGCACGCCATCGGCGCAACTGGCCCGCCAGGATCGGCAGGATTACCTCGTTGGACACCATGGCCGAAATAGCCGTGAGTTCGACCACCACCATCGCCCCGCCCGCCGACAGGCCGCCGAGCAGCGCCAGCGCCGACACGACACTTTCCTGGCGCTGCATCGGAATGGCGAGCAGTTGCAAGTAGGGCGCCACGCCCGTGCCACCCAGGCCGGCGCGGATGCCCATCGCAATCGTCAGCGTGGCGAGCACCCAAAGCGCGAAATAGGCCGGAACCACCCGCCGCGCCCACCGAATGTCTTCGGCGCGCTCCAATGTCACAAAGCCCAGGTGAAACTGGCGCGGCAGCGTAAAGGCGGTGATCGTGCACAAGGCGGTGAGCGTGGCAAAGCTTGGCAGCGCGGCCGCCTGCAAGGGCGGCAGCATGCCCGACAGATGCTGCGTCGCCGCCGTCGTGCCGCCCGCGACAGCGCCGGCCATCAGCACGACGACCAGGGCTGCCACCGCACCAAGACCGGCAAGCTTCACCAGCGATTCCACCGCGATCATGCTGACGAAGCCGCGGCTGTGCTGGGTCAGGCTGGGCCGCCGCGTGCCAAATGCCATCGCCAAAACCACCAGCACCACCACGATCGCCAGCGCACTTGCGCCTTCGCTGTCACGGCGGGCGGAGGCAAAGCCCCATACATCGGCCAGCACCTTGAGTTGCAGGGCGATGTAGGGGAGCGCCGCGAGCGTTGCCACGAGCGAGGCAAGAATGCCCAACGCCCGGCTCTTGCCAAAGCGCGCGGCGAGGAAATCTGCCAGGGAGCCGACATTTTCCTGCTTGGCGAGCAGCGCGATACGGCGCCACACCGGTGCCAGCAGCGTCAACGCCAGGACCGGGCCAAGCGCATTGGCGACGAACAGCCAGCTTCCCTCGCTGGCATCGCCCACGGCGCCGAAATAGGTCCAGGCGGAACACAACGTGGCGAGCGACAACCCATAGCGCATCCCGCGCCATCGCCCCGACGCGCCCGCGGCGGATGCCGGCCGCCGGTCTGCCCGCCAGCCGATCACGCTCAACACGCCAACATAGACCGCGATGGTCGCCAGAATGGGGGCAAAGTCGGTCAAGCGCGCAAGAGCCTTGGCAAGGGAACAACCCCAACCATGCACTGCGTGGCCGGGCCGGAGCAAGCGCCGGCGAGTCTAGGCCCGATGAAAGGCGTTGCCCGCCTTGCTGCAACATGGCCCGCGTTGCCCCTGCGGCACCAGCAGCGGCGTGACACCATGTTGCAGGCTGTGCAGGGTGCCCGCTATCGCGCCGCGAACGCGGCCAGCCGCCCCGCAATCAGCGTTTCTGCCTCTGCCACGATCCGCTCGATCAGATCGCGGCACGAGGGCACATCATGGATCAGCCCCTGGACTTGTCCCGCCCAGATCAGCCCGGCATCGAGGTCACCGCTTTCCAGTGCCGTTCGCCCGCGCGCGCCGGATACCAGGGGGCGAATGTCTTCGAACACCGCGTCAGGATCGCGCGAGCGCGCGATCACCGCGTCAGACACGCTGTTCTTGGCCACCCGCCCGGTATTGCCAAAGCGGCGGAAGATCAGGTTGGTCGCGCGCTCGTCATTGGCGACGAGGAAGCGCTTCACCGTCTCGTGGATCGGCGCTTCGACCGTTGCGCAAAAACGGGTACCCATGTTGATGCCCTCGGCCCCCAGCGCCAGCGCCGCGACCAATCCGCGCCCGTCGGCAAAGCCGCCACTTGCCAGCATCGGCACGCGCACCTGGTTGGCGGCGGCCGGGATCAGCACCAGGCCCGGCACGTCATCCTCGCCCGGATGCCCGGCGCATTCGAACCCGTCGATAGAGATTGCGTCGGCCCCCATCCGCTCGGCCGACAGGGCATGGCGGACGGCCGTGCATTTGTGGATCACGGTGATGCCATGCGCCTTGAATGCTGCGACATGCTCATGCGGGCGGTGGCCGGCGGTCTCGACGATCGTAACGCCGCTCTCGATGATCGCCTGGCGATAGGCGGCATAGGGCGGTGGCGAAACCGAGGGCAGGATGGTGAGGTTCACGCCGAACGGGCGATCGGTCATTGCCCGGCAGCGATCGATTTCGCGCCGCAGGTCGTCAGGGGTGGGCTGGGTCAACGCGGTGAGCATGCCCAGCGCTCCCGCGTTCGATACGGCAGCGGCAAGCTCTGCCCGCCCCACCCACATCATGCCGCCCTGGACGATGGGATGCTCGATGCCGAGCAGCTCGGTGATCCGCGTGCGCAGCGCCATCACAGTGCCTCGAGGATCGTGACGTTGGCGATGCCGCCGCCTTCGCACATGGTCTGCAGTCCGTAGCGCTTGCCCCGGGCGCGCAGCCCGTGGATCAGCGTGGCCATCAGCTTGGTCCCGCTGGCGCCAAGCGGATGGCCGAGCGCGATCGCCCCACCGTTGACATTAAGGCGCGCGGGATCGCCGCCGACATGCTTTAGCCAGGCAAGCGGCACGGGCGCGAACGCTTCGTTCACTTCGTACAAGTCGATCGCGTCGATCGAGAGCCCCGCCTTGCGCAGCGCCCGATCGGTGGCAAACAGCGGCTCTTCAAGCATGATCACCGGATCGCCGGCGGTAACGGTAAGGTCAACGATCCGCGCGATCGGGGTCAACCCATGCGCTTTAAGCGCGCGCGCGCTCACCACCAGCACGCCGCTGGCGCCATCGCAGATCTGGCTGGCATTGGCGGCAGAGATCACGCCGCCTTCCTGCAGCAGCCGCACCGCGCCAATCCCCTCCAGCGTCGCGTCGAACCGAATGCCCTCATCGCGCAGATGCGGTTCGCCATCGACCAGCACGGGCACGATCTCGTCGGCAAAGGCTCCCGCTTCGGTGGCGGCCGCCGCGCGGCGATGGCTTTCCAGTGCATAGCGATCGAGCGTCTCGCGATCGAAGCCGTGCTTGCGCGCGATCATCTCGGCGCCATGGAACTGGCTGAACTCGGTTACGCCAAAACGCGCGGCGACGGCAGGGCTGACAGGGCCGATGCCGATGCCCTCACGCTGGTGGAACGCCAGGTTGGAGAACATCGGCACCCGCGTCATGCTCTCGGCCCCGGCGGCAATGACAATATCCTGCGTACCCGACATCACCGCCTGGGCCGCGAAATGCACGGCCTGTTGCGACGATCCGCATTGCCGATCGATCGTCACCGCCGGCACGCTGACCGGCAGCTTGGATGCGAGCACGGCGTTGCGGGCGAACGCAAAGGCCTGCTCACCCGCTTGGGTAACACAACCCAGGATCACATCGTCGACCGCCGCCGGATCGATGCCGCTGCGATCAACCAGTGCGTTGAGCACAGTGGCGGCCAGATCGGCGGGATGCACCCCTGCCAGGCGGCCGTTGCGGCGGCCGCCAGCGGTGCGAACGGCTTCTACGATATAGGCTTCAGCCATGCTCAAACTCCCTGAAAATTCGATTTGCGGCCCGTGGCGATGCTGGCGCCACGGCGATGGTCAGCAGCCCTTCCACACGGGCGCGCGCTTTTCGGCAAAGGCCGCCGGGCCTTCTGCCGCGTCTTGCGACAACAGCATCGCTTCCAGCGCGGGGTAAGACCATTGTTCGGCCATGGCCCGCTCGGCCGGCGTATCCAGCCCGCGCAGCACCGCGTCCTTGGTCGCCCGCACGGCCATTGGGCTGCAGGCCAGAATGTCTGCCGCCCATTGCCGGGCGAGCGCGAGCACGTCTCCGTCCGTCACCGCGTTGACAAAGCCCAGCCGCATCCCTTCCTCGGCCGATACCCGCCGGCCGGTGAGCATCATGCCCATCGCCTGCTTCAGGCCGATCGCGCGTGGCAGCCGCTGCATACCACCGGCAAGCGCGGCCAGCCCCACGCGCGGCTCGGGCAAGGCAAACACCGCGCGCGATTGCGCGACGATGATATCGCAGGCCAGCGCGATCTCGAACCCGCCGCCCATGGCCACCCCGTTCACCGCCGCGATCACCGGCTTGGCCAGGTCGAACCGCGCGGTAAGGCCGGCAAAGCCGCTGGGCGGCGTTGCCATGCCACCGCCCGATGCCTGCTGCTTCAGGTCATGGCCGGCGCAGAAGGCCTTTTCACCCGCGCCGGTGATGATCGCCACCCATTGGTCGGGATCGGCAGCGAACGCATCGAACGCTGCCGCCAACTCCTCGTGTGCCGCAGCATGCAGCGCGTTGTGCGCCTCGGGCCGGGCAAGGGTAATGATCGTAAGGGGTCCGTCACGCTCGACGGTAATGCTTGGGCCGGTCACAGACGTTCCTTCCTGGTGCGCTTGATCGCCTTGCACGCGAAGCTTGCCGAACAGCGCGGGCGCACTGCCTTCTGCTGCGCAGGCCGCGTCGCAGGGTGAAACCGCGCTTGCGCCAACGCGTGGACATCATCGCGGATCTGCCGCTGCGGTTCGTTGGGGATCACGTGGCCTCTCCATTGGCATCCGTTGCCCGGATTGCGATGAAATGGGGAATAGCGAACAACGGGCGGTTGGGCTTTGCCCGGGCGGTGCGCGGATTTTGACATTTCTTGCGCGCCGGTTGCTGCCCGCCCCACGCGCGTGGTTCCTCGCCAGCACAAGAGCAAAGGAGAGGAAACATGCACCCGGCCGATCATGCCGCGCGCAACCCGCACAAGGCCGCCCTGGTGCTGGCCGAAACCGGCGAGACGATCTGTTTCGGCACGCTGGAGGCGCTGTCCAACCAGAGCGCATGGCAATTGCGGGCACTGGGGCTGCGGCGGGGCGACGTTGTCGCCACCTTGTTCGCCAACGCACCCGAAGTGTTCGTGTTCGGCTGGGCCGCGCAACGATCGGGGCTGTACCAGACGGCGATCTCGAACAAGCTGAGCCCGCGCGACATCGCCTATATCCTGCGCGATTGCGGCGCGAAGCTGTTGGTGGTTTCAGCCGAGCATGCCGAACTTGCCCAGGCGGCGCTGGCCGACCTGCCGAACCTTGCCGCCTATCGCTGGACCGGCGCCGACGATCGGCTGGGCGACTGGCAGGCCGCAGCCGCGCGACTGCCCGAAACCCGGATCGCCGATGAAAGCGCCGGGACCGACCTGCTCTATTCCTCGGGCACCACGGGCCGCCCCAAAGGCGTGATGCCGGCGCTGCCCGATGGGCCGATCGGCGCCGAAACGCCGCTGATGCGGATGGGCGCCACGCTTTATGGGATGGACCAGCACACCGTCTATCTCTCCACCTCGCCGCTTTATCATGCTGCGCCGTTGCGCTGGGCCATGGCGGTGCAGCAATTGGGCGGAACGGTTGTGGTGATGGAAAGGTTCGATACCCAAGCGACCCTGCGCCTGATCGAACGCTACCGGATCACCCACGCCACGTTCGTCCCCACCCATTTCGTGCGAATGCTCAAGCTGCCCGATGCGGTGCGCGCCGCGCATGATCTCTCTTCCCTGCGCGCCGTGGTCCATGCCGCCGCGCCCTGCCCCGTGCCCGTCAAGCGCGCGATGATCGATTGGCTCGGCCCGATCGTGCACGAATACTATTCCGGCACCGAATGCTGCGGGATCACCGCCCTGTCCTGCGAGGAATGGCTTCAAAAGCCTGGCTCCGTCGGCCGTGCCGTGCTGGGGCAGTTGCACGTTCTCGATGAAGCGGGACAAGAGCTGCCGCCAGGCGCGATCGGCTCGGTCTATTTCAGCGACGGGCCGACGTTCGAATATCTCAACGACCCGGAAAAGACGGCGGAAGCGCATGACGCGCGCGGTTGGGCGACACTGGGCGACATCGGCCATGTCGATCGTGACGGCTTCCTGTTCCTTTCGGATCGCAAGAGCTTCATGATCATTTCGGGCGGGGTGAACATCTATCCGCAGGAAATCGAAAACCTGCTCGTCACCCATCCCGCCGTCGCCGACGTGGCCGTAATCGGGGTCCCGTGCGAGGAAATGGGCGAATTGGTGCTCGCCGTGGTCCAGCCGGCCCATTCCATATCCGCCGACGCTGCACTTGCCGAGGAACTGCGCGCTTTTGCCCGGCGCGAGCTGGGCTCGGTCAAGACCCCGCGCCGGATCGATTTTACCGATGCCCTGCCGCGCGAGCCCACCGGCAAGCTGTTCAAGCGCCTGCTGCGCGAGCGCTACGCGCCCCCCAACGGTTGAAGGGCGCGCGCCAAGCTTAGGGGATCAGCACGACCTTGACGCAATCGCCCCGCTTCTGCGCCAGAACAGCCTCGTTGATCGCGGCGAGCGGAAAGGTCTTTACCAGCCGGTCGAACGGAAATTGCCCGGCCCGGTGTGCCGCGATCAGTTCGGGAATGAAGCGCTGCGGGTCGCTGTCGCCCTCCATGATCCCGACGATGCGCTGGCCATAAGTGATCATACCGGCCAGGTTGATCGCCAGGGTGTCTTCTGCGCGCGCGGGCACGCCGACGAGCCCAAGCATCCCCCGCGCGGTAAGCGCTCCCAGCACGGCCTCGATCGCCTCCACCCGGCCGCTGGTGTCGAAGGCGAAGTCCACTCCGTGCGGCAGCAGTGCACGCAGCGCGGCAGTCACGTCTTGGGTGGCGGGATCGATCGTGTGCGTCGCGCCGAGTTCGCGCGCGAGTTGCCGCCGCCCGGCCACGGGCTCGATCAGCACGATCTGCGAACAGCCCTGGATCACCGCGCCCATCACTGCCGCCAGGCCGACCGGTCCCCCGCCGACGATGGCGATCGTCGATCCGGCCGGACAGGCCATCGAGCGCATCACGCCCCCAGCCCCGGTCTGGAATCCGCAACCAAGCGGCCCGAGGATTTCCAGCGGCGCTTCCTGATCGTCGATCTTGACGACATTGCCCGCGCGCACGATCGCGTGCCCGGCAAAGCTCGACTGGCCGAAGAAGTGCGAAGAAACCGCCTCATCGCCGCAGGCATAGGCCTTGGAGCCGTCCTCAAGCCGCATTCCGGCGTAGTTGAGCGGGGGAAATTCGCGGCAATAGCTGGGCAGTCCTTCATCGCAGCGCGGGCAGTGGCCGCAGCTGGAAAAACCCAGCACCACGCGATCCCCGCGCTGCAAGCCGCTGACGCCCTCGCCCACCATCTCCACGATCCCGGCGCCCTCGTGGCCTAGCACGGCCGGCAACGGATAGGGCACGAACTGGTCGCGGAACACGAGATCGGTATGGCACAGCCCAACCCCGACAATGCGCACCATCACTTCGCCCGCGCGCGGGGCATCCACGGCCACCGTCTCGATCGAAAATGCGCCATGGGGCTCACGGGCGACGGCAGCGATAGTCTGCATCAGGTTCCTCGAAGCTATTGCGGGGGATGTCGCCAACTGCTCGGGGTCTGGCCGGCATATTGGCGGAAGGCGCGGGTGAAGTGGCTCTGGCTGGTAAAGCCGGTCATGTCGGCGACCTGGGCCACCGACAGGTCGGACTGCCCCAGCAGGTCGCGCGCTCGGTCGAGCCGCGCTTTCATGACATATTGGTGGGGAGACACACCGGTCGCGCGCTTGAACACGCGGCAGAAGTGCGATGGCGTCAGCCCGGCCTTGGCAGCCAGCGCTTCCAGGCTGTGCTCGGCTTCCGGGCGCGCCAGGATGTCGTTCATGATCTGATGGATGCGATAGGCGGAAAAATCCGCGCTGGGAAACGCGCCTTCGTTGCTCAATGCCGAACCGCGCAGTGTGTGCGCCTTGAGCGCATCGAGCAGCGTGCCGATATAAGCAGTGCGCTCGGGCGTGGGCGCGCCGTAGAGTTCGCCCAGGATCTGCCGGGTCAACGCTATGCCCAGCGGATCGGCAAAGGCGAAGCGCATCTCGCGAAACTGGCTGAAAGCCTGCTCCTGCTGCAACTGCGACAGGGGAACGGAAACGGTGACCACATCCAGTTCCCCGTCGATCCGCCAGCCGGTGCGGCAGCCCGCCGGCACGATCGTTGCGCAACCAGGGATCGAGCGCGCCGCGCTCCAGTGGTCGGCTTCCCACAACCGGGTATCGGGCTTGCCGCCGACATGGACCACGAACACCGGATCGACGAGCGCGGGCAATTCGTAACTGCCGATGAACTGGCGCCACCGCGCGAACTGCCACGCACCGATGTTCACGCTGCGATCGGGTGCGCGCCCGATCGTGTCGGCGATGATCGTCTCGTTCGTCGTCTGCCGGTTGCCCATCGCGCCTCTCCTCAGGCAGGCCGCAGATTGACGTCGAGGTTCTTGAGGCCGTTGATGAAGTTCGACCGGAACCGTCGCGGCGGCGCTTGCACTTCGAAAGAGGTAACACGATCGGCCAGCATGTCGAAGGCCACGCGCAACTGCATCTCGGCCAGTCGCGAACCGACGCAGACATGCTGACCCGATCCGAAACCGACGTGTGCGGCGCCGCGTCGCGCCACCAGGAAGCGGTCGGGCTCGGCAAACACCTGCTCGTCGCGATTGCCCGATATGTACCACAGGACAACCTTGTCGCCCTTCGCCACCTTCTGCCCGCCGATGACCGTATCTGCCATGGCGGTGCGGCGCATGTGCATCACCGGGCTGGCAAAGCGCACCATCTCGGCCGTCGCGGTCTTGAGCAGGTCGCGATCTGTGCGGATCGCCTGCCACTGGTCGGGATGGGCGGAAAAGGCGGCCACGCTGTGGCTGAGCGAATTGCGCGTCGTCTCGTTGCCGCCCACCAGCACCAGGATGAGATTGCCGACGAAATCGCGGAACGGCACCGGCACGCCGTCGACCTCCGCATTGGCAAGCAGCGACGCGATGTCCGGCGTCGGCTCGGCACGGCGGGCG
Organism: Novosphingobium sp. SG919; assembly: GCF_012932495.1. Classification (GTDB taxonomy): domain Bacteria; phylum Pseudomonadota; class Alphaproteobacteria; order Sphingomonadales; family Sphingomonadaceae; genus Novosphingobium; species Novosphingobium rhizosphaerae. The sequence continues at coordinate 2,117,317 of NZ_JABCNG010000001.1, forward strand.
TCGAACAAGTCCTGGGCGAAAGCGAAGAACTCGCCCAGGGTGGCCGCCATGGCACCGGGGCTCTGGCGGAACTCCGGATCGTCCTCGCCCACGAACGCGTTGGTCCAGTCATAGAGTTTGGGCCAGAGGTCACCCGAAACGCCCAGCAGTTCTGCCAGCGTCATCAGCGGCAGTGGCGCCGACAGCAGCGGAACGAGATTGACCGGCTCCCCCAGCGGGATCGCATCGATCAGCCGCGCCACCCGCTCGCGGATGCGGGCCTCGATATCTCCCAGCCGCCCGGGCGCCAGGGCGGGCATGATGAACTTGCGATAGCGGGTGTGGAGCGGCGGATCGCGCGAGATGAAGGGCACCCCGATCGCGGATTCGCCAGCGCCCGTCAGCCCCACTTCGTTCTCGTTGAAAATGCGGTGGCCACCGTTTTCGTAAGCCGACGAAAACAGCTGCGGCTGGCGCGAAACCTCCACGATGTCGGTATGGCGCAGCACCGACCAGAAGCCGGCACCGTCGGCCTCGGGCGTCCAGTGGACCGGATCGTCCCGGCGCAGCGCGGCAAAAATGTCCCAGGGAACACCGGCCTCGTAAAGGCCGGGATCCTTCAGGTCGGTGCGAATGGCCGTGCTCATCGTCAGAAGCCCACCCGGATGGACGCGCCGTAAGTGCGCGGCATGGCCGGAACCAGGAAGTTGTAGGGAAAGCCCGCCCCGCGCAGGTCGAGCCCATAGGCATACGTGCGGGCGTTCAGCAGGTTGTTGGCAAAGGCCTTGATCGTGAAGCGGTCGATCGTAAGCGCGGCGGTGAGGTTCACCTTGGCATAGCCTTCCTGCTGCAATTCGCTGTTGCGCTGCGCCGTGCCCACGGCGTTCACCGCATTGAACGGCGAGAAGTATTGCCGCGAGAAATAGGCGACGTTGGGCGACACGATCAGTCCGGTGCTGCCGTTGCGGAACACTGTCACGTCAGCGCCCGCCTGCGCGGTGAAACGCGGCGCGAACGGCAGGTCGTTGCCCGCCAGATTGGTGCTTTGGAGCGTCAGTTCCTTGTACGTGGCGTGAAGATACCCGGCCGCCAGGTTGAGGACCAGGCCTGGCCCCACCCGCAGCCGCGCTTCACCTTCGGCGCCATAGACTTCGGCCTTGGGCGCGTTGACCAGGTAGGACACGGGCCCCGGCCGCGTGTCCTGCACCTGCTGGTTGCGATAATCGTAATAGAAGCCGGCCATGGACAGCGTCAGCGCATTGCCGAAATAGCGCCCCTTGAGACCGACTTCATAGGCGTTGACCCGTTCGGGCTCGATGTAGTTGATCCCCGCCGAAGAAGTATAGCCACCGCCGTTGAACGCGCCGGAACGATAGCCACGGTTGTAGCTGGCATAGACCAGCGTGCCGTTGTCGAACGTATAGCCCAGCGAGACACGCCCGGTGAGCGCGTTGTTGCGGCCATCCAACTGATAGCGCGCCGCCGCGTTATAGGCACAGGTCCCCGGCACCGTCGGGCAGGGCACGGTTGTTGCCAGCGGCGTCTGCGTCCCGCCGATATCGCCGGCAAACAGATAGGCGTAGCCATCGCGGTACTGGCTGCGGTCCCAGGTGTAGCGCGCGCCAAGCGTGAGGGTGAGCTTGGGCGTCAGGGCATAGTCGCCCTGTGCAAAGATGGCGTAAGAGCGGCGCACCTGGCGATAGTGCTGGAAGAAGCCGCCATTGATCGTTGGTGCGATCGCCTGGCCTATGTTGAACGTGTTGTCGGTGATCGTCTCGTCCCAGCCATAGAAGCCACCGCCCACCAGCTTGAGCTTGCCGGCATCATAATTGAGGCGCGCTTCCTCGCTGAATTGCTGGAATTTCGACTGCCAGTTGATGTCGAGCACGTCGAGCGGGGAACCATCGGCCGCCTGCTGCAGGTTCTGCTTGCCGCCATCGCGCGAGGTGATCGAGGTAAAGGTGAGCGCGGGCGAGAAGCTGTAGGCGATCGTGGCCGAGGCGCCATAGGCCTCGGTCTTGTTCAGGCCGATGCGGTTCTCGTTGACCTGGAAGAAATCGAGCCCGCTGCGGTAGGGCTGCAACCCCTGTACCGCCGCCTGGCTGCCGCGATCGCGCCCGCCATAGACTTTGAGCTTGATATCGAGCGGCCCGTTGCCCGGGCGCATGCGCAGCGTCAGGCGGCCCTGCAGCGTATCTTGCGAATTGGCGTCGCGCCCGCCGGGATAGACATTCTGGATCTGGCCGTCGCCCTTGGCATAATTGCCGGCGATCCGCACACCCAGTTCGTCCTGCACCATCGTCGCTTCGACCGCAGCCTGCGCGGTGAAGGTGTTGAAATTGCCATAGCCGACCTCGCCATAGCCCTGGTTGCCACGCAGCGTGGGGGTCTTGGTGATGAAGTTGATGGCGCCGCCCGTCGTGTTGCGCCCGAACAGCGTGCCTTGCGGCCCGCGCAGCACTTCCACGCGTTCCATGTCGAACAGGCCCATGCCGTGCGCGGTGCGGCTGGCGAGATAGATATCGTCGACATAGACGCCGATCGGCGACGCCTGGTTGGAGTTGTATTCGTTGGCCACGCTGATGCCACGCAGCGAGAAGTTGGGCTGGGTCGAGCCATAGGGGCTGCTGACCTGCAGGTTGGGCACGGCGGTTGCCAGGCTGGCGGAATTGGTAATTCCCTTGCTGCTCAGCGTGTCTCCGCCAATTGCCGAAATCGCGATCGGCACGCGCAGGATGGATTCCGCGCGCCGCTGCGCCGTGACGATGATCTCGCCCTCGCCGGCTATCCCGCTGGTTGCTGCCGGCGCCGCCTGATCCGGCGTGGCAGGCGCGCTGTTGGCATCTGTGGTGGACTGCGCAAATGCCGACATGGGAAGTGTCGACGCGCCCCCCGCTAGCAGCGCAGCGATGATCCTGGCTTTCATGGTGCCTCTCCGTCTGTTTCAAGGCTCTGTCCCGGCCTTTTCCAGTTGACGGTGTAGCGCAGCATTTCGCGCAGCGCGTTGCACCGACTTGCCGCGCTTTTTGACATTTCTTGCGCACCGCACGGCAGGCATCGGGCGATCTGATACGCCCCCGGCAAGAGCGCGACCGCAGGGCATCGCGCCGACCAAACGGAGAGCGAAATGGAGTTCGAAGCGTCTTTTTCGATGACCATCGGCGGCCGGGCAGTGACCGGCAAACATGGCTTCGACGTGGTCAATCCAGCAACCGAAGCAGCGATCGCCCGCGCCCCGGATGCGTCACGTGACGAACTCGATGCCGCGGTCGCGGCGGCACGGTCTGCCTTTCCGGGCTGGGCGGCCACCGCGATCGACACCCGCGGCGCGCTGCTCGTGCAACTGGCCGATGCGCTGGTGGCGGAAATCGACGGTTTTGCAAGGCTGCTGACTGCCGAGCAAGGCAAGCCGCATGCCGACGCCCGGACCGAGATCCTCGCCTCGGCCTATTGGCTGAAGGGGGCGGCCAGCCTGGCGCTGCCGGCCACCGTCAACGAGGACAGCCCGGAACGCCATAGCGAGACGCGGCACGTTCCCATCGGCGTCGTGGGCGCCATCGCGCCCTGGAATTACCCGATGGTGCTGGCGATGTTCAAGCTCGGCCCGGCGCTGCGCGCAGGCAACACCGTGGTGCTCAAACCTTCGCCGTTCACCCCGCTGACGACGCTGAAATTCGGTGAGCTGGCCGCACGCATTCTGCCGGCCGGCGTGCTCAACACCATCAGCGGGGGCGATCAGCTCGGCCCCTGGCTGACCGAGCATCCCGGCATCGACAAGGTGAGTTTCACCGGCTCCAGCGCAACCGGCCGCCGGGTGATGCAGAGCGCTTCGGCCACGCTCAAGCGCGTCACGCTGGAACTGGGCGGCAACGATCCCGCGATCGTGCTGCCCGATGCCGATGTGGAGGCGCTGGCCGAGCCGCTGTTCTGGGCGGCGTTTGCCAACAACGGCCAGGTCTGCATCGCCACCAAGCGGATGTACGTGCACGAGCGGGTCTATGATCGGCTCAAGCAGGCACTGGTCGCTTATGCCCGCACGGTGAAAGTCGGCAACGGCGCCGAGCAGGGAACGCAGCTTGGCCCGGTCAACAACGCGGTGCAATTTCGCCGCGTGCGCGACCTGATCGCCGATGCACGCACACAGGGCTACCAATTCCTGACCGGCGGCGAACCGCACGCCGGGCCGGGCTATTTCGTGCCGGTGACGATCCTGGACAATCCGCCCGAAGCAAGCCGGATTGTCCAGGAAGAGCAGTTCGGCCCCATCCTGCCGCTGCTCAAGTTCAGCGACGTGGACGAGGTCATCGCCCGCGCCAATGCAAGCGAGTATGGCCTGGGCGCCTCGGTCTGGGGCACCGACGAGGACGCTGCGCTGGCCGTGGCGCAGCAGATCGCGAGCGGAACGGTGTGGATCAACGAGACCCAGCATCTCAGCCCGCTCGCGGCCTTTGGCGGCATGAAGCAATCGGGCCTGGGTGTCGAAGGCGGCACCGAAGGGCTGCTTGAATACACCAATGCCCAGACCCTGGTTCGCCGCCGGAAGGCAAGCGACTGCTAGGCGGCGTGGGCAAATTCTTCGACCCTCCGGGGCGGGCCGTATCGCCCCGGGGCAACCGCCGGCGCCCGGCAAGCTCTGGCCATTTGGCCAGCAAAGCTCAGATGGATTGGATGGTATAGGCGAACCAGGCTTGTTCCGCGTGGTCGTAAAGCTGTAGCACCTGGCTCTCCGCCGTCAGTGTATAGTGGCTGGACGAGCCGCGATCGTACCCACGGGCCGTGTTGCCATCGATTTCGAGCGAAACGAATGCATCGTCGCCAGCATCGTGCAACTCGGGAAGGGTGCCGCCGAATTTGGCCGAACGATCGCCGTCTTGGCCTTGGAGGCGGCCGCCCCGAACCTCTGCCGCGATTTGCAGGTCCTGCCCGGTCGTATGGTCGTGGACACCTGCCACCTTCTTTTCGAAGATGAAGGCGTAGGCTGCGGCGGCGATCATCGCGCGAGTGTGCGGTAGCATTCCCACCAAGTGGGAGCGGCGGCGCCAAGATGCAAGCGGGCTACTTGCCCGCAACGCCTTTTGCGAGAACGATCTTTCCCGCAGATGCCTGGAGCATCACCGTTCTGGGCGCCGCGCACCGCATGGCCGTTGGATCGCCATGATCGGCGGCGCTGGCCGGCCGGTGCGGCGTCTTATAATTTCAGGTTATAAGATGATCCGTTCATTATATTTCACTTGATCACGCTGCCGCGCCATTCCGCCCCCACAACAAAACACCACCATGGTGGAGAGGGCAACGAGGCGAGCCAGCCTTACGGGCTGCTGCGGCGGCGACACCTCTTCGGCGATGGTGACCTGGAGGTGTACATGAAGGGCTTTTCAACGATCCGGTGCAATCTGCTCGTCGGTTCTGCGCTGGCGATCTGCGTGATGGGCGGACAAGGCACGGCGCAGGCGCAATCGGCTCCGCCCGCGGATCAGCCGGCGCCGGCCGAACCCAAACCGCAAGAGATTGTGGTGACGGGTTCCTACCTCGGCAACATTCGCCAGGAAAACCGCGCGTCGCCCATTCTTGCGGTGGACAACGCCGCCATCGCGCGCACCGGCTCATCCTCGATCGGCGATCTCACCCGCTTCATTCCGCAAAACGTCGGCAGCACCGGGGGTTTGCAGGATCTTTCCAAGGGCGGCGCCGATACGCGCGATACCCGCTCTGCCAACTTGCGTGGTCTTGGCGCCGGCTCCACCCTGGTTCTGCTCAATGGCCGCCGCGTGACCCCGCAGGGCGGCGACGATTACGTCAACCTCAACAGCCTTACCCCCGACATCGCGATCCAGCGGGTCGAAGTGCTGCTCGACGGGGCTTCGTCAACTTATGGCGCCGATGCGGTGGCTGGCGTTTTCAACGTGTTGACCGACACCCGGTTCACCGGCCTGAAGGCCAGCGCCCAGTTCACCAGCGTGGCGAAATCGCCGGCGTGGAACGCGCAGGCCATGCTGGGCGTAGGCAACGATCGCTTCCACACCGTCCTTTCCGGCTCCTATCGGTTTCAGGACAATCTCCAGAATTCCGATCGCGCGGTCACCAATTTCTTCAACCCCACGGCGGCCGGCTATCCCGGTAGCTATCTGCTGACCGGCCGCCCGCTTACCGCCACCGGGGGCCATGTGGTGATCAACGGCAACGATTACACCGCGCTTTACGATGCCAACAAATCGGCCACCGGCACGCTCAAGGTGGTGGACCCCAATTGCGGCGCGGATGGCACCAACAGCGTCTATTCCCCCGCCAGTGGGGCCACGTTCGGCCTGGGCAACTGCCTCTACAATTTCCAGCCCAAGAACCCGATCCGGCCGCGCGCGCGCAGCATCAACATCCACAACGACACGACGTTCGAAATCAACGACGCCAACACCCTGTTTGCCGAAATCAGCTATTACCACCAGGATTCCCAGCGGTTTGGCGTGCCGTCCTATGCGCAGAATGCCGGCAATGCGACGATGCCCGCGTCCAATCCCTACAATCCGTTTGGCGTGGACGTGCTGTTCTATGGCCGTGTCATCGGTGCCCAGGGCTTTCCGGGTGGCTACGAATATCGCGTGATGCGCGACACAGTGAACCAGCAGCATTATGTGGCTGGGGCGCGCGGCAACCTGATCGGGCGATGGAAGTACCTGGCCACCGGCACCTACTCCGCCTCGCAGACCATCGCGCGCGATCGCGATACCGACATGAACCTGTTCCAGGCCGCCCTGCGCGGCTATGGCGGCCCGAACTGCAACACCAATTTCCTCGGTGGTGGCAGCGGCGCCGTGGCCGGACAGGGCAGTTGCCTCTATTACAGCCCGTTCCAGGCCAACCTTGCGCAGATGGATCCCTCGCTGATCCACAATCTGCAAAGCGACGTCTTCACCGATTTCAAGCGCGAATACTACATTGCCGAAGCGGTGGTGAACGGCCCGCTGGCCAGCATCGCCGGCCACGAGATCAACGTGGCGCTGGGCGCGCAATATCGCCGCGAGAAATCGACCACCACGTATTCCGACCTGCTGCTTTCGGGCTATGGCGGCTTTCTGGGCAAGCATCTCAACACCGCGTTCTCGCGCGAAGTGAAAAGCGTGTTTGCCGAAGCGAACTACCAGCCGATCGACAGCCTCACGCTCAACCTGGCGGCGCGATACGAAGACGCCGGCGGCTATAGCAAGGCCGTGCCCAAGGTGGCGGCCAATTGGCGCCCGACCGAATGGTTCTCGCTGCGCGGATCGTACAGCAAGGCGTTCCAGGCGCCCACGCTGGCCAACGGTTCGGCCTCGTTGATCGGCACCAACGTGGTCAATGTCACCGACCCGGTCGATGGCACCACCTCGTTCCGCACGATCCAGACTTATGGCAATCCCGATCTCAAGCCGCAGTCGTCCACGGTCTACAACATCGGCGCCACATTCGTGCCAAAGCGCGGCGCGCGCTTCTCGATCGATTACTGGAAGTATCAGTTCAACAACCAGATTTCGACGCAGAACCCGCAGCAGGTGGTCAACACCGCGCCCAACGGCAGCGCGGTGATCCGCGATCCGCTGACCGGCACGCTGCAATCGGTGATCGTGACCAGCTTCAACGCGCCCAGCGGCACCAAGACCGCCGGCCTCGATCTCCAGGGCCAGTATGCGTTCGATGCCGGCCCCGTCCAACTGACGCTGCGGGACACGCTGACCTATCTCCTGGCCTATGACGTCGATACCGGCGTGCTGCTGCGCGATGCCAACGGCAAAGTGACGGGATCGGTCGTCTATGATGGCGTAGGCTATCGCAATGCCTTCACCCAATCGCCCACGTCATCCTCGGCCGCGCCACGCTGGCGCAGCGTGGCCGGCATTGACGCCGGGTATGGCCCTCACACGCTGTCCCTCACCTGGCGCTACACCGCCGGCGTTAAGGACGATTACGGGCAAAGCCTCAACACCTCGGGCAGCGGCGCGGTGGTGCCGACCGTCGCCACCAGTGTCAGCGCCTTTTCCGTGTTCGACGCGCAATATAGCCTGAATTTCGGCAAGGAAGATCGCTATGCGCTCACGCTCGGCGTGATCAACATGTTCAACACCGCGCCCGGATTTGCCAAGTACAACGGCTACCTGCCCTCGATCGCCGATCCGTTCGGACGGCAGGTCTATGCGCGCATCGCGGCCAAGTTCTGACGATGGGTGGCGGGCTTGAGCGCAGCATTCCAGCCGGGGCCGGCGCCTTTGCCGCCTGCCTGCTGGACGACGCGCGCAGCGCCCGCCACCATGCGCCCGCCGCACGATCGCCCGTGCGGTTCCCTCTGGCGCACAGGTTCCGCATGCCCCGCACCCCCAGCCTTTCCACGTTGCGCCAGTTCCGCATCCTGGCCCAGGCGGCCAACTTCAGCCGTGCGGCAGAACTCGTGCATGTGTCACAGCCGGCCCTTTCGCGCACCATTCGCCTGCTGGAAGAAGATCTCGGCGCGCGGCTGTTTGATCGCAACCGCCGCCATGTTGCCCTCACGCCGGCTGGCGAAGACCTGCTGCGGCTGACCGAGCGCCTGATCGCCGATTTCGACGACGCGTTCGATCAACTGGGCCAAACGCTGTCGGGCCAGCGCGGCCGGATCGCCCTGGGCGTGCTGCCGTCCTATGCGGTGGGCGACCTGCCCGGCGTGCTCAGCCGTTTTCGCGATGCCTGGCCCGGTGTCGATGTCACGGTGCGCGAGGGGCTCGCGGGCACGATCTATCAGAACTTGCGCGAAAGGCTGATCGATCTGGCGGTGATGACTCCGCCCGACGACGCCGGGGAGGATTTCACGTTCGTGCCGCTGTTCACCGATCCCTGCGCGTTGGTCTGCCGCGCCGGAGAAGCACCGGCCGATCCCGGCTGGCACAGCTTTGCCGATGCCCCCTTCATCGCCATGGCGCCCACCAGCAGCGTGCGCCAGATCACCGATGCGGCCCTGGCCCGCGCCGGGCTCGCCCCGCGCCCGCTCTATGAATGTGCACAGCCCGCCACGCTGGGTGCCTTCATCGCCGCGGGTCTGGGGATCAGCGCACTGCCGCTCTCGTGCCGTCCCATGGTGGGGGCGCATGATCTGGAATGGCATCGCCTGAATGACAGCCGGGCCGAACGGGTGATCGGCATTGCCCATCTGTCGGGCCGCAGCCCCTCCCCCGCCGCCCAGAACATGCTGAGCCTGCTGACCGCCAAGGGAGCATGCTGATGCCGGTCGCAGCCGTCCTGCCCGTGGGGGTTCTGGCGCTGGGGGCGCTAGCCATCGTCGGCGTGATGCTGGCGGTCATTCTCACCAACCGGCTTTCCCCGCTCGCGGCAATGATCCTGGTGCCGGTGATCGGCGCGATCCTGCTGGGCCAGGGGGCCGGCGTTCCGGGCTGGATCATCGCGGGCGTGACCAAGATCGCGCCGGTGGCCGGCATGTTCGTCTTTGCCATCCTGTTCTTCGGCGTGGTCAGCGATGCCGGACTGCTGGCGCCACTGGTAGGCGCGGTCTTGCGCCTGGTGGGGCGCAAGCCGTCGCGCATTACCATGGGCACCGCGCTTTTGGCCTTGCTGATCCATCTCGATGGGTCGGGCGCGGTATGCTTCCTGATCACGGTGCCGGCCATGCTACCGCTTTACGACCAGCTCGGCATGGACCGCCGCATTCTGGCCTGCTGCGCCTCGCTGGCTGCCGGCGTCAATTTCCTGCCGTGGACGGGGCCCACCTTGCGCGCCAGCGCCGCGCTGCATCTTACCCCGGCCCAGATTTTCACGCCAATGCTTCCGGTCCAGCTGGTCGGCCTCGTCTTCGTGTTTGCTGCGGCATGGTGGATGGGACGACGCGAGGAACGGCGCCTGGCCGCCTTGCCTGGCGCGTCGGCGGCGCCCGATGCCGTGCCGACTGCCCCGGCGACCGCGGACCCGCTGCACCGCCCGCGCCTGTTCTGGCTCAACCTGGCGATTACGCTCGCGGTCATTGCCCTGATGGTCACCGGCGTGGCTGAGCCGGCCGTCGTCTTCATGGTCGCTTTCGCCCTGGTCCTGACGATCAACTATCCGCGAGCCGAAGAGCAGCGTCTGCGGATCGAGGCGCATGCCCGCCCCGCCATGATGATGGCCGGCGTCCTGTTCGCAGCGGGCGCGTTTACCGGCATCATGAACGGCGCCGGGCTGATCCATGCCCTGGCCCAATCCAGCGTCGCGCTGGTTCCCGAGGGCATGGGGCGAAGCATCCCGCTGCTGGTCGCGCTCACCGCCATGCCGCTCAGCGTCGTGTTCGATCCCGACAGTTTCTATTTCGGCGTCCTGCCGGTGGTGGCGCAAGTGGCCGGCCATTTCGGCGTGCCCAGCGTGCAGGTGGCCCAGGCCGCGCTGCTCGGCATGCACACGGTCGGCTTTCCGATCAGCCCGTTGACCCCGGCCACCTTCCTGGTGGCAGGCCTGAGCCGCATCGAACTGGGCGCGCACCAGCGCTTTGCCTTTCCCTGGCTGCTTTGCGCCACCCTGGTGATGACCGTGGCGGCGCTGGCCATCGGCCTGATCGGCATATGAGTGAGAAAAGCATGAGAAGTATACGCATCGGTGCCGGGGCCGGCTTTGCCGGAGACCGGATCGAGCCGGCCGTCGAATTGGTCGAACGGGGCGAACTGGATTACCTCTGCTTCGAATGCCTGGCCGAACGCACCATCGCACTGGCGCAGCTTGCGCGGCGGCACGATCCGTCCGCCGGCTATGATCCCCGGCTGGCGCGGCGTATGCGTGCGGTGCTGGGCCCAGCCATGGCCCGCGGCGTGCGTATCGTGTCCAACATGGGGGCGGCCAATCCCTTGGCCGCCATGAACGCCGCGCTCGACGTGGCGCGCGAGATGGGCCTGGGCGGCATTCGCATGGCGGCCGTGCTGGGAGACGATGTCCTGACCAGCATTGTGGGCGAGGACCACCCGCTGATCGACCGCGAAGGTTCCCTGGCCGATCTGCAGCCCATTTCGGCCAATGCCTATCTCGGCGCCTTTCCCATCGCGCGTGCCCTGGCCGAAGGCGCGCAGGTGATCTTCACCGGCAGGGTGTGCGATCCTGCGTTGTTCCTGGCGCCGATGATCCATGCGTTCGGCTGGGCCGAAGACGATTGGACTAGGTTGGCGCGAGGGACGGTGGTTGGCCACTTGCTGGAATGCGCCGGGCAACTGACCGGAGGGTACTTTGCCGATCCGGGTTACAACGACGTGCCCGGCCTGGCGCGGCTGGGCTTTCCGTTGGCCGAAGTGGGCGAAGACGGCAATGCCGTGCTTACCAAGGTGGCCGGCACGGGCGGGCAACTGACGCTCGCCAATGCGCGAGAGCAGGCGATGTACGAAATCCTCGATCCCGCCCGCTATCTGCAGGCCGATGTTGTCGCCGATTTCACCACGCTCCAACTGGCGCAGGCCGGGCCCGATCGCATTGCGGTTTCCGGGGTCACCGGCCATCCGCGGCCCGAAACCCTCAAGGTATCCGTCGGCTATGAGGACGGCTTCGTCGGCGAAGGGCAGATCGCATATGCCGGGCCGGGCGCGGCGGCGCGTGGGCAACTGGCGCTCGATATCGTGGCAGAGCGGCTGGCCTTGCTGGGCCTGCCGCTCGATGAAGTCCGCTACGACCTCATCGGTGTGAACTCCGCCAATGTCACTGGCCGGGCGCCAGATCCGGCCGAAGTGCGCGCGCGCGTTGCCGCTCGCTGCGCGGACCGCGCCATCGCGGCGGAAATCGGCGCGGAAGTGGAGGCGCTCTATCTCAACGGGCCCTCGGGCGGCGGCGGCGTGACCACGACGCTGCGCGAAGTGGTGGCTGTTGCCTCCATCCTCATCGGGCGCGAGACGGTGACGCCTTCCATTGTCCACGGGGTCAGCTGATGCAGCTGCGTGACCTCGCCCATGCCCGCACCGGCGACAAGGGCGACACTTCCCAGATCTGCGTCTTCGTGCGCGACGCTGCCCAGTTCGCGCGGCTCGAAAGGCTGCTGAGCGCCGAACGGGTGGCCGCGCACCTTGCAACGCTGCGACCCCTGCGGATCGAGCGCTTCGTGCTGCCCAATCTGGGCGCGGTGAATTTCGTGTTGCACGGGGTGCTCTCGGGCGGCGTCACGCGCTCGCTGGCGCTCGATGCCCACGGCAAGACGCTGGGCGCGCAACTGCTGGATATGGAGATCGACGATGCGTAGCGCCCTTCTGCTCGGCGGTGCCCTGCTGGCCCTTGCCTCGGGCGCGCAGGCGCGGGTCACGGCCATCCATGTCGCGACACGCACGCCCGCTCCGCTCACACCGGGAGAGCGCCCTTACGAGATCATCACCGGCACGTTCGAGGGCGATGTTTCGCCCCAGCGCGATGCGATCATCACCGATATCGCGCAAGCGCCACGCCAGCCGAATGGCCGGGTGGCCTATAGCGCCACCTTTGCCATCGCCCGGCCGCTCAAGGGCGGCAGCGGCGTGCTGTTCTACGATGTTCCCAATCGTGGCAATGGCAAGGTTGGCCCGGACGAAGATGGCCACATCCGCGTGATCAGCGGTTGGCAGGGCGATCTCGCCCCGGCGCCGGGCGTACAGACGGCCACCGTGCCCACGGCCAAGGGCCTCACCGGCCTGGCCCTTGCCCGCGCCACCGATCTGACAGGCAGCACTTGGGGGCTGACCGGCGGCATTGGCCGCCCGGTGCCGCGCCCCCTGCCCGTTGATCTCGACCCGGCCCATGCCCGGCTTTATCGCCAGGGCAGCGATGCCGCCCCGTTGCAGCCGATTCCGCCGGATCAATGGGCATTTGCCGATTGCCGCGCCGCGCCCTTCCCCGGCACGCCCGATCCGGCGCGCATCTGCCTCAAAGGTGGGTTCGATGCCGGCCAGGCCTATACCCTGGTCTACCAGGCGCGTGACCCGCTGGTGCTGGGCATCGGCTTTGCCGCCACGCGAGATCTTGTCGCCTTCCTGCGCCATGCCCGAACCGATGACCATGGCACGCCCAATCCGCTGGCCGGGCAAGTTCGCTGGAGCGTGGTCAGCGGCACGTCGCAATCGGGAAATTTCGTCAAGAGTTTCATCAACCTCGGTTTCAACCAGGATGAAACCGGCGCGCGGGTATTCGATGGCGCCAACCCCAATATCGCCGCGCGGCAGGTGCCGCTCAACTTGCGCTTTGCCGTGCCCGGCGGGGCGGCCACCCTTTTCGAGCCAGGCAGCGAGGGCACCCTGTGGTGGACGCGGTATGCCGATACCTTGCGCGGGCGTGGGCGACACAACCTGCTCGACCGCTGCTCCGCCACACACACCTGCCCCAAGATCATGGAGACGTTCGGTTCTACCGAGCTGTGGGGGCTGCGGCTTTCTCCGGCGCTGGTCGGCACTGATGCGCGGGCGGACGTGCCGATTGCGGCCAACGTGCGCCGCTATTACTTTCCCGGCGTTACCCATGGCGGCTCCTACACCGGGGGCATTTCGCTCGATGGTGACAAGCCCTGGCCTGGGGCACCGGTCTGTGTGCTGCCCAACAATCCCAACCCCTCGCTGCCCACCATGCGCGCGCTGCTCAAGCGCCTGGTGCAATGGGTCAGCACCGGCCGGCCCCCGCCACCCAGCCAGTATCCCACGTTGGCCCACGGCGATCTCGTCGCGCCAACGGCCGCCACTATGGGCTGGCCAGCCATCCCCGGTGCGCCGGTGCCGGACGGCAAGTTGAACGAACTGCTCGATTACGATTATGGCCCCGGTTTCGATTATCCCGATCTATCCGGGGTGATCACCCGGCAACCTCCGGCCATTCGCCGCACCATTCGCTCGTTGGTGCCGCGCGTGGATGGCGATGGCAACGAATTGGGCGGTGGGGTGCCTTCGGTCCAGCACCTGGTGCCACTGGGCACGTATCTTGGCTGGAACGTGCTGGCCCATGGCTATGGCGCAGGGGGCCCATGCGGGTTTGCCGGTGGTTTCATTCCGTTCGCAGTCACCCGCGCCGAACGCCTGGCCAAAGGGGATCCGCGCCGCTCTCTCGAAGAACGCTATGGCACGCACGCCGGGTTCGTCGCGCGGATCAAGGCCGTGGCCGCAAGGCGCGTAAAGGAAGGCTGGCTGCTGCCTGACGATGCCGCGCGCCTGGTGGCCGAAGCCGAGACCAGCCCAGTCCTGCGCAAGCCTTGAACGGACCCGATCAGGTCCGCACGCGCCCATCGGCGCCACGAACGACATGTTGGCCTCGTTGGCGGTGGACAGGCAATCGATGAGGCCACCGCCATGTTCGGCCACCCGCGCGGCATAGCGGGCGAACAGTGCGCTACCGCCTCACTCCCGACAAACAGACGACGATGCGCTTTCGCCGTCGCCGGCCCGCGCATGGGGCCATTGCGGATAGGGGCACAACAGGCGGGTTCGGCCCGGCCATGGGCTGTCTTCGCCCGCCGTGGCCGTGATTGCCTTGGGTGCCACACCCTTTTCCCGCCAGGCGACCAGCGATGAGAAGATGTCAAAGCGATCGGTGGCGGGGCCACCGCGGCCGTGGTTCATGCCCGGCACCGCGTAGAAGCGGATGAACCGTGCGGACTTGCCATGTTCGTGCCGATCCACGGCCGCCAGCCAGCGGATCGTATCGAGCACGGAAAAGACCGGGTCGCTCACGCCATGGAACAGGATGATCTTGCCGCCGCGACGGTAGAACGGCGAAAGATCAGTGGCATCGGCGTGCATGAAATCCACAGGCGCTTCGTGCAGCGCCCCCCATGGCACATGCGCGGCGCGATAGGCCTCGTCGATGTCCGCGCCAAGCGCATAGCGGGTGAGCGACGTGACATTATCGGCCACATCGAGCGGCGGGGAGCGGAATACCGCCGAATTGCTGGGCGCACCAAGGCGCAGCAACGCGCCGTTGTTGATGGGAGAGGCATAGGAACCCATTTTCCAGATGCGCCATCCTTGGGTTACGCCATTTGCCGTCTTTGCGCCGATGCCGGCATCCCACGCCCAGTCGGAATAGATTGCCTTGCCATCGCGGGTGTGCGGCCCACCCATCACCTGGCGTAGCGCCGCGACCTGCATGGGCAGCAGGCAATCGGGCGTCTTTTGCGCCGGGTCATCGCCATGGCACGTGACCTTGGCGAGTTCGGGCACGACACGCGCCGTGGTGCAGGCGGTGAAGTGCTCGATCATGCCATCGGTGCGCCCGTCCAGGCTATCGCAGGCCTTGAGGATCGCCCCTTGCGCCAACAGGATGTCATCGTCGCTCATCGCCTTGTTGACGAGCGGCAGGCCATCGTGGCCGACCTGGCCCATGGCCTTGGCCACGGCAGCAAAGGCCTGTCCATCCCAAAGCTGTGCGATGGAAGCGTGGGCAAGGTGGAAACCTGGATACCCGATCAAGGCGGCATCGAATTCCTGCGGGAACCGCTGCACCGCCATCATCGCTTCCTGGCCACCCTTGGAACCGCCGACGAAATAGGTGAACGCAGGCGCGCGGCGATAGTAGGCACGGATCAGCGCCTTGCCCGCCTTCACCACGGGGCCGATATAGCCAAAGCCATAGTTGTGGCGCGCTTGCGCATCGTGGCCGAACGTCACCACGCCCTGGCGCGCGGGATCGGTGTTGACCGCATTGTCATGCCCGGAATCCGAAGAGACGACGGCATAGCCCTGCCCCAGCGCGGTTACGCCTGGCTGGCTGGAAAAGCCGCCCGCCGCATCGCCAAGGTTGCCGTTAGACCCGCCACCCCCTTGAAACACGAAGCGGCCGTTCCACCCCGCCGGCAAGCGCACGTGGAACTTGATGGCGTAGGTCTGCCCATTGGCGCCAGCGCGCTCCTGCATCTTGCCGATCACTTCGCAATGGGCGGGCATGGCCGGCGTGGATGACGCAGGCCGGCCTTCTTCTGCGGGGCGCGCTTGCGCAGGCGTCGCCTCGCGAAAGGCGGCAAGCGACAGCGTGGTGGACGCATCGGGAAAGGCCACCCTGGACAAGGCGGCGCAATCCTGCGCGGACGAAACGGGCGCGGCCTGCGTGGGGCTGGCCCAGGCCAGCAGCGTTGCCAGTGTCAGCGGGCCCATTGCCAGATCGTGCTTCATCGCCGCTCCTTCGCTCTGTTCTTGATCGCTATTGGGTTATGCTAAATAACACGGTCCGCGCAGGGCAACCGCCGGCGCCCCTCTTGCCCAGGCCGCATCAGATCGAGATGGACATTTCCATGGACAATCCGTTCCTCGCCTATCCCGGCTATCTTCTGCGCCGCGCGGCGAGCAGCCGCCTGGCCCAGTTGTCGCAGCATCTCGAACCCATGGGCGTGGGCGTTTCGGAAGGCTCGATCCTGGTTCTGATCGGCCGCAATCCGGGCCTGTCGCAGGCGGAATGCGGGCGTTTGCTGTCGATCAAGCGCCCCAACCTCAACCCCATCATCCGCCGCTTCGTGGAACGCGGCCTGGTGGTGACCAGCCCCGGCCGCGGGCGCATCCAGACGTTGAACCTCAGCCCCGCGGGCAAGGAACTGGCCACCCGCATCGTGGCTGAATTCTCTGCCCACGAGGCGCGCATCTATGCTTCGGTGCCAGAGCATCTGCGTGCCGAACTGGTTCCCTTGCTCCGGGCGCTGTGGTGCCCGCCTTGATCGGCTGCGCCGACAGGGCATGAGCCCTGCCGGAACAGGCCAAGCCATCAGAACGTCTTGCTGAGGCGCACGCCATATTCGCGCGGCGCGCCATAGAGTTCGTTCTTGCCGTTCTGCCCGGCCACGTAAAACTTGTTGGCCAGGTTGGTGCCATAGACCTCAGCCTTGAAGGTCCCCATGTCGAGCGTGATGCTGCCCTGGAGCAGGCCACGCGCGGCAATCAGGTCGGTAGAGGCCTGGTAGGTGGGATAAGCCCACTGCGAACCGATATAGGCATAGCCCAGGCGCGGGGTCAGCGTGCGATCCCCACCCAGTTCGATGCGATAGGCTGCCGAAACGTTCCACGTCCACTTCGGACTATAGAGGTTGGGCCCACCCGCGGTGCTGGTGATCACATAGTTGAAGCAGCCCGTGCCCACCGTGCCGGGGGTGCCGGCCGGGTTGCACTGCGGCGTGTTGACGCCCGCCGGGATCGCCCACTTGTTGACCAGCGACAGCGCGCTGAGCGAACTGTCAACAAAAGACAGGCCACCATCGACCGACAGGGCATCGAACTTGCCCTGGAAGCTGGCCTCGAAGCCCTTGATATCGGAATTGGCGAGGTTGACCACGCCGCTCTGCCCCGACAGCGGGTTGATCACGTCCATCTGGAAGTTGTTATACTTCATGTAGAACGCGCCGATCTGCGTCTTCACGCGGCGACCGAACAGGGTGGACTTCCAGCCCGCTTCGTAATCCCACACCGTTTCCGGGGCGAACGTGCCGCCCGGCGGATTGATGCCGCCATTCTTATAGCCGCGCGCGGCAAACACAAAGAGCAGGTTGTCGGCATCGGGCTTGAAGTTGAGCGCCAGCTTACCGGTCATACGGCCATCGCCTTCGCTGCCGGTCTGCGGCACCAGCACGGTGGCGCCCACCGGCGGGGTGGACAGGACCTGGTCGATGGTGGAGCCGGCCGCCGCGCGATAGACCGCGCCAAAGCCATCGACGTGGAAATGCGAATAGCGAAGGCCGGCATCGACCGAGAACTTGGGCGCGATCTGGTAGCTGGCCTGGCCGAACACGCCGAGCAGGACCTTGTTGGTCATTGGCTGGGGCAGCGTGGTGAACGCCCCATTGGTGCTGTTCCAGTTGCGCAGATCGATCTTGTTGCGCTGGGCATAGCCACCCAGCACATACTTGAACGCCCCACTATCGGGCGAGATGATGTTGATTTCCTGGCTATAGACCCGCTCGCGCACGTTGTTGGCGCCAACCACCTGGTTCTGCACTTTGCCCAGCGCGGCGAGCGCCGGATACGTGGACCAGTTGGTGGGATTGATCGAGCTGGCGTCGGTTTCGGTCACCGCCGAGAGGCGCTTGTTCTGGTAAGCGGTAACCGAGCGCACGGTCAGCCCGCCGTCGAACTGGTATTTCGCTTCCAGCACCGTGGCGAACGCGCGCTCGAAATTGGCGATCGGCGAGTCGTAGCTAACCGTCCAAGGGGTGTTGGTGCGGCCCACGACATAGGGATTGTTGGCCAGCGTGGTGTTGATCGGCTGCAGTGCGAAGCCGCCGGTGCGGCGCTGCACCGCTTCTACTTTCAGGTTGGCCTGGAACCCGCCGGTCTTGAACAGCGCCTGCACGCGGCCGTCGATCTCGTTGAGCCGCTCCGGCTGGTTCTTGGCCGGCCCGACATCCTTGAACCAGGCATCGTGGCGGTTGAACAGGCCAGAAGCGCGGATGGCGAAATTGTCGCCCACCGGCAGGTTCAGCGCCCCGTTGATGCCGGCATTGTTGTAATTGCCATAGTTGGCTGCGGCATAGCCACCCAGCTTGCCCAGTTGCGGGCGCTGCGTGGTGAGATAGACGGCGCCACCGGTCGAGTTGGCGCCCGAAAGCGTGCCCTGCGGTCCGCGCAGCACTTCGGCCCCGGCCATGTCATAGAACTGGCCGTTGGACACGATCGGCGTCTGGAACACGCCGTCGATATACGTGGCAACGCCGTTGGTCACCTGGGGCGAGGCAGAAGCCAGGCCGATACCGCGGATGTTGAAGCTGTCGGTGATACCCGAGCGCGAAATGGTGATGCCCGGGGCGGCAGTCTGCAGATCGAGTGCGCGGCTCACGCGCTTTTCGGCCAGCGCTTCACCCGAAAGCGCAGTAACCGCGATGTTGACGTTCTGAACGCTTTCGCGCCGGCGCTGCGCGGTCACCACGATGTCTTTCACGCCCGGCTCGGTCGCGACGGCGGCCGGCTCTGTCGTTTCCGCCGCGAAAGCCGTGATTGATGAAAGGGCCGAGCTGCTCAGCAGCGCAAAAGCCACCAAAGGTTTCACTCGAAATCCGGTCATATTCCCTCTCCACACCTGCAGCGCGTTTCGCGCCTTCAAGTTATGTTATATAACATATGATGAAGCTGATCCAGTGGCCTGTTGTGGCGCACGAAAGAGATTTTCATCTGTGGCTGCGCGGCAACACCTGCGGGTGGAAACCCGGCAGCGGCGGCCACCGCTCAATGCACGCGCAGCAGCTTGTCCGGGTTGCGGATGACGTAGATCGCCTGGATCTCTCGACCCACGACCAGCAGCGCGGTGGTTTGCAGCAAGCCGTCAGGTTCCCTGGTAATGAACCCCGGCAGCCCATTGATCACGGTAAAGCGCACGAGTTCCGAAGGGGCACGGCGCAACCGCGCCAAGGCCATCTGCGCGCGCAGATATTCGCTCGCGCCGTGCAGCACACGCGCCACCGACGGGCGCTTCCCACCGCCATCGGAATGGAACTGCACGTCCTGCGCGAGCAGAGCGCTCAATCGCGCCACGTCGCCTTTCTGGGATGCTTCGAAAAAGGCGATCGCGATGGCCTTGCCTTGGCCGTGATCGATCGGAAAACGTGGGCGGGCATCGCGCACGTGCATCCGGGCACGCCGGGCGAGTTGGCGGCAAGCCGGCTCGTCCCGGTCGAGGATGAGGGCGACTTCCTCGAAGCTTTCCCCAAACACGTCGTGCAGCAGGAACGCCGCCCGTTCCAGCGGGGAAAGCCGTTCGAGCGCCAGCAGCAGAGGCAAGGTCACATCGTCGTCCAGCGCTTCGTCCACGGTCGGCTCGGGCAACCACGGCCCGATATAGCGCTCGCGCTGAACGCGCGCCGATTTCAGGTGATCAAGGCACAGCCGTGTGACGATCCGGCGCAGGAAGGCTGCCGGCGTGGCCACCTGGCCATGGTCCACGGCCTGCCAGCGCAGGTAGGCTTCCTGCACCACGTCCTCGGCATCGGCCATCGTGCCCAGCATGCGGTAGGCAACGCGCAGCAGGGTGGCCCGCTGCGCGTCGAAGATCTGGCCAACCGTTTGGCTCATTGCCAGCCCAGTTCGGGTGCATAGACGTTGAAGCCCACCGCCAGGCGATTCCAGCCGTTGATGACGTTGATGGCCAGCGTCAACTGCACCTGCTCGGCGGGCGTGAACTGCGCCGCCAAGGCGGCATGAACGGCATCGGGCGCCCTGCTGGTGGCGATCTGCGTCATGTGTTCCGTCCAGTCCAGCGCAGCGCGTTCACGGGCGCTATAGCACGGTGCCTCGCGCCATGTAGCCACGAGGTGGATGCGCTGCTCGCTCTCGCCTGCCTTGCGCGCGTCGAATGTGTGCATGTTCAGGCAATTGGCGCAGCCGTTGATCTGCGACGCGCGGATTTTCACCAGTTCGAGCAGCGACTTTTCCAATCCGCATTCCGCAACCTTCAGGGAAAAGGCAAACCACGCTTTGAAAACGTCGGGCGAAGCGGTGTAGAGATCGAGACGTGGGGTCATGATGGACATCCTTTCAGAGGGGGGATGCCGTCATGACGAGCCTGATCCGCGGTTTGTGACATGGCGCACCAAATTTTCATGCGAGCCAAGCAGGTTCGGTGCGAAGCCGGCTTATCCGGCCGCGCGCCAAGGCGGCGCCCGTGCCCGCAGGCGCAAGCCAGGCTGGCGGCGTTCCGCTGCGCATGGAGCGGCAGGCCTCGCCATAGGAGTGTCAGGACTTAAGCGTTTCCTGGCACGTGGCCATGATCGTCTGGCGAAACCAGCGATGAGCCGGGTCAACATCAAGGCGGGGGTGCCACATGGTGCTGATCGTCAGTTCCGGCGTCGACACTGGCAGCGCGAAGCCCCGAAGCCCTCTGGCGGCGCCCTGTCCGTCACGAAGGCAACTGCGTGGCACAAGCGCGACCAGGTCAGTGTCACGCGCGATATTCAACGCATCGATAAAGCTTGGCACGATTGCCGCGATCTCGCGTCGCAAGCCGATCGCGTGCAGGGCATCGTCCACCGGCCCACGTGAAGCGCCGCGCCGTGAAGCGACCACATGCCGACAGGCCGCGTAGATTGGCGGCGTGATCGGGGCATCGAACAGGGCATGATCGGTTCGGGCCGCGCCGATGAAGCAGTCACGAAAGATCAACTGGCTGCGCATTTCAGGTGCTGACGAGCCGGTCGTCCCGATCTCCAGGTCCACTTGCCCATCGCGCAACGGTGCCGCCGCCTTGTTGGGCTTGGGGGCAAAGCGCAGGCGCACGCGCGGGGCGGCCTTGGTCACCGCCACGACCAGCGCCGCCGCGAACATGGCCACAAAGCCTTCGTTGGAGCGGATGGTGAAAGTGCGCTCCAGCAGCGCTGGGTCGATCGAGCCGGTCGTCGGGCCGAGAACCGCCCGCGCCTCTTGCGCCAGCAGGTGCACGCGCGTGGCCAGTTGCTCGGCATGGGGCGTCGGCACCAGCACACGCCCGGCCTGGACCAGCAGCGGATCGCCCGTCGCCAGGCGCAACCGGCTGAGCGTGCGGCTCATGGCCGATACGCTCAACCCGAGGCGCCTGGCCGCCCCCGTCACGCTGCGTTCCGCCAGCAGCACATCGAGCGCAGTGAGCAAGTTGAGATCGATCGGCGCCATGCCTCAGCTTTAGCGGCCACTGGCGCAGCGTTCAACGCAACCATGCTTTGCATGGCGCGCGTCTGGCGCAACCCGCCGCCAAGGCCCACAACCGTCAAAGGAAACAGTACGGGAACTTTGGTATGGAAGCGGGAACGATCCTCCTCGCGGGCGCGTCGCGCGGCCTAGGCCTGGCGATGGCCGATGCGTTCATCCAGAAGGGTTGGCACGTGATCGGCACCGTGCGGGACGATGGCAGGACCGCCCTCCACGATGTGGCCGACGCCCACCCCGATCAGGTCACTATCGAACGGTTGGACATCACGGTGCCCGAGCAACTGGCCCGCTTGCACGCCAAGCTGGCGGGGCAGGCGCTCGATATCCTCTTCGTCAACGCCGGCATCGCCAGCGGGCGGGCCGACGAAACGATAGCCGAGGTGTCAACAGACGAATTCGTGCGCGTGATGGTCACCAACACGCTCGGCGTGATGCGTGCGGTGGAGGCGTTTGAGGATCTGGTCCGTCCCGGCGGGGTTATCGGCGTCATGTCCTCTGGCCAGGGCAGCATCGCCAACAACACCAAGGGCAGCTTCGAAGTCTATCGCGCCAGCAAGGCCGCGCTCAACCAGTCCATGCGCAGCTTTGCCGCCCGCCGGGCTGGCGACCCACGCGCGATGGTGCTCATGGCACCAGGCTGGATTCGCACCGATATGGGCGGGCCCAATGCCACGTTCAGCATCGAGGAAACGATCCCCCAACTCGTTGCGACGCTCATCGCGCAGCAGGGCACGCCCGGCCTGCGCTTCATCGACCGACACGGGGCGCGCGTACCGTGGTGATCGCGGGGCCCTCTCTCTAAGAACCGACAATGCCTGACTACGGCCAAAGCGTGGCGCCAGGACTGCAACGAAACCCGCCCCCACCCATCGCTGGGTTTCAGGGTATGACCCTAGGCACCGTGGACGAATTCCACAGGGCCGCCTAGGGGTTGAGCAGCTTCAACCGCACGAGGCTTTCGGCGCTCGCCAGGATGGCTTCTTCCCGCGAGCGTGGCGACCAGCCGAGCAATCGCTTGGCCTTGGCCCCGCTTGCATTCATGTTGATGCCCAGATGCGGCGCCACATTCTTCATCACCGGATTGAAGAGAGCCATCGTACGGATCAGCCAATTGGGCAAAACGCGGGTCGACACGCTGGCCGCCGACTGACCCATGCGCGCTTTCAAAAGCCTGGCGATATCCACCATCCACAGGCTTTCCCCTGATGTCGCCAGGAAACGCTCGCCCTTGGCCGCCGGATCGATCATCGCGCGCACGTGCAGATCGGCCACGTCGCGGACATCGACAACACAAGTGTTGACCTTGGGGCAGCCTGGCTGACCATCGAGCATGCTCTTGATAAGCCGGATTGAATGCGAATAGTCCGGCCCCAGCGCCGGGCCCAGAACGGTGGCGGGATTGACCGTGGCCAGTTCAAGCCCATTGCCTTCCTGCTTGATGAAGTCCCACGCGGCACGCTCTGCCAGCGTCTTGGACCGCTGATAGTGGGCCACCTTGCCCGACAGATCGCTCCAATCCGTCTCGTCAAACGGGCGGCGGTGGTTGGGTGCATGGCCCATGCCGATTGCGCCAAACGCCGAGGTGAGCACCACGCGCTTGACCCCCGCATCGCGCGCCGCGCGCAAGACGCGCAAATTGCCTTCCACTGCTGGCCGAACCCAATCTTCCTCATGCGTCTGGGTTCCAGACGGCGTGGGGGAAGCCCCATGGAGCGCATAAGTGCAGCCCGCCGCTGCCTCTGCCCAGCCAGCGTCGGCGGTCAGGTCGGCAACGATGAATGACAGTCGATCGCCCGGTTCAACACCGCCCGTCCTGAGATTGGCGAGGACTTCGTCACGGCGCGCCAACGAACGCAGGGTCGTCTTCACCCGGAATCCAGCGCCCAGCAGCGCAATGATGCAATGCTGGGCGATGAACCCCGTGCCACCGGTTACGAGCACTTGCTTTTCCGTCATTGCCGTTTCTCCATACTGGCGGTGCCGGCGTAGATAAGACAGACATTGCGGACGGAGAATGCTTCAAAGTCCGGCATTCATGTGCGATAGTACGGAAATGCGCGTTGATCCCTTCTCCGACATTCTCAAACTGGCGAAAGCGGAAAGCCTGGTGACCGGCGGCTTCACCGCAGGCGGCCGCTGGGCCATTCGCTTTCCGGCACCCAAGACGATCAAGTTCTTCGCTGTGGTGAAAGGCAATTGCTGGGTTACGCTCGATGGCGAAGCACCGATCCATTTCGAAACCGGCGACGTCGGGCTTTTGTCCGCCCCGCGCGCCTTCGTGCTCGCCAGCGATCCCGATGCTCCCGCGCTCGATGCGATGGACCTGTTCTCGGGCGCCGGCAGGACCGAAGCGCAACTCGGCGATGGCGGGGATTTTGCCCATATCGGTGGCCACGTCCTGCTCGACCCCGGAAACGGGCCGTTGCTCGGCAGTATGTTGCCGCCATGGATCCATGTTCGGGGCAAGCAGACTCAAGCGGCAAAATTCCGCTGGCTGCTCGACCGTTTGAATGATGAACGGCGCTCGGCACTGCCGGGAGCGGGGCTTGCGGCAGGGCAACTGGCGCAGCTTCTCTTCATCGAAGTCATGCGCGCGCACATCGGCAGCCCCCATGCGGATCGCGCAGGCTTGCTGCGGGCATTGGCCGACCCCCGCCTGATCCCGGCCATCCGCCTGATTCATGGCGATCCAACGCGGCCCTGGCAGTTGACCGATCTTGCGGAAGCCTGCGCCATGTCGCGCACGACGTTTGCCGAGCGCTTTCGCACCGTTGCGGGCGTCACCCCCCTCTCGTATTTGACGCAATGGCGCATGCGCCTTGCCGAACAGGCGCTGCGGGAGACAAGGGACAGACCCGTTGGGCTGATCGCCCAGGCCGTCGGCTACACCTCGGAAAGCGCGTTCAGCAATGCCTTCAAACGGGTGACGGGAACCTCGCCAAGGGCGTACCGAAACGCGTGGAGACCAGCCGCCAAAACCTGAGTCCCCATTTTCAGGTTGGCATCAGGCCAGCTGCGATCGATTTCAAAGCGCAGCCTATGCCGCCGCCGCCCAGCGGCGGCATGGCATAGTCGAGCGCTGCGCCGTGTATCACGCGGCCACGCTATGATCGACCAGGCCATCGGCAACCCAGCGTCCAAGCCAGCCGCCTGCAGTGCGCACGCCCTCGGCCTCGCCCAAGGCACAGGCGAGCTCTCGACAAAGCGCATCGAAGCGCATTCCGTCAAGCAACCGACGGGCAAATTCGCTTTCGAGAGAGTCGAGCGTGCGAAAGCAAGCGATGTGCGCCTGTCGCCAGATCAACACGGTCGTGACCTGGGGCATCAAGCACGGCATGGGAATGTCCTGTGCCGACGTGTGGGCCGACCAGATCGCCGGGGCATTTGTCCGCAACGGCAGCAAGCGGGCGGTTGGTACCCATTTGAGCATGGCCCGGTCCCAATCGATGCTGCCAAGCGCAGCCACCTGCAAAGGGGCAGCATCGTGCCCCACAAATGTCTCGGCCAATCCCAGTTCCAGCGCGGCCAGTTCTGCCACGGCCGGATCATCGGGCCATTGCACGGCGAGGCTTTTGGGAAAGCTCTCCGCATAGTGGTCGAGCGACCAGCTATCGGGGGCGCAAGTATCGATATGGAATGCCGCACAAGCGTGGAAATTCTCTGATCCCAACCACTTCTCGGTGTTTGGAAAGCTTTCCGCCAGGCAGTCCAGCAACGCGGCCCGGTGGTTGTTCTGATAGACCAGGAGGCCCGCCTGCGCATCCGGCGCAAAGCGGGCCGCGGCGCGATCCGAGCCGGTCGCCAGCCAATCGCGAAAATCGGCCTGGAGCGTGCCGAGCGTCATGCTGCCATCCGGCGAGAGGCAAATGCCCGCGCTTGATCCAGTTCTGCCAGCAATTCGGCCAGCGGCGGAATGTTGTCATCGCGCTCGATCATCACCGCAACCGGGCCCACCAACGCCATCACATGCGCAAACAATGCCCAGACTGCGGGCGCGACAGGCTGGTCGTGCGTGTCGATCAACAACGTCTCGCCTTGGCTGTGGCCGGCCAGATGGATCTGCCTGACCCGATCCAGCGGCAGCCCCGCAACATAGGCAATGGGATCCAGGCCGTGATTGATCGCGGAAACGTGGATATTATTCACATCGAGCAGCAGTCCACACCCGGTCCGGTCAGCCACCGTGCGCAGGAACTCCCATTCGCTCATGTCCGACTGCGGATAGGTCATGTAGCTCGACGGATTTTCCATCAACAATTGCCGGCCCAGCGCATCCTGAGCGCGCGCCAGATTGACGCAAACGGTCTCCAGCGCTTCGGCATTATAGGGAAGCGGCAGCAGATCGTGCGAATTGAACCCCGGCGCGCGCGACCAACTGAGGTGATCGGAAACGAACAGCGGCTCGATCTCGTCGGCCAGCGCACGCAGACGGGTGAGATAATCTGGATCGAGCCCGTGGGCCGAGCCCACCGACAGCGATACGCCATGCAACGCCACAGGGTGGCGCTCGCGCACTTGCCGCAGGATGTGCCTTGGCCGCCCGCCCGCAACCATGAAGTTCTCCGAAATCACCTCGACAAAGTCTACCGGGACGGCGGTTTCCAGAAATTCGGCATAGTGCGGCTTGCGCAGGCCAAGGCCGAAGCCGGAAAAGGTGGGTAGTGGCACGATCGCTCTCCTCGCACCTGCGCGCCGCTGCCCGTTGACGCGGGAAGCAGCACGCAGGCCGTTTGCTTCAGCGGGGTTACTTGGGCTCGGTCAGGCTCCCGCCGGCGGCCTTGCAGGCCTTGACTGACAGCGACTTGAAGCCCTGCCCCTTGCAGTCGTTCTGGCCCTTGCAATCGTGATTGCCGGACTTGCAATCCGACGTGCCCTTGCAGCTGTTGACGCCGTAGCAGTGAACCGTGGTTGCGCCGCTGGCGGCCATGGCCGGGGTAGCAACGGCAGCAGCCGAAACGGCGACGATGGCAGCCGAGGCAGCCAGGCTGAGGCTTGCGTTGAAAGTGTTCATCATAATGCTCCTGGGACGTGCATGTGCCGGGTGTGGCACCTGCTATTCGTCGCCGTGACGGGCGCGGTTACAGCAGCGCGAAATTTACCAGCGCAGCAGGCGTGGGCCGACCAGCGCGCCCGCCAGGGCGGCCAGGCCGATGCCGAGCGTGTACCAGGTCAGCACGAAGATCGCGGAAACCTCCGGGCAGTGGAGGCAATAGAGCGTTGCGCCCCAGGCACCGGCCGTCAGCCCCGCCGTTGCACCCGCCGCTCGCAGCCGGGTCGGCGCAAGATGCCGGAACGACCAGAGCAGGCCGCCGAAAATCGGCATCGACAGCAAGAACACCAGCGACGAGCATACGGTCCAGCTGTGGCCGAGCCACATCGCCAGCCACTGTGTCGGTGGTGCTCGGCTCATCTCGAAAAGGCCGATTACGGCAAGCGACAGGACCGGGATGACCATCAGCCACATCCAGCCGAGCTTGCCGCTATCGGGACGGGCAAGGCGTGCCGTCGCCACGACCGCGCAGCTGCCCAGCGAGACCGTATAGCCCCACTTCATCCAGAACGAGTAATGCTGGATGGCCAGGGCCAGCTGCGGGTTCAGCCCCAGCAGCCACACGATCGGCACGAGCGCAAGGATCGCCCCCGCGCCGATCCCGATGGCGAGGCGACGCCCGACGGCATGACGCGGCACGGGTTTCACGTCCTTGGCCAGCGCCTGGATCAGTTCGTCGGTGTTCATCCTAGATCTCGCCTCTGATACGGGCCGCGAGCGCTTTCAAGCCGCGGTGCACCGACACTTTTACGTCTGATTCCCCCATCTTTGCCCGCGCCGCCGCCTCCGAGGTATTGAGACCTTCGAGCCGGGTTGCGCGGATCGCCTGTGACTGCTTGGGTGGCAGCTCATCCAGCAGCCGGTCGACATCCAACCGCGCGTTGCTGGCATCCTCGAACCCTTCGGCGACAAGAATGTCGTCCAGCCCTTCGATCGTGCAGGTGCGGCCGCCGCGCCGAAAATGGTCGACCATCTTGTAGCGCGCGATGGCAAACAGCCAGCCACCGAACGGGCGATCCCGGTCGAACGTTGCCCGGCGCGTGTGCACGGCGATCAGCGTTTCCTGGACAAGGTCGTCGATGTCGTCGCGCCCGTCGCGCATCCGGCGGCGATAGAACGCCTCGAGCACTGGAACGAGCGCGCGCAGCAACTGGGTCTGGCAGGCCGTGTCGCCGTCCAGTCCGCCAATCATCCACGCCTTCAGTTGGGATTCGTCCGCTCGCATGTATGCTCCCGCCCCATGCTTCGCTGCAAGCTGCCCAACGGTTACACGCCCGATCACAAAAAAACGAAAAAAGATTCTGTAACCGGTTCCGCCCAGCCTGCGAATTGCCCCTTGCCGTCCTGGACCGGGTCACCGTCCGGGCGGGCAACACCGCTTTTCCATTCCCAGGAGCTTCATCATGACCATTACCCAAGCCGCCGCCGCCGTCGCGCTGTCTGTCGCGCTGGCCGGAACGAGCGTTCGCGCCGCCGACGCCCCCAAGACGGAGAAATGCTATGGCGTGGCACTCGCCGGCAAGAACGATTGCAAGGCCGGTGCCGGCACCAGCTGTGCCGGAACTTCCGTCAAGGACTACCAGGGCAACGCCTGGAAAGCCGTGAAGATCGGGACCTGCACCGCGATCAAGACCCCGCACGGCATGGGCTCGCTCACCCCGCGCGGCTGATCTGGATTGGCCCGGGCGCCGATGCCAGGCCGTCCGGGTCGCACCGCATGCCCCGTTGCTGGAGGCCAAAACGATGAAAATGCTGATGACTCACTATCAGCGCGCTACCGATCTAGCCGGGCAGCTGTTGCCGGACTGGCTTTTGCTGCTTGTGGCCCGGCTGGGTGCAGCGGCAATTTTCTTCCTGTCCGGTCGGGCCAAGGTCGAAGGGTGGTTCACGATTACCGACGGCACCTTTGACCTTTTCGCCACCGACTATGCCCTGCCGTTCATCCCGCCCCACATTGCCGCCTATGCGGCAACCATTTGCGAACACCTGTTTTCCGCGCTGCTGGTGCTCGGTCTGTTCACCAGAGCCGGGGCGCTTGGCCTGCTCGGCATGACTCTGGTGATCGAGGTGTTCGTCTATCCTGATGCCTGGCCAACGCACCTGAGTTGGGCAGGCCTGCTCCTGCCTTTGCTGGCAAAGGGCGGCGGCCGCGTTTCGCTCGACAGCCTGCTGCGCCACAAGTCCAGGCTGGCGCATGCCAAATAACGGCGATGGCCATTTGAGTAGCCCCTGGTTTTTAGCAGAGGTTCGTCTCCTCGCTCAAAAGCGAGCGCGTCCGGCGCCGGACCTGTAAAACCCGCGACGATGCCCGGCAGGACGTGTTTGATTGCGTCGAAATATTCTACAACCCGGTGCGCAAGCTCGCCAGGATCAGCATGCCGTCCCCCGTCGAGTTCGAACGGCAGCAGATCCTGACAAACAGAAGGCGTCTAGAAAACTAGGGGCTATTCAGTTTGCCTCAGTTCACCTGGCTCGCTGTCCCTTCGGCGCGCTGCTTTATAATAGCCAGAATATTGCTCTGAATGTCGCCCAACAGGATTTCGCCCCAAAGCTGGGCGTATAGATTGACGTGCGTCTTCGCGATGTAATGCGTCCGCAGGGTCAGCAACGTCCGGTTCGCGGCCAAAGGGGTCAGCGTGTAATCGCCGGTATCGATCTTCAGGAATTGCCCGTCCGGTGCAATATGCCGGTCCGTGTAGTCCTGGAGCGAGCTGTTGGTGAAGGCAAACGACCATCCAAGCCGCCGTCCCGGTTGCCATTGGGTGATCCGCTCCTCGAAATTGATGTGATCACCCCAATAGGCGGTGCGGATGGCGCCCACGCCATGCCCACTAATTGTGGTTGCACGCGGACGCGGCAGGCGCAGCATGCTTTGCGTGAAATTCCATTGCCCTTCGTCGCCCCCAATATGCGCGTTGGCTACGGCAAATGGCCAGACTTGCGCAGGCGCAGCCTCGATCACGATCGAGCGGGTGAGCGTGACCGGCTGCTCGGTGATCGGGATCCGGCTTTCCACGCTGCCACACATCAGCGGCAAAAAGAGCAGCGAAGCCTGAAATCGAGCCGGATGAGCCCGCCCTTTGCGCACGCGACGCAGGATGTAGACGCCAAGCCAGCCAAAGGCCAACCAGATGGGTGCCAGCATGACAAGGCAGATGACGCCCTCGCGCAGGAATATTGCCGATCCTGCGCAGACAATCGCGCCGAACACCGGCGGCACTGAAAGGTAAAAGGACCGTGGTCTCTCCAGCGCGGGATCCCCGACATAGCAGATCAAGGCGCAAAGATAGGCTGGCAGAACGGCCAGGAACCACAGGCTGGCAAAGGCCACGCTGTTCGCCTTGCTGGCGTTTATCAGGATATAGGCGCTGAACGCGATGGCCAGTGCCAGCGTGAACCCCGCGAGGATGCGTCCGCGATAGAATGGAGCCTCGGTCATAGTGCAAACTCCGGTTTGGCGACCATCAGCCAGAAGATGGCGATGACGCCGACAAAGGCAGGCCAGCCCAAGGCGAACCACCAGCGCGCCAGGCGATAATAGTGCCGGGGCAATTCGGTCCCGTCTGGCGTGGCTTCGGCGATGCGGCGCATGGCGATCTGAATGGCCACCACCGGCAGCCAGCAAGCCCCCACCAGGATGTAGAGCACGATGGCGGCTACCAGCCATGGCGTGGTCAGCGGAAAGCCGGCCAGATGGGCCAGCCATACACCTGTCACCGGCTGCACAATGACGGCGGGCGTGGTGAACAGCCAATCGGCCAGTTCGACATTGCGGTTCACCACGCGTCGCGCCGCAAGCACACCCGAACGGTTGGCCATCCAGCCGTGAAACGCCGTGCCAAGGCCAGTGCCGAACAGCAGCGTCGAACTGAGGATATGGATGGTTTTGAGAAGCAGGTAATCAGGCACGGGGCTTCTCCATCGCGTTAATGGCGAGAGACAGGCCGAGGACGGCGAGGTTCTTGACCAGGGCTCCAAAGGGATCGCCCCAGAGTTCGGGCGCGATGGCGGCAAGGATCAGGCTGTAGGCAACCATCAGCGCGACCCCCACCAGTGCGGCCCTGCGGCAGCGCAGGATCAAGGCAAGGGCAACCGTCATGTCCGCCAGCGATCCGGCCCAGACGGTGCCAATCGCGGCCTCCCCCGTCAGGCCGAGGCGGGCCAACAAGTGGGTGTTGCTCCCCATGGGCGTGAGCAACAGCGGCACCAACCCACCGGCCAGCCAGACGGCTGCCAAAAGCCCGCGCAGCGCAGGCTCCATCGGCACCAGGCGGGCGGCCAGCACATCGCCCTGCGTCGCCGGATGAGCGGCCAGGAATTGCGCGACAGGTTGCGGCACAAAACCCAGTGCAGTCACGAATGGCTCCACCGGCGCGGCATTTCCTGTATCCAGCATCGTGAGGCTGTCGTGCGTCACCGGGCCGATGCCCAGAGAGGCGACGACCCGCAGCATCCAGCGCGGGACCGGCAGGCTGCTGGCCACGCCAACGCCCAGCCAGTGTCGCAGAATGGCCATCAGGTCCAGGACGCGCATCGGTTGGGGCCCCACCGCATCCACCACCAAGCTCATGGGTAGTGGTCGCTGCAAAAGGCGCCAGATCGCATCCACAAGATCATCGATGGCGATAGGCTGCACCATGCCGCCGCCTATGTCGGGCATGAGCGGCAAGGCGGCCAAGGCGCTGAACAAGGCCGTGCTGCCCCCACCTAGCCCCACCACCAGCGAAGGGCGGACAATGGCCCAGCCCAGGTCCAGCTTGGTCAAGTGCTCGTCCGCTGCGCGCTTGCTGCGGTGATAGGCGGTGGTGCCCTCGCTGGCACCGAGCGCCGAAATTTGAACCACCCGCGCCACGCCCGCACGCGCGGCGCCATCGAACAGGGCGATAGCGCCTCGGGCATGGACGCCATCATAGTCCGCCCCGGCAGCCAAGACGCCTGCGCAATTCACCAGCGCGTCATGGCCACACAACCGCTCGGTCCAGACAGTCGCATCGTCCCGGGCAAGATCGCAGGCAATATCTGCGCCGCGCCGCCCGGCCACCGTCACCGCGCAGCCTTCGGCG
The DNA here is from genome assembly GCF_012932495.1 of Novosphingobium sp. SG919. Taxonomy (GTDB): domain Bacteria; phylum Pseudomonadota; class Alphaproteobacteria; order Sphingomonadales; family Sphingomonadaceae; genus Novosphingobium; species Novosphingobium rhizosphaerae. The sequence continues at coordinate 2,148,963 of NZ_JABCNG010000001.1, forward strand.
CGCAGCCGCCCGGCCAGATGCCCGCCGATGAAGCCACCGCCCACGATCATCACACGCATCGCGGCTTCCTCAATCCATGTTTGGCTGTGGGACACGCCGCCATACGGCTAGGCCCAGTGTAACGGCATGGGCGGGCTGCGAGGCAGCAATCGGGATCAACACGGTTGGCTCCTTTCCCGAGCTGCGGTCGGGATGACCGCGTCATGCCCCCGGCTTCGCAACTGGCATGCCAATTGCGAAGATTGCCGGAAAACCGGGACTTTTGCCGGTGAAGACCTCGTGCGAATGTAAACGACGTAAACGGAAACGCCTGCTATGCTGTCAACGATGGATACAGCCCTTGGCATCATGGCCTATGTCGGCGCGCTGGGCCTGACCGCACTGGCGAGCTTGCTGCTGGCAGGCTTTGTCGCGGCCAAGGCGCGTGGTTTGCCGGGCGCATGGACGCTGGTGATATTCCTGTGCGGAGTGGCGCTGTGGAGCCTGGCCATGGCCGCTCCGGCGATGCTGGGCGCTAGGGCAGCGCCCTTTACGCTGACCGTGATCGCGCTTTCGCCATTGCCAGCTGCAGCCTTCGTGCATCTGGTATTCGCCTTCGCGCTATGCGGTGCGCTGCGACCGGTGGCTTGGACCAGTTATGGCGTCGCGTGCTTGGCAGTGGTCGCAGGCATTTGTCTGGGCGTGGGACGAATCGTACCCTGGCATGGCTTTGCGGGGGCCTTTGAGCCTTCGCTGGCGGGCTGGGGAGTGCTGGGCGTTACGGCGGTGCTGTCGGTGGCGGGCCATGTCCGCCTGTTCCAGACATGGCGTCAACAGAGCGGGCTGCATCGCGATCAGGCCGGCGCTGTGTTCGTGTCGAGCGGGATCGGACTTCTCGCGCTTACCGGCTTTGCCTTCCCCGCGCTGGGGATTGAGGCATATCCCTGGCCGGTGCTGGCGCTGCCGCTCTATTCGCTGGCCCTGGTCTATGCGGTGCTGCGGCATCGTTTCATGGCGGGCGATGTATGGGCGCGGCGGGGCTTGGCGTGGATCCTCCTTCTGGCGGGCGCGGGGGGCGCGGCAGCGCTGATCGCCACTTTGCCACTGGCGCTTGCCGGTCGGCCAGAGGGCTTTGTGGCGACATGGGCGGCCTTGGCGGGCGCCATGGCGCTTGGGCTTCTGGTTATGGCGCCGCTCAAGCGGCTGACCGACCGGCTGGTATTCCCAGGCGCCCAGCTAGATGTGGAGCCATGGCGCGATGCCCTGGCGCAGGTGGCAGACGAGCAGGCGCTGGGCGAACTGGCCAACGCCATGCTGCGCCAGCACCTGGGCCTCGCCGCCGATGGGCCAGGGTTGGCGGTTAAGGGAGAGGCCGTGACGCTGGCCGGATGGGACGATGCACCCGCCGCGCTGCGCCACACCGCCGCCCGCATCGCCGCGCTGGTGGAGGAAGCCGCTCGCCGCCTCGCCAGCGCACAGCGCATGGTGGAAGCAGAGCGCGAAGCGAGGCTCGCGGAACTGGGGGCGTTGGCGGCGACGATCGCGCACGATCTGCGGAACCCATTGGGCATTGTGCAGATGGCAGCCACCGGAGCCCCACCCGAAGTGCGCATGGAGATTGGCGAGCAGGTGGGGCGCATGAACGCGCTCGTCACCGACATTCTGGATTATGCGCGGGCATGGACCATTACGCCGCGCCCCATCGAACTGGCACCTTATCTGTCCGGATTTGGCGTGCCGGTGGATGTGCCCGACGGCATGATGCTCCACGCCGATCCTGCCGCCTTGCGCCGTGCCCTGGCCAATCTGGTGGACAACGCCAGGGCGATGGGCGGTGACTGCACGATCATTGCCGATTGCCGCAGCATCGAGATTTGCGACAACGGCCCCGGCATCGCGCCGGAGATTGCCGAAAGCCTGTTCAAGCCCTTCGTTTCGCGCCGGGCCGGAGGCACGGGCCTCGGCCTCGCCATCGTCCGCCGTATCATGGAGGCGCATGGCGGCACTGCCACGCTGGCCCGGCGCGACGGGTGGACCACCTGTTTTCGCCTGACATTCGGGCCTGATTTGCGAGAGCGCGGATGATCCTGCTGGCCGATGATGAACCCGCCTTTCAGCGCCTGACTGCAGGCTGGTTGCGCACGCAGGGACATGAAGTGACCACGGTGGGCGATGGCGATGCCGCGCAAGCCGTCTTTGCGAAGCAGCGGCCCGATGTCGTGCTGCTCGATCTGGCGATGCCGCCACATCACGATCCGCAAGCGGGCATTGCGCTGATCTCCGCCTTTGCGCCTGCGCCGGTGGTGGTGATGACCGGCCACGCTGATCAGGCACTGGCCATGCAGGCGATCGAGGCGGGCGCCTGGGATTTTCTCGCCAAGCCGGTCGATCCCGATCTGCTCCGGGTCGTCGTCGCCCGCGCGGTAGAACGCGCGAGGCTTGCGCAGGAATTGGCCCTGCTGCGCGCGCGGGATGAAGCCAGCGAGGACATGGGCCTGATCGGGCAATCCCCGCCAATGGTCGCCCTGCGCGCGCTGATCCGCCGCGTCGCCCCTACCAACATGCCGGTCATGGTACTGGGGCCCAGCGGTACCGGCAAGGAACTGGTAGCGCGCGCGATCCACGCTACCTCGCCCCGCGCCAAGGGTCCCTTGGTCCCGGTACATTGCGGGGCGGTGCCGGCGGACTTGCTGGAAAGCGAGTTGTTCGGCCACCTGAAGGGCAGTTTCACCGGTGCCCATGCCGACCGTGCTGGCCTCGTCGAAGTGGCCCATGGCGGTACGCTATTCCTGGATGAGATCGGCGAGATGCCGCCGGCCATGCAGGTCAAGCTGCTGCGCTTCCTGGCCGATGGTACTTATCAGCCGGTTGGCGCACGCGAGATGCGCAAATCGGATGTGCGCATCGTCGCTGCCACCCATCGCGATCTTGCCGCCGCCGTCGCCGATGGCGTGTTCCGCGAGGACCTCTATTATCGGTTGAAAGGCCTGGTGCTGTCCACGCCAAGGCTGGACGAACGCGGGGCGGACAAGGCGTTGCTGGCGCAGATATTCCTTCGCCGCGCAGCACCCGGCATCAGCTTTGGCGCCGCCGCATTGGAGTGGATCGCCCAGCGCACCTGGCCTGGCAACGTGCGTGAATTGCGCGCAGCCGTGGAATGTGCAGCGGCCTTGGCGCAAGGCACTGCGATCAGCGTCGAGGACCTGGCCTTTGCCACCGGTGGAACCGCGCCCGTTACCTTGCCTGCCGCGAATGTGACCCTGGAAGAGGAGGTCGCCGCGTTGGAGCGCCGCCGGATTATTGAATCGCTCGAGCGTACCGGCCACAACCATACCCATACCGCCCGCGACCTCGGCCTCTCGCGTGTCGGCCTGCTGAAGAAAATGGACCGCATGGGATTGCGGTAGGCGCCGCCAAGCACGACACTCATACCCTTAACAAGGCACGCGAACCGGTCGTTTGCTCACCGTCATGGCAGAGCGTTGGCATGCCAAGGCTTGGACCTTCCTACCGTACCCAGCGCTTTGGGCAATCGACTGCGTTGCGGAGAACAGCAGGCCTGCCGCTGTTCACGGGTGAACGACAGCGAGCAAATCTTTCAAGATGCTTTGGGTGCAGCCAGCGGTGCGGCAATCTTCGTTTCGCAGAAGGGGGTGATGAGAGTTTTGTTCAATCGCCCAACCAATCGGTTATGATCTCGCCGCAATGCCCCTCTGGCGCCAGTGCGGCGCGCAGCGCTTCCAGCAGAGGCGGCAGAGCCTGCGTGAAGGCGTAGGGCGGATTGACGATGAAAAGGCCAGCGCCATTGTAGATGCCAGGCAGATCGCGATCGTATAACCAATGCTCCACCGTCAGAAATTTCGGGATGTTGAGCTTGCGCAACTGCTCCTTCCATCGCGAATGAGTGACACGGTCTTTCAGCGGATACCAGATCACCATCACACCATGCGCCCATTTGCGGTAAGCCGCGGTGAGAGTGGCGGTGATCCGCGCGCGTTCGTCCGTCTGCTCATACGGCGGGTCGACCAGCACCACGCCGCGAGGCGTTCGGGGCGGCACCATCGCCAGCCAAAGCTCGTAAGCGTCTCGCTCATGCACGGCAGCGGATGTATCACGCATCGCGCCGCGCAGGGTATTGACGTCCTCGGGATGCTTTTCGTTCAAGATCAGGAGATCCTGCGGGCGCAGCAACTGGGCCAGAATCCGCGGTGAGCCGGGGTAAAGGTGCAGTTCGGACCCTACATTCACCGCCTGAACGGCGGCACGGTAGGGATCCAGCAAGGGGTTCGGGTCGGCAAAGGCCCGTAGCACGCCCTGCGTGGCTTCCCCGGTGCGTTGGGCCTGCTCGCCGTCAAGGTCGTACAACCCACAGCCGGCGTGGACGTCGATCAGCGTCAGCGCACTCTGTTTTTGCTGCAAAGCCCGCACAAGGGCGATCAGCAAGCAGTGCTTCACGACATCGGCGCTATTGCCAGCATGGAAGGAATGGCGATAATTCATTGTAATTCAGTATCCTGACGATCTGCCTCTAAAGGAGTTGCAGGGCGCAGTTGCCGCGTGCGAGGCGATTGAAGTGACCAATCGGGTGCTCCTATAAAGTCAGGCGGAAACCTTCAACGCACTTCTACGCGAGGCCGAAAGCCCGCGTTGGCGATCGTCACCAGAGGCGTAGGAGGCAAGGCTCGATCGGCAGACACCCGGCAGCACAACGGGGTCGGCGCCATGCCGGCCGCTCCGTGCCGATGCTGCTGCCCCCCCCGATCCAGGTCAACATGCGCGCCGGCCAGTTTCAAGCGGCATCGGCGAACGGCACCAGGACCGCGCGCGAACCGCTTCAAGCCTTGAGCGCATCCGGGTTGGACAGCACGATCCGGCGCATCACCGTGCGCAATGCGGTGTCGAGCTGGGCGCGGTCTTCGCTCGACAGATCTTCCAGCCATTCCTCGTACATGTGCGTGCGTTCCTCACGCACCATGGCGTAGATCGCCTTGCCTTCGGGCGTGAGCGAGATCAGGCTGCTCTTGCGGTTGCGCGGATTGGGATCGCGCTGGATCAACTGCCGCGATTCGAGTGCCGCCACGGCACGGCTCACCTCGGAACGATCGACAAACGCCGCCTCGGCAATTTCGGCCGCGCTACACTGCTTCATCAGTTCGACATGCGAGATCACGCGCCATTCCGCCAGCGACATGGCCGCGCGATCGCGCACATGCTGCGAGGTGACGCGGTCGATCATCTTGGCAAGCAGCAGGATGCGGTAGGGCAAGTGGCTCGGCCCGAAAAGCTGCCAGCGGCGCTCTGATGCCGCCAGCATGGCGTGCCCGTCCCCCTCCACGAGCAAACTGTCGCTCGCGAGGAGCGCGTGGCTGGGATTTTCGCTGGCGCTGTCCGTGTCCATGCCGATTGCATAGCCAAAAGATTGTCCCTTGTCATGCCGGACTTGTGGATGTATCAACAACTGACATAGTGAGAAATCAACAACTCACAAAATCACCCAGGAGAGGATCGCTTGGCCGAATCCCAACCCCCTGCGCCGGCACACCCCCCGGTGTCGGCGCCCCCCTTTGCGCCCGACCATCCGTTTGCGCCGCGCTGCGAATTTGCCTTCACCATTTCAATCGATCTGGCGGGCCTGCGCTGGATCGAACCCTCTGCCATTGGCGATACCCGCGCCGCGATCTATGCGGCCAACGGCACAATCGAGGGGCCGCGGCTCAATGGCCGTGTCATCCCCATGTCGGGCGGTGACTTTCCGCTGCAGCGCCCCAACGGCGTGATCGATTTCGATGCGCGCTACTTGCTCGAAGCCGATGATGGCGCGGTTATCTATATGCAGAATCGCGGCTATCGCTGGGCGCGCAGCCCTGAAATCGCGGCGCGCATGGCGCGCAACGAGGATGTGGGCAGCGATGACTACTACATGCGCGTGGCGCCGCGATTCGAAGCGCCCGAGGGGCCGCATGCGTGGATGAGCCAGCACGTGTTCATCGGCGTGGCGGAGAAAATACCCAACGCCAACCGCATCCATTACTTCGTGGTGCTGTGATGGACGCGGCCGCGTTTTCTCCGCTGATGCGCCCCGGCAAGGATCCCCATACCGCGCCGGGCAAGCCCCCCCTGCCCCCGCGCGACCATGCGATCGAGCAGGACGCCGGGCTGGCGATCGAGCGTAACGTGGCGATCCCGCTGCGCGATGGCGTGCGCATCTATGCAGATGTCTATCGCCCGGCAGGGACGACCGGCCTGGCAGACCTGCCCTGCCTGCTATCGTGGAGCCCCTATGGCAAGCACGCCCGCAGCAACCGGGTGTTCTGGCCGCATTCGGGCGTCGATCCTGCTTGGCTTTCGCCACTGACCCCGTTCGAGGGCGCCGATCCTCTCGCCTGGTGCCCACGCGGCTATGCCGTGGCAGTGGTGGATCCACGTGGTGCCTGGCTTTCGGAAGGTGATTTTCACCACAACGGCGCGATGGAGGCGCAGGATTGCGCCGACACCATCGCCTGGCTGGCCGAGCAGCCGTGGTCGAACGGCAAGATCGGGATGACCGGGGTTTCCTACCTCGCCGCGATCCAGTTCTGGGTCGCTGCGCTGGCCCCACCCGCCCTGGCGGCGATCAATCCGTGGGAAGGCTTTACCGACTGGTATCGCGAATTCGCCTATCATGGCGGCATTCTCGAAACCGGGTTCCTGCCCCGCGCATCAGACAACATCGCCTATTCGCTGGGCCAAACCGAAGACACCTGGGCCAATGCCCAGGCCCACCCGCTTTACGATGCCTTCTGGCAAGGCAAGGAAATCGACCTTGGCGCGATCCGCACGCCGGCCTGGGTCGTGGCAAGCTGGTCGGACCACGGGCTGCACACGCGCGGCACGCTTGAAGCGTTCAAGGCCATTGGCAGCCCGCAAAAATGGCTGACCGTGCACGGCCAAAAGAAGTGGGCCAACTATTACCGCCCCGAAAGCCAAGCCGGGCGCGAGGCGTTCTTCGATCACTTCCTGCGCGGCCACGAAACCAGGCTGCCCGCCTGGCCGCGCGTGCGGATCGAAGTGCGCGATCGCCACGATGCCGCCGTGTGGCGCGATGAAGCCGAATGGCCGCTCGCTCGCGCCGTGGCGACACCGCTATGGCTCGGCGCGGATGGAGGGTTGCACGAGGCTGTGCCGGAAGCGCCAGGCAAAACGGCTTATGACGCGCAAACTGGCAGCGCGGTGTTCGAGCATCGCTTTGCCGAAGATACCGAGATCACCGGCCATGCCAGCCTGCGGCTGTGGGTGGAGGCCGACGGCGCCGACGACATGGACCTGTTCGTTGCCCTGCAAAAGCTTGACGCCACAGGTGCGCCGGCAGGGCAGACGTTCTATGCCTTTTTTGAAGACGGCCCGGTTGCCCTGGGCTGGCTACGCGCCAGCCATCGCGCCACCGATCCGGCGCGCAGCACGCCGCTTCAACCGTTTCATTTGCACACCACCGAACAGCGCCTGAAACCCGGCCAGATCGTGCCGATCGATATCGAAATCTGGCCATCGTCCACCCGCTTTGCTGCCGGGGAAAGCCTGCGCCTGGTTATCCAGGGGCGCGACATCCCCGACAAAGGCCTACCCGGCCTGCCCTTTGCGGCCCACGCGCAGACCCGCAACGCCGGGCGCCACGTGCTGCACCTGGGCGCAGCGCACCCGTCGCACCTGCTGCTGCCGGTCGTGCCGGCCAGGGAGGAGTAGCCATGGACAGTGCCGACGATCTTGCGCTCCATGCCGAGCACGCGTTCGATATCCGCATCAATTTCGACAAGCGCTGGGTCTGGCCCATCTCGGGCGGAGCCAGCGCCGGCTACACCTCGGTGGGCGCCGGCTGCACCGTTTCCGGGCCGCGGCTCAACGGCCGGCTGGTTGATTTCAGTGGCGCGGATTGGCCGGTCGTGCGCGCCGATGGCGTGGTCGAACTCAACGCGCACTACATGATCGAGGCTGACGACGGCGCCCATATCTATATCCACAACCGTGGCTATGTGCATGGCCCGCTGCGCCTGCCGGGCATGGCCGAGGACGCGCCGCCAATCCCGCGCTATTTCCGTTGCACCCCCTATTTCCGCGCCCCGATCGGGCCGCACGAATGGCTCAACCGCAGCGTGCTGATCGGTGTCGGCGCGCGGCGACCACACGTGTCGCCCGGCGATCCGCCAGACCATTCGCTGTTTCGCTACTACCTCGTGCGTTGATCGGGGCCGGCCACCGGCCCGCCCCCTTCCGCCCGAGCATCGTCATCATAACCACAACCCCGAACATGCAATCGGGGAACCAGAGAGGACGCCATCATGAAGGGTAAGACTGCCTACGCTTCCGCCCGCCACGCCAGGCTGCTCGCCAGTGCCGCGCTTGGCCTTGCGGCGATGCCATCGCTTGCGTCGGCGCAAGATGCGCCCGCCGCAACACCGGTCCCTGCCGCCGATCGACCCACCAGCGCCGAACGCGCCGAAGAACAGGCGATCATCGTCACTGGCTCGCGCCTTGCCAACAGCTCGTTCAACGCGCCCACCCCGGTCACTACGCTGGGCACCGAGCGCCTGCAAAAGATGGGCGCGACCAACATCGGCGAGGCATTGGCCACCCTCCCCTCGTTCCGCGCGTCATCCTCGCCCTCCAATTCGACGGTGGGGTCCAACATCAGCCCGGTCAATGCTGGCGCCCGCATCGCCGATCTGCGCGGGCTTGGCCAAAGCCGCACGCTGGTGCTGGTCGACAGCCGGCGCTTTGCCCCCAGCACGTCGACCGGCACGGTCGATCTCAACCTCATCCCGACGCTGCTGATCGAGCGGGCCGATATCGTTACCGGCGGCGCCTCGGCGGCCTATGGCTCCGACGCGGTTTCGGGGGTGATCAACATCATCCTCAACAAGCATCTCGAAGGGGTGCGCAGCAATTTCGAATATGGCGTGACCGATCGCGGCGATGGCAACAATTATGTGGCCCAGATCGCCGCCGGCACCAGCTTTGCCGATGGTCGCGGCCATGCCGTGTTTGGTGCCGAATACGACAAGGATCTGGGCGTGGGCGGGTGCTATACCCGCACCAACTGCTCGAACGAAGTCGGCAACCTGACGCAGACCGCCGGCGTCAACGGGCGGCCCGCCAACAACATCGCCTATAACGTACATACCGCGACGCTCACACCCGGCGGGTTGATCACCGGCGTCGTCAACGCCGCCGGCACGCGCTCGGCCGCGCGCGGTGGCCCGCTGGGCGGCTTGCAGTTCGACGCCAATGGCAACGCCGTGCCGTTCTCGTATGGCCAGAATGCCGGCGCTTTGTTCATGGAAGGCGGCACCGGTGCCGGCCTCAACAGCTTCTTCGGCGATCCGGCACTGTCGATCCCGGTCACCCGCTACAACGCCTTCGGCCATTTTGAGTACGAAGCCTCGCCCGCCTTCACCGGCTTTATCGACATGAGCTATGGGCACGTCGCCGGCTATACCAGCGGCCCCGAAGTGCGCGATGGCGGTTTTCCCGGCAATGGCAGCCTGATCAAGATCGACAATCCGTTCCTGCCCGATGCGATCAAGCAGACGATGCAGGCCAACGGCATCACCGGGCTGGTCATCGGCAAGCTGGGTACCGATTTCGGGCAGATGAACAGCGTGTCCAAGCGTGACACATTCCGCATCGTGACGGGGGCCAACGGCAAGCTCGGCGGCAACTGGGCATGGGATGCCTATGTCCAGTATGGCGTGACCGATTATACCCAGTCCACCGTCAACGATCGCATCACCGCCAATTATGCCAAGGCGATCGATGCCGTGGCCGATCCGGTCACGGGCAAACCGATCTGCCGCGTTGCGCTGACCGATCCCAATACCGCATGCCGCCCGCTCGACATTCTCGGCCAGGGCCAGTTTTCGCCCGAGGCCGTAGCCTATGCCTTTGGCACGACTTACCAGCACACCCGGTTCAGCCAGTGGGCAGGTGCCGGCAACGTGCATGGCACGCTGTTCGAAGGCTGGGCCGGGCCGATGACCGTGGCCACTGGGGTAGAAGCACGGCGCGACCAGTTGTCCATCACCGTCGATCCGATCTCGGCGGCCAACGGCTTTTACGTGTATAACGCGACGCCCACGCGCGGCCATGTGACCGTGATCGAAGGTTATGTCGAAGCCGGGCTGCCGCTGCTCAAGGACAGCCCGCTCGGCCGTAGCCTCGACCTCAATGGCGCGATCCGCCGCACCCATTACGACACCGCCAACCTTACCGTATCCAACAGCTTCAACGCCACGACGTGGAAGATCGGCGGCACCTATGCGCCGATCGACGGTGTGCTGCTGCGGGTCACGGAATCCCAGGATATCCGCGCGCCCAACACGGCAGAGCTGTTCACCACCCCGGTAACCGGCGTGGGCGCGCTGTCTGACACCAAGACCGGCTCGCAGGTGTTCGCGACGATCTACACCGGCGGCAACATCAATCTTCACCCGGAAAAGGCGCGCACGTTTACAACCGGGATCACGCTGCAACCTTCAGGCGCGCTGCGCGGGCTGCGGCTGTCGGCGGATTACTACAAGATCAGCATCCGCGATGCGATCGCCACCTTGGGCGCCCAGGTCATCGTCAATACCTGCAACACCACTGGCGCTGCCGATATCTGCGGGCTGGTGACGCGCAACGCCAGCGGTATTCTCCAGTCGGTGTCGGTGCTCTACCTCAATCTCAACCGCCAGGATCTCAAGGGCCTGGATTTCGAAGCCAGCTATCATACCAACCTCGGCGCGGAATCCGCACTCGATCTGCGCGCGCTCGCCACCCACACCATCAAGCTGACGAACAGCGCGGTGCTGATGCCGGGCACGACCACGCCGGTCAACCGCGCTGGCGACAACGGGCTCAACGGGGTGCCATCGTGGGTGGTCGACGGGTTCGCCTCGGTGACACTGCGCCGCCTGACGCTGAACCTGCAAGGGCATTTCATTTCGGGCGGCAAGTACGATGCCTCGCTGATCGGACCGGAAGACCCGGGCTACAACGTCAACCTTGTGAACAGCATCAACATCAACCGCGTGCCGTCCCGATTTTACACCAATATTGGTGCCAGCTTCGATCTGATCAAAAGCGGATCCCGCACGCTTCAGGTCTATGGCAACGTCACCAACCTGTTCGACGTGATGCCGCCGCCATTGTGGAACGGCAATAACAACTCGGTCTATTACGACGTGATCGGCCGCCGCTATCGCGTGGGTGTGCGCTACAACTTCTGACCGATCCAGCCGGTCGCGGCAAACGGGGGCCTGCCGGCAGGCAGGCCCACACCGCCCCTTTTTCGGAGTGCATGCCATTTCCGCCAACGCACCATCGACCACCACCCTGAACCGGCGCACCGTGCTGGGCGGCGCGCTCGCCAGCGGCACGCTATGGGTGGCCCCGTCCATTCGGGCCGCCAATGCCGGCGTGGTGCGCACCACCAGCGGGCTGGTGCGCGGATCGGTCGAACAGGGCGTGCACGTCTTTCGTGGCCTGCCCTATGGCGCAGATACCGGCGGCGCGCGGCGGTTCCTGCCGCCGGCGCCGCCGGCGCAGTGGCCCGGCGTGCGCGACGCGCTGGCGTTTGGCGATCGCTGCCCCCAGCTTGCCCCGCCCGGCGCCCCCGTCGATGCGGGCGTGCGGCAAAGCGAAAACTGCCTGGCCCTCAATGTCTGGACGCCTGGCGTGAACGACGGGCAGCGCCGTCCGGTCATGGTGTGGATCCACGGCGGTGGCTTTGCCCTGGGCGCGGGCGACGCGCCGGTCAACGATGGGCTGCGGCTATGCCAGCGCCGCGATGTGGTGCTGGTTTCGGTCAACCACCGCCTCAACGGATTTGGCTATCTCCATTTCGGCAATCTGGCAAAATCCGGCATGGCGGTGTCCAATGTGGGGCAACTCGATCTTGTCGCCGCGCTGCGCTGGGTGCGCGCCAATATCGCGGCGTTCGGTGGCGATCCCGGGCGTGTCACGATCTTCGGGCAATCGGGTGGTGGTTCAAAGGTCGCTGCGTTGCTCGCGATGCCGTCAGCGCGCGGCCTGTTTCAGCGCGCGATCCTGCAAAGCGGATTTGGCACTTATACCATCGCGCCAGACGATGCGGAGCGCCAGACCCGCGCGATCATGGCCGCCCTCGGCCTGGCGCCAACCGCGCCCGATGCCTTGCGCCAGGTGCCGGCCGATCGCCTGCTCGATGCCATTCGCCAGGTAACGGGCGGAGATCCCACCCGCGGGCCGGGCGTGGTGGCCGATGGCATCGTTGTGCCACACACCCCGTTCGGACCCGGTGCACCGCCTGTCGCGCCAGATGTTCCCCTGCTGATCGGCCATACTGCCACGGAAACGACCGGGCTGTTTCCCCCGCCCCGCGCCTTCACCCTCGATTGGCCCAGCCTGCCGGAGATGCTCCCCGCCACCGTGCATGACGCTGCAGGCCTGATCGCGGGCTTTCGAAGCCTTCACCCTGGGGCAAGCGCCAGCGACACCTATTTCGCCATCACGACCGAGCTTGGCATGGGCCGCAACGCCCGCATCGCGGCCGATCGCCATGCCGCCCTCGGCCGCGCGCCGGTGTTTGCCTATCTGCTCGATTGGCCGGTCATGCCACAGGGTGGCCGCATGCGCAGTCCGCATGGCCTCGACCTGCCGCTGGTGTTCGATACCCTGTCGCGCGCGTCCGGCGCTATTGGCCCGGATTTTGCCGCTGCCCAGCCGCTTGCCGACACGATGAGCGCGGCATGGACGCACTTTGCCCGCCACGGCAATCCCAATGGCGCGGGGGTGCCACATTGGCCAGCCTATCGCCTGCCACAGCGGGAAACCATGGTGTTCGCTGCGATATCAGCCGCTCGCGCCGATCCACTGGGCGCGGAACAGGCCCTGATCGCACGGTATGCAGCATGATGCGCGGCTTCGCACGCGCGCTCGGTCTCTGCTTGAGCCTGCTCTGCAGCGCCCCGGCCAACGCAGCCCCCACTTCCCCGCTCATTGCGCTGCCGGAAAGAACCGCGCAGGCGCCCGTCGTCCCCTGCGCCGCCCTGGTTACCCCCATCACCGCGCGCGCTGGCGCGATTGCCTATCGCGTGATCAGCGCCCGCGAACAGGAAGCCACCTGCCTCGTCACCGGCTATGCCGCGCCGCAAACCCAGTTCGTGTTGCGGCTGCCCTTGTCGGGCTATCGCGGCCGGTTCCTTCAGGGCGGGTGCGGGGGCATGTGCGGCGTGATCGGCGAGACCATCGTCCCGCCCTGCAGCAATGCCCATCTGGCCGATGGAGGCTTTGCCGTCGCTTTTGACAATGGCGGCCATTTCGGGGCGGGCATCGGGGACGCGACCTGGGCCAGTGACCCGGAGTTGCGGATGCAGTTCGCCCACAAGGCCACCCATGCCACGGCCTCGGCCGCCAAGGCGATCGTGACACACTTTTATGGCAAGCCACCCACGGCCAGCTATTTCGTCGGCTGCTCGGGCGGTGGGCGTGAGGCCCTGATGGAAGCGCAACGCTATCCTGATGATTTCGATGGCATCGTCGCCGGTTCTTCGGTCTCCATGCCTGCCGCCATGCAACTGTTCCTGTGGGAAGCGCAGCACGGGCTCGACGCCAGCGGCCATGAGGTGTTCACCACTGCCGCCGTCACCCTGCTCCACCACGCGGTGATCGACCACTGCGATGCGCTCGACGGCATTCCCGATGGCCAGATCGACGATCCACGCCGCTGCGATTTCGATCCGGCCACGCTGCGCTGCCCCGATAGCGGCGACAGCAATTGCCTCACGCCACCACAAGTCAGCGCCGCGCGCGCCTATTACCAAGGGCCTACCGCGTCCGATGGCACCGCACTGTTTCCCGGCGGCGCGCCCTATGGCAGCGAACTGGGCTGGGTCGGCGCGGGCGCGGCCACGCAGACGGGTAAGTTCGCCGCCGAAGCCTTTATCGCCCGGCTGCTCCTGCACGATGGCCTGCCGGACAACTTCGTTTGGCGCGACTGGCGCTTCACCCGCGCCAGCCTTGCTCGGTTGCTCGCCGCAGGGGCGCCGTTCGACGCGACCGATCCCGATCTCACCCGCTTTCACGCCCATGGCGGCAAGCTGATCCTGTGGCAGGGCCTGGCCGATAATGCCGCCGGCGCGCGCGGCATGCTCGACTATTACCAGGCAGTGCGCGACACCATGGGCGGCCTAGCCGCCACCCGCGCGTTTGCCCGGCTATTCCTGGTGCCCGGTGGCTATCACTGTCAGGGCGGCTATGTGCCCTATGAAGAAGACTTGCTGGGGGCAATGGTGCAATGGGTCGAACAGGGTCGTGCGCCCGATGCGGTGCCGGCCATCGCCCGCTTGGCGGATGGCACGTTGCGCGAGCGGCCGCTCTATGCCTATCCCACGGCCACGCACTATCTGGGTGGCGACGTCAACCGCGCGGCGTCATTCGCCCCGGCCCCGCCCGCTTCCGAACCGGCCGATGGCTTTCCCTGGCCGGGCTCTCACGCCAGAACCACGTCCCAAGCCAAGGGGCGATAAGCCCGCTTGAGCACGGCAGCGCGAATGCGGGTGTAATGCGGCCCGACGAAATCATAAAACACCAGGCTGTTGAGATAGCGCCGATCACCGCGCCGCATCGGCCCGGCGGCAAATTCCGGCAAGTCGGTCAGCGCCAGGAACTCGGATTCCAGCTCCGCTGCCAGCACCTGGCCATCGTGAAAGCGTTGCCGCACCGTGATGGTGCGCTGGGTGTGCTGCTTGATCGGGCGATAGAACGCCACGATCGCCGCCCGGCCCACCAGTTCGGTGCCGTTGCCGATCACCAGCCGCACATCGGGGGCATAGAAATCGCACAGCGCATCATAGTCGCTGCGGTTGAATGCATCGATATAGGCAGCGAGGCGCGCCTCGGGATTCATGCCCGGCCTTTGCCGAACCGGGCCGACCGCACACGCACAAAGTGCCCGTCTTCAATATCATAGAGCACGAAGTTCACGCTCTCCCGCCGGTCACCCGCCAGCATCCCGCCAGTCGGCATATCAGGCCAGTCACGCCGCGCCACCAGGCTTGTGCGCAATTCGGCGGCAATGCGGCTGCCATCAGGCGCGCCGACAAACGTCAACAATTCCAGCGATTCATCGAGACGCGCCTTTACCGTGCGATAGAAATCGAGCACCGCGGCGCGCCCAACCACTTGTGCAGCCTGGCCGGCAAAGACCACATCCTGCGCGTAATAGGCGCCAAAGCCGTCAAAATCGTTGCGGTTGAACGCGGCGATATAGCCTTCGAACCAGGCGCGCAGATTGGCACTCACGCCGCCGGCTCCGCCACGAAATAGTCCTGACGCAGGGTGCGCGCGGCCAGCAGGAACATCACCGCGGCAATGAAGAACACGCAGACCGATGCCATCAGGGCGGAACGCAGCCCGCTGGCAGAGGCTGCAGCACAGGCCTGGTGCGCGGCATCGAGCGCCCCCATGCCGGGCCGCGCCGCCGGGCAGCGCGCCAGGTAATCCGCCGCACCATAGGCGCGCGTGGCGAACCAGTCGCTCATCCAGCCCACGAACGTGGGTCCGCCACCATAACCCACCAGGGTGTAGAACATGCCGAATACCGCCGCCCCGGTGGCGCGCATACGGGGCTCCAGCAGGTTCTGGATCATGCCCGTGGTCGGCCCATAATACAGCAGCAGGAAACAGCCCGACACGATCAACAGCACCGTACCGGTGATCGGCGATGCAGCATTGAGCGCGATCCAATAGGAAAATGGCGCGATGAGCAGCCCGATCGCGGCGCCCCAGGCCGGCCACCGTCCATCGCCGCGCCGCGCCAGCCAATCGGTTCCGAACGAGCCGATCAGCAGCCCGCTGCCCAGCGCCAGCGCCGAAATCGTGCCATAGAGCGTGCCGGCCGTGCGCGCCGGCAGATCATAGGCGCGGCTGAGAAAGACAGCCAGGAACTGCGAGATCGAACTCATCCCAAAGCCCGCCAAGGCGCCGCCGGCGATCACGTAGACCAGCGCCGGCTTGCGTCCCACCACCTTGAGAAACGCGCGGAAATCCGGCGCCGGGCGCGGCGTGGCGGCCAAGCCATCGGCAAGCCCGCGACGCGGCTCGCGCAGCAACAGCACGACGAGCAGGCCGATCAGCAGACCCGGCAGGCCCATCACCACGAATGCCGTGCGCCAGCCCCACATTCCAGCCACTGCACCGCCAACCGAGGCGCCGACAAACGTGCCGATCGGCGAGCCGAGCAGGATCAAGCCCATGACCGAGGCGCGCCGCTGCCGGGGAAACAGATCGCCGACCAGCGACGAGGTAGCCGGCTGCGATCCCGCCTCACCCATGCCCACGCCGATGCGGCACAGCATCATCTGGACAAAGCTGCCGGCAGCAGCGCACGCCATGGTCATTCCTGACCAGAACAGGATCGCCGCGGTGATGATGCCCAGCCGAGAACGGCGTTCAGCCAGTCGCCCGATCGGCACGCCCAGCAGCGCATAGAGCACCGCGAACGACAATCCCTGCAGAATGCCAAGCTGGAAGTCGCTGAGCGCCAGGTCGCTCTTGATCGCCTGGGCGGTGACCGCAAAGACCGAGCGATCGGCGAAGTTGAACGTCGCCACCAGGAAACTCATGGCGATGAACGTGCGGCCATACCTCGGCGACAATAGCCGCTCGTCTTCATCGTTGCGCATCGCTCTCCTCCGCACGGCATCGCGCCGCGCTTGTCTCGTGCAGCGCCGCTGCCATGGCAGTCTTGCGCCCTCGCCACCGTTGTGGAGGAAGGTTGGTGATTAATCAATACATATCTCGAACGCCCCGCAGCTCGGCGCCCTTCTGGCGGAAATCATCCTCGTCCGTTATTCCGGCCCGCGATAACGGTTCCACGCGATCCGGCGCACTTGGCGGGGGTCGCTTTCGTCGCGATCGGTGAAAGCGAAGACGTGCGTTGCCCGGCCTGCCTCATTGTATTGGGCCCAACCCGGTGAAATGCCTTGGGCAAAGTCCAGGAAGACCTGCCGGAAGCGCCGGCTTACCTCCCTGGAGCGCCGTTTGCGGAACAAGTCGAGCAGCCCGAGTTCCCCTTCCCCGGTCGTGCCGAACAGCATCGGCAGGTCGAGGCCGTGCGTCGCTTCTCCGAACACCAGCCGAGTGAGTGGCGTGGCGTAATCGAAGCGATAGACCCAGCAATCGCTGAACTGCGCGTGCCCCTCGCCAATCTGGATGGTTGGCAGCCAGAAATTGAGGTCTCCGGCGATGTCCACAGCGGTCCGCCGCGAAGGATACCCCGGATAGGCTGCGGCGATGCGGGTTCGGAGCGCGGGTTCCTCGCTGGCAAACATCGCCTCCAGCCGGTTTACCCGGCTGCACAGCACGGGCAGCGCCTTGTCGAGCATGGCGCCTTCGCGCGACATGGTGCCGATCACCAGGGGGACAGGATGGGCCTTGCCCTCGCGAAACGCGTCAATCGGGTGCTGCGGCAGGAAATCGCCGTCGATCACCGGCGAACTCGGCAGAAAGCCGGGGTATCGATCTGGTGCGATATCGTAGAAAAAGCGTGCCGCCACCGCGTTCAAATCCTGCGCAGGCAGGCGCTTGAGCGCGCGCGCCGCCACGTCCTTTGCCTCTGGATCGACACCCAACAAGGCCAGGAGTTCGCGGGCGAACTGGTTGTGCCGCTGCGGACTGTGGACGCTGATGCCGGCGGCGCTCATGGCGAACACGCGATGGAACAGCCCACGCGCAGCCGGAATGCCCATCAGCGTCACCGCCGACATCGCCCCGGCAGACTGGCCGACAATCGTGACGTTACCGGGATCGCCGCCGAATGCATGGATATTTTCCTGCACCCAGGTGAGCGCCGCCACTTGGTCACGCAAGCCCGGATTGCTGTCGATCGGGTTCTCGTCGGTCGACCAGGCGCTGAAATCCGAAAAGCCGAAAACACCGACGCGGTAGTTGCAGCTGACGAAGACGATATCGCCTTCAGCGACCAGATGCTGCCCGCGATAGAGCGGCGTGCGACTTCCCCCCAGCGAGAAGCCGCCGCCGTAGATCCACACCACCACCGGCCGTGGGCCTTTGCCCGCATCGAGCGGCGCGGAGACGTTGATGGTCAGGCAATCCTCGTCCATCGGCGTCGTGCGCCCCGCGCCGCCGATCGGCTCGAAACCGCGCTTCTGCACCGGCAGCGCACCGAATTCGTGCGCATCGCGGATCCCCTGCCAAGGCTGCGGTAGGCGCGGGCCACGAAACCGCCAGTCGCCAACCGGCGGCGCGGCATAGGGAATGCCGCGCCAGGTGCGAACGCCGCCATCGACGACGCCCCGCACCGTACCCGATCGCGTCTCGATAAGAAGATCAACGGGTTGTGTGGGGTTTAGCGCCATTGTGTCCACCTCTCATCGGTCGCGCTGCGCGGTCGTGGCTGACGAGGCCGCCAGCGGCAGCCCCGTCGCGCCGGTCAGGCCGGCAGCCGAAGGATCGGCTTGATGGTCTTTCCGTTCTCGCTGTCGCTGACCGCCTGGTTGATGTCGGCAAAGTCGTAGAACCTGACCAGCCGATCAAACGGGAAACGGCCCTGGGCGTGAAGCGCGATCAGTTCCGGGATGAAGACCTGCGGCACGGCATCCCCTTCCACGATGCCCATGATCCGCTTGCCCGGCACCATCACCATGTTCACGTCGAACTTGGCCTCGGTGCCAAGCTTGGGCGCGCCGACGATACCGCAGGTGCCCAGGATGGTCAGCGCATCGATCGCCTGGCGCAGTACCTCGGGCCGTCCGCTGCTTTCCAGCGTGAAGTCCGCACCGCCTCCGGTGATTTCCTGGATCGCCGCCACCGGATCGGTTTGCCGGCTGTTGACCACATGGGTGGCGCCCAGTTCCAGGGCCAGTTCCAGCCGGCTTGGCGTCACGTCCACCGCGATGATCTTTGTCGCCCCCGCAACACGGGCGGCCATGATCGCGCTCAACCCCACTGCGCCCGAGCCGAAGGCGGCAAAGCTGGCGCCAGCCGGCACCTTCATCGCGCGCAGCACCGCCCCCGCGCCGGTCTGGATACCGCATCCCAGCGGGCCGAGCAGTTCCAGTGGCGCGTCCTTCGCCACTTTGACGACATTGCGTTCCTGCGCGATGGCAAAGCTGCCGAACGACGACTGGCCGAAGAAATGATCGTGCAGCACATGCCCATGCGCATCGCAAGTGGCGGTGGAGCCATCCTTGCGGCCACCGCCGAAGTTCAGGCCGAAGAAATCGGCGCAATGCGCGGGATGCCCGGACAGGCAGGGATTGCACACGCCGCACGACGCAAAGCTGAGGACGACATGGTCGCCCGGCGCCACCGCCGCAACGCCTGCACCGGTCGCCTCGACCACGCCCGATCCTTCATGGCCGAGCACAGCCGGAAGCGGCACTGGATAATATTGATCACGCACGATGATGTCGGTGTGGCAAACGCCCACCGCGACGATCCGAACCAGCACTTCGCCCGGCCCGGGCGCCGCGATCTTGGCGGTCTCGATTGCAAAGGGAGCGCCTTGTTCGCGAGCGACGGCGGCGGTGATTTCACGCATTTCGGTCATCATCATCTCCTGGGTGTTCTTGGCTTGGCCTTGCTGCGGCGAGGCGGCGGATCAGAACGGATAGGCGGGCGCAGCGGCCTTCACGGTCAGCCACTGCCAATGGGTGAATTCCTCCCAGTTGGCCGGGCCGCCGATCGACGATCCGTTGCCCGACGCACCAACCCCGCCAAAGGGATTGACCACCTCGTCGTTCACGGTCTGGTCGTTGATGTGAACCAGCCCGGCGCGCAGTTGTTCGCCCAGCGCCATGGCGCGGCCAACGTCGTTGGAGATCACGGCTGCGGACAGGCCATATTCGGTGTCGTTGGCCATCGCGATCGCCTTGTCATCGGTATCGAACGGAACCAGCACGGCCACCGGCCCAAAGATTTCCTCGTCGAACGCGGCCATGCCGGGCGTCACGCCTTCCAGCACCGTGGGCGCGAGGCACAGGCCATCGACGGTGCCGCCCGCCGCCACCCGTGCGCCAGCCGCAACGCTGCGATCGAGAATATCGCGCGCATGATCGAGCTGTGCCTGGTTGATCAGCGGGCCGACGGCGACAGCGCCCGACATCGGATCCCCCGCCGGCAGCGCCCGCGCCTTGTCTGCCAGCTGCACGGCAAAGGCATCGAAGATCGCGCGATGGACGAGGATGCGCCCTGCCGTCATGCAGATCTGGCCCTGATGCAGCCAAGCCCCCCAAGCCGCATTGCGCACGGCCAGATCGAGATCGGCATCCTCAAGCACGATCAGCGCATTCTTGCCACCAAGTTCGAGCGAGACCTTCTTCAGGTGCCGGCTTGCGGCCTCGCCCACCTTGCGGCCTGCGGCGGTCGAGCCGGTGAACTGGATCATCGCGACATTGCGATCCTCGCACAGCGCCGCCCCCGCCGCGCCGCCACCCGGCAGCACCGCGAGCACCCCGGCCGGCAACCCGGCCAGTTCGAACAGGCGCGCGATCACATAGCCGCCGCACACCGCTGTGCGCGGATCGGGCTTGAGCACCACCGCGTTGCCCACCGCCAGCGCCGGTGCCACTGCCCGCATCGCGAGGTAGAGTGGGAAGTTGAACGGCGCGATCACCCCGACCACGCCAAGCGGGCGACGGCGGGCAAGGCTCAGCCGACCTGCCTCACTGGGCAGGACCAGGCCTTGCGCCTGATGCGGCATCGCCCCGGCCAGCTCGATCGCCTTGACGGTGATGGACAGCTCGAACTCCGCCTTGGCACGCACCGAGCCGCTTTCGCGCATGATCCAGGTGACGATCGATTCCCAGTGCGCACGCGCCAGCGCCGCCGCCTTGGGGAAGACGCTGGCCCGCACATCGGGAGCGGCCGTGGCCCAGCCGGCTTGCGCGGCGCGGGCTGCCGCCGCCGTGCGGACAACCGTTTCCGCATCGGCAGAGCCCGCACGCCCCAGCACCGCGCCGGTGGCCGGCTCGATCACGTCATAGCTATTGGCAGCCTGCACCCAAGCGCCATCGAACAGGCGACCATCGAGATGCCCATCGTCCAACAAGGTCGTCATATCACTCTCCGCTTGTTTTATTCAGATGATCGAGCAGCGCGGCCGTGAAGGCAGCGGGCTGTTCGAGATTGGACAGGTGCGCCGCGTCCAGGATAACGCCGGTCGCGCCCGCGATTCCCTCGATCAAGGCCCTCGTCTGCTCGGGCGGGGTGGCGGGGTCCTGCGCGCCCCCGATCACCAGCGTGGGCGTTTCGATCAGCCCGAGCAGTGGGCGCAGGTCCATGTCCCGAATGGCAGCGCAACAGCCCGCATAGCCTTGTGGGTCGGTGACATGCAGCGTGGCAAGGATGGCTGCGGTATTGTCCGGATCGGCGCGAAAGGCGGGCGTGAACCAGCGCTCCACCACCGCGTCGGCAATGGCCGCCATGCCCTGGCTGCGCACCGTGGCGATCCGCGCATCCCATGCCGAGGGCGGCCCCATATAGGGCGCGCTGTTGGCGATGACGAGACGGGTGAGCCGCTCGGGCGCATGGACACCCAGCCACTGCCCGGTCATGCCGCCAAGGGACAGGCCACAAAACGCGAACCGGGCAAGCCCGAGCGCGTCGGCCAGTTCCAGAACGTCGCGGCCCAGCCGGTCGAGGCCATAGCCGCCGGGCCAGGCATCGGAGGCGCCGTGGCCGCGCGTGTCATAGCGAATGACGCGGAAGTGCTGCGCGAGAGGCGCCAGTTGCGGCGTCCACATCGCGCGATCGGTGCCCAGCGAATTGGACAGGATCAGCGGCGGCGCCGACGGATCGCCATCACTGGTCCAGGCCAGACGGCAACCATCGCCAAGGGTCAGATGGTGCGGGCTCATACGCGCTCCACCACCAGCGCCAGGCCCTGGCCCACGCCGACGCACAGTGTCGCCAATCCCAGCTTGCCACCGGATTTCTCAAGCTGATGCACCAGTGTCATGGCGAGGCGCGCACCCGACATGCCAAGCGGATGGCCCAGCGCAATGGCACCGCCGTTCGGATTGACGCGGGGATCGTCGTCGGCCAGCCCCAATCCCCGCAGCACCGCCAGCCCTTGCGAGGCAAAGGCCTCGTTCAGTTCGATCGCGTCGATCGCCGCCAGCGACAGGCCCAGCCGGGCAAGAAGCTTGTGCGTTGCCGGCACGGGGCCGATGCCCATGATGCGCGGGGCAACCCCGGCACTCGCCATGCCCAGGATTCGTGCACGCGGCGTCAGGCCATGGTCGCGAACCGCCGCCTCGCTGGCGACGATCATCGCCGCCGCGCCATCGTTCACGCCCGAAGCATTGCCCGCCGTCACCGTGCCATCGGGCCGAACCACCGGGCGCAGCCGTGCCAGCGTGTCGAGCGTGGTATCGGCACGCGGGTGTTCGTCGGTATCGGTGCCCGTCTCGCGGCCCTTTCGGTCGGTGATCGTCATCGGTACGATCTCTTCGGCGAAGAAGCCGGCCGCCTGCGCGGCAGTGGCGCGCTGCTGGCTGCGCAGCGCGAACCGGTCCTGATCCGTGCGGCCGATGCCGAAATCGGCGGCCACGTTCTCGCCCGTCTCCGGCATCGAATCCACGCCATAGCCCGCCCGCATGCGCGGGTTGACGAAGCGCCAGCCGATCGTGGTGTCGTGAATTTCCGCCTGCCGGGAAAATCCGCTTTCCGCCTTGGCCAGGACGAAGGGTGCGCGGCTCATGCTTTCCACGCCCCCCGCGATCAGCAGGTCGGCGTCGCCAGCCAGGACCGCGCGGGCGGCAGTGCCGACTGCGTCGAGGCCCGATGCGCATAGCCGGTTGATCGTGACCCCGCCGACCGTTTCGGGCAGCCCGGCGAGCAGCGCTGCCATGCGCGCCACGTTGCGATTGTCCTCGCCCGCCTGGTTTGCACATCCCAGGATCACATCATCGATCGCCGCCGGATCGAAAGCGCCGCGTTCGACCAATGCCGCGATCGGCACCGCCGCAAGATCATCGGCCCGAACCGAAGACAGCGCGCCGGCATAGCGGCCGATCGGCGTGCGGACCGCATCGCAGAGAAACGCAGCAGTCACAGCAATGCCTCCGCTGCCAATGCGATCTGGAGCGGGGCACCGGTTTTTGCGGTCACTTCCTCTACCGAAATGCCGGGGGCCAGTTCGATCAAGCGCAGCCCGCCCTTTGCGCGATCGACCTTGATCACCCCCAGATCCGTGACGATCAGGTCGACACAGGCCCGCCCCGTCAGCGGCAAGGTGCAACGTTCCAGGATCTTGGGCGTCCCGTCCTTGGCGACGTGGTCCATCACCACCACCACCTGGCGGACACCGGCGACGAGATCCATCGCCCCGCCCATGCCCTTCACCATCTTGCCCGGGATCGTCCAGTTGGCGAGATCGCCATTGGCGGCAACTTCCATCGCGCCCAGCACCGCCATGTTGATATGGCCTCCGCGGATCATGGCAAAGCTGTCTGCCGAAGAGAAGAAGCTCGACGTCGGCAGCGCGGTGACCGTCTGCTTGCCGGCGTTGATCAGGTCGGGATCCTGCTCGCCGGTATAGGGAAACGGGCCAATGCCCAGCATGCCGTTCTCGCTTTGAAGCGTGACGGTGATGCCCTCGGGCACATGGTTGGCAACCAGCGTCGGGATGCCGATCCCCAGGTTGACGTAATAGCCGTCGCGCAGTTCACGCGCCGCGCGCGCTGCCATGGCATCGCGGGTCCAGCCTTTCGCATCGGTGCCCATCAGGCGTGCTCCCTTTCGCGGGTCGTCAGCTTCTCGATCCGTTTCTCGTTGATCGTCGCACGCACGATGCGATCGACATAGATGCCCGGCGTATGGATGCAGTCGGGATCGAAGCTGCCTTCCGGCACGATCTCTTCCACTTCGGCCACCGTCACGCGGCCTGCGGTTGCCATGTTCGGGTTGAAGTTGCGCGCGGTCTTGCGGAACATCAGATTGCCGGCCGGATCGGCGCGCCACGCCTTCACGATCGCAAGGTCTGCGCGCAGCCAGGTTTCGCGCACATATTCCTCGCCCTCGAACGTCTCGACCGGCTTGCCCTCGGCCACCACGGTGCCAACGCCGGTGCGCGTGTAAAAGGCGGGAATGCCCGCCCCGCCGGCGCGAATGCGCTCGGCCAGCGTGCCCTGCGGGTTCAGTTCCAGTTCCAGCTCGCCAGACAGGTATTGCTGCTCGAACAGCTTGTTCTCACCCACATAGGACGAGATCATCTTGCGCACCTGCCGGCTTTCCAGCAGCATCCACAAGCCGAACCCATCGGCACCGGCATTGTTGGAAATGACAGTCAGCTGCCGGACGCCCGATGCCCGGATGACGGGAATGAGGCTTTCGGGATTGCCCGAAAGGCCAAAGCCGCCGGACATGATCGTCATCCCGTCGAACAGCAGGCCCTCCAGGGCCGCGGCCGGGCTGTCATAGATTTTGCTGGTCATGCTTGCGTCCGTTATCCGAGATCGCCGCCCGCGACGGGCAGCACCGTTCCGGTGATGTAGGAAGCCTCGTCCGAGGCGAGGAACAGGATCGGCGCGACCTGCTCCGCGATGGTGCCGTAGCGTTTGAGCAGCGCCGACTGGGTGACCTGCTCGACCACGTCCGCCATCCAGGCCTGCTCTTGCGCGCTATCGCCATCGGGATTGCGCGGCACCCGGCGCGGGGGGGCCTCGGTCCCGCCGGGGGCGGTTGCAACCACGCGAATGTTGTTCGCGGCATATTCCATCGCCAGGCTTTGGGTGAGCGCGTTCACCCCGCCCTTGGCGGCCGAGTAAGGCCCCCGGCGGATGCCGCGCGTGGCGTTGGACGAGATATTGACGATCGTACCGCGCCCCCTGGCAAGGAAATGCGGCAGCGCGGCGTGGCAGCACCACAGCGTTGGCATCAAGGAGCGCCGAATCTCCGCTTCGATCTGCGCGGGTTCGAAGGCATCGAACGGGCGCATGCGGATCGCGCCGCCAACGCCGTTGATGAGGATATCGAACCCGCCGAACCGGGCAACCGCTGCGGCCATCGCCGCCGATGCGCCTTCGTGGGTTTCCACATCGGCAACGAAGGCGGCGGCTTCGCCTTCGGCGGCTGCAGCAACTTCGTCCACGAACGGCGCCCGATCGACGAACAGCACGCGTCCGCCTTCCAGGGCAGCGCGTTCGGCAACGCTGCGGCCGATGCCCTGCGCCGCGCCGGCCACCACCAGAACCTTGCCGGCAAAGCGTGCCTGCGCGCTCATGTCGGCACCGCTTCGGTCGGCGCGAACTTCTCGTAATGGAAATGCGCCGGTGTCAGCCCCCGGTCGCGCAGCGCGGTGCGCACCGCCGCCACCATCGGTGGCGGCCCGCACAGATAGAGATCGCAATTCCCCACATCGAACGGCACGCCGTCAAGGTGATCGGTGACATAGCCATGGCGCGGATGCGCGGCATCAAGGCTGCTGATACATGCGCTCCAGGTGAAGCCCGGCAGCCGCGCCGCCAGTGCGTCAAGCCGATCGGTTTCCACCAGATCGCGCTCTTCGGTCACGCCATAAAGCAGATGGAGCGGCGCATTGCAGCTACGGTCGGCCAGCACTTCCAGCATCGACAGGATCGGGGCAAGCCCGGTGCCGCCGGCCAGCAGCAGGACCGGCCGGGTGACATCGCGCAGGAAGAAGCTGCCCTGCGGGCCGACCATCGACAGCCGATCACCAGGGCGCGCGGTTTCCACCAGCCAGCGGCTCATCCGCCCGCCCGGCACATTGCGGATCAGGAACTGCGCTTCGGCGGCCCCAGGCTTGGAGCTGAACGAATAGGAGCGGGACTCATTCGTGCCGGGCACGAACAGGTTCACGTATTGCCCCGGCAGGAAGGCCAGCGCCTCGGGCCGATCAAGCGCGACGCGCAGCTGGATCGTGCTTTGCGAAACAAGCTCCACCGAGACAACAGTGCCCTCGTGCGCCCTGGGCGCCACCTTGCACGCCTGCGCAGGCACCGGCACGGCAACGATGCAGTCCGACGCGGGCACCATCTGGCAGGTCAGCACCAGCCCCTCGCCCGCTTCGTCGGCGCTCAGCGCTTCCTCGAGATAGTCGTCGCCCATATCGTAGCGGCCCTGCTCGCAGCGGCACTTGCAAGTGCCGCAAACCCCGTCCGAACAGTCCATCGGCAGGTTGACCTTCTGCCGATAGGCGGCGTCGAGCACGGTTTCGCCAGGATTGCAGTCGATGATGCGGGTGGCGCCGTCCTCGAAGGTGAGCGCGATGCGATAGGTCATTCCAGCCTCTCCCGGCCAGCGTCGCGGATCACAGGTGATAAATGTCCACGACCTGGTGAATATAATCGTTTTTCAGCACCACCTTCTTGGCGGTGATCACCGGCCTCTCGCCCGACACGTCGAGCGTGTAGAAGGACGTGCCGAAGAACTGGCTCGTCACCGCATAACGATGGCTGAGCGTGTGCCAGTTAAAGCGCAGATCGACCGCGCCTTCGCGCTCGGCCAGCAGTTCGACATTGGCGATCATGTGGCTGGTGCGCGGCTCGGGCGTGCTCGCGCCCGAACGCTCGGTCTTGATGCGGAAGACGCGGTCTTCCAAGCCCTGCCGGTTGGGATAATAGATCAGCGAGACATGGCGCTGCGGATCTTCGACCAGACGGTCATCGTCATCCCAGGCCGGCATCCAGAACGTTGCGTCCGGCGCATAGCAATCGAGCCATGCGTCCCATTCGCGATCGTCCAGCAGCCGCGCCTCACGGTGCAGGAAGGCAAGCACGTCCTCACGCGCGATCGGGCGTTGCAACGGCGCGGTCATGCCACGGCCCTCAGGCTGGTGGCTGGCGGCACCGCCGCGCCATCGCCGCCCCCGTCGCCTCCCGCTTCGATCGCCGCAAGCAGCGCCTGTGCCCAATATTCGTGCTGGCGCACGAACAGGCCCTCGTCCTCGCTGCGCTCGCCGCTCAGGATCGGGTCCAGCCCCATCGCGCGGGCATTGTCGTCCGGCCCTTCGATCCAGCGCGTGGCGCCGCGGCTCAGGTCGTTCCACAGACTGCCGGCGCCGGCATAGGCGGTCTGGCAAGCGCGGAACTCCTCCAGATCGTCAGGCGTGCCCATGCCGCTGACGTTGAAGAAATCCTCATACTGGCGCAGCCGCAGCGCCCGCTCGGTGGCGCTTTCGCCCTTGGGCGCAAAGCAATAGATCGTGACTTCGGTCTGATCCACGCTGATCGGCCGCACCACCCGGATCTGGGTGGAAAACTGGTCCATCAGATAGACATTGGGATAGAGGCAAAGGTTGCGCGTCTGATCGACGATGAACTTCGCGCGGGCTTCCCCCAGCCGCTGCGCCAGCGCCTCGCGATGGGCATGGATCGGCCGCACTTCAGGGTTGAGCAGTTGCGTCCACAGCAGGATATGTCCGTTTTCAAAGCCATAGACGCCGCCAACGCTTTTCGACCAGCCATTGGCATCGACGGTGCGCGTGCCTTCCTCGTCGTAGTCCCGATGCGCCATGGTGGCGGCATAGTTCCAGTGGACCGTGCTGACGTGATAGCCGTCGGCGCCGTTCTCGATCTGGAGCTTCCAGTTGCCGTTGTAGGCGTAAGTCGAGCTGCCGCGCAGCACTTCGATCCCGTCGGGCGCCTGGTCGACGATCTGGTCGATGATCGTGCGCGTCGCGCCGAGATAGTCGGCAAGCGGCTGCACCTCTGCGCGCAGGCTGCCGAACAGGAAGCCGCGATAGCTTTCAAAGCGCGCGATCCGCGTCAGGTCGTGCGATCCGGCCGTGTCGAAGGCGTCGGGATAGCCGCCGCTCTTGCCGTCCTTCACCTTGAGCAGCCGGCCGGTATTGCTGAACGTCCAGCCGTGGAAGGGACACGTGAAGCTGCCCTTGTTGCCATGCTTGCGACGGCACAACGTGGCGCCGCGATGCGCGCAGGCGTTGATGAACCCGTGCAGTTCCCCGCCCTTGTCGCGCGTGACGACAACCGGGGTGCGCCCGATCCAGGTGGTGAAATAGTCGTTCGGCTCGGGGATCTGGCTTTCATGCGCCAGGTACACCCAATTGCCTTCGAAGATGTGCTTCATCTCCAGATCGAAGAGATCGGGATCGGTGAACACATCGCGGCGGCAGCGGAACAGGCCCGCCTCGGGGTCGTCGACAACCGCGCTGGCGATGCGTTCGGCAAGGGTCGAAGTCACGGTCGGGCTCCTCTCAGGCCAGGGCAGGCTCGGCAGCCGCACGGCTGCGGGCGGAAAGTTGTTCGTCTTCGGCGCCAGCCGCGCGCTGCAGGCTGAAATCGAAGGCGATATAGGCGCTGTCGCCCTGACGCTGCGGCACCGGCAGCAGCCCCTCGCGGGTGCCAAAGGCGAAATCGTCCCTGGCGAAGGGATCGTCGCCGAAGTTGATCTGCGTGGTCAGCGTACGATAGCCCGGCGCCTCGATGAAGAAATGGACGTGGGCCGGGCGATTGCCGTGACGTCCCAGCGCCTGCATCAGCACGTCCGTAGCTCCGCCCGGCGGCACGCTGTAACCGTTGGGCATGCGCGAATGAAAGCTGTAGCGCCCGTCCGGGCCCAGCTTGATGCGGGCGCGGTTGTTGAACGGCGTCTGCTCCCCGGTCGGGTCGAAATGCGAATACCACCCCTTGGAGTTCGCGTGCCAGACATGCAGGATCACGTCGGGAACCGGCTCGCCGTCCGGCCCGGTCACACGCCCGTTCATGTAGAGCGCGCCGGTATCGTCAGGGTCCTTGCTCAGGTTGACATCGCCTTCCACCAGCGGCGCACCGGCGACATAGAGCGGTCCTTCAATGGTGCGCGGCGTACCGCCGGTCAGCCCCGCCTCGGCATCCTTGGCGTCCATGAACAAGTCGAGAAAATGCTCCAGCCCGGTCCCGGCCACGAGCAGGCCGAACTCGTCCGCGCCCTGCTGCAGGAAGGTGACGGCCTGCCAGAATTCGCTTTCGCTCACGTCATGGCGGACGATCACAGCGGCAGCCGCCTCGATGATATCCCGCATGATCGCCTTGACGCGCGGCGAACCGTCAGCGCTGCCGATGCCGGCCGCCGTGTCAAAAAGGGCCTGGACCTCGTGGGTCTTGACGAAACTGTCGTCCATTTTCTCTCTCCTTGTCGTCCGGCGCCTGGGACGCCTGTCGTTTGCTTGCGGATCAGCGGTCGTCGTCGTGCAGCGAGGATGGATGCCGGCAGAGCGGCGTCACGCGGATCGTCATGAAAGGGTAGAGCGGCAAGCCGACCAGCAGATCGTGCAGTTGCGCATTACTCTCGACATCGAAGATGCTGACGTTCGCATAGCGCCCGACCACCCGCCAGATATGGCGCCAGGTGCCTGCCCGCTGCAGTTCCTGGAACCGCGCCTTTTCCGCATCCTTGAGCCGCTGCGCTTCCGTCGGATCGAATCCCAGCGGGATGGCGACGTCCATTTCAACCTGGAACAGCATCAGCCGCGCGCTCCCAGCACATGAAGCGTCGGAGCCGTGCGGTCACGCCGGAAGCGGGCGAGCCGGTCTTCGTCGATGGCAACGCCCAGGCCAGGCCCGTCGGGCACTTGCAGTGCGAAATCGGCATAGACCAATGGCTCCTCGAGAATCTCCTCGGTGAGCAGCAGCGGCCCGAACAGTTCGGTCCCCCAGGCCAGGCGCGGCAACGTGGCGAAGAGCTGCGCAGAGGCGGCCGTTCCCACGCCCGCCTCCAGCATCGTGCCGCCATAAAGGCCCACGCCAGCCGCATCGGCGATGGCGGCCACTTCGCGCGCCGGCAAGAGCCCGCCCGACTGGGCGATCTTGAGCGCAAAGACGCGGGCGCCGGCATGGGCGGCGATCGTGAAGGCCGATCGCGGACCGTGCAGCGCCTCGTCCGCCATCAGCGGAAGGGCATGCCGCGCCGAAAGACGCGCCATCGCGGCCAGCGCATCCCGGGCGACCGGCTGCTCGACGAGATCACATCCGGCTTCGGCCAGCAAGGCCATGCCGAGATCCGCCTGGGTCTCGTCCCAGCCCTGGTTGACGTCGACCCGCACGCTGCCGCGATCGCCGATCGCACGCTTGATCGCGGCAACGTGCGCCACATCCGCGCGCACGTCGCGCTTGCCGATCTTCAGCTTGAAGATGTTGTGGCGCCGCGCGGCGATCATCGCCTCGGCCTCCTCGATGTCGCGCCCGGTATCGCCGCTGGCCAGAGTCCAGGCGACCGGCATGCTGTCGCGCACACGGCCCCCACCGATCAGGTCCGCAGCCGGGATGCCCAGCCGCTTGCCAGCCACATCGAGCAGCGCGCTTTCCACCGCGCTTTTGGCGATGCGGTTGCCCACGACGTGGCGAGAGATCGCGGCCATCGTTTCGGCCACGCGGCGCAGATCGCAGGTCGCCAGGACCGGCGCGATATAGGTGTCGATCGCCAGCTTGATGCCCTCGGCGCTTTCCTCGCCATAGCTGAGGCCGCCGATCGTCGTGCCTTCGCCGATACCCTCGATGCCATCTGCGGTAAGGATACGCACCAGCACGATGGTCTGGCGGTGCATCGTTGCCATTGCCAGCACATGCGGGCGGATCGTCGGCAGATCGACGAGAATGGCTTCGACCGACTGAAGCGCAACCTTCACAAGCAATTCCCGAAATTGGTGTTCGATGCCGGCTAGGTAGGATCCGGGAGGGCGCGCGCCAAAGACTATTGCAGTCTCCAATCGATACCTATTAGGTATGGCGCATGATAAACCTGCGCCAGCTTCGCTATTTCGTCGCCGTTGCTGAAGAGCGGAACTTCACCCGCGCGGCAGACCGGCTGCACATCGCGCAGCCCCCGCTCAGCCGGCAAATCCAGCAACTGGAGGCCGAAATCGGCGCCCCGCTGTTCGATCGCGCCGCAAGACCCTTGCGCCTCACCCCCGTGGGTCGCCTGGTTTTCGAACAGGCGACGCAACTGCTGGGAAGAATGGGCGAAATGCGCGACATGGTGGCCCGCGCGGTGAAGGCCGAGCAGCGCCGTTTCGCCATCGGCTTCGTCGCCTCCACCATCTATGCGCGGCTGCCACCGCTGATCCGCGAGTTCCGTCGCCGCGCCCCCCAAGTCGACTTGTCCCTGGGCGAACTGGTCAGCCTCGATCAGATCGCCGCGCTCAAGGAAGGGCGGATCGACGTCGGTTTCGGCCGGATCAGATTCGAGGATGACGCCGTGCGGCGCATCGTTCTCCGCGAGGAGCGGCTAGTCGTGGCCATCCCTGCGGAGCACCGGCTGGCGACGGCAACGACACCCCTGTCTTTCGATGAACTATCCGGCGAGCCGCTCATTCTCTATCCCCGCGAGCCGCGCCCCAGCTATGCCGATCAGGTGCTGAGCCTGTTCCGCGACCGCGGCATTTCACCCCGCATCGCCCACGAGGCACGCGAGTTGCAAATCGCCATCGGGCTGGTCGCAGCAGAGGAAGGGCTGTGCATCGTGCCGGAATCGGTGCGCAAGTCGCTGATCGACGGCGTCACATTCCACGATCTGGCCGAGCCCGCGACATCACCGATCATCATGAGCCACCGCGCCGAGGACCACACCCCCGAGCTGGCACTAATGGCCGAAATCGTCGCGCGCATGTACAGCCTGTGGGGCTACGCGGTGCCGGACAAGATCCTCAAGCTGGCCGGCCTGAGCGTCGATGCGCTCGTGCGGCCAGAGGCTTCCACACCCTGAAAGTATCGGCCACATATCGACATGGTCTTGGACGCTATCTCCGACCATCTGCCATGTCCCTGGTGAAGCCGCACCATCGGCCACATCGCCGCCGAACCGGCCGCAGGGAGAGAAAAAGATGAAAACGCCGCTCGTGGCAGCCAGCGCGCTTGCCATTGCCTGTTTCCCGACCATGGCACTGGCGCAGCACACGGACAGCACATCACCGCACTGGTATGTTCGGGCAGCGGTTGGCCACATCGCCTTCGATGAAAAGGCGCAAGTCAAAGTGGGCGGCGAGCCCCTTCCCGGCGCCAACGGTACGCTGTCGAACAACACCACGCTGACGACGGAATTCGGCTACCATCTCACGCCGCATCTGTCTTTGGCGGCCACACTGGGCATCCCGCCGGAAACCACACTCACCGCGGCCGGCTCGCTGGCGGGAGCCGGCGTGCTGGGCAAGGTGCGCTATGCGCCGGGCAGCTACACCCTGCGCTATCATTTCGGCGCACCCGGCGCCCGCATAAGGCCTTACGCCGGCGCTGGCCTTAACTGGACGATCGTTCTCAAGAATCACGATGGCCTGCTGCACAACATTCGCGCTTCGGACACCACAGGCCCGGTCGTGACAGGCGGCGCCGACATCGCCTTGAGCCGCCGCCTGGGTGCCTTTGCCAGCGTTATGAAAGTCTGGACGCGGACAAACGCCAGCTTCGACATGCCTACCCCGGCCGGGCTGGTGCCAGGCACCACCCGCCTGCAGATGAACCCGACCCTGTTCCAGGCCGGCGTGCAGGTCCGCTTCTAAATCCGTCGGGACGCCCTGCCGAGGTCTACACCCAAGCACCGCCGTCTGGCCCCCACTGCGCCAGACGGTGTGGAGATTCTATAAGAACCACCGCCCAGCAGAGCTCAGCAGCTTCAACCGCGGCTTGGCGCAACATCGGCATGCGATGGTAGAGGAGTTGAAGGCAAGCGCCGTCGCCATTCAAGCACGGTGGCGCTATGGCACGTCATGATGCAGATTCTGATCGATGCCGACGCCTGCCCGGTGAAAGAGGAAACCTACAAGGTTGCATTCCGCTACAACGTACCGGTGGTTGTGGTCAGCAACAGCCCGATCCGCGTGCCACGCGATCCGCTGATATCGCGCAAGGTCGTGAGCGAGGCGTTCGACGCGGCCGACGACTGGATCGTCGAGAACACCGTCGCCGGTACGGTTGTGATCACCGCAGACATCCTGCTGGCCGACCGCTGCCTGAAATTGGGGGCCACGGTGATCGCACCGAACGGCACCCCATTTACCAGCGCCTCGATCGGCAGCGCCATCGCCATGCGGGCGATCATGTCCGATCTGCGCGCCGGCGGTGAGCAGGTTGGTGGACCTGCCCCTTTCAGCAAGACCGATCGCTCACGCTTTCTGTCCGCGCTGGATCAGGCGCTAACCAGACTGCGGCAACGGAGCGGATGACGGCGAACTGTCCATTTTCACGCCCATTCGATACGCTCAGTGCGTGAAATTGAAGCGATGATCTGTCGGTATTTCCGGCTGTGATACGCTTGCCCTCCTGCTTCAGGCGACGCTTTGTGCGCGCTGAAACCAAGGTAAGATCGTCTCGTGATTGGCAGATGAATGATTTGCCGTTTGAAAGGGGCGGGATGCGAGCGATGAGCCCGACCTCTGAAAGCGGCAGCGATCGACCAGGCAACGCGCGCGGAATGGCAAGGATTGGCGCAAGCCGATGTCCTCGTGCCGCATCGGAACAGCATGGGTGGGTCGGGGCTCGCCATCTGCGTCCGTTGCGCTGGTTTGCAAAAGTCAGACGTTGACTGACAACCCGAAATTCAATCTGCCTTTCGCAACAGGCGGATCCGGACCAGACCGATGCGGTCCATAGGAATAATGGTCAGGCGTTCGTCTCCATTGATGACTCGCCCTGCCTTCCAGCCATCTTCGGTGAAGCGCCCTTCCTCGACCCGGTCGATTTCGACGAGGCCTGCCCTGTCAGCAAAATCAACCGTGAACCCACGACCCATTACCAGAAAGCTGCCGTTGCCCTCATCAATGACAAGGCCAAACGGGCGACCATCCCCTGGCGCTGGCTGACCATGCTCGGTTTCGCTGGGCAATGGCGCGGGCACAGGCGGGGCCTGAAGGCCAGCATCGAGCAACATTTGCTTGAGCAACACCTGCGTCTCACGCACCGTGATTGTATAACCGCCCAGATGAATTTCGGTCAGTTTCCCGTCGTCGATCAGAATTCCGGCAATGCGCTTCTGCGCCTGTGCCCGCGTGATCACGTCATCCATATTGGCCAGCATTGCATAGGCCTGCGCCAACTGACCGTCCGGCTTGCCGTCCTCGATGCCAAAGATGGAATAGCCGAGCGCGCCATGCTGGCCCAAGGCCCAGAACAGATTGCCGGTGCGGAATTGCGCCTCGGGCACAAAGAGTGGATTACCCGCGTGATCATAATCGGCCAGTGGCACCTTGGCATCGGGTACGTAGATGTCTGGCGAAAGCATGTCGAGCGAAGGGGCTGCCGCCTTCCATACGTCCAGCACCCGCTTGGCAGGTCCGCCGCTGGGATATTGCCCAGCCATTGGCTGCCCATCCTGCGGCCCCAGCCAACCATTGACATACATGGGTAGAGGTAGGGCCTTTTTGCCCTCTGCGGCCAGCGCCTCCATATAGCGGGCGAAATGCCACGCCATAAACACTTCTTCGGCCTGCCAGTCCGTACCGAAGACCTGCGCCCAGGTTCCACTGCCGCGGCGCCCCTGACGCGCCCACAAATCTGCCAGTTCAGGGCGCAAAGCCTGCCAGTGTGCGTTCAGATATTGGAGCAGGGACGCGGGTACCTGCTGCCCCCAAGCCGCATTCGCTAGTGATGAACGGTCTCGGCTATCATGCAACATGCCGGTTTCGTTGTTGACCTGCACCATGATGACGCGATGATCAGGATCGGCCTGTGCCAGATGCTTCATAAAGGCAGCAAAAGCGCGCCGATCAGCATTCAGCAGTTCGGGCGAAAAGACCGACAAAACAGGCTTGGGCATGGCGCCCGGATAGGTAAAGGCTTCTGCAAACTGGCCTTTTGCCACGGCACGGGGGAAACGGGCAGGATTGGCGCGCACCCAAGTCGGCGCATAGGTCGAACTGGCATTCTTGAACGCTCCGAACCAAATCAGCACCAGCCGCATATCGTGCTGACGGGCCCGCGCAATCTGGGCGTCGATCAGAGTATAATCAAAACGACCTTCCTGCGGTTCGAAGTCTTCCCAACTCACCGTGCTGACCACAGTGCGGACGTGCATCGCTTTTAATTTGTCCCACACCGGCTGCATGTATTCGGAGTTGGAGGCGCTGGAATTGTGCAATTCGCCACCAAGCGCGAGGTATGGCTTGCCATCCACAAGCAGCTGGCGATTTCGGATGACCGGCAATTCCTCGGCATGCGCAGCAGGAAGGAGCGCCCCCGTCGCCAAGGCCATCAACGAGCCCAGCAGAATCCTCTTCACAATGCATCCCCTCTTCGATTTTTGCTCGATGGCGCGCGAAGCTTAAGTAGAACAAAGGTTCTGATATGACAATGGAGGCTCTTGCCGCGTGCGATCCAATTTGCGGGGCGACCGCATGTACGGCCGCTTTCGAGACAAGCGGGCGTTCGAGTGCCAAATGCCTGACGGCTTGACCTGATCAAAACTCGCCCTTTGGCATCGTTGGTCCCTGCACCTTGAACCAACTCGAAGCAACGGTGCCCCTACAAGTCAAATGCCGATCAAAGTGGTCCTTCTGGACTCTCCGCGAGAAAGGCCGAGAGCCAAACGGAATTTCGTCCCTTGCGGGCAGTCCACCAATTCAAGCTGCGCGGCGCGAATCTGGCCTTTGCCACGTTTGCGGCGCACCTTGAGCAAGCGGCGCAAATCACGCAGGGGCGCGACAGTCGAACGCAGGGCATGCAACGGCAGCCGCTCGTGCAGATTGTGTGCAGAGGCTCGTTCACAACAGACTCTTGCTGGTGATGCCAAGGCACGTCGATCCACAGCCTCGCATGTGCAGCCCACGGTTCAAAGCCGCCGCTATGGCCGCCGCTCATGCGCCTGAGTTGAGGCGTCGGAACCTGTCGTTCGTTCAGAGCGACGAGTCCGGCACGGCCCGGCGGTAGAACTCCGCAGGCCGGAACGCGGTCTGCGCCTCGCGCTGACCGGTGCCTTCGATCCATCCCGTGTCGAGCAAGCGGCGGCGGAACGCTGGTTTGTTGACCGCCTTGCCGATGATCGCCTCGTGCACTTCCTGTAAGTCACGCAAGGTGAACAACTCGGGCAAGAGCGCCAGCGCAACCGGTGCATAGTCCAGTTTGCCGCGCAGGCGTTCGATCGCCAGTTCGATGATGGCAGCGTGATCGAAGGCCAGCGGCGCTTGCGAGCCAGCCGCCGGCGCCAGCAGCAGGTCTTCTCGCTTGGCAACAGCATCGGTCAGGCATGCTGCAGGCATTAGGGCAAAGTACGCGACGCTGACCACGCGCATGCGAGGATCGCGGTCGGGATCACCAAATGTGTAAAGCTGTTCCAGCCAGCCTTCCGCCATGCTGGCTTTCTCCATCAGAACCCGGCGCGCGGCCTGTTCCAGCGTCTCGCCTGGGCCGACGAAACTGCCCGGGAGCGCCAGGGATCCGGCAAAGGGTGATTGCCCACGCCGCTGCACAAGCACGGACAAGCGCCCCTCAACCACCGTCATCAGCACGAGATCGACCGTCACCGCCACTGGTGGGTAATCGGCAGGATTGTAAAGTTCGGGAGCGGCCTCAGACATCAGGCATACTTAGATGTTGACGGCATATATGCAAAATGGATATTAGAGTTCCATCGCGAGCCGGGGAGTCCGCCTCGCCTTACCATTCGAGGGAGTCTCGAACATGAGCACGATCGATTTCGGCGTCTTCATCGGACGCTTTCAGCCGCTGCATTTGGGCCATGAACACGTCATTTCCCATGCGCTGGAGCGGGTCAAACACCTGATCGTACTGGTCGGCTCGGCCAATGTCGCGCGCGATCCGCGCAATCCGTTCACCTATGCCGAGCGCGAAGCCATGCTGCGCCGCGCTTTCCGCCATGAAATGGCCGAGGGCCGCCTGATCGTAGCTCCGCTCGATGATCACCTCTATTCCGACACCGCCTGGGTTGCCCAGGTGCAGCGCGTGGTCCGCGGCATTGTCCTGGACCATGGCAATCATCATGGGTTCCAGAACCACGGGATAAGCGATTTCCGGGTGGCTCTCACCGGATACGGCAAGGATGCCTCTTCCTATTACCTGAAGCTGTTTCCCGAATGGGAAAACCTCCAGATCGACAGCCAGTACGGCACGTTCTCTTCCTCTCATGTCCGTCGCCGCTATTTCCAGCGTATTCCCGAAGTGCCAGCCGCGATCCTCCCGGCCAGCGTTGCCCAGTTCATGCACGAATTCATGCTGGGTGATGTGTTCCGCAGGCTGCTGGAGGAAGCCGAATATCTGGAAGCCTACCCCGCGCAGTGGGGCAAGGGGCCTTTCGTCACGGCCGACGCGGTGGTGATCCAGTCTGGCCACATCCTGCTGGTCGAGCGCGGCGGTCATCCAGGCAAGGGCCTGCTGGCACTGCCGGGCGGCTTCGTCGCGGCGGACGAGCGCATCCGTGACGCAGCAATCCGCGAACTGCGCGAAGAGACCGCGATCAGTGATGGCAAGGGGCAGATCCCGCCCGCCATGCTTGCAAGCTTCATCGAGGATGCCCGCACCCGTGTGTTCGATGCGCCCACCCGCTCTCTGCGCGGCCGCATCATCACCCATGCCTTCCTGTTCCGCCTGCCCGAGCGGCGCAAGCTGTTCAGCGTCAAGGGGGGCGATGATGCCGCCCATGCGCGCTGGTACCGTTTCGGAGACCTCAGCCCGGACATGTTGTTCGAGGATCACTGGGCGATCATCGAGGCAATGGCCGACCTTTGAACGCCTGTGCGGGGGAGTCCCGCCCGGCCTGATCATGTGAGGAGTTCACATCATGACCAATCCCATCCTGGCAACCGACAGCTACAAGCAAAGCCACTTCCTGCAATACCCGCCCGAAGCGCGCGCGATCAGTGCCTATGTCGAGGCGCGGCCGAACGACTTTGCCGACCGCGTGTTGTTCCTGGGGCTGCAACCCTACCTGATGGACTACCTCGGCCGTCCGGTGACGAGAGCCGACATCGAAGAGGCGGAAGCGATCTGCGCAGGCCACGGCGTGCCGTTCAACCGCGCGGGCTGGGAAGCGATTGTGGCCGATCACGGCGGCTACCTGCCGCTGGATATTCGCGCGCTGCCCGAAGGTACCATCGTGCCCACCGGTACGCCCCTGGTGCAAGTGGAAAACACCGATCCACGCATGCCATGGCTGACCACGTTCGTGGAGACCGCCCTGCTCCGCGCGATCTGGTACCCCACCACCGTGGCCACGCTGAGCTGGCAGTGCCGCCAGATCATCCGCGCCGGGCTGGAAAAGACCAGCGAGGAGCCGGATGGGCAGTTGCCGTTCAAGCTGCACGATTTCGGTGCACGCGGCGTCAGCAGCGCGGAGAGCGCAGCGCTGGGCGGCATGGCCCACCTCGTCAACTTCATGGGCACCGATACCATGGAAGCGCTGCTCGCCGCGCGCCGCTACTACGGGGCGGACATGGCCGGCTTCTCGATCCCTGCCGCCGAGCACAGCACGATGACCAGCTGGGGCCGGGAGCGCGAGGAAGCGGCCTACCGCAATATGCTCGATGCTTTTGAGGGTGAAGGCCGCCTGGTGGCAGTCGTCTCTGACAGCTACGACCTTGATGCGGCGCTGCAAGGCATCTGGGGCGGCGCTTTGCGCGAAAAGGTGCTTGGCCGGAAAGGCACCGTGGTCATCCGTCCCGACAGCGGCGATCCGGTCGAAACGCCGGTGCGCACGCTGAAGACGCTGTGGGAGGCTTTCGGTGGCAGGGTCAATGCCAAGGGCTACCGCGTGCTCGACCCGCATGTGCGCATGATCCAGGGCGATGGCATGACCATCGCCACCATCGCGCAATTGATCGATCGCGTGGTCGCAGAAGGCTTTGCCATTGACAACATCGCCTTCGGCATGGGGGCCGGAATGCTGCAGAAGGTCAACCGCGACACCTTGCGCTTTGCCATGAAGGCCAATGCCATGCGCGATGCACAAGGCCTGTGGCATGATGTCTTCAAGAACCCTGCGACGGACCCTGGCAAGGCCAGCAAGGCGGGCCGCCAGGCGGTTGTCCTGCGCGAAGGCAGGATGGTTGCCGCACGGCGCGACGATACCGTGCCTGGCCAAGACCTGATGGTGCCGGTCTGGCGCAACGGCGAGATGCTGGTGCGGCACACCTTCGACGACATCCGCGCCCGGGCCGCAAAATGACCGGCAAACAAAACGTAAGGGCGCTGGTGGTCACACCGCCGGCGCCCTTGCCACCCCCCGGCGATCGGCTGCGCATATTCCCGGCGGGCAGCATTGATGGAGGGCAGGCGCCAGATTGGCATGCCGAGGTGATTACCGTGCTGGCCGATTGGCGATGTGGCCATCTTCAACCCTCGTCGCGCATCTAGGTCGTGAACTCATAAATGGCGCCCCGAGGCGGCAGTTTCCGACGCACAACCTCCGGCCGGCTAGCGCCAACCAAGTGAGCCCTGGCACACAAAACAACCGCAAGCCCGCCCATTATCCCAGACTGCCGGCAAACCGTTCTGCCAGACGACCAAGCTTGAAAGCCTCGGATACACAGTCAACGAACGCGCGGGTTTTGCCGGGCAGCAGCGTCCGCGAGGCGAAATAGATCGAGATCGCTCCCGCGTCGGCGTACCATTTCGGCACCAGTCGAATGAGGGCGCCGCTTTCTAGATCGTTGATGACATCGGCCACAACAAGCATCGCAACGCCCAGGCCCAACAACGCGGATCGCCGCATCGCCGCCGGATCATTGAAGACAAATGCCTCCTTAAGTTGCACTGGAATTTGCTCTCCAGCGGCGTCTCGCATGATCCAGTGCCGTACCCGTCCTGACTGGAGCGAGCGCATGACGATACCGTCCAGGTGAGCCAAATCTGCCGGGTTGGCGGGGAGGCTGCGTCCCGCCAAATAGGCCGGCGATGCCACCGCAATAATGTGAGCCGGGGCCAGATTGCGCGCCACGACACCCGGGGACAATTCGAACCCGCCACCGATAGCGACATCGTAGCCTTCGGCGATGATGTCGACCTGCCTGTTCTCGAAATGCCATTCTGGACGGATGGCGGGATAGCGCGCGATGAAGCCGGGGAGGAGCGGCAGGATGTGCATGGTGCCCAAGGTCGGTGCCATACTCACCTTGAGCACGCCGGACGGCGCACCGCCGGCCCTCGCCACGCCTGCAATCGCCGCCTGTATGTCGCTCAGGCTTCCTGAAATCGCCTGTCGGAACGCTTCGCCCGCTTCCGTCAGCGTCAACCTGCGCGTCGAGCGGTGGAAGAGACGGACGCCCAGATTGCGTTCCAGCATGGCGACATTGCGGCTGACGGCAGCCGGCGTGATCGCGAGACGGCGGGCCGCTTCGGAAAAGCTGCCATGATCAGCGCTGCGAACGAAGGATTCCAGATTGGCGAGCGTCTCCATGGCTTCATCTTCAACCATCAATTGAAGATAATGCAAGCCATATACGGCTAATCGTTGATGTTAGCCTGGGTCATATTCCCTTCACCAACACACCTGGAGTGAAGATGATGACGACCAACTCCCAACCCCTCCTTGGCAAGGTAGCCTTGGTCACCGGCGGCACCCGTGGCATTGGCGCAGCCATTGTCCGTCGCCTTGCCCGCGATGGCGCAGACGTGGTGTTCAGCTATGCCGCTTCGGCGGATCAGGCTGCAGCCCTTGTGCAGGAAGTCGAGGCCCTTGGTCGGCGCGCAGTGTCTATCCGCGCGGATCAAGCAGTCGCCGCCGAGGTCACTGCGCTCGTAAGGGATGCACATGCCGCATTCGGCCAGCTCGACATCCTCATCAATTCTGCAGGTGTCTTCGTCACCGGAATGGTCGATGATGCAGAGGCTGACCTTGCTGCGTTCGACCGTCAGATTGCGGTGAATGTAAAGGCAGTCGCGACAGCTGTTCGGGCGGCGGTGCCACTCCTCAGCGATGGCGGACGCATCGTCTCGATCGGCACTACCGGCGCTGTTCACGTCCCCTTTGCAGGCGCGGCGGACTATATTGCCACGAAGGCGGCGGTGGCAGCCTATAGCCGTGGTTGGGCACGCGACCTTGGTCCGCGTGGCATCACTGTCAACGTGGTTCAGCCCGGCGCGATCAATACCGACATGAACCCGGAAACCGGCGACTTTGCGGCCATGCTGAGCGGCCTTGCTGCGCTTGGCCGCTATGGCCAGCCGGAAGACATCGCCAATGCCGTCGCGTTCCTGGCCGGACCGGACGCCAGCTATATCACGGGCGCCACGCTCAACGTCGATGGCGGCCAGCTCGCCTGAGCGCGCGCTTCCCAACCACAATACGCACATCGAAGGATGAAAAGCATGACGAGCATCGGAATCATCGGTGCGGGGCAGATCGGCAGTGCCATCGCCCGCGCCCTGGCCAACAAGGGCATTCCCGCAACGATCGCCAACAGCCGTGGACCAGAGAGCTTGCAGGATTTCCTTTCCGAAGTCGGCCCTGCCATCACGGGCGGCACCGTCGCCGAGGCTGCCACGAAAGACATCGTCTTCGTCGCGGTAAACTGGTCGCGCTTGCCCGAGCTGTTCGCAACCCTGCCCGATTTTGCCGGGCGGATCGTGGTGGATACCAACAATCCCATCGAGGCGCCGCTGTTCAAGCCGGCCGACCTGGGCGGGCTCGCCTCATCCGAGGTAGTGGCGGGGCTGGCGCGCGGTGCGAAGCTGGTCAAGGCCTTCAACCACCTACAGCCCCAACTCCTGTCCGGCGACCCGCGCAGCGAAGGTGGTAGGCGCGTCTTGTTCTATTCGGGCGACGATGCACCGGCCAAGGAAGAAGTCGGCGCGCTCATCGACCGGCTGGGCTTTGCCGGAATCGATCTGGGTGCGCTCGCTATCGGCGCCCGCCTCGTGCAGTTTCCGGGTGGTCCGTTGCCCGCCCTCAACCTCGTCAAGTTTGGCTGACCTCCAGGCCGCCCAGAAAGGAATGTGCCATGACTGACACCACAGCCACGCAACCCGCCGCAGAGCCAGGCT
The DNA here is from genome assembly GCF_012932495.1 of Novosphingobium sp. SG919. GTDB lineage: Bacteria > Pseudomonadota > Alphaproteobacteria > Sphingomonadales > Sphingomonadaceae > Novosphingobium > Novosphingobium rhizosphaerae. The sequence continues at coordinate 2,190,836 of NZ_JABCNG010000001.1, forward strand.
ATGACGCTCTGCTTCGCGCCAATCTTGAGCGCATCTTCAACGAGCGCGATCCGGCGCGACGCGACGCGGCCATCGCAGACCTCTATGTAGTCGATCCCGTCATGTACGAACCCGACGCCATCGTGGCAGGGCGTCAGGCCATCTCGGACGTCGCCGGAAAGCTCATCGACAACTTCGGCCCGGATTTCGCCTTCGTGCCGGAAGGCAAGGGTCTGGGCCATCACGGCATGGCAACGCTGCGTTGGCACGCTGGCACACCCGGCAATCCCGCAACAGTCATCGGCGCTGATACCGCAGAAATCATCGACGGTCGTATTGCCCGGCTCTGGGTGCTGCTCGATCTCTCTCCGAACAATTGAAACACGCTCTGCATAAGGACGTTTTCCCATGACCGATCTTTTCTCCCCGTATCACCTGGGCCGACTCGCGCTTTCCAATCGCCTCGTCATGGCCCCGATGACCCGCAGCCGTGCGCAGGGCGACGGCACTCCCGGCGCAAGTGCCGCGATCTATTATGGCCAGCGCGCCAGCATGGGCCTGATCATCAGCGAGGGTACGCAACCGTCTGACGACGGGCAGGGCTATCTGACCACGCCCGGCATCTACACGCCCGCCCATGTCGCCGGTTGGCGCAAAGTCGCCAATGCCGTGCATGCCGGGGGCAGCCACCTGTTCATCCAGCTCATGCATGTCGGCCGGATGTCGCATCCTGACAACACGCCGCATCACCGGCAGGCACTGGCCCCAAGCCCGATTGCGCCGGGCACGCCTATGTTCACGCCCAGGGGCATGCTGGATATTCCCGTGCCGCGCGCCATGACGCAGGCCGACATCGACCAGACCATTTCCGATTTTCGGCATGCCGCGCGTAGCGCCATCGAAGCAGGAGCCGACGGGGTCGAGATCCACGGCGCCAATGCCTATCTGATCCATCAGTTTTTGGCGCCAAGCGCCAATGCCCGCACCGACCGCTACGGAGGACCGATCGAGAACCGCGCTCGCTTCGCCATCGCGGTTGCGGCGGCCGTGGCGGACGAGATTGGCGCCGAGCGCACGGGCATCCGCTTGTCACCCGGAATGGCGATGTGGGGCATTGATGAGGGGCCGGACAGCGCCGACCTTTATCGCCATCTAGTAGCGGAGCTCGACAAGCTCGATCTCGCCTATCTGCACATCACCCATAACGTGCCCGATGGCCTACTGCGCGAACTGCGAGCAGCGTGGCACCAGACCTTCATCCTCAACCGCCCCGGACGGGCGCGCGACACGATCGGTGCCGACATCGCGTCAGGCCTTGCAGACCTCGAATCATACGGCGTCATGGTACTGGCGAACCCCGATTTCGTTGAACGTGTCAGGGCAGATGCACCGCTCAACCAAGGCGACCGTGCGAGCTTCTTTGGCGGGAGCGATGCTGGCTATATCGATTATCCATCGATGGGAAACGCCACCGAAGATCAGCACGGGTGACCACCCGGATTCTCAATCTCCTGTCAGAAAAACCATCATGACCAACTTCATCACCGGCTGCCTACGTCGCCCGCTACGGCATAGCGCAGGGCCGCGTGGCCAAGGCCATTGTGGTGAGCGCAGTGCCGCCGATCATGCAGAAGACTGAACACTACCCTGGCAGCCCGCCGATCAAGATCTTCGACGGCCTACGTGCCGGACTTGCTGGCAACCGGGCGCAATTTTTCCGCGTCTTGCGTCGTATTTTTGGGTAGCCCAGCGCGCTGCCGGAGGGGGCACATAGCGGAGAGGGTGGAATCGAAACAATCATCTAAGTGATTGTTTTTCAAAAAAAGAAAAAATTTGCGCGCTTTACCCCACATTTCTGCCCCTTGATTGTCTATAATCGATAAATCACAACAACTTGTGCATTCCCCTCAGCCTTCAGACTGCCATGCCATCAGCCTGAGCAAGATCGCGATTTTCTGTGGGGAAGAACTTGGCCATGCTTCCTTCGAGCCGTTGACTCCAGTCTTTAGAAGCCATGGCAGGCGCCTAACAGCTAGCATCGCGATAACTATGCGGGCCAAGCGCAGCCGCCTTGCCTATAAAGAATAGTCGGATCGACCTTGGTCAAGACGCTGGCAGTACGATTCGCAGTAAGCCAGCGGGATTTCGCCATGATGGTACCAGTGGCGAGCCACTTTGCAGCATAGACCTGGTCGATGGACTTCGTGGCCGACACGTTCGGCGCTTCCCGTCGGCTGAGCATCCTGGTGATCAACGATGACGCCTGCCGCGAGAACCTGTGCCTGGTGAGGGACACCAGAAACTCGGGCGTGCAGGCAAGCATCTCGATTCTGCTGCTGCACTGCTGATCGCCGAGAACGGCAGGGGTATCGCCCATACTGTTGGTCGATAGCCCTTACAGGCTCTCCAGCGAAATGGCCGCCTGTTCCCGATGCTACCGTAATTCGTTTGTATGGCCTTAGTGCTGGCCGCCGCGGCTTTAGCGCTGTTCTACCGGGACAGAAAAGCGGACTGAACGCCGTTGTTGCTCAGCGCGCCATCGCTTGCATGAGCGCGGTAGAGGTGTCGTCGGACAGTGCCAGGTCGCGCAGCCGGCGAATTTCTCCCGCGCTGCGCGCTGCCCGCCCATGTTCGGCCACGATGCGCTCGTAATTGGCCAGACCGCGTTCGAATGTATCACCATAGCCTTTGATAAGGCGCTGGCACTTGACGAGCTCGAGCGCAGCCTCGCCGTCTCGCCGCAGCTCGGCCCGCACCAAATCGAGCCAGTGCTCGATGCGCGCCTGCTCTTCGGCGTAGCGCAGCGAGCGCCGGCGCAGAATACGCATGCTCGCCACCACATGCAGCACCAGGAACCAGCGCAGGCTTGTCGTTTCAACATGACGGCCTGCGCGGAAGAACCGGCCCAGCAGGTTTGACAAGCCCTGGCTGGCCAGAATGCGGCGGCCGATGCCTGCGGGCAGGGTTTCGCAAACTTCCTGAAGGCGCGGGTGCATGAATTCCACGATCGAGACGACCTGGTCGGGCTGGGCCTTGATCTCGCCACGCACACGCGCGAAGCGGCTGCCCCGGATCTTGAGATCGGCCACCCGGATCGTGTCCTCGTAGGCCATCCACAGCGCCAGATGGCGTGCCGCTTCCGCCGTGACGGCATAGGGCGCCACGTCCAGCGCGGCGCAGGCCTCCAAGCGATCGAGATAAAGCGCAGCGTAGTCCGCGTCCTGATAGTCCATCAGCTTGGCCACGCCGTGCAGCGCATTGGTCCGCGCGGCATTCGGCAGCGTGCGGGTGATCCGCGCCGCCAGCACGCGGCCGCGATCGGTCGTCGGCTCGGGCGCGGCGTGGACCGGCGCATCGGGCATGGCGACGGGCCCCTGCGCCTGCTCGAACCCGTCCTGGAAACCGCGCAGATTGCTCTGCACGGCAATGCCGCCTTGCTCGATCGCCTGTCGGAAGGTTTCGACCCGGAACGGCAGGGCGCCGCTGCCGGCCAGGGCGCCGAACATCACCGCGCTGATCACGCTGCACGACCGTTCGGTCGCCGCGTCCATGTCGAAGCCGACGAAACGCCTGGACCGCTTGTGCGCCGCCTCGATGATCTTGTCGCTATTGCCGCGCCCATCGCCCATCACCTGCTTCTCGCCAATGGCATAGATGCGGTGGGTGGAACCGATCAGCGTTGTGCGCGCGGCGGTGGAAAACCCGCGCAGCAAGGCGCGGCCCGCTTCCATAAGTTCGGACGCGATCACCACGTCCACGTCGCCCGGCATGGGCATCTGCGCGAAAACGGGCACGCGGCCCGAGCCATCGGGCCGCGCCAGTTCAACGTAATAGACGGTCGATCCCGTGCGCTGCGCCACGCCGGGCACCGACGTGCCCTGGGCCAGCCAGCCTTCGGCGCGGGCAACGTCCTGGATCCAGTCGGCCAGGACGCCCCCGCCCTGCCCGCCCAACGCGAGAACGGCGATGGTCAGGCGATCTTGTGTTGCGACGGACATGGTCATTCTCTTGTTTGGGGTGCCTGGGCGATGGCGTGTCAGAATGCGCGCGCGGCGCGGCCGCGTTCGGCGGCCAGTTGCCGGCTGGCGATGATCGCACCGCCGATCCGGGCCTTGAGCCGTTCCAGCCGGCCGGGATTGGCCACGATCTTCGCGCGGTAGAAGCTGGGGCAGAGCACGGCGGCATGGCTGACTTCGCCGCACAGACCGCAGCCCACGCAGGAATTCTCCACATGGGCCACTGGGTCCTGCCGCAGCGGGTCAGGGTTGGGCTTGATCGTCAGCGACGGGCAACCCGACAGGCGGATGCAGCTGTGGTCCCCGGTGCAGGTGTCGCTATCCACGCCAAAGCGTTCGCGCACGACCCGCTTGCCGGCCTTGAGCGCGGCAGCGGTGACCTTCTTTTCGCGGCGCTGCTTGTTGAGCATGCATTCCGACTGGGCGACGATGACCTTCGGGCCCTTTTCCGGCGTGGTCAGCGCCTCGCGCAGCAAGGACGTCATCCGCGCCAGGTCATACGTGCGGGTCGTTTCCCGAACCCATTTCGCGCCAACGCCGCGAACGGCTTTGGTAATCGGATTGCGCGTCTCGCGACTGGCATTGTCGGCCCGCGACGACAGGATGTCCTGCCCGCCGGTCGCCGCCGAATAGCCGTTGTCGATGATCATCGTGACGGTGTCGTCCTTGTTGAACACCGCGTTGCCGATGCCGGACGTCAGGCCGTTGTGCCAGAACCCGCCGTCGCCCATGATGGCGATCGAGCGCTTGCCGCCTTCGCCGTCCTTGGGCTTGAATGCCGAAGCACCCGCCGCGCCCAGGCCATAGCCCATCGTCGTGTTGCCGATGTTGAAGGGCGGCAGGATCGAGAACAAGTGGCAGCCGATGTCGGCCGAAACGTGCGTGGGGCCCAGATCGCGCTCCACCAGCTTCATCGCGGTGAAGATCGGCCGTTCCGGGCAGCCGGTGCAGAAGCCTGCCGGCCGCTGCGGGATTTCCTGGGCAACGCGCGCCGGCAGCGGATCCAGGGCGTCGGGGGCCGGCGCCAAGGCGGGTGCCTGATCCGCCAGGAACCGCGACAGGCCCTTGCGGATCACGTCGGCGGTATATTCGCCCGAGCGCGGCAGCATGTCCTTGCCCAGGATACGGGTGTCCAGCCCGGCGCGACGCACAAGCGTGTTGAGCTCGTGCTCGATGAATTCGGGCTGGCCTTCCTCGACAACCAGGACCGTACGCTTGCCCGCGCAGAACGCGGCCACTTCGTCGGGGATCAGCGGATAAGTGACGTTGAGGCAATAGATCGGCAGCTGCGCGGCGCCGTAGGCATCGGCCAGCCCTAGGAGTTCCATCGCGCGGTTGAGGTTGTTGTAGAGCCCGCCCTGGACGATGATGCCGATGCCCGCCTCGCTCTGTGCCGGCCCGAACCATTCGTTGAGCCGGTTGTCGCGGACATAGGCCACGCCGGCTGGCCAGCGCTGCTCAATCTTCTCCACCTCGTGGAGGAAGTTGGCGGGGGGCAGCACGATCCGGTCGGTATCGCGCACCGGCGCCGCGGCCGCCTCACCCACGGTGAGCGGCGGGCGGCGGTTGTCCTTGGCCACGAACGAGCCGGTCATGTGGCACGATCGCACGCGCAGTTGCAGCATGACGGGCGTGTTCGACGCTTCGGAAAGGCGGAAAGCCTGTTCCACCGAATCCACAATGCTCGGCAGGTTGGGCCGGGGATCGATCAGCCACATCTGCGATTTCATCGCGAAGGCGTGGGTGCGCTCCTGCATGATCGAGGAGCCCTCGCCATAGTCCTCGCCCACGATGATCAGCGCGCCACCGGTCACCCCGCCAGAAGCGACATTGGACAGCGCGTCGGACGCGACGTTGGTGCCCACGACGGACTTCCACGCCACCGCCCCGCGCAGCGGATAGTTGACCGAGGCCGCCAGCATGGCCGCCGCCGTCGCTTCCGAAGCGCTCGCTTCGAAGTGCACTCCCAGATCACACAGCAGGTCGTTGGCATCGGCGAAGACATCCATCAGGTGGCTGATGGGCGAACCCTGATACCCGCCGACATAGGCGACGCCCGACTGCAACAGGGCCTTGGTCACGGCCAGAATGCCTTCGCCGGTGAAGACTTCGCCTTCGCCCGCCGTCAGCTTGACCACTTCACGCTTGAACGACCGCTCCGCCATGCCGGGTTACTCCGCAACCAGCGCGAGCACGCGGAGCGGGCTGCCCGACCCGTCGCGGATCTTGAGCGGCGCGGCGATCACCACCGCGCCGGTCGCCGGCAGCTTGTCGAGGTTTTCCAGGCACTGCAGGCCGTACTTGCCCGCCCCGTGCAACAGAGTATGCGCCGGATACATCGGGTCCAGCAGATGCGCCTGCCCGGCATCGGTACCGATCGTCTCGACGCCGAAGCCCAGTACGTCGCGTTCTTCAACGAGGTAGCGCACCGCGCAGACGTCGGGGCCCGGCGTATGGGCGCCGTCCTCGCGGCGATTGGTGTAGCCTTGCGCATCGCGCTTGGACCAGTCGGTGCGGAACAGCACCCAGCTGCCGGCGGGAATCGTGCCGTGCTCGGCTTCCCAGGCCTTGATGTGTTCGGCCTTGAGCAGGAAATCGGCGTCGACCGCACATTGCGCGGAGAAATCGAGAACGACGGCCGGCGCGACGAGCTTTTGCGCGGGCACCTTGTCCACCGTGTTGTCGGCCAGATCCTTGCCCGAAACCCAGTGCACCGGCGCATCGAAGTGGGTGCCGGTATGCTCGCCCACCGTGAAGTTGTGCCAGTGCCAGGCCACGCCGCGTTCGTCATACCGGGATATTTCCGTGCGCGAGAACGCTGCCGTCTGGCCGAATGGTTCGGGCAAGACCAGCAAGGGCGTGTCTTCGGACAGCGTCTGGGTCAGGTCCACGACAGCGATGTCGCCTGTGGCAATAGCATGTGTGAGGGCAGCGAGAACGTCAGTCATGGACTCGGGCTCCTTTTCGGACCATTACCCCAAAGACTATCCCCTTAACTTGCATATGCAACTAAAATGTTTTTGACCGCTGACTGCCGCTTGGAGTTTTGAATGAGTGAGGATCTGCGCCCCTTCGGCAATCCCGGATCGGAAAAATTCCGTCTCGATGCCTACCCGTTTTACCTACTGAATCGCGCGGCCAGCCGTTACAACGTGGTCATAGAAGCGGAGCTGCGCACCGTAGGCATCGATATTCCGACCTGGCGCGTGCTGATGATCTTGGGCGAAAAGGCTCCACTCGCGATCGGCCAGGTGGCCAAGTCTGCCGTGATCAACCTATCTACGGTCATGCGCATCGTCGAGCGCATGGCCAAGGCGGACCTTTTGGTCTCCGCCCCCAGCGAACAGGACGGTCGCGTCACCGAGCTGGAGCTGACCGACCGGGGGCGCGAAGTGCTGGCCGCGGCGCGCAAGGTGACTGCGCCGCTCTACGACAAGATCATCAAGGGCTTCTCGGCAGCAGACTTCGCGCGCATGCTGGACATCCTCGCGAGGCTGCACGACAACTTGAATTGAAGCCGCCGCGATCGGCCGCAACGCCGGCGCAGAGCATCAATTAAACTTGCACATGCAAGTTTATCGATGTACGCCTGGGATCTACCCAGGAGGCGTGATCATGCGTATCGCTTGTCTCGGCGGCGGACCCGCCGGCATCTATTTCGCGATCTCGATGAAGTTGCGCGACCCCTCGCACGAGATACACGTCTTCGAGCGCAATCGCTCTGGAGACACGTTCGGTTGGGGTGTGGTATTCTCTGATCAGACACTGGCCAATCTGCAGGCGAACGACCCGGTGAGCGCGGCCACCATTGCCGACAGCTTTGCCCACTGGGACGATATCGACGTCACCGTGGGTGGAAGTACGGTAACGTCCTCGGGACACGGCTTCATCGGCATCGGCCGCAAGCGCCTACTCCAGATTCTGCAGGCGCGCGCGGCGCAGCTTGGCGTCGTGACGCATTTCGAAGCACAATTCGATGCCGACCTTTCGCGCTATGCCGATTTCGACCTGATCGTTGCCGCCGATGGCGTCAATTCCATGATCCGCGCCGCCAATGCCGACAAGTTCGACGTCGACATTGAAACCCGGCGCAATACGTTCTCGTGGCTGGGCACCACCAAGCTGTTCGATGCCTTTGCCTTCATCTTCGAACAGACCGAGCATGGCTGGATCTGGGCGCACGCCTATCGCTTCGATGCCACGCATTCCACCTTCATCGTCGAATGCGCGCCGGAAACCTGGCGGGGCCTGGGCCTCGACACGATGGAGCAGGCCGAATCGATCGCGCTGTGCGAGAAGATCTTTGCCCGCCATCTCGACGGTCACCGGCTGATTTCCAACGCCACGCATCTGCGCGGGTCGGCCGCATGGATCAACTTCCGCCGCGTGATCTGCCGGCAATGGTCGTTCGACAATGTCGTCCTGCTGGGCGATGCCGCGCATACCGCGCACTTCTCGATCGGGTCGGGCACCAAGCTGGCGCTGGAAGACGCGATCAAGCTGGCGCAAGTGCTGGACCGGCCCGGGATCATCGGCCGCGAGGAACTGGCCGCTGCGCTTGCCGAATACCAGGCGGAGCGCCATGTCGAGGTGCTCAAGATCCAGAATTCCGCCCGCAATTCGACCGAATGGTTCGAGACGATCGACCGCTACCTCGGCTTCGACCTGCCCCAGTTTGCCTATTCGCTGATGACCCGCTCGCAACGCGTGAGCCACGAGAACCTGCGCCTGCGCGACCGCACCTGGCTGGAAGGCCTAGAGCGCTGGTTCTGGGCGGGTAACGAAGGGCGCAACACCCCCGTCCAGCCGATGTTCACGCCCTATGCCCTGCGCGGGCTGACGCTGCCCAATCGCGTGGTCGTGCCCGCGATGCTGACCTATTCCGCCGATCCGGACGGCTATGCCACGGACTTCCACAACGTGCACTATGGTGCGCGGGCCCTGGGCGGCGCGGGCCTGGTGGTGACGGAACTGCTCGCTGTGAGCCCTGAAGGCCGCGCCACGCCGGCTTGCCCCGGCCTGTGGCACGAAGGCCAGACCGAGCGCTGGGCCGCCATCAATGCCTTTGCGCATCAGCATTCGGCGGCGAAGATCTGCGCGCAGATCGGCCATTCCGGCGCGCGGGCGGCCTGCCGCGTTCCGGGCGAAGGCGTCGGCTACGACGTGCCGCTGGCAGAGCCCTGGACCACGGTTTCGGCCAGCGCCCTGCCATGGCGCCAGGGTGGCTTGGTCCCTCGCGCGCTTGCGCAGGACGAAATGGCCGGCATCGTCCAGCAATTCATCGCCGCCACCGAGCGCGCCCATCGCGCCGGTTTCGATATGCTGGAACTCCAGGCCGGGCACGGCAGCCTGCTGTCCAGCTTCATCACCCCGGTAATGAATCGGCGCGACGACGCATTCGGCGGCTCGCTCGAAAACCGCATGCGCTTTCCGCTTCAGGTCGTGGCCGCCGTGCGCGCAGCCTGGCCGGCGGACAAGCCGCTGGCGGTGCGCCTCTCCGCCAACGACTGGGTAGGCGAGGCGGGCGTCACGCCAGCCGAAGCGGTCGTCATCGCGCGGCTGCTCGGCGAAGCCGGCGTCGATATCGTCGATGTCTCGGCCGGCGAAACCGCGCCCGAGGCGCGCCCGGTCTATGGCCGCATGTTCCAGACGCCCTTTGCCGACCAGATCCGCAACGAAGCGCGCATTCCCACGATTGCGGTGGGCAACATCGCGGACGCTGACCAGGTCAATTCGATCCTCACCGCCGGTCGCGCCGATCTCGTGGCCCTGGGCCGCACGCACCTGTTCGATCCGGTCTGGACGCTGCGCGCGGCCGTTGCCGCCGGCCACGAAGCGCAGCCGGTGCCATTGCCCTACGTCACCGGCCATGCCATGGCCCAGCGCGCCGCGCAGGCGCCTGCGGCCGTCCGCGCCTGAGCGCCATCGTCCCATCTCATCCGGTCCGGAACACTGACCCATGCCTTTCACCACCCGCGCACAAGTCCGTTTCGCAGACGTCGATCCTGCCGGCATCGTTTTCTACCCGCGCTACTTCGAGATGTTGAACGGCGCGGTGGAGGACTGGTTCGAGCAGGATCTCGGGATGGATTTCAAGACGATGCATCTTGAACACCATATCGGGGTGCCCACGGTCAGGCTGGAAACCGAATTCTTGGTGCCTAGCAGCCTGGGCGACCGGCTGGACATCACGATCGCGCCCCGGCAGCTGGGCCGTACCAGCTGCGCGCTGTCCATCGAATTTGCGGGCAACGGCGTGACCCGGCTGCGCGCGCAGGTCGTGCTGGTGTGCATGGACCTGCACAGCAAACGCCCCATCGCCTGGCCCGAAACTTTGCGCACGGGGATCGAGCGAGGCCTGCCCGCGCCGATCGCGCCTGCCGCCTAAGCCCGTCAGATCAGCCGCCGGCGCAACGCCTCCGCGACGGCGGCCGAGCGCTTGTTGACGCCCAGCTTGCGATAGATATTGCCCAGGTGGAACTTGACCGCGCTCGCCGAGAGGCCAAGGTCGCGGGCGATCACTTTGGTGGAATGGCGCAGGGCGATCCCACGCAAGACGGACAGCTCGCGCGGTGCGAAGGCGATGCCGCCCGATGCATCGAAAGCATGCGCCGCGACGGTGCGCACCACGCCCGCGCAAAAACTGCGCACCCCCCGCCCCGCCGCGCGATAGGCCGGCACTGTCTTCATCGCATCGACCACCGGCAGCAGCGCCGGGCCCTGCTCTGCAAACGGCAGTACGATCCCTTCCGGTTGGGCCATCACGATCGCTTCGTAAAGGCGCTCGGCTGCCGCTTCGACGCGGTCCTGGTCGAACAGGCCCAGCGCCTGGATCACGAAAACGCGGATCGTCGTCACCGCGCGCCCGCTGTCCAAGGCCTGACGCTCCAGCCGATCCGCCACCGCGCGCAGCGCTTCGGCATCCTTGCCCAGCAGCGCGTCCTGCGCCTGAAGCAGCGCGGCCTCGTCGCGCGCGCGCCAGCCGACGCGGCTCGTGGCGATCGTGTCGGCCAGCGCCGGCACCAGATCGCGGCCCTGACGCCTATCCGCCACCACGCCCGCGTGCAGGATGCGGCAGAAGTGCTCGATATCGCCCAGCCGGCGCCCACGCATCAGGCGCATCGCGCGATCGAGCAGTTCCAGCGCGCGGGCATGGTCGTTGTGCATCAGTGCCGCCCGCGCACCCACGCGATAGCCGATGACGAAGGCATCGGGCCAGCCGTCGTGCGCCTCCAGATCGCGCAGCGCCGCATCGATCCGGTCAAACAGGCCTTCGGTTCGGCCGCGCTCCAGCTCCACCTCGCACAGCACGCATTCGCCAACGGCCCGCAGCCCGACGTCATCGGGCAGGGTGCGCGCAAACATCGCGCCGGCTTCGGTCGCCAGGCGGCTCGCCCGGCTCAGCTTGCCTTGCGCCAGGGCAATCATCGCATCGACCAGCATGGCCGAACCAAGCCCGTAATGCGCCGTAGCGCTTTCGTATTTGCGGCACGATGCCTCGATCTGTTCCTGCGCCAGGGCAAAGCGGCCCTGGCGGAAATAGTGCAGGCTGCGCAGCGCATAGACGAAGGCGGCATTGATCCGGTCGTTGGTATAGGTCGACCAGAAGAAGCCCTCGGCCAACTGGGCCTCGGTCAATTGGGTGTGCGAATGGAACGCCAGCACATGCTGCGCGATGATGAAATCGGCATAGACCCGCGATTGCGACGGTGATTGGTAGGCCAGTTCCTCGGTCACATATTCGCGCGCTGCGTCGAGCAGGCGCCGCGCTTCGGGGAAATGCCCCTCCTTCATCAGCATCACCGCCTGGGTTATGGTCACCTGGCCGGACTGCGCCGCCTGCGGCTGCTCGGCAAAGTCGGGCAAGAGTTGCGACAGGGTATCCCGCACCCGCGTGTAGCCCGATGCGCCGAGCAATTCGCCGCTGGTAAAGGCCTCGAACGCCAGCCGCGCCAGGGCCTGGTCGCCGCAGTCCCGCACCAGCGCCATCGCAGCATCGGGCGCGCGCCGTTCGACGTGATAGTGCAGCGCCTCGCGATAGGCCTGCGCGCGGTCTGCCGGCTTGCCCTTGTCCAGTTCGCGCCGGGCAAACCCGCGCAGCAGCGCATTGGCGGAAAACCCGCCGTCCACGCCGCGCCGCACGCTGATCAGCGGCGCCAGCTGGCCCAGTTCCATCAGCACTGGAAACGCAAGGCGCGGTGCCAGCAGCCGGCCCAGGTATCGCTCGTCGACCCATTCGAGCATGGCCGTCTGCGTCAACGCCAGTTTGGCGTCCACGCTCAGCGCCTGCCAGATGCCTTCGCGCATGGCGGCTTCGAGCAGACCGCCGGCGTGGTCGAGCACGGTCTCGACCGAACAGGGCCCGTCAATATCCGTCGCCACCGCTTCGGCCAGCGGCCAGCCGGAGGCAACCCCGGTACCTGGCCGAGCGGCAAGGTGCATCGCGGCATAGGCAGCCGCCTCGGCCGGATCGAACAGGAATTGCGCCGGGTCGAGGGAGCGGGTCAGATGGGGCGAGCGCACTTGCGCCAATAGCGCCGCGCAGGGGCGGCGCGAAACCAGCCAGACCTTGAAGCGTTCCGGCGTCCACAGCAGCAGCTGGCCAAGCGCCTGCCCCACGGGTTCGACATCCAGCGCGTTGGCATCGATCACCAGGATCAGCGGCCGCCCGTTCAGGCCGGCCAGAACCTGCCCGATGGCATCGGCCGTCGGCAAATCGCCACAGGCACCCACGGCCTGTGCGATGGCCCACTCGAATGCGCCGCCATCGCCCAGATCGCCGGCACGCAGCGTCAACCAGCGGAACGAAGCCGCGCCTGCGGCTGGTCCGCGGACGTGGTTCGCGAGCAGCGTGGTCTTGCCCAGGCCCGTGGGCCCGAAGACCTGCACGATCCGCTCGCGCCCATCCGTCGCCAGCAGATCGGCAAACCGCGCCAGGCGCACATCGCCGCAGATCGGCACGGGCGGCCGCGCGTGCTGCGGTGCAGCGGGCCATTCAGCTTGGTTTCCCCCGGGACCGGCTGTCTCCAAAGCTTCATCCGCTGCCGCTACCCGAACGGGGAGACCGCGCCCGGTCATGGCGTCTGGCACGCAAATGGGGGCAGTAGAATCCGCATGGGGCGGACACTAACGCCCCGGCGCGCGGCGCTGCAAGCGCACGCTGGGCCGTGACTGGCCGAATATGCACGATCCTGTCCATTCTGGCCCGTGCCTGCCGCCCGGCGCACCCGCTATCCTGCACTGCGGCAGACGCGTTGCCGGGCAATGCGTGGGGTGATGGAGGCGCCGATGTTGATGGATGTGGCAATGCGCTATTTCTACGAGGCCGCGAACCAGGGCTCGATGCGGCTGGCCAGCGAGAAACTGGGCGTCGCCGTCTCGTCGATCAGCCGGCAGATCGTCCAGCTGGAAGGTTATCTCGGCGTCAACCTGATCGAGAAAGGCCGGCGCTCGGTCAAGCTCACCGAGGCGGGCGAGCTGACTTACGACTTTCACCGCACCCAGATCGCGGAACTGGACAGCCTGCGCACCAAGATCCAGGACTTGCGCGGCGTGCGCAAGGGCTCCATCCGCCTGGCGGTGGGCGAAGGTTTCCTGTCGAGCGCGTTCTTCCAGACGATCGACGCGTTCCACAGCAGGAACCCCGGCCTGCGCATCGAAACCCATGTCGGCTCGACCAGCGAGATCGTGCGCATGGTCCAGGAGGACGAAATGCACATCGGCCTGGTGCTCCAGATCGAGCCAGAACCCAAAGTGCGGGTGCGGCTCTCGCTGGCCCAGCCGCTGATGATCATGGTCCATCCCTCGCACCCGCTGACGCGCAAGAACACCGTCACGATCGCCGATCTGGCCCAGCACGACTTGTGCCTGCCGCCCCGGGGGTTTCGCATCCGCCAGATTGTGGGCCAGATGGAAGCGGTGGCGGGCATCCATCTCGAACCCGCGCAGACCACCTCCTCGATCGCGATGATGCGCGATCTTGCGGCCGAGGGCCGCTTTGCCACCGTGCTGCCGCAGATCGCAGCGTTCGGGGAAGTGTCCACCCGCCGGCTGGTGGCCATCCCGTTCGAGGAGACCGAGGCCGATCCCGTCTCGGTCCACCTCATCACCCGCCTCGGCCGCCATCTGGAAGGCGCGCCCGCCAAGCTGCTGACCGTGCTCGAAGCCAAGATGCGCAGCTGGACGCACTGATCGCGCAACGAGATCGCCCCGCGCGCGCAATGAACGCGGCCTAGACTGCGAGGCGGACATGCGCGAAAAGGACGAGAACGTGAAGCCCGCATACTGGCCATCCGAACGGCGCGCGCCGCTGCCGCCCGTCCAGCCCTGGAGCGGCGCCAGCGAAGCGCTGATCCGGCCCGAAGACGATCCCTGGGTCTCGCCGGCGGAACGCTCGGATTTCGATACGACCCCAACGTATTCCGAAACCCTGGCATGGCTCGCTCGGCTGGCAGACGCGTCACCGCTGGTCCGCCTCTACGATTACGGGCTGTCGGCCGAAAGCCTGCCGCTCATGCTGGTGGTGGCCAGCACCGATCATCGGCGCATCGCAGCCCGCTTGCAGGGGCAGCGGCCGGACCTCTCCGCAGCAGCGGAACCGATCCGCGTCCTGAGCGAATGCGGCATCCACCCCGGCGAGATCGACGGCAAGGATGCCAGCCTCATGCTGCTGCGCGACATCGCGCTGGGCGGCAAGACGGACCTGATCGTCGGCTGCGACTGGTATTTCGTGCCAGTGCTCAATCCCGATGGCCACGAACGACGCTCTGCCTATAGCCGCCCCAACCAGCGCGGGCCCAATGTACAGGGCTGGCGGGCGTCGGCGCAGGGGCTCAATCTCAACCGCGATTTCGTCAAGGCACAATCGCCGGAAATCCGCGCCATCCTGCGCCTGCTGGCCAAGATCGACCCCGACCTGTTCATCGACATGCACGTGACGGACGGGCTCGATTACCAGTACGACATCACTTTCGGTTTCCAGGACCCGCTCTATTCCGCCTCTCCGCAAATCAGCGCTTGGCTGGAGCAGACCTATCGCCCGCAAGTGGATGCGCATATGCAGGCGCAGGGCCATGCTCCCGGCCCGCTGATCCTTGCGGCCGACGACCGCCGGCCGGAGCTGGGCCTGATGCTGCCCGCCTTCCCGCCCCGCTTCTCCCATGGATATGGAGACTTGCGCCATATCCCGACGGTGCTGGTGGAGAACCATTCGCTCAAAACCGTGCGCCGGCGCGTGCTCGGCACTTATGCGCTGCTCGAAGCATCGCTGCGCGCAGCCGTGATGCATGGCGCAGACTTGCGCGCTGCGCTGGCGGCCGATCGCGCCCGGCGCGAGCCGGAGCCGATCCTGGCCTGGGACATGGCGCCCGAGCCGGTGCGCACGATCACCTTCCACCCCATTGCCTCGAAGTTCTACGAAAGCCCGGCATCGGGCGCGCAGGAAGTGCGCTGGCTGGGCACGCCCCTGCCGCCCGTGGAAACGCCGGTGTTCGGATCGACACCCGCCACCCGCATTTCCCGCCCGCGCGGCTATTGGGTGCCCGCAAGCGAATTCGACGCGCTCGACCGCCTGCGCGCCCACGGCATCGCCATCGACATCGCGCCCGACTGGATCGAGATCGAAGTCGACATGCTGCGCCTATGCGACCTCGAGGTGGCCGGCGCCGTCTCCGAACGGCGCGTTACGCTCAAGGCCGGCGTGGCGCAGATCGAGCGACGCCGCGAACGCTTTGCGCCAGGTTCCGCTTTCGTTACCACGGACCAGCCGCTGGGCGACCTCGCCATCCACATGCTGGAGCCGACCTGCGCGGATTCACTATTCGCGCAGGGGCTGATCGCCGGAATGCTCGACCCGGTCGAATATCTCGAAGCCTATGTCGTGGCGCCGATGGCCGAGGAAATGCTCGCCACCGACCCGGACCTGCGCGCCGAATTCCAGGCAAAGCTCGCGGCCGACAACGCCTTTGCCGCCGATCCCATGGCGCGGCTTAAGTGGTTCTATCTGCGCTCCCCCTACCGCGACGAGCGCCACATGCTCTACCCCGTAGCGCGCTGCTGACCGGGGCCTAGGCCAATTCAACAGCGGTTGATTGGCCGAAACGGCCGGGAACGCCTCAAACAGCGGGACCTCGGATCAAGCCCGGGGTCCCGCTATTTCCACGCGCAACGCCTAGGCCCCACGCAGCGCCTCGGTCTCGGCCTCGTCCACTGCGTCTCCGGCGATCGCCACCTTGTAGACCGCTTGCGCTGCCTCGCGCGACACATAACCATCGCGCACGTCTGCCAGCACCGCTGCGGGGTCGCGCTCCACCGCCCGGCCATAGCCCGCGCCGCCCGCGCCGCGCGCGATGGCGCGGTCTCCCACTGCTACGGGCATGCGATAGGTGCCCACGCGCTTTTCCTCGGGCGTCCCGAGGCGCACGATCATCTCGTTGGTCTGCGGCTGTTCGCCGCCGGCCAGGGCCCAGGGCTTTTCCTTGGAGCGCTTGGTGATCGAGAGGAATTCGCCGTCCTGGGTGAAGCGAATCACTCGCTGCGTGCCCATGCCGCCGCGCTGCCGTCCGGCGCCGCCCGAATCCTGCTGGATTTCGAACTGCTCCATCATCATGCCGGTCTTCATCTCGATCACTTCGATCGGCGTGTTGCGCACCAGACTGCCGGAAATGTGGTTGGTGGCATTGATGCCGTCGAACCCGGCGCTGCCGCCCCAACCCACCGGCTCGTTGTTCGACACGGCGTACATCGCTTTGGTGATTGGGTCGGTACCAATCATCATGAAGCCCAGCGTGTCCCCACCCGAACAGGCCGCGATGCGCTCGGGCATGCCCTGCGCCAGCGCCTTGTAGACCAGTTCCAGCGCCAGGTGGGCCGGCCACTGCGTGAACGTGGCGGCGGGATAGACCGCGTGGAACAGGTTGCCTTCGGGCGCGATCACCTGAAGCGCGCGGAACGAACCGGCGTTGTTGCGCTGCGCGGCCGACGTCAGGGACTTGAGCACGAACTTGCAGACCGTTTCGGTCAAGCCGATCGGAATGTTGATCGGCCCGCGCACCGCCGGCGACGAGCCCGAGAAATCGCAGGTCAGGCCATCGTCGTCGATCGTGACTTTCACGTGGATCGGCACCGGATCATCGGTGATGCCGTCGTCATCGACCACGTCGCTCGCTTCCCAGGTGCCGCGCGGCAATTCGGCCAGGGCGCGGCGGACCAGCGCATCGCTGGCCAGCTTGATGCGGGCGACCGCTTCGTCAAACGCGGCGCGGCCAAACTTGGCGAGCACGGCGTTGAGCCGTTCCACCCCGGTGCGCGTTGCCGCCACTTGCGCATCGAGATCGCCCATCACCGGGCCGGGCATGCGCGAATTGAACTTGATAATGTCGATGATGTCCTTCACCGGCGCGCCATCCTTGTAGATGCGGGTGCCGGGAAAGATCAGGCCTTCCTGGTGCATGTCGGTGGAATCGAGCACATAGCCCGGATCCTTGGCGCCCAGGTCCATCCAGTGCGCGCGGATGCAGGTATAGGCAAAGGGCTTGTCGTCCCCTGCGGCAAAGACCGGCGCAAACAGCGTGGCATCCAGCGCGTGCGCCGAATTCCAGTAGGGATAGTTCATGATGAAAATGTCGCCCGGACGCATCGTCTCGGCGCCGGCAAAGGCCACGCCCTTGCGGATCGCATAATCATTGGCGCCGAGGAAAAACGCCAGGCCCGGCGCATCGGCGATCAGTTCCAGACCGGCGTCGTAGATCGAGATGCCGAAATCCAGGACCTCGTAGATCACGGGATTGAACGCGGTGCGGATCAGCGTGCGGCGCATTTCCTCTGCGGCCGAAACGAGATAGCTGCGGATGACTTCGATGGTGGCGCCATCGAGCGGTGCGGGCTGGTTCACGCGATCCCCCTGCTGGAGATGATCAGATGGCCGTATTCGTCCACGGCAACGGTCTGGTCGGAATGGATGACGGTGGTGGTCGTGCCCTCTTCCACGATGGCCGGGCCATCGAAGCGGTGGCCCGCGCCCAGACGCCCGCGTTCGTAGACGGTGAAGGCGGTGCGCTGGCGAAGCGCGAAGCAGAACGCATTGCGCGTGCCCGTGCTCGCCGCGCTGGTCGGACCTTGCGCCGTGGCGATCAACGGCAGCGTCGGCTTGGGCATCACCGCACTGGCGCGCACCCGCAGCGTCACGATCTGCACCGGCCCGGCGATCGCATGGCCATAGCGTTCGCGATGCAGATCGTCGAAGCGGGTGCGCAGCGCGGCCAGATCCTCGCCTTCGCCCAGTTCGATTTCCAGCGCATGCTCCTGCCCAGCATAGCGACATTCCACCAGGCGCAGGTAGCGGCGCTCGGTGTTGCTGCCGGTCTGGCCTTCAAGCTGTCCGCGCGCTTCTTCCACAAGTGTTGCAAACTTCGCTTCGATCGCCTCTCGCGCGGCGGGTTCGAGTAGGCGCAGTTCGGTCAGCGCCACATCGGTGACGATGTCCGACATCAGCATGCCCCAGGCCGAGAAGACTGCCGGGGATTGCGGCACGATCAGTTCGGCGTTCATCACCTCGCGCGCGATGAGCGGGGCGATCATCGGCCCGGCGCCGCCGAACGCCAGCATCGAGAAGTCGCGCGGATCGCGGCCCCGCTCCACGGTGATTTCGCGAATGGCGCCAGCGGTGCGGGCCACCAGCACGTCGAAGATGCCGGCGGCAGCGCGGTCGATATCGATGCCGAGCGGCGTGGCGACGCGATCCTGCATGCCCTGGCGCGCGGCCGGCACGTCAAGGTCCACGGTGCCGCCCAGGAACCTCGCGGGATCGAGGAAGCCCAGGATCAGCGCGGCGTCGGTGGTGGTGGGCTCCTGCCCGCCCCGGCCATAGGCGATGGGCCCGGGCTGAGAGCCTGCGCTTTGCGGCCCCACCTGGAGAAGGCCTTCCTGCACCCAGGCAATCGAACCGCCGCCCGCACCGATACAGCGGATGTCGAAGATCGGGATCAGGGCCGGCAGGTCGGCCAGCGGCGCCTCGTGCATGACCAGCGGCTCGCCATCCTCGATCACCGCGGCATCGAGCGAGGTGCCACCATAATCGAGCGTCAGCACCCGGTTGCGTCCGATCGCCCGCGCCAGCTGGCCCGCGCCGATCAGCCCACCCGCCGGCCCCGACAGCACGGTGTAGATCGGCGCCTGGCGCGCGGTCTGCGCGGTCATTGCGCCGCCGGCAGACCGCATGATCAGCAGTTTGCCCGCAAAGCCCGCATCGACCAGCCCGCTTTCCAGCCGGCCGACATAGTCGTTGAAGATCGGGTTGATATAGGCATCGACCACGGCGGTCGCCGTGCGTTCGTACTCGCGATATTCGCGGGTGATCGCGCTGGAGGCCGAGACCGCCAGTTGCGGATAGGCCGCGCGGATCAGCGCCGCCGCGCGTGCCTCGTGCGCGGGATTGCGATAGCTGTGCAGGAAGCAGATCGCCACCGAGCGAATGCCGGCCTCCACCAGCAGGCGCGCCGCATCGAGCACGGCGGCTTCGTCCAGCGGCTCGATCTCCATGCCCTGCGCATCGATCCGCCCGCCCACGCCATGGCGGTGCCGGCGCGCCACGATGCTGGGCGCGTGCTGATAGCGATAGTCGTACATCGAAGCGGCGGGCACATCGGCGCGGCCGATTTCGAAGATGTCGCGAAAGCCGGCATTGGTGATGATGCCGGTTTCCACGCCGCGCCGCTCGATCACGGCGTTGAGGCCGAGCGTGGTGCCGTGCACGAACAGCTCCGTATCCGACAGCGCCACGCCCAGCCGGTCGAGCGCGGCCAGTACCCCGCGCACGGGTTCATCGGGCGTGGTCGATGCCTTGGCCAGCCGGGTCGTGCCGGTTTCGGAATCGAACAGGATCGAATCCACAAATGTGCCGCCGATATCGACTGCCACACGAAATCTCTTCATGCACGCGCTTCCCGGATCTGGATGAATCCCTCGAATGCCGCGATGATATTGCGCAAACGGACCAAGAAGCGCCGATGTCGTTGCATCTGACGCAAGACCCGCTGCCCACCCTTGCCGCGGCCCACGCATCTGACACGATCGGGGGCACTATTCCCTTGGCCGGCCATGCTTTGGCGGCCGCCGGAGATCGATCGAATGCCCATGTTGAAGAGGATTGCCAGCATCGTCGAGCGCAATCCCGAGCGTCCCCCCGAAGCCGGCGCGCTGCGCAGCTGGCCGTTCCTGACCATGGTCCTGGTCGGGGTTTCGATTTCCGTGCCGTTCTTCGCGTTCGGCGGCACGCTGGGGCAACACGCCGATTTCCCGACCGTGGCCGCCGGCATCGTCATCGCCAGCGCGCTGCTGGGCCTGTGGGGCGTGATCACCGGGCATATCGGGCTGGTGGCGCGGCTGCCCACGGCGATGATCATCCAGCGCACGTTCGGACGGCACGGGTCGATCGCCATCGTGGCGATGATGGTGCTTTCCTCGTTCTGCTGGTTCGGGCTGCAGACGCAAATCCTGGTCAAGAGCCTGGCGGCCATCCTGCGGACGCAACTGAGCTATCAGCTCGACGAGCGGATCGGCGTGGTCCTGGTCGGCGCGCTGATCGCCTCGACCGCCGTGATCGGCGTCAAAGCCATGGGCAAAGTCGCGGTGGTCAGCGTGCCGCTGCTGCTCCTGGCCACGCTCGTGCCGCTCGGGATCGGGCTGGATCGCCACGGTCTGGGGCCGCTCCTGGCGATCCGCCCGATAGCCGAGCCCATGGGCCTGGGCATGATCGTGTCCACCGTGATCGGCGCCGAAGTGTTCGGCTGCTCGATCAACCCCGATCTCAGCCGCTTTCTCAAGACCTCGCGCGACAACGTGACGGCGATGACGATCAACTATGCCGTGGCCTTCCCGCTGCTGCTGATCCTGGCCGCCGCGCTGGGCACGATCTACAACAACGCCGATCTTGTCGCGACGATGCTGGCGGCGGGCATTGCCCTGCCCGGCAGCCTGGTCATCATCCTCGCCACCTGGACCAGCAACGACAAGAACCTCTATGCCTCGGCACTGGCGCTTTCGGCGCTGTTCCCGAAAGTGGAACGCTGGCAATTGGCAGCCCTCGCCGGCATTCTCGGCACATGCCTCGCGGCCGCCGACATTCTCGGCCATTTCATCGTCATGCTCACGTTCATGGGCCTGCTGATCGCGCCCATGTCGGGCGTCTATGTCGCCGATTTCCTGCTGCGCCGCAGCCGCTACACCGACGTCGACGCGCCGGTGCCCGCGTTCCGCGTGCGACAGCTGCTGGCCTGGCTGTTCGGCATTGCCGTCGGCGTTTCCACGCTGCCGGTGGCCAATGTCGGCCTGGGTCTTGCGGAAATCACCCACGCCCCCACCATCGATGCCCTGCTGGCCGCGATGGTGTTTCTGTTCGCAGCCGATCGCGTGTCCCGCGCGCGGCCGGCCATCGCCTGACCATCACGGAGCGACCATGACCAGCACGCAAAGCCCCATCGCCCGCATGTTCGCGTGGTGGAACGAAGCCTATCGCCAAGACGCCTTCACGCCGGCCGGCTTTGCGCAGCACTTCACCGAAGATGCGCCGTTCCTGGTCGATGGCGGTCTGCGCGGCACCGGGCCCACAGAAATCAGCGCCCATTTCGCCCGTATCCGCCAGGCAACCGATACGGTGGAATTGCAGCCGCCCATCGCCTTGCTCAGCGACGAGACGCAGGGCTTCGTCCACTATCGCTGCACCTTCACCGCCGACGGCCTCGCCGGTTCGGAAGTCTGCATGGCCCACGCGCGCTTCCGCGACGGCAGGATCGCGCGCTTCGAAGTGATGGGCCGACCCGAGGAGAACTGACGGCGCGCCCGCGATTACATCAGCGGCGCCAGATACTTCTGGGCATCGGCCGCGGTGCGCAGCGGGTCGGTCGGCACGTCGTATTCCACGAAGAAGTGCGCGACTCCCGCGCGTTCGGCCGCCGGGATGATCCTGCGGAAATCCACCAGCCCCGTGCCGGGATCACGCACGCTGCCGTCGGCGGCAATGTCCTTCATGTGAACCATGCGGAACCGACCCGGATTCCGCGCGAAATAGCCGCGCACATCCACCCGGGCCTTGGTTGCCCAGGCCAGGTCGAGTTCGAACTTCAGCCTGGCCGGGTCGGTCTCTTTCAGGATCAGGTCGTAGGGCACATCGCCGCCCAGCTTGCGGAATTCCTGGTCATGATTGTGGTAGGCCAGCTGGAACCCGCGATCGTGCGCGGCATCGGCGGCGCGGTTGAGCGCGGCAATCAGCTGCTTGATCTGCGCCAGCGATTGCAGCTGCGATGGCCAGGTGATCTGCCAGGTGATGTATTTCTGTCCAAGCGGGCCGGCCTGCTTGGCGCAGGCATCGATCAATCCCTCAACACGGGTGAAATCGAAGGCTTCGATGAACTTGCGCTCGAACGTCGCCCGGTCGATCCGGCCGGCCACGCCATCGTCGAACACTTCGTAGAGGCCCGGCGGCATGATGTGCTGCGAGGGCGAGACCAGGCCGTGCCGGTCGAACACCGCGCGCACGAATGCGGGGTCGCGTCCGAAGCTGCCCAGCGTCTCGACTTCGCGATAGCCCATCGCCGCCACTTTGGCGATCGTGCCTTCGAAGTCGGCATCGAGCAGGGTCATCAGGGTATAGAGCTGGATGCCCAGCGGGCGCCGCGGCGGGCGAGCCAGCGTCGCACCGCCGCCCAGCAAGGCCGCCGCTCCCACTGCGGCAGTCCCGCCGATCAGGCTGCGGCGCGACATCGCGAAGGGGTTCATCATAGCGCTCCTTGCTTCATCTGGTCCGCGGCAAAGGCAGCGGCGCGCGCGGTCAGCGCCATATAAGTCAGCGACGGGTTCTGTGCGGCCGAAGCGGTCATGCAGGCACCATCGGTCACAAAGACGTTGGCCGCGTCGTGGCAGCGGTTGTGCGCATCGAGCACGGCCTGCGCCGGATCGGCCCCCATGCGCGCGGTACCCATTTCGTGGATGGCCAGGCCGCCGGGCCCAAGGTCGGCGCTGGTGACGATGTCGGTGCCGCCCGCGCACTCCAGCATGGCCTTGGCCTCGACCGCCATGTCCTGGGCCATGGCATGCTCGTTGGCGTGCCAAGTAAATGCCACGTCGAGCAGTGGGCGGCCCCAGCGATCCAGTTCCTTGCCCAGCGTGGCGCGGTTGTCGGCATAGGGCATGCATTCGCCCATCGCGCCGATGAACATCTGCCACGGCCCCGGCGTACGCAGCCGGTGCTTGAGCGCAGGGCCGATGTCCTCGCCCTCGCCGCCGCGCGTCCACATCTGGCGCGAGGCGCTGCCCTGATAGCCATAGCCGCGCCGGAACGGCCGCTCATCCGCGCCGCCCTGGCCCGACAGGTTCTGGAAGCGGGGAATGTAGATGCCGCTCGGGCGATTGCCCAAGGGCATGCGGTCGGTAAAGCCGGGGATCGTCGCCAGGCCGAACGGCCCCATGACATGATCCATCAGATAGCGGCCGAGCGCGTCGGACCGGTTGGCGAAACTGCGCCCGCTGGCAGGATCGAGCGAGTTGAGCAGGATCTGCGTCGTCCCCAACGTGGAGGCGTTGAGGAACACCACGCGCGCGCCCAGCGTCGTGCGCGCCTTGGTCTTGGCGTCGATCACCCGCACGCCGGTCGCCCGCCTTGTCGCGGGATCATAGACCAGCGAATCGACGATAGCATCGGTCATGATCTTGAGCCGGCCGGTGGCGCGCGCGGCGGGCAGCGTGGAACTTTCGCTGCTGAAATAGGATCCCGTCGAACAGCCGCGAATGCACGGGCCGCAATAGTGGCAGGGCTGGCGATCGCCGAGCGGCCGGGTGAGCACGGCGCTGCGCTCGTTGATCATCGGGCGCCCGGCGAACTTCTCGGCAAGGACCGCCTTCACATGCTCTTCCACGCAATTCATGCCGTGCGCGGGCATGAACTCGCCATCGGGCAGCGTGGCAATACCGTCGCGGTCGCCGTTGACGCCGATGAAGCGTTCGACATGCGCGTACCATGGCGCCAGATCGTCGTAGGTAATCGGCCAGGCGATGCCATGCCCGTCACGCCCGGCCTCGCTGAAGTTCAGCGGGCTGAGGCGGAACGACGCGCGGCCCCAGGTGATCGAACGGCCGCCCAGATGATAGCCGCGAATCCAGGCGAATTCGGCATCCGGGTGCGTCGCATAGGGATTGTCGACGTCATCGACGAACCAGTGGTCGTTGGCATCCGAAAGCCCGGCCAGTCGCGATTGCACCGGCTTGCGCGCGGCATAGCGGCGGCGGTCGCCAAAGCCGCGATAGGGCAGCTGAAACGGCGCGAGATGTTCGGTGATATAATCGGTGCCGGCCTCCACATGGCGCCCGCGCTCCAGCAGCAAGACCGAAAAACCACGCTCGGTCAGCTCCTTGGCGGCCCAGCCACCCGAAATGCCGGAACCGACGACGATGACGTCCGCGTCCATCACGCCGCTCCCTTCGCCGCAGGGGCGATCGCCGGCGGCGCGGCATCGGCGGCGCGCGGCCCCGGATCAAGCGAGAGCGAAATGCCCCAGACGTTGAGCGCGGGCGCCCGCCCGCCCGCGCCAAATGCGGCGCAGGCGTCATAGGCGCCAGGCACAAGATTGAGATCCAGCTCCTCGGTCGCGCCGATCTCGCTGGTGTAATAGCCATAGACGGTCAGCTTGCGCAGCGTCGGCGCCTTGAACCGCCGCCCGTCGTAAAGCGCCACGGCCGGATCGCCCCCGGCCGCGAACGCTGCCATGACGAGATCCAGCTCGGCATCGCAGCGGCGCTGTTCCTCCGGGCTCATCCAGTGCTGGTGCATCATCTCGATAAAGCCGGTAACCCCGGCTTCCTTTGCCCCCCGCGTGGTGTCGGCCGGAATGATCAGGTCCACCAGGCGATCGAGCGCCGCATGGCGCGCAGGCGCAAAGGGGGTGTAGGCCGGCGGCGCCAAGGCAGAGGGGGCCGCATCGGCCGCCATGGCATGATGGTCATGCCCCGCCATCGCCCGCGCCGCGCCGGGCGCAACCAGCGCCGCGGCGGCAATCCATTTGAGCGTTTCTCTACGATGCAACGGCAATACTCTGCTGGGGGAAAAGGCCGGCGGCGGGGAAAACCACCGCCGGCCCGAACCCGATCAGAACTTCACGCCCAGTTCCACGCCATACTGGCGCGGCGCGTTGTAGCTGGCCAGCGTGGACGTGCCATAGGCGTGGGCGCCCACCGCCATCGGCGTGCGCTCGTTGCTGAGATTGCGGCCGATCGCGGAGAGCGACCAGGCCCCGCGCTGCAGCGTGACTTTGGCATTGAAGAATGTCTTGGGCCCGGTTTCGAGCGAATTGGCCACGTCCCAATAGACATTGCCGCGGTGCGCCATGTCACCGTGCACGACCAGCGTGAATGCGTCCGACAGCGGCGCTTCGTAATCGATCCCCGCCTGGGCGGTGAAGCGGTAGATCTGCGGAATGACGTGGTCGTAATAGGTATCGGGGTCTTCGGGCAGGTACGATTTGATCTTCACATCGGAATAGCCGACTGAACCCGACAGGCTGAGCCCGCGGGTGGGCCGGATCGTCAGTTCCGCCTCGGCACCCAGGACCTGCGTCTTGTTGATGTTCGAAATCGCGGTGTAGATGCCCACGCCTTCGACCACGCGCGAGGTGGAGAACTGTTGCCCGCGGAAATCGGTGTAGAACAGCGCTCCGTTCAGCGTCACCATGCTGCCGGCCAGATTGCTCTTGAAGCCCAGTTCGTAGTTGTCGGCCGTTTCGGGCTTGTAGGTCAGGAACATCTCCGCGCTGCTTGGGTTGAAGCCACCCTTGCGATAGCCGCGCGAATAGCTCGCATAAGTGAACAAGTCGGGCGACCACTTGTACGATACCGAAGCCTTGCCCTGCGGTTCGGAGAACTTCTGCTTGAGCTGCTTGGGCCCGGTCGAGGCGGGATCGAGATCGTCGTAGGTCTGGTGCTCCCAGTCGTAGCGGAAGCCGCCGGTCAGCTCGACCCGGTCGGTGATCTGGTAGGAAACCTGCCCGAACAGCGCGAAGGTCTTGTAGGTCCGCTTGGTATCGCTGTGCGAGAAGAACACCGGCGGATTGCCGGCATAGCCATAGTTGCTGGTGTAGAAACGCCGCTCATCCTGGTAATAGCCACCCACGTTCCACTTGAGCGGCCCGGCGCCGTTCGAAGTCAGGCGCAGTTCCTGCGACCAGGTTTCGTCGAGGAAGAAGACGTTCTGCGTATAGTTGTCGGCCGCCGAGAAATCGCCGTCCGCCGTGGTGTAGTCCCGCCCGCGCGAATAGGCGGTGATCGCCGTCAGCGTGGCGAAATTGGGAATGGTCCAATCGCCCTTGAGCGAATAGGCGCGCAGTTTGGTCCGAACGATGCCCGGCTGGTTCTCGCTGGGATTGGGCACCGTATCGCGGAAATCGACATCTGGCACAGGCGCCAGCCACAGGCCGCCGACCTTGCTGTCGGTGGTCGAAGCGCTCAGCGCCAGCGTGAAGTCCGCGGTCGGCGTGAAGATCAGCGATCCGCGCGTGGTCACGCCCTCGCCGAAATCGGCATTGAGCGGGTTGGCCAGATTCTTGATCAGGCCATCGCCTTTGTAAGCCGTGGCACCGAACGTGAAGTAGAGCTTGTCCTTCACGATCGGGCCGGAAATGCTGCCGATCGCCCGCTTCTCGTTGCCCGAGAGATATTGCGCCGAAACACTGCCGGTGAAATCGTTGGTCGGCTTGCGCGTCACGATATTGATCGCGCCGGCAATCGCACCGCCGCCATAGAGCGTGCCCTGCGGCCCGCGCAGTATCTCGATCTGCGAGACGTTGACCAGTTCCTGCTGGAAGAACATCTGGCCGGGCTGGACCACCCCGTCCACCACGGTGGCAAAGGGAAATTCGCCGTCGCGGCCCAGGGTGGTGAAGCCCCGGAACGATACCGTCTTGTACCCCGGATAGAGCCCGTCGAGCACGACAAGGTTGGGCGTCAGGCGCACGGCGTCCTGCAGGGTGCGCAAGTCCGAATTGGCGATCTTGGCGGCGGTGACCACGCTGATCGGGTCGGCCACGGTCTGCGCCGTCTCGTTGCGCTTGCGCGCGGTGACGGTGATTTCATTGGGCGCGAGCGTGTCGGACGCGTCTGCCTGCGGGGCTGCCTGCGCAAGGGCGGTCGTCGGCGCGAGAGTCGCGGCCGTGAGGGCCGCTGCCGATATCGCTGTCAGATAGTGCATCTTCATGATCAAAACCCCCATGAGCCAATTCGGTAGGCACCACCGCACCGGACGGCACGTGCCACGTGCTATTGCTGCTCCTGCCTGCGCCGTACGTCTTGCCGCGCACGGTCGCATCGCTTGCGGCACGGCGCGCCTGCTTCGCGCGCACCGGTTGAACCGCTGCCTGGGTGTGATGGTCACAGCAATGGCACGCGGGATCAATGCGATCGCCATCCCGCTTTCATTGTCGCTGGCGCAAATTAGGTCGTGGGGATCAAGGCAGGCTGCCGCTTTAGGAAAGTGCCCGCGTCCGGACTGCCGAGTGAATTTATGGGCACGCGGAGGCGCGGAGATCCTATTTGTCCGGAATCGCCCCAGTTGCGGACATTGTCTTCTCGCCCAATCCAACGATAGAGTAGCCCCGCTAGCGTGACGGAATTGGTAGACGTATCGCAAGAGCGATCCCGGCAACGGGTGGGGGTTCGATCCCCTACCGCTGGCAACTCTCGCCCACTTGCGGACCATCGCCATATCGACGAAAATAGTCCCGATGGATCGTTCCCGCTTGATACACCGGCACGGATGGCGCGGAGCGGCAATCGGCACTCTGATAGCGCTTGCGGCGATCGTGGCTGCGGTTTGGTCAGGGGGAGCAGGTCACGGCTCTTATGTCGCTGCTCGCGCACTTTTCCTGTTCTCTATGCTTCTGACGTTGCGCGAACGGAGCATTGGGCCAATTGGGATCGGCGTGGGTCTGGCTCAGTTTCCGCTGTACGGCACACTGATCGGCAGCGCCATAGCCACAAAAAATTACCGCGCCGTTGGTGTTGCGGCGGCTGCCCACCTCGTTGCCAGTCTCGCCTGTTTTTCGGGAACCCTGAGTGCTTTCGCTTAGTGAACGAATGACCGCTTCCCACCACTTGACGACAAAGGCACCGTCGCCGTGCAACGGTGCCTTCGCGCGCAAGAACAGGGGTTGGCGTTACGCCCGAATGGTGGCGATCGCTTCGATCTCGATCAGGAATTCGGGCATGGCCAGCGCCTGGACGCCGACGATGGTGTTGGCGGCGGGCATGGCACCGCCATAGAACGCGCCCAGTTCGGGACCGATCGCGCCCAGCATCGACACGTCGTAGTTTACCACGAAGGTGCGCAGGCGCAGCACTTGCTCCGGGCCGATGCCCAGCGAGTCCAGCACGGCCTTGATATTGGCCAGCGCCTGGCGCGCCTGAAGGCCCACGTCGCCGACGCCGACGACGGTGTAATCCTTGTCCCAGGCGACCTGCCCGGAGAGATGCACCGTGCCGGTGGCCTCATCCAGAGTGGCATGGGAGAAACCGTATTGCACGCTGGGATAGAGCGTTTCGGGATTGATGCGGGTGCTGGTCATGTCGAATACACTTTCGCGAGGTTGCAACGATCAATCGACCAGTTCGAGCTGGTGGCCCCACGGGTCCTGAATATAGAGGTTCTTCTTGCCGGCGAGCGGGCCTTCACTGATCTCGATCACTTCCATCGGCGTGCAGCCATGAGCAGCGAGATAGCGCGCGGCCTTCTCGACATCGTCGACCTTGAGGCCCAGGTGATGGCCACCCCAGTCGCAGTTGCGCGGCAGCACGGCGCCGCGATCGGCGGGCTTGTCGTATTGCACCAGCTGGAAATTGAGATTGGGCGTCAGCTTGAGCATGATCAGCCGCAGGCAGGCGCCCGGCACGTTGACGTGCGCGGCCATCCAGTCGCGGCCATCGGCGCCCACCGGAATGTCGGCCGCGTCGATCGGCCCCATGCGGAACAGTTCGCTTGCCCCGAGCACGTCGATGTAGAATTTCGCCACGGCATCGGCATCCTGGACCGTCCATGACACATGGTCGGCCTCGATGAAGACGGGACGGTCAAGGGCGGGCTCGGTCATGCGCATCTCCGGGCTGGGAACGGCTGTCAGCCTAAGCCGGGCCGTGTGCGCTGCAATGGCGGGCCTTGAACGAAAATGTTGCGCGCCGCGCAACATCCCGGGCCCGCGTGCCGCTTATGCGGGGCCGTCCAGCATGTCCGCGATCGACACCGCGCGGGCGGGGAAGCGCGCGCGAAACCCGGCGACGTCGCGCTCGGCACAGCCGCGCGCAGCAGCAATGCGGCGGATCAGCGCATGTTCGCAGCTGCGCCCCTGGCACAGGCCCATGCCCGCGCGGCAGCGCAGCTTGATCGCGCTGGCACCATAGGCCTGGCCGAGATGGCCGGCATCGGCAATCGCGGCATCGACCGCGCCGGCGGAAACATCCTCGCAGCGGCACAGCAGCGTTTCGCCCGCTGCCTCGGGCAGAAAGGCACACGGATCGGCAACCGCCCGCAGCAGGTCGATGAAGCCCTGCATCCGCGCGCGGGCGCGGCGCACCTGGCGCATGGCACGCTGCGCCGCCGGCTCGCCCAAGGCGCCGGCATCGCGCGCCATGCCGATCCCGGCCAGGGCGCCCTCTACCATGGCGGCATCGCTGCCCGCCACGCCGGTCGTCTCGCCCGCGACATAAAGACCAGGCACGCTCGCGCGCATCGCATCATCGTGCACGGCTTCCCAGCCGCCGGCCGGACCGGACCAGCGCACCCGTGCGCCGATCTGCCGCACGAGATCGGCTTGCGGCAGGAAACCATAGCATTGGGCAGCAACATCGCAGGCCAGGGCCTCCTCGCCGTGGGTGCCGGCAATCACCACCCGCATCACGCCCTGGTCCGATCCTTCGCAGCGCACGACAGGCGCGCTGAAACGCACCGGCACGCCAGAACGTCGCAGCGCGGCAAGGCCGGCTGCTGCCGCCAGCAGCGGCGCGGGCGTCCACAGCGCGCGGGCCAGATGCGCCAGCGCGGCCTTGGCGATCACGGCAAAGGGCTGGGCAAAGCAGACCGCATCCACCCGTCCGCCCGCCGCCACGATTTGCTGCGCCAGCACGATCATCAGCGGATGGGTGCCGAACAGCACGATACGCTGGCCAGGCAGCACCTGCTGTGCCTTGACCAGGGTCTGCACCGCGCCCGCGCTCATCACGCCGGGCAGCGTCCAGCCCGGCAGCGCCACCGGCATGTCATAGCAGCCCCCCGCCACCAGCACGCGCCGCGCCCGCACGTCGCGCAGGCCCTCGCACCCATCGGACAGGGAAAGGACGAAACCGTCCGCGTCGGGCGCAATGCCCAGCACCGAAACGCCGCCCCGCCAGTGGAGCGCCTTGTCCGCCGCGACGCGCGCGAGCAAGGCGCGCGCCTGGCGGTAGGGCGCACCGTCCAGCCAACCGGCCACCGCGAACGTGGCGGGCGGCTGGCGGAGGATCTGGCCGCCCGGCCGCTGCTGCTCGTCGACGATGCAAGTGGAAAGCCCGGCCGCCAGTGTGCGCTCGGCCGCCGCCAGCCCGGCGGGACCGCCGCCGACGATCGCCACGTCGTAGGCGCTCATGCCGCCGCCTCCGGATCGCGGGTGGTGATGCGCAGGCCCGGCTCGACCGGGACAAGGCACGCCCGCAGCCGGCGCCAGGGCCCGTCTCCGCGCGCGATCCACACGGTGCATTCAGCGCAAGTACCCATGTTGCAGAACATCCCGCGCGGCCGCCCCCCGCGATCGTCGCGAAACCGCCGCGTGTCCGAAGCCAGCACGGCCACCGCGACGGTTTCACCCGGATAGGCGCGCAAAGCGACTCCGTCGATCAGGACCGTGATCGACGCCGGGCGCGCGACATTGTCTTCGATCCGCTTCATGGCAGCACCGCAAAGGCATCGAGGTGGGCAAAGCGGCGCGGCTGGAACAGCGCCAGCGGCCCGGCCCCGATCCCCTGCGCGCTTCCTTGCGCTATCGTCTGCGCGAGCAGGCGCGCCAGCACCGGGCCCAGCGTGAACAGCGAGCCGCCCGCCGCGACGAACAGGCCTGGCGCCGCTGCAATCTCGCCCACGATCGGCAGCTGGTCGGCCGAAATGCAGGTCGTGCCCGTCCAGGTCCGCAGCAGCGCGCGGCGCTTGAGCAGGGGCATGACGCGCGCCGCCACGGCCAGGTTGGCGCGCAGGTTCGCTCTGTCCATAATCGCGGGCTGGTCCAGATCGGGCGTGCCGTCCGCGCGCTTTGCCAGCCGGGAGGCCCAGCCGCCGCCGATCAAAAGGTTGCCGTCCTCGGTCTGCTTCATCGACAGCCGCGCGCCGACATGCTGGATCAGGTAGGGCAACACCGGCTCGGTCCGGTCGGTCACGCTCATCATCAGAGGCGCGGCATAGAGCGGCACGTTGAGCCCGAGCAGCCCGGCCAGGTGCGGCACCCGGTGCCCCGCCGCCAGCAGGACGCGCGGCACCTGGACGGCAAGCGCGCCATCGGGCCCGTCGAGGGTGACACGATAAGTGCCATCGCGCGCCATGGCCATGGCGGTTACCGCCGTGCCGGTGCGGATCTGCGCGCCCTGCGCCTGGGCACCAGCGGCATAGGCATCGACCAGAATGCGTGGATTGGCATGGCCTTCGCTTTCCAGCCAGGCCGCCCCGGCCAGCGCCGGCGAGAGACAGGGTGCCCGCGCGCGCAACTGCGCGGCATCGAGCAGTTGCGTATCGAGGCCCAGCGCGTTCTCGCGCGCCACCTTGAACGCGAGCAGGTCCATGTCCGCTTCGGTTTCGGCCACCATCAGCCCGCCGTGCATGGCCACGTCGAGCGGGCGGCCCAGCAGGTTTTCCAACCCGCGCCATTCCTCGATCGCCAGGCGGTTGAGCGTGACGATGCGCGCGCCGTCGACGGCAGCCTGCTCGCCCTGTTCCAGGAAGCGGCGCTCGATCTGGAAATGCAGCGAGCCGGCGTTCTGCCCCGAAGCGCCGGCATTGGGATGCCCGCGCTCCACCAGCAGGACCTTGAGCCCCAGCCGCGCCAGATGCCAGGCCGAAGCCGCACCGACGAGGCCGCCCCCGACGATCAGGATATCGAAGCTGGTGGGTACGGCCGCCATGGTCAGATCATATCGAGCTTTCGCAGCGTCGCGGCAATGCTTTCGCGATCGGCCTGGCTCACCGCCAGCAGCGGCTTGCGCACCGCGCCGCCGGGCAGGCCCATGGCATCGAGCGCCGCCTTGAGAATGGCGGGGCCCGAACCGAACCGGCCGATCAGGTCTGGCGTGTACCATTCCTCCATCAGCACGCGGTCCTTGCGCCCGCATTCGCGCGCGCCCTCCACGTCGCCGGCCCAGAGCTTGTCGTAGAAGCCGGTCTGGTTGCGCCCCAGCACGCCGCCCGCGCCCATCGTGCCATCGCCGCCGTGGACGCGCAGCATGGTCAGGCCCAGTTCGTCCATCGGGAAGCCGAACACGCGCACCTGCTCGTGCAGCGCAAAGAAGGTTTCGGCAAAATGCGTGAAGCGCGGCGTCGATTGCTTGATCGCCACCACCGCGTCGATCTCGGCCAGGCGGCGCAGCAGATCGAGCGGCATGTCCACGCCCGTGCCCGGCGGCCAGTTGTAGACGCAGATCGGCAGATCGATCGCCGCGCCGATTTCCTCGTAGAAGGCGACGATTTCTTCGCCGCGCGGGCGGATATAGGGCGGCGGCGTGATCAGCACGCCTTCAAAGCCGCAGGTCGCTGCATGCTGGGCATAGGCGATCGTCTCACGCGCGGTGAAGCTGGAACAGCCGGCGATCAGCGGCAGGCGCTTGCCCATCTGCGCGCCGGCCACGGTGAACAGGCGCGCCCGCTCGGCCGGGGTCATGCTGGTCCACTCGCCGGTCGTGCCGGCCAGCACCAAGCCATGCATGCCCTGGTCGACCAGCCATTCGAGCAGCAGGCCGATGCCCTGATCGTCCAGGCCCTCTTCCCCGAGGAACGGCGTCGTGATCGCAGGGATGTACCCCCGCCAGTTGACCCGCGACCGCTTGCTGACTGCCATTCTTGCGTCCTTGTTCCTGACCTGCGCCGCCCCGGCCGAGCTTTTTTGAATCCCGGCTCGGTTGCCCGCTTTCATCACGACCGATGCCAGCGGGTCAGGTTTCCAACAATGGCGCGTATCGGGCGAATGCGTTGCATCGTGCGCAACGTAAGCGAAGCGCTCAGGCGGAGCGCGCAGGAAGTGGCGTGCACAACGAGACGGCCACCGTCACCACGGCATTGGCGATCAGCGCCACCAGCCCCATTTCCCAGTGCGGAAACCACCGGCCGGCCAGCGTTCCCAGCATCGGTACCCACAACACGGCGTAGCCGGTCGCCAGCCCGGCCAGCACCGCCGCCGCGCTGGTCCGGCGCAGCAGGAATGCGCAATAGACCCCCGGCGCCAGCATCCCGATCGCCGCATAGGCAGAGAGCCCGATCTCGACCAGCGAGCCGCCGGCGCCAAGCGTGAGGTAAAGCGCGATGCCGGCAAACCCGATCATCGACAGGCGCGATACCAGCAGTTCGCGGCCCTCGTCCATCGCCGGCACCAGCGGGCGCACGATGTTGCGCCCAAAGATCGCCCCGCAGGTCAGCAGCAGCACGCCGCCCGGAACCAGCGCCAGCAGCGATGCCGTGCCGGCCAGCAGGCCAAGCATCCAGGCCGGATAGCGTTCTCCCACAAAGGCCAGCAGCAGCGCATTGGGATCGCCGCCGGGCGCCTGCGTTCCGGCGAGCAGCGCGGCAAAGCCCAGCAGGATCACGAAAAAGTACGAGAGCGAATAGATCGGCTGGAACACCGCATTGCGGCGGATCGTGTCGCCGCTGTCGGCCGAAAAGCACAGCTGGAACATGTGCGGGAAGATATAAGTCCCCAGCGCCACGTTGATCGCCGAGGTCACCAGCCAGGTGACGTCAAGCCCCAGTTCTGGCTTGAGGCCGGGAAAGCGCACCGCCTGGGGAAAACGCTCCGCCACGGCGCTGAACACGCCTAGGATCGAACGCTCGCCCACCGCGTCCGCGATCGTCGCTGCCAAGGCGATCACCACGATCAGCATGAGCACGTCCTTGACGCCGGCGGCAAAGGCGGCCGAACGCAGCCCGGCCAGGAACACGAACAGCAGCATCAACACGACCGCGACAAGCGCCGCCGCCGCCGGGCTGACTTGCGGCCCGGCGGCAAGCCGCACCACCAGCGACAGCGCGGTCAGCTGAATCTGGACATAGACCACCAGCGCCACCAGCCCGGCAGCGGCGACGCACACGCCCAGCCAGCGCGCACCATAGCGGTGCGCGAAGAAATCCGCCTGCGTCACCAGGCCGTGCCGGCGGCCATAGGCGTGGATCAACGGCGTCAGCCAGTATCCCACCGCCGCCGCCAGCGAAACCGAGCAGAACGCCAGATAGGCCGGCGC
This sequence comes from Novosphingobium sp. SG919, assembly GCF_012932495.1. Taxonomy (GTDB): domain Bacteria; phylum Pseudomonadota; class Alphaproteobacteria; order Sphingomonadales; family Sphingomonadaceae; genus Novosphingobium; species Novosphingobium rhizosphaerae. The sequence goes on from NZ_JABCNG010000001.1 coordinate 2,225,320, forward strand.
GCCATAGGCCCAGGCAAAGCCTGAAATGCCCAGCACCGCGAATGTCGTATAGATTTCGCCGGCATTGAGGAACCAGAACACCAGCGTGCCCAGCTTGCGCCCGCCTAGCGCCCAATCCTCCATGCTGCGCGCGCGTTGCTGCCGGCGGCGGCCGTAGAGCATTGAACCGGCCACGGTGCCGCCCACGATCAGCAGGATCAGCGCCAGGATCATGCGCGTGCCCCGCCCTTGCGATCGATGCGATAGCGCAGCGCCAGCACCAGCGTGGCGAACACGATGCCCGCCATCTGCCAGGCCATGCCGAACGGCAATCCCAGCGGCCGCAGGCTCACCCCGTTGGCCCAGGGCGCTAGGCCGAGCTGCCACACGAAGGGCAGCAAAAGCAGGCAATCGGCTTTGCGCAGGCCGCCATCGGCGTTCGGGTTGTCCACGGAATCTGTCATGCTGGCGGCCCTAGTTGTGTCGCGATCAGCCTGACCAAGGCGGCCGTTGCATTCAATGACGAATTCTGCGCGCAACCGTTGCGATCAAACGAACGTTCGCGCGCCGTCGGTTCAGCGCTCGCGCCGCACCGGCTTGTTCCACTGGCGCAGCTGCGCCTCGATCCGCTTGAGCAGCCGCAGCGGCGCGCCTTCCAGCTGGCGGCCGGAACGCAGGACCAGACTGGTGGTCGTTTCCTCGATCGAATCGTCGGAGATCGGCACGCTCACCATCGTGCCTTCGATCAGTTCCGACCACACCGAAATCTGCGGCAGGATGGCCAGAGCCGTCCCCGCGCGCACCGCGTCCTGCATCACATGGATGGAATTGGAGGTGATCAGCGGCTGGAGATAGACTTTGGAATTGGCTTCGGCGGTGCCCAGGATCTGGCGGATGCGAAAACTCGCCGGCGGCAGGCAGAGCGGCGCGGTCGCCAGCTCGGCAATGGTCACGGTGGATTTCTGGGCAAAGGGATGGTCGGGCCGCATGATTGCCATCAGCGGCTGCGCGATCACCGCGCGCACGTGGATCTTCATGTCGTTGGGGGTGGAAAACACCAGGCCGAAATGCGCCTCGTCATCGGCGATCATGCGCAGGATTTCCTGCGTCGAGCCGGTCAGGATATCCAGTCTGATCTGCGGGTTCTGTTCGGAAAACTGGCTGACCAGTCCGGTGAAGGACTTGCCGGCAAAGCCTTCGCCGATCGCCGCGGTGACGTGGCCGGTGCGCACCGACCGCAGTTCCTCCAGCTTGGAACGCAGCGCCTCGCGATCGGCCAGCTGGTTGCGATAATGCGCGATGACGATCTCGCCCGCATGGGTAAGGCGTACGCCGCGCCGCCCCTTCTCGATCAGCGCCAGGCCATATTGGCTTTCCAGTTGGGCGATCTGCCGGCTGATCGAAGAGGGCGCTACGTTGAGCCGGTCGCCCGCCGCCCGCATCGAGCCGGCATTGAGCGCTTCCAGCAGGTATCGCATTCCGGCTTCGGACAACGCCCTCTCCTTTAATGCCGGCCATAGCAGGTCAGTGCGCGGGATCGAAGTCCCTCACCAGGCGAATGTCCCGCGAGCTCGCGCCCACCGCGATCCGGTACGTCCCCTTGGCCATGCGCCAGTCTTTCGCGGCTTCGTCCCAATAGGACAAGTCACGTGACGCAAGCGGAAACGACACCGTCGCCGCCTCACCCGGTGGCAGCGAGACGCGGGCAAAGCCCTTGAGCTGGCGCGGGGGTTCGCCCGCCGCCGCCGGCATCGCCACATAGAGTTGCGCCACTTCGTCGCCCGCGACGCGCCCGGTGTTGCGCACGTTCACGCGCACCGTCCAGCCCTGCCCGTCGCGCACCAGCGTCAGGCCGGAATAGCCGAACGTGGTGTAGGACAGCCCGTGGCCGAACGGATAGAGCGGCGCGATCCGCTCGGCATCGTACCAGCGATAGCCGACCAGGATGCCTTCGTCATAGCGCGCGGTCGTGCCGATGCCCGGATAGCGCGCGGGCTGGTCGGTGGGGCCATGGGTTTCGTCGGCCGGAAAAGTCACCGGCAGCTTGCCCGACGGATTCGCCTTGCCGGTGAGCAGCGCGGCGATCGCATCAGCGGCCTGCTCGCCGGGATACCAGGCCGCAAGGATGCCGGCGACTTTGTCGCGCCAGGGCATCAGGACGGGGCCCACCGTGTGCAGCACCACCACCGTGTTCGGATTGGCGGCAGCAACGGCCTCGATCAGCGCATCCTGGTCGCCCGGCAGCCGCAGGTCGGTGCGGTCCGCCCCTTCGGAGACGTGATCGGCGACGAACACCACCGCCACCTGCGCCTGCTTCGCGGCTGCGACGGCTTCGTCGATCAGCGTGCTGTCGGGCGCCTGCCAGCCCAGCCGCACTTCGTTGGCCGAAAGCGTCGGCGCGTTGGAATAGGCGAGGTCGAGCGCAACGGGCTTGCCCGCTTCCAGCCAGACAGTGCCGTGGGTGACGAGGCGGAAGCTCTGCTTGGGAATGGTGACGACGCGCTGGCCGTCGATGGTCAGCGCCATTTCGCCCCCGCCGTTCAGCGAAAAGCGATAAGTGCCGGTGCGCCGCGGGATGAAGCGCGCAGTCCAGCGCGCCGACCACAGCGCCGGCAGCCCGGCAACGCCCGCCTTGGGGCCTGCCTCGGCATAGTCGATCGTTGCTTCCTTGCGGGTGACGACCGGCTGCCCGCTCCAGTCCGGCGACGCGTAATAGCGCGCGGTCAGGTCGTGAAACGCGCTGGCCGGCATGGCCGGCAGCGGCGCAATGCCCAGAGTGCCACGGGCATAACGCACCGCAACGCGCGGTCCCAGCGCCGCTTTGAGCGCATCGAGCGGCGCGCGCACCCCGCCGATGTCCTCGGTCTTGACGAAACCGCCATAGCGTTCGGAGGTCTGCACATTGGCGCCGGCATCGTCTCCGATCACCGCCACGCTCGCGACTCTCCCCGGCCGCAGCGGCAAGATCCCGCGCGCGTTGCGCAGCAGGACGGTGCCTTCCTCGGCGATCCGCTCCGACAGCGCCAGATGCGCCGGATCGCGCACGTCGGCATTGGCATTGCCGGTTACCGGCCGATCGACCAGGCCCAGGCGGAACATCGGCGTGACGATCCGCGCCACCATGCCGTCGATGTCTGCCTGGATGATGGCACCGCGCGCGCGTGCCGCCTTGAGTTCCTTCACGCCGTAGAATTCGGCGAAGCCGAACGGGCTCACCCCGCCCGGCATCGAGATATCCAGCCCGGCCTTGACCGCCGCCACCGTGCTGCGATGGGCAAAGTACCAGTCCGCTACCACGAAGCCGTCAAAGCCCCAGGTCTTGAGCTGGCCCAGCGTTGCGGGGTTTTCGCAGGCATAGCGGCCATTGACGCGGTTGTAGGCGCACATGATGGAGCCGGCCCTGGCCGACTTCACCACGGACTCGAACGCCGGGAAATAGATTTCGTGCAACGCCCGCTCGGGCACCAGCGCGTCGGTCGCTGCATAGGCCGGGCCGTCGCCCAGGCGCAGCCATTCCTGGTTGTTGGCCACGAAGTGCTTGGGCGTGGCGATCACGCCCACGGACTGGATACCGGCGGTGATCGCACTGCCCAGCTGGCCGGCCAGATAGGGATCCTCGCTCAAGGTTTCGGCCAGGCGGCCCCACTTGGGCGTGCGGATGATATTGATCGTGGGCGCGAGGACGACATTGCGCCCTTTCCCGGCATGCTCGGTGCCCAGCGCCTGGCCATAGGCCTGCATCAAGGCGCGATCGAACGTCGCTGCACCCATCACCGGCGCGGGAAACTGGGTCACGCCTTTCATGCCGTTGCCAACGCCCGCCGGCCCATCGCCCATACACAGGCTCGGCAGGCCCAGCCGGGCAATGCCGCTGATATGCCCGACACAGGCATTGACGCCCGTGCCATTGGCATCGAGTTCGGTATCGCCCTGGAGCAGCCGCAGCTTCTCCTCGTCCGTCATTGCCGCAACCACCAGCGCGGCCCGCTCTTGCGGCGTGCGGGTAGCGTCCAGCCAAGGCCGATCCCCGCCGCCACCCTCTGCCGCCGCCCACGCGGGCGACGCGCAAAGCGCAGCACTGAGAATGGTACGGGCGATCCCGGAAAGCATGGCTTTCCGGGATCGGGCAACCAACTGCGACCCGTAGGGAGAGAACGGGGTGGTTGCCGCCATGGTCAGAACTTGACCATGGCCGAAAGGCTGACGGTGCGGGGACGATTGGTATAGTATCCCAGCGGATAGACGCCCGGGACGATCTCGTTGAAGTTGATCGTCGTCTGGTCGTTGAACAGGTTCGTGACGTTGAGGTTGACCGACCAGGGCCCCTTGTTGACGCCGGCGCGCAGCCCCACCAGCCAATAGGAGGGCAGCGTCTGGTAGTTGCTGATCGTCGAATTGAACTTCGTGGCCGTCGAACCCTGGTAGCTGGCATCGGCACCGACCGACCCCATCAGGCCTGAAGCGTCGATCGGCGCGGTATAGGCAATGCTGGCCGAACCCGTCACTTCCGGCACATAAGGGATGCGGTCCCCCTTGCGGCCGGTGCTCGCCACGGGATTGTCCCGTGCCAGCTTGGCCGTGTTGTAATTGCCCGACAGGTTGATTTCCAGGCCGTGGATCGGATGCGCCTCCAGCGTCATTTCGAAGCCCTTGACCGTGGCCTTGCCGCCGTTGCCGGTGTATCCGAAGGAAACCGTCCCGTCCGTCGCTTGCTCCGAAACCTGGATGTTCGTCCAATCGATGTAATAGACAGCACCGTTCAGGAACAGCTTGCGATCCAGCAGCGTGCTCTTCACGCCCCATTCGTAGCTCCACAACGAGTCCGAGCCATAGCCATCGGGGATCACCACGTTGGCCAGCGCGGCAGCGGTCTGGTCGTTGGTGCCGCCCGAACGATAGCCCTGGGCGATCTGGATATAGGTGTTGATCTGGCTGCTCAGCTTGTAGGCCAGGTTGAAGCGGCCGATCAGGCCGTTGTCCTTGGTGTGGAGCACGGGGCCAGCGCCCGCGCCGGTGCCGCCGCCGAACGCGACATTGGCCACCGAGACCTGCTCCAGCTTGAAATCGAACAGGCGGCCGCCGGCGGTGAACGTCAGGCCGGGCACGAATTCATAGCTCGCTTCGCCGAACAGCGCGCGTTCCTTGATGCGCGCATCGACCGTGCGATCAAGGAACTCGCCCGCGTTGGCCGGAATGTTGCCGGTCGAGTCCGCTTTGGGCCAGGCGCTGTGGTAAAAGCGGTTTTCGTTCTGGAAGAACCCGCCGACCAGGATCTGGAACGGCCCGTCGAAGCTGGAGGCGAAGCGCAGCTCGCCACTGTCCACCCGGCGGTGCTTGTCCTGCTTGAGCGCGCTGAGACCGGTGGTGCCATAGGGCAGGCCCAGGAACGCCTGCGCCGCCAGCGAGGCATCGCGCACGAAGCTGGTGTCGCGCACGAAGCGCGATACGGTGCCGGTGAAGGTGCCGAACGGCTGCTTGTAGTTGACCGTCGCGTTGTAGATCTCGCTCTGGTCGCCATAGGGCGCGCGCACCTGGTCGGCCTGGTAATTGGCGGGCAGCGCATTGCCGTCGTAATCGAGCTTGTTGTAGTAGTTCTTCGCGTCCTGGTGCACGTCCTGGTACATCGCCATCAGGTCGACGGTCAGGTCGGGCGTCGCCTGCAGCCGCGCGGAAAGGCGGCCGGCCTTGCTCTTTTCGGCGTTGGCGCCTTTCTGAAAGCGGTTGTCGATCCAGCCGGGCAGATCGGCATAGAAGCCGGAGGCCCGCACCGCGAAGACGCCCGGCACGATCGGCAGGTTGACCGCGCCATCGGTCTGGAGGCCCAGCGAGGCGCCCTTGGTGGCGCGCAGCGCGGACTGGGCATAGCCGCTCACTGCGTCGACGTCAGCCTTGGTGGTGATGTAGCGGATCGTGCCGGCCATCGAGGACGCGCCGAACGTCGTGCCCTGCGGGCCCTTGAGCACTTCGACCCGGCTGATATCGAACAGCTTGATGTCGGGCGCCTGGCCGCCGCCGTCCTGCGAATTCTCGCCGGTGATTACCGTCTCGTCGAGATAGAGCCCCACGGTGCTCGCCCCGGCGGAGTTGATACCGCGGATCACATAGCGCTTATCGCCCGGACCTTCGTCCTGGACCGAGAGCGCAGGCACCGCATGATAGAAATCGGCAAAGTCGATCGCGCCCTTTTCCTTGAGGGCTTCGCCACCCAACGCCTGGACCGCGATCGGCGTATTCTGGATGGTGGTTGACGTGCGCTTGGAGGCGGTGACGACGATGTCGCCGCCGGTGCTTTCGGTCGCGCCGGCGGCTGCGTCCTGCGCCAGGGCGGGCGTCGCGCCCAGTATGCAACATGGCACGCAACACAAGGCGGTGCCGGCCAGGAAACCGGAAACGGACAGCGTGCGCGACCTGCTCTGCTTGATGCTCATGGAATCCCTTTCCAGATTTTATGCTTTTACCCGGCGCGACAGCAAGTGTCCCCACATTCACCGGACAGGGCAAAGCTCCCATGCGCGCGCTTGCGCTTCAATGCAGGCCAATCGCGAACTTCGTTGCGAACAGAGCAACGCACTCTGGGCCTCAGTTGCCGCCATAGGTGCGCCGTGCCACGTCTTTTTCCAAAACGGGCTCCATTCGCGCCGCAATACCGGCGTCACAAAAAAGAAGGGGGCCAAAGCCCCCTCCCCTTGCGCGATTCTGGTGGAAAGGCTTCAGGCCTTGACCACCGGATGGCGCAGCGTGCCGATGCCTTCGACCGTGGCGACGATCGTGTCGCCTGGCCAGACCCACTCCTGCGGGTCCATCCCGGCGCCCACGCCCGCCGGCGTCCCGGTGGCGATGATGTCCCCGGGCTCCAGCGTGATGCCCTGGCTGATGTCGGCCACCAGCTCGTCCACCTTGAACAGCATGTAGGCGGTGTTGCTGCGCTGCTTTTCCACGCCATTGACGGTCAGCCACAGGTCCAGCGTCTGCGGATCGGGAATCTCGTCGGCCGTCACGATCACCGGCCCCATCGGCGCATAAGTATCCTGGCCCTTGGAATAGATCCACTGGCCGGCGCGGCGATTGTCGCGCGCGCTCATGTCGATGCACACGGTGTAGCCGAACACGTGGGCCAGCGCGTTCTCGCGCGCCACGCCCTTGGCGCGGGTGCCGATCACGGCGGCCAGTTCCACTTCCCAATCCAGCTGCTGCGTGATGGCGCCATCGTGGCGGATCGGTTCGCCCGGCGCGATGACGGCCGTCGGCGGCTTGGAAAAGATCACCGGCTGGCGCGGCAACTCGGGCGAGGTATCGAGCGACTTGGCGCTTTCGGCGACGTGCTCGGTATAGTTGAGCCCGATACCAAAGATGTTCTTGCGCGGGCGCGGAATGGGCGCAAGCAGCGTGACGTTGACGAACGGGATGGCCGTGCCCAGTGGAAACAGACCGTCGGCCTCGGCAATCAGCTTGCTCGCCAGGGCCACCGCCTGCGGACCGAGGTCGATGAATTCCAGCATGGTCGCGGGAAAGGGCACGCCCATTTCCGCGCCGAACGCTTCGAGATCGAGGACATGTTCGCCGCCTTGGGCCGAGACGAGCGCGCCGAGGCGGGCTTCGGCTTCGACATGGGCGCGATAGGTTACAAGACGCATGGGAAATCTCCCTGTTGGATCAGGTGCAAAGGCTGCGAATGGTTTCGGCGCCATCTGCGCCGGCCGGTTGTGGCGTCAGGCCAGTACGGGCTGGTGCCCGCCGTTTTCGGCCAGGGCTTCCTCGCGATAGAGGCCCAGCGCGCGCATCACGGGCAAGTCGTTGAACGTGAACAGGCAAGCGTCCTCACGGTCGGAAGCATTGGCATGTTCGTGCCAGGCCCAGGCCGGCACCACGAAAATGTCGCGCTCCTGCCAATCGAAGCGCTGGCCGTTGATGATCGACCAGCCGCGGCCCTTGGCGCATTGGTAGACGAAGCTGCCGGTCTGGCGGTGCGCCTTGGTCCGCTCGCCGGGGCGCAGCATCTGCATCGAAGCGCCGATCGTCGGCATCACCGGGCCGCCGGTATGGGGGTTGACGTATTCCATCATCACCCCGTCATAGGGTGAACCGTCGGTCACCCGCGCATAGTTCGAGAGGGCCTCGTAGGTCGGCGCCCATTCGTATTTCAGCAGCGGCGAATAGGCCTTGGACCAGGCCATGCCCGCCGGGCGCAGGCCGGTGCCGGCCCAGGTGGCGGTAGAATCATCGACCGGGTGCGAGACGGCCTGCTGCAAGTCCGGATGGACTTCGTAGAAATTGGCTTCCAGCGCGTTCATCAGCGGAATGTCGAGCCCGTCCTGCCAGATGCACGCGGTGCCGTCCTCGGCCACCCCATGTTCGTGCCAGGTGCCGTTGGGCGTGAGCACGAAGTCATTGGCACCCAGCGTCATCTTGTGCCCGTCCACATTGGTGAACGCGCCCTTGCCCTCCATGATGAAGCGCAGCGCCGAGGCCGAATGGCGGTGGCTCGAAGCCAGTTCGCCCGGCCCCATTACCTGTAGACCGGAATAGAGCCAGCCGACCGCCGCCACCACATCGGCCCGCCCCGGATTTTCCAGATAGACCACCCGCCGCCCGGCTTGCTCGGGTGTGACAAGGTCGAGAGCGCGCATCACGTCGTCACGCAATTCACGATAGCGCCAGATATAGGGGATTGAGGTCGAGACCGGCTGCCACGGCTCGATCTTGTTGGCCACCGTCCAGAGCGCCCCAGTGCCCAGTTCGCGCAGTCGCCCGTAATAGGCCACCAGTTCGGGCGTATCGGCCACATTGGCGCGACCGATCATGTCCTCACGGTACTGGTCGTAACTTTCCGTGGCCATGGTCCGCCTCTGCAACTGGTTTCCAGAGGCCTAAAAGAATTTGGAGAAACTGTCAAATGCAAGTATTATCGACTGCGAAGAGACCAGATTTCCTGAGTTTTCCAATGCGGAGCGCCAATGAATCAGCCCTCTTGCCACGCGGCCCCATTCAAGGCCGCCGTCGTCCAGGCCGCCTCGATTCCTACCAATTCCATGGCCTCGGCCGCCAAGGCCGCCGACCTCGCGCGCCAGGCTGCAGCCGGCGGCGCCAGCCTGATCGTGTTTCCCGAAGCGTTCCTGGGCGGCTATCCCAAGGGCGCTTCGTTCGGCACGCCGGTCGGCATGCGCAAGCCACAGGGCCGTGACGATTTCCGCGCCTATCACGCCGCCGCCATCGATCTGGACGGACCGGAAGTGGCGCTTTTGGCCGAAGCGACAGCCGAAACCGGCGCTTTCGTGGTGATCGGCGTGATCGAGCGTGATGGCGGCACGGTCTATTGCACCGCGCTGTTCTTCGACGGCAAGAAGGGCTTGGTGGCCAAGCATCGCAAGCTCATGCCCACCGGGGCCGAACGCCTTATCTGGGGTTTCGGCGACGGGTCGACCCTGCCGGTCATAGACACGCCGCTGGGCCGCATCGGCGCGGTGATCTGCTGGGAAAATTACATGCCGATGCTGCGCATGGCGATGTACGATCAGGGCATCACGCTCTATTGCGCGCCAACCGCCGACGATCGCGACAGCTGGGCCGCCACGATGCAGCATGTCGCGCTCGAAGGCCGCTGCTTCGTGCTCTCTGCCTGCCAGCACATCACGCGCGGCGCCTATCCGGCCGATTACGACTGCGCGCTGGGTGACGATCCCGCCACCGTGCTGATGCGCGGCGGATCGTTGGTGGTCGATCCGCTGGGCCAGGTGCTGGCCGGCCCGGACTTTTCCGGCGAAACCATTCTCTATGCCGATATCGAGCCCGGCCAGGTCTTGCGCGGCAAGTATGATTTCGACGTGGTTGGTCACTATGCGCGCCCTGACGTTTTCGAACTCGCAGTCAATGTCGCGCCGCGCCGGGCGGTTTCGCGTATCGGCGGGGAATAGGTCATGGAATTCGATTTTGCCAAAGTCAGCGCCGCCGATCGCTACAAGCTCATGGGTTCATCGATCACCCCGCGCCCCATCGCGTGGGTCACCACTGTCTCCGGGTCAGGCGTGCGCAATGCCGCTCCATACAGCTTCTTCAACATGATGGGCGCCGATCCGCCGCTGGTCGCACTGGGCATGATGCGCCGGCCCGACGGCAGCTACAAGGACAGTGCTGCCAATATCCTGGAAACTCGCGAATTCGTGGTACACCTCGTCTCCGAGACCGACAGCGCGGCGATGAACTTTACCTGCATCGACGCACCGGCCGAATTCGACGAACTGACAGCAGCCGGTCTGCCCACACTGCCGTCCAGCGCGGTCGCCGTACCACGCATCGCCAGCGCGCCCGTTGCGATGGAATGCCGTCTCCATGAAGCGGTCGAAGCCGGGTCGACGACCATTGCCATCGGCAAAGTGCTTCGCTTCCATATCGACGATGCCTTCATCGACCCCGAGCGGCTGCACGTCGACACATTGGGCATGAACCTCGTGGCCCGCGTTCATGGTGCCGGCTGGTACGCACGTACCACCGACCTGTTTCAGATGACCCGCCCCACTTTCGAGCAATGGGCTGCCACGGCGGGGGAAGAGGACCGGGATATGGCGACACCCCCGCGTTAAGGCCGCGGCCAATCAATCCAGCCAGCCAAACGGTCCTTGTCTTTCCACAATGGTCGCTGCGCCAGTGGCCATTACCAAGCGCGCAAGATCGGATACCATTGGACAGGCGTGTTTCACCAATCCGGTTCTTATCGAAACCGCGTTCTTGATGATTTTTTCTTTTCCGACACCATGATACGATGCGCCCGCGCAACCGTAGGGAGAACAGGCGATGCCACGCCGAACTGCTCGCCCGCCGTGATAAGTTCGATCGGGCATAGCAAACGTTTCCTGCAACTGGGCAACACGGCAGTGTGGAACTTTGCCGACAATGCTCCTTTTCAGGCGATCACGATTGGAGCTTGGGCAGCCGATCCGTGCCATCGCGCGGTCAAGTCATGCCTTTGCATCTCACCGAGGAATTGTCCCACGACATCACCCAAGCGTTTGATCTTTCCAATTTGCATAGCGTCGTGCAGCGGGCCAGCAGGCGCATGGGCTTTGACCATTTCGCGCTCAATTTCGATCTTCATCAGCATCACGCATCGCCCGATGGCGTGCTGCTGCACGACTATCCCGATACCTGGGCGCAAGTCTATGTGGCGTTCGACCTGGCCGGCCAAGATCCGGTAAGGCGAGCGTGCGACAAAAGCCTGACCGGTTTTGCCTGGCGGGACCTGCCCCATCTCATCCCCATGACCAAAGGCGATCGCCAGATGCTGGCCATAGGTCGCGAGCTCGGCCTTGCCGATGGCTATACCATCGGCCGGCATCTTCCCGGCGAATCAAGCGGCTCCTGCAGTTTCGTCGTGCGCGCCGAGCGCAGCCTGCCACAAGGCATGCTGATGGTTGCCGAGCTGCTCGGCGCTCTCGCCCTCGCCGCAGCACGCCGCCTCACCGTCGGACCAGCCACGCCGCCGCCGGTCCGGTTCACGGATCGCCAGCGCGAGTGCGTGCTGTGGGCAGCGCGCGGCAAGACGGCCTACGAAACCAGCATCATTCTAGGGATCAGCGAGGAAACGGTCATCCAGCACCTCAAGATGGCGCGTGAACGCAGCGCGCTGCATTCGCGCTCCGAACTGACGTCCTTTGCCCTGCTCTGTGGTTTCATCGGCTACCAGGACATTTTCCCGTGGTGGTGGCGCGCGGAGCGGTGATCCGGCTGACCGAAAAACCGGCCGCAGCATCCCCATTCCTTGGTATGGCACGCTGCGCTACGACATGTTGGGATCTGGTCATGCCACAACGGGGATGACCACCATGCTGCCCAACCTGATGCCTTCGCAGACCCGACCAGTGCCGCAAGCCCCGGTGCCCACCGATGTCGAGACAAAAGCGTTGCGTGCGATGTTTGCCGCCCGCAAGCGCGTCTTCGTCGATCTGCTGGGATGGAACCTGCCGGTTGTGGCCGGTCGGTTCGAGGTCGACCAGTTCGACAACCCTTGCGCCGAATATCTCGTCCTTGCCGATGCGGAGGGGAACCATTGCGGCTCGGCGCGGCTGCTGCGCAGCGACGGCCCGCACCTGCTGGGAGAGATCTACGCCCATCTGTGCCCAGCAGGCGTGCCCTGCGGACCGGACATCCGCGAGATCACCCGCTTCTGTCTCGATCCCGCGCTGGGCGCCGCGGCAAGGCGCAAGACGCGCAACCAGCTTGTCACGGAGCTGGCCGAACACGCGCTAGCCCACGGCATTGCTGCCTATACCGGTATCGCCACCCGCGTCTGGTTCGAGCAGATTGTCCGATTCGGCTGGGTGTGCCGCAAGCTCGGACCTGACGGGGACCTGCGCGGCAGTGATCTCGTCGCGTTGCAGATCACGATCGACGCCCACACGCTACCCGGTCTGATCGCCGGCGGGGTCTATGATCGGGCGGACCATGTATGCCACCGCGCAGGAGACCTGGCATGACCGACGCGCGACTGGCAGCCGATCTCACCGCGCTTGATCGGGACGGTTTCGTCATCGTGCCCGATGCCCTGCCGCGCGCAGGAATTCGCGCGCTGGATCGCGAACTGGCGGCGCATTTTGCGGGAACGCCTTTTGCCACGGGCGACTTCTACGGCCACAAGACCAAGCGTTTCGGGCGCCTGCTGACCCGCGCCAAGCGCGCACAGGACCTGGTGCTCTGTCCGCATATCCTGGCACTGGCCGAGGCCGTGCTGGGCACAGCCTGCGAACGCATCCAGCTCAATGTCGCCCAGGCCATCGCGATCCATCCAGGCGAACGCGCGCAATTCCCCCATGCCGACCAGGACATGTGGGGCGGGGTCAAAGGAACCCACGAGTTCCTGCTCAATGTCATGTGGCCGCTGACCGCGTTCACCGCCAGTAACGGCGCGACGCGGCTCTATCCCGGAACCCACCGCACGCCGCCGCAAACGCTGGCCGACCTGCCCGCCCCGGTGATCGCGGCCTGCCAGCCCGGTGCCGCGATCTGCTTCCTCGGATCGACGGTCCATGGTGGCGGCGCCAACACCGCGACGAAACCGCGTCGGGGGATCGTTGTCGGTTACAGCCTCGGCTGGCTCAAGCCTTATGAAAACCCGTTCCTCGCCTACCCACCCGCAGTGGCGCGGCAGTTTTCGCGCCAGCTGACCGACCTCCTCGGCTACGTCCAGCACCGTCCCAATCTTGGCAATTTCGAAGGGCAATGCCCGTCATTGCTACTCGCAGACACTGTTCCAGAAGCACTTGGCGCGATAGACGCGTTGCGCCCTGACCAGGCGGCCATGCTCGCTGCATTCGCGAGGAATGGCGCTTGAGCCCGGCCCACGTCTTCGAACCGACCTATCGCACCTTGCGCGAGCGCTTACTGACGGCGACATGGCCAGCAGGCACGCGGCTGGAGAGCGCCCGCCTGGCCGCCATGCTGATGGTCAGTGCCACGCCGGTCCGCGACAGCCTCAATCGCCTGCTTGGCGAAGGCCTGGTCATGCTTCATCCTGGCCTCGGCTTTCTCGTACCGCGCCTGCTCGAGCAGGATGTACGCGATCTTCTTGCCTGCCAGCACCGCCTGCTCCTGATTGCTTTGGAAAGCGCCTCTTTCGCAAGGCAGAGCGACGCCGCAACCCATCGGGACGACGCTGCTGAAGAGCATTCGGCAACGCGCCGGCGCGCGCTGATTGCCAGCATCGCCCTGGCCTGCAACAACCGGGCCTGGGCCGACCTTGCGCACCAGATCGAGGATCGCCTTGCCCCGGTCCTTCACCGCGAAGCGGACGTGCTGGATGATGTGGCGGCCGAACTGGACAGCCTGGAGAACACCTGGTCGCGGGCCCGGAGCGGCGCCACTCCAGCGACCACGATGGTTCCGCTGCTGGACGCCTATGTGCAGCGGCGCAGCGGTGCGGCAAGCGCCTTGCTCGTCCGCCTTGCCGGCTGAGCGCTTGTCAGCCCAGGAGCCCTGCGGCATGATGGCGCTGGTTGCCGATCGCTGGCGCGGCAATCTGGGAATGGCTCCCGTCAGACATCATGCACGCCTGACCAAGCGGTCGGGCGGCTGCCGTGCCACCGGGATTGGCTTCCCTGTGGTGCCTTGGCAGCACAGTCCTGAACCGCATGACGCGCCACCCGGCGCGTCGTTGGGTATGCCGGCACGGGAACGACCGTGTCTTCATCCTCGGGGCGCCCCGCCCCGACCGAAACCCTGCTTGGCCGCGCCTATCGCGCGGAACGGCGCGGTTTACTGCGTTTCCTGCGCCGCAAGGTCGATCCCGAGTTGGCGACCGACCTGCTGCACGATGTGTTCGTACGCGCCCTCGGCAGTGCCGATGCGGATCGTCTGGCCAATCCCGCAGCATTCCTGCGCAAGGTCGCCGGCAATCTGCTGATCGACCGGGCGCGCGGCGCGGCGCGCCACCCTGCCCCGCTGGCCTTGGCCGAAACCCAGGAGCCTGCCGTTGCGCCGGAACAGGGACTGGCGCTCGAAGCGGCCGAACTTCTCGCCTTGTACGAAGCAGCTGTGGAACAGCTTTCACCACGCACCCGCGAAGTCTTCCTGATGCACCGGGTCGATGGCCATACCTATCGCGAAATCCATGAAGCGCTTGGCATTTCCGTGGCAACGGTCGAATATCACATGATGAAAGCCCTTGCCGCCATTGCCCGGGCCGTGGAGCCGGCACGATGACCACCGATCCGCCAACCAGTCCCGATTTCGACGTGATCGAGGAAGAGGCGATTGCCTGGTTCGTGGTACGCCAGGACGCCGAAGGGTTCACCCGCCAGGAAGAATTCGAACGCTGGCGCGCGCGCAGCGCAACCCATGCCGCAAGCTACGCCCGTATTGAGCGGCTTTACGGCGATGCCGCCATCCTGCAGGGGTCGGGTCGCTTTGGCAAAGGCCGCAACGCGCCGACGGTGACTGCTGCCGTAGCGCGCCATTGGCGCGTGCCGCTTGTTGCTGCCCTTGCCGCGCTCGTAGTCGTCGGCCTCGGGTTGCTGTTGCACATATGGTCGGGAAGAGAGGCGCCTGCCTTGCAATCCTCGCCGGCGCAGGTGCTCGCCAGCGACCGCGGCGCAATCCGCAGCATCCGCCTGGCCGACGGCTCGACCATCACTCTCGATGCCGCCAGTCGGGTGGATGTCCGCCTGAGCGAAAGCCAGCGCCGCTTCGCACTGGTGACCGGTCGCGCGCGTCTCGATCTGGTAAACGACGGTCGCCCGTTCATCGTTACCGCCGCGCAGGAAGAAATTGCCGGGCAGGCAGCGCTGCTCGATGTCGAGACCACCGGCGAAGCGGGCCAGGCCGTGCTGTGGCACGGCGCCGCCCAGGCCCGGCCGCTCTGGCATGACGCCACGTTTCGGCCGGATACCGCCGTCCTGCGCCCTGCCACCGCACGCGCCCTTGGCCCCACCGCCGGTCGCCAGGCGGCGCCGCGCGATGCGGTAGGCAGCCGCGACTGGCCGAGCGGCTGGGCCGAATACCGCGCGCTGCCGCTCAGCACGCTTGTCGAGGTGGTCAACAGCTATGGCCACATGCCGTTGCAGATCGACGATCCCGCCATAGCCAGCGAGCTTGTCTCCGGTCGCTTTCGCCTGACCGATCCCGACGCCGTGGCGCAGCGCCTGGCGGAGGTGTTCAACCTCGTGGTCAGCCGACGCGCGGACGGCATTCATCTCGCCGCGCGGAAATAATTTTGTCAGCCCCCTAAGGTCCTCCCCGTCTCCGGCGTCGAACCCTGCATCGCACACGCATCAAGCGTGGCCAACGATGAGGGAGTGCAACCATGTCGAGACGTCCCATACCCCTGTCCTGCCTGCTGGCAAGCGCAGCCCTGCTGCTGATGCCGCCAGCCGTCGTGCTGGCGGCCCCGGCGCCGCGCTACAGTTTCGATCTGCCGGCGCAGGATCTGGGCGATGCACTACGTGCGGCCGCCGCGCGCGCCGGCTGGCAGATCTATGCGCCAGCGCAGGCGGTGAATGGCCGTCTGTCGCCGCCGCTGCACGGGACGATGTCGCTGCCCGAAGCGGTCGAAGCCCTGCTCGTCGGAAGCAGTCTTGTCGCGCACTTTTCCGGCCAGACCGTGACGATCCGGGGCGCGGCCGTGACGGATGCGGCGGCGCCAGCGGCAGGCGACGCGCCGATCATCGTCACCGGCACCCGCATTCGGGGCGCGGCCGTCGCGGCGCCGGTGATCCAGGTGTCGCGCGCCGACATCGTGGCCGCAGGCCAGACGGACTTGGGCGAAGCGCTGCGCGCGCTGCCGCAGAACTTCGGCGGAGGCCAGAACCCAGGGGTGGGTTCCGGCGCCGGCACGGCCAACGAAAATGTCAACATGGCCAGCAGCGTCAACTTGCGCGGCCTCGGCGCCGATGCCACGCTCACGCTCCTCAACGGTCATCGCCTGCCGTACGATTCCGCGTTCGGCGGGGTGGACATATCCGCGATTCCGGTGGCCGCGGTCGAGCGGATCGATGTCGTGGCCGACGGTTCCTCGGCTCTCTACGGCTCGGATGCCGTGGCCGGCGTAGTCAATGTCGTGCTGCGGCCCGACTATGTCGGGATCGCCACGTCGACACAGATCGGCACGAGCACCCAAGGCGGGGATTTCCAGCAGCAGGCCGATCTGGTGACGGGCGCGCGGTGGGCTGGCGGCGGCGTCATGCTCGCTTACGACTTTGCCCACAATTCGGCGATTCTGGCCCGCCAGCGCGACTTTGCCGGGGCGTTATCTGCAGACAACACGCTTTATGCCGAACAACGGCGCCACGCCATTACCGCCACGCTGCACCAGGATCTCGCGCCTGGGCTGACACTGCGCCTCGACGGGTCCTATAGCACGCGCGCGTCGCAGACCGCTGGCGGCACCGATGCCTCGCGCACCCTCTACCGCCCACGGGTGACAATGGTATCGCTGGCCCCGGAGCTGACCGCCGCGCTGGGTAGCGACTGGACCGCGCATGTCCTGGGCACCTGGGGCCAGGACCACACCCGGCTCAGCTCGGATTTCGACCTCACCAGCAGCAATCCCTCGATCAACCGCGGGTGCATCTGCAATCGCGCCTGGTCGGCCGAAACCAATGTCGAAGGCCCGCTGTTCCGCACCCCGGGCGGGATCGCGCGCGTGGCGCTGGGCGGCGGCGTGCGACGCAACGGCTTTGCCTATTCGGTCGTGAGCAATGGCGTGACAACGCAGGATTACAACGTCGCCCGATCGAGCCGCTATGCCTTCGGTGAGCTGAACCTGCCGGTCATTGCTCCAGCCAACGATGTGCCCGGTATCCACCGCCTCAACCTTTCGGCGGCGCTGCGGTACGAGGATTATCCGGGCATGGCGCGGATGACGACACCGCGTCTGGGCCTGATCTATGCGCCAGTCCGCGACATCACGATAAAGGCCTCGTGGGGACGCTCGTTCAAGGCGCCCACGCTCTACCAGCAATTCATGGGCTACCAGACCTATCTGCTGCCCGGTGCCTGGTACGGCTTGCCCAGCGGCAATCTGCTGCTGGTCAGTGGCGGCAATACCCGCCTCACGCCCGAGCGGGCGCGGACCTGGCAGGCCGGGGTAACGGTCGAGCCGGCAGCCCTGCCTGGCCTGCGCGTCGAAGCCAGCTATTTCGATGTCCAGTACCGCGACCGGGTGGCCGAACCCTTTCCCGGCAGCATTGCCAGCGCGCTGAGCAATCCCGGCAATGCCGGGCTGGTGACGTATGCGCCGTCAGCAGCAGTGCTGACCACGCTGGTCGCTGGTTCGCGCCCGGCCCTGCTCAACTACACCGGCGCGGCGTTCGATCCGGCGGGTGTCGCGGTGCTGGTTGACGATCGTTACGTCAATATCGCGCGCCAGGCCATCCGCGGGATCGACTTGCGCGCGACCTGGAAAAAGCCGCTGGACGATCGTCGCACGCTGGCCTTCGACCTCGCCGCGGCCTGGCTCGACAGCGACCAGGTCCTGTCGGCCGGCCAGCCGCAAACCCGCCTCGCCGGCGTCATTTTCCAGCCGGCCAATCTGCGCGCGCGCGGCGGCGTCAGCTATGAAGATGCCCGGCTCAGCGGCGCCTTGCATGTCAATTTCATCGGTGCCCTGCGCGACGAACGCTTTGCCACGCCGGTCCGGTTGTCGCCCCAGGCCACGGCAGATCTGGCGTTGCGCTACACGATCTTGCCCGCCCGCCGGTCGGCCGATGATCCCGGCCTGGTGGTGTCGCTGACGGTCAACAACCTGTTCGACGCGCGCCCGCCGGCGATCGGGCAGACCGGGTCGACCGACACGCCGTTTGACTCGACCAATTACTCTGCCGTCGGTCGCTTCATCGCGCTCGGCCTGGCGAGGCGGTGGTAATGGCGCTCGCGCTCTCACTTCTGCTGGCCGAAGCCACCGTGGCCTGGCCTGTCGTCCCACCATCGGTAGCCGACCGCTGCGATCCGCCGGCCATCACGACTTCGGCTGCACCGGCGTCGCGCTTGGTCACGGCGCAAGACCTGGCCCGACTGGTCGATATCGGGCGATCGGACCCGTATGATACGCCGCCGCCGTTTGGCCTGTCGCCGGACGGCAAGACCATTGCCGTGCTCCTGCGCCAAGCCGATCCGGCCCACAACGCCTATTGCCAGCGCCTGGTCCTTATTCCCGCCGTACCGCCGGAAGGTCAGACGGCGGCCCCCCGCGAAATCGACCGTGGCGGCGCTTTCATCCCGGCGACGTACCCGTTGCGCACGTTTCCGGCGCTGCGGGCGGGCTATGGCCAGGTGATCACCCCGCACTGGTCGCCCGATGGCCGGACGATTGCCTATATCAAGCAGACCGCCGGGCCGCCCCAGGTCTGGCTGGTGCCCCGTGACGGCGGCGCGGCCCGGGCGCTGACGGCTCTGCCGGACGCCGTGGAGAACCTCGCCTGGAACGCCGAGGGCACGGCCCTGATCATCGCGACCCGCCCTGCCCTGCGCGCGCAGAGCGAAGCGATCACCGCTACAGCACACGAGGGCTATCTCTACGACGATCGCTTTGCCCCGGAACTGGCCGACCATCCCATTCCCTCGGCTCCGATGCCGCTGGTCTACAGCCATGTCGACATCGCTAGCGGAATCGTCCAGCCGGCAACGTCGGCCGAACAGGCGATACTGGCGCCGCCAGGCGCGCCAGGCCAGCCTCCGCAGGCCAGCAGTGCGACGCGCAGCGCCGACGGTCGCTGGGCCTGGATCGAGCCGATCCATCCCGCATGGGTGGTCAGTGCGCGCCAGGTGGTGATCGAAGCGCCGGCACGACGGGGGCAACCACGTCGATGGCTGTGTCCCGAAGCACTTTGCGACGGCACCATGCATCTCTGGTGGTCGCGCAGTGGCACGACGCTCTACCTCCTGCAGCGCACCGGCTGGGGTCGCAGCCAGACCCGCCTGCTGCGCTGGCGCAGCGGCACGCCGCGCCCCGAACCCGTACTCACCACCGACGATGTGCTGGTCGGGTGCGTCCCAGCTCCCGATGCCCTCTACTGTGCCCGGGAAAGCAGCGCGCACCCGCGCGTGCTTGTTCGTATCGATTGGCGCAGCGGCGCATCGCGCACGGTGTTCGATCCCAATCCGCAATGGGCGCAGTTCCGGCTCGGCCCAATCCAGCGGCTCAAGGTCCGCAATGCTTATGGCGTCGAGAACCATGCCGACCTTGTCTTGCCGCCCGGCCATCGCCGCGGCCAGCGCCATCCCCTGGTCGTCGTACAATATGTCAGCGAAGGCTTCCTGCGCGGCGGCACCGGCGACGAGAACCCGATCCAGCCGCTGGCGGCCCGCGGCTTTGCCGTGCTCAGCTTTGCCCGTCCCACCTCGGTGCCAAGCGTGCGCGACGCGCCCAATGAAACCGAGCTGATGCGGCGCGAGCACGTCGACTGGCTCGATCGCCGCAGCGTCCAGTCGGCTCTGGAGGAAGCGCTGCGCCAGGCCGTGGCTACCCGCACGGTCGATCCGGCGCGCATGGGGATCACCGGCATGAGCGAAGGCACGTCGATGACGCAGTGGGCGCTGCTGAACAGCAAACTGTTCAAGGCCGCCGAGCTGGGCGTCTGCTGCGAGGGCCCGACGATTTACCCGCTGGTCGCTGGTCCAGTGTTCGAGAGACTCGGTCGTCAGCTTGGCACGGCCTGGTTCGAGCCGAATTCGGAGCAAGTCTGGAAACCAATGGACCTTGCCGCCAATGCCGAGCGGATCACCGCGCCGATCCTGATTCAGTCGGACGACAGCGAATATACCAACGCGCTCGATGTCGTGGCCCGGTTCCGCCTCCTTGGCAAACCGATCGAGATGTGGGTCATGCCCGGCGAGCCCCATTTCAAGTGGCAGCCGGCGCATCGCCTGGCAATGTACGAACGGACGATGGACTGGTTCAGCTTCTGGTTGCAGCACCAGCGCGATTGCGACCCGAACAAGGCCACACAGTACCAGCGCTGGCTGGCGATGCCTGGCGCACCCAGCAAAGACGAGGTCACCTGCCTCCCATCACGACCATGAACGCGCCCAGGCCTCGGCTTCGACCAGATCGAGCAAGCGATAGATCCGGTCGTCGTCCGCCTGGGCGTCGAGCGCCAGTGCCGCATCGATGGCGGCAAGGTCGAGCAGCCCCTGCCCGGCCAGCAGGCCATCGTGCAGCATCGCCCGCAGCCGCACCCGGTCCCGCGCAAAGACCGCGCGCATGACCGTGTCCGGTCCGGCCTTGGCGACCCGCCCGGTGATCGCAGCCGGCAGCTCAGCGGCGAACGCCGCGCGCGCGGGCGCGCGGTTGATGCCGCCCTGACACCAGACCCAGCTCGGAATGGCGAGGCAGGTCTCGACGAGCGGCTGGCTGAACAAAGGCGAAAAGCGCAAGGGATCATCCAGGCCATGGACGTGATGCTGCGCCGCCTGGATCAAGCGCAAGTGCGCCCGCGCCCCTGTCGCCGTCATCGGCACCTGCGCTTCCCAGTCGGTCAGCGGCAACGAGGGCGCAGTCTCGCCCGGGCCTGCCAGAAGAGCAAGGTTCGGTGCGCGTGTCGCAGAGCGCTGGCGCCGCCACCATTGCCGAACGATGGCGCGGACCAGGGTCGGGGCGTCGGCGCCGGTCAGTCGGCAGAGGTCGACAAAGATCTGTGCCAACTGGCGCGACGACCCCAGCGCGCGCCACGCATCAAGAAACGGCGCTGCCGAGTGCAAAAAACAGAACACGTTGTCACCGCCATTGCCATCCAACACGCGGGCCGCGCCGACTGCGGCACAGGCCGCACTGAGCTGACGCCGCAACTCGCCGACGAACATCTTGCCCACCGGCCGCGCGCTTCGCGCAAAGCTCGCCTCGCCCGAATCGATTGCGGCGAGCGCGTAGTGCGCCGCGCGCCACGGGACGGCCAGCCGCGCCGCAAGGCTGGCGACATAGGCGGTTTCGTCGCCGCTGGGATCCCGGGTGGACACGGTAGCGCAGGAGAACGGCCGTTGTTCAACTGCCAGGGCCGCGCACACCAGCGAGGAATCGACACCGCCCGAAGCCGCGACAACCACCCGCCCGAAATGCCCGGACCAGGCGCGGACCACCATGCGGGCACAATCCCGCACGCGCTGCGCTGCGGCCGAAGGCGTGATGTCGCCCGACGCCGACAGATGGAGCGCCGGTTGCCAGATCACCTCCTCATGCACTGCCTGCCCCAGACGATGGAGCACGCCGGGCGAAAGTTCATCGACACCCGCCAGGCACGTCGCGCGCTGCCGTCGCTCAGGGTCCTGCAGGAACTGCTGCACGCGGGGCCAGGACACAGGAGTGGCGATCCCCGCCTGCGCGAACAATGCCGGTGCCGTCGCCAGCAGCCAGCGGCCAGAGTCGATGCGCCGATAGAGCGGAAGCAGGCCGGAAGGGTCGCGCAGGATTGCCGCTGCGCCGGTCCGCGGATCAATCAGCACCGCAAACCATGCGCCCCAAGTCTTGCCAACCAACCAGCGCGCCACGGCCGACAGGTCGGCGAGGCCCGGGGCGTCGGCCAGGGGATCGGCCAGGACGCTGCCGCCGCGATCGAAACTGCAGCCTACCAGCAAACCCCAGGCCCCAAGCGAACGGACCGACCAGCCCTCTCCCAGCCATATGCCGCTGTGTGCCGTGCGCAGCTCGCGCAACTGTCGCAGCGGGGAAAGACCTTCGCCAAGCCCGCCGTGCACGGGCAGGGCCAATGCAACCGCCAGCGGCTTTACAGGGCCAGGATCGGGATGAAGCATGCCACAGCCTCGGGCGTGTCGTTGAGCACCATGCGTCCAGCCTGGGCCCAGCAATGGGCCGCGAAGGGCCCCTGCCGCACACCCAGCACGGCATGGGCGCGCCAGCCGCACCGGGCGAGCAGGTCGACCAGCGCGAGGGAACGCGGCAGGCAGCGATCGGCGGCCGTCCGCAGAAAGCAGGCAAACTGAAACCCGCGCACCAGTCGCCCGGCGGCATCATCGCTCCCGATCGGGCGCGATACCGCCTTCGCGGTCAAAGCCGCGAGTTCGTCGCAGAGCGCAGCGAGACCGCGACGCGCCAGAGCTCGCTCGAAGTGCCGCTGACGGCGCAGCGCCCGGGCGGTCTCCGGCAACGGCAATCCGCCGTCAGCCAAGGCACCACAGGGCTGATCCGGCAAGGACCAGCGGCAGGGTTCCAACGGCAGTGGATCGCTGGCCGCCCCTGCCAGTTCGCCAAGGCCAGCAGCAAGTAACGCCGTGCGATCGACAAGGCCGGTCGCAACGAGCGCACAAAATGCCTGGGCCTGCTGGTCGGGAAGACGAAAATAGCGTCCGGTGACGAGATCGAGAAAGATCGGGTCGTCGCCGACGAGGCAGAAGTGCAGGCCCGGCCGCAAGAGTGATGGCGCCATCGCACGATCCTCCGGGCAAGAGGACGCGAGCCGGTCAGGTTCCGGCCCGCGCCCAGGACAGGACGGTCAGTCTTCGACGATGCCGAGCGCGAAGCTCTGCTGGCCGATGCTGGCATCCTGCCGAGCAACCGCTTGGCCGCGGGTCACGGTGGCGACATCGCCGAGGTCGATGACGGCGGTGTCGGTCTGGTCACGGTCATTCATAGTTCAGTCCTTTCCGGTTGACGCGACTCCTTGTGTCGCCCGGACAGGATGTGAGGCCGCTTCCCGCATAACCATTTTATAATGCAGTTATTTTCTGCCTGAAACTTGGGCAGAGCCGGCCTGCTACAGATCATGAGCGGCTGAAGCGCTGGGCAGACTGCCCCCGGCGTGGCCAGGCGCGCCGGGGGCAGCGTCACGTCAACGCGGGCATTTGATGAACTTGCCCTTGGCATCCTTGCACGGCTTCTTGGGTGCCGGTTTGGCGGCCGGGCACTTGATAAAACGGCCTTTGGCGTCCTTGCAGGGTGCAGCATGGACGACGATCGGCGCTGCGGCCATGGTCATGGCTGCGGTCAAAGCGATTGCAAGCTTGCGCATGAAGACACTCCTCGTTGGCGCCCCCCAGTGGGATAGTTACTGCCATTTTGGCAGGATCGCGAGCCTCGAAACGTCAACAACGGTCAAGATCTCGTCCACTGCTCGGACGAACGCTCCGGATCCGAGCGCGTTTGGTGCTATCGATGCTGGTGGTGTGCATGATCCTGAGGCAATCTGCTGACATGCCCAGCTTCCTTGCCCTCGCCGCCGCTGCAGCCCTCGCCCCCTGCCCGCATCCCGTCGTTCATGATGGCGATACGATCCGGTGCGGCGTGGAACGGGTTCGGATCGTCAACATCGATGCTCCGGAACTGGCTGGTTCCGAACGTTGCAGTTCGGCTTCGCGGCGTCGTCTCGCGGGTAGCCGCAATCCGGCGTGGTGCGATGGGACGCTTGGCATCCGCTCGCGGGATGCACTGGCTGCGCTGCTCGCGCAGGGCACCACACGGATCGTTCCGGTGGGCCGCGATAGATACGGGCGTCTCCTTGCCCGGGTCGTTGTCGACGGTCGCGATGCCGGCGCTTACCTGATCGGCATTGGCCTTGCACGCCGCTGGCAGTGAATCTCCGAGACTTCCGGCAATGCCGCGTCCCGACATCCTCCTATCCGGAGGAATTCTGCCATGTGGAAAGGCACTGCCTGCCTGATCGCGGTCATCATCGTCGTAGATGGCGCATCGGCACACCCTGGCGGCGTGGATGGGTCAGGCTGCCATACCAACTGCGGGACGGGTCTGCATCCTTGTCACGGCCATGGGATAATGGCTTGCGAACAGCACCCGCACCGTTGTCTCGGTCCCACCTGCGGCGCGTGCCGCCGGCGCGGCGCCACTTTGGCGCGGCGATCCCCGCAGCCTGGAGTCGATCGGGATGGCGGTGGGCGGGGTAACAGTGAGATTGCCTGCGAGCGCTGAGCAACTCCAAGGCACCAGACTTTGCCATCAGGACTCTACGTCGTTCTTGGCGCTCTGCTGCCCGACAGGGGCAGATTTTAGCCAGGCCAGCTTTCAATCGCGTATGTCGGCGTCCTGCGCGGAGGCTTCGGCAGTTGGCTCGGTCGCCTGTGGGGCGGCTGGCTGAATCGAGCGCACCATTGCCTGCAGATCGCGGAGGCGAAAGTCCACCCTGCCGGGATCCTCGCCGGCGCCTATCGCGGCTTTGAGGTAGCGACCGGCTGAAGTCTCACTTTCGAACCATTTGGCTTCCGGTCCAGACGTCACCGCCGCCGCATCGGCAAGAACCTGCACCGCAGCTTGGTCAAAAGCGCCGCAGGCATCCAGCTTGGCCCAGGAAAATTGCCGCGTGAGAGCATCATAGCAATTCTGGCTATAGATCATTTCGCCAGAGAGGCCTTCGGAGTGGGCTGCCAGAGCAAAGCGCTTGATCGCCAGTTTCACGCTGGCTCGATCAATGGGCATCACCGGCTGCCGGACCTGGGAAGTCACGCCGCTGGCAATGGCCTCAGGGGCAGCCTCGCTCGTAGCGTCATGAGGTTCGCTGGCACTGCCCGAGCATTGGCCGATCGCCCAGGCGAGCAGGCACAACACCACAAAGCCGACGACAAACACGCCATTATCCCGCTTGTTGGGCGGCTGGCTACCCGCTCGGCGGCTGGTGGGCAAGGTGTACTCCCTCTGTCGTGCGGCCATGAACGCAAGGCCGGTTGGGCGTTCGCACCGCTACTGTGCGAGTCACTGCCATGCAACGTAGAAAAATCCATGACCGTTGCCCGAACAGAATCGTAGACAGATTGAGCCTTCGTGTTGCTGAAAGTGGATTGCTCCCGCATTATACCTTGAACAACGCCGGAAGCTGGTGTGGACTTGCCACCTTCATCGGGTGCCACGAAGTAGAGGATTTAACCTGTGCTCTTCTCTAGGCAGTTGGGGCTTGGTCGCATGCGTCATGGCGGTAGGCTCGTCGATCCATTGGTCACGGTTGCAGCGACCATCATCGGATTGCTCGCCTGATGGCCCTGCGACAGTATCAGCTTCCCGCCGGGCGGGCCTTGTTCGTCAACGCTGGTGGCAGTTTCTTCCTGGCATCGCGAGCTGCCTGCATGAGACTGTACAACAGCGCTTTGCTCGACGCCGACCACGACTTTCTCCATTTGCACGGGCATGTTCTGGAGCCAGGCGACAAACTAGGACATGTCGCGCGCGCCTATGCTGAGGCACAGCGTGCAGCGGTATCCCGGCAACTGGACTATCTGATTCTGGTCCCGACATTGCGGTGCGATCTGTCGTGCAGCTATTGCCAGGTATCGCGCGTAGCAGCAACGCAGCCGGGCTATGACTGGAGCGAAGACACGGCAGAGGCCGTGTTGCACCTGCTCGATACGCTTGCGACGTCGCAGATCAAAATCGAATTCCAGGGCGGCGAACCGACGCTGAGGCCGGACCTGGTGCGGCGCGTCATCGAGCGCTGCGCCCGGTTCGACCAGCGCGAGTTCGTGATCTGTACCAATCTTCAGCGCCTCGACGACGACATTCTTGCGTTGCTTGACCACCCCGATGTGTTCATCAGTACGTCTCTTGACGGAAGCCCAGATGTTCATTCGCGCAACCGGACCGGCTCCGCTCAAGCGACTGACCGGTTTTTTGACAATCTTGCAACGGTCGTAGCGCGCTATGGACCCAAAAAGATCGCCGCCCTGCCAACGATTGATCCGGCGGCACCGCCGGATATCGATGCCTTGATCGACAGCTATAACCGACACGGGCTTGAAAGCATTTTCCTGCGACCGATCAATTACCAGGGATTTGCCCGAAAACGGCATCGCGATGCCCGCGAGCAGGGCGACGACTGGCGCGCCTACTACGAGCGGTTCGTCCGCCGCTTGATAGCGCGCAATTGGCAGGACCGAAGCCGCGTACTCGAGGAAGCCTATCTGAGCATAGCCCTCCGGCGGATTTTCCGGCCCGGTACGGAACGCCATGTCGATCTGCGCAGCCCCAACCCGCTGGGGATCGACTACATCGTGGTCGATCACGACGGCGTGGTCTATCCTACCGATGAGGCGCGCATGCTTGCACGGGCCGGCGTGATCGATTTGGCTATCGGGACTGTCGCGGCGGGCTGGGACAGTCCAGCACGCGACTTGCTGAACAAGCACTCCAGCAATTCCGATGATCCTGCATGCCAGACGTGCGCGTTTCAGCCATTCTGTGGGCGGGATCTCGTCGATGACATAGCGCGCTATGGTCGCATCGACCTGCCTCGGCACGAAACGGAATTCTGTCGACGGCACACGCATCTCTTCAGCTTCATTTTCCGATTGCTGTATGAAGAGGATGAAGCCGTGCGCTATTCCTTGGCGCGCTGGCTGCGCCTTCCCGGCACGTTGGCACCTGCGATGGATTATCTGGCATGATTCCGCTCAGCCTGCGCGGCCTCGCCGAAGCCAAGGCGCCCTATGTCGTCCGCTTGAGAACAGCAGCGTGCGGAGAGCCAGGCCCGGACGATGCCCGGTCGGTAGGCCAGGACGACGAGGGCGTCGCATTCTCGGGGAGCAACGGGCTTCTGGCCATCGATGGCGCGAGTGCAGCGATGCTCGATGGCGATGTCGTGCTGGTCGATCCACGCCGACAACGGGTCGAACGCTTGCTGCGTGCCGGATCACAGCACAACACGCTGGTTGTCACGGAGCGCTGCGATCAGCTTTGCGTGATGTGCTCCCAACCTCCCAAGAAGACCCATGTCGATCGCTTTGCGTTGCTCGAGAAAGCATGCCTGTTGGCCGCGCCCGATCTGCTGATCGGTATATCGGGGGGCGAACCGACGCTGTTCAAGGAGGAACTCCTGGGGATGGTCGAGCGGGTTATCAGCGCGCGGCCCGACCTCTCGTTCCACATCCTCAGCAACGGACAGCACTTCACGGAACAGGATATTCCTCGGTTGGCAGCACCTGTGTACCGCCGCGTGAGTTGGGGCATTCCGATCTACGCGGCGACGGCGGGCCTGCACGACGCGATCGTCGCCAAGGACGGCGCATTTGTTGCCTTGCAGAATGGTCTTGCAGTTTTGATTATGGCCGGGGCACGGGTCGAACTGCGCACCGTGCTGGTGAAGGACAACCTGAATGCATTGCCGGAACTGGCTAGGTTCGTGGCGGCCCGCTTGCAGTTTGTCGAAGCATGGTCACTAATGCAATTGGAGCACGTTGGATTTGCAAAAGGACGCTGGGCCAATCTGTTCGCAGACCATCGAGAGGCCTTCGCGCCGTTGGCCGAGGCGATCGATTATGCGACCTTGCACGGCGTGCGCGCACAGTTGTTCAACTTTCCGCGATGCACCGTCCCCGCGGCATATCGTCGGCTGGCCAGGGCTTCGATATCCGACTGGAAGCGCAAATTTCCGGACCGTTGCGCGCCGTGCCGGGAGCAGGTGGAATGCGGCGGGTTTTTCGCATGGCATCCCGATGACCACGCCAACCAAATGGTGCAGCCATTATGAAACGTCGGCGCTTTCTCATTCCCAGCCTCTTAGCGGCGGGGCTCGGCGCGCACGATCCAGCGCGCGCCGCTGGCGATGAACCCGGGGTGGTTCCGCCGCCAACCGATCCCGATGGCGCGAGCCTAGCGCGCCTGTATAGCCAGGACCATCTGTTCACGCTGGCAAGCCATCGCAGCCACAGCAGCCATTCAAGCCACAGTTCGGGCAGCGGCGGTGGCGGCCACTATAGCCACACCAGCCACCGCTCGAGCACGAGTGGTTACGATGGGGGAAGCTTCAGCTACGATCCACCAGCGATGCCAAGCTTGCCCAGGACGCCTTCCTCGTCCCCGTCCCCGCCGAACCAGACCGCGCCCCTGCCACTATTTGCACCATCCGAGCGAGCGTCGCCGCCAACCAGCGATGGCCTGGCCCCTCTCTCGGGTCGTACGCGACGCTTTGCCGCAATTGTCCGAAGAGTGGAACTCGCCCTGCTTGCTCAGGATTTCTACAAAGGGCCGATTGACGGCACTGTGACCCCTGAACTGCGCGCAGCGCTACGGGCGTTTCAGGGCAAGCGGGGTCTTGACGTCACGGGGACGATCACCCCCGCGACGCTGGACGCACTAATGGTTGCCAGCCAGTAAGGTCGCGGGTGGTGCAGATGCCCCGCATGGACTTGGCGCGAGAATGTCTGTGAGCGGCGCGAGCGCCGCACGTTGATATGGCCGCCCAATGCTGAACGTTGCAGCGCACCGCGTCGTGCGGCGCCTTGGTTTCCGGCACGACGAGACCGATGTCGCGGCACGCCTGTTTTTTAAAGAAAGTTGAGATCTCGGGCCCCGACCGCGATTTGCCGGGGACGGGCGCGCCGTTCTGCTCGAGGCCATAGCCTAGGTGGTGGCATGGGCGAGCGTCCACCGGATCGGTCGCTCCGATCGACGGAAATGGAAGTCGATACGCTGCTCGTGGCGAAAGCACCCGCACAGGCCCGCTAGATCATCCCGCGTGATTTGGGACTCACACAGGATGATCTAGGCTTCTGTTGTCGCATCGCTTTTGCGAAAATCCGGTTCCCACTTCTTCGCACGATGCTCTAGAGCGCGCAACGCGACAGCGTGGGGCAAACAAGCCGGGCGGTGGAAGAGCGTGCTTGGGACGCCTTGTCGACACCTTTAGCATCACGCCTGGACATACGCGCCGACCACCCGGCCGGCTGCCGACTATACTGCGGGCCGACGCGTGCGAGACCCGCCCCCTGCGATTTTGCCGCGCGAATTGAACGGTTTGTCTTTTCGCTAACCAGCAACAGCCATGCAGCGCGCCCTGTCGATACCAAGAACAGGGAAGGCCCCTTCCTTCCCTGGGGAATGGCTGAGACCGATAACCATGACCATGCTGCGCCTTCCGTGACAAGGAGCGCCAAGATGGTCGTGCCCGATCCAACCCGTGACTTTGCCGGCTATGCCCAGGAATTCCTGCGCCGGAACGAAGCCTATCGCGCGGCCTGGCAGGGCTTGCGGCGGCAACCACTCGCCCGCAGAAAGGAGCAGGCCCGGGCATGGGGCCTGGCGTTTTCCATTCGATCCCGATGCCACCGTGGCCGCCACGCCCGCATTGTGGCTGCCGGCGTGCCATCCTGCCACGCTGATTCTGGTTGCAGCGCCTGCCGACACGCCGGGGCTGTCGCGCGCGGCGCTCAGCGCCAACCTTCATGCGTCATCACAAGCGCCGACCAGTTCGGGCCAGCATATTGCCGTGCGCGCCGGGAATACCTGGTTGCGCTTGCTGCTGCCGGAAAGACACGTTGCGCCGCAGCTGACCTGCCTGGCCACGCCCGATCGCCATTGGCGGCTGCGCAGTTGCGCACTGGGTCGGCTGCATAGCGTGCTCAATGGTGGACGGATTGCCGTGCGAGAGGCGATCGACCAACCCAGCCCCTATCAGCACCATCGCCTCGACCTTTTACTGCGCCTGCTCGATGCGCGTCGCGCGGCGCCCGGCGCCAGCAAGCGCGATCTGGCCGAAACCGTGGTATTCCCCGGCCGGCATTTCGACCGTGCCATTGCCTGGACCTCGAGCCCGGAGCGTCGTCAGGTCCATCGCCTGCTGCGCGCCGCCGAAGCCCTGGTCGCCGGAGGCTATCGGCAGTTGTTGCAAGCCACCTCCGACAAGGGCTGATGGCGCAACGGCACCACCGGCTGGGACAGCGATCCGCAGCAAAATGCAATAAGACATGGCAGGTACGAGCGGGGCCGCCTAAGGCACGCCTTGCACACCGCGAGAGATGCTTGCCTGGGGCGGGTCTGGGTCGCGCACAGCCGGCGTTGCGTAGGCACCAGGCGCAGACGCCGCCATTATCCGCTAGCAATAGCAGCCAGAACCAGGCGCCTCAGGGCGTATCGCCGCTGACATCGAACACGAGATCACGCGTCACCAGGACGCGCACCGGATAGCCGGGGCGGATCGTCAATGTGGGAGGCACGTCGAGCGCGCGCGCCACGATCTGCGTGCCGGCGCGGTTGACGCTATCCTGCCCACCCTGGCGCAGAGCGCGGACCAGCGCATCGTTGCTATCGCTGCCCCATTCCGCCCCGACCGCGAGCAGCGTCGAGACCGCGGCCGCGCGCATGATCCCGCCCCAGTGAAAATCGGTGCGATCCTCAAGCCCCGCCTGGCCGGCCGGATCCGTGCCAGGCAACCGATCGAGGTCCAGCGAGCGGCCATCGGGCAGGATGAGCCGCGTCCAGACGAGCAAGGCGCGGCGCTGCCCGGCGGCAATGGCGGCGTCGTATTCGCCGATCAGACGTGCGCCTTGCGGTACGAGTACCTGCGCGCCGGACAGGCTGTCATAGACGTTCTGGGTCACTTGCGCGGTGATCTGGCCAGGCAGGTCGGACCGCAGCCCAGTGATCAGCGCCGCCGGGATGACACTGCCGGCCTGTAGCACCGCCGGTCCACCTGGCGGCATGAGGCGCGCTGTCGAGATGGTCGGCGCGTTGGCCGGGCGATCGAGGAAGGCCTGGCGCGCGTCCGTCACCGACGAGGCGGAAGAATGCGGCTGGGCGCCAGGGGGCATCGCCCCGGCAGCTGGTTTCCCGCTAGCGGCACCGTTGTCCGCAGAGCGCTCGGCGTGGGTGACCGCCTCGCCTGCGAACAGGCGGCTCTGGCGCGCGGCATCACGCTCGGCCTGGCGCCGCTGCCGCATGGCGGCGACGCCATTGTCCCCGTTTCCGGCCGGCGGCGCGGCGGGCCGGAATCCGATCTGCTCCGCCATGGACCGCTCGTCGGACTTCGCCGGGCCGTTGCGCTCCGCCACCTTGAGTCCAGCCTGCCCCACATCACCGGGCAATACTGGGGCGAGCCGGGGAACCTGGGTGTAATCGCGCGGTGCCTTGGCCAACAGGTCGCCAGGCTGGGCCGGCGCAACCGGTTGCGGGTCGGCCCCCGAGGATGAGCGTCCGCCCTGCAGCCCAAAGGCAATTGCCAAGGCAACCAGAGCCACGCTCGTGGCCGTCAGGGTGAGGACAGCCTTGCGCGACAGGCGCTCGACGCTTGGCCAAGCGGGACGCAGGCGGACCACCGATGCGGCCGCCGCTCGCGCCCAACCAAGCCAATCATGCGGCTCGGCCACATTGGGCGCTTGATCGTTCTCCATGGGTGGGCATGCGCCGTCGAGCTCGCCATGGCGCGCGTTGGCGACATGCGCCGGATCAGAGCGCTGCGATCGCTCCCGACCGGTCATGGCCGTGCCTTCCTGGCCAGCGCCATGATTGTCACGCGTTGCGCCGATTTGCGATCGCCCAGCCGCAATTCGGCGCGGTCGAACAGGCGATCGACGACCAGGAAGCGACCGGCCACGCGGTAGTTGACGAGTTCGAGCTGCCCCCCTGTGCCGGTGACGAACAGCGGCGGCAGGGTGCTCGCCGCAATGTCATCGGGGAACCCGATGTAGACCCGCTGGCCGTCGTCGAAGACACGAGCGGGTCGCCAACGCGGCCGGTCCCCACCGATGCTGTAGCGGAAATCGAGTGCGCTCGGATCGATGCCCGCCGCGACCGGCGCGGCTCGCTGCGCGGCCTCGGCGCGGACGCGCAGGGCCACGAGCTCATCCTCGGGATAAGTCCACGACACCGCAGCGAGCCAGGTCGACGGTGTCGCGCGCAACTCGAGATAATAGGTGCGCCGATCGGTGTTGATCACCAGGTTGGTGGCAATGTCGTTGCGGATCGGCTTGACCAGAATGTGCACCCGCTGGGCCGACCCAGTGCCGCTGTTGGTATCGCCGATCAGCCAGCGCACGGTGTCGCCGGCCGCGACCGGACCAGTACCCACCAGACGCTCGCCGTCCTGCAGAGCAATATCGGTCACGTGACCGGGACTGGCGTAGACCTGGTAAAGCGCGCCTGCAGCAAACGCATAGCGCTGGATGGCATTGGCAAAGCCCTGTGGGTCGGGCTCGACGCGCGCCGCGCCGTTGGCTTGGGCGACGCGCGCGGCTGCAACTGGGCGCGACGCAACGCCATGATCCGCCGCGGCCACGCTCGCCGCCAGGCTCGCAGCGCCGAGCGGGGCGATCGCCAGCAGCAGCAGCAATGGCGCGATCAGGCACCTGCGCAAACGCATGGAACAGGCAGGCCAGACAACGACATTCGGACAGTTCATGGCGTTAGCTCCCTCGACCAGTTGATAGCGGTGATGAATATCCCCAGCGGGTTCTTGAGCAGCCTGTCGGCCGTCCGCGGCGCCTGGACCGTGACGGTCAGGATCGCGCTCCACTGCTCGGTCTGCGCAAGCGTACCATCGCGGTAATGGCGCTCGCGCCAGGCGATGCGGAAGCTGTCGGGGGATGCCCGCACCACGCTGGTCACGTCGACCGCGACCTGCTCCTGGCCGATCCGCGCAAAGGGATCGTTGCTGCGCGCGTCGGCACCGAGCGCCTGGCCGCCGCTGTCGCTCACGAAATCATAGGCGCGCAACCAGTTCTGTCGCACCACCACCGGATCGGCCGAAAGGCTGCGCACATCCTCGATGAAGCGGGCGAGCTGGTAGGCGATCTGCGGATCGGTCGGCCGGTAGCCGGCCGCGGCGGGTGCCACCGCACGGACCTCGCCGAGCCGGTCCACTTCGACGACCCATGGCACGATCGTGCCGCGTGCGCCCTGCCAGATCAGGCCACCTGCGAGCAAGCCGGACAGGCCGAGCGCGGCAAGGCAGGCGCAGCGCCAGTTGCGGGCCTGGACACGGGCTGCGCCAATCCGCTCGTCCCAGACCTGGGCGGCGCGCTGGTAGGGCGTTACCGGTTCGGGGGTCGTCGCGTAGCGGATCGAGGAACGCCGGAACATGGATCAATCGTCCTTCTGCGAAGTGTCGATACTGGTGCCAGCGCCCTGGCTGTCGCCACTGCGCAGCGTGTGGGCGGCCATCATCGCGCCCTGGCCGAGTGCCTGGCGTCGGCGCAGCGCGCGGGCCCAGGCAGGCGGGCTGCCTGGCGCGGCGGAGTCGACAGCGGCGTGGCCAGCGGAAGAGGCGCTACGGCCGCCTTCGCTCGACCCGACGCCGGTCTTGCGCAGCGGCGCCGTGGCGGCGCGGGCTGCCGTGCTGCCAACCTGGCCAAGCCCATGCACGATGCCCGCCAAGCCGGCGTGCCCGGCGGCGCCCTCCCGGTAGGCGGCGCCGGCGGCGCTCGCGCCGCGCAGCGCGCCCCCGGCTGCGGCTGCCGCCGCGCTGCCGGCAAGTCCCACCGCGGCGGCACCGCCCGCAGCAAGGCCGCCGGCTCCGAGCACGGTGGCCGCTGTCGCGCCGGCGCCGAGCTGGGGGCCGCCCGACACCAGCCCACTGGCGATGCCTGGGCCGAAGATTGCCAGCGCCAGGAGAGTCAGGCTGGCCAGCACCAGTGTCATGGCATCCTCGAGCGTCGGCGTGCCTTGGATCGCGGCGGTAAACTCGCCGAAGATGGTCGAGCCGATCCCGACGATGACCGCCAGGACCAGCACCTTGATGCCGGCAGCCGCGACATTGCCGAGCACGCGTTCGGCCAGGAACGCGGTCTTGCCGAACAGCCCGAACGGCACGAGCACGAAACCGGCCAGCGTGCTGAGCTTGAATTCGACGAGCGTCACGAACAGCTGGATCGCCAGAACGAAGAAGGCGAGCACCACCAGGACCCAGCAACCGAGCAGGATGACGATCTGCACGAAGTTCTCGAAGAAGCTGACATAGCCCATGAGGTCGGCAATCGCCTGGAGCAGCGGGCGGCCGGCGTCCAGCCCGACCTGGGCGATGCGGCCAGGCTGGAGCAGTTGCGCCGTGGTCGTGGCCGTGCCGCTGGCCTTGAGGCCCAGTCCGGCGAAACTTTCGAAGACCACGCGCGCGAGCATGTTCCAGTTGCCGATGAGCCAGGCAAACACACCGACAAACAGGGTCTTGCGGAACAGGCGGGCGAGAATGTCCTCGTGCTCGCCCCAGGCCCAGAACAGCGCGGCAAGCGTGACGTCGATCGCCACCAAGGTACTGGCGATGAATGCGACATCGCCATGGAGCAGGCCAAAGCCACTATCGATATAACGCGAGAAAACCGCCAGAAAGCGATCGATAACGCCGGTGCCGTTCATCTCACCAGTCCTCCTTCACCGGCAACGGGTCGGCGGCCGGCCCTGCCCCGGCGACCTGCCGCGTCGGCAGGCCAAAGAAGCGACGACGCCGTGCGTCCCACCGGGCCGCGCACGACGCCATGGCCGGATCGTTGACCGCAATCGTCGCGCAGCGCCGAGCAAGCGTATCGCCGGCCAGCGGCGCAGCGACTGCGGGCCGCGTGTCCAGCAGGGTCACAGCATCGTCCCTGTGCGGTGCCGGCAAGAGCAGCGCAAGCAGCGCCACTAACCCGGCCAGGCCGAGAAAGGCGAGCAGCAGGACGCGTGGCGTGCGGGTGCGACGCATGACCATTTACTCGTGAAACAGCGTCACCGGGTCGGCGACATAGCCGCTCCCCGGAGAAAGGAAGCGACGCAGCTGCTCGCGCGCCTGGGTCTTGGCCGCTGCGGCCCCAGCCGCGTCAAGCGTCTGCGCCCGCCCCTGGGCAGCGATCGTCGCCGCAAGATCGGCGAGCTGCTGCGACTGAACCGCGAGGATCTGGTTGCCGGCCTCGATCGCCTGGAGCGCTCCTGTGGCGTCCTGGCTTGCCTGCATCAGGCTGGTGAGCGACTGGCGCGTCGTGTCGAGATGGCCGACCGTCAAGGCCTGGATCTTGAGCGCATCCTCGAATGCCGCGACACTGTCCTGCCAGCGGCTCTGGGCACCGGCAACCAGCGCCTGGTCGGACGCTGACAGGTCGATCGCGCGATAGCGGGCGGCAAAACCCGACTGGACCGTATCGACATTGTAGCTCAGGCGCTGCGCCTGCCGCAGCAACTGCCGCGTCTGATCGAGTTGCTGCTCAATCGGCGCGACCAGCGAGAGCGGCAGGCTGGCAAGGTTGCGCGCCTCGTTGAGCAGCGACTGGGTCTGGTTCTCGATCTGGCGCAGCTGGTTGTTGACCTGCTGCAAGGCGCGTGCGGCCGTCAGGACGTTCTGCGCGTAGTTTGACGGGTCGTAGACGATGCCGCCGAACTGGGCCTTAGCCGGCGCGGGCAGGACGGCCAGCAGGCTGGCTCCCAGCAAAGCGGCGATCGCGCGCGGTGCGCGCAAGGGGCTAACGCTCATGGCCGCACGTCCTCCGCGTCGAGTGGCAGGGTTTCGGGGAGCAGATCGGCGGCCCAGTCGAGACCGCGGGCGCGCAGCCAGGCGAGCGCGAAAGGCGTGCCCGCCCCGCCCGCGGCCAGCATGGTGATCGCCTGCTGATCGCGCGGCCCACCGGCTGCGGCAAAAGCCAGGGCAATCTCGCCCAGGCCGAGTTCGAACAGGCGGTTGCCGCTGCGGGACTGGCAGTAGTAGTCGCGCTTCGGGGTGGCTTCGCCCAGGATCGCGATCTGGCGATCGTTGAGACCGAAGCGGCGGTAGAGCCCCAGGATCTGCGGCTCGCGGGCGCGGGCATTGGGCAGGAACAACCGCGTCGGGCAACTTTCGATGATCGGCGGCGCAATCGCCGATCTGGCGATATCGGCGAGGCTCTGCGTGGCGAAGACCACGCAGGCGTTCTTCTTGCGCAGAGTCTTGAGCCAGGTGCGCAGCTGGGTGGCAAAGGCAGGACTGTCGAGCGCCAGCCAGCCTTCATCGATCAGGATCAGCGTGGGCGCGCCGTCGAGACGGCGGTCGATGCAGTGGAAGAGGTAGGCAAGGACCGCCGGGGCCGCAGGCGATCCGGCGAGACCCTCGGTTTCGAAAGACTGGAACGTGGCCGCGCCCAGGTCCTCGTACTCGGCATCGAGCAGGGTGCCGAACGCGCCGCCCAGGCACCAGGGCGCGAGCGCCTGCTTGAGGTCCTGGCGCTGGAGCAGGATGGCCAGCCCGGTGAGCGTGCGTTCGACAAGCGGAGCGGAAGCGAGCGAGACCAGCGCGCTCCAGACATGGGCCTTGATCACAGGATCGACGACAATCCCCTCGCCCGTCAGGATGGCCAGCAACCAATCGAGCGCCCAGGCGCGCTCTGCAGCATCGTCGACCCGCGCCAGTGGCTGCAGCGCAAGCCCGGGTCGCTGGGCGGGCCTCGTGCCGTCGGCGCCAGTCAGGGCATTGCCCGCTACGGTCTGGCCCAGATCCTGCCAGGTCCCGCCGCAGGCCAGGGTCGTCGCGCGGATCGCTCCGCCAAAATCGAACGCGAAGATCCGCGCGTCAGGATAGCGGCGAAACTGCATGGCCATGAACGCCAGCAGCACCGACTTGCCCGCGCCGGTCGGTCCGATGACCAGGCAATGGCCGACATCGCCGACATGCAGCGCAAAGCGGAATGGTGTCGTGCCATCGGTGCGGGCATGGAACAGCGGCGCGGCATGCCAGTGTGGATCTTCATCGGGCCCGGCCCAGACGGCCGACAGCGGGATCATGTGGGCGAGGTTGAGCGTCGAGACCGGCGGCTGGCGGACATTCGCATAGACATGGCCGGGCAGCGTGCCGAGCCAGGCCTCGAGCGCGTTCATCGTCTCGCTGATCACGGTGAAATCGCGGCCCTGCAGCACTTTCTCGACCTGCCGCAGCTTTTCTGTGGCAAGCGCGGGATCCTCGTCCCAGACCACGACGGTGGCCGTGACATAGGCGGTGCCAGCATGATCGGCACCGAGTTCCTGCAACGCCAGGTCGGCATCCTGCGCCTTGTTGGCGGCATCGTTGTCGACCAGGACAGCCGCCTCGTTGGTCATGATTTCCTTGACGATTGCGGCCAGCGACTTGCGCTTGGCAAACCACTGGCGGCGAATGCGGGAGAGCAGGCGCGTGGCGTCGGTCTTGTCGAGCATGATCGCACGGGTCACCCAGCGATAGGCGAAGGCCAGGCGATTGAGCTCGTCGAGAATGCCGGGAAAGGTCGCCGACGGAAATCCGATCACCGTCAGCGTGCGCAAGTGCGCTGCGCCGAGGCGCGGCGCGAGGCCGCCAACCAGCGGCTCGTCGGCGAGCAGCGCATCGAGATAGGTCGGGGTTTCCGGGACGCGCACGCCGTGGCGTCGGGTCGAGACGCAGGCATGGAGGTAGCGCAGCGTGGCCGCATCGTCGAGCCAGGCCACTTCGGGCAGGAAGCCCTCGACCAGGCGCAGCAGGCGCTCAGACCGATCGGCAAAACCACGCAGCCAGTCGCGGGCATCGCTGCGCTGCCGCGCGCGGCCTTCGAACAGCCAGTTCTCGGCCCGCGCGGTGTCCTCGGCCGGCGGCAGCCAGGTCAGCGTCAGGTAATAGCGGCTTTCGAAGTGGGCGCCGTCCTCGGCAAACTGGGCCGCACGCTCGCGCTCGACCAGGGCCGAGACGGGATCGGGAAAGGCATCTTCGGGATAGCCGCGCGCCGGATCGCGGGCGGCCTCGACGAAAATCGCCCAGCCCGAACCCAGGCGGCGCAGCGCGGCATTGAGCCGGGCGGTGACCGCGACGAGTTCGCCCGGCGTGGCGGAATCGAGATCCGGCCCGCGGAAGCGCGCCGTGCGCTGGAAACTGCCGTCCTTGTTGAGCACGATGCCCGGTGCGACCAGCGCGGCCCACGGCAGGAAGTCGGCAAGGCGGCTGGCACCCGGGCGATATTCACGCAGCGACATCATGACGGCCTCACACCGCAAAATAGGCTGGAAAGCGAAGATGCCGGCGCGCCACTTCGACGAACTGGGGATCGCGGCGCCCGGCCCAGACGCCAAGTCCATGGCCCACGCCGAGCAGGGCGAGGCCGACCAGCCACAGCCGCAAGCCCAGCCCCACTGCGCCGGCCAGCGTAGCGTTGATGATTGCCAGGCCGCGCGGCGCGCCGGCCAGCAGGATCGGCTCCACCAGGGCGCGATGCACCGGCACGGCAAAGCCTGGCACGATCGTCGGATCGGAAGTGTCCTCGCTCACAGCACGGCCCCGCCGCCGAACGAAAAGAACGAGAGGAAGAAGGACGAAGCCGCAAAGGCGATCGAAAGGCCGAAGACGATCTGGATCAGGCGCCGGAAGCCGCCCGAGGTATCGCCGAACGCCAGCGACAGCCCGGCAGCAATGATGATAATCACCGCGATGATCTTGGCGACCGGCCCCTGGATCGATTCCAGGATCGACTGCAGGGGCGCCTCCCACGGCATCGAAGCACCCGAGGCATGGGCCGTGCCCGCCGAGACCATCAGAGCGGCAGGGAAAGCCGGCGACACGAGGCAGCGCCGGGGAGAAAAGCGGCAACGGACATTCATGGCAAAGTTCCTTCAGGCGGGATGGAAGCGGGACGCGCCGCAGTCGCAGCCAGCGGGGTGAGCTCGTAATCGCCGTTTGCCGCCTGGCCGCTGACCGCGACCAGTTCGGCCAGGCGACGGGCCGGCCCGTCGCGGACCAGCACCGCGATGACATCGATGGTTTGCGCAATCAGCGCGCGGGGCACGGCCACGACGCGTTCCTGGATGAGCTGCTCGAGGCGGCGCAGCGCCCCCAGCGCGGATCCTGCATGGATCGTACCGATGCCGCCAGGATGACCCGTGCCCCAGGCCTTGACGAGATCAAGCGCTTCGCCGCCGCGCACTTCGCCGATGGGGATGCGATCGGGCCGCAGGCGCAGGGCCGATCGGACGAGATCGGACAGCGTGGCGATGCCATCGCCGGTGCGCAGCGCAACGAGATTGGGCGCGGCGCATTGCAGTTCGCGGGTGTCCTCGATCAGCACGACGCGGTCGGGCAGGCGCGCCACTTCGGCGAGCAGGGCATTGACCAGCGTGGTCTTGCCGCTGGACGTGCCACCCGCAACGAGAATATTGGCGCGCGACGCAACCGCAGCACGCAGCGCCTCGGCCTGTTCGGCCTGGCAGATGCCGGCAGCGACATAATCGCCCAGCGTATAGACCGCGCTGGCCGGTTTGCGGATGGCAAAGCTCGGCGCGGTCACCACCGGCGGGAGCAGGCCTTCGAAGCGCGCGCCACTATCGGGCAGTTCCGCCGAAACCCGCGGCGCCCGGCCATGGACTTCGGCGCCGACATGATGGGCGACCAGCCGGACAATACGCTCGGCATCTGCGGCCGACAGGCTGTCGGTGGTCGCGCAGAGCCCCCCGCCAAGCCGATCGAGCCACAGCCGGCCATCGGGATTGAGCATGACTTCGATGACGGCCGGATCGTCGAGCCAGGCACAGATGCACGGACCGAGCGCCGTGCGCAGCATGCGCGCGCCGCGCGCTTCACCCAAAGCACGGTCGGGAGAGAGGCCGCATGACAGAAGCGATGGACTGGACATCAGGAGCCTTGCTCAACCCGCGCAGCAGGATGCCGGCGCGGCAAGGCCTCTCAACAAGACCGCAAATCCGCCAAACTCAATAACTACTTGATCTCGGCGCAGGCTGGCGTGCAATCGGCCAACTTTGCGCATTTCCCTGCCGCACGCCGTGACGCCGAGGCGGAACCACAGGGCAGGAGCCGCGCCGGCGACCTCATCGCAATCCATGGACGAGCAACCAAGCACGCAGCGCTGCGTGCTATCGCAGCGCTGTTGTCGCGAGCCCGGCGCCGGGCTATCGGCGCGCGATCGCAATCTCCTTGGAGAACAGACGCATGCGCCGATCCCTGATCGTTGTCCTCTCGCTGTTACTGGCGTCACCCGCCCACGCCTGGGGGCCTGAAGGCCATCGCATCACCGGCGCGATCGCCGATGCCAACCTGAGCGGCCTGGCGCGCGCGCAAGTCCACCTCTTGCTCGGCTCGGAAGACCTGGCCCAGGCGGCAACCTGGCCCGACGAGATGAAATCCGATCCCGATCCGTTCTGGCAGAAGCAGGCCAGCCCGTGGCACTATGTCACGGTCAAGGGGGACGACTATGTCGCCAGCGACGCCCCGCCCGAAGGCGATGCGATGACCGCTCTCACTCGCTTTACCGCGACGCTGCGCGACCCGAAAGCGCCGCTTGAGCAGCGACGACTGGCCCTGCGCTTCATTGTCCATATCATCGGCGACCTGCATCAACCACTGCACGCCGGTGCCGGTACCGACCGCGGCGGCAATACCGTCCAGGTCACCTGGTTCGGCAAGCCGACCAACCTCCACAGCGTGTGGGACTCGGCATTGATCGAGCAGCAGGGCCTGTCCTATTCCGAATATGCTGGCTGGCTCGCCCGCGCGATCACCCCGGCCCAGATCGTCGCCTGGAACCAGCGCGATCCGCACGTCTGGATCCGCGAGAGCGTGGCCCTGCGCAAGACCATCTACCCCACGGACCCGGCGCTGTCGTGGAGCTACGCCTACCAGCACCGCGCCGATGTCGAAAACCGTCTCAAGCAGGCGGGCGTACGCATTGCCGCCTATCTCAATACCGTACTCGATCCAGTGGCCACGGAACCCTGAAGGAACAGCAGGTTCCAGCCGGTGGCCCGATGGATTTTTTGCACCATCGCGTGAAGCCAAAGCATGGCTTGCGCGTTCGGGCACAGGACAGCAGCCAACAGCAGGAACAGCCTATGACCACCGTCGCCGATGTGATCGTGAAAACACTCGAAGCGGCGGGCGTCGAACGCTGCTACGGCATTCCGGGCGACACGCTCAACCACATCACCGATGCCATCCGCACGAGCGGAATCCGCTGGGTCCACGTCCGACACGAGGAAGCCGGCGGCTTTGCCGCCGGGGCCGATGCGATGCTGACCGGCAAGCTTGCCGCCTGCGCCGGATCGTGCGGCCCGGGCAGCCTGCATTTTATCAATGGCCTGTTCGAATC
The DNA here is from genome assembly GCF_012932495.1 of Novosphingobium sp. SG919. Classification (GTDB taxonomy): domain Bacteria; phylum Pseudomonadota; class Alphaproteobacteria; order Sphingomonadales; family Sphingomonadaceae; genus Novosphingobium; species Novosphingobium rhizosphaerae. The sequence goes on from NZ_JABCNG010000001.1 coordinate 2,266,468, forward strand.
CCACCGCAATCGCGCCCCGGTCGTGCTGATTGCCAGCCAGATCGTGCGGGACGAACTGGGCTTCGACTTTCCGCAGGAGGTCGATTTCAAGGCGGTCTATGCATCCTGCAGTGTGTTCTGCGAGGAAATTCGCACACCAGGACAGGCCCGGCGGATGACCGCGATGGCAGCGCAAGCCGCACTGGCCAAGCGCGGTGTGGCGGTGCTGATCGTGCCTGCCGACGTGTCGAGCGCGAATGCCGCAGACGAACCGGACTTTGCCGTGCATCACGCCACTCCCGTCGTTCGCCCTGCGGACGCGGAACTGGATCGCCTTGCAGCGGCCCTCAACAGCGGCCGGCGGATCGCGATCTACGGCGGGTCGGGGTGCGAGCAGGCACATGATGCCGTCGTGGCGCTGGCCGACCGGCTGCGAGCGCCGGTGGTGCGGACATCGCGCGCCAAGGACTTTCTCGAGCACGACAATCCCTTCGATGTCGGCATGACCGGCATCTTCGGCAGTGAGTCCGGCTATCACACGCTGGTCTCCTGCGACGTGCTGCTGCTCCTGGGCTGCGACTTTGCCTGGCGGCAGTTCTATCCCGAAAAAGCCACGATCCTGCAGGTCGACCTGGATGGCACGCACCTCGGACGACGGCATCCGGTCGACATCGGCGTTGTCGGCGACATCGCGCCGACACTCGAGGCCCTGCTGCTGCGGATCGCGCCACGCGACGACAATGCCTTTCTCGACGAATGCCTCGAACACCACCGCAAGGCACAGGCGGCACAGGCGAAGCACGCCACGGTCGGCAAGGGCGGCGCGATCCACCCGCAATATCTGACTGAGACCATTTCGCGCCATGCCGCGCCCGACGCGGTGTTCACCGCCGACGGCGGCTCACCCATGGTCTGGTCGCTGCGCCACATTGCCGCAACCGGCCGGAACCGCACGGTGGTCAGCCTGACCCACGGCACGATGGCCAATGCCATGCCGCAGGCGCTGGGTGCCAAGGCGGCCTTTCCCGATCGGCAGGTCATTGCCCTGTCCGGCGATGGCGGCCTTGCCATGTTGCTCGGAGACCTGCTGACCGCCGTGCAGGAAAAGCTGCCGATCAAGGTCGTGGTCTTCAACAATGGCGCACTCGATTTCGTGGAAATCGAGCAGAAAGTCGAAGGCTTGCTCGACGCCTATACGGAACTGGTCAATCCCGACTTCGCGCGCGTTGCCGAAGCGATCGGCTTTCGCGGGCGGCGCGTGGAACATGCCGAAGACCTTGACGCTGCTGTACAGGCCTGGTTGCAGGAACCGGGTCCGGCGCTGCTCGACGTGGTCACCGACCGTTATGAACTGGTGATGCCACCGGCGGTCAAGCCCGGGCAAGTCGCGGGTATGGCGCTCTATTCCGCCAAGGCCGTGCTGGGCGGACGTGGCCGCGATGTGGTCGGGATCATCCGGAACCTGATCGCGTGAGCGGGCGCCCTACCCTCACCCAAGCGCTGTGGCGCGATCATGCGCTGTCGCGCAACGTGTTGTTGTTCGTGGCGCTGGCCGGAACCATCGGGTCCATTGCGGCAGGCCTGGACCATCCCCGCGCGTGGTGGTTGCTGTTGCTGTTCGTGCCCTTGTTGCTGATCACGGTGATCGACCTGGCGCAGACCCACCATTCGCTGCGCCGCAACTATCCCGGTTCCGCGCGCCTGCGTTGGTTCTTCGAATGGCTGCGCCCGTTCCTGCGCTCCTACATCGTCGAAAGCGATCTCGATGGGCGGCCGTTCAGCCACGACGAGCGCGCCCTGGTCTATGCCAGAGCCAAAGGCGACGTCTCGACCCATCCGTTCGGCACCGAACTCGACGTCTATTCCGAGGAGTACGAGTGGCTGCCCCACTCGATGGCGCCGACCCGCCAGGCCGAACGCTACACCCGCGTCACTGTCGGAACCGATCAGTGCAGCAAGCCATACCGGGCAGCGCGGCTGAACATTTCCGCGATGAGTTTCGGCGCGCTCAGCGCCAATGCCATCGAAGCGCTCAACCTGGGGGCAAAGATCGGCGGCTTCTATCACGACACCGGTGAAGGCGGCCTGTCCCCCTACCATCTCAAGCATGGCGGCGACATCGTATGGGAAATCGGTTCGGGCTATTTCGGCTGCCGCGACGCCAAGGGCCATTTCCACCCCGAGCATTTTCGCGAACGCGCGAGGCACGATGCGGTCGCGATGACCGAGATCAAGCTCAGCCAGGGGGCCAAGCCCGGGCATGGCGGATTGCTGCCCGGTGCCAAGGTCACTGCTGAAATCGCGAAAATCCGTGATGTTCCCCAAGGCGAGGATTGTCTCTCGCCAGCCTATCACACCGCCTTTTCGACCCCGCGGGGCCTGCTCGAATTCGCTGCCCGGATGCGGGAGCTGTCGGGCGGCAAGCCGGTCGGCATCAAGCTTTGCGTCGGCTATCCGCACGAACTGTTCGCGGTCGTCAAGGCCATGGTCGAGACGGGGATACTGCTCGATTTCATCGTCATCGACGGGGCCGAAGGAGGCACCGGCGCTGCCCCGACCGAACTTTCCGACCGCGTGGGCATGCCGCTGCGCGAAGGGCTGATGCTGGCCCGCAATGCACTTGTCGGCACCAACCTGAAGGGCCGGGTCAAGCTGGCCGCATCGGGCAAGGTCAATTCCGGCGCTGCGATCGCGATGAACGCGGCGCTGGGCGCCGACTGGTGCAACGCCGCCCGGCCGTTCATGTTCTCGCTCGGTTGCGTGCAATCGCTGCGGTGCCACACCGATACGTGCCCGACGGGCATCGCCAACCAGTCCCTGGCGCGCCAGCGCGGGTTGGTCGTGCCGGAAAAGGCCGAACGCGTCGCCCGGTTCCAGAAGGCAACCCTCGACGCCTTGCATGACATCGTGGTTGCAGCCGGTCTGAACACGCCGGACGAATTTACCCCCGACAGCCTGCGCCAGAGGATCAATGCATCGGAGATGCGCTCGTTCGACGAGCTCTATCCCTTCGTGGCTCCGGGTGAATTGCTCGACGGCGCGCGCGATCCCCGCCTTGCCGCATGGTGGCGCCAGGCCGACCCGGAAAGCTTTGCCAGGCGGGCATGACGCTATGCCGACAGCTTGGCCCAGAACTTCCTGGCCTTGATCCAATGAGGCGCAATGCGGCTGTGGGTCGGTGTTTATCAATCTGCGGCCTTTAGCCGACCCTGCTCGATCAATCGCGCTTCGCCAGATAGATCGATAGCCTACATGCATTCGCTGATGCTGCTCCTTCAGGCGCTGCCACGACGCACACGCGCATCATACGATGCCCGATGAAAGGAGACATCCAGCGCATCATTTGGCATCAGCTCGCCCGCTGATTGCCCATTGCCAACCGAAGGCGCGCCGCAATCGCCGAGTTCCCGAACTCTTGGGCATGCACTTTCGAACTGCGTGATCAGCCTTGAAAGAGAGGTGGCAAAATGCTACCTCTACGTGCAGAGGTGAGGTATGGCCCAATCGATCAAACTTGCCGATGACATCATGAAGATCGTACGCCGGGAATCCGAACTGCAAAGCCGGTCGGTCGCTGGCCAGGTCACGCATTGGGTGCGCATTGGTCGCGCGATCGAGCTGTCCGGTCATTTCGATCATGCCAGAATCACCGCGGCCCTTGCAGGGCAAATCGAGACCACGGCACTCACCAGTGAGGAAAAGGACGTCTGGCTCGACAGCTTCGTCGAAAAGATGGGACAGCCCGGGCCTGACGAAAAATCCTATTTCGCTGGTCGGCGACAGCTTGGTTTCGGCGTCGGCCTCGATGCCGCTGGCAATCTCGTACGCGGGAAGACTGCAAGCGAGGAATGAAACCGACACTGATCGTACTTGCCGGGCCGAATGGCTCCGGGAAGTCCACGCTCTATCAGGCTCGTGTTGCCCCCAGCTTCGCCGGCCCGTTCATCAACGCTGACATCATCCAGCGTGAGGAACTCCGTAATCCTTCACCACAGGCATCCTATGAGGCAGCACAGATCGCCACCGCGCGCCGAGCCGAATATCTCGCGCAGGGTCGGGATTTCGTAACCGAGACGGTCTTCTCCCATCCATCCAAGCTCGCGCTCATAGACGAGGCTCGCGCCAGCGGCTTCACTGTCATCGTGATGCATGTCGGCGTCAATACGCCCGAGCTGTCCGTAGCGCGTGTCGCCGCGCGCGTGGAGGAAGGCGGGCATATTGTACCGGAAGACAAGATCCGCGCCCGCTACACGCGCGGCGCGCCTCTCATTCGAGCAGCGATCCTCAAGGCTGACCGCGGCATGGTTTTCGACAATTCCCCCCTCAACCAGCCGCTCACCCACTGCCTCACTTTCTCGGATGGGCGGCTGGTCTTCGCTTTGCCTCATCTTCCAAGGTGGATCAGGTCGGTCTATGCGTCGGACCTGGTCATCTAGGACTGCCTCGGTTCCGGACATTCCCGGCGTCCTATCGGGGCATCGAAATTCGCCTTACATTTCCGTTGCCCGCTGCTTTGCAGCAAGCCTGGGCCTACGGTCACCTGGAATTCCTGTGCGTGGGATAAAGTGGCACGCTCGCCGCCGTCTTCGCCGGTGCCGACGAGGTGATCGAAGTGCCCGTCCGGCTCCCGCAAGCGATGACAATCAGTCAGGCCGGGCTCGCGCAATTGCTGATCCGGGCCTCCCCCGGCCATGTCTTTCCACTCTCGCACGCAACAACCAAGAACGCGGTGATCGGACAGCTCCAGATCGCTCGGGAGAACCTGGAGCCGGTGGGCGCCGTAACCGGGCGTATACAGGTTTGCGGGATCGGAGCTGCCGCCAGTGGTGTGGCCAGAGCGCTCGTTCGCCCCGGCGTGCTCGCCACCTGCACTCGATACGAACTGGCGGCCCCTACCAGCAACGGCAGATCGCCTTCGCGGATCTCGTCAAGCTGTTCGGCACCGCTCTTGTTGCCGATCTGGTGCTCCTCCTCGCCATCTACCGGCGCTTCTGGTTACCTATCATGATGATCGGCTGCGCGCTCCTTTCGAGGAGATCGCACACGCTTACCGATACCCATGCGTGCCAATTCAGGCTGCTTGTCGAGCACTTGATGCTTCAGCGCTCCCAAAATGTGGAGGATTAGCAATCCAATGAGAATGTAGCCGCCGGTACCATGCCAATGCACAAATTTCTCGTGCAATTCTTGCTGTGCTGCGAGTCCGCCGGGGTGCTCGCCGATGGCTTCGATCGGTGCGATCACCGGAACTGGCAGCACGTACCAGATTTTCATCACGAACTTTCGTGGCGGTGCGCCTGCTCCCGGAGATCCTTTTGCGGACGCTGTCATCGCCATTGGTGGCATGGGATGACGCATTGCTTCGGCAATCGCACCCGGCGATCCAGGGCGCGGATGCGACGAAATGATCGCCCATCCGGTGAGCGGCATCAAAACCATCGCCGCGTACAGCATGAAATGGGCGTAATGCGCGGCGTGCCGCTCCCAAGAGGTCATGCTATCCGGATAGGGTGGCGGTGCGTGCGACAGGCGCCAAACAACGCGAACCAAGGTCAGCGCAAGCACCGTCAAACCCGCTGAGATGTGGAGGCCTACGACGATCAAACGGAAGGGCATCGCGAACCCTTCCATGAAATATCCGAGGGAGAGGTTGAAAACGATGAACAGTGCGATGGACCAGTGCAAAATCATCGCGACGCGCGAATAGCGCGCATTTGATATGCCGCCTTGTGGACCAATGTAATCTAGAGACGGAACGCCATTTTGATTGCTCATGTGAAGATCCTTAGATTTTGCACATCAAATTGTGCCAGCGACTTCAGCATGCGCACTCCACCCGGACCACTCGCCTATCATTTATCCGAAAGGAGCCAGGTTATTTGTTTCCGCAAAGCCATCCGGCTACAAATTAATTTTCAACTTATGTGAAAATTATGCCTTATCAGCGTAAATGGTCCGAAACATGAGAACGATTTTGCTGATTTCTTTTAAGCTGCATTTCCCTATACCAGGTATTTTTCCAATAGATTTATTGTTTTCCCTGGATAACAAAATAAGATCGTAAAAATTACTAAATCCGGCATCTTGCAAAGCTCGACACGTACGCCGCCTCAGAGGCAATTGCGAAATCGGACAATTAATTCCAATACTATCCACGCTTGCTGATTTATAGTGCTTCTCTATATTTTCGGCACTTCGATAAATCTGAGATGCGCGGCAAGTTGATATCCCCAAATTCTTACCAATATCCCCAAAGCTTATGCCACTTTCGCGCATTTTAACTACAATATCGCGTCGATAATTTGCAGCGGAAATCAGTTGATTTTGGTAAAATGAATCCGGCAATGACATGAGAAATTCTCCCGCCAAGCGAAATATCTTGCCAAATTAAACCACTCGCAACATGAGCGCGGAAATGAATGCGCTGGGCCTTTTGACGGCAAACTTCTGCCGCAACCATGTAAACACCGATTCTCATGAACATCGCTGACGCAACGCAAAAGTACATGGTGAGGCGCTGGAGGCGTCTCCCATGTACGTGCGGTCAGCATCATATTGGGCAAGTCAAATTTCAGGTGACCGAGAACGGCGCTATGTCATGATGGTTGTCAGGCTCGATCGTCCATCACTTGCCCGGAGAAGGCGCAGCTCGTTGAGCCTCGCTGTCAGAGAAAACACGCCCGCCCGGGATCGTCAGGCTTGCCAGCGCGCCACCTGGTGAATTGTTGATATTGGGGTGGAAAGTCACCGAAATCTTGTCACCACGCTTAAAATCACGTGGCGTAAATCCTTGCCTCGAGAACATCAATGGGCTACCCGAGACTATTGCCACCTCGCTAATATTACCCTTTTTGTCTTTTAATACGATGACAAGCGATGAATGCGGCGCACCCCATCGAAATTCTTTCAAAGTGCCCGACGCAGACTCGGTTACATTCATATTGTAGGCACCAAAAGAATGGTGCGCCAAGGCGGGTGCCGCGATCACAGCCAGTCCCACTGCCGCTATCAGATTAACCGACTTCATATTCTTCTCCATTCCGAACCTGCGAAACACCGGTAACCAGGCCCAGTACGAAAACAACAAGACCATTAGCGCGTAGCGTTTGCTGACGCGCCATTGCTCGAGGAGCTTTACCGCGCGTCGAGAGCGAGAACTAGCTGCAACATTTATGCTGATTTCAATGCCTTCGACCAAGAGCGATCAGCAATAAAATATACCAATCTAGATTGATCTAATGGCAGTATCTGAAAATTATACGCCCTATCGAGGAAAGAATCTTTGCAGCATCAACGCGTAACGTTTTTTCGCAGCCATTTCAGCTTCAACGCGATTTGAAGATTCTACGCCACGAAGTATATCCTGCGAGAGCTGGAACATCTGTTCAAGCGGGACGTGTTCAGAGGAATATGGAGGGGATATGACGCAAGAATAAAGCAGCAGACCACGTTCAAGACTTGCCAGGAGCGGATTTTGAGCGTATCCTTGAATACGTCGATCAATTAGGATCATCTTCCACGCATCGTCGACCTCAGGCGGAATCTTCTGAATTTTATCTTCAGATCGCACCTTTGCTTTCGATGCTGCCAGTCGCGCAATCTCAACGCTCAGCATTCCGGCCACTTCGTAGCAATCCGATACCGTTAAATGATGTCTTCCCAGAACATGTGGCAGCAGCGAGGAAATCGATACGGTATCAGGCTTTCGCAGCAAGATGCCGCCCCTTCGTCCGCGCTGGGGAGCAACCACCTCCAGATCCTCAAGCAATCGCACCGCTTGCCGGACCATCTCGCCATTGGCGTCGAAGCGCATCCCGATCTCTGCTTCTGACCCGAGGGAAACTTCGGAATCTTGGGGATTCTCGACAATCGTTCGCAGCATCTGCAACGCAAGACGATAGCCGACCTTTCCGGCGCCCGAGTGCCGTGGCGACAAAGCCGAAACGTCATCGGGGCGATTGAGCAAAGGCCGATTGCACGGCAGCAAGAATCTGCAAAGCGCTGCATGCGCGGACGCGACATCCCGACGATCTATCGCCACCAAAAGCTCTCTACCCGCGTCTGGACCGCGATCCTCACGGCGCTCTTCAGGGTAAGAGCAAGCCTCCCGAACCAGTTCAATATATTCAACGATCAGTTCGAAGGCAGGGTTGCCTGTACGATAGGCCAAAGCTCTGGGAACGGAAACCTGCTTCTCGAGCTCGCTCAGTTTCCTGGCCCTTGGCGGTATCGAAGGGTCGGCGAGGATCTTATCGACCATAGCTGCGAGCAGGGCGGCTTCTGCCTCGATCAACTCGTGAATACCGTCCGGCGCAATGTAGATATACAGTAGCGAAAGCTCGACGATATTGCCGAAATCGGGCTCCGCCACCACCACGCCCCCGCCAGGACCGGGCCTAAGACGAGCTACGCCGCGCTGTTCGAGAATCGCCAGCGCCTCCCGGAAAGCCCATCGCCCGAGATTGAAGCGCGACCGAATTTCTGCGGCGGTCCCCATCAAATGACCACTTTCGAGGCCACCGAAGATGATCTCTTGCTGGATGAGCATCGCAGCGCGCTGCGCGAGCTTGACGCTTTCATTTGTGCGCCCGGCCACCATAGCGTGGTCGATGTGTGGCGGCTCGCGCGGAGTTTCGTTCAGCGCCATGCGATTGCATCCTTTTCCCCGGACTTTCTTACGCCCGATCGCACGTGAGGACTAGACCAAGCTGCGACCGGCCACGCCGGAACCCGACGGAGGGAATGCGACGACACTCTGAGGCATAAGCATTTATGATTTCTGGCCACACCGCGCCCTGTGCGGCCGAACCGGGATGCGAACCGTCGGGACCAGCCGCACAAATGTCGTCGGGCAGCCATTCCAAACCTCATATTTGAGCCTGTACCATTGCGTCAGGGAGTTTCGGACGGCTCGGGAACCAATCCCGCGTCGCTATTCACATTCGGATCGCCAAGTTGCAGTTCGCAATTGTATTCATCAAATAAAGGCATGTTGGGCTGCCAGCGAAACGTGCGGACAAGCGTCCACGGATCGGTATAGTATTTCGGATCGACGATAGTGGTTTCTATTTCAAGCAAGGGCTTGTGATCACCGTTGTCGATCTTGCGAACACGGTTGATGAGGCGCGCGTCCTTGGAGACGGGCGTGCCGGCGATATCAAGCCATAGACCCTGCTTGAAACCGCTCGTTTCCGCAACCAGGGTATCGCCGTCCCAATGGGCCAGCGCAGTGCCCATATAGCTCTTGCCCGACGGTTGCAGTTTGTCGTCGAGGACAAAATTGAGCCGCCCGCGATAGTCCTGGAAAACGAACTCAACGGCGCCCTTGCTCTGGAAAACCATGAAGGGCATGTGGACGTCAGCTTGCCAAACGATGCCCGGCGGTCGACAGAGAGCAGCGCCGTTCTGATAAGGCCGGCCAGCCTTGTCGGCTTTGAAGCGGCGCTCCAGCACGCGGGCGCCCTCCATGGTGAACGGGATGAGCTTGCCGTGCATGTCGCGCAGGATGCGGCCGTGCAGGCTCAGATCGTGAAACCAGACGCCGCTGAAGTCCCGAGGATCGGGCGAAGAGCGTGCAGCGTCGGATCTCAGCGGAGGTGGTTCCGCCATCGCAGCCATCGGCGAGACCGGCAGCGCGGCAGCAACCTTTTGCGCTTCGGTCAGCGGCGGATCTTCGCTCAACCGCAGTTCCAGCGCAGCCGCATCGGCATAGACCGCCTTTTCCGGGATCGTGTCCGGATCGACATGGGGTCGCGCCGGCGGAAGCGGGGGGCCACCCTGGGGAAATCCTCCGAGTGGAGGCCCGCCCTGTGGAAACCCGCTCGGCGGCATCGCGCCCGGCGGGGGAGCCCCCTGAGGGATCGCGCCCGAAGGGGGCACGCCCTGCGTGGGGGCGCCCGACGGCAGATTTTGTGCAACGGCTCCGTGGGCCATCGCCAGCGGCAGGGCGGCGCTCAGCAGGCGAAGGGATCGCACTATGCCGTAGGCGGATTTACGCGACACACTGGTGTAGGACATCACTTGCCTCCCTTATGCGGCAGCCGATCAAGGCACACATCCTCGGCAAAGACGGCGAAGGGCTGGCGCTTATAGATCAACACCGCGTCCCATGGGCGCTTGTAATATTCAGGATCGGTGATCGTGATCCGATCCTCCAGCGTATCGGGATCAACGAGGCGATAATGCTCTGTCACTTTCATGTCCCAGGAATGCGGCAGAGATTCGTCGATGAGAGCCTCGGGCGGGACGTCCGTTGTTTCCGCTACAAGCGTATCGCCGACCCACCGCCCTCTTGAAACGCCGGTGAACCGCGTTCCCAACGGCTTTTCGAGCGGGAGTCCCCGCAAATCGATCTGCCGGATGAGACGGTTCCACTCGAACGTGAACGTCAGGACGTTGAACAACTCTCGTAACTTGAACCGTTTTGCCGTCAACATCATGCGTGGCATCCCGGGATTGGCGCAGCGGGAGGTCATGACGTCATAATCGTCGAAGTCACCTTTCTTCCTCATGCGCAGATTGGCATTAAACGCGTCCCGTCCTTTCTTGGTGAACGGCACGACCCCATCGACAGGGCGCAGTTGAACTGTCGGCTTCGTGATCTGCCAGACTCCCAAAATGCCTTCGGTTTGTGGAGAGGCCATAGCGGGCGCGGCGACGATCAAGGCGCCAAGCGCAATCATGGCCGCGCGAAGATGTACTGATGTCTTCAAGTGCGCCTATCCTTCCAGAACATGTTTCACGCTACGGCCCCGCGAGGCCACCGTCTCAAACATCACTTTCCCCAATGTTCTGCGATCTTGCCGTCTTGGATGCGCATCATGTTGAACATGAATTCCGGCTTGTCCTTACCTGGCAACTGTACTGATGAAACCCAGACCACCTTGTCGCCGTCGGCCACCCAGTACAGATCCTTGGGACTTGGCATGGGGCCCACTAGCGGTCCTCCGCCCTGCGCCAACCCGACCATGCTGCCGATGTAGCCTTCGCGGCCGGGTTTGATGCCCTCGCTGTGCTGAATATAGTCGGGACGCAAATAGCGTTCGCCAATTTCCCGAATTTCCTTCGGGTCATGGTGCTGAAACGTTGCAGTCCTGATCTTCTCCAGGAATGTCTGGATGAATTTTATATTGGCGTCCGTCTGCGGCGTTCCGGCCGCAGCCGGCAACGGCGCCGACGCGGCGACGATCAACGCGAGGCACGATGCGAAGGTTTTGCTTCGGACACTGCTGAGAAATTTCATGATTATCGGTCCTTGACGGCAAACGATTGAGCAGACACGTGACCGTACGCCCCGGGCAGGTTGGTCATTAGAAGCGGGTCTGAAGAATGACGCCGAACGTCCGCGGGTCCGTGCGAGTCCCGGTGATGGCGAGCGGAGCGATCGACAATACTGAAAGTGTAGCCGCCGTGCGTTGATTGGTGACATTCCTGACAAATCCGCCGATCGAAAAACGCTTTCCGGGCAAGTTCCAGTTGATGTTCGCGTTGCCGACCAATTGTCCCTTGGCACGGATCAAGGCTGCACCGCCCGCCGCGGCATCCGCAGCGGAAAGCGGTGAAAGGTCGGAGGCAGAACGATAGACTCCTTCACCGCGTACGGTGACAAAGGAGCCGCCGGGCAGCGCGATGTCATGTTCCCAAAACGCACTCGCGGTAGTTGAGGGAATGTAGGGAATCTTGTCCTTCGACAAGACCGCCCGGATCGCAGACGTCTGATTGACGAAGCGCGCATCGACATAGCCCGCGTTTATCCCGAGGCGATCATGCCTAGTCGGCCGGACCAGAATCTCTATCTCAAAGCCAGTCATGCGCGCGGGCGCGGTGACCTGGACAAACGACGGAGCGAACGCATTGCCGATGTTGACCGCTGTCTGATAGCCACCGTAGACGTAATGGAAGACCGCGCCGTTCATCTGGAGCAGGTTGTTGAAAAACCGGTTCTTGGTGCCGATCTCGTATGAAGTGAGCGTTTCTTCCTTGTAGGATAGCGCGAGTGGCTGATTGTTGGCGCCACTCACTACTTGAACGTCTCCGGGCAAGAAACCAGTCGATATCGAACCATAAAGAAGATTTTCGGGGCTCAGGTCGTATTCCAACCGTGCCTTGTAGGTTACGTTGTTGAACCGGCTGGTTGCGTCTTCGCCAGACACGGACTTGGTGACCAGGATCTCGGGCTTGGAAAAGTCCGGTGTTCCGGGAATGCCCGAGACACCAAAATTGAGATTGGCTGTATAGTCTTGATCGCTGCGAACATAGGTATTGTCGTACCGCAAGCCACCGCTTACCCGAAGACCATTGGTGATCGGATAGCTTACCTCGGCATAGACACCAAGGTCGCGCGTCGTCTTGCGCGTGATTGACGAATAAGCGAGCGCGCCATTCGACTTCAGCTCCGAAGAGTTCCGGCTTTCCAGATCATTATCATAATAATAGACTCCGGCCTGCCAGATAAGCTTGGAACCCGTCGGTGATGCGATACGAAATTCCTGGGTGAGAAAATTGTCCTTGGGCACGTATTGCTTTTGCGACAACACTAGACCCGCGGGACCAAGCACCAGGATGTTGGCGTCCTGATGCCAAGTTCGATAGGCGGGTACATAAGTCAATGTCGCGAAACCCAGATCATAATTGATCACTGCAGAAAATTGCCGGAACCGGTTGCGCCCTTCGGCCGTACCAATTGGAACCTTGACGAAGGTATCGGGTGCCGTGAGCTGTAAAGCCTGCTCCCCAGTATGGGTTACATTGTCTTGAAACGCGGCCGCGATCATCGCCGAAAGATTGCTCGTCGGCTTGAGCAACAACTTCAATCGACCTTCATTGGTGCGCAGGGCGCCACCAGCGGGAGCATCGTAGCCGTCGCGTTGATAGTGGTTACCCGAGGCGCGGATCGCAACATCGTCGCCGATCGGCACATTGAGCGCTCCGCTGAAATGCCTCAGGTCGTAATTGCCGATTTCCGCCAAGCCTGACCCGCTGAATTCTTTCAGCTTTGGGTCGATCGAATGGATCGCCACCAGACCCGCTGTGGCACTGCGCCCGTACAAGGTTCCCTGCGGGCCACGCAGCACCTCCAACCGTTCGATATCGTAGTTACCGCCGATACCGCCATAGACTTCGTCGACATACACCGCAGTGGTTGGAACACTGGAAATAATCGATCCGGCCGCGCTGGCATTTGCCGGCACGCCACGAATGGCGATGCCAGTTTCCGGAGAATCGGAACCACCTCCGCTGGTTCCGGTGGACGCTGTACCCGAAACACCCGGGACGTTGTCGAGCATCTGCGACAAGGTACTTCTTCCTTGACCACGCAAATCCTCGCCCGAGCGAACACTGACTGACACCGGGACATGCTGAATACCAACGGTGCGACGTTCCGCCGTCACGATGATATCTTTGACCGCAGATTCAGCGGATTCCTCTTTCCCCATAGACTGGTTACTCTGCGCAAGTACCGTCCCACTCGCGGATGCCGCTAGCGTTCCGAGGGTTACTCTCATTGCAAAACGGCGAAAGTGCATGGCCTTCCCCTCTCCAATTTTCTTTTTATGCGCAGCCGTTCGCGCAAGGTATCGCTACCCAGCATAAGCTTGGACTACTCTGTATAGACTTGACCGTTTCGTCTAATAATGGGTCTGGGATCGTTATAATAGCTGCCTCGTTTAAGGCCGCCGGAAACTGCCGAACCGGAGTGCGTGAAGGCAATGCTGCGCGACGACAGAACCAGATGGTCAGCGCGCCCGTCACTAAGCCAATGCTTTTCGCAAAGGGGCATGAGGGGTACCGAACTTGCCGCTCTGGCAATCAGGGCGCATTCCTATGCCAGCCTCTTGACTGCGTCTCATGGCCGGCACGATCGCTGACGCTGGGCCCGACCTTGCTGGCCATGCCTGTCGGCCCGCCTCCGGGTCCCCTCCGATTGTCGCCGCGCTTTGGTTGCGCGGCGGCGTCTGCCTCGACGCCGAGGTGACGGGGGGCGTCACGGCCCTGTAGCCCCGCTGCAACGGGGTAAACCGGCCCGCTGCGCGGCTCCGGGTGCTCCACGCTGTTGCGCTCCTAAGGCCCACCCCATTGCGCAGGCGCAACGGGGACCTCGGGGGATGCACCCCGCCGCCTGATGCGGAGCTGTCGGTCCGCTCCTGCCGCCCCCTGCCACCCGGGCGCGGACCAAGGCGGTTTAAGGAGCTTGAAGATCATGAGCACCGTGAATGTGACCGAACGCCAGTCCCTCCATGCCGAGGTGACCTCCCGCATCATTGCCGAACTCGAGGCCGGGCGCCCGCCCTGGGTGCAGCCGTGGGACGCCAGCCGCTGTCCCTGCACGCTGCCGCACAATGCCGGTTCTGGCCGGACTTATTCAGGGATAAATGTTCTCATTCTCTGGACCTCTGCCATCGAGCAGGGCTTTTCCTCGCAGCGCTGGCTGACCCGTCGCCAGGTCGAAGCGGCCGGGGGCCATGTCCGGCGCGGCGAGAAGGGCACGGTGGTCTGCTATGCTGATCGCTTCACCCCGCGTGAGGAAGCGGCCAAGGCCAGGGACGAAGACCGCGAAGCGCGCACCATGTCCTCCTCAAACGCTTTACCGTGTTCAATCTCGACCAGTGCGAGGGCCTGCCGGAGGACATGACGATCCCCGTCGCGCCGATTGCGCCCGAGCTGGCGATTGCCGGCGCCGATCGCGTGATCCAGGGCAGCGGGGTGACGTTCCGCATCGGTGGCGGGGAAGCCTTCTATTCCCCCAGCCATGACGTGGTGCAGGTGCCGCCCCGAGTCGGCTGGACCGGGACCAGTCCGGCAAGTTCGGTTCTGCGTCCTATGCAAAAGAGGAAATGGTAGCGGAAATGGCCAGTTGCCTTTGCCTGTGCGGCGCTGGGCATTGTCCCGACCGTGCGGCATTCCGATTACATCGGCGCCTGGCTCGAGGAACTGCGCGCCGATGAGAAGGCGATCTTCCGCGCGGCCAGTGCGGCCAGCAAGGCGGCCGACTTCCTCTTGGCATACGGGGAGGACCGGCCATGAGCACGCCAACACACAACGCTCAGTCTCGGCGGCCTTTATCGCTCCCGCGCGTTGCCGCGAGGATATCGGAGTCGCGGCACACTGCAAACCGTGCGGAACGGATGGCGAAGACGGCTCGATGATCGGCGTTCTAAAACCAATCTCACCTGCTGTGCTTTGCGGTCTCCTTCGATAACCTCGCATCGAGCATCTTCCATGCTCTAGCCTGGTATGGCTCCGCGTTCGCGGCTGAAAACGCAGGTTTCGCCGCGTCAAGATAGCGACGGGCGTCTGACGCATGGACTTGCGCCGCCGCAATCTGGGCAAGCGCCAAATCGACATTCGCACCCCAATGGGGATCGGCGGCAAGCTGGGCCACTGCCGCACGGTCGATGCCCTGCAGATTGCTCAGCGCCTGTGCATAGCGTCCTGCCGCAATCTGGCATGCGGCCAAAGTATAGGCGGTGCCGTCGGTAAGAGCGGCTTTGCCAAAGCCCTCGAGGGAAAGACGATGGGCCGTTTCGGCGTTGATAAGGCCCTGGGTCAATTGCCCGCCGCGGCATTGCGCCGTGGCCGCGTCCGACAGCGTCGCGATGGCGAAGAATGATTTCGGCCCCTGCTTGCCCACCGCGATTTCGTGGACGCGCAGATCGTCGCGGATCGCGTCATCCCAATGTTCCAGCACCCCTTCCGATTGGGCCCGCGTCGTGAGCAGTTGCAAGGTCATTTCGTGATCCGGGCCAAGACGCGTCAGAATCCGCGGATAGACCGCATTGGCCTGCGCCACCGCGTCCGCATGCTTGCCTTCGACCATCAGGGCCTGGGCGAGGTTCATGCTTACCATCAGCACGTTGGGCCCATCGGGCCCTTCGATCGCAGCAAAATCGCGCACCAGCGCGCGGAACAGTTGTTCTGCACCGGCGCCATCCCCCAGCCTGAACTTTGCAAAGGCGAAGCGCTGCCGCAGCGTCAGGCGCGCGGTGGGATCGAAATCGGGCAGCGCATCGGCGGCGCGCGAAGCCTTGTCGAACTCGGCCTCGGCCGTGGCGCCGTCGTTGTCGATCAACGCGACCACCCCCCTGGCCGATGCCCGCCAGACAGCGAGGTCCGGCCGGGTAAGGTGCTGCCGTTCGATGTCCTTTTCGGCGGCGGCGATCATCGCCTTTGCGCGTGGCAGGCTGCCCGCCTCGTACGACCGCGCCTCCATCATCGCGTGCTGCAAACCCGTGGCCACGGCATCGGGCGAAGACGGGCCCTGCGCTTGCCTCCACAACAGCGCTGCCCGGTCATATTCCGGCCGGGCGCCGGCCCAGTCGCTGCGCTTGTCGAGCGCATTTGCAATCGTCTGGTGAAGGCGAGCCGCGACGGCGGGCTCGTCCTTGAAGCGAATGTCGATCAGAGGCGATGCCTGCTTAACTGCACCCACCAAGCTTTCATCGGGCGAAGCGCCGCGAAACGGGCTGCTGCGGGCCAGAATATCGGTCGCGAGGAAACGATTGACACGTTCCGCGATCGCCGTCTGATGCTCGGCGATATCGCGCTCGCGCAGTGTGCGAGCATATAGGAGCGACGATGCGATGGCACCGGCCGTCAAGGCGAGCGTTGCGGCAATCAGCCAAGGCCGGCGTGCGCGGACCCGAACAAGCCGCGCTTCTGCCAGGCGCGCGCGTTGTATCGCCTCCGCCGTTGCTGCCTGCTCGGTGCGACGGGCCTCGATGGAGCGCAAGCGGCGTGCGAGTTCCGTCGCGCCGTCCATGCGAAGCGCAGGATCGCCAGCGGCCGCCAGTGCAATATCCTCGCGCAGCAGTGGATCGGCAATGTCCAACTCCCACCCCGGCGCAAGCGGCTTGCGCAGATCCCCGATCACGACCTGATACAGCAGAACGCCCAGAGCAAAGACATCCGAGGCAACGCTGGGCGCGGCGCCGCCAAGCAGTTCCGGCGCCATCCAGATCGGCGTTCCGGTGACATCGCCCCCTTCGCCTCCGGTCGGGCCGAAACCACTCTGGGTGATGTCCATCACCGCGAGCCTGTCCGGGTTGGAGACGACGGCGCTTCCGAAGTCAACCACCTTGGGCTGCCAGTGCCCGTTGCGATCGACCGAGACAAGAATGTTACCGGGCTTGATGTCCTTGTGCAGAATGCCAAGACCGTGGGCAGCCGCGATGGTCGAAGCCACGCTGGCGACAATATCGAGCCTGATCGCCAGGGGAATCGCCGCCAGGCCGCCCTGCTCGTCCGCCCATTGCGCGAGATCAGGCCCGCCATAGGCGCTTTCGAGCGAATAGGGCGCGGTCGTGAAGTTCCAGTCGAGCACCGCAACGAAGTCCGGCCGCTCGCCAAGAGACTGGACCAGCAGTAGCGATATCGCGCTCTCGCGCTTGAGCGCGCGCAGGCGGTCCGCGTCGGTCGCAAATTTGAGGACGTGCGTTTCGCTGGTCTTGCCGTGCTCGATCCGCCAGACTTCGCTGCCCGCAGAGAGATCGAGGCGCTCGACAAAGTGCCAGTTGGGGCGGTTGGGCACCGATGAGCCCGGCTCGATCGGAAGCGCCCTGGGCGTCCCGGATCGGATCAATTGCACGGAGACCGGGCCAGCCAGCCGATAGCCGATCCGCGGCACCGTCTCGATCAACCGCCCTTCATCTCCCATGGCCTTGCGCAGCTTCGAGATCGCCGTGGTCAAAGACCCCTCGACGACGGTCAAACCGGGCCAGACGGTGTCGAGCAGTTCGTCCTTGGTCACGACCTCGCCAGCGTGACGCAGAAGCTCCAGAAGAATTTCGAGCGGCTTCGCTTCTATCTCAATCGGTGTGCCTGCCATGGTAAAGGCCCACTGCGCTTCGTTGAAAGCACACTTTCCGAACGTCCACAGACGCCGGGCAGTCGATTCGGCAGTTTCCGGATCAGGCGCCATGAAGGTTTTTCGCTGTCCTTGAGAAATCCTTGAGATGTTCTTGAGGACAATTCTTATGCCACCGATCCAGATTGCCGCAAGGCAACAATCGGCGGGGTCATGGTGTCTTTGCCGCCGGATTTCGCGCCGACAGTGCGGAGGCAGCAAATGAAGGGCAGGATATTGGGTTTCACGACCTCTTCGGGCACAGGCACCATCGCCGGCGAAGATGGCAACCGCTACGGCTTCAGCCAAGCAGAATGGCGAAGCGACCAGACGATCGCGAGCGGCGTGGCGGTGGATTTCGAGCGGCGCGGCAGCGAGGCTGTCGGCGTCTATCCGGTCACCGACTTCGGCACCGGCATGGCAGCGCTCGCCGCGTCTCCGGCACTGGTAAAGGCCCGCGCCCTCGCCACGACCACATTGACATTTCCCCTCGCCATCGTGCTGCTGCTGGCCTCGCTCATGCCGGCGATCAACAGCATCGCGCTGGGTGGGCAGAGCCTCTCGCTCCTCAGCCTGGGTCCGGTCGTTACCGAACTGGCAGACGAAGCGAAGGCGGAGCGCGCGGCGGCCGCAAGCGATGCCAAGGACTTCAGCGAACGCGAGCAGCAGTTGCAGAAAGTGATCGCGACAAGTGGGCCTGCAACACCGATTGGAATGTTCGGTAGCGGCGGAACGGCGGGCGACGCGCTCAAGGAACTGCAGGACGAGCGAGAAAAAGTCGCCGCCAGCCACCCCGGCCATTGGGGCACGTTCCTGCTGAATTTCATGTGGCTGGTCTTTGCCGTGCCGCTTCTCGCCCTGGCCCTGATGGTCATCAGTTGGACCGGGCGCCCGTCGCGCGCCATAGCGCTGCTGGCCGGAATCTCCACCTTGATCGCCTTTGGCCTGCTATGGAATCTCACCGCGCTGGCCGCGGTCGGCGATAGCGCTACCCTCACGCTCGGGTTTGGGGCGTGGATCGTGCTGCTGACCGGCATCGCCCTGATCCTGGCGGCGCGCGGCAAGATCGCAAATCCGCTCGCCACGGCCTGAGCAAGTAGGGCCAGATCCGATGAACGACCACCACAATCCCTTCCAACACGACGTCGAAATCGACATGTTCACCGGCGAAGTTCGCCACCGGAACAATGGCGGCGGGGCGATCATCCTGCTCCTCGTGCTCGCGCCGATCATTATGGCGAGCACAGTTTTCCTGGCCGTGATCTTTCCGGTCGCGGGCTGCGGCGCGCTCGTCGTCGGGTATCTTGTGCAGTCGATCGCCGGCTATTTCGCGCAGTGGCCCACCGACGATCCGCTCGGGGGATGGACGACCGACGACCTCGCCCGGCTCACTGTGATGATCCTGGCAAGCATGGTGGCGCTGTTCTGCCTGCTGCCCGTCGAAGGCTGGGTCAGCCGGCGTTTCGCGCGCTATGTCCAGTTGCGCCACTGGATCAGGGTCTTCGGCCTGGCGCTTATGCTCAACGAGATCGGTGTCGATTACTACTTCTCGCTGATCGGCCAGCCCTGGAACGCGGGCGGCCATGGCCTGCTGGCCGGCGTCACGGCAGACAAGTTGCAGCGGATCGCGGTGTTCGCGGTTGGCATCCATGTTATTTTCCGGCTGATCGACACACGCGGCACGAACAGCAATCTGCTGCAGCGCCTCGGCTTGCCCGGTCGCCGGGCTCGCATCGCAAGAAAGGAAACACGCCGATGAAACGCTCTCTCCGCGCTTTCGCCGTTTTCGCGACATCCACACTTGCCACCTCCGCCACCGGCTGGGCACAAACGCCACCGCGGCCGGGAAATACCGGCTTTCCCGCAACAATGTCCGTCGCGGATCGCAGGCAAATTCTGCAAGTCGCCAATTTCGATCTCAGCGCCGATCTGCGCAACGCGACACGCTATTGCGATGACAAGAAGGTAATCGCGAAAGTCGGGATCGGCCGGCGCGATATCAACAACGACAGCAGGGAGGAGTTCTTCGTCCTCAGCCAGAACGAATGTCCCGGCGACAATGGCAAAATTCATGCCGCCATCGTCTTTTTCGATTCCAATACCAGGCTCTATCAGAACATGCTCGATGTCGACGGGCAGCCCAAGATCGGTGCGCAGAGCGGCACGGACTGGCCGCAGATCGACGTGACCGATGGCGACAAGACAACGAGCTACGCCTTCGTCGCCCGCGACAGCCGCTACCTGCCGCTCTCCACGATCGCCTACCGCAAGAACCTGGCCCTCGCCCGCCAACCCGAAAGGACGCCGCCGAGCCAGCTCCCCACCGCCAGCTGGACGAGGCCCTGGAACCGAGGCGATCTGACGCCGGGACAGCTCGCACAGATCTTTCTGGCGGCGGGCTATAAGCAGACCCCTGATGGCTGGAAGGGCTGCGACGGGACCAGCGACGCCGAGATACCCGATGCCGAGAACGCGATCGTCGATCTCAACGGCGATGGCAATCCCGAAGTCATCGTCCGCGATGACAGCGCAGAATGCTATGGCAACAGCGGCGGGCGGTTTACGGTCTTGTCCCCGGTGCCGGGCGGCTGGAAGAAGGTCGGCGAGGGCCAGGACATCCCCTTCATCCTCGAGAACCGCAGCCGCGCCGGCTGGCTTGATTACGAAGAGGGAGGCCCCGGCTTCTGCCATGCGCGCGATCGCAACGATGGCCAAGGCTACAGAAGCGTCGGGCAAATAGCAGACAGCCCGAATGGCTGCTCCGGTTCCTAGGCGGTAGTCTCGTAAACGCGGAGCCATAGGCGCATTGATGCGAGTTGGACCATGGCAAGGAAGTTCTCGGCCAGCTTGTCGTAGCGCGTGGCGACCCGGCGGAAGTGCTTCAACTTGGAGAAAAAGCGCTCGATCAGGTTCCGCTCGCGGTAAAGCCAAGTGCTGAAGTAGGGCTTTGACCTTCGGTTCGCCTTTGGCGGGATATTGGCAAACGCTCCCTTTTCACGAAGTGACGCTCGGATGCGATCGGTACCGTAGGCCTTGTCCGCAAGGACGATTGTTCCTGCTCCGACGTGATCGAGTAAGTCGTCAACAGCTTGCCCGTCATGACTTTGCCCGGCGGTCAGGCTAACCGGATCGGGAGCCCTTGCCCGTCAACGACCGCGTGGATTTTGGTCGTGAGCCCGCCTCGGGAGCGACCGAGACAACGATCTCGATCCCCCTTTTCGCCGTCGCGGCCTGTTGGTGCGCCCGGATGGACGTGCTATCGATCATCTGGGTGTCGCCATCATGGGCCGCGGTAATGGCGTCCATCATCCGATCCCACACACCAGCTTTTCGCCATCGCACAAAGCGGTTGTAGCAGGTGGTGCGCGAGCCATAACGCTCCGGCAGGTCTCGCCACGGCGCACCGGATCGCAGCACCCAGAAGATGCCATTCAGCACGCGGCGGTCGTCAACACGCGGCACGCCTCTTGGTTTGTTGGGTAGTAGCGGTTCGATCACACGCCATTCGAAGTCGGTCAGGTCATATCGGCTCATATGGAGCCTGAATCAGAAATGCCTGTGGTCAGCAAGGCACATCAGCCAAGCTCCACGATGATACCGTCCGACTGCATTGTGCGACGGTGGTTTGGCATTATTTCCGGCCAAGTTTCGTTATAAATGCGCCGAAATTGCTTGGCTTGATCCCAATCGACAAAACAGCGGCGATGCATCGCTGAGTCAGAGAACCTCCATAGGGGATGGGCCTCATCCCAGATGAAATGCGGAAACATCACGATGTCATCCGATCCTGCGATGACATCACCGCACACGGAACATTCTGTCTTTCCCCGAACGACGATCGCCATGTGATCCTCCCAATAGATCAGGTCACACGATCGACAACAGGGCACAAGCCCGCATCGACATCCGCCTCAATATATGAGTTCACGGCCTAGTGAAGCGGCCGTGGAGCGGGATCGACCGCTTTTCGCAGTTTGGGCAGATTGCCTCGGCCGCCGCCAACCCGCTCGATTTCTTGGCTTAGCCCCCGATCACCGCCGCAACCAACAGCAACGTCGAAAGGCCATGATCGCCACAAAGTAAAGAAAGAGTTGGTGACAGCAGCGACGGTTCCTTCAATCATGCGTTTGGGAGGAATAATTTACCCCAGTTTAACGTGTTTCAAGCATTCTCTATGAATGGCAAATTTTGGCGCTGCACTCGGGAAGGTATGCCGCGTTGCGCTGCACGTTTCGCGAGCCGGTTGCACGTCTCACGCGGCTTTGCTGACCGTGCTAACAAGTCTTTCCGTGTTGACTTCGGTGCTCATTGTCAATTTCCTTGTCTGGAACGCCGACGAGCATGCCGACCGGCTGGCTGCCGTATCGATTTCTGGGGCAATCGATCGCGAACGTTCGCGCATCAGCAACGAAACGTACATCAATGCGCATTGGAACGATGCCTTCGCCCACGCTTACGGGTCTCTGGATGACCCATGGATCGTGTCCCAATGGGGAACGCCGATAGGCTTGGGTTATGTGATCGACGCAAACGGACGGACGTTGTTCGCGCATCTCCCATCCGGGCGTGAGCCACCTCTTGCCGACCTGATCGGACCAAGCACCCTGAAAGCTTTGCTTGCCCGAGTTCCGGCAAACGAGGCGGCAGTACGGCGGCGGGGCGACGCGATGGTGCTGATCGGAAAGGCCGGCACTACTCCGGCTCTGATAGCGTTCTCGCCGATCGTCCGGGAAAATGGTCCGGCAACGCTCGACAAGTCGTCCTATCGCATTTTTGTCGATATCCGCTTGCTCGACGACAAACTGCTCGAAGAATGGGGAAAAGGCTTTGGTTTGCGGCATCTTCGGTGGTCGCGGGATGGCGTCTCCGCAGGGGACGAAGCCTCCACCAAGGTGCGCGATTGGTCGGGCGCGCTGATTGGCACGATTGCCTGGCAACGCCTTGCTCCTGGTTCTTTAGCGGTTCGCGAATTGCTGCCAGTAATCTGCTTGTGCGTAGTTCTGTTTCTGGCAGTTGCTGCCGTTATCGTGCGCCGCGTGCACAGTCTCAATCGAGAGTTGGCAATACAGTCAAACAGCGCGATCGAAGCCGGCCGCCTGGAGCGCGACGCGCGCCTGCTTGCCGACAGCGACGAACTCACAGGGCTGTACAACCGTCGACGTTTCTATGCCGATCTGGAAAATGTCGCCATCCCGGCCAATCTCAACGCCTTGACGGTGGGATTGATCGACCTCGATCGGTTCAAGCCAATCAACGATACGTTCGGACACTTGGTTGGAGACCGCGTGCTGGTGGAGGTTGCCAGATTACTTCGCGACACGGCGGGGCCCATAGCCACGCTTTATCGTTTGGGCGGAGACGAGTTCGCGATGATCCTGAGCCTTGATGGAAAGGCCGCGATGCGGCTTGCGGAGCGGATATGCACGGTCGTGGCGGCTCCGATGAGAATTTCCGACCGACAGGTGAGTCTGGGTGTCTCGATCGGGCTTGGTGCGTTTGTCGATGCTGGCCTCAGTCCGGTCGAGCTTGCCAAGCGCGCGGACCACGCGCTCTATCACGCAAAGCGGGAGAAGCCTGGGCAAGCCGTTCTATTCAACGTCGAATTGGAACGCCGTCTGCTGGACGACCACGTAATTGAAGCGGAACTGCACGCGAGCGAATTCGAAAACGAATTGCATTTCGACGTGCAGCCAATCGTTTCCATGACATCAGGAGCGGTGGTGGGCGGCGAACTCCTGGCACGTTGGACCAGCGCGCGACTGGGGGTGGTCGAACCCCAGCGCTTCATCGGAATTGCGGAGCGCAGTACAGTGATCCATGCGATAACGCGCAACGCCATGCATTGCGCTTTGGAACTGCTGGAAGTTCTGCCGCCAGACAAGACACTCTCCGTCAACGTATCGGCCTGTGATCTGCATTGCGCCGATACGGTGGATGCGATTCTTGACATGGTCCGCAATTCGCGGGCTGATCCGTGCCGCCTTTGTATCGAGGTGACCGAGACGGCAGTGATGCGAAACCTTGATGTTGCCGTCAATGCGCTCCATCGATTTCGCGCAATTGGCATGCAGGTTGCACTGGACGATTTTGGCACAGGCTACTCCAGCCTTAGCAATCTTTATCGCCTGCCGCTTGACAAGGTAAAGATCGATCGGAGCTTCGCCTTGAATTTCGATAATATTTACAGCGTGTCGATCGTTGACGCGATCGTCAACCTTTGTCATTCTCTTGGCCTGGTCTGTATTGTGGAGGGAGTTGAGACCACCTCGCAGGCCGTCAAGTTGCAAAACATCGGCTGCGATCTCATGCAGGGCTATCTCTTCGGCTATCCGCTGAATGCGAAAGTCTTTGCCACCCTTGCCTCGCATTGGTTTGCACAAAAGGAAGATGACCGCCCGCGCATTGCGGGCTGATACGAGTTTTCGGCCCCCCTTTATGTTGAAGCGCTGCATCACGATCAGTGTGCTGCCAGGCACCGCACGCACGGAAACATTGTGACCGATTGGCGGCGGAGTGCCGACTACCCAGCGTGCGCGGCTAAGCGCAATGACAACAGTGCAAATCATGGAGGGTTTAAGTAACCCCGATGACGCGCGGTGACTCCAATTTACCCGCTTAGTTTTGCGGAACGGTGTTCCATTGATTGCGCTGCCCGCGTGCTCGCCCGTAATCGAGCAGGCAGGACATATAGCTGGCAAAGAACTGCACCGGGTGATGTTCTTCATCGTCCTGTTTGTGCCAGGCGTCGCAACTCTTGCCTTGGTAGAGATGGTCGCCGGGCAGTTCGGCGGGACGGCCGTTATCCATCAGATTTTCGTTGCTGATATAGGCCATACGCAAACTGTCCGCCTGCGCTTCGACCATGCCGACCGACAACTGATAGACCTGATTTTCCAGGATATCGACAGTCCGCAGGCCCAGCGTGGTCAACAGCCAGCCGTCTTGCGGATTTTTCAGGTCGCCATCGTGCCAGGGACTGATAGACAGGCGCGTATTCGTCAGCAGCGTGACATTGGCCCTGCCCGATCGCTGCGCCATGGCCTGCGCGTCCTTGATCTCGTGCAGGAAGACGCCAAAGCGTGCCCCTCCATCGACGAACAAGTTGCGGCGATGCTCCTCCGGGTCGCTGCCGACAAGGCGAATGCGCAGTTGTACGGGCTTGGCGCCGACGGGGACGGAGGAGGACGCGATCAAGCTTTCGACATAGGCCTGGCGCACCTGCAGCATGCGTGTGGCGGTCGCATTGCCGTCGAAAGCGGACAGCGCGAGCGCGGTCAGGTCGAGCGCATAGCCATAGCCATCGTCGACATCGGTCACGCCGACGTAGAGCTTCCGGCCGCGACATGCTTGCTGTGCTACGGCGCGGATCGTGCCGGGGCTGATGAGGGCAAGCAGACGCTTGCGCAGCGGATCGAGGCTGCCCTTCGCCCCATGCGCCAGCATGCCGATGCCGCCAAAGGGATATGGCCGCAGGATGTCCGTCTCTTTGCGGATGCTATACGCTAGAGCGAGATCCTCGATGTCGCTATGTCCAGGCTTGGGCGCCGTCGCATTGTCCGCGCCGGGCAGCGTCTCGGCCGCCATGCCGCCGACCCATTTGTAATCGCGGTCGTTGGCATCGGGTCCAGCCCCCGCCCTGTCGAGGTCGGTTCGGCGCAGAAAGAGAAACGTGGATTGGAGCGACCCGGTGCTCACGCCCGTCACCACGTCGGCCAAGGGCGGCAGCAGGTTTTTGTCCTGCAAACCCAGAAACATGCCGGCGCCGAAGGCACCGTTCAGACTACCGCCCGACAGTACCAGATATTGCGCGCCCTCGCTATTGGACGTCATGGGCATGACAACGCCCAGCTGGACGCAATTGCCGGCGCCGCCGCCAAGGGCCCGCATGTCCTTGCGCGAGGCGGCATAGGCTTCACGCGCGAAGGTCGTCAGATCGTCCGGCGTGGCTTTAGGCGCATTGCCGTGAGCGGTGGCGACGATGCGCGTTGCCCGAATGGCGATGGGACTGATTTGTCCGGGACGCTGGTGCGCGCATCCGGACAGAACAAGAACTGCGGCCATTACTCGCAGCGTGTGTCGCAACATCTCATTCCCCCCAAAGAAATGTGGTGTACAGCGAGTTTTTATGTTGGCGACTCGTATTGAATAAACCGACTTTTGCAAAAAGTCACGACGCAGGAGGAGCAAGAAGGAAATTAAATTTTGTCGATGTTGCGCTACTGCTTGGTTTGAGGATATCCTACTCGAGGTACGGCTGTAGACTATCTGCACTCCTTCAACTTTGCTGACCAATGCACCAAGTGGCGCGCCCTGAAGCTTGCCGTTCGTTGCCGGTTTCGGCCACCAGAACCGATGACCGGTTCCGACGTCCCGATCTGGGATCGGCAATGACCGCTGTCGCGGCGTGAACGACTGTACCTCGCTGGCCAATCAGCGCAGAATCAATCTGGAGTTAGTCGCCAATGACTTTTCGAACCCGGCCGAGCTTGGCCAAAACCGCCCGAAAGCGAGGCTCCTGGCGGAGATGCTTGAATGCAGGATCGACCGCCAGAGCGCAGATTGGCTGGGCGCGTTCGACTAAAGCAGTCTCGAGCCAGTCCAGCGCCGCACTCACATCGTTCTGAGCGGCATAGACCGTGGCGATATCGAACGCAGAGACATAGCGATGGCCCCGCGCGGCGAGGAGCTCGTCCAGAAGCCCTTTGGATTCCGAATGCCTTCCCGCGAGTGCCAGGGCGGCCGGCACATCGGCAGCGCTGCCGATTGTCACGCCGGCGCGCGAGCGAAATATTTCGAGGGCGCGCTCGACATCGCCCAGGCGCAGCCAACTGCGTGCCCGTATGGATTTGGCATGCGCGAACTGGGGGGCAAGCTCGAGCGTGGCTTCGGCCTGCGCGATCGCCTGATCATATTGCCCGGCATAATAGAGGCCCATCGCAATGTTGGCGTTGATATTGGGCGCTAGCGGCTCGATAGCCTGGGCGCGACGAAGGTGGAAAAAGGCCGCTTCGAAGTTCTGAGCGCACATCGCCTGCAGTCCCATATAATGGAACGCCGCGAGGCAGTCGGGATTGAGGCCGAGGGCGCGTCGGTAGCAGACGTCGGCTGCAGCAAAGTCGAACTCGAACATCGTGTTGATATGGCCCAATTGCGCATGGGCATCGGCAAGGGTTGGGTCCGCCTCCAAGGCCGCAAGGGCGGCACCGTGCGCCTTTGGAAAGACATCCCTTGGCGGGGCGAGTCCAAAGACGCCCAGAAGGGCATAGCCAGACGCAACGCAGGCGTGTGCCAGCGCAAACTGCGGATCGATCTCGACTGCCTGTTCGAGCTGCTCCAGACCACGCTGCAGCGTGTCGCCGCCCGGTCTGGTCAGCGCGGACCAACCAGAGACGAAGAGTTGGCTTGCCTGCGGGTTGGCGCTCATGCGGCGGGACAAAGCGCCTGGTTCTTTTTTCTCGGTTCCGGCAATTTCAGCCACGAATCGGTAGCCTCGCCTCGGCTCTGTGACGATGAAACGCTTGTCGTTTGGCCTCTCGCCGAGCGACCTGCGGATCGCGGAAATGCATTTTGCGAGGCTGTTGTCCTCGACAGTGACGTCCTTCCAGATCACTGCCATCAAATCCCCCTTGGGCACCAGGACACCGGGGTGGGAAGCAAGGTAGAGCAACGCGTCCAGAGGACGACCGGTCAGATCGATCGGGTTGCCGGTCGCCCGGGCGACAAGTCGTCGTCGCTGGGGATCGAGCAGGAAGTCGCCGAATGCCAGGATCTCGGTCAAAGCGGTTTGCTTCCCAAATTTCAGGGTTTTTCACACCCTTTGGTCGCGAAGAAGGTTTAAGCATGGGCTTTGCGGCTTGTCGAGCGGTGCAGTCGACGCCCGGATCGCTAAAATTAGGGGTAGTTCAATGGTCGAAGGCTTGCCGTCGAGACATGCGCTGCTAACACCGGCGGCGGCAGCGATGGGCTTCTTCGTCTATTTTGTGCTTGCTCTCCTGCTCATGCACGCCATCCGACCCGACTATACGATCCTAGATCACATGATCAGCGACTATGCAGTGGGTCCTACAGGCTGGATCATGACTACCGCCTTCATATCGCTTGCCCTTGGCTGTCTGGCACTGGCGATCGGGCTGTTTCGGGACGGTCCGAAATCGTGGCTCTGCTGGATCGGCGCCTCTCTTCTGATCGTTGCCTTCATAGGGCTAGTCGTGACCGCATTGTTCCCGACCGACCTTGAGACCGCACCGACGACGCAAACTGGCAATATCCACACCATCAGCTTTCTGGTGAACGTCGTGAGCGTCCTTGTTTCGACCCTGTGCCTCGCGTTCAGTTATGATGGCAGCCCGGACTGGCGGGACCGTCGAGCGCCAGCCCTGATCTTCGCCGGCCTACTTGCCATCGCCTTCGTCGGACAGTTTCTAACGCTGCATCGTGGCGCGCCCTATGGCATCGCGAACCGGGTCTTCATCGCGATCCTGATGGCATGGCTCATTTTGAATAGTGTCTGGCTCAGGCAGGTTGCCGACAAGGCGCGTCAACTTGAGAGCTGACCGGGGCGCCGCACGCTTCCTATTAGGATTTGTCATGGCTAGAGAACAGGCAACAAAGGCGTTCCTCTGGTTGGCGGTGCTCGCTGGCGGCCCACTCCTCGGCGCAAAGCTGTTCGATCTTCTGGTCCTCGCAGGCGCGTGGAGTGCCAATCCGCCGCAATCTCTCGCGATGATGCCCTATGGGAAGGCATGGCCAGTCGATACCGGTGTGTTTTTTATCCCGTTTTCGGCCGCAATGCTGGTTGCGGGTTTTGGAGCGCTAGCTGCGGGTTGGAAGACGCCGTGGCGATACAGATGGCTGCTCTGCCTCCCATCTGTTGGTATTCTTTCGTTGCTCATCCTCACGGTGGCAGCCTTCTGGCCGATGAACGCCGCCCTATTCTATCACGGCGCCGGCTCGCCAAAGGACAGCATCACCGACGCACAATCCATCGCCATGGCGCGACTTTGGGTGCAGCTCGATTGGGTGCGTATCGCGGGCGCCGCTGCGGCCTTTGTCGCAGCCATCAGCGCGCTGACCTTGCCTTGGCCACAAGAGGTTGCCGCAAAGGATCCGCCCGTCGTGCACGCGCTTCTGATCCTTGCGCTCTTGGGTGTCACAGCCTTCGCGATCTGGTTTGTGTCGAATGTCTAGCCTGCCTCAAAGCGGCCATCCCACCGCGGCAACGACATTGACGGACGGTCGCTTTCAGGAAGATGGCGTTTCATGCCGAAGTACGGCAATCGCGGCGGTCTTGGCGAAGGCCAGGGCGATGGTCCATTCGGAAGTTCACGCCTCAAAGTTGCCGTTTCAGACATAATGCCGTCTCAATCATACCGAGGATTTGACCTCGCATAATCACGGGATAACGAAGCCATTCAATAACGGTACGCCGCCGCTTGGTGATGTCGAAAGTCCGCAAGCATGGCACGATCTGAGGAGGAGAAGGCTTTGCCCGATCACTTCTCAACTCACACAGACAGTTCATGCTTGAGACCCGGTTATCCCGAGGCAGGCGCGAAAGGCTGCTCGGGACGCGAGTAGCCTCAGTGTTCGTGCTCAGCTGGCCTCGGCCAACCACTGCACGGCATCGTCGCCCGCCGCGATCTCAAGCGGCGCGGTCGGGTCGGTTGCGGCCCGCCACACCGCTTCGGCCACGTCGATCGCGTGGGTAACCGGGCCGTTCTCATCGCGGAAACCGGCGATCATGTTCTCGATCATCGGCGTGTAGTCAGGATTATCGAGACCACGCAGATGCGGCATGGCATTGTTACCAAAGCTGGTCTCGGGTGACCGGCCGGGAAGCACGATATGCACGCGCACCCCGAATGGCGCCATTTCGACCGCGAGGCTCTCGGTCAGCGCGTTCACCGCCGCCTTGCTTGCCCGGTATACGCTGACCAAGGGCAGCGGCTTGAGCGTCACCGTCGATGTGACGTTGATGATCGCGCCACTGCGCCTTGCTCGGAAGGACGGCAGAATGGACTGCACCATCGAGAGCGTCCCCAGCGTGTTCGTCTCGAACAGCAGGCGCGCCGTCTCCGGCTCGATGAGCTCGATCGGCACTGCGGCGCCAAAGCCAGCATTGTTGACCAGCACATCGACCTCGCCCGCCTTGACAAGTGCCTTCGCGATGCTGTCGGGGTCGGTGACGTCAAGCGGCAGTATCGTCAGATGGTCGGACGCGGGCAAGACATCGGCCTTGGGCTGGCGCATGGTTGCGATGACTTTCCAGCCCCTTTCGAGGAACAGGCGAGCGGTTTCGAGACCGAAACCCGAGGAACAGCCGGTGATCAGGACGGTAGGCATGGGGAAACTCCGATGGCGTGGTTGCCTGTCTGGATATGGGTGCGGAATGCGGGACGTTCTATGGTTGAACGTCCCAGATTCTTTGGCCATAGTCCTGCAATGACCGTTGACCCGCTTGCCGAGATCGTCACCTTGCTCCAGCCCTCGGCGAGCTATTCTAAGCTCGTCGAATATGCTGGGCGCTGGCGCGTTCGCCGCGATATCGAGGGAAAGCCGGTCTTTTTCGCGGTGCTGGAAGGGGCGTGCCGGGTCGTGTCACCGGGTCGGCCACCGCTCATCGTGCGGGAAGGTGATTTCGTGCTGTCCCCTTTCACCAACGATCACATCGTCGAGAGCATCGACGCTCCGCCGCCAGCGATCGCCATGATGCCGAGGGCCATCGCCGAAGGGCGGTTCCGCGTCGGCCCTCCCGGCGAACCGGTCAATCTGAGGATGCAGGTCGGGCTGTGCAGCTTTGCCTCGCCCAATGCCGCCTTGCTCGTCTCGCTGTTGCCGGCGATGATCGTGGCGCGCGAGCAACCGCGACTGGCGCTGCTGCTGCAACTGGTGGGCGATGAGACCCGCCACGCCCGACCGGGACGCGATCTAGTGCTGGAGCGCCTGCTGGAGGTGTTGCTGATCGAGGCGTTGCGATGCGGGGCCGATGTTACTTCCGTGCCGAGCGTCGCGCGTGGGTTGTCGGACACGCGCCTGGCCTGCGCCTTGCGGGCGATGCATGCGCGGCCTGCGCAAAGCTGGACCGTCGTCGCTCTTGCCTCCGAGGCGGCGATGTCGCGTTCTGCGTTCTTTGCGCGTTTCAGCCGCATTGTCGGACTGCCGCCCATGGAATATCTGCTGTCATGGCGCATGGCGTTGGCCAAACGCTTGTTGCACCAACGCGAGTTGACGATCGACTATATCGCCGCGCAGGTCGGCTATGGTTCGGCGAGTACGTTCAGCACCGCCTTTGCTCGCCACGTCGGAATGCCGCCTATGCGCTATGCCCGGGCGATGATGGCGAATTAGCAAACACACTCGGCTTCCGTTGGGGCCAGTCCTTCGCGATTGCTGCTGGATCGAGCCTCATGCCCCATCGCGCAGTCATTCGGGAGTGACGAGCCCAGGATGAATGTGAGGCAGTTTTCGGCAGTGCCGTCGGGGCTCTCAAGCGACAGCTTTGTCGGCGCGATCAACCGTGCGCCTTGTCCAGCCGTGGTTGGGCGCAGACAACGCGATTGCGTCCGGCTTTCTTGGCACGGAGTAGGGCTGCATCGGCGGTCTGAAGAACCTTGTGCGGCTCACAAATCTCGGGTGTGCCCGCAACGCCAAATGAGGCGGTCACCGTCCCCAGGTCGCCGCCGTCCACGCGCAACTTCAGTTCGCTGATTCGCTGACGCATCAGTTCCGCGCGGTCGATGGCCTGTTCCACTGAAAGACCTGGAAGGAGGAGTAGAAACTCTTCGCCGCCAACCCGTGCGGCAAATCCGCCATCCCGCAAGCAGCCTTTCAGGGCGGATGCCACCTCACGCAACACCACGTCGCCGGCATCATGACCGTAAGTATCGTTGAAGCGTTTGAAATGATCCACGTCGACCATGATGCAACTGAGGGGGTGGGGATGCTGCTGCGCCATGGCGATTTCAGCTTCCAACACCGCCTCAAGGTGGCGCCGATTGGCGAGCCCGGTCAACGGATCGGCCATGGCCATGGCGCGCAACGCTTCCCTCAGGCGCAAGTTGGCGACGGCCAGAGCAATGTTCTCCGCCAGCACCGTAAGATTGGCTTCGGAAGCCGCATCGCTCTCACCGGCGCGATGACTCTCCAAATAGAGCAGGCCCAGCGTTTCGCGCTGAGAGGTCAAGGGCAGGCAAATCGAGTCGATCGAGCGATCCTGCTCCTCGATATGGGCGCACGGAATATCTATGCCGTCACCGCCGGGCCGATGCGGCAGACCGCGCCGCAGCGCCCAGCAAGACAGGGGCGGAAATTCCGGCGGGGAAGAAGTGGGAGAGAGCCAGGACCCCGCCTCGACCATCACTTGGCGCGTTTCATCCAGCAGATACAGCCTGCCAGCATAGGCCGGCGCGATCTCCGGGATAAAGCATTCGATCACGGATTTGAGATCGTGAAAGGTGTCGCTGGCCTGCATGCGCTGGGTCATGCGCGAAAGCATATCCCGGATGGCGCGATCACTGCTGCGTTCCTGCTCCAGCCTTTGTCGCGCCAGACCATTGTCGCGAAAGGTTCGGATGGCGTGAGCCATATCACCGATCTCGTCGACGTGGGCGAACTCGGGCGGGATGGCGGCGTAATCTTCCGCCGCAAGTCGCGCCACCACATCGCTGAGCTTCACCACCGGATGGATTACCCGCCTGCGGAAAATGAAATACATCACGCAGAGGAACAGGGAAGCGGTGACGGCAAGCGCCGCTTCCGAGGCTGACCTCCAAATTCGCGCCAGGGCCGTGGCACCGGCAACCTCCGTTTCGGTGCGCTGATCGAGCTGGTATTGGAACTTGTCGAACTGGGCCATTGCCCGGTCGAGATCGCGTTCGTAATCGGCCCCGAACAGCCGTTCGATGGCCAAGGACTTGTTGGCCTTCCGGCGTGCGGTAATAGCCTCCTGCTGCTCGTCCTGAAGCTCGTCGATGGCTAGCATGCCAGCTTTGAGCGCGTCCAACTCGTCCGACGATGCGCCTGCATCCAACATGCCGCGCATGCGCTGCTCCACCGAACGCAGGCCTTGGCCTGCTTGCTGATAGGCAGCCAGATCTCGTGCATCTCCGCTGATGACGAATTGCCGCGCCAGACCACTCAGAGCACCTTCCTCTTCCACGATCTTTTCTGCGGCTCGATCCAGCAAGGCGCGTTCGGCAACCGCCGTGCGTTCCTCATCCTGGGCGTGGGAAGCGAGCAGCATCGTTCCCCCGGAAATGAGGGACAATACGACGGTGACGCCATAAGCCCAGTTCGTGATGGTCGTCAGTCTCATGTAGACTGGCTATAGGGCGAGTACTTAGGAGTGATTAACCACAAAGCAATATTCGCGCCGGCCGACCTGTGCCCTTGTTCGACGGTCCACTTTCGATGCATCGTCGCGCGCCCAAGATCCGCAGCTTCGACGGCGATTCACGTGGTTCCTGGCTCGAGGCCACTCACGCCGTCCACGCATCCGCATTGACAGTGAACGATTGTATCACTCGCGGCTCATTCGCAGTTCGAAGTCAGCGAGTAGAAAACAGACTTACTGCTGTTTAGGTCGATCGGTTGCGAGCTGCTTTGCGCAAAGTCGCGTCGGCAGCCATGCTTGGGTCAAAGTGGCAGGAGATTGGCTCGCGTCATGGAGAATAAGTGCAAAACCCAGCCGTGGAACCTTGCCGATCGCATCAGCAGCATCGGTGACCCAGCCTTGATCATCATGCTGTTACCCGGGCCACGCCCGATTTGAACACCCTCCGGCGTTTCAAGGCAGGTATCACAATTCCGATAATGCGCGTTCGATCCGGTTCGCTACCGCGCACGGCTTCGCTGACGCGGGCTCCGCAGCGCATAACGGTGCCATGGTCGACCTGTTCGTTCGACCCGGCTGAAAGTCCTGCGGGTCGGGCTCCGAGATCGAAATCGCATGGGGTGGGGCATGCTCCACCCCATGCGCTCATCTCGATCTATACCGAAATTGACGTCACGCGCGCGGACGCTAACGATGCGCGGCCCACCATGCGCTCAGCTGTGTATCGCCGACTTGGCGGACGGCGCTATCCATCGCCTGATGCCAGCAAGGGGACCGGCGCACCGCCGCTTGTACCTGGGCTAAGCTTTGGTCCGATGCGCCGCAGGCCTGCATGGCAGCCTTTCCCAAACGCACGATGTTATGCCGCGCCATGGCGTCGCTGCGCACCGGCGTGGTGGGCCGGTGCACCTTGATCTCAACCCGCTCGCCAAAGGGATCGGTGTGCGCGCTGGACGGCACGGCCCAGCCGCTCAGCACCGCCAGAGTGGCGAACAGCATCGGGGTGGAATGTTGCCTGAAGCGGTACAAGCCTTGGGAATTCATCATCTCAACTCCATGCGGGAACGAGCCTGTCTCTGCACTTCAGGGGCTGGCCGTGCCATGGACAATGCAGTACGATAGTAATGAACCGTACTGATATGATGGAGAGTACACTTGCAGCCGCAGCACGCGCCTAGCAGCACCAAGGTGGAACAGGTGATGGCCCTGATCCAGGGCCGGATCGAGCGCCGCGCGCTGGCCGCAGGCGCACGTCTGCCATCAGTGCGGGCGATGGCGGACACTTCGGGCTTCTCCAAATCGACGGTGGTGGAAGCCTACGAGCGCCTCGCCGCGCGGGGGACGATCCATGCGCGCCCCGGATCGGGCTTCTATGTAGCACCGGTGCTCGCCCCTTTCACGATCGCCGATGCTGAACCCGAGCGCGAACGAGAGGTCGATCCGATCTGGGCGCTGCGTCTCTCGCTCAACGGGCGGCCCGGCGCGCTCAAGCCCGGCAGCGGATGGCTGCCTGAAAGCTGGCTGCCCCAAGAACTGCTGCGCAAGGGATTGCGCCATCTGGCACGCCATGGCGATGCTGACACGCTGCTGGGCTACGGCTCACCGCTAGGGCTCGGTTCGCTGCGCCAGCTGATCGCCCGGCGGCTGGCGGATCAGACCATCGAAACCACACCCGATCAGATCCTGCTCACCGCCTCGGGCACGCAGGCGATCGATCTGGTCTGTCGCTATCTGATCGCACCGGGCGATGTGGTGCTGGTGGACGACCCAACCTATTTCAACTTCCACGCCCTGCTGCGCGCGCACCGCGCCAGGGTGATCGGCGTGCCCTTCACGCCGCAGGGACCCGATGTGGAAGCCTTCGCGGAGGCCGTGACCGCCCATGCGCCGCGGCTCTACATCACCAATTCGGCGATCCACAATCCCACCGGCGCCACACTTTCGGCGCAAGTGGCACGGCGCGTGCTGAAAATTGCCGAAAGCGCCGGCATGGTCCTGGTGGAGGACGACATCTTCGCCGATTTCGAAACCACCCAGGCCCCGCGCTACGCCAGTTTCGACGGACTGGAACGGGTGATCCGCGTGGGCAGCTTCTCCAAGTCGCTCTCGGGCAGCCTGCGCGTCGGTCATGTCGCGGCGCGGGCAGATTGGATCGCGGGCCTGGCCGACCTGCGCATGGCCACCGGCATGCCCGGCAATACCGTGGGCGCCAACCTGGTCCACCAGATCCTGACCGACGGCAGCTATCGCCGCCATATGGAGCAGATCCGTGCGCGCCTTGCCGATGCGCGTGGCAATGCGGTCCGTCGCCTGAAGGCCCTTGGCCTGACGCCCTGGATCGAACCTTCGGCGGGCATCTTCTTGTGGTGCCGCCTCCCCGCTGGCATTGATGCCACTGCGCTGGCGCGCCGCGCGCTGGAGGAGGATATTGTGTTGGCGCCGGGCAATGTCTTCAGCAGCAGCCAGACGGCCTCGGGCTTTATGCGGTTCAATGTGGCGATGATGGATGACCCGCGTATCGATGCGGCTTTGGGACGGTTGTGCACAGGGTGAATGGCGCTTTCGGCCTGCGGAGCTGATTTGCTGCAGGGTCTGTTGGTTTTAGGCCATGACCGCCAGATCGGCCACGGCCTGCACCAGCGCATCGACGTCGTGCTCGCTCGTATAGACCTGCGGAGCGGCGCGCAGCACTGTGTCCAGTCCGTGTGCCGCCATATCGATGGGCGCTTGCGCCTTTTCCAAAACGCCGATGCGAATGCCTTGCCGCGCCAAATCGGCCATGACCTGAGCATCAAGAATACCAGCAATGCGGAAGGCAACGATGGCGGAAAGATCCTCTCCGCTTTCCATCACCCTGACGCCGGGCAGTGCGCTCACCGGAGCCGGACGTTGTTGCGATGATGATGGTGCCCACGCCCGATCCAGGCATGGATGAAGCGGGTCATGTCGACCATCGTCTGCGGTTTGCGCGGCGGATCGCGGTGCCATGCTTACCCTTCGATGAGGCCGGGCAACGGGCTCTCATTCTGGAAGAGTTGCGATGTCGCGGAGATCTCAGAGCGTCAGCGCGCCAGATGGCCGCAATTGCGATGGACGGTAATCCCCGGGAACGTTTGGCCCGAATAACGGCCCCGTCTCTGGTTATCCATGGCACTGCCGACCCGTTTTTTCCACTGCCTCATGGAGAAGACACGCTTCGGCCATTCCTGGCGCGTGCCTGTTGGCCATCGAGGGGATGGGGCACGATCTGGCTCGACCTTTCCATCCTAGAATGATCGGTGCCATCGCGCAAATGGCGCTGGGCATCCCGCCGAGGGGAAAGTAGCGACAGGCATTGCGCAAGATCGGTCGAGCGGCGATCATACCGGCATGGCTAAGAGGCAGGGCCACCAGTAAGGACGTTCCCGATGTCTGCCGCCAACACCAACGAAGCCCGTTATCTGCTGCGTATGCAGCGGGTGGTCGATCATATCGACCGTCATCTCGATGGCGATCTGGGGCTTGATGTGCTCAGCGGGGTTGCAGCCTTTTCGCCCTTCCATTTCCATCGGCAGTTCAGCGCCATGTTCGGCATGTCGCTCCACCGCTATGTGCAAATGGCGCGGATGAAACGGGCAGCTTCGCGCTTGGCCTATCGCGCGGATACCGTAACCGACATCGCGTTCGACGCCGGTTATGAGGCGCCCGACAGCTTCGCCCGCGCCTTTCACCAGCGCATGGGTCAGGCGCCTTTGGCCTTTCGGGAGCGGCCAGACTGGGCGGCATGGGAGGCGGCAATGGCGCCGCTCTCCCGGGCAAGGAGCCAAGTCATGACCCAACACTTCTCGAGCGAAGATGTAACCCTGCGCGAGGTGCCCGACACCAACGTCGCCTTTATGAGCCACCACGGCGATCCGCAGAGCCTTGGTGAAACGATCCGGCGCTTCATCGCATGGCGAAAGGGAAAAGGGGTGCGCGCCGCCGATCACGCCACCTACACCATCTTCCATACCGACCCAGAGATAAGCGGCCCTGACGCCTATCACATCGATTTGGCCACCGAAATTCGCCGCCCACTGACTGCTGAGGATGAAGGCGTGGAAGTCGGCCCGATCCCGGGCGGGCGTTGCGCCGTGCTGCGGGTGATGGGCAGCAGTGACGATCTGCGCCCGGCGGCTGAATTCCTCTATGGCACGTGGCTGCCCGCCAGCGGCGAGGAACTGCGCGACTTCCCGCTCTATGCTCAGCGCGTCCGTTTCTTCCCCGATGTTCCCGAGCATGAAGCCATCACCGACCTGTTTATGCCGTTGCGTTAGGCAGTCGGACCTCGACCCAGAAGTCGTAGGCCGTTGTCAGTGGATGATGAACGAAAGGCCAGCTCGGACGGGTGATATTTGGCTGGCGAAGGGCGGCAATTAAGGCAGCACCGGCATCACCCGACCAGATCACGCCGTCCGGCAACGAGCTCTTGTAAGTCCGAACACGCTGAAACCGGAAATTGGAATATGTCTGACGATCCCGGCGGCAAGCGCCGCAATTCCGGACGTTCGGGCGCCTGAGTGTACGCCGGAAGCGGTCGTTTGTTTATCAATGTCGCTGGCCCCATGAATGGCCTGGGTTGGTGGATTGTGTTGAAAAAGCCGGGCTTGCACTTGGGGTAAGGGTCTGATTCAGCATTAGAATGCTGAAGGATGCCAAGCCATGATGGGCGAGCGCCGGGTGGCGCAGGAGGCCCTGTTCTACGAGTTCAGCCTGGATCGGCATGTCCTCGCCGACCATCTGCTGCGGGCGATCGACCGGTTCGTGGACCTGTCGGGCATGCGCGAGCACCTGCGCGGCTTTTACAGCGCGATCGGTCGCCCTTCGATCGACCCTGAGCTGATGCTGCGGATGCTGATCGTGGGGTACTGCTTCGGCATCAGGTCGGAGCGCCGCCTATGCGAGGAGGTACACCTCTACCTGGCTTGCCGCAGGTCCTGCCGTCTGGGGCTCGACGGCGACGTGCCGGATCACTCGACCTTTTCGAAGAACCGCCATGGTCGTTTCCGGGAGAGCGACCTGTTTCGCCAGCTGTTCGAAGCCACCGTGCGGCGCTGCATTGACGAAGGGCTGGTCGGCGGCGACCGCTTTGCTGTCGATGCCAGCCTGATCCGGGCCGAAGCCAACCGGCAGACTTATGTCGAGGGTACGCAAGGCCTGCCCGCCGATCCGCAAAGCCGTGCTGTCGAGAAGACTCGAACAAGAGCACAACCCATTTATTTTAAAAGACTATTTTTCAACTGGGGAAATTCAGTCCCCCGTCTAGTCCCCCGTTCTCCGTACCCTGCATTTTGCTACGCAGCCAGTGCAGCTGTTCGCATCGCGCGCAAAGGCCCGCGAACGGGTTAGCACGTCAACGTGTCTTACGTGAGGAACGTAATTTTGGCTCCGTAGCGGCGCACGGCGGGTACGTAGGTCCACAACGGGCTGTGCCCCTTCGAGCCAGCCCTGCCATAGCATCATAGATGGCAGGGCTGGCGACTTGCCCAGCTATTGAAGCCGCTACTGTGGGCCCGATCTGTATCGCTTCACAATTATTCCCGTCGCCCGCAGCGCCGCAGCGGGCAACTGGTCATTGCTTTGAACACCCGGCGCGCATGCAACGCGCGGCACCGCGTTGCAGACCGAAGCAGGTCATGGCCCTACGTGTCAGTGCTGCTCGATGGTCAAGTGGCGCAAAGACTCGATGCCGTTGAGGCGGTCCCGCAAGACTGGAGTAGCAAGTGGCGCGCCCAGCGTGCGCACACTTATAATCGCCGCGTGCGCGTCAGGGCCGATGCGCCAAACGTGGAGGTCGGTCAGTTGAACATCGCCCGCGGCATTCATCTTGGCGCGAACAGCGGAAGCTATGCCGGCGTGCGTGCGGTCCAACAACACTGCTGCGGTATCCTGCATCAGTGTCCAGGCCCACCGCGCAATGACCAGACCACCCACGATGCCCATGACTGGATCGAGCCAGACCCAGCCCAGATAACGGCCAGCCAGCAGCGCCAGGATCGCCAGAACGGAAGTGAGCGCGTCGGCGAGCACATGGACATAGGCAGACCGCAGGTTGTTGTCGCCATGTGCGTGATGATGGTGCCCGTGCCGATGATCGGTATCATTGTCATTGCCATCGTCATCGTCATCATGATGGTCATGATGGTCATGATGATCATGATGATGCGAATGGCCATGGCCATGGCCATGGTCATGACCGTGGCCCAGAAGAGCCGCGCTGGCGATATTCACTGCCAGGCCGATCACGGCGATAACCGTTGCCTCGCCAAAGGCGACCGTGGCGGGCGTGAACAGCCGCACCAGCGATTCCACGCCGATGGCCAGCGCGATCAACGCCAGGACAAGCGCCGAAGCAAAACCAGCCAGATCGCCTACTTTGCCGGTGCCAAAGCTGAAGGCTGGGTTATGAGTATGGCGCCGCGCATAAGCATAAGCCAGTGCGGCAACGCTGAGGGCTCCGGCGTGCGTGGCCATGTGAAAGCCGTCAGCCAACAGCGCCATCGAGCCGGTCGCATAGCCGGCTACAATTTCCCCGACCATCATGGCCGCAGTCAGCATTACGACAAGCCGGGTGCGGCGCGCGTTGGCATCATGCGCTGCTCCGAGGAAATCATGGTCGTGGGCGGCCGCGGATACCGCGAGAGTATCCGAATAGTGAGTGCTCATGGAAGTCGCTCCCTTGCTCACTTTGCGTAACGGCGGATGGCTGCGATAAGCGCCTGCGCGCCCTCTTCGCGGTCTTCGTTGGAAAGCCCTGGTGCGGCGACATGGGCCTTGAGATGCGACTCGATCAGTTCATCGATCAGGCCACCCATCGCCCCGCGTGCTGCAGCGGCCAGGTGCAAAGTTGTGGTGCAATCGCCGCCTTCTGCAAGCGCGCGTTCGATGGCCTGGAGTTGACCGATAAGACGTCTCACTCGCTTGACGAGTGCTTCGGAGTCCATGCTGAGATGTGCCATAGGGTACCCCCCTACCCTATATGGGCGCGAAGTCAACGCATGAAACCCGCGATGCCCCAAACGAACCCTATGCGGGCATCACCAGGATGGGAGGAAGCGCCCCTCTAGTGCGTGATCTTCGCCCGGGTACCACAATCTGGCGAAGGTCACCGGAACGTCGCCGTTCCAGATGCGGCGCTCTACCACCAGACAGGGCGCACCTTCAGGCACTCCCAGATGGCGCGCGACAACGGCGGTGGCGCCGCGCGCGATGATGCGGTGGCGAGCCTCGGTCCAAGGCACGTTGGCCAGCAGCCAAGGGCCGGGAC
>NZ_JABCNG010000002.1 GCF_012932495.1 Novosphingobium sp. SG919
CAGCGTCGAAAGCACTTGAAATATGTAAGATATTCCTGCGCGCTTTCTCCTCGCGACGGGGCCTTTGGCCTCAAACCTCGGGGGCGCCATTTATGCGTTCACGACCTAAGCCGGGTTGGCCTCGACACCGCGCAACTGCGCCTCCATGATCTTGCGCATCTCGAATTTCTGCGCCTTGCCCGTCACCGTCATGGCAAAGCGTTCGACGATGCGGATATGCGCAGGCACCTTGAAATGGGCAATGCGGCCTTGGCAATGCGCGCGCACGGCGGCTTCGTCGATCGTTGCCCCCGGACGCGGGATGATCCAGGCACACACTGCCTCGCCGAACCGGTCATCCGCCACGCCAAAGACCTGCGCGTCGAGCACTTCGGGATGGCTGAGGAGAAATTCCTCGATCTCGCGCGGGTAGATGTTTTCCCCGCCGCGAATGATCATGTCCTTGATGCGCCCGGTGATGCGGATATAGCCCTGGGCGTCCATCGTGGCGAGGTCGCCCGAATGCATCCAGCCATCGGCGTCGATCGCCTCGGCGGTCTTTTGCGGATCGCCCCAATAGCCGCGCATCACCGCATAGCCGCGCGAGCAATATTCGCCCTGCACGCCCACGGGCACCACGGCGCCATCGCTGTCCACGATCTTGGCCTGGGCATGGGGATGCACGCGGCCCACGGTTTCCACGCGCTCTGCCACCGGATCGGTCCGCGCCGTCTGGGTGGTCAGCGGGCTAGTTTCGGTCATGCCATAGCCGATGGTGACTTCGGCCATATTGAGCCGCTCCATCACCGCGCGCATCACGCTGACCGGGCACGGCGATCCGGCCATGATCCCGGTACGCAGGGTGGAAACGTCATAGGTGCCTGCCTCCAGCTGGGCGAGCACGCCGATGAACATCGTGGGCACGCCGTGCAGTGCGGTGCAGCCTTCGGCGCTCACCGCCTCCAGCACCAGGCGCGGATCGAACGCTTCGCCTGGATAGACCATCGCCGCCCCACTGGTCAGCGCCGCCAGATTGCCCAGCACCATGCCAAAGCAATGGTACAGCGGCACCGGAATGCACAGCCGGTCTGCCGGCCCCAGGCCCATGGTGCGACCGCTGAACAGGCCATTGTTCAGGATGTTGTGATGCGTCAGCGTGGCGCCCTTGGGAAAGCCGGTAGTGCCGCTGGTAAACTGGATGTTGATCGCATCGTGCGGATCGAGCTCGGCCTCGGCCAGGTCGAGCGCCGCCCGGTCCGCCTCTGCCCGCAGGGCCTGCCAGGGCAGGAAGCCATCGAATGCTTCAGCGCCCAGCGCCACTTTATGTTCCAGGGACGGCAGGCGCTCCGGCCCCAGTTCGCGCAGCATCGCCACATAGTCGCTGCTCTTGAACCGGGGCGCCAGCACCAGCAGGCGACAGCCCACCTTGTTGAGCGCGTATTCCACCTCGCTGGTGCGATAGGCCGGGTTGATCGTCACCAGGATCGCGCCGATCCGCGCGGTGGCAAACTGGATCACCGTCCATTCCGCGCCATTGGGTGCCCAGATGCCCACCCGATCGCCCTTGGCAATGCCCAGCGCCAACAGGCCGGTGGCCACCTGGTCCACTTCGGCGTCCAGCTCTGCCCAGGTCCAGCGCAGGCCCTGGTGGCGCGAAACCAGCGCCAGGCCATCAGCCCATTCCTGCCCAGCGCGGCGCAGCGCCTGCCCGATGGTCAGGTTCAGCAGGGGCTCGTCGGTCGGCCCCACGGCATGGGATAGCGCGCTCATCGCTTGATGTTCACCACTTGCACCTGGGCATATTCGGCCAGGCCTTCCACGCCCTGCTCCACGCCCAGGCCCGATTGCTTGAAGCCGGCCATGGGAATGTGCGGGCCGATCGCCAGGTGCTGGTTCACCCACACCTGCCCGCTGTCGATCCGCGCGGCGATATCGGCGGCGCGGCCCACATCGGCCGACCAGACCGAGCCGCCCAGGCCATAGTCGCTGGCATTGGCGCGCGCGATCACGTCTTCCACGTCATCGAATTTCACCAGCGGCAGGATCGGGCCGAACTGCTCCTCGTCCACGATCTTCATCCCGTCGGTCACATCGCGCACGATCGTGGGCGCGATGAAATAGCCGGCGCGTTCCATCGCCGCGCCCCCGGCAATAATGACGCCATCGGCGCGCGCGCTATCGAGGAAACCCTTGATCTTGTCGAACTGCATCGCGTTCTGAATCGGGCCGATCTGGGTGCCCTGCTCCAGCCCGTCGCCCACCACGGCCTCTTGCGCCAGGCGGGCGAGTTCGGCGGCCATGGCATCATAGATATCGGCGTGGACATAGGCGCGCTTGATTGCCAGGCACACTTGCCCGCAATTGAGGAAGGCATTGGCAAAGATCGCCTTGGCCGTCTCGCGCACGTCAACATCGTCCAGCACGATGGCCGGGTCGTTGCCGCCCAGTTCCAGCGTCACGCGCTTGAGCGTGTCGGCCCCGTTGGCGGCAATGCGCTTGCCCGTGGCGGTCGATCCGGTGAAGCCGATCTTGGCCACGTCGGGATGCGCCGTCAGATGCGGTCCCAGGTCATTGGCATCGGTGATCACGTTGACCACGCCGGCGGGAAATACCTGCGCACAGATTTCGCCCAGCAGCAGCGCGCTGGCCGGCGTGGTGGGTGCGGGCTTGAGCACGATGGCATTGCCCGCCAGCGTCGCCGGGCCGATCTTCCACAGCGCCACCAGCAGCGGGAAATTCCACGCGATGATCCCCACCACCACGCCCAGGGGCCGGTGCTTGACAACGATATGCCCGGCGGCATCGTCCTGGATGACCCGATCTTCCAGGCCCAGCGTGGCATAGTGGCGCAGGAAGCCCTGCGTCCAGGCCACTTCGCCCTGCGCCTCGGGCAGGGGTTTGCCCTGTTCCTGCGTCAAGAGGCGGGCAAATTCATCGGCCCGCGCGCCGATGGCATCGGCCAGATCGAGCAGCACCTGCTGCCGCGTGGCCAGCGGCGTGGCGCCCCAGGCCGGCTGCGCCGCCTTGGCCGCCGCGATCGCGGCATCGGCCTGCGCCACGCTGGCGCGCGGCACGGTGAGGAAGGCTTCCCCCGTGGCCGGGTTGATCACGTCCAT
Source organism: Novosphingobium sp. SG919 (assembly GCF_012932495.1). Classification (GTDB taxonomy): domain Bacteria; phylum Pseudomonadota; class Alphaproteobacteria; order Sphingomonadales; family Sphingomonadaceae; genus Novosphingobium; species Novosphingobium rhizosphaerae. The sequence continues at coordinate 3,096 of NZ_JABCNG010000002.1, forward strand.
CGTCATGTCGCCCGCCACCAGGGCGCCGCCGATCAGCATTTTCATCTCAGGCATCGCTCTCTCCGTCATCGCTTGTCGCGTTGACCAGGCGGGCGCTCTTGCGTCACCTTCGCCCGGCCCGCAGTCTATCAGAACTTGGCGCCCACCGTCACACCGTAGGTGCGCGGATTGCCGATATGGTTGTAATCGAACCCGAACCCCGCCAGCAGATCGACGCGCGAGGTGAAATAGAGCTTGTTGCCCAGGTTCTTGGCCCAGGCCGACGCGGAATAGCGCCCATCCGCGCTTTCCCAGTCGATATGCCCGCTCACCAGGGCATAGCCCTTCTGTTCGAGCCGGGCGATGTTGATCACCTCGAAATATTGGCTCGATTGATAGGCCACTTCGGGATGCAGCGACACCGCGCCCCAACCGCCCTTGGCCACCGTCAGGTCGATCCCCGCGTTGAACGTCAGGTCCGGCGCGTTGGACAGCTTGCGCCCGGCCACATCCGTGCCGCTGACCGTTCCTTTCTGGATGCGGGCAGACAGCAGCCCCAACCCGGCGCGCAGCGAAAGCGCATCGCTGGCGCGCACGCTCAATTCGGCTTCGGCGCCATAGATCCGGCTCTTGGGAATGTTGAGCAGGGTCTGCGCGGCCGTGCTGGGATCGACGTTGATGAACTGCTGGTTGCGATAGTCGTAATAGAACGCCGCCATGTTGAGCGTAATGCGCCGGTCCCACGCCCGCGTCTTGGCGCCCACTTCATAGGACGTCACCTGCTCGGCCTTGGCCACGCTCAATTCGCTGGGATCGAAGAAGGCCTGGGCGTTGAAACTGGGCGCGCGGTAGCCCCGGCTGACGCTGGCATAGAGCAGCGCGCCGCTCGCCAGCTTGTAATCCAGCCCGATCTTGCCGGACAGGTTATCGGTCTTGAAGCGCAGGGTGGAATTGGGAATGAGGTTCATGACCAGCACGTCGTCATAGCCATAGGCGTTCGACGTGAAGCCGCTTTGCGAGCCGGTATCGTGGGTAAAGCGCAGGCCGCCGCGCAAGGTCAGCGCATCGGTCAGCTTGTACTTGAGGTCGCTGTAGAGCGCGACGCTCTTCTTCACTTGGTCGAACCGGTTGCTCACCTTGCAGGCCAGCGGGAAACCGTCAGCGCAATCGGCGGCGGTAATCGCGCCATCGCCGTTCACGTCGTCATCCGTGGCGATTTCGAACGAGGTGCTGTTGAACACTTTCTCGCGGTTGAAATAGACGCCAAGGATGAAATCGAACGGTCCGCCGAAATTGCTGGTCAGGCGCAAGTCCTGGGCAAACTGGCTGGCCTTGTCGTAATAGGGAATTTCCAGCAGGCGCGTGGCCGTGCCGTCGGTATCCTCGCGAAAGAACAGCGTGCCGGCGTCATAGCTCGTGATGCTGGTCAGCGCGAGCGCATCGGTAAGATCGATATTGGCGGTCAGCGCCACCGAATTGGTCACCGCGCGGCGCCGCGTCGCCACGTCGCTAGCGATCTGCCAGGTGGAAAGCCCGGCCCGGTTGCTCGCCTCGGGCTGGGCATAGATGCCATAGTTGTGCGGGTTCTGGAACGAGTGCGACGCGCGCAAGGTAAAGCGCACGCCATCGCGCGGCTCCCACTTCAAAGTGCCGCGCACCGCCCATTCGCGCGTTTCCGCCAGGTCCGGCATGCCGGGCACCACGTTCTTGAACCAGCCATCGGCACGGGCGAACGTGCCCGCCACGCGCAGCGCGGCCTTGTCGCCCAGCGGCACATTGACCGCGCCGTTCAGGTCCACCCGGTTGTAATTGCCATAGCCGGCGTTGAAATAGCCGCTGGTGTCATTGAGCTTGGCATCGCGGCTGATGATGTTCACCGCCCCGCCGGTGGTGTTCTTGCCATAGAGCGTGCCCTGCGGCCCGCGCAGCACTTCCACCCGTTCCAGGTCGTACATCGCCACGCCCAGGAACGCGAAGTTGCCCTTGTAGACTTCGTCGTAATAGGTCGCCACGGGGCTGGACTGATTGAGGCTGTAGTCCGACATCGAAACGCCGCGCAGGGCAAAGATCGGCGTGTTGTCCCCCACGATGCTGGTCAACTGCAGGTTGGCCACTTTGGTCACCAGGCTATCCACATTGGTGATACGCGATTTGGCCAGCTGATCGCCGCCAACGGCTGAAACCGAAATCGGCACCGATTGCAGGTTTTCCGATCGCTTGGCCGCCGTCACCACGATTTCGCCCGGCGCCGCAGCGGCATCCTGGGGTTGTGGCGCCGTTTGTGCTTGCACGGGGTCTGCCATGGCGATCGCGGCCAATGCCACCCCGCCGAAAACGTGCTTCCTCATGGACTTCCCTCCGCTGGTTGGTTCCCTGTTCAGTCCTGCTTGGTGGTAAAGCCCTCGACCAGGCGCGCTCTCGTCGCGGCACGCTCAAGCCGAAGGGGATGTTGGCGCAGTGCGCCGAGTTCGCGCGCGGTATAGGGCCGGAAATCGGCAGGCATGTGCCGCGCATCAAAGGTGTAGAGCGTCCAGTTGACCAGATTGGCGAGGCGCCGGTCATCCAAATCGGTGGTGGCAACGCCGGGCACGCGGGCAATAAAATCGCGCCCGCCCGGCACGCCCAGGAACTGGGCTACCACGCCCTGCATGGGCGGGTTGGAAACCCCGTCGCCGCTGCCATCGGGGCGGTGGCAACCCTGGCATTTCAACTGGTAATCGGTCCGCGCCTGCACCGGATCGGCCACGCCGCGCATTGCCGGCACCGGTGATGCGCGGGTGGAAACGGTGGCCAGCGTGGCCGCAAGACTGCCGGCCACAAGCACCAGGGCAAGCGGCCGAGCCTTCATTTGCCGCCAGCCCCGGCGTGCAGCCTCGCCACGTCGGCCGGGGCCAGGCCCGCCCCGCTTTGCCGCAGCTTGCCCACTTCCTCGGCGGCAAACGGGCGGAATGCCGGACCGGCCTTGGCCACTTGCGTGCCGACGTGGTTGAGCACGGCGGCCACGGCGCCATCGTCCAGCCCGCCCTGCGCCGGCATCACCCCGGCATAGGGCTTGCCTTCCACGGTGATCGGCCCCATCAGCCCGCGCGTGACGGCCAGCACGATATAGCGCCGCCCGGCATCCTTGGCCGCCAGGCTGCGGAAATCGGCCCCGAGCGGGGGATAGGCCCCCGGCACGCCGGCCCCGGTACGGGTGTGGCACGCGGCGCAGCGGGCAAAGACGGCGGCGCCATCGGGCGCGGCCCGCAAGGGATAGGCGCCGATCAGCGCCACGCCGCCCAGCGCGGCCGCCGCCGCCAGGATCGCCCCGCGCCTCACTTGGTTTTCTCCAGCGCCACGCCGATCACGGCCGCGACCGAACAGTTGTAGACGCTGCTTTGCGACCCCAGGCACCAGTTGTAGTCGTTGTTGGACTGCGGGCGCACTTGCGGCCGGTCGCCCTCGTTGCGGTTGCACAGGCACTGCCCGCACGAGGATGTGCCGCAACAATCGTTGTAGCTGATCACATAGGCGCGGCCATCGGCCGGGTTGGTGCACGTGCCGATCCAGGTGATCGGGCTCATTTCCGTGCCCGGCGGGCAGGTGTTGACGCTGCCGCCGCAGCACGAACAGAGGAACCCGTCGATCGCGCAATAGCGCCAGTAATCGCAGCTCGCCTGGTCGCCCGGGTCCTGTTCCAGCCCGCTGGCCATCGCCGGCCGCGCCGGGCCGCCGGGATGGGCACCGTGTCCCCCTTCACTACTGGCCGCGCGCGCCACCGGCAGCACCGGAAAGGCGGCGGCCCCGGTCATGCCCGCGCCCAGCAGGGCCAACAGCGAACGGCGGCTGGTGCCGCGCGCCACGCGGCGGGAGAACGTTTCGGTCAACTTGTCGAACCGCATGGCTCAGGCCTCCTTGTGGCGGCGGGCGAGGAAGTCCTGGATCGAGGCGACGCCCCGCTCCTTGGCTTCGAACAGGCTTTCAAGATGTTCGCGGCTGTTGATGAGGCCGAGCGAGGCAACGCGCCCCTCTTCGTCCAGCAGCACGGCATAGGGCAGCTTGGCGACGCCGAACGCGCGGCCCAGCGCTTCGCTCAAGACCATCGGCAGCGCGTCGAGGCCGTGCTCGCGCGCCATGGCGCGATAGGCGCTCTTGCTGCCATCGCCGGCCACCACCACGTCAAGCCAGCTGGCCTCGGCCCGCGCCGAACTGCGCAGCACCGGCAGCAGGGACTTGCACATCGGGCATTCGGGCGAAGCGAAGAACAGCAGCTGGCTGCGCCCCTGGCGCGTGCCACCGATGGCCACCGGGGCGCCATCCACATCGGCCAGCGTCATCGGCGTCGCCTTTTCACCCACGGCCACGGTCTGGTGCAGCGTGAGCGCGCCGGCCGGGGCAATGCGTTCGTGCAGCACGCCCACCTGGCGGGCGAGCGCGGCAATCAGCAGCGCCTGGATAATCACGGCGGTCCACAACAGGATCTGGCTGGTCAGCATCACGCGGTCCTCCATGCAGGGCGGGGCGTGGCGAGCAATTCGCTCAAGCCCAGGTACAAAGCCAAAAAGCCGGCAGCGGCGAACGGCGCATCAAGCGTGAACGGCGCTGCCGGCAGGGTGGAAAGGATGAGGGCCAGCGCGCTCAGCGCCGCCGCGCGCGCCACGATGGCGGCACTCACCGGCTTGGCGCGGGCGGCCAGGTCACACCCGCAATCGAGTGTCTGCCCGCGCTTGCGCCACAGCGCGATGGCATAGGCCGCCCAGATCGCGGCCGCGAGCAGCGCGCCCACGGCGTGGAGCGGCGAGGTTACCAGGAACACGGCGGCGGCCATCTCGCCAGCACCGGCGAGCAGCAGAACCACGGGTCCAAGCGCGGCGCTCGTACCCGCCAGCCGCGCCGCCACCGGCGCCAGCCGATCGCGAGCCAAGGCCTTGTGCGCGGCCGATCCGGCCAGCAGCATGGCGCAAAACAGGTTGAGCGCCATCATCGCGGCACCGTGATCATGATCGGATTGGCGCCGACATTGGCCCCCAGCGTGCGCACGAAAGCGCCGGTGCCGGCATCATAGACGTCAACCACCCCATCGGCGCGCGCGGCCACCAGATGGGGCTGTTCTTCGCGCGTCACGGCAATGGCCACGCTCTGGCCCTTCAAGGCTATGCGCTGCACGCGGGCCTTCTTCACCGGGTCCACCACCCAGACTTCGGTGCCGCCATCCTTGTGGCTGCCTTCCTTGCCATAGGGGCTCATCAGCACATAGAGCCGGCCGGCGGCATCGGCGTGGATCACTTCCCAGCCGCCCGGGCGCCATTCGGGCTGGCCACCTTCGGCGCTGCCCACGCTGAAGCTGCCAGGCAGCGGACGGATCACCGCGCCCGACAGGTCAAAGCCCTGGATCATGCCGTAAAAGCTCACGAACCATGCGGTCTTGCCCACGATCGCCGGCGTGCCGAACAGCGGCTGGCGATCGATGTCCTGCACCTTGAGCACGGTCTTGGAACTGGCCGCCGCGCCCTTGTCGTCCAGCGTCACGCTGAAGGCAGAGCCATCGGCGCACAGGCTGGTAAAGCCGCGTTCCCCGGTGGGATAGATCTGCGCGCAGCCCGGCAGGTCGATCTCGTTCAGGATCTTGCGCGCCGCCAGGTCCACCACCGTCACCGATTGCGCCGGGGTGAAATTGGCGATCAGCGCCCATTTCCCGCCGTTGGTGAACTGGAACAAGTGGGGATAGGTGACCGATTGCTGGCGCTTGCCACCCGGCAGCACGATCTCACCCTTGGGTTCGAGCGTGGCCATGTCCCAGATGGTGATCGCGTCGGTGCGCTCGCCGCGCGACAGGCGGGTATAGAACGTTTCGGCGGTGTAGATTTCGCCGCGATCGGGCGAAACCAGCATGTTGGCGAACTGCGCGGCACGCACCAGGCCCTTGAGCGGCCTGACCGGATCGGCGGTATCGACCACGGCAATTCGCCCGTCGACGATCGACATGAAACGGAAATCGTGGATCAGCACCCAGCTTGCCGGCCATTGCGCCGGCAGCTTGGCCACGCTGGGCAGGGTTTCCTCGGGCAAGGGCGTGGGAAAAGCCGGCGCGGCAATCGCGGTGCCGCTTCCCCCAATCGAAAGCGCCAGAACCGATAGGGAAAGCCCTGCTGCAAGGGCGAAGGATCGCATCATGTGTCCCCCCATGGCGGCCGATGGGCTCGCCTTGTGCAACACAAGATGATCTTTCAGACACAAAACTGTCAATTGACCTAAATTTGTCGAGTGACCTATTTTTAAAGGCGTGTTACAACCTGACCGAAGCCGGGGAGAAACGATGAACAATCAAATGGATAGCGTACCACGCCTGGTGACCGACCTGATCGTGCCAGAGCGTGAGGGGGGGTATCTCAAGGGGCAGGAGACGCGCGAACTGATCCTGCGCACGGCGCTGACCATCCTGATCGAGCATGGCTATCCGGCGATGTCGATGCGTCGAGTCGCCACCGCCTGCGGCATGAAGTTCGGCAACCTCACCTACCACTATCGCAGCCGCGAAGACCTGGTGCGCGAACTGCTCGAAGCGGTGATCCGCTCTTACGAAGTGGAATTCACGGCCATCGCGCACATGCCCGGTGCCTCTCCCGAAGACCGCCTGCGCCGCGTGTGCCTGTTCATTCTGGAAGACATTCGCACCAAGAAGACCACGCATCTCTTTCCCGAGATCTGGGCCCTGTCCAACCACGAGCCCTTCGTGTTCGATCTGATGCACGCGCTCTATGTGCGCGCCCGCGCGCCGCTTCGCGCGATCATCGACGAAATGCGGCCCGATCTGCCCCCTGACGTGCGCGAGGACGTGGCGCTGTTCATTTCCGCGAGCATGGAAGGGATGACCGTGTTTGCCGGACACGGCAAGCCGTTCGAGCCGCGCATGCCCTCTATCGAGCATATCGCGGTGCAGTCGTTCCTCGATCTGGTGCGCACCTACCGGCCCTGACCCGCCATGACGGGCCAGGGCCGACGTGGCGCAATCAGCCCTGCATCTGCTCCAGCGTCACGCCCTTGGTTTCGTTGACCATGGCGCGCACGAAGAAGAACGAGATCGCCGCTGCTGCGGCATAGAACGAATAGGTGATCGCCAGGCCCGGCGAAACGACCAGCGCCGGGAAGCTGACCGAAATCGCCGCATTGGCAATCCACTGGGCAAAGCCGGAAACCGCCAGGCCAGAGCCGCGGATCTGGTTGGGAAACATTTCGCCCAGCATGACCCACATGATCGGACCCCAGCTCATGTTGAAGAACACGACATAGGCATTGGCGGCAAACAGCGCGATCACGCCGTTGTGGCCGGGCAACGACACGCCGCCATCGGCGCCGTGCACCGCGGTGGAAAAGGCCCAGGCGACGATGCCCAGCGTCACGGCCATGCCGGCCGAGCCGGTCAGCAGCAAAGGCTTGCGCCCGATGCGATCGACCAGCAGTAGCGTGGCAAGGCACCCGGCGATGGAGACCACGCCCGACAGGATGTTGGTCTGCAGGGCATAGCTTTCGGAAAAGCCCACCGCCTGCCACAGCGTGGCGCCGTAATAGAACACCACGTTGATGCCGACGAGTTGCTGGAACACGGCAAGGCCGATCCCGGTCCACACGATCGGGCGGATGCGGCCGGTGGCGCGGTCGATCAGGTCAGACAGCTTGGGACGGTGATGATCAGCCGCCAGGCTGTCGCGGATTTCGGCGACCGTGCGCGTCGCGCTCGCCGCGCCGAGCAGGCGGGTGAGCACCGCTTGCGCGCCGGCTTCATCGCCCTTGGCCACCAGGTAGCGCGGGCTTTCGGGAATGCCGAGCAGCGCCAGGAAATAGATCGCCGCCGGCAGCGCCTGCAGCCAGAACATCCAGCGCCAGGCCGGCTGGCCCGCCCACAGGATCGCGGTCGATTCCCCGGCCACCTGGGCCAGGATGTAATTGACCACAAAGGCGCCGGTCAGCCCGGTGATGATCATCACCTGCTGCACGCTCGACAAACGGCCACGCACGTTGGCCGGCACCACTTCGGAAATATAGACCGGCGAGATCACGCTGGCCGCGCCCACGCCCAGCCCGCCGACGATGCGCGCGAGGATGAAGATCACCGAAGACCCGGCCGCGCCGGCCAGCAGCGCGCTGGCCAGGAACAGGATCGCCGCCAGCTTCATCACGCCGCGCCGGCCAATGCTGTCGGCCAGACGCCCGGCCCCGAAGGCCCCGATCGACGAACCGACGAGGATGGCGCCGACGTTCACGCCGATGCCCACCTTGCCCAGGTCGAACGCCGCCTCAAGCCCCTTTTGCGTGCCGTTGATGACGCCGGAATCGTACCCGAACATGAACCCGCCGATCGTGGCCACGGCCACGATGGCACCGATCAGGCGCATGTTCACTGCGCCTCCTGCCGTATCTGTCATCCTTCCCTCTCCCACTTGTTCTTATACCTGCGCCAGATGGCAGGGCAGCCCGGCAACGCCGGGGTCGAAAGCAAACAAGGCCCCCGCCAGGGGCTGGGCCGCGCGCTCTGCCGCCCCCAGGCCCTTGGAAGCCGTGGTGGCATAAGCGGTGCGCAAGCCCGGCCCGCCGAACGCGATCTTGGTCACGTTGGCCACGGGAAATGGAACGGTGCCGATCAATTGACCCGCCGGGTCATAGCGGCGCACGCCCCAGCCAGCGAACAGGCCCACCCACAGGCAGCCCTCGGCATCCACCACCGGCCCATCGGGATAGCCCGCGCCATCCTCGATCTGCGCGAACAGGCGAGTCTCCGTGACCACGCCATCGGCCACGGTGCTCGCCCAGATGCGGCGGCCCAGCGTATCGTGGTGATAGAGCGTGGTGCCATCGGGCGAAAACGCCGGGCCATTGGTGATCGAAACGGGTGGCAGGCCGCTGTCCGCACAGGCTGCACCGTGCAGCCGATAGATGCGCCCGGTATCGGCCGCTTCGGCATCGTCCATCGAACCCAGCCACACCGCGCCATCGGCGGCTACGGTCGCATCGTTCAGGCGATTGCCCGGCAGATGCGCTTCGGGGGCCGCGAGCAGGCTGAATGCCCCGCTCGCGGGATCGAAACGATGCACCCCGCTTTGCAGGCCGGCCAGCATCGTGCCATCGGCGCAGGGCAGCACCCAGCCCACTTGCGCGGGCGCCGGCCAACTGGCGGTTGCCCCGGTTTCCGGCACGAAGCGATGGATCGCCGGCGCCTTGATATCGACGAACCACAGGGCCGAATCCCGGGCGTTTTCGCGCGCCACCCACACCGGACCTTCGCCCAGCGTGGCGCCCAGCGGCCAGACTGCCTCTGGTTTTGCGCCGGGAATGGTCAGCGCCATCCCGCGTCCACCCAATATTCGTGACCCGTGATCAGCCGCGCATCGTCCGAGGCCAGGAACAGCGCCAGGGCGGCGACGTCCGCCGGCACCAGCCGCCCATCCAGGCACTGCGACGCGACGATCTCGGCCTCGCCCTCGGGCGTGTACCACTGTTCCTGGCGGGGCGTCTTGACGTTGCCGGGAATGATCGCGGTCACGCGGATATTGTCGCGGCCCAGTTCGCGCGCCAGGCCGCGCGTAAGCCCCTCGATCGCGGCCTTGGCGGTCTGGTAGATCACCAGATCGGGCAGGCCCAGGTGCCAGCTGATCGACCCCAGGTTGATCACCGCGCCCCCACCCGCGCGCTTCATCGCCGGCACGGCGGCCTGCGTCACAAAGAACTGGTGCTTGAGGTTGACCGCCATGCGCTCGTCCCAATAGGCGGGCGTCACTTCCTCCACGGCATGGCGATCATCGTTGCCGGCGTTGTTGATCACCACGTCGATGCCGCCCAGATGCGCTTCGGCGGCGCGCATCACGGCGGCAATCGCCTCGGCATCGCGCAAATCACATTCCAGGAACAGCGGCGCGGGCGCATGGCTGTTGCCCAGGCGCGTTGCCACCGCGATGCCCTGTTCGGCCGCAATATCGCAAAATACCACATGCGCGCCCTGCGCCACGAAGGCCTCGACCAGCCCCTCGCCAATGCCGCTGCCGCCGCCGCTGATGAACACGCGCTTGCCCATCAGGCTGGGATAGATCGCGCGCTTGTCGCTGCCGTTCATTGCTCCGTTAAGGCCGCTCACGCCGTTTCCCCCAACAGGCCCCGCGCGGCCAGGTTGGCGTAGAACGCGCCGATGCCCACGGTCCACGGTTCCGCCTGCGGACAGGTGACGACGGTGTTGACCAGCTTGCCCAGGCGCGGCGTGGCGATGGTGACCACGTCGCCCACTTTGTGGGTAAAGCCGCGGCCGGGATCGTCGCGATCCTGCACCGGGGCAAACAGCGTGCCCAGGAACAGGGCAAAGCCATCGGGATACTGATGCTCGCTCAAGGTCTGGCGCACCAGGTCGAGCGGATCGCGGCTGATCTCGTTCATGCTCGAATGGCCCTCCAGGCGATAGCCGTCGGTGCCCTCGATCACCAGGTCCACTTCGGCCTGGCGCACGTCATCAAGGGTAAACCCCTCGTCGAACAGGCGCACCAGCGGGCCGAGCGAGCAGGACGCGTTGTTGTCCTTGGCCTTGCCCAGCAAGAGCGCGCTGCGGCCCTCGATATCGCGCAAGTTGACGTCGTTGCCCAGCGTCGCGCCCACGACGGTGCCCGTGGCGTTGACCAGCAGGACCACTTCGGGTTCGGGATTGTTCCAGGTGGAATCGCTGCGCACGCCGATCGCCGCCAGCGGCCCTACGGTGGCCAGCACCGGTGCCTTGGTAAAGACTTCGGCATAGGGCCCGATCGCCACTTCCAGGTATTGCGACCACAGCCCGTCTTCGATCAGCAAGGCCTTGAGCGCTTCGGCCTCGGCCGAACCGGGCACGACCGAACGGATCGAACCGCCCACGCGCTCTTCGATGCGGGCGCGAATTTCCAGCGCCTTGCTCGAGTCTCCGCGGGCGCGTTCCTCGATCACGCGTTCGAGCGTGGAGGTGGCAAACGTGACCCCGCAAGCCTTGACGCATTGCAGGTCCACCGGGCTCAGCAACGGCAGGTCGAGCGCATCGAGCCGGCCCAGCATAATGCCGGCGCCGGGATCGAGCGGCAGCATTTCAACCAGTTGCGAAACGGTCGGCGCCACGGCTGCCATGTCATAGGCAATGCCGTCTTGCACCAGGATGGGGCTGGGCCCGGCCGGCGTTTGCACCCGCCCCAGAAACCGGCCCGATTCCCAATCGTCGGGCAACAGCGCTGTGATTGACGAAACCCCGTCCATTTTATCTCCCCCAACCATCGGGCAATCGTTGACAAATTCTGATAGCGCTACCATCATGCAAACCCGTCGGCTGTCAAGTGCTTTTGGCGCAGCCGGGCAAACAACGATCCTGCCCGCGCAGGGCGAGGCCACAGTTGCCACCAGGGAGATGACGATGCCGCTTGCCGCACCGCTCGGGCTGTTCCACCACGCATGCCGCCGTGCCTTGCCACTGGCCATGGCAACCGCGCTGGCCGCAGGACTGGCCGCGCCATGCCCGGCCATCGCGCAGGGCAAAACGGCCGCACCGCTTCCCCATATCGAACGCACGAAATCCGGTGCGATGCTGGTGGTCGATGGCGCGCCGTTCCTGATGCTGGGGGCGCAAGCCAACAACTCCAGCAATTATCCCGCGCCGCTCAAGCAGGTCTGGCCCACGATCGATGCCATGGCGGCCAACACCCTTGAAATCCCCGTGGCTTGGGAACAGATCGAGCCGCGCGAAGGCCAGTTCGATTTTTCCTGGGTCGACCATCTGCTGGGCGAAGCGCGCCAGCATAACAAGCGCCTGGTCCTGCTGTGGTTTGCAACCTGGAAGAACACAGCGCCGGCCTATGCCCCCGAGTGGGTCAAGCTCAACCCCGCGCGCTTTCCCCACATGCTCACCCCCAAGGGCGAGGTGCACTATGCGATGAGCCCGCTCGGCACCGAAACGCTCAAGGCCGATACCCGCGCCTTTGCCACCCTGATGCGCCATTTGCGCCAAGCCGATCCGCAGAACACCGTGATCATGGTCCAGGTGGAAAACGAAGTGGGCAGCTATGGCAATGTGCGCGATTTTTCGCCGCAGGCGCAAAAGCTGTTCGATGGGCCGGCGCCAGCCACCCTGCTCAAGCATTACGGTAAGCCGGCCGGGCAAAGCTGGGCCAAGGCCTTTGGCAGCGATGCCGACGAGTATTTCCAGGCCTGGTACGTGGCCAGCTACATCAACACCGTGGCGCTCGCCGGCAAGGCGGAAAAGGCATTGCCAATGTATGCCAATGCCGCCCTCGCCTCGGCTTTCGGCCGACAGGCGGCCACCACTTATTCCAGCGGTGGACCGGTCCACCATGTGATCGACATCTACAAGCTGGCCGCGCCCGCGCTCGATCTGGTGGCACCCGATATCTACAACCACGATGAAAAGGCCGTGGCCGCATACCTGGGCTTCTACGGGCGGCCCGATAATCCGCTGATGGTGCCCGAAATCGGCAATTCCACCGAATATGCCCGGTTCTTCTGGGATGCGCTGGGCAAGGGCACGATCGGCTTTTCGCCGTTCGGCATGGATCAGACCGGTTACTTCAACTATCCGCTCGGCGCCCGCGCGCTCGATGGTTCGCTCAACGGCTTTGCCCGCATCTATCGCCTGTTTGCGCCGATGCAGTCGGTCTGGGCCAAGGCCGGAGCGCAAGGCCTGGTGCGCGCCGCGGGTGAACCGATCGACCCGGCCGCCAAGCACACCCGTGAACTCACGCTTGGGCGCTACAAGGCGACGCTCGGCTTTGGCCAGCATCAGTTCGGGTTCGATCCCCCGGCCGGCAACACCCAGCCAACCGGCGGCGCTGCACTGGCGCAACTGGGGCCGGACGAGTTCCTGATCACCGGGTTCGATACCCGGGTCACTCTCGCCCTGGCCGATCCCGCACCGGGGGAATCGCTGCTGCTGTTGCGCGCCGAGGAAGGGCATTACGAGCCCGACGGTGAAGGCGGCCAGCGCTGGGTGTTCGATCGGGTGTGGAATGGCGACCAGATCGACTATGGCTTCAATTTCTCCGGCCTGCCGCAGGTCCTGCGCGTGCGCTATGCCCGTATCAAGGGCAATGCGGTGATCCCGGTCGGCGCCGACCATTGAGCCATGGCAGGGCCTGGCCGGCGACCCCAGGCCGGCCCGGCTCCCCTGCCCTTGCGCTTCAGGGCGCGGGCACCACGACCTGGCGCTGCGTGCCCAGCTTTTCGATGCCCAGTTCGATCACGTCCCCCGGCTGAAGGAACTTGGGCGGGGTCAAGCCCAGGCCAACCCCGGCAGGCGTGCCGGTGGTGATCACGTCGCCAGGCTGGAAGCTCATGAACTGTGACATGTAGCTGAGCACGAAGGCCGGCTGGTAGACCATCGTGCGGGTGGAACCATCCTGATAGCGGGTGCCGTTGACATCGAGCCACATTGCCAGCTGGCCAGGGTCACCCACTTCGTCGGCCGTGACGAGCCAGGGGCCGATCGGGCCAAAGCTGTCGCAACCCTTGCCTTTCATCCACTGGCCCTGGCGCTCAAGCTGGAAGGCCCGTTCCGACACGTCGTTGCAAACGAAGTATCCGGCAATCGCCGCGCGGGCGGTGTCCTCGTCGGCATAGCTGACGGGACTGCCCACGACGAAGGCGAGTTCCACTTCCCAATCCAGCTTGGTGCTGCCGCGCGGCTGGATTACCGGATCGTTCGGCCCGCAGATGGCGCTGGTGGCCTTCATGAACGCGACGGGTTCGGATGGCACGGTGGCGCCGGTTTCGGCGGCGTGGTCGGAATAGTTGAGGCCGATGCACACGAACTTGCCGACCTTGGCCACGCAGGCGCCCAACCGCCCTGGCTCAGCCACCAGCGGCAGGCTGGCCGGATCGAGCGCGCGCAACCGATCCAGCGTGGCGGGATCGAGCGCGCTGCCGTCGATATCGGCAACATGGCCGCTCAAGTCGCGCACCGCACCTTCGGCATCGAGCAGACCCGGCCGTTCCGCCCCAGGGTTTCCATAGCGCAGCAATTTCATGATCGGTCCTTTCGGGAAACGGGGGGGGCCCGCAAGGCGGGCGGATCGCGCCGATGGCATCAGCTGTTCGACCAGCCACCATCGATGACGTGGCACTGCCCCGTGGTAAAGCCAGACGCATCGCTGGCAAGATAAAGTGCAAGCGCAGCAATCTCTTCCGGCCGGCCGATGCGCCCCATTGGCTGGCGCGCGGTAAAGGCTCGCATCGCCGCATCGAAATCACCGCTGGCGGCCAGGCGCTGTTCGAGCGAGGGCGAATGGACCGTGCCAGGACAGATCGCGTTGCACCGCACACCCTGCTGCACGAAATCCGCCGCGATCGCCTTGGTCAGGCCGATCACGGCAGCTTTCGATGCGCCATAGGCAAAGCGATTGGGCACGCCGATCACCGAACTGGCCACTGAAGCCATGTTGATGATCGATCCGCCCCCGCGTGCGATCATGCCGGGCAAAAACGCCCGGATCAGCCGGAACATGGCGGTCACGTTCAATTCGAAGGCAAAGGCCCAATCCTCGTCGCTGCAATCGAGCACGGTACCGCCGTGCACCACGCCGGCGCAGTTGAAGACAATGTCGAAACCCTCTTCGGCGGCGGCGAGCGCCGCGATGGCAGCACGATCGGTCACATCGAGCACCTGGGTGCGGCACCCTGCTGCCAGCTCCGCCAGCGCCTGCGCATTGCGATCGAGCGCCAGGACTTGCGCGCCTGCATCGCGGAACGCTTCGGCGCTGGCGCGGCCGATGCCCTGCCCTGCGCCGGTGACGATGGCGCGCTTGCCGGAAAGGGTGAACGGTGTCGTCATGCGATGCTCCTGCTGGGATGGCGGTCGGCGGTCATGGGGCCAGCGCGCCCAGCACCACGCGCAACATCACCGGATGTTCGGGAAGATTGAGGCCATAATCGGTCTGGTCGCCATTCCAGGGACGCTGGCCCACCCAGTTGCCGCCGCTATCGAGCCGGCCCTCTTCGACCGAAAGGTATTGCCATGACGCGGCGTCTTGTGGCGCGCGGCGGGAAAAGCGCAGGCGTACATCGCTGCCCACCACGAGGAAGCTGTTGGCATCGAGCGGGAAAATCGCCGCGCCGCCCGTCGCGCGCCCTTGCGTGGGCGCTGGATCGGGATGGGCAAACGTCCAGCTTTCATCGCCGATCATCCAGCGATCGAATTGCACGGCCACTTGCCAATCGCCAAACGCGTGGGCCTGGTCCGCGCCGTCGTCATCCTTGGCGGCACCCCACCCGGCATGGCGCGCGGCAAAGGCGGCCCAGCCCCGTGCCATCGGCGCCATGAAGCGGAATTTGGCGGCAAAGGCACCGATCGTCGCGGCATCGAGCCGCTTGGCACCCAGCGGATAGTTGACATAGCCGGTGGCATCCATTCCGAACGGCGCGAACCCGATCGCGCCATGGGCCAGGGCCGGCCAGAAAAAGCGCGCATAGGCCGCATCGTTGCCGATTTCGGGGATCATCAGCGCGTTATCGGGCCGGGCATAGGTGGCAAGGTAAGCGCGCACTTGTGACCAATCGCGCGTGTAGATATCGGGCGCGACGAAATCGAGATGCGGCGCGGCCACTTTCCAGATCGGGATCATGTTCCAATCGGGTGACCCGCTCGAAATCCATTGCGGATCGACCGTCTTTGCGACGGGATCGCTGAGCGCGGCATTGCAATACATCGGCAGCGGCTTGATCGCCTTGCCCGCCGCCGCAATCGCATCGATATAGCGCGCGGTGTACCGGCTCATGAACGCCTGGTCCGCCAGTGGGCCGAACGCCTGCTGCCAGTTCCCCGATGACAGATGCATCGCCAGCCGCAAGGCAGCGGGCACCGGCTGGGCAAACAGTGTGTCGGCCGCCGGGCTGCGATCCCGCGCAATGCCAAAGGCGCCGGGCTCGTTTTCCACTTGCACCATGATCACCCTATGATCGCGATCATGCTGCGCCAGATGACGCATCACGGCCACGAACGCGGTGCGGTCGGCCGTCAGCGTGGTCTCGGCAAAGGGCGACAGCGCGGCGAGCGGGCGGCCCTGGGCATCGCGCTTGCGCGGAAAACGCGCCAGGTCGGTCTTGACCCATAGCGGCGTATAGCCCGGCCCACCGTTCTTCCACGTGCCGAACCACAAGAGCACCAACCGCACGTTGCGGGCGCGGGCCTGCGCGATCAGGCTATCGACGAAGGCGAAATCGAATTGCCCCTCGCGCGGTTCGATCTGCGCCCAGGCCACCGGCATTTCCAGCGTGTTGGCACCCAGTTCGGCCATGGTCTGCCAAACCTGTGGCAAGACGCTGGCGTGATTCGAAGAATTGTTGGCCTGCGCGCCCAGCATCAGGAACGGCGCACCATCCACCAGCAGCACCGGGCGCCCATCGGACGTGGCAACGCGCGGCAGCGGCGGCGGCGCCGGGCGCGCCAAGGCTGGCGCCGCAACTGCCGCCAACAGGATGGCCATCGCCGCGCGGCACGTTCCCCGGCCCATGCGTCAGGCCAGCGCGAGGCCGAATTCGGCGGCAATGGCGGCGCTGTGCTCGCCTACGCGGGGCGCGCCGCGCGCCGAACCCGGCCTTTGGCCATCGATCCGCATCGGGCTCGCCGTGGTCAGGATGCTGCGCCCGCGTCCGTTGATCGCCTGGAGCATGTCGAGCGCGCGAAAGCTTTCGGCGTCCAGCAATTGCTGCCAATCGAGCACGGCGGCCGTCCAGATGCCGGCCGGCTCCAGGATGGACAGCCATTCCTGCGTGGTCCGGCTGGCCAGCCGCGCGGCGATCCGGTCGAGCAGGGCGTCGCGTCCATCGAAGCCATTGCCGGCATCCCCCAGGCCTGGCAGGTCGAGCAATTCGCCAATCCGTGCGAGCGGGGTCATAGCCAAGGCAAGATGCCCGTCGGCCGTGCGATAGACACCATAGGGTGCGGCAAGGTAGGCATTGGCGCCGTGCGCAGCCGCCCGCGTGGGCAAGCGGCGCCCGTCGTTGAGATAAGTGGTCAAAAGCTCGAACTGGAAATCGACCAGCACTTCGAGCAGGCTGGTTTCGATCCGCCCGCCCAGCCCCGTGCGCGCGCGCCGTACCAGGAGCGCGAGAATACCCTTCGCCAGGACATGGCCAGCCAGCATGTCTGCCACCGAAAGCCCGATCGGCATCGGGCCGTGATCGGCGCTGCCGGTCAGCCACATCACGCCCGAGCGCGCCTGGGCCAGCAAGTCCTGGCCCGGCAGCGCCGCCCAGGGGCCGGCGCTGCCGAAGCCTGAAACGCTGGCATAGATCAGGCTGGGGTTGATCGCCTTGACGTCGTCATAGCCCAGGCCCAGCCGTTCGATCACGCCGGGCCGGAAATTCTGGATGATCACGTCGGCCTGCGCCACCAGGCGGCGCAACTCGGCCAGTTGCCGCGAGTCCTTGAGGTCGACCGCAAGGCTTTCCTTGTTGCGGTTGATGGCGTGGAACAGCGTGGAATCGCCGGCAATGTCGGTGTCGCTCAGATAGAGATCGCGGCACAAGTCGCCGCTTTGCGGCCGCTCTACCTTGATCACCCGCGCGCCCAGGTCCGCCAGTTGCAGGGCCGCCGATGGCCCGGCCAGGAACTGGGCCATGTCCAGCACCAGCAGATCGCTCAGCGGCCCCTGGTTGCCCGCAGACGGCGCGGTGTCCGTTGCCGTTTCCGCGTGGTTGAGCCGCTGTTCCAATCCCGTCCTCCAGTTCACTCATTGTTTACAGGCAAACATACAGTCTCTATATAAACATTCAATGCAATTTCTGATCTCCCCTCACGCTGCTTGCGCCGCCCTGCCGGATCGCACCGCCAGCCCGCGCATCGGCACGTGCGCCGGCAGGCGATGATGGCACTTCGCTCGACCATGGGTTACGGAACCATCGAGATCGCCGGACCAGCCGCGGAGGGAGAGATGATGGTTGCCAATCCAGAGTCGGAAAGCTTGTCGGACAGCACCTTGTCGACCGACGAACGCCGGCGGAAATATGCCGTGCCTGCCCTTGAAAAGGGCCTGGATATCGTGGAGTATCTGGCCGACCAGGCGGTGCCGATGACCCAGTCGCAACTGGCGCGCGCGCTCAACCGCCAGCCCGGCGAACTGTTCCGCATGCTCGCCTGCCTGGAAGGGCGCGGCTATGTCCGTCGCGATCCCACCAATGGCGGCTATGCCCTCACGCTCAAGCTGTTCCAGCTGGCACGCATCCACTCACCCTACGAAACGCTGATTGCCGCGGCACGGCCGCTGATGCGCGCGCTGTCGGATGAAGTGCGCGAGAGCTGCCATCTGACCGTGTTGCAGGGCAGCCAGGTGCTGGTGCTGACCCAGGAGGAAAGCCCCAACCCGTTTCGCCTGTCGGTGGAAGTCGGCTCTACCCATTCCCCCTTGCGCACCAATTCCGGGCGCCTGCTGCTGGCCGGGCTGGCGCCGTCCGCACTCGACGCCTGGCTTGCCCATTCGCGCGAATGGCAGGCCACCGCGCCGGCCGCGCGGCAAGAGCTTTTGGCCCGCATCGAGGATGTGCGCCAGCGCGGCCATGCCCGGTCGCTGGGCGAACGCTTTCTGGGCGGGGCAGACATCGGCGTGCTGGTCGGCACACCGGGAGCTCCGCTCAACGCGGCCCTGACCATCGCCACGCTGATCGACGCCAATGGCGACGCGCGCCTCGACCCGCTGCTCGAACCGCTGGAGCGCACCGCCACGGCGATCGGCATGGCCGCCGGGCTGACGCTCGACGGCCTGCCGCGTGCCGGCAGTGCTGAACCGGCACCGCCAGCGACCAAGCCGTCCAAGACCCGCAAGACGTCAAAATAGGAGAGACCATGATCCCAAGGCCCATCGCCGCACTGGCCCTGCTGGGCGCGCCCCTGCTGCTGGCGGCCAGCCCGCCACCCCAGGCCGATTGGGCCGCCGGATGGTTCAGCGCGCCTTTCGCGCCGATTGCCGGCCAGCCGGGCGGCACGCCCGCGATCTTTGCCAACCAGACGGTGCGCCAGGTCTTGCGCGTCGATGCCGCGGGAAGCGCCATCCGCCTCAAGCTGACCAACGAACTGGGGATTTCGCCCATCCGCATCGCCGGCATCCACGTTGCGCTGGTGGGGGCCGACGGGCACATCGCGGCGGGCAGCGATCACGCCGTCACCTTTGCCGGCGCGGCCGAAGCATGGATACCCACCGGGGCGCCGCTGGTCAGCGACACGGTGGATCTGCCGGTCGCGGCGCTGCAACACATCGCGATCTCGGTCTATTACAAGGACAGCGCGATGCCGGCGGCGCACCATGCCGACCTGATCGTGGCGCCAGGAGAGCAGATGGCCGTGGATGCCATGGCCGGCGCCCGGCCGCTGCGCGGGCCGGCGGTGGTTTCGCAAGTGGAAGTGGCCCGCGCCGCGCATGGCCCGGTGATCGTGGCCTTTGGCGATTCGATCACCGAAGGCGCGGCATCGACGCCGGGCAAGGACATGAGCTGGCCCCAGCAGTTCGCCGCGCGCCTGGCCGCCGATCCGCGCTATCGCGGGTGGAGCGTGGTCAACGCCGGGATGAGCGGCAATCGCCTGCTGCACGAAGGGTTCGGCCTGCCCGCGCTGGCGCGGCTCGATCGCGATGCCCTGGCGGTGAGCGGCGTTACCCATATCGTGCTGCTGGAGGGGATCAACGATATCGGCTGGTGGAACAAGCCGGACAGCGACGCAACCGCCGAACGCGTGATCGCGGCCTATCGCCAAATCGTGATGCGCGCGCACGCACGCGGCATCAAGGTGATCGGCGGCACGATCCTGCCCTACAAGGGCGCGGTCTATTTCACCCCCGAAGGCGAAGCGATGCGCCAGGCGGTCAATGCCTTCATCCGCTCCGGCGGCCTGTTCGACGGCGTGATCGATTTCGAAAAGGCTGCGGCCGATCCAACCGATCCGGCACGAATCGATCCCCGCCTTGAGCCAGGCGATCACCTTCACCCCAACGACGCCGGCTATGCAGCGCTGGCCGGCACCATCAGCACATCGCTGTTCGAACCGGCGCGCCACTGATCGGCACGGCGGCCCGCGCGCTCAATCTGCCGCGCGGGCCGTCCAGCGGTAATGGCCCGAACCGAGCACGATCGCCGGGCCCGCCGCAAATCCTTTGACGCCGGGCACACGCGCCGGCGGACGGCCCTGTTCGCGCAGAGTGCCGGGCACTGCGTGCGCCAGCACCAGGTGCGCCTGCCGGCCGGCAGGCACCGCCACGTCCACCGTCAAGATACCCGCCTCCTGCCGCCAGGCGCACGAAAGCACGCCTTCGCGCAGGCGGTGGCTGGCGGCGACGCTGCCCAGGCCCGGCAGGATCTGTGGCGCCACGCGCAACGCCGCAGCGTGTGTGCGACCATGATCGATATCGAGCCCGGCGAGCCGGCGATAGAACCAGTCCTCGGCCTGCCCCAGCATGAAATGGTTCAGCGATTTCGTCGGATTGGCGTCCCACGCCTCGGTCAGGGCGGTGGCGCCGCGCGCCAGTTGCATGGCATATCCGGGGCGATCGCGGACCTTGAGCATAGCGAGGATCACATCGTCGCGCCCGGCGGCGGCGAGGGCATCGAGCACGTAGCGATAGCCGATGTCGCCCGCCGTCACGCTATTGCCCTCGCGCCGGATGGCTGCGATCAGCGCGGTCAGCGCGGCCTGGCGCTGCGCCGGGGGTACGAGATCGAGCGCCAGCGGCATGGCCTGCGCGGTCTGGCTGCCGCGTTCATAGCGGCCCGTGGCAGGATCGAGGAAACGGGCGTTGAACTGCCGCGTGACCCGCGCCGCCTGCGCCGCAAAATCGGCAGCCTGCGCACCCTGGCCAACCAGCGGTGCAATCCGCGCCATGGCCTGGAGGCAGGCAATCCGCGTGGCCGTGCCCACCAGTGCGCGCGAGGTCAGTTGCGCTTCGCCAGGCTCGTTGGGGCCAAGATCGTACCAGTCACCCATGCCGAAATCGACAGTGCCCTCCACCGCGCGCGCGGCAAGATAGGCGCAATAGCGCTGCGCCGCAGGCCAGGCGGCCGCCAGCAGCGTGGCATCGCCGCCAAGGCGATAGGCAGCCCAGGGTGCCTGCACGGCCGCGGCGCCCCATTCGGGCGAATTGCGCCAGACCTGATCCCGGCCCTGGTCATCCTGGAACGCGACATATTCGGGCGCGATGCCCGGCACCATGCCATCATCCTGCTGCGCCTCGGCAATATCGCACACCAGCTTGTCATAAAGCGGTGCGGCATCGCGGTTGTAGAGAACGGTCGGCGCGTTGAGATAGGTCTGCTCCAGCCAGCCAAGCTTTTCACGGTGCGGGCAATCGGTGAGGACCGAGACCATGTTGCTCGTTACCGCCTGGTCGATCAGGCCGTGAATGCCATTGAGCAGCCGATCATCGGTATGGAACTGGCCCACCCGCGCCAGATCGGCATGCAGCACCAAACCTTCCACCGCGCTGATCGCGGCGCGGGGCAAGCCACGCAGCTCCAGCCAGCGAAAGCCGTGATAGGTAAACAGCGGCTCGAAACGCTCGGGCCCACGACCGGCGCAGACGGAGGTGAACTGCACGCCGTTGCCCGGCCCGGCGTTGAAGCTGCGCTGGCTCACGCGGCCCTGGTCGTCCAGCGCCTCGCCCGGCACCACGGTCAGCGTGGCGCCGGCAGGCGCATCGACGACGATGCGCGGCCGGCCCGCAAAGTTCACGCCGAAATCGACCAGCACGACATCCGGCGCAATCTCGGCCATCGAAACGGGAGCCAGGCTGCGCGCCGCCACCACCGGCGGCACCATGCCTGCGCGCAAGGCACCGCCCGGCCCAGGCACCTGGTGCACCGGCTGCCAGGCGCGATCGTCGAAGCCGGGCTCCATCCAGCCCGGCGGCACCAGCCGCGCGTCCCAATCCTCGCCGCCATAGATCGAGGAGAAGCGGATCGGCCCTTCCAGCCAACGCCACAGCGCATCGCTGGTGACCTGTTCGACACGGCCGTCGGCGTGTTCGATAGTCATCGCCAGAATCGCCTTGGGCTGGCCGAAGCTGTCGAGAAACTTGGTATAGCGCCCGGTCTTTGCCTCCACGTTGTACATGCCGTTGCCCAGCATCATGGCAAGCACGTTCTCCCCGGCGGCAAGCAGCGCGGTGACATCATAGGTGTCGTACAGCACGCTGCGGCGATAGTTGCTCCATCCTGGCGCCAGGGCCACTCGGCCCACGCGCTGGCCGTTGATGGCCAGGCCATATTGGCCAAGCCCGCAGACGGACACCACCGCCCGGCGTGGCGAAGCAGCCAGGCGAAACGCGCGCCGCATGATCGGCAAGGGCCGTGCAGGTACCATGTCTGCGCGCGCCTGCCCCTGGCGATGGGGCGGCACGGCAACATCGGGCCTGGCCGCAATCCAGGCCGCCGGCCACTGCGAGGTGGCGAGCATGCCGGTGAGAAACGCCGCCGGGGCGCTCCATGGGCTTGGCCGGCCCGCCGCGTCATAGACGCGAACCGCCCACCAATAGGCGCGGTGGCTTTCTAGCGGCAGCGGCTGCGCGGGCAGCGCCAGGGTTTGGGGCCCCGCATTGGGCGCGCCGCACCACAGCGCGCCACGGCCGGCAGCAACGGCCGCGCGGTCGGTGCCGCCCACGATCTCGAACCCTGCCTGCACAAGGCCCCGCGCCCGCGCCTCGCGCGCCGCCAGCGCCCAGGAAAAGCGCGGACGCAACCGGTCGAGCCCGGATGGATCAACCAGCCCTTCGACCCGTAGGTCTTGCGCCTGGAGATCACCGGGCGGCGCCAGCCCGGCCCTTGAATGCGCGGCGGTGAACGGAAGCGCGCCCATGGTCGCCATCGCCGTGCGCCGGTCCAGCGCCATCAGGCGGGTATCTCCACCAACACTTCGGGGACGATCCGCACCGGTCCCGCCAGGCCCGCCGGCAACAGCGCGGCGTCTTGCGCAGGCAGCCAGTCCTTGGTGCCGCGCAGACGGGGATAGACCCAGGCAATGCGCTCTGCCTCGGGCAAGGCGCGATCACCGACCAGGCGATTGTGCCACACGTTGGTGACGGTAATGCCAATCGCATTGCGGCCCGGATGCAGGAAATCGGTGATGTCCAGCCGGAACGGAGCCATCCAGCGCAAGCCGGCGCGGCGGCCGTTTACCGTCACCTCGGCTATCTCGTGTACCGTGCCAAGCTCAAGGATCAAGCGGCGATCGCGGGCAAACTGGCCGCGCGGCAGATCGACCTGCGTGACATAGCACCCTGATCCGGCATGAAACCGCACGCGGTCGGGGCCAAGGTCGCTCCACAGTGCGGGTTGGGCCAGGTCGATCCGGTCCGCAGGCGCCCGCCAACCGGCAAAGCGCAAAGTCCAGGGCTGATCCAGCAGGATCGGCGGCAGTGCCGGCACCGCCGGCGCCAGTGCGCGTCCATCGGAACGGCGCAAGGCCGCAATGCCGCCACCCGCCAGCGCAAGCCGCCCGGCCTGCCAGCACAGCCGCTGGCCACGATCGAGGTGCGCATCTGCCAGATGCGGCGCCATCCGCTGCTGGCCCAGCACGATGAAGCGGCTTTCGCCCGGCGCCAATCGCAAGGGCAGCACGGTGCGCGCAGCGTCCTGCCGCCAGACCGGCGCGGCCATGCGCTCGCCTTCCAGTGCATCCCAGATGGCCACGTGGCTGGCCTTGGCGCGCAGCGACAGATCGGTGTCCACCGCCGCCGCGCCGGTATTGGCAACGAAATAGACGTCGCTCGCGCCGTCGCGCCGGTGGGTCCACTCCAGCCCTGCCGCATCCGGAGCCGCAAGGTCTGCGGCAATGCCCATATCTTGCAACACTTGTGCTGGCGTCTGGCCCCACACCACGCGCCCCGCGCCCAGCCGCGTTTCCCCCTGGTCGCTGCTGCCAGGCCATAGCCGTTTGCACAGGCTGGCAAACGGCCCGGCGTCCGGCTCCAGCCCCACCGGGCCAAGCGGCCTTGGCCCCAGCACCGTGGCGCCGGCCTGCACCAGCCGTTCCAACGCGGCCAGGAACACGCTGGAATAGCGCGCGCCGGTGCGCAGCACGAGCAGGCGATAGCGCATGCCACCGGGCAATACGATCGCACCGTCTTCCACGCCAGCCAGCCGCACCAGCGCGTCGCGGTTGATGGAATCATAGGCAATGCCATCGGGCAGCGGCCCATCGAGTTGATGGGGCAGCAACGCCCGGTTGGGCACTTCTTCGCCCGTGAACACCGCCACGTCGCTGATTGGCACACCGCGCTGCAACACCGCCTGACAGCGCCGCAGGTAATCAAACCAACCGTGCGCCTCGGCCCACCAGGTCTGGGTGCGGCTGAACACCGTGCCGATGCCGTTGAGCGTCATGCCCGGCGCGCGATCGAGAAACGGCTGCGCGGTATAAACGTGCAGCATGAAGCGATTGATGCCCCGGCAATAATGCTGGTCACCCAGCGGCTTGAGCATCGCGGGATGTTCGTCCCAGCGGATGTCGTTTTCGGTGAAGCTTTCCGTGGCGATGATGCGCTTGCCATAGATGCGGCCACCCGAAACGGCGTCCGCCACGTCGGTCGGCTTGTCGTTGCGCGGCGTGCGCAGCCAGAATTCGCCCATCGGCACGTCGGTCGCCTCGGCCCAGCGCAAGCCGTCGACCGCATACGTTGGGCTGGCCGGCTCACCACTGAACCGACAGCCACGCGCATGGGCAAGGCTCGCCACTGTGGCGAAGAATTCACTTTGCGTAAGATCGGCCACGGTCTGGCGGAAATCGTGCAGCACCGCTTCGCTGCGCGCCGCGCTCGCCACCGGCACCCCGGCCAACACCGGCAACCAGCGCATCAGGGTATAACCGCGCAGCGCCTGGAACCGATCGGGGAAATCGGCAGTCCAGTTCTGCCCGCTCGCCTCCCAGCTATCGACGTGCACAGTGTCGAGCACTTTGCCAGCCCGCGCCGGGCCGATGCGATCGAGCGCCGCCC
The DNA here is from genome assembly GCF_012932495.1 of Novosphingobium sp. SG919. Classification (GTDB taxonomy): domain Bacteria; phylum Pseudomonadota; class Alphaproteobacteria; order Sphingomonadales; family Sphingomonadaceae; genus Novosphingobium; species Novosphingobium rhizosphaerae. The sequence continues at coordinate 28,025 of NZ_JABCNG010000002.1, forward strand.
CGAACCAGCGATCGAACTGCATGGTAACCGCGTTGCGGTTGAACCGGTCCACTTCCAATCCTTGCGCGCCGCCGGCCGCGGAATTCTCGCGGCCATTGCTGGTGTGCCCCAGGCGCAGAATCCGCCAACGTCCCGGTGGCGGCGTCCAATCCAGGGTGCCGTCTGGCGCCATGCGATCGCTGAGATCTACGATCGTGGCCGGATCGACGCACACCGCATCGGGCACGTCGCGCGCATCGGTGCGGCGGCTGATCGACCATTGCGCCGCCGTCTTGCCCACGATCTGGTGGATTTCCGGGCGCGCCGAAAGCTCCAGGCTGAACAAGCGCAAGCGCACGTCCTGGCCGAAATCGTAATTCTCGAAATAGGGGCCCGGTGCCTGCGGTTCGTGGCGGAAACGGAAGATCTTCGCGGTGGTTTGGGGCAGCGCGTGGGTCAGCGTGGTAAGGTCGGTCTGCCAGCCGTGTTGCGGATATTCGAGGCGACCGACCGGGCGGAACGCCACGCCGTCGTCGCTCGCTTCGACCCACAGCGAATTGGCGGCGCGATAGACACCGGGCGAATAGCCCCACGGCGATGGCGTCCGCACCGTGACGGAGCGCAATGTAAACGGCCGGTCGAAAGCGAAATCGATATGGCCGGCCTCGGTCGTGTCGAAAATATCCTTGTCGTTGCCAGGATCCAGGATGCGCGACAGGTCTGGCCCGGCCAGCGGCAGGTCTGCGCGCACGCGCGGCTTGCGGGTGATGCTGCTTTCGTCCAGCGCCTCGGGCCAGGGAAAGGCGAGCAAGGCAATATCGCGATACCAGTTGCGGCGCATGGGCGGCGGCGCCAACCGGATCGCCTGCTGCCGGCCGGTCGCGCGCGCTTCGGAGAACGTCAGCACCTGCATCGACAGATCGGGCGTGATCCAGGGCCCGCTCGCCGTGGCCCAGCCATCGCAGATATTGAGCGAAAGGGTGATGCCCAGCCGCTCGGCCTGCGCCACGGCATGGTCGATCAAGCCCCACCATTGCGGGGTCAGGGCATCGGCGGGAGGATCGACCAGCGGCGGCTTGGGCGATGCGCCAATGGCAAAGACCATCGCGGTGGAAATACCGTTGGCGTGCATCGCTTCAAGATCGGCAGTGATGCCTGCGCTGGTCACCGCGCCGTCCAGCCAGTACCAATAGACGCCCGGCCCCGCCTCGCGCGGGGGGTTATCAAAGGCTCTGGCCCAATCGCCGGCCGGCGCTGCCGCATCGTCGCCCGCCTTGGCCGGTACGGCATGGCTTGCGCCCGCATAAAGCAACGCCGCCGATCCACCCACCAAGGCGGATCGGCGATCCAGGTTGATACCGCGCCCCGGGTTCGGGAATTCAGGCGTTGTTGACATGAATTGCCTTTGTCTGGGCCAAAGCTCGTGCGCCTGCGGGCGCTCCGCACGGGCAGGCGCTCATGGCGAAAGCCTGCCCGATAGAGGTGCGCATCACAACTTGAAGCGAACCCCGAAGATGATCTGGCGATCGTCGATCTGGGTTTCGTGCGGCCGGCTGTCGATATTGTTGTAATAGGACCGGCGGATCACGCGGGTAAGGTTGTTGCCTTCCAGGCTGATCGTCACGCGGGGCGTCACGTCATAGCCGATCGAGGCGGCCAGCCAGCCATAGCCGCGCCGGAAGCTGGGCTGCCCCACCCCGTTGAACAGATAGGTGCTGTCGAAATAAGTGCTGCGCCAGTTGTAGGCGACGCGGGCGGACACGCCGTATTTCTCGTACATCCCCACCAGGTTGTAGGTGTGCTTGGACAGGCCCTGCAATGGCGTGGTCTGCCCGACGATAGACGAGGTCGTCTTGCTATCGACATAAGTATAGTTGGCCTGGAGACCCAGACCCGACAGCGCGCCGGGCAGGAAATCGAAGAACTGCTGATAACCCACTTCGGCGCCCTTTATCTCGCCACCCTGGTTGTTGTCGGGTCGGCTGATCGTATAGGTGATGCCATCATAGACTTCGACCGACGGGTTGACCGAGATGAAGTTGCGCACCTTCTTGTAGAACAGCGCGCCATAGAGCGAGGAGCCGCGCGCGAAATAGTATTCTAGCGAGGCGTCGAGCTGGTCGGCCTTGAGCGGCTTGAGATAGGGATTGCCGGCCGATCCGTTCTGCTGCACCGAATTGAGCGTGAGCGAGGGCGAAAGATCGCTGAAGTTGGGCCGTGTGACCACTTTCGACGCGGCCAGCCGCAGCTTGAGCTTGTCGGTCAGGTTGAAGCGGATATTGGCCGAAGGCAGGAAATCATCGTAGCTGGAATTGACCGAGATCGGCCCGACCCCGCCGCCCGAAAGCGTGCGATTGCCATTGAGCGCGGTCTGCGTGTGCACATAGCGCAGGCCGACATTGCCATCGACCAGGCCATTGGGCGTCCCAAAGCGCGCCATGGCATACAGCGCCGTGGTCTTTTCCGTGACACGGTAGAACGCCAGCGGCCCATCGACCGGATCGGTGGCGGTAAAGCCCAGCGCCGTCTGCACTTCGCTCAGGTGATCGCGCAGCATGGGCACGGGGATGACCAAGTAGTTCGAGAGCAGCGGCGTGCCCTGCGAGGCGCGACTGAAGAAATCGCTGGCAGGGTTAGCCGCCAGGATCGACGGAGCCGCCGTGCCCGGTGCGCCGCTGAACAGGAAGAAGCTGGTCTGGTTGGATTGCGCCGAGCGGTTGCCATAGCGGAAACCGACATCGATCGCCTTGAGGAAGCCACCATCCACGGCATAGGACGCATCGAGCGTACCGGCGAACTGGTCAGCCTTGTTTTGCGTGCCCTGGTAGAGCAGGAACTGGAAATTGGTGTTGGACTGGCTGAGCAGGTCATAGCCATTGGCGCTCGAACCGGGCACGAACGCAGTGTTGTCCACCGAGAAGCGCGGGATCGTGGCGCCGGTGAAGCCGCTGTTGAACACCACGGAACCGGTGGCCTTGGTATAGCTGATGTCGGTCGACACGGTCAGCTTGTCGTTGGTCCATTTGCCGCCGCCAGCAAACTGCGTCATGCGGTCGCGCGTGTCATAGGCATAGGACAGCACGGTGAGCGGGGCGTTGAGATAGGTCGCCTTGGTCACATCGCCATTGGCCGCCACGGTGGCGCCCGGTTCCGCCGTCAGCCCGGCCAGGCCCACTGAACCGCCGTAATTGTCGTTGAGATTGTTGAAGCGGGCATATTGCCCTTCGAAATAGATTTCGAGATTGGGTGACGGCTTCCACTGCAACGTTCCGCTGATGCCCAGGCGCCGACGATCGCCGTAAGGCGTCACGTCATAGGCGCCGTTGGGGGCAACCACCGTCTGGCCCGGCACGATCGTGGTGCTGCTGGCCGGCGTGCCGGTGGAAATGAGGTCAGAACGGAACTTGCGCTGCTGGTACGATACGCTGACCAGGGCGCCGATCTCGCCCGCGCCGGTGTCCCAGCGATCGGCGATCAGGCCCGATATGGCTGGGGTCAGTTCCTTGGCGAGATCGGAATAGATGCCGCGCACGTTGCCGGCCACGGTCAACCCCTTGAAATCGAGCGGACGGCGCGTGCGCAGGTCGATCAACCCGCCCAGCCCGCCTTCGATGAGATTGGCCGAGGGCGACTTGTAGACGTCCAGCCCGGCCAGCAGTTCGGCGGGGATATCCTGTAGGTTGAGGCCGCGCGAACCCTGCGCGGTAAAGATCTCACGCCCGTTCAGCGTGGTGTTCACCTGGGCGAGGCAGCGCACGTAGACAGTCGAGCCTTCGCCGTAATCGCGCTCGATCTGTACGCCGGTCACGCGCTGCAGGGCATCGGTGGTGTTCTGGTCGGGCAGCTTGCCGATATCTTCGGCCACGATCGAATCCACGATCTGGCTCGCGTTGGCCTTGCGTTCCTGCGCGCTGCGCAAGCTGGCGCGCACGCCGGTGACGACGATGCCGCTATCGTCGGTGTTGGCAGCGGCAGTGGCAGTGGCAGTGGTATCGGTGGCCGTGCCCGCCGCGGTCTGCGCCAGGGCTGCTGCGCCTGGCACGATCAGCGCACCAAGCGCCGCGGTGCAGAGATAGGCTCCCACGTTCTTCATTGCATAACCTCCCCATTGTCCCAAACTTGTGTCAGCTTGTGGTGTTCGATGGCCCCGTCAGGTCTGCTTCGAGGGCGTGAATTCGATGCGCAGCGCATAAGGCATGGCGGGCTTTGCCGAGGTGGCCGGCAAGGTCAGGTGCAACCCGTCCTTTTCCTGGTGCCAGTCGATCGGCGCATCGCTGCCGAGCAGGCGCACGGACGCGATCGGCGGTACATAAGGATTACCGGCGTAGAGCACGCCGATGCGCACCTTGCCATCGGCCGGATGCGCCAGGCCCAGGGCATAGAGCCGCCCGGTGCGCGTGGTGAAGCGGATGTCTGCCGGCGTATAGGCAGGATCGCCGCCTTCCTGGAGCGAGCCGACCGCGTTGCGCGTCGGCCCTTCGCCAAACATCACCCAGGGCCGCGTGCCATAGATCGCCTCGCCATTGACAGCGAGCCAGCCACCGATCTCGTCGAGCACTTTGGTGGCTTGGTCAGGGATCGTGCCATCGGCCTTGGGGCCGACATTGAGCAACAGGTTGCCGTTCTTGGACACCACGTCCACCAGCGTCGCCACCAGGCTGGACGCGGTGCGATAATTGTCGTTCTCGACATAGCCCCAGCTCTTGATGCTGATCGACGTGTCGGTCTGCCAGGGCAGCAGCCGCAGCGCATCGAGGCGGCCGCGCTCGATATCGAACAGCGCCGAACCGGCCGGAAACGCTTCTTCCTTGTAAGTCAGCACCGGCCCCACGCCGCGTCGCGCCGCGCTGTCGTAGTAATAGGCCGCCAGCCGTTGCAGATAAGGCGTGAAAGCCGGCTGGTTGATCCACCAATCGAGATAGACGAATTCGGGATTGTACTTCTCGATCGCTTCGCCGGTTCGGGCGAGCCAATCATCGAGAAACGCTTTGGACGGCGGATTCCACTGCTCCAGGTGGTTGGGATCGGGCTCCACGCCCGGATCGGCCCCGGCCAGGGTGCGCGAGGCGGCGGGGCCATAGAGGTCGGCATAGGCCGGGTTCCACACGTCGCTGCCGGCCGGCGCCTGGCCATACCACCACCAGTGCTCCGCCCGGTGTGACGACAGGCCGAAATGCAGGTCGGCCGCACGGGCTGCCTTGGCCAGTTCGCCCACCACGTCGCGCTGCGGGCCCATCGCCGCCGCGTTCCAGCGGTTGATGGCCGAACCGTACATCGAAAATCCGTCGCAGTGTTCGGCAACCGGCACGATATAGCGGGCGCCCGCCCGCTTGAACAACGCGACCCATGCGGCGGGATCGAAGCGCTGCCCGCGAAACTGCGGGATAAAATCCTTGTATCCGGTCACTTTCTGGTCACCGAACACGCTGCGCTGGTGCACGAAATCGGCGTGCCCGGGCACATACATGTTGCGCGAGTACCATTCGCTGCCAGACGCAGGCACGGCATAGACGCCCCAATGGACGAATATGCCGAACTTGGCATCACGGTACCATTCCGGCACGCGATATGCAGCCAAGGACTGCCAGTCCGCCTTGAACGTGCCCTTTGCCACTTCCCGATCCATACGCGCGATCTGCGCCGCTGCCGCCTTGGGATCGGACGAAATGCCCGGCTGCGCCTGTGCCGGCGAGGCCAAGGCACATCCCCCGGCAAGCGCGGACACCAGCATGATGCGAGTGAGACCCTTCATGGCCGTAGCCATATCCTCAATCCTTTCGTCGCCCCTCTGCGAGGGCTGTGGACTATTTGGCAGATTGTTCGTATATGAACAAGATGTTTTTTACCGAACACACATTCACACGTTGCCAAACGTTACCGCAGGCTTTGCGCAAAGCGGTGATTGAGCGCGCGAACCAGCGATTCGGCGGGCTGTTTGCCGGCGATGGCGGCCATGATCAGGCCCGATGCCTCGTCCTGGAACGGCATGTATCCGGGGTGGCGCGGGCGTATCCACGCGCGGTCAAGCGTGGCCCGAGTCGCGCGGTAGAAATCCCGCGTCGCCGCGTTGGCCCAGCCATCGTCCCAGGCCCGGGCGTGTGCCGGCTGGCCACCGCAAGTGGCAACGATGCCGGCCTGAACGAGCCCGCTTGCCAGCCAGCGCGCGAACGCCATCGCTCCTGCAGGATCGGCCCCCAGGCGGGACACGGCAATCCCGGTGCCACCCAGAACCGAGCCGGTCGGCACGGCCCCGGCGATCGGTGCCAGATCGGCAAATGCCAGTCGAACCGGGCGAAAATCCGCCTCGGCATAGCTGACATAGCCGTAGATCAGCGGCGCGGCGACCAGCGGCGAATCCGGGCGGGCCATGTCCTCCAGCACCGCAATGGGATCGCTCTGGTCCGCGCCGGGCCCCACGCGCTCCGCCAGGGCATAGAGGTGATCCACCGCGCGCACCGCCGCTTGGGGAAACAGCACGCGCGGCTCTGGCCGCAAGGCGATGCCCATCAGGCCGCACAGCGTCATCAGGCTCATCAGGCTGTGCGGCGCGCGCAGCGGCAGGCCGATCTGGCCCGCTTCGGCATGGCGCAATACGCTGTCCCAATCACGCAAGGGCGCCGCGATCCGTTCCGGCACCCAGGCCTGCACTTGCGCCGCCGCATCGATTGGCAGCGCCCATTGCCACCCATCCCAGGCATAGCTTTCGTAAGAGCCGCCGACGCTGCCGGCGGCAGCGTCGGCATCACCGCCATCGAACGGCAGCAGCGCGCCAGATTGCGCCGCGATGCCGACGTGGGGGTGATCGATCACCACCAGGTCATACGCCTGCGCCAGGTCTTCAACCGGATGGGTTTCGAAATCCTGGAGCGAGCGCCGTTCCCACGTGATCGCCACGCCAGTCTTGCGCGCCCATTCGCGCGATGCGGCCACCAGCGGTTCGAACCCGCGCGCGTGGTCCCAGGTCATGCCTTTCATCCCATCCTCCTGCTCGATGTTGCAATCAACAACACTGGTTGACTCGCAACATGCTACAGCATATTGATAATATAAATATTATAAAAATGACAAAATAGATTTCGGAGAGGGTCGAGAGATGGTAGTCGAGCAGTTTTTCGAGGATTATGTTCTTGGCACGGAACGGCGCAGCTTTGGCCGCACGATCACCGAAACCGATTTCATCGTTCACGCCGGCCACACCGGAGACTTTTTTCCACATCACATGGATGCCGATTGGTGCGCCACGCAAGACATCGGCCAGCGCATCGCCCACGGCACGCTGATATTCAGCATCGGCATCGGCCTGACGGCCACGGTGATCAATCCTTGCGCGATGTCTTATGGCTATGACCGGCTCCGCTTCATCCGGCCGGTCCATATCGGTGACACGATCACCACGATCACCCGCATCACTGACAAGCGCGACCATCCCAAGCGCGCAGCGCAGGGCGTGGTGACCGAGGCGGTGGACATCCGCAACCAGCGGGGTGAGACCGTGCTGGCGTGCGAGCATCTCTACCTCGTCAACCGCCGCCAGGCTGTGGCCTGATCCGGTGCGCCCGGTTCGCCCCCTCCCCCTGCTGGCGGCAGCCGCGATCGTCGCGGTGGGCAGCCTTTCGCTAGTGGCCTTGGCGCGCCATGGCGATGCCGGCGACACCGGCCTTGCCGCCCCGCCGCCCGGCGCGGCGCGCTATGCCCTGTCCACCGTGGGCATGAGCTTTCCGTTCGCCGCCGCGATCGCCAAGGGGTTTCGCCAGGCCGCGCAAAAGGCCGGTGCCCGGGCCATCGTGCTCGATGGCAAGGCCAATATCCAGAAGCAGGCCAACGATATCGACGACCTGATCGCGCAGCGCCCGCAGGGCCTGGCAATCATGCCGCTGGATTCGATCGTCGCGCAAGGCTGGGTCGGCCGCGCCCAGGCGGCCCGCGTTCCGGTCGTGGCGGTTGCAGCGCTGGTGGGCGATCCGCGCCGCCGGGCCGTGACAGACGTCTATCCGGGCCTTGCCGCGCTCGTATCGCAAGACGAGGTCGCCACCGGGCGGGCGGCGGGCGATCTGGCGGCAGACATCTTGCCAGCCGGGCAAACCGCCAGGATCGCCATCGTCGAAGGGGCAGCCGGCTTTCCCGAAGTGGAGCAGCGCACACGCGGCTTTCTGGCCGGCCTTGCGGCGCGGCGAATTCCCTACGCCATCGTGGCAACCCAGCCCGGCAACTGGACACCCGAAGGGGGCGAGGCCGTCTGCCAGAACATGCTTGCCGCCAATCCGCGCATCGACCTGTTCTTCAACCAGGCCGATGACATGGTGATCGGCTGCGCGCGCGCGGTCAGGGCGGCCGGTTCGAAAGCGCGGCTGATCGGCATCGGCGGCTCGCGCCTCGCCATCGCCTCGCTCAAGGCCGGCGCGATCAATGGCACGGTGTGCTTTCAGCCAGAGGCGTTGGGCGCGCTCGCCTTTGCGGCTATGCAGCGCCCGCCCGCGCCGGGCACGCCACGGTTTCGCACTTATCCGATCCACGCCGTCACCCGCGCCACCGCCAGCGATTGCACCGGACAATGGTGAGCGCGTCCCCCCTGCTTGCGCTGCGCCATATCGCCAAGCGCTATCCCAACGGCACGCAGGCGCTGGTCGATGCGTCGCTGGAAATCCATGCGGGCGCCGTGCACGGTTTGCTGGGCGCGAACGGCGCGGGCAAATCGACCCTGATCGCTATCCTGTCCGGCGCCACCGCTGCTACGCAGGGCGAGATCGTGTGGCAGGGCCAGCCCGTCCGCTGGCGGCGCCCGGCCGATGCGCGGCGCAGCGGCGTTTCCACGCTCTACCAGCACATCCCCCTGGTGCCGACGCTTTCCGCGCTGGAAAACATCCTGCTGGATGCGCCGGGTTGGCAGCGCCATGACCGTGACCAGCGCGCCCGCGCCCGCGCGGTGGTGGCGCAGCTGGGCGATCCCTTCGCGCTAGATGCCCTTGTCGCCCACCTGCCGATCAGCGCGCGGCAGATGGTCGGCATCGCGCAATCGCTGCTTGGCGGCGCGCAAGTGCTGGTGATGGACGAACCCACCGCTTCGCTTGGCGCCAGTGACCGGGCCGCTGTGTATGACGTGGTGCGTCGCCTGGCCTACCAGGAAGGCAAGGCGATCGTATTTGTCTCGCATTTCCTGGACGAGATCCTGGCCCTGACCGACCACGTCACGATCCTGCGCGATGGCTGCGACGTGCTTCACCGCGCCACCGGCGACTTGGACGAAGCCAGCCTCGCCGCCACGATCAGCGGCCGCGACGTTGCCATGCTGGCACGGCGGCAACGCCAGGTGGGAACAGAGGTCCGGCTGGCCGTGCGCGACCTGGCCTCGCCCGCGGGCCTTTCGCCCACCACGTTCGATCTGCGTGCGGGGGAAATCCTGGGCATCGCCGGCATGCTGGGCGCGGGTCGCAGCGAACTGCTGCACGCCGTGTTCGGCGCAGATCCGCAAGCGCGCGGGCAAGTGCTGGTCGATGGCGTGCCGGTTGTGGCGGAAACCGGCGCGGCGGTCGCCGCTGGCCTGGCGCTGGTGCCCGAAGACCGCAAGCGCCAGGGCTTCGTGGCCGGTTTCAGCATTGCCGACAACATCGCCCTGCCCGGCACCGGCTGGCGTATCGACCGCGCCGCCGAACGGCAGCGGGCCGATCATGCGATCGCCACGCTGGGCATCAAGGCTGATGATGCGCAGCGGCCGGTTGGCACGCTTTCGGGCGGCAATGCGCAGAAAGTGGTGCTGGCCAAGTGGCTGACGCCGCAAACCCGCGTTCTGCTGCTGGACGAGCCGACTGCCGGCATCGATATCGGTGCGCGTATCGATATCCTCGAACAAGTGCGGCGGCTGGCCGACCAGGGCCTCGCCGTCGTGCTGGTCTCGTCGGATTTTGCAGAACTGCTGGCCTTGAGCGATCGCATCCTGGTGATGCGCGATGGCGCGGTGGTGGCCTGCGCCGATCCGGCGCGGACCAGCGAAATCGACCTCACCCTTTTGGCAAGCGGCACTGCGCCGCCTTGCGATGGAGCACCTGCATGATCGCCTCTTCACCCTGGCGGCAGAGCCTGGGCCTGCGCCAGGCCGGCGTGTTCTATGCGCTGCTGGTTCTGCTCGGCATTCTTGCCGCCCTGGCAGCCAGTCGCGGCCTGCCGCCTTATCTCGCGCCCTCGAACCTGGGCAATATCGCCTATCAGGCCTCGCTCGTCGGCATCATGGCCGTGGCCATGACGGTGATGCTGATCACCGGTGCGTTCGATCTGAGCGTGGCCTCGGTCGCCGCACTTGCGGCAGCGGTGCTGGTCGGCCTGGCCGGGCAGATCGGCTTTGTTCCGGCGCTCGGCTGCGCGCTGTGCACGGCGGCGATGGTCGGCATCTTCAACGGCGTGATCGTCGAACTGGTGGGCATCAATGCCTTCATCGTCACGCTCGGCACGCTGACCGCCGTGCGCGGGCTGGTATTGGTGGTCACCGACGGGCGCTCGCTGATGGTGGAAGATCCGCAGGTGCTGGCGCAGATGCTCGCGTTCGAAAGCACGCGGGTGCCGCTGTTCTGGGCGCTGCTGGTGCTGGGCGCGGTGGCCCTTGGCCTCGCCACGCTGCGGCGGGCCTGGGGAATAGCGCTCGCCGGGGCGGCCCTGCTCGGCCTTGCCGCCGTGCTGGGGCGTGGCTTCACGGTGGCCGCGCCGGTGGTCTATCTCATCGCCTTTACCGCCGCAGCCTGGTTCGTGATGGAGCGCACCGTGATGGGGCGGCGGCTTCAGGCCGTGGGCGGCAATGCCGAAGCGGCGCGCCTGTCCGGCATCGATGTGCGCGCCTATCGCATCGGGGCATTCGTCCTGTCGAGCCTGGCCGCCGGCTTTGCCGGGTGCCTGTTCGGCTGCCGGCTCGGCGCGATCAATCCCACCGCGATGCAGGGCGCGGAATTGACCGTGATTGCCGCCGCGATCCTGGGCGGCACCTCGCTCTATGGCGGGGCAGGCAGCGTGATCAAGACCGTTGCGGGCGCGCTGATCCTCTTTACCCTGACCAACGGGTTCAACATTCTCAACCTGGGCGCCAACTACCAGGGCATCATCGAAGGGGCGGTGATCATCATTGCTGCAGCGATCTACACCCTGGGCAACCGCAAACGCGGGGAAACACGATGACCGAAACCGTTCTGCGCATTGCCGTGCGGGAATTCGCCCCGTTCGAAAGCGCGATTGCCGCCCAGTTCGCCGATTTTGCGCGCCACGCCGGCGTCAGCGCCCGGATCGAACTGGACGTGCTCGATCTCAATGCGCTGCATCACAACGCCATAGCGCAGGGCGGCCTGGCGCGTGGGGATTATGATATCGCGTTCCTGTGTACCGATTGGCTGGCACAGGCGCAGGACATGGGCCAACTCGCCGACCTGGCCCCGTGGATGGCCCGGCGCCCGGCCTGCGATTATCCCCAAGGGTGGAGCCCCTCGCTCACCACGATGCAGGCGTTCGCGGGCGGCGTCTGGGGCCTGCCTTATCACGATGGCCCGGAATGCCTGGTCTATCGCAAGGATCTTCTCGCGGCGGCGGGCCTTGCGGTGCCGCAAACCTGGGCGCAATACCATGCCGCCGCACGGCGGCTGCACGATCCCGCGCGGGGCGTCAACGGCACGGTGCTGGCGCTGTTTCCCGATGGCCACAACGGCTTCTACGATTTCTGCATCCACATCTGGTCGCGCGGCGGGGAGCCGTTCACGGCCGCAGGCCGGCCCGATTTCGCCTCTCCCCAGGCCCACGCCGCGCTCGATTTCCTGCGCGCGTTGGCGCGAGACGATCAGGCGGTCGCGGCCGAGGCCCGCGCCACCGACAGCGTGCGATCGGGCATGATGTTCGCCGCCGGGCAGGTGGCGATGATGGCCAACTGGTTCGGCTTTGCCGCCTATGCCGACACCGCGCCCGACAGCGCGGTGCGCGGCCTGGTCGATGTGGCGCCGCTGCCGGCCGGACCGGGCGGCGGCACCGTTTCGCTCAACGTGTTCTGGGTGCTGGCCCTGGGCAGCGGGTCAGCCAACCCGGACCTGGCCTGGGATTTCATGCGGCATTGCACCCGGCCCGAGATGGACTTGCTCACCACCACCCATGGCGCAATCGGCACGCGGCGATCGACCTGGGCCGATCCGGCCGTCAACGCCGCCATTCCCTATTACCATCGCCTGGAATGGCTGCACACCTGCGCGCGTACGTTGCCCTGCACCACGCGCCTGGCGGATATCTCGCACATCATCGACGATATCCTGGGCCAGGCGGTCACCGGCGATCGGCCGACCGGCGATCTGCTGGCCGAGGCGCAACGCCGGGCGGAGGCGCTGGCATGACCGCGCCATCGGCCCCGCCGCTGCGCCAGGCATGGGATCGGCCCGCAAATCCCCGGCCGATCGTGGTGATCGGCACGGGCGGCATTGCTCGCGATGCCCATCTTCCCGCCTATCGCAAGGCTGGCCTGCCGGTGTGCGGCGTCTATGATCCCGATCAGGCCCGCGCCGCTGCCCTCGCTGCGGAATTCGGCGTCGCGCATGTCTATCCCACGCTCGCCAGCGCCGCCGCACAGGCCGACGCCGTGTTCGACGTGGCCGCACCGCCAGTGGCGCACCTTGCCATCCTGGAAGCGCTGCCGCTGGGCGCCACAGTGCTGTTGCAAAAGCCCATGGGCCTTGACCTCGACGCCGCGCGGGCGATCCGCAGCACGGTGCACGCGCGGGGCCAGACGGCCGCGGTCAATTTCCAGTTGCGCTATGCGCCGATGATGCTGGCCCTGGCAGACTGCCTCGCGCGCGGCAATCTGGGCACGCTGCTGGAAATCGAAGTGCATCTCAACCTGGCTACGCCCTGGCACCTGTTTCCGCACCTCGTGCCCAACCCGCGCGTCGAAATCGTGTCGCACTCGATCCATTACCTCGATGCGATCCGCGCGCTGGCCGGCAATCCGCGCGGCGTCTTTGCGCGCGGCTTTGGCTATCCCGGCAGCCCGCTCGCCGATACGCGCACCACGATCATCCTCGATTACCCCGCGCCGCTGCGCGTCACGCTGTCGATCAACCATCACCACGATTTCGCGCGGCGGTTCCAGGATGCCGCCTTCCGCGTGGAGGGGACCGAAGGCGCCGCGATGGTTAAGCTTGGCCTGCTGCTCGATTATCCGGTGGGGGAGCCAGACGAACTGTGGATCGTGCGGCGCGGCGGCGATTGGCAACAGGTGCCGCTGGCCGGCGGCTGGTTTCCCGACGCATTCCTGGGTCCGATGTGCAACCTGCAACGCTTTGCCAGCGGCGAAGACACCCGCCTTGCCACCCACGTCGATGATGCCTGGCAGACGATGGCGCTGGTCGAGGCCTGCTATGCCGCGGCGCGCCAGCCCGCTTTTCCCATCCCGCAGGATTGAACCACCCGCCTGCAAACACGGGGTTATCATGATCACCTTTGCCCACCGCATCCTGGCGCTTGGCCTGTTGCTATCGCCCCTTGGCGCCGCCGCCACGTCCGCCAGCGCGGCCCCTGCGCCTGCCGCATCATTGCCCGCAGCGCCCGGCATCGCCTTTGGCACGGCGTGGTATCCCGAACAGTGGCCCGAAAGCCGCTGGGACACTGACCTGGCGCTGATGCAGCAGGCGCACATCAACACCGTGCGCATTGCCGAATTCGCCTGGAGCCGGATGGAGCCCGACGAAGGCCGCTTCGATTTCGCCTGGCTCGATCGCGCGATTGCCGCAGCGGCACGGCACGGCATTCGCGTGGTACTGGGCACGCCCACGGCCGCCCCGCCGATCTGGATGAGCGAACGCTATCCCGATATTCTGCGCGTAGATGAAGATGGCACCCGCGCCGGCCACGGCGGCCGCCGGCATTTCTCGTTCGCCAGCCCGCGCTATCGCCAGTTCGCCCGGCGGATCGCCACGGAAATGGCCCGCCGCTATGGCCACAATCCCACCGTGATCGGCTGGCAGATCGACAACGAAATCGGCCTGCCCTCGTTCGATCCCGAAGCGGCCAAGCTGTGGCACGCGTTCCTGGCACAGCGCTATGGCACGATCGACACGTTGAACCAGCGCTGGGCCACGGCCTATTGGAGCCAGAGCTACCAGCGGTTCGACCAAGTGCCCATGCACCTGGCCGGCCAGCAGAACCCCGGCCTGCTGCTCGATTTCCGCCATTTCCTGACCGCCACCTGGACCAGCTACGTCATGAACCAGGCCGATGCGATCCGCAGCTTGGCCGATCCACGCCAGTTCATCACCACCAACACGATGTTCTGGAACGACGGTTTCGATCATTTCGCCTTGCACCAGGGCCTCGATATCGCGGCCTGGGACAATTACATCCAGGATGCCGAGCCGGACTGGATCGGCAACGGCGCCGATCACGATCTGGTGCGCGGCTACAAGCAGAAGAACTTCTGGCTGATGGAAACGCAGGCCGGGCGGATCGATTGGGTGCCGGTCAACCGCGCGATGCGGCCGGGCCAAGTGCGCGAGATGGGCTGGCAAGCGGTGCAGCACGGCGCCGACGCCATTCTCTATTGGGAATTCCGCCCCGCCCCCAATGGACAGGAAACCAACTATGGCGCGCTTTTGGCGCCCGATGGCACACCGGCGCCGGTCTTTGCGGAAATCGCCGGCCTGGGTGGCGAACTGGCCCAGGCCTCAAAGGCGCTGGCCGGCACCGATCCGGTGACGGACATGGCCTTTCTCTTTTCCTATGACAGCCGCTGGGCAATCGATCTCCAGCGCATGCACAAGGATTTCGATCCGATCCGCCAGTTCACCGATTTCTACCGCCCGTTCCGCATCGCCGCGCAAGGGGCGGCGGTGGTTTCGCCCATGGCGGACCTGGCCCGCTATCGCCTGGTGGTGGCGCCCAGCCTCAACGTGCTCACCGCGCCCGAGGCACAGCACCTCGCCGCCTATGTGCGCAACGGCGGCACGCTCGTGCTTGGCCCGCGCACCGGCCAGAAGGACGATGCCAACGCCTTGTGGGACGCGCGCCAGCCTGGCCCCTTGCGCGATCTGCTCGGCGCCCATGTCGAACAGTTCTATGTCCAGGACGGCACGGTTGCGCTGACCGGTCCACTGGGTGAAGCCAAGGCCGCGATCTGGGCCGAGGCACTGGTGCCCAACGCGCCGGGCGTGGAAATCCTGGCGCGCTATGCCCAGCCAGGCGGCTGGCTTGATGGCAAGGCGGCCGTCGTGTCGCGCAAGGTCGGGCGCGGGCGCGTGGTCTATGTCGGCGCCTGGCTCGAACCCGATGCACTCTCGCGCCTGGCCGGCCTGCTCGTGACGCAGGCGGGCGTCGCGCCGATCGTGCCGGGGGCAGCGGCGGACGTGGAAATCGGGCTGCGCCGCGGCGCAGGGCGCACTTTACTGATCGCGATCAATCATGCCGATGCCGCCCGGCCGCTCACCCTGCCCGCCGGTGCCAAAGCACTGGTCGGCCGCCTGGACAGCGGGCAACTGGGCGGGCACGGCGTGCTGGTGGCGCAAGTGCCGTGACCCCGGCAGCGCGCCCGATCGCTGGCGCGCCGCCAGGCTTCAGGTCAACCCCAGGGGCGCGAGCGGCACACCGAAATGCCCCGCACATCGTTGGGATAGGGCCCGCCCACTGCGGTATAGAAGTGGTAGAGGTCTCCCTTCCAGACAATCACCGACGGTTTGTGGGCATAGCCATCGTCGATCGACCCCGGCTTGCCGACATTGACCAGCACTTCGTCCACCTTGCGGAAGGTGAACGGATCGTCGCCGATCGCCAGCAGTTCGCGCGCCTTGAAGTCCGTTCCCGACAGGCCGAAGTAGAACATCACCCACTTGCCCTGGTGCGTCATCACCACCGGATCGCTGGCAAACCGCGAATCCGGTGCCGGCGGTGCGCCGTTGCGCAGGATCGGATTGCCCGGATGGCGGCGCCAGGTCTTGAGGTCCGACGAAACCGCCACCCCGGTCTGTTCGTGCCAGTCCTTCTCGGCGGTCTTGGCGTTATAGTAGAGCAGGAACTGGTCGCCATGCTTGACCAGGTAGGGCTTGTACAACCCGCCGCGCTCCCACGGGGCGCCGTCTTCCGAGCGCAAGATCGGCGGGCCGCGCCGCCAGGTCTTGAGATCGCGGCTGAACGCCAGGCCGATCACCGCCGCCCCCTCTTCATAACCGGGACTGGGATAGGCGTGCCAGGCGCAGACATATTCGCCGTTCACCTTGATCAGCGCGCCCGGCGCGTCCATCGCGGTTTCCCGCAGGATCGACGCCGATGCCACGTTGAACCGCGTCACCGGATCCTGGGGATCGCGCGCCAGGATCACGCCCTGGCGCTGCCAATGCACCAGATCGTCGGACACGGCGATGCCGGTTTGATAGCCGGTGCCGTCAAAGCCCACATAGGTCAGATAGAAGCGGCCATCGTGCCGGAACACGAACGGGCAATCGACCGCCTTTTCATCAAAGCTGCCGGCCACCTTGGACCCGCCCAGAACCAGGCGGCCCAGTTTGTAGGGCGTGCGAAAGGGCGCGACCGCGTCGCGCGCACCGCGCGCCGTGGCCTTGGCGCCCCCCGGCAGCAGCAGCGTGCCGGCCGTGGCCGAAGTCCCCGCCAGCAGGGCGCGGCGGGAAAGGCTATCGTTCATGTTTTTTGATCTCCCCTTGGCGCTGTTCGACAGCGTCGATCCTCTCCTGGCCGTGGCGGATCACCCCGCGCACAGCCTCTGCCGCAGCGACGCCGTCGCGCGCGGCAATGGCTTCGACAATGGCCGCGTGGCCGCGCACGCTCGCGGCGTGGTCGGCCCGGTCGTCCACCGGCGAACTCAACGTGAACGAGGCGAACAGCGCCGTCTCGATCACGGCTCCGGTCCCGGCCATCAGGCGGTTGCCCGATGCCTGGCCGATCAACTGGTGAAGCGCCAGGTCCGCCTGGGCAAAGGCCAGGCGCGAATCCTGCGCGGCGGCCATCGCAGCGACCAGCTCGCGCATCTGCGCGATCTGCCCGGCCGTGGCATGCCGCGCGGCCAAGGCTGCGGCGGCCGGCTCGATGGCAAAGCGAAAGTCGGTCAATTCGGCGCGCAGGCTGCTCTCGACACCTTCGACCACATGCCAGGAAAGCACGTCGGTATCGAACAGGTTCCAGTGCTGGCGCGGCAGGACGCGGGTGCCCACCCGCGTGCGCGAGACGATCAGGCCCTTGGCGGCAAGCGTCTTGAGCGCTTCGCGCAGCACCGTGCGCGAAACCGTGAAGCGGGCAAGCAATGCGTCCTCACCGGGGAGATGGGCGCCCTGGGCAAAGGTGCCCGATACGATCGCGCTGCCGAGCGCTGCAACGACATGATCATGGCTGTTGCGCAACGGCTGCACGCCGCCGCGGCTGGCGAGATGGTTGTTGCGCCGCGGTCGGAGCGAATCCGCCAACAAGTTGTCCAGAATCGACATGGCAGCAGACTACGGCAACCGGCGACCGTCGAATAGTCATATTATATGATTATATGATATTTTGGCTGTCGTGCGATGTGTGCGAGCGCGCGGAGGTCACACAGAAATCCGCCGGCGCCACGCCAAGAGGCTAAACATCCGGCACCACGGAATTTTCCGCCCTTGGTTTATTGCGATTGACTCTCATTACTATTCGCGTCAGGAGCCGGACCGTAACAGGGAGGCTTCTTTGATCCGTATTCACGCCTTGCTCGCCGGTGGCGCACTCGCCGCGCTTGCCATCCCCACCGCTGCGCGTGCCGAAGAGCCGGCGGCGCCGCCGGCGTTCGCGCCCGGCGAAATCGTCGTCACGGGGGAAAAGGCGGCGCGCACCTTGCAGCACACGCCGACCAGCATCGCCGTGACCGCTGCGGACAAGATCGCGCGCGAAACGTTGCTGTCGATCCAGGATGTCTATGCGCGCACCGCGAATCTTTCCGACACCTATGGTGCGGCCGGCTTTACCATTCGCGGCATCACCAATTCGGGCGTTGGCGGGGGCGGGCAATCCGATACTGCAACGGTCTATGTCGATGGCGCGCCGGTCTCGCGCCAGGCGCTCTATGGCGGCCCCACCGATCTGTGGGATGTACAGCAGGTGGAAGTGCTGCGCGGGCCGCAATCGACGATCCAAGGCCTCAATGCGATGGCGGGCGGCATTGTCATAACCACCAAGGACCCATCGCTCGAAAGCTGGACCGGTGACGCGCGCGTCTTGTGGACCGACCGCAACGACCGCACCTTTTCGGCGGCCGTGGGTGGCCCGATCATCACCGACGAACTTGGCCTGCGCCTCTCGGCCGAGCGCCGCGCCAACCGTGGCGTGATCCGCAACATCACGCGCGGCGGCTATGATGATGCCATGCAATCGCTCAACCTGCGCGGCAAGCTGAAGTGGACGCCCACCGCCCTGCCCGGCTTCGAGGCAACGGCCAGCTACAACCGCGTGCGCCGCGAAGGTGGCTATCTCTACCAATATGCCCGCACCGACGTGGCCGATTACTATGATAACCGCACGTCCACCTCTGATCAGCCCAACCGGGGATGGGTGGCCAGCGACATTGCCGTGGTGCAGCTCGGCTATCGGCTGACCGATCATCTCAAGCTGTCCAGCGCCACCTCGTGGAACCGGTCGGATGTGCGCTCGCTCGCCGATTCCGACGGTACGCCCGTCAACCTGTCGGCGATCGACAACCATTATCGCTACAAGACGCTGACGCAGGAACTTCGCCTCAATTACGAAGACGATCGCCTGAGCGGCCTGCTCGGGGCCTGGTACTATCGCCGCACCGGCGCGCTCGATGCCAACAGCCAGGTCAATGTGACCACGCCCACCGGCACGATCACCAGCCTGCTGACGCCCTATGTCGGCGCCACGGCCGCCGGGACCATCGCCGCCGCTTATGCCCAGGCTCTGCCCGTCATTCCGGTCGCCTACACCTCGTACCAGCCGGAACGGGTGGAAACGATGGCCGTGTTCGGCGACGCGCGCTTCAAGGTGGCTGACCGGTTGACGCTAATCGGTGGTTTCCGCCTCGACCGCGAACGCAACCGCTATGCCGCGCAAACCCAGGCCACGTTCACCGGCACGCTGCCTGACGTCAATTTCCTTGGCACGCGCTATGCCCCGCTGGTTGCGGCGGTGAACAGCGGCGTACTGGGCCTGGTGGACGATGCCAGTTCGGCGATGGCCTCCAACACGCGCACGTTCCACGCCTTCCTGCCCAAGGCGGGGATCAGCATGGACTGGACGCCGCGCCTGACCACCGCCTTTACCGTGCAGCGCGCCTATCGTTCGGGTGGGTCGAGCCAGAACCCGGCACGCGCCACCCTGGTGCCCTACAATCCCGAATTCAGCTGGAATTACGAGGGATCGCTGCGGTCCAAGTGGTTCGGTGGCAAACTGCTGATCAACGCCAATGCGTTCTACATGACGTGGAAGAACCAGCAGGTCATCGCCTATTTCAGCGACAACAACTACGATTACAACACTGTCAACGCGGCCAGTTCGCATCTCTATGGCTTTGAAATCGAGGCCAGCGGCCGGCTTTCGCCAGCGGTCGATCTCTATGCGTCGGTCGGGCATACGCGCACCCGTTTCGATGATTTCACCCTGCCCACCGGGGCGACGAGTTCTCTCAAACTCGATGGCACCGAATTTCCCTATGCCCCGCGCTGGACGCTGGCGGCGGGGGTGAATGCCCGCCGCGGCCCCATCAGCGGCAATCTCAACGCCAACTATCGCAGCGCGGTGTTCACCGGGGTGGGCCAGAGCCAGGCCAGTTCGCGCGTCGGCGGGCGCACCGTGGTCAACGGCCAGATCGGCTATCAGGCCGACCATTGGAATCTGTTCGTCTTTGCACGCAATCTGCTGAACGCCAAATACCGGCAGTACAACTATACCGCGGCGGGCCTGGCGATCCTGGGCGATCCACAGACGTTCGGCGTCGGCGCGGGGCTGCACTGGTGATCGCGCCGGCAAGCCTGGCGCTATTGGCCACGGGCGCGGCGGGGGCGGCGCTGTTGCGGCGATCCTGGCAACGGCGCGATGGCATGGCCCCGGCGCTGGTGGCTGCTGGATGGGGCCTGCCGGCCATTGCCCTGGCGCTGGCGATCCTGGCCTTTGGCCCGGTCAAGGGCATGGCCCTTGCCCTCGCCATGCAGGCGATCGGCGCGCTGGGTGTTGTCTGGCAGGGCCGGGTGCAGCGCAAGGCCGCGCGCCCGCGCGCCGGGGAAGCTGCGCCGGAACCGCTGGAACAACCAGGCCGCGTGTGGCGCGGCGTGCTGCGCGCCCTGCTCGCCGGGCCGTTGGGCATGGTCGCGGCGCTCGCCGTGGCGTTGTGCGTGGCGGTCTACCTGCCGGGCGATCCGCGCACCCGCATCGTGCTGAGCGGATTGCTGATGCCGGTGCTGTGGGGCCTGGCGATGACCTGGACCCTGGCTGACCGCCGCCTGTTGCGGGCCCTGGCCGTGCTGGTCGGCACCAGCCTACTCGGCCTGGGCATCGCCGCATTGGGAGGGGCAGCATGACCGAGCAGACGCCGCGCAACACACGCAGCAAGCAATGGCGCTGGCCGCTATCACCCGAAACGGTGCGCGCCGTGCTGAGCAGCCATTCGGTGCTGGGGCTGGCCTTTGCCGCCGTGATCTACCTGGTCTGTCTCACCGGCACGCTGGTGGTGTTTTCGCCCGATCTGCAGCATTGGGAAGTACCCCAGGCACCCGTGGTGCCGAGCCTGTCGGATCGCGCCGCCGGGCGCGCCGTGTTGCTGGCCGAACGCCAGGCCGCGCCCGATGCCACACTCTCGCTCAGCCTGCCGGGCCCGGCCAGGGCCGGCGCCACGCTGATGGCCTATGGCAACAAGCGCGCAGAGCAGACCTGGGCCGTGGCGCCCGATGGCGCGCTCGTACCAATGGATGCGCCGTGGACCGAATTTCTGCTCCACCTCCACGTCAATCTCCATCTGCCGCGCAGTTGGGGCGGGTTCATCGTCGGGCTTACCGGCGTCGCGCTGCTGTCTTCGCTGGTGTCGGGCATTCTTGCCCACCCGCGCGTGGTGCGCGATGCGTTTCACCTGCGGCTGGGCGGATCGCGCCGGTTGCAGGAAGCAGACTTGCACAACCGCCTGGGCGTATGGGCGCTGCCTTTTCATTTTACCCTCGCGCTCACCGGTGCGCTCCTGGGGCTGAGCACGCTGATCGTCGCCGCGCTGGCGCTGTTGCTCTATCGGGGCGACACGCAAAAGGTCTATGGCCTGTTCATCGATCCGCCCCCGCCGGCAGACGCGCGGGCCGTGCCGATGCCCGATATCGCCGCCCTGCTGGCGATCGCGCGCGCCAGGACACCTGAGGCCGCGCCCCAGACCGTGTCGATCGCGCGCCACGGCCGCGCCGACATGCGCATCACGGTCAACAGCGCCCGGCCACGCCTGCTGGTGCCGCAAGACGAAGTGCAGTTCGACGCGCGTGGCACGGTGCTGGCCGAAGAACATCCCGCCGATCTCGCGCTCGGCACCAAAGTGCTGGGCGGCATCGGCCAGGTGCACTTCGGCTGGTTCGGCGGCGCGGCGGTGCGTGTGGCCTATGGCCTGCTGGGGCTGGCGCTGTGCGTCGTCACGTCCAGCGGGGTGACCATCTGGCTGGCGCGGCGGCGCGATCGCGGCCGCGCGGCGCCGCAGTGGGAACGCATCTGGGCCGCCGTGTGCTGGGGCCAGCCGCTGGCGCTGATGGTCACGGCCATGATCGCCATGGTGGCACCCCGCGCACCTTTGCCCATCACCTGGCTCGTTCTGACGATCGCCATCGTGGCGGGCGCGGCGCTGGTCCGCATCGACGGCGCCAGACTGGCTGTAGGCCTGCGCCGCGCGCTGGGGGCCGGGCTGGTCGCACTCGGCCTTGTCCATGCGGCCACGGTCGGCCTCGGGCCGATCGACGGCGTGCTATGCCTTGGCGGCGCAGCCTTGCTCGCCTTGACCTGGCCGGTGGCACGGCGCAGCGCAGCCTAAGATCGTGGCAACCTTGCGCGGCGCGCCACGTTGGGACAGGGCCATTCTTTCGCTGCCGGAGCCACGCCCATGCCGCTTGTCGATGCCTTTGACCACATCGTGCTCAACGTTCGCGACGTGGACGTCGCTGCCCGCTGGTATGGCCAGGTGCTGGGCATGGCGCGCGAAGATCGTGCCGCGCCCGGCGGCGCCACCCGCACGGCAATGCATTTCGGCCACAACAAGATCAACCTGCGCCCGATCACGGCCACGCAGGAAGACTGGTTTACCGGCCTTTCGCCCTGTCCGGGCAGCGACGATTTGTGCTTTCTCACCCAGCAAAGCCCGGAAGCCGTGATCGCCGATCTGGCCCGGCACGGCGTCGCGGTGGAACTTGGCCCGGTGACCAGGGCGGGCGCGCGCGGCCCGATCCGTTCGGTCTATGTGCGCGACCCCGATGGCAACCTGATCGAGATCGCGTCTTATCCTTAAGCGCCGCGCACCAGCCCCGGCCCGTCCAGTTGCACCACTGGCACGATCCCGCCAGTCGGACGCGGCGGCAACGTCACAGTCAATCCATCGTCATCCTGGCGGAACGGCACTGCCCCGCCGCCCAGCAGGCGGGCCGAGACGACCTGCCCCTGCGCGCGCGGCAGCGATGCGATGCGCACGGGCGCTTCGGGCCACACCAGCATCGCGGCAAACAGCGCGCCGCCCTTGGTGGTGAAACGAATGTCCTGTGCGGTGAACGCGCCGGCCTTGTCTTCGGCCATCAGGCCGGTGTCCAGCTTGGTCGGCCCTTCGCCATAGCGGCGCCACGGGCGGCTGCCGTGGATCATCGCGTCGCCATGCACGGCCATCCACGCCGTGATCCCGTCCAGGATCTTGTCTTCCTCGCCATCATACGTGCCATCGCCGCGCAGGGGGATCGACAGCAGGAGGTTGCCGTTCTTCGATACCACGTCGAGCAGGCGCTGGATCACCTGGTGGGCTGGCACATAAGATTTCTGCTCGAACCGGTCGCGGTTGTAATGCCAATCGCCGATGCAGGTGCAGGTCTGCCAGGGGCGCGGGCGGATGTCGGCAGCAAAGCCGCGCTCCACGTCTTCCACCACCGCGCGTTGCTGGTCATCGCTCAGGCGCTTGGCGGTCAGCACCACGTCGGGCGCGCCGTGCCAGGCCGTCGCCTGGTTGTAGTAATGCGCCAACGCATCGAGCCCGTACTGCCCGAACGGCAGGCTGTAATCGTCGAAATAGACCATGTCGGGGCGATAGCGCTCCACCAGGTTCTTTTGCCGCGCCAGCCAGCGCGCGGCAAAGGCGGGATTGGTGGGCGGAATGTTTTCCAGCCACTGCCCGTCGTTGGCATCGTGCCACTTGCCCATTGCGGCCTCGGTGGTGATGCCATCGGGCGGGGCCATGTTGGGGCCGGTATAGAGCGCCTGCGGATCAAGCCCCTGCCACCAGGTGCCCTGACCATCCTTGCTGCGCAGCTTCCACGCGTCATAGCGCTGCCCGGCGCGCGGCCCTTCCGCGTCATAGCCATAGGCCGTCTGCCACCAGTGCCAGGCATGGCTGGCATGGTTGGATACACCGAATTTCAGGCCCTGGCTGCGCGCGGCCTTTTCCCAGCCGGCGATCAAATCGCGCTTGGGGCCCACGCGCGTGCTGTTCCACGCGTGGTGATCGCTGGCAAACAGGTCGAGATTGTCGTGGTGACAGGCCATCGCCATGAAATAGCGCGCACCTGCCGCCTTGTAGCGGCGCACCAGGAAATCAGGGTCCCAATGCTCGCCACGCCATTGGCCGATCACGTCGATAAAGCCATGGTCGGCCGGATGGCCATAAGTCTTGACGTGATGCTTATAGGCCGGCGTGCCCGGAATATACATCGACCGGCCATACCAGTCGCCGCGTTCGGGCTGGCATTGCGGCCCCCAATGCGCCCAGATGCCAAAGCGCGCGTCGCCAAACCACGCCGGCACGCGGTAGCCATCGGCCAGCGTGTTCCAGTCGGCCTTGAGCGTGCCGGCTTTTCTGCCTTGCGCTTTGGAAATGCCCCCGAGAGCGAGGGCGGCGGCGCTGCCGCTGAGCATGGTTCGCCGGCTCGCCATCAGGGTTCGTTGCGTCATCCGTGTATCACCTCGATCGGGGGGCGAGCACCCCTGCCCACACCTTGCGGCCATTCCAGATTGCCGGCTTTGTCGTTCCAGTGCAAAATGGTCTTGCCAGATGAAGATGATTTATAGTCGTTTGTGATACCATTGTCATCATAAAGCATGGCTTCGCCATCCGCCCCGGCGAACACGCGCAATTTGGCGATGCCTTGCTTTTCGGCGGTGGACAGGATCGGCGTGCCCAGCGGCACCACGCTGCCCGCGCGCACGAACAGCGGAATATGCGCGATCGGCGCATCCGCCTCGATCGTCTGGCCGCCGCTGAACTTGCGTCCGGTCCACCAGTCATACCAGTCCGTGCCGCCGGGCAGATAGACCGGCCGGTGCGTCTGGCCCTGCTTCGTGACCGGCGCCACCAGGAACGCGGGGCCGAACATGTACTGGTCCTTCACGGCCAGGGCCTGGGCATCGCCCGGAAAATCCATGAACAGCCCGCGCATGATCGGCGCACCCGTGTCATAGGCATGGCGCGCGGCGGCATAGGTGTAAGGCAGCAAGGCATAGCGCAGGCGCAGCGTGTCGGCCAGGATCGCCTCGGCCGCAGGGCCATATTGCCACAGCGCGGTGCCCGGCCGCTGGCCATGGATGCGCAACGTGGGGGTAAAGGCGTTGTACTGGAACCAGCGCACGAACAGTTCGGGATAGTCCTTGTAATCGGGCGCCATGGCCGTGGCTCCGGCCGGATCGACCAACGGCGCGGTCGTGGCTTCGCCCGCGCCGCCCGGCCACTGCCAGCCACCGGTGTCGCTGCTCCAATACGTCAGGCCCGAAGCCGCAGCGTTGATGCCGGTGGGAATCTGGCGCTGCAGGGCTTCCCAGGTTGCGTCCACGTCGCTCGACCAGAACAGGCAGCCATTGCGCTGCGCCCCCAGGTACGCCGCGCGGCACAGGATCAGGTTGCGCTTGTCGGGGCGGTCCTGCGCAGACCCTTCGGCCACGCTCTGCGTATGCAGCAGCGGGAACAGGTTGTGATAGCGGTCGCCCGAGCCGATCGAATAGAAATAGCCGTCGGGCACCAGATCCGGCTCGGTCTCGTCCAGCCAGGTCCAGTCGAAGCCCTGGCTCAGGATATTGTCGCGCACCTGGCTCCAGAACCACTTGCGCGCGGCCGGCACGGTGGGGTCGATCAGGGCACCGGCGCGATCGGCGCGGATCGGCAGACCATCGACCGGCTTGCCGTCCTTGTCGTGCAGCAGCCAGCCCTTGGCGGCCAGCATGTCGAAGTTCTTGGAAACCTTTTCGAAACGCGGCCACACGCTGATCAGCGAGCGCATGCCCATGGCATTGAGCTGGGCGTTCATGCCCTTGGGATCGGGAAAGGCCGCGCGATCGATATCGAGGTTGCCCAGCGCGGTCCAATAGAACCAGTCGAGCACCATGACATCGAGCGGCAGGTTGCGCGCACGATAGCCCTTGGCGATATCGAGCAGTTCGGCCTGCGTCTCATAGCGCGCCTTGGATTGGATCAGGCCCAGCGCGGCCTTGGGCGGCAGTGGCGTGGCCCCGGTCAGGCGGGCATAGCCGGCATAGATCTCGTCGGTGGTCTTGCCCGTGATCAGGAAAAAGCTGACCCGTTCGCCCACGTTGGATTGCCAGCGGGTCTTGCCATTGACCCCGGCCGAAACCGTGGTGGCCGAGGGATTGTCCCAGACGATGCCATAGCCTTTGCTCGTCACCATGAACGGCACGCAGACGCTTTCGCCCTCGGGCGCGTCGTAATTGTGGCGGCAATCGATGGTGCGCCCGCGCAAGTCGGCAAAGCCCTGCTGGTTCTGGCCCAGGCCCCAGAAATGCTCGTCCGCAGTGGTCGAGAAACTGGCCCCGACGCGGAACGTATGCTCGCCCGCCACGTCGTGCGGGCTCATTTCCCAGCCGTTCATGCGGGTCAGCGCAGCGCCGCCGGGACGGCCGAAGCCGATCGTGACATTGGGCAGCGAGGGCGCGAAATAGCGCTCCATCATCGTGGGCGCCTTGGGCCAGGGCTGCGCATCCACGCGCACTTCCAGGTCGCCGGAGCGGAACACGTCGGCCCCGTTCTCGCTGGCGCGCGTCCACCCCGCCGCATCGGGCTTGGCATTGGGGCCTTCACCCGGGCCCGCGCGGACGAGGTCGGGATCGGTGGCGATAGTGACGCGCACGATATTGGGCGCATATGGTTCGATGCTCACGGCCGCGCCGTTGCGATCGAGCACGGCCAGGGGGGCGGCCAGCGCGGGAAGCGCGCAGCCAGCCTGCAGTAGCAGCGCGAGCGTGAAAGTACGTGCCTTGGCCTTCATGCAAACGGTCCCTTCCCGTGTCGTTGCGTCTTTGCGTTGTTGCTGGCCGCGTCGCTCGCGCGGCACTTGTTGTGATAGCGCTATCATTAAAACGCCTCGCGAGGCTTTGCAACAGCTTCTGCGGATTGTCGTACGAAGCCCCGGCGCTTCAGCCCAGCGCCATCTGGCGCGGCGCCTGGCCCATCTGCGCCAGATGGGCGCGCTGCGTCGGCATGGCATCGGCTGCCTTGGCGATCAGCTGGCGCATCCCGCGCAACAGCTTGTCCAGGTCGGTCGGGCGCAGGCTTTCGGTCAGCGGGTCGTGGCCGTGCGGCATGATCCCCTGGCCCAGCATCACCGCAAGCCAACTGGCGTCCTGGAACAAGTCGCTCTCGCGGGAAAGCAGCCGCCCGGTTCGGCGGAACATGGCGATCTTCTCGGCCAGGGTATCGGGAATCGGCTGCGTGGCGCAGTGCCGCCAGAAAGCGTCGTCGTGCCGGGCATTGGCGTGATAGTGCAGCACCAGGAAATCGCGAATACGATCATATTCGTTGATGATCTGACGGTTGAACTCACCCATCGTCATCGGATCGAAATCCAGGTCGGGAAACCAGTTCAACAGTTTTGCAACCGCGATCTGGATGAGATGGATGCTGGTGGATTCCAGCGGTTCGAGAAATCCGGCGGAAAGGCCGATGGCCACGCAGTTCTTCGCCCAGCTTTGCGCGCGCCGCCCGGTGGTGAAGCGGATCGGGCGCGGATCGGCCAGCGGCTTGCCCTCCAGGTTGGCCATCAGCGCGTCATGGGCCTGATCGTCGCTCCAGAACGCCGCGCTATAGACCATGCCGTTGCCCATGCGATGCTGCAGCGGAATCCGCCATTGCCAGCCCGCTTCATGCGCGGTGGAGCGCGTATAGGGTCGGTCCAGGTCGATGCTGTCGGTCGGCACTGCCAGCGCGCGATTGCAGGGCAAGTAATGCGTCCAATCCACGAATGGCACGCCCAGCGCCTCACCCAGCAACAGGCTGCGCAAGCCCGTGCAATCGATGAACAGATCACCTTCCACCAACCCGCCATCGTCCAGGCGCAAGCCTTCGATATGGCCGCTTTCGCCGTTGAGCACGACGTCCTCGATCAGCCCCTCGCGGCGCACCACCCCGCGTTGTTCGGCCATGCTGCGCAGATGCTGGGCATAGAGTGCGGCGTCGAAATGATAGGCGTAGGAAAACGTCGAGAACACCGACCGTGGATCGCTGTCGAGCTTGCCCATCTTGCCCGAATAGGCGGCCTTTTCGTTCAAGGAAAAATCCCCGAACGGCGTCGTATCACCCAATGACTGGGCACGCAGCCAGTGCTGATGAAAATTCGTGCCGGCAAAATCGTTGCCGTAACGCCCGAACGGATGAAAATAGCGGTGGCCACGGTTGCGCCAGCCGGCAAATTCGATGCCCAACTTGAACGTCGCTTTTGTGGCCTGAACGAACTCGGCCTCGCCCAGCCCGATGATCTGGTTGAACGACAGGATCGGTGGAATGGTCGCTTCGCCCACGCCGATCGTGCCGATCGTTTCGGATTCGATCAGGGTTATCGCACAGCGATGCGGCGCAATCGTGCGCGACAGCGCCACGGCCGCCATCCAACCGGCAGTGCCTCCCCCGGCGATGACGATCGAACGGATATGCCGGGGTGCGGTGTCGCTATCCACCATGTCAAGCTGCTGCCTTGCAATTGCGGTCGAGATAGACCTGGTGATCGGGCGCGGCCCTGCCCAACCGGGCGAGGTCCTCGCGCCGGCGAGCCATGCTGGCGCGCAGGGCCTCAACCGGCAACGCGTCGATCAGGGGATCGTGCCGCCGGGGTAGAAAGCCATTGCCCAGCAGGATCGCGGCCCAACTGGATTCAGAATAGGATTCCCCGTCCAGCAGCGGCACGCGGCCGGTGGCGCGCCAAGTGTCCAGCTTGTGACGCAGCGTATCGGGCAGATCCATTGCGCGCGCGGCTTGCCACATCGGCTCGGGCCGCTGCGAAACGCAGTAATGCGCGATGATGAAATCGCGGATGCGGTCCCATTCCGCGCCGCACACACGGTTGTATTCGGTGCATACCGCCGGATCGAAATGACGATCGGGGAAAAACTCCAGCAGGCGGCCGATGCCATTCTGGATCAACTGGATGCCGGTTGATTCGAGCGGTTCGAGAAACCCGCTGGCAAAACCCAGGGCCACGCAATTGTGCCGCCAGAACGCTTCGCGCCGCCCGGCGGTGAAGCGGAAACGGCGCGGGGTTGCCAACGGCGCCCCGGCCAGGTTGGCCAGCAGCGTGGCCTCGGCCTCGTCATCGCGCATGTGGGCGCTGGCATAGACCACGCCGTTGCCTTCGCGATGCTGCAACGGAATGCGCCATTGCCAACCCGCCGCCAGCGCGGTGGAGCGGGTAAACGGCGCGGGGGCTTCGGCCCTCGCGCAGGGCACGGCAATCGCGCTGTCGCACGGCAACCAGTGCGACCAATCGACATAGGGCGTTCCCAGCCGCCGGCCGATCAATTCGGCCGCAAAACCGGTGCAATCGATGAACAGTTCGCCATCCACCACCTGCCCGTCGGCCAGCACCAGTGCCCGGATGTGGCCGGTTTCGGCATCGAGCGGCACATCCACCACGCGGCCTTCGACGCGAACCACGCCGCGGCTTTCGGCAAGACCGCGCAAATAGCGCGCATAGAGCACGGCATCGAAATGATAGGCGTGGAGATAACGCGGCTGGCGCGGATCGGTCGGCATGAACTTGCCGCGTCGCGCCAAGGCATAAGGCGCGGAATAATCGTCAATCGGGGCGGTGTCGCCGGCCCGATGCAGGCGCAGCCAGTGCTGGTGCGGGGCAATACCGTCGATCGGCTCGCCAAAATCGCCAAAGCCATGGAAATGGGTGTTGCCTGCCACGCCCCAGTCGCAGAATTCGATGCCCAGCTTGTAGCTGGCCTGGGTCGCCTGCATGAACGCGTGCTCGTCCACGCCCAGCGTTGCGTTGAAATGGCAGAACAGCGGCACCGTGGCCTCGCCCACACCCACCGTGCCGATCTCTTCGGATTCGACCAAGGTGATGTTCACGGTGCGCGGATCGAGCTTTTTGGCCAGCATGGCCGCCGCCATCCAACCGGCCGTTCCACCGCCCAGGATGGTGATCGATCGGATGGCTGCTTCGTTCATTGGTGCCTCCCCCTGCCTCGGCCGGTCATCCCCGCGCCTGCCTGGGGCAGCGCGGGGAGATAACCAGAGCCCAAGCCCGTGGGCAAGATGCTAGCTGATCAGAACTTAGAACGGATCAGGAAAGCGATGTGGCGATCGGTTTCTTCCCAGGCATAGCGCGGGTGAAGGCTGGCCGGACCAACATCGATATAGGTCTTGGCCTTGAGCAGGTTCTGCGCCTGCAGGCCCACCTTCACGTTGCTGTTGACGTCCACGATGAACGAGGCGTCGAGCTGGCCATAGGCTTCGTTCCACACCGGCTGGTTGACGTTGGCGCCGTTGGCATTGGCCAGGTATTCCGAACGCCAGTTGTAGGCAAGGCGTGCCGAAACCCCATACTTTTCATAGAGCAGCGCCGCGTTGAACGAATGCTTGGACAGGCCCTGCATCGGCAGGTCGCCCGGCAGCAGGCTGCCCGGGGCAAGCTGCGGGTTCGCCGGGTTGCGACCGCCGGTGCTCTGGATGAAGGTATAGTTGCCGTTGAAGCCCAGGCCCGACAGCGCGCCCGGCAGGCTGTCGAAGAACATGGTGTAACCCGCTTCCACGCCCTTGATCGTGCCATGCCCGCCATTGACCGGAATGTTGACCTGGAAATCCTGGGTCACGCCATTGCGCGTCAACGTAACGGTGCTGGCCTGCGGGCTGATATAGTTGGTAACGTCCTTGAAGAACGCTGCCAGCGTCACCGCGTTGGCCTTGCCGAAGTAGTATTCGAAGCTGGCGTCGAAGTTCCACGCGCGGATCGGCTTGAGGTAGGGATTGCCACCCGTGAGCGTGCGCGGCGCCGTGACGGCAGGCGTATAACCGTCGGACTGGAAGCTGAAGTTGTACGTCTGGTTGGCCTGGAGATCGGTAAAGCTCGGGCGATAGATCGCCTTGCCCACCGCAAAGCGCAGGATGGTCTTGTCGTTGAGATAGAACCGCGAATTGAAGGTGGGCAGCACGTCGGTATAGCTGTTGCGGGCATCGACCGGCGTCTTGCTGCCATCGCCCACGAACGTGGCGGCATTGACCAGCGCCTGGCACGCTGCCGCGCCGTTGGCCGCGACGCACGCGGCCGCCGTTTGCGAGTTGGACGAGGACGAATTGAGCGTGGGCAGGAAGATCGCGCCCACCGCGGTGGTGCGGGTGCGGATCACGCGGACGCCGATGTTGCCATCAAACCGGCCGAGCAAGCCACCTTCGTCACCAAAGCGCGCCATGGCATAGCCGGCCAGAGTCTTTTCGGTCTGGGTGTTGGTGCCATAGGCGTTGTTCGAGCCGGCGCTGCCGTCGAACGCAGCGTCGGTCAGCGGCGACCAGCCGCCATTGCCGCTCTGCGTCGTCACCAGATACTTGTAGGCATTGGCCGCGCCCTTGTCGAGCAAGCCGCTCTTGGCGAACCAGCCGCCCGGCACGCTGACATTGCCGCCCATGAAGTTGTTGAAGGCGAGCCGCGTGGTCTGGCCGGTCAGGCCGACGTTCCCAGGATCCTGGTTGAGATAGACCGGCGTGCCGCCACCCCAATAGGCGGTGCTGAGCAGGCCCCAGTTATAGTTGGTCGACTGCGTGACCAGGTCCTTGGACGTGTTGCGGAAACCAACCTTGAAGGCTTTGAAGAAGTTGCCCTCGTCAAGCGTATAGGTCACGTCGGCCCGCTCTGCCCACGAGGACGCTCGATTGTTCTCGTTGTGCTGCATGGCAGCATACCAGAAATAGTTCGCCGGATCGTTCAGGCTCAACCCGTTTTCGATGAAATTGAGGCTGGGCGTCTTGCCGGTCAGGTCGAATGACACCGAGGGGCGATTGCCGTTGAGACCGAACCCGTCAAACGCCGTCAGGCTGTAGACGCTGGCGTGCGAATTGACGTGATCGACGTCCACGCTCACCGTCAGGTGATCGGTCGGCGTCCAGAACATGCTGCCATAGAATTCGCGCGTCACCTTGTCCTGCTGGCCGACGCGGGTGTCATAGGTGAGTTGCGCGTTGGTCAACGTGCCGGTGGCCAGGGTATGTTGCGGCCCGGTAAAGGTGAAGCTGGGATCGAGGGCGAAGCCACCGTTCTGGTCGTTGATCCCCACAGCGTTTTCGGTGTCGCGCGGCGTCACCTTGGCGACCATGCCTTCGAACGTGAACAGCAGGCTGGACGAAGGCTTGATCTGCAGCACGGCGTCATAGGAGTGGCGCACCTGCGTCCATTCCACCGAGCGATAGCCCAAGCCACTGGGCAGCGCCACGGTGGTGCCGGCGGGCAGGCCCGATTGCGCCGACGTCAGCGTCGTGGTGCTGATGGAACCGGTCTGGATCGCGTCGGTGCGGTTGCCGGTCTTGCCGGTGGACGCCGACAGTTGCAGGCCGATTTCCGTGCCGCCGGGCGTGTCCCAGCGGTGGCTGATGACGGCGTTGCCGGAGAAGAAGCCTTCCTTGCGCTTGTCGGCATAGTTCCAATCGCCCGAAACGGCGATGAAGTTCTTGGAATCGAGCGGCTTGCGCGTGCGCAGGTCGACGATACCGGCGATCCCGCCTTCGACCATATCGGCCGACGGCGTCTTGTAGACGTCCACCGCACCCATGAGGTCGGGCGAGACGTCTTCAAAGCTCAGACCACGGCCGCTGTTGGCCGAGAATACGTCGTGCCCATTGATTTCGCTGCGCGTCCACGAGAGGCCACGAATGAACACGCCGCCGCCTTCGGCCGGGACACGGCCGGGGTCGCTGCCTTCGAGCGTGTTGACGTCGCCGGTACGCTGGATGGTGATGCCAGGCACGCGCTGAAGCGCTTCCGACACGGTACGATCGGGCAGGGCGCCGATGTCCTGAGCGGAAATGGAATCGACGATCACCTGCGAATTGCGCTTGGTATTGAGCGCATTGCTCAGCGAGCCGCGAATACCGGTAACAATGATCGAGGGGACGCTGGGTTCTTCGGCCGCTTTGGCCTTGTCTGCAGCAGCTTGCGCGGCTTCCTGCGCGTGCGCGGACCCTGCCGCAAGCGACGCGGCCATCACCAGGCTGGAGGTGACAAGGAACCCGATCTTACGTGTGTTTCGGCGCGTGCTGCGCACAACAACTTGGTGCATAACCCCTCCCAATTGCAGGCTATATTTGAAATTTCGACGAATTTTTAGACATTTACAGGCCGCGTGGGCCCCAAGCCCGACACGACCGCCGCCAAGAACTGGAACTGAACCCCCGATTTCCTCTCCTGATTGCGCCGCGTTTCCGTGCACATCATCTGCGTTAACGCTACCATTACACCGCGTGATTCGCAAATCCGATTATCAACAAATCGACACATTCGGCCCCTCGCGGCGAGGGTGGGTGTGAAGGCATCGGAAACGAGCGATTTTTCTGCTTCGCATCATTTCTTTATTTTCAATACTTTGGAATTATAATATCAATGAGATAAGGGCGTTTCGCACCCCACCATGGTGCATTGCGATAGTGCGCAAAACGACCGCAAAAGAGCCCCTGAAGGGGGCCTTGAAGTGTTGCACAAGAGCAACGGACAAAACTGTATTTTTATTCCAATTTGGTTTTCCGCGCTGCCTGCTGCGCGTTACAACGCGCGATAGGCGAAGTCGCTGAAGCGCACCTGGCCCGTACCGGCGCTGTAAAGCCCGACCTTGAGGCTGAGAAAGCCGCCGAAGGTGTTGTGATGCATGCCCGAAACATCCATGCGCAAACCGTGCAGCGCCCAGGTATGTCCCCCGTCGTGTGACAGCCAGAACGTCACGATCTGGTCCTGGCTGGTCAGCCTGACGCGCAGCGGCCCGGCGGGCAAAGGTGCACGGGCCCAGGCCATTTCCTGCGCATATTGCCACAGCTTGGCGACATCGGCGGTAAAGCCCAGCCCCACGAAGGCCTGGTGGTTGTAGAACAGCAGCAGCCCGCCTTCGCCGCCATCGTGCCGGTCGATCGTCACCTCCACGGCAAAGGCACGATCCGGCACGACCATGGTCAGCGGGCTGCTGTCCGCCGGCGTCTTGCCGCTGCCGGCCAGCACCAAGCCGGCACCGGGGCGCGCCACACGGTCCATCTCGTGCAGGGACGGTTCGTGAAACGCCCATTGCAGGCCAAAACGATCGTGGGCGAAATCATCCGACAGGGCCATGCCGGATGGACCCGCGCGACCACCACGCGGCTTGGGCAAGGGGCGCGAAAGATCGCCCCCCATCGCCTTGGGCCAGCCTTCGGCGGTCCACACGATCGGTTCCAGCAAGGTTTGCCGGCCCAGCGTGCGATAGCCATTTTCATAGCCGTGATAGATCATCCACCAATCGCCGCCCGGCCCTTCCACCATGGTGGCGTGCCCGCGCGACCACCACGGCTCGGCTGCATCGACCGTGCGCACGATCGGATTGTGCGGGCAATGCTCCCACGGGCCGTGCACCGAGCGCGAACGCGCCACGATGACCATGTGCCCGGTGGGTGGCCCGGCCGTGCCGCCCACGGCCGTGGTGATATAGAACCAACCGTTGCGGCGCAGCAGCTTGGGCCCTTCGGGCGAAAAGCCTTCCACGATCCAGTCCTGCGGATAGACCCACGGCGCATAGGCCGGCTCCAGCGGCCCGGCGGTCGAAAGGCCGTCGGGCGCCAGGCGGATCTTGCGAATGCCGTTGACGAAGAGATAGCGCTCACCGTCTTCGCCCACCACGTGCCCCGGATCGATGCAGCCGGGGATGTTCAGATCCACCGGGTCGCTCCATGGCCCTTCGATCCGCTCGGCATGGATCGCATAGATCGACCAGCGATCGCCATCAGGCGCGGCGGGTATGTAGATGAAATAGCGCCCGGCATGCTTGCACAGGTCCACCGCCCACACGGTCCCGAGCGGCTTGTGCAGGGCTGGGCCGACCGGCGCCCAATTCACCAGGTCGGTCGATTTCCAGATGATGAGGCCTGGATAGGAATAGAACGACGAAAACGTCATGTAATAGGTATCGCCATCCTTGAGCACGGTGGGATCGGGATGATCGCCGCCAAGGATGGGATTGCGATAGGTGCCGTTGCCCAAGTCGGCACGGCGCTGCCCTTCCTGTCCACGCGCCCACGCCGGTGCGGCAGCGGCAGGGTGGCACGCGGCGGCCGCGCCGGGCGCTGCGGCCCATGCCGAGGCGGCGACGGGCAACCCGGCCGGAGCCAATCCGGCAACGGCGAGGGCCTTGAACGCATCGCGGCGGGTCGGATCGGTCATCGGCACAGTTCCCATGGCGCGCGCCGGTCTGCCAGCCAGCCGGGCGCTTTTACCTTGGTAGCGCTATCAACAGCAATATGCCCGGTCAAGCCGGCCGATGTCAGGCCGAAACGGCAACGCCGGTATCGGACTGGCGCAAGACCAGCGAGAAATCCACGCGCACGTGGCGCGGCGTACGCGCCTTGGCATCGAACACGCTGTCCACCAGCAGGCGCACCGCCTCGCGCGCCATGTCGGCGACGGGCTGGCGCGCGGTGGTGAGTTCAGGCCAGACATTGGTGGCCGAGGCGGTATCGTCGAACCCGCAGACCGAAAGCTGGCGCGGCACGTCCAATCCCATGCGATGCGCCGCCGCGATCGTGGCGGCGGCCATGTCATCGTTGCTGGCAAAGATCGCCGAGGGCCGCTCGTCCAAAGCCAGCAATGCCAGCGCGCAATCCATGCCGGAGCGGAACGTGAAATCGCCGGTGGTTTCCAGGCGTCGGTCGGCGTCGATGCCCGCGCTTTCCAAGGCACGGCGATAGCCGTTGCGGCGCAGGGCGCTGGCCGTCTGGTTGGGCGCACCACCGATAAAACCGATGCGCTTGTGCCCCAGGGCAATGAGGCGCGCCGTCAGACCAAAGGCGGCGGCTTCATCATCGATCGTCACGGCGTGGGCCAGCGGCGAGGGCGCACCCGTGGCCACTTGCGCCATGACCATGCCCGCCCGGTTGATGCATTCCAGCAGCAGCACGTCATCGGAAAGCGGTGGCGGCAGCAGCACGGCATCCACCCGATGCAGCAGCAGCTTGGCAGCCAGCTCATCGCGGCTCGCCTCTTCCTCGAAATGTTCGACCAGAAGCTGTGCCCCCATGGCGTTGGCCTGTTCGGTCGATCCCACCAGGAATTCGCTGAGATAGGCGGCGCTCGGGTTGGAATGGAGCAGGCCGATGCGGCATTGCCGCCCGCCGGCCAGGCTGCGCGCGGCCAGGTTGGGCACATAGCCCAGTTCGGCAATCGCCTTTTCCACTTTGGCCCGGGTGGTTTCGTGAACCTTGGGATCGCTGTTTACGACCCGCGACACGGTCATCGGCGAAACCTGGGCGAGACGCGCCACGTCGGCAACGGTGGGCCCGCGCGCGCCCCTGCGCTGGCCCCGCTTTGCGCGCCCATTGTCCTGCTCTGCCATCTTCCGGCTCCTACGCGCGGCTCCGGCGCCATGCAAGCAAAACAACGCTTGCGCGCGTCTGCTTGGTAACGCTAACTATTGCATTCCGTGTCGGACGAAGCAACCGCCGCCGCCATCGAGATCGGGATCAGGATGCACCGCAAGACCATCAGTTTCACCGCCTGCCTGCTTGCGGGCGCACTGGCTGCCAGCCCTCCCGTGGCGGCTGCACAAGACACGGCAACCCCTGCTGCCGCGCAGGCCCATCCCGCGCTATGGCCTGCGGTCAAAAGCGGCCTGGCGCTCGATCCCGCGACGGAGCGGAAAATCACCGCGCTGCTGCGCGCGATGAGCCTAGAGGAAAAGATCGGCCAGATGATCCAGGCCGATCTTTCCACCATCCGGCCCGATGACCTGCGCCAATACCCCCTGGGCAGCATCCTGGCCGGCGGCAGCACGCCGCCGCTCGATGCGCCCGATCGCTCCCCCGCCGGGCCATGGGTGGCCACCGCCCGCGCCTTTCGCGCCGTGGCGATGGAGCGGCGGCCGGGCCACCAGCCCATCCCGCTGATGTTCGGCATCGATGCGGTCCACGGCAACAACAACGTGGTGGGCGCCACGCTTTTCCCGCACAACATCGCGCTCGGTGCAGCGCACGACCCCGATCTGGTCCGCCGCATCGGCGAGGCGACGGCGCGCGAAACCGCGGCGGCCGACATCGACTGGGCGTTTGGCCCGACGCTGGCCGTGCCACAGAATGATCGCTGGGGCCGCACGTTCGAAGGCTATTCCGAACGGCCCGAAATCGTGCGCGCCTATGCCGGCGCCATGGTGGAAGGCCTGCAGGGCAAGCCGGGCGCCGACAACCGCATCCAGACCGGGCACGTGGCGGCCAGCGTCAAGCATTTCCTGGGCGATGGCGGCACCACCGACGGGGTGGACCAGGGCAACACGCAAGTGCCCGAAAGCGAACTGATCGCCATTCACAACGCTGGCTACCCCAACGCCATCCGCGCTGGCGCAATGACAGTCATGGCGTCGTTCAACAGCTGGAACGGCCAGAAGATGCATGGCAATCGCAGCCTGCTGACCGATGTGCTCAAGGGGCGCATGGGCTTTACCGGGTTCATCGTGGGCGATTGGAATGGCCATGCCCAGGTGCCCGGCTGCAGCAACGTGGATTGCCCCGCCAGTTTCAACGCCGGGCTCGACATGGCGATGGCGCCTGACGGCTGGAAAGGCCTGTTCGACAACACCCTGCGCGAGGTGCGCAGCGGACAAATCCCGATGGCGCGGGTCGATGACGCCGTGCGCCGCATCCTGCGCGTGAAATTTCGCCTTGGCCTGTTCGATCCGGCCCGGCCGCTCGCGGGGCTGGATGGCGTGCTGGGATCGCCGGCCCATCGCGCCCTGGCACGCGAGGCGGTGCGCAAGTCGCTGGTGCTGCTCAAGAACGACGGCGTGCTGCCGGTGCGCGCCAACGCGCGCGTGCTGGTGGCGGGCCCTGCCGCCGACGATATCGGCCTGCAATCGGGCGGCTGGACATTGAGCTGGCAGGGCGAAGGCAACACCAATGCCGATTTTCCCAATGCCCAATCGATCTATGCCGGGATTGCCCAGGCGGTGCAGGCCGGCGGCGGCACGGCCATGCTCAGCCGCGATGGCACATTCACGCAAAAGCCCGACGTGGCGATCGTCGTCTTTGGCGAAACCCCCTATGCCGAAGGTGTGGGCGACGTGAAAACCCTCGAATTCCAGGCGGGCGACAAGCAGGCGCTGGCCCTGCTCAAGCGGTTGCGCGCAGCGGGCGTGCCCACCGTCTCGGTCTTCCTCTCGGGCCGTCCGCTGTGGGTGAACCCTGAGCTCAACCAATCCGATGCCTTTGTCGCCGCCTGGCTGCCGGGCAGCGAGGGCGGCGGCATTGCCGATGTGCTGGTCGGCACCGCGCAAGGGACGCCGCGCAGCGATTTCCAGGGGCGGCTGTCGTTTTCCTGGCCCAGGACGGCAGGCCAGTTCACCCTCAACCAGGGCAAGGCGGGCTATGATCCGCTGTTTCCGCTGGATTATGGCCTGAGCTATGCCCACGGCGGCAAGGTCGGCGCGCTCGACGAAGCACCGGGGCTTGATGCCGGGGCGGCCAATACCACGCTGTTCCTGAGCCGCGCGATAGCGCCCGCACCGTTCAAGCTGGACCTGGCGCCCGGCCTCGACGCCCGCAAGGTCGATAGCGCGACCACGCAGGAAGGCGCGTTGCGCTTGGCCTGGAAGGCGGGCCAAGAGGGCGCACTGCGCGTGCGTGGCGCACCGCTGAACTGGATGCGCGAATTGAACGCGCAGATGGTGCTGCAACTCACGTATCGGGTGGAGCAGGCGCCGCAAGCGCCGGTCACTCTGGAACTGGCGGCCCATGGTTCAGCGGCCGGCGTGCCGCTCAACGGCGTGCTCGCCCCCGCCGATGGCCAATGGCACATCTTGCGCGTGCCGCTCTCGTGCTTTGCCGCGCGCGGGCTCGACATGAGCAAGGTGGACGAAGTGCTGGGCCTTGCCAGCACTGGCCCCTTTGCCATCGCCCTGGCCGAAGCGCGCCTGTCGGGCGATCCCACCGGTGCGGTCTGCCCCAAGGACTAGACGCGTGAACGCATACCCGCCCCTTCCCTCGAGGGGCGCAGGCGCGGCCGGCCGGGCCATCCACCCGGCCGGTCGCGTTCGCTGTCACGGCAAAGGCATCGTGAACGGTGCAACCGGGCTGGCATCGGCGTCGAACAGGTTCGCCACCGGGCTGTCTGCCCAGAGATAGCGCAGACTGGCATCGCCTGCCTGCGTCGCCAAGACGACCGTTTCCGCCCCATCCAGCCGCGCCGCCGCATAGCGGCAATGGGCCGCCGCATCGCACAGTTCAAAGCCGATCGGCACACTATCGCCGATGACGCGCAAGGGCCGGTTGAAACGCAGCCGCAGCGTGGCGCCGTCACGCCCGGCCTGGGGCAGCGCCGCCACGTCCTTGCCGGCAAGCGCCAGGGCCAGGCGATGGCCCACCGGCTTCTTGCGCGTGGGGTGGATATCGTCGGGATCGCCCACGTCGATCGCCACGGCCAGCCCTGCTTCGGCATCGGTGGCAGCCACCTCGCGCTGCGCCTCGCGGATCTGCGGCCAGAACGCCGCAACCGGACCAGTGGCGAGCGGGCCATAGCCGGCGATCTGCACGATGCCGAAACGGCGGGTGGAAAACTGGCTGCGCCAGGCGGCAATCAAGCCGCGCAGCAAAGCGCGATAGCCCTGGGCATCGCCGGCGTTCGATTCTCCTTGGTACCAGGCGATGCCCGCCAACGGATAATCGCCCAGTGGCGCGATCATGCCGTTGTACAGCGTCGTAAGGCCGCTCGCGGCGATCCATGGCGGCATCGGCACGCGGCCGGAACCGCCCAGCGGTGCCCCCTGCACCACGGTCCAATCCTTGAGCGGCAGCGCCGGGCCGTCGGCCAGTTCCAGCGCCGGGGGCGCCGCGCCGTGCAGCCCGCCGCCGCCCCCGCTGTCGAGTACGTTGACCGTGATCGTATTGGCCCCGGCGTGCAACACGCCGGGCGCCAGGGCATAGCGGCGCTGGTTGTTCCAACCCACGTCTGCCCCGACCACGCGCCCGTTCACCAGGGTCTGGTCGATATCGTCGGCCACGCCCAGGCGCAGCGCCTGCACGGCGCCCGCCTGCTGCCTGGTCAGTTGCACTGTGGCGGTGTAGGTGGCCGTGCCATCGAACTGGGCGAACGCGGGATCGCCCCATTCCTCCCACACCCGCGAAACATCGGCGGGGCGGCCCGCGCCCTTGCGCACCGTGCGCGCGAAATAGGTGCCCAGGCGCTCGCTCCACGCCGCCTGGGCGGCCGCCGGATCGCTCCGACGCAGTGCCAGCAAGGCCAGTTCGTCGGTATACGTGCCCAAGCGCTGGGCAGCCGCTTGCGGCAGCCAATCCTCGATGATCGACCCGCCCCACGAGGCCGCGATCAGGCCCACCGGCACTTTGCGCGTCGCCTGGAGATCGGCCCCCATGAAATAGCACACGGCCGAAAAATCGGGCACGCTCCTCGGCCCGGCCGTTGCCCACGCCACCGGCGCGCCGAATTGCGCCTGGGGCGCCAGGCTGCTTTGCTTGGGTACGTTGAACAGGCGCAAGTCGGCATTGGCGCTGTTGCCGATCACCGTATCGGCATTGGTGGCATGGCGCAGGGTGAATTCCATGTTCGATTGCCCCGAACACAGAAAGACATCGCCAAACGCCACATTGGCCAGGTGGGCCTGCTGCCCGGTGGACGCGGCAAAATGCAGGACATGGCCGGTGCCGGCGTCATGCGCGGGCAGCGCCACCTGCCAGGTGCCATCGGCGGCCACGGTGGCATCCTGGGCCACGCCATCATCCAGCCGCACATGCACAACGCTGCCCGGCTCGCCCGTGCCGCGCAATGGTATCGACACGCCGCGCTGGAACACGGCGTTGTCGGTAAGAATCGGTGCCAGGGCAAAGGGCGCGGCCTGCGCCAGCGTGGGCGCGGCGGCAAGCGCCAGGGCCAGCGCGCCGCAAGACGCGCCGAAGGGCGCCAGGCGCAGCGAAAAACCAGGGTGGAACATGCCCGGCAAGGCTCCTCTCGATGCTCGGCACGCGCCCGACGGGGTGCGCGCCGCGTTTTTGATGGTGTATTGTTAGCGCTATCTTGACGGCAATTCGAGCGCAATTTATGCCCTGCCGCAAGGAAGCGAAATCCAGCGCAAAAACCATAACCCGCCGTGCCCCGCAGCCGGCCAGGGAAGGAGAGAGACATGCCCGCAACGTGCCCCGCGCGAAGGACCATGGCCGCCTTGGGCGCTATCGCCGCAAGCCTTGCCCTATCCATGCCGGCTCATGCCCAGGGACCGGCACCCGCCGCCGCCACCGCAGCGCCCGTTCCGCTGGCGAGTGGGCCCTATCACTGGCAGACCGTGCCGTTCGGCGCGGGCGGGTTCATCGACGGGTTCCTCTATCATCCCCGCCAGCCCGGCATCCTCTATGCCCGCACCGATATCGGCGGCATGTATCGCTTTGATTTCGAAAGAAAGCGGTGGCTGCCCCTGCTCGATCACCTGGGCCATGACGATGGCGATCTGATGGGTGTGCTCAGCTTTGCCGTCGATCCCCAGGCGTCCGATCGGATCTATGCCGCAACGGGGCTCTATCTTTCGCAATGGAGCCGCAAGGGCGCGATCCTGCGTTCCGACGATCGCGGCCGCACCTGGCAGAAAACCGAACTGCCGATCGGCGTGGGCGGCAACAGCGATGGCCGCGGCTCGGGCGAGCGGCTGGCCGTCGATCCGCGCCAGGGCGACGTGCTCTATTTCGGGTCGAACCGCGACGGTTTGTGGAAAAGCACCGATCGCGGCCGCAGCTTTGCCCGCACCGGCGCCAGTGTCGCCGGGTTCAGCCTGGTCGCGGTCGATCCCGCCGTGGCCAACAAGGTCTGGGCCGGATCGACCGACGGCACCGGCGCGCTGGTGGTGAGCCGCGACGGCGGCGCCAGCTTTACCCCCGTGCGCGGTTTGCCCGCGCTGGTGCCCCAGCACCTGGTCTTCGGCCCCGACGGCAGCCTCTACGTGACGTTCGCCGGCGGCGACCAGGCCAGCACGCTCAACCCCGCCAACGTCAAGACCGGCGCGGTGTGGAAGCGCGACGGCAAGGACGGCGCGTGGCACGATATCACCCCCACCCCGCCCGCTCCGGGCCTGCCCGGCGGCTTTTCCGGCATCGACCTGTCGAGCGATGGCACCCTGGCGGTATCGACCATCGATCGCTGGGCACCGGGCGACGATATCTACCTTTCGCGTGACGGCGGCGCGCATTGGAACGCCTTGTCCACGCACGCACGCCACGATCCCAAGGGCTATCCCTGGCTGGTCGACTACATGAAGGGCGAGGATCGGATGGGCCATTGGATGGCCGATCTCAAGTTCAATCCGTTCAAGCCCGACGAACTGGTCTATGGCACCGGCTATGGCCTGTGGATGAGCCGCAACCTTGCCAGCGCCAAGGGCCAGGAGCCGGTGCAATTCGATTTCACCGTCGCCAACCTGGAAGAGGCCGCCACGCTGCAGATGGTCTCGCCCACCGGCGGGGCGGCAATCCTCGCCGCGTTCGGCGATGTCGGCGGCGGTGCCTGGGAAGACCTGGCGCGCACGCCGCCGCGCAAGGGTCTGTTCACGCCCGCCAGCGAAACCAACTTCAGCATCGATTATGCCGGCCTCAAGCCAGGCAGCCTGGTCCGCCTGGTCGATCGCGCGCCCACCCACGGCTATGTCTCGGCCGACGGCGGCGCCAGCTGGACCCCGTTCGGCGCTTCTGCCTGGCAACCGCCGGCACCGGGCGAGCCATGGCGCGGGCTGGGCGTGGCGGCCATTTCGGCCAAGGCTACGTCGCTCGTCTGGGCGCCGCAAAAGGATGGCCTCTATTTCTCGACCGACACGGGCCGCACCTGGAAGCCTTCGTCCGGGATCACTGCGCGCGCCGATGATTCCTACCTGCCCGTGGCGGACAAGGCCGCCGACGGCATCTATTATGTCTATGATCGTGCGGCCTCCGCCGTGCTGGCCAGCGGCGATGGCGGCGCCACGTTCAAGCCGCTGATCGAAGGGCTGCCCAAGCTTGAATCCTGGCAGCAGGGCCGCCTGGCGGTGGTGCCGGGCCGCGTGCGCGATCTGTGGCTGGCGCTGCCGATGGGCCTGTTCCATTCGCCCGACAGCAAGACCAAGGTCACCCAAAACCGCAAGGTGACCGAGGCCTGGCTGGTCAGCTTTGGCGCACCCACGGTCAAGGA
Organism: Novosphingobium sp. SG919; assembly: GCF_012932495.1. Classification (GTDB taxonomy): domain Bacteria; phylum Pseudomonadota; class Alphaproteobacteria; order Sphingomonadales; family Sphingomonadaceae; genus Novosphingobium; species Novosphingobium rhizosphaerae. Next base: position 70,789 of record NZ_JABCNG010000002.1, read on the forward strand.
TGGCTACCCGGCGGTGTTCCTGTGGGGCAAGGTCATGGGCCAGGAAGGGCTCTGGCGGTCCGACGATGCCGGCGCCAACTGGGTGCGGATCAACAGCGCAGACCAGCAGTTCGGCACGCTGCGCGCGATCGCGGGCGACATGCTCGATCCCGGCACGCTCTACCTCGCGCCCCACGGGCGCGGCCTGGTCGTCGGCATGCCGGCCAACAAGCCGCTGCCCGCGCCGGGCGCGCCGCAGGCCAATGCCGTGCCGGACGGGCCGCCGGCCGTGCGCCAGATCGCCATCGATGCGGCGCGCGATGGCGGGCCGATCGACCGCTTCTTCGATCTCTCGATCGGGTCGGACTACCCCGGCACGCTGCGCCGCCCGGAAAACATGGCGCAGCTCAAGATCGCGAGCGAGGAACTGGGCTTCCGCACCATCCGCTTTCACGACATTTTCCACGATGCGCTGGGCACGGTAAAGCGCGTGAACGGCAAGATCGTCTATGACTGGACCGCGATCGACGCGCTCTACGACGATCTCAAGGCGCGCAACTTGCGCCCCTTCGTCGAACTCGGCTTCACCCCCGATGCGATCAAGACCTCGGACCAGACGATCTTCTATTGGAAGGGCAACACCTCGCACCCCCAGCCGGGGCCGTGGCGCGATCTGGTCGACGCCTTCGTGCGCCATGCGATTGCGCGCTATGGCCGGGAGGAAGTGCGGCAGTGGTTTTTCGAAGTGTGGAACGAGCCCAACCTGGCCGGCTTCTGGGAAAAAGCCGATCAACCGGCCTATTTCGACCTCTACCTGCAGACGGCGCAAACCATCAAGGCGATCGACCCGCAACTGCGCGTGGGCGGTCCTTCGACGGCAGGCGCGGCGTGGGTGCCCGAACTGCTCGCCTATGTGAAGGCCAAGGGCGGCACGATCGATTTCGTCACCACGCATACTTATGGCGTGAACGGCGGTTTCCTCGACGAAATGGGCAAGGACGATACCAAGCTCGATCCTTCGGCGCAGGCGATCACGGGTGACGTGCTGCGCGTGCGCCAGCAGATCGAGGCTTCGCCCTTCCCTGGCCTGCCGCTCTATTTCACCGAATGGAGCACCAGCTATACCCCGCGTGACCTGGTGCACGATTCCTATGTCAGCGCGCCCTATATTCTGTCCAAGCTGAAAGCCGTGGAAGGCGCGGCGCAAGGGATGAGCTACTGGGTCTATTCCGATCTGTTCGAGGAACCCGGCCCGCCGACGACCGAGTTTCACGGCGGTTTTGGCCTGATGACCAAGGACGGCATCCGCAAGCCCGCGTGGTTCGCCTACAAGTATCTCCATGCCCTGCAGGGCCACCGCGTGCCCTCGGCCGACGGGCAAAGCTGGATCGCCAGCGATGGCCGCAAGCTGGCCGCGCTGGTGTGGGATTTCCGGCAGCCCGACCAGCCCACCAGCAACCGCAGCTTCTTTGGCAAGCTGGTGCCCAATGCGCCGGTCGCGCCGGTGCGCCTGGCGTTCAACCACCTCAAGCCGGGTCGTTATCGCTATACCCTGCATCGCACCGGCTATCGCGCCAACGATGCCTATTCCGCCTATATCGACATGGGCGCCCCGGAACAGCTCACCCCGGCGCAGTTGGCCAGCCTTCAGGCCCAGGCACAAGACCAGCCGGAAGCGAGCGAGACGGTCACCGTGGGCAGCGATGGCGCCTTCGTGCGCGAAGTGCCGATGCACAGCAACGACGTGGCGCTCGCCACGCTCGAACCCCAGGGCTAGGCCCGGTTCTCACCAGCGGGCGGGTGGCGCAGCGGCGCCCCCGCCCCGTTGCTTCAATCAAACAGCTTGTGCGGCAGGCGCCAGGCAATCGCCATGCACAGGCCCAGCAGCACGACGATCGCCGCCAGCGCGGCCATGGCCGGAAACGGATAATGGCGTGCACCGCTGGCGAAATAGAGGCTGCCCACCAGCGCCACGCCCAGCGCCGCACCGAATTGCTGGCTGGTCTTGAGCAGGGCACTGGCCGCCCCGGCGTGGTCGCGATCCACGCGTGAAACCACCACGGGCCCAACGCAGCCCGATGTCATGCCCATGCCCGCGCCCGCCATCATCAGCGCCAGCACCACCAGCAGCCATGGCAGGTGCGCAACGGTAATGCCCCACAGCACCAGCGCGGTGGCGGGCAGCATCGTCGCCGCGCCCAGCACCAGCACCCAGCGGCCCAGCCTTGGCAGAAGGTTGCGGCTCATCACCCCGATGCCGAACATCGCGCCCAGGCCATAGGGCATGTGCAGCAAGCCGGTGAACAGTGGCGTCTGGCCGCGCTCTGCCTGGCAGGCAAAGGCAAAGACCAGCAGGAAGCCCGATCCCACCCCGCCGAACACGATTGCCAGCGCCAGCCCCAGCCGGAAACTGGCAATGTTGAACAAGGCTGGATCGAACAGCGCCGGGCGCCCCTCGCGCACGCGCCGCCCGGCGTGGCGCCAGGCCATGATCCCCAAAGGTATCACGGCGAGCAGCGGCCACAGGTTCACCCCGCCATGGCCGCTTTCGGCCGCGCCGATCAGCGGTTGCAACAGCGCCGCCATGGCCAGGCCGAACCATGCCATGCCGAGCAGGTCATAGCCGGCCGGCCGGCTTGACCGGGCCTCGGGCAAAAGCACCAGGCCGGCGATCACCGCGCCGATCCCCACCGGCAGGTTGATCAGGAACACCGCGCGCCAGCCAAGTTCGAACAGGTTGGCCTCGATCAGGATGCCGCCCAGCACCGGGCCGGCAATCGCTGCCAGGCCGCCGATCACGCCGAACAACGCCATGCGTGAAACGCGTTCGAGCGGGGAGAACATGACCTGGACCATGGCCATCGCCTGGGGCGCCATCACCGCCCCCGTCGCGCCCTGCAGCAGCCGCGCCGCCACCAGCGCCGTGCCGGTCGTGGCCAGCCCGCAGGCCGCCGAAGCCAGGGTGAAACCCGTCACCCCGATCAGGAACATGCGGCGATAGCCGAAAGTATCGCCCAGGCGGCCACCGGCCATGAGCAGCACGGCAAAGGCCAGGGAATAGCCCGCCACGATCCATTGCGATGCCTGGGCATCCGCGCCCAGGCTGGCCTTGATCGCCGGCAGCGCGGTGTTCACGATCGTCATGTCGACGATTTCGAGCACCAGCGCCGTGATCAGGGTGATCAACGCGAAGGTTTTCTGGCGATGCGTCAGGCTTTGCGGGTCTCGACCGGTGGACTTTGGCACGCTCAGATCTTGCCTTCGCGCAGCATGCCCACGGCCGCATCGGCAGCGCGCGCGGTCAAGGCCATGTAGGTGAGCGACGGGTTCTGGCACGCCGACGAACTCATCTGCGCGCCATCGGTGACGAACAGGTTGGCCACATCGTGCGCCTGGCTCCACTTGTTGAGCACGCTGGTGGCCGGATCGTTGCCCATGCGCGCGCCGCCCATCTCGTGGATCGCGGTGCCGCCCGCACCCGGCCGGTCAAAGCCCATGATGACCTGCCCGCCCGCAGCGGTGAGCATTTCGGCTGCCTCGGCCTTGGCCTGGGCAAGTGCGGCGTGTTCCTCCGCGCCAAAGGCGAACTCGATCTTGAGCTGCGGCAGGCCGTTGGCATCGGTCTTGCTGCGATCGAGCGTCAGGCGATTGCTGGCGCGCGGCACGCAATCGGCAAAGGCCACCAGCACCATGCGCCACGGGCCGGGACGGTGCAGCGTGTTCTTGTAGTCCGCACCGATCCCTTCCATCCGCTTGCCCTGCGTCCAGGTGCTTTGCAACGCGCCGCCCTGGAACGAAAAGCCGCGCGTGTGGCCGACGCCGTCGAGCGTTTCCATGTTGCGATACCGCGGAATGACAATGCCGGTCGGCCGGTTGCCGAACGAGGTATGCGCGTCGAAGCCGGGCATGATCGCCGCTGCCGAAAGCGTGTTGGCATGGTCCATGATGTGCGTGCCCAGCACGCCGCTGGAATTGGCCAGGCCCTGCGGCATCGCCTCGGTGGCGGAATTGAGCAGCACATGCACCGAATTGAACGCCCCGGCGTTCAGGAAGACCAGCCGCGCCGTGGCGCTCTTGCGGGTGCGGGTCTTGGTGTCGATGTAGCGCACCCCGGTGGCCCGGCGCGTGGCCGGGTCATAATCCACCGCTTCGACCACGGCATCGGTGATCACGGTCAGGTTGCCGGTGGCCATGGCGGCCGGCAAAGTGCTCGATTGCGTGGAGAAATAGGCGCCATAGGAACACCCGCGCGCGCAGATCGAACGATATTGGCACGGCGCCCGGCCTTCTTCTTCCTTGGCTTGGGTCAGGTTCGCGGTGCGTCCCACGGTAAGGCAGCGATCGGGCCAGCGCGCCGCAATCGCTTCGCGCGTGTGCTGCTCCACCACGTTGAGCGCCATGGGCGGCTGGAATTGCCCGTCGGGCAATTGCTTGAGGCCTTCCTTGGCACCCGAGACGCCGACGAAGCTTTCCACCTTGTCGTACCATGGGGCGAGGTCGGCATAGCGGATCGGCCAGTCGGTGCCGTGGCCATCGCGCGCATTGGCGGCAAAGTCATAGTCCGACCAGCGATAGCACTGCCGGCCCCAGGTGAGCGAGCGGCCGCCCAGCTGATAGCTGCGGAACCAGGTAAACTGCGTTTCGGGCGTGGTCTGATAGGGGTTCTGGGCGTCGTTGACGAAGTGGCCCTGGGTGAATTCGTTGAAATGGCGATTGAGCATCTGCACGGGATATTCCCGTTCATAGAGCGCGGCATCGCCTTCGCCCCGGAACGGCATTTCCCAGGGCGCTTTCATTTCCGTATCATAGTCCTGCTGATGGCGGATCTCGCGGCCCCGCTCGATCATCAGCACTTTGAGCCCAGCCTTGGTCAATTCCTTGGCCGCCCAGCCACCGCTGATGCCCGAGCCAACCACAATCGCATCGAAATCCATGGGAAACATCCTGTCCGCAAATCAGCCGAAATCGATGGCCGTCCAGTCGCTGGAATAGCTGCGCGTGGTGGGGGTGACCGGCACGTCGGGGTCCCACCGGCCGGGCACGAGTTCGTAGTTGAGTTCCTTGGAACCGCCGATCTCGCTGGTGTAGTAACCGGTCAGGATCAGGTTCTTGATCGGGTGCCAGGGCTGCGCAGCAGGCACCTTGGCAAAGGCATCGTGATCGAGTGCGGCCAGCGCGGACTGGCGTTGCGCGGGCGTTGCCACGGCAAACGGACGCCCGGCGCGCTTGGCAAGTTCGGCGGCCAGCCAGCTCGCGTGATCGAGGCTGCCATCGGGACGGGCAAAGGCCGCGACCGCCGGATCGGCGCGCAGCGCATCGGGCAGCGGCTTGCGCGTGCCGTCCAGCCCGTGGTCGAGCGCGAGCAGCACAAACGTGCCCGCCCCCACTTCACCGGCCCCGGCCGTGCCCGTGCGCGGGATGACCAGTTGGGCAACATCACGCATCAACGCCTGGTGCGGGGCCAGCCGCGCCGCCTTGCGCCGCGCGGCGGCCAGCGCTTCGTCGGCCGGGCCGAGCGAGGCGCCAAGGGCCGCGCCGAACAGCGCCAACCCGGCCATGAATTCGCGGCGCTGCCATGCACCGGCGGTCTTGTCTGCCATATTACCTCGCTTTGCCTCGTGCCGATCAGCTTCGTCGCGGAATGCCATTACATCAGCCCCAGATTGCCACCGGCCGCGGCATAGGCGGCAAAGGCCGCCTGCCGTGCCGGGGTGGATACCGCCGGTGCCAGGCCCGGCTTGTCGCCCAGCCACATCACCGCACCAGAACCGTCCGCCGCCATCGCCGGCCAGGGCGCACTGCGGCCGGCCGGGTTGCCGCTGCGCAAAAACGCCAGCACGTGGTCCTGCCATTGCCGGCTGACCGCCGCATCGCGCGCGGTGAACTGGCGCCCGCCCTGCCCCAACGTGCCAAACAGATAAGGCAGTTGCGAGGAATGGAACGCACCGAACGATGCCCCGCCCGGTGCGGGCGGATAGGCATGGTCGTAAAGATAGGCGTAGACCCGCTGGCCCGCCTGCGCGCGAGCCCTGGCCCAGAGCAGCAGCCCGGTCATATAACGGTCGCGCGCGATCAGAAGGTTGGATTGCTGGGCCTGCGCCGCATCGGCATGGGGATAGAGCGCAAGCAGCCGATCGGCAAAATCGCCATAGCGCCCTCGCACCGCCGCTTCGAACGCGGCGGGCGTGCGGATCGACAGGTCGATCATCTCGGCGCCGTTGAAGCCCGTCAGCAACGGGACCGGGCTGGCCACCGGCATCGCCGCGCGGACCGGATCATGCGGCAGGAACGCACCATCAACGTGGGGCACATAGACCAGGCGTGGCGGGCCGCTGCCACCGGGAACCACCTTGGTCGCCTCCACCAGGTCTGCCGCCGCAACCGCGCGCAGCGCTGCCGCGTCTGCGGCGTGCAGCCGCGCGCCAAGCGCCTGACCTTCGGCATCGCCCTGCGCCAGGCTGGGCACGTCCACCGCCATGCTCGCGCCGCTCAGCGCGATGGCCTTGGCGAACAGGCCCTTGGCGCGGGGCGACACGATCAGCGCCACGACCGATTCGGCGCCGGCGGATTCACCCGCGATCGTCACGTTGGCCGGATCGCCGCCAAAGCGGGCAATATTGGCCTTGATCCAGCGCAGCGCGGCAATCTGGTCTTCCAGGCCGTAATTGCCCGAGGCACCCGATTGCCCTGGCCCGCGCAGCGCCGGATGGGCGAGGAACCCGAACACGCCCACGCGATACTGGATGGTGACCACCACGGCCTGCCGCGCCGCCAAGGCTGCCCCGTCATAGACCGGCACGGTGGCGCCACCCCCGCTGAACCCGCCGCCATGGATGAATACCAGCACCGGCAAGCCATGCGCCGGGCCCGCCGGTTTCCACACGTTGGCAGTCAGGCAATCTTCGGAATAGGGCGGCGGCGCCAGGAATTCGGCGGTATAAGGGCCCCAGGCGCCGGCCTGCGCCTGATAGCACGAGGGGCCAAAGCGGCTGGCATCGCGCACGCCCTGCCAGGCCGGTGCCGGGCGCGGCGCTTGCCAGCGCAGCGCGCCGACCGGGCCTAGCGCATAAGGCAGCCCCAACCAGGCTTCCACGCCGCGGCTCGCCGTGCCCGCCGCCAGGCCCTGCGCCGTGCGCACGAGTGGCGCGGGGCTGGCCGCTGCAACACCGGGAATGCCAAGCGCAAGCGCTGCAAGCAGCACGGCGGCCGGTTGCTTGATGGCCATGAGGCATTCTCCCGCGTCGGTTTGATTTATCGTAATCAATATAATAGTTCTAAAATAGGTCAAGCCGGCAAAACGCCATTGGCCGCAAATGCGGCGCAATGACCCGGCAATCTACGGAACCGGCTTGCCGTGGCGCGGCTGGCAGGCAGCGCCAAGGCAAGCCGGAATGAAGGTCAGATGCCCATCAGCTTGCGGTTGAGCGCGCGGTCGGCGCCACCGGCGGCAAAGTCGTCAAACGCGTGCTCGGTCACGCGAATGATGTGGCGGGCAATGAATGGGGCGCCCTCGGCCGCGCCCTGCTCTGGATGCTTGAGCGCGCATTCCCATTCCAGCACGGCCCAGCCGGGGAAGTCGTATTGTGCCATCTTGGAAAAGATTGCCGGGAAATCCACCTGCCCATCGCCCAGGCTGCGAAACCGGCCGGGCCGATCAACCCAGCTCTGGTACCCGCCATAAACGCCGCTGCGCCCGTTGGGGCGAAACTCGGCATCCTTCACGTGGAAGCATTTGATCCGCTCGTGATAGATGTCGATATAGGCCAGGTAATCCAGGCATTGCAGAACGAAGTGACTGGGATCGTAGAGAATGTTGGCGCGCGGATGATTGCCCACGCGTTCCAGGAACATCTCGAAGGTCGCGCCGTCGTGCAGGTCTTCGCCGGGGTGGATTTCATAGGCCGCGTCCACGCCGTTTTCGTCGAACACGTCCAGGATCGGCTTCCACCGCCGCGCCAGTTCGTCAAACGCGTCTTCCACCAGGCCAGCGGGCCGCGCCGGCCAGGGATAGAAATAGGGCCAGGCCAGCGCGCCGGAAAACGTGGCATGGGCGCTCAGGCCCAAGCGCCGGCTGGCAACCGCCGCCTTCTTCACCTGCTCCACCGCCCAGGCCTGGCGCGCGGCCGGGTTGCCGTGAACCGGCGCCGGGGCAAAGGCATCGAACTGCGCGTCGAATGCCGGATGCACCGCCACCAACTGCCCTTGCAGGTGGGTGGAAAGTTCGGTGATCGCCAGGCCCTTGTCGGCGAGCAGGCCCTTCACCTCATCGCAATAGGCCTGGCTTTCCGCTGCCAGGTCAAGATCGAACAGGCGCTTGTCCCAGCTGGGGATCTGCACGCCCTTGTAGCCCAGGCCGGCCATATAGCTGCCGATGGCATCCAGGCTGTTGAACGGGGCGGCATCGCCGGCGAACTGGGCCAGGAAAATGCCCGGCCCCTGAATGGTCTTCATGGCTGTTCGGCTCCTTCAAACGGTCGATTTCAAGCCCTCAGGGGCACCCACCCGGCGCCTTCGCGGCTGGCCGCCACGGCGGTGGCGATGAACGCCATGCCGCGCAAGCCCTCTGCCACGCCCGGCAGCAGCGACGCTGCCTCGCCGCGCAACAAGGCGGCAAAATCGCGGTAGAGGTTGGCAAAGGCTTCCAGGTATCCTTCGGGGTGGCCGGCCGGTGTGCGCGTGCGCGCCACGGCATCCGGGCCGAGTTGACCGCTTCCGGCGTGGATCACTTCGCTGCGCCCGTCAATGGTGTTGTATTCCAAGACATTGGGCGTTTCCTGGCGCCAGGTCAGGCCACCCTTGTCGCCATGGAGCCGAATGCGCAGACCATTGCGTTCGCCCACTTCGATCTGGCTGGCCAGCAGCACGCCGCGCGCGCCGTTGTCGAAACGCAGCAGCACCGTGCAATCATCGTCGAGCGTGCGGCCGGGCACGACGGCGGCCAGATCGGCCAGCAGTTCGGTCACTTTCAGCCCGCTGATGAATTCAGCCAGTTGAAATGCGTGGACGCCGATGTCACCGATGCACCCGCCCAGCCCCGCGCGCGCGGGGTCGACGCGCCACTGCGCCTGCTTGCCCGTCGCTTCTCCAGCCAGCCAGCCTTGGGGATATTCCACCACGATCTTGCGCACCGTGCCCAGCGCGCCGGCGGCAACGCGTGCGCGCGCCTCACGCACCAGGGGATAGCCCGAATAAGTATAGGTCACGCCAAAGGGCAGGCCCGCGGCCGCAACCAGCCCGGCCAGTTCCTGCGCTTCGGCCAGGGTCGCGGTCAGCGGTTTGTCGGTCATCACCGGCACACCTGCCGCCAGCGCAGCGCGGGCAGCGGGCAGATGGTGGTGATTGGGCGAGACGATCGAAACGAAATCGATGCCATCGGGCCGCGCACGTTCGGCCGCGAACATCGCCTCAAGCGTGGGATAGGCCCGCGCAGAATCGATGCGATAGCTTGCCGCCGCCGCCTGGCCGCGCGCCGCATCGCTGGAAAACACGCCGGCGACCAGCTCGATTTCCCGATCCATTTCTGCCGCATAGCGATGCACCGGGCCGATGAAAGCACCAGGCCCGCCGCCGATCATAGCCATTCTCAGACGCCGCAAGTCACTCTCCCCACGCGGTTTCGTTTGTAATACCGATTCTAGTTTGATAGGGCGAGCGCCGTCAAGCAGGAATGGTCGCGCCCGAACGGCCCCGACGGGAGAATTTTGCATGCAGCTCGTCCGCAAGTTTTACGCCTCGCTCACGCTCAAACCGCAAGGTCTGACGATGATCGTGGCCGGCTTCCTGCCGGTTTTTGCCATCATCGCCATGTTCCCGGTGGTGGCGGCAATGATCGGCCATTTCAAGGACGTGCCCGATGCCGCGATTCGCGTGCCGGCCATGGTTACCGCGCCAGGCTATGCCATCGCCGTGCTGGCGCCGTTCGCCGGCCTGTTCGTCGATCGTTTCGGCCGCCGCCCGCTGCTGCTGGCCTGCACATTCTTCTACGGGATCGTGGGCACGGCGCCGTTCTTCCTCGAAAACCTCGATGTCATCTTCGCCTCGCGCCTTTTGCTGGGGGTGTGCGAGGCCGGCATCCTCACCATCGTCAACACCCTGATCGCCGATTATTGGGAGGACCGCGAACGCCGCACCTGGCTGATGCTGCAAGGCATGGTGGGTCCGCTGTTCCAATCGCTCGTCTTCCTGCTGGTCGCGGCCGTGGCGGCCTGGCGCTGGAACGGCAGCTTCCTGGTCTACCTGGTGGCGCTGCCGATCTTTGCGGCGATGTATGCCTTCATCTACGAACCCCGCCAGCCTGAACCAGCCGCGCTGGCCACGCCCGGCACGGTGACCCCGCCGACGCAGGCCGAACGCTTCCCGCTGGGCATGGCGTTCCTGGTGGGCGGGCTGACGCTGTTTTCGTCGGTTCTCTACTATGTGTTCATCGTCAATGGCAGCATCGCCTGGGCCGAAATGGGCGTGACCGATCCCATGGCGGTGAGCAAGGCCACATTCATCCCCAGCTTCTTCATCCTTGCCGGCGCCGTGGTCTTCCGCATTGTTTCGCGTTTCAGCAATGCCGCGCAGATCGCCACGTTCCTGCTGCTGTTCGGCCTGGGCCTGGCCGGCATTGGCCTGGCGCACAGCGTGCTACAGATGCAGGTGGCGCTGGTCATCCAGCAGACCGGTGCCGGCATGGCGGTGCCCGCCCTGATCGCCTGGGCGCAAAGCAAGTTCTCGTTCCGCCACCGCGGGCGCGGCATGGGGGTGTGGACAAGCTGCTTCTTCCTGGGCCAAGCCGTCTCGCCGGTCCTGGTCGGGCTGGTGGCGCGGCACCTGGGTTCGATGCAGGGCGCTTTCCTGGCGGCCGGCGTCATCGCCCTGGCAGCGGCCTTGGCCGGCGGCGCGATTGCGCTGCGCCACAAGGCCGTGCTTGCCCCGGCATGACGCCAAGGCTGGGGCACCGGGCGTGTGACGCAATGATGACTGGCCGGTTGGCGGGCGCAACAAATGACGATATGGCACCGCAACACGCACCCGCCGTTCCGGCTGGCGCCAGCATAGGGTTGCCTTGATGTCGCAAGAAACGTCCGTCCCGGCGGACGCCCAGGAATTCACGCTCGAAGGCCTGAGCCGCGCGCCTTTGCAAGGCCGCAGCAAGGCTTCGCTCGAACGCATGCTGGCCACTGCGCGCGAACTGATGCTGGAACGCGGCAGCGAAGATTTCACGCTTCAGGAAGTGAGCAGCCGCGGCAAAGTGTCGATCGGCTCGATCTATCTGCGCTTTGAAAACAAGGACAGCCTGGTGCGTGCGGTGCTGCTTCAGGCCACGCAGAACCTGGCGCGCGAGGAGAACGCGATGCACGCGGCGCTGGCCGCGTCCTGCGCCAACCTTGCCGAATTCGTGCCTCGTTATGTCGAGGCCTATTCCGAAGTGCTCCGCGTCAACGCCCCGCTCTTGCGCCTGACCATGATGCGCGCCGAGCAGGACCCGCAGATTTCAGCCTTGGGCAAGCAGGCGGCGTTGCGCGCGGTGGACAAGGCCGTGGCCGCGTTCATGACCTATCGCGACGAATTCGGTGGCGCGGATCCCGAACTCGCCGCCTCGTCGGCGCACCATATCATCTTTGCAACCCTCGCCCGCCAGCTCAGCCTGGGATCGAGCAGCGAGTCGGTCACCAATTACGACTGGAACGTGCTCAAGGGCGAACTGGCGCGCATGTGCGCCGCCTATTTCCAGGCGCCCTGAACCGCCAGGCCGCCCCGAAAGGCCCGAATTCAGCGCTTGCGCGCCGGCACTGCTTGCCCTCGAAACCCGATCCAGACGGCGCGTCCGATCCGGCCCAGGGGCATAGACCGCATTGATGACCGCTATCGCCGTTTGCGGGGTGGCGCGGCGAGCGCGGGCTTGTCACTATGGCGCCATGGTTACGCCCACCCATGTTCTTCCGCTCGTCGATATCACCCGCCTGCAAAGCGCGCGGCGCGAAGACCGCCTGGCCGTGGCCGAAGAGCTGGACCGCGCCTGTGTCGACGCCGGGTTTCTCTATGTCACCGGGGCCCAGATCGACACGGCATTGCGCGACCGCGTGGTGGCGCGCGCCAAGGCCTATTTCGCGCAAGACCAGGCGGCCAAGATGGCCAGCTACATCGGCCTGTCCGAAAACCACAGCGGCTATGTGCCGGTGGGCGAGGAACAATTCGGCAGCGGCACGCCCGATCTCAAGGAAGCCTATGACATCAACGTGGACTATGCCCACGCCCACGGCCGTCGCCCGCTGCTGGGGCCCAACCTGTGGCCGCCGATGCCCGGCTTTCGCGAGGACGTGCAGGCCTGGTACCAACACCTGACCGGCATCGGCCACCAATTGTTCCGCGCCTTTGCCCTGGCGCTGGGCCTGGCGGAAAGCCATTTCGACGCCCACCTGCGCCATCCGCCCAGCCAGTTGCGGCTGATCCACTACCCCCACGATGCCGATGCGCAGGATCGCCCCGGCATCGGCGCCCACACCGACTATGAATGCTTTACCCTGCTGCACGTGACCGCGCCCGGCCTGCAAGTGGTGAACAAGCAGGGCAACTGGGTGGACGTGCCGCTGGTGGACGGCGCCTTGATCATGAACGTGGGCGACATGATGGAAATCCTGTCCAACGGCCGCTACCTCGCCACCAAGCACCGGGTGAAGAAAGTGGCGCAGGAGCGCTATTCCTTCCCGTTGTTCTTCTCGTGCGACTATGACCATGTCATCGCGCCGCTGGTCGTGGGGCCGGCGGGACAGCAGGCGTCGCACTATCGCCCGATCAAGGGCGGCGAACACTTGTTCAACCAGACCGCGCAGACCTTTGCCTATCTCAAGGCGCGCATCGCGCGCGGCGAACTGGTGCTGAACGATCCCGTGCCGCTTGATTCCTTTGGCCAGCGCGAGGCCGGGGCACGACCATGACGCTGGACCAGTTGCTGGCCGTCCTGCCACCCCGTCCGCTGGGGGACCTGGCCTTTCCCCGCCATCTGCTCGGCGCATTCCGGCGCAAGAGCATCACGTTCTGCACCGGGCTGACCGACGAGACCACGCCGGTCTACTGGTTCCAATCGCGCAGCTTCACCCTGGACTTGCGCTTGCCGGGCCTTGACCAGACGGCCGTTTCCGATCGGCAAGGCTGGGTGGGGGATACGCTATGGGACGAGCGCCGCGCTGAACTGTCATGGTCTATCGCGCGCAGCTATCAGCCGCGCAACCAGTGGCCCGAGCCGGCCCGCCTGGCGTTCATCGGCAACAGCGTGCTCGAATTCGCGCCTTCGGGTGCCTATGTCGAGGATTGGCGCCAGCAAAGCACGCAGGGCCCGCTGCTTGGCCTGCGGCTCACGGCGATGCGCGACGAGGCCACGGGCGCCCGGCATGCGATGGATGGCGGGCTGATCATGGCGGGCGCGCACATCGCCCTCGCGCGCTCACGCCTGCCGGCCGATGATGCAGCCTTGGCCGAAACGGAAAGCCTGGAGCAGGCACTTGCCAACGGGTGCACCAGCGCTGCGGCGATCGAAAGCTATGAAGTGTCGGTGGCCTTGGGCAGTGAGATCGTGACCCGCAGCACCCAGCCCGCGCGGCGAGGCAAGCCGATCGCGCCAGGCCCGTTCACGCTCCTGCCCGATGGCACCGTCACCCAGGAATGCGCGATAAATGGCGCGCGCTGGACGCGGTTTTACACGGTCGACGTGTTCGAACCGGATTTCGCTTTCGCCACATGCACGCCCGCCGCGCCCGATGCGCTCACCTGGCTGGAAGCGGAACGCGCGCACCTGGCGCGGCATGCGCGGGTCGCGATGTAGACACACGGGCGGCACGGGGCGCCAAAAGGCGCTCCCCCGTGCCGCCGGCGCCGTTACACTTTCTGGCCGACGGTTGCGGCCGGCGCGGCGGGCGCCTCTGCCTTGGCCGGCACAGCCTGGGTGTTGGGCTTAACCGCGCTGCAGGCGTCGGAAGCGGCCTGCGTCACGCGCGGCGCGGCATCGGCGCCACCCTCGGAACTGTAGGATACCGTGCGGGTGCAGCCCGATGCGTCGGTGGTGGACGAAACATAGGTCATGTGCACGCCCTTGGGCAGATTGCCCATGCCGGCCACGGTCGCGCCGGGTGCGGCGCCCGCTGGCGCGGCGGCGGCATTGGCCATGGCGGCACGCTGCATCAAGGCAACCTGCTGCATCATCGCAGCGGCCTGCTGGTCCATCATTGCCGAAATCATATCCATCTGGGCGAATGGATCGGCCAGCGCCACCGGCTGAACCGCAACGCGCGGCGGCACCGCGCCCTGATATTGCACTTGCGCCACCGAGCCATCGGGGAGGTTGACCAGCATGGTGTGCACGTCGGCCGTGGCCGCCTGGGCGGCACAGGCCCCTGCCAGCGTAAGCGCGGCGGCACCGATCACAAACTTGGGGAATCCTGTCATGGATGTCGCTCCTTGTGCTTGTCCGCGCCCAAATTTCCGCCGCCTGGCTGAACGCGCGATGAAGCATGTGGCGCCGCGCGACGAGGCGTGACTGCCTGCGCGATGCCCGGATCGGCCAGCGGGCGCCGCCCGGCAGGCCCAATGACGAGCGTTGCTGATAGAGCGATTGAACTCTCTCAAGCCAGCCTCGCGCAGCCCGCAAACGACGCGGGCAGCTATGAGCATCGGCAATGCCGCAGCCCGCAGCAACGGCACCGCGCAGCCTGCACCTATTTGCGCTGCGCAACATATCGTTGCGGGCAAACAATGAACGAGACATTCTCAATTCAATTGGTAGAGTTTATTGCCTAGCGAGCCCTCACGCGCTGCCTGGCCAAAGGCCCGAACCGCAGCGCGGCATTTCTTGCCATGGGGGGGAATTCCATGAAATCCGCTTTGCTCGCCACGTCAGCCCTGATGCTGGCGCAACCCGCTGCTGCCTTTGCCGCAACACCGCCCGCGCCCGCTGCCGAGCCTGATACGGCGCCAGCCACGGCCACCGACATCATCGTGACCGGCACGCGCACCACCGGCACCCGCGCTGCCGACAGCGCCGCGCCGATTCAGATCCTGGGCGCCAGCACCATCGAAAATGTCGGGCAGCGCGATCTGCGCCAGGTTCTGGGACAAAGCCTGCCCAGCCTGGGCACGCAATCGTTCGGCGGCGACGCGGCCAATCTCACGCTCAACGTGGCCTTGCGCGGCATCAGCCCCAACGACACGCTGGTTCTGGTCAATGGCAAGCGCCGCCACTTCACCGCCAACCTGGCCGTCTTGGGCGGGAGCCCCTATTCGGGCGCGGCCACCACGGACCTGAGCTTCATTCCCACCGGTTCGATCGGTCGCGTGGAAGTCCTGCAGGATGGCGCGGCGGCGCAATACGGGTCTGATGCGATCGCCGGCGTGGTCAACATCATCTTGCGCAACGACGATCATGGCGGGCAGCTCTCGCTGACCGGCGGGCAGTATTACAAAGGTGACGGCAAGACGTTCGAGGGCAGCTTCAACAAGGGGTTCAAGCTGGGCGATCGCGGCTTCCTCAACCTGACCGGCGAATACCGCTTTCACGATTATACCCAGCGCGGGACTTACGATTACCGCTTCTTCAACACCGATGGCACGCTGCGCAGCAGCCTGAGCGCGCTCAACGCCAACGGGATCAAGGGCGCGGCGAACTATCCCTATGTCAACCGCATCCTCGGCGATGCGCGCTACCAGATCTGGAACCTGGCGTTCAACGCCGGCTATGACGTGAGCGAGACCGTCCATGCCTATGCATTTGGCAGCTATGGCCGGCGCACCGCATCGGCGCGGCAGAACTATCGCGCGCCCAGCCGCTATACCGGCACCGATGCCAACGGCAACACGGTGGTGCCCTTCCCCAATGGCTTTACGCCGCGCATCGCGCTGGACGAGGAAGACTTCTCGCTCACCACCGGGCTTTCGGGCGATCTGGGCGGCTGGCAGTGGGATGGCTCTCTCACGTATGGCCGCGTGGCCGATGCGCTCTACACGCGGGATTCGATCAATGCCGCCACCTGGGTGCCGGTGCAGAAGGCCAGCACCACCGCGGTGCGCCCGCAGACCGACTATTACGATGGCACCCTGACCAACAGCGAGTGGGTGGCAGACCTGGGGGCCACGCGGGACATTCCGCTCGGCCTGGCCAAGCCGCTGACGCTTTCGCTGGGCGCGCAATACCGCGTTGGCCACTATGGCATCCAGAACGGCGAGCTGGGCTCCTACTACAACGGCGGGCCGGCCGCCTATCCCGGCTTTGGTCCGAGCGATGCCGGGGTCAACGGCCGCAAGACCTGGGCCGGCTATATCGACGCGGCGCTCGATCCGGTGTCGGGCCTGCACCTTGATCTAGCGGGCCGCTATGAACACTATTCCGATTTCGGATCGGTGTGGACGGGCAAGGCCACCGCACGCTATGATTTCAGCCCGGCCTTTGCCCTGCGCGGCACGGTTTCCAACGGCTTTCGCGCGCCGACCCTGGCAGAGGAATACTATTCCTCCACCAACGTCAGCCCCAATTCGATCTATGCCCAACTCGCGCCCAATTCGCCCGCCGTGGCCGCGCTGGGCTTTGGCAAGCTCAAGCCGGAAAAATCGACCAACTTTTCGGCCGGCTTCGTCGCCCATCCCGGCGGCAGCCTGCAGCTGACGGTGGATGCTTACCAGATCAAGATCACCAACCGCATCGTCGCCTCGGGCGGGATCGTGGGCTATTCGAGCGGCTTTGGCAGCAATGGCGTGGTTTCGTCCGCCGTGCTTTCCACGCTTGCGGCGCGGGGCCTGATTTCAAGCACCGACCCGGCAGTGGTGGCGGCCAGCGGATACAGCTTCTTCGGCCTCAACCTGTTCACCAACGGCGCGGATACCCGCACGCGTGGGGTGGAAGCAACGCTGACGGCCACCAGCCGCTTCGGCAATGGCGACCGCGTCGACTGGAGCCTGGGTTTCAACTACAACCAGACCAAGGTTACCCGCGTCTCTGGCCTGCCTTCGGCGGTTTATAATGCCGCATTCGGGCAGACGACCCTGCTGACCCGCAACGCCACCGATGCGCTCACCACCGCAACGCCGCGCGTCAAGCTGATCGCCGGCGCGCTGGTCACCCACGGGCCGCTGTCGTTCAACCTGCGCGAGACGCTCTATGGCATTACGCGCCAGCACGTGAGCCTGGATGGCACCGGCTCCGGCAACACCGTGATCGGCACGCCGACCACGCTGATCACCGACGTGAACCTGGGTTGGAAAGTCACGCCGGCCTTCCGCCTCGATCTGGGCGCCAACAACGTGCTCAACCACAAGGCCACCACGGTTCCCAACGTCAACAACAACGGGGTCCTGCAGCCGGCCGATGGCAGCAACGTCTACGACCGGCCGTCCTCGCTCGCGCCTTGGGGCATCAACGGGGGGTATTACTACGCCCGCGTGACGCTCTCGTTCTGATCCGGCCCGGAAGGAGCACACCATGATCGATCGGCGATCCTTGTTGACCGCATTGGGTGCGGCCACCGTCACGCTGGGCCTTCCCGCCCGCAGCCTGGCCAAACCCCTGCCACCGGGCGGCACCCGCCCCGCCCGCGTGGTGGTGCTGGGCGCAGGGATCGCCGGCCTTGTCGCCGCGCGCGAGCTGGAGCGGCAGGGCGCCACCGTCACCGTGCTGGAAGCGCGCCAACGCGTGGGCGGCCGCGTCTGGACCGTGCGCGGCGGCGATCGTTTTACCGACACCGAGGGCGTGACCCAGACAGTGGGTTTTTCCCCCGGCCTCTACCAGAACGCGGGCGCCGCCCGCCTGCCCAGCCATCACGAAGGCGTGCTGGGCCTTATCCGCGAACTGGGCGTGCCGGTGGAACCGCTGGTCAATGCCAGCCGCAGCGCATTCCTGTCGGACGAGCACGGCACGCTGCGCCTGCGCGAGGCCAGCTATGACTTGCGCGGCTATCTCTCACAATTGCTGCAGGAAGCGCTGCGCAAGGGCACGTTCGATGTGGAACTCGATGCGTCCACCCGCCAGGCGCTGGCCAAGTTTCTGGCGGTTTATGGCGATCTGGGCGCCGACGGGCAGTTTCACGGCAGCCCGCGTGCGGGCCTGGCCAGCCCGCCCGGCGCCACGCCGCGCGATCTGCAACGCGCCGTGGCCCCGCGCAGCCTGGACGATATCCTCGCCCACCCCGCCCTGCCGTTCATCCTGTTCGATGACGATATCCTTATGCAGGCCACTATGCTGGCGCCGCGCGGCGGGATGGATGCCTTTCCCAAGGCGCTGGCCGCAGCGCTGCGTCGGCCTGTCGTGACCGGTGCGCGCGTCACCGCGATCCGCCGCGAGGGCGAGGGCGTGCGGATCGAATGGCGCAATGCCGCGGGGCAGCCGCAGGCAACGATCGCCGATCGCGCCGTGATTACCCTGCCGCTGCCGATACTGGCGGGCATCCCGTCGGATTTTGCCGCCCCAACCACCGCGGCCATTGCCAGCGCGCGGCTGGCGGATTCGGTGAAAGTGGCGTTCGAAAGCGCGCCGTTCTGGGAAGCGGACCAAATCTATGGCGGGCTTTCGTTCGTGGGCGGGGAAACCGGGGTGATCTGGTACCCGTCAGACCGCTTCCAGGCGCCACGCCAGGTTCTGCTGGCTGCCTATACCGCAACGCCCGCCGGGGCGAAGGCCTTTGCCGCGCGGCCGCTGGACCAGCAGGTGGCGCTGGCTCGCGCGGCGGTGGACAAAGTGCACCCCGGCCATGGCGCCGCCTTGGCCAACGCGGTGGTAATCAACTGGGGCAAGCAGCCGTTCAGCCTGGGCCCGTGGATCGAGTGGGGCCAGGATAGCAACGATCCGGCCACGCTCGACCGCTTGAACCAGGGCGACGGGCCATTCGTTTTCGCCGGCAGCCACCTGTCTGCCTATAGCGGCCACTGGCAGGAAGGCGCGGTTCTTTCCGCCCGCCGCGCCGTGAGCCTGCTGGTGCCCTCGCTGTCCCACGTTCGTTGAGGAGAATACCCGATGCCCAAGATTTCAGCCCTGCGCCGCGCCATCGCCCTGCCCGCGCTGGCCTTGCTGGGGTGGCAACCGGCCCATGCCGCCACCGCCACCGCCGCACCGATCGTGCGCCATCCCGCCCCCGATCCGGCAGCCCCGATCCTGGTGGGCGTGACCGTGCCCGCCGGCGCACAGACCCTGCTGCTGAGCGGCCAGGTGCCCCCGGTCAACGACACCACGGCAGATCCGGCCAGCATTGCCGCCTATGGCGATACCCGCACCCAGGCGCTTGGCGTGTTTCGCAAGATCGACACCGCGCTCAAGGCGCAAGGTTTTGCGCTGGGCGATGTGGTCAAGCTTACCGTCTATCTGGTGGGTGATCCGGCCAAGGGCGGCAAGCTGGACTTTGCCGGGTTCTCGCAGGCCTATGCCCAGTTCTTCGGCACGCCCGAACAGCCCAACAAGGTGGCACGCACCACCGTGCAAGTGGCGGCGCTGGCCAATCCGGGCTTCCTGGTCGAAGTGGAGGCGGTTGCCGCCAAAGTCCGGTAAAGCGGCCCCTTATCCCTCCCGGCCGCGCAAGTGCCGCGTGATCTCGTCCAGGAAAAGTTGCGCGGGAGTGGCGCGCTCGGGCGCCTGGCGGGTGAGCAGGTACATCGGATAGGACGGGGCGATGTCTTCGGGCAGCAGCGGCCACAGCTCGCCCGCCTGCACCGCGGGCGCGGCGGCAAGCGTGGGCAGGAAGCCGATGCCGGTGCCCAGGCGGATCAGCCGCTGCGCTTCGTGCAGGTCTTCGGCCAGGCCCGTCGCCACCGTGCCCAGGCGATAGCGCTGGCGCAGGCGGGTGATCGTCTCCACTTCGTCATGGCCGGTCAGCACGAAGCCCTCGTCGCGCAGGCTGGCCATGGTGGCGATCCGCGTGCCGAACAGCGGGCTGCTACGCGCGCAATAGAGTTGCTGGGTTTCGGTGAACAATGGTTCGTAGGTCAGCCCCGCGCGCACGCCGCTGTCGGTGCCCACGCCCAGTTCGGCCTCGCCCCGCTCCAGCACGTCGAGCACTTCGCGCCAGGGGGAAACGCGGATCTCGATGCGGATCGCGGGATGGCGCGCGTGGAGACTGGCAATCGCCGCGTCGAATTCATCCGATACGATCGACGACACCACCTGGATGCGGGCAAGCCCGCTCACTTGTTGCAGCGCCTGGGCGATCCGGTGCGGCGCGGCGCGCGCAGCCTCGGCCATGTCTTCGCACAGCAGGTAGAGCGCGCGCCCGGCCGCGGTCAGCTCCACGCCGCTCGCGCCGCGATGCAGCAGGCGCGTCCCGGCATGGTCTTCCAGGCGTTTGAGCGCCGCGCTGATCGTGGGTTGCTGCTTGTTGAGCCGCCGCGCGGCCGCGCCGATGCCGCCGGCCTTCACGATTTCGACAAAGAGACGCAGCAGGTTCCAATCCACCTGGGCGGCAAAGTTGGGATTGGGCAGATCGGGCATGCGCCCCAGCCTAGGTCATCGCCTCGCCTGCGACAATGCGGCGGGGAAAGGGGGCTGCCCCTTCCCCGCCGCGATGCCAGCTCAGAACGTATAGCGCGCCCGCACCCCGATGGTGCGGGGGCGTGCCCAGGAAATGCGGTCGCCGGGCTGGTAGACCTTGTAGTAGGTGGCCCGGGCGACATCGACATACTTTACGCCGTTGACCAGGTTATTGCCGAACAGGCCCAGTTCGAGCCGGCCGATGTCATAGCTGATCGAGGCGCTGACATTGTGCTGTTCGGGTATGCGCGCATAAGTGGCACTCAACCCATCGGTCACCAACTCGCCATTGGTGATCTTGGTCTTGTAGGGATTGAACGTGGTGAACTGGTCACCCTGGAACTGATAGCTGGCACGCAAGTGGATCGACTGGTCGGTGCCGATCATGCGATCGTAGAACAGCGAGGCGGAAGCCGTCCATTGCGGGAAATAGGGCGTGCGGTTGCCGTCGAAAGCGCCCACCGTCGGGATGTTCCCGTTGGCGCGCGAGTCCGTGTACGAGGCAAAGCCCGAGAACGTCACTTCGGGGCTCAGCTTGACCGTGGTTTCCAGTTCCAGGCCCTTGGAGCGGATCTTGCCCTTGTTGTCGGTGAAGAAGTACGAGCAATCGAGCAGCAGGCGAGTCTGCACGTCGCTCCAGTCGATCCAGAACGCGCTGGCGTTGAATGTCACCTTGCCATCGGCCAGGCGCGCCTTTTCGCCCACGGTATAGTTCCACAGCTTGTCGGGCCCGAAGGTATTGGGCGCCGAGCTATAGCCATAGGATGCCAGGTTGTTCTTGCAGGTGCCGGCAATGCCGGTGTCGCCGATCGGCACCGGCTGGTTCGCGCCGCCATAGCGGAAGCCCTTGGCCACTTCGGCATAGACCATGAAATCCTGGCTGGCCTTGTACGACACATTGGCGCGCGGGTTCACGCCGTTGGACTTGAGCGTGGCGTTCTGTTCCAGCGGCACATGGTCGATCACGCCATAGACGCCGCTTTCGAACAGGTAATACTTTTCCTTGAAATTGAAGTACCGCAACCCGCCCGACAGATCGAGCTTGTCGGTCACATGCCAGGTGGCATCGGCATAGGCGGCGAACTGGTGTTCGTCGGTATCCTGCAGGCCGGAAAAGATGTCGTTGGAATTGAACGCCTTGTCCACCGCCTTGGAATCATAGAGGCCATTGGCGGTCTGCGGGAACGGGCCATAGAAATAGTTCATGTAGGACAGCGTATCGAACCCGGCGACGGGAATGTCCTGAACCAGGTGGCGGACCTGCTTTTCATAGAACACGCCCGCGGTCCATTTCAGGGCGCCGGTGTTGTCGGAAGCCAGGCGCGCTTCGACCATCGTGTCCTTGATCTTCTGGTTGATCATGTACTGTTCGTAGGGGATCAACTTGCTGACCGCCGGATCGAAGCTGGTCGGCGCCTTGTAGAGCGGATAAGTGCTGCTGCTGACGGGCAGCGTGCCCCCGCTGTAATCCTGGAAGAAATAGCCGATCGTCGGCTCGGTGCTGGCCAGGTAGCCCACGTCGCGATCGGTATGCGCGCCGCTGACGATCAGGTGCACGCCGCCCAGGTCATAATCGGCAGAGGCCTGGTAAAGACGGAACTTGTCGCTCGTTCCTTCGGGGCCATTGGTGAACGTGGTGTAGTCGGCCAGCCCGCTCATGCCGGTGTTGAGGCCATTGGCCTTGCTGTGTTCATAGGTGAACGCAGCGTCGAACGTGAACGCGGTGCTGGGTGTCCAGCGCAGGGCGACGCGGGCCTGCTCGGTGGTGTTGCTGTTGCGGTTCTTGCCGGCATAGGCGCCGACATTGTCGATGAACCCGCCATCGCGGCCAACATAGACATTGGCGCGCACCGCCAGCTGGTCTTTCACCAGCGGCAGGTTGACCATGCCGCGGACGCTGGTGCTGGCCGCGCCATGCTCGGTGGTGGCGGCCGATCCTTCGATCGACCCGCTCACTTCATCGGCACGCGGCTTGGCCGTGACGAAGCGCACCGTGCCGGCCATCGATCCGGCGCCATAGAGCGTGCCCTGCGGGCCGCGCAGCACTTCCACGCGTTCCAGGTCATAGACCTTGAGATCGGGGGTCTGGCCCTGCACCGAAATCGGCGTGTCATCGAGATAGACCGCCACCAGCGAACGGTCCGAGGTATCGGACGTGCGGTAGCCGCCGGTGGAAAGCCCGCGCATGTTGAACTTGTTGAAACCCGGCGCGCTTTCGGTGATCGACAGCGAGGGCACGAAGCGCTGCAGGTCTGACAGGTTGCCCTGGCCCGACTTGGTGATCGTGTCGACGTTCACCACCGAAATGGCGATCGGTACCTTCTGCACCGATTCCGCGCCCGATCGGCTGGCGGTGACGACGATGTCCTCGACCTTGGCGCTGGGCGGGGCCGCCTGGTCTTCGGCCAAAGCAGGCGCGGCCACCACGACGGCGCAAGACAGGATGGCCGTGGTTGCCATGAGCCGGGCGGCCAGACGGGCGCACGGCATGGTGGAAAGGGATTCGCAGGTTTTCATTATACCCCTCGCTTGTTCTGATTTGACTCCCCGTGCGGGTGCCCTCCACCCGCTCGGCCACCTGGGCCGGCGCCCGTTTTCGCGCCCCGCCAGCTTCGCACCATGCTGGCGTGCAACAACTGTGTTAATCGCATGCGCTCATCGGATTTTGTCATCCCCTGTCACAAGGGCCTGCTCCAAGGCGCCGAGCCAGGGGGCACAGGCCTGCCAGCGGGCCAGGCCAGCGCGGTGCAGCGGTTGGCGCACCTGTTGCGCGCTGATCGTGCGCACCGCCCTGCGGTTTTCAAAAAAGCGCAGTGTTTCCGGGCTATAGGGCAGGTCGCAATGATCCAGCAAGCGGCGCACCTGGCCTTCCAGATCGTCAACGATCGCCTCATACGAAACCTGCATCATCGCCTGCGCCATCACCTTGTGCCCATGCGCGGCCAAGGCCGTCGCACTGCGGCAATAGCGGCCAAGCGTGACAAGATCATAGCTGTACCCCTGCCCGGCGGCGAAATCCTGGGTGTAAAGTGAAAAACCGCACGCCATGGGATCGCGCGTGACGTGGATGATGCGGGCATTGGGCAGTGCCAGGCGGATAAGCGGCAGGTTGAACAGGTTGCCCGGCGCCTTGTCCACGAACAGGGGCCGCCCGCTTTGCCGCAGGCACGCCACGCGCGCCAGATAGCTTTCGCCCAGCTCGCGCGCTTCTTGCGCGGTGATCGCCGCCAGCACGGACACGCGATCGTGCGCGCGACCCTGCTGGATCAGGCGGCGGGTCAGCTGCCGGGCCAGCACGGTAAAGTCCGACAGTTCGGACAGGCCCTCCACCGCCGGATGGCTGGCCAGGATTTGCTCCACCAGGGTGGAGCCACTGCGCGGCAGGCCGACGATGAAGACCGGGCCCCGGCGCGGATCGCCCCAATCGGCGCGCCGGGCCAGGAAATCGGGCGTCAGCGTGGCGATCGTGCCAGCCACGAACGCCACGTGCGCGGCAATGTCGAACGGCACCTGGGCACGGCGCAAGGCATTGGCGCGATGGAAATGGTCCATCGCGCGGGCGGGCTCTGCCGCATCGAGCGCGGCACGGCCCAGCGCGAAATGCAGGTGTGCGGCCTGGCCCGGTGGCAAGGCCGCATCGGCCAAGGCCCGTTCCATCGCGGCGCGGTCTGCCAGGGAAAATCGGAAGGTCTTGAGATTGGCAAGGTTCCACCAAGGCTCGGCCTGGTGCGGCGCGTGTTCGAGGGCCTGGCGATAGGCCGCCACGGCCCCGGCCACGTCGCCCGCCGCCGCCAGGGCGTGCCCACGCACTTGCCACAGGGCGGCCTGCCCCGGTGCCAGAACCAGCGCCGCATCGAGCGCGGCCAGCGCCTGGTCCACGGCGCCGGCATGGAGATGCGCGGCTGCAGCCAGCCCATGGAGCGCCGGGTTGGCGGGACGGCGCGCGGCCAGCGGACTGGCCAGCGCGAGCGCCTCGGGCCCGCGTTGCTGGCGCTCGTAAAGCATGGCCAGATCGAGTGCGGCGGCATCATAGGCCGGTGCTAGCGCCAGCGCGGCGCGCAGCCATTCCTCTGCCGCATCGTCGTTGCCCTGCGCGACGGCGGCATCGGCAAGCAGGTGCAGCCAGCATGGATCGCGACGATCCACCCCCGGCAGGGCAGCCCCCTGGGCCACGATGGCGGCCCGTGCCCGGTCCAGCGCCGGCGCCATGGGTTGGCCCAACACGCGCAGTTGCCCGGCCAGCGCATGCGCGGCGATCGCCGATTGCGGATTGAGCCGGTGCGCGGTTTCCAATGCGGCCAGCGCCGCTTGCTCTTGCCCGAGCATGGCATGGGCGGCGCCGCGTTCGTAATGGACACCCCAGGCACGGGTTTGCGGCAGCATTGCCAGCAGGCGCAGTGCGCCATCGGCATCCCCGCAGCGGCGCGTCGCGGCTGCCGCGACAAAGCGCGCTTCCAGCCCCGGCCCGGCGCGCAGGGCCAAGTCGCGGGCCTGCGCCGGATCGTGGGATAACAGGGCCTTGGCGCGGTCGAGCGTCACGTGCAGCCGATCAGGGCGCTGGTGCCATGTGCCGCAACAGCAATCCGTTCTGGTGGTTGCGCACAAAGCCCTTCCAGGTGGGATTGGTGCCGCCGGCGCTGATCGCGGCATAGGGCGTTTCGGCGCCGATCCAGCCTGCCCCGTCAGACCGTTCCTGCGGCACATCGAGATAGGCCTGCATCGCGGCCTGGTGCTTGAGATGCACCGCCAAAAACGCGGTGATGAAATGCAGGCTGATGCCGTTGAGGCGCGCCTTGCGCCATACCGGATCCTCGAACCAGTCCATGTCCCACAACGCTTGCCGCATCTGCACCGGGGCGGGATCGGTGCCCAGTGCATGGCCGGCACCCTGGAACGCCAGGAGCGTGCGATCCGCCCCGGTTGCGCCGGCAAAGATGGTGGCGGGGCCGGGATCATAGCCCACGGTGCGATCGGCGGTTCCTGCCAGGACCAGCAGCGGGGCGTGAAGCTGGGCCAGCCCGGCGCCCCAGGCCGATTGCGCGCCGCCTCCGGCTGGCGAAATGGCCACGACGGCGGCGATGCCGGGCACGCGCAAATCCCCCGCGCGCGGCCCGTCGCCGGTATAGTCGGCGCGCAGTGCCGCCGGCAGGCGCGCCGCCCATGGGCCGGCCGGATCGAGCCGCGCCCCGGCCGCCGTGAGCACGCCATAGCCGCCAAAGGAATAGCCGATCAGCGCCACCTGGTCGGTGGCGGCCAACGATCCCAACAGCCCGGCGCGCAGGCGTTGCAGCGTGAGCACCACATCCAATGGGCGGCGCAACATCATGGGAATGGCGCCGCTGGCCTGGGTGATCGGCCCATCGTGGTGGGCGATGGCCACCACGACATAGCCCTTGCTGGCGAGGTTCTCACCCAGCCAGCGCAGCATCACCGGATCGTTGTCGAACCCGTGCGAGAGCACCACCAGCGGAAAGCCCTGGCCGGCCGGTGGTGCATCGGCCACGGCACGCCCGGCGATGGTGAAATGCACCGGCGGCAGGGGTGGTTCTGCGGTCAGGCTGGCGGCGTAGGTCACCGTGCGCGCGTGGGCCTTGGCCCGGGCGGGGTACCAGATGCGCAAGGGCAAGGTGCGCGTGCCCGGCACCGCCTTGCCCGCCGCGACAGCGGCCGTGGCATCGAGTTGCCCCGTCGCCACGATCGTGCGTGTCATCGTCCCCGGCACATAGGCACCGGGCGCGGCCAGTTCCGGCAGTCCGGGCTCGCTTTGCCCCGGCGCGACCTGCGCCACTGCCGGCACGGGCGCTGCGCCCATGGCACCCGCCAGGGCCAAGGCCAGCGCCATCGCGCCGCGCCCGAACCCCGCCATGCCCCGATCGATGGGGCCCCGCTGCCTTGCCTGCGTCATGATCCTCCTCGCGCGTGCCGGTTCGCTTGCCACGGCAATGCTATGGCCTGGGCGCGCCCGTGCCCTATCTCGTAAAGGCATCTGCCATTGCTTTCGTGTCAACGCGCGTGGCTGGCAAGCCCGATGGCGGCAAGAAGGGCGCAAACACAATCGCAAGCCTGGCGCGGAACGCTGCGCCGCACAATTCGTTGCCCACCCGAAAGGCGCGACAAGCATCGGCGCTAACAGGGAAAATTCGGCAATGCGCAAGACCACCAAAGCCCTGGCGATCATGGCCATCGTGCTTGGCCTATGCGGCCTGATCCTGCTGGGCGGCGGCATCTGGCTGGCCAGCGAGGGGGGCAGCTGGTTCCATGGCATGGCGGGCGTGGCGCTGCTCGCTTGCGCCGTGCTGCTGTGGCAGCGGCGCGTTGCCGCCCTGCATCTCTACGCCGTGCTGGTCCTCGCCACGCTCGCCTGGGCCCTGGCCGAAGTGGGCCTTGATTGGTGGGGGCTGGTCCCGCGCGGGGACGTGATCTTCATCCTCGGCGGCATCCTGCTGCTGCCCTTCGTCACCCGGCGCCTGGCATCGGCCCGGCCCGGCTGGTGGCGCAACGCCGGTCCCCTGGCGCTCAGCCTGGCGCTGGCCGCCCTCGTCGGCCTGGCCAGCATGGCGCGCAGCCCGCACGAATGGGATGGCCAGCTCCCCGGCGCGCGCGGGCCGGCGCCGGCACTGGCGGCCGGCACCGATGCGGGCGATTGGCTGGCCTATGGCCACACCTGGGCCGGCACCAAATGGTCCCCCCTCACCCAGATCACCCCCGCCAACGTCACCGGTCTCAAGCAGGCCTGGCGCGTGGACACGGGCGACACCCGCCGGGAGGGCGATCCGGAAGAAATCACCTATGAACTCACCCCGATCAAGGTGGGCGACACGCTCTATGCCTGCACGCCGCACAACATGGTCCTGGCGCTCGACGCGGAAACCGGGGCAACCCGCTGGAAATTCGATCCGCACCTGCAAGTGCCGGCCAATGTCCAGCACCTGACCTGCCGCGGTGTTTCCTATCACGATGCCAACTGGCCCGGCGCCGCGCACAGCGCCGACGGATCGTGCCCGCAACGGATCATCATGGCGACGGCCGATGCGCGCCTGATCGCGCTTGACGCGCACACCGGGCGGCTGTGCACCGGTTTTGGCCAGGGCGGCGCCGTCAATCTGGCCGTCACCGGGCCGGGCCTCAAGCCCGGCTGGTTCCAGTTCACGTCGGCGCCCTTGGTCACCCGTGGCCTCGTCGTGGTGGGTGGCGCGATCTATGACAACGCCTCGGTCCACATGCCCTCGGGCGCGATCCAGGCTTTCGACGTTGCGAGCGGCAAGCCCGCGTGGGCATTCGATCCAGGCCGGCCGGAAGACACGGCGCCGCTTGGCCCCAACCATCCGCCCGTGCCCTCCACGCCCAACAGCTGGAGCACGGCGGCGGCAGACGAAGACCTTGGCCTGCTCTATCTGCCGATGGGCATGGGCGCGGTGGACCAGTGGGGTGGCAAGCGCCCGCCCGAAACCGAACGCTTCGCCACATCGATCCTGGCGCTCGACATCAAGACCGGCCACCCGCGCTGGGTGTTCCAGACCGTGCACCACGATCTGTGGGACATGGACGTGCCCGCCCAGCCCGCGCTGGTAGACCTGACCATTCCCGGCAAGGGCCGCGTGCCCGCGCTGGTGCAATCGACCAAGACCGGCAATATCTTCGTGCTCGATCGCCGCACTGGCCAACCCATCCAGCCGGTGCGCGAGATGCGCGTGCCGGGCGGCGCGGCGCCGGGCGATTTCACCGCGCCCACCCAGCCGGTCTCGGCCATTTCGCTGATGCCGCCGCGCATCCGCGAGGCGGACATGTGGGGCGCCACCCTGTTCGACCAGATGGCCTGTCGCATCGCCTTCCGCCGCTATCGCCACGAAGGGCCGTTTACCCCGCCCTCCACGCGCGGCACGCTGGTGTTCCCCGGCAATTTCGGGGTGATGGACTGGGGCGGCCTGGCAATCGACCCGGTGCGCCAGGTGGCCTTTGCCCATCCCAACTACATGGCCTTCGTCGATCGCCTGATCCCGCAGGGGCCCGGTGCCACCAACGGCGGCAAGGGCGGCCCGTCGGGCGCATCGGATCGCGGCGGTTCGGCCGAACATGGCTATAGCCCCAACGCCGGCGCGCCGTTTGCCGTGTCGATGGGGCCGTTCCTGTCGCGCCTGGGCCTGCCCTGCCAATCGCCGCCCTGGGGCTATGTCGCGGGGATCGATCTGGTCAGCGGCAAGGTGGCGTGGCGCCATGCCAACGGCACCATCCGCGATGAAACCCCGCTGCCGATCCCGCTCAAGCTGGGCGTGCCCTCGCTCGGCGGGCCGATGATGACCGGCAGCGGCCTCTCGTTCATGGCCGCCTCGCTCGATTATTACTTGCGCGCCTATGATACCACCACCGGCCGCGTGCTGTGGCGCGCCCGGCTGCCCGCCGGCGCGCAGGCCACGCCGATGACCTATCGTTCGCCGGCCAGCGGGCGGCAGTTCGTGGTGGTGGTCGCCGGCGGCCATGGCTCGCTGGGGACGAAGCTGGGGGATTCGATCATCGCCTATGCCCTGCCCAAATCGTAAGGCGCGTATCGAAAGGTCAGCTTGCGGGGGTTGGCGCCGATCGTGCTTTGCTGCGCCCTATGTCGATCACATCCCTGCCCCGTCCGCTTGTCGTCCTCGGCCTTGCCGGTATCCTGCCGCAGGCGTTCTGCCTGGTCATGGCGCTTTCGGGCGGAGAGGCGCGGTGGACGGCGCTGGCCGCGGCCTGCTGTTATGCCGCGCTGATCCTTTCATTCCTGGGTGGGCTGTGGTGGATGGCAGGGCTGCTGGGCGGGGTGACAGCGCCCTGGTTTCATGCCCTGGCGGTCCTGCCCAGCCTGATCGGCTGGGCCATGCTGCTGCCCTGGTGCGTGGGCGCGCCCTGGCCGGCGCCGGAACTGGTCACGCTT
Organism: Novosphingobium sp. SG919; assembly: GCF_012932495.1. Classification (GTDB taxonomy): domain Bacteria; phylum Pseudomonadota; class Alphaproteobacteria; order Sphingomonadales; family Sphingomonadaceae; genus Novosphingobium; species Novosphingobium rhizosphaerae. Next base: position 100,152 of record NZ_JABCNG010000002.1, read on the forward strand.
GGCTTGCTCCTGCTCGCCAGCCCGCTCGCCGACCGCGCCCTCGCGCGGCACATGGCCCAGAACTTGGCCTTGCCCGCCGGCTGGCAGCCATTGCGCGTGATCATGGCAACCGGGCTTGGCACGTTGACGATCCTGGTCGGGCTGCTCGCCTGATTGATGAGTCTCATGCATAGGTTCATGCGCATTTCCCCAGCTAATGCGTGAAGTCTCCCTGCGGTAGAACGCTGGCAACACCCGTTCGATTGCAAGGAGAACACCCATGAAGACCCGCACGCTCGGCCAGCAAGGCCCCACGGTTTCGGCCCTTGGCTATGGCTGCATGGGGCTGGACTTCGGTTATGCCCATACCCTTTCGCGGGCGCAGGGCATTGCCCTGATCCGCGCGGCGGTGGAACGCGGCGTGACCTTCTTCGACACGGCCGAAGTCTATGGCCCGTTCACCAACGAGGAAACCGTGGGCGAGGCGCTCGCGCCGTTCCAGGGCGAAGTGGTGATCGCCACGAAGTTCGGGTTCGACATCGATCCGGCCACCGGCGCGATGCGCGGCGTCTGCAGCCGGCCCGACCACATCCGCGCCGTGGCGGAAGCCTCGCTCAAGCGGCTGCGCGTGGACACGCTCGACGTGTTCTATCAGCATCGCGTCGATCCCAATGTGCCGATCGAGGATGTGGCCGGCACCGTGCGCGACCTGATTGCCGAGGGCAAAGTGCGCCATTTCGGCATGAGCGAGCCGAGCGCGGCCACGCTGCGCCGGGCCCACGCGGTGCAGCCCGTCACCATGCTGCAGAACGAATATTCACTGTGGACGCGCCAGGTGGAAACCAACGGCATCCTAGAGGCTTGCGACGAGTTGGGCATCGGCCTGGTGCCCTATTCGCCGCTGGGCAAGGGTTTCCTCACCGGCGCGATCACCAGCACGGCCGACATGGCGAGCGGCGATTTCCGCGCCAGCTTGCCGCGTTTCCAGCAAGACGCGCTCCAGGCCAACCTCGCGCTGGTGGACAGCCTCAAGGACATTGCGGCCGAACGCGGCGTCACCCCGGCGCAGATCGCGCTGGCCTGGCTGCTGGCGCAGCGCCCGTTCATCGTGCCGATCCCCGGCACAACCAAGTTGCACCGGCTGGAAGAAAACCTCGGCGCTGCCGATGTCACGTTGTCGGCGGCGGATCTGGCACGCATTGCCGAGCGGCTTTCGGCCATTGCCGTGCAGGGCGCGCGCTATACCCCCGCCTTCGAGGCCCTCACCGGGCTGTAATCCCTGCGCTCGCACACACCGGGCTTGGCCTGAACCGGTAGGGTGGGCATCATGCGTGATGCCCACCGCTTCTTCTGCCTGAAAGGCGCCGCTCCCTCATGTCCATCGGCCGCAGCGATCTTGCCGACCTTGCCGCCTTTGCCGTCCTGGCCGAAGAACGCAGCTTCACGCGCGCGGCGGCCCGGCTTGGCGTCTCGCAATCCGCGCTCAGCCACGCCATGCGCAAGCTCGAACAGAAGCTGGGCGTGCGCCTGCTCACCCGCACCACGCGCTCGGTCTCGGCAACGCAGGCGGGGGAACGCCTCGTGGCCACGATTGCCCCCGCACTCGATCAGATCGGCGCGGGGATCGAGGAACTTACCAACCTGCGCGACAAGCCGGCCGGCAACATCCGCATCACCGCGTCCGAACATGCCGCGCGCACGCTGCTGTGGCCGGCGCTGGAACGCCTGCTGCCGGAATATCCCGATATCCATGTGGAAGTGAGCATCAACAACGGCTTCGTCGATATCGTCGAAGAGCGGTTCGATGCGGGCATCCGCCTGGGCGAAGCGATCGCGCGCGACATGATCGCGGTGCGCATCGGGCCAACCCTGCGCATGGCCTGCGTGGGCGCGCCCGCCTATTTCGACCGCCACCCGATCCCGCAGACCCCGCACGACCTGGCGCAGCACAACTGCGTCAACTTGCGCATGCCCAGCACCGGCGGGCTCTATGCCTGGGAATTCGAACGCGACGGGCGCGTGATGAACGTGCGCGTGGACGGCCAACTGACTTTCGCCGGATCGGGCATGCTGCTCCAGGCCGCGCTTTCCGGCCTGGGCCTGATCATGACTCTGGACGATGTCGTTGCCGATGCCGTGGCAAACGACCAACTGGTGCGCGTGCTGGAAGACTGGTGCCCGCCCTTTGCCGGATACCACCTCTATTATCCCAGCCGGCGCCAGGCCTCCCCCGCCTTTGCGCTGCTGGTCAACGCGCTGCGCCATCGCGGCGATTGACCGGTTTTCTGGCGCTGGTGAAACCCGGCCGCCACGCCCGGCGCCGAATGCACCGCGCGGGCATTGCCGATCGTGAATTTGTCGGGCACGTTCGCGAGACAAGCCGTGTCGGAAAGCGGCTGCTTGGGGGACGGGTCGTGACCACAGTGCAGGATTGCGCGTTGCCCATCGCTGATACGCCGACGCTGTCGCGCGCCCGGGACCTGTTCGGACGCGTCATCAACGGCCACGACCTTGGTGGATCGACGCCCGCGAACGTTGCCGACCGCATTGAACAGTCCATCTGCCTGACGCCATCCCACAGGGTGGTGATTACCGAAGGCAATCTGGCCAGCACATTTGGCGTGGGCCGCCGCGTTGCGCGGCAGACGAGCCGCATCCTGCAACTGCGCGGCGTCATGGAGCCGCGGCGCGGTGGCAAAGGCATGGGTGGCCTGCGGGTGTGCTTGCCCGGCCTGGATCAAACGCTCGACACGATCCGCGGCGAGATCGTGGCCACAAGTTCGGTGGCGGCAATGGCCGACGCGCGACGCTGGCTGCAATGGGAAATCGCCGATCAGGAAGATCCTCTGGCGCGGCTGATGCACGCGATGCTGGAGGATACGCCCCCTGCGCGCGCGCCTGAACCATCGCAGCCGGCCCCCACCGGGCCAACCCGCCCAAATAGCGATAGTCCGCCGTCACGGGCCCATCGCCTGGCCGCCGACTTGCGCCAGCAGATCGCCTTGCTGCCGCCTGGCGAGACGTTTCTGGGCTCGCTTGCCAGCATCGCGGCGGCATATGACACCAGCCTGGAAGTGGCGGTGGAAGCGGTGCGCATTCTGGCCGATGGCCAGCATGTGAGCATGCGCCGCGGCCGGGGCGGCGGGGTCTTTGCTTGCGAGCCCCATGCGGGGCGCGCCCTGCATACGATCAACGCCTTTCTCATCGCCAATGCCGTTTCGCCCGAACGGTGCCGCGCGGTGCTCAACCGGGCCAATATCGGCATGATCGATTTGGCCCGCGCGCGGCAGGATCCCCAGTGCCTGGCAAAGGTGGAGCAGTCGTTTCAGCAAATGCAGCAGGCGCGCAATGCCACTGCCCTTGGCCAAAACTGGTATGGTTTCATCCGCGACATTGCCGATATGTCGGGCAATGGCCTGCTCCATTTCATCGCGCGCGCAATGGCCGGGTCCATCCTCATCCGGCGAACCCGCAGCGCCGAACTGCCCGAGGCGGCAGCACGCGAACTATTCGAGGCCAGCCGCCAGATCCGCGCCCATCTGGTTGGCGGCAGCCAGGATGCTCCCAATGAAGCGCAATGGCGCTGCCAGCTGGCGCTGCAGGACTACTGGTGAAAGGCCAGAGGCGCAGCGTCCACGCCTGGGGAAAGTCGGCCGCCCAGGTGCCCGGCGATCCGCGCATAGATCGCTTCCACCAGATCGCGCGGGCCACCGCGCAAGTTGTACGCATGGTCCTGATCGGGAACGTCGATATAGTCGAGCAGGCGCCCGCGTGCCCGCAGGCGCTGGGCATAGGCGGCACCCTCTGCCTGCAGAAGGTCGAGGCCGGCCGTAATGACGATGGCTGGGGCCACCTTGTCCAATACGTCATCGGGCGCGCCCACCAGAGGAGACGCGCGCATGTCTGCCCGCGTGGCCACATCCGGGACATAGACGGCGTTGAACAGGCGAGCGACGCCCGGCGATATGGCAGGCCGTGCCGCGCGTGCGCGCTTGTTCGCAGGCGGGGTAACGAGATCGAGCGGCGGATAGTGCAAGACCTGCGCGGCGATGCACGGCGCACCCGCCTGGGCCAGCAACAGGCTGGCCGCGGCGGCCAGGCCACCGCCGGCGCTTTGCCCTCCCACCGTCAAGCGATCGGCATCCCAGCGCTGCTCTGCCGCCTGGTCCGCCACCCAGCGGATCACGGCACAGGCCTGCTCCACCGCAATGGGGAACCGCTGCTGCGGCGCCAGGACATAATCGACGTTGAGCACGCACACCCCCGCCCGCTCCGCCAGGAACGCGCAAAATGGATCGTCCTGCTCGGGATGCCCCATCACGTAGCCACCGCCATGGAAGTTGACATGGACGGGCACGCAGCCTGCCATTGCGGGCGGGGCGAACAGCGTTGCAGCGGCAGCCCCGAATGGCGTCGGGATGCTGATCTGCCGGCACCGGCGCGGAATGTCCGGGAACAAGAGCGCAGCATCCGGCCGGGCCAGCCGTGGCGCCAGCATCCGCTGCATCACCCGCGCCATGGTATCGGCAATCAGCGGCATGGCACAGGCCCCATGAGCGGGGCCGGTGCGGCTGGGTTTCCCCAGCCGTCTTGACCAGACGATCGCCCCAGCATCAGAACTTTGCCCCCAGGCGGACACCGAACTCGCGCGGCGCGACGCGGAATTCATTGAGGCCGGATTGCCCGGTCACGAAGTATTCCTTGGTCAGGTTCGTGCCATACAGCTCGGCCTTGAAGTTGTCCCAGTTGAGCGTGATGCTGGCATTGACCAGATGCCGCGCGTTGATCAGATCGTATTGCGGCAGATAGGTCACATAGGCCCATTGCGAGCCGATGTAGGAATAGTTGACGCGTGGCACCAGCGAACGCCCGGCGCCCAGCGCATAGGTGTAATCAAGCCCCGCGTTCCAGGTCCACTTCGGCGAAAGCAGGTTGGGCCCGGAACTGGACGTGATGAATTCATAGGCAAAGCAATTGCTGGTCACCGTGGTGGTGCAGGCGGGCAATTGCGCGGTTGCCGCGCCAGCCTGCCATTTGTTGATCACCGTCACGCTGCTGAGCTGGGAATCCACATAGGACACGCCGGCATCCAGGCCAAAACCGGCGATCTTGGCCTGAAGCTGCCCCTCGAAGCCCTTGATCGTGGCATTGGCAAGATTGACCACCCCGTTCTGGCCAGACGCCGGGCTGATCACATCCATCTGGAAATTATTGTATTTGTTATAGAATACGCCAATCTGCGTGCGCACCCGGCGGTTCAGGAAACTTGATTTCCAACCCGCTTCAAAGTCCCACACCGTTTCGGGGGCAAACATCCCGCCCGGCGGGTTGATCCCGCCCGGCTTGTAGCCCCGCGCGGCAAAGACATAGAGCATGTTATCGGCATCGGGCTTGAAATTGAGCGCGATCTTGCCGGTCATGCGGCCATCGGCCTCGGTGCCGGTCTGCGGAATCGTCAGGAAGGCCGAAGATGGCGGCCCGCCCAGGTAGACGCCGCCCGTACCATCGACATGGAAGTGCGAATAGCGCGCACCCGCCTGGATCTCCAGTTTATCGGTCAGGCGATAGTTGGCCTGGGCAAAAGCACCGAGCGTGGTCTTGCTGTTCATCGGATTGACCACGATCGGGAAGGGGGCCGTGCCGGTGAAATGCAGCAGAACGTCGATATCGTTGTGCTGGTAATAGCCGCCCAGGATAAAGTTCAGCGGTTTGGAATCCGGGGAAATGATGTTGATTTCCTGCGAGTATTCCTTCTCGCGAACATACTGGTCCTGATACTGCGCGCCAAAGGTCCCGACAACCTGCGACACGTTGGTGCCGTCCACGTCATAGACGTTCCACACGCGCTTGTTCTGGTACCCGCTCACCGAGCGGACCACGAGGCCACCGGGCGTCTGGTACTTCAATTCCAGGGCCGTGGTGAACGCGCGCTCGAAATTGGCGGTCTTGGTGTCGTAGTTCAGTTGGTAAGGCGTCGCCTGGCGGCCAGCGGCAAACTGCGTGCCCGCAATCGGCTGATAGGCATAGCCACCCGTGCTCTTCTGCGCCAGTTCGCCCTTCCAATAGGCGGTGAACCCGCCAGACTGATAGAGGGCGGAAAGCCGCTCATCGTGTTCCTTGAGGCTATCGGGCTGGTTCTTGTACGGGCCGATGTCGGTATAATAGGAATCGCGCCAGTGCTGGTTGGTGGCAAAGCGCAAGGCGAGGCTGTCCCCCACCGGCACGTTGATTGCGCCATTGAGGCGGACATTGTTGTAGCTGCCATATTCGGCCGTCACATCGCCACCCAATTCGCCCAGCTTGGGGCGCTTGGAATTGATGAAGATCGCGCCGCCGGTGGAATTGGAACCCACCAGGGTGCCCTGCGGGCCCCGCAGCACTTCGATGCTCTGGATGTCGTACAGGTCAAAGCTTTGCGCGATCGGAGGCTGGAACAGGCCATCGACGTAGGTTGCCACGCCATTGGCCACTTGCGGCGAGCCGCTCGACAGGCCGATGCCGCGGATATTGATGGATTCGGTCAACCCCGCCTTGGTGATGGTAAGGCCCGGCGCCACATTCTGGAGATCGCGCTGCACCAGCACGGCTTTCTGGGTGAGTTGGTCGCCGGCCACGGCGGTCAGCGCGATGGCCACCTTTTGCGAGCTTTCCGAACGGCGCTGCGCCGTCACGACGATCTCGCCCGGCGCCGGCGCCGGCGCGGCCTGCGCTGGAGCCGGCCCGGCAAGTGCTGCAGATTGGGCCAAGGCGCTGGTCCCCGCCAGCGACAGCGCCATGGCGCCTGCAGACGCAGCCGCCCGGACACGAAAATTACGTTGGATTTGAAACATATCGCTCCCCTCTCCCGTGATCGGCCTGCTTGCGGCGGCCGATCGTTGCTGGCCTGCTTCTGGCCCGAGGGGATGGATTTAAATAGCGGCCTATTTTGAATAGTCGGGGCCGTGCGGCGGGCAGGAGTTTCAACCACGATTGCTCGTGCTGGAAACACAAGCCCGCCGCTGCTTTCGGACAAATCGGGCGACGCGTGCAACAGGGGCCGATCCGCGCAAAGCCCCGGTGTGTTCATGCGGTTGGTATGGTCCCGCCATCGATCACGAATTCCGTGCCGGTAATGCTCGCGGCGCGGTCCGAGGCCAGGAATGCGATAAGGCTTGCCACCTCGCCAGGAGATGAGGGACGCCCGATCGGAATACCGCCAAGCGAGGCCATGATCCGGCGTTTGCCGTCCACCATGTCGGTACCCGCCTCTTCGCCCAGCCGTTGCGCCAGGGCGACGGCAGCCTCTGTTTCGATCCAGCCCGGCGAGACCCGCACCACGCGCACGCCGCGCGGCGACACCTCCTTGGACAGGCTTTTGCTATACGTGGACAAGGCAGCCTTGGCCGCGGCATAGGCTGTCGTCGCTTCGGGCAAGGGCAGCCGGCTCTGGATCGATGTCACGTGGATGACCACGCCGCTGCCACGCGAGACCATGTGGGGGACGAGGGCACGATCAAGGCGCACCGCCGGCATCAGGTTCAGCTGCAGCTCCCGCGACCATTGCGCATCACCCAAAGCGGCAAACCCGCCCGCCGGTGCGGATGAGCCGCCCAGCAAGTGGACGATGATGTCGATCTCGCCCAAGTGTCGCCGTGCCGCCTCCGCCAGGGCAGAGGTTCCTTCGGGCGTCGTGAGATCGGCCGCCATGAACTGGTCTTCGGGCATGGTCGACGGCGCGGACCTGGCACAGGTAAAGACCCGCGCGCCCAATTCCCGAAACAGGCTGACGGTGGCCGCGCCGGTGCCGCGCGTCCCCGAGGTGATCAGCGCGTTCTTGCCCGACAGATCAAGGAAGGGTGTCACAGCGTGATCTCCAGCCCGGCGATCCTGTCTCCCGCAAGCACGAAGCGGTAACGCAGATCGACCGGACTGCCCGGGAAATCACCCGCAAGGTGCGCGGTGACGATGCTTGCGTCTTGGTCGATGGTCAGGGCGAAAGGCGCGACGGTATACGTGTACTTGCTGGACGAGGTGACCTTCCATTGCCGGATGGCCGCGTGCCCGACATAGGTTTGCCCTTCATCCCGGACGATGGCGTCCTCGGCAAAGGCCGCCACGATCGCGGTTGCATCCTTGCTTTTGTCTGCGGTGAAATAGCGGGCGATGGGAAGAGGTAGCGCAAGGCTCATGGTCAGTGCTCCGATGGTGAGAGGCAAAACCGCCTCCGCCTGCTGATTTAGCGATGGACGACCGTCCCGATAATCAGGATAAGGCGGAATGTGCTGTCCTGATTTTCGGTACAATGGCTGATCCAGGCCTCACGCGCCTGACCAGCGTGCTTGCCATTGCGCGCCGGAAATCATTCCGCGCTGCAGCCCTGGAACTTGGCGTCTCGACGACCGCGTTGAGCAGCACGATCGCCAAACTCGAACGGGAACTGGGCGTTCGCCTGTTCAACCGCACCACGCGCAGCGTGGCACTGACCGAAGCCGGGCGCGCCTTCGTGGAGCAAGTGGGGCCCGCGCTCGACATCATTCGCGAGGCGATGGAAGCGGTCCGCTCGCACCAGGGGACGCCGTCGGGCACATTGCGCATCAATGCGTTTGCGACCGCCGCGCGCGAGGCATTCGCGCCGTTGATCCGCGAATACGTGCAACGCTACCCTGGTGTTCACGTTGACCTGGTTACCGAGGGACGCCTGGTGGATATCGTTGCCGATGGCTACGATTTCGGCATCCGCAGCCAGGACATGGTGCCGGTTGACATGATCGCCGTGCCACTGGGCGGGCCGCGCAGCTTTGCCGTGGTCGGTTCGCCCGGCTACTTTGCTGCGCATGGACGGCCGCAGCATCCAGGCGATCTGCGCGATCACGCATGTATCCGCGTGCGATTGCCGGATGGCGGCCTTTTCCGCTGGAAGTTTCAGCGATCGGGAGAGTTACTGCACCTCGACGTGGACGGACCGATCACGCTGGATGAAGCGACCCTTGCGCGCATGGCGGTGCTGGAGAACGTGGGAATTGGCTATTTCATGGAATCCGACGTTCGCGAAGACCTGGACGCGGGGCGACTGATCCAAATCCTGCCGGACTGGACCCCGTCTTTGCCACCGGTCTGCCTATATTACCCCAGCCGGCGCAACTCTTCCGCCGCATTCCAGGCCTTCGTGAATCTTGCCCGCGAACTGGCCGATCGATGACCCCTCCGGCCGCCGGGGTTCTTGGCGGCCAGGCACCTTGCCGGCTTGAACCGCGCCCACCCCTTCGGTCTGGCATCGGCGGTGCACGGTTGCCGTGCCAACCAATCGCAGCTATCCCGCAAACACGGGCCCAAAGGATCTAAACCATGACGTCGGAAGCAGAAATTCATTCGATTGATGCGGTGCTGCTCGACATGGATGGCACGATCCTCAACTCGATAGCGACCGCCGAACGGATCTGGGGCCGCTGGGCTGCAGGCCAAGGTCTCGATGTGGACGCTTTCCTCAAGACCATCCATGGCGTGCAATCGGTCGAGACGATCCGGCGGCTCGGTTTGCCGGGCGTCGATCCCGTCACCGAAGCCGCAAGGATCACCCAGGCCGAAATTGACGACGTGCACGGGATCGAGGCCATTGCCGGCAGCGCCGCGTTCCTTTCCTCGCTGCCCGGCGCGCAATGGGCCGTGGTGACATCGGCCCCGCGCGCGCTGGCGCAGCGCAGGATTGCCGCCGCCGGACTGCCCAATCCGCCCATCCTGGTCGCGGCGGAGGATGTCGAGCACGGCAAGCCCGCCCCCGATTGCTTCCAGCTTGCCGCACGGCAACTTGGCACCACCGCCCAGCGCTGCCTCGTGCTCGAGGATTCCGCTGCAGGCATTCTGGCAGCGGAGCGGGCGGGCGCCCTGGTGCTGGTGATCACCGCGACCCACACCCACACCGTGGAAACGCCCCATCCCGCCATTCGCGATTACAGCGCGCTGCAGGTCGAAGCCGCCGATGATGGAGAACTGTGGATCCGCCCTGACGGAGCATCGCAATCCTATCGGTTGCGCACCGGATGATGGGCACAGGCCCGTTGTTTTGACTTGACCGTCTCGCTGGCGTGCCGAAGGCTCAGTCCCGTCCGGGAAGCCCCGCTTCGCGTCTGCGGCCAAACAGATCCATGTTCGCATCGCCCCACGCCTTGAGCGCAGCGATGATCGGGGTAAGCGATTGCCCGCGCTGCGACAGGCGATATTCGACCCGTGGCGGCACCTGGGCGAAGACCTCGCGCTCGATCAGGCCATCTGCTTCCAACTCGCGCAACTGGTTGGTCAACATGCGGGGCGTGACCTCGCCCACGCGGCGGCGCAATTCGTTGAAGCGGATCGGCCCGTCCTCAAGGTGGAAGAGCGCCACGGCCTTCCACTTACCGTCGATCAAACTCACCGCGGCCTCCACCGCGCAACCGGGCGTGCAATCGAGCCTGGAATGGCGAGCCTTGGCCATCGTTACGCTATCCTTTTTGATACTATAGGCAGTTTTTGTGCATATGACACGTTCCGCCGCCGCACCTAGTTAGGGGCAACCATCAGGAAAGGAAGTCCCATGCAGGCCATCGGCTATCAAAATCCCGGCCCGATCGACCGGAACGACGCGCTGATCGACATTGAACTGCCCCGCCCCGAGCCCACCGGGCACGATATCCTCGTCGCGGTTCACGCCGTTTCGGTGAACCCTGTCGACACCAAGGTGCGCACCGGAGCCAAGCCGTTGGCCGGCGCTGACTATCGCGTGCTGGGTTGGGATGCCGCGGGCGTGGTGGAAGCAGTCGGACCCGACGTCACGCGCTTCAAGGCGGGCGATGCCGTCTACTACGCCGGCGATCTCGCGCGGGATGGCAGCAACGCGCAGTATCACCGCGTCGACGAACGCATCGTCGGCCACAAGCCGCAGCGCCTGGACTGGGCGCAGGCTGCCGCGCTTCCCCTCACCAGCATTACCGCCTGGGAAACGCTGTTCGACCGGTTGCGCCTGGCCGATCCGGTGCCGGGCGCGGCAAAGGCGATCCTGATCATCGGCGGCGCAGGTGGCGTTGGCTCTGTTGCGATCCAACTTGCGCGGGCGCTGACAGACCTGACGATCATTGCCACTGCTTCGCGCGCCGAAACGCAGGACTGGGTGCGCGATCTGGGCGCGCACCATGTGATCGATCATGCGCAGCCGCTTGCCCCGCAAATCACGGCGCTGGGCCTGGGCGCGCCGGCTTGGGTGTTTTCCACGACCCACACCGACCGTCATCTGGCCGACATTGCCGAACTGATCGCCCCGCAGGGCCGCTTTGCCCTGATCGACGATCCGTCCAGCCTCGACGTGATCGCCTTCAAGCGCAAGTCGGTATCGGTCCATTGGGAACTGATGTTTACCCGGTCGCTGTACCAAACGGCCGACATGGCCGAGCAGGGCAAGTTGCTCGATACGGTTGCCGAACTGGTTGACGCCGAACGGATTCGAACCACCCTCACGCAGACACTGAGCCCGATCAACGCCGCCAACCTGATGGCGGCGCACAAGCAGATCGAAAGCAACACCACGCGCGGCAAGATCGTGCTGCAAGGGTGGGCCTGAAGCAAAAGGACCCGAACAATGACCGATACGACCGTCCACCTCATCGCCCGCCTGGTGCCGCAAGCGGGCAAGGAGGCGACTTTGGCAAAAGCCATGCTCGCCCTGATCCCCAAAGTGCAGGCCGAACCGGGTTGCATCGCCTATGCCGCACACGAAAGTCTGGATGCGCCGGGCGTGATCGTCATGGTCGAGGCCTGGGAAAACCAGGCCGCGCTCGACACCCATGCCGCCTTGCTTGGATCGAGCGGCGTGGCAGCGCAACTGGGCGAATTGCTGGCGCAACCACTCGCGCTCGAACGGCTGCGCGCTGTAAGCGGCCCGTGTCAGCCAGCCAGCCGCCGGAGGGCCGGCGCTGGCTGGCGGCCATGCCAAAGCGCCACTTTACCAAAGCGCTGGAAAGGCCTTAACAGGCGCGATGATGCCGCGGAACGCCTTTGCCCAAACCGTCGAAGGGGCCACCCTGGCTCGCACGGATATTCTCGCCCTCATGCCGGCGAACGGTGCGGGCACAGTCAACCTTGTCGCTTGCGATCTGGGCGAGGCGGACCTGGCCGATCTTGATCTTGGCGGGTGGCGATTTGAGCGTTGCAGCCTGCGCAGTGCAGACCTGACCGGCGCCAATCTTGAGCGCACGCAATGGCTGTCTTGCCGTGGCCCGTTTGCCGTCTTCCTGAACGCGGATCTGTCAGACGCCACCATCCAGTCGTGCGACTTCAACAATGCCAATTTGCGCCATGCCCGCTTGACCGGCACGCGCATCACCGGCTGCAAGCTCACCGGCGCCGACTTGACCGATGCCCGGACGATCGACCTGCATTGCGAGGAAGTCTTGCTGGTCGGAGCCAAACTGGCCGGCCTGAGCTTTCGCAAAAGGCATCTCCAGCGCCTGGATTTGAGCCAGGCCGATCTGCGCAAAGTCGATTTCCGGGACGCCACGTTCGAGGCCTGCAGCCTGCGCGACGCGTTGCTGGGCGGCGCGCGCTTTGAAAAGGCGGATCTGCGCGGGGCCCAACTCGACGGGTTGCGCCTGGTCGATGCTGCCTTGTTTCGCGGCGCGACCATATCCCGCGACCAGGCCGCGCAATTGATCGCCGAACTTGGCCTGACGCTTGGCTAGGCGGCGTGGCCCGCCCTGTCACCCGGCCGACTGCAGGGAAAGCTGTACGAGCAAACCGCCGCACTGCCCCTCGCGCAGATCCAGGCCACCGCCGTGGAGCGCAACGAGGTTGCGCACGATCGCCAGCCCGAACCCATCGCCCTGTGGCGTCTCGTCCAGCCGAATGCCGGGCTGCAGTGCCAGTTCGCGCTGGTCGGCCGCAATGCCTGGTCCATCGTCCTCGATGGCCACCAGGATTCGCCCGCCCTCTGCCCAGGCGCTGACCGAAACGGCCGTGCGCGCATGACGCGCTGCGTTGTCGAGCAGATTGCCAAGGATTTCTGACAGGTCGTGTCCATCAAGCGTCACTGCGAGGCTGCCCGGCACATCAACCGATATGGCCAAAGCCGGATGCAGCGAGCGGATCACGCCCGTGACATCGGCGACTGCAGGCGCCAGCGGCGTCCTGGCGCGATGGGCCACCGCCACGGACCGTGCCCTGGCGAGATGATGGCGGATGACGCTCTCGATCCGGGCGATCTGGCTGGTCGCCTGGGGATTGTCTTCGACGGTGAGCGCGAGTGTGGCCACCGGGGTCTTCAACGCATGGGCGAGATTGGCCGCCGACGCCCGGGCGGCATGGAGCGCTGCGGCGCTTTCGCAAGACATGGCGTTGAGTTCGACCGCGAGCGGTTTGAGTTCCGCAGGCTGATCCTCGTCCACTGTCGTTCGCGTGCCAAGGCGAATTTCGCCAAGCTGTTCGCGCAGGAGGGCAATGGGCCGCAGGGCAAGGCGCAGCTGGAACAGCGCCGCCAGCGTGAACAGCACGGCAAGTACGGCAATGACAGACAGCAGGGGCACGAGCGCGGCACGGATCGGCCGGGCGATCACTTGCGGCGGCGCGGCGGCAATGAGAGTCACGGTTCCGCGGCTGGTGCTGATGACTGCCTGCCGGGCATGAACGTGCCCTTCACCCGCCATCCCATCGCGCGGAACGGGAAGCGAGGGCGCGGGCAAGGGGCCGGCCGGCGGACGCGGTTCGCCCGGCGGTGGTGGCGGCGCCGGGTCGAGCGCGGGAAAATCCGTCGAACCAATCTCTCCATCCGGACCGATGATCCGCCAGCGCCATTCCGGGCGCAGCGTCATGATCCCGATCCGTTGCTCGATGCGGGTGCGGTCGATCGTCCCATCGTCGCGCACGGCGCCTGCCATCAGGGCGATCTGCGCATCGAGCCGCTGATCCAGCCCTTCGGTCACGAAATGGGTGAGGATGCCCGCGACAGACCATCCGGCAATACCCAGTGCCACCACCGTGGCCACGGCCGACAGCGCCAGCATCCGGGCCCGCAACGACCAGCGCTTCATGGCGTTGCCCCCGCGGTCAGGCGATAGCCCCGGCCGCGCACGGTCTCGATCAGCGTTGCGCCGATCTTGCGACGCAGGCGGCCGATGATGACATCGAGCGTGTTGGAATCGACGTCCGCATCGCCTTCATACATGCGCTCGATCAGGTCGAGCCGTTCGACCACCGCCTCCCGGCGCATCATCAGTTGCGAAAGCACTCTCCATTCGAACGCGGTGAGACGCAGCGGCAGGCCGTCCAGCTCGAACTGCCCGGTCTGGCTTTCGAACACCAGTGGTCCGCAGACCATGTGGGGATTGGCATGCCCGGCGGCGCGCCGCACGATGGCGCGCAACCGCATCATCAGTTCCTCGATGCGGAAGGGCTTGGTCAGATAATCGTCCGCGCCCGCCTTGTAGGCGGAAACTTTGTCCGCCCAGGCCTCGCGCGCGGTCAGCACGAGAACGGGCACGCTCGTCATGCCCTTGCGCCAGTCTGCCAGCACCGCCGCCCCCGCCTTGCCGGGCAGGCCCAAGTCGAGGATCACGGCATCGTAAGGCTCGGTTTCGCCAAGGTGCTGGGCATCGATCCCGTTGTCGACAAGATCGACCGCGCAATTTTCGCTGCGCAGCTTGCGCGCGATTGCCTCGCCAAGGTCGGGATCATCTTCGACAAGCAAAATACGCATGGCCGCAGATTACCGCCGCAGGTTAAACCGAACATGAAACGCCAGCTTCAGGCTGCGTCGGACAAGGCATCATAGAAAAGCGCCATCGACAACCCAAGGAGTTGAAAGATGGTCGATTGGAAAAAACCGGTCCGGCACATTCCGCATCGGGTCAAGCTGGCCAGTGGCATGGCGGTGTTGTTCGCATTGGGCGGCGCTGCCGGCGCGGGCGCTGTATCCCTTACCCGGCCAACGGTGGAAATGGCGCCCACGCTTCCCACCGCAATCGCCAAAGTGCCGCAGCGCAGCGGGATCACCACCGTGAAGGGCCGGGTCGCCGAAGTCTATGGCGATCGCTTCATTCTGCAGGATAACACCGGCCGCCTGCTGGTTGACGCCGGCCATGGCGGTTCCAGCCAGATGCGTTCGGGCAACGCCGTGATGGTCCAGGGTCGATACGAGAACGGCCAGATGCACGCCTCTTATCTCGTGGATCCACAAGGCAGCGTCACCCAGGTCGGCGGCCCGCCGCCGCCCCCTCCGCCTCCGCCGGCGCATGGTCCGGGCCATGACGCACCGCCGCCCCCTCCCCCTCCTCCTCCGCCGCCGGGAGCCGGACCCAACCCGCTACCGCCGGGTACGGGCGCAAACCCGCCGCCGCCCTTGCCCAACGGCGGCGCTGCACCTCCCGCTCCACCGCCGCCGGACGCCAGCCGCGCCGACAATCGCCCCGGCCCGGCCAATCCGCCCGCGCCGCCCGCGGGGCCGAACACCAAGTAATAACCCTGGACAGCCGCGCTATTGCTTGGCGCGGCTGTCGCCTCACCCTTTGCAGACTGGCAACCGGCCCGCAGCAGGCAGGATCGGAGCCGGGTGCGCCGCAGCGCGTGCGGCGAATTGCCAGCATCGGCCCGATCTGGTAATGCCCTGAAATTCTAAGACTGATCATGTAAACCGCAGGAGCGTGAAATGGACCGGAAGACGCGCTGATTTCGCCCGTCGTTTTCCTGAATCCGGTACCATCATGTCATCTTTCCTCACGCTCGAATCCGTGGCCCTGGCCACGCCTGTCGGTCAGCCGCTGTTTTCCGGCCTGTCGCTCAATCTCGGCCGGGAATGTGTCGGCGTAGTTGGCCGCAATGGCGCGGGCAAATCCACGCTGCTGCGCGCGATCCTCGGCACTATCCCGCCCCAAGCCGGCACGATCACCGTGAAAGGCACGATCGGCATGCTCGGCCAGGCCGTGGCGCCGGGCACCGAATCGGCAGCGTGTGCCCTGGGTGTTGCCGCCCAACTCGCCCGACTGGACCGCATCGAAGCCGGCGCTGGCACGGAACACGATTTTGCCGAAGCGGACTGGACCCTGCCCCATCGGCTGGCCGATGCCCTGGCCAGCGTGGGCATGCCAGCACCTGACCTTGGGCGCCCGCTGGCCAGCTTCAGCGGTGGCGAGCGGACCCGGCTGGCAATTGCCCGCGTGCTGATCGCGTGTCCCGACCTCTTGTTGCTCGACGAACCCACCAACAACCTCGACGCGGATGGCAGGGCGGCCATTGCCGATCTTCTGGCGAACTGGCGCGGCGGCGCGCTGCTCGTCAGCCATGATCGCCATCTACTCGAAGGGGTGGACCGGATCGTCTCGCTTTCGCCGACCGGGCTAGCGGTCCACGGCGGTGGCTGGTCATCCTGGGTCGAAGCACGTGACGCGGCAAAAGCGCGCGCCGAGGCAAACCTGACCGAGGCGGAACGGCAAGCTCGCACCGCCCGGCGCGAAGCACAGGCCGCGCAAGAGAGACAGGCACGGCGCGATCGCAGTGGTCAGGCCTATGCCGCCAGCGGCAGCGCGCCGAAAATCCTGCTTGGCCGGCAACGCGAGCGCGCGCAGAACAGCGGTGGCCGTGGCCATACCCTTGCCCAGCAGCGCATCGAAGCGCAGGCGTCGGCACTCGAAGCGGCACGGTCCCATGTCGAGGTGGCAACGCCGCTCAAGATCGTGTTGCCACCGTGCGGCCTGCACGCGAACCGGCTTGTCCTCGCGTTCGACGGCGTGACATGGGAGGCTGGCGGGCGCACGATTATCGATGATCTGTCATTCGACCTGCACGGCCCCGCACGCGTGGCGTTGACCGGCCGCAACGGCACCGGCAAGTCCTCGGTGCTGCGGCTTGCAGCAGGCTTGGCCATGCCAACCCGCGGCCGGATCGAACGCCCCGTGGCGCACGCCCTCCTGGACCAGACGGTAAGCATGCTTGATCGCGCGACCAGCCTGATCGACAACATGCGCCGGCTCAACCCCGGACTGGACGATAACAGCGCCCGTGCCGCGCTCGCCAGGTTTGCCTTCCGCAACACCGAGGGCGACAAGCTGGTCGGGCAGTTGAGCGGCGGGGAATGCCTGCGCGCCGGCCTGGCCTGTGTGCTATCGGCGCGCACCACGCCGCAATTGCTGATGCTCGACGAACCGACCAATCACCTCGACATCGCATCCATCGAGATTATCGAGCAGGCGCTGCGCGACTACGACGGCGCGCTGCTGGTGGTCAGCCACGATGGCTCGTTCCTGGACGCGATCGGCATTGCACGGCAGATCCAACTCTGACCTGCGCAGGCAGGGCCGCCGTTGACCGGACTCTTTTGCGCGCGCCGGTCAATCGCTGGTGGCTCACGCCCGGTTCACCGCCACTTGGCCTGCGATACGGCCTACCACCGTGCCGGATCGTTGATCTGGCGCAGCAGGTTTTCTTGCCAGTCGTGGGTGGAAAGGAGTTCCTCCATCATGAAAAAGCCCAGCCGGCGATAGCTTTCCCACTGCGCCTCGTCGAAGAACTGGTCCCCGGTGGTTTCGTGCGGAAAGGCGGAGTGCGCCGTGGCATAGCCGGTGACATCGGCCGAAACCCCTTCGCACAGGCGCGGCTTGATCCACACGATATGCCCGATCACGCCATAGGAATTGTCATCCTCGGGCACTGTGCGGCCATGGACTTCGAGCAGCAGGCAGAACGCGCGGTCGATCGGGCTCGCCGCCGTGCCTGGCGCGCTGCGCCGCGCCGCCCGCAGGCGCCAGTCCTCCTCCTCGCCATTGAGGAACAGGGCGGCGGCCGTGCTGCCCACCAGGTGCTGCACTTTGGTGGGCTTGGCCACTTCCAAGCCAAACCCCAGGTCGATCCGCGCCTTTCGCGCCAGATTTTCCAGGTCTTCGAACACAAAGCCGGGATCGGCACCATTGTCGGCCACCACGATCGTGCGGACCCGCCGCCGCAGCAGTTCGTAAGCGCCGCTGTTCTCGAAATGGCCACCGTCGGACAGATAGACGCGGCTGTAGCGGCGGGTGAAATAGCCGCGCATTTCCGAACCGAGATAGAAGAACGTGCGGAACAGCCGCGATGTGAAATGCCAGGCTTTCCGCTTGCGCGGCTCGCCCTCGCTTTCGCGCAGCAGCATGTCCACATGCCACCAATAGCCCAGGCGGATATTGGCAAAGCACAGCGCCAGCGACCCACCCAGCGTGGTGCGCGATCCCATCCCGGTTGACGCCGCCGCCCCGGAAATCGCACACAACTGCCCCAGCGAAAGCCCTTCCACCCCGGCTGCTTCCAACGCGCTCCAAGCAAAGAACGCGCCCGTCGGCGTGCCCGGTGTCGTGGCGTTGACGAACAGCCCCTCGGGCGCAAAGACCATCGGCACGCCTTTGCGATCGCGTTCCAGCAACTGCGAATGGGCGCTGCTGACCGTTTCGTTGAGCGTCACGTTGATCAGGTGCAGCGGCGCCAGGGTGCGCTGTTGCTGATAGACGGCGATCGGCACCTGGTCGCCCGGATCGGTCTCGGTGATCGGCTTGGCCGCGTCACCTCCCTTGCCCGGCCTGGCTTCGGGACGGGGGAGACCGCCTTGCAGCCGGTTGATGTTGGTCGCCCCGACATACGCCCGCGTCAGCCGCGCGGCATATATGCCATGGAGCGACGAAAGGTTGATGAATCCGGTGGCCCAGCCCGTGGCCATCATCAGGCCCAGCACCACGACAAGCGCGATCGCCACAATTTGCCCGTTCCATCGCCCTGGCAAGCCGGACACCCAGCGCTGCCCATCGAACAACAGGGCCTGCACCGTCACATCCGCCCCCACCGAAACCAGTCCATAGAGCAGCACCCCGGCCGCCAGCGCCAGGGTCCAGACATGGCGCCCCAGCATCGCCGCCAGCTTGCCATCGCCACTCACCCAACCGGGTAACTTGTTGATCAGCCAGGCTCCCAGCGGCGCAAGCGCCAGGCCCAGCGCCTGGCGCAGGCCAATCCCGGCCTGGTTCTGGCGCGCGATCCAGTCATAGGCACTCAATCCCAAGGTGTTGATCGTGGCCAGTGCCGCCAGGCCCAGCGACAGCCCCAGCAGATTGCCGCCCCAGCGCGTCAACCGGCTGCGTACGTCGGCGGTATAGGCATCATCGGGCGCCACTTTGGCATGCTGGGACAGGTAAGCGGCCAGAAGTGCGGCCAACGCACCGATCACCGCCAGAAGCACACCCGCCAGCACCATCAGGCTGGCCCCCTCGCCAGACGGAAACTGGCGCCAGGCGGCCCAGCCCACGCCAATGGCAGCCAGCCACAGCACGATGCCGGCCGTGAGCCGCGCCCAGGCAGGGCTTTGTTTGTCCCGGCTGCGCTGATCCTGACCGCGCCCGGCAGAGGATAGCACTTCCGTGTACCAATAGCCCAACCACACCGCCAGGGTGACAAAGGCCAGCGCCAGCACCGGCCACCACAGCAGGCTGGGCAGCAGATGGAACGGCTGGGCACAGGCACCAGTGCGCACCGGTTGCAGGCAGCCCGCCGCATTCGCCGCCATCGGCGCGGCGGAAAGCGGCGCGCGCAAGGTTCCGTTCGGATCGGCATTCGCCACCGTCCAGGCCGTCAGCCCGGTCATCACCGTGGCCAGAAACACCACCGGCAGCAGGAAGACATAGAGCATCGCCAGCCAGTTGCGCGCCATATAGGCGGCTGCGGGCAGATAGTCCGACGCGCCGTTGGGCGCCAGATAGCGGCTATGCTCGCGCAGCCAGCGCACCGGGTGGCGCAAGGTCCGCCCATCCCACGGCAACAGCGTGGCGTCCGAACGCGACGATAGCACGGTCTGTGCCAGATCCGCTTCATCCAATATCACGCTATCGGTTGCGCCAAGGCCGGCATTGCCACCGCGCGCGCTGTCGGGCAGGAACAGGCTGCCCAGGAAACTGCCGAAATAGCCGCCACCGGAAACGGTGGAACAGTAATCGAAATCGAGCAGACGCCCTGCACGCGCCAGCGCCTGGGCCAACCCCAGGCTCAAGGTGGCGCTGCGAATGCCGCCGCCCGAAAACGCCACGCCCATCGTGCCGGGCGGCACCGCCGCATCGATTTCCGGCCCCTTGCCGCCCACCCACTGGCGCAACAACGCGCGCCGCGCGTCGATGGCATTGTCCGTCGCCTTCGCCTCGTCCATCTCGGCCCCCTTGTCCTGTCTACTCATCCTGCCGGTTCACCCAGTTGGCTCACCCCGCCGCCTGCCGCCGCGAAAAGGCCCCGATCAGCATCGGAATGCCGGCGAGCAGCGCCGAAATCGTGGCGTTGAGATTGTCCCCCTGTTGCGCCGCGCCATAGGCCACCAGCAGCAGGCCCAGCGGCACCCCCACCAGCAGCGGCCACCGCGCCAGGTTCCATTCGCCCTTGGGCAACTTGTTGCGCCAGCTACGGATGGTTTCGGGCCGCTCGGCCTGCCGCACGAACATGGCAAAGCTGTCGTTGAACAGGCGCGGCCCCGGCTCCAGCGTCACCAGCCGCCGCCGCACCAGTGAACGCACCACGAGCGAGGCATGGATGTTGACGAAATGGCCCCGTGCAATGGCATCGAGCACCACCCGTTCGGCCTGGGTGGAGGCAAACCACAACTGCTCGTAGTATTCGATCAGGTGCACGCGCAGGAAATCGATCGCAGCGGGCACCGTCGGCAGATGGCGTGAACGTGCCCAATCCGCCAGCGCGGCAGTACGTTCGGCGCGATCTGCGTGGGCCAGCACACCGGGCAGCAGCGTGGCGACGATATGGCTGGGCAGGTGACGCAATTCGCGCAGCAGGGCCTTCGCCGACAGGGAGAGATCGGCCATGTGCTCCACCGCCAGGGGATCGATCAACAGGGCACCGTCGGCTGGCGTATAGGTCACGAACGTCTGGAAAAACCGCGCCCAGCGCAGCTCTTCCAGGCCCCCCGATCGTTCGCCCTGGCCGAAACTTTCCCCATCCACTACATCGAGAATGCGTTCCAGCGGGGTGAGATCGGAATAGACCACCAACCTTTCCACCCGCCCGCTGGCCACGGCTCGGTCAACGCATTCCAGGAAAACCAGCGCCGCCCGGCGCCGCAGGGGATCGCGCAGCAACAACGACAGGCCATAGACCTGAACGATGCGCGCATCACCGATCTTATCGTCCGCACGCTGGCAGATCTTGCTGTCTGCCAGCGCGGGGGCGTCTTCGTAGAGCAGCACGTCCGACAGGTCGATCCTGGCGCTGTTCTGCGGGTCGGTTCCGGCAAGGTCCGCCATCAACGTGCTGCGGCTGGCATGGTCGCCGCCCACCACCAGCAGACGCGGCACCCCCGGCACGTCGGATTGGAGCGACACGGGCAAGCCCAGCGGCACGCCAAACCCGCATAGCGCGCGCAGCAACAGGCGCGGCAAGCCCAGCCAAAGCGCGATCACCGGCACCACGCCGAACACGGCGAGGCTCAACCAGTCCAGCAACGGCAGGCGCCACTCCACGTCATAGCTGGCGCTGGCAGACGCGCCAGCCGGCGCAACACCGGCGGGCGCACCAAACCAGTAATCCTGCCGCATTCCCCAGATGGATGCGGCCAGTGCCGAAGCCGGCCATGCCGAAAATGGCGCGTGAACGGCCTGAGGAGGAGCGGCCTGGTCGATCGCGGCGGCAGGCGCCACGGCCACCGCCGTGGTGCAGGCGTTGCGCTCCCGCTGCTGCGTGGCCAGGCTCAACCCATCGACTCCAAAGCCCTGGCATTGCGCCATGGCCATGAGTTGCGCGCGGCGATCACGATCCGCGTTGGCAGCCAGATCAGCCACATGCCTGTCGGCAGCGTGATGCGCCACGGAAAAGGCGCGCGCATCCAGCCACACCAGCACAGCGGGCACCAGTGCAACCAACGCAATCGTCCCCACCACCAGGCGGAAGAACGGCTGTTCCGCCTTTTGCGTCAGGGCATCGTCGGTATCCCGCTGCATCGATAAGCCCACGCCCACGGCCACCGCCGTGAACGGCACGGCAAGGGCGCAAAACGACAGGCCCGGCGCCATTCCGTCCAGGGCCAGCGCCAGCAGCACCGACACCATCAGGATGCCACCGGCCAATGGCAGGATGCGCTTGGCCAGCCAGGCATAGGCTTGCGCGCCCGCTTCGTGCGGCCAGATATTGGCCCAGCGTGCCGGCGGACATCCCCCCGGCAACGGGGATTTCATCCGTAAGGCCATCACCAGCCCACCCGCCACCACCAGCATCACCACCAGCAAAGCCAGGCTGCTCCACAAGCCCAGGCTGGCCGTGCGCGCCGCCACGGCATCGATTTCGGCGACATTGCTCCATACCAGCACGACCCAGGTCGTCCCGGGCACGGCCACGGCGGCAAAGCTGGCCAGGCGCCCGGCATAGCGGGCCTTGAAGTGCAACACCGGCGCACCGCCGCCTGGCGCAGAATTCTGCGCCAAGGACACGATCTGTGTCGGGATGGTGGGATCGGTTTCGGCTTGGTCGGCCAGGTTTTCCTGCCCGGCATGGCCGCGCTGGGCGTGAAAGATCACCGGCAGGCGCAGATCATTCCCATTCCAATTGCGCGTTTCCACCACCATGAAGCGCTGGTCTGCGCGCAGGCCTGCCCGCGCACCGGGCTGCATAAGCGCAGCCAATTGAAACGAACCAACGGCATAGCGATCGGCTTGGCCCCCAGGCCCTGCCAGGCGCGCGGCAATCACCGCCGTATCCACGCCCATCACTTGCGATCGCACGCCGCTGGCCAGATAGGTAGCGGCATGCCCTGGCGTCGCGGTGCCGTTCTGGTCACGCAGCCGCTGGAAGTAATCGCGCCCACTGATGTCGATGGCCACCGGCCGGCGGGGGTTGGCGGTGCAGATGCGCGTCTTCTCGGCCCCTGCCGGCGCGCGGGCGCCATCGTTCGCAGGCACGTCGGAGGGCGCCTCCCCATCCTCGTGCAACAAGGTTACGTCGGAAAATCCACTGCACTGCGCCGCGTCTGCCGTTTCCAGCAAGGCGGCCAGCCGGCCCGCCTGCCTTGCCACCTGGCCCCCCGTATCGAGTGCCAGCCGTTGCGCCACGTCCCCCGCCGCCTGTGCGATGGACCGCCGCCCGGCATCGGTATCGTGGGCCAGCAACACCATGAACAGCGCCAGCACCAATGCCGCCGGCACCCCGGCCAGCATCGCAATCACTTCGAACGGCCCAGAGGACTGCGCCGCACCCATGAGTTGAAAGCGCAGGAACGGCAACAGCGCTGCCAGGAACAACAGGCCCAACGTCGCCCCCACCCGTTCCACCGGCATCGTCTCCAGCCAGCGCGCGGTCATCGCCGATTTCGGCATCAGCGCCACGATATAGCAGGCCGTCGTGCCCCCGGCATTGCCGCTGGCCGCCATAGGCGTGCCCACCGCGCCGCTGCACGGCTGGCTCACGGCGTTGGGCACCAGAAAGGGCTTGATATAGGCGAGATAGTCCTCACCGCCGGCGCTGAGCGAAACGACATCTTGCGCCGTGCCGATGGAGGGCTTTGGCGGATTGGCCGGCCCACCCTCGCCATCCTTGAGCCCCAGACCACTGCCCAGTTCCCGCGCGATGTTGCGCCCCATCGCGCCGGTATCATTCAGATCGGCAATGGCATCGACGGTCAGCGGCGGATCGCCCACTTGCGCCACGATCCGGCCTTGCCCATCGACCAGCAGGAAGTGGGAAATCGGCGTGTCTTCCACACCGGTGTTGATCAGCCGGTCGAGCGGCACGCGCGCCAGGAAGCACGCCACGACCTTGGCCGGCTGGCCGTAGTCGTCGCTGCGAACCACGCCAGTCACTTCCAGCCTTATGCCCTGGCCGGGATGTTCGCCCTGCTCATAGCCGATAGCCAGCGAACGCGCGCCCAGCGGGATTCCGGGGCAGGCGCCATCCTTATCGGGCGCACGAATATGCAGCATGTATCGCCCCAGATCGGGGTGAAACATCACAAGTATCCGATTTCCGCTTTGCCAACCTTGTTTGGCGGAAGCAGCGTTATTATCCTGGCGCTTGGTAGCATTCACATTGGCCCGCGCCATGCGCTCGATATCCAGCGGCCAGGATTGCAGCCCTTGTGCGGCGATTTCCACGAGGTGGAAATTGCTCTTGTGCGTGCTGTTGACGACGATCAAACTATGAACAAAAGCAACCAAACCAACGCCAAGGCTGGTTAACGCCACCAGGACTGCACAGACGCGCAGCCAATAAGGCAAAACTCGCCTTGGCGCCGCATATGCCGCATCTGAACCAACCGATTTCTGTGAATCCACCATACCGGCTGCCCCCGCTTCCGGCCCTGCAAGACACGAATCTTGGTATTTATTGCAGGATTACGAAAGCTAACACGGAGCAGCACTTGAGCAATAGCAATATTTTTAATTTCAAATTGGTGGTTTCGTGATCAAGGCAACTGCCGACTTGGAGGCTGATTCAAAATTCGCCGGAAGGCGAATTTTGGGTTCGGCACCGGCAGCCTCTCCGAAACTACGTCACAGACGTAGTTCGGGTCGGGCTTTCACGCAAAACGCGGCGCGCGGCGCTGCGCAAAGGCGGCGATGCCTTCCGCGGCCTCGGCCCCGGCGCCGGCCTGGGCAATGCGCACCACTTCCAGGTCAAGCTGGGTGGCCAGGTCGTTTTGCAGGCTCTCGGCAAGCAGTGCGCGGGCGCCGGCGATGGCAGCAAGCGGCCCCTGCGCCAGGCGTTGCGCCACGGCCAGGCCCTCGGCGTGCAGATCCTCGGCCGCCACGGTGCGGGTGACCAGGCCAATCGCCGCGGCTTCCTCTGCGCCGATGCGGCGGTTGGTCAGGATGATCTCCTGCGCGCGGCGCAAGCCTACCACGCGTGGCAGCGTCCAACTCATGCCGCCATCGGGGGTCAGCCCCACCATGCCATAGGCGGCGGTGAAGTGCGCCCCGGGCGCGGCCAGCACCACGTCGCCCAGGATCGCCAGGCTCAGCCCCGCGCCCGCCGCCGGGCCGTTGACCAGCGTGACCAGCGGCTTGCCCATCTGCGCGAGCTTGAGCACGCTGCGATGCACCGCGCCTGCCAGCGCGAAGAGAAAGGCCGACGGCCCCTCGCTCGCCGTGCCGAACGCGCTCACGTCACCCCCGCCGCAAAACAGCTTGCCCATGCCGGTCAGCACCACGCAGCGCACCGCGGTATCGGCAATCGCCGCATCGACCTGCTGTTCCAGCCGCAGCGCGGTGGGCATGTCCAGCGTGTTGCCCGCGGTCGGGCGGTTGAGCGTCAGGATCGCCACGGCATCGTGCCGTTCCAGCACCACCAGATCATCGTTCATGCGCAGGCCTCCATCGCTTCGCGGCCCAGCCGGGCCAGGCGGGGGAAGGCTTTCGCCCGCTCCGCCGCCTGGGCGTTGGCCGCCGTGCCGCGCAGCACGCGGCCCTTGATCCCGTGAAAGATCGCGGCCAGCCGAAAGAACTGGAACGCGACATAGAAATCCCAATTGGCAATGCCATCCCGCCCCGTGCGCGCGCAATAGCGGGCCATATAGTCCGCCTCGCTCGGCAGGCCCAATGGCACAGGGTCCGCCCCGCCCAGTCCCGCCACGATGTCGGGCGGCATGCGATAGAGCATGGCGTGATAGGCAAAGTCCGCCAGCGGGTGCCCCAGCGTGGACAATTCCCAGTCCAGCACCGCCAGAACGCGCGGCTCGCTGGGGTGGAAGATCATGTTGTCGCAGCGGAAATCGCCGTGGACCAGGGTGGTCGTGTCATCGTCGGGAATGGCCGTGGGCAGCCAGGCGACCAGCGCGTCCATATCGGCGTCGCGGCCGGCAAGCTCGTCTTCCAGGTATTGCCGCGTCCAGCGCCCGATCTGCCGCGCGAAGTAGTTGCCCGGCTTGCCATAGTCGGCCAGGCCCACTGCCACGTGGTCCACGCCGTGCAGCGCGGCGATCACGCGGTTCATCTCATCGAAATAGGCGGCTCGCTCCGCCTTGGGCACCTTGGCAAAGCTCGTGTCCCAGAACACGCGCCCGTCTACCATGTCCATCACGTAGAACGCGCTGCCGATCACGACATCGTCGTCGCACACGCCCAGGATGCGCGCCACCGGGACGTCGCTTGTCGCCAGGGCCTGCTGCACGCGCGCTTCGCGCAGCACGTCGTGTGCGCCTTTGAGCACGGCGCCCGGTGGCTTGCGCCGCAAGACATAGCGCGCGCCCGGCGTTTCCAGGCGATAGGTGGGGTTCGATTGCCCGCCGTTGAACTGCCCAATGGTCAGCGGCCCGGCAAAGCCATCGACATGGGCGGAAAGCCACGAAGCCAGCGCGCCTTCGTCCAGCGCGGTGCGCACCGCGCCTACGCCGGCATTGGCCTGCGCGATCTGCGCCGCGTCGAGCTTGTCAGTGGGCATCGACGGTTTCCTGGGCCTGCTTCCAGTCGCGCTTGATCTTCTTGGCCAGGCTCCACTTGTGCACTTCGGTGGGGCCATCATAGATGCGGAACGCACGGATTTCGCGGAACACCTGCTCCACGATCGTCTTGTCGGTCACGCCGGTGCCGCCCATCACCTGCACGCAACGATCGGCCACGCGCATCAGCGCTTCGGACACGGCCACTTTGGCCATGCTGCTTTCCGCCGTGCCCAGGCTGCCGGTGTCGAGCACGCCCGCGCACCAGTCGATCATCAGTTCCGCCTGCTTCAGGTCGATCAGGTTTTCGGCGAGCATGAAGCCCACGCCCTCGTGGTCGATCAACGGCTTGCCAAAGGCCATGCGGCGATTGGCATAGTCGCTGGCAATCTCGTTGGCGCGCTGGCAGGCGCCAAGCCAGCGCATGCAGTGCGAAAGGCGCGCGGGCGAAAGGCGGATCTGCGCATACTTGAAGCCTTCGCCCGCCTGGCCCAGCATCTGGTCGGCCGGCACGCGCAGGTTTTCGATCGTCACCGTGGCATGGCCGCCCGGCATCGAGGTGTCGATCGTATTGGGCACGTGGTCGATGCGGATGGAAGGATCGGGCAGGTCCACCAGGAACATGCACGCCCCGCCCTGGCTGTCCGCCTCATCCGACCGGGCCATCACGATGCCCACTTGCGCGCCATCGGCCCCGGTGATGAAGCACTTGGTGCCATTGACCACCCAGTGGTTGCCGTCCTTGCGGCAGGTGGTGATCATCATCGAAGGGTCGGATCCCGCGCCTTGCAGTTCGGCCGGCTCGGTCATGAAAAAGGCCGACCGCGCGCGGCCTTCCACCATCGGTTTGAGGAAGCGCTCGCGCAAATGGGCATCGCCCACTTTGCCCAGCAGGTACATGTTGCCTTCATCGGGCGCTGCGGTGTTGCAGGCCAGCGGGCCCAGCGGGGAAAGCCCGGTGGCGGCAAGTACCACCGCGGTTTCGCGCTGGGTCAGGTGGCCCCCGCCGGGAAGGATATGCGGGGTCAGCACGCCCGCCGCGCGCGCCTTTTCGCGCAGTTCGCGCACCAGGTCGTCGGTCGGCGCGCCATGATGGTCGCGCCGACCGTCTTTTTCATAAGGCACCACCACGGCGCGCACGAAAGCTTCCACCTTCCGCGCCAGGTCTTGCGCCGCTGCCATCCCGATCCCGCTCATCACCCTCTCCCTTTTCTGTTCGGCCCGGCGTCCTGGTGTCAGCGCGGCGCCATGCGGATCGCGCCGTCCAGGCGGATCACTTCGCCGTTGAGCATCGGGTTGGTCACGATCGCTTCCACCAGCTTGGCATATTCGGCCGGCTGGCCCAGGCGGCTGGGGAACGGCACTTGGTTGCCGAGCGAATCCTGCGCTTCCTGCGGCAGGCTGGCGAGCAGCGGCGTCCAGAAAATGCCCGGCGCGATGGTGTTGACGCGAATGCCGAAGCGGGCGAGTTCGCGGGCGATCGGCAGGGCCATGGCCACCACCCCGCCTTTGCTCGCGGCATAGGCCGGCTGGCCAATCTGCCCGTCGAACGCGGCAACGCTGGCGGTGTTGACGATCACCCCGCGCGCACCATCGGCATCGAGCGGCTCGGCATCGAAAATGCGCGCGGCGAATTTCGACAGCACGTTGAACGTGCCGATCAGGTTGATGTTGATGATCCGGGCGAAATCGGCCAGCGGCAGCGGCTGCCCTTCGCGGTTGAGCACTTTGGCCGGCGGGCCGATCCCGGCGCAATTGACCAGGATCCGCGCCTTGCCGTTCAGGCCTTCGGCCTCGGCAATGGCATCGGCCACGGCGTCTTCGTCGGTGACGTTGACCGCCTTGAACAGGCCGCCGATTTCCGCCGCCTTGGCCGTGCCCAGTTCGGCATTGAGATCGAACAGCGTGACCTTGGCCCCGCGCGCGGCAAGCAGTTCGGCCGTGGCCGCGCCCAGGCCCGAGGCCCCGCCGGTCACGATTGCCGCAACGCCATTGATATCCATGAATGCATCTCCCGCAGATTATCGATTTGCTGATGTCTTAGACGGCTTTGCCGATGGGCCTCACTGGCCGAAAAACGAGGGTGCCCTCATCCGGCCAGCGCGCGCGCAATCACCATGCGCTGGATATCGGATGTGCCTTCATAGATCTGGCACACGCGCACATCGCGATAGATCTTGGCCACGCCATATTCCTCAAGGTAGCCATAGCCACCCAGGGTCTGGATCGCGCCCGAAACCACCGCCTCGGCCGTTTCGGAGGCCACGAGCTTGGCCATCGACGCTTCGGTCAGGCACGGCGCGCCGGTCTGCTTGACGGCGGCGGCATGCAGCACCAGTTGCCGCGCCGCTTCCAGCCGGGCGGCCAGATCGGCCAGGCGGTGCCCCACCGCCTGGTGGGCGATGATCGGCTGGCCGAAGCTGCGCCGTTCCTTGGCATAGTCGAGCGCAATGGCCATGGCGGCGTCGGCCATGCCGATGCACTGCGCGGCAATGCCGACACGCCCGGCTTCCAGGTTGGACAGCGCGATGCGATAGCCCTCGCCGGGCGCGCCCAGCACCATGGCATCGGGCACGAACACGTCGTCAAAGCGGATCGCGCACGTGTCCGAGGCCCACTGCCCCAGCTTGTGCTCCACTTTGTCCACGACATAGCCAGGGCTATCGGTCGGGACCAGGAACGCGGTCATGCCCTTCTTGCCCGCTGCCGGGTCGGTCATGGCAAAGGCGATTGCCAACCGGGAGATCCGGCCATTGGAAATGAATTGCTTGGCCCCGTTGAGGCGCCAGCCACCGTCCACCCGGTCGGCGCGGCAGCGCAGTGCAGCGGCATCCGATCCGGCGTCGGCCTCGGTCAGGGCAAAGGCGCCGGTGGCGCGGCCTGCGACCAGATCGGGCAGGAACCGCTCACGCTGCTGTTCGCTGCCATAGCGCAGGATGCCGGCCACGATCAGGCTGTTGTGGATCGAAACGATGGTCGACAGCGCGCCGTCGCCCGCAGCGATCTCCATCAATGCCAGGGCATAGGACACTGCATCGAGCCCGGCCCCGCCCTCGCTTTCGGGTGCGGCCATTCCCATCAGGCCCAATTGCGCAAGCTGCGCAAAGAGTTCGGGCGGATAGCCACCGGCCGCTTCGAACGCGCGGGCCTGCGGGCGCAACTGCTCCTGGGCAAAGGCATGGACCATGTCGCGCACGGCAATCTGGGTTTCATCGAGAATCATAAAACTGACCGGACTATTGTTTACTCATGAGTAGATTGCCTTCTGCCTGGTATCGTGTCAACACGGCAGCGTTCCGCGCATGGAGTTAAATCTTGCCGCCTGCCGATTCCCCGTTCCAATCCCCGCAACAGCGCAGCAAGGCGCGCGCCGCCAAGCGCGAGGCGGTGCTGCGCGCGGCGGTGCAGATGTTCAACGAGCGCGGCTTTCACCAGACCTCGCTGGATGACGTTGCCGCGAGGCTGGGCATCTCCAAGCCGACGATCTACCACTACCTGGGCAACAAGGATCAGGTGCTGCTCGAATGCGTCACCATCGGCCTGTCGCAACTGCTTGAGGCGGCCGAACAATCGCGACAGAGCGCGGGCACCGGGGCTGATCGGCTGATTGCCTTTCTTACCCGCTATGCCCAGGTCAACATGGACGATTTCGGGCGCTGCGTGGTGCGCACCGGGGCAGAGGCACTTGGCCCGGAAAGCCGGGCACAGTTCCAGGCGCTCAAGCGCAAGATCGACACGGCGATGCGCGAACTGATCGAAGAAGGCGTGGCCGATGGCTCGCTCGCCCCGGTCGATACCAAGCTGCTGGGCTTTGCCCTGGCCGGTGCGCTCAACTGGCCGGGCCGCTGGCACGATCCGGGCGGCGCCCTGCAGCCGGCGCAAATCGCGCAGCAACTGGTCGCCATGCTCGCCCAAGGGTTCCTGCCGCGCTAGGGCGCGCGCTGCTTCCATCGGCGGGCGCGCGCTGCCACAGGCGCGGATCGGCCAGGTGGATCGGCAGCGACAGGGCCAGCGGCAGGGCGATCCATGGCCAGGGCGCACCAACCAGCGCCGCGCGCAGGCCCAGCACGATCAGCGCCGCCGGGCCGAGCATGACGAGCACCAGGCCCAGACGCCGCCTGCGCGCAAACAGCCAGGCCGCCTCCAGCACCAGTGCGGCCAGCATCACGTCGGCCGCATGGCCCGAGGCGAAATAGGCCTGCATGGCCGTTCTAGAACGGCCCGTTGAGTTGCACGACCTGCCAGTTGAGCAGGCCCGCCACCGTGACCCAGGCCAGGTAGGGAAGCAGCAGCGCCGCTGCCAGGCGCGAAATGCGCAGGCAATAGACGATCAGCAGCGCAATGGAGCACCACAGCGCGATCAATTCGAAAAAGGCCCAGTCCGGCCGTTGCAGGCGAAAGAACAGCAGGCTCCACAATATGTTGAGGAAGCCATTGAGCGCGAAAAGGCCGATCACCGTGTCGGACGTGCGCACATCCCGCGCCCCGCGCCAGGCCGTGACCCCCGCCGTGGCGGCCAGCGCGAAAATCAGTGTCCAGGCAATCGGAAAGACCGGGCGCGGCGGGGTGAGGGCCGGCTTGTGCAAGCCCTGATACCAGGGCCCCAGATCCGTGATCGTGCCGCCCAGGAGCGCGATGACCAGCGCCGCGACGACCGCGATCCCCACCGGCATGGCCCATGGCCGGCTCATGGCGCGGGGCTTTCTGCAGGGCTGCGGGCAATGCCCAGCAGGTGCGCGCAATCCTTGAGGAAAATGCGCAAGTGGGCCCAGGGGTGCTGCCGTACCAGCCGTTTGTTCATATAGGCCTGCCAGGTAAGCTGTTGCACATCGCGATCGGCGCACATCGCCACGAAGCGTTCGCGGCGCTCGTCGCTGGAATACCAGAAGCGCTGCATCATGCCCAAGATCCAGAACACCCGGCCATGCGCGCGCAGGAAATCGCGGCGCGCCTGGCGCAGCACCGCCGGATTGCCGCTGGCCAGGAAAGCCAGCGCGGTCTGCGCCGCGATGCGCCCCCCGGCCATGGCATAATAGATACCCTCGCCCGAGGCCGGGGCAACCACCCCGGCAGCATCGCCCGCGAGCAGCACGTCGCGCCCGTTGTCCCAGCGCTTCAATGGCTTGAGCGGAATTGGCGCGCCTTCGCGGCGGATTGTCTCGCAGCGCGCCAGGCCCATGTCCTCGCGCATCAGCTGCACCGCGCCGCGCAGCGAAAAGCCCTTGCGCGCGCTGCCCACGCCCACGCTGGCCGTCTCGCCATGGGGAAAGACCCAGCCATAGAAATCGGGCGACACCCGACCCTGGTAGAGCACATCGCAGCGCCCACCATCAAAGCCCCGCCCCGCCTGGCCCTCGCCCGTCTCGACCGGCGCGCGGATCACCTCGTGATAGGCAAAGACGCAAGGGTTGCGGCCGGCACCGGGCACATGCGCGCGCGCGATGGCCGAACGCGCACCATCGGCGCCGATTACCAGCCGGGCGCGCACGGCGTGCATGGCGCCGCCGCGCTGGGCGCGATAAGAGACGATCGCGCCACCCGCAGCGTCGTGCGTGATGCTTTCATACGTTCCGACGCGCCGCTCTGCCCCCGCCGTGGCCGCGCGCTGGCGCAGCCATTCGTCGAACGCGGCGCGGTCCACCATGCCGACATAGCCGATATCGCCCACTGGCATGTCCACCGCGCGGCGAGACGGGGCGACCATGCGCGCCGCGCGTGCACGCGCCACCAGCAGCGCTTGCGGCACATCGAATTCTTCCAGCAGCCGCGGCGGCACGGCACCGCCACAAGGCTTGATCCGCCCCGCCCGGTCGAGCAGCAGCACCGAACACCCGGCGCGGGCCAAGTCCCAGGCCGCGGTGGCGCCGCTTGGCCCACCGCCCACGACCACCACATCGAAAGTGGCGTCCGGTGTCATACGCCCACCGACTGCAGGCGGGCGGCGGGGGATGGCTGGCTGCGCGTGCGCATGGCCAGCACGGCGGAAGCCAGGAACAGCCCGGCTTCGGCAGCAAAGATCACCGCAAAAGCTATGCCCGGTCGGCCAAAGGCGCCCCGCGCCACGTCGACGCCCAACGCCCCGATCAGCCCGCCCAGCCCGAATGCGATCGCCTGCGCGGTGCCCCACACCCCCATGCGCACGCCTTCCCCGTTGCTGCGGCCTGCCCCGGCCAGCCCCATCATCGAGCCGATGGCCGAAACCGCAAAGGCGCCGTTGCACAGGCCGAGCAACGCGATATTGGCCGCAATCGGCCAGCCTGGGCCGACCCAGGCAGCCACTGCCAGGCCGGCCAGCGCCGCAGCAGAACCCAGGCAGCCCACCATCGTCCAGGTGCGCAATTCGATCGGCAGGCGCCCGCGAAACGCGCTGCCACCCACGCCCGAAACGATCATGCCGACCAGCACGCCGCCGTTCTGCAGGCCCGAAAGGCTGGTCGATTGGCCGGGCGTCAGTGCAAAGACCAGTCCCGTAAACGGCTCCAGGATCAGGTCCTGCATGCTGTAGGCCAGCATCGAGACAAAGATGAACAGCGTAAAGCGGCGCGCTTCATCGTCGGCGAAGATTTCTGCCAGCGCCTGGCGCAGGGACAGCAGCGGATCGGCCGAACGCGTGGCATTGCGCAGCAGGGGCGCCTGCCCCTCCAGCCGGAACGTGGCCAGCAGCGTGACCAACAGCGCCACGCCGACCACACCCGAGGCAACCGCCGTGAGCCGCTGCTTGGAATAGGGATCGAGCAGGGCGCCGGCCGCACCCGCCGCCACCACGATGCCGAAGACCATCATGATCCACGTCACCGCCGCGGCCGCCGCGCGCCGTTCGGGCGCAACCCCCGTGGCCAGCAAGGCCAGCACCGATGTGCCCGCCGCGCCCACGCCGGCGCCGATCAGGGTGAAGGCAAACACAGCAAGGGCAATGCCCTGCCCGCGCGAAACGTCCAGCAGGGTAACGCCACGCACCGCCAGCAGCGCGCCCAGGCCCAAGGTTACCATCCCGGCCAGGATCCATGGCGTGCGGCGGCGGCCCACGTCCGATCCATGGCCCCACAGCGGGCGGGACAGCTGCACGCCGTAATGCCAGGCGACCAGGCCGGCCGGAATGCCCGCCGCCAGCCCATATTCCAGCACCATCAGGCGGTTGAGCAACGAAGTGGCCAGCATGGTGATCGCGCCGATCGCCGCTTGCACCGCACCCAGACGCAGGATGGACCACCAGCCGAATGCGTGCTGTCTCACAGGTATCCTCCCAGGCCGAACGCGGCGGCCATCATGCCGAGCACGTAAAGCGAAACCCCGGTGGCGTTGTACCAGGGCGCACGCGCCGCCGGATCGGCAACCAGCCGCGGCATCAGCGCGATCTGCGTCGCCAGCGCCAACGCCACGGCAAGCGCCGAAATGGCCATGTCCCAGCGCAGCAACAGCAGCACGACCAACGCTTGCGGCACGGCCATGACCGCGCTGGCCAACAGGGCCGCGCGGCGCTCGCCCAGAACCACCGGCAGCGATCGCAATCCGGTCATCCGATCGCCGACCACGGCCTTGAAATCGTTCAAGGTCATGATCCCATGGGCGCCAAGGCTGTAAAGGCACAGCACCGCCAGGACACGGCCGGATGGCAGTGCCCCGGCCATGACCGCAGCCCCGGTGAACCAGCTCAGCCCCTCATAGCTCAGCGCAACGACTCCCGGGCCGATCCAGCCGCTGGTCTTCAAGCGCAGCGGCGGTGCGCTATAGGCCCAGGCACAGGCCAGGCCCAGCATGGTCGCTGCCAGGACCCACCGCCCGGTGAGCGCGGCAACCAGCAACGACAGGCCCGTCCAGCCGATGGCGATGGCCAGGCCCCAACGCCCGGCGATGCGCCCGGACGGGATTGGCCGGTGCGGTTCGTTGATGGCATCGACATGGCGATCGAACCAGTCGTTCACCGCCTGGCTGGTGCCGCACACCAGCGGCCCGGCCAGCGCCAGCCCGGCGATCAGGAAAGACCAGCGTGAAAGGACCGGCACGCCCGAAGAAACGACACCGCACAGCAGCGCCCACATCGGCGGAAACCAGGTGATCGGCTTGAGCAGCGTGGCAACGTCCCGGACCGCCGGAAACGGCGCCATCGCAGGAAAGGCAGCAGAGCGAGCCATGGGCTGGAGACTAAGCCCAAGGCGCCCCATGCGTCAAATTAAATTGACAGATTTTGTGTCAATCTTCGGCGTCAGCCATGTTGCCCAGACCATAGCGATGCAGCTTGGAATAGAGGCTCTGGCGGCTCAGCCCGAGGATCTCGGCAGCCGATGCGCGATTGTTGGAGGTATATTCCAGCGCCGCCTCGATACACAGGCGCTCGATCAGATCCGTGCTTTCGCGCACGATGTCGCGCAGCGACATGCGGCCCACCAGTTCGGTCAATTGCTCGACCGAGCGCGGCGAGTCGCTGGTCGGCGGCAGGTCGCGCAAGCGGCGCCCGATCGGGCGGATGACAAAGCCATAAAAGACCTGCTCGCTGCCGATGCGCACGGCGGAAAGCTCCACCGGCTCACCTTCAAAGCCATCGCGTGCGCCCACCACGGTCATCACGTTGCGGGCACTCTCGTGCTTGGCCAGTTGGCCATCGATGAGATCGAGATCGATGCCGGGGCGCCCGACGTGGTCGCCAAGCGGCTGCCCGCGCAGTTGCTCGGCGCTGGCTGCCGCCACCAGTTCGACAAAGGCGGCATTGGCCTCGCGAATGATCATTGCCTCGTCGGTCAGCACGAAGGCATCGGGCATCGACTCGATCACCCGCGCGGTCACGCTGGCATCTGCACGCACCGTACCGGGCGCGCTCGCAAGCCGCACCAGCAGGAATTGGCCACCCCGCTCGCGAAACCCGCTGGCGGACAGCTGCACTTTGTCAACGCTGTGGGCCAGGGCGGCGTCAAGCGGCTGCAACCCGTGGGAAACCATGGCCGAACCCAGGAACGCGATGACCTGGTCACGCGCGGCGTGGGCAAACAGCGCGGTCAGCTTGCCGCCCGGCAAGGTGCCGGGGCGGCTGTGGAACAGCTGGTGCGCGGCCAGATTTGCCTCGCGAATGCGGAATGTATCGGCATCGATGATCAGCACCGGCTCGGCGGTCTGCTCGAACAGCAGGCGATAGCGTGCTTCCAGCTGGCGCAGGCGGATGTAATCGCGTTCCAGCGATTGCTGCGCCTGGAGCAGGCGCTGCTGCAACTTGGCCTCGTCGCGCATGTCACGGCCAATGGCGATGCAGCCACCACCGTTGCCGCTGCCGTTACCCGTGCCGCTGCCCCCCGCCGCGCCGAGTGCCACGGTGACAAAGCGCACCGCGATATCGCCGTCGCTGGCCACCAGGTTGACCTGCCGCCAGTGCTGGGTCACGCCTTTGCGCATCCCGGCCAGCATTTCCATGATCTTGGGCCGGCTCTCGATCGTGACCGTGTCCAGCCATTCGCGTCCCACCCAGGCGGCCGCTTCGGGAAATGCGCGCGGGTCGGCCGCAACGTCCACAATACGGCCGGCCGCATCGAGGATCAGGGCGATGTCTCCAGCCACCATCGCCAGCTTGGCCGCAACATCGCCATCCAGGCCGGCAAAATGCCGGGTGGCCGTCGCGAAAGGCGATTTGCCTTCCAGGCTGTTTCTGCGGTTGGACATCTAAACGTCGAAGGCGGCGGGAAACGCCGGCATCGGCACCAGTCGTTCTGCAAGAGCAAGCGCACCGCAAGCGTCAGGGGCGCTGCCATCGGCGCCGACCTCGTCAACGAGTGCGGGATTGGCGTTGACCATCTTTCCACCAATGAAAATCTTCAGATCGGGCGATCTCGATACACTGCGCATGGCGGAAATCAGGCTCGCTAGCTTGGCGTTAGGACAATCACAACTGATGGTCAAGCCAACCAGATTCACGCTGTGCGCGGAAATATGCTGGAGCAATTCCTTGCGTTCGGGTTCGATCAGAACCTCGGTCTGCCACCCGGCGCGGGCAAAGACTTCCTCCACCATCAGCGCGCCAAAACTGTGCACGTCACCCGGCACCGGCGCGAACAGCGCGGCGCGCTGGCGCGCCAGGGCAGAGCGCGGCGGCGGAAAGCGCATGGTCACCTCGCGCATCACTTCCTGAAGCCGCCACAAACCCATTGTCACATCGACGAAATCGCAATCGTCGTCTTCCCAGTGCTGCCCCAGGCGCCGGGCCGAGGTGGCCAGCAGATCGACGAATACGGATTCCACGCTAACCCCGCGCGCCAGGATGCCTTCGACCACCACCAGCAGTTCGTCGGCTTCCAGTTGCAAGGGCAGCGATGCGAAACGCTGGGCTTCGGCCGGGTCGACGGTCAGATTTCCCGGCGTCACGTCGCGCGGTGGCACGCTGTGAGCCTGCGCCATCAACAGCCGCGGAATGATCTGTTCACTGATCAGCGCATCGACCGCGGCGGGCGGAAACGCCAGCGTGCATTCGCGTCGGGCCGCGCCTGGACGGCCCGGTGCAGTTCCCATTCCATCCTTGGTTCGAGGAGCGTTTTCTCCGCGACCGGCGCGTTTTGCCGCGCCTGCACCAAAAACAGTTGCCATGGCAGACCCCTCCGGTCCGGTTTGGCGCAGATCGCGCCTTGCCCGGACGGCTGCATCGACAAGTCGCTGCTGTTCGGGACCATCAGCCTACGCCCTTTTCCACCATCTGACAAATAGCAAAGTGTCATTTTTATTTGTCGTCAACCTAGATTGACACTTGCCGGAAGGGAGGCGTAATCTCCGCCCAACAACAAAGGCGAGCGTCTGCACATGAGAGGGGATGCGATCAGTTCCGGCACCACGGGTGCGAACGGTCAGGGCCGCCAGCGCGGGCGCATGCTCTACACCGCAGAACAGCGCCGCCGCCGCGACGCGACTCGCTGGACACTGGTGCAGGGCCTGCTCGCGCCGTTCCAGTTCGCAGTCTTCCTCGCCAGCCTGGTGCTGGTGCTGCACAGCCTGGTCACGCACACCGGCACGGCCGCCGCCGACATTTCGGTCGTGGCCAAGACGCTCACCCTCTACGCCATCATGATCACCGGCTCGATCTGGGAGAAGGTCGTCTTCGGGCGCTGGCTGTTTGCGCCCGCGTTCTTCTGGGAAGACGTGTTCTCGATGCTCGTGATCGCGCTGCACACCGCCTATCTGGCGATGCTGTTGAGCGGCAGCGGCACGTTCGACCAGCGCATGGAGGTGGCCCTTGCCGGCTATGCCGCCTATCTCGTCAACGCCGGGCAGTTCCTGTTCAAGCTGCGCGCCGCGCGGCTTGAAGCGCAAGGCCAGTCGGCGGCGGTGGCCGCATGATCGGCCAGGCAGACCTTGCCCCGCCAGCCCCGGCGGTGCTGCGCGAACGCGGCCAGCGCGAGGTGTTCTGCGGGTTGACCGGCATCGTCTGGCTGCATCGCAAGATGCAGGACGCGTTCTTCCTGGTGGTTGGCTCGCGCACTTGCGCGCATCTGCTGCAATCGGCAGCCGGCGTGATGATCTTTGCCGAACCGCGCTTTGCCACGGCGATCATCGAGGAGCGCGACCTGGCCGGCATTGCCGATTGCCAGGACGAGCTTGATCGCATCGCCTTGCAACTGCTGGAACGGCGGCCGGAAATCCGCACGCTGTTCCTGGTCGGCTCGTGCCCGTCGGAAGTGATCAAGCTGGACCTGGGCATGGCGGCCCAGCGGCTCGACCGGCACCTGGCCGGGCGTGCCGGGGGCGGCCCGCGCGTGCTGCATTATTCGGGCAGCGGCATCGAAACGACCTTTACCGAAGGCGAAGACGCGTGCCTTGCCGCCCTGGTGCCGCACATGCCCGCACACGAAAACGCCGCCGCGCCGCAACTGCTGGTGGTGGGCACCCTGCCCGATATCGTGGAAGACCAGTTTCAGCGACTGTTTGCCGAACTGGGCATTCCCGCCGTGGGCTGGCTGCCGGCGCGGCGGCTGGCAGACCTGCCGCCGGCGGGGCCGGCCACGCGCGTCCTGCTGGCCCAGCCGTTCCTGGGTGAAACCATGCGCGCCTTGCAGGATCGCGGGGCGCAGCGGCTCGACGCGCTGTTTCCGTTCGGGGCCGAAGGCACCACCGACTGGCTGCGCGCGGCAGCCGATGCATTTGGCATCAGCCCCATGCACGTCAACCGCGTGGTCGCGCCGGGGCGGGAGCGCGCCAAGCGCGCCATGGCCCATAGCCACGATCGGCTGCGCGGCAAGCGCATCACGTTCCTGCCGGATTCGCAGCTGGAAGTGCCGCTGGCGCGGTTCCTGTCCAGCGAACTGGGCATGGTGCCGGTGGAAGTGGGCACGCCTTATCTCCACCGCGATCTGCTGGCGCGCGAATTGCCACTGCTGCCCCCGGCCACGCGGATCAGCGAAGGCCAGCACCTGGAGCGGCAGCTCGATCGCGTGCGCGCCGACCGGCCCGATCTCACCGTGTGCGGCCTGGGCCTGGCCAATCCGCTGGAAGCGGAAGGCTTTGCCACCAAGTGGGCGATCGAGCTGGTGTTCTCGCCCATCCATGGCTTCGAGCAGGCCGGCGACCTCGCCGACCTTTTTGCCCGGCCGCTGCGGCGGCGCGACATCTTGAGGGTATAGCGCCATGCAACTCGCCGTCTGGACCTATGAAGGCCCGCCCCACGTGGGGGCCATGCGGGTGGCCACGGCGATGGAAGGCGTGCACTTCGTGCTGCACGCGCCGCAGGGCGATACTTATGCCGACCTGCTGTTCACCATGATCGAGCGGCGCGACCGGC
This sequence comes from Novosphingobium sp. SG919, assembly GCF_012932495.1. Classification (GTDB taxonomy): domain Bacteria; phylum Pseudomonadota; class Alphaproteobacteria; order Sphingomonadales; family Sphingomonadaceae; genus Novosphingobium; species Novosphingobium rhizosphaerae. Next base: position 139,235 of record NZ_JABCNG010000002.1, read on the forward strand.
GCCCGCCCGTCACTTACACCACGTTCCAGGCGCGTGACCTGGGCAAGGACACCGCCGCCCTGTTGCAGGACGCGATCCGCCAAGCGGCCGCGCGCTTCGCGCCCCAGGCGCTGCTGGTCGGCGCATCGTGCACCGCCGAACTGATCCAGGACGATCCGGCCGGGCTGGCGCAGGCGCTCGACCTGTCCTGCCCGGTCATTCCACTCGAACTGCCCAGCTACCAGCGCAAGGAAAACTGGGGCGCGGCCGAAACCTTCTATCGCATGGTGCGCGCACTCGCCGATCCGGCCGTACGCGCCGGGCCAAGGGAAGGCCGCCGCCCGCTGGCCAACCTGCTCGGCCCCTGCGCCTTGGGCTTTCGCCATCGCGACGATGTGGTCGAAGTGGTCAAGCTGCTCGACAGCCTGGGCATCGGCGTCAATTGCGTCGCTCCGCTGGGCGCCACGCCGGCAGACTTGCGCGACCTGGGCCGCGCCGATTTCAACGTGGTGCTCTATCCCGAAATCGGGGCCGAGGCGGCGCGCTGGCTGGGCCGCACGTTCGGCCAGTCCACTATCGACGTGGTGCCGATCGGCATTGGCGCCACCAACGATTTCATCCAGGCGGTCGCCGCGCTCGCCGGGGTCGATCCGGCCCCGGCCCTCGCCGCACCAGGCGCACGCCTGCCTTGGTGGAGCCGCTCGGTCGACTCGACCTATCTGACCGGCAAACGCGTGTTCATTTTCGGCGATGCCACCCATGCCATCGCGGCCGCGCGCATCGCCAGCGAGGAACTGGGTTTCACCGTCTGCGGGCTGGGTTGCTACAACCGCGAATTCGCGCGCGAGATGCGCGCCGCCGCAGCGCGCCATGGTCTTGATCCACTGATCACCGACGATCACCTGGCCGTCGAAGCCGCGATCCGAACCAGCGCGCCCGAACTCGTGCTCGGCACCCAGATGGAACGCCACATCGCCAAGCGCCTGGGCCTTGCCTGCGCGGTCATTTCCGCGCCGGTCCACGTGCAGGATTTTCCCGCGCGCCACAGCCCGCAGATGGGCTTCGAAGGCGCCAACGTGATTTTCGATACCTGGGTCCATCCCCTGGTGATGGGGCTGGAAGAGCATCTGCTCACCATGTTCCGCGATGATTTCGAATTTTCCGATGTGGCCGGCCCCTCGCACCTCCCCCCCGCCCTCCTCCCCGCCCCGCCCCAGGTACCCGCGCCCGCTGAACCGGCAGCCGCGCCCGGCTGGACCGGCGAGGCCGAGCGCGAACTGCGCAAGATCCCGTTCTTCGTGCGCAACAAGGCCCGCGCCAACACCGAACGCTACGCCGCGCTCCACGGCCGCACGCAGATCGACCTGGCGACCCTCTATGACGCCAAGGCCCACTATGCCCGCTAGCCCCGCCTCGCCCCTGCGCGCCGGTGCGGCGGTCCGCGTCGCCATCGTGACGCTCGACAACCACCTCAAGGGCGCGGTGGAACGCGCCGCCGTGCAGCTCGCAGCCGGCAACATCACGTTGACGCTCCACGCCGCGGCCGATTGGGATCGCGAGGCCGGCGCGCTCGACCGCGCCAAGGCCGCCGTGGCCAAGGCGGACATCGTCATCGCCACGATGCTGTTCCTCGACGATCACATCCGCGCGATCCAGCCCACGCTGGAAGCGCGGCGCGAAGCCTGCGACGCGATGGTCTGCATGATGTCGGCCGGGGACGTGACGCGGCTGACACGCATGGGCGCCTATCGCATGGATGCCCCGGCCAAGGGGCCGCTGGCGCTGCTCAAGCGGCTGCGCGGATCGACCAAGCCGAAGGCCGGCGCCAGTGCCAATTCGGGTGCCGGCCAGATGCGCATGCTCCGCCGCCTGCCCAAGATCCTGCGCTTCATTCCCGGCACCGCGCAAGACGTGCGCGCCTATTTCCTGACGCTGCAATACTGGCTGGCCGGTTCGGACGAGAACGTGGTCGCCATGGTGCGCAACCTGATCGATCGCTATGCCGCCGGCCCCCGGGCCGCGCGCCGCGGCACTTTGGCGGCCGCACCGCCGCGCGACTATCCCGAACTGGGCGTCTATCACCCGCGCACCACGCAAAGGATGTCGGAAAGCGCAAGCCTGCTGCCGCCGGCAAAGGGCAAACCCAATGGCACCGTCGGGCTGCTGCTGCTGCGTTCCTACCTGCTCGGCAACGATACCGGCCATTACGACGGGCTGATCGCGGCGATGGAGCAGGCCGGCCTGCGCGTCATTCCAGCGTTCTTCTGCGGCCTGGATGCGCGCGCGGCGATGGAGCGCTTTTTCCTGCGCGATGGTGCCGTGGCGGTCGATGCCATTGTCAATTGCACCGGTTTTTCGCTGGTCGGTGGCCCAGCCTACAACGATGCCGCGGCCGCCGTCGAAACCCTCGCGCGGTTCGATGTGCCCTATGTTGCGGCCCACGCGCTGGAATTCCAGACGATCGAGGAATGGCGCGAGCGGCGCACCGGGCTGGTGCCGCTCGAAGCGACGATGATGGTGGCCTTGCCCGAACTCGATGGTGCGATCTGCCCCAGCGTGTTCGGCGGGCGCAGTGCCGCCCCGGCCGGTGCCGACCGGCCTGGTGCCGCGCATGTGCAGGCGATGTGCGGAGACGCGGAACGCGCCGCCGCGCTGGCCGCCAAAGTGCGCAAGCTGATCGCCTTGCGCCGCGCCGCCCGGGCCGAGCGGCGCCTGGCGATCACCATCTTCAACTTCCCGCCCAATTCCGGCGCCACCGGCACGGCCGCGCATCTCGCGGTGTTCGAATCGCTCCACGCCCTGCTGCGCCGCCTGGGCGAGGAAGGCTATGACGTGGCCGTGCCCGAAAGCGTCGCCGCGCTGCAGGCCGCCATCGTCCACGGCAATGCGGCGCGCTTTGGCGCCGATGCCAATGTCGCCGCGCGGATCAGTGCCGACGAGCACGTGCGGCGCGAGGCGCACCTGGCGCAGATCGAGGCGCAATGGGGCCCGGCACCGGGCAAGTTGCAATCGGATGGATCGCATATCCACGTGCTGGGCGCGCATTTCGGCAAGGTCTTCGTGGGCGTGCAACCCGGCTTTGGCTATGAAGGCGATCCGATGCGGCTGCTGTTCGAAGGCGGCTTTGCCCCGACGCATGCCTTCGCCGCGTTCTATAGCTATCTCCGCCACGATTTTCGCGCCGATGCCGTGCTCCATTTCGGCACCCACGGCGCGCTGGAATTCATGCCCGGCAAGCAGGCGGGTCTGAGCGGAGCATGCTGGCCCGAACGGCTGATCGGCGATCTGCCCAATTTCTATCTCTACGCGTCCAACAATCCGTCGGAAGGCATCCTGGCCAAGCGGCGCTCTTGCGCCACGCTGGTCAGCTATCTCACCCCGGCCCTGGCCCGCGCCGGGCTCTATCGCGGGTTTGTCGAATTGAAAGCCAGCGTCGAGCGCTGGCGCTGGTCGGCCGCCGGGGCAGAGCGCGACGCGCTCGAAACCCTGATCCAGGACCAGTGCACTGCGCTCGATCTGGAATGCAAGGACATCGCCGATCTTGCCACGGCGCTCTATGAACTGGAACGCACGCTGATCCCCGAGGGGCTGCATGTGCTGGGCCAGTCGCCCCACGGCGCCGCAGCCCAAGACCTGGTTGGTGCCATGCTGGAAGCCGATCCTGCGGCCGAGCGCGCCACGCTGGAAGCCAGCCTTGCCGCCTGCGACGAGATCGGTGCGATGATCCACGCGCTCGATGGTGGCTATATCAAGCCGGCACCGGGCGGAGACGTGCTGGCCAACCCGGCCGTGCTGCCCACCGGCCGCAACATCCATGGCTTCGATCCCTTTGCCATGCCCAGCCGGTTTGCCTGCATCCAGGGCGCCGAGCAGGCCGAACAGATCATCGCCCGCCACATCGCCAGCGGCCAGCCCTTCCCCGAAAGCCTGGCCATGGTGCTGTGGGGCACCGACAACATGAAAAGCGAAGGGCTGCAGATCGCCCAGGCGCTGAGCCTGATCGGCGCGCGCCCGCGCATCGACAGCTATGGGCGCGTGGTCGGCGCGCAGCTCGTGCCACTGGCAGAGCTGGGCCGCCCGCGCGTGGACGTGGTCGTCACGCTCTCGGGCATCTTCCGCGACCTGCTGCCGATGCAGACGCGGATGCTGGCCGAGGCCGCCTTGCTGGCGGCCAGCGCCGACGAGCCGCTGACTCACAATTTCGTGCGCAAGCACAGCCTCGCCCACCAGGCGCAGCACGGCTGCGACCTGGAAACGGCGGCGCTACGCGTGTTTTCCAATGCCGAAGGGGCCTATGGCGCCAACGTCAACCAGTTGATCGACGGCGGCGTGTGGACCACGCCCGAAGACCTCGCCGACGCGTTCGAAACGCACAAGGGCTATGCCTATGGCGTGGCTGGCCCGCCCACGCAGCGGCGGGATCTGCTGCAAAGCGCGCTGCGCGATGTCGATTTCGTCTATCAGAACCTGGAGAGCGTCGAAGTCGGCATTACCGATCTCGATCAGTATGTCGACGGGCTGGGCGGGGTCAGCCGCTCGGTGGCGCGCGCCAAGGGCAGCGAGGCGCCGGTCTATATCGTCGATGCCACGCAAGGGGCGGCCAAAGTGCGCACCCTGGCCGAACAGATCGACCTGGAAACCCGCACCCGCACGCTCAATCCCAAGTGGTTCGAAGGCATGCTGAGGCACGGCTTCGAAGGCGTGCGCCATATCGAACAACATGTGACCAACACGGTCGGCTGGTCCGCCACCACCGGGCAGGTCGCGCCCTGGATCTATCAGCGCATCAGCGAAACTTTCGTGCTCGATCCGCAGATGCGCGCGCGGCTTTCGCAGCTCAACCCCGACAGTTCCGCCCGCGTCGCCAATCGCCTGCTCGAAGCCTGCGACCGGCATCTGTGGGAACCCGACGAACAGACGCTGGAGGCCCTGCGCGTGGCCAGCGACGAGCTGGAGGACCGCCTCGAAGGCGTGTTCGCGGCGCAATGAGGAAACCGGCATGACCCTGATCGACACCCCCACGCGCTTTGCTACCCCGATGGCTCGGGGCGCCGATGGCGAAGGCTCGGTACAAGTGCGCCTCGACCCGCAGGACCGCATCGGCACGGCCAAGGTCTTTGCCATCTATGGCAAGGGCGGGATCGGCAAATCGACGACGTCGTCCAATCTCTCCGCCGCCTTTTCCAAGCTGGGGCACCGCGTGCTCCAGATCGGTTGCGATCCCAAGCACGATTCCACCTTCACCCTCACCAAGAAGCTGATGCCCACGGTGATCGACGTGCTCGAACAGGTGGAATTCCATGCCGAGGAACTGCGCCCCGAAGACTATATGTTCGAAGGCTATAACGGCGTCATGTGCGTGGAGGCCGGCGGCCCCCCGGCGGGCACCGGCTGCGGTGGCTATGTCGTAGGGCAGACCGTCAAGCTGCTCAAGCAACACCACCTGCTCGACGATACCGACGTGGTGATTTTCGACGTCTTGGGCGATGTGGTCTGCGGCGGCTTTGCCGCGCCGCTCCAGCATGCCGAACGCGCGCTGGTGGTGGCGGCCAACGATTTCGATTCGATCTTTGCCATGAACCGCATCGTCGCGGCGATCGGCGCCAAGGCGAAGAACTACAACGTGCGCCTCGCCGGTGTCATCGCCAACCGCTCTGCCGCCACGGACGAGATCGACCGCTTCAGCCAGGCCATCGGCATGCGCCGCCTCGCCCATTTCCGTGATCTCGATGCGATCCGGCGCAGCCGGCTCAAGAAATGCACGCTGTTCGAAATGGAGCCGTCGCCCGAAGTCCTGGCCGCGCAGCAGGAATACCTGCGCCTGGCGCAGATGCTGTGGGACGGCGTCGATCCAATCGCAGCGGCACCGATGAAAGACCGCGATATCTTCGATTTCCTGGGGTTCGAATGATGAGCACGCACCCGCTTTCCCCTTACGAGCTGCAACGCGAACGCCTTGCGCAGTATTTCGACGGCAGCGCCCGCAAGGCCTGGATCGACCTGACCTCCAACGCCAAGGTCAGCGGCATCCGCGCCACGGTGCGCGCCGGGCGCGATGCCATGCGCGCGCAATTGCTCGGCTGGCTGCCGCAAGACCTGCGGCGCTGCACCGTGCTCGATGCCGGCTGCGGCACCGGCAGCCTGAGTGTCGAGGCCGCCTGGCGCGGCGCGGCGGTGACGGCGGTGGATGTCGCGGGCGGGCTGGTGGACATCGCGCGCCAGCGCGCGCCCGGCTTCCTCGGCCATGGCCGCATCGATTGGCACGTGGGGGATATGCTCGATCCGCCCGGCGCTCCCTTCGACCATGTCGTGGCGATGGACTCGCTGATCCATTATCCGCTCGATGACATGGTCTGGGCGGTGGAGCGGCTGGCCGCGCGCTGCACCCGCTCGCTGCTCTTCACGTTTGCCCCGCACACCCGCCTTTTGGGGGCGATGCATGCAGTGGGCCAGACCTTCCCGCGCGCCAACCGCTCGCCCGCGATCCAGCCAATTCCGCCCGCTGCGCTGCGCGCCCGGCTCGATGCGCTCGATGCCTGGCAGGTGGGCCGAACGGGCCGCATTTCCAGCGGGTTCTACATTTCCCAGGCTCTGGAACTGGTGCGCCGCTGATGGCCGTGCGCGCGCCTCGGTTCAGCCCCCTGGCCAGCCGATGGAGCCGGGTGGCGATGACCTGGCTGCCGTTTGCCGACGCGGCCAGTGTCGACATTCCCCTTTCGCGCCTGCTGCGCCTGTCGCTGTTCCAGGTCAGCGTGGGGATGATGACAGTGCTGCTCAACGGCACGCTCAACCGCGTGCTCATCGTGGAACTGGGCATTCCGGCCTGGCTGGTCTCGCTGATGATCGCCATTCCGCTGCTTGTCGCACCGTTTCGCGCTCTGATCGGGCATCGGTCCGATGTGCACCGCTCGGTGCTGGGCTGGCGCCGCGTGCCGTTCATCTGGTTCGGCACGCTGATGCAGTTCGGCGGCCTGGCGATCATGCCCTTTGCACTGTTGCTGATGCGCGATCCGCACCTGTTTGCCGTGGGGCTTGGCGCCAGCGCGCTGGCCTTCCTGCTGGCCGGCACGGGCATGCACACCACGCAAACCGCCGGCCTTGCCCTGGTGGGCGATCTCCTGCCCGACGATCGGCGCGCCCGCGCGGTGGCCTTGCTCTATCTCTCGCTGTTGGCGGGCATGATGGTCTGCTCCACCATCCTGGGCGGGCTGCTCAACCATTTTACCCCCACGCGGCTGGTGCAGGTGATCCAGGCCTGCGCCGTGCTGACGTTCGTGCTCAACGTTGTCGCCCTGTGGAAGCAGGAGGCGCGCAGCGCCGCGATCGCCTCCGCGCAAACGCCGCGCCCGCCCTTTGCGCAGGTCTGGCGCCGGTTTGCCGCCGATCCGCTGACCATGCGCTTGCTCGCCACGGTGGGCCTGGGTGCGGCTGCCTTTGCCATGCAGGATCCGCTGCTCGAACCCTATGGCGGCGAAGTGCTTCACCTTTCCGTGGGGGCCACCACCAGCCTTTCCGGCGCCTGGGCGCTGGGCGCGCTGGCCGGCTTTGGCTTTTCCGCGCGGTGGCTGGGCCATGGCACCGATGCCTTGCGCCTGGCCGGCTATGGCGTGGTGCTGGGCATTGCCGCCTTCCTGCTGGTGATCTTTGCCGCCCCGCTGGAAAGCCCGGTCACGCTGGGACTGGGCGCGCTGGCGATCGGCGCGGGGGCGGGTCTGTTCTCCGTCGGTACGCTCACCGCCGCCATGGGCCAGGCCGGCAGCGATACCGCAGGCCTGGCACTGGGCGCATGGGGCGCGGTGCAAACCACGGCGGCCGGCCTGGCCATCGCCTTTGGCGGGATCGCGCGCGATCTCGTGTCCACCTTCGCCGTGGCCGATGGCCTGGGCCTTACCCTGGCGCACCATGCCACCGGTTATGGCGTGATCTACGCCATCGAGATCTGCCTGCTGCTGGCCACGCTGGTGCTGATGGGGCCGCTCGTCGGGCGGCTGTCGGGATCGCCGGCATCGCTTTCCGCCGCCGGGGCACACCGCTTCGGCCTTACCGAGTTCCCGACATGACCGGACGAGAAGGATAACGCCCATGAGACAAGGCTATATCGTCGGCACTGTGGATGCCGCGCAGCTGGCGCTGATCGCATTCGTGCTCTTCTTCATCGCCCTGGTGTTCTGGTTGCGACGCGAAGACCGGCGCGAGGGCTATCCGCTGGAAGATGCGCTGACCGGCCGGGTCGACAGCAATGGTGGGCCGCTCTCTACCGCCAGCGTCAAGACTTTCGTCTTGCCCTTCGGCATGGGCACCGTGGTCGTGCCGCTGCCCGCCAGCGACAATCGCGAACCGGTGGATATCCGGGCAGAGCGGCGCGAAAACTTTGGCGGGGCGCCCTATTCGCCGATCGGCGATGTCTTTGCCGCCGGCGTCGGGCCGGGCGCCTATGCCAATCGTGCGCGCTTTGCCGATCGCGATGCCCATGGCCTGCCACGGATCGTGCCGATCGGCGCCGTGCCGCAGATCAGCGTGGCCAGCGCCAGCACCGATCCGCGCGGGCTGCCCGTCTATGGCGCCGATGGCGCCCGCGCCGGTACCGTGGCTGACTTGTGGGTCGATCGCGCGGAGCACGTGATCCGCTATCTGGCGGTCGATACCGGGCATGTGGAAGGAGGCGGGCGCACCGTGCTGGCGCCGATGGCCATGGCGGTGGTGCGCCGCGAAGGCGTCATCATCAGCGCGATCAACGCCGCAGACTTTGCCAATGCGCCTTTCCCCGAAAATCCCGGCGAGATCACCCGCTACGAGGAAGAGCGCATCGTCGCTTACTTCGGCACCGGCTATCTCTATGCCAATGCCGATCGGCTGGAGCCACTGCTGTGATCGAATATGATTTCGAACCGGTGCGCGGGCTGCCGGGCACCCTGCCTCCAGGCGAATGGATCGTGTGGCAAGCCTCGCCCGATTGGCCTGCATTCCGGCGCAGCGCGCTCCACGCGCGGTGGCTGGCGCTCTATTTCGCGGTGCTGGTCGTCGCCGCGCTGGCCAGCGGCAATGCCGTTGGCGCAGCCGCAATTGCCGGGGCCGGGGTGATCCTGCAAGGGTTGCTCACGCTCTTTGCCTGGGCGGTGGCGCGCACCACGGTCTACACCCTCACCAACAAGCGGCTGGTCCTGCGCATCGGCGTGGCGCTGGGCAAGTGCGTGAACCTGCCCTTGGCGCAGATCGCCGCCGCCGATCTGCGCAGCCATGGCGGCATGGCGGGCGATATCGCCCTCGCGCTCAAGGGGCCGCACCGCCTGGGCTATGCCATGCTCTGGCCGCACGCCCGCCCGTGGCACCTCTCGTGCCCGCAGCCGATGCTGCGCGCGCTGGTCGATGCGCCGCGCCTGGCCCAGGCCCTGGCGCAGGCCTGCGCGGCCGCCGCCCCGGCCGGCGTGGTCCGTGCCCCGGCGCCCACGCCCGACGCCGCCCCCGGCCCCGCCCTGCATGGAGCCGCCGCATGAGCCACGCCCATTCCCATGAAAACACCGTTCCCCGCCCGGCCCTGGTGCTGGCCGGCGCACTGGTGGCGATCACGCTGGCGCTGACCACCCTGGTGCGCGTGGGCGTGCTCGATCGCGAGGCGGTGCCGGCGGTGGAACGGGCCAAGGCCGGGGTTGGCGCGGTTGAAGTGCGCCACCTTACTTTTGCCGATCGCGCCGATGGCGCGGTGGTGGTGCGCGATACCGATAGCGACCAGGCGCTGGCCGTGCTGGTGGGCGAAAACGATGGCGGCGGCTTCGTGCGCGGGGTGATGCGCGGCATGGCGCGCGAGCGGCGGATGAACGGCGTTGGCCCGGCCCGCCCGTTCGAATTGACGCAATGGGCCAATGGCGCGCTCACGCTGCGCGACCCCGCCACCGGCCGCGCGATCGAGCTGGGCTCTTTCGGGGCGACCAACCGCGCCGCCTTTGCCCGCTTTCTGAAAGGCAGCGCGGCATGATCCGCCCTCGCGCCCTGACCGTGCCCTGCCGTATCGCGGTTGAACAAAGCGCCGCGCATTTTCACGCCCATGTCGAACTGGCGGGCAACCTGGCCATGGCGCCGGGCGACCGGGTCTGTGTCCACGGCGATCCGGTTCGCGTGTCGTTTGGCGAAAATGCCGTGTTCGAGCGTATGGCAACCGTGGAGCGCGCCGGCCCGGTGCGCCGCGCGTGGACACGGCTGGTGGCCTACCTTGGCCTGACCGAGCTTTACGAAGTGAGCTTTACCCCTGGGAGCCTGAGATGAACGCGCACACCCCTGTTCAGCCTGCCCCGGCCGCCACAGCCGACGTGCACGCGATGGTCAGCCACGAAACCGTGCTGAGCCCGCGTTTCTACACCACCGATTTCAAGGCGCTGGACGCGATCGACGTATCCCCCGTGCGCCAGGAATGGGACGCCCTGATTGCCGAGATGGCCAGCGACCCCAACAAGCGCCACTTCAAGCGCGAGCAGGATTTTGCCGGCATCATCGCCGCGCTCGAACCGGCCTTGCGCGCCGAGTTCATCGATTTCCTGGTCAGCTCGCTCACCTCGGAATTTTCCGGCTGCATCCTCTATGCCGAAATGGCGCGGCGCACGACCAACCCCGACATGAAGATGCTGTTCAAGCTGCTGGCCCGCGATGAAAGCCGCCACGCCGGCTTCATCAACGAAGCCTTGAAGGACGAAGGCATCGGCATCGACTTGAGCTTCCTGACCAAGGCCAAGAAATACCACTATTTCAAGCCGAAGTTCATTTTCTATTCGGTCTACCTGTCTGAAAAGATCGGCTATGCCCGCTATATCACGATCTATCGCCAGCTCGCCGCGCGGCCGGAATTGCGCTTTCACCCGATCTTCGCGTGGTTCGAAAACTGGTGCAACGACGAGTTCCGCCATGGCGAGGCGTTCGCCCTGCTGCTGCGCGCCGATCCTGCGCTGCTGCGCGGGGCCAACACGCTGTGGGTGCGCTTCTTCCTGCTCGCCGTCTATGCCACGATGTACGTGCGCGATCACGCCCGGCCGGCATTCCACCAGGCCCTGGGCCTTGATCCCACCGATTACGATTATCGCGTGTTCACGATCTGCTCGCAGATCGCCCGCCAGGTCTTCCCGGTAGAGCTGGACACCGACGATCCCCGCTTCCGCCGCGCCATGGCGCGCCTGCTGGTGGCCAGCAACCGCCTTGCCGCGGGCAAGGCGCGGGGCGGGCTGGCCGGGGCTTGGCTGCGCGCCACCGGGGCCCTGGGTGCCGGGGCCAACTTTGCCCGCATGTACCTGCTGCGCCCGCGCCGCAATGCCCTGCCCGCCACGGTGCGGCTGCAACCGGCATGGTAAGCCTGGGCGCGATCAGTTTTACCGGCCACGTCCTGCCGGTGCTGGCCACGGTCCTGGTCTGGTTCCTGGCCACCGGGCTGGTGGCCTGGCTGGACAACCGTGCGCGCCACACGTTCGCGCGCAGCCTGGCCCTGGCCGGCGTGGCGGCGGTCGGTGGCATCGCGATCATCGCCGCCACGATGCATTCGGCCACGTTATGGGGTGTCTATGCCTCGCTTGCCGGCGCAATCCTGGTCTGGGCCTGGCACGAAATCAGCTTCCTCACCGGCGTGATCACCGGCCCGCGGCGCGAAGCCTGCCCGCCCGGCGCGCGGGGGTGGCAGCGCTTCACCCATGCCGTGGCGGTGGTCGCCTGGCACGAAGTGGCCCTGGCACTCAGCGCCGCCGGGTTGATCTGGATGAGCCAGGGCGCACCCAACCAGGTTGGCGCCATGGCCTTTGCCCTGCTGCTAGCCATGCGATTGAGCACCAAGATCGCGATTTTCCTTGGCGTTCCCAACATGAGCGCGGATATCCTGCCCCAGCATCTGGCTTACCTGAAAAGCTATTTCGGCAAACCGCGGCTGGGCCCCGAACTCTATGCCGCGATCGCCGCGTGCCTTGCTCTTGCGGCATGGCTGGCCACCATTGCCCTTGCCGCCCCGGCCGGCAGTGCCGATGCCGCCGGCGCCAGCCTGCTCTTCGCGCTCGCCGCGCTGGGCGCGCTCGAACACCTCTTCCTGGCCCTGCCGTTGCGGGATGGGGCCTTGTGGGGCTGGGCCCTGCCGGTCCGAACGCCGGCAACCCGCCGCCATCCCGCCAATTGAACAAGCAAGACAAGCACGAGAGGACCGATCACGATGGATTTCGAAACCTACTTCATGGGGGAACTGGAGTCGGTCCGCGAGGAAGGCCGCTATCGCATCTTTACCGAGATCGAGCGCCACTGTGGCCAATTCCCCCATGCCACCCGCTATGTCGACGAGCAGACCCACCCGATCACGGTATGGTGCTCCAACGATTACCTGGGCATGGGGCAGCATGCGGCCGTGCTCGATGCGATGCACACCGTGCTGGATGAATGCGGCGCGGGCGCGGGCGGCACGCGCAACATTTCCGGCACCAACCATCACCACGTCATGCTGGAACGCGAACTGGCAGAGCTGCACGGCAAGGAAGCCGCGCTGCTGTTCACCAGCGGCTATGTCTCCAACTGGGCGGGCCTGGGCACGCTGGCCGCGAAAATTCCCGGCTGCGTGGTCTTTTCCGATGCGCTCAACCACGCCTCGATGATCGAGGGGATCCGCCACTCCCGCGCCAAGTGCCACATCTGGCGCCACAACGATGCCGCGCACCTCGATCAACTGCTGGCGCAATACGGGCCCGACGTGCCCAAGCTGGTGGCGTTCGAAAGCGTCTATTCGATGGATGGCGATATCGCGCCGATCGCCGATATCCTTGATGTGTGCGACGCGCACGGCGCGATGACGTATATCGACGAAGTGCACGCGGTGGGCCTTTATGGCCCGCGCGGCGGCGGCGTGGCCGAACGCGAAGGGCTGATGGACCGCATCACGGTGATCGAAGGCACGCTGGGCAAGGCCTTTGGTGTCATGGGGGGCTATATCGCCGCCTCGGCCGCGCTGTGCGATTTCGTGCGCACCTTTTCCAGCGGCTTCATCTTCACCACCGCCCTGCCGCCGGCGCTGGCCGCCGGCGCCACCGCCAGCATCCGCCATCTCAAGACCAGCCAGATCGAGCGCGCACGCCACAAGGAACGCGTTGCCAATGTGCGCCGCCGGCTCGATGCCATGGGCATTCCGCACCTGCCCAATCCCAGCCACATCATTCCGGTGATGGTGGGCGATGCCAAGAAGTGCAAGCGGATCAGCGACTGGCTGATGGACAACCACGGCATCTATGTGCAGCCGATCAATTATCCCACCGTGCCGCGCGGCACCGAACGCTTGCGCATCACGCCCTCGCCGGTGCACAGCGATGCCGACATCGAACGCCTGATCGAGGCATTGAGCGACATCTGGTCGCAGTGCGAGCTGGCCCGGCGCTCCGCCGCGGCCTGAACAACAGCCAAAAAAGGGGGCCGCGAACCATATTGGTCGCGGCCCCCTTTTTCGTGGCCTTCCGGCAAGCGGTGCGTCAGGTCGGGTTCTTGAGATAGGCGATCACGTCGGCGCGGTCCTGCGCCTTGGGCAGGCCGGCGAACGTCATCTTGGTGCCGGGCACCACGCGCTGCGGCTTTTCCAGATACTGGAACAGCTTTTCGGCGGTCCAGGTGATGCCGCTGTTCTTGTTGGCATTGGAATAGGCAAACCCGGCGATCTGCCCGGCCTTGCGGCCCACCACGCCCGCCAGCGACGGGCCGATCATGTTCTTGCCCGGTTCGGCCGAATGGCAGGCCTGGCATTGGGTGAAGATCGCCTTGCCATGGACCGCATCGCCCGTCAGCGATGCCAGCGTGGTCCCGTCCAGCGTATCGGTCGAATCCGCGGTCGGCGCGGCGGTGCTGGTTGCCGCAGCAGGGGTCATTGCGGCAGCCGCCGCCGTGGTCGTTTCGCTGGCGGCAGGCGCCTGTTCTGCCGCGGATTTGTCGGAACTGCTCCCGCCGCCGCACGCTGCAAGCAGCAAGGTGGCGGAACCCAGCACAAGATAGTGGATCTTGGATTTCATCTGCATCCTCCATTATTTTTTGAGGGTGCGCGTCACGCAGGACGGCGGAAAAATAGAACAAGTCCTATAGTGCCACGCAATACGGCCGTTAGGGCGGTCAACCGATCTTCGCTTGCATGCGGCCGTGGGTGCCGAAAGGGCTCTGTTTGCCGCACTTTCCTGTGACTTCCCTGGCGCGAAAACGGTTTGTGGCACCAGCGGTTCCTTGGGCCGTCTTGCCGGGCCGATGGCGGACCGCTCAGGGCGGATGCAGCAGGCTGGCCATCGCCATCAGCCCGCCGGGTTGGCCCGTGCCGGCGCGGCCGAGGCAACCGGTTGTGCCGGCGGCGGCGCCAGCAGCGGGCGGGGCAGCGTGGCCGGTACGGTGTTGGGCCCGGGTGCGCCCCACAGCGCGTGATAATCACGGGCCATGGGATAGCCGCCCAGCGGCTTGTTCTTGCCCTGGTGGCACGTGGCGCAGCTCACCTTGAGCGGATCGCCCATCGGCCCCTTGCGATAGGCCGGAAACACGTTGGCGAGCGAGCCGATGTATTGCCCATTGGCTTCGCGCACCATGCGGATACCGTACCAGGCCTTGGCGCGCTTGGGCGTGCTGATCGGCCAGGTGCCAAACGACTGGGCATTGTGGCAGAACGTGCAGTTCACGCCCAAGGCCTTGGAAACGTGGACCATCACGGCATAGGAATTTTCGGTCTGCATTACGCTGGTCTTGTCGGCCGGCGAAGGATGCGCGCTGGTCGATTGCACGCGAATGTTCTGGTCGCGCTTGGGATCGCCGGTCAGATAGAGCGCCAGCGAGGCTTGCGGCAACGCGGAAAAGCCTGTCGCGTCGATCGGATTGTCTTGGCCGTGGCGATTGCCGATGATGCCGTTGGGCCCTTGTGGCGGCAGCGCCCAGTTATAGGCCGGCACCGCCTGCCCGCGATGGCAGGTATAGCACGTCACGCCGGTCTGTCCCACGTGCGCGCCCCAGTTGTGGTTGATGTTGCGCGTCATCTGCAACATGCGCCGGGCGACAACCTTGGTGTAGAGTTCGTCAGAGGCCATGTTGTTGGGATTGTGGCAATAGTTGCAGCCCTCCTTGGGTGCCACCCAGGCCGTGATCGCAGCCATGGTATAGCTCAGCTGCTCGGCGGATTCATCGCCCAGGACTTGCAGGTTCTGGAACGATTCCCGGGCGCGGGGCCCGTCGTTGGACGGCGGATCATAGGGCGGCGGTGGCACCTCGTCCTTGGCCATGGCCACTTTCTTGACCGTGACCTGGTCCATGCCCGTGCCGCGATAGCCGTTCTGGCCGGAAACCTTGTGCGCCAGTTCGCAGCCCCCCAGGGAAAGCGCGGCCAGCGTTGCCAGCGCAAATGCGGTGATCCGTCTCATTTCCCGGCGCTCCCCAAGGTGGCGGGGTCGATCACCCCGGTTGCGGGATAGTGGGGGGCATAGCCGTGCTGCTGTGCCCACAGATACCAGTTGTCCACCACCGTGCCGGTCAGCAGGATGCCGATGCCGCCGGTCAGCGTGGTCAGCACCGCAAACCACCACGCCCAGCGGTGGATCGATTCCATCGTGGCGTTGAAACCCATGGTCCAGCGCCAGAACAGCGCGGCGCGTTCCGATGCCGTGCCCCGGTCGGTGATCTGCTCGATCTCGCGCTCGCCGCCATAGCGGCCCACGGCCAGGATCGTGGCGCCATGCATGGCGAACAGCAGCGTCGAACCATAAAGGAACGCGATCGAGAAGCAGTGGAACGGGTTGTAGAACAAGTTGCCGTAGCGGATCGAAAAGGCCGCCGTCCAATCCAGGTGCGGAAAGATGCCGAACGGCACGCTTTCGGCCCAGCTGCCCATGAAGAACGGGCGGATGAAGCCCAGCACCAGGAACAGCCAGATCGCGCTGAGGAATGCCCAGGCCACGTGGGTGCCCATGCCCAGCGCCCTTGCGCGGGTATAGGTTCGCACCCACCACAGCAGCACCGACGTGGTCAGGCAGAACCCGGCCATGATCCACCAGCCCCCCTTGGCCAGCGGCACGAAGGGGGTAAAGCCATATTCCGGCCCCGGCGGTTCCAGCGAGAGCCAAGGCAGCAGGCGCACGAACTGGATCGGATTCCAATGCACCGACGCCAGCATGTTGAGCCCGATGATCTCGAACGCGGTAAAGCCGAAGATCAACGAAAACAGCCCGGTCCAGCCCAGGTAGATCGGCCCGATCTGTGCCTGGCCGATCAGGCCAAGCACGTGGACGAAGCCACCCTCGCCGATCCGCGCCTCGCTGCCGGGTGGCAGGGCCACGCCCATCTCGGGCTCGCCACGCAACTGCACTTGGGTGAAGATGTTCTGATAGGTCGCCATCGCACGGTGCTCCTTCACGACCAGATCGGCAGGTTGAGCCACCAGGTCCACCACTCGGGCCACCCGCGGGTCCACAGCGGGCCGCTGATGACGATGCACACCGCGCTCCAGAACCCGGCGTTGAGCGCCAGCAGCAGGCCCACGCGGTGGATGCCCAGGGTGCCGACGGAATAGCCGATCAGATCGCGGAAGAAGGTGTCTTCGTATTCGGGCGTCTTCACTTCGCCACAGTTCGGCGGGTTCACCGCCGAAAGCACCAGGGCGCCATGCAGCGCCAGTGCAAGCGTGGTGGTGAAGAAGAACGACACCGCCAGCATGTGCGCCGGGTTATAGTGGAAGTGGAGGTACTGGTATCCCGTGTTGGACACCCAGTCGAGGTGGCTGAAAATGCCATAGGGAAAGCCCCAATGCCACGCGCCCAGCAGGACCGGCCGGATCACCACCAGGGTGAAATAGGCAAAGATCGCCATGCCAAAGGCCACCGGCACATGATAGCCCATGCCCAGCTTGCGGCAGATTTCCACTTCGCGCAGCGCCCATGACACGAATGACACCAGCGCGCAGACCGTGATGATCTGCCAGAAGCCGCCCTCCTTCAGCGGCGCCAGCGCCAGGCCATATTTCAAGTCGGGCGGCGCCACCGAGATCAGCCACGGGTTCCACGTCGGGCCCTGGCTGGCGGCATAGAAAATCAGCGCCGTGCCCAACGAGGCGAAGATCGCCGTCACCACGCCGAAAAAGCCGACGTAGAACGGGCCCACCCAGAAATCGAACAGGTCGCCACCGATCAAGGTGCCGCCGCGCACGCGATATTTTCGTTCGAAACTCAGGAGTGCCATGGCCATCCCCTTCCCCGCCTGGATGCGGCGGCGTTTGTTATCGGTTGCCCCCTTGTCGATCGGCCGGGCCCTTGAGGCGGCGGTCGGGACAGCCGCCGCCTCTCGCACGGGCTTTCGTCAGCTTGCCGGCTTCGCGGCTGCGGCGGCATGCGCGGCGCCCTGCGCCGAGTTGGGGCCGTCGAGCCAGTTGTAGGTATCGGTGCTGAGCAGGATGAAGTGAATGATCAGCGCCAGCACGAGCAGGAAAGCAAACAGGGCAACCAGTGTCCTGCGCGGGTCGAAAATCAGCCAAAGTCTCCACATGGGTTTTATCCTTGTGCAAGATTGTTGGCCCCCGCCCCATCAAGCCGTGATGGCCCGAGGTCGCGAGGGAAACGCGCGTTTAGAGCCAGGGCTTCCACATCCAGACAAGGACATGTGCAACCACGGCCACGGCGGTGAAGCCAAGGAAGCTGCTCATGAACAGCTTGTGGAATTCCTTTGCTTCTTCGGGCGTTAGATATGTTCTCAGCCCAAAGCGATCGTCACGATCACTCATAGCCCAATCTCCTTTCGTTGGTGGTGTGCGAGAGGCGGAAGACCTCTTCGGTATCCTCGCGAACCTGCGGGGCGGTTCGCCGCGCTTCGATGGTGCCGCGAGAATGGCAAGGCCGGGTTGCCCAAAACCGGGCAGCGGGGCGATCGGGGTCGGCGCGGGTCATGCGACCTGTGCCTCAAGCAGGGCATCGGCCAGGCGATCGGCGCTGACGCGGTCTTCGCCGCAGCGGCGCGCGGCGCGCTCTGCCGCATCGCGCAGCCGCTTGGCGGCCGAAATGCGGATGAGCACCGGCTGGGCCGCAACCACATCGTCGAGCCGCGCCTTGGCATCTTCGTCCCACGGCAATTCGCGCCAGGCAGCCTCGCCGGCTACGCGCGCAAGCGTGGGCTCCACCTTGTCCATCTCGGTGGCCAGCGGCAGGATGTGGAACAGCGCGTCGAACAGCGCATTGCACACTTCCTGCACCAGATAGGTCGCCCCGGCATAGCCCATGAACGGCGTGCCGGTGTGGCGGCGGATGGCAGCGCCGGGAAAACTCGCCGGGATATAGATCCCGCGCCCGCCGCGCTCGGCGTTGTACATGCGCTCGTTATAGCTGCCCAGCAGCACCAGCGGCGGATTGGCATGGATCGCGGCGCGCACGTCCTCGTTGCGCGGCTTCACCCCCGGCTCGCGCGCAAAGGCAAAGTTGCACGGCAGGCCCATGTCCTGTTCCAGAAAGTGCCGGATGCCACGCGCATACGTGCCGTTGGCCACGATGCCGAAGCTGGCCGTGGCAAAGAAATCCTGCGTCACCGAACGCCACAAGTCCCACAAGGGCTTGATCGTCGTGTGCTTCTCGCGGGTGATGAACGGTTCTGCGTCCAGCCCCAGTTCCGCCGCCAGCGCACGCAAAAACCGCGTCGTGCTGTCCAGCCCGATCGGCGCCTGGAAATAGGGCCGCTCCAGCACTTCGCACAAGCCGCGCCCGAATTCGCGATAGAGGCAGACATTGGCCTGCGCATCGGCCAGCTTGCGAATATCGGCCAGGTGGCAGCCGAGCGGAAACACCAGGTTGACCTCCGCCCCGATCCCCTCGATCAGGCGGCGCACTTCGTGCAGGTCGCTGGCCATGTTGAACATGCCATAGGACGGGCCGATGATATTCACCCGCGGCTTTTCGCCCGGCTTCACCGGGCGCGCCGCCGGCACGGTCTTCGGCCCGAATTCCGACCACAGCCAGCTCAGCGCGCGATCCGCGCTCTGCCACTGGTCCTCGTCGATGGTGCGCGGCAGGAAGCGCTTGATATTGGTGCCCTGCGGCGTCACCCCGCCGCCGATCATCTCGGCAATGGAGCCGGTCACGACCACGGCGGGCAAATCCGGGTCCAGCGTGGCCCAGGCCCGCTTCATCGCCCCTTCGGTGCCGGTCTTGCCCAGCTCCTCCTCGCCCAGGCCGGTGACCACGATGGGCAATTCGTGCGGCGGCAAGCCATCGGTATAATGCAGCACCGATGTGACCGGCAGGTTTTCGCAGCCCACCGGCCCGTCGATGATCACCTGCAAGCCCTTGGCCGCGGCAAAGACATAGACCGCGCCCCAATAGCCGCCGGCCCGGTCGTGATCGAGCACCAGCGTCATGATCCCACCGCCTCGGCCGCCTTGCGCGCGGCTTCGTTGAGCGCAGCGTATTTCTTCTTGAACTGCGGCCGGTCCTGCGGCGTGTCTTCCCACACGCCTGCCTGAGCACCCGTGCCCACGCCATCGAAGAACGCGCGCATCGCGTCGAAGCGCGGCTTGTTGGCCATCGCCGCATTGATCACTTGCGCCAGGCTGCCCGCGCCGGCCATGCCCATCAGCGGGCGCGCGGAAATCAGGTTGGTGAAATAGAGCGCCGGGATCGCCCGCTGCTTGGCATATTGCACCACCGGCGTGGTGCCGATCGCCAGATCGGGCGCATATTCGGCCACGGCGGCCAGGTCCTGCTCCAGGCTGGCGCGGAACTGCACCCGCACACCGCGCGCTTCCAGCCAGGCGCGGTCCGCCGCCCCGGCCACGGTGGCGGGGCAGGCCGTGCCGACATAGGGCACATCGGCGCCGCTTTCGATCAGGAGCCGCGCCACCAGCAGTTCCGATCCTTCATAGCCGGTCACGGTGATCCGCCCGTTGATCGGATTGGCCGCCAGCGCGCCACCGATGGCGGGCAGGAAGCGGTCCTTGGCATTGTCGATCAGGCGCTGCGCCACGCCGCAAGCCGCGCCGATGGCATCGAGCCAGGCCGCCGTGCCTTCCACGCCCACGGGTGCCGACCCAACGATGGGCCGCCCGGCATGTTCGAATTCACGCATGCTGGCGCTGTAGAACGGATGGATCGCACCCACTGCGGCGCAATCGAGCGCGGCATAGAGCTCGCGCCATTCGCGCGTGGGCACCACCGGCCCCGCCGCCAGGCCCAGCGGCTCCAGCAGCATGCCGATGCCAACCGGATCTGCCGGAAACATCTCGCTCAGCAGCGTCACCGTGGGCCGATCCGCCTTCACGCGCGGCGCGGCCACCGGGCCCTGCTCGGCCTCAGTCCGCGCATAGGCCAGCATCGCACCGGCCAGCACGTCCTTGGCCTCGGCATGGGTGGGAATGCCGAAACCGGGCACGTCGATGCCGATGATGCGCACCCCGTTGATCTGCTTTTTCAGCAGGCGCAGCGGCACGCCGCTGGCCGTGGGCACGCACAGGTTGGTCACCACGATGGCATCATAGAGCGCCGGATCGGCCAGCCCTTCCACCGCTTCCTTGATGTCCTCGAACAGCTTGCCGGTCACCAGCGTTTCGGAGTTGAACGGCACATAGCCCACCGTCCGCCGCGCGCCGTAAAAGTGCGACGTGAACGTCAGGCCATAGACGCAACAGGCCGAGCCGGAGAGCACCGTGGCGGTGCGGCGCATGCGCAGCCCCACGCGCAGCGAGCCGAATGCCGGGCACATGCTCTGCGGCTGGTCGTGCGGGCCGACGGGATAATCGGCGGCATAGCGCGCCAGCAATTCGCTGCCCTGCGCCTTGTCGGTCGCCGCGCGCAACACGCCGGCATCGGCATGGCAGCCCCCGCCTTCGGCCGGCGTACCAAGCGCGATCCGGTCTGGCTGGCGCTCCAGCACGGGCGCGGGCGCGTCACGCTTCGTCATAGATCACCTCGAGCGAGGGCTTCCGGACAAAGGCGCCGCCGCGCATGTCGGCCTGGGTGGCCGGCACCAGCACCACGCCCCCGCCCACGTCCTCGGGCGAGAACAGGCCAAGCAGGCCATCCTGGTCGAGCGGGCGCGGCTGCCGCGCCGGCGCTGCGGCCACGTTGCGCGCTAGGTCTTCGAACAGGCTGCCCCATTGCCCGCCGGGCCGGCCGATGATCTGGTAATTGGCGGACTTGCGGCGGATGTCCTCGTCCGCCGGAATGGCGCAGAGCACCGGGATATCCACCGTGCGGGCAAAAGCCGCGGCTTCGCCGGTGCCATCATCCTTGTTCACGATCATGCCGGCAACGCCCACGTTGCCGCCCATCTTGCGGAAGTATTCCACCGCCTTGCAGACGTTGTTCGCCACATAAAGCGATTGCAGGTCGTTGGAGCCGACCACGATCACTTTCTGGCACATGTCCCGCGCGATCGGCAGGCCGAACCCGCCGCAGACCACGTCGCCCAGGAAATCGAGCAGCACGTAGTCGAACCCCCAATCGTGGAAGCCCAGCTTTTCCAGCAGCTCGAACCCATGGATGATGCCGCGCCCGCCACAGCCGCGGCCCACTTCCGGCCCGCCCAGCTCCATCGCGAAAACCCCGTCGCGCTGGAAGCACACGTCCTCGATCCGCACCTCTTCGCCCGCCAGCTTCTTGGCGGCCGAGGTTTCGATGATCGTCGGGCAACTGCGCCCGCCAAACAGCAGGCTGGTGGTATCGGACTTGGGATCGCACCCGATCAGCAGCACGCGCTTGCCTTGCTGCGCCATCATGTAGCTCAGGTTCGACAGGGCAAAGCTCTTGCCCGATCCGCCCTTGCCATAGATCGCGATCACCTGGGTCTGCTTGGTCGCTTCGCCCATATGGGGCAGGTCGGGTTCGATCGCGGCTTCGGCGCGCAGCATGGCGCCGTGCGGGGCGTTGGCAGTGTTCAGCAAGGTCATGCGCAAGCGCTCCAATCGAGAACCGTCTTGAGGCAGTCGGTGGCCAGGAAAGTTTCGGGGTAGGCATCCTGCGCCTCGTGCGCGGGGCGCATGTGGCTGATCACGCCAGCCAGGCTGCACGCCCCCCGCTCGACCAGCGCGCGCGTCGCCTCCAGGTCTTCGCTCCGCCACTCTGCCGCAATGCGAAAACGCGTCTCGCGCATGAAGGCGGGGGCAAAGGCAAAGCTCGGGCGGTTGGCATAGAACCCGGCCATCACGATTTCGCCGCCGTGGCGCAGCCGCGGGATCAGCAGGTCCAGGCAATCGGCATTGCCGCTGGCATCATAGATCGTGCCATAGTCGTGCCGGTCGTCGTCCTTGGGCGCGATCACGCGATAGCCGGTATCGCCCGTGCGCCGCAGCGGATTACGCTCCCACACCGTTGGCGCGGGCGCACCCTGCGCGATCGCCAGCCGCGCGAGCAAACGGCCCAGCGCGCCATGCCCGATGATCAGATCGGGCGCCGCTCCGCCGTTGAGCGCGTGAAGCGCGGTTGCGGCCAGGGCAAAGAGCACGCCATCGGCGCCCAGCGTTTCGGCCACCGGAAAGGCGCGCGCCGACGGCACGATCAGGGCTTGCGCGGTTCCACCGAACAAGGCGCGCGCATCGGCATAGCAGGCCGCGCCGGGCACGAAGACCCAGTCACCGATCCGCCCCTGGGCATCGGCCCCGGCGTCCACGATACGGCCCAGCGATTCATAGCCCGGCACCAGGGGATAGCCCATTCCGGGAAAGGCCGGCATTTCGCCCGACCACAAGAGCTTCTCGGTGCCGGTGCTGATGCCGCTCCACCGCACGTCGACCAGGACGTCGCCAGGGCCGAGCGGCGCCGGCGAAGCGCCCGTCGCAGGCCCCGCTCCGGCCGAGCCGGTCAACGTCAGCTTGCGCAGCGCGATGCACCTGGGTGCCTCGAGTATGACGGCCAGCGCATCCATGCCCCGGTCCTTCTCCCATCGGTCTGTTCGACCCCGGCGCAACACCCAAAGGCGGATGTGGTCCGGCAAGAATCAACATACGCCAACGCGGTCAAACGTCAATTACAGTTGACGCTTTATTTTGTCATCTAAACGCGACAATCAGGCTGGACACGACCGGGTAATCCGTCGCCTGGCGCCGCCAGCGGGAAAACCCGGCGTTTTTCAGCATCGCGCCATATTCGCAGGCAGAGCGCGGGCGGCCGGCATTCATCGCCCAAAGGTAGAGCCCGAAATAGGCCTCGCCCATCGCGGCGGCCCCCGCCGTCGCTGCCATCGGCTCTGCCACCACGAGTCGCCCACCGGGCGGCAGGGCACGGTGCACGGCGCGCAACAGCGCCCCGCAGGCGGCATCGTCATGATCGTGCAGCACCCGCACCAGCGTGATGCAATCATACCCCGCGGGCAGCGGATCGCGGAAGAAATCGCCCACGTGCAACACAATGCGCCGGTCCACTTGCGCCCCGGCGATCACCGGCGGCAGGTCAAACACCCCCACATCCACCCGCGGGCAGGCGCGCGCCACCGCGTTGGCAAAGGCGCCGTGCCCACCCCCCACATCGAGCACCCGGCGATGCCGCGCAAAGCGATAGGCCCCCAGCGCCTGGCTGGCGACCATGGCTTGCGAGGTGGCCATCAACGCGGAATAGGCCGCAGCCTCTGGCGCAGGGGCGTTGCCGGCATAGTGCCAGAACGCGGAAAGCGCAGTGGGCGCAGCACGATCGGCCCGCAGCAGGGCCACCGGATCGGCCAGATCGGCATAAAGCAGGGCGTGATGACGAACCATCGCAATCGCGCCCGGATTGGCCTGCAGCGCCGCCCCCTGCGGCCCGAGCAGCCACCATCCCGGCGCCACTTCCTCAGCCAGGTCGAGCGCGGCCGCCGCGCGCACCAGGCGCAGCGCCGCCGCTTGCGAAAGGCCGCTGGCCTTGATCACACCGGGCAGATCGCAGGGGCCCCGGCGCAACAGGTCGAGCAGCCCGACCTGCACCGCCGCTGCCAGAACCTGCGAATAGCAAAAGCCCGCCACCAGATCGAATGCCTGCACCGCGCGCCGCCGCGCCACCCAGGACAGCAGCGGCAGACGCGCCGCCCACAACTGGAAATGCGGGCTGGCCAAGACCGCGTTGCGCCACGCCACCCACCGCCCCTTCCAGCGCTTGAGCCGTGGCAAGGCTTGAAAGCCTTCAATGGTGGTTGACATCAGCATATGTCTATCTTGTTTGACACATATGCGGTAAAGTTCAATTGCGAACACGCAGGCTCGATTCCTTTTCCAACGCATTCATGCAGACGGGGGCACGCAGATGGCGGCACGTGTTGCGATCATCGGCGCCGGCATCGGCGGCCTGGCGGCAGCGGCGCTGCTCGCGGCGCGGGGCCACGCCGTGACCGTGATCGAGAAAGCCGCCCATCCGGGGGGCAAGGCGCGGCAGATCGCGGTAGACGGCGTGGCCGTGGATGCCGGACCAACCGTGTTCACCCTGCGCGACGTGTTCGACGAGATTTTCCACGAATGCGGGGCAAGCCTTGCCGATCACGTGACGATCCGGCGCGCGCAAGTGCTGGCCCGCCACGCCTGGGACGAGACCCGCCAGCTCGATCTTCATGCCGATCCGGCGCGCAGCGAAGAGGCGATCGGTGATTTCGCCGGGGCCGGCGCGGCCGCCGGGTTTCGCGCGTTTCGGGCAGAGGCGGCGCGCATCCACGGCATTCTCGATGCCACGATGTTGCGCGGCAGCAAGCTCGCCTGGCCGCCATCGCTGATGTGGCGCATCGGCCTTTGGCGCTTGGGCGATCTACTGGCGATCCGCCCTTATGAAAGCCTGTGGGCCGTGTTGGGGCAGCACTTTGCCGATCCCCGCCTGCGCCAGCTTTTCGCGCGCTATGCCACCTATTGCGGCTCTTCCCCCTTTGCCACGCCGGCCACGCTGATGCTGATCGCGCATGTCGAGTCGCTTGGCGTCTGGCTGATCGATGGCGGGATGAGCGCGCTGGCCCAGGCGCTGATGAACCTGGCCAAGGCACATGGCGCGCAGTTCCGCTTCGGCACCGGCGCGGCGATGCTGGAAACCGCGCTCGGCCGGGCATCAGGCGTGGTCCTGGCCAATGGCGATCACGTGGCAGCGGATGCCGTGATTGCCAATGCCGATCCCGAAGCGCTGGCAGCGGGCCGCCTGGGCCCGGTGGCGGCCATGGCAGTCAGCAGCCACGGGGTGCGCAAGCGCTCGCTATCGGCGATGGTCTGGCTCGCCCATGCGCGCAGCAGCGGCAGCTTTCCGTTGCAACGCCACAACGTCCTGTTCTCGCCCGATTACCCGCGCGAATTCCGCGATATCGCCGGGGGCCGCCCACCCGCCGATCCCAGCGTCTATGTCTGCGCGCAGGATCGCGACGGCGCCTTGGCCAACGATGGCGGCCGCGAACGGCTGCAGATCATCGTCAACGCGCCCGCCAATGGCGACAGCCACGTCTATACCGAAAAGGAGAGGGACCAATGCACGTTGGCCATGAGCCGGGCGCTGCAGCGCTGCGGGCTGGAACTGGAAGTGGATTTTCCCCGCGTGCTGCTGACGCCGAACACGTTCGAGACCTTTTCGCCCTCGACCGGCGGAGCGATCTATGGACGGGCCTCGCACGGCTGGGCGGCGTCCTTCCTGCGCCAGGGCACGCGGACGCGGATCCCTGGGCTCTATTGCGCGGGTGGAAGCACCCACCCGGGGGCAGGGGTGCCGATGGCCGCCTTGTCGGGACGGCTGGCAGCCCAGGTGGTGATGCAAGACCTCGCTTCGATGCGGCGGTTCCACCCGGTGGCTACGGCTGGTGGTATGTCGACGCGATCAGCGCCTGCGGGCGCCACGGGCTGACTATCATCGCCTTCATCGGCAGCGTGTTTTCGCCCTATTACAAGAAAAGCGGCCGGGCCGATCCGCTCGATCACTGCGCGCTCAACGTCGCGCTCTATGGTCCCGACGCGCGCTGGACGATGACGGAGCGCGCGCGCGGCGCCGTGCGGCGCGATGCCGATACCCTTCAGATCGGGCCCAGCAGCGTGCACTGGACCGGCAATGCGCTGGAAATCGAGATCGAGGAAATGGACAAGCGCGTGGGCGTGCCCTGGCAGCGCCGCGTCGCCGGCCGCATCCGGGTCATTCCCGAAACCATGAATGCCACGGCCTTTGCACTCGATCCGCAAGGCGTGCACCGCTGGCACTGCCTGGCCCCGCGCGCGCGGATCGAAGTGACGATGCAGGCGCCCGCGCTGTCGTGGCAGGGCAGCGCCTATCTCGATTCCAACTTTGGCGCAGAGTCGCTGGAACAAGGCTTTCGCGTGTGGCACTGGTCCCGCGCGCACAGCCGGAAAGGCGCTTTCGTCATGTACGAAGGCATCCGCCAGAGCGGCCGCCCCTTCGCCAGCGCCCTGCGCTTCGCCGCCGACGGCACCCCGCACGAGGAAGACGTGCTCCCCCCCGTCGCCCCCCTGCCCAACACCCTGTGGCAAATGGAACGCAAGACCCGCGCCGACCGCGGCCTGGCGAGCGTTGTCCGCACCTGGGAAGACGCCCCCTTCTACGCCCGCTCCACCCTGCGCTCCACCCTCTACGGCGAACCGGTCGTCTCGGTGCAGGAAAGCCTCGACATGGCCCGCTTCGCCTCGCCCATGGTGCAGTTCATGCTGCCGTACCGGATTCCGCGGGTGGGGTGATGGGGGGTGTCGGGGGCTGGAACATTCCTGCTGTTCGCAATCTGCTCGTTGAAGGGCGGACTTCGGCAAGAGCGGACGTTTATCTAGTCGCCGAGAAAGGGCTGCCGACCCCGACCTGCACGCTGCTGCTCCAGCATCGGCCAGGGCCCATCGCGATCGAGGCATGCCTACGGAGCTGTCGCTAAAAGTCTAGGCGGCGTGGACAAATTCCACAACGCAACGGTTGCGCTGTGCAATTTGTCCACGCCGCCTAGCGATTCAAGCGCCGCCAGCCGATCACGACGCCACTCACTGCGATTACCAGCCCTGCGAGCGATGTCAGCCACAGCACTGCGTCCCAGGCAGGCCGCGCTTGGGTCAAGCCGTTCAGATCCCATTTGTGCAGGAGGTCGAAAGCCCAGCGATAGAGGCGGCGCCGGGTGTCGGTATCGCCGACGATCGCACCACTCGCCGGATCGATATAGACCCAGCTTCGCGCCGGATCGTCAAAGCGGATGCGCAGAACGGGGAGCAGCGGCAGTCCGTCCGTTTCGTACCAATAGGCATCGGGTGCTACAAGGCGGTCAACAGCGATGATATGGCCCGCAGGGACAAGCTGCGCAGCGCGCTGCTCGATGGTGGCGCGATCAGTTTGCCATGGCGTGAGCGTCTTGCCACTGAGGAAGCTTGCCTGTTGCGGGCCGCGCTCGACCAGTACCTGCGGCCTGCCAAGGCTCCAGCGGATGCGCACCAGCTTCGCCCCCGTCGCAGACCGTCCCAGCGCATCAGCGGAAAGTGTCAACGGTTTGTCGGCTCCCGCATAGCTGATCTGGGAAGCGAGACTGAGGCCTGGGCTCGCGAAAAGCCGGCCTGGGTCGACCGACAGCCACCCGCTGAAAATCCAGGTTGTCAGGAAGACCCCGCCAACGAGCCCTGAAACATGATGCCATTTCATCCAACCGCGATAGGGTGTGAAGCGCCCTGCGCTGTAGCGGCTGCGTCCCGTGCGCAACCGCAGTATCCCGATCCAAAGTCCGGTGATCGCACCGATGATGCAGGGGCCCGACACCCACATGACGACTTGCCGCCAGACCAGATTGTACTGCCGCAGCACCGTTGGATAGATCCAGTGCGGAACGGATCCGATCCAGTTCCAGAAACGCTCCGTCCCGTTGGTGTCGAGCACCACCTCACCGGTCCGCGACGAGACGTACAGCACCCTGCCGCCCTCGCCCGCGAGTTCGGCCTTCCAGAGCGGTCGGTGGCGGTCGAAGCTGCCCGCAACGGTCCACTGATCGCGTTCGAGAGCTGTGATCAGGCGAACTGGAGCATGCCCGAAATCACCGGCAATTCGGCGCGCAGACGCTCCGTCGGTTTGACCCAGAACATTGCCCGAGACGGCAGAGATCGCCACCGGGGCGGCATCCCACGGCTCGATCTGCCATACTGGCGCGCGATCGCGCATTTCCAGAGTCAGGTTGCGCACCGGCCTGCCACCTGCAACCCGTCGCGCTTCTTCGGGCGGCACACGCACTGCTGCCCAATCGATCGGCGCGAGACCGGCCAGCCGCTCGGCCTTGCCGAGCGACGGGAACGGAACGTAGATCATCACCAGGCCAGAAACGAGCCATATCGTGAAGAGCATACAAGTGACGATGCCGATCCAGCGGTGAACCAGAAAAAGCCAACGCTTGAGATGGTGACCGAGCCTGCCGCCAGACATGTCAGAGGCGGACGCGAACCGTGAGATCGAGCGAGCGCGGACGGCCGAGGATCCATTGTTCGTCATTGTAGGTGGTCGTCGCATAATCCTTGTCGAAGAGATTATAGAACCTAAGGTCAACAGCGACTTTGCTAGTCACGGCATAGCTCAGCCCGCCGTCTACAACCGCATAGGCGGGCACCCGGAAGCTGTTGGCGTTGTCGGAATAGGTGCGGCCGACATAGCGAAGACCGGCGCGTACCTGCACCTGTTTGGCCGCATCCCAACGCAGCCATACATTGGCCGATTGTTCCGGGACGCCGGGCGGCGTCTTGCCGGTGTAGATGCTCGTGCCGCTGATGAAATCGTCAAAACGCGCGTCGAGTATGGTGCCGTTCGCATCGATGCCGAAGCCCAGCGGCAAATCGAGCGAGACAGAAGCTTCGATACCCTTCGACGAGCGCTGGCCCACCTGTTCGATCGGGCTGGTCGCCGTCCGCTGCGACAACAGGCCCTTCTTGGCGATGCGATAGGCAGCGATCGAGGCCGTCCCCCGCCCATCGAGGAAGCTGGCCTTGACGCCGATTTCGACCTGATTGCCGGTCGCATTGCTGAACCGGGTCTGCGAACCCGAATACGTGGTGAGTGTGCCGAGCGGATCGGTGCCGGTCGAATACTGCCCATAGAGCGACACTGTCGCGGTCGGCTGGTAAACCGCGCCGGCCCGCCAGGTCGTGTTGCGCAGCGTCTTGGTGAACAGCCGCGCGCTGATTGCGCCGGCAGGGTCGATGTTCTGGCGATAGACCCGGTCGTGCTCGTCGCGGATACCGGCAACGATCGAAAGCTGGTCGCTGAGGCGCAACCGGTCCTCGGCGAAGAAGCTGTATTCGGTGGTGCGCGTGCGGTACCGCGGGGCGATACCCTGTGTATCGAAGAACAACCCCGGATCGAATGTCCGCGGGTCGACAAAATCCTCCTGAAGGTCCGAACCAAAATCGTTCGAATAGGTCAGGTTGATCCTGTTGACGTCGAACCCGACCACGAGGTCGTTGCGGATAGCTCCGAAAGAGCCGTTCCACTTGACGCTGCCCTGGTTACCGATCTGCGATTGGTCGTGAAAGATGCCGAGATTGTCGGTGCGGTAGATCGTGCCCGGGGTGCCGGAGGTGCCATTATAGCCATTGGGACAATCGCCGCTGGCACCGATCCAGCAATAGCTCTCGAGATTCTTGAACAAGCGCTTGCTGGTCAGCCAATACGCTGTGTTGGAAATGCTGATGGCTGCGGAAGGCGCCCACTCTGCGGTCAGGATCACACGGTTATCGCGGTAATGCAGCTCGGCGTCGGCGACGTTGTAGTTGCGGCGACGGATGCTCCTGTCGAGCTTGCCGTCGATCAGCGGCGTGCCGAAATACTCGGTTGGCCGCTGGTTCGCATAATCGTCACGCAGCGTGAGCGAGAAAGAGTCGGACGGCGCAAAACGCAGCGCTGCCGAAAGGGCATAGCTGCTGGAGTCCCCGCGATCGACATAGCCGTCAGATTGCCGGTAACTGCCATCGATGCGGTAGGACAGCCTGTCACCGATTGGCCCTCCCGAGCCAGCCGCAACATGCCAGCTGTTCTGCGCACCATAGCTGGCTTCGCCGTTGACCTCGGTCCTGGCGGTATTCGGCTTCTTGGTGATCACATTGACCGCGCCGCCGAGCGCGCCTTGCCCGTAGAGCACAGACGACGGACCGTTGAGCACTTCGACCCTTTCCACGTTGAACGGATCTGCCGGAAAGGTGATCGTGCCGGCAACCGGAAAGAGCCGAACGCCGTCGTAGAGTTGCAGGACCGAACCTTGTCCACTGAAGCCTCGCGCAACCAGCGCGGTCCCGCCATTGCCGGGGTTTGCCGAGGAAGTGATCCCAGGCGCACGGGTAACCGCATCGACGATTGTCAGATCGCCTCGAGCGCGCAGTTCGTTGCCGTCGATGATCGAGATGGTGGCGGGGGTTTCCAGCGGGGTCAGACCAAGGCGGCTGCCGGTGGGAGCCGGTGCCGTGAGAGCGGCCAGCGGCCTGCCGACCACAAGAATGTCGTTGTTTTGAGGATCGTCTTCCTCAGCCGCGCGCGCTTCCGCCACAACCAATATTGCCGTCATCGACCACCCGGCCAATGCCAGCATCCGCGCCGTGCATTTCATTCCAACCCCCCCAATAATCTGTATCACGTGTTGCTTAGGGGTGCGCCGTGCAGCGGCCAGTTATGTACCGTAATAGGGCCGACAGTCACAGGTTACAGCGTCGTTACAAGATGTTGCGGAACCACGCAGTCCCGATTTGCGTAGCTGGGCGAGGAAACTCCTGCATAGCCCGCAACTTGTCCCAGATCGGCCCCATGTATTCAGGGCCGGACGCGCTGGAATTGTGCAGCTCTCCGCCGAGCGCCAGATAGGGTTTGCCATCCACCAACAGCTGGCGGTCCTTGATCTCCAGGAGCGGTTCGGCATTAACCGCATCGATCGACAGGGAAATGGCCGCGGCAGATGACGCCAGACGTGCGTCAAGGCATACGCGTCACCGACGTTCCGGCCTTGACCAATGCCGATCTGCAAGCCGGCTTGAGCAGCAAATGAAGGCATTGGCAGGGGCCAATTGAAAAGGGAACGGGTGCGGCGCTGCAGCATTGTGAATGCATGAGGTTCCCAGTATGAAATCCGTGCTTATCGTCGAGGACGAAATCTTCATTGCCTTGGAAATAGAGCGGATTCTTCAGGATGCCGGGTACACCGTCGTTGCCATTGCAGCCGATCAGACGGAAGCGCTGGCTGCCGGAGCGACAGCCAAAGTAGCGTTCGTTGATCTGAATCTGAGAGATGGGCCGACCGGCCCTGGGCTGGCGCTGGAGCTGGCGGACAGGTTCAGTATGAGGATCGTCTACGTGACCGCCAACCCAAATCAGATCGAACAACCTGCCCGGACTGCTGTCGGCTATATCCGTAAACCATTTTCGGAAGAAGCGGTCCTCGCGGCAGCGGCTATCGCAGCGGATCCGGAATCAGCGAACGTGATCCATCAGGATGTCATCATCATTTAGCAGACGACGTCCGCTAGCGATGTAGTGCCGCGGTGGGAACGACGAGGCGCAGACGCAAGCCTTCGACGGACCAGTTCCGCTCTATGTGACCGCCCAACTGCTTGATCGCGCTGAGCTCGATCAATTTGGTGCCGAAACCGTCGTGCGAGGGCGCGGCGACCGGCGGCCCCCCGCGCTCGAGCCATTCGATTTCTACGCGACCATCGCCCACCTCGATCGTGATCTGGACCCTGCCATCGGCGGACGAAAGCGATCCATATTTCGCTGCATTGGTGGCCAGCTCGTGAAACAGCAGGGCCAAGGGCGTGGCAGAGCGATCGTCGATGGTCGTATCATCTCCCAAGATGGCGATGCGCCCGGCATATGCATCCATCAGTTCACCGAGCATCCCGGACAGGCTGTCCTGCACGGCGCTCGGCTTGGATGCATCGCTATGCGGTCGAACAAAATCATGCGCGCGCCCGAGTGCCAGGATCCGTTCGCGCAAATCATCTGCGACGGGTTTCATCTGGGGATGTTGCCGTGTCGAGAAGCTGATCAGGCCGCTGATCACGGCGAAGATATTCTTGATACGATGACTGAGCTCGTGCGCCACGATCTCTCTTTGCGCCTGTATCATCTTTTGATCGTGGATATCCGTGCATGTTCCAAACCATCGTGTGATCACGCCGTTTCGATCACGGATGGGGAGAGCTCGGCCCAAAGTCCACCGATACTCGCCGTCCGCACGTCTCAGTCGATACTCGATTTCGTACGGTTCGCCCGTTGCCAGCGATCGGCGCCAGACCGACCAAGCGTGGGGTTGGTCCTCCGGATGGAACATGCCATTCCAGCCTTCGCCATCGGTGGAGCCGGCCGGCATGCCCGTGAATTCATACCAGCGCGCGTTGTAGTAGTCGTGGAACCCGTCTGGACGCGCCGACCAGACCATCTGCGGCATCGCATCCGCCAGGATCCGGAATTTGGCTTCCCGTTCGTCCAACTCCCGGTCGGTCCGGAGAGACGCACGGCGTGCGGTCAGCAATGACATGATATTCGAGGCCAGGACGAACAATCCTTCGCGCTGCACCTTGGTTAGTCCGGAACGCGGTTCTCGATCGATGACGCAAAGCGCGCCGAGCTGTACACCGTCGTCCGAGATGAGCGGCGTACCCGCATAAAATCGAATGTAGGGCGCGCCGGCCACCAGCGGATTGTCTGCAAACCGCAGATCTTGCGTTGCATCAGGCACGACCATGAGATCGGTGCCGCGCATGGCGTGCGCGCAGAAGGATGTCTCACGCGGAGTCTCTGCAACGTCGAGCCCGGTTCGTGCTGGAAACCATTGTCGCTCGCGTTCGACGATGCTCACAAGGGCGATCGGTGTAGCGCACAAGGCGGCTGCGAAATCGGTGATGCGCGTCAGCGCCGCGCTGCCGGCCAACTCTTCCAAGTCAAAACTCAGGAGGGATTCGGCCCGTTCGGACTCCTCCTCGATGGACGTACCGTCAAATTTCTCGGTCATCAGCAGGACATTCGCTTCTATTGGTTGCGCGCAAGGCCGCGATAGCCGCGCCCTGGTGGGTAGCTCGAAAAGGGAATGCTTCCGTGGCAGTCCGCACGGGCCGCCCCTAGCAACAGGCTGAGATATTGTCGCCGAGCGGGCCCTTGACGGTGCCTTTCACATCCTGCGCCATACCCTTGAGCCGTTACGCCTCGCCTTCGACGACCAGCTTCTCGTTGTCAGTCGCTTTGCCAATCGTCTCCTTGCAGTTGCCCACCACCTTGTTGCCGGCGGCGCTGATCTTGTTTGTGAGGTCGCCCATGGTCGTTCCTGTCACTTGGGTCCCTGAAGACAGTGCCAGTCAACGTCCTGATCCATGTCACGTTCCTTACTCAAGGCGCCTGCGTGGCTTCTAGGCAGCCTCGCCGATCGGCGGGTCCGACCTGTCTCCTTCGGTAACTTCAGTCAGAACCGGACATTTGGCTCAACTAGGTGAATACCCGAAGGTGGTCGGGCGCTGCCGGAAGCGAAGGTGGCATCGCGGGACGAAGCCGTCGATCCAACACGGCGTGTGGAATTGCGGATCTTTCCATAAGCAGACGCGCCTCAACGTCGCGGTGCCCCGTACAGACGAGGAGTGGCTAGAGAGGCGCCAAAGTTGCCCCAGCGGCGGCCCGAGAATGTAAAAGCCAGCGGACCCGCGCAGGGCCGGTTCTCCTGTCGGCGACGCTGCGGCCTACCTGACGGCAGCGTCGATCCATGCGCGCGTTCGCTCGAGCACCTCGTCCGACAATTGTGGGTCATCGACCGCCCGCGCCAGGATGACCGCCCCAACCATCGCCGCCCAGCTTCCGATTGCAGCGGTACGCTTGTCCGCTGCGGGCAACGCCGGAAGCGCATGTTCGATGCGCGCGATCTGCGTTCGCAGCCCTTCCGTCATGGTGGCTTTGGCTGCAGGCGTCTGGTGGCGCATGGCAGCGGCGAGGCCGGCGGTCGGGCAACCGCCTCCGGGATTATCCCGGTGTCGCGGGGCCAGATAGGCCCGGACAAAATCGCTGAAGCTTCCGTTCTCGAAACTGTCCGCTGCAAGCGCGTTCGCAAGCGCCTGCGCCACCAGATCGTCCTTCGAGCGGAAATGCCCGTAAAAGCCGCCATGGGTGAGGCCTGCCGCCTTCATCACCTCCGCGACACTCACCGCCTCGATGCCCTTTTCCCTGAACAAGGCGCTGGCGACTTTCAGAATTCGGCGACGGTTTTCCGCCATCTGCTCTCTGCTGACCTTCATATCCAAATTTCTCCGCGACCGCCGTTGACATTTAGATGATGGCTATCATATTTAGCCAATCATGATCGCTGTCATGAATATAGAGCCCGATACAGAAAGAGCAATCCGATGAGCGACATTCCTGCAGTTCTGATCACCGGCGCTTCCACCGGCATTGGCGCCACCTATGCCGAGCGGTTCGCCCGCCGTGGCCATGCCTTGGTGCTTGTCGCGCGCGATGCGACGCGGATGGAAGCGCTTGCGGCGCGCCTGCGGCAGGAAACCGGGGTGACGATCGACATCCTCCCGGCCGATCTTACCCAGGCGACAGATCTCGCCAAGGTCGAGGCCAGGCTGCGGGAGGATGCGCGCATCGGCATCCTGGTCAACAATGCCGGAACGGCGATCGGCGGAAGCTTCGTCGACCAGAGCGTCGAAGACATGACCAGGCTCGTCGCGCTCAACGCAACTGCGCTGCTGCGCCTTTCCAAGGCGATTGCCCCGCGTCTTGCCGAGGCCGGCGAAGGTGCGATCATCAATATCGGCTCGGTCGTTGGCGTGGCACCGGAATTCGGCATGACGGTATATGGTGCAACCAAGGCCTTCGTGCAGTTCCTGTCGCAGGGCCTTGCGCAGGAGCTCGGGCCGAAGGGCGTCTACGTCCAGGCGGTGCTTCCGGCCTCGACCCGCACCGAGATCTGGGGTCATGCCGGTGCCGACGTCGATGCCATGAGCAACGTCATGGAAGTGGGCGATCTGGTGGACGCGGCCCTGCTCGGCTTCGACCGCCGCGAACCGGTGACGATCCCGCCGCTGCACGATGCCGGCCAGTGGGATGCGTTCGACGGCGCGCGCAAGGCCATGATCGGCAACGTCGGCAACGCCCTGCCGGCCGAGCGCTATCGCACGCGCGCCTGAGCACCAAGCCCTCCCCAAGCCCATGCCGCGACAGCGGCCATCCTTCAGGTGCATCATGACCAGCAACACGCTTTTCGAACCCTACGCCCTCGGCGCCATTCCACTTTCCAACCGGATCGTGATGGCGCCGCTTACCCGCAACCGCGCCGGGGCCGGCCTGGTGCCGGGTGACCTGACCGCCGAATATTACGCCCAGCGGGCGTCAGCCGGACTGATCATCTCGGAAGCGACCCAGGTTTCGCAGCAAGGGCAAGGCTACCAGGACGCGCCCGGCATCTACACCAGCGACCAGATCGAAGGTTGGCGCAAGGTGACCGCGGCGGTGCACGAAAAGGGTGGCCGCATCGTCCTCCAGCTCTGGCATGTCGGCCGGATCAGCCATCTCGACCTCCAGCCTGACGGCGGCCAGCCGGTCGCGCCTTCGGCCATCCGGGCCGAGACCAAGACCTTCGTCAACAACGCCTTTGTCGATGTCTCCGAGCCCCGCGCGCTAAGGATCGAGGAGCTGGCTGGCATCGTCGACGACTTCCGCCAGGCGGCCGCCAACGCGATCGAGGCGGGTTTCGACGGGGTCGAGGTGCACGGTGCCAATGGCTATCTGCTCGAGCAGTTCGCCAAAGACGGGGCCAATGTCCGAACCGACGCCTATGGCGGCTCGGTGGAAAACCGCGCGCGGCTGATGCTGGAAGTCACGGCCGCGGTGGCGCAGGAGATCGGAGCGGAACGCACCGGCATCCGGATTTCCCCGGTCTCGCCCGCCAACGGTATCGCCTGCAGCGATCCGCAGGCACAATATGACTATATCGTCGATCAGCTCGACACTCTGGGTATCGCCTACATCCACGTCGTCGAAGGCGCGACCGGTGGCCCGCGCGACGTCGCGCCCTTCGATTACGGCTCGCTGCGCCGCCGCTTCTCAAAGGCCTATATCGCCAACAACGGCTATGATCTGGGTCTCGCGACCGCGCATCTGGCGGAAGGCAAGGCCGACCTGATCGCCTTCGGGCGCCCGTTCATCTCCAATCCGGACCTCGTCGAACGGCTGCAGCGCGGCGCGCCCCTGGCCGAGATCGATCCAGCCACGCTCTATGGCGGAGGCGCCGCAGGCTACACGGATTACCCCCGCTTTACCGACGCGTCCGGCAACTGAGCCAACGGGGCCGTGCTGCGGCACGGTCCTCGATACCCACCCCACCATCAACCGCCGCGCGGCCAATGCCGCACGCCAGATCGAGAACAACGCCATGGCGACCTCCACATTCAACGCATCGAAGACAGCATTCGTGACCGGCGCCTCGAGCGGCATCGGCAAGGCGGCCGCTATGGCGCTCGCCCGCGCGGGCTACCGGGTGATCGGCACCAGCCGCAAGGCGGCACCCGGCGAAATCCGCGATGGCATCCGGATGATCGCCTGCGACGTGACATCGGACGCCTCGGTTGCCGCAGCAGTGGCATCCGCGCACGCCGAGCTCGGCCGCATCGACCTACTGGTCAACAACGCCGGCTATGCGATTTCCGGCGCTGCGGAGGAAAGCTCGATCGAGCAGGTCCGCGCCTTGTTCGACACCAACTATCTGGGCGTCGTCCGGGTAACGAACGCGGTGCTGCCGATCCTGCGCGGCCAGGGCGGCGGGCGGATCCTGAATATCGGCTCGGTCGTGGGGCTGATCCCCGGTCCCTTCGGCGCCCATTACACGGCGAGCAAGCACGCCATTGAAGGCTATTCGGAATCGCTCGACCACGAAGTGCGCCCGTTCGGCATTCGCGTCGCCGTGATCGAGCCCTGGGCGACCAAGACATCCATCGAAGCCAATTCGCCGCGCGGCGATCGACCCGTCGCGGACTATAACGACGCGTTCGCGCGCTACCAGGCCGCGTTCGCGGCGGCGATGGCGACCGGCGATACGGCGGAGGATGTGGCGGAAACCATTGTCGCCGCAGCACAGGCCGGCAAACCGCAGCTGCGTTACCCTTCTGGCAAGGCGGCGCGACAGACGGCCTTCGCCCGGCGCTTTCTGCCCCGCGCGCTGTTCGATCGCACGCTGCGCAAGCAGTTCAACATCGCCTGAACGCCCCTTCCCCTTCATCGACCCGTGCGCGGGCAACGCAGGCCCATCATGACCAACGCAACCCATCCGACCGCATCGCCACGCCGCTATCGCGACGCCCCCAACCGCTTCGTGACCATGGGCAAGATCCGCTTCGCCTATCGCGAACTCGGGCCACGCGGCGGGACGCCGCTGGTCCTGCTCAACCACTGGGGCGCGGTGCTGGATAATTTCGATCCACGCATCGTCGACGGACTCGCCACCGGACGCCACGTGATCGCGCTCGACTATCGCGGGATCGGTCTTTCCGGCGGATCGGCCCCGGTGACCATAGGGGAGATGACGCGCGACGTGCAGGCCGTGATCAGCGCGCTGGGCTTCACCAAGGTCGATCTGCTGGGCTTCTCGCTGGGGGGCTTCGTCGCCCAGGATCTCGTGCTCAGGGCGCCGGGCCTAGTGCGCAAGCTGATCCTCACCGGCACCGGCCCTGCGGGCGGCACCGGCATCGATAGAGTCGGCGCCATCTCCTGGCCGCTGATCCTCAAAGGCATGCTGACCGCACGCGACCCGAAGACCTATCTGTTCTTCACGGGCACCACCAGAGGCCGCCGCGCGGCCAGGGACTTTCTCGCGCGCTTGAACGAGCGCAAGGCGGATCGTGACAAAGGACCAACGCCGCGTGCCTTCCTGCGCCAGCTTGCCGCGATCAAGGCCTGGGGACGCCAGTCTCCGCAAGATCTCGCGCGGATCGCGATACCGGTGCTTGTCGCCAATGGAGACAACGACATCATGGTGCCCACCGCGAACAGCCTGGACTTGGCCCGGCGCATTCCGAATGCCGAACTGGTGATCTACCCTGACGCCGGCCATGGCGGCATCTTCCAGTATCACGACGAGTTCGTCTCGAAAGCCGCAGCTTTCCTCGCCGATTGACCCGACACCATCTCACGCTGGAGACCGCACGTGAAAGCCTTTGTCGTCGACAAGTA
This sequence comes from Novosphingobium sp. SG919, assembly GCF_012932495.1. Taxonomy (GTDB): domain Bacteria; phylum Pseudomonadota; class Alphaproteobacteria; order Sphingomonadales; family Sphingomonadaceae; genus Novosphingobium; species Novosphingobium rhizosphaerae. The sequence goes on from NZ_JABCNG010000002.1 coordinate 177,268, forward strand.
CAAGAAGAAGGGCCCGCTGCGCCTGCGCGACATGCCCGATCCCGAGATCGGTGCCGACGATGTTCTCGTCCGCATCGACGCCGCCGCGATCAACCTTCTCGATTCCAAGATCCGTGACGGCGAGTTCAAGCTCTTCCTGCCCTATCGCCCGCCGTTCATCCCGGGGCACGATCTGGCCGGAACCGTGATCCGCACCGGCGCCAATGTGCGCCAGTTCAAGGCAGGCGACGAAGTCTATGCGCGCCCGCGCGATGGCCGCGCCGGCACGTTTGCGGAGAGGATCGCGGTGAACGCGGCGGACCTCGCACTGAAACCGACGAGCCTGTCGATGGAAGAGGCCGCGTCGATCCCGCTCGTCGGTCTCACCGCCTGGCAGGCGCTGGTCGAACTGGGCAAAGTGAAGCCCGGGCAGAAGGTGTTCATCCAGGCCGGTTCGGGCGGCGTCGGCACCTTTGCCATCCAGCTGGCCAAGCATCTCGGCGCGACCGTCGCCACCACCACCAGCGCCGCGAATGCCGAACTGGTCCGAAGCCTCGGCGCGGATGTGGTGATCGATTACAGGACGCAGGATTTCGAACAGCTGCTGTCCGGGTACGACCTTGTGCTCCACAGCCAGGATGCCAAGGCGCTGGCAAAGTCGTTGAACGTGCTGAAGCCGGGCGGGAAGCTGATCTCCATCTCCGGCCCGCCGGACATCGGCTTTGCCCGATCGCTGGGGATGAACCCCGTCCTGCGCCTCGTGGTGCGGATGCTGAGCCGGGGCACCGTGAAAAAGGCGAAGCGCCTGGGCGTCGACTATAGCTTCCTGTTCATGCGCGCGGATGGGGGCCAACTGGCGGAGATCGCGAAGCTGATTGATGCCGGTGCGATCCGCGCGGTCGTCGACAAGGTCTTTCCTTTTGCGCAGACTGCGGACGCCCTTGCCTATGTCGAAACCGGGCGGGCCAAGGGAAAGGTTGTCGTCCAGGGTTTGTGACCAAGCGCGGCATGCGCTTTCAGAGCGCGCTCAACCTCCGGGGGGCAACGGTATCCGGGATCATTGCCAGTGATTAGCCAAATCTCATCGAGCAAACGCCCTTGCTCTAGCTAGGTCGTGACCTAGATTGCGCGAGATTCGCCTGAGCGCGGTGCTGAAGAGTTGCGATCAGCACGCGCTCAAGTTCGTCAATCTGGAAAGGTTTTTTGAGCAGTGGCGCGGGTCCATCGAAAACCTGTGCTAGCGCGGTGCTTTCGGCATAGCCAGTCGCAAAGATAATGGGCAACGCCGGCCGGATGTCTTTCACCCGCTTGGCAACTTCGGCACCATTCAGACCAGGCATCGCAAAATCCAAAATGATGACGTCTGGCTCGGATCGCTGCAGTTCTGCCAGACCCGCGGCGCCATCTTCCGCCAAAGTGACGGCAAAGCCGAGAGTCTCCAGACATTCGGCAACGAAATGTCGCACGTCGGCATCATCGTCGATGACAAGGACTTGAGCCGAAACGCCCGCTGTGATTACCGAGCGGGTTGTCGAACTTTCCACCTTCTCGGAATTATCCGTTTGCCGGAAGAACAGCCGAACCGTCGTGCCCTTGCCCGGCGCGCTTTCGATACGAACAGTTCCGCCGCCTTGACGCATCGCGCCGTAGACTTGGCTGAGCCCCAGCCCTGTTCCCTTGCCTATGCCTTTGGTCGTGAAAAAAGGGTCGAAGGCGCGCGTAACGATCTCAGGCGGCATACCCGTGCCGGTGTCACGCACTGCAAGTTCGATATAGTCACCGTCGTCCAGCTCTCGGTCGCGCTCCATGCGGATCGATCGCGTGCTGATTGTCAGTTCGCCACCCTCGGGCATTGCGTCCCGCGCGTTGAGCGCAAGGTTCAACACCGCCATTTCGATTTGGACATCGTCACCCAAGACCCGAACGCCATCCGCGCCGAGGTCGAGGCGCACTGTGATATGGGCGCCAATGGTTCGATCGATCATCTCACGGAAATTCGTGATCAGATCGGAAAGCGGCACGGGCTTCAGTTCGATCTTCTGTGCCCTGCTGAATGCCAGGAGCTGGCCCGTGAGCCTGGACCCGCGCTCTGCCGCTTTCAGTCCCGCATCAGCCCATCGCTGCACCCGGTCCGGATCGCCCGACTTGCGGCGAATGAGATCGAGACAACCCGTTACGCCCTGAAGCAGGTTGTTGAAGTCGTGCGCGATCCCGCCGGTGAGCTGTCCGACAGCCTCCATTTTCTGCGCCTGGGCAAGCGCCGCCTCCGCTCTCTGCAATCGTTGCTGTTCACGCAGCCGTTCGGTCACGTCCGAGACAAACTGGTAGGCGCCGATCACATGCCCGTCAGAGTCGCGAAGGCTGCGGAAACGCATCTCATAAGAACGGCGATCGATGGACAGGTCGCCGAAAGCGTCTGTCTCGATAAATTCCTCGCCCCCGAGTGCGCGGGACCATACCTCCCGTACGGCTGCTTGATGTTCTGCGTGCCCTTGCAACACGGCCAGCATGTTATCGCCGGCCTGGGGCTGCCGTACCCCGAAAATGCGGGCGAATTCAGCTGCGGCAGCCGTGTTTATAGCGAGCCAATTGTAATTGCGATCGACAACCTGCACAAAGATATCTGTGCCATCCACAACGTCGGCGAGCAGCTTTCGCTCCGCGAGCGCCGCCGCCACTCTCTGTTCCAACGTTTCATTCAAGTCGCGCAGTTGAGCCTCGACGTGCTTTCGGTGGGTGATGTCGATCGCCGTGCCGATGAGCCGCAGGCAACGCCCGTCCTCGAATACGCCGCGCCCCTTTGCCGCAACCCAGCGTTCAACGCCGTCTTCTTTGCCGATCGTGCGATATTCGACCTCATAGACGGCCCGCCGCTCGGGGTCTGCCGCCGCCGCAAAAGCCGCGGCAGTCGCTTCGAAATCGTCGGGGTGCAGGCCGGCATAGAAGTCTGCCAGAGAAACCGGGACGTCCGGGGAGATGCCGAACATAGCCTTCACGCGCGGCGGCCAAAACAACGTACCAGCGACCTCGTCGACATCCCATAGACCGATTTCGGCCGCTTCGATCGCCAACCTGAGCTGCTCTTCACGGGCACGGAGATTGGCTTCGGCCCCCACCCGCTCGACGTGGGCCCATGATCGGTCGGTGACTTCGCGGATAACCGTCAGATCATAGTCGCTCCAGCGACGCGGCATTTTGTCGTGGATGGCCATCAGCGCCGTGAGTTGACCGTTCTTCACAAGCGGCATGCAGACAGTTGCGGCGATGCCGATATCCTGAAATGTCTTGGCTTCCGACGGGGCGATTTCCGTAAGATTATCGTTGATGATGAGCGGCCGGCCGGCTGTCAGCTGCTGCACTGCAAGGCGCCCGAAATCAGCCAGGCTGTAATGTCCCACGATCGAGGGCGAGCCGGGAGCGTGCCAATCGCCTCTGATGGTGAAGCCGTCCTCATCCGCATCCATGTCGGCATAGGCACAGTTCGACGCTTTGAGATGCGCGGCGACCATCTTCATGGTGACCGAAAGCACGTCGTCGGCATCCTGCAATCCCGCAACAGTCTGGCCGAGCCTGTCGAGGAAGCGATAGAGTTCCTCGCTCTGCGCGAGCCGCCGCTCAGCGAGCACACGCTCGGTAATGTCGAATACCATCGCCAGTGACCCGATTGGGCAGCCTTCGCTGTCACGGATCGGCAGATACTCAAGGTCCATCCAGACCCTTTCCGGCTGCCCATTCCTCCACAGCTCCAATTCCTGCCTGTGAAAGCTAAGCGCCTCTCCTCTCAAGCCAGCTTCGATCACCCGGGCGTTGAACTCTCGCGCCTCTGGCCAGACCTCCAACAGCTTGCCGCCCATGGCAGCCGGATGGCGAGGGCCACAGATCGCTGCGTAACCGTCATTGTAGAGCAGAATGCCCTGAGTACCCCAAAGCACGACCATGGGGACCGCCGAAGACAACACGGTCTGGCAGTTCGCAACCAGCTCGACCGGCCACGCAGCGATCGACCCCAGCGGCGTTGCCCCCCAATCCTTGCTTCGGATGAGATCGCCGGCCTCGCCGCCGCCGATGAGGCGTGGCTGGTCGCCTGCCAGTTCCCTAACGCTGGTCATGAAGCGCATTGCCGATAGCCAAGATGTTCATTTTGCGAACCTATCATATGCGCAGAAGTTCAAACAAGGTCGTCGCGCAGCGACACATTGAGCAATGCAATGAACGCATTCGCTGCCCAAGTCGCAGGCCAGCCCGAATATCGACGGAAATCAGGAATTGAGACTGATTGAATACTCGCGCACAAGACAAGGCGGGTTTCGGCATGACCGGACAACTAAACGCGTGGCGCGCAATTGCCTGAAATGGGCGGCATTTGCCGGTACCGGCTGGCGGCGTCCACGGATCTGGTTGGCCAACCATGCTCATGTCGATTGATGCCGTTGCTGGAAATGGGCATAAGTGCCGCTCCGACCGCTACGACGGAGGGCGTGATGCGCAGGACGCTTGTGTGCGCCGCTTTTATGGCCGCGATCAGCCTGACGACGCCGGCTTGGGCGCAGGCGACGACGCGGCCATGCGATACCATCGAGACCCCAGGGCCTGCATGCCTGCTGGTTCATACGCCTTTGCCGGCTCTGCCGCCCGGCCCCCTGTTTTGGCATTTGGACATTTTCCCGTCGCTGGCCGATGCTGAGCACGCCGCCAGCGCGACCAGCACAGTGACCAAAGCATTCGGATCGGTCTGGCTTTTCACGCTACAGCATGCCGGATGGCGTCCGAAAGGCGGTAAGCACATGGCCGAGATCGGCCCCCTACCCCTTGCCGCCGCCGCAACCTACTCCGCCGACTATCTCAGGTCAGTATTCAAGCCCGGCGCCACGGCGCCGCTGCACGTCCACTCCGGACCCGAAGCGTTTTATGCCGTAGCTGGCGACACTTGCCTCGAAACCCCCGATGGCGTCCAGATCGGCCGAGGCCCCGGCAACAGTCTACTGATCAAGGCCGGGCCGCCGATGCTACTGATGGCGATCGGCAAACTGCCCCGGCAGGGCTTCGCTCTGATTCTGCACGATGCCGCCCAACCTGCCACTACCCTGACGCAGACCTGGCAGCCGCAGGGCTTGTGCGCCCGGCAGCTTTCAGCCGATCAGGAGCAGACCCGGCGCTGAATTTTTGCGCTGGAGGAGAATGCCATGTACATGAGCCGCCGCACTCTTCTGGCCGCCACTGGAGCGTTGCTGGTGCCGCTGCCCCTTGTCGCGCACGCGCCGTCAGCGGTGCCCAGCGTCGATAATCTGCACCTGACTGTCCTGATCGGCAGCACGACCAGCGTAAATCCATCTTTCACAGAGCCTACAGCCAAAGCTTTTCCCGTGGTCAACTGACGCTTGGCACTGGGAAATCGGTCGATTCCGTCACCGACCGCCAAGCGGAAAACTCCGCCTGCAGATCGGCCAGTTTTTCCGACACAAGGCGCAACGCATCCGAGCCGAGCAGCAGATGCGCAGGCGGATCCTGTGCGGCAACAAGCCTGATGATGGCCGCCGCCAAAAGGGCCGGATCGCCAGCCTGATGGCCACTGAGAGCTTCGCGCCGCTGGCGGATGGGGTCCATCAGCTGGTCGTAATCGGCAATAGAGCGCGGCGAGCGCACCATTGAACGACCCGCCCAGTCTGTACGAAACGACCCCGGCTCCACCGCGGTGACATGGATGCCCAGATGTTTCACCTCTTTGCCCAGACTTTCCGAAATACCCTCCAGCGCAAATTTGCTGCCATGATAGTATGCCAGCCCCGGCAGGGTCATCATGCCGCCCATCGAGGTTATGTTCAGTATGTGCCCGCGCCGCCGTTCACGCATTTGCGGCAACACAGCCTTGATCACGGCCACCGCGCCGAAAACATTGACGTCGAACTGGCGCCGTAGATCATCGAGGCTCGATTCCTCGACCAGCCCCTCATGGCCATACCCCGCATTGTTGACGAGAATATCGATCGGACCGATCTCCCGCTGGATACGCTGAACGGCGGGCTGGATCGCGTCATCCTGCGTGACGTCCAGCAGGATGCCAAGCGCTTGCCCCGGTGCCAGCGCCTCGAAAGCCGCGCAGTCTTCGATCCGGCGCAAGCTGCCCGCTACCGTGTCGCCTGCGGCCAGAGCAGCTACCGCGATGGCTTTGCCGAAACCGCTGCTGACGCCCGTGATGAACCATGTGCGCATGAGAAGACTCCAATCCGCGCTTGTTGCTTTGACTCGGCTCTAGCGCCTGCCAACAGGTGAGATAATCGACTGGATTTTCCTCTTGATCATGAGCATCGTTCAGCAATGAATACCATTTGCCCCAGCAACCTCGCGAGCTTCCTCGCTATTGCGCGCCATGGCAGCTTTCGCCGTGCCGCCGATGAGACCGGCTGCACACCTTCGGCCCTTAGCCATGCCTTGCGGGCACTGGAGGAACGGCTGGACCTACGATTGTTCAACCGCACCACGCGCAGCGTTACTCTGACCGAGGCTGGCGCACAGCTATACGCCCGCGTCGCCCCGGCGTTTCGGGACATTGATGACGCGCTGGACGATCTCAACAATTTTCGGGGCACGCCCACCGGCACGCTCAGAATCAATGCCGCGCGCTCTTCAGCCGAGATGGTGCTGCGCCCGATAGTCAGTCGTTTCGTTGCGGCCTATCCCCAGGTCCGGGTCGACATCGTGATCAGCAACGGATTGATCGATCTGGTGTCAGGCGGTTTCGATGCCGGGGTCCGCTTTGGCGAAACCATCGCGCAGGGCATGATCGCGGTGCCGATCGGACCGCGCCAAAGATCGGCCGTGGTCGCCTCGCCGGACTTTTTGGCTCGTCATCGGGTGCCCCTGCATCCACAGGATCTCAAGACGCTGCCCTGCATCCGGTTGCGCTTCGAGAGCGGTCGCTATTATGCGTGGGAATTTGAGCGGAACGGCATTGACCTGGCAGTCGAGGTCGACGGGCCGCTTTCAATGAACGACCAGTCGCTGATGATCGAGGCTGCGCTGGACGGCGTGGGCCTGGCTTATGCCTTCGAGGGGCAAGTGGCCGATCTGGTCGCCGCAGGGCGCCTCATGCGTGTGCTGGAAGATTGGTGTCCACCGTACAACGGCTTTCACCTCTATTATCCCAGCCGCCGCCAGCTCCCAGCGGCAGTGCGCGCTTTCATCGACTTTTGCAGCGAGCAGTGAGCACACAGACCAGCAAGATGTTGCTCAGAGAAACCGGCAAAAATACGGTGAAACGCCCGGCGGAATCTGTCCTTATTTCGTTGGTTCACTGCTTAAGATCGGCCCTTCCCAAGCAGAATTAAATTCACGCCGATAAAATCCTACATGCCTGATTGTATTCAGGCATGAATATCGCTTAGGCGCATGCTTTTGAGCAGCCGTAATGATTTTCAGCATCCCGGCACCAAAAAATGGAGAGAATTGCCATGATCGATCGCCGCTGTTTTCTGGCCACGACTGCCATGGGGCTTTTCGTCGTCAAACCGGCAGCGACATTGGCGAGCGTGGCCAGGCGCGTGTCAGCGCGTGTGATCATCGACAATGATTTTGCTGGCGATCCCGATGGCCTGTTTCAATTGGCACATCATCTCCTTAGCCCATCAGTGCATATTCCGCTGATTGTAAGTTCGCATCTTCCGGTCAAATTCGGCGGGCCATCTTCGGCCGGGAATGGCGTGAAGAAAGTGCAGCAAGTGCTCGACATCGTCCATCAGGGCCCCTCGCCCCGCCTGATTGGCGGCGCAGAATTGCCGATTTCGGCACGAACTGAATGGAAACCGACCCCCGCCACCGCCGCAATCATTCGCGAGGCGATGCGCGAAGACGCGAGCGAGCCATTGTTCTACGCCGCGGGAGCCAGCCTGACTGAACTGGCGATTGCTTGGTTGACCGAACCCAAAATCGGCAAAAGGATCAAATTGGCGTGGATCGGCGGCAACGAACACCCAGGTCTTTCCAATCCACCACCTGGCCCATACGAGGCTGAGTTCAATTTTTCGGTCGACCCCATTGCCGCGCAGGTGATCTTTAATGAATCCGATATCGATATTTGGCAGGTCCCGCGCGATGCCTATCGGCAGTTTCTGATGTCAACCGCCGAACTGTCAGATTTATCTAAAAGCTGCAAGATTGGCCGTTTTCTTAGCCAGCAATTGGACGAGATGGAAGTTAATCTTACCAAAATTCCCGGTTTTCCTGCCATGCCGATGAGTGATGTTTATGTCCTCGGTGACAGCCCGCTAGTTACGCTCACCGCCCTCATGTCGCCGCTTCAGCCGGATCCATCCTCCAGCCACTATATTCTTAAACCGACGCCGATATTGCAGGCTGACGGCTCCTATCACAATCAGGACGGCACCCGCCCGATGCGGGTTTACACAATGGTGGATGCAGGCCTTACATTTCGCGATATGATTAGCCGTTTTAGAGCGAACGGGTAGTTCCGCCCCAAGACCAGTCGCTTCCAGCCGTGTTCCCTGCGTCGGAGCCGGTCATTTGCCTACCGGGTTTAAAAGTGACGGAAACTCTGCTCCATTTCGTCACCAATGATCTGCATGCCATCCCGCTGAGCAGATGATCATGCGGTGGTTGGCAATTCAAGCAGGGCGGGCGCGGGCGCCAACGAAGGTACTGCCGCTAGTTGCGCCTCGGTCGGCTGATGGTCATGGGCCCAGACCGGCGGCGAACCGATGTGGGCGCGCAGCGCCGTCATGAAGGTAGCCAGTCTGGTGCTGGCCTTGGGCAAGGCGCGCAGCACATAAATGCCGGCATCGCCTTCCGGTGGCTTCACATCTTGAGGCAGCTTTTGCAGCAACCCAGCGCGCACATCCGGCCCAATCACCCATTCGGGCAACAGGGCGATGCCAATCCCCCGGAACGCCGCCTGACGCAGCGCCTCGAAATCATCGCAACGGAAAACAGTGCGTGAGCTAGGCAACTCTGCCGTGGTGCGCCCCAGAACATGCCGCCAGCCCAGCAGATCGGGACCGTGCAGCTTATCGATCAGGCGGTGTTCGCAAAGCTCCTCATGGGCTGGCACGCCGTGCCGTGCCAGATAGGCTGGATGAGCCACCAACAGGCGGCGGTCAGACGCGATCTTGCTAGAAATCAGCGTACTGTCAGCCAGATGGCCGATGCGGATCACCGCATCCAGGCGCTCCATCACCGGATCGGCCAGTCGCTCGGTCAGGTCCAACTCGATGCTGAAATCGGGATGCCGCTCCATCAGCGCGTGGGCGACGGGGATGACATAGCGTTTGCCAAACGTGGGGAAGCAGGCAAGCCGGAGAATGCCGGTCACCGCATCGTCGAGGCCCAGCACTTCCGCCCGCAGATCGACCAGTTCATCCAGGATCGGTTGACCGCGCTCGAACACCACGCGCCCTGCATCGGTCAAAGCCAGCGCGCGGGTTGATCGAACGAAGACAGCCGTACCTAGTCCGGCTTCCAGCGCATCGATCTGTCGTACAATGGCAGATGGCGTGACGTTGCGTCGTCGCGCGGCAGCCGAGAAGCTGCCCGCCCGCACGACATCGACAAAGACGGAGAGGTGTTCGGCAAAGCGAGGATCTTTCACCTTTGCGATTTTCGCACAGGCGTTTCGAGCAGGCAATGGATTATCGAAAAAGCGCGCGGGGCATAGATGCAGAGGCACACCGCAGGACGGTACCGCGGGGCCAAGGCCCCGCCCCCCAAGGAGACAATCCATGCATGCTCTGGCAAATCCGGTCACGGACCGGTTCGATGACCTGTATCTGTTTATCGACGGCGAATGGGTGGAGGCGGGCAACCGCGACACCTCGGCCGTGATCAATCCGGCCAATGGCTGCGTGGTGGGCCGCGTGCCCCATGCCACGCATGACGATGTAGAACGGGCGCTGGCCGCCACGCAGCGCGCCTTTAAACTGTGGAGCGGCACCCCCGCCTATGACCGCGCCAAGGTGCTCAAGCGCGCCGCCGAACTGATCCGCCAGCGCGCGACCCACATCGAATGGCTGATGACCACCGAACAGGGCAAGGCACTGAGCGAGGCCAAATATGAAGTGGCCAGCGCCGCCGACTATTTCGAGTGGTTCGCCGAACAGGGCAAGCGCGCCTATGGCCGCGTGGTCCCCTCGCGCCGGCCCGAAGTGCAGCAGATCGTGAAGCGCCAGCCGATCGGCCCGGTCGCCGCCTTCACCCCCTGGAATTTCCCGGCCATCACCCCGGCACGCAAGCTGGCCGCGGCTCTGGCGGCGGGGTGCTCGGTCATCATCAAGCCGGGCGAGGAATGCCCCGCCACGGCTCTCGCCATCGGCCGAGCATTGGAAGATGCAGGCTTGCCCAAGGGCGTGGTGCAGATCCTCTTTGGCGTGCCGGCCGATATCAGCGCGCATCTGATCGCCTCCCCCATCATCCGCAAGGTGACCTTTACCGGTTCGGTGCCCGTTGGCCGCTTGCTGGCAGCCCAAGCAGCGCAGGGGGTGAAGCCCATCACGCTGGAACTGGGCGGGCACGGGCCGGTGCTGGTCTTCAACGATGCCGATCTGGATGCGGCGGCACGGCTGGGCGCGGCCAACCGCTTCCGCGGCACAGGGCAAATCTGCATCTCTTCCACGCGCTTTCTGGTCCAGAGCGAAAGCCTTGACACTTTCACTGAGAAATTCGTGGCGGCAACGCAGGCGCTCAAGGTCGGCAGTGGGCATGACCCGGCCACGCAGGTCGGCCCGCTCTCCAATCCGAGGCAGGTCGAGAAAACCCAGTCGCTGATCGACGATGCCGTGGCGCGCGGCGCTCGCATCCTGACCGGCGGCAAGCCCATCCCCGGCCCCGGCTTCTTCTTCGAGCCCACCGTTCTGACCGATGTGCCACTGGATGCCCGCGTGATGCAGGAAGAGCCCTTCGGCCCAATCGCCATCATCCGTCCGTTCGACACCTTTGAAAATGGCATGAAGGAGGCCAATCGCCTCCCTTATGCTCTGGGCGGCTATGTCTTCACGCAGGACGCCAGGACCGCAATCCGCGCCGGGGACGAACTGGAAGCCGGGATGATCGGCATCAACCACTTCAGCATGATCGTTTCCGAACTGCCCTTCGGCGGTTTCAAGGAAAGCGGCTACGGCTCGGAAGGCGGCGAGGAAGGCATCGACAATTACCTCGTGACCAAATTCATCAGCCAGATCTGACACGATTTTCCAGGAGATACCCCATGTCCGCCATCGATTTCACCAGCCCGCGCGAGGCTGCCCGCGCCTTCACCCCTTTGTTGACGCAATTCGTCGAACAGCCGCTGTATTCCCAGGTGTGGAATGATCCCACGCTTTCGACGCGGGATCGCAGTCTTGCCACCGTTGCCGCACTCATCACGCTTCACGCCGAGCATGAGCTTCCCGCCCACCTCAAGCGCGCTGTTGAAAATGGCGTGACCAAAGAGGAACTGGGGGCGCTCATCACGCACTTGTCGTTCTACGCCGGTTTTCCGGCTGCCATCACGGCCTCGGCCATCGCCGCCGCCACGCTTGGCGCCCAGCAGGGAGAGGTCCAGTGAAAGCCATCCAGTTCGACGCTTTCGGCGATGCCGATGTACTGCAGATCCGCGAGGTGCCCGATCCTGCGCTGCGCCCCACCGATCTGCTGGTCAAAGTGGCAGCCGCGGGGATCAACCGAGCCGACCTCAGCTTTCGCACCGGCTTTTATGGCTGGGCCGATTTCGGGGACTCGCCCCTGATTGGCCTTGAAATGGCCGGTGAGGTTGTGGCCGTGGGCCGCGATGTGCCCGGCTACAAGGTGGGTGACCGGGTCATGGGCATCACGGGCGGCGGCGCTTATGCGCAACTGGCGCGCATCGATTACCGCATGGCGCTGCCCGTGCCCAACAATCTGGATCTGGTCGAGGCGGCAGGCATCATGGAGGTCTTCGTTACCGCCCATGAGGCGCTGATGCATCTGGCGCAGTTGCAACCTGGCGAGTGGGCGCTCATCCATGCGGCTTCGGGCGGGGTTGGCTCGGCTGCCGTGCAATTGGCCAAGGCGCGCGGGGGTCAGGTGATTTTCACTGCGCCGGGCGACCGGATCGACAAGGTGAAAGCTATCGGCGGCGATGTCGGCGTGGATTACAAGACCCAGGATTTTGTCCAGATCGTGGCCGAAGCCACGCAAGGGCGCGGGGTGGATGTGATCGTCGATTTCATCGGCGCGCCCAATCTGGAGCGCAATATCCGCTCGATGAATTATGGTGGACGCTTGGTGCAGGTGGGCATCATGGGCGGCGTAGCGGATGCAAAACTGCCGCTTGATCTCCTGCTCTACCGGCATCTGCGCATCATCGGCACAGTGATGAAGTCGCGCGATCAGGCGGTGAAACATGCCATGGTCCAACGCTTTGGCGAGGCATGGCTGGGGCATTTCGCCGATGGTTCAATCCGCCCTGTGATCGACAGCAGCTTCTCTCTCGAGCAGGCTCCCGAAGCCCATCGCCGGATGGAAACCGGCGCCAGCTTCGGCAAGATCATTCTACGGATGTCGTGACTTGATGACGGCAGAAGGGGACCGGTGTTCGCTGCGCCGGTCCCGAGTCCTCCTTCGCCCGTTTGCATTGCGATGGCTATAGATGCCGTCAGCGCGTAGGGGCCCGGCTAGGGGTTTCGCGTAGCCATCCGGTGAAGGCCGCTATCGGAGGCGTGCTGTCGATCTGCGTTGCAGGGGGAGCTGACATCCTCACTTGAGGAGGTGCGAGGCGATGTCAGTTCCGAGCAATGATGAGGCTATCGTTGCCCCCTTAATGTCAGCGCCGGCATTAAGCGCTTTGCTGACCGCATCAATATCCGCGCTGCTGCTTACAATGAGCTTGAATATCTCATGATCCATTCGGCCATGTGCGCAGTGGCGCCGAGCCAATTTCAAACCGCCAATATATTCGGGCTGCCGTTTCAAATCTGCTATCAGGATTGAACCGTCCGATCTTATCACATTGATTTGATGAACAAAATGTCTGACGCCTAACTTCTCCAAAACCGCGCGACTGAAGGCAAGCGGCAGCAATGCGACCAATCGCAGGGCCTCTCCTTCAGAAAAGCCCTGCCGGCGAAGACCTTCAACTTTACGTTCGTCCGAATACTCCCAGTCCCTCGCAATCGCAGTCGCTCCCTGGATCAGAAGCGCTTCGGACATATCCGTTCTTTGCCATGGCAGTCTCATGGGGATGGAACATATCGCCCGATCGTAATGACTACAATGTTGTCGACCAGAGCGACAGTTTCACTGCTATAGTAGTGCAGTCCGACATCAAGTCTATCGAGGTTGCCAATTCCAGGGCAGCAGATCGCCGAGCCTGCTAACCGGACATTCTGCAATCCGGCTCAGCACATCGGCGAGCCACGCCTGCGGATCGACATCGTTGAGCCGACAAGTCTGGATCAGTGAATAAACGATAGCAGCACGTTGTCCGCCGCGATCCGAACCGCAGAACAGCCATGCCTTCCTGCCCAAGGGCACACAGCGCAACGCCCGTTCGGCGGCGTTGTTGGTCAGGCAAACGCGGCCATCGGTGAGGAACCGGGTGAAGGCATCCCAGCGCCGCAGCATGTAGTTGATCGCCTTGGCCAGATCATGATGGCGCGAAAGCTTTGCCAATTGCTCCGTTAGCCAGGTGTGCAGTTCGTCTATCAGCGGCTTGTTCAGTTCCCGGCGAACGGCAAGGCGCTCCTCGGGCGTCTTGCCGTTGATGCTCCGCTCGATCTCGAACAGCGCGTCGAGCCGTTGCACCGCCTCCAGCGCGATCGGGTAGATCTGGCCGGTCTTCTCGCCACGACTTTTCTTGCGCGCCGTGCCTTCCACATCAGCCAGCTCGAAGAATTTGCGCCGGGCGTGCGCAAAGCAACCCGCCTCAAGGATCAGGCCCGCCTGGCGGTCGGCTGCATACAGCTCATTATAGCCGGCAAAGGCATCGGCCTGCAGAATGCCTGACCAGGTCGCCAGATGTGCCTGAGGATGCTCGCCACGCCGATCGCGCGAATAGCGGAACACCACGGCCGGGGGATCAGCACCGCCAAACGGGCGATCATCGCGCACATAGTTCCATAGTCGGCCGGTATCGGTCTTGCCCTTGGCTATGACCGGCACAGTGGTGTCGTCGCCATGCAGGCGCTCGGCGGCAAAGACGTGCGCCTCGATCAGCTTGAAGATCGGCATCAACGCGAAACATGCCGCACCAACCTGATCGGCCAGCGTTGATACGCTGAGCGGCACGCCTTCACGCGCGAAGCGCTCGGCCTGCCGGTTGAGAGGCTGGTGCTGGCCATACTTCTCGAACAGCACCATGGCGAGAAAGCTGGGCCCGGCCCAGCCACGCGGCACCACATGGAATGATGCGGGCGGCTGTGTGATGGCCTCGCAATCCCGGCACGAGAAATTCTCCCGCACCGTCTGGATGACCTTCCACGAACGCGGGATCACTTCCAACGTCTCGGTCACATCTTCGCCCAGCTTGGACAACCGGCCGCCGCCGCATGCCGGGCATGTGCATGGTGCCGGAACGACGACCCGCTCGCGTGGCAGATGTTCGGGGAACGGCTTGCGCGAAGGGCGCTTGCGGTCGAAGGCTGCGACCGAAGTCGCCTTTTCTGCCGTGGCCGTCGCGATCAGCATGTCCTCGGCTGCGTCGGCTTCAAGGTCGCCGAGTTGCAGTTCCATCTGGTCGAGCAGCCGCCGCGTGCGCTCAGCGCTGGGGCCATATTGCTCGCGCCGCAGCTTGGCGATCTGCAACTTGAGGTGCGCGATCACCGCTTCGGTGGCGCTGGCCCGGGCTTGCGCATTGGCGAGACGCGCCTCAGCATGGCGGCACACTGGGTGGCAAGATCGGCCTTGTGCGTTGCCGCCAACACCAGCGCCTTGAGCGCTTCGATGTCGTTCGGCAGGGGCGAAACGGCCGTGTCCATGACGCTGATGGAATCACACAATCGGTCAAAGCCAAAGCGGAAAATACGCTGAAAACTGCCGAATTTGCGAGATTAACCGGCACTCTGCGGACGCGCGGTATGCTGCGGGTTCCGCCAGTCGATTCCTTCGAGCAGACGGGCCAATTGTGCCGGCGTCAGCGACACCGTACCATCCTTGGCCGATGGCCAGATGAAGCGATCTTTCTCCAATCGTTTGACATAGAGCGACATGCCGACGCCATTGTGCCAGATGATTTTGACCAGCGCGCCAGCGCGTCCGCGGAACACGAAAAGGTCACCGCCGTGGGGATTGCGCTGGAGGCCTTGCTGCACCAGCAACGCGAGGCCCTGCATGCCTTTGCGCATGTCCGTGTGCCCCATCGAAATCCACACTCGCACCGTCGATGGGATCACCGCAGCGCCTTCAACGTTGCTTCGACCAGCGCCGCAGACGCACACGGGAAGACCGTCATGCGCATCTTGTTGCCTAGTTCCACCACGACGGCGGGCGACGGTTCCGAAATCGGAACATCGACGTTGCCAGCATCGACCACAGCCTCAGCGAACTGCGGCCCTGCGATCTGTTGGCGCAACTTGTGCCGCCAGGTATAGATACGTGCCGTCGAAATATCGTGCCGACGAGCAACGTCAGCAACGCAAGCCCCTGGCGCTGCGGCCTCCGCCAAAATCCGCAGCCGTTCCTCGTCGATCCATCGCCGACGACGCTCTGGCCCGTGCATAACCGTAATCTGCCGCATCAACCGCTCCTGAGTGCGCTCTCAAGAGCGTCCTTAAGAGCGCTCGCTCAGCACCGGACAAGGCGGGTCACGCCGGATGGATACGTCCTCCAAAAACAGCAGTTTTCCGAGAGAAATGTGAGTGCTTTCGAGTCCTCTCCTGCTCCGACCTGCCGGGGCTGGTCACCGCGCAGGTTACCGAGAACACTTATGACAGCGCCACGGGGCGTATGCTGCTCATTCCGCAGGGGGCGCGGCTGATCGGCAGCTATGACTCGGTGGTGGCGTTCGGGCAGAGCCACGCGCTCGTGGTCTGGCAACGGATCGTCTTGCCAGACGGCAGTTCGATCCGGATCGACAATGTGCCGGCAACCGATCCGTCAGGCTATGCGGGCCTCTCGGATAAAATAGATTTTCACACCTGGTCGCTGCTCAAGGGAGTGGCGGCATCGACCCTGCTCGGCGTGGGTGCGAACCTGACATTCACCGGCGAAAGCGATCTCGTCCAGGCGATCCGGGAATCAACCCAACAGAACGTGTCCCGCGCCGGTGACCAGCTCACGTCGCGCAATCTGCAAATCCAACCCACGATCACCATACGGCCAAGAGCCCCCATCCGGCTTGTCGTGCATCGTGATCTGATCCTGGCACCCTGGAAACCATAGGAGGCCGTCGATGCCCGAACTCAAGCTGGCCCGCATCCCCGATCGTACACCGGTGAAACTGACCGTCATGGTCATGCCCGACCTGCATCTTGCCCTGACTGATTATGCCCGGATCTACGCCGACACCTATGGCCGCGAGGAGCCAGTCGCCGAGCTGATCCCGGCCATATTATCCGCCTTTCTGGACAGCGATCGCGGCTTCCTCCTTGCCCGCGAAGCTCTTGTCCGCGAGCAGTCAAAATGACGCAGCCGGCGAAGGAACGTGACCGCGTCAAGCGGATCGACGAGGTCAAGCGCCACGCAGCATCGAATGGGCGGCCTTATCTTGTCGCCTTCGCATCGATCACTAATGGCTAAACTACCTCTTTGATGCCGGCATATCGCTGCCTGAAGGGCCGCCATTTTCAGTTGCTATATAACCCAGATAGCTCGTCAGGCCAGCTTTGCAGCGCGGGCCAAGCGACGAAGGTGCTGCGCGCTTGGCTTGGGACTGCGACGCTGAGTTGCACGATCCACAGCGACCAGTCCGAACTGTGCCCGATAGCCAAAGGCCCACTCATAGTTGTCGAGCAGGGACCAATGGATATAACCGGTGACGGTGACGCCGTCGCGCACGGCAGCGCGCAGCCCCGCAAGGCTTTCGTCGATGAAGCGAATGCGCAGGGCATCGTCTGCCGTGCCGATCCCATGCTCGCTGACCAGCACGGGAACCCTTGCGACAGAGGCCGCGTAGCGCACCACGTTGCCGAGCGACGCGGGGTGAACTTCCTGATGCAACTGGGTGAACACGGAGCCGGGCGGCGGCGGAACCACGCCTTGCGGCCCAACCAGCTGTCGCGTGTAATTCTGCACGCCAAGGTAATCGTCGTCACGCGCAAGTGCTAGCCAGGCACCATAGCGCGCATCGCGCATGGCCGCGGCGTGCCCTTCACTACCCCGCGCATCCTGAAGATCGTCCATAGCCAGGGTGATCCCCACCGGAAGCCCTGGCCGGGTACGACGCACCGCTTCGCGCGCCGCCACGTGCGCCTCTCGCACGATGGGCTTGGATGCCGCCACATCATCAAGCAGGAACGTGCCGAATCGCTCGGCGCCCACGGCGCGTGCCGCAGCATGCTGCACTCGCCTTGCGCCTTCGGGCGTCACATAATCCACGAACGACATGTTGGCCTCGTTGATGGTGGATAAGCAATCGATGAGGTCACCACAATGTTCGGCCACCCGCGCGGCATAGCGGGCGAACAGCGGCACGATCGCCGGGTTTGAAAAGCCGCCCTGACGCGCGACCCATAGCGGCGCGGTAAAGTGGAACAATGTGACCACGGTGCGCAGGCCGGCGGCCCGGCAGACCTGCAACACTCGGCGGTAATGGTCCAACTCGGCGCGCGAGAACGCACCCTCTCGGGGTTCGACCCGTGCCCATTCGATCGAAAAGCGATAGGTATCGAGCCCCAGCCCCGCAACGAGCGCAATATCAGCGGCATAGCTATGATAGTGGTCGCAGGCATCGCCCGACTGGTTGGCAAAGCCGGCTTCGGCAAGCCCTTCCACCAGCCACAGGTCGCTGTTCACGTTGTTGCCCTCCACCTGGAAAGCCGAGGTGCCCGCACCCAACATGAAGCCGGACCGAGCGGCCGCTGCTCCGGCTGCCGCGGCCGGCGCCAGCAGGGGCAGGCTCGCCGCCGTGGCCGTCGCGGCCAGCGCCTGACGCCGGGTCAAGTCCATCAGAACATATACCCCAGCTGCAAACCGATGGTGCGGAACGAGTTCAACCCAAAGCGCTGCTGGACCGTGGCGATACCGGCGTTGCCATCGGCGGATTCGAGGCCGAGTGCCACCGGCACGCGCTGGTCGGTGCAGTTCTTGCAGAACACCGAAGCGCGCCAATTGTCCCCGCGCACGCCCACGCTGCCGCCCAGGATATCGGCCTCGCCATAAGTCGTGCCGCTGTAAGGCTGGATCGTGTAGTTCATCGAAGCGCGGTGGTAATAGTTGGCCGACACGACAGGACGCAGCGCGCCGCTGGTCTGGAACTCGTAGGAGACGTCGAGCGTCCCGGTGAACGCGGGCGCCAGCGGGGTCTTGCGTCCCGCCGCGTTGTAGGTCGTGCAGCCTTGCCCCGGATAACACTGCGCCCCCGCAAAATCGCCAAAGTGCGAATCCAACAGCGTCGCGTTGGCGTTGATCGCCAGGCCCGGCACGGGACGCGCGGTAAGGGTCATTTCGATTCCCCTGGTCTTCACCGTCGCCGCGTTCTGGGTGACGAACGAGGACGTGGTGAGGTCGAACGACTGCACCTGGTAATTGTCGAAAATGGAACGGAACGCCGAGAGGTTGACCGTCAATTTGCGGCCCAGCCAGCTGGTCTTGATCCCCGCTTCCAGGTTCTGATTGGTTTCCGGCTTGATCGCCAAGGGCGCAATGACACTGGCTTCGGTGTTGTTGAAGCCGGGGCCCTTGTAGCCACGGCCATATGTGACATAGGCCATCGCATCGCGCCCGAACGTGTATTGCGCGCCCAGCTTGTAGCTGAAATTGGTGTTGGTGGTCCGCTCACTGCGGCCCGGCTGCACCGATCCGAACGCGACGAAATAGGCGCCCTCGTTCTGGACAAGGTCGATCTTGACGATATCGCGTGTCACGCGCCCGCCGCCGATCAGTTGCAGGTGGTCCGTCACTTTGTAGGTCAGCTGACCGAACGCGGCGAGGCTGTCGTTGGTCTGCAACACACGGTGATCGGTGCCGAGGAAATAGTCGTTGCTGCCCGGACAGGCCGGCACCGCTGTCGCTCCCACGCAGAACGGGAACTGCGGCAGCAGAAACGCGGGAAAATAGTTGTTACCAGCTATCTGCGAGGCTTCGCGCAGTCGCGAATGGAACGCATAGAGACCCGCCTGCCCGCTCAGCCGGCGATCGCTTGGCAGGGCCAGGCGCAGTTCGTTGCTGACCTGGTCGAAACGGCTGACGTTGGCATTGATGTCGGCGCCGTTGAGCACCGTGCCGTCGGTGTCGAGCTGCTGGTTGCGGTTGAAGCTCTTCCACGCGGCGATGTCGCTGATTTCAAGGCCATTGTCCAAGACATAGCTCGCCTTGGCTTGCAGGCCGCGGCGATCGAGGTCACGGTAATAGCCGCCGTTGCCCGCGACGGTGATATTGTCCGGCCCTGCGGTGATTCCGCTGGCGGTCAGCGCGGCGGCGTTGACGCTGCCGCTGCCCAATTCGCGATAGGCGATGTCGAACATCCCCAGTACACCACGGTCCTGGCCGATCTCTCCGATTGCCAGTAGACTGAAGGCGTCGTTAGGCTTGTACAGCAGGCTGGCCCGCACGCCAAACCGCCGCAGGTCCAGTTCGCTGCGCGCGCCGGCATCGACAGGACCAGTGAACGCCGTGATCGGACGCTGGTATTCGTTGAAGCCGGCCACGCGCAGCGCGACACTTGATCCCAGCGGCAGGTTTACCGCACCGCGCGCCACCACGCCGTTGGACCGGCTGGCCGCGGTCGGCCGCGTATCGAGCTCAAGGTCGAACTGCCCCGAGGTCTTGCCCAGTTCCGGACGCGCGCTGCTGACGTTGACGAGCCCAGCAGAAGCGTTGCGGCCAAACAGCAGGCCTTGTGGCCCGTTGAGCACTTCGACCTGCGAAAGATCGTAGAAGCTGTAAACCAGGCCGGGGTTGGCCAGGTTCACTTCGTCCTGGGCGAAAGCGACGCTCGATTCGATCGAGTTCGAAAAGGCCGACGTACCAACGCCGCGTACCGAGAAATTGTTGTCCGCGCCGGCTTGAAGGCTTGGGGCGGCGAGAGTCATCTGCGAAAGATCGTTGAGCCCGCGCGCCTTGAGCGCATCGGATGAAACAGCGGTGACGCTGACCGGCACGGTCTGCAGACGTTCAGGCCGGCGCTGCGCTGTCACGATGATTTCGCCAACGGCAAGGGCTGCCTGGTCGTCGCCGCCAGCTTTGGCATGGGCAATTTCGGCAACAGGCATGGCGAGCGCGATCGATAGCAGGCCAGCACCGGCCAGCTTCGTCCACTTGGACATCAGGATCCTCCCTTCAGGACAGTTTTGTTGAACAGCTGGCTAGTCGTCAATTTACGTTCAGTCAAGAACGCATGTTAGTTACAGCTTGATCGTACGCAGTGTCCTGTGCTTTTCCTGCATCACACAGGATGGATCCATGACAGAGCAGACGCGCAGGCGCCGCAGCCAGGAAGAACGAACAGCAGAAACCCGCGAGGCGCTGATCGACGCAGCCATCGCCGTAATTCACCAAGCCGGCTATCCGGCTGCCAGTACGGCGTTGATCGCAGCGCAAGCAGGCGTGAGCCGGGGTGCCATATTGCACCAGTTCGGCACACGGGCGATGCTGATGGCCGAAGTGGTTGCCGAAGTCTATCGACGCGAAGCAATCATCTATGAGGAACTGGTTGCGCAGGGATTGACCGGCCAAAAGGTGCAGGACTGGCCTGCGATCCTGCTCGACGTACTGGACCGACCGGCTGGCGTTGCCGTGCTGGAAATCCTTCAGGCCAGTCGCAGCGATCCAGAACTTGCCGAGCTGGTACGCAACCGGCAGGCTGACGTGGAAGACGCCGCACTTGCAACGGTGCAAATGGGCCTTGGCGGAGGTCGAGAAACGGCCCTAGCTGTTATGCGGCTGATGGTCTGGTCGGTGCGTGGCCTGTCGATCGCGAACCTGGTGATGCCCACCGGCATCGACACCCGCACGCCGGTGGCATTGCTAAGCAGCCTGTTGTCCTTTGCAGCGCCTAGCGGCCGCATTGATGAACTCGAACCTTTGCTGGCAAGGTTCGCTCAGTCCCTTGAACAGCAAACCTCGTAGTAACCTCGCGGGTGCATATCAATGCTATGCCTTGCAGCCGCGATCACCACGCCGTGGTCCAGCGCACCAATCGCGGGCCAGGCCAATCGGTTCAATACCATAAGGAATCAGGTGGACAGGTCCAGCTTGCTCGGTCGGTGAAGAACCATGAGCACCGGCTCCGCGGCGTCCGCGCGCAGACGTTTGGGGGGGGCGTGTTGCGCGAAAAGCGCGCACGCCGCTTGATCTCGTGAACAGTTATGTCTTGCTGAAAATGCCGGCGGTGGATCACACTGGGCAGGTGCATGTCGATCACTCCGGTACCTACCGACTGTCAGCCGGAGGTGTCCATTTCCAGGCGCTGGCAAGCCCGGCGGATCGACACGCCCAAGTCACTGCGAAACCCGTTTGCCAGCTCGCGCTTGCGAGCATGCCTCACAGTTTTCGGCGGATGACGTCCTGCAATATCTCCTTGTCGAGCGAGAGAACCGCCACAAGCTTGCGCAGCTTGGAATCCTCGTCCTCTACCTGCTTCAGCAGCCGCATGTCTGGCGGCAGCATGCCGTCGCACTTCTTCTTCCAGTTGAAGTAGATCGCCTGGCTGACCCTGCCTTGCGGCAGATGTCCGCAAAGAGAACACCGTCCGCTCCCTCCTGCCAGCCAGCGTGAATACGGCGAAAAACGCTAACTCCAGGCGATCCAGTTTTCCGGGGTCAGATCAGCGCGCAGCATGACCACCGAGCGCAACACCGGTTCGGTCAAGACCGCATTGATCAACGCAGGAATCGAACAGGCCGTGCCAACGCCGATAGCCGCGCGCGAGGCTCTCGATCGCTTCCACGGGATGATGCGCTCGAAAGACAAGGCGCGGCTCGATCCGTGGATCGTCATATACAAAGTTGCTGCCTTTGCCGCCGGCGTTCAGGCAGACAAGGACGCCGTCGCCACCGCAATCTGACGCCGTGGTCCAGCGGACAAGTGAGGGCAAGGTCAACCGCCTGAAAGCCATCAAGCGACAGATGTACGGCTGCGCCAAGATCGACCTACTCTATACCAAAGTTATGGCGCCAGTATGATCTGAATTGCACGGAATTTGAGTCAGACCCAATTTTGCACGCCGCTCCACAAGCGGATCAAGGTCAAGGTGGCCCATACCAAGCGTTCGCACAGCCGCACTGTCATGATGCGGGCTCACCCGCTGCAGTCGCAGGAAACGAAGTTCAGCGCAGCTAGATGCTGTTCGTTGCCTTGGCGCAGGCATTCCGGGTGCCGGGCGGCGTGCCACAGTGCGGAGTTTTTGATAGTATGAAGACAACGGACGACAAAATCAGCCACCAAGGCGCACACGGGCACGCACTGGCGGTTCAACGGGACGGAACATGCGGCGCGACGATTGCCCCCTGCCCCGCTCACGCCGCAACGACGGGTGCCAGAGCGCTCAGAATTTTCCACAGAGCATGCATAAATGCGTAAATGTCGACGTCGACAATTAGCTGTTGACGACGTCGACATGAGCAGCCTACACAATCATCTCATCGGAAGAAGCCGGAGAGGACGGATGACAGCAACAGCATCGCGCATGGAAGATGCCGGCGTGGGTCGAAACTGACTGCACGTCTCGCCTGCGGCCGCACCACCCGCAGTGCCCGGACCAATCCCGCAACGCCCGTCCCAGGCTGCGGGTTGGCCGCACCCGCTGCCCTCATTCCGCTCCGGCAACGAGTTATCGCCCATGCCCACACCAAGAAATCTCGCCGCGATCGAAGCGGGTGGAACCAAGTTCGTCTGTGCGTTGAGCACGCCCGAGGGTGACGTGCTGGCACAGGCCGCCTTCCCCACCCGCACACCGGCTGAAACCTTTGCCGACCTTGCGGACTTCTTCCGGGCCGCGCAGGCACGCCACGGCGATGCAGTCCGCACGGGCCTGGCCGCATTCGGCCCGATCGACCTCGATCCCGCATCCCCATCGTTCGGATGCCTGGTCACCACGCCCAAGGCTGGCTGGTCGGGAACGAATATCGTGCGCGCCGTGGCCAGTGCCGTCGGCGCCCCGGTGGTTGCCGAAACCGACGTGAATGCCGCGGCACTTGGCGAAGGATTGCAAGGCCAGGCCACCGGTCTTGCCAATTTTGCGTATGTCACCATCGGCACCGGGATTGGGGTTGGCGTCGTGCTGGACGGCCAATTGCGCCAGACATTCCCTCACCCGGAAATCGGACATCTCCAGGTCTCGCGCGCACCGGGCGATGGCTTTGCCGGCACCTGCCCGTTCCACGGCGATTGCCTTGAGGGCCTGGCTTCCGGGCCGGCCATGAAGGCACGCTGGGGTCGCGCGGCAGAGGAACTGGCGCCCGATCATCCGGGTTGGGACATGGCCGCACACTATATCGCGGCACTATGTGTGAACCTGGCCTATACCTTGCGGCTCGATCGCATCGTGCTGGGCGGCGGGGTCATGTCGCCGCCGTTCCTGGTCGATCGCGTGCGCGTCGGCTTTGCCGGGTTGATGGCCGGCTATGCCCTGGGCCCACGCGCAGTGGCGACGGAGACATTCATCATGCCGACGGCCCTGCTCGAAACGTCGCCAGCGCTGATCGGCGCGATGGCGATGGCCCGGCGCGCGGCCGGGGACGCCTGACATGCGCCGCATACTGCGCCTGAGCATCGGCACCCTGCTTGCCTCCACCGCGTCCTGCACGGACAAGCCCGGTGCAGGCGGGCGCGTGCTCCATGTCTGGCAGCACCAGACCGGGCCGGAGGAAGCCGCCGCCAACCAGCAGATGATCGCCCGCTTCGCCGCCGGCCGGCACAACTTTGTCGTAAACGCGCAGACCATCCCGCAAGGTTCCTATCCGCAATCGATCATGGCCGCGGCCATGGCCGGCCGCCTGCCCTGCGTGCTGACGGTCGACAGTCCGATGGTTCCCGCGTTCGTCTGGGCGGGGCACATTCGCCCGCTCGACACGCTGATCGACCGCCAGGCGTTTGCCTCCATCGCGCCACCCGCGCTTGGCCAGTACCAGGGCCATATCTATTCGGTCGGCCAGTTCGACGCGGCGCTGGCGATCTTCACCCGGCGATCGACGCTGGCGCAGATCCACGCCCGCATCCCCACGCTGGCACAGCCGTGGACGCGCGCTGAATTCGACGATGTCCTGCGCAAGCTCAAGGCCACCGGACGCTGGCAGGTGCCGCTGGACCTGGGCACCCGCGAACCCAACCCGAACTGGTGGACTTATGCCTATAGCCCGATGCTGCAGAGCTTTGGCGGCGACCTGATCGACCGCAAGACCAATCGCACGGCTGACGGCGTGATCAATGGCGCGCCAGCCCGGGCATGGGCGGCCTGGTTCCACGCGCTGTTCGCCAACGAATGGGCGCGGCGCCTGGAGCCCGACGACCAGAGCCTGATGCGGGGCCGCGTTGCCCTTGCCTATACGGGAAACTGGCGAGCCCCCGATCTTGAAAAGGCCTTCGGCAACGACCTGCTGATCCTGCCGCCGCCAGACTTCGGCCATGGCGTGGCAATCGGCGGCGGCAGTTGGCAGTGGGCGGTCAGTTCCACCTGCACGCAGCCGGCGCAAGCCGCGGCGTTCATCCGCCATCTCATCAGCACGCCGGAGATCGCCGCCATGGCCACGGCGGCGGGCATGATCCCGGCAACCGAAGCCGCGGCGCAGCGCACCCAGCGCTTCCGCAAGGGGGGAGACTGGCGCGTGTTCTACGACATGTCGCGCGCCTTTGCCCGGCCCCGCCCCGCCACGCCGGCATTCACCGCGATTTCCAACGCCTGGTACCACGCCGCGCGCGACATCATGGACGGCACGGACCCGCGCGACGCCCTGGACGACGCCGCCGACGCCATCGACCAGTCGATTGCCGACAACAATGGCTATGCGCCTGCTGCGGAGAAGACGAAATGACCCCGCGATGGGCACGCAAGGGGCGCCTCGCGTTCCTGTTCGGCACGCCGGCCATGCTGGGCCTGATCACGTTCCTGGTGATCCCCTTCGCGATGGCGATCGCCCTTACGCTCACCAACCAGAAGCTGCTGTCGCCCCAGCATGTGCAGGCTGTCGGCCTGGCCAACTATGAACGGCTGCTCGGCCTGAAAGTGATGCGCCAGGATGGCATCGCCAGCAGTGATGGCCATGTGACGTTCCCCCGCATTCGTGACGTGACGCGGTCCAGCCCCACCCTGCGGCCCTACCGCCCGCTTGGCGCGATGACCTGGGAAAGCACGCGCTTCGTGCTGCTGGCGCGCGATCCGGTGTTCATGCGTTCGCTGCTTAACACGGCGCTGTTCGCGGTCATGGTGGTGCCGCTGCAATGCGGCCTGGCGCTGGGGCTGGCCCTGCTGGTCAATGCCGGATTGTGCGGCCAGCGCGCCTTCCGCA
The DNA here is from genome assembly GCF_012932495.1 of Novosphingobium sp. SG919. Lineage (GTDB taxonomy): Bacteria > Pseudomonadota > Alphaproteobacteria > Sphingomonadales > Sphingomonadaceae > Novosphingobium > Novosphingobium rhizosphaerae. Next base: position 202,806 of record NZ_JABCNG010000002.1, read on the forward strand.
CGATCTATTTTTCGCCGGTCGTCATGTCGATGGTGGTCGTCGCGGTCATCTGGGCGTTCCTGTTCAACCGCGATCTGGGGCTCGTCAATCAGGCGCTTGGCTGGCTTTCGGGCGGCCAGGGCACGCGGATCGACTGGCTCGGCAATCCGGCCACGGCCATGCCCGCCATCGTCATCATGTCGGCCTGGCAGGGCGCCGGGCTGCAGATGCTGATTTTCCTGGCGGGTCTCCAGGCCATCCCCACCGAGCTTTACGATGCCGCGCGGATCGACGGCGCCACGCCGCTGCAACGCTTTGTCCACGTCACCCTGCCCGGCCTGTCCAACACGATCGCTTTCGTCGTGGTGATCACCACGATCGCCGCCTTCGGCCTTTTCACCCAGGTCGACGTGATGACGCAGGGCGGGCCGGCCAATGCCACGAGCACTGTCATGTTCTATGCGATCGAACGCGGCGTCCGCGATCAGGACATCGCCTATGGCTCTACCGTAACCGTTGTCTATTTCGTCCTGATCGCCACGCTGGCCATTCTTCAGCAGCGCTTCTTTGCGCGGCGCGCGGGTGCGCGATGAGGCGGCCGATCAACAGCCGCACGGCCGCCGTGCGCGTGGGCCTCTATGCCATCGCCCTGCTTTTCGTGATCGTGTTCGTCTCGCCGTTCGTGTTCATGGTGATGGCCTCGTTCAAGCCCAACCAGCAGATCTTCGGCGATCTTGGCTCCTTTCGCGCCTTCCTGCCGGTGGGGGCGGTATCGTTGCAGAACTATCGCGACGTGATCGCCACGTCGGGCATAGGCTCCTACGCGCTCAATTCCGCGTTCATCACCGTGTCCACGGTCGGCGCCGGGCTGTTCGTCAACAGCCTTGCCGCCTTTGCGCTCGCCCGGCTGGAATGGCGCGGCAAGGGCCTGGTGCTGGGCCTGATCGTGATCATGCTGATCATCCCGCTCGAAGCCATCGCCGTGCCGATGATGTTGCTGGTTGCCTCCCTGCCCACGCTGGGTTTCGATGGTGGCCTGACCATCCAGTGGTCGTGGCTGGATACCCGGCTGGTGCAGATCGTGCCGTTCGTGGCCAATGCCTTCTCGATCTTCTTCTTCTACCAGGCGTTCAACGACATTCCGCGCGATTTCGACGAAGCCGCCTATGTCGATGGCGCCACCCCCTACCAGGTCTTCCGCCATGTGATCGTGCCGCTTTCGGGCACCACGTTCGCGACGGTGGCGATCATCCAGGGCCTTGCCGCGTGGAATCAATACTTGTGGCCGGTCATCGTGGTGCCGAGCGCCGAGGCGCGGCCGCTGATGGTCGGGCTGCAACAGTTCTTCCGTTTTCAAACCGAATGGGGCGAGGTCATGGCCTATGCCACGCTGGCAACATTGCCGGTGTTCCTGGCCTTCGTCTTCTTCCAGCGCTGGTTCGTGCAAAGCGTGATGGGCAGCGGAGTCAAAGGATAAGTCATGCCTTCACAGGTTGAATTGAACGATGTCCGCAAGGGCTTTGGCGACAGGCAGATCATCAAGGGTATCGACCTGGCGATCCAGCCCAGCGAGTTCATCGTACTGGTCGGCCCTTCCGGGTGCGGCAAATCGACCCTGCTGCGCATGATCGCCGGCCTCGAATCCGTCGATGCCGGTGAAATCCGGTTCGATGGTGTCGTGGTCAACGATCGCACGCCGGCAGAGCGGAACGTGGGCATGGTGTTCCAATCCTATGCCCTCTACCCACACATGACCGTGGCGGAAAACGTCGGCTTTGCCCTGAAACTGGCGCGGATCGATCCCCACGAACGCCAGCGCCGCGTGGATGCTGTGCTGGAATCCCTGCAGTTGAGCGCGCTGCGCGATGCCCGGCCCAGCCAGCTTTCGGGCGGGCAACGGCAGCGGGTTGCGATTGGCCGCTCGATCGTGCGCAATCCGGCGGTCTTCCTGTTCGACGAGCCATTGTCCAACCTCGACACCGCGCTGCGGGTGCAGATGCGCCTGGAAATCAGCCGCCTGCACAACCGGCTGCGCAACACGGTGGTCTATGTCACGCACGACCAGGTCGAGGCCATGACCCTGGCCGACCGGATCGTGGTGCTGGAAGCAGGAACCGTGCAACAGATCGGCGCGCCGCTGGAGCTTTACGAGCGGCCGGCCAACAGGTTCGTCGCGGGGTTTCTCGGCTCTCCCCAGATGGGTTTCCTGCCTGCGCAGGCCCTGGGCCTGAACGGCAATGCCCTGGCCGTGCGCATCGCCGCATCCGGGCAGGTTCTCGCCTTCCCGCACCATGGCGCCCACGCCGGCGCGGTGACGATCGGCATCCGGCCCGAGGACTGCACGCTCTGCGCGCCCGAAGACGGCCATTTCGCCGGTGCGGTGCTGCAGGTCGAACGGCTGGGCAGCGACACGTTCGCGTTTGTCGAAAGCACGGGGACCGAACCGGTGGCCGTGCGCGTGGGCGCCGGCCACACGGTTGCCGCCGGACACGCGGTTGGCATCACGTTCGACCCGGCACGCGCCCACCTGTTTGCCAGCGACGGCGTCACCCTGCCGCGCCTGGCCGCATAGTCATCACCGCTGCCCTCCGCATGGGCACGGCCCAACGGGCATTTTGGAATGCATCATGACCACACCTGACGAAGCCACCCCCCACTATCGGCCAGACTTTCATTTCACGCCGCAGCGCAACTGGATCAACGATCCCAACGGCCTGGTCTATTTCGAGGGCGAATATCACCTGTTCTTCCAATACAATCCGCATGGCAAGGATTGGGGCCACATGAGTTGGGGCCATGCGATCAGCACTGACCTTGTCCAGTGGGAAGAATTGCCCGTCGCCATGCCAGAGCGGGAATTCATGATCTTTTCCGGATCGGTGGTGGTCGATTGGGCCAACACCAGTGGCTTCGGGATCGACGGGGCGCCGCCGCTGGTCGCGCTCTACACCGCGTTTCACCCCGCCACGGAGCGCCAGTCGCAACACGTGGCCTATAGCCACGACCGCGGGCGGTCCTGGATCGAATATCCCGGCAATCCGGTGATCACCGCAAAGCAAGTGCATTTTCGCGATCCCAAGGTGTTCTGGCACGCCCCCAGCCAGGCCTGGGTGCTGGTGGTTGCCCTGGCGCGCGATCACAAGGTGCAGATCTACCGCTCCGCGAACCTGATCGACTGGCAGCTCGCGTCGGAATTCGGACCGGCCGGCCACACCGGCGGCCAATGGGAATGCCCCGACCTGTTCGAAGCACCGATGGCGGGGCAGAGCGGCAGCGCCTGGGCGCTGAAGGTCGATGTCGACAAGGATATGGTCTGCGGTGCTTCCGGCGCGCAAGTCTTCATCGGCACATTCGATGGCCACAGGTTCACGCCGCTCGCGGGCAGTGCCGCACAGATCGTGGATATGGGGCCGGATTTCTATGCCGCCCAATGCTGGTCCGATCTTCCCGGCGATGCGCACGGCCCGCTATGGATCGGCTGGATGAGCAATCATCTCACCGGCAAGGACTACCCCACCCATCCCTGGCGCGGTGCAATGACCATCCCCCGCGAACTGCACGTCAAAGACATCGGCGGCACCATGGTCCTCGCCCAACGCCCGGCCCGCCAGGTGCGCGACCGCCTGCCCGAGTACGGGTTCGGTGGCGTCCTCGCTGATGGCCAGCGGCACAGGCTGGACCGCGAGGGGCAGCCGCTGCGCGGCCAGGTCCTGCTGCGGGCCGACAGGGCCTCGCAGGGCGCATGCACGTTTGCCATCGCCGGGCAGGATGACAGCGGGATCGCCATCACGCTGGACTTTGCCGCCAACCAGATCCGCCTGCGGCGTGGCCGTCACCCCGCCCTGCCGGTCGAGGCCTTCGCTGCGGAAACCGCCTGCGCCATGCCGGCGGGCGACACGATCGAGATGACCATCATCGTCGATGCCTCGTCGGTCGAACTGTTCGTCAACGATGGCGCCGTGGTGCTGACCGCCTGCCACTTCCCGCTCGGCGAAACCACGGTCGAACTGATCGCGCACCCCGGCGCGCGCATCGACTTTGCCTTGCCGGCCGAAGTGCCGACCGAAGCCTGACCGCGCCAAGAGCAACCGGCGCCCACCCCAGCCAAAGCGGTGGGCGCCTTTTTTTGCACCCGCATCATCCAGCGGATCGGCGCGACACGCCACACGCATACAAAAAAGGAAGGGTCGACAAAGACCCTTCCTCGCTTGGCTGGCATGGCGGAACCGGCAGCGGCAGGCTGCTGGTCAGAACCGGTAGTTGAGCGTGAAGCGCCCGGTGCGGCCGAACAGCGGCCGCGCCACGCCGCGATTGCCCTGCCCGTTGGGGGCCTTCAGATCGAAGAACAACGGATCGCCCTCGGTGAACGAAAGCTGGTTGGTCAAGTTCGCCACGTGGAACTGGATCGAGAGCTTGTCGGTCAGATCGATCAACGCACCGGCATTGACGATATAGTACGACGGATAGATCGTGACATTGAGATCCTGCGAATTGGAATAGCGCGCCGAGCGATACTCGTATTGCCCATAGAGCTTGACCGGCAGCCCGGTCAGGGGCTTCATGTCCCAACGCGGCTGGATATTGAGCGTCGTGGTGGCCTGGCGTCCTTCGCGGCGGCCATCCTGGCTGACCGTGCCATACTGGTAGCTGTTCCCCACCTGGTTCACGATGGTGTAGCTGGACCCGTTGACCTTGGGATTTTGCAGCACGACGTTGGCCTTGATATCGAACCCCGGAATGAATGGCGGGCGCACCACCAGTTCGAGTTCGGTGCCATAGTTCGTGGTGCCATAGGAATAGGGCTGATAGACATTGGGGCAGGACGTGATCGTCGCCGTCGTGGCCACGGTCCCGCCGCCGGTGCAGACCGGGGCATTGATATCCTGGTAGATGTTGATCAGCGTGCGCGGCGTGAACTTGTTGTAGAAACCGGTTGCCGAGAAATCGAAGATCCGGCTCTGGAATCGGACGCCGCCTTCGTACTGGTCGATATGCTCCACCGGGTTGCCCATCGGCGCCGATTGCGCAAAGGCGACCCCATCGTTGAAGCTGGGCAGGCGGAACGATTGCGAGGCCAGCGCATAGACCGCCAGGTTGCGCATCAAACTGTAGTTGGCGCCAACCGACCAGCCATGGCCGTAATACCGCTCATCGAGATATTGCGGCGCGCCCAGGGTCTGCACTTGGGTATAGGCGCGGTTGCCCGTCTCGGCACCGCCGGGCAGGAAGCTGGTGCAGCATTGCCGGGTCTGGAAGCGGACGTTGAGCTTCTCGGTCTCCCAGCGGAAACCGGCGTCGATGCGCAGCCGCCCACCCAGCGTTTCCCAGTGATCCTGGATGAACAGCGCCGCGTTCTCCGCATCCCCACTTGCCGCGTTGCCGGCAAAACCGGGCAGATAGCTGCCATTAAGCGACAGCGCCGGGCCGACCTTGCTGCCGGCGGCGTTGACCATGTAGAGGTCGACCAGTTCGACCGGCGAAGCCAGTGTGGTGATCACCAGGCTCTGCTGGAAATTGTAATCGTCGCTGTTGGTGCTGTGATAGGCGCCCAGGGTCAGGTTATGCTTGCCCCACAGGCTGAACTCCTTCTGCACTTTCAGGTTTTGTGCCGCGCTAGAAAGCCGCGAGCGGACGATCCAGGGGATCTGGAAGCTCAGGTTGCTGCCCGCCGCAATGGGTTGGCTATTGCGGGCATAGAACGCGCCCAGCGAGCCGCCCGGCCCGGCGATATTCTGGTTTGCGCCATACTGCGCGCGCAATTGCTCGAAATTGCTGAAGCCGGCATTGATCAGCGGCGTGCGGTACTGCGCGTCGAAATCCGCCGGGCTCAGCGCGTTGAAATAGGTCGCCAGGATATTGCGGTTATAGAACGAGGCATTGTTGGGATGGCCTTCCGACGCCTGGAAATTGGCATCGAATGCGGGCTGGAGAACGTCCCCGATCCATCGGTTGTTGAGGAACGAGGTCGCCGTGGCCGCATCGTTGCCCGCGAACATCGCATTGAAGCCCGACGTGCCCGAGGTGTAGTTCGCGTCGACATCGAAGCGCCAGCCGGAATCGAGTTCCTTGGAAAACTTGGCCGTGATCGTGGTGAAATCGGGATGGATGCCGTCGGCCAGGTCCGCCGTCGTGACGCGGCCACTGTCATCGATCTGCGTGATGTAGCGCGTGGCGGGCGAAAGCAGCGTGCCGTTCTGGAAATTGATGCCGATCGGCTTCACGGTGGACTGGTCGATCACGATCGGATTCTGCGCCGTCCCCGGCGAACTGAACCCCGGCACTTCGATCGGCAGGTTGTTGTAGACGGCCGTGCGATCGTTCAGGTGCGAGACGTAGAGGCCGAACGTGGTCTTCTCGTCGTCACTCTTGTAAGTGATGTTGCCACGAACCTGGCCACCCTTGTCGGCAGTATAGCCGGTGTCGCGCAGGCCGCCGGATGTGCGGTAGAACCCGCCGACGGCAAAGTGCAGGTTCTTGTTGATCGGGCCGGCCAGGTAGACATCGTTGCGAATGAAATCGTAGGTCGCCAGCTCCAGCTTGTAGCCGCCTTCGAAGCGGTCACCGCCGGTCTTGGTGACATAGTTGACGATGGCACCCAGGCCGTTGGAATAAAGCACCCCGCCCGGCCCGCCTTTGACCACCTCGACCCGGTCGGTCATCAGGTCGGTGGAGAAGAACACGTCGTTGTTGGCAAACGGAACGTCGGAATCCTGGTAGACCGGCAGGCCGTCGATCAGCTGCGGCGCATAGCGATAGCCGCTGCTGGGCAGGCCGCGTACCGTCACGTTGTTGCTGCGCTCGCCCGCCGTGCTGCCTTCGGCAAAGAAACCGGGAATGTTGTTGAGCAGGTCCGCCGTGCTGATCGGCGCCAGCCGCTTGATATCGTCCTGACTGAGCGTGTCGATGGTGAACGTGGTATCGAGCTTGCGCGTCTTGCGCACCACGCCGGTCACCACGATTTCGGGGTTGGCGGCGCGCGCAGCCGCCGTGTCCCTGTCCTGCGCGGCATCCCGCCCGGGCGCGGCCTGCGCCTGTGCCGCCAAGGGCGCGCACAACGCCGCAACGGACGCGGTCGCCACCAGCATGGTCATTGGCCGACTGGAACGCATGATCATCTCGTCTCCTCCCCCATTACCTGATCGTTATTGATCCGAGTCGATGGTGAAGCGGATAGAGCATCACATTGTCGACGTCGTCAATCTAAAAATGTCGACGTCGACAATGTGATGGCGGCGCAGGGATTTGCCGCTAAGGTGCGGTTCGCAATGCGGGAGTGACAGTTTGCAGACGATCAAGGACGTGGCCGCGCTGGCTGGCGTGTCGGACAGGACGGTGTCGAGGGTCGTCAATGGCGAGCCCAACATCAGCAGCAAGACCCGCGCCCGGGTCGAGGAAGCGATTGCCCGTCTCAACTACATTCCCAACCTGGCCGCGCGCATGGTTCGCACCAACCGGTCAGGGGTTATCGGGCTGATCACCGACGTGGTGTCGACCACGCCGAATTCCGTGGAAATCATCCGCGGCGTGCAGGAACGGGTCTCCCAGGCAAACCAAAGCCTGCTGATCGCCAACACATCCGGCACGGCCGAAGGAGAAAAGCGCGTTTGGCGCACATTCCAGGAGCACCGCATCGATGGCGTGCTGTTCGCCACCATGTATCACCATGAAATCGACTTCGACCCGAACATGCACAACATTCCCGCGGTTCTGGTCAATTGCTTTGCAGCGCGCGCAAACGTTCCTGCGGTGGTTCCCGACGACCGTGACGGCGGCTATGCCGCCGCGCGCCATGCCCTCGACAAGGGCCACACCTCCATTGCGTTCGTCACGCTCAACCCACTGATCCTGGCGTCGAGCCTGCGTCGCGAAGGTTTTGCCCGCGCCATGGCCGAAGCCGGCGTGCCGATTCGCGAGGAATGGATCGTGCCGGGCATATCCGGCGCCATCGGCAGCGAAACGATGCAGGCCTATGCTGCGGCGCGCCAGCTGCTGGACGCGCCGGCTGCCTCGCGTCCCACCATCATCCTCGCCGGTAACGACGAAATCGCCATGCAATGCATGTTTGCCGCAGCCAGCTTGGGCCTCGGGATCCCCAACGACATCGCGATTGTCGGTTTCGACGATTTCCGCATGATCTCGGAACAAGTGGTTCCGCCGCTCACCACGGTTGCCCTGCCCTACTACCAGATCGGCGTGCGCGCCGCAGACCGCCTGTTCGCGCTGCTGGCCGGGGCGGACGAACAGCCGACGGTGGAGCGGCTGCCCTGCCCGCTTGTTCAGCGCGCCTCGACCTGATCCAGCACGACCGGCGCCGGGCGAAGCCGCCAGGCCCTCGCGTTCGCGGCCGTTTCCATGCTCGAGACAATGCCGAACCCGGTGCTGTCCGCCCTGGTCGGATAGATGCGGAAGGACAGCGCCGCCGCATCGTTGATGAACACATCGACTACGGAATGGTCGACATAAACGTGAAAATCCTGTGGCTTGCCAAACGCGACCTCGTCAAAGGCGCCGCGCAGGACCTGCGGCCCTTCTCCGGTGGCGGCCAACGTTGAACGGCTCTTGTCGACGACGAGTTCGTGCTTGTCCGCGTCGTAATAGAGGCGCGTGGTTTCCTGCCCATCGGCAGACGCAGCCAGAATCACGCCATATTGTCCGGTGGCCGGTGGCGTGGCGAACTGGACGTCGAGCTCGATCGCATGCCCCAGATCGCCCAGATGTCGCTCCCCCACACCGGCTGCGCCGACGACGATCGCGCCGTCCGCATTGCGCAGGCTCGCCAGGGCGGGCAATGGCGACTGGCCCAACGTCCTGCCATCGGGAAGTAGGCGCCAAGCGCGCGGCAAGCCGAACGTATGCGCCCAGCCGGCCTGGCGCTGCGCCTCGGGCGTACGCCGCTCGTCGACAATGCCGATACCCACCAGGGTGCCATCGGCGGTTCGCGAAACGGTCGGGCTGAGATGGCCCGGCACCACATCCAGCATCTTGGGCTCGACGTTATCTGGCATGAACTGCGTGCCGTCCCAGCGCCCGATCCAATAGACCGCGCGCGTGGCCGGCTCGCCATATTTGCTGACCTTGCCGCCGATCGGGTTGGCCACCAGGATATAGCGGTCTGCCGCGATCTTCTCGAAGACCGGCATTTCCCAGATCTGCGAGCCGACGTCCATGGCGGCAAAGGGCGCCAACGGCGGCTGCCGTTTCCAGCATCGCCGGCTCGCCAGGTTGTCGCACCGGTAGTAGGCCAGCCCGCCTGACCCGCCCAGCGCCGCCCCCACGATCATCCGCGCCTCGCCGTTTTCGAACCACACGAATGGATCGCGCATGTCCTGCGCGCCAGTGCGGTCGATCAACGGCCCCACTTTGGTCCAGCGCAAAAGCCCCGGATCGTCGCTGATGGCCAGCGAAACGCCAGGGTTGAAGAAGGCCGCGCTGTGGTTGACGCTGGTGTAGAACGCATATGCGAATCCGGCCGGGCCGATGACCACGTCGCCCGACCAGATGCCCTTCATGTCGAACCCGAAATCGTCGGTCTGCAGTTCCGGGCGCAGTGCCAATGGCAGATCAGTCCAGTGCACGAGGTCGTCGCTGCGCATATGGCCCCAGGTCATCAGGGTCTTGTAGGGCCCGTTGGGCGTGCGCTGATAAAACATATGCCAGGTCGCACCACGCCGGACCAGCCCATGCGGCTCGTTGGTCCAGTTGGCCGGCGGCAGGGCGTGATAGGTGGGACGCTGCAAGTCCCCGGCAAAGCGGGAGGCAGGGACGATCAGCGATCGCACGGCCGGAGGCGGCTTGACAGTCGCGGCCGCCGCCGCCACGGCCACTGGCGGCAAGCGCCCGGCATCGACCCGCACCTCGTCATAGGCAGCGTTGAGGCCATTGATGTTGAACAGGCCAAGCGGTGCCTGTTGCCAACTGTGGGCAATCTGGAACGGTACCGCGGCAGCGCGAAACGTCGTCGGCCGGTGCTTCTGGCAGGCTACCGGCTGCCCGGACAGATAGAGGCATGCCTCCCCACTAGGCGGATCGAACGTCAGTGCGAGGTGGACCCATGCGTTGAGCGGAAACGGCCCCTTGGCCCGGAGGCGTATCGCACCAGCGTCGGTCGAGATGCGCGCGCCCCAACGGCCAAAAGCATCGATGAAGATGTCAAAGCCTCTGTCCCGCGTGGCTTGTTGCACGATCGATGCCGGAACGAGCTGGTCTACTGGCGCCTCATAGCCCGAGGGATAACTTTCCAGCGCAATCCACGTACTGACGGTAAAGCCTCGCACGGACTCCAGCGCCAGAGCACCCGACGCCCAGCTCGAGAAGCCGTCGCTGCGCCAGGCCTGTCCGACAACGCCAGGAACGAAATCCGGCTGGGGAAACTGGGTATGATACGCCGGACCGCCAGAGTCAGACGCTTCGAACGACCATGCGACCAGGGGCTTGTCAGCGATCGGCTTCGGCGCATCGGCGCAGGCAGGCCTCGTCCAGCAGGAAAGTGCGAGCACACCCAACCGAACGGCGCGATGCATGGAGGAATTCAGGGGCACGGTCTCTCCAGTCGTTCTTGGCGCGGGCTGTGCCCTTGCTTCCCGCGAAATGTGACCGAGCCCGGCAAGAGCGTCAATTGGAAAATGTCGACGTCGACAAATTGCTGTTCGTGATCTTGCGAGCGGGGATAAAACCCTCAGGCCGGCGCCGGTCCGATCATAGCGGTGAACTGCGCCTCGGCTATGGCAAATCCGTCAACGCGCGCCAGTCCGCCAAACTTGGCCATGTTCGCTCGGCGCTGACGCAACACGACATCGAGAACAAGCAACGCGCCGGGCAACACCGGCCAGGTAAACGTAGCCCGATCGATCGCGGTGAAGTAAACTAGGCGGCGCGACCCGCTCAACCCGAAGGTTTCCATCGCCAGGATTCCCGCCGCCTGGGCCAGTGCTTCAACCACGAGCACGCCTGGCATGACAGGATTGCCAGGAAGTAGGCCAGCAAAGAACGCCTCGTTCAGTGTCACCCCCTTGATCGCCACGATGCGCTCTCCTGGAACGAGCGTCTCAACCCGGTCGACCAGCAGCATTGGATACCGATGCGGCAGCGCGGCAGCGAGCGCTGCTGCGCCGATCAGGCTGGGCCCTCTACTCATGGCCGGGCGGCAGGCCGTGGCATGTCGGCCAGGGCCAGCGCCGGACTGCCTGCCGCAGCATCCCAGCCGCCACCCAGCGCGCGGAACGAGGCGATGGCGCCGCGCGCGGTGGCAGCGCGCGCCTGGACCAGGCCATCGCGGGTTTCCAGCAAGCGGCGATCGGCGTCGAGCACTTCGACCAGGCTGACCATTCCGCCCTTGTAGGCCGCCAGCGACGCGTCGCGTGCACGCGCCAGCGCGGTTTCCCCCTCGCCCAGCGCCTGGACCCGCGCTTCCTGCTGGACGAGGGAGGAGAAGGCATCCTCGACATCCTGCGAGGCGCGCAGCACCGCGAGGCGATAGGCCGCCAGCGCTTCGACATTGCGCCCCTTGGCGGCCTTGATTTCGGCATCGACCCGGCCAAAATCGAACAAGCGCCAGCGCAGCCCGAGAATGCCGCTGGCTTGGGTCGCGCCGCCCGAGAGCAGGCTGCCGGCCGAGGTTGTCGCGGTGCCGAGCAGGCCGCTCAGCGAGAACTTGGGATAGTATTCCGCCGTCGCTACCCGGATGCGCGCGTTCGACGCGGCGAGGGTGCGCTCGGCCGCGATGATGTCAGGTCGGCGGCGCAACATGGCCGCCGGCCCACCCGCCGTGGAAATCGCGGGCGGCGCGGGAACGGGAGCGCTGGCGGCAAGCTCTGCCCGCGTGGTTCCCGGCTGCGCCCCGATCAGCACATCCAGGGCATTGAGGGTCATGTCCAGTTCGTTCTGCAGCGCGGGGATCGATGCCCGCACTTGCGCCAGCGCGCCTTCCGCCTGCTTCCATTGCAGCTCTGCCGCAAAGCCCTTGCGATATTGCAGCGCTACCAGATCGGTAAGGCGTTGCTGGGTGCCAAGCTGCGCTCTGGCCACGTCGAGCCGGGCCTGCAGCATGCGGATGCCGACATAGGTATCGGCAATCTGGGCGGTCACGGCCAGCCGCGCTGCCACCGCACCCGCTTGCGAGGCCTGCCAATCCGCCCTCGCCGCATCGCGCGCCGCGTCACGGCCGCCGAAGACATCGACTTCCCAGCTTGCTCCCAGGTCGAGTTCATAGGTCTGGGTCGATCGCTCGAACGACGGGAAGGCACTGCCGAGGCGGCCGATCGGCGTCTCGCGGGATTGGTAGACCTCTCCGCCCTGCCCGCTGGCCTGGCCCGAGGGCAGCATCGCGGCGTTCGCGCCCTTGAGCGCGGCGCGCGCCTGGCTCACGCGGGCGGCCGCCTGCTGCAGATCGAGATTCTGCGCCAGCCCCCGTTCGACCAGGCTGGTGAGCAGGGGATCATTGAACATGTGCCACCAGGCTATGAGATCCGCAGACGCTGCGCCTGCCGCCACCGGCCGCGCTTCTACCGCCGCGCTGCCCTGGAATGCGGTTGGCAGGGCCGGAGCGGGCGCTAGCGCTAACGGGGCATGGCCGCCTTCAGTGGCACAGCCCGCAAGCAGCAAGGGCGCGCAACCGGCAGTGATGATCAAGGGGAGCAACCGCATCTTTTCCTCGAGCCGCGAAAATTGAGTAGTGACCATTATATTATTTGGTCACTCGTTGTCAATCTACTCGGCCCGGCTTATGCTGATATCCATGTCTGATGCTACGCCCGAAACCCACACCCGCGGCCCTGCCGAACATGCCGTGCGCGACCAGATCGTCGAAGCGGCGAACGAATGCTTCGCACGCTATGGCTACGCCAAGACCACCGTGGCCGACCTTGCCCGCGAGATCGGCTTTTCCAAGGCCTACATCTATCGCTTCTTTGAATCGAAACAGGCGATCGGTGAAGCGATCTGCAGCAGCAGATTGCAGCGGATCGCCGCGGAGACACGCCAAACGGTGGATGAAGGTGGCAGCGCATCAGAACGTTTTCGCCGCATGTTCAAGACGCTGACCCAGCTTAGCGTCGCGCTTTTCTTTCACGATCGCAAGATCTACGACATCACCGCCCATTCCGCGGCGGAGCAATGGGGCTCTGCCCAGGCCTATAAGGCAACCTTGCGCGAGATGATCGAGGAGATCGTCCGGCTCGGGCGGGAGAGCGGCGAATTCGAACGCAAGACGCCGCTGGACGAGACTTGTCGCGCGATCTTCTACGCGATGATGCCGTTTGTCGATCCGCTCCACCTCGAACGCAACCTGGACTTGCTGCCCGATGCGCAGACCGAGGTTGCCAACCTGATCCTGCGCAGCCTTTCGCTCTGACTGCCCCAAGTTTTAAGTTGTGACCTATTGACAGATTGGTCACATGAAAACAAATGGACCCTCGAAATCTGGAGGAGTCCACCGTGTCGAGTCGGCCGAGCAAAATCGGGTTCGCTGCCCTCATGCTGTCCCTGCCCCTGGCTGCTTGCCACCAGCAGGAGACTGACCCGCGCACCGAGCCACCGCTTGTGCGTGTTTTGGCCGCCTGGCCACAGGATGCGGATGGGCGGGAATTCACCGGCGTGATTGCCGCCCGCGTCCAGAGCGACCTTGGCTTCCGGGTGGGCGGCAAAGTCGTCGAGCGTCTCGTCGATGCCGGGCAAACGGTGCACAAGGGCCAACCGCTGATGCGGATCGATCGCACCGATCTTGCGCTCAACACGCAATCGACACTGGAAACCGTCGCCGCTGCGCGCGCCCGCGCGGTGCAAACCGCTGCCGACGAACGCCGAATGCGCGATCTGGTCAGCGCGGGGGCCGTATCGGCATCGGCCTATGACCAGGCCAAGGCCGCCGCCGACGCCGCGCGCGCGCAGCTCTCGGCCGCCCAGGCCCAGGCCCGCGTCGCGGGCAACGCAGCGGGCTATAGTGTTTTGGTTGCCGATGCCGATGGCACGGTCGTCGAAACCCTGGCCGAGCCCGGGCAGGTGGTCGGCGCTGGGCAGATCGTCGTGCGTATTGCCAGGTCCGGTCCGCGCGAGGCGTTGGTGCATCTGCCCGAAACCCTGCGCCCAGCCATTGGCTCGACGGCCCCGGCCCGGACGTTTGGCGGTGCCGCCGGCATCGGCACTTTGCGCCTGCTTTCTGACGCCGCCGATCCGATGACGCGCACGTTCGAGGCGCGCTACGTGCTGTCGGGCGATGCCGCGCGCGCACCGCTGGGTTCGACCGTTACGGTCAATCTGGCTCGTCCCGGCAATACCAAGGCAATCCAGGTTCCGCTCGGCGCGATCCGCGATGTCGGCAAAGGGCCGGGAGTCTGGGTGGTGGGCGTGGGACAGCGCACCACTGTCTCCTGGCGCCCGGTCGTCGTCAGCGGCCTTGGCGAAGAAACCGCCACCATCGCCAGCGGCCTCAACCCCGGCGACCGCTTCGTGGCGATGGGGGCGCACCTGCTGCGCCAGGGCCAGGCCGTGCGGGTGGCCGCACGATGAGCGCGCCCAGCCCCGATGCCGGCTCCGGCCGCTTCAACCTTTCGGCGCTGGCCGTGCGCGAGCAATCGGTCACGCTGTTCTTCCTGGTGGCCATCATCGTGGCCGGCCTGTTCGCCTTTCTCAAACTGGGCCGTGCCGAAGATCCCGGCTTCACGATCAAGACCATGACCGTGGTCACCGCCTGGCCCGGCGCCACCGCGGCCGAAATGCAGGACCAGGTGGCAGAGCCCCTGGAAAAGCGCCTGCAGGAATTGCGCTGGTACGATCGCAGTGAGACGTTCACTCGACCGGGCCTGGCCTTCACCACGTTGACCCTGCGCGACCAGACCCCCCCGCAGGACGTGCCGGAGCAATTCTACCAGGCGCGCAAGAAGATGTTGGACGAAGCCCCCCGGCTGCCGCGTGGCGTGGTCGGGCCGTTCGTCGACGACGAATACGGCGACGTGAGCTTTGCGCTCCTGGCTCTCAAGGCCAAGGGCGAACCCCAGCGCGACATGGCGCGCGAGGCCGAAACGCTGCGGCAGCGTCTTCTGCACGTTCCTGGCGTCGACAAGATCAAGATCCTCGGCGAACGACCTGAGCGTATCTATGTGGAATTCGCGCAGGATCGCCTGGCGACACTGGGCGTTTCGGCGCGCGCGGTGTTCGATGCCCTCAACCGCCAGAACCTGGTCACGCCGGCCGGATCGGTGGAAACCAAGGGCCAGCAGATGTTCGTGCGGCTCGATGGCGCGTTCGACGACCTCGCCAAGATCCGCGACCTGCCCATCGTGGCCAATGGCAAGACCTTGCCGCTGTCGGCAATCGCCAAAGTCGAGCGGGGCTATGAAGACCCGGCCTCGTTCCTGATCCGCAGCGAAGGCGAGCCCACCCTGATGCTCAGTGTGGTGATGCGCCAAGGCTGGAACGGCCTCGACCTGGGCAAGGCGCTCAACGCCGAAGTCGCCAAGATCCGCACCGAACTGCCGCTGGGCATGACGCTGAGCACCGTGACCGACCAATCGGTCAATATCAGCGAAGCCGTCGACCAGTTCATGCACACCTTCATGGAAGCCCTGGCGATCGTGATGGTCGTCAGCCTGGTCAGCCTGGGCTGGCGCGTGGGTGTGGTGGTCGCGGCAGCCGTGCCGCTCACCCTGGCGGTCGTGTTGCTGATCATGTGGGCCACAGACCGGGTGTTCGACCGCATCACGCTGGGTGCGCTGATCCTCGCCCTCGGCCTACTGGTCGACGATGCGATCATCGCCATCGAGATGATGGTGGTAAAAATGGAGGAGGGCTACGATCGTATCCGCGCCTCCGCCTATGCTTGGAGCCACACCGCCGCGCCGATGCTGGCCGGCACCCTGGTTACCGTAATCGGCCTGATGCCGGTGGGCTTTGCCAAGTCCACGGCGGGGGAATACGCCGGCAACATCTTCTGGGTCGTGGGCTTTGCGCTGATCGCGTCGTGGTTCGTCGCGGTGATCTTCACACCGTACATGGGGGTCAAGCTGCTGCCCGCGATCAAGCCGGTCTCCGGCGGGCACGAGGCGATCTATCGCACCCCACGCTACAACCAGGTCCGCGCCGTCATTTCCTGGGCTGTGCTGCGCAAGAAATGGGTGGCGTTGGCAACGCTGGGTGCGTTCCTCATCGCCGGGTTGGGCATGGGGCCGGTGAAGAAGCAGTTCTTCCCCACGTCCGACCGCCCGGAACTGCTGGTGGAAGTGCAGATGCCCGAAGGCACCGCGATCGAGCGCACCAGCGAAGCCGCGCGCGAGGTAGAAAGCTGGCTGCGCGCGCAGCGAGAGCCCCGCATCGTGACGACCTACGTGGGACAGGGCGCACCGCGCTTCTATATTCCGCTCTCGCCCGAACTGCCCGATCCCTCGTTCGCCAAGATCATCGTACGGACCGAGAAGGAAGCGGATCGCGACGCGCTCAAGCTGCGCCTGCGCGAGGCGGTGGCCAATGGCCTGGCGCCCAGCGCCCGCGTGCGTGCGACGCAGCTCGTGTTCGGCCCGCCCTCGCCGTTCCCGGTAGCGTTCCGCGTGAACGGCCCCGATCTTGCCAAGGTGCGTGACATCGCTGCCCGCGTCGAAAAGGTGATGCAGAACGATCCGGCGATGCGCACCGTCAACACCGATTGGGGCGAACGCAGCCCGGCGCTGCACATCGTGCTAGACCAGGATCGCCTGCGCGCGCTGGGCCTCACCTCCAGCGATGTTGGCGAGCAGTTGCAGTTCCTGCTCACCGGCGTCACGATCAGCCAGGTGCGCGAGGATATCCGCACGGTTGACGTGGTGGCGCGCTCGGAAGGCGGCAAGCGGCTCGATCCCGCCCGGATCGGTGACTACGTACTGACCGGATCCAATGGGCAGCGCGTGCCGGTCAGCCAGATCGGCAAAGTCGAAGTGCGGATGGAAGACCCCATCCTGCGCCGCCGCGACCGCGTGCCAACGATCACGGTGCGTGGCGACATTGCCGATGGCCTGCAACCGCCCGACGTTTCGACGGCGATGCTCGCCAAGCTGCAACCGATTATCCAGAACCTGCCCGAAGGCTATCGCATCGACATGGCCGGCTCGATCGAGGAAGCCAACAAGGCCAATGCGGCCCTGGCACCGATCTTCCCCTTGATGATCGTGCTGATGATGATCGTGATCATCCTCCAGGTGCGCAATCTCAAGGCAATGTGGATCGTGCTGCTCACCGCGCCGCTGGGGCTCATCGGCGTGGTGCCCACGCTGCTGCTCACCGGCACGCCATTCGGCTTCAACGCGATCCTGGGCCTTATCGCACTTGCCGGCATTCTGATGCGCAACACCTTGATCCTGATCGGCCAGATCCATGACAACGATCGCGCTGGGCTAGCGCCATTCGATGCCGTGGTCGAAGCGACCGTCCAGCGCGCCAGGCCGGTGATCCTGACCGCCCTTGCCGCCGTCCTCGCCTTCGTGCCGCTGATCAAGTCGGTGTTCTGGGGGTCCATGGCGATCACCCTGATCGGCGGCACGCTGGGCGGCACGGTGCTCACCCTGCTGGTGCTGCCCGCGCTCTACGCCCTGTGGTTCCGCATCACTGCCCCGGGGCGCGACCCGCACACCGAGCCTGCTGCCGCGTAAGCAGACAGCCTTGTCCACCAGGATCATGACACAGGAGAATGCCATAGCGCCGTTCAATCGATTCGCCCGAACCGGCCGCAAGATCTGGAAAGCGCTTGATACGCTGGACCGCGCGATGGCCGCCGATCCCCTGGCCGACCAGACACGCCACCTTGCCACGCAGGAGTTCAGAAAATGATTGGAGTTATCATGGCGCTTTCGCTCGGCGCACAACACATGGCCCATCACGCAGCATTCCAGTTGCTCGATCGGCAGCAAATCGCAATCAAAACCCTTGTTGGAGGTTCGCACGCCCCGAGCGGTTCGAAAAATGCAAAGCGGATTGCAACTCCGCCCAGCAACAGCCAAGAGGCAATTGTCGCGCGCATTGTCGGCTTGGCGCACACCGGTTTTTCGATCCCGCTCGGTCAACCCAACGATCAAGATCCGGATATACAAGCCAGGATCGTCCAAGCCATCGTGCAGTAGCGATCCGCGATGCATGCCATTGCGCTTTCGGGTACCGCGGCCAAGTGGGGGCAGGCAGCCAATCCGGCCATCACGAAGCTGGCGGGCAAAGTTCCAATCAACGAGGTTTTACGTTCGTTTCCTGCACCAGACATTGGTTCCGCGCTGCGCCTGGTTTGTTCGGTATGACCTGATGTCGGTCAGTCCTATGGTCGAACAAATTCGTCCTATATCTCGAACCAAGCTTTCCAGACATGGGGCAACATGGGCTTGGATTGGGCCGTTCGCGAAAAGACCGGTGCGCGGCGTCCCTTTGGCAGCTTCCGGCAGCAACAAACTTCGAGCAGAGCTGAGTTGAACAACCAGCTCTGGTCGTAATCAGAGCGTCACCAACCCCATCCTCCGCGCCTCCGATTGCAAAAACGGTTCCACGCGGGGGCGCGAAAAGGGCGCGCAATTGACCTCACCCCCTCCTCGCAAGCCCGCTACTCCCCCCGATCCCGCCTGTCCCGGTCGCGCCGGATCTCCCGGTTCACCGACCACAGCTGATACGCTCCAAACCCAATCGCCACGGCGGCGGTGAAGACGATTTCGATCCAGCCGGTCATGCCACGCTCTCCTGTAGCTGCGCCGCGATGGTCTGCGCAGCAAGGTCGGGGCGTTCTTCGTGGGCGAGGTGGCCCAGGTGGGGCAGCACGGTGAGGCGCGCGTGGGGCAGCAGGGCGGCGGCGGCTTCCACGGTGTGGAGCGGCACGGCCACGTCTGCCCGCGCGTGGACCAGGTGCACCGGCATGGCCATGGCCGGCAGGCGGCGTCGCAGCGCGTCCAGATCCCAGCTCGCCATCATTTCCATCGCCCCGGCGCAATGCGCCGGGCAGCCCAGCAGCGCGCGATAGGCGGCCAGGCCCCCCGCATCGATGGTCGATCCCGTGGCGCGCGTGAGGAAGCGCTCCGGCTCTCCGGGCAGGCGCGCGATGCCCGCCAGCAGGCGCGGCACCAGCGGGTTGACGAACAGCATCCGCGCCAGCGAAGGAAAGAGCTGCGCTGCCAGCCCCGGAAACGGCATCAGCGCGGGGTTGAAGCCGATCACCGGCAGTGCGCCGCCCGCGTCCTGCGCCCATTGCAGGGCAATCGCCGCTCCGGCGGAATGGCCCGCCACCAACGCGGCCGCCAGGTCCAAAGCGCGCAGCAGATCGGCCAGCGCGCGCGCCATGGCCGGCAGCGTGAGGCCACCCGCCGGGCGCCCACGGGTGAAGCCATGGCCCGGCAGATCGGGCGCGACCACGGTGAAATCACGCGCCAGCACGGGCATCACGCCGCGCCAGCTATGCGTGGCCGCGCCCGTGCCATGGATCAGCAAGACCACCGGGCCGGCCCCCATCACTTGCACGTGCCAGACCAGCCCCGGCGTGGCGACGAAGCGGCTGGCCGCGCGGTGCGGCCAGCAGCGCCCCTCCCCGTCCCAGCGCGGCGCGCCGCTCATGCCCGTGCCCCCGGCCCCGCCGCCGCCACCGCCACTGCGGCGTGCAACGCGCGCGCATCGGCGCAGGGCAGCGGCAGATAGCGCGCGCGCATGGCATCGGCCAGCCGTGCCGCCTCGGGCCGGGGGCGCGCCGAAATGTCGATCACCACCGCATCGTGGCCCGCCGTGGCGATCGCGCGCGCGGCGAACAAGGCATCGTCCTGCGCCCGCGCGCGGCCACGCGTGCCATCGAGGGCCAGGTTGGCGCTGCCATCGGTGAGGAACACCAGCAGCGGCGTTGCCCCCCGCGCGCCCACCGCATCGCCCACCTGCCGCGCCAGGGCCAGGCCGCTGGCCAGCGGCGTGCCGCCCCCGCCGGGCAGCGCCGCCAGCGCGCGCTTGGCGCGGGTGAGCGAGCGGGTCGGCGGCAGCAGCAGTTCCGCCCCCTCGCCACGAAAGGCCACCACCGCCACGTCCGACCGTTTGACATAGGCCTGCGCCAGGATCAGCTCCGCCGCGCCCTTGGCCTCGGCCAGGCGCGACATCGCGGTGGAGCCGGACGCATCCACACAGAACACCGTCACCGTCATGCTGCGTTCTTCAAACCGGCGCACGCGCAAGTCATCGCGGCGAAAGCGGATCGGGCCCGCCCCTTCGGGCGCGGGATCGTCGCGCCGCAGCGGCTGCCACGGGATCGCCGCGCGCAGCGTGTCGACCAGGGCCAGCCGCACCCCGCCGCCCGGCGTACCGGGACGCGCGGCCAAAGGCCGGCCGCGCCGGGCCGAACGGATGCGCCGCCCGGCCCCACCGCCGCTGCCGCGCGCCTGCCGCCCCAGGCCGGCGGCCATGCGATCGAGCACGTCGGGCGGAATCGCCGCGCGGGCGGCTTCCACCACCAGCGCTTCGGGAATGTCGGACGTGGCGCTCTCGCCATCCGCGTCGCCGGCCGTCGGTTCCTCGGCGCGCGCATCGGGGCGCGGCGCGGGCGGCGGCTCTGGCGGCGGGGCGCCGGCTTCGGGCGGCACCTGCGTGGTGCGCGGCGACAGCACCAGCCGCGCCGCGATCTCTGCATCCGGGCGACCCACCACCGCCGCGCCCATCAAGGCGGCATGGGCACATGCCGCGGCGCAGGCCTGCAACTGCGGGCGCATGGACGCGATGCCCAGCGCATCTGCCGTGGCCGCCAGCGCCCCCCGCGCGGTATCGTCAAGCGCCGGCAACACCGCGCCTTCGCCGCGCCCTGGCCATGGCAAAGGGAGCGGCATGGCCAGGTCGGCCGGCCGCACCTTGGCCAGGCACAGATCAAAGGCAATCCGCTCCATCAGCACAGATGGCGGCCGCTCATCCCCGGGCGCACCATCATCCAGCAGCACCAGCACGAAGGCGCCGGCCCTATCCCCGGCCCCATCCATCGCCTGGGCGACGCGCCCGGCCACATCCGCGCGCAGCCGCTGCGCCATCGGCATCACCAGAACGCCGCCCGCCGCTTCTTCCAGCAAGCCGCGCTGCCGCACCAGCCGGCCCGCCGCCAGGCTCGCCGCGATGTCGGTCCCGCCGCACAGGCGCTGTTCGTCGATATGGCCGGGCAGGCGGCGAAACGGCGTGCCCGGTGGCATCAGCGCCGCCAGCGCGGCCAGCACCCGGTCTGCCGCCGGGCCGCCGCCATGCAGGCACAGGCCACCGAGCGGCGCGGGCGAATGGGCCAGCAGGCGCGCTGCCAACAGCGCATCCGCCAGCGCGCCACTCATGAGCGATACCGGGTCATGCCAGATGCTCAACCAGGGCGCGCTCGATCCGCGCGCTCGATCCGCTTTCGTCCAGCACATCGCGGCGCAGGCGGTGGCGCAGGGCGAGCGGCGCCACCGCCACCAGATGCTCGCGGCGCACCGCCTTGGCCCCCTTGAGCGCAGCATAGGCGCGCGAGGCGCGCATCAGCGTCAGTTCGCCGCGCAAGCCATCCACCCCCACCGCGCTGCACAGGCCTGCGGCATCGGCCATCAGGGCATCGGGCACCTCGATCCTGGCCAGCTTGCGCTGCCCCCGCGCGATCTGCTGCAGCACCTTGTCGTCCTCTTGCGCCCAATGCGCTGCAAACGCGGCCGAGTCGGCATCGTGCGCGGCGCACCGGCGCATGATCTCCACCCGGTCCTCGATCGCCTTGGGCGTGCGCACGTCCACCGACAGGCCGAACCGGTCCAGCAATTGCGGACGCAATTCGCCTTCTTCGGGATTGCCACTGCCGATCAGCACGAACCGCGCCGCGTGGCGCACCGAAAGGCCTTCGCGCTCCACCACGTTCTCGCCCGATGCCGCCACGTCGAGCAGCAGGTCGACCAGGTGGTCTTCCAGCAGGTTGATCTCGTCGATGTACAGGAAACCGCGATGGGCGCGCGCCAGCAGGCCCGGTTCATAGACGCGCTCCCCGGTGCGCAGCGCGCGTTCCAGATCGAGTGCGCCAAGCAGGCGATCTTCGGTCGCGCCCAGCGGCAAGTCCACGAACGGCACCGGCCGTTTCACCGCCTTGCCCCCGGTGCACGCGCCGGGACACGCGCCGGCATGGCCCGGCGCACAGCCAAACCGGCAGCCTTCCACCACCTGGATCGGCGGCAACAGCGCTGCCAGGGCGCGCGCGGCGGTAGATTTGCCCGTGCCGCGATCGCCAAACACCATGACCCCACCGATCGACGGATCGACCGCCGCGATCAGCAGCGCGAGCTTCATTTCGTCCTGGCCGACGATCGCAGAGAAGGGGAAGCGCGCCATATGTCCAACACATTGGACATCAATGTGTGTAAGGACAAGAAAAATCGCATGGGCCAGCCGCCCGATTTCTCGGGTTGGCGCGAATTGCCCCTAGGCGCGCCGCCGCGAGCGGATGCGCGGCGCCAAAGCATCCAGTGCGTCGCCATTGTCGCGCGCCCAGCCATAGAGCGCTTCGACCGGCTCCACGAAGCGGCGGCCCAGCGCCGTCAGCGCATAATCCACTTCCGGGGGGTTCACCGCATCGCGCACGGTGCGCGCGATCAGGCCGCTTGCTTCCATTTCCCGCACCGTCTGGGCAAACATCTTCTTGGAAATGCCCGGCAGGCTGCGCAGCAGGGCCGCACTGCGCGCCGTGCCACCGTGGCGGGCATGCAGCGTGTGCAGCACCATGCTGGTCCACTTCGTGGCAAACAGTTCCAGGATGCGGCGCGGGGCACAGTCCTCGCGCCATTCCTCTTCCGGGCTGCCCGGTATCACGCCTGCATTCCTTTCGCCTCGGCCCCGCGCCCGCTGGGTGCGGGTGGTCACCAAATGGTGCCTTCTTGGCGCCTTGCCATCCTGATCCCAACTATACGTTTTTGCCCGACAAGGAACCATCGATGACCAAGACTGCCCTTGTGGCCGGGGCCACCGGCATCACCGGCCAGGCCATTGCCGGCCTGCTGCACGCCCGGGGCTGGCGCGTGCTGGGCCTGGCGCGGAATCCCTTGCCGCTGCCCGGCGTCGAACCCGTTGCCGCAGACCTGACCGACAGCGCCGCCACCGCCGCCGCCCTGGCCGGCCACGCGCCCGATGCGGTGTTCATCACCACCTGGCTGCGCCGCCCGACCGAACGGGAAAACATTGCCGTCAACGCCGCCATGGTGCGCAACCTGCTCGACGGGGTGGCGTGGTCGAAGAGTGTGCGCCACGTGGCGCTGGTCACCGGGCTCAAGCACTATCTCGGCCCGTTCGAGGCCTATGGCCAGGGCAACCTGCCCGATACCCCGTTTCGCGAAGACCAGCCGCGCCTGCCGATCGACAACTTCTATTATGCCCAGGAAGACGAACTTTTCGCCGCCGCCGCGCGCGATGGCTTTGCCTGGAGCGTGCACCGCCCGCACACGGTGATCGGCAAGGCCGTGGGCAATGCCATGAACATGGGCACCACGCTGGCCGTCTATGCCACGCTGTGCCGCGAACTGGGCCGCCCGTTCCGCTTCCCCGGATCGGCGGTGCAATGGAACGGCCTGACCGACATGACCGACGCGCGCCAGCTCGCCCACCAGTTGCTGTGGGCCAGCACCACGCCAGAGGCCGCCAACCAGGCGTTCAATTGCGCCAACGGCGATGTCTTCCGCTGGCGCTGGATGTGGCCGCGCCTGGCGCAATGGTTCGGGCTCGACGCGGCCGCGTTCGATGGTACCGTGCGCCCCCTGGCCGATCAGATGGCCGACGACGCCCCGGCCTGGCGCGCCATCGCCGCGCGCGAAGGACTGGTCGAACCCGATCTCGCCCGCCTCGCCTCCCCCTGGCACACCGATGCCGATCTGGGCCGCCCGATCGAGGTTGTGACCGACATGGCCCGCTCGCGCGCGCTGGGCTTTGCCGCCTACCAGCAGACCGATGCCGCCTTTTTCGACCTGTTCCGCCAGCTTCGCGCCGAACGGCTGATTCCCTAGGCGCTCAACCCAGCGTATCACCTGCGGTGGCGCGCGCCTGTTCGGCCAGGATGCCGCGCGTGGCGGCCCAGTAATGCCACGCGGCCCACAGCCCGGTGGGCGCCAGGATCAGCAGCGCCACCCGCAGCGATGCCGCGTCCGCGCCGTGGCCACCGGCCACGTGGTCGCTCACCAAGCCCACAAACTGCGGCGCGATCACCAGGTTGGCGATGTTGGCCATCAGCAGCGTCAATGCGCAGGCGGTGGCGCGCATCTGCGCGGGCACGATGTTCTGCAACAGGCCGAACGAGGGGCCGATGTAGAAATACATCGCCGGCACGAACAGCCACAGGCAGGCCTTGGCCACGCCCAGGTCATGCGTCCAATAGATGAAGAACGAGGGCACGGTGATCACCGCCACCACCACCGCCATGAGGATCAGCACGCGGCGCGGATCGGCCATCACGCGGCTGGCCATCAGCACCGCCGTGGCCACCGTCGCCAGGCTGCCGGCGATCAGGTGCATCGGCCCCAGGATCTCGCCCGCCTGCCCGGCCGAAAGGCCATAGGCGCGTTGCAGATAGGTGGGCGTCCACCACATCAGGCCCCAGCCCCACAGCGCCGTCACCGCCCCGCCCATCATCAGGTGCATGGTGGCGCGCTGGCGCAGCAGGAATGCCAGCGCGCGCCACAGCGGCAGGCGCGGCGCGGCCGGCGGCGCATCGGCCGCGCGCGGCGCATCCATCGCCCCCCGGCGCGGTTCGCGCACCGTGAAAAAGATCAGCGCCGCCAGCGCCACGCCCGGCACGCCCAGCGCCAGGAACGCATGGCGCCAGCCATACAAATCGGCCACGCGCCCGGCCACGTCCGCCCCGATCCACGCCCCCAGGCATGAACCGAGGGCATAGACCGTCAGCGCCGCCGGCCGCTGCGCCGGGCGGAAGTAGTCCGCCAGCATCGAGGTGGACGGCGGCGTGCCCCCGCTCTCGCCAATCCCCACCCCGATCCGCGCCAGCAGCATCTGGCCAAATGTGGAAGAAAGCCCGGTCAGCACGGTAAGGCCCGACCACAGCAGCAGCGCGCCCGAAATGATGTTGCGCCGGCTGAACCGGTCAGCCAACGCCGAAACTGGAATGCCGATGGTGACATAGAACAGCGCCAGGGCCACGCCGGTCAGCAGCGCCACGCCCGAATCGGTCAGCTTCAGATCCAGCCGTATCGATTCCATTACCGTGGTGATGACATAGCGATCGGCAATGTTCATCGCATAGACCAGCGACAGCAGCACCAGCACATACCACTGCCGCGCCGCCTCCGCCGCGCTCTGGCCGATCACCGGGGGTGCCGGGGGCAGAATTGCTTCACCATCGCGCATGCTCGTTTCTCCCCGGCGGCCATTTGAATGCAGGCCTGCCCATACACGCATTTTCCCGTCATTCCGAAGCCCGGCCTTGTTGCCCCGGCAAAGCAGCATTCCAAGGTTTTCCGTTACCTCGGATTCGATCAATCAACTTCTCCCCCGTTCGCCCTGAGCTTGTCGAAGCCCCCACGCAGCCTGTCGCCAGCGCGCCAGCAACCCATCGGCCAGGCTGGCCGGCACCAGCGCATCGCAGCGGTCCTCGCGCACCACATGGAGCCGCACCGCCACATGCGCGATCACCGTCGCCGCCGTGCGCCCCGGCCCAAAGCCCACGTCTTCGGCATCGAACACGCCATCGTGCATCAACAGGGCGCGCCAGGCAGCCCCGCGCAAAGTGACCCGCACCAGCCCGCCGCCAATCGCCGTTACCGCGCCATGGCCCGCCACCGCAGCGGCCAGGGCGCGGGCATCCACGCCGCTGCCTTCCACCAGCCAGACATTGGGCTCGAACCGCATGGCCCGGCAAACATCGTCGCCCGCGCTGCATCCCGCCGTCGGCAGGGCAAAGCCCAGGGCCGCCGCCACCGGCCCGGCGCCAGCACCATCCCACAGTTCCAGCGCCAGCACATCGCCTGCATCGCCAACGATCATCTCAGTCACGATAGCGCGCCCCTTGCCGATCGTAGAACACCGGATCGCCCACCCGCACCCGCACCGTGGCCCCGCGCGTGGCAGACCAAGCCAGCAATTCCTGCCCATGCCGCGAAGCGCCATCGGTCAACAGCGCCAGGCCGATCCACCCCTCGCCCGCAACCCTCGGCGCCGCCGTGGTCACATGGCCCAGCGGCTCCTCTCCCTCGCGCAGCACCAGCATCGCGCCTTCGGGCAGGGCCTGCCCGTCCAGCACGGTCAGCCCCACCAAGTGCCGCCGCCCTGCGGCCGTGGCCAGGACCGGGCGCTGCAGCGCCTGCCAGCCGACAAATCCGCCCTGCTTTCGCAGCATACCGCCCAGGCCGATATCGGCGGCGGTCACGCGCCCGTCCACTTCGGCGCCGATCACCACATGGCCCTTTTCCACGCGCAGATGGTCCATGGCATCAAGGCCATAGGCACCGCCACCGGCCGCAACCACCGCCCGGTGCAGCGCCTGCCACAGCGCGGGCATGTGATGCCCCGGCGCATAGACTTCGAACGCGCGCTCTCCGCTATAGCTCGCCGCCAGCAGCAGCACGTCGATCCCGGCGATCTGCCCTTGCGCGCAATGCATATGCGCGGGCGCCGCTGCGCCGGTCAGGCCGGCCAGCACCGCCGCCGCGCGCGGCCCGGCCAGCGCCACGGCGCCGTAATGCTCCTGCACATTGACCACGCTCGCTTTCAGCTGCGGGGCCATGACATTGCGCAGCCACGACAAGTGCTGTGCCATGCGGTCCGCCCCGCCGGTGGAGCTGGTCAGCAGATAGCGCTGCTCGTCCAGGCGCCAGGCGGTGCCATCGTCCATCACCATACCGTCTTCGCGCAGCATCACGGTATAGCGCCCACGCCCCACCGCCAGCCGCCCGATGGCCGTGGCGCAGGCCATTTCCAGCAGCGCTGCGGCATCCGGCCCGGCCACCTCGAACGTCGCCAGCGTGGATACGTCCACGATTCCCGCGCTTTGCCGCACCATCCGCGCCTCGCGCAGGCTGGCCTCGCCCAGGCTTTCGCCCACCTGCGGATAGCTGCGCGGGCGGAACCAGTATCCCACCGGCTGCCACGCCGCGCCTTGGCGGTCATGCTCCGCGTGCAGGCGCAGCTTGCGCACCGGCCCGGCATGATCGCGCACCGCGGCTCCGGCAAACACGCCCAGCGTGGTCGGGGTATAAGGCGGGCGAAACGTGGTCAGCCCGGCCTGCGGAATGTCCACCCCCTGCGCCTGCGCCAATCGGCCCAGCGCGGCCATGTTGCCGGTCTTGCCCTGGTCGGTGCCCATGCCCAGCGTGGTATAACGCTTGAGGTGCTCGACCGAGCGATAGCCCTCGCGCCAGGCCAGATCGATATCGCCGAGCGAAACATCGTTTTGGAAATCGACGAAAGCCTTGCCGCGTATGGTGTCGGGCACCGTCGCCGCTTCGGCCGGCGTGCCCATGCCCAGCGGATCGTCCACCGCAAACATGCGCGCATCGCCGCCACCGGCCTGCCAGCCTTGCGCCAGGATCGCGGCCAGGTCATGCCCGCCCGCCGCCGCGCCAATGCTCGCCTGCGCCTGCCGCGCCGCGCCGGGCACGAAGGCCTGCGTCGCCGCGTCCCAGGCCAGATCGCCGCCCGCCTGCTTGTGCAGATGCGCCACCGGGGTGAACCCGCCCGACATCGCCAGCAGATCGGCGGCAAAGCGCTGCTCGCTCCCGCCCACTTGCGCAATCACGGCGCAAAGCCTCTTCCCACGCACCCGCGTGTCGATCGGCCGGGCATCGGCCAGCACGGCAAACCGCGCGCGCGCCTGCTCCGCCAACGGGCCAGCAGGCGCGGCGCGGCTGTCCAGCACGGCCACCACCTGCGCCCCGGCATCGGCCAGGGCAAAGGCGGTGCGATAGCCATCGTCGTTGCTCGTCGCCACCACGGCGCGGCGGCCCGGCACCACGCCATGGCGCCGCACATAGTGGCGCACCGCCTGCGCCAGCATCACGCCGGGCCGGTCGTTGCCGCCAAAGGCCAGCGGCCGCTCGATCGCGCCGGTCGCCAGGATCACCCGGCCCGCGCGCACTTTCCACAGGCGCTGGACCGGCGCATCGGCACGCGAGGGCGCCTGCCCCGGCTCGGCCAGCCGCTCCACCACGCTCACCAGATTGCCGTCCCAATAGCCGGTCGCCGTGGCGCGCAGCAACACGCGCCCGCCGCCAGCCACGATCCGCGCCACCGCGTCCTGCGCCCACTCCGCCCCGGCCGCACCGTCGATCCGCAGGTCTTCGCGCAGCAGCGCACCGCCGGCCAGGCGGTCCTGTTCCACCAGCACCACGCGTTGCCTGGCCTGCACCGCCCCCAGCGCCGCGGCCAACCCCGCCGGCCCGGCGCCCACCACCAGCAGGTCGCAAAACGCGGCGCGATGGTCGAAGGCATCGGGATCGGCCTGTTGCGGCGCCGGGCCAAGCCCCGCCGCCTTGCGGATGAAGCGTTCGTAAACCATCCAGCGCTTGGGCGGCCCGAAGAACGTCTTGTAATAAAAGCCCGACGGGATCAGCCGCGCAACAAGGCCGTTAACCGCGCCCACATCGAACGCCAGGCTGGGCCAGGCATTCTGACTGCGCGCCACAAGGCCCTGATAGACGAACACGTCGGTCGCGCGGGTGTTAGGCTCGGCCCGCCCGCCTTCACCCACAGTCACCAGCGCCGATGGTTCCTCCACCCCGGCGGCCATGATGCCGCGCGGACGGTGATACTTGAAACTGCGCGCCACCACGGCCACGCCGTTGTCCAGCAGCGCGGCGGCCAACGTCTGCCCGGCGCGCGCGGTATAGCGCTTGCCGTCAAAGGTGAACTGCACCGTTTCCCCATTCATGGCAGCACCTGCACGCCCAGGGGCCGCACCGCCACGATGGCATGGCTCATCCGGTCGCGCCGCAGTTCCAGCCAGCCCCGGCAGCCCAAGGTGTGGCGCCAGATCTCGTTTTCCTCCCCGCGCGGGTTGGTGCGGGAATAAAGCGCGGCCATGGCCACATCGGGCGCCTGGTCCAGCTGCACCACGCTGTCGCGCGTGCGTTCATAGGTGAACTCTTCCTGCGCGCGCGGCCCGCAATGGGGGCAGTGGATCAGCATCATGGCCTTGCGCTCCCCCTAGCGGTGCTGCGGCATCGGGCCGACGCCCGCTTCGTCGATGGTGCGCCCCTGGGCAAAGCGCGCGAGGTCGAACGGCGCGGCAATCGGGTGCGGCTGCCCGGTGGCGAGGTGATAGGCATAGAGATGCCCCGAACCCGGCGTCGCCTTGAACCCGCCATAGCACCAGCCGCCGTTGAGATGCAGGTTGCGCAAGGGCAGGTCCCCGATGATCGGCGAACCATCGAAACTCATGTCGGTCACCCCAGACCAGCAGCGCACCATGCGCAAGCGGCTGAGGGCGGGCACCAGCGCAATCGCCTGGGCAATCGCATGTTCCAGCCGCACCGGCTGGCCGCGCTGGGCATAGCTGGGAAAGCCATCGGGATCGCCCCCGGCCACGATCCCGCCCTTGTCGGATTGCGAGATATAGCAATGCAGCGATTGCGACATGATCACCGTGTCGATCATCGGCTTGACCGGCTCGGTCACATAGGCCTGCAAGGTATGGCTCTCGATCGGCAGGCGCACCCCGGCCAAGCCCGCCACATGGCCGCTGTTGCCCGCCACGCAGATCGCCACTTTGCCCGCCGCGATACGCCCCCGCGTGGTTTCGATGCCAGTCACCGCGTCGCCCTCGCGGGTAAAGCCAATGACTTCGCAATTCTCGATAATGTCCACGCCCAGATTGTCTGCGGCGCGGGCATAGCCCCAGGCCACCGCATCGTGCCGCGCCGTGCCGCCGCGATGCTGGATCAGCCCGCCCGCAATCGGCCAGCGCGCCGCGCGCGAAAAATCGAGCAGCGGCACCAGCCGGCGCACCGCGTCCACGCTCATCAATTCGGCGTCGATGCCCATGGCCCGCAAACTGTCGCCGCGCTCCGCCAGCCGCGTCATGTCGGCATCCGAATGCCCCAGGAACAGCGCCCCGCGCGGGGAAAACATCACGTTGTAATTCAATTCGTCGGAAAGGCCCTCCCACAGCCGCAGCGAATGCTCCAGCAGCCGCTGCAAGGGCGCCTGGCGATAGTTCGATCGCACGATGGTGGTGTTGCGCCCGGTGTTGCCGCCGCCGATCCAGCCCTTTTCCACCACCGCCACGCGGCGGATGCCATGCTGGCTGGCAAGGTAATAGGCGGTGGCCAGCCCATGCGCCCCGCCGCCGATGATCACCACGTCATAGCTGGGCTTGGGCTCTGCCGCGCGCCAGGCGCGGCCCCAGTGGCGATGCCCGCCCAGCGCGCCGCGCAACAGCGCCAGCGCGGAATAGCGGCTCTTGGCCGGGAAGTGGGATGCAGTTCCTGTCACAACACCATGCGTAAGGGGCACGGTGCCACGGCGTCGCGTCTAAAAATGTCATCCGCGCGGCCGAAAATGTGATTTGCCAAAATCGCGCGCGGACCGGCCTTTGCACGGGCTGAACGCGCGGCACCATCGGCCGCGCCGGGGGAAACACACGCATGACCGGAATTGTCGATCCCGCCACCGGCGCCACGCCGGGGCACGTGCTGCTGCTGCGCTGCGCCGACCAGCGCGGTATCGTGGCCGCCGTGGCCGGATTCCTGGCCGAACAGGGCGCCACGATCACCGAATCCAACCACTTCAACGATGGCACCTCGGGCCTCTTCGCCATGCGCACCGCCTTTGCCGGTGATGGCGTGCCGCTGCCGGATGTGGACCTGCTGCGCCAGCGTTTCGCGCCGATTGCCGCACGCTTTGCCATGGACTGGTCGCTGCACGACATGGCGCGCCGCCCGCGCCTGTTGCTTGCGGTGTCGAAATTCGGGCACTGCCTGTTCGATCTGCTCCACCGCTGGCGCGCCGGGCTGCTGCCGGTGGACATCGTCGGCGTCGTTTCCAACCACGATGACATGCGCAGCTTCGTGGAATGGAGCGGCCTTCCCTATCACCACCTGCCGATGAAGCCCGATGGCAAGGCCGCGCAGGAAGCCCGCTTTGCCGCGCTGATCGACCAGACGGACCCCGATCTCGTCGTGCTGGCGCGCTACATGCAGATCCTTTCGCCCATGCTCTGCGAAAAAGTGGCGGGGCGCTGCATCAACATTCACCACAGCTTCCTGCCCAGCTTCAAGGGCGCCAAGCCCTATCACCAGGCGCACGAACGCGGCGTGAAGATCATCGGCGCCACCGCGCACTATGTGACGACGGACCTGGACGAAGGCCCGATCATCGAACAGGACGTACGCCGCGTCACCCACGTCCACGCGCCGGAAACGCTGGTCGCCCTGGGCCGCGACGTGGAATGCCAGGTGCTCGCCCGCGCGGTATCCTGGCACATCGAACGCCGCGTGATGGTCAACGGCAACAAGACTATCGTGTTCGGCTGAACAGCTTTATTGTGCAGTGCAGCATTTTCCATGGAAAACCCGGAGAAACCGCAAGGTTTCCCCGGGGAAATCCGATATCCTATTGCCGTGCATACCTTTTTCAGGCGTTACGTGGCCGCCGTGCCAGCCAGTTGGCAATGCCGCCACCCACGCCCAGCGCCAGGCCCAAGCCGCTCACCCCGGTCCAGCCGGCGCCATGCCAGGCCAGTGCCGCCAGGGCAGACCCCGCCGCGCCCAGCAGGAACATGCCGCCCATGAAAAGGGTGTTGAGCCGTGCCCGCGCGCCCTGGTCCAGGGCATAGACGATATGCTGGTGCGAGATCAGCGCGCTCTGCACCGCCAGGTCCAGCACGATGCAGGCCAACGCCAGGCCCACCAATCCCGGAAAGGCCATGGCAATGGCCCATGCCACCACCATCAGCGCCACGCCCGCCACGATCGTGGCATGGGGCCCGCGCCGGTCGGCCACATGGCCAGCCAGTGGCGCAGCCAGGATGCCCACCGCGCCGATCACGCCAAACAGCCCAGCCACGCTCGGCCCTTCGCCCACTTGCGCCAGGCGCAGCGCGAGGATGCTCCAGAACGCGCTGAATGCGGCAAACAGCAGGCCCTGCGTGATCGTGGCCAGGCGCAGCGCGCGGTGCGCACGCCACAAGTGCCACAGCGAAGCAAGCAGCTGCGGATAGCGCGGCCCCTGCCCGGCTGCCGATTTGGGCAGCATCGCGCGCAGGATCGCCGCCGCGATCAGCGCCAGCGGCACGCCAAGCCAGAACATCGCGCGCCAGCCGGCATGCTGGGCCACGAACCCGGCCAGCGTGCGGCTGAGCAGGATGCCACACAGCAGCCCCGCCATGACCTTGCCGATCACCGCCCCGCTGCGTTCGGGCGGGGCAAGGTGCGCGGCAAACGGCACGATCTGCTGCGCCACGGTGGCCAGTGCGCCCAGGAGGAGCGAGGCGCCCAGCAAGAGCGCGGGCGACGGAGCGATCGCGGCCAGGACCAGCGCCACCGACAGCAGCAGGAATTGCGTGACGATCAGCGCCCGCCGCTCCACCCGGTCGCCAAGCGGCACCAGCAGGAACAGCCCCAGTGCATAGCCGAGCTGCGTCACCGTGGGCACCAGCGCGGTCAGCGCGCTTGGCATGCTCACCTCGATCAGGCCGAGCATCGGCTGGTTGTAATAGATATTGGCCACGCCAAGGCCGGTCGTGGCCGCCATCGCCAGAGTCAGGCCCGCGCCCAGCGTGGGACGCGAGGCGGGCGGGAGCGACGGGTGTGCCGGGCGCGGGGGCGCGCCGGCCAGGATCGTTTCCGACATGATCAGGGCTCTTTCCTGTTGGGCAGACCGAGGGGGAAACGGTTGCTGCCACGCTTGGTTGCCAGCGCTATGCCCCAAGCCCGCCGCAATGATAATCCACCCATTTTGGCAGTCACCATTGCATATAGCGCAACGCTCACCCCGTCAGCCCGCGCTCCCAGTACGGCGGCGTGCCAAACCGCGCCGCCAGGAAATCCACGAACAGGCGGACTTTGGCCATCCCGCGCCGATCGGGCAGAGTCACGGCATGAATGCCCACGTCGCCCAGCGGCAGCGCGCCGGGCCGCGCGATATCGGCTTGCCAGCCGCCCAGCACCGCCACCAGGCGCCCGGCTGCGATCTCTTCCCCCACCAGCCAGGTGGGCAGCAGCGCCAGCCCCACCCCGGCCAGCGCGCCTTCGCGAATGGTGTCGGCATGGTTGGTGCGCAACGGGCCCGTCACCCGCACCCACTGGTGCTGGCCATCGCGGCTCAACCGCCAGCGCCGCTCGCCATCGGCAAAGGCAAAAGTAAGGCAGGCATGGCTTTCCAGGTCGGCAGGGCTGCCGGGCGTGCCATGGGCGGCAAGATAGGCGGGGCTGGCGCAGACCACGCGGCGCTGCGGCGCCAGCCGCCGCGCGATCAGGCTGGAGGAATCGAGCACGCCCAGTCGCAGCGCCACATCGATGCGCTGCGCCGCCAGGTCGAGCACGCTGTCCGTCACGCTCACGTCCAGCGCGATGTCGGGATGGGCGGCCAGGAAGGCTGGCAGCCAGGGCGTCACGTGGAGCCGCGCAAACGTGACCGGCAGGCTCACCCTGAGCAGCCCGCGCGCCGCGCCTGCCCCCTCGCGCGCGGCGCGGTTCGCCTCGGCCAACTGGTCCAGGATGGCGCGCGCCTGGGGGTAATAGGCTTCCCCCGCGCTGGTCAGCGTCACCTGCCGCGTGGTGCGCTGCAAGAGCCGCGTGCCCAGCGCGGCCTCCAGCGCATCGACATGGCGGGTGAACGAGGATGTCGCCTGCCCCGCCCGGCGCGCGGCCGGGGCAAAGCCGCCCTCGTCCACCACCGCCACAAAGGCACCCAGCGCGGCGAACATGTCCATGGCGCCGCGCCCTTTTGGGGCCTCAGCCCTGGGGTTCGCTGGCCGCGGCCACTTCGGCCGGATCACCCAGGATCACGCCCACCCGCTCGTGCAGGCTGGTGGGCATCAGGTCGAGAATGCGCGCCGTGCCGTTGCTGGCCGCGCCGCCCGCCTGCTCGATCAGGAACGCCATGGGGTTGGCTTCATAGAGCAGGCGCAGGCGCGCCTTGCCCGGATTGCGCGAATCCGCCGGATAGAGGAACACCCCGCCGCGCTTGATGATGCGGTGCACGTCGGCCACCATCGAGGCGGGCCAGCGCATGTTGTAATCCACGCCCAGCGGTCCTTCGGTGCCACAGATGCGTTCTTCGATATACTGCGCGACGTGGGGCGACCACTGGCGGCGTCGCGCCATGTTGACGGCAAATTCGCGGTTGCCGCGCGGCATCTGCATCGGCCCGTCGGTGAGTCGCCACGAACCGATCTCGCGATCGAGCGTGAATTCATAGACCCCCGTGCCCACGGTCAGCACCAGCAGCGTCTGCGGGCCATAGATGGCATAGCCGGCCGCCACCTGCTCCGCACCAGGCTGGAGGAAATCCGCCTCGGTCACGTCGCGCCCGGCGCAGGCATCGGGCGCGCGCAGCACCGAAAAGATCGTGCCGACCGAAAGGTTCACGTCGATATTGCTCGATCCGTCGATCGGATCGAAGGTCAGCAGGTATTCGCCCTTGGGAAAGCGGCCGGGAATGGGATGCAGCGTCTCCATTTCCTCAGAGGCCATGGCAGCCAGCTGCCCGCCCCATTCGTTGGCATCGAGCAGCAGGTCGTTGGCGATCACGTCCAGCTTCTTCTGCACTTCGCCCTGCACGTTCTCGTTGCCGAGCGAACCCAGCACATCGCCCAGGGCGCCCTTGGAAATGGCAAAGTTGATCGCCTTGCACGCGCGCGCCACGGTTTCCAGCAAGAGGCGCAGGCCCGCCGGGCACGGCGAATCCGGCCGCCGCTGCTGCTCGATCAGAAAGCGGGTGAGCGTGACCGGCTGCCCCGATTGCGGATTGGGCGCCGGGGCCGGAGCCGATGCGGCGGGGGCGCTGTCAAGCACCGGGGTCTGGATGGTCATCGCGCGAATCTCTCCTGCCATGGCCCGCCCGGGCCGTTCGTTCGCCCTTCTCTAAGCCAACAATTGTGCAATTGCGAAGGCCAAAGGGCACTTTTTTGCAGCGAAAGCCGCACGAGCGTGCGCACATCCGGACAAGCCGGTCCTTGCCCGACGCGGTAAGGTTAGCTATATTCTTAGCCAAGGAGTCTCCCATGGCCCAGTTTTCCGTGCACGATGCCAAGACCAACCTGTCGCGCCTGATCGCCGATGCGCTGGCTGGTGGGGATGTGGTGATCGCGCGCGGCAATGTGCCGGCCGTGCGCCTAGTGCCGGTCAACCCGCGGGGGCAACGCCGCTTTGGCGCGCTCCATGGCAAGATTGCCCTGGACGCCGGCTTTCACGATCCTCTGCCGGATGACGAAATGGCAGGATGGGATCTGGGCTGAGATCAGCGCGTGCGCCTGCTGCTGGATACCCATGCGCTGATCTGGTGGCTGGCCGGCGATGACGCCTTGAGCCATCACGCCCGCGACGCGATCGCAAACGAAGCCAATGCCGTGTTCATCAGCGCAGCCTCGGCAATGGAAGTGACCACCAAGTTTCGCATCGGCAAGCTGCCCAGCGCGGCACTGCTGGCACAGGACTTCACCGCGATCGTGGCCGATCAGGGTTTTGCCGAACTACCCATCACCATCGCCCACGCCCGCTTAGCCGGCGCGCTCAACATTCCCCACAAAGACCCTTTCGACCGCTTCCTGATCGCCCAGGCCCAGGTTGAAGACATGGCCCTGGTGTCCAACGAAGCGCTGTTTGACGGGTTTGCCGTGCAAAGGGTGTGGTAGACCCGGTTCGGCAACCTTAATTCGGGATAGCTTGCTCGATGGCGGGTACTTCGCAGAGTAGCTGTCAATGCAGAGCTGAGGATTCGAACCCGAAAATCACGCACCGTGGCTGCCTCTTGAAATCATGTCGAGGATGACGAAGCAGACAGGCGTCCCCTATCCCCGCGCCACCAGCTTGCCGGCCAGCACCACCTTGCGCGTGGGCGCTTGCGGATTGTCCAGGCGATCGAGCAGCATGGTCGTGGCGGTGCGGCCGATTTCTTCCACCGGCTGCTCGATCACGCTGATGCCCCCGCCGTTGCCCACGAAATCCATCCAGTCGTTGTTGTCGAATCCGGCCAGCGCGATGTCGGCGGGGACGGACAGGCCCTGGGCGCGCAAGGCGCGCAGGATGTGGAGGAGCATGACGCCGTTGCTGGCCACCAGGGCATCGGGGCGCTGTGGGCCCGAAAGCAGGGCGGCGAGCGCGCGTTCGGCTTCTCCGGTGTTGTGCGGCACGGCCAGGGCCTGGGCTTCCAGGCCGAGTGCGGCGGCGGCGCGTTCGAAGCCCGCGCGGCGTTCGTGGCCGGTCATGCTCATCGCGCCGAAGAGGCCGGCCACGCGGCGATGGCCCTGGGCGTGCAGATGTTCCACCAGCACGGCGGCCATGCGTTCGTTGTCGAGCAGCACGCAATCAAGATCCGCGCCGGGAATCGCGCGGTCGATCAGCACCACCGGACGCTCGCCTTCCGGGCGGTCGGTTCTGGCCACGCGCTGGCGCGAGGGCGCCAGGATCACCCCGGCTGCGCGCTCCTGGTGCATGAGGTCGAGGTACATCGCCTCCTTCGCCGGATCTTCATCGGTGTTGCACAAGATCACCTGCATCCCGCGCGCCGCTGCCACCGTTTCCACGCTGCGCGACACGGCGGTGAAGAACGGGTTGCGGATATCGGCCACGATCAGGCCGATCACGTTGGAATGCTGCGAACGCAGCCGCCGCGCCGCCAGGTTGGGCCGATAGCCCGTCACTTTGACGGCATCGTGCACGCGCTGCTGCATGGCCGCGTCCACGGCCTTGCCCGCCAGCACCCGCGAAACCGTGGCCGCCGAAACGCCGGCCACCCGCGCCACATCCTTGATCCCCACGGCCATCAGAAAACGTTCTCTCCAACTCCCCGGCCGATTGGCCTGTTCTTCGCACAAACATGGCCGCAATCCCCCCATTTGCGCAAGCCTCTTGACAAAATTCATGAGAAAACGTTTTCTGAAGGCACAGCGGCGGCCCAAGCCCGCCGGCAAGCACCCCTGGAGAGAGGCCCGAAATGCTGCCCAACCCCGCGATTTTGCCAGAAGAGGCGGCTCTCGTGCGCATCGGCGCGCAGGCCGGCAGCAAGGAAGACGCGATTCGCCAGGTGGGCCAGATGCTGGTGGCCGCGGGCTGCGTTGCGCCGGGCTATGAAGATTCGATGGTGCGGCGCGAGGGCGTGGCCAACACGTTTCTGGGCGCGGGCGTGGCGATCCCCCATGGCCTGGGCGAAGACAAGGGGCTGGTGCGCCGCGACGGCATCGCCGTGCTGCAACTGCGCGACGGGGTGGAATGGAACCCCGGCCAGACGGCGCATCTGGTCGTGGGCATTGCCGCCAATTCCGACAGCCACATCGCCATCCTGCGCCGGCTCACCCGCCTGATCCAGGACGAGCCACGCCTTTCCGCGCTGGTGGCGAGCGACGACCCCCACGCCATTGCCGCCGCGCTGGGCGAAGATGGCGCCGCGCCTGCCGCGCAGGCTCCGGTGGCCGATCTGGCCCATGCGGCGCAGTGGACCGTGGACTATCCCGCCGGCCTTCACGCGCGCCCCGCCTCGGCATGGATGGAGGCCGCGCGCGCCGCGCCGGCCGCCTTGCGCGTGCGCCACGGGGCCGATAGCGCCGATCCCAAGAGCCTGGTGTCGCTGCTGCAACTGGGCCTCAAGTGCGGCGACACCGTCACCATTTCCGCCGATGGGCCGCAGGGCCGCGCGGCGGTGGACCAGTTCCTTGCCGCCGTGCGCCGTCTGACCGCGCGCGAAAAGGAAGATGCCGCGCGTGCCGCCGCCAAGGTGGCCGCCGCCGCGCAGACCACCGGGCGCGGCTGGCAGCCGGAAACGGCGCTCACCATGCTGGCCGGCGTTGCCGCCAGCCCGGGCCTCGCCATCGGCACGGTCCATGTCGTGGCCGCGGCCGAGCTTTCCGTGCCCGACGAGCCGGTGGACCTGGGCCGGGGTGGCGCCATGCTCGACGACGCGCTGCGCCGCACCCGCGCGCAGATGACCGCGCTGATCGACGATACCACCCGCCGCCTGGGCGCCAGCGATGCCGCGATCTTCAAGGCCCAAGCGGACCTGCTCGACGACACCGACCTCATCACCCTCACGTGCCAGTTGATGGTCGAAGGGCATGGCGTGGCCTGGTCGTGGCACCAGGCCGTCAGCCGCATTGCCGGGCAGCTTTCCGCGCTGGGCAATCCGGTGCTCGCCGCCCGCGCGGCAGACTTGCACGATGTGGGCCGCCGCGTGCTGGCCGCGCTCGATCCCACCCTCGCGACCGGTTCGATCGATACGCTGCCCGAGGGTTCGTGCATCCTGGTGGCGGCAGACCTTTCCCCGTCCGATACGGCAACGCTCGATCCCGAAAAGGTTGCCGGCATTGCCACGGCGCTGGGCGGGCCGACGTCGCACAGCGCGATCCTGGCGCGCACGCTGGGGCTGCCCTCGGTGGTGGCGGTGGGCCAGGACCTGTTGGCGCTGAGCGCACAAACCAAAGTCATCGTCGATGGTGATGCGGGGCGCGTGTGGCTCGATCCCACGCCGGCCGACCTGGCCTGCGCGCAAGCCTGGATCGATCGCATCGCCGCCCGCCGCCAGGCGCAGGAGGCCGAACGCAGCCGCCCGGCGGTGACCACCGATGGGCACCAGGTGGCCATTGCCGCCAACGTCAACCGCCCGGATTCGGTGCCCTTTGCCCTCGCCGAAGGTGCCGAAGGCGTGGGCCTGATGCGCACCGAATTCCTGTTCCTGGAACGCGGCGACACGCCCAGCGAGGACGAGCAGGAAGCGATCTATCGCGCGATGATCGCCGCGCTTGGCGACCGCCCGCTGATCGTGCGCGCGCTCGATATCGGCGGCGACAAGCAAGTGCCGCACTTGGACCTGCCAACGGAAGAAAACCCGTTCCTGGGCGTGCGCGGCGCGCGGCTGCTGCTGCGCCGGCCCGACTTGCTCGATCCGCAATTGCGCGCGCTCTACCGCGCAGCAAAGCACGGCGGCGACTTGTCGATCATGTTCCCGATGATCACCTCTGCCTGGGAGTTGGAGCGCCTGCGCGCGCGGTGCGAGGAAATCCGTGCCGAGCTGGATGCACCGGCGGTGCCGATCGGCATCATGATCGAAGTGCCCGCCGCTGCGGTCCAGGCCCATGCCCTTGCCCAGCATGCCGATTTCTTTTCGATCGGCACCAACGACCTCACGCAATATACCCTGGCGATCGACCGCCAGAACCCCGAACTGGCGGCCGAGGCCGACAGCCTGCACCCTGCCGTGCTGCGCCTGATCGCGCTGACCGTGGAAGGCGCGGCGGCGCATGGCCGCTGGGTGGGGGTATGCGGCGGATTGGCCGGCGATCCGTTCGGCGCAGCGCTGCTCACCGGGCTTGGCGTAACCGAGCTTTCGATGACCCCGCGCGACATTCCCGCCGTGAAGGCGCGGCTGCGCGCCGCCAACCTGCCCGATCTGCAAGACCTCGCCCGCCGCGCGCTGGCCCAGCCCGGCGCCGCGCAAGTGCGCGCGCTGGATGCCCCTGCCCTGGATGAAAGAGCCGCCTGATGCGCGTCCATACGCTTACGCTCAACCCCGCGATCGACGAGACGATCACGCTTGATATGCTCGTGCCCGGCCAGGTCCACCGCGCCCGCGCCGTGCGCCAGAATGCCGGGGGCAAGGGCATCAACGTGGCCAGTTGCCTGGCCGATTGGGGCGTAGCGGTTTCGGCGCATGGCTTGCTGGGCCGCGACAATGCCGCCCCGTTCGAAGCGCTGTTTGCCGCCAAGCCGATCACCGATGCCATGGTGCGGGTGGATGGCGCCACGCGCGTCAACCTCAAGCTGGTGGATAGCGCCGGCACGACCGACATCAACCTCGATGGCCTGGCCGTGACCGACGAAACCCTTGCCGCCGTGCTCGATGGGCTGGCCGATATGGCCGCCGCCGGGGACATGGCGGTGCTGGCGGGCAGTCTCCCCCCCGGCTGCCCGCCAGCCTGCTATGCCAGCCAAGTGGCGCGGCTGCGCGATGCGGGCGTGCATGTGTTGCTCGATGCCAGCGGCGAACCGCTGGCGCGCGCGCTGGCCGCGCCGGTGCTGCCCCACGTGATCAAGCCCAACCGCGATGAACTTGCGGCCTGGGCGGGCGAACCCCTGCCCGATATCGCCGCCGTGCTGGCCGCAGCCCGCGCGCTTCATGCGCGGGGGGTTGACCAGGTGGTGGTGTCGATGGGCAGCGAAGGCGCCCTGTTCGTCAATGGCGATGGTGCGATGCATGCGCGCCTGGCCCTGCCCCCGATCGGGCCACTGGGCATTCCCAGCACGGTGGGCGCAGGCGATGCCATGGTGGCGGGGCTGGCCGCCGCGCATGTCGCCGGGCTGGGCCTGGCGGAAACCGCGCGGCTAGCCACGGCCTTCGCCGTGGCCAAGCTGGGCATGGCCGGGCCCAACCTGCCGGAAAAGGCCAGCGTGCTGGCCCTGGCGCAAGACGTGATCACCGGCCCGCGCCCATGACGCGCGCCAAAAAGAACCTGGGATAGAGCCTGATGAAACACCAAGTGCTGATCGCCGCGCCCGGGCGCGATGTGGAAGCGGTGCTGGCCGCGCAAGCCCTGGCCAAGGCCGCGCGCGAGGCCGGGCTGGAAATCGACGTGCATCTCGAAAGCGCGGGCGATGCACCCGCCGCGCCGGCCCTGCTGGTGGGCGCGCCCGATCATCCCCAAGCCGCGCAGGCGGCGCAGGTGGTGGCGCTCGATGCCGTGCTGGCCGATCCCGCCGCCGCCCTGGCCCTGCTTTCCGCCCAGCCGAATGCTGCGCAGCAAGTGCGCGTGGTGGCGATCACCTCGTGCCCCACGGGCATTGCCCACACGTTCATGGCGGCCGAAGGGCTGCAACAGGGCGCGGCCGAACTGGGCCATGCCATCCGCGTGGAAACGCAAGGATCGGTGGGCGCCGGCACGCCGCTGACGGCCCAGGAAATTGCCGAGGCCCACGTGGTTATCATCGCCGCCGACCGCGAAGTGGACCGCGCCCGCTTTGCCGGCAAGCGCGTGTTTGCCAGCAATACCAAGCCCGCGATCACCGGCGGTGCCGCGCTGATCACCCGCGCTCTGGCCGAAGCCAGCGTGCAGGCCGGCGGCCAAACCGCTGGCGCCGCGCCGGCCAAGGCCGAACGCACCGGCCCCTACAAGCACCTGATGACCGGCGTTTCGTTCATGCTGCCCTTCGTGGTGGCGGGCGGTCTGCTGATTGCGCTGGCCTTTGCGCTGGGCGGCATTCACGCCAATGACGATGCCGCCGCCGGCACGCTGGCGCACACTTTGTTCGAAATCGGCGCCAAGGGCGGCTTTGCCCTGATCGTGCCGGCGCTGGCCGGCTATATCGCCTATTCCATTGCCGACCGGCCGGGCATCGCGCCGGGCATGATCGGCGGCATGATCGCCGCCAGCCAGGGCGCCGGGTTCCTGGGTGGGATCGTCGCGGGCTTCATCGCCGGCTATGGCGTGGAAGCGCTGAACCGCGCGATCCGCCTGCCGCGCAATCTCGCAGGGCTCAAGCCCATGCTGATCCTGCCGCTGCTCGGCACGCTGATCACCGGGCTGCTGATGGTCTATGCCGTGGGCACGCCGGTTGCGGCGGTGCTATCGTTCCTCACACAATGGCTGCGCGGGATGCAGGGATCGAGCGCGATTGCGCTGGGCCTGATCCTGGGCGCGATGATGGCGTTCGACATGGGCGGGCCGGTGAACAAGGCCAGCTATGCCTTTTCCGTCGGCCTGATCGCCAGCCAAGTCTACACCCCGATGGCCGCGACGATGGCCGCGGGGATGACCCCGCCGCTCGGCATCGCGCTCGCCACCGTGCTGTTCCGCAACCGCTTTTCCGCTGAAGAGCGCGATGGCGCCGGCGCCACGGCGGTGCTTGGCCTGGCCTTCATCACCGAAGGCGCGATCCCCTTTGCCGCGCGCGATCCGCTGCGCATGATCCCCGCCTTCGTCGCCGGATCGGCGCTGGCCGGCGCCATTTCCATGGCGATGGGCGTGGAACTGCGCGTGCCGCACGGCGGGGTGTTCGTGCTGCCGATCCCCGGCGCCGTGACGCATCTGGGCGCCTATGCCCTGGCGATTGCCGCAGGCACGCTGACCACCGCGCTTTTGGCCGGGCTGCTGCGCCGCCCGCTTCCGACCACCGCCTGACATCTTTTTCGCGCGGCCGCCCCTGGCCGCAAGGAGTGCCTCGTCCCATGCCCGCCCTGCCTTCTGGTGCCTGCCGCGCAGGCGCCCTCGCTATCGTGCTGCCCGCTCTCCTCGCCTCGGCCGCCCCGGCGCTGGCCGATGAGGCACC
Organism: Novosphingobium sp. SG919; assembly: GCF_012932495.1. Taxonomy (GTDB): domain Bacteria; phylum Pseudomonadota; class Alphaproteobacteria; order Sphingomonadales; family Sphingomonadaceae; genus Novosphingobium; species Novosphingobium rhizosphaerae. The sequence goes on from NZ_JABCNG010000002.1 coordinate 245,141, forward strand.
GCCGCCGCCCACACTGCCCGCCACCGCGAAAAGCCAACCCGCGCCCAACCTGGCGCAGCCGCTGGCCGACCAGGGCATTACCCTGGCCTATAGCTATACCGGCGAAGCGGCTGGCAACGTTTCGGGCGGCCTGGCGCGCAAGAGCGCCTATACCGGCCAGGTCTATCTCGGCGCCGATTTCGACATGGATCGCATCGTCGGCATTCCCGGCGCGACGATCCACTTTGCCGTGACCAACCGCCACGGCAAGAGCCTGTCGAACATCGCGCTGGGCAACAACACCTCGGTCCAGGAAGTGTGGGGCACGCAGAACACCCACCTGGCGATCCTCACCTGGGAGCAGAAGCTGCTGAACGATCGCCTGGTGATCGAGGCCGGTCGCAGCCAGGCCAACATCCACTTCCTCAATTCGCCGCTCTATTGCCTGTTCCAAAGCAATTCGACCTGCGGCAACCCCACTTTCGTGTTCAAGAACAGCAACTTCACCTATTTTCCGGCGTCAAGCTGGATGGCCCAGGCCAAGCTCGCGCTCGCGCCGCGCTGGTTCGCCCATGCCGGGGTCTATGAAGTGAACCCCGATCGCAAGCGCTGGAACGACGATGGCTTCAACTTCTCTTCGGCCAACCGCACCGGGGTGATCGTGCCGTGGGAACTGGGCTATGGCGATGACAAGCGCGAAACCCGCCTGCCCGGCCACTATATCCTGGGCGGCTGGTTCGACCGCGCCGATTACAGCGACCCGCTGCGCGACGATCAGGGCGGCATCGCCATTCTCACCGGCCGCCCGGCGCGCACCCTGCACGGCCGCAGCGGCATCTATGTGCGGTTCGACCAGCAATTGACCCGGCCGGATCCCACGAGCAAGCGCGGCCTCTCGATCTTCGGCGTGGCGATGACCAATCTTTCGGGCCAGGTGGAAGAAAGCCGCTATTTCGATTTCGGCGTGGTGCAGACCGGCACGTTCAAGGGCCGCGACAGCGATACGCTGGGCTTCATGATCAACGACCAGCGCTTTTCCGACCTGGCCATGGCGCGCATGCGCGCCGCGCGCCTGGCCGCCGGCGGCGAAGACAACGTGCATCGCCACCAGGTGATGATGGAACTCGCCTATGGCGCCGATGTGGTGCCGGGCCTGCGCGTTTCGCCCAACGTGCAGTATATCCTGCACCCGGACAACACCGGCGCGCCGTTCAATCGCACCAACACCGACAATGCGCTGGTCTTCGGCTTCAAGTTCACGCTGGACGGCCCCACCTTTTTCGGGCGGTGACCGTCCAGCCGGCGTGGCGGAAAATCAGTTCCCCGCCACGCCCAGCACCGCCAGCACCAGCGTTTCCACCCCGGCGCGGATCGCCGGTTCGGGCTGGGGGGCAAAGAACGGCGAATGGTTGACCGGCACGGGCTTTCCTTCGGCCTTGAGCCGGGCCAGCATCGCCGGGTCGCTGCCGCCCACGCCGAAGAACACCGACTGGCTGACCCCGGCGTTGACGAATTCGGAATAGTCCTCGCTCGCCGTGCCGCCCGGCATTGCCACCGGCACCAGCGCCACGCGGCTGTCGCCCAGCGCGGTTTTCAGCACGCCGGCAAGCTTGGCCGAAAGCGCCGGATCGTTGATCACCGATGCCGTCCCCTCGGTATGTTCCACATCGGGCGCGCTGGCGCGGGCCATGGTCGCCACGGCGCGCGCGGTGGTGCCCACGCCATCGAGCAGCAATTGCCGCACATCGGCATCATAGGATCGCAGCGTCAGCTTGAGCACGGCAGTGTCGGGGATGATGTTGGGCGCATAGCCGGCGTTGAAAGCGCCCACCGTGATCACCCCGAATTTCTGCGGGTCTTTCTGCCGGCTGATCACGGTCTGCACGTCATCCACGAAATGCGCGCCCATCACGATCGGATCGATCCCCTTGTCGGGCATCGAACCATGCGCGCCCAGGCCGTGGAACGTGACGACCACGGCATCGGCGGCCGAACTCACCGCGCCCTGCTTGATCACCACATGCCCCGCCACATCGGGCGTGACATGGGCGGCAAAGGCATAATCGGGCTTGGGAAAGCGGGTGAACAGGCCATCGGCCAGCATCGCCTTGGCCCCACCCACCTTTTCCTCGGCCGGCTGGCCGATGAACACCAGCGTGCCATGCCACTTGTCCTTCATCGCCAGCAGGGTCTGCGCGGTGCCAACCCACCAGGCCATGTGGCTGTCGTGCCCGCAGGCGTGATCGGTCGGCGTCAGCTTACCATCGATGGTCTGCTGGTAATGGCTGGCATAAGGCAGCCCGGTCTTTTCCTCCAGCGGCAGGCCGTCCAGCTCGGTCCGCACCAGAACCACCGGGCCATCGCCGTTGCGATAGACCGCGACCACGCCGGTCTGGCCGACGTGCTCGGTCACGGTAAAGCCGATCTGGCGCATCCGCGCGGCCAGCAGCGCGGCGGTGCGGGTTTCCTGGAACCCCACCTCGGGATGCTGGTGGATATCCTTGTAGAGCGCATCGAGCGCGGGATAGATCTTGTCGAGCTGGGCATCGATCGCGCCGCGCGCGGCGGCAGGATCGAGCGGCGCGGCATGGGCGGCATGGGGCAGCGCTGCTGCCGCCAGGGCCAGGCCCATGGCCGGCTTGGCAAACCAAGGCATGGTCTTTCCTTTCCTTACAGGCTGAAGCGGGCGTTGAGGCCCCAGGTGCGCGGCTGGATCGAATAAGTCAGGTTGGAATAGCCAAAGCCACTGCTCACCGCGATCGCGCCGGTGGTGTCGGTCAGATTGTTGCAGAACACGTAGATGCCCATCTGCGGGTTCTCCACCCCCACGCGCAAGTTGGCCGTGGCATAGTTGCCGTAGGACGTGTGATAGGGATCGGTCGGGCGGAACGTGCCTTCCTGATGCCCGGTATAGGCACCATCGGCGCGCACCAGCCCGTCGAACCGCGAATTGAGCGCCCAGCTATAGCTGGCCGAAGCCGACGCGGTGAGATCGGGGGTATTGGGGATCGGATCGCCCGCCTTGCCGGTAGACGCGGTGATCAGCACGGCCGAGGAAGACTGGTCCTGCGTCAGGTGCGCATCGACATAGCCCAGCGCACCGTTCAGCGTGAGGCCCCGCAACGGGCGCGTGGTCAGGTCAACTTCCAGCCCGCGAATGCGCGCGTGGCCAGCGTTGGTGAGGAAGGCATAGAGCCCGTCGGCGGTGCGAGCCGAGCTTTGCATGTTGCTCCATTCGACATCGAACACCGCGCCGTTGAGCACCAGCTTGTCGCCCAGCCAGCTCGATTTCAGGCCCACTTCATAGTTCCACAGGCTGTCGGGCTTGTAGGATACCAGGTTGGCGGCAAGGCCGGGGATGTTGTTGGCCCCGCCGGGACGGAATCCCTTCGAAGCGCTGGCATAGACCATCACGCGCGGGGTGATGCGATAGTTGACGTTGAACTTTTCCAGCCAGCCGTTGGCCTTGGTCGTGGCGGCGCTATAGGGCGCGGCAGACGTACCGGTGTAATAGTTGGTGATATAGGACTGGCCGCTGGTGGTCTTGCTGTAATCGTAATAGCGCAGGCCACCGGTGATGGTCAGCCCGGGCAGCGGCTTGATCGAAACTTCGCCGAATCCGGCCACCTGGCGCGAGCGCGTCTCGACATAGCGATAGACCAGCGGGGTGATCGGCAGGGTGATCGATCCGTCGGCCGCGCTTTCGCTGATCACGTTGCTGTCGATGTGGTCGTTGCGCTTTTCGTAATAGACGCCGACCGTCCATTCCAGCCAGGCCGGCATCTGCGCCGCGTTGGACGCCAACCGCGCTTCATAGTTCTGCGAATGGACCCAGGCCGGCTGATAGCCCACCGCCGGCAAGAGCGCGAGGCCCGTGGCGCGATAGGCGGCGAACTGGTCGGTGGTGCAGGCCGTGCCGCCCTGCGCGCGGGCGCACTGCGCGGTGGAATTGGCATAGGCAGCCACCGAGGGGGTGAAATCGACCGTGCGGATATAGTTGTAGTTGTAGTAGCTGGCCGTGCCGGTCAGCGTGGCAAAGCCAAGGTCGCGATCGGCCTTGAGATTGTAGAGCTGCATTTCGGTGTGGAACGGCAGCTGCGCGGTGGAATTGGTCTTGTAGCGGCCCACGCTGGGATACCAGCCCTGCTGATCGCGCGCGTCGCTTTTCTGATAGCTTGCCGTGGCCGTGATCGTGGTCAGTTCATCGGGCTTGAAACCGATGATGCCGCGCGCGCCCCAGTTGCTGGAGCGGTTGATGTTCTGCGTGCCGTAGGTGACATTGTCGATCCAGCCGGGCTTGCGCTCGCCATAGCCGACCACACGCACGGCCAGCTTGTCGGTCACCACCGGCAGGTTGACCATGCCGCGCAGGAAATAGCCGGCCGATCCGCCTTCGGTGGTGGTCACCTGGGTTTCGCCGCCCGCTTCCACCTTGTCGTAATCGGGCTTGTGGAAAATCACGCGCAGCGTGCCGGCCATCGAACTGGCGCCATAGAGCGTGCCCTGCGGCCCGCGCAACACTTCCACCCGCTCCACGTCGAACAAGTTGAGATCGGCGGCAACGGCGCCCGAATCCTGCGTCGTGCCCGATGGGCCGGTGACCGGGGTTTCATCGTAATAGAGGCCCACGGTCGCTTCGCCCGCCGCATTGACGCCACGGATCGAGATGCGGTTCGATCCGGCCACGCCGCTCGTCACGTTGAGGTTGGGGATCTGGCGGAAATAGTCGTTGAGCTGGGTGGCGCCGGTCTTGGCCAGGCCATCGCCGGAAATCGCCACGATGCTGAGCGGCGTGGTCTGCACGGTGGACGTGCGATGCAGCGCGGTGACCACGATGTCATTGCCCGTGGAGGGGGCTTCCTCTGCCGGAACGGCTTGCGCGGGTTGCGCGCCATCTGCGGCAAAGGCGGTGCCTGCCAGCAAGACGTGCGCAGTGATCAGGCCGGAAACGGCCAGAATGGCTTTGCTCATGGTAACTCCCTGTCCTTGGTTCAGGGTTTGCCGCGATGCCGCTTCCCGTGGCGCATCGTTGTCCGGCCCCCTGCTTGGCTAGACGCGGGGACGGCGCGGCCCCTCATCGGACGGGCACATTTTTTTCCTGCCAGTGAAATAAGGTCAGTGAAATTCGCTGCGCAGCGTGAGGCCGATGGTGCGCGGGCGCTGATAGGTGACCAGGTCGGTGCCGCCGATCGTGCCGGCCCAGACACGGCCCCGCCCGTCGGCCAGGTTCTGCACGAACAGGCCCGCCCGCCATGGCCCGCGCAGCAAGGCAACGTCAGCGTCCAGCGTGGCAAAGCCGCCCAGCGCCAGGCGGTTGAACGCCGTGCTGGCGCGAAACGCACTGTAGGCCTGGCCGGCATAGTGCACGAACAGGCCGGCATCGCCCGCCCAGCCGCCGCCCAGCCAGGCATTGCCCAAGGCCCATTGCCGGCGCAGCTCCACGCTGGCGGCCCAGGGCGCCACATAGGGCAGCCGCTCGCCCGCGCGGCCATCGGTGGTCACCGTGCCCGAAACCTGGTCATAGACCAGCCGCGCATCGGTGAACGTGCCCTGCACTTTGGCCCGCCAGCCACCTGCCAGCGCACCGCCGGCGGCCAGTTCCACCCCGTTGATCCGCGCCGCGCCGATATTGGTGATGAAGGCATAGCTGCCGTCGCTTGAGGCGGCGGCATATTGCATGTTGGACCAGCGCTGGCGAAAGCCGGTCAGGTCAAAATGCCAGGCGCGGTGGACCGGAGCCAGACGCGTGCCGATCTCCAGGCTCTCCAGGCGATCGTCGTGGTAGGTCGCCAGGTTTTCCGGCAGCCCTGGCACCACGTTGATGCCGCCGGGGCGAAAACCGTTGGACACCTGGCCATAGATCAGCAGCCCCGCCATGGGTCGCGCCTCGATCCGCGCGCGGCCCACCAGCCCGTGCGCGCGATAGGCCATGCTCAGCGCCGACGAGCCGAACGGACCGATGAAGGGATTGGCCAGGCTGACCACGCCTTGGGTATCGCGCACATAGTGGAAATAGCGCAGCCCGCTCGACACCGTCAGCCACGGCAGCACGCGCCAACTGCCATCGCCGAACAGGGCATATTCGGAAAGCGCGCTGGCAAAGCTGCGGTGCGATACCGCCACCGTGCCAGGCAGGACCAGCCCGGTGGCCGCGCTCACCGGCAGGCTGCTGCTTTGCCCATCGTCGGTGCGCCGGCTGGCAAACACCCCGGCCGTCCAGGTCAGCCGCCCTTCCCCCGAAAGGCGCAGTTCGGCACTGGTGATATCCACGGCCAGGGGCTGGGCCACCAGGGACGGGCTGCTGGCCAGCAAATAGCGGTTGAAGCCCGCCATCTGCGTGGTGGTGCAGGCCGCCGCATTCACCCACGCGGCACAGGCAACGCCATCGTTCAGGTGGTTGAGCTGGCTTTGCGTGAAATCCCAGAAGCGGTGGGGCCGCCACCACGATCGCGCCACGGTGGCATCCACGCCCACCCCGCCGATGGCCCCATGCAGGTCGAGCGAACCCATGGCAAAGGTATCGTAGAACGGCACGATCACCTGGCCCTGCGACTGGTTGGGCACGGCGCCGGCGGTGGTGCTGTGGGTATTGCCGATGCGGCTGCGCTGCCACACGCCGGCCAGGTCTGCCCGCCAATCGGGGGCGATCTGCCAGCGCAGCGCCAGGCGCCCGCCCTCGCGCAACTGGTCGTCCGTATTGACCAGGCCCAGGCGCGGGAAATCGACCACCCCGCCCTGGTATTCGCGCCAGCCCACCGCGCGCAGCGCCAGCCGCCCCGGCACCAGCGGCAGGTTCACCGTGCCCGTGACGCTGGCACCGGGCGCGCCGCCGTGGGTCAACGTCGCGCCACTTTCCAGCGCCAGCGTGCGCTGATCAAGCTGCGCGCCGCGAAACAGCACACGCACCGTGCCCGCCAGCGAGCTGGTGCCATAGAGCGTGCCCTGCGGCCCGCGCAGCACTTCCACCCGTTCCACGTCGGCCAGCACCAGATCGGGCGTCATCATCCCCGGATCGCTGGTCGAACCGCCCGGCCCCGCCACCGGCACGTTGCCGTAATAGAGCGCCACGGTCGCTTCGCCCGCGGCATAGGCGCCGCGCAGGCTCAGCCGGTTGAAGCCGGTGCCCGATGACGTGACCACCAGGCTGGGCGCCAGCCGCGCCAATCCCGCCAGCGACGTGGCCTGGTCATGCCCCAGGTCTTCGCCGCGCAGGGCCACCATGCTGATCGGGGTATCGGCCAGCAACGTGGGCCGGCGCAGCGCGGTGACCATGATGTCCCCCATGGCCAGGGCCGGCAGCGGCGCGGCCGCACCATCGCCTGGGCCCGATGGCGCGGGCGCGGGCAGCACCAGCAGGCTGCGTGGGCCATTGCGCCGCAGCATAAGCCCGCTGCCCGCCAGCAAACGCCGCACGATCGTGGCCGCGTCACCCGAAAGCGTCACCGCGCCGGCGCGGCGCCCGGCCACGGTCTGCGGGGCAAAGACGATGGTGGTGCCGGTGGCCAGGCCCACGGCGCGCAAGGCATCGGCCAGCGGCGCGGGTGGCAGGCGCTGCGGCGGGGGCAGCGCCTGCCGGCCTTGGGCAAGCGCAGGCGTGCCGGCCAGGGCCATCACGGCCACGGCCAGCAACAGGCCGGCCCGCCCCTGTGTGCCACAGGCCGGCCGGCACCGATCAGCGCCCGAATTTTCCCTCATTGCCCGGTAGCTTGCCAAAGAGGGCAGGTGTTGGCTAGCTGTCACGATCATGTCATCCCGACGGATCATCCCACCGGCCGGCGACGGACCCGTTTCCGGGTTCGAACGCCATCGCCGCGCCCTGCGCGCCTGGCTGGGGCGGCGGCTGCGCAATCCGGCCGATGTGGACGATGCCGTGCAGGACGTCTGGCTGCGCGCGCACGAACGGCTCGACAGCGGAGAGGTGACCAATCCGCGGGCCTACTTGTTTACCGCCGCCAGCAGTGTGGTGCACGATCGCGCGCGCCGCGCCGGCGTGCGCCACGAGGATGCGCACCACCGCCTGGAAGAAAATGATCATCCCGTTGAGTGGATCACGCCGGAACGCGTCTTGGAAGGTAAGGAGGCGCTTACCGTCATCATGCACCGGCTTTCGACCATGCCCGAACGCACGCGCGATGTTTTCGTGCTGCACCGTTTCGAAGGCCTGGCCTATGCCGACATCGCCCGCCGCATGGGCATTTCGGTGAGTTCGGTGGAAAAGCATATCATGAAGGCCCTGCGCCTGTTGCTGGAGATCGAGGAATGAGCGCGGACCAGAGCGGCGCGGAGGAAGGCGCAGAGCGCAGCGCACGCGAAGCGGCGATCGCCCATTTCGCCGCGCGGCAAAGTGGCCGGCCGGTGCCCGTGCCAGCCGATGCAAAAACCCAGGCCGCGCTGGCCGAAGTGGAAGCGCTGTGGGCCCGGCTTGAACACGCCGCCGACAGCGAGGAGATCGCCGCGATGCGCGCGGCCGCCCTCGCCCGCAGCGCGCCGGGCACGCACCAGGGGCAAGGACAGCGTCGGCCCTGGCTGGCCGCCGCAGCCGCGCTGGGCGCCCTGGCCGTGGGCGTGGGCACCGTGCTGGTGGTGCGATCGGGCAGTGCCCCCACCGCCACGCCCGGCGCGCCGCAACTGGCCATGCGCACCCTGGAAAACGGCGCCGCCGGCCCGCGCACCGTGGCCCTGGCCGATGGTAGCCAGATCACGCTCGATGCGCACACCCGCGTGCTGCTGGGCGAGAATGCCAAGCGGCGCAGCGCCGTGCTGGCGCAGGGGCGCGCGTTCTTTCGCGTGGCCCATGATGGCGCGCGGCCGTTCCGCGTTACGGCCGGCACCATGGCCGTGACCGATATCGGCACGGTGTTCGACGTGGGCCGCGATGGCGATACGGCCACTGTCACTCTGCTGGAAGGCGCGGTGGACGTGTCTGCACCGGGCCTTGCCCCGCGCCGCCTGGCCCCGGGCCAGCGGCTGACCCTGCGCGGCAACGTGGCCCGGCTGGGCCGGGCCGATCCCGCCGGCACGCCCGCCTGGCAGGACGGCATGATCGCCGCCGATGCCGAGCCGCTGGCCAGCCTGGTGGCGCGGTTCAACCGCTATCTGGCCCGGCCGCTGGTGCTCAAGGATGCGCGCGCCGGCGCGGTGCCGGTCAGCGGCGCCTTCCGTGTCGACGATCCCCAGGCGCTGGTCGATGCCGTGGCCGCCATGGGCCATCCCGGCGCGCTTACCCGCGGAAACGCGCAACCGTAATTTGAAGTCTGTCTTTCAGGGAGCTTAGCCAATGAAGAAGACCTTGCTGGCCGGCGTTGCGCTGGCCGTGACGATGGCCTGTACCCCGATTATGGGCGCCACTGCCCTGGCGCGCGACTATGTGATCCATGCCGGGCACCTGATCGACGGGGTCAACGCCGGGGAACGCAGCAATGTGTCGATCCTGGTGCACGATGACCAGATCACCGCGGTGCAGGATGGCTTCGTCACCCCCGCCGGGGCCGAAGTGGTCGATCTTTCGCAAGGCACGGTGATGCCCGGCCTGATCGATGCGCACGTGCACCTCACGCTCGATCTCACCAAGGGCAATGCCCTGCTCCAAAGCGTGACGCACAGCGCCTTTGACGAAACGCTCGACGGGGTGGGCAATGCCCGCCTCACCCTGCTCGCCGGGTTCACCTCGGTGCGCGACGTGGGCGGCGATACCGCCGTGGTCGTGGCGCTCAAGCGGGCGCAGAAGGCCGGCACGATTCCCGGCCCGCGCATGTGGGTTTCGGGCAGCATCCTGAGCCCGACCGGCGGCCATGGCGATCCGGCCAACGGCTTTGACCCGGCGCTGGCCAAGCCGGAATGGCAGGACGGCATCGTCGATGGGCCGGACGAGGCGATGAAGAAAGTGCGCGAGCATTTCCGCGAAGGCGTCGACCTGATCAAGATCGTGCCCTCGGGCGGGGTGGCCAGCGTGGGTGACGATCCCCAGGCGCAGTTGATGACCGACGCGGAAATCCGCGCCGTGGTGGAAACCGCGCACACCCTGCACCTGCCCGTGGCCGCCCACGCCCATGGCGCCCAGGCGATCGACCACGCCAGCGCGATCGGCGTCGATTCGATCGAGCACGGCAGCTTTGCCACCCCGGCCAGCTATGCGATCATGAAGCAGCACGGCACCTATCTGGTGCCCACGCTGATTGCCGGGGCGACCGTGGTGGAATTCGCGCAGAAGCATCCCGAACTGCTTGGCCCCTCCATGGCGGAAAAGGCGCTGGCGGTGGGCCCGATCATGGCCAAGAACCTCTACGGCGCATGGAAGGCCGGCGTTAAAATCGCGTTCGGCACCGATGCCGGCGTCTATCACCACGGGCAGAATGCGCGCGAATTCGAACTGATGGTCAAGGCCGGGATGCCGGCGGCCGATGCGCTGCGCAGTTCGTTTACCGGCGCTGCCACGCTGATCGGCGAAAGCCGCATCGGCGCGATCCGCCCGGGCGCCTTTGCCGATATCGTCGCCACCGACAAGGACCCGCTGGCCGACATCACCGAACTGCAGCGCGTGCGCTTCGTCATGCAGGGCGGGCGCATCGTCAAGGACCACGGCGAGCCCAGAATCTGACCGGCCAGGAAGGGGGCGCCGGGCCAGTCGCCCGCACGCCCCCTTTTTTCAGGTCTGCTCGCTCAGAAGTTGAGCGTGGCGGTGGCAAAGACCTGGCGCGGATTGCCCCAATAGGTGGTCAGCACGCCTTCCTTGCCCAGCGTGGGGATGAGATTGCCCGACGGCGTATAGGTCAGCGCACCGGTCGTCGCGTTGCCCGCCACATACGTATAGCCCGAAGTCTTGTAGCGCTTGTCGGCCAGGTTCTTGCCATAGACGCCAAAGGTCCAGCGGCCGCCCGGCGCGCGATAGAACACGCTGGCATCGAACAGTGCATAGCCGGGTTGGTCGAGATAGGGATTGGGCACTTCGAACTGGTAGGTCTTGCTTTTCCACGAAACTCCGCCGGTCACGTCCACCGCGCCGCCGCCCACGGGAATGGAATAGCCGGCCGAGGCATTGCCCGTCCACGCCGGGGTGTTCTGCACTTTGCGATAGGCGGCCACATCGGTGGGCTGCCCGGCGATCAGGGTGATGTATTTCAGGTACTTGGCATCGATATAGCCCAGTGAGCCATTGAGCGTGAACCCGCCCAGCTTGAGGCGCCCTTCGGCTTCCACCCCCTGCATCCGCGCCTTGCCCGCGTTGGACACCACCCCGCAGAAGCTGGGCAGGCCCTGCACCGTGCAGGCCACCGATCCGGGGATCTGCACGTCGGTGTAATCCATGCGGAACGCCGCGAGGTTGAGCGACAGGCGGCGGTCGAACAGCCGGGTCTTGACCCCGAGTTCATAGCTGTTGACCTTTTCGGGCCGGAAACTGAGGTATTCGGCCTGGGTCGTGCCGGCCGGCGCGTTTACCCCCACCCCGCGCGGATCGAACCCGCCGCCCTTGAAGCCCTGGCTGAAGCTGGCGTAGACGGTGTTGTCCGAATTCGGCTTCCAGTTGAGCGACACGCGCGGCGTGAACTTGTTGTAGTCCGCGCTGCCCAGGAAATTGGTGCCCGGCGCGCCAAAGGCCACCCCTGCCCCGCCGAACACCGGAGAGCCGCCGCCCAGGTAGTTCTGCCGCAGGATCTGGGCATAGCGCTTGTCCCAGGTATAGCGCCCGCCCACTTCCAGGCTGATCTGGTCGGTAAAGTCATAGCTCAAATTGGCGAACGCCGCCGAGGTATCGGTGCGGATATTGGCGCCGGTAAAGGCGGTCAGCCCCGGCACCGTGGTGAACAGGCGCACATCGAACTGGGTCAGCGCCGTGGCATAGAGATAGTAGTAGCCCAACAGCGCGTTGAACCGGCCCTTGTTGTAGAGCAGCTGGATTTCCTGGCTCCACTGCTTGTTGCGGTAATAGGCCGGCACGTCGACGTCTTGCGAGGCGGTGGCATCGAAATCGATCGGCGAGGCGCTGTCATCCTTGCGGAACGCGGTGATCGAACGCAGCGTGAGGCTGTCGGTCGGCTTGGCCTCCATGAACAGCGACCAGCCCCAGGCTTTCACGTCCTGCTTGGGGCTGTTGAGCCCGGCCTGCGTGTCGAACACGTTGGCCAGCACCGGCGCCCCGGTCAGTTGCCCGGGAATTTCGCGGTGCCCGCCGCGCGGGTTGGACATGTCGTGGGTATAGTCGCCGGTCAGCCGCGCAAAGAAGCTGGACCCGTGTACTTCCACCGTGCCGCGCCCGGCCCAGATATCCTTGTTGTAATTCGACAGGCCGGTCGTCAGGTTGCGGCCAAAGCCGCCCCGCGTCAGCCGCGCCACCGTGCCGCTGGCGCGCAGCACGCCGTCCGAAGTGAGCGGCGAACTGATCGTGGCCACGCCATCGGCCTGGTCATAGCTGCCATAGGTGCCGCGCAGCCGCACGTGGAACGCATCGTCGATCTTGCGCGTCACATACTTGATCGCGCCGCCGATGGTGTTGCGGCCATAGAGCGTGCCCTGCGGCCCGCGCAGCACTTCCACCCGCTCCACGTCATAAATATCGAGCACGGCGGCCTGCGGACGGTTGAGATAGACGTCATCCAGGTAGATGCCCACGCCCTGCTCGAACCCGGAAACCGGGTCCTGCTGGCCCACGCCGCGAATGAAGGCGGACAGCGTGGAATTGGTCCCGCGCGAAGGTTCCAGCGTCACGTTGGGCACTTCATCGGCGAGCGAGGTGATGTCGCCCGCGCCCCTGGCCAGCAGGGCATCGCCCGAAAACGCGGTGATGGCGATCGGCACCGAAGTAAGCGATTCGCTGCGGCGGCGGGCCGTGACGATGATGTCGCCCTCTGCCGGCGCTTCGGCGGCGCTTCCGGCGGGCGGGGTTTGCGCCGCAGGGGCGCCACTCGCCTCCTGGGCAAACGATGGCGCGGGCAGCGCGCCCAGGGCCACGCCGGCCAGGAGGATGGCGGGAATCGAGCGAATGCGGGTGCTGGCGGTCACAGCCATGGTCCTCTCCTTGGCGCGACGGTCTTGCGTGCCGTCGCTTGGGAAGACCACGATACTGAAAGGTGAACCGACTTTCAACTTTGAATCGGTAGTTTGCGCAAGCCTTCGTGATTTTCCGTTACGCAGCAATGCAAAGAGCGCGCCGGGCAGGGCCCGTGCGCGCTCTTCGTGCAAGCATTTCCGGCGCGCTCAGGCCGTCAGATGGGGGCCATCACGTCTGCCGCGTCAAAGGGCCGGGTCATCGTCGACCGGCGAATTGAACTCGTGCCATAGCCCGTTGATGATGCCAAAGCCCACCGCCAAGCCCAGCCCGAGCACCCAGGTGAAATACCACATGGCCTGTTCCTTTCAGTAGAAATCGGGGTTGGTGCGCACATCGCGCAGGGTGATCCGGCCGCGCAGCAGCTTCATTACCCAGGCGGTGTAGGCCAGCACGATCGGCAGGAGCACGATCGTGCACACCAGCATGATGAACAGCGTGAGATGGCTGGACGAGGCGTTCCACACCGTCAGGCTGGATCGCGGATCGATCGAGGATGGCAGGATGAACGGAAACATCGAGCAGCCCACCGTGGCGATGATGCCGGTGGTGGCAAGCGCAGTGCCCGCCAGGTTCACGCCGCCCCGCCGCGTCGCAATGGCCCATAGCGCCAGCAGCGGCCCGGCCAGGCCCAGCAGCGGCGCCGCCAGCATCCAGGGATGCGCGCCATAGTTGGCCAGCCACGCGCCCGGCGCGGCCACGCTGCCCGACAGCAGCGGGTTCGACGGACCTTGCGTATCGACCGCGCCGGCAATCGCCATGCCCATGTGACCCTTGGCCACGATCAGCCCGCCAATCGCGAACAACGCGATGCTGGCCACCGCCGCCACGCGGGCAATGGCGCGGGCGCGGGCCAGCACCGGCCCTTCCTCGATCTTGATCGCCAGCCAGCCCGCGCCATGCAACGCCAGCATGGCCACCGACAGCACGCCGGTCAGCAGCGTGAACGGCGTGAACAGGCCCAGCAGGCTGCCTTCATAGGTCATGCGCAGATCGCCATCGAGGCGGAACGGCGCGCCGGCCAGCACGTTGCCCACGGCCACGCCAAACACCAGCGCGGGCACGAAACCCCCGGTGAACAGCGCCCAGTCCCACCGGCTGCGCCAGGCGGCATCGGGTTTCTTGGAACGATACTTGAACGCCACCGGCCGCAGGATCAGCGCCGCCAGCACCAGGAACATGGCCAGGTAAAAGCCGGAGAAGCTGACCGCATAGACAAACGGCCAGGCGGCAAAGATCGCCCCGCCGCCCAGGATCAGCCACACCTGGTGGCCTTCCCAATGCGGCGCCACGGCGTTGATCACCAGGCGGCGCTCGGCATCGGTGCGGCCCACGAAAGGCAGCAGCGCGGCCACGCCCAGGTCATAGCCGTCGGTCAGGGCAAAGCCGATCAGCAGCACGCCGAGCAGCGCCCACCAGATGACCCGCAGGGTTTCGTAATCAAGCGGAATGTGCATGGCCCTTGCCCCTTATTCGGCCGGCAGCGGGGCAAAGCCCGCGGCCCGGGGTTGCGTTTCGTCGTCGTGCCCTTGATCGTCTTCGTGGTGCTCGATCGGCCCCTTGCGGATCTGCGCCAGCATCAGCCGCACTTCGATCACCGCCAGCGCGCCATAGAGCGCGGTAAAGCCCACGATCGTGGTCCACACCTGCCCCACGGTGAGCGAGGAGGCGCCCAGGAACGTGGGCAGCACGCCGTCCACGGCCCAGGGCTGGCGGCCGATCTCGGCCAGCACCCAGCCTGCCTCGATCGCCACCCATGGCAGCGGGATCACCACCACCGCCAGTTTCAGGAAACAGCGGCGGCGGAACCGGCAGGTGGACGCGCACCAGAACGCCGCACCGAAGAACGCGATGAAGCCAAAGCCAAGGCCGGCCATGCCGCGAAACAGGAAGAACATCGCCGGCACGTTGGGCACCGTGTCCCACGCGGCTTTCAAGATCAGTTTGTCATCGGCGCGGCGCGGATCGGCGACATAGCGCTTGAGCAGCATGGCAAAGCCGATGTCCTGCTTGTGCGCCTCGAACGCCGCGCGCGCGGCCATGTCGGCGCGATTGGCCTTGAGCCGTTCCACCGCATCATAGGCGATCAGGCCGCTATGGATGCGCGCATCGGCACGCAGCACCAGCTCCTCGATCCCATCGATCTTGCCGGTCAGGCTGCGCGTGCCGATCAAGCCCATGACATAGGGCACCTTGATCGCGCCATGGGTGGTACGGGCGGCCACGTCGGGCAGGCCGATCAGCGTGATCGCCGCCGGCGCCGGCTCGGTTTCCCACATCGCCTCGATCGCGGCGAGCTTCATCTTCTGGTTGTCGGTCAGGGTATAGCCGCTTTCATCCCCCAGCACGACGACCGAAAGCGCCGAGGCCAGGCCGAACGCGGCCGCAACCATCATCGACCGGCGCGCCACGTTGGTCCACTTGCCCTTGAGCATGTAGAACGCCGAAACGCCCATCACGAACGTCGCCGCGCAGACATAGCCGGCGCTCACCGTGTGCACGAACTTGGCCTGGGCCACCGGGTTGAACAGCACCGCGGAAAAGTCGGTCACTTCCATCCGCATGGTTGCGGGATTGAACGTGGCGCCCACCGGGTTCTGCATCCAGCCGTTGGCAATCAGGATCCACAGCGCCGAAAGGTTGGTGCCCAGCGCAACCATGAACGTGACGGCCAGATGCTGCCGCCGGCTGAGCCTGTCCCAGCCAAAGAACATGACCCCCACCATCGTGGCTTCGAGGAAAAAGGCCATCAGCCCTTCGATCGCCAGCGGCGCGCCGAAGATGTCGCCCACGTAATGGGCGTAATAGGCCCAGTTGGTGCCGAACTCGAATTCCATGGTCAGGCCCGTGGCCACGCCCAGCACGAAATTGATGCCGAACAGCTTGCCCCAGAACCGCGTGATCACCCGCCAGATCGGCCGCTTGGTGATCACATAGATGCTCTCCATGATGACCAGCATGAACGAAAGGCCAAGCGTCAATGGCACGAAGAGAAAGTGATACATGGCCGTCAGCGCGAACTGAAGGCGGGATAACTCGATGACTGCCATGTCCATGGCCGCGGTTCCTCTGCTGTGGCCCCTGCCCGCTTGTTCCATCCGGCATGCAAGATCGCGGATTGGCTGCAAATTGCGCGACAGGTGCGCGGCGCCTCGTTAAACCCTGCTGCGCTGCCGCAATTTGACGGCAATCAATCCTGCATGTGATTTCTTGCGGCAAACGCCGATCGCGAAAAGAAAAATCCAGCGCGAGGCCAGGTCTCCCGACTCGCTCGCCGCTTATGTCATCGTTTCCTGTTATAATAAGATGGACAGATTGTCTCACACGCCTCCCGCATCCTCGGCCGCATCCTCGGCCGCATCCCCATCCGAACCCCTGGCATCTGCCGCGCGGCCCCCGGTCGATCCGCCCCGCGTGCTGGCCGCCACGGCATGGTGGCTGGTCGAAGGCGTAGGCGCGGTTCCCGTTGCGCTGGGCCTGGCCTGGGCCGTGGCCGCGCGCGCCGATGGCGTGCTGCCGGCCTGGCCGGCCGCCGCGCTGCTGGCGCTGGGCGCGGCATGGCGTGCGCTGTCGCTGGGCCGTGCGCGGGTGGCAGGGCAAGCCGGCGCGGCACGGTTCCAGCAGGCCCTGCGCGCCTGGCTGTGGCCCGCGCTGCTGCCCAGCCGCACCTTGCGCGGGGCGCTGGTGGGCGAAGACGTGCACCTGGCGGTGGACACCGTCGATCGCACCGAAGGCCTGGTGGCGCGGTTCGTGCCCTTGCGCGGCGCGGGCGCGCTGGCGCCGCTGTTGATCGCGGCGGCCGTGGCCCCCGCCAGCTGGGTGTGCGCCGCGATCATGCTGGCCACGCTGGTGCCTTTCGTGCTCGGCCTGATCCTGGCAGGCGGCATGGCGGCGCGGCAAGCGCAAGCCCAGCACCAGGCCCTGACCCGTGCCGCCGGCCTGTTCGTCGATCGCATCGCGCACCTGCCGCTGATCCTGGCCACCGGCGCGGAAGATCGTATCGGCCGCCAGCTTGCCAGCGCGACGCAAGACGTCGCGCGACGCACCATGGCCGTGCTCGCCGTGGCCTTTGCCTCCAACGCCATTCTCGAATTCTTTGCGGCGCTCTGCGTGGCGCTGGTCGCGGTCTATTGCGGCTTTTCGCTGCTCGGCCTCCTGCCGTTTCCCGCGCCCGAGCGGCTGACTCTCGCGCAGGCGTTCTATACGCTGGCCCTCGCCCCGGAATTCTACCTCGGCATGCGGCGCCTCGCCGCCGCCTATCACGACAAGCAGACCGGCGAGGCGGCGCTGGACGCTATCGGCGCCGTAGCACAAGCCCTGCCTGCACCCGTGGCGCCAGTCAGCGCGCCGGCGCGCCTGCACGGCGCGGGCGTGATCATCGCCTATCCCGGCGGCGCCTCGATCGGCCCGCTCGCATGGGATTGGGCGGGGCCGGGGCTCCACGCCGTGACCGGCGCCACCGGCAGCGGCAAATCCTCGCTGCTGCTGGCCTTGATCGGGCAGGTGCCGCTGGCCACCGGCACGCTGCAGGCAGATGAGAACGCAGTTTCGCCCGGCGCCATCAATACCGCGATCGGCTGGGCCGGGCAGGCCGTGGCCCTGCTGCCCGGCACCTTGCGCCACAACCTGGCCCTGGGCGGCGCCACCGATGACGCCGCGATGCTGGCCCTGCTGGACGAGCTTGGCCTTGGCCCGATGATGGCGCAGCGCGGCGGGCTTGGCATGCTGCTCGACCATCGCGGCTCGGGCCTGTCGGGCGGGGAGCGGCGGCGCCTTGGCCTCGCCCGCGCGATCCTGTCGGGCAGGCCGGTCCTGCTGCTGGACGAGCCCACCGCCGATCTCGATCCCATGAGCGCCGCCGCCGTGCGCGCGGTACTGCGGCAATGCGCGCAGCATCGCCTGGTGGTGGCTGCAACCCATGATGCCGATCTTGCCGCCATGGCGCAAAGCCGTTGTCACATCGCTGGGGAGACTGCGGCATGAGCGCCCTGATCGCGATGCCGCTGCTGCGCCAGCGCGGCCCCTTGCGCGCGGCTATGGCCTGCGCGGTGATGGCCGCCTTGTGCGCGGTGGGGCTGCTGGGCGTGGCCGGCTGGTTCCTGGCCGGCGCGGCGCTGGCCGGCCTCGCCGGGCCGCTGGCAGTCACCGGGTTCAATTATCTGCTGCCCAGCGCCGCGCTGCGCGCTGCGGCGATTGTGCGCACCGCCAGCCGCTATGGCGAGCGGATGCTGGGCCACCGCGCCGCGCTGTTTGCCTTGGCAGAAGTGCGCGCCACGCTGTTTGCCCGCGTGGCACAGGCGGCCCTGGCCGGGCGCGACGCCGGGCGCAGCGGGGCAATGGCCGCGCGCTTTGGCCGCGATGTCGATCTGCTCGAAGACGCCGCGATCCGCCGCGTGGCGCGGGTGGGCGCGTGGAGTGCTGCGGCCGTGGCGCTGGGCTTGGCCCTGCCGCTGGGCTGGGCCGCGGTGCTGGCGCTGGCGCTGGGCATGGCAGCCATGCGCCTGGCCGCACGCACCATGGCGCGGCGCCTGCTGCCCGGCGCGCAGCAAGACCTGGCCGCTGCCCACGCCGCGCTGGCTGCCGATTATGCGGAAATGGCCGGCCCGGCGGCAGACATTGCCGTCTATGGCCTGGCACCGGCACTGGCCCAGGCCCTTGCCGAGCGCGCCGAGGCGCAATCGCGCGCGCAGGCCGCACTGGCCCGTGCCGAAGCCTGGCTCACCGCCACGCAAACCTTGCTCGCGGGGCTGACGCTCGCCGTCCTTGTCACCCTGGCACAAGCGCCGGCGCCGCTGCTTGCCCTGGGCCTGCTTGCCGCCCTGGCCGCGTTGGAGCCCTGGTCCGGCCTTGCCGCCCATGACGCCCGCGGTCCGGAAATGCGGCTGGCCCTGGCCCGGCTGGACCAGGCGGGGGAAGCGCCGCCGCTTGCCCCCTCCCCTGCGCTTGTCAGCCTATCAGGCCGGCCGGTGCTGACCATCGCCGGCCAGTCCTTTGCACACGGGGCACGCGTGCTGATCACCGGGCCATCGGGCGCTGGCAAGACACGGCTTTTGGAAACCCTCGCCGGCTTGCGCCAGGATGCGCCGCAGATGCTGGCCATCGACGGGCACGATCCGCGCGCGCTGGGCCTTGCCGCCTTGCGCCCGCACCTGGCGCTGATGCCCCAGTCCGCCCCGCTGATCGCGGGCACCGTGGCCGACAATCTCGCGCTTGCCCGCCCCGGCCGGACCCGTGCCGCGATGGAACGGGCGCTGTATGTCGCCTGCGCCGAAGATGTCGTGGCCCCCCTGCCCCAAGGCCTCGACCAATGGCTGGGCGGCGACGGCGCGCGCCTGTCGGGCGGCCAGCGCCGTCGCCTCGTCCTGGCGCGCGCTCTTCTGGCCGGGCGCCCCTGGCTCCTGCTCGACGAGCCGAGCGAGGGGCTGGACCTGGCCACCGAGGCGCGCCTGCGCGAACGCCTGGATGCGTGGCTGGATCAGACCGGCACCGGCCTGGTGCTTGTCAGCCATCGCCCGGCGCTGGCCGCCCTGGCGCAACAGGCGGTGCCGATCGCCTGATCACCGGCCCCAGGCATCACCAGCCCCAGCCGCGCCCATATTGCGGCCGCCGCCAGCCGCCCTGGCGGGCCTCGGCATTGATCCAGCCTTCGATGCGGTCGAACCGGGTGGTCAGCGCGCTGACCGCGCGCCAGTCGCCACCGCCGCATTCATAGCGCTGGCGGCCTTCGAGCTGATCGATGGCATCGTGGATGCGATCGGCGCGGCGAGGATCGATATCGCCCTGGTTCACTTCCTGCGCCAGGCGCGCTTCGAGCGCATGCGCCCGCTGGCCCGAGCAAACATAATCGGCCTTGCGCTTGGCCCGCCAGTAATCCCCACCGCGATCATAGCCAGATCCATAGCCCTGCCCGTAACCGCCATAGCCCTGGCCATATCCGTTCCAGGCCTGTGCCTGGGCCAGGCCGGCCGCGCCACCAACCCCAACCCCAACCATTGCCACCGCCGCCAGCGCGGCCATGCGAACCATCTTCATCGTGTGTCTCCCGTGCTTGGGTGTCCATCCCAAGACACAGGCTATGCCAGGCATCCTGCCCGAAACTTGAACCGGCCGTCGCCGATTGTTCAGCAAGCACACGCCGACCCATCCGGGTCGTGCAACGGTCTTCATAAGGATTTCACATCCCTATCTCGGTCCGCCCCGAGCCAGTCGAAAGGCCTTGGCGCGATGGCCAAGATGGTCCCTAGCGCCCCATCAGCATGGCCCGCACGCGCTGTTCCAGGTCGCCCACCGCGAAAGGCTTGGTCAGGATCTGCATGCCCGGTTCCAGGTGGCCGTTGCCGATGATCGCGTTTTCGGCATAGCCGGTGATGAACAGCACCGGCGTATCGGGCCGGTGTCCGCGCGCGGCATCGGCCATCTGGCGCCCGTTCATTCCACCCGGCAGGCCAACGTCGGTCACCACCAGGTCGATCGCGGCTTCCGATTGGAGGATCTTCAACCCCTGCGCGCCGTCTTCGGCTTCAAGCACGGTGTGCCCCATGTCTTCCAATGCGGTGACGACCAGCATGCGCACCAGCGGCTCGTCGTCCACCACCAGCACGATCCCTTGCCCAGGCGCTGCAGAGGCGTTCGCCGCCCCGGCAAAGGCGCTGATCGTATCGTGGGCTGTTTCATCGCTGCCGTAATGGCGCGGCAGGTAGATGCGCACCGTGGTGCCGCTTCCCACTTCGGAATAGATGCGCGCATGGCCGCCCGATTGGCGCGCAAAACCATAGATCATCGACAGCCCAAGCCCTGTGCCCTGGCCCAGCGGCTTGGTGGTGAAGAACGGATCGAAAGCCTTGGCGATCACATCGGCCGACATGCCCACGCCCGTATCGGTCACCGACAGCGACAGGTATTGTCCCGGCGGAATCTCGTGGCTGGCAGCGGCACGCTCGTCGAACCAGCGGTTGGCCGTCTCGATCGTGATGCGCCCGCCATCGGGCATGGCGTCGCGCGCGTTGAGGCACAAGTTGAGCAGCGCGTTTTCCAACTGGCTGGCATCGACCAGCGCAGTCCACAGCCCGGCCGCGCCCACTGCCTCCACGGCGATCGCCGGGCCAACGGTGCGCCGCACCAGGTCCGCCATGCCATCGACCAGGTCGTTGACGTTGGTAGGGCGTGGATCGAGCGTCTGGCGCCGCGAAAAGGCCAGCAGGCGATGGGTCAGCGCGGCAGCGCGGCGCCCGGCCGATTGCGCCATCGCCAGGTACTTTTCCACTTCGGCAAAGCGGCCCTGCGCCAGGCGCGAGCCGATCATTTCCAGCGCGCCGGAAATACCGGCAAGCAGATTGTTGAAATCGTGGGCAAGGCCCCCCGTCAACTGCCCGACCGCTTCCATCTTCTGGGCCTGGCGCAACTGCGCTTCGGCATGCATCAGTTCGGCGGTGCGGTCCGCCACGCGCTGTTCCAGGGTTTCGGTAAGGCGGCGCAGTTCCTCGGTCACGCGGTCGCGCTCGGCTTCCACCGCGCGCCGCGTCTCAAGATCCAGCAACACGCCGGGAAAGCGCACCGCCGCCCCGCGCGCGTCGGCTTCGACCCGCCCTACCGCTTCCACCCAGGCATGGCGCCCATGCCGTCCGCGCACGCGGTATTGGTGGCGATAGGGGCCGGGCTGGGCCAGGCAGGCGGCAATCGCACCATCCACCCCGGCGCGGTCATCGGCATGGATGGCGCCAAGCAAGCGCTCGACGCGAAGGGCCGCCAGATCGGCGCCCGGCTCCACGCCAAAGGCATTGGCAAAGCCTTCGTCCACGCTCACCAGCCCGCTCGGCAAGTCCCAGATCCAGGTGCCCAGGATAGCGCCGGCCGAAAGCGCGAGTTGCACCCGCTGCACATTGTCGCGGGCCAGCGCCTCGCTTTGCCGCAGTGCCGATTCCGATGCCTTGCGCTCGGAAATGTCGCGGAACAGCACGGAAACCTGGCGGTTGCCTTGCGGCCCCACGCGCCGCGCCGAAACCTCGATGAAGCGACCGGCGGTGATGAATTCGCGTTCAAAGCGCACCGGCTCGCCCGTGCGCAGCACGCGGCCATAAAGTTCCAGCCAGCCATCGGCTTCGTTCGGGGCAATGTCGCGCAGCGTCTTGCCAACGATGCCGGCAATCCCGGTGTGGCGCTCATAACCCGAATTGGCTTCAACATGGCGATAGTCGCTCAAGGGCCCATGCGGCCCATCGAAGAACTCGATGATGCAAAAGCCATCGTCGATCGCTTCGAACAAGGCCTGGCGCCGCGCGTCGGCCGTGTCGACGGCGTTATCGGCCGCTGACCCGGCATGGCGCAGCCGCTGCACTTCGCTTTCCAGTTCCGCGCGCGACAGCATCTCAACCGGGGCCTGTGTCACGATGCGGTCCTGTCCTTTTCTTCTTGCCCAGCCAGTCGCGGCGACAAAGCGCGCCCAGCGCCTCGGCGTCCCCAACGCACGGGCGGGCAAAAAGTGCCGCAAATTACGATCGCGCCACGCTTTTTCAGAACATCGCCGCAAAGTGGCGCGGCGTTGCCACGCCGCCTAGCGCCGCGTGGCAAACCACAGGCAGTGGACATCGTTGCGCGCGCCTTCATAGGCTGGCACGGGCACGGCCTCCACGGCAAAGCCGGCGCGTGCCAGCGCGCGGGTAAAGCGCGCGTCGGGATCGGCCGACCACACCGCCAGGATGCCGCCCGGCCGCAGCGCGGCATAGGCGG
Source organism: Novosphingobium sp. SG919 (assembly GCF_012932495.1). Lineage (GTDB taxonomy): Bacteria > Pseudomonadota > Alphaproteobacteria > Sphingomonadales > Sphingomonadaceae > Novosphingobium > Novosphingobium rhizosphaerae. The sequence goes on from NZ_JABCNG010000002.1 coordinate 267,888, forward strand.
CACGCAAGCCGTCCGGGCCATAAAGCCGGTCGTTTTCCTTCTGCACGAACCCGTCGGGGCCATTGTCCACATCCAGCAGGATGGCATCGAATTGCCCCCTGCCCCCCACGCTGCCCTGCGCGATCACATCGTGCACATCGCCCAGCGTCACGGTCACGCGCGGATCGTCCAGCTTGCCGGCAAAGACATCCACCAGCGGCCCTTTGGCCCAGGCCAGGATTTCGGGCACCAGTTCGGCCACGCGGATGCGTGCGCCCTTGCCCCAGGCCTGAAGCGCCGCACCCAGGGTAAAGCCCATGCCCAGTCCACCGATCAGGATCGATCCGTTGTGCCGGCGCAGGCGCTGGGCGGTCATCGTCGCCAGGGCCTGTTCCGACACATAGTCGGTGTTGCCCATCAATTCCTCTTCGTCCAACTCGATCGAAAAGGAATCGCCGCTTTGCAGCAGGAGCAGCTCGCCGCCCCCGGGCAGGCGCGCCTTGTCGATCAGGCGGATCTTCTCGTCCCGATGCGGGGCAAGCGTGGTCTGGGCCAAAGGGTATCCAATCGCGGCAACGGCACGGCCCGGGCGCAACGGCATGAAACGGCCATGGCGAGAAAGGACCAAGCAAGAGGGGGGAAATGCCCACCCCGCAAGTCACAGGCACGGCACCGACGCAGCAACAGCCCATAGTGACTTGGCCCGGCAATGCAATCGCGCTTGGCCATCCCCCTGGAATTTCCGCCACGCCGCACCCACTTGGTGGGCCTCCACTCCCCCGCGCCACCGCGAAAGGGCCGCATGCCGCGCAATCCCTATTATCAAGGCCCTGTCAGCGACCATTTCGACGGGCTGCGCTTCCGCAATCCCGCCGGAGAGCCCGAAACCGATCGCTCGCTAAAGGATGTGCTGCGCTGGCGCCGCACCGCGCCCGACAACCCCTGGCCGCCCTCGGTGCCGGTCACGCCGGCCCGGCCCGATGCGGCGGTGCCAGGCCTGCGCATCACCATGGTCGGCCATGCCACGGTGCTGATCCAGTTGGGCGGCCTCAACATCCTGACCGATCCGGTCTGGGCGCAGCGCGCCAGCCCGGTGCGCTTTGCCGGTCCGCGCCGCGTTACTGCGCCAGGCGTGGCGCTGGCAGACCTGCCGCCGATCCACGCCGTGCTGCTTTCGCACAACCATTACGATCATCTCGACGTGGCCACGCTCAAGGCCCTGACCAAAGCCCATGCGCCGCTGATCATCACCCCGCTGGGCAACGACAGCATCGTGCGCCGCCATGTGCCCGGCGCCCGCCTTGCCGCGCTCGATTGGCACCAGGCCCACCCCCTCGATCCGGCCGGCACCGCGCAGGCCCATCTCGTGCCTGCGCTGCATTGGTCCTCGCGCGGTCCGCGCGATCGCCGCATGGCGCTGTGGGGTGGCTTCATGCTGTGCGCGCAAGGCCGGACGGTCTATTTCGCCGGCGATACCGGCTATGGCACCGGCGCGATCTTTCGTGCCCTGCGCGCGCGCTTCGGCCCGGTCGATTGCGCGCTGCTGCCGATCGGCGCCTATGACCCGCGCTGGTTCATGGCCGCGCAGCATACCGACCCGGCCGAAGCGGTGGCGATCATGCGCGATCTTGATGCCGACCGGGCGCTCGGCATCCATTGGGGCACGTTCAAGCTGACCGACGAGCCGCGCGAAGACCCGCTGCACCAGCTTGACGCCGCGCTTGCCGCGCAGGGAATCGCGCCCGAACGCTTTCGCGCGCTGCATCCCGGCCAGGTTGCCGATATTCCGGCGCGCGGGGCGGTCGCGTGATTCTATGATGCGGGCGGCCTAAGGCCGATCGCCGCGTTGCGGAATTCCTATCGACATCAAGGGTCTGGGCCAGCGAAGCGGCGCGGCGATGGGATGGCGGTCTCGCTGCATGGCAGAATTTATGATTTTAATTCAATGATTTGATTTATTCCGGCAAAAGGATGTATTGCCTCGGCCAAAGGGCCAATGGAATGCATGCTGCGCCGTTTTTGCGCGCTCTTGCGATGGTAAACCACCAAGTTGCCCGATTGAATGAAATTTGCTATGCATACCCATCAACAGCTTCAAACGGGCGGATGATGGCTGATACCAATGCAATCGTGGGGCAAATCGGCGATCTGGCCCAAGCCGGGGAGCGGATGATCGAGCGCTTGCGGCGCAAGGCCTTTCTGCCGGAAAGCCGCAAGGGACTCAACGTGCGTTTCGGCATTGCCGAAGCCGCGCACCTGCTGGGTTGTTCGACCAACCGCATCCGCATGGCCGAGGATGATGGCCGCCTGCCCCCGCCCCCGTCGGGCGACAACGGCCGGCGCATCGGCTATGGCGTCACCGAAATGCTCAACATGCGCGAAGTGCTGGGCGCCATGCCCACGCGCGGGCCGCAAGACGTGCCGGCGATGATCGCGGTGCAGAATTTCAAGGGCGGGGTGGGCAAGTCCACCGTCACCACCCACCTGGCGCACTATTTCGCAGTGCAGGGCTATCGCGTTCTGGTGGTAGATTGCGACAGCCAGGCCACCACGACCACGCTGTTCGGCTTCAACCCGCATTTCAACATCACGCGGGAGGAAACCCTTTACCCCTACTTGTCGATCGACCCGACCCAGGCCGACTTGCTCTACGCGGTCAAGCGCACGCCCTGGCCCAATGTCGATCTGATCCCTTCCAACCTCGAACTGTTCGACGTGGAATACGAACTCGCCGCGGCCGGCGCCGATGGGCAGTCCGTGCTGGCGGCGCGCTTCCGCAAGCTCAAGCAAGGGCTGCTCGACCTCGCTCGCGATTACGATGTGGTGATCCTCGATCCGCCGCCGGCGCTCGGCACGATCTCGCTGGCGGTGATGCAGGCGGCTAATGCCCTGCTTGTCCCGCTGGCGGCCACCACCCCCGATTTCTGCTCCACCGTGCAATTCCTCTCCATGATGGACCAGGTCATCGCGCAGCTGGTTGAAGCCGGGATTGCCGTGGATTATCAATTCGTTCGCCTGATCTGTTCGAAATTTGACGGCAACGATCCCAGCCACGCCATGGTCCGCACCATCATGGAGCAGACCTTTGGCCCTGCCCTGCTGCCCGTGCCCATCCTGGAAAGCGCGGAAATCAGCCACGCCGCCTTGCGCATGATGACGATCTACGAACTGGAAAAGCCGATCGGGACGGCCAAGACGCACAAGCGTTGCCGCGCCAACCTCGACGAGGCACTGGGCCAGATCGAACAGCTGGTGCGCACCGGCTGGGGCCGCATTGCCCCGGCGCGTGAAGAGGATGTGCTCCATGCCTGAAGCCACCCTTCCCCTTCCCTCTGCCCCGTTCTTCGCAAGGTTCTAACGCCATGGCGCGCAAGCAATCCGATTACCTCGCCGCGCTGCTGGCGGAAGACGAAGAAACCGCCAGCCCCTCGCCCAGCGCGGCCCCGGCAGCGCCCATCGCGCCTGCGGTGATCGACAACACGCCCTCTGCGCGCCCCTCGGGCGTGGCGGAGGACGCCACACCGGCCCCGCGCGCAGACCCCGCACCCGCTCCTGCACCGGCGCAGTCTCCACGCGCGGCATCGCCGGGCCTGGGCCCCTTGCGCGGCACAACGCTGCTCAACCGCGAAAGCGCGCTCGCACGGGTTGCCAGCGGGGAAGTGCGCCAGGTCACGCAACTGCTGCTCGATCCGGCGCGGGTGCGCGTCTGGGCCGGCAATGCCCGTTCCTATGCCCACTTGTCCGAGGAATCCTGTCGCGAACTGATCGATTCGATCATCGCCGAAGGCGGCCAGAAAGTGCCGGCGGTTGTGCGCCGCCTGGAAGGCGATCCGGCCTATGACTATGAAGTGATTGCGGGAACGCGGCGCCATTGGTCGATTGCCTGGCTACGCGCCAATTCCTATCCGCAGTTCCAGTTCCTCGCCCAGGTTGCCCAGCTCGACGATGAAGCCGCGTTCCGCCTGGCCGATCTGGAGAACCGCGCCCGCAAGGACGTTTCGGATCTCGAACGCGCCCGCAATTACGCGCTGGCCTTGAAAGACCACTATGGCAACCACCTCACCCGCATGGCGGAAAGGCTAAAGTTGTCAAAGGGTTGGCTTTCCAAAATGCTGCGCGTGGCGACGATTCCCGATGCCGTGATCGACGCATTTGCTTCGCCTGCCGATGTGCAGCTCAAGCCCGGTTACGCCCTCGCCCAAGCCCTTGATGACAAGAACGCGCAGGCCCTGATCCTCAAGGAAGCGCGCCAGATCGCGCGCGAGCAGGATGCCGCCCGCAGCGGTGGGCGGCCCATGCTGGCCTCGGCCGAAGTGCTCCAGCGCCTGCTCACGGCGCCCAGCGCTGGCCAGGCGCCGCGCGGGCCGCTGTTCGTGTGGGATGCGCCGGCCACCGGGCGCTGTGCCGTCTCGGTGCTCTCGGCCGGTCGCCAGGGGGTGACGCTCAAGCTGCACAACGGCACCGGCGCGACGACCGAAGACCTCGTCGAAGGCGTGCGCGCCGCGCTTGAAGCTCTCGAATCCCAAGGCAAGGGCATGCAGCGGTGAGACCAGCGTTTCCCCGTTTCCCCGGGGAAACATCTGGGCCTTTGGCCTTGCCCAGTTCAAGAACACAACCCGAGGGAGGCCCGCCCCCCCTCACCCCATTGACCTGGGCCGGCGCTGCACCGGCGCCCCCGTCACGGGCAACCTCCCATGTCTTGAAGCAAGCCAGAGCGGGCCCTTGGCGCCGCATGGGCGGAACTTTTGGCGCAAAGCGGGCGATGCCGCCCTCTTGCTCGTTCTTCCCCCCTCCCCACAGCTTTCCCATCCCCCCAACCTTGCCCCGGTCCGGCCCTTGCCGGTACCGGGTATTGGCGCATCTGCTTCCCCTTCCCCATCCAGCAATACCGGCATCTCCATGACCCGCAGCAAACCTTCCGCCAGCAGCGAACGCTTCGACGTCTTCCTGCCCTACGTGGCCGACATGCCCTTGCGCGACCAGCGCGAGATGATGGAACGCCCCTTCTTTTCGCTGGCCAAGACCAAGCGCACCAAGCCGATCGGCTACACCAGCCCCGACGGCAAGCTGTGGGTGCACGTCTCGGGCAACCCGGACTATGGCATGGCCACGATCTGGGACGCGGACATCCTGATCTATTGCGCCAGCGTGCTGGCCGACATGGTGCGGCGTGGTGCCAACGATGTGCCGCGCAAGCTCAACATCATGCCTTATGACCTGCTGCGCGCGATCGGCCGCCCCACCACCGGGCGCGCCTATGAACTGCTGGGCCAGGCGCTCGATCGACTGGTTGCCACCACGATCAAGACTAACATCCGCGCCGAAAACCGCCGTGAAGCCACCTTCTCGTGGCTCGATGGCTGGACCCAGCTGGTCGACGAACGCACCGAGCGTTCCAAGGGCATGACGCTGGAGCTATCCAACTGGTTCTGGGAAGGCGTGATGATGCAAGGCGGCGTCCTGGCGATCGACCGCGCCTATTTCAACATCACCGGTGGCCGCGAGCGCTGGCTGTACAAAGTGGCGCGCAAGCACGCTGGCGGTGCCGGCGAAGACGGCTTTGCCATTGCCATGCCGACTTTGTTCGAAAAATCGGGCGCGGAAGGCGAATATCGCCGCTTCAAGTTCGAAATCCTCAAGCTGGCGGAAAAGGATGCCCTGCCCGGCTATGCCCTGAGCGTTGAACAAGGCAAGGCCGGCGAACCGCTATTGCGCATGCGCCGGGTGGACGGCAAGGACGGCGCCGAAGTCGTTTCCCCGGGGAAACGACACTCACCGCTGCCCGCCCCACTGCCCGCCCCACAGGCCCTGCCCGCACCCGAAGCCCGACCGGAGCCGACCCCCGCGCGCACGGCTTCGCCCGCGATTGCGGCCACGCCTGCCCCTGCTGCAAAGCCTGCCACGGTCGATGCACGCAGCCTGATCCGCTCGACCATTGCCGGATTGAGCCACGCCGCCACCCGCGGCTTCATGACCGATGAAACCCTGGCGCACTTGCGCGAGACTTGCCCGGGCTGGGACTTCCACGCCTTGCATGCCGAGTTCGAACGCTGGGTCTCAGCCGATGCCGCACGCACCCCGGCCGACTGGCAGCGTGCTTTCATCGGCTGGACCAAGCGCCATCACGAAAAGCACCGCCACACCCTGCGCTGAGCCAACCGCGCACGCAGGCAATCACGCCCGCGCGCTTCCCCTGCTGGCCAATGACGATCAGCAGGGGAACGCGCCAAGGGCCCACGCGGCTCTCTGGCCGGATCCATCCTTCGTCATACCACCCCCCAAACACCGAGCGCGCCATATGCGATGCAAGCGCGGGGCGGGGGAGGGGAGGTGAGGGGGCAATATCCACCATGCCACGCGCAGACACACTTGCCCGCTCCAACGCGCCTTGCCGGCAGGACACGACGACGGCGGCGGCGGGATCAGGAACCGGCGAGAGTGGACGAACGCGAGCAATGCCCGAACGCGACGATCATCCCTATTTGGCAGACAACCAAGCAAACCGCGATGCGCTGCATCCTACGATTGCTCGATCCGTTCGCGATGTGTCGTGTCTGTTGGTGGCCGCGAGCAGGGCTGCGAAATCCTCTGTCGCAATTGAACCTTCCACGCGGCCTGTTCCAAAAAAGAAATTCAAACCGTCGCGTCCATTGGGCTGTTCGTGGCAAAGTTCGACCTATCGGGAACGCCAGAACGCGGGTTTCGACCGTTCGGGAACGGCCCGTCGATCCATCGGGAACGCGGAGACGACCTTTCAGGAACGGCGCATCGATCCATCAGGAACACAATCTCGATCTATCGGGAACAGGGGCATTTGCACGAATCGCGAAGTCACGGCGATTCGCCCGCGTGGATCGCACCCTTAACTTGTCTAACCCCTTTAAAGAGGATCTAACCCGCGGGAAGACTCTTTGGTCTGATTGATAAGGGGGAAGGGGCATGGCTGCGGCGGCCGTGCATGGACGCCCAGCGGAGGAACTGGCAAATCCGGTGCAGGTGGCCTCGAAATACCCATTTCGCGTTATTTAGGATTAAAAACCAAATAGATAGCGCGAAACTTCGGCGGTTGGCAGCTACAACGAATTTCGGCCGGTTTTGCCGCAAATCAGGGCAAAACCGGCCGAAAATGAAAATATGTGCAATTTCAGTCTCTTGAACGACCTTCCTGCGCGGCTTTCTATTTGACGGTGAAACTGTAGCTGCCCTCGGCACTTTCGCCCCCCTTGTCTGCCGCATGCCACGTGAGGCGATAGGTGCCGGCCGGAAGTGCGCGCGGCAGGGTGGCGAGGAGGGTCCGCCCGTCATCGCCAAGCCGGGTGGCGAAGCCGGTGACGGTCATCGGATTGTGGTGTGCCATGCCGGGCATCGCCGTCATGACCAGGGCGAGGGGAGCGGTGGGCAGGGACACCGGCTCGGCAAAGGTGAGCGTGATCTGCCGTGGGGCGGAAACGGCAGTCTCTGCCGCCGGACTGGCCCTGGCCAGCGATGGCTTGGCCAGGGCGGGGAAGGGGGCGGCCAGCATGGCGCCGACCAAGGCAAGCGCGGAAAGCGAGCGAGAGTGCATGTACGAGCCTTTCGAGGATATCCTGAAAGCCGATACGCATGCCATGCCGCGATCCCTTGCCGCCGCGCCAAAAAATGTTCGATGGCGGTGAGGGGGCAGGGCGCGGCCTGCGTATGATGCGGTAACGGCGCCAAGGGTGCGAACAGGAGATGCCGATGCCGATGACCAGCGTGGACGAAAGACTGGCCCAGTTGCGTGCACGGGCCGATGTCGCGCCGGATGGAGCAGCGCTCGATTGGGCGGGCGCCGAACAGGCGGTGATGGCAGGATTTGCCCTGCGCCGCCAACAGACCCAGGCGCGGCGCCAGCTCGCCTGGACCGGAGCGCTGGCTTTGGCCGTGGGCCTGGCGGGCGGGCTGGCCCAGCAGCAACCGTCGCTGCGCGCGCCGCAGCCCGGAGAGGACGCACGAAGCCTGGCTGCAGGGCCGCTGGCGCTGCCGCCACAGGCGCCTTCGGTGGTCTTGCTGGGGGCAGGGTGATGGGCGCGCGCCAAACGGCCCTGGCGGTCTTGCTGGCCTTCGTGGCGGCCTTGGCTGGGGTGGGGGTAGGGCGCGTGCTGTTTCGGCCCGCACAGCCCCTGGAAACCACGTTTCACACCTTGATTCATCGCGATCTGGCGCTCGATGCCGGCCAGGAGCAGGCGATTGCGCGGCTGGAACGCGATTATGCCGCGGCGCAGGCGCGCTATGGCGCCCAGATGGCGCAGAACAACCGCGACCTGGCACAGGCGATCGTGGCGGAAAAGGGCTATGGCCCGCGCGTGGCGGCGGCGGTGGACCGTTCGCATCAGGCCATGGGCATGCTGCAAAAGGAAACGCTGCAACACCTGTTTGCCATGCGCGGCGTGCTGCGGCCCGAGCAACAGGTGCGCTTTGACCAAGCCATGGTCACGGCCCTGACCCGGACAACGCCCGATGCGGCGGCGCAGCCCGTGCAACGCCGCTGACGGGCCGGCGGCAGCGTGCGCCACGGGCTGGATCAGGCAGACGATGCCGCGCTGGTGTGCGCGGCCCTGGCGGGGGACGAGCAGGCCTATCGCCACCTCATGGTGCGCCATCGCCAGGCCGTCTATCGCGTGGCCTGGGCGCAGACCGGGCAGGCCGATGCCGCGCTGGATGTCACGCAGGAAACCTTCATCGCCGCGTTTGCCGCCTTGGCGCGCTATGACCCGAAGCGGCCCATGCGCTGGTGGCTGGGACGGATTGCACTGAACAAGGGGCGTGATTGGCGGCGACGGCAAGCGGTGCGGCGGTTCTGGTTGGGCTGGCGTGCAACGGGCGACGACCGCGGCGGCGAGGAGTTGGCAGCGCAGGTGCCCGATCCAGCCCCTGGGCCGGAGCAGGAAGCAGGCGCGCGGGCCGAGCTGGTGCGCACGGCCAATGCCATTGCAGGCCTGCCGGCGCCCTTGCGCGAGGCAATCGTGCTGCACGGCGTTGAGGGCATGGCGCAGCGCGATATTGCCGCTTTGCTCGGGTTGAGCGAGAAAGCTGTGGAAACAAGAGTTTACCGCGCAAGAAAGCGCCTTGCCCAGGTGCTTGGCGAAGAGGACTGAAACCGTGGATCGACGCACGATGATAGCCGCATTGGGCGGCGCAGGAATGGGCACGATCTTGCCCGAATGGGCGCGCGCCATGGGCGATGGCGCGGGCATGCGGTATAGCGCGATGGGCGCGGCGCCGGCCACGCTTTCGGGCGAGTTGATCGAATTGACGGTAGGCCATGCGCCGGTCGTGCTGGGCGGGCGGCGTGGCCATGCCGTCACGGTCAACGGCACGACGCCCGGGCCCATGATCCGCCTGCGCGAAGGGCAGCAGGTTTGTCTGCGCGTGCACAACCGCCTGGACGAAGACACCTCGATCCATTGGCACGGTCTGCTTGTGCCGTTCCAGTTCGATGGCGTGCCCGGCATCAGCTATCCCGGCATTGCGCCAGGGCAGAGCTTTGACCATGTGTTTACCGTGCGCCAGGCCGGAACATACTGGTATCACGGCCATAGTGGGATGCAGGAAGCGATGGGCCTGTTCGGCCCGATCGTGATCGACCCTGCCGCGGGCGAGGCGGAAGCGGCCGCGCGCGAGCACGTGGTGATGCTGCACGACTGGACCGACGTGCACCCGCACATGCTGTTCAAGCGCTTGAAACAGCAGGGCGGGTTCTACAACCGCCAGCAGCAGACCCTGGCCGGCTTGCTGGCCGGGCGCGACCAGTCCCTGGCCGACCGGCTAGACTGGGGCAGGATGCGCATGGACCCGACCGACATTTCCGATGTGACGGGGTCTACCTACAGCTATTGCATCAATGGCCACGACAGCGCGGGCAACTGGACCGGGCTGTTTACCCCCGGCGAGCGAGTGCGGCTGCGCGTGATCAATGCCGCGGCGATGACCAATTTCAACGTGCGTCTGCCCGGCTTGCCAATCCAGGTGGTGGCGGCCGACGGTGGCGACGTGGCGCCGGTGGAAACCGATGAACTGCAGATCGGCATTGCCGAAACCTATGACCTGATCGTGCAGCCCAATTCGATGCAACCCGTTGCGATCATTGCCGAAGCCATCGACAGATCGGGCCAGTGCCGCGCAACCCTTGCGCCGGTAGCGGGGATGGCGGCACCGATCCCGCCGCGGCGCAAGCGGCCGCTGCTGACCATGCGCGACATGGGCATGGGTGGCATGGACATGACCGGGATGGACATGACCGGGATGGACATGGCGGCCGGTACGCTGGACCTTTCGGCGCCAGAGCCCGCGCCGGCCCATCATCATGGCCACGGCGGCATGAAAATGCGCGACAAGAGCCTGGCGCCGCCCACGATGCGCATGGGGCCGGGCGTGGCGACGTTGGCCGCCGCGCCGGTGGACCGCCTGGCTGACCGGCCGACCGGGCTGGAGGACGTAGACCATCGCGTGTTGACGTATGCCGATCTCAAGGCGCGGGTGCCGCGCGCCCAGGCGCCGCCGACGCGCAGCCTCGACATACACCTGACCGCCAACATGGAACGCTACATGTGGTCGTTCGACGGGGTGAAGTTGAGCGAGAACCCTGCGCCACTGGCATTTCGTGCCGGCGAGCGGGTACGGGTGACGCTGATCAACGATACGATGATGCCCCATCCCATTCATTTGCATGGCCATTTCTTTGACCTGGTGAACGGGGCGGAGGAAGCCGCGCCGCGCAAGCACACCATCAACGTGCTGCCCGGCGGCAAGGCGAGCTTCGACCTGACGGCCGACGCGGTGGGGGATTGGGCGTTTCACTGCCACATGCTGCTGCACATGCATGCGGGCATGTTTCGCGTGGTCACCGTGCGGGAGCAGGCGGCATGAAGCGCGGCCTGGGATGGGCCGCCGCCTTGGCGCTGGGCAGCGGCGTGGCGCACGGGCAGGAGGCGCCCCCGGCGCCACCGGCCGATCACGCTGCCGATGCGCTGTTCGATCCGCAGGCCATGGCGCGGGCACGAACCGCGCTGGTTCGCGAAAGCGGTGGCATGGCGGTAAGCCAGGTGATGGTGGACCAGTTGGAACTGCGCGGCGGGGACGACTATGCCTGGGAAGCCAAGGGCTGGTGGGGCGGCGACAGCGACCGGCTGGCCGTCGAAACACGCGGCGAGGGGGCCTTTGGCGGGCGGCTGGACCGCGCCGAAGCACAGGCCGGCTGGCTCCATGCCCTGGATCCCTGGTTCAACTTGCGCGCGGGCCTGCGCCAGGACCTGGGGGCAGGGCAGGGGCGTACCCATGCCGCGCTGACCATCGAGGGCCTGGCACCCTATTGGTTCGATGTGGAAACCTCGGTCTTCCTGTCTACCCGCGGCGAAGTGAGCGGGCGGGCCGAAGCAAGCTATGACCAACGCGTGACCCAGCGCCTGGTGGCGCAGCCGCGCGTGGAACTGGATTGGGCGGCGCAGGCCATGCCGGACCTGCACGGCGACCGAAGCCGGGACCGCGGCGCCGGAATCGACCGGGTCGAGGCGGGCCTGCGCCTGCGCTATGAACTGCGCCGCACGTTTGCGCCCTATCTTGGCCTTTCGTGGGAACGGCAGCTGGGCGGCACTGCACGGGCGATGCGCGCCGGCGGCGAAAAAGCCGCGGCGCTGCGCGCGCTGGCCGGGGTGCGGGTTTGGTGGTGATGGCCATCATGAACGGGGGACTACGCATCTCTACGTGACGGGTGGTGGAGGCCTGTTGGGGCCTGATCGTCCATATCGTGCAAGTGGATATGGATCAGGCACGATTGGCGTTGACGATGATGGCGGTTTCTTTGCCGGCCCGAGACGAAGTGGCCAGCGCCGCGGGGCAGGGCAAGCGTTTTGGCCGGGACGCCGGGCTGGGGGCGGGGCCCAGGGTGGGCGTGGTGGCGGAGCCCCGGCGGGATGGCTTGCGGACCCACGCCGCGCGCATTGCCGCCCTTGGTTCACCTTTCGTGGCGCGGTTGCTGGAAGCGGCCTGGCGGCAACTTGACCAAGCCCCCGAACTGGCGCTGATGTTCGACAACTGGCCGGGCGAATTCGGCGCCGATGCCGTGGCGTTCAGGCTGGCTTCGGCGCTGCATGCCCTTGCGCTGGCGGGCGATCCGCCCCGCCTTGCCGCACTGTTTGCGAGCCAGAATGGTGATTTCGAAGCGGCCGTGGGCGAAGCGCTGGCGCTGCACCAGGGGTTTGTCATCGGCTGGATGGCCCACCCCACCCAGACCAACGAAGTGGCGCGATCGGCCGCCTTTGCCGCTGCGCTGCTGACGCTGGACAGGCAAGGGCCGCTGCCGGTGGAATTGCTGGAAGTGGGCGCCAGTGCAGGTCTCAATCTCAATCTGGGGCACTATCGCCATATCCTTGGGCGCACGACCTGCGGACCGGCGAATTCGCCCTTGTCCATCGTGCCAGATTGGCGCGGGGCATCTCCACCGCCGGCTGCGCTGCGCATTGCCAGCGCGCGCGGGGTGGACCTGGCGCCGATCGATCCACGCGAACCGGCAAGCGCCACGCGCATGCAGGCCTATGTCTGGCCCGACAAGCCCGACCGCCTGGCGCGGCTGCAGGCCGCGATCGCGATCGCGCGCCGCCATCCGCCGCTGGTGGACCGCGAAAGCGCCGCGCCCTGGCTGGAGCGCCGCCTGGCCGCGCCGCAGGCCCAGGGCACCCGCAGGGTGATCGTGCATTCGATGGTCATGCAGTATCTGTCTGCCGGGGAGCGCGGCGAGATTACCGCGACGATCATCCGCGCCGGCGCTGCGGCCACGCCCGAACGGCCGCTGGCCTGGATCGGGCTGGAATGGGCGGCGGATCGCAGCGCGGTGATGTTGCAGGCCACGCATTGGGGCGCGGGGGTGCGGAGCGGCGGGCAAACCCAGACCCTGGCGCGCGTCCATCCCTATGGCGAATGGATCGAGTGGCTTGCCTGAAAGGGCAGGTGGGAGCTGGAACCGACGCGCCATGGTCAAACGGCACGATCTTCGCAAAATACGTAAGTATGTTTGCGTAGAAATTTGATTTCTATTGCGCTGGTTGCATTAACCCTCCGCAAATCTGCCTATATAACCGCAACAGATAATTTCGCGATCCTTCCCTAATCCGGCCCAGGAGATGCCGTTGCATCGGGAGAAGATCGGAAATGACCTTGCGTTTTACCCTGCTGGCTTCCGCCACGATGATGGTTTCCACCGGTGCCTTTGCCGCCGATGGTGCAGACGTGTCTGACCATGCGGGAGAAGGGCATCACCCCGGCGCGGTGGCCGCCGCCCCGGCGCGGGCCGCCAAGACATTCAGCACCGGCGTTGCCAAGGGGCGCGACCTGCTGGATTCGGCGATTTCGGCAACGTCGCTGGACGAAGCCGACCTGCAGCGCCTGGGCGTGACGGCGACGGCTGCGATCATCGGCAACATGCCGGGCGTTCGCGTCGAATCCACCGGGACAGACGGCTATTCGTCGATGACCGTGCGCGGGCTGCCGCTGTCGGGCGATGGTTCGAAGTACCTGCTCATCCAGGAAGACGGCTTGCCGGTGATGGAGTTCGGCGACATCCACTTCGGGTTGCTCGATTCCTTCGTGCGTGCCGATCTCAGCCTGTCGCAAGTCCAGGCCATTCGCGGCGGTTCGGCTTCGACGTTTGCGTCCAATTCGCCGGGCGGGGTGATCAACCTGATTTCCAAGACCGGCGAGGAAGCCGGGGGTGCCGTGCGCTATTCCGGCGGGCTGGGCTACGATCTCAACCGCATGGACTTTTCCTATGGCTCGCCCCTTGGGCAAGGCTGGCGCTTTCACGTGGGTGGATTTTATCGCACCGGCGAGGGGCCGCGCCATATCGGTTACAACGCCTTTTCGGGCGGGCAGGTCAAGCTGAACGTCACGCGCGAATTCGCCGGCGGCTATATCCGCTTCTACGGCAAGTTCCTGGACGACCGCGAGCCCGACTACTCGGAATATCCCGTGCTGCTTTCGGGCAGCAATGCCAAGCCGGTGATCAGCAACGTGCCGGGCACCAGCGCGCGGCGCGACACTTTCCTGACGCGCTATACCGCATCGGGCCTGGGCCTGGATGAAAGCAACAATCCCATGGCGATCAACGGGCGCCAGGGCATTCGCGGCAAGTCGCGCAGCGTCGGTTTCGAGACGCAGTTCGAACTGGGCGGGTGGACGGTTTCGGATCGGTTCCACTATTCGGCCAACAGCGGCGCGTACAACCAGGAACTGCCGGTGGCGACTGCCCCTGCCTCGGTGATCGGGCTGATGGTGGCGGGTCCGGGCGCCACGTTCGCCTATGCCACCGGGCCATCGGCAGGGCAGGCCATTGCCGATCCTGCCACGATCGGCGGCAATGGCCTGCTGGCCTTGCAGTTCGAGATCAATGCCAAGCTCAACAAGCTTGACCACGTGGCGAACGACCTGCGCGCCACGCGGGTGTGGCCCGTGGGCGATGGCAAGCTGACGACCACGGCCGGGCTCTATGCGGCCAAGCAATCGGTCGACACGCTGTTCAATTTCAACAACGCGGTCACTTCAGTATCCGGCCACGCCGGATCGGCGCTCGTCGATGTGTTTGCCGCCGATGGCACCGCCAGGACGCAAGGTGGCTTTTCCTCGTTCGGGATGGGCTCGCTGGGCAACCCTTCGGCCTGGCATCGCCGCTATGACCTGGAATATCGCGTGCTGGCGCCCTACGCCTCGGTCAATTACCAGTTCGGCCGCGTTTCCGTGGGCGGCAGCCTTCGCCTGGACACCGGCAAGGTGAGCGGCACGCTGTTTGGCGGCGACCTGGGCGATGGGCGCAACGGCACCGGCAGCATCGACATGAACCACGATGGCACGATCAGCGGCGTCGAAAGCGCGGTGGGGATCCTGCCGCTCGAGCGCCCCGGCATTGCCGACTACACCTATCGCTATGTCTCGTATTCGGCGGGCGTGAATTATCGCCTGGCGAGCGACGCATCGGTCTTTGCCCGGTACAGCAAGGGCGGCCGGGCCACCGGCGAGCGCGCCATGTTCACCCCGGTGGTCAACGGCCAGACGGGCAAGCTGCTCGATTCCTCGCTGAGCCATGCCCCGGTCAAGCAGGCCGAGGCGGGCTTCAAGCTGCGCAAGTCGGCCTTTGCGGTCTATGTTACCGGGTTCTGGGCCTCTTCGCACGAAAACGACTACCAGATCAGCGCCGACGACAGCGGCACGACGGTGGTGCTCAACGTGCAGCGCGACTACAGCGCCAAGGGCGTGGAACTGGAAGCCGAAGCGCACCATGGCCCCTATCGGCTGACGCTGGGCGCCACGTATGTGAAGGCGCGCATCGACAGCGATCTCAACGATCCCACGGTGGTGGGCCATACCCCGCGCCACCAGCCTTCGCTGCTGTTTCAGGCGCGGCCCGAATACGCCACCGACCTGTTCAACGTGGGGGCGCAGGTCAATGGCCTGAGCAGCAGCTATGCCCAGGACAGCAACGTGCTCAAGCAGCCGGGCTATGTGCTGGTCAGCCCCTATGTCTTCGTGCGCCCGTTGCGGCGGCTGGAACTGGGCCTGAGCGCCTTCAACGTGTTCGATAAGCTGGCCATCGTGCAACTGGGTGCGGCCAGCATTCCGGCGGGCGGCCTTGCCAATGCCCAGGTCCTCAACGGCCGCACCGTGACCGGTTCGCTGCGGCTCGATTTCTGATCGTTCGTTTCCCCCAAATGGCCAAGGCCGAAAGATCGCATATGGAACGCAACCTGCCCATTCCCCGCAAGCTGGTCTTTGCCCTGATGGCTGTGGCGCTGACGGCCGCGCTGATGAGCGTGATCTTTGGTCTTAATATCGCGCAGATCAGCGCATCGGCCGAACGCAGTGACTACAGCCGCGGCGTTCACGCCGCATCCTTGACCCTGGAAACCGCGCTGCTGCGCCAGAACAGCCAGCTGCGCGGCTACCTGGTCACGGCCGATCCTTCGTATCTCAAGTCCTATTACGAAGGGCGCGACGATTACGACAAGGTGAGCCGCGAACTGGAAACCACGCTGACCGATCCGATCGAGCGTGATCTGGTGCTGCAATCGCGCGCGGCCACGCAGGCCTGGCGGAAGAACTGGGGCGACAAGTACGTGGAGGTGGTCAAGTCTGGCGACCAGATGGGCGCCCAGGCAGCGGTGCGCGCGGCGGGCAAGGCGGTGCTGGTGACCGATGCGGTCCTGCCGCTGCGCAAGCTGCGCGACATCCAGAGCGAAGCGATCGACGCCAACACCGCCAGCCAGGGCCGCGCCATCACGCTGGCCTGGGCGACGCTGGCGCTGGGCGGCATCCTGCTGATCGGGCTGCCGTTCTTCCTTTCGCGCATGCTGAGCCGGGCGATTGCCGCGCCGATCACCCTGCTGACCCAGACGATGAAGCAACTGGCGCAGGGCAACAACGAGATCGACATTCCCGATGCCGACCGCAGCGACGAGCTGGGCGAAATGGCCCGCGCGGTGGAAGTGTTCCGCGATGCCGCGCGCATGCGCGTGGCCGCGGTGCAGGATCGCGAGCGCGCCATGGCGTGCCTGGCCGAAGGGCTGCACGCGCTGGCCGACGCTGATCTGACCGTGCGGCTGGAAGGGTTGCCCGCCGATTTCCAGGAACTGGCCGACCACTTCAACCAGGCGCTGGGCCGGCTGGGCGCGGCAATGCGCACGGTCAAGGGCTCCATCGCCAGCATCAACAGCACGACCGGCGAGATCAAGCAGGCAACGATCGACCTTTCGAACCGCAGCGAGCGCCAGGCCGCCAATGTCCAGGCTTCGGCCACGGCCATGGCCGATATCACCCGCAAGGTGATGGAATATGCCGACCTGACGAGCAATGCCAACCAGGCCATGGCCGAGGCGCGCAGCGAAGCGGCGCGCGGGGGCGACGTGGTGGGCCGCGCCATTGCCGCGATGAGCGACGTGGACCAGGCAAGCCGCGAGATTGCCGAGATCATTACCCTGATCGACGGGATCGCGTTCCAGACCAACCTGCTGGCGCTGAACGCCGGGGTAGAAGCCGCGCGCGCCGGCGAGGCGGGCAAGGGCTTTGCCGTGGTGGCCAGCGAAGTGCGCGCCCTGGCGCAGCGCAGCGCCGAAGCCGCGCAGGAAATCAAGGCCCGCGTGGGCGCGGTGACCGAGCATGTGCGTTCGGGCTCTGAACTGGTGCATGATACGGGCGAATCGCTGCAGCGGATCATTGCCAAGGTCAGTGGCGTGGGCGGGGTGATTTCCGCCATTTCGGAAACCGCGACGCAGCAGTCTTCGGGCCTGAGCCAGATCAACACGGCAATCGGTTCGATGGACGGGATGACCCAGCAGAATGCGGCCATGGTGGAGGAAACCACTGCCGCCACCGAAAGCCTGGCGCGCGAAGTCAACATGCTGGCGCAATCGTTCGCCAGCTTCCGCATCGACGATGGCGCTGCGGGCGCACGCAGCGGGGGAAGCCACCTGCGCGCGGCGTGAGCGCGCGGCAACGCCGTGTTGCGCAATTGGCTACATGAGCCGGGGTTGGCGGGGCATAGCCTGATGCCACGATGCATGCGATCCCCGCCCGCCATCAGCGCCTGACCGGGCACCAGCGCCTGACCGGCCTGTCGCGCGTGGCATTTGGTGGCAACGGGATCAGTGATATCTACCAGAAGGCGCCTTGCCGCCTGCTGTTTCCCGATGCCGCGGCCGGCGAATTTCCCCTGGCCGTGAGCCTGACCACCAGCGGCGGCCTGACCGGCGGAGACCGCGTGGCAGTGCAGGTGGTGGTGGAGCCGGGGGCCTGCGGCACGGTGACCACGCAAGCGGCCGAAAAGCTCTATCGCGTGCTGCCCGAAGATCCCGACATTGCCGTGGAAACGCACCTGAGCGTGGGTGCGGGCGGGCGCTGCGAATGGCTGGGCCAGGAAGCCATCCTGTTTCAGGGCACGCGGCTGCGTCGCCGGCTGCAAGCCGATGTGGACGGCGATGGCGCCTTGCTGGCGGTCGAAACGCTCGTGCTGGGGCGCGGCGCCATGGGCGAGGCGTTTACCCAGGGGCTGGTTCACGATGCCTGGCATATCCGCCGCGATGGACGCCTGATCTGGGCCGATGCGCTGCACATGCACGGCGATGGCGCGGGGCAGGGCACGCTTTCCCGAGAACTGCCCCATGGGCTGGGCCAGGCCCGCGCGCTGGCCACGATGCTTTATGTGGGGCGCGATGCGGCCAGGCATCTCGATCTGGCGCGGAGCCTGGCGCCTGCGCCCCATGGTGGGGCCACCAGTTTCGATGGCATGCTGCTGCTGCGCTGGGCCGCGCCCGAGCCCCAGGCGCTGCGCGCGCAAGTGATGGCGGCGGCCTGCGCCATGCGCGCGGCGGTGTTCGGGCTGGCGCCGCGCCTGCCGGCGCTTTGGACCTGCTGAAAGGAACGCGATGCAACTGACCCCGCGCGAGAAGGACAAGCTGCTGGTGGCGATGGCCGCGATGGTGGCGCGCGGGCGGTTGCAGCGCGGGGTGAAGCTCAACCATCCCGAAGCCATCGCGCTGATCACCGAACACGTGGTGGAAGGCGCGCGCGATGGGCGCAGCGTGGCCGACCTGATGGCCAGCGGCGGCCACGTGCTGACGCGCGAGCAGGTCATGCCCGGCATTGCCGAGATGATCCACGACATCCAGGTGGAAGCGACTTTTCCCGACGGCACCAAGCTGGTGACCGTGCACAAGCCCATCCGGTGAAGGAACCCGTCATGATCCCCGGTGAAATCCTGTGCGCCGATGGCGAGATCGAGATCAACGCCGGGCGCCCGGTGCTGGTGCTGACGGTGGCCAACACCGGCGACCGGCCGATCCAGGTGGGCAGTCATTACCACTTTGCCGAAACCAACCCGGCGCTGGACTTCGATCGCGCGGCGGCGCGCGGGCACCGGCTGGATATCGCCAGCGGCACGGCGGTGCGGTTCGAGCCGGGCCAATCGCGCGACGTTGCCCTGATCCCCTATCAAGGCGCGCGCGTGGTCATCGGGTTTCGCGGCGCCGTGATGGGAGCGCTTTGACCATGGCCCTGCGCATGACCCGCGCCGCCTATGCCGGCATGTTTGGCCCGACCACGGGCGACCGCATCCGCCTGGGCGATTCCGCGCTGCTGATCCGGGTGGAGCAGGATTTCACCGTCTATGGCGAGGAAGTGAAATTCGGCGGCGGCAAGGTGATCCGCGATGGCATGGGGCAAAGCCAGATCACCCGGGCGCAGGGCGCGCCCGATACGGTGATCACCAATGCGGTGATCCTGGACCACTGGGGCGTGGTCAAGGCCGACGTGGCGCTGCGCGACGGGCGCATCCACGCCATCGGCAAGGCGGGGAATCCCGATACGCAGCCGGGCGTGACCATTCCGATCGGCCCGGGCACCGAGATCATCGCCGGGGAAGGGCGCATCCTCACCGCCGGCGGGGTTGACGCGCATATCCATTTCATCTGCCCGCAGCAGGTGGAAGAAGCGCTCAACGCCGGGATCACCACGATGCTGGGCGGCGGCACCGGCCCGGCGCACGGCACCCTGGCCACCACCTGCACCCCCGGCCCCTGGCATATCGGGCGGATGCTGCAGGCGCTGGAATCGCTGCCGATGAACTTCGGCCTGTTCGGCAAGGGCAATGCCAGCCAGCCCCAGGCGCTGGTGGAAATGGTCGAGGCAGGGGCCTGTGGCCTCAAACTGCACGAGGATTGGGGCACCACGCCCGCTGCCATCGACTGCTGCCTGACCGTGGCCGACGAACTGGATATCCAGGTCACGCTGCACACCGATACGCTCAACGAAAGCGGGTTTGTCGAAAGCACGATCGCCGCCTTTGCCGGGCGCACGATCCACGCGTTCCACACCGAAGGGGCAGGGGGCGGCCACGCGCCCGACATCATCCGCGTGGCGGGCCTGCCGAACGTTTTGCCCAGTTCGACCAATCCCACCCGGCCCTATACGGTCAACACGCTGGACGAGCATCTCGACATGCTGATGGTGTGCCACCACCTCGATCCGCGCATTGCCGAGGACGTGGCCTTTGCCGAAAGCCGCATTCGCCGCGAAACCATTGCCGCCGAAGACATCCTGCACGACCTGGGCGCGTTTTCGATGATGTCTTCGGATAGCCAGGCGATGGGCCGGGTGGGCGAAACCGTGATCCGCTGCTGGCAGACCGCGCACAAGATGAAAGTGCAGCGGGGCGCGCTGCCCGGCGATGGCGACGACGACAACCTGCGTGCGCGCCGCTATATCGCCAAGTATACGATCAACCCGGCGATTGCCCATGGCATTGCCCATGTCGTCGGCTCGGTCGAAGTGGGCAAGCTGGCCGATCTGGTGCTGTGGTCGCCCGCGTTCTTTGCCGCCAAGCCCGACATGGTGATCAAGGGCGGTTCCATCGCCACTGCGCCGATGGGCGATCCCAATGCATCGATCCCCACGCCGCAGCCGGTGCATTACCGCCCGATGTTCGGCGCGCTGGGCCGGGCGGGGGTGCAATCCTCGCTGCATTTCGTTTCGGCCGCCGGCATTGCCGGGGGCATGGCGCAGCGGCTGGGGCTGGAGCGTCCACTGGAAGCGGTGCGCAACACGCGCGGCGGCATTTCCAAGGCGAGCATGATCCACAACAACGCCATGCCGCATATCGAGGTGGACCCGGAAACCTATGAAGTGCGCGCCGACGGCGAATTGCTGACGTGCGAGCCGGCCGCCGAACTGCCCTTTGCCCAACGCTATTTCCTGTTCTGAAAGCGACCATGACCGAGCCCCTCATCGCCCGTGACGTGCTTCCCGCCGGAAGCTGGGATGCCGCCAGCGCGGCCGATGTCATCGTGCTGGATTATGACGCGCGGCATCGCCGCCGCTTCCGCTATGTTGCGGCGGGGGGCACCGATTTCGTGCTCGACCTGGCGCGGGCCACGGTGCTGGCCCATGGCGACGGGCTCATGCTGTCGGACGGGCGCGTGGTGCGCGTGGAAGCCGTGCCCGAGGCGCTGATGGAAGTGCGCGCGGCGAGCCCGATCGCGCTGTTGCGGCTGGCCTGGCACATCGGCAACCGCCATCTGCCCGCGCAAATCCATGCCGGGTGCATCCTGCTGCGCCGCGATGGTGTGATCCTCGACATGCTGCGTGGGCTTGGCGCGCAAGTGGACCTGATCGAGGCGCCGTTCACGCCCGAAGGGGGCGCCTATGCCGGGGAGCATGGCCACGATCATGGCCACGCATCCCACGATCATGATCACGGGCATGATCACGGGCATGGCCACGACCATGATCACGGCCATCATCACAGTCATGGCCATGGGCACCACCACGATCATGCTCACTGAACCGGCACTGCACCTGCTGCTGGCGTGGACATCGCCCTCGCTGCCGATCGGCGGCTATACCTATAGCCACGGGCTGGAAACGGCAGTGGACGATGGCCGGGTGCGGTCCTGGGGCGATCTGGTCGGCTATGTCGATGCGGTGATCGCGCGCGGGGGCGGCTGGGTGGATGCGGTGCTGCTTGCCCAGGCGATGCGCGTGGCGCATGACGATGCCGCGTTCGATGCCCTGGCCGACCTGGCCGCCGCGTTTCGTGCCAGCAGCGAAACCGCGCTGGAAAGCCGCCAGCAGGGCGCGGCGTTCCTGGCCGTGGTGCGCAAGGCCTGGCCCCATCCCGCGCTGGACGACTATGCCGCGCGGCGGGGGGATTGGCCGCACGCCCACGCCACCGTCTTTGCGCTCGCCGCCGCTGCGCACGGGGTAGACGAAGGCGCCGCGGTGCACGGTTTCCTGCATGCCACTGCCGCCAACCTGGTTTCGGCCGGGGTGCGGCTGGTGCCGCTGGGCCAGACCGACGGGCAATTGGCCATGGCCGAGCTTGCCCGCCGCATCGGCCCGATCGCGGCGGCGGCGCGCGCCTGCCCGCTCGAAGATCTCGGCACCGCGACCCCGGCCCTCGAACTCTGCTCGTTCCATCACGAAACGCTCTACACAAGGCTGTTCCGCTCATGATTTCCCACAACGGACCTTTACGCGTCGGCATTGGTGGCCCGGTCGGCTCGGGCAAGACGGCGCTGACCGATCGGCTGTGCAAGGCGATGCGCGACCACTGGAACATCGCGGCGATCACCAACGACATCTACACCCGCGAGGATGCCGAATTCCTCACCCGTTCGGGCGCGCTGGTGCCCGAGCGGATCATGGGGGTGGAAACCGGGGGATGCCCGCACACCGCCATTCGCGAGGATGCCAGCATCAACCTGGCCGCGGTCGATGAAATGGCGCGCCGCTTTCCCGGCCTGGAACTGATCTTCATCGAAAGCGGGGGCGACAACCTCGCCGCCACGTTCAGCCCGGAACTGGCCGATATCACGATCTACGTGATCGACGTTTCGGCCGGCGACAAGATTCCGCGCAAGGGCGGCCCCGGCATCACGCGATCCGATCTGCTGGTGATCAACAAGATCGACCTGGCGCCGCTGGTGGGGGCTGACCTGGGCGTGATGGACCGCGACGCCAAGCTGATGCGCCGCGAGCGGCCGTTCCTGTTCACCAATCTCAAGGAATGCGTGGGCCTGCCCGAGATCATCCAGTTCATCGTCAAGACCGGCGGCCTGCCCGAAAGGATCCGTGCATGAAACGCTTGCCCGCAAATGCCGCCCTTGTTGCCATTGGTGCGCTGCTCACCCTGACAGCATTGCCCGGCACGGCGCTGGCCCATCCCGGCCATGGTGCCGGCGGCGGGTTGGTGGCGGGGCTGCTGCACCCTTTGACCGGGGCCGATCACCTGGCGGCGATGCTGCTGGCCGGGGCCTGGGCCGGGATCATCGGCGGGCGCGCGGCGCGGGTGCTGCCGGTTACGCTGCTGGCCGCGATGCTGGGCGGCTTTGTCACCGCCGCGCTCGTGCCGGCGGGGCTGGCCGAAGTGATGATCGGGTCAAGCGTTGTCGGGCTGGCGCTGGCCGCGCTGTTGCGCCTGCGCCCGCCATTGTGGCTGGCTGCGGCCGGGGTGGCGCTGGCCGGGCTGGGCCATGGCTTTGCCCATGGGCTGGAAGCACCGGGCGGCGTGGCGCGGATCGGCTTCGTGTTTGGCTTCCTCGCCACGGCAGCAGCGTTGCAGATGGCGGGGCTGGGCGTGGTGGCGCTGGCGCGCCGGGCCTTGCCCCTGCGCCGCGCGGTGTGGCACAAGGCGCGTTGATGATGCACCGTTTTTCCCCGGTTTCCGCTTTTGCCGTGGCTCTTTGCGCCACGGCTGTTTCGCCCGCCATGGCGAAATCCGATCCAGCCGCTGCCCGCGCGGCGATCGATGCCCAGTTCGCCAAGGACTGGCCCGATCTCCAGGCGCTCTATCAGGACTTGCACAGCCACCCCGAAACCGCCTTTCGCGAAACGCGGACGGCCGATGTCTTGGCCAAGCAGCTCAAGGCCATGGGCGTGGATGTTACCACGGGCGTGGGCAAGACCGGCATCGTCGGCGTGATCCGCAACGGCGCGGGGCCGGTGGTGTTGCTGCGCACCGAGCTGGACGCGCTGCCGATGGAGGAAAAGACCGGCCTGCCCTTTGCCAGCCGCGCGCAGCAGACCGATGCGGATGGCAAGACCACGTTTGTCGATCATGCCTGTGGCCACGATATCCACATGGCCTGGTGGATCGGCACGGCGCGTGCGCTCCTGGCCATGAAGGCGCGCTGGCATGGCACCGTGATCCTGGTCGGGCAGCCGGCCGAGGAAGTGGTTTCGGGGGCCAAGGCGATGCTGGCCGATGGGCTCTATACCCGCTTTCCCCAGCCCGATTTCGCGTTCGGCGCCCATGTCGGCCCGTCGCCGGCGGGGGAAGTGACGATCAAGCAGGGCTTCACCACCTCGGCCAGCGATGCCGTGCACGTCACGTTCCATGGGGTGGGCGCGCATGGCTCGATGCCCGACAAGAGCATCGATCCCGTGGTAATGGGCGCGCGTTTCGTGGAAGACGTGCAGACCGTGATCAGCCGCCAGAAAGACCCGATGAAATTCGGCGTGGTGACGGTGGGATCGTTCCATGCCGGCACGGCGGCCAATATCATTCCCGATACGGCTGACCTTGGCCTGACGCTGCGGTCCTATGATCCGGCCGTGCGCGATGGGCTGCTCAAGGGCGTCAAGACCACGGCCGAGGCAGTGGCGATGATGTCGGGCGCGCCCGCGCCCGATGTGATGCACTTGCACGGCACCGGATCGGTAATCAACGAGCCGGCGCTGGGTGCACAGGCCGCTGCCACGCTGACCGCCGCGCTGGGCAAGGATCGCGTGGTGCTGATCCCGGCGAGCGAGCCGGGCTGGACCGCGAGCGAGGACTTTTCCGAATTCGCCCAAGGTGGCAAGGTGCGCTCGGTCTATTTCAGCATCGGTGGCACCAGCGCTGCGATGGCGGCGCAATACAAGGCGCAAGGCAAGCCGGTGCCGGTGAACCATTCCCCGTTCTTTGCGCCCGATCCGGCGATCAGCATCAAGACCGGGGTGGAAACCCTGACTCTCGCCACGCTGATAGTGGCGGGGAAATAACGCGCGTTATGGCTGCCCGCAGTGGCAGCCGGCGGCGTAGAACGCATGCGTGGCCGCCTGCGTCTGCGCGATCCGTGCCGTGTCGGGCGGGGTGGCAGCGCGCGCGGCGCGGGCCTGGGCGACGAGGCGGGCGGCCAATGCGGCTTCGTCCAGCCCGGTAACCTGGCCATCGCGCACCACGGCGCGGCCGCCGACCAGCAGGTGGGCGACATCGGCGCGCGTTGCCCGCGCCAGGAGCCAGGCGGGATCGGCGGGCCAGCCGTGCCCGATCCAGTCTTGCGCCACGCGCCGCCTGTCGATCAGCAGCATATCGGCCGGGGCGCCGGGGGCGAGGCGCCCGCCGCCATCGTCTGGCCCCAGGATCGCGGCGCGCCCGCCCGACCAGGCCGCGTGCAGCACAGCCTGCGTGCCGGGCAGGGCCACCGGGCCGCGGGCGTCCCGATCGGGCTGGCCCAGCAGCAAGTGCGCGAGGCGGATTTCGCGCAGCATGTCGGCATCGTCGTCAAGCCCCATGCCATCGAGGCCCAGGGCCAGGTCCACGCCGGCCTGGGCGATCTGGGCCAGCGGCGGCAGGCCTGAACGCAAGCGCAAGTTGGACGAGACGTTGACCGAAACGGTTACCCCGCGTGCAGCAAGCAGGGCCAGTTCGTCTGCCCGCAGCCACACCCCGTGCGCCACGGTCAGGCGCGGGGAAAGCAGGCCGATGGCGTCCAGCCAGGGCACGAAGCCTTGCGGGAAATGGGCATCGGCCCATTCGCGTTGCAGCCGCGTTTCGAGCAGATGGGTGTGCACGCGGCGCCCGCTGGCGGCCGATGCGGCGGCAATCGCCACCAGCGTGGCCGGCTGCGCCCATTGCGGCGCCACGGGGTGATAGTGCAGGGCAAAGGTATCGTGTTCCAGTGCCTGCGCGCGCTCGAACAGCGCCATGTTGGTGGCGCAGGAGCGCAAGCCCTGGTCCATCGTGGCAATCGCCGCGCGGCGTTCGGGCGGGAAAAACCGCGCCAGTTCGGCATGATCGCCATAGACCAGCGGATTGGCATCGAAGAACGGCCAGCCGAATGCGACGCGAACGCCGGTGTCGCGCGCGGCGCGGGAAACCGCCTCGGCCTCGTCGAGCAGGGCGGCGCCGTTTTGTGTGTTGTGGCAATGATAGACGGCGGCAACGCCCGATCCGGCCAGGCGCGCGAGGGCCAGGGCGGCCGTGTCATAGGCATCGACGCGCGGCTGGCGCGCCAGGTCGATCATCCAGTGTTCGAGCGGCGCATCGGCCACCCCGCAGGCGAGCGTGGCGAGGCCACGGCCATGATCGTGCGCATTGGCCAGCGCGGGCATGGCCACCAGCGCGGCTTCGGCAGTGGTCAGGCCTGACGGGTCGCACGGCGCCAGCGCGGCGATGCGGCCATCGCCGCCGATGGTGATGGCATGGGCGCCCAGCGGCGGCGCATCGGCAGCGGGCAGCACCGCGCCCACATGCCAGGTCGATCCGTGCATCGCGTTTCCTTCCTGTTGCCGCCCGCCTGCTCTACGCGGTGCGACCCACACTTGCCAGCGATGCGAAGTGCTGGTTGGGCCATGGGGTGTTTCGCGCTTGCGAACACCAGCGCCGATGGCACGCTGTTGCACAAGAATAGCAACACTCCGGTTCGATTCTTGCAATGGCGGCCGGGCGGTTTGTGAATCACCTTGTTGGTGAGCCAAGGCCTGCTTGGGGAGAACACCAAGGCACGATCGGGGAGCCGCAGGGCGCAATGGCGCCACGGCTGCCCTGCCGCCAAATGGCGGCCGGCCGCAATCCTTGCCCAGGCAAGGCGCGGAACGGACGAGGGCTGTGGGAGGCAAGAAGCATAACAAGAGGGATAAGCATTATGTCGCACAGTCTTTCGTTGCCCGCCGGCCGTGGCCGGTTGCGCCGCAGCGCCCTGATCCTGATCGCGAGCGTGGCGCCGTTCGCGCTGGATGCAGGCATCGCCCACGCCGCCGATGCGGTGCCGGCCCCCGCAGATGCTGCCAGCGATGCGACCGGGGAAATCGTGGTTTCGGCACAGCGCCGCGACGAAACGCTGAGCAAGGTGCCGCTGTCGATCGCCGCCTATTCGCAAAAGGAAATGGACGTCCAGGGCGTGCGCAGCATCGATGACATCGCGCGCATCACCCCGGCCCTGCAGTTTTCCACCACGTCTGGCGTGGCTGGCAACAACGGCACGAACATCGCCATTCGCGGCCTTAAGTCAGACGTGGGTTCCTCGACCACCGCGATCTATATCGACGATACGCCGATCCAGATCCGCAACATCGGCTATTACGGCGGCAACCCCTATCCGCGCATTTTCGATCTGGAGCGCGTGGAAGTGCTGCGTGGGCCGCAGGGCACGCTGTTCGGCGCGAGTTCCGAAGGCGGCGCGGTGCGTTTCATCACCCCTTCGCCCAGCTTCGACAAGACCAGCATCTATGGCCGCAGCCAGGTTTCGTTCACCGACCACGGATCGCCCAGCTATGAAGGCGGGCTGGCCGTGGGCGCGCCGCTGACCGATACGCTCGCGTTCCGCGCCAGCGGCTGGTACCAGCGCCAGGGCGGCTATATCGACCAGGTGACCCAGGGCACGGACAACGTCAAAGCCAAGGATATCAACTGGCAGAGCAACATGGTGGGCCGCGTGGCCCTGGCGTGGAAGCCCACCGACACGCTGACCATCACGCCCAAGGTGTTCTACCAATACTTGAGCCAGAACGCGCGCGACGATTTCTGGGAAGGCTATGGCAACGCCAAGGACGGCGATTACCACAGCGGCGTCTACCAGACCGAGCCGACCCGCGACCGCCTGCTGATGCCCTCGCTGACGGCGGAACTGAAGCTGGGCACCGTCACGATCGCGTCCAACACCTCGTACCTCAAGCGCGAGCAGTACCAGACGCTCGACTATTCGACGTATTTCTCCACCCTGCGTTCGGGTTCGCCCTTCGGGACATATGCGAACAAGGACATCACCAACATGGAGGATTACCTCACGCTCAAGCAGCGGAATTTCTCGCAGGAACTGCGGGCCTATTCGGCCAACAATCCGCTGATCGACTGGAGCGCCGGGGTATTCTACACCCACAGCCAGCAGGACTTTTCCAACTTCACCTCGTCGGGCCGCATTCCCGGCGTCCTAGTCAGCGGTTTCCAGCAGTATGACAACCGCTATAGCCTGGTGGATATCATCACCTCCAAGGACGACCAGTACGCCGCCTTTGCCAGCGTGGACGTGAAGCCCACCGACAAGCTGACGCTGACGGCCGCGCTGCGCTATACCAAAGTCGATTTCACGTTCGACGAGACCAAGGACGGCCCGACCAATGGCGGTTCGCGCACCCAGGTGATCACCAAGACGAGCGAAGGCGCCTGGACGCCCAAGTTTGCTGCCAAGTACCAGGTCGATGACAATGCGATGCTCTATGCCTCGGCCAGCAAGGGCTTCCGCCCGGCCGGCGCGCAGCCCAGCACGCTGCCCGAGCGTTGCGCCGGCGACCTGACGGCCCTGGGCCTGACGACCAGCACGGTGCCGACCAGCTTTGAATCGGACTCGCTGTGGTCCTACGAAGCGGGCACCAAGGGGCGTCTGCTTGGCGGCAAGGTGGCGTTCGATGTCAGCGGCTATATCGTCAACTGGAAGAACATCCAGCAGGCGGTGCGCCTCAACTGCGGCTTCTCCTACGTGTCGAACCTGGGCGATGCCAATGGCAAGGGCCTGGAACTCTCGCTCGACGTGCGCCCGGTCACCGGGCTCTCGCTGGGCGGCAACACCGGCTATACCAACGTGCACTATGCCGATGACGTGACGATCAAGAACGGCACGGTGCTGCTGCGCGCTGCCGGCGAACGGATCAGCGGGCCGCTGTGGTCGGGCCATGCCTATGGCAACTATGAAGCGCCGATCACGGGGGAAATCTCGGGCTATGCGCGGGTGGACTATACCTTCACCAGCGACGACACGATCCCTTCGGCGGTGGGCACGTTCGGCTATGACTCCTCGCTCTATGCCCTGCCGGGCCGCGACTATGTCCAGCTGCGCATGGGCCTGCGCAAGGGCGGGGTCGATCTCTCGCTGTTCGTCGACAACCTGACCAACTCGCGCGACCTGCTCTCGCGCGGGCACGACAGTTCCACCGGCACGCTGTTCTACGAACAGTCCTATCGTCCGCGCACGATCGGGCTGACCTTGCAATACCGCCAGTGATCGCAAATGCTGCGGAAAATGGGGGCCGGCGCGTGCCGGCCTCCTCTTTCCGCCCCCATTGAAAAAAGAGAAACGCTTTGTCGCACACCATCGCCCGGCAGCCGCCCGAACATCCCATCGATGGGCTGCTGCCGGGGTGGCAGGGCACCAGTCGCCAGGTGTTCACCCTGGTGTTGGTCTATGCCATCGGCCTGGGGTCGATGGCGATGGTCGGCATGCTTTCGCCGCTGACCGCCCTGGTCGCGCGCGATTTTTCGAGTGGTCCGGCCGCGATCGGCTGGACCATTTCGCTGTTTTCGCTGCCCGCCGCCATCACCTCCACCCTGGGGGGCGGGCTGGTCGATCGGCTGGGGCCGCGCCGCGTGCTGATCCTGGCACCGCTGCTGCTGGCCGTGGCGGACCTGGGCCTGGTGCAGGCGCGGGCATTGTGGCTGTTCGACCTGTCGATGGTCCTGGCCGGCATTGCCTATGTCGGCGTGCTCAATGGCGGGGCAGCCATGCTGATGACCACGCTGGGCGGCAGCCTGCGCGCGCGCGGCATGGCGCTGTGGGCGACATATGCCCCGGCGGGTTTTTCCGCCGGATTGCTGCTGGCCGCGTTGGTGGCGCAATGGGCGAGCTGGCGCCTGGCCTTTGCCGCCCACGGCGCGGTGATGCTGGCCTGCGTGGCTGGCGCCATGCTCCTGCCGCGCGTCGCCTCTGCCCCGCGAGATCTGGCCCGCTCACCACTGGCGCAATTGCGCGCCGGGGTGACCAATCCCGTGCTGTTGCTGCTGGCCCTGGCGGCCGCGCTGCCCAACATGGTTTCCTATGGCACCAGCCTGGTGGCGGCCGGCTGGCTGGCCAAGACGCATGGCGTTTCGCTGGCGGCGTCGGCGGGCATCGTGGCCGGGGCCAAGATCCTGGCGGTGCTGGCGGGCAGCACGGTGACCGGCGCCTTGCTGGCGCGGGCGATGCGCCCCTTGCGCCTGTTTGCCGCGATGGCCGCCGTGGGCGTGCTGGCGCAGGCGCTGCTGTTCGTGCCGGCCAGCCCGCTGGCAGCGGCGGTGGCCGGGCTGATGGGCTGGGTCTTTGCCTTTGGTGCGCTTTCGGGCGTGTGCATGGCGCTGTTGCCGCGCGTCGCGGAGCGGGCCGGCGGGGCGGGCCTGGGGGCGGGCATCGTCAACCAGTTCGTCTCGCTCGCCTCGTTCCTCACGCCCGCGATCTATTTCGGGCTGGGGAGCTGGCATGCGTGGATCGCGGTGGCTGCCGGCGCCCTGCTGCTGAGCCTGGCCGCGCTGCGCCACGCCGGGCGCCTGTCGGAAGGCGAACTCTCCGCCTGATTTTTCAGACGGCGGTATCGCCACCGTCGAGCGGGATCGTCGCGCCGGTGACATAGCTGGCGGCGTCTGACAGCAGCCAGGCCATGGCGGCGGCGACTTCTTCGGCACTGCCATGGCGGCGCAGCGGAATGCGCGCGTCGATCGCGGCGCGCGCGCCCTGGGGATCGGGCTGTGCGCGCCAGAAGTCCTGGGTTTGCGGGGTTTCCACCCAGCCGGGCAGCACCAGGTTGACGCGCACGCCCTGTGGCCCCAGCTCTGCCGCCAGGCTGCGCAGCAGGCCGGCGAGGCCCGCCTTGGTCGCCTGATAGGCATGGCTTTGCGCCTGCCCGCGCAAAGTGGCAGTGGACGATACCAGGATGAGGCTGCCGCGGCTTTGCGTCAGCAGCCCTTGCGCCGCCTGCGCCGCCAGGAACGGCAGGCGCAAGTTGATCGCGGCGGCGCGGTCCCAATCGCTTGCCTGCCAATCGGCGAGCGGCGCCCCGCCCATGGCTGAAGCGGCCACGACCAGGCCATCGAGCCGGCCCTGGCGCCGCGTGATCGTCTTGACCAGCGCGCGCGGTGCGGCCGGATCGGCCAGGTCCATCGGGTGGAACGCCACATTGGCCAAGGCTGGCGCGGCCGCAGCGGCGCCCGGTTCATCAGCCAGCCACACGGCGCTGTTGCTATCCGGGCCGCCAGCGGCCAGGAGCCGCGCCAGCGCGCCGCCCAGGCCCGCCGCACCGCCGATGATCGCATAAGTCTTCGTGGGCCTCGTCATGGGATCGCTGCTCCGCGCGCCAGAGGGGGAAGTGTTTCCTTTTCCGTCATCGCGCCCCGGCAAAACAGCGCAGGACCGGCAACGCCCCTGACCGAAAAAAGCAACCCCTGCATCGCGCTGCGCTTGGTAAGGAAACGCCATGAACGACGCCGCCTCTCTTGCCCCGCTGGACCAAAGCGACCCTCGTGCCATGCGCCGGGCCATTCGCGATGGGCGGTTCACCGGCTTTACCAACCTGGTGGCGCGGGGGCATGTGCAGGGCAACCTGATCGCCGTGCCCGCCGCCTATGCCGATGATTTCGAAGCCTATGCCCGCGCCAATCCCCAGGCGCTGCCGCTGCTGGGCCGGGGCGAGCCGGGGCGCCGCGACATGCCCGGCATTGCCGACGACCTGGATATCGCGCGCGATACCGGCGGCTACATGGTGTTTCGCGATGGCGAACTGGTCGACACGCCGCGCGATGCCAGCACGCATTGGCGCGACGATCTCGTGCCGTTCGTGATCGGCTGTTCGTTTTCGTTCGAGGCGCTGTTGCAGCGTGCCGGCGTGCGCCTGCGCCATCTGGACGAGGGCGACGTTTCGGCGATGTACGAAACCACGCGCGAGACGGTGCCGGTCGGCCCGTTCGGCGGCAAGCTGATCGTGTCGATGCGCGCGCTGACCCCGGCCGACGCGATCCGCGCCACGCTGGTTTCCGCGCGCCATCCCGGCTTTCACGGGGCGCCGGTATCGCTCGGCCTGCCCGAAGACCTGGGCATTGCCAGCCTGGAAGACAGCTATGGCGGGCACGGCATGAAACGTGTTCTGCCCGGCGAACTGCCGGTGTTCTGGGCCTGCGGCGCCACGGGCCAGAATGCGCTGCGCGCCGCGCGCCTGCCGCTCGCCATCACCCATTACAAGGCCCACATGGTCATCACCGACCTGCCTTTGCCAGAGGACATGCCATCATGAACCTTGAAGAAGCCGTCGCGCATTATGACGAGCACGGCTATGTCGTGCTGCCGGGCCTGCTGGAAGGGCCGGTGCTGGACCAGTTGCGCGCGCTGACCGATACGGTGGAAGCGGCGGCGGCCGAGGTGGCCGACGACAACGCCTGGTACGATTTCTCCACTGATCTTGACGGCAACCGCACGGTGCAGCGCATCAAGAAGCCCAACCGCATCGATCCCTTCTATGCCGCGCTGGCCGGAAACGAGGCGATCATGGCGCTGGCCGAGCGGCTGATCGGCCCGATGATCCGGTTGAACCACACCAAGATCAACATGAAGTCCGCCAAGGGTGGCGACGCGCTGGAATGGCACCAGGACTGGGCCTTTGCCCCGCACACCCACATGGGCACCACGGTCGCCTCGATCCTGATCGATGGCGCCAGCGCCGCCAATGGCGCGATGCAGGTCATCCCCGGCAGCCACAAGGGGCCGCTGATCGACCATCACGACGATGAAGGCTATTTCGTGGGCGCGGTGCTGGCCGATGCGATCGATCCGGCCAAGGCGGTGCTGCTCGAAGGCCCTCCGGGCACGGTCAGCTTTCACCATCCCATGACGCTGCATGGGTCGAGCGTGAACCTGTCGGGCGATCCGCGCCGCATCCTGTTCTATGAATATGCCGCCAG
Organism: Novosphingobium sp. SG919; assembly: GCF_012932495.1. Classification (GTDB taxonomy): domain Bacteria; phylum Pseudomonadota; class Alphaproteobacteria; order Sphingomonadales; family Sphingomonadaceae; genus Novosphingobium; species Novosphingobium rhizosphaerae. The sequence goes on from NZ_JABCNG010000002.1 coordinate 300,313, forward strand.
CGACGCGTTTCCGCTGTTCTACAAGGTGGATTGGGACGAATACGATTCGCGCATCGTGCGTGGCCCATCGACCAGCGACGTGCGGTTCGAACAGAACTATGTGAAGCTGCCGTTCCCCAGCCGCGCGGGCAGCTCGATCTACAAGATCCAGGCCGGTTCCAACCGCCGCTACTTCGCCGAAGCGCAATGAGTATCGCAACCGGGAGCATCGCTTTTGTTACCGGCGCCAGTGCCGGCACGGGGCGCGAAATCGCGCTGGCGCTGGCCGGCGAGGGGCACGACGTGGCCGTGCTGGGCCGGCGCACCGCCGCGCTCGATGACCTGGTGGGCGAGATCGAGGGACTGGGCCGCCGCGCCCTGGCGCTGACCGCCGATGTGCGCGATGCCGGCCAGTTGGCGGCCGCGCTCGATGGGCTGCTGGCGTGGAGCGGCGGGCGGGTGGACGTGGTGGTCAATGCCGCCGGCACCACCGGACCGCTCTCGCCACCGATCGGGCAGTATAGCCTCGAAGACTTCGACAGCACCGTCGCGACAAACCTGCGTGCGCCGTTCATCGTGCTCAGCCGGCTCTTGCCGGTGATGCGCGCGGCGGGCCAGGGCCGGATCATCATGATCGGCGGCAACCACGGGATGCGCGGCCGCGCCGGGCGATCGAGCTACAGCGCCTCGAAGTGGGGCCTGCGCGGCCTTGCCCGCAGCGCTGCGCTGGAAGCCGGGCCCGACGGGGTGACGGTAAACTATATCGCGCCCGGCCCGATTGCCATTCCACGCATGAAAGCGGCGTGGAAAGCCCAGGCGGAAGCGGGCGGGGTGAGTGAGGAGGAAGCCCTGCGCGCCTATGTGGCGAACATGGGCATTCCGCTGGGCAAACCCAGCGAAGCACAGGATATTGTCGCCATGGTGCTCTATCTGGCCGGGCCGGGCGGGCGCAATATCACGGGGCAGGAACTGGTGATCGACGGCGGCGCCACCGTATTGTGAGTGCGAGGTAAAAAGCCCCCCGGATGGCGATCATCCGGGGGGCTTTCCATGCGACCCGTCAGGCGCGGGTTTTCAGAACAGATCGAAGTATTCGCGGTGTTCCCAATCGGTGACCGTGGCGTTGTAGCGGGCCACTTCGGCATGCTTGATGCGGGCAAAGTGATCGACGAAGCCGCTGCCAAGCCCTTCACGTAGCGTGGCGCTCTGTTCCAGCGCGGGCAGGGCGCTTTCCAGGCTGGTGGGCAGCAGCGGAGCGGGCGCCTGGTAGGGGCTGTCCACCGCCGGGGGCGGCAGGGCGCCGGCTTCTATGCCGGCCAGGCCCGAAACCATCTGCGAGGCTAGGTAGAGATAGGGATTGGCCGCTGGCTCCCCCACGCGGTTTTCGATGCGGGTGGCGCCGGGGCTGCCTTTGGCCAGCACGCGCAGCATGGCGCCGCGATTGTCCTGTCCCCAGGCGATGCGATCGGGCGCCAGCGAGTTGGCGCGATAGCGCTTGTAGCCGTTGATCGTGGGGGTGGTGAGCGGCATCGCGGCGGCGGCGTGATCGAGCAGGCCGGCGAGGTAATGCTGCCCCAGCGCCGAAAGGCCGGGCTGGCCATCGCCTTGGGCAAAGGCGTTTCGCCCGCTGGCGCTATCAACCAGCGACTGGTGCAAGTGCCACCCGCTGGACATCGCCTGGGGCAGGGCGGGGCGGCACATGAAGCTGGCGTGATGGCCATGGCGGCGCGCCACCTGCTTGGCCGTGGTGCGGAACAGGATCATCGCATCGGCCGAGGCGATGCCTTGCTGCACGCCGAACACGAATTCCACCTGGGACGGGCCGAATTCCAGCTCCATCGAAGTGAGCGGCAGATCCAGCGCGGCGCAAGCTTCGCGCAGCACATCGAGGATCGGCTCGATCGTGTCGTAGCGCTGCTCGGTGAGATAGGCATAGCCCTGGTGCGTCAGCGCGACATCGGGCGGCGTGCCGGGCTGGCCGGCGTCATCGGGCGCAAGGCGCGGATCGACCAGGCGGGTGAGGTGGAATTCCACTTCCAGCCCGCTCATGAACGCCAGGCCGCGCTGGCCAAGGCGCGCCACCGCATCGCGGGCGATGCGGCGCGGGCACCAGGGGTAGGGCGTGCCATCGGCAAAGAACAGGTCGCCCAGCATCCAGGCCGTGCCCGGCGCCCAGGGCAGGAGCTTGAGACTGAGCGGATCGGGCACCATGACCAGATCGCCCGCGCCCTGGAGATCGGCCCGGCCGATGCCCGCGCCCGCCGCAAAGACCGGCACCACGGTGCGGTGCGACGTGTCTTTCAGCAGCAGGCTGGAGGTGATCGACAGGCCCTGTTCCAGCGCGCCGGGCAGGGCGGCGGCCATCACCGTCTTGCCGCGCACGATCCCGTGCAGATCGGGAAAGCCCAGGCGCACCGAATGGACCCCGGCATCGGCCAGGCGGCGCGGCAGGTCGGCCGCGGCGGCCGCCTGCTCTTCGCTCCACAGCCCGTGGGCCAAGACGAACCCGTTCATGGCGCGCCCACTCATAGCGCCAATGCGGGCACGGTCCAGGTCGCCTCGGCGCGCAGCCGTTCGACCGCGTCGCGCCAATAGGCCTCGGGCGCCGTGCCGCCGGGCGCCACCCCGTCGATCGTGGCCGGGCCGGCGCCGGCATTGCTTTCGCCCAGTGGCGGCAGGGCCAGCGGCGTTTCGCCCTTCTGCACTTTCTTGATCTGGTTGATCAGCATGACGCGATAGGCGACGATCGCCTTGTCCGACGTGCCCAGATGCTCGCGCGTGCGGTCCTGGATGCGGCCCTGGCTTTCCACCGCCCACTGATCGTGCACGTTGATGTCTTCGCCCATGCCGGTGAAGGTGCGCGTCTTCTGCTCGGCCACGTCGAAGCCCCAGTTGTTGTGGCGGCCCACGCGCGGCATGTAATCGGGCAGGGTATAGAGTTGCAGGCGCTGTTCGCGCATCAGCGGCTTGTCCACCGGCTCGGCAAAACTGGTGAACATGGCATACCAATAGCAGCTCTCGTCATCGATCGGCACGTGCCACTGCGTGATCGTCATGGTGGACGAAAGCGGGATGACGAAAGCCTGCGGGAACAGCACGTTGGTGACGCGCACGTGGGTGTCGCCGCCATCGAGGTGGCGCAGCGTGGTGATGCGCAGGCCGCAATCGCTGGGGGTGACGGCGATATCGGGGCAATCGTACTCGCGCAGCACCTTGGTCATCGGCAGGTCGCTGTCGGTCGAATGGGCGCGGAACTGCTTGCCATAGTTGGCGTCGGCCTCGGCATCCTCGAAATAGCGGTGGAGGAAGCTGGCGTGGGCCGGGTCCATGCCCACTTCCAGCGCCTGGAGCCAGTTGCAGTCGAGATAGCCCTTAAACGAGAAGACATGGCTATCGGGCGCGGCCAGGCAATCGAGCGCGGGCAGGGCCGGGGCCTGCCCATCGGCGTCGAGCGGGCCGAACCAGCCGAAGATGGTGCCGCCCACTTCGCGCACCGGATAGGCGCGCTGCTTGATGCGCTTGCAGAAGCTGCTGCCCTTGGGCTCTGCCGGGGTTTCCAGGCACGCGCCGTTCACATCGAACAGCCAGCCGTGGAACGGGCAGCGCACGCCGCCGTCTTCCAGCCGGCCGAACGCCAGGTCCGCGCCGCGATGCGGGCAATCGCGGTCGATCAGGCCAAGGCGCCCGTCTTCATCGCGAAACAGCACCAGGTCCTGGCCCAGCACCTTGATCGCCTTGAGCGGGCGCTCGCCTTGCAGCTCTTCGCTGATCGCCACGGGCTGCCAGTATTGGCGCAGCAGATCGCCCAGCGGCGTGGCGGGGCCGGAGAGCGTGATGAACTTGTTCTGTTCGGGCGTCATGGGGAGGCCTCTTGTTGGAATGCCCCACATTTGCCCCGGATGGCGCGGCGCGGGTGTTGCCCCTTTGGCAGCGCCGCGTTGCGCGATGTGCCACGTTTGGGCAACGCTTGCCGGATTGCACAGCGGCGCCCGCATCGGCTAGCACCGGCACCACCATTTCAGCCCCAGCCCGAAGGCCTTGCCCCATGCCCCGCACCCTGTCTGCCATCGCCATTTTCTGCGGATCGAACGTGGGGGAGGGGGAAGCCTATAAAGAGGCCGCTGCCGCATTGGGCAGCGCGCTGGCCCGGCGGGGCATCGCCGTGGTCTATGGCGGCACGCACAAGGGCCTGATGGGCATTCTGGCCGATGCGGCGCTGGCCGGCGGCGGGCGGGTGCATGGCGTGATCACCCAGCGCCTGCACGACAAGGGGCACCTGCACCCGGCCTTGAGCGAAAGCGAGATCGTCAATGGCATGCGCGCGCGCAAGGAGCGGATGCTCGATCTGGCCGATGCCTGCATCGCCCTGCCCGGCGGCATCGGCACCGCCGAGGAATTCATGGAAGCCTGGACGCTCAACCAGTTGGGCGACGTGGACAAGCCGGTCGGCCTGCTCAATGTCGATGGCTATTACGACAGCTTCATGGGCTTTATCGACACGATGATCGCGCGCAAGTTCCTGCCCGCCGCGCACCGCGAAGGCATCGCGCTCGATCCCGCGCCCGAGGCGCTGATCGACAAGCTGGCGGTGTTCGAAAAGCCCACCGTGCAGAAGTGGATGTGAAAAAACGCGGGGCGAATGGCTGATAAGCCGTCCGCCCCGCACCTTCAGACTCGTCTCCCACGCGTCAATCGGTGGCGATCCAGAGGGACTTGGTTTCCAGGTGTTCCTCCAGGTGGTTCTTGCCATATTCGCGGCCCATGCCGCTGGCCTTCATCCCGCCCGATGGCACCGCCGGGTCGATCGCGTTGTAGCAGTTGACCCAGACCGACCCGGCGCGCAGGCGGCGGCCCAGGCGATGGGCGCGGCCCACGTTGCCGGTCCACACGCCCGCGCCCAGGCCGAAGGGCGTGGCATTGGCGCGGGTCACCACTTCCTCTTCGCTGTCGAACGGCAGCACCGCCAGGATCGGGCCGAAGATTTCCTCGCGCACCGCGCGCATCGTATCGGTCGCGCCCGAAAGCACCGTGGGCGGGAAGAAGAACCCTTGGGCAAAGGCCCCTTCGCTCAGCCGCACGCCGCCGCAGACCGCGCCTGCGCCTTCCGCCAGGGCATCGTCCATATGGCCGGTCACGCGCGCCAACTGGCGGGCGGAGACCAGTGGGCCCAGGTCCGTTGCCGGATCGATCCCGTTGCCCAGGCGCAGGGCGCCGGCATGATGGGCCACGGCAGCGGCGAAATCATCGGCCACGCCGCGTTCCACGAAGAGGCGCGTGCCGGCGCTGCATACCTGGCCCGAATTGGCAAAGGCGGCGACCACCGCCATGCGCGCGGCCTTGTCGAGATCGGCATCGGCAAAGACGATGTTGGGCGATTTGCCGCCCAGTTCCAGGCTGATCCGCTTGAGGCTGCCGGCGGCCGAGGCCATGATCGCCCGGCCGGTGGCGTCCGATCCGGTAAAGGCGATCTTGTCCACGCCGGGATGCGCGGCCAGCGCCGCGCCCGCTTCGCCGCCAAGGCCCGTCACCACGTTGAACACGCCCGGCGGCACGCCCGCTTCCAGCGCCAGCTTGCCCAGCAGCAGCGGGGAGAGCGAGGCGTCCTCCGCCGGCTTGAGCACGAGGGTGCAGCCGGTGGCGAGCACGGGGCCGAGCTTGAGAATGCTGGCCCACAGCGGCCCGTTCCACGGAATGATCGCCGCGCAGACCCCGACCGGTTCCTTCACCGTGCAGGCGAACATAGCGGGATTGGAAGGGGTTGCGGTCACGCCCTCGATCCCGCGCGCCATGCCGGCGTAATAGCGCAACAGGTCAGTCAGCATCGCCACGCTGCCGCGCGTGTGGCGGATCGGCGAACCCATGTCGAGCGTGTCGAGCAGGGCGAAGTCTTCCGCGTGGGCGGCGACCAGATCGGCCAGCCGCAGCAATAGCGCCTGGCGCTCGGTCGGGGAGAAGCGCGGCCAGGGGCCGGAATCGAATGCCGCGCGCGCCGCCGCCACGGCGCGATCCACGTCGGCGGCCTGGCCGCGCGCAAAATCGGCAAGGTGTTCGCCCGTGGCCGGGTTGTGCGAGGGCAGGGTCTGGCCATCGGCGGAGGGCACGAAGGCCCCGTCGATCAACAGGCCCAGCGGAGTGCCGGTGAGGAAGGGATGCGGGGCCATGGGCTGGTCAGTCCTTGATGGTGAAGGAGATCGACTGGGCGCCTTCCCACAGCGTCTGCTTGCCGAGCTTGGCGAGGTTTTCGTTGCCTTCGATGATCGTCATGAAGTGGATGCCGGCGAGCGGCCCCAGCTTGCTGGCAAAGGCCACGCCGCCATAGGCGAGCAGGATTTCGGTTTCGCTGTAGCCGCCGGGATAGAAGATGAATTCGCCGGGCGCGGGATAGCGCGTGGGGTTTTCCCAGGGCAGGTCATAGACCGTGTTGCCCATCGGGATCCACACGCCTTCGCCGCTCCAGCGCACGTGGATGACCTTTTCATCATAGGGCATCATCGCCTTGAAGCGGGCGCAGGTGACGGGCGCCAGTTCCTCTTCCAGGCGGGCGGTGAAGGCATAGGGGCCAGCCTTGATGGCAACCAAGGTCATGAAAAACTCCGCGAAAACAGGGGAATATCAGGCAGCCGCGTGGAGGCGGGCAAAGCCGCGTTCAAGATCGGCGATAAGGTCGTCCACCTCTTCCAGCCCGACATGCAGGCGCAGGCTGGGGCCGGGCGCTTCCCACGTCACTTCCGAACGCAGGTCTGACGGATAAGTGGGCACCACCAGGCTTTCATAGCCGCCCCAGCTGTAGCCCAGCTTGAACAGGTCCATGTGATCGAGCATCGCGGCAAACTGCCTATCGGTGCAGGCGTTGAGCACCACGCCGAACAGGCCCGAGGCGCCATCGTAATCGCGCTTCCAGATCGCATGGCCGGGATCATCGGGCAGGGCGGGATACATCACTTGCGCCACTTCGGGCCGGGCCTGCAGCCACTGCGCCACGGCCAGCGCCGAGGCATGGTGCTGCTTCATCCGCAGCGGCAGGGTGCGCAGGCCGCGCAGGGCCATGTAGATGTCGTCGGGCCCGCCGCAATAGCCACTGCCCGAGGCGGTCTTCTTGACCGGGATGAACGCTTCCTCGGTGCAGACCGCCACGCCCAGCATCAGGTCGGAATGGCCCGAGATATATTTGGTGGCGGCGTTGATCGACACGTCGACGCCGTGTTCGAGCGGGCGGAAATTGACCGGGCTGCTCCAGGTGTTGTCGAACACGGTCTTGATCCCGCGCGCGCGGGCCACGGCAGTGATGGCCGAAACGTCGGTCATCTCGAACGTCAGCGAGCCGGGGCTTTCCATGTAGATCACGCGGGTGTTGGGCTTGATCAGGGCTTCTATCCCCGCGCCGATCGAGGGGCGGTAATAGGTCACGTCCACGCCGAATTTCTTGAGGAATTCCTCGCAGAACGCGCGCGCCGGGCCATAGAGGCTGTCCACGATCAGGAGGTGATCGCCGGCCGAGAGGAACGCGGTGAGCGCGGCGCAGATCGCACCCAGCCCGCAACTGGTGGTGACGGCGCGATAGCCGCCTTCGAGCAGGGTGATGGCATCCTCGAACGCGCGGGTCGTGGCGGTGCCTTCGCGCCCATAGGTAAAGCCGACATAGGCGCCCGAGGCGCGGTCGCGCCGCGTTTCCAGCAACTGTTCCACGCTGTCGAACAGCACCGTGGAGCAGTGATAGACCGGCGGATTGACCACGCCGAAGTTGGCCGCCGGATCGCGCCCGGCGTGCAGGGTCTGCGTGCCGCGGCCAAAGCGCGAAAGATCGATGGTCATCTTGGTTCAGGCTCCTTCAGAGTATCGTTCCGGCGTCGACGACGATGTCCTGCCCGGTCATCATGCGCCCGCCGGGGCCAAGCAGGTGCAGCACGGCGCGGGCAACATCGTCCTCGCCCACCAGGCGGCCCAGCGCGGTGGACTGGACAAAGCGGTTGTAGGGTGCGTCGGGCGCTTCGCCATTGCGCTCCGCCGATTGGCGGAACAGGCGGCGCAGGCGTTCGCCGTCGATGCCGCCCGGCGATACCATGTTGACGCGCACGCCGTGCGGCGCGCCATCGAGCGCGGCCGAGCGCACCAGCCCGCGCACGGCCCATTTCGAGGCGGCATAGATGCCCTGGCCGGCCACGCCCTTGTGTCCATAGGTGCCGCCGATCACCACGACCTGGCCGCCGGCGCGCGCCACCATGGCCGGCATGGCCGCGCCCAGTGCGTTGATCACGCCCAGCACGTTGATATCGAAGCAGTGACGATAGGCGGCCTCGCCATTTTCCCAGATCGGGGCCTTGCCGCTGCTGACGCCCGCGGCGCAGACCAGCGCATCGACCGGCCCCAAGTCTTGCGCGATGGCGGCAAAGGTGGCGGCGAGCGCGGCGGCGTCGGTCACGTCTGCGGCATAGGCGCGGGCGGCGGTGCCCACGCTGGCCTGCGCGGCGGCACCGGTGGCGGCATCACGCCCGATCAGCGCCACGCGCGCGCCTTGGGCGACCAGGGCATGGGCCAGCGCCAGGCCGAGCCCGCGCGTGCCGCCGGTGAGGGCGATGATCTGCCCTGCCAGGGTTCCGGCCAAAGGCCCGGCTTGCCCGTTGTTGCCTGTCATGCTGCGCCCGTGCTTGTGGTGATGGTGTGCAGTTTATGGACTAGCCGGTGGGGGGTGGTGCGCCAAGGTGATGTTTCGGCAGCGGGGGAGTACCAAAAAAACAACGCTCAGGGGCCAAGTGTTGCCTTAGTCATACCATATGCCCGGCCGGCATGGTGGCGCTGCCTGCGCGCCCTGCCCTTGGCCTTCGCGATGGAGCCTGTTCGATGAGCCGTTCCGCCGATGACGTATCCGCCGCCCAAGCGATCACGCTGGACGAGGTGCCTCTCATTGATTTTGCGCCGTTCCTGAGCGGCGATGCCGCCGCGCGCCAGGAGGTGGCCGAGGCCATCGCCCGCGCCTGCGAAGAGATCGGCTTCTTCTATCTGGCCGGGCACGGGGTGCCCCAGGCCGCACGCGAGGATGTCTTTGCCGCAGCGGCGGCGTTCTTTGCCCGGCCCCGCGCCGAGCGGGCGCAGAGCGCGGCAACGCCCGAATGGTATCGCGGCTGGATCGGCGCGCCCGAGGCCGATGGCTTTTCGCGCAACACCCGCCTGTTCGAGCAATATCGGTTGCAGCATGAATGGCCGGCCGATCCGGCCGACATGGACCACGCCGCGATCTTCGACCAGCCCAACCGCTTCCCGGCCGACATGCCCGCGTTCCGCGCTGCGAGCGAGGCGTACCTTGATGCGATGCTCAACCTGTCGCGCGAATTGCTGCGCGCCTTTGCGCTGGGCCTGGGCTTGCCCGAACACCGCTTTGACGGGTGGTTCCGCCATCCCGCCTCGCAACTGTCGATGAACTTCTATCCGCGCCTGCCCGCCATGGCCGATGACAAAGTGTCGAACATGGTGCCGCACACCGACGAAGGGCCCTTCACCATTCTCGCCCAGGGCGACGTCGGCGGGCTGGAAGTGAAGCGCCGTGACGGGGTGTGGATCAAGGCGCCGCCGATTGCGGGGGCCTATACCATCAACGTGGGCGACATGATGATGTGGTGGTCCAACGGCCGCTTCCTGTCGAACTTCCACCGCGTGCGCAACCGCGCCGGGGAAGAACGCTTTTCCGTGCCCTATTTCGCCAATCCCGATCGCGCCGTGGTCGTCGCGCCGCTGCCCGAACTGGTGGGGGCGGATACCCCGCGCTACCCGGCGGTGAAGGTGGCCGATCACCTTGCCCGCTTCTATGCCACTCTCGCAAAAAATCCCCAGGACATCTATGGCTGAACAACTCTCGCGGCCCCGCGCGCGCATCGGTGCCGATATCGGCGGCACGTTTACCGACGTGGTGCTGGAAACCGCCACCGCGCGCCATTCGACCAAGATCCTCACCACCTATGACGCGCCCGAGCGGGCCTTGCTCGAAGGGGTGGCGCTGCTGCTCGACGAAGCGGGGCTCACCCCGGCCGACGTGGACCTGGTGGTCCATGGCACGACTTTGGCGACCAACGCCCTGATCGAGCGGCGCGGGGTGCCCACGGCCCTGCTGACCACCGAAGGTTTTCGCGATGTGCTGGCGCTGGGCAGCGAAAGCCGCTTCGACCAGTATGACATCGCCATGGAAAAGCCCGCGCCGCTCGTGCCGCGCAAGCTGCGCCTGGGCGTGGGCGAGCGCATGGCCGCGACCGGCGAAGTGCTCCTGCCGCTGGACGAAGCGGGCGTGCGCGAGGCGGCGGCCACGTTCCGCGCCGAGGGCATTCGCGCGGTGGCGGTGGCGTTCCTCCATGCCTATGCCAACCCGGCGCACGAGCAGCAGGCCGCGCGCATCCTGGCCGAGGAAATGCCGGGCGTGAGCCTGTCGCTGTCGAGCGAAGTCTCGCCCGAAATGCGCGAGTACGAACGCTTTTCCACCACGGTGGCCAATGCCTATGTCCAGCCGATCGTCGACGCCTATCTGCGCCGGCTGGAAACGCGGCTGGCGGACATGGGCTTTGCCTGCCCGCTCTATCTGATGCTCTCTTCGGGCGGGTTGACCACGGTGGATATCGCCGCGCGGTTTCCGGTGCGGCTGGTGGAAAGCGGGCCAGCGGGCGGGGCGATCTTTGCGGCCTCGGTGGCGGCGGAATGCGGCGCTGGCGAAGTGCTGGCGCTGGACGTGGGCGGCACCACCGCCAAGATCTGCCTGATCAACCAATTCCGGCCGCAGACCAGCCAGGTGTTCGAGGTTGGCCGCGCGCACCGTTTCCGCAAGGGATCGGGCCTGCCCTTGCGCATTCCCGTGGTGGAAATGGTGGAAATCGGCGCGGGCGGCGGTTCGATCGCCTCGGTCGATCGCGCCGGGCGCCTGGCCGTGGGGCCACATTCGGCCGGATCGGAACCGGGGCCGGCGGCCTATGGCCGGGGCGGCACGCGCCCGACCGTGACCGATGCCGATATCGTGCTGGGCCGGATCGATCCGGCGCGCTTTGCCGCGGGCAAGGTCTCGCTCGATCCCGCCGCTTCGGCGACCGCCTTGGCGGACTTGCGCATCTGGGACGGCGCGGCACCCACGCTGGCCGTGGGGGTGAGCGAGATCGTGGACGAGACCATGGCCAGCGCCGCGCGCGTTCACGCGGTGGAGCAGGGCATGACGCTGGAAGACCGCAGCCTGATCGCCTTTGGCGGCGCGGCGCCGCTCCATGCCGTGCGCTTTGCCGAAAAGCTGGGCATTGGCCGGGTGATCGTGCCGGCCGGCGCGGGCGTGGGATCGGCCGTTGGCTTTCTGCGCGCGCCGGTATCCTATGAAGTGGCGCGCAGCCACCATGTGCTGCTGACCGAGGGCGCCGATCTGGCGACGCTCGATGCGCTGCTGGGCGCCATGGCCGCACAGGCGCAAGATCTGGTGGCCAAGGGCGCGCCGGGCGCTGCGCAAAGCGAACGCCGCGTGGCGCTGGGCCGTTATGCCGGGCAGGGCTTTGAAATCCCGTTCGATCTGCCCGCAGGGCCGCTGCCTGGCGTGGCGGAACTGCGCGGCCTGTTCGAAGCGGCCTATCGCACGCAATATGGCAACCAGGCGCTCGACCTGCCGGTGGAACTGCTGACCTTCCGCGTCGCCGTGGCGGCGCAAGTGTGGCAAGGGCAGGGCGCCGCCGCGCCTCTGGCCGATCGCTGGATCGAACCCACCGCCTGGCGCGAAGTGATCGATCCGCAGGATGGCGCGCCCCTGCGCTTTGCCGTGGTGGCGCGCGAAGACATGGCGCCGGGCGATGCCGTGCGTGGCCCGGTCCTGGTGACCGAGCGCGAAACCACCACGGTCGTCTCGCCGCGTTTCGACGCGCGCATGGATGCCAACCGCACGCTTGTCTGTACCCGCCGGCCCGAGGAGCCCCGCGCATGAGCAATGCCCTGTCGCAACTGCGCCACCAGGTGATCTGGACCCGCCTGATCGCCATTGTCGAAGAACAGGCGCAGACCCTGATGCGCACGGCCTTTTCCACCACGGTGCGCGATGCGGGCGATCTGTCCGCCGCGCTGTTCGACCTGGAAGGCCGCCTGATTGCCGAGGCGGTGACCGGCACGCCCGGCCATGTCAATTCGATGGCGGCGGGCGTGCGCCATTTCATCGACCGCTTCCCGCTCGCTACGATGGAGCCGGGCGATCACTTCATCACCAACGATCCCTGGCTTACCGCCGGGCACCTGCACGACGTGACCGTGGTTTCGCCCGCGTTCCACCAGGGGCGCATCGTCGGCCTGTTCGGGGTGTGCTGCCACCAGGTGGATATCGGCGGGCTGGGCCAGGGGCCCGATGGCCGCTCGATCTATGAAGAAGGCATCCAGATCCCGCTGATGAAGCTGGCCAGCCGGGGCGAATTGAACGAGCAACTGCTGGAAATCGTCTGCCAGAACGTGCGCACGCCCTTGCAGGTGCGCGGCGATATCCTGAGCTATGTCACCAGCAACAACGCCGCGATCCGGCGCCTGGCAGCGATGCTGGGCGAATTCGGCATGGACGATCTCCAGGACGTGGCAGATACCATCGTCACCCAGTCGCTCGACGCCACGCGCGCGGAAATCGCGCGCCTGCCGCAAGGTTCGTGGAGCAGCAGCCTGGTGATAGACGGCTATGACGCCCCCGTCACCCTGCGCGCCACGCTGACCATCGACGGGGAGCGCGTGAAGGTGGACTACGCCGGATCGGACGCCTGCCTGCCGCGCGGGATCAACGTGGTGCTCAACTATGCCCGCGCCTATACCGTGTTTGCGCTGCGCTGCGTGATCAGCCCGGAAGTGCCCAACAACCATGGCGCGCTGCTGCCTTACGAAGTGGATGCGCCGGAAGGCTCGATCCTCAACGTGCAGCGGCCCTGGCCGGTGGCGGCGCGGCACATCGTGGGGCAGATGCTGCCCGATCTGGTGTTCGGATGCCTGTCGCAGGCAATCCCCGATCGCGTGCCGGTGGAAGGGTCTTCGTGCCTGTGGAGCGTGCAGTTGCGCGGGCGCCATCCCGAAATCGAGCAAGGCACGCCGGGCGATCTGTTCGACACGATCTTCTTCAATTCGGGCGGATCGGGCGCGCGGCCGGGGCAGGATGGCCTGGATGGCACGGCCTTTCCCAGCGGCGTGCGCGCCATGCCGGTGGAAGTGACCGAGCACGGCGCCCCAATCGTGATCTGGCGCAAGGAATTGCTGGCCGACAGCGGCGGCGCCGGGGCGCTGCGCGGCGGGCTGGGCCAGCGCGTGGAAGTGGCAATGCGCGATGGCAGCGGCTTTGAAGTGCTCGCCATGTTCGAGCGCGTGGGCCATGCCGCACGCGGGCGCGAGGGCGGCGCCGACGGTTCGCTGGGCCAGGTGCGGCTGACGGACGGCACCGTGCTGCGCGGCAAGGGCCGGCAGGAAATTCCCGCCGGGCAGCGCCTGGTGCTCGATGTGCCGGGCGGGGCGGGCCTGGGTGATCCCCATGCGCGCCGGCCCGAGGCCCTGGCGGCAGACCTGGCCGAAGGCTTTGTTTCACCGCAGGCGGCGCGGACGATCTACCAGGCGTCCTGACCGGCAAACCCTCATCCCGGATATGCTCCGGGATGAGGGGGCCGGCTCACAGCTGGTCGGGGCTTTCTTCCTGCATGTCGAGTGCGAGGTGTTCATCCTCGTCGTCTTCGAACGCTGGCATTTCGGCCATGGGCAGGGTGCGGCAGGCGTGCATGTCGCGCGCCAGTTGTTCGGCAAACTTGGCGGCGGCCAGCGGCAGCGGGCGACCTTTCAGTTGGCCCAGCACCAACGGGCCATAAGTGCGGTCCACATCGTTGATGCGGCGCACGGCAAAGCGCGGATCGCGGCGCCACAGTTCGGCGCCGATGTCGATCTGGAACGTGATTAGATCGCTGGACGCGACGATTTCGCCGAGCATGTCGAAATTGTTGGATTCCACCACGATGCGCGGCTTGACCGAGCTGTTGGCCAGGCGCGTTTCGATGATCTCGCGGCCGCCGAACGCGGTGTCGGGCATGGCGAGGTCGTAATGCGCGCATTCGCGCAGGCGCAGCACGGCCTTGTCGGCCAAGGGATGGTCCGCCGCCATGATCGCGACCAGGCCCTGGCCGATCGACAGGATCGGGTGCAGTTCGGGATGGCGCAGCGGGCGAAAGATCAGCGCCAGGTCGATCTCGTATTCGGTCAACTGGCGCACCGCGCTGATATGGTCGGTCACCACGATGCGGAACTTCACGTTGGGATGGCGTGCGCGGAAATCCACCACTTGCTGCAGCAGGAAGCTGCGCGCCACCGCCTGGCTGCAGGCGATGCGGATATCGCCGCGCTGCAGGCCGCCCAGTTCCTCGATCTGCGAATAGACGCGTTGCAATTCGGCCGATTGCGTGCGGATCCAGCGGATGAACAGTTCGCCCGCCGCAGTCAGCCGCACGCCCAGCGAATGGCGTTCGAACAGTGGGGCGCCCAGATCGTGTTCCACGTCCTGGATGCGCCGCAGCAGGGCCGAAGGCGTCATGTTCAGGCGCTCTGCCGCCTGGCGTACCGAGCCGGCACGCGCGACTTCATCGATGTAGGCCCAGATTCGTTGGTTACGCAGCGCCACGATGGTTCCGTTCGTATTTTTGCACCGGCATGCCATCCTTTTAGCACACCAAGGGCAACAGGGGATAGCCTATGCAGTGACAGGCACTTCACATGCTGCAGCAAAAATCAACAAGTATTTTTCAAATATGTGAAGACGCCGGAAAAATTCATGGGGTTACGTATGGAAATTGGCCTTGTAGATAAAGTTGTGGTCATCACTGGTGCCGGAAAGGGCATGGGCCCGGCGATCACAAATGCGTTTTGCAAGGAAGGTTCTTTCGTAGCTGTTCTTGGAAGAGACTTGTCCGCTCTTGAAAAGCTTCGTGAAGATAACCCCGAATACGCTAAAAGAATTTCAACTTTTTCTTGTGACGTTACCGATGCGGCGCAGTGCGACGCCGCCGTTGCCGCTGTGGTTGCCGCCCACGGCCAGGTCGATGTGCTGGTCAACGTGGCGGGCGGAACCGGCCCGGTTGGCCTGCCGGCATGGGAAACCACGCCCGAAGCGTTCGACGAGATCGTGCGGCTCAACATGGCGGGCTGCTTCCACATGATGCGCGCGGTGCTGCCGGCGATGATCGCGCGCCGCTATGGCAAGATCGTCAATGTCGGTGGCACGTTCGGCATGCATGGCCGCGCCGGGCGCATGGCCTATTCGGCATCGAAGTGGGGCCTGCGCGGGATTACCAAGTCCACCGCGATCGAGGCCGGGCCGCACAACATCAACGTCAACATCGTGGCGCCCGGCATGGTCGATGGCCCGCGCTTCCGCACCAAGGTGATGCCCGGCATGGCCGCTGCGCGCGGCCTGAGCGAAGACGAAGTGATTGCCGAGCACGCCGCCGAATATGCCCTGCGCCGTATCAGCCAGGCCGAGGACGTGGCCAATGCCTGCCTGTTCCTGGCGTCCGACGCATCGCGCCAGATCACCGGTGTCGACCTGCCGGTCGATGGTGGCTGGGCGGCCCTGTAATCTCGGCCGTGTAATCCCTTTCGTGTAATCCTGTCCGTTCCCCCACAGAAAGACTGTCCGATGCTTGCCGATCTTGTCATCCACGGCGCCACCCTGGTGACCGACAGCACCACCTTTGCCGCATCGGTGGCCATCAAGGATGGTGCCATCCTGGCCATCGGCGCGGCCGATGCCATGCCCGAGGCGGCCGACGTGCTCGACGCTGCCGGCAAGTACCTGCTGCCCGGCGCGATCGACGCGCACGTGCACTTCCGCGATCCGGGCTATACCCACAAGGAAACCTGGGAAACCGGCACGGCCAGCGCGGCAATGGGCGGGGTGACCACGGTGTTCGAAATGCCCAACACCAACCCGCCGACCGGCACGGTGGAGGCGCTCAATCTCAAGCTCAAGCAGGCCGAAACCGCCTATGTCGATTTCGGCATCTATGGCCTGCTCGGCGAATCCAACATCGATGAACTCGAAGCCCTGATCGAAGGCGGCGTGGCCGCGTTCAAGTGCTTCATGGGCAACACCTTCGGCAATCTGCCCTCGCCGCCTTCGGGCGCGATCCTTGAAGGGTTCGAGATCGTGGCCAAGCACGGCTACCGCGTGGCGCTGCACGCCGAAAACGCCTCGATCATGGCGCGCCGCCAGAAGAAGCTGATGGCCGCCGGGCGCTGCGACCCGCTGGCCCACCTCGACGCGCGGCCCCCGGTCGTGGCGGTGGAAGCGGTGGCCCGCGCCGCGATCCTGGCCGAATGGACCGGCGCGCGCATCCACATCCTGCACGTTTCCTCGGGCGACGAACTGCGCCCCTTGCGCGAAGCCAAGCTGCGCGGGGTGGATATCACCGCGGAAACCTGCCCGCATTACCTGCTGCTCGACGAGCACGCCTATACCGACAAGAAGTCGCTGATCCGCGTCAACCCGCCGGTGCGCGAGAAAGTGCACCAGGACCAGTTGTGGCAGGGCGTGGCCGACGGCACGATCGACATGATCGCGACCGACCATGCGCCACACAGCCACGATGAAAAGCACCGCGACGATATTTGGACCGCCGACTGCGGCTTTACCGGGGTGCAGACCCAGATGCCGCTGATGCTCAGCCAGGTGGTTTCGGGCCGCATGACCATCACGCAATATGTGAAGATGACCTCGCTTGCCCCGGCCAAGGCCTTTGGCCTCTATCCGCGCAAGGGCGCGCTGCTGCCCGGATCGGACGCGGATATCGTGATCGTGGACCTTGACCGTGAAACCGTGGTGGATTCGGCCGATCTGCAGTCCAAGGGCAATTCCACCCCGTTCCAGGGCTGGGTGGCGCAGGGCGCGCCGATCCACACCCTGGTGCGCGGCCGTTTCGTAATGCGCGACGGGCAGCTTTGCACCGATGCCAAGGGCCATGGGCGCAACATCCGCCGCGTGCAGCAGATGCCCGCGCCCACGCCGCAAAACACCCACACCACCACGGCCGCGATCCTGGCCAAGGCGCCGCAGCGCTAAGCCGGCAGGACGCCACGGGACTCCATTGCCATGACCATGACAACCAGGGCCGGGCTGGCCGTGGCGGCGCCGCTTGCCGCCTTCGTCGAAGACCAGGCGCTGCCCGGCAGCGGAATTGCGCCCGAGGCGTTCTGGGCCGGTTTTGCCGCGCTGCTGGAACGCTTTGCGCCGCAAAACCGCGTCCTGCTGGCCGAGCGGGAGCGCTTGCAGCAGGCGCTCGACGCCTGGCACGAGGCGCGGGTTGGCCAGCCGTTCGACGCCGCCGCGCACGAAGCCTTCCTGCGCGAGATCGGCTATCTCGTGCCCGAGGTGCTGCCGTTCCAGGTGGACCCATGGGGCGTGGACGCGGAACTGGCGGAACTGGCCGGGCCGCAGCTGGTGGTGCCGATCCTCAACGCGCGCTTCCTGCTCAATGCCGCCAACGCGCGTTGGGGCAGCCTTTACGATGCGCTCTATGGGACCGATGCCATTCCCGGCACGGCGGCGGGCGCGGGCTATGACCCGGCGCGCGGTGCGCAAGTGATTGCCTGGGGCCGCGCGTTCCTGGACCAGGCCGTGCCGCTGGCGCAGGGTTCGTGGGCCGATTGGGCGGGCGGCGATCCGGTGCTGGCCGACCCGGCGCAATGGGCGGGCCGTGCGGGCGCCAACATCCTGCTGCGCAACAAGGGTTTGCATATCGAGCTGGTGATCGATCCGGCCCACCCCATCGGCGCGACCGACCGTGCGCACCTTGCCGATATCGTGGTGGAAGCGGCGCTGACCACGATCTGCGACCTGGAAGATTCGATCGCCGCCGTCGATGCGGAAGACAAAGTGGCTGCCTATGCCAACTGGCTGGGCCTGCTGCGCGGCGATCTCCAGGCCAGCTTTGCCAAGGGCGGTGCCACGCAGACGCGGCGCCTGGCGCCCGATCGCAGCTATGTTGCCCCCGATGGCCGGCCGTTCACCCTGCCGGGGCGCTCGGTGCTGCTGGTGCGCAATGTCGGCCACCTGATGACCACGCCCGCCGTGCGCCTGGCCGATGGGCAGGACGCGCCCGAGGGGCTGGTCGATGCGGTGATCACCAGCCTGATCGGCCTGGTCGATGTGAAGGGGCGCGGGCTTCATCGCAACAGCCGCAGCGGCTCGATCTATATCGTCAAGCCCAAGATGCACGGGCCGGCGGAATGCGCATTCGCCAACGACGTGCTCGATGCGGTGGAAGACCTGCTGGGCCTGGCGCGGCACACCATCAAGATCGGCGTGATGGACGAAGAGCGCCGCACCAGCGTGAACCTGGCCGCCTGCATCCACGCGGTGCGCCACCGGGTGATGTTCATCAACACCGGCTTTCTCGATCGCACGGGTGACGAGATCCACACCGCGATGCGCGCCGGGCCGATGCTGCGCAAGGCCCAGATGAAAGCCACGCCGTGGATCGCCGCCTATGAAGACCGCAACGTGCAGATCGGGCTGGCCTGTGGCCTGGCCGGCAAGGCGCAGATCGGCAAGGGCATGTGGGCCATGCCCGACCGCATGGCCGATATGCTGGCGCAAAAGACCGTGCACCCGCAGGCCGGCGCCAACACCGCCTGGGTGCCTTCGCCCACCGCCGCCGTGCTGCACGCCACGCATTACCACCGCATCGACGTGGCGGCCCGCCAGGCAGAGCGCCTGGCCGAGCCGCTGGCCCCGCTGGCTGACCTGCTGACCGTGCCCATCGCACCTGATCGGCCGTGGAGCGCGGCAGAGATCCAGGCCGAGGTGGACAATAACGCGCAAGGCCTGCTCGGCTATGTCGTGCGCTGGATCGACCAAGGCGTGGGCTGTTCCAAGGTGCCGGACCTGGACGACGTGGGCCTGATGGAAGACCGCGCCACCTTGCGCATTTCCAGCCAGCACCTGGCCAACTGGCTGCGCCACGGCGTGGTCACGGCGGATCAGGTCGATGCGGCGCTGCTGGCAATGGCCGCGCGCGTGGATGCGCAGAACGCGGGCGATCCGGCCTATCGCCCGATGGCCGCCGATCCGCAGGGCAGCCTGGCCCTCCAGGCGGCGCGCGCGTTGGTCTTTGCCGGGCAAGCGCAGTCCAGCGGCTATACCGAGCCGCTGCTCCACGCCTTTCGCGCGCGGGCCAAGGCGGCATAATTTCGCGGCGTGGGCCGGCGTCAGGCGACGCCGGCCCAGCTATCGCGCCGCCAATCGGCCACGGCCAGGGGCGTGCCATCGCTCAGGCCCGCGCAGGCGACGGCGCCAAAGCGCATCTGGCCTGGTGGCAGCGGGGCCAGGGCATGGCCGCGGCGGGCCAGGGCCGCGGCCTGGGGATGGCCTTCCTCGATCAGCAGGTGCGCGCCTTCGCTGCGCCAGCGCGGGGCGGCGATGGCGCCGGCCAGGTCCTGCCCCCGGCGCAAGGTGCGGTCGATCACCTGCAACAGGGTCTGCACCTGGCCATCGGCGCCCGGCGTGGCCAAGGCCAGGCAGCCTTGCGGGCCGCGCACCAGCGCCGGGGCCAGGGTGTGCACCGGGCGCTTGCCGGCGGCCGGGGCATTGGCGCCACGGGTGAAGCCGCCGGCGCGGTTGTTGAGCGTGATGCCCAGTTCGGGCACGAAGACGCAGCTGCCGAAATCGTCGAACACCGAAACCAGCGATGACACCACCAGTCCATCGGCATCGGCCGTCGCCACCCCGGCGGTGTGGAGATAGGCGCGCGGACCGCCGCGCCGCGCGGCGCGCTGCGGGTCGATCGGCAGCGGCTGGTCGAGCAGCGCGGCGCCCAGATGCGCGGCATCGTCGCGCCAGGCAAAGGCGGCCTCGGTCAATTCCACGGCGGTGTGATCGGACCCGGCATCGTCGGCCGGGGCGCAGGCGGCCATTCCCTTGAGCGCCATGCCCAGAAGCACGCCCTGGGTGGGCGGGGGCTGCACCGCCACGGTGCACCCGGCATAAGCCACGGTGAGAGCCGGGCTGACATGGGTGACATGGCGCGCGAGGTCGCGCCGGTCCATCGCGCCGCCCTGCCGCGCCAAGGCGTTGGCAATCGCCGCAGCAGGCGCGCCGGTGTAGAACGCGTCGAAGCCATCGTGGGCGAGGCTACGCAGCAAAGTGGCGAGTTCGGGCTGCATCAGGCGATCGCCCGTGGTCAGGCTGAGTAGCGACCACGCTGCCGCGCCATGGGCGAGCAGCCGCGCGCGCTGTGCCGTGACCGCCGCAGCCAGCGTGGGCGAAACGCGATGGCCATCCTGCGCCAGGCGAATGGCCGGGGCCAGCACGGTGGCGGCGGGCAGGCGGCCCCAGCGGCGATGCAGCTTGGCCCAGCCGCCGGCCAGGCCGGGCACGGTCACGCTGTGCGGCCCGTCGTCGGCAAAGGTGGTGGCGGCCTGCGGCGTGGCGCCGGCGCCGTTGATCGCCAGGGTCTGCGCCCGATCGGCGACCAGGGCAAACATGTCACCGCCCAGTCCGCAGGCATCGGGGCACAGCACGCAGAGCACGGCCTGCGCCGCAATGGCCGCGTCAGCCGCCGAACCACCGGCGAACAGCGCGGCCTGCCCGGCGGCGACGGCTAGGGGATGCGCGGCCGAAACCGCGCCCAGGCTGCCGAGCAGCGCCGGGCGCACGACGGAGGAAAAGCTGTCTGCCAGGCGCCAGCCATGGGAGTGGGCCATGGCCTCAGACCGCCGTATAGCCGCCGTCGATCACGATCGACGTGCCGGCGATATAGCGCCCTTGCGGGGAGCACAGGAACAGCACCATGCTGGCCACGTCCAGTGGTTCTCCCTGACGGCGCAGGGGAATCTGCGCCTCGATCGCGCGGCGTTTTTCGGCCGGATCGGGCTGGTACTGCCAGAACGGATCGTTGAACGGCGTTTCGATCCAGCCGGGCAGGATGCAGTTGATGCGGATGCCATCGGGGCCTAGTTCGGCAGTCAGGCTGCGGGCGAGGCCAGGCAGGGCGGCCTTGGTGGCCTGGTAGGCCGACATGCCGGCATGGCCGCGCAGCGCACCGGTGGAGGAAATCAGCACGATCGACGGATTTTCCGATCGCCGCAGGTGCGGCGCGGCGGCCTGGGCCAGGAAGAACGGCATGGCCAGGTTGAGGTTGACCGATTGCGCCCACATCTGCGGCGTCCATTCCGCCAGCGCCGCCGATTGCATGACGGCCGCTGTCACCAGCACGCTGTCGAGCCCGCCAAAGGTTTCCACCGCCAATGCCACGGCGCGGGCCGGCACTTCGGGATCGGCCAGGTCTGCGGCCATGAACAGGCAGCGGCCGGGCAGATCCTCGGCCGCGACTTGCGCCGCTTCCTCGCGATGGTCGATGAGCAGGACATCATCGCCCCGCGCGCGAAAGCCCAGGGCGCTGGCGCGGCCGATTCCGGTGGCGCCGCCAGCAACGATCACGGTGGCCATGGTGTTGTCTTCTCCTTCAGGCCGCAAGGGCCAAGGGCAGGCTGGACAGCCCGCGCAGCCCCGGCACCAGCCGCAACTGCGATGGGCCGGTGCAGGTAAGGGTGCCGACCTTTTCGGCCAGCGCGCGAAAGAACACTTCGCCTTCCAGGCGGGCCATCATCTGGGCCACGCAGCCGTGGATGCCGGTGCCATAGCCGACCTGGTGAGTCAGGCGGCGGCGGATGTCGAAACGATCGGGTTCGTCCCACACCGCCGGATCGCGCCCGGCCGAACCGATCAGGACCAGCACCTTTTCGTGGCGGTCCAGCGTCTGCCCGGCAAATTCGAAGGATTGCGTGGTGGTGCGAAACAGGCTTTGCGACGAGCTGTCATAGCGCGTCGCCTCTTCGAAGGCATTGCGCGCGCGTGCGGGATCGGCGCGCAGCAGCGCCCATTGTTCGGGATGCTCGGCCAGCGCGCGCAAAGCCAGGCCGATGGAATCGATCGTGGTATCGACCCCGGCCGACAGGAACGAGCGCACCAGCAGGCGCGCTTCGTCGTGGGTGATCTCGCCCGCATCGGCGGCGGCATAGATTCCGGCGCCCAGGCCATCATCCGTCAGCGCGGCGCGCGCGCAGTGCGCGTCGATCCAGGCCGAGACTTCCTCGGCCCGTTCCATCAACTGGTCGTACCACGCCGTGCGCGGGCCGAACGCGCCGAACACCATGCCACCATAGACCAGCATGATTTCGCGATCGAGCGGGGGCATGCCCACCGCATCGGGAAAGACCGTGAGGGGGAACGGCTGGACGAGTTGCGAAACCGCCTCGATCTCGCCCTGGGCCAGGGCCGCGTCGACCAGGCGGCGCGCCACGGTTTCGAATCCGCCGCGCAGGGACTTGACCGCATTGGCATTGATCACCCGCATCATGACCTTGCGGGTGCGCTCGTGTTCGGGCGGGTCCACTTCCAGGATGATGCTGGGCTGGCGCCAGTTGGGTTCCTTGAAATAGTTGGTCAACCCGCCGCCACCGGCATTGCTGAAGCGGCGCCAGTCGGTGAGCACATCCTTGACCTGGGCGTGGTGCTGCACCACCCAGATGCCATATTGCTCCAGCCACACGATCGGCCCGGTGGCGCGGAGCTGGGCATAGGCGGCAAAGGGATCGGCGCGGAATTCGGCCGAGAACGGATCGAGCGCGGAAACCGGGCGCGGGTTGGTGTGGACCGCGCTCATGCCCGTGTCTCCCGGCCGGTCTGGCGCGGGGCGGCGGCACGGGGCGCCATGCGGCTGCGCAGCGCGGTGGTGGCTTCTTCATCCAGCGTGCCATCGGCGGTGATCACCACGCCATAGGCATCGCGGGCGTGGCTGCGGCTGACCCGGCCATCGAGCACGTCCTCGCGCACGCGGTCGGGCGCGCGCTCCAGCGCAGAGCCGAAGCCGCCACCGCCGGCCATGACGTGGCGATAGACTTCGCCGGTCTGGAGCAGGAACGGCGTGGTCGGCATGGCGGGCAGGATGCGCAAGCCCCCGCTGCGTTCCAGCAGATTGCTGGCCGGTGTGCCGGCGCGGCCGCCCTGGAGGCCGTGGGGCGGGTGGATCACCTTGTCCGACCGCACCCCGAAAAAGATATCGTCGGCCAGCATGCGGTATTCGCGCAGCACGGCCAGGCCACCCCGGTTGCGGCCCGGCCCGCCGCTATCGGCCACCAGGCCATAGCGTTCGATGCGGATGGGGTAATCGGCCTCGATCGTTTCGATCGGCACGTTGGCCTGGTTCGATGCCATGTGCGGCACGCCTTCCTGGCCATCATGTTCGCTGGTTGCGCCCCACACCCCCATCACGCATTCCGAGAACACGAACGTGCGCCCGTCGATCCGGCCGCTGAAGCTGGGCAGGGTGGAGCCGCCCGCGCCATCGGCGGCGACTTTGTCGGGCACGGCCTGGGCAAGCGCGCCGAACACGCAATCGACAATGCGATAGCCGGTGATGCCGCGCGCGCCGCAGGGGGCGGGATAGGTGCAGTTGAGCACGCTGGCTTCGGGCGCGACCACGTGGATCGGCCGGGTATAGCCATGGCAATTGGGCACGTCGGCCCCCATGACAGAGCGCAGCGCGGCATAGACGTTGGACTTGCAGAACGAGATCGGCGCGTTGATGCCGCCGCGCACTTGCGGCGCCGTGCCGGTCCAGTCGGCGGTGACTTCTTCGCCCGCCACGGTCAGCGCCAGGCGAAACAGCACCGGCTGCGGATTGTCGCCCAGCCCGTCGATATGGTCTTCGAAGCGATAGGTGCCATCGGGAATGGCGCGGATGGCGGCGCGCGCCAGGCGTTCGGCATAATCGTGCAGCGCGGCGCCATAGGCGGCGATGGTCTGCGCGCCATGGCGATCGATCATCGCGACAAGGCCACGTGCGCCGGCATGGGCAGCGGCCACTTGCGCCTCGATATCGCCGAGCACCTGATCGGGCGTGCGCACGTTGGCGGCGATCAGGCGGGTGACGACCGGATCGGGCCGGCCGGCGCGATAGAGCTTCACGAACGGCAGGCGCAGGCCTTCCTGGTGGATTTCGACCGCGCTCAACGAATTGCTGCCGGGCACGAGGCCACCCACATCGACATGGTGGGCGATCGTGGCTGCCCAGCCGTGGATCGCGCCGGCGTGGAAGATCGGCCGGATCACATAGATATCGGGCAGGTGCTGGCCCGAGGCGAGATAGGGATCGTTGCCGATGAACACGTCGCCATCGGCGATATCGGCGCCATATTCGCCGATCAGGTGGCGCATGGCATCGTGAAAACTGCCCAGGTGCATCGGCGTGGTCAGCCCCTGGGCCAGGTTCTGCCCGGCCGCGTCGCACAAGGCGGTGGAGAAATCCATCGCATCGCGCACGATCGGGGAATGGGCCGTGCGCATGAGGATCAGGGCCATCTCGTCGGCCACGGCCTCGAACCCGTTCTTGAACACTTCGAGCAGGATGGGATCGACATCACGCGACATGGGTGGCTCCTGCGCCAAGGGTGATCACGATATTGCCCGCCGTGTCGCGCCGCGCCGTGGCATCGGGCGGCACCACGGTGGTGCCTTCGTATTCCTCCACGATCAACGGCCCGGCGCGCGGTTCATCGCGCAGCGCGGCGCGATCGATCACCGGGGTTGCGATGCGTCCATGCTCTGGCCCGAACCAGCAGGCGCGGGTGGTTTCCGGTGCAGCGGCTGGCGTTAGGACAGCCGCCGGGGCAATGGCCGTGGGGCCTTGTGGCGGGATCGTGCCGATCGCGCGCAGGGTGACCAGGTCGATGCGGTGGGGGCCAAGGTCGTGGCCATAGGAGCGGCGATGCTCGGCCTCGAATGCGGTGCGCAGCGCCTCGATCCAGGCGGGGGTGATCGCGCCGGGCGGCACGTCCACGCCCAGTTCGAAGCCTTGGCCGTGATAGCGCAAGTCTGCCCGGCAGCGCAGCGCCAGCGCCGGATGCGCGCCCAGTTCGGCCCGCACATCCGCGTCCAGCCGGGCCAGCGCCCGGGTGATCGCGGCCAGGGTTTCGGCATCGTCGGCCAGGGGGCGGCCGAGTGCTGCCGAGCGGCTCACTTCGTGATCGGTGAACAACAGGCCCACCGCGCTGAACACGCCAGCGCCGGGCGGCACGATCACCTGGGCCATGCCCAGTTCGCGGGCCAGCGCGGCGGCGTGGATGCCGCCGTTGCCGCCGAACGCAAACAGGGCGAAATCGCGCGGATCGCGGCCGCGATAGGTGGAAACCGCCTTGACCGCGCGCATCATCGCGGCGTTGGCCAGGCGGTGGATGCCCCATGCGGCCTCTTCCAGCGTGCAGCGTAGGTGCTGGCACACAGCGTCATCAATCGCCGCGTGCGACAGGCTGGCGTCGATCGGCACGGTGCCGCCGGCCAGCGCCACGGGATTGAGATAGCCCAGCACGACGTTGGCATCGGTGACGGTGGCCTGGGTGCCGCCGGCGGCATAGCAGGCCGGCCCAGGCACGGCGCCCGCGCTTTCCGGCCCCACTTTCAGCGCGCCGCCGGCATCCACCCGCACCACGCTGCCCCCGCCCGCGCCCACTTCGGACACGTCGATCACCGGCAGTTTCAGGGCATAGCCGCCACCCTTGGCCAGCGCGCTCGACATCGAAATGCCGCCGCCCACTTCGTATTCGTCGGTGGTGGCCAGGCGGCCATGCTCGATCAGCGAGGCTTTGGCCGTGGTGCCGCCCATGTCGAAGGTGATGACATGATCGTGCCCGGCCCCGCCGCCCAGGCGCGCGGCGCCGACCACGCCCGCGGCCGGGCCGCTTTCCACCACCGTGGCAGGCCGCGCGATCACTTGGGCCACGTCGAGCAGCCCACCGCTCGATTGCATCATCAGCAGCCGGCCATCGAGCCCGGCGGCAATCAGCCGTTCCTGCAAGGCGCCGAGATAGGCGCTGACCACCGGGCCGATATAGGCGTTGACCACGGTGGTGCTGGTCCGCTCGTATTCGCGGATTTCGGGCAGCACTTCGTGGCTGGCGCAGAGGAAGGTTTCGGGCGGCAGAACTTCCTTGAGGATTTGCAGGGCCTTGGCCTCGTGCGCCGGGTTGGCGTAGCTGTGCAGGAAGCACACCGCCACGGCGTCCACCCCGGCCTGGCCCAGGGCTTGCGCCACCTGGACCAGCGCGCCGGTATCGAGCGGCCGGATCACTTCGCCGCGCGGCCCCATGCGCTCGGGCACTTCCAGCCGCAGGCGGCGCGGGCTGAGCGGGGCGGGCTTTTGATAAAGCGGCTCGTAGAGACGCGGCACGCGGATGCGCCGCATTTCCAGTACGTCGCGAAAGCCTTCGGTCGTTACCAGCGCGGTGCGCGCGCCCTTGCCTTCAAGGATCGCGTTGGTGGCGATGGTGGAGGCGTGGAGGATCTCGGCAAAATCGGCCGGTTGCAGGCCCAGCCGCGCGGCCACGTCGGCAATGCCGGCCAGGATGGCGCGGGCATAGTCGCCCGGCGTGGTCGGCACTTTGGCGGTGGTCAGCGTGCCATCGGGCGAAAGGCAGGCGATGTCGGTGAAGGTGCCGCCGATATCGGCCGCGATGCGATAACCGGCCATGGTCAGTGACACCGATAGTGGGCGAGCTTGTCCTCGTCCACGATAATGCCCAGGCCCGGCGCATCGAGCGGCAGGATCGCGCCATCGGCCACGGCCATGGGCGCTGCCAGCACATCGTCTTCGTAATAGCGGCCGGCGATGCGGCAGGGGTGGGTGCCTGCCGGCGCGCTGATGGCGATCACCGCGCCCAGCGTGACGGCGCCATGGGCCAGGGCGAAATGGACGTTGGCCGCCGTGCCGATGGCGGATTCGATCGACCCGTTGACATCGCAGGCCATCTTGCGCGCGGCGGCCACCCGCGCCACCCCGCCCGCGCCGACGAAACCGCCGGCCTTGGCCAGGTAGATCGACAGGCAATCGGCCGCGCCGCGTTCGGCCACGTCGAGCGCGTCGTGAATGTCCCAGCAGCTTTCATCGGCAATGATCGGCAGCGGCGATGCCGCCGTGACGGCGGCCATGAACGGCAGGCCGGTGGTGGGCTGCTCCACCAGGCTGGCGCCCGCCTCGGCCAGGCGCAGCACGGCTTGCGTGGCGGCCTTGCCGTGGCCGTAACCCTGATTGGCATCGAGCCGCAGCGTGATGTCGTGGCCCAGTTCGCGGCGCAGTGCCGCCACCAGCCGCACGTCGCGCGCCAGATCGACCCCGCCCTTGATCTGCAACGCGTGCACGCCATCGGCCACCGCGCCCAGCCCTTCGTCTAGCGCTTCGGCTTCGTGCATCAGGCCGATCATGTGCGCCACGGGCACGCTGTCGCGCACGGCGCCGCCCAGCAGCTTGTAGACCGGCTGGCCCACGATCTTGCCCCAGGCATCGTGCAGGGCAATGTCGATCGCGCACTTGGCATAGCTGTTGCCGATCAGCACGCGGTCCATCGCGGCGCGCGCGGCAGTGACCGCCGTGGCATCCAGGCCGATCAGTGCGGGGGCCAGCACCTGCTCGATCATCTGCACCACGCTGGCTTGCGTCTCGCCACAGCGGCGCCCCCAGTCACCGCCCCAGTCGGGCAGCGGGGTTGCCTCGCCAAAGCCGGTCACGCCGCCTTCGGTTTCCACCCGCACCGCCACGAAGCCGCCCAGATCGGCAATAAGGCCCGCCCATTTGAAATCGCGCCGAACCGGCAGGCGAAAGGGGAACGCGGTGACGGCAGTGATCTTCAAGGCATGGCCTCCCAAGGCGGGTGCGGATGCAAATGTGCTAACAGAAATTTTCCTACAGGAAAACTAATTTTCCAACTTTTGAAAATCAGGAAAACGTGCCAGCCTTGTTCCCATGTGCTCCCTTGCCGCTTCTTCCGCTGTAGCCGATCCTGCCACATCGCGTGGCTGGTCCGTGCTCGCCCTGGCTTATGCGCTGACTTTGGCGAGCATGGCGCAAGTGGGCGTGGTTGCGGCGCTGACGCTCGACCTGGCCGGGGCGCTGGGGCTGACAGCGGCGCAGATCGGGCAAGGCCTGGCACTGTTTTCGCTGCCTTCGGCGCTGCTGGCGGTGCCCTGCGGCGCGCTGGTCGATCGCGTTGGTGCGCGCCGTGTGCTGGTCTGGTCCGGGCTGGCCGGGGGCCTCGCCGATGCGCTGGCCGTGGCGGGCGGCAGCCCGGCCGCGCTCTATGCCGCGCTGCTGCTGTCGGGCCTGGCCTTTACCGGGATCAGCGTAGCCGCGCCTGCGCTGCTCGCCGCAGCCTATCGTGGCGGGCGGCAGGTGCGGGCCATGGCACTGTGGTCCACCTATGCGCCCGCCGGTTTTGCCCTGGGCCTGGTGCTGGGCGCGCCGTTTGCCCAGACCGGGCATTGGGTGCTGCCGCTGGCGCTGCATGGTGCCTTGCTCGGCATCCTGGGGCTGTGGGCGCTGGCGCTTCCCCATCTGGTCCCGGCGCGTCCAGTACAGGCGGGGGGCTTGCCTGATCGGCGGGCCGCCTGGCGCGAGCTGGGCCTGGTGCTGCGCCAGCCGGGGGTGCTGCGGCTGGCGCTGGCGGTGGCTGTGCCATCGGCGATTTCCTATGGCACCAGCCTGGTCGCGCCAGCCTGGCTGGCGCGGGTGCATGGCGCGTCGATGGCCGAATCGGCCACGGTGGTGGCCGCGGCCAAGGGCGTGGCGATGATGCTGGGCGGGCTGGCGGCAGGCGCCGTGCTGGCCCGGGCCGGGCAGCGGCGCGTGCTGTTCGCCGGCCTGGCCGTGGCCGGCGCCCTGGCGCAGGCGCTGCTGTTCTGGCCGGGTGGCAGCCTGGCGCTTGCCACCGCCGCGCTGTTCGCCTGGCTGCTGGCATTCAGCGGCTTGGGCGCGGTGGCGATGGCGCAGTTGCCCGCGCTGGCGCAAGCGGGCGCTGCTGCAGGGACCAATCGCCGCGGCACGGTTTCGGGGGTGGTCGGGCAAGCAATCTCGCTGCTCTCGTTTCTGGCCCCGGCGATCTATTTCGGCATGGCGGGGTGGATCGGCTATGTGCTGCTGGCCAGCGGCGGCCTTGCCCTGGCAGCACTGGCGCTGCCCAACGTAGCGCCCAGGGAGCAAGAGCAATCGTGATGACGCCCACCACGGCCGTGCGCCGGCTGTTCGTGCTGCTCTGCGGCTTTGAAATCCTGCCCAAGACGATTTCGACGCGCAACCTGGGCGGGCGCTTCATCCTGAGCGAACCGGTCTGCGCCTATCTGCTCGATACCGATCACGGCTGGGTCCTGCTCGATGGCGGGATGAACCCCGACAACATCACCGATCCGGTGCGGCGCCACGCGTGCTTTGGCCAATA
Organism: Novosphingobium sp. SG919; assembly: GCF_012932495.1. Classification (GTDB taxonomy): domain Bacteria; phylum Pseudomonadota; class Alphaproteobacteria; order Sphingomonadales; family Sphingomonadaceae; genus Novosphingobium; species Novosphingobium rhizosphaerae. Next base: position 329,551 of record NZ_JABCNG010000002.1, read on the forward strand.
TGGCATGACCCCGCCGGTGGTGCGGTCGATGCACGATATGGCGCAGCAACTGGCGCAGATCGGCCTCGGCCTGGGCGATATCGGCCACGTCATCCTCTCGCACCTGCATTACGACCATTGCGGCTATCTGGGACAACTGACCCATGCGCGCATTTCGGTGCAGCGGCGCGAATATGAACAGGCCTTTGCCGCCGATCCGGGCCTTGCCTATATCCGTTCCGACTATGACCTGCCGGGCCTTGACTGGGATCTGCGCGACGGGGATTGGCAGGCCATGCCCGGCCTGGCGCTGATCGATACGCGCGGCCATACCCAGGGCCATCAATCGGCCGTGATCACCCTGCCGCAGACCGGCGTGGTGATCCTGCCGTTCGACGCGGGCGACCTGGCCGAGAATTTCGTCGATGAAGTGCTGCCGGGCGAATGCTGCGACGACATGGCCGCGCTCGCCGCGATCCGCCGGCTCAAGGCCCTGCAGCGCGAACACGATGCCACGATGCTGCTGTTCCACGATCCGGTGGCGATCCAGCAGATGCGCCTGGCGCCCGAATTCTACGCCTAGATCACGCCGGCACTTGCCGGGTGGAGGGATGCATATAAGTGGAAACCGGCCGCCTCTCGGCCGAGGCGGGATCGTGCGAGATCGACAGCACACGTGCATCGGCGTCGCCCACCGCGAGATAGAGGTGCTTCATGCTGCTGTCGAAATAGGCGCTTTCCCCGGCCGCCAGGCGGAACGGGGCATAGTGTTCGGTGTGAATCTCGATCGCGCCGTCCAGCACATAGACGAATTCCTCGCCCTCGTGCTGGCTCCAGTGGTCGAAATCCTCCACCTTGCGGGCGCGGATGACCATTTCGAAGGGGATCATCGCCTTCTTTGAAATTTCGCTGGCGTGGATGCGATAGTCGTATTGATCGGAGCGGAACTGTTCGCCTTCGCCCCGCCGCGTCACCGTCTTGCGCCCGGAAAGCTGGCTCTTGGCCGTGGCCGAGACGATATCTTCGATCCCCACGCCCAGTGCGTCGCAGGCCCGCTTGAGAATATCATAACTGGCGGAAATCTGCGCGTTTTCGATCTTCGACAGGGCCGAGATCGAAACGCCCGCGCGGGCACTGACATCGGCCAGCGTGGCGTTTTGCGCGCGGCGGATCGCGCGCAACCGCTTGCCGATCGCAAGTGCTTCTTCGCCCTGGTTGCCGCGCGCCATGTCAGATCCGTCAGTTGGGAAAATTTCTTTCCTAAAAGCGCATGGCACGTCGCGCGGCACGCGGGAAGCCGTATTCTGCAACAGGAGGCAAGAATGCGTGGGGACTTGGACCCCGCGCACATTAGTTGTCGTGGTCTTGCCCGGCCGAAAGATATTGCGCGTCGCTCACGTGCTCCATCCAGGTGACGAAGCTGCCGTCGTGCGCTTCCTGGATGGCGATGTGGGTCATCGCGGTGGTGGCCGTCGCGCCGTGCCAATGGCGATGGCCGGGCGGGCACCAGATCACGTCACCCGCGCGGATTTCGACAATGGGTTCGCCTTCGCACTGGGTCCAGCCGGTGCCGGCGGTGACCACCAGTGTCTGGCCCAGCGGGTGGCTGTGCCAGGCGGTGCGAGCGCCGGGTTCGAATGTCACGCTGGCGCAGCCGTGGCGGGACGGCGCGGGCGCGGTGTTGAGCGGATCGATGCGCACGCGGCCGGTGAACCATTCCGCCGGGCCGGGCTGCGAGGGGCGGGTACCATTGCGATAGAGGATCATGCGTTGCTCCTTTCGGGAAGCGGGGAAGCGTGGCGCGCGTCGGCCAGGCCCAGCAGCGCCGAGCCGACCAGAAGCAAGGCACCGGCCAGGAATGCGGCGGCAAAGCCAAAGGCATCGAACAGCAATCCGCCACCTGCCGCGCCCAGCGTGATCGCCAGCTGGATTACTGCGACCATGAGGCCGCCGGCGGCTTCGGCGTCATCGGGCAGGGTGCGCGCCATCCACGTCCACCATGCCACGGGCGCGGGCGTGCCCGTCAGGCCCCACAGGGCCAGCAGCACGGCGACGAGGGGGGCATGGGTGCCCACCGCGATGAGCAGGGCGGCGATCAGCGCGAGCACAAGCGGCGGCAGGATCAGCGCCTGGGCAAGGCTGTGGGCGACCAGCCGGCCGATCAAGCCATTGCCGAGCACGCCGGCGATGCCCATGCCCAGCAGGATCAGCGAGAGCAGCGAGACCCCGACATGGACGTGCTGTTCCAGGAACGGGCGCAAATAGGTGAACACCGCGAATTGCCCGGCGAACAGCAAGGCGACGGCGGCCATGCCCCGGCGCACCTCGGCGCGGGCAAGCAGGGCCAGGGTAAGGGCCGGCTTGGCCTGGCGATCCGATGGCATCGCCGGTAGCGCCAGCCATTTCCACGCAAAGGTCAGCGCGGCAAGCGGCACGACCATGAAGAAAGTCCAGCGCCAGCCGATGAATTGGCCCAGGAAACTGCCGAGCGGGGCGGCGATCGTGGTGGCCAGGGCATTCCCGCCATTGAGCAGGGCCAGCGCGCGCGGCACGTCTGGCGGGGGGACCAGGCGCATGATCGTGGCCGTGGACATCGACCAGAAGCCGCCGATGACCACGCCAACCAGCGCCCGGCCGGCCATGAACACGCCGAAGTTCGGCGCGAAGGCAACCATGGCGCCCGAAACGAGCATCACGAGCGTCAATCCCAGGAGCAGATGGCGACGGTCGATCCCGGCGCTGGCGCGCGCGATGCCAAGGCTGGTGAGCACCGCGAACAATCCGGAAACCGCGATGGCCTGCCCGGCCGTGCCCTCGCTAAGGCGCAGATCGGCCGCGATCGGCGTCAGCAGGCTGACCGGCATGAATTCCGAGGCGATCAGCGTGGAGACGCAAAGCGTCAATGCCAGGACGGCGCCCCAGTGCGCGGTGGTTTGGTCGGTCGTTGCCATGGGCGCGACATAGCGCCCCCGCTGATCCGGTTGGAGCTGGCGCAGCCTTGATGCAGCGATGAATGCTGTTCATCGCTGGCACGGCGCTACAGGCCCAAGGGCTGCATTTCGCGCACCAGGTCGATCAACAGGCGCAAGCCGGTGGGCAGCTGGTGCCGGCTGGGATAATAGATGTGGAAGCCTTCGCCATGCGACGACCATTCGCGTAGCACCACCTGCATTTCGCCGCGCGCCACGCTTGCCGCAACGCAGGGTTCGGGCAGGTACATCAGGGCCGCGCCCTCGCGCACCAGGGCAAGCGCGAACGCGGTCTGGTCCACGGTGATCGCGCCGGGCACGTCGATGGCGATCACCGCGCCCTCGCGCTCGAATTCCCAGTGATAGATGCTGTCATCGCCCAGCCGGATGCGCAGGCACCGGTGGTTTGCGAGGTCTTGGGGATGTTGCGGCACGCCGAACCGTTCGAGATAGGCCGGCGCGCCCACCACCACCCAGCGCAGATCGGCCGAAAGGCGCCGGGCGATCATGTCTTCCGGCACGGTTCCGCCATAGCGGATGCCGGCGTCGAAGCCTTCGCCCACCACGTCCTGCATGGCATTGGCCACCGCGATATCGATCCGCACGCCGGGATAGCGCTCGGTAAAGGTTGGCAGCACTTTGGCGAGCAGCAGGGTGGCGGCGTGTTCCAGCACGTTGAGCCGGATGTGGCCGGTCGGTTCGTCGCGCAAGCGATTGAGCCGCTCGACGGCCTCGCCGATCATCGAGAACGGTTCCTGCAACGCCGCCTGCAGTTCCTCGCCCGCCGCGGTCAGCGTCACGCTGCGGCTGGTGCGGTTGAGCAGGCGAACGCCAAGGCGCGCTTCCATGCCCTTGAGCGCATGGCTGATGGCCGAGGCACTGACCCCGATCTCGAGCCCGGCGCGCCGGAAATTGCGGTGGCGCGCCAGGACCAGGAACGTGTTGAAGTCGGCAAGGTCGGTGCGATGCAAGGTCATGATCGGTGGGGTGCGCCGGGCTGCCGGTTTTGGCAAGGCTTGCCGTGGGCTACATCCCCACGCCGCCTAGGGTGTGCCGGCGAAGAACACTTCCAGCGCGGCCAGGGCGGCTGGTTCGTCCAGCATCGGGGCATGGCCGATGCCGGGGACCAGCGTCAGGGTTGCCTGCGGCTTGTCCGCGACCATTGCCTCGGCCACCTCTGGCGCGAGGAGATCGGTTGCCGTGCCGCGCACCAACAGCACCGGGCGATCTTGGGCAAAGGCGTGCCATTTGCCCCAGGGATCGGGATCTGCCACGATCCGGGTGAAGCCCTGGGCGATGGCGGGATCGTAATCGGCCACGATCCGGCCCTGTTCTTCGCGGAACAGGCGGTGGGCCATGGCCAGCCATTGCGCCGGGCCATAGTGGGGAAAGACATCGGCATTGAGGCGCGCGCAGGCCTGGGCCGCGGCCTGCCAATCGGGCAGCGGCTCGCCCTTGCCGACATAGCCGGCAATGCGCGCCAGGCCCTGGGGCGCCAGTTGCGGGCCAATGTCGTTGATCACCGCGCCGGCCACCAGCGCGGGGTGGCGCGTGGCCAGCTCCACCGTGATCAGCCCGCCCATCGACGTGCCGACGAACAGCGCCCGCGCGATGCCCAGTGCATCGAGCAGCGCCACCACGTCATCGGCATAAATGCCAAGGTCATAGCGCGCCTGGGGATCGCGCGCCGATTGGCCGCGCCCACGCATGTCGAGCGCGAGCACGCGGCGCTGGCGCGCAGCAAGCCAGGGGGCGAGCGCGGCAAAATCGCGCGAATTGCGCGTGAGGCCATGGAGGCACACCACCGGCAGGCGCGCCGGGCCGGGCAGGGCGGGGTAATCGCGCGCGAACAGGGCAAGGCCATCGGCCGTGGTCCAGTGGCGGGCGGCAAAGCCGCTCATGCCGCGCCGTCCCGGTCCATATCGCCCTCGCCAGGTCCGCCATTGTCGCCTGCTGCGGGCGTCAGGCCATGGGCAAGCAGCCGCCCGGTCTCCTGCACCACCGCTTCGGGTGTCTCGTTGCCCCACACGCCAAAGCGCAGGCCCAGGAACACGTTCATGCCCATGATCGCCCAGGCGCGCACTTCGCTGTCGCCCGCGCGGATTTCCCCGCGCTGCGCCGCCGCTTCGAGCCGGGCGGCGATGCGCGCGGCCGAATTGGTGTAGTGTTCGCGATAGGCGGCCGGATCGACGAATTCGGATTCGTCGATGATGCGGTAGATCTCTTTGTGTTGGCGCACGAATTTCAGGTAGGCGAGCTGGCCGGCTTGCTCGGCGGCAAGCTGGTTGGGCGCCGCGGCGATGCTGGGGCCGACAAAGTCCTTCACCTGGCCCGAAAGATCGCGCACCAGCGCCTGGAAGATCGCTTCCTTGCTGTCGAAATAGACGTAGAAGCTGCCGGTGGCGACACCGGCGCGCGCGGTGATCTGGCTGATCGCTGCATCGTGGAAGCCCTTTTCGCCGAATTCTTCGGCCGCGGCATTGAGCAGCGCGCGCAAGGTGCGCCGCCCGCGCTCCGTCTTGGGCACTTTGGAGGCCCGTGCCGGGGCAGCTGCCGGCGCAGACGAGGCGGCCGTGGCGGCGGAGGCCGCGGGAGAAATCGTTGTTTCAGCCATGGACAGCTGCTTTCTCAAAGGGCGGGCGCTTTCTAATTTGAAGCGTGATTCATTTTTCACTATTAAGCCGGAACCGACCGGCAGTGCAAGCTACAGCCAAGCCCCTGCCAGGCTCAATGGGAGAGAACGATGCCCGCTGCCCCAAGACTGGACGATGCCTTGGCCAACGACACCGCGGGGCGCGCGGCTTTTGTCCGCTCGCCTGCCTTTGTGCTCGCGATGCTGCTGGTGGTCTATACGTTCAATTTCATCGACCGGCAGATCCTGGGCATCCTTGCCGGGCCGATCAAGGCGGACCTGGGGCTGAGCGACACGCAACTGGGCGCGCTGGGCGGCTTTGCCTTTGCCTTGCTCTATTCCACCATGGGCTTGCCGCTGGCCTGGTTGGCCGACCGGCGCGGCCGCACGCGGGTGATCGCCGCATCGCTCGCGGTGTGGAGCGCCTTTACCGCGCTGTGCGGCCTGGCGGGTGGCTTTTGGGCGATGTTTGCCTGCCGCCTGGGGGTGGGCGTGGGCGAGGCGGGCGGCGTCGCACCGTCCTATGCGTTGATTTCCGATACTTTTCCGCCCCATCGCCGGGCACGGGCGCTGGCGATCTATTCGCTGGGCATTCCGCTCGGCTCGGCCGCGGGCATCCTGCTGGGTGGTTATGTCGCGGCAGCGGTGAACTGGCGCGCGGCGTTCCTGGCGGTGGGGCTGGCGGGGCTGGTGTTCACGCCGCTGTTCGCCTGGGGCGTGTGCGACCCACGCCGGCCCACGCCGGGCGCGGCGCCGGCGATGCGCGCGGTGCTGGCGATCCTGGCGGGCAAGCGCAGTTTCTGGCTGCTCTCGTTCGGCGCGGCGTCGTGTTCGATGATGGGCTATGGCCTGGCGTTCTGGCTGCCCTCGCTGATGCGCCGCTCGTTCGGGCTCGATCTGGTGCAAACCTCGCAGTTCTTCGGCCTGCTCCTGCTGGTCGGCGGCACGGCCGGGGTGCTGGCGGGCGGCGTTCTGGCCGATTGGCTGGGTACGCGCAGCCGCGCGGCCTATGCCCGCGTTCCGGCCCTTGCGTTCCTCGCCGGGGTGCCGCTGTTCGTGGCCGGGTTGCATGCGAGCGGGGCGGGCCTGGCGTTCTGGCTGTTCCTGCTGCCCCAGGCACTGGTCTATATCTGGCTCGGCCCGATCCTGACGGCGGTACAGCACCTGGTGCCGGCGCCGATGCGGGCGACGGCTTCGGCTGCGTTCCTGCTGATCAACAACCTCATCGGGGTGGGGCTGGGCTCCTTGACGATCGGCAAGCTGTCCGACCTGCTCACCCCGCATTTCGGCAACGATGCGCTGCGCCAGGCGATCCAGATCGGGTTGGGGTTCTATCTGCTGGCGGCGGTGCTGATGCTGCTGGGCGCGCGGCACCTGCAGCGCGAGTGGGTGGATTGATTTTCGCGCCGGCCAGCGCAACAAGGCGCCATGTTGCGCACGCTCTATCCCCCGATCGAACCCTATGAAACCGGCACGCTCGATACCGGTGAGGGCCATCACATCTATTACGAGCGCTGTGGCACGCCCGGCGCCACCCCCGCCGTTTTCCTGCACGGCGGGCCCGGTGGCGGCATTTCGCCCACCCACCGCCGCCTGTTCGACCCGGCCCGTTATGACGTGCTGCTGTTCGACCAGCGTGGCTGCGGCCGATCGACCCCGCATGCGGGGCTGGAGGCCAACACCACCTGGCACCTGGTTGCCGACATCGAGCGGCTGCGCGCGCTGGTAGGCGCGGAGCAATGGCTGGTGTTCGGCGGATCGTGGGGTTCCACGCTCGCGCTGGCCTATGCCCAGGCGCACACCGCGCGCGTCAGTGCCATGGTGCTGCGCGGCATCTATCTGTGTTCCAAGGAAGAGCTGGACTGGTTCTATCAGTTCGGGGTGTCGCAGATGTTTCCCGACAAGTATGCCCGCTTTGCCGCCCCGATCCCGCCCGAGGAGCGCGGCGACATGCTGGGTGCCTATCATCGCCGGTTGACCACCGGGCCGATGGAGGACCGCATCGCGGCAGCGCGGGCGTGGAGCCTGTATGAAGGCGAGACGATCACCCTGCTGCCCGATGCCGGCAACAGCGCGCAGCATGATGACGGCCATTTCGCCCTGGCCTTTGCGCGGATCGAAACGCATTTCTTCGTCCACGGCTGCTGGCTGGAGCCGGGGCAACTGCTGCGCGGGGCGCAGGCGTTGCGGCACATTCCCGCCACGATCGTGCACGGGCGATACGACATGCCCTGTCCGGCGCATTATGCCTGGGCGCTGCACGAGGCCTGGCCCGAGGCGGAGTTTCACCTGGTCGAAGGGGCCGGCCATGCTTTTTCCGAGCCGGGAATCCTGGACCAGTTGATCCGCGCGACCGATCGCTACGCCCGATAGGCGAGGGCTGCCGGCACGCGCAGTTCCACCACCGCGCCGCCGGCTGCGCCGTTGCGGATATCGATCCGCGCTTTGAGGCGATGGGCGCGTTCGCGCATGCCGACCAGCCCGAAATGCCCCGGAGCCGCCTGCGGCGCAGACCCGAAGGCGCCGGCAAAGCCCACGCCATCGTCGGCAATGCGCACGATCAGCGCGCGCGGTCCGAAATGGAGCAGCACGGCAATGCCTTGGGCGCGGGCATGGCGGCGGGCATTGACCAGCGCTTCCTGCACCACGGCAAGGATATCCTCGGCCACGGCCGCATCGATCACGCGCGGCCTTCCGGTGATGCGCAGGCTGGCCGCGGGAACCAGGCCATCATCGGCGCAGATCGGCCCCATCGCCTGCGCCAGGTCCACCGCCGAGGCTGTCTGGCTGCGCAAGTCGATCACCCGTTCGCGCGCGGCGGTAACGACATCGTCGCCGCGTTCCAGCACGGCATCGAGTTCGGCGCGCGTCGCGCGATCAAGTGCGCCGCGTGCGGCCACGGCTTCGAACCGCAGCATCAACCCCTGGACGCCTTGCAGCAGGGTGTCGTGCAATTCGCGCGCGATGCGCTCGCGCTCGGCCATCTGGCCTTCGCGCTTGGCACGCGCGCGGGCCAGCAAGACACGGGTGCGCTGAACGTAGAGCGCCCGTGCCAGGAGCAGGACCAGGGCGGCGAGCCCCAGGCGGAACCACACGGTCTGCCAGAACGCGGCGCGGATGGTGAAGGCCAGGCTGGCGCCTTGCGCCTGCCATTCGCCTTGCCGGTCGGTGGTCTGCACGTCGAACCGATAGGTGCCGGGCACCAGGTTGGCATAGGAGATTTCCGGCGCCGTGCCATTGGCGGTCCACGCATCGTCCAGTCCTGCGGGTCCGGACAGGCGCACGCGAAAGCGCCGCTGGCTGGCCGTGGCCAGATCGAGCACGCCATAGCGGATCGTGACCTGGCTGGTGCCCTGGGGCAAGGCGATGTTTGGCCCGGCTGGCCAATCCCGGCCGTTGGCGCCCAGTGCACGCACGAACAGGCGGAACGGCGCCTCCGGCAGCGGGCTGGACCAACTGCGGGCTTCGAGTACGCCCGAGCGGGTCAGCACGAAGACACGGTCGGTGCCGTCGCCCACGATCTGTCGCGCCGCGCTGCGCTGGGGCAGCGCGATGCGGCGATCGTCTTCATCGAACGTCGTGTGGGCAATCGGGCGGGTGGGCGCGGCAAAGGCCCGGTCAAGTGCGGCCGTGGCAACGCGGACGAGCCCGTGATAGCCCAGCAGCCAGGTTTCGCCTGCGGGCGTGCTGATCGCGCCGCGCGTATCGAACAGCCAGGGGTGATCGCGCACGTCCAGGATCTGCACGCTGCCATCCGACAGCCGGAGCAGCCCCGTGCCCCCGCCCACCAGCACATCGTCATCGCGCACGGCCAGCGAGGTCGGCCGTTCAAAGCCGATGCGCGCCCCGTCCCACACGGTCAGCGCGCCATGGTCGAGCCGGGCGATGGCCCGCCGGCCCAGGATCATCACCAGGCGGCCCTGCCGGTCGAACGCCAGGTTCTGCGGCACGCCCAGCCGGGTATCGACCGGCACGTTTTCCCAGCGGCCGCCGACATAACGGGAGAGGCCAAGCCCGTTGGCCGTGAACCACAGCACGCCGTCCGGGGCCACGGCGCAATCGAACAGTTCGGTCACATGGCCGGGCAGGCGGCGGGACTGCCCGCGATGGGGCCCGGCAATCGCCACCGCGCTTTCCGACAGCATCGCCCAGACATCGCCGCCGCTTCCCGCGCACAGGCCGGCCACGCCATCGCCAAGGCGCGTGAGCAGGCGTGGGCTTTGGCCAGCGTCTGCCACGAACACGGCCGGCCCATTGGCGAAATAGACCCGGCCATCCTGCGCGGCGGCGGAAATGCCCATGGCCGCGCGCGGGCCCAGCATCGCCAGGCTGCGCAGCGGGGTGGGGGAAAAGCGATCGAGCCCGCGTTCGGTACCGACCCAGATATTGCCGTCGCGGTCGGCCAGGATGGGCGAGGCGCGGTTCGAGGTGAGGCCCTGGCGCTCGTCGATATGTTCAAGCGCGCCGGTACGCGGCCAGATCGCCACCACGCCTGACAGGAACGTGGTGGCCCAGATCCGGCCGAACGGATCGGCCACTGCACGATAGAAATCGGCCGGAGGCAGCGCGGACGCTGCCAACAGCGCGCGCGGCGGCGCCGCCGTGCTGCCCATGTCATAGGGGGGCAGGGCATGCAGGCCGGCGTTATCGATGGCGTAGAGCGCGCCATCGGTGGTCTGCGCCAATGCCCCGCCGCCCGGCCCGGCAAACGGCGTGACGTGTGGCTGCACCGGTCCTGACCCGCCGCGCCAGTAGGACAGCGGCCCGCCCCAGGTGCCGAACCACAGCGTGCCCGTGCGCGAGAGCAGTTGCGGCTCGGTATCGTGCTGGTCGAAGCTTGCGGATTCTACCGCCTGCCAGCCGGCCGGGGTGTGGCGATAGACCGCATGATCGGCGTCTCCCGCCGCGATCCAGGGCTGCCCGTCGGCACCGATCACGATCCGCGTGATTTCGCCGGCGTTGCCCGGCCGCCCGGCATCGTGCAGCCGGCCCTGGCGATAGACGGCAACGCCGCCGCCCCCGGCATAGCCCAGCCAGATCGTGCCATCGGGCGCGGCGGCAAGGGCGCTGACGGCCGTGGCGGCGCGCGGGTGGCCCGGCGGGGGCGGGACCGGCTCGAACGTGGTGCCGTCGAACCGGAACAGCCCCTCGACGCTGCCGACCCACAGGAAACCGTCGCGGTCCTGTGCCAGCGACTGGACAAAGCGCGGGGCGTGATCGCGCGCGGTCCAGGCGTGGTGCATCCAGGCCGGCGGCGGTGTTGGCGCTGCCTGCCCGGCGGGCGTGGGCGCGGCCGGCACCGCCACGCCGCACCATGCCGCCAGCGCCAGGGCACCGGCGCGCGCGGGCCATCGAATTGGGGGTTTGCCTTGCATCTGCACCGTGCCCTCGCCAATCCCCATCGGCAATCGCGCGCGCTTGTGCAAGTGCCCCTTCGCGCCGGGGACGGGCGCAGGCCGTCACCCGGCGCGGGCCGACCCGGTCAGACGTGGGTGATGATGGTTTCGAGCGGCAAGCGCGACTTGGGCAGGCGCCCGTTGTAATCGGCGTCCTTGTCGGCATAGCCCAGGGCGACCACGAACAGGCTGTTGAAGCCTTTTTCGCGCAAGGCAAATTCCGCGTCGAGGATGCGCGTGTCCACCCCTTCCATCGGCGTGGCATCGATGCCCAGTGTCGCCGCGCCGAGCAGGAACTGCCCGAGGTTGAGGTAGACCTGCTTGTCCAGCCAGTGCTGCTGGTCGCGCAGTTCATACTTGTGCAGCCCCGAAAAGGTCAGGCGGCCGGCATGGACGCGCGCCTTCATCGCTTCGGGATCGGGGGCAAAGCGGCCGTCGGCTTCTTCCTGCGCAGTGATGCGGGCGATGTGCTGCGCGCTGGCATCGATCAGGCTGGCAAAGACGACGACGTGGGAGGCATCGCGGATCGCCTTGGCATTGAAGGCAAAGCGTTCCTGTGCCGCCTTGGCTACGCGCTCCTTGCCTTGAGCGGTTCCGGCGATGATGAAATGCCAGGGTTGCAGATTGGTGCTCGACGGGCTGAAGCGCAGCAGGTTTTCCAACGTGGCGATATCGGCGTCGCTGATGCGGCGGGCCGGGTCATAGGCCTTGGCCGTGTGGCGCGTGCGGGCAGTGGCAAGAATATCGGACAAGCGGCACTCCATGGGCAACGGGTGTTGAACGTTCCCGTCTATGGGTATTGCCCCGGCCGGTATCCAGGGGGCACGATCGCCGAGATCGTCAGACGCTGGCAAAACCGCGCACGGGAATGGCCGTGGTGTGCTTCAATTCCGAAAGCGTGACGGTGGATACGATATCGATCACCCCGGGCAGCTTGAGCACCACCTTGAAGATGAATTTCTGATACCATTCCAGCGATTGCGCGATCACCTTGATCATGATGTCGCGCTCGCCGAAAATGGTGTGGCACTCCAGGATCTCGGGCGTGATTTCGATCTTGCGCAGGAAATCCTCGCGCTGCTTGTCGGAAAGCGCGGCCATCTTGAGCGTGGCAAAGACAATGATCGCATCGCCCAGCTGCTTGCGATCGAGCAGGGCGACCTGGCCCTTGATATAGCCTTCCTCGCGCAGCCGTTGCAGGCGCCGCCAGCACGGCGATTGCGACAGGCCCACTTTTTCGGCCAGTTCGGTGGTGGAAAGGCTGGCATCCTTCTGGATCTGGTCCAGGATCTTGAGATCGATCGGGCTGAGCGGTTCGGCCATGCGGAAATTCCTGTAATTTGCGCAACAGCTATCCGGGCTGCAGCACAACACAAGATAATATCGACGAAATGCATGGTTTACCTGCATGAACGACGCGGACCGTCGCTGCCCGGCATGGTTATGCGCAAACCCGCTGCGAAACGGCATGAATTGGCAGCGGTCGGCGGCTATGCAAGGCAACATGGCATACAAGCAGGGCACAGAGGCGATGGCGGGCGCGGGGCTGACGCGGCGCCAGGCGATTCAGGGGCTGGGCGCGGGCGTGGCCGCCGGCATGGCAGCCGGCCCGCAGGCCGCGCGCGCCGCGGCCGCAACCGCGCCAACCGCGACCGCGCTGCCGGCCCGCGCCGCCTTTGCGCCGACCAGCCTTGCCTACCTCGACAATGGATCGCAGCACCCGCTGAGCCTGGGTGGCCAGGCCGCTATCGAGACTTATCTGGCCAAGCGACGGCTGGACCCGGCGGCGCAAGGCTATGACCTGGACGAGGAAGGCCTGCTGGCCAAGTTCGCCCGGCTGATCAACGCCGATCCTGATGAAGTGACGTATGTGCAAAGCACCACGGCCGCCGAGCAGATGGTGCTGCGCGCGCTGGACCTGCCGGGCAACGGCGGCGCCCGCGTGGTGACCGACACGCTGCATTTCTTCGGCTCCATCCCGCTGTATGAAGAAATGGCGCGGCAGGGGGTGAACGTCACCTGGGTGCGGGCGGTGGATGGGCGTATCCGCATGGAAGACATGGCCAAGGCTCTGGCGGCCGGGGCGCGGCTGGTGGCGCTTTCGCACGTGTCCACGATCAACGGGTTCGAGCATGACCTCAAAGCCGTGTGCGACCTGGCCCATGCCCATGGCGCGCTGGTCTATGCCGACATGATCCATGCCGCCGGCTGCGTGCCGGTGGACGTGAAAGCCAGCGGCGTCGATTTCGCCGCCTGCGCTTCGTACAAGTGGCTGATGGGCGATTTCGGGCTGGGGTTCCTCTATGTGCGGCGCGATGTGTGGCCGCGGCTCAAGCGTTGCGCCTATGGCTATTACGGTATCGATACGTTCCAGCCGCATATCTATCCGCTCGATCCGCCGGGGGCGGCGGTGGCCGACTATGCCTTTGCCGACAATGCCACCGGCCGCTTTGCCTTAGGCACCCATAGCCATGCGGTGATCGCGCAATTGCACCATTCGCTCGACTGGATCATGGCCACGGGGGTGGCGCGCATCCAGGCCCATGCGCAAGGGCTGGTCGCCCGGCTCAAGGCCGAACTGCCCGCGCGCGGCTATACAGTGATGACCCCGCCCGAATGCCGGGCACCGATCGTGACCGCGATCTGCGCCGATGCCCGCGCCAAGATCGGCCCGGCGATGGCTGCGGCGGGGGTGAAGCTGACGCTTTCGGCCAACCGCTTTCGCCTGACGCCTTCGGTGCAGAACGACGATGCCGATATAGACCGGTTCCTGGCGGCGCTGCCGCGCGCATGAAAGAGGCCAAGATGGCGCAAGACCTGGTGTTCATCGATGGCGAGAGCGTGCATCGCCTGCTCGATTATCCTGCCTGCATCGCGGCCATGGAGGCGGCCATGCGCGCGCTTTCGGGCGGCGCCACGCGGCAATTGCCGCGCACCATGATCCACATGGGCGAAGGGCGCACCTTTGCCCAGATGACCGCGAGCCTGGCGGACGATGGCATGTTCGGGGCCAAGCTGATCAGCGTGTTCGCCGATCCCGCCCGGCCGGGCCAGCGCCGCCATCGCGGGGTGATCACCCTGTTCGAGCCGACGGAAGGCCGCCCCGTGGCCGTGGTCGATGCCGAGGCGGTGACCCATATCCGCACTGCCGCCGCCACGGCCGTGGCCACCCGCGCCCTGGCTCGCGCCGATGCGCGCGTGTTGCTGATCATGGGCACCGGCGGGCAGGCCCACACCCACCTGGCCGCGCTGCCGCTGGTCCACCACTTCGAGCGCATCCTGATCTGGGGCCGCGATCCCGCCCGCGCGGCGGCGGTGGTGCAGGAATGGCAGGATCGCCTGCCCGTGGCCGTGGCACCCGACGCGCCAGATGCGGTGGCGCAGGCCGACGTGATCTGCACCGTGAGCGGCGCGGCCCAGCCGATCCTGCTGGGGCAATGGGTGCAGCCCGGCACCCACGTCAACCTGGTGGGATCGAGCGCGCCGGGCCCGGTGGAAGCCGACACCGCACTTGTCGCTGCCGCGCGCTATATCGCCGACAGCAAGGCCAACGCCCGCGAAGCCGCCGCCGAATTCCTGGTCGCCCGCGCCGCCGGCGCGGTGGACGATGCGCATATCGTGGCCGAGATCGGCGAAGTGCTGCTGGGCCACGTGCCCGGCCGCCGGAACGCGCAGGATATCACGCTTTACAAGTCGCTCGGCCACGCGGTGCAGGACCTGGCCGCCGCGCAGTTGCTGCTGGAGCGCGTGCGCGCGGGGTAGGCTTTTTCCAGCTCCATGGGAAAATTTCTTCCCCCGCCCCTCCTGCAGGCGGGCGGGCGTGCAGGCTTGGCTGGCCAAACCCTGATATATCCATTAATCCGGATATATGGATAATGATTCGGCCATAGCGGCGCTGGGTGCGCTGGCGCAGGGAACGCGGCTTGACGGGTTTCGGTTGCTGGTGCGGCACGAGCCCGAGGGGTTGCCGGCCGGCGAGATCGCACGGCTGCTGGATGTTCCGCAGAACACCATGTCGGCGCACCTGGGCATTCTGGCGCGAGCCGGGCTGGTGCGGGCCGATCGGCAGGGGCGCACGATCGTCTATCGGGCAGACCTGGATGGGCTGCGCGCGCTGACGCTGTTTCTGGTCACCGATTGCTGCGCGGGCAATGCCGCGCTCTGCGCGCCGCTGATTGCGGCGCTTTCTCCCTGTTGCTGAAAGGAACCGCCCAATGCACGCAGACACGAGCGTGGATATCGTCATCTATCACAATCCCGAATGCGGCACTTCGCGCAATGCGCTGGCGATGATCCGCAATGCGGGGATCGAACCGCACGTGATCGAATATCTGAAAACCCCGCCATCGCGCGCGCTGCTGACGCAGTTGATCGTGCGCGCCGGGATTTCCCCGCGCGCGTTGCTGCGCGAGAAAGGCACGCCTTATGCCGAACTGGGGCTGGATGATCCCGCGCTGACGGACCATGCGCTGATCGATGCGATGATCGCCCATCCGATCCTGATCAACCGACCGCTGGTGGTTTCCCCGCTGGGCGTGAAACTGTGCCGTCCGTCCGAAGCGGTGCTGGATCTGCTGCCTGCCGAGCAGCAAGGCGCGTTTGCCAAGGAAGACGGGCAGGCCGTGGTCGATGCCGCCGGCCAGCGCGTGATCTGAGCCATGGGCAGGTTCGAACGCTATCTTTCGCTGTGGGTCGCACTGTGCATCGTGGCCGGCATTGCCCTGGGGCAGATCGTGCCGGGGCTGTTCGCCGCCATCGCCGCCGCGCAACTGGCACAGGTCAACCTGGTGGTGGCCGTCCTGATCTGGCTGATGATCGTGCCGATGCTGCTCAAGATCGATTTTGCCGCATTGGGTACGGTGCGGCAGCATTGGAAAGGGGTGGGCGTCACCCTGTTCATCAACTGGGCGGTCAAGCCGTTTTCCATGGCCGCGCTGGGCACGCTGTTCATCGGCTGGCTGTTCGCGCCGTGGCTGCCGGCGGGGCAGGGGCCATCCTATATCGCGGGCCTGATCCTGCTGGCGGCGGCGCCCTGCACCGCGATGGTCTTCGTCTGGTCCAACTTGTGCGATGGCGAGCCGACTTTCACGCTTTCGCAGGTGGCGCTCAACGATGTGATCATGATGTTCCTGTTCGCGCCGCTGGTCGGCCTGCTGCTGGGCGTGGCAGCGGTGCAGGTGCCGTGGGCGACGCTGCTCTTGTCGGTCATGCTCTATATCGTGGTGCCGGTGATCGTCGCGCAAGTGTTGCGCCGGGCGGTGCTGGCGCGTGGTGGGCTCAAGGGGGGCGGAGAGGCCGCTTTGGCGCGGCTGCTGGCGGCGCTTGGCCCGGTTTCGCTGGTGTCGCTGCTCACCATGCTGGTCTTGCTGTTCGGGTTCCAGGGGCAGGCCATCCTGGCGCAGCCGCTGGTGATCGCGCTGCTGGCGGTGCCGATCCTGATCCAGGTCTATGGCAATGCCGCGCTGGCCTATTGGCTGTCGCGGCGCATGGGGGTGGCCTGGTGCGTGGCGGCGCCTGCTGCGCTGATCGGGGCATCCAACTTCTTCGAGCTGGCCGTGGCGGCGGCGATCGGCCTGTTCGGCCTCAAATCGGGGGCGGCGCTGGCAACAGTCGTGGGCGTGCTGGTGGAAGTGCCGGTCATGCTGTCGATCGTGGGCGCCGTAAAAGCCACGCGTGGCTGGTATGAAGCGCGGGCGGCGGCCTGAAACGGCAAATCCGCTGCCTCCGTGGAATGGAGGCAGCGGACCGTTGCGACCCGAATGTTTCGGGGGATTGGCCGGTCAGAAGGAACCGGCGAACTGCACGCCGACCGTGCGGGGCGGGATGTAGCGACCATAGGGCGCCGTGGTGCCGTTGCGGTTGATCGCATAGAGCACGGCGCGTTCGTCGGTCAGGTTGCGGGCAAACACGTTGACGCTCCACCCCGCATCCAGCGCCACGCCGGCGCGCACGTCGAGCTGGCCATAGCTGGGCAGCATCTGGCGCTCGCGGCCCGCGGCAGCGAGGCTGTTGAGGAAATCGCCCGGCCGCTTGCCCGTCCAGGCATAGTTCACGCCCAGCGAGCCGCTGATGCCATCGCCCAGCGGCACTTTCTGGTCGAGCCCGATATTGGCGGTAAAGCGCGCCGAATTGGGCAGGCGATCGCCCTTGGCACCCACCAGCGCGGAACCGCCATCGGTGGCCGCCGGCAGGGCCTGGGTCAGCACGGCATCGGTGAACGTGGCATTGCCGCTGATGGCGCCGCCCTTCCACGGCCGCACCGTTCCGGCCAGTTCCACGCCGCGGCTGCGCGCCTTGGCGCCGTTGGTGGTGAACGTCAGCTCGTTGGCAGAGGTGTTCTGCAACTGGATGCGGGTCCAGTCGATCTGGAACACCGAGAGGTCGAAATCGAGCTTGCCCTCCAGCACCGAACCCTTGGCGCCCGCTTCATAGTTGACCACGCGGTCAGACCGATAGGTGCCGGGCACGCCATCGGCCAGGGTGTTGGTGCCGCCAGGGCGATAGCCGTTGGCCACGCGCGCATAGACCATCACGTCGGGCGTGATGTGCCAGCTGGGCGAAACCAGCCAGGTGAACGGGCTTTCCGACGTGCGGTGTTCTTCGCTGCTGGAAAAGCCGAAGATATATTGCGCGACGCCGGTGGTGACGACGGTGGAGAGATTGTCCTGCTTGTTGTGGGCATAGCGGCCGCCCACTTGCAGATCGAGGCCGGGCGCCAGATGCCCGGTCACCGTGCCGAAGGCGGCCAGTTCGCGATAAGTGGAAGGCCCGGCACCGACATAAGGCGTGTCGATCAGGCCGCCACTGGCGTTCATCAGCAGCATGGTCTGCGAGATGTTGGCGTGTTCGACCGAATAGAACCCGCCGAGCATCCAGTCGAGCGTGGTGCTGCTGCCCGAGAGGCGCAGTTCCTGCGAAAAGCGCGCGGCGCGATGCGAATTGGTCAGGAAGACCGAGGACAGCCCGTCGTAATAGCGGCCGAGCAATCCGCCGAAGATGCTGGTGAGATCCTGGTAGGGCACGGATTCGTTGACATTCCAGCCGGTGACCGAGGTGACCTGGACTTTGCCCAGATCGAGCACGGCGCGCGCGGAATAGACATCGAACTGGCTGCGGCTGGGCTGGCCCAGCACGCGGGTGACCGAATAGGGATCGGCGTTGACGCTGTTGAAATCGGTGTCGGACTTGAAATCGACCAACCCGCTGTTCTCGGTGCGCAGGCGCTGGCGAATGGCGCTGAGCGTGATCGTCAGGTTATCGACCGGGCGCAGCAGCAGCGCGGCGCGGCCGCCCCATTGGCGCTGGTGGTTGGCGTTGGCCAGGAATTGCCCGGTGTTGCTGTCGGTGTTGTCCACCCAGGCCGGATCGCGGCGATAGAAACCGCTAACCGCCAGCGCAACGCGGTCCTTGATCAGCGGCACGTTGAACGAGCCGCGCAGCGAATTGCCCTGGCCGCCGTGGGCCACGGTGGACACGCCCGCTTCCACCCGCCCGGTGAATTGCGTGGTGCTGGGGTCTTGCGTCACGTACTTGATGATGCCGCCCAGGCTGGCCGCGCCATAGAGCGTGCCCTGCGGGCCGCGCAGCACTTCGATGCGCGAAAGGATCGCCGGGTCGAAATCGGGAATGTCGGTATCGCCGTTGGCCGTGGCCGAACCGAAGGGCACATCGTCAACCAGCACGGCCAGCGTGGGATTGGTGGCCCCGCCGGTGGTAATGCCGCGCAGCGACAGGCTGTGCACGGCCTGGCCGGAATATTGCAGGCCGGGGATGCGGTTGAAGTAATCGCGGATGTTGGTGAGGTTCTGCTGGGTAAGCGTGCTGGCCGACAGCGCGGTGACCGGGGCAGGCACGTCGATCAGGCGCTGGCTGGTCTTGAGCGCGGTGACGATGATCGTCTCGCCTGAATCATCGGCGTTGGCCTGCGGCGCATCCGGCGCGGCGGTTTGCGCGTGGGCGCCAAGGGCCAGGCCGCTGGAAAGGATCGGCGCCAGGGCCAGGGCCAGGGCGGATCGACGGCGGAAGGCGCCGGTGGTGTTGGTCTGCATGGATGCCCTCATTGTTCTGGTTGGTTCGTTATCGGCAAGAACACCACAGCGAAGCGGGAATTTTTATTTGGATATGGCGCAGGCCTGCCCGCTACGGGTCATTTTTATGCGTGAAAGCGGCCTGGCGGGGTGTGAGCCGTGCCGTGGCGCCCGGCGCGATTCGCCTGTATCGCTGGCGCTTGCCGCATAATCTATGCCGGCCACGGCCATGGCGGCCGCGCGAAAGACACGGACTGCCCGGGCCGGCTGCGCTAGGCTGCGCGGCATCACCATAGCGAGCGCCGCGATGCCCCAGTTTCAATCCGTGCTTTCCTTCCGTGCCTTTCTGCCCTTGGCCGCCGCCCTGGCGATGGGTGCTGCGCCGCGCCAGGCGGACCAGCTTGCCGTCACGTTGCGCCCCGACATGGCCGATGGCGCGGTGGCGGGGGTGGCCGTGGCGATGGACCTGCCCGCGCCCGCCGACGGCACGCTCTTGCTGGCAGCGCCGGTGGTCTATCCCGGCGCGCCGGGGGTGGCCGACCGGCTCAGCGGCCTGGCCGTGAGCGATGCGCAGGGGCCGGTGCCGCTGGCCATGAGCGAGGATGCGCCGGTCAAGGGCGGGTTCCCCTGGTATCGGCACTGGCGTGCCATCCGCGCGGTGCAGGGGCAAGTGGCGATCCGCTATCGCGCCGCGGTGATGCCGGCCGGTGGGCCCGGCGGGCCTGCCTTCGGCCTGCGCGCAGTGGGCGGGGGGCTGGCGGCGGCGGGGGGGGGGTTCCTGCTGCTGCCGGAAAACCGCGACGCGCTGCCCGCGCGATTGCACTGGGATCTTTCGGCCATGGCCAAGGGCGCGAGTGCGGCGATCTCTTATGGCGCGGGCGACGTGGTGGTGCCCGGTGGCGCCCAGGCGCTGGCCGATAGCTGGTTCATGGCCGGGCCGCTGGGGCATTGGCCGGCCACCGGCACGCGCGACGGCTTTGCCGGGACCTGGCTGGGCCAGCCGGTGTTCGACGTGCCTACCGCGCTGGCACGCGCCGGGGCGGCGCACCGCTATCTGCAGGGACATTTTCCCCACATGAAAGCCCATCGCGCCTATCGCATCTTCGTGCAGTTCCGCGATGCGGCGCCCTATGGCGGCGGTACGGCGCTGGACCAGTCGTTCATGCTTTCACGCGGGCCGCTGGCGCCGGGCGAAAAGGGCGAAATGCCCAGCTCGCTGTTCTTTCACGAGATGATCCACCAGTGGACCGGCCAGATCGAAGCGCCCAGCGGCATTTCCAGCTGGTTTTCCGAAGGGCTGACGACGTATTACGAAGACGATCTGCAATGGCGCGGCGGATTTGAAAGTGCCGATGCCTATCTCGACGCGGTCAACCGGCTGGCGCGCCGCTATTTCACCAGCAAGGCGCGCAACATGGCGGCGGCCGATGTGGTGAAGATCGGCTTTGGCGATGAAGAGGTGCGCCACATCGTCTATTACCGCGCGGCGATGTATTTCCACGATCTGGATGCCCGTATCCGCGCCCATAGCCATGGCCAGCGCAATCTGGAAAGCGTGCTGTTCCCGCTGTTCCTCTCGCGCGAACAGGGCGTGCGCTTTGATACCGAAGCCTGGCTGGCGGCGGTCTCGCGCGAATTGGGCGACGCGGGGGAACGCGACCGGTTCAAGCGCCTGATCCTGGACGGAACGGATACGCTCGATCCCCTGCCCGATACCTTTGGCCCCTGCTTTGCCCGCGTGGCGGCGCAGTGGGACACGCCCCATGGGCATGTGGATGGCTGGCAGTGGCAACGGGCCGCACCGCCTGCCGGGGCGTGCCGGTGAACCGCGCGGCCCTGGCGCTGGCGCCGCTGCTGCTGGCGGCCGCGCCACCGCCCGCTTTACCCGCGCAAGATGGCCCGATTGCCCCGGCGACCAGCCACCATGCCCTGGCCACGCCCGCTGGGCGGCTGGACTATGACGCGGTGTTCGAACAGCAGGTGCTGCGCGGCCCGGATGGGCAGCCGGCGGCGACGATTTCCACGATCGCCTATCTGCGCAGCGGCACGGCCGATGCCGCGCGGCCGGTGATCTTTGCCTTCAACGGCGGGCCAGGGGCTTCGTCCTCTCCCTTGCACGTCGAGGCCATGGGGCCGCGCCGGCGCGAAGGCAGTGGCCTGGTGGACAATGCCGAGACGCCGCTCGATCGCGCCGACCTGGTGTTCGTCGATCCGGTGGGCACGGGGTTCAGCCGCCCGCTTACACCCGGCGGCGGTGCGCCGTTCTGGAGCGTGGCGGGCGATGCGCGGGCCATGGCCCAGGCGATCACCGGCTGGCTGGCCGCGCATGGCCGCGCCCATGCGCCGGTGATCGTGGTGGGAGAAAGCTATGGCGGAACCCGCGCGGCGGCGATGCTGCCCCTGCTCAAGGACGTGAACCTGGCCGGCCTGGTCCTGCTCTCTCCCGCCCTGGCGATCGGGCCACAGGGAGACAGCGAACTGGTGGAGGCACTGCCGGCCATGGCCGTGGCCGCTGCGGCCCACGGCAAGGGCGCGCTTGCGGGCCTGCCCCCGGCGGAAGTGGAAGCGCGCGCGGCCGCCTTTGCCGCCGGTCCTTATGCCCGCGCCTTGCTGGCCGGCAGCGCGCTGGCCCCGGCACAGCAGGCCCGCGTGGCGGCGCAGATGGCGCGGTTGATCGGCCTGCCACCGGCCACGATCCGCGCCGCGCGCTTGCGGGTGGACGTGGAAACGTTTCGCGCGGCATTGCTGGCCGGCAAGGGCGAGGTCGTCGGCCGGCTCGACAGCCGCGTGGCGGCGCCGCGCCCGGCGCCGGTGGCCGGGCGGCCATCGGCGGCCAGCGATCCCGCGTTGGGGCTGGGCGCGAGCAACGTGATCGTTTCAGCCGCGCTGGGCGATTATCTGCGCCGCGAACTGGGCGTGCAGACCGCGCGCGATTATGTTTCGCTGACGCTGGACGTCAATTTCCAGTGGCGCTGGCCGCGTGTGGAGGGCGCGGGCGATGGTGGGGACGAGGCCGATCGCCTGCCCGATCTGCTGGGCAACCTGGCCCAGGCCATGGCCGACCATCCGGCGCTGCAAGTGACGCTGGTGGGCGGCTATTACGATATGGCCGTGCCGCTGATGGCCACGCGCGATGCGTTGCACCATGCCTGGCTGCCGGAATCGCGCGCCCGGCTGGTGGCGCTGCCGGCGGGGCATGCGGTCTTTGCCGATGCGCCCGGCCGCCAGGCGATGCGCGCGATGATCGATCAGCTCTTGCGCGCGAACGCGAACCACCAGGCCAGCCCCAGGACCAGCCAGCCCCCCACCAGAAGATAGGGGCGCGGATCGGCCTCCACGCCAAAGGCGGCAATGGCCAGCGCCGCCACCACGCCGGCCAGGCCGACCAGCGTGACCGTGGCAGGCGCCATGCCCAGTGCCGCGCGGGCGTGGATTTCGGGGTGGTGGCGGGCAACGACCGTGGCCGACCAGGAACAGGCGGCGTATTTCAGCATGGTCGGCAGGTTGACCGCCAGCAGCAGGAACACCAGGCTTCGCGGCAGGAGCATGCCGGCCATGGCGCAGGCCCAGGCCAGCAGCACGGCCACATGCGGCGTGGCAAAGCGCGGATGCACCCGGCCCAATGCGGTTGGCAGCGCGCCGCTGCGCCCCATGGCAAAAAGGCTGCGCGAAAAAGTCAGCGCCAGCGCGTTCATCGACTTGACGATGGAGAGGGTGGCCGCGCCCACGATCAGCACCGTGGCCGCCGGGCTGCCCATGGCCACGCGCGCGGCATCGAGCAGCGGCGCCTTGCTGGCGGCGAGCCCTGCCGGGCCGACCAGGCCCAGCGCAGTGGCCGCCACCGCGCCATAGACCAGGGCAGTGAGCCCAATTGCCAGGGCAATGCCCAAGGGCATGGTGCGCGCGGGGTTGCGCACTTCCTCGCCGATTTCCACCGCGCTTTCGATGCCCAGGAACAGGCTGATCATCAGCGGCACGGCGGCGAGCACCTGGGGCAGCGGCACCGAGAGCGGCCCGCCCATCGTGGCCACGCGCACGTGCGGCAGGCCAAGCGCCACCAGCAGCGCCAGCACCACCAGCAGCAGCGCCATGAGCGCCGTCTGCGCCTTGGCCGCAAGCGCGACGCCGCGATAGTTGAGCGCAAAGACCAGCGTGATCAGCGCCGCCATGGCGGGCAGCGGCGGCAGGGGCACGACCATGCCGAGATAGCCGACCAGCACCTGGGACAGGATCGCCATGGCGCCCACGTTGGCCACGATGCGCATCCAGGCGATGAGAAAGCCGACCGCCGGATGGATGAAGCGGCGCGGCCATTCGTAGGATGCGCCCGAAACCGGCAGGGCCGAACCGAGATAGGCATAGGCCAGGGCAAAGATCAGCATCGGCAGCGCGGCAAGGCCGATCGCGGGCAACAGGCCCGCCCCGGCAACTTGCGCCGTTGGCCCCAGGATCGTGAAGATCGAAACCCCGATCGCGGTGCCCGCGCCGAAGGTGACGACCCCGACCAGGCCCACCGATTTGCCGAGCTGGACCGGCGTTTCCGGTGCGCTCATCGCAGAGTGCCGGTGATGAAGGCGCGCAAGTCTGCGGCCAGCGCCTGCCGCGCATCGCGGCCCAGATAGGCCATGTGCCCGGCGGGGTAGGTGCGGAAGGCAACGCGATCTGCCGGCGCACCGGAATGGGCCATGGTATCGTGCGCCGTGCCCAGCGGCGTGACCAGGTCATAGAACCCGGTGCCCACCAGCACGCGCAGCGCCGGGTTGCGGTTCATCGCCGTGGCGAGATCGGTGGCATAGTTGCTGGGGGACGAACCATAGTCCCACGGCCCGTTCACATCGCGAAAGGCAATCGCCTTGTAGGGCTGGGGCAGGTCGATCTGGAGCGTGTCGCGGGCATAGGCGTCCCACGCGGCGACGAAGCCGGGCACATATTGCGCCATGGCCGGATCGTCGGCCACCGGGTCTGGCCCGGCGGCGGCCAGCGGCAGGGTGAAGCGCGCATCGTAAAGCCCGGTGCGCCGCCCTTCGCCAGCGAGCAGCAGGCGGGCAAAGGCCGCGCCCGACAGGCGCAGGTCATTGGCCAGGATCGTTTCGGCCGGAACGCCGATGAGGCGCGCCATGGCCTGCGCCACGGCGGCGCGGCGCGCGGGATCGAGGCGCGACCCGGCATGGAGCGCGCCCAGATAAGTGTCATCGACAAAGGCCTGCGCGGCATCGACCTGGCCCTGCGGCGTGCAGCCTGGCGCCACCTTGTGGAAATGGCAGGCCGTGGCCGCCAGGCTGGGCAGGATGCCGAGGTAGGCGCGATCGTCGCCCGCTTCGCCATGGGCCATGTCCATCGCCTGGCCCAGCAGGATCACGCCGTTCAGGCTGATGCCGTCCATCTGCCCGGTCTGGGTGGGGCCGCCGGCCAGCAGCCGCGCCACCACCGCCGCCCGCACTGTGCCATAGCTTTCCGAGAGGATGTATTTGGGCGCGTTCATCCGGCCGTAGTGGGCCAGCCACTGTTCCATCACCTGCACCGTGGCCACCGCGTCCTGCTCCACCCCATAGAACATCGCCGGGGTGCCATCGGCCAGGATGCGGCTGTAGCCGGTGCCGGGCGGATCGATCAGCACCAGGTCTGCCACGTCGAGCGGGCTGTCGGCATTGGCCACGGTGTGGAACGGCGGGGTGGTCTGCGGATGATCGGGATCGTCGAAATCGATACGCTGCGGGCCAAGCAGGCCCATGTGCAACCAGAGCGAGGCCGAGCCTGGCCCACCGTTGAACACGAACAGGACCGGCCGGGTGGGATCGCGATCTTCGGTCTTCGTGGGCTCTTTGAAATAGCTGGTGGCAAAGACGCTCGCGGCCGCCTTGCCATCGGGGCTGCGCAGGATGAATTCCTCTTCCACCGCCACATAGGGCATGCGCTTGTTGCCAAAGGTGCCCAAGCCTCGCGTGATGAAAGTGCGCGGCGCGGCGTCCTGCGCCTGTGCGGGCAGCGGGGCGGCGAGCGGGGCGAGCGCGAGGGCAGCGGCCAGGATCAGGCGGTCAATCGGCATGGTCGGCAATCTCGTATCCAAAGGCGGAGCGGGCGGTGAGGCCGGCATCCTGGCTGGCCAGGGTTTCCTTGGCGGGATGGAGCGGCGGCGGCGTGGTGAACGGGGCAATGCCCAGCGCGGTGTAGATCTCGCTGGGGAAATAGGCGACCCCGCCGCGCAGCACCAGGCGGGGGCGGCGGATGGCGGCAATGTCTTCCACCGGATTGCCCGGCACCAGCACCAGATCAGCGAGCTTGCCCCGCGCGATCGTGCCCAGTTGCCCCTCCCGCCCCAAAAAGCGCTCGGCATCCAGCGTGCCCGTGCGCAGCGCCTGCGCCGGGGTAAGGCCGGCCTGCACATAGAGCTCCAGCTCGCGCTGCACGGCAAAGCCGGTCGCTTCATCGGTGCCGGGCAGCAGGGTGATGCCCGCGCGGTGCAACATGCCGATGGTTTCCAGCACTTTGGCAAAGCCGCTGTGATAGGCCGCATCGGCGGCGGCATCGGGCAGGCTGACGAACGACCGCTGGCGATAGCGCTGGAAGCCGATCGGCATGTTGGCGAGGAAATCCTCCTGCCCCGGCGGTACGTGCCCGGCGCGGCTGAGCATCAGCTGTTCGAGGATCGAGGCCGTGGTATCGAGCGCGACATGATGCTGCTGCATCAGCCCCACGGTGTGCTGCACGGCGGGCGCGGACAGATCGAGGCTGCCCGCGCGTGCCATGGCCGTCAGGCGCAAGGGCGTGCGGCTGTCTTCGCCTGGCTTGAGAATCCAGCCCAGCATCAACTGGTTGATATGGGCAATGGAATCATAGCCATCGGCAATCACCCGGTCGGGCGTGTCGAAGGCGGGGACATGGCCGGTCACTTTCAGGCCGAGGCGATGCGCCTCTGCCGCGATGGGCGCCACCCAATCGGGGTTCATCGAATTGTAGATCTTGATTTCGGCATAGCCGCGCGTGGCGTACCAGCGCACGTCCTTGAGCGCTTCGTCCACGCTGGCGGGAATGAAGCCGAAGCGCGCCGAATAGGGGCTGCGCCCCTCGATGAAGCCATTGGGCACGATGCGCGGCCAGGCCACTTGCCCGGCATCGACGCGGGTGATCAGGTCCTGCAGGAACGCGTTGTCGTTGCCCATGTCGCGCGTGGCGGTGACGCCGGCGGCCAGATAGAGCAGGCCCGAAGGCAGCGTGGCATGCGAATGCATGTCGTGCAGCCCCGGATAGACCGTGCCGCCCTGGCCATCGATCACCGTCTCGTCGGCCGGATCGGGCGCGGCGGGGTCTTCTGCCAAGACCTGGGTGATCGTGTCGCGCATCACCACCACGGCCGAAAGGGCGGAGCGGGTGCCGCTGACCGGATCGAACACGTGCACGTTGCGGATGCGCAGCGGCGTGGCAAAACGGTGCGCCAGTTGCTGTTGCAGCGCCAGCGCGCGCGCGGTTTCCAGCTCGGTCGCCAGCTTGCCCAGCATGGGTACTTGCGCCTCATGGCCGGCGCGGATCGTGGTGCCATCGGCGCCGGGGCCGAACACGCCCGCCAGCCGGCCCGCGCCATCGAGCAGGACATAGCCGGGGTTGAGCTGCACCCCGGTGATGCGCCAGGCGGTGACCGGCAGGGCCGACTTGCCGCTGCCCAGCGCGAACGTGCGCACCGCTTGCGCGCAGACCCGGCCCGATGGCAGCACCGCCAGGCAATGGTCCGGCCGCCCCATCGCCGCGCGGGCATAGAGCGCCAGGGCATAGGGGCTGTCATCGTTGGCGATGTAAAGCGGCGGGCGGGCAGAGGCCTGGCTGCCGGCGTCAGCCTGGCTTTTCCACCGCGCCACTTGCCCGGCATAGGCATAGCTTTCATCCACCGCGCCACCCATCAGCGAGGTGCCCTGGATCGTCCAACTGGTCGGTACACCCGAGGGATCGAGGACCAGATCCTCGTGATGCTTGGGGCCCCGGCCATTCTCGTCCACGCGGTAATCCACCGCCACGCGGTTGCCCTGGGTGTGGATCTTGAGCGATCCCACGGTTTCGCCGTTGGACACGATGACGAGGTTTTCGTCCGCCGCCTGTGCCGCCGCGGGCGTTCCGGCGAGAGCGAGGACGAGCGGGAGCAGGGCGCGGGTCATCGCGGCGCCTGCCCGGTCTGAACAGGAACAGTCTTGGTGATCAGCATGCGAATGTCGTTCCCCAAGGCCTGGGCCGTGGCGGCCACCGAATAGCCGGTGTGGCCCCCGTCGTAATAGCGCAAGGTCACGCGCTGCGGGTCCCAGCCCGATTGCGTGGCGAGCAGTTCGGCCGCGCCCATCGTGGTCTGCGTGTCGTAATAGCCGTTGGCGACCAGGACCTGAAAGCGCGGGTTGGCCGCCATCATCGCGGTGATCCCCTGGTAATAGGGCCAATCGGCAAAGGGGCTGGTGCCCGATCCCCAGCCCCACTGGTCGAAGCCTTCTACGGGTGCGGAAAGGACATAGGGCTGCGGTTCTGCCACCTTGAGTTCGTCGCGGCGATAGCGCTCGAACAGGCGGGCCAGGGTATCGGTGATCGCTTCGGACGCATCGGGGGCGCCGCCCTGCGTGGGCGCGGGCATGGTATAGCGCGCGTCCATGCGGCCCAGCACCAGGCCCTTGTCCTTGAGCAGTTCGACGCGATAGCGTTCCTTGGAGATGCGCAAGTCGTGCGCCAGGTACCACGCCGCCGGAATGCCGGTGAACGCCGCCAGGCGCGCGGCAACGCGGGCGCGATCGGCGAGCGGCGCGCCGCTGCCCTGATAGAGCACGGTCAGGTAATCGCCCTTGGCAAAGGCGCGCGCGGCGGCCAGGAACGCGGGCAAGTCCATGCCCTGGAAGGCCGGGTCCTGCCGATCCGCCTTGCCATGATACCAGGCGATCGCCGCCAGCGTGGGCAACGAGGCGACATAGCTGGTGACATTGGCGGGGCGCTGGGCATATTCGACGATATTGGCCGCCTGGCCATAGAGCACCACGCCGGCCAGCGGCAGCGGATCGGGGCCTTGTGCCAGTTGCCGCGCGATTTCGCAGGCGCGGTTGGTGCCATAGCTTTCGCCCAGCACATAGACCGGCGCCCCCGTCCGCCCATGGGCGACAAGCCAGGCGCGGATGAACGCGGCGACTTGTGCGGCATCGGCGCGCACCGACCAGAACGCGTGGGGATCGGTGCCCGGTGCGGCGGTGCTGAACCCGGTGGAAGCGGGATCGACGAAGACCAAGTCTGCGGCATCGAGCGGCGAGGCGGGATTGTCTGCCAGGGTGACTTTGGCCGGATCGGCGGCGATATCGTCGGGGAATGCCGCCCGGCGCGGGCCCAGGCCGCCGACGTGGACATAGGCCGAGGCCACGATCGGCCCGCCGTTGAACGCGAACAGCACCGGCCGCGTGGCGGGGTTGGCGTCATCACGCAGATAGGCAAAGCTGACGAGGCGCGCCGCGCCATCGGCGGTCCTGACCTCGGTCGCCTCGACCCGCGCGGTATAGGCCAGGGCCTGCCCGCCGAACGTGCCCTTGTGATGGGTAATGACCGGCGTTGCCAATACGGTTGCCGGCTGGGGTGTTGCCGTCTGGGCATGAAGCGGGGCGGCGGCGCAGAGCAGGAGCGGAAGCAGCAGGGCGCGCATCGGGACAACCTTTCTCAAAGAGCGCAAGCCGTGCCGGGTGAAACCGGCACGCGCTGCCACTGCCAGGCATCGACGGTTTCGCCGCGTGGCAGGTAAGTGACGGTAAAGACATGGCCATCGCGGCGCAGGCGCAGCGTCAGTTGCTGGGTCTGCTCGCCCTGGATGCCATCCTGCGGCACGGGATCGACGATCTCGTCGCCATCGCGCACACCCGCCAGCGCGGCGGCAGAGCCGGGCACCAGGCCGCGCACGACGCGCTTGGGCTCGGCCAGCACATCGGTGGCAAAGCCCAGGTCATAGCGGCGCAGGCGGGCACTGGTGCGGGCAAAGCACGGGCCAAAGGCGTCGGACGCCGGCAGCGGCACCGCGCCATCCAGGAACGCGCGGAAATCGGCCACCGCCTGCGGGCCGAGATGGCGGGAAAGCTGATCTTCCCAATCGGCGTTGGTCAGTTGCACGCCGGCCTTTTGCCGCGCAAGCAGGGCCAGGACCAGCGTGTCGAGGCTTTCACGCCCGCCGCTCTTCTTGCGCAGCGCGCGGTCGACCGTTGCGAAATAGAGCATGCCGCGATCATAGGGCAGGGTGCGGATGCGGGTGTCGGCCCAGAACCGCGCCGGCACTTGCGCGTTGGGCACGCTGGCCATGGCGCTGGTGTAATAGCGCGCGGCCGTCCAGTTCAGATCGTGCAGGAACGCATCGGCATCGATCATGCCAAAGCGGAATGGCAGGCGCGCCTGGTAGAACGTGGCCAGCCCTTCGCCGAACCACGAGGATTCGAGGCCCTCGGGCCGGGTGATATAGGGCTGGAACGTGTGGAACATTTCGTGCGCCAGCGTGATGCGGATGCTGGCCAGGTCCGCGCCGCGCCCCGTCCCGAACGTGGTGACGAAAGCATGGTGGAGGCCCACCCCGCCGCCCGCGTTGATCGGGTTGTAGCGCAGGAACACGCCATAGGGCGCGGGCCGGGTCTGCCCGAACATCTGCCGGTAATGGCCATGGAGCGCGCCGGTCCACGCCAGCAGCGCGCCGGCATCGAAGGCCGGGCGGCCCTGCCAGGCGCCGAAGAAGCCTTGTTGTGCGGGCCTTGCGGGCCAGGTGCCGATCGGGCCAGCCATGAAAAAGCTTTGCCGCAGGGCGCTGGCATCGAGCGGCTCTGCCGCCGTGACCGTGCCGGCGCCCAGCGAACTGACGCCGCGGCTGCCCTTGGGCGCGCGCGACAGATCAAAGCCGAACGTGGCGCGCCAGTGCGTGGTGCCGGGGGGCAGCAGCAGGAAAACCTGCCCGGCGGCCGAAACCGCGCCGCCATCGGCGCTGAAGGCAAAGGGCGGGGCGGGGCCGCGCGGCGGCAGGCTGGCCTGGGCGGGCACGCGGTAGGAGACGACGAGCGTGCCCCGGATCGCGCGCGGCGCCAGCCATTCCCGCCCCGGTCCGCCGCTGACGCTATCGCCATCGGCGCTGTCGGCCAGCACGGCATCGCGCGGGCGCAAGAGCAGCGGCCCGGCCGCATCGCGCGCGTGCAGCGGGCCCAGCAGGCTGGCCATGGTATCGACATTGCTGGCCAGCAGCGGCAATTGCAGCACCGGCGTGCCGGCCTTGGCGGCCAGTCCGGTCAGGCGCAGCGTTACCTCCACCGTGCCCACGCGGGCCGGGTCGGCCGCATCGGCGCGCGGGGCAAAGGTAACCGTGAGCGCGGGTGGCGCGGCATGGGCAGGTGCGGGCAGCAGCGCGGCTGCGGCCACCAGGGCAGGCAGGAGGCGGGGCAAGTGCGGCATTGGCAGAAATCCCCCCGTTTCGTGTTCAGATTGCCGTGCGGCCGCTTGCCGCCTGGCGCAGGGCCGCTTCCAGCGCGGCAAGGCCGGCGTCAAGCTCGGCATCGGGCAGGCAGAAGCCGATGCGGATGTGCCCGGCCTGGCCAAAGAATTCGCCCGGCGCCACGATCACCCCGCTTTGCGCGATCAGCGCTTCGGAAAAGGCACGGGTATCGGCAATGCCGGGCAGCGCGGGAAAGCAGATGCAGCCCGCATCGGGCAATTCGCCCGCCATCAGCCCGGCATCCACCATGCGCGCAAACCACGCGGCAAAGCGGGGCCGTGCGCGCGCGACATGGCCGCGCCAATGATCGGCAAAGGCATCGGCGCGCATCATCACTTCGGCCGCCACGGCGTGCGACAGGGTCGAAACACCGAATTCGGCGCGTGCGGCATAGTCGCGCAAGGTGGCCATCACGCCGGGTGCGCCCACGATCCAGCCACAGCGCAACACACCCAGGCCGAAAATCTTGGTCAGGCTCGACAGGCTGATCACCGCCGGCGAGAGCGCGCACGCCGGGCCGGGGCGGCTGGTCTTGTCGGCATAGTCGCCATAGACTTCGTCCACGACCAACAGCACGCCGCGCGCCTGGGCAAGCTGCGCCAGCTCGGCCAGGGTTTCGCGCGCGATGCCCATGCCCGAAGGGTTGTGCAGGTCTGACACCACGATCAGCCGCGTCTCGGGGCGCAGCGCGGCGGCCACCTGGGCCACGTCGATGCCGAAATGCGGGGCAGGGCGGGTAAAGGTATCGACCGCCACGCCCTGAACCTGCGCCGCCCCGGCAAACAGGTCGAAGCCCGGCACTTCCACCAGCACGCGGTCACCGGGCTGCAATAGGGCGCGATAGAGCAGCGCGAGGCCGCCCGTGGCGCCGGTGGTGCACAGCACCTGGTCCACATCCACGCCATGGCTTTGCGCCAGCATGGCGCGCACGAATGGATTGCCATCGCCAAAGGCGCTGACATAGCGCGGCGAAAAATCGGGTTCGACCGTGGCCAGCACGGCCTGGCGCAGCAAGGCACGCGGTTCGGGCACCGAGCTTTCGAACAGGCTCACGATCGGGCGCGGCGCCTTGCGTGCCAGCGCCACCGCGGCGGCCACCCATTGGGCATAAGCCATCGGCGCGGGGGCGATGGGCGGGGCGGCCAGATCGGGCGTGGCGGCAGGCAGGACAGTGCAGGTCATTGCGCCGATCCTATCGGGCAGGCGTTGCGCTTGTTATGCGATCTGTGCCCGCCGCGCGGGCGCCAGCGCATAATCCTTGTTGCCGGGGCGGCAAAGGCGGTCAATGCACCCCAGGGCAAAGGCCATGCTTTGCCAAGCCGGCAATAGCGTGTAGGCGCGCCCCCCTGGCAGTTGAAAGAAAGAGTGACAAACGATGATCGGCACCCTGATCGGCCCCATTGCCGGTAATGGGCGCAAGCGCGCCTGGATGGGCGCGGCCACCGCGCTGGCCCTTGCCACCACGGGCACGGCCCGCGCGGCCGATAGTGCCAACGCCGATGCCGATGGCCAGGATGGCCCGCGCCAGATCCGCGTGATCGGCCATCCCGATCCCGAAGGCCTGCTGCCTGATCAACAAGTGCCCAAGGCGGTCAGCACGATCGGCGCGGCTTTCATCGAAAAGCAGGCGGCCACGTTCAACGCGTTCCAGCTGGTCAACATCCTGCCCGGCGCCAACGTGGCGGGCACCGATCCGTTCGGCCTGTCCACCTCGTCCAGCCTTAGCCTGCGCGGGCTGGGCCAGGATGCCATCGGCGTGACCATGGAAGGCGCGCCGCAAAACGACATCGGCTATTACTATGCCTATCCGGCGCAGTTTGCCGATGCGGAAAACGTGGCGCGCGTGGAATTGAGCCAGGGTTCGGCCGATATTGCCGCGCCGGTGGTCAACGCCGTGGGCGGCCTGCTGGCCTTGAGCCTGGATGCGCCGCACCGCGATTTCGGCGTGCTGGCCGATGCCTCGGTGGGATCGTTCAACGAACGGCGCGGCTTCGTGCGGGTGGACACCGGCACCATTGGCAACACCGGGCTGCGCGCGTTCGTGTCCTATTCCAACAACCAGGCTGATAACTGGCGCGGGCCGGGCGTGGACAAGCGCCAGCACATCGATGCCAAGATCGCCGGGGAATGGGGCAACGGCAACACCGCCAGCCTCTCGGTCTCGTACAACGATGCCAGCAATTCCACCTATCTCAGCCCGACGCTGGCCGATTGGCAGGCGCAAGGGCGCGGCTACAACCTGTCTGCCAGCTATGGTAGCGGAGACCTCAATTATTGGCGGCTCTATCGCCAGCCGTTCCGCAATCTCTATTTCGCCGCGCCGCTGCACCTGGCGCTGGGCACGGGGTTGACGCTCGACACCACCAGCTATCTCCAGTTCGGCTATGGCAACTCGCCCTATGGCGCCTCGATCGGCCCGGATGGCTATTACCCCGGCACCTATCTTGGCACGCAGGCGCTTGATGCACCGCTCAAGCTGGCGGGCACCGAAAACGGCGGCACGGTCAATGTGCTGGGCAACTGGCTGGGCGAGCAGATGCGCGCCGGCCAGATTGCCAGGCTGACGCTCAAGCGCGGCGCCCACACGCTGACGGCCGGGCTGTGGATCGATTATGGCAGTGACCGGGTGGTGGAAAGCTTCACCCCCTTGAATGCCAATGGCGATCCGGTGGATGGCTGGGGCCATGACGAACCCGCCGTGCACACCGCCGACGGGCGGCTCTATTCGCTTGCGGATACCAAGACGATCACCGTGGCCAAGGCATTCTTCCTGGCCGACAGCATCGCGCTGTCGCCAAAGGTCACGCTCGATCTGGGCTTCAAGGGCGTGGACCTGCTCCACGCCGGGCGCAACAATCTGCCCGGCAACCAGGGGCGGATTCATTTCGACAGCTTCGCCGCCCTGCCGCGCGCGGCGGTCCATGTGCAGGTGAGCGATCGGCAGCAGATCTTTGCCAACGTGACGACCAATTTCCGCGCGCCCGACGAATACACGCTCTACGATACCTATGATGGCTATGGCGGCATCGCCTCTTACGGCACCACGGCGCTGAAGAACGAATATTCGCTGGCGCAGGAGCTGGGCTGGCGCTGGCAGGGGCGCAATCTTTCGGCTTCGGCCACCGGGTTCCACTATGCGTTCCGCAACCGCCTGGTGGCAACGATGGCCAACGTCAACGGCGCGCTGGTCAACACCACGCTGAATGGCGGGCGGCAGGAATCCTGGGGCGTGGACGCGGAAGTGGACTGGCGCCCGCTGGCCGGGATGAGCCTCTATGCCTCGGGCGAATGGCTGCGCGCGCGGATCAAGGACAACCTGCCGGCCGACGGCGACTACTTGCCCACGGCGGGCAAAGTGGCGGTATCGAGCCCCAACTGGCAATTCGCGCTGGGCGGCACGTATGACGACACCCGCCTGTTCGGCAGCTTTGCCCTCAAATACCTGGGCCCGCAGTTCGCCACGTTCATGAATGACGAGCGCATTGCCGGCTATGCCACGCTGGACCTGTCGGTTGGCGTGCACCTGGCCGGCTGGCTGGATGGCAAGCGCACCGATCTGCGGCTCAATGCCATCAATGTCACCGATCCCCATGTGCTTTCGGGCGTGCAGGCGGTGACGCCGGCCGCGCGCGATACCGTGGGGACGGGCGGCACGCTGATCGCTGGCCAGGCGCCGACGTATTACATCGGCAGCGGGCGGGCTTTCATGGTCACTCTGGCGCGGCAGTTCTAGGCGTGGATGGCCCAGCAGACGGCGCCGCGACGGCGCGCGGTAATCGTTGCAACATGGGATAAGTCACGGAACGGCATGGTGTGCGCATCGTTATCGGCGCACCATGCCATCCCCCCTGCAGGCGCCCGCGCCCCAATCACGCCCTGAACCTTTCCCCGAACCCGCGCCAGAGCCCGTCCTATCGCCTGACCGGCTTTTGCGGCCGGCCCGATCGCCTGCGCTTTCGCCCGTTCTCGCGCCGGCGCTTTCGATCGCCATCGTGGGCGCGGGGCCAACGGCGGTCTATGCCCTCGATGCGCTCCAGCGCCAGGGCTTGCCTTACCGCGTCACGCTGCTTGAAGCGGGCGGACAACCGGGACAAGGCATTCCGTTCAATGCGCAGCACAATGGCGCACACCTTCTGGCCAATATCGCCGGGTTCGAATTGCCGGCGGTGGGCGAAACGCTCAACGCCTGGGCCATGCGGCAAACGCCGCAGCGCCAGGCCGCATTGGGCCTGGCCGGCATGGCGCATGATGAACGCGCGTTCTTTCCGCGCATGGCGCTGGGCGCCTATTATGCCGATCAGCTGGCACAGGCGATGGCGCCCGATGCCGGGCCTTGCGTCGTGACCCTGCATTGCCATGCCGAAGTGCACGACATCGTGGCACGTCCCGATGGCGTGCGCGTGCTGTGGACGCAATCCGATGGACCAGGGGGCGAGCGCCATGCTGCCGATTTCGACGCGGTGATCGTTGCCAGCGGCTATGGCAAGCCCGACGTGGGCGAGCGCCTGGCCGGCGCGACCGCGCGCGACAGCAAGGGGCGGCAGGTGGCCGTGCTGGGCAGTTCGCTGAGCGCCATCGATGCTGCGGTGGAACTGGCGGTGCGCCATGGCCAATTCCACGAAGCGGCCGACGGTACGCTGCAATACGCGATGGAGCGGCCCTTTTCCGTCACGTTCCTGTCGCGGCACGGCCTGTTGCCCGAGGCCGATTTCTGGGTGCCCGAACAGGCCCCGCCGCTGCGCCATTGCACGCCCCTGGCGCTGGCCAGCGCGGTGCGTGGCGAGGAAGGCGATCTCGACCGCGCCTTTGCGCTGTTCGCGCGCGAACTGGCGCAGGCCGATCCGGCCTATGCCGCCGAGATGGCGCTCGACACCGCCGATGCCGACAGCTTTGCCGATCGTCACTTCGCGCGCCGCATGGCGGCCGATCCCTTTGCGCATGCGCGGGCCAACCTGGCGCAAGCGCGCGCCAGCCATGCACAAGCCCGGCCCAGCCCCTGGCGCCATGCGATCCTGCGCATGCACGGAGCATTCGCCACGATCGTGCCTGCACTGGCGCCGGGGGACCTCGCGCGTTTCGTGCGCGGGCTCAAGCGCGTGTTCGTGGACAACTACGCGGCGGTGCCGCATCTTTCGGTGGAGCGCCTGCTGGCACTGCACGATGCCGGTGTGCTGACCGTCCAGCGCATCGCCAGTGGTCAAAGCGTGACCCGTGCCCCGGACGCGGGTGGCAAAGCCGGCTGCTGGGCGATTGCCGGCGCAGGTTCGGTCGGCCACTTCGACGACGTGATCGACGCGCGCGGCCAGGCGCCGCTGGGCCTGGAAGACTTTCCCTTTCCCACGCTGCGCCTGCACTTGTGCGCGCAGGCGCTGGCGCAGGATCGCGATTGGCATGAAGGCCTGGCCCCCGCACAAGGCCATGTGCTTGATCCCGAAGATCCTGCCCTGGCGCGCATCCACGTGCTGTCGTTGCCGTTCCTGCTGCACCGGCACCCGTTCATCCAGGGCCTGACCGAAAGCGCCGCCATGGCGCGTGCTTGTGTGGCGGCGCTGGGCCGCCGCGCGCGCGCCGCCAGCCCATCCTCGGGCTCGGCGCGCGAAGACATCCATGCCGCGCTCGATTGGCTCGACCGCACCGAGCCGATCTACCTGGGCCGTGACGTGCTGATGGTGGCGCGCGGCGAGCGCGATGAGCAGGCGCCGCCAACGACCTGATCTGCGGACGGAATTTTTTCGCAAGCGGGGTGACGGAAACGCGCGCGCAGTGCATCGATGCGCTGATGCCTGCAATGTCCTCTTCTCTCATCGGCTGGGTGAGCCGCCACGTGCTGCCGCACGAGCGCGCGCTGCGCACCTGGTTGCGCACCGCCTTTCCGGGGCGCGATGTCGATGACGTGGTCCAGGAATCCTATTGCCGGCTGGCTTCGCTATCCAGCGTCGCGCACATCGACGATCCCCGCCGCTATTTTTTCCGCATTGCGCGCAATATCGTGCTGGAGCAGGTACGCCGTGAGCGGGTGGTGCGCATCGAAGCGGCCAGCGGGCTGGCCGTGCTGGAAGGGGCAGCGCTTGAGCAGCAAGGCCAGGGCGAGGAAAGCAGCCCCGAACGGATTGTCGCCGGGCGTATGGCGCTGGAGCGGGTGGAGGCGTTGATCGACGCGCTGCCCGAGCGCAGCCGCGCGATCGTGCGCATGCGCAAGATCGACGGCCTGCCCCAGCGCGAGATCGCCGCGCGCCTTGGGCTTAGCGAGAACGTGGTGGAAAACGAAGTGGCGCGGGGCCTGCGCCGCGTGCTGGACCAGTTGACGGAAGGCGAGCGCGCGGAAATGCCCACGCGTGCCCGCCGCGCGCCGCCGGTGCGCGCGCCCCGGCAGGGAGAGCGGCCATGACGCCAGGCAATCCGATCGATGGCAATCCTACCGATGCCAATCCCGTCGATGTCCGGGCCTGCCAATGGGCCGCCGCGCTCGATCGCGGGCTCGATGCCCAGGAAGAAGCTGCGCTCGATGCCTGGCTTGGCGAGGACACGCGCCATCGCGGTGCCTTGCTGCGCGCCCAGGCCGGCATGGCGCTGCTCGATCGCTGCCGCGCGCTGGGCAGTGGTGGCGAGGCGGCCGATGACGCCGGCGATGCTGGGTCGGGCGAAGATGGGCCGGGCGAAGATGGGGCCGACGATCTGGCAAAGAGCGCAGGCTGGCGCACCACCCGTCGCCAGGCGCTTGCCCTGGCGGGCGTGGGCGTGGCCGGCGGGTTGGTCGGCGCGAGCGCGCTGGCGCTGTGGCCACAAGGGCAGGGCATCCGCACGCGCATCGGCGAGATGCGCCGCGTGCCGCTGGCCGACGGGTCGATGGCGGTGGTCAATAGCGGCAGCGAATTGAACCTGTCGTTCACCCCGCGCCGCCGCGATGTGAACCTGGCGCAGGGCGAGGCGTGGTTCCAGGTGGCCAAGGCGCCCGACCGGCCCTTTACCGTGCGCGCCGGCCGCGTGCGGGTGCAGGCGGTGGGCACCGCATTCAACGTGCGCCGTGCCGGCGTCGGGGTTGACGTGGTGGTGACCGAAGGCACGGTGAAAGTGTGGAGCGAAGGGGGCGAGCCGCTCCTGGTGAAGGCTGGTCAGCGCGCCGTGCTCGACGATGGCGTGGGCCTGGCAGTCAGCGCCATCGCGCCCGACGCGGCACAGCAGGAACTGGCCTGGCGCGAAGGGCAGATCGTGCTGGACGACGTGACGCTGGCCCAGGCTGCGCAACGCTTCAACGCCTATCACGAAGACCGCCTGGAAGTGGACCCGGCGCTGGCCGACAAGCGTGTGGTCGGCTCTTTCCAAACCAACGACATGGATGGTTTTGCCCAGGCCTGTGCGGCCATGGTAGGCGGCCGGGTTGAGCGCGGCAACGGCGTCATCCGTATTTTGCGATAGCATGGGATGACAAAAAGCGGGAACCGGTTTTTGTCATTAAATCACACGATAACAAAGGTCTGGAGCACAATCCTGTTTTTGTGAAACGCCATTGTGCTCCAGATTTCGCATATTTTTTGAACCGGACTGACGGAAAAGCGTTGGCCGGTCATCTGTGGGTCCGAACGCTGCAAAAGCGCGCCAACCTTCAGGGGAGGATTACCCATGCGATCGATCCATCGCTTCTGCATCTCTTCATCTATTCTGGCCGGTGCGGCCATGGTGGCCAGTGCGCCTGCGCTGGCCGATGAACAGGTGCGCCAGTTCGACGTTCCCGGCCAGGCCGCCAAGGATGGCATCGTGATCTTTGCCCGCCAGGCCGGCATCCAGATCCTGGCGCCCGGCTCTGCCACGCAAGGGCGCCGCACCGCGCCGCTCAAGGGCCGCTTTACGGTGAGCGATGGCCTGCGCCGCCTGGCCGCTTCGGGCCATCTGCGCCTGGTATCGTTCGACGGCCGCACGGCCGTTCTGGCCGACGCGCAATCGCCCGACCGGCCGATCGATCCGCCGCCGGCGCGCCTGCGCGCCGCGCCCCGGCCGCTGGCAACCCCAGTTGCGGCGCAAACGGTTGCCCCGGCGCCTGCCGCATCGCCCAGCCCGGTCGAGGCCCAGGATGCGCCACCCCCCGGCATCGTGGGCACCGAAGCCATCGTGGTGACCGGCAGCACTTCGGGCCGCCGCACGCAGTTCAATTCCTCCAGCAACGTGACGCTGGCCAACGCGGCCGAATTGCAGCGCAAGGCGCCGCGCTCGGTGGCCGAAACGCTCGAACTCGTCCCCGGCATCTTCGTGGAGGCCACCGCCGGCCCGGCTTCCAACAACTATTCGGTGCGCGGCCTGCGCGGCGGCGGGCAGACGTTCATCACGCTGGAGCAGGATGGCCTGCCCATCCTCTATGGCGGTGGCGGTGCCGACTTCTATTTCCAGCAGGACCTGTCGGTCGATCGCATGGAAGCGGTGGAAGGCGGCACCTCGGGCGTGCTGGCCCCCAATGGCGCGGGCGCGACGATCAACTTCATCTCGCGCAAGCTCAATTTCGACAAGCTGGGCGGCGCGGTGCGCGTCAGTGGCACGACCTATTCGGATTTTCGGGCCGATGCCTATCTTTCCGGCCCGGTGTCCGATGGCCTGGCCTATAGCCTGAGCGGCTATTTCTGGAGCCAGCGCGGCCAGCGCAAATCGTCGTTCCGCTACAACAGCTATCAGGTGAAGGGCCAGATCGAGAAGCGGTTCGACGACGATGGCTTTGTGCGCCTGACGCTGCAGCGCCGCGACGAGCGCGATCCCTATTATGCCGACATGCCCTTTGCCGTGGATTCGTCGGGCAAGATCGGCAGCGTGCCGGGCACCGACCTGAAATACGACAACATCCTGGGTGAGGCGTTCCGTTCGATCGCGGTGCCCGATGCCTCGGCTACGGGCAATCGCCTGCGCACCTTCAGCGGCAAGGATGGCATCCACACCACCTCGTGGACCTATCGCATCGACATGGAAAAGCCGCTGGCCGATGGCGTGAAGCTGTTTGCCCGTGCGCGCTATCTTGATGGCAATTATGATTTCAACGGCATCTTCCCGGGCAGCGGCTCGGGCACGGCGGGCCTCGCTTCGGCGGTGGATTACCTGACGCCGGGCACTTCGCCGATCGCCAGCACGCTGACGGCGGGCGCGGCGGCCTTTCCCGGCACGGCGCAGTTCGGCATTCGCGATACGCTGACCGGCAAGGTCATCGCCGCGTCG
The DNA here is from genome assembly GCF_012932495.1 of Novosphingobium sp. SG919. GTDB lineage: Bacteria > Pseudomonadota > Alphaproteobacteria > Sphingomonadales > Sphingomonadaceae > Novosphingobium > Novosphingobium rhizosphaerae. Next base: position 369,207 of record NZ_JABCNG010000002.1, read on the forward strand.
GACACGGCCACGCTCAACGCGCTCAACGGCAATGGCCTGCTGCAGCAGACCGTGCTCAACCACCAGACGCTCTCGACCAAGGATTTTGGCAGCAACTTTGGCGTGACCTGGGACGCCCGCAGCGATGCGATCCAGAACTCGCTGACCGTGGGCGGCATGTATTACGACGTGAAGCATCGCAACGACCAGTCGGCCGTGGCCACGCTGATCAACGACGTGCGCAACAATTCGCACATCTATGACGTGGTGGCGCTGAGCGCGGGGGGCGAAGTGCTGGGCCAGCTCACCAACAACGGCATGCTCAGCTATGGCAACTGGGGCCAGGGGATCTACAACGATCACGTCGAAAGCCTGTCGGGCTATTTCAACGACGAACTGACCATCAATGACAAGCTGCACATCGACTTTGGCGCGCGGTACGAACACCAGCACGTGGCGGTTAACATCGGCAACACCGCCACCGTGAACGAAGCGGTGCCGGCCGGCACGCCGGGCCTGGCGCAGGACGTGGGCAGCACGTTTGACGGCACCTATACCCGCTATGCCGCGAGCTATCACGACTGGGCCTATACCGCCGGGATCAACTACGAACTGACGCCCAACGTCTCGCTCTATCTGCGCGGGGCCAAGGGTTTCCAGACCAACGGCGGTGACACCGGCGGCACGCACGCGCCCACCGATCTCACGCTCTATGAAGGCGGGGTGCGGCTGCGCACTTCGTTCCTCTCGGCCTCGATCGTCGGCTTCCGCACCTTGTTCAAGAACCAGTCGTACCAGTTCATCAATCCGTCGGACCCAGCCAATGCCGTCAACGCTTTGGCCAACAACACCACCAACGGGGTGCAACTCGATGCCGAAGTGCGGCCGACGCGGTACTTCACCATCACGGCCACGGGCGTCTACCAGGTGCCGCGCCTCAACAACCTTCGCTTCGATGGCGCCGCCCAGACGCAATACGAAGGCAATACGCCGGAACGCACGCCGAAAAAGCTGCTCACCGTCACGCCCACCTTCACGCTGCCCCATGGGCTTGGCGAGATTTATGGCCGGTGGAAATACGTGGGTAAGATCTTTGCCGACGCAGGCAATGGCGTGGCCCTGCCCAGCTATAGCGTGTTCACCATCGGCACCAATCTCAACCTGAGCGACCAGTTGAACCTGGCGGTGAGCGTGGACAACCTGACCAACGCCAAGGGCTTTACCGAAGGCAACCCGCGCCAGGGGCAGACCCAGACGATCGTCAACGGCTATTTCTATGGCCGCGCGATCGCCGGGCGCAACGCCATGGCGTCGCTCACCTATCGGTTCTGACGTCCCCCCCCCCGCGCCGGGGGCTGCCCTCCCATGGCCCCCGGCGCACCCCCTTCTCATTCGTATTGTTGATCCTTTCGTCACCCCGGACTTGATCCGGGGTCCCACTTCTTGGAGCTTGGCGTAACGCTGCAGGAAAAAGCGGGACCCCGGGTCAAGCCCGGGGCGGCGGATGGAGATTTAGAGGCCAACGTCTTTTCCTTACAGGAGTCCCCATGATCCCCTCTCGCGTGCTGGCCCCGCTGGCCTTGCTGTTTCTGGCCGGGGCCGCACCGGCACCGGTGTTGCAGGAGGGGCTCAATCTCAACACCTTCGTGCAAGAGGGCGATGTGGCAGCGCATGTGCTGCTGCGCTCGGGGACTGATCCGCGCCTGATCGTGGCGTTTCCCGCGGGCAACAGCGGGGTGGGCCTGTGGTTCGGCAGGATTGCCAAGCCGGCGCAATGGGCGATCACCACGCCGCCGGTGCCGATCCATGAAGCCGATGCCCAGGGCCGCCCGTTGCGCGGCGTGCGCCTTGCCGCCCAGATCGCTGCGCCGCGGCTGGATCTCAAGCAGGCCGTGCTGTCCAGCGTGCGCGTGCTGCGCGACTACCAGGCGCTCGGCACGGCGCCCGGGCAAGTGCTGGTGGCGCCGACGATCGCCGGGCAAAGCGTGGTATGGCAGCGCGACCGGCTGGACGGCAAGGCAGGCTATCGGCTGGCCCTGACCATCACCCACGGGCGCCTGGTCGATGGTGCGATCGTGGCCGGCGCCGATGGGCGCATCGCTGTGGCGATCACCGCCTTGAGCGGCGATCCCGCGCTGACGCCCTACACCTCGCAAACCCTGCTGACGCCCCAGGCGGCGGCCGATCCGGCGGCGCGGCGCGCGTTGCAATTCCTGAGCTATCATGAGAAGTTCCTTGCCGGTTCCTGGCGGTTCAACACCTATTTCGGACGGGACACGCTCATGTCGGTGCGCCTGCTGATGCCGGTGTTGACGCCGCCGGCGGTGGAAACGGGCTTGCGCTCGGTGCTCACCCGCCTGTCGGCCGATGGCAATGTCGCGCACGAGGAAGACATCGGCGAATTTGCCGTGCTCGACCATCTGAAAGCGGGCGAAGGGCCGAGCGACGCGCCGACCTACAACTATGCGATGATCGACAGCGCCTTTTTGCTGGCCCCGGTGGCGCGGGCCTGGCTGGTGGACGATCCGCGTGGGGCAGCCCGCGCGGGCACCTTCCTGGCCGAGCGCGACGGGGACAAGGCGCTGGGCGCCGCGCTGATGGCCAATCTGCGCCATGTGGCGCAGGCGGCAGATGCCTTTGCCCGCGATCCGCGCTGGCAGAACCTCATCGCGCTCAAGCCCGGCATGGATGCGGGCGAATGGCGCGACAGCAACGATGGCCTGGGCGGCGGACGCTATCCTTACGATGTCAACGCCGTGCTGGTGCCGGCCGCGCTCGATGCCACCGCCGCGATGGCGCGGGCCGGGTTGCTCGATGCCTATGCCACGCCGCAGGACCGGGCGATGCTCGCGCGCCTGCCGCAGATGGCCAAGGTCTGGCACGAAGCGGCGCCGCGCCTGTTCCTGCAAAGCGTGCCTGCGGCCAAGGCGCGGGCGCAAGTGGACGCCTATGCCAAGGCCGAAGGCGTGCCGGCCACGCCCGCGCTGGCCGCGCTGGGCAACCAGCCGCTGCGTTATCACGCCATCGCGCTTGATGGCGCGGGGCAGCCGGTGCCGATACTCCATTCCGACGAAGGCTTTGCCCTGCTGATGGGCAGCCCCGATGCCGATCAGGTCATGCTGGCCGCCGATACCATGGCGCGGCCCTTTCCCGCCGGGTTGATGACCGGGGCGGGCATGGTGGTCGCCGATCCGGCGCTGGCCCCGCCGGCCTTGCAGGCACGCTTTGGCCGCAATGCCTATCACGGCACGGTGGTGTGGTCGTGGCATCAGGCCCTGGCGGCGGCGGGCCTGGCGCGGCAGGCGGCGCGGGCCGATCTGCCCGCCCCGGTCTGTGCGCGGGTGCGTACAGCGCAGGCGGCGCTGTGGCGCGGGATCGACGCCAGCCGCGCGGTGCAAAGCTCCGAGCTGTGGTCGTGGAGCTATGCCGGCGGGCGCTACAAGGTGGAAGCGTTCGGCGCGCGTGGCGGCGATGCCGATGAATCCAACGCGGCGCAATTGTGGAGCACGGTTTACCTAGCGCTCAAGCGTCCGGCGCCGGGCGTCAACGGCTGCGGCCAGCGATGAGCGCGGCGCCCATCCGTAGCGTGGCCATCCTGGGCGGAGGCACCGCCGGATGGATGACGGCGGCCGCCTTGTCCAAGGCGCTTTCCGCACAAGGCGTGGCGATTGCGCTGATCGAATCCGATGCGATCGGCACGATCGGCGTGGGCGAGGCGACGATCCCCACGATCCACTGGTTCAACCAGCTGATCGGCCTGGACGAAGCCGCGTTCATGGCCGAGACCGGCGCGACCTGGAAGCTGGGCATCGAATTTCGCGGCTGGCAGGGGGAGGGCAGCGCCTATTTCCACCCGTTCGGCACCTATGGCCTGCCCGGCGATGCGCAGATGCTGCCGCACCGGCTGATCCGCGCGTGGAACGGCGGCCATGCCCTGGATATCGAGCAGTTCTCGCTTACCACGCAAATGGCGCGCGCCGGGGTCTTTGCACGGAGTAACGGCGATCCGCGCTCGCTGCTCTCGACGCTGGGCCATGCCTATCACTTCGACGCCGGACTCTATGCTGGGTTCCTGCGCCGCATGGCCGAGGAACGCGGGGTGCGGCGCCACGAAGGGCGGGTGACCCGGATCGAGCAGGACGGGCAGACCGGCTTCATCCAGGCGTTGACGACCGAGCGGGGCGAGCGCGTGGCGGCGGACTTGTTCATCGATTGCTCGGGCCTGGGCGGCCTTTTGATCGAAGGGCAGATGCACGCCGGGTTCGAGGATTGGTCGCACTGGCTGCCCTGCGACAGCGCCTGGGCCGCGCCGACGGCAGCCGATGCCGCGCCGCCGCTTTATACCATGGCAACGGCTGCGCAGGCGGGCTGGCGCTGGCGCATTCCGCTGCAGCATCGCGTGGGCAATGGCTATGTCTTTTCCAGCAAGTTCCAGGATGCAGAGGCGGCGCGAAGCGACCTCCTGGCGGCGATCGGCACGCCCACGGCCGATCCGCGCCTGATCCGCTTCACCCCCGGCCGGCGCCGCCAGGCGTGGATCGGCAATGTCGTGGCGATCGGCCTGTCCAGCGGTTTCCTCGAACCGCTGGAATCGACCAGCATCCATTTGATCCAGACCGGGATCGGAAAGCTGCTTTCGCTGTTTCCCAGACAGGACTGCGAAGGCTTGCTGGCAGAGCAATATAACCGGGTTTTCGCGCAGGAGATGGACGACGTGCGCGATTTTCTGGTTCTGCACTATCACTTTACGCAGGGCCGCAGCGAGCCCATGTGGCAGGCCTGCCAGGCCGCGCCGCTGCCCGAAACTTTGGCCTACAAGGTGGACCAGTTCCAACGCAGCGGGCGGCTTATGCTGCGCGGCGAAGAGCTGTTCCGCGATGCGAGCTGGTTTGCGGTGATGACCGGCCAGGGCCTGCGCGCGCACGATCACAACCCGATGCTGGACAGCATGAGTGCGGCGGACAACCTGCGGCACCTTGATGCCTTGCGCGCGGCGATTGCCAAGAGCGCGGCGCAATTGCAGGGCGCACGATGAAAGCGCGCGCGCTGCTGCTCGGCCTGGTGGCGCTGGCCACCATGGCGCAGACAGCCCCGCCGCCCGCCCCGCCGCCAGCGCCGCCGCAAGTGCTGTTCGGCCCGCTGTTCGAAGCGGTGCAGGCGGCCAAGGTGTTCCCCGACAGCAAGACCTTTGCCGACGCCACCCCGCGCGAGGCGCCAGAGGCGATCCTTGCCGCCTGGCGGGCGGAGCAGCCGCAGGGCGCCGATGCCCTGCGCGCCTTCGTCGACAAGCATTTCGTCGTGCCGGCCGAGCCGGGGGCCAAGCCGTCGTTGCGCGCCCACATCGCTGCACTCTGGCCACAACTGACGCGCCCTGCATTCACCCCGCCGCCCGGTTCGTCCGCGCTCGCCATGCCGCAGCCCTATGTCGTGCCGGGCGGCCGCTTTCGCGAAATCTATTACTGGGACAGCTATTTCACCATGCTGGGCCTGAAAGCCGATGGGCAGGACCAGCTGATTGCGGGGATGCTCGACGATTTCGATAGCCTGGTGTCCCGCTATGGCTTCGTGCCCAATGGCACGCGCACGTATTACCTCGGCCGCTCGCAGCCGCCGTTCCTGGCGCTGATGGCCGATCTCGATCCGCGCCAGGATGCCGCCACGGCGGCGCGGCATCTGGCCGCGCTGCGGGCCGAGCATGCGTTCTGGATGAAGGGCGCACCCGCCGCGCGCAAAAGCGGCGCTGCGGCGCGCGTGGTGCGCATGCCCGATGGCAGCCTGCTCAACCGCTATTGGGACGATGCGCCCGGCCCGCGCGATGAATCCTGGCGCGAGGACGTGGCCACGGCGCGCGCCTCGGGCCGGCCGGTGGCCGATGTCTATACAGACCTGCGCGCCGGGGCGGAAAGCGGGTGGGACTATTCCTCTCGCTGGCTGGCCGATCCCGCCCGCCTGGAAACGATCCGCACCACCCAGATCGTGCCGGTCGATCTCAACAGCCTGCTTTGGGCGCAAGAGACCGCCATCGCCCGGCGCTGTGCGCAGGCCGGGGACAAGGCCTGTGCCACGGATTTCGCGGCCCAGGCCGCCGCGCGCGGCCGCGCGATCCAGCGCTGGTTGTGGGTGCAACGCCAGGGCCGCTTTGCCGATTGGGATCGTGAAAGCGCCAGGCCCACGCCGCGCGTTTCGGCGGCGACGCTCTATCCCCTGTTCGTGGGGCTGGCGCGGCCCGATCAGGCGCAAGCGGTGGCCAGGCTGGTGCGGGCGCAGCTGCTGGCGCCGGGGGGCCTGCGCACCACGCCCTTGCGCACCGGGCAGCAGTGGGACGATCCCAACGGCTGGGCGCCGCTGCAATGGATCGCCCACGAAGGCCTGGCCCGCTATGGCGAGACCGATCTGGCCGCGACGATCGCGCGTTCGTGGCTGGCAACAGTGCAGGCCGCCTATGACGATACGGGCAAGATGCTGGAAAAATACGACGTGGAGACCCACGCGCCCGGCGGCGGCGGGGAATATCCGCTGCAGGATGGCTTTGGCTGGACCAACGGCGTGACGCGGGCTTTTCTGGAGTGGTATGGGGGGTAGTGCGAGGTTTCCACCACCCCCCAACCCCCTCCTCTGAAGAGGAGGGGGAGAATGACGTTAAAGCCCCCTCCTCTTCAGAGGAGGGGGTTGGGGGTGGTGCAAAGCCTCGAACAACGCTCCTTGCAAAAACGCCCAATGCCCCATATATTGCCCCATTATCGCGGCATTTGGTGAGGCAATCGTGGCAACGGCGTTTCTGGTCGATGTGGTGGGGCAAGGCGGGGCGGTTTCGCCCGATGTCGTCTCGGGCCGGTTGCGCATCACCAAGACCGAACTGGCCCAGGCGCTGGGCCTGTCGCGCGACAGCGTGTCCAAGGCCAGCCGCGTGGCTTCGCCCGCTACGCAGAAGCGGCTGCGTGACATGGTGGAAATCGTCAACCGCGTGATCCCGTGGGCGGGATCGGAACTGGCGGCCTTTGCCTGGTATCGCTCGCAGCCTTTGCCCTCGTTCGGGGACCAGACCGCCGAGGACCTGGTCCATGCCGGGCGGGGCGAGGCGGTGAAGCGCTATCTCAGCCGTATTGCCGAGGGCGGATTTGCTTGACCCTGCCCAGGAGCAAGCTGGTGGGCGCGGTCTATCGCGCGCACCATCCGCGCTGGGCGTTCGATCCGGTTTCGGGCGAAGGCGCGGCGCGCCATGGCGGGCGGTTCAATCCCGTGGGCACGCCCGCGCTCTATACTGCGCTGCGGCCAGAGACGGCCTGGGCAGAAGCGCAGCAGGGCTTTGCATTCAAGGCGCAGCCGCTGACACTGTGTTCCTATGACGTGGACTGCGCCGATCTGGTCGATCTGACCGATGCGGCCAGCCTGGAGGCCTTGGGCGTGGCGCCGGTGGACCTGGCCTGTGCCTGGGAAGACCTGGCCGATCGCGGGCAAGTGCCGCCAACCTGGCACCTGGCCACGCGCCTCATCGCGCAAGGGGCAGCAGGGGCCATCGTGCCCAGCTTTGCCCATCGCGCCGGCCCGCAGGACCGCAACCTGGTGTTCTGGCGCTGGGGCGCCGATCCGCCGCACCAGGTGCGCGTGGTGGACGACCACGGCCGCCTGCCGCGCGACGACAGTTCCTGGCGCTAAGCGGCGTGGACAAATCAGCGGTTTGAGAAAGACCGGAAGTGGTGGGAAGCTGACCTTTAATGAGCCTTAGTCAGGCAAATGGCAGTTCTGGCATTTCCGATCAAAAGGCCAGAATGGCATAAACAACGAAAAGTACTGCCTGCTGCATTGACTGCAACTCCAAAAGCAGGTGACTAACAAAAATCCTGCCTGCCCCACCATAATCAGCATTGCGCTTGTTAGGATGAGAGTTGCACCGATCACGGCGTAGGCTGTTGCAAAAGTTAAGAGTATTCCTGTTAGACCTAACCCAACAAGCGGCAATACAACGCCTGCAAAGGTTAAGAGGAACCGGGCACGTTCATGTGTCATCTTAGCAAAGCACCTTGTATGGCGCGTTCTTTCGCAGCCACTGGGTAATCATGATGCAAACGGCAGATATCCGCAATGCGTCGTGTCCGGAACGGCACGTTTTGTGTGCCGGTGTCGGAAGCCGCCCATCACAACGCTCACAACATGACTGCAACTGGTGGGAAGCGGTCGTAGGAATTGATGCACTACGCCACAAAAATGGAAGCTGGGGGGGCAATAGCCAATGCGAACAGCGCAGCCACCGTCCATCTGCTCCCGCGCAGTTGAAGTGCAAGCGCCGTAAAAAATAGCACTGCAAGCGCCGTAAGGTAAATGTTCTGAATATGCTCAACGTTTGCAAAGCACGCGGCAACTTCGTCCGGTCGCTCGTTGAGTTGACACTCGGCCATGAATAGCACCGGTAAAGGACAGAGGGAGAACAGGGTTGCCCCGATCAATCCCAGTGTGAAGCTGAGCACCTTCATATCATGACTATAACACGTTCCTTTTGGTCGGCAATGTCGGCGTGTCTTGAGCGACGCCTTCTGGGGCGAATCCGGGCATTAGAATTTGCCCACGCCTCCTAGGGCTTCGCGGTCCAAGCACACAGCCCCAGGCTTGCGCCCTTGGCCAGCGCCGCCTTGGCCGCGCCATCGGGCAGGGCCGTGCTGTGTCCACCCTGGCAGACCACGGTCTTGCCGGAAATGCCCGCCAGTTCGATCAGGACCTGGTCCCAGTGGCGATACTGCACATCGTGGGCTTCGCCGGGATAGACGCGGAAGGTCACCACGTTGGGGAAATGGCTGCGCCAATATTCCGCCTGGTCCAGCGTGACCAGCGGATCGGCTCCGCCCTGGAAGATGTGCACCGGCGCCTTGACCGCCGATACATCGGGCGCCGGCCCGCAATAGCGCTGCATTTCCGCCGCTTCGGGCAAGGGATCGCCCATCTGCCCGCGAATGAAGAAGGTTCGCGCCCCTTCCTCGAACGCGCGATCGGCAAATCCGGGGATGCGATGGGTGGGACTGGTGGCGGGAAAGCCCCACCAGGCCTGCGGGTTCTGCACCTGGTTCGTCAGCGATTGCGCGAGGGCGGCCAGCGGCACGCCGCATTGCTTGCCATGTGGGTTGGTGGCGGCCGTGGCCAGCATGTGCAGGCTGATCACCCGATCGGGCAGCGCGCCGGCCACCGCGGCCATGTAGGGCCCACCGCCCGAAATCGCGACGCCGGCAAAGCGACGGACGCCCAGGTGATCGAGCACGGCGCGCACTTCGCCGGCATAATCGGCATAAGTCCACCCCGGTTGATAGGCGGTGTCGCCAAAGCCGTTGCGCTCCACGGTGATGAACCGCAGTTTCAGCGCCACGCGCAGGGTCTTGAGGAAATCGGTCATCCCGCTGGCGCGCGCGCTGGTGCCGGTGCCGCCGATGAACAGCACGCTGCGCCCGCCCAGATCGCCGGTGTCGCTGAAATGGACCACGCGGCCCGAAGGCAGGGTGAGCGCCTGCACCGCCGGCCCGAAATCGTCGAAGCGATCGGGCAGGGCGGGCATCGCCGGCGGCTTTGCCGTTGCAGGTTGGGCGACCGTGGCCGCCAGAAGAAGTGCTATCATCAGGCGGCGCATGGCGTTCTCTCCTCTCAACCCAGGGCGATACGGCGCCCGGCGCCATCGGGCACCGGCAGATCAGCTTGCGCGGCGGCCAGGGCAGCCATGCGCTCGGCCGGAATGCCCGTGGCCGGGCCGGCGCGGCCCGTTGCCTTGGCCACATGCAGCAGCATCTGTTCGGCCGTGGCCACCAGTTGCCCGTCCCGGCTGCGAAACAGGCTGTGGAACACATGCGCGCGCTTGGCATCGGCGCCGAGCACCTGGGTGCTGGCGATCAACCGGTCTCCGGCATGGGTTTCGCCCAAGTGGCGGATGTGCGTTTCCACGGTGAACCAGCTGCCTTCGCTGGCCAGATAGGCCGCGTCCACGCCGATGTGGCGAAGCAGCGCGTCGGTCGTGTCGCCGAACACCTGGAGATAGCGGTGCTCGGTCATATGGCCGTTGTAGTCGATCCAATCGGGCGGCACGTCGGTGCTGTGCAGCGCCAGCGGGCGATGCTCGTCCGGCGCACTGCCCAGCGGGGCTGGCGCATGTTCCATCAGGCGACGGGCATAGGCGGCCAGCGTCCGCCCGGCGCCGTAATCCTGCCCGCGCAGGCCCGAAAGCACCGCGATCAGGCAATCGTCGCGCTGGCGTTCCAGATCGCGGATGGACACGCTGGCGGCTTGGTCGTCGGATTGGGCAGCAACCGTGTCGATCAGGTCCTGCGTCAGCTCGGGCGCTTCCAGCTTGGTCCACGGCAGTTTCAGCGCGGGGCCGAACTGGGCGAGGAAGTGGCGCATGCCCGCTTCGCCCCCGGCCATGCGATAGATCAGGAACGTACCCATGAACGACCAGCGCAGCCCCGCGCCAAAGCGCACCGCGTCGTCGATCTCTTCGGTCGTGGCCACGCCGTCGTTGACCAGCCACAGCGCCTCGCGCCACAAGGCTTCCAGCAGTCGGTCGGCGATGAAACCGTCGATTTCCTTGCGCACATGCAACGGGTGCATGCCGATCGCGGTATAGAAGGCGGCGGCGCGTTCCCGGGTTTGGGCTGAGGTCTGGGCGCCGCCGCAGATTTCAACCAACGGCAGGAGGTATACCGGGTTGAAGGGATGACCCACGACCAGCCGTTCAGGATGGGCCATGCCCGATTGCAAGCGAGTGGGCAAAAGGCCCGAGGTGGACGAACCGATGATCACATCGGGCCGGGTGGCCGCATCGATGCGCGCCAGAATCTCGATCTTCAGGTCTTCGCGTTCGGGCAGGCTTTCCTGCACGAAATCGGCATCGGCCACCGCGTCTTCCACGCTTGCCGCCAGGCGCAGGTGGCCTTGCGGCGGCAGGGCGCCGGGCACCAGCTTGTCCCAGGCGCGGCGCGCGGCAGCCAGCACGGTCGTCACCTTGCGCTCGATCTCGGGATCGGGATCGAAGATCGCCACGTCGATGCCGTTGAGCAGCATGCGCGCCGCCCAGCCCGCGCCGATTACCCCGCCGCCGACCAGCCCGGCGCGGGCAATATCCTGCACTGCCATTAGCGCACCTTCTTCAGCTTGAGCTTCTCGCGCACCTCGGCCGGACCCATCACCCGCACGTTCATCGCCTCGATGATGGTGCGGGCGCGCGTGACGAGATCGGCGTTCGATGCCTTGACCCCGCGCGAGAGATAGAGGTTGTCTTCCAGGCCCACGCGCACGTTGCCACCGGCCAGCACCGCCATGGCCACGAACGGCAATTGCCGCGCGCCGATTGAAAAGGCGGAGAACGTAGCACCGGCAGGCAACTGGTTGACCATGGCCATGGTCGTGCCCGGATCGTCGGGTGCGCCATAGGGAATGCCCAGGCACAGCTGGATCATCACCGGATCATCGAGCAGGCCTTCCTTGATCAGGTCCTTCACGAAGACCAGGTGCCCGAAATCGAACACTTCGAGTTCGGGCCGCACGCCCAGTTCCTGGACCTTGGCGGCCATCGCGCGCAAGTGGCTGGGCGTGTTGGTCATGACATAGTCGCCCAGCGAGAAATTCATCGTCCCGCAATCGAGCGTGCAGATTTCCGGCAGCAGTTCGACCACGTGGGCAAGCCGCTCCATCGGGCCGACCATGTCGGTGCCTTGCGGGTTGAGCGGCAGGGGATGCTCGCCCGAACCGAACACCACGTCGCCGCCCATGCCGGCGGTGAGGTTGATGATCACGTCGGTGTCCGAAGCGCGAATGCGTTCGACCACTTCGCGGTAGAGCGCAACGTCGCGGCTGGCCTGGCCGGTCTGCGGATCGCGCACGTGGATGTGGGCGATTGCCGCGCCGGCCCGGGCCGCCTCGATCGAGGCATTGGCGATCTGTTCGGGCGTGATCGGCAAGCCGGGATGGCGGCTGGCGGTGTCGCCGGAACCGGTGACGGCGCAGGTGATGAACACTTCGCTTTGCATCGAAACCCCCAATGGTGATGCGGCAGTGATGATGCACGCAGTGTGATGCAGCCCGGCAAAATATTTCATGCGAAAAACGACACTGATCGTGCAATTTCCGACGCCACGTGTTTTCCTGGTTGGCGATGACCATGGCGCCTGAACGAATCGATTTCCTGCTGGTGGAGGGCTTCTCTGCGCTGGCTTTCTTTTCCACGGTGGAGCCGCTGCGCGTGGCCAATCGCCTGGCCGCGCAGCCGCTGTTTGCCTGGCGCTTGCATTCCGCCGACGGGCAGCCGGTGGCGGCGTCGAGCGGGATGCGCGTGGTGGTCGATGCGCCGCTTGAGGCGCTCGTTCCGCCCGGCACGCTGATCGTGTGCGCCGGGTTCCACCCCGAACGCGGCCTTGGGCGGCCCGGGCTTGCGGCGCTGCGCCGCTATGGCCGGGGCAGCGGTCGGTTCGGCGCGATCGACACGGGCATCGTGCTCTTGGCTCAGGCGGGCGTGGCCGGGCCCGGCCCGGTGGCGATCCACTGGGAAGCGGAAAGCCATTTCCGCGAGACCTGGCCGCAGATCGCCGTGGCCGACGCGCTCTACACGCTGAGCGAGCGGCTGTTCACCTGCGCCGGGGGCACCGCCGCGCTCGACATGATGCTCGAGCGCATCGCGCGGGCCCACGGCGTGGCCTTTGCCAATGCCGTGGCCGAACAGTTCATCCACGAGCGCATCCGCCCGGCCGGCGAGGGCCAGCGCATGGCGGCCGGCCAGCGCCTGGCCATCCGCGATCCCCACGTGCTGCGCGCCGTGGCGACGATGGAGGCCCATCTCGACGGCCCGCTGCCTTCGGCGCAGCTCGCCCGCCGCGCCGGGGTGGGGGTGCGCCAGTTGGAGCGGCTGTTCGTGGCACACCTGGGGCTGACGCCGCAGCGCCACTACCGCCGGCTGCGGCTGGAGCGGGCGCGCGGCTTACTGGAAACCACCGACATGCGCGTGCTTGACGTGGCGCTGGCCACAGGGTTCGATTCGGCTTCGGCGCTGACGCGCGAACTGCGCCGCGCGTTCGGCCTGACGGCCACGGCGGCGCGGCGCGGCACGCGCTTTGCCACGGCTGTGGCGGGCGATTGACGGGGTCACATTTCCCCCTTGCAGGCCCCCGTCCAGCCCCCCAGCATCGCGTGTACACACGGGTGTACACGGGGGCGTGCATAGGCACGACCCGCCAAATGGGGGGAAATGGGCCATGTCCAGCCAACCGGTTTCGCGCTCCAAAATCGAAGCGCACTCGATTGATTTCGTGCCCTTGAGCGAGCGGCACGGCAAAGTCTGGCATCTGTGGCCGGTGTGGTTTGCCGGCGACGCGCACCTGGCCACGCTGGCCACCGGGGCGCTGGGGATTGCCATGGGGCTCAACCTGTTCTGGTCGCTGGCCGCGATCGTCGGGGGCTGTGCGCTCGGCACGTTCTTCATGGCGTTCCACGCGGCGCAGGGGCCGCAACTGGGCCTGCCGCAGATGATCCAGTCGCGCCCGCAATTCGGCTATCGCGGGGCGTTGCTGGTGTGGGTCGTCGCGCTGATCACTTACGTGGGCTACAATGCCTTCAATCAGGTGCTGGCGGCACAGACCGTGCACGAGCTGGCCGGCTTGCCACCGCGCCCGACCATGGCGGTTTTCACCGTCCTGGCGATGGGCGTGGCGCTGATCGGCTATGACCTGATCCACCGCGCGCAACGCACGCTGGCTTTCGCCCTGATCGCCATCCTGGCGGTGTTCACGGCCGGCGCCGCGCTGCTCGTGCCGCTGCCCGCCGGGCAATTCGATCCGCACCGCTTCGTCATGATCCCATTCCTGCTGCAATTCTTTGCGGCGGCCGCCTATCAGCTCAGCTGGTCGATCTATGTATCGGATTATTCGCGCTATCTTCCCCCGGAAGTGGGCGTGCGCGCGGCATTCTGGTGGACGTTTGGCGGGGCGATGCTGGGCGGCGTGTGGATGATGGCGGTGGGGGCCATTGCCGCAGCCGCCCTGCCGCAGGAAGGGGTGATCGCCGCCGCGCGCCTGGTGGGCGACCAGATCGTGCCCGGTTTCGGCATGGTCCTGCTGGTCGTCGCCTTTGCCGGGTTGATCACCGCCACCTCTCTCAATTTCTACGGTGCGTCGCTCACGCTGCTGTCGATCGCGGATTCGTTCATGACCTTGCGTAGCACGATCCGCGAACGCGTCGTGTCGCTGGTGATCGTCACGGTACTGGCTTCGGCGCTGTCCTTTTCGGCGTCGAAAGACTTCATGCACGATTACGAATTGTTGCTGTCCGTCCTGCTCTACATCTTCACGCCGTGGACGGCGATCAACCTGGTCGATTTCTACGTGGTGCGCAAAGGGCACTATTCGATCGCGGCGATATTCGACCCCGATGGCATCTATGGCCGCTGGAATGCGCGGGGCTTGCTGGCCTATCTGGCCGGGTTCCTGGCGATGGTGCCGTTTTTCAGCACGCACGTGTTCACGGGCCCGGTAGCGCGCGCTTTGGGCGGGGCAGACGTGTCGATGCTGGTCGGGCTGCCGGTCTCGGCAATCGCCTATTTGTGGCTGTGTCGTGACATTGCGGCGGGTCAGGATGATGCAACATCCTACCATAAGCAAAGCGTTTGTTGACCATAAGTTGCGCTTTGCTTAGCTTTTTTGACAGGAGGACCTGGCTGAACTGATCCGGCGAGTCCGCAAAAGCGAAAAACGCCGCGTTTCCCGTGATCATGTTTGGTATAACACATGGGGGAATTCATATGCGGTATAAGCATTTATCCGGCGTCGCCAGCCTTGCTCTGGTATGCGGCGCAACGCCGGTCATGGCCCAAACGGCGCCTGCGGTCGATGCCGCCGAAGGCGTGACGGAAGACAATCCCATTGTGGTTTTCGGCCGGGGCGAAACGCGCCAGGTGCAGACCGTTACCGCGATCGACATCAAGGCCGCGACGCCTGGTACCAGCCCATTGAAGGTTCTGGAAAAACTGCCCAGCGTTTCGGTGCAGTCGGCCAATGCGCTGGGCACCAACGAATGGTCCACGCGCTTTTCGGTGCGCAGCTTCAGCCAGAACCAGCTTGGTTTCACGCTGGATGGCGTGCCGCTGGGTGACATGAGCTATGGCAATTTCAACGGGCTGCACATCAGCCGCGCCATCGCTTCGGAAAACATCGGCAGCTCCACGCTGGCGCAAGGCTCGGGTGCGCTCGATACGCCGTCCAGTTCCAACCTGGGCGGCACGGTGCAGTTCTTCAGCCAGACGCCCACTGACGACTTCGGCGTCGATACCCAGGCCAGCTATGGCAGCGAAAACGCCTATCGCCTGTTCGGCCGCGTCAACACCGGTGACCTGGGCGGCGGCGTGAAGGCCTATGTCAGCGGATCGTGGCTCGATGCGCCCAAGTGGAAGGGCGAGGGCAAGCAGCAGGCCTGGTCGGTCAACAGCAAGATCGTGGTGCCGCTGGGCACCAGCGCCAAGCTGACCGCCTTTGCCAACTATTCCGATTTCAAGGACGACGACTACATGGATATGTCGCCGGCCCTGGTGAAGAAATACGGCTGGAACTGGGATTACATTCGCAACGACTACAAGACGGCCCTGGCCATTGCCAAGAACCTGCAATCGGACCTGGTCAACTATTCCAAGTATTGTGAAAACTATGCCGGATATGACCAGACGATCTGCGCGGACGATACCTATTACAACGGTTATGGCCTGCGTAAGGACTTCCTGGCCGGCGCCAGCCTGACGGCGGACCTCGCGCCCGGTCTGTCGCTGCGCGTTTCGCCCTATTACCACCACAACAAGGGCATCGGCACCTGGTGGACGCCCTATACGCCCACGCCGGGCGGCGCGGCGCTGTCGATCCGCGCCACTTCGTACAAGATCGCGCGCGGCGGGCTGACCGGCGCCCTGACCTACAAGATCGCCAAGAACGAAATCGAACTGGGCGGCTGGTACGAATCCAACAAGTATACCACGGCGCGCAATTTCTTCGGCCTGGCTGACAGCACCACGTCGAGCATCGATAACCGCGAATGGCCCGAAGGGTCATTCTATCTGCAATACAAGTACAACTTCAAGATCACCACGGGACAGTTCTTCATCCAGGACACGTTCCAGGCCACCGACAATCTCAAGATCAACGCCGGGTTCAAGGGCCTGAGCGTGATTGTCGACAACAAGTACGATCCGGCCAGCCAGTCCACGGCTGCCGCGCGCGATACTTCTGGCCGGCTCAAGGCGCGCGACCTGTTCCTGCCCCAGGCCGGCGTGAACTACACCTTCAATTCGGCGGTCGAAGCGTTCGTCAGCTATGCCGAGAACATGCGCGCCTTCACCACCGAACCGTTCATGACCAACCAGGCCGGTTTCCAGGCGATCAAGAATACCATCAAGCCCGAGACGTCGAAGACCATCGAAGGCGGTTTCCGCTTCCACCTCGATCATTTCGAGGGTTCGATCGCGGGCTATCACGTCAAGTTCGAGAACCGCCTGCTCTCGGTCCAGCCCTGCGCGATCATCGTGGGCTGCGCCACGATCCTGTCCAACGTGGGTTCGGTCACCACCAACGGTGTCGAACTGGCCGGCACTTATCACCTGACCCGCGCTCTCTCGCTCTATGGTTCGTATTCCTACACCGATGCGCGCTATGACGACGATGTGTTGAGCGGCACGCTCTATCACACCAAGGACAAGCAGGTCGCCACGGTTCCGGCGCATCTGGCCAACGCCGAAGTGGCTTATGACGATGGCGTGATCAGTGCGCGGGTGGGCGCCAACTATCAGTCCAAGCGCTATTATACCTATACCAACGATGCCAGCGTGGCTGGCCGCGTGCTGGTGGACCTGTCGCTGGGTTACAAGTTCGACGCCGCCGATGGGCCGCTCAAGAACCTGGAAATCCAGGGCAATGTCACCAATCTGTTCGACAAGAAGTATATCGCCACGCTGGGTGAGAACGGCCTTGCGTTCACCGATCCTTCCGGCACGCTGCAATCGATGCTGGTAGGGGCGCCGCGCCAGGCCTCGATCACGCTGCGCAAGCGGTTCTAAGCCATGATGGGTGCCGGCCGGCGCAGCGCCGGCACCCATGCTTTCCCTGGGGAAACCGAATGACGCATCGGCCCGCGCGCCGCACTTTCCTCAAAGCGGTGGCAGCGGCTGCGGCATCGGGCGCCTTGCCGGCATCGATCGCCACGGCGCTGGCGCTGCCGGCCAATCGTCGCACCGGCACCCTGGCGGATGTGGAACACGTGGTCATCCTGATGCAGGAAAACCGCGCGTTCGATCACTATTATGGCACTTTGCGCGGGGTGCGCGGGTTCGGCGATCCGCGCCCGCTGATGCTGCGCAACGGGCGCAGCGTGTTTCACCAGCCCGCCCCCGATGGCCATGGGCCCGATGGCACCGGCACGGTGCTGCCATTTCATCTCGATGGACAGATCAGCAACGCCCAGGGGCTGAAAAGCCTGGACCACAGCTGGAAAGGCGCTTTTGCCGATTGGGCGGAATACGACGTGTGGATCAAGCACAAGACGGCCCAGGCGATGGGCCATTTCGTGCGCGCCGACATTCCCTATTACCATGCCCTGGCCGACGCGTTCACCATTGCCGACCAGTATTTCTGCTCTCTCCATGGGCCGACCAATCCCAATCGCATGTTCCTGTTCACCGGCACCAGTGGCCTGAGCGTGGGCGATGATCGCGCGCAGGCGGTGGACAATGTCGACGACGGCAACTGGACCGCCGACATGGCGCGCGACAAGGCCGATTTCCCCGCCGTTTCGCGCTGGACGACTTATGCCGAACGGCTGCAGGCGGCGGGCATCAGCTGGCAGGTCTATCAGGAATACGAGAACTACGGCGACAACTCGCTTGCCTATTTCGCGCAGTTTCGAGGGCTGGAGCGCACCTCGCCGCTCTATCGCCGCGGCCGTGCCTTCATTGAGGGCACCAGCTTGCAAACCGCCGCCACGTCGCAGGCGCAATACCTCGTTTCCGCCTTTGCCAAGGATGTGGCCGCCGATACCCTGCCGCAGGTTTCGTGGATCGTCGCGCCCTACAAGTATTGCGAGCATCCCGAGGCGACCCCGGCCTATGGCGAAAGCCTGACGGCGCGACTGGTGGAAGCCTTGGTGGCCAATCCCAAGGTCTGGGCAAAGACCGCGCTGATCATCAACTATGACGAGAACGACGGCTTTTTCGACCATGTGCCCGGCCCGGTGCCGGCAGTATCGCGCCAGCAGGGCCTGACCAGCGTGGAGCCGCGGGGCGAAATCTACAAGGGCGAGCCGGTGGGCCTGGGGATCCGCGTGCCGCTGCTGGTGGTGTCACCCTGGACGCGCGGCGGGTTCGTGCATTCGGGCGTGGCCGATCATACTTCGGTGATCCGCTTCCTGGAGCGGCGCTTTGGCGTGATGGAGCCCAATATTTCCTCCTGGCGCCGCGCCGTGACCGGGGATCTGACAGATGTGTTCGATTTTGCCGATCCCGATGCCGCCGCGCTGCATGCCATGCCCGCCATCGGCGATTATCGCGCCCGCGTGGCGGCCCAGGCCAGCATGCCCCAGCCCCGGCCGCCCCAGGCACAGGCCCTGCCACAGCAGGAACCGGGGCAACGCCCGGCGCGCGCGCTGCCTTATCGCCTGGCCGTGCGGGAAGCGGGCGAGGGGGCCGATTGGCAGCTGGTCTTTGCCAACACCGGCCGCCAGGGTGCAGTGTTCCAGGTCTATGATCGCGCAGGCAGTGCCGGCCCGTGGACTTACACGGTGGCCGCTGGCGCCACGCTGCGCGACCGTCCGCCTGGGCTGGGCGAGGGACCGTGCCGGTTGATCGTGCGCGGGCCGAACGGCTTTGTGCGCGAACTGGCCGGGCCATTGCCACCTCCCGCGCGGGTCGGGCTGGAAGAGGCCGGCGATCAGGTGGTGCTCACCCTGGCTAACCCCGGTACGGCGCCGCTCGCGCTTACCGTGCGGCGCCTGGCCTATGGCCCGCGCGAACTGGCGCGGCTGACGCTGGCGGCAGGGCAGACCCGCACTTTGCGCGTGCCCGTGGCGGCCAGCCACCACTGGTATGACCTGGTCGTGGATGGCCCCGCTGGCTTTCGCCGCCGCTATGCCGGCCATGTGGAGACGGGCAAGCCGAGCTGGTCGGATCCCGCGATCGGCACGCTGGTGGAGGCATAGACAACGCCTGGATATTTGTGGTCGCCCGAATTCCCTGACAGAAACCGGTCCCACTTGTTTGTCATCGCGTTCTAGAGCGGTTCTTTCAGCCAGGCCACGCCCCGGCGCAGCAACTCGTTGAACACCGGCAAGTCCCAGGCGCAGCGGTCCACGCTGGGCCACCAGTCCAGCATCGGTTGCAGGTCATAATGCCCGCGACAGTGGCCGAGCGTGAGGTAGAGCACGGCGCCCGCGCCGTGGTGCTTGATATAGAACACCGGATGGCGGCCCGGCGCGGCGTCTGCCTCGACAAAGCCGGTGCCCGGCTCGGTGCAGCAGGTGTCGAGCAGGACGTGCAAGTCTCCATGGGTTTCCAGATGGTAGAGTTCGTCCGTCGTTTCGAACGGCTCCACTCCGGCCACCAGCGGGTGATCGGGATCGGCCACGTCCACGCGATAGGGCGCGATGGGCGGGTGGCTGATGAACTGGCTGCCCAAGAGGTCCATGAACAGCGGGGCCCAGCGCGGCGCGTCCCACAGGCCGGCATTGGGCCCATCGGCCAGCAGGCGCAGCACCGAATTGGTGCCGTGCAGGGCATACCAGCGCCCACCGCGCGCCAGCCAGGCGCGCAGGGCTTCCTGCGCGGCGAGCGAGGGCGTGATGTCGCAGGTGTAGGTGATCAGGATATCGGCCGTCTCGATCGCGGCCACGTTCTCGTAATCCTCGAACACGCGGGTGCGCACGGCGGGATCGTCTGCCAGCAGCTTCAAGAGTTCGAGCCGGGCAAAATCGATGTCGTGCCACACCCCGCCGCACACCAGCACGCAATTGATGCGGCGCGGGTGGCTTTCGCCGCTCTCGCTCATCCTTGCACCCCATCGCTGCCATCGGCAATGCCCAGATAGCGGTCGAGTGTCTGCTGGAACTGGCGGATGCGGATTTCCTGGTAATTGCCCAGCTGCACCTGGCCGGTCTTGGACGCATGCAGGCCTTCCTGCACATAGGGCAGGTTGTCCATGTCCTGTTCGAACACGTCGCCCAGGATGCCGAGTTCGGGCGCTTCGGTCCATTTCTGGTCGAGCGTGAGGAACTTCATCGGCACGCCGCGCGGGTGCTTTTCGCCCTTTTTCACGCGCATCAGGATGCGCACTTCCATGATGCAGGTATCGGGCGTCTTTCCGGGGCGCCAGCGATAGACGATGTTGGGCATGAATCCGCCCCACGGCGCAAAGTTGGGGAAGACGTTGTAGACCAGCGCGTCGAGCAGTTCGGCGTCGGTGGCGTCTTCATGGTCATAGCCGGTCTGCGCGGTATAGGCGGCGCGCATGCGCGCGCCCAGTGCCTCGCGCGCGGTCATTCCTTCGGGCACCGAAACCGCATAGGGATCGGCGGCGGGATCATAGTTGTCGCCGCTGCGGCCGTTGTATTTCACGAACTGGTCGACGATCCACTGCTCGCTCTTGCCATTGGGATCAAGGTGCGGAGACATCGTGCCGAACGGCACCAGGTTGACGTTCACATGATCGCCCCAGGTCCAGTAGGCGCTGTTGCAATCGCCGGTGAAGGGCAGCAATTGCGGGTGGGTGACCACGGTGTGCCAGGCTTCCATGAAGGCTTCGGCCGTCACTTTCCAGTTGGCCGGCACTTCCTTGCCCACCCACATGACGGTCACGCAATCCTCGTGCCGCCAGCGCTTGAAATGGTCGGGCAGGGGGGCGAGGAATTCTTCGAGGCTTGGCCCGCCCGGCTCCTCGCGCAGGAAGATATAGCCGCCCCACCGGCCCACTTCGACAGGCGGCAGCGACAGCTTGTTTTCATCCAGGTGGGTAAAGTCCCACTTGCAGGGCATGTGGTTGAAACTGCCGTCCTTGTTCCAGGCAAAGCCGTGGAACGGGCAGACGAAGCGATCGGCACTGCCATCCTCCGTGCGCAGCTTGCGCCCGCGATGCAGGCACACGTTGTGCATCGCGCGCACGCTGCCATCGTCCTGGCGCGAGATCAGGAAGCTGCGCCCGGCGTTTTCATAGACGACATAGTCGCCCGGCTCGGGCAGGTCTTCCTCGCGCGCGGCGAATTGCCATACGCGTGGCCACATCCGCTCCCGCTCCAGCTGCGCGAAATGCTCCGACGTATAGCGCGCGGCGGCAATCGGCGTGCTGCCGCGGTTCTGGTAGCTGGGCGTGACCAGGACATCGGGCGCCGGGCGCGAGTCGCGGGCCATGAGTTCGAGCCAGCTGATCCCCTCGCTCACCGGCAAGCCGCAGCTTTCGGGCGTTGGCCGCGCGGGATTGGCGATGGTTTCGGGGGATGCGGTATCGGATGCTGCCATGGTCGGTGCCGTCCTGTCCTCTCGCGCCGGGCCATTTTAGCGGATCGCGCCCGCCCGGCATTCTTGTCAGCATGGTCTAGGACGGGGGGCGGCGGCAAGTCACCTTGCTGAAAGCATAGGTTTCGCTCTGGCCCTGATCACGGCATGATCGCAGGCCAGAGCAGAAACGCGGGAGAGCATGGCCGTGGCCACAAGGCTGGAAGGAAAGGTGGCGCTGGTAACCGGCGGCACCAGCGGGATCGGCGCAGGCGCGGTGCGACGCCTGGCGGCGGAAGGCGCGCATGTGGTGTTCACCGGATCGCGCGCCGAACTGGGCGAGGCGCTGGCGCGCGAAGTGGGCGGCCGCTTTGCCATCCATCGCGTGGAGGACGCCGAGGCCTGGCCGGCGCTGATCGAGGGGATCCTGGCCGATCACGGCCGGCTCGACATCGCCTTTGCCAATGCCGGCACCGAACAGGGCGATGCCAGCATCGAGGACGTGACCATCGAGGGCTGGCACAAGGTCGTGGCGGTCAACCAGACCGGTGTGATGTTGACGGTGCAGCATGCCATCCGCGCCATGGCCCGCAACGAAGGGGCGACCGGATCGATCATCGTCAATTCCTCGATGAACGCGGCGCGCCCCTTGGGCAATTACGTGACCTATTCCACCACCAAGGCCGCCGTGGTGGCCCTGGCCAAATCGGCGGCGGTCTATTGCGGGCAGAAACGCTATCGCATCCGCGTCAACGCGATCCTGCCCGGCGTGGTGGAAACCGACCTTATCCGCCACATCATGGAAAGCCAGCCAGATCCGGCCGCCGTGCGCGCGATCTATGAAGGCATGGCGCCGATGAATCGCATGGCCCAGGTGGAGGAAGTGGCCGGCCTGGTGGCCTATCTTGCCAGCGACGAGGCGGCGTTCATTTCCGGCGCGGAGATCACGATCGACGGCGCCACCACCGCCGGTATGATGGGAGTTTAGGCCATGGAACGTCTTGCCGGAAGAATTGCCCTGGTGACGGGAGCCTTGCGCGGAATCGGCCTTGCCATCGCCACGCGCTTTGCCCGTGAAGGGGCAAGCGTGACAGTGACCGATCTCGATGCCGCCGACAGCCCCGCCGTGGCCGATGCCCTTGCCGCGATCGGTGGCGGCGCGGATTATCTGCGCGCCAATGTGACGAGCGAGGACGACTGGGCCGCCATTGCCGCGCATATGGATGCCAAGGGCGCCTGCCATGTGCTGGTCAACAACGCCGGCACCGATCTGACCGGCGCGGTGGAAAGCCTTACGCTTGAGGCCTGGCGCAAGATCATGGCCGTCAATGTCGACGGCGTGTTCCTGGGTACGCGCGCGCTCGTGCCGCTGCTGGCGAAATCGGGCGCTGGCGTGGCCGGCGGGGCGAGCATCATCAATGTCAGCTCGATCATGGGCTTGGTCGGCTATTCCGAGGTTTCGGCCTACAACGCCAGCAAGGGCGCGGTGCGGCTGTTCACCAAGGGCATCGCGGTGGAATTCGCGCACAAGCGCATGCCGATCCGCGCCAATTCGCTGCATCCCGGCTTTGTGCGCACGCCGCTGCTCAACGCCGGGTTCCAGCGCTGGGTGGACAAGGGCTTTGCGCAGAAACCCGAAGACCTGGTCGCTGCGATGGAAGGGGCCACGCCCAACGGCCGCCTGGCCGAGCCCGAGGAACTGGCCGGCCCGGCGGCGTTCCTGGCGAGCGCGGACGCCAGCTATATGACCGGGGCCGAACTGGTGATCGATGGCGGCTGGACCGCACAATAGGGAAAAACGCCATGGCTTTTGAACTCGATAACGTGGTGGCCGTGGTCACCGGCGCGCGCGGCGGCATCGGCCGCGAAGTGGTGCGCGCGATGAAGGCGGCCGGCGCCACGGTGGTGGCAACCGACGTGGGCGCACCCGAGGAAGGGCTGGCCGACCATGCCCTGGCGCATGACGTGACCAGCGAGGCCGATTGGCAAGCCGTGGCCGATCTGGTCGGTCGCGAATATGGCCGGCTCGATGCGCTGGTCAATGTCGCCGGCATCAGCGTGGTGGCCAGCATTGAGGAAACGCCCCTGGCCGAGTGGCGCCGCATCAATGCGGTGAACGTGGAAAGCGTGGTGATCGGTGTGCAGACGCTGCTGCCGTTGTTGAAGGAGGGCGGCAAGGCGCGCGCGAGCGGGGCCTCGATCGTCAACTTTTCCAGCGTGGGCGGGATCAAGGGCGCGCCGTTCAATGGCGCCTATTGCACCAGCAAGGCGGCCGTAAAGATGCTCTCGAAATGCATGGGCGCCGAATTTGCCGCGCTGGGCTACAACATTCGCGCCAACAGCGTGCATCCCGGTGGGATCGATACGCCAATGCTGCAATCGATCATGCAGCGCTATGTCGATCTGGGCGCGGTGCCTTCGCTCGAAGTATCGATGCAGGGCGTAGTGGCCGCGCATCCGATCGGCCGCCTGGGCCGGCCGGCGGAAATGGCCGGCGGCGTGGTCTACCTCTGCTCTGACGCGGCCAGCTTCGTCACGTGCAGCGAATTCATGATGGATGGTGGTTATTGCATGAGCTGAAGCGGATGCGTGCTGCCGGCATCCCGGCAGCACGCATAGGCATCAGAAATGGTGGCCCGGACCGCGATAGCCGCCCGGCCGACCATAAGGACCGGGACGACCATAATAACCCGGCCGACCGTAATAGCCGCGATCGCCCCAGCCATTGGGGTGATAGGGGCGATAGGCGCGGTAATAGTAATCGTGGTACGGATAAGGGCGATAGGTCCAGCGATCGCCGACGTAGACCCACGGGCGATACCAGCCCGGCGCGGCGTAATAATAGTTGGAAAAATAGACCGTGTCATAGCTGTAGGGCGCTGCGCCCGAGCGTACGACGAAGCCCGGCGGGCACCCCGGACTGGTCTGGTTGGCCGTGCTGCCGCCGATCGCGGCGCCGCCGACGGCGCCCACGGCCGCACCGGCCAGGGTGCCGAAGCCGCCATCATGCCGGCTCGACAGGCCATTGCCCACAAGCGCACCGAAAATCCCGCCGATCACCGCGCCAGCCGTGGCATTGCTACGCGCCTTGACGCAGTTGTCGCGCGCCCAGGCTTCGGCATCGGCGGCATAGCGGGCGTCGCGTTCCGCCTGGGCCTGATCGATCGCGGCGGGGCGATATCCGGGCGGCGGGGGCGGAGGCCGCGTGCCGTCGTAGCCCGGCGGCGGGCCCTGGTCATAGCTCTGGACCTCGACCGTCCGGGTCGTGGTGGTAGTGGTCGTGGTCTGCGCGCCCTGCTGATAGGGCTGGGCATAGCCCTGGGGCGGCGGGCCCTGGTCATAGCCTGGCGGTGGTTGGTCGCGGTAATCGGGCGGGGGCGCCTGATCATAGCCCTGGTTCTGGTCATACCCGTCGTTCTGGTCATAGCCAGATGGCGGATAGGCCTGTTGCGCAGCAGCGCTGCCGGCCATGATCGGTAGCGCAGCCACGGCAGCGGCGCTGGCAACAAGAACGATGCGGGAAATGGGTTGGGGCATCGAAAGGATCCACTCACTGTGATGGACATGGGCTATGCCTGTCCGCGTGAACGGATGCTGACGGTTTGTGGCGCTTTGCGGCGAGTTGAGGGGGTGGCGAGGTTGCGTTTTGCCGCCGGCCCCTCCGTCAGGCCTGCGGCCTGCCACCTCCCCATTGCATGGGGAGGATCCAAGGTTCTCCCTGCCGCAGTGCGGGGTGGAGGGGCCTTATCCTGCCGTGGAAACTGGCGGCAGCAGCATGGCCATGCCCAGGCGGGCGATACGCCAGGTGCCGTCTTGCAGCACCACGTCGAACGCATAGCGCGCTTTGACTTCCAGCAGCGTGCCATCTGTGCCCAGGCTGAAGGCGTGGCCATAGGCAGTGACGCTGGCGGTGGCGCCATCGTAGGCCACCAGCGCCACATTGCCGAGGAAATGGGCGTTGCTGGCCATCGTGGCAAAGGCCTGCTCGAAGAAGGCCTGGATGGCGGCGCGGCCGGTGATCTGGCCCAGCCCCAAGCTGGTCAGGTCATAGCAGCCATCGGGCGTGAACAGCGCGGCGACGCCCGCGGCATGGCCGATATCGTCCACCGCCATGGCATAGGCGGTGACCAGATCGGCCAATGCTTGGCGCACGTCTGCCGGGCAGGGCGGTGCGGGATAGGTCATCCGGCCTGCACCGGTCCCTTGCCGGCCACATAATCGTTGAGCAGTTCGTGGAAGCGCTGGATGCGCTTTTCCTGGCCCGGCAGGATGCAGCCCTTGAACCCGCGCGAATTGAGGCCTTGCTGCTGCGTGGTGCCGATCGACAGGTCCTGGTCCGCCACAAAGCCCAGCGACACGCCATCGCCATAGCGGCTGTGCCGCGCCACGGCATCGTGGCGGAAAGGCACGGTGCCCACCGGCGTGACCACCTCTTTCATGCCCTTGACCGGGGGATAGAGGCACCAGTGCTGGAACACGCACTTTTCCGGATCGGTCGGGTGCGGTTCGGTGCGCAAGACCTGCATCTGTTCGGGCGACATGGTGAGCGTGAGGTTGGGGAACAGCGTGCAGTGGAAATAGTCCACCAGCTGCTGGTCGGTCATGTGCTCGTACATGGTATAGCCGCGCTCGGGCCCCAGCTTGCGCTTGGCGGCGATCACGGCGGCGCGAATGTCGCCGGTGTGGCCATGGTAATCGGCCGGATCGATGCCCCAGGCGCGGGCGATGTCATCGAGCGGGGCAGGCACTTCGGCGCTGTGGTAATCGACGCGGGTCGTTGCCTGATGGCCGATCATCCACATCGCGTTGTGGCCACTGGGATACATCTCGAACAAAGTCGTGGGCAGGCCATCGTTGATGAAGGTCGCCAGTTCGGGATGGATCGTGGGGAGGTGATAGCTTTCGTTGAAATTGTCGCGGATGATCTTCCAGTTGAAATCGGCGTCGCACGAAACCTTGAGCACGCGCACCCAGTTTTCCAGGCCATAGTTGGCCAGGCGTTCCTGCAAAGGCGCCATCCATTGCGCCAGCGGCGGCACATCATCGTCCATGCACCAGAACACGAACGGGCCCCAGGTTTCGCAGCGCAGTTCCGAGAGGTGGACTTTGCCGCAGGGGTTGCCGCCAGCAAAATCATCGGGGTCCTGCACTTTGGCCAGCACGCCATCGGGGGTGAACTGCCAGCCGTGATAGCCGCAGGTGATGCGCGGCATATGGCCGGCATCGCCCAGCACCAGGCGGTTTCCGCGATGCGGGCAGCTGTTGTAGAACGCGCGCACCCCGCCATCGGCCTGGGCGATCATCAGGATCGAATCCTTGCCGAAATCGTGGCGGATGAAATCGCCTTCCTCTTCCAGTTCGGCCAGCATCCCGCCCAGGTGCCACACCTTGGGCCACAGGTTCTGCGCTTCCTTGTCCATCCATTCGCGCGAGATATAGCGATCGGCGGTGATCGTGTCGCCGCGCACGGGCATGTCGAATTCGGGCGAATAGCGGGACTTGAGTTCCTGAACCGTCATCGCGGGCGCGCTCCTTACATCACCGGCTTGGGCAGGGTGGGATCGTCCTGCAGGTACCAGTTGAGCCATTCGTGGAAGTATTGGTTGCCGCGCTCGTTGCGGCCGAACACCAGATTGTCGTGCGCGCCGCTTTCCAGGCCCTTCTGGATTTCCAGGCCGATGACATAGTCTTCCTGGTAGGTCACATCGCGGAAGAAGTTGATCATCTGCTCCACCGCGGCGCGGTCGGCCTCGTCGCGGATCGGCTCGCGGCGCAAGTAGTGCAGCACGGTGCGGTTGCGATCGGGCGTCGGCCCGGGAAACAGCTGGGCCACTTGCGTGATCTCGGGCGCGAGGAAGGCCGAGACGTTGGGAAAGAGGATGCGCACGAAATCGAAGCCGTTGTTTTCCTGATCGCCCCAATCCTCGCGCGGGACGTCCTTGAGCGCTTCGGCAATGCGGTGTTGCGGAAAGCCGATACGCATCGAAGGGCCGAACCCTTCATAGAACATGCGATTGGATGGCGTGCGCGGCTCGATCGTTTCGGGGTGCAGCGAGGCGAAGTGATAACCTTCGAGATAGCCGTCGAACGCGATCTTCCAGTTGGCGCCCTCGATCGTGCGGCTGCCGAGATAGGTCCAGTCGGCAAAGCCTGCGTTGTCGAAATCGTCGAGGAAGCCTTGGAAATAGTCATCCAGATCGAGCGGAGCATTGGGCGTGAGCGACACGAAGATCATTCCTGCGCGCTCTTCGCAAGGGAGGGCGCGCAGGGCGAGACCGGCCTTGTCCACGTCGCCGAAATTGGCGCTTTCGGAAATGCCCAGCAGCTTGCCGTCCTGGCCATAGGTCCAGCCATGATACTTGCAGGTGAAGCGGGCGCACTTGCCATGTCCTTCCGACGCGACCGGCGCACCGCGATGCGAACAGACGTTGAGGAACGCGCGCACAACACCGCTCTTGTCGCGCACGATCAGGACCGGCAGGCCCATCGCGTCCATCGCCTTGTAGTTGCCCGGTTCGGGCAGTTCGGCGGTGAAGGCCAGCATCAGCGGCAGGCGGCGGAACACCAGTTCCATCTCGGCCTTCCACTGATCGGGATCGGTGTAGCTGGCCGTGCGCACGCGCGCCACCTGCTGGGCCTGGTACGTGCTGTTGTGCTCGACGTAATCCAGCATGATCTCGGCGATGTCGCCGATCCGCTGGCGCCGCTCGGCCCGTTCGTTGCTCATCTGCGGCCTCTCCTGCCTGCATTGTTCTTTCGCGGGCCCAAGGCTGCCGCAGGCCGAGCGCTTTGCCAAGCTGGGACAGGTGACAGGTTCCTCTTATTTTGGCCAAGTGGACAGGGGCACTTGAAGCGGCGCACAAGCGATGGATGGGCGACGCAGAGAGGATCATGGGTAACAGCCGCGAATCGACGCCACGGCAGGGCCAAGTGCAGGGCCAAGTGCAGGGATTGCCCTGGCCGCCCGTTCCCGCCGCGCACCAGATGGCATTTGCCCAGGGCGGGTTGTGGCCCAGCACCACGATCGCCGATCGCGCGGCAGACCTCGCCGCCCAGCGGCCCGATGATCCGTGCATGATCGACGAGGCCGGCGCGCTGACGTTTGCCGCGCTGTGGGCCGATGGGCAAAGCCTGGCGGCGAGCCTGCGCGCGCGGGGTTTGCGGCCGGGCGACGTGGTGGCGTTCCAGCTGCCCAATTGGCGCGAGGCGGCGGTGATCAACCTGGCCTGTGCGCTGGCGGGCCTGGTGATCAACCCGATCGTGCCGATCTATCGCGACGCGGAACTGCGCGTGATGCTGGGCGATTGCGTGGCGCGGGCACTGTTCGTGCCCACCACGTTCCGCAAGGTGGATTACGTCGCCATGGCCGCGCGGGTGAAGCCCGACCTGCCCGCGCTGGCACACGTGTTTACCGTGCGCGGGCAGGGACCAGACGACTATGCCGCCTTGGTGGAGGCCGGGCGCGCGTTGCCCAGCGCAACGGTGCCGGTCGATCCGCAGGGCGTGAAGATGGTGCTCTATACCTCGGGCACGACGGGACGGCCCAAGGGCGTGCTGCACAGCCATGCCACGCTGGGCCGGGTGATCGGCCAGAGCGCGGCATTCTGGGGGCTCAAGGCCGGGGATGCCATGCTGATGCCATCGCCGGTCACGCATGTTTCGGGCTATGCCAACGGGCTGGAAATGCCGCTGGTGGTGGGCACGCGCACGGTGCTGATGGAAAGCTGGCATGCGCAGGATGCGCTGGCGTTGATCATGCGGCATGGCGTGGTGGGCACGGTGGCGGCCACGCCCTTTCTGGTGGAACTGGCCCAGGCGGCCCGCGATGCGGGCGAGACGCTGCCCGGCTTCCGCTTCTTTGCCTGTGGCGGCGCGGCCGTGGCGCCCGACGTGATTTCCCGCGCGCGCGATGCCTTTGCCGCGTGCGCGCCATTCCGCGTGTTCGGCAGCTCTGAAGTGCCGCTGGTCAGCTTTGGCTGGCCGGACAATCCCGAACGCGCGAGCCAGACCGACGGACGCATCGTCGATTACACCGTGCGCATCGTGGACGATGCCGGCAACGATCTGGGCGATGGCCAGGAGGGGGAAATCCTGGCGCGCGGGCCGGCGATGATGATCGGCTATGCCGATCCGGCGCAAACCGCCGCCGCCATCGATGCGCAAGGTTTTTTCCGCACCGGTGACCTGGGGGTGCGCGATGCCGATGGCGCCATCACGGTGACCGGCCGCAAGAAGGACCTGATCATTCGCGGCGGGGAGAACATTTCGGCCACCGAGATCGAGCAGGTGCTGGCAATCCATGCTGCCGTGGCCGACTGCGCGGTGGTGGCGATGCCGCACGACCGGCTGGGGGAAGGGGTCTGCGCGTTCGTGGTCACGCGGGCAGACGTCACGGCGGCAGACCTGGCCGCGCACGTGGCGCAAAGCGGGCTGGCGCGGCAGAAGATTCCCGAGCGCTTCGAATGGGTGGCGCAATTGCCGCGCACTGCGGCGGGCAAGATCCGCAAGGACCAGCTGCGCGCGCAGATCGCGGCGGCTATTCGGGAAGAGGTTGCTCTGCCGCCGGGTTGAGCGGCCCTTGGTGGGCGCCGACCCATTCGCGCCACAACAGCATCAGCACGGCGATCAGCGCCGGGCCGATCACCAGGCCGATCAGGCCCCAGGTCTCGATCCCGCCCAGGATGGCGAGCAGCACCCACAGGAACGGCAGCCGCGTGGCGCCGCCGATGAACACCGGCCGCACGAAATGGTCGGCCACGAACACCACGATGCCGCCAAACGCCAGCACTGCGACGGCCGCTGCCGCCTGGCCCGCCGCGCCGAGCAGCGCGGCGGCCAGCACCACCGCCGCCACCGCGCCCAGGGGAATGGCCGAGAGCAGCGCGGTCAGCAAACCGAGCAGCGCGGCATGGACCACGCCTGCCAGGCCGTAGGCCACGCCCATCAGCACGCCTTCGCCAAAGCCGACGATGATCAACCCGTTGACCGTGCCGCGCACGGCCATCGCCGCCTGATCGACCACGCGCACGCCCGCCTCGCCAAACGCCCGGCGCGTGCCGATGCGCAAGCCATGCGCCACGCGCGCACCATCGCGCAGCAGGAAAAACAACGTCAGCAGCATGAAGCTGATCAACAGCACCCGATGTGCCACCAGGCCGAGAATCTTTTCGCCGGTGGTGAAATGAAGGCCGCGCGCCTGGTGCGAAAGGCGGTCGATGGCCTCGGGCGTGGCCAGGGTCTGTTGCCACAAGACGACGAGATGATCGCCATAGGGCAGGCGCGCCAGGAAAGCGGGCACGGGCACGCCCTGGGCATGGGCCTGCGCCAGCCATTGGGTGACGGCCATGCTGTCATGGATCACCGCGCTGGCCACCATGGCCAGGGGGATGACGAAGATCAGCAGCACGAGCAGCGTGAAGATGGCCGGCAGAACCAGCGATTGCCCGCGCGGCCAGCGCTGCGCGGCGGCCGCATGCAGCGGCCAGAGCGAGAGCGCCAGGATCACGCCCCAGCCCAGCGCGGGCAGAAACGCGCGCAAGGTCCACAACCCGGCCAGTGCCAGCAGCGTGATGGCCACCAGCCCGGTTAGCCGCTGTGCGCGGGTGGCCTGCTGGCCGTCTTGGGAAGTCCAGGTTCCGGGGGCATCGTCTTGGGGGGGCGCTTGCATCCCCCATGCCTAGCGCAGCCAAACGCGCGGCGCCAGTTCGGGTGGGTGGGTTTGGGCATCCACCACCCCCCGACCCCCTCCTCTAAAGAGGAGGGGGAGTATCAAGCAAAAGCCCTCGCCTCTCTAGAGGAGAGGGTTGGGGGTGGTGCGAAACCTTAAACTGCCCCGGCCATCGCGGCGGCCATTTCTTCGCGCGTGGGGTTGCGGCGCAGCGTGAGGCCGCCGTTCACCTGCAGGTTTTCCCCGGTCATGAAGCATTCGTCGCTGGCCAGGAACACGGCGGCGGCGGCGATGTCGTCGCTGGTGCCGATGCGGCCCAGGGGATAACCGGCGAGGAAACTGTCGAACAGGCCGGGCACGCCCTTGGCGTCAGCGGTCATCGGCGTTTCGGTCAGGCCCGGCGAGATCGAATTGGCGCGAATGCCTTCCTCGCCGAATTCATGCGCCACGCAGCGCACCACGTGATCGGTTCCGGCCTTGGTGCCCATGTAGGCGGCGTGGTCGTTGAGCATGATCGTCGCTGTGGCGCTGCTGATCTGGATCAGGCTGCCGCCCGCGCCGCCGCGGCTGCGCGCCATCTTGCGGATCATCGCCTGGCAGAACTGAAACGGGCCCACGTATTGCAGGGCGGTGATCGCGTCCAATTCCGCGCGCGTCGTATCCAGGAACGGCTTGAGCAGGCCCCAGCCCGTGGCATTCACGGCAATGTCGATCCCGCCCATCGCGGCCACGGCGGCGTCGGCCATGGCGGCAAGGCTTTCCTCGCTGGTGATGTCGCACGCGGCCCAGTGGCAGGCGTGGTCCGTGGCGAATTGCGCCAGCACGCTTTCCTTGCGCCCGGCCACGAGCACGCTGGCCCCTTCGTCGAGAAACCGGCGGGCGATATGCTGGCCCATGTTGCCTGCGCTGCTCGCGCCCAGAACCACGGCGCGCTTGCCGTTCAACCTGCCCATCGTGCTCTCCCGCCTGGCGTTTGTTGCCGCTTGCTATCACAGGCCGTCGCGCGCCATTCCTCTCCAAAAGGGCAGTGGAGCGCGCGCCGCGCGATGGGCCAGTCTGCAGCCAAGTATCATGGCGCGGTTCGCGCGTGGAAGGAACGAGAACATGGATCTGGGACTCAAGGGGAAAAAGGTGATCCTCACCGGCGGCAGCCGTGGGATCGGCCGCGCCACGGTGGAACTGTTCGCCGCCGAAGGCGCCGATGTCGCCTTCTGCTCGCGCAATGCCGACCAGGTGGCCGAAACCGCCGCAGCACTTGCCCGACATGGCGGCAAAGTGGTGGGCACCCCGTTCGACATGGAAAGCGGGCACGATGCCTATCGCGCCTGGCTGGCTGACGCGCGCGACGCGCTGGGGGGCTGCGACATCTTCGTGCCGATGATTTCCACCAGTGGTGCCGGCGCCACCGGCGATTGGCAGAAAAGCCTGGATTACGACATCATGGGCCTAGTGATCGGGGTGGAAGTGCTGGAAGACGCGCTGGCCGCATCGGGCGAGGGCAGCGTGGTCGTGACAGCCAGCACGGCGGGCGTGGAAACCTTCATCGTGCCCCAGGGATACAATGCGCTCAAAGGCGCGCTGCTGGTGCACGCCGGGCAATTGAGCCAGTCGCTGGGCCCCAAGGGCATCCGCGTCAACTGCGTGTCGCCCGGGCCGATCCGCTTTCCCGGCGGCAATTGGGAAGCGATCGAGGGGCTCATGCCCGAGCTTTATGCCAGCACGCAGGCGCAGTTCGCGCTGGGCCGCTGGGGTGGGCCCGAGGAAGTGGCGCGCAGCGTGGTGTTCCTGGCCAGCCCGGCGTCTTCGTTCACCACCGGGACCAACGTGGTGATCGACGGCGGATATACCAAGCGCGTGCAATTCTGAGGGCGCTGGCGGCGGGGTGTTGCTTGGGCCCTGCGAAGGGCCCAAGCAGCTGACTTTAATCCACCGCCAGCACCAGCTTGCCGGTGTTGGCGCCGGAAAACAGGCGCATGAACGCGTCATAGGCGTTGTCCAGGCCGTGCTGGATATCCTCGTCCACGCGCAGGCGGCCTTCGCCGATCCATTGCGCCACCACGGCGCCACCTTCGGCAAAGCGCGGCACATAGCCCGCGATGAGGAAGCCCTTGATCGTCGCCTGCTTGACGATCACCTGCCACAAGTTGCGGATGCCGATCTTTTCAGGCGCGTTGTATTCGCTGATCAGCCCGCACAGCACCACCCGCGCGTGTAGCGCCAGGTTCAGCAGAACCGCGTCCATGACGTCGCCGCCGACATTCTCGAACAGGATATCCACGCCCTGGGGGGCCGCTGCGGCGATTTCGGCCGACAATGCGTCCACGCTCTTGGCGCCGGACGCGCTTTTGTAGTCGATCGCCACGTCGAACCCGTAGTCTTCCACCAGGCGGCGGCATTTTTCCGCGCCGCCGGCAATGCCGATCACGCGCAGGCCCAGGATCTTGCCGATCTGCCCGACCATCGAACCCACCGCACCGGCCGCGCCGGTGACCAGCAGGGTTTCTCCGCTGCGCGGCGCGGCGGCGTCGGTAAGGCCGAAATAGGCCGTCAGTCCCACGGCACCCACGGCGGAAAGATAGCGCGACGGACTATCGACAATCGACACGTCGATCTTGCTGGTAAAGCCGCCCGGGGTGACGACCGAATAGTCTTCGATGGCATTGAGACCCAGAACCCAGTCGCCTGCAGCGAAATCGGGATTGCGCGACTCGTGCACCACGCCAACGGTCGTGGCGCGCACGGCATCGCCCAGGGGGATGGGCGGCATGTAGCTGGGCGCATCGTCCATCCATCCGCGCTGCGCCGGATCGAGCGAGACGAAGCGATTGCGCACCACCATACCCCCTTCCGGAGCGCTGGGGACGGGCGTTTTTTCCAGGCGGAAATCGTCGCGCGTGGGGGTGCCATGGGGGCGGCGTGCCAAGATAAAGCGGCGGTTTTCCAAAGCGTTCATCCGTCTCTCCCAAGTCCTTGCGGGGCCCTGGCCAGCATTGCGCGCCGGCCGGGCGAACAGGCCGGAATGCTTGGCCCAATCGTGCCACCACGCACCTATGATTTGTTGCAGTAGGTTGGCGTGGCCACACCCGACTAGGTTCACACCATCAAAGGGCAAGAACCCTTCGCCAAAAAAGATCCTAGGGGGAGTGAGAGGATGAAAGGCTGCTTTGGCAACCGTGTTGCGTGCGTGCTTCTGGCCGGAATCAGCTTGCCGCTGATGCCGGGGCTGGCCTTGGCCGAAGAGGCACCAAATCCACAGACCGCGCCGCAGCCTGAACCGCCGCAGGCCGGCACGGAGGTGTCGCAGGATACCAACGCGATCATCGTCACCGCCCGCCGCCGCGCGGAATCGCTGCAGACCACGCCGGTGGCGATCACCGCGGTGAATGCCGCGATGCTGGAAAACAAGGCTGCGGTGAACATCGGCGATTTGCAGGGCGCGGCGCCGGGCCTGCTCATCACCCAGCAGAATTCGGGCGCCCAGGCGGCCAACCTTTCGATCCGCGGCCTGACTTATGCCGATATCGAAAAGAGCCAGACGCCCACCGTGGGCGTGGTGGTGGATGGCGTGACCATCGGCACCAACACCGGCCAGTTGCAGGACGCGTTCGACATCGCCCAGATCGAAGTGCTGCGCGGCCCGCAAGGCACGCTGTTCGGCGCCAACACGATCGGCGGGGTGGTCAACATCACGCGCAGCAAGCCGACGATGACCGCCGGCGTGAAGGCCGAATTTACCTATGGCCGGTGGAATACCTGGTCGGGCAAGGCGATTGCCAACTTCGGCAATGGCGAGACCATGGGCCTGAAGCTGTGGTATTTCCACAATCAGACCGACGGGTTCTATCACAATGCCACGTTCAACCGCCCCGATGGCGGATCGAAGGGTGACAGCTTTGGCGGCACCGTGCTGTTCAAGCCGGCCGGGTCTGATTTCACGGCGCAATTCACCCTGGAAAACGTGATCCAGTCTTTCGCCCCGGCGGTGAGCAACCTGGCCAAGACCGGCGAAGTGTTCTGCGCGTTCGAACCGGCGCAGGAATGCAACCGCAACACCACCACCGACCTCTACACCACCTTTGGCCAGAGCGCGACGAGCACCTATCACGCGCCCGATGCCACGCTGGAAATGAACTATACGCTGGGCGGCGTGAAGCTCACCTCGATCACCGGCTGGCGCCATAGTGCCGAGCGGCAGACCCAGGATTTCGACGGATCGTCCACCGATCTCTATTATGTGGAACGCATTCAGAACTACACGCAATGGAGCCAGGAACTGCGCGCCGCCGGCAATCTGTTCCAGGGCTTCGACTATGTGGTCGGCGGGTTCTATTTCAACAGCAAGTACGATTTCAAGCAGTGCTCGCGCGTGTTCGGCTTCTCGCCCAACACCCCGCCCTGCACGTTCGATGCCGCGCCGCAGATCGAAAACGCCAAGTCGGAAAGCTATGCCGCCTTTGCCGATTTCAACTGGGCGGTGGTCGACAAGGTGCGCATCTCGTTCGGCGGGCGCTGGTCGCACGATTACAAGTATCTCGCCAATGGCTTCCTGGGCGCGCCGTTCCCGCCCGGCGCGGCCAACTTCTCGAAATTCACGCCCAAGGCCGGGATCGACTTCCGCCCGAATGCCGACACCATGCTCTATGCCAGCTGGTCGCGCGGCTATCGTTCGGGCGGGTTCAGCCCGCGCGCGGGCGATGCCAACTATGCCACCAAGCCGTTCCAGCCCGAAACGCTCGATTCCTATGAAGTGGGCGCCAAGCTCGACTTGTTCGATCACCGCCTGGCGATCAACCTGGCCGGCTATATCTCCGATTACAAGAACATGCAGCAGAACACGACGATTCCGTGCACCTGCTCCACCGGCAACCAGACGATCACTAGCAATGTGCCGGGCGGCGCGCTGATCAAGGGTATCGAGTTCGACGGGTCGCTGCGCGTCAGCTCTGCTTTCAAGATCACGGCTTCGGCGGCGCTGATGCAGTCGCACTTCCGCCGCTTCGTGGTGGGTGGCCTGGTCGGCACCACGATCACGCCGTTCGACTATACCGCCAACCGCCTGATCTATGCGCCCACGTTCTCGGGCTCGCTGAGCGGGGATTACACCTTGCCCACCGATTTCGGCAGCGTGGTGACCTCGCTCTCGTGGCGGCACATCAGCCCCTATGACGAGCAGATCTCGATCGCGTCGAGCGCGGCTGGCACCACGGCGCTGGGCACCACCGGCCAGATCGTGAGCGGCAACGATCCGCGCGTGCGCACGGTGACGCAGGACCTGGTCGATGCCAGCCTGACGGTGAATTTCAAGCTCAACAAGGCCGATGCCTATTTCCGCGTGTTCGGGCGCAATCTGGCCGACATCCGCACCACCACGCACGCGTTCACCGTGGCCGGGCTGTGGTCGTTCGGCATGGCGCTGGAGCCGCGGACTTATGGCGGCACCATCGGCATCAAGTTCTAAGGACCGGGGGCGGTCTGCATGAGAAAGGAAGCAGTATGAAGCGCTTGGAAGGCAAAGTCGCCCTCATTACCGGTGGGGCATCGGTGCCTGGCCTGGGCAGTGCCACCGCGATCCGCTTTGCCCAGGAAGGGGCACGGATCTATCTCACCGATCGCGACCTGCCCGGCGCGGAAAAGGTGGCGCAGTCGATCCGCGATGCGGGCGGCGTGGCCACCGCGCTGGCCCACGATGTGACGTCGGAAGCCGATTGGGACCGGGTGATCGCCGCGATCGATGACGCCGAAGGCGTGCTCGACGTGGTGGTCAACAACGCCGGCATCGCCGTGCTGGGCGAATTTGACAAAGTGACCACGGCCGACTGGCTCAAGCAGAACGACGTCAATCTCAACAGCGTGTTCCAGGGCACGCAGCGCGCTTTCGTGATGATGCGCCGCCCGGGCGCCGATGGCCGCGCGCGGGGTGGATCGATCATCAACATCTCGTCCGTCGCCGGGCTGATCGGCGTGCCGGGCTGCGCGGCCTATGCCGCCAGCAAGGGCGGGGTGCGCCTGTTTTCCAAGGTCGTGGCGCTGGAAGGCGCGGTCGATGGCATCCGCTGCAACACCGTGCACCCCGGCATGATCGCCACGAACATCCAGGGCGTGGCGCTGGAAGACAATGCCGCCAATTACGATGCGGTGATGGCCATGGTGCCGATGGGATACATGGGCGCGCCCGAAGACATCGCCAACATGAACCTGTTCCTGGCGTCTGACGAAGCGCGCTACATCACCGGCGCCGAATTCGTGGTCGATGGCGGGATGACCGCGCGCTGAGTGTTTGGGCCTGGGTGGCGGGGTTTCAATGCCCTGCCACCCAGCGCATCGCATTGTGTACCAGCGTGCGATAGGCGTCGTTCTCCCAGGCGCCGGGGCCGTCACCCGGCTGGAGATAGACGAGCCGGCTGGCCAGCGCCTGTTTCGCCCAGCCGATCAGCGGCGGAACGGGCGGATGGTCCCAGCCATGGTTGGCAAACATCTGCCCACGCACGGCCAGGTCTGCCGACCAGAAGTCGTCGCGCGTGAACGGTGCATCGCTGGTCAGGAGCGGCACCACATCGTCGGCAAAGACTTGCGCCAGATAGAGTTCGTCCTGCAACGCGAATTGCGGCGGCACGCCCTGCGTAACCGGGTGGGGTTGCGTGGTGGCGGTATAGGCCACGTCGTGGCGATAGCCGCTGTCGGGCACAGGCGCGCCGCGCACCAGGGCCGGGCGATAGAGGAACTGGCCGCCCAGCCATTCGTGATATTCGGCCCAGGTCGGCCAGGCCGCCAGCGCATGATGCAGCGCCACCACGCCCTTGCCCTGTTGCAGCAGCGCGCGAAAGCCGGCCTGCAGTTCCGGCGTGGGGTCGACGAAGGCAGGCGGTTCCGCTGCCTCGAAATCCAGGCCGGGCATGTCATAGAGCACCAGCACGTCGAAATCGCGCATCCCTTGCGGGTTCATCAGCAGCGCAGCCGCGGGCTGGTCCACCATGGTGGCCGAAACGCCGTCCATCGCCTGGAACATGGCATCGAAGCCGGTGCGATCGAACGGATGGCCGCGCACCGCAACCAGTGCGCGCAGTGCCGCATGGTGCCGGATGATCGGCATCAGAGGCCCTTGGGTGCGATCTGCCGGTGGATGTTGCGGAACGTGCGCGCGCGGAAATACCAGCGGCCGTCGATCCTGACGCATTCGTCGTCATATTGCCCGCGATCGCGGTGCACGCCATCGGGCCAGTCATAGACTTCGGCGGTGTAGGATCGCATCGTGGCCCGGTCCCCCTCCACCACGATGCTGCCGGGCCAGGCTTCGAACATGATGCCGGGATAGTGCTGCATCGCCTGGGTCCACATCGCCACGATGGCATCGCGGCCATGGGTGGTGCCGATCTCGGGATAATCGGGAAGCGACCACTGCGCGTCTTGCGCCCAGGTTTCGCCCCAGGCCTGCGCATCGCAGCGCGTGACCGCATCGGCATAGGTTTCGAGCAACTCGCGCAGCGCCAGGCGATCTTCGGCGGGGCCGGTAAAGGGCATGCAGGTCTCTCCCGTTATGGCTTTGCCGGCCAGCATAGCCCGCTGCGGGCAGGCGGGCGCCTAGCGCATTGCACAGGCGGTGCCTGGCGGGGGGCTTCGACAAGCTCAGCCCGAACGGATTTCAAGGAAACCACTCCCGTTCCGCGTGCGTGAGGGGTTGGGGGAGGGCTTGTTCCCTAAGACCGACCCAGCCCAGAGCATACCTTTGCGTAAAACTCGGGCATTGTCATGCACGGCAATGATAGCGTAACCATTGCCGATGACACGGGGATTTGGAACGGCGCCGACGCCGCGCCCCGGCTTACCTTGAGGAAGAGGATAGCATGAGCAGAATCAGCCGTCGCGATCTGGGCCGTGGGCTGGGCGTTGCCGCCCTTGGCGCAACTGTTGGCGGCGTGCCGCCGGTGCTGGCGCAAGCGGCGCCTGCAGGCGGGACGGGCGTTGGTGGGGGCGCCGGTGCATTTCCGGCCGATTTCGTGTGGGGCTGCGCCACGGCGGCCTATCAGATCGAAGGCGGCGTCAAGGAAGACGGACGCGGGGCGACCAACTGGGACGTGTTTGCCCATACGCCGGGCAAAGTGGCGCAAGGCGCCACCGGCGACGTGGCGTGCGACAGCTATCACCGTTATCCCGAGGATATTGCCCTGCTCAAGGCGCTGGGCGTGAAGGCCTATCGCTTCTCCGTGGCCTGGTCGCGCATTTTCCCCGACGGGAAGGGCAAGCCCAATGCCAAGGGGCTGGATTACTACAACCGCCTGGTCGACGGGCTGCTGGCGGCCGGGATCACCCCGCATGTCACCCTGTTCCACTGGGACTTGCCCGCCGCGCTGCCCGGCGGCTGGCAGAACCGCGATACGGCGCTGGCCTTTGCCGACTATGCCGGGTTCATGGCCGGCAAGCTGAGCGACCGGGTGAAGCATTTCATGACGGTCAATGAACTGCGCTGCTTTACCGATCTGAGCTATATGACCGGGGGCAAGGCGCCCGGCCTCAAGCTGCCGATGGGCGAAGTGAACCAGGTGCGCCACCACGGCGTATTGGCACATGGCCTGGGCGTGCAAGCGATCCGCGCCCATGCCAAGCCGGGGACGCAAGTGGGCCTGGCCGACAACGCCACGATCTTTGTGCCCGCGATCGAAACGGCCGAGCATATCGACGCGGTCAAGCGGGCGGTGCGCGAGGAAAACGCCATGTTCCTCACCGCGATCATGGAAGGCCGCTATATCGACAGCTACCTGGCGGCCCAGGGCAAGGATGCGCCCAAGGTGCAGGCCGGTGACATGGCCGCGATCGGCAGCCCGCTCGATTTCGTGTCGGTCAATATCTATACCGGCAACACCGTGCGCGCCGATGCGACCAAGCCCGGCGGCTATGAAATCCTGCCCCACCTGCCGCAATCGCCGCGCATGGCTTCGCCCTGGCTCTATGTCACGCCCGAAGTCATGTATTGGGGCCTGCGCACGATCCACGAGTTGTGGCAGCCCAAGGCGGTCTATGTTTCGGAAAACGGCTGCTCGGCCGATGATCCGGTGGCGGCGGACGGCAAGGTCTATGACGCCGACCGCGTGATGTACTTGCGCAATTACCTGACGCACCTGCAACGCGCGGCGCGCGAGGGGCTGCCGGTCAAGGGCTATTTCCTGTGGAGCCTGATGGACAATTTCGAGTGGGAGGATGGCTATACCAAGCTGTTCGGCATCCACCATGTCGATTTCGCCACGCAGAAGCGCACGCCCAAGATGAGCGCGGACTGGTATCGCCAGCTCATCGCCACCAATCGCCTGGTGTGATGCGATGAGCGATCTGCAGCCTTCGCGCCGCGCCTTGCTGGGCGGCATGGCCGCGCTGGGCGTGGCGGCCGCCGCCGCTGCGCAGAAGGCCAGCGCCGGCCCCACCGCGATCCATTACAGCGGGCCATCGCTGCCGCTTTGGCCCGGCGCCATCCCCGGCGCGCCGCGCGTGCTGCCCCAGCGGCGGATCGAGCAGCGCAGCCAGAGCGCCGATTTCGATGATCGCTGGCTCTATGGCGTGGCCGCGCCCACGCTGGAAGTGCGGCGCCCCGCGTTCCAGGATGGCTCTGCGGTGATCCTGGTGCCGGGTGGCGGCTATGGCTTTCTTTCCATCGACAACGAGGGCGAGGAGCAGGCCCGCTGGCTGACCCAGCGCGGCGTGACCTGCTTCATCCTTTACTATCGCCTGCCCGGCGAAGGCTGGGCCAATCGCGGGCTGGTGCCCTTGCAGGACATGCAGCGCGCGGTGCGCCTGGTGCGCCATCGCGCCGGCGAATTCGGCGTCGATCCGGCGCGCCTGGCCGTGCTGGGCTTTTCCGCTGGCGGGCATCTGGCGGGTAGCGCAATCACGCGCTTTGCCGAAAAGACCTATGCCCCGGTGGATGCGGCCGATACGCAATCGGCACGGCCCGATCTGGCCGGGCTGATCTATCCGGTGATCACGCTGAGCGAGGCCTTCGTCCACGCCGGATCGCGCGACAATCTGCTCGGCGATGGCGCCAGCGCGGCGGCCACGCAGGCCGCCTCGGTGGAGCGGCTGGTGAGCGAGGGCACGCCGCCCACGTTCCTGACCGCTGCATCCGACGATGGCCTGGTGCCGATCCAGAACAGCCTGGCAATGTATCAGGCCCTGCTGGCCAAGGCGCGCCCTTGCGAATTCCACGGCTTCGACCAGGGCGGCCACGGCTTTGGCGCACGCTTGCCCCAGCCGGTGCCGGCTCACGCCTGGCCTGACCTGTTCCATGCCTTTGGTGTGCGACACGGGGTGTTCAAGGGCTGAGGTGTCTGGCTTCCTGGCCCCGTTTGCAGCGCCGTTGCGCAAGCGGGCTTTGATAAGCTCAGCCCGAACGGAATTCAGGAGGATTTTACTCAAGCTCCGTTCGCCCTGAGCCTGTCGAAGGGCATTCCCGCAACGCTCGCGCAAAAGGCCTCCACAAGCCGGCCCGGCCTGAACCCAAACTTGCCTCAGCCCGGCAATTCCACCGGCGTTTCGTCCATGCCCGGCGGCGTGGCAGGCACCGCAACTTCCACCACGCCATTGGCCACGCGCACGGGGAAGCGGCGCAGGGTGGGGTAGGCGCCGCCGATGCAGCGGCCATCGGCCAGGTCGAAGCGGGCGCCGTGCAGCGGGCACATCAATGCGCCGCGCCGGATGCGCCCCGTGGAAAGGCGCGCGGCGGCGTGGGTGCAGCGGTCGTTGACGGCGACGATGTCATCCTCGAAGCGGGTGAGCAGCACTTGCCAGCCGTTGACGGCGTGCACGGTGGCCTGGCCTTCGGCAATGGCGTCTTCCGTGGCGACTTGATGCCACACCTGGTCTTCCACGCGATCCTGCTCCGTCATACCTGTTCCGCTTATACTTCCACGAGCGTTTTGCCGATGGTCTGCCCCTGCATCAGCGCGATGAAAGCGCCCGGCAGGCTTTCGAAACCATGGTGCACGTTTTCCAGCGGCACAAGCTGTCCGCTGCGATGCAGTTCATCAAGCGTGGCCTGCGCCTGCGCCAGCCGGTCGGCATGGTCGTAAGTGAGAAAGCCGCGCATCGTCAGCCGCTTGACAACCAGTTGCCACAACTGCGTGACACCGTGGGGATGATCGGCATCGTTGTATTGCGCGATCATGCCGCACAGCGCGATGCGCCCGCCTTCGCGCATGCGCGGCAGGACCAGATCGAGCAGCGGGCCGCCTACGTTGTCGAAATAGACGTCGAACCCCTGCGGCGCGGCGGCGTCGAGCGCCTGGCCGAGTGCCTCTGGCGTGCAGCGATGGTCGATCGCCGCCTCTGCGCCGATATGACGCACCAGCGCGGCCTTTTCCGGGCCACCGGCCAGGCCGACCACGCGGCAGCCCAGCGCGCGGGCCAGTTGCACCACGGTGCTGCCCGTGGCCCCGGCGGCCGCGCTGACGAGCACGGTCTGCCCGGCCTGGGCCAGCCCCACGGCCACCAGGCCGACCCAGGCTGTCAGCCCCACCGGCCCGAGCGCGCCCATATAGGCGCGCAGCGGCACGCCCGGCTGTGGCGAGACGCGCTCCAGCCCCAGCGCATCGGGCCCGATGACAAAGTGATCGGACCATGTGCCCAGCACGCGCAGCAGCGTGCCCACCGGCCAATCGCCATGGCGCGAGGCCACCACTTCGCCCAGCGCCATGCCGGTGATCGGCGCGCCCAGCGCCACGGGCGGCAGGTAGGACGGGCGATCATCAAGGAAGCCGCGGATTGCCGGATCGACCGAGCCGACCCGCATGCGCACCAGCATCTGCCCATCGCCCGGCACCGGCATTGCCGTTTCGACAAGGTCGAAGCAATCGGACGTGGGCACGCCGGCGGGGCGGCGGCGCAGCACGATGTGGCGCACCGTGGCCGGCAGTTCTGGCAGGGTTTCGGGCATCCGTCTTCCGTCGTTGTTCGTTCTGGCTATGGTTCTTGATAGGGCCTTGCCGCCCCAAGGCGCTCTAGCTTTTTCGCTAGGTGGCGCATGGCCGGGGTGGGGCGATGATGGCGCAACACCAAACCGGGAGAGGAACGCGCGCCATGACGCCTGCCCAGATGATCGCCTTCGTCGATGAACTCTATGGCCTGACGGGCACCGGCCAGTGGGACGCGGCCGCCGCGCGGCTGACCGATGATTTCGTGGTGGTGGAAGCGCCTGGCCTGCCCATGGCGGGTGCCTATCACGGGCGCCACGCGCTGCGCGAACTGTTCGAGAAAGTCATGGGCCTGATGGACGTGGTGGCGATGGACCGGGTGGAAACCACCGCTGGTGCCGACCATGCCGTGACGATCCTGTCGTTGCGCTTTGCCGATCCGGCGCTGGCCCCGGCGCAACTGTGTGAAGTGTTCCGGTTTCGCGAGGGCAAATGCTGCGCGATCACGCCCTATTATTTCGATCCGGCGCCCGTGCTGGCCGCCACCGCCGCCAAGCGCGCTGCGCTGGCCTGACATCCAAGGACGTTGAAGACCATGACCGAGCAGCCTGACGACATCATGATCCTGGGCGCGGTGCGCACCGCCATCGGCGATTTCGGCGGTGCCCTCAAAGGCATTGCTGCGGCAAACCTGGGGGCGCGGGTCCTGGCCGAAGCGGTGCGCCGTGCCGGCCTGGCCCCGGAAGATGTGGGCCATGTGGTGATGGGCCAGGTCATTCCGTCGAGCGGGAAGGACGCCTATCTCGCCCGCGCGGCCGCGCTCAAGGCCGGTATTCCGGTGGGCGTGCCGGCGCTCACCGTCAATCGGCTGTGCGGCTCGGGCCTGCAGGCGATCATCTCTTCGGCGCAGATGATGAAGTTGGGTGAAGCCGATATCACCCTGGCGGGCGGCGCGGAAAGCATGTCGAGCACGCCCTATCACGATCATGGCCAGCGCTGGGGCCGCAAGATGGGTGATGGGACGCTGGTCGACGCATTGGTGGAGACGCTGTCCGACCCGCTCGACGGTTGCC
Source organism: Novosphingobium sp. SG919 (assembly GCF_012932495.1). Classification (GTDB taxonomy): domain Bacteria; phylum Pseudomonadota; class Alphaproteobacteria; order Sphingomonadales; family Sphingomonadaceae; genus Novosphingobium; species Novosphingobium rhizosphaerae. The sequence continues at coordinate 413,289 of NZ_JABCNG010000002.1, forward strand.
ATATGGGGATCACCGCCGAAAACGTAGCCGAGCGTTATGGCATCTCGCGCGAAGACCAGGATGCCCTGACCGTGCAAGGCCACGCCCGCGCGCTGCGCGCCATTGCCGAGGGGCGCTTTGCCGAGCAGATAGTGCCGATCGAGTTGGTTACGCGCAAGGGCACCACGCTGTTCGACACCGACGAGCACCCGCGTGCCGGAACCACGGCCGAAGGGCTGGCCGCGATGAAGCCGGTTTTCCGCAAGGGCGGCACGGTTACGGCCGCGAACGCCAGCGGCATCAACGATGGCGCTGCGGCGATGGTCCTGGCCCGGCGCGAGGTGGTGGAGGCGCGGGGCCTGGCGCCGCTGGCGCGCATCGTCAGTTGGGGCCATGCCGGGGTGGACCCAGCCTTCATGGGCATTGGTCCGGTCAAGGCCGTGCCGATCGCGCTGGCGCGGGCCGGGCTGACTCTGGCCGATATCGACGTGATCGAGGCGAACGAGGCCTTTGCCGCGCAGGCGCTGGCCGTGGCGCGCACGCTGGGTTTCGATCCGGAGCGCGTCAATCCCAATGGCAGCGGCATTGCCCTGGGACACCCGGTTGGCGCGACCGGCGCGATCCTGGTGGTCAAGGCGGCGCACGAATTGCGCCGCACCGGCGGCCGTCTGGCACTGGTCACGATGTGCATCGGCGGCGGGCAAGGTATCGCAATGGTGATCGAGGCGGCCTGATTACATGCAATAGGCGTGATTTTCACGTTTCGTGTATGCCAGATCAGGCAATTATGATGTATCGTATATCCATCGGCCTGATTCTGGCCCTTGGGAGATGCGTGCGCCATGCCGTTCGAGCGATCGGGCCTTGCCCGCGACATTCTGGAAAGCCTGTTCCAGCGCTGGCGGCGTTCCGGCCGCCAAGCCGTTGCGCCGGCGCCCGCGCTGGCCGATGCGCCCCTGATCGATCGCGCGGCCGCCTTGCTGGAAGAGCGCAGCCAGTCTTCGGGCGTGCATCTGGCAGCCGAAATCCTCGACGCCTATGCCGAACTCGACGAGGCGGGGCGGCATGATTTCCTGCGCGCGCTCGGCACGCGGTTTGCCCCCGATCCCGGCGCGATCCGCGCGGCGCTGGCGGCTTATGATGCCGATCCCACCCCGGCCCGCCTGTCGGCCGTAACCCACGCGGCGGAGGCGCCGCGCCAGGAAGTCTTGCGGCGGTTGAACCAGGCGAGTGCGGGCACGGCAAGCCTGGTGGCGATGCGGGCCGATCTCTTGCGGCTGCTGCCCCACGATCCGGCGTTGGCGGCGCTGGAGGATGACATGGTGCATCTCTTGCGGTCGTGGTTCAACCGGGGCTTTCTGGTGTTGCGCCGGATCGACTGGAGCAGCCCCGCCGATCTGCTGGAGCGGATCATCCGCTATGAAGCGGTGCATTCCATCGCCACGTGGGACGATCTGCGCGCCCGCCTGCTGCCGCCCGATCGCCGGTGCTATGGCTTTTTCCATCCCGCGCTGGGCGATGAGCCTTTGATCTTCGTGGAAGTGGCGCTGTGCGCGGATGTGCCGGATTCGATCCCCGCGCTCCTGGCCCAGGACCGCGCGGTGCTCGATCCCCAGGCGGCGCGCGTTGCGGTGTTCTATTCGATCTCCAACTGCCAGGCGGGGCTGGCCGGCATCAGCTTTGGCCAGTTCCTGATCAAGCAGGTGGTCGAAGACCTGGGTGCCGAATTCCCGAACCTTGCCACCTATGTCACGCTCTCGCCCATCCCCGGCTTTGCGCGCTGGCTCAACAGCGCAGGCGAGCGGGGCGACGCTGCGGCCGTCGACGCGCTGGCGCAGGGCTTGCCCGATCCATCGTGGCGCGAGGACGATCCGCGCCGGCAAGCGCTGTTGCGCCTGGCCGCGCGCTATCTGCTGGCCGAACGCGATGCCAAGGGCCGCCTGCGCGATCCCGTCGCGCGTTTCCATGTGGGCAATGGTGCGCGGGTGGAGCGGCTGTGCTGGCTGGCCGATCCCGGCCCGCGCGGCATGGCGCAGTCCCACGGGCTGATGGTCAATTACCTCTATGACCTCGCCAGCGTCGAAGCCAATCACAATGCCTATGCACGGCACCGCGTGGTCAACGCCAGCAGCCCGCTGCATGCCCTTTTGGCGGATCGGCAAAGCCGCGGCACGGACAAGCGCGACTCCCGGGCTAGATTGGTCGATCAATCTGCCTGACCGGATCGCAACGGGCTTTGCCCGGCGGGCATGCGCGGTCCGGCACGTGCCGCTGCTCCGGGTAAGAGGCGCATTCGGTTTCGCGGACGTAAAATACTGTTTCCAAGCAGGTACGCGCCGTTCCGGCTGCCGCGCAGGGGTCTCAACTGCGCCGCGGATTCATGGGTTTCGCCCAGAAACCATCCCTTCTGTGGATGGGTTTGGATAAATCCTATCTATTTTACTTCTAATTGGAAAGGAGGCATTGCCGATTTGGTCAGGCCAAATAGCCGGCCACGATAAGAGGGAGGATCCTGTGCGCAAACTCTATACCGCGGCTCTGTCGTCTGCGTCGGTGCTCTGTGCACCCGTGGCCATGGCGCAGTCCACCACTGCCCAAGACGCCGTCGCGGGGGAAGCCGCTGCGCAAAGTGGCGAAATCATCGTGACCGCCCAGCGCCGCAGCGAAAGCCTGCAGCGCGTGCCGGTGAGCGTTACGGCGCTGTCCAAGGATGCGCTCAGCGCGCAGAACCTCAACGATCTCACGCAAATCTCTCGCGCGGCGCCGTCGCTGCAAGTGGGCGTGGACAATTCCTTTGCGGTGCGCGGCATCGGCACGCTGGCCTTTGCCGGCACGATCGACAGCAGCGTGGCCATCGCCATCGATGACGTGAACCTGGGGCGTCCGGTCCTCAACAGCCCGCTGCTCAACGACCTGGCGCGCGTCGAAGTGCTGAACGGGCCGCAGGGCCTGTTGTTTGGCAAGAACGCGTCGGCCGGCTTGCTCAACATCGTCACCGCGCGGCCCAAGCTGGGCGACTATTCCAGCGCCACCAACCTTGAACTGGTCAGCCGCGACAAGCCGTCGGAATCGGGCAGCGCCTTTGGCGTCATTGCACGCGAGACGCTGAACATCCCGGTGACGGCGAATTCGGCGCTGCGGCTGAGCGGCCTCTATTCCTACCAGGAACCCGCCACCACCCACGTTGGCACCTATGCGCCGGGCACGCGCCACGATCTGAACGTCACCAGCTTTTCCTTCAAGGGCAAGTACCTGGCAGAGCTGACCGACCAGCTCACGTTCTATGCGATCGGTGACTACAACGAAAACCACGGTATCGCGGGGATTTTCGACAACACCTATCGCCAGGTCGACGCGACCAGCACCAACCTGCCGTCGCTGAACGCCGCGGGGATCACGCCGGGATCGCGCAATTTCCTGTTCGGGGGCGAAGCGAACCAGTTTCGCGACATCAAGACCGGCGGCGCGCAGGGCCAGCTGTCCTATCGCCTGGCTTCGGGCATCGAGATCAGCAACCTGTTTGCCTGGCGGTTCTATACCCAGAACCAGGCAGTGGATGGCGATTACCTGCCCGGCAATGGGCTCAACACCAATGCGTCCCAATCGCGCTATGACCAATATTCCAACGAGTTGCGCGTGGCGCTTCCGGCCGAGAACCGGCTGAGCGGGCAAGTCGGGCTCTATTGGTTCAAGTCCAAGCTCGATCTGGCGCGCCAGCTTGCCGGCAACAGCTATCTGTCGGATACGGCGGCGCAGGGCTATCCCTTCTGCGTCGGCGCCGTGGCCGTTCCGGGCGCCAACCCGCCGACTTGCGCGCGCAGCAACGTGGCGCAAGTGGGCAGCGATCGCAACTATGTGCAGAACACGCAAAGCTATGCCGGTTTCGGCCAGCTCACCTACAAGGTGGTCGATGGCTTGCAACTGATTGCCGGCGGCCGTGTCACCCACGACAAGATCGACCTGGTGCTGGCCCAGAACCAGTTGAACTACTACCAGGCATTGGGCGGGCCGCGCGGTACGTTCTCGTCCAGCTATGCCAACACCGATTTCAGCTGGAAGGCCGGCGCGCAGTTCCAGGCAACGCCCACGATCATGTTCTACGGCTTCTATGGCCGGGGCTACAAGGGGCCCGGGTTCAACGACAGCTTCCCCACGGCGACGGCCGACGTGGTGGTGCGGCCCGAAACCTCGCGCACGGCCGAAATCGGCGTGAAATCGAGTTTCCTCAACCGCAAGCTGACGATCAACCTCTCGGCCTTCCACACCAAGTTCGACAACTTCCAGGTGCAGTCGTTCAACGCTGCCCTGGCGACGTTCCAGGTGCAGAACGCAGCCAGCGTCACGTCGAAGGGGATCGAGGCGATGGTGATCGTGGCGCCGTTCACCGGCTTCACGCTGACCAGCTCGGCCTCGCTGCTGTCGTCCAAGTTCGACAGCTTTGCCGGTGCGCAGTGCTATCCCACGCAAACCACGTATGGTTGTTCGGCCACCCAGGCGACGTTCGATGCGGCGGGGCTGACGCTGCCGGCAGCGCCGCGCTTCACCTCCACCATGCTGGCGCGCTACGAAGTGCCGCTGGAAGGAACGGTGAAGCCGTTCATCCAGGGCAACTGGTACCATCGCTCGTCGATCAACTACACCGTGAACCAGGCGCCCGGCGCCACGGTGGGCGCGATCGACGTGTTCGGCGCGAGCATCGGTGCCAAGCTGTCCAACCGGCTGGAAATCTCGGTGTTCTGCAAGAACTGCACGAACGAGATCAATCCGACGTCGATCGGCGTGGATTCGGGGGATTCGAACGCGCGCAATTCGCGGGGCCAGTCCACGCCGAAGCTGTCCTATACCCAGCAGTTCGGGCTGGATTCGGTGCGCTCGTTCGGCCTCAACCTGGGCATGAATTTCTAGAGCGCGATCGACTTTGACTGCGTCAAAGCCGGCGCTCTACCATTTTGATTTGCCGCATTTTCCGAGTCGGCAGGTGATTCCACCTGCCTTGAAAATGCTCTAAGCTCCCGACCAGGCGAAACCCGGCAACGGCCGTGCAGGCGTTGCCGGGTTTCGTCCTATTCGCCCCAGATCTGCCGTTCCACACCATCGGGATCGCTGGCGATCGCCGGCGCATGGTCCAGCACCATGGTGGCGTGCGCCTTGGCATCATAAGTGTGCCAGGCGGGAAGACCCGGGCCGGCCGGCGCCTGTCCCTGCACAAAGCGCAGCATGGCACCGTGCATGGCGTTGACCAGTGGCTGATCGGTCGCGGAAAGCCCGAGGAACTGGGCCATGCCCTTGCTGTTCACATGGTCGAAGGTGAACGGCACGTCGAGCACGTGGGGGCTGTGGCCCTTGAACGGGCCGCCGGGTGCAGGATACGTCAGGCGATAGCGCCACACCGGTGTGCCATGGCTGGCCTGGGCGGCCGCCAGGCGCAGGCAGGGCATGCCGTATTCCTCTGCCGTGAGCAGGCGCCAGTGGCGTTCGGGCACCGAAAGCTCGGGAAAGGCCTGGGCATAGGCCGCATCGAGCGTGGTCATCTGCTCTATCGTGGCATTGGACAAGGCTTGCGGCTTGATCGGGCCGGCGGCGTCCTGAGGCGCGATGAACAGGCGGCTTTCATCGGCATTGCTGCCGATCAGCAGCGGCACGCGCGGCGCTTGGCCGGCGCGCAGCCGGGCGAGCGGAACCATGGGCAGCACCTGGCCATCGACCATCGGCCGGAACGGGAAATTGCGCGGCCAGGCGGCCTTGGCGGCTTCCTGCGCAGCAAGCAATTGCGCGGTCGGCGCGGTGAGCAGCTTGTCTGCCCCGCCCAGCTTTTCGGCCAGGACACGGGCAAAGGCCTCGGCCTCGGCGCGGGTGTGCACCGTCTGGCCGCCGCCGCTGAAAATCGCGGCGCGGGAATAGAGCGTGTCGGCCATGGGCATGCCCAGCAGCGTGCCCACGTTCTTGCCCCCGGCGGATTCGCCGGCAATGGTGATGCGGGCCGGATCGCCACCGAAGGCGGCAATATTGGCGCGAACCCAACGCAGCGCCAGCACCAGATCGCGCATGCCGTTGTTGGCACTGCCCGCGTATGCCGCGCCGAGCAACCCGCCGGTTTCCAGGAAACCCAGCGCGCCCACGCGATAGTTGACCGTCACCGCCACCACGCCATCGGCGGCAAAGCGGTCGCCGGCGGTGAGCGCTTCGCCGCTCCACCCCGTTTCGTTGCCGCCGCCGTGGATATAGACCAGCACCGGATGGCGGCCGGGCGCGGTGGGCGCCCAGATGTTGAGCGCCAGGCAATCTTCGCTCATCGTGCCGGCGAACGGCATCATGCCCGCGCGCTGGGGGCAGACCGGGGCGGGCGCGGTGGCATCCCATAGGCCGGGCCAGCGCGGCGCCGGGCGCGCTGGGGCAAAGCGGGCCGCGCGGCCATAGGGAATGCCGGTGAACACGCGCACGCCATCGGCCAGCTTGCCGCGCACCGCGCCACCGGTGGTGGCGATGGTGAGGCCATCGCCCATGGCCATGGCAAAAACGCCCGGTGCGTGGGCTAGCAAGGGCGCGGCGGCGATCAAGCCCAGCGCTTCGCGGCGGGCGAGTGTGGCGCCGACCATATCAGTTCACCTTTGCCGCAAAGAGATCGGCGTGGGCTTCACGCAAGGCTTTCTTCTGGATCTTGCCCATGGTGTTGCGCGGCAGTTCGGGCACGAAGATCACCCGGCGCGGCTGCTTGAAGCGGGCCAGTTCCCCTTGCAGCGCGGCCAGCACGGCGGCTTCGTCAAGCGCGGCATCGCGCGCCTGGACCACGGCCACCACGCCTTCGCCCATGTCCGGGTGGGGCACGCCGATTACCGCGCTTTCCGCAATGCCGGGAATGGCATCGATCAGCGCTTCCACTTCGGCCGGATAGACATTGAACCCGCCGCAGATGATCAGGTCCTTGGCCCGGCCGACGATGGAGACATAGCCCGCGGCGTCGACCACGCCCATGTCGCCGGTGATGAAAAAGCCATCGGCGCGCAATTCCTCGGCAGTCTTTTCCGGCATCTGCCAATAGCCCTTGAACACGTTGGGGCCGCGCACCTCGATTCCGCCGACGGCGCCCTGCGGCAGGACCGCGCCAGTATCTGGATCGGTGATGCGCAGTTCCACGCCGGGCAGCGGCAGGCCCACGCTGCCGGGAATGCGTGGCCCCTCATAAGGGTTGGACGTATTCATGTTGGTTTCGGTCATGCCATAGCGTTCGAGGATGGCATGGCCGGTGCGGGCGGAAAATTCCTTGTGCGTTTCGGCCGAAAGCGGGGCCGAGCCGGAGACGAACAGCCGCATGTGCGCCACCAGATCGCGGGTAAAGGCAGGGTCGGCCAACAGGCGGGTGTAGAAGGTGGGCACCCCCATCAGCACGCTGGCGCGCGGCATCATGCGGATCAGTTCGGCCACGTCGAATTTGGGGCACAGGATGATCGCGCTGCCCGCCGCGATGGTGATGTTGGTCGCCACGAACAGCCCGTGGGTGTGGAAGATCGGCAGCGCGTGGAGCAGCACGTCATCTGCGGAAAAGCGCCAGTAATCCTTGAGGGTGAAGGCGTTGGAGGCAAGGTTGGCGCGGGTGAGCATGGCGCCCTTGGACCGGCCGGTGGTGCCCGAGGTATAGAGAATGGCAGCGAGGTCTTGCGGGCCTACGGCGTGCGGCGCGGGGTTCGCGCCGTGGGCAGAGAGGCCCGGAACCAGCGTGCCTTCGCCCGCAGCGCCCAGCGTGAGCCGCGTCGGCACGCCGAGTTCGTCGCACAGCGCGGCCATTGCCGCTTCGTCCTGCGGGCGGTGGATGAACAGCGCGGGGGCTGCGTCGCTCAGGAAAAACCGCACTTCGGCCGGGGTATAGGCGGTGTTGAGCGGCAGATAGACCGCGCCGATGCATTGCGCGGCGAGATAGGTGAGCAGCGCGTCGGCGCTCTTTTCCACCTGCACGGCCAGCCGGTCGCCCACTTGCACGCCTGCGGCGCGAAACAGGCCGGCCATCTGTCCACAACGCGCCAGCGCGGCACCATAGGTGATCACGGAAAGATCGGGCAGGATCAGGAATGGCGCATCGGGCGCCGCCAGAGCGCGGGTTTGGAAAGTGGCGAACAGATCCTGCTCCATGGTGATCCCTTTGTTGGTCGGCTTCTTTGTCGGACAGCTGGCCGTTGGTACATACATGATGGTTGAATAGCCTTCTAGTGTATGCAAGATGTGTTGTGGAGAAAATTTGCGCATGCAGGATAATCCGATGAACGCGGCCGAGGAAGCCCCCAGCCTGCTCCTTTCCGAGCGCATCCGCATCGCGCTCGCCGACGAGATCACCGCCGGCAGCCTGGGGCCGGGCGCCACGCTTGACGAGCAGCAGATCGGTGATCGGTTCGGCGCTTCGCGCACGCCGGTGCGTGAGGCGATCCGCCAGCTGGCGGCCGTAGGCCTGGTGGAAATGCGCCCCCGGCGCGGCGCGGTGGTTTCCGGTTTCACCACGCAGCGCATCATCGACATGTTCGAGATGAGTGCCGAGATCGAGGCGATGTGCGTGCGCCTGGCGGCCTATCGCATGAACCCGATGGAGCGCAGCCGCCTGGCGCAGTTGCACGAGGATTCCCTCGCGATGGTCGAGGCGGGGGACATCGACGCATATGACCGCATGAACTGGTCGTTCCACCAGGTGATCTATGAAGGCACCCACAACGCCTTCATCGCCGAACAGGCCATGACCTTGCGCGATCGCATGGCGGCCTTCCGCCGCACCCAGTTGCGCGAAACCGGGCGCCCGGTGCGCTCGCGCGCGGAACACGGCGATGTGGTGGCCGCGATCATGCGCAGCGATGGCGAGGAAGCGGCGCGGTGCATGCGCGCACACATGTTCAATGCCTCGATCGCGCTGGAACGCTTCACCGCCAAGCGCGAGGAATTGGGCACCGGCTGAGGCGCCAGGCGCCGCAACAACGAAAACGGGAGTGGGGTTAGGCAATGGCGATCTATGGAACGGCGCTTTTGGCGCTGTGCACCTTGTTGGGCGCGGCGTTGGGCGAATTGCTGGGCGTGGCGCTGCATGTGAAGGCCAATGTCGGCGGCGTGGGCCTGGCCATGCTGCTGCTGATCGCCGCCAAGGGCTGGCTCGCGCGGCGCGGCAAGCTTACCCCCGGCTTGCGCCTTGGCGTGGAATTCTGGGCGCTCATGTATATCCCGATCGTGGTGGCCATGGCGGCGCAGCAGAATGTGCTGGCCGCGGTGGAAGGCGGACCGATGGTGGTGATCGCCGGCGTAACGGCAGTGGCCCTGTGCTTTGGCCTGGTGGCCGTGCTGGGCCGGGCGTTGGATGGCCGTCATGGGGGCCGCAACGATGGGTGAGATCGCGCAAAAGATCGTGGCCGACCAGGGGCTGGTGCTGGCCTTTGCGCTGGTGGGCGCGTTGATGTGGGGCAGTGCTGCCATCTCGCGCTATCTTACCGCCGGGCGCATCCACGCCAGCGCCATCGCCATCCTGGCCGCGCTGGCCCTGGCCTGGTGGGGCGGCGTGTTGACCGGCGGCAAGAAAGGCCTGGCCGACGTGCCGGGCCTGGCCGGGCTGGCCCTGATGGGCGGTGCGATGCTGCGCGATTTTGCGATCGTCGCCACCGCGTTCGAGGTTGACGTGATCGAAGCGCGCAAGGCCGGCCTGATGGGGGTGATTGCACTGGCGCTGGGCACAGTGGTGCCCTTTGCCGTGGGCGTGGGTGTCGCATGGAGCTTTGGCTATCGCGATGCCGTCTCGCTGACCACGCTCGGGGCTGGCACGGTCACTTACATCGTCGGGCCGGTTACGGGCGCTGCGCTGGGGGCATCGTCCCCGGTGATTGCCCTGTCCATCGCCACCGGCGTGCTCAAGGCCGTGCTGGTGATGACGTTCACGCCGATGGTGGCGCGGTTCATCGGCCTGGACAATCCGCGCAGCGCCATGGCCTTTGGCGGCTTGATGGGCACGGTCAGCGGCGTGGCCGGCGGCCTTGCTGCCACCGACCAGCGCCTGGTGCCCTATGGCGCGCTGACCGCCACATTCCACACCGGCATTGGCTGCCTGGTGTGCCCTTCGATCTTTTTCCTGATCGTGCGCGCCTTGGCTTGAACTGTATACGCAGGTTGCGCGCTTTCATCCCCGGCAGGCCTATTGCGGTCTTGCCAGGGATAATTTTGCGCCTCGCGTGCACATGGCTCTCACATTTGCCCGGTCTGGCATACAAAACACGATTCCGCGTTTGACAACGCCGTCATCCTGAAATACAAAATTACGAAATCGCCACAAACGGTATGCCAATCGGTCAATTTCGCCGAATCGAGCATACATAAGAAACAATGGTGATGCGGGAAGAAGGGTGTGATGGGGGCGGATTGCCGGCGCCGCAAAGGTGCGCGGCCGGCGCAGTGGCGCCTCTCTCATGCCGAAAACACAAGATGCCGGATGGGAGCAGACGCATGAAAGCCACCTTTGCACATTTGATTTCGGGCGACGCCTTGGCGATTTCCCTGGGCGCCCTGGCGCTGGCCAATCCGGGTGCAGCATGTGCGGCGGCGCCCGCGCCCGCGGCTCCCGCTGCCGCAGCGGCCGATGCGCCGCCCGCAGCGGTGACCGATATCGTGGTCACCGCGCAAAAGCGCAGCGAGCGTTTGCAGGATGTGCCCGTGGCGGTCAGTTCGGTCAGCGGCGACATGCTCAAGGCGGCCAATCTCACCAACATCACCGACATCCGTTTCCTGGCGCCCAGCGTGCAGTTTGCCGAATCCAACAGCGTGCGCGGCGAAGGCTTTGCCGTGCGCGGCGTGGGCACCTTTGCCTTTGCCGACGGCACCGAGCAAAGCGTGAGCGTGGTGGTCGATGGTGTGGTGCTGGGCCGCCCAGGCATGGGCACGGGTGACCTGGCCGACGTGGCGCAAGTGGACGTGCTGCGCGGTCCGCAGGGCATGCTCTTCGGCAAGGGCGGATCGGCGGGCGTGGTCTCGATCACCACGCGCAACCCCACCGACAAGTTCGAAGGCAGCGCGCGCGCCAGCTATGGCACCGACAATGAAACCAAGCTGGAAGGCGTGGTCAACGTGCCGCTGACCGACACCCTGGCCTGGCGCACCGCCGGCTATTTCAACCACCGCGATGGCTTCATCAAGAATGTATACACGGGCCAGACGCTGGGCGGGCAGAGCGAAGGCGGTTTCCGCACCAAGCTGCTGTTCAAGCCCGATGCCGATCTTTCGGTGCTCGCCTCGTTCGACTGGGGCCACCATTCGTCGGCCTGCTGCCAATCGGTGATCGTGGGCACGGTGGGCGCCGCTGCCAACAACTATGTGGTGCAGCGCCTTGCCGCCTATAACATCGTGCCCAGCCTGGATAACCGGGAAACCAACGTGGGCGGGCCGGTCTATCTCAACATGACGCAGTGGGGCGGCTCTTTGCAGATCGACAAGTCGATCGGCGATTATACGCTGACGTCGATCACCGCATTCCGCCGCTGGGTGCTGCAAGACAACACCGACACCGGTTTCACCGACACGCCGTTCTTCCCGGTGAACGGCGCCGACGAAGCGCAGCAGCAGTTGACCCAGGAAGTGCGCCTGGCATCACCCAAGCGCGGGCTGTTCGACTATGTCGCCGGGCTCTACTACTTCAACCAGAACCTCAAGGCGGCCTATCCGCAGCAGGGCCAACTGGGCCTTCCGGCGTCGAGCGCGGTCTATAGCCGCAAGGCGCAGCCCGATATCCAGACGTTGAACTATGCCGTGTTCGGCCAGGGCAACATCAACCTGTCGCGGCAGTGGAAGCTGATCGTGGGCGGGCGCTATACGCACGATGACCTGACCATGATCCGCTACAACCGCACGCTGGTCAGCCCCACGGACAACGCTTTTCCCGGTGCGCCGCCGCTTTCGTTCGACCAGACCACCTATCCCAGCAACCGCAAGGCGGATAATTTCAGCTACAAGCTGGGCACCGAATACAAGATCACGCCCGATGTCATGACCTATTTCACCTATTCGCGCGGTTACAAGGGGCCGGGCATTGGTCTGGTCAGCGGCTATTCGCTGGGCCAGCCGCTGTTTTCCAATCCGGAAATTCCGACCAACTATGAAGTGGGCTTGAAAACCGCGTGGTTCAACCGCCGCCTGGTCTTCAACATCGATGCCTTCACCACCGACATCAAGGATTTCCAGACCCAGGTGGCCACGCCGTTCATCTTCAACGGTACCAACCTGGCGATCCTGCAGATCGCCAACGCCGGCAAAGTGCGTACCCGCGGCATCGAGATGGACTTTTCCGCGCGGCCCAGCGACCGCCTGACGATCAGCGGGAACGCGGCCTATATCGATGCCAAGTTCGCCTATTTCCCCAACGGCACCTGCAACTATCCCACGCAACCCGGTTGCTTCCTGAGCACCACCATCCCCGGCACCACCACCACGGTGCCGGCCACGCGGTCCTTCAACAACACCGGCAATGTGCTGCCCAACAGCCCCAAGTTCACCTATTCGCTCAATGCCAATTATGATGTGCCGCTGACCGGGGCGATCACTGGTTTCGTCAAGGCGAACTACAACTATCGCAGCTCGGTGAATTTCAGTGCCAACGGCGATCCGCTGACCTTCCAGCGCGGCTATGGCATTGCCGGGGGCCAGGTCGGCGTGCGCGATGCCGACGGGCGCTGGAACGTGGCGGTCTTTGCCCGCAACCTGTTCAACACCCGCTTCGTCACCGCGATCAGTAACAATGGCAGCTACCAGACCGCGTGGCTCACCAGCCAGGCCATGCGCACCGTGGGCGTGCTGGCCGACATGAAGTTCTGACCCTTGACCCTGTCCCTCAGGTGATGTGCTGGCCGGGCAGCACATCACCGCTAGGCAGGATCACATCGGCTTCGCCCTGCTCCTCGTATTCATGGGGAAAGCGCTTGCGGTGCTGGATCGAGGCATAGAGCGACAGGCCGATGATCACCGCGCCGACCAGCCCGGTGACGACTTCGGGCACATGCACGCGGATGCTGATCAGCATGATCACCGAAAGCGCGACGATGGCATAGAACGCGCCCGGCTCCAGAAAGCGGAACTCGCTCAGGTGCCCGCCGCGCACCAGGGCCACGGTCATCGAGCGCACGAACATCGCGCCGATGCCCAGGCCCAGCGCGATCAGCAGGATATCGTTGGTGATGGCAAAGGCGCCGATCACCCCGTCGAACGAGAACGAGGCGTCGAGGAATTCGAGATAGACGAAGGCTGCCGCGCCCGAGCGCACGACTTTGCCGGTGGCAGAGTCTTCCTCGCCGCCCATCAGGTCACCGAACTTTTGCACCGCGAAATAAGTGGCGACGCCCGCCAGGCCGGCCATCAGGAACGTCTTCTGCTCGCCCTGCTGCAGCCAGAACGAGAGCGCGGCAACCACGATCGCGGTGACGATGTAGGGCGCGAGGGGCAGGCGCGCGACGGCTGCGAGCGGGCGTTCGATCAGCCCCAGCCAATGATGTTCGCGATCGGCATCGAAGAAGAACGAAAGACCCACCAGCATCAGGAAAGCGCCACCAAAGCCGGAAATGCCGATATGTGCGCCGGTCACGATCGCTTCATAGCGGGCATGGTCGGCAATCGCGATGCGCGCGGCTTCCCACGGGGAAACCAGCGCCGCGAACGAGACGATCAGGACGGGGAAGACGATGCGCATGCCGAACACCGCGATGATGATCCCCCAGGTGAGGAAGCGGCGCTGCCACACCGGGTCCATGTCTTTCAGGATCGAGGCGTTGACCACGGCATTGTCGAGGCTGAGCGAGGTTTCCATCACGCCCAGGACGGCGGCGATGAACACCATCGAGAGCGCCGGACCAAGCTGGCCGGTTTCGACATAGCCGAGCACCCCGGCGAGGATCAGGCAGACGACCGTGAAGATCATCGAGCCGCGAAAGGCTTGCATGGAGCGTGGCTCCCTCGTTGTGCGTTTTTGGGTCCCGCGCCGGACAGGCCGGCACGCTAGCCCGTTAACGGATTGGTGCCGCCGCGCCAACCGCATCGTCCATGCAAAAAGGCGCGGGTGCCGCAATGCCGGCACCCGCGCCCTGGGTTGTCGAATGACGCGCTTGCCGCGTGCCGTCAGAAATTCTTGGTCAGGGCAATCTGCACCGTGCGGGGCAGGGCGCCGAAGCCCATGAGATCGGCATGGGTGGCGTTGGCCGTACCCGTGCCGCTGCCGGTCAGCGGGGCATCGACACCGCCGCTGATATATTGCTTGTTGGTCAGGTTCTTGCCGATGACCGCCACCTGCCAGTTATCATCGCGGGCGCCAAGGCGCAGCCCCACGTCGAGCAGGGCGTAGGCCGGGTTGCGCGAAAAGGACTCGCCAAAGCCGGATACGAGGTACGAGGAACTGTAGCGGGTATCCACGTTGAACCCGGCCTTCAGGCCATTGCCCACGGGGGTTTCGTAATTGAGGCCCAGCGTGCCGGTCCAGTGCGGCGCCATGCCCAGCGCCTTGCCCGTGAGGTTCTGGCGTGAACCGGTGCCACCGGCCGCGATCGGCGTGCCCGCCGTGGTGAGATTGCAGCCTTCGGCAATGCTCTGGCCGCCAAAGCACGGCGCCACGGGGAAATTGCTGTACTTGGCGTCGTTGTAATTCACGCTGCCGTGCAGGTTGAGGCCGGCAACCGCGCGCGGCGCGAATTCGAATTCCAGCTCTGCGCCCTTGGTCGTGGCGTCGGCGGTCAGGGTCTGGAACGCGACTTTGACGGAATCGAAGTAGTCGGTTTGCAGGTTCTTGTACTTGTAGGAATAGACGTTGAGGTTCAGGCGCAACTGGTGATCGGCCAGGGTGCTCTTGATCCCGCCTTCGAAGCCCTGCACGGTTTCGGGGTTGAACACGAAATCGGCGGCCGGATTGGCCGAGGCGAGCGAATAGATCCCGCCGTTGGAGAACCCGCCGGACTTGTAGCCCGTCTTGTACGCGGCGTAGAGCATCACGTCTTGCAGCGGCTTGTAGGTCAGCGAGAAATCGGGCGACCAGTTGTTGAACACCTGGTGCGCCGTCACCTTGGATGCCGCGCCCATCGGCCACACGCCGATGAACGTGGGGCTGGTGTAAGGCTGGATAAAGAAGCTGTCCTTGGTTTCATGGGTATAGCGCACGCCGGCGTCGAATTCCACCTGCGGGCCGATCTTCCAGATCGCCTGGGCGAAGCCGGAAATGGTTTCCCCGCGGGTATAGCTCGACTTGGTGCCGTCCTGGTACTGGTTGGTGCCTTGGCTGGGGATGTTGTTATAGCTGTAGCTGACGAACTGCGCGAAATCGCGGCGGGTCTTTTGATAGAGCACGCCGGCCATCAGGTTGACCGGGCTATCATAGTGCGTGAGCGCCCGCAGCTCGTTGGAAAATGCCTGCCAGCTGGAATTTTCCGTGGCCCAGACGGAACTGGCGCTGGAATTGAACTCGCACGCGCAGAGCCAGCGGTTGTTGTACCAGTTATAGTTGGTGACGTTGGTGATCGTCACCTTGTCGAGATCGTAGTTGAAATTGTTGGTGACGGCGGCAGACTTGTAGCGGTTGTAGAGACTGCCATCGCCGGCATAGGGGAAATTCTTGGCCACTTCCGCCGGCAGATTGTTCTGGTGGGTGACGAAGTTGAACCCGCAGGTATAGCCGTTGATCTGCGTCTTCCCGGTGGGGCAGCTATAGGCCACGTAGTTGTAGCTGGAATTGTTGGCCTTGTTGTAATCGAAAGAGGCCTTGAGCGTGTCGGTCAGCGCGCTGCTGGGTTCGTATTTCAGGGTCACGCGGCCCAGGAATTCGCGATTGCCCGGCTGGTCGCTGCTGGTGGGATTGGAGGTGTAGGTCGGGCTGGGGGTGGGCGAAAGCGGATACGTGATGGCAAAGGGCTGGGACACGTTGTCGTAATAGCCGCCCCAGGCCTTGGTGCCGCGCACCGCCACGCGCAGGCCCAGGTCATCGGTCAGGGGGCCGGATGCCACGCCTTCCAACTGCGCCTGCTTGGCCTTGAATTCATAGCTGGCCTTGGTGCGGAACTGCCAGGTGGGCGTGGGATCGGCGGTCTTGATCGAAATGACCCCGGCCGTGGCGTTCTTGCCGAAGAACAGCACTTGCGGGCCCTTGAGCACTTCCACCCCGGCCAGGTCGAAGAACCCTTCTTCCAGCACGCGGCCCTGGCCGTAATAGACCCCATCCACCACCGTGGCGACCGACTGTTCGATGCCGATCGAGGTAGAGGAGGAGCCGATCCCGCGCAGTGCCACTTGCGCGGCCGAGCCGTTGGAGGCGTGGCCCACGGTGAGGCTGGGCGTGGCGGCGGCAATCTTTTCGATGCTGGTGATATCGCGCTGCACCAGGGTCTGCGCGGAAATGGCAGTGACCGCCACGGGCACCGATTGCGCGCTTTCCACCCGCTTGCGTGCGGTGACGATGATTTCGGCCAGGCCTGCGTTTTCAGTGCCGGAATTTTCGGCACCGGCGGTTTCGCTGGCGCCCGGCGCGGGCGGTGGTGCTTCGGCGGCATGGGCCATGGCGATGGATGTCAGAGTCAGCGGGCCAAAGGCGGCCGCAGCCATCAGGCGATGGGCTTTGCGAGGCATCGTTCTCTCCCTGCGACGGCTTGGCGCGCGTCTTGTGTGGGTGTTCAGGCGGGTCGTTGTCGTTCTTGGTCCCGATGGCGCAGGGTTAAGCCACGTCCGGCGGCAGGCTCCCGCCTCCGACAATGAATAGGCCTAATCCTTTGGCTAGGTGGCGGCGTGTGGGCCAGCGGGCAGCAAACCACCCAACGGATAGGAGAGGAGGCCCAAGGCCATGGCGCACAACCGATTCTGGAGATTGGACGCGCGGCCGCAAGGCCACGATTTCGCCAGCGCGCTGACACTATGCGAAGAGGCATTGCCGCCGCTTGCGCCGGGCGAAGTGCGCATCGCGGCACAATACCTGTCGATGGATGCCGGCACGCGCATGTGGATGAGCGCGCGCACCGATGGCTATCAACCGCCGCTGCCGCTGGGCGCCAAGATGATGGGGCTGGTGCTGGGGCGGGTAAGCGAAAGCCGCGATGCGCGCTTTGCCGAGGGCACGCTGGTGCGCGGCTTTGGGCAGTGGGCGCGGTTCAGCACGGTCTTGCCCGATGCCGCCGGCCTGGTGGCGGTGGACGAAAGCGTGGCCGACATTCGACAGCATTTCGGCGCGCTGGGGATGAATGCGTGGACCGCCTATGTCGGCGTGCGCGAAGTGCTCGGCCTTTCAGCCGGGCAATGGCTGGTGGTTTCCGCCGCTGCCGGGGCCACCGGCAGCCTGGCCTGCCAGATCGGGCGCAACTTGGGCCTGCGCGTGATCGGCATTGCCGGTGGACCGGACAAGTGCCGATACTTGCTGGAAAACCTGGGGGTCGACCAGGCGATCGACTACAAGCACGAGGATGTCGCGGCGCGGCTGGCGCAAGTGGATGGCGGCGTGCACGGCTATTTCGACAATGTTGGCGGCCCGCTGCTCGATGCCGTGCTGCCCAACATGGCGCATTACGGGCGCGTGGCGGTGTGCGGGCTGGTCGCGGCTTATGATGCCGACGCGCCCCTGCCGGGGCCGGCGCGGTTTGACCAGATCCTGATGCGGCGACTGCGGGTGGAGGGGTTCTTCATTCCCGATTTCCTGCACCGCGGCGCGGAATTCCTGCCGCAGCTCATGGCCTGGTTCGATGCCGGGCAACTGGTTTCCTCGATCGACGAGACCGTGGGCCTGGAAAACACGCTCGTCGCCTATGACAGGATGTTGACCGGCAAGAGCCTGGGCAAAGTGATGGTGAAGCTATGATCGGCGCACTTGAAGATCCCCTGGCCGACTATTGCGCGCGGCGCGACATCGGCGATGCGCTCGCCCGCTACATGCGCGGGCTGGACCGGCTGGAGGAGGTGCTGTTCCGCAGCGCGTTTCATCCCGATGCGCAGATCGACTGTGGCGTCTATACCGGCGATCTCGATGGCTTCGTAACCTTTGCCTTCGGCTTCCTGGGGCAGATGCAGGCCAGCCACCACATGCTGGGGCAATGCCGTATCGCCATCCACGATGCGGGCCACGCCCGCGGCGAATGCTATTTCCAGGCGTGGCACGGCGTGACCGGTACGCAAGGTGAAGCGCGCGACCTGTTTATCGCTGGCCGCTATGTGGATGAATACGCTTGCCGCGCCGGGCAATGGCGCATCGCCCGGCGCACGCTGGTCAGCGATTGGGCGACCGATACGCCGGCAAGTGGAGCGGCATACATCAACGGCCCGCAGACCATCCGCAGCGGGCGCGGTGGCACAGACCCGTCGGATCGCCGGGCCCAAACCTGAGGCGGGCCCGCAGCGCTCAACCGCGCTGCCTGTTCTGGATCACGCTCACCACGAGGAAGGCGACGATGCCGATGGGAAACCACAGCCCGAACTTATGGGTCAACAGGCCGATCACGGCGCAGACCAGCAGGGCGCCAAAGGGAGTGAGTTTTGCCATTTTCGTATCGTAACATATTGAAATGAAATTGCCAGCTTCGCGCTTGGCTTCCACCCGGCCTTAGACCTTGGCCACGATCTGCGCCTTGTGCTCGGCCTCGGCGGTGTCTTCCTGGCCGCGCGGCTGGGCGAAATGGCGGATGATCCATTCGCGAAACAGGTAGATCGCCGGGTCCGACAGGTCTTCGGCATGCAGTTTGAGGTAATAGCCATAGCCATCGGCAGCGACGGCATCGAATGGCATTACTAGGTTGCCGGCGGCGATTTCGGGGGCGAACATGTCGATATCGGCCAGGACCACGCCCGAAGCGCCGATGGCATAGCGCACGGCGGAAAAGGCGGTGTCGAACGCCAGGCCGTCGGTGCAATCGAGCGCGATGCGCTGCTGGTCGGCATAGCTGCTCCACAACAGGCCGCGCGCCTCGCCTTCCAGCTTCACGTGCAGCAAGTCGGCGGAATTGAGGAATTCCTCCAGCGACTTGCCCTTGTGCTGTTCCCACGTGGCGGGGGAGCACAGCGGCGCCACGCGCACCATCCACAACAAGTCGGTGACCATGTCGCCCACGTTGGGCCGGTCGAACACGATCATCATGTCGAGATTGCCCGGCGGCGCTCCGGTAACGTTGGAGGTCGACACGTCGATGCGGATTTCGGGGTGCTCACGGCGGAACCCGTGGATCAGCGGCAGCGCGGTCTGGTAGAGCAGCGAGGGCGGGATATGCACACGCAAGGGGCGGCTTTCCATGTCCTGGTTGCGCACCACGTTGAGCGTCTGTTCCATCCGGTCCAGGCACTTGCTGACCACCGGCAGCAGGACTTCGCCCGCCGCCGTCAGCTTCAGGCCCGAAGCGCTGCGTTCGAAAAGCGGCTTGCCGATGAGGTCTTCCAGGCTGCTCACGTGCCGGCTCATCGCGCTTTGCGTCACGGTCAGCGCCTGGGCGCCGGCGGTGAAGCTGAGATAGCGGCCCACCGCCTCGAACGCGCGCAAGGCATTGAGGGGCAACCAGCGACGATTGATGAGCCCGTTCGGTCCGATGGTCGTGGCTCCCTTGAGGCATGCCTGGATCTGCCAGAAATGCGCGCTTCCTTGATCTGCGTCAATTCCATCGGATTTTTGCGCAAGCCCCGCCACGGCGAAAATCGCATGCGGGCATGACTTAATCGGATTCGCGGGCGCCGGGCGCGCCGTGCCAAACCCGGCGGACCATATTGAGAAGGACGCACAAGGGTGAACCTGGTCGACATCAAGGCCAAGCTGGACGAACGCCGCCCCGGCCACAGCCTGCCACAGGCGCTGTACAATGATGCGGCCATGTTCGATTTCGACATGACCGCGATCTATGGCCGCTCGTGGCTGATGGCCGGTTTCACTTGCGAACTGCCGGAAACGGGATCGTATTCCGCGCTCAAGGTGGGGCGCTGGCCGATCCTGCTGGTGCGCGACAAGGCAGGCGCGATCCGCGCGTTTCACAATTCCTGCCGGCATCGCGGCGCGATGCTGTGCAAGGAAGGCACGGGCCGCTCGCCGCGCCTGGTCTGCCCCTATCACCGCTGGACGTATAACCTCGATGGTTCGCTGTTGAGCGCGGCGCGCATGCCCGAAGATTTCGACAATGCCGAGCATGGCCTGCGCGAAGTGCGGATCGAGGTGGTGTCTGGCGTGATCTACATCTGCCTGGCCGACAATCCGCCGCCGTTCGAAGCCTTCCGGCGAGAGATGGAAGCGCTGCTGGCGCCGCACGACCTGGCCCATGCCAAAGTCGCCCATGTCGAGACGCTGACCGAATATGCCAATTGGAAGCTGGTGCTGGAAAACGGGCGCGAATGCTATCACTGCCAGGCCTCCCACCCGGAGCTGGCGCGCACCTTTCCGGTCAGCGCATCGGCGTATTTCGAATTCGGCGAGGCGGACCATGCCGCGCAATACGAAGCGCGGATGCAGGAACTGGGCCTGCCGCTCGGCCCGGTGGGCGAAGACTGGTGGCAGGCGATCCGCTTCCCGCTCAATCCCGGCATGCAGTCGATGTCGATGGACGGGCAGCCCCTGGTGGCCAAGCCGATGGTCGCGGCCGGCGATGGCGACGTCGGTTCGCTGCGCTGGGCGCTGGAACCCCACAGCTTTGCCCATGCCGTGGGCGACCATCTGTTCTTCTTCAGCGCGATGCCGATCGGCCCGCGCGAAACGCTGGTGACGGCCAAGTGGCTGGTGCACCAGGACGCGGTGGAAGGCGTCGATTACGACCGCGCCGCCCTCGTCCAGCTATGGAACACCACCAACCTGCAGGACAAGGAACTGGCCGAAAACAACCAGCAGGGCGTGGACAGTCCCGGCTACACCCCCGGCCCCTATTCGCCCGAGGCCGAAGTTCTGGTGGTGCGCTTTGTCGATTGGTACTGCGCCAAGGCACGGGAATACCTGGAGGAAAAGCTGGGCCAAGAAGCCCCGGCGGCGAAGGGCCTGAGCCATGCGGCCTGACGCGCCGGGCGTGCGGCCCGAAACCCTGGCGGTGGCGCATGGCTACGATCCCGCCAGCGCCGGCGGCGCGGCCAAGCCGCCGGTCTACCTGACAAGCACGTTCGTTTATGAATCCGCCGCCCAGGCCAAGGCCATTCACGAGGCCTATTTCGACGGCACCGGGCCGGAAGTGGGCCAGACGCATCACATCTATGCGCGCCTGGGCCATCCCAATCTCGATATGCTGGAAAGCCGGCTGGCGGCGGTGGACGGGGCGGAAAGCGCCGCCGTCTTTGCCTCGGGCATGGCCACGCACAGCGCGATTGTGCTGGCGCACTTGCGCCCGGGCGACAGCGTGCTGCATTCGCGCCCGATCTATGGCGGCACCGACGGGCTGCTGAACCAGTTCATGCCGCAGTTCGGCGTGACGCCGTTCGACATTACCGATGGCTGCGACGCCGATCACCTGCGCGCCCAGGCGGACAAGGCGCTGGCTGCCGGGCCGCTGGCGATGATCGTGATCGAAACTCCGGCCAACCCCACCGCGGCGATCACCGACCTGCCGATGATCGTGGCCCTGGCCGACGCCATCGGCGCGCGCACCGGCCGCCGCCCGGTGGTGGTCTGCGACAACACCCTGCTCGGCCCCTTTGCCCAGCGCCCCATCGCGCTGGGGGTGGACTTGTGCATGACCTCGCTGACCAAATATTGCGGCGGGCACAGCGATCTGCTCGCGGGCGGGGTTTCCGGGCGGCTTGGCCTGATCGCGCCCTTGCGCCTGCTGCGCACCACGCTGGGCAGCCACCTCGATCCCTTCACCAGCTGGCTGGTGCTGCGTTCGATGGAAAGCGTGCACGTGCGGTCCGATCGCGCGATGCGCAATGCGCGCGCGATTGCCGAATTCCTGCGCGACCATCCCAAGGTGGCCGGCATCACCTACCTGGGCTTCCTGCCCGAAGGCAGCCCGCAGCGCGCGGTGTTCGACCGGCAGTGCAGCGGCGCGGGATCGACCTTCTCGTT
Source organism: Novosphingobium sp. SG919 (assembly GCF_012932495.1). Classification (GTDB taxonomy): domain Bacteria; phylum Pseudomonadota; class Alphaproteobacteria; order Sphingomonadales; family Sphingomonadaceae; genus Novosphingobium; species Novosphingobium rhizosphaerae. Next base: position 435,232 of record NZ_JABCNG010000002.1, read on the forward strand.
CCACCTCAAGGGGGGAGAGGCCGAAGCATTCCGCATGCTCGATGCGCTGCGCCTGATGAAAGTGGCGGTCAGCCTGGGCGGATCGGAAACCCTGGTGTGCCATTCGGCCAGCACCACGCACTATGCCGTGGCGCCCGAAAAGCGCCTGGCGGGCGGCATTACCGACGGCACCATCCGCATGTCGGTGGGGATCGAGCACGAGGACGACCTGATCGCCGACCTGGCGCAGGCGCTGGAGGTGGTGTGAACGTGGGCGACAGCAACGAAGCATTCACCGGCACCGATGCCCATGCCGTCAACGGCAAGCTGCCCGGCGCCGATGCGCATTACGATCTGGTGGTGGTGGGCGCCGGGCCAGCGGGCCTGGCCGCCGCGCTTGAAGGCGCCGCGCAAGGCGCCAGCGTGCTGCTGGTGGACGAGCATCCGGTTTCGTCTGCGCAGATGGGCAACGATGTGCCATTCTGGTTCGGCGGGCGCATGACCGGCGCGGTGCAGGCCAAGGCGCGCATGATCGAGCAGGTGTTCATGGCGCAGCCGCTGTTCGAACAGGCTTTCGACGCCGGCATCGACGTGCAACTGGGCGTCTATGCCTGGGGCCTGTGGCGCAACCGCGCCAATCTGGGCGCGCTGCCCGAGCCGATGCTGGGCCTGGCCGACGAGGAGCGCAGCTGGACGGTGGGCTTCAAGGCCATCGTGCTGGCCACTGGCGCGCGCGATCTGGCGCTGGCCTTCGATGGCTGGGCGCAACCCGGCGTGATGGGCGCGCAAGGGCTGCACGCGCTGCTGACGCGCTATGATGCCTTTGCCGGGCGCCGCGTGGTGGTGCTGGGGTCTGGCGACCTCGCGCTCGATACCGCGCAACTGGCGCTGGACAAGGGGCTGGAGGTGGCCGCGCTGATCGAAGTGCTGCCCGCGCCGCAGGGCGATCCCGCCAAAGTGGCCGCCTTGCAGGCCATAGGCGTGCCGATCCATTGCAACACGGTGATCCGGGGCGCGCCCAGCGGCATCGACGGGGTGCGCGCGGCGGTGATCGGTCCGGTGGGCGGCGATGGACCGGGGCAGACGCTGGACTGCGACACGATCTGCATGGCGGTGGACGTGGTGCCGGCCATCGAACTGCTCGACGTGGCGGGCGGGCGCATCGTGACCGACAGCGCGCGCGGTGGCCATGTACCCCAGGCGCTGGCCGGGCAGGCCGTGCCGGGCGTGTTCATCGCCGGGGATTGCGCCGGGCTGGGCCAGAGCGAACAGGCCGCCGCCGCGCAAGGCCGCGCCGTGGCACGCCAGGCTTTGGGGATGGAGCAGGCGCCTGCCGAATCCGCGCCGGAAGCATTCGACCGGCTGGCCTATCGCCAGGCCTGGCTGCGCGCGCTGGTGGCGGCCACGCCCGAGACCGTCCACGTGTGCCAGTGCGAGGAAGTGAGCCGGGCCGACCTGCTGGGCGTGCAACCGCCGAACTACCTGCCGCGCCCGGAAAAGCTGGGCTGCCGCAGCCTGGAAACGCTGCTGGCCGATGGCCCGCCCGATCAGGAACAGATCAAGCGCCTGACCCGCGCCTGCATGGGCGCCTGCCAGGCGCGGCGCTGCCGCGAGCAGGTGGGCATGTTGCTGGCGATGGGATCGAACCTGCCGGTGGAGCAGGCGCCGCGCGCGGGGTGGCGCGCGCCAGTCCGGCCGCTCGCGCTCAAAGTCCTGGCCGACTGGAACGAGGCCGATGCCATGCGCGAGGGCTGGGACGTGTGGTTTGGCATTCCCACGCAATGGACGCCCTATCGTGACATCGGCACCGAGCGCGAAGCGATGCACCGCGAGGCGCTGGGCGGCAACATGCACCTTTGATGACGGGACGCGGCATGACGAAATCGGCAAATGGCGCTTCGGTCATCGTGATCGGGGCAGGGGTTACGGGCCTTTCGGCGGCATGGTGGCTGGCGCGCTCGGGCGTGGATGTCATGGTGCTCGACAAGGGCGTGGTCGGCTGGGAAGCCTCCAGCCGCAACGGCGGTGGCGCCTCCCACTACCAAAGCCCGCTGTTCGACGAGGAGCAGCGGATGTGGCCGCTGATGGACGAACTGCTGGGCTATCCCACCGAATACCAGCGCGAGCGGGTGATCATTGCCGTCAGCGAGCGGCAGCTGCACCACTATCACTATATCGCCGGCATGTGCGGCGACATGGGCTATCGGGTGGACAAGATCGACGCGCAGCAGGCGCGCGAGATGGTGCCCTTGGCCGGGGACAACTGCCTTGGCGGCATCCACTTGCGCTTTGGTGGCCATGCCAATCCGCAGCGCACGGTGCAGGCCTATGCCTGGGCCACGCAGGACTTGGGCGGGCGCATTTTCCAGCATTGCCCGGCGCTCTCTATCGAGGTGGCCGGCGGGCGCGCCACCGGGGTGGTGACGCCGCAGGGCACGTTTGCCTGCGATGCGCTGGTGGTGGCCGCCGGGCCGCAGATTGCCGGGCTGATGGCGCCGCTGGGCGTTGACGTGCCGCTGGCCGCCGCGCGCGCGGAAATGATCGTGACCGAGCCGGCGCCGCTGATGCGCTGGGGCGGGGTGGACGGCAACGGCCTCTATGGCCGGCAGACGCTGCGCGGGAACCTCGCCTATGGCGGCGGGCCGCACGAATGGATCGACACCGATCCCGCCGGCCCGGCCGCGCGGCCTGCCACACCGCTGGCCCGCAATCTGGCGCGGCGCGTGGCCGAACTGCTGCCCGGCGCGGCGCACCTGAACGTGATCCGCTCATGGTCCGGCATCATCGAGAACACGCCAGATGGGCGCCCGATCATCGACCGGCTGCGCCACCCGGACAACGTTACCATCGCCACGATGTCGGGCGTCGGGTTCGGGCTTTCGCCTGCGTCTGGCCACGCGATCCGCGACCTGGTGATCGACGGGCAAGTGAGCTTTGCCGAAATCGACAAGCTGGCGCTGTCGCGCTTTGCCGACCTGCCTGTCGACTGGCGCAGCCAGCGCGGGTGGGATCCCTTCGCGCAGGCGGCATAATCGGCGCTTTTCTTTGCGGGATGCGGCGTTAGAAGGTTTCGCGCGCAACTGCCTTGCGCGTGTTTCCTGCTGAAAGTGCCCCCCATGCGCTCCATCCTGTCCCTGGCATCGGCTTCGTTTCTCACGCTGGCGCTGGCCGCCCCGGCCTTGGCGCAAGGCGCGGCGCCGGCTGCCGTAACGCCAATGACGCCCGATGTGGTGGACGCGTTCGATCAGGTGCTGCCGTCTGCCGATTTCATCCGGCGCGAAGCGATGGTGCCGATGCGCGACGGGACCAAGCTCTATACCGTGATCGTGATGAAGAAGGGCACCAAGGGCGGGCCGATCCTGCTCTCGCGCTCCCCCTACGATGCCCATGGATCGACCCATCGCGTGGCGAGCCAGCGCATCGTCGACATTCTCGAGGCGATGGACGCCGAATTTGCCGAGGACGGCTATATCCGCGTCTACCAGGACATTCGCGGCATGCACCGCTCGGAAGGCACCTATATCATGAACCGGCCGATCGCCGGGCCGCTCAACACCACGGGCATCGATGAATCGACCGATGCCTATGACACGATCGACTGGCTGGTAAAGAACGTGCCGGAAAGCAACGGCAAAGTCGGGATCATCGGCTCGTCCTACCTGGGCTTCACCACGCTGATGGCCGAAATCAACCCGCACCCCGCGTTGAAGGCCGCCGTGCCGGAAAGCCCCATGGTCGATGGCTGGATGGGCGACGACTGGTTCCACAACGGCGCGTTCCGGGTTTCCTCGCTCAGCTATGCCACGACGCAGGGGTTCAACAAGGGCGACGGTGGCGGCGAATTCGCGCTGGGCAAGGGGGATGATTACACCCGCTGGCTAGAAGCGGGATCGGTGGGTGATTTTGCGGCCAAGCTGGGCATTGCCCAGGTCCCCGGCGTGCGCAAATGGCTGGAAAACCCGGCCTATACCGATTTCTGGTCTCTCCAGGCGGTTGACAAGTGGCTGGCGGCCCGGCCCTTGACCGTGCCCACGATGATCGAAGTTGGGCAGTGGGACCAGGAAGACAGCTACGGCGCGCCCGCCGTCTATCGCGCGCTGGAGCCCAAGGACAAGAACAACGACATGGTCACGCTGGTGATCGGCCCGTGGCGCCATTCGGGCGCCAACCACGGCGGATCGAGCCTGGGCGCGCTGGATTTCACCGGGGACACCGCGCGCGAATGGCGCGTGAAATATCTCAAGCCGTTCCTGGACCACTGGCTGAAGGATGCGCCCGATCCGCATACGCCGCCCGTGCTGACGTATGCCACCGGCATCAACCAGTGGCAGGAAAGCGCGGCTTGGCCGATGGGCAAGGGCACGCCGCTCTATCTCGACGCCAAAGGCAGCGCCAGCTTTGCCAAGCCGGCCGCCGCCGGGCACGATGACTATGTCAGCGATCCGGCCCACCCGGTGCCGTTCATCCCGCGCCCGATCGACATGGAAGACGGCGCGCAGTGGAAGCCCTGGCTGGTGCACGACCAGCGCTTCGTCTCGGGCCGGCCCGACGTGGCCGAATGGCAGACCGCCACGCTGGACAAGCCGGTGCACATCATGGGCGCGCCCGAGGTGGACCTCTATGCCGCCACCACCGGCACCGACAGTGACTGGGTGGTCAAGCTGATCGACGTCTATCCCAACGACGTGCCCGAGGCAGCCGACCAGGGCGGTCGCCCGTCGATGGCCGGATACGAACTGCCGATCGGCATCGAGATTTTCCGCGGCCGCTATGCCAAGAGCTTTGCCCAGCCCGCTGCCTTGAAGCCGGGGCAAGTGGTGCACTACCATTGGGCGCTGCCCAACGTGAACCATGTGTTCCTGCCGGGGCACAAGCTGAAAGTGCAGGTGCAGTCCACCTTGTTCCCGCTCTATGACCGCAACCCGCAGACCTTCGTACCCAACATCATGTTTGCAAAGCCGGGCGATTATCGCAAGGCCACGCAAAGCGTGTGGTTCGGCGGCAGCACGGCCAGCGCCGTGGTGCTCCCGGTGGCGGCGCAGTAGGCGCGGCGGTTTAGAAAACGAACCGGTCGGCCCATCATAAGGTTGGACAATGGCTGGCAACGGTGTTGATCACGCCTTTGCGGGGTGCTCTTCCGGCTGCCGGACGCCGTGCGCACTTAGATGGAAGAGATGCCGAGCATAGTCTCGCAGAACGAAGACAGTCTGGGTAAATGGTACCTGCCTGCAATCGGACTGGCTGCGCCACCGATCGCAAGCAAGTTCTGAGGCATTTACACAGGCTGTTGGGCCGCTAGGGGCGCCTGCGTGGGGCGGGATTCCGTCCGCTCGTTGGCGCGTGAGCCGAAATGCCCAAGTTCGGTAGTTGGGGCAGCGGCGCTCTGTCGGACGTACTGCCTTGCCTGTGTGTCCTTGCAGCTTTATTGTTATGTAATGCAGCGTGGAACACGTAAAACGGCACGAGCAATCGACCCAAGCTCATCGATTTTCGACTACCTCGAGGATGAAGCAGGGTTATGGGTGGAATGTCCCAATTGCAAGGGCCCTGCCAATGTCGCCCCTAGATCGATGGACGGCCGATATCTTGCAAACATGGCGAATCTGACCTGTTTCAGCTGCTTGATGAGAAGAGAAAACAAGGACACGACAGACGAGGATACTCAACGATGCGGGAGTTGCGGCACCAGAGTTTCGATTGAAAATCCTGTTGCCAAACCTCGTTTGTCAGGAAAAGAGCCCCCAAACCGTCGATCGGGTTGTGGCTTTTGTCGTAGGCTCCAACAGGGCTGCGATCCCTTTTTTGGTCTCCCCTTGTTTTTGAAAACGAAAGTTGGCGATAAGGAACTATGGGCAGTCAACCGAAGGCATGCCGTTGATCTTCAATACTACCTTGGCGCTATGCTGCGCGAACGCGGGAAGGGTTTCGCACTGACGGCATTCGCACGGTTGCCTGCGTGGGTGAAAACAGCCTCAAGTCGCCCGAAGGTCCTCCATGCTCTAGGAAAGATGCTTTCCTTGGCAGATCGTCATCGGTTGCCGTAGTTTTAGACCATTCCTGACCTACCGGTGCAGGAGGTGGCGCCCAGGCAGATGTCCCACTCGATCGACACAAGCCCAATAAACGATTTCAGGCGAAGTGGGCGTACACCGCAACATTTTTGTACTCTGGACGGGGGCCAGTCCTTTGGTGATTGGCCCTTGGTCACGTCGCGCTCGCTTGAATGCCTGGACCAGCCTCGCTTGTGTTCTGGCCGCCCAGCACGCACTATGCGTTTCTAATTCTGCATAAGGGGTCGTGATGAGGCAGGCACTTTTACCTTTGTTGCTGGCATTGCCCGTCGCTGCCTTGGCGGCACAGATGCCTGATGCAGTGGTCGCCGATCCGCCGGTCGACACGCGTCACCCGGCCGGCCTGGCGGCTTTCGTCATTCCTTCTGCCGATGGTGCGCTGAACGCGGTGATGTATACGGCGGCAGGGGCTGGCCCCCATCCGACGCTGCTGCTGCTGCATGGTTTTCCCGGCAACGAGCAGAACCTTGACCTGGCCCAAGCCGCGCGCCGGGCGGGCTGGAACGTGCTGACGTTTCACTACCGCGGATCATGGGGCAGCCCGGGCAGCTATTCGTTTGCCCATTGCCAGGCCGATGCCGCCAATGTGCTGGCCTATCTGCGAACGGACAAGGTCGTCCGGCAATTTGCCATCGACCCATCTCGCATCGCGGTTGCCGGGCATAGCCTTGGAGGCATCGTTGCGGCGCGGGTTGGTGCAGATGATCCGAAAGTTGTTGGGGTGTTCCTGATCGATCCGGCCGATATTGCCGCGATCGGGCGCAGTTTTTCCGATCCCAAGCAACGCGAAGCTTTCCTGGTGGGGGAAGTGCGCGGTGACATGCCCCCGTTGGCCGGCACCAGCGAGGCCATGATCATGGACGAGGTGGCCCACGCGGGCCCGGCGTTGGATCTCGTGGCGACGATGCCCGCACTGGCAGGGCGCCCGCTGGCGCTCATAGGCGCCAAGCGAGGGATTGGCGCCATGGCGGCAACGGCAGCCGTCGCCGCGCGCAAGGCAGGTGCGGTCCATCTGGAGGCCGAGACGCTTGATACCGACCACAGCTTTTCCGACATGCGCATAGCCCTGGCGAGCAAATTGGTGAATTGGTTGGGTCAATTCCGGCCATGATCGCTGCCGTGCGGTTATATCTGGGGAAGGCCGAAGCCTAGGCGGCGTGGACAAATTCCACAACGCCACGGTTGCCCTGTAAAAGGCCCTGGCGAGGCGCGAAGCCGCAGGAAGAGCGGGCCTCTTTCAAGGCAGAGCAACGCTGCCAGGGCCTTTTACAGGGCAACCCCTGCGGGGCTGGACCAAAAACCGCCATTTCCACGTCGGCTCGGCTAGCAATAGGCCCACTATTGCTTCACCTCGCCTCCTTGAACTGGCGGTTTTTGCCTCCAGCCGTGGCGCTGTGGAATTTGTCCACGCCGCCTAGGTCGGGCCAAGCCCGGCCAGTGCCAGGCAGGCATCGAGCGTGGTGGCCTGATCGATGATGATCGCGCCGATATAGCCGTCCGGGCGGACGAGAACGCAGTCGCCGGGATGGACGCCATAGGCGGCCTGAAATTGTCCGGCGTCGTCGGCAAAGGCACCGTGTTTTCCGATTGCGTGGACTTGCAGGCCAGGCCTGGCCGCGAGTGGGGCGGTGCCAAAGCAAAGCAGCGTCCAGTGCGGCCCCTTGAACAGATCGAACAATCGGTGCTGCTGGCCCGCCGCATCGCGAACGAGAGCATCGGGTGCGCGGTCTCCGGCCTGCAGGTCTCCCGATCGACTGGGCGTGGGCATGGCGAGCGGCGATTCCCGATAGCCAAGATCGAGTTGGTGCACGTTGCGCCCGCGGCGCATCTCGCCGCTTTTCAGCGCATAGAGCAACCCGGTTGCTAGTCCAAGCATCGCTTGTGCGACGGGGCGGCGTTCGGCTTCATAGGTGTCGAGCAGCGCAAGCGGAGCACCGTGAATGACCGCGTCCAGCTTCCAGCCGAGATTGTAGGCATCCTGAACGCTGGTGTTCAGCCCCTGTCCGCCGGTCGGCGGATGCGTGTGCGCGGCATCGCCGACGAGGAAGGTGCGTTGGGCACGATAGCGATCGGCGAGCCGCGCGTTCATTTTGTAAGCCGATGCCCAGGATACCGAATGCACCAGCAGATCGTGCCGGGCGGACCGCTCGCGCAGCAGCGTCGTCAAGCCCTGCGCAGACAGATCCACCTCGCCATCCATCGCGACCGGTCCTTGCAGTTGGAAGAGATCGGTTCCGGCCAGCGGGCAGGCAGAAATCTGGCGTTGCCGATCATCCAGGCCAAAGCGGTGCCATACGTCGCGCGACAGGCCGGTAAGGACAACGTCGGCGACGATCGCACGCACGCCAAGCGTCTTGCCAGGGAAGCCGATGTCGAGTGTGCGACGAATGAAAGAGCGGCCGCCGTCCGCGCCGACGAGCCAGCGGGTGCGCAACGTTTCCTCGCCTGCCTTTGTCGCAAGGCGAGCGGTCACGCCATGATCGTCCTGGGTAAAGCCGGTCAGTTCGCAGCCGAAGACCGGCTGGTGGCCCAATTCAGCCAACCGCTCGCGCATGACGCGCTCGGTCAGGAACTGCGGTATCATCAGCGGCAATGGGTACGGTTCCGAGAACGTGGGCAAACCTGCTTCCATCATGTCGGAGTCGATGAAGCTGCCGTCTTGCTGGTACGCGCGCTGCCTGGGGTAGGGGCCGCCCAGGGCAAGGATCCGATCGATAATGCCAAGGTCTTGGAAAACTTCCTGGGTACGGGGCTGGATCGCCTTGCCGCGCGAACCGCGGAACGGTTCCTCCAGCTTGTCGATCAGGCGAAACGAGATGCCGCGCCGCGCCAGGTCGATGGCCAGCGTCAGCCCAGCGGCACCTGCGCCGCAGATCAGCACATCCGCCGCGAAACCGTTTGTCATAGCAAACTCCATGTGTGTATTATGCACACATATCGGGGTGGCTGATCGGAGTCAAACTTAAAAGTGCATAATACACTTAATTCCGCTCTCCTGCGGGAGCTGCACGGGGCGCTGATCGATATCGTCAGTGTGATGAATCGTCCCCAGCGCGACGAGGCAATGGTGCGCGAGGCGGGCATCGCGCTCGATCGCGCGCTGTTTCCGTTGCTGGTGATGGTCGAGCGGCTTGGGCCGATCGGCATTGTCGACCTGGCCGACCGCGTGGGGCGCGATTACACGACGGTAAGCCGCCAGGTGACCAAGCTCGAAAGCCTCGGTTTGGTTGAACGCCGCGCTAGCCAGGCGGACGGCCGTGTGCGCGAGGCAACGATTACTCCCCAGGGCAAAACCCTGACCGACAAGATCGACATGGCGCGCGAGGCCATGGCGCGCGCGATATTTGCCGATTGGCCAGAGCAAGATGTTGCCGATCTGGTCCGGCTGATGCGCCGCTTTGCAGATGCGGTGCAGGTAGACCCAGCCGAGCGGGACCGGGAAGCCTAGGCGGGGGTTTGCCGCGACAGGCAAGCGGGGAAGGGCAAAGAACCCGCTCGCCATTCGCGCCCGGCACGTGCGGCGGAATGGGGCCAACTACCTAGGGCGGCTATAGACCAAGGCTAACGGACCGCGCGCTAAGGTGCCTGCATTCGTGTGAGTCTGTTGTGCTGCGTGTTGGGCGCGGCTGGATATCGGAGTGGCCCATGCTGTCCTGGTTCAGGGAAATTGCCCCGATCCGCACCAAATTTCGCTTTCTCGTGGCGATGCAGGCGATCCTGGCGGTGGCGACCGTTGCCGTCGTCATCGTCGTGGTCGAAGATATCGTGACTAGCCACGCCGTTACGCTGATCATCCTGACGCTATCTCTCGCATCGGTGGCCATGCTTGCCTGGGCTGGCAAGACCATCTGCGATCCCTATGTCGCCACGGTCTTGCGCATGGAAGCGCTGGCCGCCGGTGACCTGGATTCACCGGTCAGCTTTACCGCCTATCAGGATTGCGTCGGGCGTCTGACGCGGGCCATGGCCATGTTTCGACAGCAGGCGGTGGTCCTGCGCGAGGACGCGGCGATCCAGCAGCGCGTCGTTTCGGCGATGGCTGGCGCCCTTCGGCGATTGGCCGCCAACGACCTGACGGCGCGCGTCGATGAGACCTTGCCCGGAGAATACGGCAAGCTGCGCGACAACTTCAACAGCGCGGCTGAAGCGCTCGATGCCGCGTTCCATGGCGTGGCCCATTCCGCTGCCGATATCCTCAACGGCTCTGCAGAAATCCGTTCTGCATCCGATGATCTTTCGGCGCGTACCGAGCAGCAGGCCGCGGCGCTCGAGCAAAGCACATCGGGCATTGCCGAAGTGACGCAGACGGTGCAGCGCAACGCCGCGGCCGCGCAAGCCGTTGCGCAGAACGTGCGCGATGTTCAGGTGGAGGCGCGGCAAGGGGGCACCGTCGTGGCCAAGGCAGTAGCGGCCATGACCGGCATCCAGAATTCTTCGGACGAGATTGCCCAGATCATCTCGGTCATCGACGGGATTGCCTTCCAGACCAATCTGCTGGCGCTGAACGCCGGCGTGGAAGCGGCGCGCGCAGGCGAAAGTGGCAAGGGCTTTGCCGTGGTCGCCACCGAAGTGCGGGCACTGGCCCAGCGGTCTGCGGACGCGGCAACCCAGATCCGCACGTTGATCAATGCCAGCACCGAGCAGGTGCGCGATGGCGTGGGCCTGGTCGGCGCGACCGGTGACGCGCTTGCCGCCATCGTCGACAGCATCGACCAGATCGCGACATCGGTCATCGCGATCGCCGAAACAGCGGCCAGCCAGTCCAATTCATTGGAGCGTGTCAGCGCCACTGCCGGCGAAATGGACCGCATGACCCAGCAAAATGCGGCGATGGTGGAACAGAGCAACGCGGCCGCACGGCAATTGGCCGATCAATCGGCCCGGCTGTCTCAGCTTGTTCAGGGATTCCACATTTCCCGGACAGCCGCCGCCCCCATCGCAGCGCCCAAACCGGCAGCCATGCTGGCAAGCGATCGCGTCATCGCGCCCGCGCCCATGCCCGTGCCTGTGCCCGTGCAACGGCCAGTGGCCACGAACCTGGCTGTGGCCGAAAACTGGTCGGAGTTCTGATCGTCATTGGCAACGGGATCGCACGGGGTTTCAGGTGCGGTGCGTCCCGCCGCTGGCACGCAGGACCAGTTCGCCTTTGAGGCGTTCAACGCCGGTGACGGTGTTGCCCTCTTCAATCTGGTCGATCAGGACGCTGAGCGTGCGATCGACCATCGCTTCCAAGGGCGCGGCATAAGTAGCCAGTTCGAACGCTTGCCAGCCGGCCGCCGGGGCATCGTCAAACCCGAACACCGCCACTTCGCGGCCTGGAACCAGGCCCAGGTCCCGCACCGCCTGGACCGCGAACAGACCCATGAAGTCGGTCACGCAGAACAGCGCATCGGCAGGATCGGGCCGGTCCAGCAGGTCGCGCACCGCGCGATAGGTCCCCTCGGCGGTGAATTCGCCACAGGCCTGGAGCAAGCGCGCTTCGGCATGTTCAGCCACCGCATCCTTGAAATGCAGCGCGCGTTCGGATCCGGCCGAGCTTTCCGCCAGGCCACTGATCAGGCCCAGCCGGCGCCGTCCCTGCCCAAGCAGATAGGCCGCAATGGCGCGTGCGCCATGGGCGTTGTCGGCGCAGACGCCGGGAATGCGTTCTTCGGGATCGATGTTGTTGAGCATGACCACCGGCAGTCCTGCCGCAAGGCATTCGCGCGCGGCGAGCGTGGCAAGGCTGGACGAGGCAAAGATCACGCCGTCGAGCTGGTAGCGCAGCAGTTCGTCCAGAACCGGGTCGAGGCTCGCCTGGCCATGGGTGATGAACAGCACGATGCGGTAGCCGGCTGCCGCTGCACGTTCATGGAGCTGTTCCACCAGCGCTGGATAGAACTGGTTGTCGAGGCTGGTGATCGCCAGCCCCAGCAAGCGCGACCGGCTGGTGATCAGCGAGCGGGCATTGGCATTGGGACGGTAGCGCAGCAGCCGCGCCGCCTCGAGGATGCGCTGCCGCGCGTCTTCAGACACCAAGCCGCCGGTGAACGCGCGCGACACGGCGGATTTGGAGACACCCGCCACGCGGGCGACGTCGGCACCCGTAGCGCGCCGCCCGTTCATGATGACATGTTTCGTTGCATGACCGCAGCGGTAACATCACTGGGAAGGATTGCAAAGCCGCGATCCGATTTCTCCGATAGCCATCCATTGCCAAATTGAATTTGTCGAATCCCCGCAAACACGGTCATTCAGCACACTACATATCGGGAGAGAAACAGCGACGCGCGAAAGCGTCACGTCCAAAGGTGGGAGCGATTGCAGTGGTACTCGGCCATTGCCGAAGCCGCAGTTTGCGCATGCCCCGCCTTGCGGCGCCCCCAGCCAAAGGGGCGTCCGACATTGCTTGATGTTGAAGTGGCAGGCTTGGCCAGGGCCGCCCGGTGTGGGCGCGCGGCCGCCCGTCTTTGCGCGATCCCCAAGGAGCACAGATGAGACAGAACAGAAATCCAGGCGTGATGACGGGAATAGCGTTGCTGTTGCCGATCACGCTTTCGACCATGGCGATCGTCTTGCTGGCGCCGGTCCTGCCGGGGATACTGGCCGAATTTTCCGGCGTGCCTGGACATGAATACTGGGTGCCCATGATCTTGACGATCCCGGCACTGTGCATTGCGCTGTTTTCGACTCTGGCAGGCTTGCTCGGCGATGTGTTCGGGCGGCGGCGCCTGCTGGTTGCGTCGTTCGTGATCTATGCGATCGTGGGCGTGGCACCGGTGTTCCTGCGGGACCTGGGGGCGATCCTGGTCAGTCGCATCGGCGTGGGCATCGCCGAGGCGCTGATCATGGTGCTCTCGACCACGATGATCGGTGATTACTTTCACGGTGCCGCGCGCGACAAATGGTTGGCGGCGCAAACCGCGTTCGCCTCGGTATCGGCGCTGCTGTTCTTCAACATCGGCGGCCAATTGGGCAATTTCGGCTGGCGCACGCCGTTCTGGGTCTATCTTTCGGCCCTGCTCATGCTGGCGCTGGTCCTTTGCTTCACGTGGGAGCCCAAGGATGCAGCGGCGCAAGACGGCGGCGCTGCAGCCGCCGGACAGGCGCCGGCGCGTGGCTGGGCCGGATTTCCCTGGGCACGCATGCTGCTGATCCTTGCGATCACCGTCTATGGCGCGATCTTCTTCTACACCGTGCAGATCCAGGCTTCGGCAGGCCTTGCCGTGCTTGGTGTCACCAACCCGGCGCGCGCCGGCTTCCTGACCTCGATCGCCAGCATCGGCGTGCCGTTGGGAACATTCATCTATTCGCGCATCGGGCGCTGGCCGGTGCAGCGTCTACTGGTGATCGAATTCGGCTTTCTGGCGGTCGGTTTCCTGCTGATGGGCCGCGCGGAAACGACCGGCGCTTTCGTGGTGGGGTGCTTCATCAACCAGCTTGGCGCTGGCCTGCTGCTGCCGACCTTGCTGGTCTGGGCGATGAGCCTGCTGGCCTTTGAAGTGCGCGGTCGCGGCGCGGGCATGTGGCAGAGCGCCTTTGCCCTGGGGCAGTTCCTCAGCCCCGTGGTGGTGACTTTTGCCGCCACCCATGCCGGCGGCCTGCAAAACGCCTTTGCCGTGATGTCCGGCGGTGCGGTGGCGGGGCTGGTGGTCCTGCTGCTGTGTGCCAGCCGGATTGCCCGGGTGGGCGACATCGACGAGGCCGGGCTGAAAGTCGGCGTCCATGGCTGAGCGGCTTGCGGGAAAAGTGGCCGTCGTCACTGGCGCGGCCAATGGCATCGGCGCGGGCGTGGCCGCAGCGTTCGCCGACCAGGGCGCCACTGTCATTGGCGTGGACCAGGCCGGGTGTGACCACGCCTGCGATCTGACCGACGAAGCTGCGGTTACGGCGCTGTTTGGCCGCATCGGGGAAACGCATGGGCGGATCGATATTCTGGTCAACGCGGCGGCCTATGCCGTGTTCGCTTGGATCGAAGAGCTTTCCTACCAGGATTGGAAGCGCACTCTGGCGTGCGAACTGGACATCGTGTTCCTGCCCACCCGCGCTGCCTGGCCTTTGCTCAAGGCCAGCGGCCGGGCCAGCGTGATCAACTTTGCCAGTGCCAATGCCTATCATGCGCTGCCGGGATCGGCCGCGCTGGCGCATTGCGCGGGCAAGGGCGGCGTGCTGGCAATGACGCGGCAACTGGCCATGGAAGGTGCGCCGCACGGGGTGCGGGCCAACACCATTTCGCCTGGTTTCATCCGCACGGCGGCAACCGATCGCCACTTGGCTGCCGACCCGGCGCTCAAGGCGCAAATCCTCGCCAAGAACATGCTGCCGATGCTGGGAGAACCGCAGGACATCGCCTTTGCCGCGATCTGGCTTGGCAGCGACGAGGCCCGGTACGTGACGGGTGCCGATTTCTCCGTCGATGGAGGCGCCACCGCCTGGTGAAAGTATTGCATTCAAATCAAAAAATGGGAGGATGTATGAAACAGTCGATTTACGCCCGCGCTTTGCCGGCACTGTGCCTGGCCGTGGTCTGCGCGCCAGCCCATGCGGCCGATGCTACCCCGCCCCAGGGCGATAGCGACAGCAATGGCGGCGAGGGCAAGGTCTCGCTCGGCGATATCATCGTGACGGCGCAGAAAACCGCTTCCACGCTGCAAAAGACCCCGATGTCGATCTCGGTCGTGGGCGGCGAGGCCGTGGCGCGCATGGCGCAGACTGCTGCCGATGAAGTTCTCAAGGGCGTTGCGGGGGTCGAGGTGCAGGGCGCCGCGCGCGGGCAGGTCATCGCCATTCGCGGCCTTGGCACCGATACGCCGTCCGGCGTGGGCGAAAGTTCGGTTTCGACCAATTTCGACGGCGTCTATTCGATCCGCGCCGAATCCAACACGCTGGGTTTCTATGACCTGGAGCGCGTCGAGGTGCTGCGCGGGCCGCAGTCCACGCTGTATGGCCGCAACGCCACGGCCGGCGTGGTCAACATGATCAGCGCCAATCCCAAGCTGGGCGATCGCGCGATGGCCATCACGGTGGGCGCTGGCAATTACGACCTTGTGCGCGGCGAGGCCATGATCAACCTGCCGCTGGCCGATACGGTGGCCTTGCGCGTTTCGGGCACTGGCATTTCCCGCGATGGCTATCTCAACAACGGCCACAGCGACCAGAAAGGCGCCGGCGTGCGCGCCAAGTTGCTCTGGGAACCAAGCGCCGACGTTTCGGTCCTCACCGGCTTCGAAGGTGCCTGGCTCAAGGGCCACGGCAGCGGCGCGGTCGAGGTGGCGAATTTTGACGCCGGCAAACCCTATACCACGGCCGATTCCAGCATCGGTGGCCAGGATTACTTTGGCTACAAGGCGTGGAGCCAGGTCGACTGGAAAGTGGGACCGGGCACCGTCACGTTCATTCCCGCCTACCAGCACGGCCACGGCGTGAACAATGGTGTGTTCGGCGGCCGCGGCACATATGGCCAGGACCCGGCCAAGATCGACCAGGGCAGCGCCGAACTGCGCTATGCCGCCGCACCCGGCGCCCCGGTGCAGTGGATCGTGGGCCTCTATCATTATGACTACAGCCAGTTCACCTTTTCGCTCGACAACGCCACGTACGGAAGCACCGCGGGCTACAGCTACAACCGGGGCATTTCCAATGCGGTATTTGGGCAGGTTACCGTACCTGTGGCGCCGGGCCTGCGGCTTGTGGGCGGCATGCGCGAGACCTGGGACCGGCGCCGCGCCAGCGGGACGGATTCTGCCGGAAACATCGTGGGTGGCCGACTGAGCAACAGCTTCTTCGATTACCGCGCTGGCGTGGAATACGATGTCGGCGCGCATTCGCTGGCCTATGTTACGGCCTCCAGCGCGTTTCGCCCCGGTGGGGTGAGCCCATTCGATGGCAAGACCTTCCTGCCCGAACGGCTCCATGCCTATGAGGCCGGTCTCAAGAACCGCCTGTTCGACAACCGGCTGCAGTTCAATTTGAGCGGGTTCTACTACGATTATTCGAACTATCAGGTGGTGGACTTCTTCATCGGCGCCACCGGGCCCAACCTGGTGTTCTATAACGTGGATGCGCGCAATTATGGTCTGGAGCTGGATGCCCAGGCCGCGTTGAGCGCGGCCGATACGGTCAACCTGAGCGCCACTTATCTCGCCTCGCGGATCGAGGGCGATCTGATCCTGCACCCGTCCGATCCCTTCACCCCGGTGAACTTCAAGGGCGAGCGGCTGCCGCACGCGCCGCGCTGGACGGTGAAGGGCGGCTATCAGCATGTGTTCGACATGGCAGGCGCGGGTTCGCTCACCGCGCGGGCCGATGCCCGCTATGTGACGCGGCAATATCTTGCGCCCAACAATACCGCTGGTGCCACGCAGGAAGCCTATGGTGCGCTCGACGCTTCGCTCGCCTGGCGATCGGCCAACGATCGCTACAGCCTCACCGCGTACATGAAGAACATCACCAACAAGGCGGTGAAGACCGGCTATTTCGTCGGCTACGTCACTGTCGCCGCTCCCAAGACTTATGGCGTGACGGCTTCGGCGCGCTTTTGATCGGGCAGCTGCGCGCGCTGCTTTGGCGGCAGCGCCCGCCTTCTTCCTCCCCTCTGTTCCTTGGAAGGCAGGATTTCATGGTCTCCCCCCATTCGCTCGTGCAGCGCGTTGGCGCGCGCGCACTGGCCGTTCCGGCCATTGCCTGGCCACTGCTGGCGCTTGCCCAACCGGCCGGTGCCCCGCCGCCCGGCCCACCGCCGGCCATGCCCCAGATGGCCGATACCCACTACCAGAGCGCCATCGCCGTGCGCGAGGGTGTCTTGGTGCAGGGCCAAGCAGGGCCACGGCTCGACGCCAGCGGTTCCACCGGGCTTTCACTCCATCTGACGCGCGATGGCTACAACGGCGTGATCGTCAGCGGCGGCCGCAGCGCCTTTACGCTGCGCCGTGCGCAGATAGACCTCAAGGGCCAGGGCAAGAACGATTTCCTCGCGATCGGTGCCGGTGTCCTGGTGCGCGAAAACGCGGCTGTGGTGATCGACCATGCCACGATCCGCACGGCGGGCGCGGTGGCATCGGCGCTGGCCGTGGCCGAAGGCGCGACGTTGCGGGTCTATGACTCGGTCCTGGTGGCAGCGGGCGGGCCGCTGCCGCCAGGCTATGTCCGCCACATCGGGCCGGGAATGATGGAGCCGCCGCCACCCCTGGGCCTCGATGGCACGGCGCGCACCGTGCTGGCGATGAGCAACGCGCGCGCATATTTCTACCGCACGACGATCGAGGCGGATGGCTGGGGCGCGCTGTCGACCGACGCCGCGGGCGATCACCTCTATGTCGAAGCAAACGACTGCGTGCTGCGGGTCAAACGCCGAGGCTATGCCGCCTATGCCGATTTCGGCGCCCATGTCGTGCTGAACCGCACCAGGGTGGAAAGCGGCGCAGAAGCCGGAATCATCGCCGGCGCCGCGCAGATCGACATGAATGGCGTGACCGGTACGGCTGGCCGCAACGGGGTGATGATCCATTCGGTGATGGGCAATCCGCAGGAAGTGGCGCTGCTCAACCTGACAGGCACGACGCTGGCCAGCGCTGGCCCGGCAATTCTGGTCAAGAGCGCCAACGCCACGATCACCGTTGCCGGCGGCAGCTTGCGCAGCGCGAGCGGCCAATTGCTGGACATGCGCAAGAACGATGACGCCAATGCTACCCGGACGGACGGCGCCAGAGTGCCCGGCGTGCGGCTTGTCCTGCGCCAGACCACGCAGGCTGGATCGGTCAGCAACAGCGATCCCGACCGCACGCTGACTCTGTCGCTCGAGGGCGCACGGCTGGAAGGTGCGCTCAATCATGTGGTGTTTGCAGCCGATGCCGCCAGCCATTGGCGGGCCAGCGCCGCGTCCACCATCACGCTGGCATCGCCGGCGGCCGTGGCGGCGATCGATGCACCCGGCTCGGTCACCGTCACGGCCATCAGCGCCGATCCCGCGCTCGCGGCCGGCTCTCGCCCGCTGCCTTCGGGCGGCACGCTCATCGTCGTGCGCCCGTAAAACTCTCGCTTCCAGCCCATAGGAAACCATCCATGCACCGTTATGCAAAGATCCCTTCGCTGCTCGGCGCTTCCCTGCTGGCCTTGGCCGGCGGAACCGCTCTTGCCGAAACCGCGCCGGCTATCGTGGCTGCCTCCATCACCACCAGCGATCTTGTAATCGCGCCGCAGTCCGTCCCGGCGGCGCCCGCGGGCAAGCTGCTGACCCTGACAGTCGATGGCGTGGAAATGCCGCTTGCGCCCGGCCATTACACCGGCAACGTGGCGCTGACCGTGACCGACGACATCCCGGTCGATTACCACAAGGTCATGCTGCACCACTTCCGCGCCGCAGCCTATGTCGAGAACGGCGTGCTGGTGCCGGCCAAGTCTGTCACCGCGGCGCTTTCGCCACAGGCGACGGCCAGCGATGGCGTGCTGGCCAATGCCGCGATCACCTCGCACGGGGAACGTTTCAACGGCATCGTCGTGGCCGGCACGGGTGCCTATCGCATCGACCATCCGGTCATCGAATTCACCGGCAACGGCGGCAACGATTTTGCCGGATATGGCGCGGGGATCGTGGCCACCGACAATGCCGATGTGACCATCGACCGCCCGATCATCCGCACCACCGGCGCCATCCGCACGGCAGTGTTCGTGGGCGGCAATGCCACTGTCCATGTCAACGACGCCGAGATCGAGGTGCGCAACGGCACGCTGCCGCCCGACTACAAGTTCACTGTCGACATGGGCAAGATGATGGAAGTGCCATGGATGCTGGGGCTTTCCGGCAATGTCCGCGCCACCAACCTGGTGGGCAACGGCACGGTCTTTTACAACCGTTCGCACATCCGCGCCCAGGGGTGGGGGGCCGTCTCCACCGATGACAGCGTGCGCGTGCGGATGTACGTCAACGACAGCCTGATCGAGACGGTGGACAGCGGCTATGGCTGCTATTCGATCGGCGACAGCATCGACACGTTCGCGCATTCGATCGTGCGCGCGGCCGATGTCGGCTGCATCATGGCCGCGCAGGGCAGCGTGACGTTTACCGACGGAACGCTGGTGGAAAGCGGTCGCTTTGGCGTGATGATGCATTCTGGCGAGGGTGGCGGCAGCCTGCGGATCGACAAGGGCAGCCATCTGCGCGCGCGGGAAACCGCGATCGAGGTCAAGGGTATCGGCACCACGGTGCTGGTGGATGGTGCCACGGTCCAGGCCGGCAATGGCGTAATCCTGCAATCGATGGATAACGACGATCCGTTCATGAAGGCGATCATGCGCGGCGAAATTCCCGCCGGCATGGCCGCGCCGCCGCCCGGCGTTGCCGAGGCCGACAAGAAGGGGCCTGCACCCAGCCCCGATGTGGTGGCCACGTTTCGCAACACGAGCCTGGCGGGCAACTTCTTCAACGCGCGGTCCAGGAACAGCGCGATGATCCTGCACTTTGAAAACGCCAGGCTTGCCGGGCAGATCGCGACATCGACCACTGCCCCGGCGCTGGGCAAGGAACCCACGGCCGTGACCTATCGGGAAATCGGCCGGGTGACGAACACGGCGGGGTTCGTTGCGGGCAGCGCGGGCGTGGAGGTCATCCTCGATGCCACCTCGCACTGGACGGTGACGGGGCCATCGTACTTGCGCGCGCTGACACTCGCGCCAGGCGCGCGACTGGAATCCACGCGCGGCAAGGCGGTCATGCAGATCGATGGCAAGACCGTGCCGATCCGGCCAGGTACCTATCGGGGTGCGATCATCGTGAATTGACCCGTTCGCAGGCTGCATTCCTTCCCGGACGGCCTGCATACCTCGATGCCTGGGGTCTGTGAGCAAGCGCAGACACCAGGCATCTTCTTTACGCCGCAGGGGTCAGAAGTTGCGACGCAGGCTGACTTTCCATTCGCGGGGCAGGGCGGGCTGGCCCACCACGATCCCGATCGGGTAACGGATCTTGTTCAAGTAATAGAACTTGTTGAACATGTTGGTGACCGAGACGGCCAATTGCCAGTCGTGCGCGGCATCCTCGAACATGATCCGGGCATTGGCGAGCGCATAGCCATCCACCTTGCCGAGCGGGTTGTTGTCGATGTTCGAGAAAAACGAGGACTGGTAGTTGATGTCGAAGCGCGGGGTGAGGGTACCGGCCTGGCCCAGGGCAAAGGCATATTGCACGCCGCCGCCGAACTTCCATTCGGGAGCATAGGGTGCCCTGTTGTCGAGCGTGATGCCGCGAATGGTCGCGCCTGTGGCGCCGATCCGCGTCAACTGGAAGCCCAGCCAACTGCCCGAGGCATCGATCGAAAGGCCGGCAATCGGGCGCAGGGTCAATTCCGCTTCCACGCCCTTCATCGTCGCGTCGCCCGCGTTGACCGAGGTGGCGTTGGTCACGCTGTTGGCCGTGGGTGACACGTTGGTGAAGACGATGTCCTTGTACTTGTTAAGGAACAGCGACAGGTTGAGGCGCACCGCGCGGTCGAGGAAATCGGTCTTGGCACCCACTTCCCAAGCCGTGAGGGTTTCCGGGTTGAAGGCCACGGCCTGTTCGGCGGCGAACGGCCGGGGGTTGACCCCGCCACCCTTGTAGCCGGTGGAGAACTGGGCATAGGTCATCACGTTGCGCGACCAGCGATAGTCGATATTGGCGCGATAGTCCCAGCGCGTGGCGGCAAACTTGCCGGTGACGCCGTTGATTGCCCCGGCCACGGTGTAGGCCGGCTGGCTCACGTCATAGGGGTTGAGGCGACCATAGGTGTAGGTCTTCTTGTCGTCGGTATAGCGGATGCCGCCGGTTAGCGTCAGCGCGTCGGTCAGCTTGTAGGCGGCATGGGCAAAGCCGGAGACGCTGCGTGCCGGGATGCGGTCACGCGTCACGTAGAAATTCTGCGTGGCGGTGCCGGGGGCGATGAACGTCACGCCGCCAAAGCGGCTGGTGGCCTTGTAATAGAAGCCGCCGACGGTCCATTCCAGCTTGTCGGCCAGCGAGGAACCGCTCAGCCGCGCTTCCTGGGTGAATTGCTCGTGATCGTAGATGTAGTTGGCCGAATTGGTCGAATAGGGCGTAAGGTCGAGGTCCGAACCATAGCTACCCTTGTAGCGCTGGTAGGCAGAAATCAGCTTGAGCGCGAGGCCCGGGCCGAACTTGTAGTCGACCGTGCCATAGACTTCGCGGCCCGAGACCTTGCTCACCGGCGGTATGTACGTGGCGCCGTGGCTGCCGGTGGCATCGGTGAAAGGCAGGTTCAGGTACGTCGCATAGTTGGTGTAGGAATGGGCGCCCGTGATGAACTGCGACGGATCGGTGCCCGCCGGCATCGAAGCGGTGGTGGTGAGCGAAAGCAGCTTGCTCGCGCCGATTTCGGAATGGTCCTCGGTCGCCATGCCGACCAGGTTTACTTCCAGCTTGTCGCTTGCCAGCCAACGCAGGGCCACGCGTCCGGCCTGCATGTTCTGGCCGCCTTCGGTGCCAAGCTTGCAATCAGCGCCTGTGGTGGCCGCCGGCACGCCGCTCGACGGGTTGAGGCAACCGTAGTCGAGGCGGGTGAGGTAGCCGTCACGCGTCTTCGACACGCCCGAAACGCGCACGAACAGGCTGTCGGGCACAAGCGCAAAGTCGGCGCTGCCTTTCAGTTCGATGCGGTTGAATGCACCATAGCCGGCCTCGACATAGCCATGCCCGCTGCCCGTCGGCTTGGCCGAGTACAGCTTGACCGCACCACCGATCGAGTTCTTGCCCGCCAGCGTGCCCTGCGGACCGCGCAGGATTTCCACGCGATCGAGGTCGAGCAGATCGAAGATCGAGCCGAGCAGGGTGCCGTGGAACACGTCGTCCACGTACATGCCCACGCCCGGTTCGAAGGCGAAGCTGCTGTCATATTGGCCGATGCCACGGATATAGACCTGCGCTGCAGGGCCGAACACCGAGCCGCCGGGGCGAATGTTCACGTTGGGGGCAGCGGCGGCCACATCGACCACGGTGCCAAGGCTGCGGTTCTGGATCGCGGCGGCATCGACGGCGGTGATCGCCAGCGGCGTATCCTGCAAGCGCTGCGATCGAAACTGCGCGGTCACGATGATCTCGCCATTGGGAGGCGTGCCGTTGGCAACTTCGCCAGCGGTTTGCGCCTGGGGCGCGGCTTCCGGGGTTTCCTGCGCCAGGGCAGGCGCGGCCAGCGAAAGGCCGGCGACGACCGCCAGGCTGGCACCGGCCAGCGAGCGCAGGCGGCGGGCACGGGTTTGCGTCATGGGCAACATGGTCTCTGTTCTCCCCCAAATATCTTGTCTGGATCGGCGGTAGGCCGCGCGCCGCGCATCTGGCGCGGACGCAAGCCTCCGTTGGCACCTGGGCAGTGCCGAAAAAACGAATGGGCCGTGTAGGGCGGAATGCACGAAGGCCGGCGCGGTGCGCCCGGGGACATGCGGTGCGGTCAGGCTAGTGGCAGGTCATGCACAAAGATCCCCTCTGCATCGCTCTATTGGCGAATTCGTTGGGGCTCTTTTGGTTTACATAGCAACCTATGTCAAGCGGTCTGTCACGTCGTTGGCGTCTCGCCCCGCTCTACCGCCAGCGGATCGATGGCGTTGGCCAGTTCCATGTTGCTGGCCATGCGGGCCAGGTAGCCGAGCACGATGGTCTTCTCGTTGGGCGAAAAGCCATCGAGCAGAAGGGCTTCGCGAGCGAGCGAAACCGCCACGATCCGGTCGTGCAGGGCATAGCCTTCTTCGGTCAGGGTGATCGGCCGCGACCGTGGGGAATCGCCCACCGTGACCAGTCCACGCCCTTCCAGAATCTGCATCGAGCGGCTGGTGATCGACTTGTTCATCACCAGAATCTCTGAAATTTCGGCCGCTGTCAGCGGTCCGCTGTGCGCCACCACCGTGATGATTCGCGCCTCGTTGATGCCGATCCCGAAGTGCTTGAGATAGATGCGCGACTGGCCGCGCTCCATCCCGTTGGCCAGGACCACCAGATAGTGCGGCACATAGAGATGGCGGTCGATGACCTTTCGCGAGCTGGGGCGCGAAACCGGCGACGGGGAAGGCTGGCTCTTGGTGTTCATTCGCTTCTTGTGCGGGTTTCGTGGCGCATGCGCAAGGCTGTGACGCGCAACCCGGATTGACAGCAATAGGTTGCTATGTAAACTAACAGGCAAAAGAGGATGCCCAGCCCGAACCCCGACGCCCACCGGTGTTCATCGCCAATGGCGGGGCATCCTTGCGCACATCTTCCATCTTGCCCAGGATTCCCATGACCGACGCTTCCCGTGCGGCATTGCGTGTGCCCGCCCTCGATTTCGATCTCTTCTCCGCCGAGGTGATGGCCCGTCCCGACCATTACGACACGCTGGTACGCGAGACCGCCCCGGCGGTTTTCCTCGAACGCCGCGGTGTGTGGGCCGTGGGGCGCCATGCCGATGTCCACGCGGTGTTCTCCGACTGGGAAAGCTATTCCTCGGCTTCCGGCACGGGCTTCACCAATATCCGCAAGCAGGGCAACTGGCGCCAGCCCAGCCTGATCCTGGAAAACGACCCGCCCGAGCATGGCAAGTATCGCCGCCTGCTCAATCGCATCCTGTCGCCCGCCGTGCTACGCCGCCTGCGCGAGGATTTCGCCGCCACGGCCGAGCACATCGTCGAGGCCGCGCTGGAAAAGGGCACGGTCGATCTCATGGCAGACGTTGCCGAAGCCTTTCCTTTCGCCGCGCTGCCCGATGCCGTGGGCTTTCGCAAAGAGGATCGCCGCAACCTGCTGATCTATTCCGAACTCAATTTCAACGCCATGGGCGAGAAGAACGCGCTTTACCGCGCGGCTCTCGAACGCGCGACGCCGATACTCGACTGGGTGGTGGCGAACTGCCGGCGCGAAGCGGTCGCGCCCGATAGCCTGGGCGCCGCGATCTTTGCCGCGGCAGACGCGGGCGAAATCACGGAGGATGAAGCCGGCCTGCTGGTGCGCATCTTCATCTCGGCCGGCATGGACACCACGATCAATGGCATCGGCTTTGCGCTGGAAGCATTGGCCCAACGGCCCACCGACTGGGCTCGGGTCCATGCCGATCCTGGCCTGGCCCGCGCGGCCTTCGACGAAGGCCTGCGCTATCGCGCGCCCAGTCCCTATATCGGCCGCACCACGACGCGCGCGGTCGAGATCGGCGGTGTGCCGATCGGCGCGGAGGAAAAGGTCATCCTGTTCATCGCTGCTGCCAATCGCGATCCACGCCAGTGGGCCGATCCGCACCGCTTCGATCTCGATCGCAAGACATCGGGCCACCTCGCGTTCGGCTTTGGCATCCACGCCTGCGTCGGGCAGATGATGGCGCGCATGGAAGCCGATATCCTGATCTCCACCCTCGCCCGCAAGGTCGCGCGGCTGAGCGTGGCGGGCGAGCCTGAATACCAGCGCATCAATTGGCTGCGCGGCCTCGCCAGCCTGCCTGTCACGCTGGAGCGCGCCTGATGCGTCGCTCCGCTGTGCCAGGCCTTGGCGCCGATGGCTATCCCGTGCCCTGGCGGGCCTGGCTGGTCATCGCGGTGCTGCTGCTCGCCTATACGGTGGCGTTCGTCGATCGCCAGATATTGAGCCTGATGGTGCAGCCGATCCGCGCCGACCTGGGCCTTTCCGACACCGCCGTCAGCTTGCTTCACGGTTTTGCCTTCGCCATCTTCTACACCTTCCTGGGCATGGCGCTGGGCCGCTGGGCCGATCGCGGTAACCGCAAGGCACTGATGGTGGGCGGGATGGTGCTGTGGTGCCTGGCGACCGTTGCCTGCGGCTTCGCCACCAGCTTTGGCACGCTGTTCGCCGCGCGCATTCTGGTGGGCGTGGGCGAGGCGACGCTTTCGCCCGCGGCCTATTCGCTGATTTCCGATACGTTTGCCCCCGCCCGGCGTGGCCGCGCAATGAGCACCTATACCATGGGGATCTTCGTCGGTTCGGGCGTGGCACTGATCCTGGGTGGCATGGCGGTCACGGCCACGGCCAATCATGCGGCGGTCGTCCTGCCCGTGGTCGGGTCGGTTCGCGCCTGGCAAGCGGCCTTCATGATCGTGGGCCTGCCCGGCCTGCTTGTGGCCGGGCTCATGCTTGCGTTGCGCGAACCGGCCCGCCAGGAACGGGGGGCGGCCAAGGATCTGCCGGGCATGGCGGAGACTTTCGCCTTTTTCCGTGCTCGCGCGGGGACGCTGCTGGCGATCGTCATCGGCTTCGGGGTCAACGCGATCATCAGCTATGGTCTGTCGGCGTGGGTGCCCTCGCTGTTCATCCGCGTCCACCACTGGAGCGCGGGGGAAGTGGCCTTTGCCTATGGCGTGATCCTGCTGACGGCGGGCTGCGCGGGCATTCTCGCCGGCGGCTGGCTGGCCGATCGCTGGACCGCGGCGGGCCATGCCGACGGTGCCTTGCGCGCGTCGCTGGTGGGCATGGCGGCGGTGATCCCTGTCGTTCCTTTCATCGGCCTCGCGCCTACGCCGGCGCTCGCGCTGGCGGCGCTGGCTTGGACCAGCTTCTTCCTCGGCGTGCCAACCGGGATTGCCCCGGCGGCGCTCCACGCGATCACCCCCAATGAATTCCGGGGGCAGGTCACCGCGCTCTATCTCTTTGCCATCAACCTCATCGGGCTGGGCTTTGGCCCCACTCTCGTGGCGCTCGCCACCGACCATCTGTTCGGTTCCGACCTTGCGGTGGGCCATGCCCTGGCGCTCGTCACCGCGCTGGCGGCGTTCATCGCATTTGCTCTGATCGCCTGGGTTCGGCGTGGCTATGGTGCCGCGGTCACCGCCATGCGCGCGACGCCCGCACTCTGAAAGGATTTGTCATGAAGAAGTTGATCAACGATCCCGCGTGCGTCGTCGAAGAGATGGTGGAAGGGCTGGTTCTGGCTGACAGCCGCCTGGTGCGTCTGCCCGACGAGACCGTGGTGCTGCGCGCCGACCATGCCGCACTGCGCGGGCGTGGCCAGGTGGCGATCATCTCGGGCGGCGGGTCGGGCCACGAGCCGGCCCATGCCGGCTATGTCGGGCCAGGCATGCTCACGGCCGCCGTTGCGGGGCCGGTGTTCACCTCGCCCAGCGTCGACGCCGTGCTCAAGGCGATCCTTGCCGTGGGCGGCCCGGCCGGCGTGCTGCTGATCGTCAAGAACTACACCGGCGACAAGCTCAACTTCGGTCTCGCTGCGGAGATCGCGCGCAGCCACGGGGTGCCGGTGGCCGTGGTGCTGGTGGGTGACGACGTGGCCTTGGGGGACAGCAACGCCGCTGTTGGACGACGCGGCATCGCCGGCACGATCCTGGTTCACAAGATCGCCGGCGCTGCCGCCGAGGCGGGGTTGTCGCTCGACCAGGTGCATGCCGAGGCACAAGCCGCCGCCGACAACCTCGCCTCGATGGGCCTCGGACTTTCGGCCTGCATCGTGCCGGCCGCCGGGCATCCCGGGTTCGAACTAGGTGACGACGAAGTGGAGTTCGGCCTTGGTATCCACGGCGAAAGTGGCGTGCGCCGTGCCAAGATCGGTACTGCCGACGCCATGCTCGAAGACCTGGTGGAGCGCATTTTGCGTTATGGCGGGTTCGTTGCGGGTGATGAAGTGGCGTTGATGGTCAACGGCCTGGGTGGCACCCCCGCGCTGGAACTGGCGATTGCCACGCGCTTTGCACTCCAACGGCTGACAGGGGCTGGGCTGGTGGTTCGTGCTGTCCAGGCCGGCACGTTCCTCAGTGCGCTGGAAATGGCGGGCTGCTCGCTGTCGGTCATGCGGCTAGACGCGTTGCGCGCGCAACGCCTGCTGGCAGCGACGCAGGCGCCGGCCTGGAATGCGCCCACGATTCCCGCCACGCAGATTGCCCTGGCCGATCCCGTGACCCTTGCCGAAGAAGACGCGGTGACCGGTCCGGCCTGGGCCAATGCGGCGCAGGCAGCGGACCTCGCCGCTGCGATCCGTGCCGTGATCGCGCGGCTGCGCGAGGCCGAGCCCGAACTGACGCGGCTTGACAGTGCGGTGGGCGACGGCGACCTGGGCATCAGCCTGGCGCGTGGCGCCGATAGTCTCGACGCCGCCTTTGCCACGCTTGATTGCGCCCATCCCGCCCGCGCCTTGGCGCAAGTCTCTGCCCTGCTGCGCCGCTCGCTGGGCGGAACGTCCGGGCCGCTTTATGCCATGGCCGTGCTGCGCGCGGCCCGCGCGCTGGAACAGGAAGCCGATCCCGCCGATCCGGCTGCATGGGCGCGGGCGCTCGACGCGGGTTGCCAGGGCATGATGGCGCTCGGCGGCGCTGCCCCCGGAGATCGTACCATGCTCGACGCTCTGGTTCCCGCCACGGCGGCGCTGGCGCAGTCAGATGGAACCTGGACCCAGCGCGTGGCAGCGATGCATGCCGCTGCCCAGGCCGGGGCGGACGCGACAAGGGCCATGATCCCACGCAAGGGGCGATCCAGCTATATCGGGGACCGCGCCGCCGGCCATCCCGATCCCGGTGCTGTCGGTGTTGCCTTGTGGATGGGCGCGATCAACGATTGGGCGCAAGCCGAAGCGTCAAGGAAGGGCTGATCACGGCGCCATCAAGGCAATCGCAACGCGCAGACTGCCAATCGGGTCCGTTCGCTTCTCCACGCCGAGTGGATGGCGCTAGCCGGTCAGCGCTACACCCCAAAATATGGGTTCGGTTGGCCCTGCCCGAAGGAGGATCAATCCACCCGCGTCAGGATCGCCCTTGCTTGTTTGAGGTGGGGGCGGTCGATCATGCGGCCGTCCAGTTGGACCACGCCCAGCGTGGGATCGGCTTCGAACAGCGCGACGATGCGGCGGGCGTGGTCCACTTCGGCCGGGGTGGGGGTGAAGGCCTGGTTGATCACCGGGACTTGCGCGGGGTGCAGCGCCATCATGCCGGTGAACCCGTCGCGCCGCCCGCGGGCGGCGTAGGCAGCAAGGCCGGCCATGTCCGACAAGGCGGGATAGACCGTTTCGATCGCCGCAACGCCGGCCTTGTGCGCGGCAAACAGGGTGAGGCTGCGCACCATTTCATACGGCGGGGTATAGCGGCCATCATCCTCGCGCGCGGTGGCGGCGCCGATGGCCGCGGGCAGGTCTTCCGCGCCCCAGGTGAGGCCGCAAAGCGCCGCGCGCACATCGCCATAGCTGCCCAGTTCGAACACGGCGGCCGGCGTTTCGGTGGCGATGGGCAGGATCGGCACGGCTTGCGGCCCCATCATGGCCAGCAAAGTGCCCACGGTTTCAGCCCCTTCGGCCTTGGGCAGCACGATGGCATCGGGCCGGCTGGGCAGCACGGCGGCAAGATCGGCGGCGGCGAGATCGCCATCGACCGGGTTGATCCGCACGAACACCGGGCAGGAACGCGGGCCGGACAGATAGCCTGCCACGGCGGCGCGCGCCATTTCCTTGGCGGCAAGGGCAACCGAATCCTCAAGATCGAGAATGATCGCATCGGCCCCGCTGGCCGCCGCCTTGGCAAAGCGATCGGGCCGGTCGCCCGGAACGAACAGAAGCGAGCGCAGCTTCATGCCGGGCTGCCCGCGATCAGCGCACTGCGCCTGCATTTGCAAACCACCTGGCCGCGCTGGTTGATCAGTTCGTGCGCGAAGGTGACGATGCCGGCACCGGGGCGCGAGCGCGAGGGGCGCAGTTCCACCACTTCGCTGGTGGCGTGGAGCGTATCGCCGATAAACACCGGGCTGGGCATGGTGACGGCGTCATAGCCCAGATTGGCCACCAGCGTGCCCAGCGTGGTTTCCCCCACCGAAAGGCCGACCATCAACGCGAATGTAAAAGTGCCGTTGACCAGGATCTGGCCAAATTCGCTGGCGCGCGCGGCTTCGGCATCGAGGTGCAGCGGCTGGGGATTGTGCGTCATGCACGAGAACAGCAGGTTGTCGGTCTCGGTCACGGTGCGGCGGATCGGGTGTTCGATCCGGTCGCCCACGTGCCAGGCATCGAAGAAACGTCCGCTCATGCCGTCAGTCTTCCTTTTGCACGATGCGCGCGAGCAGGGCATCGACCTGCACTTGCGCGCCGGCCTGCGTTTCCAGCGCCGCCACCACGCCATCGAACGGGGCCAGCAGGGTGTGTTCCATCTTCATCGCTTCCAGCGTCAAGAGCTTTTGCCCCTTGGCGACCACTTCCCCCTGCGCCACCGATACGGCGATGACGCGGCCGGGCATGGGCGCCAGGATGGCGCCGTCGCCCGCGCTGGCGGCATCGCTGGCCTTGTGGTGCCAGGGTTCGAGCAGCCAGGCCTGACCACCTTCGCACACCAGGGTGGACCGGGCCGGGCCACTGGCCGGACGATCGAGCGCCACGTCTATCGCCGCGCCATCGAGCAGGAAGCGCGCGGTGCGCCGGGGCGGGCTGTTCAGGCGCAGGCCCGGCGCCAGGCTCGGTGCCACCAGCCGCGCGGCGGCGCGGGCGAGCGCGGCGGGCGAGGGGGCAACCGCCTGTGCCATCTTGGCGCCATCGCGGCCGATCACGCCGGTATCGACCGTGCCGGCCACGAATTGCGGATGAGCCAGCGCGCGGGTGAGGAACGCGGCATTGGTGCGCACCGGCCATACGGCGGTCTGGTCCAGCATCGCGGAGAGGCGGCGGCGCGCGTCATCGCGGGTGGGGCCTTGGGCGATGACCTTGGCGATCATCGGATCGTAGAACGGGGTGATCGTGTCTCCCTGCGCCACGCCGGTATCGATGCGGCCGCCTTCACCCATGCCGAAATGCAGATGGTCCAGCCGGCCGATGGAAGGGAGAAAACCCTTGGCCGGGTCTTCGGCATAGAGGCGCGCTTCCATTGCCCAGCCGTTGATCGACAGGTCTTGCTGGGTGCGCGGCAGCGGCTCTCCGCTCGCCACCCGGATCTGCCATTCGACCAGATCGACGCCAGTGATCGCCTCGGTCACCGGGTGTTCCACCTGGAGCCGGGTGTTCATTTCCATGAACCAGATGCGGTCGGCGCGCAGCCCTTCCGAGCCATCGGCAATGAATTCCACCGTGCCCGCGCCCTGATAGCCCACCGCTTGCGCCGCGCGCACGGCGGCCTGGCAGACGGCGGCGCGGGTCGCTTCGTCCATGCCCGGCGCGGGGGCTTCCTCGATCACCTTCTGATGGCGGCGTTGCAGCGAGCAATCGCGTTCGAACAGGTGGACGACGTTGCCGTGCGCGTCGCCGAACACCTGCACTTCGATATGGCGGGGCGAAAGGATATACTTCTCGATCAGCACATGGGCATTGCCGAACGCGGCCGCAGCCTCACGCTGGCACGAGGCGAGCGCATCGGCAAAGTCTGCCGCCTGCTCCACCAGCCGCATGCCCTTGCCGCCGCCACCGGCCACGGCCTTGATCAGCACGGGATAGCCGACTTTGGCGGCTTCCTGCGCCAGCCAATCGGCATCCTGGTTTTCACCCAGATAGCCCGGCGTGGTGGGCACGCCCGCCTGCTGCATCAGCGCCTTGGCCGCGTCTTTCAGGCCCATGGCGGAAATCGCCGAGGGCGGCGGGCCGATCCACACCAGCCCGGCATCGATCACCGCCTGGGCAAACTCAGCGTTTTCCGACAGGAAACCATAGCCGGGGTGGACGGCCTGCGCGCCGGTTTCCAGTGCGGCCGCGATGATCCGCTCTCCCACCAGATAGGATTCGCGCGGGGGCGCGGCGCCGATGGCCACGGCCTGATCGGCTTGTGCCACGTGCATGGCTTGCGCGTCGGCTTCGGAATAGACGGCCACGGTGCGCAGGCCCAGGCGCTTTGCCGTGCGGATGATCCGGCAGGCGATTTCGCCGCGGTTGGCGATGAGGATGGATTCAAGCATCGGCATCACATCCTGAACACGCCGAACGACGCACGCTCGGCAATCGGGGCCTGGAGGCAGGCTTCGAGCGCGAGGCCGACGACATCGCGGGTCTGCACCGGATCGATCACGCCATCGTCCCACAGACGGGCGGTGGCGTAATAGGGATTGCCTTCATCCTCGTATTTCTGGCGGATCGGCGCCTTGAAGGCCTCGGCTTCCTCGTTCGTCCAGGTGGCGGCATCGCGGTGCACGGTGGCGAGCACGCTGGCCGCCTGTTCCCCGCCCATCACCGAAATGCGCGCATTGGGCCAGGTGAACAGGAAGCGCGGGGAATAGGCGCGCCCGCACATGCCATAGTTGCCCGCGCCGAAACTGCCGCCGATCAGCACGGTGATCTTGGGCACTTGCGCGGTGGCCACCGCCGTCACCAGCTTGGCCCCGTGCTTGGCAATCCCTTCGGCTTCATATTTGCCGCCGACCATGAAGCCCGAGATGTTCTGCAGGAACAGCAGGGGGATGCGGCGCTGGCAGGCGAGTTCGATGAAATGCGCGCCTTTCTGGGCGCTTTGCGAAAACAGCACGCCGTTGTTGGCCAGGATCGCCACGGGGAGCCCATGGATATGGGCAAAGCCGCAGACCAGCGTGGTGCCGAACAAGGCCTTGAATTCGTGAAATTCGCTGCCGTCGACAATCCGCGCGATCACTTCGCGCACATCGTAGGGCGCGCGCACGTCTTGCGGGATCACGCTATAGAGGTCTTGCGGATCATGAAGCGGCGGGCGGCTTTCGCGCCGCTCCACCCCGGCATCGCCGGGCGCGCCCAGGTGCGAGACGATGTCGCGCACGATCGACAGCGCGTGTTCGTCGTTTTCGGCCAGGTGATCGACCACGCCCGATTGGCGCGCGTGGAGATCGCCGCCGCCCAGGTCTTCGGCGGAGATTTCCTCGCCCGTGGCGGCCTTGACCAGCGGCGGGCCGGCGAGGAAGATCGTGCCTTGCTCTTTCACGATCACCGTCTCGTCGCTCATCGCCGGAACATAGGCGCCGCCGGCGGTGCACGAACCCATCACGGCGGCGATCTGGGCAATGCCTGCACCGCTCATCCGCGCTTGGTTATAGAAGAAGCGGCCGAAGTGATCGCGATCGGGGAAAACCTCGGCCTGGTTGGGCAGGTTGGCGCCGCCCGAATCCACCAGATAGACGCAGGGCAGGCGGTTTTCCTGCGCGATTTCCTGCGCGCGCAGATGCTTCTTCACGGTCAGGGGGAAATAGGTGCCGCCCTTGACGGTGGCATCGTTGGCAAAGACCATGCATTGCCGCCCCGAAACCCGGCCCACCCCGGCGATGATCCCCGCGCCGGGCACTTCATCGTTGTAAAGGCCATTGGCGGCCAGTTGGCCAATTTCCAGGAATGGCGATCCGGGATCGAGCAGGCGCTCCACCCGCTCGCGCGGCAAGAGCTTGCCCCGCGCGGTGTGGCGGGCGCGGGCGCGTTCGTCGCCACCCAGCGCAGCCTTGGCCACGCGGGCGTGCAGTTCGGCGGCCAGCGCGCGGTTGTGCGCGGCGCGGGCCTGCGCCTCGGCACTGGCCGGATCGAGCGCGGTGGGGAGGACGGGCGCGCTCATCCCTTGATGCCGATCAGTTCGCGGCCGATCAGCATGCGGCGGATTTCGTTGGTACCCGCGCCGATGTCGAGCAGCTTGGCATCGCGCAGATAGCGTTCCACCGGCCAATCCTTGGTATAGCCGGCGCCGCCCAGCGCCTGGATCGCCTCGCCCGCCACGCGGAACGCGCTTTCACTGGCGAGCAGGATGGCGCCCGCCGCATCGAACCGGGTGGTCTGCCCGGCATCGCAGGCGCGCGCCACGGTATAGACATAGGCGCGCGCCGATTGCAGCGACACGTACATGTCCGCCACTTTGGCCTGCATCAGCTGGAACGTGCCGATCGGCTTGCCGAACTGCTGGCGCTCGCGGACATAGGGGATCACGGTGTCGAGGCAGGCCTGCATGATCCCGATCTGCATGCCCGCGAGCACCACGCGCTCATAATCCAGCCCGCTCATCAGCACGCCCACACCACCGTTGACCGGGCCAAGGACGTTTTCGGCAGGCACGAAGCAATCCTCGAACACCAGTTCGCAAGTCGGGCTGCCGCGCAGGCCCATCTTGTCGATCTTTTGTCCGATGGAAAAGCCCGCCATGCCGCGCTCGATCAGGAAAGCGGTGATGCCCTTGGGCCCGGCATCGGGCGCGGTCTTGGCATAGACCACCAGGGTATCGGCATAAGTGCCGTTGGTGATCCAGAACTTGGTGCCGTTGAGACGCCAGCCGCCCTCTACTGCATCGGCGCGCAGCTTCATCGCCACCACATCGGACCCGGCGCCAACTTCGGACATGGCCAGGCTGCCCAGATGCTCGCCCGAAACCAGCTTGGGCAGGTACTTGGCCTTTTGTTCGGCATTGCCCCAGCGGTGGATCTGGTTGACGCACAAGTTGGAATGGGCGCCATAGGACAGGCCAACCGCGCCCGAGGCCCGGCTCACTTCCTCCACCGCGATGACATGGTGGAGATAGCCCAGGCCAAGTCCGCCGAACTCCTCTGCCACGGTCACCCCGTGCAGGCCCAGCGCGCCCATCGGCTGCCACAATTCGCTCGGGAAGCGATCTTCGGCATCGATCGCAGCGGCGAGCGGGGCAATCTGTTCGTCGGCAAAGCGACCTGCCGCCTCGCGGATCATCAGGGCGTTTTCATCGAGGCCGAAATCGAGATCGGGTGTGGCACGCACGGCAATGTTCTCCTCTTCCCACCCGCATCATACCGCGCCTTGCATCAAGCAGAAAATTGATTTTCACAGCGGATTTCCATAGAAAACACCTATGCTGAAGCGGAACCACCTGCGCCAGTTCCTGGCCATAGTCGAAACCGGCGGGATCACCGCGGCGGCGCGGCGCCTGAACCTTTCCCAGCCGACGCTTTCGGCCGGCCTGGCCGAGCTGGAGCGGCTGGTGGGCGCGCCGCTGCTGATGCGCGATCGCAAGCAGATCAGGCTGACCGCAGCGGGCACGCGGCTCTTGGCCCATGCCCGCACGATCGAGCGCGAGTTCCGCCTGGCGGAAATGCCGGCAGACGGCCTGGCGCCGATGGCGGCGCCGCTACGGCTGGGGGTGCTGTCCTCCTTGCCGGCGCAAGTGCTGGTCACTCTGGCGCGCGACGTGCAGGCGGTGCGGCCGCTGGTGCTGGTGGAGGGAAGCGATGCCGATCTGCGCCGCCGGCTGGGGGAGGGGCAGCTCGATGCGATCCTCACGCTGTTGCACGGGCCGGGGCCGCAGGGCGGGGCAGGCGAAGGCACCGTGGTGGAGGAAGGCTATGCGATGCTGCTGCCGCGCGACCATCCCCTGGCCGGGCGGGGTATGTTGAGCGCGCTCGACCTGGCGGCCGAGGTCATGGTGGCACGGCGCAGTTGCGAGATCCTGGCCGAAACCAGCCGGTTCTTCACCGCCCAAGGCGTGCGCCCGCATTTTCTGCTGCGCAGCGCCAACGAAGAACGCTGCCTGGCGCTGGTGAGGGCCGGCCTGGCGGTGACGACCGGGCCGGTCTGCCTGGCGGACAATGCGGCGAATGGTGGCATCGTGGCGGTGCCATTGGCCGGCTATGACTTCCGCCGCCGCCTGGGCCTGATCGGCGGAGGGCAGGCACTGGACCTGGCGCTGGTGGCCAGTTGGGCGCGCCTAGCCCAGGGTTGGAACGCCACAGGATCAGGGGCACGGGAATAGCGCTGCAGCCCCGGTCGGGGGCTGGCGATTCACCCGATCGGGGATTGCCGCGCGCGCCGCGGTCTTGCGATGTTTGGCCGGCCCTTGCGCATCGCTGCCTGCGCCCCTCTTCCGATCGGAACGTGCCATGACAGACACTCCTGCTTTGCCCACCATTGTCCTTGTCCACGGCGCTTGGGCCGATGGATCGAGCTGGCAGCGCGTGATCCCCTTGCTGCTGGCGAAAGGGCTCCCAGTGGTTGCCGTGCCAAATCCCACCACCTCCCTTGCCGATGACGTGGCGGCCACCGCCCGCGCGCTAGCCGCGATCGAGGGGCCGGTCGTGCTCGTCGGGCACAGCTGGGGCGGGGCGGTGATCACCCAGGCCGGCAACGATCCCAAGGTCAAGGCGCTCGTCTATGTTGCCGCCTTTGCGCCCAAGACCGGCGAAACCGTGGGCGAACAGGTGGGACGCTATGAAGCGCCGCCCGCGCTGGGCAAGATCATCAATGACGGCGGCGGCTTCCTGACGCTGAGCGAAGCGGGCTGGATCGAGGACGTGGCGCAGGACCTGCCCGAGGCAGAGGCGCGCGTGCTGTGTGTGGTGCAGCCCCCGTTGGCGGCCAGCACCTTTGCCGACAAGGTGGACCAGGCCGCGTGGGAAACGCGCCCCTGCTGGTATATCGTTTCGGCGCAGGATCGCATCGTGAGCGTGGCGCTGGAGCGCGAACTGGCCGCCGCGATGGGCGCGCAAACCACCGAGTTGGATGCCGGGCATCTCAGCCTGCTGTCGCAACCCGCTGCCGTGGCCGGCGTGATCCTGGAGGCTGCGGCGGCCTGCGCGGCCGCTCCGACAGACTGAACCAAAGGACCCTGTTGTCACCATCGGCTTCGTGAGAGGATCGCCGCGATCCGGATCGCGGCCCCGATCGCAATGACTTGTGGCCGAGCAATGGAGAAGACGATGAACGCGGTGACGACGAAGTGCCCGATGGGTGGTGGTGCAGCCAAGACGCGGCCCCTCTTGGGGCGCACCAACAAGGACTGGTGGCCCGAAGCGCTGCCACTGGCGATCCTGGCCCAGCATGGTCAGTCCGCCAGCCCCTATCCACAAGGGCTCGACTATCGTGCCGCGTTCCGCACGCTCGATTACGCGGGCGTCAAGGCCGATCTGCACGCCCTGATGACCGACAGCCAACCGTGGTGGCCGGCCGACTATGGCCACTATGGCCCGTTCTTCATCCGCATGGCCTGGCATTCGGCCGGCAGCTATCGCAGTGGCGACGGGCGCGGCGGTTCGTCATCGGGATCGCAGCGGTTCGCCCCGCTCAATTCCTGGCCGGACAACGGCAATCTCGACAAGGCGCGCCGCCTGCTCTGGCCGATCAAGCGCAAGTATGGCGCAGCGCTCAGCTGGGCCGACCTGTTCATCATGGCCGGCAACGTCGCGATCGAATCGATGGGCGGCCCGATCTTCGGCTTTGGCGGCGGGCGCGAGGATATTCACGAGCCGTCGCTCGACGTGTTCTGGGGCAGCGAAACGACCTGGGTGGGCGATCCGGAAAACCCGACGCGCATCGACGAGGCGGCCGGGCGCGCGTTGGAAGGGCCGCTGGCCGCGATCCAGATGGGGCTGATCTATGTGAACCCCGAAGGGCCCGGCAGCGTGCCCGATCCGGTCGGTTCGGCGCGCGATATCCGCGAAACCTTTGCCCGCATGGGCATGGACGATGCCGAGACCGTGGCGCTGACCGCCGGCGGCCACACATTTGGCAAGGCCCACGGCGGCGGCGATGCATCGCTCGTCGGCCTGGCGCCCGAAGGGGCGGACATTGCCCAGATGGGCCTGGGCTGGATTTCCACCCATGGCAGCGGCATGGGCGATGACACGATCACATCGGGCATCGAAGGCGCATGGACGCCCACCCCCACGCAGTGGGACATGACCTACTTCGACATGCTGCTGGATCATGAATACGAACTGGTGCGCAGCCCGGCCGGCGCGCACCAGTGGCAGCCGGTGGGCAATCCGGAAGAAACGCTGGCGCCCAAGGCGCACACGCCGGGCGTGAAAGTGCCCACGATGATGACCACGGCGGACATGGCGCTCAAAGTCGATCCCGCCTATCGCGCCGTGCTGGAACGCTTCCGCGCCGATCCGGCCCTGTTTGCCGACAGTTTCGCCCGCGCCTGGTTCAAGCTGACCCACCGCGACATGGGGCCCAAGGCTCGCTATCTTGGGCCTGATGTGCCGCACGAAGACCTGATCTGGCAGGATCCGATCCCGGCGCGCGACTACCCCTTGATCGACGCGGCCGACATTGCCGCGCTCAAGGCCGACATTGCCGCCGTGGGTCTGTCGGTGGCCGAGCTGGTCGGCACGGCCTGGGCGTCGGCTTCGACCTATCGCGGGTCGGACCGGCGCGGCGGGGCCAACGGTGCGCGCATCGCGCTGGCGCCCCAACGCGGCTGGGCAGTGAACGAGCCGGCGCGGCTGGAACGCGTGCTGGCGGCGTACGAAGCCATCAAGGCGCGTTTCGATGCCGGCCGCGGCGATGGCCGCAAAGTCGCGCTGGCCGACCTGATCGTGCTGGGCGGCAGCGTCGGCATCGAACTGGCGGCCAAGGCGGCCGGCCGCACGGTGGACGTGCCGTTCGTGCCTGGCCGCACCGACGCCGCGCAGGACCAGACCGACGCGGATAGCTTTGCCTATCTGGAGCCACGGGCCGATGGCTTCCGCAACTATCTGGCACAGCCGATGGCGGTCAGCGCGGAAGAACTGCTGATCGACCGTGCGCAACTGCTGGGCCTGGGCGCGGCGGAAATGACGGTCCTCGTTGCCGGGCTGCGCGTGCTGGGGGCCAACCACGGCGGATCGCCCCACGGCGTGCTGACCGAGCGGCCGGGCCAGTTGACCAACGATTTCGTGGTCAACCTGCTGGATATGAACACCGCATGGGCCGCGGGGGAAGAGGCCGGCACATTCGTGGGCACCGATCGCGCCAGCGGGGAACGGCGCTGGACGGCCACCCGCGTGGACCTGGTCTTCGGTGCCAATGCCCAGTTGCGCGGGCTGTGCGAGGTCTATGCCGGGCTGGACGCGCAAGACAAGTTCGTGGCCGATTTCATCGCCACCTGGACCAAAGTGATGAACGCCGACCGCTTCGACTTGCTGGTCTAGGCGGCGTGGCGATTTAGCCCATGGTGGGCTGCGAACGGCCGCTTTTCGTGCTTCTTGTGCCCGCGTACTAGGTCGTGAACTCATAAATGGCGCCCCCGAGGCGCCAAAATGGCGAACATATCGGGCCAAAGTGACCGCCGCGAAGGCTGGTAGCCTTTGCAAGGGCGCTTTGGGCTGAGATGGAAGCCATTTTGGCGTCCCTTCGGGATTTGACCCAAAGGCCCCCTCGCAGCGTCGAAAGCACTGGAAATATTGCCGATATTCCTGCGCGCTTTCTCCTCGCGACGGGGCCTTTGGCCCCAAACCTCGGGGGCGCCATTTATGAGTTCACGACCTAAAAGTGCGCTGCGCTCCGGGTCGCGAAAATCAACCGCTCTCACGCCCCCTGACCTAAATCTCCGCCCACCCTGGGCGGCTCGGTTCCCTCAGGCGGGATGATCTGGCGGCGGCGCCAGAGAGTCCCGCTCGACCAGGTGAAAATCGAGCATAAGCTGGCGGTCGCCGGTTTCGCCCCGATCAAGCAGCAGGCTGGCTGCGGCATAGCCCATTTCCTCGATCGGCTGGTAGATCGTGGTCAGGTACGGCCAGACCGACTTGGCCACCCAGCTATCGTCGAATCCGCATAGCGAGATGTCGTGCGGCACGCGCAAGCCGGCGCGCGCGCAGGCCACCATCACCCCGGCCGCCGAATCGTCGTTGGTGGCAAAGATCGCGCTCGGGCGTGGTTCGTGGGCAAGCAGCGCCGTACCCGCCGCAATGCCGCCTTCGAAGGCAAAGCTGCCATTGGCCTCCGCCACGGGCAGCGTGGCACCCAGTTCCTTGAGCGCATTGAGAAAGCCGGTGCGCCGCCGCTCGCCCGCGCGATGCAGTGGCGGGCCGGTGACCACGCCCAGCCGGCGATGGCCCAGCGCCCACAAGCGGCGCGCGACAAGGGCGCCGGCGGCGCTGTCGTCGATCGCCACGCACGCCGAACGGCCCAGTTCGCTGTTGGGGGCGATGCGGGCATAGCGGATGCTGCGCCGCTCCAGAAAGGCCAGAACCTGGATGTTGTCGGTCAGCGGCGGGGTGAGGATGAAGCCGTCGCAGCGGCTGTTGCGCACGATCGCGTCAAGCTGCGCTTCCACCTGGGCATGGGGGCGATCGGAATCGATGCTGTCGATGCGCAGGTGATATTGCTGCTCCATGCAGGCGCGATAGACGCCTGACTGGATCTTGATCGTGTAGTTCGGGCTGGGGTTGTCGAACAGCAGGCCCACGATGAATGTGCGCGATCCGGCCAGCGAGCGGGCCGCAGCATCGGGCACGAAGGCCAGCGTGGTGATGGCCGCCTCCACTTTCGCGCGCAACGCGTCGGACACGTGGGGTTCGCGATTAACCACGCGGGACACGCTTTTGAGGGACACCCCGGCAAGGCGGGCAACATCCTCCATCGTGGCGCGCGGCGCGGGTGCGGCCGCTGCTGGCGGTTGCACTTGGTCCCGTTCGGGTTGCCGGCTGTCTGCGAACGGTCGCCTCTCCATGTCAACCATTATGACTATTTCTTTCGCGAGGTCACGTTGAAATCTGACAACGCAGTCTTGACAGCGCTGACTGTTTGATTTCAAAGTATGGCCAAGCAAGAGATACTACTTGCCGCCGATGGAGAGGAAATCGATTGCCGCTGCGAAGCCATGCTTCGGGCGGGTGGGCCCTTGTTGCCCGATCACTTCTCTTCATCGTCGGTGCGGCCATTGCCAGGGCAGGGCTTGCCTGCGCCGCGTGCGCAGCAAGCAAGTGCATGGCCGCGCAAGCGAATGTCACCCGCGGCAAGAACGCACGCGGGGCATGAAAGGGAGGGAAAAATGAAGCTGATCAAAACAGCATGCCTGGTTTCTGCCGTGGCTCTGGCCGCACCGGCCTATGCCCAGACCGCGCCGGCCCCTGCACCTGCGCAGGAACCGGCCAAGGCCGCCAGCGACGAAGTGGCGATGCCCGACATCATCGTGACCGCCACGCGCGACAAGACGCTGCTGTCGAAAACACCGATCGCGCTGACCGCCATCACCGGCGACGGGCTGCGTTCCAAGGGCGTGACCAACCCCACCGCGCTGGGTGACCAGGTGCCCGGCCTCTCGATCGACCGCACCAACGGCTTGCAGATCACCATTCGCGGCGTGACCAGCACCGACGGTACCGAAAAGGGCAATCCTTCGGCCGCGTTCCTGGCCGATGGCGTCTATCTGGCGCGGCCCCAGCAGGCCGACGTGAGCTTCATGGACGTGGACCATGTCGAAGTGCTGAAAGGTCCGCAGGGCACGCTCTATGGCCGCAACACCACAGCGGGCGTGATCAACGTGATCACCAAGCGCCCCAATT
Source organism: Novosphingobium sp. SG919 (assembly GCF_012932495.1). Classification (GTDB taxonomy): domain Bacteria; phylum Pseudomonadota; class Alphaproteobacteria; order Sphingomonadales; family Sphingomonadaceae; genus Novosphingobium; species Novosphingobium rhizosphaerae. Next base: position 475,348 of record NZ_JABCNG010000002.1, read on the forward strand.
TCGACCGCGTGAGCGTGGAAGCCAACGTGGGCGCAGGCAATTACAATGCCTATAACGCCGATGCCGCGTTCAACCTGCCGGTCAACGACTGGGCCGCGTTCCGCCTTTCGCTCAACTATGACACGCGCGACAATTTCGTGAAGGGCGTGGCGGGCGATCCCAACTACAACAACAAGTTCCGCACCAATATCTCGGCCCGCCTGCAGGGCCTGTTCAAGCTGGGCGACCGGGGCGACCTGCTGCTGCGCGGCAGCTATTCGCGCCTGACCGGATCGCGCGACAGCTCGGTGCCGTTCAGCAATTTCTACCAGCTGGGCACCGACAGCAGCTCGGCCGGCAATACCACGGCCGACAAGGCGCGCGTGGCCACCTGGGCGCCGATCGGCAACACGCGCCAGTCGCTCACCACCTCGCTGCTGAGCGCCAGCTTCAACACGCCGTTCAGCTATACCAGCGGCGGCACGACGTATACCAGCCTGACCACGCACCAGTATGGCGGCGGGGACCAATCCTCGTTCAAGCCCAACGTGCACGACATCGCCTATAACCTCGATGGCGAATTCAATTACGATTTCGGCGGCATCAAGGCCACTTACCTGGGGTCGATCCGGCAATACGAAGCCAAGGAAAACAGCAACGTCCTGAGCGGGGTAAACCTGCCCGGCACGTTCAACGGTGATTACACGCAGCAAAGCCACGAGTTGCGCCTGGCGTCGAGCGGGGATGGCCCGCTCAAGATCCAGGGCGGCCTCTATTACTTCCGCGAAGAATCACGCATCGCGTTCTATATCTACAACCTGCTGCCCCAGGTGTTCGGCAACACGTTCATCTATGGCTTCCCGCAGCACACGATCTCGTCCACCAAGGGCGCATTCACGCAAGGCACCTACAAGATCACCGACGCGGTCCGGCTGACGGCCGGCATCCGCTACACCGCCGACGATCTTTCCCGCTATGGCCACACCGTGCACCTCAACACGCTGGGCGGGCAGCCGCTGGTGGGCGGGCAATATACGCTCGATCCGGCCGCCGGCGGCGGGCGCAGCTATGTCAACGACGCCACGGTCAAGGGCCGCAAGGTGACCTGGCGCGCCGGCTTCGATGCCGATGTGGCGGGCGGCCTGCTCTATGGCTCGATTGCCACCGGCTACAAGGTCGGCGGCTTTGGCGACGGGTGCTCCACCGGCGGGGCGGGCCAGTCGCTCGTCACGTCGCAGGGCGAGCGCTGCGATTATTCCACCGTGGTCACCGGCACCACCACGCTCAAGTATGGCGACCAGCACGCGATCTATTACGAGCCCGAAACCCTGACCGACTATGAACTGGGCTTCCGCGGCCGCGTGGCGCCGTGGATGAAGATTGACACCAACCTGTTCCTGTATGATTACAAGAACCTGCAGTTGAGCGCGATTATTCCGATCAATGGCGCCAACCAGACGGTGACGACCAACGCGGGCAAGGCGCGCGTGCTGGGCTGGGAATTCGAAACCCAGTTCTATCCCACGCGCGACCTGAACCTGACGCTGGGCGTGGACCTGACCGACGGGCACTATACCCAGTTCTGCCCGAGCGGCCTGGTCAACGGCAAGTGCACCGCCAACGATCGCGGCCAGGTGGCCAACTATGCCGGGCAGAAGCTGGATCGCACGCCGTCCACCGTGCTCTATGGCAGCATCAACTACACGGTGCCGGTGGGCGAGGGCAATGTCGTCGCCTCGGTCTATTCGCGCTATTCGTCGGCCTATTCGGTGACGGTGTTCGGCGATACCGGGTCCTACTGGCTCAAGCTGTGGACGCCTTCGCAAACCCGCACCCAGGCCAGCCTGACCTATAACGCGCCGAACAGCGCGTGGTACGCCACGGCGTTCGTCAAGAACATCGAGAACAAGGTGGCGCTGGTTACCGGCAGCGCGACCAGCCTGACCATGACCGATCCGCGCACTTTCGGCGTGCGTGCCGGCGTGAAGTTCTGATGCTGAAACGGCGGGCCGCCCGCTTGGGGCGGCCCGCATTTTTCCCTTTTCTCACAAGGATTGTCCGATGAACCGCCACCTGCCTTTCGTGCTTGGCTGCGCTGCCCTGGCGCTGGGCGCCAATGCCCATGCCCAGCAGGCGCCCGCGATCGATCTGGCAGGGGCACAGGCCCGCGCCGATGCCACGGTCAAGCAGATGACCGGCGACGAGAAAGTGATCCTCACCCACGGGATGATGCCGCTGCCGTTCCTGCCGGGCACCAAGGTTCCCGAAGGCGCGGTGCCTGGCGCGGGCTATGTGCCGGGCATTGCGCGGCTAGGCGTGCCGGCGCTTACCGAAACCGACGCCAGCCTGGGCGTGGCCTGGGTGGGCGGGCTGCGCAAGGACGGTGCCACCGCGCTGCCATCGGGCCTGGCCCAGGCGGCCAGCTGGAACCCCGAGCTGCTCTATCGCGGCGGGGCGATGATCGGGGCAGAGGCCCGGGCCAAGGGTTTCAACGTGCTGCTGGCCGGCGGCGTCAACCTGATGCGCGATCCGCGCAATGGCCGCACCTTCGAATACCTGGCCGAAGACCCGCTGCTCTCGGGTGACCTGGTCGGCGCGGCGATCGCCGGCATCCAATCGAACCATATCATTTCCACGATCAAGCATTTCGCGCTCAACGGCCAGGAAACCGGGCGCAAGTATGTCGACGTCAAGATCACCGAAGGCGCCGCCCGCGAAAGCGACCTGCTGGCGTTCCAGATCGGCATCGAAAAGGGCCAGCCCGGCGCGGTGATGTGCGCCTATAACCGCATCGGCGGGGCGCAGGCCTGCGCCAGCGACTGGGCGCTCAACAAAGTGCTCAAGGGCGCGTGGGGCTACAAGGGCTTTGTCATGTCGGACTGGGGCGCGGTGCCCGGCGTCGAGGCCGCCATCAATGGCCTGGACCAGCAATCGGGCGAACAGCTCGACAAAGACATCTATTTTGCCGACACGCTCAAGGCCAAGGCGGCTGGCGACAAGGCCTGGGCCGCGCGGCTTGATGACATGAACCGCCGCGTGCTGACCGCGATCTATGCTGCCGGGGTGGACAAGAACCCGGCGCGGCCGGGCGGGCAGATCGACTTTGCCGCCCATGCCCAGGTGGCCGAGGAAGTGGCCCGCCAAGGCATCGTGCTGCTCAAGAACAACGGCGCGCTGCCTTTGGCCAAGACGGCCAAGACAATCGCGGTGATCGGCGGCTATGCCGATAGCGGGGTGTTGGCCGGATCGGGTTCCAGCCTGGTGATGGGCGAAGGCGGCCCGGCCGCCACGCGCTCGCTGGGTGGCGATGGGCCGTTTGCCGCGCTGATGCAGCAAAGCTATCACCGCTCCAGCCCGCTCAAGGCCATCCAGGCCAGCGCGCCCCAGGCCACGATCACGTTCCGCGATGGTCGCTACATCGCCGATGCCGTGGAAAAGGCCCGCCAGGCCCAAGTGGCGATCGTGTTTGCCACCGAATGGCGCACCGAAGGGGCCGACCAGCCCGACCTGTCGCTGCCCGATGGGCAGGATGCGCTGATTGCGGCCGTCGCGGCGGCCAATCCCAATACGATCGTCGTGCTGGAAACCGGCGGGCCGGTGCTGATGCCCTGGCTCGACAAGGTGGCGGGCGTGGTGGAGGCCTGGTATCCCGGCGCCCGCGGTGGCGAGGCGATTGCCTCGGTGCTGTTTGGCGATACCAATCCCAGTGGACGCCTGCCCGTGACCTTCCCCGCAAGCCTTGATCAGTTGCCCCGGCCCAAGCTGGACGGCAGCGATTGGGTGGAGCCCAATTTCGGCGGTGATCCCGCGCCGGGCAAGGACCAGTTGCACAGCGACTATGACATCGAAGGGTCGGACGTGGGCTATCGCTGGTTTGCCCGCAAGGGGCTCAAGCCGCTGTTTCCGTTCGGCTATGGCCTGAGCTACACCAGCTTTGCGGCGCGCGATCTCAAGGTTTCGGGGCTTTCCGCCAGCTTCACCCTGGCCAACACCGGCCAGCGCGCGGGTGACGACGTGGGGCAGGTCTACCTCGTTCGTCGCAACGGCGCTCCGCTGCAACGCCTGGTTGGCTTCAAGCGGTTGAGCCTGGCTGCCGGCGCCAGCCAGAGCGCCAGCGTCACGTTCGATCCGCGCCTGCTGGCCGATTGGAAGGATGGTCGCTGGACGATGCCGGCGGGCGAATACGGCTTTGCCTTGGGGCGCAACGCGGCCGAACTGGGCCCGGTGGTGACGATCAAGCTGCCTGCCCGCGCGTGGAAGGATTGAAGGCCATGGACACTGCGGTCAACCGGCGTGGTGCCATGGCACTGATCGGCATGGGGGCGGCTGCGGCGGGGGTGCCTGGCATCACCGCCGCAGCTCGGGGCGCCCCGGCACCGGCAACCCCGGCACGACCTGCCGTCACCGGCGCGTCGTGGGTGGCGACGGTGGCTGGTCGGCCATGGCAGGCGCGCCCGTTGCCCGCGCTGGCGCCCGTTCCCGCCGATCTGTTTGCCGTGGGCGCGCAAGTGCGGCTGGATGCACCACGCCAGACCATCGCCGGCTTTGGCGGGGCGTTTTCGGAAAAAGGGTGGGATGCCTTGCAGGCCCTGCCGCCTGCCCGGCGCGCCCAGGCACTGGCTACCCTGTTCGGCGACGACGGCTGCGCGTTCAACCAGTGTCGCACCCCGATCGGCGCCAACGACATTTCGCGCGGGTGGTACAGCTATGACGAAACGCCCGACGATTATGACCTCGCGCACTTTTCCATCGCCAATGATCGGGAAACGCTGATCCCGTTCATCAAGGCGGCACAAGGCTTGCGGCCCGATCTGAAAGTCTGGGCCTCGCCGTGGTCGCCGCCCACCTGGATGAAGAGGGGCGGCCATTACGCACAGGCGCCGGCCTGGCCAGGGCAGCCATCGAATGGCATCACGCCCGCGCAACTGGGCCAGGAAGGCAGCGATTCCTTCCGCCTCGATGATCGCACCCTGGCCACGTATGCCCGCTATTTCCGTCGTTATGTGGAGGAATATGCCAAGGCCGGCATCCGCATCGACACGGTGATGCCGCAGAACGAATTCAATTCGGCCCAGCCCTTTCCCAGCTGCTGCTGGACACCCGAAGGCCTCGCGCGGTTCATTCCCTTCCTCGCCCAGGAAATGGACAAGGTGGGCACGCGCGTGTTCTTCGGCACGCTCGAGCGCGGCAATGTGGACCTTTTCGCCCGCGTCATGGCCCATCCCCAGGCCGCCGCCGCGATCAAGGGCATCGGCGTGCAATGGGCCGGCAAGGATGCGCTTGGCCCCTTGCGCGAACGCTATCCCACGCTGGAGCTATGGGGTTCGGAGCAGGAATGCGGCGTCGGCACCAACGACTGGCGCTATGCCCGCTATGGCTGGCAGACGATCCGGCGCTATTTCGAAAATGGCGCCAGCGCCTGGACGTATTGGAACATGGTCATGCCCGAAGGCGGGATGAGCGGGTGGGGTTGGCCACAGAACAGCTTGCTGGTGGTCGATACCAAGGCCGGCACGTTCCGCATGGGCGAGGATTACTGGCTGGTGCGCCATCTTTCCGCCCACGTGCGCGCCGGCGCGCGGATGGTGCCGGTGGAAAGTTTCCTGGGCTATGTGGACCAGCTCGCCTTCCGCAACCCCGATGGATCGCTGGTGCTGGTCGCGAGCAATCCCATCGCCCAGCCTGCCACCGTGACGTATCGCATCGGCAGCAAGACACTGGCCTTGCCGATGGAGGCGGATTCGCTCAACACGGTGGTCCTGCCAGCCGATGCGCTGGCATGATCGGGGCATGATCGGGGCGTGAACGGGGCATGACAGCGACACGGGAAGCCGGTGCGATGGGCATCGCGCAGGGCAATGCAACCGCCACCGGCAAGGCGCACTTTGCCGTGCTCGATGGCTTGCGCGGCACGGCGGCCTTGATGGTCGTGCTGTTTCACATCCAGGGCATCACCGTGCTGTGGCAAGGCGACAAGGTGATCCTGCACCACGCGCCGCTGGCGGTGGATTTCTTCTTTGCCCTGTCGGGCTTTGTCATCGGCTATGCCTATGATGATCGGTGGGGGAAGATGGGCGTGGGCGATTTCTTCCGCCTGCGTCTGGTGCGGCTGCACCCCTTGGTGATCCTGGGCGTGCTACTGGGCTTTGCCAGCTATCTGCTCGATCCCTGGGGCGCGCCGGAGCAGGCGATCGCGCTGTCGCGCCTGCTGGTTGCGCTGGTCATGGGCCTGGCGCTGATCCCCACCTGGCCGCTGCCCAGCCGCTGGACCGATACCCACCCGCTCAACGGACCGTGCTGGAGCCTGCTGCAGGAATATCTTGGCAACATTGCCTATGCCCTGGTGCTGCGCCACTGGTCCACCCGCGCGCTGGGCGTGTTGGCGCTGGTGAGCGGCGCGGGGCTGGCGGCGAGCGGCGTGGCGCTTGGTTCGCTGGACCAGGGTTCCTATTGGGAAACCCTGTGGATGGCGCCGGTGCGGCTGTGCTTCCCGTTCGTGACGGGGCTGTGGCTCTATCGCGTGCGCGCGCGGTTGCCCCAGGTGCGATTGGGCTGGCCCACGCTTTCGGTGATCATGGTGGTGGCGATGCTGCTGCCGATCTGGCCAGAGGTGGGCGGGATCAAGCTCAACGGCGTCTATGAAGCGGCCTGCGTGATCGTGCTGTTTCCCGCGATCATCGTTGCCGGGTGCCATTCGCAGGCAGGGCCCGTGGTTGGCTGGCTGGTGCGCGCCTGCGGGCGGCTGTCCTATCCGATCTACATCACCCACTTCCCGTTCCTCTACGTGTGGATGAACTATGTGGCCAAGGCGCACTCATCGCCCACGCGCATGGCGGTGATCGGGGTGGGCCTGGTGCCGCTGCTAATCGCAGTGGCCTGGCTGGCCGACGTGGCCTGGGATCGGCCGATCCGGGGTTGGCTTGGCCGGCGCACGGGCGGGCGCCGCTGACCACGCGGCCGGCGTGGAGACCATTAAGCCCCGCATTTTTGCGCATGCCCGCCTTAGCCGATAGCCACCGTTTTTGCCCCATGCCCGCGGCGATCAGGCAGCAGGCAGGACCGGGCATTGCATCTTCAGGTATTTCACGATCCCAGCGGGCGGCGCGGGCGCTGGGTGCGCGGCGTGGTGGCAGTGATGGCGGTGGCGCTGGTGCTTGGGCTTGCGGGGCTCGGGCTGGCGGTGGGCTGGATGGAGCGGCGGCAGGCGCCCGCCTTGGCCGTGGTGCCCGGAGCCGCGCGCCTGCCACGCGCCGCCACGCTCGATCCGCGGCGCGAAAGCGGGGCAGGGGCCTGGCTCCCTGTGGCTCCATCGAGCGCCGATGGCGCTCCGTCCGGTCCCTTGCCGGCTGAGCGCATCGGGTTCCTGATGGCCGGCGATGCGCAAGGGCGCCGCGCCCTGGCCGAGCACGGCGGCGCGTTGAGCGATGTGGCGGTGGGCCTGGTTTCGGTGCGCGGGCGCGAACATGCCTGGGTGGAGCAGGACGATCCCGACCTGGCCGCCACGCTGCGCGCGCAGCCGCGCCTGGGGCTGTTGCTGATGATCCAGAATGACGGGCTCGGCGATGCCGGCTGGGATGGGGCCAACATGGCGCGCCTGCTGGCCGATGCTGCGCAACGCGCGCGGCTGCTCGACCGGATCGAGCGTGCCATGGCGCGCTGGCACGCGCGGGGGCTGGTGCTCGATCTGGAAAACCTGCCGCCCGATGCCCACGGCGATTATCGTGCCTTCCTGGGCGAAGCGCGGGCGCGCCTGGCGCCACGGGGACAGCGACTGATGATCGCGGCACCGGTGCTCGATCCGGCGTGGGATCTGCGCGCCTATGCCCGCGCGGTCGATCGCGTGATCCTGATGGCCTATGACCAGCACTGGCTGACCGGCCGCGCCGGGCCGATCGCCGGCCAGCCGTGGTTCGCGCGCGCGGTGGCCGATGGCGTGGCGGCGGTGGGGCCAGGCAAGACGGTGGTGGCGCTGGGCAGCTATGCCTATGACTGGCCCGATCGCGGGGTGGCCGAACCGATCGGACTGGCCCAGGCCTGGCAGCGCGCGCAGGCCGCCGGCACCACGCCCCGTTTCGATTCCCGCAGTGGCAACAGCGGCTTTGCCTATCGCCAGGAAGGCACGCGCCACCAGGTGTGGATGATCGACGCGCTGGCGAGTTGGAACCAGTTGCAGGTGCTGCGCGCGCTGGCGCGGACGGATGCCGCACCGGTTGGCCTGGCCCTGTGGCGCCTGGGTGGAGAAGATCCCGGCTTCTGGGCGGCGCTGGCCGGGCAGGCGCGTGATCTGGCCCTGTTGCCGGCGCCCGACAGTGTGAGCTTGGTCGGCCAGGGCGAAGTGCTGCGGATCGGTGCGGCGGCGGTACCAGGCTGGCGCGAAGCCGGCGTGGGCGCCGATGGCCTGATCCGCCAGGCGGTCTATCGCCAGTTGCCGGCTGCCAACCAGGTGCAACGCGCCGGGCTGAAGCGCAAGCAAGTGGCGCTGACCTTTGACGATGGCCCCGATCCACGCTGGACCCCGCAGATCCTGGCCATTCTCAAGGCGCACGGCGTGCCGGCCACGTTTTTCGTCACGGGCAGCAACGCGCTGGGCGAGGCCGGCCTGCTGCGCGCGATCCTGGCGCAGGGATCGGAACTGGGCAACCATTCCACCACGCATCCCGATCTCGATCGCATGGGCAACCGCGCCGTGGCCCTGGAAATCAACGCCACGCAGGCGCTGGTGGAAAGCTATACCGGCCGGTCCATGCGGCTGTTTCGCGCGCCCTACCTGGGCGATGCCGATCCCGGCACGGCGGCCGAATTGCGTGTGCCGCGCATTGCCGCGGGGCTGGGCTATCTGACCGTGGGCCTCAATGTCGATCCGCTGGACTGGACCGGGGCAGACGCCGCCACGCTGGTGGCGCGCACCGTGGCGCAAGTGGAAAGCGGCGATAGCCATGAAGCGCGCCAGATCGTGTTGCTGCACGATTCGGGCGGGGATCGCAGCGCCACGGTGCGCGCGCTGCCGCAGATCATCGCGCAGTTGCAGGCGCGCGGCTATCGCTTCGTCACCGTTTCGGCGCTCGCCGGCCTTTCGCGCGATCAGGCCATGCCGCCGCTGGCCGGGCCGCGGGCGCCGGCGGCGCAGGCCGCCGGAGGGCTGTTTGCAGCGCTCGGCACGGCGCGGCGCGTGCTGGGCTGGCTGTTTGTCGGTGCGATCGTGCTGGGCATGGCGCGCGCGCTGGCCATGACCGCGCTGGCCCTGTTGCAGGCTCGCCGCCCGGCGCGCGTGCCTGGCCCGGCGCATCTGGTGCCGGGGTTCGTTTCGGTGCTGATTCCCGCATACAACGAAGCGCGGGTGATTGCCGCCTCGCTGCGCCGGGTGCTGGAATCGCGCGGGGTGCGGTTGGAAGTGATCGTGATCGACGATGGCTCGAGCGACGAGACCGCCGCCGTGGTCGCGCGCGAGTTCGGCCATGATCCGCGCGTTGCCCTGCTGCGGCTGGACAATGGCGGCAAGGCACGGGCGCTCAATCACGGTTTGCAGTTGGCGCGGGCAGACGTGGTGATCGCCCTGGATGCCGATACCCGGTTCGAACCCGATACGATCGCGCGGCTGGCCGCGTGGTTTGCCGATCCTGCCATCGGTGCGGTGGCGGGCAACGCGCGGATCGGCAATTGCATCAACCTGCTCACGCGGTGGCAGGCGGTGGAGTATGTCACGGCCCAGGCGCTGGAGCGGCGCGCGCTCGATGCGCTGGGTGCGGTCACCGTGGTGCCGGGGGCCGTGGGGGCATGGCGGCGCCGGGCGTTGGACGAAGTGGGTGGCTATCCCACCGATACCCTGGCCGAGGATCAGGACCTGACCATCGCCATCCAGCGTGCCGGTTGGCAGGTGGCGTGCGATCCTGCCGCCGTGGCCTGGACCGAGGCGCCCGAAACCATGCGGGCGCTGTGGCGCCAGCGCTATCGCTGGGCGTTCGGCACGCTGCAATGCCTGTGGAAGCATCGCGCCGTGCTGGCGCAGGGCGCCCCCCGCGGGCTCGCCCGGTTCGGCCTGCCGCAGGCCTGGTTGTTTCAGGTGATCCTGGGGCTGCTATCACCCATGATCGATCTGGCGCTGTTGCTGGCGCTGGTCGATCTGGCCTGGCGCACGGCCAACCACGGCTTTTCCGCCTTGGAGGGCGATGTCGGGCTGATGCTGGGCTTCTGGGCGCTGTTTCTGGCCACCGAGCTGGGCTGCGGCATGGTTGCCTATCGGCTGGACGGGCAGCAAGGACGGCTACCGGTGCTGCGTCTTCTGGGCATGCGGCTGGGGTATCGCCAGTTGCTTTATGCCGTGGTGGTGCGCGCGGTGTTCACCGCGCTGACCGGGCCGCAGGTGGCGTGGGGCCGGCAACAGCGCAGCGGGCGGTTCACCGTGCCGCTGGCTGTCGCGCCCCTGGCCGAAGAAGCAAGCCCCGCTGCCGCCCCGCTCGATCGGGTGGCCTAGGCCAAGCGCTGGGCGCGCGCCATCAGCAGCGCGGCCAGCAGTGTCGCCAGGCAGCCGGTGACGGCCATCGCGGGGCCAAGGCCCGCGCCGGGCCACGCATCTGATACAACGCCCATGATCCATGGCCCGGCCAGCGTGCCGCCCAGGTTGATCGCCACCATCAGCATCGCGGTGATGCGCGTGCGCTGGGCATCGGGCGCGGCTCCCTGCAGTGCAGCCATGCCGCCGCACAGGGCAAACGCCGACGCCATCTGATGGGTCCCGATCAGCGCCACGGCCACACCCGCATCGGGGGCGAGGGGAAAGGCCAGGGCGATCGGTGCCACCACCAGCATGGCGCCTTGCGCCAGGGCAATCGGTCCGCTCAGCCCGCTGCGGCGCGCCATGGCATCGGCGGCCAGGCCCCCGCCAAGCGTGCCCAGGATGCCAAAGCCCAGGCTCAGCGTGCCAAGCACGAAGCCCGATTGCTGAACCGACCAACCGAACTGGCGTTGCAGCAATGTGGGTGTCCACACTTGTGCACCATTGCCGCCCAGCACCAGGCAGGCATAGGCCACGATCAACAGCGCCGGCAAAGCGCCGATGCGCCAACCCGCAGCCCCGCGCATGGCGACGGACGGCGCCGTGGCGCGCTCGCTTTCACCGCCACGTGGCGCCGGGCACAGGGCCAGGGCAACCGCGAGCGCCAGGCCCGGCAACACCAGGAGCAGGAACGCCACCTGCCAACCGGCCATGGGCCCCAGCAGCGGCACCATGTGGCGTCCCGCCGGATCGAAGCGCAGCGCGATCCACGCGCCCACCAGCAAGGCCAGCCCGTTGCCAAGGTAGATGCCGGTCTGGAACACGCCGATGGCGGTGGCCGTGCGCTCGCGCGGGAACTGGCGACTGATCCAGGCCATTGCGGCCGGCGTCAGCCCGCCTTCGCCCAGGCCCACCGCCATGCGCGCGGCGATCAGCCCGCCCAGCGACCGGGCCAGCCCGCAAGCGCCGGTGGCCAGGCTCCAGGCCATGACCGCGCCCACGATCACCCGCCTTGGCCCGATGCGATCGGCCAGCCAGGCAAGCGGGAATGCGGCAAGCAGGTAGGTCAGCGTAAAGCCCAGGCCATACAGCATGCCAGCGGTGCCATCGCCCAGCCCGAGATCGCGGCGGATCGGTTCGATCAGCAAGGACAGGATCTGGCGATCGACGAACGACAGTGTGTTGGCAGCCATCAGCAGCAGCGGCAAGGCCCACTGGCGCCAGGCCGTCTCGGGGCGGAGCGCGGGGGCGGTCATGCTCCCGTCACGGCCTGGCCGGGCCTGCGCTGGTCGATGCGCGCTCCATCAGCGCGAAATCCAACACCAGGTCATCGTCCACCGATTGACCCTTCATGCGGCGGATCAGCCGGGCCAGCGCCTGTTCAGCCATGGCCTGCACCGGCTGGTGCACGGTGGTAAGCGTGGGCCAGATGGTTTGCGCGATGGCATCATCGTTGAACCCGGTCACGGCCAGGCGCTCGGGCACGGACAGGCCGATCTGTGCCGCCACGGCGATCACGGCGGCGGCCATGTCATCGTTGCTGGCCATGATGGCCGTGGGCGGCGCGGCGCGTTCCAGCAAGGCGCGCGCGGCCCCCATGGCCGACTGGAAGCGGAAATCGCCGGGCATCACCAGGCTCTCTTCCCCTTGCACGCCAAAAGCCGCCAGCGCATCGCGATAACCGGCCAGCCGGGCCGCGCTCGAGGTGTGGCCCGCCGGCCCGGTGATGAAGCCGATGCGGCGATGGCCCTGTTCCAGAAGGCGCGTGGTCAATTGCCACATCGCCAGCCGATCGTCCACGCGCACGGTCACCATGCCGGCGATTGCGGCGCCCGCCGCGACGACCGCCACCGGCACGGCGGCATCCAGGCCGATGCCGCCCGGATCGAGCATTTCGGCATAGGGCGGCGATAGGATAAGGCCCCGCGCGCCGTTGTCGCGCAGGCGGGCGATGGTGTCGGCCAGGCCCGCGCTATCGCCGTTGGTTACCCCGCGCACCAGCAGCTGCGCGCCATTGAGGGCGGCCGCCTGCAGCGCCCCGATCAGCATCGCGCCCAGGAAGCCGTTGGTGACCGTGGAGTGGACGAAGCCGATGCGCAGCGAATCCGCCCCGGCCAGGCTGCGCGCCGCCATGTTGGGGGCAAACCCCAGTTCGGCAACGGCATCGAGCACGGCCTGGCGCGTCGCCTCGGCCATCTTGCCGGTGCCGTTGATGGCGTTGGATACCGTCATCGAAGACACGCCCGCGCGCAGCGCCACGTCGCGGATCGTCACGCACTGGCTGCCGCGCCGCCGTGCCCGCCGTTCCTGGCCCGCGCTCTTTTCGTTGTCTCCCGTCGTGCTGTCCATCCTGGCCTGTCTTGGGGTGAGAGCGGTCCTGCCTGCCGTGGCATTTTGGCGCGGCTTTGCCGTCGGCGCCATCCATGGCCGCCGGGTTTTGCACATGAGCGCGCAAAATCAAGTTGACAGCGATGACATCTTCCGAGATTTAGCGCTAAATTAGATGGTCACCACAGTGGCCTTGTCAACGATGAACACAATGGGAGGATGTTTTGAAAGTTCGCACCCGAGTTCTGCTTGCCGCCGGTTCGCTCGTCGCGCTGTCGCATGCGGCGGCCCACGCCCAGGCCGCCCCGCAGGATGGCGCGGTCGTTGCCGATGCCGCCACGGCCCAGGCCAGTGCCGCCGCGCCCGACGCCGGTGAAATCATCGTGACCGCCACGCGCGAAAACACACTGCTGTCCAAGACCCCGGTGGCAATCACCGCGATCGGCGGCGACAGCCTGACCAAGACCGGCGTGACCAATGCCACGCAGCTCACCGAAGTGGCGCCCAACCTGTCGATCGACCGCGGCGGTTCGGCCGGCCTGCAGATCACCATTCGCGGCGTGAGCAGCACCGACAATTCGGAAAAGGGCGATCCTTCCGCCGGCTTCGTGGTCGATGGCGTGTTCCTCGCCCGCCCGCAGGCGCAGGAAGTCAGCTTCTTCGATCTCGATCGCGTGGAAGTGCTGCGCGGGCCGCAGGGCACGCTTTATGGCCGCAACACCACGGCCGGCCTGGTCAGCCTGATTTCGGCCGCGCCGCGCCTGGGCAAGTTCAGCGCCAGCTTCGATGGCACCTATGGCAATTTCAACACGATCCAGGCCACCGGCGTCGTCAACGTGCCGGTGGGCGAAAGCGTGGCCGTGCGCGCGGCGGTGAATTACGACCGGCGCAACAGCTATGTCTACCACGGCGTTTCCCCCTATACGCTTGACCCTGCCAAGGAAAACCTGTCGGGCCGCCTCTCCGTGCTGATCGAGCCGAGCGATCGCGTGCGCCTGGTGGTGCGTGGCGACTACAGCTCGATCAAGGGCCACCCCGGTGCCGGCGTGCTGCTTTCCAACCTGTACCAGGCGCCGTTCAGTGTGCCTGCCGATGGCCAGCTGGGCACCGATCCGCTGGTGCGCTCGGGCCGCAGCGCGCGCGATGTCAGCACGCTGACTTATCCCGAACGCTGGCAATCGCTGCGCGACAACAACACCTGGGGCGTGCAGGGCGATCTCAAGCTGGATCTGGCCGATTGGCTGACGCTGAACTACATCGGTTCCTACCGCGAACTGACGCGTGACGAACAGTTCACCGGTTTGACCGGGGTGAACCGCACGACCGGCGCGATCGTCACGTCGCCGCAGACTTTTGACGGCAGCTACAACCAGAATTCGCAGGAACTGCGCTTTGCGATCAACACCGGCGGGCTCAAGCTCCAGACCGGCGCCTATTACTTCAAGGAAAAGTCGGACATTTCCTTCCTGCTCTATGGCACCCAGGGGTTCCAGCAGGGGCAGCGCGGCTATATCTTCGGCTTTCCACAAAAGACCAATTCGGAATCCTTCGCCCTGTTCGGCCAGGGCACCTACAGCCTGGCCGATGCCTTCCGCCTGACCGGCGGCGTGCGCTGGACCAAGGACAAGAAGCGCCGCGTGGGCGCCACGATCTACCACGCCAACGTCGACGATCCGCTCGATTTCACCACCGGCACCCAGGCCGGCACCACCAACCCGCGCGGCGTGCAGGATTCGCTCAACAACGCGGAAGTGAGCTACAGCAAGATCACCTGGCGCGGTGGCTTCGAATTCGATGCGGCGCCCACCACGCTGGTCTACGGCACGGTTGCCACGGGCTACAAGGCCGGCGGGTTCAACGATGGCTGCCTGGCCGGGACCGCCAATTGCAACGGCAGCGCGGTGACGACGCCCGATCTGCTCTATTACCAGCCCGAAACGCTCACGTCCTACGAAGCCGGCTTCAAGGCGCGCATCGGCGGCAATGCCCTGCGCCTCAACGGCAGCGTGTTCCATTACGACTACACCAACCTGCAGCTCTCGCAGCTGACCCTGGTTGCCGGATCGCCGGTGCAGCGCACGCTCAACGCCGGGCGCGCCAAGGTTGATGGGGTCGAACTGGAAAGCGTGATCAAGCCCGCGCGCAACCACCAGATCGATCTTTCGGTGAACTGGCTCAACGCCCGTTATACCGACTACCTGATCGATTCGGCCGGGCCGCTGACCGCGCAGTTCGCCGGCAAGAAGCTCGACCGTTCGCCCGAATGGACGGTGTTTGCCGGTTATACCTGGACGATTCCCCTGGGCGATGGCGATGTGCAGCTGGGTGCGCGCACCCGCATGTCGGCCAGCTATGTCATCACCGCGCCCGCCTTGCGCGCGCAGTTCCGCCAGCCGGCCTTTACCAAGACCGATCTGAGCGCAACCTACAATGCGCCGGGCGGGGCCTGGTATCTCCAGGGCTTTGTGCGCAACATCGAAAACCGGCTCACGCTGTCGAGCGCACAGATCGTTGCCAATTTCGGCGGGACGTTCGACGATGGCACGGCGCAGCTTTCCGATCCGCGCCTTTACGGCGTGCGCGCGGGCCTGCGTTTCTGATCCACCCTGTGGGGCCGTGCCGATCCACGCACGGCCCCGCTTTTTGCCTTTGGGAAAGTCCTTGCCGATGAAGCGTGCCGCTGCCTTGCTGATCGCCCCGTTGCTGGCCCAGGTTCCTTCCGGCATGCTGGCGGCCCGGCCCGCCTTGCCCCCGCAGCCGGCGATCGCGGCCGATACGGGGCCGGTGCTGACCGTTGCTGGCGCACGCTTCCGCGATCTCAATCGCAATGGCCGGCTCGATCCCTACGAGGATTGGCGCCTGCCGGTGGCGCGCCGGGTGGCCGATCTTGTCGCGCGGATGACGCTGGCGGAAAAGGCCGGGGCGATGATGCACGGCTCGCTTGCCGCGCGGGACAACGTGGTGGGCGCTTCCACCCTGGGTTACGATGTCGCGGCAGCGCAGGCCGCGATCGATGGGCAGCACATTACCAGCTTCATCACGCGCCTGGCCGTAACGCCCGAACGGATGGCAGAGGAAAACAATGCCTTGCAGCGTCTGGCCGCCAAGACGCGGCTGGGCATTCCCCTCACCATCAGCACCGATCCACGCCACCATTTCCAGGTGACGGTGGGCGCCAGCGCGGCCGCCAGCGGCTATTCGCAATGGCCCGAAACGCTGGGCTTTGCCGCATTGGCCGATGCCGGCCTGATGCATCGCTTTGCCGATCAGGCGCGCCGCGAATACCGGGCCAGCGGCATCCACATGGCGCTTTCGCCCCAGGCGGACTTGTTCACCGATCCGCGCTGGCCGCGCGGCACCGGCACGTTTGGCGCCAATGCCGATCTCGCCGCCAAGATGGTGCAGGCCTATGTCAGCGGGTTCCAGGGCAGCGCCACGACCCTGGCCCACGATGGCGTGGCCACCGTGGTCAAGCACTGGGTGGGCTATGGCGCCAATCCGCAAGGGTTTGATGGGCACAATTATTATGGCCGCATGGCGGTGCACGACGATGCCACGCTCAAGACGCATATCCGCCCGTTCCTGGGCGCGTTCGCGGCCGGCGTGGCAGGGGTCATGCCCACGTACGACATCGTCAGCGGGCCGAGCGTGGCGGGCAAGCCGCTGGAGCCGGTGGCCGCCGGCTACAACGCGCAGTTGCTGGGCCTGCTGCGCAAGGATTATGGCTACAAGGGGCTGATCCTGTCGGACTGGGGCATCACCCGCGATTGCACCCCGGCCTGCCGCGCGCCAACCGCGCCGCAGACGCCGAACGAGATCGCCATGCCGTGGGGCGTGGAAGACCTGACGCCGGCGCAACGCTATGCCAAGGCCACCAATGCCGGGATCGACCAGTTCGGTGGCGTTACCGAACCCGAGTGGATCATCAAGGATGTCCAAGCCGGGACGATTCCGCTCGCCCGCGTGAACGCGGCGGTGGCGCAGGTCATGGCGCTCAAGTTCAAGCTGGGACTGTTCGACAATCCGCTGGTCGATCCGGCCGCCGCGCGCAATATCGCGCCGCCTGCGGTGATGGCGCAAGGGCGCCAGGCCCAGGCGCAGGCGCAAGTCCTGCTGCGCAACGAGGGCGGGCTGCTGCCGCTCGCCGCCGGCACGCGCGTGTTCCTCAAGGGCATCGATCCGGCCCAGGCGAAGGCGCATGGGCTGGTCGTGGTCGATCGCGCGGCCGATGCGCAAGTGGCGCTGATGCGTGCCGATACCCCTTCGGAACGGCTGCACCCCAACTATTTCTTCGGTTCGCGCCAAAAGGAAGGGCGCCTCGATTTCCGCCCCGGCAACGCGGATTACGATGCCGTGGCGGCCATTCCCGCCAGCGTGCCGGTGGTGCTCGCCGTGTTCCTCGATCGCCCGGCGATCCTCACCGATATCCTGCCCAAGACCCGGGCCGTGCTGGGCAATTTCGGAGTGAGCGACGAAGGCCTGCTCGACGTCGTCACGGGGCGCGAAACCGCGCGCGGGCGCCTGCCGTTCGAACTGCCGCGCTCGATGGCGGCAGTGGAAGCGCAGAACCCGGCGGTGGGCGATGACACCGTCGATCCGCTGTTCCCGTTCGGCGTTGGCCTGGGGGCGGGGCCGCAATAGGCCACGCCGCCCAGGCCATTGCTCAAGCCTGTGCGGGCGCCAGCGCAGCCGCCAGGAACCCACGCCACGGCGCGGTGGGGCGGCCGATCAGGCGCGACAGGGTGTGGCTGTCGTCGAACAGGCTGCCTTGCCCGGCGCAGGCGTCGGAATCGGCCAGGATCGCAGCCAGCGGTTCGGGCAGTCCAGCCTGGACCAAGCCGGCCTGCAGCGCTTCCTTGGGCAGATCGACATAGCTGACCGGCTTTCCGGAAATGTCGGCCAGCGCGGCGGCCAGGTCTGCCATGGTGAAGCTTTCGTCCCCAGCCAGTTCCAGCACCTGGCCATCGTGGCCACCGGCCAGGACGAGGGCGGCCGCCACGGCATAATCTTCACGCGCGGCGGGCGACACCCGGCCGGTTCCCGACGCGCCATAAAGCTGCCCGCTGGCCAGCGCGGGCCCGGCGCCCATCAGGTAGTTTTCCAGATACCAGCCGTTGCGCAGAACAGTGTGGACGATGCCGCTTTCCGCCAGCAGCCGTTCGGTGATCGCGTGTTCGCGTGCGATCAGCATCGGGCTTTTGGCGGCATCGAGCACCGACGTATAGGCGATGAAGCCAACCCCGGCTGCCTTGGCCGCGTCGATCACGGCGGTGTGTTGCGGCACGCGCGCGCCGATTTCCGAGCCGGAAATGAACAGCACGCGATCCACCCCGGCAAAGGCGTCTGCAAGCGATGCGGGATCGTTGTAATCGCCCCGCCGCACCTGGATGCCGCGCCCGGCAAAGCGCTGCGCCGCTTCATCCGAACGCACCAGCGCGATGATCGAAGCGGGGTCCACCAGCGTGGCGAGGGTATCGATGGCGAGCTGGCCAAGTTGGCCCGAAGCGCCGGTAACGAGGTGGGTGGTCATGGCACGATGATCCTTCTAAAGCGGAGTGCAAGTCTCAGATAGAGACTTGATCGCGGCCGTGAAGGAGGCAGTTTTTCGTGACGAGGTTACCTCCAGAGAACCTTGCCCGGGCCGTGGCGCCCGACAATCCGATGGCGGTGTGGCGCCAGGCCGGCTTCGATCCGCACGATTGCCCGGTGCGCAATATTCTCGATCATATCGCCGCCAAGTGGACCGTGCTGATCCTGCTGGAACTGCACCTGGGCCCGCAGCGATTCAATGGGCTGCTGCGGGCATTGCCCGATATCTCGCGCCGCATGCTGACCCAGGGTTTGCGCGATCTGGAACGCGACGGCCTGATCGACCGCACCGTGTTCGACACGCGCCCACCGGCGGTGGAATACCGCCTGACACCGCTGGGCCAGTCGCTGATGGGGCCGCTCCTGGCACTGGTCGGCTGGTCGACCGACCACGGACAAGTCATCGCCAGCGCACGCGCGCGTTTCGATAGCGCCGCTGACGCTGCCTGAGCTTATTCCTGGGGCAGGATCAGGTATTTCGAACCGGTGGCGCGGCGGGTGAAATCGCGCACCACGTCTTCGTCCAGCACGCGCGACAGCGGCACTTGCGTCTTGTAGTTCGACGCGAAGATCGTGGTCAGGTCCTGGCCCACGCGGGCCTGCATGCGCGCGCGGACTTCGGGGCCCAGCTCTTCCATACGCGGAAACAGCAGCCAGCCCGAAACGTCCCAGACAAAGCCGATGTCGCGCGGCAGCGTGATCGGCCCGGTATCGAGCATGCCATAGACATAGGCGCGCTTTTTGGCGGTGGAGCCATAGCGGGAATAGGCCCACGCCGCCGCACGGCCCACTTGTTCCATGGTCGAAAGGATCGTGCCCAGCACCGGGCCGCCGCCGATGGCGTCGAACACGGTATCGGCGCCGGTCGCTTCCAGCGCCTGGCGCAGGTCTTCGCGGAACGTGGGGCTGGCACTGTCCACCACATGGGCGGCGCCGATGCCTTCGAGCAGGTCGGCCTGCTCGGCCTTGCGCACCACGTTGACCAGGGGAATGCCTTCGGCCGCGCACAGGCGCACCAGCATCTGGCCCAGGTTCGATGCCGCGGCAGTGTGGATGATGCCCTTGCCGCCCACGCTGCGCAGCGTTTCGACAAAGCCCACCGCCGTCAGCGGGTTGACGAAAGCGGCCGCGCCATCGCGCGCGCTGGTGCCTTCGGGCAGGACCATGCAGCTTGCTGCCGGCACCACGCGGTGGCGGGCATACATGCCACCCGCCACGGTCGCCACGCGCTTGCCCACCAGCGCCTGTGCCGCCGCGCCCGATCCGGCCGCGATCACCGTGCCGGCGCCTTCGCTGCCCACGGGCATTACCTCGCCAATGCGTCCGGCCAGCGCGGCCATGCCGGCGGGCGAAACCGGCGCTTCCACCTGGCCGGGGGCGAACACGGCGTCGTCGATCCGGGCGGAGCTGAACAGCAGGCCCAGGTCTGACGGATTGATCGGCGCGGCTTCCACCGCGATGACCACGTCGTTCTCCCCAGGCGCGGGCAGCGGCATGTCCGTGAGCGCCGCCACGATCTTGCCGCCTTCATGGACCTGGCTGGTGAGGACGAGGGTGGTTTGCGGCAGCATGGGCACTCCTTGGTATTGGGCGTGGAATTTCGTTCGAACGCACGTCACCCCGGACTTGATCCGGGGTCCGGCTTCTTCCGACATGGAGCGAAGACAAAGCGGCACCCCGGGTCAAGCCCGGGGTGACGAAAGACGGTCTGGATTTCCTTCCTACCCCAGCTTGCGCAGGGGATCGCTGCCGTCCCAGTCGCGCGCGGCCTCGCGCATCATGGCAAACAGGCCCGCGCCGCCTTCCATCAGCTTGACATATTCGATCACGCCGCCCGGCCCGGCGCCGGCATCGGCATAGATCACCCCGCCGGTTTCGCCCACTTTGCCTTCGATCAGGATCGTGGCGCCGGCTTCGGCCAGCGCGGCGCGCACCGGCTCCAGGTCGTCAACCTCGACGCACACGTGGTGCAGCCGGTCGGTGACGGCATAGGGCCCGGTATAGATCGACGGCGCATCGTTTTCCGGGCGGATCAGTTCGATCTGCATATCCCCCCAATAGCCCCAGGCCGCGGCAAAGCGCGCGTCGCTTGGCTGTCCCAGATAGGTCATGTCGGTCAGCGTGATGCCTTCCATCACGAAGAACGGCCCGGCGCCGACCACCCGCGTCCAGTAATCGATCGCCGCATCGAAATCGGCGGGCAGGTAGGCCATCTGGAAGATCGGGCCGAACTGCGTGAGGGGGCCGCGCTGGGACATGGGGATCTCCGTGTGAAAGTCAGGCAAACAGGCGCTCGGGGGTTTCGAGCAGGTCTTTGAGTGTGGCGAGGAACGCCGCGCCCGCTGCGCCGTCGATGGCGCGGTGATCTACCGAGAGCGTGAGCGCCAGCCGCGTTTCAAAGCCAACGCCGCCGCCGGGCAATTCGCAAGGGGTGCGCGCCGCCGCGCCCACCGCCAGAATCGCGGCCTGGGGTGGATTGATGATCGCGGCAAATTCCTCCACCCCGAACATGCCGAGGTTGGAGATGGAAAACGTGCCGCCATCCATGTCCTCGAACGCCAGCTTGCCGGCCTGCGCCTTGTCGATCAATGCGCGGGTGGCCGTGGCGATGGCGGCGATGGGCTGGCGATCGGCCTGGCGCACGATCGGCGTGACCAGGCCCTTGGGGCTCGCGACGGCGATGGCGATATCGGCATGGGCAAAGCGGTGCACGCTTTCACCGTGCACCTGCACGTTGACATCGGGATGCTGCGCCAGGGCCAGCGCGGTGGCGCGCACCAGATAGTCGTTGATCGTGGCCTTGCTGCCAAGAACGAGATTGGCTGTCTTGCGCAGGGCCAGCAGTTCATCCAGCCGCGCGCTGGAGCGCAGGTAGAAGTGGGGAATCTGCTGCTTGGCTTGCGTCAGGCGCTGGGCCACCACCTTGCGCACACGATCGAACGGCGCCACCACTGGCGGATTGGGCACCAGGGCAAAGGGCGCGGGCGCAGCGGGCGCCGGGATCAGGGCGAGGACATCGGCCTTGGCAATGCGGCCGCGCGGGCCAGAGCCTTTTACGCCCACAAGACTGATGCCGTGCTGGGCGGCCAGCCGCCGGGCGAGGGGGGAGGCGAAGACCTTGGCGTCTTCCTCCACCACGGCGAGCGTGCCGTGCAGCGCGGGGATGGCCGGCGCACGCAATGCCTGCTGCACGTCCTGCAAGGTGATGCGCCCATCGCGGCCCGGTCCGGTGATCGGCTCGATGTCGAGCCCGGTTGCCTCGGCCAGCTTGCGCGCTTCCGGGCTGATGGCGCGGTTGGTGAGCAAGGGCTTGGTGACCGGGGGCTGGGGCGCCGGAGCTTGCGCTGCCGGGGCCGGCGCTGCGGCAGGCGCGGCGCCACCACGCGCGGCGGCGCTGGCTTCGGCCGGGCGGAAAGCAGCGATGAACGCATCGATCTCGGCCGCGCTCGTGCCCGGTTCGGCCAATACGGCGAGCAGCGCGCCAACGGGCTGCGCGTCCCCCCCGGCGGGCACCAGCACGCGGGCCAGCACGCCATCCCATTCGGCTTCGACTTCGTTGGTGATCTTGGCGGTTTCGATCAGGCACAGAAGCTGGCCACGGGAAAAGGCCGAGCCTTCCTCCAGCTTCCATTCGGCGAGGGTTCCCTCGGTCATCTCGATGCCCCACTTGGGCATACAGAAGGGGCGGATGTCAGGCATGCGGCCCTCCTCAGCGCCAGGCCAGAACGCGGCGCACGGCATCCTCGATCTTGTCGATCGAGGGCAAGTACGCGCTCTCCAGCTCGCGCGCGAACGGGATGGGGGTGTGCGGCGGGGTAACCTGCAGCGGCGGCGCCTTGAGGCTGGAAAACGCCTTTTCCGCCACCAGCGCGCGCAAGTCTGCGGCCAGGCCGCAGCGCGGCGGCGCTTCGTCCACCACGATCAGGCGGCCGGTCACTTCCACGCTGTCGAGAATGGCTTCCTCGTCCAGCGGGCTGGTGGTGCGCAAGTCGATCACGTCGCAGCCGATGCCCTCGGCAGCCAGGCGGTCGGCCGCCGCCTCGCACATGCCGAGCAGCAGGCCGGTCGAGACGATCGTCACGTCGCCACCCGCGCGGGTGAGGCGCGCGTGGCCGAACGGGATCATGAAGTCCGGGTCGTCGGGCACTTCGCCGCTGGTCGCGTAAAGCGCCTTGTGCTCCAGGAAGATCACCGGATCATCGTCGCGGATGGCGGTGCGCAGCAGGCCTTTCACATCGGCCGGGGTGGCTGGCATCACCACTTTGAGGCCGGGCATGCCGGTCAGGATCTGGTGGACCGACTGGCTGTGCTGGGCCGCGGCGTTGAAGCCCGCGCCATAGGCCATGCGGATCACCGCCGGGCAGCGCGTCTTGCCGCCGAACATATAGCGGAACTTGGCAATCTGGTTCCACAGCTGGTCGAGGCACACGCCGATGAAGTCGGCAAACATCAGTTCGGCCACCGGCCGCTTGCCCGATAGTGCCAGGCCCGCCGCCGCGCCGATGATCGCGCTTTCCGAAATCGGCGTGTCGATCACGCGGGTGGGGCCAAACCGGTCATAAAGGCCGGTAGAGGTTGACCAGATCCCGCCGATCGCTTCGGGTCCACCGGCCGTCCCCATGCCGCCCACCACGTCTTCGCCCAGCACCACCACATCGGGGTCGCGCGCCATTTCCTCCATAATGGTGGAAAGCACGGCATCGCGGTACATCATCTTGGTCATCGTATCCGCTCCCCGCGATCAATAGCTGATGTAGACGTCGGCCAGCACGTCTTCGGCCGTGGGGCGCGCGGCGGCGCGCGCGGCGGCCACCGCTGCCTCGATCGCGTCCAGCACCTCGGTGTCGAGCGTGTCGATCTCGGCATGGTCAAGCAGGCCTGCTGCCGTAACCGCCGCGCGAAACCGCTTGAGGCAATCGCGCTCGGCGCGGATGCGATCGAGTTCGCCCGGCCCGCGATAGCGCTGCGGATCGCCTTCGAAATGGCCGAAGAAGCGCTCGGTATCGAATTCCACCGCCACCGGCCCGCCGCCGGCGCGCACGTGGGCCAGTACCTCGCGCATGGTGTCGTGCACGGCAAAGAAATCGGTGCCGTCGGCACGCCAGGCTTTCATGCCAAAGGCTTGCGCCCGGCTGGCGATGTCCTGCGCCGTGCCCACGGCATAGGAAAAGCCGGTGTGTTCGGAATAGTGGTTGTTCTCGAACACGAAGATGCATGGCGCCTGGGTCACGACGGCGAGGTTCATCGCCTCGAACGTGGTGCCCTGGTTGCAGGCGCCATCGCCGGAAAAGGCGATGGCCACGTTGAGGCCATCGGGGCCGGGGCCATCGGCGCGGCTGGCCAGCGCCGCGCCCACCGCGATGGGCGCGCCGGCGCCGACGATGCCATTGGCGCCCAGCATGCCCTTGTCGGCGTCGGCAATGTGCATCGAGCCGCCCTTGCCCTTGCATAGGCCCTCGCGGCTCCCCCAGATTTCCTTCATCATTCCTTCCACGTCGCAGCCCTTGGCCAGGCAATGGCCATGGCCACGGTGGGTGGAAACGATGCGATCCTGCGTGCCCAGATGCGCGCAGACGCCCACCGCCACGGCTTCCTGCCCGCAATAGAGGTGGGTGAAGCCGGCGATCTCGCCGGTCTGGATTTCCACGTGCAGCCTTTCCTCGAACTCGCGGATGGTCTTCATCGCGCGATAGGCGTTCAGCAGGGCTTCCCGGCTCAGTTGCATTCCCGACTCCCGACGGTTCTGTTTTGCCTGTTCATGGCTTAAAGATGCAGCACGGTCTTGGCGATGATCCCGGCCTGCACCTCGTTGGTGCCGCCAAAGATCGTCCAGGCACGACTGTTGAGATAGCGCGCGGCAGCGACCTGGCTTTGCCCGCCATGCACCGGCACAGGGGCGCCGGGCCCATAGAGCGGGCGCTGGCGTTCCAGTTCCAGCCCGGCCAGGCCGAGCAAGTCCATCGCCAAGAGGTCGATATCCTGCCGCAGGTTCGAGGCCAGCAGCTTGACCAGCGAGGTTTGCGGCCCCGGCTTTTGCCCATGGGCGATTTCCGAAAGGATCTTCAGCTCGATCATTTCGAGCGATTCCACCCCCAGGCGGATGCGCGCCACGCGCCGGCGCCATTCGGCGTTGCCGGCCATCGTGCCGCCGTGGCCATCGCTCTGGCTGACAGCGTCGGCCTCGATCCGGCGCAAGTCATAGGCCAGCTTGGGCGCGTGGCACGAACCGCCGCGTTCGTTTTCCAGCAGGAACTTGGCCAGTTTCCAGCCATCGCCCTCGGCCCCCACGCGGTCGCTCACCGGCACTTCCACGTCTTCCAGGAACACTTGGTTGACTTCGTGATCGCCCGCCAGCGTCAGGATCGGGCGCACCGAGATGCCCGGCTGGTTCATGTCGATGAGCAGGAACGAAATGCCCGCGTTCTTGTGCGCGCTGGCATCGGTGCGCGCCAGGCAGAACATGCGGTTGGCCCAATGGGCATGGGTGGTCCAGATCTTCGATCCGTTGACGACATAGCGCTCGCCGCGTTCGTCGCTGACCCGCACGGCGCGGCATTGCAGGCTGGCCAGGTCCGATCCGCTCGCCGGCTCGGAAAAGCCCTGGCACCAGTAATCCTCGCCCGAGAGGATGCGCGGCAGATAATGCGCCTTCTGTTCGGGCGTGCCAAACGTGTAGATCACCGGGGCCACGAGCTTGAGGCCCAGCACCGTCAGGTTGGGCGCGCCGGCTTCGGCGCATTCCTTTTCGAAGATGTAGCGCTGCACCGGGCTCCACCCCGTGCCGCCGTATTCCTTGGGCCATTGATAGGCGAGCCAGCCCTGCTTGTGCAGCACGGCGTTCCACGCCTGGCCGATGTCGGGCTCCACGAACACCGATGGCGTGGCGGCGGCGCCATCGCGGATCTGCGCTGTCAGGTTTTCGGCCAGGAACGCGCGCACTTCGTCGCGGAACGCCAGGTCTTGGGGAGAGAGATCAAGGTCCATCGGGGCTATTTCTGAAGAATGGTGACGGCAGAGACGCCGGGGGCGCCATAGACATGGCTGTAGGCCGTGCGTGGGCTGCCCGGCACTTGCCGCCCACCGCCCGCGCCACGCAATTGCACAACGTTTTCATAAACCTGGCGCAGGCCAGAAGCGCCGATCGGCTCCCCGCAGGCAAGGCATCCGCCATCGGTGTTGACCGGCAGGGTGCCATCGATGCGCGTCCGTCCTTGCGCCAGCCATTCCTCCTGCGCGCCATCGGGGCAAAAGCCGTTCTCGGCCATGTGCATGATCTCTGCCCCCGCTTCGGTGTCCTGCAACTGCGCCACGGCGATCTCGGCGGGGCCGATGCCCGCCGCCTCGAACGCAGCAGCCGATGCCAGGCGCGTGGCCGTTGCGGTGCCGCCGCCGATATCGATGCTGGGGGCGAAGACTTCGAAACTGCCGGGCGGGCGGGTGCGCATGGTGGCCGCGGCCAGGCGGATGGGTGCGGCGCCCAATTGGCGTGCCTTGCGCTCGCTCGCCAGCACTAGCGCCACGGCGCCTTCGCCCGGCGAGCAGAACATGAACTTGGTGAAGGGATCGGACACCATCGGCGCATCGAGAATTGTGTCGAGCGCCACCGGCTCCCGCCGCCAGGCGTGGGGCGCATGGGCGCCGTTGGCAAAGGCCTTTTCCGCCACCAGGCCGAGCGTGCGGCGCGAAATGCCGTGCAGGTGCATGTAGCGCATGATCTTGGCGGCAAAGAACTGCGTGGTGACCATGTAGCCGGCTTCGCCATACCATTCGGGCAGGTTGTATTCCGCCGGCAGGGCATTGAACGCGCCGCGCGGATGCTTGTCGAAGCCGAGCGCAAGGCCCAGCTCGAACTCGCCCGAACGGATCGCCATCTGCGCCGAAAACAGCGCCGAGCCGCCGGTGGCACAGCCGTTGCGCACATTGATGAACTGCACGCCGGTCAGCCCCAGGTGCGAGACCATGGAGTCGGGATTGCCGGCCGCATCCGATCCGCCATAGGCAAACTGGATATCGCGCCACTCTACCCCGGCATCGGCCAACGCCGCGCGCACGGCGAGCACGCCCTGTTCGAGGCCGGATCGCCCTTCGGTGCGGCCAAACGGATGGATCCCGATCCCCACGATCTCGACGGCCGCGCTCATGCCGCTGCCTCCGCCGGGCGGAACGCGGGCAGCCACAACGGCGTTGCGGCCTGCGCATCAAGCGCCACGCGGGTCAGCACCAGATCCATGCCGATGCGAATGGCGTCGAACGCCACATCCACCAGGCGCGCCTGCACGATTACTTCGCCGGGCAGCTCGACATAGCCGAGCGCCCAGGGGGTGAAGTCTTCCGGCCCGGCATAAGGCGGGCTTTTCGGACGAAAGCGCTGGATGGTGTAAGACCACAGCGTGCCGCACGGCGAAAGCGCGATCGGTTCGAACGCCGGCGCCGCGGGAGCGGGAAACACGATGCGCCCGCTATCCCGCTCGCGCCCACCCATCAGCCGCAAGGGCGCTTCGGGCATGAACAGGGCGGCGGGCTGGGGCAAAGTTTTCCTCTCCTGACAATGCGGGCGCTGTTGTGATTCCGCTTTCCCGATAAAGCCCGCCGGTGCCCCTGCTGGCGACTCTTCAAAACGCTAGGGCCAATCAAAAGGGCAGGGGAAACGGCGCAATTGTGCCGGGCACGGCGCCACGCCGCGCCGAAACGACGCGCGCTATGCTGCGGAAATGCTGCACGCCTACTTGTTGAGCGAAATGTAGCCGAGCTGGGCCGCCTTGAAGACGGTCTGGCTGCGGTTGACCGCGTCCAGCTTGATCGAGGCGTTGTGGATGTGGAAGCGCACCGTGGCGCGGCTGCGGCCGATGATCATGCTGATTTCCAGGTCGGTCTTGCCGATTGCCGCCCAGCGGAGGCACTCCACCTCGCGCTTCGACAGGCGCGAGCCTGGCGGCAAGGCCTGAAGCGAACCCATCGTGTTGACATAGCTGGTGATGAACGTGCGCCCGACCAGGCCGAAGATATCGCCATAGCGGCGGAACAGCGGGCCAAGATCGGTAAGCGACTGGTCCAGCGGATTGAACGAGACCGCGCCGATCTGGCCAAAGGGCAGGTGTACCGGCACGACGATTGCCGCGCGGGTCATCGCCCGGGTTTCGAAGTTGGTGAGGTCTATCGCAGCGAGATAGCGGTTGGGTGCACGGGTGTGGCAGCCCTTCTCGTTCATCCAGAACGGCTCGCTTTCAAAGCGGCAGGCCGTGGTTATCGGCGAATCCAGCGCGATGCGTGGGTTCTGCCACCAGGCCTTTTCGTTGGTCCAGCCGAACACGTCGCGCGCCAGCACGCTGCCATCGGCGTCCATCGGCGTGCGCTTGTCGGCAATGTTGTGCGCGGGCGCGGCTTGCAATCCGCAACTGCGGGCGAGCGCATCGAGCGCTTGCGCCGCGCGGCGGATCTGATCTGGCGCCGTGATACGCACGGCATCAACCCATTCCAGGCTTGGGGCATCCATCTCCAGGACCATCTCTTTTGCCTTCTTTTGATCGGGCGTTGTGAGCCTTCCTAGCCTTTTTCGCAGCGTGGTTGGCCTGTCGGTAGTGCTAGATCGCTTGGCGAGGGAGCAAAACCCATGAATTTCGAGCGCAGCGAAGAAGAAACCATGCTGGCCGACCTGGCCGATCGCTTTGTGGCCGACCGCTATGATATCGAGCGGCGCTGTGCCTATCAGGCGCATCCGCAGGGTTTTTCCCAGGAAAACTGGGACTTGCTCGCTGAATTCGGGCTGATGGCGGCGCCGCTGGACGAGCGCGACGGGGGCATGAACCTGGAAGCGGGAGCGATCGTGGCGCTGTTTGGCGCCCTCGGCCGCGGCCTGGTGACCGAGCCGCTGACCGAAAGCGTGCTCGTGGGCGCACGGCTTTTGCTGGCCGGTGCGGGCGAAGACCTGGCTGCGGCCTGGCGCGAGGGGCTTTCGACCGGCACCCGTCGCGTGGCGCTGGCCCACGCCGAGCCATCGAGTCGCGGCAATGCAGCATGGGTGGAAACGCGCAGCGAAGCCGGGCCGGGAACCGTGCGCCTTTCCGGTATCAAGCATTGCGTGCCAGCGGGCGTGGGCGCCGACGCCTTTGTCGTCAGCGCACGAACTGCCACAAGCGGCGGCAGCGATGGCGTGGGTTTTTACCTGGTACCCGCCGATGTCCCCGGCCTGACGCTCACGCCGTGGCGGATGATCGATGGCAGCGTGGCCGCGCATCTTGCGCTTGATGGCGTCACCGTCCCCGCCGATCACGCGCTCAGTGGCGGGCTTGCCCTGCTCGACCAGGTCATGCCGCTGGCTGATCTGGCCCGCGCCGCAGAGGCGGTGGGCGTCATGCAGCGCATTTTTGACGAGACGCTGGAATATCTGCGCACGCGCAGCCAGTTCAACACGCCCCTGGGCCGTTTCCAGGCGATCCAGCATCGCATGGTGGCGCACTATTGCGCGCTGGAACAATCCAAGGCTTTGCTCAACCTGGCCCTGGTGGGAAGCGGCGATGGCGGTGACCCAGCGTCGCACGCGCACGATTTTGCCCATGCCGTGGCCGGGGCTCGCGCTTTCATCAGCGAAGTCTCGCTGGCGCTGGGCCACGACATGATCCAGTTCCACGGCGGCATGGGCGTGACCGATGAACTGGCGATCGGCCATGGCCACAAGCGCCTGGTGCTGCTGTCGCGCTGGCCCGAAGAACCGCTGGCCAAGCTCGATCGTTATGCAGGCCTGGCGGCCTGAGGCACCGCGGCATCCCCGCAAGGCTTGGCGACATATCGAAAAATCGGCAAGGGGGGATACCCGGCGCGATCGAGGCGCGATAAGAGCATGCGCGCGGGAACAGGGGATTCCCCCATCGCGCGGTTGTTCTTGGTCGGGATCCCATCATGTTGAAGTCCTCGGTGCGTGTTTTCCTGGCGGGCACGGCCTGCGTTGCGGCCCTCGCGCTGCAAGGCTGCGGGCCGGCGCTGTTCCACCACGAAGCCGCCGCGCGCCGCGCGATGCCGGCCAGGGCCCGGGCAGAACCTGCCGCGCCGGCCCCGCAGGCTGAACCGGAACAGGACCAAACCCAGACAGAAACCCAAACCCAAACCGCACCACTGCCACCGCCGGCCGCTGATGCCGAACCCACGCCTCCCGCGTCGGCTCCGGTCAGCCCGCCGCTGGCCGCTCCGCCACCCGAACCGGCGCCTTCTCCCGCACCCGCTCCAGTACCGGCGCCTGCGCCCGCTCCCGTTCCCGCTCCCGCTCCCGCCTATACACCGCCTGCGACACCCGCACCGGTTGCGCCGCCGCCTCCTGCGCCCGAGCCGGTCCCGGAAGCCGCGCCCATCGTCGTGAACCGCTCGCCCGATCCCCCGCCACCGCCGCCACCCCCACCGCCGTCGCCCCCGCCGGTTGCTGTCTCCACGGTCGTGGTGACGGTGTCGCCGCCGTCGGAATGCAAGGATTGCGAGACGGTCAGGCTTTCGGTCTCGCCCACGGGCGAAGTGCTGATCGAGCGCGGCAACTGGGACATGATCCACCAGAAGTGGGTCTATCGCCGCACGCCGACCAAGACCCGGCCACGGAACGCCAATGCCTTCATCGCCGCGCTGGATGGCGATCGGCCGCTGGGGATCAAGGCGGTTTCGGGCAACGCGGGCTGCACCGCCCCAGAAAGCGATGCGGGCGGCAGCGTGGCGCTACGCTGGGTCGATGGTCTGCGCGATGACCGGCTGAACGTGAGCTTTGCCTGCGCGCCTTATGCCGGCAGCACCTGGGAACGCCACGTGCGCGAAGCGGCGGCGCTGCTGTCGTTGAGCCGGCCCATTTTCTAAAGCGCGATGACAAAAACCTAAAGCGTCACGCCGCGTTTCCAGATGCCGATGGCGCGTTCGTCGTTGGCTTCGTTGCGCGCCGGTTCGCCGCTGGCCACGGCGATAATGCGAGCGAGCAGGGCCTGCGCCGCGGCGTCCATGCCGATGTCGAGCGCCTGGCCCGCGTCGAAATCGATCCAGCCGGGTTTGTGCCGGGCCAACGCGGTGTTCGAGGCGATCTTCATCGTCGGCACCGGGCTGCCCAGCGGGGTGCCACGTCCGGTGGAAAACAGCGTGAGCGTGGCGCCGGCCGCGGCCAGCGCGGTGGTGGAAACCGCATCGTTGCCCGGCGCTTCCAGCACGGTGAGGCCAGGGTGGCTGAGTGTCTGGCCATAGTCGATCACGTCGGTAACCGGGGCCTGGCCGCCCTTTTGCACCGCGCCCAGTGACTTTTCCTCCAGCGTGGTGATGCCCCCGGCAATGTTGCCGGGGCTGGGGTTTTCCGAAACCGGCTCTCCATGATCGAGGAAATAGCGCTTGAAGCGGTTGACCAGGGTGGAGAGCCGATCGAACACCTCGGCGCTGGTCGCGCGTTCGAGCAGCAGGGTTTCCGCGCCGAACACTTCGGGAATTTCGGTCAGGATCGCCGCGCCCCCGGCCTGGGTGACGGCATCGGTCATCCGTCCGATCAAGGGATTGGCGCTCAACCCGCTCATCGCGTCAGACCCGCCGCATTTCACGCCCAAGCGCAGCGCGGAAAGCGGCACCGGCGAGCGCCGATCCTGCGCCATCACCGCCAGCAGATCCTCGATATGGCCAAGCCCGGCGGCAAATTCGTCGGCCTCGCTCTGCGCTCGCAGCACGCGCAGGCGCGTCCGCCGTTCGGGCGGAATGCGCGTGAGCAGCGCATCGAGCTGGTTGGATTCGCAGCCGAGGCCGAGCAGCAGCACGCCGCCGGCATTGGGATTCATCGCCAGGGCCGCCAGGATCGCGGCCGTGCCATCCAGGTCAGCGCCCAGTTGTGAACAGCCAAATGGGTGGTTGAACGCATGGACGCCATCGATAGCGGCGCCGGGCAGGGCCGCCGCCATGCCCTGGCCGCGCTGCGCCAGGCGCTCGCCCAGCCGGCCTACGCAGCCCACGGTGGGCAGGATCCACAGCTCGTTGCGCGTGCCCACGCTGCCATCGGCGCGGGCAAAGCCCAGGAACGTGGGCGCATCCCCCGGCGCAACGGGCGCGGTATCCGCGTGGGGGGCAAAGGCATAGGCCAGTTCCCCGCCCAGTGCCGTCTTCAGGTTGTGGCTGTGCACATGCTCGCCCGCCGCGATCGCCTGGGTCGCCAGGCCTATGCGCGCGCCATAACGGTGCACCGGGGCGCCTGCCGAGAGGGAGTGCAGCGCGAACTTGTGCCCCGGCGGCACGGCATCGCGCAACACCACGCGGCTGGTCCCCACGGCAATTGTCTCGCCCGCGTCGAGCGGACGCAGCGCCACGGCAACATCATCGCGCGGGGCGATCTGCAGGGCATCGGGAAGGGTGGTGAGGGCCTCGGTCATGCCGCTGGGATACACTGTTGCCAGCGCTGGCACAACCGGCTAGAGCCCCTTTCGCCGCATGCAAGAGGCTTTTTCGATGCCCAGACTCGACCTTCATCCCGATCGCCTGTTTCCCGCCGATCCCGCCACGCGGGCGATTGCGCGCGAACTCTATGGCCTGGTGGCCAAGGCGCCGATCATCAGCCCGCATGGCCACACCGACCCGGAATGGTTTGCCAGCGATGCGCCCTGGGCCAACGCAACCGAACTGCTGCTCGCGCCCGATCACTACTTGTTCCGCATGCTTTATTCGCAAGGCGTGTCGCTCGATGCGCTGGGCGTGCCGCGCCAGGGTGGCGTGCTGCCCGATACCGATCCGCGTGCGGCCTGGCGCACCTTTGCCAGCCACTGGCACCTGTTTCGCGGCACGCCTTCGGCGATGTGGCTGGGCCATGTCTTTGCCGAGGTCTTCGGGATTACCGAAACGCTCAATGAAACGAGCGCGGACCATTATTACGACGTTATCGGCGAGAGCCTGGCCAGCCCGGCGTTTCGCCCGCGCGCTTTGTTCGAACGCTTCAATATCGAACTGCTCGCCACCACCGAAGGCGCGGCCGACGATCTGGCGCACCACAAGGCCATCCGGGCATCTGGCTGGCAGGGCAATGTGGTCACCACCTATCGCCCGGATTCGGTGATCGATCCCGAACACGATGCCTTTGCCCGCGATATGGCGCGTTTTGCCGAATTGAGCGGAGAGGACGTGACGAGTTGGACCGGCTATCTCGCCGCGCACCGCCGGCGCCGTGCCGATTTCCGCGCGATGGGTGCAACCGCCACCGACCACGGCTTTCTCACCCCGCGCACGGCCAATCTTTCGCGCGCGGAATGCGAGGCGCTGTTTGCCAAAGTCATGGCTGGCCGGTCCGATGCGGCAGAGGCGGAGCTGTTCCGCGCTCAGATGCTGACCGAAATGGCGCGGATGAGCCTGGAGGATGGCATGACCATGCAGATCCACCCCGGCGCCACGCGCAACCACAATGCGCAGCTTTTTGCCAGCCACGGGCGTGACAAGGGCGCCGACATCCCCCGCGCCACCGAATATGTCGAGGCGCTGCGCCCGATGCTCGATCTGTTCGGCAACGAACCGGCGCTCAAGGTCATCCTCTTTACGCTGGATGAAACGACCTATGCCCGCGAACTGGCGCCGCTGGCCGGGCACTATCCGTGCCTCAAGCTGGGGCCGGCCTGGTGGTTCCACGATAGCCCCGAAGGCATGCGCCGGTTCCGCGAAATGACCACGGAAACCGCCGGGTTCTATAACACCGTCGGTTTCAACGACGATACGCGCGCGTTCCTTTCCATCCCGGCGCGGCATGACGTGGCGCGGCGGATCGATTGCGGCTTCCTCGCGCGGCTGGTGGCCGAACACCGCCTGGCCGATTGGGAAGCGGCCGAACTGATCGTGGAATTGACCACGGGGCTGGTGCGGCGCGCCTATGGCCTGCCCACGCCGGAAGGGCAGGGCTGATGCGGCTCTCCCCCGAAACGCTGCAGCTTGTGCCTGCCGAGGTGGCGCGCCCGGCCTATGACCGCACCATGGTACGCCAGGGCGTGGTTCATTTCGGCCCCGGCGCTTTTCACCGCGCGCACCAGGCCGCCGCGTTCGACACCTTGCTGGCCCGCGATCCGCGCTGGGGCATCACCGGAGTCAGCCTGCATTCGCAGGGCGTGGCCCAGGCGCTGAACCCACAGGGCGGGCTCTACACGCTGGCCTTGCTCGATGCACAGACCGATTACCGCGTGATCGGCAGCATCGGTCAGGTGCTTACCGGCGCGGCGCCCGCCGCGATCCTGGCCGCGCTGGCCCATGCCGATACCCGCGTGATCAGCGCGACGGTGACGGAAAAGGGCTATTGCCTGGGCGGCGATGGCGCGCTGGATTTTGCCCATCCGGCCATTGCCGCTGACCTGGCGGCGGCTGGCGGGCCGGGCTGGGTACCGGCCAGCTTCATCGGCTGGCTGGTGCAGGGCCTGGCCGCGCGGCGCGCCGCCGGCCTGCCGGGCGTGACCGTGCTGTCGTGTGACAACGTGACCGACAATGGGCGCAAGCTGGAAGCCGCCACCCTGGCGCTGGCGCAGGCGGTGGATGGCGAAACGGCGCGCTGGATCGGCGATCACGTGCGCTTTCCCAATGCCATGGTGGATTCGATCACGCCGGCCACCGATGATGCGCTGCGCGCGCAGGTGGCCGCGGCAACCGGCCTGGAAGACGCCTGGCCGATCCAGCGTGAACGCTTCACGCAATGGGTGATCGAGGATCGCTTTGCCGGGGAGCGCCCCGCGCTCGACCTGGCGGGCGCGACCTTTGCGGCAGATGTGCGCCCGTTCGAGGCGGCCAAGCTGCGCCTGCTCAACGGCGCGCATTCCTCGCTGGCCTATCTCGGGCTGGGTCTGGGGCATGAAACGGTGGCCCAGGCGATGCAGGATGCGGCGCTCGCCACGTTCGTGGAACGGCTGATGCGCGAGGATATCGCCCCGTCGGTCAAGGCGCCGCCGGGCCTGAACCTGGCGGGGTACACCGGCGATGTACTGGCGCGCTTTGCCAATCCGGCGATCCGGCACCTGTTGGCGCAGATTGCCTGGGATGGCTCGCAGAAGCTGCCCTATCGCCTGCTCGGCACAGTGCAGGACGCGCTCGACGCGGGCCGCCCGATCGACCGGCTGGCCGTGCCGATCGCGGCCTGGCTGCGCTTTCTGGCGGCTGCGGCGCGCGATGGCCGCCCGATCACCGATCCCCTGGCGGGCGAACTCCTGGCCCGCGCGCCCGATTGGCGCGCGGTGCTGGCGATGCCGGCCGTGTTCGGCGCGCTGGGCCACGACGAAGACTTCGTCGATGCCGTGGCGCACGCGCATGCGGCGCTGGAGGAGGGGCGGCTGCCCTGATCAGCTTTTCGGTGCCGGACCAGTCGTTTCGGCCGGCACGATCGCCAGCGTGGGGTGGAACGGCGCTGGCAGGGCCGTGCCTTCGATCCGCGCGATAAGGTGGCGGGTCGCGGCGGCCGCGATGGCATCGAACGGGCGCAGCACCGAGGTTAGCGCCGGGGTGAGCATCTGCGCCAGCATGCTGCCGTCAAAGCCGACGACGGAAAGCTGGTCTGGCACGCCCAGGCCCATCCGCGCTGCCACTTTGAGCACGCCGGCGGCCATGATGTCGTTGGCGGCAAAGATCGCGGTGGGGCGATCCGGCCCGGCCAGCAAGGCTTGCGCGGCCGCCATGCCAGAGGCAAAGCCATAGTCGCCCGCCGTCTCGGCCACGCTGGCATCGGCCGTGCCGGCCGCTTCGCCGATGAAGCCGGCGCGCCGCTCGCGGGCAGAGGCCATGGTGGTGGGGCCGTTGACCAGGCCGAGGCGGCGATGGCCCAGGTCCAGCAAGTGGCGTGCCACTTGCGCGCCGGCCCCACGCTCGTCGCTCAGGATCACGCCGGCAAACCCATCGAGCGGCACCGATGAGACCGCCACCGCCGGCACTTGCGCCCCGTCGAGTGCGCCCGCTAGGCCCGCCACCCCCGAAATCGGCGGCAGCACGATCAGCCCATCCACCCGCGATCGGCCGGCAAAACCAATCACGTCCGCGATCGCCGCGTCTCCTGCCAGCGGCGTGGAGTGCACGATCAGTTCATAGCCTTGCTCGGCGGTGACCGAAACGATGCCGCGCTGGATGGAATCGAGCACCAGTGCGTTGCGATCGTTGTGGATCAGCCCGATCAGGAACGAGCGCCGCATGGCGAGCGCGCGGGCGCGCAGGCTGGGGCGGAAGTGCAGTGCGGCAATTGCCGCCTCGATCCGTTCGCGTGTCTGCGCGTTGACCTTGGGAGACTTGTTGAGCACGCGCGAAACCGTGCGGATCGACACCCCGGCTGCCGCCGCGACATCCTCGATCGTGGGTTCGGCGTGGCGCGCGTGGTCCGCGCCGGGCAGGGGGCTGGGATCGGTCATCCCTGTTCTATGCGCACAAAGGCGGTGTCAGGCCAGCCCCACCGTTGCCGCCCAGGCGCGCCACAGGTCGGGCCAGGCCTCCACCGGCTTGCCGATCGCGCGGCGCAGGCCAAAGCCGTGGCCGCCGTTGGCAAAGAGATGCATTTCCAGCGGAATGCCACGTGCCTTGAGCGCGGCGCGCAGGCGCACGGTGTTTTCCACCGGCACCACGTCGTCATCCTCGGCATGGCAGAGGAAATGCGGGGGCGCATCGGCCGGTACGCAAGCGTCGGGCGAATGCGCGGCCTGGAGTGCCGGCGTGGGCTTGGCGCCCAGCAGCAGGGTGCGGGAGCCGGCATGGGCAATGGCCGGGTCCATACTGACCACCGGATAGATCGGCGCGGCGCTGTGCGGCCGGGCCGACAGTGCATCGGCCGCATCCTGCTGGGGATAGACGCGTTGGGCAAAGCGCGCCGCCAGATCGGCGCAGACGTGGCCGCCGGCCGAAAACCCCATCGCGGCCACGCGTTCGGGATCGATCGCATAATCGCGCGCGCGGTGGCGGATCAAGCGCATGGCGCGCTGTGCATCGGCCAGGGCGGTATCGGGCCCCGAAGACCAGCCTTCGCCCGGCAGGCGATAGAACAGAACGAAGGCCGTGAAGCCGCGCGCGGCCAGCCAGCGGCCGATCTCATAGCCTTCCTTGTCCACCACAACCCAGCGATAGCCGCCACCCGGCGTGATCATGACACACGCGCCATTGGGCCGATCCGGCCGGAACACGGCCAGGCGCGGGCGCGTGATGCCCAGCACCGCGCGATCGTTGACCAGGGTATCGCTCGATCGCTCGTTGACGGTTTCGATCAAGGGAGCGGCCAGATGGCCGGGGGCGCCATCTGGCCACAGGTCGATCGTTTCCACCGGCTGGGGGAGGCCCGGCGGAACACCACGTGGCCCAGCCGGCGGTGGGGTTTGCCCCATCGCCGGCCGGGCTGTTGCCCATGCTGCCCCCGCAAGCGTCCGGGCCACCAGAGCGCGACGGGAAAGCGTCATGGGCAGTGTCTCCCTGGCGTTACCTCACAGCTTGGCACGGGCGCCGAACAGGATGGTGCGGCCATAGTGGTTGTTTTCATAGTTCCGCTGGGCGGTCTGGTCAGTGAAGCGATAGCGATAGGCATCGGTCAGGTTGTTG
Organism: Novosphingobium sp. SG919; assembly: GCF_012932495.1. GTDB lineage: Bacteria > Pseudomonadota > Alphaproteobacteria > Sphingomonadales > Sphingomonadaceae > Novosphingobium > Novosphingobium rhizosphaerae. The sequence continues at coordinate 512,249 of NZ_JABCNG010000002.1, forward strand.
CCGTCGATCGACAGTTCCAGCCACGGACGGATCTTGTAGCGCACGGCCGCATCGACGCTGGTGTACGAACCATAGCCTTCGAACACGTTGCCCGTGGCGCTGGTGCCATCGACGAACGGGCCGCGATAGCTGACCGAACCGCGCAGGCTGAACTTGCCGTCGTCATAATAGAGCGTGGCGTTCCACGCCTTCTTCGACACGTTGAGCAGGGTCTGGTTGTAGATCGCCGAAACCCCGGCCAGCGTGCAGGCGCCCGCCGTGTTGCGGGTGCAGGCACTCACCGCCGGGCCGGTGATGGTGTAATCGGCATCGCTCTTGATCAGCGTGGCATTGCCCTGGAACCCGGTGTGGCTGAGGAAGCCGGGCAGGAACGGGAAGGGCAGTTGCAGCGCGATTTCCAGGCCCTTGAGCGTCGCACCGGTGCCGTTGACTTGCGAGGAAACGATGTATTCCTGGGCCGGATCATAGTTGATGTAGGCCGGCGAACTGGGCGTGAGAACCGAACGATCGAGGCCCAGTTGCGGCAGCGTGGCAACATACGTGCCCGCCACCGGGAAGCTTTCGATCTGCTTGATGAACCCGGCCACCGAGATCAGCGCCTGCGGCGCGAAATACCATTCAGCCGAAACGTCGAAATTGGTGGCGCGATAGGGGTTGAGGAACGGATTGCCGAAGGTGACGCGATAGTTGAACCCGTCGACCGAACCACCGGGGTTGAGATTGCCCAGCGAAGGCCGGGTGATGACCTTGGCGATGGCGCCGCGCAGAATCACGTCGCGATGCGGATAGAGTGCGATGTTGAACGAAGGCAGCCAGTCGTCATAGGTCCGGCCCACCGTGGCCGCGACCCCTGCGGTATAGCCGGTGGAGCGCTGGTCGGTGTGGGCATAGCGGATCCCCGCGTTGCCGGCATATTCCAGCCCGAGCAGATCGCCCTTCACGTCGAACTGCAGGTATCCGCCCGACGTGGTTTCCTGCACCTGGCGGTTGGAGCCGAGGTCTTCCACCGCGGTGCGGCCATAAAGCTTGGTATAGGCCGAGGCCGCATCGATATTGGCCGCGAGGAATTGCGAGGTGGTGCCACCCGGTTGCCCGGAATCGCCCAGGCTGACGAGGTCGGAAATGCTCGAGGTGACGGGCAGGCCATAGACGCTGGACGAGCAGGTGGTGGTGCCGAGGATCAGGTCGGGCTTGCCATTGCCCGAACAGGCGACGGTGTCGCGCGTCCACAACTGGGTCTGGAAGTTATAGCGGCGCCACATCCCGCCAAGCTTGACGGTAAAGCCCTTGGTCACATCCCATTCGGTGCGCAGTTGCACGGTCTTGAACTTGTTGGTGACGTAAGACGGGCGATCGCGGATTTCGGCCAGCTGGAAATTCGCCGGGTTGGTCACGTCGATGCCATAGCTCAGCACGGGCGATTTCATGTTGCTGTAATCGAACGTGAAACCGTTGGCACCCTTGCTATCGTAGGCGATCGTGCTTTCCACCGGAATATCGGCATCGGATTGCGAGAACCCGCCCAGCAAAGTGAAGCGCAAGCTGTCCGAAACGTCCTGGTCCCACGTGGCGCCCACTTGGTAGAACTTGGTCTGCGACTGGCGCAAATAGCTTTCGGTGCGGACATAGGCGTTGTTGAACGTGCCGCTGACCATGTTGCCATTGCTGTCATACGTGGGGTTGACCACGTTGAAGCTGCGCTCGTTGGAGCGGGCCAGCACTTCCAGCCACTTTTCCTTGCGGTCTTCCTTGAACGAGGAATAGAGCGCGTCGATCGAGATCTTGGTGTGGGTGCTGGGCTCGAACTGGATCGAGCCGGTCAGGCCCAGGCGGCGGCGATCGTGCTCCACCACGCCATAGCGCGGAATGCGCGGGTGGAACGACAGGGCGGCGGCATCACAAGCGGTCGACGGGCGATAGAAACCGCCGCTGTTGACCGCCGTACCGCCGGTGTCGCCCGCCACCGAATAGAAGCACGGCGTGCCGTTGACCGAATTGAAATAGGCCTGCGACCAGCGCACCGTGTTGTTGCCGCTTTCCAGCGTATCGGTGTGCGAATAGGCGGCCGAGACATTCACGCCCAGCGTGCCGGCGTCGTTCTTCCACGACAGCAGCCCGGCCACGCGCGGGCCGACGTTCTTCGACAGGCTGTTGTACGAACCCTGCACGTTGAGCACCGCGGTCAGGCCGGTCTTGCCCGCCAGTGGATTGCCGGTGTTGAGATCGACCACCGCGCCCAGCGAGCCTTCGTCAAGGCTCGCCTCGGCCGTCTTGTGCACCACCAGGCTGCTGAACAGTTCCGAAGCGAAGACGTTGAAATCGAACGAGCGATCGCGGTTGGCCGAGGCGCCGTCGGACGAAGTGGTGATCGTTTCCAGGCCATTCACGCGCACGCGGGTGAACTGGGCGCCCAACCCGCGCACGGTGATTGCGCGGCCTTCGCCGCCATCCTTCTGGATCGAGATGCCGGGAATGCGCTGGAGGGATTCGGCGATGTTCTGGTCGGGGAACTTGGCGATGTCTTCGGCCACGACGGCATCCACCGCCGAGACCGAATTGCGCTTTACATTCAGCGCGGCCTGAAGCGATTGGCGAAAGCCGGTGACGATGATCGCCGGGGTCTGGTCTTCGCCGGTGCCGGGCGCGGCTGCCTCTGCAGCGGGTGGCGCGGCGTCCTGCGGCGCCGCTTGGGCCTGGGCGCCGTGCGGCAGGGCGAGCGCGCTGCCGGCGAACAGCGCGATCTTCAGCGTCGAAACTCGGGAAACATTCTTGCGCATCGTAACATCCCCTCTCAGCCCGTGAGGCTGGATGATACCGGTGTCAACAATGCACGCAATGGCTTGCATCGATCCGGCAACACTACTCCCATCCGCGCACGGCGGATCGCCCGGAAGTTGGACCGGGCTCATTGTTTTCGGTGACGTTTCCCCGCCAGCAAGCGAGGAAAGGTAACCGGTGTCATTACAATATGTTTTGCAGCACGATCATGCCCCTGTCAAGAACCCCGTTGCAAACCGTTGGATGAAGAAAATAGTCGATAAAGCAATAATTTAATCTGAATTCACATCGCCGGGAAAGCGGTTTTTGCGCGCCGTCTCGGCGCTTTGGCCGGGCTGCGTGCGAGTGATTCGCACATCAGCTGCCCGGCTGCACATAAGGCGCCGTGGCCCAGATCCGGCGCTGCCAGCCGCGCGGGTCGTCGGCCATGTGGGGGGCGTCGTCGAACACCATCGTGGCGCGCTGCGGCAGGCGATAGGGCGCCCAATCGGGCAAGCCCCACCCGGCCCCACCGGGCCGCCCGCCGCGCGCCAGCCCGGCAAAGGCCGCCATCATCGTCGCGCTCAGCTTGCGGGCAGCGGCATCGGTGCCGGAATAGCTGCCCGGTGCATCGAGCGTGCCGAAGACATAGGGAATATCGTCGGTATGCGCCGCGCCGCGCAAGGGATCGCGTGGGGAAGGGCGGTCAAGCTGATAGACCCAGGTCTGCGACGCGCCGGCCGCCGCGCGGGCATCGGCCTCGATCACTTGGCCCGGCCAGGAACGCCCGGCCGTGGTGGCGGCGTAATAGACCTGCTCCGCGCTCCACGTCGGCGCTTGGGCACGGTATTGCGCCACCACCCATTGCGGATCGAGGTCGATCTTCACTTCGGCCGCAATGCGCGCAGGCAAATTGTCCCACGAAAGTCCGGCCAGCTTGGGGCCGCGCGGATCGAGGAACGCGCGCGTTTCATCACGCACATTGCCCAGGATCATCGGCACGCCCAGCGATTGTGGCGCCGCATCGGGCCAGAACGGGTGGCGTGGCAGGTTCGTCATGTCCAGCACCGGGCCGAAATAGACACTGCCACCCATGATCGGATCGGTGGCATCGAGTGCTTCGATCAGCCGTGCGATCGGCAGCGTTCGCAAGGACTCCACGTCGCTGACGTCCAGCCGCTGCATCAGCGCGCGGGTACGCGCCAGGGCATGGATCGGGCCGCTGGCCTGGACTTGCTGCCCGCTCATCGTCGCGGCGGCGTGGAACAGGCCCTTGGCTGCTGGCATGGCCATCAGCGTGGCGATCTTGGCTCCGCCGCCCGATTGGCCAAAGACCATGACCCGCGTGGGATCACCGCCGAACGCGGCGATATGATCGCGCACCCATTGCAGTGCCAGGATCAGATCGAGTTGTCCCAGATTGCCGCTATCGGCAAAGCGCGGATCGAGCGGCTTGAGCCAGGCATAGCCCAATGGTCCCAGGCGGTGGTTGACGCTCACCACCACCACATCGCCACCGGCCGCGAGCCGCCCGCCGTGGGTCAACGGATCGGTGACGGAGCCATTGGCATAAGCACCGCCGTGAAAATAGACCATGACCGCGCGGCTAGCGCGCGGGTGCGCCTCGGGCGTCCACACGTTGAGGAATAGGCAATCCTCGCTTTGCGGCGCGTCTGCCATGCCGCGCTGCGGGCAGACCGGTCCGAACCGCGTGGCATCCACGGTCTCTCCGGTGAAGGGCTCTGCCACGGCGCGGGCAAAGCGGCTGGCGCGGCCATAGCGGATGCCCTTGAACGCCATGACGCCTTCCTCGCGCATGCCGCGATAGCGCCCCACCTGGGGTTGCGTTGGAGACGCCGCGCGCAAGGGCAGCGGCGCCAGCGCGGCTATGGCGGTGGCGCCCGTGACCAAACTTCGCCGGGTAATCGGTCCCATCCTGCCCACTCCCGTTTGTTGTTCTGCTGGCGGCCTCAGCGCCGCACATCACCACCGCTGGCGGAGAATGCATCGAGTTCGGCGCGCGGGATCGTGCACATGTCGCCGGGCTGGCTGTGCTTGAGCGCGGTATAGGCGAGGCCCGCCTGGGCCATGGCGGCCACATCGCCGCGTTCGAGCCAGGCGTGCAGCACGCCGGCGGCAAAGGCGTCGCCGGTGCCGATGCGGTCGACGATGCCAGTCACGTCCACTTCGGCGGTCTGGTGCGCGGCGTCGCGCGCATCGACGCGGGCGGCGATGCGGTGGTGGTCGGGCCCGGCGATGTGGCGCGCGGTCGAGGCGATCAGGGTGAGGCGCGGGAAGGCGGCGAAGGCGGCTTGGGCGGCTTCGCGCCGCCGGTCGGCACCGTCGCCGGAAAAGGGCTGGGCCAGCAACAGCGCGATATCGCGGTGGTTGCCGATCATGATACTGGCCGATTGCATCAGCCCGGCCAGGATCGCGCGCGGATCGCTATCCCACGCCTCCCACAGCATGGCGCGGTAATTGCCGTCGAAGCAGATCGGCACGCCCGCGGCATCAGCCGCCGCCACCGCCGCCTGCGCCAGGGCCACGCCGCCCGGTCCCAGTGCCGGGGTGATGCCCGACAGGTGCAGCAGCGCCGCGCCATCGAGCGCTGCGGCAAAGTCGAATTCGTCCGGCCGCGACAGCGCAAACACGCTGCCGGCACGATCATAGGTGATTGTCGAGGGGCGCAGGCCCGCGCCGCTTTCCAGGAAATAGAGGCCCATGCGCCCCGCACCGCGGCCCACGTGGCGCGTGTCCACCCCGGCCGCGCCCAGCGCCGCGCGCGCCTTGTCGCCCAGCGGGCTGGCCGGCAGGCGGGTGAGCATCGCGGCCTGGTGGCCCAGCGCGGAGAGGCCAGCGGCCACGTTGGCTTCTGCTCCGCCCACCACCAGGTCCAGGCGTTCGCTTTGCTGCATCAGCCGCGCGCCGGGTGTGGCCAGGCGCAGCAGCACCTCACCAAAGCACACGACGTGCCCCAAACGCGCGCTCATCGCGCCAGCCAGCCGCCGTCCACCGCCAGGACATGGCCGGTGACATAGTTCGACGCGGGCGAGGCAAGGAACACCGCCGCGCCGGCAATGTCTTGCGGGTCGCCCCAGCGGCCGGCGGGAATGCGTTCCAGAATCTGGCGGTTGCGGGTCTCGTCGGCCTGGAGCGCGGCGGTGTTGTTGGTGGCGATATAGCCGGGCGCGATCGCGTTGACCTGCACGCCATGGGGCGCCAGTTCGTTGGCCATGGCCTTGGTCACCCCGCCCACGCCCGATTTGGCCGCGGCATAGCTGGGCACGCGGATGCCGCCCTGGAAGGTGAGCAGCGAAGCGATGTTGATGATCTTGCCGCCGCCCTGCGCCACCATCCCGCGCGCGGCCGCCTGGCTGAGGAAGAACAGCGTCTTGAGGTTGGTGTCGATCACCGCGTCCCAATCCGCCTCGCTGAACTGAAGCAGATCGTCGCGGCGGATGATCCCGGCGTTGTTCACCAGGATGTCGATCCGCCCGAGCGCGGAGACGGCCTCGTCCACCACGCGCGCCACCGGTTCGGTGCTGGACAGATCGGCAGTGATGTTCACCGCGCGGCGCCCGGCCTGGGCGACCAGGTCGAGCGTTTGCGCAGGCTCTGACCGGCCGGCCAGGGCGACGTCCGCCCCGGCCTGCGCCAGGGCGACGGCAATCGCCTGGCCGATGCCGGTGTTGGCCCCGGTGACGAGCGCGGTCTTGCCCGCAAGGCTGAAGGAAATGGCCATCTGCGCTTACTTCAGCTGGCAGATGTCGAGCACGTTCATGTCGGTATAGTCGAGGTTTTCCCCGCCCATCGCCCAAATGAACGCATACTTCTTGGTGCCCGAGCCCATGTGGATCGACCAGGGCGGGCTGATCACCGCCTCTTCGTTGGCGATGACCAGGTGGCGCATGCCGTCCGGCTCGCCCATGTAGTGGAACACGCGGTCGTTTTCCTGCGGAAGGTCGAAGTAGAGATAAATCTCGCTGCGGCGGTCGTGGAGGTGCGGGGGCATGGTGTTCCACACGCTGCCTTCTTCCAGCACGGTGAGGCCGAGCAGCAGTTGCGCGCTGTCGCAAACGCCGGGGATGACCAGCTGGTAGATCGTGCGCTGGTTGGAATTGGCCAGGTCCCCGCGCGCCAGCGGATTGGCCTGCTCCAGCGTGATGTGCTTGATCGGTAAAGCTTTGTGCGCGGGGGTAGAGGCAAGGTAGAACCGCGCGCCCTCGCCTTCGAACACCACCTCTTCGCTGCCCATGGGCACGTAGAGGCATTCCTTGTTGCCGACCGCAAAGCGCTGTCCGTCCACCGTGACGAAGCCCGGCCCACCGATATTGACCACGCCCATCTCGCGCCGCTCGAGCAGCGAATGGCCCGCCGCACTGGCCGGCGCCGTCTGCCGCGGCAGGGCCAGCGGCTCGGCTCCAGGCACGGCCCCGCCGATCACGAAGCGCTCGTTGTGCGAATAGTTGAGGTTCACTTCGCCCGCCACGAACATGCCCGATACCAGGTAGCGATCGCGCAGCGCTTCGTTCGATACCCCGTCCATCATGTCCGGATGCGTGGCGTGATAGGTCTTGGCAAACATGGCGCACTCTCCCTCGTCGCTCTTGAGGGCTTGGTATCGAGTTTGGGTAACCGGTGTCAATGGCGTTTTGACCACCCCGGTTTTTGATCGGGACCGCGCCGGTCCATCGCGCGCGCGGATTGGGCGGCGGCGAATCGCTACCATCCTCCACGCTGTGTCTGACGCCGAGATGGTGGTTCCCCGCGTTTTCTATGCCGGTCAGGATTTCAGCGGCGGATGGTCTGACGAAGCGGTTTGATCCGGCACCCGCTCCACGGCCGATGCCCGCCGCACCAGGTCCGACGGGAAGAACGACGGCTCGCGCGCAGCGGTTTCGGGGCGGGTCAGCTTAAGCGCGGCGGTGCGGGCCATGGCGCGGATCGGCCAGCGCACGGTGGTGAGCGGGGGCCAGATGTGCGCGGCAATGGCGGTATCGTCAAAGCCGATGATCGACAGGTCCTGCGGCACGGTCAGGCCGCGCGCGCAGGCGGCGTGCAGGACGCCGGCCGCCATCTCGTCGTTGCTGGCGAAGATCGCGGTGGGCGGCGTCTTGCCGTCGAGCAGCGCGTCGCCGGCGGCCTGGCCCGATTCGAAGCGATAATCCCCGCGCGTCAGCAGCGCGGGGTCGATCGTCAGCCCGGCGCGGCCCATGCCGGCGATGAAGCCCAGCTCGCGCTCGCGGGCAGAGCGGAAGCCATCGGGCCCGGCGACAAAGCCGATCCGGCTATGGCCCAGCTCGGCCAGCCAGGCCACCGCCTCGCTCACTGCCTGCTGGTCGTTCGACGCCACCAGATGGGCTTCATCGTCCAGCCGGGCCGATCCCATGCGCACCACGGTGCAGCCCAGATCGCGGCACAGCCGGGCCAGTTCGTCGTTCTCGGACAGCGGAGGGAGCAGCATCACGCCATAAAGCCGCTGCTGTTCGATGAAGCGGTGGATATCGTCGAGCAGGGTGGGCGAGTGACGATCGACCGGGCGCACCACCAGCGCGAATTCGGTGGCGCGGATCGTGTCGAGAATGCCCTCCTGCACATTGAGCACCATCTGGGCGTTGGGGTTGTCGTGGATCAGCCCGATCAGGAAATTGCGCCGCAAGGCCAGCGCGCGCGCCTGGGGGTTGGGCACGTAATCGAGCTGGGCGATCACCGCTTCCACCTTTTCGCGGGTGGCCTGGTTGAGCAGGGGTGACTTGTTGATCACCCGGCTGACGGTCTTTTTCGACACCCCGGAAAGGCGCGCCACATCGTTGATCGTGGGTTTTGGCGCTTTGGCCATGCGGTGTCCTTCTTGCCTCTCGTCGCGTCCAGATTTCTGGCCCCGATTTTCAGACTTGCCTTCGTCAGCGGTAAAAGGCAATATGACACCGGTTACCATGCCGCAAGGCGCATGCTGCCCCGTTCACCGCGGGGCGCGGCAAATCATGTTCAACGGCGTTGTATCGGGTTTTGACACCGGTTTCCAGGCCAGTGCCTTGTCCGATCCGCTTGAGGTAAGCTGGGATGGGTTTGACGGAACAGGCAAAGTCTGAGGCGCGCGCCGTGGCCGAAGCATTCGTGGCGGCGCGGCGCGAGAAACGCGCGTTATCATCCTATCCGGGGCAGGCGCCGGCCGATCTGGTCGGTGCCTATGCCATCCAGGATGCCGCGCTGGCGATCGACGGCCGCGCGGTTGCGGGATGGAAAGTGGGGCGGATCAACCCGCCCGACGATGCCCGTCTGGCCAGCAACCGCCTGGCCGGGCCGATCTTCGCCGATAGCGTGGTGATCCCGGGCTTTGGCCAGGTGCCCGGCATGCCGGTGTTTGCGCAAGGCTTTGCTGCGGCAGAGGCGGAATTCCTGCTGCATGTGGCGCCGGGCTGGGACGGGACGGTGCCGGGCGATGATGGCGCCACGCGTGCGCTGCTCGATGCTGTGCATATCGGTATAGAGGTCGCCAGTTCGCCTTACCCGGGGATCAACGACGATGGCCCGCCGGTCACCGTCTCGGACTATGGCAACAACTATGGCCTGGTCGTGGGGGCAGCCCTTTCCGGATGGCAAGAGATTGATTTTGCGTCTATCTCGGTAACGCTGTCGATCGACGGTGCCCCTGTCGGCAAGGCCACGACGGCCACGATGCTCGATGGCCCGTTGGGCGCGGTGCGCTTTCTGCTGGGCAACCTGGCGGCGCGCGGCATCGATGCGACGCGCGGCCTTTGGGTATCCACCGGCGCGGTCACCGGGGTGCATTCGGTCGAGCCGGGGCAACAGGTCCGCGCGGCCTTTGCCGGGCACGGCAGCGTCGCCTGCACGATCGTGGCCGCTTAAGGCCGCTAGGCAAGCATGACCGGCAGGGTAACAAGCCCGCCGCTTTCGGGAGTTGAAGCAATGAAAGCGCAGATCGGGGAAGGCATCCCGGCCACGGCAAATGTGGGGCGCACGCGCTGGGTGGTGGTGGCCCTGCTGTTTGCCGCCACGGCGATCAACTATATCGACCGGCAGATGATCGGCGTGCTCAAGCCCACGCTGGCGGCCGATTTCCATTGGTCGGAATCCGATTTCGCGGCGATCGTGTTCTGGTTCCAGGTGGCCTATGCCATCGGCTATCTCTCGTTCGGCAAAGTGGTCGATGCGCTGGGCGCACGGCTGGGCTATACCATTGCCATCGTCATCTGGACGGTGAGCCATATCGCCCATGGCTTTGCCACCGGCCTGGTCTCTTTTGCCCTGGCCCGCTTTGGCCTGGGGCTGGGCGAATCCGGCAATTTCCCCGCCGGCATCCGCGCGGTGACCGACTGGTTCCCCCAGCGTGAACGCGCCTTTGCCATCGGGGTGTTCAACGCCGGGGCCAATGTCGGCGCGATCATCACGCCATTGCTCGTGCCCTTGCTGGTGCTGTGGTTCGATTGGCGCATGGCGTTCTTCGTCACCGGCCTGTTCGGCATTGCCTGGGTCGTGGCGTGGTGGCTGCTCTATCGCCATCCCACGCAGCATGGCCGCGTCAGCGCCGCCGAACTGGCCTGGATTCGCCAGGATCCGGCCGACCCGGTCACCCCGATCGGCTGGGCAAGGCTGCTCACCGTGCGCGAGACCTGGGCCTATGCCCTGGGCAAGTTCCTGATCGACCCGATCTGGTGGTTCTTCCTGTTCTGGCTGCCGGGCTATCTGTTCACGCGCTACAACCTCGATCTCAAGAGTTTCGGCCTGCCGCTGGCAGCGATCTACCTGATTTCGGACTTGGGCAGCATTGCCGGCGGCTGGCTGTCGTCGCGCCTGATCAAGGCCGGGCGCTCGCCCAATGTCGCGCGCAAGGTGACCATGCTGATCTGCGCGGTCTGCGTCCTGCCGATCTGGTTCGTGCAAGGGGTGGACAGCATGTGGTGGGCCGTCTTGATCATCGGCCTCGCCACGGCTGCGCACCAGGCCTTTTCCGCCAATCTCTATACGCTGCCTTCCGACATGTTTCCACGCGGCGCGGTGGGTTCGGTGGTGGGCATCGGCGGCACGGTGGGGGCCTTTGGCGGCATGGGCATGGCGCTGTTTGCCGGCTATATCCTCGATGCCACGCACAGTTACGAAGTGCTCTTTGCCATCTGCGCCAGCGCCTATCTCGTGGCGCTTGCGGTGGTCCACCTGCTTAGCCCGCGCCTGGCGCCGGTGCGGATCGCGGCATGAGCGGCACCGTCGACCGGCGCGGCGCGCTGGCCGGCGCGGTGGGTCTGGCGGGGCTTTCCAGCCTGCCGGCCCGTGCCGCGCCACCAGTGCCCTTGGCGCCAGTGCCCCACGCCCCGCGCGGGTTCGATGGCCAGCGCCTGGCCGATCTGGGCAACGGCACCTATCGCAATCCGATCATGGCCGGCGATCATCCCGATCCGTCGATCCTGAAGGACGGCGCCGACTATTACATGACCTTCTCCACGTTCGATTCCTATCCGGGGCTGGTTATCTGGCATTCGCAGGACCTGCTCAACTGGCAGCCGATCACCGCCGCGCTCACCCAGAATGTCGGCGCGGTCTGGGCGCCGGACCTGTGCCGCCACAACGGGCGCTACTTCATCTATTTCCCCGCCAAGGCCAGTCCCAATGCCAACTATGTGATCTGGGCAGACCGGATCGAGGGGCCGTGGAGCGCGCCGATTGACCTCGGCCTGCCCGATCACATCGATCCTGGCCATGCCGTGGGCGAGGATGGCTCGCGCTGGCTGTTCCTGTCGGGCGGAGATCGCGTGGCGCTTGCCGCCGATGGCCTGTCCACGATGGGCAAGGTAGAGCACGTCTATGATCCCTGGCACTACCCCGAGGATTGGGATGTGGAAGGGTTTTCGCCCGAAGGCCCCAAGATCGTGGCGCACGGCGGTTGGTTCTATTTGATCACCGCCGTGGGCGGCACCGCCGGCCCGCCCACCGGGCACATGGTCATCGCGGCGCGATCGCGCTCCATCCACGGGCCGTGGGAAAACTGCCCGCACAACCCGATCGTGCGCACGCAAAGCCGGGATGAGGCCTGGTGGTCGCGCGGGCATGCCACCGTGTTCGAAGGGCCGGGCGGGGACTGGTGGTCGGTCTATCATGGATTCGAGCGCGACTATTGGACGCTGGGGCGCCAGACGCTGCTCGATCCAGTGGAATGGACCGCCGACGGCTGGTTCCGCATGAAAGGCGGCGATCTAGCCGCGCCGCTGCCCGCGCCGTTTCTCCCCGGGGGCGGCGGGCGCAAGGCCGGGCCCCATGGCCTGCCCTTGTCCGACGATTTCGCCACGCTCGAACTGGGTCGCCGCTGGAATTTCTTCAAGCCCGCGCGGGACGAAGCCAGCCGGGCGCGCGTCTCCAACCATTGCCTGCACCTGGCGGCGCGTGGCACCGCGCCTGCCGATTCCGCCCCGCTGCTGCTCATCGCCGGGGACCGGGCCTATGAGTTCGAGTGCGCGATCGAGATCGATCCCGAAACCACCGCCGGCCTGGTGCTGTTCTATGACCAGGCGCTCTATTGCGGGCTGGGGTTCGATACCCGGCGTTTCGTGACGCACCAATATGGGATGGAGCGGGGCCGCCCGGCCAATCCATACGGGCCGGCGATGCGCTTGCGCGTGCGCAACGATCGGCACATCGTGTCATTCCACACCAGCGGCGATGGCGGGCAGACCTGGCGCCGCTTTGACCGTGGGATGGAAGTGTCGGGTTATCACCACAACGTGCGCGGCGGCTTCCTGATGCTGCGTCCCGGCCTTTATGCGGCGGGCAAGGGGGAAGCGCGGTTCCGCGATTTCCGCTTTCGCGCGCTGGGTTAGCGCGTCATCTTCGTCACCCCGGGTGATGGTGAAAAAATGAACAGAGATTTGCCTGGGAGAATTGCCGTGCCCCATCCGCTTTTGCGTGGCGCCTCGCTGCTGGCTCTGATCTGCGCCGCCACGGCCGCGCGCGCCACGCCGGCCGATGGCCTGCTGTTCCACGCCCCGCTGGATACGGGCTTCACGGCGACGCAAGCCGGCGGCGATGCCGTGCCCAATTTCCAGAGCGACGTGGCCATCGTGCCCGATGGCGCCACCGGCGGGGCCGGGCGCTGGGGCGATGGCGGCTATGTCGCGTGGAATGCGCCGGGCAACATGCTGGCGCAGCGGGGCACGCTGTCGTTCTTCTGGCGCAGCCACACCCCGGTGGGCGAAGCGCCGTTCGTGATCTTCCGCGCCGGCGCAGCCGATCATTCCAGCTGGGACATGGCGTTCCTGCGCATCGACTGGAACGGCCATGGCTTCGACGCTTTCGTCACCGATGCCAATCTTTCGCGCGTGCGCGTCAGTTGGACGATCCCGACGCCCCCGGCGCCCGATGCCTGGCACCACCTGGCTTTCGCCTGGGATGAGACGCGCGGCGTCACGCTGTTCTGGGACGGGCGCGAAGTGGCGCGCAAGGTGCAGGCCGCCGATCTCGACATGGGGCTGGACCAGTTCGGCCTGGCTGGCCGGGTCATGGCGCCGCACCAAGTGCAGAGCCGCTACAATTTCATGCGCGGGTCAGACCTGGATGACATTCGCGTCTATGACCACATGCTGGACGGCGCTGGCGTAGCGGCACTTGCCGCGCACCAGGACCCGGCACCGCAGCCCGTGGCGCCCGATCGCGCCGCCTGGCTGCACCGCTTCGGCTGGGACAGCCAGACGCCGCCGCCGCTGGCCGATCCGGTCACCACGGTGCGGAAAGTGGAGTTTGCCGACGCCAAGGACCTCAAGGAATGGATGTGGAAAGGGGTGGACGGCATCGCCGAAACCACCTGGCCCGGCGTCTACAATCGCTCTCGCCTGCCGGGTCGCGACGACTATTTCGAACTGCCCGATTGGAACGTCTATGTCGAAGGGGGCAAGGCCTATAGCCTGACCGTGCCGGTGGCCGAGCGCTTCAACCGCGTGGAGATCCGCGGCGCTGCTTATGGCGCGCTGGAATGGTCGGCCGATGGGCAGCGCGGCTGGCAAAAGCTCGCCACGCGTCCGCAAGGGGTGGTGCGCTCGGTCACCCAGGCCGCGCCGCGTACCGGTGGCGTGCTGCGCTTCACCAATGTGATGCAGGAACAGCCGATCCAGGAAATCTGGGCCTACGACATGCATGCTGGCCCCGTGCCGGCCGGCACGTTCCAGTTGCGCTATACCGTGCGCAGTGCTGCGCCCACCGATCTGGGCGCGCTGGCGGGCCTCAATGCTTTCATCGCCGGTCGCTACCCGGCGGCGGAGCGCGCCACGGTGGTGGCGCTGCCCACCGACGGCGTGCGTGCGGCGGTGGGCGCGGGAAGCGCGGCGGGCAGCGACACGGCAGTGCGCGACGAGGGCGCGGCGCGGCTGCCGCTGGTGCATGTGCTGATCCCGTCGAACTTTGGCGATGCCCCGGCGGGCCGGCCGCTGGCGCGGGCGTGGAACTATGGCTGGGAAAACAGCCACGATGGCCTGGATGGCGTGGCGCTCGATCTGCCCGCGCTGCATGCCGCGCCCGATGCCAAGGGGCTAATTGCGCTGAACATTCGCGTGAAAGACCCGATCTGGCCGGGGCGTGATATGATCGACGTGCAAGTCTCGGTGCGGCCGGGTGAGCCGCGCACGCTGTGGCTCGATCTGCGCGACCGCATCCTGACGGGTGACAGCCTCTACCTGACGGTGGCGTCCGCCGCGCCCGATTTCGGGCCGGCATCGCTCGATGGCATGGGCGTGCGGCTGGTGTTCAAGGACCGCGCGGCCGCGCTCAAGGAGCATGTGGCCGACCGCTTCAACCAGGTGAAAGACAACTGGGCCTTCCTGGTGGAGGAACACACCGCCTCGAAACGCGCGGGGCTCTATCGCCGGCTTTATGGCGACATTACCGACCTGTTGCGCGTGGACCCGGACAATCTTGAGGCGCGGCGCTATTGGGCCGACATCGGCTATTCGCAGGACCAGTTGCCACCGTTCGTGCAGCCGCAGGCGCCGCAGGGCATGCCGCTTTGGGCCTTTCGCCAGTTGGAAGATCTCAAGCTGGCCCGCCAGTTCGTCAACTGGTGGATCGACAACCGCCAGGTGCCTTATGGCGATTTCGGTGGCGGCATTTCCGACGATACCGACCTGACGCAGCAATGGCCGGGCATGGCGCTGATGGGCGTGGACCCGGACAAGATCAACGCCTCGCTGCGCGCATTGTCCGATGCGGTCTACAAGAACGGCATGATCGTCAATGGCTTGAGCTATATCACCAGCGACGAACTGCACGTTTACGAGGAAGGCATCAATTCCGACGCCGAGCGGCTCTATCTCAATTGGGGCGAGCCCAAGGCGGTGGAGCGGATGATGGCCACGGTCAAGGCGCTGGGCAGTGTGATCCGCACCAATCCGGCCGGGCATATGCACATTTCCTCAAGCTGGTATGGCGGGCGCAAGATCTATCGCGACGAGCCGTGGGCCTGGCAGAAGCCCTATGGCTTCGTGATCATGCACACGCCGGTCCTGCTGGGCCTGTACAATGCCGATCCCACCGCGCGGCATCTGGTGACGGGCCTGATCGACGGGCTGCTGGCCCATGGCAAGCAGGGCGCCGACGGGCTGTGGCGCTTTCCCAATGACATCGGCTGGAACAGCGATGCCGAGC
This sequence comes from Novosphingobium sp. SG919, assembly GCF_012932495.1. Taxonomy (GTDB): domain Bacteria; phylum Pseudomonadota; class Alphaproteobacteria; order Sphingomonadales; family Sphingomonadaceae; genus Novosphingobium; species Novosphingobium rhizosphaerae. Next base: position 527,648 of record NZ_JABCNG010000002.1, read on the forward strand.
GGGCGGGCGATGGCGGCGGGGCCAGCCTGCCGATGCAATCGGCCTGGGCTGCCTGGCGCTTTACCGGCGATGACAAGTACCTGCGCCCCGTGCTGGGCCGGCTGGGAACGGGCAATTTTGCCGCGCTGGGCGAGCTTAACGAAAATGCGCTGACCGTGCTGGGCAAGCGCGGCGACTGGGCCGATGTGCTGCGCAAGGGCGCGGAAAACGGGAACGACGTGGCCCGGTTCGAAGCGTGGAACAGCACCGGCAACCGCGCCTGGCTGGAAGCGCTCAACGCTGCCGGCATCGCCGACAAGACGCAGCACATGTATATGATCACGCAGGGCCACTGGTGGACCGACCGGGTGGAAGCGGCCAACGACCTGCTCCAGCGCGAACGGCTGGGCGGCATTGCCTTGAAACGCAACCAGACCTGGCCGGGCAACGCGGTAAGCTGGCGCTTTGCCGACCCGGAAGCCGCGCTCAAGGTGGCGATCCTGGTGCGCGATGCCACGCCCGAGGGCTTTACCGTCATCGCCCACAACACGAGCCGTCAGGAACAGCGTGCCGAGATGGGCACCTGGAACGTGGTAGCCGGCACCTGGACGATGACGCAGGGCCTCGCGCCGGATGACGGCGACGCGGCGCGCGAGTCGCTGGAGAAGCGCAGCGTGGAAATGGAACGCGGCGGTTCCATTCCCTTGGCCTTCGCACCGGGGCAGACCACGGTGATGACGTTCCGCCTAACGCAACGCGCGGCGGTGCAGCCCGAGCATCGGCCGGACCTGGGCATTGGCGCCGACGATGTGACGCGCAAGGGAAGCCGGATCACCGTGCGGGTGCACAGCCTGGGCAGCATGGCGGCGCCGGCGGGCACGCTGACGCTGGAAACCGCGGACGGACACGTGCTGGCCCGCGCGGCAGTGCCGCCGCTGCCGGCGCCCACCGATTTGACCCCGCGCACCGCCACGGTCACGCTGGCGATTCCGGCTGGCGCGCCACAGGGCCTGCATGTGCGGGTTTCTAGCGGCGTGGCCGAAGTGACCCAGCGCAACAACGTGGTGGTGCTGCCATGATCGCGCGCGCGGTGCTGGCGCTGGCTTTGCTGTTGCCCGGCTGCGCCAGCGCGCGGCAGGAAGTATGGCGGTTCGACAGTCTGGCCCGCATCGGCCACATGGCGCCGCAAGTGCAGGGCCATCCCAGGGTCGAAGGCAAGGCCATGGTGTTCGACGGGCAGGCCGATGCCCTGATCCTGCCGCGCCACCCGCTGGCCGGCGCCGCGCGGTTCACCGCCGAGGCGGTGTTTCGGCCCGATGGCGGCGCGTTCGAGCAGCGCTGGCTGCACCTGGCCAGCAACGACACGCCCGGCCGCCCGACGGGCGAAACCCGCATGCTGTTCGAAATCCGCGTGGTCGGCCAATCGTGGTATCTCGACACTTTTGTGAAGGGCGCCGGTTACAGCCAGGTCTTGGCCGATCCCGCGCGGCTGCACCCGATCGGTCGCTGGTATCACGTGGCGCAGACGTTCGACGGCACCACCTATCGCAGCTATGTCAACGGCTTGCTGGAGGGAGAGGCCCGCGTGGCCTTTGCGCCGCAACAACCGGGCAGCACCAGCGTGGCAATGCGGCGCAACGGGGTGAACCATTTCCATGGCGCAATCGCCATGGCGCGCTTCACCGATGAAGCCCTGTCGCCGCGCGATTTCCTGTCGCTGCCGCGCGGCGGGCGTTAACGCACCACGTAGAAATCGATCTGCACATGGTCGGGCCGGCGAATGCCGCGCGCCACGAAGACCGCGCGGTTCATCCAGTCCAGCGGGCCGGCCCGCGCGGCCAGGCGCGGCGTGGTGCGAAAGTAATAGGCATCGGGTGGCACATCCTGCCCTTGCGCGATTCGCTCGGTCACGTCGGGGCTGGCCACGCGCACGCCCGGATTGGCCACGTCCACCACCGTGCCATCGGCGGCTTGAAGGAAGTAGCGTGCTTCCACCTGGGTCAAGCCGCCAGGAAGGATGGTTTGCCAGTCACCACCGCCGGCCAGGACGCGCCCCTTGAACAACGGGCCATCCACCGTGCCGCCGGTGATCGCGATGAACCGCTTGCGCCCGCTGGCGACTTCGCCTTGTTCCACCGGCGAGGCGAGCGTTACCGTTGCCGTGAAGGCATATTCCAGCGTGGGCGCGGGTGCGGCGGGTGCAGCCATGGCGGCACCGGGCCTGGCAGCGCCGGCCGCCACGGCAAACAGCAGGGCGGCAGCCCCGAATTGCCGGCGCAGCGTGTTCTTCACTTGGCTTCTCTCCCGATTTCCGGTGCGCCTGGCGGCGATCCGATCTTTTTGGACCATGGCCCGGATTGCCTGGGCCGACAAGCACTGCCATCCCCAGGACATGACCGTTTCCCCTCCGCTCGATGATGCACGCGCCCGTTTCCTGCTGCGGGCGATCCACGATGCGGCGATTGCCGCCAGCCAGCCGGCGCGGTTGATGCGCGGGCATGTGCCGCCTGCGCCGGCCGGGCGCTGCGTGGTGATCGGTGCGGGCAAGGCCAGCGCGGCCATGGCCAGCGCGCTTGATGCGGCGTTGCTGGATCGCTGGGGACCGGGCGTGCCTGTGTCCGGCGTGGTGGCCACCCGCCACGGGCACGGTGCGGGCCTGCCATCCGGCCGCATCGCCGTGGTTGAAGCGGGCCACCCCGTGCCCGACCAGCACAGCCTTGCTGCCGCCCAGGCCATCGTGGCGGCGCTGCAGGGACTGACCGCCGACGACCTGGTGATCGCGTTGATTTCGGGCGGGGGATCGGCCTGCATGGAATGGCCGGTGGATGGGCTGGACCTGGCCGGGTTGCAGGCGCTGACCCGTGCCATGCTGGAATCGGGTGCCGGCATTGCCGAAATCAACACGGTGCGCCGGCACCTATCGCGCGTGAAAGGCGGGCGGCTGGCGGCGCTGGCCACGCCGGCGCGCGTGCTGACGCTGGTGATCAGCGATGTGCCGGGCGATGATCCGGCGGCGGTCGCATCCGGCCCGACGCTGGCCGATGCTACCACCCCGGCCGATGCGCTGGCGATCATCGCCCGCTATCGCCTGCCCGTGCCCGCACCCGTGCTGGCCGCGCTGCGCCAGGCCGGGCCGGTGGTGGCGGGAGCGGGTGAAACGCGCGTGATCGCTTCACCCCGCCGGGCGCTGGAAGCCGCCGTGGCGCAAGCCCGCGCGCTCGGGCTCAATCCCCTTGTGCTGGGCGACACGCTGGAAGGCGAAGCGCGCGAACTGGGCCGGGCCATGGCCGGCATTGCCCGATCGGCGCAGGCCTGGGGCGATCCGGTGCGCGCGCCTGCGGTGATCCTGTCGGGCGGGGAAACCACGGTAACGCTGGTGGGCGGCCCGATCGGCCGGGGTGGGCGCAATTGCGAATTCGCGCTGGCCCTGGCGCTCGCGCTCGATGGCCTTCCGGGTGTCTGGGCGCTGGCCGCCGACAGCGACGGGATCGACGGCAGCGAGGATGCCGCCGGCGCGTTCGTCGCGCCCGATACCTTGGCCCGCGCTCGCGCCGCCGGCCTTGGCGCGGGGGAGGCATTGGCGGGGCATGACAGCTACAGCTTCTTCGCCGCGCTCGGCGATCTGCTGATCACCGGCCCCACGCATACCAATGTCAACGATATCCGCCTGGTGCTGGTGACTTAGCTGGCATCGGCGGCGGCCAGATAAGCCCGCAGGAATGCGTCGATCGCTTCTTCGATAGCGGCATCGATCGCAAATTCGATCGGGGCGCCGAACAGCAGCGGTTCCACCATCCCGGCTTCGAGCAGCCCTTTGAGATGGGCCGAGGCGACACGCGGATCGCACGGGCGCAGCGTGCCGCGTTCGACCAGCCCGCGCATATAGTCTTCCACCGCCAGCATGCCCCGGCGCGGGCCCAGTTCATAGAGTTCGGCGCCCAGCCCGCTGTTGGTCCCTTCGGCAATCGCGGTGCGCGTGATCGCCAGGGCATCGGCCGATGTCACCAGCGCGAGATAGGCATGGCCAAAGCGCACGAGCACGGTGCGCAGGTCGGGCTCGGCCGGATTGAGCAGATCGAGCAGGCCTTGCGCCTGTTCTTCCATCGCCGCGATCATGGCCGCGGCAAACAGCGCCTCTTTCGATTTGAAGTAGCTGTAGAGCGTGGCTTTCGAGCCGCCGACCCGGGCCGAGATCATCGCCATCGAGGCACGTTCGTACCCCACCTCGCGGAACAGGTCCTTGGCAATGTCCAAGATGGCCTCTCGCCGGGCATCGGATTTCACCCGCATGCATTTTCTCCTTATCTGAACCCAACTGTACACTTTTTCATTGACGACGCAACAGTCCGGCAATACTGAACCGTTCAGTACGGTTATCCAGCCCGGAGTCGCCCATGCAAGTCTTGCCCAAACCGCCGGAATTCCGCCGCCCGGCCGCGTCCGTCATGCCGCTGGCCCATGCGTCGTCCGATGCCTCCCCGCGCATGTCGTTGCGGCCCACGCTCGCTCTGGCCGTTGCCGGGCTGGCCTTGCTGACCGGCGGATGCGCCGTGCCGCCACCGCGCGCGCAACTGGCCACGATGGCCACGCCGGAAAAGCTCGGCGCAAGCCAGAGCCTGGCGCCAGCTTCGGGTGCGAGCGCGGCCAACTGGCCGTCGGATGGCTGGTGGCAGGCCTATGGCGATAGCCAGCTCGACAGCCTGATTGCCGAAGGGCTGGCAGGCGCGACCGACTTGCGCGTGGCCCAGGCGCGTTTTGCCAAGGCGCAGGCGGTGGCTGGCGAAAGCCGCAGCGCGTTGCTGCCCAGTCTGACTGCGGGGGCGCAGGGCGGCCTGACACAGCAAAGCAACAACTATCTGTTTCCCCAGGGCATGAGCCCGCGCGGTTGGCCCGATTATGGCCAGGCCTCGCTCAGCTTGTCGTGGGATCTGGATTTCTGGGGCAAGAACCGCGCCGCGCTGGCCGCTGCCAAGTCTGACGCGGCAGCAGCGGGCGCCGAAGCGGCCGCGACGCGGCTGACCGTTTCGGCCGGCATCGCCAGTGCCTATGCCGACCTGGCCAGCCTTTTTGCCCAGCGCGATGCCGCGGTCGATGCCGTGGAGGTGCGCCAGAAGACGCGTGACCTGATGGCTGACCGCCAGCGGCAGGGCCTGGAAAACATGGGCGCGGTGGAGCGCGCGGTGTCTTCGCTGGAAACCGCGCAGGGCGATCTGGCCAGCCTGGACGAAAGCATCGGCCTGGCGCGCAACCGCATCGCCGCGCTGATGGGGGCCGGTCCCGATCGCGGGTTGGCGATTGCCCGCCCGCAGATCGACCTGGGCAAGGCCACGGCTGGACTGCCCGCCAATCTGCCGGCCGAACTCATCGGCCGCCGTCCCGATGTCATCGCGGCCAAGCTGCGCGTGCAATCGAGCGACAGCCGCATCCGCCAGGCGCGCGCGGCTTTCTATCCCAGCGTCAACTTGTCCGCGCTGATCGGCATGCAGGCGCTCGATATCGGCAAGGTGTTCCAGTCCGGATCGGACTATGGCTCGGTCGGCCCGGCGCTAAGCCTGCCGATCCTCGATGGCGGGCGGTTGCGTGCCCAGTATCGCGGGACCGAGGCCGATCACGAAGTGGCCGTGGCGCAATATGATGCGGCGCTTGTCCAGGCGTTGCACGATGTGGCCGATGCCGCCACCAGCCAGCAGGCACTGGGCCAACGCCTGGGCCGCGCCCAAGCCGCGCAGGCTTCGGCCCAGGCCGCCTGGACCGTGGCCAACAACCGCTATCGCGGGGGCCTGGCCACTTATCTCGACGTGCTCAACGCCGAAGATTCCCTGATCGCGGCGCGCAAGACCGTCGCTTCCCTGCAAACCCGTGCCTTTGCCCTCGACGTCGCCATGGTGCGCGCGCTCGGCGGCGGCTTTCGTTCGTGAAAGGATCCCCTCCGATGACCGTGATGACCAAGATCGCCGACGTGGAAACCGGTTTTGACGGCGCCGCCAGCGCGTCGCCCAAGGCGCGCCGCAGCAAGCTGTTCGCGGGGCTGGCCGGCGCCGTGGCCGTGGCTGCCGTAGGCGCCTGGGGTTATGACCATTTCGTCGCCGGCCGCCATGTGGTGACCGACAATGCCTATGTCGGCGCCAATCTGGCGCAAGTGACCCCGCAAGTGAGCGGCCCGGTGGCGCAAGTGCTGGTGGATGATACCCAGGCGGTCAAGCGCGGCGACGTGCTGGTGCGGCTTGACGATACCGATGCGCGGATCGCGGTGGCCCAGGCCGAGGCGCAACTGGCGCAAACCGAACGCAAGGTCCGCGGGCTGATGGCCACGGGCAGCGGGCTGACTGCGCTGATCGCCAGCCGCGCGGCAGACCAGGCGCGCGCCGATGCCCAGCTGGCTTCGGCCCAGGCCGATCTGGAAAAGGCGCGGATCGACCTCGATCGTCGCCAGGCGCTGGTCGCCTCCGGCTCTGTTTCGGGCGAGGAACTGACCAGCGCGCGCAGCGCCTTTGCCAGCGCGCTGGCCAATGTGAAAGCCGCCCAGGCGGCGCGCACCCAGGCCGCCGCCAACCGCATGAGCGCGACCGGCGATCGCGACGCGAACCAGGCGCTTACCGCCAATGCCACGGTCGACACCAATCCCGAAGTGCTCGCCGCGCGGGCCAGCCTGGAGCAGGCCCGCGTCAACCTGGCACGCACCGTGATCCGCGCACCTGTCGATGGCGTGGTGTCCGAGCGGCAGGTGCAGGTGGGGCAGCGCGTCCAGGCCGGGCAGACGCTGATGTCGATCGCGCCGCTCCAGGCGGCCTATGTCGATGCCAATTTCAAGGAAGTGCAGCTGGCCCATGTGCGCCCTGGCCAGCCGGTGACGCTCACGTCTGATCTCTATGGCGACGATGTGACGTTCACAGGCCGCGTCGTGGGCTTTGCCGGGGGCACCGGTTCGGCCTTTGCCGTGGTGCCGGCACAGAATGCCACCGGCAACTGGATCAAGGTGGTGCAGCGCCTGCCGGTGCGCATCGCGCTCGATCCCGCGCAGCTGGCGCGCCATCCCTTGCAGGTGGGTCTGTCGATGACGGCCGATATCGCCGTGAAGAACTGAGCGCGGCTTCCTTTCGGAAAGGCATCTGCCATGTCCACATCCGTTGCAATGGCGGGCCGCGCGCTGACGGCGCGCGAGCCGGCCGGGCCGCTCACCGGGGGCAAGCTGCTGCTGGCAGCGCTGGCCATCGGCCTCGGCAATTTCCTGGTGGTGCTCGATACCAGCATCGCCAACGTTTCGGTCTCGACCATTTCCGGCGCGCTGGGCGTTTCCTCCACGCAAGGCACCTGGGTGATCACGTCCTATGCCGTGGCCGAGGCGATCACCGTGCCGCTGACGGGATGGCTGGCCAAGCGCTTTGGCGCGCAGCGCGTGTTCATTACCTGCTACCTCGCCTTTGCCGCGCTGTCGGTGTTCTGCGGCCTGGCCAACTCGCTGGGCATGCTGGTGCTGGGCCGCGTGCTGCTGGGCATGGTGGGCGGGCCGATCATGCCGCTTTCGCAGCTCCTGCTGCTGCGCGTTTTCCCGCCCGAAAAGGCCACGCAAGGCACCGTGTTGTGGGCCATGACTTCGCTGGTCGGCCCCATCGCCGGGCCGATCCTGGGCGGCGTGATCTGCGACAGCATGACGTGGAACGATATCTTCATCCTGCCCGCGGTGGTTGCGCTGGGCGGGGGCATGCTGGCGTTGTGGCTGCTCAAGGGCCAGCCCGACCCGCGCGAGCCGGCCTCGATCGACAAGGTGGGCTTTGCCTTGCTGGTAGTCTGGGTGGCCGCGTTCCAGATCATGCTGGACGAAGGACGCAACCACGATTGGTTTGCCGCTGCGGAAATCCGCTGGCTGGCGGTGATTGCCGCGATCGGCTTTGCCGCGTTCCTGATCTGGGAATCGACCGAAGAGAATCCGGTGGTCGATCTCAAGGTCTTTCGCCATCGCGGCTTTGCGGCGGCGGCGGTCACGTTCGCGGTGGGGTTCGGCGCATTCTTCGCGGGCATCGTGATCATCCCGCTGTGGCTGCAGCAGAACATGGGCTATACCGCCACCTGGGCGGGCATGGCGACGGGCCTGATGGGCGTGCTGGCGATCGTCAGCTCTCCGATCGTCGGCACAGCGGTCAACCGCTTTGATCCGCGCCTGATCGTTTCGATCGGTCTGGTCGGGCTGGGCGCGATCAGCGTGTGGCGCATGGGCTTCAACCAGGACATCACGTTCTGGCAGATGGCCTGGCCCACGCTGCTCACCGGGCCGTTCATGGTCATGCTGTTCATCCCGGTGACCGGCATCGCCATGGCCAGCGTGGAGCCGCACGAGCAAGCCAGCGCGGCGGGGCTGTCGAACTTCATGCGCACGATGGGCGGGGCGATCGGCACGTCGCTGGTCCAGACCAGCTGGGCAGACTCGGCCCGGTTCAACCAGAGCGAACTGGCCGGCGCCATGGCCAACGGGCAGCAGGCGATCGACAATTTCGTGTCCGGCGGGCTTTCCCACGATGGCGCCACCAGCACATTGACCAGCATCGTGGAAGGACAAAGCGTGATGCTGGCCACGCTCGATGTCTTTGCCGCCGTGGCGCTATGCTTTGGTGTGGCAGCGGCGCTGATCTGGCTGGCGCCCCGGCCCAAGGGACCGATCGACACCAGCGGCGGGCATTGACCCGCCGCCCTGGCGGCCCTGCCCGATCGGGCGCCTGATTGCATTTGTATGTATTGCTGACTAATTCAGAACAGGAGGCACGGCGCCAAGACCGAGTCCGCTGATAGGCTGAGGGTGGATCAAGGCTGATGATCGAGCATTTTTCGACGCGCAACGTGCCTGGAGCCGACAAGCTGCCGTACTGGCGCAGCTTGATGTCGAGCACGTATTCGGGCCTTTCCACCAATCCGCTGACCCCGCACTTCGAAGCCACCGTCTCGCGCTGGCAAATGGGTGGCATCGCCATGACCCGGCCCCGCGCCACCCCGGTTTCGGTAGAGCGCCGCCTGCTCGAAGCCGGGCATGGCGGCGGGCCGCGGCTCAAGCTGCATGTCGTGCGCTCGGGCCAGGGGCGGGCGGTCCACCGCCGGCGCGAGCTGGACGTGCGCGCCGGCGACATGGTGCTCTGTGCCAGTGAAGAGGTCTATCGGTTCGACTTGCGCAGCGAGCATGAACTGGTCGTGGCCGAATTCGATCGCGCCGTGTTGGGCGAGGCGCCGCATTGGCTGGACGATGCGGTGGCCACCTGCATCCCGCGCGAGGCGCCGTCCACCCGCCTGCTGCACGATTTCATGCTTTCGCTGTGGCGCGAGAGCGAGGCAAGCCCGGATGGGCTGCCCGATGAAGGCTATGACGCGGTGTTCTGTTCGCTGCTGCTGGCCAGCCTGCGCCCGACCGACCAGGTGGCCCGGCCCAGCCGCCATGGCCTGCTCGAGCGCGCTCGCGCCATCGTGGCGGCACGCCTTGCCGATCACACGCTTTCGCCTGCCACGATCGCGGCCGACATGGGCGTTTCGCTGCGCCGGCTGCAGGCAGCAGCGGCCGGCCAGGGGGTGACGCTGGGCGGCTATATCAACGAGCGCCGCCTGGCGCTCGCCGCGCAGAGGCTGACGCTGGAACCCCAGCGCAGCATTACCCAGATCGCGTTCGACTGCGGATTTTCCGACAGTTCCTATTTCAGCCGCCGTTTCCAGGAACGCTTTGGCCAGACCCCACGCCAGTATCGCGCGATGCATTGATAGCCGGGTCGTGCCTGGCCCCGCTCTGTTTTTTGCCACGCGCCATTGCGCATTCCATGTTTGACCACAAGGCGCGTGCCACCCGACAAACGCGCGTCGTGACATGGGCAGTGAGACAGCAAGGGGGTGGCAATGGATCGGCGCGGATTTGCAGCAGGGATGGTGTGCGCGATGGCTACCATCGGGCGGGCAAGGGCAGTGGCGCCGGTCAAGGATGCGGCCCTGGCCAGGTTCATCGCGGGCATGCCCAAGGCGGAATATCACGTCCATCTTGAAGGCACGCTGGAAGCCGAGATGAAATTCGCCCTGGCGCGGCGCAATGGGCTGCAACTCCCCTTTGCCGATGTCGCCGCGATGAAGGCCAGCTACCGCTATCACGACCTGCCGAGCTTTCTGGCGATCTATTATGACGGCATGAAAGTGCTGCTCAAGGAGCAGGACTTCTATGACCTAACTTATGCCTATCTCGCCAAGGCCGCCGCGCAGAACGTGATCTATACCGAGATGTTCTTCGATCCGCAGGAGCATCTCAAGCGCGGCGTGCCGATGGCCGCGGTGATTGGCGGGATCACCCGGGCGCGGCGCGACGCGCGGACCCGGCTTGGCATCCGTTCGCAATTGATCCTGTGCTTTGTGCGCGATCTTTCGGCGCAGAGCGCGATGGATGCGCTCGATGCCGGCTTGGCCTTCCGCAAGGATCTGGTCGGAGTCGGCCTCGATTCCGATGAAGCAGGCAACCCGCCTGAAAAGTTCCGTGCCCATTTCGCCAAGGCGCGGGCCCATGGCCTGCGGGTGACGGCGCATTGCGATGTCGATCAGGACAATACGCTGGACCATATCCGCACTGCGCTGCTCGATCTCAAGGTTGATCGCATCGACCATGGCGGCAACATTGTGGAATCGCCCGAACTGGTTGCCTTGGCGCGGCAGCGGGGCATGTTCTTCACGGTGTGCCCCACTTTTTCGGGAACCTTGCGCAAAGGCCTGGAGACACCGGTGGATGTGGTGCGCGCAATGCTCGACGCCGGGTTGAACGTGACGATTTCTTCGGATGATCCGGCCTATATGGGCAGCGAATATCTCGACGACGTGTTGATCCGTGCCGCCGATCGCAGCGCCCTGACGCGAACCGAGATCGTCACCCTGGCGCGCAATGGATTTAGGGCGGCATGGCTGCCCGAGGCCGAAAAGCAGGCCATGCTGGCCAGGCTCGACGCCTATGTGCAGCGGGCGGACCACAGCTAGGCGCGGATCGCGCCATGCCCATCGCGTTTGTCCGTGCTTTTCGCGCGATCGTGCAAGAAGGCGCGCAGGCAGGCGGGTAGCTCCCACAGCGATAACAAATCGCAAGGGAGTGCAGGATGCTGAAATGTTCCACCCGTTCCAGCCTGTTTGCCATGGCCGCGGCCCTGGGCGCGGCCGCGCCGGGCCTGGCCCAGGCCCAGGACGCCGCGCCGCCGGCCGATGGCGCGCCGGCGCCGCAGCAGGGCGGCATCCAGGAAATCGTCGTTACGGCGCAAAAGCGCGCGCAAAACGTGCAGAACGTGCCGATCGCCATTTCCGCGTTCACCGCCGCGTCGCTCAAGGAACGGGCGGTGACCAGCGTTTCGTCGCTTTCGGCGCTGGCGCCCAACGTCAACCTGGATGGCGGGACGCCGTTTTCCGGCTCTTCGGCCGTGCTTTCGGCTACGATCCGCGGCATCGGATCGGATGACTTTGCCTTCAACATCGATCCCGGCGTGGGGATCTACCTGGACGGCGTCTATCTGGCGCGCACGGTGGGGGCGAACCAAGACCTGCCCGACGTGGAGCGCGTCGAAGTGCTCAAGGGCCCGCAGGGCACGCTGTTTGGCCGCAACACCATTGGCGGGGCGATTTCGATCGTCACCCACGAGCCGGGCACGGAATTCAAGGGCTCGATCGACGCCACAACCGGCAGCTACAACCTGGTCAAGGTGCGGGGCACGATCGACGTGCCGCTCGCCCAGTCGCTGTTTTCTTCGGTCACGTTCGCTGTCACCAACCGGGAAGGGTTCCTCAAGCGCATTCCCTATCCCGACCAGCGCGCCAGCAATTCCGACACTTTCTATAATTTCAACCAGGCCGACTATGCCAGCTCCAGCCGTGAAGGGGGCGACAACACCGCCTCGCTGCGTGGCAAGCTGAAGTGGGACAACGGCGGCGCGATCACCGCCACGCTGACCGGCGACTGGACTCGCCAGGACACGTCCTCGCAGGCGACCAAGCTGCTGGGCACGGTGAACCTGCCTGGCCCCTTTGCCGGGACGGACAATCTGCCTGGTACCGCGCTGTCGGCCTCGGGCACCACGGGCTTCCTGTTCTCGGGCCTCTACAACTTCTGCATCGGCGCCAATGCGCAGCAGATCGCCGCGCGCAATGCCCAGGCGCTGTGCGGGGCGCGGGGCACGCAATATGGCCGCCGGCTGTCGCCATTGGCAGGCGTGAACGTCGATAGCGATCCCACCAACGATCGCCTGCCTTGGGATTCCCGCTTTGTCTTGTCCGATCCCGATACCAGCTATGCCACCGGGCCCAGCTTCAACAAGCTGACCACCTGGGGCCTGGGCGCCACGGTGCAGGCGCAAGTGAACGACGACCTCACGATCAAGTCCATCACCGCCTATCGCGATACGCGCTGGCGCGCCGGCGTGGACGCGGACGGTTCACCGCTGTCGTTCCTGGAGCTGTCGTTCCAGCAGAACCAGTGGCAGTTCAGCCAGGAAGTGCAGATCCTGGGCAAGGCACTGGACAAGAAGCTGAACTACGTGCTGGGCGGGTACTATTTCAAGGAGCAGGGCACGCTGCACGATTACGTCACGTTTGACGAAGGCCTGGTGCAGGTGGATGGGCCCAACCGCTTCAAGACCGAAAACTATGCCTTCTTCGGCCAGGTGGACTATCGCCCGATCGAGATCCTGGGGATTACCGTGGGTGGGCGCTACACCCATGAAACCAAGCAGTTCGAAGGCGGGCAGCAGGAATTGAACGGCTTCAACTACAAGCTGTTCGGGTGCAGCGATGCCAATGGCAATGTCACGCCGGGCGCGCCGTTCCCGCTTGGCCCGGTCAGCTGTCAGACCGGCATTTCCTATCCCAACCCCGCCAATCCGGTGCAGGTCTATACGCCGGGGGTGAACCGCAAGACGTTTGACAACTTCTCGCCCAAGGTGGGGGTGCAGCTATATCCGGCCAACCGGATCATGGTCTATGGTTCGTGGTCCAAGGGGTACAAGACCGGCGGCTGGACCACGCGATTGACCAACCCGCAGGGCAACGTTGCCCCCGGCTTTGGCCCGGAAAAGGCCACGACGTGGGAACTGGGCGTGAAATCCACCCTGCTCGATCGCAAGCTGCAGTTGAACCTGGCGGCGTTCACCACCGATTACCAGGGCGTGCAGCTCAACATCCAGATCGGCACCTCGCCCACGATCGCCAATGCCGGGCGCGCGCGGATCAAGGGCGTGGAAGCCGAGATGGTGCTGGCGCCGGTCACCGGCCTGACCATCAATGGCTCGGTCGGCTATATCGATGCCCATTATACCCAGATCGATGCCGCCGCGCTCGTCAACGCCAGCCCGATCCCCGGCATCCAGGCCGGCATCTTCCTGGGCGCGCCGCTGCCCAAGACGGCCAATTGGAAGATCAACGTTTCGCCGCGCTACCAGCTCGACCTGGCCAATGGCGGCAATGTCGTGGCCCTGGCAGACTGGACACACACCACCCCGGTGTGGAACGACATCGCGCGTACCCTCCTGCTGCGCCGCCCCACCAACGACATGGTCAACGCCAGCCTTACCTACAACACGCCGGGCGATCGCTGGTCGCTGACGGTGGGAGGCACCAACCTGACCGACACGCGCTATCTGGTGACCGGCGGCCCCAATCTTTCGGCCGGGGCAATCTTTGGCAGCTATAACCGCCCGCGCGAATGGTATCTGCGCGCCGGCTTCAAGTTCTGATCACCCAAGCACCCATCCACCCACTGGCGCCGGGCCGAACCCTCCACCATCCCCCGGCTCGGCGCTTCCTTTGTGTTCGTTCCAGTCAAGGATACTTGCCATGCCCACGCCCGCCCAAGCCGCCGTGTTCCGCCAGCCGGGTGCGCCGCCGGTGATCGAGCCGGTCGTGCTCGACGATCCGCGCGAGGGCGAACTGGTGGTGCGGCTGGTTGGCGTGGGCGTGTGCCATACCGACATGGTGCTGCGCGACGGGCACCTGCCCACGCCCTTTCCCGTGGTGCTGGGCCACGAAGGCGCGGGCGTGGTGGAGCGCGTGGGTGCTGGCGTTACCACGCTGGCACCGGGCGACCATGTCGTGCTCAGCTTCGATTCCTGCGGGCATTGCCCGTCGTGCGACGATCACGCCCCGGCCTATTGCCACGACTGGTTCGCCTATAACTTTGGCGGCAGCCGCACCGATGGCACCACCGCGTTGTCTGCGTCCGATGGCACGGCGATCCACAGCCACGTGTTCGGCCAATCCTCGTTCGCCACCCATGCCCTGGTCCATGCGCGCAATGCGGTGAAAGTGGATGCCGATCTGCCGCTCGAACTGCTCGGGCCCTTGGGTTGCGGCATCCAGACCGGGGCGGGCGCCGTGCTCAACGAACTGCGCCCGCGCCCGGGCGCCAGCGTGGCGGTGATCGGCACCGGCGCGGTGGGGCTTTCCGCCATCATGGCCTGCGGCATTGCCGGGGCCGGCGTGGTGGCGGCGGTGGACATCAATCCCGCGCGCATTGCCCTGGCGCAGGAACTGGGCGCCACGCATGGCTTTGACGCGCGCAGCGGCAGCCTGGCCGACCATGCCCGGGCCGCGGGCCTGGCCCAGGGTTTCGACTGCGTGATCGACACGACCGGTCGTCCCGACGTGGTCAACGCCGCCCTGCCGGCGTTGGCCCCGCGCGGGCAGATGGCGCTGGTGGGCGCCTATGGCCCCGGCGACATTGCCGCCGATGCCACGTTCCTGATGAGCGGGGGCCGCGTGATCCGCGGCGTGGTGGAAGGCGGTGCCGATCCGCAGGCCTTCATCCCCGAACTGCTGGCCCACTATCGCGCCGGGCGCTTTCCGTTCGATCGCCTGGTGCGCTTTTTCGCGTTCGAAGACATCGCGGATGCCATTGCGCAGGGAGAGGCGGGCCACGTGGTCAAGCCGATCTTGCGCATTGGCTGACGCCTTCCCACAATGGCCCCATAGGCAAAGGAATTTTTGACATGGACAAGCAATTCAGCCTGTTGATCGACGGTCAATTGGTGCCGGGCGCGGCCACGTTCGACGTGATCAACCCCGCCACCGAAGCCGTGCTGACCCAGGCTCCGCGCGCCGACCAGGCCCAGCTGGAGGCGGCCGTGGCCGCCGCCAAGCGGGCGTTCCCCGCCTGGGCCGCGCGCAGCCAGGACGATCGCGCCGCGTTGATCGACCAGTTGGCCGACGCGGTGATGGCGCGGATCGAGGAGTTTGCCCAGTTGCTCACCGCCGAGCAGGGCAAGCCGCTCGACCAGGCGCGCAACGAAATCTACGGCACGGTTTTCGTGCTCAAGGCCTTTGCCGGCATGCGCATCACCGACAAGGTCCTGCGCGAAGAGGGCGGCAATACCGTGATCGAGCATCGCACCCCGCTGGGCGTGTGCGCGGCGATCACGCCGTGGAATTTCCCGGTGGTGCTGCTGGCCAACAAGCTGGGCCCGTGCCTTCTGGCGGGCAACACCATGGTGGCCAAGCCCGCGCCGACTACGCCGCTCACCACCCTGCTGCTGGGCGAAGTGATCGCGTCGATCCTGCCGGCTGGGGTCGTCAACATCATCGCCGACGTCAACGATCTGGGCGCGGCGCTTTCCACCCACCCCGATGTGGCCAAGGTGGCGTTCACCGGATCGACCGTCACCGGCAAGAAAGTCATGGCTTCGGCCTCGGGCAGCGTGAAGCGCGTGACGCTGGAACTGGGAGGCAACGACGCGGCCATCGTGCTGGACGACATGCCGGCCAAGCTGGCCGCCGAAAAGGTCTATCAGGGCGCGATGGTCAACGCAGGCCAGGTCTGCGTGGCGATCAAGCGCGCCTATGTCCACGAAACCGTCTATGACGAATTCGTGGAAGAAATCGCCCGCCTGGCCAAGGAAGCCGTGGTGGACGAAGGCACCCGCCAGGGTGTGACGATCGGCCCGGTGCAGAACAAGATGCAGTTCGAAAAGGTATCTGCCCTGCTGGCCGACGCGCGGGAGCGCGGGACGGTGCTGGCCGGCGGCGCGCCGCTCGATCGGCCGGGTTACTTCATCGCGCCGACCATCGTGGCAGACCTGGACGACGATGCGCCGCTGGTGCGCGAGGAACAGTTCGGCCCGGTGCTGCCCGTGCTCAAGTTTTCCGACGTGGACGACGTGATCGCGCGCGCCAACGACAGCGACTATGGGCTGGGCGGCACGGTCTGGGGCAAGGACGTGGCCCGCGCGATGGATGTGGCGCGGCGGATCGACACCGGGACGGTGTGGGTCAACCAGCACCTGGCGATCGACCCGACGATACCGTTCCGCGGGGTCAAGCAATCCGGCCTGGGCGGCGAACTGGGTGAGGCGGGCCTGCTGGAATATACCCAGGCGCACATCATCAACGCCGTCAGCTTGCCGGCTTGAAACACGGACAGGGGCGGCGCTGGCGGCCTGGCCGGCGACGCCCCTGCCCAGCGCGGCAGGGCCTTATGAATTTGTAACAAGTTGTATGGCCCGCCGCCGCCACCGCCGCATCGGATCGTCCGGCGGGTTTGATTAATATACTGATCAATATAGAAAAAATGTTCGTGTTCCACCGCGGCTTGGGTGGATCATTTCAGTTCGTCAGCAAACGTTTCGCGTTCGTATCGCGGCGAAATTGGGGTGATACAACTGCGGGCTAGACGCTCCGGCCATGAACTCGCCGGTGTTGCCCCCAGACTCCGTCCTGCCTTTGTCCGAGCCGGCGCGTCCCTCGCGGTGGGAACGGCTGATGAACCGTCCGGTGCCGCTGTGGGCGCTGGGACTGGTGGTGGCGCTCGGCGCGCTGGCATTGCTCGGCTTCGGCTTCGTTCTGCTGGCCCCGCGCAAGCATGGCGCCCTGGGCACGCTGGCGGTGCAGGTGGCGAGCATTCCCGATACCGTGGGGCGCGCGGTGGGCGAACTGCTGCCCTATCGACCGTCGATCGGCCAGCCTTATGAACCGCTGCCCGGTGGGTTGTGGCGCCGGCCGGGATTCGTCGACCCAGGTTATATCCTGGTCACCGTGTTCGACACCGCGCAAGGGCGCTGGGTGGTGCAGTTGCTGCGCCTGCGCGATGGGCAGGTGGTGCGCCGCTATGCGCCCGACATCGCCGCGATCCATGCGCAATCGACATTCCACTCTGCCCTGGTGGACCTGGCGCGCGACAAGACCAACCGCCGTTTCATGCCGATGCACCCGCTGCTGATGCCCGATGGCGGGCTGATCGTGCACGATACCTCGCCACTCACGCGCATCGATGCCTGCGGGCGGCCGGAATGGATGATCGACGGGATTTTCCATCATTCGCTGGAGCGGGCGAGCGATGGCACTTTGTGGGCTGCCTATCGCCTCCCACGCACCGCGCGCCCGGGCCTTGGCCCGCAGTTTGCCGACGAAGGCCTCATGCACCTGACGGCACAGGGTAAAGTTCTGGCGCGTATCTCGGTGATCGACCTGCTCGACGCCAACAACCTGGGATATTTGTGGCGCGCGCGGCCCTATTCCGACGATCCGATCCATCTCAACGATATCCAGCCCGTGCCCGGCGATGGCCCTTATTGGCGCAACGGCGATCTGCTGGTCAGTCTGCGCAATCTCTCGCTGCTGTTGCTCTATCGCCCGTCGACCGGGCAGGTGGTGTGGAGCCGTGGCCTGCCCTGGCGGTTCCAGCACGATGTCAGCGTGCTCGATGATCACCGCATCTCGGTGTTCGACAACCACTGGCGCTTTGCCTGGGACCAGCCCGAGCAGGCCGAGCCCGACGGCACCAACCGCATGCTGGTCTACGACTTTGCCACGGGCGCGGTGAGCGCGCCGCTGGCTCCCGCGTTCCGCGATCTGAACATCCACACCCGTGCCCAGGGCCGCGCCACGCCGCTGCCGGGGGGCGATACCATGGTGGAGGAAACCGAACTGGGCCGCGTCATGCGCCTCGCCGCCGATGGCAGCGTGCGCTGGAGCTATATCAGCGCGGACGCCGGCCGGAACCGGTTCGAGCTGCGCTGGACCCGTTACATCGATCCCCTTGCCGACAAGATCGGCATCCAAGCCGCGGAGAATGCCCGATGCGAATGACCGTCTTTGCACCCTTGATGTGCCTTTTGGCCGGGGCCGCCCCAGCCGCGCTGTTGCTGGCAGCCACGGCCGTCCCGGCGCAGGCCTACGTTGGCCCCGGCCTGGGCCTGGGCGCGGCATCCACTGCGCTGGGCGTGGTGGGGGCCATCCTCCTCGGGTTGATGGCTTTCGTGTGGTATCCGGTCAAGCGCCTGCTGCGCATGGTGCGCCGGGCCGGACGCAGCAGCGCGGGACGCAAGCCATGATGGCGGCGGCCACGCTGCTGCTGGCCCTGGCCTTGCTGGCCACGGTCATGCTCGCCCGGCGCTGGGGGGTGCTGGGGCGTTTTGCCGCATTGGGGGCGATCGGGCGTCGATCGGTGCGGATCATGGCGCGGCGCGGGGCGTCGGACTGTTCGAAGGAGCGCGCCGCACGCCTGCTGGCCATGCGGCTGATGGGGCGCTCGCTGGCGGCCGGCGCAGGGCTCGCGCTGGCGGCGGCGCCGCTGGCCGCGGCGCTGGCGCTGGGCCCCTGGCTCGGCCTGCCGACCCTCAATGCCCTGTTCGACCCGCTGGCCCGCGCGGCCATTCTTTGCCTTGGAATCAGCCTTGCCCTCATCCGATTTGTCCTTGGCCGCATCGGCCGTGCCCACGGCGGCAGCCGGCGCGGACGCCTATCGCCCGCTTGATCGGCTGCTGCACCGGATTGCCTTGGGCAGCCGCGCCGCGCTGGAATTGAGCTTCGACCTGGAACGCGCCCGGTTCGGCCGCGCTGCCGGGGCGCTGGCGCTGCGCCCGCCGGTGTTCGTCACCGCGCTGGCGCGGGCCGGCACCACCGTGCTGATGCAGCGGCTCGAAGCAGCCGATCGCTTTGCCAGCCTGCATTATGCCGACATGCCCTTTCCCTTGGCGCCCAACACCTGGGCCGGGCTGGTGGCGCGGCGGCGCCGGGGCGTGGTACGCACCCTGCGCGGCCATGGCGACGGACTGGAGCACGATCTCGACAGTGCCGAGGCGATCGAGGAAGTGTTCTGGCGCATGCAGTGCGGGCCCGATTACCTCACCGCCGACGGCTTGGCCGCGCACCAACCCGATGCCCAGGCCATGGCTGCGTTCGGCCAGTTCATGGCGCTGGTATGCCTGGCGCGCGCGCGCCACGGGCAGGGCGGGCGCTATCTGTCCAAGAACAACGCCAATGTCCTGCGCTTGCCCAGTCTTGCCGGCATTCCCGGCGCCGTGCTGGTCCACCCGTTCCGCGCGCCGCTCGAACAGGCCGCCAGCCTGCTGGCGCAGCATCGCCGCGCCTGCGCGCTGGCGCAGGCCGATGCGTTTCGCGGGCATTACATGCGCTGGCTGGGCCATCATGAATTCGGGGCGCACCAGCAACCGTTCCTCCTGCCGGGCCAAGCGCCGCCGCAGGGCGATCCCGACAGTCTGGTCTATTGGCTGCGCACATGGTGCGGGGTCTACCGCCACCTGCTCGACCAGCCGGCGAGCGTGGCGGCGCGGCAATGCTTCGTCGATTACGATCGCCTGGCGCGGGGCGAGGATGCGGTTCGCGCTGCGCTGGCACGGCAACTGGCCTTGCCGAACGGCCTGCCCGCCACCGATCTGCGCCCGCCAAAGCCCCATGCCCTGGCCCAGCAGGCGGTGCCGCCGGCAGACCTGAGCGCGGCCAACGCGCTTCATCAGCGCCTGCAACAACGCGCCCAGGCAACGGTGCCAACGGCTTAGTCCCTGGTCGGGCACCATTGCCGGGGCCAATGCGTTGTGCTTGCCGTGCGCGGCGCATACCGGCTTGCCTGCTGTGGCCCATTGCCCGCGCCTGCGTTCTATGGGAGCAGGGGGCATGACAATGACCGGAACGCACGAGGCCAATCTGGTCATTCTTTCCATTCTGATCGCGGTGTTTGCATCGTTCACGGCGTTGAGCCTGGCCGGGCGGGTGCGTGCCGGGCAGGGCTGGGCGCGGCGGGTGTGGCTGGCAGCGGCATCGGTGGCGCTGGGCGGGGGCATCTGGGCGATGCATTTCGTGGCCATGCTGGCCTTCCGCCTGCCGGGCATGGCGATGCGCTATGATCCGGGCATCACGCTGCTATCGCTGGCGATCGCGATTGCCTTTACCGGCGCCGGCTTTGCCGCGCTCGATCGGCGCAACCAGTCCTTGCCGCGGATCGCGGCGGCGGGTTTGCTGATGGGCCTGGGCGTCGTGGCCATGCATTACCTGGGCATGGCGGCGATGCGCATGGATGGCACCATGCATTACGATCCGCTGTGGCTGGCTTTGTCGGTGGTGATCGCCATCGTTGCAGCCACGGCCGCCCTGTGGTTCGCCGCGCGCGACCAGACGCCGGGCATGCGGCTGGGCGCTGCTGGCCTGATGGGGCTGGCGATTGCCGGGATGCACTACGCCGGCATGCACGCAGCGATGTTCGTCATGCATCGCCCCCATGGGGCGGGCGCTGCGGAAACCGGCGTGGGCCAGACTTTCCTCGCCGTGTCGATCGGCACGATCACGCTGCTGATCCTCACGATCGCGCTGGGCGCTGCCTGGCTGGAACGGATGTTTCACGGCATCGCCCGGCGCGAGGCGCGCATCGCGCTACGCCTGAAAATTGCCGACGTGCTGCGCGATTACGAAACCGCCGCTGCGCTGCACGAGATTGCCGCGCTCATGGGCGCGCATTTCGCGGTCAATCGCACCGGATTTGGCCAGTTGCTGGCCGACGAGGACATGTTCGATTACGACGTGTGCTGGACAGATGGCACCGTGCCGGCCCTGCTCGGCCGCCTGCCAACCGCCGATTTCGGCGTGGCGGTGGTGGCGGCGCTCAATCGCGGCGAAACCGTGGTGGCGGGCGATCTGCTTGCGCCCGATCCGCGCCTTGATGCGCGCAGCGTGGCCACGGCGCGCCAGGTTGATACCCGCGCGATCCTGGTCGTGCCGTTCCTGCGCGAGGGCCGGCTGCGCACGATCGTCTATCTCAACGATCGGGCGCCGCGTCATTGGCATCCCGACGATATCGCCTTCATGGAGGAAATCGCCGAACGCACTCGCCTGGTGAGCGAGCGGGCGGCCATTGCCCAGCAACTGCAAGAGCTCAACGCCACGCTCGAAGCGCGGGTGGAGGCACGCACCAGCGAGTTGCGCGCCGCGCAGGAAGCCCTGGTGCAAAGCCAGAAAATGGAAGCGATGGGCCAGCTTGTCGCCGGCCTGTCGCACGATTTCAACAACGTGCTTGGCGCGATCCTGGCCTCGTTCGACCTCATCACGCGGCGCAGCGGCGATGCCGCGCGGGTGGAGCGGTTGGCAGGCGAAGGGCGCCAGGCCGCCCAGCGCGCGGCCAACCTGATTGCACAACTGCTGGCCTTTTCGCGCACGCAGCGCCTGTCGACCGGCCCGCTTGATCCGGCACAGGTGATCGAGCGGCTGCGTCCGATGCTGGCGCGCACGCTCGGGCCGCTGATCGCGCTCGAATGCCGGCTTGACCCGCCAGAGGGCGACGACTGGGCCGCGCTGGCCGATCCCACGCAATTGGAGATGGCCCTGCTCAACCTGGCGGTGAACGGGCGCGACGCGATGCCCGCCGGTGGGCAACTGACCATTGCCCTGGCCACCCACGTGGCCGATGCCGACGGGGACCTGGCCGAGGGCACCTATGTCGAAGTGCGCGTCAGCGATACTGGCGCCGGCATGGACGAGGAAACGCTGCGCCGCGCCATGGAGCCGTTCTTCACCACCAAGCCCGTGGGCAAGGGCACCGGGCTGGGCCTGGCGCAGATCTATGGCAGCATGCGCCAGATCGGCGGCGGGGTGCGGATCGAAAGCGCGCCTGGCGAGGGGACCACAGTGCGCCTGTTCCTGCCCCGCACCGCCCGCGTGCCCGAGGACGTGGCCGCGCCGCCGCCGACTGCGGCGCCGGGCCGCGCGGCGCTGCGCGTCCTGCTGGTTGACGATGATGGCGATCTGCGCCGCGCCCTGGCTGCCGCGCTGGAATGCGAAGGCCACGTGGTTCATGCCACGGCCGATGGCGGCGCTGCGCTGGCCGCGCTCGATGCAGCGGCGGCGGCCGGCACGCCGCTGGCCGATGTGGCGCTGGTCGATTACGCGATGCCCGGCATGACGGGGGCCGAACTGGCCCGCCATCTGGCGCAGCGGCACCCGGCTTTGCCCATCGTGTTCATGAGCGGCTTTGCCGACGTGGCCGCGATCGAAGCGGTGGCCGGGGCCGATGCGATCCTGCTGCGCAAGCCATTTGCCACAGAGCGGCTGACAGAAGCCTTGGCGCGTGCCCGGGCGGCCCACGCCGCCTAGGGCAAAGGCACGGCGGGCTTCCCTTACCCGAGGCTGCGCTTCATGCGCGCGGCGTCGGGCGTGTGGCCGGTAATGATCTCGAACGCCAGCGCGGCCTGGCCCACCACCATGCCGGTGCCGTTGATGGCGCGGCAACCCTTGCTTCGTGCGACCCGAAGCAGCTCGGTTTCCAGCGGGAAATAGATGATGTCGGCCAGCCAGTGATGCGCCGCCACGGCGCCTGGTGGGATCGGCATGCCAGGTTTGCTGGCCATGCCGATGGGCGTTGCATTGACGATGCCATCGGCCGGCGTGGTATCGAGCGCGGCAAGCGCCGTCACATCGATCTGCGCGGCGGGATAGCGCGGGGCAAGGTCGGCGGCGAGGGCCTGAGCCCGCGGGGCATCGGGATCGACCAGTTCCAGCCGCGCCACGCCAAGCGAGAGCAGCGCATTGGCCACGGCCGATCCCGCGCCCCCCGCACCCAACTGGATCACGTGCCCCAGCGCCGCACCGGGAAGTCCGGCGAGCAGGCTTTCGCGAAAGCCGGGCATGTCGGTGTTGTGCCCGATCAGGCGCCCGTCGCGGATGGCCACCGTGTTGACCGCGCCGGCGGCCAGGGCACTGGGCGCGAGTTCGTCCATCAGCGCCATGATCGCCTGCTTGAACGGATAAGTCACGTTGAAGCCGGCGAAGCCCTGGTCCTTGAGGGTTTCGACCAGGGTTGGCAGGTCTTCGTCAGTCAGGCCTCGCTGCGTGAAATCGAACAGTTCGTACGTCAGCTCCAGGCCCAGTGCTTGCGCCTCCTCTTCATGCAGGCGCGGTGAGCTGGATGCCAGGATGGCGCGACCAAGTAGCCCGGAGCGGATCATCAGTACCTTTGTCTTATCAAAAGGCTCCGGCGCTGCGATTGTGAAGGCGCAGCGCCGGGGCAGGGTGGATCAGAAGCTGACCCGCGCGCCGATATAGAACGAGCGGCCGATCGGGTCATACAGCGCCACGTCGGTGCCGTTCTGCGAACTGGCGACGTAGGGCAGCTTGGCATTGAGCACGTTGGTGATGCCACCGCGCAGTTCGAACATCTTGCCCACCTTCACGTTGCCGAAGACATCGTAGAGGTTGTAGGCCGCCACGCCCACCTGGGCGGCACTGGGCGTGAGCACCGAGGTGGCATCGTTCATCGCGCTCTGGTAGCGCCAGCGCACGCCGATCCCCATGTTGTCCGAGCGGTAGCCCAGGGTGGTGAGCGCCTTCCAGCGTGGCGTGGCGCGCGGCGGAACCGAGCTGGGGCCGGCGGCGCCGTTGCTGATGTTGGTATAGTCCAGCTCTGCCGCGCCGGGCAGCAGTTGCACCTTGTAGGCATGGAGCCAGCCGACCGTGGTGCTGGCGTAGATCTTGCCGGTGTTGCCCAGGAACGGCGCCGGCGTGGCCCAGTTCACTTGCGCTTCAACCCCGTCGGTCTTGAGCGAGCCGAGGTTGAGATAAGGCGTGACGACGTTGACCAGCTGGCCGTTGCTGTCACGCTGGATCAGCGCGCAATAGGGGTTGGTGGTGGCATAGGACGGGTTGCTGCCATCGAGGTTGTAGCACTTGGACAGCACGGTCAGGCCAGGCACCGTGGAAATCACGTTCTTGATCGAGATGTTGTAGTAATCGACCGAGAACGAGAAATCGCCGAACAAGCCACTACCGCGCGGCGCATTGAACACGACGCCGGCGTTGAACGTATCGGCATGTTCGGGGCGCAGCGCCAGGTTGCCCGAAACCAGCTGGCCGGTGGCCGTGGTCGGGAAGGTATAGCTGCCGATCGCGGCCTGCGGCACGCCCTGCGCCACGCAGAGCGCCGCCACTTGCGCGCCATTGGCGCCGGTGCGGGCCGTGGAGCGCGCGTCGCAGGGATCGCCCAGCGCGCCCGGCGGCGTGCCGATCACCAGCTGCGTGCCCTGCTGCGGCGAGAACAGTTCGCCGATATTGGGCGCGCGCACCGCGCGTTGATAGCTGCCGCGCAGCATGATCGTGTCGGTCGGGCGCCAGCGGGCATCGGCTTCATAGCTGGTCACCGTGCCGGTGGTCGAATAGTTGGACACGCGCGCCGCCGCGCCGATGCCCAGTTCGCGCATGAACGGCTTGTCGGCCACCAGCGGGATATCGATCTGCCCGGCCAGTTCCTTGACCGAGATACGGCCCGAGGCGGGTTGCGAGGCGGTGATCGCTTCCAGGTTCTGCGCCTGGAGATCGCTGTCGGGACGATAGCTGTAGGTGTTCTTGCGATAGCCGGCGACCAGGGCGATCTGCGCCGGGCCGGCGCCAAGGTCAAACAGCTTGCCGTTGATCTGGCCCTGGAACTGGGTCTGGCCCAGGCGCTCGGTGCTGAACGCATCCTTGGTGATATAGGCCGCGCAAGCGGCCGAAATCGAGCGGGCATTGGCATCGCCGAACGGGTTAAACCCACCCTGGCAGATCGAGGCGCCGCCATCGGCTGCGCTCAGCAGCGTCTGCACGCGGCTTTTGACCACGGCGTTGTGCATCGTCTGGTTGTGCACCGACTGGTCATAGGACCCATAGATGTCGAACGTCCAGCCCGGCGCGATATTGCCCTTCAGGCCGGCCATGTACTGCTGGACGGTATAGTCTTCGTCCCAGCTCTTGTACGGCAGGCCGACATAGCGCCCGTTCCACAGGAAATTAGCAGTGGGATTGGGGCGCGACGCCAGGATCGTGCGCAGGTCCTGCGGGATGAACGGGTTGGTCACCGGAATGGTGGTGAGCTGGCCGAACTGGGTGAGCGTGCCGCCGCTGGCGGTGTGGACGTTGAGGTCCACGAACAGGAACTGGCCATAGAGCGTGAGGTCGGGGGTCAGGTCATAGTCCGCCTTGATGAAGGCGGTCTTGCGCTTGAGCCCGTTCATGAAATCGGTCTGCTGGCCCACTGGCATGCGCACGTTGCCATTGACGATGGCATAGCCGCCGGTGTTGGTCTGGCCCTTGTAGTTGACGGCGCCGGTCTGCACGAACAGCGAGCCATCGTTGTTGAAGCCGAGGTTGAGCAACGGGTTGATCGTGCTGGTCACGCCATAGCCGTTGAAGATCGACTGCACGACGGCGGCGTTGGGCGCGTTGGTGGCGTTGGGCACGAAAGTGCCGGTGCCGATGTACGACGAGGGCGTCTTGTCGGAAAAGAAGCTGCGCGCGCGGCCGTTGATCGGGTCCTGCTTGGTGTAGCTGAACGCGGCGATGACATGGCCGCGATCCTGGGCAAAGCTGCTGCCGAACGCGATCGAGCCCGAAAACTTGAACGCGTCGCCCTTTTCGCTCAGCGTGTTCTGGACATCGGCCTTGACGCCGTTGAAGCTGCGCAAGGTCTTGAAATTGACCACGCCGGACATGGCGTCCGAGCCATAGACCGCCGATGCGCCACCGGTGATCACGTCAACCCCGCCGATGATCGATTCGGGGATGATGTTGGTATCGACCGTGCCCGAAATGTCGGACAGGGGCAGACGCTTGCCATCGAGCAGCACCAGGTTGCGGTTGGGGCCCAGGCCATGCAGGTTGACCGAGGCGCGGCCGCCGGTGCCCTGGCCGCCGGTGCCCGAGTTGCCGGAGGCGGTGAAGCCGGGAAACTGATTGAGCGCGTCTTGCAGATTGACGTTGCCGCTGGCCTTGATCGCGTCGGTGCTGACCGACACGATCGGGCTGACCGCGGTGTTGTTGGGCCGCTGGATCAGCGAGCCGGTCACCACGATTTCCTTGACGTCAGGCTGCGCCGCTTCTGCGGCCGCCGGCGGTGCATCGGGCGCGGTGGCGGCCTGGGGCGCTGTTTGCGCCAAAGCCGGGGTTGCAAGGGCCACGGCCACGCTCAGCGCAGACGCGGACAGCACAAGACGGGTGCCTTCCAAACGCATGGTCATCCTCCCTGGCGAACGTTTGCCGTTTCGCCTTCCGACGACTCATTTATGTTACGAACTAGTTCCTGTCAAATTATTCTGAAACGTCGAGAGACATTCTGTCGACGGCAAACGCGGCCGCGGCGCAGGCCAGCAACGGCACGCAATAGGCGGCAAACAGCACGGGAAGGGGTGCTTTGGCGGCCATCAGCCAGCCGCCCATCATCGGCCCGATCACCGCGCCGGCACGGCCCAGGCCGATCGCCCAGCCCACGCCCGTGGCACGCATGCGCGCGGGATAGACGCCGGCAGCCAGCGGCCAGACGCCGTTGTATCCGCCCTGCAGCAGCACGCCGATGGCAAACGCGAGCGCCAGCGTGGCGGCCACTGGCATCGCCACCGAACCGAACACCAGCATGGCAACGCCCGCGCCGACCAGCATTGCCGGCACCAGCCGCCCCAGCGGTACGCGCACGGCCAGCACGCTCATCCCGGCGGTGCCCACGAAGGCCCCGAAATTGTACAGTGCGCCGGCATAGATGCCGTCGGTTTCGGAAAGCCCGGCCTGGATCGACAGCTTGGTGATCCAGCTGACGATAAAATAGAGCACCATCAGGCCGCAGAACACCGCCGCCCACAGCGCCAGCGTGCGCGCGCGAAACGCAGGGGACAGCAGATCGCCGATGCGCCCGGCCGGCTCTGCGCCGCTGCCCGGCATGCCTTCGTGTTGACGCGGCAGGATGGCCATGGCGGCGGGGAACAGCACCACGGTGAGGCCGCCGGCCGCCAGCAGCAGGCGATGCCAGCCCCAGATCGGCAGGAGGTGCGCGGTCAAGAGCGCGGTGAACACGGCGGCAAACGGATAGCCTGCCTGGACGATGCCCACGGCCAGGTTGCGCTGGGCGGCGGGGGCGGCCTCGGCGGCCAATGCGGCCATGGCGGCCAGCACCGTGCCGATGCCCATGCCCACCACCACGCGCAGGGCATAGAGCACCGGCACCGAGCCGGCAAAGCCGCTCGCCACCATGCCGGCCGACATCAGCCCCAGCGCGGCCAGGATGATGCGCCGCCGCCCCAGCCGGTCGGCCAGCGGGGCGATGCCCATGCCGCCGATCGCCATGCCGACAAGTCCCGCCCCGAACAGCAGCCCCATGGTATCGGCCCCGATCGCCCAGTCGGCCTGGAGCCGGGGGGCGATGAACGACAGGATCGTCACGTCGATGCCGTCGGCCATGTTGATGGCAAAGCACAGGGCCACGATGGCCAGGCCCGTGCGGGTCCATTGCGCCGGCCCGCTGCCGGCGCTTGCATTGATGGGTGTGGCCATGCCTGTCTCTCTCCCGCATGCGCCGGGTGCCATGGGACAGGCGCTGGCCGGCGGGCCGCTGGGCTGCGGCCGCCGTTCGCGCTCAATCCTTGTGGGTCACCCAGGCGATGATGATGTCTGCCACCTGGCTTGCCCGGCGGGCCAGCGCTGTTTCGCTGGTCATGTCCACGCCGAAATTGTGGGCAAAGGTGAACTGGTTGGATACGTTGTAGAACGCCAGCGCGGTCATGTTGAGATGCAACTCGACCGGATCGATGCCCGCGCGAAAGCTGCCCTCGGCTTCGCCACGCGCGATCAATTGCGCCAGGATCTCGATCACGCTGTGGTTGCGGCTGGGCAACGCGGCGATCTGCTTGAGATGCTGGGCGCGGTGGATGTTCTCGTTCATCACCAGGCGCACCAGTTCGGGATGGCGGGCATGATAATGCACGTCGTGCTCGATCAGCCGGCGCAACGCCTCCACGGCGGTGCCGCTGGCTATGTCCACCTGCGCCTCGCTCTCGCGCACCTGGCGATAGGCGCGTTCCAGCACGGCGCGGTAGAGTTCTTCCTTGCCTTCGAAATAGTAGTAGATCTTGCGCTTGGTGGCCTTGCCGGCGATCTCGTCGATCCGCGCGCCGGCCAGGCCCTTTTCCACGAATTCCTGCGTGGCGATGTCCACGATCTGCGCGATCGCGGCTTCGCGTGCTTCCGCGTGCGACCGGCGCGGCTGCTTGGCCTTTGGATCTGGCGCGTCGGAACTGGCTTTGGGCAAGGGTCTCTCCTGGGCAGGACGGCGCGCAGGTTTGCGGTCCCGCATCGCTGCGGGCACTGCTTCCGTTGCGCCGATGATCCTTCCTTGCCGCACCTGTCCCTCGTTGCAAGGCCCGGCCTTTGGCCAGCATCGCCTCTGCATCTGCTATTTATGTAACGAACTAGTCCCTAACATTTTTGCTTTTGTCAAGCATCGGGGCGTGATAGGCCCATGGCCGGGGCAGGAAACCAAAGGCAACAATCGGCAGGCGGCCAATGACCAATCCCGCATTCAAGACATCCATCGCCACCGTGTCGATCTCCGGCACGCTCGATGCAAAGCTCCAGGCGATCGCTGCTGTCGGTTATGACGGCGCGGAAGTGTTCGAGAACGACTTGCTCTCGACGCATCTTTCCGCGCGCGAGATTGGCGCGATGATGGCCGACCTGGGCCTGGCCTGCACGATGTTCCAGCCGTTTCGCGATCTTGACGGCTTGCCCGAGCCCCAGCGTGCCCGCGCGTTCGACCGCCTGGAACGCAAGTTCGACGTGATGCAGGAGCTTGGCACCGACCTGCTGCTGGTCTGCTCCAGCTGCTCGCCGCTGTCGGACGGCAACCGCGAGCGCACGATTGCCGATCTCACCGAAGCGGCCGAGCGCGCCGCCGCGCGCGGCCTGCGCCTGGGCTATGAAGCGCTGGCCTGGGGCCGCCATGTGCACGACCATCGCGAGGCCTGGGGCATCGTGCGCGATGCCGATCATCCCGCGCTTGGCTTGGTGCTCGATTCGTTTCACTCGCTCTCGCGGCAGATTCCCTCGTCCAGCATCGGCGACATCCGGCCGGAAAAGCTGTTCATCGTGCAAGTGGCCGATGCTCCCATGCTCGACATGGACCACCTGGGGTGGAGCCGCCATTTCCGCTGCATGCCGGGCCAGGGCGATTTTCCGCTGGACGATTGGGCCGGCGCGATCCGCAAGATCGGCTATCAGGGCTATTGGAGCCTGGAAATCTTCAACGACCGTTTCCGCGCGGGTTCCGCCAGCGGGGTGGCGCTCGATGGCTATCGTTCGCTGCGCCTGCTGGAGGGCGGGATTGCCCGGCCTTCGGTTTCGGCTGCCGCGTTGCCGCCACGGGTGAAGACCGCTGGGGTGGAATTCATCGAATTTGCCGCCAGCCATGAAGAAGCGGAAAACCTCGCCGCCATGCTGCGCCCGCTGGGCTTTCGCCCCACCGCGCGCCACCGCAGCAAGGACGTGACGCGCTGGACGCAGGGGGTGGGGACGCAGGGGGTGGACGACCCTGTCAACATCGTGATCAATTGCGAGCCCGAAGGGCTGGCCCACAGCTTCGACGTGGTCCACGGCGCTTCGGTCTGCGCGCTGGGCCTGGCGGTAGACGATGTGCCGGGCGCGCTGGCGCGGGCCGATTTCCTGCGCGTGCCACGCTTCAACCAGCCATTGGCGCCCGATGAATGGCCGATCCCCAGCGTGCGCGGGGTGGGGGGCAGCCTGATCTACTTCGTCGACGCCGCCACCCGCGCGGCGATGTGGGCGCACGAATTCCCCACAACCCTGGAAGACCCGGTGCCCGGCCCGCGCCTGGCGATCGACCATGTCGCGCAGACCATGCAGTACGAGGAATTCCTCAGCTGGCTGCTGTTCTACGTCGCGCTGTTCGACGTGGCCAAGACCCCGCAGCTCGACATTGCCGATCCCATGGGCCTGATCCAGAGCCAGGCTGTGGAAAACGCCGATCGCTCGGTGCGTTTCACGCTCAACGGCTCGCTCGCCACGCAATCGCTCACTTCGCGCTTCATCCAGAACTATTTCGGGGCGGGGGTGCAACACATCGCCTTTGCCACCGACGACATCATGGCCGTTGCCGATGCGGCCCATGCCCAGGGGCTGCCGCGCCTGTCGATCCCGCGCAACTATTTCGACGATCTGGAAGCGCGCTGGGGACTGGAGCCCGACCTGATCGATGCCATGGCGACGCGCGACATCCTCTATGACCGCGATGGCGAGGCCGAATACCTCCAATTCTACAGCCGCGCCTTTGCCCGGCGGGTGTTTTTCGAAGTGGTCGAGCGGCGCGGCTATGCCGGCTACGGCGCGGTCAACGCGCCGATCCGCCTGGCCGCCCAGGCTCGCCACAAACCCGATTTTCCCGATTGATCGGCGGGGCCGGCGCGGCCCTGCCACCCCCCAAAAAGCATAACAAGACCATGGAGAGAGACCTGATGTTTGCCCGCCTTTCCGCAGCAGCGCTGGGCCTTGGCGCCCTGCTCGCCGTTCCCGCCCAAGCAGCACCCGCGCGCGATTTCCCCACCGAGGCCAAGCCGGTGCTGGCCGATCGTTTCCCGCAAGTGCCGGTGGCCTTTCCCGGCGGGGTCAAGGCCTGGCGCGACGTGACCTATCAGCAGTTGCCCGGCTATCGCCCGCAGGCGCTGGATATCTATGTGCCGGCAGGCAAGGGGCCCCATCCGCTGGTGGTCTATATCCATGGCGGCGGCTGGATGGCCGGGCACACCCGCCATTCGGGCGCCTTTGCCAATTGGCCCAAGGTGCTCGCCGCGCTCGCGGCCGAAGGCTTTACCGTGGCCAGCCTGGAATATCGCCTGTCGGGCGAGGCGAAGTTTCCGGCGCAGCTTCAGGATGCCAATGCCGCGCTGCGCTTCCTGCGCGAGCATGCGGGCGACTATGCGATCGATCCCGCGCGCGTGGCGTTGTGGGGTGGTTCGGCCGGCGGGCACCTGACGGCGTTGACCGCGCTGACTTGCGGCAACACCACGCTCGATCCTGCTGCCGGCGCCGACCGTTGCGTGCAGGGCGCGGTGACATGGTACGGTGTCTATGACTTTGCCGGGATGAACGCCACGCCCGATGGCAATTCGGCCGGCACCCGGCTGCTCGGCTGCGAGGGGCCGTGCAGCGCCGACAAGCTGCGCAGCGTGAGCCCGGTGGCCTATATCGACGCCAAGGACCCACCGTTCCTGCTGATCCATGGCGACGAGGACAAGACCGTCCCGGTGGCGCAATCGCACCTGGGCGAAGCCGCGCTCAAGGCAGCCGGGGTACCGGTGCAGGCGATCTACATTCCCCATGTGGACCACAGCTTCATCGGCCGCACCCCGGCCGAAACCCATGCCGCCTCGATGCAGGCGCTCAACGCCACGTTCGATTTCTTCCACCGCGTGCTCAACGTGCCGGCGCCGGCAGGCAAGGCCAAATGATCCGGCGGATTCTGGCCGCGCTTGCGCTGGGGCTGGCTGCTCCCGCGCAAGCCGAACCGATTGCCGTGGATGGCGGCCTGGTCGAGGGGACCACGTTGCCCTCGGGCGTGGCGGCATGGCTGGGCGTGCCCTTTGCCGCGCCGCCTCTGCGTGAACTGCGCTGGCAGCCGCCGCAGCCGGTCACGCCCTGGACGGGCACGCTGCACGCCGATCGCTTCGCCCCCGAATGCCTCCAGCCGCTGCGCGGATCGCTGCAGAACCACTATTTCGGCAACGAGGCGACGAGCGAGGACTGCCTCTTCCTCAATATCTGGGCGCCGCCCAAGACCAGCAACGCGCCGGTCGTGGTGTGGATCTATGGCGGCGGTTTCAACATCGGCTCTGCCTCGATGGCCAACTATTCGGGGGAGCCGATGGCCCGCGAAGGGGTGGTGCGGGTCAACATCGCCTATCGCGTCGGGGCGCTGGGTTTCCTCGCCCATCCCGAACTGTCGGCACAAAGCGGGCATGGATCGGGCAACTATGGCCTGATGGACCAGATTGCCGCGTTGCAATGGGTGAAGCGCAACATCGCCCGCTTTGGTGGCGATCCCGACAATGTGACCATCGTGGGCCAATCGGCCGGGGCGATGTCGGTGGCGCTCCTGCAGATCAGCCCGATGGCCAGGGGCCTGTTCGCGCGCGCCGTGGCGATGAGCGGCAGCCCGTTCGGCGGCATGCTCGGCCCCGCGCCGCTGGCGCAGGGGGAAGCGCAGGGCCTGGCCCTGCAAAAGGAACTCGGCGCCGCCTCCATCGCGGAAATGCGCACCATGCCGGGTGACCGGATCATGGCCGCCACCACGCCGCGCAGCGCCATCGTGCGCGATGGGCAGGTGATCACGGGCAGCGCGGAAGAGGTCTTTGCCGCCCATGCGCAAAGCGATGTGCCCGTGTTGATCGGCTATACCCGCGACGAAAGCTTTCGCCCGCTGGGGCCGATCGCCACGACAGATGCCCTGGCAGCGGCGGTGAAAGACCGCTTCGGCGCGCGCGCCGATGCGATCCTGGCCGCCTATGCCGGTGCTGATCCCGCACGGGCCGCAGCCGACATTGCCCGCGATGCCACGGTCGGCCGGCAGATGGCGGATTGGGCGGCCGCGCAGCGCCGTTTCGGCACGCGGCCGGCTTATGCCTATCTCTTTGCGCGGCGCCAGCCCTATGCGCCGGGCGTGGTCTTTTCCGATCACGATCCGGCCACGGTGGGCGCCTATCACACCGGTGACGTGCCCTATTGGCTGCGCACGCGCGACGCGCTGAACCTGTTTCGTCACACGCGCGACTGGCGGCCGGTGGACCAGGCGCTGGAAGATACCATGGCCGGCGCATTGCTGGCCTTTGCCCGCACCGGTGTGCCCGCCAGCGCGCCGATTGGGCCCTGGCCGGCGCTGGATCCCAAGCGCCCGCGCCTGGTCCTGCTGGGGGAGCAGCCTGGCGTGATCGCCTGGCCGCATTGGGCCGACATGGCGCTGTTCGGGCAGGCACCGGCGGAGCCGGGGCGCAGCGGCCGGCCGCGCGATTGATGCGCGCGATCCTGGCTGCCCTGGCGGCAATGGTGGTGCTGGCTGTGGCGCCGCTGCCGGCCCGCGCGCAGGCCTGCCCGGCCGATAGCGAACTGGCCTACATCTGCGGCGTGCAAAAGCCCGAGGATGTGCTGCGCTTGGCCGATACGCCGTTTCTGGTCAGCAGCGGGTTTGCGCCGGGTGCCGGGCTCAAGCTGGTTGATACCCGCCGTCGCGTGGCCGAGCCGTGGTTTACCGGCGCGGCCGAGCAAGTCGTGCGCGATGCCGCGGCCTGGCCGCAATGTCCTGGCCCGCTTGATCCGGCGCTGTTCAATGCGCGCGGACTTTCGCTTTCGCGCCTTGATGACGGCAAATGGCGCCTCTTGGCGGTGAACCACGGCGGGCGCGAGTCGATCGAGGTGTTCGATGTGGACCTGGCGGCCCCGCGCCCGCGCTTGGCGTGGCGCGGGTGCCTGCCCATGCCGCCGGGGCAGGTGGCGAACGCCGTCGCGCGCTTTGCCGATGGCACGGTCCTGGCGACGGTGCTGACCGCGCCGGGCACCACGATCGGCGATTTCATGAACGGCAAACCGACCGGCGCCGTCTGGCAATGGCGGCCGGGCGACATGGCTTTTCGCGAAGTGCCGGGCACGCGGCTGCCGGGCAACAACGGGCTGGAAGTCGATCCCGACCAGCGGCATTTCTATGTCGTCGCGTTTGGCTGGCATGCGGTCGTCGTGTTCGACCGCGCCAATACCCGCCGCCCGCTGCGCCGCATCGTTGCGCCCGATTTCATGCCCGATAACGTGCATTGGAGCGAGGGACGCCTGCTGGCGGCCGGCATGCGGCTCGACGAGCCGGCCTGTGGCGGATTGCGCCGCGTGACCGGGCGTGCGGCCGATCCGATGCTGTGCCACCGTGGCTGGGTGGTGGGGGCCGTGGACCTGGCCGCCAGGCGCATCGCCACGGTGGCCTATGGGCATCCGCAGCCCGGTTTCAGCGGCCTGTCCGCCGCGGTGCAGGTGGACGACACGTTGTGGCTCGGTTCGTTCCAGGCAGATCGCCTGGCCACGGTGACGCTGCCCTAAGCGGCAAAAAGTCCTTGCTGCGCTGCACCCGAATCGCTTAGCCTGGCATTCGAGCCGGCTGGTCGGCGCCCAATGGCGGGCGTTCTTTCCGGGCCGCTGGCCCTTCGTAACAATGCGTGGCAATGGTGCCGCCCGATGTGATCCTCCAGGGATCATCTCGTGGCGGCTTTTTTGTTTTGCGCAGACGCGCGGGGGGCGGCGGCAGCCATCGGTTCCAACAGGTTCAGGAAGGAAAATGCCGATGACATATCGCCTCTTGGCAGCCGCGCTGTTGGCCGCGCCGCTTGCCCTGGCACAGCCGGTCCACGCCGCGACGGGTGATCCGGTGCCCGTGTCCGACACACTGACGCTCGATCCGATCCTCGATGCGCGGTTGCGTTGGGAAAATGTCGATACGCCGGCCAAGGGCGCCGATGCGGTGACGCTGCGGCTGCGCAGCGGGGTGGAATTGCGCCACGCACCCTCGCATCTTTCGGTGCTGGCTGAAATGGAAGGCACGTTGCCGATCGTGGGCAATTACAACGCCCTGTCGTTCGTGCCGGCGCGCGCGAAACCCGGCTATGCCGTCGTGGCCGATCCGGCCAACGTGGAATTGAACCGCCTGCAGATCCAGTACCGCACCAAGGCACTGGGGCTGACGGTGGGGCGCCAGGTGATCAACCTGGACGATCAGCGCTGGGTCGGCGCGGTGGCCTGGCGGCAGAACGAGCAGACGTTCGACGCGGTGCGCGGCGAACTGGCACTGGGTCCGCTCGTGGTCGACGCGTCTTATGCCAAGAGCCAGCGCACGCTCTATGGCACCGAGGCGCAGGGCCGCACCGCGTATGACGGCCGCTTCTGGTTCCTGCAGGCCGGGTTGCACCACGGGCCCTTTGCCGTGAAGGGCTTTGCCTATCTGCTCGATTACGATCGGGCGGAGCAGGTGCCCGCCCTGACGCTGACGCTCGCCGATACGCAGACCTGGGGGCTGCGCGCCACGGCCGCGCTGCCGCTGGGCAAGGGGGTGAAGCTGGCACTGGCGGGCAGCTATGCCCGGCAAAAGCCGTGGGCCGATAATCCCCGGCGGTTCGATGCGGATTACCTGGCAGGGCAGGCCGATCTTTCCGCGCATGGTTTCACTGCCACCGCCGGCTATGAAAAGCTGGGCAGCGACAACGGCATCGCCCTGCAAACCCCGATGGCCACGCTGCACAAGTTCAACGGCTGGGGCGACCTTTTCCTGACGACGCCCGCTGCCGGCCTGCGCGATGCCTATGCCGGCCTTGCCAAGACTTTTGCCGTCCAGGCCATGCCCGGCCTCAACGCGACGGTGACCTGGCACGATTTCCATTCCGACGCCGGCGATCTGCCGCTGGGCCGCGAATGGGATGCCAGTGCCGGGTTCAAGTGGCACAAGGTGGGGTTGCTGGCCAAATATGCCGATTACACCGCGCGCGGCTATGGCAGCGATACGCGCAAGATCTGGCTGGAGGCCGACTACGCGTTCTGAGCCCGTTGGGCTGCCCCGCCCAGGTTGCGGGTGGGGCAGATCAACCCGGTAATCGCCTCGCCCGGCACGGCGCGCGAAAACAGATAGCCTTGGCCGGCCAGGCAGCCCATCGCGCCCAGTGTATCGGCCTGGTCCTGATGCTCGATCCCTTCGGCCACCACCTGGATGCCCAGCTTGACGGCAATGTCGATCACCCCTTCGACGATGATCTGGCTCGGCCGATCCGAAACGATGCGGTCGACGAACGACTTGTCGATCTTGATGAAATCCACCGGTATCGACATCAGGTGCGTCAACGAGGCAAAGCCCGTGCCGAAATCGTCAAGCGCCACTTTGAGGCCCTTGGCGCGCAAGGCCGCCACGGAACGGCGGATCACGCCGTTGTCGTCATCGATATAGACCGCCTCGGTCACTTCCAGGATGACCATCGACAGCGGCACGCGCTGCCGTTCGAATGCCCCGGCCAGCGCGTTGAAAAAGCCCGCGCTGTGCAGGTCTGCCGAACTCACGTTGATGCCCACCCGACAAAACGGCACGCCCTGGTCAAGCCAGGATCGCGCATCGCGCGCCACCTGGTCGATCATTTCCAGGGTCAGCGCGCAGGCGGTCTGCGGGTCGCTGGTTGCTTCGTGGAATTCGGCCGCCGTGACCATGCGCTGGTCCATGCGAATGCGGCACAGCGCTTCCAAGCCGCAGACCTCGCCGCTGGCAAGGTGGATGATTGGCTGGTAGTGCGCCTCCAGCCGCCCATCGCGCAGGGCGGCATCCAGTTCGCGCACTGCGGTGATGCGCCGCGTCATGCGCGTGCCGATGCCCGGCCAATACCGCACGAAGCCACCCCGCGCGATATCCTTGGCATGATAGAGCGCGTAGTCGGCGTTCTGCTGCACGCGTTCGGGGGTGCAGTCGCCCGCCGAGAAGATGGCCATGCCCATGGTGCCGCCCGGGCGCAGGAAATGCCCGGACAGCCTGACCGGCGGGCGCAAGGTTTCCAGGATGCGTTCGGCCAGCGTCTCGATGGCTTGCAGGTGGTGATCGGCGGTGATCAGCACGGCAAATTCGTCGCCACCGATGCGATAGACCGGATCGGGCAGTGCCGCGCCGGCAAGGCGCTGCCCCACTTCCACCAGCAGCGCGTCCCCGGCCTGGTGGCCATAAGTGTCGTTGATCGCCTTGAACCCATCGAGATCGATCATGAACAGCGCCCAATTGCCGGGCCGGCTGCAATCCAGCCCGGCCAGGGCGGTGTTGAAGGCCGCGCGATTGGCCAGCCCGGTCAGGGCGTCGGTGTTGGCCCGGCGATCGCGCTCTTCGACCCGGCGCTGCCGATCGAGCGCAATGGCGCATAGCGCGATGCAGCGGTCGACCAGGTCGCGCTCCAGGGCCGAAGGGCCGCGCATTTCGCGGTAGTAAAAGGCAAAGGCGCCTACCGGCCGTTCCTGCCCGGCAAAGATCGGTCGCGACCAGCAGGCCCTGAGGCCGAGCGGCAACATCAGGTCGCGAAACTGGGCCCAAGCCGGATCGTTGGCAATGTCGGTCGACATCACTTCCACGCCCAGCGCGGTGGCCGTGCCGCATGCGCCCACGTTGGGCCCGATCGCCACGCCATCGATCGCGGCGCGCAACGATGCGGGCAGGCTGGGCGCGGCCAGGGGCCGCAGCCGGCCGCCGCTGTCGACAGTCAGCACCGAACAGACCACGCCGGGTGCCTGGCTTTCCACTTCCTCGCACAACCGAACGATCGTGGCGCACAGCGGAGCGCCACGCGCAATCATTTCAAGAATGATGCTCTGAAAATCGCTCATCGGGTCTCGGCCGGCCAGTTATCGCGGGCACGATCATGCGGCTTGCCAACTTAACGTTTTGTTGTCTGCTGCTATTCGGGTTTTCCACCTGGCCGGCGCTGATCTCGGCCCGCGCCATCGCCTGGCCGATCAGCAACAGCGCGGGCCCATCGCCCAAACCGCTGCGGGCGGCCAGGCCCAGCAGATCGAGCCGGGTGCGCAAAACGCGCTCGTGCGGCAGGCTGGCGTTTTCCACCATGGCTACCGGCGTGTCCCCGGGCAGCCCTGCCGCGATCAGTTGCTCGGCCACCTCGGGCGCGGCGGCCTTGCCCATGTAGATTGCCAGGGTTGCCTGGCGATCGGCCAATGCGGCCCAATCCAGGTCGAGCGCTTCGCCCGCGCGGGCATGGGCGGTGATGAAAGTGAGCTTGCGCGCCAGCCCGCGCAGCGTGAGCGAGGCGCCAAGGCTGGCCGCCGCTGCGCTCGCCGCCGTCACGCCGGGGCAGATGCGCGCGTCGATCCCGGCGGCGCGGCAGGCGTCCAGTTCCTCGGCCACGCGGCCAAAGATCGCCGGATCGCCGCCTTTGAGGCGCACCACGCGTTCGCCCGCCAGCGCCGCCTCCACGATCAGCCGGTCGATGCTGGCCTGGTCCTTGGAATGGCGGCCCGAACGCTTGCCGACATGGACCAGCTGCGCGCCGGGGCTGATGAGATCGAGCACACCGGGACCGACCAGCGCATCGTGGAATACCACGCTCGCCTCCCCGATCAGCCGCGCGGCCTTGCGGGTGAGCAGTTCGGGATCGCCCGGCCCGGCGCCAACGAGCCAGACGGTGCCGACGGGGAAATCGTCGCTCATGCCGCGTGCGCCGGCGCCTGCGCGCCCACCACGGCGGAGCGCAGCAGATAGAGCCGCCCGGCATCGACGCGCACCGGGATCGTCGGCACGCAGCCCTGATCGTCGCCCAGCGCCTGCCCGGTTTTCAGGCTGATGTTCCAGCTGTGCAGCGGGCAGGTGACCACCGCGCCGTGGACGATGCCCTGGCTGAGCGGTCCGTGCCTGTGCGGGCACTTGTTGACCAGGGCATAGAACTGGTTGTCCAGCGTGTGGAAGATCGCGATTTCCTCGCCGCCCTGCACCGGCAGGGTGCGCGCGTTGCCGG
Organism: Novosphingobium sp. SG919; assembly: GCF_012932495.1. Classification (GTDB taxonomy): domain Bacteria; phylum Pseudomonadota; class Alphaproteobacteria; order Sphingomonadales; family Sphingomonadaceae; genus Novosphingobium; species Novosphingobium rhizosphaerae. Next base: position 566,197 of record NZ_JABCNG010000002.1, read on the forward strand.
GGCTGATCTGGCCCACCGGTCCGATATCCAGCCAATCGCCGATCATTCTGCGGCCTCCAAAAGTGCGGGGGTGGGGAAGGGGCGGAACTCGCCCAGGTGCTGGTGCAGTTCGGCGTCTTCGCCGCCCACGCGGCGCGCCCAGGGATCGTCCTGCGAGAATTTCTGCGAATAGGCAAAGCGCGCGGCCAAGCGCTCCACCGCGTCGGGCGCGTCGAACAGGCTGGCCTTGATATGCGCCAGGCCCACGCGCTCGATCCACGGCGCGGTGCGTTCGAGATACCATGCCTCTTCGCGGTAGAGCTGGACGAAGGCGGCGCAGACCTGCATCGCCTCGGCTTCGGTGGTGACTTTGCACAGCAGGTCCGTGGCGCGCACGTGGATGCCGCCGTTGCCGCCGACATGGAGTTCATAGCCCGAGTCCACGCAGATCACGCCGAAATCCTTGATCGTCGCTTCGGCGCAATTGCGCGGGCAGCCGCTGACCGCGATCTTGAACTTGTGCGGCATCCAGCTGCCCCAGGTCATGTGCTCGATCCTGATGCCGAGGCCGGTGGAATCCTGGGTGCCGAAGCGGCACCATTCGCTGCCCACGCAGGTCTTCACCGTGCGCAACGACTTGCCATAGGCATGGCCCGAAACCATGCCGGCAGCGTTGAGATCGGCCCAGATCTTGGGCAGGTCTTCCTTCTTCACGCCAAAGATATCGAGCCGTTGCCCGCCGGTCACCTTGACCATGCGGCCATACTTTTCGGTGGCATCGGCAATCGCGCGCAATTCGCCGGGGTTGGTCATCCCGCCCCACATGCGCGGCACCACCGAATAAGTGCCGTCCTTCTGGATATTGGCATGGAGCCGCTCGTTGACGAAGCGGCTTTGCTGGTCGTCCTGATAGGTGCCCGGCAGCGCGCAGAGCAGGTAATAGTTGAGCGCGGGACGGCACGAGGCGCAGCCATCGGGCGTGCTCCAGTTCAATTCCTGCATGACTTGCGGGATCAGCTTGAATTCGCGCTCTACGATCAGGCGGCGCACATCGGCATGGGTGAACGTGGTGCACTTGCACATGGTCTTGGGGCCGGATTGCACGTTCTCGCCCAGGCTGAGCGCGAGCAATTGTTCCACCAGGCCAGTGCACGATCCGCACGAGGCCGACGCCTTGCACTGCGAACGCACCGCATCGAGGCTGCACGCGCCGCCGGCAATAGTGGCCATGACCGTGCCCTTGGACACGCCGTTGCAGCCGCACACTTCCGCGTCATCGGGCAGGGCGGCCATGGCGGCGAGCGGATCGGCCGCCGCGCCGCCGGAAAGGGCATGGGCCTGGCCGAAGATCAGCTTCTCGCGCATGTCGGCAATTTCGGCGCCGCGCTTGAGCAGGTCGAAATACCAGGCGCCGTCGCTGGTATCGCCATAGAGCACGGCGCCGACCACGCGGCCCCCTTGCACCACCACGCGCTTGTAGAGCCCGCGCGCGGCATCGCGCATCACGATGTCCTCGCAATCCGCGCCGCCGGAGAAATCGCCCGCCGAAAACAGGTCGATCCCCGAAACTTTCAGCTTGGTGGAGGTGACCGATCCGGCAAACCCCGCGCCGGGGCGGCCCACGGCCATGTCGGCCGCCGCGCGGCACATCTCCCACAGCGGCGCGACCAGGCCATAGCAGGCGCCGCGATGCTGCACGCATTCGCCCACCGCCAGGATTGCGGGGTCGCTGGTGACCATGTGATCGTCCACCACGATGCCGCGTTCCACCGCTAGCCCGGCGGACTTGGCGAGCGCGGTCGCCGGGCGGATGCCCACGGCCATGACCACCAGATCGGCCGAAATCTCGCGCCCGTCTTTCAGCCGCACACCGGCCACCCGCCCATTCCGTTCAAGGATTTCGGCCGTGTCCGCCCCGGTCAGGATCGTCTGTCCGCGCCGTTCCAGTTCGGTCTTGAGCAGGTAGCCTGCCGCTTCGTCGAGCTGGCGCTCCATCAGCGTGGGCATCAGATGAATGACCGTCACGCCCATGCCGCGCAAGGAGAGGCCATGCGCCGCTTCCAGCCCGAGCAGCCCGCCGCCGATGACCACGGCCTGGCCACCGGCATCGGCAGCGCGCAACATCTTGTCCACATCGTCCAGATCGCGGAACGTGACCACGCCGGGCAGGCTGGCGCCGGGCACGGGAATGATGAACGGATCGGACCCGGTGGCGAGCAGGAGCCGGTCATAGGGTTCGACCCGGCCCGACGCGGCGGTGACGGTGCGCGCGGCGCGGTCGATCGCCACGACCGGATCGCCCGCAACCAGCGTGATGCCGTTGTCGGCATACCAGGCCGCATCGTTGATCACGATGTCTTCAAAGGTCTTTTCGCCGGCCAGCACGGGCGAAAGCATGATGCGGTTGTAATTCACCCGCGGTTCGGCGCCGAAGATCGTGATCCGGTAGACCGCCGGATCGCGCGCCAGCACTTCCTCCACCGCGCGGCACCCGGCCATGCCGTTGCCGATCACGACGAGGCGTTGGAGAGGTGTGGCAACCATGGATCACGAACTCCTGCAATGCCACGCAGCAAACGCAAAAAGGCCGCCACAACACACGCCAGGAGGCGATGGTCGGGGCGGCTTCGTTGCCACGCGATGGGAAGAAAGAACCCTTGGCCGGCGCGAGGGGCACCCGCCATTGGGTGCCGGCCGGATCAGGGCTGATAGGGTTGATCCTATACGCTAGCCGGTGCTTCGCCAAGCGGATTTTGCAGGTGCGAGCGAATCGGAGCCTTAACTGTCGTCACCCCGGGTCAAGCCCGGGCTGACGTAGTTGTTTGATTACAGGTTGTTTTCCAAACTCGCCAAATACCCCGCGATATCGTGCGGATCGAAGCTGCGCCCGTCAAAAAAGCGGTTGTCGGCCATGGTCATCGCGCCTTGCTGCGCCCCCACCGACGTCAATTGCGCCAGGCTGCCTTCCACCTTGGAACTGGCGCCGGGGAGGGGCTCCCCGCTGCCGAGCAGCGCCGCGCGATAGACATCGGGGCGGAAAACCCGCCCGGCGGCCTGCGCGTCTGCCATGTCGATCGCGCCGCCTTCCCAGCGCACCATCTGGGTGTAGAGCCATTGCGCCTGGCTGACCCACGGGAAATTGGCCGCCTCGCGATACTGGAACATGAAATCGGGAAAATGCACCGGTTCAGCGCCTTGCGACAGGCGCAGGCGGTCGGTGATGGCCCGTTCGATCAGCTCGGCCCGCCCATCGAGATAGGCCGGGCGCGCCAGGATCGCGGCGTTTTCGCGGGCCATGGCGGGATCGGCAAAGTGGCGCGCCGCCATGGTCAGCGCGCGGATCAATGCCTCGGTTTCGGGGCGGCGATCCTCCAGCGTGGATTGGCGCATGGCCAGCACCTTTTCCACGCCGCGCCGCCAGATCTGCGCGGTGGCCAGCACGATTCGCCCGGCCCCGCGCTCCACCGCCACGCTGTTCCACGGTTCGCCCACGCAGATGCCATCCACCTCGCCCGCTTCCAGCGCGTCGGCGCTGAACGGCGGGGGGACGACGGTGATCTCCACGTCCACATCGGGGCGGATGCCGCAGGCGGCCAGCCAGTAGCGCAGCATGTAATTGTGGCTGGAATGGCGGTGGACCACGGCAAAGCGCAGCCGCCTGCCTTGGGCAAGTTCCTCTGCTACCACGGTTTTAAGTGCGGCCCCGGCAGCGCGGGGATCGGCCAGCGCGCCGTCTGGCGCGATTCGCGCGGCAAGGTCTGTGCGCAGGGTGATGGCGTTGCCGTTGAGCCCCAGCACGAAGGGGACGGTCAGCGGCTGGGCCGGGCGCCCGCGTCCCAGCGTGGTGGCAATGGCCAGCGGCGCCACCAGATGCGCGGCATGGGTGTGGCCGTAAAGCAGCCGGTCGAGCACCGTGGCCCAACTCACATCGCGCACCAGCCGCAACGACAGGCCTTCCTGCACGGCAAAGCCGTGCTCGTGCGCCAGGATCGGCAGCGCGGCATCGACCAGCGGCAGGAAGCCGATTGCAAATTCGTGGGCCATCAACTGCCTCCCATCAGGCCATGGGCCGTTACCACTGCCGCCGCGATTTCGGCGATCTTGCGCCCCTGGTCCATCGCCGTCTTGCGCAAGGCGGCATAAGCATCGGGTTCGGAAAGACCGCGCGATTTCATCAGGATGCGCTTGGCCGCGTCCACCGTCTCGCGCTCCGCCAGCTTGCCGCGCGCGTCGGCCAGATCGGCCTGGAGCCGGGCAAAGGCGTTGAACCGCCGCACGGCCAGATCGAGGATCGCGCGGATGCGGTGCGGGGCAAAGCCATCGACCACATAGGCCGAAACCCCGGCGTCGATGCTCGCCCCAATCGACTCCTCGTCCGAATCGTCAACGAACATCGCAATCGGCCGGTCGAGCACGCGGCTGACCGCGAAATATTCCTCCAGCACGTCGCGGCTGGGGTTGCCCAGGTCCATCAGCACGATGTCGGGCTCCAGTTCGGCGATGCGTGCCACCAGCGCGCGACGCTGGGTGATCACGAACACCTCGCAGTCCTCCAGCCCCGCCAATCCTTCATGGATGACAGAGGCCCTGGCCGCGCTTTCATCGACGATCGCCACACGCATGCACGCGAGAGTCGGCACAGATCAGCACGGATGCAATGCAAAAATCGCGGTTCGGCGCCCGCGCGATTTCGCACTTGCATCATTGCGGCAAACGCGTCAGGTTATGGGCAACAGCGCGATCACAAGGGCGTGATCGGCCGCTTTTCTCACCCATCCCATCAGCACGGCAATGGCGCCGCCCCGTTTTCGGAGCAGGCCCATGGTGCGCATTCCGCCCTTATCGCCACAAGACCGCAACGATCAGCGCCGCTGCCAGCAGCGCGCAAAGCCCTTTCCAGAACAGCAGCGGATCGCGTTGCAGCAAAGGCAAGGGGCGCAAGGGCCGGCGCGCCACGGCGGCGCCACCTTCCAGCGCGCGGACCACGTCCACCATGTCGGCAAAGCGGCTGGCCGGGTCGATCGCCACCATGCGCAGCAGCACGGCATCGAGCCAGCCGGGCAGGGCGGCATTGCCCTGGCTGGGCGGATCGGGCTGGCGAAAGCGCGGGCGGCTGAACGCTTCGGCCTGGCCGTGGGGCCAGCTCCGCGCAAACAGGCGCCACAGCACCACGCCCAGGGCGAACTGGTCGGTGGCCGGGCTGCCGGCCTCTCCGGCAAACATTTCGGGCGCCAGGTAGCCCGGCGTGCCGGGGATTTCATCGACGCCGGTTTCCTCCACCTGGGGCAGGCGCGCCACGCCCAGGTCGATCAGGCGGGGCGCGGTGTCTTCGCCCACGATCACGTTTTCGGGCTTCACATCGCGGTGCACGATGCCCAGCCGGTGCAGCGCGGCCAGGCCCCGCGCCATGCCGATGGCCAGCGCCAGCGCTTCGGCAAAGGGCACCGCGCCCTGGGCCAGCCGCGCTTCCAGCGTCATGCCGGGGTAGAACGGCTGCACCCCGTAAAGCCGGGTCTGGCGGCTTTCATCGACGGCGATCGCGCTGCCCACGAACGGGCTGTTGACCCGCGCGCCCACCACCAGTTCGCGGGCAAAGGCGGCGCGCGCGGCGGCATCGGACAAGAGCGCCTGCTGCGGGAACTTGATCACCACGCCGGCCCCACCGCCCAGGGTATCGGTGGCGCGGAACACGCGGGCCAGGCGCCCTTCGGACAGCAGCGTACCCAGGGCAAAGCCATCCACGCTTTCGCCCACTTGCGGCGCGGGCAGGATCGGCAGGCGCGCCAGATCGCCCGCCACGCCATCATGGCCGGGCAGCGGCAGGCTTACCACATCGAGCACCACGGCGCTGGCATTGTCGCGTCCGCCCGCCGCCAGTGCGGCATCGACCAGGCCTTGCGCGTCGGCCTCGGCGGAACGACGCGCCGCGAGCAGGCGTTCGATGCGCCGGGCCGAAAGCACGCCGTGCACGCCGTCGCTGGTCAGCACCAGGCGATCGTGCGGGGCCAGCGCCACTTGCTGGTGATCCAGCCGCAGCGTGTCTTCCAGGCCGAGTGCACGCAGCAGGACATGGCGCATATCGGGGTGGGCGTGGCAATGGTCCACGGTCAATTGCTGCAGGCGCCCATCGCGCAGCAACCAGGCGCGGCTGTCGCCCACGTGCAGCACATGGGCACGCCGCCCGCGCAGCACCAGCGCGGTGAACGTGGTGGCGCAATGGGCCATGGCCTCGCCCCGGCCCATCGCGGCCAGCCAGCGGTTGTAGGGGCGCAGCACGCGCTCGGCCGCGACGGCCACGCCGATGGTGGCCGGCTGCGCATAGAATCCATCGAAGAAGCTGGCCACGGCGAGTTCGGCCGCCACGCGTCCGGCTTTGCCGCCGCTCACGCCATCGGCCAGCGCGGCGGCCAGGCCGTGGCGCCGCCGCTCGCTTTCGCTGCCCAGCCAGGCGGCGGCAAAATCCTGGTTTTCCGGCCTTGGTCCCGGCGCGCTGGCAATCCCCACCGCCGCCCACAGCCGTCCTTCCTCGTGCATGGCAGCATCCCCCTCACGTGTGTGCACACGCGATTGGGGCCGCACCCATCCACGCCGTCAACATCCATTTCGTGCTTTGAGGGGAGCGTTTCGCAATGACTGAAAAACCGTTCTGGCAATCGGGCCATCGGCCCACGCTGATCATGGCCTTCCTCTATTTCGACGTGGCCTTCATGATCTGGAACCTGCTGGGGCCGCTGGCGCCGATCTTTGCCAAGGCCATGGCGCTCAGCCCGGCGCAGAAGGGCTTTATCGTGGCCGTGCCCACGCTGGCGGGCGCCGTGCTGCGCCTGGTGAACGGCTTCCTGGCCGATCGCATCGGGCAAAAGCGCACCGGGGTGATCAGCCAGATCATCGTGATCGGCGGCTTGCTGACCGCTTGGAAACTGGGCGTCGACAGCATCCACGCGCTGATCGCGGTGGGCGTGGTGCTGGGCTTTGCCGGCGCCTCGTTCTCGGTCGCGCTGCCGCTCGCCGGCCGGTGGTATCCCCCCGCGCACCAGGGCAAGGCCATGGGCATTGCCGGCATGGGCAATTCCGGCACGGTGCTCGCCGCGCTGTTCGCGCCGATCCTGGCCAAGCTGTTCGGCTGGTCCAACGTGCTGGCGCTGGCCACGATTCCGGCCGTGGTCGTGCTGATTGCCTTTGTCGCGCTGGCCAAGGACAGCCCCAACCAGCCTGAAGCCAAACCGCTCGGCCAATATGTCGCGGGCTATTTTCGCATGCTGCGCGAGGGTGATGCCTGGTGGTTCATCCTGTTCTACGGCGTCACCTTCGGCGGATTCGTCGGCCTCTCGGGCTCGCTGCCCACGTGGTACACCACCGAACTGGGCATGACGCCGATCATGGCCGGCTATGCCACCGCCGCCTGCGTCTTCGCCGGCTCGCTGGTGCGCCCCATCGGTGGCGCGCTGGCCGACCGGGTGGGCGGGATCAAGACGCTGACGGGCGTCTATGCCATTGCCGCCGTGCTCTTGGTGGTGATCAGCCAGACACCCGCGAGCTTTGCCGTGATGTTCCCGCTGTTCTTCTGCGTGATGGCCACGCTGGGCGTGGGCAATGGCGCGGTGTTCCAACTGGTGCCGCAGCGCTTCCGCAACGAGATCGGCGTGATGACCGGCCTGGTCGGCTTTGGCGGCGGCGTGGGCGGGTTCTACCTCGCGTCCTCGCTGGGCCTGGCCAAGCAGTGGACCGGATCGATGGGGCCGGGCTTCCTGGTCTTTGCTGCCCTGGCCGTGCTCGCGCTGGCGGGGCTGAGCGTGGTCAAGACGCGCTGGCGCACCACCTGGGGCGCGGCGATTGCCGGCGTGCGGATCTGATCGGGAGCGTTTGTAGCCATGTTCATTCCCGCCGATCCCCAGGGCCAGGTGGCCGCTTCCGCCCCCGATGTGGTTCAGGTGCGCAGCGCCTGCCCTTATTGCGGGGTCGGTTGCGGGGTGGTGATGGATGTGGCCGCCAACACGGTGGTGCGGATGCGCGGGGACAAGGCGCATCCGGCCAACCGGGGGCGGCTGTGCACCAAGGGCCAGACGGCCCACGTGCCGCTCACGGCGCCGGGCCGGGCAGAGCAGGCGCAACTGCGCGGTGCGGATGGCGCACTGGCGCCGGTGGCTCTGGATACCGCGATTGCCGCCGTGGCCGAAGGGCTGAACGCGATTGTCACGCGCGATGGGCCTGATGCCGTGGCGCTCTATGTTTCGGGGCAGATGTCGCTGGAGGCGCAATACCTGGCCAACAAGCTGGCCAAGGGCTTTATCCGCACGCGCCATATCGAAAGCAATTCGCGCCTGTGCATGGCGAGCGCGGCCAGCGGCTACAAGCTATCGCTGGGCGCCGATGGCCCGCCCGGTTCGTATGACGATTTCGACGCGGCGGACCTGTTCGTGGTGACCGGCGCCAACATGGCCGATTGCCACCCGATCCTGTTCCTGCGGATGATGGACCGGGTGAAGGCGGGTGCCAAGCTCATCGTGATCGACCCGCGCCGCACCGCCACGGCCGACAAGGCGGACCTGTTCCTGCAACTGCGGCCCGGCACCGATCTGGCTCTGCTCAACGGCCTGCTGCACTTGCTGCTGGCCCAGGGCGCGGTGGATGCCGATTTCATCGCCGCGCACACCAGCGGGTGGGAAGCGATGCCCGCATTCCTGGCCGATTACGATCCCGCCAGCGTGGCCACGATCACCGGCCTCACGCAAGCCGACCTGCACCGCGCGGCGCGGATGATCGCGGAAAATCCGCGCTGGATGAGCTGCTGGACCATGGGCCTCAACCAGTCCACCGCCGGCACGTGGAACACCAATGCGCTGTGCAACCTGCACCTGGCCACCGGTGCGATCCTGAAGACCGGGGCGGGGCCGTTCTCGCTGACCGGCCAGCCCAATGCCATGGGCGGACGCGAGATGGGCTACATGGGGGCAGGCCTGCCCGGCCAGCGCAGCGCCGAAAACGCTGCTGACCGTGCCTTTGTCGAAAGCGCCTGGGGCCTGGCGCCGGGCACGCTGCGTGGCGAAAGCGGGCAGGGCACCATCGCCTTGTTCCAGGACATGGCCCAAGGGCAAATCAAGGCCTGCTGGATCATCTGCACCAATCCGGTGGCGAGCGTGGCCAATCGCAAAAGCGTGATCGCGGGGCTGGAGGCGGCCGAACTGGTGATCACCCAAGACGCGTTCTTCACCACCGAAACCAATGCCCATGCCCACGTGGTGCTGCCCGGTGCGCTTTGGGCCGAAGGCGATGGCGTGCTGGTCAATTCCGAGCGCAACATGACGCTTACCCCCCGCGCCGTACCGCCGCCGGGCGCGGCGCTGCCCGATTGGCAGATCATTGCCCGCGTTGCCTGCGCGATGGGTTTTACCGAAGCGTTTGCCTACAGCAGCGCGGCCGAGGTGTTCGAGGAAATCCGCCAGTTCGCCAATCCGGCGACAGGCTATGACTTGCGCGGGGTCAGCCACGCGCGGCTGCGCGCAGGGCCGGTGCAATGGCCCTGCGCGCCCGAGGGCGAGACACGCAACCCGATCCGTTATGCCGATGGCGGGGAAGTGCGCTTTCCCACGCCCGATGGCCGCGCCCGGTTCTGGTCGCGCCCGCATCTGCCGGCGGCCGATCTGCCCGACGCCGATTTCCCGTTGGTGCTCAACACCGGGCGGGTGCAGCACCAGTGGCACACCCTGACCAAGACGGGCAGGGTGCCCGCGCTCAACAAGCTCAACCCCGGCCCGTTCGTGGAAGTCCATCCCGACGATGCCGCCGCCCTGGGCCTGGCGCACCAGGGCCGCGCGCGCTTGCGCTCGCGGCGGGGGGAAGCGGTGCTGCCCGTGGTGGTGACGGATCGCGTGCTGCCCGGCACCTGCTTTGCCCCATTCCACTGGGCCGATCTGTTCGGCCCCGATCTGGCGGTCAACGCGCTCACCAGCGATGCGGTGGACCCGATTTCGTTGCAGCCGGCGTTCAAGTTTGCCGCCGTCGCGCTGGCTGCCACATCGCCCGCACCGATCGTGCCCGCGGCAACCGCGGCATCGGCCGATAAGGCGGCGGCTGGCCCGGATGTGCTGGTGGCCTGGGCCTCGCAGACCGGGCGGGCCGAAGGACTGGCGCTGGCCCTGGCCGAAGCCCTGGCCGCGCAGGGCCACGCCGCGCGCCTGGCCTGCCTGGCCGAACTTGCGCCCCAGGACCTTGCCGGGGTGCGCCATGCGCTGTTCGTGGCCAGCACTTTTGGCGATGGTGATCCGCCTGACAATGGCGCTGCATTCTGGCGCGCTTTGGCCGTAGAGGGGGCGCCCCGGCTCGATCACATGGCTTTTGCCGTGCTGGCGCTGGGCGATGCCAGCTATGATGCCTTTTGCGGATTCGGCCGCGCGTTGGAAGCGCGATTGACGGCGCTGGGCGCCAGGCCCCTGGCCGCGCGCCACGATTGCGAGCCCGATGATGACCACACCCCGTGGCAAGCGCGCGTGCTCGCTGCCCTGCCGCCTGGCCAGCGCCTCGCCGTGGCCGCCAGGGTCGCGGCACCACCCGCCATCGACCGCCGTAACCCGGTGGCCGCGCCGCTGGTGCTCAACCAGCGGTTGAGCCGGCCTGGCGCCGCCAAGGACGTGCGCCGTTTCGGCTTCGATCTGGCCGGGACTGGCCTGCGCTACAAGGCTGGCGATGCGCTGGGCGTGTGGGGGCACAACGATCCGGCGCTGGTGGCGCAGATCATCGATTGTCTGGGCCTGCCGGGGGAAACCCCGGTGGTCGTGGGCGAAGCGGTGGTCCCGTTGCACGAAGCGTTGATCAGCCGCCGCGAAATCACCCGGCCCGCACGCGCCGTGCTGGAGGCGCTGGCCCTGGTCGATGGCCATGCGCCTTTTGCCCCGTTGCTGGCTTCGGCTCGCAAGGCTGCGCTCGATCAATGGCTATGGGGCCGCCAGATGATCGACGTGCTGGCCGCGATGGCGGTGCGCCCCGGCGCGCAGGCGCTGGTCGATGCGCTGCGCCCGGTGCAGCCGCGGCTCTACTCCATTTCGTCCAGCCCGCTGGCGGACCCCGACCGGGTGGAATTGACCGTTTCGGCGGTGCGCTGGGCGCAAGGCGGCGCATCGCGCCACGGTGCCTGCTCCACATATCTGGCAGACCGCTGCATCGACGCATCCCCGCGGATTTTCGTGCAACCGACCCAGGCCTTCGTGCTGCCGGCCGACGATGCCGTGCCGGTGGTCATGATCGGGCCGGGCACGGGCATCGCGCCGTTCCGTGCTTTCCTGCAGGAACGCGAGGCGCGGGGGGCCGTGGGTCGCAACTGGCTGTTCTTTGGCGAGCAGCACCGCGCGAGCGACTTCTATTACGAGGGCGAGATTGCGCGTTGGCACGCGCAAGGCCATCTCGCGCGCCTGTCCCTGGCATTTTCGCGCGATACGGCGGCCAAAATCTATGTCCAGCATCGCATGGCCGAAGAAGGCGCGGCGCTGTGGCAATGGCTGGCAGAGGGCGCGTGCCTCTATGTCTGTGGCGACGCGGCGCGCATGGCGCGCGACGTGGAAGAAACGCTGGTGCAGGTGATCATGCGCCATGGCGGCATGGATGCAGACGGCGCGCGCGCCTTTGTCGACGGCCTGCGCGAACAGGGCCGCTATTGCCGCGATGTCTATTGACGCAGCCTTGCGCAAGGCATTGGAATATTGCGATACGATGGGGTAACTGAGGCCCAGGTTCATCGTGCATACAGCATTCCCGGCCAACTGGCGGGTTATGGTGACTATGGCGATGGACAAGAGCGGCGGGCGCGCGTCGCGCCGCAGGGCGGCAGCATGGTTGGCCGCTTCGGCCCTGGCTGCCTTGGCGGCGCTGCCAGGCGCCGCCCGCGCCCAGGCGCAGGATCAGACCGCCCCGCAGATCCAGTTGCCCACGCTGCCCGCGCCCGCTGCGCCACCGGCGCCAGCGACCGAGCAGGCCACGGCAGCGCCCGCCCCGGCCGAATCCGCCCCGGCCGAGCCCGCTCCACCGGCCGAAGCAGACGAAGCGCCGGGCATCGTGGTGCAAGGTGACAGCTTTTCCCGGCAAGACCCGGCCCACGCGATCAACCAGAAATCGTTCGAGGCGATCCAGAAGGGGGACAAGCTGGTCGTGGCCCCGGTCGCGCGCGCCTATGAAAAGACCCTGCCGTCGCCGCTGCGCCGGGGGCTGCACAATGCGCTGTACAACTTGCGCGAGCCCAGCAATTTCGTGGCGTTCCTGCTCGAGCACAAGTTCGGCAAGGCCGGGCAGGTGCTGGTGCGCTTCACGGTCAATTCCACCGTGGGCCTGGCCGGCCTGATCGACGTGGCCAAGGCCAAGCCGCTCAAGATTCCCTATCGTCCCAATGGCCTGGCGGACGTGGCCGGGTTCTATGGGATCAAGTCGGGCCCCTACCTGTTTCTGCCGCTGATCGGGCCGACCACCCTGCGCGACCTGATCGGCACCACGATCGACCGCGCGTGGTTCCCGCTCGCCGTGGGCAAGCCGCTCGACACCGTGCCCTATGGCCTGGCCGTGACCGTGATCGGCGGCCTCGATGATCGCACCGCGATCGACGGGCAGCTCAAGAAGTTCCGCGAGGAATCCCCCGATCCCTATAACGCCACGCGCGATTTCTACCTCAAGCGCCGCCAGGCGGAGATCGACGCGCTGCGCCATCCGCACAAGGACGAAGCCGCGCCGCCTGCGCACGAGGGTGACCGGCCCTAGGCCGCATAGGCGAGCCGCGCCGGAACCGCCAGGCGCACCAGGGTACCCAGATGGTGTCCGCTTTCGATCGAGAACGATGCGCCGATGCGCCGGGCCCGCTCGCGCATGCCGATCAGGCCATAGTGTCCCTTGGTCAGCGCATCGGCGCCGTCCGCGTCGGTGGTGAGGGTGGCGATGCCGATGCCATCGTCGCTGACGAACAGCGCCAGCGCCCGCGCACCATAGTCCACGTGCACGTCCACTGCCGTCGCCTGGGCGTGGCGCACGGCATTGCACACCGCTTCGCCCACGATCGCGACGATTTCATCGACGATATCGGGGTGCAGCGGCCGTACCGCGCCTTTCACCGTCAGTGTCAGGGCGGCATCGGTCACCTGGCTGTCGAGCAGGCGCTGCAACTCGCGGCGCAAGTGGCGGTCTTCCAGCCGGCGCAGCCCCTTTACCCGGTCGCGCCCTTCGATCAGCATGGCTTCGGCCCGGTCCAGCGCCGGAACCAGCACGGCCTGCGCGGCCGGATCGTGGGCCAGCCGGTCGGCCACCGATTGAAAGCGCATGAGCAGCCCTTGCACGCCCTGGATCAGCGTGTCGTGCAATTCGCGCGCAATACGTGCGCGCTCCATCTCGCGTTCGGCCATGCGATCGCGGATCAGCCGGCCCAGGTATTGCACCCGGGCCATATAGACGAGGTAGAGCGCGGCCGAGACCGCCAGGATCGCTGCCAGCGGAAACCACCAGGTCTGGTAGAAGCGCCGGGCAATGGCAAAACGCACGCGCTGGCCCACCGGGTTCCACACCCCTTCCTCGTTGGCGGCGATCACTTCGAAGGTATAGTCGCCGGGCCCCAGATCGGTGAACACGGCGCTGCGTTCGGGCGATGGCGCCGTCCAGGCCCCGCTGCTGCTGCCGGCCGACAGGCGCGTGCGGAACAGCACGCGCTGGGGCACGGTAAGGCTGGTGGCGGTGAAATCGATGCGCACGCCGTGGGTGCCTGCCGGCAGGCGCAGCCCCGGCAACGGTGCCCGCGCCGCGCCGCCCGCAACGATCGCGCGCACCAGCACGGCGGGCGGCAGCGGATTGCCGCGCAAGGCGTCGGGCGCGATCGAAACCACGTTGCGGCGGGTGAGGAACCAGATGCGACCATCGCCGCCTTGGGCCACTTGCGCGCCGGCCGCTTTCTGTACGAAGCTGTTGAGCCCGTCGCGGAAATCGAACAGCCGCCAGGGCACGGCCGTGCCGTGCCGGGCCAACGCGGTGGCGAGATCGGCGGCGCGCAGCCGCACGATGCCGATATCGCCAATTCCCCACACATCGCCATTGCTGGCGCGCACCAGCCCGTTGAGCGAAGCGGCCCAGGGATAGCGCGTGGCCGGTAGCGGGTGCATGTTTGCAGCCAGCGGCGCCTCTATGCCGCGTGCGCCGCTGATCAGCGGGCCGCTGGCCGCGTCGCCAGGCAACAGGCCTTCGATCCCGCCGACGCGAGACTGGCTGTCGGGCAGTGCAACGAATGGGGCATCGAACGGCGCCGCGCCTTTTGCCGGTGGCGGCCCGCGAAACACGACGACAGCGCGCCCGTCCGCGCCGATGGCGATATTGGCCGGCAGGCTGCCCGGCGCGGACACGGCATGCCAGGCCCCGCCCGCGCGCCACCACAGCCCCTGGTCCAGCGCGGCGAGCCAAAGGCGCCCGGCGCCATCCTCTCCGCAGGCCAGCGGCGCCAACCCCGGCGGCAAGGCGATCGTTGCGCCGGCGGCGCCCTGCGGCCCCAGCCGCACCATCGCCGACTTGCGCACCAGCCAGGCGCCCCCCACATGCGCCGGGCACAGCGCCGTGGCCGGGCTGGGCAACGCCAGGATCGGCCGCGCCGCCCGGCCCGGCGCGATGGCATAGGCCGCGCGGGCGTCCGCCACATAGACCGTGCCGTCGCTGGCGGCGGCCAGGCGATAGCTGGTGGGGGAATTGGCGGGAATGGCGGTTTCCACCACAACCGGCACGCGGCGCAGCTTGTCCAGCCCCAGTTCCGTGCCGATCCACAGATTGCCCTCGCGATCCTGCAGCAGGGCGTGGGTCTGGTCCGATGTCAGTCCTTGCGTGGCATCGAAGGCAAAGCGGCGTAGCGCGGGGGCGCCACGCCCTGCGTTGTCCAGCCGCAGCACGCCGGTGTTCCAGGTGGTTTCCCACAAGGTGCCGCCGCTATCGAACAGCATGCGCGTGCCGCCCACCGGATCGGGATTGATCGCCAGCGGCGGCCCGGCGCGCCAGCGGCCCCGTTCGGCCGCGATGCGCCGCGTGCCGGCCGCATCGGACAACCACATGGCACCGCCCGGCCCTGGCGCCAGGCTGGCGCGCGGGGTCACGGCGATGCCGGTATCGACAAAGCGTGTCGCGCCCGCCTGCCGTACCAGCACGCGGGTTTCGGTGGCCAGCCATTGCGTGCCATCGGCGGCAAAGGCCGTGCTCCACGCGGGCTCGGCCGGCAGGCCGGCCTCTTTGCCGAATTCCTGCCAGCGCCCGGCAGCATAGCGGGCCAGCGTGCTTTCGCTGCGCCCGCCGCGCACCACCCACATCGCGCCATCGCCTGCCTGGGCCATGTCGGTCACCTGGCGCGAGGGGTGGGGCATGGCCATGTCCACCAGGCGTCCGCTGCGCCAAGCCATCACCCCGCGACCGCGCCCCAGTCCCACCCAAACCGTGCCGTCGTGCGTGGCCGCCAGTTGCGATACCACCAGCCGCGCCGCGTCCTTGCCCGGCGGTTGCACGGGCTCGAACGTCAGCCCGTCAAAGCGGAACAGCCCTTCCACGCTGCCGATCCACAGGAAGCCGTCGCTCGATTGCGTCAGTGCGTTGATCCGCCCCGGCGCCCCTTCTTCCAGCGTCCAGTGTTCGTGCTTGTAGCCGGCCAGCGCGGGTTCCGGGCGCTGCGCGGCCAGCGGTGTTGCCGCCAGGGCAAGCAGGCCGGCCGCCAGCCCGCCCGCCTTGCGCCAGCGGCTAAAGTTCAATGATGCCCCGCCGTGCCGCCTTGGTCACCGCGTGGGTCCGATCGTTGACGTGCAGCTTGCCAAAGATGTTCTTGATGCCCGATTTCACCGTTTCTTCGGCCAGGTTGAGCGCCCAGGCGATCTGCTTGTTGGCATGGCCAGAGGCAATCAGTTGCAGGATTTGCGTTTCGCGCGGGGTCAGTGGCTCGTCGATTGCGTGCAGGGCGATTTCCTGCGCCACGTCGGGCGCCAGGTGGCGTTGGCCTTCATAAACGGTGCGGATCGCGCCCAGCAATTCGCGGCGCAGGCTGCTTTTGAGCAGGAACCCGGCGGCCCCCGCGCGCAGCGCCTGAAGCGCCTGGGCATCGCCGGAATAAGTGGTCAGCACCAGGATGCGCGCCTGGGGATGGCGCGCGCGGATCGCCTCTATCGCCGGCAGGCCGCCCATGCCGGGCATGCGCAAGTCCATCAGCACCACGCCGGGGCGCAGCGCATCATAGAGTGCAACGGCCTCTTCCCCGGTGGAAGCCTCGCCCACGACGGCCATGTCTGGCTGCATCGCGATCACCGCCGACACTCCTTCGCGCAGCATCGGGTGATCGTCGGCAATCAGAATGCCTATCGTGGTATCGTCGCGCGCGGGCATGGCGCCAGCCGATACCATGGGCTCGGGCACAAGGGTAGTCACCCGAAATGGGGGGATGGTTGCCCCCCATGCAGGGGCTGGCAGCGGTGGAGCCCGCGCGCACACTGCCGGGCGAACGAAACGCTGGCCGTGCGCCGTGGGCAAGGTTGCCCATGGCGCCGCCGGAAGGGGAGCCTTCACGTCATGCCCACGATCACCACCGCCGATGGCACGGAAATCTTCTACAAGGACTGGGGCAGCAAGACCGCGCAGCCCGTGGTGTTCCACCATGGATGGCCGCTGAGCGCCGACGACTGGGACGCGCAGATGATGTTCTTCCTGGGCGAAGGCTATCGCGTGATCGCGCACGACCGGCGCGGCCATGGCCGTTCCACCCAGACGGCCGAAGGCAACGAGATGGACACCTACGCGGCCGACGTGGCGGCGCTGGCCGATCATCTTGACCTGAAGAACGCCATCCACGTGGGCCATTCCACCGGAGGGGGCGAAGTGGCGCACTATGTGGCGCTGGCCAAGCCCGGCCGCGTGGCCAAGGCCGTGCTGATCGGCGCGGTTCCGCCGATCATGGTGCAGACCCCGGCCAATCCCGGGGGCTTGCCGATCGAAGTGTTCGACGGGTTCCGTGCCGCGCTGCTGGCCAACCGCGCGCAGTTCTTCCGCGATGTGCCCGCAGGCCCCTTCTTCGGCTTCAACCGCCCCGATGCCAATGTCTCGCAAGGGTTGATCGACAACTGGTGGCGCCAGGGCATGATGGGCGGCGCCAAGGCGCACTACGATTGCATCAAGGCCTTTTCGGAAACCGATTTCACCGACGACCTCAAGGCCATCGATGTGCCGGTGCTGATCCTGCACGGCGAGGACGACCAGATCGTGCCGATCGCCGATTCCGCCCACCTCGCGATCAAGCTGGTCAAGCACGGCACGCTCAAGACCTATCCCGGCCTGCCCCACGGCATGGCCTCCACCCACCCTGACGTCATCAACGCCGACTTGCTCGCGTTCTTCAAGGCTTGATCCGATGACCTACGAAACCAGCATCGATCTTTCGGCCCACGTGCGCAAGGCGTCGGTCGCACTGCTCCAGGCGCGCCTGTCCGACGCGCTCGATCTTGAGGCTCAGGCAAAGCAGGCGCACTGGAACGTGCGCGGCCGCCATTTCCTGCAGCTGCACGGCCTGTTCGACGCCGTGCATGGGCAGATCGAGGACTTCGTCGATCTCCTGGCGGAGCGTATCACCACGCTGGGCCATGTGGCAGATGGGCGGGTGCAGACCACGGCGGGCGCCACCACGCTTTATGAATACCCGCTCGCTGCCCATGGCGGCGACGCGCATATCCGCGCGCTGGCCGCCAGCCTGGCGCTGTTCGCCAAGGCCGTGCGCGCTGCGATCGACGCAGCGGCAGCCGAGGGCGACGCCACCACGGCCGACCTCTTCACCCAGATCTCGCGCGAGAGCGACAAGCAGCTCTGGCTGCTCGAAGCCCACCTGCTGGCGGATTGAGCGTTTTCATTCTTCAAAGGACCGATCCCATGACCTTTCACGCCAAGTCGTTGATCAACCCTGACGACACCGTGTTCCTGTTCGTCGACCACCAGCCGCAGATGTCGTTCGGCGTCACCAGCATCGACCGCCAGTTGCTCAAGAACAACACCGTGGCCCTGGCCAAGGCGGCCAAGCTGTTCGGCGCGCCGATCATCCTGACGGCGGTGGAGACCAAGTCGTTCTCCGGCTATATCTGGCCCGAACTGCTCGACGTGGTGCAGCAGACGCCGATCGAGCGCACCTCGATGAATTCCTGGGACAGCGCGGAACTGGTTGCCGCAGTGAAGGCCACCGGCCGCAAGAAGCTGGTGATCGCCGCGCTGTGGACCGAGGCCTGCCTGCTGTTCCCCACGCTCAGCGCGATCGAGGAAGGGTTCGAGGTCTACATCATCACTGACGCTTCGGGCGGCACCTCGCCCGAAGCGCACGACGTGGCCATCCGCCGCATGGAGCAGGCCGGCGCGCAGTCGCTCACCACGGTCAACGCGGTGCTGGAACTGCAGCGCGACTGGGCGCGGCGCGATACCTATGACGGGGTCATGGCGATCACCCGCGAGCATTTCGGCGCCTATGGCATGGGCGTGGACTACGCCTACACCATGCTCCACGGCGCCCCCCAGCGCGGCCAGTTCGCCCACGAAGTGGTTGGCGGCGCCGAGCACTGATTATCCCCCCGGCGGCCCGTCCTCTCCCTCTATCGAGGCGGGCCGTTTCCCCAAGGAAACCCCCCATGAAGGCTTATCTTGCATCGCTGGCGGCAGGCCTGCTCGTGGGCATCGTCTATTCGCTGATGGGCGTGCGTTCACCCGCGCCGCCGGTGATCGCGCTGGTCGGCCTGCTCGGCATCCTGGTGGGCGAACAGGTCGTGCCGCTGGTGCGCCATGCCGCTGCCGGGCACTCGCTGGTCGCCTTCGTGCGCACCGATTGCCGCAGCCACATCTTTGGCCGCCTGCCCGATGGCACGGCGCCGGAAAAGGACGCCTGACATCATGGCCGACACGCTGATCGTCAACGCCAAGATCACCACGCTCGACCGCGCCAACCCACAAGCGCAGGCGGTGGCGATCCGCGATGGCCGCTTCCTCGCGGTGGGCAGCGAGGGCGAAGTGCGCGCCGCCGCCAGCCCCGATGCCAAGGTCATCGACGCGGGCGGACGCCGCCTGATCCCCGGCCTGATCGACAGCCACATGCACATCATCCGTGGCGGGTTGAATTACAACATGGAGCTGCGCTGGGACGGCGTGCCCACGCTGGCCGATGCCATGGCGATGTTGAAAGCCCAGGTGGACCGCACCCCCGCGCCGCAATGGGTGCGCGTGGTAGGCGGCTTTACCGAGCACCAGTTTGCCGAAAAGCGCCTGCCGACGCTGGCCGAACTCAACGCCGTGGCGCCCGATACACCGGTGTTCATCCTCCACCTCTACGATCGCGCGCTGCTCAACGCGGCGGCGCTGCGCGTAGTGGGCTATACCAAGGACACGCCCAACCCGCCGGGCGGGGAAATCGTGCGCGACGCGGCCGGCAATCCCACCGGGCTGCTGCTGGCGCAGCCCAACGCCACGATCCTCTATTCCACGCTGGCCAAGGGGCCCAAGCTGCCGGAAGACTACCAGGTCAATTCCACGCGCCATTTCATGCGCGAGGTCAACAGCCTGGGCGTGACCGGGGTGATCGACGCAGGCGGGGGTTTCCAGAACTATCCCGATGACTATGCCATCATCGAAAAGCTCCACGCCGATGGCCAGCTCACCGTGCGGATCAGCTACAACCTGTTCACGCAAAAGCCCAAGGAAGAGCTGGCCGATTTTGCCGGTTGGGTGAAGCAGGTTTCGCCCGGCCAAGGCGACGATACCTATCGCCACAACGGCGCGGGCGAGATGCTGGTCTATTCCGCCGCCGATTTCGAGGATTTCCGCGTCGAGCGGCCCGACATGCCGCCGAGCATGGAAGGCGATCTGGAGCCGGTGATCCGCCTCTTGGCCGAGCATCGCTGGCCCTGGCGCCTGCACGCGACTTATGACCAGACGATCGGCCGCGCGCTCGATGTCTATGAAAAGGTCAACCGCGACATTCCGCTCACCGGCATCAACTGGTTCTTCGACCATGCCGAAACGATCAGCGACCGCAATATCGACCGGATCGCCGCGCTGGGCGGCGGCATCGCTGTGCAGCACCGCATGGCGTACCAGGGCGAATACTTCGTGGAGCGCTATGGCCACCGCGCGGCGGAGCGCACGCCGCCGATTGCGCGGATGATCGCGGCGGGCATTCCGGTGGGCGCGGGCACCGATGCCACGCGGGTGGCGAGCTACAACCCCTGGGTGTCGCTCTCGTGGCTGGTCACCGGCCGCACGGTGGGTGGCATGGCGCTCTATCCCGGCGCCAACCGCGTTTCCCGCGAAAAGGCGCTGGCGATGTGGACCCACGAGAACACCTGGTTTTCCAACGAAGTGGGCAAGAAGGGCCAGATCGTGGCCGGGCAACTGGCCGATTGCGCGTTGCTGAGCGCCGATTTCTTTGCCGTGCCCGAGCATGACATTGCCCATATCCGCAGCGTGTTGACCCTGCTGGGCGGGCAAGTGGTGCACGGCGAGGGGGACTTTGCGCCGCTCGCGCCGCAACTGCCCCCGGCCATGCCCGATTGGTCCCCGGTCAACACCTTCGGCGGCTATCACCAGACCAGCGAAGCCCGCGCGATGCTCGCGAGTGCCTGCGGCTGCGCCAGCGCCTGCGGCGTCCATGGCCACGATCACCCGGCAGCCTTGGGCCAGGCCGCCCCGGTGGCCGATGTCCAGACGTTCTGGGGCGCGCTGGGCTGCGGCTGCTGGGCGGTTTGACAGGAGAATTCATGATGAAGCTGCGTGTTTCCCTCGCCCTTGCGGCCCTGCTGGCCTCAGCGCCGCTGGCGGCAAAGCCCGTTGCCACGCCCGATTTTTCGGTCGGTGCGCAATACGATACCACCCACGTCTATGTGCCGCAGGAGCAGTTCGACGCCTTCGTCACCGCGTTCCAGGCGACGTTTGGCGGCACCACCAGCAAGCAGGGCGAATTCCAGGTGACGCCCACGCCCAGCCTGACCAAGTCGCAACTCGTGCTCACCCCCGCCGGCACGGTTTCGGTGTTCGGGTTCAAGACGCCGGTGCCCTATCCGTTCGGTGCGGAGCGGACCGGCTATCTGGTGAGCGACATGGACGCGGCGGTGAACGCGGCGCGCGCCGCCGGGGCCACGCGCCTGATCGAAACCTTCCCCGATCCCATCGGCCGCGATGTGGTGGTGCAATGGCCGGGTGGGGTGAACATGCAGCTCTATTGGCACACCGCCACGCCGCATTATGCCCCGCTCTCCATGGTGCCGGAAAACCGCGTTTACCTGACGGCAGACGCGGCTGACACCTTTATCCTGGCGTGGACGCGCTTTGCCCATGGCCGCGTGGTGTCGGACGACAAGACCGCGCCGGGCGGTGAAGTGGGGCAGGCCGCCCCGATCCGCCGGGTGATGATCGACAGCGGCTATGGCAAGCTGACCGTACTCGTCTCCAACGGGCAACTGCCCTGGCCCTGGGGCCGGGACATGACCGGCTATGCCGTGCCGGACCTTTCCGCCACCCTGGCCAAGGCCACGGCAGCGGGCGTCGAAACGCTGGTGCCCCCGCGCGAAGTGGGCGGGCGCATGGCCGCGCTGGTGCGCTTCCCCGGCGGCTATATCGCCGAAATCCACCAGAACGCGCTGCGATAAGGCGGTGGTGCGCGAACCTCGCTTTGTCGACGCGGTGCTGGATTGGCCGCCCACGTGGTTTGTCGCCCGCCTCTTGCTGGTGGGCGCCTATCTGGTGGGAGGCCTTGCCAAGCTGGCCGATTGGCCGGGCGCCGTGGCCGAGCAGGCGCATTTCGGGATGCACCCGCCCGCGCTGTGGGCAGGCATCACGATTGCGGTGGAACTGCTCGGCCCGGCGCTGATCCTGGCGGGGCGGTTGGTGTGGCTGGGCGCCGGGATGCTGGGCGTGTTCACCGTGCTGGCCGCGTGCACGGCCAATGCGTTCTGGACCATGCAAGGCGCCGAACGCTTTGCCGCGACCAACGCCTTTTTCGAGCATCTGGGCCTTGCCGGCGGCTTTGTGCTGGCGGCGCTGGTGGCCGAACATGCGCGGCGCGAAGGCCGCATGTGAGGCGCTGTTGGCCCGCGCTCTGGGCCATGCTGGCGGCGGTTCCGGCGCAGGCCCAATCGCCAGCGGACCAATCGTCCGATCAGGACGTGCTGCCGCGCAGCGTGATCGAGGCCTGGCGCCCCCCCACCCTGACGATCACCCGCTATACCGAGGATTGGTCTGCCCTGGCCGATCCGGCCAAGCGCACCGGGCGTTGGACGGCGCCGTTCAAATATATCCCGCTGGGCGAGGCGGACCGCTGGTTGTCCACCGGACTGGAATTGCGCACGCGGGTAGAATCCGGCCAGGGGCAGACCGCCAGTTATTGGCGCGCGATGCCCCATGCCGATTTGCATTGGGGCCGGTTCCGCGCGTTCGTGCAGGGGTTGGCGAACACGGCGAGCGGCGTTGCCGGCGGGCCGGGGCCGGTCGATCGCACCGGCATCGATCTGCTGCAAGCCTTCGTCGATTACACCGTGCCGCTGGGCACGCAGGCCAGCTTGCGGCTGGAAGGCGGCCGGCAACTGGTCAGCCTGGGCAGCGAGCGCCTGGTCGGCACGCGCTATGGCCCCAATACGCCGCAACCCTTCGATGGCACCCGCGCGCTGCTCGATCTGGGGCCATACACCGCCAGCGTGTTTTACCTGGTGCCCGTGGTCGCCGGGCCGCGCAGCCTGGACGATCGGCGCTCCCGCCAAAAGGCGCTGTGGGGGCTCTATGCCACGCGTTGGCTGGGGGCAGGGCACAAGGCGCGGATCGATGCTTATGCCATGGCCTATCACGATCGCGCCGCATCGCTGCAACAAGCCGGGCTGGCCGGCGGCACTGGTGAGGAGCGGCGCACCACGCTGGGCCTGCGCGCGGCTGGGCAGGCCGGGCGGCTCTATTGGGATGGCGAGGCGATGGTGCAGCGTGGGCGGCTGGCCGGCACGCCGATCCGCGCCTGGTCGGTGGCGTTGCGCGCCGGGCGCCGCTTTCCCGCCTTGCCGATGCAGCCCGATCTTTCGGTTCATGCCGATCTGGCCAGTGGCGACAAGGCGCCCGGCGATGGCCGGGTGCAGGGGTTCAACCCGCTGTTTCCCAAGGGCAAGTATTTCGGTGAACTGTCTCCCTTCGGCCCGCGCAACCTGATCGACGTGCACCCCGCGCTGGTGCTTTCGCCGATGGCCGGGGTGAAGCTGGGGCTTTCGGCCATGGCCTATTGGCGGCACAGCCGGGGCGATGGGGTTTACGATGTGCCCGGCCGCCAGTTGCACGCCGCAGGCGCCGGGCAGGGCCGCTTTCTGGGCAAGCAAGTTGAAGCGGTGCTATCCTGGCAGACCACGCCCGAACTCACGTTGACCACGTCGGCCAGCCATTTCGTGCCGGGCGCGTTCCTGGTGCAGGCCGGCGCCGCGCGGCCGATCGATCTTTTCGCGGGTGAAGCCGTGTTCCGGTTTTGAAGGAGAGTGCCATGGAAGACCCGCCCGTTGTCGTGCGTCCCGCGTCGCCGCTGCCGCGCTTGCTGTTGCTGCTCTCTGCCACCACCGGCCTGGTCGATGCGGTCAGCGTGCTGGGGCTGGGCAAGGTGTTCACCGCCAACATGACCGGCAACGTGGTGTTCCTGGCCTTTGCCCTCGCGCGGGCACCCGGCTTCACGCCCTTGCCTTATGTGGTGGCGCTGGCGCTGTTCATGGCTGGCGCGCTGGTGGCGGGGCGGCTGTGGCGCCACGCCGCCAGCCATCCCCTGCGCTATTGGCTGGTGCGCGCCGCCTTGCTCGAAGCCGTGCTGTTCCTGGTCGCGGCCGGGGTCGCGCTGGTGCCTGGCGTCGATCGCCCGCATCCGGCCTGGGCGGTGTTTGCCATGATCGCGCTGACGGCCGGGGCCATGGGCTTTCGCAACGCCACGGTGCGCCAGCTCAAGGTGCCGGATCTGACGACCACGGTCCTCACGCTTACCATCACCGGCATCGCGGCCGATGCCGGGGCGCCCAACTTGCGCACCCGCCTGGGCGCGATCGCCGCGATCTTTGCCGGTGCGGTGGCCGGGGCGCTGCTGGTGCTGCATGCGGGCCTGGCGCTGCCCTTGGCGCTCACCGCCGTGCTGGTGCTGGGCGGCACGCTCGCTTGCGTCCGCCACCCGCTGATGGCGCTGCCGCATCGGCCATAAGCCTGTCCCAAAGCGGTCAGTCCAATTGCACGGTGTCTAGTCGCGCGCGGGGATGGCGCCTGGGCGCATGATCGTCCACCCGGCACAGGCATGGCCGGCCAGTGCCGCTGCCGTATCGTCCGATCCGCGCAGCACGGCGCCCAGGAACCCGGCGTTGAACGCGTCGCCCGCGCCGCTGGTGTCGATCGGTTGCAGGCGCGCGGGCGGCGCGATCATCTCGCCGCCGGGCAGGCGGGCACCGTCCGCGCCCGATTTGACCACCGTGCGCGCGCAGCCCTGCGCTTGCCAGCGCGCGGCCACGACGGCCGCGTCGGTCTCGCCGGTCAGCGCGGTTTCGTCTTCCAGGGTGGGCAGGCCGATGCTCGCCGCCGCCACGGCGCGGGCGTGCCAGGCGCGCGCGGCTGCTTCGCTTTCCCACAGGCGCGGGCGATAGTTGCTATCGAACGCCACTTCCCCGCCATTGGCGCGCACGCGCGCGGCCAGGGCGAGCAAGGCGCTGCGCTCCTCGTCGGGCAGGATGGCAAGCGAGATCAACGAGAAATAGAGCAGCGCGGCCGGCGTGGCGCGGTCCATGGCACTCGCCGTTTCGGGCAGGGCAAACATCGCGCGCGCGGCGCTCGCCTCGCGCCAATAGGTAAAGCTGCGCTCACCCTGCGCATCGGTGGAAATGGCATAGAGCCCGGCGCCCCGCGTGGGGTGCGTCAGGATCAGGCTATCGTCCACCCCTTCGTCCCGCCAGGCCGCGCGCAGCTTGGCGCTGAACGGATCGCGGCCCAGCGCGGTGAAATAGGCCACGTCATGCCCGGCGCGCGCCAGGTGGATCGCGGTGTTGAGCGTGTCGCCGCCATGGCCAAGGCGGAAAGTCTCTCCCGCCCCGGACAATTCCAGCATGCCTTCGCCCAGGCAGACGATCCGCCCGGTCATTCGATCCCCCCGGTCGTTCGACCCATGATCACCAGTTCCACATCGTGCCGTCTTCAAGACGGGCCACCGGCAGGTAGGCCGGCTTGTAGGGGTATTTCTTGGCCAGTTCCTCGTCGATGTCCACCCCGTGGCCGGGGGTATCGCCCACAAACAGCTCACCCTTTTCGAAATGGTAGTCATGCGGGAAAACCGCATCCGTTTCAGCGGTGTGGCGCATGTATTCCTGGATGCCGAAATTGGGCACCCAGGTATCGAAATGCAGCGCGCAGCCCATGGTCACCGGAGAAAGATCGGTTGCGCCATGGCAACCGGTGCGCACCTGGTAAAGGCTGGCCAGATCGGCAATGCGGCGCAAGTGGGTCAGGCCACCCGCGCCCACCACGGTGGCGCGGATATAGTCGATCAACTGGTTCTGGATCAGGTCCTTGGCGTCCCAGATCGTGTTGAAGATCTCGCCCACGGCCAGGGGCGTGGTGGTGTGCTGGCGCACCAACTTGAAGGCTTCCTGGTTTTCCGCAGGCGTGCAGTCTTCCAGCCAGAACAGCTGGTAGGGTTCCAGCATCTTGCCCAGGTTGGCCGCTTCCTGCGGGGTGTAGCGGTGGTGCCCGTCGTGCAGCAGGTGATGGTCGAAACCATAGGTCTTGCGCAGTTCTTCAAACAGCTTGGGCACGTGGTTGAGCGCCTTGCGCGTGTCCCACCCGGTGACCGAGGGCAGCGCGGCATCGGCCGGCTCGTAATAGAGCTTGCCCCGGCCCACGCCATAGGCGTCCTTGATGCCGGGCACGCCGGTCTGGGCGCGGATCGCCTTGTAGCCCATGTCGATATAGTGGCCCACCGCTTCCACGGTTTCGGCAATGTCAGAGCCGTTGGCATGGCCATAGACCATCACGCCGTCGCGGCTGCGCCCGCCGAGCAGCTGGTACAGCGGCATGCCCGCCATCTTGGCCTTGATGTCCCACAAAGCCATGTCCACCGCGGCGATCGCGCGCATCGTCACCGGGCCGCGCCGCCAATAGGCACCGCGATAGAGATATTGCCAGATGTCCTCGATCCGGCGCGGGTCCATGCCGATCAGGCACGGCGCCACGTGATCCTGCAGATAGGAAACCACTGCCAGCTCGCGCCCATTGAGCGTGCCATCGCCGATGCCATAGACGCCCTGGTCGGTTTCGATCTTGAGCGTGACGAAATTGCGGCCGGGGCAGGTGACGATGACCCGTGCGGCAGTGATCTTCATGAAATGGTCCTCGCGTGTCGGCTGACGGATGGTGGCAGGCGAATGTGGTCTTGCCGAATTGGCCGACCGATATCGGCCTGTCAAGTTTTACGAGATTGGTAATGCCAGTTTGTGCCGATCAGGCCGCATATTGGCAATGCTCATGGGTGGCGACCGTGAAATCATTGGCAAGGTGCGGTCGCGCTCCGTAACTCGCGGCGGTATTTTCAACCAAAGCGGTAGAGTTTAGACAATGACCAATGGGGGTTTTCGCGCGGGCCTGTTGCGGGGCGGGGCCGTGTTCGCTGTACTCGGGGTGGCCCAGGTGGGCGCGGCCCATGCGCAAGGCGCGGGCGCCGTGGCATCGGCGCCGGCGGCCGAAGGCGTTGACGAAAGCGGCGCAGGGGCGATCATCGTCACCGGCCTGCGTGGCGGGCCGCAGCGCACGGTGGCGGAAAGCCCGGCACCGATCGACGTTGTCGGGGCCGACAAGCTCAAGACCACCGGCGCTGCCGAATTCGGCGAAGCGCTCACGCGCGTGTTGCCCTCGATGAATTTCGCCAGCACGCATGCCGGCATCTTTTCCGTGGTCCGCCCGGTCAGCAATCGTGGCCTGAGCCCGGCCTATACCCTGGTGCTGGTCAACGGCAAGCGCCGCCACAACAGCGCGTTCATGACCAATACCACCCAGGATACCAGCGGCGTCAACGCGGTGGACCTGGACATGATCCCGACCAGCGCGATCGGCCGGATCGAAGTGCTCAAGGATTCCGCTGCCGCGCAATATGGCACCGATGCCATCGCCGGGGTGGTCAACATCCAGCTCGACAGGCGCACCGGCTTTGATGCGACGGCGCAACTGGGCCGGCAATACATCGGCAACGGCGATCGCCAGAGCTGGCGCGTGCAGGGCGGCTATGGCGTGAAGCTGGGCGAAGGCGGGTTCCTGCGCCTGTCGGCCGAATATCGCGAGCGTGGCGGCAACTGGTGGAACCTGCCGGCCACCGACACCAATCTCTACTCGATCCCGTCCAACCGCACCGTGGCCCAGGTGGCTGCCACCAGCGGCCTGTCGGAAGCGCAAGTGCAGGCCAACATCACCGCGGCCAATGCCCGCAACGCGCAGTGGAACCGCGATGGCGCGCACAACGGCGATCCGCAGGTCAAGGCGTGGAATGCGGGCTGGAACGGGGAATTGCCGATCGGCACCGATTGGACGTTCTATTCCTTCGGCACGTTCGGCCATCGTGACGTGCAGATCGGCAACAATTTCCGCCGCCCCAACGGCACGGCCGATTTCACCGCGCTGTTCCCCAACGGCTATTACCCGGTCAACAACATCGCCGAAAACGATGTGCAGGTTACGGGCGGGTTCAAGGGCACGCTGGACGAATGGCATATCGATGCGTCCAGCAGCTTTGGCCGGAACCGCAGCCGGCAATATTCCAAGCTCTCGATCCGCCCTGCGCTCGGCCCCACCGGACCGACTTCGTGGGACAGCCTGGCCAATTTCCGCTTCACCGAATGGACTCACAACCTCGACGTGACGCGCGAGGTGGACCTGGGCCTGGCCAAGCCGCTCCAGCTTTCGTTCGGTGCGGAATACCGGCTCGATCGCTTCCAGACCTTTGCCGGGCAGGAACTGGCGTGGAAGACGGCCAGCTATATCATCAAGCCGGGCGACCAGCAGTATGACTGGAACGTGGGCCTGGCCGCCTCGCCGGTGGTGCAGGGCGCGATCGTGCTTTCCCCGGCCGACGAGGCCGATGCCAAGCGCCGCGTCTATGCCGGCTATGTCGATCTGGCGTTCTATCCGGTGCAGGATGTCTATGTGGGCCTGGCGGTGCGCGCCGAGCACTATAGCGACGGGTCGGGCAGCCCGGTGGGCGTCAAGTTCAATTCGCGCTGGGATGTCAGCCCGGTCTTTGCCCTGCGCGGCACGGTCGGCACCGGGTTTCGCGCGCCTTCGCTCACCCAATCGGCCTATGCCCAGACCGATGGCCGCACCGCGCTGGTGCTCAACCCCGCCACTGGCCTGACCGAAGCCGTGCCGACCGTGGCCAAGCTGGTCACGCCGGATTCGAAGCTGGGCGGGCTGCTCGGGGCCAAGCATCTCAAGGCCGAGCGCAGCTGGAACGCCGGGCTGGGCTTCGTGGTCAACCCCGGCCATGGCTTCAACCTCACGGTCGATGGCTATTACATCAAGATCAAGGACCGGATCGAGCGCACCGGGCGGCTCTATGGCAGCGGCATCACCGCGATCCTCAATGCCAACGGCCTTTCCGGCGTGGAGCAGGTGGAATACTTCTTCAACGCGGCCGACACCTCGACCTGGGGGCTCGATGCGGTGGCGCAGTGGCACCATGGCCTGGGCACCTGGGGTGATGTGGATCTGAGCGCCGCGTTCAACTACAACAAGACGCATATCGATCGCCTGCCCACCGTCCCCTCGCAACTGTTCGGGGCAGGCGGGGCATCGCTGCTGGGCGCCGGTTCCGCCTTTTTCGGCGGGGACAAGCAGGGCGAACTGACCGTGATCAACCCCACCACCAAACTGGTGCTCAACGGCAGCTGGACGCGGGGCCGCCTGGGCCTTGCGGCCACGGTCAGCCGCTATGGCAGCTATGTGCAGCGCACCGCCGCCGGCGACGATCGCCGCTTTGCCGACAAGTGGATTACCGATGCCAGCGTCAGCTATCGCCTGACCAGCTTTGCCACGGCGCAGGTCGGTGCCACCAACCTGTTCAACGTGCGCCCCGAAACCAATGGTCCGGGCAGCCCGCAGACGGGCCAGGGCTATTACGGGCCTTCTCCGTTCAACCCCGATGGCGGCCACTATTATGGGCGAATTTCCGTTGCGTTCTGATCGGCGCGGGTTCCTTGCCGGCGCGGCGGCCAGCCTGGCCGTGGTGCCGGCGCTGGCCGCCTGCGGACACCGGCAGGCCGGCACCGCCCTGGTGCTGGGCGATCAGGTCCATCTGCTCCAGGCCAAGCTGGAAGCGGCGGGCGCGCTTGATGGCGTGCCCTACCGCTACACCTGGGCCAGCTTCCCCGGCGCGGCGCCCTTGCTCGAAGCGCTCAACGCCGGCGCGGTCGATACCGCCATCGCCGGAGACCTGCCGGTCGTGCTGGCCGCGGCGGCCGGCTGCCGGCTCAAGATCGTGGCGGTCAGCCAGTCCGCGCCCGAAAGCATGGGCATCATCGTGCCGCGCGGTTCGGCGATCAAGGACGTGGCCGATCTTGCCGGGCGGCAGGTCATCGTGTCGAGCGCCCGGGGCAGCATTTCGCATTACCTGCTGCTCGAAGCGCTGCGCGAGGCGGACGTGCCGGTCGAGCGGGTGAAGATCGGCTTTATGCTGCCGACCGAGGCCAGCGCGGCCTTTGCCAGCGGGCAGATTGCCGCCTGGGCCACGTTCGGCCTGTTCCAGGCGCGGGCCGAGGCGGCCGGCGCGCGCGTGCTGCGCGACGGGCGCGGCATCGGGCCGGGCTATACCCTGATCACGGCGACGGAGGCTGCCCTGGCCGATCCGGCAAAGCGCGGTGCGATCGGCGACGTGCTGGCCCGCCTGCGCCGCGCCAATGCCTGGGCGCGCGCGCATGCAGAGGACTATGCCCATGTCTATGCCCGGCAGACCGGCGTGGACCTGGCGCTGGCCCGCACGCTGGTGGCGCGCGAGCGGCCCGGCCTTGCCCCGCCCGACGATGCTTTCCTCAGCGCGGTGCAGCGCGCGGCCGATCGCTTTGCCGAATACGGCATGCTGCCCCGCCGCGTCCACCTGCCCGACTATTGCGATTTCACCTTGCTGCCGCCGGCGTGAGGCTTGAGCGGGTTCAATCGCCCTATCAGCAATGCTCGTTATCCCCCACGCCCAGCCTGACCGTAGACTGTGCGCCAACAGGAGGTCCATTTCATGTCAGAGCCCCGCCAATTGCATCTGGGCGCCATTCTCGAAGGCGTCGGCACCGATCAGCATTCCTGGCGCGATCCCGCCGTTCCGGCTGACGCCAGCATCAGCATCGACTGGTATGTGGAGCAGGCGCGCCTGGCCGAGGCGGCCAAGTTCGACCTCGTGTTCATTGTCGACAGCCCGTTCATCACGCCCGATACGGCGCCGCATTTCCTCAACCGGCTCGAGCCGCTCACGCTCCTGTCCGCCCTGGCGCTGGCTACCAGCCGCATCGGCCTGGTCGGCACGCTGACCACGTCCTATTGGGAACCCTACAACGTTGCCCGCCAGTTCGGCTCGCTCGATCATATCAGCAAGGGCCGCGCGGGCTGGAATGTGGTGACCACCGGCCTCGAAGGGGCTGCGGGCAATTATGGCCGCGATGCGCATTTCCCCCATGCCGAACGCTATGCCCGCGCGCGCGAATTCGTCGATGTGGTCCAGGGCCTGTGGGACAGCTATGATGACGATGCCTTCGTCGCCGACAAGGCCAGCGGCGTGTTCCTGGACAAGGCCAAGCAGCACCGGCTTGACCACAAGGGCGATTTCTTTTCGGTCTCCGGCCCGCTGGCGCTGAGCCGCTCGCCCCAGGGCCAGGCCGTGATCTTCCAGGCCGGTGACAGCAACGAAGGCCGCAACCTGGGTGCCGCGATCGCCGATGGCACGTTCACCGTGGCGGCCGATATTGCCACGGGCCAGGCCTATTACGCCGATCTCAAGGCGCGCGCGGCCGCCCTTGGCCGCAATCCCGAACACATCAAGGTCCTGCCCGGCCTATCGCCGATCCTGGCCGATACCGACGAGGAAGCCCAGGCCATTGCCCGCGCACAGGAAGAAGCGCTCGATTTCAACAAGCTGCTGGTGCAATTGGGCCGCGCGTTCAACTATCACGATTTTTCGCAATACGATCCCGATGCGCCGTTCCCCGATGTCTCGGGCCTTTCGCTCAACAGCTACAAGGGCCATGCCGAACGGATCGTGGCGACCGCGCGCGCCGAAGGGCTGACGCTGCGTGCCACGGCCTGGCGCTTTGGCCAGTGGCGCAGCAGCTTCGTCGGCTCGCCCGAAACCATCGCGGACGAGATCGAGCGCTGGTTCGTGGGCCGCGCCGCCGATGGCTTCAACTTGCGCGTCACGCGGCCGGGTGAATTTGCCCTGTTCCGCGAACGCGTGGTGCCGATCCTGCAGAAGCGCGGCCTGTTCCGCACCGACTATGCCGGGCAGACCCTGCGCGAGCATCTCGGCGTGCCGGTTCCCGCCCATCGCCATGGCGCGCAGCTCCTGGCCGAAGCCGCCGAATGAGCACGGCGCCGCTGACGCTGCGCGCCGATGTCCTGGTGATCGGCGGTGGCATGGCGGCAGCCTGGGCGGCGCTGGCCGCCGCCGAAGCGGGCGCGGCGGTGATCGTGGTGGACAAAGGCGCCATGGGCACCAGCGGCGTGACGGCCACGGGCGGGCCGGGCCACTGGTTCGTGCCGCCCGAAGGCCGCGCCGCCGCGCTGGAGCGACAAGTGGCGCGCACGCAGGGCCTGGCCGAGGCGGCGTGGATGGAACGGGTGATGGACCTGACCTGGCGCCACCTGCCTACGATCGCCCCGTGGTATCCATTCGGCAGCGACGGGCAAGGCGGGCGCTATATCCAGGGCGTGCGCGGGCCGGAATACATGCGCGCGTTGCGCCGCATGTGCGTGGGCGCGGGCATTGCCGTGCTGGATCATCATCCCGCGCTCGAACTGCTGGCCGATGGCGACGGCGCCGTGGTTGGTGCGCGCGGCCTGGCCCTGGGCAGTGGGGAGGACTGGGAAATCCGCGCCGGCGCCACCATCCTGGCGACCGGCGGTTGTGCGTTCCGCTCTGGCCTGATCGGCAGCCACACCCAGACCGGCGATGGGCTGCTGATGGCGGCGGAAGCCGGCGCCTTGCTCTCGGGCATGGAATTTTCGATATCCTGGTCGCTCTCGCCGGCCTGGGCCTCCACCCGCACGCTGCCGTTCACCGCCGCGCGCTTTTTCCGCGAGGATGGCAGCGAACTGGCGATCCCCTCGCTCAAGGCCGGGCATGCGCATTACCAGGCGCTGGGCGCCGCGTTGCTGCAAGGGACCGTCCTGGCCGATCTTTCCGCCGCGCCGGCCGGGCTGCCGGCGGTCTTGCGGCAGATCCAGCCGCTGACCGTGGCCGCGTTCGAGCGGCGCGGCATCGATCTGTTCCGCCAGCGCTTTCCAGTCCGCCTGTTTGGCGAAGGGACCATTCGCGGCACGGGCGGCATTGCGCTCGCCGATGCCGATTGCGGCACCGGGGTGCCGGGCCTCTATGCCGCAGGAGACGCGGCCACGCGCGAACTGGTGGCTGGCGCGATCAGCGGCGGCGGCGCGGTCAATTCCGCCTGGGCGCTCGCCTCGGGCCGGATCGCCGGCGCGGCGGCGGCGCACTATGGCGCGGCCAAGGGCGGTCGTGCCGGCCCGGCGCGCGCCTTGGGCAAGGCCGGCCTGCGCCCTCGTGGCAGCGCCAGGCCGGTTGCCACGGCGCCACTGCAACAGACGATCGAGCACGCCATCCACGGGCTCGATCGTGCGCTGTGGCGCCGTGCTTCCACCTTGGCGGCATCGCTGCACGAACTCGATGAAGCGTGGCGCGCAGTGGCCGACCATGGCCTTGCTGCCGACCCTCGCGGCCGCGTGGAACTGCGCGCGACGGCGGCGATGGCCGCGACGGCGCGATGGTGCACGGCGGCGGCGGCGGAACGACGCGAGACGCGCGGCATTGCCGTGCGCACCGATCTGCCCGCCACCGATCCCGCCCAGGCGCGGCGCCTGCTGGTCGGTGGACTGGACAAGGTGTGGACCCGGCCGGCAGCGCCCGCCCTGCGCGGGTTGGAGGCGGTGCTGTGATCGCCGCTCTGCTTGCCGAACGCTGCACCGGCTGCAACGCCTGCGTGGAGCAGTGCCCGACGCGCGTGTTCGAGCCCGGTGGGCCCGGCGGCGTGCCGGTGATCGCCGCGCCCGATGCCTGCCAGACCTGCTATCTGTGCGAACTGGCCTGCCCGGTCGATGCACTTTGGGTCAATCCCGATGCACACGACGCCACCGCGCCCCCGCTTGCCGATCTGCTCGCCTCGGGCCAAGTGGGCCGGGTGAAGCGCGATCATGGCTGGGATGCGCCGCTCGATGCCGGCCAGCTCGATGCCTATCGCCTGCTTGGCCCGCTGCTGGGCGAAGGGGTGGAGATTGCCGACCGGCACTACCACCGCTTGATCGCCGCACGTTGACCCTGCCGCGCGCCGCCACCCCAGCGGGATGGCGGCGCGCGCATGGCTCAGAACGTCACGCCCACGCGCGTGTAATAGAACCCGCCCGAAAGCCCGAACGGGGCAAAGTTGCCATAGGCGCCCGAACCATCGGAAGCGACGATGCCGTTGCGATCGGGGTAGACATCGAACAGGTTGTTGGCCCCCACCGACCAGGTGACTTTGTCTGAAAGCTTGTAGCCCAGTTCCAGATCGGCCACCCATTTGGCGCCAAAGGTGCGGTCGCTCGCCGCCACGGTGCTGCTTTCGGTATATTCGCCATAGCGCGTCGCGCGCACCAGCGCGGTCAGGCGGTCAAGGCTCCAGTTGGCCGACAGCACCACTTTGCTCTTGGGCACGGCCACCAGCAGGTCCTGCTGCACCTGCCGCCCGAAGAGCACCACGTTGAGCGAGGATAGCTGGCTGGGATTGGCGATCACATGCAGGATCTTGGTGTCGAAATAGCTCCACGCTGCATTCAGGCGCACGGTGCCAAGGTTGCCGGTGTGCAGGCTGTATTCGCCCACCACGTCCACCCCGCGCGTGCGCGTGTCGATCGCGTTGGTGAAGAACTGCGCACTGTCCACCCCGGTCACGCCATTGGCGACCAGGATCGCCTTGATCGCGCTGCCGCCGTTGGCGGCGGTGCCGAGGAAGTCGGTCTTGACGATGCGATCGTCGATGCGGATCTGATAGCCGTCCACCGTCAGGCGCACGGGCCCGCGTTCAAACGTGATGCCGGCGGTAAAACTCAAGGACTTTTCGGGCTTGAGCGGCTGCGCCCCCAGCGCGCGGGCAGCGGCCGAATCCACCGGCAGGAATTTCGAGGTAGTCAGCACGCGTTCGTTGCCGACCACCGTGGCGGTGTTCTGCGTGGTGGAAAAGGCCGTCTGCGCCAGCGACGGGGCGCGGAAGCCGGTATTGACCCCGCCGCGCAGCGCCAGGCCGCGCGCCAGCTCAAGCCGCGTGCTGAACTTACCCGATGCGGTGTTGCCGGCGCTGTCGGAATAGTGCTCGAACCGCCCGGCGAGCCCCACGAACCAGGCCGGGGTCAGCTTGGTGGACACGTCCACATAAGCGGCGACGTTGTTGCGTGAAACCTGCGTGGCATCGGCCGGCGAAGTGCCGGTGAACGAGACGAGGCCGGGCGAGGGCGAAAGCCCGCCATAGAGATTGCCGAACGGCGTGCCGTCCTTGGGCACGACATAGCCGCCGTCGCGATAGCTGTCGGGCTCGCCGGCGCGGCTGGCGAACTGTTCGAAGCGGTGCTCGATGCCCACGGCCAGGTTCAGCTTGTCGGCCAGGCCCACGTCCAGCCCGCGCGAGAGATCGAGGTTGTTGACCCACAGCGTCTGGACTTGGCGGCCCATGTAAAAGCTGGTCTTGCTGGTCGGCCCGATCGAGGGATTGAGCGTATTTTCCGCCCCCAGCTTCACCGAATCCCGGCCAAAGCTGCTGGAAAGATCGGCCGCCCAGCCGCCCAGGTCGCTGCGCAGGCCCCAGGTGGTCTGGTAATCCCATTCCCACAGCCGGCGATAGGCCTGGAACCCGGAAGGGTAGAGCTGCGGCAGCGACCCGATCGAGGTTGCCGGCACATAGGCGCCGCGCGCATCCTTGATGTTGCGATAGCTCAGCGTCGAAAAGCTGTAGAGGCGCGTGGTGTCCGACAGCGGCAGTTCAGCGTTCACGCTGCTGTTGATGATCTTGTCGCGGTTGGAGCGACCATAGCCGCCCGCGATCACATGGTCGGCGTTCGCTTCGCGCGGGTCGGGCTGGCCGTTGACCAGCGGATAGATCCGCGCGATCGGATCGGCCGAGCTCTTGGCGCGGTCGTGATACTTGCCCTCCATTGCCACGCGGACAAAGCCATCGTCGCCCAGGCGCGCGCCATAGGACAGTGTCTGTTGCAACAGCGCGCCGCCCTTTTCATAAAGCTGGCCGGCGGTGGTGGTGAATTCCCCGCCCTGCGGCGCGTCGTCCAGGATCAGGTTGATCACGCCGGAAATCGCGTCAGACCCATATTGCGCCGCCGCGCCATCGCGCAGCACTTCGATCCGGCCCACGGCATTGGTCGGGATCAGGTCCACGTCCACCGGGGTGGAGCCGCCCGAAACGCGGCTGAGATTGTTGATCAGCGCGGTGGTGTGGCGGCGCTTGCCGTTGACCAGCACCAGCAGGTAGTCGCCCGAAAGCCCGCGGATCGAGATCGGCCGCACGCTCGCTGACGTGCCGCCGCCACCCAGCGCCGGCATCGACAGCGACGGGATGATATTGCCCAGGATTTCCTTAAGGCCGGTGCGCCCGGTCTGCTTGAGATCGGCCGGGGTGATCACGTCGATCGGCACCGGGCTGTCGGCTACGGTGCGAGGGCTGCCGCCACGCGTGCCGGTCACCACGATCGCGTTGC
Organism: Novosphingobium sp. SG919; assembly: GCF_012932495.1. Classification (GTDB taxonomy): domain Bacteria; phylum Pseudomonadota; class Alphaproteobacteria; order Sphingomonadales; family Sphingomonadaceae; genus Novosphingobium; species Novosphingobium rhizosphaerae. The sequence continues at coordinate 602,149 of NZ_JABCNG010000002.1, forward strand.
CGCCAACCTCGCCCGCGTCGGCATTGCTTTCTGCTGCCGGAGCAGCTGGGCTTTCTGCCGCCTGCGCTGGCGCTGTGGCCAGCACGCCCACCAGGGCGGTGGAAAGGAGAGTGGATCGCATGGAAAAAGCCCCCGTCATATTCGGTTCTGAACGTGGGGTTGCCTTGCGGAATTATACTCTATCAATCCAATTGAGTTTGTTTGGTGGCCTATGATGTCTGGCAATAGGCCAAGCGGGATGGGCGTTAAAAAGTAGTGGGGACCCCAGACTTGATCCGGGGCCCCCGCTTGTTCGCCCTACACGATTGGCGCAAAGGCCTGGGCAAGCGGGCGCGGCGCTTTCACTTCGCCGGCCTGGCGGAAGGTGTCGAGCACGCTCTGCTGCGCCGCGATCAGCCCGGCATCGATCGGTGTGCGCACGCGGCCGTTGCGCTGCGCGGTGGCGCGGGCAATGGCGAGCGGCAGCCCGGTCTCGCGCGAGAGGACGGCGGCGTATTCTTCCACGTGGCTGGCCGCCCAGGCCAGCGCCTTGGTCTCGCGATCCAGGAAATCGGCCAGCAGGTCGCGCTTGGCCTTGGCGGCCCCGGCATAGGCCACATCGAAACCCGTGCCGTTGGAAAACGGCCGGCCATCCACGGCGATGTGCGCGCCCTGGGCCAGCGCGGCCACGGTATAGGGCGCCCAGGTGGCCCAGGCATCGATGGCCCCGGTCTGCAGCGCGGCCTGGCTGTCGCTGGGCGAAAGGAACACCATGTGCACGGCATCGGCTTTGAGCCCGGCCTGTTGCAGCGCGCGCAGCACCAGATAATGCCCGATAGAGCCACGGGTGGACGCAATGCGCTTGCCCACCAGGTCGCGGATCGAGCGTGCGGCCGAGCGTGGCGACACGAGGATCGCCAGCGCGCCTTCGGGCGTGGGCGGCACCACTGCCATGGCGCCCACGGCCACGATCGGGCTGCCGGCCTGATAGGCGAACTGGAACGGCGCGTCGCCCACCAGGCCGACATCCACCGCGCCAGACCCCAGCGCTTCGAGCAGGTTTTGCGCGGCGGGAAATTCCGACCACTCCACGCGATACGGCGCGCCGTCCAGCACGCCCGCGGCCAGCATCAGGGCCTTGGTGCTGCCGCGCTGGTTGCCCACGCGCAGGGTGCCCGATGTGGCCCCGCCCCGGCCGCAGGCGGCCAGGGCGAGGAAACCAGCCGCCGCCAGGCCACCTGCTGCCATGATCGCATTGCGGCGGGTGAGGGACGGATGGACAACGCCTGTTTCGTTCACAGATCGGACCATAAGGGCTCGTCGGCGATCAGCACGCGATGCAGTTCACGGGGGAAATCGCCATAGTTGCGCACGGCATAATGCACAGCGGCGCGGTTGTCCCAGAACGCCACCGAATTGGGCCGCCAGCTGAAGCGCACCTGCAGTTCAGGCCGCTTGTACTGCTGCAGGATCTGCGCCAGCAACTCGCGGCTTTCGGCCAGTTCCACGCCCAGGATCTGCGGCTGTTGCGAGAAATTGACCCACAGGATCTTCTCGCCGGTTTCGCGGTGGGTGCGCACCACGGGATGTGCCACGATCGGGTATTCGTGGCCCACGGCCTTGAGCGCGCCGAGGAAATTGTGCGTGACGTGCAATCCTTCCAGCCGCGCCTGCAGCGCTTCGGGCAGGCTTTTCCACGCCAGGTGCGCGTCCACCCAAATCGTGTCGCCGCCCACTTCGGGCAGCCGCACGTCGCGCAGCACCGCGCCCCAGGTCGGCACCAGGCGCCAACTGGTGTCGGTGTGATAGGCCTCGCCCTTGTCCAGGTGATCGAGATAGCGATCCCCGGCGTGCTTGAGGTCTTCAGCCGCGATCGCGTGGATCGGGGTGAGCCCGGCGTTGTGCCGTGTGGTAGGGTGGGTATAGAGCGGCCCGAACTGGCCGGCAAAAGCCGCCTGTTGCGCGTCGGTCAGCACCTGGTCGCGGAAGAAGATCACTTTGTAGCGCAAGACCGCGGCGCGGATCGCTTCCCGCTGCAACGGAGTGATCGGTGCAGACAGATCGATGCCGCTTACTTCGGCCCCGATGGTGGGCTGCAGGCGCGTGAAAGCCAGCCCGTGGTCGTTGCGTGCCAGAATGTCGGTGCTCATGGCGTTTTCTCCCTCGCTCAGGCCGCGCTGCGCGCCGTGCGCGCGGCGGTGTGGCGGTTGACGGGCACATCCAGGCCCAGCGTGTCGCGGAACGTGCTGCCGGGATAGTCGGTCTTGTAGATGCCGCGCCGTTGCAGGATCGGCACCACTTCGTCCACGAACGCTTCCAGCTGGCCGGGCAGGCTTTCGAACAAGTTGAAGCCGTCGGCGCCACGCTGTTCGAGCCATTGCTCGAACCGGTCGGCAATCTGGTCGGGCGTACCCACGAACAGGCCACGCGGCGTGGCGCTGCGCAGCGCGATCTCGCGCAGGGTCAGCCCCTGGTCGGCCAGGGCCAGCACGCGGGCGGATTGGCTCTGGTTGCTCTTGAGCCCTTCGGCGGCCACTTCGCGCGGGAAGGGGCCATCGGGATCATAGACGCTGAAGTTGTGGTCGTTGAAGCCACGGCCCAGCGCGCGCAGCGCGTTTTCCAGGTTGCCCAGTTCGGCCAGCTCGCGATACTTGGCCTCGGCTTCCGCTTCGGTGCCGCCGATCACCGGCCGCGCGCCGGGCACGATGAAGACCTTTTCGGGATCGCGGCCAAAGCCGCGCGCGCGGGCCTTGATATCGGCATAGAACTTCTGCGCTTCGGCCAGGTCTTCCTGGTGGGTGAAGATCGCCTCGGCTTGCGCGGCGGCAAAGCTGCGCCCGTCCTCGCTCGATCCGGCCTGGAAGATCACCGGCTGGCCCTGCGGGCTGCGCGAGATATTGAGCGGGCCCTTCACTTTCAGGAACTCGCCCTTGTGGTTGAGTTCGTGCAGCTTGTCGGGATCGAGGAACTGGCCGCTGGCCTTGTCGCGCACCAGCGCGTCGTCTTCCCAGCTGTCCCACAGGCCCTTGACCACGTCGAGGTATTCGGCCGCCAGGCGATAGCGCGTGTCGTGCGCCAGGTGCTCGTCCTTGCCGAAATTGGCCGCGCTGCCTTCCAGCCAGCTCGTCACCACGTTCCAGCCCGCGCGCCCGCCGCTGATATGGTCGAGCGAGGCGAACTGGCGTGCCAGGTTATAGGGTTCGGTATAGGAAACCGTGGCGGTGCCGACCAGGCCGATATGCTCGGTCACGGCGGCCAGCGCCGAAAGGATGGTCAGCGGCTCGAACCGGTTGAGGTAGTGCGGGCTCGACCGTGCGTTGATCGAAACGCTGTCGGCCACGAACAGGTAGTCGAACTTGCCGCGCTCGGCCGCCTGGGCCTGGCGCTTGTAGAACGCAAAGTTGGTGCTGGCGTCGACCAGCGCATCGGGGTGGCGCCAGTCGTCCCAGCCAGGGCCAACGCCGTGGAGAATGAAACCGAGGCGAAGTTCTCTCTTGGTCGTCATGTCATGGTCCTTTCCATCTCCCCGGCGGTTGCTTGTTTTTTGCCATGATAGGCCTTGGCGGCGGCGGGGCGACCGAGAGCTGCTCAATTCAATTCAAGAATTGCCAATGCCCGCCGGTCGGCCGCCGCGCCGATCAAAAGGCGTAGGCCGCCTTGAGGAACACCGTGCGCGGCGGATTTTGCGCGCCCTGCAACAGGATGGTCCCGGCATAGGGCCCGGACTTGATCGCCGCGCCCACCGGGCTGAGCGAGGTGAAGAAGAACGAATTGGTGAGGTTGCGGCCGGTCAGCGTGAAGGTCCAGCGTTCATCGGGCGTGGCATAGCTGATGAAGGCATTGGCATAGCCATGCGCCGGGATCTGGTAGGCCGGGGTGTTGAGCTGGTTGGAGAAATACGAGGTCTGGAAATTGCCGCTGGCGCCCAGCTTGATTTCACCCGGCACGCCCACCGGCACCGTCCAGGTGGCCGAGGCGAAATATTGCCACTTGGGCTGGAAGGGGAACTGGTTGCCGGTGTAGGTATAGGCCGGCACCGTGCCATAGGCCGGCGCGGCATAATCGTCATAGCGCGTGGCCAGGTACGTCACGTTGAACACCAGCGCCAGGCGGCGCCAGGGCTGCGCGGCGGTTTCCAGTTCGAACCCTTCGGTGTGGGCCGACGGCGCGTTGCCACGCGTGCTGACATACGTGCCCGAAATCGGGCTATAGGCCGAAACGGACGTCTGCAGGTTCTTGTAGTCGTTATAAAACCCCGTCAGGTTCAGGCGCAGATCGTGGTTGAACCAGTCGGTCTTGATCCCCGCTTCATAGGTGTTCACCGTTTCGGGGTCATAGGGCAGCGCCGTTGCCAGGTTGAGTGCGCGGTTGTTGAATCCGCCGGCGTCGAACCCCTTGGCATAGCTGGCAAACAGGAACACGTCGGGCGTGGCCTGCCATGACAGTCCGGCCTTGGGCGTAAAGGCATGCCAGGTCTTGGCATTGAGAATGCCGGCATTGGTGAAGTTCACTTGCGCGGCCGAAACGCTCACGCCCAGCGCCGGGATCGCCCCGCCGGTCAGGACCTGGGGATAGAGCGTGGGATCGATGGGGTTGCCGTCGAGGTCATAGTTCACGCCGCGGAAGGCAAAGGTGCGGCGCTGGATGATATAGCGCCCGCCAGCGGTAAACGTCAGGCGCGGGGTGACATGCAGGTTGCCCTGGAAATAGGCGGAATAGTTGAAGCTGCGCGTCCGCCCGATCTGGTCGAAGGGCGCGGCGGGCAGGGCCGTGTCGGACTGGGGCAGCCCGGTGACGTAGCCCAGCCGGTCGCTGGCGAAATTCTCGAACAGGTAATAGAGCCCGCCGGTAAAATCGAAGCTCTGCCACGTGCCCTGCAACTGCAGTTCCTGGGTGAACTGGTGCTGGCGATAGGTGATGTAGTTGTCGGAAATGTCGATCGCCCGCGGTTGCGCGGAATTGTAGGGCAACTGCGCCTGGCCATCGTTGTTGTAGTTCACCGGGTTCTGGCTGAACGCGCGCAGCGCGGTGATGCTGTGCACGGCCAGGTGGGCGTTCACGTCATAATCGATCCGCGCGGTCAGCCCGCCGGTGCGCGACGTGTTGGTGGGATAGCGCCCGGCATAGCTGACATTGGCCTTGTAGCGCGAGAACGAGGTCGGGCTGTACAGCGTGCCGCCGGTAATCGCGCCCAGGCCGCTCAATGCCGCATTGGTGGGATTATAGGTGGTGGCAACATATTGCGCGGCCTGCGAATGGTCGATCGTGCCATCGCCGGTCAGCGTCACTTTCAGCCCGGCTGCCGGGGTCAGCACCAGCTTGATCCGCCCACCGGTGGTGTTCTGGTTGTTGACGTGGTCCTTCTGCGAAGGGTTCCAGGTATAGCCGTCATGCTGGTCGTGGGCGATGGCCACGCTGCCCACCAGCAGGCCGGGTACCAGCGTGCCGGCCACATAGCCGTGGGCATTGACCGTGTTGTAATTGCCATAGCCGATGTCGCCGCGCAGGCTGAAACGGTCGGTGGGGGTGCTGGTGACATAGCGGATGGCGCCGCCCGCCGAATTGGCCCCGAACAAGGTGCCCTGCGGCCCGCGCAGCACTTCCACCCGCGCCACGTCGGTCAGGTCGGACATGCCGTTGATCGCGCGCGCCAGGTACACGTCGTCGATATAGGTCCCAACGGTTGGGTCGAAGATCGGGTCGCTGTTGCCGATGCCGCGGATGAAGAACGTGTTGGTCAGCGGGGTGATGCCGCTCGGCGCGGTGTAGAGGCCGGGGATCTGCCCTGCGAGATCGCGGGCGGTGATCACGTTCTGCTGGGCGCGGAATTCGTTGCCGATCACGCTGACCGCCACGGGCGTCTGCTGCAGGCGCGTTTCGCGGCGCGTGGCCGTGACGACGATGTCATCCTTGCTGCCCGCGTCGGCGGCCGGGTCGGCGGCTGGGGCCGCATCGGGCACCGGGGCATCGGCAGCGGGCGCGGCGAGCGCGGGCGCAAAGGGCGCGGCGGCGGCACTGGCCAACAGGGCCAGCGCGAATGCGGAACGAGTCATGATTTCCCCTCAAGGCTTGTTGTCTGCCCGGTTAGAGAGCGGCCACCAGCCCGTCCTATTGAAACTCAACTTCAATGGTTGAGTTATCGTCATGGCCCCGAACGCATTGCCGATGCTCATCACGGCAAAGGAAATCTCATTGGTCGAGGGTAAACTCAACGGATAGGGTTGAGATTATGTCTGTTCCATTCAATACCCGCCGTGCCGTGCCCGGCGTTGCCCGTCGTTCGTTCCTGGCCGGGGCCGGTGCCGCGCTGCTGGCCGGCTGTTCTGGCACGGCCAAGCCCACCGCCTTGCGCGTTGCCATCACCGGCAAGGGCGAAAGCGACAACCGCCTGATCTTTGCCACGGCCGGGATCGTGCCCGATTTCCCCGTGCACTATTCCGAATTCGAATCCGGCCACCTCGTGGTCGAGGCGCTCAATTCCGGCGCGATCGACTTTGGCGGGATGAGCGAAATTCCCCCGGTCTTCGCGGCAGCCTCCACGGTGCAGAGCTTCCGGCAGATCGCGGTCTACCATGGCGACGTCAACAATCAGGCCGTGCTGGTGCCGCGCGGATCGGCGCTGCGCACCCTGGCAGACCTGAAGGGCAAGCGGGTGGGCTATGTCCGTGCCACCACCACGCAGTATTTCCTGATCCGCATGCTCGAATCGGTGGGCCTCGCCTGGGGCGACATCGAGCCCGTGGCGATGACCGTGGCCGATGGCGCTGCCGCGTTCGGCAATGGTTCGCTCGATGCCTGGGCGATCTATGGCTTTCCGATCCAGCGCGCGCTGGCCACGCAAGGCGCGCGCGTGCTGCGCACCGCGCTGGGGTTTCTTTCGGGCAACTATATCGTGGCCGCGCACAAGGATGCGATTGCCGATCCGCTGCGTGCCGATTGGATCGCGCGCTACTTGCGCCTGACCCAGCAAGGCTATGCCTGGACGGCGGCAAACCAGAACGTCTGGGCCGGCAAGGTGGCCGATGCCATCGGCGTGCCGGTGGCGTTGGTCAACGACCAGTTTGCCCGCCGCAGCGATCCCTTCACGCTGCGCCGCGTCAGCGATGCTGCCATCGCTTCGCAGCAGGGGGTGGCCGATGTCTTTGCCAAGGCGGGCCTGATCGGCCGCCGGGTCGACATGCGCCCGCTGTGGGACAACCGTTTCAATGCCCAGATCAAGGAGGCCTGAGCGATGGCCACGCATGCCCTTTCCGCCGACCATCCCGACTTGTCCGATGCCGCGCTCGATCGCCTGACCCGTGAACTGGCGCACCGGGCGGAAGACTATGACCGCAATCCCCGTTTCCCACGCGAGAACTTCGATATCCTGGCGCGCGAAGGGCTGATCGGCCTGACCGTGGACCCGCGCCTGGGCGGGGCGGGCGCCGGCTTTCTCGATACGCTGCGCGTGCTTGGCGCGGTCGCCAAGGGTGAGCCGTCGACCGCGCTGATCCTGTTCATGACGTATGCGTTCCACGCCGCGCCCGAAAAGGGCCGGCGCTGGGACCGCGCGCTGTATGAACGCCTGGCGCGCGAAGCGGTGGCGGGCAAGGGCCTGGTCGGCACCTTCCGGGTGGAGCCCGAACTGGGCACCCCGGTGCGCGGCGGGTTGCCGGCCACGGTGGCGCGCCGCACCGACGACGGCTGGCGCATTTCGGGCGAGAAGATCTATTCCACCGGTTCCACCGGGCTCGACTGGTTCGCCGTCTGGGCCAAGACGGACGAGACGCCGCTGCGCCTGGGCCTGTTCCTGGTGCGGCCGGACAGCGATGGCATCACCATCGTGCCCGAATGGGATCATCTGGGCATGCGCGCCACGGTCAGCCACAAGGTGGTCTTTGCCGATACGCCGGTGCCGCCGGCCCTGGCGGTTGACTTGCGCGCGCCCGAGGAATGGGCGCCCAAGCCGGGTGACGATACCAGCGCGTTCCTGTGGAATGCCCTGGCCATCGCCACGATCTATGATGGCGTGGCCCGCGCCGCGCGCGATTGGCTGGTCGGTTATCTCAACGCGCGCAAGCCGGCGAACCTTGGCGCCGCGCTTGCCACCCTGCCGCGCGTGCAGGAAAAGTTCGGCGAAATCGAAGGCCTGCTGCTGACCAACCGCGTGCTGATCGAGAACGCGGCGCGCGCTGCCGATGCCGGCCTGTCCACGCCGCCGCACGAAGCCAACCTGATCAAGCACCTTGCCAATGCCAACGCCATCCGCGCGGTGGAAATCGGGCTGGAGCTGACCGGCAATCCCGGGATCAGCCGTGCCAACCCGCTGGAGCGGCACTATCGCGACGTGCTGTGCAGCCGGATCCATTCGCCCCAGGCCGATACCGTGCTGGTCGGCGCTGGCCGGGCGGGGCTGGGCCAATGAGCCTTGCCCCCAACAGCCTTGTCATCGCCAGCCAGCTCGAACCGGCGCTCAACGATGCCTTGGCCAGCCACCCGGCGCGCCCGCGAGTGATCGCGGCGCCCGAGGATGAACCCTGGCGCGCGGCGGCCGATGCCGATGTCCTGGTCGTGCGGCCATCTCCCGCCTGGGCGCCGGCCCGCGCGGCGCCGGCGCCGCCGGTCTGGCCGGGGCGGCTGCGCTGGGTGTGCAGCGCGTCTGCCGGCATCGATTTCTACCCGGCCTGGCTCCTTGACGGGCCTTTGGTCAGTTGCGCCCGCGGCACCGCTTCGGAAGAGATTGCCGACTATGTGATCGGCGCGATCTATCGCCAGGCCAAGGATCTCGATGGCGTGGCCGCGCGCGGGCCCGAAGGCTGGCGCTATTCCGCGCTGGGCCAGGTCCTGGGCAGCACCATCGGCCTGGTCGGGCTGGGCGCCATTGGCCAGGCCGTGGCGCGCCGGGCGCTGGCGCTGGGCGCGCGGGTCGTGGCGGTGCGGCGCACCGGCGCCTTGCCCGAGGGGCTTTCCGGTGTGGAATTGGTCGCCCGCGTGGAAGACGTGGTGGCGCGGGCGGATCACATCGTGCTGGCCGTGCCGGCCACGCCGCAAACCCGCCATCTCGTTGACGCCACGTTGCTGGCGCGGGCCAAGCCGGGCGCGCACCTCGTCAACGTGGCGCGCGGCAGCGTGGTTGACCAGGCGGCCCTGCTCGAAGCGCTCGATCGCGGGCACCTGGGTTTTGCCACGCTCGATGTGACGGATCCCGAACCGCTTCCGGCCGGTCACCGCCTCTACACCCATCCGCGCGTCAGGCTCACGCCGCACCTCTCGTCCAACTACACCGTGGCGCGCGACAAGCTCCTGGCCAAGATCCTGGGCGATATCACCCGCTTTGCACAAGGGGAGCCGCCGCGCGATCTGGTGGAGCCGGCGCGTGGCTATTGAGCCCCTCGCTATTGAGCCCCTCCCTATTGAGCAATGCCAATAGGCCGCGCGGATAACTCGATTGCCAAGATAGACATTCGTGCCGAGATTGTTTCCGGCATTTCAACGAAAAAGGGCACCAGGCCATGACGCTCAAGTTCATCGGCTATATCGGCTTCAACAATACCTCGGAAATCCACGGCCCGGCGCGCCGCATCCTCGATCGCGCCTATGTGGAAGACGCGGCGCGAGCGCAGGAAGCTGGCGGCTTTGACCGGGTGTTGATCCCGTTCGGGTCGAACTCGCCCGAAAGCCAGATCGTCGCGGCCCATGCGGCGGCGCTGACCAAGCGGCTCGGCTTTCTCGTCGCACATCGTCCCGGCTTTACCCAGCCTACGCTGGCCGCGCGGCAGCTTGCCACGCTCGATCAGCTTTCGGGCGGGCGCGTGGCGGTGCACATCATCACCGGCGGCGCAGACGAGGAAATGGCCCGTGACGGCGATGTCGGCTCGACCAAGGCCGAACGCTATACCCGCACCGACGAATACCTCGACGTGCTGCGCCAGGAATGGAACGCGACCGTTCCGTTCGATCACAAGGGCCGCTTCTATGAAGTGCGCCAGGGGTTCAGCGCGGTAAAGCCGTCGAATCTGCCGGTGTTCTTCGGCGGTTCCTCGCCCGAGGCGATTGCCGTCGCCGGCCGCCACGCCGATGTCTATGCGCTTTGGGGCGAAACCCTGGCGCAAGTGGCCGATGCCGTGCGCCAGGTGCGCCATGCCGCGGCCGACCATGGGCGCAAGCCCGGCTTCTCGCTCTCGCTGCGCCCGGTCATCGCCGATACCGAAGAAGCGGCCTGGGCCAAGGCGCGCGATATCGAGGACCAGGTGCGGGCCGTGCGCGAAGCGGCTGGCCTGCCGGTCAGCGGCCATCGCCCACCCAACGCAGGCTCGCTGCGCCTGCTCGAAACCGCCACGGGCAATCGCCGCGACGCACGCCTGTGGACCGGGGTGGCCGCGCTCACCGGCGCGCAGGGCAACAGCACCGGCCTGGTCGGCACGCCCGAGCAGGTGGCCGATGCCATGCTGGCCTATGCCGATCTCGGGATCGATCATTTCCTTATCCGCGGGTTCGATCCGCTTGGCGATGCTGTAGCCTATGGCGAGCATCTGATTCCGCTGGTTCATGCTAAATACGCCGCGCGCCAGGACCGCCCTGTCGCCCTGGCCGGTTGAAGGAGCCTTTTCCATGGCCACCGTTCTCGAACGTCCCGTTTCCGACCCGCAGGAACGCCCCGATGGCATCAGCGAGGCCGAATGGGCCACTCGCGTCGATCTCGCTGCGTTCTACCGCATTTCAGCGATCTACGATTACGACGATTTCCTCTATACCCACGTCACCGCGCGGGTGCCGGGGCCCGATGCCCATTTCCTGATCAACCCGTTCGGCCTGGCTTTTGACGAAATCACCGCGTCGAGCCTGGTCAAGGTGGATCTGGACGGCAACGTGATCGGCGGCGAGGGCGAATACGGCATCAACTATGCCGGCTACGTGATCCATTCCGCGATCCATGCCGCCCGCCACGATGCGCACTGGATCGCGCATTTCCACACCCGCGACGGGATGGGCGCCTCGGCGCACAAGGAAGGCCTGCTGCCCTTGTCGCAGCGCGCGCTCTATATCATCCCGCGCCTGGGCTACCACGATTACGAAGGCGTCGCGCTCAACCTGGATGAGCGGGAGCGGCTGGTGGCCGATCTGGGCGACAAGCAGTTCCTGCTGCTGCGCAACCACGGCACGCTGGCGCTGGGCCGCACGCCGGGCGAAGCCTGGGCCGCGATCTACCAGCTTGAAGAGGCGTGCTCGGCGCAAGTGGCGGCGCTCGCCGGCGGCCGCGACCATGTGCTGCTTGCCCCGGCCGAAGCGCAGGAAGAGGCGCTGCGCCAGATTGCCGAACAACCCGCCGCCGCCCGCGCCGCGCAAGGGCGCAAGCCGCACCACCAGCTGGCATGGGAAGCGGTGCTGCGCCGCGTGAACCGCGACTTGCCGGGGTATGATGTCTAAATAGCGCGTTGCAGCCATGGGGCTTCGACAGGTTCAGCCCGAACGGAATTGAGAAAACTGTTCTTTCAATCCGTTCGCCCTGAGCCTGTTGAAGGCCCTGGCGCAATGTTCAGGCCGCCACCGCTTCCCGCACCGGGGTGAGATATTCTGCCAGGCGCTGCGCTTGCAGGCGGATATCGGGCACGGCCACCATTTCCCAATTGAGCCCCTTGGACAGCGCGCCCATCGCATGGATCGGCAGGGCCGAACGGCCAGCGCCATCGCGCAGCCGCCAGTGTCCGTCCACATCCAGCCCCAGCCGCAATGGGCAGGGCCGGGCAAGGCCGGCGGCGAGCAAGGTGCGCAGCAGCGGATCGCGGCTTTGCGTGGGATCACCCCCCGGCCCGGTGCACACCACCACATGATCGAGCGCGCGCGTCACGGTTTGCGCGTCGCGGCGGGTGCGCCATTGCGCCACCAGGCTGCCGTCGCTGCGGCGTTCCACCGCTTGCAGGTTGCCGGCGACGACGGTCAAACGGCCTTCGGTGCGCAAGGCGGCAATGCGCTGCGCGATCGCCGGGGCCATGCGGTGGCGGTGCACGTCCCACCAGGGGCGGGCGTGGCGCAGGAAGCGGGCCTGGGCCGTGGCATCGTGCGCCTGCCACAGCGCATGGGTGTGCGGGCGCAGTTCGTCGATCGCATGGCGCCAGCCCACGTCGCGGGCGCGCGCGCGAATCTGGTGCAGCAGCGCGCTGCCGCGGGCGGCCGGCATCGGCTGCGGCGTCACCGTGGGGCCGCTGGCGGCATGGGCGCGCGGCACCAGGCCGCGCCGCGACAGCGCCAGGATCGGCCCCTTGTGCCCGCGCGCCTGAAGGGACTGGATCACGTCGATCGCGGTCAGGCCGGTGCCCACCAGCAGCACGCGCGCATCGGGCGCAATCGCGTCGAGCGCGCCGGGCGCCCAGGGATCGGGCAGGACCAGCGGCGGTTCGAACCCGGCCAGCGCGCGGTGGCGCTGCGGCGGCAGGTTGCCCTGGGCGAGCACGACGGCGCGCGCATGCAGCGACGTGCCATTGTCCAGCGCCAGTCGCAGCGTGCCATCGGCCTGAGGCACCAGGCCTTGCGCGGCGGCGATGGCAATGGCGATGCGATCGGGCATCATGGCGCGCGCGGTGGCCAGCAGGCTGGCGAGATAGGCACCATAGCTGGCGCGCGTGGCAAAGTGATTGGCAGCGTCCGCTTCGGCCAGGCCCAGCCAGCGCAGGAAATGGCCCGGATCGTCGGGAAAGGCGCTCATGTTCCCGGCGCGCACATTGAGCAGGTGCTGTGGGCCGCAGGCGCCATAAGCAAGGCCATGGGCCAGGGCCTGAGGGTCGCGCTCCACGATGACCACGCGGGCCCCGCGCCGCGCCAGGTGAATCGCCAGCAAGGTGCCGCTAAAGCCCCCGCCGATCACGGCGACGGGCAAGGTTTCGGGCGCCAAGTCATGGAGTGCAAAGGAATTCGCCATAACTCAACCTTTCAAGTTGAATTTAGGCTGACAAGTTTTTCCTGTGGGGTCAATAGCCAATCTTTGAGGCGTGGCGTGCGGGCGCCGCGCCTCTCAGATCACGTAGAAACCATGCGTGCCATCGCGGCGCAGCTGTTCCACCAGGCCGAATTCCCAATCGAGATAGGCCTGCATGGCCGCTGCGGCATTGTCGGTGCCTTCATAGGGCCGCTTGTAACGACCTTCGGGCCCGCGCGGCGGCGGTGCGCCATCGCTGCCGGTTTCCAGTCCCACGCCTTGCGGCCAGTCGAGCACGGCCACGTCCCAGCCCAATTGCGCCAGCCACGATGCAGTCATGTCGGCGCGCGGGCCGAGATCGTCGGCCAGCACGATGCGCGCGCCGCGCACCGGGGCAAAATGGTCGGTTTCCTGAACCAGCTGGCCACCCTGAGCGTTGCGGAAACCGGGCAGATGCCCGGTGGCAAAGTCTTCGGGCAGGCGCACGTCATATTGGTAAAGCGTGCGCGCGGCGTCGCCGCGCAGATGGGCCAGTTCGTCCCAGGTGATGTGGCGCACACCGGCGCGATAGGACACGTCGCGTGCGCGGGCGCGCGCTTCGTCGGTCCAGTCATGGCCGGTCTCGGGCAGCGGCGCGCGGCGCTGTTGCCCGGTATCCAGCCCCTGGCCCGCCAGGGTCCAGCCGATCGTGCCGTTGCGCAGGGCATAGATCTTGTTGGGCAGGCCGGCATTGATCAGTGACTGGGTGCCGATGATCGAGCGGGTGCGCCCGGCGCAGTTGACAATGATCGTGGTATCGGGATCGGGCGCCACGGCGCGGGCGCGCAAGACCAGCTCCGCGCCCGGCGTGCTGACCCCGCCCGGAATGCTCATCGTGGCATATTCTTCAAACCGCCGTGCATCGAGAATGGCGATGTCGGCCTTTTCCTCGATCAGCGCCGCTACGTCGGGCGCCGGCAACGACGGCGTGTGGCGGTAATGCTCGACCAGTTCGCCAAAGGCCTTGGAGTAGGAATTCACATCCTCGAACAGTTCGTATCCCTGATCGCGCCAACCCGAAAGGCCGCCCTCGAGCGCGGAAACATCGCTGAAGCCCAGGCTTTCCAGGATTTCGATGGCAGGCTCGACCAGCCCTTCGCCATTGTCATAGACCACCACCGGCACAGCGGCGCGGGGCAGGCGCCAGCGCGCTTCCAGCGCCAGCCGGCGCAAGGGAATCTGCGCGGCGAACAGCGGGTGGCCGCGCGCGAAATCGGCCTCCTCGCGCAAATCGATCAGGGCCACTTCCTGGCGCGCGAGCAGCGCCTGGCGCAGGCCAAGCGGGCTGGTGGTGCGAACTTTGGTCAAAGTAGTCATGGATTTTGCGAACGATCCCACAAGTTGGGCACCATCGAGCTGGCATAGCCCGAGACGAAGCGCTTGGCCGTGCCGTCGAGCGCATAAGTCGCGCGCTCGACCGCGCCGATGTTGGCGCCATAGACATGGATGGAAACCGATGGGCCGTCGGCGCGCGCGTTGCGCACGCGGTGGATGTCACCCACGCGAGGGCTCACCGCTTCCACTTCGCCTGCGCGCAGCAACTGTGCCGGGCCATCGGCCTTGAGGCTCCCATCGCTCTGGCGAGCGAAGCGTTCGGATGTTTCCGCCCCGCGCAGCACACCCACCAGGCCCCACACGCGATGATCGTGGATCGGGGTGCCCTGGCCCGGCGCCCAGACGAACGACACGACGCTGAAGCGCTCGCGGCTGTCGCAGTGGAGCAGGTATTGCTGATAGCGTTCGGGATGGGGAATGGCGAAGGCTGGGGGCAGCCAGTCGTCCTGCGCGATCAGGCGCGCGAGCAGCTTGGACCCGGTCTGCAAGATCTCGGTCTCGTCCCGCGTGGCGCTGACCAGTTCGGCCAGATTGGTGACGAAGCCGCGCAGGCGGGCAATGCCGGCGCGTGTTTCGGCAGGAACAAGCGCGGGAGGAACGGCAAGCGTGGCCATGTAATCAGGCTCCGGCAGCGGCGTGGGGGAAGGGTATCACATGATCGGGCAGGCCGGAATGCGCCGGCGTGCCGCCCAGGATACCCAGCAGCTTTTCCTTGAGTGGCAGGGTCAGTTCGGCGCGGGCCCCGCGCGCGATGGTGATCCGCTCTTGCGCGGCAATGCGCCCACCGTCGAGGACGAGGATGCGATCGGCCAAGGCCACCGCTTCGTCCACGTCGTGCGTGACCATCAGCACCGCGCAACCGTGGGCGCGCCACAGGGCCAGCACCAGTTCGTGCATGCGCAGCCGGGTCAGCGCATCGAGCGCGGCAAAGGGTTCGTCGAGCAGCAGCAGTTGCGGTTCGCGCACCAGGGCGCGGGCCAGCGCCACGCGCTGCGCTTCGCCACCCGAAAGCGTGAGCGGCCAGGCATCGAGGCGATGGCCCAGGCCCACTTCCTTGAGCGCGTGCTGCGCACGGGCGCGAATGTCGGCGCCCTTGAGCCCCAGCGCCACGTTGCGCCAGACTTTCTTCCACGGCAGCAGGCGGGCATCCTGGAATACCACGGCGCGCGCGGTGGGTACGGTCACGTCCTGGCCATCGGCGCTGTCGAGCCCGGCCAGCGTGCGCAGCAGCGTGGTCTTGCCTGAACCCGAGCGGCCGAGCAGGGCGACGAATTCACCCGGCTGGATGGCCAGGTCCAACCCATCGATCACCGTCACATCGCCAAAGCGGCGGGTAAAGCGGTTGAGGCGCACGATCGGATCGGCAGCGGGGCTGGCCGGCGCGGCAGGCGTATCGGCAAGGAACTGGAGGCGGGCGTCCATGGGGCTCACTCCTTGAGGCAATGCGGCGCTCAGGCCTTGATGAGGGAAGGGCGCCAGACAAGGGCGCGGCGCTCGATCGTGCGGACCAGCGCGTCGGCACCCAGGCCAAGCACGGCATAGACCATCAGGCACACCACGATGATATCGGTGCGCATGAAATCGCGCGCGTTGTTGATGAGATAGCCAAGCCCGGCCGACGCGTTGATCTGTTCGGCCACGACGAGCACGAGGATGGCAATCGAGAGCGAATAGCGCAGCCCGGTCAGCAGCGCGGGCAGGGCGCCGGGCAGGATGACGTGCCAGATCAGCTCTGCCTGCGACAGGCCGAAGCTGCGTGCGCCTTCCAGCAGGCGCACATCCACCCCGCGAATGCCGCTATAGAGGTTGAGGTAGACCGGGAACATCGACGCGAAGGCGATCAGCGCCACCTTGGGGGTTTCGCCGATGCCGAACCACACGATGAACAGCGGGGTCAGCGCCAGCGTGGGAATGGTGCGCTTGATCTGCATGATCGGATCGACTGCGGCTTCGCCCTGGCGTGACAGCCCGGCCACCAGCGCCAGCACCACGCCGGCGGCCACGCCGATCGACAGCCCCAGGCCCACGCGCCAGAAGGACACCAGCAGGTTCTGTGGCAGTTCGCCCGACACCAGCATCGTCCACAAGGTAGCGACCACCGCCGAAGGCGCGGCCAGCGTGCGTTCGGGGATCAAGCCACTGCGCGAGGCGAGTTCCCACACGACAAGCAGCACCAGCGGCGAGGACCAGCGCGAGCGGGCAAGGCGGGCAAGGATACGGGTGGACATGAAAGGCAAACCTGCATGACGTGACACGGGGCAAGACGTGGCAGCAGCAGACCGTGCATTGTCTATGCAATCAATTGAGTTTTGTTCGCCACCCATAAGCACGGCTCATAGATGGCTACCAAGTCCCCGATTCCTGAGGCAGGGCGCGCAAACAAACACTTGCTTTAGCATTTTAAATGTCTACTATTTTGATAGATAAATTCGGGAGCGGTAGCAGACCGACACGAAGCGCATTCCAACGGCCGGCGGACATCCGCACCCGAACGCGCCAGCCTGCCTCTTTGTGGCCCGGCGCGGTTTCGCCGGGCCAATCCTTTGTAACCCGTTGTTGATGGTGCCTTCATGCCGGTCAATCTGCCTACCAACCTGCTTCGCAGCTTTGTCGCCATCGTGGACACCGGTTCGATGCTCAACGCTTCGGAAAAGGTGTTCGTCACGCAATCGGCGCTCAGCCTGCAGATCAAGCGCCTGGAAGAACTGCTGCAACAGACGCTGTTCCACCGCGACGGGCGCCGGCTGACGCTGACCCCGGCCGGCGAGCTGATGCTCGATTATGCGCGCAAGGTGCTCACCTTGCACGACGAGGCCGTTGCCGCGGTCAGTGCCGGCCATTTCAATGGCCCCGCGCGCATCGGCATGGTCCAGGATTTTGCCGAAATGCTGCTGTCGGGCCTGCTTGCCCAGTTTGCCGAATTGCATCCCGAAGCGCAGATCTATTCGCGGATCGCCGGCACGGCCGAACTGCTGGGCCAGTTGGAGCGGCGCCAGCTCGACATCGTGCTGGGCTATGGCCTGCCCAATGACGAAAGCGCCGTGTCCACGGCCGATATGGCCTGGTTCGGCGAAGCGGGCCTGGCGGGGCGGCCGGTCATTCCGCTGGCCGTGCTCGAACAGCCATGCCGCTTTCGCGAGGCCGCGATCCGCGCGCTCGAAGATGCCGGCCGGGTCTTTCGCATTACCGTCGAAACACCCAACCTCACCACGTTGCGCGCCGCTGTGCAGGCGGGCCTGGGCCTGACGGTGCGCACGCCGCTGTTCCTGCCCGATGCCCTGCTCGAAGCGGGCACCTTGCCGGCGCTGCCGCGCGTATCGTGCATCCTCCAGACCGCCAGCGTGCTCGATGGCGCGACGGCCCGGCTTGCCGAGCTGGCACGGCAGACCGTCGCCGCGCTCTGAGAGCCTGACCCGAAAGTCCTGCAGGTCGCCCGACCTTCGGGTGAGCCTCTGATATTGCAAACTCTCATGCGCGGG
This sequence comes from Novosphingobium sp. SG919, assembly GCF_012932495.1. Lineage (GTDB taxonomy): Bacteria > Pseudomonadota > Alphaproteobacteria > Sphingomonadales > Sphingomonadaceae > Novosphingobium > Novosphingobium rhizosphaerae. The sequence continues at coordinate 619,873 of NZ_JABCNG010000002.1, forward strand.
CGCGCCGATCTCGATGGTCGGCGCGCCGGGGGCAGGTTACGCCCAAGGTGAAACTGCCCAAGGAGCGCCCGCCATGACCCAGACCACCAGCCTTGCCCACAAGAGTCTTGCTGGACGCTTTGCCGATTTGGCGGCCGAGCGCGCGCGCACCTGGGCGCCCGAGCAGCTGGCCCGCAACGCCTATCAGCGCCGCGTGCTGGTGGAGCGGCACGATCCGGCGGCCCACCCCGCGCCCGGCACGCGGCTGGCGCCTTTCACGCTGGTGGACGCGGACGGCAGGGCCCATGCCAGCAGCGAACTCCTGGCCCACGGGCCGGCAGTGCTGGTGTTCTTCCGCTTTGGCGGGTGCCCGGCATGCAACATCGCGCTGCCCTATTATGACGAAACCTTGTGGCCGGCGCTGCATGCGGCGGGCATTTCCTTGCTGGCGGTCAGCGCACAGAACCCGGTCGATCCCGGCCCGACGCAGCGCCACGGCCTGCGGTTTCCCACCTTTGCCGATCCGGGCTATGCCCTGGCGCGGCAACTGGGCATCACGTTCTATCCCGAAGAGCAGCCCGAAGTGGCGCCGGGCGAATCCTGGATCGGCGCGACGCTGGGCACGAACAGCTATGAAATGACCGAACCTGCCGTGGTGATCATCGCGCCCGATCACAGCGTGCGGTTCCTGGCGGTGAGCCCCGACTGGCTCGACCGGCCAGAGGCTGACGCGATCCTTGCGCATCTGCCCGAAGCGGGCGTGCACGAGGTAGACCACCTGGGCTGACCGCTTGCCGTTCCCGTCCTGGCAACGCGCAGCCGGCAGGCCTGGGCCTGCCGGCTGCGTTCGTTTCAGAACTGATAGCGCGCGCGCAGGCCGAAATAGCGCCGCGAGTTGCGATCGAGCGACTGGGCCAGCAGGCCCGCGCTGCCGCCCGAGGCAATCGAAACGTTCGAGGCGTAATGCTTGTCGAACAGATTGTTGACGAACAGCGTCACGCGCAGCCCGCCGCGGTCGTTCTGGTCGATGCCCAGGCTGGCGTTGACGATGCCATAGCCCGCCTGCACCGTGGCCGGGTTGCCGAGCAGGTCGAAGTTGACTTTGCTTTGATAGGAATAGTCCGCCTGCACGAAGGCATCGAAGGGCAGGCTGGGCAGCAGGATCTTGTAGTTTCCGCCGATGTTGAACTTGACCTTGGGCGCATTGGGCAGGCCCTTGCCGGCAAGGTTCTGGCCGGTGGTGGTCGATGGGCCGCTGCCATCCAAATCGTAGCAGCCCACGGTCTGCCCGGTGTAGCATTGCGCACCGGAATATTCGAGAATGCGGGTGTCGGTATAGCTGAACGCACCGTCGATGGTGAGTTGCGGCATTGGCCGCGTGTTCAGTTCCACTTCCACGCCGCGGGTGCGCACGCGGCCCACGTTGTTGAGCGTCAACTGGATCGTGTTGTCGGGCAGCAGAACGCCGGACTGGGCCTGGAAGTCGCGGAAATTGCTCCAGAACGCGGCGACATTGAGCTGGACCCGGTTGTCCAGGAAGCGGGACTTGAGCCCCAATTCATAGGCATCGGACTTTTCCGGGCGCACCGGATTGGCGGCGCGACGTGGGGTGAAGCCGGTGCTGATATCGAACCCCTGGCCCTTGTAGCCGCGGGCATAGGAGGCATAGGCCATGACCGATCGCGTCAGGTCCTGGCGCAGCGCGCCTTTCCAGGTCAGCGCGGTGTCGTCGGACTTGCCCGAGCAGGTCGACAGGCAGGTCGCGTTGTTGGCGGGGATGGTGGCCGGCGTCACCGTGTTGAGGAAGTCGGCCGAGATCTTTTCGTGGTTGAGGCGCAGGCCCAAGTCGAAGTGGGTGCCCTGGGCAATGTCATAGGTCGCCTGCCCGAACGCGGCATAGCTGCGGGTGCCGCTGCGCGAAGTCCAGCCGGCGACGACCGGGCCGGACGGGCCACGCGCGAAAGTGCGATCGGTCTTGCCGTCGGCATAGAACAGGCCCAGCACATAAGTCAGCCGGCGCTGGCCGGGCGAAACCAGGCGGAGTTCCTGCGCGAACTGCGTGGCGTGATAGGTGCTGCCCGCCACGATCCCGCCGGGAATGCCCAGCACGTTGGAAATCGTATAGTCGAAGTCCTCGTTGAAGCGGAACTTCCAGTCCTGGTAGCTGGTGACCGAAACCAGGTTGGCAAAGCCCAGGTCGAAGCTGGCGCGGCCCGAAACCGTGGTCTGCATGCTCTTGTTGAACAGCGGCTTGTCCAGGCGCACGGAATAGTTGTCGGTGCCCGGCGTGATGCCCACAACGCTGGGCGCAACCGGGGTGCCGAAAATGGCGGCACCGGCCGGCACGGCGCGGAAGGTGCGGGCAAAGCCGTTGCTTTCGCTTTCCGAATGGCTGGCGATGAGGTTGACCTTGACGCCGGCGGCAGGATCGAGATCGAGGCGCCCGCGCAGGCCGAAGCTCTTGTCGTTGTTAAGCTTCGATCCGTCTTGCAGGTTGCGGATATAGCCCTTGCGATCGCCAACGAAACCGTTGATGCGAAAGCCCACGCCCTGGGCCAGGGGGCCGGACAGCGAGGCGTCGAGGCGGTATTCCTCGTCGGTCGTGGCGGTGCCGGTAATCGATCCGGTCAGCGTGTCGGTGGCGGCCTTGGAGACGATGTTGATGGCGCCGGCCGATGCATTCTTGCCGAACAAGGTGCCTTGCGGGCCGCGCAGCACTTCGATCCGCTCGACATCGCTCAAGCCTGAAAAGGCCTGGGCCTGCTGGAGCAGGGCCACGTCATCGACGATCACTGCCACCGAAGGCTCGATCGCGGTGCTGAAAGCCACCGTGCCGATACCGCGCAGGTTGATCGAGTTGTTGGTGGGCACGTTGCCCTGCGTCAGCGTCAGGCTGGGTGCCAGCCGGGGAAGATCGGCGACGGTTGAAACGTTGTGGCTGACCAGGGTGTCGGCGCTCAACGCGGTGACCGCCACGGGCACGTCCTGCAGGTTCTGCGCGCGCTTTTGCGCGGTCACGACGATTTCAGCGAGGCCTTCGGTCGGGGCGGCATTGGCAGATTGCGGCGCGGCGGCAGCGGCCGGTTCTGCGGCGTTCTGGGCAAGGGCGGCAGCCGGTGCGAGGCATGCGGTGATGGCAAGGGCGCCTGCGGACGTAAGAAGCCTGGAAACAGACATGGTATCCTCCCGTTGTGCTTTTTTGGGCATTGGTCAGGCCGAATCCACAAATTGGCTTGCGCTGTCAAGCCAATTCTTCCGAATTGGTCAGAGATTCTTGCGCCAGAGCCGTGCGCGCACCGCGAAAGATGGGCCAGCAAGGATTTAGCTTGTCTTCACGCGCTCGCCCTGCCTAATATCGGCCAGACCAATTATGACGGTGACCGTGCCAAGGCGGCGCCGCTCTGGGAGATAGCATGAACGAACGCCTCACGCGCCATCGGGCGCAGATCGACGGTTGCGGTCTGATGCCGCGTTGGCGCGCATCGGCCCTGCTGGCGGTGTCGCTTGCGGCCCTTTGCACCGTGCCTGCCCGGGCCGCGCCGCAGGCGCCGGGCGTGGCCGAGCCACGCGCCGAGATCGCGCTTGAGCAGGGGTGGCGGTTCTTTGACGGGGACGCGCCCGACGCTGCGGCCGTGGCTTTCCCCGATGCATCCTGGGCGACGGTGAGCGTGCCGCACACGTGGAACCGCGTGGGATATTATCGCACCGGCGCAGGCGGCACCAATCGCGCCGAGAGCGTGGCCAAGCGCCAGGGCATCGGGTGGTACCGCCTGCATTTTACCGCGCCTGCCAACCTTGCCGGGCGCAGCAACTGGCTGGAATTCGACGCGGCCAGCCGCACTGCGCAAGTGTGGCTGAACGGGCGCCTGCTGGGTGAGCACCGCGGCGGCTTCTCGCGCTTCCGGCTTGACGCCAGCGCGGCCTTGCGCCCGGGGCAGGACAATGTGCTGGTGGTGCGGGTCGATAACACGCAGCCCGCCGCCGGCAACTCTACCGCCGATGTGCTGCCGCTGGTGGGTGACTTCTTCGTCCATGGCGGGCTCTATCGCCCGGTTCGCCTGGTTTCGACCGCGCCGGTGCATTTCGATCTGGCCGATTCGGGTGGGCCGGGCGTCTATGCCACAACCGCAATCGGCGCCGACGGCGCGGCAACGGTTGCCGTGCGCGCCCGCCTGGCCAACGCCACGCGGGCCAAGGCCGCGGCCACGCTCCACCTTGCCCTGGTCGATCGCGCCGGCGCGATCGCGGCCAGCGCCGATGTGCCTGCCACGCTGATGGCGGGCACCACCGGCGAAGCTTCCGCCAGCTTGCGCGTGGCAGCGCCGCACTTGTGGCAGGGGACCAGCGATCCCTACCTTTATCGCCTGGTGGCCGAACTGCGCGATGCAGCCGGCCGGCCGCTCGACCGGATCGATCAGGCCTATGGCTTGCGCACCATGGTGGTCGATCCCGACCGCGGCTTTCTGCTCAATGGGCAGCCCTATCGCCTGCACGGGGTGGGCTATCACCAGGATCGCGATGGCAAGGGCTGGGCGCTGAGCCGGGCCGACATCGAGGAAGACGTGGCCACCTTGCGCGAGATGGGGGCAAATTCCATCCGCCTCACGCATTACCAGCACGGCCAGGCCATTCACGAGATCGCCGACCGGGTGGGCCTGGTGGTGTGGGACGAAATCCCGCTGGTCTCGTCGTGGACCCTGGGCGGCAAGATGGAGCCCGATCCGGCGCTGGTCGCCAATGCCCGGCAGCAGTTGATCGAATTGATCCACCAGAACTTCAACCATGCCTCGGTCGGCATGTGGGGCATTGCCAACGAAGTCGATTTCGGCAACTCGCTGCCGATCTTCCTGACCGGGGGCAAGGATGGCGCGGTGCCCGATCCCATGCCGCTGCTGCACCAGTTGAACGCCCTGGCCAAGCAGCAGGACCCTTCGCGCCCCACCGCGCTTGCCACCTGCTGCGAAGGCAACTTGTTCGCGCCGGGCGTGAGCATCCCGATCACCGCCACGGCCGCCGACCTGGGCGGGGCGAACCGCTATTTCGGGTGGTACTTCGGCAAGCCCGGCGACCTGGGCGGCGCGCTCGACCGCATCCACGCGGCGCGGCCCAGCCAGCCGCTGGCCGTGACCGAATATGGCGCGGGCGGCGCGCTGAGCATTCACACCGACGATGTGACCGCAGGGCGCCCGGATTCGCGTGGCCGTGCCCAGCCCGAGGAATACGAAAGCTATATCCACGAAACCGCGCTGGCGCAGTTGGAAGCGCGGCCCTGGCTCTATGCCACCTGGCTGTGGAACGCGTTCGACTTTGCCACCACGATCCGCAACGAAGGCGACGCGCAGGATATCAATACCAAGGGCCTGGTCGCCTATGACCACCATACCCGCAAGGATGCCTGGTATTTCTACAAGGCCAACTGGAACCCGGCGCCGATGGTGTACATCGCCGGCAAGCGGTATGCCACGCGCGCCTATCGGCTGAACGACATCAAGGTCTACAGCAACCTGCCTGAAACCGAATTGCTGCTCAACGGACGTTCGCTGGGCGTGCGGCGCGATTGCCCGCAAAAGGTCTGCGTGTGGCGGGCCGTGGCGCTGGACTCGGGGGCCAATGCCCTGGTGGCGCGGGGCACCGGCACCATGGCCGCCACGCAGGACACCGCGAGCCTTGCTCTGCCGGCCCAGAATGCCGATCGGCTGCTGATCGACGCCGGGGCACTGGTGGCCGGCGCCGGGCAGGACGCATCGGGCGCGCCGCGCTTGCTGGGGTCCGACAAGTGGGTGGAAGGCGGCACGGCGGCCTCGCTCGACGTTCCGGCCGATTATGGCCGCCCGGCGCGCGCCACGCCGATTGCCGGCAGCGCCGAACGCGATGCGATGGCGAGCTATCGCGAAGGCACGTTCACCTATCGCCTGCCGGCCCGGCCCGGCACCTACAAGCTGACCTTGTGGTTCGCCAGCGCGGCCACGACCCGGCCCGGCACGTTCACCGTCAAGGTGGATGGCAAGCCGGTGTTGCAGGATTTCCAGCCGGCGATCCCGGCAAGCGACGGCCCAACCAGTGACGGACGGGCCGAAGCACACAGCTTCACGATCAAGGCGCGTGGCGACGTGACGCTGGACTTTGCCGCCGGCACGGGGCCAGCGCGGGTTTCGCTGATCGATCTGGCGCGGACGCGCTGACCGATGCTGCGTTCGCTGTTCACAAAGCCGGCGCTGCGTTGGCGCATCATCGGCCTGGTCACGCTGGGCACCATTCTCAATTACCTGGCACGCTCGACGCTGTCGGTGGCCGCGCCCACGCTCAAGGCCGAATTCGGCATGACCACCGAGCAGTACAGCTGGGTCGTGCTGGCGTTCCAGGGCAGCTATACCGTGATGCAGAGCGTGGCGGGCGCGGTGCTCGATGCGCTGGGCACGCGGGTGGGCTTCATGGTCTTTGCCGTGGGCTGGGGCCTGGCCAACATGGCGCATGGCCTGGCCACGGGATGGCAGAGCCTGGCGCTGTTTCGCGGCGCCCTGGGCGCGACCGAGGCAGCGGCCATTCCCGCCGGGACCAAGGCGGTGTCGGAATGGTTTCCCGCGCGAGAGCGGCCGCTGGCCACCGGCGTGTTCCAGATGGGCACGAGCCTGGGGAACATGATTGCCCCGCCGCTGGTGGCGTTCTGCATCCTGGCGTGGAACTGGCAGGCGGCGTTCCTGGCAACGGGCGTGCTCAGCCTGGCCTGGGCGGCGCTGTGGTGGTGGGGCTATCGCAGCCCGGCCGATCATCCGCGCCTTTCGGATGCAGAGCGCGCGCTGATCGTGGCCGGGCAACCGCCGGTGGTGGCGGGCAGCGACGCCTCGCGCGGGCAAGTGCTGCGCACCCGCGCGTTCTGGGGCATTGCGGTGCCGCGCTTCCTGTCCGAACCGGCGTGGCAGACCTTCAACTTCTTCATCCCGCTTTACCTGGTCGCGGTGTGGAAGCTTGATCTCAAAGCCATTGCCGTGTGGAGCTGGTTGCCGTTCCTGGCGGCGGACATGGGCAGCCTGGCCGCGGGTGTATTGCCGGCCTGGCTGATGCGCCGGGGCGCGGGCCTGGTGCCATCGCGCAAGATCACCATGACGCTGGGCGCGCTGTGCATGGTGGGGCCGGCCTGCATCGGCCTGGCGGGATCGCCGGGCATGGCGATCGCCCTGTTCTGCGTGGGCGGCTTTGCCCACCAGTTGCTCAGCGGTGCGCTGATCACTTTGTGCGCCGACGTGTTTCCGCCGCGCGCGGTGGGCACGGCAAGCGGCATGGCCGGCTCTGCCGCCTGGATCGGCGGCATGCTGTTCACCCTGCTGATTGGCCAGAGCGCGGACGTGCTGGGCTATGACCCGCTGTTCGTGGCGCTGGCCGGATTGGACCTGGCCGCCGCCGCAGTGCTGTGGCGCTTGCTGCGCGAGCCGCGGTGAACGGCCCTAGCGCATCGCCAAGCGGATGTGGTAGGATCGGATTGATCGACCAATTCGGCCTGTCGATTGTCAATATAGTGGTCATGCCGGTTTGCCGGGATGCGAAAGGCGAACAACAGCGTAATGGCACAAGGTGAAGACACGCAGGCCGCCAAGGGCAACGATCGGCTCTATCAGGATCTGGCCCGCCTGCTGATCGAGGAACTCGCCAGCGGCCGCTATCCCCCCGGCACGCGCCTGCCGGCCGAGCGCGACCTGGCTGCGCGTTTCAGCGTCAGTCGCCCCACCGTGCGCGAAGCGATCATTGCGCTTGAAGTGCAGGGGCTGGTGGAAGTGCGCATCGGATCGGGCGCCTATGTGCTGCGCCTGCCCGGAGACGAGGACAAGCCCGGCTTCAACGCCACCGCGTTCGAAGTGACCGAGGCGCGCCTGCTGTTCGAAGGCGAGGCGGCGGCCCTGGCGGCCACGCAAGTCACGGATGAGGACATCGCCACGATCGAGCGCCTGGTGCACGAAATCGCCGCCGAGAACCTCGATCCCAACGGCACCGAGCAGGCGGACCGCGCGTTTCACCTGGCCATTGCCCGCGCCACCCGCAACACCGCGGTCCTCAAGGCGGTGGAGAACCTGTGGGCGCTGCGCGCGTCATCGCCCGAAGCGGCGCTGATGCATGAAAAGGCGCGCCACGCCAATGTGAAGCCGGTGGTTGAAGAACACACCGCCATTCTCGATGCGCTGCGCGCGCGCGATCCCGCCGCGGCCCGGGCCGCCATGCGCGCGCATCTGTCTGCCGTGCTCGAAGGCCTGCTGTTCGCCACCGAGGAACGCGCCCTGCAGGAGGCGCGCCGCGCCATCCAGGCCAAGCGCGATCGCTACGCCCGCGCCACGGCCTAGGGTGCGTGGCTAAATCTCCACACGCCCTAAAGAGCGACGCGCCAGCCGGCCAGGTCTGCTTCGGCAAACAGCACTTGCGGGCCGGCCGGCGTGGCCACCAGGCCGCGCGCGCCCAGGCCCACCAGCACGGTTTCGTTGAGCAAAGTTCCGGCGGGCAGCAGCAGGCGGCCATGCACGGCACGCGCCTGCGCCAGCACTGCCGCACCGCCCAGCGCGGCCGCCAGATTCGCAGGAAGCGCGGCCGGATCGATGCGGTGGGCAAATGTTTCGACCACCGGCGCCACCGGCACCGTGGCTGAACCCGGAGCGGTCATGGCAGCGCGGATTTCCACGGCCACCTGGTCTGCCTGCGGCCCCAGCACCACCTGCAGCGCGCGGGGGGAGGGGCGGATCAAGCCCTTGGCGCCCAGGCTGCGCAGCGTCGCTTCGTCCACGCCGGCCTGATCTGCCACGACCAGCCGCAGCCGCGTGGTGCAGGCGCCCACTTCCACCAGGTTGGCCGCGCCGCCCAGCGCCAGCACGAAGGCCTGGCCGCGTTCGCGGGCCGGAACCGGGCCGTCGCTGGACGCAGGTGGTGCATCGTCGCGGCCTGGCGTCTTGAGATCGAACCGCACGATCGCCCAGCGGAACACGCCGTAATAGATCGCGGCATAGGCCAGGCCAACCGGGATCAACAGCAAGGGCTTCTGCGCTTTGGAAAAATTGAGCGCGTAGTCGAACAGCCCGGCCGAGAAGCCAAAGCCCAGGTGCACACCCAGCGCCGCCATCAGCGCCATGGCGGCGCCCGTCAGCAAGGCGTGGAACAGATAGAGGATCGGCGCCAGGAACATGAAGCTGAATTCGATCGGCTCGGTCACCCCGGTGAGGAACGAGGTGGCGGCAAGGCTGAGCAGCATGCCGCCGGTGGCCTTGCGCCGTTCGGGCCGGGCAGCATGATACATGGCCAGGCACGCGGCCGGCAGGCCGAACATCATCACCGGGAAGAACCCGCTCATGAAGGCCCCGGCCGTGGGGTCGCCCGCGAAGAAGCGGCGCAGATCGCCTGTGGTGCCGTGATAATCGCCCAGCACGAACCAGGCGATGTTGTTGAGGATGTGGTGCAGCCCGGTCACCAGCAGCAGGCGGTTGAGCGCGCCGAACACGAACAGGCCCAGCCCCCCGCTGGCCAGCGCGGCCTGGCTTGCGGCGTTGGCGCCGGCGTTGATTGCCGTCAGGCTGGAGCCGAGAATGCCCGCCAGCGCCAGGCCTGCCAGGCCCGAGACGATCGGCACGAAGCGGCGCCCGCCGAAGAACGCCAGGTATTCGGGCGGCTTGACCGTGGAAAAGCGATTGTACCCCAGCCCGCCGACAATGCCCGAAACAATGCCGAGCGGCACCGCGACGTGATCGACTTGCGCGCTGCGCCAGGCCGCAACCACGGCGGTGCGGGCGGCATCGGCCAGGCCCGGCGCCACGTCAGCCGGCACCTGCAACAGCGCCTTGGCGCCTTCGCTCGCCACCAGGAAGCAGACCACGCCGGCAAGAGGGGCGGCGCCATTGCCATCCTTGGCAAAGCCGGTGGCAACGCCGATGGCAAACAGCAGGCCCAGGTTGGCAAACATGGCATTGCCCGCCGCGCTGACGAAATCGAGGCCGAGCAGATCGGGCTGGCCCAGCCGCAGCAGCAGCGCCGCCACCGGCAGCACGGCAATGGGCAGCATCAGGGCGCGGCCCAGGCTTTGCAGGTGTTGCAGCGCGTTCGTCACGGCGTTTGTCACGGCGTTTGTCACAGGGCAACTCCCTCGATCATCTGGGCCGCCAGCACGCGCACTTGCGCGGCGGTGGCAACGCCAAGCACCTGTTCGGCCAGGGCCCGGCAATCCTGCGCCGACAGCGCCCGCACCAGCGCCTTGATTTCCGGCACCATCGCGGGCGCGGCAGACAGTTCGGTCACGCCCAAGCCGATGAGGATCGGCACCGCGAGCGGATCGGACGCGAGGCCGCCGCACACGCCGACCCATTTGCCATGGGCCGCCGCGCCCTGGCAGCACAGGCCGACCAGGCGCAGCACGGCGGGATCGAGCCCGTCGATGCTGCCGGCCACAGCCGGATTGCCGCGATCCATCGCCAGCGCATATTGCGTGAGATCGTTAGTGCCGATCGACAGGAAATCGCATTCCGCAGCCAGGGCATCGGCCATCACCGCGGCGGCCGGCGTTTCCACCATCACCCCGAGCGGCACCGTGGGCAGGCCCAGGCTCGCGGCCTCTCCGTCCAGCGCGGCGCGCACCGCGCGCAGTTCTTCCACGCGGGCGATCATCGGCGCCATCACGCGCACGTCACCAAAAGCACCGGCGCGCAGCACGGCGCGCAATTGCGGCACCAGCACATCGCGCCGCGCCAGCCCCACGCGAATGCCGCGCAGGCCCAGCGCCGGGTTTTCCTCTGCCGCCATGGGCAGATAGGGCGCGGGCTTGTCGCCGCCGATATCGAGCAGGCGGATGATCAGCGGCCGTCCATCCAGCGCCTGGGCAATGGCGCTGTAATCGTCGGCCTGTTCGTCTTCATCGGGCGCACTGGCGCGATCGAGGAACAGGAATTCGGTGCGCAGCAGGCCGCAGCCTTCGGCCCCGGCGGCCACGGCCGGCGCGGCTTCGGCACGCTTGCCCAAGTTGGCGCAAACCTCGATCCGCTGGCCATCGCGGGTGCGCCCCTCCAGGCCCGACGCGGCTTGCGCGGCGGCCTTGCGCGCCTGGCGCCGGGCGGCTTCGGCCTGGGCAGCGGCCCAGGTTGGCGCATCGGGCGAAACGGTCAGCATGGCGCCCGTGGCGTCGAGCAGCAGCGGCGTGCCCGGCGCGATATCCAGCACGCGCGGCCCGGCGGCGACCAGCGCGGGTATGCCCTTGCTGGCAGCAATGATCGCCACGTGCGAGGTGGGACCGCCCTGGGCCGTGACGATCCCCGCCACCTGGCCCACCGGCAGCGCCGCCACTTGCGAAGGCACCAGATCGGGCGCGATGATGATGGCGTTGGCCGGCAGCGTGGCGGCCGGCGGTTCCTGGCCGGCCAGATGCCACTGCAACTGCCATTCCAGATCGATGAAATCGGCGGCGCGCTGGGCAATGTGCGGATCGGGCGCGGCGCGCAGCGCGGCGGCGCGGGTTTCCATCGCGTGCTGCCACGCCAGGCTGGCGCTTTGCCCACGGGCGATTCCGGCATGTACATCGGCCAGGATGTCTTCGTCGTCGAGCAAGAGGCGGTGCGCGGCGAGAATGGCGGCCTGTTCGCCGCTGGCATCGGCCTGGGCGCGGCGATCGAGATCGGCGCCAAGCGTCTGGATGGCCCGTGCAAAGCGGGCGCTTTCCGCGTCAGCGCCCTGGCCATGCGCTGCGCGCGGCGGTTCTGGCCGCTCCAGCCAGGCGGCCGCGCCAATGGCATAACCGGCCGCCGCGGTTACCGCGTGCAGCCGTTCGCCCGGTTGCAGCGCGGCGGGGGCGGCAACGGCAGGCTCGTTTGGCGTGACGACAACGGGCGCGGGCGCTGCATCGGGCAACGGGCGGCCTTCGCCCATGCCCGTGCCGATCAGTTCGGCGAGGGCATCGATCGCCGCCTGCGCCGCCGGGCCGCTGGCCAGCAGGGCCATGGCATCGCCATGGCGCAGGCCGAGCGCCATCACCGCGCTGGGGCTGCGCAGGCGCACGGGCGTTGCCTGCGGCGTGGCTTCGGGCACGATCCGCACTTCGGCATCAAACGTGCGCGCCAGTTCGGCCAGGCGGGCGGCGGGGCGGGCGTGGAGGCCATGGGCCAGCGGAATGCGCAGTGTGGTGCGCGCGGTGGCGGCGAATTCGCCCGGTCCAGCGGGTGCGGCGGCCTGCTCGGGCGCCAGCACCAGCAGCGGGGCGCCAAGGGTGACGCGGCCAGTGGCGGCGCGCTGGACGATGGCATGGCCGGCGGTTTCGGTCAGCACCAGCGGCGTTATCAGGCTTTTGACCCGCGGGGCAACATGGGCAAGGTCCACCGAGATCAGCCGGTCGCCGGCAGCCACGCGGTCTCCGGCACGAACGTGCGCGGTAAAACCTTCGCCACCCAACCGCACGGTTTCCAGGCCGATGTGCATCAAGGCCTCCACCCCGCCGGCAAAGCGCAGGGTCACGGCATGGCCGGCAGCGTGCACGGAAACCACCGTGGCATCGGCCGGGGCATGCAGCGTCGCGTCCAGCGGATCGATCGCCAGCCCGTCGCCCAGCAGGCGCTGGGCAAAGACCGCATCGGGAACATCGTCAAGCGGGGAGAGCCAACCGTCGAACGGTGCGCCAAGGATCAGGCTGGACATCGGCTTCATCGACTTTCGTAATGCGTCCAGAACAGGGAAACGAAACGACCGCGCGCGGTCAGATCATCGCGGCGCCACCAATCCAGCATTGCACCGGCGCGAGCGCGGCATCGAGCCATGCCAGATCGGCGCGATGGCCGGGGGCAAGCGTGCCGATCTCGTCGGCCAGGCCCAGGAACCGGGCCGGCGTGGCGCTGGCCATGCGGCTTGCCGCGGGCACGTCGGCGCTGGTCATCGCCACCATGTTGCGCAGCGCGCCGGCCATGTCCAGGCTGGAGCCAGCCAGGGTGCCATTGCCATCCTGGCACACGCCATCGGTTACGGTGATCGTCCGTCCGTTCAACTCGAAGGTGCCGTCGCTCATGCCCACGCTGGGCATGGCGTCGGTGACGAGCATCAGCCGGTCCGGCCCCTTCATGCGCAGCGCGATTTCCAGTGCCGGGGCGGCAACGTGCACGCCATCGGCAATCACGCCGCACCACACGCCCTGGTCCAGCAGCGCGGCGCCGACCATGCCGGGCGCGCGATGCAAGAGCGGCGACATGGCGTTGTAAAGGTGGGTGACCCCGGTGATGCCGGCCGTAAAGCCGGCGCGCGCCTGGTCATAAGTGGCGTTCGTGTGGCCAGCACTGACGATGACGCCGGCAGCCACCAGGCGGGACAAGGCCTCGATGCTCACCTGCTCGGGCGCGATGGTGAGCATGACTTTGCCACGCCGGGGGCGGCACAACTGGTCGAGCAGGGCATCGTCCAGCGGGCGGATCAGCGCGGGATCGTGAATGCCCTTGCGCACGGCATTGATGAACGGCCCTTCGATATGCAGGCCGACGATGCCGGGCTGACTTTGCGCGATGGCCTCGTCCACCACATCGAGTGCGCGGGCCATGGCATCGGGCGTGTCGGTGATCAGCGTGGGCAGCAGGGCCGTTGTGCCGAAGCGGGCATGGGCGCGGGCGATCGTCGCCAAGCCCGCAACGGTGATATCGTTGTTGAGCAGCGCGCCGCCGCCACCGTTGACCTGGGTATCGACAAAGCCGGGCAACAGCCAGCCGCCGCCCAGATCGATCGCTGGCGCGCCAGGCGCCACATCGGGGGCCACGGCCACGATGCGGCCATCGGCCAGGGTGAACGCGGCCGATCCTGCCACCGTATCGCCCAGCAGGATGTGCCCGTTGGTAAAGGCCAGGACTGTCATCGCGTGCGGGTCACTTTCGCCAGGAACGGCGGCTCGTCAGGATTGAACCCGCGCGCCAGGGACAGGGCATTGACCATGCGATAGAAACTGGCAATGCGCAGCAGCGGCGCAATCGCTTCGTCTGCGGCAAGCGCGGGCAGCACGGTTACGCCGCTGTCGGCCGGGATCGCTTCTGGCTGGGCGGTGGCCAGGAACACTTGCGCGCCGCGCTGTGCAAAATCGCGGCAGACCTGGCGCACGTCTTCCCCGGTCTGGCCGCCGATGTCGAAGCCCAGCACCGGAAAGCCATCGCGCACGATAGCCATGGGGCCGTGGCGCACTTCGGCCGAACTGAACGCCTCGCCATGCAAGCCGCTGGTTTCCTTGAGCTTGAGTGCGGCTTCCTGCGCAATCGACAGGCCATAGCCACGGCTGATCAGGAACAGGTTGGTCGCATCCTGCAGGCCGGCCTGGGCGGCCGACCAATCGAGCGCGAAACTCTGGTCGAGCGCGGTGGGCAGGCCAGGCAGGGCCGCAACGAGGGCTTCGTCCTGGCTCCAGGCCGCCACCAGCGCGGCGATGCCGGCGAGCGAGGTGATGAACGACTTGGTTGCCGCCACCGAGATTTCCGGCCCGGCGCAAAGCGGCAGGGCCACGTCGGCAAGATGGGCGAGCGGGGAATCGTCATTGTTGACCAGCGCGACGACCAGCGCGCCGGCAGCCTTGTAGCGCTCCACCGTGGCGAGCATGTCGGGGCTGTGGCCCGATTGCGAAATGGCGATGCATAGCGGCGCGGCGCCAGTGGCCGCACGCATCGGCGCATCATAGAGCGAGACGGTGGAAAACGCCGCCGATGCAGTGGGAATGCCCAGCACCGTCTCGATCATGTACTTGGCATACGTGGCGGCGTGATCGGAAGAACCGCGTGCGCAAGTCAGGACCAGGGGCGGCGGGGCCTGGCGCAGGCGCGCGCCGAGATCGGCCAGCGCTTGCGCATTGCGCGCAAGGAAACGGGACACCGCCTCGCCAGCCTCTGCCGCTTCGCGATGCATCCAGGTGGTTGCCGTTGCGGGAGTGGCAGGGCTGGCACCCGGTTCGGGGGAACTTGAGGGCGTGATCAACTTGGCCTCCACGCATTAACCTTTCCGGTGGGTCTGAACGACGAGATGGGCACCGTGTCATGCCGCCGCGCAGCAAGACAGGTTGGTTATACATCTCGGGAGAGTTGATGCAATGGTAGTAAATAGGTATTTTTTTAGTCGGAGCAAAGCGGCGCTGCCCTATGCTGTGGCGCGCGACACCGGGCGCGATGCGAGCAGGAGCAGCCCCGATCCGCTGGAGAGCGTCAGCACGGGCGCGACCAAGCCGCATACCTATGAGAATTTATAATTTATCAATTATCATCAAGGTTTGGTGAAAGATAGCGGCGGCAACGCAAGCGGGCATCGGCGCTTTTCCGCGCGCGGGGAATGATGCCAGCCAACGCGACCTGGCCGTGCCGCCCCGCCGGTCGCAGCGGCCGGCATAGCACGTTTTGTTTTTGTCCTATCTTTACGAGGGCAGCGCGCCGCAACGAGGCGCCTGGCGACGGCGGAAGGGCCCAGATTCTGCGGATTTCCGGAGGGCTTGGTTCCACCCCGCTTACGCGCGGAGACGATACCAATTTCCGACATAGGGCCCGGCGCGCGGCATGGGAGAGCAGGCGGGCGATGCGGTGTCTCCCAGCGGATTTTTGCACAGGGCGCGCTGGCCACACGGTTGCTTTGCAGCTCGGCGCACCGCAGGATGGTTGCGCAACCATCGGTTTGCCGCCGCACGTCCGCTGCCCCCGCCCGGACTGCCCCGAAAGGACCAGACCATGCGCTTTTTGCCCGCGCCTGCCGCCGCCCTCTTGGCTATTGCCGCCAGCCTGGCTCTTGCCCCGTTGGCGCAAGCAGCCGGCACACCGACCGATGCCCTGGCCCCCACCGGGCGGTGGAGCGCAAATGCGCGCGGACAGGCGCCCACGCCGCCGATGGGCTGGAACAGCTGGAATGCCTTTGGCCCCGCGATCGACGAGACCAAGCTGATGGCGTCGGCCCAGGCGCTGGTGGATACCGGGCTGGCGGCCAAGGGCTATCGCTATGTCGATATCGACGATGGCTGGTGGCTCAAGCGGCGGATGCCCGATGGCCGCATGCTGGTGCGCACGGCCATGTTTCCTTCGGCCGCAACGCCCGATGGCACCACGTCGCTGCGCCCGTTGACCGACCGCTTGCACGCCATGGGCCTCAAGGCCGGCATCTATTCCGACATCGGTCGCAACAGCTGTAGCCAGGTGTTCGGCGGGGGCCGACGCGCCAAATCTGCCCGAAGGCACGCAGGCCGAACGCGAGGTTGGCCTTTACGGCCATATCGAACAGGACATCGCGCTCTATTTCCAGGAGTGGAAGTTCGACCTCATCAAAGTGGATGGCTGTGGCATCCGCGGGCTGGGGCCTGACAACCCGCGCGTGAAGGCCGGCCTTTATCGCCCGCTTGGCCCGGTGATCGATTTCGACGAACTGCCCCGCACCGACATTGCCGAAGTGCGCCGCCTCTATGGCGCAGTGGCCGATGCCCTGGCGCGCACCCGCCCGGCGGGGGACTATGTATTCTCGCTGTGTCTGTGGGGATCGGCCAATGTGCGCGCCTGGGGCAAGGACCTGGGCAACATGAGCCGCACCAGCGAGGATATCTCGCCCACCTGGCCGCGCATGCTGCACAATCTCGACACCACGGCGCGGCGCGCGCTCTATGCCCATCCCGGCAGTTGGAACGATCCCGACATGCTGTTCATCGGCAAGGGCGAGTTCGACGCCGCGCACATGACCGAGGCGCGCTCGCATTTGGCACTGTGGGCGATCGAGAACGCGCCGCTGCTCATTGGCATGGATTTGCGCGAGGCCAATGCCGACCAGATCGCCCTGCTGGGCTGGCAGGCCGCGATCGCCATCAACCAGGACCCGGCGGGCAACCAGGCGGTGCTTGCCCATGACAGCGCCGAAGTGCAGATCTACGTCAAGACCCTGGCCGATGGCACCAAGGCCGTGGCGCTGTTCAACCGCAGTGCCGCGCCAACCCATGCCACGCTGACCGCCGCGCATCTGAAAATGACCGGGGAAATTGCCACCACCGACCTGTGGACCGGCAAGGCCAGCCGCTTTGCCAACGAAACCACGGTTCCGCTCGCCCCGCACGAGACCGTGCTGCTCAAGGTTGCGGGCGCGCGGCGCCTGCCCGACGGAATCTATCTTTCGGAAATGCCGGGCAGCGTCAACCCGGCGGTGGACGGCGTGGTGCAGCCCCAGCCCGATCCGCAGGTCCATCTCGGGCTGTCGCCGTGGAACGACACGCGCGGCACGGGCGAGCATCCGCGCTATGGCGGTTGGGGCGGCGCGGCGGTGGACACTGGCCCCTATGGCCAGGAACTGCAGGCCGGCCACGAAAAGCTCGACACCGGGATCGGCATTCTTGCCGGATCGCGCCTGGAAGTGCGCAATGCCGGTCATGCCCGCTTTACGGCGCGGGTGGGGGTGGACGATGCCGCCTGGGGCAACAGCGGGGCGGTGACGTTCCTGGTCTATGGCGACGGGCGCCTGCTGGCCCGCTCGGCGCCGCTGCGCGCGGGTGCGGCCCTGGTGCCGATCAGCGCGGACGTGCGCGGCGTTCGCCTGATCGAACTGGTTGCCCGGCCTACCCAAGCGAGCGCCGCACCCGATCCGGTTGTCTGGGGCGAGGCCGCGCTGCGCAATTAGAGCCCGCGATTCAGCGATTTTGGGGCGGCAGAAATTGGTGGGGAGCGGCGTTGACAAATCAGCGGTTTGGGAAAGACCGGAAGTGGTGGTTAGCTGCGGCTCTGGTATCGGCCGATGCGGAGCCAACGATCGAAGGGTAAAAGTTCGCATAGCATCCCGGCAAGGAAGCCACCGATCCACATCGATCCTTGTGGCAGGTTTAGGTGAAAAAGAGCCTCACCCACTCGGAGCAGCAGAACGACGCCCAGCGCTATGCCGATTTTAACGGTAAGCAACACTCCTACACGCGACAAGAAGAGCACCATTCGTGTCCCATTGCTAACAACAGCGTAACGTGGCGAGTGACTTCCGTAAATGGTGGTTAGTTGCCATCGTTGGCGGTATCGGCAAATTGCCAAGCTGATGGCAAGTCGGGAAAGTGCCCCCATCGCTCCCACTGCATGTTGGCGTGCCCATGCGGTCGAGACGCTAAGCCCCAGCGAGGAGGATCAGGCCAACCGAACCACGTGTTGTCTATCAGTAGGAAGTCCTCACCCTCGAACGTGGCGAAGAACGCCGCATCAACATCAGACAACCACTCCTTCGAATGGCCAAAGATGCCTTCTGTAGGAAATGCTTTCCACGGAATTGACTGCCAGTTGATCGGCATTTGCGACCGACGGTGGAAGCCTTCCTCTTGCTTGTCCGCCGCGTGCGTGTCCTTGGGCCACGGCGCTGGTTCCCATTCAGGCAGTATCTCGTCGCGCTGATAGATGCTCATCAGACAAGTTTACCAATGCCGCAAACGTCCACAAGTGGGCGCAACCGGCCATTCGAATTTGTCCGCGCCGCTTAAACCTGCCGAAGGGCCTGAAGATCGATCTGCAACTTGTTGACTTTGTAATAGAACGTTTTGCGCGGCAGGCCCAGCGTGGCAATTGCGGTGGCAATGCGCCCTTGTGCGGCGCGCACGGCGGCGATGATTTCCGCGCGTTCGAAGGCATCGACGCGTTCGGCCAGCGATAGCGGCGTTTCGCCCGGCGCGGCGGGCAGCTCGGGTGTGACCAGGCCCAGCACCCATTGCTGGGCAAAGCGGGCGAGTTCGTGGGCATTGCCGGGCCAGTCGTGCCGCTCCAGCCGGTCCTGCACGGCGGGCATCAGGCGCGGCACCGGCAGTTTGGCCCGCACCGCCGCCTCCCCGGCAAAATGGGCGAAAAGCGCGGGAATATCCTCGCGCCGCGCGCGCAAGGGGGGAATGGCAATGCGCATGCCGGCCAGGCGATGCAGCAGGGCCGGCGGCAATGCATCAGCGCTTCCCGCGGTGGCGATCACGCGCAAGTCCAGCGGCACTGCGTCCTTGCCGGGCACGGCCAGCGCGCGGTCTTCCAACACGGGCACCAGCAGGCTGTGAAAGCGCGGGCTGGCGCCATCGATATCGTCGAGCAGCAGCGTGCCCCGGCTGGCATGGACCAGGCTTGCTCCACCCGACAACGAAAGGATTTCATCCTCCAGCGCCGGGCCCAGCCCCGCACAGTTGACCGTGGCAAAGCGATGGCGGCGGCGCTTGCCCCCCTGGTGGATCAACCGGGCGAGCAGTTCCTTGCCGGTGCCGGTTTCCCCTTCGATCAGGAGGTCGAGATCGGCGTCAGCCAGCGTCGGGATCATGTCGCGCAGCCGGCGGATCGCGGGCGAGGTGCCGATCAGCGCGGCAGCAGCGGCGCCATCCTGCGCCTGGGCCTGGAGCCGGCGATTTTCCAAAGCCAGGGCGCGGGCATGGGCGGCGCGCTCGGCCGCGGCGATGAGCGCTTCGGCGGCAAAGGGCTTGGTGAGGAAATCCCAGACCCCGGCCTTGAGGGCATCGACTGCCATGTCCACGTCGCCATGACCGGTGATCAGGATCACGGGCAGTTCCTCGTCCCGCGCGCGCAGGGCGCGGAACAAGTCGATCCCCGAAAGGCCGGGCATGCGCACGTCGCTGATCACGACGCCGGGCCAGGTGGCGTCGAGTGCCGCCAGCGCGGCGGGCGCATCGGCAAATTCGCGCACCTGGAAATCGGCAAGGCGGAGCAGTTGCGCGGTGGAGGCGCGCAGATCGGCATCGTCTTCGACCAGGGCGATGTGGCGGGTGGCTTCGGTCATCCCTTCAGCCCTCCCGCACCAGGCTGATGCGAAAGGCGGCGCCCTGCGCGCTGGGCACCAGCACCAGGCTGCCGGAAAATTCCTCCACGATATCCTTGGCGATCACCAGGCCCAGGCCCAGGCCCATCGGCCTGCTGGTGGCAAACGGGGTGAACAACCTTGCGGCGATTTCGGGGTCCAGGCCGGGGCCGTTGTCGGCAATGGTCAGGTCGAGCGTCGTTGGCGTTTCCGCCACCGCGATGGTGATTGCCGCATCGGGCACGCCGGCCAGCGCCTCGATCGCATTTTGCAGGATGATTACCAGGACTTGTTCCAGCCGGGTCTTTTCCGCCCGGACCCGCAGCGAGGGATCGAGCGGGGGCAGGGCTAGCGACACGCGTGACAGTTGCTCCTTGAGGATCAGGCGCGCGCCGTCGAGCGCCTCTGCCAGCACGATCGCGCTTTCGCCGCGGCTGCCCTTTCGCGCAAAGCCACGCAAGTGCTGGGTGATCGCGCCGATGCGGTCGGCCAGGCGCGTGATCGCGGCGAGGTTGGCCCGCGCCTCTGCGCTTTCGCCACGATCGAGGAGGAGCGCGGCGCTGGCGGCATAGTTGCGGATGGCGGCCACCGGTTGGGCGGTTTCATGCGCCACGCTGGCCGTGACCTGGCCCAGCGTGGCCAGGCGATTGGCCTGGCGCAGGCCTTCACGCAACGTGGCGGCGCGGGCCTCTGCCGCCGTGCGTTCCTGGATTTCGCTGCGCAGTTCGGCCGTGGCCTGGGCCACCGCGCTTTCCAGCTGGGCGGTGCGGCGCCGGCGCTGGCGCGCGCGCTCCACCAGGGCAGCGGCCACGGCACAAAGCAGCAGGACGATCAGCGCGGTGGTGCCTTGGGCGACGCGCACCGCCGGATCGACCGTGCCCGCCAGAGGCAGCGCCAGGTTGAGCCGCCAGCCCGCCGCATCGGGCCCGGATTGGACCAGCAGATGCGGCGTCGCCATGCCCACCGGCACCAGCAGTCCGGCAGAGGGGCGGGCGAAGGGCGGCGGCGGCAGGGCGGGCACGCCGAGCGATTGCTGTTCGGCTTGGCGAACGGGCGGCGTGAGCGGCGCAGTGGCGGCAAAGCGCCAGCCGGGCCGGCTGGCGACGAGCACCACGCCCTGCCGGTCGGTAACGAACGTGATGCCGGGCGCGGCGCGCCACGCGCTTTCGATGCCATCGAATTCCAGCTTGACCACGACCACGGCCGCTCCGCCCGCCGCACGCGTGGCCAGGTACAGGCCCGCCTTGTGGCTGGCGGTGCCCAAGGCGAACTGCTGCGCCTGGCCGCTTTGCAGCGCCTGCCGGAAATAGGGGCGGAAATTGTAATCGCGGCCGATGAAGCTTTGCGCCTGGCGCCAGTTGCTCGCGCCAAAGGCAAACCCGCCGCGATCGATCACATAGATGGCTGCAGCGCCGAATTCCCGCGCCAGCGCTTCCAGCTTGCGATTGAGCGCGGCACGGGCGGCAGGCGCCGGGGTCTGCGCCGCGGCAACGAGATCGCGGTCATCGGCCAGCGCGCGGGGCAGCAGGCGGAAACGGGCAATCTCGCTGGCGAGCAGCGCCTGACGCAAGCGCAGGTCCTGCCGCCCCTGGGTTTCCACGCGTGCCAGCATCACCTGCCGGGCAATCGCCCCGGCGAGCGCGGCAGCGCCAAGCGCCAGCAGCAGCACGGCCGCAAGGGCCCAGAATCGGCGAAGCGATGACATGGGCGGGATGCTATCAGGCTGAGCCGAAAATTGCACATGCCTGTAGAAAGATGTGTCGAAATCTGCACATCAGAATGGCAAGGATGCAGTTATAGTACTGAATAATATTGGTAAAATAAGTGATCCCAAACCCTTTTGACGCGCGCTGCAGCCGCCTATGGTAGGGATCAAGCAGGGCCAAGCAACGCGACCTGCCGAGAGGACGAAAGGCATTTTCCGATGATCGTTGCCGCGACTGATCCATCTGCGCCCGCAGCCAAGCCGGCCCGGCGCTGGTATGGCCATCTCTATGTCCAGGTGGTGGCCGCGATTGCGGCGGGCGTCCTGCTCGGCCATTTCCACCCGGCGGCGGGCGAAGCGCTCAAGCCGGTGGGTGACATGTTCATCAAGCTGGTCAAGATGGTCATCGCCCCGGTCATTTTCCTGACCATCGTGACCGGGATTGCCGGGATGCGCGATCTGGCGGCGGTGGGCCGCGTGGCGGCCAAGGCCTTTGCCTATTTCCTGTTTTTCTCCACCCTCGCGCTGGTGGTGGGGCTGATCGTGGGCAACGTGATGCGCCCCGGTGCCGGCCTCAATATCAATCCTGCCACGCTCGATGCCGGCAAGGTGGCCGATTACGCCGCCAAGGCGCATGAAAGCACGATCGTGGGCTTCCTCTCCGCGATGATCCCCGACACGTTCCTTTCGGCACTGACGCAGGGCAATATCCTGCAAGTGCTGGTGGTGGCGGTGCTGTTCGGCATTGCCCTGGCGTCGGTGGGCGAGCGTGGCCAACGCGTGCTCAGCCTGCTCGACGACGTTTCGATCGTGGTGTTCAAGCTGGTGTCGATCGTGATGAAGGCCGCCCCGATCGGCGCGTTTGGCGCGATGGCCTTCACCATCGGCAAGTATGGCGTGGGCAGCCTGGCCAACCTAGCGCAGCTGGTGGCCGCGTTCTACATCACCGCGCTGCTGTTCGTGCTGGTGGTCCTGGGCGTGGTGGCGCGGCTGGCGGGCTTTTCGATCCTGCGGCTGATCGCCTACTTGCGCGAGGAACTGCTGCTGGTGCTGGGTACGTCTTCCTCGGAAAGCGCGCTGCCCGCGCTGATCGAGAAGATGGAGCGCGCCGGCTGTTCCAAGACGGTGGTGGGCCTTGTCGTGCCCACCGGCTACAGCTTCAACCTGGATGGCACCAACATCTACATGACGCTGGCCGCGCTGTTCATTGCCCAGGCCTGCAACGTGGAATTGACGCTGGGCCAGCAAATCCTGTTGCTGGGCGTGGCGATGCTGTCGTCCAAGGGCGCAGCCGGGGTTACCGGCGCGGGCTTCATCACCCTGGCCGCGACGCTGTCGATCGTGCCTTCGGTGCCGGTGGCGGGCATGGCGCTGATCCTGGGGATCGACCGCTTCATGTCGGAATGCCGCAGCCTGACCAACTTCGTCGGCAACGCGGTGGCCACCATCGTGGTGTCGCGCTGGGAAAATGCGCTGGACCACGAGGCACTTGATGCAGCGCTGCACGGCAAGGCGCTGCCCCCGCCGGCACAACAGGCGCACGCTGCCTAAGCAGCGGCGCACCAAGGGAGAGTTCATCATGGACCTGAATTTTTCGCGGCTGCGGGCCGCCACGGCCCCGCTTTGCCTGCTTACCGCCACACCGGCCCTTGCCGAGACCGTGCCCGATGCCACCGCCGGCAGCGAGCGCAAGAGCTATCCGCTGGCGTACAACGGCGATGCCGCCGCCGCGCCGGGCAGCTATGCCCTGTCGCGCTGGGCCGAGGATTGGCGCGGGATGCGCAACCCGGCCAAGCGCGACGATCCGCTTGACCGGTTGAAGTTCATTCCGCTCGACGCCGACGGCGACAGCTACCTGACGCTGTCGGGCGAACTGCGCCTGCGCATGAACATGACGACCAATCCCAACTTGCGCGACGCGCAGGCGCAGCGGCAGGACATCAACCGCGAAACCCTGGGCGCAGACCTGCACATCGGCCCGCATTTGCGGCTCTATGGTGAAATCTCGCATGGCGGGATCGGCGGGCGCAACCTGGGCGCCCCGGCAGCGACGCTGCGCAACGACCTGGTGTTCCTCCAGCACTTCGTGGAAGTGGACGGCACGATCGGCGCGGCCGAGGTGGGCGCGCGCTATGGCCGCCAGGAATTCACCGATGGGCCCAATATCCTGGTGTCGCAGCGCGACAACAACACCATCCGCTATACGCTCAACGGGTTTCGCGGCTGGGTACGCACCAGCAATGCGCGCCTGACGCTGTTCGATCTCAAGCCGACGGCCTATGGCGACCTGGGCACCGATGACGACGTGGTCGATCCGGCCCGGCGCTTTTCCGGTGTCACTGCCGGGTTCGTGCTGCCCAAGAGCACGCTGGGGGGATCGCAGCTGACGCTCGATCTGTTTGCCTGGCGCCGGCGCAACCTGGTGGGCACCTGGGGCGGGCGGATCGGCCCGGCGACGCGGTTTTACGCCGGGGCGCAGCTGCGCGGCGATGTGGGGCGGCTGGGCCTGGATTGGTCGGTCAACCACCAGTGGGGCACGTTCATGAACCAGGGTATCGACGCCTGGCAGGCATTCCTGGCGCAGACCTGGCGGATCGGCAAGGGCCCGGCCAAGACCGCGCCGCGCGTGGGCGTGCATGTCGATTATGCCAGCGGCGGGGGCGGCTATGGCGATGGCAAGCTGCGCAATGCCTATGCCCCATTCGGCAACAACATCTATTTCAGCTATCAGCTCTACCTCACGCCATCCAACCTCGTGGCGGTGACGCCCAACGCCAGTTTCACCCCGTTCCGCAACGCGCGGTTGAGCGCCGAATACGAACTGGTGTGGCGTGACAATGTGTATGACGCAGTCTATCGCGCCAATGGCCAACCCTTTGCCGGCACGCAGAATTATCACGGCCGCAAGATTGCCGACGTGATGCGGGCGCAACTGGTGTGGAATGCCACGCCGCGCCTGACGCTGACCGGGCGCTATGAACACCTGGCGGCGCGCGCGGCCTTGACCGACGCGGGCTATCGCAGTTCGGATTTTATCGCGGGGTGGATCAGCTATCGCTTTTGACCGGCACGCGGGCTGGCTATAGCCAGCGTCTTTCCCCTGCCGCGATGGAGCCCGCCCGCCATGAACAAGGCCGCAATCACCCTGCTGTTGACGGTTGCCCTGCCGATCTCAGCGCCGACCGCTGCCGTGGCGCAATCGGCCCCGATCCCCGCCGCGCAGAAAGCCGGCTTTGACCGCATCCACGAAAGCGACTTGCGCGCGGACCTGGGCCTGGTGGCGTCGGACGCGTTGCAGGGGCGTATGTCGTTGCAGCCGGGTGATGATGCCACGGTGCAATGGGTGGCGGCCGAATTTGCCAAGGCCGGGCTGGAACCGGCAGCGACCGACGCCAGCGGCGCGCCCAGCTTTCTGCAGGCCGTGCCGCTGGTGGAATATCGCCCCAATGCGGCGGCCAATTTCCTGGCGCTGAGCAGCGGGGGGACCACGCGGCGCTGGCAGGCACCGCACATCATGGGCGGCTATCGCGACGATGTGGAGATCACTGCGCCGCTCGCCTTTGCCGGCTATGGCATCACCGCGCCAGGCGTGGGCTATGACGATTATCGCGGGCTCGACGCCAAGGGCAAGATCGTGGTGGTGTTCGAGCACGAGCCGCAGGAAAACGATCCGGCCTCGCGCTTTGGCGGCACGGGCAACACCCGCTATGCCACCAACCGGGTCAAGGCGCTGAATGCCCAGGCCCATGGCGCGCTGGCCGTGGTGGTGATGGCCGAACCCAACCGCAAGCATCCGTCGAATTTCGATCGGGTGATGCGCATCGGTGGCAGCGCCAAGCGCACGCCGCCCCTCCCGGCGCAGGCGCTGGTGGACGATGCGTTACGCATCCCGGTGATCACCGTGGACGACGAAACCGGCACGGCACTGCTGGCGGCCAGCGGGCAGAGCCCGAGCGCGCTGCAAGCCGCGATCGACAAGGCGCTGGCGCCCCAATCGCGCCTTCTAGCGGGTGCGCAAGTAACCCTGCACCTGGAAAACACCGTGCGTTCGCGCGGGGTGACATGGAACGTGGCCGGCTTGCTCAAGGGATCGGACCCGACGCTGGCGCACGAAACCGTGATCATCAGCGCACATCACGATCACGACGGGTCCAGCGGGCCGGAAATCTGGCACGGCGCGGATGACAATGGTTCGGGCACGGTGGGCGTGGTGGAACTGGCCCGCGCCTTCGTGGCCAATGGTGCGAGACCCCGTCGCTCCATCCTGTTCACGGTGTTTGCCGCCGAAGAGCGCGGGTTGCTCGGGGCCTATTACATGGCAGCCCATCCGCTGCGCCCGCTGGCCACCACGCGCGCGATGATCAATTTCGACATGATCGGCCGCAACGAGGCGCCCAGCGACCAGACCACCGGCCTGATCGAGATCCCGGCCGACACGACCAACCGACTGAACCTGATCGGCGCGGCCTATAGCCCCGATTACGCGCGCACCGTCGCAGAGGCCAATCGCAGCGTCGGGCTGGTGCTGGACGATCGCTTCGACCACGAAAACGCGCTCAACGTGTTTTTCCGCAGCGACCAGTTTCCTTTCGTTCTCAACAATATCCCGGCATTCTGGTTCTTCACCGGGTTTCACCCCGATTATCACCACACCACCGACACGGCCGACAAGATCAACTACGCCAAGATGACGCGCATCCTGCAACTGTCCTACCTTTCGGCCTGGCGCTTTGCCGATGGGGCAACGCCGCCGGCTTTCGTGGCCGACCCGCCGGGGCAACGCTGAACCGCCGCGCGCGGTTGCTTGAAATTCAATCGCCCGGCGCAGAATTGCACGCGGGGGCAGGGTTTCAAATCCTGCCCCCGTCTCTATATCGCGGATCAATTCACGGTGCTGCGGCACCGCCCTTTATTCGCGCATTTTCCGTGCGTTCTTTGTGCGTGCCATGCATGGCACCGCCCAACCGGAAGCGATCGTTGTCGATGACCCATTCCTCCCTCGCCCGGCCCTGCCCATGGGAGCGCCCATGCTAGTGCCCCGCCGGCGGGGCATTGCCGTGGCCAACGCCGAAAGCCGCGATGGAATCGTTCCTGCGGTCAGCATCTATGCCCCGGCGCATCGTCCGGGCGGACCACCCCAATCGACGGCAAGCTATCGCCTGGTCGCGCTGATCGTTGCCTGCGCGCTGTTCATGGAATTCGTCGACGCCACGGTGCTGGCAACCGCCCTGCCGACGATGGCGCGCGATTTCGGCGTGCGGCCGCCGGAAATGAGCATCGCGCTCACGTCCTACCTTCTGGCGCTGGCGGTGTTCATTCCTGCTTCTGGCCTGCTGGCCGATCGGTTTGGTTCACGCACCGTGTTCCGCGCGGCGATCGGGCTGTTCATGGTGGGCAGCTTTGCCTGCGGGCAGGCGCCCAGCCTGGAATTCATGGTCCTGGCGCGCTTTGTCCAGGGAATGGGCGGGGCGATGATGATCCCGGTCGGCCGCCTCGTGCTGCTGCGCAGCGTGGCCAAGCACGACATGGTCAGTGCCATGTCGTGGCTTCTGGTGCCCGCGCTGATCGGGCCGGTGGTGGGACCGCCGCTGGGTGGGTTCATCGTCACCTATCTCGACTGGCGCTGGATTTTCTACATCAACCTGCCGGTCGGCCTGCTCGGCCTGTGGCTGGTGGGGCGCTTCATTGCCAATTTCCGCGAGGACACCCCCGGCACGATCGACTGGGCGGGCTTTGCCCTGAGCGGGGTTTCGCTGGGCTGTCTGCTGTTCGGCTTCGAAATGGCGAGCCGCGCCGGCAAGGGGCCGCTTGCGGCAGGGCTGCTGGTGGTGGGCGCAGTGGCCGGCGTGCTCTATGTGCGCCACGCCCGCGGGCGCGAAGGGGCGATCCTGGATCTCTCGTTGATGAAGGATCGCACGTTCCGCCTCTCCGTCATCGCCGGCTCGGTCACGCGGATCACGCAAGGGGCGCAGCCGTTCCTGCTGCCTTTGATGATGCAGGTTGGGTTCGGCTTTTCGGCGGTGCACAGCGGCATGATCACGGTAGCCACCGCGATTGGCTCTTTGGCGATGAAAGGCGCCGCGCCGCGCGTGCTGCGCGCTTTCGGCTTTCGCCGCACGCTGGTGTGGAACGGGGTGATCGGCACCGCCGGTTATGCCGTGTGCGGCCTGTTCGCGCCGGGCTGGCCGGTTTGGGCGATGTTTGCCGTGCTGGTGCTGTCGGGCTTTTTCATGTCGTTGCAGTTCACCGCCTACAACACCATTGCCTATGACGGCATATCGCCGCCGCAGATGAGCAGCGCGACGGCCTTCTATGCCACGTTCCAGCAATTGATGCTGTCGCTTGGCATCTGCATCGCGGCGGTGGCGCTGCACCTGGCGATGCTGCTGCGGGGCCACACGCGGCCGCTGCTCGATGATTTTTCGGCTGCGTTCTGGGTGGTGACTGCCATCTCGCTGGGTGCCACGATCTGGAACCGCCGGTTTGCCACCAATGCGGGCGCGGAGATCAGCGGGCATTCCGATTGACGCACCGCAACAGGGGCTGTTAAAGGCGCGGGCATTCGCATGGACCCGGTGCAATTCCGGGTGGCTATTCCGGCCGCCGATCCGCCGGACAACGCACTTCGCAGACCTCGAGATCGCCGCCCGGATGGGCAGGCTGCTCTGCGATTTTCGCGGATTTTTCTATGTTGTCATTGTTTTCCCAAGAATATCGCGCGTCGTGGTTTCGCGGCGTGGGCGCGGCACGGTGCGATGTGCTGGCCGGCATGGTCGGCACGTTTGCGCTGATCCCCGAAGTCATTGCTTTTTCCTTTGTCGCCGGGGTCGATCCACAGGTGGGGCTCTATGCCTCTTTCGTGATCGGCATCGTCATTGCCTTTGCCGGCGGCCGGCCGGCGATGATTTCGGGCGCGGCCGGTTCGGTGGCGCTGGTGGTGGGCGCGCTGGTCCAGGCGCACGGGCTGGCCTATCTGCTGGCGGCCACGGTGCTGGCCGGGGCATTCCAGATCGTGTTCGGCCTGCTCAAGCTGGACGTGCTGTTGCGCTATGTCTCGCGCTCGGTGCGCACGGGGTTCGTCAATGCCCTGGCGATCCTGATCTTTTCGGCACAGGTGCCGCAGATGGTGGGCGTGGATTGGCACACCTGGGCACTGATCGCGGCGGGCCTGGCGATCATCTATCTGCTGCCCCGGTTGACCCGCGCCGTGCCATCGCCACTGGTGTGCATCGTGGTGCTGACCGCCATCACCATGGCCGTGCCGATGCCGGTCCATACCATTGCCGATCTGGGCCGGCTGCCTGACGGCCTGCCCCATCTGGCGCTGCCGGATGTGCCGTTCAGCCTGGCAACGCTGCGGATCGTGTTTCCTTATGCCCTGGCCATGGCCGCCGTGGGCCTGCTGGAATCGATGATGACCGCCACCGTGGTGGACGATCTGACCGAAACGGCGAGTTCCAAGGCCCGTGAATGCACCGGGCTGGGCGTCGCTAACATGGCGGCCGGCCTGTTTGGCGGGATCGCCGGTTGCGGCATGATCGGCCAGACGGTGGGCAATGTGCGCTATGGCGGGCGGGGGCGCCTTTCCACGCTGACGGCAGGTGTGTTCCTGCTGGTGGTGTTGGTGCCGTTGCGGCCCTGGGTGGCGCAAGTGCCGGTGGCCGCACTGGTGGCGATCATGATCATGGTGTCGGTCTCCACCTTCTCGTGGGGATCGCTGGCCGATCTGGTGCGCCATCCCAAGGTTTCCAGCGTGGTCATGCTGGCAACCGTGGCCGTCACGGTGGCCACGCACGATCTGGCCGCCGGCGTGGTGGTGGGCGTGCTGCTGAGCGGCGTGTTCTTTGCCTTCAAGGTCACGCGATTGATGGATGTGAGCGTGGGCCACGATCCCGGCAGCGACACGCGTATCTACACCGTTTCGGGCCAGGTGTTCTTTGCCAGCGCGGATGTCTTTGCCCAGCGTTTCGATCTGCGGGAAACTGCGCCGCACGTGCGCATCGACCTGACGCGCGCGCATTTGTGGGACGTGACGGCAGTGGCCGCGCTGGAAGACGTGGTGGCCCGGCTGCGCCGCCATGACACGGCGGTGACCGTGGTGGGCCTGAACCAGGCCAGCGCCAGCCTGGTTGACCGCCATGCCCCGCGCGTGCGGGAGGGCGCTGGCCTGGCCCCCGCTCTGGACCCCGCCTGATCTCCAAGCTGGACGCTGCCCCTTGGCCTGGGCCGCGCAAAGTGCGAGTCTTGAAGGATCAAACGGGGTAACAAGGCCATGGTCACGCGTCGCGCTTTCGTGTCGGGTTCGCTCAATGCCGTGGCCGCATCGGCGCTGCCGGTGCGCGCCATGGCGGCGGGGCAAGGCCGGGTGGAGGTGGCCTATGTCAACGCCGCCGTCTGGACCGGGGCGGGGCCGGAGGTGCGCAGCGATGCCATCGGCGTGGCCGGCGGCCATGTGGTGGCGATCGGGCGCGAGGCGGTGCGCGCGCGATCCGGCCCGCGCACCCGCGTGGTCGATCTGCAAGGCGCCTTCGTCACGCCCGGGCTGGTCGATTGCCACACACATTTCACCATCGGTTCGCTGGCGCTGACCCAGCCATCGCTGCGCGATGCGGCCAACCCTGATGAATTCGTGGCGCAGATCGCCAAGGCGGCGCGTGCGCTGCCCAAAGGCGAATGGCTGGAAGGCGGCAACTGGGACCAGGATCGCTGGGGCGGCACGCTGCCCACGCGGCAATGGATCGACGCCGTGACCCCCGATACGCCGGTGGCGGTGATCCGCTATGACCTGCACATGATCTTGTGCAATTCGCTGGCGCTCAAGCTGGCGGGGATCGATCGCAACACGCCCGATGTGCCGGGCGGGGTGATCGTGCGCGATGCGCAAGGGGAGCCGACCGGGATCGTCAAGGACGCGGCCAAGGATCTGGTGCTGCGCGCCATCGCCCAGCCCAGCCCGGCGCGGCTGGATGCGGCGGTGCGCGCCGGGATCGCCCTGGGCCTCAGCAAGGGCGTGACCGAAGTGCACGTGCCCGATCTGGATTGGTCGACGTATGAAATCACCCACCGTTTGCGCCAGCAGGGCGAGACGGGGATGCGGTTCTACCAGTTCACCCCGCTCAAGGACTGGGAGCGCATGGCCCGGATCGTGGCCGAGGAAGGGCACGGCGACGACTGGGTGCGCTGGGGCGCGTGCAAGGTGGTGTTCGATGGCTCGCTGGGGTCGCGCACCGCGCTGATGTATCTGCCTTATCAGGATGAATCCGGCGCGCACGGCATCGTGGTGACCGATCCCAAGGATCTCAAGGCCTGGATTGCCGGGGCCGACAAGGCCGGCCTGCAGGTGACCGCCCATGCCATAGGCGACGAAGCCAACGACATCGTGCTCGATACCATGGCGGCGGTGACCAAGGCCAATGGCGCGCGCGACCGGCGCTTTCGCATCGAGCATGCCCAGCATTTACGCGAGGAAGCGATTCCGCGCTTTGCCCGCCAGGGGGTGATCGCCTCGATGCAGCCCTATCACGCCATCGACGATGGCCGCTGGGCGGTTCGGCGGATCGGGCCGGAGCGGCTGCGCACCAGCTTTGCCGTGGGATCGATGGTGCGCAGCGGCGCGCATGTCTGCTTCGGGTCGGACTGGCCGGTGGCGCCGCTCGATCCGCTGACCGGCATCTATGCCGCGGTGATGCGCGAGACGATCGACGGCAAGAACCCCAAGGGCTGGTATCCCGAGCAGCGGATCACCATGGCCCAGGCGCTGCGCGGCTATACCCGCGAGGCCGCCTATGCCGGCAAGGTAGAGCACCTGCGCGGCGCGATCATGCCCGGCATGCAGGCCGATTTCGCGGTGTTCGACCGCGACCTGTTCCGCATCGATCCCGAAACGATCGAGCAGGCCAAGGTGATCCGCACCGTGGTGGGCGGGGTGGAGCGCTTTACCGCCTGATCGGCCCGCCACGGCGCAGCGCCCAGGCGATGGGCGCCACGCTGGCGGTGAGACCGAGCGCGGCGGCAAGGTCTTCCCAACCATCGCCCGCCAACCCGGCGATCATGCCCGCCAGCGAAACCACGGCGATGATCGCCACCGGCCACAAGGGATGCGTCTGCTTCATGCGGCGCGGGCCTTGCGGGCCGGGCGCGGCTTGCCCAGCCACAGGTAAAGCCCGCTGCCCAGCACCACGATGCTGACCAGATCGAGCAGCGCCCAGAGGAATTTCATCGCCAGCCCCCCGTAATCGCCAAAGTGCAGCGGTTGCGCCAGCAGCAGGCCTTTCATGTACCACGGCATCGGTGCCACGCCATCGACCTGGCCGGTGCGCGCATCGACCATCACCGGGGTGAGCAGCTTGGCGGTGAGCGGGGTGGCGCCCTTGAGATAGACCGCGATGTGATCGTGGCTGCTGAACGCGGCGCCGGGAAAGGCTACGAACTGAACGCTCATGCCCGGCACGGCGGCCTGTGCGTTGCGCAGCGCCAGCGCGGCAATGCCGGGGCGATAGGGCACGATCGGCCCGCTGCTGTCATGCGCCAGGCGGGCCAGGGCATCGCCCCGCCACCATGCGGTGATCGGATCGGCCAGGGTGTTGATCGTGCCGGTCAAGCCCACGACCATGGCCCAGGCGAGCGTGACGCCGCCGATCACGTTGTGCCAATCGAGCCAGCGCAGGCGGTTGGACTTGCCCCGGCGCACCGTGGCAAAGCCGGGCTTGCGCGCGAAGGGGGCATAGAGGACCACGCCCGAAACCAGCGCCACGGCAAAGCACAGGCCCATCGCGCCCAGGAAATACTCGCCCACTTTGCCCAGCAGCAGATCCTTGTGCAGATCGAGCACGGTATCCATCACGCCATGGCCGGGCGCATCGCCCTGGGGCGGCGCGGCGGTGCGCAAGTCCACGGGATTGAACCGCATCGCCGCCTCGGGCGCATCGCCGGTGGGGCCGGTGGTGAGGTTGATCACCGGGCGGTCTTCATCGAAGCTGAGGTAGATCGGCACGCTGCCGGGATTGCGCGCGAGCGCCGTGGCCATGGCATGGTCCACCGGCAGCAGTTCTTGCGCGCGCCAGCGTTGCGGCTGGCTGGGCTTGGCCAGGCCGTCGATCTCGTCATGGAACACCAGCGGCAGGCCGGTGAGCGCCAGGATCAGCAGGAACAGGGTGCAGGTCAGGCTCGACCAAGTGTGAACCTTGCTCCACGCGCGCAGGGTGGCGGGCTTCATGGCGCGGCGTCCTGCCACCAGGGCGCCACGGGTGCCTGGCCATCACGGGCCAGGGTCTGCCCATCGAATGCCACGCCGCCGCGCATGACCAGGGCGATGGCGCGGGCATTGGCGATATCGGCGCGGGGATCGGCATCCAGCACGACGAGGTCGGCGAGTTTACCCGGCGTGATGCTGCCCAGGTCATCCGGGCGGCCGATGATGCGGGCGTTGTCGATCGTGGCCATTTCCAGTGCCTCTTGCGGGGTGGCGCCGCCGGCCACGAAGGCGCCCATTTCCCAGTGCACGCCCAGGCCCTGCATTTCCCCATGGCTGCCCACGCCCACCAGGCCGCCGGCGCGGCGCAGGCGCATGGCATCGCGGGCAAAGCGGGACCAGGTCTGCCAGGGCGCGGCCGTCCAGTGCCGGTCGCGCAGCTTGGCCGCCAGCACGAACGGCGGGGTGAAGCGGGTGAGCCGCCCATCGTCTTGCGGCGCGTGGTTCTCGATTTCGTCGAACAGCAGGGGCGCGCCGCCATAAAGCACGGTGATCGTGGGCGTATAGGCAATCTGGCTGGCCACGAACAGGCGGATCACGTCATCGTGGATCGGCGTGATCGGCAGGTTGTGTTCGTTGCCGGAAAAGCCATCGATCGCGTGGGTCAGTTCCAGCACATAGTCGGCCGCGCCTTCGGTGGTGGGCATCATGCCCAACTTGCGCGCGGCATTGGCCATGTCTTGCCGCGCGGCGCGGTCTCCCACCATGTAGCTCTTGATGTTGCGCGTGCGATAGGCATCGCGATAGCGGGTGAGCACGTCCTGCGCCACGGCTTGCGACGTAATCGCGCTGTTGACGAAGACGCCCGGCCCGGTGCTGAACAGGCGCGGCCCGGCCGAAAGCCCGGCATCCATGCGATCGGCATAGGCAAAGATATCGGGCGTGAACGGCTGCACTTCCAGAACGGAGGTGACGCCATAGGCCAGCAGCGCGGGAAATTCCCAATGCGTGCCATCGTGGATGGTGCGCGGAATGGGAAAGAAATGCGCGTGGGCATCGATCAGGCCCGGGATGATGAACTTGCCAGCCAGATCGCGCATCTGCGCGCCGGCGGGCAGCGGCACAGTGCCGCGCGGGCCGATTGCGGCGATGCGGTTCCCGACCACCACCACATCGGCATCGGCGATCACCGCGCCATGGTCCATGGTCAGCACCGTGGCCCCGCGCAGCACTTGCGGCGCGGATGGCAGCGCGCGCGGCACCTGCACCGAAAGATCGCGCGGGGCGGCGGCGCTTTCAGGGTCGGCTGCGGCAAGGGCGGCGGCATTGGCGTGGCGCCAGAACGGGCCGGTGGTCCATGACAGGCCATCGCCATCCCAGCGCATGGTGTCGGCGCCGATGCGGGTGATCTGGCGCTGCGCGGTGGCGGCATCAGCCAGGTTCACCGGCTGGTCCGTGGCGGGCAGGGGCAGCACGTGCAATTCGAACGCGGTGCGCGCAGCCAGCCAGCGGCCATCGGGCGAGAGGCGCAGCTCATCGACCGGGCGCGGTTCCTTGACATATTGCCCGGCCGCACGCGCCACGATGCGGGCGCGCGGGCGCACAGTGCCATCCGCTTCGATCCGGGCGAGGGCGCCGCCGCTGTTCACATACCAGGCGCCATCATCGGTCTGCTGCAAATGCTTGAGGCCGGCGCCATGCGCCATAACACGCGGCGCGCTGCCATCTTGGCCCAGCGCCACCACATCCACCGGCCAGGCGGGATCGAGTTCGTTTTCCGCGTGCAGCCGGTCGAACTGCGCGGCGCGCAGGGCCACCACGCCGCTGCCGTCGCGGCTCCAGCGCGGCTCAGACCAATAGGCGCCCTGCGGCCCGAGCGGGCGCGGCGCGCCGCCCTTGGCCGCAATGGTCCACACGCCGCCGCCGGTTTCCGCGCTCCACCGCACGAAAGCCAGGGTCTGCCCATCGGGGGACCAGGCCGGCTGGAACGCATTGCCGGCAAACAGCGCGCGCGGCGCACCCCCGGCGCGGTCGGCCAGATAGAGCGTGCCCAGCGCGGTGAACGCAATGGTCTTGCCATCGGGAGACAGCGCCGCGCCTTCGGCCAGGTGGCTGCGTACCGTGGGGCCGTCTTCCACGCGCTGGCGCACGCGGCTTTGCGGGGCCAACGTCAGCTTGACCGGCGCGGTGAACGGGATCGGCGTCTGCGCCCCGCTGGCCAGGTCGATCCGCACGAAGCCGCCGTCCTTGGCCAGGATCAGCGCGCGGCCATCGGGGGTAAAGCGATAGCCAGGGGTGAGATCGTAGTAATAGCCGCCTTCCTGGCCATCGTGATCGATCGGCCAGGCAATCCAGCGGTCCTCTCCCGTGGCAAGGTTGCGCAGGCGCAGGCCGGTTTCGCTGCTGGCGGAGGTGGTGCCATCGCGCCGCGCGGCATAGGCCAGCAATTTGCCGTCGGGCGAAAGCACCGGGCGCATGCCGCCCGGCACCACGGTTTCCACCGTGCTGGTCGCCAGGTCCTGCCGCACGATGGACCAGGTGGGCGGGTCTTTCTCGGTCCAGGTGTGGCCGCGCTTGGTGGCATACCACACGGCCTTGCCATCGGGCGAGGGCGCCGCGCCCAGGGCGTTGACGCGATCGTCCCAGCCTTCGTTGCCGGTGGGCTGCGCTTTTACCAGCACTTGCGCCGCGCCGCCATCGAGGGGCACGCGCCACAGCTCGAACGCCAGAATGGAATGCACCGCGCGACTGATATAAACGCTGCGGCCATCGGGCGCCCAGGCGGGCGAGGTCATCAGCACGAGCGATCCCTCGTGCGTCAATTGGCGCGCGCCACTGCCGTCTGCGCGCGCGATCCACAGGTTGGTCACGCCCGAACGATCAGACAGGAACGCCACCCATTGCCCATCGGGCGAGGGCACCGGATTGCGTTCGAACGCGGTGCCGGTCAGCACGGCTTGCGCCGCGCCGCCGGCCGCCGGCATCCGGTAGATGTCACCCAGCAAGTCGAACCACAGCCAGGCGCCGTCGGGCGAAAGCGCTGGCTGCGCCCAGGTGGCTTCATGGGCCTGATAGGCCAGTTGCCGGGGCTGCTCAGCCTGAGCAGCCCCATGGACAAGCGCCAGTATCAGGCCAAGTACGGGCGCGGCCTGGCGCATCAGAGCGACCAATCCACCCGCAGGCCCAGCGTGCGCGGGCGGACGATCGAGCCGGCCGGCGTGGCCTGCGACGTGAACGGCGCGTTGAGAATGCCGAACTTGTCGAACACGTTGTTGGCAAAGACCAGCACGCGCAGCTTTTCGCCCACCGTCACCCCGGCGCGCAGATCGAAGATGTTGAAATTGCCGCGCGTGGCTGAGTTGCCAAAGGCAACCGGGGCCGAAGAGAGATAGCGGTGCGCCACTTCGAACGAAGGCTTGAGGGCGGCATCGGCAAATTCGAACTTGAGGTTGTTGGCCACCGACCAGCGCGACGAGCCGGGCAGCACCGAGCCGGAGGCATAGCCGCCGCCCACGGCAAAGGTATCGGGCAGGAACGCGGTAAGGCGCGCATCCTGCAACGTGGCGCTGGTGCTGAAGCTGGCAAAGCGCGTCAGTTGCGCCGTGGCAGCCAGTTCGACCCCGCTGATATTGGCGCTGCCAGCGTTGGAGACATAGGAATAGTAGGACGGCGCCGGGCCGAACAGGCGCGCCTGGATGCCTTTCCAATCGATGTTGAACACCGTGGCTTCGACATAGAGGCGGTTGTCGAGCGCGTGGAATTTCACGCCCATTTCATAGTTCTTGACCCGGTCGCTGTTGTACTTGACCGGGATGGTGGGCAAGAGGCCGGCGTTGGGATTGATCCCGCCCACGCGATAGCCTTCGGAATAGGTGGCGTAAGCCAGAAAATCCTTGTTGGGGCGTGCGGTCAGCGTCACCTTGGGGGTGAAGCCGTCTTCCTTGTTGGAGACATAGCCGGTGGCATCGGTGGCGTGATAGCCGCCTTCATAGCCACCGAGCGCGCCAGCCTGGTTGACCACCGTGGCGTTGTAGCGGTTCCAGAAATAGCGGCCGCCCACGGTCAATTCGATATCGTGGCGCGGGGCATAGGTCAGTTCGCCAAAGACGCCCACGTCCTGGTTGTAGGTATCGGAGATGTAGCCATAGAGCCGGTCGCCGGGGGTCAGCACGCTGCCGGAATAACCGCCGAACAGGGTGGGATTGGCATTGATATAGTCTTCCGCCCCGTTCTGGAAGATCTGGTCATAGCTGTGCTTGCGCGCTTCCATATAGCTGGCACCGATGAGGTAGCGCAGCGGGCTATTGCCCTTTGACGCCAGGCGCACTTCGGCGGTCTTGATATTGGCATCGGCATTGCCCGCCGAATAAGCCGCGCCCGATCCGGTGGTGACGCCGGTGACATAGTAATAGGGATAGGAGAACTGGGTGAAATTGTGCTTCTCTACGATCGAGCCGATCGCGGTCAGTTCGGCCCCACCCAGGTCCTGGTCCAGGCGCAGCGAGTTCATCCAGAAGCGCGTGCGCTGCGGTTCGGCCCGCGCGGTGTTGCGCGTGTAGGGGTGATCGAGATCGAGGTAGGTCTGGTCTTCCAGGTAGGTATCCTGCCAGGAATACAGATAGCTGAGCTTGGTGGCGGTGGTGGGCGTCAGCACCACCGAGCCGCGCAGGCCGCGCGTGCGGAAATCGTTGCTGCCGTTCACGCCGGTGCCGGGATTGTCGAGATAGCCGGCATCAAAGCGTTGCAGCGCGACCAGGCGCACGGCCAGCTTGTCGGCAATCAGCGGCACGTTGACCATGGCCTTGGCGGCATAGTTCGCCTCGCCATGGGAATTCTTGGTGGTGCCGACCAGGCCCGAGGCCGCCGCATCGATCTTGGTGGGATCGGCCAGGTTCACCACATAGTTGACGAGGCCACCCAGCGTGGAGGAGCCGAACAGCGTGCCCTGTGGCCCGCGCAGCACTTCCACCCGGTTGAGATCGAACGTGTCGACATCGGGAATGGCGATGGGGAAGCCCGGTTCGACCAGCGGCACTTCGTTGAGGTAATAGCCGACCGTGGTCTGGCCCTGTTCGTGATAAGTGGTGGCGGCAATGCCGCGGATCACCACTTCGGAAACGCCGGGCTGGTAATCGTTGAACACCACGCCGGGCAGGCGCGCGATATAGTCGCCCAGGCTTTGCGCGTTGGCGGCGGCCAGGTCCTTGCCCGAAACGGCGCTGGCGGCGATCGGCGTCTGGTCCAGCGCGACCGCGCGCTTGGTGGCGGTGACGACGATGCTGCCGGCGCTTTCGGCGGCCGGTTCATCGGCGGCCAGCGCGGGCTGGGCCGCCAGCGCCAGCGCGGAAACGCCGGCCAGGCAGGCAAGATTCAGTGTGGTCCTCATGGTCTTTCCCCTGTGCATGTCATGGATTGCCCGGTTCGGCTATCCTGTGGTTTCTTCCCCGTGTGCCGCCGCATGGGCCTGCAGGCGGTCGTTATTGAGCCGCCACATCCACCCGGCGAGCACCGGATCGGGATGGGCGGCAATGATTTCGCGCAGTTCGGGCAGGTCTTCCTCCTGCCCCAGCTTGAACCGCGCATCGATGGCGGTGACCGTGGCGCGAAAGCCGATGATCCGCGCCATCAGTTGCGGCAGCCGCGCGCCGGCGTCTTCCACCTGCCAGGGTTGCGCCTGGCTCGCCTCGACATGGGTGGTCAGGCGGCGCACGGCGGGCAGGGTGCCTGCTTCGTCAAACGCCACGGTCACGTCGAACGCGACCACGGCAAAGTTCCAGGTGGGTGCCCAGTGCGGGCGCGACACCAGCGCGGGCGAGACATAGCCCTGCGGCCCCATGAACAGCACTTGCGCACGCGGATCGGCCTGCAAGGCGGCCACTTGGCCATTGCGGCGCGAGCAATGGCCGATCAGCGCCGTGACCTGGCCGGCTTCGTCCAGCTCTGCCACCAGCGGCAGGGGCGTGGCGAAGAAGCCGGCAGCGCCATGGTTGACGAGCCATGCCAGCGGATATTCCGCGATGAGCCGGGCCAGATCGGCGGGAGTGCCAGAGGGAAAGTCCATGCACGCCATCTTGCCGCATGGTTGGCCCGGTAAAAGTGCCAGATCTGCAATCCACAGGGGACCAGTGCGCCCGTGTCACCCCCGGCCGAGCGCGCCCAGCACGCGCACGGCCTGCACGGTGCGATCCGCAGCATGGCTGGCAAAGCCCAGGCGCAGGCCATGGGGGGCATTTTCGGCCAGGCGATAGGATGCTGATTGGGCAAAGGTGATGCCCGCCGCGCCCGCGCCCGCCTCGATCCGGGCAAGCGCGGCAAGATCCTGAAATTCCAGCCACATTGCCAGGCCGCCGGCGGGCAGGCGGGCGCTGACCATGGCGCCCAGTTCGGCCTGCACGGCCTGGGCCAGCGCATCGCGGCGCTGTCCATAAATGCGCGTGGCTTTGCGCGCATGGCGGCGCACTTCGCCTTCCTCGAACAACATGGCCACGGCATCCTCGGTCAGGCTGTTGCCCATGCCATCACCGATCGAGACCTGGTGCGCGGCCGCCGCGATCACCGGGGTGGGGGCCACGATATAGCCCACGCGCAGCGCCGGCAGCAGCAGCTTGGAGAGGGAGCCGACATAGATCACCACATCGGGCGCATAGGCGGCCATGGGCAGCAAGGGTTGCGAGCCGAAGCGGAATTCGTGGTCGTAATCGTCCTCGATAATGGCAAAGCCGAACTGGCGGGCCAGCTCCACCAGGCGCAGCCGCCGCTCGGGCGCCAGCGAGACGGTGGAGGGGAACTGGTGGTGCGGGGTGAGGAACACGGCGCAGACCTTGCGGCTGCGGCAGGCGCGCTCCACCGCGTCCACATCGATGCCCTCGTCATCCAGGGGCACGGGCAGCACCGGCACCCCGGCTGCCTGGAACGCGGCGACGGCGGGTTCATAAGTCAGCGCCTCGGCCAGGGCAACGGCGCCGGGGCGGGCGAGCAGCCGCGCGGCGAGCGCAATGCCCATCTGGCTCCCGCGTGTGACGCAGATGTTTTCCGCGTCCACCACCAGGCCGCGTTCCTCGCGCAGCATCGTGGCCAGGCTGGCGCGCAACTTGTCGCTGCCGCAAGGATCGCGATAGCCCAGCTGCTGGCGCCGCGCGGCATAGAGCGCGGCAGTGCGAAACGCGCGGGCCAGCGCCTCGGGCGGGAACAGGCTGCCATCGGGGCTGCCTTCGTCCAGCTTGATCACCCGGCCCGGCGGCACGGCAATCGGCCGATCGGGCGGCGGCACGAAGCGATAGATCGGGCGCCGGCCGATGGGCGGGCTGGCCTCGACCGCCTCGGGCCGGCTGCGTGGCAATCGCGTGGCCACCGCCGTGCCCTTGCGCCCGGCCGCCTCCAGCCAACCCTGCGCCACCAGTTCCTCATAAGCGGTCACCACGGTCTTGCGGTTGAAGCCCAGTTCGGCCGCCAGCTCCCGGCTGCTCGGCAACGCCGAGCCAGGCTGCAGCCGCCCGCGCTCGATCTCGTGGATCAGCGCATGGGCCAACTGCATATAGAGCGGCGTGGCCTGATCGCCACGAATGCGCTGTTGCAAGGTAAGGGACCAGCCTCGGCGCATGGACCTGTCATGGACTCCACAAAAGGGGTGCTGTGGGGTCCAATCGGGGTTTTGGGGGT
Organism: Novosphingobium sp. SG919; assembly: GCF_012932495.1. Taxonomy (GTDB): domain Bacteria; phylum Pseudomonadota; class Alphaproteobacteria; order Sphingomonadales; family Sphingomonadaceae; genus Novosphingobium; species Novosphingobium rhizosphaerae. Next base: position 660,135 of record NZ_JABCNG010000002.1, read on the forward strand.
GGGGGTCAAGGGGGGGTGAAATGGCAAGTAGCGACCAACTCGCGCCGTTCCGATGAAGTGCCGGGAATGTCGGTCTACGCCGACACCGGCCATTCCAGCCGCTTCGCCCCTGAACCAAGGAAGGCAATCGGCCCTCCCGCGTACCGGTCACTGCGGCGCCAAAGTCAGGGGGGAGCAGACACTACGTTTCTTTAGATGGCTTTGGCGAACCGTCCTTGTTACGCAGCCCCGAGGCAATCTCGTTCCTGACCTTGCTTGCGGACGGTTCCCATTCGGCTTCGCAACTGCCGACGCATCCCCAGCAATCTCCACCACAATTTGCTGACAAAGCGTCATCAGGGCAACCGAGCAATCGTCAGCAGGTGTTACACCGAAGGGTCATTGGCGCCTCGTCTGCATTGGTAAGATGAGCATGTCGAGAAAAAGGCGGGTCCGCAACAGCACCGTAACCGGAAAGGAGCTTGTCGTCGAAATTTGGTGGGGAGCGAACTTTGCAGGGAATGGCTACCATGATCATTCTGGCGGGTGTAGAAAGGCCGTTATTGATGAGGCTCTTACGTGAAAAGCTACAGCAAACGGGGCGACCAAGCTTACTTCGCTACATGGCGCGGGCAATCCATGGGTTCACAATTATGGCTCGCGACGACATTGGCATGAAAGAGAGGTTGGCCATCAACAACTGCATTCATTATCTCGCTGGGCATATGGCCGGTCTATCTGATCCTGCTGAACCTCTGACGGATTCGCGATTGGACGGTATCATTGAGCAGATCGCTGGGCTGAATAGTGACATAGCAGAACAAATCGAAGCCGAACTGATCGGTTAAAGTCCGCAATTGGGGCGCAACCGGACGACGCCGGTCGCGGCGTTGACTGGCGGCTTTGTCCCAAAACCCGGCCACGCCATAGTAGCGCGGCCGGGTTCCGGCAAAGTCAGCGTGAAGGGTTGGGGAAACCTCAGAACTTCATGCTGGCTTCCACGCCCACCAGGCGCCGCGTGCCGGGCGTGATGAACGAGCCGCCGAATTCGACGGCGGTGATCACTTCGTTCAGGTACTGCTTGTCGAGCAGGTTGTTGGCGAAGACGGCGAGGGTGTAGCGGTCGGTCTGGAGGCCGGCGCGCAGGTTGACGATGCCGAAGGCGTTGCGGCGGGCCACGTCGTATTTGCCGTCGCCCACGAAAGCCGGGAGTTGCAGGGCCGAGATCGGGAGGAGGCCGGAGAACACCGTGGGCACCGACTGGTTCTGCACGGTGTGGAACCAGGTGGGGCCGGTGAGGCGATAATCGGCGCGAGTGAAGAAGCGCAAGTCGCCACTGAGCGATTGCTCGAATTCGCCGCCCAGGTTGAGCGTGTAGTCGGCGGTGTAGGGCGACTTGTTGCCCACGGTGTAGGGGCGCGAGGAATTGCGCTTGATCTCGCTGTCGGTGTAGTTGAACGAGCCGAACAGCTTGACGCCCTTGATCGGCTTGACCGTGACGCTCGCCTCGATGCCCTTGAGGTCCACGCGGTCGATGTTGGACACCACGCGCAGCAGGCCGAAGCTGCCGACGAAGAATTCGAAGAACTGCATGTCGTGGACCTGGGTGTAATAGCCGGCCAGGTCGAACGTCAGCGCGCCATTGAGCAGGTTGCCCTTGAGGCCCGCTTCCCATGCGCTCGACCATTCCTTGCGGTATTGGTCGTTCACCGTGACGTTGGCGCCAAAGGCGTTGACGAAATTGTCCTTGATGATCTGGGCCGAACCCTGGTTGTTGAACCCGCCCGATTTGAAGCCGATGCCCCAGTTGGCATAGAGGTTGAACTCGCGGCTGGGCTTGTAGCTGAGCGTGACTTTGGGCTCGAACTGTTCGAAGCGGGCGTGCTTGTCGGTCAGCGGGCCGAACGCCTGGCCGGGGTTGATCGGGCCACCGGTGAAGGGATCGGTGGCCGTGGGCACGAGCGAGGACGACTTGCGATCCTCGATATCGTAACGCAGCGCCAGGCCGGCATCGAATTTCTCGTTGGGCTTCCATTCCACCGAGCCGAAGCCGGCATAGACGTTGGTCTTGAAGCGATCGGCCAAGAGCAGCGTGGTGGGGTTGGTGGTGTTCGGCGCGTTGTAGAGCTGCTTGATCACGCCATTGCCGGTGTCGGCGCCTAGGCTGACGCCCACGGTGCGCTTGATGTGCAGGTAATAGGCGCCGAGTTGCCAGTTGATCTGGCCCAGATCGCCGATCAGGCGCCATTCGGTGCTGATGTCCTGCTGCTTGCGCAGCTGGTATTGCGTGCCGTCGCAGGTGGTGGGGCTGTAGGGCCCGAAGGTGGAGCCGGTGGTGGGCGCGAAGATGAACGGCACCGGAGTTTGCCCGATGAAGCCGGGCGGGTTGACCTTGTAGCCGGTGAGCGCGGCAGTGCTGGCAAAGCAGGAGTTGACCGCGCTTTGCGCCTGCGGGTTGGCAGCGCTGAGGAAGCGGCCGAAATCGGCCGAGGTGCCATCGGCCACCAGATCCTGGTTGACGTTGGAATAGAGCGCCCAGCCGACCAGCTTGATCGTGTCGGTCAACTGGTGGTCCAGCTTGATCGACATGTCGAAGCTGGTCTGGTCGTTGGTGGGGCGGATGTTGCTGTAGAAATTGAACGGGTGGCTGTTGACGTTTTCATAGAACGCGCCGCCGAAATTGGGCAGGTGGAACGCAGCGTTGAACGGCAGCGAGGCGCCGTGGAATTCGCTATAGCGCGCCTTGATATCCAGCTGCGTGGGGCTGCCCTGGCCCACCATCACACGGCCGTCGATCGCCCAGTTTTCCTTGTCGTCCACCGTCTTGGAATTGGTGAAGACGTTTTTGTAGAAGCCGTCGGTCTTGTAGTAATAGCCCGCCAGGACGAAGCCCACGTTTTGCGCGAGCGGCCCGGCGACGTGGGCGCTGGCTTCCCAGGTGTTGTAATCGGCATAGGACAGCTTGGCCGCGCCGGTGAAGCTGTCGGTCGGCTTGATCGACTGGAGCACCAGGGCGCCGGCGGCGGCATTGCGGCCATAGAGCGCGCCTTGCGGGCCCTTGAGCAGTTCCACCTGTTGCAGCGTGCCCTGCGGCTGGTTGAGCTGCGCTGTGTTGGTCTTCAGGATGCCGTCGACGACCAGGGCGACCGAGCTTTCCGCGTCGCGCGCGCCGTTCATGCCGCGAATGTTGATCTGGGTATCGCCCGCTTCGGCCGTGCCGGTGACGATGGTGACGCCCGGCGTCAGCTTGACGAAATCCTCCGCCTTGACCGCGCCGGTGCGTTGCAGCGCATCGGCGGTGAGCACCGCAACCGAGGCGGGCACATCCTGCAGGCGTTCGTTCTGGCGGCGGGCGGTGACGATGATGCCACTGTCATCCGCCGGCACAGCGCCCGATTGCGGCGCTTCCTGGGCAAGGGCGGGCGTGGCGAGCGCGGCGGCAAGCATGGCGGCAGGCGCCGAGGCCGTGGCGAGGAAAGCGGAGTGGGAAAGTCGCATTGCATTCTCCCTGTTCGGTGGCGCCCGCGAATCCATCGCGGTGCCGATGTCACCCGCCGGTCTTTTTCGTGCCCCCATGGCTGACGCGGCTTGATGGAAACAAAGAGTATTGTATACAAATACCGCAGGTCAAGATATAAACCGCCCAGACCAGGGGATTTGGAGAAAGCTGTGTCCCGCGCTTCCGACCGTGCCTATGAGGCCATCCGCAGCATGATCCTGTCGGGCGAATTGCCCGCCGGCGCGCAGCTTGCGGAAGAAGCCCTGGCCGAGCGCTGCGGCGTTTCGCGCACCCCGGTTCGCGAGGCGCTGCGACGGCTGGAATCCGACCTTCTGGTGACGCGGACCGACACCCAGCGCAGCTTTGTGGCCGACTGGTCGATCGACGATGTGGCAGACGCGTTCGAACTGCGCGCCCTGTTGGAAGGCAAGGCGGCGCGGCGGGCGGCCGAACGCATGACGGACGCGGCGCTTGCGCGGATTCGCGATGCGAATCGCCGCTTGGGCGATGCCATTCGCCGGCCGGTGCCCGATGTTACGGTGTTTCTCGACGCGAATCGGGATTTCCACGCAGCAATTCTGGACGTGGCCGGGTCGCGCCGCCTGGCAGCGCTGCTGGCCACGCTGATCGAGCAGCCGGTGGTGTGGCGCACGGCGCATCATTATGGCCGCGAGGCGCTCAACCGATCCTATGGCGAGCACGAGGAATTGATCGCCGCCTTTGCCCGGCGCGATGGCCCCTGGGCCGAAGCGATCATGACCGGGCACATCCTGCGCGCCTATCACGCCTATGCCGATGCACATCGCGGGCTGGCGGAACGAGACCAGCGAGAGGCTGCCGAGTAATGTATACAGAATCTGTCGAGATGGTCGAAGTCTCCCCGCGCGACGGGCTGCAGAACGAAAAGACCCTGATTTCCACCACCGACAAGATCGCGCTGGTGGAGCGGGCGATTGCGGCGGGCGCGCGGCGGATCGAAGTGACGAGCTTCGTCAATCCCAAGGCCGTGCCGCAGATGGCCGATGCCGAGGCGGTCTGCGCCGGCCTGCCGTGGCGCGACGACGTGACCTATATCGGCCTGGTGATGAACGCACGCGGCGCGGCACGGGCGATCGAAACCGGGCGGATCGACCAGCTTGGCGCGGTTTCGGTGGCGACGGACACCTTTGCCAGGGCCAACCAGGGCCAGACCAGCGACGGCTCGGTGGCCGCCGCGCAGGAAATCATCGCCATGGCGCGCCAGGCGGGCAAGACCGGGCAAGTGACCATTGCCGCCGCGTTCGGCTGCCCGTTCGAAGGTGAAGTGGCCGAAGACCGCGTTGTGGCCATGGCGCGCGCACTGGCAGAAGCAGGCCCGGTGGAAATCGGCCTGGCTGACACGATCGGCGTGGGCAATCCCGCGCATGTCATCTCTTTGGTGGGCAAGATCCGCGCCGCCGTGCCGCACATTCCCGTGCGGGTGCATTTCCACAACACGCGCGGCACCGGCCTGGCCAATGTCTGGGCCGCGATCGGCGCGGGGGCCGTCAGCGTGGACGCGGCGATCGGCGGGCTGGGCGGCTGCCCGTTTGCGCCGGGCGCGGCGGGCAACGTTTCGACCGAGGACGTGGTCTATATGCTGGAGCGCGCGCGGATCGGCACCGGGCTGCACCTGCCCGCGCTGGTGGCGGCCAACCACTGGCTGGGCAGCGTGATGGACCGCACTTTGCCGGGCATGGTGGCCAAGGCGCCACCGTTCCCCAAGCCAGCGCAGGCTTGAACATACCTTAGCATCGGCACGCACAAACGCTTTCTTGAAGGGATTGTTGGACGATGGGTTATCGGCTTGGCGTGGATGTCGGCGGCACGTTTACCGACCTTCTGCTGTTCGACACGCACAGCGGCGCGTTCTGGCGGCACAAGACGCCATCGACGCCGCACGACAGTTCCGAAGGCATCTTGAATGGCGTGACCGCGATCTGCGCCAAGGCGGGCATTGCCGCGGGCGCGATCGACTATTTCCTGCATGGCACTACCGTCGCCACCAATGCCGTTCTGGAAGGCAAGGGCGCGCGCGTGGGCCTGGTGACGACCGAAGGCTATCGCGACATCATGCAGATCGCGCGCAGCTATGTGCCCGGCGGCCTGGCCGGCTGGATCATCTGGCCCAAGCCGCAGCCGCTGGCCGCGCTGGAAGACACCGTGACGGTAAAAGGCCGCATGGATGCGCAAGGGCAGGAAGTGCGCCCGCTGGACGAAGCCGACGTGCGCGCGCAACTGGCCAAGCTCAAGGCGCAGGGCGTGGAAGCTGTGACGGTCAGCCTGATCAACGCCTATGCCAATGGCGCGCACGAGGCGCGGATCGGGCAGATCGCGGCCGACGTGCTGCCCGGCCTGCCGATTTCATTGAGCCACGAAGTGCTGCCGGAAATGCAGGAATACGAACGCACGCTGACGACGGTGGCCAATGCCAGCGTGCGCCCGGTGGTGGGCAAGTATGTTTCCAACTTGCGCAACCGCCTGGCCGCCGAAGGGATGACCGGCAAGCTCTCGCTGCTGCGGTCCGACGGCGGGCTGATGAGCGCGCAGAAGGCCGAGGAGCACCCGGTCAGCATCCTGATGTCCGGCCCGGCCGGCGGGGTGACGGGGGCGATCTGGGTGGGCCGCAATGCCGGCATCCGCAATATCCTGACGCTCGACGTGGGCGGCACCAGCACCGACGTGGCGCTGATCGAAAATCTTGAGCCGCGCCGCCAGCGCACCACCGAAGTGGGCCATCTTTCGGTGCGCGCCTCTGCGCTCGATGTGAAGACGGTGGGCGCCGGCGGCGGCTCCATCGCCTATGTTCCCGCGCTGACCAGAGCCCTTCGGGTCGGGCCGCAGAGCGCAGGAGCGGTGCCGGGGCCGGTCGCCTATGGCAAGGGCGGCACGGCCCCCACCGTTACCGATGCCAACGTGGTCTTGGGCTATCTGCCCGAAAACCTTTTGGGCGGTACGTTCCAGCTGGACCGCGAAGGCGCCAAGGCGGCGGTGCAGACCATTGCCGATGCGCTGGGTATCGGATTGATGGAGGCCGCGCGCGGGATCATCGACATCGTCAACGAGAACATGTTCGGCGCGCTGCGGATGATTTCGGTGCAGCAGGGCTATGACCCGCGCGATTTCGCGCTGATGGGCTTTGGCGGAGCGGGGCCGCTGCATGTCAATGCCGTGGCGCGGCTGATGGGCAGCTGGCCGGCGGTCTCTCCGGTCAGCCCCGGCGTGCTCTGCGCGCTGGGCGATGCCACCACGCGCATGCGCACCGAAACCGCGCGTTCGTGGTCGCGCCTGGCGCGCGATACGGCGGCGCAAGACCTGGTGGCGGTGCTGGACGAAATGGCGGCGCACGTGCGGGCCGAACTGCTGGCCGATGGCGTGCCCGAAAGCGAGATTGCCACGAGTTTCGAAGTCGACGTGCGCTATGCCGGGCAGGCCTTCGAAGTGCCGCTTTCGATCACCGCGCAGATCCTGGCCGAGGATGGCATTGCTGGGGTGCTCGCCCGCTTCGACGAAGAGCACAAGCGGCTGTTCACGTTCAACATGGATACCCCGCACGAGATCGTGAACTTGCGCGCGGTGGCGCTGGGCCGCGCGCTCGATCTGCCCGCCGCCGAACTGGAGCAGGGCAACGGCGATCCATCGGCGGCCAAAGTGCGCGACCATGTGCTGTGGATGGACGGGGCCGAACACGCCGCCGTCATCTATGACCGCGCGCGGCTGAAGGCGGGGGACGTGATCCCTGGCCCGGCCATCGTCTGCGAAATGGATTCGACCACGCTGATCGAGACCGGGTGCGTGGGCACGGTCGACAAGGTCGGCAACATCCTGATCAACCTGGCCTGACGAAAGGGAAAAGCGATGCCTGCAACAATCGTTCAGACCAACCCGACGCCCTTTGCCAAAGTGGCGATCGACCCCGTCACGCTCGACATCATCGAGAACGCGCTGCGCAACGCGCGCGTGGAAATGGATGCCACGCTGGTGCGCACTGCCATGTCGCCCGGCATCCGCGAACAGGGCGATGCCTTTCCCCTGATTGCCGACCATACCGGCAAGATGATCGTGGGCCAGTTCGGCAGCTTCATCGGCGGCTTCCTGGCCAATTACGAAGGCACGCTGGAAGACGGCGACATGATCTTCCTGTCCGATCCCTATTCGGTGGATGGCGCGATCAGCCATTCCAACGATTGGCTGGTGCTGCTGCCGGTGTTCAAGCAGGGGCGGCTGATCGCCTATACCTCGATGTTCGGGCACCAGAGCGATATCGGCGGCAAGGTCGTCGGCTCGATGCCGATCAACGCGCGCTCGATCTATGAGGAAGGCGTGCGCATTCCGCCGGTAAAGATCTGGAAGAAAGGCGAATACAACGCCGATCTGATGAAGCTGGTGATGCACCAGACGCGCAAGCCCGATTGGTGCGCGGCCGATCTCAATGCGCTGATTGCCTCGTGCCGCGTGGCCGCGCGCCGCGTGGTGGAGATGGCCGAGCGGTTTGGCGACGATGTCTATGTCTCGGCCACGCAGGAATTGCTGGCGCGCAACCACCGCGCGATGAAGACCTTGCTGGCCCAGGCGGTGAGCGAGGAACCGGTCAGCTTCGAAGACTATATCTGCGACGATGGCATGGGCTTTGGCCCCTATCGCATCAAGTGCACGATGTGGCGCGAGGGCGAGAAGGTCGTGCTCGATTTCGATGGCACCGATCCGCAGAGCGTGGCCTCGATCAATTTCTATCTCAATGAAAACATGTTCAAGATGTTCTTCGGCATCTACATGATCATGGTCTTCGATCCGCAGATCCTGTTCAACGACGGGTTCTATGACCTGATCGACGTGCGCATTCCCGAAGGTAGCTTGCTGAAACCACGATTTCCCGCCGCGCTGTCGGGCCGCACCCATGCGCTGGGCCGCATTTTCGATATTCTCGGCGGGCTGCTGGGGCAAAAGACGCCGCAGTTCCTCAATGCCGCCGGTTTTTCGTCCAGCCCGCACTTGTTCTATTCGGGCAACGATACGCGGCCCGGCCAGGGCAATGCCTGGTTCCAGCTGTTCCAGATTGGCTTTGGCGGCATTCCCGGCCGCCCGCTGGGCGATGGGCCGGATGGCCATTCGCTGTGGCCGGGGTTCACCAACGTGCCCAACGAGTTCCTGGAACGCTATTTCCCGATGATCATCGAACGCTATTCGACCGAGCCGGATTCGGGCGGGGCGGGGCTGCATCGCGGCGGCAACGGCATCCACATGACCTATCGGTTTTTGAGCGCCGGGACGATCTCGATCCACGACGATCGCTGGTTCGTGCCGCCCTGGGGCGTGAATGGCGGCGATCCGGGCAAGCGCGCGCGCAAGATCCTGGAAAAGGCCGACGGCACCCAGGTGATCGTGGGCAACAAGGTGGAAGACGTGGCGGTGGAGGAAGGCGACCAGTTGCACTTCATCACCTGGGGTGGCGGCGGTTGGGGCGATCCGCTGGACCGCGATCCCGCGCTGGTGGGCAAGGAAATCGTGCAGGGGCTGGTTACGCCGGTCGGCGCGCGCGCCTATGGCGTGGTGGCCGATGATGTGGGCGTGGTGAACGAAGCCGCCACGGCTGCCCTGCGCGCGCAGATGCGCGAGGGCCGGGGCGGAGACCTGCCGGTGTTCAACACCGGGCCGGGGCTTGATGCCCTGCGCGCCGCCTGCCAGGCGGAAACCGGGCTGCCGGCGCCGATCCAGCCGGTGTGGCCGCAGGCAGAGGCGGCGGAGTGATCATGAACAACGGTGCATTGCAGGACATTCGCGTGGTGGAACTGGGCCAGCTGCTGGCTGGCCCGTTCTGCGGACAATTGCTGGGCGACATGGGCGCCGACGTCATCAAGGTGGAGCCGCCGGTAACGGGCGACCCGATGCGCGAATGGGGCCAGGGCAGCGAAAAGGTGCAGTGGGAAGTGATCGCGCGCAACAAGCGCTCGGTCAGCGCCAACTTGCGCGTGCCCGAAGGCCAGGCGCTGGTGAAGCGGCTGATCGCCCATGCCGACGTGGTGATCGAGAATTTCAAGCCGGGCACGCTGGAAAAGTGGGGCATGGGGCCCGATGTGCTCTTGGCCGAATTCCCCCACCTGATCATCGCGCGCATGTCTGGCTATGGCCAGACCGGCCCCTATTCCGACCGCGCCGGGTTTGGCGGGATCGGCGAGGCGATGGGCGGCTGGCGCTATATCGTGGGCGAACCCGATCGTCCGCCCAGCCGCATGGGCGTTTCCATCGGGGACACGCTGACCGCCACTTATGGCTGCATGGGCGTGCTGGCCGCGCTGCATGTGAAGGACAGGACCGGGCAAGGCCAGGTGATCGACACCGCGCTCTATGAAAGCGTGCTGCAGGTGATGGAAGGCCTGGTGCCGGAATATGATCGCATGGGCCTGATCCGCGAGCGATCCGGCTCGATCCTCAAGGGCATTGCCCCGTCCAACGTCTATTCCTGCAAGGACGGGGAATTCATGATCGGGGCCAACAAGGATTCGCTGTGGAAGCGGCTTGCCACGGCCATGGGGCGGCCCGAACTGGGCGACGATCCGCGCTATGCCACGCACCTGGCGCGGGGCGAGAACCAGACCGAGCTGGACAACCTGATCAACGATTGGACGCTGACGCTGACCATGGACGAAGTGGATGCGCTGATGATCGCGCATTCGATCCCCGCAGGCCGCGTCTATCGCGCGCCCGACATGCTGGACGATCCGCACTTCCAGGCGCGCGAAGCGATCATCGAAGTCGAGACCGAACGCTTCGGCCCGCTCAAGATGCAGTCCACGTTCCCCAAGTTTTCCGCCACGCCCGGCGGGGTGCGACGGCCCGCGCCGGTGCAGGTGGGGCAGCACAACGCCGAAATCTATGGGCAACTGCTGGGCCTGGACGATGCGGCGCTGGCCGATATGGCCGCGCGCGGGGTGATTTGACGTGGCGAAGGACGAAGCCGACCTGGCCGACAACTATGCCGGCGCCTTCGATGGGCGGTTGCCGTTCGGGACACGCCCCGCGCTCTTGCTGATCGACCTGGTGGAAGCCTATTTCCAGCCCACCTCGCCGCTCTATGCCGGGATCGAGGCTGCGCTCGACAGTGCGGTGCGGGTGACGGCGGCGGCGCGCGCGGCTGGGCTGCCGGTGATTTTCACCAACGTGGAATACCAGCCCGGTGGCGCCGATGGCGGCGTGTTCTACCGCAAGGTTCCCGCGCTCAAGGTGTTCGAGAAGGGCTCGCCGCTTGGTGCTTTTCCTCCCGCACTCGCCCCGCAGGACGGCGATGTGGTGATCACCAAGCGCTACGCCTCGGCCTTTTTCGCCACGCACCTGGCCGCCACGTTGACGGCGCTGGGCGTGGATACCGTGCTGGTCTGCGGCACCTCCACCTCAGGCTGCATCCGCGCCACTGCGCTCGATGCCTGCCAGAACGGCTTCCTGCCCTTCGTGGTGGCCGATGCCTGTGGCGACCGGCACCTGGCTCCCCACGAAGCCAACCTGTTCGATCTCCAGGCCAAATATGCCGAAGTGGTGAGCGAAGCGCAGGCCCTGGCGCTGATCGCGGGTCTGCGCTGACGCTTTACTTGCCGTAAGCGGAGGGCTTTGGCCACCAGGTGAGCGTGTGGGCATCGTGGGCCGAGGTCCAGATGCCGTGCGGGGCAAAGCGCAGGCCGCCGCTGCCGGCCGGCTTGCCCACGCGCGCGTCGATCGCCATGGTCTTGGCGTCGATCACGGCGAAGACCTGGTCGTCGGTGGTGCGCAGCCAGACTTTGCCGGCGCCGGTGTCGATGTCCCCCCACTTGAGGTTGTCGCCCACCTTGACGCGGCCGAGCAGGGCGCCGGTCTGCGGATCGATCCGCGCCAGAGTGCCATCGCCCTGTTCCTGCACCCACACGCTGCCTTCGCCCGCCGCGAGGAAGCCGGGCGCCTTGCCCAGCGGGGTACGCGCCGTCACCGCGTTGGTGGCCGGGTCGATGCGTTGCAGGCTTTGCTGCTGGGCGCTCGCCACCCACACCGCGCCTTCGCCAAAGGCCATGTACCATGTGCCCGGATCGACGGGCACCGTGGCGACCACGCTGTTGGTGGCCGGATCGATGCGCGCAACCACGCCCTTGGCATCGCTCGCCACCCAGATGGATCCGGCGCCGGCCACGACATTGAGTTCGCCTTCCTTGTCGTTGGCGATTCCGCTGGCGATGGTGGCGACGAGCTTGCCGGTCTTGGTATCGATGCGGTTGACCGTGCGATCAGCGCAGTTGGCCACCCACAGCGCGCCATCGGCAATCGCCATGCCGCCGCAGGGATGCGCGAGCGGCACGCTCGCCTTCATGCCCTTGAGCGACCATTGTTCCACCCGGCCGCGATTGGTGGCCCAGACGGTGTTGCCATCCACCGCGAGGAAATCGGCAAAGCCGGGCACTTGCAGCACCACGGGCTTGGGCGCGGCGTGGGCAGCGAGTGGGGCGAGGGCCATGAGTGTGGCGGCAACAAGGCGCTTCATCGGCTGTCTTCCTCTTCGTCACCCCGGACTTGATCCGGGGGTCCAGCTTGCTTGCTTTCCCGCCGCCCGAAAGAAGCGGGACCCCGGATCAGGTCCGGGGTGACGCGGTGTTTGCTATCAGACCTTCTGGGCGATGAAGGCGCGCCAGCCGCCCAGCGCGGTGATGTCTTGCGCCCCGGCAATCGCGCGCGGTTCGGCGACAAAGCCCTTGACGCTGCTGCCGTCGGCCAGCGTTACCGTGCCGATGGCCAGCGGTGCGGGCACTTCCACGGTGAAGCTGCCGAATTCGGCCACGCCCAATTCATAGACCTCCACGGCGATGGCCGCGCCATCATCGCTGTGGATCAGCGCCGGCTTGGGCGGCACGCTGTCGGCCATGGCATAGAGCTTGTAGCTGGGTGCGGTGGTCGTCGCTTCCACGAACGTCGCGTTGCGGCTGGTCAATTGCCAGTGCAGCGGCATGTCTTTCAGGTGCGCGCCGACAACGGCGAGTTTCACGGTCTGCATCTTGCCCTCCAGATCGAGCGGGGGTGGGGGTGGCAGATTGGCCACCGAGAGATAGGCGTCGGCCAGATCGAGCAGCGCGCGGTCGCTGTCGGCCGGGCCGATCAGCGTAATGCCAAAGCCGGTGGCGTTGGCCCTCACGCCGGCCGGCACGGCGAGCGCGGCCATGTCGAGCAGGTTGACGAAATTGGTGTAGAACCCAAGGTTGCTGTTGAGCGCGATGGGCGCTGCCGCCAGTTCCGCCACGCGATAGGCGGTGCCGGTGGTGGGGAACGCGAGCGCGTCGATCTCGTCCCACAGCTGGTCGGCATGGCGCTTCAATTCGGCCAGGCGATAGATACCGTTGAACAGCTCCACCGCGCTCTTGTCCAAGCCCGGTTCCACCACGGCGCGCACGGTGGGATCGATCGCGCCGGGATTTTCCGCCAGCAACGTGGCCAGCGCGGCGGTGCGCTCTGCCACCCATGGCCCGCCATAGAGCAACTGCGCCGCTTCCTGCAGCGGGGCGTAGTCGATTTCCACCAGCGTGCCGATCTGGCTGAGGTTTTCCAGCGCGCGATCATAGCAATATTCGGATTCCGCGTCGCCGAACCATTGCCGCTGCTGGCGCTTGGGCACGCCGATGACCCGGCCAGCGATGGGCTTGTCGGCCAGCGACTTGGACCACGGATCAGCCGCGTCATAGCCGGCCACGACATGATCGACCAAACGCGCATCGGCCGTATCGGCCGTGAACACCGATATGCAATCGAGCGAGCGGCAGGCCGGCACCAGGCCCGAGGTGGACCAGCGGCCCTTGGTGGGTTTCATGCCCACGAGGTGGTTGAACGCGGCGGGCACGCGGCCCGATCCGGCGGTGTCGGTGCCCAGCGCAAAGGGCACCAGGCCCGCCGCCACAGCAATGGACGAGCCGGAGCTGGAGCCGCCCGAAACATAAGCCAGGTTGCTGGCATTGCGCGGAATGCCATAAGGGCTGCGCGTGCCGACGAGGCCCGTGGCGAACTGATCCAGGTTGGTCTTGCCAACGCAGATCGCGCCCGCCGCTTCCAGCCGCGCCACCACCGTGGCCGATGCCGCCGGATCGAAGGCGAAGGCCGGGCAGGCCGCCGTGGTGGCCAGGCCGGCCACGTCGATATTGTCTTTTGCGGCAAAGGGCACGCCGGCCAGTGGCAAGTGCTCGCCCGCCGCGACGCGCGCGTCCACTGCCGCAGCTTTGGCAAGCAGCGTTTCGGGCGCGGCGCGGCTGATCCAGATCTGGGGCTGGACCGCCTCATAGGCGGCAATGCGCGCCAGGGTCTGTTCCATCACCGCGTGGGCGGTGGTTTCGCCATCGTGGACGGCGGCGGCCAGGTTGCTGGCGGAGAGACGCGGCGCGCTCATGCGTGCCTCCGCAGCGCGAGCATCGGGGCACCGGGTTGCAGGGCCTGTTTCTCCTGCATGTAGAGCGCGGCGACCACGCCGCTGCCGGGGCTTTCCACCGCGCATTCCATCTTCATCGCCTCCAGCACGGCGATGGTATCGCCGGCTTTCACTTCATCGCCTTCGGCAACCAGCAGCTTCCACACGCTGCCGCCGAACGGCGCCTCGACCAAGTCCGCGCCATCGGGCACGTCAACGCTACCGGCGACCGGGGCATCGGCATCGGCCAGGTCGGTCACGCGGTCGAATTCGCCACGCCGCTGCCAGTCAGCGCGTTCTTCATCGAAAGCGGCCACGCGCTGCGCTTCGAACGCGGCGATTTCGGCGGCATTGTCGGCGAGGAACTGGCGATAATCGGCCAGGCGGAATTCCGATGGCTCGATCCGGATCGAACGGCGCCCGGTGGGGAAATCGCGGCGCCATTCCACCAGCTCTTCGGCGCTGACCGGATAGAAGCGGATCTGGTCGAAGAAGCGCAGCAGCCAGGGCTTGCCCTCGATAAAGGCGTCTGTCTGGCGGTGGGTGTTCCACACCTGGATGGTGCGGCCGAACAGCTGATAGCCGCCGGGCCCTTCCATGCCATAGATGCACATATAGGCGCCGCCGATGCCGACCACGTTGGGCGGGGTCCAGGTGCGGGCCGGATTGTACTTGGTGGTGACCAGGCGATGGCGCGGATCGACCGGGGTGGCGACCGGCGCGCCCAGGTAAACATCGCCCAGCCCCATGACGAGGTAGTTGGCCTCGAAAATCAGGTTCTCGACCGCCGCTGCATCAGCCAGGCCGTTGACGCGGCGGATGAATTCGATGTTGTCCGGGCACCACGGCGCGTCGTCGCGCACCGCGCCCATGTACTTCTCGATCGTCTCGATCGTTGCGGGATCGCGCCAGCTCAAGGGCAAGTGCACGATGCGCGAGGGGATGGTGAAATCCTCCAAGTCGCCCAAGTGCTCTTCCGCCGCGATCAGCGCGGCGAGCATCGCCTGCTGGTTGAGCCCGAGGCCATCGAAATGGACCTGGAGCGAGCGGATGCCGGGCACCACGTCGATCACGCCGGGCAGGGCCATGCGCTCCAGCTCGGTCATCAAGGCGTGCACGCGGATGCGCAGCTCGATATCGAGCGTGATCGGCCCGTATTCGACCAGGATGTTGCGATCGCCCTGCTGGCGATAGACGGTGCGCGGGCGCGCGCCTTGCGCGGCGATTTCGGCAAGGATCGGCGAAAGTGTCTCGATCTCGCGCGCGGGGCGGGGAGCGGGCACGGTGCCGTCTTCCACCAGCGCGCGTTGCGCCGCGTCGGCCGCCTGGGCATCGGCGATGGACACCGGCACGAAACGCAACCGGTCGCCGGGCACGAGTTGGCCGATCTTCCAGCGGTCTGCCGCGATCACCACGAAGGGGCAGACGAACCCGCCCAGCGACGGCCCATCGGGGCCCAGGATGATCGGCATGTCGCCGGTGAAATCCACCGCGCCGATGGCATAAGGGTTGTCGTGGATGTTCGAGGGGTGCAGCCCCGCCTCGCCGCCATCGGCGCGGGCCCATTGCGGCTTGGGGCCGATCAGGCGCACGCCGGTGCGGTTGGAATTGTAGTGCACTTGCCAATCGGCGCCCACGACCATGGCGATATCTTCATCGGTGAAGAAATCGGGCGCGCCGTGCGGGCCATAAAGCACGCGCAGGGTCCATTCGTTGCCCATCGCGGGCAGGGCCACGGCGGGCAGCGGCGCGGCGGTATCCTGCTGGCCCAGATGAACCACATCGCCCGCCACCAGGCGCCGGGCCGCATGGCCGCCGAACTGGCCCAGCTCGAACGTGGCGCGGCTGCCCAGATAGGGCGCGATATCGAGCCCGCCGGCAATCAGCAGATAGCCGCGCATGCCGCCGCCACGCGTGCGGCCCATGGCCAGAGTCTGCCCGGCGGCAATGTCCACCGCCTCACCCAGCGGCACGGCCTGGCCATCGAGCGTGGCACCGAAATCGGCCCCGGTCAGGCAGATGCGGGCCGGCGCGGTGAACGCCAGGGTCGGCCCGGTGTGAGTCATTTCCAGGCCCGCCATGCCTTCGGGATTGCCGAGCAGGCGGTTGCCCAGGCGGAACGACTGGTCGTCCATCGGGCCCGATGGCGGCACGCCCACGGCCCACAAGTGCTGGCGCCCCGGCCAATCCTGCACGGTGGTGGCGGTGCCGCCGCTGATCACGCGGAAACTGTCGGGCACGAATGTGATCGCGTCGAGCACGCGGGTGGATACGGCGCCCGTGACGAAGGCCTCGCTTGCCACCACGCGGCGCAGCCAGCGCAAGTTGGTCTCGATCCCGTCGACCCGTGCGCGTGCCAGCGCCTCCTGCATCGCCGCCACCGCCGCCTCGCGCGTGGGGCCATGCACGATCAGCTTGGCGAGCATGGGATCGTACCAGGCGCTCACTTCGGTGCCGGCGCTGACCCAGGTTTCGGTACGGATGTCAGCGGGAAATTCCACCGCCGTCAGCGTGCCCGAAGTGGGCCGGTAATCGAGCGCGGGATCTTCGGCATAGAGCCGCACTTGCACCGAATGGCCACTCGGCACGGTGGGCGGCGTATCGAGGAACGCAAAGTCTCCCGCGCCGCCGCGCACCATCCATTCGACCAGGTCGATACCCATGACCTCTTCGGTGACGCCGTGTTCGACCTGAAGGCGGGTGTTCATTTCCAGGAAGAAGAATTCCTGGGCATCGGCGTCATAAAGGAATTCCACCGTGCCGGCGGAGCGGTAGCGCGCCGCCTGGCCCAAGCGGATGGCCGCGTCATAAAGCGCCTCGCGCACGGATTGCGGCAGCAGCGGGGCAGGGGCTTCTTCCACAACTTTCTGGTTGCGGCGTTGCAGGGAGCAGTCGCGCTCGCCCAGGGCGACGATGCGACCCTCGCCGTCGCCGAAGATCTGCACTTCGACATGGCGGGCGCGGCGCACGTAGCGTTCGAGGAACACGCCGGCATCGCCGAAATTGCTCTGCCCCAGGCGGGCCACGGTGGCAAAGCCCTCGCGCACGTCGGCCTCGCCCTCGCACACGCGCATGCCGATGCCACCGCCGCCAGCCGTGGCCTTGAGCATGATCGGATAGCCGATCGTGGCGGCCGCAGCGACTGCCTCTTCCTCGCTGGTCAAAAGGTCCGTGCCCGGCGCCAGCGGCACGCCGTGGGCCTTGGCCAGGTCGCGCGCGCTGTGTTTGAGCCCGAAAGTGCGGATGTTATCGGGCGTCGGCCCGATGAACACGATCCCTTCGGCCGCGCAGGCATCGGCAAAGTCGACGTTTTCCGCCAGGAAGCCATAGCCCGGGTGGATCGCCCCGGCGCCGGTTGCCTTCGCCGCCGCGATGATCGCGGGAATGTTGAGATAGCTTTCGCTGGCGCGCGCCGGGCCGATGCACACCGCCTCGTCGGCCAGGGCCACGTGGGCAGAGCCTTCGTCCGCCTGGGAATAGACCGCCACCGAACGCAGGCCCATCTGGCGCAGCGTGCGGATGATGCGGGTGGCGATGGCGCCGCGGTTGGCGATGAGAACGGTATCGAACATCATGCAGCGGCCACGATCATGCGCACGGGGGTGGGATTGAAAGCGTTGCAGGGGTTGTTGATCTGCGGGCAATTGGACACGACCACGATCACGTCCATCTCTGCGCGCAAGTCCACCGTCAGGCCCGGCGCGGAAATGCCATCGACAATGCCCAGCGACCCATCGGCTTCCACCGGCACGTTCATGAAGAAGTTGATGTTGGAAACGATGTCGCGCTTGCCGCGCCCTTCCCAAAGGTTTGCCTCAAGGAAGTTTTCGACGCAGGCATGTTGCGACTTGGTGTGATGACCATAACGCAAGGTGTTGGATTCGCACGAACAGGCCCCGCCGATCGTGTCGTGATATTCCACCGCGCTGGCCGTGATCGTCATCATCGCGCGCCCTTCGTTGGAACGCAGCACGGTGCCGGTGCGCAGGAACAGGTTGCCTTGTGCCGCCACGGTATCCTGCGCGGAATAGCGTTCGGCATCGTCGGCCGCGCTATAGAGCAGGAAATCGACCGCCTGGTTGCCCTCCAGATCGACGATGCGCAGCGTCTGGCCCTTGGCAACATGGTAGAGCCAGGGCGCGCGGGCGGGCACGATCTCGTCGTGCACGATGGTGGCCGGCAGCCCGGCGAGATGAAGATCGCTCGACATGGGTATCCGTCCTTTGCTCAGCGGCGGAAATAGTCTTCGACATTGAGGAAGGCGCGCAGGCCTTCGGGCGTCGCATTGCGGATGGGATCGTTGCCCAGCGTCACCGGGCCGCGCCAGGCCGTGGCGCGCAGCGGGGTGACAGTATATTCGCCGCGCGGATCGAGCACGTGGGGCACGTTGGCGATCACCACGATCACGTCCATTTCCGCGCGCAGCAAGATCTCGCGCCCCGGTGCAAAGGGGCCGACCAGCGGGGTGATCGTGCCGTCTTCCTCGATCCGCGTGCCCTTGAACAGGTTGATGCACGGGTGCACGTCGCGCCGCGTCAGGCCGTGCTTGGCCGCGCCGAGTAGAAAGCGGTCGCGCCCGTTGGGATGGGCACCGCTGTTGCGCCCTTCGCCATATTTGGCGGCATTGGTGGCCGCGTTGGACGTGCCGGCAAAGCAATCGTGCGTGCCCGCGCCATCTTCCACGATCGACAGCAGCACGCGGCCCATGTCGGACAGCAGGAGCTTGCCCGCGCCGAGATAGGCGTTCCACTGCACTTTCACCGTATCGGCCACGTTGAGCCGCTCGGTGGGCATGGCGGCGTTGAACACTTGCAGCCCGGCGCAGGCATCGCCGCGCGTGTCGATCAGGCGCAGCCGCGTACCGCGCGCCAGAACCCGCGTGGCATAGCCGCCCGCGGCAATGGTTTCTTCCCACAACAGGTCCGCCGGGGCCACGCCCTGGGGCAGGTCATCCGCCTTGGGCGGCAGCACGGGCATGGTTTCCACCACGGTGCCGCCCATGCTGCGGGCGTGATCGCGCGCAGCATGGGGGTTGGCGAGGGGGGATGTAACGAGCGTATCGGTCATGCGGCCGCTCCATCGGATGCGTCCTTGCCGTCGTCCTGGACATAGATCGGCGGCAGCAGGGCAGTGGTGGTGACAAGTTCGAGTTGCTGGACGCCGCGCACCCGGCGCAGCGCGTCGGACAGTTCCTTGAGCCGCACGGCCGGGCCCTGCACCAGCAGGACTTCCAGGCTCTGGTCGTCTTCCAGGAAGACGTGCTGGGCCGAAATAACTTCCTTGAGGTAATCGGCCTGGGTCTGCGCCAGTTGGTGGCGCACGCGGCCGCGGTCGCCGCGATAGACCAGGGTGACCGTGCCGGCGAGCATCTCGTCGGGGCGGGTCAGGGCTTCGTGCTCGGCCAGGGCATGGCGGATCAGTTCGGCAATCAGTTGCGAGCGCGAGGGCAACTGGCGTTCTTCCACCATCATGTCGAGCTTGCGGAACAAGTCTGCCGGCAAGCTCATGCTCAACCGGGCGAGCGTGGCGGTCTCGCTGCTCATGGGCGGTTCTCTCTCGTCATACGGCAAACCTTTGCGGCGGTGCCTGTTCTGCTTCGGCCTGGGCAGGTGCGGCCTCGTCGTCTTCGCGCGGGCGCAACGGCAGGTCATAGACCACGGTGGCGCCATAGCGGTGCGGCGCGTGGGGATCGTGGCGGCGCTTGTCGAGCGCGAGCACCCGCGTGCCCAGCGAAAACGCCTCGCGGATGTCGTGCGTGACCATGATCACGGTCAGCGCATGTTCGCGCCACAAGCGGCGGATCAGCAAGTGCATGTCGGCCCGGATGCCCGGATCGAGCGCGCCGAACGGTTCATCCAGCAAGAGGATGCGCGGCCGCTTGAGCAGGGCCTGGGCGATTGCCAGGCGCTGCTGCATGCCGCCCGAAAGCTGCGCGGGATAGAGATGCAGCGCATCGCCCAGCCCCACGGCTTCGAGCATTGCGGTGGCTTCTTCCTGCGCGGCGCGGCGGGCGGCGCCGAACAGGCGGGCCAGCAGCGGCGATTGCGCACATTCCAGGCCGAACATGGTGTTTTGCAACGCGGTGAGGTGCGGGAACACCGAATAGCGTTGGAACACCACGCCGCGATCGGGGCCGCATTCGGGCGGCAGGACCGTGCCGTCCAGGCTGATCGTGCCGCGCGTGGGCACTTCCTGGCCCAGCACGAGGCGGAGCAGGCTGCTCTTGCCCGCGCCCGAGGGACCGACGATCGAAACGAAGCTGCCGGCGGCAACATCGAGGTTGATCTTTTCCAGGACGATCTTGTCCCCGAATTCAACCCAGACGTTGCGAAGCGAAAGGAGCGTGGTCAATGGCTTGCTCCATAGGCCCAGGGGAAGGCGCGGCGGCTTGCCTGGGACAGGGCAAAGTCCATGGCGATGGCCAACAGCGCAATCCACGCCACATAGGGAATGATCACATCCATCGAGAGATAGCGCCGCACCAGGAAGATGCGATAGCCAAGCCCGGTGTCCGACGCGATCGCTTCTGCCGAGATCAGGAAGACCCATGCAGGCCCAAGCGCCAGGCGCACCGCCTGGATCAGGCGCGGCATCGCCTGGGGCAGGGCAACGCGGATCATGATCTGCCAGCTGCTGGCCCCCAGCGTCTGCGCCTTGATGATCTGTTCGCGCGGCAGGCTGGCGATGTGGTCGGTGATGTCGCGGATCATCGCCGGGGCGATCCCCACCACGATCAGCGCCACCTTGGCCGTTTCACCCAGGCCCAGCGCGATGAACAGGATGGGCAGCAGCGCGATCGGCGGGATGACGGCGATGGCGGTGACCAGCGGCCCGAGCGTGGCACGCACCGGCGGCAGCACGCCCAGCACCAGGCCGGCCACCAGCGCGCCCAGCGTGGCAAGGCCCAGGCCAAGGCCGAGGCGTTCCAGGCTGGCCAGCGTGTCGGTCCAGAAAAGGAAGTGGCCCGACAGCGGATCGGCCTGGAACAGCAGGGCCGAAAGACCGCGCGCCATGGCATCGGGCAGGGGCAGGATCTTGTCCGACGGGTTGAGCGCGTGACGCTGCGCCGCCAGGACGAGATAGACCACCAGCAAGGCCAGGATCGGCAGGGCGCCGGCGATCATCCTGTCGTTGCGGCGCATGTTTCGGTTGACCCACCGCATGGTGTGCATCCCTGTTGCAACGGCCGATCGACGCGGCCAGAGGATGAGGCGGCGCACGCAGGCGCCGCCCGATGTCAAAGCTTGCCGGCGGCGGCCAATTTCATGAAGCTTTCATCGAAACGCAGCGTCACGTGCGCCGGATCGCCCAGCGTCTTGCCACCGGGGAACGCCATCCCGACCGCATCGGCCGAACTGGCGCCCTTGAACAAGCCCTTGGAAAAGCTGAAATCGCGCACCCGCGTCATCGTGGTGATCAGCGCGGGACTGTCCGCCGCAGCCACGGCGGCGGCGGGCTGATCATAGAGGAACGTGGTGGTCAGCTGCTTGTCAAAGGTTTCGGGGCTGGCGCCCGAAAGCTTGGCCATCGCGGCGCGCGCCTGGCGGCCCTGTTCGTCCTGGCGCTTCATCAGCGCCATGGTTTCATACCAGATGCCCGCCAGTGCCTTGCCCAGCGCGGGATTGGCCTTGAGCGTGTTGGTATCGACCGCCAGGAGATCGAGGATTTCGCCCGGAATCTGCGCCGAGGAGAAGACCTGATTGGCACCGGCCTGGCCACGCATGACCGAAAGCTGCGGGTTCCAGGCCACCGCTGCCTGGGCGTCGGGGCTCGAGAAGGCACTCACGATATCCGCGTCCGACGTATTGACTGTCTTGACATCGGTGAGTGAAAGGCCGGCGGAACCGAGGGCACGAGCGAGCAGGTAGTGCGACACCGAGAGCTCGACCAGATAGATTTGCTTGCCCTTGAGCGCGGCAACCGAATTGGCACCCTTGAGCAGGACACCGTCGTTGCCGTTGGAATAGTCACCCACGATGATCGCGCTGGTATCCTTGCCCCCGGCGGCAGGAATGGTCAGCGCATCCATGTTGGTGACCGTCACGCCATCGAACTTGCCGGCGGTGTATTGGTTCACCGACTCGACATAGTCGTTTACTTGGACGATATTGATCTTGATGCCGTACTTGTCGGCCCATTTCTTTACAATGCCCGCCTGTTGGGCATAGGGCCAGGGCATCCAGCCGGCATAGATAGACCAGCCGATGTTGAATTCGGTTTTCTTCGCCGCCCCGGCATCGGGTGCCGAAGAGCATGACGCCATCATCAGCGTGCTTGCCAGAAGTGCGATCTTACCCGCCGTGCCAATCATCTTCATCATGATTCGCGCCCCTTTCGCACTGCACCATCGCTGCAAAGCGCACCCTTGTCCATGGCAAATATTACACATCTGCATTTTTGTAATAACGGCCGATCGGCGTGACATCGCCGCCTGCGGGCACTGGCATCGCGCAGGGAGGAGCCGGGCTCTGGCGGCAAGCGCCGTTATCAAAGGCATTTCGCGAGACTGGCGCCGATCTGCGCCCCCGCCGAGATCACACTTTGCGCATGCGCGATTCGCGAATCAAGCGCGAATATGCAGCGGCAATGCGATGACCACTTGGTCAGAAGCCGGTCTGGCCCGGCAGGCGCGTGCCGCAAGTGCGAGAAAATCGGCACTTTCCGGTATGTTTCCTGTGGGTGAATCATACTGAACGACACGAAAATTATTACGCTTGACCGAATATGTAATATCGGTACCGTGTTGGATGTCGATAGTTCAGGGCGACACAATAAAAACACAACGAGTGGGTCACCTTTGGCCAAGCCAGTCGCGGCTTGGCAATGGGACAGTCTGCGGATTTCCACACGCCTCGCGGCGAGGCGGCCTTGCGCCTTTGGCGCAGGGGCACGCCGCATCTGGCAAGGTCCGCAGTCCCGACCCCTCTTGTCAACGACGCGATGCAAGGTGCCAGGCCGGCAATCGGCCGGTGCGTGCCCGGCAAACGGGCTGATCCCTTGGGAGGGGATGTCACGGAGCGCAGGCTTTCTGATAACAAAACGAGGGGCTGAAGTGACCAAGCGATCTTTCCGAACGAACCTGCTGGGCGCCACGATGCTGCTCGGTTGTGCTGCGATGCCAGCCATGGCCCACGCCCAGGCGGCGCCGGCTGGTGATGCCGGGGCCGATGCTGGCGCGGATGCCAACAGCGGGCCTGACGCCAACTACATCGTGGTGACGGCCACGCGGCGCGCCACCACGCTGCAGGATGCGCCGATCAACATCAGCGCGGTCAGCCCCCAGGAACTCGCCCGCCAGCGCATCGACGACATCAAGTCGCTTTCGGCCTTCACCCCCGGCATGACGGTGTCGGACACCGGCCCTGGCTCTTCCGGCAAGATCGTGCTGCGCGGCATCAATTCGGGCGATTCCAGCGTCGAAGGCGCCAATGCCAACAGCGCGGTGGGCGTCTACCTGGGCGAAGTGCCGCTCTACCTCGATCTCAAGCTGCTCGACATCGATCACGTCGAAGTGCTGCAGGGGCCACAGGGCACGCTTTATGGCCTGGGCACGCTGGCCGGCGCAGTGCGCTACATGCCCAAGCGCCCGGATACGGACCACTACACGGTAGACCTGCATGGCCGCTGGTTTGGCGAAAGCCACAGCAGCCAGGCTGGCGTGAATGCCGATGGCACCGTCAACATCCCGATCGTGAAGGACCACATCGCGCTGCGCAGCACGGTGGGCTATTACGACAATCCCGGTTTCATCGATTATAACTACCTGCTGCGCGAACCGGGCGTTTCCAACCCGCAGCCGGTGCGCGGCACCGATGCATCGGATGCGTCATTCGGCAGCGCCTCGCAGCGGGCAGCCAACTTCTATTCCAAGAAGGATGTGAACTACGAACACACCTTCACCACGCGCAACCAGTTGCTGCTGCAGGCGAGCCCGGACTTCAAGCTCTACCTGACGTATGCTCACCAGATCACCAAGACCGGCGGCCGCCAGGCCAATGGCGCGGGCGTGCTGGGCACCGGCAATTACGAAGCGCCGTGGCGCTATCTCGAACCGACCAGCCGCAAGTCGGATCTCTATTCGGCCGAATTCAACGTGAACCTGTTCGACGTGGCCCAGCTGGTGGCGACGACCGCGTTCACCAACCAGACGATCATTACCCAGCGCGACAATACCGACCTGCTGCTGGACCTCGACTATGGCTATGAAGCCTTCCCCAACTTCTCGTCGTACAACCGCTCCACGGCCAAGTATCGCCAGTTCAACGAGGAAGTGCGCCTGGTTTCGACCCACGGCGGCCCGTTCAGCTGGGTGATCGGCGGGTTCTACAACAACCAGCGCTATGGGTCGCAGTATCGCGAATATGTGCCCGGCTATCCCGAGTTTGCCGGCATCTATCGCCCTGACAATCTGGAATACATGTCGTTCGTCAACACCCGCACCAAGGAAAAGGCGGTCTATGGCGAAGGCACGTTCCACATCACCAAGGATTGGCAGGTCACCGGCGGGTTGCGTTATTTCAAGTATGACGCCTTTGCCGAAGGCGGCACCGATACGCCGCTGTTCAGCAGCTACACGCCTTATCCGCTGGTGGTCTTTGCCCCGCAGCGCATCAAGTCGGGCGCGACGGGTGACGATGGCTTCGTGTGGAAAGCCAACACCTCGTACAAGTTCAGCCCCGATCTCATGGCCTATTTCACCTACAGCACCGGCTATCGCACCGGCAACGTGAACCGCGTGGCGCCTTGCGTGCTGCCGCTTGACCCGGATGTGCAGAATGTCTGCGCGCTGCCCAACGAGCTGTCGTTCGGTCCGGACAAGACGCGCAACCGCGAACTGGGCCTGCGCGGCGCGCTGTTCGACAAGAAGCTGCAATTCACGCTCAGCGGCTTCATCGTCACCTGGTCGGGCGTGCAGGTGCCCAGCCAGACGGTGAACGGCGCGGTGGGCATTACCGTGAACGGCAGCACTGCCGTTTCCAAGGGCATCGACTTTTCCAGCCACCTCAAGATCACGCCGCGCCTGACGATTGATGGCACCTATTCCTACAACGATGCGCACCTGACAGCCGACGCGCCGGGGATCGTGGTCAGCAGCGGCGTCAATTACGATGCCTATGCCGGCGATCGCCTGCCCGGCTCCACCAAGCATGCCGGCAGTCTGGGGGCGACCTATACTTATCCGCTGGGCGACGGGAAGGATATCGAGGCAAGCTGGGCCACGACCTATACCGGCAACATCTATTCCCGCGTCGGCCTGCGCGGCAATGGCGAGGTTATCCCGGCCTATACCACGCACCGCGCCTCGGTTACCTATCACAGCGATATGTTCGACATTGGCGTCTACGCCGACAATATCTTCGACAAGTATGCCGTCACGGCGGTCGAGAACGACCGCAGTTCCTACAATCGCACGCGGACCGGTGTGGTGGAGCGCTATTACGCCTATGGTGTCTTGACGCCGCGCCGCGTCGGGCTTGAAATGACGTTCCACTACAAGTGATGCCGTGATCGGGCCCGGCTCCGATGCGCGACGGTGCGCAAGGGGCTGGGCCACCACGCGATGTGCACCTGCGATTTTCTCCGCGATCCCAGATTGAGCAAGCAACTGGAATGGATGGGACAGACATGAAACAGCGGCTGACCGGGTTGATCCCGCCCGCCACGCTTGTGGCGGTGGTGCTGTTCTGGGCCTTTGCGCCCAAAAGCGTGGTCGATTATCCCTGGACCCTCACGATCATGGCCACGGCCATTTCTGCCTGGCTGCTGCTGCTCGAATGGCTGTTCGAGCGTCACGAGGGCTGGCGCATGAACTGGCGCGAGTTCTGGACGGATTCGTTCTATGTCGTGCTCAGTTCCACGGTGATTTCCTGGGCCACCGAATACTTTGCCGATTCCCCGCTCAAGGCGGCCAAGGCCAGCGTCGGCCTGGCCACGCCGTGGCTGGGGGAAATGCCGTTCCTGGCGCAAGTGGCGCTGATCTTCTTCCTGTTCGAATTCGGCCAGTACTGGATGCACCGCGCGATGCACAACTGGCATCCGCTGTGGCTCACCCATGCGCCGCATCACCACATCACCCAGCTCAACGCGCTCAAGGGCTATGTCGGCAATCCGCTGGAGCTGTTCCTGATCAGCCTGGGCGTGATCGCGCTGCTCGATTTCAGCCCGGTGGCGATCCTCTGTGCGGCGAGCGTGGGCAACGTGGTCGCCGGCTTTGCCCATGCCAACGTGCGTGCCGATCCGCCGCCGTTCTATTCGTTCTTCTTTACCACGATCCGCCATCACAGCCTGCACCACTCTGTCGGCTATGAAGAAACCCGCTGCAACTATGCCAACTCGATGATCCTGATTGATCGCGTGCTGGGCACCTATCGCGAGGGCGAGGGCGTGCTGGTGGGCCAGGACGAGCGCCGCCGGCTGTCGATCAAGGAGCAGTTCCTGTTTCCCTTCGTGCCTGTGATCGACGCGATCAAGGCGCGCCGCGAGCGCCGCGAAGAGGTGCGGGGCTGAACCGGGGCGCTTTGCTTGCCACGGCCGTGCCGAACATGGCACAGCGCGGAATGACTTTGACCGACCCTGGGATCGCTGCGGCACGCCAAGCTCTTGCGCGTGGCGATCTGCCCGCCACGGCCCGCACCGCGCAGGCCGTTCTGGCCGTGGCGCCCGATCACGCCGAGGCGCAATTCCTGCTGGGCCTGGCGCTGGCCGGCGTGGGCCAGGTGCGCGATGGCATCGCGCAGATCGTGTCGGCCGTAGCGCGCGATCCGCAAGGCGAGTACCGCGCGCAACTGGCGCGGTTGCTGATCATGACGCGCGAGGACAGCGCGGCAGCGCAAGTGCTGGCCGATGCCGAAGGCGCGCTGCCCGATGATGCGCTGAGCCGCGATACCATGGGCTGCGTCTATGCACGCCTGGGTGATCACGCTGCTTCGCTGCCCCACTTTGCGCATGCCGTGGCGGGTGAGCCGGACAATCTCGAATACCGTTACAACTACGCCGCCGCGCTCAATTTCGTGGGCGCGGTCGATGCGGCAGAGGCCGCGCTCGAAGCGTTGCTGGCGCTCGCGCCGGGCCACGCCCGCGCGCACCATCTGCTTGCCAGCCTCAAGCGGCACAGCGCGGGCGCCAACCATGTGCCACGCCTGCGCGCGCGCTTGACGGCCGCACAAGACCCGCAAGATCGCTTGCTGCTGGGCTATGCCCTGGCCAAGGAACTGGACGATCTGGGCGAAGACCAAGCCGCGTTTGCCGCGCTGGCAGCAGCCAATGCCGAGCATCGCGCCCGGCTGCCCTATCGTTTCGAGACGGACGCGGCCAATTTCGATGCGATCGTGGCCACGTGGCCGGCGCTGGCGCGTGCGCGCGTTTCCGCGCCGCCCGCAGAGGCGCCGATCTTTGTGATCGGCATGCCGCGAACCGGCACCACGCTGGTCGACCGCATCGCGTCTTCACACGCGCAAGTGGAAAGCGCGGGCGAACTGCAGGCCATGCCCCTGGCCGTAAAGCACGCGGCGGGCACGCGCACGCGCACCGTGCTCGATCCCGAAACCATCGCAGCCCTGGCACAGGCCGATCTGGGCACCGTGGGCCACGATTACCTCGCGCGCGCGCACCACCACCGCCGCAATCCCAATCTGCGCTTTGTCGATAAATTTCCCGGAAATTTTCATTATGCCGGGATAGTGGCCCGCTGTTTTCCCAACGCGCGCATCATATGCCTTCGGCGCCATCCCATGGACACGGTGCTGAGCAACTTTCGCAACCTCTTCGCGATCACCTCGCGCTATTACGACTACAGCTATGACCTGATGGACATCGCGCGGTATTACGTGCGCTTCGACCGCCTGATGGCGTTCTGGCACCAGGCGCTGCCGGGCCGGATTCTCGACGTGCAATATGAAGACCTGGTGGCCGACCAGGAAGGCGTCACGCGCCGCATGCTGGAACACTGTGGCCTGGAATGGGATGCCGCCTGCCTCGATTTCCATCGCAATGCCGCGCCGGTGTCCACGCCCAGCGCGGCCCAGGTCCGCCGGCCGCTCTACCGCGATGCGCTCGCGCGATGGAAACGGCACGAAGCGGCGCTGGCCCCGGTGGCCGCCTATTTTGCCGGCGAGGGCATCACCATTACCTGAGCGTGCGGCTCAGGCCGGCGGCGCAGCAGGATCGAGCGCGCGGTAACGGAACGCGCGGAACACGGCCTGGCCCTTGCCGGCGGCGAACAGCGCGGGGCGCAGGCTCAACAGATTGTCCATCGTGTTGGCATTATAGCCGGCCACATATGTGCGCACCGCGTGGCGCGTCCAGGTGCGGCCATCGAGGCTGTAGTGGAACGTCACCACCTGGTCCGCGCTGGTGATGCGCAACTGCATGCGCCGTGCAGGCGGGGCGGGTTCCTGCCAATAGGCCGCCTTGCCGCCGCGATAGGTGATCATGCGCTGGCCATCCAGGCCCATGCCCAGGAAGAGGCGGTCATCGAAGAACAGCAGCAACCCGCCTTGCACCTCGCCCACCAGCTCCACATCCACGGTGATTTCGAACGCGCGATCGCCCACTTGCTGCGTCAGCACCGTGCCATCGTGCGGGCCGCTGCCCTTGGCCTGGAGTGCCAGGCTCTTGTCGGCAATCCGCACCCGCGCGCTGTCGGATGGCGCACTGGCATAGAGTGTCCACAGCCGGCCGAGCGCCTCGTGCTGGAAATCGTCGGAATGCGCCATGCCGTGGGGCACTGCCATGCCGGCAGGCTTGGGCAGGGGCCGCGACAGATCACCACCGGTGGCGCGAAACCAGCCATCGTCGGTCCACGCGATGGGTTCGAGCAGGGTCTGCCGGCCCAGCGTCTGATAGCCGTTTTCATAGGCGTGATAGACCATGTACCATTGCCCGCCCGGCCCTTCCACGCAGGTGGCATGGCCGCGCGACCACCACAGGTCTGCGTCGGAACGGGCGCGCACGATCGGATTGTGCGGGCAATTTTCCCACGGACCGTTGACCGAGCGCGCGCGCGCCACAGCCACCATATGGCCGGTGGCCGGGCCGCTGGTGCCGCCCACCGCATTGACCAGATAGAACCAGGGCCCGCGGCGGAACAGCTTGGGTCCCTCGGGAGACCACGCCTCGGTGATCCAGTCATCGGGATAGTGCCAGGCTTCGTAGGCCTTTTCCACCGGGCCGGCCGTGGCCAGGCCATCGGCGGACAGGCGCACGCGCTTGCCTTCGTTGAAGAATAGATAGCGTTGCCCATCTTCGCCCACCACGTGGCCGGGATCGATCAGGTCCTGCACGCCCAGGTCGATCGGTTCGCTCCACGGACCCTCCATCGATGGCGCATGGATCACGTAGATATTGGCAAAGCCACGCAACGGCGGCGACCACGGCGCCTTCATGAAAGGGATATAGATGAAATAGCGATCGCCGTGCTTGGCGATGTCGACCGCAAAGACCGTGCCCAGTGGCTTGGCCAGCGCCGGCCCCAGCGGGCGCCAGTTCACCAGGTCGCGCGAATGCCAGACCAGCAGGCCGGGCGCCCCATCGAACGAGGAATGCGTCATGTAGTAATCGTCGCCGTCCTTGAGGACCGACGGATCGGGATAGTCACCCGAGAGAATCGGGTTGAGATAGAAGCCGTTGCCCAGATCAGCCTTGCGCTGGCCTTCGATTCCGCGCGGCCAGACAGGGGCGCCGGTCGCGCCAGGGATCGCGGCGTCGGCAGCCTGGCTGCGGCCGCCAGGGGCCGCCATGGCCCGCGTGCCCTGGGTGCAACAGGCCGCGGCGGCACTGGCAAGCGCGATCTTGATCGCGGCACGGCGGGATTCCATCAAAGCCTCTCCTAATTAGAACTTATACTCTACTTTAGACGCGAGGTGCGCCGCTTGGCAAGCGCGCAGACGCGCCAGCGCCAAAGCCGGCAGGCCGCGTGGTTCGTCACCCTGTTGCAACATTGCTGCCGTAATCCCTGCGCTTTGCGTGAGGGTGTGGCGATGCATTGCCTGGTGGTGGAAGACGATCCGGTGATTGCGGCCCATGTCCTCAACGGGTTGCGTGGTGCCGGGCGATCGGCCGACCATGCGGCCACCGGGCAGGCGGCGCTCGATTGCATGGCGCGGGGCCGCTATGATGCGGTGGTGCTCGATCGCATGCTGCCCGATCTGGGCGGGCTCGAGGTGTTGCGCGCGCTGAACACACTGGGCGCGGCGGGCGAAGCGCGGCCCCCGGTGCTGGTGTTGAGCGCGCTGGGTTCGCTGGCCGACCGGATCGAGGGGCTGGAAGCGGGCGGCGACGATTACCTGGCCAAGCCCTTTGCCATGGAAGAACTGCTTGCCCGGCTCAACGCCATCACCCGCCGCCGCCCGGTCCAACCCGAAGGCGCGGGCCTGGCGGTAGGGCGCCTGGTGCTTGATCCCTCGCGCCACTGCGCGGGGTTCGATGGGCGGCAGGCGCTGCTCAATCGCAAGCTCTATTCGCTTCTGGCGCACATGATGCGCCACGCCGACAAAGTGGTGACGCGCGACATGCTGCTAGAGCATGTCTGGGGCTATGCCTTTGCCCCCACGACCAACATCGTGGAAAGCAACATGAGCCGGCTGCGCACGCGATTGCTGGAACTGGACATCGACCCGATCGAAACGCAGCGCGGCCATGGCTATGTGCTGCGCAGCGGCCTGTGTGCCTGAAGCCGCGCACGTGAAGGGCCGCCTTTTCCCCTCTGCCATGGCGCGACTGGGCATTGCGCGCCCGGGCATCGGGCGCCTGGCGATCCAGTTCGGCACGCTGTTTGCCTTGGCCATGCTGGCAATGGGCCTGGTGGTCTTCCTGGTGGCGCAACAGCGTATTTCCCGCCGCATCGACGACGCGCTGGAATATCACAGCGCCAAGTATCTGGCGGCCGAGCACGGCCAGGTGGCCAGCAGTGCCGTAGTGGCCGGGCGGATCGAGGCGTGGCAACGACAAAAGGCCTTGAGCGAGCGCACTTATATCCTGTTCGCCCCCGATGGCCGGTTGATGGCCGGGCGCCTGCGCATTCCGCCACCGCCGCAAGGCTTTTCGCAAGTCCGCTATGTCAGCCGCGCGCATGTGGTGCACAAGGGACGGGCGCTCGCAACGCGCCTGCCCGACGGCGCGCTGTTCGCCGTGGTGCAGCACAGCGAAGCGGCCGAAAGCCTGCAAGCCATGCTGCCCTGGATGGTGCTTGCGATCTTTGCCTGCGCGCTTTTGGCGGGGCTGGCGGTGACCACGCTGTTCGCCCGGCAGACCGCCTTGCGCCTGGCCGAGACGCAGGCCGCCGCCGACGCGATTGCCAGGGGCGATCTTTCCCGGCGCATTGCCACCGACCGGCTGGACGGCATGTTTGCCGAGCAGGCGGCCAGCCTCAACCGCATGCTCGATCGCATGGCGGAGCTGGTCAATGCGCAGCGCCAGTTTTCCAGCGCGCTGGCGCACGACTTGCGCACGCCGCTGGCCCGGCTGCGCGGGTTGCTCGCCGCTGCCCGGCCCGGTGACGAGGCGCAAAGCGATGGCCTGATCGAGCGGGCCGAGCGCGAATGCGCCTCGGTCATCGCGATTTTCGATGCCTTGCTGCGCCTGGCAGAACTTGAGTCCGGCCGCCATCCCACGGCGGTTGCGCCGCTGGACTTGGGGCATCTGGTGGCCGATGTGGCCGAAACGATGGAGCCCGTGCTGGCCGATCATGGCGGCACCTTGCGGCTTACCCGCCTGGACGATGCCGTGGTGCGGGCCGATGCCGGCCTGGTCAACCAGTTGCTGGTCAACCTGCTGGAAAACGTGGCCACGCACACGCCACCGGGCACCACCGCCACCCTGCGGGTGGAGCGCGCGGACACCGGCGCCGTGGTGATCCTGGCCGACGATGGCCCGGGCCTGGGGGCGGCCGATCGCAGCCGCGTGGTGCGCCCGTTCGAACGCGGGGCGGAAAGCGCCGGGCGGCGCGGCAGCGGCCTTGGCCTGTCGATCGCCCAGGCAATCCTGCGCTTTCACGGCGGCACTCTGGCGCTGGCCGACAATGCGCCGGGGCTGGAAGTGCGGATGACCTTCCCCGGTTGAAAGGCCGCAACGGGTTCCAACATTCTCAATTTGCAATGTTGCGGGGAATCGCGGCTGGGCCCCCGGGCTTGTCGCACAACTGTCATGCCCGCTGCCTAGCGGGACGGCAGGCGCAAGGGGATGGCCCCGGCGCCCATGGGGTTTCACACGATGCGAATGTTCCGGTCCGCGGCCGCGCTGGCGGCTGCCTGCCTGGCCGTGCCCGCTGCCGATGCAGCCGATGCGCCCGATCCGGCGCCGCGCTGGCTTTCGGCACAGGTCTTTGCGCCCACCCACGCCTTTGCCCCGCCGCCCGCACCTGGTTCGGTGGAGGAGCGGCTCGATCTCGATCGCCTGCGCGCGCTGATTGCCGCCACACCGCCGGCGCGGCGCGAACAGGCCGATTGGGACGGCAAGCACGAGGAACCGGCGATCTTCGACCAGGCGCTGGGCCAGGACCTGGCCAAGCTGCCCCACACCATGGCGCTGTTGACGCTGGTGCAGGATGAGGTGGAACGCGTGGTCGCGCAGGCCAAGCACCATTTCCGTCGCGCGCGGCCGTTCATGGTCGATCCTGCCTTGCCCCACTGCGGCAAGGGTGAAAACGCGCTGAAAGCCTATCCCAGCGGGCACGCGGCGTTCGCCTGGGCCACGGCCTGGACCCTGGCGCAATTGACCCCGGACCATGCTGCCGCGGTGATGGCCCGCGCGCAGGATTATGGCCTGAGCCGCGAAATTTGCGGCGTCCACTATGCCAGCGACGTGGAAGCCAGCCACGGCATGGCCACCGCCGCTGCCCAAGCCCTGCTTACCGATCCGCGCCTGGCCGCCATGGTCGCTGCCGCGCGCGCCGAATGGCCCCGGCCGTAAACCCTTTCCCCGCGTCCCAAGAGGAAACATCATGACCAAGCAACCCTTCCGCGCCGCGTTGCTCGCCGCGTCCAGCCTGCTGGCGACGACCGCCCATGCCGCCGATGCTGCGGCTGCCAGCGCCTCTGCCGATCCGCAATCGACCACCGCCTACCAGGCCGGCCAGGCCAATGACGCGCAGTCGCTGACCTCGTCCGACATCCTCGTGATTGGCAGCCGCGCCGCCGAAGTGGCGCCGATCGCCGCCTCGCTCACCACCACGCAGCCCCAGGCCGCGGTGAGCCGCGAATTCATCGACAACGCCAACGCCGCGTCCGATTTCAACCAGTTGATCGCGATCACGCCCAGCGTTTCGATTTCGGGCAACAACAACGGCACCGGCTTTACCGAAAGCAAGGCCACGATCCGCGGCTTCCAGGATGGCGATTACAACGTCACCTATGACTCGATCCCCTTTGCCGACACCAACAACCCCACGCACCATTCCACCGCGTTCTTCCCCACCACCACGATCGAGACGGTGGTGGTCGATCGTGGGCCGGGCAACGCCAGCCAGCTGGGCCAGGCAACCTATGGCGGCAACATCAACATGTATTCCCGCGCCGCCAGGGACGAGATGGGCGGCCAGGTCCAGGGGCTTCTGGGCAACTGGAACACCTTCATCGGCCGCGCCGAATTCCAGAGCGGCAAGATCGACAAGCTGGGCGGCGCCAAGTTCGTGCTGGCCGGGCAGTTCCTGCGCTCCGACGGGGCGCTGACCAATTCGCCGGTCAATTCCAAGAACCTGTTTGCCAAGGCGGTGATCCCCATCGGCAGCGCGCATACGCTGACGCTGCTGAGCACGTGGAACCGCAACTTCTATTACCAGTCGGATTCGCAGAAGG
The DNA here is from genome assembly GCF_012932495.1 of Novosphingobium sp. SG919. Taxonomy (GTDB): domain Bacteria; phylum Pseudomonadota; class Alphaproteobacteria; order Sphingomonadales; family Sphingomonadaceae; genus Novosphingobium; species Novosphingobium rhizosphaerae. Next base: position 693,823 of record NZ_JABCNG010000002.1, read on the forward strand.
GCGCCACTTGCGGCACCGGCGGTACGGCGCTGGCTGCCGGCACGCAGCTGACGGCCGACAACTGCACGGCCGCCTCGCAGATCGGTACCTATGGCCTGAACTATGGCCTGGGCAGCGATCCGACCAAGCAGGACTACTGGAAGTACAACCGCACCGACAAGACCACGGACTTTTCGTATATCCGCCTGCAGAGCAAGCTGGCGCCCGGCCTGTCGATGGACAACCGCGCCTATATGTACGGCTATACCAACAACACGCTTTCGGGCACGACCGGCACGGTGGTGACCGGCTTTACCGGCGCGGGCACGACGGCTTCGCCCTACAAGGCGGTAAGCGCGCCGGCCGATGTGCTGGGCTACTACAAGCTCAACAAGTATCGCGTGCTGGGCTATATCGGCCAGCTCAACTACGATTTCTCGCTCGGCAAGATCCGCGTGGGCGGCTGGTATGAATATGCCGATACCGATCGCGCCCGGCTCGATCTGGACCGCACCACCGGGCTGCCTTCCTACAACGAAAAGTTTGCGCCGGTGACCGCAACGGCCACTCTGCCCAGCGTGGCGCTCGCCAACGTCAACTACCTGCAATATTCGAAGTGGAACCAGTACCAGCTCTTTGCCGAGTTCGAGTTCCACCCGATCGAAGCGCTGGCGATTACGCCGGGCGTGAAATACGTGCATTTCAACCGCGCGATCAGTGGCCCGGTCAACCAGAAGAGCCGCACCCCGATCGACACCGAGGCGACCTGGAGCAAGACGCTGCCGTTTGCCACGATCAACTGGCAGGCGACGAGCAACTGGGCGTTCTACGGCCAATATGCCCAGGGCATGTACGTCCCCGACCTGTCCAGCTTCTACACCAGCAGCGGCACGGCCAACGACCAGGCGGTGCAGCAGCAGAACCTCTCAAAGCTGCAACCGCAGACCTCCACCAACTATCAGGTGGGCACGGTGTGGCACGGCAGCCATGTGTCGGTGGACGTCGATGGCTATATCATCGACGTGAACAACAAGATCGCCAGCGACACGTCGACCGGGGCGCCGGCCAATGCCTTGGTCAACATTGGCCAGGTCCGCTACAAGGGCGTGGAAGGGCAAGTGAGCCTGATGCCCGTTGCGGGGCTGACGCTGTTTGCCAACGCATCCTACAACTATGCCCATTCGGTGACGACCGGCGCGCAGATTGCCAACGCACCGTTCTCCACCGCTGCGGTGGGCGCGTTCTACAACCGCAATGGCACGCGGGTTTCGTTCAACCAGAAGTTTACCGGCCCGCAATACGCCACCGATGCCACGGTCGGCGCCACCGGCCCGCGCAGCTACCGCATGGCACCCTACAGCGTGGGCGAATTCGCGATCAGCCAGATGATCGCCGAACGCTTCCGCATCGGGGCGACCGTCTCCAACGTGTTCAACAGCCGCGCGATCACGTCGATCTCCAACGGCAAGACCTATGGCGTGGATGACCAGTTCCAATTCCTGGCACCGCGCTCTTTCATGGTTGACGCACGCATCACGTTCTGATGCGATGCGCATGGCAGGGGGCCGTTTCGAGGGATGAAGGGACGCATCGCGGGGTGGCCCCCTGCACACAACATTGCACAATGCTCACTTTCCTTGCGCCCCGGCGCGGGTTACCCCGCAAGGCAGGGGGGAATGCAGTGAGCCGCTTTTTCTGGCGCAGGATGGCAATGGCCGGCGGGCTTTGCGCGCAGGCTGCCTGTGTGCTGACAGCCTGCGCGCCGGTGCCGCCCGTACCGGCCGATCTGCCCGCGCGCAGCCAGGCCCGGGTGGCAGCCCCGCTTGACCTGGCCGCCGTGCGGCGCATTGCCGTGGCGGTTGCGCCCGGCGCACCGACGGCGTCCGACGGGCTCGATCGTCTGTCGCTGTTCGCAGCGATCCTGGCACAAGACCCGCGCGTGGCGCAGGCGCGGGCGGCCGTGGCCTCTGCCAAGGCAGACGCGCGTGCCGCGCGCAAGGTGGCAGCGCCCACATTCACGCTGTCGAGTGAATATGCCAACGATCCGTCCACCTCTTCGCCCTGGTTGCTGGGCGCAGGTGCCAATCTGCCACTCGATTTCGGCGGTCGGAAAGGGGCGCGACTGGCCAAGGCGGACCTCGCGATATTGATGGCGCGGCAGGACCTGGCCGAAACCGTGTGGGCCGAACGCGTGGCGCTGCATCGCGGACTGATCGATGCCATGGCCGGGGCCGAACAGGCGCGCCTGGGCACCATCATCGTGGCCCTGCGCGACCGGCAATTCGCCGTTCTGGAAAACCGGGCGCGGCAAGGGGAAATCGCCTCGCTCGATCTCTATCCCTATCGGGCCGCGCGCGCCGCTGCCGCCCGCGCCCTTGCCGATGCCCAGGCGCGCGCGCAAGGTGGACGCGCGGCGGTGGCGGGCATCTTGGGCGTGCCGGTGCAGGCGCTGGCCGGCCAGGCGCTGATCTGGCCCGATTTCGCCAGCCCCATGGCCGCTGTGCCCGATCTGCTGGCGGGCGAGCGGGCGCGATCGATTGCCGCGCGCGCCGATGTGTTGCGCGCGCTGGCCGCCTATGACCAGGCCGAAGCCGATCTGCGCGCCCAGGTGGCACAGCGCATGCCGGCCTTGAGCCTGGGGCCGGGTTATACCTGGGAGCGCGGCTTGGTGAAGCTACCCTTTGCGCTCAACCTTTCGTTGCCGGCCTGGGATGGCAACCGCGCCGGGATCGCCGCGGCAGAAACGCACCGCGCGCAAGCGGGCGCCACGCTGGAATCGGCACTGGCCAACGCGCAAGCCGCGATCGAGGCCGCCCAGACCGAGCGCGCTGCGGCCCTGGCCGCGCTGGCCCGGGTGAGGGCCGAGGAACTGCCCGCCACCACGCGTGCAGCGACCAAGGCCGATTTACAGTTGAAGCAAGGCGCGATCGGCATGGCCGATTGGGCGGCCGCCCAGATCGCCGCTGCCGAAGCGCAACTGGCGCAAGTGGACGCCCTGGTGCGCGTGCGCAGCGCCGATCTCGCCCTGGAAGATGCGCTGCGGCGCCCGTTGGATGGACCCGAAACCGTGATCGACCCTGCATTGGTGCAACCATGGCTCTAGGCCGCTGGACCGCGTGTGCTGCGCTGTTGCTGGCGGGGGGCGCCGTGGGCGCGTTGGTTCACGCTGGCCTGGCCGGCCATGCCACGCCCGATGCCGATGAAGCCGCGGCGCAAGCCACGCCCGCGACCAGCGACGCGACTGGCTTGCTGGTCGATCCCGCCACCCAAACGCGCGCCGGGATCGCCACGGCGCAACTTGTGGCCGCTGCCCAAGCGCAAGGGGAAACCGGCTATGCCCGCGCGCTCGATGCCGGGCCGCTGGCGGCGATCGGCGCGGAAATCGAAAGTGCGCGCGCTGCGGCCGATGCTTCGGCCAGCGAAGCCGCGCGCCTGGCCGCGCTGGCCGGGGCAGATGCAGGCGCCGCGCAACGCGAAGTGGAAAGCGCGCGGGCCCAGGCACGCGCCGATGCCGCCCGGCGCGATCTGGCCTGCCAGCGCGTGACCTTCGAATTTGGCGCGGGATTGGCGCAACTGGGCTGCGCCGCGGTAGAAAGCCTGGCCCGGCGCGCGGCGGCGGGACAAGTGGCGATCCTGCGGCTCGACTTTCCGGGCGGCGCGCCACAGGCCGGCGCTGCCGTGCAAGTGGACCTCGCGCCCGGTAGCGCGCAAGTGCGCGTACTGGGGCCGGCGGCGGCGGGCGACACGCAGTTGCAAAGTGGCGGCGCGCTGGCGCTGCTGACCGGGCCGCAGGCCGCGCGGGTGGGTGTCGGGCGCATCCTGGCCGCCAGCACCGCGCAGGCCGGGCCGGTGCGCGCCGGCGTCATGGTGCCGCGCAGCGCCATCGTGCGCGCCGATGCCGGGCTTTTCGTGTGGCGGGCAGGCGCGCAAAACCGTTTTGAACGCGTGCCGTTGGAGGATGGCAAAGCCGGGCCGCAGGGCTGGTTCGTGCCATCGGGCAAGCTGGAGCCGGGCGATCGCGTGGTGGTTTCCGGCGCGGGCACGCTGCTGGGCCTTGACCATGCCGCCCCCGCGCCAGCCACCGGGGACGAGTAATGCTGTCCGCGCTGGTCCGGCAGTCGTTGCGCCACCCCTGGCTCGTGCTGCTGGGCGCGGTGGTGCTGCTGGCCCTGGGCGTGCAGACCCTGCGCACCACGGCCTATGACGTGTTTCCCGAATTCGTGCCGCCACAGGCCAGCGTGCAGACCGAGGCACCGGGCCTTTCCCCGCAACAGGTGGAAATGCTCGTCACCCGCCCGCTGGAGGCGGTGATCAACGGTGCCAATGGCGTGGAAACGGTGCGCTCGCAATCGATCCAGGGCCTGTCGGTGATCGACATCACGTTCCGCGAGGGCAACGATGCCTATCGCGCGCGCCAGCAGGTGTCCGAAGCGCTGGCCGATGCCATTCCGCGCCTGCCCCCTGGCGTCGATACCCCACGCCTGACGCCGTTGGTATCTTCGACCATGGACCTGCTCAAGATCGGGCTGATGTCCACGCGGCTTTCCCCGATGCAGTTGCGCGATCTGGCCGAATGGACGATCCGCCCGCGGCTCCTGTCGGTGCCGGGCGTGGCGCGCGCCAATGTGTTTGGCGGAGAGCAGCGCCGGATCGAAGTGCGCGCCGATCCTGCCCGCCTGCTGGCGCGCGGATTGACGTTTGCCGATCTGGGCCAGGCGGTGAGCGCAGCGGTCAATGTCAATGGCGGCGGCTTTGCCGATACGCCCAACCAGCGCATCCTGGTCGATCCTGGCCCCAGCGCCACCAGTGCCGCACAGATCGCGGCTGCCGTGCTGGCCACCGGGCCGGGCGGCACGGTGCGCATTGGCGACGTGGCGCAAGTGGCCGATGGCGCCGCGCCGCCGGTGGGCGATGCGCTGATCATGGGCAAGCCCGGCGTGCTGATGACGCTGTCGAGCCAGTACGGCGCCAACACGCTCGACACCACGCGCGCACTGGAACGCACGCTCGATGACCTCGCCCCGGCGCTGCGCGCCCAAGGGGTGACGCTCTACCCCGCGCTGCACCGCCCGGCCAATTTCGTGGAAGTGGCGTTGACCGGCATCGGCCGCGACCTGGCGATCGGCGCGGTCATGGTGCTGGTGGTGCTGCTGGTGTTCCTGCGCGATCTGCGCGTGGTGGGCATTGCCTTCGTGTCGATCCCGTTGTCGCTGTTGGCGGCACTGATCGTGCTGGATCGCACCGGGCAGACGATCAACACGATGACACTGGGTGGCCTTGCCGTGGCGTTGGGCGTGGTGATCGACGATGCGATCGTCGATATCGAGAACATCGTGCGCCGCCTGCGCGGGGTGACGAACGAAGCCGATCGCCGCGCGATCATCGCCGCCGCCTCGATCGAAGTGCGCGCCCCGGTGGTCCACGCCACGTTCGTGCTGGCGCTGACGATGCTGCCGGTGATCCTGCTCACCGGGCTGCAGGGCGCGTTCTTTGCCCCGCTCGGCCTTTCGTTCCTGCTGGCAACGCTCGCCTCGCTGGTAGTAGCGTTGTCGGTGACACCGGCCCTGGCGCTGATGCTGTTGCGGGGGCGCACGCCGGTGGAAGAGCCGGCCCTGCTGGAACGCTTCAAGGATTGGCATGCCGGATTGATGCGGCGGCTGTGCGCGCGGCCGGGCCTGGCGGCCGGGGCCATCGGCGTGCTCGGCGCGCTGGCGCTGGCCGGCACCCTGTCGTTCGGCAGCGAACTGCTGCCCACCTTTCGCGAGCGGCATTACGTGCTGCAAGTATCCGGGCCGCCGGGTGCCTCGCTCGAATGGATGCGCGCGTCGGGCATGCAACTGTCGCGCCGGCTCATGGCCATTCCCGAAGTCTTGAGCGTGGAAGAGCAGATGGGCCGGGCGGAGGCAGGCGAAGACACCTGGCCGCCGAGCCAGGGCGAGTTTCACTTGCGCCTCAAATCGGTGGGCGGCCGCGGCGAGGATGCGGCGCTGGCGGAAATCCGCAGCGCATTGGCGGCAACACCGGCCTTGCAGGGGGAAGTGACCACATTCCTGGGCGACCGCATCAGCGAGAGCCTGTCGGGCGAAACCGCCGCGATTGCGGTGAGCGTGCAAGGCGCCGATCTCGACACGCTCGATCGCACCGGCCTGGCCATTGCGGCGGCGCTGCGGGCAACGCCGGGCGCCACCGACGTGACGATGAAAGCCGCGCCGGGCACGCCGATGCTGGGCGTTACGCTCGATCCCGCGCGCATGGCGCTGCACGGCGTGACCGCGGCCGATGCCGGGGATGCCATCCGCGCCACCTTTGCCGGGCAGACGGTGGGGCAGGTGGTCCTGGCCGATCGTGCGATCGACGTGGCGGTGACTTTGCCGCCCGAACTGCGCCGCGATCCCGAGGCGCTGGGCGATACCCTGGTGCGCGCCTCGGCCGGTGGCGCAGCGGGCGGGGCGGTGCGCTTGGCCGATATCGCCACGATCTCTCCAGGCGAAGCGCGCGCGCTGATCGCGCATGAAGGCGGGCTGCGCCGGCAGATCGTGACTGCCAATGTGGTGCCCGGCCACGCCGTGGCCGATGTGGTGCACGATGCCCAAGCGCGCATCGGCCAGGACGTGCACCTGCCGCCGGGCGTTTTCCTGTCATGGGCAGGCACGGCCGAAGGCGCAGCCGCCGCGCAACGCCAGTTGCTCGCCCATGTCGTGCTCGCGGGCGTTGCCATGGTGGCGCTGTTGGTCCTGGCCTTTGGCGGGGTGCGCCCTGCCTTGCTGATCCTGGCGGGCATGCCGCCGGCCATGGCAGGCGGGGTCCTGGCCGTGGCATTGACCGGCGGCGTGGTTTCGCTGGGCGCGCTCGTCGGGTTCATCGCGCTGTTCGGCATTTCCGCGCGCAACGCGATCCTGCTGGTCGCCCATGTCGATCAACGGGTGCTGGAGGAAGGGCGGCCCTGGACGCTGGAAACCCTGCTCGAAGCCACGCGGGAACGCGTGACGCCGATCCTGCTGACCGCGCTGGTCACCGCCTTCGCGCTTTTGCCGGTAGCGATCGAAACCGGGCAGTCAGGGCGCGAAATCCAGGGGCCGATGGCGGTTGTCATCCTGGGCGGGCTGGCCTCGTCCCTGCTCTTGACCCTGCTGTTGCTGCCGGCACTGATCTGGCGTTGGCGCTTTGCCGGGCGCAAGACAGCAGCATAGCGTACTGGCGGCCGCCAATCTCGCTACCACCGCGATGGTAACGATTACATAAATTGTCGATAATCTGGCACCTCTCGTCGCAGGCTTGCCAGCGGCGCGGCCTGGTATGCGGGCCACGAAACACCCTCCGCGTCTATGGTATGGGCGAGAATCGGCATCCGGCGCGGCGCTCGCCGGGCCATTCTTACTTCACCTGCACAAATCGTTGAATTGGCGTGCTTTTGCTGCACAGCCGGCGCTCGCGCGCGTGGGCCATGTCACGCCAATGAAAACGATGCTCATTTTTTGTCAGCATTATTACATATATGATTCAATGCTTTATATATTACCTCCAGTCACTGCACTTGAACACCGCTTGCAATCGCGCGCGAATCAGACATTCTAGTGAAAACGAAACGCATTTCGGGTCAGGGCCCGACCATAAGGGGGGTTAGATGTTGCATACTCGCGCGCTCTTCACCGTCAGCACGCTGGCACTTGGCCTGGCGGCGCAAACCGCTTTCGCACAGGACACCGCGCCGCCTGCCGTCGCTGCGGCCGATGCGCAAGCCCCGGCGCCCGGCGCGGCCGGACTGGGCGAAATCGTCGTCACTGCCGAAAAGCGCCCCTCCGTGGCGCAGAACACGCCGATCGCCATGACGGTGGCTACCGGCGCGGATCTTGCCAGGAACGGGGTCAGCGATGTCAACGGCCTCGCCAACGTGGCGCCCACCGTCAATATCGCCCAGAACAACGCCAACACCATGATCACCATTCGCGGGGTTTCGAGCCGCGACTATTCGGAAACGGGCGATCCGGCCGTTGCCGTCAGCATCGACAACTTCTACCTCCAGCGCGCCTTTGCGCTCAACGCCGCGTTGTTCGACGTGGAGCGCGTGGAAGTGCTGCGCGGCCCGCAGGGCACGCTCTACGGTCGCAACGCCACGGCCGGCGCGGTCAACATCCAGTCGGTCAAGCCCGGCGACAAATTCAGCCTCAACGCGGCAGGCGAAATCGGCAATTACGGCACGCTCAACCTGGAAGCGGGCATGACCGTGCCGCTGACCGACACGCTGAGCGTGCGCGTGGCCGGCACCCGGCAGACCCGTGACGGCTATCGCACCAATCCCGGCTATCGCGGCGGCGACGACAACGATACCAGCGGCGCGCGCCTGCACGTGCTGTGGAAGCCCACGCCGCGCCTGTCGATCCTGGTCACCGGCGAGTATGTGGACGTCGGCGGCGTAGGCGCCGTGATCAAGGGCGTGCCCTATTCCGGCCTCAACAGCGACGGCACGTTGACGATCGGATCGGCCAAGACCTGGAACGTCAACCACCAGGGCTATACCGATATCACCGCCAAGGCCGTGCGCACGGCGATTTCCTATGACCTCGATTTTGCCACGCTCAGCTTCTTTGGCGGCTATCAGCAGTCGGTCCTGCATCGCGACAACGACCAGGATGGCGGCACCAGCTACAACTATGGCTTCCAGCAGAACGAGAACGTCAAGGACCAGAACTACGAACTGCGCCTGAGTTCCAACAACGCCCACGGCCTGACCTGGCAACTGGGTGCCTATGCGTTCAAGGAAACCGACGCGCTCAACACCTATTTCCAGGTCCACGGGTTGAGCCCCGATCCGTTCAACTTCTACACGTTCGATTACAACGTCGGTTCGCGGTCCAAGGCTGCCTTTGCCCAGGTCGGCTATGACCTGACGGATAGTCTCAAGGCCGAGGCCGGCATCCGCTATACCCAGGATGACAAGTACCAGCGCGGCTACAACATCATCGCCGGGACCTATTCCGATCTCGACAACGTCTATTCGGGCAACCAGGTGACCTGGCATTTCGGCCTGAATTACAAGATCAGCCCCGGCCACCTGCTCTATGCCAAGGTCGACAAGGGTTATAAGGCCGGCGGCTATACCACCACCAATTCCTTTGGCCCGGAAAAGATCATCGCTTATGAAGTGGGCAGCAAGAACCGCTTCCTGGGCAATGCCCTGCAGGTCAACCTGACCGGCTTCTACTATGATTATTCGGGGCTTCAGGCCCAGGTGGAAGACCCCGATACGGCCTTGGTCTATACGCTCAACGCCGGCAAGGCGCATGTCTATGGCGGGGAAGCGGAAGTGGTCTGGCTGGCCACGCCCGGCACCAAGATCGATCTGAACGCGGCCTATCTGCATGCCCGCTATGTCGATTTCTGCACGATCACCACCGATCCCTGTCCGGCGGCCAACGATCTGGCCGGCAATACGCTGCCCCAGGCGCCGAAGTGGACACTGGCCGGCGGCATCCAGCAGGACATCCACCTGCCGGGCGGCACGCTGACCCCGCGTGTGCAGACGCGCTATGTCACGCGCACCTATTTCACGGTCTACAACACCGCGGCCGAGCGCCAGGACCCCTATTTCAAGACCGACGCGCAACTGACCTGGACGCCGGACAACGGCCCCTACACGATCACCGCTTATGTGCGGAACATCGAGAACAACACGATCCTGACATCGGTTGGCGAAGCCAGCTATGCCGGGGGCTATCTGGTCCAGTTCGCCGCGCCGCGCACTTACGGCGCGCGGATCGCCTACAAGTTCTGATCCCTTGCGCGCGGGGCAGGCCGCCTTTGGCCTGGCCCGCGCGCCTTGCCTGCCCGCACACACCCGGTTGCACCTGGCGACGCCATCGCGCGCACGGGGCGCGACACCGTGCGCGCCGGGCGCATTGCTGGCGGAGTGTGGCATGACTGGTGAAGTGCTTTGCGGGGACCGCGCGATCGCCGACGATCTCGTCGCGTTGAGCGAGGCATTGGTGGCCGGCCGGGTGCGCGCCGTCGATGCCGTGGAAGCCGCACTCGCCCGGGCACGGGCCGTGCCGGGCCTCAATGCCGTGGTCGAGCTCGATGAAGCCGGCGCGCTGGCGCAAGCCCATGCCTGCGACCGCGAACACGCCCAAGGCCATGTGCGCGGGCCGCTGCATGGCCTGCCCCTGGCCCACAAGGACATGTTTTATCGTGCCGGCGCCCTGACCGAGGCGGGATCGCGCATCTGGCGCGGCCACCGGCCCGACCACACCAGCCCGCTGGTGGCGCGACTGGAAAAGGCCGGCGCCATCACCATCGGCCGGCTGCACATGGCCGAATTCGCGTTGGGGCCCACCGGGCACAACGCGCACCTCGGGCGGTGTGGCAACCCGTGGCATGGTCCGGCGATTTCGGGCGGATCGTCGTCGGGTTCGGGCGCGGCGGTGGGCGCACGCATCGTGACGGGCGCCCTGGGATCGGACACCGGTGGATCGATCCGCCTGCCTGCCGGCATTTGCGGGGTGGCGGGGCTCAAGCCGACCAACGGCCTGTTGCCCGCCGCCGGCATGATGCCGCTGTCGCACACGCTCGACACCGCCGGGCCGATCGCCACGTCCAGCCGCGCGCTGGCACGATTGCTCACCGTGCTGGCCGCCAACGGCACAGATTACGAAGCCGCGCTGGGCTGCGGCACGAACGATCTCAGTGGCCTCACCATCGGGCTGCCCGATCGCCATTTCCTGCAAGACCTTGCCCCGCAAGTGGCCGCGGCGCTCGATGCTGCCGCCGGGGTGCTGGCAAGCGCGGGGGCGCGTGTACGCACCGTCACCATGCCCGACCAGGCCGATCATGCGCGCATCGCCGCCGAAATCTGGGCACCGGAGGCCGCGCGCGTCCACCAGCGTACGCTGGCCGCGCGGCCCGACGATTATGGCGAGCAAGTGCGCAACCGGTTGCTGGATGGAGCCCGCGTCGATGCCGACACTTATGCTGCCGCGCTGCTGGCACGCGATGCGGCGCGGGCGGCCATGCTGGGCGGACCGTTGGCCGAGGCCGATCTCCTGCTCACGCCGCTGATGCGCAAGCCGGTGCCGCTGGCCGCGACGGTCGAGGCAGCCGCCGGGCCCGCCATGCAGGCGATGATTGCCGAAATATCCGCCCTGACCCGGCCGATTTCCATGCTCGGCTTTCCCGCGCTGGCCACGCCGATGGGGTTCGATGCGCGTGGCCTGCCCCTGGCGCTGCAACTGATCGGTGCGCCCCTGGCCGAAGCCACCTTGCTGCGCGCGGGCGATGCGCACGAGCGCGCAACCGGCTTCCTGGCGCGACGCCCCGATCTCTCTCCCTTTGCCTAAACCGTCCATCTTTCAGGAGCACGTCCATGGATATCGGTCTCTTTATTCCCATCGGCAACAACGGCTGGCTGATTTCCGCCAATAGCCCGCAATACATGCCGAGCTTTGAATTGAACAAGAAACTGGTGCTCGCGGCCGAAGGCTATGGCTTCGACTTTGCCCTTTCGATGATCAAGCTGCGTGGCTTTGGCGGAAAGACGCAGTTCTGGGACCACAACCTGGAAAGCTTTACCTTGATGAGCGCGCTGGCGGCGGTGACCAGCAAGATCAAGCTGTTTGCCTCCACCGCCATTCTCACACTGCCGCCCGCGCTGGTGGCGCGCATGGCGGTGACGGCGGATTCGGTGGCGCCAGGCCGCTTTGGCGTCAACATCGTCACCGGCTGGGCCAAGGGTGAATATGACCAGATGGGCCTGTGGCCGGGTGACGCCTATTTCGGCTATCGCTATGACTATGCCAGCGAATACGTGCAGGTGATGAAAGACCTGTGGGGCCAGGGCCAATCGGGTTTCAAGGGCAAGCACTTCCAGATGGACGATTGCCGCCTGGGGCCAAAGCCTTCGACCGCGATCCCGATCGTGGGTGCCGGGCAATCCGATCGGGGCATGGAATTCGTGTCCAACTACGGGGACTACAACTTCGTTACCGCCGGCGGCATCAACCAGCCGACGCAGCACGCCGGGCAGGTGGAACGCCTGATGCAGGCCGCGCAGAAGACCGGGCGCGATGTGGGCGCCTATATCCTGTGCATGGTCATTGCCGACGAAACCGACGAAGCGGCCTTTGCCCGCTGGGAGCATTACCGCGCCGGGGCCGATGTCGATGCGCTGGCCTGGATGTATGACCAGGGCCAGGCCGACACCACCGCCGGCAGCGACAGCACGGCACGCCACATCAACCTGCCCGAGGGGGCGGTGAACTTCAACATCGGCACGTTCATCGGCTCTTACGCCAATGTCGCGCGGATGCTGGACGAAGCTGCCGCCATCCCCGGCACCAAGGGCATCATGCTGACGTTCGATGATTTCGAAAGCGGGATCGAAGCCTTTGGCCAGAAGATCCAGCCGCAGATGGCATGCCGCGCCGACCGGTTGGTCGACGCGTAAAACGATACCTGGCACGTGGCTTGAAGATCGCCTTTCAAGCCACGTGCCCTGCACGATAATCTACGTCTTGATAGCGGCGGCGCGGTCAGACCAGGCCATCCAACCGGCCATGACCGCGCCAAGCCCCGCCACCCAGCTCATCAACAGGAACGTGGTGCCGTAATCGCCGCAGGCCTCATAGACCAGGGCAGCCACGGCAGGGCCGATCATCACGCCCAGGAACGTATAGACCAGCGCCCCGCCGATCACCCGGCCCGCATCATGGGGTTGGCAGTGGCGGGTGCATTCGGCCATCAGCACGCCGTTCCACCCGCTCATGCAAAAGCCGAACAGGCCCAGCACAGCGATCTGCACCGCAGCAGGCATGGCATCGAGCCGCCACAACGCCACCATGCAGGCCATGGCGATCAGGCCGATGGCGCAGAGCACGCGAAAGCCGCCGATGCGGTCGCCAACCAGCCCCCACGAGATGCGACCGACCGCGCCGCACGCCTGGACTACGCCGGCCACCACGCCGGCCGCCACCAGTGGCCAGCCATGATCGACGAGCATCGAGACGGTGAACGCCGACAACGACAACTGCAGAGAGGAATAGAGCATGCCGAGCAGCGCCAGCACGCGTAGCGAAGCATGCCCCCAGACAAGGCGCTGTTCGTAGAGGAAACTGCCGGCCAAGCGCCCAACCATGCTGCCGCCAGCGCGGCTGGCCGGCCCGCGCGGGCCGTCACCATCGCTGGCCAACACGGCGATCATCGCCAGGCAGGGCACCGCAGTCAGCGCCAGCGCCAGCCGCCAGCCGATGACCGGCGCCAGGGCCGGATAGGCCAGGCTGGCAATCACCCCGCCCAGCGGCACGCCGGCCTGCTTGATCGAAAAGATCAGCGCGCGGCGTGCCGGCGGCGTCACTTTGCCCAGGATCTGGGCCGATGCGGGATTCTGCACACCATAGCCCACGCCGATCACCAGCGAAGCCAGGCCGGCAATCCAGGCGTTGCCGGTGGTCAGCAGCAACAGCGCCAGGGCATAGCACAACAGCGCGAGTTGCTCGATCCGAACCGGGCCAAACCGCACGATCATGGCCCCGGCCATGGCCGATGCGATCATGCCCGAGGCATAGATCACGCTGATCTGGTACCCGACCCAGTGCGGCGCCAGGCCGAAATCGCGCGCCACCAGGGGCGCGATCCCGGTCAGCACCAGGGCGGTGGCCGTAGAGAGGATCTGGATCGTCGTGGTCGTCGCCAGTGCGCTGGCCAGGCCCTTGGCCGGCGCGCTGCGGCCGGGGGCGGAAGCGGGGGACAGCATGGGCTTGGGTGGCGGCAAGCTGGCAGCCGGCGGATGCGGGTCGATCATGCCGGCGCCATAATGTAATGCTTTACATTTGCCAAGCGGCAAGTCACACCAGTGCCGCTATCCGACGGAGTTGGTGATGAATTACGCACATTCTGCGCCCCTGGTGACCGCGCGGGTGGAAGCCGCGCTGGCCCGCATCGCCACCCGCGACGCCACGGTGCGGGCCTGGCTGCACGTGGATGACACCGGCGCGCTGGCAACGGCGCGCACGCTCGATGCCCTGGCGGCCGACGCGCGCGGACCGCTGCACGGCCTGATCATCGGGGTAAAGGACGTGATCGCGGTGGCAGGCATGCCGCTGACGCACAATTCGCCGCTCTTTACCGGGCAGGTCGCTGCGCATGACGCCCCCTGCGTGGCGATCCTGCGCGCCGCGGGCGCCGTGATCCTGGGCAAGACCGATACCACGGAATTTGCCGCCGCCGGTCGCAACGCGGCCAGCAGCAATCCCCACGATCCTGCCCGCACGCCCGGCGGCAGCTCTGCCGGATCAGCCGCAGCGGTGGCCGATGGCCATGTCGATGTGGCGCTGGCCACCCAGACCGGCGGCTCCACCATTCGCCCGGCCAGCTATTGCGGCATCCACGGGTTCAAGCCCAGCTGGGGCCTGGTCAGCCGCGAAGGGGTGAAAACCTATGCCAACAGCCTGGATACGGTGGGCTGGCACGCGCGCAATCTGGGCCTGATCGACCGACTTTGCGCGGCATATGGACTGGCCCCGGCATTGGCAGTGCCGGCGGACGCGCCCTTGCGCATCGGCGTTTTCCGCACGCCGTGGTGGGACAGTCTGGCCAGCGATGCCCAGGCCGCCTTCGAGGATGTCGTCGTGGCGGGCCTGGCGCGCGCGGGGGTGGCGCTGGAGCGGATCGACGATCTGCCCGATTTTGCCCATCTCAACGATGATCACCGCGCCATCCTGTTTCGCGAAGGCGCGGCCAGTTTCCGCGATCTGGCCCACACCCGCGGCGCATTGCTTCATCCCGATTTTCATCTGCGCGTGGCCGCACTCGACCAGTTCGACGACGAACGCCTACGCCTGGCGCGCGACCGGGCGAGCGCCGCAACGCGCGCGTTCGAGCGGGCAACGATCGGGCTCGATGCCGTGCTGGCACCAAGCGCACCGGGCATCGCCCCGTTCGGCCGTGGGCCGGGCGATCCGCTGTTCAACCAGCCCTGGACGCTGATGCAGGTGCCCGTGCTGAACCTGCCGCTGGCGCGCGGCGGGCAGGGCATGCCGATCGGCGTTTCGCTCGTGGCGCCACGCTATGCCGACCGGCGGTTGATCGCCGTGGCCCAGGCTTTGGAAGACAGGTTGGCGGCCGTGGGCGTGCTGCCCACCGATGCCGGGCCGCTGCCGGCCTAGCTTTTGCGCCGCCTGCGCCGGGGCGCGGCGGTGGATTGGCGCACGATCAGGCGATGGGGCAGCACCACCTCGCGCGCTGGCGGCTGCTCTTCGGCCGGCAGCAGGGAATCGAGCATCAGCCGCATCGCCGCTTCGCCCAGTTCGATCGTGGGGATGTGAATGGTCGTGAGCGGCGGGCTGGCAAAGGCGCCGAAGCGCAAGTCGTCGAACCCGACCACCGACATTTCATCGGGCACGGCAATGCCGCGCTGTTGCAACGCGCTGAGTGCGCCAAGCGCCATTTCATCGTTGGCGCAGGCAACGGCGGTGAATTCGTCGCCATTTTCCAGCAGCGACACCATCGCATCGTGCCCCGATTGCAGCGAGAAATCGCCTTCGGCAACGAGGGCGGCATCGAATTCCAGGCGGTTGCGCGCCAGGCCGAGGCGATAGCCGGCAAGGCGATCCTTGGACATGAACTGCGCCAGTGGCCCGGTGATCGTGGCGATGCGCCGATGGCCCAGTTCGGCCAGGTGGCTGACGACAAGGGCCGCCGCCTCATGATTGTCGATCCGCACCCGCGGCAATTGCAGGTCTGGCGGATATTCGCAGGCCGCCACCAGCGGCGGCACCTTGCCCCCGGCAGGCGGGCGGCGCACCACGTCGGGCAGGCTGTTTTCCAGCAGGATCATGCCATCGGCCTGCTTGCCGGCGATCATGGCGGTGTATTTGTTGAGCGTTTCGACATCGCCTTCGGTAATGCCCAGCAGCACGCGCATGCGATTGGCCCGCGCCACGTTCTCGATCCCCTGGACGAACGCCGAGGTGAACGGGTTGTAGATGCTGGGCACGGCAACGATCACGTTGTCGCTGCGCTGGCGGCGCAGGCCGGCGGCCAGATGGTTGGGTTCGTAGTTGAGATCGACGATCGCCGCCTCGATCCGCTCGATCGTGCGCGGGCGCACCAGCGACGGCGTGCTGAGCGCGCGCGAAACGGTGGCGACCGAAACGCCGGCGTGGCGGGCGATGTCCTTGATGTTTGCCATGGTCGATCGATACAGAGCGGCAGGGGCGGCGGCAAGCGCCACCCCGGCAGCCGCCGTTCGTCTCATCACGCCGGCGCGCGGGCCAGGGCCGGCTCGATCACTTCGGCCGCATGCCAGGCAAAGGCCATCGCCGGGCCATTGGTGTTGCCCGAAATCGGCGTGGGCATGGCGGCGCAATCGGCCACGTACAGCCCCTCCAGCCCATGAACCTTGAGATCGGGTCCGACCACCGCGCCGCCGCCCGCGTCCTGGCTTGGCCCCATGCGGCAGGTGCCGGTGCCGTGCAGGCCGGTCGAAACCATCCAGTGTGCAGCGGCCATGATGGCCTCGTCGCTCTCCACCGCAGGGCCGGGCACGGCTTCCTCGCCCAGCCAGGGGGCCAGCGCCGGGGCCTGCATGATGGCGCGCACGCGGCGTAGCGCCTTGACCACGGTGGCGCGATCGGCCGGATCGGCAAACCAGCACGGCACCAGGCGCGGCGGCGCCGCCGGATCGGTGGACGCCAGCTCGACGTGGCCGTGGCTGGCCGGGCGCAGGCAAAACGCCGTGGCGGTGATCCCCGGGACGGGATCGGTCTGGCCGCGCCCGGCCTCGGGCTTGTCATCGCCGCTGCCACCCATCGAATAAGGCGAAATGCCGATCTGCAGATCGGGCCAATCGACAGTGGCGGGATCTTGGGGATCGATCGCGGTCATGATCGACACTTCGGGCAAAAGCGAGGCCATCAGGCCCTTGCCGGTCAAGATATAGCGAAGCCCGTGCCAATAGGGGCGCCACCCGCGAAATTGGTGGTTGAGGCCCCGCGCGCCGCGCAAGCGCCAGCTCATCGCGAACATCATGTGCTCGTTCATGTTGCGGCCCACGGCAGGGTTGACGTGCACCGGGGCGATGCCGTGGCGGGCCAGCACCTCGGCCGGGCCGACGCCGGAAAGCTGCAAGAGCTTGGGGCTTTGCAACACGCCGGCGGCCAGGATCACGCGATCGGCAGAAAACGTCTGCTCCTGTCCGTGGATGGTCACGACCACGCCGGTGGCGCGGCGCCCTTCGAACACCACTTTGCGCACCAGCGCGCCGGTACGGATCGCAAGGTTGGGCCGCCGTGCCGCATTGCGCAGGAACGCGGTAAAGGCAGTGACGCGCCGGCCACGCCGGTCCACCGTCTGCTGCGTGGCGGCGGCGACCGGGGTGGCGGGGGTGTTGACATCGTCGAGCACGGGAATGCCCGCCTGGCGTGCGGCATCCAGGATCGCGGCGCTGAGCGGGGGATGCGGCGGCACGCAGGTCACTTCCATCGGGCCACCGCGCCCGCGGCCAGGCCCGCTGCCCGGCCCGACATAGTTTTCCAGCGCGACATAGGCCCGCTCGATCGCCGCCCAGTTCCAGCCGGGATTGCCCTGCGCCTCCCAACTGTCGAAATCGCGCGGCTGGCCGCGGAAATACCAGGTGCCGTTGACGGCGCTCGACCCGCCCAGGCCTTTGCCATAGTACCAGGTTTCGCCCGCCGGGCGGCCGGGCTGTGGCTCGGCCGGAAAGGGCCAGTACCAGCGCGGCTTGGTCCACATCCTGACCATGCCGCGCGGCATGCGCACGAACAGTTCGTCGTTGCGGCCGCCCGCTTCCAGCAGCAGCACCCGGCGCGTGCCGTCGCGGCTCAGCCGGTCGGCCAGCACGCAGCCGGCCGATCCGGCGCCGACGATGATCGTGTCGTATGGCGGGTTCATGGCAAACTCCTCACGCGCCGGCAGGGGCCGATCCGGGGCGGTAATCGGGGGCAAAGCGGAACAGCAGCAGGCTCAGGCCCATGGCGGCAAAGCTTGCGGCCGGGATGGCGACATGGCCGGCGACGACAGCAGCCGCGACCGGCGCAGTGGTGGCTGCGCCCGGCACATAGCCGGCGCGGCCCAACAGCCATGCACCGGCGGCACCGCCCAGGCTCATGCCCAGCTTCACGCCAAAGCTGGACGCGGCAAACAGGAAGCCCTGCGCGCGATAGCCGGAACGCCACGCGCCATAATCCACCGCATCGGCCATCAGCGAAAACAGCAGCCCGCCGATCAGCCCCTGCCCGAAATAGGCCAGGATGTTGGCAACGAGCACCCAGGAAGGATCGGCCGAAAGCGGGATCAGCGCCGTGAACAGCGCAGCCAGCCCCGCACCGATCGCGCCGGTGCGCCGCTTGCCGATCGCATTGGCCAGCACCCCCGCGATGGCGGTGCCGGCCAGCACCGCCAGCATCGTGAGCATCAGCCACGAAGTGAGCGCGGGCGCTGCCAGTACCCGCTCCGCATAGAACACGAACGACTGGAGATGCCCGGCAAAGCCGATCCAGAAAAAGAAATTGACCAGCATCGTGGCGATCCACGGCCCGTTGCCGCGCGCCGCCTCCAGCGATTGCGCGGTGGTCAGCCGGGCCACGTCCTGGGCCACGGCGACGCGTTCGCGCGTGGTGGCAAAGGCATTGAGCATCGCCAGCAGCGTGACCAGCGCCAGGCCAACCGCCAGCACGAAAAACCCGCGCGCCTCGTTCCCCGGCGCGATCAGCCGCACCAGCGGCAGCGCGGCATAGCTGATCCCGACCGTTGCCGAAGACCCGAGGAACTCGCGCAAGGCGTTGACCGTGTTGCGCTGGCGCGGATCGCGGGTGAGCGTGGGCAGCATCGAATTGAACGGCAGGCTGGCTGCCGAATAGAGCATGCCAAGCAAGGTGTAGCTGGCAAAGACATAGGCAATCCGTGCGGTCCCCGCCCAGGGCGGTACCCAGAACACCAGCGCCCCGCACAGCGCAAAGGGCAGCGCCACCCAGATCAGCCAGGGGCGATGCTTGCCCCAACGGGTGTGCGTGCGATCGATCAGCAAGCCCATCAGCGGATCGAACACGGCATCGAGGCAGCGCGCCACCAGGAAGACGGTGGCCACCGTCGCGGCCGGGATCGCGCAAACGTCGGTGTAGAAATAGAGCAAATAGGCACTGGTCATGCCAAAGGACAGGTTGATGCCGAAATTGCCGAAGCCATAGCCCAGCTTTTCACGCCAGCGCAGGGTTTCCCGCCCCCGAAGTGCTGCTTCGTTCATGCCCGTGTCCCGCCCATGTCCATCAGCCTTTCCCGCGCTGCCAATCCCTGTCGTGTCCCCGCCGGTTCAGACGCTTGCCCCGGTGGCAAGCGGCGACGCCAGCGTTCCGGCATAAGCCAAAGAAGCGCGAATGGCGCGCAGCGGATCGGCCACGGCATCGATTTCCAGGATCGCCCATTCGAGATCGGTCCGCGTTGCCAGAACAGCAGCCCAGCCCGGCAGATCGACCTTGCCGGTGCCCAGCGCGGTGAAGAACGGGCGATGGGCGCGGTGGATGTCGTGGTCGATGGTGGTGCGCAACGGCATCGTGCCGCGCGCGTCCTTCCAATGGGCGGCGGCGATGCGTTCGGCATGGCGCGCCGCAATCGCCACCGGATCTCCGCCCGAAAGCAGGATATGCGCGCTGTCGGGGCAGAACCCGACGTAGACCGGATCGGTCAACAGCAGCAGCAGGTCGATATCGCGCGGCTGGCTGAAAATCGAATGGGCCTCGGTGTGCAGCGCCAGGCGCACGCCGTGGTGCAGGGTGCGCGCGCCGAGCCGGTTGGCAAGGCTTGCGGCCTGTTGCATCAGCGCAAGGTCGGCAAAGACCGGAGGCTGGGCGTCCCAGCTCGTGCGCATGGGCAAGCCGATGACCATCGACTGCGCGCCCCAGCCGGCGAGATGCGCCGCCAGCGCTTCGCCCCGTTCCAGCCAGCGCGCCTCCACGTGCGGATCACCCAGCCCAGGCTCGATCGCGATATCGGCAAAGAAGCCGCCGGCAATCGCCAGGCCGCGCGCGGCCAGTTGCGCCGCCGCATCGGCATGGCTGCCATAAGCGGCAATGAGATCGTCGGCCCCGAACGGGGAAAAGGTCAATTCGATGCCGCGCACGCCGCTTTGTGCCAGGGTGTCGAGCATGCGGTCCCAGAACGCGCGTGGATCGGCCTTGCCATGCGCCACCACCGCTTCCTCGGTCGGAAGGTCCCAGAAACCGGGATGGAAGAACGTGATCAGGTCGACACCGAACGAGAGCATGAACGCAGGCACCTTGCAGAATCGGCGCATCGAGCCGAGGGCTCGCACACCAAATGTAATCCATTACGTTTTGCAAAAGCCCGAATCCGCGCCGCTTGTCAAGCACTGCGCAGAACCGCTTGCAGGGCCCGGTGCTTCGAAGCTAGATGATGATGGTAACGTTTTCATTTAGGTGGCGGAAGGACTGGCATGGCACGACGCATTCGCATGGGACTGATCGGTGGCGGGCCGGGTTCCTTCATCGGCCCGGTCCATGCCATGGCGGCGCGGCTCGATGGGCAGATCGATCTTGTCGCGGGCGTGTTCAGCCGCGACGCGGCGCGCAATGCGCTGGCGGCGGCAGGCTATGGCGTCGATCCGGCACGCGCCTATGCAAATGTCGAGGCGCTTCTGGCGCAGGAAGCGCAGCGGCCGGACGGCATCGATTTCGTCACCATCGCCACGCCCAACGCGCACCATGCCGCCGCAGCGACAGCAGCGATCGATGCGGGCGTGGCGGTGCTGAGCGACAAGCCGATGACCGCAACGCTGGCCGAAGCGCAGCAGATCGTGGCGCGGTTGGCGCACAACCCGGTGCCATTCGGGCTGACCTACACGTATACCGGCTATCCCCTGGTGCGCGAAATGCGCGCGCGCGTGGCCGCCGGCGCCATCGGCACGCTGCGCAAGGTGGTGGTGGAATATAGCCAGGGCTGGCTGGCCGGTGCGGCCGAAAGCGGCCAGGCGCAATGGCGGCTCGATCCGGCGCGATCGGGCGAGGGCGGCTGCATTGCCGACATCGGCGTGCATGCGTTTCACCTGGCCGAATTCATTGGCGGCACGCCCGTCGTGCGCCTGGCCGCAGACCTGGGCAGCGTGGTGCACGGGCGTGCGCTGGATGATGATTGCCAGGTCTTCCTGCGCTTTGCCAATGGGGCGCGCGGCCTGCTGATGGCCTCGCAAGTGATGACCGGGGAGGGCAACGGCCTGGCCATCCGGCTCTATGGCAGCACCGGTGGATTGCGCTGGAGCCAGGAAGAGCCCAACCATTTCGACTGGTTGCGCGAAGATGGCGGGCTGGAACGGGTACGCGCGGGCGACCCGTCGCTCGGCGCTGCGGCACGCCGCGCGACGCGCCTGCCGGGCGGCCATCCCGAAGGCCTGATCGAAGCGCTGGGCAATCTCTATCGCGATTTTGCCGGCAGCCTGGCGGGCGAGCCAGGCAGCCTCGTACCCGATGCCGGCCAAGGCCTGCGCGGCATGGCCTTCATCGCTGCGAGCGTGGCCGCCAGCCGCGCTGGCGCGGGCTGGGTGGACTTTGCCCCCTGATCGCGGTGCCTGGCCGTCAGCTCGGGAACAGCAGCGCCGATGGCTGGCTGAATGTCAGCGTCTGGACCTTTTCGCCAACCACGCCGGTCTGCGGATCGCGGCGGAACACGGCAATGGCGTTGCTGCCCTGGTTGGCCACCAGCACGAAGCGGCCATCGGGGGCGAAGGCGAATTCGCGCGGCTGGATGCCATCCACCGCGCGCCGGTCCACCGGCGTCAACGTGCCTTTGGCCGGATCGATGGCAAAGCTGACCAGGTGATTATCCGTGCCGCGGTCGGTCACTGCCAGGAAACGCCCATCGGGCGAAACATGCAGTGCCGCCGCCCCCACTTTGCCGGCAAAGCCGGCGGGGGCCAGCGGCACCACCTGGCGCACCGTCAGGTGCCCTTCGGCGTAATCGAGCACGGCCACCGCGCCCGCCATTTCCAGCGTCACATAGGCCTGGTGGCCGCCCGGCGCAAAGACCAGATGGCGCGGACCCGAACCGGGGGGCAATGCCAGGAAGGGCTGTCCGGGCACGGCCGACAGCGGATTTTCGCGCTGGGCGGGATCATAGCGATAGGCATAGATGCGATCCGCCCCCAGATCCTGCGCAAAGACGAAGCGGCCATCGGGCGAGGACACCGCCGAATGGACATGGGCAGACGCCTGGCGATCGGCATCGACCAGGCTGGCGTGGTGCGTCTTGACCTGGATGACCGGCGCCAGGCGGCCATCGGCCAGAACCGGTGCTACCGCGAGCGTGCCGCCCGGATCGGCCGATACCGAATAGTTGGCAATGAACAAAAAGCGCCCGTCGCGGCTGAGGCTGGCATGCGTTGGCTCCGCGCCAAGGGACGCGACGCGGTTGAGGAACGCCAGGCGCCCATTGCGCGGATCGAGACGATAGGCCGAAACCCGCCCGACCGGGTCAGCTTGCCCGTCACCGTTTTCGTTGACGGCGTAGAGATGGCGGCAATCGGCCGAAAGCGTGAGCCACGAAGGATTGCCGGCCGCTTCCACCTGCAGCGGCCGCGCGGCGATGGTGCCGGTGCGCGGATCGAAATCATAGACGGCGATGCCCTGGCCGCCTTGGCCGGTGTACCCACCCACCAACAGCGGCTGCGCCGATGCGGGCAGGGGGGCGAGCACGGCAGCACCCAATGCCAGCACGATCCCCTGCGCGAAGACTTTGAAATCCATGTGGTCGACGCCCTCTCTTGCCGGCAATGCGCCGTGGCAGTGGCCGTTGCACCGCGCGCCGTCAAGCGGCGATCAGGCGGCCAGCTCCTCGGCGCCCATCGCGCGGTTCCGGCCGCCGTGCTTGGCAGCGTAGAGCGCCCGGTCCGCCGCCTGGACCGCGGCCTCCCACCCCTTGCCGGGCAGGGCCATCGCGGCATGGCCCAAGCTGATCGTGCAGGACAGCGGCGTGCCATCGGGCAGGGTGAGCGCCGCATCGGCCACGGCCTGGCGCAGCCGTTCGGCCAGGCCGGCACGCGCGTCGATCTTGTCGTCGGCCAGCAGGATCAGGAATTCCTCGCCCCCGATGCGCCCCAGCACGTCGCCGCTGCGCAAATTGCGGTTCAGCACCTCGGCGACCAGCATCAGCATGGCATCGCCGGTGCCATGGCCATAGCGATCGTTGATCTGCTTGAAATGGTCGATATCGATCGCGATCACGCCCACTTTGCCACGCGGGCGGCCACAGCGCGCTTCGGCCAGTTGCCAGATCACGCGGCGGTTGGCGACGCCGGTCAGCGGGTCCTGGCGCGCATGGCGGATCAGTTCGGCATCCACTTCGCGCTTGATCATCCACAGATAGCACGGCGCGATCGCCCAGGTGAGCAGCAGGCGCGCCGTCAAGCCGAAGCTGGACGTCGGATCGGACCCGCGCCCGCTGGCGTCGCTGCCCAGCCACCAGGTGATGCGCAGGACGAGCATGACGATCCAGGCAATGTGAAACCCCGCCAGGATCAGGGCGATCGGCCGTCGTGCCGGATCGTGGCACCGCCACAGGGCAAACACCGTGGCCATGGCCACACAGGCGCGCAGCCCGGCGCCCAGCGCCACCATCATCCGCATATCGGGCCCGATGCGCGCCACCAGCGCCAATTCGCACAGGCCCAGCGCCAGGGCCACGGGCAGCACCCAGAATTCGGCGCCATGGCGCTGGCAAATGGCATTGAGCGCCAGGAAATGCGCAATCGTGCCCAGGTCGAGCAGGGCGTTGCCCCACAACGCCCCGCTCTCCAGCACGGGAATGAAGCCCGGCGCAAACAGGATGGCAAAACCCGCGGCGATCAAGCCATAGCCAGCGGCAACGTACGCCGCCCCACGCTGGTCATCGCGATTGCCGATATGACGCGTGGCAACCGCTAAGGCCACCAGCGACATGGTGGCAATCAGCGCATTGATGATCAGCAACGTGCCGATATCGAGGAGTTGCGAAATCACCATCATCGCATAGCGCCCCGCCATCCTTCGCCACGGCGGCACAAAGCGCCGCCGGCCTGGGTATCTGCCTGTCGTTAAACCATACCGCCAGTGACTGAGCGGATTGCTAATATCCCATTCGGGTGGTTTGCGAAAGTCACGGCTGACACTTTACCGCAGCGCTCGGGTAAAGTGTCACGCATGACTAATCGACGCGACAAGCGTGCCCATGGCCTGGAGGGGATTCACAAGAGAGTCGGTTTGTGCTTGAAATGTTCGCATGTTTCAGCCTGACCTCTTCGCAACGGATCTGCCCGTCGCCCCGCGCAGACCACGCCGCCTGCGCGCCGGAGCAGGGGGCATAGCCAAGCCGGGCATGAAGCCAATGCCAACGCCGCCCGCCGATCACGACATGGACTTGCCGGCCGTGCTCGAAAAACTGGCCCAAGTCTCTGCCAGGCCGCGTTATACGTTCATGGTGCTCAACCTCATCGCCAGGGCCGCGGGCGCGTCAGACAGCGCAGGACCTTATGTGCGTGAAGGCGGCCAGGCGATCCCGGTGCGTGACTGGTTGAGCGACGCGCTGATGCCGATGGCCCAGCGCGATGCGCGGCGCCGTGCCGTGGTGGAGCAAGTGCGCGCCGAGCTGGTGGCACGCGGCGCCTTGCCCGATGATGCGGCCCTGGCCGAGCAGGCGATCGCCACCGAACTGCGCGAGCGTCTGCGCCATTCCGGGCGCACCAACGTCAGCCGTGCGGTGTCCGACCTGGTGCGCGCCGGGCTGATCCGCCGGCATTACCAAGGCTATTGCGTGGATCATGAAAACCGCGGCGCCCAGCGCGAAGCGGTTTATACTATTATACCTGCCGTTAAGCGCGCACTGGGCAAGGCAATCTGAACCGAACCGGTCGTCAGCGCAAACAACAGGCAAAAAAATGGCCAGCCCGAAGGCTGGCCGTTTTGAGTTTGGGAGAGGATGCCTGAAAGGCCTGCTCCAAATGGGTGAAATCGTGACTTGGTGCAAGTGCGAAGGGAGCAAGGACAGTTGCGCAGTTTGCAACTATGCTCGCAATTTCATTTAACATAACCTTTATTATGCACTTTACGGCTCACATCACGTCGGCTCGTCCTCTTGGCAAAGTCACCGCCAATGCACGCCAAGCCTGGCAATTTCCGCCTCGCCGCAGCCGACCAGCAAGATCGCAAACCACCGCGGCTTTTGATCAAGCGAGCAAGTGACGGTCGAGCCAGGCTGCTGCAAGGCGCGGCCATTGCCCGGCAGGCGCATTGGCCGGCCCGGTGCCAAAGCCGTGGCCACCCTCTTCGAAGAAGTGCGCTTCCACCGGTCGCCGTGCCGCTTGCATCGCCTCGATGAACGCCGTGCTGTTTTGCCATGGAACGGCCGGATCGTCGAAAGCGTGGGCCAGCATCGTCGGCGGCGTCTGTGCGTCGACATGCTCGGCCGGAGAACGCCGGGCGACCAGGGCTGCATCGGGATCGGGCCCGAGCAGGAGTTCGCGCGAAAGGGCATGGCCATAAGGCGCGCGCATCGCGATCACCGGATAGACCAGGACGCCGCATGCGGGCCGCGCATCAAGCGTATCGAGATGATCGCCCGGCGCAAACAACGGCTCACGATACCCGGTCAGCAGCGACGCGGCCAGATGCCCGCCCGCCGAAAAGCCCATGACGGCCACCTGGACCGGATCAAGCCCAAGGCGCAGAGCCAGTGCCCGGATGCGGCGCATGGCGCGCTGCGCATCGGCCAGCGGCACATCGGCTCGCGCCGTCCAGCCCTCGCCCGGCAGGCGATAGACCAGGACATGGACAGTATAACCCAGGGCGGTGAAAGCCTGCGCCACGTCCAGCCCTTCGTTGCGAACCGAGACAAAGCTGTAGGCGCCGCCGGGAATGACCAGCAGCGACCGGCCATTGCTCTGCCGGGGCCGAAACACGTGCAGCGCCGGCGCGCTCACGCCATTAATGAACGTGGCGGCCAGGCCGGCCGGGCGCTGCGGCGGAGCAAAAGTCCCGCCCGGCGGCGGCCCGTCCCACAGCGGCACCACTTCTGCTTCTCGCCAGGCCGCCGGCAGGTCGCTCGCCCCGATCGGGGTTTGCAATGGCGGCGGCACGCTGGCGCGCGCCGTGGCCGGCGCGGCCGTGGCCGCGGCCGGAAATGGACCAGCGATCATCGCTCCACCCACCATGCCCAGCACGCCGCGCCGATCGATGCCCTGGTCCATTTCCTGTCGTTTCCCATTCCCGAGTCCGGCCTCGATCAGTACTTGAAACCGACGCGGACGCCATAGGTGCGCGGCGGGGCATAGCTTGCCGTGGTCGAGCTCCACACCGGTACCACGGTGGTGGGAATGCGGCGATCTTCCACATTGTTGATGAACAGGTTCACATAGGCGTGGCCTGAGGCGTCGTCGAACTGCAGGTTGAGATCGGTCTTGGTATAGCCGGCAATGCGCCCCTGTGCGATGTTCTGCGCGGTGGCATAGCTCATCGACTGGGCGAAGAAATCCACAGCCGGCGTGATCCGGGCGCCTGATGCCAGGGTGAACGCGTGCGAATAGCTGGCCCGCGCACTGAACTTGGGCGCAAAGGCGAGACGCTTGCCCGAATTGTCGGTGGTGGCCGCCGTGATCGATGCATAGCCCAGCAGCGGGGCAAAGATGTTGTACATCGTATCGGCATAAAGCAGGCCGTCAGGCGTGTCGGCAAAGCTGCGGAAGCGCGCATCCATCAACGAAACATAGCCCGACAGGCGATCGGCCGAAGTGGGACGGAACGTGGTTTCCAGCTCAAGCCCGCGGATACGCGCCTTGGCGGCATTGGTCGTCACCGCGATCGGCCCCTGCACCGGATCGACGATGATCGTCGAAACCTGCAAGTCGCGATAGTCCATCTGATAGGCGGTGAGGCCCACGAACAGGCGATTGCCCCAGAAATTGCCGCGCAGACCCGCTTCATAGTTGGTGACGGTTTCCGGCGCATATTGGCGGAAGCCAGCAGGGTTGGTGCTGGCCTGCAAGCCGCCGCCGCGGTACCCGGTCGAAACCGTGACATAGCCGACCACATCGTGGGTCAGGTCAGCATCGACGCCAAGCTTCCAGTTCACCTTGCTGAAGTCCACCGCCGCGCGGTTACGGTCATCGGTATAGGCAAGCGTGCCGCCCACCGGGCAGGTATCGGCGCTGACTGTGGCGCGCGTCACCGTATTGCCCGCGCAGACCAGCTGCTGTTCGCGCGAAAACACCGAATCCCAGGTGGAGCGCACCCCGGCGGTCAGGCGCAGGCCGGGCAGTGGCTTGAGCGTCGCCTGGCCGAACAGCGCGTGCGAACGGCTGCCCGTGCCCGAATAGGTGTTGACCACGTCCACCCCGGCAATCGTCGAAATCTGGTTGCCGGTGCCCGCCACGATCGGGCCAAAGGCGTTGAACACGGTGTTGAACGGCGCGGGCGCGGTATTGCCCGCGTGCAGCAGGCGCTGGCCCGAAGGCTGCTTGTCTTCATAGAGATAAGCGCCCGCCACCAGCTTGAGCGGCCCGCTTTCGTAGTTCACGTCCACTTCGTTGGACCAGGTGCGGGTGCGCTGGCCCAGGTATTCCTGCGAGAACACGCCCGACGCGGCCACCACCCCATCGTTCTTGAGCAGCGAATAGCCGGCCAGCCAGGTCACCGTCAGCGGCGCGGAAATCTGCCAGACGACCTTGGAGCGCAAATCATAGCTCTTGATCGACTGGCGATTGGCGGTCACCAGATCGAGGCCTGGATTGATGGCGTCGGACTGGACGATCGTGCCGGGCCCGAACGTGCCGGTGGTCAGGTTGGCCTGCGGATAATAGGTGTAGTTGCGCAGGTAGACAGCCGGCACCGTGCTATGGTTCTCGCCATAGCTGCCCGACAGGCGCCAGCTGAACGAGGACGTCGGCTGCCACTTGGTGGTCACGCGCACCGCGGCCAGATCGGCGCGATCGAACCGATCGGCCTTGAATTGCGGGCCATAGCCATCGTTGACCTGGCGAAACGCCGCCACGCGCAGGCCGAGCGTATCCGATACCGGCAGGTCCACCGCGGCCTGGGCGCGGATATCGTTGAAGCGGCCATATTGCACGCTGGCACTGCCACCATAGAGCTTGCCCGGATCGGCAGTGTTGATGTTGACCACGCCCGCCGTGGCGTTGCGGCCATAGACCGTGCCCTGCGGCCCGCGCGCCACTTCCACCGAGGCGATATCGAACACCGCCATCGACAGCGCGGCCGACGAGGGATTGTAGATACCGTCGAACTGAGTGGCGACCGTGGAATAGCCGCTGAAGCTGTTGTTGCTGCCAATGCCGCGAATGGCAAAACCGTTCTGCGACAGCTTGAGCGAGGGCACGGTGGTCGCCAACTGCTCGCCCGTGGTCAGCCCCTGGCGATCCAGCAATCCCTGCGCCACCACGCTGACCGCGATCGGTGCCTTGCTGAGCTTTTCGCTGCTCTTCTGCGCGGTCACCACGATTTCGCCCACGGCCTGGTCGGCGGGCGCTGCCTGCGAGTCCGACGGCTGGGCAGCCTGTTCCACGGCCTGCCCATGCGCGGCGGTGGCAAGCGCGGCAACCGCGCATGCGCCGGCGGAAATCAGCCATTGGGTGCGATTCATCATGTCACTCTCCCTGATGCCAAGGATGCCGGTGCCCGCCGATGCGAATGGGGCAGACCCCGCGCCGTTCCTCGTGTGTTGCGTAATCGATTGCACACATTTCCACGCAGCGTCAATGGCGCGGCGCGAATTTATTGCAATCGATTAGATTCCGGGCGGCAGGAAATGGCGTGCACCGGCCTTCCCCGCGGCACGCCCGCGCGAATCAAGCTCGTGCAGCAGGGAAATGAAAGGCCGGCCGGGGCCCCGATCAGGTGGACGCGCGCTGCAGCAGGCGGGGCGCGATCCGCACCGATGGCGTGTCTTCGCCCGCGATCCGGCGCAACACCAGGTCCACCATGATTCTGGCGCCCTCGCGCAACTGCTGGTCGATCGTGGTGAGCGTGGGGGTGAGCTGCTCGCCCAGCGGCAGGCCGTCGTAGCCGATCACGCGCACGGCACCGGGCACGTCGTGGCCCAGTTCGGTCAGGGCCTTGATCATGCCGGCGGCGGTCACGTCGGCGCCGGCGACGATGCCATCGGGCATGTGGCCAAGGGAAAGAAGGTGCGCGGCAAGATCGCGATAGGCCGCATCGGGTTCGAAATGCGATGGCAGTTCCACCGGCTCGGGCAGGCCCGCCGCGGCCAATGCCGCGCGCACCCCGGCCAGGCGTTCGCCGAATTCGGCGCCCCGGTCCGGCCCGGCATAGGCCAGCTTGCGGCACCCTTGCGCCACGAGATGCTCGGCCGCGAGTTGCCCGCCCCGGAAATTGTCCGATCCCACCGCGCAATGCTTCTGGCCGGGCAACTGCCCGCCCCACACCACCATGGGGTGATATCGGCGCGCGACGCTTTCGATCACATGATATTGATCGGATTGGCCAATCACGATGATACCATCCACGCGGCCACTGCCGATGTAGCGATCGAGCCAGCGCTCGTCACTGGGCAGCACGCGCGAGAGCAGCAGGTCATAACCGCGATCGACCAGGGCATCGGCGAGGAAGCCGATCATGGTGTTGAAGAACGGGTCGGACAGGTGCTGCAACGCATCGTGGCCCATCGGCACCAGGACGCCCACGGTCATGGTGCGCTGCGTGCGCAAGTTGCGGGCAATGGCATTGGGTTGGTAACCCAGCTTTTCCGCCAGCACGGCAATGCGTTGCCGCGTTTCCTCGCTTACCCGGCCGGACCGGCTCAGTGCCCGCGATGCCGTTGCCGTGGAAACCCCTGCCAGTTCCGCAAATTCCTTGAGATTCATGCGTTCCGCTTCATGATCGTGGCGCAGCAGCCGGGGTCAGGCAAAGGCCCGGCGCAAAGCGTCGAACCGCGCCTGGATCAGCCGCCGCGAAGGGCCGGCATCGGGCACGACGCGGTCAAACCCGTGATAGGCTCCGGGGATCACCAGCAATTCGGTCGGGACACCGGCATCGGTCAAGCGCCGAGCATAAGTGATATCCTCGTCCACGAACAGATCGATACCACCCACCGCCACGAACGCCGGCGCCAGTCCACGCGGATCGGCCAGGCGCGCCGGGACGCCGGCGGCCGGAACCGCGCGCGATCCCGGCGTTACCCCAAGAAAACTGGCCCAGCCAAAGCGGTTGGCCTGCGCGTCCCAGCCCAGCTTGCCCACGCCCGGCGGCGGGGTAACGGTGCTGCCGGTGCGATCATCGAGCATGGGATAAGTCAGCACCTGCAGCACCAGCGGCACTTCGCCGTGATCGCGCGCAATGATCGCCAGCAGCGCGGCATGGCCGCCGCCCGCGCTTTCGCCCATCACCGCCAGGCGCCGCCGGTCCACGCCCAGCGTTTCGGCCTGGGCGTGCAGCCAGCGCAGCGCGGCATAGGTTTCGGCGGTGGACCGGGCAAAGCGCGCCTCGGGCGCCAGGGTGTATTCCACCGTCACGATCACGCAATCGAGCGTCCTGGCAAAGTCCTGCAGATAGCCGCGTTCCGCGCGCGCCGCGCCGGCCACGAAGCCGCCGCCATGGGTATGCAGGATCGCCGGCCTTGGCGCGCCCCCTGGCCGGGCACCGGCGTTGATGACGAAGACGGTCACATCGGGAATGCCGGCCCCCACCGGAACCTTGCGCTCTTCCACCGGCACGTCGGGACGCAGCGGCGCTGCCATCGTGGCGCTGCCCTGGCGCAGGATCGGCAGGCGGGCAGCCGTCAAAGGCGAAAGCTGGGCTCCCATCTTGAGCACGATATCCGCACCCGCGCGCAGCGCCGGGTCCACCCCAGCCAGCGGATCGGCCGCCCAGGCAGCAGGCCCGGCCAAGGCCACGCCCAGCCCCGCACCCACACTGGCTGCGCCGTGGCACAGGAATTTGCGTCGATCGATCATCGCTTGATTTTCCCTCACCCGATTGCGCCTTGGCGCACAATCATCTTGCACTGCCCTCGTGGCATGCCAAAAGCAATTGCGCAATCGGTTACGCATTCACAATCCGTCGGAGAGGTTCACCATGTCACGTATCCATGCCGTGCCGGCACTGCTGGCCGCCCTGTGCACGCTCGCAGCGCCGGCCACGGTTCGCGCCGCCACGCCGGCACCCACGCTCGATCTGATGTTTCGCGCCCATGTCCTGCTGGGCGAGCAACGCGACGTGGGGCAGACGCCGCGTGGTAGTCGCAGCCTGGTGCGCATCACCGGCGGCACGTTCGAAGGGCCGATGCTGCGCGGCACGGTCGTGCCTGGCGGGTGGGACTGGCAATTGCACGGCGCGGGGGGCTGCGCCGAACTCCATGCCGATTACATGCTCAAGGCCGCAGATGGCACCGTGTTCAACGTGGTCAACCACGGCAAGATGTGCCCCGCCCCCGATGGCACCCGCACGCCGATCTACAGCATGCCCACGTTCGAAGCGCCGCTTGGCCCCCTCACCTGGCTCAACGGCGGTGCCTATGTCGCGACGATCGAGGGTGGCACCGATCCGGCCCACCCTGCGGTCGACATCGCGTTCTACAAGGTGCGCTAGCCCCTCACCCCTTGGGCATCACGCAAGCCGGCGCGCCGCCCTTCCCCTTGGCCACCAGGGGATAGCGGCACAGCGGCCGGGTGCGGCCTGGCCAGGGTGTGGCGGGCCCGGCGCTGGCCTGCAACGCCTGGGGCGCCTGGCCCTGCTCCACCCAGCGCACCAGCGCGCGGAACGCGTCAAAGCGGTCGGTGGCCGGGCCGCCCGCGCAGTGCGCCATGCCCGGCACCGGGAAGACCCGCGCAAATCCGGCCGCCTGACCGCCGCTGTGGCGATCGAGCGCGCGCCACCACGCCAGCGTATCGTTCAGCGAAAACACCGGGTCAGAGGCGCCATGCGGCACGATCAGGCGGCCGCCTCGGGCACGGAACTGGTCAAGATTGGGCAGATGGGCGCCCACATCGGCCCAGGCCGATCGCGGCCAGCCCGGCGCGGTGGCGGTAATCGCGGCAGCGTCCTTGTCGGGCGAGAATGCCAGTTGTGCGGCCAGCATCGCGTCTGGCGCGGGCGGCACGGTGCCCGGCGGCGTGGCAAACAGCACCAGTCGCGACGGCGCCCCCAGCACGACGTTGAGCGGCGGCACACGCCCATCGGCGCTGCCCATCATCCAGATACGCCAACCCGGATCGAACCAGCCGCCATCCCAGCCAAAGCCAGGATAGATCTGGTGCCCCGCACTGTCCCGAACGCCATCGTGGATGGCCACCAGCGCATTCACCTGCGCGGCCGAAAGACCGGCCTGGCGCAGCTGCGGCACGACCAGCGCAGAGGTGCAACGCGCGCCATCGGCCACGATCCCGTCGCTGGCCCCATCCAATCCGTCGCACGCCGCCAGGATCGCCTGGCGCACCTTGGCCCCGGCTTCCACCGAAAAGCTGCCGGCCAGCGCAGCCACCGTGGGTGCCTGGCCCTGCGCTGTCAGCACACCGCCCAGCGCCTTGGTGTTCCACGCCTCGGCCAGGGCGGCGCGCGGCAGGGCAAAACCGGGCGCAGCGGCCACGATGCCGTTGTAAAGGTCGGGCTCCTGCTGGGCCAGAACCA
This sequence comes from Novosphingobium sp. SG919, assembly GCF_012932495.1. Classification (GTDB taxonomy): domain Bacteria; phylum Pseudomonadota; class Alphaproteobacteria; order Sphingomonadales; family Sphingomonadaceae; genus Novosphingobium; species Novosphingobium rhizosphaerae. The sequence continues at coordinate 726,441 of NZ_JABCNG010000002.1, forward strand.
TGCCTTCCTGCCCGCCCTTGGAACAGCCATAGAAATAGCTGAAACGCGGCGCACGCCCATAATAGGCAGCAACGAGCGCCTTGGCCGCCAGCGTGACCGGCCGCAGCGAGGCGCCGCCATAGTCGGCCCGCGCCTGCGGATCGTGGGCAAAGGCCACCATGCCGCCGCGGGCCGGATCGGTGTTGGTGGCATTGTCGTGGCCCGAATCCTGCGCGAGCACGGCATAGCCCCGGCCCAGGGCAAAGGGCTGGCCCACGCCCACCTGGCCGATGGCGTCGCCCACGGTGCCGTTGGTGCCACCGCCGCCCTGCATGAGGAAGCGGCCGTTCCACTGCGCCGGCAGACGCAGGCGGAAGCGGATGGCATAGCTTTGCCCGTCTACCCCGCGCCGCTCGTGCATCAGGCCCTCGATCTCGCAATGGGCGGGCAGCGCCGCCTGGACCGGGGGTGCATCGGGCTGGCCAAGCAAGGGAACCGCGTATCCCGCCGCGCGCCAGGTGGCCGCCACAATCCGCGTGGTGGTATCGGGCCAGGCCACCCGGCCTGGCTGCGCCAAAGCCGCGCAAGCCTGGGCAGAAGGCACGGCGGCGCCGGTCTTGGCCAGTACCATGCCAGGCGCCAGCAGCGCGCCCGTTGCGATGCCGGCCAGCGCCATGCGGCGCATGCTTTTCGTCTTACAGGCCACGCAAATCCTCCATAAGGCCACGCCTCTCCCATCCGATCGTTACGATCCAGATAGCAATGCGGTATAACATTCGCGCAAACGATTGCAACCGCATGTGCGTGCCCAGCAAGGATAATCCGATCCGGCTGCGGCGCTCCCTTGGGGAAATCAGGCGCAGATTTCGCAGCGGTTGCGGCCACCGCGCTTGGCCGCATACATCGCCTGGTCCGCAGCGGCGAGCCATTCGTCCAGCATGGTGATGCCGCCGCTCAGTTCGGCAATGCCGAAACTGGCGGTGACGCGAAGCCGCTCGCCACCGGGCAGAGTCATGGTGTGCTGTTCCAGCGTGCGGCGGAACCGATCCACCGCCGCCCGCGCCGCGCCGGCGCTGGTTTCGGGCAGCAACACGGCAAATTCCTCGCCGCCCAGCCGGCCCAGCACATCGCCGTCGCGCTTGAGCTGCATGACCAGTTGCGCCACTTCGCGCAGCACGCAATCGCCGGCAATATGACCGTGCGTGTCGTTCACGGCCTTGAAATGGTCGATATCGGCCATGACCAGGCTGCAAGGACGGCCGTAGCGGTGGAAGCGGTCGATCTCCACGACGGCGCGCTCGGCAAAGGCGCGGCGGGTCAGGCAACCGGTCAGCGCATCGCGATCGGCAATCCGGCGCAGTTCCAGTTCCTTTTCGACGATGCGGGCCAGGTTGCACAGCATCGCCACTTCGGTGGGCGTGAACTGGCGCGGGCGATGGTCGATCGCACACAGCGCGCCAACGTTATAGCCTTCGGCCGTCCGGATCGGGATGCCGGCGTAACTGCGCACATTCGGCGGCCCATTGACCAGTGCATTGTTGGCAAAGCGCACGTCTTCCAACGCGTCCGCGATCAGGAACGGCTCGGTGTCCTCGATCGCGTGGGAGCAGAACGAGACGCTGCGCGGGGTTTCGCTGACGTCGAGCCCGACCCTGGCCTTGAACCACTGGCGATCGGCATCGATCAGCGAGACCGCTGCGATCGGCACATGCAATGCCGCGCGCACCAGTGCGACCACATCCTCGAACGCGCTCTCCGCCTCGGTATCGAGAATGTCGAGGCGATGCAGCGCGGCAATGCGCCCAGGTTCGTCCCCCAGCACCGTGCGAATAGGCTTCACGACAAGTCCCTCATGCGTTTCGATCCCCGTGCCGCCGGCGCCAGGGTCTGCAACAGGGCGAGATTCATTGCGCGCAAACCCTTCCCGATGTCTACCGCATCGACCTTGCCGAACCGTAGAACGGGCCTTCGGCATTCCTCGTGATCGGCGGTCGTTACGATGGCCATAGAACCTGGCCTGCCACAACACAATCGTGCCTTTACGGGGCGTTCCGGGCGGGCTCCGGCTAGGTCGTGAACGCATAAATGGCGCCCCCGAGGCGCCAAAATGGCGAACATATCGGGCCAAAGTGCCCTTGCGAAGGCTGGTAGCCTTTGCAAGGGCACTTTGGGCTGAAACGCAGTTCAGCGCAGCTAGATGGAAGCCATTTTGGCATCCCTTCGGGATTTGACCCAAAGGCCCCCTCGCAGCGTCGAAAGCACTTGAAATATGTAAGATATTCCTGCGCGCTTTCTCCTCGCGACGGGGCC
>NZ_JABCNG010000003.1 GCF_012932495.1 Novosphingobium sp. SG919
GAAGACCTGATCGATCGCTGGAATCGGAATCGGATGGCCGATCCCGATGCCAGCCGGATCATCCTCACCCACACCAATGTCGAAGTGCGCGAACTGAACGAAGCGGCACGCACGCGCATGCGCGCAGCACAGATGCTCGGCGAGGATGTCGGCCTGGAGGTCGAACGTGGGCAACGGTCCTTCGCGTCCGGCGACCGCGTGATGTTCCTCAAGAACGAGCGCAGCCTGGAGGTGAAGAACGGCACGCTCGGCACGGTGGAACAGGTGAACCAGATCGCCATGCGCGTGCGCACGGACGATGGGCGATCGATTGCCTTCGATCTCAAGGACTATGCCCATATCGATCACGGCTATGCCGCCACCATCCACAAGGCGCAGGGCATGACCGTGGACAGCGTCCATGTGCTGGCAACGCCAGGGCTCGACCGCCATGCCGCCTATGTCGCGCTCTCGCGGCATAGGGACCAGGTCGATCTGCATTACGGCAAGGATGACTTCGCCGATCGGGACCGGCTTGTCCGCGCGCTCAGCCGCGAGCGCGGCAAGGACATGGCATCGGACTATGCCCGCGTGCCCGAGCCTGCGCCGGAAGTGCAGCCCAGGCGCGGCATCTTCGATGGGCTCAAGCTCAAGGTGCCCAACTTCTCTGCTCTGCCCGAACGGGTGAACTTTGATGGCCACCGCTTCAAGGTCTCCAAAGACCTGCTCCAGCCCGTCGCCCCGTCACGTGAAGCCGCTTCAATCCCGACCAACGCTGAAACCCGCGAGGTGCAACTGCGGCGCGAGCGCATGGAGGCGCTGACACGCCATGCCAAAGCGATCGACGGGATCTACGACACGCGGGCCCACGGCCGCCAGGAAGGCCCCGAACAGCTTGCCGAGCTCAAGTCCGCGCGCAAGGCGTTCGAGGAGCTGCGCCCGCATGGGCCGCGCGATGCCGAGGCGGCCTATGCCCGGGACCCCAGCCTGGCGAGCGAAGCGGCACGCGGCAATGCCAATCGCGCCATCCGGGCGCTGCAGCTCGAAACCGAGCTGCGCACCAATCCCGAGCTTCGCGCCGACCGCTTCGTCAGCCGTTGGAACGAGCTGTCCAACCAGGCCGATCGCCACTATGCGGCCGGCGACATCGACGCCCACAAGAGCGCGCGCACCGCCATGGCAAACATGGCCAGGAGCCTGGAGCGCGATCCGCAGCTTGAATCCCTGCTGACCAGCCGCAAGGCCCAGCTTGGCATCACCATGATGGACAGCGAGCGTAAGCTTGGCGCCCAGCTCGCGTTCGAGCACGGCCTCGATCTTGGCCGGGGGCGGGGGCTCGGGCTGTAGGACGGGCCAAGGCCCGAGTCGTAACGCCTTCACCGCTTGGCGCAATCTCAAGCCGCCTCAGCAGTATCCGCGCCGACAGGCTCACCAATCTCACCCCTTCCAGCGAGGTTTCAGCCTCTGGTATTCTGAATCTAGCACGGTTTAGCCTGCGCCTATGACCGAAACCACCGACACCGAAGTGACCACCGCCCAGGCTTTTGAGGCCGTGCGGCACGAGCTCAGCCTCCTGCACAATGCCGTCGCCAATCTGACGGCGGCACGCGAGCGGATCCCCGACCACACCGCCGCGCTCGATGGCATCGACCGCAGTCTGAGCAATCTCCGCGCCCGGCTTGCCGCCATCGAACAGACACCGGCGGTCTCGCTTACCCCGGCCGAAATGGCAAAGCAGATCAACCTCGCCGCCCAGACAGTGCGCGCCGAGGATAGGCGCATGCTCGACACTGCCCGCGCTGCGCTCGACAGGTCGGCCGGGCAAATCGACGGCATCGTGAAGCGTGGGCAAGCTGCCGATCAGCAGATCGAACGTCAGATATGGGGCGCGGTGGCGGGAATGCTTGCCGGTATCCTCGCATGCGCCGTACTCCCCGGAGCCATCGCTCGATCCCTGCCGGCCAGTTGGCATGTGCCCGAGTGGATGGCTGCGCGAACCATGAACATGGATCAGAGGGCAGCCGGAGAGCGGATGATCGCTACGGCGCGCAAGCCAGAGCGGCCGTGATCGCGGACGTTGGTGGCTGACCGGAATCAATATCGAAATCACAAGAGTCTGACATTCGTTCAGGTAATCGAACTCAACCTGTTCTGTTGGACGCATAAGTCTGAGTAGATTTACTTCTCGCTCAACGAACGCCTTTTCCATGTCGCGCCGATTTTTCCCGCGCCAGCGCCAGTAACTCACTTATCTCTGCAAGCCGACTTTCGTCTGGCTCTTGATCGAAGAAGCGTTTCAACCAGGAAGCCTCGTCGTGCATGAAGCTTACCCGGGCAACAAGGATTGCAGCGATCAGATCCTTCTGAGCGGCGACGAGCTCGGGCTTTTGCGCCAGGTCCGGCCGCAGGACGTGGAAGCGATAGTGGGTATGCAATGCATCAACCTCGCGGCCGCGACGCAGCTCCAGGCCCCATTGCGGCGCGCGAGCCAGGATGATCTTGGCTACGCGGGCACCGTCTTCGAGCAGCATCAGAAACAGAGCTTTGTCGCCGCCGCCCTGCATCGGCATGGAATCCGCGTTTCCCAAAGCGCAAAGGATCGCCAGGCGCTCGGCATCGTCGACAGCCTCATCCAGCCATCGCTCCAGCCAATCGATGGCGCGGCCGCGCAGTTGCCGCATCTCTTCCGAAATGCCGACAACACCCTGATGGATCACGGCGCTTTCCAATGTCCATATCGTTCCACCGAGTTCGGCCAACAGTACGTGCGCGAGCATGCTGGTCAGGAGAGATCTCGCACCGCGGACGGCGTCCGCGTCCAAACGCTCGATCTCGTCGACCACGACGCGTTGCGCTGCCGGTCCGTGCTGCTTCCAGACCGCGAGGGTGTGCTTTGCCAACTTCTCGCCGGCTTCAATCCAGAGCGCCCGCTCCGCATCCACGCGAACTCCGAGGTATAGCCGAACGAGCACGCGGAAGATGCGCTCCGGCTCCACATAGCGATACGAGACGATGAGCTGCGAGACGCGCCGGGCGACGTCCAAACTCGTCTTGCCCGGAAAATCTCCGATCGCCGTGACGATCGGCATTACGGCATAATCGCGAGAGCGTTCCACCACGTCGACCAGCGTATCGAGCTGCTTGGAAAACTCCTGCGACGGGTCGTCGAAATGCGGAAGAACTAGGTCTTCGAAGGCCGCCAGCGCATCCTCGAGGACATTGATGGTGTTGGCCCGCGCGATCGAGTCCAGAGTCTCCTCGGCTGCGCCGTCGGCCTTGAGCAGTCGGTGGAAATCCCGGGCAATCTTATCGAAGTCATGGCCTGCGGGAACAAGATGGTCCTGCATGACACGGTTCATCCGATCGCCGATGGCCGCCATGCGAGCAACACCGAGGTGCGTGAGTTTGGGTTCCTTGTAGATCGTGTCATGGTCCATTTCGGCCCAAGCATGATTCAGTAGGGTCTGGATCTGAATCTCGACCTGCAGCCCGTCGAACTTACGATATTCGGCGAGGGCTAAGCGATCCGGCTTCAAGCCCACCAAGTAGTTGGTACTGTCGAAAAGCCGCGTCTCAGTATCCGTCCCAGGAACAGGGTGGTGGACGTTGACGCTGATCACCTCGAAATTCTCGTGCAATGCCCCGGTAGAGTTGAAGCCATCGACTTGCGAGTTGGTCAGAAACACGATCCGACAGCCCGCGAGATCTTTGATATCATCCATCGATTGATCGAATGAAATTCCACGATCAGCGAGCTTTTTGCGCAAGGATGCTAATTCTTTTGCCCTTCCGGTGATCGCATGCGCAACGAGACCATATTGATCGAGAGCTTGGTCAAGAATATTCTGCACAGCGACCACAAAGGCGACGTAGAGAGGCCGGCCAATCTGCTGATACTCTTCGAATGTCATTTTAAAGTCCCGCCGCAGCAACTGACCCTCGCGAGCCTATGTTAGGAATGTATTTGATAGAAATGGTAAGTGGTAATTTCACGTCCAAATCGAACTCGGGAAATCGCGATTGCAGTCTCAAATTGAACCGACCAACTCTTTACGTCAATGACCAAGGACCCTTATGCTAGGGACCATTGCCGGATGCGAGGATGTCGTCTCTTGAAAAAGCCCAAGAAATCTCTCACGCATGGCGGCAGCGCGGCATTGTTGGGCTTCCTTTATCAATTGCAGGCGACAGCGACGCGATTGCTGGAAGTGCATCTGGAAGGGAGCGGCGCGAACGCTGCCACAGATGGCGTTCTTGTGATCCTGGAGCCAGATGGTGGTGGCGATGCGATCATCCAAGCAGGCGCGCGCCACTGCATTCAGCTCAAAATGCGCTCCCAGGTTATCGATGCCGGCACACTGGCCACTTCCGTGCTGCCCGATCTTTTCGGCGCGCATTGCGAAACCGCCTGCGATCGGTACGAATTTCAAAGCAATCAGCGGCTTTCAAAACCAGCTGCGGACTTGTTTTCGCTTCTGGACGGGACCCGAACGACCACGGCCCCGGTTCAATCGGACTACCAGCGGGCGAGAAAGTCCTGCCGGACTGTCTACCTCAAGCGGAGGGGTGGAGCCGCCGGGTTCGCCGTGGAATTTCGCAAGTTTTGTAGCCGTCTGCATTTGGCAAACCCGGTCAGCGTCACCGCATTGCGTGCGCGGTTGGCGCAGCACCTTCTCCCTCACCTACCCTATGCAGATCAGATCGGCGCGAAGCTCGACCAATTGGCTGGCGATCTGATGACCCGGGCCATTGAAAGTGGCACCGTTCTGACCGGACCCATGATGGCTGAAGCCTTGGGGTTGGCCATCGTTACCGACGCGCAGCTACGCCTCGATACCGCGCTGAAGACCGCGCTTGATGCGCGTCGCTACGACGTGGCCTACGATGTCCGCCCGCCGCTTTCGGTGACCGTATCCGCACCGCTGACACTTGTTGCTGGCCCATCGGGAAACGGCAAGAGCTGGGCGCTTTGCCGTCTGGCGCAGGATGCAATCGAAGCGCGTCGTCCCGCACTGCTCATTCGCGCGGCGGACCGCGCCGAACTGGAACGCGAGATGAAGCGCGTGATCGCCATCGATACGCTGAACCACGACAGCCCGATCGATTCCTCCGCCCTCGGAAAGTTGTGGCGACGGCAGACTGGCAACGATGACGCGGACATCCTCGTCTTGTGGGAGGGATGCGGAAATGCCGAAGAGCTGAAGAAGGTTTTCTACCAGAATGGCCTAGGTGATGGCCTCATGCTGATGGCGGAGCTGCCGCCCGATGCAGACGCCAGTGCGTTCCGCGAGATCGGCGTCCTGCCGCACGAAGTCGGCGAATTCGGAGAGGCCCAACTCTTCGACGCGCTCAATCGGCGAGGCGTGCAGGCGGGCGCGGTTCCGGCAGATATTCGGCGTATGTTGCGACACCCGGTCCTTTGCGGAATCTACGCGACCCTGGCGATCGAGAGTGGCGGGTGGAACCCAGCAAATGAGTACATCGTGCTTGGCAAGTTCTGGCATCGCGCACGCGAGCGCGCAGGCCAGACGACAGGTGCCCGTCTGAAAGCATTGGCGCAGAAGATGGTCGAGAAGTCGGCCACCGAGGCAACGGATTCCGAGGTCGTCGCGCTGGGCTTCACCGATGATCAACTCGGACAACTCGTGGCCTCGGGCTGGCTCGCGGAGGTGTCGGGCAAATGGCGCTTCGCCCATGACCGTCTCCTCACGTGGGCGATCGCCGAATGGCTAGCCGAGCGGCTGTCCCAAGCCTCCGTCGGCGCGGAAGAGGTTGCATCGTGCATCGAGTGCCTCGGCAACGACTCCCCGCAAGATCGCAGCCGCCTCCACGGCCTGGGCTTCCTCATGATGGACGTTGTCTGGCTTGCATCTTCCGGGACCGCGCCCTCGACAAAAGTCGCCGAGCTTCTGTCTCTGCTCGAGGACGATCGGCAACATAGGTCCTCGCAAAACTTCTACCGAGACCTGTGCCCGACCATCGGGTCTGCGATCCTAGAAGGACTTCTCGCTCGGGCCGCGCTTATCACCGACAGGGATCGCGATATTGGCTTAGCCGGCAACATTGTAGCGGCAATTCTCGCTCTGAATTTACCGCCAGCCGAGCGTGACAGAGTCTCGCGGCAATTGGCTCAAGGTGACGATAGGGCTTGGAAGTTGCTGCTGCTCCTGGGATCGGAGTGGCCGCTGACCACGGAGCGCGAGCGCTTGTGGGAGGGCTTGGTCGAGGCTTACCGGAAAGTCGGAACCGAGCAGCGCAATTTTGCGCGGTTCGAACGGTATCGTGAAGCCGCGCTGTGCCTGTCCCGCACCGATCCAAACTGGCTCGAGGCCAAGATCCTCTCCACGACCGATGCGAAAGCACTGGGCATCGCTACGATCCTGCTACGCGAAATAGCCCCAGCCCCAAGGCAGGATCAGTGGGCTCGGATTTCGCATCATCTTTTCGAACATATGGACGAGGATAACCACTCCCGGCTCGTCGGTTTCATTCAGCGCACCAATGACCGGTCGAGGCTGCCGTTCCTCGTTCATCAAATCGAACGGGCGACACACTGTGCTCCCGATGCATTCGCGGCCCTCGCACGCATGGATCCAATCAAGGCGACAGAAATGATCGTCGCCAAACCTGCGGTGCGGTATCCGCCACAAACCGGCATTTGGCTCAGTCGGATGCTGGATCAGCACCCTTTGCAAGTGCGCCACCTAATTGACAACTGGCTGATGCATGTCGACCCCACCGGATGCATGTTAGCAACGTTCTGGGCCGGCGCGAAATGCGAGGTGGGACTCGAAACCCTCGCCATCTTGTTGCAACGTCTTGACGCTGAGCTTGCACAGGCGGGCGGCGGCGACGAGCGCCAAGCCCGCATTTTGCTCGGAGTCCTGGGAAGCGGCAGCCTCAATCCCGCCAATGACAGGGCATTCCATGCGATGCGCGGCAGCCGTCTCGCCCACAACCTGCGAATTCGTCTCGAGGGTCATGCCCGAGGCGCTCAAAATGCGCTTGCCGGCAATATTTGGACGCTCCTGCTGCGGATCGGCGGTTCCGACCTCGACGCCTATGTGATCGCTTTGCTGGACGGGCCATTCGGCGATCGCGGGCCGGGCGTGAACGCTGCGATTTTCACGGCCACGCCGGGGGTGGTGCGCCGGCTCGAGGCTATGGCAGTCGATTGGTCGACGCCCTATACCGAGCCCGTCCGCCCAGCGGTCTGGCGGTTGCTCGTGGGACTGAAGCCTGACGTCTGGTATCCGCGCATGCTGAACCTGCTCACTGGGGGTTCCGATCTCGAGCGTTCGCTCGGCCTCGAATTGTTCGACGACCTCGGCTTTGCCGAAGATGCTGGCGTGCTCGTGGATTGTGTCCGATTGACTCAGCCGGGTAGCGCAACGGAAGCGAGAGCGATTAATCTCGCCATCTATTACGGCGCAAACGATCCCTTGCTGCTGGAGCGGGCGCTTCCGCGCTTCCGCAAGGACAAGGATGCAGAAGGGCATCTGGCGGCCTGCAACGTCTTGCTGCAGGAACGCGGATCGCCAGCCCGAGCGAAGTTAGACGCATTTCTGATGACACTTTCTAGCCAGACGAGTTGGACTTCGACCGACCTAGACGTGCTCGCAGTCCGCCTTCACCAAGACGACGTCTCCGATGAACTGCTTGCAGCCGCAGAACCGTTCATGCGGCGCCGGTCGCTCTTCGGTGAGCAGCTCATCGATCCCTATCTGCAGCGAGGCCATCGAGGCGTCCAAGATATGGTATTGGAACGGGCCTTCGCTCCGCCCAACATCATGACGAACGAACTGCCCGACATGATCAACGCATTGGCGCGCATCGACGTTGCCCAAGCCGAGCAGGCATTCGAACAAGCCTGGCAAGAAAATCCGGAGCGGCAACGCTACCTGGCTCCCTGCTCTGCCGGACTTGGAGCAAGGGCGCTTCAGGCGATGCTAAAGTCCCTCCCTTCGAAGGATGGCGGGCGAGATGCCAAGATCGCGTTCCGGGCCATGTGCATCGAGCTAAGGGGTCGGCATCACGAAGCGCTGCCTCTCATTCACGCAAGGTATGCTACAGCCGCAAAGCCCGATCGCGAGCTGTTGGTCAAAGTCATCTCGTGGATGCCCGAAGCGGAAGCCGAGTTGCAGAAAATCTTTGCAGAAGAGCGAGACCCAGACATCGGCGACTTGGCTGAAGAGCTACTGATACTTCATCGCTGTCGGGTATCGGCCGTAGAGGCTTATCGCGCCGAACCGGCTTCGATTCCAAGGCTCCTATATGCGATAGAAATCGTCGACCCCGAGCTCCTCTACCGCGTGAAAGACCGGTGGAGCATTTCGGAATTGATCCATGCCGATGGCCAGCAGACTATCATCGCCGAGGACGCCTTCGTCCGCAGGTTCAACAAGGTCGAGAACACTCGATATAAGAGGGTTCGGATCAGAAAGCGGATGCGCGCGCCAGCCGCGAGCTTGGATGAGACATCGTTCGAATGACTTGTATAATCAGGGCATTTGCCTTCCGCCCTATTACTAGCGATTCTGACGAGAGGCCGAGAATAGCCCATTGGGACCCGTGCGGAACCGGAGCACAGACGTCCGGTCTCTGATCGCGCGAGGCGCCCTTCCCGAAGCCCGTAGATGCACAACGGAGATGCGGCTCTTGCTTCAGCACACTAGGATGGCACCCGCTTTGAGATGGGGTTTGCTGAGTGGGGGCACGTACGCAGCGGGTAATCTATAGCTGGGTAGCGGATGCCAGCGATGCATGGCGAGGAAAGCCTAGTAGAATAAGGCTCTCGGTACCGACCGCAGTTGCTAGGTGGTCTTTTGCTCTATGATCGAGCGGCAGCTATCGGGGATCCATCGAGAGCTGGCAAATGGCCGTTATGTCGGCGATCTGGGTCACAACTCCGGTGCCTAAAATCCGAGGTGCAAGTGACCCACGACTCGGCCGAATCGGACATTGGATTCTGCTCCTGCGAACCGAACCCATTCACTTTTCACTTGACAGGGGCACCCATGATGGACCGATTTGCGAATCATCGATAAAGCTGTAGTTTTATCAATTTGATAGATCGCCAATTCGATTCCCTTCACCCTCCAATTCCCGGTCTCAGGGCATCCCCGACAGCTTTACAAGCCGCTGAAATCTGCGGCATTTTTCAGGGCGTCCGGCTGGCGAATCCTCGCCTCATGCCATGCTGGGCCGGACCTATGTTATTGACGATATGGCATGCCCGGCGTCAGCTCCCAACCAATGCGAGACGTTCAGGTACGGCCGTAGGCATATCGGCTTGCGCTGGAACCGGTCACTTGTGAGTATGAGAACTGCCGGCCGGCTACGCGCCTTGCCGGGCGTTCCAGTGCTCCGCACCAAACCCAGAAACCGGCCCTTGCCACTTCCATGCGCGAATGACCTTTGACAATGCAGCCTCATGCTCAATAGGATCTGGTGAGTAATTGGCATTAAATATCTGGTCAGCCGCGCTTTTTCTGTTTTTCCGCCAGCGCGCTAGCCTTATAGAACAGACGCCATGAACGCCACCGAACTGCCGCTGACGGCGCAAGCCGTGCTGGTTACTACCACGGCGGATGCGGACGTGATCGAAGTAATCGCCACCAGGTCCACCGGCACGCAGGCCATCGACCGACGCACCTATCAGGTGCAGCAGAGTCCACAATCGGAGCAGAAAAGCGCGACGCAACTGCTGCGCGGCCTGCCTGCTGTGACGGTCACGCCCGAAGGCGAAGTGCTGCTACTCGGCTCGGGCAACGCGGCAATCTATGTCGACGGGCGTCCCTATGTGGGCGACGCCCGGCAATACCTGCGCACCCTTCATGGTAGCGACATCGAGCGGATCGAGGTGCTGACCAACCCGTCCGCCCAGTTTTCTGCCGAAGGCACCGGCGGGGTGATCAACCTGGTGTTGCGCAAGAACAGGCGAATGGGCTGGTCGGGCAACGCCAGCCTGGAAAGCTCAACTTACGGCTATGGCTTGGTCGACACGACGCTGCACTACAAGCGCGAGGCCTGGTCCTATGAAGTAAAGGCCGGCAGCAATATCGGCACAATGGGGCGCTGGAACAGTTCCGCGCTGCGTAGCATTGAACCGGCCACCGGCGGCGCAGCCACGAGCAACAGCCAAGATAGTCGCTCCGCCTATCGCGGCACCGTCGGCCGACTGAGCGGCAAGGCGACCTATGCGGCCGATGCCAGGAACAGCGTGACCCTGGCCCTGGGCGGTGGCGGCGGGCACGACATCAACATGACGCGCACCGATTATCGCGGCATTACCACCGATTTCGCCTCGTTCTCGGAAGATCGCCGGCTTGACAGCCGGGCCAGCTTTTTGACCGGCGAACTCGCTCTGGATCATCGCGGCACGCGGGAGCGGGAAGCGCTGACTGCCTCCGCGCAAGTCTATACGAACCCCATGCTCGACGATGTGACAAATGCACGCTTCACCAATGGCGGCGCCTTCACGACACGCCTGCGTCATCCCAGCACCACGATCGACACGCAGGCAGGCTGGAAGCACCCCATGGCGCGCGGGCAGTTGCTGGCGCTGGGTGCGACCTGGCACCGCGATACGACCAGGCAGGATTACAGCCTGGTGACCACGGCCGCTGATGGCACACGCAGCAACGGCGCGACCGACCATTTTGACGGCAGCAGCGAGACCTGGGCGGCCTATGCCACGTTCCAGCAGATGCTGGGCGCGGTTACTCTTGAGCCTGGGCTACGCGCCGAGCGCAACGTGCGACAGGTGGCCGGCGCCAGCGTGAGCGACGAGCTGACCAGCGCGCGTCTTGCGCGCACGACACTGTTTCCCTCGCTGCACTTGCAATACCTCGCCAGCCGGCGGCTGACGTTCACGGTCAGCTACAGCCAACGCATAGAGCGTGCCCCGCTTGACTACCTGCGCTCCTATGCCGTGGTGGACGACGCGCTGACCGTGTTCCGGGGCAACCCCGCCCTGCGCGACCAAACTACGCAGGCCTATGAAGGCAGCCTGCAATATCGGCCCGGCAAGATCGAAACCAATCTCACCGCGTTCTGGCGCACGACCGGCAACGTATGGAGCACCACCTACGCCGTCAACGCGGCGGGGGCGAGTGTCTATGGCTATGTCAACGCCGGCCGCCGCCGAACCGCCGGCGCCCAGTTCGACCTGAGCGCTCCGCTGCTACGCCAGGTAAAAATCACGCTCAGCGCCAACCTGTTCGACCAGCGCAACCCGGTGGAAACCCAAGCCGGCATGACGCCCGAAAGCGCCCCGATCGCCCACAGCCTGCGCGCCACCACCAGCGGCACGCTGGAATGGACCAACCAGACGCGCGACTCCCGCGCCTGCCCGGTGCCGGGAGATGTGGTGCAGCTACAATGGTCGTACAACAACCCGCAACATCAGTACCAGATCCGCAACGCGCCTTGGGCCGAAGTGAGCCTGGCCTGGACGCACAGCTTCGCCAAAACCCTGTCCCTCTCCACCACTCTTCTTGCCCCCGGTCGCACCCGCCAGGACCTCCTTGCACCGCTGGTGCAACAGCAATCCTGGCGCCAGCGCCGGCCGCAATTGCAGGTGAAGCTGGTTAAGACGTTAGGATGATGCAGTGTGCGGGCTGTCTCTGATAGGTCGTGCTCTGGGCGATGGGCGTCGTTGGCTGCACAGCAAAACGCAGGGTACTCACCATGGGGACTGGAACGGGAACTGAATTTTCGATCTTCAAAAATAATCTTTTAAAATAAATGCCATACAACCATATTCGAGCTTCTCGACCGCGCCAGTACCTCTAAGGCATGGCGACGGCAGTTACCTGACCCAAACGCGATGGCCGCCCTCGCTTTGCTGCTCCAGCCTGACGGCTCTGCCGGTGAAGCGCTGCGCAATGTCGATTGCAGTGATCAGATGCTGGCTGGGCTTGACCGTGGTGAAAGCACCGCCACCTGCCAATACAAAGGGCAGCACCAACTGATCGGCCAGATAGGGCCCGGCGAAGGCGTCGCTTTCCAGATAGCCGCGCATCCGCGCCGCCGCGGTCTTGCCCAAGCGCTCCGCCGTCACGCCCATCTGGCCGAAGCCACTGACGATTTCCGTCGCCCCTTCATAGCGCGCCTCCAGCATCAGGATCACGCCAGGGCCCTGATCTTCGGGCAATTGGCGCATGGCAAAGTCAGCGGCCTCCCAATTCGGCAAATCCTTGCGGGCACGGTCGAGCATGCGCTGCGGAATTTCGCCGGGAAGGCCGCAATAGGCCGCCTGCGCACCCACGCCCAGCAAGGCCCCGCGCCCGGTGCAGTCCACAGGTGCCAGCGGCGCGGGCGCGATCTCCACCTCGATTCGCCCGCCGCCGCGCGGGTAGAAGCCATGCCGCACCAGGCGTGCTGACACACGTGGTCCCATACGGTTGATGATGGGCAGAAAACAGCGCTCGATAAAGTCGAAGGGCGGGGCCAGCATGTTGTGCGTGCCGCCTTCCAGCACCAGGCGCGAGGGGCCATCGGCCAAAAGCAGCGGCATCAACACCGTTTGCAGCACCAGCCCGGTGCTTCCTGCTGTGCCGATCGCAAAGTGATAGTCCCCCGCCCGCGCCGTGCCGGGGTGAAAGGTGAGATCGCACGAGCCCACCGTGAGCCCGCTGCACGTGCTGCCGGAAATGGCCGCCGCAGCCTCCACCGCAGTCACATGCTGGCGCATCAGGCCGGGCTTGGAGCGCTTGGCGCGGATGTTGGTGATGCGGAAAGGCTGGCCGGTGACCAGCGACAGCGCGCATGAATTGCGCACCATCTGGCCACCGCCCTCGCCTTCCGATCCGTCGATAATCATCATTTCTAATCTGTGTCCGTAACCATGAGGACAGTCGCGATGCCCCTGCGAGTGTCAAACCACAGGAATGTTCCATCCCAAGCCACGTCCAAGAACCAATCCGTCCATGGCATCCAATTTACCCAAGTGTTCGTTTCGGAGAATCGCTTCTCGCATACTGATTCCATGAGGCCGGTCGCCAACTTCAAAGCGGCTTCGTCCGACCCATTAAATTTGCGATAGGCACCGCCTTCGCGAATCCAGTCGGCCAATCGACCAAATGCGGTTAATGTGCCCTCCATTTGGAAAGCGCAGATTGTTGGTTTAATCCGTTCCACTGGGGGTAAAATCTCTTTGACCAAAGTGTGCCTGAAAAATCGCCCCAACAAATCGAATTCATTCCAGCGATTGCGCGAAAGCGCCCATCGTACTGCGGGCGCGGCATCGATTTCAAACTGAGCGATTTTCGCACCGCCATTAACGTGCGTACTTACCAACGCACGAACGACCGACCTTATTTTCTCGTCCGTTTGCCGAATTGGAGTGATGACTGTCCGGTCCCAATCGCTTGCAACCGCGATCGGATCCGGACAGTCGGACTGCCAATCAATGTCGCGAAAATCCATCATCACCCCTTCACGCAGACCACTTGTTTCAACGTGTGGACGATCTCGACCAGATCGGCTTGCGCCGCCATGACGGCCTCGATCGGCTTGTACGCACGGGGCGTTTCATCGATCACGCCCACGTCCTTGCGGCACTCCACGCCTGCCGTATCGGCGATATGGTCGGCCAGACTGACCAGGCGCTTGGCCGCGGTGCGGCTCATCACGCGGCCTGCGCCATGCGAGCAGCTGTCAAAGCTCTCTGCATTGCCACGGCCGCGCACGATGAAGCTTTTGGCCCCCATCGAGCCGGGGATGATCCCCAGTACGCCCTTGGCCGCACGCACCGCACCCTTGCGGGTGACCAGCACGTTCTCGCCGAAATGGTTTTCGCGCGTCACGTAGTTGTGGTGGCAGTTCACCGCTTCCAGTTCCGCCTCGAACGGCTTGGCAATCTGGCCCCGCAACGCGGCGATCACACTGGCCATCATCATCCGCCGGTTGAGCGCGGCAAAATCCTGCGCCCAGCCCACCGCCTCGACATAATCGTCGAAATGGTCGGTCCCTTCGGGGAAGTAGGCGAGGTCCGCGTCGGGCAGGTTGATGTGCCATTTGCGCATGTCCTGCTTGGCGAGCTCGATGAAGAACGAGCCGATCGCGTTGCCCACCCCGCGCGAGCCGGAATGCAGCATCACCCACACCCGCGCGTCCTGGTCGAGGCATAGTTCGATGAAATGATTGCCCGTGCCCAGCGTGCCCAGGTGCGTGAGGTTGTTGGTGTTCTTCAGGCGGGGATGCTTGTCGCAGATCCGCGCGAAGCGCACCGCCAGGCTGGCCCATGCCTCGACAATCGCGGCCGGCGGGTTGCCCCACGAACCACGATCGCGCTTGCCACGCCCCACGCTGCGCCCATGCGGCACGGCCTGTTCGATGGCACTGCGGATGCCTTCCAGATTGTCGGGCAAGTCATGCGCCATCAGCGAGGTGCGCGCGGCCATCATGCCACAGCCGATGTCCACCCCCACCGCCGCCGGGATTACCGCGCCGCGCGTGGGGATGACCGAGCCGACCGTGGCGCCAATGCCGACATGCACGTCGGGCATGGCGGCGACATGCTTGAAGATGAACGGCATCCTGGCCGCGCGCACCAGTTGGTCGCGGGCCTGGTCTTCGACAGCCACGCCGCGCGTCCACATCTTGATCGGCACGCCGCCAGCGACATCGTGAAATTCATAAGTGGTCTCAGCCATCTCGGCCTCCCGCATGGTGATCATGGTGCCGGCGACGCGGCATTGGCAAGTCGCTGGCCGCCCATGGCAAAATTCGTTGTGAGGGGCGGTCTGGGGGCGGCCGGCCCATTCCGGCCGCCCCGCTTGCCGCTTACCTGTCGGGCTGTTCGACTGACCCGACGCAATACCATTTGCAGATGGCGTGCCAGTTTTGGGAATGATGCTTTGGAAATTTTGGAAAGCATTGATAATTAAAGAATTTAAAATCTGTTTGCCGATTCAAGGCAGCAAAGCCCACCGCAAAAATTCGGAAATTTGTATCTGGAAATATAAGCTGATATAAATTCCGCGCATGAAGCCAACCACCGTCATCAGCTTTCTCGGCTCCACGCTCGACGCCGCCAAATTCGGCCCTTCGCGCTGGATGAAGTGGCGGCCGTCGGTGGGGCTGTGCATGCATGAGGATTTGCGGGTGGATCGCTTCGTCATGATCCATGGCAATCTGCACAGCCGCCTCGCTGACTATGTCGCGCAGGACATTGCCTCGGTCTCGCCCGAAACGCGAGTGGAACGGCATGTCCTCGACTTCAAGGACGCCTGGGATTTTGAAGAAGTCTACGGCAAGCTGCTCGACTTTGCGCGGGGGCTGGCGCTGGACCCTGATGCCGAGGATGTGCTGGTGCATATCACCACCGGCACCCATGTCGCGCAGATCTGCCTGTTCCTGCTGACAGAGGCGCATTATCTGCCCGGGCGCCTGCTGCAGACCCAGCCCCGGCGCGGCGCCCCCGATGCGGCAGGCACGTGGAGCGTGATCGACCTTGATCTCTCGCGCTATGACAGCATTGCCACGCGCTTTGCCAGCGAGAGCGCGGAGAGTTCCTCGTTCCTGAAATCGGGGATCGAAACGCTTAACCCCGCCTTCAACACGATGATCGACGAGATCGAGCAGGTGGCCAGCCGCACACGCGCGCCCATACTGCTGATGGGGCCAACCGGCGCTGGCAAGAGCCAGCTTGCCCGCCGCATCTTCGAACTGAAGAAACTCAAGCGCCAGATGACCGGCAGCTTTGTCGAGGTGAACTGCGCCACTTTGCGCGGGGACAGCGCGATGTCGGCACTCTTCGGCCACAAGAAGGGCGCTTTCACCGGCGCGGCGGCGGATCGCGCCGGGCTTTTGCGCAGCGCCGATGGCGGGATGCTGTTCCTCGACGAAATTGGTGAACTGGGCCTCGACGAGCAGGCGATGATCCTGCGCGCCATTGAGGACAAGCGCTTCCTGCCCGTCGGTGCCGACAAGGAAGCGCAGAGCGAATTCCAGCTGATCGCCGGGACCAACCGCGATCTGGCGTCTTGCGTGGCCGCAGGCACTTTCCGCGAGGATCTCTACGCTCGCCTCAACCTCTGGACCTTCGCGCTCCCCGGCCTGGCCGAGCGGCGCGAGGATATCGCCCCGAACCTCGATTACGAACTCGATCGCCATGCCGAGCGCGAAGGCGAAAGGGTGACGTTCAACAAGGAAGCACGGGCCGATTACCTCGCCTTCGCGCTGTCTCCCGCCGCGCGCTGGTCAGGCAATTTCCGCGATCTGGCCGCCAGTGTCACGCGCATGGCAACCTTCTCGCCCAAGGGACGGATCGATGTTCCGGCCGTGGCCAAGGAGATCGAACGGCTCAAGCGCCTCTGGGCCGATGGCCCGGTCGATGGCGATAGGCTGGAACGCTGGCTGTCCGCCGATGCGCTGGCTGATCTTGACCCGTTTGACCGCGTGCAACTGGCCTTTGTTGTGCAAACCTGCGCTTCTGCCCGTTCCCTGTCCGAAGCAGGCCGCACACTCTTCGCCGCATCGCGCGTAAAACGTGCCAGTACCAATGACGCCGACCGGCTGCGCAAATATCTGGCGCGGTTCGGGCTGGGGTGGGATGATTTCAGGGGTGGCGGGTAAGCCCGCTAAACGCCCAACCATTCCAAGCCACCCGGCAAGTCGTCGGCGCTGAAATCCACTTGAAGAACGCGTCGATGCCCGGGCCGGCTGGCAGCATCGGAGGCATGAAGGATGGGCGTGGAATAGGCCCAGATGTCTCCCGCCTCGGCAAGGCAGGCAACAACGCCACATTCCGCCACCACCTGAGCTACCGAAGATTCCGGCACGCGGCCGCGGCAGTGCGACCCGGGAGCGATCAGCAGGGGAGCATTGATGGTAGGCACATCATCGAAATGAACCCGCAGCGTTACCATGCGCGACAGCAATTCTGCAGGAGGGGCAACGTGGAGCAGGCCCGCCTTGACTGACCATGGCCCAAAACCGGGCACCGCGATCCTATCACGCACGCAGATGGTACGATCCTGGTGCCAGCCCAACGACCAGTTGGTCGCCGCGCTCTTGTCGAACAGGATGGCGCGGACAGGCTTGGCTGCGGCGCCAAGGACGTTGCTGGCGATGGCACCGATCGAGCCGGACGGCGCCAGACAGGGGCGCAGCAGGCCCACTCCATGAATGCGGACACCCGCCTGATCGGGAGGCAGTCCTGCCGTTGCTGTCTGCAACTCCTGCAGGTCCGCCAAGGCTGCCCCGCGGAAGAGCTGCGCCCCATGTTCCGCGAGGCGCAGCGCATCAAGCGCGGTCATGCCAGCCACTTGGCCGCGCCTTGCTCCACTTCTGCCTTCGCCCGTCGCAGCAGTTCGGGGTGCCCTTCGGTCAGCACCTCCAGCAGGGCGGCAATCTCGTGCAGATAGACCCGGGCGAAGCCATCGCCGTGATCGACAATCGAGCGGGTGTTGGAAATCACATCGGCCAGCTTGACGGTCTTCATCTCGGCAGGGGCCTGCGCCAGATGCGCGCGGTCCATTGCCTTGCGGACCGTGCGGTTGCCATCCTCGGGGCGGCTGACATCGGTGAGCCAAGCGACGCCTTGCGCAATGTCCTCGCCAAACTGGGCACGAACATCCTCAATGCTGGCCTCGGTATCCTCGACCACATCATGAAGCAGTGCCGCCGCAATCATCGTGGGCGTTCCACCGACGTCCGCCGCCGTTCGCGCCACCTCCAGACAATGCAGCACATAGGGCTCGCCGGTATATTTGCGCTGCTGGTTGCCGTGCATGCGCGTGGCAAAGGCGCAGGCATCCAGGACAATCTGCATCGCGGCAAGGTTTTGGGCAAACAACACGGTATCTCCAGGAGATCGGTGGGCGGGCGCAAAACCACCCACCGACGGCGTTCAAGCCGATCTTAGCTGAAACCGCTCTCCGGCATAGATCCTGACCGCGTTGCCACGTTCAAGCTCCTGATGGACCTGCCATTGCGATCTGCGCGCATCGTCTTGGGCTTGCCCGCGCCACTCTTCCAGCATGATCGCCAGTTTCAGCCGCGCCAGCTTGCGGTTGGCGTGCTGGGACCGCTGCTCTTGCGCGGTGGCGACAAGGCCTGTCGGCCGGTGCGTTGCCCGCACCGCGCTGTCGGTCTTGTTGACATGCTGCCCACCCGGCCCGCTGGCGCGCATGGCCTGATAATCGATATCCTCCTCTCTCAGATCGATCATCTCGTCGGGCTTGGGCGCCAATGACACACCGACGAACCAGTTGCGCCGCTTGTGCGTTGGGCGAAAGGGGCTGTTGCCGATCCACTGGTTGGTGCCGATGCGCTTGGCGGCAAAGGCCGACGCTGCCTCCCCCGCGAGGCGCAGCAAGATGGAGGCTGGCCGTTCCTCCGCCCCATCGAGCACTTCGCATTCCAGCCCCACGGCCTTGGCCTCCCGCGCAAAGGCACGTGCCAGGCCGGCCACCACCCAGCGGCACTCCTGCGGCCCCTTGCCCGCTGTGACATGCAGGATCACCTCGCTCATGCTGCCCTCGTCTTGTAGCTGAGGAGAGGGCGCAGCTGGGCGATGACGCGGATCAGCCCTGCCAGCTCCAGATCGGCGATGACCATGCCAATGTCCTTGTACGCTTCGGGCGCCTCCTCGAAGATCAGGCGGCGGTCTTCGCAGATCACCTGGCTGCCCAGCGCAGTGCGCTGCAGATCCGCTACTTTGAAGCGGCGCGACAGGCGCGCGTGCGCATCCTTGCGGCTCCACTTGCGGCCCGCGCCATGGGCCAGCGAATGGAGCGCATGATCGGCGCCTTCCGCGACGGGTTCGACCAGATAGCTGAAATCGCCGCGCGAGCCTGGAATGGTCACCAACCCGCGATCGGCGGGCGCCGCCCCCTTGCGGTGCAGCCAGCCGCCTTGATGCGGCGTGACGCTGTTGTGGCAGATGTCCAGCACGCGGCGCCCACCAAACCCAAGGCTCTCGCAAAAGCGCCGGGCAATGACCTGGCGGTTGAGGATAGCCCATCCCAACGCGGCGTCGTGGTCGGCCAGATAGGCTTCCGCTTCGGGACGACCGGCGGGGATGCCCTGGTGCGCATCAGCCTGGCGATGCGCCTGCAGGATGGCTTGGCCCAGCCCGCGCGATCCACTGTGGACCATCATCCACACGCGGTCCTGCCGCAGGCCCAATGCAGCAAAGCGGGCCTCGTCCACCACCGCTTCGACGCGCTGGAATTCGACGAAGTGATTGCCACCACCAATCGTGCCCAGCGCCGGACTGGCCAGATGCGGCGGGAGCCCGGCCTCGGCCAGAGCGGCCGCATGATCGCCGGCCCAAGGCGCGTCCAGCCCGTGCAACTTGCGCTCGACGGAACCAAGGCGAAACTTGCGCAAGGGGCAGTCCGTTTCCCACAGGGCCATGCCACAGCCGATGTCGCTGCCCACCAGATGCGGCCAGACGTGGCTTGGCGACCAAAAGGCGGCGCCCACGGCAATGCCATTGCCGGCGTGCAGATCGGGCAGACCGACGATGCGCGCCATGCCGTCATAGCGCGCGCAAGCTGCCAGTTGATCAAGCGCCAAGGGATCGAAACGCGATGGATCGCGGGCGATCAGGGCTATCGGGCTCATTGCGCACCACCCTGGCCATGATTCTGGCCGGCAGGCAGAGCGCCAAGGATGGAGATGTCTGAAAAATCAGCGGCGTGATAGCCGCGAAAAGCAATCAGGCGAAACGTGTCGCCCGGGATAGAATTGCCCATGCAATCTGTTCCTGAACACAGGGAAGTAAGAAGTGGTTTGTGTTGCGGGCGGATGCTGCACGCATGGTCTTCTCCTTTCCTTGTTCAAAAACAGGCCGGTCTTGGCTGGGTGGGGCAATAGTTCAGATTGACCTTGTGGGCAAGCCGTCCAAAAAGTGTCGGCGATTTTGGTCCGAGGCGTTGTTTGAAAACCATTCTGTTCATTTGCAGCCAGAACCGCCTGCGCAGCCCGACGGCCGAACAGGTGTTCGCCGAGTATCCAGGGTTGGAAGTGTCGTCGGCCGGCACCAACCAGGGCGCGGAAAACCCGCTGACCGCTGAACTGGTCTCATGGGCCGACATCATCGTGGTGATGGAAAAACAGCATCGCGCCAAGCTGCAACGGCGGTTCCGCGCGGCCTTGCGCGGGCAGCGAGTAATCTGCCTGGATATTCCGGACGATTATGCCTTCATGCAGCCGGAATTGGTGGAGCTGCTCAAGGCCCGTATGGCGCGGCATCTGCCGCCGGCATGGTCGTGAATCGATGGCGGCTTCGGACGCACGTGATTGGACTTGGCAAGGCCGGCTTTTGCGGCGGCCGTTGACCGCTTGTGCATGCCATTTACGATTTGTCTAACCCGTCACCCGCCTGGGTCGGCGCCTTCCATCCACCAATTTGGGACGGCCTTATGTCCTGGATAGCCGTTCAATTCTATGTCGGCGCAAGATTTCTGCAGAAAAATTCTCTACAATTACATCGAGTCCGGCTGCTGCATCCACGTCGTTTCCGCAAACAAACAGGTCAACTGCCGCTTCACCGGTTTCTGGCCAAGTGTGGATTGAAATGTGGGATTCCGCCAGCAGGGCGACTCCGGTTACGCCCATGCCCTCTCCAAAGGCGTGGACATGGACACTCAATACCTTGGCGCCTGCCGCCAAAGCCGCTTGGCGCAGCGTAGCCTCGACCAGTTCGAAGTCGCTCAGTCGCTTCCCTTGGCACAAGTCTGCGAGCAGATGGACACTGGTGCCGGGCAAATGCGCCATGTCAGGCAAGACTTTCGAAAGGGTGAGCAAGGTGGGCCAGCGCAGCCTCCGCTGCGACGACGCCGCGGTAGTGCGCCTCCTCGAACAACGAAAGACCGGACAGATCCGAGTGGGCGAAGAGAACGGGCGGTTTTGCGTCGATCGCAGCCCTGCGGGCCGGGTCGGACAAAAAGCCCGGTGTAGGGCTGATCATGGCATGGCCCCAGCGCCAGACGTCGATCCTGTCGATTGCGCCCATCAGATCGGGATTCATCGTCAGGAGATCATCCGCGATCAGCCGTTGCCACGCTTGCAGCGTGCGCGTCATCATCAGCTTCCGCGCTTCGCTTGGAGCGGTCCTGGACAAGGGCAAATACCAAGTCAGCACGGTGGGGCCATTACCGCCACTTGCCGACTGGTGCGTCGCGACGACATAACCGAGGCTGTCGCTGCCGGTCGAGACATTGTCCCACGCAAGGCTGACGCCTCGCCCCTTCGGATGCCGATTGACGGTCACATTGGCCACGACCCAGGGCGCATAGCGAAAACGCCCTTCGCTGGCGTGTCCTGGGGCCACACGCGCGGCAACAAAATGCGGCATGGCGACGATCGCGCAAGCCGCATTCCACCGGGTGGTGGACCCGGCATTGTGGTCAAAGGCATCGACCACGGCGTGGTCGCCGTGCTGCGCGATCGCACATACACTGTGGGCCGCGCGGACATGATCGGAGACGCCGTCACGCAGCAGCGAGACGAGACGCCCGTTCCCTTCGGGCCAAGTGAGCTCACGATCGCCGTCGTTGCCCGCAGCCCACCCGCGGCGCGCCGCGAAATAGTGCACGCCCGCCCATGCCGATACCTCTTCCGGTTCGGTCCCATAATCATCCCGGCAGCAGTAACGCAGGTAGGCCCGTAGCACGGGAGAGCTGTAGCCGCGCTGATCGAGCCACTGCGCAAACGAGAGTCGATCAAGCCCGGTGTAGGCGGGATCGACGCTCGAATAGGCGCGGGGGATGGCGAACGCAGGGCGCCCATCCGTGCCCACGGCATTGCGAAGCTGCGCCATTTCCTGCGCAAAACGATCGCGTTGGGCGGCATCTTCTCTCGTCAGTCCGCTGGACGGATACAACCCTTCTTGCCAGCTTCCCCGCCACAGCAGGCGCTCTTCAAGATCGGCGCAGAGTTGATAAGGATCGTAGAGCGGCGCGCCGCCTTCCTCGCCCACGATCATGCCGAACTCTTTCAGCATGCGCCGCAGGGCCACAGCTTCCTGATTCGGCACCGGTAGATAGTGGGCGCCAAGTGGATAGGCGCTCACCGGGTTGCGGCCAGATCGCGCATTGCCGCCGACCTTGTCCTCAAGCTCCAGCAGCACGAAATCGTCGAAACCGGCGGCCTTGAGCCGCCAGGCAGCGGAGAGCCCAGCCACGCCCCCGCCGGCGATCAGGATCGCCGCCTGCTGTTCCGCCCCGTTTGCAGGTGGAAACTTGCCGTCGCGGACGAGGTGGCCGCGCCGCCAATCCGATCCGTCCAATGTGCCAGCCATGGGCGGCGTGGCGCAACTGCCCAGAGAAAGGGCGCCTGCTCCGGCGGCGCCAGCCCGAAGGACATCGCGCCGGGTGGCATCAGCCATCGTAATGCCCCCATTCCTCGGCAAAGCTGCGCACCAGCGCCTGGTTGTCGAGGCGGTTCACAGGCGTAGGGCGGCGCGCCATATCCGGCGGGAAATCGAACATGGCCCGTTCGCTGGCCTGCGTCAGGAACCGAAGCCCAGCAGGAAGGGCCACAGCATCCCCCGGCCGGCTGTGTGCAGCCATGGTGAAGCCCCATTCGCCGAAGCTGGGAACATAGGCGTGGTAGCCGCGTGCCGATAGCCCAGCGGCTTCAAGCGTGCTTGCCACGGTCCAGTAAGAGCGTGGCGCCACGAGAGGCGACGTGCTCTGCACCGTGAGCACGCCGGCGGGGGCCAGCAGGCGTGCGACCTCGCGATAGAAACTCTCGGTATAGAGCTTGCCGAGCGAGAACTCGGTGGGATCGGGAAAGTCAATCAGGATTGCGTCATAGGGCCCGGCCGCCTTTCTGACCCAACGGAACGCATCGCCATTGATCACCTGCATCTTCGGAGAGGACAGCGAATGCCGGTTGAGTTGTGCAAGCTGGGGTACATCCCGGAACAGGTGCGTCATTTCCGGGTCGAGATCGACCAGCGTCACCTTCGATACGCGCGGATCGCGCAGGACTTCACGTGCGGCGAGACCGTCGCCGCCGCCCAGGATCAGCACCTGCCGCGGATGGGCAACGCGGCCGAGCACGGGCCAGACCAGCGCCTCGTGATATCGGTATTCGTCGCGCGTCGAGAACTGCAGGTTGCCGTTGAGGTAGAGGCGCAGGTCCTCGCCCCGCCGCGTGATGGCGATGCGCTGGTACGGCGTCGAGCGGGCATAGATGACAGGCTCGCCATAGAACGCGACTTCCGACCAGCGCTGGATATGGTCGGCTGCAAACAGGCCGGCGACAAGCGATGCGAGCACGATGAGGGCCGCAACGAGATCGCGACCAATACTCTGTCGTGCGCGCAGGGCGATAAGCGAGGCGACCGCCACGCCGACATTGGCCAGACCGAACACAAAGCCGGTGCGGATCATGCCGAGCCAGGGCACCAGGACCAGCGGGAACAGCAACGAGGCAATGAGCGCCCCGATGTAGTCATAGGTCAGGACGTTCGACACGAGATCGCGAAAAGCGAAGCGATGGCGCAAGATGCGAATCAGCAACGGGATTTCCAAGCCGACAAGGATGCCGATCGCCAGCACCAGCGCATAGAGCGCGACCCGGAAATCCTCGACGATGGGGAAGAGCAGGAACAGCCCGGCGCCCGACCATCCTCCCAGCGCGGCGATCAGTATCTCGACGCGGACGAACACTCCGATCTCGTTGTGCCGCACATGGCGCGACAGGTAACTGCCGATGCCCATGGCGAACAGATAGCTGCCGATCACGGTCGAGAACTGCGTGACGCTGTCGCCAAGCAGGTAGCTGGCGAGTGTCCCGGCGAGCAACTCGTAGATCAGGCCACAGGTAGCGACGACCAGGACCGATACCAGCAGGATGATCGCGAGGGATCCAGGAGCGTCCGGTTGGGCTCCGCCGTCATCCCCCGTAACAGGATCAACCATGCACGGCAGCAGCGATAATGTTGGAAATCCCGATGGCCACAGCCCCGGCAAGCAGCGCCACGGCCATGTTCTTGCGCTCGATGATCTCGCGCCACAGCTCGCCGGGCGTCAACTTGTCGACCAGCACGAAGCTCACGATGAATATGACGATGCCGAGCGCTGCATAAAGCACGGTTGCGAGGAAAACGTCGAGGGTCAGCATAGGCACAACTCCATCGTGCGAAAGGTGAACTACTTGTGGGTGGGGCCCCGATAGCCGGTAGAGACAGGTCGTTCGTCGTCGGAGAAAGGCGACCAGGCGAACCACGTCGCGATGCCCGCCAGAATGATCAGGAAGGCGCACCAGGCGGAGAAGAAGATCAGGCGCTTGCTCATCTCAATCCCGGTGCCTCCGCCACAGGATCAGGCAAGGCGCGCCGAACAGCAGGATCGCAAAAATCCAGAACATGCCCCACGAATGCCCGCCGGTGCAGGCGTTAAACCACATGGATATGGAATCCGGCGCACTCCATGGGTGGTCGGGATCCGTCGCATTTGCCGGCGGGTCGGTTGGCCAGCCATGTGATCCGGTATCAACGTAAACATCGTAGCTACCGCGCGGAACGCCGGCAAACTGGGTCTCGCCATGATGGCTGCCCTCGGTCCACGGACCGTCGCTGTCGGACCCGGTATAGTATTCCACGATGCCATAGGCATCGATCGACTGCTGTGTGCGGCGGTTGACCAGGCTGTAGTCGAGATCCACCCAGCGGTTGCTGAAGTCATTGCTGTCCGCCTGGATGGTGACGAACTGCCAGGGGCGCGTCACCTCGATCGTACCGATCTTGTGAGTCGCGGTAGCGGCGCCGACAACGACATCGAAGCGATTGTTGGCGCACAGGTGCGGCCGGCTCATCAGGTCCTGGACGATCCCGATCATGAGCAGCGCGCCCAGCGCCATCAGAAACATCATTGGCAGGTCGTTTTCGCCCGTGCCTGGGGCCTTGAAGAAGCCGTCCGGTATGGCCTTGAGGCCTGCCCTCGGCTTGTAGCGCTGCCGGACGGCGAATGCCTCCTCCACCTGGCGCCGGTCGACCGGGACGAGGTGTGTCCACGTAACCTCATCCGTGGCGGCTTCACGCGACAGGAAGCTGCTGCCGCGTGCGAAAGTCGCGCATTGCACGCGATCCCCTCGCGACACGCGCCAGTAGAATTCGCCCAGGACTGTCGTGGTTTCGACCGTCGCATCGTCATCGAGCTGGTAGGTCTTTCCCCGCCATTCGATCGAAGCCCCTGCGCCATCGGGCCGATGGAGCAGCATCGTGCCGAATTGCCATTCGCCATCGGCAACGACCAACCAGCGGTATCCGGCGTAGGGATTGAAGAGAAGGTATTCCTGCCAGATCGCTCCCGGGCTCCGCCGGCGCAGTGCCCCGATCGCTTCCCACTCCACATCGAATAAGGTGCCACGCGTGCCAAGTTCGATGGCAAAATTGGCGTTGGCGCGCTTGTAGGCGGTGATCAGCCGGACATCTTCGTGGGCGACGTCGAGAACCGATCCGCAATAGCGACATGCGAGGGTGACGGTGTAGCCGGCAGCCCGCACCTCGATCGAACCGCCACATGACGGACAAGTGACGGCTCGGGCCAGGGTCATGCCAGCGTTCCAGGCATGGTCCAGCCTTCGATCCGGCGTAGGTTCTTCGGCTGCAACCCTGCCAGATCACTCCAGCGGCCGAGCCATGCCGTCGTGCCATCATCGTCGCGCTGAACCGAAAGCGCATCGCCGTTGGCGTTACGGAAATCGACGTTGGTCATGGTCCGGCCCGGAAGCGTCGCGAAAGGCAGATCGCCTTCGCTGCCAAGACAGGATGCTTCCTTCACGTCTGTTGCCTCGAGCCACTTGCCGCCAGCCTTTACGGTAGCCCCCAGGGCAAAGGGATTGCCGTCGGCGAAGTTTTTGATGGCAGGCACCGCCAGGACGGCGGGGTATTCGCTGGTCAGCATATACATGCCCATTGCCTCGCCCAGCCAGTAATGCCGGCCATCGTCGGCGCGCAGGAACCATTCGTTCCAGGAACCATCCTGCCAGCCCCAGCGCACACGGCCAACCGCCACCGCGCTGTTTCCATCAAGGGCGAACGTCGTCCCGATCTGTATCGGAGAAACGTCCAGGGGTAGGCTGGCAACCGTTCCCACAACCTCGGCAGCGCCGTCCCGCCGCCTGACGAGGCTTTGGCAGTAATTGCAGGTCGAATACGGCAAACCCGGATCGCGCAGCGGAAGCAAAGCCTCACATGAGGGACAGTTCACGCTTTCCATTCATCCGGCCCCGATTACGCTCAGCGTATCCGGCTGAGCAGCTCGGCCTTCTTGGCGTCGAACTCTTCCTGGCTCAGGGCTCCGATGGTGACCAGGCGGTGCAGCTTCTCGATTGTCGCCAGGGGATCTTCGGTCACGGCGGCCGGCTGCCCCATCGGCGTGGCGCCCAGTCCCTGGGCCATCGCACCGCCAAGGGCGGTCGCCGCTGCCATGCCTGCGCCGATACCAGCCATCCCGGCGTCGTTGCCCGCAGCCTGCTCGATCGCCTCGGCGGCCTGGAAGCGGGTGTAAGCGGCAAGATCGCCCAGCACCCGCATGGAGCTGCCCTTGTCGAGATGGGCCTGCACTTCGTCCGGTAGCGAGACACTCTCGACGTAGAACGAAAGGCAGGTAAGGCCCCACTGGGCGAATGCTTTGTCGACTTCGACCTTGATCTTGTCCGACAGTGCTTGCTGGTTGGCTGCAAGATCGAGAAAGGCAATGCCGCTGCCGCCCAGCGCTGTTGCAATCGCGGTCTGGATCGCGGCCCGCAGCTGCGGTTCGAGCGATGCGACGGTCACCCCGGACATGGTGCCCAGCACCCGCGATACGAAAGGCGCAGCTTCGCTCAGGCGGAACGAGTAGGAGCCGAACGCGCGCAGCCGCAGCGCGCCGAACTCGGTATCGCGGACCGTGATGGGCTGCGCCGTGCCCCACTTCAATCCTTGCTGTTCCTTGAGCGAAAGAAACACGACGTCCGACTTGAAGGGCGAACGGAAGCCCTTGTCCCAGTTCATCAGGTCCGAGAGCAACGGCAGGTTGGCGGTTTCCAAGGTGTGCAGGCCGGGCCCGAAGTAGTCGGCCATCCGGCCTTCGTTGACGAACGCGGCGATTTGCCCCTCACGCACCGTCAACTGCGCGCCATGCTGGATCTCTTGATCCGCAAAAGGCACACGCCAGGCCAACTGGCCGGGCTCTTCCAGCCACTCGATGATATCGACGAATTGCTTCTTCAGGAAATCGAACATGGTCACCTGCCGGTCGGCTACTCGCGTATCCTACAACATACTACCGCACCGGCAATGCTTTGCCGGTGCGGTGCGAAGCAGGGCGGGCTTAAGCGGGTGTCTGGCCCTGGCAGGCAACCTGTCGCTGAACATGTCGCGCGGGAACAGCGCGGCGTGCGCCTGTTCCGAGACATGTGCCGGTCGTTGGACGAGGCACAGCCTTTGCCAGTGATCGTAGGCGCTCTCGCGTCGCCCCTCCCCTCCTTGCTAGGCACGCATGTGATCGTGCCCGCCTTTATCTTGCCAAGGACAATATCGATCTCGTGGTGCAGATCGGCGAATTGCCGGAAATTCCGAGGATTATCGCCCGCCGCCTTGGCGCCGTGGTCTCATGACGATCCAGCTAGAACCGAAAATGGTGCTCGACGGCAGTCTTCTGACGCCTTCGACGATCCGCGCCGGGCAGGGATTGGGGCTGGTCCCATATTGGCTTGCCCGCGGTGCGATTGCCGATGGCAGTCTCGTCTCGGTCCTGGAAGAACTTGTGGCCGGTCACCTGCCGATCCACGCGCTGTTGGATCGCGTCACCCACCCTGGTTCCGCGCCTGCGCATGACGACCGACGCCATCGTCGAAGCTGTGCGAGAGGCCGCGGTTGCTGGACTGATCGGCTGAATTGATACCAGGTTCTTGGCCGGCCCTCGCGGCGCGCAGCAATGCGCTGCTGCACAAATCCTTTCCTCAGCGGGGAGAAGCGGGGCGGTTTCAGTCCCCCGTCTGCCCCCCGTTTTGCGGGCGCTGGGAGGATACATGATGGGTTGCGGTGAGGCAAGAAATGGCTGTTTTCAGCCATTTGGAGATTTCATGAGCAGCCCTGGGATGGGTGCTGGTGCGGTCGAGAAGACTCGAACTTCCACGGGCTTTCGCCCACAACGACCTCAACGTTGCGCGTCTACCAATTCCGCCACGACCGCATATCGCATCCGGGGCATGGCCTGGGGCCAGATCCCGTCGGGGTAGGAGCGCGCCCCTAGCAGGGGATTTGGGGGCCTGCAACAGGGGCGAACACTTTTTTATCCCCAGGGCGCGCTTGGTTCGGGCTTATTCGGGCTTCCAGCCGATTTCGGCCGACTTGGCGCTCTTGGGCACGTCGGTCACCGCTTCGTTGATGGTCACGCTTTCGCCCGGGCGCAGCTTGTCCTTGGGCGGAGCGACATCCCAGGTATAGACCACGCGGTTTTGCGCATCGCGCAGCACGATCAGGATCGGCGGCACTTCGCGCAGGTCCTTGCCCACGTTGGTCACCGTGCCGCTGGCACCGAAATAGGCCGTGCCGTTGGGCAGCGTGCGCCGGTCCTGCCGCGCGGGCGGGAACGACAGCACCAGGTCGGGACTGCCATTGCCGAACGTGGGGCGGTTGACCGGCAGCCAATCGGGCAGGCCCAGCCAGGACACCAGGCCGATCATCGCCGCCACAGCCAGGGCAAAGGTGACGCCGGCCGCCGTCCACAGCCGCGCCGGATTGCGGCGCGG
Source organism: Novosphingobium sp. SG919 (assembly GCF_012932495.1). Classification (GTDB taxonomy): domain Bacteria; phylum Pseudomonadota; class Alphaproteobacteria; order Sphingomonadales; family Sphingomonadaceae; genus Novosphingobium; species Novosphingobium rhizosphaerae. Next base: position 28,690 of record NZ_JABCNG010000003.1, read on the forward strand.
GCGGAACGGAGGCTCGTGCTCGAAGCTGGACACCGGCGATACGAATTCGCTGGCCGGTGGCGCGGGCTGGCGCGGCGGTTCGGCACGGGGCGCGGGGGCCGGCGGTGTTTCGGCAGCGGGCGGTGGCGCGGCTGCCGGTGCCGGCGCTGGCGCCACAGGCTCTGTCCGGGGCGCCGGGGCGGGCCGTTCGGCCGGCGCGGCTGCGGGCGACCCCGCCCCGGATGATGCAGGCCCGGATGATGCAGGGGGGGCATCGGGCGACGGGCGCGCGGGCAGTTCTGGGCCGGCCTGGAACCAGCTGTGCCGGCACTTGGCACAGCGCACGGTGCGGCCGTCCACACCGATCGCACTGTCGGGAACGACATAGCGCGTCGCACAGGCGGGACAGGCGATTATCATGGGAACGGTCTAAGCATGGCGAGAGGGGCTGAAACAATAGGGAGCAAGGGGGCAAAACGCCCATGCGCCCTTTTTTCCACATGCATTGACGCGTATAGGCCCTATTGCCAATCGCGCAGCTGCGGCACATTGCCAATCGGCGAGTGCGCCGGCATGGTCTGCGCCGCTGGCGATCGACCAAACACGCGAACGGGGCTTGACCTTACTTCCATGAACCAACCCGCCGCCGAGATTGTCCAGTTCGACAATGTCGGGCTGCGGTATGGTGCCGGCCGCGAAGTGCTGGCCGACGTTTCGTTCACGCTTTACCCAGGCTGCTTCTATTTCCTCACCGGCGCCAGCGGCGCGGGCAAGACCAGCCTGCTCAAGCTGCTCTACCTGGCCGGGCGCCCCTCGCGCGGGCTGATCCGCATGTTCGGCACCGATGCCATCACGCTGCCGCGCGAACGCCTGCCCGGCTTTCGCCGCCGCATCGGCGTGGTGTTCCAGGACTTCCGCCTGGTGCCGCATCTTTCGGCATGGGACAACGTCGCCCTGCCGCTGCGCGTGGCCGGGCAAAGCGAAAAGGACATCGCCAAGCCGGTGTCCGACATGCTGGAATGGGTGGGATTGGGCGACCGTTTCCAGGCGCGCCCCGCCACGCTTTCGGGCGGGGAACAGCAGCGCGTGGCCATCGCCCGCGCCGTGATCGCCCGCCCCGACATCCTGGTGGCCGACGAGCCGACCGGCAACGTGGACCCGGACATGGCAATCAAGTTGCTGCGCCTGTTCGAAAGCCTCAATCGCCTGGGCACGACCGTGGTGGTGGCCACCCACGATCTGCACCTGATCCGCAAAGTGCCTGATTCGCTGATCATGCGGCTGGACAAGGGCAAGCTGGCCGACCCCACCGGCGCGCTGCGCTATCCCCCGCGCCGCCCGATCGAGGGAGGAAGCGCGCCCGACAGCCTGATCGGCCCCGGTCCCGCGGGCGGGAACCTCCTGCCATGAAGCGCCTGGCTGCGTCCCTGCCCCGCACGCTGCGCGCCTGGGGCGGCGAGGGCGAATCCCCGCTGCTGCCCGAAGCGCGCCTGTCCGGGCCGATGCCTTGGGTGATTGCCATCATGATCGCGCTGACCGTGGTGGCCGCTGCCAGCGCGCTGGCCCTGCGCCATGCCGCACAGGCGGCCAGCGCCGACCTGGAAGGCGGGGTCACGGTCCAGATCGTCTCGGCCGCCCCGGCCGAGCGGCAACGCCAAGCCGAAGCGGCCCTCGCCGTGCTGTCCCGTGCGCCCGGCGTGCTCAGCGCCGCGGCTGTGCCGCAAGACCAGCTCAATGCGCTGGTCGAACCGTGGCTGGGCACGCGCACCGGCGATGACCTCGACGACCTGCCGATCCCCGCGCTGATCGACGTGCGCCTGGCGGGCGCTGCCACCCCGCCCCGGCTCACCGCGTTGCGCACGGCGGTGGTGGCCAAGGCGCCCGCCGCGCGGGTCGATGCCCAATCCAGTTGGCTGGCCCCGGTGTTCCGCGCGATCGGCGCGCTGCAATGGGCAGCGGGCGGCCTGATCGCGCTGTTTGCCTTTGCCACGGTATCGGCGGTGCTGCTGGCCGCGCGCAATGCGCTGGGCACCCATCGCGAAACGATCGAGATCGTGCACATGCTGGGCGCCACCGATGTGCAGATCGCCCGCGTGTTCCAGCGCTCGATGGCCACGGACGCGGCGATGGGCGGCGTGGTGGGCCTGCTTGCGGGGGTGATCACGGTACTGGGCCTGGGCCGGCAGTTTGCCGCGCTGGGATCGGGCATGGTCGCCCAAGGCTCGCTCGCCTGGACCGATTGGGTGGTGCTGGCCGGCATTCCCATCGCCGGCGTGCTGCTGGTGATGGTTACCGCGCGGCTTACCGTGCTCTCTGCCCTGCGGCGCATGGTATAACGCCCATGGCCATGCGATACCCCACCCCCATGAGAACAGTTGCGTCATGAGAAAGCCACGGGGCCTTTTCCGCCGGATCGGTTCGGCGCTGCTGCTGGTGTGGGTGCTGGGCTTCCTGTGGTTTGCCTGGTTCCTGCCCCAGCCGGCCAGCGACAGCGTGCGCACCGACGGCATCGTCGTGTTGACCGGCGGCGGCGGGCGCATCCCCCGCGCGCTGGCCATGCTGCACGCCGGCAAGGCACAGACCATGCTGGTCAGCGGCGTGGACCGCCAGGTGCGGCCCGGCGAATTCGCCGCCGAATACAAGGTCGATCCCGCGCAGCTTGCCTGCTGCATCACGCTGGGCTTCGATTCGGTGGATACCCGATCCAACGCGCGCGAGGCAGCCGACTGGATCGCGAAGGCCAAGATCCGCTCGGTGCGGCTGGTCACCACCGATTGGCACATGCGCCGCGCCACGTTCGATCTGTGGGTGGTGGCGCCCAAGGGGCTGGTGATCGTGCGCGATGCCGTGCCATCGCGCCCCAGCCTCAAGATCCTGTTCCTGGAATACAACAAGCTGCTGGCCCGCATGGTGGCGTGGCTGGCGGGATGGTGACGAACGCGTGGACGAAAATCCCCCGACTTTGGCCGAAATCGCGCGCAGCGTGATCTTCTACATTCTGTTCTATGGCTTCACCGTGGCGCTGCTGCTGGTGATGATCGTGGTGCTGTGGCTGGCGCCGCGCGGCGTGCCGGCGATGGTTCAGGCCTGGACCATGGTGCATCGCGCGTTGGTGCGCGATGTGCTGGGCATCAAGGTGGAAGTGGTGGGCACGCCGCCCCAGGAAGGGGTGTTCTATGCCCTGCGCCATGAAAGCTTTTTCGAGGCGATCGATTTGCCCCAGGTGCTGCACCGCCCCTGCATCTTTGCCAAGATCGAGTTGATGCGCATTCCCGTGTGGGGGCGCGCCGGCTGGGCCTATGGCCTGATCGGGGTGGAGCGCGAGGCTGGCGCCAAGACGCTGCGCACCATGCTCAGCCACGCTCGCGCGCGCCTGGCCGAAGGGCGCCCGCTGGTGATCTTTCCCGAAGGCACCCGCGTGCCGGTGGGCCAGCGCGTGCCGCTGCAATCGGGCTTTGCCGGACTGTACAAGCTCCTGTCATTGCCGGTGGTGCCCGTCGCGGTCCACAGCGGGGCGCTTTACCACCGGGTGTGGAAGCGGCCCGGCACGATCCGCTATGTCATTGGCGAGACGATCCCCGCCGGCCTGCCGCGTGACGAGATCGAGGCCCGCGTGCTCGACGCGATCACCGCCCCCACGCCATGACCGAACCGCCCGCCCAGGAAACGCGGAAAGGCGGCTCGATCTTTTCCGCGCTGGGACCGGGCCTTGTCACCGGGGCGGCCGACGACGATCCCAGCGGCATCGGCACTTACAGCCAGGTCGGCGCGCAGTTCGGCTTTTCGCTGTCGTGGGCTATGGTCTTTGCCTTTCCGCTGCTCGCCGCGATCCAGGCGATCTGTGCCCGCATCGGCGCCACCACCGGGCGGGGCATCGCCACCAACCTGCGCCGCCACTATTCGCCGTGGCTGCTGCGCGGCATGGTCGCCTTGCTGCTGGTGGCCAACGTGATCAACCTGGGGGCAGACCTGGGCGCGATGGCGGCGGCCGTGCACCTGCTGCTGCCCGGCCCGCTCTTGCTCTATACCCTGGGCTTTGCCGTGGTCAGCGTCGCGCTCGAAGTGCTTGTGCCCTATGCGCGCTATGCCGGCGTGCTCAAGTGGACCACGCTTTCGCTGTTTGCCTATATAGCCGTACTCTGCGCCACGCCGGTGGATTGGCCCGCCGTGTTGCGCGGCATGGCCGTGCCCGCCTTTGCGCTGGACCACGATCACGCCATGGGCCTGGTGGCGCTGCTGGGCACCACGATCAGCCCCTACCTGTTCTTCTGGCAGGCCGGGCAGGAAGTGGAAGAGCAGCGCCGCCGCCACGTCCGCCCGCTTTATCTCGCGCCGCGCCAGGCCGGGCCGGAACTGCGCCGCATCCGCACCGATACGCTGGTGGGCATGGGCTTTTCCAACCTGACCGCGCAGGCCATCGTCATCGCCACCGCTGTCACGCTGCACGCGCATGGCATTCTCGACATCACGTCGGCCGATCAAGCGGCCATGGCGCTACGCCCCTTTGCCGGCGATCTGGCCTTTGCCCTGTTCGCACTGGGCATCGTCGGCACGGGGCTGCTGGCGGTGCCGGTGCTGGCCGGCTCGGCCGCCTACGCGCTGAGCGAGGCGCTGCGCTGGAACGAAGGGCTGGACCGGGCGCCGCGCGATGCGCGCGCATTCTATGTGGCCATCGCGCTGGCGACGTTTGCCGGCCTGGGCATGAATTTCCTTGGCATCAACCCGATGCGCGCGCTCTATTGGACCGCGGTGATCAACGGGTTGCTGGCCCCGCCGCTGATGGTCGTCACCATGCTGATCGCGCGCAATCCGCGCGCCATGGGCCACCTGGTCATCTCCCCTGCCCTGGCCGCGCTGGGCTGGTTGGCGACGGCGGCGATGACGGCGGTGGCCCTGCTGTTCCTGTGGGCCTGAAAGACGGACGATGACCACGCCACCACGCATCCTCTCCATCGCCGGTTCGGATTCGGGTGGCGGTGCCGGCATCCAGGCCGATATCAAGACCATCACCATGCTGGGCGGCTTTGCCATGACGGCGATCTGCGCGCTGACCGCGCAGAACACCCTGGGGGTCAGCGCGGTGGTGGCGGTGGCGCCCGAAATGGTCGCAGCGCAGATCGATGCCTGCGTGGCCGATATCGGCGTCGATGCCGTCAAGATCGGCATGCTCGGCTCGCCCGCCATTGCCGCCGTGGTGGCCGATCGCCTGGAAGCCTTGCGCGTGCCGATCGTGTTCGATCCGGTGATGATCGCCACCAGCGGCGCTGCGCTGGCTGACGCGGCCACCATCGCCGGGTTCGAACGGCTGATGGCGCTGGCCACGCTGACCACGCCCAACGTGCCCGAGCTTGCCGCCCTGGGCGGAGACGCCGCGATGGCCGCGCGCGGCATTGCCTATCTGGCCAAGGGCGGCGATGCCACCGGGCCGGTGGTGGAAGACCGGCTGGTGGTGCCGGGCGCCTCGCCCCGCCTGTGGCACGCCCCGCGCATCGCCACGCGCCACAGCCATGGCACCGGCTGCACGCTATCGAGCGCGATTGCCACCGAACTGGGGCGCGGTGCATCGCTGGAACAGGCGGTGGAGCGCGCCCGCGCCTTCGTGCGCGCCGCCCTGCTGGCTGCGCCCGGCCTGGGCGGCGGGCATGGGCCGATGGGGCATTACGCGGTGCGTCTGTAAAGGCGGCCCCTCCACCAGCCTGCCGGCGGCCGCCTCCCCGCCAGGCGAGGAAGACCTTCCCGATCCTCCCCATGCAATGGGGAGGGAGGCCGCCGGCGCACCGGGTGGTGGAGGGGCTCAGGCCTTACTCCCCGCCGCAATCCAGTTCATAGAACTTGACGATCTCGGCCCAGGCTTCCTCGGCGGTTTCCACCGGCTTGAACAGGTCGAGATCCTCGAAATTGATTACCCCTTCCTCGGCAATGGCGCGGAAGTTGATCACCTTGTTCCAATAGTCCGCCCCGAACAGCAGCACCGGAATGGGCTTCATCTTGCCGGTCTGGATCAGGGTGAGCAGTTCGAAGAATTCGTCGAAGGTGCCGAACCCGCCGGGGAACACCGCCACGGCCCGCGCACGCATCAGGAAGTGCATCTTGCGCAGCGCGAAATAGTGGAACTGGAACGAGAGGTGCGGGGTCACATAGGGGTTGGGCGCCTGTTCGTGCGGCAGCACGATGTTGAGGCCGATCGAATCCGCCCCCACGTCCACCGCGCCGCGATTGGCCGCTTCCATGATCGAGGGGCCACCGCCCGAGCAGACCACGAACTGGCGCTTGCCTTCCTCCACCACACCGCAGGTGGAGGCATAGCGCGCGAGCTTGCGCGCCTCTTCGTAATACTTCGACTTGGCCACCAGCCGCTCGATCACGGCCTTGCGTTCGGGCGTGGTGGCCGTGGCGAGCGCGGCTTCGGCCGCTTCGGGCGCCGGGATGCGGGCCGAACCGTACATCACCAGGGTCGAGCCGATGTCGGCCTCTTCCAGCAGCATTTCGGCCTTGAGCAGTTCCAGCTGGAACCGCACCGGGCGCAGCTCCTCGCGCAGGAGGAAATCGGTATCGCCAAAGGCCAGGCGATAGGCCGGATCTTGCTGCTGTGGGGTGATCTTGGGGTGGCTTTGCGCGAACCCGGCTTCCTGCTCGGCCTTGTAAAACTTACGATTGACGAGCTGGCGATTGATTTCTTCTTCGGTCATTTGCCGCAAGGTGGGCTTGCCCGCGCCGCTTGGCAAGCCCATCCGCAATAGTTTCAGATGTTGTTATCTTTGCTGAAACCGGGGCCACGGTTGCCCACCGGGCCACGATCAGACCAAGGCGCCGACCAGCATCTGCAAGGCAGCGCCGTAATACTCCTGCGCCAGGCCCAGCGGCGGCTGGGTGCCGATCAGCTTGGCGGCAATCGCCGCACCGCCGTTGGAAATGGCATAGGGCGCGCGCTCTCCGGTGTTGAGATCGATCCAGGCGGGAATGGGCTGACCCTGGGCCAGGCATTGCCGCCAGAAATCGGCCACCGGCTTGGCCAGGCTGGCGCGGTTGCCGGCCAGGGCATAGAGCGGCACGCGAATGGCATCGAAGCCGAAGCGCGGATCGTGGCCGGGTGCCAGCGCGAACTGGCCGGGACCGGCCACTTCCACCCAATCGGCGGGCAGGCCATATTGGCCAAAGCGCGCGCCTGCCACGATCGTGGTGGCATCGTCTGACAATTGCTGCCACACGCCGGGCCCATCCCACTGCGCAAAGCTGCGGAACGCGGGCCAGATGAAATACGACGGGTTCACGATCACCCGGCCGTTTTCCTGAAAGCCTTCCAGCCCCGGCAGCAACAGCTTCATGCCAAAGCGATCGACCACCAGGCGCTGGCGGATCGCCGCGCGGATTGCGGTCGAGCGCGCGCGCCATTCGGCCACGCCCCAATGCTGCGCGGCGCGCTGCAGGGCCCAGGCGATCAGGATGTCGCCATCGGCGGCATTGTTGCGATCGGGCACGCGATCGGGGCTGTTGGGATCGTATTTCCACGCATGCAGCGCCACGTCGCTGCGCAGCAAATTGTCGTTCGTCCAATCCGCGATCAGCTCGAATGCGGCGCGATCGCCTGCCTCCAGCGCGAGCACCAAGCCATAGCTCTGCCCCTCGCTGTGGCTGATGCCGCCGTTCTGCGGATCGACGATCCGGCCCGAGGGATCGAGAAAGCGGGCCTTGAACGTATCCCAGTCGCTGTTGCTGCCCATGGCCTTGCTTTGCCGTCCCGGCGCACAAGCTGCCGTCAGCGCCACCAACAATCCGAAACCGAACCCGCGCCGATTGATCTCACCACCAGTCTTGGCATCACTGGCGCCCGCACCAACAGACTTAACGACCATGCCGGATTTCAAGCGTCTGCCCTTTCCATTCCGCCGTGGTCGCCAGCGCATGGCTGCTGCCCATCATGCGGAACCACGTGTCATAGGTGCCTTCCATCAAGGGCGGCAGCAGCGCCTTCCATGGGTCGGCGATCTCGGCTTCGGTTTCGGGATAGAGCCCTTCCTGGCGCACCACGAGCGCGCTGTCCTCGACCGTCACCACCGCGCTGCCCCAGCCAAGCGTTGCCCACAGCGCGTTGATGCGCGTGGTCATCGTGCCCAGGTCTTCCACGTCATCAAGCGGTACGACCGCCGCGATGCGCTTGCCCACGGCCACGTAAAAGCCGTGGCTCTGCTCTTCGGTGGCAGCGCTGGAAAGTTCGCGGGCGATCATGGCCACCAGGAAACTGGCGCCGGCGGGCGGTGTGGCGCGAAACGCGCTCGACACGCGCGGTGTCTTTGGGTCCTCAAACATCATTTGGTTGCTCCCAAACTCTGGCGGATGCCGATGGTCGAGCGAAGCTCGTCATAGCTGCCAAAGGTGTTGTAACTGGCCTCTCCCCCGATCCGGGTGGAGGGGCTGATCTGGTAATAGAGCGAGCCCTCGGCCGAGAGGGCAAAGCCGGTCTTGCTCAGGCTGTCATAGCGGGCACGCACGTCGCTATCCTGCGACTTGAGCACGTTGAGCTGGCCCTGGCGGGTATCGTCGGTGGGATAGAGCGCAGCGTCCTTCTGGCTGTAGCTCTGATAGCCCGGGGTCACCGCCGCCCGCAGGCTCAACTGGTCCTTGTCCAGGCTGTAGCGCACCGGGAAGCTGACAGAGAGGAAGCTCTGCGGGCTGAAATAGCCGCCATGGCCATAGGTGAAGTAGTTCTGCGGGTTGTCATAGGACTGGTAGTTGACGTTGATCCCGCTGGTCAGCGCCGAATGTTCGGTGCGATAGACCCGCAGATAGCCGCCGACATTGGCTTCGACGCCGTGGTTCTTGCGCACGTTGGTGCCGCGGTAGCGGTTGTAGGCCACGGTGCCATAGGCACCGCTGCCATTGCGATCGACCGAAAGCCCGGCGCCGCCACCCAGCCGCATGACCTGGCCCCAAGTCTCCCCGGAAACCGGATCGCGGGTGCCGGCATAGGAAATCACGCTGTCCGTCACCGGGCGGCGTTCCACCCAGGCCTGCGCCTGCGTGCCGTTGCCCAGGCTGGGCGTGACCCCGGCGTGGAACGACACTTGCGTCTTGCCCATGCCGATCGGCGTGGTGCCGACATCGGCATGCACAACGCTGCTGTCATAGCCGGCGCTCAAGGCCAGGCCCGACTGGTGCTGGGTCTCGGCCTGGACCAGGGCCGAAGCCTTCTGGTCGACGATCGCCTGCGCCTCGATCGTGGCATTGGTGCCAAAGCGCGCCAGGCCCGATCCGGTCGGCCGGCCAGAATCGATCACCACCGCTTCGGCGCGGGCGCGCACGCGGCCACCGGCAAGGCCGGTGGAAATCTCGGCCGATCCGCGCAGGTCGCTCAATTGCGATAGCCCGGTCTCGCCCTTGCGCTCGCGGTACGACGTGCCCAGGTCGATGCGCGGGCCGCTTTCGCGGGTGAGTTGGGCAATGTCGCCCGAAATCTTGGCCATGACCGGATCGACCGGGCCACCGCCAGCGAGCGGCGCTGCCGCATCACCGAACGGCGAAGCGGCCGGCGCCGGGGCCGTGCCGAACGCCGGGGCGCCAAAGGCCGGCGCCGGCAGTGCACTTTGACCAGCATAGGCAGACGGCGCGGCATAGCCGCCAGACGCCGCATAGCCGCCGCCGCTGTTGCCGCCATCCATCACCGATCGCGCGTTGCCACCCTGCCCTGCGCCACCGGCATAGCCCGGCGCCGCATAGGCGGTTGCCGTGCCCAGGCCCGGCGCGGCGCCATAGGCGGGCGCGCCGAAGCTGGCCGGTGCGGCATAGGCCGGAGCGCCGCCAAAGCCGCCCGTCATCGGCACGACTTGCGCCGTGGGCAGGCGGGTGCCGCCCCCCAGGGCAAAGGGATTGATCTGCGGCTGGGGCTGCGCGGCCGGCTGGTCGCGGAACGGGTTCCCGCTCGCCACGCCCATGGGATCGGCGGCAAAGGGATTGCCGCCAAAGGCATCGATGCCGTTGCTGCCGGTTTGCCGGGCATAAAGCGCGCGGGCCTCTTTCAACAGGCGCACCGCCGTGCTGCGATCGCCGCGCGCCTGGGCCACCTGGGCCAGTGTCAGCCGCACCTGGTAGTCCTGGGGAAAGGCCTGGAGCGCGCGGGTTGCCGCGCTTTGCGAAAGATCCTTGTCGCCGGCGGCCTGCGCGGTCTGCGCCAGCCCAAGCAGCGCGTCGCGGTTGCGCCCGTCGCGCGTCAGCACGATCTGGAACGTCTGCGCGGCGCGCGCGGACATGCCGCCCGATTGATAGAGCCGCGCCAGGGCCGAGAGGATTTCCAGGCTATCGGGCGCAGAGCCCCAGGCCCCGCGCAGCACGTCGAACGCCTGGGCATATTGGCCGTTGAGGCGCAGGCGATCGGCCTGCCCCACCGCCAGGCCCGCCGACATGCGCGCCAGCGTGCGTTGTCCTTCGGGCGAGGTATTGCCCAGCGTCGCGGCCTTTTGCAGCGCGGCGCGGGCCAGGTCGTCGCGCCCGGTCTTGGCCAGCACGCGCACCACCGCGTCATAACCATCCAGGTCGCCGATATCGCCGCTCATCGCCTGCTGGGCAAACTGCCCGGCGCCCACACCATCGCCCAGGTCGAACAGCGCGCTGGCAATCGCGGCGCGGCGCGCGGCGGGCAGAGTCTTGATTGCGCCAAGCTGGCGCAACGCGGCAATCGCCTGGTCGCGCTGGCCGTTCGCGGCCATCGCCTTGGCCCGTTCGATCGCGCTATCGGTCTTGATGCCCAGGGCAAAGTTGCGCATCGCCGGGGTGCGCTGGGTTTCGGGCACGCGATCGATCAGGGCTTCGGCCGCGGCATTGCGGCCCAGATCGGCATCGATCAGCGCGGCGGCGTAAAGCGCATCGGGATCGCTCGCCTGGGTCAGCGTGCCGATCAGCGATTCCGCCTCGATGCTGCGGCCATGGCGGATCAGGAAGCGCGCGAATTCATAGCGGATCCACGGATCGGTTTGATCCAGCATCAGCCCGCCCTGGAATTCCTGCTCGGCGGTCAGATCATCGCCCCGCGCCACGGCGGCCAGCGCGCGGCCACGCGCGGCGCGGCTTTGCAGGCGCTGGTCGGTCTGCGCGCCGGCGGTTTCGGCGGCCTGGCGATAGAAATCGGCCGCGTCGGCAAAACGGCCCTGGCGTTCATAGATATCGGCCAGCAGTTCCAGCGCCGGCCCGGTCTGGGCAAAGCCCGAGCGCACCAGCGCTTCGGCCGTAGCCTGGGCCTGGTCGGTCTGCCCGCGCGCCAGCAGGGTGCGCGCTTCGTCCATCCCGGCATAGAACCGCGCGGCCGCCAGCGCTTCGGCCCAGCGGCCCGGATTGGGCTGGCGCGAAGCCTGTTCGAGCAGATCGCGCGCTTCGGCAAAACGGCTTTGCCGCAGGCGCACGATGCCAAGGCCACCCAGCGCATCGCCGTCGTTGCGGTTTACGCCCAATGCCTTTTGGAAGCGGCTGGCGGCGGCATCCAGGTTGTTGTCGTCCAGCGCGTCGAACCCGGCCATGCGCTGCTTGCCCGCAGCGTCGGCGGCGCGCTGGCGCGGGGCAGGCGCGGCCTGGGCCACGGGCGCCGGGCGGGGGGCAGGCTGTGGCGCGGCGCGGGCCACGGCCGGGCGAGGCGCCGGGCGCGGGGCCGGCTTGGCCGGCGCGGCCTTGGGCGCTGCGGCCACTTTCGCCGGCGCGGCTGCCGGTGCCGGCGCGCCGCCTGCCAGCGCGCGGCGTGCCTCGGCATTGCCGGGATCGAGCGCCAGCGCCCGGCGCAAGGCCTGCTCGGCCAGATCCTGCCGCCCCTTGGCTTTCCAATAGAGCCCCTGCGCGATCAGGGCCTTGACCCCGGGCACTTCGGCAAAGGCCACCTGGGGCACCGCGAGCGGAGCGACAGAGGCCAGCATGACGGCAACAGCGGCACGGGGGAAAGCGTTGGCGGCGGACATCTCATTCATCCTTTGCACCCAGGCGCAGGCGGGCCTGGCGGCGGAAGTAGGCATAGGCAGGGCCGGTCAGCCCCAGCGCCAGAATGAGCGTGCCGAACGCCATGAGCAAGGGGCGTTGGCTGAACCAGAACGCCACTTTCATCCAGATCGGCAGGCTGCCCACCCAATAAGTGGACCCGATGGCAAAGCTCGCCATGCCATCGCCAGTGGTCACCGACAGGTCTCCCTGGATCTGCGCGTTGATCTTGGCGTCGGCCATGCCATCGACCAGCGGCGGCAGATCGGCGGCGTCATCGGCCACCAGCGCCACCACCGTGCGGTCGGAAGCATAGGGCGATTGGAAGCTGACGATGCCGGCAAAGCCGCGTGCGGCGTGGATCATCGGCTCGACATCGGCCTCGTTGGTCAGGCCGCGATCGGAAAACAGCGAGCTGACATATTGCAGCGGGCTCTTTTCCGACACTTTCAGCCCGCGCCCGTCCCAATGCAGCGGTGCATTGGCAAAGACCTGGCCGGCGCCGGCAATGGCCGAACTGCCGATCACCAGGATGTCCTGCCCGGCCAGGCGATCGGGATCGATGCCTTCGGCCACGGTCACCCCGGTGGGGGCGACGCCGGTGCTGTCGCCAAAGCGGCCCATGAGATTGAGGAACGCCTGCACCGATGCCGGGGTGGGATTGCGGCTCATCAGCACGGTCGTCTCGCCCAGGTCGGGGCGGATGGTGAAGGGATAGCCGGCCCCGGCAAAAGTGGCGAGGTCGGGCATTTCCAGCGCGTGATAGGCGTGGCTCAGGTCGATGGTGGACGTGGGATCGATCGCCACGCGCACGTTGTCGGGCAGCGTGCCGGTGCACTTCTGCTTGTCGGCCAGGATCAGGTTGTAATCGAAGACCAGATCGTTCTGCCCGAACAGGTTGTAGCGCGGCAGGGTCAGGCTGGCCGAGCCATCATAGCTCTTGGCGCCCTTCGCTCCGAACCAGTCGCTCCACCAGCTGCCCGCCAGCGGCAGGGTCTTGAGGAACTGGCTGTTGATCGAAATGTCGAGGCGCGAGGCCTTGCGGTCCATCCACTTGGCCAGCGGATAGCGATAGGTCAGGTTGAGCGTGCCCCCCTGGCGCGGCCAGAAGAACAAGTCGGGCGCCACGCGGAAGCGCGCGGTCAGCGGGCCAGGCGGCAGGCCCATGCCCTGCAGGGCATAAGGCTCCATGATCTCGCCCAGCTTGACCGCGTGATCGGTGGTGATCCAGCGCGGCGCGCCATAGCGCGGATAGGTGGGCACGCGCGCGCCGTCGAAATTCATCTTGGCGCCGCCGAACACACCGCGTCCCGAGGAAACGGCCGCCGCCGCCACGCGCAGTTCGCCATCGTCGCGGCCCATGATCACCAGCACGGTGCCAAAGGCGTCGCGCGGGTTGCGCACCACCACCGCCGAAGCGCCGGTGACCGGGATGTTCAAGCCCGGCAGGCTCTGCCCGGCCTTGAGGAAGGCAATGACATTGCCGGTCGGCATCTGGCCATAAAGCGGCTGGAACGAAAAGCCGCGATAGCTGGCCATGGAGCCCAGCCAGCCGGCCATGGCCGCAGCCGCTTCCAGTTCGCCCTTGTGCGGCTGGCCGGCGAACACGAACGGCATTTTCAGCGTGGTGTTGGTGGCGCGATCGAAAAACGGCCCAGGCAGGCGCGACAAGTCGGGCACGTTGGGCAGCGCCTGGGTGGTAATGTCCAGCCACGAGCGCGTGTTGCTGACATTGGCCCAAAGCACCGAATTGAACGGGTCTTCGCAATCGCGGGCATAGTGGCCGATCAGGCGCAGGTTGAGCTGGTTGTCGCCGGGCAGGAACAGTGCCGGGTTGATCGGCAGGGTCAGCACCTGGCCGCCCGAATCCTGCGGGCGCAGCGGCACGGTCTGCACCACTTCGCCGTTCACCAGCACGACCAGCTGCGACAGATCGCCCAGCATCGCCGGGGACCAGGCCAGTTGCAGGGTGATCGACGCATCGGTCACCACCTGGTTCTTGCGCACGCCAAAGGGGATGGAGATTTCGCCGCGCGTGCCCTGGAGGCGCACGGCGTTCTTGATGCGCAGGTCCTTGAACGTGAGCCTTTCACGCGCCACGCCGCCGCCACCGTTCGCAGCCGGCGCTGCCGCCGCCGGCGCGGCAACCGGGGCCGCCTGCGCCTGCTGCGGCGCCAGCAGCCCGCTGCCCAGCGGCAGGGCCAGCAGCATCGCGGCAGCCGCCGCCAGGGCGGAACGCTTCTTGCGCTTTTCCTTGCCGGCCGCGGCCGCAGCGTCGGCCTGCGCCTGCTCCTGCGCCAGCCGCGCGGCGGCCTTGGCCGCTTCTGCCGCCCTGCGCTGGTCTTCCTTGGCAGCCTTGCGTTCGGCACGGTTGAGCATGAGCATGCGCTTGATCGTCAAGACATCGACCAACAGAATATCCCTCAGCGAACGCAGGCCGGGTACGATTTCCGGCGGCGCGGCGCGCTGCCAGGCGTCCGCCCGTCCCATAACGGCACGAACAAGCCTGCGCTGCCCCAGCGTGTCAAGCGGCTGATAGCGAACATAGGCCCGTCCGCGCGTGCGGCGCACGGTTTCCACCGGCACGGCCAGGCGATCGTCACCCATGGCCAGCACGATATCCGTGACCGTGGCATCGCCCACCGGCAGTTCGGCCGGGAGTTCGATGGCCGCACCACCCATCGAGATGTCGATCGTGGTGCCATCCACCACATGGCCCGAGGAAAAGTGAACCGCCACGGGCAGTTCCGCGCTGACGCGAATGGTCTGGCGGGCCTGGCGGGTTTCGCGCGCCACCGAGACAGCAGCGGTCAGGATGATCAGGCTGAACAGCGCCCAGGCCACGTTGAGCGCCAGGGTATCGAGCTGCACGTTGAACAGGTGCTGGAAGAACACCCGCTTGATGACCGCCAGCGCGATGCCGAACACGATCGTGCCCATGCAGATCAGGTGCGGCTTGACGATCGCCCAGTCAAAGAACGTGCGATCGAGCAGGTCGCCCTTGTCGGTCACGTTGAACTTGCCCTTGCGCGGGTTGAACCAGGTCATCACCGTGGGCGCCACCAGGTGGAACGCCAGGATCGTTTCATAGACCTCGCCCCAGAACGGGCGGCGTTCGCCGGCCTGCGAGCGTTCGCTGGTCACCTGCGAACAGAACAGGTGCGGCGCGGCATAGGCAAAGATCAGCGATGCGGACGCCGCGATGATGTTTTGGCCAAAGATCAGATAGGCCAGCGGGCTGGTGAGGAAGCAGATGCGCGGCAGCGGAAACTGGAAGTGCAGCATGGCATTGAGATAGCAAAGCCGCTGCTGCCACTTGAGGCCGGGGCCCATCAGCGGGTTTTCGATGCGCAGGATCTGCGTCATCCCGCGCGCCCAGCGGATGCGCTGGCCGATGTGCAGCACCAGGCGTTCGGTGGCTAGGCCCGCCGAAAGGCGTGCGCCGATATAGGCCGTGGACCAGCCGGTACGCTGCAGCTTCAGGGCCGTGTGCGCGTCTTCGGTCACCGTCTCGCCGGCAAAGCCGTTGGTTTCCATCAGCGCTTCGCGGCGGATCACCGCGCAGCTGCCGCAGAAGAACGTGGCGTTCCACAGGTCGTTGCCGCCCTGCACCGGGCCATAGAACAGGTCGCCTTCGCCCGGCATGTTCTTGGCCGTGGCCAGGTTGCGCTGCACCGGATCGGGCGAATAGAAGAAGTGCGGCGTCTGCATCAGCGCCAGCTTCCGCTCCTTCTGGAAATAGGCGACGGTCAGCTGCAGGAAGGCGCGCGTGGGCACGTGGTCGCAATCGAAGATCGCGATCAGTTCGCCTTCGGTCTTCTTCATCGCGGCGTTGAGATTGCCGGCCTTGGCGTGCAGGTTGTTGTCGCGCGTGATGTAGCCGCAGCCTGCCTCGCGGGCGAAAGCGCGGAATTCCGGGCGGCGGCCATCGTCCAGGATGTAGACGTTGAAGCGGTCGTGCGGATAATCCATGTCCATCGCGGCGAACACGGTGTTGCGCACGATTTCCAGGCTCTCGTTATAGGTGGGGACATAGACGTCCACCGTCGGCCAGGTGTCGGGCTCGCCTTCGATTTCCACCACCGGACGGTTGAGCGGCCAGGTGGTCTGCAGGAAGCCCAGGATTAGCAGCACCCAGGCATAAAGCTCGGCCAGGTACAGCCCGGTGCCGAACAGGAATTCCAGCGGCGTGCCGAACGACAGCGTCTGCGTGGTGCGCCAGAAGATGTAGCGGGTGGAGGTGATGATCGCGAGGATGCCGATCGCCAGCGAGCCCTTGCGCGATTTCCAGCGCGACAGGGCCATCATGCCCACGATCGTGCCACCGGCCAGCATCCACTGCTGCTTGAGATCGAGCGGCACGCCGATCACCACCAGCGCGGTCAGCGCCAGCAGGATGAACGTGCCCAGGCGCACGAGATGTGCGGGGTTGCGAAGCAAGGCGATCATGCGGCGCGGTTCTTTCCAGGCTGGCCTGCCGGGGCAGCGCCGGCGGTGTCATCGGGCAGCGGTGCGCCGCCATCGGCATCGAGAATGTCGACCAGCAGGTCGGCCACGCTTTCGCCCAACGCAATGGTGTCGGCCAAGGCGGCGCTGTGCGGGGCATAGCGGCCGAGCGGCTGGAGCATGGCGCATGCCTCGATCACCGATTCGTCACGCCGCACCTGGCCCAGCAGGCGGTCGCCCAGCAGTTCGCGCAGGAAGCCCACCGAATGGCGCGCAAAGCGGCGGGTGTCTTCGACCATGCTCATCACGAAGCGGGTCTTGGCCAGGCCCGCATCGTTGACCGCCGGCAGCATCATCAGGCATTCGGCCGTGGCCGTCAGCGGGCAGATTTCCAGATCGGCATAGGGCAGCAGCAAATCGCGCAAGTGCTGGTCACCGCTGGAGATATCGGCCACGAACAGCTGCTCGCCATCAAAACCGATTTCGCCCGCAGCCAGGCCTTGCGCAAAATCGTCCTGCCGGGCCAGTGCCGCCGCGCTGCGCAGGGCCACGCCCTGGACCGAAGCGCTGGCCGCTTCCTCGGCCGGGGCATCGAGCGCGGGCAGCGCCTCGCCGGGGCCAATGCCGAAATGCAGTTGCAGCGTGCCACTCTGCGCGAAATCGAGCGCGGTCACGTCGTGCCCGGCGCGCGAGAGAGCAATCGCCGTGGTCGCCGCCAGGAACGAATTGCCGGTGCCGCCACGCGGACTGTGGAACAGGATCAGGGCCATCAGGCGTCTCCCCCCTCGACCGCATCGGACAGGCGTTGCAGCAGCGAGCGGATGTTCTGGGCGCGTTCGGGGCGGCCATAGCGGCCAAACAGGCTGGCAGCGGCTTCGGCTTCGCGCGGCTTGGCCGCGGCCGGCGCCGGGGCCACCACCGCACGGGCCTGGGCCCGTGGAGCGGGCATCCGCGCGCTGTCGCCTGGCTCGGCCGCTTCGATGGCCGAAACCTCTTCCTGCGGCATGATGCGCGGATCTTTCAGCAGGGCTTCGAAAATCGGCCAGCTTTCCAGGTCGGCAAAGCGATCGACGAATTCGCGATAGCGAAAGTCGCTCTTGCCCAGCCGCTCCAACAAGACCTTTGCATCTGCCCGCATAGCCCAAACCCCTGAGTAATCTACGCAGAGGTGTTGCAGACAATGGTTAACAAATGCCTTCCCGGCGGTCATCAAGCCCAGCAAAGCCCCCGGTTTTGCAGGGTTTTGCCGAACAATGCGAATTTAACCGAAGCCAAAATCCCAACACAGGATGCCTAGCGGCACGTTAACCCATCGCGCCCAAGCCACCGATTCGGTCTTATCGCGCTACCCGGTCACGATGCGATAGGGCACGTGATCGCGCTGCGCCGGATCGACCGCGATGGCCCGGTCGCTGGGCGGAAAGGCGCGCTGGTCGCACGTGTCGCGCGGGCAGGTGCGGCACGAGGCGCCGATGCGCGTCACCGCTTCCTCGCTGGCCAGATTCAGGCCATCGGCATAGACGAACTCGCTGGCCAGCGCCGCCTCGCAACCGAGCGCCACGGCATAGCGGCGCGATGGGCGGTAGTACGATCCCGATGGCTTAACCAGGCCCTTGGCGATCGAGACATAACGCACGCCATCGGGCATTTCGGCGAGCTGCACATGGATACGGTCGGGAATGGCCACCGCCTCGTGCACGATCCACAAGGGGCAGGCCCCGCCATAGCGGCCGAATTGCAGGCGCGTGGCCGAATGGCGCTTGGTCACGTTGCCGGCCATGTCCACTCGGCAGAAGAACACCGGAATGCCCCGCGCCTGCGGGCGTTGCAGCGTGGAAAGGCGGTGGCAGGCCTGCTCGAAACTGGTGTGGAACGGCTGGCGCAGCCGGTCCACATCGTGGCGCAGCGCGCGCGCCGCCTGGGCAAAGGCAGTATATGGCATGGTCAGCGCGCCGGCGGCATAGTTGCCCAGGCCCACTGCCAGCAAGTGCCGCGCCGCTTCGCTGCGCAAGGGGGCCTCGGCCACGATCTGGGCAATGGCATCGGCCAGCGCCATCGCGCAGACCTGATAGGCCAGCTGGAACCGGCTGGATTCGAGCGGCTGGGTGGAATCGAGCGTCAGGACCCGCGCGCGCCTGTCATAACGCCGCACCGGCCCACCGCCGCGCCACACCACGGCCACCCCTTCACCCGCCAGCCAGGCCTGCATCTGGGCGATGTCGGGCGAAGGTTCCCCTTGCCCGATCCGCGCTGCTAGCTCCTCTGCCGCGCGATCGAGCACATCGACATAGTTGTTGGCGTGGTGGAACCAGTCGCGCACTTCCTCCCATGGCAGGCGGCCGCCGGCGGCCAGGCTGGCGCCGATGGTCTCGTCCATCATGTCCAGCCGCTGGCGAGTCTGGGTGTAAAGCCCGTGCAGTTGCACCACCTGGCGCGCCAGGTCGGGAAACTGGCGCGCCAGGCGCTCCACCTGCTCGCCCGGCGGGCTGGCCGAAAGATGCGGATCTGCCAGCGCACCACGCAGCGCCTCGGCCAGGTCGTCGGCCGCTGGCGGGGCCAGGTCGGCCCAGTCCACCGGGAACGTGGCCATCAGCGTGTCGGTCAGTGCCGGGGTCAGCGGCCGCTCGTCGTTTTCCAGTTGCGAGAGATAGCTCGCGCTGATGCCCAGCAGCGTGGCCATGTCGGCCTGGCGCAAGGCACGGCGCTGGCGCAGCGCGCGCAAGGGAGTGCCGGCAAAGAGGGGGCGGCGTGCCATGGTGGCCATCGGCTATCACGCAGCCCCGTGTTTGCAAAGTAGGGCTTTGCAACTTTGCAGATTAACATTGGACAGCGCCCCCGCCCTGCGGCATCGCGGGATCAATTCTGCAAACTTGCAAAGCGAGAGGTGCCCCTTGTCAGCCAACATTGCCGAGATGGAACGCCGCCGCGCCGCCGCGCGCCTGGGTGGGGGCCAGCGCCGGATCGATGCGCAGCATGCCAAGGGCAAGCTGACCGCGCGCGAGCGGCTCGACGTGCTGCTGGACGAGGACAGCTTCGAAGAGATCGACGCCTATGTCGAACACAACTGCGTCGATTTCGGCATGGCCGAAAACCGCATTCCCGGCGATGGCGTGATCACCGGATCGGGCACCATCAATGGCCGCCTGGTCTTCGTGTTTTCCCAGGATTTCACCGTGTTCGGCGGCGCTGTGTCCGAACGCCACGCGATGAAGATCTGCAAGATCATGGATATGGCGCTCAAAGTGGGCGCCCCGGTGATCGGCCTGAATGATTCAGGCGGCGCGCGCATCCAGGAGGGCGTCGCTTCGCTGGGCGGCTATGCCGAGATTTTCCAGCGCAACGTGCTGGCCTCGGGCGTGGTGCCGCAACTGTCGCTGATCATGGGGCCTTGCGCAGGCGGCGCGGTCTATTCCCCGGCCATGACCGACTTCATCTTCATGGTGAAGGATTCCAGCTACATGTTCGTCACCGGCCCCGATGTGGTCAAGACGGTGACCAACGAGATCGTCACCCAGGAAGAGCTGGGCGGCGCGGTGACGCACTCGACCAAGACGTCCGTGGCCGACCTTGCGCTGGAAAACGATATCGAGGCACTGCTGACCGCGCGCGAGTTCTTCGACTACCTGCCCTTGACCAACCGCACCGGCGTGCCCGAGCGGCCCACGTCCGACCCGTGGGACCGCCTGGACGAAAGCCTCGACACGCTGATCCCGGCCTCGGCCGCACAGCCCTATGACATGCACGAAGTCATCGCCAAAGTGGTGGACGAAGGCGAGTTCTTCGAAATCCAGCCTGGCCACGCCGCCAACATCCTCTGCGGCTTCGGCCGGATCGAAGGCCGCACCGTGGGCGTGGTGGCCAACCAGCCGCTGGTGCTGGCCGGCGTGCTCGACATCAATTCGTCCAAGAAGGCCGCGCGCTTCGTGCGGTTCTGCGACGCGTTCGACATTCCGATCATCACCTTCGTCGATGTGCCCGGCTTCCTGCCCGGCACCGCGCAAGAGCATAACGGCATCATCAAGCACGGTGCCAAGCTGCTCTTCGCCTATGGCGAGGCGACCGTGCCCAAGATCACCGTGATCACGCGCAAGGCCTATGGCGGCGCGTATGACGTTATGGCCTCCAAGCATTTGCGCGGTGACTTCAACTATGCCTGGCCCACTGCCGAAATCGCGGTGATGGGCGCCAAGGGCGCGGTCGAAATCATCTTCCGCGGCCTGGGCACAGAGGAAATCGCCGCCAAGACCAAGGAATACGAAGACCGCTTTGCCAACCCCTTCGTGGCGGCGGCCAAGGGCTTTGTCGACGAGGTGATCCACCCCCACTCCACGCGGCGGCGCATCGCGCTGGGCCTGCGCAAGCTGCGCGGCAAGGCCCTCGAGAACCCGTGGAAGAAGCACGACAACATCC
This sequence comes from Novosphingobium sp. SG919, assembly GCF_012932495.1. GTDB lineage: Bacteria > Pseudomonadota > Alphaproteobacteria > Sphingomonadales > Sphingomonadaceae > Novosphingobium > Novosphingobium rhizosphaerae. Next base: position 49,474 of record NZ_JABCNG010000003.1, read on the forward strand.
CGCTCTAACGAAGGCAGGCAAACCCATGAAACTGGGTCGTTTGAACCATGTCGGCGTGGCCGCGCCCTCGATGCAGGACGCCATCGCTTATTACCGCGACGTGATGGGCGCGCGGGTGATCACCGATCCGTTCGACATGCCCGAACAGGGCGTGAAGGTCGCGTTCGTCAACACGCCGGGCGAAGCCGGCACGGCAGGCACGCAGATCGAACTGATCGAGCCCTTGGGCGAGACCAGCCCGATCGCCGGCTTTATCGCCAAGAACCCGGCCGGCGGCCAGCACCACGTGTGCTACGAGGTGGAAGACATCGAGGCCGCGCGCGACTGGTTCACCGCCCAGGGCAAACGCATCCTTGGCCCCACCCGCATCGGCGCGCACGGCACGCCAATCTTCTTCCTGCACCCCAAGGACATGCTGGGCCAGCTCACCGAAATCATGGAGACACCCCGTGGGGACCATTAAGGACTGGGAAGCCCTCGCCGCCAAGGAAGTGAAGGGCAAGGACCTCACCTGGCACACGCCCGAAGGCATCGCGGTCAAACCGCTCTACACCGCGCAGGACGTGACGACCGATCCGGGCCTGCCCGGCTTTGCCCCGTTCACGCGCGGCGTGCGCGCCAGCATGTATGCCGGCCGCCCCTGGACGATCCGGCAATATGCCGGCTTCTCCACCGCCGAGGAATCCAACGCCTTCTATCGCCGCAACCTGGCCGCCGGGCAAAAAGGCCTGTCGGTGGCCTTCGACCTCGCCACCCATCGCGGCTATGACAGCGATCACCCGCGCGTGGTGGGCGACGTGGGCAAGGCGGGCGTCGCCATCGACAGCGTCGAGGACATGAAGATCCTGTTCGACGGCATCCCGCTCGACCAGATGTCGGTCTCGATGACGATGAACGGCGCGGTGATCCCGATCCTGGCGTTCTTCATCGTCGCGGGCGAGGAACAGGGCGTTGCCACCCATCTGCTGGACGGAACCATTCAGAACGACATTCTGAAGGAGTTCATGGTCCGCAACACCTATATCTATCCGCCCGAGCCCTCGATGCGGATCATCTCCGACATCTTCGCCTTCACCTCGGCGCGGATGCCCAAGTTCAATTCGATCTCGATTTCCGGCTATCACATGCAGGAAGCCGGGGCCACGCAAGTGCAGGAACTGGCCTTCACCATTGCCGATGGCATGGAATATGTGAAGTACGGCGTCGCCTCTGGCCTCGACATCGACAAGTTCGCCGGGCGCCTGTCGTTCTTCTTCGCCATCGGCATGAACTTTTTCATGGAAGTGGCCAAGCTGCGCGCCGCGCGCGTGCTGTGGCACCGCGCCATGACGCAGCTGGGCGCCCGGGACGAACGCAGCAAGATGCTGCGCACCCACTGCCAGACTTCGGGCGTCTCGCTGCAAGAGCAGGACCCCTACAACAACGTCATCCGCACCACTATCGAGGCAATGGCCGCGATGCTGGGCGGCACCCAGTCGCTCCACACCAATGCCCTGGATGAAGCGATCGCCCTGCCGACCGACTTTTCCGCGCGCATTGCCCGCAACACCCAGATCGTGATCCAGGAAGAGACGGGCATGTGCAACGTGGTCGATCCGCTCGGCGGGTCGTACTACATCGAGGCACTCACCCAGCAGCTGGTCGACCAGGCCTGGACCATCATCGAACGCGTCGAAGCCGAAGGCGGCATGGCCAAGGCCGTGGCCGCCGGCTGGCCCAAGGCGATGATCGAGGAAGCCGCCGCCGCGCGCCAGGCTCGTGTCGACAAGGGCGAAGACGTGATCGTGGGCGTCAACAAGTATCGCTTGGCTAGCGAAGACCGCATCGAAACGCTGGAAGTGGACAACCACGCCGTGCGCGCGGGCCAGATCGCCCGCCTCGCCAAAGTCCGCGCAACGCGCGACGAAGCCGCCTGCCAGGCCGCGCTCAAGACGCTGACCGAAGCGGCAAGCGCGGGCAGCAAGCCCGATCTGTCCACCAACCTCCTCGCCCTGGCGGTCGAAGCCGCACGCCACCGCGCCACGCTGGGCGAGATTTCCGATGCGATGGAGGCCGTGTTCGGCCGCCACGGCACCACGCCCACCCCGGTCAAGGGCATCTATGGCGCGGCCTATGCGGCCGACGCGCGCTATGCCCAGGTGATCGAGGGCGTCGAGGCCGTCACCCGGCGCCTCGGCCGCAAGCCCCGGCTGCTGGTGGCCAAGATGGGCCAGGATGGCCACGATCGCGGCGCCAATGTCATCGCCTCGGCCTTCAGCGACATGGGTTTCGACGTGACCAGCGGCCCCTTGTTCCAGACGCCGCAAGAAACCTGCGTGCTGGCGCTGGCCAGCGATGTCGACGCGATCGGCGCATCTTCGCTCGCCGCCGGGCACAAGACGCTGATCCCCGAACTGATCCAGCGCCTGCGCGAGGCCGGACGGGGCGATATCAAGGTGGTGGCCGGCGGGGTGATCCCGCCGCAAGACTATGACTTCCTGCGCGAGGCGGGAGTCCAGGGCATCTATGGGCCCGGCTCCAACGTGGTGGAATGCGCGGCCGACATGCTGCGCCTGCTGGGCCACAACATGCCGCCGCTGGGCGAATGACGGGACGGGAGAGCACGATGTTCAAGAAAATCCTCATCGCCAACCGTGGCGAGATTGCCTGCCGTGTCATCAAGACGGCGCGCCGCATGGGCATTGCCACCGTGGCGGTCTATTCCGATGCCGATGCCCGCGCGCCCTTCGTGCAGATGGCCGACGAAGCCGTGCACATCGGCCCGGCCCCGGCCGCGCAATCCTACCTGATCCCGGAAAAGATCATTGCCGCGTGCAAGGCGACCGGCGCCGATGCCGTCCATCCCGGCTATGGCTTCCTCTCGGAACGCACCAGCTTTGCCGAGGCGCTGGCTGCCGAAAACATCGCGTTCATCGGGCCGCCCGTGGGCGCGATTGCCGCCATGGGCGACAAGATCGAATCCAAGAAGCTGGCCAAGGCCGCCGGGGTCAACGTCGTGCCGGGCTATGTCGGTGAGATCGACGATACCGACCATGCGGTGCGCATCGCGGCCGAAATCGGCTATCCGGTGATGATGAAGGCCTCGGCCGGCGGCGGCGGCAAGGGCATGCGCCTGGCGTTTTCCGAACAGGACGTGCGCGAAGGCTTTGAAAGCGTGAAGCGCGAGGGGCTCAATTCCTTCGGTGACGACCGCGTGTTCATCGAAAAGTTCATCGAGAACCCGCGCCACATCGAAATCCAGATCCTGGGCGACCAGCACGGCAACATCCTCTACCTGAACGAGCGCGAATGCTCGATCCAGCGCCGCCATCAAAAGGTGGTGGAAGAGGCGCCTTCACCTTTCGTTACGCCCGAAATGCGCAAGGCCATGGGCGAACAGTGCGTCGCCCTGGCGCGCGCGGTGGGCTATTATTCGGCCGGCACGGTGGAACTGATCGTCTCGGGCGCGGACAAGAGCGGCCAGTCGTTCTACTTCCTGGAAATGAACACCCGGCTTCAGGTGGAACATCCCGTCACCGAAGCGATCACCGGCATCGACCTGGTCGAGCAGATGATCCGCGTGGCCGCCGGCGAGAAGCTGGCGATGACCCAGGACGATATCGGCATCCACGGCTGGGCGATTGAAAACCGCGTCTATGCCGAAGATCCCTATCGCGGCTTCCTGCCCTCCACCGGGCGCCTGGTGCGCTATCGCCCGCCGCTGGCCGGCTGGACCGACGATGGCCAGGGCAATGCCCGGCGCGGCGTGGACGGCGTGCGCGTGGACGACGGCGTCTATGAAGGCGGCGAAGTCTCGATGTTCTACGATCCGATGATCGCCAAGCTGGTGACCTGGGGCGAAACGCGCGACGAAGCCGCCGACCGCCAGGTCGCCGCGCTCGATGCGTTCGAGATCGAGGGCCTGGGCCACAACATCGATTTCCTCAGCGCGATCATGCAGCACCCGCGCTTCCGCTCGGGCGAGCTGACCACCGGCTTCATTGCCGAGGAATATCCGCAAGGCTTCCACGGCGCCCCCGCCGACGCCGATCTGCAACGCGCGCTGGCCGGCATTGCCGCGTTCCTGGCGACCGCGCGCGCCGACCGTGCGCGCCGGGTGGATGGCCAGTTGGGCAAGCGCCTGCGCCCGCCCTCGGAATGGTCGGTCACCCTGGCAGGGCAGACGTTCGCCGTGGCGCTTTCCGGCGACGAAGTGACCGTCGACGGCACCCCACTCGACTTGGCGATGGAATATACCCCCGGCGATGTGCTGGTGGAGGCCGAAGTCGACGGCGACGTAGTGGGCGTGAAGGTCAAGCCCACGCGCAGTGGCTTCCAACTGACCACGCGCGGTGCGATCCACAAGGTGCAAGTGCTGCCAGCGCGCCTGGCGCCCTATACCACGCACATGATCGAAAAAGTGCCGCCCGATCTCTCGCGCTTCCTGATCTGCCCGATGCCCGGCCTGCTGGTGGCGCTGCACGTGGCAGAGGGTGACAAAGTGGAAGCCGGCCAGCCGCTCGCCGTGGTCGAAGCGATGAAGATGGAGAACATCCTCCGCGCGGAAAAGAGTGGCACGGTCAAGGCAGTGCGCGCCAAGGCGGGTGAAAGCCTTGCGGTGGATGCCATCATTCTCGAGATGGCGTGAAGCGGCCTCGCAGGAACGCTAGTTGACGTTTACGTAAGCGTGAATTAACACGGCCGCCAAATCGATGGGAAAGGCATGAGTGCGATGAAAGCCCTGGTCTGCGTGAAGCGGGTGATCGACTACAACGTGAAGCCGCGGGTGAAGGCGGATGGCACGGGTGTCGAGCTTGCGAACGTGAAGATGAGCATGAACCCGTTTGACGAGATCGCGGTGGAGGAAGCGATTCGCCTGAAGGAAAAGGGCGTGGTTTCGGAAGTGGTTGCGGTGTCGGTGGGCCCGGCGAAGGCGGCCGACACGCTGCGCACGGCGCTGGCGATGGGCGCGGACCGGGCGATCCTGGTGCAGTCCGACGAAGACGTGGAGCCGCTGGGCGTGGCCAAGATCGTGGCGGCGATTGCGGGCGAGGAGCAGCCCGGTCTGATCATCACCGGCAAGCAGGCGATCGACGACGATTCGAACCAGGTGGGCCAGATGGTCGCCGCGCTGCTCGGCCGGCCGCAGGGCACCTTTGCCAATGAAGTCAGCGTCGAAGGCGATCAGTTGACCGTGAAGCGCGAGATCGACGGCGGGCTGGAAACGGTCAAGCTGGCGCTGCCCGCGGTGGTGACCACCGACTTGCGTTTGAACGAGCCGCGCTATGCCTCGTTGCCCAACATCATGAAGGCCAAGTCCAAGCCGCTCGCCACCAAGACCGCCGCCGACCTGGGCGTTGACGTGAGCCCGCGCCTCAAGACGCTGAAAGTGGCCGAGCCGCCGGTGCGCGCGGCGGGGGTGAAAGTGGCCGATGTCGATGCGCTGGTGGCCAAGCTCAAGGAACTGGGAGTCGCGTGATGGGTAAGGTTCTTCTCTGGGTCGAGCACGATGGCGCCGCGATCAAGGACGCGACGCTGAGCGCGGTGACCGCCGCAGCCCAGCTTGGCGACGTGGTCGCGCTGGTGGCGGGCGAAGGCGTCGATGGCGTGGCCGCTGCGGCGGCGCAGATCGCCGGTGTTTCCGCCGTGCTCAAGGCCGATGACGCGGCCTATGCCCATGCGCTGGCCGAGAACGTCGCGCCGCTCGTGGCCGCCCTGATGGCCGATTACGACGCCTTCGTGGCCCCGGCCACCACCACCGGCAAGAACGTCGCGCCGCGCGTGGCCGCGCTGCTCGATGTGGCGCAGGTCTCCGACATTCTCTCGGTGGAAGGCCCCAAGACCTTCACCCGGCCGATCTATGCCGGCAATGCCATCGCCACGGTCGAATCGGGCGATGCCAAGCTGGTGGTGACGGTGCGCGCCACGGCCTTTGCCAAGGCGGACGCGACCGGCGGCAGCGCGAGCGTGGACGCGGTGAGCGGCGCGGGTGATGCGGGCCTGTCCAGCTTCGTCGGTTCGGAAATCGCCAAGAGCGAGCGCCCGGAACTGACCAGCGCCAAGGTCATCGTCTCGGGTGGCCGCGCGCTCAAGGACGCGGAAACCTTTGCCGCGACGATCACGCCGCTGGCCGACAAGCTGGGCGCCGCGATCGGCGCGAGCCGCGCGGCGGTGGACGCGGGATACGTGCCCAACGATTACCAGGTGGGCCAGACCGGCAAGATCGTGGCGCCGCAAGTCTATGTCGCGGTGGGCATTTCCGGCGCGATCCAGCACCTGGCAGGGATGAAGGACTCCAAGACCATCATCGCCATCAACAAGGACGAAGACGCCCCGATCTTCCAGGTGGCCGACGTGGGCCTGGTCGCCGACTTGTTCACCGCCGTGCCGGAATTGGTGGGGAAGTTGTGATTTGACGGGAACATGCCCTCCCCCAGCCCCTCCCGCCTGCGGGAGGGGAGCTCAAGGGGCGCCCTCCCGCAAGCGGGAGGGGAGCTTAAGGCAAAATCCCCCTCCCGCGTGCGGGAGGGGTTAGGGGAGGGGGTGTTTCGCGCGGTTCACAAAGCCAGCGTGAAACACTGGCTGAAATCATCCACCACGTAATCGGCAAACGCCGCGCATCGCTCGAAACCATGCGCGCGATAAAGCGCCAGGGCCGGTTCGAACGCCGGCCCGCGCCCGGTTTCCAGGCTCACCCGTGCCATGCCGCGCGCCCGCGCCTCGGCCAGCAGGTGCCGCAGCATCGCCTTGCCCACGCCCCGGCCCAGCCATTCGGGCGCCACCCGCATCGATTTCAACTCGCCATGATCGGGCGCCAGCACTTTGAGCGCGCCCATCCCCGCCAGATCGCCACCCACCCAGGCCGAATAGAACGTCACGCCCGGCGCGCGCAGCTTGTCGAGCGGTAGGGCGTGGACCTTGTCGGCCGGCGAATGGGCATGCATCCCGCCCAGATGCAGCGCCACCAGCGCCTGGATCGCCGCGCCGCTCAAGTCATCCTCGCGTATCGTCACATCAAGCATCACGCACTCCATCTGGCCAAACCGGTTGCATCTGCTATCGCCGCCAGCATGACCCAGTCCACCCCTTCTTCGCCCCGCTGGAGCCTGGCCATTCATGGTGGCGCCGGCGCCATGTCTCCCGAATTCATGGATGCCGCCATGGCCGCCGAATACGAAGCTGCGCTGGCCCAGGCGCTGGAAGCGGGCGCCGCGGTGCTGCGCGAGGGTGGCAGCGCGCTCGATGCGGTGAGCGCGGCGGTCTGCGCGCTGGAAGACGATCCCCATTTCAACGCCGGGCGCGGCGCGGTGTTCACTTATCACGAAACCAACGAACTGGACGCGGCGATCATGGATGGGCGCACCCGCGCCGCCGGTTCGGTCTGCGCCGTCACCCGCACGCGCAACCCGGTGCGCCTGGCGCGCACGGTGATGGAGCAAGGCCCGCACGTGTTCCTGGCCGGCAGCGGGGCCGAGGAATTCGCCCGCGACCACGGCATGGAGGAAGTGGACCCAAGCTGGTTCGCCACCGAGGAACGCCGGAGCCAGCTGCACGAATTCAAGGCGCGCAAGGACGGCTGGTTCGACGCAGACCTCAAATTCGGCACGGTGGGCGCGGTGGCATGCGATGCGCAGGGTAATCTTGCCGCCGCCACCTCCACCGGCGGCCTCACCGGCAAGCGCTGGAACCGCATCGGCGATTCGCCGGTCATCGGCGCAGGCACTTATGCCGACAACCGCGCCTGCGCGGTTTCGTGCACCGGTACGGGCGAAGTGTTCATCCGCGTGGGCGTGGCCCACGAAATCGCCGCGCGCGTGCGCCTGGCCGGGGAAAGCGTGGCAGCAGCCACCCGCGCCGTGCTGGGCGAAGTGGGCGAACTGGGTGGCGTGGGCGGCATCATCGCCGTCGATGCCCAGGGCAACCTGACCCACGCGTTCAACACCAACGGGCTCTATCGCGGCTTTGCCGACCACACCGGCCGCGCCGACGTGGCCATTTTCAAGGACGCCTAAACCCCTGCGATCAAAGCCAGATTCGCCACCAGGATCAGCACAAACAACAGCCAGCCCACCGCCAGCATGGTCAGCGGCGCGACGAACGGCCCCATCACCGTGCGGTTGCCGGCAAAGCGCAGCAGCGGCCAGATGGCAAAGGGCAATTGCAGCGACAGCACCACTTGCGTCGCCACCAGCAATTGCCCCACCGCCCCCTGGCCCAGCCACAGCACCCCGGCCAGCGCCGGCACGATGGCCAGCGCGCGGGTCAGCACGCGGCGCTGCCAGCACGGGATCTTGAGGTTCAGGAACCCTTCCAGCACCACCTGGCCCGCCACGGTGCCGGTGAACGTGGCGCTTTGCCCCGCCGCCAGGAGCGCCAGGCCGAACAGCAGCGGCGCCAGGCCCGCCCCGGTGATCGGCGCCAGCAGCCGCCAGGCGTCCTCGATACTGGCCACGTCGCGATGCCCGTGGCCGTGAAAGGCCTCTGCCGCCAGGACCAGGATCGCCACGTTGACCAATGTGGCCAGCAGCAGCGACACCACCGTGTCTGCGCTGCCCAGGCGCAGCGCGCGGCGCGTGCCGGCAGGGCTGCGGTCGCCCAGGCGCGTGAGCACCACGCTGGAATGCAGGTAGAGATTGTGCGGCATCACCGTGGCGCCCAGGATGCCGATCGCCAGCACCAGCGCGCCGGGCTGGGCCAGCCGGGCCAGATCGGGCACCGCACCGGCCGCCACGGCTGCGCCATCCACCCCAACGATCATCAGTTGCACGCCAAAGCACAGCGTGATCGTGGCGATCAGGCCCAGCACGATCGCTTCCAACTGGCGGAAACCATGCCCTTTGAGACCCAGGACGATCAGCGTGTCGAGCCCGGTGAGCAGCACCCCGGTCCACAGCGGCACATGCAGCAGCAAGTGCAGCGCCAGCGCCGCGCCCAGCACTTCGGCAATGTCGGTGGCGACGATCGCCAGTTCGGCCAGGAGCCACAGCACGCGGCACGCAGCGGGCGAATAGTGCGCCCGTGCCAGCTGGGCCAGATCCTGCCCACTGGCCAGCCCGACCCGCATGGCCAGGCTCTGCAACACGATTGCCGCCAGCCCGCAGGCCAGCACCACGAACAACAAGCCGTGGCCGAATTGCGAACCGGCGGCAATGTCGGTGGCCCAGTTGCCCGGGTCCATATAGCCCACGGCCACCAGCAGGCCCGGACCGGCGGCCTGCCACGCCACCTTCCACCACGGCCCGTTGGCAGCAACGGCAACGGTGCCACGCACTTCGGACGGGCAAAACGGCGCGGTGGCAGTGGTGGGCAGCGAAAAACGGGCAGCAAGCGACATGGCCACAAGGCTTACTCGCTATGGCCAAAGAATAAACCCCGCCCGATGGGGGCGGGGTTATCCTGTTGTTACTTCGCCGCGGCCGGGGCCGCAGCGGGTGCCGCGCCCAGGCTCAGCTTGCCGCCCTGGCTGTTGAGATAGGCGATCACGTCGGCGCGGTCCTGCGCGCTGGACAGCCCGGCAAAGGTCATCTTGGTGCCCTGGGCAAACTTGGCCGGGGCCGTCAGCCACTGGTCCAGCGTGGCCTGGTCCCACGTGCCCTTGTGCGCTTTCAGCGCATCGGAGAAGGCAAAGCCGCCGCGCCCTTCGGCAATGGCATCGCCGGCCACGCCATAGAGGTTGGGGCCGATGCCGTTGGGGCCGCCCTGCGCCACGGTGTGGCAGGCCTGGCACTTGGCAAAGACCTTTTCGCCCTTGGCGGCATCGCCCACCAGGGCCACGGGCGTTGCTGCGCCATCGGCCGGGGCCGCGCCGGCCGCCGGCACCGCTTCGGGCGCGGGCAGCGGCAGGTTGGAACCCTTGGAATTGAGATAGAGAATCACGTTGGCGCGATCCATCGGATCGGCGAGGCCGGCAAACGACATCTTGGTGCCGTCGGCAAACTTCTTGGGATTGGTGAGCCATTCATCGAGGCTCGCGAAATCCCACTTGCCCGCCTTGGACTTGAGCGAATCGGAAAAGGCAAAGCCACCGCGCCCTTCGGCCCGGGCATCGCCCACCACGCCCCACAAATTGGGGCCAATGCCATTGGCCGCGCCCTGGTCGATGGTGTGGCAGGCCTTGCACTTGGCAAAGATCGCCTCGCCCTTGGCGGCATCGGCCTTGGCCAGGCGATTGGCGATCGGCTCTACCGCAGCGGCACCGCCAGCGCCGCCTTCAGGTTCCACCCCGGCGATAGCATATCCCATCTTTTCAGGACGTTCATGCTTGTCGGCAAGGAAGTAATGGGCGGACAACGTTGAAAGGCCCAGAGCCACGATACCGCCAAACAAGGTCCATCCCGCGATCGTATTGAAACGGTCGTCCATTCCCAGCCCCATTTATCGCACGCATTTTCCGGCCCGCTGCCGGTACGCACCTTTTGCAGGGGGGATAATCAGCCCCCCGGCCCGGCGCAAGTGCGATTAGAGCCGCACGTGAAACCCCGTCTCTGATCCAGAACAAATTTTGCCCATGGGAAAGCGGTATTCTGCCCTGATTCGCCTTGCCCAGCAGGCAAATTTGCGCCTAACGGCAGCCCCCATGCAGAGTTTTCCCGAACCCGCCCGCCTGCTTGTCGATCGCATGAGTGCCGCCGCTGCGGCCGATCCGGCACGCGCGGTGGCGTTTCAGGGCGCGCCGGGGGCCAATTCGCACCGCGCCGCGATCGAAGCGATGCCCGATGGCCTGCCGCTGCCGTGCTTTTCGTTCGAAGACGCGCTGGATGCAGTGAAGGATGGCCGCGCCGGCCAGGCGATCATCCCGATCGAGAATTCGCAGCATGGCCGCGTGGCCGACATTCATTTCCTGCTGCCCGAAAGCGGCTTGTCCATCGTGGGCGAGCATTTCCTCGACATCCACCACTGCCTGATGGCGCGTGCCGATGCCGGCACGATCCGCGCCGCCTACAGCCACCCGCAGGCCCTGGGCCAATCGCGCTTCTACTTGCGCGAGCGCGGCATCGTGCCGATGGCCTATGCCGATACCGCCGGCGCCGCCGCGCTGGTGGCGGAAAGCCAAGAGGCCGGGATTGCCGCCATCGCCCCGCGCATCGCGGCCGAGCTTTACGGGCTGGATCTTCTGGCCGAGAACATCGAGGACGCGCACGACAACACCACGCGCTTCGTGCTGCTGTCGAAAACCGCGCGCGATCCCGCCACGCTAACCGGTGCTGCGATGACCACCTTCGTGTTCGAGGTGCGCAACATCCCGGCCGCGCTGTACAAGGCGCTGGGCGGCTTTGCCACCAACGGCGTCAACATGACCAAGCTGGAAAGCTACCAGAAGGGCGCCAGCTTTGCCGCAACGATGTTCTTTGCCGATATCGTCGGGGCGCCAGGCGATCCGGCGGTGGATCGTGCGCTGGAAGAACTGGCCTATTTTGCCAAGGACTTGCGCATTCTGGGCTCCTATCCGCTGGAACGCGCCCGGGGGTAAGGCCCGCCCGATACCGTAACGGCGCAATCAGCGCTTGCGGCGCACAGGCGGGCGTGCAACCAACCGTTGCGTGAGCAATGTTGCAGCGGCCGCCCGGGCCGTGTCCGCCACCGCCCAAGCCCCCGCCGCATCGGCGCAGGCTGATGCTGCCCGTGCCGAGCACGCCTGGCAGACAGTGCGCGGCATGGGCGATATCCAGTTCACCCCGGTACCGCCACCCCCGCCGGAAGTGCCCTATGTGCCGCCCCACTGGCTGCAGGTGGCTATCGATGCCTTGGCCAAGGTGCTCCTCTGGATCAACGAGCACGTTTTCATGCCGCTGGGCTTGGGCCTGGCCAAAAGCGGGCAAGTGATCCTGGTGCTGATCCTGATCGTGGGCGCTGTGGCGCTGGCCTGGCTGGCCTGGGGTGTGCTGGCCCCATGGCGGCAGGCACGTGGCAGGCGCGCAGGCACCGTGACACCGGAATGGGCACCCGCGCCGCAGGCCGCGCTCGCCCTGCTCGAAGATGCCGATGCCCTGGCCGCGCAGGGGCGCTTTGCCGAAGCCGTGCACCTGCTCCTGCAGCGCAGCGTGGCCGATATTGCCGCCGCCCGGCCCGATTGGCTGGCGCCATCGAGCACGGCGCGCGAAATCGCGGCGATCGATGCCCTGCCCTCTGCCGCGGCCCACGCCTTTGCCACGATGGCCGACGAAGTGGAGCGCGCGCGCTATGCCCTGCGCATGCCGGGCGAGGGCGAATGGCTGCGTGCGCGCGGCGCCTATGCCGCCTTTGCGCTCCAGCCGCTTGGGGCCGCGGCATGAGCGCCGCCACCTCGCCCTCTTCTCTCGCCAGCGGACAACCCTTTGCACGCGGCGCGGTGCTGGCGCTGCTGGTCGTGGGCGCCGGGCTGTTCATCGGCCTGCTGTGGTTCCTCGGCCATGTCGGCCCGCCGGCGAACAACGGTGGCGGCCATGGCGCCGGACGCGGGCTCAACGGCTATGCCGCGCTGGCGGCCATGGCGGAAGCCGATGGTTTCACCGTGGCGCGTACCCGCACCCAGGCCGCGATCGAGCAGCCTGGCGTGCTGGTGCTCACCCCCCTGCCCGACACCGATGGCAAGACCATCGCCAGCATCGTGGACAAGCGGCGCCACATTGGCCCCACCGTGGTCATCGCACCCAAGTGGCAGGCCGGCCCCTTGGAGAAGAAGTTGGATAAGCCGCGCGGATGGACGCGGCTGACCGGCTTTGCGCTGCCGAATTGGCCCGGTTTCGCCGACGATGTGCGAGTCACGCTCAACCAGGGCAAAGGCTATCGCGCCCATGGCTGGCGCACGGCCGACGGGCGACACGGTCCGCTGCCCGACGATGAAAAGGTGGTTTCGGGCACCGGCCAGGCGCTGGTGCCACTGGTCACCACCGGCGATGGGCAAGTGCTTGCCGCCTATCGTGACGACAACGGCCGTTACCCCGCGCTCGATGCCTTGGCCGACGTGGAAACACCGACCGTCCTGGCTGCGGGCGATGACGACGATAGCGAGGCGCTGGCCGATGGACCGGACATGGAGCGCCAGCCGCTGGTCCTGGTGTTCGAGCCCGACCTGTTCGACAATTACGGCCTCGCCAACCGCCAGACTGCAATGCTTGCGCTCGACGTGCTGCGCGCCGCATCGGCCAATGCAGGCAGCAAGCAGATCACGTTCGACTTGTCGCTTGCCGGGCTGGGCGGCCGGCCCAACCTGCTCACCCTGGCGTTCGAGCCGCCGTTCCTGGCTGCCACGGTGGGCCTGATCCTGGCGCTGCTGGCGGTGGGCTGGCGCGCGTTCTGCCGGTTCGGCCCGCCGCGCGTGGGCCTGGCGGCGATTCCGCCGGGCAAGACCACGCTGGTGGTCAACAGTGCCGGCCTGATTCGCCGCGCCGGGCGGCTGCACCTGGTCAGCGGGCCCTATGCCGATGCCCTGCGCGAGCGGCTGGCGGCGCGGCTGGGCCTGCGGCGCGGCGCCCCGGCCGAGCAGACCGACGCGCTGATCGATGCCCATCTGGCGCGCGTGAACCCCGATTCGATGCCGTTTTCCCATGCCATTGCGCAACTGACCGCCGCACGCCGCCCGCACGATGCAGTGCGTGCGGCTGCTGCCCTGCATGCCCTAGAAAAGGATCTTGCGTGACCGACACCGCCTCCCCATCCGGTGCTCTCAGTCTTGATGAAGTGCGCGCGCTGGCCGATGCGATTCGCGCCCAGGTGGCCAAGGCCGTGGTCGGCCAGGACAGCGTGGTCGATCACCTGCTGGTGGCGCTGCTGGCCGGCGGGCATGTCCTGCTCGAAGGGCCGCCGGGCACGGCCAAGACGCTGGTGGCGCAAAGTTTCGCCACGGCCGTCGGCCTCGATTTCGGGCGCATCCAGTTTACCCCCGATCTGATGCCGGGCGATATCCTGGGCTCGAACTTGTTCAATTTCCAGACCAGCCAGTTCACGCTCACGCGCGGGCCGATCTTTCACGACATCATCCTGGCCGACGAGATCAACCGCACCCCGCCCAAGACGCAGGCCGCCCTGCTCGAAGCGATGCAGGAACGCCGCGTGACGCTCGACGGCGCGGTTCACGCGCTGCCACCCCATTTCATGGTGGTGGCCACGCAGAACCCGATCGAAAGCCAGGGCGTCTATCCCCTGCCCGAGGCGCAACTCGATCGCTTCCTGTTCAAGCTGCTGGTGGACTACCCCTCGCCAGAGGAGGAAGCGCGAATCGTGCGGCGCTATGGCGAAGGCAAGGCCGGGCAACACCCCACGCAGATGGGTGTGGCCGCCGTGGCCGACGCGCGCGAAGTGGCCGCCGCCCAGGCCGGCCTGCGGGCCGTGACGCTGGCAGAGCCGCTGGTGGATTATATCGTCGCGCTGGTGCGCGCCACGCGCGACAACGGCGATCTGATCGCCGGCGCCAGCCCCCGCGCGGCGGTGCTGCTGGCCGGCGCCGCGCGGGCGCAGGCCGCCCTGGCCGGGCGCGACTATGTCATTCCCGACGATATCAAGGGGCTGGCCACGGCGGTGCTGCGCCACCGCATGGTCCTCAGTCCTGCGGCCGAGATCGAGGGCCGCCAGGCCGAAGCCATCGTCGCCGATCTGGTGCAGCGCACCCCCGCGCCGCGCTGATCGGCCGCGACCCCGCCCTGATGCCCCGCCTGCGCGTTCCCTGGCCTGTCTCCTGGCCCACGCTCGCCGTCTATCCAACGGCGCGCGCAGTGCTGCTGTTGGCGCTGACCGCGCCGGCCGGGCTGTTGCTGGCCAGCCTGGCACCGCAAGCCTGGATCGTCGCCCCGGCCGCAGGCGCCGCGCTGCTCGCGCTGGTCCTGCTCGACGCGCTGATAGCCGGCCCCTTGCGCGATCTGCATCTGGCCATGGCCGAAGATGCCGAAGTGGGCCAACCGGTGCGCCTTACGCTCACGGCGGCGCTGTCGGGCGCCCGCGCCACGCCGATGGCGGCGCTGGCCTGCGATCCGCGCCTGGCCGATGGCGGGCGCGCCACGCTCCCGCTGGCGCTTGACGATCAGGGCCGCTGGCACGGCGATAAGGCCTTGCTGCCCACGCGGCGGGGCACGGTGCGGCTCGAAACCCTCTGGCTGCGCTGGACCGGGCCGCTTGGCCTGGGCCATCGCCAGGTGCGCCGCCCGCTTGCCCATACCTTGCGCGTCTGGCCCGATATCACCCCGGTGCGCAGCCCGGCGTTGCAGATCTTCCTGCGCGATGCGGCGTTCGGCCTGGTCGCGCGGCGCATTCGCGGCGAAGGGACCGAGTTCGAGGCGCTGGCCGATTACGAACCGGGCATGGACCGCCGTCGCATCGACTGGAAAAGCTCGGCCCGCCACGGCCGCCTCTATGCTAAGGAATACGAGACCGAGCGCAACAACCAGATCGTCTTCGCGTTCGATTGCGGGCAGGCCATGGCCGAGCCGTTGGCCGGCTTGCCCCGGCTGGACCGCGCGATCACCGCTGCGCTCACCACTGCCTGGGTGGCGCTGAAAGCGCAGGATCGCGTTGCGGTCTACGGCTTTGCCGCAAGGCCCCTGGGCCTTTCGCCCTTCGTGACCGCCCCGCGCGATTTTGCTCGCCTGCAACGCAGCGCCGCCGGGTTCGACTATCATGGCGAGGAACCCAATTTCACGTTCGCCATGGCCACGCTGGCCACGCGGCTGCAGCGTCGCTCGCTGGTGGTGGTCTTTTCCGATTTCACCGATCCCACCAGCGCCGAACTGATGATCGAAAGCCTGGGCCGCCTGATGGAACGGCACCGCGTGCTGTTCGTGGTCATGGCCGATGCGGAATTGACCGCGCTGGCCACGGGAGCCCCGGACGATCTCGATGCCATGGCCCGCGCCGTCACGGCCACGGCCCTGCAACGCCAGCGCATGCTGGTGCTGCAACGCCTGCGCCAGATGGGCGTGCGCGTGGTGGAGGCAGCCTACGACCAGATCGGCACGCGGCTGATCGATGCCTATCTGGGCGTGAAACGCGAAGGGAGCCTGGGATGATCGCGCGCTGGTTTGGCAAGAACGCCAGTCAGGACGCGGCGGTAGAGGCCGCCGCGCTGCGCTCCGACCGGTTTCGCCAGGCGCGCGAGGGCGATTGGCAGCGGCTGGAAACCATCGTGACGCGGATCGAGGGTGGGCGGCTGCGCAAGCTTTCGGATGAAGACTTGCTGGCCTTGCCCGCGCTTTATCGTACGGCCATATCCAGCCTGGCGATCGCGCGCGAAACCTCGCTCGACGCCGCGCTGATCGCCTATCTCGAAGGGCTGGCACGGCGCGCGTGGTTTGCCGTCTATGGCCCGCGCGAAGGCCTGGGTGCCTGGCTGAAACGCTTTTTCCTGGGCGGGTGGAGCGCGGCGGTGCGTGGTCTGGGGGTGGACCTGCTCATCGCGCTGGCCATGATGGTCCTGGGCACAGTGGTCGGCTGGCTGCTGGTTTCAGGCAATCCCGACTGGTATTACAGTCTGATGGGCAGCGACGACGTGCGCGTGCCCGGTGCCAGCCGCGAAGCGCTGCTGCACACCCTGTTCGGCCAGCAAGACCAGACCGGCCTGTCGATGTTTGCCGCGTTCCTGTTCAGCAACAATGCCCAGGTCTCGCTGTTCGCCTTTGCCCTGGGCTTTGCCTTCGGCCTGCCTTCGATCCTGCTGCTGATCCACAATACGGCGGGGCTTGGTGCGCTGCTGTGGCTCTATCACGGCCAGGGGCTGACGCTGGAGCTGGTCGGCTGGCTGTCGATCCACGGCACGACCGAACTGTTCGCGATCCTGCTGGCGGGCGGGGCCGGCATCCACATCGGCCGCGCCATGGCCTTTCCCGGCGATGCCCCGGTGCTGGTTGCCGCGGCCGCTGCCGGCCGGCGCGCGGCGCAAGTGATGGTGGGCGTTGTGCTGATGCTGATCTGCGCCGCCGTGCTCGAAGGGTTTGGCCGGCAGCTGGTGGATTCCACCACCGTGCGCCTGGCCATCGGCGGCACCATGCTGGCGCTGTGGCTGGCCTATTTCTTTGCCTGGCGCCCGGCGCGCGGGCAGGCGGCGGCCTGATGGCGCTGCTTCGCCGCCGCCGCGTGCGGCTCCGCCCCGGGCCAGACCGGCGCCAGCGCCAGGTGATCACGCCCGAAGGCGTGCCGTTGCCTTTCACCATCGGTGCGCGCGGTGCCCGTGCCGCGGCGCTGATTATCGATTACGTGCTGATCGTGGCGGCGATGGCGGGGCTGACCTATCTGGTCGCGTCCCTGGCCAATGCCGTCCATATCAAGGCCGATGAAAGAAACCCGGTTGGCCAGGCGCTGGTGGTCATCTGGATCGTCATCATGTTCCTGTTCCGCCACATCTGGTTCCTCTATTTCGAGCTGGGCCCACGCGGCGCCACGCCAGGCAAGCGCATCGTGGGCTTGCGCGTGGCCGCGCGCGATGGTGGCCGGTTGACGACCGAAGCGGTGGTGGCGCGCAATTTCCTGCGCGACATCGAATTGACCCTGCCGATGATCTTCATCAGCACGACTCTGGCCATGGGCGAAGACGCCAGCTTTGCCGGCTGGGCGGGAACGGCCTGGTTCCTGATTTTCGTGCTGTTCCCGTTCTGCAACCGCGACGCCTTGCGCGCGGGCGATGTGGTGGCCGGCACCTGGGTGGTGGAAGCCGGGCGTGACCGGCTCAAGGCCGCGCTCTCCACCGGCGCGGGCGCGCAAGGGCACAGCACCCTGACGCAGACCCGCTATGAATTCGGCGAGGCGGAACTGTCGGTCTACGGCGAATACGAGTTGCAAGTGCTCGAACGCGTGCTGCGCGACGACAATGCCGAGGCCATGGCCGATGTGGCCCAGGCGATCTGCACCAAGATCGGCTGGACCAACGGCCGGGGCGACGAGCGCGCGTTCCTGGAAGCCTATTACACCCAGCTGCGTGCCCGGCTGGAACGCGGCATGCGCTTTGGCCGGCGCAAGGCCGACAAGCATTCTTAAAAGATGGCATTCGCGAGGGGGCTGCACAGCGCCCCTCTCCATGGCCACGTCACCCCGGACTTGATCCGGGGTCCTGCTTGTTCTGGACGTCACGCGCTACTTTCAAAAGAACAGCGGGACCCCGGGTCAAGCCCGGGGTGACGCCATTCTCTAGCATTGTGTGATTCACGCCGCCGAAGCGTTGACACCCATGCTGGTAAGGTAGCGCTTGATGTTGCGCGCGGCCTGGCGCAGGCGCTGCTCGTTTTCGACCATGGCGATACGGACAAAGCCTTCGCCGTCCTCGCCATAGCCCACGCCCGGCGCCACGGCGACTTCGGCCTGGGTCAGCAATTGCTTGGAAAATTCCAGGCTGCCCATGTGCTTGAGCGCGGGCGGCAGCGGCGCCCAGGCAAACATCGAGGCCTTGGGGCTGGGAATGTCCCACCCGGCGCGGCCAAAGGCTTCGACCATCACGTCGCGGCGCTTCTGGTAGAGCTTGCGGTTCTGTTCGACGATGTCCTGCGGGCCGTTGAGCGCAGCGCAGGCCGCCGCCTGGATCGGCGTGAACGCGCCATAATCCAGGTAGGATTTCACGCGGGTGAGCGCGGCGATCAGGCGCTTGTTGCCCACGGCAAAGCCCACGCGCCAGCCGGCCATGGAAAAGGTCTTGGACATCGAGGTGAATTCCACCGCCACGTCCTTGGCACCGGGCACTTCCAGGATGGAGCGGGTGGGCTGGCCGTCGAAGTACAGCTCGGAATAGGCGAGGTCCGACAGGATCCAGACCTTGTTTTCCTTGGCCCAGGCCACCAGCCGCTCGTAGAACGCCAGGTCGACGGTTTCGGCCGTGGGGTTCGACGGATAGTTGACGATCAGGATCGACGGGCGCGGCACGGTAAAGGCCATCGCGCGGTCGAGCGATTCCCAATAGCGTTCGTCGGGCGTGGTCGGCACCGAGCGGATCGTGGCCCCGGCGATGATGAAGCCGAAGGTGTGGATCGGATATGACGGATTGGGCGCCAGCACCACGTCACCGGGCGCGGTGATCGCGGTGGCCAGGCTCGCCAGGCCTTCCTTCGAACCCATGGTCATGACCACTTCGGTTTCCGGGTCCAGCTCCACGTTGAAGCGGGTTGCATAGTAATTGGCCTGGGCCTTGCGGATGCCGGGGATGCCCTTCGACGCGGAATAGCCATGGGCCGACGGCTTCTGCGCCACTTCGCACAGCTTTTCGATCACGTGGGCGGGCGGGGGCAGATCGGGATTGCCCATGCCCAGGTCGATGATGTCCCGGCCGCTGGCGCGGGCTGCGGCCCGCATCGCATTCACTTCGGCGATGACGTAGGGCGGCAGGCGCTTGATGCGGTAGAACTCTTCTTCCACGGTCGTGACTCGAATGCTTGCCGGCTGGATTGCCGGGATCGCCCCCTTACGCCAATCGATCCGCTTCGCCAATCGTGGGCTGCATCTGGCCCGCACCCGGCGTGCATCACGCGCATTCGGACGCGAAGCGGCTTGCCCCTGGCACGGCCGCGCGCGATAGACGATGTGGGTTGGCTCGGGCGTGCCGGGCATTGTGGGGATTATGTCGTCGATGCGCGAACCGGATAATGCCAAGACGCCTGCTGCCACCGACAGCGCGGTGTTCGAAGACCTTTTCCGCCTGCAAACCGAAGCGATGCAGGCCATGGCCGCACCGTTCCTGCCCACCGCCCATGCCAAGGCCCCCGATCCCGGCGATCTTCAGCACTGGGCCATGTCGGGCGCCAAGCTGCAGAAGATGTGGCTGGATTTCATGGCCGAACAGACTGCCGTGGCCGAGCCGGCATGGACGCGAATCTATGATGGCGGCCGCTGGCAACAGCTGTTCGACGATTGGTGCGCGGCCATGCCGATCGCCCAGGCCGAAACCCAGGCGCGGCTGTGGGACGAAAGCCTGCAGCTGTGGAACCGGGTGATCGAGCTTTACGCCCCCGCCAGCCCCCCGACGCCGGGCAAGCTCCCGGCCGATGTGGCGCCCGAGGCGCTGCCGCGCCGCGACCGCCGCTTTGCCGATCCGCGCTGGCGCGAGCAGCCCTGGTTTGCCCTGCTGCACCAGACCTATCTCTTGCTGGCCGAGCGACTGGAAGACATGGCGCAGGAGATTTCCGGGCTGGAGCCAGAGCGCCACGGGCAGTTGCGCTTCATGACGCGCCTGATCACCGAAGCGCTCTCGCCCGCCAATTTCCCGATGACCAACCCGCTGGTGATCGAACGCACGCTCGCCACGCGCGGCGAGAACCTGGTCAAGGGCGTGGAGCACTTGCTGGCCGATCTCAAGCGCGGGCAGTTGAGCCACACCGATGGCGAAGCGTTCGAAGTGGGCCGCAACATCGCCACCACGCCGGGCAAGGTGGTGCACGAAACCCCACTGTTCCAGCTGATCCACTATGCCCCGACCACGGATGAGGTGGCGGCGGCGCCCCTGGTGATCTTCCCGCCGTGGATCAACCGCTTCTACATCCTTGATCTCAACCCGAAGAAAAGCTTCGTGCGCTGGGCGGTGGACCAGGGATTGAGCGTCTTCATGGTCTCGTGGAAATCCGCCGATGCCAGCCTGGCCGACGTGACCATGGACGATTACGTGCGCGCCCAGATCGAGGCGATCGACGTGGTACGCAAGCGCCTCTCGGTGCCTGCGGTCCACACCATCGGCTATTGCGTGGCCGGCACCACGCTGGCCGCCACGCTCGCCGTGCTGGCCAGGCGCGGCGAAGCGGACAAGGTGGCTTCGGCCACGTTCTTCACAGCCCAGGTCGATTTCAGCGAGGCGGGCGAATTGTGCCACTTCGTGGACGATGCCCAGCTTCGCTGGCTCGAAAGCCTCGAAACCGAGGGCTATCTCGACGGGCGCTATCTGGCTGCCACGTTCAACCTTTTGCGCGGCCCGGACCTGATCTGGAACTACGTGATCAACAACTACCTCTTGGGCGAGGAATATCCGGCCTTCGACCTGCTCTATTGGAACGGCGACACGACCAACCTGCCCGCGCGCTGGCATCGTGCCTATCTCAGCGATCTCTATCGCGACAACCAGCTGGTCGTGCCCGACGCGCTCAGCGCCGACGGCACCCCGATCGACCTGCACCGTATCACCACGCCCTGCTATATCCAGGCCGGATGCGAGGATCACATTGCGCCGGCCGGCAGCGTATGGAAGCTCACGCGGCACCTGGCCGGCCCGTGGAAGTTCGTGCTGGCCGGATCGGGTCACGTCTCAGGCGTGGTCAATCCGCCCGATGCGGGCAAGTACCAGTACTGGACCAACCCCAGCGACGTTGCCAGCCTCGAAGCCTTCTTTGCCGGCGCGCAGGAAACCAAGGGCAGCTGGTGGCCCGATTGGCGGGCCTGGCTGGCCGATGTGGATGCCAAGACGGTCCCGGCCAAAGGTGCCCGCGTGCCCGGCCGCAATGCCATAGAAGACGCCCCTGGCCGTTATGTGCGCATGCGATGACGGCACGGCCGCGATCTGCGGTTACGACCCAGCAACTTAGTGCAATTAGCGCCAAGATGGATATTGTGCACTGCACAAAATCCTTGACTTTGGCCCGCGCATTCCTATTTTTTGCATTGCAGCACGGGCCAGGTCCGGCCGTGACTGAGTCGCCGCCATTGCGCGGCACTTGGTTTTCCGGATCCTTGCCTGGCCGCAATGCAGGAGCCGTATTGCCATGGCCGAAGATACCACGGACGAAGGGACGCTTTCCAGCACGCCATCCAGCCCCGCCCCCCAGGCGGAAGGCCCGGTGCCCGCTGTTGCCGCTGACCTCACCCCGGCGGTAGAGCCGGTCGGAAGCGCGGCACAGGCGACGGAGCAGGCGCAAGCCAAGAAGGCCGCCCGTCGTTCACGCAAGCTCGTGACCCCTGCAGAGGCCGAAGCGACGCCGTCTGTCGCCCCGGAACCCGCCCCTCTGGCCGAGCCCGTCGTGGCCGCGCCCGTGGTGGAGGAGCCCGTGGCCGCAGCACCGGTGGTACCGCCCGTAGCCAAGCCTGCCCCCGCCAAGGCGAGCAAGCCGCTCGCCCGCAACGTGGGCAAGCCCGGCACCGCGCGGCCCGCCGTGGCCAAGCCTCTGCCGGCCGGGAAGGCCCCCGCCAAGGCGGTTCCGGCCAAGCCCCCGGTTGCCAAACCTCTGGTCACGACAAGACCCGGAACCGGTATCCCCCACGCGAAGGTGCCGGCCCCGCTCACGACCCGCGTGACTCACGCCGCCGCCGCGGCTTCCAGGAAGGAACACTCCATCATGACCACCGCCACCGATTTTTCCGAAAAGTTCCAGTCCGCTTTCAAGGACGCCTCTGAAAAGGCCAAGGCCGCTTTCGAAAAGAGCCAGGCCGCGTTCGGCGATGCCGGCGAATTCGCCAAGGGCAACGTCGAAGCCGTCGTGGAATCGAGCAAGATCCTCGCTTCGGGCCTGCAGGAACTGACCAAGGACTATGCCGCCGAAGGCAAGTCGGCGATCGAAACCCTGACCGCCGAAATCAAGGAACTGGCCAGCGCCAAGTCGCCCACCGAGTTCTTCGAAAAGCACACCGCCCTCGTGCGCAAGCAGTTCGATGCGGCCGTCGCTGCCAGCAGCAAGCACAGCGAAGCCGTGCTGAAGCTGGCCAACGAAGCGTTCCAGCCGATTTCCAACCGCGTCAGCCTCGCGGTTGAAAAGATCAAGGTCGCCGCCTGATCGGCACCTGATTCGCGCTTCCTCTGCCCGCTCGCCATAGCGCGCGGGCCGGGGCAAGCGGCGATCCTGGACACGCAACCCGTGGCAAGAGGCAGCCAGCGCCCCCAAGGCGCGGCTGCCTTTTTGCCGTTTCCGGCTTTCGCGGCCGATGCAATGCCTGATCAAACACATGATATTCGGGCGGTGATCGCCCGCTGCGTATCGCAAACGGGGCGCAATTTGCCGTTTCGGTAACGATTTTCGGGCAGGGCTGCCCCAACGCCCCCTTGTCGTGGGGCGGCTGCGATGCGATATTCAGGCCTCCGATGCACAGACCAGCACTTCTTTCGGCGCCAGACGCCCCCCTGCCGCGCGCAATCCACGTGGCCGATCCCGCTTGCGTCGTTGCGTCGGGTGTAACCATGGCGGGCGACAACCGCGATGCCGACGACGGCGACATGATCGGCCTGGCCACGCGCACCCGCGCCCGGCCCAAGAAGCCCAGCATGTTCAAGGTGCTGATGCTCAACGACGATTACACTCCGATGGAATTCGTGGTGATGGTGCTCAAGCGCTTTTTCCACATGGACCTGGAGCAGGCCACGCGCGTCATGCTCCACGTCCACCAGCGCGGCGTGGGCGTCTGCGGCATTTTCCCCTACGAGATCGCCGAAACCAAAGTGAACCAGGTGATGGACTTTGCCCGGCAGAACCAGCACCCGCTGCAATGCACGCTGGAAAAGGCCTGATCCGGCATTGATCCGCTGACCGGCTTGCCATCGCGTTCGGGCTGAGCCTGTCGAAGCCCCAGCCGTTTACCGCCCTTCAATGCAGCGGGCGTTCCTCGATCATTTCCCGTGCCAGGGCCCGCAGCAGGGCGGCGAGCCATGCCATGGCCAGCGACTTGGCCTCGCGCGAGTGGGCGCCAGCGCCGCTCGGCAGCACGACCTGCGCCACGAACCGGCCATCGACCAGGCGCCCGCCGCTATAGACCGCCGTCGGGGGGATCAGCGCCAGGGCGGCGCTTTCATAGGCGCCCGAATCGGCCAGTAGGCTCACCCACAGGCTGTCGCCATCGGCGGGCATGCCCTCGGGCGCGAGGGTCACTTCGCCCAGGGTGCGCAGGATGCGCTCGAAGCCCAGGCGTTGTTCGTCGGCAGACAATGTTTCG
Organism: Novosphingobium sp. SG919; assembly: GCF_012932495.1. GTDB lineage: Bacteria > Pseudomonadota > Alphaproteobacteria > Sphingomonadales > Sphingomonadaceae > Novosphingobium > Novosphingobium rhizosphaerae. Next base: position 73,237 of record NZ_JABCNG010000003.1, read on the forward strand.
CAGCGATCGGCCAGCGCGGTCAATTCCTCGGGACGCGCACTGCACCGCGCCAGCCGGCCTTGCCACCAACTCGATCCAGACGTCACGAAATTCACTGCCTGTTCCCTTGTCCGTGGCGCCAGCCCGGCAGGCAGCAAGCAGCATGATGGTGCTGCTCATCACGCCTTCCTGTTCGCCCGGTCCAGCGCGGAAGCGTTCATTCCAAGTCATTCATGCGTACCCGGCCACGCGCCCCATGCCGCGCACCGATGTCTTGCGCGGAACCCATGGTCGCCACGAACGTTCCCGTTGGCCAGCGGCCAGTCCTGCCTTCGGGATGCACGTGCTTTGGCCAGGATCCTATTTTGCCAGCACTATTACCAAACAAGGGGACAGGCAATAACTTTAGTTATTAACTCTATCCTCGCAAAACGGCAGGTCTGCGTGCGCGGCCCTGCGGCATTTTCACCTTTCGCATCGCCGCGAAGCGGGCTAACCGACACGGACGCTTGCACGGCGCCGACGGGCGACGTGGCGTGCCCCCTGCCACCAACACGGTGATCGTCCGAACGTGAGATCCTTGAGCGCCATCGACAGGTACATCGCCCGCCTGGTGATCGTGCCCATGCTGGCCGTGTTCGTCCTGGCCGCGTCCCTGTTGGTGCTGGACAAGATGCTCCGGCTGTTCGACTTCGTCGCCACCGAGGGCGGACCGGTGACGGTCGTCTTCAAGATGCTGCTCAACCTGTTCCCGGAATATGCAAGCCTTGCCATTCCGCTGGGGCTGATGCTGGGCATCCTCTTTGCCTTCCGCAAGCTGGCGACCAGTTCCGAACTCGACGTGATGCGGGCAGTGGGCCTGTCCTACACCCGCCTCCTGCGCGTGCCTTATCTGTTCACCCTGGCGCTCGCCGCGCTCAACCTGCTGATCGTGGGCTATATCCAGCCGCTGAGCCGCTATTACTACGAAGAGCTGCAGTACGAGCTCGGCTCTGGCGCGCTGGGTGCGTCGATCAAGGTGGGCGAGTTCAACGCGCTGCAGGACCGCACCGCCCTGCGCGTGGATTCCAGCCGTGACGAAGGTCGCGACCTGCAAGGCATCTTTGCCCGCCTGGTAACGCCCAAGGGCGAAACCATGACGATCTCCGCGCGCGAGGGGCAGTTCTTTGCCAACCGCGAAAACCGCGACACGGTGATCCTGCGGCTGACCGATGGACAGATCGTGCAGGATGGGCCGAGCCTGGCCTCCCCCCGCGTGCTGACGTTTGCCACGCACGACCTGCCCATCGACTTGCCCAAGATCGCCCAGTTCCGCCAGCGTGGGGACAAGGACCGGGAATACATCCTGCCCGAACTGCTCAAGATCGGCTGGAACAAGGCCTATTCCCAGGACATGCGCAACAAGAGCAAGGCCAGCCTCAACTACCGCCTGGTGGAAGTGGTCATGATGTTCCTGCTGCCACTCCTGGCGGTGGCGCTGGCCGTTCCGCCCAAGCGATCGACCTCGGCGCTCGGCGTGTTCCTGTCGATCGTGATGGTCGTCGCCTATCACAAGGTCAATGAATACGGCCAGGACGTGGCCAGCCTGGGCCGGCTCGACCCTGCGATCGCGCTGTGGGGACCGTTCGCATTGTTCTCCGCGTTGATCATCTGGATGTACTGGCGCCTGGCCTACGTGCCCGGCGGGCAGCCGATCGGCGCCTTGGAAACCGTGTTCGCCAAGATCGCGTCGCGCGTGCGCAAGCTGTTCGCGCGGCGCGGCCGTGCCAACCCAGCCGAACCGGCAGCACAGGACAATACCCTTGCAGCTTGAATTCTTCCCATCGCGCACGATGACGCTGTACATCGCCAAGATGTTTGCCGTGCGCGTGGTGGCCGTGCTGCTGATGCTGGTCATGGTGCTGCAGATGCTCGACCTGCTGGGCGAAAGCGGCGAGATTCTTGCCCACGCCGGCAATGGCCAGGCGCAGTTGCTCACGTACGTGGGCCTGCGCGCGCCGCAACTGGTGGCGCGGTTCCTGCCTTATTCGGTGCTGCTGGCCACGATCATCACGCTGATCACGCTCAACCAGAACAGCGAAGTGGTCGCGATGAAGGCCGCCGGCCTTTCCGCACACCAAATCCTGGCCCCGCTGTTCCTGGTGGCCGGGGTGATCGCGGTGGCCAACTTCGGCTTCAACGAACGCATCGTCACCCGTTCCACCGCCACGCTCAAGGCCTGGCAGGCCGCGCATTACGGCCCTCTGCCCACCGACACGCAGGTGCGCAGCAACGTCTGGCTGCAGGATGGGCCCAATATCCTCTATGCCCGCACGGTGACCGGCGAAGGCAATGCCATGCGCATGACCGACGTGACGTGGCACCGCCGCGATCCCACCGGCATGGTCACCGAGATCGTGCGTGCGCCCAACGCCAGCTTCGCCAATCCCGGCTGGCGCTTCGACCAGCCGACCGCGTTCGACGTGCAAAGCGCGCGCCGCACCGCGGCCACGGGCAGCGCGGTGTTTGCCACCGGCGTCACCCCCACGCAGATCCTGATTCGCAAGGCCGACGCCGACGCTGAATCGTTGCCGCACCTTTCGGGCTCGATCGATGCCATCCGCGCCGCAGGGCACAGCACCAGCGAGCTGGAAAGCCGGTGGTGGCACAAGATTTCCGGCCCGCTTTCGGCCATGCTGATGCCGCTGCTGGGCGCAGTGGCGGCGTTCGGCCTGGCGCGTTCGGGCCAGTTGTTCATGCGCGCGGTGATCGGCATGGCGCTGGGCTTTGCCTATTTCGTGGTGGACAATGCCGCGCTCGCCATGGGCAGCTTTGGCGGATACCCGCCGCTGATTGCCGCCTGGGCCCCCTTCGTGCTGTTCCTGCTGATCGGCGAGGCCGTGCTGATCCGCACCGAGGAATGAAAAAAGCCCCGCGCCGGATCACCGGGCGGGGCTTTTTCATGAATGCGAAGAATTCAGGCTTTGGGCCGCGCGCCCATCGTCGAGCGCACCAGCCGCGCCAGCAGCGGGAACAGGCCGGGATAGTTGGCCCGTTCATAGGTCGATTGCAGGCCCAGATGCGCGCGCAGGCGGCGGTGGCATTCGCCCAAGGAATGATAGGGCATCGAGGGCAGAAGGTGGTGCAGCGCGTGATAGCGCAGGCCCACCGGGGCCCACAGCGCGCCCCACACGCCCGGCGGCGGCACGTTGACCGAATCGAGATACTGCCCGGTCACGCTCATCTGCTCGCCTTCGTTCTCCCACAAGTGGGCCACCAGCGTGCGCACCTGGTTGAGCAGCGCGGCCAGCGAAATCACGCACAGCGCGATTGCCAGGGGCAGCCAGCCATGCGTGGCCGACCAGGCCAGCACCGTCCAGGCCCAGACACTGGCGCCCAGCTCCTGCCAGAACACCATGCGCGCAAAGGCGCTCTCGGGCTTGCGCCGCACGAAGGCCGGGTTGATCGACAGCGACGAGGCGCGTTCCCACACCAGCTTGCGCAAGGGCGGCACGATCACGCCCAGCGGCACCAGCACCGCCGACCGCACCAGCAGGCCGATCGGCAGCAGCAGCGCCGTGAGCGTGAAGACCGGCAGCGACCACGGCTTCATCAGCGCCAGCGGCAGGTATTCCGGGTCTTCGGCCGTGCCATAGCGGATGCGCGAGTGGTGCAGCGCATGCACGCCTTCGTACATGAACGATGGCATCAGCACGGGAATGCCCACCACCAGGTTCCACACGAAGCGGAAGCCGGGCAGCGCATCGCGGTGCATATGGGTCAATTCGTGGATGAACAGCAGCGCGCGATAGAGCGCGAGCGCCGAGAACACGCCCAGGGCAACGACCACGCCCCAGTTGCCGCCGCGCAGGGCAGTGGCAATCGCCAGGCCCAGCGCGGCATAGCCGAGACCGGCCGACACGAGCATGTCGGGCCAGTAGATTTCCGGCCGGGCGCGCGCGATGTCGCGGGTAAGATCGGCGGCGGCGCGCAGCATGGCCTTGTCTTCGGGCGTACCGGCTAGCCCAGCGGCGCGCGGCGCCAAAGTGGCGCCGGCGGGCGCGGGGGCATCGCTCTGTTCGAAATAGTCGGTGGCAAGCATGGCAAAAACGGTTCCCAAGAGACCCTTGTAGGATCAGGCATGAATGGTGCCTGACGGGGCGATCGCCGGTGCGCCTGGGTTCGTCCGGCTTGACAAGTCACCGGATAGAGCCGCAGGCATCCGGGACAGCGCGCGTGTTAACTCAAAACAAAGGCGATATCGTGGCAGGCGAAGTAGTCATCACCCCCGTTGCAAACAAGGCCGAACGTGCTGCCTTTGTGGACCTGGCCTATCGCATCAACGCAGCCGATCCCAACTGGGTGCCGCCGCTGCGCATGGAAGCGATGGAACTGGTCACGCCCGGCAAGAACCCGTTCTTCGAACATGCCGACGTGCAGCTGTTCCTGGCGCGCCGCGACGGGCGTGTTGTGGGGCGCATTTCCGCCCATATCGATCATCTTGCCGTGGCGATGGACCCGATCCAGGGCATGGGGCCGGGCACGGGCAACTGGGGCCTGCTCGAAGCCGAAGATGAAACGATCGCCCACGCCCTGATCGCGCGGGCCGAGGAATGGCTGCGCGCCAAGGGCATGACCCGCGTGCTCGCGCCGCTGTCGATGTCGATCTGGGAAGAACCGGGCCAGCTGACTCTGGGCTTTGACCATCCGCCCACGGTGATGATGGGCCACCAGAGCGAGCGCTATCAGCACTATATCGAAGCGCTGCCCTATCAGCCTGCCAAGCAGCTGCTGACTTATGAGCTGGACATCACCAGGGAATTCCCGCCACTGATCCAGCGCATCGTGCAATCGGGCGAGAAGAACGCCAAGATCCGCATCCGCAACGTGGACAAGAGCAAGTTCGACAGCGAAGCGGCGATCATCCTCGACATCCTCAACGACGCCTGGTCCGACAACTGGGGCTTCGTGCCCTTTACCCAGACCGAAATCGCCTACGCCGGCAAGAAGTTCAAGCCGATCGTGCGCGAAGACCTGATCATGGTGGCCGAGTACGAGGGCGAGCCGGTGGCGTTCATGATGACGTTGCCCGACCTCAACGAAGTGATGAAACCGATGGGCGGCAAGCTGTTCCCGTTCAACTGGATCAAGTTGCTGCGCTGGCTGGGCAAGCCGCGCTGCCGCACCATGCGCGTGCCGCTGATGGGCGTGCGCAAGAAGCTGCAATCCTCGCGCATGGCCAGCCAGCTGGCTTTCATGATGATCGAATACATCCGCCGCAATTCGGTGGAGCGCTATGGTGCCTCGCGCGGTGAGATCGGTTGGATCCTTGACGACAACCAGGGCATGATCGCGATTGCCGACGCCATCGATAGCCACGTCAACAAGCGCTATACCATCTACGAACGCGCGCTGTGATCGCCCGGGGGCTTGCCCCCGGCCGGCACAAGGCGCGTGTCGCAGGAACGTGGCGTCCGATGGGGCGTTATGCCGATCGGGGCACCCTTGTTCGCAAGGCCCTGCCCCACGCTGGCGCTGGCCGGCAAGCCCGGCAGACATGGCCGGGTGAACGGGCCGGCGGGAAGGGAATGCAGGCCATGAAACACGTCGCGCCGCCCAGCGCCCCGTCTGTGCCAACAGGCGGGCTGGGCAATGCCCTGGTGGTGGAAGACGAGGCCATCGTGGCCATGGCGATGGCCGATACCCTGGCGCAGGCCGGCGCCGATGAAGTGGCGATCTGCCACACCACCGCCCATGCCCTGATCGAAATGCAACGCCTGCGGCCGGCCATCCTGGTGCTGGACGTGCACCTGGCCGATCGCGACGATGGCTGGGCGCTGGCCGAACTCGCCGTGGCGATCAGCCCGGCGCGGCCGCTGATCGTGTTTTCCACCGGCACGCCCGAAAGCATCCCGCCGCACATTGCCGAAATGGGCCATGTGCTGGCCAAGCCGTTTCCGTGGGAAGCCCTGGCCAACCTGGTGCAGCGCCATGCGCGGCACCCCGGCCTGCTCGGCCGCCTGCGCAACGCCCTCTCGCTGTAGAACGCGCGCCGTTTCCTCGGCCACGAGGGCAACGCATCGCCCTTTCCCGCCACAACGAAAAAGGCCTCCGCCGGGGATTGGCGGAGGCCTTCGGGATCGTATCACCAGCCGCTTGGACGGGAGGGGGGGTCTCGGCGGTGACATGCCTTTAACGGGCCACCCAGAAATCAGTTCCCAACCGCTCCGAAAAATTTTGCATCTTTTTACAGTTCGGCCGGAACCCGCTGTGCCCCTGTACCCAAGCAATTTAGATGTAAGGTCTTTTCGGCAAACCGTGAGGATCGAAACCAACCAGCGCGCGCACGCTGGCAAGATCGGGCACGCGAATACCCGCACCACTCCAATCGACCTGGCCCGCCTTGCGCAGGGCCTGCATCGTGCGGTTGGTGTGCACCAGTGACAGGCCGAGCATGTCGGCCACCTGGCCTTGGGTGATCGTCACGGGCAACATCGCGGCCCCATCCACTTCGGGCACCAAGCCGGTTTGCAGGCCGCGTTCCACCAGCCACAGCGCCAGGTAGGCCACCCGCTCGCGCGCAGGGCGTTGGCCCAGCGCCACCAGATGCTGCTCCAGCGCATCTTCCTCGCGCGCGCACAGCCAGATCACGTCATAGGCAAAACGCGGATGCGCCGTGACCAGGTCCATGAACCGATCCCGCGGAAACACGCATAGCCGCACGTCGGTCAAGGCCGTGACGCCGTGGCTGATCTCGCCATCGAATGCGGCCTGCAGCCCGACCAGATCACCGGGAAACATTACGTTGACGACCTGGCGGCGGCCATCTTCGAGCAGACGATACCGCATCAGCACGCCATCGAGCACAGTGAACATGCGATCGCCCGGCGCGCCCTGGCGCAACACCTCTTCGCCGCGCGCAATCGCGCGCTCGCCGGCGCGCTGCCGCTCGATCCATTCGCGCTGCGTGGCATCGGGCGCAACCAGGCCCGGTCGATCGCGCAGCGGGCAAGTGCGGCAAGGTTGGTTGGATGGACGCTGATCGGCCCCGCTCTGGCCCCCGCTGCCGGCGCTGCTGCCACTTCTGAACACGCTGTCTTGCTCCTGCGCTGGCCACGATCCCCCGGCCGCTGCGCCTGATCATCGGGCAGTGGCGGAGGTTCGGCTATGTCAAATGACACAAACGGGTTCCCGGTTCCCGGCTAGGCGGCGCGGCTGCTTGGCCGATCGTGCCAAGGTGCGATGGAGCACGATCCCGATGACTGCCGATTATGTGCTGGTACTCGAAGACAACGTATTGGTCGCCATGGAAATAGAAGACGAGTTGGCCGCCCGGGGCCATAGCGTGGCAAGCGCGGTGGATCTGGCCGAAGCCGAAGCATTGGTTGCGCAAGGGCTACCACGGATCGCGCTGCTTGACCTGCGCCTGCCCGATGGCGATTCCACCACGCTCGCTTTGCGCCTGGCCGAGCAGGGCTGCGCCGTCGCGCTCATCTCGGGCGCGGATTCGGGGATCATCCCGGCCAGCCTGGCCAAGATGCCGCGTTTCCCCAAACCGACCGGCGTGTGGCAGTTGGCCGACTGGGCCGACGGCATCGCCGCGGGATGAGGCAGGCCACGAAAAAGCCGCGACTGGCCCGGGAACCGAAACTGCGCTAGGGCATTTAGGGGTGCATCGCGTATCCAGGAAGGGGTTTAAATGTCGCTGGGCGCCAAAGTAGCTACCAATCTTCCCTATCTGCGCCGCTATGCCCGGGCACTGACCGGCAGCCAGCAGACCGGCGACGCTTTTGTGCGGGCCACGCTGGAAGCGGCCCTTGCCGACGCCGGCCTGCGCAACGCCATCGGCGAAGGCCGCGTGGCGCTCTATCGTGCATTCAACAAGGTCTGGTCGAGCGCTTTCGTCGACACTGTCGATCATTCGGGCAGTGGCGGGCTGGGCCTTCACGAAACCGCCGCGCAAGAGCGGCTGGCGCATATCACGCCGGCCAATCGCCAGGCGCTGCTGCTGATCACGCTGGAAGATTTCTCCGTGCCCGAAGTGGCCGAGATTCTCGACCGCACCCCGTCCGACGTGGAAGCGCTGGTCCAGGAAGCGATCGAGGAAATCGACCGCGAATCGGCCACCAGCGTGCTCATCATCGAAGACGAGCCGCTGATCTCGATGCAGTTGGAAGATCTCGTCCGCTCGCTTGGCCACGACGTGTGCGGCATGGCCGCCACCCGCACCCAGGCGCGCGAGATCGCCACGCGCGAAACGCCGGGCCTGGTGCTGGCCGATATCCAGCTCGCCGATGGCTCCTCCGGCCTTGATGCGGTGGATGACATTCTCAAGCTGGTCGATGTGCCGGTGATCTTCATCACCGCCTATCCCGAGCGCCTGCTGACGGGCGACCGGCCCGAGCCGACCTATCTCATCACCAAGCCGTTTCAGGAAGCGACCGTGCGTGCCGCGATCAGCCAGGCGCTGTTCTTCGGATCGAGCCGCCCGCTGGCCTGAAGCCAACCAACCATTCCCTCGTGAAAGGCCGGGCCCCGCTGGGTCCGGCCTTTTTCGTTGCCTGGCGTTCTCGCTGGATCGCACCGGCGTAACGCGGCGCGGTTGGCAGCCCGTCAGCCCTGCCGCCCTTCGCGGATGGCAAAAGAACCACGCTGGCGCACCGGGATGACCAGGGTGCAGCGCACGCCATCGGCTTCAAAGCGCAAGTCCACCGGGTTGCGCAGTTCATGGGCCACGATCTTCTCGATCAGGTCGGTGCCGAAGCCGCGCTTGCGCGGCGTCTTCGGCTCGATCGGCGGCCCGCCATGCTCGGCCCAGAAGATGCGCGCGGTGCTTTCGCTGGCCAGTTCCCAGCGCACGTCCACGCGCCCGCCAGCCACGCTGAGCGCGCCATACTTGGCAGCGTTGGTGGCCAGTTCGTGCACGGCAAGGCCCAGTGAAAGCGCGTCGTTGGGCGCGAGCTGCACATCGGGCCCGGCAATATCGACATGGCGATCGGCCCCTTGCGCATAAGGGGCCAGTTCGGTGCGGATCACCAGGTCGACCGGCGTGGCGCCCCAGTCCGACTGGGTCAGCAGGTCGTGCGTGGCCGACAGCGCGCGGATGCGGCCTTCCAGGCTTTCCACGAAACTGTCGAGATCGCGGGCGCGGCGGCGGGTCAGCGCGATGATCGACAGCACATTGGCCAGCGTGTTCTTGACCCGGTGGTTAAGCTCGCGCGTCAAGGAATCGCGGATCGAGGATTGCTGTTCGAACCAGGCGAGCGACAGGCGATCCTCTGCCACCTGCTGGCTGACCAGCCGCGCCAGGACCAACAGCAACGTGGCCACGAGCAGGCCGAACAGCAAGGTCATCACCGACAGCATGCTGAGCATCATCGCCGGGGGCGCTTCCACCACCAACAGCCAGCGCCGCCCGGCAACATCCACCCAGCGCCGCACCATGCGGCCGGAATGAATCTCGGGCTGCTGCTCGGCCAGGAGCCGCGCCGGATTCTCCGCGCCATCGTAAAGACGCACGCCCAGCGGGGCGTCGGGATCGGCCGGCATCGAGGCATGCAGGAAATCGCTGGCCGCAAACGGCGTGAACACGAACCCGCGCAAGGTGCGGCTGCCATCGTCGCGGCTGGCGCCGAACACCGGCATGTACATGACGAACCCGGCCGGGCCGCCGGCGTGGCCAGCCAGCACCAATTGCAGCTTGCCCGAAACGATCGGCCGCTCCACCAGTTCGGCGCGATCCATCGCTGCACGGCGCACCGGGTCGCTGGCCATGTCGAACCCGATCGAATGGCGGTTGCGCGGTGTTTCGGGGACCAGGTACATCACCGGCACGGCATAGCCGCGCGCGGCATATCCGGCCGGCTGCACCACGAAGGGCAAGGCCTTTTCGCCCGTACCGTCGCGATGGGTGCTGCCATCGCGCATCACCCGCTCAACCATCGGCACATCCTCGCGCGCCACCCGCATGCCCCAGCCGATGCCGTTGACGCCGCTATCCGCGCCTTCCATCTGCAGCCGCCCGACGAACGAGCGGAACAACGATGCATCCACCGAGCGGCGCGTGGTAAACAGCGCGGCGGCCGAGCGAAGATAAGCAGCATTGCCGTTGGCGCGTCGCTCCAGGCCGGAGGACACTTCCTGGGCGATCTTGTCGAGCTGGGCGATCTCGCGCTGGCGGTCGGCGCGTTCGATGGCGAACACGCTCAACACGGTGACAGCCATCGTCAAGGTGAAGATGCCCACGGGCAAAGCCCGCGGGAACCGCTCATACCATCTTGGCGCCAGGTTCTTTTGGGAGAACAGTTTCTCCACGTGCGCTTGCGATCCCTTTATCTTGCCATTCCAACGCAACCCGGCCCTACCGATGCCGCGCGATCATGCCTGATGCAACGCACGGCGCAAGCACCTGTGCCCGCGTCGCCGGGGCATTCCGTCGCTTTGCGCACGGTTTGTATCCCATCATCACGCCGCCACGGCATTGGCGGCCAGGCGATGTGGCCAAATGAGACACGGGAACGGCGATTTCGCGGGAACCGATTGTGCACGGTTTCGTTCCACTTGCGCAATTACCCAAGACACCGGGCACCTGTGATTCTGGCGGCCCCATGGTGTATGCATAGCTGTGCCACCGGCAATGGTGTCAGTGGTTCAATTCTTGCGACGACCCATGGGGGGAGGCGAAGCCGAAAGCGAATGTCGAAAGATAAACCTATGAAAACCCTGGGGACCCGGCGGCGCAACAGCGCGCGGGCCAAATCGCCCGAATGGGCCGACGGTTTGCGCCGCCTCTACGATTCCGTCGTGGAGGAACCTTTGCCCGACAGCTTCGCGCAGTTGCTCGACAAGCTGGACGGCGACGCAAATGGCTGAGGCCCCGCGCCCCCCGGCAGATTCCAAGGGCGATACCGCTGCCGCCACCCCAAACACCGCCGCGCACAACGCCGTGGCCTTCAAGCGCGAACTGACCGGGGTGATCCCGCATCTGCGCGCGTTTGCCCGCGGCCTTTGCGGCCGCCCCGATCTGGCCGACGATCTCGTGCAGGAAACCCTGCTCAAGGCATGGGCCGCGCAGGAACGGTTCGAGCCGGGCACTTCGATGCGCGCCTGGACGTTCGTCATTCTGCGCAACGCCTATCTGACTGACATGCGCCGCAACCGGTTTCGCGCGGAATACGATGAAACCGTGGCGGAACGCGTGCTGGTTGCGCCGGCCGGCCAGGAAAGCCCGCTGCACTTGTCCGACATGCACCGCGCCCTGCTCACCCTTCCGCCAGAGCGGCGCGAAGCGCTGTTGCTGGTCGGGGCGGGCGGCTTTTCCTACGAGGAAGCGGCCCAGATCTGCCAATGCGCCGTGGGCACGATCAAAAGCCGCGTCGGCCGCGCCCGCGCCGCACTCGCCCAGATGATCGACACGGGGCAACTGCCGCGCCGCAGCACGGATGACGCGGTCGCGCATGATGCGATCATGCACGAGCTGGATACGACCGTGCAATCGGGCGGGTAAGCCCCGCCTTGGCCCGCTGACCCTGTCGCCTGGATCGCGCCCGTGCACGGGTGCACCAGTCGTGCCGCAAAGCGTGCCCGCACGGCCGCCTGCCCCTTGATTGCGCCAGGGGGCAAGCCCAAGACCGGACCAGGCGAATCACCGCCATCCCCCAGGCCGTGCCCGTGTCGCGAAACGATTCCGAACTGACCTCTCCCCCGCGAACCGATGCCGAACGCATCGAAACGCAGGAGGCTGCCTCTGGCGTGCAAACGCAGCAGGCGCGCCTGCAATCGGCCATCCTGCTGCTCTTGGGCCTGGGCCTGTTCTTTGCCCTGCCGTTCGTGCTGTCGATCGGATCGGTGGTGTTCCTGCCGCCGGTCACGGCGGTGGTGCTCACCATCGTGCTGGCGCCGGCGGCAGACCGGCTGGTGCGGCTTGGCCTGCCCAACATGCTCGCCTCGTTCCTCGCGCTGATCCTGCTCATTGCGGTGGTGGTGGCGGCGCTCTCGCTCATCCTGCAGCCGGCCTATGACATGGTGGACCAGGTGCCGGCGATGGCGCGCCGGGTCAGCCTGCGCTTTGCCGAATTGCGCAGCAACCTGGCGTGGCTCAACGATATCAACCGCCAGATCGGCCGCCTGACCGGCAACGCCACCACGCGCGAAGTGGTGGTGGCTTCGCCTTCGGTGATCGAGCAGGTAGCGTTCGCCACGCCCAGCGTGCTGATCGAGGTGCTGCTGACCTTCCTGCTGACGTTCTTCATGATCGAATCGCGCATCCGCACCAAGCGGCGCCTGCTGTTCGACCGCCACAGCTTTGGCGCGTCGGTGCGGATCGCCCGGGTGATCCGCGCGGTGCAGGATCGCGTCGCTTCGTACATTCTCACCGTTGCCCAGATCAACCTGGGCGTGGGCGCGATCGTGGCCGGTGGCGCCTGGGCCTTTGGCTTTGCCGCCCCGATCATGTGGGGTGGCCTCGCCTTCGTGCTCAATTTCCTGCCTTATGTCGGGCCGCTGGCGATGACCGCGCTGCTGGTCCTGGTGGGCGTGGGCACGGCCAGCACGGTGGCCCTTGGGCTCCTGCCGGCGCTGGCTTTCCTCGGCCTCCATGCGGTTGAGGCCAATTTCGTGACGCCTTCGATCCTGGGTGCGCGGCTTACGCTCAACCCCGTGTCGATCCTGGTGTCGATCAGCTATTTCTCGTGGATCTGGGGGGCCCTCGGCGCACTGCTTTCAGTGCCGATCCTGCTGACGCTCACGGCCCTGGTCGATCACCTGGGTCGGCCCAACCTGGTCGGCTTCCTGTTTGGCGAGCCGCTGTTCCAGCCTGGGCTGATCGCGCAGGACGAATTGCACGATCCCGAGGAACCCGGCCTGTTGCCCGATGAAGACGGCATGCCGGCCCGTCCGCGCACCGCGCACGCGGTGTGACACAAAAAAGGGCAGGCCCTGTGGGCCTGCCCTTTTTTGTTAGGCTGCGCTCGCGCGCGGCGATCAGGCCGGGTAGGCCCAGACCGTGCCACGGCCGAGGTTTTCGGCAGCAAAGCCCCAGTTGAGGTGCTTTTCAATCACGCCCTTGAGATAGTCGGGACGCAGGTTCTTGTAATCGACGTAGTAGGCGTGTTCCCACAGGTCGATCACCAGCAGCGGATTGCCCGACAGGTCGGAATACGTTGCCGCGTCGTGGGTCTGTTCCACCGCCAGCTTGCCGTCCTTGGCCACCAGCCACACCCAGCCCGAGGCAAAGTGCGCGGCGCCTTGCGCAGCCAGTTCGGCCTTGAGCGCGTCGAGCGAGCCGAACGAGGCTTCGATCGCGGCGGCCAGGTCACCGGTCGGTTCGCTGGTTTCGGGCGTCAGGCTGTGCCAGTAGAAGCCGTGGTTCCAGGTCTGGGCCGAGTTGTTGAACAGGCCCTTGTCGCCCTTGGCTTGCGCCGCGGCAACGATGTCTTCCAGGCTCTTGTCGGCCAGGTCGGTGCCGTCGATCGCGGCATTGGTCTTGTCGACATAGGCCTTGTGGTGCTTGCCGTGGTGCGTCTGCAGGGTCACCGCCGAGATCGTGGGATCCAGCGCGCTGTCAGCATAGGGCAGCGGAAGAAGGGAAATCGCCATGGTCGCTCCGTTTCGTCAGGGAATTGGGCAATGCCAAACCAACGCCTCAGGTCGGCATCGGTTGCCATCGCGGCCTATGGCATTTGACAGCGATTTCCAGTGAATTTTTCTGATCGTGGTCCAAGCGCAAACTGATCAATCGTCATGGGCAGCCACCGCCGCCGTCACGGCCACGTCCATCGTCACGTTGCCCAGCGTGCGCATCAGGTCGGGCAGCATTTCCACCGCCACCAGCAAGGCCAGCGGCTCTACCGGAACGCCCATGGCCAGCGCGATCGGCCCGATCGAGGTAACGAAGCTGATCGTGCCAGGCAGGCTCACCGCGCCAAAGCTCATCACGCTGGCCACGGCAAAGCCGGCCAGCATGTGCCAGCTATCGACCGGCACCCCGAACCAGTGCGCCACATAGATCGCCACGGCGAAGTTCATCGCCGGGCCGGTGCCGCGAAACAGCGCAACCGCGAGCGGCAGCACCAGTTCGCTGGTGGCATCGCGCAGGCCCAGGCTGCGGCAGGCGTTGAGCATGGCGGGCAGCGAGGCGAGCGAGGACTGGGTGGACAGCGCCAGCGCCTGCGACGGCAGCATGGCGCGGGCAAAGGCGCCCAGCGGCTGGCGCCCGGCCAGCACTGCCAGCGGATAGGCCGCCAGGAACACCACGGTGCCGGTCAGCCCCACGATCATCACGTAATGGGCCAGGGCCCCGATCGCGGCGGTGCCGCTCTTGGCCGCCACCGCCAGGCTCAAGGCGAACACCCCCACCGGCCCGCACCACAGCACCCAGCCGATCACCACCAGCATGGCGCCGGCAATGGCCTCGAAAAAGACCAGCAGGCTTTGCCGCTGCGCCGCCACCAGCCGGGTGGCCGCCATGGCGAACACGCCGGTGAACAGGATCACCGGCAAGACCGCATCGCCGGCGGCCGAGGTGAACACGTTGACCGGCACCATCGATGTCACGAAATCGGCAAGCGAAGGCATCGTCGTGGCCGTGTCGGCCGCCGCCGCGCCGACGTTGGCGCGCAGCGCCGCGCCCGCCCCTTGCGGGATCGGGACCAGCGCCAGCAGCAGCGGGGTAAACAGCCCGGCCATGGCCGAACCACCCACCAGCACCACCATGAACCAGGCCAGCGCCCGCCGCGCCATCGCCCCGGCGCGGGCGGCCGCCACGGTCTGCACCACGCCGGTGAACAGCAGCGCCACCACCAGCGGCATGATCGTGGCGCGCAAGGCCCGCAGCCACAGATCGCCCACCGGCCCGGCCACGGCCAGGACTGGCGGCAGGGCGCCCGGCGCGGCAAAGGCCAGGGCCAGCCCCAGCGCCAGTCCACCGACCAGGCCCAGGAAAATCCACAGCGCCGGTACGCGCGTGATCGGGGGAAGGCCGCCTTCGGGGGCGGATGACGGATCGGTAATCGCTTGGTTCATGCCATGGTGAGAATAATGGTGTAGGGAGCCAGTGCAATGGGGCCTTGGGGGCGCCAAGCAAAGGGACAAGATCTTCGCGATGGGACGCAAATTCTTCGGCACCGATGGCATCCGGGGCCGGACCAATGCCGGGGTGATGACCGCGGCAACCGCCATGAAAGTGGGCCAGGCGGCCGGCACCTATTTCCAGCGCGGCGATCACCGCCACCGCGTGGTGATCGGCAAGGACACGCGCCTTTCGGGCTATATGCTGGAAAACGCGATGACCGCCGGGTTCACCAGCGTGGGCATGGACGTGGTTCTGCTCGGCCCCCTGCCCACCCCCGCCGTCGCCATGCTCACGCGCGAGATGCGTGCCGACGTGGGCGTGATGATCTCGGCCAGCCACAACCCATTCGAAGACAACGGCATCAAGCTGTTCGGCCCCGATGGCTTCAAGCTGTCGGATGAAGACGAACTGGCGATCGAGGCGCTGCTGGAGGAAGACCTCGGCCTGGCCCCGGCCACCGACGTGGGCCGCGCCCGCCGCATCGAGGATGCGCGCGGCCGCTATATCCACGCGGTCAAGGCCTCGCTGCCGCACAACCTGCGCCTCGATGGGCTGCGCATCGTGGTCGATTGCGCCAATGGCGCGGCCTATACCGTGGCCCCTTCGGCGCTGTGGGAACTGGGCGCGGAAGTGATCGCCATCGGCGTCGAACCCAACGGCAAGAACATCAACCTCAATGTCGGCTCCACCCATCTCGACGCAATCAAGGCCAAGGTCCGCGAAGTGCGCGCCGACATCGGCATTGCACTCGATGGCGATGCCGACCGCCTGATCGTGGTGGATGAAAAGGGCCAGACCGTGGATGGCGACCAGATCATGGCGCTGATCGGCAGCCAGATGGCCAAGCGCGGCGCGCTGACCGGCGGCGGCGTGGTCGCCACGGTCATGTCCAACCTCGGCCTCGAACGCTTTCTCAAGGCCCAGGGGCTGGACCTGGTGCGCACCGCCGTGGGCGATCGCCACGTGCTGGAAAAGATGCGCGAGGGCGGCTTCAACGTGGGCGGCGAGCAATCGGGCCACATGATCCTGACCGACCACGCCACCACCGGCGACGGCACGATCGCCGCGCTGCAGGTGCTGGCCGCGCTGGTTTCCAGCGGCAAGCCCGCCAGCCAGACGCTGCATCTGTTCGATCCGGTGCCACAACTGCTCAAGAACGTGCGTTTCGCCGGGGGCAAGCCGCTGGAGGCCGATAGCGTCAAGGACGCCATCGCCCAGGCCGAAGCACGCCTTGCCGGGCGCGGCCGCCTGGTCATCCGCCCATCGGGCACCGAACCGGTGATCCGCGTGATGGCCGAAGCCGACGACGCCGACGAAGTGGCCGAAGTGGTCGAAACCATCTGCGACGCCGTGCGTAAAGCCGCTGCCTGAAGGAACCCTGCACTATGCTGGCCATGCACCCCGATTGCGAACGCTGCGGCACCGAACTCCCGGCCGAAGCGCCCGGCGCGTTCATCTGCTCGTTCGAATGCACGTTCTGCGCCGAATGCGCCGAAGACCTGGATGACCGCTGCCCCAATTGCCAGGGCGAACTGATGGACCGGCCCACCCGGGCCAAGGCGCTGCACGCCAAGCATCCACCGGCCAAAGAACGCCGCTACAAGCCCTGAACGTGCCATCCGGGCGCCAGCGTGGCTGGCGCCCGGATGGGCAGGGATCAATTCTTGCGCGCGGTGGCGATCCCGTTGATCGCGAGCGCGTCACCATTCTGGTAAGACCAGCGCGCGCCCACTTCCTCGGCACCCGGCCCGAAGAATTGCCCCATCATCGTCTGCACGCTGCGGCTGTCGTTCAGCGTGAACGCCCCGTTGCTGCCCATCGTGCCGCTTTGCGAGAACGTGCCCACGGTGCGGGCCGTGTCCTCGGTGGTCGATAGCGCCACTTTCGCGGTCAGCGCGCCGGTATCGAAGTTGGCCGAAAAGCTGCTGGTGCCCTTCAGCCTGCCGGTATAGTCAAGCGCCCCGACATGCCCCTGCCCCATGGCCTCGCCCTTGTAGGTGGCGCTGCCGCTGGTGGGGCGGGCCTGGGTGGGATAGCCGAAGTAGCTCAACATGCGTTGCGGATGGGTGGGATCGGCCGCGATCGTTGCCGTGATATCGGCAAATCCGAGGTAGGTGTAGGTCGTGCCCGAACCGTCATGCTTGGCGATCAAGCCCTCAATGCTGCCACTGTTGTCGGTCAAGGCATAGTAATCGGCCAGCTTCGTGCCCTTGCCCGCCACGATGTTCGATTTGTCGAGCGCGACAACGGAAAGGCCGAAGACCTGCGAGGACGGGCGGAATTCATACTTTCCCGAAGAGGGCGTCCACTGCACCATGGCATAGCCGTATTCGAGCTCCGCCTGCGATATCGGCGCATAGTCGAAGGCCTTGGTCAGCACCTGATCGGCAAAGCCGCCGAACCGCGACGAGTCGATGCCCTGGAACGTGCCAAACGCGGTGCCGCTGGCACTGCCCCCGCTCGCCTGCCAGGTGCCGGCCACTTCGTTGGCCTTGGGACCGAAGAAATTGCCCGCCATCGTGCCGCTGTAGCGGTCAAACGTCAGCGAGGTTGAAAAGTTGTTGGCGCTGGCCGCGAGCGTGCCGCTGCCGCTCAGGGCACCGACCCGGTCTGGCGTGCGGAAGCGGGTGGCCAGGTAATAGCTTTCGCCCAGCGTCATCGTGCCCGACAGCCCGATGGCGCCCGTGGTGAAATTCACATCGAGCGCGCCGGTGGCCGAGGCAAGCAGGATGTTCTTGCTGCCGTTTTCCACTGCATAGCCGCGCAGCGACAGGCCATAATGGCCCGTCCCCGCAAGCGGCATCGAGGCCGTGGGCGTGACCGCGCCGAACACGGCATTGTCGAACCGGTTGGTCTGCACCCCGCCGCTGGTGGTGGCGGTATAGGTCGTCAGCGTGGCGCTATAGCTGGCGGTCGCCACGTTGAGCGCTGGCGTGCGGGAATAGCCATAATCGTAATAGGTACGCGTGCCGGCCGGCGTGGTGAGCGTATAATGGCTGCCATCCCACGCGATCGTCATCGCCACGTCGCCCTGGGTCACGCTGCCGAACGTCTGCGCGGCATCGTTGTCGTCGATCGGCGCAGTAGAAGTGAACGTGGCTTCCTTGGCCGTCGTGGTCAGGATAACCGGCGTTGCCGGATGGCCATCGGCAAAGGCCAGGGCGCCCGTGCCGCTCTTGCGCCCGGTCATCGTGCCGACGGCGACCGAATCGTAGCTGTTGCTGGGGTTGCTGGACTTGGCGGCAAAGCTCAGGCCGATTTCGCCGGCATCCGGCCCAAAGAACTGGCCTTTGAAATCGCCCGTTTCCACCTGGAAATCGCTGAACGTGACTTTCCCCGA
Source organism: Novosphingobium sp. SG919 (assembly GCF_012932495.1). GTDB lineage: Bacteria > Pseudomonadota > Alphaproteobacteria > Sphingomonadales > Sphingomonadaceae > Novosphingobium > Novosphingobium rhizosphaerae. Next base: position 91,605 of record NZ_JABCNG010000003.1, read on the forward strand.
AAAGCCGTTGCCGGCCGAGGCAAGCGTCCCGCTGCCCCGGAAATTGTCGGTGAACGGCTGGCCGAGAGTCTGGATCGTGGTGCCGGTCAACACGAGCTGCCCCGAAGCGAACTCGACCGCCGCCGTGCCACTGCCCACCAGCGGCTCGGTGCCCGCGCCGGTGGTGCGCACGCCCAGCACATCGAGGGCATAGATGGCACTGCCCGTGCGCGGCACCGCCGCGTCGGCGGTCGGCGCGCCATAGACCAGCGCATCCACGGTGCCGCTGCCCGAATTGGTGCCAACCACCGAATGCTCCCAGAACGCGCTGCCGACATAGCGATAGGTCAGCGTGCCCGAGGTGCCGGGCTTGGTCACGGTGAGGAAGTCGGTCGTGCTGCCGTTGCGCTTGGCATAGACGGTGGCCGTGGCGCTGGACTGGCTGGCATCGATCTCGCTCTTGGCGAAGGTGATCGATCCGCTCGGGCTGCTCAGTGAATAAGTCTGCGCCGCAGCGTCATAGCGGAACGTGGCGGTGGTCGATGCAGCCGTGACCTTGGGCCGCAGGCTGGAATCGAAACTGCCCGTGGCGCGCACGGCCAGGTTGGCAAAGCTTTCCGTCTTGAGCGGCCCGAGCAGATCGGCATTGACCGGCCCGGTGGGCGTTGGCGTGGGCGTGGGGCTGGGCGTCGGATCGGGCGTGCTCGCCACTTCGCCGCCCCCGCCGCAGGCCGAAAGCACCAGCGCCAGCGGCCAGGCGGCCCACCCACGCGCCGCACCGTGCCGGGCACCCTGCCCGGCACGCATCCCTTGCAATGCCATTCCCTGTTCCCCTGTTGCCCGCCTTCGTCGCCGGCAATCCAGCGCCATTACGTGGTGCCCGATTGCGTCCGTCGGCGTGGTACCATTCCGGCTGCGCCCTGCAACGCCTTTTGCAACCTTAATAAACCTATTGTTTCGGATTATCGCGAACCCCGCCCAAGGACGAATTGCCTTGCCCCCGCTTCGGGCGCATTCTGCGCGCGGGGGGAGAAAAGCCATGCACGAACACGAATGGCGCCGGCAGATCGTGAGCGAGATGCATTTGCGCCGCTGGCCGGTGCTGCGCGCACCGATGCAGGTGGTGCAGATGGTGCGGCTGGTCGGCGATGCAGAGCGCGATGCCGAATGGGCGGCGTGGGGCGCCATGCCAGATGGCGGCGAAGTGCGCCGCGCCTATCGCCGCCACGTTTCTGGCACGCTTGCCGGCGGCCTGGCTTTCACCTGGGAACGCCATAGCGAAGCGAGCACGCAGACGCTTTTCGCCCCGGCCGATGCGGGCGACGCGCTGGACCAGGCGATCGGCTGGATGGAAAGCCTGCCAGGCGCCACCGTGCGCGCCACGCGGCTGCTGATCGTGGCCGACGAAGCCGCCGCCGAAGCGGCCTTGCCCGCGATGGGCTTTGCCGGGGAGGACCTGGTTTCGTGCCACGTGGCGGGCGCCATGCGCATCTGGTCGGATTTCCGCATCGCGCCCGATGGCTATGGCCGCATGCTGGTGGCCGCTGGCGGGCTGGAAGGGGGCGACCTGACCCGCGCCGTGCAGCGGCTGCAGGAACTGGGCAACTACCGCAACCTTGCCCTGCTCGGCCTGCCGGTGGCGCGCGCGGCCTGGCCCCGGCTGGACGACGCGGAAGCCGATCTGCGCCAGTTGGGCGAAGCACTCACCCGCAGCGACGTGCGCGACGATGATCTCATGGCCCGGCTGTCCACGCTCTCGCTGGCCATTGCCGCCGTCGCCAGCAGCACCGACTATCGCATGAGCGCTACGGCCGCCTATGCCCTGCTGGTGGACGAGCGCCTGGCCGACCTTGCGCCACACCCCATTCCCGGCTTCCTTTCGCTGGCCGAATTCACCCAGCGGCGCTTTCTGCCCGCCGTGCGCACCTGCGCGGCTTTTTCCCGGCGCGAAGCGCAAGTGGCGGCGCGCGCCGGACAGTTCACCGCCCTGCTGCGCGCACGCATCGAAACCCGCATCGAAAACCAGAACGGGGCACTGCTCGCCTCGCTGGAACGCAGCGCAGCGCGCCAGTTGCGCTTGCAACACCTGGTCGAAGGGCTGTCGGTCGTGGGCATCAGCTATTATGCCACGGCGCTGATCGGGCACATGCTGGAAGGCGGGGAAAGCCTGGTGCATTTCGATGCCCGCCTCGCCGTCGGCGTGCTCACCCCGCTGGTCGTTCTCGCCACCTGGCTGACACTGCGCCGGGCGCGCCAACAGGTGTGGCACGGCAACGCCAGCGAATAATCATGATAATGGTTATAGCACGCGAAACATGACCAAGGCATCGACCATGCCATGGCGCGGGTGGTCAAACGCGCCGGGCAGGCGGCCGACCACGGCAAAGCCCATCGCCTGCCACAAGTGTACCGCCGGCGCATTGGTGCTGACCACGCAATTGAACTGCATCGCGCGAAATCCTGCGGCCCGCGCGGCATCGAGCGAATGGGCGCACATCGCGCGCGCCACGCCGCGGCCGGCGGCGGCGGGCGCGGTCATGTAGCCGCAATTGGCCACGTGGCTGCCGCGCCCCTGCTGGTTGGCCCGCAAGGTATACGTGCCGAGCACCGCACCTTGGGCATCCTGCGCCACGAAGGCCTGGCGGCCAGCGCCACACCAATAATCTAACGCCGCGTCGCGCGGCATGTCCTGCGGCAAGGCATAAGTTTCCCCGGCACGGATCACCGGCTCCACAATGGCCCAGATCGCGGCGGCATCGGCAGGCTCGGCCGGCCGGATGGCAAGGCCGGTCACACCGCCATTTCCGCCATGCGGGCGGCGAACCACGGCTTCATCCGCGCCAGCGCATCTTCCACTTCGGCAGTGGAAACGGCAAAGCTGATGCGGAAGAAGCGGCGCCCTTCGACCGGATCGAAATCGATCCCCGGCGCGGTCGCCACGCCCGTGTCTTCCAGCAGTTTCAGGCAGAACGCCATCGAATCGTCGGTGAGATGGCCAATATCGGCCCACACGTAAAACGCGCCATCGGGCGGGGCGATGCGCGCCAGGCCCAGGTCTGGCAGCGCATCGAGCACCAGTTGCCGATTGCGTGCGTATGCCGCGAGATGGCCTTGCAGTTCGGACTCGCAATCGAACGCCACCAAGCCGGCATTCTGGCTGAGCACCGGAGGCGTCAGGAACAGGTTGCCCATCCGCGCGCGCGCCTGGTCCACCAGGGCAGGCGGCACCACCAGCCAGCCGAGCCGCCAGCCAGGCATGGAGAAGTACTTGGAGAAGCTGTTGACGATCACCGCCTCGGGATCGACCGTCAGCAGGGTCTGCGCCTGCGCGCCGTCATAAGTGAGGCCGTGGTAGATCTCGTCGCTGATCACCGCGATGCCGCGTTCGCGGCACACTTTGGCAATGGCGGCGAGTTCGTCGGGCGCGATCACCGTGCCGGTGGGATTGGCGGGACTTGCCAGAATCAGCCCGTCGGGCGCGGGCTCCATCGCCGCCAGCGCGGCAGCGGTAACGTTGAAGCGCTCAGCCGGCCCGCAGACCAGTTCCACCGGCACCATGTGCAGCGTACGCAAGGTGTTGCGATAGGCAACATAACCGGGCCGGGCGATCGCCACCCGCGCGCCGGGCGCAAAGCGCAAGGTCAGCGCCATGACCAGCGCGGGGGATGCGCCGCAGGTCAGCACGACCTGCGCGGGATCGACGATGACCCCGGCGGTTTCACGGTAATGGCGGGCGATCCGCGCCTTGAGTGCCTGGCTTTCCCAATAGCCTTGCGCGTCGGTATCCAGCACCGCGTGCGCCCGCGCGATCGCGGCGGCTGGCGCGCTGGTGGAAGGCTGGCCGAATTCCATGTGGATCACCGGGCGCCCGGCAGCGGCGGCATCGGCCGCCATGCGGTGTGCCAGGGTGGAAACGGCAATGGCGTGAAAGGGTTCGATCTGCGCAGTCATGGCCATGGCGCCTAACACGATTTGCCCTTCCAGCCTATCCGCCCGCCCACTTGAGCGCGGGCCGGACCCGGCGCCCGGTCGCCAAGCTTTCTGCCAGATGAACCAGCCGTAATCTGCCCGTCATCACGCGGGCGGGATGCATCAGGCACCGGCAAGGCGCGGGGGACAGCGCACAGACGGGCCACACAGCGATGCCGAACCGACCGGAACACCACGTGTTCCTTCATTCTGCTGCGCCGGATCCCGGCCTGCCCGCCGGGCCGCCCACGCCCGTCAACGAAGCCCAGACCACCGATCTTGCCGGCAATTCGCTGGTCGCCCTGCCCGGCAGCGGCCCTTGCGCCACGGTGGAAGCCCGTGCCAACCAAGCGCAATGCCGCAATGCCGATACCGCCGGCTTTCCGGCGGCGGCGCTGGCCTGCATCGCGCTGGCCTGCGCGGCGCTTGCCGCTGGGCTGTGGATCATGGCGGGCAGGGAACTGCGCGCCTGGATCGACGGGCAAGGCTGGCACTGGCAATCGGCCTCTCGCGCGGCGGCCGCGCGCAGCCCGGCTGCCCACGCCTTGCGCCGCCGCCGCTATATCGGCCTGGGCATCGTCGTGCTCGCGCTTGCTCTGGCGATCGTCAGCCTGTTCGCCGGCCAGCCGGGATAGGCTGACGCCTGTTTCGCCCGCTGCCCGTGTTGGCGGCGTGCCGTCTTTCGGGCAGGCGCCGGGGCCATGCCGGACGCCCCATTGCCATGGCCGGGCGCTCCGTTACACTGCGTGTCATCTGTCGCCCTCTTGCCAGGCATGGCCCGCCCGTGACGCATCTCGACGATACCCTGCTGCTCAACCTCTATGGCTCGATCGAGCAGGAGGGTCGCTGGCTGGCCGTGCTTGATCTGCTGCGCGAGCGGCTGGGCGTGCACAGCGCGGTGGCGCAAGTGCTGTCTTCGGCGCGCCCCTGCCTGCAACAAGTGTGGACGGCGCGCGATTCGCTGTCGCTCGAACATGCCAAGATGCACGATTCCTGGGCCAATTCCGGCGCCAATCCGCGCTTTCACCGCCGCCCACCGCGCCGCAGCGACAGCGGCATCGGCAGCGATTTCCGCAGCCTGGACCTGAGCGACCGCGAACACGCCAGCATGCGCGAAGGCCTGGCGCGGTGCGGCGTCGGGCCGGGCTTCTGGGTGGGCTTCGGATTGACCGAAACCTCGCACTTCTCGTTGGTGTTCCATCGCGCGCCGGGCGACGATCGCGATGTCGATGCGTGCGAGGAAGCGGTGCTGCAATCCCTGCTGCCGCATTTGCGCCAGTCGGTGCGGCTGTGGCTCAACACCGCCGAAACCGCGCGCCGCGTCCGCGCGCTGGAACAGGCGGTGCGCGCCACCGATCTGGCCATGGTGGCGTGCGACCGCGCCATGCGCGTGGCCTGGCACAATCCCATGGCCGAGGCCCTGCTGGCGGGCAATCCGCACCTGACGATGCGCGGCGGCGTGCTGACCGCGCCCGCCGTGCCGGACAACGCCGCCCTGCGCGCGCTGGTGGCCGATGCCGCCACGGGCCAGGCCGACGTGCTGGCACTCGGCACCTCGGGCGATGATCCCTTGCACGTGCGCGCCGTGGCCGGCGCCAACCAGGCCGGTATCGGGGCCAGCATCGGGGCCGGCCTTTCCGGTTCGGCCCGCGATGAAGTGCTGCTGCTGATCGCCGCGCCCGAGCGCCGCACGCAAGCGGCCCCTGCCGATCTGGCCCGTCTGTTCCGCCTGACCGGGGCCGAAGCCCAGTTGGCAGCCGCGCTCGCGGCCGGCACCACGCTCAGCGACTATGCCGCCCGCCGTGGGATCACGGTTGGCACCGCGCGCATCCAGCTCAAGCAGCTGTTTGGCAAGACCGGCACGGGGCGGCAGGCCGATCTCGTGCGCCTGGTGCTGCATTCCCTGTCCAGCCAAGGCCATCGCGTGGCCATTTCTCCACAACCAAACTGAGATCGCAGTCTATATCCCAAATGGGAGGTGCAGGCCGGCCTGCAACCCCTTCATCATCGCAGCGACAAAGGCGGAACGGGCTGGGCGGAACGAACCAGACGCAACCGCCGCACGATGAGGGATAGACGATGCAGCGCAAACACTTCCATCGATCGCAGACCGCCGTTGCCCGGGGCACCCCGCTGGCCCTGGCGATCGTTTTGGCGTGGAGCGGCACGCCGGCCCTGGCGCAGGACGCAGCCCCCAACCCGGTTGCAGCCACCGCCCCGGCCGAAACCGCCCCCGGCGAAATCGTGGTGACCGCCACCCGCCGCGCCGAAACGCTCAGCAAGGTGCCCCAGTCGGTCACCGCGCTCAGCCAGGCCTCGCTCGATGCGCGCGGGATCAAGGACATTTCCGGGGTCGTGCGGCAGACGCCGGGCATCCAGTTCGATCCCAATGGCTTTGGCAACCAGACCAACATCGCCATTCGCGGGGTCAGCTCCACGGTGGGCGCCGCCACCACCGGCGTCTATATCGACGATACGCCGATCCAGAGCCGGGTGGTGGGCTATTCCACCACCAACGCCTTTCCCGCCGTGTTCGACCTGGCGCGGGTGGAAGTGCTGCGCGGGCCGCAGGGCACCCTGTTCGGCGCCGGATCGGAAGGCGGCACGGTGCGCTTCATCACCACCCAGCCCAGCCTGACCGATACCCGCATCTATGGCCGGGCCGAAGCGGCGGCCACGCAGGGCGGCGCGGCATCGGGCGAACTGGGCGTGTCGGTCACCGCGCCGCTGATCAAGGACAAGCTGGGGATCGCCGCCAGCGTCTGGTATCGCCACGATGGCGGCTGGATCGACCGGCAGAACGCCAACCCGGTGGTGACCAACGCCCCCTATCTGAAGAACGTCAATTCCAGCTGGACCCAGGTGGCCCGTGTCGCGCTGAAATGGGCGCCGGTCGATGGCGTGGAAGTGACCCCCTCGCTCTATTACCAAAAGCGCGTCAACGCCGACACCAGCCCGTGGTGGGAAAGCCAGTCCGACGCATCCAAGGGCAAGTACGTCAGCGGCGCGCCCAACGGCTCGCCCGATCGCGACCGCTTCTACATGCCCGCGCTCAACATCAGCGCCAACCTGGGCGGGGTGCAGCTGATCAGCAACACGTCCTACTATGTGCGCGACCAGAGCGGCGAGATCGACTATTCCACGATATGGCCCGCCGTGTTCGTCGGCAGCCCCTGGGTGGGCACCGACCACAAGGCCCTGGCCTACATGCGCAACGACCAGCGCACCTTTACCCAGGAAGTGCGCCTGCAATCGGCCGACAGCAACGCCGCGCTCACCTGGGTGCTGGGCGGCTTCTATGCCAAGTCGGTCCAGCATTTCGGCGAGCAGGTCTATGACCCCAACTTTGCCGATATCTTTGGCGGCGTGCCGCCCGAAGTGGTGCTGGGCACGCCGCTGGTCGATGGCAAGTATTCGCTGGCCGGTGACGGACGCGGCGCCGACGCGCAGATCGCCGGCTTTGCCGAAGGCTCGCTCAAGCTGACCGATACGCTCAAGGTCACCGCCGGGGTGCGCGTGGCGCACACCAGGTTCGAAGGCAACTCGCTGTTCCAGGGGCCGGTTTCGGGCTACCAGTTGCAGAACAACCAGTCGGTCAGCGAAAACCCGGTCACGCCCAAGTTCGCGCTCAACTGGCAGGCCACGCCCACCACGCTGCTCTATGCCACGGCGGCCAAGGGCTATCGCATCGGCGGCACCAACGCCCCGGTGCCGCTCAGCCAGTGCGGCGCCGATCTCACCGGCTTCGGCTTTGCCGATGTGCCCGCCACCTACAAGTCCGACAGCCTGTGGAGCTATGAAGCCGGGGCCAAGACGCGCGTGGGCGGGGTGAGCCTGGCGGCGAGCGCCTATCACGTGGATTGGAGCAACATCCAGCAGAACGTCTATCTCCAGCATTGCGGCGCGCAGTTCACCGCCAACCTGGGCAAGGCGCGCAGCCAGGGCTTCGATCTTCAGGCCACGGCCCGCGTGGCGCCCGGTTTCACGCTGGACGGCACGGTGGCCTATACCAATGCCCGCCTCACCCAGAACGTGAGCGGCCTGGCCAACCCGGCGCCCGGCTATCTGATCGCGGCGGTGGGCGATCACCTGGAAACCCACCCGTGGACCGCCACGCTGGGCGCCAGCTATGAAACCAGCCTGGGCGCGGCCACCGGCTATCTGCGCGCCGATTACCAGTACAAGAGCAAGGCCAAGATGGCCGCGCTCACCGATCCGCGCGCCAGCGGCTATGATCCGGGCGCCTATCCCCTGCCCCAGGTGCACTATGCCAGCCTGCGCGCCGGGGTGCGCCATGGCGTCTACGATCTGTCGGTCTTCGTCGACAACCTGACCAACGAGACGACGATCCTCTCCCGCTCGATCGAAGTGGCGGGCGTGGGCACCTATCGCAACCTGTCGCAGCGGCCGCGCACCTTCGGCCTCACGCTGGTGATGCGCCAGTAATGCCGGCCTGAAGTTTTACTGGGCGCCCCGGCCGGGGCGCCGCCTGCCTGGGCCGGAAGCAACCCTGACGCTTCCGGCCCCCTTTCCCCCTTGTCGATCATCCAGAAGGTATCCCTGCCATGGCTTTCCGCCCCAAGGCCGCCCTCACGTTTGCCTGTGCCGCCCTTGCCCTGTGCGCCAGCGCCGCTGCCGGCGCGCAGACCGCGCCGCCCCATGTGCTGCCCAGTGGCGCCGTGCCGCCCAACCTTGCCGCCGCGCGCACCCACATGCTCGAAGCGCCCGAAAACATGCTGGCCTTCCACAACATGGACCAGCTGTTCCAGACCCGCCCGGTGCCCCGCTCCGGTCCCATCGCCGCCCTGCCGCGCGCGGACCAGGCCCTGCCCGACGCCGTGCTGGGCACCACGCGGATGAGCGAGGACGCCTGGGAAGACCGCACCTTCACCAATGCCATGCTGGTGATGCGCGATGGCAAGATCGTGCACGAAAGCTATCGCAACAACACCGACGCGGCCACGCACTACATCTCGTTTTCGATGGCCAAGTCGATCACCTCGCTGCTGGTCGGCATCGCGGTGAACCAGGGGGCGATCAAGTCGATCGACCAGCCGGTCACCGACTATGTCCCCGAACTCAAGGGCTCGGGCTATGACGGGGTCACGATCCGCCAGGTGCTGCAGATGCGCTCGGGCGTGGATTACGAGGAACGCTACGATTTCGGCGCCACGCCCAGCACGGCGGCCAAGATCTTCCTCAACGCCATTGTCGCCAACACCGAACGCTTTGCCGATACCGCGCCGCGCCTGGGCCGCAAGTGGAAGCCGGGCAGCCATTTCAACTATTCCACGCTCGATACCAGCGTGCTGGGCTGGATCCTGGAACGCGCGACCAGGCAGCCGCTCGCCAGTTTCATGGCACAGAACCTGTGGCAGCCGATGGGCATGGAATCCTATGGCTACTGGCTGGCCGATGGCGCGCCCGGGGTGGGCCGCGAACTGAACGGCATGGGCTATAACGCCACGCTGCGCGATTTTGCCCGGCTGGGGCAGATGATGCTGGACCAGGGCACGTTCAACGGCCGCCAGATCGTGCCGGCCGAGTGGGTGCGCCAGTCCACCGCGATGATCCCCAATGCCGATCCCGGCACGCCGCCCCCGCCGCCGGAAGTGACCGATCCCTTCGCCCGCTCGGGCTATGGCTTCCAGTGGTGGAAGCTGGATGATACCGGCGCCTACACCGCGCTCGGCCTGCAGGGGCAGTTCATCTATGTCCACCCCGCCACGCGCACGGTGATCGTCAAGCTCAGCTTCTTCCCGCCCGAAGGATCGGACCTGGGCAATCGCGCGCTGGAAGAAACCCTGGCCTATTTCAAGACGCTGACCACTTGGGCCGGCACCACCCCCCGGCCCTGACACCTGCCACGCCCGCGATGGCGTGGGCGCCGGCAAGCCACCGCGCCTGCCGGCGTCCTTGCGCTCAGCGGTGGGGGAAGGTGATCTCCACCATGATGCCCTCGGGCGAGAAGCGCCGCACGATCCGCCCGCCCAGTTGCCGTTCGGAACTGCGAATCAGCGCCGAGCCAAAGCCTTCGCGCGCCGGCACGCCGTCTTCGGGCAGCGACAATGGCGCGGCGGCGCGTTCCTGCCAGACAAGTCGCACGGTCTTGTCCGCGTCGACGCCCCAGCGCACTTCCAGCAGGCCGCCCGGCGCGGCCCAGGCGCCGTACTTGACCGCATTGGTCACCAGTTCGTGCAGCACCAGGCCCAGCGGCACGGCATGGCGGCCCGACACCACCAGGGCGCCCCCAGCCAGGTTGCAACGCTCGCTGTCCGAACGATAGGGCGCGATCGCCTTGGCCACCAGGTCGGCCAGGTCCACTTCGCCCTCGCCATCCAGCCGCCCCTGCGTCACGTCGTGCGCGGTCACCAGCGCGTGGATGCGCTTGGCGATGCGGTCCACCGCCGGCGCCGCGGCGGTGTCACCCCGGGCCGACATCTTCACGATCGCCAGGATCACCGCGAACAGGTTCTTGACGCGGTGGTTCAATTCGCGCGCCAGCAAGTCGGCGCGATCGCGCGCTTCGGCGATCAGCGCGGCATTGGCTGCGGCGGCCTGTGCCTGCGCGGTGCGGATCACCTGCCACAGCCCCAGCACCAATGCGATGGCGATGATCACCGCCAGCAGGCCCAGCGAGGGCACCACGCGCGCCTCGGCCACGGCGGCGCTGTCGGTTGCCGCGTCCAGCCTTGCCCGCTCGGTGCGCTCCAGCCGGCCCACCGCCTGGCGCAGGCCCTCCATCGCCAGCTGCCCTTCGTCAGACAGCGTGCGCACCCGCGCCTCGACCAGTTCGCCGCGCCGCACCAGTTCCACGGTGCCGGCCATTTCGGCCCACTTGGCATCGCCCAGCCGCTCGATCTCGTCGACCAGGGCGGCCTGCTGCGGATCGATCTCGCGCCCCAGCCGGCGGCGCAGCGCGCGTATTTCGGCAAGATAGGCCGCGTGGCCCTGGTCATAGGGTTCCAGGTAGCGACGATCGTAGGTGATATAATAGCCGCGCTGCCCGGTCTCGCCATTGAGCGTGGCGGCCACGATGCCATCAAGCGCGGCGAGCACAGCACTGGTCCGCGCGGCCTGCTCGCGCTGCACCCGCTCGGCATCCACGGTGGCAAAGATCAGCGCAAAGGTGCCCAGCAACGCCAGCACCAGCACGGCAAACAAGGCCAAAGTCAGCCACGCCGGCCTGCGGCGCCATATATGGCCCGACGCGTGGGCCTGCCCGGTTTCGTCGGCAACCATGCCCCCACCTAGACAATTGCCCGCGATGCGGCAAGCGCGGTCGGGTGCGGTACGGGGGCGCGGCAAATGCTTGACGGATGCCCCCGCCTCGCTTATCGGCCCACCCCTGATTTCGGCTCGGCGTCGGTTGCGGCGGCGTGCCTGTTGTTCCGATTCGCCAGACAAGAAGAAGAGCTGAACCATGAAGCGCACTTTCCAGCCCAGCCGCCTCGTGCGTGCCCGTCGCCACGGCTTCCGCGCCCGCATGGCCACCGTCGGTGGTCGCAAGGTGCTGCGTGCCCGTCGCGCTCGCGGCCGCAAGAACCTGTCGGCCTGATCGCGTCCCTTCCGGGCACCATGTCGGATGAGGCAGGGGCGGATTTCGCCCCCTCTCCTCGGCCCCGATCTCCTCGGTGCAGTGCCCGGTTGGTCACGATTGCCAGGCGTGCGGATTTTCTCGCCGCCAATCGCGGAATCCGGGTCGCAAGGCCCGGATTCGTTCTTTTGGTGAACCCCCTTGCGCGCGCCGATGGCTCGCTGCGCTTTGGGGTGACGGTCACCAAGAAGATCGGCAATGCCGTGGTCCGCAACCGCATGAAGCGGCGCTTTCGCGCGCTGCTGCGCGATCTGCTGCCCAGCCTTGGCATTGCCGGGGCCGATCACGTGCTGATCGGCCGCGAGAACGGGGTGGAACGCGATTTCGCCCTGCTGCGCAGCGAACTGGTGCAGGCCCTGGCCCGCGCCGCCGCCGGCAAGGGCGATCCGCCGCGCAAGCCGGGAAACCGGCCCGGCGGCAAATCGGGCGGCAAGAACGCTCCGCGCACCGAACCCAAGCCGGCTTACGGCCGATAAAGCCCATGAAGCGCCTGCTCATCCTCATCGCCCGGGGCTGGCAGCTTGGCCCCTCCCGCATCCTGCCCCCCTCGTGCCGCTACGCGCCCTCGTGCTCGCAATACGCGATCGAGGCGTGGCAGAAGCATGGTGCGATTAAGGGTAGCTGGCTTGCCGGCTTGCGGCTATTGCGCTGCCATCCCTGGGGTGGCTGCGGCTACGATCCCGTGCCCTAGGGCGCCCCTTTCCAACCAGCTAAATTCAACAAAACGCGAGGCACAGTGGAGAAACAGCGCAACCTGATCCTGGCGGTGGTCCTGATGGGCCTGCTGCTGATCGGCTGGGATTACGGCATCGCCTATTTCTATCCGCAGCCCAAGGGCAAGCCTGTGGCCAGTGCCCCGGCCGCAAACCCGGCTGCCCCCACCACCGACGGCCCGCCGGCCAAGCCCACCCGCGAAGGCGGCCTGCAGGCCCCGGCCGACGTGGCGCTGGAACAGAAGGACCTGAGCCAGGCCCTGTCTGCCGGCAATCGCGTGGCGATCGATGCGCCCGGCCTCAAGGGCTCAATCAACCTGGTCGGCGGCGTGGTCGACGACCTCACCCTGGTGCGCCACCGCGAAACGATCGACAAGGCAAGCCCCCCGGTCCGCCTGTTCTCGCCCGCCGGCACTCCGGCGCAGCATTTCGCGCAAGTGGGCTGGCTGGGCCAGAACGGCATTGCCGCGCCCAACGGGCAGACCGTGTTCACCGCGCAAGGCACCAAGCTGACGCCCGCCACGCCGGTGACGCTGACCTGGTCGAACGCCACGGGGCAGACGTATGCCCTGCGCTATGCGATCGATGAAAACTACATGCTGACCGTGACGCAGAGCGTGACCAACGCCGCGCCCACGGCCGCCTCGGTCGCGCCTTTCGCGCGCATCAACCGCACCGACAAGACGATGAGCCAGGATACCTGGCAGGTCCATTCCGGCCCGATCGGCGCATTCGATGGCTCGGTCAATTTCTCCAACAACTATACCGATGTGGCCAAGGCCGGATCGGTTGCCCCGGCGGGCGCTGCCAACTGGATCGGGTTTACCGACATCTACTGGCTGTCGGCGCTGATCCCGGCCGATGGCGGCGCCAAGCCCACCGCCGATTTCCGCTCGCTCGGCAACAGCCTGTTCGCCGCCGACCTGATCTGGCCGGCCGCAAGCGTGGCCCCGGGCCAGACGCAAAGCCAGACCCTGCGCCTCTTCGCCGGCGCCAAGGAAAACAACGTCCTCGAGGCTTACGAAAAGCAGGGCGTGACGCACCTGTCGCTGTCGATCGACTGGGGCTGGTTCCGCTGGTTCGAAAAGCCGATCTTCTGGCTGCTCGATTCGCTGTTCCATGGCGTGAAGAACTTCGGCCTGGCGATCATCCTGCTCACCCTGCTGGTGCGCGGCATGATGTTCCCGGTGGCCCAGCGCCAGTTCGCCTCGATGGCGGCCATGCGCGCGCTCCAGCCCAAGATGAAGGCGATCCAGGAACGCTACAAGGACGACAAGGCCCAGGCCCAGCAGGAAATCATGAAGCTCTACAAGGAAGAGCGCGTGAACCCGCTGGCCGGCTGCCTGCCGATCTTCCTGCAGATCCCGGTGTTCTTCGCGCTGTACAAGGTGCTGGTGCTGACCATCGAAATGCGCCACCAGCCCTTCGTGCTGTGGATCAAGGACCTCTCGGCCCCCGATCCGCTCCACGTGCTCAACCTGTTCGGCCTCCTGCCCTTCACCCCGCCCAGCTTCCTGGCCATCGGCGTGCTGGCGATCATCCTGGGCGTGACGATGTGGTTGCAGTTCAAGCTGCAGCCCGCCGCGATGGACCCGGCGCAGCAGCAGATCATGGGCCTGATGCCGTGGATGATGATGTTCGTGATGGCGCCCTTCGCCTCGGGCCTGCTGCTCTACTGGATCACCTCGAACCTGCTCACGATTGCCCAGCAGCGCTATCTCTATAGCCGCCACCCGCAATTGAAGGCGCAGGCGGCCAAGGACCAGCAGAACCTGGATCGTAGCGCGGCGCGCAACACCCCCTCCAATGCAAAGCCCAAGAACAAGTGAGTGTAACCGGACCTGACGCGGAAGGCCTGCGCCTGATGGCCCTGGAAGAGCGCGCCCGCGCGCTCTTTTCCGGCCGCGTGGAATTCCTGAAATCCGCCCCGCAACTGAAATTCCTGCCCGATCCGGATTTCCCCGAAATCGCCTTCTGCGGCCGCTCCAACGTGGGCAAGTCCTCGCTGCTCAACGCGCTGACCGGCCGCAAGTCGCTCGCGCGCACCTCGGTCACGCCGGGGCGCACGCAGGAACTCAATTACTTCGAAGTGGGCCAGCCCACGCTGTTCCGCCTGGTCGACATGCCCGGCTACGGCTTTGCCAAGGCCCCGCCCAAAGTGGTGGAACAGTGGCGCCGCCTGGTGCGCGATTTCCTGCGCGGGCGCGTGGTGCTCAAGCGCGCACTGCTGCTGATCGACAGCCGCCACGGCATCAAGCCGGTGGACACCGAAATGATGCAGATGCTCGATGAAGCGGCCGTCAGCTATCGCGTGGTGCTGACCAAGGCCGACAAGATCAAGGCGAGCGAACTGGAGCAAGTGGTGGCGCAAACGCAGGCCGCCGCGCGCAAGCACATTGCCGCGCATCCCGATGTGAGCGTGACGTCTTCGGAAAAAGGCCTTGGCATCGCCGCCCTGCGCGGCGCCGTGCTGGACGACGCGGCAGTCTAAGTCCCCTCCACCACCGCTTCGCGGCGGTCCCCCTCCCCGCCTTCGTCAGGGAGGATCAGGTCCTCACCATCACCGATGGGGAGGTGGCAGCCCACAGGGCTGACGGAGGGGCGGGCGGGCCCGCACACCCTCGACAGCCCGCGCCCCAGGCTCTAGGCGGAAAGGCGATCCCTCGAAAGGCCCCCCGCATGAAGCTGGTCATCGGCAACAAGAACTATTCCAGCTGGTCCTTGCGTGGCTGGTTGGCGTGCAAGCAATCGGGCCTGGCTTTCGAGGAAATCACCGTTCCGCTCTATGGCGACGATTGGGACGAGGCCAAGCGCCGCGATGCCAACCTGGCGCCTTCATCGGGCAAAGTGCCGATCCTGTGGGATGGCGAGGCGGTGGTGTGGGACAGCCTGGCGATCATCGATTACCTGGCCGACAAGGTTGGCCGCGACCGCTTTTGGCCCAAGGACGATGCGGCACGGGCCATGGCGCGTTCGCTGGTGGCGGAAATGCATTCGGGCTATTTCGCGCTGCGCGGGCACATGCCGATGAACATCCGCCGCCGCCAGGCCGTGGCCGAAGTGCGCAATGACGTGCGCGCCGATATCGTGCGCATCCTGCAATTGTGGGCCGAGGCGCGCGCCCGGTTCGGCCAGGGCGGGCCGTTCCTGTTCGGCACGTTCAGCGCGGCCGATATCATCTATGCCCCGGTGGTCTCGCGCTTCGTCACGTATGGCGTGGGCGTGCCCGGCTTTGCCCTCGCCTATATGCAGGCCCTGTGGGAGCATCCGTGGATGCAGGCGTGGATCGACGCGGCCGAGGAAGAGGAGTGGACCATCGAACAGTTCGAGGAAACGAGCCAAGCATGAGTGCCGATCCCGTCGTCCTGACCGAGCGCCTGATCGATTGCCCCAGTGTCACCCCGGCCACCGGCAGCGTATTCGACATGCTCCAAGCCATGGTCGTGCCGCTGGGCTTTGCCGTGCATCGTTTTGTCGAGGGCGAGGCTCCCGATGGGCCGGTGGAAAACCTGCTGGCGATCCGCCAGGGCCCTGTCGGCAGCCGCCATTTCGCCTTTGCCGGGCACCTCGATGTGGTGCCCCCTGGCCAGGGCTGGACCAGCGCGCCGTTCACGGCAGAACGGCGCGGCGAGCTGCTCTATGGCCGCGGCGCGGTGGACATGAAGGGGGCGATCGCCGCTTTCGTGGCGGCGCTGGCCGATATACCGGCTGAAGCCGGCACGATCAGCCTGATCATCACCGGAGACGAGGAAGGCCCCGCGCGCTATGGCACGGCGGCCCTGATCGAGCGGATGCGTGAATTGGGCGCCCTGCCCGACCTGTGCCTGGTGGGCGAACCCACCAGCGTCAACCGCCTGGGCGACATGATGAAGATCGGCCGGCGCGGCTCGGTCAATATCTGGCTCACGGTGGATGGCGCGCAAGGCCACGTTGCCTATCCGCACCTGGCCGACAACCCGATCCCGCGCCTCGTCGCCATGCTCGCCGAACTCGATGCCTTGGTGCTGGATGAAGGCAGCGACTGGTTCCAGGCCTCGAACCTGGAAGTGACCGACATCGAGGTGGGCAACCCGGCCACCAACGTGATCCCCGCCCAGGCCCGCGCGCGCCTGTCGATCCGTTTCAACGACCTGCACACCGGCCAAGGCCTGGTCGACCGGGTGACCGCCATCGCCACGCGCCATGGCGGCACGGCACGCGCGGTCATCTCGGGCGAAAGCTTCATCACCTTGCCCGGCGCCTTTTCCAGCCTGATCGCCCAGGCGGTGGAGGCTGAAACCGGCGTGGCGCCGGAACTTTCCACCACCGGCGGCACATCGGATGCGCGCTTCCTGCGCGCACTGTGCCCGGTGGTGGAATTCGGCCTATGCAACGCGACGATGCACAAGAAGGACGAGGCCGTGGCGATGGAAGACTTGCGCGTGCTGACCCGCATCTATCGCCGCATCGCGCTGGCTGCGCTGACACAGTAGCCGATCAACGCCCATCCAGGCGCCGGCCCAGGGTTTCCACTGCCTGCGGTTCATAGCCCAGCGCGGCATAGAACGCCTTGGTCGCCAGGTTGTCGCTGCGCACCATCAGCATGATCTTGGGGCAATCGCGCGCTGTCAGCCATTCCTCGGCCGCGCGCATCAGGGTGCGACCCAGGCCCTGGCGCTGGAACGCCGGGGCCACGCCCAGGTAATAGACCCAGCCACGGTGCCCGTCATAGCCCACCATGATCGTGGCGGCCGGTTCTCCCGCCACTTCGGCCAGCAAGACCGCCGAAGCAGGATTTTCCATCGACAGATGATAATCGGTGGCGGGATCGTTCCACGGCCGCGTCAGGCCCGCCGCCTGCCACAGGCCGATCACGGCCTGGGCATCGGCGGGTGCGGCTTCCCGAACGGCAGCAGCGGCCATGGGCGCTCAATCCTCGCCCAGGTTCTTGGCCGAGCTATCCGCCTGGCCCGCCACCCAATAGCCGGCCGCCTTGATCCAGCGCTTGTCCAGACCGCGTTCGCCCACCAGGTATTCGCGCGCAGCGCGGGCCACGGCCGCTTCGGCAGCGATCCACACGAACGTGTTCGGCGCCAGATCGACTTGCGCCAGCGCGGCCAGCAGCGGCGCAGGATCGGTGGCAGCGGCTGCATCGCGATGCAGCCAGCGCGTTTCGACGGTGGCGGCACTGGCAAAGGCCTGCTCGTCGGCCGGGCCCGGCACTGCGCCGATCACGGTGGCGGAAACGCCCGCGGGCAGTTCCTCCACGCGGCGGCCGATCGCCGGCAGCGCGGTTTCATCGCCCACCAGCAGCCAGTGCGCGATCGGCCCCTCGATCACTTGCGAGCCGCGCGGGCCGCCGATGCTGATCGGATCGCCCACCTTGGCCGCCCGCGCCCAGTCTGACACGGGGCCGCCTTCGTGGTCGAAGAAGTCGATGGTCAAGGTGCCGGCGGCGGCATCGTAGTGGCGGGGAGTATAGTCCCGCATCACGCGCTCGCCATCGGCGCCCTCCACGAAGATCTTGACGTGATCGTCGGGCGCGCCGCTGACGAAGCCGGCCAGTTCGGGCCCTTCGGCAACAATACGGATCATGTTGGGCGTGAGCCGCACGACCTGCGCGATGCGCAAAGTGCGCCGCACGGTATCGTGGCGCATGCGGCGGATCACGGGCGCATCGGCTGTGGTGGTGGTGGTGCCGATGGCGGCGGAAGTGGTGGTGTGGTCGGTCATCGGGGCAGAGCCTGTCTTTGGCAGTGGGCGCGTTGATTGACGTTAACGCTTACGCTTCCCCTGGTGGGAGAGGCCCACCGGGAATGCGAGATTCCCTGCGAACGATTATTAAGATATATCTTTGATCGCTCTTTGGCAAGCCCTGCCACACCGTTTTCACGCCGCCGCCGCGAAAATCATTCCTCCGTCAGCGCCAATTCCCCCGCTTCCGACGGATCGAGCGCCGCCATGAAACGCGCAAGCCACCACATCACGTCTTCCTTGAGCACGGTATCCATCAATGCCCGCCAGCGCTCCTGGCGCTCGGCCAGCGGCATGGTCAGGGCAAGCGCCAGGGCATCGGCGATTTCCTCGGGGCTGTAGGGGTTGATCAGCACCGCCTGCGTCAATTGCACTGCCGCTCCGGCAAAGTTCGACAGCACCAGAACGCCCGGATCCTCGGGGTCTTGCGCCGCCACGAATTCCTTGGCCACCAGGTTCATCCCGTCGCGCAAGGGGGTGACCAGGCCGACTTTGGCGGCGCGATAGACGCCTGCCAGCACGTCGCGCGGATAGCCCTTGTTGACATAGCGCAGCGGCACCCATTCGACGCTGGAAAACTCGCCATTGATGCGGCCCGAAAGCGAATCGAGGCTGGCGCGGATTTCCTGGTAGGTCTGCACGCCTTCGCGGCTGGGCGGCGCAATCTGCAGCAGGAACACCTGCTCGTGCAGGTCGGCCCGCTGCGACAGCAGCCGCTCGTAGCCGATGAAGCGTTCCTGCAGGCCCTTGGAATAGTCCAGCCGGTCCACACCCACGATCATCGCGCGGCCACCGGCGCTTTCTTCCATGCGCCGGCGCATCGCCTCGGCCACCGGGCCGTTGGCGGTATCGGCAAATTCGCGCGCATCGATGCCGATCGGGCAGGCCACCACGCGCAAGGTGCGCCCGTTCCAGGTCACGGTGTTGTCTTCGCCCACGGTCGCGTCCATCTGCGCGCGGACATAGTCGAGGAAGCTTTCCAGCCAGTCTTCGGTGTGAAAGCCCACCACGTCATAGGCGAACAGCGATTCGACCAGTTCCTGGTGATTGGGCAGCGAAACCATCAGCCGCATAGGCGGCCAGGGGATGTGCAGGAAAAAGCCGATGCGGTTTTCCACGCCGCGCTCGCGCAGGCGCTGGCCCAGGGGAATCAGGTGATAATCGTGCACCCACACCAGATCGTCCTTGGCGATCAGCGGCAGCAGGGTATCGGCAAAGCGGGTGTTGACGCGTTCATAGCCATCGACGAACCCGCGCTCGAATTCGGCCAGGCTGACGCGATAGTGGAACAACGGCCACAACGTGCGGTTGGCAAAGCCGTCGTAGTATTCGTGGATGTCCTGCGGCTCCAGGTCCACCGTGGCGGTGGTGACGCCGGCCGATTTCTGGAAATTGATATGGCCGGTGAAACTCTCGGTTTCCCCGCCAGACCAGCCGAACCAGATGCCGTCGCTTTCGCGCAGCACGGTCGACAAGGCAACGGTCAGCCCGCCCTGGTTGCCCGGCTCGTCCTCACTGGGCGGCTGGACACGGTTCGAGACGACGATCAGGCGCTTCACCTTATGGCACTCCATGGCTTGCTCAGCAGGCCGGCACAATTGATCAGGCCGACCAGCGAGTAGGTCTGCGGGTAATTGCCCCACAGTTCCCCGGAAACGGGGTCGATATCTTCCGACAGCAGCCCGGCGGCGGTGCGGCGGGCCAGCATTTCCTCGAACAGGTCGCGCCCTTCGGCGGCGCGGCCGGTGGCGTGCAACGCCTCGATCAGCCAGAACGTGCAGACGTTGAACGCGGTTTCGGGCAGGCCGAAATCGTCCTCGCTGGCATAGCGCAGCATGTGGCTGCCCCGCCGCAGGCCTTCTTCCACCGCGCGCAGCGTGCCCTGGAACCGCGGATCGTCGGGCGGCAGGAACCGCATGTCAAGCAGCTGGATCAGGCTCGCGTCCAGATCATCGCCACCAAACGTGGCGGAAAAGCGCTGCGTGTCCGGGCGCCAGGCACGCGATTCGATCGTGGCGCGGATCGTGTCGGCCCGGTTCTGCCAGAAATCGGCGCGCTCGGGCAGGGTGAGTTCGGCCGCGATATTGGCCAGCCGGTCGCACGCGGCCCAGCACATCGCCGCCGAATACGTGTGGACATGCGCGCGCGTGCGCAGCTCCCACAGGCCGGCATCGGGCTGGTCGTGCACCTGGAACGCGCGTTCGCCCACCGCTTCCAGCGCTTCGAAATCGGCCATGCCGGCCATGCGATAGAGCCGCCGGTCGATGAACGCCTGGGTGTTGCACAACACGATCTGGCCATAGGCATCGTGCTGGATCTGTTCATAGGCCTGGTTGCCCACCCGCACCGGGCCCATGCCGCGATAACCGGACAGGTTTTCGGCCACACGCTCGGTGAGCTTGTCTTCGCCGCCCAGGCCATAGAGCGGCTGGATATGCCCGCCCCGTGCGCCTTCCACCACGTTGCGCAGATATTCGAGATAGCCTTCTAGCACATCGAGCGCACCCAGGCGGTTGAGCGCCTGGATCGTGTAATAGGCATCGCGAATCCAGCAGAAGCGATAGTCCCAGTTGCGGCCCGAATCGGCATGCTCGGGGATCGAGGTGGTCAGCGCCGCCACGATCGCGCCGGTTTCCTCGAACTGGCACAGCTTGAGGGTGATTGCCGCGCGGATCACCGCGTCCTGCCATTCCAGCGGCGTGGCCAGGCCGCGCGTCCACTGTCGCCATTCGGCAATCGTGCGCGCCAGCATCTCTTCCATGCCATGGCCCAGGTCGTTGGCAAAACTTTCGTCCGGGCCGAGGAAGAAATGCAGCGAGCGTTCCACCCGGAACGGGCGCTCGTCCGCCACCCAGCCCACGGGCGCATCGGTGGTCAGGCGCAGCGTCAGGTCATGCAGCAGATAGCGGACATGATGCGATCCGCTGGTGCGCGCAGGCACGCTCGCGCCCCATTCGCTGGCCGGGCGCAAGGCCACGCGAATGCGCGGGCTGCCGGCCAGGCGGCGCACGATCCGGGCAAAGGCCACTGGGCGGTACATCCGCCCGTGGTTCTTATAGCGCGGGCAGAAATCGACCACTTCGATCGCCCCGCCCTGGGCATCGGTGTGGGTCGTCACCAGGACCGGGGTGTTGCGGATATAATGCTGCGTGGTAGCGACAGCATCTTCCAGCGTGATCGACCAGAAGCCAAGCGCCGCCGGGTCGCTGGCGGGCTTGTCATCCAGCAGGGCACAGAACGTGGGGTCGCCATCCAGGCGCGGCACGCAGCCCCACACCAGGCTGCCGGTCCGGTCGATCATCCCGGCCACCTGGCAATTGCCGATCGGCCAGAGATCGACGCTCGCGACGCGCGTTGCCTCGCTCATGCCAGCTGCGATCCATCGGCAAAGTCGCGCAGGAACGCACGCACCGCCGCGGGCGAAGGCAGCGACAGGGTGGCTGCCGTGCTGCTGCCATC
Organism: Novosphingobium sp. SG919; assembly: GCF_012932495.1. Lineage (GTDB taxonomy): Bacteria > Pseudomonadota > Alphaproteobacteria > Sphingomonadales > Sphingomonadaceae > Novosphingobium > Novosphingobium rhizosphaerae. Next base: position 113,055 of record NZ_JABCNG010000003.1, read on the forward strand.
CAGCGCGCGCGGCCCCACCAGCACGCCATGGCCGCCCAGCGCACGGGCAGCGGCAAAGCCGGCTTCGTCGGTCAGGTCATCGCCAAAGAACACCGGCTGGGTGCCCGCCATGCCGGGCCGCGCCATCATCCGGCGCACCGCCTGGCCCTTGTCGCCGCCGGGCATGCGCAGTTCGACCAGATCCTTGCCGTGCTGGATCTTGAGCGCGTGCGCCTGCGCCAGATGCACGGCCAGCGCTTGTGCCGGCTGCTGCGCTTCTGGCGCCAGGCGCCAATGAAAGGCCACGCCGAATGATTTCTCTTCCACCAGGCAACCGTGCCAGGTGCGCGCAAGCGTGTTGAAATCGCGCGCCACGTCTTCCAACACGGGAAGCCGCTCGGGCCGCGCCCACACGCCGTTCCACCGGTATTCCAGGCCATGGCTGCCGGTGACCGGCAGGGCCTGGGCGATCGGCCCAAGGATGCGATCGATCTGTTCCAGCGAACGCCCGCTCACCATCGACAAGCGCCCATCCAGCCGTCGCGCCAGATCGCCCAGGAGCGCGCGCGTCGCACCATCGGCGCGCACTGCGTCGGGGTCGTCGGCCAGTTCGAGCAATGTGCCATCGATGTCGAGGAACACGGTGGCTCGGGAGAGCAGGCCGGGTCGCGGCGCGGGAAGCAGGGCGGGCGTGGTGGCGATCAGGGGAATGGGGGCACTCCTTGGCTATGGCGGCTGACGCGCCAAAACAATGACTTGCGCTCCTTTTGGTTCCCGCCGCCCCACGGCCCCGCCGCGCAAGTGCTTGTTTCCTAACGCTCGAACGCGGTCAGGATGGGGCATGGCCCGGCCTCGCCATGGCCACAGGCCTGCGCCAGGCGGTGCAGCGCGGCCCGCGCCTGCTCCAGGTCTGCGATCCGGGAATCGAGGGCGGCAATCTGCTCGGCGGCCAAGGCGCGCACGCGCGCGCGATCGTGCGTCGCGTCCAGCGCCAGCAGGTCGCCGATCCGCTCAAGCGTGAACCCGGCCGCCTGCGCCGCACGGATGAACCGCAGGCGGCGCACGTGGCTTTCGCCATAGTGGCGGATCGCGCCACGCTGCCCGGCACCGCCGCCGCGCTCGGGCGTTTCGATCAAGCCGCGCCGCTGGTAATAGCGCACGGTTTCCACGCCGACATTGCCGGCGCGCGCCAGACCGGCGATGGTCAATGCGCTTTTGGCGCGTTCTGATGGCATGTTCGGCACCCCTTGACTGCGTACCATGGTACGGACCCTATATGGGATGCAGCCCGCTCCAATCCAGCCAAAGGCCGCTGCCATGACCGCTTCCGCCCAGCCCCGCACCGCCGTTCTCTATCGCATGGTCACCGACAAGCACGTCTGCCCCTTCGGGCTCAAGGCGCGGCACCTCTTGCGTCGCAAGGGCTTCACGGTGGACGATCACTGGCTGCGCACGCGCGCGGAAACAGACGCGTTCAAGGCGCAGCATGGCGTAGAGACCACGCCGCAGGTCTTCATCGACGGCCAGCGGATCGGCGGCTATGACGATCTGCGTCGCCATTTCGGCCTGGCCGTGCCCGATCCCAAGGCAACCAGCTATGCCCCCGTGGCCGTGTTGTTAGCGATCACCGCCTTGATGGCGCTGGCCACCAGCCAGGCGGCGTTCGGCACCCCGTTCACCCTGCGCGCGGCGGAATGGTTTGTCGGCATGAGCATGGCGGTGCTCGCCCTGCTCAAGTTGCAGGACATCGGCCGCTTTGCCACGATGTTCCTGGGTTATGACCTGTTGGCGCGCCGCTGGGTGCCTTACGCCACACTCTATCCCTTTGCCGAGGCGCTGGCCGGGCTGCTGATGATCGCCGGGGTGTGGACTTGGCTTTCAGCGCCGGTGGCGCTGTTCATCGGCACGGTGGGCGCCGTGTCGGTGTTCAAGGCGGTCTACATCGATCGCCGCGAATTGAAATGCGCCTGCGTGGGCGGATCGAGCAACGTGCCGCTCGGCTTCGTCTCGCTCACCGAAAACATCGGCATGGTCGCCATGGCGCTGTGGATGCTGGTGCACTGACGCCAAAAGGGCGCCGGAACCCAAAAGTTCGCGGCACCCTTGTCGCGGTTCAGGTCATTCCCACTCGATCGTGCCCGGCGGCTTTGACGTATAGTCATAGACCACGCGGTTGATGCCCTTCACTTCGTTGACGATGCGCGTCGCCACGCGGCTGAGGAAGCCGGCGTCGAAGGGATAGATGTCTGCGGTCATCCCATCGGTCGAGGTCACGGCGCGCAGGGCGCAGACCGAATCGTAGGTGCGGAAATCGCCCATCACGCCCACGGTGCGCACCGGCAGCAGCACGGCAAAGGCCTGCCAGATCGCGTCATAGAGCCCGGCGTTGCGGATCTCTTCCAGGTAGATCGCATCGGCCTTGCGCAGGATGTCGCAGCGCTCGCGCGTTACTTCGCCGGGGATGCGGATGGCGAGGCCCGGCCCCGGGAACGGGTGACGGCCTACGAAGATGTCCGGCAGGCCCAGTTCGCGGCCCAGCGCGCGCACTTCGTCCTTGAACAGTTCGCGCAAGGGCTCGACGAGCTTCATGTTCATGCGCTCGGGCAAGCCGCCCACGTTGTGGTGGCTCTTGATCGTCACCGAAGGCCCGCCGGTGAACGACACGCTTTCGATCACGTCGGGATAGAGCGTGCCCTGCGCCAGGAAATCGGCGCCGCCCACCTTGCGCGCTTCGGCCTCGAACACGTCGATGAAGGTCTTGCCGATGAACTTGCGCTTGGCCTCGGGGTCGGTCACCCCTTCCAGCCCTTTCAGGAAAAGCGTGGACACATCCACGTGAACCAGCGGAATGTGGTAGTGGTTGCGGAACAGCGACACCACCTGCTCCGCCTCGCCCAGGCGCATCAGGCCATGGTCGACGAACACGCAGGTCAGCTGGTCGCCGATCGCCTCGTGGATCAGCACGGCCGCCACGGCCGAATCGACCCCGCCGGAAAGGCCGCAGATCACGCGGGCATCGCCCACTTGCGCGCGGATTTCGGCAATCTTGGTCTTGCGGAATTCGGCCATCGTCCAATCGCCGGTGCAGCCGCAGACGTGGCGCACGAAATTGGCGATCAGCTTGCCGCCGTCGGGCGTGTGCACCACTTCGGGGTGGAACTGGGTGCCGTAATACTTCTTCTCGTCATTGGCGATCACCGCGAACGGCGCGCCGTCGGACACGGCCACGATGCGGAAACCGGGGGCGAACTGCGTCACCTTGTCGCCATGGCTCATCCACACCTGATGGCGTTCACCAGTGGTCCACAGCCCGTCGAACAGCACGCAAGGCTCGGTCACCGTCAGGAACGCGCGGCCGAATTCGCCCGAATCGCCCGGCTCCACTTTGCCGCCAAGCTGCTCGCTCATCACCTGCTGGCCATAGCAGATGCCCAGGATCGGCAGGCCGCTGTCGAACAGCACCTGCGGCGCGCGGGGGCTGCCATCGGCCGGCACGCTGGCGGGCGAACCCGACAGGATGATGCCCTTGGGCTTCATGCGGTGGAATGCCGCCTCGGCCTGGGTGAAGGGGGCGATTTCGGAATAGACGCCCGCCTCGCGCACGCGGCGTGCGATCAGCTGCGTCACCTGGCTGCCAAAATCGACGATCAGGATCGATTCGGGGGCCGATTCTTCGGGCTGGATAGTCATGGCTGGCCGATAAGGAAGGCGCGGGGAACTGTCCAGCACTTGGCGCAAATTCGCTGCGGGCCTGGCGCGCGTGGCACCAAAGTGGCGCAATGCCACGCAAGTGTTGCTGAATTACCACAAACTCCCCGGTTGCAACACATGAATTGCACTTATTGCAAGTGTAGATGCCAGGATCGCACTTGTAACAAAATCGGCTCGTCTTATGTGAGCCCCAGTTCGCGGCTCCGAGCCTTACCCTGCCGGCGCGACGGACTGAGAGGATCCTGCAAGGTTAAACAATAAACCTTGTTAATTCGCAGGAAATCAGGAGCATACCATGCGCAAGTTCGCAACCGTTATGCTGCCGCTCATCCTCGCTGCTGGTGTCAGCGGCGCGATGTTCACTGCCACGCTTGTCTAAGCGCTGGCGGCAGCACTGAAACATTTCGGGCCGGTCCTCTCAAGCGGCCGCGAAATGGTTTGAATACTTGTAATACCGCCACGCAGCGCGATGTCACCGCATCGCCGCGCGGCACGAAACGCCAAGCGGCGGTCCGGCGGGGCCGCCGTTTTGCGTTTTTGGCAATTGTGTCTTTCCAGATACACTTGTTCCTGAGAGGAAACCTTTTAGGCACCATCCTCATGATCGTGACGCGCTTTGCCCCCAGCCCCAACGGACCGCTGCACCTGGGCCACGCCTGGGCGGCGATCGTGGCGCACGATCGCGCACGGGCGGCAAGCGGCACATTCCTGCTGCGGATCGAGGATATCGACGGCGCGCGCAGCCGCCCGGAACTGGCCGAGGAATTCCGCGCCGATCTCGCCTGGCTGGGCCTGTCGTGGAAGGAAGTGACCCCGCAATCGCAGCGGGTGGAACGCTATCGCGCCGCCGCCGATGCCTTGCGCACGACGGGCCTGCTCTATCCCTGCCGCTGCACCCGCGCCGAAATTGCCGCCAATGCCACCGCGCAAGGGCCAGACGGCCCCCTCTATCCCGGCACCTGCCGCCTTCACCCCATCGAACCCGGCCCCGATGTCGCCTGGCGGCTGGACATGGCCCGCGCCATGGCGCTCGCCGGGCCGCTGGAATGGACCGACGAACGACGTGGGGTGCAGCAAGCGCGGCCCGAGCTGTTCGGAGACGTGGTGCTGTGGCGCAAGGATGCGCCGGCGTCGTATCACCTCGCCGCCACGGTGGACGATGCCGCCGATGGCGTCAGCGTGGTCACGCGCGGGATCGATCTGTTCCGTGCCAGCCATGTGCATCGCCTGCTCCAGGCGCTGCTCGGGCTGCCGGTGCCGCGCTGGCACCATCATGCCGTGCTGGTGGGCCCCGACGGGCGCAAGCTGGCCAAGCGGCGCGGCGCGGCGGGCCTGGCGGAGCGGCGGCAGAACGGCGAAGATGGCCCGGCGCTGGCCGCAGCGCTGCGTGCCGGTCGTTTTGATAGCAGTCTTTTTGACACTGGCATTTGCCTGGCAGACACCATAGACCTTGCACCATGACCTATGTGCTCGTGCCCTTGCTGATCGTGCTGATGGCGCTGACCGTGTGGTCGCTGCTGCGCGGTGTCGTCGCCTTCCTGCGCACCACGCGCGAGGGGCTGGAGCGCGGGGACGAAGGCATCCGCGACATGCAGCTCTTGCAGAACCGCATGATGTTCAACCGCATCAAGTTCCAGGGCCTGGCTATCGTGGTCGTGGTCGTGCTGCTGATGGTTGCCGGCAAGAACTGAACGGGTCCGTTCTATTTCATGGTCAAGCTGAACAAGATCTACACCCGCACGGGTGACGATGGCACGACCGGGCTGGTCGATGGCTCGCGCCGCGCCAAGCACGATGCGCGCATGGCCGCGATTGGCGAGGTTGACGAAGTGAACAGCGCGATCGGCTTGGCCGCGCTGGTCGTGCCGGCCGAGGCGGGCGCGGAATTGACCCGCATCCAGAACGACCTGTTCGACCTGGGCGCGGACCTCGCCACCCCCGGCAGCGATTTCGAACCCGGCGAAATGACGCTGCGCGTGGTGCCGGGCCAGGTGGACTGGCTCGAACACGCGATCGACGCGCGCAACGCCGCACTGCCGCCGCTCACCAGCTTCATCCTGCCCGGCGGCAGCGAAGCGGCCGCGCGCGTGCATCTGGCGCGCGCCATTGCCCGCCGCGCCGAACGCGCCGCCGTGGCCCTGGCCGCGCAAGAGCCGGTCAATCCCTCGGCCCTTGCCTATCTCAACCGGCTGTCGGACTATCTCTTCGTGCTGGCCCGCGCGCTCAATGCCGGGCGTGATCCCCTGTGGGTGCCGGGCGCCAGCCGCTAGACCAACTGAAGAAGGAATTTGCGGGCATGCAGACCGTTGCCGTGATCGGGGCCGGGCAGATGGGCGCGGGCATCGCGCAGGTCATGGCGCAGGCCGGGCTAGCCGTGCTGCTGGCCGACATGAATCTGGCCGCGGCGGAAAAGGGCCGCGACAAGATCGCCAAGGCGCTTGCCCGCCTGGTGGCCAAGGACAAGATCGCGGCCAGCGACGCCGACGCCATCGTCGCCCGCATCACCCCGATCGGCGATTATGCGCCGATGGCCGCTGCCGACCTGATCGTGGAAGCGGCAACCGAGCGCGAAGACATCAAGCAGGCGATCTTTGCTGCCGCGGGCCGGGTGCTGGCCCCCCACGCGATCCTGGCGAGCAACACCAGCTCGATCCCGATCACCCGCATGGCCGCCGGCTCGCCCGATCCGGCCCGCTTCATCGGGTTGCACTTCTTCAATCCGGTGCCGGTGATGAACCTGGTGGAAGTGATTCCGGGCCTGGCCACCTCGGCCGCCACGCTCGACGCGATGCGCGCGCTGGTCGGCCGGCTGAACAAGGAACTGGTGCTTTCGCAGGACGAGGCCGGCTTCATCGTCAACCGTGTGCTGATGCCGATGCTCAACGAGGCGGCTTTCGTGCTGGGCAGCGGCACGGCCAGCATCGCGGATATCGACAAGGCCTGCCGCCTGGGCCTCAACCACCCGATGGGGCCGCTGGAACTGGCCGATTTCATTGGCCTGGATACCTGCGTGGAAATCATCCGCGTGCTGCACACCAGCACCGGCGACAGCAAGTATCGCCCCGCCCCACTGCTGGTGAAGTATGTCGAGGCCGGCTGGCTCGGCCGCAAGACCGGACGCGGGTTCTACGATTACAGCGGCGAGGCCCCAGTTCCCACGCGGTAAGGAACAGGGGAGCCGCGCAGGCGTATCTTCTCCATAAGGAGATACGCCATGAGCAAGGACCTGCCCGACCTTCCCCCCGAAGCGCACAACCAGGAACAGGACGATGCGCCCAGCCAGGCGCAGACCCTGGCCGATGAAGCGCTGGGCCGCGCCACCGCCGTGCTGGGTTCTGCCGAAGACAGCGAGCGCGTTTCCGGCCAGGGAGACGAGGCCGGCTCCACCCCCGACCTGGTCGATCACATGAAGCAGATGGTCTCGTCCGGCCGGATCGACATGGGCGCCTACCGTGGCGAGCGCAACGACGACGACGAGGAAGGCGGCCTGGGCGAAGCGGGCATCGACGACGACACCCCGCGCGGCGCGGAATGATGCCGCGGCTGGCGAGGGATCAGTCCCCCGCCAGCCCGATCAGCGAGATTTCCCGGCCATAGCCCGGCTCGCCCGCATGGGTGGCGCGGCGGAACGAATAGAACCGGTCGGGCTGGGCGTACGTATCTTCGTCCAGCATGCCGACCACCCCCACCCCGAAGGCATGGAGGCGGTGCGCGACATAGCCGGGCAGATCGAACCACGCGTGGCCGGCCTTGCCGGCGCGGAAGAAGCGTTCGTTCTCTGCCGCCTGGGCCACGAAGCGAGCCTCGAACGCGGCATCCACTTCATAGCTTTTCTGGGCAATGCACGGGCCGACAATCGCCGCAATCGCGGCGCGATCAGCGCCCAAGGCTTCCATCGCTTCCACTGTCCGGTCGGTCACGCCATCGATTGCGCCGCGCCAGCCGGCGTGGGCCGCGCCGATCACCCCGGCGTGGGGATCGTGAAACAGCACCGGCGCGCAATCGGCGGTGAGGATGCCGAGCAAGAGGCCGGCCTGGCGCGTGACCAGGGCATCGGCGCGCGGGCGGTCCGCCTCGTTCCAGGCACTGTCCACCACCACCACGTCGGGCGAATGGATCTGATAGGCGCAGACCAGGGTTGCGCCGGGCAGCACCGCGTGGGCGGCGCGGCGGCGGTTTTCTGCCGTGGCGACGGGATCGTCCTCGCTGCCCCAGCCCACGTTGAGCCCGGCATGAATGCCCGTGGACACCCCGCCGCGCCGGCCAAGGAAGCCGTGCGCGGCGCCGGCCAGGGCCGGATGGGTGAGCACTTCGACTTCCACGCTCATGCTTCCAGGCTCTTGCCCACTTGCTCGCGCACGTCGCGCGACAGCTTGGGCGCGGCGGCAATGCGCTCCAGCTCTGCCCGCATGAGCGCGGCGCGGGCCGGCTCGATCCGCCGCCAGCGGCCGAGCGGCGCCACGAACCGCGCCGCGACATTGCCGTTGATCGGATCGAGCGCCAGGATCAGGTCGGCGATCAGGCGATAGCCCGCGCCATCGCCGGCGTGGAACGCTTGCGGGTTGGCGGCAAAGGCCATGTAAAGCGCGCGCACGCGATTGGGATTCGTCAGCGTGAAATCGCGGTGCCCGGCCAGCGCGCGCACATGATCGAGCGCCTTGGGATGGAGCGAGCCGGCCTGGAGCGAAAACCACTTGTCGATCACCAGCCGGTTATCGGCAAAACGATCGTGGAAGTCGGCCAGCGCCGCATCGCGTTCGGGCACGTCGAGCCCGCACAGCAACATCAGCGCGCCCTGGCGATCGGTCATGTTGTCGGCCGCGTCATACTGCGCCTTGGCTCGCTTGGCCGCCTGCGCGGGATCGGCTGCCGCCAGGTAGACCAGCGCCTGGGTCTTGAGCTTGCGCGCGCCGCGCGGCGCGGCATCGAGGCCATAGGGCACCGCGCTGCACCGATCGTGCAAGGCGCGCCAGGCATCGCCCAGTTCGCGGCCCAGCCAGGCCTTGAGTGCCTCGCGCTCGGCATGGACGCGTGCGGGATCGACGGGCGTGATCTGTTCGGCAAGGTACGCCTCGCCGGGCAGCATGACGAGTTCGCCGCGCATCAGATCATCCAGCGCGGGATCGGCCAGGATCGCGCCCAGCGCCCCGCCGATGGCGGTGCGGCCCGCCTCGCGTGCAGCATCGTCCAGCCGGCCTTCGACGGCCGCCACCAGATGCTGCACCACCAGTTGCTGCATCGCTTCATAGCGGGCAAAGGCATCATCGTCGTGCGCCGCCAGGAACACCAGGTCTGCCACGCTTTGCGGCGCGTTGATCGCCACCGGCGCGGAAAAGCCGCGATTGATCGAAAGCACCGGCGCGCTGGCGAACCCCTCGAACGTGAACTGCTGCGCCGCCTCGCTCAGCACGATCAGGTGCTCGCCGCCATGCGTGCCGCGCGCCGCATCGAACAGCGCGGTGCGCAGCGGGATCACCATCGGCTGCTTGACCGGCTGGCCGGGGGTAGGCGGCACAGTCTGCTGCAAGGCCAGGGTCACGGTGCCGCTGGCGGTATCGTGCGTCATCGCCACGTCCACCTGCGGGGTGCCGGCCTGCTCGTACCAGCGGCGGAACTGCTGGAGGTCCAGCCCGGCACCGTCCTCGATCGCCTTGACGAAATCCTCGCAGGTCGCCGCCTCGCCATCGTGGCGTTCGAAATAGAGGTCCGTGCCCGCGCGGAAGCGTTCGGGACCAGCCAGCACGGTCATCATGCGGATCACCTCGGCGCCCTTGTTATAGACGGTCGCGGTGTAGAAATTGCTGATTTCCTGATAGGAATCGGGGCGGATCGGATGGGCGAGCGGCCCGGAATCCTCAGGGAACTGGGCGCTGCGCAAGATGCGCACGTCCTCGATCCGCTTGACCGGGGCCGAGCCCTGGTCGGCCGAAAACTGCTGGTCGCGCAGCACGGTGAAGCCTTCCTTCAGGGAAAGCTGGAACCAGTCGCGGCAGGTGACGCGGTTGCCCGACCAGTTGTGGAAATATTCGTGGGCCACCACGCCTTCGACGCCATCGTAATCGCCATCGGTGGCGGTTTCCGGATCGGCCAGGATATAGCGGGTGTTGAAGATGTTCAGCCCCTTGTTCTCCATCGCCCCGGCGTTGAAATCGGAAACCGCGACGATGTTGAACAAGTCGAGATCGTATTCCCGGCCATAGACCTGCTCATCCCACGCCATCGAGGCGATCAGCGCGCGCATGGCGTGCATGGTGCGGGTTTCATCGCCTGCGCGCACCCAGATCGCCAGGTCTACCTTGCGACCCGAAACCGTGGTGAAGCTATCGCGCGTGGCGACGAGATCGCCCGCCACCAGGGCAAAGAGATAGGAAGGCTTGGGCCAGGGATCGTGCCAGATCGCCCAGTGGGTGCCGTCGTCTTCCTCGCCGCTGTCCATCGGGTTGCCGTTGGACAACAGCACCGGGAACGCCGCCTTGTCGGCCGTGAGCGTGACGGTGTAGCGGCTGAGCACGTCGGGACGGTCGGGGAAGAAGGTGATGCGGCGAAAGCCTTCCGCCTCGCACTGGGTGCAGAGCAGCCCGCCAGAGGCATAGAGCCCGGAAAGCTGGGTATTGGCGGTGGGATCGATCGTGGTCTCGATCGTCACCTGGTGCGCCTCGCCCGGCAGTTCGATCACCAGGTCGTCGCCATCCATGGTCCAGGCATTGTGCGGTTCGCCATCGACGGCCACGCTTTGCGCCACCAGCCCGTCGCCATTCAGGCGCAGCGGCCCGCCTTCCCCGGCCGCGTTGCGCTCCACATCCAGGGTGGCGGTAACCGCCGTGGCCGAAAGATCGAGCAGGAAATCCAGGGCGATATCGGGAACCAGCCAGGCGGGCGGGCGATAATCGGCGCGCTGGATCACGATGGGCGGCTGGCTGGCTGAATCCTTCATGCCCTAGACTTAGGAAGCCGCAGGCCTTGGGGCAATTGAGCAAATCCGAAACAGGGGATAATTGCCGGTTTTAAGCCCCTCCTCTTCGCAAGGAGGGGTTGGGGTGCTGGAGGCCCTGCGCAACGCATGACCGACGAACAAAGCGAACCGGGCCACCTGTTCATCTTCGGCATGGGCTATGCCGCCCAAGTGCTGGCCCATGCCTTGCGCGCGCGGGGCTGGCAGGTGACAGGCACCGGCCGCGCCGGCACGATCGACTTTGCCGATGCCGCCGCCGTCCACGCCGCGCTGGCGCGGGCGAGCCATGTGCTGTCCTCCGTCCCGCCCGCACGCGAAGGCGGCGATCCGGTACTGCAGGCCTATGGCCCGGCGCTCAACGCCTGGCCGGGGCAGTGGATCGGCTATTGGTCTTCCACCGGGGTCTATGGCGATGCGCGCGGCGCCTGGGTGGACGAGACTGCGCCGATCGGCGGCGGGCGCCGTTCTGCCCGCGTGGCGGCAGACCTGGCGTGGCAGGCATGGGATGCGCGCGTGCGGGTGCTGCGCCTGCCCGGCATCTATGGCCCGGGGCGCAGCGTGATCGACAAGCTGCGCGAGGGCACCGCGCACCGCATCATCGCGCGCGAGCAGGTGTTCAGCCGCATCCATGTGGACGACATTGCCGGCGCGACCCTGGCCGCCTTTGCCGGCCCGCCCGGCGTCTACAACCTGGCCGACGAGGAGCCCGCCAGCCAGAACGCCGTGGTGGAGGAAGCCGCCCGCCTCACCGGCCTGCCCCTGCCGCCGCTGCTCACCGCCGACGAAGCCGAGCTATCGCCGATGGCGCGCGGTTTCTATGCCGAAAGCCGCCGCGTGGCCGCCGGCAAGGCGCGGCGCCTGCTTGACTGGCGGCCGATCTATCCCACCTACCGCGAAGGATTGCGCGCCTTGAGCGCCATGACCAGCCCCACCATCGCCAGCGCCGAGCCGGCCACCGCCAGCAGCGACCAGCGATAATTCTCGAACACGGTGGACAGCGCCATCGCCACCACCGGCACGAGCACGCCGTTATAGGCCGCGCGACCCGCACCCATGTCTTTCAACAGCTGGAAATAGAGCGGGAACGTGATCACCGATCCCACCACGCTGAGATAGAGCACGCCGGAAACATAAGGCCAGCCCCAGTCGATCACCGGCGGCCCCGCCAGCGTCAGCGCGACCAGCCCGTCGATCAGCGCGCCAATCGTCATCGCCCAGGCCAGGATCGGCAGGATCGGCCGCGACCGCGCCGCGCCCGAGGCCTGCATGACATTGGCGACCGAGGCCGCCAGGATCGAGACCGTGACCAGCCCGATGCCCAGCCACGGCGCGGTGGTGGCCGGCGCCACGCGCACTTCGTGAACGACGAGCAGGGCAATCCCGGCAAGCGCCACGGCCGATCCCGCCCAGAAGCCGCGCGCCACCCGTTGTCCCAGGAACAGGTGCGCCAACATCGCATTGGGCACCATCAGCAGCGCATAGAGCACGGCGACCAGGCCAGAGGTGATGTGCTGCTCGGCCGGGTAGAGAAACTGGTAGTTGAGCGTGAAGTGAAACACGCCGATGCCCGCCGCCAGTTGCCAGCCCGGGCGATCCAGCATCAGCCGATCGCGGCGCAGCAGGGCCAGCACGAACGTGCCCAGCGCCGCCACGACAAAGCGATAGCAGACCGACCAGCTTGGCGGCACTGCGCCGGCCTGGCCCTTGATCACCAGCCAGGTGGAGCCCCAGATCAGCGCCACGGCCAGGAACGGGACGACCACGCGGGGCCGCCACAGCGTTTCGTCCGCGCTGGCGCTTGCCCCGCTCACAGGTTGCGAATCGCGCGGGCGAGCGCGGCGACATGGGCCGGATCGGTGTTCCACGCCGTGACCAGCCGCGCTGCGCCTGGCGTGCCGGCCGGCGCGGGCCAATCATAGAAGTCGAAGCCGGCGCTGCGCAGCGCGGTCTTTTCCACGTCCGACAAGGTGACGAACAGCTCGTTCGCCTCCACCGCGTGGAGCAGGCGCCCGGCGCATGACGCGGCCAGTTCCTGCGCGGCGGCATTGGCGGCGCGGGCATTTGCCAGCCACAAGTCATGCTCCAGCATGGCCAGGATCTGTGCCGCCAGATAGCGGCCCTTGGATTGCAGGTGGCCGGCGCGCTTGCGGCGGAAACGGATCGTGTCGGCCAGTTCCTCGTCGAACAGTACGATTGCCTCTGCCCCCAGCCCGCCGTTCTTGACGAAGCCAAAGCTCAGGGCATCGACCCCGGCCTGCGCGGTGAGCGCGGCCGGCTCGCAATCGAGGAACGCCACGGCATTGGCAAAGCGCGCGCCATCCATGTGCAGGCCAAGGCCGCGCGTGCGGGCCAGCGATCCGATCGCGGCCACCTCGTGCGGGCGATAGACCCGGCCATATTCGCTGGCCTGGGTGATCGAAATGGCATGGGGCTGCACCTGGTGCACGCCAGGGCGAATCGGATCGATCACGGCAGCGATGCTTTCGGGCGTGAGCAATGCACCATCGCCCTGGGCCAGGATCAGCTTGGCGCCGTGGGTGAAGAATCCCGGCGCGCCACCTTCGTCCATCTCGATATGCGCCTCGCGGTGGCAGACAACGGCGCCGTGCGGCGGCACCATCGCGCTCAACGCCAGGCAATTGGCCGCCGTGCCCGTGGCCACCCACAGCCCCACGCAGGGCGTGCCGAACAGCGTGGAAAACGCCTCTTCCAGCGACCGGCTCAGCGCATCGGCATCATAGGCGAAATCCGGCGCATCGGCCGCTTGCAGCGCGGCCCAGACGCGGGGGTGGACGGATGCGGCGTTGTCGGAGAAGAAATGCATGAAACCGCCCTGCCCGCGAAGGCGTTGTGCGGTCAAGCCACCCCTTTGCCTGGGACCTGCGGCAAGGGGGTTATCGGGAGAACCAGCTTGAGCGAGACCGTTTCGATCACCCATGAGGACCAGGGCAGCCACGGCGTCTATCACGCCGCGGTGGAAGGCGAAGCCGCGCAAGGCGTGCTGACCTGGCGCGAGGCGGCACCCGGCGTGGTCGTGGCCGATCACACCCTGGTGCCCGGCGCCATCGGCGGGCGCGGCGTGGCCGCCCGGCTAGTCGACGCGCTGGTGGCCGATGCCCGCGAACGCGGCTGGAAGATCGTGCCGGCGTGCAGCTATGTGGCGGCGCAGTTCCGTCGCCATCCCGAATGGGCCGACCTGCAGGCGTAAGGAGCCGGCTACTCCACCGCATCCTCGCCCCGGCCTGAGAGCCGGGGTCCCGCCTGCATGAGAGCGCGGGGTGACCAAGCGCTTTTGGATCGGGAGATCAGGCGGGAAATGGTGCTGCTGGGGAGGATTGAACTCCCGACCTCAGCCTTACCAAGGATGCGCTCTACCACTGAGCTACAGCAGCACACCATTTCCGCAAAAGCCCGGCACACAAGCACCGGCTTTTCCTCCAGCGGCGGGTGGCCGTCGGTGGAGGCGCGCTATTGGCCGCAGGCTTTGCCAAAGTCAAGCGGGGTTGCGGACAAAAAATTCCCACGGCAAAGAACCCTTGCCATGACCCTGTCGAAAACCCCGCCGCGATCCAACAGCCGTGAAGAGCGCCTTGCCCAGCGCCTGCGGGAGAATTTGCGCCGCCGCAAGGCGCAGGCCCGCGCCCTGAATGAAGCAGGCCAGGACGCGAGCGCAGAAGCGAGCGTGGAGCCCGGTGCGGACCCGGCAGCAGCCCCGCTTGGCGAAACGCAAGTTTAGGTCCGAAAAGCGGGAGTCGCCTTTCCAAATCGGCCCTGGCCCGCTAGGGGCCGCGTTCTCTTGTCCCTTCTTGCAGCAGGAAGCCTCGATGCCCCGTTTGATCCTGATTCGTCACGGCCAGTCGCAATGGAACCTGGAAAATCGCTTCACCGGCTGGTGGGACGTGGATGTGACCGAAAAGGGCGCGGCCGAGGCCTTTGCCGCCGGCCAGCTGCTCAAGGACAAGGGCGTGCTGCCCACCGTGGCGTTCACCTCGCTCCAGACCCGCGCGATCAAGACGCTGCACCTGGCGCTGGAAGCCGCCGGCCGCCTGTGGGTGCCGGAAACCAAGGATTGGCGCCTGAACGAGCGCCACTATGGTGGCCTCACCGGCCTGGACAAGGCCGAGACCGCCGCCAAGCATGGTGACGAGCAGGTCAAGGTGTGGCGCCGCAGCTTCGACATTCCGCCCCCCGTGCTGGAAGCGGGCAGCGCCTTCGATCTGGCCAGCGACCCGCGCTATGCCGGGATCGCCGTGCCCGCCACGGAAAGCCTCAAGGATACCATCGCCCGCGTGCTGCCGGCCTATGAGGAACTGATCGTGCCCGCGCTCAAGGCCGGGGAAACCGTGATCGTTTCGGCCCATGGCAATTCGCTGCGCGCGCTGGTCAAGCATCTTTCGGGCATTTCCGACGCCGATATCACCGGCCTGGAAATCCCCACCGGCCAGCCGATCGTCTATGAACTGGACGACAACCTGGCCGAAGTGGAACGCTATTACCTGTCGGAGCGCTGAGGCGCACACCGACGCCCGAAGGGGGAGTTTGGGATGAGTGAGAGTGCGGTGCCCGGCGCGCAGGTTGCCATCATCATGGGCAGCCAGTCCGACTGGGAAACGATGAAGAATGCCGCCGCCGTGCTGGAAAAGCTGGGGGTGGCGCACGAATGCCGCATCGTTTCGGCCCACCGCACCCCCGATCGGCTGGTGGACTTTGCCAAGACCGCGCACGTCGCCGGCTTCAAGGTGGTGATCGCCGGGGCCGGGGGCGCGGCGCACTTGCCCGGCATGGTCGCCTCGATGACGCATCTGCCCGTCCTGGGCGTGCCGGTGGAATCCAAGGCGCTCAAGGGCATGGATAGCCTGCTCTCGATCGTGCAGATGCCCGGCGGCATTCCCGTGGGCACGCTGGCGATCGGCGTGCCGGGCGCCACCAACGCCGGCATTCTCGCCGCCTCGATCCTGGCGACGACCGACGACGCGCTGGCCGCACGGCTGATCGCCTTCCGCCAGGCGCAGACCGACGCCGTGGCCGAGCGTCCGCAATGAGAACCTTTGCGCCGGGCGCCACCATCGGGATTCTGGGCGGCGGACAGCTGGGCCGGATGATGGCCATGGCCGCGGCGCAACTGGGCTATACCGCCCATGTCTATGCGCCCGAACCGCGCGGCGAATCCGTGGCCGCGCAAGTGAGCGCGGCCTATACCCAGGGCGCCTATGACGATGAAGCCGCACTGGCCGCCTTTGCGCGCCAAGTGGCTGTCGTCACCTATGAATTCGAGAATGTGGCCGCGGCGCCCTTGGCCGCGATCCTTCCCCATGCCGCGCTGTTTCCGCCCGCCCGCGCGCTGGAAGTGGCGCAGGACCGGGTGAACGAAAAGTCTTTCGTCGAAGGGCTGGGCGGCCGCCCGGCGCCGTGGATGGCGGTGGACGGGCCCGAAGACCTCGCCCGCGCGGTGGCCACGATCGGCGCGCCCGGCATTCTCAAGACCCGGCGCGATGGCTATGACGGCAAGGGCCAGTGGCGCATCATGGCGCCGGCCGATGCGGCAGGCATCGATCTGCCCGCCGTCCCGCTGATCTACGAAGGCTTCGTCCACTTCTTCGGCGAATTTTCGGTGATCCTGGTGCGCGGCCAGGATGGCCAGGTGCAATTCTGGGACTCGGCGCAGAACGAGCACGAGGGCGGCATCCTGGCGCGCTCCACCGTGCCGGCTCCGGCGCAGATCGCCGGCCAGGTGCCCGCGGCGCGCGCGCTCGCCGAAAAGGTCGCGCAGGCGCTCGATTACGTGGGCGTGCTGACGCTGGAATTCTTTGCCACGCACGATGGCCCGGTGTTCAACGAAATGGCGCCGCGCGTGCACAATTCGGGGCACTGGAGCATCGAAGGCGCGCTGGCCAGCCAGTTCGAGAACCATGTTCGCGCCATCCTGGGCCTGCCGCTGGGCAGCACGGGGCTGGTTACGGCGGGCGCCGTGATGGACAACCTGATCGGCGATGCGGCGCTGGCCTGGCCCGAACTGCTGGCCGATCCGGCGAACCACCTGCATCTCTATGGCAAGGCCGAAACGCGCCCCGGGCGCAAGATGGGCCACGTCACCCGGCTGGTGCGTTAAGCCATGGCCGCGTCGCTGTTCCTGATCGTGGCCCGCGGGGCAGACGGAACCATTGGCGATAAGGGCCGCCTGCCCTGGCACATTCCCGCCGATCTCAAGCGGTTCAAGGCGCTGACGATGGGCAAGCCGATGATCATGGGGCGCAAGACCTTCGAATCGCTGCCCGGCCTGCTGCCCGGCCGCCGCCACATCGTGCTCACCCGCGATGCCGCCTGGGCCGCGCCCGGCGCACAGGTGGTGCACAGCGTGGGCGCCGCGCTCGCTGCCGTGGCCGATGAAGCGCAGGCGGCAGTGATCGGCGGGGCCGAAATCCTCGCGCTGCTGGCCCCCCATGCCAGCCGTTACGAATTGACCGAAGTGGACGCCCGCGTGGGCGGAGACACGACGATGCCCTACCCTGGCCCGGAATGGCGCGAGGTGGCGCGCGAAAGCCACCCCGCCAGCGCGGACCATCCAGCCCCCATCCCGGCTTATGCCTTTGTCACGCTGGAACGGGTCCATCCCCTGGAAGAAAGCAGCAAGCCATGATCCGGCTTTATGCACGCGAGCGCGTGCCCGAAAACTGGCGCGGTGCCATCGTGGCGCTGGGCAATTTCGACGGGTTCCACCTGGGCCACCAGGCCGTGGTGGCCGAAGCCGTGCGCTGGGCGCGGGCCGAAGGGCGGCTGGTGATGATCGCCACGTTCGATCCGCACCCGGTCAGCCACTTCGATCCCAAGGCACCGCCTTTCCGCCTCACTTCGCTGGACCAGCGGCAGGAGCTGTTCGCTGCAGCCGGCGCCGATGCCATGCTGGTGTTCGAATTCGATGCCGCCCTGGCACAGACCAGCGCGCAGGATTTCGTGGGCCAGTTGCTGGCCGATCGCATCGGCGCGGCCGGGGTGGTGACGGGCGAGGATTTCACCTTTGGCAAGCAGCGCGGCGGCAACGTGGCCGTGCTGCGCGAACTGGGCCTGGCCCACGGCATGGCGGCGCGCGCGGTGGGCCCCGTGCTGCACGATGGCGCGGTGGTTTCCTCCAGCCGCGTGCGCGATGCGCTCAAGGCCGGCGATTGCGCCACGGCCACGGCCTTGCTCACCCGCCCCTTTGCCATTCGCGGCATTGTCCAGCATGGCGACAAGGTGGGCCGGACGATCAATTTTCCCACCGCGAACCTGTCGATGGGCAAGTACCTGCGCCCGGCCTATGGCATCTATGCCGTCAAGGGCCGGCTTTGCGACGAGCGCGAACTGCTGGGCGCGGCCAACGTGGGCATCCGCCCGACGTTCGATCCGCCCAAGGAACTGCTGGAGCCGCATTTCTTCGATTTCACCGGCGATCTCTATGGCCAGGAAATCGAAGTGAGCTTCCACCACTTCCTGCGTCCCGAAGCCAAGTTCGACAGCCTGGACGCACTGGTGGCACAGATGGCGCGCGATTGCCTGGAAGCGCGGCGGCTGTTGGAAAGCGCCTGATTTTCCATCCAAAATGGCGCGGAAAAGCCGCGCCGCGGTTGACACGGGCGTGCGCCTGGGCACGATCGGCCGGTTGATCCGGAAAGGAAACGGCATGATCTGGTTGCGCGGCGCCCTGTTCACCGGGGCGCTGGCCTTTCTGGTGCTTACCTTCGTCAATGCCAGCTGGCTGGTAACGGCGCCGCCGGGACGGCCGCGCCTGATCGCCAATGGCGGCATTGCCCAGGACTACCAGCCCGGCGGCCGCGCCGCGCCCTGCCCGGCGCGCGCCATCCTGCCGCCACTGCACGCGATTCTGGAAGACACCGCCCGCGCCGTGTTCACTGCGCGGCGCATGGGCGCCGATTACGTGGCGATCGACGTGGTGCGCACCGCCGACAACCACCTGGCGCTCTATCCCGATGCCGACCTGGGCTGCCGGACCGAGGCGACCGGCCCGGTTTCGCAGATGACCATGGCGCAATTGGCCAGGCTCGACGCCGGCCATGGCTATAGCGCCGATGGCGGCAAGACTTTCCCGCTGCGCGGCAAGGGGCGCGGTTTGATCCCCTCGCTCGACGAGATCCTGGCGGCCAATCCGATGGGCCGCTTTATTTATCGCTTTCCGGGCAACGACGTGGCCGCCGTGCCGCTGCTGATCGAAACGCTGGCGCGCAATGGCCACGACGCCAAGGCGCTGGGCGAGGGCTTTGCCGGCAACGCGGCGCTGGTTTCCGCCGTGAACAAGGCCCTGCCCGGCATCTGGACGATCGATCCCGCCAAGGGCCGCGCCTGCGCCAGCGACTATCGCTGGAAAGGCTGGACGTCGCTGGTGCCCGCCACGTGCCAGGGCGCGACGATGATCGCTGCGCTCGACAACGCGTTCACCCTGTGGGGCTGGCCCAACCGGGTGCAACAGCGGATCGAGGGCGTGGGCGGCCATGTCCTCGCCGTGGCGAGCGACGGCACGGGCGACAGCCTGGGTACGGGGCTGCGCCATGCGCGCGAACTGCCGCAAGTGCCCGCCGCGTTCCACGGCACCGTGCTGATCGACAATTTCTGGACCGTCGCCCCGGCCCTGCGCCCCGACATGGACGCCCGCACCAATGCCGAAGCCGTGGCCGCGCAGGAGCGCGACGACAGCACGCCGTGAATCCATCCCTTCGTCACCCCCCAAACCCCGCCTCACACCCTTCGTCACCCCGGGCTTGACCCGGGGTCCCGCTTCTTTCTGGCCGCCTTGCGCTGCGCATCGAAGAATAGCTGGACCCCGGATCAAGTCCGGGGTGACGTTGGATAGGGGGTGACGTTGGACAGGATGAGACGTGGGGCAAGGCTCTCACCACTTCCTGCATCCGGCATTTGCAGGAATCCCCAGCCGGCGCTAAGGCCCGCCGATCATGACCGAAACGCGCGACTATCGATCCACCGTCTTCCTGCCGAAGACCGATTTCCCGATGAAAGCCGGACTCCCGCAAAAGGAGCCAGGCATTCTCGCGCGCTGGCAGGATGAAGACATTTACGGCCAGCTGCGCGTCGCGCGCGCGGGCCGGGAAAAGTTCATCCTCCACGATGGCCCGCCCTATGCCAATGGCGACATGCACATCGGCCATGCCCTGAACCATATCCTCAAGGACATGGTGGTGCGCACCCAGACCCTGCTGGGCAAGGACGCGCCCTATGTGCCCGGCTGGGACTGCCACGGCCTGCCCATCGAGTGGAAGGTCGAGGAAGAGTACCGCAAGAAGAAGAAGAACAAGGACGAGGTTCCGCCGAAGGAATTCCGCGCCGAATGCCGCGCCTATGCCCAGAAGTGGGTGGACGTGCAGCGCGAGCAGTTGAAGCGCCTGGGCATCAACGCCGCCTGGGACCGGCCCTACCTGACCATGGATTTCCAGGCCGAAGCGACGATCGTGGGCGAACTGCTCAAGTTCGCCGAATCCGGTCAGCTCTATCGCGGCGCCAAGCCGGTGATGTGGAGCCCGGTGGAAAAGACCGCCCTGGCCGAAGCCGAAGTGGAATACGAGGACATCGTTTCCACCCAGATCGACGTGGCCTTTGAAATCACGGATTCGCCGGTCGAAGCGCTCAAGGGCGCCTATGCGGTGATCTGGACCACCACGCCGTGGACGATCCCGGTCAACCAGGCGCTCGCCTATGGGCCGGACGTTGATTACGTGCTGGTGCAGGCGGGCGACAAGCGCGTGCTGCTGGCCGCGCCACTGGCCGAGGCAGCCGCCGCGCGCTTTGGCGTCACGCTGGATGCCCCGCTGTGGAGCGGCAAAGGCGCAGACCTCGCCGGCACCGTGGCGCGCCACCCGATGCACGCGCTGGGCGGCTTCTTTGCCGACCCGCGCCCGCTGCTCGCGGGCGATTTCGTCACCACCGAATCGGGCACCGGCCTGGTCCACATGGCGCCCGACCATGGCGAGGACGACTTCGACTTGTGCAAGGCGCACGGGATCGAGCCCAAGTTCGCCGTGACCGCCGATGGCAAGTATCGCGAGGACTGGGGCTGGCTGGCCGGCCAGGGCAGCGTGATCAATCCCAAGTTCAACGCCCCCGATGGCCCGATCTGTTCGGCGCTGGCCGAAGTGGGTGCGCTGCTGGCTGCAAGCGCGGACTACAAGCATTCCTACCCGCACTCCTGGCGCTCCAAGGCCAAGGTCATCTTCCGCTGCACCCCGCAGTGGTTCGTGCCGATGGATCAGCAGCGCGACGATGGCAGTTTGCGCGAAAAGGCCGTCGCGGCCATCGCCGCCACGCGCTTCGTGCCGGAAAAGGGCCGCAACCGCATCGGCGCCATGGTGGAAGGGCGGCCCGACTGGGTGCTCTCGCGCCAGCGCGCCTGGGGCGTGCCGATCACCCTGTTCGTCAATCGCCAGACCGGCCAGTACTTGGCCGATCCGGAAGTGAATGCCCGCATCATCGCCGGCGTGATGGCCGAGGGCGTGGACGCCTGGGATGACGAGCGCGCGCAGCTCTACCTTGGCGAGAAGTACCAGGTGGACGATTACGAGCGGATCACCGACATTCTCGACGTGTGGTTCGATTCGGGTTCCACCCATGCCTTCGTGCTGGAATCGGGCCGCTGGCCCGAACTGCGCTGGCCGGCCGATCTCTATCTGGAAGGCAGCGACCAGCATCGCGGCTGGTTCCAGTCCTCGCTGCTCGAAGCCTGCGCCACGCGCGGCCGCGCGCCCTATGACGCCGTGCTCACCCACGGCTTCACCATGGACGCCAAGGGCCTGAAAATGTCCAAGTCGCTGGGCAACACGATCAGCCCGCTGGACCTGATGCGCGATTATGGCGCCGACATCTTGCGCCTGTGGGCCCTGTCGGTGGATTTCACCGAGGATCACCGCATCGGCAAGGAAATCCTGGCCGGCGTGGCCGACCAGTATCGCAAGCTGCGCAACACCTATCGCTACCTGCTCGGCGCGCTGGAAGGGTTCAGCGAAGACGAACGCGTGGCGCCTGATGCCATGCCCGAGCTGGAACGCTACATGCTGGCGCGCCTTGGCGGGCTGGATGCGACCCTGCGGCAGGCGGTGGCAGACTATGATTTCAATACGTATGTCCGCGCGCTGACGGAGTTCTGCAACGAAGACCTTTCGGCCTTCTTCTTCGATATCCGCAAGGACAGCCTCTATTGCGATGCGCCGGCCGACCCCAAGCGCCGCGCCTATCGCACCGTGCTCGACACGCTGTTCCATGCCCTGGTGCGCTATGGCGCGCCGGTCTTGGTCTTCACCGCCGAGGAAGTGTGGCAGAGCCGCTACGCCGGCGCGTCGGTCCACCTGCTGGAGTGGCCGGAACTGCCGGCAGTGCAGGCGGACCTGGCGCATTGGGAGCAATTGCGCGCCCTGCGCACCAGCGTGAACGAAGCGATCGAGCCGCTGCGCCGCGAAAAGGTGCTGGGCTCGGGCCTGGAAGCCAAGGTCACCGTGCCGGCCGATGCCCCGGAAGCCGAAGGCGGTCTGGCGGAACTGTTCATCACCGCGACAGTTTCGCGCGGGCAGGAGCTTTCCGTGACCCGAACCGATGACCACAAGTGCGGCCGTTGCTGGCGCCATCTGCCCGAAGTGCGCGAGGATGGCGCGCTGTGCTACCGCTGCGACAGCGTGGTGGCAGTGCTCGACGGGCAAACCGCGTGAGCCTGTTCACGCGCAATCGCCTGGCCGGCTTTGCTATGGCGCTGGGCACGTTCGGGTTGGACCGGGGGGTGAAAGCGTGGATCGCCGGGCCGCTGGCCCTGCCCGAACAAGGCGCGATCTACATCACCAGCTTCTTCAACTTGCGCTGGACGCAGAACCTGGGCGTGTCGCTCGGCCTGTTCAGCGCCAATTCCAGCGAAGGCAAGCTGGCCCTGCTGGCCATGACCGGGCTGATCGCGCTGGGCGTGGTGATCTGGATGCTGCGCGAAAAGGCGCTCGGCGAACTCACTGGCCTCGCCCTCGTGCTCGGCGGGGCGATGGGCAACATCTATGACCGCTTCACCCGCGGCTATGTTATCGATTATGCCGACCTTCATTTCGGCGAATTTCGGCCTTTTTTGATTTTCAACCTTGCCGACGCGGCAATCACGCTGGGTGTGCTGATCCTGCTTGCCCGTTCGCTGTTTTCGCGCGAAAAGCCCGCTTCGGGCAGCCCCAGCCCCACGGAGATCTAAGTAATGCGCAAAGCCGCCGCCCTTGCCTTTCTCGTTTCGGCCGGGAGCCTTCTGGCTGCGTGCAGTTCCAGCAGCTCGCTGTTCAACCACGTGCGCCCGGACGAATTCGCCGTCAGCCGCCAGGCGCCGCTGGTCGTGCCGCCCGATTTCGCGCTGACCCCGCCCAACCCCGGCGCCCCGCGCCCGCAGGATGTCGATTCGTCGAAGCAGGCGCTCGATGCCCTGTTCGGCGGCCCGGCGCCGCGCAGCGCGGTGGAAACCGACACGCTGGGCAAGGCCGGCGCTTCGGCAGCCGGCATTCGCAGCACCGTGGGCGATCCGCAGACCACCACCGTGGCCAAGGGCGCGCAGGTGAAGGATATCCTCTCCGCGCCGCAGGGCGATGGCCAGGAAGCGCGCGCCTCGATTCCGGGCTGATCGCGCCAGCGCCTGCATGTGAAAAGGGCCTGCAGAGATTGCGGGCCTTTTTCTTTGCTCTTCTCGCAACGTCACCCCGGACTTGATCCGGGGTGAAGATGGCAGGAAGGGTGGGTGCCCTGCCCGTTCGGCGATCTTCACCAAGCCCCCAAGCCCAAGCACTTTTTCGCCCTGCTTCATCCTGCGTTCAGGTGAAACATGGCCAGAAAGCGCCCGCGTCCCGGCGCTTGCCGGGCCTCATCATGAAATGTTATATCGTTCCCGAACAAGGGAACGAGCGCGGCGGAGAGGCCAACGAATACGACGCCCGCAGCCGTTGCGGGCGCTGCGACAATGCGTGTCCTTGGGCCATCCCCCCGAAAGCCCATGGCGCGAACAAGGTTATGGAGGAGATTTCGATGCGTTCCATCCTGATGCTGGGATCAGCGGTCCTGGCCCTGGCGCCCGCCGCTGCCTGGGCCAATGCGCCGGCCCCCGCCGATAGCGGCGCCAACGCCGCAGCCGATGCCAGCGAGGCAGGTTCGGACGGCACCGGGTCGGGCAGCAGCAGCCCGATCATCGTCACCGCCACGCCGTTTGGCCACCTGATCGACGACACGCCCACCGTTTCCGCGCGCGTCGATGCCGACCAGATTTCCCGCGCCGGCGGCTCCAGCATTGCCGATTCGCTGCGCGACGTGCCGGGCGTTTCGGCAACCGGATTTGCCTCTGGCGCCAGCCGCCCGATCATTCGCGGCATGGACAGCAACCGCGTCCGCCTGCTCGAAGACGGCACCTCCAGCTCCGACGTGTCGGACATCGGCCCCGACCACGGCATCCCCATCGATCCGCTCTCGGCCCGCTCGATCGAAGTGGTGCGCGGCGCGGCCACGCTGCGCTATGGCAGCCAGGCGATCGGCGGCGTGGTCAACACGATCAACAACCGCGTGCCGATGAGCTTGCCGACCGAAGCGCTCTCGGCCGAAGCCAGCACCAGCTACACCACGGTGAACAAGGGCGTGGAAACCGCGGCGCTGGTCGATACCAAGACCGGGCAGCTGGCGCTGCACGCCGACGGGTTCTGGCGCACCACCGACAACTATGACACCCCGCTGGGCACCCAGCAGAACTCCTGGTTCAACGGCTGGGGCGGATCGGTGGGTGGGTCCTATTTCCTGCCCGGCGACAAGAGCCACGTGGGCCTGGCGGTGACGCACTATGACGCGCGCTACGGCATTCCCAGCGACACCACCTATATCGACATGCGCCAGACCAAGGTGATGAGCCGCAACAGCTTTGCGCTGGATTCGGGCCTGCTCAAGACCTTCACGCTCGACGGCAGCTATGGCGATTACCAGCATCAGGAAAAGAATCCCGATGGCTCGGTCAACACCACGTTCAAGAACAAGGAATGGAACGGGCGCGGCGAACTGCTGCTCAACGCCGTGGGGCCGGTGCGCAACACCGCGCTGGGCGTGGAATACCAGCACCGCGATTTCTCGGCCATCGGCGAAGACAGCAGCTACCTGAACCCGGCGACCAGCCAGAACATTGCCGGCTACCTGTTCACCGAAATCCAGTTGGCCGATCCGCTGCATGTCGAAGCCAGCGGCCGCGTGGAGCACGTTCGCATCACCGGCACCCCGGCGGACGACGCGTTCACGGTGCGCAAGTACACGCCCGTCAGCGGCGCCATCGGCCTGCTCTACACCCCGGTGCAGGCGGTCAAGCTGGGCCTCAACTTCTCCAGCACCGGCCGCGCCCCGGCGCTGACCGAACTGTTTGCCCGCGGCGCCCACGATGGCCCGCAGACCTTCGAAACCGGCGATCCCAACCTCAAGGTAGAGCGCGCCAATTCGCTCGAAGGCAGCCTGCGCGTGCGCCAGGGCGGCTTCAGCTTCACCGGCTCGGCCTATTACACCTGGTACAAGAACTATATCTATGGCGACCTGACGGGGCGCACCTGCGACGATGATGGCGTGTGCACTGCCAGCACCGATGGCGAACTGCGCGAGCTGTTCTATCGCCAGCAAGGCGCCAAGTTCCGCGGCCTGGAAGCGGAAATGAGCCAGGAACTGGTCAAGACCGACCAAGGCACGTTCACCGCCAAGGTGCTGGGCGACTATACCCGCGCCACGCTCGACAGCGGCAGCAACGTGCCGCGCATCCCGCCCTATCGCGTGGGCGGCGGCTTTGCCTGGGCGGGCAAGACGATCGATGCCGGGATCATGTTCAGCCACTATGGCCGGCAGGACAAGGCAGGCGATTTCGACACGCCCACCGATGGCTACAACAACCTCAACGTCAACGTGGCGTTCCGCCCGTTCAAGAGCCATCCGGGCATCGAACTGGCCATCGTTGGCCAGAACCTGACCGACGATACCCAGCGCCTGGCCACCGCGCTCAACAAGGACCTGGTGGTGATGCCGGGCCGTTCGGTGCGCTTCGTGCTCAAGGCCGCAACGTTCTGATGTGCCGGAGCCCGGTCGGCATGGGTTTTCCCAAGCCGGCCGGGCCCACCCATTACGCTTTCAACAATTGCCCGACCTTGTCGAACGGGCTGGGCGCGGTGCCCGCGCCAAAGCGATAGCTCGATGCGGTGAGCGCCCCGCGCAAGTCGTTTTCCGAATAGACGCAGACGCCAGGATCGGCCCCGGCCGCGCCGACCGCCACCATCAATGGAATCAGGTGATCTTCGCGCGGGTGGCAGATTCGCGCGGCGGGGGCCTTGTCCCATTGCAGCAGGGCGGCCGCGCGCGCCTCTGGCGCCAGGTCCAGCAGCGTGTGGCGCAGCCAGGCATCGAATGCAGCCGAAGGGGCCGCAGCCGCAGCGCTGAACTGGCGCAAGTTGTGATAACTGAACCCCGAACCCACGATCAGCACGCCCTCGTCGCGCAAGGGCGCCAGGGCACGGCCCAGCGCCAGGTGCGCGGCCACGTCGTAATCGGCACGCAGCGACAGGCTGAGCACCGGGATGTCCGCCTCCGGCCAGATCGGCTGGAGCATCGAGAACGTGCCATGATCGAACCCACGCGCGGGATCGCGGCCCACCGGAATGCCCGCCGCCGCCGCCAGCGCGATCACCTCCTCGGCCAGGTCCGGCGCGCCCGGCGCGGGATAGCGGATGTGATAGGTGTGTTCGGGAAAGCCGAAATAGTCATAGACCATGCCCGGCTGCGCCGCGGTGGACACGGTAAAGCCGGGTTCCTCCCAATGCCCCGAAACCACCAATACCGCACGCGGGCGGGCGGGCAACTGCGCGGGAAGCGCCTTGAGCGAGGCTTCCAGCCAGGCAAAGCCATCGCGGAACGGGCCATCGAGCCAAGGCCAGGGCCCGCCACCGTGCGAGAGGAAGAAAACCGGCTGCTGCATAGGAAACCATCCTTTCCCGTCCTATTTAAGGATTGTCGGGGCTTGTGACAGCAGGCAAAAGCCTGTGCATCTTGTTGGGGCAATTCGAACACCGGGTTCACACGCACCATACGGGCGCACGGGGGAAACGGCACCATGGCCAAACCGTAATGATTTGATCACGCCCCCGGCAGACCGGAAAGGCTAGACCGCTTTTCGACGGTGAGCAGCTCTGGATCCGCGACGTGACGGTCCCCTGTTCCGGTTCCGCTCTGGGCTGCTCACCGTCACCCCTGCCGCTTCGCGCAGGCGCCGCTTTCCCGATCTGACGGTTTCCCGGTCGCTGACAACGCGCAGAAGGCTTTTGCCCTTCCCGGCGGCTCCACAACCTTTGCAGTTCGGAAAAACCGGCCGTGCCACGCCCCATCTTCTTCGATCCCACCGGCCAGCGCCGCCGCTGGACTCGTCGCCTTGCCTTTGCCGTGCTGGCCGTGCTGGTGGCGATGTGCGTGATCTTTGCCACCACGGTGGCCACCGTCACCCCGCGTGAGCCGCTGGCATTTGCCCAGGAACGCCTGGCGCCGCTGCCGCTGAAAACCCAGGTCAGCCGCCTGTCGCACCGCCTGGCCGCGCTGTTCGGCCACCGCGCGGTGGTGCCGGCGCGGGTTCAGGCCGCCCCCATCACGATCGGTTTCTACCAGGCGCAAAGCGATGAAAGCGCCGGGGCGCTGCAGCGCCACGTCGGCCAGATCGACTGGGTGGCCCCCACGCTCATGGGGCTCGATCATGCCGGCCACCTGACGGTGACCGACGATGCGCCGATGCGCCGGATCATCGCCGGATCGCTGCGCCGCCCGCTGGTGGTGCCGGTGTTGCAGAACGTGAGCGATGCGGCCGGCTGGGACGGCGCGGGCACGGCTGCCGTGCTGAACAACCCGGCGCGCCGCCTGGCGCTGGCCAATGCGGTGGACGCCGCGCTCGACAAGTCGGGCGATGCCGGGGTGATGATCGATTTCGAAAGCCTGCCCCAGGGCGCGTTGCCCGGCCTGCACCAGTTTGCCGCCGACCTGCACGCGCGCCTGGCGCCCAAGCATCGCCTGGTCTCGATCACCATGCCGGTCGATGATGAAAACTGGCACCCGCGCGCCTTTGCCGACGTGGCCGACAAGATCGTGCTGATGGCTTATGACGAACATTGGCAAGGCGGCCAATCCGGCCCGATCGCCTCCAATCCGTGGTTCATCGGCCGTGTTTCCGCCGCGCTCAAGGGCGTTCCCGCCGGCAAGGCGGTGGTCGCGCTCGGCAGCTATGGCTATGACTGGCATGAAGGCCATGCCGATGCGCTGACCGTGGAAGAAGCCTGGCTGGCCGCGCACGACAGCGGCACCACGCCGGGCTGGGACAAGGCCAGCGGCAATGTCGGCTTTGCCTATGACGACGATGCCGATACCGCCGATGGCACGCCTGCCGTGCGCCACGACGTGTGGCTGCTCGATGCCGCCACCAGCTGGAACCAGATGCTGATGCTGCGCCAGCTGGGCGTGGGTTCGGTGGCGCTGTGGCGGCTGGGTTCGGAAGACCCCGGCTTCTGGCCCGTGCTGCAGGCCTGGCACGGCGGGGCCAAGACCCTGCCCGACATTTCGCGCATTACCCAAAGCAGCAACGTGGACGTGGAAGGCAACGGCGAAATCCTGCGCATCGATGCCACTCCCACGCCCGGCACCCGCTCGCTCGATACCGACCATCGCCTCGGCCTCGTCACGGACGAACGCTATGTCACGCTGCCCACGCCCTATGTCGTGCGCCGCACCGGGGATCGGCCCAAGCTGGTCGCGCTGACCTTCGACGATGGCCCCGATCCGACCTGGACGCCGCAGATCCTCTCGATCCTGGAGAAATACCACGTGCCCGGCACGTTCTTCGTGATCGGCGAAAACGGGGTGGCCAACCGTGGCCTGCTGCAACGCATGGTGGCCGACGGCGACGAGATCGGCAACCACAGCTATACCCACCCCAACATGGCCAACAGCACCCCGGCCGGGATCAAGCTGGAACTCAATGCCACGCAGCGCCTGATAGAGGCCTATACCGGCCGCTCCACCCGCCTGTTCCGCGCGCCCTATTTCGGAGACGCCGAGCCGACCACGGCCGACGAACTCGATCCCGCGCTGATCGCCCAGAAGCAGGGTTATACGATCGTCGGCCTCCACGCCGACCCGGGCGACTGGATGCGCCGCCCGGCCGACCAGGTGGTGCAGCTCACCGTCAGCGCGGTGGATGGCGGCAATGCCGATCGTTCCGCCAATGTGATCCTGCTGCACGATGGCGGCGGCAACCGTTCGCAGACCGTGGCCGCGCTGCCCCGGATCATCGAACAGTTGCAGGCCCAGGGCTATCGCTTCGTGCCGGTGTCCACGCTGGCAGGCATGAAGCGCGATGACGTGATGCCCGTGGTCAAGGGCTGGGACCTCGTCGCCGTGCAGCTCGACATCGGCATCTTTGCCGTGCTCGCCGCCGCGCTCGCCACGCTGAACTGGACGTTCTTCTTCGCCATCGCGCTCGGCACCCTGCGCGCCTTGGGGCTAACCGGCCTGGCGCTGTTCCCGCAGCGCCGCGTCGACCTGCCCTGGCTGAACCGTGCGCCCGACGTGCCGCCCTACCAGCCGCGCGTGACGGTGATCATTCCCGCCTACAACGAAGAGCGGGTGATCGAGGCTTCAGTCCACCGCATCCTGGCCAGCACCTATCCCGCGCTCAGCGTGATCGTGGCCGACGACGGATCGAAGGACGCAACCAGCCAAATCGTGACCGACGCGTTCGGCGGCGATCCGCGCGTGACGCTGATGACCCTGGTCAACGGCGGCAAGGCCAGCGCGCTCAACCGGGCGCTCGCCGCCGCCGATGGCGAGATCATCGTGGCGCTCGATGCCGATACCCAGTTCGAACCCGAAACCATCGGCAAGCTGGTGCGCTGGTTCGAAAAGCCGGAAATCGGCGCCGTGGCGGGCAACGCCAAGGTGGGCAACCGCGTCAACCTCGTCACCCGCTGGCAGGCGGTGGAATATGTGACGGCGCAGAACATCGAACGCCGCGCCCTCACCCGCTTCGACGCGATCATGGTCGTGCCCGGCGCGGTGGGAGCCTGGCGGCGCGAGGCGCTGAACGACGTCGGCGGCTATCCCGAAGACACCCTGGCCGAAGACCAGGACCTGACCATCGCGATCCAGCGCCATGGCTGGAAAGTGGCCTATGACGAAGACGCCGTGGCCTGGACCGAAGCGCCCGAAACCCTGCGCGCGCTGGGCAAGCAACGCTTCCGTTGGGCATTCGGCACGCTGCAATGCCTGTGGAAGCACCGCGCCGTGGTGGCGCAGCAGCGCCCCTCGGGCCTGGCCTTCATCGGCATTCCCCAGGCCTGGCTGTTCCAGATCGCCTTTGCCATCGCCTCGCCGCTGATCGACCTGGCGCTGGGCATCTCGATCGTGGGCACGATCGTGCGGGTGATCCAGCATGGCTGGGCCCAGACCCAGACCGACGTGCTGCGCATGGGTGTCTATTGGCTGGGCTTCACGCTGATCGACCTGGCCTGCGGGCTGGTCGCCTTCCGGCTCGACGTGCGCGAAAAGCGGCTGCCCGCGTTCCTCCTGCTCAGCCAGCGCTTCGTCTATCGCCAGCTGATGTACGGCGTGGTGATCCGCGCGGTCAGCGCCGCGCTCGCGGGCCTGGGCATCGGCTGGGGCAAGCTGGAACGCACCGGGCGGGTGAATACAGGGTCCTGAACCGAGGCCCCTCCACCAGCCAGCGGCGGGGGTGGAGGGGCTGGTCCCTAAGCCGGCACGTGCAGCGTCACCGCCAGCCCGCCACCGGGCGCTTCATCCAGTTCCAGGCGCCCCCGGTGCAGCCGCGCCACGGCGTTGACCATCGACAGGCCCAGGCCCCCACCCGGACGGGTGCGCGCGTTGTCGAGCCGCACGAAGCGCTCGACCACGCGAGGGCGGTCTTCGGGGGCGATGCCGGGGCCATTGTCGGCTACGGCCAGGGTGGCTTCGCCATCCGCCGCGCGGGTGCGCACAGTGATCGCGTTTCCGCCGTATTTCAGCGCGTTGTCGATGGCGTTGGCCAGCGCGCGCGAGATCAACTCGCGATCGGCCATGACCCAGGCCGGCGCCAGATCAAGCGCCAAGGTCACGCCCGATTGTTCGGCCAGGGGTTCATAGAGTTCGACCATGTCGGCCGCCACGGCCGCCAGATCGAGCGCCACGCGGCGGTCTTGCACCGCGCCGCCTTCGAGGCGGCTGATTTCCAGCGCGGTTTCCAACATGGCGCGCAGGCCATCGGCATCGGCGCGCGCGGCCTGGAGCGCTTCGATCGCGCCCGGCTCGTCCACGCGGGCAAGCGCGGTGTCGATCGCCGCGGAAAGCCGCGTGACCGGCGAGCGCAGATCGTGCGCCAATGCGCCCGAAACCGCCCCCAGTTCGGCCACCAGCGTGGCAATGCGCTCGGCCATCTGGTTCATCTGCAGGCGCAAATGGTCGAACCCGTCGCCGCTTTCCCCTTCTGCCAGGCGCATGCCGAAATTGCCGGCCGCCAGTTCCTCGGCCGCCTTGGCGATTTCGTGGGTGCGGCGGCTGATCGCCAGGCCCAGGACCACCGCGCTGACCAGCGCCAGCGCCACGGCCACGGCAATGGTCAACCCGATCGCGGCGGCAAAGGCCAGGTTGAAGCGCCGCTCGCTCGCCCCCATCAACCCCACGGTCAGCCGCGCGCCGTCGGGCAAAGTGCTGGCCAGCACCAGCGCTTCCTGGTCGTTGGCGCTATCCCCGCGGCGCACCAGCACCGGTTGCGGGCGCGGGCCCGGCGCGATCGACGGCACGAAATCGATATTGCTCGTCACCGTCGCGCGCGCGCCGCCCGTCAGCGTCACGAAGACGCCGGGATCGGCCACGCTGCCGCGCTGGTCGCGAATGAAATCGTCCAGCGAATCGCGCCCGCCGCTGTAGAACGCGGCCAGCAGATCGTCGCGCACGTCGATCACCTGGTCTTCGCGATCGGCGCGCACCACGTCCAGCATCTGGGTGCGCAGGAAAAAGATCGCCGCCGCGCTCGACAGCAATTGCAGCACGAACACCGCCGCGACCAGGCGCAGCATGGTGGGCGAAAGCGGGCGCTGGCGCATGGCCCGGGCGAGCATGGTCAATCGGCAGCCATGCGATAGCCCGCGCCGCGCACGGTGTGGAACAGGGCCTGCTCCTCGCCATCGTCGATCTTGCGGCGCAGGCGGCTGATATGCACGTCGATCACATTGGTGCCTGGGTCGAAATGATAGTCCCACACCGCTTCGAGCAGCATGGTGCGGGTGACCACCTCGCCCTGGTGCAGCAACATGTATTCGAGCAGGCGGAACTCGCGCGGTTGGAGCGTGATCTTGCGCGGCCCCCGCTTCACCTGGCGGGTCAGCCGGTCCAGCTCCAGATCGGCGCAGCGCAGCACGGTGTCCTGCGCCTTTTGCCGCCCGGTGCCGCGCCGCATCAGCGCCTGGACCCGCGCCATCAATTCGGCGAACGAGAACGGCTTGCCCAGGTAATCGTCGGCCCCGGCGGTAAGCCCGGCAACGCGATCGTCGGTGCTGCCCAGCGCGGAAAGCACGATCACCGGGGTTTCCACTTCGGCCGCGCGCAGCGCCTTGAGCACGGCCAGGCCATCCATGCCCGGCAGCATGCGATCGAGCACGACCACGTCGAACTGGCTGTCGGTGGCCAGGAACAGCCCGTCCCGGCCATTGTCGGCGCGGTCGACGGTAAAGCCTTCCTCGGCAAAGCCGCGCGCAATGTAGTCCCCGATCTGGGGATCGTCTTCAACCAGCAGAATGCGTCCGGCCACGTGCGACTTTCCATGACAACGAGTTAATCTTGCCCCCACTGCCCGGACAGGGCGCAGGGATCATGCCGGTGCATCATGGCTATTGGCTTTCTTGGTCGCAAGCTGTTTGCCCTTGCTGCCGCGCTGCCCGCAGTGGCCGGCGGCACGATGGCGGCTGGCGGCTATTTCGATCGCCAGGCCGTGCTCTATCGCGGGCCGCTCGGCCCGCCGCGCCACGATCTGGTGGTGGTCTATTTTTCGGGCGACATGGGCCTGGCGCTGGGCGCGGGCGGCGGCACGATCGCGGCGTTGCGCGATCGCGGCCTGCCGGTCGTTACGGTCAATTCGCCCGCGCTGTTCGGCGTGGGCCGCGACCGCGCCTTTGTCGATGCCCTGGTGGCCGATACCATGCGCCAGGCCCTGGCGCGCAGCCACGCGGCCCATATCGCCTTGATCGGCGCGGCATTCGGCGCCGGCGTGCTCGATACCGGGCTGGGCGCGGTGCCGGCCGATCTGCGCGCACGGATCGCCTCGGTCGTGCTGGTCGCGCCGGCGCGGACGGTCTATTTCCAGGCCAATCCCGGCGGCCTGTTCCATCCCGGCGCGCCGGACAGCGATCCGCGCCGCACCGTTCGGCTGCTGCACGGCCTGCCCGTGACCTGCATTTTCGAGAACGACAGCACCGACAGCCTGTGCCGCACCACCCAGTTGGACGGAGCGCGCCGCGTGCCGCTGGGCAATCACCGCCTGGCCCAGATCAGCGCCGATGCCGCGCTCCACCCACCCCAGCCGATGCACTGAACGGTGCAAGGCGTGGCGAAGTCAGAGGAACGATTTCAAGCGCAGGGCCGCGCTTGTCAGGGCAACGAGGGCCCAGCCGGCATGTGTCCGGGCATGGACTGCATCGTGCCGGGAATGGCGCTGCCTGGCCCCATGCCGCCCGGAACCCCGCCGATGCCGCCGCTATAGCCATAGCCCTGCGGCAGGAACGGCCCCATCGCGCCGCGCGTGGGGCCCAGCGTCGGGCCCATCTGGCCGGGCTGGTCCGGCCCCGG
The DNA here is from genome assembly GCF_012932495.1 of Novosphingobium sp. SG919. Lineage (GTDB taxonomy): Bacteria > Pseudomonadota > Alphaproteobacteria > Sphingomonadales > Sphingomonadaceae > Novosphingobium > Novosphingobium rhizosphaerae. The sequence continues at coordinate 146,572 of NZ_JABCNG010000003.1, forward strand.
ATCGGGCGATTGCGCGGCCAGCTTGGTTCGATCGGGCGCTGCCGGGGGCAGCACCGGATCGGGATCGCTGGTATCGGCCGGGGGCGAGGCGAGCGGCGAAGGCAGGGCCGGGGCCGCGTTGGCCGCCAACGCGGCAGGCTGGGCGCGGCCACCCGGTGCGGCGGCGGCGGGTGCCGCAGCCGTGGCGGAAGCCTGGGTACGGGCTGGTGCGGTTGGCGCCGCGCTGGCCACCAGGGCGGGCGCCGCCGCGCCGGCATCGGCCGGTGCGCCTTGCGGCGCGCTTTGGAAAGGAGAGCCGAACAGGGCCACCGCGGCGATGCTGGCCGCCAAGGCGCCGATACCGGTGCCGCCCAGCATCAGCAGCGCGCCGCGCCAGGCCGAAAGCCGCGTTGCCATGGGGCGCCGGCCGCCATGGTCGGTGCCGCCGACCACGCGCAGCGGCACGACCTGTCCACGCGCGCGCGCCACGCCGGGCATGGTGCCGGGCACGGCCGCATGAAGCGCCATATCGCCAAGTTCGTGGCCTGCGCCGGCAAGCTGCGGGCGCAACGGCACCTCGCGCAGGATTCGCGCGGCAAGGCCGGCCGGCAGGGCCGGCGCATCGTGAAGGGAAAGAAGCTGGTCGAACGCGGCGTCAGACATGCGATCGGACGCACGAACGGGAGCCGCATCGCGCCCGGTCGCAAGATCCTGGCCGGGATCGGCCACGCAGGGAAGCTTGCCGGTCACGCGTGCGCGCCGGCGCCCGGATTGGCCGAGGCATCGGCCACGGCGGCCGCACCCACAAAAGCCACGTCACGGCATGTGACGTCGCGCGCCTCTAGCAGTTCCCGCATCTGCCGCCTCGCCCTGAACAACAGCGACTCCATCGCCTTGATATTAAGATCAAGCACTTGGGCCGCAAGTGCATTGGAGAAGTTCTCGTAATAGCACAAGACCAGCGCGGCGCGATAGCGTTCCGGCAGATCCGCGAGGGCAGCTGCCACTTGCGCGCAGGCCTGGCGCTGCTCGATCATGCGATCGGCCAACGGGGCCTGGTCGGCGCAGTCGGGCAGGTCGTCGGTCACCACCACGCGGAAGCGCCGCTTGCGATCGAAACACAGGTTCATCGCCACGCGGTGCAGCCAGCCGATCAGGCCCGCGCCGGTGGGATACCAGCGCGGCGCGTTCTGCCACATGCGGGCAAAACAGTCCTGCACCACGTCCTCGGCCTCGTGCCCGTCGCCCAGCATGCGCGCGGCAACGCGATAGAGCGCCGCGGCATGGCGCTCCACCAGCACGGCAAACGAGGCCTGGCATCCTTGGCCCACGCGCGCCATCAGCGCCACGTCGTCCACCCGTGCCAGATCGAGGCCGGCCACGCCGATGGCGCTGCCGTCCAGCACATAGGCGGCTGACGCGGCCCTGCCGACGTGTTGATGATCGGTGACTGGCCCTGTCGAAAGAGGACCAGGGGCGTCGTCGCCCAAGGCAAGGGCATCGCCCTGCACGTCACCGCAAAAGGTCATGCGGTCCACCCGTCGCGCACGATGGTTGCTCCGTCCATTCCCTTGTCCCGATGCCCTGCTGCATCGTACCATCTGAACGCCATATTTACGATCACCAAAATTCTCTGAACATTTCTTCATCTTCGCTTGCGACGGATAGTGGTTTCGGCGCATTTCAGGCACTGGTAAAGCCGGCCGGCCCCGGATATGAAGCCCCCAATGATGCCACCGGCCTGCCCCTGCTGGCCCTTTTGCCCAACGAGACGAGAGCCCATGCAGCGCCTCCCCAAGATTCGTTTTCTTTCCTCCGCCGCCCCGCTGGCGATTCCCGTCGCCCTGCTGGCGGGCGCAACCCCCGCGCTTGCCGATACCACGGTCAGCACCAGCACGCTGACCCCGCTCACCACGTCCTCGGCCGGCAACGTCACCGTTGCCAGCGGCGGCGCGATCAAGCTGGCCAGTGGCAGCGCCACGGCCGTGACGGTCGATTCCTCCAAGACGGTCAACGTCAACTCGGGCGGGTCGCTCACGCTCAGCGGCTACAGCAACAGCGCGGGCATCGCCGTCAGCTCGGGCGTGACCACCACGATCACCAATGCCGGCACGATCTCCCTCACCGAAGACTACACGCCCGACGTGCTGGGCAACAGCTCGGTCGTCGATGGCTCGGTCTCGCAGCTCACCGGCCGCTATGGCATCCACATCCTGTCGGGCAGCGCCACCACGGCGACGATTTCCAACAGCGGCACGATCTCGGTCGAAGGCAACAATTCCGGCGGCATCGTCGTCGATTCGGACCTGACCGGCTCGATCACCAACACCGGCACGATCAGCGTCAAGGGTGACAGCTCGGTGGGCATCGAGACCGGCAACGTGACCGGCAACCTCAACATCGGCGGAACCGTCTCGGTGATCGGCCAGGGCGCGCAGGCCGTGGTCGTGAACGGCAACGTGACCGGCACGGTGAAGATCGACGGCGCGATGAGCCAGGCGGTCAGCTACACCGCCGACGATTCCACCACGCAGTATCTCTCGCCCTCCGCGCTCAGCAGCGGCAAGGCTGCGGTACAGGTTTCGGGCAATGTCACCGGCGGCGTGATCGTCACCGTGGCATCGAGCAGCGGCAGCACCACCGAAACCACCGGCTCGATCCAGTCCTATGGCACCAGCCCGGCGCTGCTGATCGGCGGCACCAGCAACACCACGATCGGTTCGGTCACGGCCACCACCGGCACCTATTCGGTGGCGATCGACGGCAGCGTGGGCGCTTCGGCCTATTATAGCGGGCTCAGCTCCTATGGCGTGGTGCTGGGCGGCCAGGGCGGCACCGTCACCCTTTCGAACGGCATCGGCGTCTATGGCACGGTTTCGGCCACCACGGTCAACAGCGATGCCACCGCGATCCTGATCAATTCGGGCGTCACGGCCACTTCGCTGTATAACGAAGGCACGATCAAGGCGACGGCGAGCGAGGTTTCCACCGGCAACCTCTATGGCATCCGCGATCTCTCGGGCACGCTGACCACGGTCAACAACACCGGCTTCATCACCGTGAGCGGCGCCACCACCGGCAAGAACGCGGCGATCGACCTTTCGGCCAACACCAGCGGCGTGACGATCACGCAGTACCTCAACAGCACCGACGCGGCGAGCCAGAAGACCGACAAGGCCGCCTCGGGCTATGACGTGGACACCGCCACCGTCTACACCGCGATCACCGGCGACATCTATACCGGCAGCGGCAACGACACGGTGGACATCGAATCTGGCAAGGTGACCGGCGACGCCTACCTGGGCGCGGGCAACGACACCGTGAAGCTGGCCGACGACGCCAAGTGGATCGGCGATATCGATTTCGGCACCGGCACGGCCACCATGTCGATGGCCGGCAATTCGCGCTTCACCGGCGAACTGATCCTCAATGACCAGGTCGGCACGCTGACCCTGGCCGATTCGGCGATCTGGAAGGGCACGATCAGCGGCGGTTCGCAGCTGGGCGTGACGGTCAACGGCGGCTCGTTCGGCGCCAACAGCACCGACACCACCACGATCAACAGCCTCACGGTCAATTCCGGCGGCACGCTGGGCGTCTATGTCGATGGCACCACCGGCACCGCGTCGAAGCTGGTGGCCAACACGGTGACCTTCAACAGCGGCTCCAAGATCGGCGTGACGATCTCCTCGTTCGCCAACGCGGCCGGGACTTATGACATCGTGTCGGCCGGCACGCTGACCGGCGGCAGCAATGTCACCACCAGCTCGCTTTCGCTGCCGATCCTGTTCAAGGGTTCGATCACCCAGTCGGGCAACGACCTGGAACTGACCCTGGCGCGCAAGACCGCCACCGAGCTGGGCCTCACGTCGCCCCAGGCCGCTGCCTATGACGCGATCATCGGCAATGCGGCCAGCTACAGCACGCTGGAATCCAGCCTGCTGCAGATGACCACGACCAGCGCGATGCAGAGCCAGTTCAACGAACTGCTGCCCGACTATGCCGGCGGCGCGTTCGACTTCGTCACCCGCGGTTCGCGCCAGGCGGCGCTGCACGTGGCCGACGATTCGTCGCTGTTCACCATCAGCAACACCGGCATGTGGCTGGAGCCGCTCTACTTCCGTGCCAGCAAGCACGACGGGGATTCGATCGGCTACAGCCTGAGCGGCGGTGGTGTCTCGCTCGGCCTCGAACGCGCCACGTCGCTGGGCAACATCGGCGCCTACTTCGATTGGACCAGCGGCACGGTGAACAACCACAACCAGCAGTCGCTGGGCGTGAACAACATCGAAATCAACGCCTTCTGGCGCAAGGCATTCGGCAAGCTCTACACCTTCGCCCGCGTCGGCTATGGCCGCTCGTCCTACAAGCTTGACCGCACCTTCACCGGCACGGTCGATTCTTCGGACATCACCTACACCGCGCACGGCGGCTGGAAGGGCCACTCGATCTCGGCCACCGGCGGCTTCACCTACGACTTCAATCTGAGCGACACGTTCAAGATCAAGCCCAAGGCGAGCATCGAGTACTTCCGCCTCAAGGAAAACGGCTACCAGGAAACCGGTACCGACGCGATCATCCTGCTGGTGCGCGGCCGCACCAGCACCGCCGTCAACGCCACCACCACCCTGGGCTTTGCCTGGAGCCGTGGCCCCAGCAGCTACGAAGGGCGCCCCTTCACCGTGGAAGCCGACTTCGGCCGCCGCAGCCACCTTTCGGGCGACCTGGGCCAGACCACGGCGATCTTCGGCTCGGGCCAGTCCTTCACGCTCACCCCGGAAAACCAGAGCTCGGCCTGGATCGGCTCGGTCGGCATTCTCCAGGGCGGCCTGGACTACACCTGGAAGATCTCGGCCGGGGCGGAAAAGCCGACCAACGGCGGCATTGCTCCCAACGTACGCGCTTCGCTCAGCATCGCGCTCTAAAGCGCGATGACAAAAAGTGGGCACCGGTTTTTGTCAAAAAATCGCGCGACAACAAATATCTAGAGTGTGAAGGCGTTTCAACGAAACGTCATCACACTCTGAGCCCGGACGCGAAAACAGAAAAAGGGGCGGCAACCACGCGGTTGCCGCCCCTTTTTGCTGGGCCTGCCGATTTGGCGGGCAGGGCGCGGGGCCGGGACGCGGAGCGAAAGCGGCGCTGCCGCGTTGCAGAACAAACAGATCTGCAACAGGAGCCTAGATGGAAGATCCCCGCAACTTGCCGCCCGAACGCCGCTCCCGCCGCTTTGCCCGCGCCGGCCTGGTGGTTGCCATCATCGTGGTCCTGACGATCGTGGGCGTGTTCGTGGGGCGCAACATCTGGCACGCCCGCGTGATGGATCAGGAACAGCACACCGGCGTTGCCAACGACGCATAAGGGCAAGCCAGGCCGCCGGCCTCAAGGCTGGTCGGCAACGCCATGGTCACGGCCAAAGTCTGGCCGGGCGTCATCCTGGCCCATCGCAATGATCGAGCGGCGAATGGCGCGGGTGCGGGTGAAATGGTCGAACAGCGCCGCGCCATCGCCCTTGCGGATGGCTTTTTGCAGTTCGGTCAGGTCTTCGGTAAAGACTTGCAGCATCGTCAGCACCGCATCGCGATTGTGCAGGAACACGTCGCGCCACATCGTCGGGTCGGACGCGGCGATGCGGGTGAAATCGCGAAACCCGCCGGCCGAGTATTTGATGACCTCGCTCTGCGTCACTTCTTCCAGATCAGACGCGGTGCCCACGATCGTGTAGGCAATGAGGTGGGGCAAGTGGCTGGTGACGGCCAGCACCAGATCGTGGTGGGCGGCGTCCATCATCTCCACTTTCGCGCCGAGCGCCTCCCAGAAGGCGGAAACGGCGGTGACGGCAGCGGGATCGGCGTCGTCGGGCGGTGTCAGGATACACCAGCGCCCCACGAACAGCGTGGCAAAGCCGGCGTCCGGGCCACTCTGCTCGGTCCCGGCCACGGGGTGCGCCGGCACGATCGTGGCGCCAGGCAGCGCCTCGCCCAGCGCCTTGAGCACGCTGGCCTTGCTCGATCCCACATCGCTGACCACGCATGCCGCGGGCAGATAGGGTGCAACGGCGGCCGCCGCCGCTGCCATCGCGCCCACCGGCACGCAGAACACCACCAGGTCGGCATCGGCCACGGCCTCGGCCGGGCTTTGCGCAATGGTCGTGGCGAGGCCGATCTGCGCCGCGCGGGCACGCACTGCCGGATCGGCATCATAGCCGGTGACCACCACGCCCGGCACGCGCGCGCGCGCCGCCAGGGCAACCGATCCGCCCAGCAGCCCCAGGCCGATTACCGCGATGCGCGCGAACGGCAGGCTCATTGCCCGGCGCGTTCGGGCTGGGCCTGGACCATCGCGCGCAGTGCACCGGCGATCGCGTCCATCTGCTCGGGCGTGCCGATGGTGATGCGCAGGCACTGCGGCAAGCCCTGGCCGGGCAGCCAGCGGGTGATATAGCCCGCGTCCATCAGCCCGAGATAGGCGGCCTCTGCGGTGAGCGCGCCGGAAAACTCGATCAGCACGAAATTGGCCTGGCTCGGCAAGGGGCGCAGGCCGTGGTTGCCCAGCGCTTCGAGCGCGGCGACAAAGCGCGCGCGCTCGCCCCGGTTATGCGCGGCAGAGGCCTGGACGAAAGCCTGGTCCGCCACGGCCGCCAGCCCCATCGCCTGGCCGGTGAGCGAGACATTGAACGGCCCGCGAATGCGGTTGAGCATGTCGACCACGTCCGCCGGGCCGGTGGCCCAGCCGATGCGTTCACCCGCCAGGCCATAGATCTTGGAAAAGGTGCGCGTGACCAGCACGTTGGGCGCGCTGCGCGCCAGATCGAGCGCCCCGTCGTCATCCTCTGCCGCAACATATTCGGCATAGGCCTGGTCCACCACCAGCAAGACATCGCCCGGAAGCCCGGCATGGAGCCGCGCCAGCTCGTCCCGCCCGATATAGCTGCCCGTGGGATTGTTGGGATTGGCCAGGAACACCACGCGCGTGCGCGGGGTTACCGCGGCCAGCAATGCGTCGACATCGGTGCCGTAATCCACGTCCGCCGCTTCCACCGGCGTGGCGCCGCATCGCCGCGCGGCAATGGGATAGACCGAAAAGCCATAGCGCACGAACAGCACTTCATCGCCCACCCCGGCATAGGCCTGGGCGGCGATGTGCAGCAGTTCGTCAGAGCCCGTGCCCATGACCACGCGCGCCGGATCGAGCCCGTGCAGCGCGGCCAACGCGGCGCGCAGGTCCTTGCTGTCGGGATCGGGATAGAGCGCGGCATTGGCCACCGCGCCGCGCGCCGCCACCGCCGCCGCGCTGGTGCCCAGCGGGTTCTCGTTGGCCGACAGCTTGATCAGCGGCTGGCCATCCGCACCCGTCGATTTGCCCGGCACATAGGCATGGATCGCCTTGATCCAGGCCTTGGGCTGCGGGCGGGCGGCGGTGCTTACGGGCGCGATCTGGTCGGTCATGATGGGGATGGGCTTTACGCCAAGCCCCGCGCAATTCAAGCGGCGCAGCGTTTCTGGCCGAAACTTGCGTTTCGGCGTTGGGGGAGCGGGCCGGTGCCGCAACCCTGGATTTCGGCATGCCGAAATCCAGGCAAACTAAGCAGCCTCGTTCCACGCCAGCCCGGCGCCGTTCCAGTCGGTCGCCATGGCAAAGGCCGGCATCGTCACTTTGGCGTTGGGGCCACGGTTGATCTGCATCGGCCCGCCCGGCCCGGCGCCCAGCGTCAGGCCGGCGGCCGAAAGCTGATAGGGCGAGACGCGATAGCGCGTGCACAGGCCGCCATTGCCGTCGCTCACCAGTTCCTGCTCGAATTCCAGGCCCTGCTGGTGGCCCTGGCTACGCCGTACCTTGGCCACCACCAGTTGCCCGTCGCCCAGGTCGAGCACGAACGGCGTTTCCAGCGGCACTTCGAGCAGCCCCTCGATCAGCGCGCCCGACATCGAGAGGTTGCGCAGCACCACGGGATAATAGTGATCCTCGTGCACCACGCCCACGCGGCGGAACATCGCCTGCCGCTGGTGGCGCTGGCGCGCCGGGCCCGAGGGCTCGATGATCCAGTCACCCCCGCCCAGCGCCTGGGTGAACGCGGCGTTGGCGAGCGGGTGGCTGTAGATGAAGCCCTGGACGTGGCCGACGCTCAAGGCTTTCATCAGGTCGAACTGGTCGAAGCTTTCCACCCCTTCGGCGGTGGTTTCCATGTCCAGCGCCTGGGCCAGGGCGACGATCGCGGTGATGATCGCGCGGTTGCGGCTGCCCGGTTGGGTGGCCCCGCGCACGAACGACTGGTCGATCTTGATCTTGTCGAACGGCGCGCTTTTCAGATAGCCGAGCGAGGAATAGCCGGTGCCGAAATCATCGAGCGCCAGGCGCACGCCCAGGCCTTTCAAGGCCTTGAACCGCGCGTCGGTAAGGCCGCCTTCCTCCAGGAACACCCCTTCGGTGATTTCCAGCTCCAGCCGCTGGGGATCGAGCCCCGATTGGGCCAGGGCCGAAGCGACGATCATCGGGAAATTCTCGTCGGCAAACTGAACCGGCGAGACATTGACCGCCACGCGCAACGGGGCACCCCAAGTGGCCGCATCGGCGCAGGCCGTGCGCAGCACCCATTCGCCCAGCGCACGGATCAGGTTGCATTCCTCGGCAATGGGAATGAACCGCGACGGGGAAATCTGCCCGTGTTCGGGATGGTTCCAGCGCAGCAGCGCTTCCACCCCGATTACCTGGTTGGTCTGCGCCTTGACGATGGGCTGATAGTGCAGGTCAAACTGGCCTTGCGCCAGGGCATCGTGAAGGTCTTCCTCCAAGGTCTTGCGATCCTCGGCCGCCTTGAGCAGATCGCTGGAAAAGAACCGGAAGCGCCCGCGCCCGCTGCCCTTGGCGGCATAGAGCGCCAGATCGGCGCTGCGCACCAGTTCGTCGGCGGCGGCCCCGTCGAACGGCGCGATCGCCACCCCGATCGAGGCCCCGATCAGGCAGCGGCTGCCTTCGATGAGATAGGGTTGCGACAAGTCCTCGATCAGCGCTTCGGCCAATTCGCCCAGGCGGCCGCGATCTTCGACATCGGGCAGGATGATCTGGAATTCGTCGCCGCCCAGGCGGCAGACCCGGCTGGCATCGCCCACCAGCCGCACCAGCCGATCGGCCACCTGCTTGAGCAGCGCATCACCGGCGGCATGGCCCAGCGTGTCGTTGACCTGCTTGAAGCGGTCGAGGTCGATCAGCATCGTGGCACAGGGACGCTTGGCCGCCGCCAGCGCGGCAATCTTGCGCGCCAGCATCAGGTTCATGTGGCGCCGGTTGGCAAGGCCGGTCAGCGAATCGTGCAGCGCCAGGTGGCTGCTTTCCTCGGCATGGCGGCGCTGGTCGCTGATATCGGCGCAATGGCCATGGAAGCCGGCAAACACGCCCTTGCGATGGATCGCCTCTCCCGAAAGCGACCACCAGCGCGGTAGCGCGGTATCGCCGCTGCGCACGGTCAGGCGCTCGAACCGGGTGCGGCGCGCCAGCACGAAGCGCAAGGATCGCTCGGTGCCCCCCGCATTGGCCCCGCCTTCGCCGGTCCCCTCTTCATGCTGGAACAAGTCAAGCAGGGTGCGGCCCAGTGGATCGCCATCGGTGCCCAGCACGGCGCGTGCGGCGGGAGAGAGATAGGTCAGCCGGCCATCGGCATCGCACGACCAGAACGCGCCCAGCCCCAGCGATTCATAAGCCTGGCACAAGGCGGCGGCCTGTTCGGGCAACAGGCCCGCTGCAGCGCCATCGGCATTGCGTGCCAGCCCATCGCCTGTGTTGCCAGGCCTGCCCCAGGCCATGCGCCGGATCACCATTCGAATCTCCGCCCGAGACACGTTCTCGCTACGGTGTTCTACGATGGGACAATTTCGCGAACGTTAACTTTGCAAAGTGCCAGCGGGCGTCCGTCAAACTTCCATAACAATCGGCCGGAAAACAAAAAAGAAGGCCGGAAGCTTGCGCTTCCGGATGCGGGTAAAAAGAAGCCCGGAAGCTTGCGCTTCCGGGCCAGGTCGTTCGCAGGAGGAACATGGTTTGGCGGAGGAGGGGGAGAGAGGGAGAGGATCAGGCCCCCCACCCCGCCAAGCTGGTGAAAACTTAGCCGTTGTAGGCGCGTTCGCCGTGTTCGGAGATGTCGAGGCCTTCGCGCTCGGCTTCTTCGGTCGGACGCAGGCCGATCGTCTTGTCCAGAGCGATGAACAGGATCGCCGAGACACCGCCCGAGAGCACCAGGGTGAGGACCACGGCCTTCACCTGGGTGATGATCTGGCCGACCAGGTTGTAGTCGCCGGCCTTGGCGGGGAACACGGTGTAGTCGATCCAGCCCTGGCCACCCAGGCGCGGGTCGGCGACGATGGCGGTGCCGATGGCGCCGACGATCCCGCCGATGCAGTGCACGCCGAACACGTCGAGCGTGTCGTCATACTTGAGGGCGTTCTTCACGGTGGTGACGAAGAAGAAGCAGATCGGCGAGACGACGAGGCCCAGGACAATGGCGCCCATCGGGGCGGCATAGCCGGCAGCCGGGGTGATGGCGACGAGGCCGGCGACGGCACCCGAGGCAGCACCCAGCATCGAGGGCTTGCCGTGCTTGATCTGCTCGACGATCGACCAGGAGACGGCGGCAGCGGCCGTGGCGACGAACGTGTTGATGAAAGCGAGCGCGGTGGCAGCGTTGGATTCAAGGCCCGAACCGGCGTTGAAACCGAACCAGCCCACCCACAGCAGCGAGGCGCCGATCATGGTCATGGTCAGCGAGTGCGGCGGGGTGGCTTCCTTGCCAAAGCCCAGGCGCTTGCCGATCACGAGGCAGCCGACGAGGCCAGCGATACCCGCGTTGATGTGCACCACGGTGCCGCCGGCAAAGTCCAGGCCGCCCCAGCCATAGATCAGGCCGGCGTCAGACGTGTTGTCCGACAGGAAGTCGGGACCGGCGAAGTACCACACCATGTGGGCCATCGGGAAATAGACGAGCGTGAGCCACAGGACCGTGAAGATCATCAGCGGCGTGAACTTCACGCGCTCGGCAAAGGCGCCCACGATCAGCGCCGGCGTGATGCAGGCGAAGGTCATCTGGAAGATGACGTAGACATATTCGGGCAGGTAGACGTTGTTGGAGAACGTCGCTGCGTAAGTCGAGGTGGAAACACCCGCAAGGAACATCTTCGAAAAGCCGCCGACATAGGGCGAGCCGCCGGTGAAGGCCATCGAGTAGCCCCAGCAGACCCAGCACAGCGCCGCGACCGAAACGATCATCAGCACCTGCATCAGCACCGAAAGCATGTTCTTGGTGCGCACCAGGCCGCCGTAGAACAGCGCCAGGGCGGGAATGCTCATCATCAGCACCAGAGCGGCCGAGACCAGCATCCAGGCGACGTCACCCTTGTTGACCATGGTGGCCATCTGTTCGGCCGTGGGGGCCTTGATCGGCCCGGCTTGCGCAAAGGCGGCAGAGGCCATGCCGAGGCTGAGCCCGGCTGCCGTCATGCCACTGATCATCTTGCGGATCATATGGTTTCCCCTCTTCTCGGAAGTCACAGCGCCGGCTCGCCGCTTTCACCGGTGCGAATGCGCACCGCCGAAGCGAGATCGAGCACGAAAATCTTGCCGTCGCCGATGGCCTCGGTGCTGGCAGTTTGCTGGATGGTCTCGACGATCTGCGCTGCCATGTCATCGCTGGCAGCGATTTCGAGCTTCACCTTGGGCAGCATGTTCGTGGAGTATTCGGCGCCGCGGTAGATCTCGGTCTGGCCTTTCTGACGGCCAAAACCCTTCACTTCCGACACCGTCATCCCAGCAACGCCCAGGCCCGACAGCGCTTCACGCACTTCGTCGAGCTTGAACGGCTTGATGATGGCGATGATGAATTTCATTCATGCCCCCTTTCACGGCCTCAACCATCCGGTTCGGAACCGGCATGAATGTTAAAGCAAGGGGCGTGCCAAATCAGTTTCCTTACGGAATCAGCGATTCACGGAAACCATATCCATTGTCGAGCGTTTGCCGTGCGCTCGATTCTTGTGCAGCGCAAAGAATCTGCCCAATTTTTAGGCAGGGTTTAGACGCAGCCGCGCCCAGACGGGTAGATGGTCCGATGCCTGCTGCGCCAAGGCGCTGTGATGCACGCCGGTGGCTTCCACCACCCAGTCGTGGCTCACCACGATGCGATCGAGCTGGCCCAGCGGGCGCCGCGCAGGAAAGCTGCGCCCGGGCGTGAGCACATCGAGATCGGTGGAAAACGCCTGGAGCGCCCCGCCGCGCGGCGCCCATTCGTTGAAATCGCCCATCAGCACGCGCGGACCCTGCCCGGCGGCGGCGCAGGCCACGCGCACCTGCTGGCGCCGGCGCAGGCCGGAAAGATCAAGGTGCATGCCGATCACCCGCACGCCCTGCCCACCCCAATCGAGATCCACCGCCACGGCGCCGCGTGGTTCCAGCGTGGGCAGGGGCACGGGCTGGCACGCGGTCACCACCAGATCGCGCCGCACCAGGATGACATTGCCGTGCCAGCCCAGGCTTCCGGCACGGCGCGCACGATCGATCACGCCGGGGGCCACTGCGCGCCATGGACTGCCGTGGGCCAGCAGCGCCGGCGGGATCACCCCTTCGCGCGTGCCGAACCGGCGGTCTGCCTCTTGCAGGGCAATCACGTCGGCGCCCAACTCGTGCAGCACCATGAGAATGCGCTCGGGATCGCAGCGGCGATCCGCGCCAACGCCCTTGTGGATATTGTAGCTGGCAAAGACCAGCGACCGCCCGGCTTGCGATGCAGCGCCCGCCTGCGATCCAGCGCCCGACGACATCGGTGTGTCCCGCGCGGTCAGAGAAAGTCCCGCAGCGTGGCGACGAAGCGATCGAACTGGTCGTGGTGCAGCCAGTGCCCGGCGTTGGCGAATTCCACCGCCTCGGCATTGCGGAAATGGGCGATGCGCCCGTCGCGCACCGGGTTGCCGGCCCAGGAATCCGCGCCGTTGAGCAGCAAGGTGGGGCTGGTGATCGCTTCCCAGAGCTCGTGCTTGCGATCCTGCGAGATATCATAGGGGTGTTCGATGTGGACGTAGGGATCGAACTTCCAGGTGAATGTGCCATCCTCGTTGCGGTTGATGCCGTGGATGGTGAGGTGCCGGGCCTGGGCATCGTTGATATAGGGGTTCTGCGCCTTCATACGCGCGATCGCCGCCTCGATGGTGGGATAGCGGCGCGGCAGGCGGCCGGCGGCCTTGCGCTTTTCGGCAATATAGTCGCGGATGCGGCGGGCGAAGGGCACGCCGCGCATGCGCGCTTCCCAATCGGGGGTGGGGAAGATGCCCTCGATCGCCACCAGCTTGCGCACGTCTTCGGGAAACAGCCCGGCATAACGCAGCGCCACGGCCGCCCCCATCGAATGGGCCACGATGGTCACGGGCGCCAGGCCCAGCTGGTGGATCAGTTGCGCCACGTCATAGACCATGTCCATGATGCGATAGTTGCCGTCCGATGCCCATTCGCTGTCGCCATGGCCACGATGATCGAGCGCGATCACGTGCCAGTCCTCGCGCAGGGCCTCCGCCGTCCAGTCCCAGCTGCGGCAATGGTCGCGCCCGCCGTGAATCAGCAGCAGCGGCGGCTTTTCCGCATTGCCCCAGTCCACATAGTGGAGCCGCAGGCGCTGCGAGATGAAGGTGTTCGAGGTCGGTCCGAGCAGATTCATGATTTCCACCCTGCCCATGCTGCACTGCGCTGGCAAGAGCGTGGCGCCCCATGTCATGGGGTAGCCCGAAATTACCTTTCCTTGGTGGCGCTGAACGTCAGGTCCGGGTTGCGTTCCTGCTGATAGCTCACGTCCCAGGCCGAGCGGGCCATGAACACGGGATCGCCGTCGCGGTCCTTGGCCAGGTTCGACAGGTTGAAATCGGCAAAGCCGCGCAAGGCTTCGGGCGTGCCTTTCAGCCAGCGCGCCGTGTCGAAGGGCGAAGGTTCGAGCACGGCTTCCACCTTGTATTCCGCTTCCAGCCGGCTGATCAGCACGTCGAGCTGAAGCTGGCCGACCACGCCGACGATCCATTGCGAGCCGATTTCCGGGTAGAACACCTGGATCACACCCTCTTCCGACAGATCGTCGAGCGCCTTGCGCAACTGCTTGGTCTTGGTGGGATCCTTCAGCACCACGCGGCGCAGGATTTCGGGCGCGAAGTTGGGCAGGCCGGTAAAGCGCACGTCGTTGCGTTCGGAAAGCGTGTCGCCCACCCGCAAGGTGCCGTGGTTGGGAATGCCGATGATGTCGCCCGCTTCGGCGCTATCGGCAATCTCGCGGTCCTGGGCAAAGAACAGGATCGGCGAATGCACCGCGATCGGCTTGCCCAGACCCGAGGGCACCAGCTTCATGCCGCGCTTGAACGTGCCCGAAACCATGCGCATGAACGCAATGCGGTCGCGGTGCTGCGGGTCCATGTTGGCCTGCACCTTGAACACGAAGCCGGTCACGTCGGCGCGGCTCGGCTCGATCGTGCCCTGGTCGCTGGCCTGGGGGCGCGGCGGCGGGGCATAGCGATCGATCGCCGCGATCAGCTCGGCAACGCCAAAGTTCTTGAGCGCCGATCCGAAATAGACCGGGGTCAGGTCGCCATGGCGATAGGCTTCCAGGTCGAACTTGGGATAGCCTTCGCGGCCCAGTTCGATCTCTTCGGCAAATTCATCGGGAATGGCGCCGGCAGCGGGATCGCGCCGACCCAGGAATTCGCGGCTGTCGCCTTCGGGGCGGGCAATGGTTTCGCTGGCAAAGTCATAGACGCCTTCGAACACGCCGCCCATGCCCACCGGCCAGCTCATCGGCGCGACATCGAGCGCCAGGGCATCGGCCACTTCATCAAGCGTTTCGAACACCGGGCGGCCTTCGCGGTCCACCTTGTTGACGAAGGTGATGATCGGCACCGAGCGCATGCGGCACACTTCGAACAGCTTGCGGGTCTGCGGCTCGATGCCCTTGGCCGCGTCGATCACCATGATCGCCGAATCGACGGCCGTCAGCGTGCGATAGGTGTCTTCGGAAAAGTCTTCGTGGCCCGGCGTATCGAGCAGGTTGAAGACGGTGCCGTCCTTCTGGAACGTCATGACCGAGGACGTGACCGAGATCCCGCGCTGCTGCTCGATCTTCATCCAGTCAGACCGCGCGCGCCGCGCCTGCCCACGGGCCTTGACCTCACCGGCCAGGTGGATGGCCCCGCCTTGCAGCAGGAGCTTTTCGGTCAGCGTGGTCTTGCCCGCGTCGGGGTGGGAAATGATGGCGAAGGTGCGGCGATTGGACATAACGTCCCCGCCCCTAGCCGCCGCGAACGGTCACGTCCATGCGGAAGCTGCGGCTCTCGCCTGGCGCGAGCAGGACGATGCCGGGCTTGTCCGCAATGTCGCCGGCAAAGCCTTCCGGATCGGCATGGCCGGCCCAGGGCTCGATGCAGATGTAGTTGGCGCCCGGCACCTGCCACAGGCCGAGCATCGTGGTATCGGGAAACGCCACGTCGAGCGCCGGACCGCCTTCCACGCCATAGGTCAGCGCACGGCTGGCCAGGTCGGTCCACACCACCGCGTCGGCCACGAACAGCCCCTCGCGCAGCGGCAGGATGCGGCCGCGCACCGGGCTGGCAAAGCCCTTGTCGAGCATCAGCCCGCTGTCCTTGCGCACGCGGCGGATCGGCGCCGGTTCGTCCTTGGTGAAGACCAGGCGGTGCGCGTGCTTGTCGGTGCTGCCCGGCAGCGGCCAGGCGAAGGCAGGGTGATAGCCGAAACTGAACGGCAGCGTTTCATTCCCCGGATTGCCGACCGTGGCCGTCATCGCCAGCGTCGCGCCTTCCACGGCAAAGGCCATTTCCAGCACGAAGGCAAAGGGATAGACTTCACGCGTGGCGTCGCTGTCCTGCAACCGGAAATGCGCGGTGGCGCCATCGTGGGCCACCAGTTCGAACGTGGAGCGCCGGGCAAAGCCATGGCGCGGCAGGGCATAGGCCTGGCTATCATGGCGCAGGGTGTCATCTGCCAGCGAGCCGACCACCGGAAACAGCAGCGGGGCATGCCCGCTCCAGAACGCGGGATCGGCGTCGGTCATCCATTGCGCCCCGGCCCGATCGGTGAGCGACCACAGCTCTGCCCCCAGCGGGTTGATCGCGGCGGTCAGCGTGTCGGACGCAATCGTGACGAGTTCGGGCTGGGTTTCGCTCATGGCCGCACGGTATGGCCAGAGCGCGCGCTCTTCGCAAGTGCGGTATGGGGTGCGGGGGTGGGATGAAGAATTCCCACGCCCCACCCGCCGTTCGGGCTGAGCTTGTCGCAGCCCCCAAGCCCGGCCTAGCCGCGCAGGGTGGCGCCCTGCTTGGCCGCAGCGGCCACGATCTTGTCGGAAATCGCCTTGAGGGCGGCTTCGTCGAAGCTCTTGTCGCCGGGCTGGAGCGTCACCTCGATGGCAAGGCTCTTTTGCCCTTCCGGCACGCCCTGACCCCGGAAATCGTCGAACACGCGCGCCGCCACGATGCTGGCCTTGTCAGCGCCCTTCACGCTGCGCAGCAGATCGCCGGCGGGCACCTTGGCATCGACCAGGAAGGCGAAATCGCGGGTCACGGCCTGGAGCGCGGGCGGGGCAAAGTGCGGGCGGGCAAAACCGCTGGCAACCTTCTTGGCCGGGACGCGATCGAGGAACAGTTCGACCACGGCTACGGGCACGTCGAGGCCAAAAGCCTTGGCCGTCGCGGGATGGATCATGCCCAGCCGCGCCAGAACCTGCTTGGGGCCAAGGCGCAGCGTGGCCGATTGGCCGGGGTGGAACTGCGGCCCCGCCTCACCCATCACTTGCAGGTTTTCCACCGGCGCGCCGGCCTGGGCCAGCAGCGCGAGCGCCTCGGCCTTGGCATCGAACGCATCGAAGGCCTGCGCCTTGCCCGTGGCCCAGCCGCGCGGGGTGCGTTCACCGGCCAGCACGACAGCCAGGCTCAGCCGCTCGTCGCTGCTGCCATCGTCGGCGCGCAGATAGCGGCGGCCGATTTCGAACAGGCGCACGCTGGATGCACCCCGATCGAGATTGCGGCGCGCCGCCGCCAGCAGGCCGGGCAGCAGCGAAGGCCGCATGGCCTTGAGGTCTTCCGAAATCGGATTGGCCAGCGTCCACACGAATTGCCCATCGGCAAAGTGTTCGGCCTGGGCCTGGGGCAGGAACGACCAGGTCACCGCCTCGTGAGCCCCTCGCGCCGCAGCCGCGCGGCGCAGGCGGCGTTCGAGCAGTTGCACCGGCGTGGCCGTGGGCCGCGCCACGCCATCGGCGCGGGGCAGCGGGGTGGACGGCACGGCATCGAGGCCGTGGACGCGGATCACTTCCTCGACCAGATCGGCCGGGCCGGCAATGTCCGGGCGCCAGCTGGGCACGGTGACGGTCCAGTCTTCATCCACGGCAAAGCCGAGCGCGGTGAGGATGCGCTTCTGCTCGCTCTGCGCCACGGCAATGCCGCCGAGCTGGCCGGCCAGCGCCGGATCATAGGCCAGGGTGTGCGGCGCCAACGGCGGCGTGCCCACGCGCGAGACTTCGCTGGCCGTGCCGCCGCAGATTTCGAGAATCAGCTGGGTCAGCAGGTCCATGCCGGTGTCCAGGAACGCGGGATCGACTCCGCGCTCGAACCGGCCGCGCGCGTCGCTGGCCAGCGCCAGGGCCTGGCCGGTGCGGGCGATATGTGCCGGATCGAAATAGGCGACTTCGAGCAGCACGTCGGTGGTCGTGTCGGCGCAGCCCGAATGCTCACCCCCCATGATGCCGCCAATGTCGTGTACGCCAGCATCGTCGGCAATCACGGTCATGAACGGCTGGAGTGCGTATTCCTTGCCGTTGAGCGCCAGCACGGTTTCGCGTTCACGCGCCTTTCGCGCGGTGACGGCGCCGGTCAGCTTGGCGAGGTCATAGGCATGGGCCGGGCGGCCATAGCCAAGCATCACGTAGTTCGTGATGTCCACCAGCGCCGAGATCGGCCGCTGGCCGGCGGCCTTGAGCCGGTCTTGCAGCCATTGCGGCGAAGGGCCGTTCTGCACGCCCTTGATCACGCGACCGTAAAACGCCGGGCAACCTTCTGCGTCCTCGATGCGGACTTCGACAGGGCACGGGCCTTCACCCGCCACAGGCGCCACATCGATGGCACGCAAAGTGCCGATGCCGGCCGCCGCCAGATCGCGGGCAATGCCATAAACGCCCATGCAATCGGGGCGGTTGGGCGTGATTGCCACGTCGAACACCGGATCGGAGCCGATGTAGTCGGCAAACGACTGGCCCAGCGCGGTATCGGCGGGCAATTCGATGATGCCGTCGTGTTCCTCGCCCAGGCCCAGTTCACGCGTGGAGCACATCATGCCGTTGGATTCGACACCGCGGATCGCGCTTTTGCGCAGTTCCATGCCGTTGGCCGGCACCACCGCGCCGGGTAGCCCGAGCACGCCGACTAGGCCGGCGCGCGCATTGGGCGCGCCGCAGACCACCTGGAGCGGCTGGCCATCACCCAGATCGACGCTGAGCACCTGGAGCTTGTCGGCCTGCGGATGCTTTTCGGCGGTGAGCACGCGGGCGACGCGAAAGCTGCTGAGCGCGGCCGAGGCATCGGTCACGCTTTCGATTTCCAGGCCCAGGCTGGTGAGCTTTTCGGCAATCTCGGTGGCGCTTGCTTGCGTATCGAGCAGGGCCTTGAGCCACGACAGGGAAAACTTCACGGCTTCACTCCAACACCGCCCGAAAGGGTGGGCACATCGAGCGCCCCAAATCCATAGTGGCCCAGCCAGCGGGCATCGCCATCGAAGAACGCGCGCAAGTCATCCAGGCCATACTTGAGCATGGCCAGGCGATCGACGCCGGTGCCAAAGGCAAAGCCCTGCCATTCATCGGGGTCCAGCCCGCCGAATTCGATGACCTTGCGGTTGACCATGCCGGAGCCCAGGACTTCCATCCAGCCGCCGCCCGGCGCATCGCCGCTGCCCCCCACCACGCGCTTGCCGTTCACCAGGGTATAGCCCACGTCCACTTCCACCGAAGGCTCGGTGAACGGGAAATAGCTGGGGCGCAGGCGCAGGACGATGTCGTCGCGCTCGAAGAACGCCTTGAGGAAGGTTTCCAGCGTCCACTTGAGGTGCCCCAGGTGAATGCCCTTGTCGATCACCAGGCCTTCGATCTGGTGGAACATCGGGGTGTGCGTGGCATCACTGTCAGACCGATAGACGCGGCCCGGCGCGATGATGCGCAAGGGCGCACCCTGCTTGAGCATGGCACGGATCTGCACCGGCGAGGTGTGCGTGCGCAGCAGCATGTCGCGCCCCTGCGCATCCTTGTCGGGGAAGTAGAACGTGTCGTGCATGGCGCGCGCGGGATGCGTTTCGGGCATGTTGAGCGCGGTGAAATTGTGCCAGTCGTCTTCGATTTCCGGGCCGCTGGCGACGGCAAAGCCCATGTCGGCAAAGATTTCGGCCAGCTCGTCCATGACTTGCGAAACCGGGTGGACCGAGCCACGCGGCGCTTCGGGCGCGGGCAGCGAGAGGTCCACCGCCTCGGCCGCCAGGCGCGCTTCCAGGGCGGCGCTTTCCAGCGCGGCCTTGCGTTCCGCCAGCGCGGCGGTGACCGCTTCGCGCAGGGCGTGGATCTGCGGGCCACGGGCCTGGCGTTCCTCGGGGCTCATCTGGCCCATGGTCTTGAGCAGGGCGGAAACCCAGCCCTGCTTGCCCAGGGCAGCAACACGGATCGCCTCCACGGCGTCAAGCGTGGTGGCCGCCGCGATGGCGCCGAGGGTTTGCGCCTGCTGTTGGTCTAGCTGTTCCATACGCGCCTGCCGCTAGCGCTTTGCGGGGCGGAAGGGAAGATGGGTTGCGTGGGCAAGAGGCCCTGCGCGTAACATGCCCTCCCCCAACCCCTCCCGCAGGCGGGAGGGGAGTTTGGCCGCTCTCCCCCTCCCGCTTGCGGGAGGGGGTCGGGGGGAGGGCATGTTCGCGAAAACCCCAACAGAAAAAGGCGCCCGCCCCGGTGAGGGCGAGCGCCTTTCAAACTGTATCGCTTAAGGCGATCAGGCGGCCGGAAGGGCTGCCTTGGCCTGGGCGATCACGGCTGCGAACACGCCGCCTTCGTTCATGGCGAGATCCGCCATGGCCTTGCGATCGAGTTCGATGCCAGCCAGCTTGGTGCCGTGGATGAACTGCGAATAGGTCAGGCCTTCGGCGCGGACGGCCGCGTTGATGCGCTGGATCCACAGGGCGCGGAAGGTCCGCTTCTTGACCTTGCGGTCGCGGTACGCATACTGGCCAGCCTTTTCAACGGCTTGGCGGGCAACGCGGATCGTATTCTTGCGACGGCCGCGGTAACCCTTGGCCTGGTCGAGAATGCGCTTGTGCTTGGCACGCGTGGTGGTGCCGCGCTTGATACGGGACATGGATCAGCCTCCTCAGTTCAGCCCGTAGGGCGCCCACTTCTTGATCACCTTCGCGTCAGCGTCGGAGATCACGTCGGTGCCGCGGTTCTGGCGGATGTACTTGGCGTTGTGGCTGATCAGGCGGTGACGCTTGCCGGCCACGCCGTGCTTCACCTTGCCCGTAGCGGTAAGCTTGAAGCGCTTCTTCACACCGCTCTTGGTCTTGAGCTTGGGCATTTTCGTCTCCTTGTTCGACGCGGTGTACCTGCCGTGGCAGCCCTATGTGGCCAGGCAGGAACGCAGGTCCGCGTGGATTGAAGGGGCGGCCCTTAACGAGGGAGGGCCGGTTTGGCAACTTGATTCGGGGGCCTTGGTCCTTGCAACGTCGGACTCCCCGCCAATCGGCCCATCGCCGTTCAATCGGTCGAAGGCATCGTGACCGGGCGCGCCTGTGGGCGGAACCATAGAGTGCCGCAGGCCGCATCGCGCGCCTGGCGCCGGGTCTTTTCATCGCTGCCCTGGGTGGATGTGAGCAAAGGCAGACCCGAACAGGCATTGTTGGCAATGCGGAACAGGGCATCGAAAGCGGTGGGATCGACGGCGCCGATCCCCAGTGGCCCCCGATCCGTGCTGTCGAACAGGGATTTGGTATCGATGTTTAGACATTCTGCAGACACGGCCCGTTCCACGGTCATCGGCTTGCTGGCGCTATCTTCGCAACCCTTTTGGATGGCCACGGCCTCCAGCCCCGAGCGGAAGCTGCCATTGGCATAGTGCAGGCCGACAGCGAGCGATTTCAATGCCTTCAATGCCTTGAATGCAGCGCCCACGACATCGCCATTGGCTACGGCAGTGAGGAACGCCCGCGCTCGATCGGCCGGCAACGCGGCCACCACCACCTTGATCAGGCTAGCTTCGACCAGCGGCAATTCGCTTTCGAAATTGGTGGCATAGCCCGTGCAGGCCTGCAGATTTGCCACATCGTTGACCACCGCATCGGCGGCTGCCGCGCCGCCACCTGCGACCGCTTTGGCTGCCGAGGCTGCCGGTCCCACAACGTGGCAAGGCGTATTGGCCGCTGCGGGCGCCTGATAAAGATTGGCAGCGGCAAAATCGATTTCCCGTGCTGCGCTGGCAAGGTAATTGGCAAAGGCATCGGCATCTTCCACCCGCACGGTGGACTGGCCCATGCGCGCCGCCATGGCCAGCACGATAGCCGCGCGGAGTAGGACGAGCTGCTTGTTATCGCGCGCGCGAAAACTGTGCCGATCAAGCGCCTTGGCCGGATAGCCACCGTTGCCATGGAGATCATCCAACACCATGGAACAGCCAGAAGTGGCAAGAAGACTGCAAGCAGCAACAGCGGAAACAATCCTGCGCATGGCCCCACTCCGTCCAAAAGACAATCGACGCGACCAGCGAGTTTTTGTTCAATTAATACTAAGCCATATAACCGCAGGCATCAAGTGGACGCGGCAAAACAGCCACAATGGCGCCTTATACCCTATTTAGATGATCACGCCCTATTCAACCAAGATCATGATCTTTGACGTCATCAACCACCGATATCGGCCAGATCGAACGGCGTGGTCTGGTAGACTTCGTTGATCCAGTTGCCGAACAGCTGGTGGCCATGGGTGCGCCAGGTGTTGCGAGGCAACTGGGCCGGGTTGTTGTCGGGATAATAGTGCCGGGGCACGATGCGCTCGCCATCGCGGCGGTATTCGGTGTCGAGCGTGAGCGTATCGTATTCCAGGTGGTTGAACATGTGCAGCGCGCGGCGTGCCGGATCGTCGACCAGGCAAGGGCCGACCTCCTCGCTGTCGAGCAGCACGGTGAGGCCGGCGCCCAGGTCTTCCCGGCGCACTTCGCTCCAGCGTGAGACGGGCACGGGCACCAGGTCCGACATGCCGCGCAGCCAGGGGCTGGCCGGCGCGCGGTTCACATGGGGAAACACGCCATGGGCCTTGGCGCCCAGTTGATGCTTGGGCACGCCGTGGAAGTGGGCGAGCGCGGCCATCGCGCCCCAGCAGATCGTCAGCAGGCGATGGCAGTGAGTCTGGCTCCAGTCGAAGATCTGGCGCAACTCGTCCCAATAGGTCACTTCGCCATAGTCCATGGTTTCCACCGGCGCCCCGGTAACGATCAGGCCGTCGAAGCGCTCGGCGCGCACGTCGGTGAACGGGCGATAGAATTCGGCGATGTGCCCGGCCGAGGTGGTCTTGCTGACATGGCCCGAGAGGCGCACCAGCTGCAGCTCGATCTGCAGCGGCGTGGCGCCGAGCAGGCGGGCGATCTGGGTTTCGGTGGTGATCTTGTCGGGCATCAGGTTGAGCAGCGCGATGCGCAGCGGGCGGATATCCTGCCGCGCGGCCTCGGTCTCGCCCATGACGATCACGCCCTCGGCTTCGAGCGTACGGCGGGCGGGGAGGTTGTCGGCAATCCTGATCGGCACGGGGCAAGTCTTTCCTGGGCAGTGAACTGCATCGAAACCGGGAAAGACGCCTGGGGCTTGCTCCGCTTGGTTGCCGGATCGGCCACATCCTCCCCGTTGGGGGAGCGCCACCTTGCCCGGAAACCGGCAGGTTGGCGTTGGGGCGTCGCCCCCAACTCTCGATGCTTGGCCGTGCATGTAGCGGCGGGGCGAGCGCTTTGCAAGGCGGCCCGCAAAGCCCCGCACCCTGCCGCAATCCTGCGTTTACCCCTTGCTCATGAGAATGAATCGCATTACTCTGCGAATCATTCTCATGAGCGAGAGACCCTCAGAGCGAGAGATACGGGCGTCATGTACATCTGCATCTGCAATGCCATTCGGGAAAAGGACCTGCGCCAGGCCGCCCGCTGCCACGCGCGCGGCGATGCCGAAGCGCTGTATGGCACGCTGGGCTGCCAGGCGCAGTGCCGCCAGTGCCTGGACGATGCCGACGACGTGGTGGCCGACGAGCGCGCCTGCGCCATGGCCTGATGCGCCCACGCGCATAATCTGCGGATTGCCCGCCAGCCTGGTCTGGCCTAGCCTGCCTTCCGGTTCAACGGCATAGGAAGGTCTGGCCATGAAGGGCGATGCCAAGGTCATCGAGTTCCTGAACAAGGCACTGTTCAACGAACTGACCGCGATCAACCAGTATTGGCTGCACTATCGCCTGCTGTCGCACTGGGGCGTGAAGAAGCTGGCCGAGTTCGAGCGGCACGAATCCATCGACGAAATGAAGCATGCCGACATGCTTGCCGACCGCATCCTGTTCCTGGACGGCCTGCCCAATTTCCAGGCGCTGGGCCGGTTGAAAGTGGGCGAATCGGTGGAGGAAGTGCTCAAGGCCGATCTGGCGCTGGAGTATGAGGCCGTGCCCGTGCTCAAGGACGGGATCGCCCATGCCGAAACCGTGCGCGATTATGTGAGCCGCGACTTGTTCCAGAAGATCCTGGAAAGCGAGGAAGAGCATATCGACACGCTGGAAACCCAGCTCGACCTGATCAAGCAGATGGGCATCCAGAACTACATCCAGTTGAACAGCCAGCCGCCTGAGGAGTGATTTTTCCGGGCTGGCTGGGGAAACGTGCCCTCCCCCAGCCCCTCCCGCACGCGGGAGGGGAGTTTAGAAAGTCCCCCTCCCGCGTGCGGGAGGGGTTAGGGGAGGGCTTGTTGCTTACTGCGCGGCCTTCACCACTTCGCCGCCCTTCATCACGAACGCCACGTGCTCCAGCGTGCGCACGTCGGCCAGCGGATCGCCATCGACGGCGATCAGATCGCCATAGCGCCCGGTGGCGATCGCGCCGACGTCCGCCGTGCGGTCCAGCGCTTCGGCGGCGCTCTTGGTGGCGGCCTGGATCGCCTCGATCGGGGTCATGCCCCATTCCACCATCTTGGCGAACTGGCGCGCGTTGTAGCCGTTGGGATAGACGCCGCCGTCGGTGCCGAACAGCAGCTTGACCCCGGCGGCATGAGCGGCGCGGAAAGTTTCGCGCTGCTTGCGGCCGATCATCTTTTCCTTGGCCAGGCTTTCGGCAAAGACGCCGTTCTTCTCGCCTTCGGCCAGGATATAGTCGTCGTTGTAGATATCCATGTCGAGCCAGGCGCCCTTGGCCTTGGCCAGCTTGAAGCTTTCCTCGTCGGCAAGGCTGGCGTGCTCGATCGTGTCGATGCCAGCGCGCAGCGCATCGTTGATGCCGGCGGTGCCGTGGGCGTGGGCGGCCACGCGCATGCCCAGCATATGCGCTTCGTCGGCCACGGCCTTCAATTCCTCAAAACTCATCTGCTGGGCGCCGACCGAATCGGTTTTGGAAAAGACCCCGCCGGTGGCGCAGATCTTGATCACTTCGGCGCCATACTTGCGCACTTTGCGGACCAAGGCGCGGAATTCGTCGGGCGTGTTGGCAATCTGCGGCGAAGGCACGGTGATCGAGGGCGGGAATTCGGTGGAATCGCAATGGCCGCCGGTGGCGCCCAGGGCATAGGTCGCCGGCACGATGCGCGGGCCGGGGACATAGCCCATCTCGATGCCCTGCTTGATCGCGACGTCGTCGTAATTGGCCGAACCGACGTTGCGCACGGTGGTAAAGCCGGCTTCCACCGTCTTCTTGGCATTGGCGACGCCGACGACAGTGCCGAAGTTATCGGTGAACTCCAGCCCGCGATAGCCACCGAGCGTGGGGTCGCTGGTCAGGTGGACATGCATGTCGATCAGGCCGGGCAGCAGCGTGCGCGGCCCCAGGTCGATCACTTCGGCCCCGGCCGGAACCGCGTCGCCCGCCTTGCCCACGGCCGTGATGCGGCCATCGGTGACCACCACCTGCGCGCCATCAACGCGCTTGCCCGCCAGCACGTCGATCATATGGGCGGCACGCACCACCACGGTCTTGGCCTGGGCCGTGCCAGCCACCAATGCGACCAGCGCGGCCGCTCCCAGCGCCACGCTCTTTATCGTTTTCATGAACCATCCTCTTCTTCAGGGGGATGGCGGCAAAGTTGCATGCGCAACGATATTGAACAAGTGTCTAATCGACCGCGATCATGCGATCATTCGGCGTAGATCATCTTCCGGGTCATGCCGCCGTCCACCACGATCTGCTGCCCGGTGACAAAGCCCGCGTCGGCGCTGGCCAACCAGGCAATGGTCGCGGCGATATCGTGCACCGTGCCGACGCGGCCGACGGGATGCTGCGCCTCGTCGATCGGGCGATGATCGCCATCGTGGGCGCGGTCGGCGCGTTGCCAGGGGCCGGTCTCGATCCAGCCGGGCAGCACGGCATTGACGCGCACTTGCGGCCCCAGGCCCACGGCCATGGCATGGGTAAGCGCGCAAAGCCCGCCCTTGGCCGCGGCATAGGCGTAAGTATCGGGTTCGCTCTGCAAAGCGCGGGTAGACGCGATATTGACCACGCTGGCACCGCTGCGCCGCCGCAGCAGCGGCAGGGCGGCCCGGCTGCACAGGAACGCGGCGGTGAGCGAGGCATCAATCCAGCGCTGCCAATCGGCCAAGGCCAGGTCTTCGAGCGGGCCGCAATCGGGATTGGCAATGCCGGCGTTGTTGACCAGGCAATCGATGCCCTGCGCTGCCCATTGCGCGATGCGGGCAAAGGCGCGCGCCACGGCCTTTTCCCGGCCGACGTCGCAGGTGATCGTTAAACCCTGGCCGCGCGGCAGCATGGCGGCCAGTTCCTTGAGCGCAGCGGCATCGCGATCGAGCCCGATCACGCGCCAGCCGAGCGCGGCAAAGTGCAGGGCGGTGCCCCGGCCGATGCCGGCGCCTGCCCCGGTGATCACGATAGTGGGCGCGGCGGAAGTCGAGGATGCAGCGGTCATGCCGGGCACAACGCGGCAGGCCGCGATCAGTGCCGGTGGCTGTGGCCGGCGGCCAGCGCCTCGATCGCGTCGTCCAGCCGCGCCGGATCGCCCAGCGCCAGGACATGGCCTTCCGAACCGATGTGCAGCGGATCGCCGTTCCAATCGGCCATGGTGCCGCCCGCGCCTTCCACCACGGGCACCAGCGCGGCCCAGTCGTGCAGCTTGAGCCCGGCCTCGCACACGATGTCGAGTTGGCCTGTGGCGAGCATGGCGTAGTTGTAGCAATCGCCGCCCATCACCATGCGGCGGTAATCGGTCTGGCCGGCCAGGGCCATGAAGTGATCGCCTTCATGCTGGCTGAAATAGTGCGGGCCGGTGGTGGCGATGGTCGCTTCCGACAATTCGCGGCAGGGCCGGGTTTTCACGACCTGACCATTGAGCGTGGTGGGCTTGCCCGAAGACCCCACCCAGCGTTCGCCGGCAATCGGCTGGTCGATCACGCCCAGGACCGGAAAGCCATCGACCAAGAGCGCGATCAGGGTGCCGAACAGCGCCCGCCCGGCGAGGAAACCGGCCGTACCATCGATCGGATCGAGCACCCAGCTGCGCCCGGACGTGCCCTGGGTGGTGCCAAATTCCTCACCAATTACCGTGTCTTGCGGGCGTTCGGCGGCCAGGATGGCACGCATCGCTTCTTCGGCGGCGCGATCAGCCAGCGTCACCGGGGTGGCATCCCCCTTGCGTTCTGCAGCAACGCTGCGGAAATAAGGGCGAATCGCAGCGCCGGCGGCTTCGGCAAGGCGGTGGGCCAGGGCAATGTCGTCATCGAGCTTCATGGACCTGTGCTTTGCCGATAGCGCCGATCCGGTCAAGCAGGCGCTCCTATTTCCGGATAAGGGGCATAGTTCAAAAATTTTGCATTTCCGAACAGCAGGCAAGAGGGCAAGGACGGCTTGCGCAGGGGGTGAGCAGAAATGAACCGCAATATCAGGCCGGGCGTGGACCGGGCGATTGCGCCGGCCGCCGGGGTGACTCGTCAGGGCCAACCCCTGTCCTACAGCCGCGCGCCGGCGCCCGATCTCGCGCCGTGGATCGGCCGGTTCTATGTCACCGTGGTCGATGCCCCCGCCAATTATGCCCTGCAATGCGGGCTGCTGGCCGATACGGCGTGCATCCGCGTGCAATTGCGCGGCGCCTGGACGGCGCAAACCCGCGATGGGCCCTGTGCCCTGGGCCGGGCAGCGCTGGTCTTCGGGCCCAACAGCAAGCGCATGGCCGTGGGCGTGACCGGCAGTTTCACCAGCGTGGGTGCCGTGGTGCGCCCGGGCGCCGGCTATGCCCTGACGCGCCTGCCCGAAGCGGACCTGGCCGACCGGTTTACCACCATCGATCGCCTGGGGCTGGACCCGGCGCGCTGGCTCGACATGTTCGATCCTGCCGCCACGCCCGAAGCGTGGTGCCAGGCGATGGAGCAGGAACTGCGCGCCATGATCAACTGGCGTGGCGCGCCCGAGCCCGACCCGGTGACCGCCCGGTTCGAAGCCGCGGCGCTGGCCAACCCTTCGATCGGCGTGGCTGAGTTTGCCGCGCAATGCGGGATCGAGCAGCGCCGGCTGGAACGCATCGTGCGGCGCGATTTCGGCCTGACGCCCAAGCAGGTGCTGCGCCGCGCCCGGGCGCTCGACATGGCCAGCCACCTGCGCGGCGTGGCCGACGATGCCGAGGCCGAAACCCTGGCCCTGCGCTATTACGATCAGAGCCACCTGATCCGCGAATTCACCGCCATGTTCGGCATGTCGCCCCGCCAGTTCGTGGACCTGGCGCAACCGCTGATGACGCTGTCGCTGGAAACGCGCCAGGCGCGCCGCCTGGAAACGACCGAGCGGATCGCGCCGGGCGGTATCCGCCCCTGGCAATGAGCGCCCCGCGCGCGGCAGGTGCGTTACAGGCTTAGGCGCAGCGAGGCGCTGATCGTGCGCCCGGTGAGCAGGCGCCCGCGCACCACGCCGCTGCTGGGCACCGTGGCATCGTCGATCGAGGTCAGCGCCAGCACGTCGAACAGGTTCGCCGCGTTGAGAGAGACGGCGAGGCGATCGGTGACATTGGCCTGCACGAAGGCATTGGTGGTGACATAACCGGGCATTTTCAGGATATTGCTATCCTGGGCATAGCTGCTGGTGGTGCCGATGAAGGCCGCGCCGAGATTGAACCGGTCGAACGTGACCTGGGGCATGGCCTGGAAGATCACGCTGGCCAGGTGGCGCGGGCGCTTGCCGTTGACAGTGGGATCGATGAAATCCTCCACGATCCGCGCGTCGGTATAGGTTGCCCCGCCGGTCAGGCTGAACATGCCGCGCCGCACGCCGGCTTCGAATTCCAGCCCTTGCGCCTTGTAGCGGCGGGCGATGGCCACGCCGGTGGAGGTGTTGACGTTGGTATCCTGGCTGCGCACGCTGAACCCGGTGAGGTTGACCGTCACGCCGCTCTGGCGGAATTTGAAGCCCAGTTCGGCCTGGCGCACCGGATCGTAGACAGCCTGGGGAATGGCCAGGGCGCCGGTGGCGGTATCGATCGCCGAGGTGAAGAGCAGGCGATCGGCATTGGCGCGCGCGCCGCGGCTGTAGCGCCCAAACACCGAGAATGCCTGGGCGACGCGGTAGTTTACCCCCACCGACCACGACAGGTAGTGATAGTCATAATGCACCGGCGCCGGGCTATCGAGCGGGGTATAGCCCACTTTCTGTTCGGGCAGGGAAATCAGCCCGTCACCGTTCATGTCGCGGCTGATCGTGCCGATGCGGCCGCCGCCCAGGTCAGACCCCATGACCTGGCCGCGCGCGCTGCCGAAATCATAGCGGAGGCTGCCGCCCAACGCCAACTTGCCGATGCGGTAATTGGCTGAACCGTACAGCGCCTGGACCGCGTAATCGACGCTCATCGTGCGGCGCTGGGTGCCGTTGTTGAGCGCATAGTTATAGGCATAGATGCCGTTCTGGGTGACGGCCTGGCCGCCGGCATTGGTCACGTTGAGCAGCGCGGCCTGGCCATCGCCACGCACTTCTGAAACCACCTCGGCCCAGCGCAGCGCGGTGTGGACCGCCTGGCGCGAGGCATAGAAGCCGCCGGTGAGCGTGAGATCGCCCGACCCGACGCGATAGATCTTGCTGGCGCGCAGATCGTTGACCAGGCTGCCCAGGTCTTCCTGCGGGCGGATGCGCAAGTTGAGCACGGCAATCAGGCCATTGCCGTTGAGCGCCGCCGGGTCGGCAATCGCCTCGCCGGCATGCGGGCCATTGGCATAGGACAGCGTGGCCCCCGCCCCGCCCAGCTTGGTCAGCCCGGCGGCGGCGGTGTAGAGCGTGCTGGAAAAGGGCCCGTACAGCCCGCCCGAGCGGCTGGCGACGCGGAAGCGGTCGGTCACCGTCCAGCCATCGAGATCCACCTGCGCTTCCAGGCCCAGTGCCTTTTCCTTGACCCGCTGCCCCTGGCGCAAGTCTTCGCTCACCGGATTGTTGTTTTCATCCAGCATGGTGATCGACTGGAGATAGGTGGTCGAGAGCGTATCACGCGTGGGATTGAACCCCGCCACCGCGACCAGGCCAGGGCTTTCGGCCGTGCCCGTCACGCGCAGCGGCACCGAATCATAGAACGGCGAGCGATCGTCGAGCAGCTTGGCGTAGAGGCGGACATAGCCGCCATCGAACGTGCGGGTGACGTTGAATTTGAGCTGCCCGCCACGCTGGCCTTCAAAGCCGATGCGGCGCGGCCCCTCGCCCTGGCGCCAGAACCCGCCGATGTGGAAGCGGGTGTTTTCACCCACCGGGCCGCCATATTCGAAATCGGCGCGGCGCTGTTCATAGTTGATGCCGCTGGTCAGCATCAACGTGCCGCCCGCGCGCTCGCCCGTGGCAGAGATGAAATTGATGATCCCGCCGGGCGAATTGGAGGCAAAGGTGGAGGCCGAGCCGCCGCGGATCGATTCCACCTGCGCCAGGTTGAGATCGGCGCGCAGGAACGTGTCGGAGCTGGCGCCGATGATATCGCCAAATTCCATCACCGGCAGGCCGTCTTCCTGCAACTGCACGAACTTGCCCCCGGTGGAGACCACCGGCAGGCCGCGGATCGAGATGTTGGCAATGCTTTCGCCGTTGGGCGCTTCGGAAAAGACACCCGGCAGCGCGCGCAGCAGTTCGCCGATCGAGCGCGGCGCCAGGCGCAGGATATCGGCCTGGTGCAGCGCGCTGGTGGACGTGGCGCTGTCGAGCCGGTCACGCCCCTTGGCAACGCCGGTCGTGACCATGTCGGACGATGCCGGGGTGGGCGCGGTCGCTGGCGCGGCACCGGCCGGATCGGGTGCGGCGAGGGCCGAGGCGCTGGCCAGTGCGGGCAGCGCGCAGGCAAGGCGAAGCAGCAGGGAAAGGGGCAGGCGCTTGGTCATGGTTCTCACTCGCAAACCGTGTGGATTTGCGAGCGAGGGCTAAACGAACCTGGCTAATTCCGACCGACCGGGCCTTGCGGGAAGGCCCTTAGGACATCCCGCGTTGGCCGTGCCATCCACCACGACATCGTGGTGGATCACACAATCAGTCGAACAAGCTGGAGACCGAGCTTTCGTCGGCGATGCGGCGGATCGCCTCGCCGATCAGCGGCGCGATGGTGAGGATGCGGATGCTGTCGCAATCCTTGGTCGCTTCGGTGGGCAGGATGGTGTCGGTGATCACCAGTTCCTTGAGCGCCGAATTGCCCACGCGGGCCACCGCAGCGCCCGAGAGCACGCCGTGGGTGATGTAGGCGGCAACCCCAGCAGCGCCGGCATCCATCAGCGCCTGCGCCGCGTTGCACAGCGTGCCGCCCGAATCGATGATATCGTCGATCAGGATGCACATGCGACCCTTCACGTCGCCGATGATGTTCATCACTTCGGACTGGCCGGGGCGATCGCGGCGCTTGTCGACGATCGCCAGCGGCGCGTTGTCCAGCCGCTTGGCCAGCGCGCGGGCGCGGACCACGCCGCCCACGTCGGGCGAAACGACCATCAGTTCCTGGCCGCCGTAGCGGGTCTGGATATCGGCCGCCATGACCGGGGCGGCGAACAGGTTGTCGGTGGGAATATCGAAGAAGCCCTGGATCTGCCCGGCGTGCAGATCGACCGCGAGCACGCGATCGGCGCCCGCCGTGGTGATCAGGTTGGCGACCAGCTTGGCCGAAATCGGCGTGCGCGGCCCGGGCTTGCGATCCTGGCGGGCATAGCCGAAGTAGGGCACCACCGCGGTGATCCGCTTGGCCGAGGCGCGGCGCAGGGCATCGATGCAGATCAACAGTTCGAGCAGGTTGTCGTTGGCGGGATAGCTGGTGGATTGCACCAGGAAGACATCCTCGCCGCGCACGTTTTCGTGGATTTCCACGAAGACTTCCTCGTCGGCAAAGCGACGAACCGAAGCGTCGGTCAGCGGCAGTTCCAGATAGGCCGCAATGGCGCGGGCCAGCGGCAGGTTGCCGTTGCCGGACATGATCTTCATGGCGTTTCCCTCGAGTCTTTCGGTGATCCTGATCCTGGCGCCGCCCTTAGCCCAAGATGACAGTTTTGCAACGCCTGTGCGCCCCATCCGCCCCGCGGCCGCGCCGGTTTTGCGCCTTCCGGGGCACAGCCCCCCTTGCCCGCCACCGGCCAAGCCGCCTAGGGTTTGGCCATGGCCGACAAACTGATCATCACGCTTGCGCAACTCAACCAAAGGGTTGGCGACCTTGCCGCCAATGCCGCCGCCATGCTGGAGGCACGGGCAAAGGCATCGGGCAGCGACCTGATCGTCTTTCCCGAAATGCAGTTGATCGGCTATCCGCCCGAAGACCTGATCCTGAAACCCGCGTTGATCGCGCGCGCGGCAGTGGAACTGGAAAAGCTGGCCACGGCCACCGCCGATGGCGGCCCGGCGATGCTGGTCGGCTCGGTCTTCGTGCGCGACGGGGCGCTGCACAATGGCGTGGCCCTGCTCGATGGCGGGGCAGTGGTGGCGACGCGCTTCAAGTACGAACTGCCCAACTATGGCACGTTCGATGAAAAGCGCCTGTTCCTGCCCGGCCCCCTGCCCGAGCCGGTGCCGTTCCGCGGCGCAATGCTGGGCCTGCCGATCTGCGAGGACATCTGGCACCCCGACGTGTGCCGCCATCTGGCGCAATTGGGCGCGGAAATCTTCCTCTGCGTCAACGGCAGCCCCTATGAAATCGACAAGGACGTGCTGCGCATCGATGGCGTGGCCAAGCGCCGCGCGATCGATACCGGCATCCCGCTGGCCTATGTCAACCGCGTGGGCGGGCAGGACGAAGTGGTGTTCGACGGCGCCAGCTTCGTCGTCGGCCCCGAAGGCGCGCTGTGGGCGCAACTGCCGGAATGGGAAGAAGCCGTGGTCGACACGGTGTGGAACAAGGTGCCTTTCGGCAACGGCCACCGCTGGCGCTGCGAGGCGGGCGACGTGGCCGAACCGACCGAGCACCCTGAAGACATCTATTGCGCCATGGTCATGGCCCTGCGCGACTATGTGAACAAGAACCGGTTTCCCGGCGTGATCCTGGGCCTTTCGGGCGGGATCGATTCCGCGCTCTGCGCCGCCATCGCGGTGGATGCGCTGGGCGCCGATCGGGTCTGGTGCGTGATGCTGCCCAGCCGCTATACCAGCCAGGAAAGCCTGGACGACGCGGCCGGCTGCGCGCAGATGCTGGGCGTGCGGCTCGATACCGTGCCGATCGGCCCGGCGGTCGATGGCTTTACCGATATGCTCAGCCCCCTGTTTGCCGGCCGCGATCCCGATCTCACCGAAGAAAACCTGCAGTCGCGCATTCGCGGCACCACCTTGATGGCGCTGTCCAACAAGTTCGGGCCGATGCTGGTGACCACCGGCAACAAGAGCGAGATGAGCGTGGGCTATGCCACGATCTATGGCGACATGAACGGCGGCTACAACCCGTTGAAGGACGCCTACAAGACCACGGTGTTCGCCCTCTCGCGCTGGCGCAACGAACACCGCCCGCGCATCGGCCTGGGCCCGCAAGGCCCGGTCATGCCCGAACGGATCATCACCAAGCCGCCCAGCGCCGAACTGCGCCCCGACCAGAAGGACGAGGATTCGCTGCCGCCCTACGACGTGCTCGACGCGATCCTGCTGGGGCTGGTGGAGCACGAGAAGAGCGTGGCGCAGATCACCGCCGAAGGGCACGAGCGCGCCACGGTGGAACGGATCGAGCGGCTGCTGCACCTGGCCGAATACAAGCGCCGCCAGGCGCCGCCGGGGGTGAAACTGGGCAGCCGCAATTTCGGCCGCGACCGGCGCTACCCTATTACCCAAGGGTTCCGCACGGCCTGACCGGGGCAGGGCACGGCTGGCAGTTATTGCGAATGATTATCATTGACGGGATGTGGACGCAGGCATAGTCTGATTTGCGAATCGATCGCAAGAAAGGCTGTCATGTCCGCACCCCACGCCCAGCGCGGCCCCGTTTCGCCCGACACTGCACCGGCCACCTCGGCTCGCCATGCGGCGATCGTGGCATCGCTTGCCCGCCCCCAGGACGTGCGCGCCCTGTCGCTCACCGCCTTGCACGTGGTGATGGCCATGCGCCTTTCCGCCATGTTCGAGCGCGTGGGCCGCGATCCCGTGCCAGACTTGGCCCAACGCTATCGCAGCGTGGAAGCGGCGGCGGCCGTGCATGCCCTGGTGCGCCGGGTGATCCGCACCTGGCCCGAACGCTTTCTGGTCAACCGCCCGTGCCAACTGGTGATGACGCCCGACGAGGCCACGCTGGCGGCGATGACCCGCCATGCCCTGGCCGGTGACAGCGACGGCTTTGCCGAATTGCTGCGCGGCTTCGTCCGGGCAGACCGGCTCGACGGCCTCTATCATGCCACCCAACACGCGGCCGCGCTGCTGTCAGGACGCAGCGTGTAACCGTGTGCCCGTTCCGGGCCGGCAGCCGCCGGCATTCCTGGCGCCCCGCTCCTGCCGAAGGGGGTGCCGGCCGCCGGCCCGGAACGGGCAAATCTTCAGCGAACACGTCCCCTAGCGCGCCGGCCCACTGGCAAACAGGCTGACGATATCGCGCAGGCGGCCCATCAGCGCTGCATCGCCACCGGGCGGCGTCGCGCCCAGGCGCACCACCACCAGCTTGCGCGCCGGGGCCACCAGCACGGCCTGGCCGCCATCGCCCAGCGCGGCCAGCATGTCGCGCGGACCGGCTTGCGGAAACAGGCGCGCATCGCCCGTGGTGGGCGTGCGATTCAGCCACACACCCGCGCCATATTGCTTTTCGCGCGGGCTCGGGCTGACCATGAAATCGATCCATTGCCGCGGCACCAGTTGCGCGCCGTGGACCGCACCGCGATTGCGCAGGAATTCGCCAAACCGCACGAAATCGCGCGCCGTGGCATCGACCATCGCCCCGCCGTTCATGGTGCCGCGCGCATCATAGCTTGGCACGATGCCGCGCATCAGCACGGGTTCGAACAGGCGCGTGCGCAAGTAGTCGGCCACGGCGCGGCGGCGCGCATCGGCGTCTCCGGCGGGGGCGAGCACGCGCGCGGCCAGGTCCGCCAGGATGATTCCACTGGCTGCATCGTCCTGGAACCGCGCGCCCGGTTCGGCGGCGAGCGGCTGGTCTTCGGCGGCGCCGGCCATGTCGTCGCGCCCGGCACCGAACAGCATGCGCGCTTCGTCGCCCGGCTCCTCGCGCAGGCCCGAGCGCATTTGCAGCAGGTGCCGCAGCGTGATTTCGCCGCGCGGATCGCCGGGCCGCTGCCAGGCCGGCACCGGCGCGGTTTCATTCAGGCGCAACCGCCCATCGGACACCAGCATGCCGATCATCACCGCCGTGATCGAGCGGGCAATGCCGCCACCGGCAAAGCGGGTATTCTCGTGATAACCGGGGGCATAGCGTTCGGCGATGATGCGCCCGGCGCGCATCACGATCACCGCGCGGGTTTCACCCAGTTGCCTATCGCCCCCGGCCTCCTGCCCCGCAGTGTCGGCAAACAGCCCGTCCACCGCGCGAGCCAGGCTTTCGCGGTTGACGCCGGGATCGTCCACCACGGCGGCAAGCGCCTGGGGCGAGAGCGGCGCTTGCGCGGGTGGACTGGACGAACAGGCGAACAAGGCTGGTGCAAGCGCCAGCGGCACGATATGGGCCAGCCACCGGCGGGCACAGGGTATACGGAATCGCGGGGGGCTCTGCATGGTTGCCCCGGTCTTTCCACCAGATCGAATGCACATGGCAACCACCAAGCCTTCTTCTTCCCCGAATGATCCGCTCCATTATGGTGCCCCGCCACCTGGGCGCCCCCCTGCGCGGCGCTGGGCCTGGCGTGGATTGGGCCTGCTGATCGGTCTGGCGCTGGGGCTGGGCGTGGTCTTCGTATCGTTTGTCTGGCGACCGGCCCGCGAAAACGCGCGAATCGAAGCGGCCCGCGCGGCACGGCTGGCCTGTTCGTGCCGCTATGTGGGCGGGCGCGCGCTGGGCGACTGCGACAAGGACATGCCCAAGGGGCGCTTTCCGGTGTCATTGGCCGAAGACGCCGGCGCCCACACGGTGACCGCCAGCGTGCCGCTCGCCGCCGCGCAGACCGCCACTTATCGCGAAGGCTGGGGCTGCCAGTTGCAACCCTGGCGGGATTAAATGGAAATGGCCTCGGCAGGCTCCGTGCCGTCGATCCATCCGCCGCCGATCACGCGATCCCCGGCATAGAGCACCGCCGCCTGGCCCGGCGCCACGCCATATTCGGGCGCGGCAAAGCGCAGCGTGGTGGCCGCGCCATCGCCGAAGGGGCCGTCGAGCACGACCGGCACAGGCTTGGCCAGCGAGCGCACCTTGGCAGTCAGCGGCTCATCCGTGGGCAGCGGGCCGATGCGGTTGGTTTCAATCACGCGCGCGGCCGCCACGCCGAGCAGACGGCGCGGGCCGACCAGCACGCGGGCAGCGGCGGCATCCAGGCCCACGACATAGAGCGGTTCGGGCTGGCCGCCGATTTCCAACCCGCGTCGCTGGCCCACGGTATAGTGGATCACGCCCTGGTGCTGGCCCAGCACCTCGCCGGTCTGGGCATGGACGATCGTGCCTGGCCGCCCGCCTTCGGGGCGCACGCTGCGCACGATCTTGGCGTAATCGCCATCGGGCACGAAGCAGATGTCCTGGCTGTCGGGCTTGGCGGCCACGGCGAGGCCCATGGCCTGCGCCAACGCGCGCACTTGCGGCTTGGGCATGCCGCCCAGCGGGAAACGCAGGAACTCGAGCTGTTCCTGCGTGGTGCCATAGAGAAAATAGCTCTGGTCGCGTGCCGGATCGGCGGCGCGATGCAGTTGCGCGCCGGTGGGCGTGGCCACGCGGCGCACATAGTGCCCGGTGGCCAGGCAATCGGCGCCCAGTTCGCGCGCCATCGCCAGCAGATCGGTGAACTTGGGCCCCATGTTGCAGCGGATGCAGGGAATCGGCGTGCGCCCGGCCAGGTAATCGTCGGCAAAGCGTTCGACCACGTCCTCGCGAAAGCGCGATTCGTGATCGAAGACATAGTGGGCGATGCCCAGCCGATCGGCCACGGCGCGGGCATCGCGGATGTCATCGCCCGCACAGCAGGCGCCCTTGCGCCCCGTGGCGGCACCGTAATCATATAATTGCAGCGTGATACCAATAACTTCCGCGCCGCTCGCGGCCGCCAGCCCGGCCACGACCGAGCTATCCACGCCGCCCGACATGGCCACCACGATGCGCCGCGCCGAGGCAGGGGTCGCCAGGTCGAACAACGCCAGCGGATCGGCCAGGTCACCAAAATCGGGCACGGAATGCGGGATCGCGGAAGGGGGAATACAATGCGCCATGGGGCGCCCATAGGCGCTTTTCCCACGGGTTTCAGCGCAAAAATGGCACGCATGGGGGCAAGGCCACTGGGCAATTGGTTAATTTTTTGTAAAGAGCCGTTTTACACTCCTTTATCCCTATTGGGCCTATGTCGGGTCCATGGACTTGGGTTTCGACGATCTGCGCGGCCTGGTGGGCGCCGAATCGGCAGGAGTGCTGCGCGAGCTGCACTGGGCCGAATTCTGTGCCCGGCTGGAAGCCGCACAGGACCTGCGACGGGTGTCGCGGGATGCTGCACTGGCAATGCCAGGCGGCACGGGCCTCGGCAGCTTCCATCGGGTCGCAGCCTGGATGTTGCACGGGGCAGGACATCACAGAGTAGGTCATGAAGATCTTGTTAACCCAACCTCTTCAGCGAATGGCAAAATGGAGGGAAGCACAACGGTGATGAAGCCAAACAGGCCGTCCCCCCCGCGCAAAGGCGCAGCTGACCGACGAGAAGTGCCATGATCGAAAACCAGAAAATCAGGCCGGCGCAGGTTATTGGCCCCTTGGGTGAACCCCTGACGCTTGACAGCCTGCCCCCCGCCAACACCACCCGCTGGGTGGTGCGGCGCAAGGCAGAAGTGGTGGCCGCCGTGAACGGCGGGCTGCTGACCATCGACGAGGCCTGCGAACGCTATGGCCTTACCCTGGAAGAATTCGCCTCATGGCAGCGCGCGGTGGACCGTTCGGGCATGCAGGGCCTGCGGGTCACCCGTATCCAGCACTATCGCGACCTTTACGAGCGCCAGCTCAAGTATTGATCACGCGCCTGCCCCGGCCCCCGTGCGGCCGGCCACGCATGCGCGACACCGCCATCCACGGTGCGGCCGTCCGGGGCAACCCGGGCGGCCGTTTTGGCATGCGCGGGCAGCCGGATCGGCTGGCTCGGACCGCGCGGCCATTGCTGCCCCGCACGCGCGATGTTGCAACCGCACCAAAATGGCGGCGATATTTTTATCAATGGCATGGCCCAGTCCTGTTGGGGCCAGACGTTGTTTGTCGAGCCGTGATTGCAACTGGTCGTTGCGCCAGCTAATAGCGGGGTAAATACTGGCAAGGTAAGGAACCTTCGGATGTTGCGCGGTTCGCGCCGATGTCCGCAAGGCGGGGGCCATGTCGGCAACCGGGGCCGGCGACCGGCGTGCATGGCAACCGCATCGTGCCGGTTGCAGCGCTGGTTCCGTCGCAATCGGGCCATCCGTTGCGATGGCGTGCAGCCGGGTTTCCGGCCGCACGCGCTTGATTGAGGTTGGGACTACACCGCACGTCCCACCGCTGCGCCTGGCGTGGCGGCGGGACGAGCACAGGGGATCGTGGCCAGGGCCACGCGGCGCCATCACGGTTGCCGCGCGGGGCCTGATGGCCGGGGAGGCAATTCTGCTGGACAAGACGCAAGACATGAACAGCCTGGCCGATATGCCGGCCACCCGGGGCAATCGGCTGCGCGGCCTTGCCATCGGGGCCGGGCTTGTCGTGCTGCTGGCGCTCGCCTGGTGGTTGATGCACCGCAACGGCGGGGCCGAGGTTGCCGCCGATGCACAGTCCCAGGCCCAGACCGTCACGGTCGTGGCGCCGGGGCAGCAGACGGTCGACGCCACGGTGGTGGCCAGCGGCGTGATCGCGGCCAAGCGCGAAATGCCCGTGGGCATCGCCGGTGAAGGGGGCCGCGTGGTGAGCGTGCTGGTCGATGCGGGCACCTGGGTGCACGCCGGCCAGGTGCTGGCCGTGGTCGATCGCTCGGTCCAGGTGCAGCAGGTGGCCAGCCAGGCAGCCGGGGTGGAAGTGCAGGAAGCCAACGCCCGGATCGCCCAGAGCAATCTCGATCGCGCGCTCAAGCTGGTGGCCAAGGGCTTCATCTCCAAGGCAGACATCGACCAGTTGACCGCGACCCGCGATGCCGCCGTGGCGCAAGTGCGCGTGGCCCGCGCCACGCTGGGCCAGTTGCGCGCCAACACCGCCCGGCTCAACATCGTCGCCCCGGCCGACGGCCTGGTGCTGACGCGTGGCGTGGAACCGGGTCAGATCGTGAGCTCGGGCAGCGGCACGCTGTTCCGCATGGCCAAGGATGGCGAACTGGAAATGCAGGCGCGCCTGGCCGAAGTGGATCTGGCGCGCATGCACGAAGGCGTGACCGCCCAGGTCAATCCGGTCGGCACGACGCAGAGCTTTCCCGGCACGGTGTGGCAGGTTGCCCCCACCATCGATCCCACCACGCGCGAAGGCATTGCCCGCATCGCGTTGCGCTATGATCCCGCGCTGCGGCCCGGCGGCTTTGCCAGCGCCACGATCCGCAGCGGCACGACAACCGCGCCGATCCTGCCCGAAACCGCGATCCTGAGCGATCAGAACGGCAGCTTCGTCTATGTGCTCGACAGCGCCAACAAGGTGACGCGCCGCGCGGTGAAGATCGGCGACGTGAACGCCAAGGGCATCGTCGTGCGCGAAGGGCTGACCGGCAACGAACGCGTGGTGCTGCGCGCGGGCGGCTTCCTCAATCCCGGTGACACGGTGCGACCGGTGCTGGCCGGTTCCGCGGCCCCAGCCCAGTAATCCCGGCGCACTGATCGCAGCCCATCAATCGGACCAGGGGAACGGCCATGAACTTTCGCAATCTCTCGGCCTGGTCGATTCGCAACCCGGTCGTTCCCATCGTGCTGTTCCTGGGGCTGACCCTGGCGGGCCTGGTCTCCTTCATGCTGATGAAGGTGCAGGACCAGCCCGATATCGAATTCCCGCTGGTGATCGTGTCGATCAGCCAGCCCGGCGCCGCGCCGACCGAAATCGAAACCCAGATCACCCAGCGCGTGGAATCGGCCGTGCGCACGATTTCGGGGGTGGACACGATCACCTCCACTGCATCGGAAGGCGCGAGCCAGACGATGGTGCAGTTCAAGATCGGCACCGATATCTATGGCGCGGTGGCCGAAGTGAAGAACGCGGTGGACCAGGTGCGCGGCGACCTGCCCGACGGCATCCTGGAACCGCAAGTGTTCAAGGCGGAAACCTCGTCGGACCCGATCGCCTATTGGGCGGTTTCGGCCGACGACATGACGATCGAGCAGTTGTCGTGGTTCGTGGACGACACCATCGCCAAGCGGCTGTTGGCCATTCCCGGCATGGCCGAAGTGAAGCGCGCCGGCGGCGTGACGCGCGAGATTGCCGTCACGCTCGATCCCATGCGGATGAAATCGTTCGGCGTCACCGCGATCCAGGTCAACAACGCCCTGCGCGCGGTCAATCTCAACGCCGCGGGCGGCAAGGCCGAAGTGGCCGGGGCGCGCCAGTCGGTGCGCGTGCTGGGCAATGCCCATTCGGCGTTCGACCTTGGCCAGACGCAGATCTCGCTTTCGGCGGGCCGCGTCATCCGCCTGTCCGACGTCGCCGACGTGCGCGACAGCTTCAGCGAAATCACCTCGATCGCCAAGTTCAACGGCAAGCCGGTGGTGACGTTCAGCATCGCCCGTGCGCGCGGCGAATCCGATGTCAGCGTCTATGACGAGACGGTCAAGGAACTGGCCAAGATTTCGGCCGAGCAGGGCCACAAGATCCGCTTCACCCGGCTGTTCACCAGCGTGAACTATACCAAGCAGCAGTACCACACCTCGATGTCCTCGATGGTCGAAGGCGCGGTGCTGGCGGTGATCGTGGTGTTCTTCTTCCTGCGCGATTGG
Organism: Novosphingobium sp. SG919; assembly: GCF_012932495.1. Classification (GTDB taxonomy): domain Bacteria; phylum Pseudomonadota; class Alphaproteobacteria; order Sphingomonadales; family Sphingomonadaceae; genus Novosphingobium; species Novosphingobium rhizosphaerae. The sequence goes on from NZ_JABCNG010000003.1 coordinate 187,275, forward strand.
CGGGCCACGTTCGTTTCGGCCATCGCCATTCCGCTTTCGGCCATTCCCACCTTTGCCGTGATGCACCTGATGGGCTTCACGCTCAACACCATGTCGCTGCTGGCCCTGGGGCTGGTGGCGGGCGTGCTGGTGGACGATGCCATCGTGGAAATCGAGAACATCGTGCGGCACATCCGCATGGGCAAGACACCGTTCCAGGCCTCGATCGACGCGGCCGACGAAATCGGCCTGGCCGTGGTGGCCACCACGTTCTCGATCGTCGCGGTGTTCCTGCCGGTGGGCCTGATGCCCGGCATTTCGGGCCAGTTCTTCAAGAACTTCGGCCTGACCGTGGTGGTGGCCGTGCTGTTCTCGCTGCTTGTGGCGCGCATGATCACGCCCATGGTCGCGGCCTATTTCCTCAAGCGGGACCAGCGCGACATTCCCCACGGCGAAGGCCCGTGGATGGACCGCTACATGGCCGTGCTGCGCTGGTCGCTCGATACCAGCAAGGCGGCCGCCTATCGCGCGCTGCATCCGCGCCGCCGGGTGCGCGCCCGGCTGCGCGACCACCGCTTGTGGATGATGGGCATCGGCCTGGGAGCGCTGCTGCTGACGGGCGCGATGTTCTTGGTCATCCCCACCCAGTTCTTCCCCGATACCGACAGCGATTTCTCGCAGATCAACGTGGAAATGGTGCCCGGCACCACGATCGAGCAGACGGCTGCAAAGCTCGACGAAGTCTATGCCCTGATCAAGAACGAGCCCGAAATCGACGTGGCGCTGGAGCGTATCACCGAAGGCAGCGGGCGCATCATCATGACCCTGCGCAAGGACCGCGCGCGCACCAGCCTGCAATTCCAGCGTGAATTGACGCCGCGCCTGCAACATATCGCCGACGCGCGCGTGACGTTCCAGGATCAGAACGGCGGGGGCGGCAGCAGCGGTTCGGGCCGGCCGATCAGCATTATGCTTTCGGGCTCCGATCCCGACCTCTTGCAGCGCACGGCGCAGACCCTGGTGCAGCAGATGAGCGGACTCAAGCAAGTGGTCGCGCCGCGCATCAGCGCCGACTTGCGCCGCCCGGAAATCGTCATCACCCCGCACCTCGATCTGGCCGCCTCGCTGGGCGTGACCACCCAGGCGCTGAGCCAGACGATCCGCATCGCCACGCAGGGCGAGATCGACATGAACAGCGCCAAGTTCTCGCTGTCGGATCGCCAGGTGCCGATCCGGGTGAAGCTGCCGATCGATTCGCGCCGCGATCTCACCACGATCGAGAACATGCCGGTGCAGACCTCCACCGGCGGTTCGGTGCCGCTGGCGCGCGTGGCCAGCATCGGCTTCGGCTCGGGCCCGACCACGATCCAGCGCTACAACCAGAACCACCGCATCTTCGTGGGGGCAGACCTGCCGCCGGGCGTGGTGAAAAGCACGGCGACGGATGCCATTGCCAAGCTGCCGATCATGCAGGACCTGCCCACCGGCGTGTCCAACGCCCCGGCTGGCGAAGACCGCTGGCAGCAGGAAATGCTGGCCAACTTCTTCATCGCGCTGGCCACGGGCGTGCTGCTGGTGTTCTCGGTGCTGGTGCTGCTCTACCACCGTTTCGTTTCGCCGCTGGTGAACATGGGTTCGCTGTTCCTGGCGCCTTTGGGCGGGCTGCTGCTGCTCGGCTTCGTGGGCCAGGCACTGAGCCTGCCGGTGTTCATCGGCGTGCTGATGCTGTTCGGGATCGTGGCCAAGAACTCCATCCTGCTGATCGACTTTGCGATCGAGGAAATGACGACGGGCAAGGACAAGCTGCACGCCATCACCGAAGCCGGGCACAAGCGCGCGCAGCCGATCATCATGACCACGGTGGCAATGATCGCGGGCATGGTGCCCACGGCGATTTCCGTGGGCGGCGATGCCGGCTGGCGCGCGCCGATGGGCACCGTGGTGATCGGCGGCCTCGCCTTGTCCACCTTGCTGACACTGCTGATCGTGCCCGCCGGCTTCAGCCTGGCCGATGGCCTGGAAAAGCGCCTGGGCCCTTGGCTTGCCCGCCACGTGCTGACCAGCGAACCACGCAAGCCCCCCGTTGCCGGGAACCTCGCCGCGCATGAGGCATTCCCGGCGGAGTGACCATTGCTTCCCGCCGCGCGGCCCGTCCCTTCAGGCCCCTGTTCCCGTCGGTCGACCGGGCGCGCACCACGCGCCTGGTGGCGACGGGGCTGCTGGTGGCCATGGCGGGGCTGTTCGTGCTGGCGCGCACGATGCTTGCCGCGCCTGGTGCGGCGCCGGCCTGGGGTTACCTGCGCGCCTTTGCCGAAGCGGCGATGGTGGGCGGCCTGGCCGACTGGTTTGCCGTCACCGCGCTGTTTCGCCACCCGCTGGGCCTGCCGATCCCGCACACCGCGATCATCCCTGAAAACAAGGATCGCATCGCGGATTCGCTGGCGGGTTTCCTGCAATCCAATTTCCTCACGCCCCAGGTGGTGGCCCGCCGTATGGCCGGGCTGGACGTGGCGGGTGCAGCCGGCGCGTTCCTGACCGCCCCGAAGACCGGCGGGGAGCAAGGCCGCCTGGCGGCGGGCGCGGCCAGCCTGGCCGCCGATATCCTCGAATCGCTCGATCGGGAAAAGCTGGGTGGCATGGCCAAGCAGGCGCTGCGCCAACAGATCGACCGGATCGACCTGGCCCCACTGCTGGGCCAGATGCTGCAGGCGATGATCGCCGATGGGCGGCACGTGCCGTTGATCGAGGCCCTGCTGGGCAAGACCGCGCAGACCCTGGAAGCCAACGAAGCGCTGCTGCGCAACCTGATCCACGATCGCGCCAATGCCCTGGTGCGGCTGGTCAAGCTGGACGAGCGCCTGGCCAACACGATCCTGGACGGCATCTACAAGCTGCTTGCCGAAGCCGTCGTGCATCCCGACCACCCGCTGCGCATCAAGATCGTGGAAGGGCTGGAGCAGCTGGCGCACGACCTTGTGGCCGATCCGGCGATGGGTGCCCGGGTGGCGCAGATGAAAGCCGAATTGCTCGACAATCCAGCCTTTACCGACTGGCTCGACGCCTTGTGGGAACGCGCGCGGGGCGGCTTGCTGGCGGCGGTGCGCGGCGGCGCTGGCGGCGCGCTGTCTGGTCAGGTTGGCGTGGCACTGGCCGATCTGGGCCGCGCGTTGCAGACCGACGGGCGCCTCGCCTTGCTGGTCAATCGTTTTGCCCGGCGCACCCTGGTGGGGATCGTCAGCCGCTATGGCGGGCAGATCGTGCGCCTGGTTTCCGAAACCATCCGTCGCTGGGACGCACGCACCGTGACCGCGCGGATCGAAGGGGCGGTGGGCCGCGACCTGCAGTTCATCCGCATCAACGGCACGCTGGTGGGCGGATTGGTGGGCCTGGCGCTGCACGCGCTCGATCGCGCGCTGTGACCATGAACTGCTTGTTTCCACGCCCCTTGGTGCGAACCATAGGGGTTTTCTCGACAGGGCGGAACAAGGGGTGTAAGGCGCGATGATGACCGCAATTCCGGCCACGCCTCTGCTCGACACCGTCGATACCCCCGCCGACCTGCGCCGCCTGGCCCCGGGCCAGTTGCGCCAATTGGCAGACGAACTGCGCGCCGAAATGATTTCGGCCGTGGGGCAGACCGGTGGCCACCTGGGTTCCGGCCTGGGCGTGGTGGAACTGACCACCGCGATCCACTACGTGTTCAACACGCCCGAAGACCGGCTGGTGTGGGACGTGGGGCACCAGGCCTATCCGCACAAGATCCTCACCGGCCGCCGCAGCCGCATCCGCACGCTGCGCCAGGGCGGCGGGCTTTCCGGCTTCACCAAGCGCAGCGAAAGCGAATACGATCCGTTCGGCACCGCCCACAGCTCCACGTCGATCTCGGCGGCGCTGGGCTTTGCCGTGGCCAACAAGCTGGCGGGCAAGCCGGGCAAGGCGATTGCCGTGATCGGCGATGGCGCGATGAGCGCGGGCATGGCCTACGAGGCGATGAACAACGCCGAGGCTGCTGGCAACCGCCTGATCGTCATCCTCAACGACAACGACATGTCGATCGCGCCGCCGGTGGGCGGGCTTTCGGGCTATCTCGCGCGGCTGGTATCGTCGCGGCCCTTCCTGGAGCTGCGCGAACTGGCCAAGAAGCTGTCGCGCCGCCTGCCCCGCCCGCTGCATCAGGCCGCCAAGAAGACCGACGAATTTGCCCGCGGCATGGCCATGGGCGGCACCCTGTTCGAGGAACTGGGCTTCTACTATGTCGGCCCGATCGACGGGCACAACCTGGACCAGCTGATCCCGGTTCTGGAAAACGTGCGCGACGCGGCCGAGGGGCCGTGCCTGGTCCACGTCGTCACGCAAAAGGGCAAGGGCTATGCCCCGGCCGAGGCCGCGGCCGACAAGTATCACGGCGTGCAGAAGTTCGACGTGATCACCGGCGAACAGGTGAAAAGCGCGGGCGGCCCGCCCAGCTATACCAACGTCTTTGCCCAGGCCCTGATGGCCGAGGCCCAGACCGATCCCACGGTCTGCGCGATCACCGCCGCGATGCCTTCGGGCACGGGGCTGGACAAGTTCGCCAAGGCCTTTCCCGATCGCCTGTTCGATGTGGGCATTGCCGAACAGCATGCCGTGACCTTTGCCGCCGGCCTTGCCGCGCAAGGGATGCGGCCGTTCTGCGCGATCTATTCCACGTTCCTGCAGCGCGCCTATGACCAGGTGGTCCACGACGTGGCAATCCAGAACCTGCCCGTGCGCTTTGCCATCGACCGCGCCGGGCTGGTGGGGGCCGACGGCGCCACCCACGCCGGCTCGTTCGACGTCACGTACCTGGCCAGCCTGCCCAACCTGGTGGTGATGGCCGCGGCGGACGAGGCGGAGCTGGTGCACATGGTGCACACCGCCGCGGCCCACGATTCCGGCCCGATCGCGTTCCGCTATCCGCGCGGCAATGGCGTGGGCGTGGCGCTGCCCACCGTTCCCGAAGTGCTGCCGATCGGCAAGGGCCGCGTGGTGCGCGAAGGCAGCAAGGTGGCGATCCTCTCGCTCGGCACCCGCCTGGCCGAAGCGCTCAAGGCGGCAGACCAACTCGATGCGCGCGGCCTGTCCACCACCGTCGCAGACCTGCGCTTCGTCAAGCCGCTGGACGATGACCTGATCCGCCGCCTGATTGCCACGCACGAAGTGGTGATCACGATCGAGGAAGGCGCGATCGGCGGCCTGGGTGCCCATGTGCTGACCATGGCCAGCGACGAAGGGCTGACCGATACGGGCCTGAAAATCCGCACCATGCGCCTGCCGGACGTGTTCCAGGATCACGATTCGCCCGAGAAGCAGTACGACCAAGCCGGCCTCAACGCCCCGCACATCGTCGATACCGTGCTCAAGGCCCTGCGCCACAACAGCGCCGGCGTGCAGGAAGCGCGCGCCTGAGAGCGCGGGCGACGGGCAAGACACGCTTCCGTTCCCGCCAGCGGCGACAGCGTCACTCAGGACTTGATCCGGGGTTGCGCGGTCGCTGAGGCGAGCATTCGGCGCGGCTGGCGCCGGCTTTCCCCACAGTGCCAGCGCTTGCTTGCCAAGGCCGCAGCCATCGGCACATGACGGCAATGGCTACCGTATTTGTGCTTCATCATGTTCGTCAGGATGACGTGTTCGGCGATGATGCCAAGCTCATCGGCGTCTACACAACCGATGCTGGCGCAAAGAATGCGCAATCACGGCTAGCGATGCAGCCCGGATTTCGAGAATATCCCGCCGGATTTCATATCGACGAATATCCGCTCGACAAGGACCACTGGACCGAAGGATTTGTCACCACGACCCGCATCAACATGCCGCTGGAGCATGAAGCCACGGAAAATTGGGCTATGGTCCTCGTGCAAGACCTTCACGACGGTCGATACGAGGTTCTTGGCCCTATGCCGAAGGACGAACACTGGCGCTTCCGCCCCGGCTCCATCGTGCGGTGTGAGACGGTGATCGAGAACGGCGAAGAGTGTTTGGTGGCCTCTTCCATGGCATGAGCCGCTCCGGCCATTTTTGGCGCTATCCCCCTGATCAAGTCTGGAGTGACGTGATGAGTGGGACGCAAGAGTCGTTCTCCGCCCACGCCTGGCCACTTCGACGCCACCGATGGTAGATGGTGCGGGCGGCCGGACTTGAACCGGCATGGGCAAAGCCCGACGGATTTTAAGTCCGTTGCGTCTGACCAATTTCGCCACGCCCGCACGCAGCCACGGCTATAGGAGGCTGGCCTTGCCCCGCCAAGAGGCCAGGCAAAAAAGCGCACGGGCGACATCGGCCCATTTGGGAAAAGTCGTGCTCAAGGAACCGGTTGGCTGCGCGAAACGGGATCGCACACAACCCGGTTTTTGAATGGCAGGCAGCGCCATCGCAACGGCGAAAACGCTGCCTGCCCCCCCCCTGTAACGGCGCTGCCGTGCCCCTGGCAACGCCGCTGCTAGACGCTGTCGGCGTTCAACGGAACGCCATCAGCCTCTATTTCTTGGCTGAAGTGCAATGGATCGGCGAAAACAAATTCCCCGTTTTCGCCATCGCACGCTGTGCAGGCGTGCGATCGTTGTCATCGCACTGTGGCAGATCACTCGGCGTTGAGCCGGATCCGCATCTCCTTGCCTGGCTTGAAATAGGGCACGCGCTTGCCCGGCACGTCAACGGATTCGCCGGTGCGCGGGTTGCGGCCCTTGCGGGCATCGCGTTCACGCGTGGAAAAGGCGCCAAAACCGCGCAGTTCCACCCGTCCGCCATCGGCCAACCGCCCGGCGATTTCGTCGAAGAAGACATCGACCACGCGTTCGATCTCTTCGGCGCGAAGGCCGGGACTATCTTTGGCCAGAGCTTGCAGCAATTCGGAACGTATCATGTCACTCCCCCTTCATCGATGCCCCCCGGCACCGTTTGAAGTCCCTTTTGCGCCTATAGACCCCCGTCGAGGCGCAGTGACCCTTGTGCCAGACGTCGGACAAGTGTTCAACTTATCGAAGGTTCATAAATTGCCGAGAAATTCGCCTAAAATGGGGCATTTAGGCCGATCGTTGCAGAATTTTTTCACGGCCGCCCCGTCAGGCACGGCGCAGACCGGCCTGGGCACGGCGCGTGCGGGTTGATTTCGGCGCAGCCGGCCGGCGCGAAACGATCATGCAGCCTGTGCCCGCAGCGGCGCACATTCGTTGCAAAGCGGGGCAGCGACACAAATAGCGCCTTTCCAAAGCGCACAATCCGGTTAGTTTCCGGCGAAACTGAACTGGCCCCCGCCTGGCGATCCGCATTCGCAGGCGGGGCTTTTCATGGAGCGCATCCACGCATGACCGAGGCGACCCCGCCCCAATCCCCGTCGGCCAATGCCGCCCATGGCGACACCGGCTGGTTTGGCCATCCGCGCCAACTGGCCCGCCTGTTCACCACCGAAATGTGGGAACGCTTCGGCTTTTACGGCATGCGGGCGCTGCTCACGCTGTACCTGACTAAGCATTTCCTGTTCAGCGACAGCACCACCAACGGCCTCTATGGCGGTTTTGCCGCGCTGGTCTATCTCACACCGCTGGTCGGCGGGCTGATCGCCGACCGCGTGCTCGGGTCCAAGCGTTCGGTCAAATATGGCGCGATCATGATGTCGCTGGGCTATTTCGTGCTGTGCTTTGGCGGCGAAACCGCCAAGCCGCACGCCGAAATCGCCGGCCAGCGCTATGACGTGGTGGCCGATAACGTGGTGGACCGCCCCACGGCCAGCGGCCTGGAAAAGCGCTATGTCGTCATCGCCGGCGAGAAATTGCAGATTAAGGGCAATGCCGATGGCAGCGTGGCCTTGTTGGCGGCCGATGGCCACGTGGCGCGCACCGTGCCGGGCAACGAGTTTGCCACCAGCGGCACGCGGTCTTCGTTCTATGTCCTGCTGATGCTGCTGGGCCTGTCGCTGGTGGCGGTGGGCAACGGCTTCTTCAAGCCCAACCTCGCCACGGTGGTGGGCGAACTCTATGCACCGGGAGACCGACGACGCGACGCGGGCTTCACCATCTTCTACATGGGCATCAACCTGGGATCGCTGTTTTCGCAGATCCTGTGCCCCTGGCTGGCCGATGCGGTGGGCTGGTGGGCCGGGTTCGGCCTGGCAGCCGTGGGCATGGCGGTGGCCTGGGCGCTGATCCAGTTCGATGGCGGGCGCCTGTCCGGCTATGGCGAGCCGCCGGCGCGCAGCGGGCGTGACCTGGCGCCGCTGATCTATGTCGGTGGCGTGGTCGCCGTGGGCGCGGTGATCCTGCTGTTCCAGAACCTGCTGGACGCCCGGCCCGTGGCCGCCGGATCGAGCCTGTGGGCTTATATCCTGGCGCTGCCGCTGCTGGGCAAGATCCTGTTCGCCAGCTTCCTGATCGGCGTGCCGGCTATCCTGGTCTATGCCTGGCGCACCGGCAACCGGGCGGAATTCGAAATGATGGTGGCGGCCATGGTGCTGACCACGTTCAACACCGTGTTCTGGACCCTGTTCGAACAGGCCGGTTCCTCGCTCACCCTGTTTGCCGATCGCAACACCGATCTTTCGGTGTTCGGCTTGTTCAGCATTTCGGCCGGGCAGACGCAGTTCTTCAACGCGCTGTTCATCGTCACCCTGGCGCCGCTGCTGACGATCCTGTGGGGCAAGCTCGCCGCGCGCGGGCTGGAGCCGTCGATCCCGGTCAAGTTCGGCGTGGCGCTGGCCGGCGTTGGCGCAGGCTTCCTGTTCCTGGTGTGGGGCACGCGCTTTGCCGGGGCCGATTTCAAGGTTTCGGTGTGGTGGCTGGCGGGCCTCTACCTCATCCACTCGGTGGCCGAACTGTGCATTTCGCCCGTGGGCATGAGCATGATCACCAAGCTGTCGCTGGCGCGCATCGTCGGGCTGATGATGGGCGTGTGGTATCTTTCGATCGCGATGGCACAATATGTCGGCGGAATCGTTGCGCAGGTGGCAAGCGTAGAAACCGTAGGGGGAGAGGTTACCAATCTCAAACTGAGCCTCGATACCTATACCAGCGTTTTCAACGTGATCGGCTGGTTTGCCGTCGGCATCGGCGTCATTCTGCTGCTGTTGTCCGGCGTGCTGCGCAAGTTGATGCACGGCGTGCGCTAAACAAGGATGGGCCCAGATTTGCACCGATTTGGAGGTAACCGTCCCTGAAAAGGACGCACTGCTGGTACGTTGGCAGGCTATGCTTGTCGGGAGAAGATGGTAAACAATTGTTAGGCAGTGTTGCGGCGTGCCAGGGCGGCTGCAATGCGGGTTTGACGGAGCTTGTCTTGTTCGAATCACACTTACCATTGGCCCTGGCGATGCTGTTCTTTGCCGGGACTCACTGGATACTGTCACACCCGCTGCGCAAACCCGCGATCAAGTCCTTGGGCCTGAACGGCTTTAGGGCGGTCTATTCGATCGTCGCGGTCGTCGCCCTGGCCTTGGTGCTGATCGCGCACGATCGCACGCCCGATGGGCCGATGCTGTGGGATGGCTATGCCACCCTGCCGTGGCTGGTCGCCTCGCTGCTCAGCTTTACCGCCACCGCGCTGCTGCTCGCCTCGTTCTCGCGCAATCCCGCATTGGCGCCGCGCAACATGAACGGGCTGTCCACCGCGCTGCCGCAGGGCGTGTTCCGCGTGACGCGCCACCCGATGATGTTCGCCATCGCGCTGTGGGGCGTGTCGCACTTGTTCATTGCCCCCAGCCTGCGCTCGCTGCTGCTCAACGGCGGGCTGGCATTGATGGCGGTGGGTGGCGCCCGCGCCCAGGATACCAAGTTCCAGTCGCTCTATGACAAGGAATGGCGCATCTGGTCGCGCCGCTCGCCGTTCTGGCCCGATCTGCGCCACCTGGGTGGCCTGGGCTGGGCCTGGGGCGGGGCGCTGATCGCCTGGGGGCTGATCACCGCGCTGCACTGGCTCCTGGCTGGCATTCCGGCCGGACCCTGGCGCTTTTTCGACGCCTGATCCCTTCACTTAGATCAGGCGATCGGGCAGGCTTGCGCCATGGAAACCGATCCCCAACCTGCCCTGCTGACCGAGCGCCTGGCGCTCTGGCACCCCCACCCCCGTGACCATGCCGGCCTTGTGGACCTGCTGGCGCCCGAGGCCGTGCGCCGCCACCTGGGCAACCGCCCGACCGGGGCGGTGGAGGAATTCCAGCGCCTGCTGCGCAATGCCGGTTCCTGGGCGCTCTATGGCTATGGCATTTTCACCTGCCGCCGGCGTGATGACGATGCGGTGGTCGGCATCGCCGGGGTGTTCCATTCCTGGCGCGGCTTTGGCGAGGGGCTGGACGACGTGCCCGAAGCCGGTTGGATCTTTGCCGAATCCTGCTGGGGCCAGGGCCTGGCGCGCGAAGCCATGGCCGCCGCACTGGACTGGTTCGACCAGGCCCACGGCCCGCGCCGCGTGGCCTGCATGATCGATGGCGACAATGCGCCGTCGCTCGCGCTGGCAGCCCGGCTGGGCTTTGTCGCTTACGCCGAGCAACCCGATCCTGGCCGGGATGTGCCGCTGCTTCTGCTGGAACGGAATACCGGCGCGGCTTAGCGCTTGATCCGCCAGATGCGCAGCAGACTGCCATCGTCCAGCCCTGCACCGTCACACGCCTTGGGCCGGTCTGCGGTATCGGAGCAGAGCTGCACTTCCTGCAACCAGCCGCCCGAATTGGCGTTGATGCGGATCGATTCGGGCGTGAGCCGCGGATTGCGGGCGATGAACGCGCGGCGCAAGTCGCCCGCGGTCAGCACGCGGCGGCGCGACAGGCCTTCCATATCGGGCAGGTGCAGCGCGGCCAGGCGGCGCGCGCCTTGCGCGAAATAGGCTTCGGGCGTGGGGGCCATGCAACTGCCGTGCTTGGCCCATTCGTGCGCCAGCAGGCGGGCCGATGGCGTCATGCACAAGGACCGGCGCAGGGTTTCCGCGCTGGGCACCGTGGCCGGGCACCATTGTGGCCACTGCCCGGGCAGGCCATCGGGCCACAGGCCATGGAGCACGAAGCCGAAACGGCCCAGGCTGCCATCGCATTGCGTGCCGCCGACGCTGTCACCCACATGGTTGCGGCAGAACTGCGGCGACCACGACAGCGCCAGCGTGGTGCCGGTCGTCGGCCCGGTGCGGCGCGGCCCGTCGGGCGCAGGCAGCGGCTCTGGCGCGATACGCGGGGGCAGGCGGCACGAGGGCGCCTCGGCCGCCAAGGTGGCAGGCGGCAGCGCCAGGACCAGAGCAGTGGCAAGCAGCGGCCATTTCTTCATCGCGGCACCTGTCAAAGCGGGGAGAAATCGAGGCCGATATCCGCCGCCGGCGCGCTTTGCGTGAGGCGACCGACCGAGACATAGTCCACGCCCGAGGCGGCGATCGCGCCGATCGTATCGAGCCGCACCCCGCCCGAAGCCTCGGTCGGCACGCGGCCCGCGACAAGCGCCACGGCCTGGCGCAAGAGATCAGGCCCCATGTTGTCGAGCAGCAGGCGCGTGGCGCCGGCGGCCAGGGCCGGTTCGATCTGGTCGAGATGATCGACTTCACAGATCACGTCCTTCACCCCGGCAGCCAGGGCGCGGCGCACCGCCTCGGCCACGCCGCCGGCCACCAGCACGTGGTTGTCCTTGATCATCGCCGCATCCCACAGGCCCATGCGGTGGTTGTGCCCGCCGCCGGTACGCACGGCATACTTTTCCAGGTGGCGGAAGCCGGGAATGGTCTTGCGCGTATCGAGCAGGCGGGCCTTGGTCTGCCCCATGGCATCGACGTATTCACGGGTGAGCGTGGCCACGCCCGACAAGTGCTGCACGGTGTTGAGCGCCGAGCGTTCGGCGGTGAGCATGGCGCGGGCATGGCCCGACAGGCGCATCAGCGCCGTGCCGGGCGCCACGCGCGCACCTTCGGCCACCAGGATATCGATCTCCATCGCCGGATCGAGTGCGCGAAAGAATGCGGCGGCAATCGGCAAGCCGCAGACGGTGATGGCGTCGCGGCTGTCCATCACCCCGGCAAAGCGGGCATCAGCGGGGATCACGCTTTCGCTCGTGACGTCAGTGCCGCCACCGGGCAGGCCATGGCCCAGGTCTTCGGCCAACGTGGCCTGGACGAACGCGGCGAGGTCGAACCCCGGAATGGTGAATTGGCTCATGCGCGGGGCTTTACCGGCTCGCGCCGGGGGTGCCAACGCGCAATTTAAATGGTGAAGCTTTCGCCGCAGCCACAAGTGCCCTTGGCATTGGGGTTATTGAACACGAAGCCGGCCTGGAAATCGTCTTCCACCCAGTCCATCGTGCTGCCGATCAGATAGAGCACCGAGGCGCCATCGATGAACAGCGTGCCGCCGGGGGTTTCGATGCGCTCGTCCAGCGGGTTGGCGGTGTTCACGTAATCCACCGAATAGGCGAGGCCCGAGCAGCCCCGGCGCGGGGTGGAGAGCTTGACGCCGATGGAATCGGCCGGGGCGCTGGCCATCAGCGTGGCAATGCGCGCCTGCGCCGAGGGCGTGAGCAGTACCGCAGCAGGGCGTTCGCGGCGGGTGCGGGTAATGGTTTCGGTCATGGCTTAGAGCATCCCGAGTTCGAGCTTGGCTTCATCGCTCATCTTTTGCGGGTCCCACGGCGGGTCCCATACCAGGTTCACTTCGGCATCGCGCACGCCGGGCACGGCGCCCACGCGCAGTTCCACTTCGCCCGGCATGGATTCGGCCACCGGGCAATGCGGGGTGGTGAGCGTCATGGTCACGGCCACGTGCCCGTCGTCGGCCACGTCCACGCCATAGATCAGGCCCAGGTCATAGATATTGACCGGGATTTCCGGGTCGAAGATGTCGCGCAGCGCGGCAACCACGCCGTCATAGATTTCGCCACCCGGCTCGCCCGGCTTCACGCCTTGCGGCTTTTCCGCCAGGAAGCCCGACAGATAGTCGCGCTTGCGCTCGGCCGGCGCTTCGGGCGCAGGCTCGGGAATGTCGTCCACGTGCGCGCGGCGCGGCGGGTTGACGGCGTCGACTTCCTCGACGGTGAAGCGGGGGGTATCGGCGCTCATCCGAAAATCCTCAAGGTTCGCTCGATGCCGCGCACCAGGGCGGCAACATCGCTTTCGTCGCTGTAGATGCCAAAGCTGGCGCGGGCCGTGGCCGGCACGCCCAGGTGTTCCATCAGGGGCTGGGCGCAGTGGTGGCCGGCGCGGATCGCCACGCCTTCCTCGTCCAATATGGTGCCGAGGTCGTGCGGATGCACCCCCTCGATCACGAAACTGACAGCGCCGGCTGCATCGTCCGGCCCGAACAGGCGCACGCTGTTCAACCCGCGCAAGGCATCGCGCGTGGCGCGCACCAGTGCGGTTTCGTGCGCCTGGATGGCCGCAAGGCCCACGCCCTGTACAAAATCCACCGCCACGCCCAGGCCGATCGCCTCGACAATGGCCGGCGTGCCCGCCTCGAACCGCTGCGGCGCGGGGGCAAAAGTGGTGCCGGCAAACGAGACGCGATCGATCATCGCGCCGCCGCCCTGCCACGGCGGCATGGCCGCGAGCAGGTCTGCCTTGCCATAGAGCGCGCCAATGCCGGTCGGGCCATAGAGCTTGTGCCCGGAAAAGGCATAGAAATCGACGTCGAGCGCCTTCACGTCCACCGTCAGCCGCGCCACGGCCTGGCAGCCATCGAGCAGGATCTTGGCGCCCACGGCATGGGCCAGGGCCACCGCGCGCTGGGCATCGAGCACGCTGCCCAGCACGTTGGACACGTGGGCAAAGGCCACCAGCTTGTGCGCCGGGGTAAGCATGGCTTCCGCCGCGTCGAGATCGATCTTGCCATCTTCGGTCAGCGGGCAGACGTCGATGGCAATGCCGGTGCGCTGCGCCAGCAATTGCCAGGGCACGATGTTGGAATGGTGTTCCAGCGTCGAGAGCAGCACGCGGTCGCCGGCCTTGAGATTGGCCAGGCCCCAGGTCTGCGCGACCAGGTTGATCGCCTCGGTCGCGCCGCGGGTGAAGACGATCTCGCCCTCGTCCGCGCCGATCAGGCCGGCCACCTTGCGCCGCGCGGCTTCGAAGCCCAGCGTCATTTCCGCCGAGCGGGTGTAAACCCCGCGATGCACCGTGGCATAGTCCACGCCGATGGCGCGGGTGACCGCGTCGATCACTACGCGCGGCTTTTGCGCGGTGGCGCCGGTATCGAGATAGTGCCAGCGCGAGCCGTCGGGATTGACCAGGCCCGGCCATTCGTCAGCCTGGGTCAGCGGTGCTGTGGCAAGCGTGCTCACAGCAGGCCTCCCAGCGCCTGGAGTGCGGCCTGCGTCAGCACCTCTTCCTCGGGCGCATCGACGAAGGCTTCGGCGATGAAGGCCTGGAGCATCAGCTTCTTGGCCTCTGCCGGTGGCAACCCGCGCGATTGCAGGTAGAACAGGCCCTGCGCGTCCAGCTCGCCCACGGCGCAGCCATGCGCGCACTTCACGTCGTCGGCATAGATTTCCAGTTCCGGCCGGGCATTGGCCGTGGCCGTGCGATCGAGCAGCATGGCGCGGATCGACTGTTCGCCATCGGTGCCCACCGCCCCGCGATCCACCACCACGCGGCCCAGGTATGTGCCGGTGGCATGGCCCGCCAGGACCGAGCGCACCACCTGGCTGGACTGCGCGTCCGGCTCGGCATGGACAACCTCGGTCACGATTTCCAGCGTCTGGTCGCCGCCGCCCAGTTGCGCCGCACCCAGATGGAACTTCGCGCCCTTGGCCAGCCGCACGGTCACCGCGATGCGGCCATAGGCGCCACCGGCATTGAGCAGGCGCAGGTCATAGCTGGCGCCCTCGCCCAGCGTGATCGCCAGGTCGCGCGCCGCCGGGGCATCGCCCGCCAGGACCACCGAGAGACTGCCGCTCTCGCCCGCCGCCACGTCCACCGCCTCGGCCGGCAAGGGCCAGAGCGTGGCGAGCGCGGCAAGATCCGCATAGCGGAACGCCTCGTCCGCTTTCGTGGGAAGGAGCGCGGCGGTGGTCACGCCACCGCCTCGTAGCCATGCTGTTCAAGCTCGTGCGCCAGTTCCGCCCCGCCCGAGCGGACGATGCGCCCGCCGGCCAGCACGTGGACGAAATCGGGCTTCACGTAATCGAGCAGGCGCTGGTAATGCGTGATCAGCAGCACGGCCTTGTCGGGCTTGCGCATGATCGCGTTGATCCCTTCGCCGCAGATGCGCAGCGCGTCGATATCCAGGCCCGAATCGGTTTCATCCAGGATCGCCAGCTTGGGATCGAGAATGCCCATCTGGACCATTTCCGCGCGCTTCTTCTCGCCGCCGGAAAAGCCCACGTTCACCGGGCGCTTGAGCATGTCCATGTCCATGCGCAACAGATCGGCCTTCTCGCGTGCCAGCTTGAGGAAGGCGCCGCCCGACAGCGGTTCCTCGCCGCGCTGCTTGCGCTGCGCGTTGAGCGCCTCGCGCAGGAATTGCAGGTTGGACACGCCGGGGATTTCCACCGGATACTGGAAACCCAGGAACAGCCCGGCCGCCGCGCGCTCGTGCGGGTCCATGGCGAGCAGGTCCTGCCCGTCGAACGTGGCGCTGCCGCCGGTCACTGCATAGCCGGGGCGCCCGCCCAGGGTATAGGCCAGGGTCGATTTGCCGGCGCCGTTCGGCCCCATGATCGCGTGGATCTCACCCGCGTTGATCGTGAGCGAAAGCCCCTTGAGAATGGCCTTGCCGGCGATTTCGTTGGAAAGGTCACTTATCGTCAGCATTGCGTTTTCCGCTCGAGCAATTGGCAAGGAAGTCGGCGCGAACCTCGTCGAACAGGTCGCGCCACGATTTTTCGATGGCCTTCACGTCGTCCAGCTCTTTCTGCCGGGCGTCGATCTGGGCCAGGGCATTGGCCGTGGTGGCCGCGCCGCTGGGGGTGCCGGAAATCTGGACATCGAGCAGCGCGGCGCGTTCCTGCGCGATCGCACGCTGCTCGGCATAGGCGGCGGCGGCAAACTGGGTGCGGCGGTGCGGCTCGTCGGTCGCCATCGCGCGCATCGCCTGCTTGTCGCACTTCTGCACCGCCGCCAGTGCCGGGGCACTGTCGGGCGCGGTCACCGTGGCCAGGGCCATGACCAGCAGCGCGCTCATCCCACGCTGCCTTCCAGGCTGATGCCCAGGAGCTTCTGCGCTTCCACAGCAAATTCCATGGGCAGCTGCTGCAGCACTTCCTTGGCAAAGCCGTTGACGATCAGCGCCACGGCCTGTTCCTGGTCCAGCCCGCGCTGCATGGCATAGAACAGCTGATCATCGCTGATCTTGCTCGTCGTCGCCTCGTGCTCGATCGTGGCCGAAGGGTTGCGCACTTCGATATAGGGCACGGTGTGCGCGCCGCATTCCGCGCCCAGCAACAGGCTGTCGCACTGGGTGAAATTGCGCACGCCCTCGGCCTGCGGGGCCACGCGCACCAGGCCGCGGTAGGTATTGTTGGACTTGCCCGCGCTGATCCCTTTGGACACGATGGTCGAGCGGCTGCGCTTGCCGTTGTGGATCATCTTGGTGCCGGTATCGGCCTGCTGGTAATTGTTGGTGACGGCCACGGAATAGAATTCGCCCACCGAATCCTCGCCGTTCAAGACGCAGCTGGGATACTTCCACGTCACGGCAGAGCCGGTTTCCACCTGGGTCCACGAAACCTTGGACCGCGCGCCCTGGCACAGCGCGCGCTTGGTCACGAAGTTGTAGATCCCGCCCTTGCCCTGCGCATCGCCGGGATACCAGTTCTGCACGGTGGAATACTTGATTTCCGCATCATCGAGCGCGACCAGTTCGACCACGGCGGCGTGGAGCTGGTTCTCGTCGCGCTGGGGCGCGGTGCAGCCTTCCAGGTACGAGACATAGGCGCCCTTGTCGGCCACGATCAGGGTGCGTTCGAACTGACCGGTGTTTTCCGCGTTGATGCGGAAATAGGTCGACAGCTCCATCGGGCAGCGCACGCCTTCGGGAATGTAGACGAAGGTGCCGTCGGAAAAGACCGCGCAGTTCAAGGCCGCGAAATAGTTGTCGTGCATCGGCACGACCTTGCCCAGCCAGCGCCGCACCAGATCGGGAAACTCGCGGATCGCCTCGCTGATCGAGCGGAAGATGACGCCGGCCGCTTCCAGTTCCTTGCGGAACGTGGTGGCCACCGAGACGCTGTCGAACACCGCGTCCACCGCCACGCGGCGCGCGCCTTCCACCCCGGCCAGCACTTCCTGCTCGGCCAGCGGAATGCCCAGCTTTTCATAGACGCGCAGGATTTCGGGATCGACTTCGTCCAAGGACTTGGGCCCATCCTTCTTCTTGGGCGCGGCCCAATAGTAGGCTTCCTGATAATCGATCGGCGGGATGTTCAGCTTGGCCCAGTCGGGCATGGGCATGGTCAGCCAGTGGCGATAGGCCTTGAGCCGCCATTCCAGCATCCACTCCGGCTCGTCCTTCTTGGCCGAAATGAAGCGCACGGTGTCTTCGGACAGGCCCTTGGGGCCATATTCCTGCTCGATGTCCGAAGACCAGCCGTGTTCGTACTCGGCCACGCGGGCCGCAGCATCGCGCGCGGCCTGATCCTTTACAGGCTCGTCCTTTACCGGCGTGTCGTTCAGGGTTTCATCGGTCATGCGGGCAACTCGGCAGGAATGGGGGTGACGGCCAGGGTGGTGGCCGCCGACGGGACGGCCAGCTGGCCCGATTGCGCCCCTTTAGGAGACTGAGCAGGCCGGGCAAGCTGTACCAGCGACACACCCGAAAGCGCGGCGCGCAGCGCTGCGTCCACCGCCGGCCAGTGCGGCCGGACAGCGCAGGCCGCTTCGAGCGTGCAATCGCTGCGCCCATGCCCGCTGCAGGCGGCCATGGCAATCGGCCCTTCCACCGCCTCGACAATGTCGGCCAGGCTGATCGCAGCGGCCGGACGCGCCAGCTTGAGCCCGCCACGCGCGCCGCGCACGGACTTGAGCAGGCCGGCAGCGGCCATCTTGCTCACCAGTTTTTGCACGGTGGGCGCGGGCAGGCCGGTTTCGGTGGCCAGGCGCTGGGCCGAAAGCAGCGGCGTATCGGCACTATGGCAGCCGCAATGGCGCGCGGCGGCGCACATCATGACAACGGCATAGTCAGCCATGCTCGACAATCGCATCGCACCTGCTCGCTCAATAGGGGGCGGCCCAAAGCTGCCCTGCGGAACGCGAAAGGCCAAATCAGACCGAATCGCTCCGGTTATCTAGGCGCGCCTCCCCCCGCTTGCAAGGCAGGCCGGCCAGAGCGTGTCGAATCGTTTTGCGATTGCGAAAAAGCTGGGCAGCACCCGCCCGGCTTGGCATAGGGGCGCTGGAAAATGTCCGGCCTCGTGCCACCCAGGAAAACCATGAACGGTCCTCCACTTGCCGCGCTGCTGCTTTCGGCGCTCGCCATGACTGCGATCGTCGCGGTGCGTTATGTGGCGGCAAGCGGGCTGTTCGCCTGGATCACGCAGCGGCGCCTGCCCGGCCACTATGCCGGCCTGGAGGCACAGATCCGCCGCGAGATCGGCTGGAGCCTGGCTTCGGCGGCAATCTATGGCGTGCCAGCCGGCGTCATCGCCTGGGGCTGGCAACAGCACGGTTGGACGCGGATCTATGCCGATCCCAATGCCTATCCGCTGTGGTGGATGCCGGTTTCGGTGCTGGTCTATCTGTTTGCCCACGACACCTGGTTCTATTGGACGCATCGCTGGATGCACCGGCCCAAGGTGTTTCGCCGCGTCCACGCCATCCACCATGCCAGCCGCCCGCCCACGGCCTGGGCGGCAATGAACTTTCATCCGGTGGAAGCGGCCGTGGTCGGCCTGTTCATTCCCGCGCTGGTCTTCGTGGTGCCGATCCAGGCGGGCATGCTGGCCACCGTGCTGGTGGTCATGACCGTGATGGGCGTGACCAACCACATGGGCTGGGAAGTGTTTCCGGGCTGGCTGGTTCATTCCCGGGCAGGGAAGTGGTTGATAACGGCAAGCCACCATCATCAGCATCACGAGCGCTATCGGTGCAATTACGGCCTCTATTTTCGCGTGTGGGACAGGCTTTGCGGCACGGACGCCGGGCTGGCGGGCTGGCCGGAAAGGGCGGCACGGTGAAGCGGCGGGCTTGGCGTTGGGCCGCGCTGGGCATGGTGGCGTTGGGCCAGGGCGGGGCCGCCCTGCCCGAACGCACCACCGTGCTGGTCGATGTGGTGGGCCTGCGTTCGCACAAGGGGCTGATCCAGGCGTGCCTGACGGCCGATCCGATCACCTTTCCCGATTGCGAGAAGGACCCCCAGGCGCTGCACCAGACCGTGCCGGCGGCCGGAAACGATGTGGTGGCGTTCCAGCACGTGCTGCCCGGCCGCTATGCCGTCGCGCTGTTCCACGATGAAAACGCCAATGGCCGGCTCGACAAGATGTTGATGATGCCGCGCGAAGGCTTTGGCTTTTCCCGCGATGCGCCGATCCGCTTTGGCCCGCCACGCTTTTCCGCCGCCGCCTTTACCCTGGGCGAGACGCAACTGACCACTTCGATCCGCATGCGCTATCTGCTTTGACCGAGACTGCCCCCTCCCTGCCCAAGACCGGCCAGCCCGAGACCGGCCAGCCCAAGACCGGCGGCGCGCTGGCGCCCTTCGGCTATCCCGCGTTCCGCGCGATCTGGACGGCCAACCTGGTGTCCAACCTGGGTTCCACCATCCAGGCCGCCGCGGCCGCCTGGTTGATGACCGAACTCACGCGCAGCCATGTGCTGATCGCACTGGTCCAGGCTTCGTCCACCCTGCCGATCCTGCTGCTGGGCCTGCTGGCGGGCGGGATTGCCGACAATTTCGACCGGCGCCGGGTGATGATCTGGGCGCAAAGCGCGATGCTGGTGGTGTCGGCCGTCCTGGCGGTGCTGGGCTATCGCGGGATGCTGGGGCCGCTTTCGTTGCTGGTGCTGACGCTGATGGTGGGCATGGGTACGGCGATCAACCAGCCGGCCTGGCAGGCCTCGGTCCGGCTCCAGGTGGGCAAGGCCGATCTGCCCCAGGCCATCGCCCTCAACGCCATGTCGGCCAATCTGGCGCGCAGCGCGGGGCCGGCGCTGGGCGGGATGATGATCTCGATCCTGAGCGTAAGCGCCGCCTTTGCCGCCAATGCCCTGTCGTACATCGGCATGCTGGTGGTGCTGGCGCGCTGGCGGCCCGAAGCGCGCGCACCGCAGCGCCAGCCGATGCTGGCCTCGATCAAGGTGGGCGTGGCGTTCTGCGCCGGGTCCGTCCCGATCCGCAAGGTGCTGCTGCGCGGCGCGATGTTCGGTTTTGGCGCCAGCGCGTTCCAGGCGCTGATGCCGGCCGTGGCGCACGATACGCTGGCCGGCACCGAGCTGGACTATGGCCTGATGCTCGGCTCGTTCGGGGTCGGCTCGATCGTCAACGCGCTGTGGGTCACGCGGGCGCGCCGCCGCTTTGGCGCCGAAGCGATCGTGTCGGGCGCGACGGTGGTGTTCCTGGGGGCGCTGCTGCTGCTGGCCCAGGCCACCACGCTGGCCGCGGCGATCGTGGCCGGCTTCGTGGCCGGATCGGGCTGGGTCGCGGCGATGACCAGCCTCAACGTTGCCATGCAATTGCGTTCGCCCGAGGCGATCCTGGGGCGCTGCCTCTCGCTCTACCAGGCAATCACGTTCGGCTCGATGGCGCTGGGCGCCTGGGCCTGGGGCTGGATCGCCGACCAGCGCGGCCTGGCCTTTGCCTTGCATGCCGCCGCTGCCTGGCTCGCGCTCAACCTCGTGCTGCGCCTGTTCGTGCCGATGCCCGCGCGCGAGGAGGGCCGCGTCGATACCGTCAAGGAACCGGTTCCTTCGCCAAGGGTGAAACCCGCATGACCGACGATACCCGCCCGCTGCGCTCTGCACTCTACATGCCGGCCAGCAACGAACGCGCCATGGCCAAGGCACGCGCGCTCGATTGCGATGCCGTGGTGCTCGACCTGGAAGACGCGGTGGCACCCCACGCCAAGCAGGCGGCCCGCGCCGCGCTGGTGGAACAGGCGCAGGCGGGTGGCTTTGGCCACCGCCGCCTGATCGCGCGGTGCAATGGCATCGATACGCCCTGGGGGCATGACGATCTGGCTGCGCTGGCCCCAGCCTCGCTCGATGCCGTGCTGGTGCCCAAGGTGCAGGACGCGGCCGATATCGTGGCGCTTTCCGCCGCGATGGACCGCGCCGGCTTTGCCGCCCCCGTGCAGTTGTGGGTGATGATCGAAACCCCGCGCGCGGCCCTGGCGGTGGAGCGCATTGCCGATTGCGCCGCCACCACGCGGCTGGCCGGCATGGTGCTGGGCCTCAACGACCTGGCCAAGGACACCGGCATGGCGCAGGCGCCGGGGCGGGACGCCTTCGTGCCGCTGCTGGCGCAATGCGTGCTGGCCGCGCGCGCCAATGGCCTGGTCGCGCTCGACGGGGTGTGCAACGCGATCGAGGATCTTTCCTTGCTGGAAGCCGAATGTGCCCAGGCCCGTGCCTTTGGCTTTGACGGCAAGACCTTGATCCATCCCGCGCAACTGCCCGTGGCCAACCGCGTGTTTGCCCCTGGCGCCGATGAACTGGCCCAGGCGCAGGCCATCGTGGCGGCCTTTGCCGATCCGGCCAACGCCGGGGTGGGCACGCTGCGGGTGAACGGCAAGATGGCCGAATTGCTCCACCGCGACATGGCCGAGCGGCTGATCGCGCGCGCCGCGGCGATCGCTGCACGCGGATGACGGCGGCCGGGCCGCGTCTTTGCCTTTTGCCGATATTTTTGCGCGGTTTGCCATTGGCGCAACTTAATCGCTTCTTCACCATGTTGCGCCAAAAGGGTCGGCAAGGAGCATGACGAAGGGCCTTGGCGATGGACAGCATGCGCGGATTTGCCGACGGACCGGCCCATGTGGGCCTGTTCGGCAACGGCGATCCCGACGATGATTTGCAAGACGGCGATCTGCCAGACGGCTATCTGGACGACCTGACCGAGCCGCTGCCGCCGCTCCTGGGCGCAGACGAGCGACGGATGCAGGTGCGCGCCTACAATTTCTGGGCGAGCATGCTGGGCGATGCGCGCCTGCCGCTGGCTGGCCCGCTGCTCGCCGGCCACCTGCCTGATTTTGCCGACCATTCCGTGCTGCTGCATTTCGATGCCGGCCTGGAAGAGGGGGGCCTGGAAGACCCGGCCATCGCCTATGTCGGCAGCGCGCTGCTGGCCGATTGCGAGGATGCAGGGCCGCTCTTGCGGTTGAGCCAGGTGCCCGGCCGCTCGATCCTGTCGCGCATCACCGACCACTACATGCAGATCGTGGCCAACGAGGCGCCGATCGGGTTCGAGGCGGAATTTGCCAACCAGCGCGGCCGCACCATCCTCTATCGTGGCATCCTGCTGCCGTTTTCGACCAGCGGTGACACGCTCGATTACATCTATGGCGTGATCAACTGGAAGGAACTGGCCGACCAGGCCACGACCAACGAACTCATGGCCGAAATCGGCCTGGTGCTGGGTGAGAAGAAGCCGCGCCGCAAGGCGGTGACCGCGCTGCGTCCCGATCATGGCGGCGCCGGCCACGCCGCGCCCGATCTGCCGCTGCCCGCCTTTGCCGATCCGGCCCTGCGCGGCGACGGGGATGGCGAGGAAAGCTGGGGCGCGCTGGCCGATTCGCTGGGCCAGTGGGCCGATGGCCCGCTGCGCGCGCGCGACCCGCACGATCTTTCCCCCGATGACGCCGGCCAATCGGCCGGTCTGGACGCGCTGGACCTGGGCGATATCGCGCTGGAAATCCTGCCGGCACTCGATCCGCTGGCCGCCGGCGACCTTGCGCCGCTGCGCGACGAGCACGAGCCCGAAAGCCTGGCCGATTGGCTGGCCAGCGCCCGCGCCATGGCGGATCTGGCCGTGGGCAGCGAGGATCGCACCCGCCAGGCGCTCTATGCCGCGATCGGCCGCGCCTGGGACTTTGCCCTGGCGGCAGAAGCAGAGCCCGAGGACTTTGCCGCGCTGGTGGCCGGCGCCGGCCTTGCCATGCAGGCGCGCGCGCCGCTGATCCCGGTGGTCAAGCTGGTGTTCGGCGCGCAGCACGACAAGACGCGGCTGACCGAATATGCGACGGCCCTGGCCCATGCGCACCGGCTGGGCCTGTCGCGCGGGGAACTGGGCGCGTTCCTGGCGCAAACGCCGGGCGGCCTCAAGGGCGTGGTGGCGGCCGAACGCCGCCTGCGCCGGGCCGAGGAAGGCCAGGCCCGCATCGATCCGCGCGCCGCGCTGGAAGCGAGCTTGCGCACCCTGCCGCCGCGCAGCCTAGACGACATTCCCGCCGATGGCCGCGAATTTTCGCTCGTCATGGTGCGGCGCATGCCCGATGGGCGGTTGGCCGTGCTGGGCGAAGTGCTGGACGACGAACCCTTGCTCGAACGTGCCGCCCGCCGCCTGATGAACTAGGGTGTGTTGAGATTTAGCCCACGGTGGGCTGCGAACGGCCGCTTTTCGCGCTTCCGGTACTCACGTGCCAAAAGTACGCTGCGTTCCGGGTCACGAAAATCAGCCATTCTCGCTCCACCCTGGCCTAGGTCGTGAACTCATAAATCTCAACACATCCTAAGGCGGCGATCATCACGGGAACCGCCACCTTGGCGGCTGAGTTTGCAAGGCGATGAGTTTGTCTCGATGGATCGTGGGCCTGGCTGCCGCTGGCATTGCCGGCCATGCCCTTTACCGCCGCGCGCTGGCGCGCAACCCCGTGGCCGTGCTCGATGCTGCCGACCTGGCCCTGACTCTGGCCAAGCAGGGCGGGCAGAGCGGCGTGGAGCGCGTGGCCCGCGCCCGCTATGGCCCCGATCCGCACCAGCAACTTGAGGTATTCGCGCCACCCGGCACGCCACGCAACGCGCGGCTGCCGGTGGTGGTGTTCATCCACGGCGGCGCCTGGAACAGCGGGCGGCCGCAGGACTATCGCTTCATCGCGCGCAGCCTGATCGCGGCCACGGCGCCGCAGGGCTGCATGGTCGTGCTGGCGGGCTATCGCCTGCTGCCGCAGGGCCGCTGGCCGGTGATGCTGGCCGATGGGGCGCGGGCGCTGCGCTGGGTGGCCGATCATGCCGCCACGCTGGGTGGCGATCCGCAGCGCGTGGTGCTGATGGGCCATTCGGCCGGGGCCTATAATGCGCTGGCCCTGGCGCTCGACAAGCGCTGGCTGGCCGACGAGGGGCTTGACGCCGACGCCCTGGCCGGGGCGATCGGCCTGGCCACGCCGGCCGATTTCCTGCCGTTGGACGACCCCGCCTCCATCGCCACGTTTGGCCATTGCGGCGATCTGGCCCAGACCCAGCCGATCAACCATGTTCACGCCGGGGCGCCGCCCCTGCTGCTGGTGCATGGCGCCGACGATCCGCGCGTGCGGCCGCGCAACAGCCTGGCCCTGGCCGCCGCGATGACCGCCGCCGGCCAGCCGACACAAGCCCTCGTGCTCGATGGTGTCGATCATGAGCGGCTGATCATGGCCTTTGCCAAGCCCTTTGCCCGCGAAACCCGCCCGCTAGAGGCGGTCGCCGCTTTCATCGCCAAGGTTTGCGCTTCACCACCGGTTCATTCCGCGCCACAATAACCGCATTGTGATGCGCGCCCTCTCTTTCGCCCCGCTACGCCGCCGCCTGGCGGGCGTCTGTTCCGCCGTGGCCGTCCTGGCGCTTTCGGCCCAGCCGGTCATGGCGCAGGAAGTCCTGCGCGATGCCGAAACCGAGGCGCTGTTCCGCGACATGTCGGCCCCGCTGATCAAGGCGGCCGGGCTCGATCCGCGCAATGTCGATATCGTGCTGCTCAACGATGGCTCGATCAACGCTTTCGTCGCCGGGGGCCAGGCGGTCTATCTCCATTCCGGGCTGATCGGCGCGGCCGACAATATCAACGAAGTGCAGGGCGTGGTGGCGCACGAGTTGGGCCACATCACCGGTGGCCACGTGATCAGCACGGCCGGGTCCAAGCCCGCCACGGGCATTACCCTGCTTTCGCTGCTCCTGGGCGGGCTGGCGGCGGCGGCGGGATCGGCCGACGCTGGCCTGGGCGTGTTCATGGCCGGGCAGCAGGCGGCACTCGGCAGCTACCTGGCGTTCAGCCGCGCGCAGGAATCACAGGCCGATGCCGCCGGCGCGCAGTTCCTGTCCAAGGCGGGGATTTCCGGGCGTGGCTCGCTCGATTTCTTCAAGAAGCTGCAGAACCAGGAATTCCGCTATGGCTTCACCCGCAATGCCGACGCCGAGTTCTATTCCACCCACCCGATGACCGCCGACCGCCTGACCACGCTGCAGGATACCTACGAACACGATCCGGCCTGGAACACGCCGATGGACCCGCAGTTGCAGGCGCGGTTCGTGCGGGTGAAGGCAAAGCTCTATGGCTATCTGGCCGAGCCGCAGGATACCCTGCGCGCCTATCCCGACTACCTCCAGGATGCGCCGGCGCACTATGCGCGCGCCTATGCCTATCACAAGGAAGCGCTGATGGACAAAGCGCTGGCCGAGGTGGATGCCATGCTGCGCCAGCTGCCCGACGATCCCTATGCGCTGGAGCTCAAGGGCCAGGTCCTGCTCGAATCCGGCCAGCCGGCCGACGCCATTCCCCCCTTGCGCCGTGCCACGCAGCTTACCGGCAACAACCCGCTGATCGCCACCACGTTTGGCCACGCCCTGCTGGCGACCGAGGACAAGGCCAATTTTGCCGAAGCCGAACGCGTGCTCAAGGCCGCCGTGGCCAAGGATCGCGAAAATCCGTTTGCATGGTATCAGCTTGGCGTGGTCTACGAGGCCGAAGGGGATACCCCCCGTGCCCGCCTGACCAGTGCCGAGCAGCAATTGATGCAGATGCAGTTGCCCGAAGCGGCGCGCAGTGCCCAGGCGGCCGAGGATGGCTTGCCCAAGGGCAGCCCCGACTGGCTGCGCGCGCAAGACATTGCCATGTCGGCCCAGGCCATGATGGAACGGCAAAGGAAGAAAAAGTAAGCCGATGACTGCTGCTGCCGAACGCCGTTCCTTCCTGATCCTGCTCGTGCTGGTGGCATTGGTGGCCGCCGGCCTTGCCTGGTGGGTTGCTTCCAGCCGCCAGCACGATGCCCTTGCGTCGGCACAGGCAGGCGGGGGGATGAACGAAGCGCAACTGGCCAAGGCCCTGGCCGATGCCGGGATCGACGGCAAGGAGCGCGTGGCACTGGAAGGGCTGGTGCGCCAGACCCTGCTCGATCATCCCGAAATCCTGAGCGAAGTGGCCGGCCGGCTGGAAGCGCGCGAGGCGGCCAGCCGTGTTGCCGCCTTGCGTGGCGCGTTGGAAACGCCGTTTCCCGGCGCCGTGCTGGGCAATCCGCAGGGCCGCGTGACCTTGGTGGAATTCACCGATTTTGCCTGCACCTATTGCCGCGGCAGCGTGGCCGACGTGGAAGCGCTGATCGCCGCCAATCCCGATCTCAAAGTGGTGGTGCGCGAACTGCCGATCATTTCGGCGCAGAGCGTGCCGGCCGCACGCATGGGCCTGGCCGCTGCCGCCCAGGGCAAGTATCCGGCGTTTCACAAGGCCATGTTCAGTGGCGAGCGGCCCAGCGCGGAAAGCATTTCTGCCGCCGCGGGCAAGGCCGGCCTTGATGCCGCCGCTGCCAATGCCTTTGCCGCACGGCCCGAAACGCTCAAGGAACTGCAACGCAACGTGGACCTGTCGCGCCAGCTGGGCGTGAGCGGCACGCCCGCCTGGGTCGCCGGAGACCAGTTGCTGAGCGGCGCGGTGGGCCGCGAAAAGCTGCAGCAGGCAATCGATGCCGCGCGCAATGGCGACAAGGCCCAAGGCGCATGATCGCCGGGCGGGCCCTGGCGGCGCCACTGGCGCTTGCGCTTGCACTGCCTGCCCTGTCGCTTGCCCCGCCCCCCGCCCGTGCCCAAGCGGCCGCCACGCTGCAGCCGATCGATGAAGTGCAGCGGGACGACATCATCGTGCAGACCATCGGATGGAACCTGGCCCATGCCAATGCCCGGTTCTGCGCGCGCGTGGCGCCGGGCATCGGGGTGATGCTGCAGGACGCGCGCACGTTCGATGATCCCGCCCTGGCGCGCCAGGTCTATGGCCTTTCTGGCGATATCGGCGTTGGTGCCCTGGCGGCCGACGGCCCGGCCCATGCCGCCGGCCTGCCGCTCAACGCCACGATCACGGCCGTGGGCAGCCTTGCCGTCGCCAGCCTGCCGGTGCCGCGCCAGGGCAAGTGGGATCGCCTGTTTGCCCTGCAGGATGCCCTGGAAAAGGATGTGGCGCGCGATGGCCGCGTGGTCCTGGCCCTGGCGCAAGGCAAGACCATGACGATCCCCGGCGCGCCGGTATGCCAGGTGCGCTTCCTGATGGACGACAGCAAAGGCAATGCCGGCGCCAACCGCGATGTGGTGCGCATCGGCCGCCCCATGGCCGAAGTGGCCAAGTGGGACGAGACGGAAATCGCCGCGTTGATGGCGCACGAGCTGGCCCATGCCGTGCTCGATCACCAGACCTGGCTGGAACAGGGCGGCAGCACGCGCAAGACCGAGCGCGAGGCCGATCGCCTCTCGGTGTGGTTGCTGCACAACGCCGGCTATGACCCGGCCGCCGCCATGGCATGGATGCGCCGCATCGGGCCACGCTATGAAATCCTCTTCATCGCCTCGCCCGATCACGGCAGCTGGCGCACCCGCGTGCGCGACATGACCGCCGAGATCGCCACGATGAAGGCCGCCACGGCCAATGCCGCGCAGGCCGACTGGCCCCGCCTGTTCCGCCGCGAAGAGGGCGCCCCGGCGATGCCCGTTCCCGCCGCGCCCGCGATGGACAAGCCCCCCATGGCGCTGCAGCCCCAGCCGCGCTAAAGCGATATGGTCATGGCCATGCTGCCGCTTCGTCCCACGCCGTTCTTCGGCAACAAGAACCGCGCGTTCTGGCGGCTCCAGTTCGTTGGCTGGGGCGGCGCCATGCTGCTGCGCGCGATGTCCAGCCTGGCCAATGCCCAGCCCTGGTCATTCCTGCTGATCGTGCTGATCGCCTCGATCACCGGCTTTTCGATCTCGTCGATCCTGTCGGTGATCTATCGCGCGCTGATCAACCGGCGCCCGATCATCACCTGGGGCGCCACGGCGCTGGTCCTGGCGGTGGCAGTGGGGCTCTATGCCTTCATCGATGCCTGGGTGATCAGCCTCTATCGCCCAGGCAGCGACGCGGGCTTTGCCCAGCTGTTCCTGGGCGTGTTCTATATCGACCTCACGCTGCTGGGCGCGTGGTCGGCGCTCTATTACGCGATCAATTTCTACATCCAGGTGGAAGAGCAGAACGACCAGCTGCTCTATCTGGAGGCGCAGGCGACCTCGGCCCAGCTGGCCATGTTGCGCTACCAGCTCAACCCGCACTTTCTGTTCAACACGCTCAATTCGATTTCCACGCTGGTGCTGTTGAAACAGACCGAGCCGGCCAATGCCATGCTCAGCCGGCTGTCCTCGTTCCTGCGCTATACCCTGATCAACGAGCCGACGGGCCGGGTGACGGTGGCGCAGGAAGTGGAGACGCTCAAGCTCTACCTCGACATCGAGCTGATGCGCTTCGAGGAGCGGTTGCGCACCGAATTCCGCATCGACGATGCCGCCCGCGCCGCGCTGATGCCTTCGCTGCTGCTGCAGCCGCTGGTGGAAAACGCCATCAAGTATGCGGTCAGCCCGCTCGAGGATGGTGCCCAGATCACCATTTCCGCGCAACTCGTCGGCCCCATGCTGCGAGTCACCGTGTCGGACACCGGGCCGGGCTTGCCAGCGGGCACCGATCCATCGACGCTGTTCGGCGTGCACAGCGACTCTGCCGATAGCGCCCACGCACCGGGCTATCCGGTTTCCACAGGCGTTGGCCTGCCCAACATCCGCGATCGCCTGGCCCAGGCCTATGGCAGCCAGCAACGCTTCGACGTGGGCAACCGGCCGGAGGGCGGCTTTGCCGTGACCATCGAATTGCCGTTCGAAGCCAAGGAAGAGGCCGCAACGCCCGGGCAATCCCAACTGGCCCAGGCGGCCAGGCTGGTCAGGGCGTGACCGGGCGCATGCGACGCTCTCGGGAACTTTTCGAGCTTGTCGCATTTGTCACGCGGGGGCAAAAAAACCACAACAGGGCAGACGCTCCAGGCAAAGGTAGCAAATGACCATCCGCACGATCCTCGTCGACGACGAGAAACTCGCCATCCAAGGCCTCCAGCTGCGTCTCCAGGCCTTCCCCGATGTCGAGGTGATCGACACCTGTTCCAACGGTCGCGAAGCGATCCGCAAGATCAAGACCGAAAAGCCGGACCTCGTCTTTCTCGATATCCAGATGCCCGGCTTCGACGGGTTCAGCGTGGTCAAGGGCGTGATGGAAATCGATCCGCCGCTCTTCGTTTTCGTCACCGCCTATTCCGAACATGCCTTGAAGGCGTTCGAGGCCAACGCGGTGGACTACCTGCTCAAGCCGGTGGAGGAAGACCGCCTGGCCGATGCGCTGGACCGGGCGCGCACGCGCCTGGCGGAAAAGCGCGGGCTGGAGGAAGTGGAAAAGCTCAAGACCGTGCTGGCCGAAGTGGCGCCCGATGCCATGCCGGAATTGGAAGACGACGGCGAAGTGGCCGCCGGCCGTTTTGAAAAGCTGATCAACATCAAGGATCGCGGCCAGATCTTCCGCGTCGATGTCGACACGATCGAACGGATCGAGGCGGCGGGCGACTATATGTGCATCTACACCGGCGACAATTCGCTGATCCTGCGCGAAACGATGAAGGACCTGGAGCGCCGGCTCGACCCGCGCGTCTTCCAGCGCGTCCACCGCTCCAAGATCGTCAACCTGGACCAGGTGCGCCAGGTGCGCCCGCACACCAATGGCGAATGCTTCCTGGTGCTCGAATCGGGCGCCGAAGTGAAGGTGAGCCGCTCCTACCGCGACGTGGTGGCCCGCTTCGTCCACTGACGGCACGCGCCGACCATTCCATCCTCGCCTCCGTCATCCCGGGCTTGACCCGGGATCCCGCTTTCTTTGTTCGACGGCGATAAGAAGCGGGACCCCGGGTCAAGCCCGGGGTGACGATCGCCGTTCGGATGCTTGGTCGTCTAGCCGCGCCAGCGCCCACTGCGCGGCTTCGGCCACGACCGGATCGGGATCATCGAGCAGCGCGCGCACCGGGCCGATCAGACGCGGGTCGCCGCTGTTGCCGGCCGCATAGAGGCAGTTGCGCACCATGCGGTTGCGGCCGATGCGCTTGATCGGCGATCCGGCAAAGACCTGGCGGAACGTGGCATCGTCCAGCGCCAGCAGTTCCGCCAAGCGCGGCGCCACAAGCTCGGCGCGGGGCAGGAACGCGCGGTTGTCCGCCGCCGCCTTGGCAAAGCGGTTCCACGGGCACACCGCCAGGCAATCGTCGCAGCCATAGATGCGGTTGCCCAGCGCGGCGCGGAATTCCTCGGCAATCGGCCCTTTGTGCTCGATGGTGAGGTAGGAAATGCACGCCCGCGCATCGAGCTGATAGGGCGCGGGGAATGCGCCGGTGGGGCAGGCATCCTGGCAGGCGGTGCAACTGCCGCAGCGATCCTGGTGCGGCGCATCGGGCACGAGATCGAGCGTGGTATAGATCGCCCCCAGGAACAGCCACGAGCCATGCCGGCGGCTGACCAGGTTGGTGTGCTTGCCCTGCCAGCCCAGCCCCGCCACCTGCCCCAGCGGCTTTTCCATCACTGGCGCGGTATCGACGAAGACTTTGACTTCCGCGCCCGGCTCTTCGGCCACCAGCCAGCGCGCCAGCGCTTTCAACGTGCGCTTGACCACGTCGTGATAGTCCACCCCTTGGGCATAGACCGAAATGCGCCCGCGATCGGCCACTTCGGCCAGGGCCAGCGGATCGTGCGCGGGGGCATAGCTCATGCCCAGCGCGATCACGCTTTGCGCCTGGGGCCACAGCGATTGCGGCCCCTGGCGCTGCTCGGCTCGCGTCTCCATCCACTCCATGCTGGCGTGCCGCCCTTCGGCGAGCCATTGGTGCAGCCGCGCCGCGCGCGCCGGATCGTCCGTGGCCGGCGCGATGCCGCACGTGGCAAAGCCCAGCCGCAACGCTTCCTCGCGCAGGCGCTGTTCCAAAGGCGCAGAAGGGGGGGCTTTAACCAAGTATTCCGTCTCTTGTGTGCTAGAGGGTGGGACAGTGAGAAGGGGCATGGCGCGGCAATGATGATTGGGCAAGCGGGCGATTGGGCGATCGAGGCGCAGGGCCTGATCAAGCGGTTCGACGGGTTCACCGCCGTCGATGGCGTGGACATCCGCGTGCCGCGCGGCGCGATCTATGGCATTCTCGGCCCCAATGGCGCGGGCAAGACCACCACGCTGCGCATGCTGCTGGGCATCATCGATCCCGATTCGGGCCTGCGCCGCGTGCTCGGCTGCGAACGCCCGACGCAAGTGGCCCGCCGCATCGGCTACCTGCCCGAAGAGCGCGGGCTCTACCCCGCGATGAAAGCGACCGAGGCCATCGCCTTCCTCGCCGCGCTGCGCGGGGTGCCGCTCAAGACCGGGCGGGCGCGGGCGCGCGAGCTGCTGGAGGAACATGGCCTGAGCTATGCCGCCGACCGGCAGATCCGCCAATTGTCCAAGGGCATGGCGCAGCAGGTACAATTGCTGGGCACGCTGGTGCACCAGCCCGAACTGGTGGTGTTCGACGAGCCTTTCTCAGGGCTGGACGCGCTCAACCAGGGCAAGCTGGAAAAGATGATTCGGGGCCTCGCCGAACGCGGCACCACGGTGATCTTTTCCACCCACGTCATCGCCCATGCCGAGCGCCTGTGCGACCAGGTGGCGATCATCGCCGGGGGCAAGGTGCCGTTCGCCGGGCTGGTGGACGACGCACGCGACCGGCTGCGCCCGCAAGTGCGGCTGGAAACCCGCGCACGCGACGGCGCCTGGCGCGCCGCCCTCCCTGCTGACGCGCGCAGCGAAGGCGCATTCTGGCATTTCACCCTGCCCGAAAGCGGCGTGGAGCCCTTGCTGCGCGCCTTGATCGAAGGGGAGGCGGGCATTCTCTCGCTCTCGATCGAGCGGCCCGGGCTGCACGATGCCTTTGTCGCCATTGCCGGGGAGGCGGCCGCCCGCGCCCTGGAAGAAAATGCGCAGATGCCGGAGGCCGTGCGATGATCCCTGAAAAGCTGCGCGCCGCCTGGGTGATCGCCCGCCGCGATTTCGTGGCGGTGATCTGGTCCAAGAGCTTCGTGTTCTTCCTGCTGGGGCCGCTGTTCCCGATCATCGTGGGCGGCATGGCCGGGGCCATCGGCGCCCAGGTGCAGAAAGACCTCGATCACCCGCAAGTGGGCATCGCCCTGCCGGCGGATGAAGCGGCGCGGATGATCGAGGCGCATCGCGCCCTGGCCGATGCCATGCCGGGCGACGTGCCCGATTTCGTGGTGCTCGACGCGCCATGGGGCGGCCGCACTTATGACGCCCGCGCGGCGCTCGCCGGCCATCGCGGCCCTGGCGGCAAGGTTGATGGGCAACTGGCGGCCGTGGTTTCGGGCAGCCTGGCGCACCCGGTCCTCACCGCCACGCCCGAACGCGCGCGCATGTGGCAGGGCATGATCGCGCTGTTTGCCGCCCGTGCGCAAAGCCTGGCGCCCGCGTCGCTGCCGCCAGTGGCGGTGGACGAAGTGGCCACCAGCGTGGCCAAGGTGCAAAGCGGGCAGGTGACGACCGCGCAGGCCGGGCAAGTGCTGCTGTTCCTGCTCACCATGCTGCTGGCAGGTATGGTCCTGTCCAACCTGGTGGAGGAAAAGGCCAACAAGATCATCGAGGTCCTGGCCGCCTCGATCCCCATGGACGCCTTGTTCCTTGGCAAGCTGTTTGCCATGCTCGGCGTGAGCCTGGTGGGCATGGCCGTGTGGGGTTCGGCCTGGGGCACGCTTTTGGCGCTGGGCATGAAATCGCTGCCGACGCTGGCTGCTCCGGCGGTGGGCTGGCCGTTGTTCTTCGTGCTCGGCTTCCTCTATTTTGCCATGGCCTATCTGCTGCTTGGCTCGCTGTTCCTGTCGATCGGCGGGATGGCCACCACCGTGCGCGAAGTGCAGACGCTGTCTATGCCGGTCACCATGCTGCAATTGATGGTGTTCTTCTTTGCCAGCTATGCCCTGGCGCGGCCGGGTACCTGGGTGGATTGGGCCGCGCTGGCCTTTCCGCTGTCTTCCCCCTTTGCCATGCTGGCCCGCGCCGCGCGCGAGCCGGCGATCTGGCCGCATCTGGTGGCATTGGGCTGGCAGGCGCTGTGCGTGGTGCTGATCGTGCGCATGGGCGCGCAACTGTTCCGCCGCACGGTGATGAAGTCCGGGCCCGCCAAGGGGCGCAAGGCGCGCAAGGGTCTCCTTGCCAAAGGCTGACAGCCTCGCTCAGCCTGGGTTCAGCCGGCGTGCGCATAACTCGTCTTGTCTCGCGGGCAGGCATTGCCCCCCGCACTGCCCGCGAGACCATCTTGCACCGGTTGCCCGCCAGCCCGATATAGGCGCCTATGGTGATGACTGAAGGCCTTGCCCCTCCCGCCTCCCGTCCATCGCGCCGCCGCCTGTTGGGCTGGCTGGGCGCCGGACTTGTGATGCCGATGGCCGGCGCCTGCCGCGCCCGGCCTGCGCCGTCCGGCCCCAAGGACGTGTTTCCGGTGCAGCACAGCGAGGCGGAATGGCGCCGCCTGCTCACCCCGGAACAGTTCTACATCCTGCGCGAAGCGGGCACCGAGCGGCCGTTTTCCTCAAGCCTGCTGAACGAGCATCGCAAGGGCACTTTTGCCTGCGCGGCCGACAAGCAACCGCTGTTCGCTTCTGCCACCAAGTTCGAAAGCGGCACCGGCTGGCCCAGCTTCTGGAAGCCCCTGCCCGGCGCGGTGGGCCTGCGTTCCGACACAACGCTCGGCATGGAGCGCACCGAAGTCTATTGCCGCCGTTGCGGCGGGCACTTGGGCCACGTGTTCGACGATGGCCCGCCGCCCACCGGCAAGCGCTATTGCATGAACGGCAAGGGCATGGTGTTCCTACCTACCTGATGGGGCGGGCCTGATGGGGCGGGCCTGATAGGGCTTCCCCCCCTTGGCCATCCGTGCCAAGGCCGCTGGCGATGCGCCGTATCGCCCTTTTCCTGTTGATCCTGGCCCTGGTGCCGGCGATCTATGTGCGCCAACACCTGCCGCCGCCCAGCCCCTATCGTCCGGTAATCTATCACGATTTGCTGCCGGGCCTGCGCGCGGCCGGCCACGATCCGCGCTATGGTGCGCTCACCCTGACAGGTGCCTGGCAACTGACCAGCGCCAATCCCGATTTCGGCAACTTCTCTGCCCTTGCGGTGCGCTCTTCGGGTGATCTGCTGGCGGTGAGCGACCGCAACGCGGTGATGGTGTTCAGCCGCCCGGATCGACCGGGGCCCCGGCACACCTGGCAGCGCGACACGATCCGCCAGGCCTGGCGCGGCCAGGAAATCGATACCGACAGCGAATCGGTTTCGGTCGATCCGCGCAGCGGCAACGTGCTGATCGGCTATGAAGGCACCCCGCGCTTCCACCAGTTCAGCGCCGATTTCACCCACGATCGCAAGATTGCCGCGCCGGTGTTGATGGAATGGCCCAACAACCAGGGGCCCGAATCGCTGCGCCAGCTTGCCGACGGCCGCACCGTGGCGATCGGCGAAGTCTATGCCCACTGGTGGTCGCGCCGGCGCCATACCGGGCTGATCTGGCCCGGCCTGCCCCGCCCGAACCAGGCACCCGCGCGATTCGAACTGATCATGCCCGAAGGCTATCGCCCGGTGGAACTGGCCCAGGCGCCCAACGGGCGGCTCTTGGTGCTGGGCCGCAAGTTCACCTTGGGCGGATTTCGCACGGTGGTGACGCTGGTGGCCGATCCCCGCGCGATTCGCCCCGGCGCGCAGGTGGAAGCGCAGCCGATCGCGTGGATCGACGATCCCCGCATTCGCGACAATTACGAAGGCATGGTCGCCACGCCCGAGGCCGATGGCAGCACCGCGATCTGGCTGATTTCCGACAGCAACCAGATGGTGTGGCTGCAACGCACCCTGCTGCTCAAGCTGAAGCTCTCATAAGGGCGGGCCCGTGCCGCCAACGCAACAAAAAAGGCCGGGGAAGAACCCCGGCCCCTTTTGAGCATCGATGCGCAGCCGATCAGGCGGCGGCAGCGACAGCCTTGACCAGCTCGCGCTTCACCTTGAGGGCGCGGGCGCTGAGCTTGTCGCTGTCCTGCTTGAGCAGCCAGTTGTCGAGGCCGCCGTTGTGCTCAACCGAGCGCAGGCCGTGGGTCGACACGCGGAACTTGAAGCTGCGATCCAGCTTTTCCGACATCAGCGTGACGTTCTGGAGATTGGGGAGGAACACGCGCTTGGTCTTGTTGTTGGCGTGGCTCACGTTGTGACCGATCTGGCGGCCCTTACCGGTCAGTTCGCAAATGCGCGACATGGCTAAAAACTCGCTTCGTGTTCTGGTGATCTATCTGGAAGCTGGGGCCATTATCGAATCCGTCGGCGAAGTCAAGGATTCGTGGCACCTTCATGCCTTGTTCGGCCCAGAATGTGTGTTAGGCGGATGCACGATGACCCGTTGGCCCCTGCCCGAACCCATGAAACTGGCGCTGGAACAGGCCCATGCGGCCGCCTTGCACGGCGAAGTGCCGATCGGCGCGGTGATCGTCAAGGGTGGCGAGGTGATCGCCGCCGCGCACAATCGCCCACGCGAATTGCACGATCCCACCGCCCATGCCGAAATGCTGGCGATTCGCGCGGCAGCGGCCGCGCTGGGCCAGGAACGGCTGGACGGATGCGATCTGTGGGTCACGCTCGAACCCTGCCCGATGTGCGCCGGCGCGATTGCCCATGCCCGGCTGGCCCGCGTCTATTACGCCGCGCCCGATCCCAAGGGCGGCGCGGTGGAACACGGGCCGCGGCTGTTCGACCAACCCACCTGCCTGCATCGCCCCGAAATCTATCCCGGCCTGGGCGAGGCGGAAAGCGCTACGCTGCTGCGCGACTTCTTCCGCGCGCGGCGGGGATAGGAAAATGGCCCCGGAACGCGTCCGGGGCCATCTGCTTTTCAAAGCTGGGGCGGGAGACCTCAGGCGAGCGCGGCCTTCAGGTCGTCCACCAGGTCGGTGCGCTCCCAGGGGAACAGGTCGCCATCGGGCTTGCGGCCAAAGTGGCCATAGGCCGCCGTGACGCCATAGATCGGCTTGTTGAGCGACAGGCCCACGCGGATGCCGCGCGGGGTCAACCCGCCCAGGCGCTGCTTGGCCACCAGTTCCACCGCGCGTTCCAGCGTGGCATCGTCTACCGCGCCGGTGCCGTGGGTATCGACATAGAGCGAGAGCGGCTGCGACACGCCGATGGCATAGGCCACCTGGATGGTGCAGCGCTTGGCCAGGCCCGCCGCCACGATGTTCTTGGCGATATAGCGCGTCACATAGGCGGCCGAACGGTCGACCTTCGTCGGATCCTTGCCCGAAAACGCGCCGCCACCGTGGGGCGAGGCGCCGCCATAGGTATCGACGATGATCTTGCGGCCGGTGAGGCCGGCGTCGCCATCCGGGCCGCCGATCTCGAAGCTGCCGGTGGGATTGATGTGATAGACCGTCTGGTCCGACAGCAGCTCGGCCGGGATCACCGCGGCCACGGCCTGCTTCACCCAGGCCTTCAGCTCGGCATCCTTGGCGCCTTCGTCATAGCCCGGCTTGTGCTGGGTGGACACGACGATGGCCGTGGCGGCCGCCGGGCGGCCATCCTGGAAGCGCAGGGTTACCTGGCTCTTGGCATCGGGTTCCAGGAACGGAGCGGCGCCGGAATGGCGATCGTCGGCC
This sequence comes from Novosphingobium sp. SG919, assembly GCF_012932495.1. Classification (GTDB taxonomy): domain Bacteria; phylum Pseudomonadota; class Alphaproteobacteria; order Sphingomonadales; family Sphingomonadaceae; genus Novosphingobium; species Novosphingobium rhizosphaerae. The sequence continues at coordinate 224,088 of NZ_JABCNG010000003.1, forward strand.
AGGCGCTGCAGGATCTTGTGGCTGTAATCCAGCGTGGCCGGCATCAGGTCGGGCGTCTCGTCGCAGGCAAAGCCGAACATGATGCCCTGGTCGCCGGCGCCTTCGTCCTTGTTTTCGCCCGCGTCCACGCCTTGCGCGATATGCGCCGATTGCGCGTGCAGGTTGTTTTCAAAGCGGAAGGTCTGCCAGTGGAATCCTTCCTGCTCATACCCGATGCGCTTGACCGTGGCGCGCACCACCGCTTCCACTTCCTCGCGCACGCCGGGCGCCCATTCGCCGCTGGTGTCCATGATGCCGCGGCCGCGGATTTCGCCGGCCAGCACCACCAGGTTGGTGGTGGTCAGCGTTTCGCAGGCGATGCGCGCCTCGGGGTCCTTGCTCAGGAACAGGTCGACGATGGCGTCGCTGATCTGGTCCGCGACCTTGTCGGGATGGCCTTCGGAGACGCTTTCGGAAGTGAACAGGTAATCGCTGCGCATGGGCAAAGGGTCCGATATAAAGCAATCTTTATGTGCCGCCTCCTAGCGCGGGCGGCGCCGCGAGGCAACCAGCCCCGCCAAAAGAAGACCTGCGGCCCACAAAAGCGGCAATGTATTGCCCATTCGCGCAAACGGGGTAGGGGCCAACGCGGGTGGCACCAGCCCATCGATGCGGCTGGCCACGTGGCGCGGGATGAAGGCACGCACGCCGCCGCGCGCATCGATCACCGCCGAAATGCCGTTGGTGGTGGAACGCAGCACCGGCAAGCCTTCCTCGATCGCGCGCAACCGTGCCTGGGCCAGGTGCTGCGGCGGGCCCCAGGCGCCGAACCAGCCATCGTTCGACGGATTGAACAGCACGGCGGGGCGGTTCGCGCGGTCGATCACCTGGCCGGAAAAGACGATTTCATAGCAGATCTGCACACCCACGCGCGGCAGGCCCTGGCCCGAAAGATCGAGCGTGCGCGGCCCAGGCCCTGACCAATAATCGAAATCGCCTGCCACCAGGCGTGAGAGGCCGAGCGGTGTGAGCAGGCCGCGCATCGGCAGATATTCGCCATAAGGCACCAGGTGCGCCTTGGCATAATGCCCGCGGATCGCGCCCTGGCTGTCGATCGCGGTCACCACGTTCCAGGCGCCCACCGGCATCGCGGCGGGTGCCGGATTGGGCTTGAACGCCAAGTCTACCGCGCCGGTCAGCAACAGCGCGCCCGGCCCGACCACGCGGCCCATCCGCGCGCGGGCCAGCAGCGGATCGCCGGCAAAGGTGGTGGCGGCATACCAGGCCGCCGGATAGCCGGTCTGGAGGTAATCGGGCACGCCGCTTTCGGGCCACAGCACCAGGCGCCGCTGGCCATAGACGCGCGGCAGGCTGAGCGCGGCGGCGCGCTGGAACTGCGCTTCATAGCGGGTGGGATCGTTGATCTCATCCTGGCCGATGTTCGGCTGGACCAGCGTGAACGGCACGGTGCCCGCCCCCTGCTGCCCGCCCAGCGGCAACAGGAACAGCGCCACCGGCAGGGCGAAGTGCGCGCCGGCCAGGGCCCAGCGCCGCTGCACCCCGGCGCGCAGGGCAAACAGCCATTGCCCCGCCAGCAGCACCACCACCCCCGACAAGGCATACGTGCCCAGCCAAGGCAGCACGCGCGCCAGGCCAGGCCGATCGAACCCGCCCAGCGCCGTGGCCGCCAGCGGATTCCATGGGAAACCGGTGCAGACCCAGCCGCGTGCCCATTCGGTCACGATCCACAAGGCCGCCAGCGTGGGCACCGGCGCCAGGCGCCAGCGCCGCCCCAGCCACCACGCCAGCAGCGTGGCAGCGGCCGGAAACAGCGCGAGATAGACCGCCAGCAGCAGCACCGCGATCCAGCCCAGCCAGGCCGGCATCTGCGCCTGATAAGTGAAAGCCGTGGCGATCCAGCCGTTTCCGGTGGAAAAATGGCCCCAGCCCCACAGCCAGCCCACCAACAGGGCATGGAACGGCGTGCGCGCCCGCTGCATCCGCGCGGCCAGCACGGCCAGCGCCAGCAGGGTGAGCGGCCACCATCCCAGCGGGGCAAAGCCCAGCGCCCCCAGCGCGCCCGCCACCACCAGCATGATCGCTTCGCCACGGCGGGACAGGGGATCATCACCCAGCGCAAGCAGCGCGGCGAAACGGGAGCGGAGCCAGGCGTTCATCGTGCCGTTCTATGCGGTGGCCCGGCGGCCAGGGCAAGCGCGGCCGCGGCAGAGCGTTGCGACCACGAAAAAAGGCGCCCGGGCTGCGGGCGCCTTTCTATCGTACGGCCATGCCGAAAGGATCAGCCTTCGGCGCTTTCGGGCAGCGGGTTCTTGCGCGGGCGGCCACGGCGCTTGGGCGCGGGGGCCGCTTCGCTGGCCGGCTCGGCCACCGAGGCTTCGGGCGCGCGCGTTTCGGCCACGGTGGGTTGCGGGGCGGGTTGCGGGGCCGCTTCCACAGCCGGTTCGCTGCGCACGCCGATCGCGGGCGGCAGGCTGGACGGATCGAGCCCTTCGGCCGGCGCGGCGCGGCGCGGGCGGCGTTCGGTGCGGGCACGGGGCCCACGCGGGCTGCGGCTTTCGCGGATGAAGGGGTTGTCGGTCACGTCGATCACCGGCTCGCCCTCGTCGGCGCGGACGCCTTCAAGCGGCACCGGCTGGTCGATCGGCGCTGCGCCTTCGGCCGGGGCCTGCTGCGCGCGGCGGTCTTCGAAGCGGCGGCGGCCATTGCCTTCGCGATCCTGGCGCTCGGCACGCTCCGGGCGTTCCGCGCGTTCGGGCCGTTCGCTGCGCTCTGCCCGCTCTGCCCGTTCGGGACGCTCGGCACGTTCCGGGCGTTCGGTCCGCTCGGGGCGATCCTGGCGCTCGGTGTTGCGGGCTTCGCGGTCCTCGCGGCGGACATACGGCCGATCGAAAGCGGGAAAATCGCCTTCGATCGAGAAATCCATGCCGTCATCCTCGGGCTCGCCCTCGGTCCAGCGTTCGCCATTGCCGCTATGGCGCTGGCGCGCTTCTTCCTGGCGCAGCCGGGTATCGGCAATCACGCGGAAATAGTGATCGGCAAACTGCAGATAGTATTCGGCCTGGACACGATCCCCGTTGAGGTGGGCATCCTGCGCCATCTTGCGATACTTTTCGAGCAGCTGGGGCGCATTGCCCCGCGCGCGGCTGTCGATTCGATTGAGCTGCTGGCCGCCACCTTGCGGACGATTGTTACCGCGGCCGCGCCGGCGGTTGTTCCCACGATTGTTGTTCAACTCAGGCACGTCCTTGTTTGGGGCGGCTGTCGGTATCTTGTGCTGATCCTGTCGCCGCGCAACCCTCCGCCACGCGCCCGCAACGCACGGGTGCGCAGATTCCCAGCATCTGCCAGCCGGAAGCCCCTGCAAGAGGGCCGATGCGGGTGCAAATGGTGGAGCTGGCCGGGACGGGAAGCCTTCATCCGTCGCCCTGCCTGCTGGCACAATTAGTGATCGCTTGCGGGCTTGCCAAGCGAAATATTGTGGCAAAACGTCATTTCCACAGCCCTGTCACGCCCGGCGAGATCGGGATGCACCCGCGCCGCCAGGCCATGGGCCTGCGCCAGGGCGACCACGGCCGCGCCTTGTTGCCAGCCGATCTCCACCACCGCAACGCCGCCTGGCGCCAGGAGTTCAGGCAGTTGCGGCACCAGCACGGCATAATCGGCCATGCCGTCGGCCCCGGCAAACAGGGCGCTGGCCGGTTCGAAATCGCGCACGCCGGGCTCGAGCGGGGCCTCGTCTTCCACATAGGGCGGGTTGGCCAGGATCAGGTCGAACCGGCCCAGCGCGGCGGCCCAGCCAGGGCGGGTCCAGTCGCCCGGCTGCATGCGCGCGCGCGCGTCCAGCCCCAGGCGCAGCGCATTGCCCGCTGCCACCACCCGCGCCGCATCCGATCGCTCGATCCCCGTGCCCACCGCCTGCGGCCAGATCGACAGCGCCGCCAGCAACAGCGCGCCAGAGCCGGTGCCGAGATCGAGAATGCGCGCCGGCGGGCGGCCTTCCAGTGCGCGCTGCGCCAACTCGATCAAGGTCTCGCTATCCCCGCGCGGGATCAGCACCGCCGGATTGACCGCCAGTTCCAGCCCATAGAATTCCTGGGTGCCCACGATATAGGGCACCGGCTCGTGGCATGTCCGCCGCGCAACCAGCGCGGCAAAACCGGCCGGCTCGGGTGCATCCATGTGGCGCAGCAGCACGTCGGTGCGGGTGCAACCCAGGGCATGGGCCATCAACACCTCGGCATCGAGCCGCGCGGTGTCGCTGCTGGGTGCAAGGGTCTGCGCGGCCTGGAACAGCGCCTGGCGGACGGTTGGATCAGTCATCCATCGCGGCCAGGCGCTTGGCCTGGTCTTCGGCGGTAAGCGCATCGATCAGTTCGCCCAAGCCCGGGCCGGCGAGCACTTCGGGCAGGCGGTGCAGCGTCAGGTTGATGCGGTGATCGGTCACGCGGCCTTGCGGGAAATTGTAGGTGCGGATGCGTTCCGAACGGTCGCCCGAGCCGACCAGCGCGCGGCGGGCTTCGGCTTCGGCGCCCTGGGCCTGTTCGCGGCGCAAGTCATAGAGCCGGGTGCGCAGCACCTGCATCGCCTTGGCCTTGTTCTTGTGCTGGCTGCGTTCGTCCTGCTGTGTCACCACCAGGCCGGTGGGCAGGTGGGTGATGCGCACCGCCGAATCGGTGGTGTTGACGTGCTGGCCGCCTGCGCCGCTGGCGCGGTAGATGTCGATCTTGATGTCCTTGTCCTCGATCGCCACGTCCACTTCATCGGCTTCGGGCAGGACGGCGACGGTGGCGGCGCTGGTATGGATGCGCCCGCCGCTTTCGGTCACCGGCACGCGCTGCACGCGGTGCACCCCGCTTTCGAACTTGAGCCGTGCGAACACGCCCTGGCCGGCGACATGGGCGATCACTTCCTTGAAGCCGCCCAGTTCGCTGGCATTGGCGCTGATCACTTCAACCTTCCAGCCCTGCTCGGCGGCAAAGCGTTCGTACATGCGGAACAGGTCTGCCGCGAACAGCGCCGCTTCGTCGCCGCCGGTCCCGGCGCGGATTTCCAGCATGGCCGGGCGCACGTCGGCCGAATCGCGCGGCAGCATGGCAATGGCCAGCGTCCGCTCGGCCTCGGGCAGCAGGCTGCGAAGGCTGTGCATTTCCTCTTCGGCGAGCGCGCGCATCTCGGCGTCGGGTTCTTCCAGCGCGGCCAGGCTGGCCAGTTCGGCGCGCATGACCTGCACCGCCCGCGCGGCCCGCGCGACCGGTTCCAGCTCGGCATAGTCGCGGCTGGCGGCAACGAAGCCTTCGCCTTCCAGCGTGCCCGAAGCCAGGCGCGCTTCCAGTTCGGCAAAACGCGCCGCGATCTGCCCCAGACGTGCGTCGGAAACGGCCATCAGGCGGCGATGTGCGCCGGAATCGCGTGGAGGGCCATGCGCTCCTGCGTGCCGGTAACCAGGTTCTTGACCGTCGCTTCGCCCGCCGCCAGTTCCTCGTCGCCCACGATCAGGGCAAAGCGCGCGCCGCTTTCGTTGGCGCGGCTCATCCGCTTCTTCATGTTGCCGCGATAGCCCATGTCCACGGTCAACCCGCCCCGGCGCAGCGTGGCGGCCAGGCCCAGGCACGCGGCCTCTGCCGCCGCGCCCATCGGCACGATCGCCACGTCGGCCGCCGGTTCGGCAATCGTGCGGCTATCGGCCACCAGCATGGCCAGCCGCTCGATCCCCGCAGCCCAGCCCACCGCCGGGGTGGCCGGGCCACCCAAGGCTTCGAGCAGCCCGTCATAGCGCCCGCCGCCCAGCACGGTGCCCTGCGCGCCCAGCCGGTCGGTGATGAATTCGAACGCGGTGTGGCGATAGTAATCCAGGCCCCGCACCAGCGCCGGCGCGCGAACCCAGGCCACGCCGGCCGCATCGAGGCCCGCCGTCACCTTGCCGAAAAAGTCCTGCGCTTCATCAGACAGGAACTGGTCGATCATCGGCGCATCGGCCGTGAACGGCTTGTCGCGCGGGTCCTTGGAATCGAGGATGCGCAGCGGGTTGCGCTCCAGCCGGTCCTGCGAATCTTCGGAAAGCTGGTCCTTGTGGGCACGGAAGTATTCGATCAGCGCCGCGCGCCAGGCCTCGCGGCTGGGCCCGTCGCCCAAGGTGTTGAGGTTAAGCGTCACGCCGTCGGCAATGCCCAGTTCGCGCAGCAACTGGTCGGCCATGACCAGCAATTCCACGTCGGCCTGCGGCTCGGCGGCGCCGATCACTTCGGCATCGATCTGGTGGAACTGGCGATAGCGGCCCTTTTGCGGGCGTTCATAGCGGAACAGGGGGCCATGCGTCGCGATCTTGAGCGGGGCGTGCTGCTGCCAACCGTTGGTGAGATAGGCCCGGGCCAGGCCGGCGGTGAATTCGGGCCGCAGGGTCAGCGATTCCCCGCCGCGATCCTCGAACGAATACATTTCCTTGGAGACCACGTCGGTGGTTTCGCCCAGCGAGCGAGAGAACACCGTGGTCTTTTCGAACACCGGCATTTCCACCCGGCGAAAGCGGTAGAGCTTGCGCACGCGCTCGAACGTTTCGACGACATGGCCGAAGGCTTCCGCCTCGGCGCCGAAGATGTCCTGGGTGCCACGGATGGCCTGCGGGGTGGGGATCGCTTGCTTGCTCATGGCGCGCGCGGATAGCGGCTTTCGCGCGGTGGGGGAAGCTTCTGCGGCAAATGGTCGCGCTTTGAGCCCATCTGGCCGTTGCGAATGAGACTTTATCACGCCATGAAAGGGGCCATGCGCAAGACCCCCCAAGGCATTGGCCTCCTTTCCGCCCTTTCGTTGTCCACCCTGATGCTGGTTCAGCCGGCGCTGGCCCAGGTCCAGCCCCCCAGCAACAGCCGCCCGATGGCTGTGCCGATCACGCCGTCGGTGCCCGATGCACAGGATGTGCCCTACGTTGGCACGATCGGCTTGCAGATCGACGCGACCGATCTTGCCACCGGTGCCTTTCGCGTGGTGGAAACCGTGCCCGTGGCGCAGGGCGCCAAGGAACTGATCCTGCAATTGCCGCGCTGGCTGCCCGGCGAACACGGCCCGCGCGGCCCGGTGGCCGAGCTTGCCCAGATCACCTTCGAGGCCAAGGGCCAAAAGCTGGCATGGACGCGCGATCCGGTGGAAGTGAACGCCTTCCACATCACCCTGCCGGCCGGCACCAGCGAAGTGGTGGCCCGCTTCGTCCACACCTCGCCGCTGCGCGAGAGCGAAGGGCGCATCACCGTCACGCGCGAAATGCTCAACCTGCAGTGGGAGAAGATGAGCCTCTATCCCGCCGGCTATTACGTGCGCCAGATCAAGGTGCGCCCCACCGTCACCTTCCCGCAAGGGTGGACCGTGTTCACCGCGCTCGACGGCAAGACGCAAAGCGGCAGCGGCAACACTGTGACCTGGGCCGAGACGGACTATGAAACCCTGGTCGATTCGCCGATCTTCGCCGGGATCTATGCCGCGCGGCACGATCTGGGGCATGACGTCACTCTCGATCTGGTGGCCGACAAGCCCGAACTGCTGGCGATCAAGCCGGAAAACCTGCAGGCCTATCGCAACCTGGCCGACGAGGCCGTGGCCGCGTTCGGCGCGCGCCACTTCGATCACTACGATTTCCTCCTCGCGCTGACCGACCGGATGGGCGGCATCGGCCTGGAGCATCACCGCTCCAGCGAAAACCAGCAGGAGCCCAAGAGCCTGACCGACTGGGCCGGCTATGACTGGGACCGCAACGTGATCGCCCACGAATTCAGCCACAGCTGGGATGGCAAGTATCGCCGTTCGGCCAAGCTGTGGACGCCCGACTATCGCCAGCCGATGCAGGACAACCTGCTGTGGGTCTATGAAGGGCAAACCCAGTTCTGGGGCTTGGTCCTGGCCGCGCGCTCGGGCGTGCAGAGCAAGGACATGGTGCTGGGCAGCCTGGCCAACTATGCCGGCACCTTCAGCCAGATGGCCGGGCGCGAGTGGCGCTCGGTCGAAGACACCACGCTCGATCCGGTCTTCGCCGCGCGCAAGCCCAAGCCCTATGCCTCGCTCACCCGGGGCGAGGACTATTACACCGAAGGCGCGCTGGTATGGCTGGAAGCCGACCAGATCATCCGCGACGGCACGGCCGGCAAACGCGGCCTGGACGATTTCGCCAAGGCATTCTTCGGCGTGCGCGACGGTGATTGGGGCGTGCTGACTTATGAATTCGAGGACGTGGTCAAGACGCTGAACGGCATCTATCCCTATGACTGGGCCAGCTTCCTCACGACCCGGCTGCAGACGCCGGGCCAGCCGGTGCCGCTGGGTGGGGTCGAACGCGGCGGCTACAAGCTCGAATTCCGCGAAGAGCCCAACCCCTATGACAAGGCGCGCATGGCCGATGCCAAGGTGCTGGGCCTGTTCAACTCGCTCGGCGTGACGCTGGACAAGGACGGCAAGGTCACGGCCTCGCGCTGGGATGGCCCGGCGTTCAAGGCCGGCCTGGTTTCGGGGATGCAGGTGGTGGCCGTCAACGGCGACGCCTATGACGCCGACAAGCTCAAGGCCGCGATCACCAATGCCAAGACCGGCAACCCCGGCGCGGGCCGGCCGATCGAACTGCTGGTCAAGCGCGACGATCGCTATGTCACGCTGCCGATCACATATGCCGATGGCCTGCGCTGGCCCTGGCTGGTGCGCGCCGCGCCCGGCACGGCGCCGACCGGTCTCGACAAGCTGCTCAGCCCCAAGGCCGGCAAGAGCAAGACCGGCACGAGCAGGGCTGGCAAGTGATGGCGCGGGCCGGGTGGCACCCGGGCCGCCTGGCCCCGCCCCGCTTTCTTATGTTCCTGTTGCTGTTCATGGGCGGCACCGCTGGCTGGTGGGTGTGGCACCCGCTCAGCCAGAAGGGTGCCGAACTGGCCGATTCGCTGGCCATGGGCTTTGACTTTGCTGCACTCGCCTTCCTGGGCTCGTTGATTCCGCTGCTGCGCTGTGCCGATGCCGATACCATGCGGCAAAGCTCGGTGGACAACGATGCCAACCGCGCGGCGGTGCTGTGCATCACCACGGTGCTGACCCTGGTGGTCATGGCGGCGATCGCCGGCGAACTGCCGCGCGCCGCCCATGGCGATTCGCTGGCCAAGGTGCGGCTGATCGGCACGCTGCTGCTGACCTGGCTTTTTGCCAACACGGTCTATGGCCTGCACTATGCCCATCTTTACTATACCCGCGACGAAGACAGCGGAAAGGATCGCGGCGGCTTGGACTTTCCCGATACCAAGACCCCCGACTATTTCGATTTCGCCTATTTTTCATTCACCTTGGGCATGACGTTCCAGACTTCGGACACCGCGATCACCAGCGGGCGCGTGCGCCGGATCGTGACGCTGCATTCCTTTGCCGCCCTTGTTTTCAACATCGGCGTGATCGCCTTCACCATCAACGCGCTGGGCGCCGGTTAACCAACGATAGGGGAATGCGTCACAAGTATTGTTGCGACGCAAAAGCCACGGCGCTAGAGCCGGTGGACGGCGAACAACAACTGGCCCGACGGGCCTGAACCAAGGCAAGAAAGAACCGATGCGCATCGACCTTATCCCCACCGGGGACAATCCGCCCGAAAGCCTCAATGTCGTGATCGAAGTGCCGGTCGGCGGCGAACCGGTGAAGTACGAGTTCGACAAGGAATCCGGCGCCCTGTTCGTGGACCGCATCCTGCACACGCCGATGCGCTATCCGGCCAACTATGGCTTCGTCCCCCACACCCTGTCGCCCGATGGCGACCCGCTCGACGCGCTGGTCATTGCCCGCTCGCCGTTCATCCCCGGCTGCGTTGTCCGCGCCCGCCCGATCGCGGTGCTGAACCTGGAAGATGAACAGGGCGGCGATGAAAAGCTGGTCTGCGTGCCGGTCGATTCCACCTTCCCGTATTACACCGAAGTGCTGGAAAAGGATCACTTGCCCGAAATCGTGCTCAAGCAGATCGAGCACTTCTTCACCCACTACAAGGACCTGGAAAAGGAAAAGTGGGTGCGCGTGGGCACCTGGGGCGGCGCCGACGACGCCCGCCGCATCACGGTGGAAGCGATCGAACGCTACAACGAAGCCAAGGCGGCCAAGCAAGCGGCGGAGTAATCCACCCTTTCGCCTGATGGCATAAAAAGGCCAGGGTCGGACATGCGACCCTGGCCTTTTTTGTATCCTTGGGGCCCTCCACCACCACTTCGCGGCGGTCCCCCTCCCCGCCTTCGGCAGGGAGGATCGAGGGAAAAGATCCTCCCCATACAATGGGGAGGTGGCTCCCTTACCCCCGCAGATCCGGCGCCAGCGCATCGGCCTTGATCAGCGCAATCGCCTCGGCCAGCGGCAGCACGGCTTGCGCCTGCTCGCCCAGGCGGCGGATCGCCACGGTGCCTTCCTCGGCCTCGCGCTTGCCCACCACCAAAAGGTACGGCACCTTTTGCAGTGAGTGTTCGCGCACCTTGTAGTTGATCTTCTCGTTGCGCAGGTCGCTTTCCACCCGGATGCCGGCGGCGCGCAGCGCCTCGGTCGCCTGGACGGCAAAGCCATCGGCGTCCGAAACGATGGTCGCCACCACGGCCTGGGTCGGGGCCAGCCAGGTCGGCAGCTTGCCGGCGAAATGCTCGATCAGGATGCCGATGAAGCGTTCATAGGAACCGAAGATCGCGCGGTGCAGCATGACCGGGCGATGGCGCTCACCATCCTCGGCGATATAGCCGGCGTCAAGCCGCTCGGGCAGCACGCGGTCGGACTGGATCGTGCCCACCTGCCAGGTACGGCCGATGGCATCGGTCAGGTGCCATTCCAGCTTTGGCGCATAGAACGCGCCTTCGCCGGGCAGTTCTTCCCAGCCATATTCGGGCGTGGCAAGGCCGGCGGTGGCGACGGCATCGCGCAGTTCGGCCTCGGCCTGGTCCCACATCGCTTCGGTGCCAAAGCGCTTTTCCGGGCGCAGCGCCAGCTTGATCGAATAGGTAAAGCCGAAGTCCTTGTAGATGCGGTCGGCCAGTTCGCAGAACGCGCGCACTTCGTCCACGATCTGGTCTTCGCGGCAGAAGATATGCGCGTCATCCTGGGTGAACTGGCGCACGCGCATCAGCCCGTGCAGCGCGCCGTGCGGCTCGTTGCGGTGGCAACAGCCGTTTTCATAAAGGCGCAGCGGCAGCTCGCGATAGGATTTCAGGCCCTGGCGGAAGATCAGCACGTGCGCCGGGCAGTTCATCGGCTTGAGGGCCATCCAGTCGGCCTCGCCGCTGATCACCGGGCCGTCGTCCTCGGTGTTGGGCACTTCGTCGGGAATCACGAACATGTTTTCGCGATACTTGCCCCAGTGGCCCGATTGCTCCCACTGGCGCGCGTCCATCACCTGCGGGGTCTTGACCTCGCGATAGCCGGCGCCGTCGATCGCGCGGCGCATATAGGCTTCCAGCTCGCGCCAGATGCGATAGCCCTTGGGGTGCCAGAACACCGAACCATGCGCTTCCTGCTGCAGGTGGAACAGGTCCATCTCCGCGCCCAGCTTGCGATGGTCGCGCTTGGCCGCTTCCTCCAGGCGGTGGAGGTGTGCATCCAGCTGCTTCTTGTTGAGCCAGCCGGTGCCATAGATGCGGCTGAGCATCGCGTTCTTCTGGTCGCCGCGCCAATAGGCGCCCGACACGCGCGTGAGCTTGAAGGCATTGGGATCGAGCTTGCCGGTGGAGGCGAGGTGCGGCCCACGGCACATGTCGAGCCAGTCGCTGCCCGACCAATAGACCGTCAGTTCCTCGCTCTCGGGCAGTTCCGCGGCCCATTGCGCCTTGAACGTCTCGCCCTGCTCGCTCCAGCGGGCGATCAGGTCCGCGCGGCTCCACACTTCGCGGCGCAACGGCTTGTCGGCGGCGATGATCTTGCGCATCTCCGCCTCGATCGCCGGCAGGTCCTCCTCGGTGAACGGGCGGACGGGGGCGAAATCGTAATAGAAGCCATCGTCGGTGGCGGGGCCGAACGTGATCTGCGTGCCGGGGAACAGCGCCTGCACCGCCTCGGCCAAGACGTGGGCATAGTCGTGCCGCACCAGTTCCAGGGCGTCGGCCTCGTCGCGCGCGGTGACCAGCGCCAGTTGCGCGTCACCCTCGAACGGGCGGGTGATGTCGAACAGCTCGCCATTCACGCGCGCGCCGATCGCGGCCTTGGCGAGGCCCGGGCCGATCGCGGCGGCAATATCGGCCGGCGTGGTACCCGGCGCCACTTCGCGCAGCGAACCATCGGGCAGGGTGATCTTGAGCAGGTCTGACATCGGATCTCTCTTGCGGGATATGACGCGCGCCATGGCACAAGTGCCGCGGCGCCGAAAGGGGCGGCATCTCGGGTTTGGCCGAAACCGGCAGAAACGATCCGGGAGGAAGATGCCATTCCGCCCGAACCGGGGCGGTGGCGTTGCGGTGGGGCCGATCAGGCGCCCGCGCGACCCCACCCCCGGCACACCGGGGTGGTGATAGTAGTCAGCGCGGCGGAACGGAGGTCCATGGGCAGCGCCTTAGCGCAAGGGCGCCGTGCTGTCACGCCCGCGCAGCATGGTCACGATCAGCCAGGCCGCCGCGACGCACACGAACGGCATCGCCGGATAATGAAAGCGCGATTGCCCGGAAAAGACCATGGCAATAACGCTAGGATAGGCGGCAATGCCATAGGGCAGCAGCCACCAATCGATGAGGCCGAGGCCGGCGCTGCGCCGCGCGCGCAGCATCACAGGAAAGGCCGCGACGAACAGCGCCAGCAAGGCCCAATACCACGCCTGGTTGGCCACGCGCAGCGCCAGGAACGCGCGCGGCGCGGCCGCATAGGCCCACGACCCGGTTTCATAGGCCCATTGCCCTTCGCCATCGGGCCCCCACAGCCGCGCCAGCTTCATCGGCATCAGCTTGAGGAAGGGAGCCGGGTGCGCCTTGATCCAGTCCATGCCCAGCCTGCCGGCCTCCCGGTCATAGGCCAGTTCGTTCAGGTCGGTGCGTGCATCGAGCGCCTTGACCACCGGATCGTCGGGCGTGAAGCCGCCGCGCGCGCTGTCGTTGTTGCCGGTCAGCAAGGTGATGCCACCGTTGGTGGAAACCAGCACCCAGGCGCCCAGTTCGCGATGGTTGCGCAGGGTCCACGGGGCAATCACCAGCAGGGCGGCCGCGCCCATGACCAGGCCTTGCCCCACGATGCCCGGCAGGCGCGGCCAGGGCGCGGGCTGTCGCAGCCAGGCAATCGTCAGCAGCAGCGGCGCCAGGATCAGGCTCTGCGCCTTGACCAGCGTGGCCAGGCCCAGCACCAGCCCGGCCAGCACTGTCCAGCCCCAGCCCTGCCGCGCCACCACGATCCAGCACAGCGCCAGCAGCAGCGTGGTATAGAACACCTCGGTCAGCGCCAGCGGCACATAGAGCACGGCATTGGGATAGACCGCCCAGAGCAGCAGCGCGAGGCGGCCCGCCGCTTCATGGCCGGCCAGGCGCCGCCCAAGATCGAGCGTAAGCCAGCCAGCCAGCGCCGACAAAGCGAGGTTGCACAGGCCCACCACCCAGATCGAAGGGCCGGTCAGGCGAAACACCAGGCTCAGCGCCAGCGGCCAGCCCGGCGGCCAATAGGCCGTCGGTGCGCCATGATCGCCCAGGTAACCCCGGCCATCGGCCAGCATCGCCGCGCGCGAGAAATACCAGGCGGCGTCGGAACTCGGCTCGACCGCCGCCAGAATCGCCAGCGCGCGCAGGCCCAGCGCGACGGCGAACAGCACGATCACGGTGCGGCGCCCTTCCGCCAGCCAAGCCCAAGCCCGATGAAACCCCATGGCCCCGACCTACAACGCCAGCGTTAAAAAAGCCCCATCGTCTTCAGAGCAGGAGGAGGAGGAGAGGGAGAAAATCACACAACATCCGTTCGCCCCGAGCGCCGGCCCTATCCCTCGCCTGGCCCGCCCTGCACCGCCAGCGCCGGGCTTTCGCCATTGGGGCCGGGCGCCAGCAGGTCGGTGGCGCCCAGGCCGGCTTCGTCGACGTGGCCTTCGGGATCGGGATGGATCAGCACTTCCAGCCCGGGAAACTCGGCCATCAGCTTTTCCTCGATCTCGTCCATCACGCGGTGGGCCTGGGCCACGGTCATCTTGCCGTCCACCCACACGTGGAATTGCACGAAATCGCGGTTGCCGCTGGTGCGCGTGCGCAAGTCGTGCAGGCCTTTCAGCTCGGGATGCTGGGCCACCACTTCCAGGAACCGCTCGCGCTTTTCGATCGGCCATTCGTGGTCCATCAACTGGTCCACCGCTTCCTGCGAGGCACCCCAGGCGCCCCAGGCCAGCCACAGCGCGATGCCAAAGGCAAAGACCGCGTCGGTGCCGGGCAGGTTCAAGGTCCGCTCGATCACCAGCGCGGCGATCACCGCCGCGTTGAGCAGCAAGTCAGACTTGTAGTGCACGTTGTCGGTGCTGATCGCCAGGCTGCCGGTGCGGGCGATCACCATGCGCTGGTAGGCGAGCAGCGCGAGCGTTGCCCCCATCGCCACGGCCGAAACCACGATACCCGATTCGGCCTCGATCGCCGGGGCGCCGGCCAGGAACTGGGTAATCGCGCGCCAGGCCAGGCCCAGCGCGGAAAACGAGATCAGGATCACCTGGAACATGGCCGCCAGCGCCTCGGCCTTGCCATGGCCGAAACGGTGGTTGTGATCGTCGGGAATGGCCGCGATCCACACGCCCAGCAGCGTCGCCAGGCTGGCCACCAGATCGAGCGCGGTGTCCGCCAGGCTGCCCAGCATCGCCAGCGAGCCGGACTGGACCACGGCCCAGCCTTTTAGGCCCAGCAGCAGGAGCGCCACCGCGCTGCTGGCCATGGCGGCGCGGCGATTGAGGTCTGCGTGCGAGGTCTGGGTCATCCCGCCCCTTTACGGATAAAGCAGGGTGCTGGTCCAGCCGCCTTGCCCATCCGCCACGAAACGGCGGCGTTCGTGCAGGCGATAGTCGCGATCCTGCCAGAATTCGATGGCGCGGGGCACCACGCGATAGCCCGACCAGTGCGCCGGGCGCGGCACGTTACCGTCAGGAAACTGCGCGCGCAGGGCCGCCACGCGATCGAGATAGACCTGGCGCGAGGGCAGCACGCGCGACTGGTCCGACGCGGCCGAACCCAGCCGCGATTCGGGATGGCGGCTGGCGAAATAGGCATCGGCCGCTTCCGGCGTCACTTCCACCACCGGCCCTTCGATGCGGACCTGGCGGCGCAGGCTTTTCCAGTGAAACAGCAGGGCCACTTGCGGGTTGGCGGCCAGTTCACCGCCCTTGCGGCTTTCGAAATTGGTGTAGAACACAAAGCCGCCGGCGTGATCGAAGCTGGGCCCGAGATCGGCGCCGTGGCCCTTGAGCAGCACCATGCGCAGCGAAGGCGCGCCTTCGGGCGTGGCGGTGGCCAGCGCCATGGCATTGGGATCGTTGGGCTCGCTCGCCTGGGCCTGGGCGAACCAGTCCTCGAAGATGGCAAAGGGATCGCCGTGGGGAATCGCGTCCTGGCTCTGTTCGGTCACGGGAAAATGTCCTGTTGGCAGCATGGTGGCGGGCATGATGGACGCCTTGCATCCATTCCCGCGATGATATGGGTCAAGGCGCTCTATCGCGGGCGCAACGATGTTGAAAGCGAGCCTTGCGGGCAAGGCGCCCTGTCCCTAGCTAGAGAGCCATGGCAGCAGACCCTTATTCCATTCTCGGCGTGGCGCGCAGTGCGAGCGAAAAGGACGTGAAATCGGCCTATCGCAAGCTCGCCAAGGAACTGCATCCCGATCACAACAAGGACAATCCCAAGGCGGCCGAGCGCTTTGCCGAAGTGACTCGCGCCTATGATCTGCTGTCCGACAAGGACAAGCGCGCCAAGTTCGACCGCGGCGAGATCGATGCCGACGGCAACCCGACGATGCCATTCGGGGGCGGTGGTTTCGGCGGCGGCGGCTTTCGCGGTGGCCAGGGCGGCTTTCGCCACGATGGCGGCTTCGAAAGCGGTGACGGGCCTGACCTGTCGGACCTGTTCGAAGGCCTGTTCGGCGGGCGCGGCGGCATGGGTGGAATGGGCGGAATGGGTGGCGGGCGCCGTCCCCCACCGCCCAAGGGCGCCAATGTCAGCTATCGCCTGCAAGTGCCCTTCGTGGAGGCGGCCACCCGCGCCGCGCAGCGCGTCACGCTGTCTTCGGGCAGCACGATCGAACTCAAGCTGCCGCCGGGTGTCGAATCCGGGCAGCAGATGCGCCTGGCTGGCAAGGGCGAACCGGGCCCCGGCGGGCCGGGCGATGCGCTGATCACGATCGAGATCGCCCCGCATCCCTTCTTCGTGCGCGATGGGGACAATATTCGCCTGGACCTGCCGATCACCCTGGAAGAAGCGGTCAATGGCGCCAAGGTGAAAGTGCCCACTGCCGATGGCGCGGTCATGCTCACGGTGGCGCCGGGCAGCAGCAGCGGGCGCACCCTGCGCCTCAAGGGCAAGGGCTTTTCCCGCAAGGATGGCGAACGTGGCGACCAGCTGGTGACGCTGCAGATCGACCTTCCGGCCGACGACGCCGATCTCAAGGCGCGCCTTGCCGGTTGGCACGACGGGCGCAATCCGCGCGCGCGCCTTGGTGCCTGAACCGGCTGAAACCATCCTTGTGGCACCCGCGGGTTGCGCCCGGCCGGGAGCCGACCGGCCTTCCGTGCATTGCCACAAGTGATGGACAATCAATTCGATCCTGCCGGCGCCGATCCCGCCAACATCGACCCTGATCGCGCCGATCACGTGCCGGGGGTTCCCGACGGGGCCAAGGCGCTGGTGCCCGATCTTTCGCCAGAGGCGCGCCGCCGCGCCGCGCTGCACCGCCGCTTGCGTGCCGAATGGGACGAAGCGCGCGAGGAATTGCGCCCCGGCACCCGCATCCATGAAACGCTCAAACGCATCTGGACCGGCGTCATCAACGACGGTTTCATCCACGCCGGCAACTTTGCCTATATGGTGCTGATCGCGCTGTTCCCCTTTTTCATCACCGGGGCCGCGCTGTTTTCGCTGATCGGAGAAGCCAGCCAGCGCACCGCCGCGATCAACACCGTGCTCATGGCCCTGCCCCCGGTGGTGGCCACCACGATCGAGCCGGTGGCCCGCGCCGCGGTGGAAGCGCGCACCGGCCACCTGCTGTGGATCGGCGGCCTTGTCGGGCTGTGGACGGTGAGCAGCCTGGTCGAAACCATCCGCGATATCCTGCGCCGCGCCTATGGCACGAACTGGGAGCACGCGTTCTGGCGCTATCGCCTGATGTCGACGGGTCTGATCATCGCCTCGGTCGTGCTGATTCTCGTTTCCATCCTGGCGCAAGTGGCGATCGGGGCAGCGCAGGAAGTGATCGCGGCCTGGCTGCCGCAGTTCGGCGCCTGGATCGATGGCCTGGCGGCGGGGCGTTTCCTGCCCACGCTGGTGCTGTTCGGCGCGCTGTGGCTGCTGTTTCTCTCGCTCACGCCCAGCGCCTATCGGTCGAATCGCTATCCCAAATGGCCGGGCGCGCTGTTCGTTTCGCTGTGGTGGCTGGGGGTGAGCATCCTGTTGCCCAAACTCCTCGCTTCGGTTTTCTCGTATGATCTGACCTACGGCAGCCTGGCCGGGGTGATGATCGCCCTTTTCTTTTTCTGGCTGGTCGGCATAGGGATGGTAATAGGTGCCGAACTCAATGCCGCGCTCGCCGAAACTCCGGAGGAGCGCGACATGCTGGGCCAGGCAGATGATCGCGCGCGGGCCATTCGCCAGGCCGGCGCGCCCGAACCAGAATGACATGCCCGTTGGCCGCGCCTCTTTGAGGGGCACGCGCACACCGGGGCAGGAGCGTACGAGGGCGCATGACCGGATTGATGAAGGGAAAGCGCGGCCTGATCATGGGCCTCGCCAATGACAAGTCGCTAGCCTGGGGCATAGCCCGGCAGTTGCACGAACAGGGGGCAGAGCTGGCCTTCTCCTATCAGGGAGAGGCGCTGGCCAAGCGCGTGCGCCCGCTGGCCGCAAGCCTCGACAGCGATTTCCTGATCGAATGCGACGTGGCCGACATGGACGCGCTCGATGTCGCGTTCGAAACGCTCAAGGCGCGGTGGGAAACGATCGACTTCGTCGTCCACGCCATCGGCTATTCCGACAAGAACCAGTTGCGCGGGCGGTTCTACGATACCACGCTCGACAACTTCCTGATGACCATGAACATCTCGGCCTACAGCCTGGTCGCCGTGACCAAGCGCGCCATGCCGATGATGCCCCATGG
This sequence comes from Novosphingobium sp. SG919, assembly GCF_012932495.1. Taxonomy (GTDB): domain Bacteria; phylum Pseudomonadota; class Alphaproteobacteria; order Sphingomonadales; family Sphingomonadaceae; genus Novosphingobium; species Novosphingobium rhizosphaerae. The sequence continues at coordinate 242,355 of NZ_JABCNG010000003.1, forward strand.
CGGATCGATCCTGACGCTGACCTATTATGGCGCGGAAAAGGTCGTGCCGCATTACAACGTGATGGGCGTGGCAAAGGCGGCCCTGGAAGCCAGCGTGCGCTACCTCGCCAACGATTGCGGCCCGCAAGGGGTGCGCGTCAATGCCATCTCGGCCGGCCCGATCAAGACCCTGGCCGCCAGCGGCATCGGCGATTTCCGCTACATCCTCAAGTGGAACGAGCTGAACGCGCCGCTCCGCCGCAATTCCACGATCGAGGACGTAGGCGGCTCCGGCCTCTATTTCCTGTCCGACCTGTCCGCCGGCGTCACCGGCGAAGTGCACCATGTCGACGCAGGCTATCACCTGGTCGGCATGAAACAGGAAGACGCACCGGATATTGCGCTGAGCTGATCGGCCTCAAGGTCGAAAGGCCACCCCGGGTTCGCCCCGAGGTGGCCTTTTTCTATGGGTCAGTTCGATGCAGGCGGCGCGGCGGGGGTCGGCGCCGGCGTCGTCTCGCCGTCGCGCTCGCGCGCCAGGCGGGCGTCGTATTCCTTTTCCAGCTGTTCCACGCGCGATTGTTCGGCGGCCGCGTCCTTGTCGATGGTGGAAAGGCGGCGTTCGCGCTCTTCCTGGATCAACTTGCCGAACTGCACGTCGCTGCCCTGCTTCTTTTCGGCATAGGCCTGGTTGATCAGGCGCATGGTGCAGCCCGAAGCCCCGCCCGAGCCGACCGGCGAGCACGAGTTGATCCCGGCCGCACCCACGGTTTCATAGGCTTTCACCCGGTCGGTCCAGGTCTGGTTCTTGGGATCGTTGGGATTGTCGCGCAGCGGCGTGGGGATGCGATAGCGTTCCGCTTCGTCCTTGCGCGCGCAGACGGTGATCTGCTCGGCCGTGGAAACCGGGCAGGGATCATCGCCATAGATGATCAGCTGGTTGACCTTTTCATCGCCCTGCACCGGCCCTTCTTCCACCGGCTGGGTGGCGGGGCCGCGCGTGGCGCCCTGCGCGGCCAAAGCCGGCGTTGCCCCCATGAGCAGCCCGCCCAGCAGCAGGGCCGGAACCCCAAGGCGCACCGTCAGGCGCGAAGATGTGGCAGCAAGGCGCATTGTCGGTTCGTCTCCAGCGGGTGAGGCGATCGCAGGCCGCCCCCGGTTCACCCCACCATAAGGCGGCGGGGCGGTGAATGATAGATGAAGGGGCAACGCACGAAGCGGGCTTTCGTCATCGCATCGTTTTGCGAAAAACCGGTTCCCGCTTTTCCGCACGATGCTTCGTCCGCTCCCCCGCCGGCCACCGGTATTTTCAAATCCGTTCCGACAGCTTGATCGCGGCGCGGCATCCCAGGCGGATGGCGTTGAACAACAGCGGATAGGCCGGCGTCTGTTCCGCCCCGGCCGCCAGCGCCGCATCACGGTGGGCGCGCTCGTCATCGCGGAATTCACGGATCGTGGCGGCCAGTTCCGGGTCGGTATCGCCCAGTTCCTCCAGCTGCTCGGTATAGTGACGGTCGATTTCGGTTTCGATCGCCGCGGTGCAGGCCATGGCCGCCTTGGGGCCAAGCAGCGCGGTGGCCGCGCCCAGGGCAAACCCGGCAACATTCCACACCGGCTGCAGCGCGGTGGGCCGCACGCCACGTGCCACGATCATGGCGTCGAACTTGGCGCGATGATCGGCTTCTTGCCGCGCCATTTCCACGATTTCGGCCGAATCCGGGCCGCGATCGCCCATCACCGCCAGTTGCCCGGCATAGATGCGGGTGGCGCCAAATTCGCCGGCCTGGTCCACGCGGATCATGCGTGCAGTGTCGGGACGAGTCATCGCTTCAGGCTCCCTTGGCGCGGCTCTTGGCCAGCAATCCCAAGATTGCCAGCGCCGCCGGAGTGGAAAACAGGAAATTGAAGCCGGCCATGCTCACGCCCAGCATGGTCCAGGCCGGAGTATCGCAGCGCACCAGCGGCGCGGCCATGATCGCAGCGAGCGGATCGCCCTCGATATGGCTGGACGAGCAGGTGGTGAGCCCTTCCCACCAATGATACTCCACCCCGGCGTGAAACGCACCGATCACCCCGCTCGAGAGGATGCCCAGCGCAGCCAGCGCCACCAGCCAGCGCGCTTCGGGCCGGCCGCGGCGCAGCAGAGCCAGGATCGCCAGCGCGATCGCCGCGAGGTGGCCATAGCGCTGCCACCAGCACATCTCGCACGGGGGCAGGCCAAAGCCATATTGCGCCACCAGCGCGGTGCCCATGGCCACCAGCGGCACGCCCAGCGCCAGGGCATGCGCCAGCGACAGGGGAGAATTGCGAATGTCCGTGCTCATCTTCAAGGTCCGCAGTCTGTATCAGCGCTTGCGCAGGGCCAGCAGCGCGCCGGGCGCCGTGCGCTTGAGCGTCTGCACCGCATAGTAGAGCTGGAAATCGTCGATGCCCTTGGCCTTCAGCTCCTCGGGCGTCATCTTGAAACGCGGATCGTCGATCTTGTCCTTCTCCAGATCCTTGTCCTCCTTGATCTCGTTGATCAGGTGGCGGCGCAGGTCGCTTTCGCGGTAGGAGCGGAGCGCGCGCTTGCGCAGGTCGGGATCGGAAATCTGCGGCACGGCGATGTCGGGTTCGATCCCGCCTTCCTGCACCGAACGGCCCGAAGGCGTGTAATAGCGCGCCGTCGTCAGCTTGAGCGCGGCATCCTTGCTCAGCTGGATCAACGTCTGCACGCTGCCTTTGCCAAAGCTGCGCTGGCCCATGATCAGCGCGCGGTGCTGGTCCTGCAAGGCGCCGGCGACGATTTCCGAGGCCGAGGCCGAACCTTCGTCGATCAGCACGATCATCGGCAAGCCGCGCGCCACGTCGCCGGGGTGGGCGGAATAGATGTCGTTGTCCTGCGGATCGCGCCCGCGCTGCGAGACGATCGTGCCCTTGTCGAGGAAATCGTCGGACAGCGAGACCGCTTCATTGAGCAGGCCGCCGGGATTGCCCCGCAGATCGAGCACCACGCCAGCCAGGTTGTTGCCCAACTGGGCGCGGATCGCCTGCACGGCCTGCGCCACTTCGCTGCCCACGTTTTCGCTGAAGCTCGACACCGAGATCACCCCGATGTTGTCCTTCACCTTCCATTCCACCGGGCGCAGCTTGATCACCTGGCGGGTGAGCGTGAGATCGAGCGGCTCGTCGCGGCCCGGGCGATAGACCGTCAGCTTGATCTTGGTGCCCGGCACACCGCGCATCTGGTCCACCGCATCGTCGAGCGAGCCGCCGTAGATCAGCTTGCCATCGAGGTGGGTGATATAGTCGCCGGCCTTGATGCCGCCCAGGTCGCCCGGCGTGCCCTTCATCGGCGCGATGACCTTGACCGCGCCGTCATCGAGCGTGACCGACAGGCCCAGGCCGCCATAGGCGCCTTCGGTCTGGGTGCGCAGGTTCTCGAAATCGCGGGCTTCCAGATAGGCGCTGTGCGGATCGAGCGTGGCCAGCATGCCATCGATGGCGCCCTTGATCAGGGTGTCGTCGTCCACCGGCTCGACATAGTTTTCCTTGATCTTTTCATAGACCAGCTCGAGCTTCTGGAACTGCGGCCCGGTGCGGGAATCCACCGCCGCCAGGCCGGCCGTGGCCACGGGCAAAACCGCCACGGCCGTGACCAGGGCCGTTGCACGCAGCAGGGAAGCAAGCGGTTGTGCCATGTTTGCAATCGAACCTTAGATAGGGGGCATGCTGGCACGACGAGCGCCAATCTGCCCGCTTGTATAGCCCCGCAAGCCTGAATGCCAGATGGAGCGACACCGGATTCCCGTTTGGCCGGTGGAACCCCGGCGCGCCTTGTTGCCGATCAATTCCGCAGGGCCACCAGCGGGTTGACCGGCACGCCATCCTTGCGCAGTTCCACGCCGACCAGCGGATTGGCCGGGGCGGCGATCCCCAGGGGCGAGCCTTGCACCACGCGATCGCCCACCGCCGCATCGATCCGCCCCAGGCCCGTGACCAGCGACGTCCATCCGCCCGGATGCTCCACGATCACGATCTGGCCATAACCGCGGTAGGAACCGGCAAAGGCCACACGCCCGGCCGCCGGCGCGACGATCTGCGCCGATGGCAAGGGCGCGATGGACAGGCCTTGCGCCGGGCCCGCTGCGCTCGCTTCAGCAAAGCCGGTGACCACGCGGCCCGATACCGGCAGGATCCACACCAGGGGCGTGCCGGTGCGCAGCAGGGGATCGGCGTCTTCCACCATCAGCACCGCGCCGGGCCGGTCGGGCCGCTGCATCGGGCCGGGCAGCGCGGCCAGCAGGTCGCGCATCTGCCCATCCCGCCCCAGGCGTTCCATCAGGGCCGCCAGGTCGCGCGTTTCCTCGGCCAGGGCCAGGGCATGGTCGGCCTCGCGGCTGGCGGTGCCGCTGGCGGCACGGCTGGCAATGCGCTGGCGACTTTCCAGCGCGGCCAGTTGCTGGCGCCGCTCGGCCAGACCGGATTGGCTGGCGCGCAGGCGCGCCGCCTCGCTGCCAGCCTGTTCCTGCAAGGCGCGCCCGCGCACGATCGCGCCGCGCAAGGTGGCGGTGCGGCGGCGCACTTCGGGCACCATCGTTTCCAGCACCGCGCGCAGATAGACCGTGTCACGCAGCGAATCCGCGCGCAGCAGGCTGAACGCCAGCGGCCGGCGGGCAAAGAGCTGCAGCGCGGCGGTCAGCCTCACCACCGGTTCCTGCCGCGCGGCAATGCGCAGGCGCAAGTCGGCGCGCTCTTGGTCGATCAAGGCGATCTTGGCTTCGCTCAGGCGGATTTCGGCTTCGGATTGCTGGATGCGCGCAGCAATCGCGGCAGCTTCCTGCGCGGTCTTGTCGGCCGCCGCGGTGGCAGCCTGGGCCTGGGCCTCCAGCTTTTCGCCGCGGGTGCGCGCTTCGACCAGCGCGCCTTGCGCGCGGGCCAGCGCCGCAGCGGCTTCGCCCCTGGTCTGGTAGGAAGGCGCCGGATCGGCCCCGGCGATCTGCCACAGCGCCAGCGGCGCCAGCAGCAGGGCCGCAAGGACCAGCGAGCGACGCGCGTTCATGGTCCTTGCTGGCATCATCCCTCGCGGTGATAGGGGTGGCCGGCGATGATGCTGGTGGCGCGCCACAGCTGCTCGGCCAGCATCGCGCGGGCCAGCATGTGCGGCCATGTTGCCGCGCCAAATGCGATCAGCAGGTCGGCACTCTCGCGCAGGGCTTCATCGTGCCCATCGGCGGCGCCGATGAGAAAGCGTGCCTCGCGCACGCCGTCGTCGCGCCAGCGGCCCAGCACTTTGGCAAATTCGCTTGAAGCCAATTGCTTGCCGCGCTCGTCCATCACCACGGTGCGGGTGGGGCTGGCGGTCACCGGCGGCACGGCGCCGCCCCGGTCGGGCAGCTCGGTCACCTTGAAGCCCCAGGTCACCCGCTTGCCATAGCGATCGACCAGTTCCGCCTCGGGCGAGCGGCCGATCTTTCCCCGGGCGATGATGTGGAGGAGCATGGATGTCCGTGTCTGGCGTTGGGCTGGGCTTCCGCCACCCCCTGGCCCCCTCCCCTGACGAGGAGGGGGAAGAGATCATCAGGCAGAGCCGGCGTCGCCGAAGCCCCACATGCGCTCCAGGTTGTAGAAGCTGCGCACTTCGGGGCGGAACAGGTGAACGACCACGTCACCGGCATCGATCAGCACCCAATCGGCGGCGGGCAGGCCTTCGATGCGCACGTGGCCATAACCGGCGTGCTTGATGCGCTCGGCCAGCTTCTGCGCCATGGCAGCGACCTGGCGGGTGGAGCGACCCGATCCGATCACCATGTAATCGGCGATCGAGCTTTTGCCTTCCAGGGGGATCGACACCACGTCCTGGGCCTGGTCATCATCCAGCGATTGCAGGACAAGGTCGAACAGGCTGGCAGGCACGCCGGCAGAAGGGGCCGAGACAGCGGCGCCGGCATCTGCCGGCTGGGGTTGGGCACTGGTCATTGGATTGCGGTGAACTCCGGTTGAAAGATGGCTATGTTCGCAACGCCCGGTCGCCCATTGCGATCCAACGACAAAACCGCCTTGCGCCAGGGCGCGCGGCGGGAAAGCCGAAGTACCGGACAGGCGTGCCGGAAAGCAGGGATGGCAGCCAGGACGCTCAGTGTCCGCTCCTTCCGCCAGGCATTTGCACGATGCGAGTATGAGTCACATCATCGCGCAGGCCGTTTGCGGAAACGTGGTCGGCCCAATCGGGCTCTGCCTGGCGCAAGGCCGTGGCGGAGCGGGGATCGGGATCGAACCGCAGGATGACAAGCGCTGGGGCGCGAGGCATCGGATCGTGCGGGATACTGGCGTTCAGGGCGGCACCCCCTGCTGGCCCACAAACGGACCAAAGAGCGCCATCACTTTCCTGCCTGCACCGCCGGCGCCATCGGCGCAGCCATACCATGGCGGGGCTCGCCATCGCAGCGCCATCATAGCCCGGACGCGCGATAACCGCAATCGGCATGGTGCGGGCGATCCCGCGCCAGTCCCGCCAGCGGTGGAACTGGGCAAGATTATCGCTTCCCATCAACCAGATAAAGCGTCGACGCGGATAGCGGCGCACCAGCGCGCGCAGCGTATCGACGGTAAACCGGGTGCCCAGTTCGCGCTCGATCGCCGTCACCCGAATCGGCGCACGGCGGGCCTGCCGCCGGGCCGAGACGACCCGCGCGGGCAAAGGCGCCATGCCCTGGGCGGGCTTGAGCACATTGCCCGGCGAAACCAGCCACCACACTTCGTTCAGCCCCAGCGCCGCGCGCGCAAACAGGCTCACCCGGCGATGGCCGCCGTGCGCCGGGTTGAAGCTGCCGCCCAAAAGGCCGGTCAGCCGGGGCAAGCCGTGTTTCAGGGGCGAACCTGCCCGCTGCCGTGGACCAGCCACTTGTACGTGGTCAGCCCTTCCAGCGCGACCGGGCCGCGTGCGTGCAGCCGCCCGGTGGCAATGCCGATTTCCGCGCCCAGCCCGAATTCGCCGCCATCGGCAAACTGGCTGGAGGCGTTGTGCATCACGATGGCGCTGTCCACTTCGGCCAGGAAGCGCGCGGCCGCATCGGCATCGGCCGTCACGATCGCGTCGGTGTGGCCAGAGGAATGGCGCGCGATATGCGCCAGCGCGGCGTCCAACCCATCGACCACTGCAACAGACAGCACCGCATCGAGGTATTCGGTGTCCCAGTCGTTGTCGGCCGCGGGCACGATGCGCGGATCGATCGCGCGGGCGCGGGCATCGCCGCGCACTTCGCAGCCGGCCTCGATCAGCGGGGTGACGAGCGCGGCCGCGGCGGGATAAGTCGCGTCGATCAGCAGGGTTTCCATCGCCCCGCAGATGCCGGTGCGGCGCATCTTGGCATTGAGCACGATCGCTTCGGCCATCGCCCGGTCGGCGCCGGCATGGACGAAGGTGTGGCAAATGCCGTCAAGGTGCGCCAGCACGGGAACGCGGGCATCGGCCTGCACGCGGGCCACCAGGCTCTTGCCGCCGCGCGGCACGATCATGTCGATCAGGCCCGCAGCGGTCAGCATGGCGCCAACGGCAGCGCGATCCTGGGTGGGCATCAGTTGCACCACCTCGGCCGGCACGCCGCCTTCGACCAGGCCCGCCACCAGGGCGGCGTGGATCGCACGGTTGGAATGGACCGCCTCGCTGCCGCCGCGCAGCAGGGCGGCATTGCCCGAACGCACGCAGAGCGCGGCAGCATCAGCCGTCACGTTGGGGCGGCTTTCGTAGATGATCCCGATCAGCCCGATCGGCACGCGCACGCGCGACAGGATCATGCCGTTGGGGCGGGTAACGCGGTCGATTTCCTGGCCTACGGGGTCGGCCAGGCTGGCCACTTGCGCCACGGCATCGGCCATGGCGGCCACGCGGCCTTCGTCCAGCTTGAGCCGGTCAAGCAGCGCCGCGGTCAACCCGCGGGTGACGCCATTGGCCATGTCGATGGCATTGGCCGCCAGGATTTCCGGCGCAGCGCGGCGCAGCGCATCGGCCGCCAGCTTGAGCGCGGCTTCCTTGGCCGGCGCCGGCATGCGCGCCAGTTCACGCTGCGCAGCACGGCCAGCGCGGGCAAGGCGCTCCACCAGCTGCTCGGGAGACTCGAGGGCGATTTCCTGGGGCTTGGTCGACATAGTGGCGCGGGGCTTACCATTGCTGGCCCGCGCTGTCACGGGCGCGCGGGGCATTGCAAACGATTCATCGCCACCCAGGCACGGCCCGCCCCGGCCTGGCGCCTGCGGATTCGACTCCCGGGTTCCCGCTCGATAAGCGCCGCGCCCCAGGGGTCGTCAACACGTCTTGTCTTGCGGGGTCGCTGGAAATCTTGCCGTCTGCCAAATCCGAAACCGCGCGCCGCGTGGGTCCCGCCCCTGCGGCCGGCGCCACGCCCGGCACCCGCCTGCGCCGCCTCCGCGTGCGCCTGGCGGCTGCGCCGGCGCAGGTACGCGGCTGGTTTCCCGATCGCGAGTTCTTCATGCGCGCGCACGGCCAAGTGCGCTTCATCCGCCTGTCCGGCCGCCTGCAGATGCGCGTGGCGGCGGGCGCGGCGCTGGCCTTGCTGGTGTGGCTGGGGGTGATGATCGCCATGCTGGTCGGCCAGGTTCTTGCCCAGCGCGATCTTGCTGCCCTGCGCCAGCGCGAAGCCGCCGTGACCCAGGCCGAACAGCACATGGCCCGCACCAAGGGCGGCGTGGCCGGCGCGCTGCAAGACCTGCAGCGCCGGCAGGACATGATCGAAACCATGGTCAAGGGCCAGCTGGGCGATCTGCCGCCGGCCGAGGCCAGCGCCACCGACGGCAAGCCCTTGTCGCTCAATGGCGCGCCCGAAGCCGCCACGCTCTCGCGCCTTGCCGGGCGGCAGGCGGCCTTCGTGGCGGCGCTCACGCACTATGCCGATGCCCGCGCCACGCAGGCCGAAACCGCCATCCGCCGCGTCGGTCTCAACCCGGCGCAAGTGGCGCCCTTGCGGCTGGCCAATCGCCGCGCCATGGGCGGCCCGCTGATCGCGCTCGGCCAGGATGATCCTGCGCTTGCCCGCCTGGGCCAGGCCATGACGCGCCTGTCCGCGCTGGAACAGGGGCTGGCGCGCCTGCCCCATGCCCTGCCCGCCAGTGCCGACTATATCTCCAGCGGCTTTGGCTATCGCGCCGATCCCTTCACCGGCGGTGGCGCGTTCCATCCCGGCCTCGATTTCAAGGGACCGATCGGCGCGCCGATCTATGCCGCCGCCCAAGGCGTGGTCAGCTTTGCCGGCGTCCGCTCCGGATATGGCAATTGCGTGGAAGTGGACCATGGCCAGGGCCTGGTCACGCGCTATGCCCACATGTCGCGGATCGAGGCGCGGCCCGGCCAGCGCGTGGGCCCCGGCGTGGAAATCGGCAAGATCGGTAGCACCGGCCGCTCCACCGGCCCGCATCTGCATTTCGAAGTGCGCATCGCCGATCGCCCGGTCGATCCGCGCCCCTTCCTGGAGACTCTACCCGATGTTTTCAAAGAAGCCGGCCATGACCACCCCTGATCGGGCACCGGCCACTTTCTCGGTGCTCGGCGCAGACCTGGCCGTGCGCGGCGACATCACCGCCGAGGCCGACCTGCACATCGACGGCAAGATCGAAGGCGACGTGGCCTGCGCCGCGCTGGTCCAGGGCGAAAGCAGCGTGATCACCGGCGCCATCACCGCGCGCAACGCCCGCCTGGCCGGCACGGTCAACGGGGCGGTGAGCGTGGCCGACCTGGTCATTACCCGCACCGCGCGCATCGTGGGTGACGTCGGCTATGACACGCTCACCATCGAACAGGGCGCCCGCGTGGAGGGCCGCTTTGCCCCGCGCGGCGCCAATGCCGCCGCCGCCGTGCCCGACAGCCTGATCGCGGTGCGCACTTCGGCCTGAGTACAGGCCCCTCCGCCATTGCCCCCTCCACCACCCGCTGCGCGGGCGGTCCCCCTCCCCATTGCATGGGGAGGATCTGGCAGGTCCTCCCCGCTTGGCGGGGAGGTGGCAGGCCGTAGGCCTGACGGAGGGGCGAAGCCTCACCCCAGACCCGCAAACGAAAAACCCCGCCGGTCGCCCGGCGGGGTTTTCGTTTGTCAGCCATCTGACCAGGCGTCGAGGATCAGTCCTCGTCGCCCTTGATCAGGTAATCGGCCGCATCGGCATCGGTGCCGTGGGTTTCACCCTCGACAGCCGCCAGCGGATCGTTGCCGATCGCCGCTTCGGGGCCTTGGGCCAGTTCGGCGGCATGCTCTTCGGCGGCCGTGCGCGGCGCGATCAGGGCTTCCTGAAGGCGACGGTTGGCAGCGCGCAGGGCAGCGTCGCGGCTGTTGGCCGCCACGCGCATGCGGTTCATGCCAGCGCCGGTACCGGCGGGAATGAGCCGGCCGACGATGACGTTTTCCTTGAGGCCGATCAGGCTGTCGCGCTTCCCTTCGACCGCCGCTTGCGTGAGCACGCGGGTGGTTTCCTGGAACGACGCGGCAGAGATGAACGAACGCGTCTGCAGCGAAGCCTTGGTGATGCCCAGCAGCACCGGCTTGCCTTCCGCGAAGCGCGAGCCCCCCGGCAGCTTGGCGTTGGTCTCGTTCATTTCCTCAAGGTCAACCTGCTCGCCCGGCAGCAGGGTGGTGTCACCGCCATCGGTGATTTCCACCTTCTGCAGCATCTGGCGAACGATCACCTCGATGTGCTTGTCGTTGATCTTCACGCCCTGCAAGCGGTAGACTTCCTGGATTTCCGCCACGAGGTATTCCGCCAGGGCCTCGACGCCGAGAACCTCCAGAATGTCGTGCGGATCAGGCGAGCCCGAGATCAGGTTGTCGCCCTTCTTGACGTAGTCGCCTTCCTGGACGTCGATCACCTTGGACTTGGGGATCAGGTACTCGACCGGTTCGCCCTCTTCCGGGATGATCGCGATCTTGCGCTTGGCCTTGTAGTCGCGAATGAACTCGATCCGGCCCGAGATCTTGGCGATGATCGCGTTGTCCTTGGGCTTGCGCGCCTCGAACAGCTCGGCCACGCGCGGCAGACCCCCGGTGATGTCGCGGGTCTTGGCGGCTTCGCGGCTGGCACGGGCCAGCACGTCACCGGCCTGGACTTCCTGGCCGTCTTCCACCGACAGGGTGGTGCCCGGCGCCATCATGTAGCGCGCGGATTCACCCGAGGCATCGTCGAGCAGGGTCAGGCGCGGACGCAGGTCTTCCTTCTTCGCGCGGCCACCGGCACGGTTTTCGGTAACGACGCGCTGGGCGATGCCCGTCGCTTCGTCGACCTGTTCCGTCAGGGTGCGGCCGTCGATCAGGTCCTGGTAGCGCACGATACCGGGCTTTTCCGTGATCACCGGCAGGGTGAACGGATCCCACTCGGCCAGGCGCTGGCCCTGGGCCACCGTCGCACCGTTTTCGTGCAGCAGGTGGGTACCATAAGGCACGCGGTGCATGGCGCGTTCGCGGCCGTCGGTGTCCATGATCACGATTTCACCGTTGCGCGCCAGCGACAGGCGGCGATTGCGGCTGTCGGTGATCGTCGGGATGTCGCGATAGTGCACGGTACCGTCGCAGATCGATTCCAGGTGCGACTGTTCGTTCACCTGCGCCGCGCCACCGATGTGGAACGTGCGCATGGTCAGCTGCGTGCCGGGTTCACCGATCGACTGGGCGGCAATGACACCGACCGCTTCACCGATGTTCACCGGCGTACCGCGCGCGAGGTCGCGGCCATAGCAGGTGCCGCACACGCCCTGGGGCGCTTCGCAGATCAGCGGCGAACGGATGCGGGCCGATTGTACGCCGGCCGCTTCGATGCGCGCCACGGCGGCTTCATCCAGCAGCGTGCCCTTTTCGCAGATCACCTTGCCGGTCTTGGCCTCGATCATGTCCTCGGCCAGGGTGCGGCCCAGGATACGTTCGCCCAGCGAAGCGATGGTCGAACCGCCCTGCACGATCGCGCGCATTTCCAGCGCCCGCTCGGTGCCGCAGTCGTTGACCGTCACCACGCAGTCCTGCGACACGTCGACCAGACGGCGGGTCAGGTAACCCGAGTTCGCCGTCTTGAGCGCGGTATCGGCCAGGCCCTTACGCGCGCCGTGGGTCGAGTTGAAGTATTCAAGGACGGTCAGGCCTTCCTTGAAGTTCGAGATGATCGGGGTTTCGATGATCTCGCCCGAAGGCTTGGCCATCAGCCCGCGCATACCCGCCAGCTGCTTCATCTGGGTTGGCGAACCACGCGCGCCCGAGTGGCTCATCATGTAGATCGAGTTGATCGGCTTTTCACGGCCGTGCTCGTCGCTCGGCGTGGCGCGGATTTCGTCCATCATGGCGTTGGCCACCTGGTCGCCGCAACGGCTCCAGGCGTCGATCACCTTGTTGTACTTTTCCTGCTGGGTGATCAGGCCGTCCTGGTACTGCTGCTCATAGTCCGCGACCAGTTCCTTGGTCTCGGCCACGAAGGCGTCCTTGGTGGCGGGGATGATCATGTCGTCCTTGCCGAACGAGATGCCCGCCTTGAACGCGTTGCGGAAGCCCAGGCTCATGATCGCGTCGGCGAAAAGGACAGTCTCCTTCTGGCCGGTGTGGCGATAGACCTGGTCGATGACGTCGGCGATTTCCTTCTTGGTGAGCAGGCGGTTGACCAGCTCGAAGGGCACCGTGTGGCTCTTGGGCAGGCACTCGCCGATCAGCATGCGGCCCGGCGTGGTTTCATACCGCTTGAGATAGGTCTTCCCGTTCTCGTCGGTCTGCGGCACGCGCGCCACGATCTTGGTGTGCATGGTGACCGCGCCAGCGAACAGCGCCTGGTGCACTTCGGCCATGTCGGCCAGCAGCATGCCTTCGCCCGGCTCGCCCTTGCGGTCCATCGACAGGTAATAGAGGCCCAGCACCATGTCCTGCGAAGGCACGATGATCGGTTTGCCGTTGGCGGGCGAGAGGATGTTGTTGGTCGACATCATCAGCACGCGCGCTTCCAGCTGGGCTTCCAGCGAAAGCGGCACGTGGACGGCCATCTGGTCCCCGTCGAAGTCGGCGTTGAAGGCCGAGCAGACGAGCGGGTGCAGCTGGATCGCCTTGCCTTCGATCAGCACGGGTTCGAAGGCCTGGATGCCCAGACGGTGCAGCGTGGGCGCACGGTTGAGCATGACCGGGTGTTCGCGGATCACTTCGTCCAGGATGTCCCAGACTTCCTTGCGTTCCTTTTCCACCCACTTCTTGGCCTGCTTCAGGGTCATCGACAGACCCTTGGCGTCAAGACGCGCGTAGATGAACGGCTTGAACAGCTCGAGCGCCATCTTCTTGGGCAGGCCGCACTGGTGCAGCTTGAGTTCCGGCCCGGTCACGATGACCGAACGGCCCGAATAGTCCACGCGCTTGCCGAGCAGGTTCTGGCGGAAGCGGCCCTGCTTGCCCTTGAGCATGTCGGACAGCGACTTGAGCGGACGCTTGTTGGCGCCGGTGATCACGCGGCCACGGCGGCCGTTGTCGAACAGCGCGTCGACCGCTTCTTGCAGCATGCGCTTTTCGTTGCGCACGATGATGTCGGGCGCGCGCAGCTCGATCAGGCGCTTCAACCGGTTGTTGCGGTTGATCACGCGGCGATAGAGGTCGTTCAAGTCCGAGGTGGCGAAGCGGCCACCGTCGAGCGGCACCAGCGGGCGCAGTTCGGGTGGAATGACCGGCACCACGTCGAGGATCATCCATTCCGGGCGGTTGCCGGAATCGATGAACGATTCCACCACCTTGAGGCGCTTGATGATCTTCTTGGGCTTGAGTTCCGACTTGGTCTCGGCGAGTTCCTTGAGCAGGTCTTCGCGCTCTTGGACCATGTCGAGGTCCATGAGCATGTGCTTGACCGCCTCGGCGCCGATGCCGGCCGAAAAGGCGTCTTCGCCATATTCGTCCTGCGCGTCGAGCAGTTCGTCTTCGGTCAGCAGCTGGTAGCGTTCAAGCGGGGTAATGCCCGGCTCGATGACCACGTAGCTTTCGAAGTAGAGGATGCGTTCGAGCTGCTTGAGCTGCATGTCGAGCAGCAGGCCGATGCGCGAGGGCAGCGACTTCAGGAACCAGATGTGCGCAACCGGGGCGGCCAGTTCGATGTGGCCCATGCGCTCGCGGCGCACCTTGGTCACAGTCACTTCCACGCCGCACTTTTCGCAGACGACGCCCTTGTACTTCATGCGCTTGTACTTGCCGCACAGGCACTCGTAGTCCTTCACGGGGCCGAAGATGCGGGCGCAGAACAGGCCGTCACGCTCGGGCTTGAACGTGCGGTAGTTGATCGTTTCCGGCTTCTTGATTTCGCCGAAGGACCAGCTGCGGATGCGCTCGGGCGAGGCCAGGCCGATCTGGATCTGGTCGAACGTTTCGGGCTTGGGCAGCTGGTTGGTGAATTTGGTCAGGTCGTTCATTGCGTGATCCTCACTGGGAGGGAAATCCTGTGCATGCGGCTAGCCGGGGCGGCGGCAGCGGGGGATGCAAACCCCGCCGCCGCGCCAAACCGGCTTATTCGGCTGCCTCGGCCAGGCCGTCCTCGTCGCCTTCGTCGTCGAGCGACGAGAGTTCGACGTTGAGACCCAGGCTGCGCATTTCCTTGACCAGCACGTTGAAGCTTTCGGGAATGCCGGCCTCGAACGTATCGTCACCCTTGACGATCGCTTCATAGACCTTGGTACGGCCGACAACGTCGTCGGACTTGACCGTGAGCATTTCCTGCAGCGTGTAGGCCGCGCCATAGGCCTGGAGCGCCCAGACCTCCATTTCCCCGAAGCGCTGGCCACCGAACTGGGCCTTGCCGCCCAGCGGCTGCTGGGTGACGAGGCTGTAGGGGCCGATCGAACGGGCGTGGATCTTGTCGTCCACCAGGTGGTGCAGCTTGAGCACGTACTTGCAGCCTACGGTGACCTTGCGGTCAAAGGCTTCGCCGGTGCGGCCGTCATACAGCGTCACCTGGCCGGATTCGTCCAGCCCGGCCTTGCGCAGCATGGCGGTCACGTCGGCTTCCACGGCGCCGTCGAACACCGGCGATCCCATCGGCACGCCGTTGCGCACGTTCTGGGCCAGTTCGACGATTTCGCTGTCGCTGCGTGCCTTGATCTCTTCGACGTAGTTGTCGCCATAGATGTCGAGCAGCAGTTCGCGCACCGCTTCGGGCGGCTCACCGGCCTGCGGATCGGGATTGGCTTCGCGCCAGGCGTCGAGCGCCGCCCCGATCTTGTGGCCCAGGCCGCGTGCGGCCCAGCCCAGGTGGGTTTCGAAGATCTGCCCGACGTTCATGCGCGAAGGCACGCCCAGCGGGTTGAGCACGAAATCGACCGGGGTGCCGTCTTCCAGGAAGGGCATGTCTTCCTGGGGCAGGATGCGGCTGATGATGCCCTTGTTGCCATGGCGGCCGGCCATCTTGTCGCCCGGCTGCAGCTTGCGCTTCACCGCGACGAAGACCTTGACCATCTTGAGCACGCCCGGCGCCAGTTCGTCGCCGCGCTCCAGCTTTTCCTTGCGGTCCTCGAACTTCTCCTGGATCGCCTTGATCGCGGTGTCGTACTGGCCCTTGGTCGCTTCGAGCTGCTGCTGGCGCAGATCGTCGGCCACGGCGAACTTCCACCATTCGTGGCGTTCCACGTCGGCCAGGATCTGCTCGTCGATTTCAACGCCCTTCTTGATGCCCTTGGGCGCGGCGGTGGCCACCTGGCCCAGCAGCATGTCCTTCAGGCGGTTGAAGGTCGCACGGTTCAAAATCGCGCGCTCGTCTTCGCGGTCCTTGGCGAGGCGTTCGATTTCCTCGTTCTGGATGGCGCGGGTACGGTCGTCGATCTCGATGCCGTGGCGGTTGAAGGTGCGCACGTCCACGATCGTGCCCGAAACGCCCGGCGGCAGGCGCAGCGAGGTGTCGCGCACGTCAGACGCCTTTTCGCCGAAGATCGCGCGAAGCAGCTTTTCTTCCGGCGTCATCGGGGATTCGCCCTTGGGCGTGATCTTGCCGACGAGGATGTCACCGGGGTGCACTTCGGCGCCCACGTAGACGATGCCCGCTTCGTCGAGGTTGCGCAGCGCTTCCTCGCCCACGTTGGGAATGTCGCGAGTGATGTCTTCGGGCCCAAGCTTGGTGTCGCGGGCCATGACTTCGAACTCCTCGATGTGGATCGAGGTGAAGACGTCTTCCTTGACGATGCGCTCGCTGATCAGGATCGAGTCTTCGTAGTTGTAGCCGTTCCAGGGCATGAACGCGACGAGCACGTTGCGCCCGAGGGCCAGTTCGCCGAACTCGGTCGAGGGGCCGTCAGCCAGGATATCGCCCTTTTCGACGATATCGCCCACGCTCACCAGCGGGCGCTGGTTGATGCAGGTGGACTGGTTGGAGCGCTCGAACTTCTGCAGGGTGTAGATGTCCACGCCCGACTTGCCGGGTTCGACATCGCCGGTCACGCGGATCACGATACGCGTCGCGTCCACCTGGTCGACGATCCCGCCGCGCAGCGCGGCGATCGCGGCGCCCGAATCGCGCGCCACGGTTTCTTCCATGCCGGTGCCCACGAACGGCGCATCGGCCTTGACCAGCGGCACCGCCTGGCGCTGCATGTTCGAGCCCATCAGCGCGCGGTTGGCGTCGTCGTTTTCCAGGAACGGAATGAGCGAGGCGGCCACCGAAACGAGCTGCTTGGGGCTGACGTCCATCAGCGTCACGGTTTCACGCGGCGCCATCACGAATTCGCCGTTCTGGCGGGCCGAAACCAGTTCTTCCACGAACGAGCCGTCGCCGGTGATTTCCGCCGAAGCCTGCGCCACCGTGTGCTTCTGCTCTTCCATGGCCGAAAGGTAGACCACTTCGGACGAGACCTTGCCGTCCAGCACCTTGCGGTACGGCGTTTCGATGAAGCCGTACTTGTTGACGCGGGCAAAGGTCGAGAGCGAGTTGATCAGGCCGATGTTCGGCCCTTCGGGCGTTTCAATCGGGCAGATGCGACCATAGTGCGTGGGGTGAACGTCGCGCACTTCGAAGCCTGCGCGTTCGCGCGTCAGACCGCCCGGCCCGAGGGCCGAGACGCGGCGCTTGTGCGTCACTTCCGACAGCGGGTTGGTCTGGTCCATGAACTGCGACAGCTGCGACGAGCCGAAGAATTCACGCACCGCGGCCACCGCCGGCTTGGCGTTGATCAGGTCGTTGGGCATCACGGTCGACACGTCGACCGAGCTCATGCGTTCCTTGACCGCGCGTTCCATACGCAGCAGGCCGACGCGGTACTGGTTTTCCAGCAGCTCACCCACCGAACGCACGCGACGGTTGCCGAGGTTGTCGATGTCGTCGACTTCGCCCTTGCCATCCTTGAGGTTCACCAGTTCCTTGACCACGGCGAGGATGTCCTCGGTGCGCAGGGTGGTGATCGTGTCGGGGCAATCCAGGCCCAGGCGCATGTTCAGCTTGACGCGGCCCACGGCCGAAAGGTCGTAGCGGTCGGCATCGAAGAACAGGCCGTCGAACAGGGCTTCGGCGGTTTCGCGCGTCGGCGGTTCGCCGGGGCGCATCACGCGATAGATGTCGGCCAGGGCGTGGTCGCGATCTTCGGCCTTGTCGGCCTTCATCGTGTTGCGGATCCACGGGCCGGTGCTGACGTGGTCGATGTCGAGCAGGTCGAGCTGGTCCACCCCGGCGCGGTCGAGCACGTCAAGGTTTTCCGGCGCCACTTCATCGCCGGCTTCGATCCAGATGCGGCCGGTCGATTCGTCGATCAGGTCCTTGGCGGCATAGCGGCCGAAGATTTCCTCGGTCGGGATCAGCAGCGACTGCAAGCCGTCCTTGGCCGCCTTGTTGGCAGCGCGAGGGCTGATCTTCTGGCCGGCCGGGAACACCACTTCGCCCGAAGCGGCATCGACGATGTCGAACGTCGGCTTGGCGCCGCGCCACTGGTCGAGCACGAAAGGCACCTTCCAGCCGCCTTCGGCGCGCACCCAGGTGACCTTGTTGTAGAAGTGGTCGAGGATCTGCTCGCCATTGAGGCCCAGGGCATAGAGCAGCGCGGTGACCGGCAGCTTGCGCTTGCGGTCGATACGCACGTTGACGATGTCCTTGGCGTCGAATTCGAAATCGAGCCACGAGCCGCGATAGGGAATGACGCGCGCGGCAAACAGGTACTTGCCCGAAGAGTGCGTCTTGCCGCGGTCATGGTCGAACAGCACGCCCGGCGAACGGTGCATCTGCGACACGATCACGCGCTCGGTGCCGTTGATGATGAAGGTGCCGTTGTCGGTCATGAGCGGGATATCGCCCATGTAGACGTCCTGCTCCTTGATATCGATGAGGCTCTTGGTCTCGGTTTCGGCGTCCACTTCGAACGTCGCGAGCTTGAGCGTCACCTTCATCGGCGCAGCATACGTGATGCCGCGCTGGCGGCATTCGTTCACGTCGTACTTGGGCGCTTCCAGCACATAGCCGTCGCGCTCCTTGATATCGAGGCTGGCCGTGCCGGCGAAATCCTGGATCGGGAACACCGAACGCAGCGTCTTTTCCAGGCCCGAGACATAGCCCGTGGCCGGATCGGAGCGCAGGAACTGCTCGTACGATTCGCGCTGAACCTCGATCAGGTTCGGCATCTGCACCACTTCGTGGATGTCGCCGAAGATCTTGCGGATGCGCTTCTTCAGGCCGGCGCGGGCTGGAGCCTTGGTTGCCATGGGAGGTTTATGCCTCTTTGCTAAGTCGGGCCGGTGCAGACCGGCGGAAATTCTGCCATGCGCGGCGATTGGCACGGCATGAACGCAAAAGAGGCCACGTTGCCCAGGGAACCCTTGTCCGGATACCCATGGCCCGCAGCCTTCGCGTCATGCCGATGCCCGCTGCCTCCTTCCGTGAACCTTCCCCCGCGCATGGGAAAGTCTTGCTCGAAGCAGCAGGTGTTGCATCGCCATATAGGCTTTGGCCCGGGCAAAGTCAAAGGGGCGCGCCACACTTGCGCCGCCTGCGCGCCGGCCAACTGTAATTAATTCTAAAGAACCCCCATTTTAGCGCTAAAATCATCGTTCGGGCGGGCCAGCCGTTTGCGTTCTGTTTACCCTGATCCCATAGGCAGGACGCGCGTGCAGCAAAGCCTGCGCAAGCCACCCTCTCGCTTGCCGGATTCATGAACGACAGATTCGCCTTCATCTTGCCGGTCATGCAGGTTGCCTTCGGCGTTGCCGCCGTGCTGGCCGGCCGCTGGCGGGTGTCCAGCGCCGGCTGGTGGGCGGGCGGCTTTCTCTGCAGCGCCAGTGGCTTTGCCATGCCGGCACTGGCCCTGCTGATGCCGGTGGAAGGGCGCGCGATTGCCGCCACCGCCGTCTTTGCCGCGGCGTTCTTCTGTTTCGGCCAGGCCCTGTGCGAACATTTCGGCCTGCGCCGCAACCACATGGCGTTGCGCGCCGCGATTGCCGTGGGCAGCACGGCGGCGAGCGCCTGGGGCGTGGCTGCCGACAGCCTGCGCCTGCACCTGGTGGCGTCCGACGTGGGCTGCGCGCTGCTGCTGGCCGTGCCGCTGCTGCTTGCCCGCGGGCGCACCCGGCGCAGCGGCGATCGCGCCCTGGTGGCGATGAGCTGGGTGGTGGTGACAGATTGCACGCTGCGCGTGATCGCCATTCGCTGGCTGGCCAGTGGCGGCATCGCCAATTTCCCCGTCACGGCTTATGCCTTCTGGTACCAGGTCACCGGCTCCCTCATCGGGGTGGCGTTCGCCATGGCGGCGCTCGCCTCGGTCATGATCGGCGTGCTCATGCGCTATCGCGACTGGGCGATCTGCGATCCGCTGACGGGGCTGCTCAACCGTCGCGGCTTTGACGAAGCGCTGGCCGGGCGCAGCAGCCACGAGCGCGCCGGCGCCGCGGTGATCGTGTGCGACATCGACCACTTCAAGGCCGTCAACGATCGCTTTGGCCACCACCGCGGCGACGAAGTGATCGCGCAGATGGCTGCCGCGGTCGATGCGCACCTGCCCGCCCGCGCCTTTGCCGCCCGCTTTGGCGGAGAGGAATTCGTGATCTACCTGCCCCAGGGCGCGCTCGGCAGTGGCGGCGCGGCCAATGCCGCCGCCGATCTGGCCGAATCGGTGCGGCGCGATTTCGCCCTGCGCGCACAACGCCTGCTTGGCCGCGATTTTCCGGTCACCGCCAGCTTTGGCGTCTCGGGCGTGGGCGTGGGTGAAACCACGCTCGATCCCGCGCTGCGCCGTGCCGACCAGGCGCTGTATCAGGCCAAGAGCGCGGGGCGGAACTGCTGCGTGGTCAAGGCCGCACCTGCCGCCACCGGCCCGGCCGCGCGCGCCGGTTATGCCGGAACCGCCACCGCCCCGGCATAACCGACGGCTTGGCCGCGCGCCGCGCCGTCCCGGCACGGCTTGACTCCCTGCCCGCATCTGCTAGGGGCCGCACCCGAACGACGGCTTTGCCTGTCGCTCATCCGTCCGAGACCGTCGGTGCCTGGCTGCCAGGCTTAATTTCCGACCTAGGCGGGGAAAAGAGATTTCACGGCCGCGCGCTCCGTTTTCGGATCGTGGCGCCCACCGCGGTGGCTTTACCCCCCGCGCAACCTCCTTCCCTTGTCGAACGGACTCGCCCCAGGTCGCTTGCGGCCCGGGACAAACGTAGCCGGCTGCACGGGGGCTCGCCCCTCGCGCGGCCATTGTGAAGGAGTAAGGCATGGATCGTTCGCAAAAAGCCGAATCGGTCGCTTTCCTCAACGAGGTCTTCTCCGAGGCCGGCGCGGTGGTCGTCACCCGCAACCTCGGCATGACGGTGGCCCAGTCCACCGCCCTGCGCACGAAGATCCGCGAGGCCGGTGCGACCTACAAGGTTGCGAAGAACCGTCTTGCCAAGCTTGCCATCCAGGGCACCGATTACGAAGGCATTGGTGATTTCTTCACCGGGCCGACCGCCATCGCTGCCTCGGCTGATCCCGTCGCCGCCGCCAAGGTGATCGTCGAGTTCGCCAAGACCACCGACAAGATCGAAATCGTCGGTGGCGGGATGGGTTCGCAGGTTCTCAGCCCCGATGGTGTCAAGGCCCTGGCCACGATGCCCTCGCTCGATGAACTGCGTGCCAAGCTTATCGGTCTCGTCCAGGCTCCGGCCACGAAGATCGCCCAGCTCACCACCGCTCCGGCGGCGAAGCTGGCGCGCGTCTTCAACGCCTATGCCGAGAAGGACGCGGCCTGAGCCGGTTCAAACGACTTCTGCCCGAGCGTGCCGCACCGTGCGGCATCCGGGCGCCACATATTAACGGAGTGAAACATCATGGCCGATATCGCCAAGCTCGTTGAAGAACTGTCGCAGCTCACCGTTCTCGAAGCTGCCGACCTTGCCAAGGCTCTGGAAGAAGCATGGGGCGTGAGCGCCGCTGCTGCCGTGGCCGTGGCCGCTGCCCCCGCCGGTGAAGCAGCTCCCGCTGCTGAAGAAAAGACCGAATTCGACGTCATCCTGACCGGCGACGGCGGCAAGAAGATCCAGGTCATCAAGGAAGTCCGCGCGATCACCTCGCTCGGCCTGACCGAAGCCAAGGCCCTGGTCGAAGGCGCTCCCAAGGCCGTCAAGGAAGGCGTGTCGAAGGCTGAAGCCGAAGAAATCAAGAAGAAGATCGAAGAAGCCGGCGGCACCGTCGAAATCAAGTAATCTTCTTCGGGTTCTTCCCGACGAAAAAGAGAAAGGGCGGGCCGCAGGGCTCGCCCTTTTTCTTTGTGCCAAGTGCCCCTCAACCACCGCTTCGCGGCGGTCCTCCTCTCCATTGCATGGGGAGGACATTGATCCTCCCTATCGCGTAGCGATGGGCAGGGGACCGCCCGCGCAGCGGATGGTGGAGGGGCTTTTTCCAAAACTTTCAGGCGAAATTCAGGTCCATGCGCGCTAGGCCCTTGGCCATGCCAGCCCCCCGTCTTGAAAAACCGCTCGCCGCCGCCAGGAACCTGCAACCGCGCATGGCCGCGCTGGGCGGGGCGCTGGCGCTGGGCCTGGCCGCCATATTCTTCGCGCGCGCCGGGGAAGCCGCCCAGGCGCTGTTCACCCGCCTGGTCACCGCCTATCCGCTGGCACCGATCGTGCTGACCCCGGCGATTTTTGTGGGCGTGACCTGGCTCACCCGGCACCGCTGGCCCGCCGCGCGTGGCTCGGGCATTCCCCAGGTCATGGCCGCGGCCGAGGCGCCGCACCATCCCGCCATGGCGCCACTGCTGTCGCTGCGCACCGCGCTGGCCAAAGTGGCCGGCACCCTGGCCATGCTGCTGGGCGGGGCATCGGTTGGCCGTGAAGGGCCCACCGTGCAATTGAGCGCGGCAATCATGGTCGCGGTGCATCGCTGGCTGCGCGTGCCGATCGGCGCCGGGGTGATCATCGCCGGGGGCGCGGCGGGGGTGGCGGCGGCGTTCAACACGCCGCTGGCCGGGGTCGCTTTCGCCATCGAGGAGCTGGCTTCCGCCTTTGAACAGCGCCTGGCGCTGCTGGTCATGCTGGCGGTGATGACGGCGGGCCTGGTCAGCCTCGGCCTGGCGGGCGACTATGTCTATTTCGGCGCGATGAGCCAGCATGTGCCGATCGTGCCCGCGCTGATCGCCGCGCTGGGCGCGGGCGTGGCCGGGGGCCTGGCCGGGGGGCTGTTTGCCCGCGTGCTCAGCCGCTTTGGCACCATCGATCACGGCTGGATCGGCGCCTTGCGCGCGCGTCCCGTGGCGCTGGCCGCCGGGCTTGGCCTGATCGTGGCGGTGGTGGGCGTGGCCACGCAGGGCCTGGGCCCTGGCGGGCCGGCTTCGGGTGGTTTGGCCTGGGGCACCGGCTATGGCACCACGCGTGGCCTGCTCTCGGGCGCCGATACGTCGCTGTGGTTCGGCCCGGCCAAGTTCGTGACTTCGCTTGCCACTGCGCTCAGCGGCGCGCCGGGCGGCATCTTTGCGCCCTCGCTCTCGGTCGGCGCCGGGCTGGGCCAGTGGGTGGGCCTGCTGTTTCCGCCCGAATATTCCGGCGCCGTCGCCATGCTGGGCATGATCGCCTACTTTGCCGGCGTCACCCGCGCGCCGCTCACCGCCGTGATCATCGTGATGGAAATGACCGCCGATCGCGCGATGATCCTGCCGCTGTTCGCCGCCGCGCTGGTGGCCGACCAGGTGAGTGCGCAAGTCTGTCCGGAAAAGCTCTATCACGCGCTCAGCCACGCCTTTCGCGCACCTGCGGGCGATGCCGGCTCGCCCCAAAAGACGCACTGACTTTTCCTTTCCCCCGCGCCGCCCAGCCCCTATGGCCGGCGGCATGACCGCAGCCACGCTTCCCACTTCGCCCGATCTGGCCGGGCCCCATGCCGCCAGCGAATGGCGCGAGATGTTGCGCCTGGCAGCGCCGCTGGTGGGCGCAAACCTGTTGCAGATGGCGGTCTTTGCCGTGGACGTGCTGTTCGTGGCGCGCCTGGGGGCAGAGGCACTGGCGGCGTCTTCGCTGGCCGTTTCCATCTTCGGCCTGCTGATCTGGAGCCTGACCGGCCTGGTCGGCGCCACCTCGCCCCTGATCGCCGCCGAACTCGGCCGCCGCCGCCACGCGGTGCGCGAAGTGCGCCGCACCGTGCGGATGGGGGGCTGGGTTGGCCTGATCGCCGCGCTGGTGGCCATGGCGCTGTGCCAGCTGGGCGGGCCGCTGCTGCGCGCCACCGGGCAGAGCGAGGCGGTGGTGGTGCGCGCCGTGCCGTTCCTCACGGTCCTTTCGCTGGCCTGCGTGCCGGCGGTGCTCGCCTCGCTGCTGCGCACGGTGGTATCCACCCTGGGACGGCCGGGCATCGGCACGGCGATCACCGCGCTGGCCGTGGCGGTCAACGCCACCGGCAACTGGATCTTCGTCTATGGCCACGCCGGCATGCCGGCGCTCGGCCTGATGGGCTCGGCCTGGTCCAGCGTGATCACCAGCAGCGCAATGCTCGCCGCCTATGCCATGGTGCTGCGGTTTGATCGACGGCTGCACCGCTATCGCCTGCTGGGCCGGTGGTGGCGCGCGGAATGGCGCCGCTTTGCCGACGTGTGGAAGATCGGCCTGCCGATCTGCGCCACGATCGTGGCCGAAGCCGGCTTGTTCAACGGGGCCGCGCTGCTGATCGGGCGGATCGGCGAACTGCAGCTCGCGGCGCACACCGTCGCGCTGCAACTGGCCGGCATGACGTTCCAGGTGCCGTTCGGGCTGGGCCAGGCCGCCACGATCCGCGTGGGGCTGGCCTATGGCGCGCGCGACCATGCCGGGATCGCCCGCGCCGGGTGGACGGCCCTGGGCATGAGCGTGGGCTTCATGGCCACGACGGCCGCGTTGATGCTGGCAATGCCGCGCTTCTTTCTCGGCCTCTATATCGACGTGACCGATCCGGCCAATGCCGCGCTGGTGGGCTTTGCCCTGCAGTTCCTGGTGGTGGCGGCCGCGTTCCAGCTTTTCGATGGCGCCCAGGCCACCTGCGGCGCGGTGCTGCGCGGCCTGCAGGATACCCGCGTGCCGATGACCATCGCCATCTTCGGCTATTGGGTGCCGGGCCTGTTCACCGCGATCGGCCTGGGGCTCTATACGCCGCTCGGCGGCATGGGCGTGTGGCTGGGGCTGCTGGCCGGGCTGGTCTGCGTGGCGGCGCTGCTGCTGTGGCGCTGGCACAACCGGGCAAGGCTGGGCCTGCTGCCATGATCGGCGCCTGATCGCGCGGCGATCGTGCCGGGGCGCTTGTCCCGCCCTGGCACCGTCCCGGCGCGCCAAGGCCCCATCCATTCATTTTGGCGAAAAGAATCTGTGCCACGACGCTTGACGCTCCTCCGGCATCCACCCATATGCGGGCCGCTGGCACTCTTGACCTAAGAGTGCCAGCGCAGATTTTCTGATTGGAAGAGGGAGCAACCCATGACTTTCCGTCCGCTGCACGACCGCGTGCTGGTGCGCCGCGTCGAAGCCGAGGAAAAGACCGCCGGCGGGATCATCATCCCCGACAGCGCCAAGGAAAAGCCCGCCGAGGGCGAAATCGTTGCCGTTGGTACGGGCGCCCGCGCCGAGAACGGCACGATCACCCCGCTCGACGTCAAGGTGGGCGATCGCGTGCTGTTCGGCAAGTGGTCGGGCACCGAAGTGAAGGTGTCGGGCGAAGACCTGCTGATCATGAAGGAATCGGACATCCTCGGCGTGATCGGCTGATCCACCGGATTTCCTGATTTTCTACCCTTAGAATTCAAAGGAACAGAGCAATGGCTGCCAAGGACGTACGCTTTTCGCGCGACGCGCGCGAACGCATCCTCAAGGGCGTCGACATTCTCGCCGACGCCGTGAAGGTCACGCTGGGCCCCAAGGGCCGCAACGTCGTGATCGACAAGAGCTTCGGCGCACCGCGCATCACCAAGGACGGTGTTTCGGTCGCCAAGGAAATCGAACTCAAGGACAAGTTCGAGAACATGGGCGCCCAGATGCTGCGCGAAGTGGCATCGAAGGCCAACGACAAGGCCGGTGACGGCACCACCACCGCCACCGTGCTGGCCCAGGCCATCGTGCGCGAAGGCATGAAGTCGGTTGCCGCCGGCATCAACCCGATGGATCTCAAGCGCGGCATCGACATCGCCGTGACCAAGGTCGTCGAAAACCTCAAGGCCCGCTCCACCCCGGTGGCCGGCTCGGCCGAAATCGCCCAGGTCGGCATCATCTCGGCCAACGGTGACGTGGAAGTCGGCGAAAAGATCGCCGAAGCCATGGAAAAGGTCGGCAAGGAAGGCGTGATCACCGTGGAAGAGGCCAAGGGCCTCGAATTCGAACTCGATGTCGTCGAAGGCATGCAGTTCGACCGCGGCTACCTGTCGCCCTACTTCATCACCAATCCCGAAAAGATGGTGGTGGAACTCGAAAACCCCTACATCCTGATCCACGAGAAGAAGCTCTCGTCGCTGCAGTCGCTGCTGCCGATCCTGGAAGCCGTGGTGCAGTCGGGCCGTCCGCTGCTGATCATCGCCGAAGACATCGAAGGCGAAGCGCTGGCCACCCTGGTGGTCAACAAGCTGCGCGGTGGCCTCAAGATCGCCGCCGTCAAGGCGCCGGGCTTCGGTGACCGTCGCAAGGCCATGCTGGGCGACATCGCCACGCTGACCGCCGGCGAAATGATCTCGGAAGACCTCGGCATCAAGCTCGAGAGCGTTACGCTCGGCATGCTCGGCCAGGCCAAGAAGGTCACCATCGACAAGGACAACACCACGATCGTCGACGGCGCTGGCGCTGCCGAAGACATCAAGGCCCGTGTCGAGCAGATCCGCGCGCAGATCGAAGTCACCACTTCGGACTACGACCGCGAAAAGCTGCAGGAACGCCTGGCCAAGCTGGCTGGCGGCGTGGCCGTGATCAAGGTTGGCGGTGCCACCGAAGTCGAAGTCAAGGAACGCAAGGACCGCGTTGACGACGCCCTCCACGCCACCCGCGCTGCGGTGGAAGAAGGCATCGTGACCGGCGGCGGCACGGCTCTGCTCTATGCCACCCGCGCTCTCGAAGGCCTCACCGGTGCCAACGAAGACCAGACCCGCGGCATCGACATCGTCCGCAAGGCGATTACCGCGCCGGTCAAGCAGATCGCTGAAAACGCCGGCAACGACGGCGCCGTCGTGGCGGGCAAGCTGCTCGACCAGACCGACGAAGGCATCGGCTTCAACGCCGCTACCGAAGTCTATGAAAACCTGAAGGCTGCCGGCGTGATCGACCCCACCAAGGTCGTGCGCACCGCGCTCCAGGATGCGGCCTCGGTCGCCGGCCTGCTGATCACCACCGAAGCGGCGATCAGCGAACGTCCGGAAGACAAGCCTGCCCCGGCCGGCATGCCCGGCGGCATGGGCGGCATGGGCGGCATGGACTTCTAAGTCCAAGCCCAAGGCTGACAAAAAGGAAGGGCCGCCCGGGAAACCGGGCGGCCCTTTCCTGTTCCTGAAAGCCACAAAAAAGCCCCCTCCTCTTCAGAGGAGGGGGTTGGGGGTGGTGGAAGCCTAAAGCCCCCGTTTCAGCAATATGAAAACTTCACAGGACCGAAATCACACCCGATTCGCCCGCGCAATCGCCCCCAGCACTGCCGCGCTCGGCTTGGGCGTGCGGGCGAAGGTGACGGGATCATAGCTCGCCAGGCCGAACTTGGGCTTGTACCCAAAGATCCATTCGAAATTGTCGATCAGGCTCCAGTGGCAATAGCCCATGACGGGCACGCCGTCGTCGATCGCGGCTTTCAGATGGGTCAGTGCGGCGGGGATGAACGCGGCGCGGATGCTGTCGTCATCGGTGCCCACGCCATGTTCCGAGACCAGGATCGGTACGCCCGTGGCCGCATGGGCATAGCGCACCGCGCCGGCCAGCGACGGCGCCCATACTTCGCTGCCCGACCAGTTGCGCACCGCGTCCTGCGGCGCCGGCAGGCGGCCCTCGGCACCCCACAGCGCGCGTTCATAGTTCTGCACGCCGATGAAGTCGTCGCCCTTGGCCACGTCCAGCCAGGTGCCGTACATCTGCTGGCGGCGCATGTCGCGCTGCGAGCCCTTGCCCACCGCCTGATCGTCCATCATCGCCAGCGAAAAACCCACCGGCAGCTTGGGCGCCGCGGCCTTGATCGCCGCCTTGCCAGCCTTGTGCGCAGCCAGCAGCCCGCGCTGCAGATCGGGCAGGTCATCCTTGCCGGCCACGTTGGCGCAGAGGAAGCGCGGCACGCCCAGCCGCCTGGCGGCGGTTTCCAGCGTCAGCTTCTGGATGTCCCACAACTGGGGAGGGACATTGGCGTTCTGCAACAGCAGCAGGATGTTGGGCTCGTTGAACGTGATCGCGGCGTGGATGCGGTTCCCGAAATGGCGCGCGGCCTTATCGGCAAAGCGGGCGAACAGGTCGGCGCTTTCGGGATTCGCCCAGCCGCCTTGCGCGGAAAACCAGCGCGGCGCGGTGAAGTGGCTGAAGGTGACCACCGGCGCCAGCCCGCGCGCGCGGCAGCCATCGATGACGCGCGCATAGTGATCGAGCATGGCCTGCGAGAACAGGCCCTTTTCCGGCTCGATCCGCGCCCATTCGATGCCGAAGCGATAAGTGTTGAGCCCGATTGCCTTGGCCAGGTCGAGATCCTGTTCCCACAGCAGCAAGCTGTTGGCCGCATCGCCCGAAGGCGCGGCAAAGACCGTGGGCTGCTGGTTTTCGATGAACCACAGGTCGCTGGCGGTGTTGTTGCCCTCGATCTGGTGCGGCGCGGTGGAGGCGCCCCACAGGAAGCCCTGCGGGAACTGGGGTGAAGCGGCGGCGCCCTTGGCGGCCTTGGCACTCACCCGGCCCAGCGCAGGCGCGGAGGTGGCAGCCAGCGCAGCCGCGCTGGCCAGCACAGTACGACGATCAAGCATGGAAGAGCCTTTCAGGAAAACGAATTCAGGCGCAGGTTTCGCGCACGAAAGCCACGATCTCTTCGGCCAGGCGGCGATCGGCCGTGCCCAGGTGCATCGCCATCGAATAGTGGTTGTGTCCCGAGGCGATCTGCCCGCGCGGCATGGTGCCGTGGCGGGCCAGGCGGTCGGCCATCAACCCCAGGAATTCGGCCTGGAAGCGGGGCGGATCGAATTCGGCCGAAGCAACCAGCAGGGGCAGCGTGGTGGCGACCATCGCTTCGCGCGGGGCGCGTTCGGCATAGTCCGCCGCCGCGCCATAATAGAGCATGTCGCGCTCATCGAGCGGGGTGTGGCCATAGAGGCCCGAAAGCAGCACCGCGCCACGTATCGTCAGATCGGGCCGCAGCCGGATCGCGCCGGCCACGTGCACCGCCCCGGCCGAGGTGCCCATCAGCACGATGCGCTGCGGGTCACCGCCATGGTCGGCCGCATGGGCCACCAGCCAGTCGAGCGCGGCCAGCACGTCTTCCGATCCGGCCGGCCAGGTGTGGTCGGGCGCCAGGCGATAGTTGATCACCGCGCCGATCAGCCCGGCCTGCGCCGCCATGCGGCCCACCGCGGCATTGGGCCAGGTTTCGGGCGCGTCGCCACCCTTGTCGCCGCGCAGGAACCCGCCGCCATGGACGAAGACCAGCACCGGCTTGGGGGCGCCGTCTGCCGTGCCATAGAGATCGAGCCGATGCCGTTCGTGCGGGCCATAGGCCAGGTCCACCGCCGCGGCCGATACCGCGGCCGCCAGCGCCTGCTGCTCGGCATCGAACAGCGCCCGCACCCGGCCCAACAGATCGGGGGTGAGCGTGGTGCCCATGGCGGCAATGGCGGCGCGGATCGTTTCGAGGGGCATCGGGCTCTCCTTGGGGGCACAGGATAGCAGAAACACACGGCCGCCCTTCATGCCTTGCACGAAGGGCGGCCGTGCCGGATCAGAACTTGCCGTCGAGCGACAGGCCCACCGACCGGAACGATTGCGGGCCATAGATGGCGCCGATGTTGGCCGCGCCGCCAAACGGGAAGTCCGACTGGTAGAGCGAGGGTTCGTGCACGTCGAACAGATTGCGGGCAAAGACCGCGATGGTGAAGCGATCGTCTGCCGTGCGCAGGCCGATGCGGCCACCCACCGTCCAATGCGGGGCAAACGTGGTATCGGCCACCGAATTGGCTTCATAGCGCAGGCGCGATTTCCACACCGCATCGGCGGCCAGGAAGCCCTTGAGGTTTTCGCCCAGGTCACGCGCATATTCGCCCGAAACCGTGAACTTGTATTCGGGCGCATAGGCCAGCTGGGTGCCGCCGATGTTGGTGCCATCGGTGCCGACATAGCCGTTGGGATAAGTCGCCTTGGCCCAGATGAACCCGGTGTTGAGCGACAGGTCATGCGTGACCTTGCCGAACAGGTTGATTTCCGCCCCGCGCGACTTGACCCCGCTGATGTTGGTCTGGACGCACGAGATCACCGTGGTGGTGGCATTCACCGTGCACTGCTGCGCCTGGAAGTTCTGGATCTTCTGGTAGAACAGGTTGGCATCGAGCACCCAGCTGCGCAGCAGCGTGGTCTTGAAGCCCAGTTCGTACGACGTCGGGATTTCCGGCAGCACGACATAGGGATTGGCATCCGAAGGCGTGGCGATCTGCCCGCCCTTGAAGCCGCGCGCCACGGTGGCATAGGCCATCGTGCGCGGATCGATGTCATACTGGATGCCGCCCTTCCACGAAACCTTGCCGACATGCAGGCGCGTGGTCGATGCGATCGCGGTGGCGGTGTCGTTCTGCATCTGCAGCGACAGCACGTCGTCGGTATAGCGGCCGCCGGCGATCAGGCGCAGCTTGTCACTGGCATGGATCGTCATCTGGCCAAAGGCTGCCAGCGATTCATCGCTGACGCGATAGGCGTTGACCGGGCTCGACGGAATGGCGTTGCCGAACAGCAGGACGGTGGCACCTTCCTGGTCGCGATGCTGGATCTGGCGCGAATAGAACCCGCCCAGGGTATATTCCACGGTCTGGTTGGCCGGCGAGGAAATGCGCAGTTCCTGGGTGATCAGGTCGGTCGGCCGGTTGACATAGGAATTGTGCACGGTGACCGGCAGGGTATCGACGCGGAACACGTTGGTGGCCGCGCCATAGCCCTGCTCGTGCGTGCCGCGATAGGCGGTGATCGAGGTCAGCGTGAACGGCGCGAACTGGTAATCAAGCTGCAGCGAGGCGCCGCCGGTCTTGATCCGGTCGGTATACTGCTCGCTGGTGCAATAGTTGCGGTTGCCGTTTTCCGCCGTGATGCCGCAGGCTGCCAGGGCCGAACCGAGCGAGAGGGACTTCACGAAAGTGAAGAAGTTGCCGCCGTTGGTGGTGCGGGTATCGGCATAGTCGCCGATCACGTTGACCGTCAGCTTGTCGGTCGGTTCCCACAGCAGGCGGGCGCGGCCGCCCATGGTTTCGTTCTTGTCGTACTTGCCGGTGGACAGGTTGTAGTCCGGGCCCTGGCGCAAGTTGGCATAGCCGGCCACGCGGATCGCGGCGTTATCGGCGATCGGCACGTTGGCCACGCCCTGCACCACCTGGTTGCCCGACTTGGAACCGGCAAAGCCGGCGGCCGACAGTTCGCTGCGCACGCGCACCGAGACCTTGCCGAATTCGGGCTTGTTGGTGGTGATGTTGATCACCCCGGCCGAGGTCGTCAGGCCGAACAGCGTGCCCTGCGGACCTTTCAGCACTTCGATGCGGGCCACGTCGAACAGGTCGGAAATGTTGGCATTGCCCTGGCTGACCTGGTCGACCACCACGCCCACGGAAGCCACCGCACCGGCCGAGAAGGTCTGCGTACCGATGCCGCGAATGGCGCCGCCGCCGCCGGTGTTCTGCCCCGGGGCAGACTGGATTTCCAGGCTCGGCGCAATGCGGTTCAAGTCGTTGACGGTGTTGACCTGCTGGCGTTCCAGCTGGCCGGCATCGGCCACGGTGATCGAGATCGGCACTTCGGTGACTTTTTCGACGCGGCGCTGCGCGGTCACCACGATAGCGGCATCGGGGCTGCCGTCAGCGGCCTGCGGAGCGGTTGCGGCGCTCTGCGCGAGGGCCGGCGTCGCCATCACGGCCAGGGAAAGCCCGGTCAGCAGGGCGGTTTTATGGCGCGAATTCATGGTTGGTTCTCTCCCCAAAAGGCATGCATTTATCGGTCCGCGCCCGCCGTTATGCGGGCGCGGTGGCTGGGTTGGACAAAGGGTGGCGGATCAGATCTCGTCGATGACCGGGTTGGTCAGGGTGCCGATCACGCCCACGGAAATCTCGCAAACATCGCCGGCCTTCATGTAGAGCGGCGGCTTGCGCTTATCCCCCACGCCGCCCGGCGTGCCGGTAACGATCACGTCGCCGGGTTCGAGCGGGGTGAAAGTGCTGCAATATTCGATCACGAACGGGATATCCCAGATCATGTCGCTGATCGGCTGGTCCTGGACCAGTTCGCCGTTGAGGCGGGTCTGCACGCGCTGGCTGGCGAGGTCGTCGATCTCGTCGGCCAGGACCAGCGCCGGGCCGAACGCGCCGGTGGCGGGATAGTTCTTGCCCGGCGTGAACTGGATGTTGTGGCGCTGCCAATCACGCGCCGAACCATCGTTGAACACCGAAAAGCCGGCCACGTGGGCCATGGCATCGGCGCGCGCGATGCGGCGGCCGCCCTTGCCGATCACCACGGCAAGTTCGCCTTCGTAGTCGAACCGCTCGGTCTCGCGCGGGCGCACCAGCGGCTCGCCATCGGCGATCAGGGTATCGGCCCAGCGGGTGAAGATTGCCGGGAATTCCTTTTGCTCGCGGCCCGTCTCGGCCACGTGGGTGGCATAGTTGAGGCCCACGCACAGGATCTTGCCGGGATTGGGCACCACCGGCAGCAGGCGCACATCGGCCAGGGCAAAGGTGCCGGTGGCAGGCAGGGCGGCCAGGTCCTGGTCGGCCACGTCCTTGAGGTAGGCCGGCGCGCCCGCGGCGCCCAGATCGTGCACGGTATCGCCATCGAGACGGCCGAAGCTGGGCTGGCCATCGGGGCGGCGGAAGCTGATGAGACGGGTCATGATATTGGGATCACTCCGGAAAAATTCGGTTCAGGCCTTGGCAGGGGTGGCCGGGGCAGGGACGGCCGGCTGCCCATTTGGCTCCCACGTGCGGCGAAAGCGGAAGCGCTCTTCGGCCTGGCGCAGGCCAGCGAAGTCCTTGTCGGAAATGCCCCACTGGTCGATGCGGCCCGGTGGCCAGGTCCAATCGTCGGGTTCGCCCGCCTTGTAGTCTTCCGGCACCTTTTCCACCGCCGTGGAATATTCGATCACCGGCCCGAACGGCGCGATGTAATAGGCATAGACATTGGCGCCCGGCCCATGGCGGCCCGGCCCCCAGGCGGGGGCAAAGCCATGGTCGCGCATCCGCCCGATGCCGCGCATCACGGCATCAAGGTCTTCCATCTCGAACGCGATGTGGTTGAGGCTGGAAAAACCGGCGCGGGCAAAGGCGGTGGAATGGTGGCTGTCGTTGCAGCGCACGAAGACCATGCCCTTGGTGCGGTCAGACACGCGAAAGCCGAGCACCGCTTCGGCGGCCAGGCCCGAGGCTTCCGCATCGGCGGAATTGAACACCACGTGGGTGAGCTTCACCGGCAGGTCGCGGCCCACGATCGGTTCCACTTCCGTGGCATCCACCAGGAAACGCAGCAATTCGCCCTCGGGCAGTTCCACGATCACGCCAGCGCCGGCACCGGGATCAGCCGAAACCGTTTCGGTCAGCGGCCAGCCGTGCTGGGCCGCCTTGGCGCGAATGCCAGCCAGTTCCTGCGCAGTGCACACGAACGTCGTGTGGCGAACGAATTCCTCTTCCGCCTTCTCGAACGAGACGAGGTAGGGATACGTGCCCGAGCCGCGCAGGTAATGCGTATCGCCCCGCACCTCGCCCGGCGCCATGCCCCAGATATCGAGCATGAAGCGGGCGGCGCCGGCCGGATCGGGCAGGGCCAGTTCGATGCTGCGCAGTTTCATGGCTGGGTCTCCAGATTGAAGCCGGCGGCCCGCAGGCCCGCCAGGACACATTCCTCGTCGCAATCCCCGGTATCGCCACTGGCGCCAACCGCGCCCAGCACGCCACCATCGGCGCCGCGCACCAGCACGCCGCCGGGCGAAAAGGCGATTTTTCCATCGAGCGCGACGGTCACGCTTTGGAAGAACACCGGATTGCCGGCCGCGCGCTGCGCCAGCACGCGGGTATCGGCCTCCATCGCGACGGCGCCCGCCGCCTTGGCGCGGGCAATGTCGAGCCGGGCAAAGCTGGCGCCATCCTCGCGCGCAAAGGCAATGGGGTGGCCGCCGGTATCCACCACGATCACCGCCAGCGGCCTGGCCGCGCGGGCGCGGGCGCTGGCGAGCGTGGCGGCAACAACGGCCTGGGCCGCAGCAAGATCGAGCTTCGTGTTGCTCATACCGTCTCCATCGCCAGGCCCAGCGCACGGGCGCGAGCCTCGATCAGGTCGATCGCGGTGCCGCTCGCCGTGCCGAACACGCAGTGATCGGGGCGCAGCAGCACGGCATCGATTTCGTGCCGGTCCAGCCACGCCGTGACCGCGCCGCCGTCTTCCAACGACGCGGCCACCACGCGCGTGATGGCGGGAGAGGAACCCACCACGCTGTCATCGCGCACCAACAGGCGCCAGCCCTGCCCGGCCAGATCGTCGAGCTTGCGCCCGTCGGCCAGGATCGGCTGAATGAAACGCTCGCCCGCCGCGGGGCTGCCGGCCAGGATGATGCCGGCATCGATCGCGGGGATCAGGTCGTGCGCGGTCTCACCGGCCTTTTGCGCCGCGGCTTCGCGGATCGCGGCATCGCGCGCGGCGGCCTTGTCCAGGTCCAGCTCGCAGATATAGCGGCCGGCAGCCACCGCCGCGCCGATCACGCCGCGCACATGCGGATCGCGTTCGGGCTGGTAGGTTGCCAGGATCGCCGGATCGGCGCCCTGGTTGACGATCGCGTCCATCTTCCACGCCAGGTTGGCCACGTCGCGCAGGCCATGGCACATGCCCTGGCCAAAGAACGGCGGCGTCTGGTGTGCGGCATCACCGGCCAGGAACACGTTGCCGTCCTGCCAGCGCTCGGCCACCAGGCCGTGGAAGCGATAGGTGGCGGCGCGCACGATCTGGTGCGGCACGTCCTTCATCCAGGCGCCGACCAGTTCGCGCACCTTTTCGGGCTGCATCATCGCCTGGTCGTCTTCGCCAGGCAGCAGCATGAATTCCCAGCGGCGATGGTTGCCGCGCCCTGGCACCACCGTGGCCGGACGCGCCGGATCGCACATCATCACTGACAGGCGCTGCAGATCGGCATCGGCGGGAACCCCGGAAATGGCCGGGAACGTGACCGGCCCTTCCACTTGCGCATCCACGACCAGCCAGGGTTCCTCGAAATCGAGATCGTCGAGCGCGATGCCCAGCGCCTTGCGCACCGGGCTGCGCGCGCCATCGGTGGCGATCACCCAGCGGGCGGCGACGGTCTGCTCCGCGCCATTTTGGGTGAAGCGCACGGTCACGCCGTCATCGCCCTGGTCCAGCGTGGTGAACGCGGCGCCCAGGCGCAGGTCGATCGCACCATTGTCGGCAAAGGCGGCGCGCAAGTGCGCTTCCAGCTCGGGCTGGTAGAAGAAGTAGTCGTTGGACCAGCCGAACGGCTTGGGCTTGCCCACCGTGCCCATGTAGCGGATCACGCCGTGATCGGCGCCCACGTGCAGGTGCCCGTCGGTGGCCACCATATCGGGCGCCACGCGATCGAGCACGCCGGCGGTCTGGAACAGGCGCATCATCTCGTGATCGAGATGCACCGCGCGCGGCAAGGGATAGTGCTCAAGCTCCTTTTCCAGCACCACCACCGACAGCCCGGCGCGGCCCAGCAGATTTGCAGCGAGTGCCCCCACCGGCCCACAGCCGATCACCGCCACATCGAAACGCTCGCTCATTTATGCGGCCTCGGCATCGGCAGGCGCCTTGTACAGCGCGCCGCCCTTCATGATCATCGCCAGCCGCGCGGCATCCTGCAGGATCGCCACGTCCTGGGTGGGATCGCCATCCACCAGCAACAGATCGGCGAGGAAGCCCTCACGCACCTGCCCCACGTCGAGCCCCATCAGTTCGCCACCCAGGCGCGTGGCCGCCACCAGCGCCTCGGCCGGGGTGTAGCCATAGTATTCCACGAAATGCGCCAGATCGCGGGCATTGCGGCCGTTGGGATTGAACGGGAAGCCATAGTCGCCACCGATCAGCACCTTGACACCGGCCGCCTTGAGCGCGGGCACCAGCACCTTTTCATGCTCCAGCCGCTCGGCCGCGCTCGCTTTCATCGCGCTCATGTCCACGTGCGGCGGCGGACTGGCTTCGAGAGCGCCCACCGAGACACCGGGACCAGGCGCATAGAACGTGGCGTCCTTGGCCGCGATCATCCGCGCGATGGTGGCTTCGTCGGCATAAGAGGCGTGATAGATCACGCGCGCCCCGGCATCGAGCGCCAGGCCGATGGCTTCGGGATAATAGGCATGGGCCGCGATCCACAGGCCCGCTTCGCGGCAGGCTTCGCCCGCGGCGGCCATTTCCTCGTGCGTGTACAGCACATGCTGCGCCGTGCCGGGCTTGAGCGCATCCTCGCCCGAGACCACCAGCTTGATCGACTTGACGCCCTGCTGCGCGCAATAAGCCACGAAGGCGCGCATCGCCTCGGGGCCGCGGCCGTTGAACACGTTGCCGGTGTCCACGCCTTCGTCGCCTTCGGGGCTGCGCTCGATGGTGGAAGGAACATAGCGCGGGCCGGGGGTTTCGCCCGCGGCAATTGCGGCGGCCAGGTCCGGTTCGATTCCGTCGACCAGCGCGCCGGCCGAATAGAGGCTGGTGAAGCCCTGGTCGAGCAGCACCCGCGCATTGCGCCAGGCGGCCACTTTCAATTCTTCGGGCGGCAGGATGAACTGGTGGTAGATCTTTTCGATCGACGAAGCCCAGGTCAGGTGGGTGTGCGCATCGACCATGCCGGGCATCAGCGTGCGACCGGCACCCTCGATGCGGTGATCGTGGCTTTCGCCGTCGAGGCCGTCGGCCTGGGCGGCCACGCGCACGATGCGCTCGCCATCCACCAGCACGCTGCCGGCAAAGGAAGCGCTGCCGCTTCCGTCGAAAATCCTGACATCGCGGATAAGGGTCCGCATCTTTCGCTCTCCCGCGCTACCACGGCCCTTGGATATGGGGCTGCGTTGCCGGTGCCTTTTCGCGCAAGATGCCTATCGAACCAAAATATTATCTCTCTATCATGCTATAGGCTGGGACTATAGCGTATCGCCAGGACATCGAGCAGGGCCTGCGCCGCCATCGAGGGCGGCTCGTCGCTGCGCAGGCGCACGCCGATGCTGCGCTGGAACGCCGCCTCGCGCAGTTCGATGCCGCGCAGCACGCCGATGGACAGTTCCGATGCCGCCACCTGGCGCGGCAGGATGGTGATCCGGTCGCTCATCCGCACGATCGCCTTGGTGGTGAGCAGCGAATCGCAGCGCACGGCATTGGCCGGTACCGGGGTCTGCGCGGCAATGAACAGGGCATCGACCTGGCGGCGGAACGCGCCCTGCGCCTCGGGCAAGACCCAAGGCAGGCCGGCCACGTCGCGCAGCGAAACCGCCGAAGGCAGGCTGTCATGGCGCCGGCCCACGATCAACGCAAACGGATCGCGGGCAAAGGTGCGCTCGGCAATGTCGGGCGGCGGCACTTCCATTTCGGTGGTGACAAAGGCCAGGTCGATCTGGCGCTGGCGCAGCAGGTCCACCAGCACGCTATCCGGCCGCTCCACCACGCTGAGCGCGCAAGGCCCGATCCGCGCTTCCAACCGGCCCATCACGAAAGGCAGCAGGCTGACCAGCGCGCCGGGCGTGCCACCGATGCGCAAGGGCCCGGCAAGGCCGCGCGCCAGGTTGTCCAGTTCCTCCTGCGCGCCCAGCAGGACATGGTGCATCGCCTCGGCCCGCTCGGCCAGGACCGTGCCCTGCGCGGTGGGCCGCACGCCAGTCTGGTGGCGCTCGAACAATTGCACGCCCAGCCGCGCCTCCAGCTGCGCGATCGCCGCAGAAACCGAAGGCTGCGCGATATTGAGCGCGCGCGCCGCGGCCGAGATCGAGCCTTCGCGGCAGACGGTGCGAAACGTGAGCAAGGCACGCGGATCGATGCTGGGGCGCTTGTCCATAGCGCCAAGCTATGGGCGCCGTCACGCATGTGGGCAAGCGTTTGCGCGGAACCGCCAGCGGAACCCGGATGACGCCCAGGGTGACAATGCCTGTGCCATGCACACGGGGATTGCTGCCCGACAGCACAAGGCGCGGTGGCGGATGGACAAATCTGCAGGAAAAGCAAACTGGAGCGGGCGAAGGGATTCGAACCCTCGACCCCAACCTTGGCAAGGTTGTGCTCTACCCCTGAGCTACGCCCGCTCGGCGTTTGCGCGGGCCGGGTAACGGCCGTGCAAGGTTCTGAAAACTGGAGCGGGCGAAGGGATTCGAACCCTCGACCCCAACCTTGGCAAGGTTGTGCTCTACCCCTGAGCTACGCCCGCTCTGGCGTTTTCAGTGGGGGGCCACAAGGGCCGTCCCGCTGGGGTGAGGCGGGCCAATAACG
Organism: Novosphingobium sp. SG919; assembly: GCF_012932495.1. GTDB lineage: Bacteria > Pseudomonadota > Alphaproteobacteria > Sphingomonadales > Sphingomonadaceae > Novosphingobium > Novosphingobium rhizosphaerae. The sequence goes on from NZ_JABCNG010000003.1 coordinate 280,355, forward strand.
GGGGATCGGGGGCGGTGCAACAGCAAAGTTGCATTTTTCCCGCAAAACCGGGCGCTGTGCCTAAGCGCCTGTGGATGCAGCTGTGGATGGCCGGCCCCGGCAGACAAAACCTTGGGCGGATTCGCCCTGCCCGCCTTGCTGCCCCTTGCCGAACCGGGTGGCTTTCCCACATGGTGAGGGCAAGACGGGCCGGCGCGGCCCGTACCCGGACCGATTTGAAGTGGAGACGTGTAGTGGCAAGCCTGGGCCTCAACCTTGACGAACAAAAGGCGGTGGACCGCTTCCGCAAGGCTGTTGTCGAACCCTCGATGACCAAGCTCGTCATCCTCGATTTCTGGGCGGAATGGTGCGGCCCGTGCAAGGCGCTGACGCCGGTGCTGGAAAAGGTGGTGGCCGAATACGCCGACAAGGGCGTGGTGCTGGCCAAAGTCAACGTGGACGAGGAACAGTTCATCGCCGCGCAGTTCCAGGTGCGCTCCATCCCCACGGTCTATGCCATGTTCCAGGGCCAGCCCGTGGCCGACCTGACCCCGGCGCGCAGCGAATCGCAATTGAAGCAGTATCTTGATCAGATCCTGTCGCAGTTGCCGATCCAGCCCGGTGCCCTGGGCGAGGAAGGGCCGCAGGACGTGGCGCCGCTGCTGGCCATGGGCGAGGAAATCCTGGGCGAAGGCGATGGCGAACGTGCTGCGGCGATCTTTGCCCAGATCGTGGAAATCGCCCCCGACAATGCCGCTGCCCATGCCGGCCTGATCCGTGCCCTGCTGCTGGCCGGGCACAAGGACGAGGCCGAACAGGTGCTTGCCGCGCTCGATCCCAAGCTGGCGGCCGACCACGCGCTGGACCAGGCGCGCGCCGCGCTGGCCCTGGCCGAAGACGCGCCCGAGGAAGGCGAGCTGGCGGCGCTGCGCGCGGCCGTGGCCGCCGCGCCCGAAGACATGGACGCCCAGCTGGCGCTGGCCAACGGCCTGTTCGCCGCCGGCGACCGCGATGGCGCCGCCGATACCCTGCTGGCCATGGTGGCCACCGATCGCGCCTGGAACGAAGGCGCGGCCCGCGCCCGCCTGCTGCAGATCTTCGAGGCGATCGGCCTGGAAGATCCGTGGGTGGCGCGCACGCGGCGCAAGCTTTCCACCGTGCTGTTCGGGTGATGGCGATGGGCGGCGCGATCGGCACGGTCAGGCTTTCGATCTTTCCACTTTCGGGCGCGCTGCTCTTTCCCGGCCTGCAACTGCCGCTGCACATTTTCGAGCCACGCTATCGCGCCATGGTGTCCGACGCGCTGGCGCGTGACCGGCGCATCGCCATGATCCAGCCCCAGGCCCCCGAAGAGGGCGCCGCCCTGTTCCAGGTGGGCTGCGTGGGCAAGATCGAGGACGTCGAGGCGCTGGAGGACGGGCGCTACAACATCGTGCTTTCGGGCATCGCCCGCTTTCGCGTGCTGCGCGAACTGGAAGCCAAGACGCCGTTCCGCCAGGTGGAGGCCGAACTGCTGCCCGACGATCTGGACGAAGCCCTGAGCGCGGTGGAACGCGCCGGGTTCGAACGCGAGGCGCGCACCTTTGCCGAGGCGCAGGGCTATGCCGTGGACTGGGATTCGGTGGCGCGGCTGGACGACCAATCGCTGATCAACGGCGTATCGCAGATCGCCCCGTTCGACGTGGCCGCCAAGCAGGCCCTGCTCGAAGCGCCAAACCTTGCCACGCGCTGCGAATTGCTGATCCAGCTGATGCAGTTCTTTGGCCGGCGCGATACCGATGACGGGGCAGTGACGCTGCAATAGAGCGCTGGGCGACGAAACCTCGGCCGAGCCTGTCTAAACCCCAGCACAACCCCGCGCAGGTTCAGCCTGCGCAGGCCTGGCAGCGGCCGCGGATTTCCACCACCGGGCGCACGTCGGCAAAGCCGGCATGGCGCGCAGCCTCGCGCAGGTGGCCCGTCAGGCTGTCGTTGTCGATATGGGTCACCTGGCCGCACACGTCGCAGATCAGGAAGATGCAGTCGTGCCGGCAGCCGGGATGGGTGTTGGCGACATAGGCATTGGCGCTTTCCACCCGGCGCGCCAGGTTGGTGCGCACGAACAGGTCGAGAATGCGATAGACGCTGTTGGCGGCCACGCGCTTGCCCCGGCGCTGCCCCACGCTTTCGGCGATGTCATAGGCAGACGCCGGGCGTTCCTGCGCGGCCAGCGCGCTGAACACGTCGGCACGCATGTCGGTCCACTGTTCGCCCGAAACGGTCAGCGCTTCGCGCGCGGCGGATACCAGCCCTTCGCCGGCATAATCGTGATGATGGTGGCCACCCATGGACACCAGATAAGCATTGCCGGCGGCCGTTGCAAATCAGTGCTGCGTGAAATCGGGCTTCCACCACTGGGGGAACGTGCGATGCAGCGCATCGACGCGGGCCACGTCCCAGCGCAGGATATAGGGATGGCGCGGGTTGCGCAGCGCAAAGTCCTGGTGTTCCTCGGGGCCGGGGTAGAAACCGCGCCACGGCTCGATCCGCGTCACGATCGGCCGTTTCCACAGCTTGAGCGCCTTGAGCTGGGCGACATAGGCGCGCGCGACGCGGGCCTGTTCGGGCCCGATCGGCACCAGCGCGTTGCGGTATTGCGGGCCCACGTCGGGTTCCTGGCGATCCAGCTGGGTGGGATCGCTCGCCACCCCGAAGAAGACCTGGAGCAGTTGGTCATAGCGGATGCGCGCCGGATCATAAGTCACGCGGATCGATTCGGCGTGGCCGGTGGTGCCGGTGCTGACGGTCTCGTAATCGGCATCGGCAGCGCGGCCGCCTTCAAAGCCGGAAACCACGCTGGTCACGCCGGTAAGATGGCTGAACACAGCCTCCATGCCCCAATAGCAGCCGCCGGCGAACACCGCGGTCTTGGTACCGGGCGCTTCATGCGCGGGGATGATCGCGGCGGGCGCCTTGACCGGCGCATCGGCATGCGCGGGCTGAAGGCAGGCTGCCAGGGCGGTGGTCAATGCCGCCCCCAACAGGCGCAGGGAGCGGCGCGCCATCACTGGTCAGACCCCACGGTGGGCGCAGCCGAGGCGGCAGCCACGGGCGCAAAGACATGGGCCTCGTTGAACACCGTCACGCCCATGGCCACGGCGCCGATCGCGAAGCCGACCAGGAGCGAGCGGAAAAAATCCTTACGAAACAAGCCCATTTAGATAATCCGGTTATAATCAGTTGCAAAACGCTACTTAGCACGAAAGCGTAGCGCGCCCTAGTCCCAGACCCTCTCTCACACCCGCTTCCATCGGCGAGCTGTGCATATTGTTCGACGAACGACAAATTCAGGCGCGCAGCGTCACCCATACCGGCGCATGGTCGCTGGCCTTTTCCCGCCCACGATGGGCCTTGTCCACGCCCGCGCCGGCCAGTCGGTCCGCCAGTTCGGGGGACAGCAGCGCGTGATCGATGCGAAAGCCGTGGTCGCGCTGCCAGGCGCCGGCCTGGTAATCCCAGAACGTCCACAGCCCGCCCTGCGGATGGTGCAGGCCGATGGCGTCGGTCCAGCCGGCGGCGAGCAGGCGGTTATAGGCATCGCGCGATTCGGGCTGCATCAGCGCATCGCTGGCCATCGCGCGCGTGTCCCAGATATCGTTGTCGCGCGGGATCACGTTGTAATCCCCCAGGATCGCCGCGGGCACTTCCTCGGCCCAGATCTGGCCCATGCGGGCGTGCAGCCGGTCCATCCAGCGCAGCTTGTAATCGAACTTGGGCCCAGGCTGCGGATTGCCGTTGGGCAGGTAGATGCACACCACGCGCAGGCCGAAGACATCGGCTTCGAGATAGCGGGAATGCTCGTCCTCGGGCTCTCCGGCCAGGCCGCGCTGCACTTCGACCGGCTTTTCACCATCGGCGAGGATGGCCACGCCGTTGAACCCCTTCTGCCCGTGCCAGATGGCGTGATAGCCGATCTTCTCGAACTCTTCGGCGGGGAAGCCTTCGTCCTGCGTCTTGATTTCCTGCAGGCAGGCCACGCTGGGCCGGGTTTCGGCCAGCCATTCCAGCAGGCGCGGCAGGCGCGCCTTGATGCCGTTGATATTGAAGCTGGCCAGCTTCAGCGGTGCACCGCTCACACCGAGAAACTCGCGCCGCAGCCACAGCCCGATGCCGCATTGGGATTGGTCACGCGGAACGCGGCGCCGCCCAGCGATTCGACGTAGTCGACCGTCGCGCCACCGACCAGGTCGAGGCTGACGGTATCGACCACCAGTTGCACGCCGTCGGTTTCGACCACCACGTCGTCTTCCTCCACGCCCTCGGCCAGGCCGAAGCGATACTGGAAGCCGGAACAGCCGCCCCCCTCCACCGCCAGCCGCAGGATCGCAGGCCTTGCCTGCTTGGCCGCGATCGTGGCCACGCGCGCGGCGGCCGAGGGGGCCAGGGTGATGGGTGACGGGATGATCGGGGGCTGGCTCATGTCATGGCAGATAGGCGCGCCGCCCCTGCCGCTCAAGGGCCAGCGAAAAGATCAGGCGTGGACACTGCCCGCCCGAAGCCGGTAGCACGGCGGCCATGACCACGCCGATGCCTCCCAGCTTTCACCCCGGCCCGCACGGATTGCGCCTGGCCACCCGCTTCGTGCCCGGGACCGGGCCAGCTCTGGTGTTCCTGCCGGGCTATATGTCGGACATGGCCGGCGGCAAGGCGCAGGCGGTGCTCGATTGGGCCGTGGCGCAGGGGCGCCCGTGCCTGCTGCTCGATTATTCCGGCTGCGGCCTTTCGGAAGGGGACTTTGCCCAAGGCACGCTGGGCCGCTGGCGCGACGAGGTGGTGGCGCTGGTCGCCGCGCATGGCCTGGATCGCGTGGTGCTGATCGGGTCGAGCATGGGCGGCTGGCTGATGCTGCTGGTAGCCCGCGCGCTGAGCGACAAGGCGCAGGCGCTGGTGGGCCTGGCCGCTGCGCCCGATTTCACCAGCTGGGGCTACTCGGCCGCGCAGCAGGCGGCGCTGGCAGCGGGCGAAACGATATTCGAAGACAATCCCTATGGCCCCGAACCGACGCCCACCCACGCGGCGTTCTGGGCCGATGGGCAGGCACAATTGCAATTGAACGATACCGTTCCATTCGATGGCCCCGTGCGGCTGATCCACGGGCAGGCCGATCCCGATGTGCCGTGGGACATCTCGATCAGGCTGGCCGCCGCGCTGCGTTCAGCCGATGTGCAGGTGCACCTGATCAAGGACGGCGACCATCGCCTGTCGCGCCCGCAGGACATTGCCGTGCTGCTGGCCACGCTGAACAGCCTTTTGACCGAATAGAGCCCCCATGCTGCTGGCCGCTGCCCTTCTCGCTTCGTCGCTTTCTCCCGTCTGGCACCAGATCGGGCCCAATCCCCGGCCGATGGAATTCGGCGCGCTGCCCACCCCCGGCCGGCGCAAGGCGGCACAGGCAGACGATGGCCCGCCGCCCGAAAAACACGATCGGCTGGCCGATTGCCTGACCGTGGGGCGCAGCAACCCCGACCTGGCGATCAGCCTGGCGCGGCATTGGCTCGATGAAGTGAAGCTGGCGTCAGAGCGGGTGCGCGCCAACCAGTGCCTGGGCATGATGCTAAGCCAGCAAGGCGATTTCGAAGGCGCGCAGGCGGCCTTTGGCGAAGCGGTGGGCCTCATCCCCGAAGCGCAGGCGGTGGGCGCCGTGCCGCTGATGGCCATGGCCGGCAATGCCGCGCTGGCCGCCGGCAAGCCGCAGGACGCATTGACCTGGCTGAATCGCGCGCTGGTGGTGCGCGGCTTTGCCGACAACCTGGCGCTTTCGGCGATCCAGAACGACCGCGCCCGCGCGCTGGTGGCGCTGAACCGCAATGCCGATGCCGCCACCGCCCTTGCCAGATCGCACGAACTGGCGCCCCAGAACGCCGAGGGCTGGTTGCTGTCCGCCACGCTGCACCGCCGGGACAAAGACCTGGTGGCCGCCCAGCACGATATCGAGGAAGCCGCCCGCCTGGCCCCACGCGATCCTGCCGTGGGCGTGGAAGCCGGGGTGATCGCCATGCTGGGCAATCGCGAGGATGCGGCACGGCAATCGTGGCAATCGGTGGTGGCCATGGCCCCGGCGAGCGACGAAGCGCGCGTGGCGCGCGGATACCTTGAACAGATCGGCGCGGCCCCCACATCCATTCCTGCTCCCCCCGATCCGGGCCAGGATAAGGAAATCACGCGATGAAACTGTCCGTTCTCGATCTGGTGCCGGTGATCGAGGGCGGCACCCTGCCCCAAGCCATGGCCGATGCCGCACTGCTGGCCAAGGCTGCCGAAGAGGCCGGCTACAACCGCTATTGGGTGGCAGAGCACCATGGCATGCCCGGCATCGCCGGCGCGGCGGTTTCGGTCGTGCTTGCCCATGTGGGGCACCACACCCGGACCATTCGCCTGGGCGCAGGCGGGATCATGCTGCCCAACCACAACCCGCTGGTGATTGCCGAACAGTTCGGCGCGCTCGACGCGCTCTATCCCGGCCGGATCGACCTGGGCCTGGGCCGTGCGCCGGGCGCGGACCAGCGCATCGTGCGCGCCCTGCGCAAGGACGTGAACCGCGCGGCCGAGGATTTCCCGGCCGACGTGGTGGAATTGCAGGCGCAATTTGCCGGCGACCCGCGCCTGCCGCTGGCCGCCACGCCCGGCCACGGCGCCAACGTGGACTTGTGGATCCTGGGCTCCAGCCTGTTCGGCGCGCAACTGGCCGCGATGCTGGGCCTGCCTTATGCCTTTGCCAGCCATTTCGCGCCCGATCACCTCGATGGCGCGCTGAAACTCTATCGCGAGCGATTCCAGCCTTCGGCCACGCTCGACCAGCCCTATGTGATGGCGGCGATCAATGTGCTGTGCGCCCCCAGCGACGAGGAAGCGCAGTTCCTGGCGAGCAGCCAGGACCAATCGTTCGTGCGCCTGCGCAGCGGCGATCCGGGGCGCCTGCCGCCGCCGATCGAAGGCTATCGCGAAACGCTGGCCGCGCCGCAGCGGGCCACGCTCGATCATTTCCGCCAGGTCAGCGCAATCGGCAGCCCGGCCACCGTGCGCGCGGGGCTCGAAGCGTTCCAGCATCGCACCGGCGCGGACGAACTGATCGTGGCCGGCGCGACTTTCGATCCGGCCTTGCGCCGGCGCTCGCTCGCGCTCACCATGGATGCGTTGGTGCCCTTAGGCGCAAACACGTAAGCGGCTGATGAGGCCGATGGTGATGGTTTCGTGCCATCACCGCGTGTCCACCCCCGCGCGGCGGTTTGCAATTCAGGTTTCATTCGTTACCACCATACCCAACGCTGAAGACATCGGCGACAACGGCACCAACGATAACGACACGGCGGGCATGATAACCCGACCCGCCCGGGAATGCAGGAAGCGAACGCCATGGCGACCACGATTGATCCCAACGCCCCAGTTGCGCCTGATGCGGCCGGAGCCCCAGGCGGGGGCGCCGATGCCGAGCATCTGCCCAATGCCGAGAATCTGGTTGCCGCGCTTGCCGCGCGCCTGGCCGGCGCCCTGCTGCCCGGCGACGAGGTGGATTTCACCGCCGAGCGGCTGACCGAAGCGGCGCGCTTCACTTTGGCGACCGCGGCGTTGCGCAAGGGGCCCGATGCCGCCGTGGCCATCGAATCGATGGGCGGCCAGCGCGCGCTGCGCATTGCCGTGATCAACGACGACATGCCGTTCCTGGTGGATTCGATCGCCTCCACCATCACTGCGCAAGGGCTGACCATCGAAAAGCTGCTGCATCCGGTGCTGGCGGTGCGGCGTGATCCGCTGGGCGCGCTGGTCGATCTGCCGGCCGGCGAGGCGATCGGCGAACTGCGCGAATCGATGATCTACCTGGAAACCGAACGCGCCGATGCCAAGGCGCGCCGGGAACTGGCCGCTGCGCTGGCCGCCACGCTGGCCGATGTGCACGCCGCCGTGGCCGATTGGCCGCAGATGCAGGGCCTGATGCAGCATGATGCGCGCGCCCTGCCCGACCTGGAAGGCGCCGCGCTGCTGCGCTGGCTGGCCGATGGCATGCTGACGCAGCTGGGCCACGTCACCCGCCACCGCGATGGCACGGTGACCGAGGCGCTGGGCATCTGCCGCGCCACCGACGTGCCGCTGCTCTCGGATGCCTCGTTCGAGCGCGCCTTTGCCTGGTTCGACAAGGCCGGCACGCGCGGCGAGGAAGCGGTGCGCATTCCGCTGATCGTCAAGGCCAACCGCATTGCCAACGTGCACCGCCGCGTGCCGCTGGACCTGTTCCTGGTGCCGGTGGTGGAAGGCGGACGGATCACCGCGCTGTCGGTCCATGCCGGGGTGTGGACGAGTTCGGCCCTGGCGGCGACGCCCGATCGCGTGCCGCGCATGCGCAGCCAGCTCGATACCCTGATGAACAAGCTGGGCTTCGACCCGGCAGGCCACGCCGGCAAGGCGCTGGTCCATGCGCTGACCGCGCTGCCGCACGACTTGCTGATCGGCTTTTCCGATGCCGACCTGGAACGCATCGCCACAACGATGATGGGCCTGGTCGACCGGCCGCGCCCCCGCCTGGCACTGGTGCGCGCCGCGTTGGAGCGGCACCTCTATGCCTTTGTCTGGCAGCCGCGCGACAGCCAATCGACCGAAGTGCGCGAACAGGTTGCGCGCATGCTGGAACAGGCCACCGGCGGCCAGGTCATCGACTGGGCCTTGCAGGTGGAAGGCAGCACCCTGGCGCTGACGCGCTTTGCCATCGACATGCGCGGCGAGGAAGACACCCTGGCCGATGGCGGCGAAGGCGTGGACGAAGCGGCGTTGGACGAAGCGTTCCAGACCCTGGTGCGCGGCTGGGATGCGGCGGTGGAAGCCGAGCTGGCCAAGACCGAGGAACAGAGCCGCGCCGCGGCCATCGCCACCCGCTATGCCCCCGCCTTTCCGGTGGGCTATCGCGCCAACTATGGCGCGGCCGAAGCGGCCGGCGACATTCGCGTGCTGCGCGCGCTGACCGCCGATGATGCCCCGCGCCGCGCGGTGCGGCTGCACCGGCTGAGCGGCGAATCGGCGCTGCGCCTCAAGCTGTACCAGCGCGAAGGCGCGATCGTGCTGTCCGACGCGGTGCCGGTGCTGGAAAACTTCGGCTTCCGCGCGCTGGAAGAAGTGCCCACCGCACTCGACCATGGCAAGCTGGGCTTCATCCACGATTTCCTGGTGGCGCATCCGGCCGATACCACGCCCGAGGCGCTGCTGGCGCGATCGACGGCGATCGAGAGCTCGCTGGCCGCCGTGCTCAACGGCGCGGCCGAGGATGATGCGTTCAATCGCCTGATCGTGGCCGTGGGGCTGACCGCGACCGAGGCCAACTGGCTGCGCGCCTGGTATCGCTATTTGCGCCAGGCGGGCATGACGTTTGGCATCGGCACCGTGGTCGATGCGCTGAAGAACGCGGCGGATGTGACGCGCGGCCTGATCGGCCTGTTCCGTGCGCGCCACGATCCCGCCTTCGTGGGAGAGCGCGGGCGTGCCGCCGAAGCGGCCGCCGAACAGATCCGCGCCGGCCTGGCGCAAGTGGCAGCGATCAACGACGACCGCCTGCTGCGCGGTTTCCGCGCCCTGGTCGAAGCGATCCTGCGCACCAATGCCTTTGCCCCGGCTGCGGCCGAAGCCCTGGCTTTCAAGATCGATTCTTCGCTGGTGCCCGGCCTGCCCAAGCCGGTGCCGTGGCGCGAGATCTTCGTCTATTCGCCGCGTGTGGAAGGCATCCACTTGCGCGCCGGGCCGGTGGCGCGCGGCGGTCTGCGCTGGTCTGACCGGCGCGACGATTTCCGCACCGAGATCCTGGGCCTGATGAAGGCGCAGCGCGTGAAGAACGCGGTGATCGTGCCGACCGGGGCCAAGGGCGGGTTCTATCCCAAGCAATTGCCCGACCCGGTGCGGGAGCGCGAGGCCTGGCTGGCTGAAGGCAAGGGCAGCTACCAGGCGTTCATCCGCACGCTGCTGTCGATCACCGACAACATCGTCGATGGCGCGGTGGTGCATCCGCAGGACGTGGTGATCCGCGACGGAGAGGACCCCTATTTCGTGGTCGCCGCCGACAAGGGCACGGCCACCTTCTCCGACGTGGCCAATGCCATTGCGGCGGAGCGCGATTTCTGGCTGGACGACGCTTTCGCCAGCGGCGGTTCAAAGGGCTATGACCACAAGGCCATGGGCATCACCGCCAAGGGCGCATGGCTTTCGGTACAACGCCACTTCCTGGAACTGGGCGTGGACGTGCAGGCCGATCCGGTGCGCGTGGTGGGCGTGGGCGACATGTCGGGCGACGTGTTCGGCAATGGCATGCTGCTGTCCAAGGCACTCAAGATCGTGGCGGCGTTCGACCATCGCCACGTGTTCCTTGATCCCGAGCCCGATCCGGCGAAAAGCTGGGAAGAGCGCGCGCGCCTGTTCGCGCTGCCGCGATCGAGCTGGGACGATTACGACAAGAGCCTGATTTCCGAAGGGGGCGGGGTTTTCCCACGCAGCCTGAAAGCCATTCCCTTGAGCCCGCAAGTGCAGGCGGTGCTGGGCGTGGCCATGGACGAACTCGATCCCGACACGCTCATCGCCCTCATCCTGCAGGCACCGGTGGACCTGTTGTGGTTCGGCGGCATCGGCACCTATGTGAAGGCGTCGAGCGAGGCCAACGTCAACGTGGGTGATCCGGCCAACGACGCGTTCCGCGTTTCGGCCAATGAAGTGCGTGCCCGGGTGATCGGCGAAGGCGCGAACCTGGGCATGACCCAGGCCGCGCGCATCGAATATGCCCTGCACGGTGGGCGGGTGAACACCGACTTCATCGACAATTCGGCCGGCGTCGATTGTTCGGACAACGAGGTGAACATCAAGATCGCGCTGGCCAATGCCAAGCGCGCCGGGCGGTTGGACGAAGATGGCCGCGTTGCCCTGCTGTCCAGCATGACCGACGCGGTGGCGCACCTGGTGCTGGAGGACAACCGGCTGCAGGCGCTGGGCCTGTCGATCGCCGAACGCGGCGGGGTGCAGGCCGTGCCGGCGCTGACCCGGCTGATCGACGTGCTGGAGGAAAGCGGCGACCTCGATCGCAAGACCGAAGGGCTGGCCCCGTCCGACGACTATGCCCGCCGCGCTGCCGCCGGCGCCGGGCTGACCCGGCCCGAACTGGCCGTGCTGGTATCCTCCACCAAGCTGGTGCTGCAGCGCGCGCTGGAAGACAGCCCGGTGGTGGACGATCCGGTGCTGGAAGAGGAACTGCTGGCCGCGTTCCCCGAAGCGATGCGCGAGACGTTCGAGACCGACATCGTGCACCATCGCCTGCGCCGCGAGATCATCGCGACCAAGCTGGCCAACCGCATCGTCAACCGCCTGGGCCCGGTTCATCCCTTCGAACTGGCCGAGGAAGAGGGCATGAGCCTGGCGCAAGTGGCGGCGGCCTTTGTCGCGGCCGAACGCCTGCTGGGCCTGGCGGAAACCTGGGCGCTGCTCGACACCGCGCCGATGGCCGAGGCCTTGCGGCTTTCGCTGTTCGAACGCACCGCGCGCGGCCTGCGCGGCCATATCGCCGACGTGCTGCGTTCGTGCCATGGCACGCTCAAGCCCGATGCCCTGATCGAAGATCTGTGCGGCGGGGTGGGCCGGCTTTCCCACACCACGGCCGAATTGCTGCGCGGCGAAGCCCAGGCCCAGGCCCGGCGCCTGGCGCAGGAACTGGCCGACGCAGGCACCCCGGCCGATGTGGTGGAACGGGTGGTGCACCTGTTCGACCTGGATGGCGCGATCGGCCTGGCGCACCTGGCCGACGAGCTGGACGTGGATGCGGTGGTGCTGACCGGCGCCTTTGCCGACCTGGGCGCCCAGCTGGGCATCGACTGGGCGCAGCAGACCGCAGCGCGGATGAATCCGTCGGACCCGTGGGAGCGGCTGCTGGTGGCGGGCCTTGCCCGCGATTTCCAGCAGATGCGCATGGAATTCCTGCGGCGCATGGGCGGCAGCAATCCCGATGCCACGGCCTATGCCTGGCTCAACGCCAAGGCCGATCCGGTGCGCCAGTTGCGCAGCCTGATCGCCCGCGCCCAGGCCACCGCGGCCGTGACCCCGGCCATGCTGGCGCAGATCGCCAGCCAGGCGCGCAGCCTGCTGCTGCGCTGAGCGGCCCTTGTGCCGGCATTGGCAACGCACCCGATGGGCGCATTGCAAATGCCGGCTTGAGCAAAAATTATGGCGCGTGCGCGCTTGACGCGCCGCGCCGTTTGCCCACAAGCCTCCTCCCCGCGTGAGAGGAGGACTTCATGGGTGCATTCGAAGCGGGCTTTGCGGATGTGGTGATCGTTGGCGCAGGCCACGGTGGCGCACAAGCCGCCATTGCCTTGCGGCAGAACGGCTTTGCCGGATCGATCCTGGTGATCGGTCGCGAGCCGGAATTGCCCTATGAACGCCCGCCGCTGTCCAAGGAATACCTCGCCCGCGACAAGACATTCGACCGCATCACCATTCGCCCCGCGGCCTTCTGGGCCGACAAGCAGGTGGAAATGGCGCTGGGCCACGAAGTGGTGGCAGTCGATCCCGATGCGCGCAGCCTGCGCACGGCCGATGGTGCCACGGTCAGCTATGGCGACCTGATCTGGGCGACCGGCGGCGACGCGCGGCGCCTGTCTTGCGCCGGGCACGACCTGATCGGCGTACACGGCGTGCGCACGCGCGCCGACGCCGACCGCCTGATGGCCGAGCTGGACGCCGGGGCCAAGCGCGCCGTGGTGATCGGCGGCGGCTATATCGGATTGGAAGCAGCCGCCGTGCTGACCAAGCTGGGCTGCCATGTCACGCTGCTCGAAGCGCTGCCGCGCGTGCTGGCGCGCGTGGCCGGCGAAGCGCTGTCCACCTTCTATCAGGACGAGCACCGCGCCCATGGCGTGGACCTGCGCACGCAAGTGGCGGTCGATTGCCTGGAAGGCGATGGCACCAAGGTAACCGGCGTGCGCCTGGCCGATGGCAGCGTGTTGCCCGCCGACCTGGTGATCGTGGGCATCGGCATCATCCCCCAGGTGGGGCCGCTGCTGGCCGCGGGCGCGGGCGGCGGCAACGGGGTGGACGTGGACGAATTCTGCCGCACGTCCTTGCCGCATGTCTATGCGATCGGCGATTGCGCCGCCCATGCCAACGATTTTGCCGATGGCGCGGTGATCCGCCTGGAATCGGTGCAGAACGCCAACGACCAGGCGACCGCCGCGGCCAAGGCGATCTGCGGCGCGCCCGTGCCTTACAAGGCAACGCCGTGGTTCTGGTCCAACCAGTATGACCTGCGCCTGCAGACCGTGGGCCTTTCGACCGGGCACGACCTGGCCGTGCTGCGCGGCGATCCGGGCACGCGCAGCTTTTCGGTGGTCTACCTCAAGCAGGGCAAGGTGATCGCGCTCGATTGCGTGAACATGGTCAAGGACTATGTCCAGGGCAAGAAACTGGTGGAAGCGCGTGCCCCGATCGCGCCCGAACGGCTGGCCGATGCCAGTGTGCCGCTCAAGGAACTGCTCTGAATTTGCCGGCCGCTCAGGCGCGGGGGGCCTGGCGCCTGTAGCTCAACGCCTCGGCGACGTGCACGCGGCCCACGCTGTCTGCGCCGGATAGATCGGCGATGGTGCGCGCCACGCGCAGGATGCGGGTATAGCCGCGTGCCGAAAGGCGCATGGCTTCGGCTGCCTTGAACAGCAATTGCCGCCCCGGCTCGTCGGGCGTGGCAAAGCGTTCGAGCAGGTCGCCGTCCAGCTCGGCATTGTTGCGCCGGTTGCTGCCTTCCAGCCGCGCCGTCTGCCGCGCACGGGCGGCCGCCACGCGCGCGGCCACCTGGTCCGATCCTTCGGCCGGCGGGGGCAGGGCCAGATCGGCAGCCGAGACCGGATCGACTTCGACGTGGAGGTCGATACGGTCGAGCAGCGGCCCCGACACCTTGGACTGGTAATCGGCGGCGCACTTGGGCGCGCGGCTGCAGCCCAGCGCGGGATCGCCCAGGTGGCCGCAGCGGCATGGATTCATCGCCGCAACCAGCTGCACCCGCGCCGGGAAAGTCACATGGGCATTGGCGCGGGCCACGGTCACTTCGCCGGTTTCCAGCGGCTGGCGCAGCGAATCGAGCACGACGCGCTGGAATTCGGGCAGTTCGTCGAGGAACAGCACGCCCAGGTGCGCCAGGCTCACTTCGCCCGGCCGCACGCGCAGGCCACCGCCGGTCAGCGCCGCCATCGAAGCGGAATGGTGGGGGCTGCGAAACGGCCGCGCGCGGCTGATCCGCCCTTCCTCCAGCGTGCCCGCCACCGAGGCGACGAGTGAGGTTTCCAGCGCCTCGCCCGGCGTCAGTTCGGGCAGGATGCCGGGCAGGCACGAGGCCATCAATGACTTGCCCGCGCCCGGCGGCCCCACCAGCAGCAGGTTGTGCCCCCCGGCGGCGGCAATCTCCAGCGCGCGCTTGGCGGTTTCCTGGCCTTTTACCTGCCTGAGGTCGGCCATGCGCACGGGGGGCAGGGCCTGGCCCACCTCGGGCGGGGCGAGGCGCTGCGTGCCTTTGAGGTGGTTGAGCAGCGAGATCAGGTCTGGCGCAGCGATCACGTCGATGCCGCTGGCCCAGCGCGCCTCGCTGCCTTGCGCGGCCGGGCACACCAGGCCCTTTTCCGCCCCGCTGGCGTGCAGCGCAGCCAGCAGCACGCCGGGGCTGGGAATGATCCGCCCATCCAGCGCCAGCTCGCCCACGGCCACATAGTCGGCAATCGTCTCGCGATCGACCACGCCCATCGCCGCCAGCAGGGCCAGCGCGATCGGCAGATCGTAGTGCGAGCCTTCCTTGGGCAGGTCGGCCGGGGAAAGATTGATCGTGATGCGCTTGGGCGGCAGGCTCAGCCCCAGGGCAGCCAGCGCGGAATGCACGCGTTCGCGGCTTTCGCCCACGGCCTTGTCGGGCAGGCCGACCACGCGGAACGAAGGCAGGCCGGGCGCCACCTGGCACTGCACTTCCACCGCGCGGGCTTCCAGCCCCAAGTAAGCCACCGTCGATACCAGCGAAACCATGGCGCGAGGGTTGCCGCCCAGGGCGCTGCGTCACAAGGGGGCGGGGGGTAGTGCTGCCATATCGGTGGCGATTGTTACGCGACAGGCCCTCCCCAAACCCCTCCCGCAAGCGGGAGGGGCTTCTCATTCTCCCTCTCCCGCTTGCGGGAGGGGGTGGGGGGAGGGCATGTTGTCCTCGTCAGCTTAGTGCGCCGCGCCCCAACTGTGGCCGGTGCCGATCTCCACGCCCAGCGGCACGGTGAGCTGGACCGAGGGCGCGGCGGCATTGGCCATCACGGCGCGGATCACGTCGCTCGCCGCCGCCACGTCTTCCTCGGGCAGTTCGAACACCAGTTCGTCGTGCACCTGCAGCAGCATCTTCACGCGGGGCAGGCCGGCGGCTTCCAGTGCGGGCAGCATGCGGGCCATGGCGCGCTTGATGATGTCGGCGCTGGTGCCCTGGATCGGGGCGTTGATCGCGGCGCGCTCGCTGCCCTGGCGTTCGGCCTGGGTGCCCGAATTGATGCGCGGGAACCAGGTCTTGCGGCCGAACAGCGTTTGCGAATAGCCCTTGGCCCGCACGCTCTCGAGCGTTTCGTGGATGTAGCGCTGGATGCCGGGGAACCGCTCGAAATAGCGGTCGATCATCGCCTGGGCTTCATCCGCGCTGGTGGCAAGGCGCGTGGCCAGGCCCCAGCGGCTGATGCCATAGAGGATGGCGAAGTTGATCGTCTTGGCGCGGCCGCGCGTGTCGCGGTTGACCTCGCCGAACAGCTCGCGCGCGGTGCGGGCGTGGATGTCCTCGCCCTGCTCGAACGCGTCGCGCAAGGGCGCCACGTCGGCAATGTGGGCGGCCAGGCGCAGTTCGATCTGCGAATAGTCGGCACTGAGCAGCACATGCCCCGGCGCGGCCACGAAAGCCTCGCGAATCTCGCGGCCGATTTCGGTGCGGATCGGGATGTTCTGCAAGTTGGGATCGTTGGACGATAGCCGCCCGGTCTGCGCCCCCACCAGGCTGTAGCTGGTGTGCACGCGGCCGGTTTCGGGGTTGATCGCGGCCTGCAGGGCATCGGTATAAGTGCTTTTCAGCTTGGACAGCTGGCGCCATTCCAGCACCAGCGTGGCCACTTCGGCGCCCTGCCCGGCGAGCGTTTCCAGCACCGACTGGTCGGTGGAATATTGCCCGCTCTTGCCCTTCTTGCCGCCCTTGTAGCCCAGCTTGTCGAACAGCACCTCGCCCAGCTGCTTGGGGCTGCCGATGGTGAAGGAAACGCCGGCCTTTTCGTGGATCACGCCTTCGAGCCGCGCGATCTCGGCGGCAAAGCGGGTGGAGAGGTTGGCCAGCTGCTCGCGGTCCACGCGGATGCCGTGGCGCTCCATCTGGGCCACGACGGGGACCAGCGGGCGATCGACGCGCTGGTAGATCCGCGTGCCGCCTTCGTCGGAGAGGCGCGGGGCAAACAGCTGGTGCAGGCGCCAGGTCACGTCGGCATCCTCGGCGGCATAGCGCGTGGCATCGGCCAGCGGCACTTCGGCAAAGGAAATCTGCTTCTTGCCGCTGCCGCACACGTCCTTGAACAGCATCGTGGTGTGCTGCAGGTGGCGGCTGGCGAGTTCGTCCATCCCGTGGCCGGCCAGGCCGGTTTCGCTGCGCCCCGCGTCGAGGCAGAAGCTCATCACCATGGTATCGTCGATCGGCGCCACGGCGATGCCGTGGCGGGCCAGCACGGTCAGGTCATACTTGATGTTCTGCCCCACCTTGAGCACCGCATCGCTTTCCAGCAGCGGCTTGAGCGCAGCCAGCGCCTCGGCGCGGGGGATCTGCACCGGCACTTCGCTGAACATGTCGGTGCCGCGATGGCCCAGCGGGATATAGCAGGCCTGGTTCGGCCCCACCGCCAGGCTTACGCCGACCAGATCGGCGCGCATCGAATCGAGCGCCGAGGTTTCGGTGTCGATCGCCACGGTCCGCGCGGCAAAGGCGCGGGTGATCCAGTCCTGCAGTTCGGAGAGGGACTGGACGCAAGGATAGGCATCGCGGTCGATCGCCGGCCAGGCGGGCAGTGGCTGGCGCGTCGATTCGGCCGTGACCGGCGCCGGGCTGCCCGAATCACCTTCCACCAGCGGGGTCGCCGCCGCGAGCGCCGGGCTGCCCAGCTTGCGCAGCAGGCTGGTGAAGCCATGGGTGGACAGGAACGCAGCCAAAGGTTCGGGCGGAATCGGCCCCAGGGCAAAGTCTTCCAGCGGCACGGGCAGCGCGCAATCTTCCTTGAGCGCCACGAGCTGGCGCGACAGGCGGGCCATCTCGGCCTGCTCGATCAGGCTGTCGCGCAGCTTGCCCGCCTTCATCGCCGGCGCGGCGGCCAGCGCGCCTTCCAGCCCGCCGTGTTCCACGATCAGCTTGGTCGCGGTCTTGGGGCCGATGCCGCGAATGCCCGGCACATTGTCTACCGCATCGCCCATCAGCGCGAGCACATCGCCCACCAGTTCGGGCGGCACGCCAAACTTTTCCACAACCTCGGGAATGCCGATGCGCTGGTTCTTCATCGTGTCGAGCATGTCGACACAGCCTGCGCCGCCCTGGGCGCATTTGCCCACCAGCTGCATCAAGTCCTTGTCGGAAGACACGATCGTGACGTCCCAGCCCTGTGCCGTGGCGGCGCGGGCATAGCTGGCGATCAGATCGTCGGCCTCAAGGCCGTCTTCCTCGATGCAGGCCAGGCTGAACGCGCGCGTGGCATCACGGATCAGCGGGAACTGCGGCTTGAGGTCTTCGGGCGGCGGCGGGCGATTGGCCTTGTACTGATCGTACAGGGCATTGCGGAACGTGATCGAGCCCTTGTCGAGAATCACCGCCAGATGCGTGGGGCCATCGGCCTTGTGCAGGTCTTCTGCCAGGCGCCACAGCATCGTGGTATAGCCATAGACCGCGCCCACCGGGGTACCCTGCGGGTTCGTGAGCGGCGGCAGGCGGTGATAGGCGCGGAAGATATAGGCCGAGCCATCGACGAGATAGAGGTGATTGCGGGAATCCATGGAATGCGTCCTAGCGCTTCGCCCGGCATTTGGAAAATGGCCGTTTGGAAAATGGGCCGCAGGGGATTTTCGCCACGCTGCCCACGGACAAGCGCAAGTGCGCGATTTTGTGTGCATATGCGCAATAGCCCTGATGGGCATTTAACGCTTTGTCGCTGCAAAAGGGCATTTGGGCGCAGCAGCGCTCGCGCAAAAAACCCTTGCCGCTAAGGGCGATAGCGACGGCCCGTCGCAATGCTGTCGTCTTGTGCTTGCAAGCCGATGAATTGCCGATTAATTGGGACGTCGAAGTCTACCGTGGGAGTAGGCTTTGCGGCGGGCTTTGCCCGGCGCGGTTCACTTCAATCCAGGGATTGTAACGCATGCGCAAGCTCATCCTCGCCGCCGTCGCCGGCACCGCCTTCGCCCTCGCCGGCTGCTCGGAAAAGCCGGCTGACACTGCCACTGAAGCTGCCAGCGAAGCTGCTGACGCTTCGGCCGACGCTTCGGCTGCTGCTGCTGACGCCAGCGCTTCGGCTTCGGAAGCCGCCGCTGACGCGAGCGCTGCCGCGAAGATGTAATCCCAGCCCGCAAGGGCAGGTTACAGATAGAAAAGGGCGTAGCCTTCGCGGCTGCGCCCTTTTTCGCATGTGCAGCGCGAATCGCCGGTCCCGGCCTGTGTGCGGTGCAGCGATGTTGCCGCACAACGCAAATGGCCCCCTCTTCTTCAGAGGAGGGGGTTGGGGGTGGTGCCGGGCCTTGCGCCAAGGGGCCGCGACAAGCGCGGCCCGAACGGCTCTTGTTCTGGATTATCAACGGCTCCGTTCGCCCTGAGCCTGTCGAAGGGCCCGCGCGTTACCGCCGCCGCGAAACTTCGCCGGTCAGGTTCGGCCCGTCGGACGGAGTGAGGAAGCCTTCATAGAGCGTGGCGGCGATGCGCGAGATCATGCCGGCCTGGGCGGTGTGGTTTTCCGGCCCGGCCACGAAGATCGCCATGGCCAGGTGCCGGCCATCGGGCATGCGCACGATGCCCACGTCGTCGGTCACGCCGGCCAGCGTGCCGGTCTTGTGGGCCAGCAGCACGCCTTCGGGCAGGCCGGCACGAATGCGGTTCTTGCCGGTGCTGGTGCGGGTCATGGTGTCGAGCAGCACGGCACGGGCCTGGGGGCTGAGCGCGCCGCCCCGGTCGATCGCGGAAAGCAGCGCGATCATGGCGCGCGGCGTGCTCGACGTGCCGGTGTCGATCGCGCGGGCCGGGTTGATTCGCCCGTCGTCGCGCACCAGCGTGGCCATGGTATGGTCCAGGTGCTGGCCCGAAATGCCGGTCTGCACCAGGAAGCGGTTGACCGCGCCGATCCCGCCAACCGCAGCAATCAGCCCGTCGGTGGCGTGGTTGTCGCTGCGCGTGATCATGCGTTCCAGCAGAGTCTGCGCGGTATAGACCGGGCCGGGGCGCACCATCGCCACCAGATTGCGGCGCCCGGCCGGCTCGGGCACCGGCATCATCATCGGCAATTGCTGGTCCAGCCGGAAGCGGCCTTGCTCCACCATCTGCAGGAACGTGGCGGCGACGGCCACCTTGGCGGTGCTGGCCATGGGGAAGGGCATGTCGCCATTGATCAGCACTTGCCCGCCGCCATCCAGGTCCATCGCGGCAACGCCCACGCGGCCCCGCGCAGCAGCGGCAATGGCGGCAACCCGTTGCTGGATGGCCAGATCGCGTGCGCTTTGCACGGCGGCCGGCGGCCGGCTCTGCACGGCCGGGCTGGTGGCGGCCAAGGCCGGAAAGGCCGCCAGAACGGCAGCCAGGATGCGCAGTTTACGCTTGGATTGAAACCCGACCATTATGAGGGATTACCCCGACCCATCTTATTATTTCGTTGCGCCAGGATAAGCCATTGTGACTCCGGCGCAAAGGCAGGTGGTTCCCCGATTCGCCGCCACCCGGCGCACAGGCGCTGCAATTCGTCGCAAGTGTAAAATGCGGCGGCGTTTCTAACCGAGTGTGCCGGCTTGCGCCGGCGTCAATCGTCCATGTCGTGCATCATCTGGTCGGGCGCCAAATCGCTGAATCGCGTGATCCGCGCTTCGAAGCGCAGGCGCACTTTCCCGGTAGAGCCGTGGCGCTGCTTGGCCACGATCAGTTCGGCCAGGCCGAACACGCGCTCCATTTCCGCGGCCCAGGCGGCGTGGGCCTCGTGGGTCTTGGCGTCGTCGCTTTCCACCGGGCGCTTGGGCTCGCGCGAGGCGACGTAATAGTCTTCGCGGAAGACGAACCAGACCATGTCGGCGTCCTGCTCGATCGAGCCCGATTCGCGCAAGTCCGAGAGCATCGGCCGCTTGTCGTCACGCTGTTCCACCGCGCGCGACAGCTGCGACAGGGCGATCACCGGAACCGAGAGTTCCTTGGCCAGGGTCTTGAGGCCGCGCGAGATTTCCGAGATTTCGTTGACGCGGTTGTCGGACCGGCCCGAGCCCGAGAGCAGCTGGAGATAGTCGACCACGATCAGCCCGATATCGTGCCGCCGCTTCAACCGGCGGGCGCGGGTGCGCAGCGCACCGATCGACAGGCCGGGCGTGTCATCGATATAGAGCGGCAGTTCGGCCAGGCGCTGGCTGGCGAACGACAGCTGCTGGAAATCCTCGCGGCTGATGCGGCCCATGCGCAGCGATTCGGAACTGATGCCCGATTGTTCGGCCAGGATACGCGTGGCCAGCTGGTCCGCGCTCATTTCCAGGCTGAAGAACGCCACGGCGGCGCCCACCGAATCCTTGACCGGGATGCCGCGCGCCATGTCGTCGCGCAGCCGGTCGGCGGCGTTGAACGCGATGTTGGTGACGAGCGATGTCTTGCCCATGCCCGGACGCCCGGCCAGGATGATCAAGTCCGAATCGTGCAGGCCGCCGATCTTTTCGTTGACCGAGGTAAGGCCGGTGGTCTTGCCCGAGATATGGCCGCCCGATAGCAGCGCCTTCTCGATCATTTCCAGGCTGGCGCGGGTGGCCTGGCCGAACGTCTGCGCCTCGTTGCCGGTCTGCGCGCCTTCGGCCACGGAAAACAGCGCGGCTTCGGCCTGTTCCACCTGTTTGAGCGGCTCCACCGTCTCGCTGGTGTCCATCGCGCCTTCGACCAGGTTGCGCCCCACGCTGATCAACTCGCGCAGCAGGGCCAGGTCATAGATCTGCTGGGCCAGTTCGCGCGGCGCCAACAGGCCCTGCCCATCGCCGGTCAACCGCGCGAGATAGGCGGTGCCGCCCAGCTCTTTCAGCTCCTCGTCGCTTTCGAAATAGGGCTTGAGCGTGACGGGCGTGACGATCGCCTTGCGGTCGATGAGCGCCAGGATGCGTTCGAACACGCGGCCATGCACGGGGGCAAAGAAATGATCGGGCCGCAAGGGCACGGTCATTTCCTCCAGGATGCGGTTGTCGATCAGAACGGCGCCGAGAAAGGCAGCCTCTGCCTCGACATTGGCGGGAAGCGCACGGACCTCGCTGGCCGGACGCGCGAGAATGGCTTCGCTGGCGGACATGACATCAAAATGAACCAAGCCCCGGGGTGTGGCAAGGCGCCGATGCGGCTCGCCCGTCCAGCCGTTTTCCACAGCCTGTGGACGGATTGCCCCGTCCTGACCCAAAGGTAGGACGCCACAAGGCGGCAAGGCGCTTGCTGCGCGCCTTCGCATGTTGCAACTATCGCCTCCTTATGGCGGACCCGCGCATCTCGCATATCGAGCTGGACGAAGCGACGATCGTCTGGCGCAACGCCGATGTGGAGCAGGAACGCCGCGTCGCGATCTTCGACCTGATCGAGGAAAACACGTTTCGTCCGCTGCGCGCCTGCGCCGCCGGCCATGAAGGACCCTATCGCCTGCGCCTGTCGGTGCACGATGGGCGCCTGACCCTCGACATCGCCGATGAAGGCGGCGCGCTGCTGGAAAGCGTGGTGCTGGGCCTCGGGCGGTTCCGCCGCCCGATCCGCGAATATTTCGCCATCTGCGACAGCTATTACCAGGCGATTCGCCGTGCCACCGCGCAAGAGATCGAGACGATCGACATGGCCCGGCGCGGCGTGCACAACGAAGCGGCAGAGCTGCTGCTGGAGCGCCTGGACGGCAAGGTGGAAACCGATTTCGCCACCGCGCGCCGCCTGTTCACGCTGATCTGCGTGCTGCAAATCCGGGGATAGGGGCGGGAGCAAAAGCCCCCTCCGACGGCCTTCGGCCGCCACCTCCCCCCGCAAGCAGAGGGCGGATCTGGGGTTCGCGCGCATTTTGACGTCATGTCCCCCATGCCCTATGGGCCGCGCTTGCACAGCAAGGCTTGGGGCGAATCTCTTTCATGGCAAAGCGCAGGAATACGGCGTGGCGGCGCGCGCTGGCGGCATTGCTGCTGGCGGCGCTGATCGGCGCGGGCCTGCTGTGGTGGCAATCGCGGGTGTGGCGGCCCGATCGCCAGCGCTTTGCGGTCCAGGGCGCCTGGGCCGATGTCCACGATGCACCGGTCGATTGGCGCCTGCTCAAGGGCGATGGCGCCGATTTTGCCTATCTGACGGCCAGCGAGGGCCCGCAGCGCCGCGACGAAGCCTTTACCGACAGCCTGGACCAGGCACGCGCCGCCGGGCTGCAAGTGGGCGCGGTGCATGTTTATGACCTGTGCGCGCCAGGCGATGCCCAGGCCGCCAATTTCGTGACGATGGTGCCGCGCGACGATGCCCTGCTGCCGCCGGCCGTGGCGCTCGATATCGATTCGCGCTCTTGCCCCACCCCGCCAACCGAGGCGGCACTGCAAAGCGAGCTGACCACCTTCCTCAACCAGGTGGAAATGCACAGCGGCAAGCCGGCCATCCTGATGCTCTCGCGCGGGATCGAAAGCCGCTATCACCTGGCGGCGGTGATCGACCGCAACATCTGGGTACGGCAGGACTATATCGAGCCCGGCTATGCCGGCCGCCCCTTCGTGATGTGGACCGCCACCGATCGCTACCACGGCAAGGCCGCGCCCGGCCCGCTGCGCTGGGTGGTGGTGCAACCTTGATGGATGTGAAGACGATGCCTGATGAAGCCACCCGCGCCGCGCTGATCGCCAAGGCGCGCGCCGCGCGCGACACCGCCTATGCCCCCTATTCGCGGTTCACCGTGGGCGCGGCGCTGCTGTTCGACGATGGCAGCGTGGTGACCGGGTGCAACGTGGAAAACGCCAGCTATGGCCTTTCGCTATGTGCCGAAACCGTGGCTTGTGCCAACGCGGCCCATGCCGGCCAGCGCGGCGGGCTGATTGCCGTGGCGGTGGCCGGCGGGCCCGAAGGCGTGGACGGCGATCCGATCACGCCATGCGGCCGCTGCCGCCAGGTGCTGCACGAACAGGCCGCACTGGGCGGCACCGATCCGCTGGTGCTGAGCGCCGGGGGCGATGGCGTCGTGGTTGAAGAGCGGCTGTCATTCCTGCTACCGCGCGCGTTCGGCCCGGCCTATCTCGGCTGACCGCTTTTCATCCGCACACGCAAAGGACCAGCCTTGTCCATTCTTTCCGACAAGTGGATTCGCAACAAGGCACTCACCGAAGGCATGATCGAGCCTTTCGTGGAAAACCAGCGCCGCGATGGCTGCATCAGCTATGGCCTCTCGTCCTATGGCTATGACGCGCGCGTGGCCGACGAGTTCAAGATTTTCACCAACGTGGATTCGGCGATCGTCGATCCCAAGGATTTCGCGAGCAATTCGTTCGTCGATCGGCAGACTGACGTGTGCGTGATCCCGCCCAACTCGTTCGCCCTGGCCCGCACGGTGGAATATTTCCGCGTGCCGCGCGACGTGCTGGTGATCTGCCTGGGCAAATCCACCTATGCCCGCTGCGGCATCATCGTGAACGTCACGCCGCTCGAACCGGGCTGGGAAGGCCACGTCACTCTGGAATTTTCCAACACCACGCCGCTGCCTGCGCGCATCTATGCCAACGAAGGCGCGTGCCAGTTCCTGTTCCTGCAAGGGAACGAACCTTGCGAGGTCAGCTATGCCGATCGCGCCGGCAAATACATGGGCCAGCGCGGGGTGACCCTGCCGCGTCTTTGAGGCGGCCATTCCGGGCAACACGGAACCTAACCGGCCTTGCCACCATTGTTGCCGCATATTCCTCGTCTGAGGACGGGGGCGGACAACGGTTTGGAAAGGTACGCCCATGAACACGATCGCGGCCCTGGCAGGGCGCATCCTGCTATCGCTTCTTTTCATCATCTCTGGCCTGGGAAAGCTGTTTGACCTGAGCAGCGCCCAGGTTGCCCTGGCCGGCGTTGGCCTGTCGCCCGATCTGGCGCTGCCGGCCGGCCTGTTCGAACTGGTCGGAGGCCTGGCGCTCGCGTTTGGCGTGGCCACGCGGCTTTTTGCAGTGCTGCTCGCCGGCTTCACGCTGCTCACCATCCTGTTCTTCCACCATAACCTGCTCGATCACACCCAGGTGGTCGAAGCGCTGAAGAACCTGGCGATTGCCGGGGGCCTGCTGGCGCTGTTTGCCCATCGCCAGGTGGCGTGGAGCTATGACGGCCTGCGCGCCCGCCGCGATCGCGAAAGCGTGGCACGCGACGCCGAAATGCGCGCCGCGCGTGCGGAAGGCCGGGCCGAAGCGCTTTCGGAAACCACGGTGGCAGGAACGCCCGTGACCCGCGTGGAAACGGTTACCGATGTCGATGGCAATCCCACCGGCACCGTGGCCGTCGCCCGCCGTCGCTGGTGGCAGATCTAAGCCGTTGACCGGTGCCGTCCTCCCCGGCGGCACCGGCCCGCCAAGCTAGGGCCGCTTGAGCGCAGCGATGCAGGCGGCCCGGTCCACCTCTCGCCCGTCGCCGCGCCGCGCATCGACATACGTCGCGGTGGGGCGACCCCCGCCTTGCGGCGGATAGAGGTAGACATCGAGAATGCAGGCCGCGCCGCTCCATTGCAGCTTGCGTGCATCTTCTTCCTTGATGTCCAGCCGCGGCGGGCCGAACTGCCGCACGAGCGCATCGCCGTCAGCGCCGATCACGCCTTGCAGGCCAGGCGCGACCTGGATCGTAGGCGCCGGGCGCGGCTGTGGCGCAGGCAGATGGGCCGGTGGCCGCTTGGGCGGTGGCAGCCGCGAAGGCGCCTTGGGGCCGCTGGGCACGGCGCCACTGCAGCCCGCCACCAGCGCTGCACCAAAGGCGGCAAGGGCCAGGCCACGCCAGGCTCCTTCGCGTCGGGACGGGCGGGAAACGCCGAAACCGGATCGGGCAGGGGCGAGCATCGGGGCAGAGCGCAGCATGGCTGCGTTGATGGCGTGCCCGGCGTGGCGATGCAAGCGGCCGCAAGCGGCCTTGCGGCCGGCCGATGCTGCGGGTAGGCGGCAGGGTGACTGCTTCCCCATTTCGTTGCGAAAGAGACCATGGCCGAAACTGCTGCCGACCACCGTTTTGACGTCATCGCCATCGGCAATGCCATTGTCGACGTTATGGCCCCCGCCACCGACGACGAGATCGCCCGGCTGGGCCTGGCCAAGGGGGGCATGACGCTGGTGGACGCAGACCGCGCCGCCGCGCTCTATGCCGCGATGGGCCCTGCCCGCGAAATCTCGGGCGGATCGGCCGCCAACACGCTGGCCGGCCTGGCCGCGCTTGGCGCTTCGTGCGCGTTCATCGGCCAGGTCGCCGACGACCAGTTCGGCCGCGTCTTTGCCCACGACATTCGCGCCGGCAAGATCGCCTTCGACACCGCCGCACGGGCCGGCGATCCGCCGACGGCGCAGTGCCTGATCTTCGTGACGCCCGATGGCCAGCGCACGATGAACACGTTCCTGGGCGCCTCGCAGTTCCTGCCCGCCGCAGCGCTCGACGAAACGCTGATCGCGGCCTCCCGCGTGCTCTATCTCGAAGGCTATCTGTGGGACCCGGAAGAGCCGCGCGCCGCGATGCGCAAGGCGATTGCCGCCGCCCGCGCCGCCGGCACGCAAGTGGCCTTCACCCTGTCGGACGCCTTCGTGATTTCGCGTCACGGCGACGATTTCCGCGCGCTGATCGCCGACGGGATGATCGACATCCTGTTCGCCAACGAACACGAACTCGCCGCCCTGACCGGCAAGGCCGATTTCCACGATGGCATGGCCGCGCTTTCCAACGTCCCCACCCTGGTGGTCACGCGTGGCGAACTGGGCGCCCATGCCCGCCATGGCACCGATGAAGCCCATGTCCCGGCCCAGCCGATCGCCAAGGTGGTAGATACGACCGGTGCGGGCGACTTGTTTGCTGCCGGTTTCCTTCACGGCCACGTGCGCGGCCTGTCGCTCAGCGAAAGCCTGACGCTGGGCGCGATCTGCGCGGCCGAGGTGATCTCGCACTATGGTGCGCGGCCCGAAGCCGATCTCAAGGCGCTGACCGGCCTGGCCTAAGCAATGCGGGGCGCTGCGTATCAGCGCCCCGCCATCGCCTTGGCCTTGGCCAGATAAGTGCGGCCGATGCGCTGCAACGTGCCATCGGCCAGTTCGGCCGACCACACGCCCAGGCCATCGTGGCGCAAGCCCTGGATGCGATCACGGCGCACGATGGTGGAGCGGTGCAGGCGGATGAAGCGCGCCGGGTCCAGCCGGTCTTCCAGCCGCTGGATGGTGTGCAGCATCAGGTAGCTGCGCTGGCCCACGTGCAGGCGCACATAGTCGCGCTCGGCATCGATGCGGTCGATATCGCCGGCGGCCACGCGCACCAGTTCGCTGCGGTGCGGCACCCAGAATTCCTCGATCCACTGCGACGGGCTGGCCGAGGGGGCCAGCGCGGGCGTGGACGCGGGAACCGGCGCCAGATCGGACGAAGCGGCGGCATGGCGGGCCACAGCACGCTCCACCGCCCGTTCGAGGCGATCCTGCGCCACCGGCTTGAGCACATAGTCCACCGCATCGCAATCGAACGCCTCGACCGCGAAATGATCATGCGCGGTGACGAAGATCACCATCGGCTTGGGGTTTTGCCGGCCCAGCGCGCGGGCCACGCCCAGGCCATCCAGTTCGGGCATCGTCATGTCGAGCAGCACGAGCTGCGGCGCAAGCGCCTCCACCAGGCGCAGCGCCGCCGCGCCATCGGCCGCCGTGCCCACGATCTGCAACGCGGGGATGCGCGCGCACAGGATCTGCATGCGTTCGATGGCCAGGGGTTCGTCGTCCACGATCAGGGTGCGCATCAAGGCCTCTAGAGATTGGAAATGATTGGCAAGGTCAACACCGTAGCATAGCCGCCGGCCGGCAGGGGCGCGCTTTCCACCCGCGCCTGCGCGCCAAAGCGGGCGGCCAGGCGGCTGCGCACGTTGGCCAGGCCGATGCCGGTGCCACCGGCGGGAATACCGGCCGGCTCGGCTCCATGCCCATCGAGACCAGGGCCATCATCCGCCACGGTCAGCACCAAAAGGCCGCCCGACATGCGCGCGCGGATGCTGATGGTGACCGGGCGGGTGGTGGCCGAAACGGCGTATTTGATCGAGTTTTCCACCAGCGGCTGGAGAATCATGCCCGGTACGCAGGCCTGTGCCACATCATCGGGCACATCGAATTCCACGCGCAGCCGTTCGGGAAAGCGCACGCCCTCGATCGCCAGGTAATGGCGTTGCAGCGCGATCTCGTCGGCCAGGGTGACATCGGCCGTGGGATCGGCGGCCAGGCTGTGGCGATAGAAGCTGGAAATGGTCTGGATCATCCGCTCGGCTTCTTCGGCGCGGCCCACCATGACCAGCGCCGAGAGCGAATTGAGCGTGTTGAACAGGAAGTGCGGGTTGACCTGGTAGCGCAAGCTGCGCAGCTCTGCCGCCTTGGCCGCGCGGCGATATTCGCCTTCGCGCCATTCGGCGGCGCGGCGCTGCTCGGCATTTCCCAGCGCCAGATAAAGCGCCGCCCAGGCGATCAACAGGAAATAGCGGCCGAGCGCGATGTCGGTCAGTTCCTGCCAACCTTCGTCCTGGTTGATCTCCTTGGCGGTGTTGGCCGCATTGGCGGCATCGCGGGTGACGATGTGGACGCCGGGCGCCGTGATCTCGGTCGTGCCGTCGGCATGATGGCGCACGCTGACCCTGTCGCCATCGGCGTTGGCATGCGGCGGTGCCGGTGCGGCCGGCTCTGCGGGCGCGGCGGGGAGCTGGCCGGTGGCGGGCGGCTCTGGCGGCGCGGGCGGCATGGCGGGCGTGGAAGGCATGGGCGGCGCCACGTCGATCAGCATGTTGCCGCCGGTGTTGCGCTGGGCCACGTCGTTGCGCACGGCGGTCTGGTCTGCCTGCCCCGCTTGCGCCTGCGCTTCCTTGTCCCAGCGCGCTTCGAGCGGGGCGAAAGCCTGCTGGTTGATCACCGCCAGCAGCAGGGCGGCCGGCAGCATGATCACCAGCGCCAGGGCCACGCGCGCGCCCAGCCGGCAATGATCCCAGCGGCGCAGCACCGGCCAGACCAGCACGGTGACGGCAATCCCGGCAATGGTCACCAGCGCGCGGCGCCAGAGCAACTCGATCCACACCGAAAGGTCGGTTTCCGGCGGGCCAACCAGCGCCCAGCGGATCGACACCAGCACGAAATAGCACAGCCACAGCGCGGTGGCCGAGAGCACGACCTGGCGCGCCCCGACGTGACCGATGCCGGGCGGAGTGTCTTGCAATGTCGAAGTCGGATCGGTCCGCGCGTGAGAGGCCATGGCGTTTGGTAGGCGAGGCCCGGGCCGGAAGCCAGTGCGGCGGTCGAGATGGGTGGGCGGTTGGTCGAACCTGGCGTTGCTGAAGGGTTCCACCACCCCCCGGCCCCCTCCTCTGAAGAGGAGGGGGAGTCAAGGTACTGATTTCAAAGCCCCATCCTCTTTAGAGGAGGGGGTTTGGGGGTGGTGCGAAGCCTAGCACAAGACTGCAAACCTCAAGCCGGCAGCAGGCCTTCGTCGGCGATTTTCTTCTTCCACACCAGCGGGGCGAGCTGGTGCACGTTCTGCCCTTCGCTATCGACGGCGACCGTCACCGGCATGTCTTCCACGGTGAATTCATAGATCGCTTCCATGCCCAGATCTTCGAAACCGACGACCTTGGCTTCCTTGATCGCGCGGGCGACAAGGTAGGCTGCGCCACCCACGGCCATGAGATAGGCCGACTTGTGGTTGGCGATCGACTGCGTGGCCGCCGGGCCGCGTTCGGCCTTGCCGACGCAGGCGAGCAGGCCCTGGTCGAGCATCATGTCCATGAACTTGTCCATGCGCGTGGCGGTGGTCGGGCCGGCCGGGCCGACCACTTCGTCGCGCACCGGATCGACCGGGCCGACGTAATAGATTACGCGGCCCTTGAATTCGACCGGCAGTTCCTCGCCCTTGGCCAGCATGTCCTGGATGCGCTTGTGCGCGGCGTCGCGGCCGGTGAGCATCTTGCCGTTGAGCAACAGGCGATCGCCCTGCTTCCAGCTTTGGACTTCCTCGGCCGTCAGCGTGTCGAGGTTGACGCGCTTGGCCGCCGCGTCGGGCGCCCAGTGCACCTGCGGCCATTCGTCGAGCTTGGGCCGTTCGAGATAGCTGGGGCCGCTGCCATCGAGGGTGAAATGCGCGTGGCGGGTGGCGGCGCAGTTGGGGATCATCGCCACCGGCTTGCCCGCGGCGTGGCACGGCGCATCCATGATCTTGACGTCGAGGATGGTGGAAAGCCCGCCCAGGCCTTGCGCGCCGATGCCCAGCGCGTTGACCTTGTCGAAGATTTCGATGCGCAGGCGCTCGATATCGGTCTGGGGCCCGCGCAGCTTGAGCTGGGCCATGTCGATCGGCTCCATCAGGGCT
Source organism: Novosphingobium sp. SG919 (assembly GCF_012932495.1). GTDB lineage: Bacteria > Pseudomonadota > Alphaproteobacteria > Sphingomonadales > Sphingomonadaceae > Novosphingobium > Novosphingobium rhizosphaerae. The sequence continues at coordinate 310,149 of NZ_JABCNG010000003.1, forward strand.
TTCTTGGCCAGCAGCACGCAGTGTTCGGCCGTGCCGCCGATACCGATGCCCAGCATACCCGGCGGGCACCAGCCGGCGCCCATCTGCGGCAGCATTTCCAGCACCCAGTCGACGATCGAATCGCTGGGATTCATCATCTTGAACTTGGACTTGTTCTCGCTGCCACCGCCCTTGGCCGCGACATCGACCGTGATCGTGTTGCCCTTGACCATCTCGACGTGGAGCACGCAGGGCGTGTTGTCGCGCGTGTTGCGGCGGGTGAACGCCGGATCGGCCAGGACCGAGGCGCGCAGCTTGTTATCGGCATTGAGATAGGCGCGGCGCACGCCTTCATCGACCACGTCCTGCAGGGACTTGTCGGATTCCAGGCGGCAATCCTGGCCCCATTCGATGAACACGTTGACGATGCCGGTGTCCTGGCAGATCGGCCGGTGACCTTCGGCGCACATGCGGCTGTTGGTCAGGATCTGGGCGATGGCATCCTTGGCGGCGGGGCCCTGTTCGGCCTCGTAAGCGTCGCCCAAAGCGCGGATGTAATCCATCGGGTGGAAGTAGCTGATGTATTGCAGCGCATCGGCCACGCTTTCGACCAGATCCGCTTCCCGGATCGTCACCATTTCCGCCATCGCAATTTCGCTCCTGCTACAGCATTCTGCCAATGTCCCTTACGCGCCGATCAACAGCATGCAAGACGCTTGGCGCAAGGCGGGCAATATTCTAGAGACGCTGGCAACCCATGGCGTGTGCGCTTGCGAAGGCCGGCCCACGCACCCGGAACTTGATGAGGAACACCGATGAGCGTGGCAGTAGCTGAGGCAGCAGAGACGGGAATGGTGCGCGAGCGCAAGGCCATGATCGAAAGCCAGCTGCGCGTGAGCGGCGTGAACGATCCGGCCGTGCTGGCCGCCTTTGCCGCCGTGCCGCGCGAGGATTTCGTGCCGGCGGATCGCCGCCCCGTGGCCTATATGGACCGCGCCGTGCCTCTGGGCGATGGCACCGTGCTGGCCCCCGCGCTCACCCACGGGCAGATGCTGATCGCCGCGGTTCCCGTTGCCGGTGAACGCGCGCTGGTGGTGGGCAAGCCCGGCACCTATCTGGCCGCGCTGCTGCGCGAACTGGGCCTGGTGGTCACCGTGGCAAGCCCGGCCGACGACCTGGCCGCGCTGGGCCAGTTCGCGCTGGTCCTGGTCGACGGTGCGATCGAGCAGACGACGCCGGCACTGGAAGCCGCCGTGGCCGACGATGGCCGCCTGGTGACCGGCCTGGTCGAACGCCGCGTGACGCGGCTGGCGCTGGGCCGCAAGACCGCCGGCCAGGTGGTCCTGGCCGCACTGGGCGATGCCGACTTTGCCGTGCTGCCCGAATTTGCCGCCCCCAAGGGCTGGAGCTTCTGAAACCCATGACCGAGCGGAGCCGGTGGCGCGCGGCAGCGGCCGGAACCTGCCTGGCGGCAATGCTCGCCACGCACGGTGCCCCGGCCCGGGCGGATGATCTGCGCAGCGCGCTCACGGCGGCCTATCAGACCAACCCGGATCTGCAGGCGGCGCGCGACAACTTGCGCGCCACCGACGAAAACGTGCCGATCGCCCGCGCCTCGGCCCTGCCCTCGCTTTCGGGCAGCGTCAGCTACAACGAATATGTCGACAAGGGCGGCTCTTACTTTTCCACGAGCTATCCCGACCGGGTGGTGGGCCTGGGCGCCACTGCCGGCCTGCCGCTCTATCGCGGCGGGGCGGTAAAATACGGCATTCGCGCCGCCGAAACACGGGTGGATGCGGGCCGCGCCAGCCTGCGCGGCACCGAATCGAGCGTGTTCACCAGCACGGTGACGTCGTACATGGACGTGATCCGCGACGCCGCGATCGTGGGCCTGCAGAAGAACAACGTGCAGGTTCTGGAAGTCAACCTTCAGGCCACCAGCGACCGGTTCGAAATCGGCGACGTGACCCGCACCGACGTGGCGCAGTCGCGCTCGCGCCTGGCGCTGGCGCGGGCCAGCCTGCGTTCGGCCGAAGCCAACCTGGTGGCCAGCCGCGAAACCTATGTGCGGGTCATCGGCCATGTGCCCGGCACGCTGGAAGCGCCGCCGCCGCTGGTGGGCATGCCCGCCAGCGTGGAAGACGCGGTGGACTATGCGCTGGACAACAACCCCGACCTGATCGCCGCGCGCGAGGCCAGCAAGGCAGCCGGCTATGACGTGAAAGTGGCCGGCGCCAGCCGCCTCCCCACCGTTTCGGCCAGTGCATCGACCAACAGCACCAATTACCTGAGCAGTTATCTGCCCGGCGTGCCCAATTCCTATCGCAACATGGTGGCGGGCCTGACCGCCTCGATCCCGCTGTTCCAGGGCGGCGCCCCGGCAGCCCGCGTGCGCCAGGCCCAAGCCTCGCAAGGCGCGACGATGGAGCAGGAAATCGGCACCGAGCGTGCGGTGATCGCCACGGTGCGATCGGCCTGGTCAGCCTGGCTGGCGGCCAAGGAAGTGATCGCGCTCAACCAGACGGCAGTGGATGCCGCGGCGCTGAGCCTTGAAGGCGTGCGCGCGGAAAACACCGTAGGCAACCGCACGATCCTCAACATCCTCGACGCCGAGCAGGAATTGCTCAACGCCCAGGTGCAACTGGTGACGGCAAAGCGCAACGAATACGTGGCCGGCTTTGCCCTGCTTTCGGCGATGGGCAAGGCCCAGGCCAAGGATCTCGGGCTGGACGGCGGCACGCTCTATGATCCGCAGGCGAACTATGAACGCGTGCACAACCGCATCTGGGACTGGGACAGCGATCCGCAGCCCACGGCGCACGCAACCGCCACGGTTGACACCCCTGCCCAGGATGCGACAATCCCGGATCAGCCGCTGCCCTGACCGGGCGGTTTGCGGCAACGTATTGCAGAACTTGGGGGATTAGAATGCGTCAGGCCGGTGAACCTTCGGTCGAGGAAATTCTCGAATCGATCAAGAAGGTGATCGCCCGTGACACGCGGGGCGAGGCACCAGCCGCGCAGGCCCCGCGTGCGCCGATGTCTGCCGCGGCGGCGGCTGCCGCCATTGCCCCCGCGCTTCAGGCCCAGGCCGGGCGCGAAGGCGCCGCAGCCCCGCGCGCTGCCGCCAATCCCGCGATCGCGATGAACCGCGCCGCCAGCCCGGCCGACGTGCTGGACCTGACCGACGTGGCCGCGCAGATCATGGGCGAGTATCGCAAGCCGGCGGCCGAAGCCGAAGCGCCGGTCGGCGAGGACGACGAGGAAGCGCTGGTGCCGCAGGAAGCGGCCGCATCGATGCGCGATTCGCTGGCGGCGCTGGCCATGCTGGCCCAGCCCGGCGCCCAGCCGCAGATCGTGCGGTCGGGCGAAACCTCGCTGGAAGGCATGGTGCGCGACATGCTGCGCCCGATGCTGGCGCAATGGCTGGAACGCAACCTGCCGGTGATGGTGGAAAAGATGGTCGCCGCCGAAATCGCCCGCATTGCCGGCAAGCGCGGCTGATGGGCGAAAAGACGCGCGCGAAAGACATTGCCGAAGCAGAAGGCACGCTGGCCAAGCTGGGCGGCTTTGCCACGCAGCGGCACATCTTCATCTGCGCCGATTCCGACAAGGACAAATGCTGTTCGCACAAGGAAAGCGACGCAGCCTGGTCTTTCCTCAAGAAGCGGTTGGGCGAACTCAAGCTGGGCGGCGGGCAAGGCGTGCTGCGCAGCAAGGTGGGCTGCCTGCGCGTGTGTGCGGCAGGGCCGGTGGCCGTGGTCTATCCCGAAGGGGTCTGGTATCATTCCTGCACCCCGCCGGTGCTGGAACGGATTATCCAGGAACACGTGATCGGCGGCGTGCCGGTGGCGGAATACCGCCTAAACCCGCCCGGTTCCTGATCGAGGGCGTCGCAGGCGCCATTCGACAAGCACAGGGCGAACGGGGAATGGCTCAGCCCCTGGTGCTGAAATCCGTTCAGGCTGCGCCTGTCGAAGCCCCCGCGCGCGCTATCGCAGCAAGGCGAGCACGCTCTGCCCATCACGGCGCGGCCAAGCCCAAGTGCAGAGCGCGAGGACCAGGGCGTTGAGGAAAAGGCCGATCAGGCCGGGATTGATCCCGCCCAGGCTCCAGCCGGCAAAGCGCGCAGCAAGGATGAACACCGCTGCAACGGCGATGCCGGCGATGACGCCGCGCGCGCCGGCGCGGCCGGTCCACAGCGCCGCCAGGAAGCCGGGCAGGGTCTGGACGATGCCGAAATAGAACACGGTGTTGAGCGTGGCGAGCAGCGGCACCTGGGCCAGCGCGCCGGCGGCAGACAGCGCGATGAACAGCGCGGTGATGGCCTTGGCCCAGCCCTGCTGCGCCGCGCCATCCAGGCCGGGCACCAGATTGCGCGTGATCAGCGGGGCGATGGCCAGGCACACGCTGGAAAGAATGACGAGGCCGGCCAGCACCACCGCCGCCATGACCACGCCCATGGCCCAGCCGGGCAGGAGATGCTGCGCGGCGGCCAGGAACACGAAATCGGGCTTGTCGAGCGGCAGCCCGATCTGTCGCACGAACACGGCCACGGCCATCAGCAGCGGAAACATCACCATATAAAGCGGCGCGGCGGCCTGGGCGCGGGCAATGGCTTGGGGGCCACGCGCGGCGAACAGGAACGCCCAGTTCTGCGGGATCATGGCAAAGCCCAGCGCCTGAACCGCAATGGTGCTGAGCGCAAAGGGCAAGCCCACCGGCACTTGCGGGGCCGCGGCCACCTGCGGCGCCGGCCCTGCCGGCCCCTGAAGCGCCGGCCAGTGCACCAGCGCCAAAGCGCCGACCAGCAGGATCGTGCCGAGCATCAGCGCATCTTTGAGCACTGCCACGAACGCCGCCGCCCGCAAGCCGGCCAGCGCGACATAGGCAAAAGTGACAAGGCCCGCGCCGGCCAGCAACAGCGGCATGGATGCCGCCGGCGCCAGCGCGCCCAGCACCAGGCGGATGCCGGCAAACTGCATCGTGCCGATCGGCAGCAGCAGCGCCATCGCCCCCACCGCAATCACGCGTTCGAGCAGGCGGCTGCCGAAATGGGCGGCGAAGAAATCGGGAATGGTGACGGCGCCATAAAGGTTGCCCGCCCGCCAGATCCACGGGCCGAGCACCGCCAGCACCGGCGCGGCGAGCAGGATATAGCCGAAGAACCACACCACGAAGCCTTCGCCCCCGGCATAGACCCCGCCGGGAAAGCCCAGCATCGTGGCGATCGAATAGGTTTCCCCCACGCTGAGGAAAAAGAACAGGATTGCACCCAGTTGCCCGCCAGCCACGAAGAACGCGCGCGGGCCGGCGGCATGGGCCGCCCCCCGCCGCGCCCACAGGGCAACGGCCAGCGACAGCGCCATCACGGCCAGGAACGCCGCGATCATGGCAGCACGCCCCGTTGGCGCCACCACAGCCAGGCGCTGGTCAGCGGCGCGCAGGCAAACAGCGCCCAGATGCGCGCGCCGATGCCCAGGAATACGCCCGGCCCATGCGGCACGGCCAGCACCGCCAGCAGGACCAGCGCCACCGGCACCGCCAAGGTGAGCAGCGCGCGCGCCATCGCCTTCACTTTTGCGGCTGGGTGGACGCTAGGGCAGACCAGGTGGGCACGGCCCAGCCGGCCGGCGCGCTGGCCGCATGCACCCCGCGCGCAATGGCGCGGGCCAGGGTATCGGCGGCCACGGCCCCCACAGTCAGCACGGCCAGGTCGCGCGGGCCCGACACGGCGATCCGCCCGGTGCACAGCGCGAACACGACATCGCCATCGAACGGCGTGTGCACAGGGCGAATCGCCCGCGCCAGGCCGTCCTGGGCCATGATCGCCACGCGCTTCATCTCGTCTGCCGTCAGATCGAGATCGGTGGCGACGCAGGCGATGGTGGTGTTTTCGCGCGGGGCGGGCAGCTTGGTGCCGCCCCATTGTTCGGGCCCCACGCGCGCCGCAATCGGGCCCAGGCCGCCGAATTCATCGCCCATTTCAAAGGCGCCTGCCCAGAAATGGTGCGTGCCGGGCACCAGCGTGGACCCCAGCGCATTGACCGCGACGATCGCGCCCACGGTGACGCCATCGTGGGTGAGCGTGGAGGCAGACCCCAACCCGCCCTTGAGCGCTCCGGCCGTGGCGCCATAGCCCGCCCCGGCGGTGCCCAGCGCGAATTCGGGGCCGGCGGCCGCCAGCGCGGCAATGCCCAGGTCGCGATAGGGCGGCTCGGTGCCCCAGCGCTTGTTGCCGCCATTGCCCAGGTCATAGAGAATCGCGGCCGGCACGATCGGCGAGACCGGCACGCCCTGGCTGGCCAGTCCGCCATAGCCGATGCCCCGCGCGCCCAGGTGCGCCGCCACGCCATCGGCCGCCGCCAAGCCCCACGACGATCCGCCCGAAAGCACCACGGCGTTGCAGGCATGGACCAGGTTGTGGCTTTCCAGGGCATCGCTTTCCCGCGTGCCGGGGCCGCCGCCGCGCACGTCGATCGCGGCGGTGCTGAGCTTGTCGGCCAGGATCACCGTGGTGCCGGTGCGCACGGCGGCATCGTGCGCGCAGCCCACGGTGATACCGGCCACATCGGTGATCAGGTTGCGCGGGCCGGTGCGGCCGCCCTGGCCGCTGGGCACAGGCTGGCTGGACCGGGGGCCGGCGGCCACCGCCCTTGCGCCGCCGAGCGCCAGCGGCGCGGCGATTCCCGTGGAAGCAAGCACTTGGCGGCGGTTCATCGGGGCACTCCGGGCTGGACAGAATGCGTCCAGTTGCCGCGTGGGCCGCCGCGCGGCAAGGTGATTTTCAGGTGTCGTCCCAGTGCGAGCTGTCGAGCCGGTCCTCGATGCTTTCATCGTGGCCCGTGCCGCTGGACAGGAACACCAGGCCCATCAGCGCGGCCATCAGCATCATCGTGATCCCCACCCCCAGCGAAGTGGCGATATAAAGGTGGATCGAGACAAGGCCCAGGCCCGCATAGAGCCAGGCATCGACCGCCACGATGACCACCAGCGTGGCCAGGCCCATCCAGCGCATCAACCAGCGATAGCGCGCCCAGGCATGCGCCGCGGTGTATGGGTCATCCAGAGGAGACCGGTTGGCCATCGTCATTTCTCCCAAGCAGCCATGCCTACAGGAAGGCCCTTGCCGCGCAACCGGAACGTGGCATGATTGTAGGTGGAGGCGGGACCAACTGCCCCAAGGGGAAGAGGAGACAACCGATGACCATTGCACGGTTGATGGCCGGACGTTCCGGCGAAGTCTGGTCTGTCCATTCGCAAGACACGGTGGCCGATGCCGTCGAGATTCTCAGCCGGCACAGAATCGGTGCCCTGCCGGTCCACGACGGCGACAGTGCCGTTGCCGGGATCTTTTCCGAACGCGACGTGATTCGCGCGCTGACGGCGCACAGCGAAGATGCGCTGCGCCTGCCGGTGAGCGCGGTGATGACGGCCCCGGTGGTGACCGTCACGCCCGAGACATCGGTGATGGAGGCCCTGGCCTTGATGACCCGGCGCCGGTTCCGCCACCTGCCCGTGCTGGAAGACGGGCGCATGGTGGGCTTCATCTCGATCGGCGACCTGGTGAAATACCGGATCGACCGGATCGAGGCCGAAGCCGACGCGATGCGGGTCTATATCCAGTCCGCCTGAGCGGGCTTTGGGCATGAAAAACCCCTCCCGCTTGCGGGAGGGGCTTGGGGAGGGCGTATTGGCCCGGCCCTTTTTCCCGACGTGCCCTTCCAGGCCCCTCCCGCAGGCGAGAGGGGGGAAGAGGGGCTTGGGACTTAGCTGTCGGAGATGCCTTCGGCGCGGCGCGCTTCGAGCCAGGCCATGGCTTCGGCGTGCTGGGCGGCTTCCGAAGCGGCCTTGGACTGGGCCTCGCGCTGGGCGCGCAGCTCCTCGATCAGGGCGTCGCGATCCGAACCCAGGCGATCGGTCACGGCGCCTTCGTCCTCGGCCGGCACGCCGGCGCGCTTGGACGCCTTGCTTACCAGCATGTCCAGCTCGCGCTGCGAGCACAGGCCCAGGGTCACCGGGTCCTTGGGATTGATATTGGCGATGTTCCAGTGGCTGCGATCGCGAATCGCGGCGATGGTGGTGCGCGTGGTGCCGATCAGCTTGCCGATCTGCGCGTCGGAAATTTCCGGGTGGTGGCGCAGGATCCAGGCGATGCCGTCGGGCTTGTCCTGGCGCTTGGACACCGGCGTATAGCGCGGGCCCTTGGTGCGGCTGACGGCCAGCGGTGCGCGCTGCATCTTGAGGCGGTATTCGGGATGCTCTTGCCCGCGATCGATTTCGCTCTGGCTCAGTTCGCCCGAATGCAGCGGGTTGCGGCCCGTGTACTTGGCGCCGGCCAGATCGTCGGCCATGGCCTGCACTTCAAGGATATGCAGCCCGCAGAACTCGGCAATCTGTTCGAACGTCAGTGCCGTATTGTCGACAAGCCACGAAGCAGTGGCATGCGGCATCAGCGGATACGTGGGCTGGTTGCTCACGGCATGGTCCTCTTTTTTTCGTGCGCGATTGGCTGTGTGAGTGGCGCGGAAACAATAAGGGCCGCCCCTTCACGGAGCGGCCACTTGCCTGAGAAGATGTAAGCGAGCATGGCCCAAACGGCAAGAGCAATCCGCGCAGGCACCGTATTTGCGCCCGAATCAGGGCATTTTCAGCACGATCTTGCCGATGTGGTGGCCCGCTTCCATCCGCGCGTGGGCAGCAGCGGCCTGATCGAGCGGAAAGGCCTGGTCCATGATCGGGCGCAGCTTGCCCTCGCCCACCAACGGCCAGACCGTTTCCAGGATCTCTCCGGCAAGCAGCGCCTTGAACGTGACGGACCGTGCCCGCAGGGTGGACCCGGTGAGCGTGAGGCGCCGGGTCATGACTTGCGCCATGTTGATCTGCGCCTTGACCCCGCCCTGCACCGCGATGGTCACGTGGCGGCCATCGGGTGCCAGGCATTGCAGGTTGCGCGCCACATAGTCGCCAGCGACCATGTCGAGCACCAGGTTGACGCCTTGGCCGCCAGTGATTGCCTTGACTTCTTCGACAAAATCGCTGGCCTTGTAGTCGATCGCGTGGGTGGCGCCGATCGCCAGCGCGGCCTGGCACTTTTCCGCGCCCCCGCAGGTGACGATCACGGTGAGCCCGAACAGCTTGCCCAGCATGATCGCCATGCTGCCGATCCCGCTGGTGCCGCCGTGGACCAGGATCGTCTCGCCCTCGCAGGCCCAGCCGCGTTCGAACACGTTGTGCCACACGGTGAACAGCGTTTCGGGCAGGGCCGCAGCCTGATCGAGCGGCAGGGATTCGGGCACGGGCAGGCAATGCCCGGCCTCTGCCAGGCAATATTGCGCATAGCCACCGCCCGAAACCAGCGCGCAGACATTCTGGCCGAGCAAGGGGATGGTCACGCCTTCACCGAGCGCCACCACCTGGCCGGCGATTTCGAGGCCGGGAATGGGCGAGGCGCCGGGCGGCGGCGGATAGGAACCCTGGCGCTGGATCACATCGGGGCGGTTGACGCCGGCATAGGCCACCTTGACCAGCACCTGCCCCGGGCCCGGGCGCGGCACGGGCAGCGTTTCGGGGCGGAGCACCTCCGGCCCGCCATGCCCGTCAAACCCCACTGCCGTCATCGTCACCGGAAGTTCCAGCATCTGCTGCCCCATGTTTTGACGTCATTTGCCTATAAGAGCGTCGCTCTAGCCATGGGACAGGTTGACAGCAAGCGTTTGCCGTCCAACATTGTGCAGTGCGATGGACGCAGATGACCTTCCGCGCCGCAAGGGCGACCTGGCCGGGCAACTGGCCGCCGAACCACTCGATTCGCTTTCGGTGGACGAGTTGAGCGCGCGCATCGCCCTGCTTGAAGCCGAGATCGCCCGGACGGCGCGCCATCGTGAAACCGCGGGGCGCACCCGCGCCGCGGCAGAGGCCCTGTTCGGTACTTCCCGTCCCGCCCTTGCTCCTTCTGGCCCGCCTCCTTCCGGCCCGCCCCCTTCCGGCGAAACTGGACGATGAGCGCCGCCGCCCTTCACCTTGCGGGGCGGCATCCCCATATAGCTGTTCAGCCCCCAGGAACGCGTCCGTTTGCCGGTTTTGGCAAGCGGTTGCGCAAACCATCGATTGAAGCATCCGTGGCGACCGCCCAACCTGGTTCGGCGGCGGTTAACCAACCCCGTGCTTTTCTCCCGCAAGGGAACCATCCCGTGGCGGAATACTTCCGTCATGGCCAAGAGTGAGCCCCAGAAAGCGAGCCTATGCCCAGTTTCGCCCAGAGCCTCGAAAAGACGTTGCACAGCGCCCTGGCCAATGCCTCGGAGCGCAGTCATGAATACGCGACGCTCGAACATCTCCTGCTTGCCCTGATCGACGATGCAGACGCGGCGCAGGTGATGCAGGCCTGCGGCGTGGATCTTGGCGATCTGGGCGACGTGGTACGCCAGTACCTCGACCAGGAATACCAATCCCTCAAGACCGCGGAAAAGGCCGATCCCCAGCCCACCGCCGGGTTCCAGCGCGTGATCCAGCGCGCGATCCTGCATGTCCAGTCTTCGGGCAAGGACACCGTGACCGGGGCCAACGTGCTGGTTGCGCTGTTTTCCGAGCGCGATTCCTATGCCGTCTATTTCCTGCAGCAGCAGGACATGAGCCGCTTGGATGCCGTGAGCTATATCAGCCACGGCATTGGCAAGGGCGGCCGCCAGGTCAATTCCAGCACGGCCAAGCCGAGCGAGGAAGAAACCCCCAAGCAGGAAGAAAAGGCCGAGGCCAAGGGCGGCAACAAGAAGGATTCCGCGCTCGACCAGTTCTGCGTCAACCTCAACGACAAGGCGCTTTCGGGCAAGGTCGATCCGCTGATCGGGCGTGGCCCCGAAGTGGACCGCACGATCCAGATCCTGTGCCGCCGCTCCAAGAACAACCCGCTTTATGTGGGCGATCCGGGCGTGGGCAAGACCGCCATCGCCGAAGGCCTGGCGCGCAAGATCGTGGAAGGCGAAGTGCCCGAGGTGCTGGCCAAGGCGGTGATCTATTCGCTCGACATGGGCAGCCTGCTGGCCGGCACGCGCTATCGCGGCGATTTCGAGGAACGCCTCAAGCAGGTCGTGTCCGAACTGGAAAAGATGCCGCACGCGATCCTGTTCATCGACGAGATCCACACCGTGATCGGCGCCGGCGCGACCAGCGGCGGGGCGATGGACGCCTCGAACCTCCTGAAGCCCGCGCTTTCGGGCGGGACGATCCGCTGCATCGGTTCGACCACCTACAAGGAGTTCCGCAACCACTTCGAAAAGGACCGCGCCCTGCTGCGCCGGTTCCAGAAGATCGACGTGAACGAACCCACCGTGGAAGACACGATCAAGATCCTCAAAGGCCTGCGCACGGCGTTCGAGGAGCACCACAAGGTCAAGTACACGCCCGAGGCGATCAAGACCGCGGTGGAGCTTTCCGCGCGCTATATCAACGACCGCAAGCTGCCCGACAAGGCGATCGACGTGATCGACGAAGTGGGCGCGATGCAGATGCTGGTGCCGCCGTCCAAGCGCAAGAAGACCATCACCGCGCGCGAGATCGAGGCGGTGATCGCGACGATGGCGCGCATCCCGCCCAAGTCGGTGAGCAGCGACGACAAGAAGGTGCTGGAGCATCTGGAGCGTGACTTGAAGCGCCTGGTGTTTGGCCAGGACAAGGCGATCGAAGTGCTGTCGAGCGCCATGAAGCTGAGCCGCGCGGGCCTGCGCGATCCGGACAAACCGATCGGTTCCTTCCTGTTCTCCGGCCCGACCGGCGTGGGCAAGACCGAAGTGGCGCGCAGCCTCGCCCAGATCATGGGCATTCCGCTGCAGCGCTTCGACATGTCGGAATATATGGAGCGCCATTCGGTGAGCCGCCTGATCGGTGCCCCTCCGGGCTATGTCGGGTTCGACCAGGGCGGTCTGCTGACCGATGCCATCGACCAGCAACCGCATTGCGTGCTGCTGCTGGACGAGATCGAGAAGGCCCACCCCGACCTGTTCAACATCCTGCTGCAGGTGATGGACAACGGGCGCCTGACCGATCACCACGGCAAGACGGTGGATTTCCGCAACGTGGTCCTGATCATGACCACCAATGCCGGCGCATCGGACATGGCCAAGCAGGGCATCGGGTTCGGCGATGTGTCCAAGCAGGACGCGGGCGACGAAGCGGTGAAGAACCTGTTCACGCCGGAATTCCGCAACCGCCTGGATGCCATCGTGCCGTTCGGCTACCTGCCGCCCGAAGTTGTCAGCCGCGTGGTCGACAAGTTCGTGCTGCAGCTGGAACTCCAGCTGGCCGAGCAGAACGTGCACATCCAGTTCGACGGCGATGCCCGCGCCTGGCTGGCCACGCGCGGCTATGACCGACTCTATGGCGCGCGGCCGATGGCGCGCCTGATCCAGGAAAAGGTCAAGAAGCCGCTGGCCGAGGAGCTGCTGTTCGGCAAGCTGGCCAATGGCGGGGAAGTGCATGTCAGCCTGAAGGACGATGCGCTGAGCTTCGAACTGACCCCGGCCGCGCCCAAGCTGGTCAAGAAGAAGGCCGGCAAGCGCAAGGCGAGCGACGCAGCCAGCGAGCCCAACGCCGACGAGGCCTGATGGTGTAACAACCAAAAAGGGCGGGAGAGGGATGCCTCTCCCGCCTTTTTTGTGCCTGCTCTTCCGTCATCCGGACTTGTTCCGGGATGACAAAATGGGCTGTTGAACCACCCGTTCAGTATCCCGTGCCGCGATCCACCAAGCCGACCAGCGGCTCTCTGGCGCGCCATCGCGCGATATTGGCGGCAATGGCGCGTGCCGCCGAATGCGGATCGGTGGGTGCCGCAACATGCGGCGTGATCGTGACGTCATCCCGCCGCCACAGCGGATCGCTGACCGGCAGCGGTTCGGTGGTGAAGACATCGAGCACGGCATGGCCGATCTGCCCGGCATCGAGCGCGGCGAGCAGATCGGGCACGACCACGTGGCCGCCCCGTCCCGCGTTCACCAGGCCGGCGCCGCGCGGCATGCTGGCAAAGGCCCCGGCCCCCAGCAGCCCATGCGTTTGCGCCGTCAGCGGCAGCAGGTTGACGAGAATCTGCGCCGTGCCCAGCACGTCCGCCAGCCCTTGCGCGCCGCTGGCCATGGCGACGCCCGGCAGCGGGGCGCGCGGGCGGCGGCTCCAGCCGATGACGTCAAAACCGGTTCGGGCAAGCAAGGCAGCGCTCGCCCGGCCCATTTCACCCATGCCCAGCACACCCACGCGACGCTCTGCCATGCGCGGCTGGGCCAGCGGCTGCCAGGCGCCACGGGCCTGCTGCGCGCGATAGGCCGGCATCTGGCGGTGCAAAGCCATGACATGGCCAAGCACCGCCTCGGCCATGTCGGCCGCCAATTGCGGATCGACCAGCCGCGCCAGGGGCACGGGCGGCAGCGCAGGATCGGCGAGCAACCCATCCACCCCGGCCCAGGCGCTTTGCACCAGGCGCAAGGCCGGCAGGCGCGCGAGGCGGCCGGGCGGTGGATTGGCGACGATGGCCACCGTGACGCCGGCCAGGACCTCCGTTGCCGGGGCAGAGGCGGCGTCGCCCGTCCAGGTGAGTATCGCCTCGCCAGGCAGGCTGGCGCGCAGCGCATCGGCCCAGCGGCCCAGCTCTTCCGCATCGAGATCGGCAAGAAACAGGATCGACACCAATCATCACCTCGGTAGCGGCATGGCGCGTTCCACGTGGAACAAGCGGATCATTCCGCGCCGGTCTGCGCCAGAATCACCGCCGCGAACAGCAGGAGCGCGAGCAACGCAAAGACCAGCAGCGCCGCCGTGCGCCACAACGCCCCCCACCGGCCACAGCCATAGGCGCCGCGCACCTGGCGATAGATGTGCAACGGCGGCACGACGGTCGCTACCACGGCAATGCCCGGCAGCCCCAGCCAATCGGCCAGCATCAGCACCACCAGCAGCAGAATCATGAACGAGAGCGAATACGTGACGAAAACGGTGTGGTCGTAAAGCTGGAACCGCCGGCTGAACGGAAACAGCAGCCACAGCATGGGCACCGAGATCGGGATCAGCACCCAGCTGTATTTGTAGGCATAGGATTGCAGCTTGTAGAACGCGAGGCCGGGATTGGTGCGGAACGCAGCGATCACGTGGGCCAGCTGCGGGATATCGCTGGTCACGCGCGGGCCGGCGCCCGTGCTGTCCGGCCCGCTGACGCTGGCGATCAAGTCCAGCGCGGTCTTTTGCGAATCGATCTGTTCGTCGATGCTTTCGGTGCTGCGGTGCTCGCGCACCAGATCGGCCCGCTGCGCCTCCAGCCGGGAAAGGGTGCGCTGTGCCTCTGCCTTGCCCTGCGCCAGGCTCTTGCCATCGGTGCCCACGGCGGGATTCCAGTGCCATTCCCCGCTAACCTGGTGGAACACGGCAAACATCAGGAACACGCTGAACAGGAACAGCGCCAGCGGCGAAACAAAGCGCACGCGCTGCCCGTCGGCATAGCGGCGGGTGAGTTCGCCCGGTTTCCACGCCAGCAGCGGCAGCGTGTGCCAGATGCGCCCTTCGAAGTGGAAAACGCCGTGGAGAAGATCGTGGAAAAAAGCGCCCAGCGTGCGGTGCACGTGCGCCGCCTGGCCACAGGCGTGGCAGTGGCTGCCGACCAGCGGCGTGGCGCAATTGAGGCAGGCAGTTTCGTGCGTATGGCCATCTTCCCCAATCGGAAAGGCGCCAACCGCTAGGGCAGTGTCCGGCATCGATCGATTTCCCCGTTCGTTACCGCAGATTGCGGCCTTCGCGCGCCATCCGCAAGACCCGGCCCCGCACTTTACGGGGCGTTAACCGTCATGCGGCAGGGAGGACAAAGGGGTTTTACGAAGGGATCATCCGGGCGTGCACGGCCCACGCGAGACATTCGGCAGCTTTGGCACCGGCATGGGTGGCGGCGGATTCGCGCGCGCTGGCGGCTTTGGCACGCGGCGCACGCCGATCATCGCCCCAACGCCCCCCGCGCCGCCGGCCGCACCCCTGTCCGACTGGCGCCAATCGCCCCATCCCCTCGCCCGGCGCTGGCTGGCGGCCTGCCTGCGCATGGAACGCGCCGCGGCACGCTGGCTGCATGTGCACGACCTGGCGCAGGATATCGGCAGCCACCGCTGGCTGCATGGCGCGGCCACTTGCGCCACGCTTGCCGCTGCGGCCTTGGCGCTGTGGCCCAGCTTTGCCCCGCTCCAGGCCGCACCACTGCAGGCGCTGGACGACGGCATGGCCCAGGAATTGGCCGCCCAGGGCATTCGCCCGCTGGCGCAAGGGGCGGGCAATGGACGGCATTTTGCCGCAACGCCGCTGGTTACCCACCTGGCCGCCGCACCCGAGCGCCCCAGCATCGCGATGACCGCCACGCTGGGCGAGAACGACAGCCTGGCGCGCATGCTGCAGCGATCCGGCCTCGCCATGAGCGATGCGGCGCAGGCCGCCAGCCTGATCGCCCGCGCCGTTCCGCCTGAACAACTGGCGCCGGGCACGCGCTTCCAGATGACGCTGGGCGCCCATGCCGGGCCGCTCGATCCCCGCCCGCTCGACAAGTTGAGCGTGCGCGCGCGGTTCGACCTGGCGATCGACATCGTGCGCCAGGGCGGCAGCCTTGCCCTGCGCCAGCGCGCGATCCCGGTGGATACCACGCCGATGCGCCTGACCGGCATTGTCGGCAGCAGCCTCTATCGTTCGGCCCGCGCCGCCGGCGCCAGCCCACAGGCCGTGCAGGACTATCTGCGCACGATCGACACCGTGCTGCCGTTCGAGGACATTGCCCCCACCGACGAATTCGACCTGGTGGTATCCTACAAGCGCGCCGCCGACGGCGAAGGGCAGATGGGCGACTTGCTCTATGCCGGGGTGCGGCGCGGCGGGCAGTCGCGCGCGCAATTGCTGCGCTGGGGCAACCAGGGCGAATTCATGAGCCCCGAAGCGATGAAGGGCACGATCCAGGGCGACGGTTCGGGCCTGCTCGCCGCACCCGTGGACGGGCACGTGACATCGGGCTTTGGCTGGCGGCGCCATCCCATCCTGGGCTATGTGCGCCTGCATGCTGGCATCGATTTCGGCGCGGCCTGGGGCGCGCCGATCCACGCGGTCAGCGATGGCACCGTCACTTTTGCCGGCTGGCATGGCGGGCATGGCGAATATGTGCGGCTGGACCACGGCGGGGGCATCGGCACCGGATATGGCCATATGAGCCGCATTGCCGTGGCACCGGGCACCCACGTGGTGCGCGGGCAAGTGATCGGCTATGTCGGTTCCACCGGGCTTTCGACCGGGCCGCACCTGCACTACGAACTCTATCGCGGTGGGCAGGTGGTCGATCCCTCCTCGATCAGCATGATCGCCCGCACGCGCAGCGTCGATCCAGCGCAACTGGCGGCCTATCGCGCCCGCCTCAACGCCTTCATGGCGCTGCGGCCCGGCCCGGCGCGCTGACCCCCGGCACCGGTCGTTGGCGACCGGTCGAACTGGCGCGAAGGCGTTGACGCCCCTGCCCGCCCTCCATAGGAGCGGCGGAAGAAAGGCGGGACGGTTTCGTTGGGTAAGCGCAGGTGGATCATGGTGCTGGATCGCGGGGCGGTCCTGTTCATCGGCATTGCCGTGGGCGCGGTGCTGGGCCTGTCATTCCGCACCGGGGGAAAACCCTGGCAAGCGCTGCCCGGCTGGGATGCCCCCGGGCCTGTCGCGGAAATCCCGGCCACGTCCAACGACGCGCCAGCGGCGGCCACTCCGCCGGTCATGGCGCCCGGCTGTGGCGGCCTGTTTCCCAAGGGGCCGCGCGTGGCCGCAGCGCTGGCCGCACATCGGCCGCTGCACATCGGCGTGTTCGGCGATTCGTTCGGTGACGGGCTGTGGGCCGCCACCGACCAGGCGTTTCGCAAGTTCCCTGACGTCAAAGTCCACCAGTTCAGCCACGAAGGCACCGGCTTTACCCGCTATCGCACCCGCGACCTGCTGCAGGACGCCAAGGATCGGGTGGCCGCCCAGCCGATCGACGTGGCGCTGATCAGCATCGGCGCCAACGACACCCAGGGCCTGTTCGTGGGCGGCCATGCCGCGCTTTACATGAGCGCGGCCTGGCAGGAGACGATCGACGGGCGCGTGACCGCGCTGGTGCGCATGCTGCAACAACGCGGCGTCGCGGTGGGCTGGGTGGGCCTGCCGCGCATGCGCGATCCCGAATTCGACCGCGACATCCAGGCGATGAACGGCTTTTTCGCCAAGGTCACCTGCCGGCTGGGCGTGCCCTTTGCCAACGCCGTGCCGGTGAGCGAGGATCGCCAGCACCGCTTTGCCCTGCGGCTGACCGATCCGGCCACCGGGACCAGCTATCTGGCGCGCGCCAACGATGGCAAGCATATGACGTTCCATGGCTATGAAGTGATCAGCCGGCCGGTGGTGCAGCCGATCCTGGCCCTGCTGGCCCCGCCCGCGCCCAAGGCGGCCACCCCTTCGGCGCAGCCCAGCCTGGCGCCACCAGCAGACCATCCGGCAACGCCGCCGCGCCACAAGCGCCCCGCCAGCGATGCGCCCAAGCCCGATGATGGCGGCAAGCCCACAGACTTGCCCACACACTTGCCCACACACCGGCCCACAGGGTCTTCCACGGATTCATCCACAGCCCCCGCCAAGCCGGCGGCCAAGGTCGAAGCGAAATCCGATCCCAAGCCCGATGCCAAGCCGGACAGCAAACCGAGCACGGCACCCAGCAATGGCCCCGACAGCAAGCCTGCTGCCACCCCACCTCGAGGAACGCGCCGATGAGCCACCGCCTGTCCTTGTGCGCCGGGCTGGCCCTGTCTGCACTGTCGTGTTCGCCAGTTCTGGCCCAGAACGCGCCGGTCGATCTGACGCCGCCGCTGGCCGCCGCGCCCACCGCAGCTGTCATCACCGCCGCCGTACCGGGGCAGCTGGGCAATGCCGCCGCCATTGCCCCGTTCCTGGCGCGCCTGGCGCCCAATGCCCCAGCCAGCGCGACGGGCGCGGGCGTGCTTTCGATCGTGCAGATCGGTGACAGCCACACGGCCGGCGACATGGTCAGCCAGGGCCTGCGCGCCGCGTTGCAGGCGCGGCTGGGCAATGCCGGGCGCGGCATGATGCCCGCCGGCAAGCCCTATCAGGGCTATTTGTCGTGGGGCGCGACCGCGCGACAAAGCGCGGAATGGCAGGGCAACAGCCTGTTCGGGCCACAGCGCCATGCCGATGGCGCACTGCTGGGCTTTTCGGGCTTTACCCAGACCACCACGATGCCGGCCGCCACAATGACGCTGTCTGCCGACATGCCCGCCACGCGGTTTACCCGCTTTACCTTGTGCGGGTTGACCAGCCCCGATGCCGGCGCGGTGACGATCACGTTCGATGGCGTGCCGGCCGAACCGATCAGCTTTTCCGCGCACACGCCGGGTGCGGCCTGCTTCGTGCGCACATCGCCCACCCCGGTGACGCAGGCCATGGTCGCGACGCTCGATACCCGCACGGTCAGCCTCACCGCCTGGGAAACCCGCACCGGCACGCCCGGCGCGATCGTGGCCAACTTGGGCGTGGTGGGCGCGCGCGCCATGCATCTGGCGCGGGCAGACGATGCAGTGGCCGGGGCCGAACTGGCCGCAGCGCGCCCCGACCTGGTGATCCTGGCGTTTGGCACCAACGAAGGGTTCGATCCCGCGCTGGGCCTGGCCGAGACCGAAGCGGTGGTGCGCACCGCCGTGGCGCGGGTGCGCGCCATGGCCGGGGCCAATGTGCCGATCCTGCTGGTGGGACCGCCGGATGCGGCCAGCAATCGCCCGGCCGTGGCCCTGCCCGCCCTGCCCGAAACGCAGGTCTGCGGCGGTGGCTGGTCCGTGCCCGGCCACCTGGCGCAGATGCGCGCGCTGGAGCGGCGGCTGGCCACCACGCTGGGCCTGGCCTTCTGGGACTGGCAAGGGGCGATGGGTGGCCCCTGCACCACCATGGCCTGGGTAGCCCAGGGCCTGCAACGCGGCGACCATGTGCATTTTACCCGCGAAGGCGGGCGCCTGATCGGCGCGGGCCTGGCGGCAGACCTGTTTGCAGCGGCCGCCTCCCTGCCGCCTGCACGCCTGCCGCCGGTGCGTTGAGCCGCCGCCCGTGCTGTTTCCCACGCTGGCCTTCCATGTCTTTTTCCTGGCGGTCTTTGCCCTCAACCGCCTGATGGCGCGCACGCGGGATTGGCGCGTGATCATGCTGCTGCTCGCCTCGTGGCTGTTCTACGGCCTGTGGGACGCGCGCTTCGTTGCCCTGCTGATTGCCAGCTCGGCGTGGAACTGGCTGTTTGCGCGAATTATCGCGCGCGGCAACGCGCAGGGGTGGGGCCGGGCGCCGCGCCTCGTGGCGCTGTGGTTGGCGATCCTGGGCAATCTGGCGGTGCTGGGCTGGTTCAAGTATGCCGGATTCCTGGCCGATCTCGCCGGCGTGTCGCTGGCGCAGGCGATCATCCTGCCGGTTGGCATCTCGTTCTTCACGTTCCAGGGCCTGAGCTATGTGATCGACGTGTACAACGGCCGCACGCGGCCGGCGCGCCTGCTCGACCTGACGCTGCTGATGAGCTTTTTCCCGCACCTGGTGGCCGGCCCGATCGTGCGGCCCAGCCACCTGCTGCCGCAATTGCGCCATCCGCCCCGCCTGGGGCGGCAGGAAGCGGCGGCCTGCCTCATCCTGATCCTGTGGGGCACGGTGAAGAAGGCGGTGATCGCCAACGACATTTCGGTCCATCTGGTCGATCCGGTGTTTGCCGATCCGGTGGGCCATTCGGCGCTGGAGCTGGTGCTCGCTGCCTATGGCTATGCGGTTCAGATCTATTGTGATTTTTCTGCCTACACGGATATGGCGATCGGCCTGGCCGGCCTTCTGGGCTTTCGCTTTCCGCGCAATTTCGACCAGCCCTATCGCGCTGCATCCTTGCAGGATTTCTGGCGCCGCTGGCACATCAGCCTGTCGAGCTGGCTGCGCGACTATCTCTATATCGGCGCATTTGGCGGATCGCGCCAGGCGCTGTGGCGCACCTGCCTGGCCCTGTTCGGCACGATGGTTCTGGGCGGGCTGTGGCACGGGGCGAGTTGGAACTTCGTGATCTGGGGCGCGCTGCACGGTGGCGTGCTGGTGGCCGAACGGTTGTGGCAGCGCGCCCGCCCGGCCGGCTGGCCAATCCTGCCCGCTTGGGCTGGCACGGTGATCACCTTTCACATCGTGGCGCTGGGCTGGATTTTCTTCCGGTGCAGCGAGTTTTCCGGCGCGATCGCGTTCCTGCGCGGCATGGTGGCTGGCACGGGCGGCGGCGCGCCGCTTGCCACACCCTGGGTCTTGGCCCTGATGGCGTTGGGCATGGCCTGCCATTTCGGCCCGCGCCACGCGGTGCAGCGCGCCGCCCAGGCGCTGGCCGTGCTGCCCGGCTGGGCCGTGGGCCTGGTCGGCACCCTGGTGCTGCTGGTCGTCGAAGGCTTGCGCGGCGGCGGGATCGCGCCTTTCATCTATTTCCAGTTCTAGGGGTTGGCGCATGGATGACGGACTGCCCTGGGGCGAATCGCCCATCGATCTGGACCAAGAGGCCGATCCCGCGCTGCAGACTGGCTGGCGCTGGGCCTGGGGCGTGCTCGCCAGCAGCAGCCTGGCGCTGGTGCTGTGCAATTCCCACGCCCTGGCCAACTGGGCCAACCAGTTGCCGCCCAACGACCTGACCGCGCCGATCGTGATGGCCGCCGACACTTGGCACGACACGGCCGGGCGCTGGGGCCTCAACACCGTGGTCGATGGCGTGGAACGCTGGGCCGATGGCGCGCGTGGCGAGGCGCCGGCTGGCGCGCGCGACTGATCCGCCCTTCCCTTTTCGCCGCTACGCCATAGTCTGCAACCCATGGACCGCATGGATCGTGCCCGCCGCCGTTTTGCCATTGCTCTGGCCGCCATGGCCGGCTTCATCGATGCCGTGGGCTTTCTTTCGGCCGATGGCTATTTCGTCTCGTTCATGTCGGGCAACACCACGCGGCTGGGCGTAGCGCTGGGCACCGATGTGCCGCGCGCGGCGATGCCGGCGCTGTTGATCGGCGGCTTCGTCGCAGGCGTCACGCTCGGTGCCCTGGCTGCGCTCAAGGCCGGCACGCGGCGCAAGCTGGCAGTGCTGGCACTCGTCGCGCTCTGCCTGCTGGGAGCAGCGGGTGCGCGTGCGGTGGGCCTGCACGGGGCGATGCTGGCGGGCCTGGTGCTGGCCATGGGCGCGCTCAACAACACGTTCCTGCGCGATGGCGAAGTGGCCGTGGGATTGACCTATATGACCGGCGCCCTGGTCAAGCTGGGCCAGGGCCTGGCGCGCGAGATCGCCGGAACCCGCGCCGAATGGCGGCCCTGGGCACTGCTGTGGGCCGGATTGCTCGCCGGCGCCGTGGTGGGAGCGTTCCTGCAGGATCGCCTGCCATTGGGCTGCCTGTGGATCGGCGCAGCCTGGGCCATGATCATGGCAGCCGTGGCAGTCAGGCTTCCGGCGGAAGCCTGACCAGCTTTTCGCGCGAAGTTGCGCCGCGCAACAGTTCCACGCGCGACGCGGCCACGCCCAGCGCCTGGGCCACCAGATCGATCACCGCGGCGGTTGCCTTGCCATCCTCGGGTTTGGCCCGCACTTTGACCAGCACGCGCCCATCCTCGATGCCCAGGCTTTCGGCGCGAGCACCGGGGGTGACGCGCAGCGCCAGGCGCCCTTCCGCATCGGCCAGCGCGCGCAAAGCGGCCGGCGGCGGCAGTTCAATCCGCGGCCGCGCCATGGCAAGCCTGCGCCACGGCAGCGGCATGGGCCTGGCCGTTTTCGACATAGTGCGCCACGCCGCGCTGCATGTCGGCCAGGGCGGCATCGTTCAATTCGCGCATGAAGGCGGCGGGGCGGCCGCTCCACAACTGGCGCGCAGGAAGGCGCTTGCCCGGCGTGAGCATGGCGCCGGCGGCCAGCATGCCATCGCTTTCGATCACCGCGCCGTCCATGACGATGGCGCCCAGCCCCACGAAAGCCCGATCGTGCAGGATGCAGCCGTGAACCATGGCCAGGTGGCCGATCAGGACATCCTCCCCGATCAGGGTAGGAAAGCCTTCGGGCCGGCCGGGCTTCGGGCTGTCGCAATGGATCACCGAGCCATCCTGCACATTGCTGCGCGCGCCGATGACCACGCGGTTGACGTCGGCCCGGATCACGCAATTGTACCAGATCGACGCGCCTTCATCGATGGTGACATCGCCGATGATGCGGCAACCGGGCGCAATGAACGCCGTGGGGTGGATCTGCGGCGTCTTGCCATGCAGCGGCAGGATCGTGACGTCGGGGCGAAAGGTCATGGCGCGTTCAGGCTCCCAGCAGGCGCGCCGCATGGGCGGCGTGATAGGTCAGCACGCCCGAACAGCCCGCGCGCTTGAACGCCAGCAGGGTTTCCAGCACGAGCGCGTCGCGCTCGCCCGCGCCGGCGGCCACCGCTGCCTCGATCATCGCGTATTCGCCGCTGACCTGATAGGCGAAGACCGGCACGCCGAAGGCTTCCTTCACCCGCACCGCAATGTCCAGGTAGGGCAGCCCAGGCTTGACCATGACGCTGTCGGCGCCCTCGGCCAGGTCCAACTCCACTTCGCGCAGTGCTTCCTCGGCATTGCCAGGGTCCATCTGGTAGGTCTTCTTGTCGCCCTTGAGCAGCCCGCGCGACCCCACCGCATCGCGGAACGGGCCATAGAAGGCCGAGGCATACTTGGCTGCGTAGGACATGATCTGCACGTTCACGTGGCCGTGGCTTTCCAGCGCATCACGGATCGCGCCGATGCGCCCGTCCATCATGTCGGACGGGGCGATGATATCGGCCCCGGCCGCGGCCTGGTTGAGGCTCTGCCCCACCAGCACCTCCACCGTGGCATCGTTCTCCACATAGCCGGCGGCGTTGACCAGCCCGTCCTGGCCATGGCTGGTATAGGGATCGAGCGCCACGTCGGTGAGAATGCCGATAGTATCGCCACAGGCATCGCGGATCGCGCGGATCGCGCGGCACATCAGGTTGTCGGGGTTGAGCGCTTCGGCGCCATCGTCGCTGCGCCGCTCGGCCTGAGTATTGGGAAACAGCGCCAGGCAGGGAATGCCAAGGTCCACCGCTTCCCTGGCACGCGCCACGATGCCATCGACCGACCAGCGCGACACGCCCGGCAACGAGGCGATCGGCGCTTCCACGCCGCTGCCCTCGGTGACGAACAGCGGCCAGATCAGGTCAGCCGGGGTGATCAGCACTTCGCGGTGCAGGGCGCGGCTCCAGGCGGTGGCACGGGTGCGGCGCAGGCGGGCTTGGGGATAGCTGGCGATCATGCCACCCTAGCTAGGCCCAAGGACCCGAGCGAGCAACGGGGCAGTTTGTCCGATCGCGCGGCGTCGCGGCGGTGCACCAGCGACGGGCCTTATGGGGGAAACACCCGATGTGGCCGGAAGGCTGCAACCGGGCGCAGGCACCCGCCACATGAACGCAACATGATTGACACATCGCCCCCAAGCGGCCACGGGGGGCGCCTTCGTTCAGCCGACTTGTCGGGGGAGGGGCCAATTCGGGCCCGGGGCCCTGGCCAGTGGCGAGACGTGGGGAAGCCCGCACGCGCTTTTCGATTTGGGTTTTTATCGCGCGTGTGACCAGGCGACCTTGCGCCCGTGTGATGCCTTGGAATGTCCAGAAGTGCTTTTGGCAAAATAGCTTGTGTTCTTTCCGCAGCCGCGTTCCTGGCTGCGCTGCAGTTTTCCGCGCCTGCGGTTGCGGCCAACCCGGCCGATCTTCAAACCGCCGCGATGCAACCCGCAGTCGTCCTGCCCGCCTTGCCCGGTGCAGACCAGTCGGCCCAGACCGACTCGCCCTTGGTTGACAACCAAGCCACCTTGCAGCCCACTGCCGACCCGCGACAGGTCGAATGCATGGCCAAGGTCATCGTCCACGAAGCCGGCAACCAACCCCGCCGCGGCCGCGCCGCCGTGGCCCAGGTGATCCGCGCGCGTACGCGCGATGCCCGTTTCGCCACAGAGCCCTGCGCCGTGGTGCGCCAGCCCGGCCAGTTCTTCAACGTCGACGCCTACAACCCGCCGCGCGACACCGACCAGTGGCGCGAAGCCGTGGCTATCGCCACGCAAGTCCTTAACGGCCAAGCCGAGGATCCGGTTCCCGGCGCCCTCTTCTTTCATGCCGCCAGCAGCCCGATGAAGGGCCGCACCAAAGTGGGCCGCATCGAAGGGCACGTGTTTTACCGCTGAGATCCAGCGCAGCAAAAAACCAAAGAGGGCGCGGCCTATAATGGCCGCGCCCTTTTTTGTGCCTTGCAGGGAGGCGGGCTGTCCTGCCTGCTGGGCCCGGTAACGTGGCCGCCTCTTGGGGTGCCACGCTGTGGAGGCTAAATGCCGCTCGTGCGACTCTGCAGCATTGGCGGGGTAACAAACCACCGGCACAAAAAAAGGGGGCCAGCCTTGCGGCTGACCCCCGATTTTTCGGCAGTGGACCGGATCAGAAGTTCGCGGTCACGCGGGCAAAGAAGCTGCGGCCCAGGATATCGTAGATAACCGGGAACGTGCTGCCTGCCACCGAGGTGGCGCCGCTGGTGTCACCGACGATCGGCGGCGTCTTGTTGAAGACGTTGAGCACGCCGAGCGTGAAGGTGAACTTGTCGGTGGCGCGGATGTTCACCGTTTCATCGAAGTAGTTCACCACCGGGATACGGCTGGTCAGGATGTCGGTCGAGGCGTCTTCGGTGCTCGCACCGATCAGGCGCCAGCGGGTGGTGAAGTCCACCTTCTGGAAGCCGAAGCCGAGGGTCGCAACATGCTTCCACTTGGGCGTCGGATTGTCGCAGTCAGCCCCGAACTTGCCAGCGCATTCCGTCAGGACACCGTTGATCTCGTTGTTGTTCTTGATCTGGTAGGTGCCGTTGAAGGTGAAGCTGTAGTGGAAGCCAGCACGCGGGCCGTGCGCGTAGGCAAAGCCAACGTCGATGCCACGCGCCACGATCGAACCGATGTTGGCGTAGGTCGAGGGAACACCATAGGTGATGTTGCCGCTGAGCGAACCGTCAAGCGGGTTGCGCTTGATGCTCGAGCAGGCTGCCGACGAAGCGTTGCGATCGGTATCGAAGCACTGCGAGATGATCTGCGAGATCGTCGCGGTGTAGATCGCGTCCTTGATCTTGATGTTGTAGTAGTCGACCGTCAGCGAAAGGCCACGGACCGGTTCGACCACGGCACCAACGGTGAAGGTGTTCGACTTTTCAGCCTTCAGATCGGGGTTGCCGCCGAAGAACGCGTTGACCTGGCCGGCGATGGGCTGCGGAATGCTGCCGATCTGGCTCTGCTTGGCGCCCTGCGCGACGCAGATCGCTGCGGTGGTGGCGTCAACGTTGGCGCCAGCGCAGGGATCGGTGCCGAGGCTGCCGGTGCCCGGCGTGATCGGCAGGTACAGTTCATAGAGGTTCGGCGCGCGCACGGAGTGCTGGAAGTTCGCGCGGAACTTCAGACCCTGCACCGGAGCCCAGTCACCGCCGAACTTGTACGACGACACGCGACCCGAGGTCGAGTAGTCGGAGATACGGTAGCCGGCTTCGACGTCGAGAGCCTGGAACAGGGGCTTTTCCTGCACCAGCGGCATCTTGAATTCGACGTAGGCTTCCTTGACGTTGTAGCTCTTGTTGCGAATGTCGAAACCCTGACCGTAATAGATCAGGTCGCCCGAAGCATAGGCATCGTCAACGTCGGTATCGGCCGTTTCACGACGATAGTCGGCACCGATCGAGAACGCGGCCGGCTTGTTGGCCAGCGGGCTGGTCAGGAAGCCGAGGTCACCCGAAATGCTGGCTTCGGCTACGAACTGGCTGGTCTTGTTGTCCTGGGTCGCGTTGCGCAGGACATACGACAGCGCGTTCTGCGGCAGCGTGCCGACGGTGAACACGTTGAGCGGCAAGCAGCCATTGGCCCGCGCGCTGGCGCTGCGGCAGATGGCGTTGCCGTTGGCATCGGCGATGACGTCCAGTGCTTCGGTCAGCGCGGTATAGGAAAGGTCGTTGCGCAGGATCTGGTGCTTGTGCACTTCGGCGTACTGGACCGAAGCATCCCACTTCAGGCTGCTGCCCAGATCGCCGCGCAGGCCGGCCAGGACCTGCCAGGTGTCGCTGCGGTGTTCCTCGATGCGGCCACCGGTTTCGGTGATGCGGCGGCGGATACCCACGGTGGAGGTGCCGTCCGAATTGATCACCAGATCCGGGTTTGCGGCCGTGTTGAAGAACGCATCGCGTTCTGCCGCAGTCAGCAGCGGGTTGGTGGGATCGATGTTGAACGAGAAACCAGCCGTGGCGGTGGGTGCCAGGGTGGTGATCACCTTGGTGTGCTGATACGAACCCCAGCCATAGAGTTCAACGCCATCGGTGATGTTGTAGTTGAACAGCGCGGTGCCGCCCCAGCGCTGGAAGGGCAGCTGGGCATAGTTCACCGGGTTGTAGTTGTAGCCCACGACGTTCGACGTGAGCGTGCCGTTAGCCGTGATCTGCTGACGACCAGCGCCGGGAATGTCGAACGCGGTCGGGGTGGTGTTGGACGAGCCGCAGAACGACACGTTGTCGTCCGAGCAAAGCACGCTGTTGCTGAACGAGCGCGCGCCATACTTGACGCCGTCGCGCTGCGAATAGTTGCCCGCGATCACGATGTGGCCGCGATCGCCCAGGTTGAAGCCAGCAGCGATGCTGCCGTCGTAGAACGCGCCGTCGCCATGGCCGGTGATCTGCGACCCGCCATCGACCTTGAAGCCGGTGAACTTGTCATCGAGCACGAAGTTGACGACGCCGGCGATGGCGTCCGAACCGTAGACCGCCGAAGCGCCGCCGGTGAGGACCTGGACGTCCTTGAGCAGGATGGTCGGGATCTGGTTGACGTCGACCGAACCGGTCGTGTCATAGAGCGGCAGGCGCTTGCCATTGAGCAGGACGAGCGTGCGCTGCGAACCCAGGCCGCGCAGGTCGAGCGTGGCCGAACCGTCACCCGGGTTGTTGCTGGCGCCGGTGCTGCCGCCCGCGAACTGCGGGTTGACCGACAGGATCTGTTCGACCGTAACGGTGTTGACCGACTTGATCGATTCCGAGCTGATCACCGAAACGGGGCTCGACGCGGTAAGGTCGGGGCGCTCGATGCGCGTACCAGTCACGATGATCGGGGTGGAGTCGTCGGCGGTAGCTGCATCGGCGGGAGCGGCGGCGTCCTGCGCGAATGCCGGTGCGGCCAAGGAGGCGATGGCAAGCGCGAAGCCTGCTGCACCGGCGCGATAGGCGGTGGTCTTGTGCTTGGTCACTGTTCAGTCCCTTCTGGTGGCAGCCGACCAGGTGGGCTGCCAGGAGCGACAATCCCGGCTTTCCAAAGCATGCCCGGCATAAGCGCAGGGCGATGCAGCGTTCCACGAAAGCCGGGATCGATGCTGCCTTGTGCGAGATTTTTCGTCGCAATTGAAAGCAGGTTCTGAGTGCAGGATTCAAAACGTTTCATCTATGTTGCAACGAAGCAACATAGGTACCAACCTAGGGGAAACTGCGCGAAATTTATGCAAATCAAAGCGGCCTGAAAGCCACATTTCGTTTCAACTGTGTCGGAATCTTGCCCCTTTGCGACGTGCCGTGAACGACAGCACCCGCGCCGCGCGAACCGATCGGCACAACCCCCGCGCCGCAGGCACGAAAAAAGGGCCGGGTCAAAAGACCCGGCCCCCTGATTGCCGAACGGCTGCTCGGCAGCCCGGCGCCGCAGCGCCCGGCCGCTTGCCCGCTGCCGTCAGAAGTTGGCGGACACGCGCGCGAAGAACGTGCGGCCCATCACGTCATAGACGGTCGCGAACGTGCTGCCCGCCACCGAGGTGGCACCGCTGGTGTCGCCCACGATCGGCGGCTTGGTGTTGAACACGTTCAACATGCCGAGCGAGAAGGTGTACTTGTCGTTGACACGGATATTCGCGGTTTCGTCGAAGTAGTTGTAGGCCGGGATGTGGCTCTTTTCGATGTCGGTGTATTCGTCTTCCTTCACCGCACCGATCAGGCGCCAGCGCGTGGTGAGATCCAGGTTCTTCCAACCAATGTTGAGCGAGGCAACGTGCTTCCACTTGGGCGTGGGGGTATCGCACTGCGCGCCGAACTTGCCCGCGCATTCATAGGTTTCGCCGTCGATCACCGAGTAGTTCTTGATGACGTAGGTGCCCGCGAAGTTGAACCCGTAGTGGAACGCCGACTGGCGACCGCGGCGGAAGTTCAGCCCGAAATCGAGGCCACGTGTGCGGATGACCGCCACGTTGTCATACAGCGTTTCCACGCCCACCGAGGTATCGCCGCTGAGCGAACCGTCGATCGAGCTGCGGTGGATCATCTGGCAATAGGCGTTGTTGACGTCGCCCGAAGCGAAGCACTTGCTCACCACCGTGGTGGCCGAGGTGTAGGTGATCGCGTTGGCGATCTTGATGTCGTAATAGTCCAGCGTCAGCGACAGGCCCGGCACGCGGCGCGGTTCGACAACCATGCCGACCGTGATCGTGTTGGACTTTTCCGGCTTCAGATCCACGTTGCCGCCGTAATAAGCGTTGACCTGGCCCGCGGTGGGCTGGGGAATGCTGCCCTTGTTCAGTTCGCTTTGCGTGGCGCCTTGCGCGATGCACAGCGTCTGGATCGAGGCGGCAACGTTGGCCCCCGCGCAGGGATCGGTCTGCAGGTTGCCGGTGCCCGACGTGGTCGGCAGGTAGAGTTCGTAGAGGTTGGGCGCGCGCACCGAGCGCTGGAAGTTGGCGCGGAAGCGCAGGCCTTCGACCGGCGCATAGTCGCCGCCGAACTTGTAGGCCGAAACGCCACCGGCGATCGAATAGTCGGCATAGCGGTAGCCGGCTTCGATATCGAGTGCCTGGATGCCGGGCTTGTCCTGCACCAGCGGCATCTTGAACTCGGCGTAGGCTTCCTTGACGTTGTAGCTCTTGTTCGGGATGTTGAAGCCCTGGCCGTAATAGATCAGGTCACCCGAGGCATAGTTGTCGCTCACCCGCGTATCGGCGGTTTCACGGCGATAGGTTGCCCCCACGGCGAGCGCGGCCGGCGCAACGGCGAACGGGCTCTGCAGGAACTTCAAGTCGCCCGACAGGTTGCCTTCGGCCACGAACTGCGTGGTGCGGTCGTCCTGCGTGGCGTTTTCCAGCACATAGGACAGCGCATCGCTGGTGATGCCATTGACCGAGAACACGTCGATCGGCACGCAGCCGGCGGCCCGGGCCGAGGCGCTGCGGCACTGCACGCCGCCATTGCCGTCGGACACGGCGTCGATCGCGTTGGTCAGCTTGGTGTAGGACAGATCGTTTTCAAGCAGGGTGTGCTTGTGCACCTGGGCATACTGCACCGAGGTGTCGAACTTGAACCCGGTGTCGAAGAAATCGCCGCGCAGGCCCATCAGCGCCTGCCAGGTGGTGGTGGTGTGCTGTTCCACGCGCCCTTCGGTTTCGGTGATGCGGCGGCGGATGCCGATGGTGGAGCTGCCATCGGAATTGATCTGGAGATCGGGGTTGGCGGTCGTGTCGAAGAACGCGGTGCGTTCCGCGTCGGACAGGTAGGGGTTGTCGGAATAGATGTTGAACGAATAGCCCGCCGTGGCCGTGGGGGCCAGCGTCTGCACCGTCTTGATGTGCTGATACGAACCCCAGCCGTAGAGTTCGACATGATCGCTCACGTCATAGTTCCACAGCGCCATGCCGCCCCAGCGCTCGAACGGGGTCTGCGCATAGTTGACCGGGTTGTAGTTGTAGCCAGCGACATCGCTGGTCAGGCCGCCCGAGGCCGTCACCTGCTGGCGCGAAGCGCCGGGGATGTCGAACGCGGTCGGCGAGGTGTTCGACGAGCCGCAGGTTTCCGACAGGTCGTCGGAGCAGAGCGTCTTGTTGCTGAAGCTGCGCGCGGAATACTTCACGCCTTCGCGCTTGGAATAGTTGGCCGACAGCACCAGGTGGCCGCGATCGCCGATGTTGAAGCCGCCCACCAGGCTGGCGTCGTACTGCGCGCCATCGCCATAACCGGTGACCTGGGCGCCGCCATCGAATTTGAGGCCGGTGAACTTGTCGTCCAGCACGAAGTTGACCACGCCCGAAATGGCGTCGGACCCATAGACCGCCGAAGCGCCGCCGGTGAGCACCTGGACGTTCTTGATCAGCGCGGTGGGGATCTGGTTGACGTCGACCGAACCCGTGGCGTCATAGACCGGCAGGCGCTTGCCGTTGACCAGCACCAGCGTGCGCTTGGAGCCGAGGCCACGCAGGTCGAGCGTGGCCGAGCCATCGCCGGGGTTGTTGCTGGCGCCGTTGAGGCCGGCGGCAAACTGCGGGTTCACGGCCAGGATCTGTTCGACCGTGACGGTGTTGACGGTCTTGAGCGTGTCGGCGCTGATCACCGAAACCGGGCTGGAGGCGGCCAAGTCGGTACGGTCGATGCGCGAACCGGTCACGACGATCTCGCTGCCGGCGTCGGCAGCAGGCGTATCGGCAGCCGGAGTGGCGGGAACGGCGGCAGGCGCGGCGGCGTCCTGCGCCATGGCCGGGTTGGCCAGCGAAGCCAGCGCCAGGGCCAGGCCTGCTGCACCAGCGTAATAGATGGACGGGGTGGTCTTGCTCACGGTCTATGTCCCTTCTGGGGGCCGATGCCACATGGGCAGCGGCCGAAAGCGACAATCCCGACACTCCGATGCCATGGCCCGCGACAGGCAAACCACAGCAAAGTTCCACGAGTGCCGGGATCGATGGACCGGTTTCTTGTGAGATTTGGGCCGCCATGAAAGCGCATTGTGCAGAGCCAAAATAATTGACTACCACTGTGTGACAAAGCGACAACAGTATCTGCAAACCCATGAAATTTATTAGTTTAATGTCGAAATATTACGTGCATATCTGCAACAGTCATTTTCCAATGAAACCATCGACGATTTCAGGTGAGACGATTGGGCACGCCTGTATCAGCGCCGTCGCAACTGCTGGCAGCCCGTCAGGCGAGGAATAGCAGCGGATCGAGCCGGCGCAGCAGGCTGCCTGCCTGCCAAGCCAGGGCCCAGTGCAGGTGAGGGCCGGTGGCCCGTCCCGTCATGCCGACGGTGCCGATCGGCTGGCCCTGCGCAACCTCGTCGCCTTCGCGCACCAAGTGCGTGCTGCAATGCAGAAATGCGCTGCCCAGGCCCATGCCATGGTCAAGCATCAAGAGCCGCCCTTCCAGGCTGAATGGCACCTGGGCCGCCAGCACGACGATACCATCGGCCGGGGCCACGAATGGCGTTCCGGCTGGCGAGGCCATGTCCAGCCCGCCGTGATAGGCGCCAGGCTGTCCGCGATAGACGCGCTGCGATCCAAAGCGTCCGGAAAAGCGGCCCGGCGCAGGACGCACCATGGCCTGTCGCCAGCCCTGGGCGGAGGTGCGCCGCGCCCGCGCGGCATCGATCTGTGCGCGTTCCTGCGTGCGGCGGGCCAGGAATTCGGCATCGGGCACGCCTGGCGGCCGCAAGGGCGCATCGACGCGCTCGATCTGCCAGGCGCGCGGCGTGATGGCAAAGGGGACCGTGGTGCGCCGGCCGCCGGCGTCAATCAGCGTCACCATGGCCTGGGCCGGAGCGTCGCGGTCAAATCCAACGAAGAATTGGCGATCTTCGGCCAGCGGCAAAGGCGTGCCATCCAGTTCGACCGCCACCACGCCGGCCGGGGCCTGCCCGCGCAGCCAGCCCCCTTGGGACAGGCGTGCTGGCCAGCGCGGCCCCTGGGCATCGGCTTGTTGGGCCAGCCCCGCGCGCGGCAGGGCCAGCACGCCCAACCCGCCGGCCATGATCGCGCGGCGGGTCAGCCCCGGCATCTCAGCCCGCCTGCCCCAGCAATCGCCGCGTGGCTATTTCGGGGGTGGCATAGGCTTCCTGCAGGTCTGCGCTCCAATAGCGCAGCGCGTCGAGCGGGATCGGCACGCCGCTGACCGCGCAGATCACGTGGTCACCGGCCGAAAGCTGGCGAAAGGTTCCGGGCAGATAGTGCAGGCGGGCGAGGCGGCCAGTGGGAGACATCAACATGGCCGCCGTTTTACGCGCTGCCACCGGCCTTGGCAAATCACAGCAGCTTGGGCTGGACGCTTTCCGCCGTGCTGCGCGGGCGGCTGGCAGAGCGCGCAGCGGCCGTGGGCGGCGCCGGCGCATCGCCGGTGGTCACATCGAGCGTGCCATCGGCGAACTTGAGCGTCAGGGCGGCGCGCGCCGCCGCCGTCGCCCGATCCTTGACCACATGGCCATCGCGATCGGTCACCAGCACATAGCCGCGCTGCAACGGCGCCTCGGGATCGAGCGAGCGGCGCAGGCGATCAAGCGCCTCGACCCGGCCGCGCGCATGTTCGATCCGCTGCAACAGCGCTTCGGGCCGCAGGCGCTGCGCCATCAATCGTTCGCGCTCGCGGTCCAGCCGCTGGGTGAGCAAAGCCGGACGCAGCGCGCCGCCGTGGCGCGCGAGCACGCCGGCAGCGATTTCGGTGCGGTGGACCAGAGCGCGACGCAGGCGATCCGACAGGTCGTCCAGCCGCTGGCTTTGCGGGCTGAGCAGCGCCTGCGGGCTGGGCAGGCGCTGGCTGCGCACCTCCAGCCGCTCGCGCGCATGGGCTAACAGGCGAGCCAGCGCACGGCCGCGCCGCGCCTGCAGTTCATGGACTTGCGCGGCCAGTTCGGCGCGCACGGGCACGACCAGCTCCGCCGCCGCCGTGGGGGTGGGGGCGCGCAAGTCCGCGGCGAAATCGGCCAGGGTGGTATCGGTTTCATGGCCCACGGCGCTGATCACGGGAATCGTGCTGGCGGCAATCGCGCGCACGACCTCTTCCTCGTTGAAGCTCCACAAGTCTTCGATCGAACCACCGCCGCGCGCCACGATCACCACATCGGGGCGCGGCACCGGGCCGCCCGGCGCCAGATCGGAAAAACCGCGCACGGCGGCGGCCACCTGCGCCGCCGCGCCCTGGCCCTGGACCAGCACAGGCCAGACCACGACATGGCTGGGGAAGCGATCGGACAGGCGGTGAAGAATGTCGCGGATCACCGCGCCGGTGGGCGAGGTGACCACCCCGATCACGCGCGGCAGGAACGGCAGCGCGCGCTTGCGCTGGGGCGAAAACAGCCCCTCGGCCTCAAGCCGGGCCTTGGTCTTGGCCAGCAGGGCGAGCAGCGCGCCTTCGCCGGCAATCTCCATGCGATCGACCACGATCTGGTAGTTCGAGCGACCGGGATAGGTCGTCAGCTTGCCGGTGGCGATCACTTCCACGCCGTCTTCGGGCACAAAGCCCAGGCGCTGGGCATTGCCGCGCCACATCACGCCATCGAGCCGCGCACCTTCATCCTTGAGCGACATATAGAGGTGGCCCGAAGCCGCGCGCTTCACGCCCGAAAGCTCCCCCCGCACGCGCACAAAGCCGAAGCGGTCTTCCACCGTGCGCTTGAGCTGGGCAGAAATCTCGGAAATCGACAGGGCCGGGGCGTTGTCGCCGGCGCGTTCGCTCGCTAGGAGCCCGTCCTTGCGAAAGTCATCGTCGTCAGAAGGCGCGGAAGGGAAGGGCATGCATATCCTGTTGTTGGGTTCGGGCGGGCGCGAACATGCCCTGGCCTGGAAACTGGCCCAATCCCCGCTGTGCAGCAAGCTCTATGCGGCACCCGGCAATCCCGGCATCGCGCAGGACGCGCAACTCGTGGCGCTCGACGCCACCGATCATGCCGCCGTCATCGCCTTTTGCGCCGAGCAACGCATCGGCCTGGTGGTGATCGGGCCGGAAGCGCCGCTGGTCGATGGCCTGGCCGATTCGCTGCGCGGCGAGGGTATTCCGGTGTTCGGGCCGAGCAAGGCCGCCGCGCAGCTCGAAGGGTCCAAGGGCTTTACCAAGGATCTCTGCGCCAAGGCCAACATTCCCACCGCCGGCTATGTCCGCGCCACCAGTGCCGCTGCCGCGCATGCCGCGCTCGACCAGTTCGGCGCGCCCGTGGTGATCAAGGCCGATGGCCTGGCCGCCGGCAAGGGCGTGGTCGTGGCGATGACCATGGATGAAGCCCGCGCCGCGGTGGACGACATGTTCGACGGGCAGTTTGGCGAAGCCGGGGCCGAAGTGGTGATCGAGGAATTCCTCGAAGGCGAGGAAGCCAGCTTCTTTGCCCTGACCGACGGCGCCACCGTGCTGCCGCTCGCCTCGGCCCAGGATCACAAGCGCGTGGGCGATGGCGATACCGGCCCCAACACTGGCGGCATGGGCGCCTATAGCCCGGCCCGCGTGCTGACCCCGGCGCTGGAAGCCCAGGCCATGGCGCAGATCATCGTGCCGACCGTCAAAGCCATGCAGGATGCCGGCACGCCTTATTCGGGCGTGCTCTATGCCGGGCTGATGCTGACCGCCAAGGGCCCGCAGCTGATCGAATATAATGCGCGCTTCGGCGATCCGGAATGCCAGGTGCTGATGCTGCGGCTGGAAACCGACCTGGTGGAACTGCTGCTGGCCTGCGCGGAAAACCGCCTGTCCAGCGTGGAGCCGCCGCGCTTCAGCAGCGATCCCGCGCTGACCGTGGTAATGGCGGCGCAGGGCTATCCCGGCACGCCGAAAAAAGGCGGGCATATCGGCGGCATCGCGGCGGCCGAAGCGAGCGGCGCCAAGGTGTTCCACGCCGGCACCGCGCAGGGCGCCGATGGCCAGCTCGTGTCCAGCGGCGGCCGCGTGCTCAACGTGACGGCGCGCGGCAAGACCGTGCGCGCCGCGCGCGATGCCGCCTATGCCGCGGTCGATGCGCTCGATTTTGCCGATGGCTTCTGCCGCCGCGACATCGGCTGGCGCGAAATCGCCCGCGAGGGGTAAGTTCAGCCCACAACCCGCCAGATGGCGATATTGCTGGGCTTGCTTCCCGGCGGCACGGGCACGGGCACCGGCTGCAACCACGCCGGGGGCTTGCCGGCCAGGAGCCGCGCGGCCAGGCCATCGGGCGCATAGTCGCGGTAGATGCGCAGTTCG
Source organism: Novosphingobium sp. SG919 (assembly GCF_012932495.1). Taxonomy (GTDB): domain Bacteria; phylum Pseudomonadota; class Alphaproteobacteria; order Sphingomonadales; family Sphingomonadaceae; genus Novosphingobium; species Novosphingobium rhizosphaerae. Next base: position 345,180 of record NZ_JABCNG010000003.1, read on the forward strand.
GGCGCCACCGTGCAGGCCACCACCAGCGTGGCGTGGCGCTTGTGCACGTAGGCCAGCGCCTGATCGGGCGGGGCCATGAACGCGTGCATCACATCGCCGATGGCGACGGCGGCGCGGTGATGGCCGGTGGCGACCACGCGCTGGTGCGTGCGCTGCAGGATATTGGGGCCGATATCGACTGCTGCAAAGATATCGGTGACCGGCATGGCGTTGAGCGGGGCCAGGCCGGTGGTGAAATCGCACCCGCTCAAGGTGCCCAGGCTCTTGGCGCGTTCCTGGCTGCGATGGCCCATCGCGGCCAAGGCCGCCGTGGGCACGGCCACCAGCACGACCGGCAGCACGGTGACCAGGATCACCAGGTTGTAGCCCATGCGGCGCCAATTGCTGGCCTGCGCCACGGCGCGCTGGCGCCATTGCGAAACCTGCCAGGCCGCCGGCACGATGGCCAGCGCCACGGCGGTGATCATCGCGCGGCTGACCAGCAGGCCCACCGCCGTGGCCCCCAGCAGGATCAGCGCATGTTCGGCCCAGCGCAATTGCTCGGCCCGCGTTTCTGCGCGCCGGAGCAGGCACCAGGACGACCACAGCCCCACCGGCACCACGCCGATCAGGGCAAACAGGCTTTGCAGCGAATTTTCCCACACCGGGCGCCCTTCGCGCACGTTGTCGAGCCAATGCGTCTTGACGAAGGGGTCCATGCCGCCAAACGCGCCGGTCACGCATTGCGGGGCCGCGCCGGCGATCATCGCGGCGGCGCCACCGGCCGCCACGGCCAGTACGGCCAGCGCCAACAGCGGCGAACGCGGCTGCCAGCGGGCCAGGCCCGCGCACCACAGCCCGGCCCAGCCCAACGCGGCCAGGTGCATGGGCGAAACCGCATCGCAATGCTGCGCCAGATCGGCCAGCCCCCGGCAGGCCAGGAACAGCGCGGCGGTGCCGAGCGCCAGCGAGAGCGCGGCATGGCCCAGGCGCTGCCAGGCGGCAGTCTGCGGGGCAGACACGATCGCGCGCAGCGCCATGGCGCCGATGAACAGCCCGGCCAGCGGCAGCCCTTCCAAAGAAATCGTCAGGCCGGCGGCCAGCGAAAGGCCGATGGCCCAGCCGCCCCGGCGCGGATCGCGCGCGTGCAACCCGGCCATGGCGCCCAGCGCGGCCACGATCTGCCAGCCATGGTGATCGATGCGCAGCGGCTGCATCTGGTGCAGCATCGTGCCCGAAAGGCCCACCACCACCCCGGCCATCAGCGCGGCATGGCGCCCGAACAGACGGTTGGCAGTGTGCATGGTGAGCGCCAGGGTGCACAGCACGGTCAGCGCCGGCACGATCAGCAGCGCGGCCATTTCCGCGCCCGCCTGGCCGATCAGCGGGCGGAACAACACAATGACGGCAGCAAGCGGGATATCGACCAGGCGCGACCAGTGCATCAGCACGCCTTCGGGCGCCATGACGCGATATTGGTGCATGTCGAACCAGCCCTGGCCGGCCAGTAAATCGCGCACCTGGACCAGGCGCAGTACGTCATCGGGATCACCCATGCGCACGGCCAGGATATTGGGCACCTGCACCAGCATCTGCAGCGCCACGATCAGCGCCCAGAAGAGCAGGATCGAACGCCAGATCGGGGCCGGGCGGGCGGTTTCGGCCCCCAGCGGCATTGGTGCCCGCAGATCGACCTTCGGCGACGCGGCCAGCGTGGTCATGCGCGGAACACCACCTGCTTGCGCAGGACCCAGGTTGCGGCAAAGCTGAGGACGATGGCCAGGATCTTGGCCAGGCGCGGATCAAGGCCCAGGTGCGCCATGGCGCCGACCACCACGGTCGTGATCGCCAGGCCGACCAGCGCCGATCCCACGAACAGCGCCTGCTGGCGCACGCGGGCCGGCCCGGTCTGCGCCACGCTGTCGGCGAACACCGCCCGGCTCGACAGCAGCCAATGCGCCGCGATGCCCAGGGCATAGCCCAGCGCCGAAGCCGCCACAGCCGGCACGCCGAACGACAACAGCGCGAGAAAACTGCCCATGTCCACCGCCAGCGCCCCCACGCTGGCCAGGATATAGCGCACCAGGGTGAACTGGCTGACGCGCTGGAAAAGGGGCATGACCATTGCCATCATCACCATATCGCCTTTGGTCGAACGGGCAGTGTGCCCGGATACGTTACGCATCCGGGCAAAACCGGCAAGAATTCAGGCCGCGCGCCGATCGGCAGCCGGATCGATCCGGGCCGGAACCGCGCGCACCGATGCCAGGGCAGCGGCCTGGTCGGGCGTCACCGGGCGCGTCGCCGGCAACCCGCTTTCGTCGCCCTCGGCACCCGCCTCGTGATATTCGGCGTCTTCGTTGACGCACCAGGTGTCATAGACGCGGCGTTCGGCCACGATGTTTTCCACCGTCAGCATCGCCGTCATCATCGCGTGGTCCTGGTTGTTGTAGCGGTGCATGCCGTTGCGGCCCACCAGGTGCAGGCTGGGATAGGCCGCTTCCAGTTCGGTGCGCATGGCCGCGACGTTGGCGGCATAGGTATCGTCATAGACCGGGTAGGCCTTTTCCTGGCGCACCACCACGCCGCCGATCACCTGGTCGGGGCGCACCAGGCCCAGGATTTCCATCTCGCGCGTGGCCAGCGCCACCAGGTCATCGTCGCTCGATGCCCACAGGTCGTCGCCTTCGAAGCAGAAGTATTCCAGGCCCACGCAGGCCACGCTGTCGTCCGGCACCATTTCGGGCGACCACGAGCGGAAGTTCTGGATGCGGCCGACTTTCACCTTGCTGTCGTGGATGTAGATCCAGTTGTCGGGAAACAGGTCTTCCGACCGGATCTTGAGCGCCACGGTAAGGAAATCGCGGTACTTCAGGTCGTTGGCCTCGATCGTGGTCTGCGGCAGCGGGTGCATCCGCGCGGCCAGCTCGCGCATCGGGGCCGAGGAAATGGCGTGGCGCGCGCGGATCGTCGTCTCGCCGCCATCGGCGCGCGTCGCCGCCAGGCGCCAGCCGCCCTGGCCATCGGCCGCGAGCTGCTTCATCGCGTGGCCCATCAGGATGTGGCCGCCCTTGGCCAGAATCTTGTCGCGCGCGGCTTCCCACATCATGCCCGGCCCGAGGCGCGGATAGCGGAAGGTTTCCAGCAGCGTCTTGGTCGCCATGCCGTCGTTGGGCTTCTTGTTGAGGCCCAGACTGCGCTTGAACCCGTCGAGCACGGCGGCGCCGAGCGAAAGCCCCTTGATGCGCTGCGCGGCCCAGTCGGCGCTCATCTCGTTGCAGGGCATGCCCCAGACCTTCTCGGTATAGGTCTTGAAGAAGATCGAATAGAGTTTCTGCCCGAACTGGTTGGTCGTCCAGTCCTCGAAACTGCGCACGGTCTTCTTGGGGAAGGCCTTGGCCTTCACATAGCTGGCCATGCACAGCGTGGAGCGAATCACCCCCAGGTTGAACAGTGCCTCGAACGCCCGCAGCGGATAGGAATAGAACTTGCCCTCGTAATAGATGCGGCTCATCCGCGGGCGCTGGATGAAATCGTCGGGCAGGATCTCGTTCCACAGGTCCACCACGGCCTGCGACTTGGAAAAGAAGCGATGCCCGCCGATGTCGAAGCGATAGCCATCGTGTTCGACCGTGCGACTGATCCCGCCGACGTAACGCGTGTCCTTTTCGATGATCGCCACCGACAGGCCCTGCTTGGTGAGGAGATAGCCCGCCGTCAGGCCCGCAGGCCCAGCCCCGATGATCGCCACATCAACATCATATTGACGGCCATCCCCGGCAGCCGTGCTCAAACCGTTAACCATCCCATGCCCCCGTCCAAGCGGTTTCGCTGATGAAAGCGGGATGCCGGAAAATGGATAAAGGACGGTTAACGTTAAGCAGTCCTTGCCGGGTGCATCCGGATTTGGCGCGGGGTGGCAGACCCGCGCGCGCGCTCAACCGGGCCGGCCCTTGCGCCGCGCCGCTTCGGCCAAAGCCTGGCTCAATTGCAGCGGAGCGGAAATGCGGGCCAGTTCGTCCAGCTTGAACGTCTGTTCGAACACCAGGCCATAGCGCGGGTGGTTGCGCCAGCGCACCTTGGCATAGATCGGTTGCATCACGCCGGTATCCAGCCGCACCAGTTCGTGCACCATCAGCCACTTTTCGCATTCGATGCAGGCGCCCTGCTGCGAAATATCGTGGAACTGCACGTGCACGCTTTCCCCGCCCGAATGCAGCACCGCATCGAGCACCAAGCGCAGGCGCACCTGGCGGCGCGGGTAGGGGCCGTCGTGCTCGTCGATCAGGCGCTGGACGTCGACTTCTTCAAGGAATTGCAGGCCGGCATGATCGCCCGTGGTCCACACCAGGCGCGCGTCGTGGCGATCGCCGTTGCCAAGCTCGATCGCCAGGGTCTGGTGATCGGGAATCGGCGTGAACAGCCGGATCTTGACGCCGGTGGCCGAAGCATCGCGCAGGATGCACAGAAATTCGCGGCCATCGACGATCAGCTTGGCGGCACGGATCAGCAGGGTGAAGCGGGGCGCGGCGCGCATCTCGGCACCGGTGGAAGGGGCGGCGATGTCATGCCCGGGTGGATCGGGCAGATCGTTGCGCTGGGCCACGGCCCTGGTCTCCAATGCGTGCGGTTCCCCTTTTGGCCGGGTGCACACGATCCCGGTATTGTCGAACCTATCTATCAAGTCTTGCCTTTACGTTACCTTTGTTTGCGCAGTTCCGACAAAAATCAAACAACTCTTTTGTCATCGCAGCGATTGCACCACTTGGACATGACGATTCGCGGTTTGCGCCGAGCGCGTGCCACGGGACGGGCGCCGTGCCGGGGGCACCGGGCGGGCTGGATGCCAATTTCCTTGACTTTTCGGCCACGGCTACCTAGCTGCACGCTCTTCCCGCTCATTCCTATTTTTCGGAGTGCCCATGGCGCGCGTTACCGTCGAAGATTGCGTCGACAAGGTTCCCAACCGTTTCGATCTGGTCCTGCTGGCCGCTGAGCGCGCCCGCGCGATTTCGGGCGGTGCCGAACTCACCGTCGATCGCGACCGCGACAAGAACCCGGTCGTGGCCCTGCGTGAGATCGCCGAAGAAACCGTGCGACCCACTATCCTCAAGGAAAACCTCATCCAGTCGCTGCAGCGCGTGCTGCCCGATGACGATGATGAAGTCGATGAAATCGGCTCGCTTTCACAGTCGGCCGAAGCCCTGCGCATCACGGCCGCAGCGCCGGTGCGCAACACCTCGCTGGGTGCAGACTACGACGCCTGACCGGCTTTGAATGCCGGGCGTTCCGTCCGGTTTTCAACACAGGAACCAAGGGCGCGGGGGATAAATCCTCCGCGCCTTCTTGCGTGGGCGGGATGCCGCCGCCACATTTGGCGATATGGCCAACCGCGTGCCCGCCTCTCCGCGAGTGACCTCGTCGGCGAATCGCCCTTCCAGCGGCAGCGTCAAGGCCGTGCTTGGCCCCACCAACACCGGCAAGACGCACTTGGCGATCGAGCGCCTCTGCGCTCACTCATCCGGCGCGATCGGCTTTCCGCTGCGGCTGCTGGCGCGCGAGGTCTATGACCGCGTCTGCGCGATCAAGGGGCCGGCCCAGGTTGCCCTGATCACCGGCGAGGAGCGAATCGAGCCCAAGGACGCGCGCTGGCTGCTGTGCACGGCCGAGGCCATGCCGGCGCGGCCCGACCTGGCCTTCGTCGCGCTCGACGAAGCGCAGCTTTCCGCCGATCCCGAGCGCGGCCACATCTTCACCGATCGCCTGCTGCACGCGCGCGGCCGCGAAGAGACGATGCTGCTGGGTTCGGCGACGCTCGAACCCATGGTCAAGGCGCTGGTGCCGCAGGCCGAAGTGGTAACCCGCCCGCGCTTTTCCACGCTCAGCCATGTCGGCGCGAAAAAGCTCAGCCGCATTCCTCCGCGCAGCGCGATCGTCGCGTTTTCGGCCGAGCAGGTCTATGTCATGGCCGAGATGCTGCGACGCTTTCGCGGCGGCGCGGCGGTGGTGATGGGCGCGCTCAGCCCGCAGACGCGCAACGCCCAGGTGGCGATGTACCAGTCGGGCGAGGTCGATTACCTGGTGGCCACCGATGCCGTGGGCATGGGGCTCAACCTCGATGTGGAGCATGTCGCCTTTGCCGGCCTGTCAAAATACGACGGGCACCGCCACCGCCGGCTGACCACGGCGGAAATGGCCCAGATCGCCGGGCGCGCTGGGCGGCACCACAAGGACGGCACGTTCGGCACGCTTGCCGGAATGAGTGGGGCGGGAACGGGCGGGCGCGACCCGGAATTCACCGACGAGGAAGTCTATGCCATCGAAGAGCATCGCTTTCCCCCGCTGACCCGGCTGTTCTGGCGCGAGGCGGAGCCGCGCTTCGATACGCTCGCCACGCTGATCGCCGATCTGGAAAGCCCGCCGCCCCGGCCCGAACTGGCCACGCCACCCGAGGCGATCGACCTGGCCGTGTTGCGCCGCCTGGCGGAGGAGCCGGACGTGGCCGGGACGGTGCGGGGATCGCGCAGCGTGGAGCGGTTCTGGCACGTCTGCTCGCTGCCCGATTTTCGCCAGCAAGGCGCCGAAACCCACGCCCGCTTCGTGGCGCGGCTGTGGCAGGATCTGCGCGGCGGCTATCTCGGCGCCGATTACGTGGCCCAGGCCATTGCCCAGCTCGACAATCCATCGGGCGATATCGACACGCTGCAAGGGCGCATTTCGGCGATTCGCAGCTGGTCCTACATTGCGCAGCGGCCCGATTGGGTCTTGGCGCGCGACGAGATGGCCGCCCGCGCGCGCGCCGTGGAAACGCGCCTGTCCGATGCGCTGCACGGGCGGCTGACCGAACGCTTCGTCAACCGCCGCACCACCGTGCTGATGCGCAAGGCCGGGGCCGATGCCTCGCTGCTGCCCGTGCGCCTGGGCGAAAACGGCGCCGTGCTGGTCGATGACGAACCGATCGGCCATCTTGAAGGCTTTCGCTTCGTGGTCGATCCCCTGGCGCGCGCGGCCGATCGCAAGTTGCTGCTCGCGGCGGCGGAGCGCCACCTGCCGGGCCTGCTCGCGGCGCGCCTGGCAGAACTGGCCGACGACGCCCGCGCCGGGCGCGATCTCGTGCTGCATGATGGCCAGGTCCACTGGCGCGATATGCCGGTGGCGCGGTTGGCCAAGGGTCGCAGCTTGCTCGAACCGCGCCTCATGCTCGATCCCGCGCTCGACCGCCTGCCCCCAGCCGAGCGCGAGCGAGTGCAGGCCGCGCTCAATGCGTGGCTCTTGCAGAGCATGGCGTCGGCGCTGCGCCCGCTGCGCCGCCTCGCCGATGCCACGCGCGATCCCGACGCCGGTGCGGCGCTGCGCGCGCTGGCGCTCCACCTGGTCGAAGCGGGGGGAACGATCCCGCGCGAATCAGCCCGGCTGGAAGACCTGACCCCGGCGCAGCGGACGATGGCGCGCAAGCTCGGGATCCAGGTCGGCGCGCTCGATGTCTTCGTGCCGGCAGCGTTGCGCACTGCGCCGCTTGCGGCCTGGTGCGCCCTCGCGCGGGTCTGGGGCCTGGCGGCAGTACCGCCACCGGCGGGCCTGGCCCCGGTCTTGCCCGTCCAGACCGTGCCACTGGGCTATCGCCGGGCCGGGCCGCAGGCACTGCGCGTCGATCTGGCAGAGCGCCTGGTGCATGCCGCGCATGGCACGCGCCAGGCCACCAGCGGCCGCCGCTTCGTGCTCGACCCGGCGCTGGCCCGCTCGATGGGCCTGACCACGGCGGCCTATGCCGCGCTGCTGCGCCAGGCCGGCTTCCGCGCCCAGGTGCCCCGCGCCTTGGACGAAGGCCAGGCCGGGCCGCCCGCACCGCCGCTGTGGGAATGGCGGCCGCCACGCGCACCAGCCCAAGCCAGCGCACGCGGCGCCGGCACCAAGACAGCCCCAAGGGGCAAGGGCGGCGCGGGCACGCCCGTGGCCGCGCCCGCCACCGGCGCCTTTGCCGCGCTGGCCACACTGTTGCGATAAAGGGAACCGATCACACCAAGGGAGCACGGATGCGGATCGACAAGTTGCTTTGGTTCCTGCGCTTTGCCGGCAGCCGCAGCCTGGCCCAGGGCTGGGTGGAGGAAGGCCATATCCGCTTGAACGGACGGCGGGTGGAACGCTGCAGCGCCGGGGTTAAAGTGGGCGACGTGCTGGTGCTGCCGCTGCGCAATGCCGTGCGCGTGATCGAGATCGTGAGCCTGCCGGGACGGCGCGGGCCGGCGCTGGAAGCACAAGGATGCTATCGGGTGCTTGACGCGGCGCCCCAGACGCCTCTAGCACGGCCCCAAATCGAGCCTTGAGGAAATACCAACAGCATGACTTACGTCGTCACCGATGCCTGCATCCGCTGCAAGTACATGGACTGCGTGGAAGTGTGCCCCGTCGACTGCTTCTATGAAGGCGACAACATGCTGGTGATCAACCCCAGCGAGTGCATCGACTGCGGGGTGTGCGAACCCGAATGCCCGGCTGAAGCGATTCTGCCCGATACCGAAAGCGGCCTTGAGCAGTGGCTTGAGCTGAATGCCAAGTATTCCGCCGAATGGCCGAACATCACCACGAAGAAGGACGCGCCGGCCGATGCCGACGCCTGGAAGGGCGTGGACAACAAGTTCGAGAACCAGTTCTCGCCGGAACCGGGCGAAGGCGACTGATTCGCCGGGGCGCCGGAATCGGGGCCCCGTTCCACCGCACACGGGCCCGATCCGGCCCGTGGCGGCCCAAAAACCAGGGCTGCCCCGGCAGGTTTTGCCGGGTGCGACCGATCCGCGCGCGCCTTTTGCGCGCTCGGGTCTGGTAATTTTGCCACAAAGCTGCTATATGGCCATCAAGCGCCGGGCAAATTGTTTGCCAGGCGCCCTTTTTGTTACGAGAAGGCAGAAACAGGCGGCAAACGGAAAACGCTGACGGATCGCGCTATCGGATCGCCTCGTCGATCGCAGGGCCCCGGCCGGGCTTCATACGGTTCTTTGCCAGTTCGCACTCCACGGGACCAGCCCCGCAGCCGGATCATCAAACCGGGCAGGGCGGGGTGGCGCTGGCATATCGGTTCGCCGTCATGGTTTTTCCCTAGCCGGGCATCCCGCCCCCGCCGTCCCGTCTGCCGGCGTCGAAAGGATAAGAAATGGCAGCCAAGGCTCTTGCCTTCGATGTTGGGGATTACGTCGTTTACCCGAAGCATGGTGTCGGCCGCGTGGTCGAGCTTCAGCAGGAAGAAATCGCGGGCATGAAGCTGGAGCTCTATGTGCTCCGCTTTGAAAAGGAGCGCATGACGCTCCGCGTTCCGGTCAACAAGGTCGAAGCGATCGGCATGCGCAAGCTGTCTTCGGACAAGACGCTGCGCGAAGCGCTCGACACGCTCAAGGGCAAGCCCAAGGTGAAGCGCACCATGTGGTCGCGCCGCGCCCAGGAATATGAAGCCAAGATCAATTCGGGCGATCTCGTCTCGATCGCGGAAGTGACGCGCGACCTGTTCCGCGCCGACGACCAGCCCGAGCAGAGCTATTCCGAACGGCAGATCTTCGAAGCCGCGTCGTCGCGCCTGGCGCGCGAACTGGCCGCGATGGAAAAGACCGACGAGCCGGCCGCGCTCAAGAAGATCCTGGCGATCCTCAACGAGCACGCACCCAAGTACTACGAAACCGTCTGATCGGCATTTATCCTTCAGATGTTTCACGTGAAACGGGCCGCCGGAACCACCGGCGGCCTTTTTCGTTTCGCGGCGGGCAGGGCCAATGCGGATCGCTTGGGGCCGGCCAAGAGAAAGGCACGAGAATGACGGGCGGGCATATGACACGCAAAGCGATTTTTCTGGCGATCCCGGCGATCTTGATGGCCGGCTGCGCCATGCAGAACCAGCCCCCGCGCGATCCCACCCGGCCCGATCCGGCTGCCCAGGCCATGCGGGCCCAGCAGCATGCGCAAGCCCTGGCCAAGGCCCAGGCACGCCTTGCCAACGAACAGGCCGCCTGCCGCAAGGGCAACCGCCGCGCCTGCTCGCGCGCCACCGCCGCCCAGGCCGTGGTGGACGATCTCAACAGCCATTGAGCCGGTGGCGGGCGCCTATGCCGCCGCGCGGCGAAGCCGATCGTTGATCGCTGCGCCAATGCCCACATCGGGGACGGGTGCCACGGCAATGCGCGGCTGCGGTGCGGCCGCGCCCGCGTGCAGGCAGGCATAGAGCCGCGCCGCGGCCTCGGCCAGGTCTGCCTCGGCGGAAAGCGTGACGTCACCGATGACGGACCCGAAACCGATGAGGAATTCATCGGCTTGCGCGCTCTGCGCTTGCAGACGTACCGGCTTGCCCGGCGCATAGTGGCTTGCCAATTGGCCCGGCGCCTCGATGCCGCGCGCCGCCCCTTGCTCGGCCGCTTCGCCGAGCACGGCCGCGATCTGTTCGCCGGTGATCGGGCCAGGGCGCAGCAGGGCCCAGCCACCTTCGGCCCGCAGGCCAACGATCGTGGATTCGATGCCCTGGCGCGTTTCCCCCCCATCCAGCACCAGGTCCACCCGGCGGCCCAGCGAGGCGGCGACGTGGGCCGCCGTGGTCGGGCTGATCGCGCCGCTACGGTTGGCAGAGGGTGCGGCCAGCGCCAGGCCAGACTGGCGCAGTACCGCCTGCATCACTGGATGGGCCGGGCAGCGCAAGGCCACCGTGGGCAGCCCCGCGCTGACCGCGGCAGCCAAGCCGCAATCGGCGCGGCGCGGCACCACCAGGGTGAGGGCGCCCGGCCAGAATGCATCAGCCAGGGCCAGGGCCCGTTCATCCAGCACGGCCAGGCGGGCGGCAGCGGCCACATCGGGCACGTGCACGATCAACGGGTTGAAATCGGGACGTCCCTTGGCGCGATAGATGCCCGCCACCGCGGCGTCGCGGTCTGCCCGCGCGGCCAGGCCATAAACAGTCTCGGTGGGCACCGCCACGGTGCCGCCACGCGCAAGCACCGCAACCGCAGCGGCCACGCCAGCGGCATCGGCGGCAAGCATGTCGGGCGGCAACACGGGTTCGGAAAAGGGGTTGGACGTCATGCCTGCCGTCGCTATCGCGGCAGCGCGTATTTGCAAAGCATCCCTGTCAGCAAAGTTGCCCGTGATGACCGACCAGACCATTCCCCTGCTTGACCGCATTGCCCAGGCATTGGAACGCCTTGCCCCGCCGCCACCGCCCCCGGTGGATTGGCTGGCGCACCCGGCCTATGTGTGGCTGGGCGAAACCGCGCGGGTCGTGGCCAGGCTGGAAGCGCCCGCGCTGGACCTGATGCGCGGGATCGATGCGCAAAAGGCCGCCGTCGTCGCCAATGTGGCACGCCTGGCGAGCGGCGCGGCAGCGCATGACATGCTGCTGTGGGGATCGCGCGGCATGGGCAAATCGGCCGTGTTGCGCGCGGCGGTGAACGCCGCCGATGCCGCCCGTCCCGGGTCGATCGCCCTGGTCCAGGCCATGCCCGATGCCAGCCTGCCGCTGCTGTTCGGGCAATTGCGCAAAGTGGATCGCCGATTCCTGGTGTTCCTGGATGACCTGGGCTTTGACGCCGGTGACGCCGAAGGCGCCCGCCTGCTGCGTTCGTGGCTGGAAGGGGGGGTGGAAGCACGCCCGGCCAACGTGCGCCTGGCCGTTACATCGAACCGGCGCGCGATTGTGGAACGCCACATGAGCGAGCAGGACGATCCGATCAACCCGCGCGACGCAGTGGACGATCGCCTGGCCCTTGCCGATCGCTTTGGCCTGTCGCTGGGTTTCCACGCCTGTACGCAGGACGATTACCTGGCGATCATCGGCGGCTATTGCGCAGACCTTGGCCTGCCGTTCGAACCGGCCGATGCGCTGGAATGGTCCAAGCGGCGCGGCAGCCGTTCCGGCCGCGTGGCGTGGCAATATGTCAACGAAGTGGCCGGCCGCGTCGGCAAGGCGCTTTAAGAAAAGATCAGCGGTAGAAGATGTGCCCGCCGATGGCTGCCAGGCGGGTCTTGCCCCAGGCCGGCGAGACGCGCGCGGCGTGGAAGAACAGCGCGCCTTCCACCGGGCTTTTCCAGGCGCCCTGATCGGCAATCACCGCGATGCGCACGGCATTGGCCCAGAAGCGGCTGGTGCGGTTGATCGCGGGCATGGCATGGCCGCGCACGAACGAAAACTGCGAAGGCTGGTAGACCACCCCGCAATACGAAGCCGGATAGCGGCCCGACTGGCTGCGCGCCACGATCACGCGGGCCACGGCGAGTTGGCCCGCCAGGCTTTCGCTCTTGGATTCGAAATAGACGGCGCCGGCCAGGCATTCCAGCTCGGAAGAAAGCTGGGCCGGCATCGGCGTGGCTTCGACCAGGTCAGCCAGCGTTGCGGCGTTGGCGGCAGAGGGTGCCGGGGCCAGGGCCAGCATGCCACGCGCGGGTGGCAGCGTGGTGGTGGCTGGGCCGGTGGTGGGAAGCGTGATGGCCCCGTTGGCGGGGCCTTCTGCCACCACGACCTGAAGTTCGCGGTGGGCGGCAGGGGCATGGTCAGAATCCTGGGCCTGGGCTGCTGGGGCGCCAAGCAGCGCTGCCAAAGCGAGCAGGCCGGAAAGGGCCTGGCGGGCAACGCGGAAAGGATCTGTCATCGGCCATCTGCATTGGGCGGTGATCGACCGCTTGTGGCGCGCAGCAGCGCTTTTCCGGCGATTACGCCGGTTGCGCTGCCCCATGGGCCACAACGGAAAACCCCCGTCTGCGTGCCAGCGCCATAAGACCCCATGCCAAGCGGCGCCGCCTGCGCAAATCGATGGCCGTGGTCTATCCGCGCAGGGACCCAAGTCAACCTTGGCCGGCAAAGTTCCCGATGAACTGTTGTGCGTCTGCGATGGTCAGTTCAAGCAGCCACAAATCGGGATCAGACGCGGTTCTGCGCCCTATATAGTCGTTAAAATCTTGTTTACTTTCGGGGTCTTGCGCCTTGGTGGCGGTCCACGTACGGCTTCCATCGGGCTGTGGCAGGCGCTCCCACAGGGTCGCCAGGCCGCCCTGCGTAGTGGTATTATCCAATGTCACCAAGGCGATGGTGCCCGCGTCGGGATCACCCTTGTGCAGCACCATGGCAAAGCCGCCAGCTGCCTCGGCAGCGCGAATCCAGCCGGAAACCTCGATCCTGGCGGGAAGGCGGGCCTGCTCCGTCACATCCGCCGGCCTCAGGCCGCGTCGCGATCGATCACGTTGACCAGCACGGCATAGAGCGCATCGGCATCGGGCGCGCTGTTCAGGCGCTGGTGCATGCGATCGTCGCGCATCAGGCGGCTGATTGCGGCCAGCGCCTGAAGATGCACGGCACCGGCCTGTTCAGGCGAAAGCAGGCCGAACACGCAATCGACGGGCATGCCGTCGGCGGAATCAAAATCGACCGGTTCCTGCAATCGCAGGAACGCCGCCACCGGGCGGGCAAGCCCATCAAGCCGCGCATGGGGAATGGCCACCCCGCGGCCGAAACCGGTGCTGCCCAGGTTTTCGCGCTCCTCGATACGCTCTTGCACATGCGCGCGATCGAGGTGGTACACCGCGGCAAAGCAATCGGCCAGCGTGTCCAGAATCTGCGCCTTGGATTCGGCACGGATCACGCGGACAGCTTGAGGATCAATGGAAAAAAGTGCGGTCATGAAACGGAAAACGCCACAGCCTGTGTGAAGGCACAGTCAAGTTGGCGGCGCCATGCGCTCTATTCGATCCCCATGCAAGCGCCGAATCGTATCATGGGTGAAATGCGCCGGTATTGCCGGCAAGGCCCGCAAGCCCCGGTAGAGCTTGCGGGCAAACCCGAAAATATCAGGTGCCGGCCGGTTCGACCCAACCGATCGAACCATCGCCGCGGCGATAGACCATATTGTGCACGCCCGTGCCCGCGTTCTTGAACAGCAAGGCATTGGTATTGCGCAGATCGAGCATGATCACCGCATCGGACACCGTGGCCGTGGGCACGTCCACGCGGGTTTCGGCGATCACCAGGGGCGCATCGGCGCTTTCGGCGTCATCATGTTCCTCGGTGGGTTCTTCCACCACGAATACGGTATAGGCGGCTTCCTCGCTGCGGCGGGCAAAGTCGGAGCCTTCGGAGTGGTTCTTGATCCGGCGCTTGTAGCGGCGCAGCTGCTTGTCAATCTTTTCAGCCGACTGGTCCAGCGCCTGGTGCGCATCCTGCGCGACGCCGCTGCCCTTGAGGATCAACCCTTGCGCCACATGGGTAATGATGTCGCAACGGAATCCTCCGTGCGGCGCCTTGCCCAGTGTGACCTGCGAGGAAAGCGCGCGGGAGAAGTACTTGTCGACAATGCCGGAAAGCCGATCGGCCGCGTGGGCTTCAAAGGCGGCACCGGTATCGACCTGGTGTCCCGAAACGCGAATGTCCATGGGTCTTCTCTCCTTCTTGGGCCCGATCCGGTCGCAGGGCCTGGTTGCCGGCCCGGCCAAGCGGGCTAGCGCAAGCCAGGCCCTAGCGCGACCAGAGCGGGTTGCTGATACCCGCCATGAATTGCGCATGGCGGGCCAATTCCGCTTCGCTGGCCGCATGCGGCCTGGGCTCGCGGAAAATCCGGGTGGTTGTTGCAACGGCCGCCTGGGCCACCGCCACCACGGCAGCAGCGGCCCCGGTGCCTGTGGAAGAGACGTTTGCCTCTGCCGCAAGTTCCAGGCCGATCTGCCGGCCACCCATCAATTCGACATAGAGTTGCGCCAGAAGCTCGGCATCGAGCAGCGCGCCGTGCTTGGTACGGTGGCTGCGATCGATGCCATAGCGCGTGCACAGCGCATCGAGGCTGAGCTTGGCACCGGGATGCTTGCGCCGGGCGATCGCCACGGTATCGACCATGCGATCGCGGCTGACCGGGTCCAGGCCGATGGCGGCCAGTTCGGCGTTGATGAAGCCGAAGTCGAACCCGGCGTTGTGCGCCACCAGCGGCGCATCGCCGATGAATTCGAGGAAATCGGCGGCACATTGGGCAAAACGGGGCTTGTCTGCCAGGAACGCAGCCGAAAGGCCGTGCACGGCCTCGGCCTCCGCCGGCATATCACGATCCGGGTTGAAATAGGCGTGGTACGTGGCGCCGGTGGGCACCCGATTGACCATTTCCACACAGCCGAGTTCAACCAGCCGGTCACCGCCCTGCGGATCGAGTCCCGTCGTTTCGGTATC
Source organism: Novosphingobium sp. SG919 (assembly GCF_012932495.1). Classification (GTDB taxonomy): domain Bacteria; phylum Pseudomonadota; class Alphaproteobacteria; order Sphingomonadales; family Sphingomonadaceae; genus Novosphingobium; species Novosphingobium rhizosphaerae. The sequence continues at coordinate 360,328 of NZ_JABCNG010000003.1, forward strand.
GAAGACGATCTCACGCATGCAAGATATGTGAACCTGCCGGCGGGGGCTGGCAAGGGGCGCGGGGTTCAACCCCGGGGGTTTTTTTCCCCAAGCAGCCGCACCAGATCGTTAACCAAACGGCGCGTCTGGGCCATCGGCAGGCCCGTGTCGATGACATGGTCGGCACGCGCCCGCTTTTCCGCGTCGGGCACCTGAAGTGCCAGGATTTGCGCGAATTTTTCCGCGGTCATGCCCGGCCGCGCCAGCACGCGGGCGCGCTGCACCTCGGCCGGGGCAGACACCACCGCCACTGCGTCCAGCCCCGCCTGGTGGCCCTTTTCAAACAGCAAGGGAATATCGAATACCACCAGGGGCTGCCCGGCGTGCTCGATCAGGAACGACTCGCGTGCTGCGGCCACCGCCGGGTGGACGATTCGCTCCAGCCGGGCGAGGGCTGCGGGATCACCGAAGACCAGCGCGCCCAGCTTGCCGCGATCCACGCCAGCCGGTCCGGTGGTGCCCGGAAACGCCGCTTCGATCGCGGGCAGCAGCACGCCGCCAGGCCCTTGCAGACGGTGCACTTGCGCATCGGCATCGAACACCGGCACGCCTTCTTCGCGCAGCATCTGCGCCACGGCAGACTTGCCCATGCCGATCGAACCGGTCAGGCCCAGGATGAAGGGACGCACGGGCGGACGGCTCATGCCGGAACGGGCGTGAGCAACCGGCGGCGCAGTTCCGCATCGGCCGTGCCGCGCGGTGGCAATGCGCCAAAGAAGCGGCGAAACGCATGGTCGGCCTGGCCCACCAGCATGGCGAGGCCATCCACCGTGGCAAAGCCCGCGCTGCGCGCACGGGCCAGCAGATCGGTTTCCAGCGGGCTGGTGACGATGTCATAGAACACCGCGCCGGGCGGGGTGTGCGACAAGTCATAGGCCAGCGCCGGCTGGCCGGCCATGCCGAGCAGCGACGCGTTGACCACCAGATCGAACAGTCCCTGGCGATCGTCGAATTCGAAATCGGTGGGATCGGCGAAATGGGCGATATCCACCGCATGGTGGTTGTTGCCGCGCGCCAGTTCATCGAGCAGGGCCTGTGCCTTGGCCGGATCGCGCCCGGCCAGCACCACGATGAAGCCTGCGTCCGAAAGTGCGGCCACGATCGCCCGCGCTGCGCCACCCGTGCCCATCACGCGCGCCATGCGCAGCAGGTGGGCATCGTCCAGCCACGGCTGCAACGGCTCCATGAAACCGGGGGCGTCGGTGTTGTAACCCACCAGTGCGCCGGCTTCGGGCACGATCGTGTTGACCGCGCCGATGCGCGCAGCCAGCGGATCGAGCCGATCGAGCAAGGGGATGACCGCCTGCTTGTGCGGCATGGTCACGTTGCAGCCGCGCCAGGCCGGATCGCCGCGGCGCTGGACAAAGTAATCGGCAAGGCCCTGGGCCGTCACGTGCGCGTGGCAGTAATCACCGGCCAGGCCCAGTTGCTCCAGCCAATAGCGGTGGATCACGGGAGACTTGGACTGCGCGATAGGATCGCCGATCACCTCGGCATAAGGCACGCTCTTGCTCACGACGCCAGCTCCCCAGCCTCGCGCAGCGCGGCGAGCAGGGCGATCAGCGGCATGCCCAGCACGGTGAAGTGGCTGCCCTCGATGCTTTCGAACAGTTGCACGCCAAGCGCCTCGATCCGGAACACCCCCACACAGCCGGAAACGGCGGGCCATTCCCTGTCGAGATAGCTGTCGATAAAGCTGTCGGAAAGCCGGCGAACCTTGAGCTTTGCCGTCTCGCAATGGCGCCAGCTGGCTGTGCCATCGCGCAGCAGCACCGCAGCGCTGTGCAGCAGCATCGTCTGGCCCGAAAAGAACCGCAGGTGCTCGGCCGCCTGGGCCCGGCTCTGCGGCTTGTCGAATGAACGGCCGCACACCTCCACCAGCGAATCCCCGCCCAGCACCAGCCGGCCGGGCAGCGCTGCCGAAACCGGCATGGCCTTGGCCTCGGCCAGGATCTGCGCCACCTGGCAGCCCGGGACGCCGATCAGCTCGCGCTTGATCTCGCCTTCGTCCACATCCGAAGCGCGCGCTTCATAGGGCACGCCGGCCGCATCGAGCATGGCCTTGCGCGAGGCGCTTTGCGAAGCAAGTACGATCATAGGGCCTTCATTCCTGGATTGGCGTCACCGGCAACCTTGCGCTCGTTGTAGAGCGTGATCACCGCTGCGGCCGTCTCCTCGATGGATCGACGCGAAACGTCAATGACCGGCCAGCCGTTGTCGGCAAACATCCGCCGGGCATATTGCACTTCGCGCGCCACATGCTCGCTATCGACGTAAGCGGTCTCTGGCGCCTGGTTGAGCGAGAGCAGCCGGTTGCGGCGCACCGCGATCAGCCGTTCGGGGCTGGTGGTCAGCCCCACGATCAACGGCCGTCGCACGGTGTAGAGCGTGGGCGGCGGCGGGCTTTCCACCACGATCGGGATATTCGCCACCTTGTAGCCACGGTTGGCGAGATAGATCGACGTGGGCGTCTTGGAACTGCGCGAAACGCCGGCCAGCAGGATGTCGGCCTCTTCCCAGTTTTCCCAGCCCACGCCATCGTCGTGGGCAATGGTGAACTGGATCGCGTCCACCCGCTGGAAATAGGCTTCGTCCATCATGTGCTGGCGGCCCGGCCGCCCACGCGCTTCCTGGCCCAATTGCTGTTCCAGCGCATTGGTCACGGCATCGAGCGCGGCCACGCAAGGCAGCCCCAGCGTGGCGCAGCGCTGCTCGAGCCGGTCACGCGTTTCGGTGTTGACCAGCGTAAAAAGCACTAGTCCCGGGTTGGCGGAAATTTCACCCAGGATACGGTCTAGATGCTGTTGCGAGCGGACCATCGGCCAGAAATGACGCACTACATCGGCGTCCTCGAACTGGGCGAGAGCCGCTTTTGCAATCATTTCAAGGGTTTCACCTGTGGAGTCCGACAGCAGGTGAAGGTGCAGGCGCTGCATGGATAGCCTTTGTCGAGAAGCCGGCAGGCCCTGTTCTGGCGCCGCCGGGGTAACCCTGTGGAAAGCGCTAGGATAAACCACGGGATGAAACGGACGACAAGTTTCGCCCGCGATTTCACCCCCGTTGCGAGTCATCCCCAGGCCATTTCATCCCCATGGGGACAGCCTTTCCCACAGCCTGTGGGTAACGGGCACAAGTTTGTCTTGCGCCGGGAGTCATCCGGATTCGCACCCCACGAATTTTGTGGAGGATGTGGGACAAATCGGGCAGAGCCTCACTATCCCCGGTTTCCACAGGGCCAACTACCTTCATCATCCCATTTAATAAGATTCTATTTTTTTGATTGGATTGGAAAAACGTACAGATGCCCGGTCCCATTCTCGAAACGCTCACCGGCCAGAACCTTTCCCGCCGGCCGATCTGGCTGATGCGCCAGGCCGGCCGCTATCTGCCGGAATACCGCGCGCTGCGGGCCGAAAAGGGCGGGTTTCTGGAACTGGTCTATGACGCACCGGCCGCTGCGGAAATCACACTGCAGCCAATCCGCCGGTTCGGCTTCGACGGAGCGATCCTGTTTTCCGACATCCTGATCGTGCCCTATGCCATGGGCCAGGACCTGACGTTCACCGCCGGCGAAGGCCCGCGCCTGTCGCCCCGGCTGGTGGATGCCACGCTGGAGAGCCTCCAGGGGGTGCCACAGCGCCTTGCCCCGATCTATGATACCGTGAGCAGGGTAAAGGCCGCCCTGGGCCCACAGACCACCCTGCTGGGCTTTGCGGGCAGCCCGTGGACCGTGGCGACCTACATGGTGGCGGGCGAGGGCAGCCGCGATCATCACGAGACGCGCGCGCTTGCCTATCGCGATCCCACCGCGTTCCAGGCAATCATCGACGCCATCGTTGACGTGACCATCGATTACCTTGCCGGACAGGTGGACGCGGGCGCGGAAGGTCTGCAGCTGTTCGACAGCTGGGCCGGCAGCCTGGCGCCATCGGAATTCGAACGTTGGGTGATTGCGCCTAACGCCCGCATCGCCGCCGCGCTTCAGGCGCGCTATCCCCATGTGCCGGTCATCGGTTTTCCCAAGGGCGCGGGGGAAAAGCTGGTGGCCTATGCCCGCGAAACCGGCGTCAACGCGGTGGGGGTGGATGAAACCATCGATCCGCTGTGGGCCGCGCGCGAATTGCCTGCGGGCCTGCCGGTGCAGGGCAATCTCGATCCGCTGTTGCTGCTGGCCGGCGGGGCCGAACTGGAGCGCCAGACGCTGCGCGTGCTCGACGCCTTTGCCGACCGGCCGCACGTGTTCAATCTGGGCCATGGCATCGGCCAGTTCACCCCGATCGCCCATGTGGAGCAGTTGCTGGCCATCGTACGGGGGTGGCAGCGCCCGTGAAGCGGGCCGTGCTGGCGCCTGCTGCGCTGGCTTGGGCCGCGCTGGCCCTGGCGGCTGCCCCGGCGGCCCAAGCCGAGCCCGACCGTCTGCCGCCGCTCGCCACGACCACACTCGATGGCGCGCCGTTTGCCATCAACCCGGCAGCGCGCGATGTGGTCGTCGTGCATTTCTGGGCCACGTGGTGCGCCCCGTGCCGTGCCGACATGCCGATCCTCGATGCCGCCTTTGCGCGCCACGGCCACCAGGGCCTGCGCATGGTTGGCATATCGCTCGATACTGCGGCCAGCCGCAGCCGGATACTGGCCGGCGGGATGGGCGTGCACTTTGCCCTGGTCCGTGCCGTGGATATCCACTGGCGCCCGCGTGACTTGCCCACCGCGCTGCCCGAAACGCGGATCTATGGCCGCGATGGCGCGGTGCTGGCCCGATTTGGCCCGCTCGATGCCGCGCGGTTCGAACAGGCGCTGGCCGGGGCATTGGCGCGGGGGTAGGCTGGCCCAGGCCAGCATGGCTGATGCCGTCGGCGCTGGCCCGGGCAAAGCGTTCTTGCCCATCGCCTTTTGCGGCAACCGGCGGCGATGCTTGCCGGCCTGCCATTCCCCCTTGCGCTGGGCGAGGGTCAGGCTACCCATGCCTGCCATGAACACGTTCAAGCTCTCGCTCGCGGCGCTGGCCCTTGGCACGGCGCCTTTCGCTTTTGCAGCGGCCCCTGCGCCGTCTGCGCCGGCCATGACCACGCAGGATCTCGTCACGCTCCCCCGCCTGGGCAGCTTTGCCGTTTCCGCCGATGGGCGCCTGGCGGCCTACACCGTCACCACCACCGACCCGCAAAGCTACAAGCGCAGCACCGCGCTGTGGCTGCTGGCGCTGGACAGGAAGGGGGCCAAGCCGGTCAAGCTCAACTGGCAGGGCAGCCTAAGCGATCCGGCCTTTGCCCCCGATGGGCGGCTGTGGTTCCTTTCGGACAAGGATGGCAAGACCGCGCAGGTCTGGTCGGTGCAGACCGGCGCCGATGGCTCTGCCGGCGCCCCCGTCAAGGTAACCGACCTTGCCGCCGAAGTGGCCGGTTTCAAGCTTTCGCCCGATGGCACGCGGTTGGCGGTGTGGGGTGATGTGGCGCGCGCCTGCGCCACGTTTGGCGGTTGCGCCGATTTGCCGCACGGCGATGGCAACACCGGCCTGCCCGGGCCGGGCACCGGGCGGCTCTATCGCGATGGCGCCGGTTTCGTGCGCCATTGGGACGCCTGGGAGACGCCGGGCATCCATAGCCGCATTTTCGCGTTCACGCTCAAGGCCGGCCAGGTCGATCCGGCCAGTGGCCACGCCCTCGATGGCGATCCTGCCAAGGGCGGCTTGGTGGGTGACGCGCCCAGCAAGCCGTTCGGCGACGGTAGCGAACTGACCTGGAGCGCGGATTCCACCGCCGTGATCTATGCCGCGCGCCAGGCCGATCGTGACGAGCCCCGCTCGACCAATCTCGACCTGTGGTGGGCACCGGCCGATGGCAGCGCACCGCGCAACCTGACGGCCGGCAACCGCGGCACCGATACCACGCCGGCCGTCTCGCCCGACGGGCGCTGGCTCGCCTGGGCGGCCATGGCGCGCGCCGGGTACGAAGCCGATCGCCTGGTCGTGCAACTGATGGACCTCAAGACTGGGCAAAGCCACCCGCTGACGCAGGACTGGGATCGTTCCGCCAGTTCGCTGGCGTTCACCGCCGACAGCAAGGCGCTGATCGTCACGGCGCAGGACGTGCTGGATACCCCGGCCTTCCGCGTCGATCTGGCCAGCGGCAAGGCCACGCGGCTGGCGTTCCAGAAGGGCCGCGAAGGCCACGTTGCCCAGATCGCCGAACTCAAGGGCGGGGCATTCCTGCTCAAGCGCGATTCGATCGATGCCGCGCCCGAGCTTTACCTGGGCAAGCCTGGCCAGGCGGCAACGCGCCTGACCGACCTTCACGCCAGCGCGCTTGCCGCCATGGCGCCGGTTGCCGTCCAGCGCTTTTCGTTCGCCGGGGCCAATGGCGATACCGTGTGGGGCCAGATCCTCAAGCCGGCGGGCGCCACGGGCAAGCTGCCCACGGTGCTGCTGGTGCACGGCGGGCCGCAAGGGTCGTTCAACGATAGCTGGTCCACGCGCTGGAACCCGCGTCTTTGGGCCGCGCAAGGCTATGCCGCGATCACCATCGATTTCCACGGGTCCACCGGTTATGGCCAGGCCTTCACCGACAGCATCAACCAGGATTGGGGCGGCAAGCCGCTGCAGGACCTGAAGCTGGGGATGGTGGCTGCGGCGGCCCGCGATAGTGCGGTCGATACCGCCAACGCCTGCGCAGCGGGCGGCAGCTATGGCGGCTACATGATGAACTGGATCGAAGGGCAGTGGCCTGATCGCTTCAAGTGCATCATCCAGCACGACGGCGTGTTCGATGCCCGCGCCATGGCCTATGAAACCGACGAACTGTGGTTCGACGAATGGGAGCATGGCGGCCACGCCTATTTCGAGGCGCCCGAAGCCTTTGAAAAGTGGAACCCGGTCAACCACGTGGCGCAGTGGAAGACTCCGATGCTGGTGATCACCAGCGAGAACGATTTCCGCATTCCCTATACCCAGGGCCTGGCCAGCTTCACCGCCTTGCAGCGCCGGGGCATCCCTTCCGAACTGCTGGTCTTCCCTGACGAGAACCACTGGGTGCTCAAGGCCAAGAACTCGCTGCAGTGGCATCAGAGCGTGTTTGGCTGGCTGGCCCGCTGGCTCAAGCCCACGCCATAAGACCGGGGATGGAGGGGATGCCATGCGCTTCCCTCCATCCCAACGATCCAGCCCCCGTCAGAACCGCGCGGTGAGGCCGGCAGCCAGGTTGACCCGTGGCGCCAACTGCCAGCCGATCACCCGCTGGTAGAGCGGCAGCTGGACGTGTGCGAAGGCAGAAACCCGCGCGGCCAGGGGCGCGGTCAGGCCCGGCGCCAGGTAGACCTGTTCGCCGCCGCTGTTGTCCACATCGGCATTCAAGCCACTGTCCTGCGCGTTGATCCGGGCATTGACCTGCAGCTGGGGCACCACGCGGCCCAGGCCAAGCCATTGCACTGCCACCGATCCTTCGCCGATCGTACCGGGGCGATAGTCCTGCCGGGCATTGAGTGCGATCTGCGCCTGCGCCTGGAGCATCAGGGCGAAATCCTGGCCCAGGCGGCGGTAGTGATAGGCACCGATCACCGCCTGGGTCGTGCCCGTGCCAGGCTGAAGCCCACGGTCGACCTCTTCGCCCTGGGCCGGCCCGCTGCGGAAGGTCTGGTGAAAGGCTCCGGTGGGCAGGACCAGGCCGAACTGCAACCCGGTAACACCTTTGGCGGTGGACAGGCCCTGCCACCGCGCCATCAGGCGGATATCGCCCAACCCGTGTGTGCGGGACCGGCTTTCGCTGTCGGTGTCCTCGGCAATCGTGGCGTGGGGCCGGATGATGAACGGCACCGAGACGTTGAAGCCCCAATCGTTGGCAAACTGGCGATCGTAGCTGGCGGTGACATAGACATTGTCGGTCCAGCGCTCGATCTCGCGCTCGTTGGGAATGTCGATGTTGCGGGTATCCACCTTGGTCGTGCCGGTGCGCAACTGGCTTTGCGGCACATAGTCCAGGCGCAGCGTCACGGCCTGGCCGGGCTGGGTCACCAGGCCCTGGTTGAGCCAGTCCGAGGTAAACGTGCAACCGCAACTGGCGCAGGCGAGGGCGGAAGTCGGCAGAACGGCAAGCGCAAGCGGGGCAGCCGCCGTGGCTGCCAGAAAATGACGTGACATGATCGGAAAATCCCGATGGGCGGCGCGCCCACTCTTGGGGGGCGGCCATGCTGAAACGCGGATGCGAGGGATCAGGCGATCGGCAAGGCCGGCGGGGCCCTTGCCGGCGGCAGCGCATGGGCCAAGGCTGCGAGGGCGAGCGCTTTGGTGCGGTGCGGTGCCAGCGGTGTGGCAACCCCGACCGGCAAGGGCAGGGCCACAGGCTGCCCGCTACCGATCAGGGCATCGGCCAGCACGCCGAACGCGCAAGGGCCGGGGTTGGCGCTGCCGTCGGTCTTGCGCGGATCGTTCGCCGCGCGGGCGTCCGGCTTGAGCAACACCGTGCGGAGCGTCGCGGGGCCATTGCCATCGCACAGCGCCACCACGATGCCGCGTGCGCCATCGGGCACCGGCATCATCCCGGGTGGGATCAGCACGCGCAGGCCCAGCACCAGCGCCAGGACCACCAGGCCCAGGCGCGGATGGCGCATCAGCAATTGCCGGCCGGCCTGCACGCGTGGTTTCCCCCTTCGATGCCGTGCTGCATACCCCAGCGGGCAAGGTTCTTGCAATCAGGCCGGCAAAGGCCGAGATGCCATGGGGCCGTTTCGGCGCGTGTTGCGTTCCCTGTCGAAAGGCCGTTCCAGTCCCTTTGCGCAGACGGTAAAAGACCCCTCATGCTCCAGGTGCTCTCGATGCTCTATCTCTGGCTCAAGGCCGGCCACGTCATTTTCGTGATCTTCTGGATGGCGGGGCTGTTCATGCTGCCGCGCCTGTTCGTCTATCACCAGGAAACCCCGGTCAATTCGCCCGACAATGCGGTGTGGACCGACCGCGAACGCAAGCTGATGAAGATCATCATGGCACCCAGCGTGGCGGTGGTGTGGATTCTGGGCCTTGCCATGGCCATCACCGGCGGCTGGTTCACACAAGGGTGGCTGCATGCCAAGCTGCTGCTGGTGGTGGCGCTCACCGGCTATCACATCTGGCTGGCGCGCTATCACCGTGCCCTGGCGCGGGGCGAACGCCGGTTGACCGGCAAGCAATTGCGCCTGCTCAACGAAGTGCCCGGCGTGCTGGGCGCGATCATCGTGATCCTGGTGATCATCAAGCCTTTCTAAGCAAACAGGATAGCCTCCTCCTCTGAAGAGGAGGGGGTTTGAGGGTGCCCGACGCCATGCGCTGACGCTGGCCGCAACACGGCCCCAGATCACCATTCCTCAATTGACGCGGCCCCATTCCCGGCATAACGCCGCTGTCGACCGGCAAATCATGCAATCGCGCCCGTCGCGATTGACGGCCTGCTTTCCCCAAGCCCATCGGCCCGCCGGCCATTTTCCAGCCTAATTCCGCTGACGGAACACACGAAATGCATCTTAAAGAACTCAAAAAGAAAACCCCTGCCGAGCTGGTCGAAATGGCCGAAGAGCTGGGCGTGGAAGGCGCAAGCACGATGCGCCGCCAGGACCTCATGTTCGCCATCCTCAAGGAAGTGGCCGAAGATGGGGAAGAAATCCTCGGCATCGGCACGATCGAAGTGCTGCCCGATGGCTTCGGCTTCCTGCGCAGCCCCGAGGCGAACTATCTGGCCGGGCCGGACGACATCTATGTCTCGCCCAACCAGGTCCGCAAGTGGGGCCTGCGCACGGGCGACACGGTGGAAGGCGAAATCCGCGCGCCCAAGGACGGCGAGCGCTACTTTGCCATCACCCGCCTGATGAAAGTCAATTTCGACGATCCCGACGCCGTGCGCCACCGCGTCAACTTCGACAACCTCACCCCGCTCTATCCCAACGAGCGCCTGAAGCTCGACACGCTCGATCCCACGGTCAAGGACAAGTCCGCCCGCGTGATCGACCTGGTCAGCCCGCAGGGCAAGGGCCAGCGCGCGCTGATCGTGGCGCCGCCGCGCACCGGCAAGACCGTGCTGCTGCAGAACATGGCCAAGGCGATCACCGACAATCACCCGGAAGTGTTCCTGCTGGTCCTGCTGGTCGATGAACGCCCTGAAGAAGTGACCGACATGCAGCGTTCGGTGAAGGGCGAGGTCATCTCCTCCACCTTCGACGAACCCGCCACGCGCCACGTGCAGGTGGCCGAAATGGTCATCGAAAAGGCCAAGCGCCTGGTCGAACACAAGCGCGACGTGGTCATCCTGCTCGACTCGATCACCCGTCTCGGCCGCGCCTACAACACCGTGGTCCCGTCCTCGGGCAAGGTGCTGACCGGCGGTGTGGACGCCAACGCCCTGCAGCGCCCCAAGCGCTTCTTCGGCGCCGCGCGCAACATCGAGGAAGGCGGCTCGCTCTCGATCATCGCCACCGCGCTGATCGACACCGGCAGCCGCATGGACGAAGTGATCTTTGAAGAATTCAAGGGCACCGGCAACTCGGAAATCGTGCTCGACCGCAAGGTCGCCGACAAGCGCATCTTCCCCGCGCTCGACGTGGGCAAGAGCGGCACGCGCAAGGAAGAACTCCTCGTGCCGCGCGACCAGCTCGGCAAGATGTGGGTGCTGCGCCGCATCCTCATGCAGATGGGCACGGTCGACGCGATGGAATTCCTGCTCGACAAGATGAAGGATTCCAAGACCAACGAAGACTTCTTCGCGACCATGAACCAGTAATCCAACTGGAGCATCACGGCCCATGATTGATGGCGAGGCAGACCGGCACGAAGACGCCATGGTGTGTCTCGCCATTCTCATATCCAGGCCAGAGGCGCTGGTTGTCGCCTCCATGCTGGAGGCCAATGGCATTCCCGTTTGTGTGGGGGCACAGGGCCATGCGGGAGTTTCGATCAATTCCCTTGCTTTAGGCGGTCACCGCCTGTGGATTCCGGCCAGCCATCACGCCATCGCCAGCGACCTGCTCGATGAGGTTTTGGGCGAGGAGGAGTGGGCCTTTTCATATGGCCTGCGTCGCGCCGTGCTGCGCAGCATGAGCCTCTGGGCTGCCTGCAACATCGTACCTGGTGCAATAGCGGTTTATGCCGGGATCCTGCCGGCCTTCGCATTGCTGGCATTGCCACTCGCTGCCTTCACGGTTCCGGTCAATCCGCAGGGGCGGGGGGATTATTTTCTGACAGAGCCTGCCACGCCGGATTGAGGCTGATTGCTGGCGGCGCGGTTCACATGGTGCGTGGGGGCTTCGACAAGCTCAGCCCGAACGGGATGATGTTGTCTTTCTCTCACCTTCCGTTCGCCCTGAGCCTGTCGAAGGGCCAGAGCCAACGCCCGCATAACAACGTCAGTCGTCCTCCAGCGCCTCGGCCATCTTGCGCCACAGCAGGTCCGCCGCAGCAAAGGGCCGCACCAGAACCTTGAAATCGATGATCCGGCCTTCAAGGTCGAAGCGCAGCAGGTGCACGCCGTTTACCGCCACACCGTCCAGCGTGGCTTCGAATTCCAGCGCCGCTTCGGGCCCATCGACCAGTTCGCGCACATAGCCGAGCCCACCCTGGCACAAGGCGCCACAGGCGGCCGAAAGGTGCAGGCACACCGCCTGGTGGCCCACTTGCGGGGTGTGCAGCACCGGCGAATGGAACACGGCATCTTCGGCCACGAGTTCGGCCAACAAGTCCTGCGGGCATCCGGCCAGCATCGCGCGGTGCCAAGCGGCCAATCCAAGCTGCATGATCTGTCTCCCCTGCAAGAAGGGCCATCGCGCGGTCATCGCCGTGCCCTTCGTGTTCCACGTGAAACAACGCCCGTGCTGGCGCATTGATCCGTCGCAACGGCGTTGATCGATGCGCTTGCCAATTCGGTGGATCTCCCGCTTGGCGCGCCGCTGCGACTATGACACCTTTGCCGCACAAGCGTGACACGTTCGGAGAGCCCAGCCATGAAAGTGAATGTCGAAATCGAATGCAGCCCGGAGGAAGCCCGGCGCTTTCTGGGCCTGCCCGATGTGTCGCGCGCCAACGATGTCTATGTCGATGCCTTGGCCAAGGCGATGCAGGGCGTGAGCAGCGTCGACCAGTTGCAGGGCTATGCCAAGCAACTCGCGCCGATGGGCGAAATGGGCCTCAAGCTGTTCCAGCAATTCATGGAACAGGGTGCCGGCGCCGCAATGGCTGGTTTCAAGGCGGGCATGAGCGGCGACAAGAAGTAGGCGTGCCTTCTGCCGCGTGATAAGCGGCGCGGCATGAGCGAGAACTCTACCATATTCGCCCTCAGTTCCGGGGCACCGCCGGCTGGCATCGCCGTGGTGCGGGTCAGCGGGCCACAGGCTGGTGCTGCACTCGTGGCACTTTCGGGCAAGCTGCCCAGCCCACGCCGGGCAACCTTTCGCCGGCTGGTCGATCCCATCGACGGCAGCCTGCTCGATGCGACCATGGTGCTCTGGCTGCCTGGCCCACAGACGGCAACCGGGGAAGACAGTGCCGAGCTTCACCTCCACGGCGGGCGGGCTGTGGTTGGTGCCGTGCTTGCAGCGCTGGGCCGCCTGCCGGGGTTGCGTGGTGCGCAGGCGGGAGAGTTCACCCGGCGCGCGTTTCTCAACGGGCGGATCGACCTGAACGAGGCCGAGGGCCTGGCCGACCTGCTCAGTGCCGAAACCGAATTGCAGCGACGCAGCGCTTTGGCCATGGCCGATGGCGCGCTGTCGCGTCGGGTGGAGGATTGGCGCCAGGGCGTGCTCACGCTGTCGGCCCAGCTTGAAGCGCTGCTCGACTTTTCTGACGAGGATGACGTGGGGGAAGGGGGCGCGCTACTGCCGGCGGGCTTCGGCGATCGCACCGCCGACCTCGCCACCCGTATCGCAGCCTGGCTTGATCGGCCGCGCGCCGAACCGCTGCGCGAAGGCTTTCGCGTGGTGCTGGCCGGGCCGCCCAATGCTGGCAAGTCCACCTTGTTCAACGCGCTGGTGGAATCCGAAGCGGCGATCACCGCCGCCGAGCCCGGCACCACGCGCGACGTGTTGACCCGCAGCGTCGCCATCGATGGTGTGCCGTTTACGTTTGCCGACACCGCCGGCCTGCGTGAGGAAGGCGCGGGTGAGATCGAACGGATCGGCATCGCGCGTGCCCGTGCGGAAGCGGCGAAGGCCGACCTTATCCTGTGGCTCGGTCCCGAGGGGGAAGGGCCGCAGGGCCTGGCATTGTGGGAACTGGCCGCCCGCGCCGACGATCCTGCCGCCTCCGCCAAGGCCAGCCCCCGCCATCGCCTGTCCGCCCATACCGGCGAAGGCGTCGACGCGCTGCGCCGCGATCTGGTCGCCCACGCGCGTGCGAGCCTGCCCGCGCCGGGGGAAGCAGCGTTGAATGCGCGCCAGCACGATCTTCTTGTGCAAGTTCATGCGGCGCTCACCGCCGCGCGGGATGAACACGATCCTCTCCTGGCGGCAGAACAACTGCGCCTGGCCCGCCGCGCGCTCGATGCGCTCACCGGGCGGGCCGGGACCGAGGACATGCTCGATGCGCTGTTCGGTCGGTTCTGCATCGGCAAGTGAGGCGGTGGCGCAGGGGCTTCGACAAGCTCAGCCCGAACGGGGTTCGGGGAAATTCTACCCTTTCCCTCCGTTCGCCCGGAGCCTGTCGAAAGGGCACCAGACCGAGCCCGACATTGTTCCACGTGAAACACAAGTTTGACCCCAGCCACGCAGAGCGTTAGGGCAGGGGCATGCATTCCTTCGATATCATCGTGGTCGGCGGCGGTCATGCCGGCGTCGAGGCGGCTTGCGTGGCTGCCCGGATGGGCGCGCGCACCGCGTTGGTGAGCTTCGATCCTGACAAGATCGGGGCGATGAGCTGCAATCCGGCGATCGGCGGGCTGGGCAAGGGACACCTGGTGCGCGAAGTTGACGCCTTCGATGGCGTCATCGCGCGGGCGGCCGATGCCGGGGCGATTCACTATCGCATGCTCAATCGATCGAAGGGCAGCGCCGTGCAGGGGCCGCGCGTACAGGCGGACCGCAAGCGATTCAAGGCCGCGGTCCAGGCCGTGGTCAACAACCAGCAAGGCCTTACCGTCGTGGCGGGAGAGGCCGCGGCGCTCCGCCTGGTTGGCGGTAACGTAACGGGCGTTACGTTATCAAATGGGTCCATTTTGGATGGATCGGCCGTCGTGCTGTGCACGGGCACGTTCCTGGGCGCCCGTCTGTTTCGCGGCGAGGAACGGATGGAGGGGGGGCGCATCGGCGAAGACGCTGCCCATCGGCTGGCCGCACAATTGCGTGATGCCGCCTTGCCGATGGCGCGGCTCAAGACCGGAACGCCACCCCGCCTCGACGGCCGAACGATCGATTGGTCGCGGCTGGAGGAACAGCACAGTGACGCCGATCCCTGGACGATGTCGCCGCTCAGCACAACGCGCCCGCTGCCGCAGATTTTTTGCGGTATCAGCCGCACCAATGCCGGCACGCATGATATCATTCGCGGCGGGCTGGATCGTTCGCCTTTGTTCACCGGCGCGATCGGTGCACGCGGCCCGCGCTATTGCCCGTCGATCGAGGACAAGATCCACCGCTTCGCCGACCGCGACAGCCACCAGGTATTTCTGGAACCGGAGGGGCTGGATGACCATCTCGTCTATCCCAATGGGCTGTCCACTTCGCTGCCGGCCGATGTGCAACTGGCGATGATGCGTTCGATGGAGGGGTTGGAGCAGGTGGAGATCGTCGTGCCCGGCTATGCCGTGGAGTACGATCACATCGATCCGCGCGCCTTGCGGCCCAGCCTGGAGGTGCGTGCGATGCCCGGCCTCTATTGCGCCGGGCAGATCAACGGCACCACCGGTTACGAGGAAGCGGCCGCGCAAGGGCTGGTGGCCGGGATGCATGCGGCGGCGGCGGTGCTGGGCACGGCGCCTGCGCAGCTTGATCGCGGGTCCAGCTATATGGCGGTGATGATCGATGACCTGACGCTGCATGGCGTCAGCGAGCCCTATCGCATGCTCACCGCGCGGGCCGAATATCGCCTGCGCCTGCGCGCCAACAATGCCACTACCCGTTTGACGCCATTGGCGCTGGCGGCGGGCTGTGTTGGACCGGAGCGCCGCGCCTGGTTCGAGCGGCGTCTTGACGCGCGCGGGCAACTGGAAGCGGCGCTGGCGCAGGAGACCACGCCCAGCGAAATGGCAAGGGCTGGTCTGGCCGTGCGTGCCGATGGTGCGCGGCGCAGCCTGATGGAATGGCTGCGCTTCCCCGAAGTCAACCTGGCGGATCTGACGCCATGGCTGGGTGACGCCATGCCCGCCGATGCCTTGCTGGTGGAAGAGGTCGAGGAAGACGCCGCCTATGCCCCCTATCTGGCGCGACAGGAGGCCGAGCTGCGTGACTTGCGCGCCAACGAGAACGTGCCGCTGGGGGAGGGCTTTCCCTATGCCCAAGTGCCGGGGCTTTCCGCCGAGATGGTCGAGCGGCTGAGCGCGGCCCAGCCCGAGACGCTCGCGGCAGCCGGGCGGCTGGCCGGGATTACCCCGGCGGCGCTTGCCAGCCTGCTGGTTCACGCGCGCCGTCGCATGGTGGCGGCATGACCGTCTCGATCACGAGCGAGGCCGAGGCGCAGGATTGGCTGCGCCAGACGCTGGGCGCCGATGACGCCACCATGGCGCGCCTGGCGCGGCTGGTCGATCTGCTGGTGGAAGAGAACGAGCGCCAGAACCTGATCGCACGGGGCACGATCCCGATGGTGTGGCAGCGCCACATTGTCGACAGCGCGCAGCTGCTCGCTGTTCCACGTGAAACATTGCCCGCTGGTTCTTGGTTGGATCTGGGCACGGGTGCCGGCTTTCCCGGGCTGGTGATCGCTGCGCTGCAGCCCGAACGTCCGGTCACGCTGGTCGATTCGCGCCGGCTGCGCACTGAGTGGCTGTCGCGCGCGGTGCAAGCCTTGGGGCTGAATCGGGTGCAGGTCGTGCTGGCGCGGGTGGAAGACTTGCCCGATCAAGCCCATGCGGTGCTTTCCGCGCGCGCATTTGCGCCGCTTGACAAGTTGCTGACGATTTCCGCGCGTTTTTCCACACCGGAAACGGTTTGGTTGCTGCCAAAAGGGGCGAAGGCCGCGCAAGAATTGGCTATACTGCCCCAAACCTGGCGCCATGTGTTTCACGTGGAACAATCGCTGACCGATCCCGCCGCCGGTGTGATCGCCGGCCGCTTGCTGGGTGGCCATCCCCCGAAGCCTGCCCATGCGGGTGGTGCTTCCCAACGAGGCTCCCGTCGATGATCACGATCGCCATTGCGAATCAGAAGGGCGGGGTGGGCAAGACCACCACTGCTATCAATATCGCCACGGCCCTGGCTGCTACGGGCTGGAAAGTGCTGCTGGTCGATCTCGATCCCCAGGGCAACGCATCCACCGGCATCGGCCTCAACGCCGCGGATCGGGAGCGGTCTTCCTATGACATGCTGATCGACGGCGCAGGGGTGGCCGAGTGCGCCGTGCCCACGCGTATTCCCGGGCTGGATATCATTCCTGCCACGGTGGATCTGTCGGGCGCGGAAGTGGAACTGGTCAGCGTGGACGATCGCACCGGCCGCCTGCGCGCCGCGCTTTACCGCGATACCCAGCACGAAATCTGCCTGATCGATTGCCCGCCCAGCCTTGGCTTGCTGACGCTCAACGCCATGGCTGCGGCCGATAGCCTGCTGGTTCCGCTGCAGTGCGAATTCTTCGCGCTGGAAGGGCTTAGCCAGCTTTTGCAGACTGTGGAGCGCGTGCAGGAACGCTTCAATCCCGATCTGGGCATCCTGGGCATCGTGCTCACCATGTACGACCGGCGCAACCGCCTGACCGACCAGGTGGCCGATGATGTACGATCGTGCCTGCGTGATCTGGTGTTCGAATCGGTGATCCCCCGCAACGTGCGCCTGTCCGAGGCGCCCAGCCATGGGCTGCCGGCGTTGATCTATGACCATGCCTGCTCGGGGTCGCAGGCTTACATGAAACTGGCGCGCGAGCTGATCGGGCGCCTGCCGGAACGGAGGAAGGCGGCATGAGCGGCGAAGAGGGCGTCAAGGCACCGGTAAAGCGCGCCGCACTTGGCCGGGGGCTGGGCGCCTTGCTGGGCGAGACCCGGCGCGAGGAGTCGCTTGTCCGTCCGACGGCACCGGCCAGCAACGGGGCAGGGGCTTCCGCTGCGGCACCGGCTCGTGCCACCACGGGCGTGGCGCTGCTGTCCGTTGCGGAAATCGAGCCGCACCCCGATCAGCCGCGCCGCCATTTCGACGAGGAAGCGCTGGACGAACTGGCGCAATCCATTGCCGCGCGCGGGGTGATCCAGCCGGTGATCGTCCGCCCGATTGCCGGGGGGCGCTATCAACTGGTGGCCGGCGAACGCCGCTGGCGCGCTGCGCAGCGTGCCCGCGTGCACGAAATTCCCGCGAT
The DNA here is from genome assembly GCF_012932495.1 of Novosphingobium sp. SG919. Classification (GTDB taxonomy): domain Bacteria; phylum Pseudomonadota; class Alphaproteobacteria; order Sphingomonadales; family Sphingomonadaceae; genus Novosphingobium; species Novosphingobium rhizosphaerae. The sequence continues at coordinate 377,798 of NZ_JABCNG010000003.1, forward strand.
TGTGCGCCAGCTGGACGAGCGAGAAGTGACCGCGCTGGCCCTCATCGAAAACCTCCAGCGCGAAGACCTCAATCCGGTGGAAGAGGCCCGCGCCTATCAGCGCCTGTCCGACAACGACGGGCTGACCCAGCAGGAAATCGCCCGCTTCGTCGACAAGTCGCGCAGCCATGTGGCCAACCTCATGCGCCTGTTGTCGCTGCCCGAAGAAGTGCTCGACATGGTGCAGCGCGATGACCTGTCGATGGGCCATGCGCGTGCGCTGGCCGTGCTGCCCGATCCGCTGCCGCTGGCGCAGGAAATCGTGGCGAAGGGCCTTTCGGTGCGCGATGCCGAACGCATGGCCAAGCGCGCGACAAAGCCCGAGGCAGGCCCCCGCCGCGCCCGCGCCGAACGCGATCCTTCCGACAGCGCCGATATCGCTGCGGTCCAGGCCCATGTGGAGGAATTCCTGGGCCTGAAAGTGACGATCAACGCCGATACCGATCCGCGCACGGGCAGCGTGGTGATCCGTTACAAGACGCTCGACCAGCTTGACCTGATCTGCCAGCGGCTGACCGGCGGGGCGATCTGATCCTGCGGTGATCGTTGTGGTCATGCGGAATTTTGCAACGCTGCGTCGATTTCATTGTGTTTGATTGCACAGGATGAAACCTTCAGGTTCGTATGGTGAACTGCCATCGAACCGGAAGGCCATCCTGCATGGGGCTGCTGCGGCCATTGATCGGGCGGCGTGGTGCTGCCCTTCTGCTGGGCTTGTGCCTGGCTCTGGCGGGGAATGCGGGGGCGGCACAAACGCCATCGTTCGCGTCCCCCGAAAAGATCATCATGGATGCCGATTTCGGCATCGACGATGCCATGGCGCTGATCCTGCTGGCACGGCGGCCGGATGTGCAGTTGCTGGGCGTCACCACCGTCTTCGGCAATGCGCAGATTGCCGATACCACGCGCAATGCGTTGTTCCTGAAAGACTATCTGGGCTTTTCCGCGCCGATCGCGCGCGGCGCCGCCAAGCCGCTGATCGGCCCCACGCCACCGCCGCCAGCCTGGATTCACGGCGCCAACGGCCTGGGCAACTATGCCATGCCCGCGCCCCATGCGGCGCTCGATCCACGCAGCGCGCCGCAACTGATCATCGATGTGGTGCGGTCCCACCCCGGCGAAGTGACGATCCTGGCGGTGGGCCGCCTTACCAACTTGGCCGCGGCACTGGCCATGGCGCCGGATCTGCTGCGCCTGGCCAAGCGCGTGGTGATCATGGGCGGCGCCTTTGGCTATAATTACCAGGGCGCGCGGCAGGGCGCCAATCCGTTCACGGTGGCAGAGGCCAATATCGGCGGCGATCCCGAAGCGGCCGATGCAGTGATCAACGCGGGCTGGCCGGTCACGCTGGTGCCGCTCGACGTCACGATCCGCACCGTGATGGACCGCGCTTACCTTGACGCGCTATCGGGCCAGGATGGCGCGCTGATCCGCGCGATCACCCGGCAAACCTATCTCAGCCCCCAGGGCACCATGCCCGTGCACGATTCCAGCGCGGTGTTCTATGCCTTGCGCCCGGCGGCCTATGTCACGGTGGAAGGCGTGGTGCGGGTGGAGCCGAGCGGCGGGCCAGGCGCGGGTGTGACGCTGATGGAACCGCCCGGCAGCACCGATGCCGGCTTTGCCGGGCATGGCGCGATCAAGGTGGCCACGGGCGTGGACGTACCCGCCGTGCTGGCCTTCTATGCCCAAACCTTGCGCGAAGGCGGGCACTGAGAGATCAGATGGCGTCGGCCAGGATCGCTGCCAGCGTCTCGATCCCGCGCGCGTCCGCCTCGTCGAAGCGGGCGATGGTCGGGCTGTCGAGATCGATCACCCCGATCACCGCGCCATCGCGCTTGATCGGCACCACCAGTTCCGAGGCGCTGGCCGCGTCGCAGGCGATGTGGCCGGGAAACGCGTGCACATCGGCCACCAGCTGCGTTTCGCCGGTTGCGGCGGCGGCGCCGCACACGCCCTGGCCCAGCGGAATGCGGATGCAGGCGGGCTTGCCTGCGAACGGCCCCAGCACCAGCGTATCGCCCACCAGGCGATAGAACCCGGTCCAGTTGCAATCGGGCAGCGCCAGGGCGAGCAGCGCGGCGACATTGGCCATGTTGGCCACGCCATCGCTTTCGCCATGGATCAGCCCGCGTGCGGCGGCGGCCAGATCGGCATAGAGCGTGGGCTTGTCGGCGGCATCAAAATGAAAATCGTACATGGCCTTGGTCTCTAGCCGATTTCCCGCAAGCTGTCATTGCAGCGAAGCGCTGGCCGCCCTAGTTTGCAGCCCATGAGCACCTTCAAGAAGTTCCTGATCGCCCTGGGCTTGCTGCTGATCGCGATTGCTGCGTTCCTGGTATGGGCCATCCGTGGCCCCGCCGCGCAATATACCACCGACGAAACCTCTGGCCCCCATCCCAAGATGGCGGAGCCTTCGCCGCAGATCATCCCCGGCATCGGCATTGCCAAGCCGGTGGGATGGCAGGCGGGCGAAACGCCGGTGGCGGCGCAGGGTCTGGTCGTTACGCGCTTTGCCGATGGGCTTGACCATCCGCGCACCTTGGCTGTTCTGCCCAATGGCGACGTGTTGACCGCCGAAACCAACGCGCCTGCGGGCGATCATGGCGGCGGGGGGATCACCGGCTTTGTGGCGGGCATCCTGTTCAGCCAGGCCGGCGCGGGCGAACCTTCGCCCAACAAGATCGTGCTGCTGCGCGACAACGGCACGGGCAAGGCGGCGCAGCGCGTGGTGATGGAAAACCCCGCGCTCGATTCGCCGTTCGGCATGGTCTGGCGCGAAGGGCGGCTCTATGTGGCCAACCACAATGGCGTCGTGTCGTGGCCGTTCCAGCCGGGGCAGACCAACCTGCCGAGCAAGCCGCAAAAGCTGATGGACCTGCCGCCGGCCGGCATGCACTGGGCGCGCAACCTGGCGCTCAGCCCCGATGGCCAGCGGCTCTATGTTTCCGTGGGCTCGGGCACCAATATTGCCGACAACGGCATCGATGCCGAAGCCGATCGCGCCGCGATTTTCGAATATGATTTCAGCTTGCGCCGCGTGCGCCAGTTTGCCGGCGGGATGCGCAATCCCAACGGCATGGATTTCAACCCCTACACCGGTGAACTGTGGGCCGTGGTCAACGAGCGCGACATGCTCGGCCCCGATCTGGTGCCCGACTATCTCACCAATGTGCCGCTGGGCGCGCAATATGGCTGGCCCTGGGCATACTGGAAAAAGAACATCGACTGGCGCGTGAACGAGCCGATGCCCGAATACCTGATGGAATACGTGCGCAAGCCCGAATATGGCCTGGGCGCCCACGTGGCGCCGCTGGGCCTGGCCTTTGCGCGCGGTGGCAACACCCTGGGCGAACGCTTTGCCGGTGGTGCCTTCATCGCCCGCCACGGTTCGTGGAATCGTCGTCCGCTGGCCGGCTATGACGTGGTCTTCGTGCGGTTTGACAACCACGGCAACGTGCTGCCCGCGCCGCCCGCGCCGGTGCTCACCGGCTTCCTCAACAAGGATGGCAAGGCCCATGGCCGGCCCACCTGGGTGGCCTTTGCCAAGGATGGCGCGCTCCTGGTCAGCGACGACGTTGGCGGCGTGATCTGGCGCGTGACGGCGCCGGGCGCCAAGCCTGCACCGGCGATCACCCAGATCGCCGACCGCGTGCTGCCGCCCAAGCCGCCGATGGGCAAGATCCGCATCCAGGAAAACCCGGATTCGGTGCTGAACAAGCCGCAGCCGTAAAGACTCCCCTCCCGCAAGCGGAAGGGGGCACAAAAAAAATGGGGCGTTGCCGCACTGGCACCGCCCCATTTTCGTGTCCGAAAACCGCAATCAGTGGCGGAAGTGGCGCATGCCGGTGAACACCATGGCCAGGCCAGCTTCGTCGGCAGCCTTGATCACGTCTTCGTCGCGGATCGAACCGCCGGGCTGGATCACCATCGTCGCGCCGGCTTCCACCGCGGCCAGCAGGCCATCGGCAAAGGGGAAGAACGCGTCGGAAGCGACGGCAGAGCCGACCGTGCGCGCTTCGCTCCAGCCGTGGGTCTGCGCGGCTTCCTGGGCCTTGGCGGCGGCGATGCGGCTGCTGTCGCGCCGGTTCATCTGGCCTGCACCGATGCCGGCCGTCACGCCATCCTTGGCATAGACGATCGCGTTGGATTTGACGTGCTTCGCCACGGTCCAGGCAAACAGTGCGTCCTTCAGTTCCTGTGGCGTGGGTTCACGCTGCGTGACGACCTTGAGATCGTCGGCCGTGATGCGGCCGTTGTCGCGGTCCTGCACCAAGAGGCCGCCGGCGATCGGCACGGTGACAAGGCCAGCGCGGTGCGCTTGCGGAAGTTCGTTCACCAGCAGCAGGCGCAGGTTCTTCTTGCGGGCAAAGGCATCGCGGGCGGCCTGGTCGGCGCCAGGGGCCACGACCACTTCGGTGAAGATCTCGCAGATCGCATTGGCGGTGGGGCCATCGAGCGGCTGGTTGACCGCCACGATACCGCCAAAGGCCGAAACGCTGTCACAGGCCAAGGCAGCATGCCAGGCATCGAGCAGGGTATCGGCGCTGGCCACGCCGCACGGATTGGCGTGCTTGACGATCACCACGGTCGGCTTGTCAGCAGCGAACTCGGCAATGAGCTCCTGCGCGGCATTGGCGTCGTTATAATTATTATACGACAGTTCCTTGCCCTGGATCTGCTCGGCCTGGGGCAGGCCAACCACAGCCGGGCGGCGCGGCACATAGAGCGCGGCGGACTGGTGCGGGTTTTCGCCATAGCGCAGCGTGGTCACCAGGCTGTGCGCGGCGGCCAGCGTCTGGGGGAAATGCTGCTGCTGGTCCACAGTGGCAAACCAGGTGGCAATGGCCGAATCATAGGCGGCCGTGGTGGCATAGGCCTTGGCCGCCATGGCGCGACGGAAGGGCAGGGTGGTCTTCCCACCGGTCTGCTCCAGTTCCGCAATCACCGTGGCATAGTCGGCCGGATCGGTCAGGATCGTGACGTAATCGTGGTTCTTGGCCGCCGAACGCACCATCGACGGGCCGCCGATGTCGATGTTCTCGATCACTTCCTCGCGCTCGGCGCCCTTGGCCACGGTTGCTTCGAAGGGATAGAGGTTGACCACGACCAGGTCGATCGCGCCGATGGCGTGTTCGGCCATGGAGGCGGCATGCTCGGCGTTGTCGCGCACGGCCAGCAGGCCGCCGTGGACCTTGGGGTGCAGCGTCTTGACGCGGCCATCCATCATTTCGGGAAAGCCGGTCAGTTCGGAAATGTCCTTCACCGCCAGGCCGGCCTCGCGCAGGGCCTTGGCCGTGCCGCCGGTGGAAACCAGTTCCACGTTGCGCGCGGCCAGCGCCTGGCCCAGCTCAACAAGGCCGGTCTTGTCGGACACCGAAAGCAGCGCCCGCCGGATCGTCACATCGCTCACGTTGAAAATTCCTATCTCATCTTCTTGAGCAGCCAGGAGAAACTTTCTCCGCTGCGCGGGATCTTGGCCGTGATGACAAGCTGGCGCGTGCCCAGCGGACGGCCCAGCCCATCGGCCCAGAGCGATTCCTCGATCGTCACCGGCTCCCGCCCCGAACGGAACTGCCACAGGCCGCCGTCGGGCAGCGCGAGGGTGACGCCAAGGCCGTCCTGGCCCTGCGCCAGCTCGATATGCGGGCCAAGGTGGAAGCGCAAGGCCACGCCGATCATGCCGCGCTTGCCTTTCTTGCCCTGGGGCACGAGCAGGTCTTCGCCGCGCAGCTCGGTGCCATCGTCGCGCAGGATCAGGATGCGCTGGTGGAGCAGGCCATAGCGGCTGACATAGCCGTTGTGGCTCGCCTCGATCCGCGTGGCGGACTGGCCGGCCGGGCCAGGGCCGGTCGCGGCATAGCTGCCATCGGCCTGAAGCGTGCGGCGGTCCACTTCCACTTCGGAAACGCCGCTGCCCAGCTTGCCGTTGATCAAGACGGCGGTGGAATTGAAATCGTCGATCGTCAGCGTGGAATGGGCTGCCGTGGCGCGCAGGCCCTGGGCCAGGCGCAGCGGGATGAGCCCACCGGCAAAGGCCGCGCCTCCGCAATTGACGATCAGGCGTTCGGCGCCGTGGCTGAATTCGAACGCCAGGGTAGAGGCGCAGCCATCGCGCGCGTGGCGGGCGATCGGCGGCGGCGCGGCATCGAGCAGCAGGACAGACTTGGCTGCCGTGATGCGCTGGTAGCCCCATTGCCGCGCATCGCGCAAAGGCCGGGTGCGCACGCCGCTGGCCTTGACCAGCGTGGCGATCTGCTCGGCCGGCACGGCCCCAGCACCCTGCCAGCTTCCCAGCGCACCATCGCCATGCAGCAGCGCCAGCAGCGGCGGCACCAGCAACGACAGGATCGTTTCGATCTGCTGGGGCGGATCGCGGCGCACGGCGGCGTAGCAGGCCTTGAGCCGCACCAGGATAGTGATCGCCTCGATCTGGCCCAGCGGACTGCGCGACAAGACGCCGCCATCGTCGCCCACCATGTCGCCCAGCGCTCGGATCAGCCCGGCTTCGCCGAACAGGCGGCGGGGGCCGCCATCGGCCATCAGCAGCCCGGCCGCAGTGATCGCCGCCCAGCCGGCCACTTCGCCCAGCTTGTCATCTGCCCGCGTCACGTGGCGATCGAGCCAGCGCGCGGTTTCGGCCATGGCATGCAGCACGCGGCTGCGAAACTTCTTGTCGTTGCCCGAAAGCAGCAGCGGCGCGTGGATCAGCCAGGTGAGCAGGCGATGGCCGGTGTGGCCCACGTCCCAGGCGGGGCTGGCGTTGGGCTGGGGATTGGCGTTGAGCCACATGCCCAGCACGCGTTCGGCCACGGGCGTGCATTGCGCGCGCGGCCCGCTCGCTTCGAGATCGGGCAGCCAGGCAAAGCCATGGACCATGCGTTCGAACGGCGGGGGCAGGCGCGGGCCGGTGAACTCGGTGTCGGCAATCGCCTGCTTCATGCCGTGCACCAGGAAATGCCCGGCGCGCAGGGCCTTGCCCGCTGTCACGTCACCGGGCAGCGGGTTGCTGACCGTGGCGGTGAGGCGCGGGCGTGCCCGCTTGCGAAACGGCTGGAGCGCGCCGGCCGGCAGGCCCAGGCGATAGGCAAAGCGCATGAAGCGTTCGCCCGCGCTTACCGCCGGGGGCGAGAAATCGGCCAGGGCCAGGGCGCGGCCGGGCTCCACCACTTCGGGGCGCGGCGGCGTGTCTTCATCGGTGGGCATCGGGCGCGGCAGCGGGGGCAACGAAGGCGATGGCGCCGCGGGTGCTTCACGCCGCAGCGGCTCGCGGTCCAGCCCCAGGGGCAGGGCGGGGCTGTCCTCGTCTGCGGAACGGGCCTGGTCGGCAGAACGGGCTTCGTCCGCAGAACGGGCTGGGGCCTTGGCAGCCTGGCCGCGTGCGATGGAGAAGCCGGGTTCGCCCACGGGGTCAGTCGATCCTTTTGAGCGCCGCGATATTGGCGGCATAGTGATCGGGGCCGCCCTTGAACGTGGCGGTTCCGGCCACCAGCGCATCGGCCCCGGCGGCCACGCACTGGCGGGCGGTGGTCGTATCCACGCCGCCATCCACTTCCAGGTGGATGGGCCGGCCGGTCTTGTCGATCATCTTGCGCACCGCCTCGATCTTGCGAAGCTGGCTGGCAATGAAGCTCTGCCCACCAAATCCGGGGTTCACGCTCATCACCAGGACCAGGTCGATATCGTCGATCAGGTAATCGAGCATCTTGGCGGGCGTGGCCGGATTGAGCGCAATGCCCGCCTTCTTGCCCAGGGCCTTGATCGCCTGGACCGTGCGGTGGATGTGTGGGCCGGCTTCGGGATGGACGGTGATGATGTCGGCACCGGCGTTGGCGAATGCCTCAAGGTAGAGGTCCACCGGGCTGATCATCAGGTGCACATCAAACGGCTTGGCGGTGTGCGGGCGCAGCGCCTTCACCACGGCAGGGCCGATGGTGATGTTGGGCACGAAATGGCCGTCCATCACGTCCACATGGATCCAGTCGGCACCGGCGGCATCGATCGCGCGCACTTCCTCGCCCAGCCGGGAAAAATCGGCGGAAAGGATCGAGGGGGAAATCAACGGCACTGGCATCGACATCAGATCCGATCACAACACATTAGGCAGCGCCCCGATGGGGCAGGTGGATGACCCCGGCGGGGAAGAGATAGCCCGGCCCGGCGAATTCGCCAAGCGGGCGCCTGATGGCGCTTAACCGCGCCGAATCGGCGCCACAAGCAAAGTTTGCCGTTTGTGGCGCAGGCTTTGTCCGGTTTCGGGGCTGATTGGTGCCAACTGGCTCCGTTTGCGTGGCAAATCGGCTTGGCAACAAGGCCACGCCCGCGCTGCAAATGCATGGCCATGCGCGTGGGTGTGCCGCAGCCTCTTGCCATCGGCGGCCGGGCTTGCCATCGACAAGGATGTGAAAAGGCTGAACTCCACCCTGCAACGGTTCGCTGCCACCCTGGCGCTGGTCCTGGCGCCGGCACCCGCGCTGGCGGCCAGTCACGATGTGCGCCTGCCCCCGCTTGGTTGTGTCGGCCCGCCCAGCGACACCTGGCTCAATGTCACGATCGACAAGGTGCGCTCCGATCGCGGGGTGATCGCCTTGACGGTCTATCCCGATGACCAGCGCAAGTTCCTGATCGACGGCGGCTCGCTCTATGTCGGCCGCGTGCCGGCGCGCGCGGAAAAGACGCGCATGTGCCTGTTCCTGCCCCAGCCGGGCATCTATGCCCTGGCCGTCTATCACGACGAGGACAATTCCGGCGCGCTCAACCGCATCGGGCCGATGGGCCTGCCGGCAGAGGGTTTCGGCTTTTCGGGCAATCCGGGTTCGATCGAAAGCCTGCTGGAGTTTCGTTCGGTGCGGCTGGCCGTGCCACGCACCAACCTGTCCACCCGCATCCGCCTGCGCTATCCCTGACGTTGCCCCGATAAGGGGCTGACTTTGTTGGACGGCTGGCTATCCTGCCGGGCATGACCAAGCCTGCCGTCCTGGCCGCCGCGCCGTTCCCGCCCTTTACCATGGAACCCCTGGAACAGGCCTTTGCCGTTCACCGCCTGTGGGAGGGGCTGGACCAAAGCGCGGCCGGATCGATCCGCGCGCTGGCCACCAACACCCTGTTCGGGCGCCTTGGGGCCGAGGTGATGGATCGCCTGCCCGCGCTTGAGATCATCGCCAATTTCGGCGTGGGCTATGACAACATCGATATCGATGCTGCCGTGGCGCGCGGCGTGGTGGTGACCAACACCGGCGGCGTGCTGGACGAGGAAGTCGCCGATCTCACGGTGGGCCTGCTCCTGGCCACGATCCGCCGCTTGCCCCAGGCAGAGCGCCACTTGCGCGCCGGCCTGTGGGAAAAGGGTGCCTTTCCGCTTTCGCCCACGCTGCGCGGGCGGCGGGTGGGCATCCTGGGCCTGGGCGCGATCGGCAAGGCCGTGGCGCGGCGGCTGGAAGGCTTTGGCGTCGATATCGCCTATCATGGCCGCAGCCGGCAGGAGGGGGTGGCCTATCCCTGGTATCCCACGCCCGTGGCTCTGGCACAGGCGGTGGACGTGCTCGTGGTGGTGGTGCCCGGTGGGCCGGCCACGGTGGGGCTGGTCGATGCGCAAGTGCTGGCCGCTCTGGGCCCGCAAGGCGTGCTGATCAACGTGTCGCGCGGCACCGTGGTGGACGAAACCGCGCTGATCGCCGCGCTTCAGGACGGGACGATCCTGGCTGCCGGGCTCGACGTCTTTGCCCGCGAACCGCATGTGCCCGCAGCCCTGCTGGCGCAGGACAACGCGGTGCTGCTGCCGCACGTCGGCTCGGGCTCCGTCGCCACGCGCACGGCCATGGGGCAGTTGATGATCGACAATCTGGCGGCCTGGTTCGACACCGGCCGCGCGCTCACCCCGGTGCCGGAAACGCGGCATTTGCAGGGCTGATCGGTTTGTTGCGGAACGCGTGTGTTCGATAACGGTTCATCGCAAGGCACTGTCCGGCGCGTCGAACGCTTGCAATAGTGCCGCGGATTTGCAACTTGCGCGGTTCACTCACGAAGATAGGGATGCCTGTCCACAATGAATTCGACCCAGGCGGCGCGTGCCCCTTTGCATCAGCGGGTTCGGCGCAAGGCGGAACGGATGTTCGGTCCGGCGGGCATTTTCTTCAAGGGCTTTCTCAAGCACCCGGTGATGGTCGGCGCGATCGTGCCGTCCTCGCGCCGCACGATCGCGCGCGTGCTGTCCAAGGTGGATTGGGAACGCTGCGACCTGTTCGTGGAATATGGCCCGGGCGTGGGCACGTTCTGCCAGCCGGTACTCGATCGCCTGCGCCGCGATGCGCGGCTGATCGTGATCGACACCAATCCCGATTTCATCAACTACCTGGCCCGCACCATCGGTGACAGCCGCTTCATCGCGGTGCACGGATCGGCGGCCGACGTGGAAAGCATCGTGCGCCAGCACGGCTTCGACCATGCCGACTACGTGCTGTCGGGCCTGCCGTTCACCACGCTGCCCGAAGGCGTAGGGCCGGCGATCATGGCAGCCACGAAAGCCGTGCTGCGCCCCGGTGGCGCGTTCCTGGTCTATCAGTACACCGCGCGGGCGCGGGCGCTGATGAGCCGCTATTTCCGCCGCATCGACAAGGATTTCGAGCCGATCAACGTGCCGCCCTGCGTCATTTCCTGCGGCTGGAAAGACTGAGCGCCAGCGCCCGTTCGGTAATGGAACGGGCGCGTTTCGTTTTTTAGAGACTGTTTGGAAATCCGGCTTTGCCGGATATGCGGCACCGGCCCTCTCCCCCACCCGACCTCCCATAGGGTACTATCGTCGGGAGGTGGGGTGGGGAGAGGGCCGGTGCCGCAACGAAAATGCGCCTTGGCGCATTTTCAAAACGGACTCTTACAGCTGCTCGAACGGACGAGGCAGGTCCTTGGTCAGCTGGCCGTGGACGGCCGCCAGCATCGCCACGAAATAGGTGTAGCCCACCGAATAGAGCAGTGCGGAAACCGCTTCGTTGACGAGGCGGGCGGTTTCGCTGTCGGCGCCCAGCAGTTGCGCGGTGATCAGGCCGACCAGCATCATAACGACGCTCATCGCCACCAGGAACACCACCAGGGCGAGGCCGAGGAAGGCCAGGATGCGTGCCGTGTTGCCGCGCGTGAGCGCAAGGCTGGCGCGGATGGCCATGACGGGATTGTGGGTGCGCCCAACGCCCAGCACCGGGCCGACCATGATCGTGCGCAGCATGGGATAGACCACCGCGGCGATCCCGGCGCCGGCCGCCACGGCCGCTGGCACGCGCAGCGCCATGAGGACGCCGCTGACCACGGTCATCAGCAGCACGGCGAACAGGCCGACCAGCACCTGGGCCAGGAAATAGGCCGGCACGCGCGCGGCGCAATTGCGCAGCGCCTGGCCCACGGTGGGGCGGGTGCGATCGAGAATGCCCACCAGCATGGTGATGAACCCGGTGATCTGCAGCAGGGTCAGCGGCAGCAGGTAAGGCAGGTTGCGGGTGTAATAGTCCTGCATCACCTGGGCGAGTTGCTGTTGCGTCATTTCCGGCGTGACGGCCGGCGGCGCCACGAACACGGCCCAGGCCAGCATCGGCAGCAGGAAGAACACGCCCGCGATCGCCAGCAGCACATCGGCATTGGCCGAAACGATGCGGGTGGCGCCCTGCCAGGCGGCCATGCTGTCCAACGGGGCGATCAACGGTTTGCTCACGGGAATTCCTCAGGCCTTGCTTTGCCCATGCCCTAGCAAAGCCTGCGCGCCTGCGCACGTGTCTTACAGCCTTGTGCCCCCTTGCTTTAGGCGCCTGTCGGGGCCAAGTCGGAGCGCATCATGCCTATGCCCGATATCGTGCCCGATCCGATCGAGATCGTTCGTGAAGCCGCCCCGGTGCCCTATCGGCCCGCGCTCGAGGCCATGGCCGCGCGCAATGCCGCGATTGCCGATGGCACGGCGGGCGACATGCTGTGGCTGCTCGAACACCCCCCGGTCTATACCGCCGGCACCAGCGCGGATCGCGCCGAACTGCTCGATCCGCGTTTCGAAGTGGTCGAGGCCGGGCGCGGCGGGCGCTATACCTATCATGGGCCGGGCCAGCGCATCGGCTATGTCCTGCTCGACTTGCGCAAGCGCGCGCGCGACGTGCGCGGGTTCGTCCATGCCGTGGAAGGCTGGGTGATCGATACCCTGGGCGATTTCGGCGTCACCGCCTGGCGCGCGGAAGGGCGCATCGGCATCTGGTGCGCCGGGGCCGATGGGCGCGAAGCCAAGATCGGCGCGATCGGCGTGCGCATCCGCCGCTGGGTGACGATGCATGGGTTTTCGGTGAATCTGTCGCCCGATCTTTCGCACTTTGGCGGCATCGTGCCGTGCGGGATCGAGGAATTCGGCGTCACCAGCCTGAAAGACCTGGGCCGCGAAGTGAGCAGCGCGCAGTGGGACGAGGCGCTGCTGGCGCGGCTGCCGACGTTCCTGGCCAAGCTCGACCTGGCCTGCCCGCCCGTGGTGGAGACGAAGTCATGAAGATCGGGGCCATGAAGATCGTGCCTGCTCTTGCCCTGCTGCTTGCATTGGGCGCCTGCCAGAAAGGCGCCGAGCCGGAGAAGGGCGCGGCCAAGGCGGCTGGCGGCGAAGTGCTGCCGGGCAGCGTCAGCGACGCGATGATCGACCTGGATGGTGCCACCGGCACGCCGCCCTTGCAGCCGCCGCCCAAGGCCAAGGCCAGCGCCGCCACGCCGGAAGCCGCCGCGAGCGAGGACGCGACGGCACCGGCTGCGGACACGCCGGCTGCGCCTGTCGCCGCCCCGGCAGCGCAGTAAGCCAAGGCGGGATTTTCCCCTCCACCACCGCTTCGCAGCGGTCCCCTCCCCATTTGCATGGGGAGGATCGGGAAGATCCTCCCCGCTTGGCGGGGAGGTGGCAGCCCGCAGGGCTGACGGAGGGGCGGGAGTTTGTCAGACGGTTTCTTCGGCCAGGGTGGGATAGTCCGCATAGCCTTCGGGCACCGGGAAGTACCACGATTCGGGCACGTTCTTGTTGGGTGCCAGGGGGGCGTCCTTGGCGATGCGTTCGACCAGGTCGGGGTTGGAAATGAACGGGCGGCCAAAGCTGATCGCGTCGGCCCGGCCGGATGCGACATCGGCGGCGGCGCTTTCGGGCGTGTAATCGCTGTTTAGCACCAGCGGGCCGGTGAAGTGCTGGCGGAACAGGCCGTCCTGCTGCGGCACGTCGGTGGCGCCGAAGGTGCCATCGGGGCCAGGCTGGCGCAGTTCGATGAACGCGGGCTTGAGCTTTTCCAGTTCCTGCGCCGCGAGGGTGAACACGGCGGCCGGGTTGCTGTCATCCACCCCTTGCGAATCGCCGTTGGGCGAAAGGCGCACGGCGACGCGATCGGCGCCCCACACCGCGATCAGCCGCTCCATCACTTCGCGCAGCAGGCGCACGCGGTTTTCGGGGCTGCCGCCATATTCGTCGGTGCGGAAATTGGACGAATCGCGCAGGAACTGGTCGATCAGGTAGCCATTGGCGCCATGCAGCTGCACACCGTCGAAACCGGCTTTCTTCGCGTTTTCGGCGGCACGGGCATAGTCATCGAGCAGGCGCGGAATCTCGTCGAGGCGCAGCGGGCGTGCTTCCACCGCGTCCTTGCGGCCTTCGAAGGTGTGGACGTGGCCGGGCACGCGCGTGGCGGAGGCCGAAACCGGCGGCTGGCCATCGTTGAAATCGGGATGGACGACGCGGCCCATGTGCCAGAGCTGCGCGACGATGCGGCCGCCGGCCTCGTGCACGGCGTCGGTCACCGGCTTCCAGCCTTCCACCTGGGCATCGGTCCACAGGCCAGGTGCGTAGGGCCAGCCCAGCCCTTCCTGGCTGATCCCGGTGGCTTCGGAAATGAGCAGGCCGGCGCTGGCGCGCTGGCGATAGTACGTGGCCATGATCGGCGTGGGCACTGCATCGCGGCCCGCACGGCCGCGGGTGAGCGGCGCCATGAGAATGCGATTGGGCGCGGAAATGGCGCCCAGCGCGATCGGCTGAAAAAGCGCTTCGTGATTGGGCTGGCTGGAAGACTGGGTCATGCACGCCTCTTGCTGGAAGGAAATTGAGTTGTTCTTTGCAACGTAGTTTGCCCATGACTGTGCCAGGGCGCAAGGGGGCACGGCGGACAGGGCTTCCAGATTTTGCTTGGAACGCGCAAAGAAAAAGCCCGGGTGGCCGATTGGCTCCCGGGCTTTTGGGACAGGTGAATTATAGAAAGATCAGGGGCGCCCCAGATCGCCCTGGCCCACCGTGGCGCTGGCCATAGCCAGCATGGCATCCAGGCTTTTCTTGGCCTCCAGCCGCAGGCCTTCCTCGATCTCGATCCGCGGGCTCAGGTCACGCAAGGCAAGATAGAGCTTTTCCAGCGTGTTGAGCGCCATGTAGGGGCAGATATTGCAGTTGCAGTTGCCGTCGGCACCCGGCGCACCGATGAAGGTCTTGCCCGGCATCGCCAGTTCCATCTGGTGGATGATGTGCGGCTCCGTCGCCACGATCAGGGTGTCACCCTCCATCGCCTTGGCATAATTGAGAATGCCGCTGGTGGAGCCGACATAGTCGGCATGATCGACGATGTGCGCAGGGCATTCGGGGTGGGCGGCGATCGGCGCATCGGGGTGCTGTGCCTTGAGCTTGAGCAGCTCGGTTTCGCTGAAGGCTTCGTGCACGATGCACACGCCCGGCCACAGCAGCATGTCGCGCCCGAACTTGCGGTTGAGATAGCCGCCGAGGTGCCGGTCGGGCCCGAAGATGATCTTCTGTTCGGGCGGAATCTTGGCGAGGATCGTCTCGGCGCTCGACGACGTCACGATCACGTCCGACAGGGCTTTCACCTCGGTCGAGCAATTGATGTAGGTAAGCGCGATGTGATCGGGATGCTGCGCACGGAACGCGGCAAACTTGTCGGGCGGGCAGGAATCCTCAAGGCTGCACCCAGCGTCGAGGTCAGGCAGCACCACGATCTTTTCGGGGCTGAGGATCTTGGCGGTTTCGGCCATGAACTTCACGCCGCAAAAGGCGATCACTTCGGCATCGGTGGCCGCGGCCTTGCGCGAAAGCTCCAGCGAATCGCCGACGAAATCGGCCAGGTCCTGGATTTCGGGGCGCTGGTAATAGTGCGCCAGGATCACGGCCTTGCGCTCGATGCGCAGGCGGTCGATTTCGGCGCGCAGATCAAGGCCGGACAAGTTGGTGGGCTGGGCCGTCATGGGTCGCTCCTGCTGCCGGGCCAACACGGCATGCCCGGCTTCCTTGGTGGGCGACTTAGGGGCGCAAAGGCCCGATGCCAAGCGGGGATTGGGAAATGCCCCCCAGTCAGGCCTGCGGCCTGCCACCGCCCCATCGCGGATGGGGAGGATCTTATTGTGATCCTCCCTGCCGGAGGCGGGGAGGGGGACCGCCGCGCAGCGGTGGTGGAGGGGCCTTTTCAGCGGGCCGTGTCAGCGCCCGGTGTCACCGTCGATCGTCACGTTGACGGTCACTTTGCCATAGCCGGCCACCTGCAGCGGAATTGCCAGGTTCTGGCGCACGGCGTCCTTGGCGGCATTGCGCGCCAGGCCCATCAGCACGGGATTGGCGGCTTGCTGGGTGGCCAGCTGTTCGGCCAGGCGGGTGTTGTCACGCGTCAGCTTGTCCTGCGCGGCGCGGCTGATCCACACGCCTTCGCGCAAATATTGCGCGCGGGCTTCATCCAGGTTGGGGCGGCTCAGGCGCAAGGGCGGCAGGCGCACCGACAGCGTCTGGCTGGCAGCGTCCCACGCCATGCGGTCGGTGTTCATCTGCGAAAGATCGACCGTGTAATCGACGCGGGCAGGGATCACCGCCACTTGCTTGGACTGCACCAGACCGAAAAGGCGGCTGTCGTCGCTGGACACCACCGGGGCCATTTCGGCGCTGAACACAGTCAGGCTGTTTTGGCGTTCGAATGCCACGAGGCTGGTGGCAAGCGGGCTGCCGATGTCCTGCGGTTTCCACAAGAGCCATGCAAACAGGCCGGCCAGGGCCAGCGCGGCCACGAACAAAAGCCAGGGCAGGGCGCTGCGCCGGGCAGGCGAAGCGGGGCGTGTCGCAGCGGGCGGCGAGGTCAGCTTGGTATCGTCCATTGTTCCCCCGAACGAACGACCCGGCCCTGGCGTTCCAGATCGAGCAGATGCGCCAGCACAGAGCGGCCGGCCGCGCCGGTCAGGCGCGGGTCCAACCCCTTGTACATCTGCGCCACCATGGCCGGAATATCGTGCGTCCCGCTTTCCAGCACGCGCAGGATCTGCCGCTCGCGCTGGCGGCGATGGCCCAGCATCCCGCGCACGAACTGGTGGGGATTGGGAATCGGATCGCCATGGGCGGGATAATAGATGCGGTCCTGCGGCCGGTCGTAGAGCTTCTGCAACGACGCCATGTAGGCGGCCATGTCGCCATCGGGTGGCGAGACCACGCTGGTGGACCAGCCCATCACGTGATCGCCGGTGAACAGAGCGCCGCTTTGCTTGAGCGACAGGCACAAGTGGTTGCTGGTGTGGCCCGGCGTGGCCACCGCCTGCAGCGTCCAGCCATCGCCGTGCAGTTCCTCGCCATCGGCCAGGATGCGGGCCGGGGCGTAATCCGGGTCGAACGCGGCATCGGCGCGCGGGCCATTGTCTTCGAGTGCCAGCGGGGCACAGCCGATGATCGGTGCGCCGGTCAGTGCAGCCAGGGGGCGCGACGCGGGGCTGTGGTCACGGTGGGTGTGGGTGCACACGATCGCGGCAACGCGGGCGGTACCCACCGCCGCCAGGATCGCGGCGACATGGCCTTCGCCGTTGGTATCGGCATGCCCGGCCACCCCGGTGCCATCGGGGCCCGGATCGATCACCGCCACGTCCTGCCCGGCGCCGACGAGGTAGGTCTGCGTGCCGGTAAAGGTATAGGGCGACGGGTTTGGCGCCAGCACGCGCCGCACCAGCGGCTCCAGCTGCTGGGCCGCACCCGTGTTCCACGTGGAACGATCCGGAAGGGAAGAACTGGCCATGGCCATGCTATGGGGACGCATGCCCCCAGGCGCAAGCCGTCAGCCCGCTTCGGCCAAGGCCAGGCCCAGCCTTTCGCGCAGGCGGGCCAGCGCCAGGGGCAGGGGTTCGGGCGATGCTGCAAGCCCGGCCGGTTCCTGCCAGGCCTGCTCAAGCCGGTGGATGCGTTGATAGAGCCGCTCGCTTTCGCGCACCACATCCTGGGCGGCGCCCGGCAGGTGCGCCACGCTGGCCGGGTCGCTGGCGGGGAAATGCGCGATCAGGCGGCCATGGCGGCGCAGTTGCAACGCGGTCAGTTCGCCCGCGAACCAGGCGCGATGGTTGAGCAGCCAGGCCAGGCAATGCATGATCCGGGTGGTGGTGCGCAGCGCTTCGCAACTGGCCTGCACCCGCATCAGGTCTTCGCTGCCGGGATGGCTGCCGCCATCGTTGGCGGGTTGCAGGCGCAGCAGTTGGAATTCCGCGCGCGCGCGATCGGCCAGGGCCAGGGCCTGCTCGTAAAGCGCCTCGACGATGCGCGGATTGGCACTGGGGGTAAGCGGCATGGTGGCGATCTGGAAGAGAGGCGTTCGTAGAAAACGCAATGTGTCTATCCGCCGCATAAGACCGATCGCCCGGCGCACTCAATGCCCCGGCCGGCCCGGTGCCCAACCGCTTTGCCGCTGTCTCGATACGGAACGCTTTGCCGCCGCCGTGCGCGCCCGGCACGCGACCAATCAAGCGTTTGATTTCACGCAATAATATCGGGTATGAGATAGTCTTCCAGCATGGAAATCTGATCGCGCAGCAGCAATTTGCGCTTTTTCAACCGGGCCACCTGCAACTGGTCTACCGCGCCGTTGAGCGTGAGCGCATCGATCGCCACGTCAAGATCGCGATGCTCGAGGCGCAGGGCCTCCAGTCGCTTGCGCATTTCCTCTTCGGTCACACCCACCACTCCCGAACCCAATTGCAACGCGCACCCACGCCCAAGCTGCAACATCCCTCCCAACCGTCGGCCTGCCACTGCCGGCCTTGGGCGTGAAAATCCCATTGGGCGTGCATGGTGCACATTTCGTCACCGCCGCCTACACATGAACGCGATGCCGGTGCGACCCGGCGTGCTTCCCCTTGCAAGATACGGCGAATGTGGGACCATGACAACGCACCGACTGTTGACGACTCGCAGAACAGAAGCATCGGAGCCGAAGACATCGGGCCGACCGCGTGGGAATGTCTCCCGCACGGGTTTTGACCGGGTGGCGGCCTATCCCGGCCCGCGCCCTTCAGGAGGTCAACGCATGGAAACGACGCACATCACCGCCTTGCAGACAAAGCACGCCGGCCTGGAACGCCGGATTTCCGAGGAAATGGCTCGGCCAGCCCCCGATGTGGCCCTGCTCATGCAGCTCAAGCGGCGCAAGTTGCGCATCAAGGAAGAACTGGCGCTGCTTCACTGATCCCACCGCGCCAGAACCATCCAGAACCAAGCGAATATGCACCTGGATTGATGAAGGCCGGCTCCCACCACGGGGCCGGCCTTTTGCGTAGGCATGATACTTTGACCGGGCCGGGACGTGGCCGGCGCAGCGGGCGCCGCCGCAGCAGAGTTGCATACGAATATTTCCGCAATGGCAGCAGGCCCCGTTTGCAAACCCGATGGGCTGCGCTAGGCCTTTGCAGATGTTGACTGCCGTTGCCTCTGCCCGCGCGATCCTCACCTCGCTGCACGAGGTCATGGCCTCGCGCTCCGGCGCGCAGGCCAAGCTGAACCGCATCGTCGACGTGATCGGCGAGAACCTCAACAGCGAAGTCTGCTCGATCTATCTGCTGCGCGAAGGCATGCTGGAACTGTTCGCCACGCGCGGGCTGGAACAGGCTGCCGTGCACGTCACCCGCATGGCGGTGGGCGAGGGGCTGGTGGGCACGATCGCCCAGAATATAGAGACGCTGAACCTGGCCGAGGCGGCGTCTCATCCCGACTTCGCATTCCGCCCCGAAACGGGCGAAGAGCGCTTTCACTCGTTTGCCGGCGTGCCGATCGTGCGCCGCCAGCGCGCGGTGGGCGTGGTGGCGGTGCAACATGTCGATCCGCGCCGCTATGAAGAGGTGGAGATCGAGGCGCTGCAGACCGTCGCCATGGTCCTGGCCGAACTGATCGCCAATGCCGAGCTGATCGACGACGAGGACGTGGCCGGCGTGCCCGACCACCTGACCGGGCCCGATCGCCTCAAGGGCCAGACCCTGGTGAAAGGCCTGGCGGTGGGCCAGGCGGTGTTCCACCAGCCGCGCGTGACGATCGAGCATGTCGTGGCCGAAGATACCGAGGCGGAGCGCCAGCGGGTCTATCGCGCGTTCGACAAGATGCGCGAGCAGATCGACCGCATGGCCAGCCAGGCCGAATTCGGCGTGGGCGGAGAGCACGAGGAAGTGCTCGAAACCTATCGCATGTTCGCCTACGACGAAGGCTGGAGCCGCCGCATCAACGAGGCGATCGATTCCGGCCTGACGGCAGAAGCCGCGATCGAGCGCGTGCAGCAGCGCACCCGCATGCGCATGCGCCAGATCGACGATCCCTTGCTGGCCGACCGCATGCACGACCTGGAAGACCTGTCGAACCGCCTGCTGCGGATCGTCTCGGGCCAGCTGGGCACGGCCGCGAGCATGGGGCTGAAAGGTGACGCGATACTGATCGCGCGCAACTTGGGCCCGGCGGAACTGCTGGAATACGACCGGCGCCGGCTGAAGGGCGTGATCCTGGAAGAAGGCTCGCTGACCGCGCACGTGGTGATCGTGGCACGGGCCATGGGCATTCCGGTGGTGGGCCGCGTGCGCGCGCTGCGCGGCAAAGTGCGCGATGGCGATATCCTGCTGGTGGATGGCGACCAGGGCGTGATCGATGTGCGCCCGGCGCCCAGCCTGGTCGAAGCGTTCGAAGCGCGCTTTGCCAAGAACCGCGAGCGCCAGGCCCATTACGCCACGATGCGCGATGTGGAGCCGGTCACGCGCGACGGGCAACGCATCACGGTGATGATCAACGCCGGCCTGCGTGACGACATGCCGATGCTGCCGCTGACCGGGGCTGACGGCATCGGCCTGTTCCGCACAGAATTCCAGTTCCTGGTTTCGGCCACCATGCCCCAGCGCGAGCGGCAGACCAGGCTCTATCGCGATGTGCTGGAAGCGGCGGGGGATCGCCCGGTGGTGTTCCGCACAGTGGATATCGGTGGGGACAAGGTCCTGCCCTATCTGCGCCACAACGAGGGCGAGACCGAGGAAAACCCGGCCATGGGCTGGCGCGCGTTGCGCGTGGCGCTGGAGCGCGATGGGCTGCTCAAAGTGCAGGCGCGCGCACTGATCGAGGCGGCCGCCGGACGCACGCTCAACGTGATGTTCCCGATGGTGACCGAGCCGTGGGAATTCGATGCGGCCAAGGCGGTGTTCGAAAGCCAGGTGGCGTTCCTGCGCAAGCAGAAGAAGCTGCTGCCCGAAGCGATCCGCTATGGCGCGATGCTGGAAGTGCCGGCGCTGGCCGAATGCCTCGATATCCTGGCGCCGCGCCTTTCGTTCCTGTCGATCGGCACGAATGACCTGACGCAATTCCTGTTTGCCGCCGATCGCGCCCATCCCAAGCTGGCCGAACGCTATGACTGGCTCAGCCCAGCGATCCTGCGCTTCCTGGCGCGGGTGGTGCGCGATGTGGCGCCGTTCGGCACGGCGTTGACCGTGTGTGGGGAAATGGGCGGGCGGCGGCTGGAAGCGCTGGCGCTGCTGGGGCTGGGCATCACCCGCCTGTCGATCACGCCGGCGGCGGTGGGCCCGGTCAAGGAACTGATCCGCAAGGTGGATCTGGGCGAGATTCGCAGTGCGATGGACGGCTGGTTGCGCGCGCCGCAAGCCGACATGCGCAGCGTTCTGGCCCAGTGGGCCTGTGCACAGGGCATCGATTGCGATTGAACCGGGTTCGCATGGCCGTTTTCGCCGGTTGCGCGCCGCAAAACGGTTGACTTTCGCGCAATTGCAACGATCCCCTTCTAGCGGCTTTTCATCAAGCCACCGGGTTGCAAAACAAGCATAGAAAGACGGGAGCCGCGCCTTGGCCGACTCGATCGGGTCAGATTTCCATTCCCCCCAGCCAGACGCAGCCGCCCCGGCTGGCGTGCCAGATCGCGTGGGCGCCACCTTGCGCGCCGCACGCGAAGCGCAGGGGCTTTCGCTCAAGGATATTGCCGCGCGCACGCGCATCACGGCGCGCCATGTCGAAGCGCTGGAAGCGGGCGACTATGACAGCCTGCCCGGCCGCCCTTATGCCCTGGGTTTTGCTCGCAGCTATGCCAAGGCGGTGGGGCTGGACGAAGCTGCGATCGCCCAGGCCGTGCGCACCGAATTGAGCGCCCGCGCGCCCGCGCCCGAAACCCGCGTGATCCACCAGTTCGAAGCCGGCGATCCGGCCAAGACGCCTTCGCGCCTGGTCAGCTGGCTGGCGGGCCTGCTGGTGGTGGCGGTGCTGGGGCTGGGGCTGGTGTTCTGGCGCAGCTATTACTGGCCCTCGGCCGAATTGCCTGCGCTGGTCGGCCCGGAAGAGCCCAAGCCAGTGGCGGCCAAGCCGGCCGCGCAGCCCAGCGCCCCGGCGCCCGCCGCCCGGCCCAACGGCCCGGTGGTGTTCACCGCGCAGGAAGACCGCATCTGGGTCAAGTTCTACGATGGCAGCGGCAAGCAACTGGTGCAGAAGCTGATGGCCAAGGGCGAAACCTATACCGTGCCCGATGGCGTCACCGATCCCAAGCTGTGGACCGGGCGTCCCGATGCCCTGACGATCACCATCGGCGGCCAGGCCGTGCCGCGCATTGCCGACAAGCAGGGCATCGTCAAGGATGTGGCGGTCAGCGGACCGGCGCTGTGGGCCCGGGCCGACCGCGCGGCAGCTGCCGCGCCAGCGCCGGACGGCCAGGCCGTTGCCGCCGGTGCGGACGCTGGCCCGGCACATCGCCTGGTGCGGCGGCGCACGGCAACGACCGCCCCGGTGAGCGCCGATGCTGGCGGTGACGCCGCCGCCCAGCCGGCCGTGGCCAATGCCGCGCCCGAAACGGCAGCGCCCGCAACGAATTGATCGGTACCAACCGATCGGCCGGAATCGCATCAAGGCTCGACTTGTCGCGCGCGGTGCGGCACCTTGTGGCCCTTCGCAAAACATCGTGGGCGGCAGGCTGCGTGCCTGCCCATCCAGCACATTCACGCAGCATTGGTAAAGCATGCGCCGGGGGGCGGATGCTGTCGGGGGCGGCAGATGATCGAGACGGGAGTTACCATGAAGACCAAGTTCCGCACGGCCAGCCCCACATTGCGCCCGGCGCGCCAGGGGCTGGTGCCCGGGGCCGCGCTGTTTGCCGCCATGGGCCTGGCCCTGGCCGGCATGCCGGTGCTGCCGCAGGCCGCCCATGCCCAGTCCGTGGGCAATCCGGGTGAAACCACCGAGGCGCGCCTGCGCCGGCTGGAAGCGGAAATCCGCGCCTTGCAGCGCAAGGTCTTTCCCGATGGCGCCGGCCGCACGTTCGGCCCGGAAATCACGGCCACTCCGCCTTCGGCCACGCCGCCGCCGCCCAGCGTGGCGACCACGCCGCTGACCGACGTGCTCTCGCGCCTGGATGCGGTGGAAGCGCAGCTGCGCCAGGTGACCGCCGCGAGCGAGGAAAACCAGAACCACCTGAGCAAGCTGGACAGCCGCGTTGCGGCACTGGAAACCGCCGCAGCGCCGCCGGCGGGGGCACCCGCGCCCACCGCCAATTCCGGCTTCCCTGGCGGACCGACCGGGGCGAGCGCCGCACCCGCCACGCGCCCGGTGCCCCCGGGTGACGCTTCGACCAGGGCGCCGACCGTTACGCCGACCGTTGCACCCACCCCGGCGCCGACCCCGGCCAAGCCTTCGCCCGATCGCGTCGCGGCCGTCGCGGCGATCGAGAAGCCGTCGACCGGCGACAAGCAGGCCGACGAATACACGTATGGCTTTCGCCTCTATGACGCCAAGTTCTATCCCGAAGCGCAGGTGCAGCTGACCAAGTTCGTCACCACTTATCCCAAGGCCAAGCAGATCAGCCTGGCGCGCAACCTGCTGGGCCGGGCCTATCTGGAAGATGGCAAGCCGGGCACGGCGGCGCAGTGGTTCCTGCAGAACTACCTGGGCGACAAGAAGGGCGATCGCGCGCCCGACAGCCTGCTCTACCTGGGCGTGGCGATGACCCGCATCAACGACACCAAGCGCGCCTGCGGCGCCTTTGCCGAACTGCGTGATGCCTATCCCGACCAGATCGCCGGCCGCCTGAAAAGCCAGTACGACACCGCGATCAAAGGGGTGAAGTGCGATTGAGCCTGCGCCCGAAGACCTGATCCGCTTCACCCGCGATTGGGCCGCGCTGGGGCTGGATGATGCGGCGTGCGTAGGGCTGGCGGTTTCGGGCGGGCCAGACAGCTGCGCGCTGCTGCTGCTCGCCGCAGCACACTGCCCCGAACGCATTGCCGTGGCCACGGTGGACCATGGCCTGCGGGCCGCAGCTGCGGCCGAGGCGCAGGAGGTGGCCGCGCTCTGCGCGCGATTGAGGGTGCCCCATGCCACGCTGAAGATCGACCTGGGTGGCGGCCGCGCCATCCAGGCCCGTGCCCGCACCGCGCGCTATGCCGCGCTGGCCGGTTGGGCGGGCGCGCAGGGCCTGGCAGGCCTCGCCACGGCGCACCACCTGGACGACCAGGCCGAAACCCTGGCCATGCGCCTCAACCGCGGGGCGGGGGTGCGGGGCCTGGCCGGCATGCGCACACAGGCCATCGTGCCGGGAAGCCGGGGCCTGCCGCTATGGCGGCCCTTGCTGGGCTGGCGCCGGGCAGACCTTGCCGCGGTGGTGGCACGCGCCGGGGTGGTGGCGGCCGATGATCCGTCCAACCGCGACGGCCGCTTTGAACGGGTGCGCGTGCGCGCCGGGCTGGCCGGTGCCGATTGGCTCGACCCGGCCGGCTGGGCCGCCAGCGCGCAGCATCTGGGCGAAGCCGATGCCGCGCTGGACTGGGCGGCGCGGCAGCTTTTCGCGCAAGGCTGGCAGAGCGCGGATGACGGGCGAGGGGGCATGCTGGCGGTGCCGGCCGATCTGCCCCAGGCCCTGGCCCTGCGCCTGCTGGAGCAGGTGCTGGCGGCGCTCGATGCCGGAGCAAATGCTCCGCGCGGGGCAGAGCTGGCACGCTGGCATGGCGCCCTGGCGCAAGGGCAGGTGGCCACGCTGGCCGGGCTGCGCGGCGAAGGCCGGGGGGCGATCTGGCATTTTTCGCGCGCCGCACCCCATCGGGCAGGGTGAAAAACACCGCTTTCGTGCCGTTATTGCAGCCTTGGGCGGGTCACGCGCGATTCGGCAACTTGCCATTCAGCGGATCGCACCTACCTTCCCCAGTGAAAGGATTGCGTGACCGATGAACGATGACCAGCCGCAGGGAAATCCCTGGATGAAGAGCCTTCTGGTGTGGGGGGGTATCTTCCTCGCCCTGCTGCTCGTGGTCTCGATGTTCGGGGCACGCAGCGATGCTTCGGGAACGCAGATCGGCTATTCCGATTTCCGCGCCCGCGTGGCCGAAGGCCAGGTGCGCGACGTGCAGATCGGCGCCGACAAGATTTCCGGCACGCTGAAGAACGACCAGACCTTTACCACCACGCCCGTGGATGGGGACAAGGAACTGCTGCCCAAGCTGTTGCAGGACAACAACGTGCCCTACACCGGCAAGGCGCAAGAAGAGCCCAACATGCTCGTGTGGGTGCTGGCGCAGTCGCTGCCGTTCCTGCTGATCCTGGGCGTGGCGTTCTTCGCCCTGCGCCAGGTGCAGAAGGGTGGCGGTTCGGGCGCCATGGGCTTTGGCAAGTCCAAGGCCAAGCTCCTGACCGAGCGTTCGGGCCGCGTGACGTTTGACGACGTCGCCGGCATCGACGAAGCGCGCGAGGAACTGCAGGAAATCGTTGAATTCCTGCGCGATCCCAGCCGCTTTTCCAAGCTGGGTGGCCAGATTCCCAAGGGTGCGCTGCTGGTCGGCTCGCCCGGTACCGGCAAGACCCTGCTGGCCCGCGCGATTGCCGGCGAAGCGGGCGTGCCGTTCTTCACCATTTCGGGTTCGGACTTCGTCGAAATGTTCGTGGGCGTGGGCGCGAGCCGCGTGCGCGACATGTTCGAGCAGGCCAAGAAGAACGCGCCGTGCATCGTCTTCATCGACGAAATCGACGCCGTGGGCCGCCATCGTGGCCATGGCCTGGGCAATTCCAATGACGAGCGCGAGCAGACGCTGAACCAGCTGCTGGTGGAAATGGATGGGTTCGAGGCCAACGAAGGCATCATCATCATTGCCGCCACCAACCGGCCCGACGTGCTCGATCCCGCACTGCTGCGTCCCGGCCGCTTCGACCGCCAAGTGGTGGTGCCGGTGCCCGATATCGAGGGCCGCGAAAAGATCCTGGGCGTGCACATGAAGAAAGTGCCGTTGGCGCCCGACGTGAACCCGCGCGTGATCGCGCGCGGCACCCCCGGCTTTTCGGGCGCGGACCTGGCCAACCTCGTCAACGAAGCTGCCCTGCTCGCCGCGCGCCGCAACAAGCGCCTGGTGGCCATGCAGGAATTCGAAGACGCCAAGGACAAGGTGATGATGGGCGCGGAACGCCGCTCCATGGTCATGACCGAAGACGAAAAGAAGATGACCGCCTATCACGAGGCGGGCCATGCGATCGTCTCGGTGTTCGAGCCGGCTTCCGATCCGATCCACAAGGCCACGATCATCCCGCGCGGCCGCGCGCTGGGCATGGTCATGCGCTTGCCCGAACGCGACAGCTATTCCTATCACCGCGACAAGATGCACGCGAACCTCTCGGTTTCGATGGGCGGGCGCGTGGCCGAGGAAATCATCTTCGGGCACGACAAGGTCTCGTCGGGCGCCTCGGGCGACATCCAGTATGCCACGGGCCTGGCGCGTTCGATGGTGACCAAGTGGGGCATGTCGGAAAAGCTGGGGCCGCTGCAGTATGAAGACCAGCAGGAAGGCTATCTGGGCATGGGCGGTTCGGCCCGGCTCATGGCCTCGGAAGACACCAACAAGCTGATCGACAGCGAAATCCGCGCGCTGGTGGACCAGGGCTATGCCCGCGCCGTGGAAATCCTGCGTGCCAACGAAGACAAGCTGCACCTGTTGGCCCAGGCCCTGCTGGAATATGAAACGCTGACCGGTGACGAGATCAAGACGCTGATGGACGGCGGCCAGCTGGAACGGCCCGAAAGCTTCTCCGGCCCGGCGCGGCCGATCGCCGCACCCGGTGCCACGGTGCCGCGCGCCGGGCGCCGTTTCGTCGGCGGTGGCAGCAACGGCGGGTTGCAGCCGCAGGGGGCTTGACCCTCGATCCTCCCCGCGCGCGGGGAGGTGGCAGGCCGCAGACCTGACGGAGTGGCGACGCCTTGCGCTGCTGCTGCCCCTCCACCACCGCTTCGCGGCGGTTCCCCTCCCCATCGATGATGGGGAGGTTTTTTGCGCCCATCGGGCCCAACGCCCATCTGGAACCCAAGGGGCCTGCGGTCCATTGTCACCGCACATGGCCCTTGACCTTGCCTGGATTCGCCCCGAGCCGCAGGGCATCTATCTGCCCCCGGCTGATGCCTGGATCGATCCGGCGCATGCCGTGGCCCGGGCGTTGGTCACGCACGGGCATGCCGACCATGCGCGCGGCGGGCACGGGCAGACCGTGGCCACGGCGGCCACGCTGGCGATCATGGGCTTGCGCTATGGCGTGATGCCCGAAGGTGGGCGCGTGGTGGACTATGGCGGCAGCATGGACCTGGATGGCGGTATCCGGGCCACGTTCGTGCCCGCCGGGCACGTGCTGGGTTCAGCCCAGATCCTGCTGGAGCGCGATGGCCAACGCGTGGTGGTGACAGGCGATTACAAGCGCCGGCCCGATCCCACTTGCGCGCCGTTCGAAGTGGTGCCCTGCGACGTGTTCATCACCGAGGCGACGTTTGGCCTGCCGGTGTTTCGCCATCCGCCGATCGATGAGGAAATCGCCCGCCTGCGTGAAGCCCTGGCAGCCCATCCGCAGCGTTGCGTGCTGGTGGGCGCCTATGCCCTGGGCAAGGCGCAGCGCCTGATTGCCGAACTGCGCCGTGCGGGGCACGATGCGCCGATCTTTCTGCACGGGGCGATGGAGCGGATGTGCGGCCTCTATCGCGAATGGGGCATCGACCTGGGTGACCTGCGCCCGGTCGCCGGCGTGGCCAAGGCCGACGTGATGGGGCACATCGTGGTCTGCCCGCCATCGGCGCTCAACGACCGCTGGAGCCGGCGCCTGCCCGATCCGATCACCGCGATGGCATCGGGCTGGATGCGGGTGCGGCAGCGCGCACGGCAGCGCAACGTGGAATTGCCGCTGGTGATTTCCGACCACGCCGATTGGGATGAACTGACCGCGACGATCACCCAGGTGAACCCGGCTGAAACCTGGATCACCCACGGGCGGGAAGAAGCCCTGCTGCGCTGGTGTGCGCTCCACCAGCGCCCGGCACGTGCCCTGGCGCTGGTGGGGTATGAGGATGAAGATGATTGAGCGGCGCAGATGATGGATCCGCTCCGCGCCTCAATGCAGGGCGGCGAGGTCCGTCTGCACCTTGCCCAGCACTTCGGGCGTGAGCTTGTCGGGGGCAAAGCCCGACAGGTCCTTGAGGCTCATGCTCTTGAAGCTCTCGAACTGCGGATGGCTGGCCAGGCCGGGCAGATCCTTGTCGATCACCGCCTTGGCCTGCGCATCGGCCACCAGGGTGGCAATCGGCGTATCGAGCGTGAAGCGGGCGCCAGCGGTGGGTGCGGTGGCGGGCGTGGACTGGCTCGCCGGCACGGTGGGTTCGGCCGCATGGGCGGGCGCCGCGGCCATCAGGGCGGCGGGCAGCGAAAGCAGGGCAATGGTGGCAAGACGCTGGGTCATATGCGTTTCCTGGCTGTGAGCCCTGGCCATACCACCGCGCGCGACGGTGCGGCCAATGAATTCGGCTTAACTTCCAAGCGGGGGAGGGCCTGACATGGAACGCTTTGCCGCCCTCGTCGATGGCCTGGTCTATACCCGATCGCGCAATGGCAAGCTGGCATTGCTGGCCGACTACCTGCGCACCACGCCCGATCCCGATCGCGGCTGGGCGCTGGCAGCATTGACCGATGGGCTGGATTTTCCGGCGGTGAAGGCCAGCACCGTGCGCGGCCTGCTCGACGCGCGGGTGGACGAAGTGCTGTGGCGCCTGTCGCGCGATTATGTGGGCGATACGGCGGAAACGGCCAGCCTGCTTTGGCCAGAACCGCATGCGCCCCAGCCACCCCCGCCCAGCGTGACCGAGGTGGTGGAAACGTTGGCCGGCGCGACCCGCGCCACGGCGGCGGAGCGGCTGGCCGGGCTGCTCGACCGGCTCGATGCCAATGGGCGCTATGCCCTGCTCAAGCTGGCGACCGGGGCGATGCGCATCGGCCTGTCCGCGCGGCTGGCCAAAGTGGCGTTTGCCCAAGCCTTTGGCGTGGATGTGGAGGCGGTAGAGGAGTTGTGGCACGGCCAGGCGCCGCCCTATGCCGACCTGTTTGCCTGGGCCGCCGATGGCGCGCCGCCGCCCGACGCGCAAAGCTTGCCGCTGTTCCGCCCGTTCATGCTGGCCCAGCCGCTGGAAGAGACGGTTGTGGACCTGAGCGCCTTTGCCGCCGAATGGAAATGGGACGGCATTCGCGTGCAACTGGTTCATGTGCCCGGCCAGGACGGCGGGCAGTCTCGGCTCTATTCGCGCGGGGGCGACGATATCTCCGCCAGTTTTCCCGAAATGACCGATGCGTTGCGCGTGCCAGCGGTGCTCGACGGCGAATTGCTGGTGCGTGGCAGCCATCAAGGCGGCGAAGCGGGCGGGGCGGCCAGTTTCAACGCGTTGCAGCAAAGGCTCGGGCGCAAGAGCGTGAGCAAGGCGATGCTGGCCGAATATCCCGCGTTCGTGCGGCTTTACGACGTGTTGCTGCTGGAAGGCGAAGACTTGCGCCCGCTGGGCTGGGAAGCGCGGCGCGCGGCGCTGGAAGACCTGGTGCCTCGGCTGGACCCCGCGCGGTTCGACATTTCGCCGGTGATCGCGGCGGAAACCCTCGATGAGCTTGGCGAAATTCGCGCCCGCGCGCGCGACGACGCGATCGAGGGGGTGATGCTCAAGCGCCGCGATGCGCCCTATGTGGCGGGGCGTCGCACCGGTCTGTGGTACAAGTGGAAGCGCGATCCGCTGCTGATCGACTGCGTGCTGATGTATGCGCAGCGGGGCAGTGGCAAGCGATCGTCGTTCTATTCCGATTTCACCTTTGGTTGCTGGGACGGCGATCCCGATGCCGGGGCAGACCTGCTGCCGGTGGGCAAGGCCTATTTCGGGTTCACCGACGAGGAACTCAAATGGTTGGATCGCTTCGTGCGGCAGCACACCGTCAACCGCTTTGGCCCGGTGCGCGAGGTGGATCGCAGCCTGGTGCTGGAAGTGGCGTTCGATTCGGTCCATGCCAGCAAACGGCACAAGTCTGGCCTGGCCATGCGTTTCCCGCGCATCCATCGTATCCGTGCCGACAAGCCCGCGCACGAGGCGGACCGCCTGGATACCTTGCGCGGCCTGGTGGCGGATTGATACCGGTCAACGCGGCTGCCCGCGCGCGGCGATAGGGACGAGCATCCCATCCCTTGCGCGAAAGGCCCATCATGGCAGCCTCTGCCGAAGCCACGCTTGCTACCCCGTTCGAACGCATCGGTGGCCACGCCGCCCTGCGCCGCATCACCGACCGGTTCTATGACCTGATGGAAAGCGATCCGGCCTATGCCGCCTTGCGCGCGATGCACGCGGCCGACCTGGCGCCGATGCGCGCCGCGCTGCCCAGCTTCCTGGCCGGCTGGTGCGGCGGCCCGCGCGATTGGTGGCAGGCCAATCCAGGCAAGTGCATGATGTCGCTGCACAGCCCCTTTCCGATCGACCAGGAAACGGCCGGTCAATGGGCGCAAGCGATGCGTCGCGCGATTGCCGATGTGGCGCCGGCCGATGCCGAGCTGGCGCAGGCGATGGGCGACGTGCTGGAGCGCATGGCGCTGGGCATGGCGCGCGATGGGGCGCGCGGGTAGCGCGCCTTCAGTCCCCCGCCACGCTCATGCCGTCGATGCGCAGCGTGGGCACGTCGATGCCGCGTTCGATCTTGAGGTCGTCGGCCGGAACCAGCGCGGCGAACATGTCGAGCAGGTTGCCGGCGACGGTGAATTCCGCGATCGGGCCGGCGATTTCGCCGTTGACGATGCGGAACCCGGCCGCGCCCCGGCTGTAATCGCCGGTCACGCCGTTGACGCCGTGGCCGATCAGTTCGGTGACATAGACGCCATCGGCGATATCGGCGATCAACTGCGCGCGCGTCACTTTGCCTGGTTCGATCACCAGGTTGCCCGCCGTCACATGCGGCGCGCCCGATCCCCCGCGCGAGGCGTGGCCGGTGGGCGCGGCGCCCAGCTGGCGGGCGGCGGCGCTGTCCATCAGCCAGCCGGTGAGGCGGCCGGCATCGACCAGCTTGCGCGGGGCGGTGGGCAGGCCTTCGCCATCGAACGGGCGAGAGCGCAAGCCGCGCCGGCGCAGCGGATCGTCGGTGATCGTCACGCCCGTATCGAAGATCTGCGCGCCATCCTTGCCCAGGAGGAAGCTGG
Organism: Novosphingobium sp. SG919; assembly: GCF_012932495.1. Lineage (GTDB taxonomy): Bacteria > Pseudomonadota > Alphaproteobacteria > Sphingomonadales > Sphingomonadaceae > Novosphingobium > Novosphingobium rhizosphaerae. The sequence continues at coordinate 408,573 of NZ_JABCNG010000003.1, forward strand.
CACGGCGGGCAATCGCCGAACCCGAGATGGCGCCGAGCAGATGGCCGACCAGCGAACCGCCCACGCGCGGATCGAACACCACCGGCACCGCGCCGCTTTTCACGCGGCCGGGATTGAGCCGCGCCACGGCGCGCTCGCCCGCTTCGCGACCGATGTCGGCGGCGGCACGCAAGTCTTCGACAAAGCGCGTGCTGGCCCAGGCATAGTCACGCTGCAAGGCGCCGCCTTCACCCGCGATCACGCTGGCCGAGACCGAATGGCTGCTGGCGGCATAGGCACCGGCAAAGCCGTGGCTGGTGGCGAGCGCCACCACGCCGCGCCCGCTGCTGGCGCTGCCGCCCTCGCTGTTGGTCACGCCGGGTACGGCGCGGGCGGCGTCTTCGGCTTCCTGCGCCAGGCGCCGCAGATCGGCCGGCGCCGGTTCGGCCGGATCGTCCAGTTCCAGATCGGGGAAGGGGCTGCGTGCCAGCAGGGTCTCGTCGGCGAGGCCGGCAAAGCGATCGGCCGGTGCGGCGCGGGCCATGGCCACGGCGCGCGCGGCCAGTTCATCGAGCGCGGCATCGCCAAGGTCGGTTGAACCGATCGAGGCCGAGGCGCCATCGACGAACACGCGCAGGCCGATATGTTCGGATTCGGAGCGCTCCACGTCTTCCAGCGCCCCCAGGCGCACGCTCACGCTTTCCGACCCGCTGGCAAGGTACACCGCATCGCCTGCCTGCGCCCCGGCGCGGGCGGCACGGTCGATCAAGGCCTGGCAACGCTCCTGGGCCTGGGCGGGGGTCAACATCGGCGTACTCCAGCTTGGCCGGCCGCCTATGGCCGGGCTGCGCTGCTCCTAGCCGTTGGGGGAGGCGGCGGCAATCAGCCGCCCATCAACCTGCTATCAGGGCCAAGAGCCCTTCGATCACCACGGTAACCAGCAGCGGCAGGCCGATCGAAACGGCCCAGATGGTCAACCGGGCACGCGTCAGCGCCTGGGCCAGGGCGGCCGGATCATCGACCAGACGCAGGGCCGTTGCGTCCCATTTCTTTTCCATGCGGCGGTAAAGCGGGATGATCGCGCCGACCAATGCCACCAGCGCCAGCATCGGCAGCAGCGTGTTGTCGGCCTCTTCCAGCGCCCGCATCGTCAGGAAGATCTGCAAAGCGGTATAGACCATCAGCCCATAGGCCACGGCGTTGCTGATGCGCTTGTGCGCCGCTTCGATCCTGATGGCGCGCTCGCTTTCCGATGTGCGCGCGGGGATGAAAGACCCGGTTGTGCCCATGATGGCCCCTCTCATGCGCCAATGGTGTGGGTTGCATAACACCATGGCCCTCGCCCCGGCGCAAGGGCCCTGCACGCCGCGCTGTCCCACCTGGGGAAAAGGGCCGAAGCGATAGGGATTGGCCATAAGGAAAGGCCCGGATAGGCGCGGGCGCCGATGTGCCGGATGGCCCATCCCATGCACGAACCTTGCCAAGGACAACGGCTTGGGCTTTGCCCCGGCGCCGGACCCGGCTATGGGTGGGGCATGACTGGCTCTTCCTCTGCGCTCGCGCCTGCATCGGCGCCTGGTTCCGCCGCCGTGCCCATTCCGCAGGGCGGGCTAGAGGTGGTGTCCATCGCCAAGTCCTATGACAAGCGGGCGGTCCTAACCGACATTTCGCTGTCGGTGGGCAAGGGCGAAGTGCTGGGCCTGCTCGGCCCCAACGGCGCGGGCAAGACCACCTGCTTTTATTCGATCATGGGGCTGGTGCGGCCGGATTCGGGCCGCATCCTGCTTGATGGCGTGGATATCACCAAGCTGCCGATGTACCGCCGCTCGGTGCTGGGGCTGGGCTATCTGCCGCAGGAAACCTCGATCTTTCGCGGCATGACGGTGGAACAGAACATCGCCACCGTGCTGGAACTGGTGGAGCCGGACAAGGCCACCCGCGTGGCCGAACTGGACCGCTTGCTCGACGAATTCAGCCTGACCCGGCTGCGCACGAGCCCGGCCATGGCGCTTTCGGGCGGTGAGCGGCGGCGCTGTGAAATCGCCCGCGCGCTGGCCGCACGGCCTTCGATCATCCTGCTCGACGAACCCTTTGCCGGGATCGACCCGCTCTCGATCAGTGATATCCGCGATCTGGTGAAGGACTTGAAGAAGCGCGGCATCGGCGTGCTGATCACCGACCACAACGTGCGAGAAACGCTCGATATCGTCGATCGCGCCTGCATCATCTATGGCGGGCAGGTGCTGTTTGCCGGCAGCCCCGAAGCGCTGGTGGCCGATCCCAACGTGCGCAGGCTCTATCTGGGCGAGGGCTTTACGCTGTGAGGCGTGGCGCCTTTCGCATTCCCTTTACCATACGCGCCTAACACGGCCGGCCATGGCCCTTGGTCCTCGCCTCGATATCCGCCAGTCGCAATCGCTGGTGATGACGCCGCAGTTGCAGCAAGCGATCAAGCTGCTGGCACTGTCGAATCTCGAGGTTGAGACGTTCATTGGCGAAGCGCTGGATGCCAACCCGCTGCTGGAAATCGGCGATACAGCGCCGGCGCTGCCCGGCGGCGAGGACGGCGTGCCCGAAGAGGGGCGCCGCACCCATCTGGAATCGAGCCCGGTGGACCAGCTGGTGGGCGAAGGCCGTGCGGCAGAAGATCGCCCGCTCGATATCGACACTGCTGCGCTCGATCTTGATCGCGACACCGGTGACGGCGGCCTTGCGAGCCCGTCGCCGGGCCTGGGCGAAGGCAGCATCGGCGCCGAGACCGGCGGCGGTGGCGAAGGCCCGGATATCGACGAGCGCGCGAGCGGGGCAGCCTCGCTGGCCGAGCATCTGCATGGCCAGATCGGGGTGACCACGTCGGACGCCAGGGCGCTGTTCGTGGCGCGCTGGCTGATCGACCAGTTGGACGAGACCGGCTATCTGCGCATGAGCCTGCCCGAAGTGGCCGAGGCGCTGGGCGTGCCCCTGGCGCTGGTCGAACAGGCGCTGGCGCTGGTCCAGTCGCTCGATCCCACCGGCGTTGGTGCGCGCAGCCTGGGCGAATGCCTGGCGCTGCAGGCGCGCGAGGCGGATCGCTATGATCCGATCATGGCCCGCCTGCTCGACAACCTGGAACTGCTGGGTCGTGGCGAACTGGCCCGCCTGCGCCGCCTGTGCGGGGTGGACGAGGAAGACTTTGCCGACATGCTGGCCGAATTGCGCGGCTATGATCCCAAGCCGGGCCTGCGTTTCGGCAGCGGCCCGGCCGAGGCGATCAGCCCCGACATTCTCATTGGCCCGGCGCCCGACGGCGGCTGGGCGATCAGCCTCAATCCCGCCACGCTGCCACGGGTGCTGATCAATCGCAGCTATTACGTCGAAATGCGCCGCTCTTGCGTGGGCAAGGCGGCGCGGGCCTGGCTGGGCGAAAAGCTGGCCGATGCCAACTGGCTGGTGAAAGCGCTGGACCAGCGGCAGAAGACCATCCTCAAAGTGGCGGCCGAGATCGTGAAGCAGCAGGACGGCTTCTTCCGCCACGGCGTCTCGCACTTGCGCCCGCTGACACTACGCACCGTGGCCGAGGCGGTGCAGATGCACGAAAGCACGATCAGCCGCGTGACGTCGAACAAGTACCTGCATTGCCGGCGCGGCACGTTCGAATTGAAGTATTTCTTCACCTCCGGCGTGGCGGGGACCGATGGCGAAGGGGTTTCGGCCGAAGCGGTGAAAGCCGCGATTCGCCAGCTGATCGACGGCGAGGACCCCAAGGCGATTCTGTCCGACGATGCCCTGGTCGATCTGCTCAAGGCGCGCGGGTTCGATCTGGCGCGGCGCACCGTGGCCAAGTATCGCGAGGCGATCGGCCTGGGCAGTTCGGTGCAGCGGCGCCGCCAAAAAGCCCTGGCCGGGGTTCGTTGACCGGCTTGCGTTGACCGGGGGGGCCTGCCCAAGATAATGCGGCGGCGCGGAAAGGGCCGGGGAACCCCGGCATGAGGGACGACACGATGAACCAGACCGACGAGACTCCTCCTGCCGGCGGGCCGCAACCGCCGGTGTGGCGTGGCGTGGCGATCGGGGTTCTGACGGTGGCGGCGATCGTGGGCGGCGGCATCGGCATCTATCGCCTGGAGCGCCCGGCCGAACTGGTGGCGGCCGAGGCCGGGCCACCGCGCCCCGAAGTGGTGCCGGTGGTGCTGGATAGCGGCATGCCCGTGCCCGTGCCCGATGCCAGCACGGCGCCGACCGGCACGCCGGCCGCCAGCGCAGCGGATGCCACGCCCGATCCCACCCCCAGCCCCGAACCATCGCCGGTGGTGGACGATACTATCGTGCGGATGGAACAGCGGCTGAAGGACGATCCAGAAGACGTGCAGGGCTGGCGCATGCTGGGTTGGGCCTATTTCCAGAACGAACGTTACAAGGATGCGGCGCGCGCGCTGCGCCGGGCCACCTGGCTCGATGCCGATCATGCCGAAACCTTTTCGTTCCTGGGCGAGGCGCTGGTCATGGCCTCGCGCCGCGAAGGCAAGATGCCGCGCGCCGCGCGCCTGGCTTTCGACCACGCCTTGGCGCGCGATCCCAAGAATGCCCGCGCGCGTTATTTCAAGGCGCTCTCGCTCGACCTGGCCGGGCAGCACCGCCGCGCGCTGCGCGCCTGGTTTGCCCAGTTGAGCGAGACGCCGCCCGATGCGCCCTATGCCAGCGATATCCGCAGCGTGATCCGCTCGGTGGGCAAGCGCCACCATATCGAAGTGGAAAAGCGCCTGGCGATTGCCGATGCCCAGGCGCGCCTGCCCAAGCCCGACAAGACCAAGGGCGGGGCAAAGGACGGCGCGAAGGACCACAAGAAGGGTGCACTGCCCGGGCCCGCCAATGCCGAACTCAAGATCGTGTCGGGCACGCCCGCCGGCAGCGGTGCGCGCGATGCCATGGCGCGCGGCATGGTCGATGGCCTGGAAGCCCGGCTGGCGCGCAATCCGGCCAATGTCGATGGCTGGATCCTGTTGATTCGCAGCCGCGTGCAGCAGGGGCGGCGTGACGATGCGGTCAAGGCGCTGGACAAGGGCCTGGCCGCGTTCCGCGGGCAGCCGGCCAACGCGCAAAAGCTGCGCGATGCCGCGGCGCGCCTGGGAATCGTGACGGATTGAGCGATTTTAGCGCCGATCTACTCCGGAATGGGCGTTTTTCCCGATGGGTATTGGAAAAAATCGTTAACCCTGTGGACTTACGATTGGGCAAAGCAGACAGTATCGCCGATGGCCTTGGGGGGCATTAAGGTACGCCGTTTGCGCAAGAGCGAATAATTCGGCGTTGCCCGCCATGCCTGCTGGTTAATGCCGACCGACACGGGACCTGTGCTTACGTTAAATTAACCTTTCATGTTCATTGGTCCTATGGTTAATGACGGGCACGCGCCTCAATTCGCAGAGGCTGGTGCCAGGGGAATGGCAAGAAGGGGCTGATCCATGCGCGTGCTGCTGATCGAGGACGAGCCGGCAACGGCCAAGGCCATCGAATTGATGCTGACGGCCGAAGGGTTCAATGTCTACTCCACCGACCTGGGGGAGGAAGGCCTCGATCTCGGCAAGCTGTATGACTACGATATCATCCTGCTCGACCTGAACCTGCCCGACATGCACGGGTACGACGTGCTCAAGAAATTGCGCGTCGCCAAAGTGCAGACGCCGGTGCTGATCCTTTCGGGCATTTCGGAAATGGACTCCAAGGTCCGCTCGTTCGGCTTCGGCGCCGACGACTATGTGACCAAGCCTTTCCACCGCGAAGAGCTGATCGCCCGCATCCACGCCGTGGTGCGCCGGTCCAAGGGCCATTCGCAGTCGGTCATCCGCACCGGCAAGCTTTCGGTCAATCTCGATGCCAAGACGGTGGAAGTGGACGCCGCGCGCGTGCACCTGACCGGCAAGGAATACGCGATGCTGGAACTGCTCTCGCTGCGCAAGGGCACCACGCTGACCAAGGAAATGTTCCTCAACCATCTCTATGGCGGGATGGACGAGCCCGAACTCAAGATCATCGACGTGTTCATCTGCAAGCTGCGCAAGAAACTGGCCCACGCCTGCGGCGGCGAGAACTACATCGAAACCGTCTGGGGCCGCGGCTATGTGCTGCGCGATCCCGACGACATGTCGGCCATCGAAGCGGCCTGACGCTCCACCCCAGCAAACAATCCCGAAGCGGCCCGTTCCCACGACGGGCCGTTTTCATTTGGTGTTTCACGTGTAACATTGGTGGGGAGCGGGGGACGCAATTTACGTATCCCAGATCGCGTCATCCTCCGCGATCTCCAGGAACATTTTCGCGCGCGCGGCAAGCAGGGGGGCCAGCTCTGCATGGCGCTTGCCGTCGCCCAATCGCCAGCTTTGGGCAGTTTCCCCCTTTAGCCATTGTTCCGCAGCAATCTGCCATCGCCGCCCGATGTCACGCAAGCCTTGTCGTGGGTGACGCTCGCCACGACATTCAGTGTAGTCTGTTGGAAAATCACCGGATATTGCCCACCATCCTACCGAACCGGGACGTTCTGCGCTTTCAACGGCCCACACCGATAAGAGCGGCGGCATATACCAAGCAGGCCATTCGCCCACACTTGTCGAGGCGCATTTTTCGCCAGCAAGATAAGCTATGACGTTGGCTCGCTGCTCGGCGCACCAGCGGTCTTCATCTTCGTCGGACATGTCGTCGGTCATGGCCAATTTAAGTGGTATGCATGGTCACAGATCAAGTTATTTTAGGACGGAGTCGGAAGCGGTACCTTCTAGGGCACGATCTCGGGTAGCTGCCCTACCGAGCCGCTCCGCGACTCCGCGTGCCAAAAGGATTCACGCGGAATCGCGGAGATAGGGGTGAAACCCACCGCGCGCCCTGCCCAAACGCCTAGCGGAACTTTTCCAACAGCAGATACCAGCGCATGCCGAGCGTGAGCAGCGGGTTGCCGAGCAGGTCGCCCAGGGGCAGGCGCACGGGCTTGAGCGCGGCGAAGACGTCGAAGCGTTCCATCGTGCCGGCAATGGCTTCGGCCATGACTTCGGCCACGACGTGGCTGGTGGCGACGCCGTGGCCGGAATAGCCCTGCGCATACCACACGTTGCTGGCCAGCTTGCCCAGTTGCGGCGCGCGGTTGATCACGATGCCCATGGCGCAGGACCAGGCGTGGTCGATCTTCACGCCCTTGAGGCGGGGGAAGGTGGCCTCGATAGCCGGGCGCAGTTCCTCGGCGAAGGAGCGCGATTCGCGGCCCGAGTAGTTGGCGCCGCCGCCGAACAGCAGGCGCCCGTCGGCGGTGAGGCGATAGTAATCGAGCACGAAGCGGCAATCGTAGACGGCCAGGTCGTGCGGGTTGATCGCCTGCGCCGCTTCGCCCAGCGGCTCGGTGGTGACGATGCCGCCCACCGCCGGAAAGATCAGGCCCGACAGCCGCTTGCGCTCCAGCTTGTGGTAGACGTCGCCCGCGATCATCACCTGGTTGGCAGTGACGCGGCCATGCGCCGTCACCACTTGCGGGTGCGGGCCGTGGACCACATCGAGGACCGGGGAGCCTTCGAAAATCCGCACGCCCAGCCGCTCGGCTGCCTGCGCTTCCCCCAGGCACAGCTTGAGGGGGTGGAGGTGCATGTTGCGGCTGTTGAGCAGGCCCCCGCAATAGAGCGGGCTTTCGAGATGATCGCGCATGCCGGCGGCATCGAGCAGCACGACATCGTCGCCCATGCCGCGCGCGCAGCCTTGCGCAAAGGTGTCTTCCAGTTCGGCCATGTGCGACGGCTTCATCGCGGCGTGGATGTGGCCGTGCTTGAGGTCGCAGGCGATGCCGTGGCGGGCGACGCGCGCGGCGATCACGTCCTGGCCGTGCCAGCGCAGCCACCAGATGAAGTCATCGAGTTCCGCGCCCAGGCGGCGTTTCCATTGCCTGCGCAGTTCGCCTTCGCCCGACAGGCTGCCGGTGACCTGGCCACCGTTGCGCCCGCTCTGGCCCCAGCCGACGCGGTTGGCTTCCACCAGGACCACCGAAAAGCCCCGCTCGGCCAGTTCCAGCGCGGTGTTCACGCCGGTGAAGCCACCGCCAATGACGACTACGTCCGCGCTGTGATCACCTTGCAGCACCGGCCAAGCCACGTCGTTGGCCAGACTGGCGGAATAGTAGGTATGCGGGCGGGCAATGGTGGGAACGGTGACCATGGCCGATCTTTGCAAAGATCGATCACAGATCAAGCAAAACCGTGCGGTTTTTACCGCAGGCATTGACCAGGCCCCGCGCCCCTGCCATCGGCTGCGCCCCATGACGGCACATAAACCCGGCGATCCGACCACGCTCAACCGACTCTACGGCCGCGCCAAGGGCAAGCCCCTGCGCCAGGGGCAGCAAGCCCTGGTCGATACCCTGTTGCCGCGGATCGCGGTGCCGACAGAAGGGCCGGTTACCGCCAAGGCCCTGTTTGGCCACGATTGCCCGCTGCATTTCGAGATCGGCTTTGGCGGCGGCGAACACATGGCCTATCGTGCCGATCTCTTGCCTGATCACGGCTTTATCGGCGCCGAACCGTTTCTCAATGGCGTGGCCCAGGCGCTGACCCATGTGGACGGCGACAATGGCGCGCATCCCCCGCTGGGCAATGTGCGCATCCACCACGGCGATGCACTGGAAGTGCTGGAGCGGGTCCCCGATGGCACGCTGTCGTTCCTCTACCTGCTCCATCCCGATCCCTGGCCCAAGGCGCGCCATGCCAAGCGGCGGATGATGAACGACGGGCCGGTGGACCTGTTCGCCCGCAAGCTGAAGCCCGGCGGGGAATTCCGCTTTGGCACCGATCACCCGATCTACTTGCGCCACGCACTGATGGTGATGCGCCGCCACACCGACCAGTTCCAGTGGCTGGCGCAGGGGCCGCAGGATTTCCAGCAGCGCCCCGCCGGCTGGCCCGAAACCCGCTATGCCGCCAAGGCGCGGGCTCAGGGGCACGAGATCTGGTACTTCCGCTATCGGCGTAGCTGAGAAGGCCGGGCACCCTGCCGCGCCTTGGTGCAGTTTACCATAACGGCGCGGCGGGAGCCGTGCGCATGGGACGATTAATGGCGCGCTAACTATCGGGGCGTAGCTTTTGGCCATCGGCGGGCCAGATTTTGAACGGACGGGTCGGCCGCATCGGAGTGCGCCATGTCCCACAGCCAGACTGCCACCCAGCTGCTGAACGAACTGCGTGAATTCGCCAGTTTTCCTGCAGCGACCCAGCGCTATATCCGGCGCAGCCTGGATATCGGCCTGGGCCGGCGCGACGCGTTCCAGATCTGGGCGCGCACCCCGGCAGAGACGGCCGCGATCCGCACGCAATACGTGGTCTATCAAGATCTCAAACTGCTGCGCACGATGCTGCCCGAGGGGCCGGCGGCCGACGGCATCGAGCGCTTCATGGGCGCGTTGATCCGGCTTTCCGCGTTCGATCTGGGGCAGGATCGGCTCGATGGGTTTTCGGCCTATCGTTTCCTTTACGAGCGGCTGCTGAGCGCCGACGTGCGCCCCTGGCTGCCCGCGGCGTTCTGCGGCGCGGCGGCGCTGCCGCAGATCCGCCCGTTGCGGCGCAAGGACCTGCTGCAATCGATCAGCGAAGCGGCTGCCACGGCACCGGGCTGGTCCACCCGCGCCCCCACTTTCTTTCCCGAATTCGTGCCGCTGGAAGAGGCGGCCTAGGCCGCTTCGGGCCGGCGCGGCGTGGCAAAGGCGGAGGTGCCGGCCAGCGCCGTGACAATCAGGGCAATCGCCAGCCATTGGCCGGGGGTGAGCCGCTCACCCAGCAGCACCCAGCCGGTTAGCGCGGCGATCGCTGGCGCGGCGCTGAGCAGCATGCCGAAGACGTGCGCGGGCAGGCGCCGCATCGCCCCGATTTCAAGACCATAAGGCAACGCGCTGGACAGGACGGCAATGGCCAGGCCCATGCCGAGCACGTGGGGCGCGAAGAGCTTTGCCCCACCCACCGCGATGCCGAGTGGCGGCACCACGATCACCGCGGCCACGGCCATGCCCCAGGCCACCGCATCGCTGCCAAGGCTGGCCGCCACGCGCCGCCCGAGCAGGATATAGCTGGCCCAGCATGCCGCGGCGGCAGCCGCAAGCAGCACCCCGCGCGGATCGAGTGCCTCGTGTGGGGCCAGGCTGGGCCAGGGCATCAGCAGTGCCAGCCCACCCGCCGCACAGGCCAGCCACACGAAATCGCGCGGATGGCGCGAGGCGGCGAGCACGATGGCCAGGGGCCCCATCACTTCGATGCCCACGGCAATGCCGATGGGGATATGGGAAAAGGCCTGGTAAATGAGGAAATTCATGACGCCCAGGATCGCGCCATAGCCGGCAAGACCGGCCCAGAGCGCGCGCGGCACCGGCCGGCGCCAGGGCCGCCGCCATGCCAGCAGCACCAGCGCCGCCAGACTAACCCGCAGCAACGTGGTGCCGCCGGCACCCACCAGCGGAAAGAGTTGCTTGGCAAAGCCGGCGCCCAGATTGCCCGAGACTTGCGCGGCGAGCGTGGCGCAGACGCCGATCAGGGTGGTGTGCTGGGCAGAGCGGGGCATCCGCCTGCCTTAGCGCGTCGATCAAGCCTTGTAGAGGGCCTCGAGCCGGGGGCCGTAGCGTTCGCGGATCTTGTGGCGGCGGATCTTGAGCGAGGGCGTGAGTTCCTCGTTGGCAATGGCGAAGGGTTCATCGGCCAGGGTGAACTGGCGCACCTTTTCGATGACGGAAAGATCGCGGTTCACGCGGTCCACCGCCTCGCGCACGGCGCTGCGGAAGGCAGGCAGGTCCGCCAGCCGCGCCAGGTCGTGCGGTGCGTCGTTTTCCACCGACCACTGCATTGCCCATTCCGCGTCGGGCACGATGAGGCCGACGACATAGGGCCGCTTGTCGCCCGAAACCATGGCCTGGGCGATTTCGGGCTGCAGCGTGAGCATGCCCTCGATCTTTTGGGGAGAGACATTGTCGCCCTTGTCGTTGACGATCATGTCTTTCTTGCGGTCGGTAATCTTGATGCGGCCCTGCGCGTCGATATGGCCGATATCGCCGGTGTGCAGCCAGCCATCCTGGATGGCACGCGCGGTTTCGGCATCGTTGTGCCAATAGCCGTGCATGACCAGCTCGCCGCGCACGAGGATTTCGCCATCGGGGGCGATGCGCACGTCCACGCCGCACAGCGGCGGGCCGACGGTATCCATGCGGATGCCGGCGGCCGGGCGGTTGCAGGCGATCACCGGGCCGGCTTCGGTCTGGCCATAGCCTTGCAGCATGGTCAGCCCCATGGCTTCGAAGAACAGGCCCACTTCTGGGTTGAGCGGCGCGCCGCCCGAAACCAGCGCTTTCATCCGTCCGCCGAACCGCGCGCGCACCTTGGGGCGCAAGGTGCGCTCGATCAGCAGATTGAGCGGACGATCGATCAGGCGCATGTTGCCGGTTTCCTGGCGATGGCCGGCAATGGCAAGCGCTCGGTCCATCAGCCAGCTGGCCAGGCGGCCCTGCTTTTCGACCTGCTTGATGATCCGTGCGCGCAGCACTTCGAACAGGCGCGGCACCACCACCATGATCGTGGGGCGCACTTCCTCGATATTGGCGGCCAGCTTTTCCAGCCCCTCGGCATAGGCGATGCGCGCGCCCACCCCGATCGGTAGCCATTGCCCGCCGGTGTGCTCGTAAGCGTGGCTCAGCGGCAGGAACGAAAGGAACTGGTCGTCGCCCAGGTGGAAATCCTCGGCCAGGATCTGCGCGGCGCCAGCGACGTTGGCAAGGATCGCACCGTGGTGCTGGCGCACGCCGCGCGGGGCGCCGCCGGTGCCGCTGGTATAGATGATGCACGCCAGGTCCTGCCGCCCGATCGTGGCCAGGCGCTGCGTCACTGCGGCACGCGCAGCGGCGGCATCGCCCTGCACCAGGCTGTCCCATTCGTGGAAATGCAGCGTGCCCGATTGCTGCTGGCGCAGCGGCTCGATCGCGATCACATGTTCGGCGCAAGGCGCAGTGAGCGCGGCGGCCAGCAGCGGCTGGGCCAGCTTGGCATTCGACACGATGATCGCCCGCGCGCCGGAATTTTCCAGGATGTGCAAGTGATCGCGCTGGGTGTTGGTGGTGTAGGTCGGCACGGTCACCAGGCCCGCAGCCATGATCGCGATATCGGCCATGCACCATTCGGGCCGGTTTTCCGACACCAGCATGACCCGGTCGCCGGGATTCAGGCCCAGCGCGCGCAAGGCTTGCGCCAGCAGGCACACCTGGTCGGCCACTTCGCGCCACGACTGCGCAACCCACGCACCCTGGCGCTTGGCCGATAGGAACGGGGCATCGCCATGTTGCGCGGCGCGGGCGAGGAACAGGCTGACCAGGTTGGGCGTCTCGCCCAGCTGCGCCACCAGGCTTGCGGCTTGCAGGCTGGCGGCTTGGATTTCAGGCACGGACACGCGAACTCTCCCACCTGGCCCACACCGGGGCCAGTTCCCAAAACGGATAGCTAGGCTGCGTGTTCCGCTACGGCAAGCGTGCTTTGGTGGATGTCACCCGGCTGCCATGGGGCAGCCGGGTTGGCACGATCATTGGGCGATCGCGGCGCCTTCGCTGCGCGGATCGGCGGCGCCCAGCCAGCGGTTGCCGACGCGCTCGATCGCATTGGCCTTGAGCGGCATCTTGCAGGCCTGGGCCTGGGTGTGGCCCATGGCGACAAGCGTGGGGATCATCGTTTCCAGGCGGCTGCCCTGTTCCACGCAAACCCGCTCGCCCGGTGCGAACAGCACGGGCAGGGCGAGGGCCTGTTGCGCGGTCAGATGCCAATCGAGCACGCCGATGAGCGCGCGGATCACCTGGGCGGGGATCGTGGCCCCGCCAGCGGCGCCCACCACCAGCCGCACCTGTCCGTCCGGGCCATAGACCACCGTGGGCGACATCGAGCTACGCGGCCGCTTGCCGCCTTCCACGCGATTGGCCGTGGGCTGGCCATCGTGCATGGGATCGAGGTTGAAATCGGTCAATTCGTTGTTGAGGAAATAGCCATTGGCCATCAGCCCCGAACCGAACGCGCTTTCCACCGTGGACGTGTAGCTGGCGACATTGCCCCAGCGATCCACCGTGACGAAATGCGATGTGCCGAATTCGGGCTGCGCGCGCGCCGGGGCGAGCGCAGTCTTGACGCCGGCTGGCACCCCGGCGGTGACGCGGGGCAGGGCAGTCTGTGCCGAAATCAGCTGCGAACGCTGGGCCAGGTAGGCCGGATCGGTGAGCCCGGCCACCGGCACCTGCACGAAATCGGGATCGGCCAGGTACTGGTCCCGGTCGGCATAGGCCAGGCGCTCGCTTTCGGCGAGGAGATGCCAGGCCACCGGGCTATCGGTGCCCAGCGCGGTCAGATCGAACCGTTCGAGCTGGCCCAGCGTGGCCAGTACGGTGGTGGCGCCCGAAGAGGGCGGCCCCATCGAGCAGATGCGATACTGGCGATACTTGCCGCACACCGCCGGGCGTGGAACGGCCTTGAACGCGGCAAGGTCTGCCGTGGTCAAAGGCGCCGGGTTGACCGGGGCCGTGCCCACCTTGGTGGCGATGGCCTGGGCATTGGCGCCGCTGTAGAACCAGTCTGCGCCACGGGCGGCCAGCGCTTCGAGCGTATCGGCCAGGGCCGGATTGCGCACCACCGTGCCGACCGGCAACGGCCGGCCATCGGCGCCGTAGAACAGCGCGCGGCCGGCAGGATCGAGGCCGGCGATCTCGGGGCTGTCGGACAAGGCGCGATAGAGGCGCGGGGTGATGGCAAAGCCATCGCGCGCCAGCTTGATCGCCGGGGCAAACAGCATGCGCCATGCGAGCTTGCCGTGTTCGGCGTGCGCCAGGGCGGCAAGCCGCAGCGAGCCGGGCACGCCCACGCTGCGCCCGCCAGGCCGCGCTTGGGGAAAGGCCATGGGCTGGCCATCCTTGAAGAACCACTGCGGGGTGGCGGCGGCAGGCGCCTTTTCGCGGCCATCGACCGTATCCACCTGGCCGGCGGCATCGGCCATCACCAGGAAGCCGCCGCCGCCAATGCCCGAGCTTTGCGGTTCCACCACGGTCAGCGCCAGCATCGTCGCGAGCGCGGCATCGGTGGCCGAACCACCCTGGCGCAGCATCTGCGCCCCGGCATCGGCCGCGCGCGCATCGGCGGCGGAAACCAGGCCCTGCCGGCCCACATCCGCCCCATCGAGACGGCCAGGCGCCAGGGCCGACGCTTGCGGCGGCACCGATGCCGGCGCGGAGGCCGCGCCCGGCATGGTCTGGCAGGCGCCAAGGCCAAGGGTGGAAAGGACCGCCAGCGAGGCAGTGGCAAACGGGGGGAGGCGACGCAGGTTCATGGCCTTGTTCGCTATTGCGTCCCGACGGCCTCTGCAATGCTTGTCATGCCGGCGGCACGCACGCGGCGGGCGAGACCGGTGACGATATTCTGCGCGAGCTTGGGCCCGTGGAAGACCATGGCGCTATAGAGCTGGATCAGGCTGGCACCGGCGCAGATGCGCTGCCAGGCGTCTTCGGCGCTGGCAATGCCGCCCACGCCGATCAGCGGGATGGCCCCGCCCGTGGCGCTGCGGAAGGCGCGCAGCATGTCGAGCGCCATGGGCGCCAGCGGCTTGCCCGAAAGCCCGCCGGTTTCGGCCGCCAACGGCGAGCGCAGGCCGGCCGGGCGGGTGATCGTGGTGTTGGTCACGATCAGCGCATCGAGCCGCTTGTCGAGCGCGATCCGACAGATCGCATCGATGTCCGAGGTTTGCAGATCGGGCGCCAGCTTGAGAAAGATCGGTGTCTTGTGTGGGCCGCGGGCAGCGATCACGGCATCGAGCAGGTCGCCCAGCGCACTTTCATCCTGCAAGGCGCGCAGCCCCGGCGTGTTGGGCGAACTGATGTTGACGGTGAGATAGGTGGCCAGGGGCGCCGTGATCCGCGTCATTTCCGCATAATCGGCCACGCGATCGGGCGAATCCTTGTTGGCGCCGATGTTGACACCCAGGATGCCGGGGCGGCCCAGGCGCTGGGTCAGCCGGCGGCCCACCACTTCGGCGCCATCGTTGTTGAAGCCCATGCGGTTGATCACCGCTTCGTCCTCGATCAGGCGGAACAGGCGCGGGCGCGCGTTGCCAGCCTGCGGGCGCGGGGTAACCGTTCCGATTTCGACCGATCCGAAACCCAGGCCGAACAGCGCATCGGGCACTTGGGCGTTCTTGTCGAAACCGGGCGCCAGGCCCACGGGATTGGGGAACACGATGCCGGCCACGCGCTGGGCCAGGGCCGGTTCCGGCGCGGCGCGACCGCCCAGCGGCGAGAGCGCCAGCGCGCGCAGCGTCAAGGTGTGGGCGGTTTCGGCCGGCAAACGAAAAAGCAAAGGACGTGCAAGACGATAGAGCATACCGGGCCATGCGTTGGGAGCGATCGGGGCAAGGGCTTTCCCTATTGCGGCCCGGGGGCGCGTCGCCAAGTCGCAAAACGCCGTCCAAGTGGATTAATGTCGCGCTGCGCTGCGAAAACCTTTCCGCTGTGGCGCGGATGCCACCGATTTTGTCGAATCCATACAATCCGGGAATCAGCCTATCGCCTAGTTCCGCATTGCGACCCGAAGGGCTCGGTGCAGCGATGTATCGAGTTCTCCACTTCACGGCGGCTTGGCCCTTGGGCTGGGTCGCCGTTTTTTCATCCATTCTCGAAGTATCGGCCACTTTGCCTTGACATGACAGTGGCCTGGGTGATCGCTGCTGCCAATGGGGCTTCGCAAAAGATCACAGCACGACTTGGTGCAAAATGGGCCTGTGCAGGATCGCTCCGCGCCAGATCGGCACGGGACCGGTCAGGCATGAACGGGGGCTGGTCCATCCCGCAACCGGGCGACATGGCCGGGTTTGACGGGGCCCGGTTCGACATGGCCTATCAACCCGCGCCGCCAGACCTGGCCCGCTACGTGACCATGTTTTTCGAGATGCGGTCCCACGCTGCCCACCTGGTCGCCGCGCAGCCGGCCGGCCCTGGCGTGCTGGTCTTTTTCCTGCGTGGCGCGGGCACGTTGCACACCGTGGGAGGCGCGGCGGACGCCAGTTGCCGGGCCAGCCTGCTGACCCCGCTTTCGGCAGCGGCGCGGATCGAGATGGCCGGGCCCTGGCATCTGTTCGGCGCGTCGTTGTCCCCGCTTGGCTGGGCGGCGTTGACCGGCGGCCTCTCGGCGGCCGAGCACGGCAACCGCCTGCGCGAGGCCGGCACCTTGCTGGGCAGCCCGGTACGCCGCCTGGGCGAAGACCTGGCCCAGGCCCACGGCGTGCAGCCGCTGACGCTGGCCGAGATGGTGGCGCGCAGCGCGCCGGTGCTGCGCGCGCGGCTGCACGCCTTGCCCGATGCGCATGTGCGCCTGGTCGAAGCGGTGCTGGCCTGGCTGGGCCGCACGATGTCACCGGTGCTGGATGATCTCTATGGCGGCGCGTTCTATTCGCCGCGCCAGTTGCAACGCCTGGTCGATCGCTATTTCGGATTGCCGCCCAAGCAGCTTGCCCGCCAATATCGTGCCCTGCGCGCGGCGGCCCTGCTCAGCGATCCGGCGATCACGCCGCAGCGGGCAGCGGCCGTGGCCGACCATTTCTATGACCAATCCCACATGATCCGCGAAGTGCGGCTGTTCACCGGGCATACCCCGGCGCGGCTGGCCGGGGCACACCTGTCGGTGCTTTCGGCGATGCTGGCGATGCGCAACCTGGGCACGCTCGATCCGCCGCTGCGCCGGCGGATCAGGGACTGGGGCGGCTGACCGCCTGGCTCACGCCAGGGTGTGGGCCCCCAGATCGGCCAGGGTGCGCGCCCCGGTAAGTGCCATGGTCACGCGCATGTCGCGTCCGATCAGGTCGAGCAACTGGCCGACGCCGGCTTCGCCCCGCGCGGCCAGGGCATAGATGAACGCGCGGCCCAGCATCACCGCGTCGGCACCGCTGGCGATCATGCGCACCACGTCGAGCCCGGTGCGCACGCCTGAATCGGCTAGGATGCGCAAATCGCCTTTCACAGCGTCGGCAATGCGCGGCAGGGCCGCCACCGATGACAGCGTGCCATCCAACTGGCGGCCACCATGGTTGGACACGACGAGGCCATCGGCGCCAAAGCGCACCGCATCGCGCGCATCATCGGGTTCGAGAATGCCCTTCACCACCATCGGCCCGTCCCAGAAGGCGCGAATCCATTCCAGGTCCTTCCACCCGATGGCCGGATCGAAATTGGCGCCCAGCCAGCCGATGTAATCGCCCAGCGCCATGGGTTTGCCCATGTAGCGCGAGATATTGCCCAGGTCGTGCGGCCGCCCGCGCAGGCCCACGTCCCAGGCCCAGGCCGGATGGGTCATGGCCTGGACCATGCGGCGCAAGGGCGCCCGCGCGCCCGACATGCCCGAATGCGCATCGCGATAGCGCGAGCCGGGCAGCGGCATATCGACCGTGAACACCAGCGTCTTGATGCCGGCCGCCTTGGCGCGTTCCAGCACGGCGCGCATGAAGCCGCGGTCTTTGAGCACATAGAGCTGGAACCAGATCGGCCGGGGGCACTGCGCCTGCACTTCTTCCAGCGGACAGACCGACACGGTGGAAAGCGTGAACGGCACGCCATGGGCGGCCGCGGCGCGCGCGGCCTGCACTTCGCCGCGCCGCGCATACATACCGGTGAGGCCCACCGGCGCCAGTACCACCGGCAGGGCCATGTCTTCGCCAAACAGCGTGGTTGCGGTGGACAGCCCGGCCACGTCGCGCAGCACGTTCTGGCGGACGGACAGGGCCTGGAGATCGGCCTCGTTCCGGCGCAGCGTGGTTTCCGCGCCCGATCCACCATCGATATAGTGGAACAGGAAAGGCGGCAGGCGCCGCTGCGCCGCGGCCCGGAAGTCGGTGGGTGCGGAAATGATCATCTGGCCATCCATCGCTCGTCGTTGCGCCGGGCCTATCACGGCCGGGAACGAAAAGGGAGAGGGCATCAAGCGATCGTGATCGTTTTTGATCGAATGCAATCAAAAAAGGGGGAGGCATAAAGCCTCCCCCTTCGTTGCGCCCCCTGTTTCCCGCGTCAAAGCTGGAAATCGGACGCCTGAAGATTGACCAGCCCATCGAGCCGGATCCAGAAGTCCGACACCCCATCGCCATTGGTATCGCCCTGGACATAGGTGTTGCCCGAAACCTGGGTGAAGCGCAGTTCGCCGGCCAGGTGGTGGAACGTGCTGGTGCCGATCCATGCAAAGGCATCGTCGCCCACCGTGTTGCTGTTGGCGTCCACCCCGATCAACGACACCAGATCCTTCGATCCATGCGAGAAATCGGTGATCCGATCGGCGGTGGAAGCGGTGTTGCCGCCGAAATCGCCATCTCGGAAGATGAACTTGTCGGCCCCCGCGCCGCCGGTCAGCACGTCGCGCCCGGCGCCGCCGATCAGGCGATCGTTGCCCGCCCCGCCGTCCAGGGTGTTGCGGCCGGCGTTGCCGGTGATGACGTTGGCGCCGCTGTTGCCGGTCACCAGCAGGTTCTTGCTGCCGCTGAGCGTCACGTTGTCGACATCGGCGGCCATGGTGAAGCTGTGGTTGGAGGCCACGGTCACCACGTCGGACAGGGCAAAGCTGATTCCGCCCAGCGCCTCGTACTTGACGGCGTTGATCGTGATCCCGGTGGTGGCGTCGATCGCTGTGATGCCCGAGCCGGCGAGGCCGCCGATGGTATCGGCACTGAGCGCGGCGATCGCCGCCCCGGTATCGACCAGCGTGATCGGCGCGCTGCTCGAAAGCTGGACATTGCCGAGTTCGGCCGCCTGGGCCGCGCTCAATTGCAGGGCCCCGCCCGACACTTCCACATTGTCCACGCCCGATGCGCTCATCGCGGCATAGACCGACGGCGATAGCGCGGCCAGATCGGCCGCCGTGGCGATGATCGTCACGTCATCGGCGCTGGTCAGCGTGATCGCGCCCAGCGCCACGAACTGGGCCAGCGACAGCACCAGGGCGTCGTCGGTGGCATTGAGCGCGGTGATGCCGCGCTCGGCCAGATCGGCAAAGTCGTATGTCGAAAGGCCGCCCAGCGTGGCACCGCTTTCGGCCAGCACCACATTGCCGCCCACGAAGGGGAATTCGTTGTAGCGCGCCAGATCGGCCAGGCCGAGCGACAGCGTGCCCTGGGTGACGGCAATGGCGTCGATGCCATGCAGCCCCAGCAGCGCGCGAGTTTCATTGTTGAGATCGGCCGCCTGCTGCGCGGTGAGATCGACCACGGCCAGATCGTTGCCCGCGACATAGATCGATCCCATGACATCGAGTTGATCGAGCGTGAGATGGACAACGCCATCGGTGGCATCGATCATGCCCACCCCGCCACTGGCCAGGGCGGCCAGCGCTTCGGGTGCAAGGGCCGCGATGACCGCGCCTTCGTCGGTCAGGCTCAGGCCGTCCCCGGCTTCGATTTCCACCGCGCCGAGCGCGGCGAACTGGGCGACCGAAAGCGACAGGGCGCCCGACACGTGCACCACATCGATCCCTGCTTCGGCCAGGAACGCCAGTTCCTCGGGCGAGGCGTCAGCGATCTCGTCGGCGACGACTGCCAGGCGCGCGACGATTTCGGGATCGAGCGCCAGGCCTTCCACCGCCAGATTGGCCAGCGTGGCCAGGTCGACGGTCAGCGACGGGGCCAGCGCGGTGACCATGTCCACCCCGGCGGCGACCAGCGTGGCGATATCGTCGGTGGTAAGCGTGGCCAGGGTATCGCCGTTGAACCACACCTTCACCGTGTCCTGCGCGGTAAGGGCCACTTCATCGAGCAACAGGAACTGGTCATAGGACAGGACCAGCACATCGTCGCTTGCATCGAAGCGAGTGACGCCGCTGTCACCCAGCGCGGCCAGGGCATCGTTGCCGAACTGGGTCAGCGCCGCGCCGCTGTCTGCCACCACCACATGGCTGCCTTGCGTGAAGCCGATCACGTTTTCGCGAAAGCTTGCCCAGGTATCGAGAGATAGCGTCAGGGCGCCGTCGGTGGCGTCGATCAGCACCACTTTGCGCGCGGCCAGCGCGTCGATCTCGGCGCTGGTCAGGGCGGCAAGGTGGGCACCGGTATCGGCGATCTCGATATAATCGTCGGCACCGACGGCGATGCCCTCGATCGCGGCAAGCTGGGCCAGCGACAGCGTGAAGGAATTGTCGGTGGCATCGAGGCGCACGATTGGCAGCGAATGGAAATCTGCCGGGTATTCGGCCAGGTAATCGGTGATGACAGCACCGCTGTCCACCAGCGTGAGGCGTGCCTGCGCATCCCAGGCCAAGCCGGACAATTCATCGGCCTTGAGCACCGACAGGCTCAGGTCGTGGTCGGTCACGGTGATGCCGGTCAGGCCCATTTCGCGCAGCAGGGCGATATCGTTGTCGGACATGCCGGCGATCGTGGCGCTATCGGCCGCGAGCGTGACAGTGGTCTCGGCGGCAAAATGCACCCCGTCGAGCGCAAGCAACTGGCCCAGCGATAGCGTTGCCGCCCCGTTCGACAGGGCGATGAGGTCAATGCCGCGCGCAACCAGGTCGGCAAGGTTCGAGGTCGACAGCGCCGCCAGCGCGGTGCCCGTGGCCTCCAGCGTCACCGTATCGTTTGCCGTCAGCGCCGCGGTGTCCAGCGCGGCCAGTTGCGCCAGGTTCAGCACCAGCGCATCGTCGGTGGCATTGATGCGATCCACGCCGCTTGCGACCAGGTCTGCCAAGTCAGCGGCCGAAAGGGCGCCGAGCGCCGCGCCACTGGCCGCCACGACGACCGGCTGGCCATCGCCCAGCACCACGTCACCCAGGGCCTGCGCCTGTTCCAGCGACAGCGTCAGCTGGGCATCGCTGGCTTCGATTGCGGTAAAGCCTTCGCTGCCCAGCGCAGCGATCTGCGCCACGGATAGCGCGGCCAGGGCCTCTGCCGAATCGAGCAGCACGACCCCGTCAGCATCGGCCAGCGTGACGCCAGCCGCGTGCAGGGTGGCCCACTGGTCCACGTCCAGCCACAGCGTGCCGTCGAAGGCATCGATATGGGTGACGCCCAGATCGACCAGGTCGGCAAGCTGGGCAGGGGTGCGATTGGCAATGAGGTCGGCCGCATCTTCCACCGCGAGGTCCGCGGCCGCGATGGTGAGGCTGCCCAGAGCGTCTGCCTGATCGAGCGTGATCGTGGCGCTCTGGTTGCCAAGGTCGAGCACGTCGACACCCAGGCTGGCAAGCGCCTGCAGGTCGGCAGGCGCCAGGTCTGCCAACTGCACGGGGGTGAGCACGAGCGAAACCGTATCGGCGGGGGTCAGCGCAATCCCGCCAAGTGCGTTGAGCTGCGCAAGATCGAGCGAAAGGACGCCGCCCGCGCCGGCCAGCGCGTCGATGCCATGGGTGGCGAGATAGGCGAGGTCCACGGTGCCGAGCGATGCCATGTCTTGCGCGGAAACCGACAGGATCACGTCGCTGTCCGCCGTCAACGTGGCGCCGTCGTCGATCGCGCCGAACGTGTCGAGCGTCAGGACCAGCACGCCCTGCGTGACATCCACCGAAATCACGCCGTTGGCAACACTGTCGAGCCAGGCCTGCGCGCTCAGCGCGGAGAGCACCTCGCCACTGTCGGCCAGGATGATGCCATCGGGCGCGGCCAGGATCAGGTCCGCCACCGCATTGAACTGGGCGAGGCTGAAGGTCACGGCCCCGTCCGTCACGCTCAGCCGCGCCACGCCCTCGTCGATCATCGCGGCGATGTCGCTGGTGTTCAGCGCGCCGATCTGTTCCGCGCTGCCTTGCACGGTCACCATGTCGTCGGCGGCCAGGGCCAGGTTGCCCAGCGCAAAGAGCTGGTCGACCTGCAGCGTCAGCGCGTCGTTGGTCGCGTCGATGCGGTTGACACCGATGGCGTTGAGCGTGTCGAGATCCGCCGTGGACAGACCGCCGATCGTGGCGCCGGTATCGGCCAGGATGAACGTGGTGCTGCCATCGACCGCCACGCCATCGAGCGCCTCGATCTGTGCCAGGTTGAGCGCGAGGGTACCATCGGTGGCAAGCAGGACGTCGATCCCGGCCGCCTTGAGGTCTGCAATGTCGTTGGCGGCGAGCGCGGCGAGATGGGCGCCGGTATCGGCCAGCGTGACGCTGTCTTGCGCCAGGAGCGTGACCGTGCCCAACGCCTGGAACTGCGCCACCGTCAGGACCGGTGCTGCGTCACTGGTGGTGAGGGTATCGATCCCGTAGTCGGCCAGCTGGGACAAGTCCTGGGCCGAGAGATCGGCGAGTTCGGCTGGCGTGAGGCGGACGATCGCCACCGTGCCATCGGCGATATAAGTGTTGCCCAGGGCCAGAACCTGCTCCAGCGACCAGACCAGCGGCCCATCGGTGGCCGCAATGCTGATCACTCCCCGCGCCGCGATCAGGCTGATATCCTCGGCCGAGAGCGCATGCAGGGCTTGCGCACTGTCGGCGATCGAGACGGCATCGCCGTTGGCGAAGGCCAGCAGTTGGCTGGCCACGAACTGCGCATGATCGAGCACCAGCACATCGTCGGTGGCGTCGAGCACCACGTTGCCCTTGTCGGCGATTGCAGCCAGCTGGCTGGGCGTGAGCGCTGCCAGGGCGGCGCCACTGTCGGCCACGGTCAGCACGTCGCTGCCAAAGCCGAGCGTGCCCATGGCGAGCACTTTTGCGACATCGAGCGTGATGGCGTTGCCCGTCACGTCCACCGCGGTCGTGCCGAGCGCTGCCAGGGCGGCCCATTGCGTCGTATCGAGATTTTCCAGCGCGGCGGCGCTGTCGATCACGATGCCGCCCTGCGCAAGGGTGGCGCCGGTCAAGGCCAGGGCCTGCGCCGCACTCAGTTCCAGAACGCCGCTGGTGGCCGCAACCGCGTCCACGCCCATTGCGACAAGATCGGCCAGGTCGCTGGCAGACAGCGCTTCGATCGTGGCAGCGGCATCGGTCAGCGTGATGGTGTCGGACGGCGCCAGCGACAGGCCACCGAGCGCCTGGGCCTGTGCCACCGTAAGCGAGAGAACATGGTCGCTGGTGGACAGCGCATCGACGCCCAGTGCGGCCAGATCGGTAAAGTCCTGCGCGGTCAGCGCGGCAAACTCTGCGCCGGTGGCCACCACGGTGACCGTATCGCCGGCCGTCAGGGCCATGCTGCCAAGCGCCTGCACCTGGGCGAGCGAAAGGGCAAGTTCGTCGTCGCTGGCGTCGATCGCGTCGATCCCGCGTCCGGCCAATGCAGCAAGGGCAGCAGTGTCGAGGGCGGCGATATGGGCGCTGGTGTCGGCAAGGGTGACGGTGTCGCCGGCGGTAAGGGCCACGCCGGCCAGGGCATCGGCCTGTGCCACGGAAAGATGCAGCGCGTCGTCGCTGGCATTCACCGCGTCGATCCCGGCGGCAGCGAGCGCGGCCAGAGTCGCGGCCGAAAGCGCGGCGATATTAGCGCCGGCATCGTCCAGAGTCACCACGTCGTCGGCGATAAGGCCGATGGTGCCCAGCGCCTGGGCCTGCGCGGCAGAAAGCGAAAGCGCGTTGCTGTCGCTGTCGATCGTATTGATCCCGGCGGTGGCGAGCGCGGTGATCTCGTGGGCAGTGAGCGCCTCGATATGCGCGGCGGTATCGGCCAGGATCACGGTATCTGCCGCCGTCACGCTGACGGAACCAAGCGCTTGCGCCTGCAGCACGGTGAGCGGCAGGGCGCCGCCCGTGGCATGGATGGCATCGATGCCCAGCCCGGCCAGGGCGGCAATGTCGGCAGCGGTCAGCGCGGCGATGTTGGCACCGGTATCGGTCAGAGTCACCGTGTCGGCAGCGGCGAGGGCAAGGCCACCGAGCGCCTGGAATTGTGCCACGGTCAGCGAGAGAACGTGATCGCTGGTGGACAGCGCATCGACGCCAAGTGCCGCCAAGTCGGTGAAATCCTGCGCCGTGAGCGCGGCAAATTGTGCGCCGCTGGCCTCTACCGTGACCAAGTCACCGGCGGTCAGCGCCAGCCCGCCAAGGCCTTGCGCCTGTTCGAGCGAGAGTGTGAGCGCATTGTCGGTGGCGTCGATCGAGGTGAAGCCGCGGGTAGCCAATGCGGCAAAATCGGCCGTGGTCAGCGCAGCGATATGGGCGCCGCTGTCGGCCAGGGTGATGGTGTCGCTGCCCGAAACGGGCACGCTGACCAGGGCTTCCGCCTGGGCCACCGTGAGCGCGAGCGCATCGTCGCTGGCGTCCACCGCGTCGATCCCGGCGGTGACCAGCGCGGCGAGCGCCGTGGCCGACAGCGCGGCGATATGGGCGCCGGTATCGGCCAGCGTGACGGTGGTGGCCGGGGCCAGCGCGATCGAGCCCAAGGCCTGGGCTTGCGCCACAGTGAGCGCGAGCGTGCCGCCGGTGGCCGAAAGCGTATCGATCCCGGCGGTGGCGAGCGCGGCGATCTGGTTGGCGGTGAGCGCTTCGATATGGGCGGCCGTATCGTCCAGGGTCACGGTATCGGCAGCGGTCAGGCTGACTGCACCAAGCGCTTGCGCCTGGGCCACGGTGAGCGACAGCGTGCCGCCCGTGGCATGGATCGTATCGACGCCCAGCCCGGCCAGCGCGGCGATGTCGGCAGCGCTGAGTGCGGCGATGTGGGCGCCGGTATCGGCCAGGGTAACGGTGTCGGCCGCGGTGAGGGCAATGGTGTCGAGCGCCTGGACCTGCGCCACGGTGAGCGCGAGGACATTGTCGGCAGCGTCGAACTTGTCCACGCCCAATTGGGCCAGCGCATCGATCGTCGCGGCCGACAGCGCGGCGAGGGCGGTGCCCGCGTCGGCCAGGGTGACGACGTCGGCCCCGGTCAGGTCGGTACCGGCATTGTCCACCGCCAGGATCTGTTCCACGCTCAGCGCCAGGACATTGTCGAGGGCGTCGATCTGGGTGATGCCGCGCAGGTAGAAATCTTCGAGCGCGGTGCCGCCCAGCGCCTCGATCGCGGCCGAGCTGTCGGTGAGCACGGCGGTGTGGTTGGTGAACCACAGCCCGGCGTCAACAACGGCCTGCGCCTGCGCCACGGAAAGCGCCGGCTGGCCATCGCTGGGCCCGAGCAGGTCCACCCCGGCTTGGCCGAGCGCGCCAATGTCGGACGCCGAGAGCGCGGCGATTTCCGCCATGGTCGCTGCGGCGATGACCGTGTTGGCCGGCGTCAGGGCCATGGTACCCAGTGCCGCGATCTGGTCCAGAGACAAGGTGAGGGCGCCGTCGGTGGCGTCGATCGTGTCGAACCCGGCGCTGGCGAGCTGGGCCAGTTCCGCCGGGGTCAGCGCGGCAAGGTTGGCGCCGGTGTCGGCCAGGGTGAGCGCGTCGGCACCGGTGAGGCTCACGCTGCCCAGCGCCTGTGCCTGCGCCACGCTCAGGCTCAGCGCATCGTCGGTGGCGTCGATCGCATCCACCCCGGCGCTGGCCAGGGTTGCCAGCGTTGCCGCGGAAAGCGCAGCGATATTGGCGCCGCTATCGGCGAGGGTGACGAGATCGCCACCGGTCAGTTCCACCGTGCCCAGGCCTTCGAACTGGGCCACGGTCAGGTGCAGCACGTTGTCGGTGGCATCGATCTTGTCGATTCCGGCATCGGCCAGCGCGGCAAAGGCAGAACTGGACAGGGCGGCGATGTTGGCGCCGGTGTCGCCCAGCGTGATCACGTCGCCGGCGACCAGCTGCACCGTGCCGAGCGCCTGGTATTGCGCCACGCTCAGCGTCAGGACGTTGTCGGTGGCGTTGATCTTGTCAAAGCCCGAAGCGGCGAGGCCCGCGATCTGCGCCACGCTCAGCGCGCCGATGCTGGCCCCCGTTCCCGACAGGGTGAGCACGTCGTTGGCAGCCACGGTCACCGTGCCGAGCGCCTGGTATTGGGCGAGCGTCAGCGACAGGACATTGTTGGTCGCGTCGAGCTGGTCCACCCCGGCGTCGGCCAGCGCGGCGATGTCGGTGGCCGAAAGCGCAGACAGCGTGGTGCCCGTGCCGGTGAGCGTGACGGTGTCGCTGCTGGTGAGCGCCACGGTGCCCAGGGCCTGGTACTGCGCCACGGTCAGCGAGAGCGCATTGTCGGAGGCGTCGATCTTGTCGATCCCGGCGTCGGCCAGGCCGTCAATGTCGGTGGCAGACAGCGCGGCGATGTGGGCGCCGGTATCGGCCAGCGTGATCACGTCGCCTGCCGCCAGCGTGACATCGCCAAGCGCCTGGTACTGCGCCACGGTAAGCGAGAGGACGTTGTCCGTCGCGTTGATCTTGGCAATGCCGTTGGTGGCCAGATCGCCAAAATCGGCCGCGCTCAAGGCGGCGATATTGGCACCGGTATCGGCCAGCGTGTAGGTGTCGGCCGAGACATAGGGCTTGTTGGCATTGTAGGTCGACACGGTGACGTTGATGTTCGCCATTTCTTGACACCTCAGGGCGTTGAAAAGAACATGGCGCACCGTCCCCGCTCGCGCAAAAAAGGCCGCCAGGTATACCGGGCCGCCAGGCGGGATGCCGGGCAGCGCAATTTTTCACGAGGTTCGGCGGCTTTATGCAAAATTGATCGAATCGGCACAATATGGGATCAATTACGATGACTGCTAAGTATATTCACCAATACTGCTGGATTCGGTCCGCTGAACTTCATTCGCGTGCCGACATGCCGTGTTAACGGTGAATTTGTTTTCGGATCGGCTTAAGCACAAATACGCGGGGTACAGTCGCAGAGCGCGCGCCTGCGCATGACGCCACAGCCCGGGCACTTGGCCCAAGCCCTTGTCTTGCCGATGAAAGGGGGGAAATGGCGCACCCGACAGGATTCGAACCTGTGACCCCTGCCTTCGGAGGGCAGTACTCTATCCAGCTGAGCTACGGGTGCGTGAGGAGGCGCCCTAGCAGCGCGGGGCGGGGCTTGCCAGCGCTTTTTGCAGCGCTGGCGGGCGGGGCAAACACACGGCACAAAATTAGGAATCCGTTAACAGTCGCACCCTAGCCTTTCCGCATGGAACAGCCTCCCTTCCAGTCGTTCCGCCAGGCGGCGACAGGCCATGCCGCGCCGGGCCAGGCGCTGCCGGTCGGCGCGCCCGACGTGCTGGGTGCCGATCGCCTGGTCGCGCGGGCGCGGGCCGCGGGCACTTCGCCGCTCGACACGGTATGGATCGCGCTGCACGAAGCGGCCCGCGCCGTGGCCATGCTTGCCGGGCGCGGGCCCGAACCGCTGCGCCCCGATGTGCGAAACTTCCCGGCGATCATGCGCTCCACCGGTGGATGGCGGGCCGAACGCGCGCGCCAGGGGATCGAGGATCTGGCCGCGATCCTGCAACCCGGACTGCGCGCGCTGCTGGCCGCGCAGGGACGGACGCCGCCCGATGGGCTGCGCCGCGCCGCGCAAGTGCTGTGGCAGGAATTCGACACTGCCCGCGCCACGCTGCTCGAATTGATCCCGCCGCTCAATCTCAAGCCGCAGCGATAGGCGGCGCGGCTTTACCTGTTCGCATTATGTTCCTAATCTGGCGCCATGCCCGATTCGATTCTCGCCCCTTCCTCGCCCGTGCCACCTGTTGATGCGGCGGCCGTGCCGGCGCTGGCCGATGCCGCTGCGGTTGCGCGCGGGATTGCCCGGCTGTTTGCCCGCAACGATATCTGGTGCCTGGCGGAAATGCCGCTGCGCAATGGCCGCCGCGCCGATCTGATGGGCATCGATGGCAAGGGGCGGGTGGTGATCGTGGAAATCAAGGTCAGCCGCGCCGATCTGCTGGGCGATGCCAAGTGGCCTGAATACCTGGATCATTGTGATCGGTTCTATTGGGGGCTGGCGCCGCACCTGGATCGCGGCGTGCTTAACGACCCGGCTTTTCTGCCCGAAGCCTGCGGGATCATCGTGGCCGATGGTTATGACGCGGAAATCCTGCGGCCCGCGCCCAGCCTGCCGCTGGCGGCCGCGCGTCGCAAGGTGGAGGTGGAGCGGCTGGCGCGCGCCGCGCTGCGCCGCCAGGTGGTGGCCGCTGATCCGGCCTGCGCCACCTGGGCGATCGATTACTGATCCGCGCGCCCAGCGGCCCTGGGTTGACGATCCTGGGCTGACGCGCGCAGCACTTTGGACACCAGCGCCTGGGATACCGAAAGCACGCGCGCCGTCTCGGTCTGGGTCAGGCCGCGGGCCGCCAGGGCGACGATGGACGCATCGCGCGCCGCTCGCGCCGCCGCGCCACGCCCGGCCAATGCCGCGGGCGCTTCGGGCGCATCGGCAACCGGTTCGGGCAGAGTGAGGCCGGGGCCGATGATGTCCCGCGTGGCCGTACGGCCATCGGCGGCGCTGGTGGCGAGGCGCGCCAGGCCGGCGATCTTGTCGATCGACAGGGTGCAGCGGGCCACCGCCGAATCCCCCATGGCTTGGCCCAGCAGGGCCATTACTGCTCCGGCAAAACCTTCATCGGCGGCTTTTTCCGCCTGACGCTTGCGCTTTTTGCCCATTACCGGCCTCTTTCGGCGTCAGAAATGATAGGGAGTTTATTCGTAATAGCATGAGTATCACGAATAGACCTGCCGGCAAGCGCTAGATATCGAAATCCAGGGGCTGTGTCTCGGCAAGGCACAAGTCGTCGCTGGCCAGTTTCAGCGTCAGGCAGGCACGGGTGCCCGGCCGCGCTTTGCCTTGATGGGCCGCGCCGTGCACCAGCTTCGCCCCGCGCGACCGCGTGAGCGCGTCGATCAGCCGCGTGCCAAGGCCGGTGCCCTGGACAGCGCCGTCGGCGGGCATGCCCTGGCCGTCGTCTTCCACGCACAGCGTCAGGTGCGGCGCGGCATCGTCTTCGGCGGGCGCCACGTGCAGGGTGACGCGCACTTCGCCTTCCTCATCGGCCGGATAGGCGTATTTGCAGGCATTGCCGACCAGTTCATTGGTCGCCAGGCCGATGGTCACGGCCAGATCGGTCTTGAGCCGCACCGGATCGGCGTGCACGGTTACCGTGCGCGGCCGCTGGGCGGACCAGGCATCGCCCATGTCGGACGCCAGGGCCGCGAGATATTCGTCGATCGCCACGAATTCCACGTCGTTGGTGGTATAGAGGCGGCGGTTGACCTGGGCGATCGTGGCAATGCGTTGGTGGGCGCGGTGCAGCGCGTCGCGCGCGGCCTCGTTGTCCACGCTGCGCGCCTGCATCGAAACGAACGCCATGACCATCTGCAGGTTGTTGGCCACGCGGTGGTTCACTTCGCGCAGCAGCGTTTCCAGCCGGGCATTGCTGGCGCGCAGATCCTGTTCGGCGCGATCGCGCGCGCCGCGCAGGGCGGCCGCTTCCAGCACTTGCTCGAAACTCTGGGCGAGAAGGTCGAAGAAATCCTCGCCCACCGCCTTGACCACATAGTCTTGCGCCCCGGCCTTGAGCGCGGCCACGGCAATCCGGCTTTCCTCCGACCCGGTGACATAGACCACAGGCGGGCAATCAGGCAGCGCGCGCAAGGCTTCCAGCGTGGACAGGCCATCCCGGCCGGGCATGTAGTGATCGACGGCAACCAGATCGAACCGTTCGCGCGTGGTCAGCGCAACGCCTTCATCTCCGCTGGCTGCGGTGGTGACGTCATAACCCTTGCGCGCCAGCACACGCGCCACGAGACGCCTTAGCCCCTCGTCGTCGTCGATGTAGAGAATGCGCGGGGTCTGTTGGGTCAAACCTCCTCCGCACTCGGTATCTGGATAACCGAGAGGAACAGGCCAAGCTGCCGGATCGCATCGGCAAAGCTTTCATAATTGACCGGTTTGGTGATGTAGACGTTGCAGCCCAGGTCGTAGCAGCGCTGGATCTCCACCTTGTCGTCGGTGGTGGTCAGCACAACCACCGGCGTGCGGCGCAGCGGGCCTGCATCGCTCTTGATCCGGGCAAGGATATCGATCCCGCTCATGTCGGGCAGGTTGAGATCGAGCAGCACCAGCGCGGGGCCGTTGTGGCTGGGGCCGTGTTCGCCGTCCAGCAGGAACGCGAGCGCCGAAGTGCCATCGACGAAATGGTGGATCGTGTTGGAAATACCCGCCCGGCGGATATTCTTCTCGATCAGACGGGCATGGCCCTCGTCGTCTTCGATCATCACGATGTTGACCGGACGTTGGTTATCCATTGCTTTCCGCGCCTTTCCATTCGATCGGAAGATTGACACGGAATGTAGCCCCTTGGCCCAGTTCCGATACCACCTCGATCACACCGCCCAGGCGATAGGCAAGCGCGCGAACATGCGCAAGGCCAATGCCTTCGCCTGGCTGGTCCTGCACGCCAGAGCGCCGGAAAAGGTCGAAGATGCGCTCGTGATCGCGCGGATCGATGCCGCGCCCGTTGTCGGTCACTTCGATGATGGCGCGCCCGCGCACAGCCTTGCCGCTGATGTGGATTTCACCCGGACGGCCAGGCTGCAGGTACTTGAGCGCGTTTTCCATGAGGTTGGACAGGATCTGTTCCACCGCGGTGCGGTCGCTCGTCACGGTGGGCAGTGGCGCGATGGTCAGGGCCGTGCCGGTTTCCATCAGCCGGTGCTGGATGGAATCGGCGATGGAGCGCACCACCACGTTGAGGTCCAGCGCCTCGGGCGCCAGGGTGCGCCGCCCTTCGCGCGAGAGGCGCAGGATGGCGTTGATCAGCCGGTCCATCTTCTGGGTGGAACTGCGGATGAAGCCGATCGCCTCGGGCAGGTCTTCGGCAACGGCCCGGCGCACGTCTTCCTTGGAAGGCGTCGTCGCGCCGGGCTGTGCCGGATCATCGAGCGAGCGGGCAATCACTTTCGTGGCCGCTTCGAGTTCGGCGGTAAAGCCCATGACATTGACCAGCGGGGAGCGCAGGTCGTGGCTCACGATATAGGCAAAGCGCTGGATTTCGGCATTGGCACGCTGCAATTCGGTGGTGCGTGAATCGACCAGGCGCTCAAGATCGAGGTTGAGCGCGCTCAGTTCGAGGCGCGAGGCCCGCAATTCGCGCAGCGTGCGCCGCACCAGCAGGATCGTGGCGCTGGCCACGGCCAGGATCAGCAGGCAGATTGCCGCCAGGACCAGGTTGAACGTGCGCAGGTTCTGCGTCTGCGTCGCTTCGCGCTGGCGCAAAAGGTTGCGCTCTTCGTCGGCCATGGCATCGGCCGCCTTGCGGATCTGCCGGATGTGCACGACCACGGGATCGTTGAAGAAGTCTTGGCGCAGCGCGATCTGCGCTTTCCGGCCCCGGCCACGCTCGGCCCGTTCTGCCACGACATAGTCGGTCAGCAACTGGCGCATCACGCGAATGTTGGCGGCCTGCGTGGCATTGTCGAGGGTCTTTTTCTGCAGCACGTCAAGATCGGCCACGGCGCTGGCCAGCGCCTGGTCGAACAGGCCATTGAAGGCGGGATCGTCGCTCAGCAGGCGTCCGCGCCGCGCGGTTTCCATGCGTTCGGCCTTGCTGGCAAAGGCGCCGATGCGCGCCTGCACTTCCAGCGTATGGGCCACCCAGCGCTCGCTGTCGGTGTTGCGCTGCTGCGTCCACAGCGCCGCGCCAAGGCCGGCGAGCAAAGCGGCAAATCCGATCGAAAGCAGCGTGAGAATGAAGCGATTGACCCGGGCATCGCGGCCCAACGCGGTCAGCTTGGTCGATTGCATGGAAACCCTTCCCGCGCGGCCCGATCGAAAAATGGCGTCGCGCGCCCGTGGCCAGAATGCAGCCGGGTTCGCTTGGTTCCCGCGCCGCCAGCTGCCAATGAAAAGGGGCGCGTGCCGATTGGCGCGCGCCCCCATGTTCAGGGTCGTTGTTCAGGCCGCATGACCCAAGCGATCAGACCACGCGGCGCACCTTGTTGCGGTGCTGGCCGGTGGTGGCGGGGCCACGCGGGCGGAAGCGGCGCTTGGCCGCCGCTTCGCCGGTGGCTTCGTGCCGGGCATTGTCGGCGCGGGGCGCATCGACGCGCTTGGCGCCATCGCCGCGCGGCGCCTCGCGGCGACGGTCCTGGCCGTTGCGATCGGCCGCCACGCGCTCGTCAGGGCGGCGTTCGGGGCGCGGCGCGGCCGTGCCGTCACGGCGCGGGGCATCGCCGCGGGCCGGCTGGCTGCGCCCGCCATCGCGGCGTGCGCCGTCACCACGGCCACCATCGCGACGACCGCCATCGCTGCGGCCGCCTTCACCACGACCGGCACCGGGGCGACCCCGGCCATGGTCACGGCGTGCTTCGTGTTCTTCATCCGCCGGGCGGCGGCTGGGCGCGGGCAGGCGTGCGGCATCGGCCAGGAAGTTTTCCGGCAGCGGCATGACAGCGGGCTTCACCTTGGTGAGGCGTTCGATATCACGCAGGTAGGGCTTTTCGTCGGGCGCGCAGAAGCTGATCGCCACGCCATCGGCCCCGGCGCGCGCGGTGCGGCCGATGCGGTGGACATATTGTTCGGGCACGTTGGGCAGTTCGAAGTTGAACACGTGGCTCACCCCCGAAACGTCGATGCCGCGCGCGGCGATGTCGGTCGCCACCAGGATCGGGCACGAACCCTGGCGGAATGCCTCCAGCGCAGCGGTGCGCTGGGCCTGGCTCTTGTTGCCATGGATGGCGCGCGCATCGATGCCGGCGGCGGCCAGATTGCGGGCCACGCGATCGGCACCGTGCTTGGTGCGGGTGAACACGATGCCGCGATCGAGCTGCTTTTCAGCAAGCAGGCGGCGCACGGTCAGCGACAGCAGCGCCTGCTTTTCGGGCTGGTTGAGGAAGCTGACGAACTGTTCGACGCGTTCGACCGTGGTCGATTGCGGGGCCACTTCGACGCGCACCGGGTTCTTGATGAACTGCTTGCCCAGGTCTTCGATCGACTTGGGCATGGTGGCGGAAAAGAACAGGCTCTGGCGCTTGGCCGGCAGCAGGTTGGCCACCCGCTTGAGTGCGTGGATGAAGCCCAGGTCCATCATCTGGTCGGCTTCGTCCAGCACGAAGATTTCCACCCGGCCCAAGGTCAGCGCGCGGTTGTCGATCAGGTCGAGCAGGCGGCCAGGGGTGGCCACCAGCACGTCGACACCCGGCACCAGGCGGCGGGCCTGCTTGCTGATGGGAATGCCACCGAACACGCAATCGACCGACAGCTTGAGGTTCTTGGCATAGCCCTTCATGTTGTCGGCAATCTGCGCGGCCAGTTCGCGCGTGGGCGACAGCACGAGCATGCGGCACGACGCCGGCTTGCGCGGCTGGGGATCGGCGGCCAGGCGGTGCAGCGAAGGCAGCGAGAACGCGGCGGTCTTGCCGGTGCCGGTCTGGGCAATGCCCAGCAGATCGCGCCCTTCCAGCAGGGCCGGAATGGATTGCTGCTGAATTGGGGTTGGATCGTTGTAGCCCTTGGTCTCAAGCGCGCGAAGAATCGGCTCGGCCAGGCCAAGGTCGGAAAAATAGGACATGGAGTTCCAGTGCTTTTCAAAGCCTCCCACGGCCGATCGCCAGTGGGCGACGGGCCGCGTGCGGCAAGGGTCGAACATGCGACCCCTTGCGTGATAAAGGGAGGCGGGTGGGGCACGATGCGCGCGGCCGGGGCGGATCGTTTCCGAAACGGTCGATCTCACGCTTGCCCGGGCCTCTGTCACCTGCTGCGCACATGGCCCCTAAGGGCATGGGCAGCGGGCGCATCGCACCTGCTGGGCACGGCCTTAGGGGCAAATGCTGCGCTGCGCAAGGAAATTGCGCGCCGGGCATGCCAGGCCTATGGCCATGCGATGGAAGCGCCACCCAGCCCATGCACCGGCGTCTGCGCGATCGATCCGGCCAGCGCGCTATGCCGGGGATGCGCGCGCACGATCACCGAAATCACCGCATGGTATCACGCCGAGCCGGCGGAAAAGCGTGCGATCCTGGCACGTTGTGAAAAACGCCTTGCCAGCAGCGGCAAGGCGCCGTAACGGCCGCCGCACGTCACTTGGGGAGTAGCCACCGCACAAGCCGTGCGGCGCCCAGCGTCAACATGCTTGGTCGAGAGGCCATGGCGCGGGCAGAGGCAGGCCGGATAGGCCTGCTGCGGGCAAGACCAAATGACAGCACGCGAATCGCTCGGCCGGGCGGATTTGCGCGTTGTCGTTTGTCTTGGTTTCGCCTGGCCCCGGATCATATCACCATGGCACCCTTGTTCGAGGCGTTCACGACCTCCACCGCTGTCGTCGCGCTGGCGGAAATCGGCGACAAGACGCAGCTTCTTGCCATCGTTCTGGCCACCCGCTTCAAAAAGCCGATGCCGATCGTGCTCGGCATCCTGGCAGCCACGATGGTCAACCATTTCCTGGCCGCGCTGGTCGGCATGGTCGCCGCCGACCTGCTGGATGGATTGTGGTTTCGCTATGCCATTGCCGCCGGCTTTATCGCCATGGGCCTGTGGACCCTGGTGCCCGACAAGCTGGACGAAGACGATGCCAGCACCCGGCCTGCGCGTTTCGGCGCATTCCTCACCACGCTTGTTGCGTTCTTCCTGGTGGAAATGGGTGACAAGACCCAGGTTGCCACGATCGCGCTGGGCGCCCGCTTCCACGATGCCGTGGCGGTGACTGCGGGCACCACGCTGGGCATGATGCTGGCCAACGTGCCGGCCGTGTTCCTGGGCAACGCGCTGATCGCCCGCGTGCCGATGAGCCTGGTGCGCCTGGTAGCCGCCGCGCTGTTCATCGCCATCGGCGCATGGCTGCTGGCGCAGACTGCCGGGCTGGTGTGAGGGCAGGGCCCATTCCTGGGCGGATTATGCCGGGGCGGTCGTGCTTGGCCGCTCCGGCAACGGCAGCCAGCTTGTGCCCGTCCTGGCGCACAAGCTGGCTGCAGATCCGCGGGGTGTTGCCCGCTTAGAGCGCGATCGACTTTGACTGCGTCAAAGCCGGCGCTCTACCGTTTGATTTGCCGCATTTTCCGAGTCGGCAGGTGATCCCACCTGCCTTGAAAATGCTCTAGGCAGTGATGCCCGCCGCAGCGAGCACGGCCAGCGTGAGCAGGTCGGGCGCAGTCGCGGTCATCGGGGCGATCTGCACCGGCTTTTCCATGTTGAGCAGCATCGGCCCGATCATGGCGTTGCCGCCCAGTTCGCGCAGCAGCTTGGCCGAGATATTGGCCGATTGCAGGCCCGGCATGATCAGCACGTTGGCCGGTCCCGACAGGCGGCAGAACGGATAGGTCTGCATGATGCGCGGGTTGAGTGCGGCATCGGGCGCCATTTCGCCTTCGTATTCGAACCCGGGTTTGCGCTCGTCGAGAATGGCGACGGCATCACGCAGCGCATCGAGCCACTTGCCATAGGGATTGCCGAACGTGGAATAGGACAGGAACGCGACGCGCGGTTCGTGGCCCATGCGGCGCGCAACCGCGGCGGTTTCGATGGCGATGTCGGCCAGTTCTTCCGCGTTGGGGCGTTCGTTGACCGTGGTATCGGCCAGGAACACGGTCTGGTTCTTGCCCACCAGCAGGTGCACGCCGAACGGCAGGTGACCGGGCTTGGGCCCCAGGACGCGGCGGATTTCCTTCATCGTCTGGGCAAACGGACGCGTGGTGCCGGTGATCATCGCATCGGCATGGCCCAGCGCCAGCAGCAGCGAGGCGAACACGTTGCGATCGTTGTTGACCATGCGGCGCACGTCGCGTTCCAGATAGCCGCGGCGCTGCAGGCGCGGATAGAGGTAGGCGACCATGTCTTCCACCAGCGGCGACACGTTCGAGTTGTGGATCTCGAAGCTCGACGGGTTGGACACGCCCAGTTCCGACAGCTTGTCGAGCACGCCCTGGGTGCGGCCGACCAGCACCGGCGTGCCATAGCCGAAATCGCGGTACTGGATCGCGGCGCGCAGCACCACTTCCTGCTCCGCTTCGGCAAAGACGACCCGCTTGGGGTTCTGCTTCACGCTGGCATAGACGTTGGTGAGCACCGACGTGGTGGGGTTGAGGCGGGCCTTGAGGGTTTCGCGATAGGTTTCGAAATCCTCGATCGGCTTGCGCGCCACGCCCGAATCCATCGCGGCCTTGGCCACGGCCGAAGACACCACTTCCATCAGGCGCGGATCGAACGGCGCGGGAATGATGTAGTCCAGGCCGAACTGGTGGTTCTTGCCATAGGCGGCGGCCACTTCTTCGGGCACCGGCTCGCGCGCGAGTTCGGCAATCGCGGTGGCGGCCGCGATCTTCATTTCCTCGTTGATCGCCATGGCCTGCACATCGAGCGCGCCACGGAAGATATAGGGGAAGCCCAGGACGTTGTTGACCTGGTTGGGATAGTCTGAGCGGCCGGTGGCGATCACGCAATCCGGGCGTACGGCCTTGGCCGCGTTGGGATTGATCTCGGGATCGGGGTTGGCCATGGCGAAGATGATCGGCTGCGGCGCCATCTTCTTGACCCATTCGGGCTTGAGTGCGTCGGCCGCGGAAAGGCCCAGGAAGATGTCGGCGCCATCGAGCGCTTCTTCCAGGCTGCGCGCCGGGGTATCGACCGCGTGCGCGCTCTTCCACTGGTCCATGCTGTCGGTGCGGCCGCGATAGATCGTGCCGGAACGATCGCACATGATCACGTTGTCGTGGCGCACGCCCATGGCCTTGATCAGTTCGGTGCAGGCGATCGCAGCGGCGCCTGCGCCATTGACCACCACTTTCACTTCCGACATCGCGCGGCCGGTCAGGTGGCAGGCATTGAGCAGGCCGGCCGCGGTGATGATCGCGGTGCCGTGCTGGTCATCGTGCATCACCGGAATCTTCAAGCGCTCGCGCAGGGCCTGCTCGATGATGAAGCATTCCGGGGCCTTGATGTCTTCCAGGTTGATGCCGCCAAAGCTGGGCTCCATCAGGGCGACCGCCTCGATGAAGGCTTCGGGATCTTCGGTGGCCAGCTCGATGTCGATCGAGTCGACATCGGCAAAGCGCTTGAACAGCACCGCCTTGCCTTCCATCACCGGCTTGGAGGCCAGCGCGCCCAGGTTGCCCAGGCCCAGGATGGCCGTCCCGTTGGAAATCACCGCCACCAGGTTGCCCTTGGCGGTATAGTCATAGGCCGTGGCGGGGTTTTCGGCGATCGCCAGCACCGGCACCGCGACGCCCGGCGAATAGGCCAGGCTCAAGTCGCGCTGCGTGGCCATGGGCTTCGAGGCGATGATCTCGATTTTCCCGGGCCGGATGGTGTTGTGATAGAAAAGCGCCTCGCGTTCGGTGAAACGGACGTTGCTTTCCTCGGACATTGGCGCACTCCCGGCAGACTAGAAACTCCATAGCCCCTTGCACATTCGAATGCGCGAGGGAAGGCTTGAGCGCCTTAGAAATGAACCCTCATAAATCGCGGGGTTGCCAGGTGGGGAAGCCCAGGGGCCGCACGGCGAACAGCAGGCTGCGCCCCTGTTGCCATACCAACCGCAGGCGCGGGTCGGGGTTGCGGGGCAGCCCGGTGTCGATCAGCCAGACATAGTCCACGCGCTCCACCGGGGCAAAGCGCAGCGCCGAGTCGATCGAGCGCAACCGCCCGCCGGCGCAGCCGCGCGACCACACGAATTCCGAAGGATCGGCCGCAAAGTTGCGGGCCGGGCGGAATCGCGGCACCACCATGTGCAGGCCGGGCACGGCCCAGTTGTCGTTCACCCAGGCCTGGCGATAGACGCTGGCCAGGCTGGCGAGGTGGTCGCGCCGGGTGTTGCGCCAGGATTCCTCCAGGCACGAATGCTCAACGAAAGTCAGCACGCGGCTGCCGGGCTCGATATGCTCGAGCGCGGAAAGCTGCTGGCGATAATCGTCGGCGTAATCGACGAAGCTGGCGGCTGTCACCACCGTGCGCAGGCCCAGCAGGATCAGCCCGCTATAGGCCACCAGGCGCGCCACGCGCGGGCGTGCGCCGCTCCAGTCCTGCAGGCCGAGCAGCAGCATCATCGCCGGCGGCAGCAGGCGTACGTCGACAAACGCGCTGCCGTTGATGTCGCTGGGGATGACCACGTAGAGGATCAGCACGCAAAGCCCCGGCAACCCGCGCTGCCAGTTCCACCGCCCGCCCAGGAACGCCCCGCCCAGCAGGAGAAGATAGGCCGCACCCGTGGTGATCGCATCGAGCGTGAAGGACTGGTCGCGCAGGGTGATGCCCAGCCACATGCCCTTCTGGTCCCACCGCCAGGTGTTGAGGCTGCGCGCCGGAGAGGGCGAGAACAGCTTCCACAACACGATCGTCAGCACCGTGGCGAGCAACGGCCAGCACAGCACGACCAGCCGCATGGCGGCCGCTTTCCAATCGTGGGTGGCAATCACGCTGCGCCAGCGCGACGGGCGCCACCAGCCCTTGGGCAGGTTGTCCACCTCGCGGCCAAAGGCATTGGCGCCAACCAGCACGGCCAGCAGCAATCCGCCGATGGCGTGGCACAGCATGGCCAGCGGCTGCGCCACCACGAGCAGCCCGGCACGGTCGCGCGGGCGGCTTTCCAGGGCCACCGCCGCAGCAAAGGCGCAGAGCGACAGGCCCGTGCCCAGGATATAGTTGAGGAAGCCGGTCAGCAGCGGAAAGCTGAACACCCACATCAGTGCCCAGGGCGCACCATGCCCGCCGCGCGCATTGACCACGCGCACCGTGGCCAGGCATCCGCCGGCGAAAAGGGCAGTGGCGATCACGGTGCTCCACCACCCGGCCGCCAGCACACCGAGCGGCGCGCCCAGCACTTTCATCAGCACGTCGCCGCCGATGTTGAGGGTGAACACCCACTTGAAGCCCAGGTACTTGCCCAGCGGGCTGTCGGGCCCGGCGGCCTCGATCGCGGCGGCACCCATGTGGCCGGGCACGTCGATCAGCGGTGGCACATCCACCAGCAGGAACGGCGCGCAGATCAGTAGCGTGCCCAGCACGATCGCCGGAATCGATAGCCAGGGCAGGCCATCCACGCGCCAATCAAGGTCGAACCAGGTCCGCTTCTCGGGAACTTGCATCGGGTCTCTTTTGCTACTGCCTCGGCAACGGGCGGCCATGCCCTTATCACGCCGCCCCGGCAATGGGGAGCCGTGCACCTGTTCATAAGGCGGGCACGCGGGTTTGAGAATGGGCCGGACCTGGGCTAGCCAAAGGGGCTATGCCTGCCACCCCCGCACCCACGCCGATGATGGCGCAATATCTTGCGCTCAAGGACCAGGCCCCCGATTGCCTGCTGTTCTATCGCATGGGCGATTTCTTCGAACTGTTCTTCGACGATGCCCGCCAGGCTGCCCAGATCCTGGACATTGCGCTGACCAGCCGGGGCGAACACGGTGGCGCGCCGATCCCGATGTGCGGCGTGCCGGTGCATTCGGCGGAAAGCTATCTCGCCCGCCTGATCCGCGCCGGCTGCCGCGTGGCGATTGCCGAACAGGTCGAAAGCCCGGAAGAGGCGAAAAAGCGCGGCGGGTCCAAGACGCTGGTGGCGCGCGATATCGTGCGCTTCGTCACCGCCGGAACGCTCACCGAGGAAGCGCTGCTCAATCCGCGCGAATCCAACGTACTGGCGGCGGTTTGCCCGCTGCGCGACACGGTGGGCCTGGCCTCGTGCGACATTTCCACCGGGCGGATGGAGCTTGAGGAATGCCCGCCCGACCGGCTGGGCGCCGCGCTGGCGCGGCTGGGTGCGCGCGAAATCGTGGCGCCAGAGGATTGGACCGAGGCGCCACTCGACGCCGTGCCCCGCCACGGCCGCACGTTCGACAGCGCGACGGGCGAAGCGCGGCTGAAAGAGCTGCACGGCGTGGCCACGCTCGATGGCTTCGGCATGTTCGGCCGCGCCATGCTGGCGGCGGCTGGCGGCCTGATCGCCTATCTCGACCATGTCGGCCGTGGGCGGCTGCCGCTGCTGCTGCCGCCGGTGGCGCGCGGTGCCGACGCGCACATGGCCATGGACGAGGCGACGCGCGCCAGCCTGGAAGTGCTGGTTTCGTCGTCGGGCACGCGCAAGGGCAGCCTGGCCGATGCGGTGGATCGCTGCGTCACCGGCGCGGGCGCGCGCCTGCTGGCCGAAGACCTTGCCGCCCCGCTGCTCGATCTGGCGCCAATCCGCGCCCGCCTGGAAACCGTGCAGTGGCTGGGCGATGATCCGATCCTGCGCGCCGACGTGCGCGGCGCCTTGCGCACCGTGCCCGACCTGGGCCGCGCCCTGGGCCGCGTGGTTGCCGGGCGAGGGAGCCCGCGCGACCTGGGGCAACTGCGCGATGGCCTGGCGCAGGCGCGGCATCTGCACGATGCCCTGGCCCAGCGCGCCGATTGCCCGGCACTGGTGCGCGCCCTGCTGCCACACCTGGCCGGCCACGGCGCCTTGGTGGACCTGTTTGCCCGCGCCCTGGTGCCCACGCCGCCCACCGAGCGCAGCCAGGGCGGGTTCATTGCCGAAGGTTATGACGCGGGCCTTGACGAACTGCGCCTGGCGGCGGGCAATTCGCGCCGCGCGATCGCGGCGTTAGAAGCCAAATACCGCGACGAGACTGGCATCGCCGCGCTCAAGATCCGCCATAACGGCGTGCTGGGCTATTTCATCGAAGTGCCGGCCCGCCATGCCGACCGGCTGATGGCGCCGGATTCGGGCTTCACCCATCGCCAGACGATGGCCGGCGCGGTGCGCTTCAACGCCCTTGCGCTGCACGAGGAAGCCAGCCGCATTGCCGAAGCGGGCGGGCATGCCCTGGCGGCCGAGGAAGCCCATTTCGAAGACCTGATCGCCCATGCCGTGGCTGCGCGCGAAGGCATTGCCGCCACCGCCGCCGCGCTCGCCCGGATCGACGTGGCCGCCAGCCACGCCGAGCGCGCGAGCGAAGGCGGCTGGTGCCTGCCCCAAGTGGTCGAAGCACCAGTGCTGGCGATCGAGGGTGGCCGTCACCCCGTGGTCGAAGCTGCACTGGCCAAGGCGGGTGAGCGGTTCGTGGCCAACGATTGCCAGCTTGGCGAAACCGACCGGCTGTGGCTGGTGGGTGGGCCCAACATGGGCGGCAAGTCCACGTTCCTGCGGCAGAACGCGCTGATCGTGCTGCTGGCCCAGGCGGGCAGTTATGTGCCGGCGCAAAGCGCCACGGTGGGCCTGGTCGACCGGCTGTTCAGCCGCGTCGGCGCGAGCGACAACCTGGCGCGTGGCCGCTCCACCTTCATGGTGGAAATGGTCGAAACCGCCGCGATCCTGCAACAGGCCGGGCCGCGCAGTTTCGTGATCCTCGATGAAGTGGGGCGCGGCACGTCTACTTACGATGGCCTGGCCCTGGCCTGGGCCGTGGCCGAAGCGGTGCACGAAGTGAACCGCAGCCGCTGCCTGTTCGCCACCCATTACCACGAGATGCAGCGCCTGGCCGAAACCTGCCCCGCGCTCTCGCTGCACCATGTGCGGGCGCGCGAATGGA
The DNA here is from genome assembly GCF_012932495.1 of Novosphingobium sp. SG919. Classification (GTDB taxonomy): domain Bacteria; phylum Pseudomonadota; class Alphaproteobacteria; order Sphingomonadales; family Sphingomonadaceae; genus Novosphingobium; species Novosphingobium rhizosphaerae. Next base: position 449,810 of record NZ_JABCNG010000003.1, read on the forward strand.
AGGGCGATCTCGTCCTGCTGCACGAATTGGCGCAGGGCCCGGCCGACAAGTCCTATGGCCTCGCCGTCGCGCGCCTGGCCGGCGTGCCCGAAGCCGTGGTGAAGCGCGCGCGCGGCGTACTCGACAAGCTGGAAAAGGGCCGTGCCGCCACCGGCGGGCTGGCTGCCGGGCTGGACGACCTGCCGCTGTTTGCCGCCGCGATCGAGGCGGCCGAGGACAAGGTGGATGCCCTGCGCGAAAAGCTCAACGCGCTCGACATCGATGCGCTGTCCCCCCGTGCGGCGCTGGATCTGCTTTATGAATTGAAGCGCGAGGCCAATAGCTGAGGTATTGCGCCGTGGGCTTCGCCAGGCTCAGCCCGAACGGGATTTCAGGAGAGAATTTCTCCATTTCCGTCCGCCCTGAGCTGTTCGAAGGGCAGGGGCCCCAGCCGCTCACAAGGACAGGAACAGCCCCGCCAACGCCGCGCTCATCAGGTTGGACAGCGCGCCGGCGCACAGGGCCTTGATGCCCAGGCGCGCGATCACCGGGCGCTGGTTGGGGGCAAGGCCACCGGTCACCGCCATCTGGATGGCAATCGACGAGAAATTGGCAAAGCCGCACAGCGCGAAAGTGACGATCGCGATGGTGTGGTCGGACAGGCCCTTGGCCTCTTGCAGATCGATGAAGCCGACGAATTCGTTGAGCACGATCTTGGTGCCGAACAGGCCGCCCGCCTGCATCGCCTCGGCCCAGTTGGGCGCGCCCAGGAGCAGGAACACCGGCGCAAAGATCGGCGCCAGGATCTGCTGGAAGGTCAGCCCGGGATGGCCGAAGAAACCACCGGCCCAGCCCAGCATGCCATTGGCCAGCGCGATCAGCGCCACGAAGGCGAGCAGCATCGCGCCCACCGCCACGGCCAGCTTGACGCCGGTCTGCGCGCCTTGGGCGGCGGCCATGATCAGGTTGGCGGGGCGCTGTTCTTCCGGTGCTTCTTCCAGCGAAGGCTTGATGTGCGGGTTGGTCAGCGCGGTATCGCCATGGCCGCCATCGTGCAGCGGCGGCGCATCGGGCATGATCAGTTTGCCCATGAACACGCCACCGGGGGCCGACATGAACGCAGCCGCCACCAGGTAATCCACCCGCACGCCCAGCCCGGCATAGGCGGCCAGGATCGTGCCGGCCACGCCCGCCATGCCCACGCTCATCACCGTGAAGATCTGGCTGGGGGTCAACGCAGCGAGATAGGGGCGGATCACCAAGGGCGATTCGCTTTGCCCGACGAAGATGTTGGCGGCCGCGCACAGCGATTCCACCCGGCTGATCCCGGTGACCTTTTCCAGCGCGCCACCGATCCAGCGGATCACCAGCGGCATGATGCCCAGGTAATAGAGGATGGAAATCAACGCGGCAAAGAACACGATCGGCGGCAGCACGGCGATGGCCACGCTCTTGCCGCCCATGTCGGGATTGGCGAGGTTGCCGAACACGAATTCCACCCCGGCGCGCGAGTAGGAGAGAAGCTGTTCCACCGCATGGGCCGCGCCCTGCAGGGCTGCCTTGCCCGGCGGGAAACTCAGCACCAGCGCGGCCAGCCCGGCCTGAAGCGCAAAGGCCGGCAGCACCACCCGCCAGCGGATTGCGCGGCGGTTGGACGATAGCAGGAACGCGATGGCAAACAGCAGCGCCATGCCGCCAAGACTGGAAAGGATGCGCATGGCGGGGAGGCCAACTCCGCTATTGGGGGAATTAGGAAGTGCTAGACAGTTTCGTTCCTAACCATATTTGGCGCCGCGTCAAAATCAGGATAGAGGCAGACGATGGAAAAGATGCTCCCATCCGCGCTGTCGTCCGCGCCGCAAACCGTCTCCCTGCCCCGCGCTCTGTTTGTTTTCTCCCTGCTCTATGGCGGCCTGGTCGTGCTTGCCGGGGTCCTGGGGGCCAAGATCGCCAGCCTCGGGCACTGGCCGATCCTGGGCGATCTTGCCGTCGAATCGGGCATTTTCTGCTTTCTGCTGCTGGTCGTGCTGTCGAGCACCACGGCCGAACTCTATGGGCAGAAAGCCGCCAACATGCTGGTGCGGCTGGGGTTCATCCCGCTTGTCGTGTCGATGGTGCTGCTGACCCTGGTGATCCATGCCGTGCCGCCCGCGCCGTTCTGGCAGGGGCAGGACGCCTTTGCCACGGTGCTGGGCCAGGGCGCGCGGATGCAACTCGCCGGCCTCATTTCCTATGGTGTGTCGCAAACTCTCAACGTCCATGTCTTTGCCCGCATCGGCGGCGGGCAGGGCCAGCGCCTGATGCTGCGCGCGTGGCTGGCCAGCCTGCTCAGCCAGGTGGCCGATACCGTGCTGTTCATCACGCTTTCGTTCTGGGGCGAACATGGCGCCGATGGGCACCCCCTGCCGATCGGTGCGCTGATGACCGGGCAACTGGGTGCCAAGCTGCTGCTGTCCACCCTGATGGTGCCGCCCTTGATCTGGCTGGCGGTGCGGCTGGGGCGCAAGCTGGATCGCGCCTGAATCAATTATTCACTTCAAATTCGCGGCAAGGGGTCTAAGGCGCCGCCATCATGGCCACGAACATCGATCAGACCGACTCCTATCGCACCAGCATGCTCGCCAAGGCGGAAACGCTGACCGAGGCGCTGCCCTATCTCCAGCGCTATGCCGGCAAGACTTTCGTGGTCAAGTATGGCGGCCATGCCATGGGCGATCCCGATGCCGCGCACGATTTCGCGCAGGACATCGTGCTCTTGAAGGCCGTGGGCGTGAATCCGGTGGTGGTGCACGGCGGTGGGCCGCAGATCGGCGCCATGCTGAAAAAGCTGGGCGTGGAATCGCGCTTCGTCGATGGCCTGCGCGTGACCGACGCGGCCACGGCCGAAGTGGCCGAGATGGTCCTGTCGGGCAAGATCAACAAGGAACTGGTGAGCTGGATCGCGGCGGCCGGGGGCAAGGCGATCGGCATCTCGGGCAAGGACGCGGGGCTGGTGACGGCCACCAAGGTGGAACGCACCACCAAGGACCCGGAAAGCAACATCGAGCGGGTGGTGGACCTGGGCTTCGTGGGCGAACCGACCGAGATCGACCCGACGATCATCCACACCGCCAGCGCCGCCGGCTTCATTCCGGTGATCGCGCCGATCGGCGTGGGCAAGGACGGGCATACCTACAATATCAACGCCGACACCATGGCCGGCGCGATCGCGGCCAAGCTCGGCGCCTCGCGCTTGTTCCTGCTGACCGACGTGCCCGGCGTGCTCGACAAGGACAAGCGCCTGCTCACCGACCTGACGCCGCAGGACATCGCCGGGCTGACCGCCGATGGCACGATCAGCGGCGGCATGATTCCCAAGCTGGAAACCTGCGTCCACGCGGTGGAAGCCGGGTGCGAGGCGGCCGTCGTGCTCGATGGCAGGGTGCCGCACGCCATGCTGCTGGAAATCTTCACCGCGCGCGGCGCGGGCACGCTGATCCACCGCTAAGCGCCGGGCTTGCTGGCGCAATGGAACGAAAGGCGCGGTCACGCGTGGTTAGCGGCATGATCCGCTTCTGCCTCGCCACCGCGCTCGCCTCTGCCGTTGCCATCAATGTCGCGGGGTGTGATCGGCGGCCCGATCCTGCGCCGCGGGCTTCGGCCACCCCGCTCGACAGCGCGGAAATGACGCCGCCGCCCTGGATCGTCGCGCCGTCCGATTTGCCCAGCGAAGATAGCGCGCCCGATGCTGCGTCCAAGCCCGCGCCTGCCCCCGCGGCGGACGCGACGACGGCCACGCCTAACCCCGCCTATGCCGCCGCACTCAATGCCCGGCGCGATCCCGGCAAAGTTCTGGCCGCCTGGGGAACCGCCGTGGAGGCGCGCGACTGGGCCTCGGTCCGGGCGTTCTGGGGTGATTATGGCAAGGCCAGCGGGCTGGATCCCAAGGCCTTTGCCGCACGCTGGAGCCATCTGGTGCAGCCGCGCGTGACGATCCAGCCCGGCGATTCCGAAGGCGCGGCCGGCTCCATCTATTACACCGCGCCCGTCACCATCATCGACGGCGCGCGCCGCCTGAACGGGGAAGTCGTGCTGCGCCGCGTGAACGACGTGCCCGGCGCAAGCGCGGAACAGCTGCGCTGGCATATCGAGAGCACCACCCTGGCCCCGTGACTGACGCCGTGACCGGCGCCGTGATCCGCGCCGGCTGGCCGGTGACCGAAATCTTGCGCAAGGAAGCGGCGTTGACCCGATTGCCCTAAGCCCCAAGCCTGGGCTAAAGCGCAGCACCGCCGCCGCGAGAGGAACTGTCCGTGCTGCTCTATACCCTTGTCCAGATGATCGATTACCTGATCAGCGTTGTCAGCATGGTCGTGATCGTGCAGTTCGTGATGAGCCTGCTGATCAGCTTCAACGTGATCAACACCAGCAATAACGCGGTGGTCGCGATCTGGCGGGCGCTCAATGCCATTCTCGATCCGCTGCTGTCGCCGATCCGCCGCTTCATGCCCAACACCGGCGGCATCGATTTCTCGCCGATGGTGCTGATCGTGCTGCTGCGGCTGCTGTCCATCCTGCTCAACGGCCTGGCTGCCTCGGGGTATTGATTTCATGACTGCTGACGTGATCGATGGAAAGGCCTTTGCGGCCGGCTTGCGCGCGCGCATCGCCACTCTTGCTGCCGCATTCGAAGCGCAGGCCGGGCGCCGCGCGGGCCTCGCCGTGGTACTGGTGGGGGAAGACCCGGCCAGCCAGGTCTATGTCCGATCCAAGGGCAAGAGCACGGTGGAAGCCGGCATGGCGAGCTTTGAACACAAGCTGCCTGCCGATACCGACGAAGCCACGCTGCTGGCGCTGGTCGAACAGCTCAACGCCGATCCCGCCGTCGATGGCATCCTGGTGCAATTGCCGCTGCCGCGCCATCTCGACGAGCAGACGGTGATCGCCACAATCAACCCGGACAAGGACGTGGACGGCTTCCACGTCACCAACGCCGGGCGCCTTGCCGTGGGGCAGGCGGGTTTCGTGCCCTGCACCCCGCTGGGTTGCCTGATGCTGTTGCAGGACAAGCTGGGCGATCTCGCTGGCCTCGACGCCGTGGTCGTTGGCCGCTCCAACATCGTGGGCAAGCCGATGGCCGCCCTCCTGCTGGCGCAAAGCTGCACGGTCACGATCGCGCATAGCAAGACGAAGGACCTGCCCGACGTGGTGCGCCGCGCCGATATCGTGGTGGCCGCCGTGGGCCGGCCGGAAATGATCAAGGGCGATTGGATCAAGCCCGGCGCCACCGTGATCGACGTGGGCATCAACCGCGTTCCGGCCGCGCAGGAAGGCAAGACCCGGCTGGTCGGCGATGTCGCCTATGAAGAAGCCAAGGCTGTTGCCGGGGCGATCACCCCGGTGCCCGGCGGCGTTGGCCCGATGACCATTGCCGTGCTGCTGCGCAACACGCTGGTCGCGGCCTATCGCAACGCCGGAATCGACCTGGCCGCAGGCGCGATCTGACGTAACATTTTCAGGGTCAAGTGCTTGCTTGGCCCGCACGCCGCCATCCGATAGAACCGGCGCCATGCTGCTTCGTGCTTCTGGCGCCGTTCTTGCGCTTGCCCTGTGCTTCCCTTGCCCCGTCCTGGCCCAGCCGGCCGGGGGGCGGGTGCGCGTGATCGCCAATCCCAGCGCGTTGATCGGCGCCGATATCGCCATGGCCCAGGCCATGCGCGCCAAGGGCCCGCACGAAGGCTTGGCGGCCAGCATGGCCGAAGGGGCCGAGGTGGTGGTGCCGCCGCGCCAGGCGGCCGAGCCGCTGTTGCGCCGCAAGGAAGGCCCACCGCTCCACCCGCATCAGCCCGATGCCGCGTGGATCGCCTGCGACGGCAGTTTTGGCCTGACCCGCGGCCGCTGGACGGCAACGCCGGGCGGTGGCGGCTGGTATGCCACGGTGTGGCAGCGCCATCCCAAGAAGGGCCAGTACCAATGGCGCCTGACGCTGGAAGGCGCGGCAGCCGATCTGCCCGAAGCGCCCGAATTCCTGGTTGGCGTGGTGGCCGATTGCCCGGCCCGGCCAGGGCCGGATGGCGGGGAGGGCCGTGCCGAACCCAAGCCCGCCAAGAATGCGCCTATCGTGCAGCGTCCGCTGGCCGGCCCGGTGCCGGCCGACGACGCGCCCGCCGGGTCAGACAGCCGCTCGGGCCAATCCAATGACGGCACCCTGGCCTGGCGCAGCACGGTGCTGCCCGATGGCAGCCGCCGCTTCCGCGCGTGGCAGTGGAAGGACGGCACCATGGCCGAGATTGTTCGTCTCGACGCGCCGCCGCATCCGGGCCAAGGGGGCTGACATGCTGCAACTGTTCCTGTCCGCCTTCACCACGCTGTTCCTGGTGATCGATCCGCCCGGCTGCGCGCCGATCTATGCCGGGCTCACCACCCATGCCACTGCGCGTCAGGCGGCGCAGATGGCCCTGCGCGCCTGTCTCATCGCCACCGGCATCCTGGTGGTCTTTGCCCTGTTTGGCGAAGACCTGCTGGGCGCGCTGCATATCGAACTGGCCAGCTTCCGCATTGCCGGGGGCATCATGCTGTTCCTCATCGCGCTCGACATGGTGTTCGAAAAGCGCACCGAGCGGCGCGAGGAGCGCGCCGAAAAGGTGCGCAACGCCCAGCCCCACGTGGAAGACGTTTCGGTTTTCCCGATGGCCATGCCGATGCTGGCCGGGCCAGGCTCGATCGCCTCGATCATGCTGCTCACCGCGCGCGCCCATGGCACCGAGGAAACCGCCGTGGTCCTCGCCGCGCTGGGCGTGGTCATGGTGCTGAGCTTCGTTGCCCTGGTTGCCGCGCGCCCGATCATCCGCGTGCTGGGCGAACAGGTGGAAGCGGTGGTCACCCGCCTGCTGGGCGTGCTGCTGGCTGCGCTGGCCGCGCAATTCGTGATCGACGGCCTGCGCACCCAGTTCTGACGCGTCAGATCAGGCCGGCCAGCGGGCTGGAGGGGTCGGCATAGCGGCGCGTGGCCATGCGCCCGGCGAGATAGGCATCACGCCCGGCCTCGACGGCGGCCTTCATCGCGCGGGCCATGCGGATCGGGTCTTTCGCTTCGGCAATGGCGGTGTTCATCAGCACGCCGTCGCAACCCAGTTCCATGGCCACGGCCGCATCGCTCGCCGTGCCCACCCCGGCATCGACCAGCACCGGCACCTTGGCCCCTTCCACGATCAGGCGGATCATCACCTTGTTCTGGATGCCCAGGCCCGAACCGATCGGCGCGCCCAAGGGCATGATCGCCACCGCGCCGGCTTCTTCCAGCTGGCGCGCGGCGATCGGATCGTCGGCGCAATAGACCATCGGCAGGAAACCTTCCTTGGCCAGCACTTCGGTGGCGCGCAGGGTTTCACGCATGTCCGGATAGAGCGTGCGCGCCTCGCCCAGCACTTCCAGCTTGACCAGATCCCAACCGCCGGCCTCGCGCGCCAGGCGCAAGGTGCGGATGGCGTCTTCGGCGGTAAAGCACCCGGCAGTGTTGGGCAGATAGGTGACTTTGCGTGGGTCGATATAGTCGGTCAGCATCGGCGCCTTCGGGTCCGACACATTGACGCGGCGCACCGCCACCGTCACGATTTCCGCACCCGAGGCGGCCAGCGCAGCGGCGTTCTGGGCAAAGTCCTTGTACTTGCCGGTGCCCACGATCAGGCGCGAACGGAATGTGCGGCCGGCAACCGTCCATGTGTCTTGGGCAACCGGGGCATCGACTTCGCCGCCGCCGACGAAATGGACGATTTCCAGCACGTCGCCATCGGCGAGCGGGACCTGGGCGAGCGTGGAACGCGGCACGATATCGCCGTTGCGTTCCACCGCGACCTTGGCCGGATCGAGTTCGAGTTGGCGCACCAGATCGGCAATGCTGCCGGGGGCAACACGGCGCGGTTCACCATTGAGCGTGAGCGACAGGGTCGAGCTTTGCGGGTTCGTGGCCATGGTAGCGTGCTTTAACGGCCGCATTGCATGGTGCAAGGCTTCAGCAGGCGTTACGCCGCATGTTGACCACATGGGCCGTGGCCACGAGCAGCACGCCGCCGATGGTCAGCACGGATTCGGCCGCCCCATGGCCAACCAGCACGGCAGCGGTCATCAGCGAAAGGCCGGCCACGCCCAGGGCAAGGGGCAGGCGGTGGCCATGGCGCAATGCGCCCATGCCGATCGTTGCCGCACTGATCACGATGGCCAGGACCAGACCGACATGGTGGATTTCAGGATTGAGCAGCACACCGCCGCCCAGACCCAGGACGCCGACCAGGAACAGCCCGGCCAGGCAATGGATCATGCACAGGCCGGAAAGGAGCACGCCGAAACGGTCGAGTCGGCTGCGCAAGGCAAGGAAGGCCTGGTTCATGGCCGCCCATATATGTAACGTTGTATCATCGTTCAAGGCTTTTGCGCGGCCGGGCTGCAAAACCGGCTTCCCCCAAATGCCACTTGCGCGCCCGCGCGCGCAGACGCAGAAGTCGCGCGCATGACGGCTTCCAAACCTGCACCGCTGCTCCTGGTCCGCTGGCTTATCGTGGTGGCCGCCATGATCGTGGCGATCGTGGTGGTCGGCGGCATTACCCGGCTGACCGAATCGGGCGTGTCGATCACCGAGTGGAACGTGGTTTCGGGCGCCTTGCCGCCGCTCACCCACGCGCAGTGGCAGGCGCAGTTCGACGCCTATCGCCAGACGCCGCAGTATATCCTGGTCAATGGCCCGGCCGGGATGACGCTGGCGACCTACAAGTTCATCTTCTTCTGGGAATGGGTGCACCGCCTGCTGGCGCGCACCATCGGCCTGGCCTTTGCCGCGCCGCTGGTCTGGTTCTGGGTGCGTGGGCAGATCCCTGCCGGCTACAAGCCGCGCCTGCTGGCGCTCCTGGCGCTGGGCGCGTTGCAAGGCGCGGTGGGCTGGTGGATGGTCAAGTCTGGCATCGTGCATGATGTGAAAGTCAGCCATTATAGGCTGGCCACGCACCTGGCCGTGGCGCTGTTCACCCTGGCCGGGATCGTCTGGACATTGTTGGACTTGCGCGCCCTGGCCGCTGGCCAAGGCCGCGCGCGCCTGACCGGCCTTGGCGCGCTGGCGCTGGGGATGCTGGCGCTGCAGCTGGTCTATGGAGCGTTCCTGGCGGGCCTGCGCGCCGGCGTGGTGGCCGGGGCAGGGTGGTTTTCGTGGGACGCCTGGCCGCTGATGCAGGGCAAGTTCTTTCCCGATGGCGTGGAATGGGCGCGGGGCGCCTTGGCCACGCTGACCAGCGATCCCTATCTCGTGCACTTCCTGCACCGCTGGTGGGCCTGGGCCGTGGTGGCCGTGCTGGTGGTGATGGCGCGCAAGCTGCGCCGGGCGGGGCAACGGCCCGCCTCGGTTGCGATCCACATCGCTTTTGGCACGCAAGTCCTGCTGGGCATTGCCACGGTCTATAGCGGGGTTTCGCTGTGGCTCGCCGTGCTCCACCAGTTGTGCGGTGCGTTGCTGCTGGTGTGCACGGTCTGGGGTGCGCATGGCCTGGGACGGGGCGGCAAATCGGCCTGAAAACCGAGAAGGTATTATTTTACCTCTCCGCAAAGGCGCGGTTTGCTTGACTCCTGAGGCCATTTGCAACAAAGGCGCGGTTCTTCACCCCGCTTGTGCCAAGTCTGGCGCGGGACGCGGGTAACCCAACATCCAGGGAACCGAACAGCCATGAAGGCTCTCAGCAAGGTCACCCGGTCGATCAAGCCGGCCGAGGTGGAAAAGAACTGGCATCTTATCGATGCCGAAGGCCTGGTGGTCGGCCGTCTCGCCGTCATCATCGCCAACCATCTGCGCGGCAAGCACAAGCCCAGCTTCACGCCCCACGTCGATTGCGGCGATCACGTTGTCGTGATCAACGCCGACAAGGTGCGCCTCACGGGCAACAAGCTCAAGGCCAAGACCTATTACAAGCACACCGGCTATGCCGGCGGCATCAAGGAAGTCACCGCGGACAAGGTCCTGGGTGGTCGCTTCCCCGAACGCGTGCTGGAAAAGGCCGTTGAGCGCATGATCCCCCGTGGTCCGCTCGGCCGTGCGCAGATGCGCGCGCTGCACCTCTATGCCGGTACCGAACACCCGCATGGTGGCACCCAGCCGGTGGCGCTCGACGTCGCCTCGATGAACCGCAAGAACAAGGTGGGTGCCTGATCATGGCCGATAACGACACCGTCTCGAGCCTGGCCGACCTCAAGAACCTGACGTCTGCCGCTCCCGCTCCCGCCGCTGCTGCCGAACCCGCCGCCGAAGGCGACGCGCCGGTTGCACCTGCTGCGCCGACCATGCCGCTGCGCGATCGCGAAGTCGATTCGTTCGGCCGCGCCTATGCTACCGGCCGCCGCAAGGACGCCGTGGCCCGCGTGTGGCTCAAGCCCGGCAGCGGCAAGATCGTGGTCAACGGCCGCGACCAGGAAGTGTACTTCGCCCGTCCGACCCTGCGCCTGGTGATCAACCAGCCGTTCCAGGTGGCCGGCCGCGAAGGCCAGTACGACATCATCGCCACCGTCAAGGGCGGCGGTCTGTCGGGCCAGGCCGGCGCCGTGAAGCACGGCATCGCCCAGGCGCTGACCCGCTTCGAACCCGCGCTGCGTGGCGCCGTCAAGGCCGCTGGCTTCCTGACCCGCGACTCGCGCGTCGTGGAACGCAAGAAGTACGGCCGCGCCAAGGCTCGCCGCAGCTTCCAGTTCTCGAAGCGCTGATCTTTCAGTCCGCTTCGGCAACGAACGCATCAAGGGCTGGCCTTCGGGCCGGCCCTTTTTGTTTGCGCGTAGAGCGCGATGACAAAAAGTGGGGGCCGGGTTTTGTCAAAAAATCGCGCGAACACAAAAAACTAGGGCATGAGGGTGTTTCGACGAAACGCCGCCTAGGCCGCCGGATCGAGCGGGCCGGCCAGCGAGGCCAGCAGCACGGCCAGTTCGGTCTGCCGGGTCACCCCGGTCTTGGCAAAGACATGCTTGAGCTGGGTGCGCACGGTGGCTGGCGAGGCGGTGTGGCGGCTGGCGATTTCCGTCGGTGACAGGCCCTGGGCCACGGCGCGGGCCACGCGCGCTTCTGCCGGGGTCAGATCGAACAGCGCGCGGATCAGATCGGCGCCGGGCACGCTGGGGTTGCCGGCCCCCGCCAGGATCAACACCGCGCCGGCGCTGTCGAACGCATCACGGGCAAGGCCGTGCATGGGCACGAGGTGCAGGGCGTGGCGCGCCGCACCCTGGGCGTCGCGCAGCGGCAGCGAGCAGCCCGCGCGGCGTTCGCGCAACCGCGCCAGCGCCACCCGCAACTGCGCATCGCAGCCGGGATGCACCGCGTGCAGCACGCCTGCGCGCTGCGCCAGCAGGCTGTCCATCGCCGCGGCAAAGCGCGGGTTCATTGCCTCGATCCGGCCGGCCGGATCGATCACGCCGGCGGCTACGCTGACCAGGTCCAGCGCATTCACCGCCGCTTCTACCCGCTGCATGCGCAATTGCGCGCTCAAGGCCAAGGCGCGGGCAAGGTGCGGGCGCAAGGCATCGAGCCGGCGCGCCGCCTGGCGCGACGCCTCGTGGCCAGCAAACCCTTCCAGGGCCAGGATCAGGCCATCTTCTCCCGCACCCTGGATCACGGTGGCTGCGCCTGCATCCATGCCATGGGGAACGAGGAATTCGCTGTAGATCGGCAAGGACACGAGTTCGTCGGCGCTGTGCACGTCGCTGTCGGTGAGAAAGCCGGGGTGGTCGCCGCGCGCCAGCAACCGGCTCACCCGGGTGTTCTGCGCATTGTAACCCAGCCGATCGAATTCCACGGTGAGCGCCTGCACGCTTTCGGTGGAAGTCATCGCCAGGCCTTGCGGGCCAAAGCGGATCAGGTTGCTGCCGCGCGCGCCCGCCTGGTCCGCCAGGGTCTGCAATACCCCGGCCCAGCGCTCGGGCACGGCGGCCGCCTCATAGATGTCGCCTATCAGTCCCGCATCGAACATGCCCGCCTGCCCACCTGTTCCCCACGCCAATGCTATCGCACTTTGTCGCGGACGAACAAGCGGATGTGGCGCCGTGTTGACGCGATTCAGTCAAATTCCCACGCGCGCTCGCCGTGGGATGCAAGGTCGAGTCCTTCGCGCTCGTCATCCTCGTTCACCCGCATCGGCCAGATCCGGGCAAGGCCAAGCGCCAGCACCAGCGTGGCCAGCGCCGACCACAGCGCCACCACGCCCACGCCGAGCGCCTGGGCGAGGATCTGGCGCCCCATGTCCATGCCGGGGGCATAGCCGGCGCCGCCAAGGCTCGGGGCCAAAAACGGCGCCAGCAGCAGCGAGCCGATCATGCCACCCACGCCGTGGACGGCAAAGACATCAAGCGAATCGTCCACCTTGCAGCGGTGCTTGACCAGCAGGATCATGGGATAGCACACGCAGGCTGCGGCCAGGCCGAACAGCAGCGCTGCGCCCGGCGCGATCATTCCCGCCGCGGGCGTCACCGTGGCAAGGCCGCCCACCGCGCCGGTGGCAAAGCCCACGCTGGTGGGCTTGCCCACCGTCAGCCGCTCGATCAGCAGCCAGGCCATCGCTGCGGCGCAGGCGGCGATATGGGTGTTGAGAATGGCCGCCGTGGCCCCGGCATTGCCGGCCAGTGCCGACCCGCCGTTGAAGCCGAACCAGCCCACCCACAGCAGCGCAGCGCCAGCCATGGTCAGTGCGGGCGCGTGGGGCAGCATCAGCGTCTTGGGAAAACCCTGCCGCGCGCCCAGCAGGATCGCCACGACCAGCGCGGAAACCCCGGCGGTGGTGTGCACCACGATGCCGCCGGCAAAATCCAGCGTGCCGAGCCGCGTGGCAAGCCAGCCGCCGCCCCAGATCCAGTGCGCCGCGGGGGCATAGACCATAAGGCCCCAGGCCGCGCAGAATGCCAGGACCCACGAAAACCTTGCACGATCCACCCAGGCGCCGACCATCAGCGCGGGCGTGATTGCGGCAAAGCACATCTGGAACAGCGCAAATGTGTTTTCGGGAATGGCAAGGCCGGCACGCAGGGGTGCCAGATGGCCGAGCATGACCGGCCCGAGACCACCCACCAGGCCGCCACCCACCGGGCCGAACGCCAGGGCATAGCCGCAGACCAGCCACAGCAGCGAGGCGACAGCCGCGATCGCGCCCACCTGGACCAGCACCGAAAGGAAGTTCCTGGTGCGCACCAGGCCGCCGTAGAACAGGCCGAGGCCCGGCATGCACATCAGCAGCACGAGCGCCGAGGAAACCATGATCCACACCGTGTCGGCGCCGTTCGTCCCCGGCACCGGGCCGGCGGCGGCGTGGACGATGGTTGGTGCGGCCAAGCCGGCAAGCGCCAGCGGCCACGCGGCACGAGCGCGCATGACATTCTCTCCCGTTGTGCAGCGCCCACGCAAGAAGGCGGCGGCCACACCCTGATCCCTGGGGCAGGCCCCTAGGGCAGGCCAGGCGGGAAAGGCAAGCGCTAGTGGTGCATCACGCGCAACAAATGGTGTCTGGCAAGCACCAGATCAGAATGTTCGTTGTTCCAGATAGGCGCGCAAGGCAGCGATGCTTTCCGGCACGTCGCTGCGGCCAAAACCGATGCGGAACCGATCGGCGGGCACGGGGCCCAGATCGGAATGATAGATGCCCGAGGGCAGCAACAGCACCCCGGCCTTGTCGACCAGATCTTCGCAGAAGGCATCCACCGTGCCCGGCCCAAGCCAGCGCGGGTAGCCCACGCAGCCACCGTCCGATCGTGTCCATTCGAACAAGTGCGGATAATCGGCAAAGAACGCATCGAGCACGTCGAGATTGGCGCGCACGAGAGCATTGTTGCGCCCGATGATGCGATCGGCGGCGCGCAGCGCGATGATCCCCAGCGCCTCGCTGGGCGCGGAATTGCAGATCGACAGGTAGTGCTTCATCCGCTCCATGCGCGAAAGCACGCCCGCGTCCTGGCAAGCGATCCAGCCGATGCGCAGGCCGGGCAGGCCATAGGCCTTGGACAGCACATTGAGCGATAGGCCGCGCTCATAGATATCGGCCACTTGTGGCAGGTGCCGTGCCGGATCGGGGCCGAGCAGGCGATAGACCTCGTCGCTGAAGATCCAGATGCCATGGCGCCGGCACAAGTTCACCAATCCATCGAGCGTGGCGCGATCGGGGATGGAGCCGGTGGGATTGTGGGGAAAGTTGATCGAGACCAGCTTGGTATTGGGCTGGATCGCCGCCGCCACGCGATCGAGATCGAGCCGCCAGCCGTTTTCGGGATCGAGCGGCACGCCGGTGACCGCACAGAGCGAGAGCGGCACGGTTTCGGCCGCCTGGTAATTGGGCGTGATCACGATGGCGTGATCGTCCTTGCCCAGCAGCACGTGGTAGGCGACGTAGATGCCCTCTTCCGCGCCGGCAAAGCACAGCACGTTTTCGGGGGGCATCGCGTCATAGGTGCGGGCAATCTCGGCCCGCAAAGCCGGGGCGCCGAAAGTCTGGGTGTATCCCAGCCATTGCGCATCGAACGCGGCGGCATCGGCAGGATCGGCCATGGCGAGCAGTTCGCGCAAGGTCATGCTCTGCGCGTCGGACGCCGTCAGGTGATGCCGGGCGGCGAATTCCCACTTCGAGAAATACGCCTCCAGACGGAAGTCAGGCAGAGCCATCCTCGCCGCTCAGCTGCCCAGCGCGACGATGCCGCCGGTGGAGCCGAAGCCACCCTGGCCCCGCGTGGTATCGTCCAGTTCGTCAACCTCGAGCCAGGTGCCGTGCACCACCGGGGCCAGCACCAGCTGTGCCACGCGATCGCCGCGACGGATCGAAAAGCTCTCGCTGCCGTGGTTGATCAGGATGATCTTCAATTCGCCGCGATAGTCGCTGTCGATCGTACCAGGGGCATTGGGCACGGAAATGCCGTGCTTGAGCGCCAGGCCCGAACGCGGCCGCACCTGGATTTCGAAGCCCGGGGGAATGGCGAGCGCCAAACCGGTGGCCACGGCATGGCGCGCGCCCGGCGCCAGGTCGAGATCCTCGGCGGCCACCACGTCCATGCCGGCGGCGCCATCGGTGGCATAGGCGGGCAGGGGCAGCCCTTCGCCATGGGGCAAGCGCTTGAACAGGATCGGCACCGGGGCAGAATGGGAATGGGCGGTCATGCGGGGAATTCCGTTGGCGGGGTGGATGGGGCAGGTGCCGTGGGCGAAAGCGTTTGCGCGATGCGCGCGACAAGCGCCTCGGCCACGTGTTCCTTGGGCATTTCGGGCAGGCTGTCCACGCCGTCGGCGGCAACGATGTGGACAGCGTTGGTGGCCCCGCCCATGACATCGCCGGAAACGTCGTTGGCCACGATCCAATCCGCCCCCTTGCGCGCCCGCTTTGCCACGGCATGGGCGATGACGTCATCGGTTTCCGCAGCAAAGCCCACGACGAGTGCAGGGCGCCGCGGATCGCGGCACAGATTGGCCAGGATATCGGGATTTTCGACCAGGGCGAGCGGGGGCGGCGTGCCGCTGCCGTCCTTCTTCAGCTTGTGCGGGCCGGCATCGGCCGTGCGCCAGTCGGCCACGGCGGCGACCATCACCGCCACGTCGGCCGGCAGCGCCGCCTCTACGGCAGCGGCCATCTCGCGTGCGGTTTCCACGTTCACCCGAACAACACGCGGTGGCGTGGGCAGGGCGACGGGGCCGGCCACCAGCGTCACCCGCGCGCCGGCGCGGGCGGCAGCCTCGGCAATGGCAAAGCCCTGCCGGCCGCTTGACCGGTTGGCGATATAGCGCACCGGATCGATCGGTTCGTGCGTGGGGCCGGCCGTGACCAGCACATGGCGGCCCGCAAGCGGCAGGGCTGCAGCGGGCGGCAGGGGCTGCCTCGGCGCCAGCGCGGCCTCGATCGCCGTCCACACCGCCGCAGGTTCGGGCAGGCGGCCGGGGCCGAATTCGCCGCAGGCCATCGCGCCTTCATCGGGTTCCAGCACGGTGACGCCCGACGCGCGCAAGGTGGCGACGTTGCGCACGGTGGCGGCATGCTGCCACATGCGCACGTTCATCGCCGGCACGGCCATGACCGGCTTGTCGGTTGCGAGCAGCAAGGTGGTGGCCAGATCATCGGCGATGCCGGCGGCCATGCGCGCCATCAGGTCAGCCGTGGCCGGGCACACCACCACCAGGTCTGCCTGGCGGGACAGCTGGATATGGCCCATTTCCACTTCGTTCTTCAGATCCCACAGCGTTGTGTGCACGGGATTTTCGCTGAGCGCGGCGAGCGTCATCGCGGTTACGAAATGGGCGCCGCCCTCGGTCAGCACGCAGGTGACATCGCCGCCGCCCTTGCGGATCAGGCGGACGAGTTCGCAGGCCTTGTAGGCGGCGATGCCGCCGCCCACGATCAACAGGATGCGCTTTTGTAGCATGGGCGGCTTGTGCCGCCTTGGCCGATGCGGCGCAAGTTTTCCCGCCGTCGATGGTTCAAAACGGCGGAATTGCGTCGTTCAATTTCTTTGCAAGCTGTCCGAAAGTTTGTCAGACTTGCGACAAATAGAACAAGGTCGATGGAGAGACTCGATGCGTGTGGTGTTGGCCGCGCTCGTGTTGATGGCCGGGCTCGTGGATCTGATCATTGTCGGCTCGTTCCTCGTGACGCCGCATGACAGCGCCGAACTCGCGCGCGCGGCGCACGGGCTTTCGATCATCCGCGCGCATTGCACGTCGTTCTTCAGCGTCGCGGCGCTGGCGATGATTGCGGGCGTCTTGTGGCGCAATGGCGATCTGCTGCTGGTGCCGACCTTCATCTTCATCGGCGCGCTGGTGGAACGGCTGGTCAATTTCGTCGCTTTTGGCCCCTATCCCGAATGGTTGCTGCCCATGGCGCTGGACGTGGCGCACATCGCCTTGCTGTTGGCCGCGCGCCGCGCCTTTCGCCAGGCGAACGAGGATGAAGCAGCCGCGCCCGCCACGCCCCACCGCGCGAACCTGGCCTGATCCGCGGTGCCGATCCGCCTGATCCTTACAGCCCTGGTTTTCCTGCTTGGCCTGTTCGACCTGATGATGGCCGCCGCGTTCCTGTTCACGCCCCCGGCCGGTGCCGCGATGCTGGGCGTGGGGGCGCCGGGCGCGGCGGGCTGGGCCACCATTCGTGCCGATTTCACCGCGTTCTTTGGCGTTGCCGCGCTGTGCATGATGATTGGCGCCTGGCGCCGCAACGGCGATCTGCTTCTGGTGCCGGGCCTTTTGTTCGGCGTGGCGCTGGCCGGCCGCGCACTGGACCTGGCGCTGGCCGGTGCCTATCCCGGCTGGGCGCAACCCATGGCAGTCGAAGCGCTGCACGTGATCGTGCTGGCGGCTGCCTGGCGCATCCTGCCGCACCACCGCGTGGGGGACTTGGCGGGGTAGGCTGCTGGCAAACCGCAGCGCCCACGCCCTTCGACAAGCTCAGGGCGAACGGGGGTGGGATAATCGGAGGAGGAAGGGCGCATTCAGCCCTATTCCCCCGTTCGGGCTGAGCCTTTCTAAGCCCCCCGCAGGCAAGTGCTGAGCCGCTAGGCCTGCGCGCCCCTGCCACCCCAGCGGCCGGCAAAGCGCAGGATCGCGCGCTGGGCAGGGCGTTCGATCCAGCGGTGGGAGGCAAAGCCGGCGGCGACCGCGGCGGCCAGGAAGAAGATGAGGAACGCCGGCTCGCGCGCAATGGCCCGGCTGCCCAGCGTGGCGTCGATCAGCAGGACCAGCGCCACCTGCATCGGAAAATGCCAGAGATAGATGCCGTAGGAGGCTTCTCCCCACTGCCGCCCGAACGCGAGGGCATCGGTCTTGTCGGCCACGTCCACTGTCAGGGTGGCGAAGAGCACGGCAAACGTGCCGGCCAGGATCGTGGCGTCTTCGGCGTGATAGCGCGTGGCTGCGACCCAGCCTGCCACCGCGCAAGCCAGTGCGCCGCCGGCCAGCACGGGCAGCGGCAGCCAGCCTTTCAAAGCGGCGGCGTAGATCGCCACGCCCAGGAAGAAATAGCCGATGCAGGTCAGCACCGGCTCGTTCGGCCAGCCCAGGAAGAACAGGCGCAGCACGCCGACCGCCACCGGCAGCGACACCAGCAGTGGCGCGCGGCGCATGGCCGGCAGCAAGACCCAGAACGCCGCATAGGCCAGGATTTCGGTGGAGAGCGACCAGCTTGGCCCGTTGAATGACTGGTTGTGCTGCCAGCCCCAATAGTGCGCCAAGGGAATCGACAGGAGGAAATGCTTCCAGTCCTGCTCGTGATAGATGAACGCGGTGCCGTTGATGCGGGTATAGGCCGCCTGCAGGCCCGCCACGATCACCAGCGTCAGCAGGTGCAGCGGCCAGAGCCGTGCCACCCGGGCCAGCCAGAACCGGCGCATCGCCGTGCTGTCGGCAAAATAGACATGGGCAAAGACAAAGCCCGAGACGGCCCAGAAATATTGCACCGCCATGTGCCCATAGTCGAACAGCCAGCGCAGCGGCCGATAGAGCGGGATCACCGCTGCGCGATCGACCTGGAAGCCATAGCCCACTGGCGGCACGAAGAAGTGCTGGTAATGCCAGAACAGCACGAAGAACGCGGCGATGACCCGCGACAGGTCAAGCGCGTTGAAATGGCGCTTGGCCAGCCGCAGGCCGGGTAAAGGAGCGGGACGGGCGGGCGCGTTCACGGATGGCGATGCCATTCGGGTTCGGGCGGGGGCCCGTCATGATGGCCCCAGGCCTGGAGCCCCAGCACCGCAGCGCCGCCCAGCACGGCCGCGAGCAGCAGCCCGGTCCAGCTTGTGCCACGCGGATCGTCGTCACGCCGCTTGCGCTCCCACATCAGGTCGACATGCGGCAGCGGCGGAGCTTCAGGTGCGCCGCCCTTGGGCGGAAAGCGTTCCTCGATCCGGCGGATCAGCGCGGGCACGCGCAGCAGCGTGGCGGTGTCTTCTTGCAGCCGCTCGGCA
Source organism: Novosphingobium sp. SG919 (assembly GCF_012932495.1). Lineage (GTDB taxonomy): Bacteria > Pseudomonadota > Alphaproteobacteria > Sphingomonadales > Sphingomonadaceae > Novosphingobium > Novosphingobium rhizosphaerae. Next base: position 468,701 of record NZ_JABCNG010000003.1, read on the forward strand.
ATCGCGGCTTCGGGGCCCAGCTCGTCGCGGATCCAGTTGCGCACGAAGGGCGCGGCGGTTTCCCACATGTTGATATCGGGATCGAGCTGTTGGGCGATCCCTTCGACCATCACCATGGTCTTTTGCAGCAGCAGCAGGTGCGGCTGGGTCTGCATGTCGAAATCGCGGGTGATGGCAAACAGCCCGTCGAGCATCTGCCCGACCGACAGGTCTTTCACCGGGCGGCCGCGCATCGGCTCGCCCACTGCGCGCAGGGCCGTGGCGAATTCATCCACCGAGTGATAGCTCGGCACGTATTGCGCCTCGAAATGGATCTCGGCCACGCGCTTGTAGTCGCCCGTGGTCAGGCCATAGAGGATTTCGGCCAGCCATTGCCGCGCCTGGCGGTCGATCCTGCCCATGATGCCGAAATCGATCGCGGTGATCGTGCCATCGGCTTCCACGAACAAGTTGCCCTGGTGCATGTCGGCATGGAAATAGCCGCCGCTGATCGCCTGGGTCAGGAAGGCCAGCACCAGCCGGCTGGCCATTTCCTTGCGATCGTGGCCTGCCGCGTCGATCGCGTCCAGGTTGCTGATCTTGACGCCATCGACCCAGTCGAGCGTCATCACCCGGCCGTTGGTGCGGTCCCAATCGATACCGGGCACGCGATAGCGCGGAAAGGCGTGCATGGCATCGGCCAGTTCCGAAGCGCTCGCCGCCTCGCGGCGCAAGTCCACCTCGCGCGCGGTCCAGCGCTTGAAATTGGCGATGACCAGGCGCGGGCGCAGGCGCCCGGCTTCCCCGCCCAGCGCTTCCAGGTGCGCGGCGGCCCATTCATAGGTCTCGATATCGCGCGCCAGCTTTTCCCGCACGCCGGGGCGCAGCACTTTGACCGCCACCTTGCGCCCGTCGGCCGTCCAGGCCTGGTGCACTTGCGCGATGGAGGCGGCGCCCACCGGCTCTTCATCGAAGCGGGCGAACAGGCTTTCGAGCGGCCGTTCGAAGCTGGTTTCGATTTCGCGGCGGATCAGCGCGAAATCGACCGGGGGCAGCTTGTCCTGAAGGGCCAGCAGATTGCGCGCCGCTTCCTCGCCCACCAGATCGGGCCGGGTGGCAAGGGTTTGCCCCAGCTTGATCGCAGCCGGGCCGATCGCGCGAAACGCGCCGGCATAATCGGGCACGGCGGGCTGGCGCGTGCCGAAGCGGGCGATGCGGCACAGCCGGCGCACGGGGGCCGGGGTCTGCGGGCTCTCTTCCAGCAGGCGCAGCGCGCCATGGCGCGCCAGAATGCGGCCCCAGCCCAGCAGGCGGCGAATATGGGTGGCAGGACGGGTCAACGAATGTGTACTCTCAGACCTTCCAGCCGGAATGGATCGCCACCAGGCCACCCAGGATCGGCTCCACCTTGGTGTGGCGGAAACCGGCGGCTTTGATCATGCCTTCGAATTCGTCCATCTTGGGAAAGCGGCGGATCGATTCGATCAGGTAGCGATAGGATTCGGCGTCACCGGCAATCGCCTGGCCGATCTTGGGCACCAGCTTGTGCGAATAGGCATCATAGACTTCGGCAAAGCCGGGCCATTGCGTGGTCGAGAATTCCAGGCAGAAGAACCGCCCGCCGAACTTGAGCACGCGGTGCGCCTCGGCCAGGGCCGCGTCGATCCGGGTCACGTTGCGGATGCCAAAGGCGATGGTGTAGGCATCAAAGAAGCGATCGCCGAAAGAAAGCTCCTCGGCATTCTGGCGCGACCAGACCAGGCCATCGATGCCGCGCTCCATCGCGCGCTCGATGCCCACGTCGAGCATGTCCTGGTTGATGTCGCTCACTGTGATCGACGCGCCTTCGCGCGCCATGCGGAACGCGATGTCGCCGGTGCCGCCGGCCATGTCGAGAATCTGCTCGCCTTCGCGCGGCTTGACGCGGGCGACGAAGCGATCCTTCCACAGGCGGTGCATGCCCACCGACATCGCGTCGTTCATCACGTCGTACTTTTTGGCGACGCTGGAAAACACCGCGCCGACGCGGGCAGTCTTTTCCTCAGGGGTGACGTCCTCGTAACCGAAGGACACGCTTTCCGGGCTGGTCATGGTTCAGGGCCTTTAAAGAGGAATTGCCGCAGGCGCAAAGCATGATAGCAGAGCGGCACGATGCCCGAACTACCAGAGGTTGAAACCACCGTTCGCGGCCTGGCGAGCATACTCGAGGGCCAGACGATCACCCGCGTGGCCATGCGCCGCGCCGACTTGCGCCGCCCGTTCCCGCCAGACCTGGGCCAGGCGCTGACCGGTGCACGCGTGACGGGCCTGTCGCGCCGCGCCAAGTATGGCCTGATCCACACGGACCGTGCCCGCACCATGGTGTTTCACCTGGGCATGTCGGGCCGCTGGCGAATCGATCCCGAAGAGATCGCCAAGCACGATCACCTCGTGCTGGAAACCGGCAACGGGCATGTGCTGGCGCTCAACGATGCGCGCCGCTTCGGTTCGGTCGATCTGGTTGACGACGATGCGCTCGATGCCTGGCCGCCGTTCGCCGCGCTCGGGCCCGAACCGCTGGGGCCGGGGCTCACGGCGCAGCACTTGGCGCGCGCCTTTGCCGGCCGCATCGCCGCGATCAAGCTCATGCTGCTCGACCAGCGGATCGTGGCGGGCCTTGGCAACATCTATGTGTGCGAAGCGCTGCACCGCGCGCGCATCCATCCCGAGCGGGAAGCCGGCACCGTTTCGCTGGCCGCGCTCAAGCGGCTGGTGCCCGAGATTCGCGCCGTGCTGGAAGAATCGATTGCCGCGGGCGGTTCCACCTTGCGCGACTATGCCCGGCCCGATGGCGAGCTGGGGTACTTCGCCAAGGACTGGCGCGTCTATGGCCGCGAGGGCGATCCTTGCGCCTGCGGCCGGCCGGTGGCGCGCGTGGTGCAGGGCGGGCGCTCCACGTTTTTCTGCCCGGTATGTCAAAAGTGAACCCGCACAGAGCGATTTCTCTTTAGCGCCTAATCTGTTAAGCAGGCGATCGGGGTCGCACGGGTAGGTTCTATTGGTCGGGTCGCTTTCTCATCGCATTTCGCTGCTTTGCGCCGCGCTGGCCGGGTTGATCATGATTCTGGCTGGCGCGCTGCTGGCCGTGACGCTGCAGATGCATGACAACCTGCGGTGGGTCGATCATTCGTCGCGCGTGCTGCGCACGGCCAACCATGCCCTGGCCAGCCTGCGCGCCGCCGAATCCGGCCAACGCGGCTATACGCTCACCCACAATCCCGAATTCGCCAGTGCCGTGCTGCCAGCGATCGACACGGCGCGCCGCGATGCGGCCGACCTGGTGGCGCTGACCACCGACAATTTCGAGCAGCACGAGCGGGCGCGCCAGTTGCAGGTGCTGGTCAACGCACGCGCCGATACGCTGGCAACGGTCTATCGCCTGGCTCGCAGCGGCGCGTTCGATCGAGCTTTGGATTCTACGGCCAGCGGCCGCGGGCTGGCCATGATGCAACTGGTCGAAGCCAAGGTGAACGACCTGCTGCTCGACGAGCGAGCGCTTGCTGCCGATCGTATGGCCGAGGTGGAAAGCCTGCTGCGCACGATTCGCTGGCTGGTCGTGCTGGGCACGCCGCTTACCCTCATGATGCTGGCGCTGGTTGCGCGCTCGCTGATCCTGCGCATCCGGCGGCCCGTGGGGGAAATGCTGGCGGTGATGGGCGAACTCGGCGCGGGCCACCGCGAGGCGCGCGTTACCGGGGAAATGGGATCGAGCGAGTTCACGCGCCTGGCCGGCGGCTACAACGCCATGGCCGACGAACTGCAACGCGCGGTGGCCAGCCAGGCCGAGGCTGGCGAAAATCTCAAGGCCGCCAACGCAGCGCTGAGCCACAACGCTGAAACCCTGCGCGAACGGGGCGAAGTGATCGAGATTCTGGGCGGCATGGCGCACCGCATGCAGGCCGCCCGCACCGACGACGAACTCGCCGCGATCATCCGTGTCTTCGTGCCGCGTGTGCTGCCGCATATTCCCGGCGTGCTGTTCGTGCACAACAATTCGCGCAACCTACTGATTCCCACGGCCACCTGGGGCGGGGTGGAGGCCGGGCAGGCATTCGGGCAAGCCGGCTTTGCGCCAGAGGAATGCTGGGCCCTGCGCCGCGGGCAAAGCCATTACGTGGACGAGCCTGGCTCGGACATCGTTTGCCCCCACGTGGGCCAGCAATCCGATCACTACCATTGCGAGCCTCTGCTCGCCGGTGGTGAAGTGATCGGCGTGCTCTATCTCATGGGCACGATCGGCACCGAAAGCCGGTTTCGCCTGGCCGTGCTGAGCGAAAACATCGCCTCGGCATTGGTCAACCACCGCCTGCAGCGCGGCCTGCGCGAACAGACCATCCGCGATCCGCTGACCGGCCTGTTCAACCGTCGCTATCTGGAAGAGACGCTGGCCCTGGAAATGGCCCGCGCCTCGCGTTCGAGCGCGCCATTGACCGTGGTGATGTGCGATATCGACCACTTCAAGCGCTTCAACGACGAATTCGGCCATGATGCCGGCGACCAGGTGCTGCAAACCGTGGCCGGCGAATTGCGCCGCCGGTTCCGCGATGGCGACGTGGTCTGCCGCTTTGGCGGAGAGGAGTTCGTGGTGATCGCGCCGGCCACCGAAGTTTCGGTCCTGCGCGCCCGCGTGGAAGAAGTGCGCGTGGCGGTCAGCCTGTTGACCGTGCGCCAGGGCGAGCGGGCGCTGGGCTCGGTGACGATGTCGTTCGGTCTGGCCAGTTGGGCCCCAGGCATGGACCGCGAAGGCACCGCCCTACTCAAGGCCGCCGACGCCGCGCTCTACGCCGCCAAGCGCGAAGGCCGCAACCGCGTGATGATCGACCCGCAAGCGCTGGCGGCGTGAGGGTAGCGGCGCGAGTTTCGGTTTTCAGGAGCGGAATGCAATAGCTCGATGGCGCCGAGTGGCGGGTCAATCTTGCTTCCGAGCGTGGCGCCGGAGTGGTGACCCGGATCGCTCCAAAACCGGTTCGGCTCACGCTCTCGGTGTTGATGGGATGCTGCATCGAGCAGGCGCACCGTTCGGCCGAGGTGCAATCCCCGGCCGGACGCGGCGTCAAAAACCCATGCGCACGCTGCCGCCTCCCTTGGCTGCGCTTTCGTCGCGCAGACGGGCGAGGATGTCGGCGGCATCGTGCGCGGGGGCGTGGCGAAGCTGGCGCGCCACCACGGCAAAATCCCCCGGCGTCAGGTTGCTAAGGGCGGCGATGCCTTCTGGCGGCTCCATGCCGAAGCGCTGGCGAAAGGCCCGTATCAGCCGTTCGGGACCCAGCGGCTTCAACTTCAGTTTGAAAACAAAGCGCCGAAGTGTTGCCGGGTCCAGATTGTCGGGGTGGTTCGTGGCGGCCACGACCGGCAGCGGATGCCGGTCGAGCCAGGTCAGCAATTCATTGACCTGGCCAACCTCCCAACTAGTGCGCGCGTGCCGGCGATCGAACAAGAGGGAGTCCGCCTCGTCGAACAACAGGACGCCATCGCGGCGACGCGCTTCCTCAAAGGCATCGGCAATGGCGCGTTCGGTGCCGCCGACCCATTTGGACAGCAGGTCCGAAGCGCGTTTGACCAGGAGGGGACGATCCAGCGCACGGGCGAAGTGATGCGCCAGCGCGGTCTTGCCCGTGCCGGGCGGCCCGGAGAGCAGCAACGAGACATCGCTGGCCCCGCCCGCTGAGACTGCCTCCAGCAAGCTGGCCAGCGGACGATCGGTCTCGAACAGGTCAAGGTCGAGCGCGTCCTCGTGCCCCACTGGCAGAGGTTCATCACGCAGTGCGCGCACCAGCGATCCAGCCGCCTTGGCACCACCATCCAGTTCTCCTGCCAAACGCGCCACCCGCGCCGACACCCGCAACACGCTGGCCGCCTCGGGCGCGGCATCGATCAGCGCCGTGATGGCGTCGCCACGGACAACGCCTTCCTCGTGCGCGATCCGGTCCGCCATGCGCAAGGCCGCGCTGCGGGGCGGGTGCGCCATGCGCAGCACAAAGCTCATGCGGCGCAGGATGGCATCGTCCACATTGCCCAGCGCATTGGTGGTCCAGATCACCGGCAGCGGGTTGGTTTCCAACATGCGGTTGATGAAAACCTTGCTGCCCTCGCGTCGGTTCATCCAGTCACCCTCGCTGCGCTGGGTGTCGCCGATCAGGTCCTCCATCTCGTCGAACAGCAGGATCGCCGGGCGGGGTTGGCCAGACAGGGCACGCTGCGCCAGTTGCAGGGCGCGGACGCGTTCCCAGCGGGTCGGCTCATCCCCGTCGTCGTCAGCTTCGCCAATCGCGTGCAGCGGGGCGCCTACGGCAGCGGCAAGGGCCAGCGCCATTTCGGTCTTTCCGGTGCCCGGCGGGCCGTGGATCAGGATGTTGATGCCTGCCGCACGATGTGTCAGCGCCCCTGCCAGCAGGCGGCGCAGCATGTCGGCGTCACCCACGTGGCTGAAATCCTCCAACGTCAGTCGCGCGTCTTGGCGCGCGCCCACCAGCAAAGAAAGCAGATCGCCATCGGCCGCCGGCGCACGGTTGAGCAAACGCTCCAGCGGCCAGCGCAGGTCCACCTGCAAATGCCCTTGATGTCCCAGCTCAAAGCCGATCAAGCCAAGACGCAGGACCGGGCTTTGGCGCACGGCTCCTTCGGCCATGGCGCTGTCTGCGCCGGCCAGTTCACCCAGCAATGCTGGCAGATCATGCCCACACCGCGCGGCGATACGCACCAGTTCGCGAAACCGGGGCAGCCGCTCTGCCGCGATCATCACGGCCATCAGTTGTGCATCGAAGGGCGAAAAACCGAGCAGCCGGGCCAACCTTGCGCCCAGCACCAGGACATGGGCTGGCACGCCCTGCTGCTGGGATGCAGCCAGCTTGGGGCAGATTTCAGCCCACGCGGGATCTTCCTGTGCCGTTTCATCCAGCAACCACGGCAGGTTTGGCCCTGCCCATTCACCCAAAGCGAGCGCCAGTGCACCCTTGGCCGGAATATCCTGGCCAATCCGCAGCGCCAGGCTGCGGACGATCGAAAACTCGTCCATAAAGCGTCTCACGTGCGGCCTGGCCACGCGACTAGGCGCGGTCGATCAGGTCCAATTTCAAGAAGGCTTGAAAGGGCGCGACAGGCGGTTCCACCACCCTATCGCAGCGCCACGCGACGCTTACGAGAAGGGCTGGAACAGCACGGGCGCAGCGCCCACAAGGCTATAGTGTTCCAACACGGTCTTTCTCCGAGAAGACGGGCAATAAGCGCCGTCTGCCAGTGGATCATAAAACATGCGGCACCCCGGCGACAAGCATTTGTTCAAAAGCCGGCCAGGGATTTATGCAATTCGCAATTTATGCTCACGCTTGTAAGCGTGGTTATATTTAAAAAATATGCAAGCGGCGGGCTGGGCAATGAAATTCGCTGCCTGAGCGTGAGCATACGACATTTTGCCGCTGATCCACACCTGTCAAAACTTTGTCATCTGCAATGACGGCCATTTGCAAGCTGGGCCCCCGGGGCGCTTCGGGTCCGGCCATTCTTAAACTGCGGCCCGACATCGAAACACAATTGTTATTTAACAACCGCAATCTACCATGGCTTTCACGGCGAAGTTGGAGGGCGTGTGGGGGGCGATCTGAAGGCGGTTGAACAACTTGCAAGCGATCAGGCATCGCTCAAGGCCGCCGCCGGGCTGACCAAACCCACAAAATGGTCCGGCCTTGGCGCCAGCCATGATGCCACGCTGATCTGGGGCGAATGCGCCGGGTCGGGCGCGAATCCCTATCGGGTCATGGCCGATCTGCGCGATATGGGCAGCAAGTGTACCTGCCCTTCGCGCAAGTTCCCTTGCAAACATGCGCTGGCGCTGCTGTGGATCAATGTCGAGGCGATAGCGCCCTTTCCCGCCGCCGAAACGCCGGACTGGGTCAGCGACTGGCTGGGCAGGCGGCGGACAGGGGTGGTGGCGAGGCCCGTGGTCAAGGCGGAAAGCGGCGAGGAAAAGAGCCTTGCGGCAGCGCTGAGCGAAGCGCCCGAACCGGCCACGGACGAGAAGGCAGCAGCGCGGCGCGCGGCAGCCAGCGCCAAACGCGCCGAAGATACCGAGCGTGCGATCCTCGATGCGCTCGACGCGCTTGAACAATGGATTGGTGACCAGTTGCGGCTTGGCCTCGGCGGCTTTGTCGGCGATGTCACGGCGCGCTGTCGCCGGATCGCGGCCCGGCTGGTCGATGGCAAGGCGGCGGCGCTGGCTGGCCACATCGACGAACTGCCCGCGCGGCTGCTTGAACAACCCGCTGCTGATCGCATCCGCGCCGCCACCGTGGAACTGGGGCGCCTGGTGCTGCTGGCGCGTGCCTATCGTGCCGATCCGCGCGCGCCCGAACTGCGCCGCGCGGTGGCAACAACGGAAAACCGCGAGGCCCTGCTCGCTGATCCCCGGACGATCCGTGTGGCGGGCGTTTGGGAAGTGCTGGGCGAGCAGGTGCGGACACGGCGGGACGGGCTGGTTTCGCAGACGACATGGCTGCTCAACCTTGGCCCGGATCAGCCGCGCTTTGCCATGCTGCTCGATTTCTTCCCGGCCAGCGCAGGACGGCGGGGATCAGTCTTTGTACCCGGGGAACAATTCGTGGGTGAAATGGCCTTCTATCCAGCGCGCGCGCCATTGCGGGCGGTGCTGCTGGGGCGTGAGGCGGCGGGCGAGGCGCTGCGGGCATGGCCGGAGCACGACGAGCCGCTGGAGCAGGCGTTGACCACACCATGGCTCGACGAACCTTGGGCTGTGGCCTGGCCCGTGCTGCTGCCCGCCGGTAGGATCGGCTTTGACCGCTCTGGCGCGACATGGTGGCGGGGCAGCCACGGGGCACTGCCGCTGGGCGGCGAGGTGACGGGGTTGGCGACAGGCACCGAATTGACGCGCAGCGTCGGGTTGTGGTCGGGCAACCGGCTCGACCTGCTGGCCGCGCGCACGCCTTGGGGGCGGATCGGTGGCTGAAGCGCTGTTGGATGGACTGGCCCCGGTCATCACCCGTTGGACGATGGGCGGCAGCGCTGCACATGCAGCGCCCGCTGGCTGGCGCGGCGGGCTGGGCCAAGATGCGGGCGAGGCGGAACTGCGCCTGCTGGCGCTGACCGGCCAATTGCTGGGCACGATGGCCGTGGCCGAACCGGCGGGAGATCTGCAGGTGCTGGACGACCTTCCGCGCCTTGCCAAGCCGCCGCTGCCCGAAGCATTGCGTCCGCGCTGCCGGCGCATCTTGGCCGCGCTGCGCGATGCGGATCACCGCCGCGGCCTGCTGGCCCTGCTCGACCGGCGCGGTTGGACCATGCATCCTGCCGACTGGTTGCCGGGCGCCAATGAGCACGATCTTCCCGCCACGTATGCGGCGTGGCAGGATTGGGTGGCGCAGGCTGCCGCTTGCGCCGATACGGACGAAATCTCTCCGGAAAACTGGGATCGTTTCGGTCCGGCCGCAAGGCGGGTTGCCTTTGCCGAATTGCGGCGGCGCGATCCGGCGCGCGCATCGGCGTTGCTCGCCGCCAAGATTGCCAGCGAGACGCCAGACCGGCGGCTGCTCTTTCTCGACCTGCTGACCGGGCTGTCGGCCACCGACGTCCCGCTGCTCGAAACCTTGGCCGGCGATCGCGCGCCGCGCGTCAAGGCGCGGGCGATGGCATTGCTGGCCCGGCTGGGAAAGGGCGGTGCGGTGGACGAGGATGCCCGCGAGATCGCCGGGTTCTTCTCCACGAAAACCACCGGATGGCTGCGTAAATCGCTGCGGATCGTCCCGCAGGAATTGAAGACCTCCGCGCAGCGTAACCGCCGCGGCGCGCTGATGGAGGCGCTGACGCTGACGGCCATGGCGCAAGCCCTCGCGTTGAGCCCGGAAGAACTGATCGCAGCCTGGCCTTGGGGCGAGGACACCCATGCCGACCATGCCCTTGCGGCAATGGCGGAGCGCAGCGCTGCCGATGAGGTGGTCGTCCTTGTTGCCGAAGCGCTGGCGTCGCAGCCAGGCAGCGACATCCTGGCGTTTATTCCGCTGCTGCCCCGCATGTCCGCAACCTGGCGACAGCAAGTGGCGCTGCGCATGCTGGAAGCAAAAGAGGGCAATTTCCTTCGCGCGCTGCCTTTGGCCGGAGGCGATGGTGAGATCGCCGGCACGATCCGCACCGCTGCGGGCAAGGCGCTGCTAGCATCGCTGGTCAAGGAGGATGCCAAGCCTGCCGACCATGCGCCTGAATTGGCCGCGCTCGGCTTGCTGTCCGCCCGCGCCGCAGCGTCGGAGGCGCTGGGCCGGCTGACGGATGCGGGGCTGATCGCATCGGACCCAAGGCTTGATTTGTTGCGGCTCAACGCCGCGCTCAACGACGAAGGAAGCAATCCATGAGCGAGATGCTGCGGATGCCCGCCGAACAGGCCCACGCCGCCGAACTGGCCGCGCTGGCAGCAGGCGATGTTGGCCGCCGCCCGGCCGGCTGGGCGCTCTCGCCCCAGGCGGTCGTCACTTATCTGATGGGCGGCAAGGCGGCGGATGGCGCCGTCATTTCCCCCAAATATGTCGGCGACAAGCGCTTGATCGAAACCGCTGTCGCCACTCTTGCCACCGATCGCGCGCTGTTGCTGCTCGGCGTGCCCGGCACCGCCAAGTCATGGGTTTCCGAACATCTTGCTGCGGCGATCACCGGCGATTCGACGATGGTGATCCAGTGCACCTCGGGCACCGATGAAAACCAGGTTCGCTATGGCTGGAACTATGCACAGTTGCTCGCCCACGGTCCCAGCCGCGAGGCGCTGGTGCCCACCCCGCTACTGCGCGCGATGGAGCGCGGCAAGCTCTGCCGGTTCGAGGAACTGACCCGCATGGGCAGTGATGTGCAGGACACGCTCATCACCGTGCTTTCGGAAAAGATGATGCCGATCCCCGAGCTGAACGACACCGTCTATGCTGCGCGCGGCTTCAACGTCATTGCCACTGCCAACAACCGCGACAAGGGGGTGAACGAGCTGTCCTCGGCGCTTAAACGGCGGTTCAATGTCGTCGTCCTGCCCTTGCCCGATAACGCGCAGCAAGAAGTGGCGATCATCGTCAAGCGCGTGGGCGAAATGGCGCAGAGCCTCGATCTGCCCGAGCCGAAAAATGTGGCCGAGGAAGTGGCCCGGGTGGTGGCGATCTTCCGCGAACTGCGCGCAGGCTCGACCGAAGACGGCAAAGTCGCGCTCAAAGTGCCATCAGGCGGGCTTTCCACGGCTGAAGCTATCGGCGTGATGGTGGGCGGCATCAGTCAGGCAACCTTCTTCAACGATGGCAGGCTGACGCCGGAAACACTGGCCAGCAACATGATCGGCGCGGTGGTGAAAGACCCGGTGCAGGACCGCGCGGTGCTGGGCGAATATCTCGAAACCGTGCTCAAGAAGCGGCGCGGCTTTGAAGGCTATTATGCCTCGCTGACCGAGATGCTGTGAGCCTGTGGTCGCGCCGGTCTCCTATTTCGGTATCCGCCACCATGGCCCAGGCTCGGCCCGGCGGCTGGTTGAGGCGCTGGATGATCTACGCCCCTGCGCGGTGCTGATCGAGGGGCCGGCCGACGCCACGCACCTGCTTTCGATGCTGGCCGATCCGGCGCTGGAAACACCGGTCGCGCTGCTGACCTATGCGCAGGACGATCCCTCCCGCGCGAGCTTCTTCCCTTTCGCCGAATATTCGCCCGAGTTCCAGGCGGCCCGCTGGTCGCTGGCCCATGGCGCCGATTTGCTCTTTATCGACCTCCCCGCCGCCGACCGTCTGGCCGAGGAGGACAATGCCGCACCAGAGATACCGCCCAACCCTATCGCCCAAGATCCAATCGGCTCGCTGGCACAGGCTGCTGGCTATGATGATGGCGAATCATGGTGGGCCGATGTCATCGAGCAGAACCCTTCTCCCGGCCCGGTCTTTGCCGCAGTTGCCGATGCCATGACTGCGCTGCGACGCGAATCCGGCCCGCTCCCGGCCTACGAGGCTGCGCGCGAGGCGCATATGCGGATCGAGATCGCCCGCGTCGCCAAGGACAGCCCCGGTCCGGTGGCGGTGGTTTGCGGCGCCTGGCATGTGCCTGCTCTGGCAGAAAAGCACAGTCTTGCCGCCGACCGCGCTCTGCTCAAGGGCCGCGCCAAGGTGAAGATCAAAGCCACGTGGGCGCCTTGGACCACGCCGCGTCTTGCCTATGCCAGTGGCTATGGTGCTGGTGTGGCAGCGCCTGGCTGGTGCGCGCATGTGTGGCACAGCGGCGGGGCGGCGGATAGCAATGCGGTCTGGCTCGCCAAGATCGCCCATACCTTGCGCGAGAGGGGGCATTTCGTTTCGACCGCCGCCTTGATCGAAGCGCAGCGGCTTGGCACTGCGCTGGCCGCAATGCGCGGCCGGCCCACGCCGGGGTTCGAGGAAATGCGCGAGGCCACGATTGCCTGCCTTTGCCATGGCGAACGTGCGGTGTGGGACGACATTGCCGCTCAGTTGCTGGTCGGTTCGGGCGTTGGCGTGATCCCCAGTGGCACCCCGCTTGCCCCATTGCTCGAAGATCTTGCTCGGCAGCAAAAGGCGACGCGGCTCAAGCCCGAGGCGCTCGAACGCGCTCTGACGCTCGACTTGCGCAGCGAAAGCGGCCTTGCCCGATCCGCCTTGCTCCACCGCCTGACGGCGCTGGGCATTCCCTGGGGGCGACTGACCGACGCCGGGCGTAGCCGCGGGACGTTTCGCGAGAACTGGCTTTTGCGCTGGGAGCCCGAATATGCGGTGCGGCTGGTCGAGAACCTTGTCCATGGCTCGACCATCGCCGAGGCGGCCGCCAATTGCCTGCTCGAAACCATGCGTGGCGAGGGCAATCTGGGCATGCTCGCGCGGCTGGTTCGCGACGCGATGATTGCCGATCTGCCACGCGCCACGGATGCAGGCATCGCCCTGATGGAAGAAAAGGCAGCGCTGACTAGCGATTGCCCGGGCATGCTGGTCGCGCTGCCACCCATGGCCGATGTCCTGCGCTATGGCGAGGCGCGCGCGGGCACGGTTGAACATCTGGCCGCGCTGATGCCGCGCATCGTGGTGCAGGCATCGCTGGCGCTGGCCTATGCCGCGCGCAATCTGGACGCCGAGGCGGCCGCGGCGCTGCGCGAGGCGATCCTTGCCGCCGATGGAGCTATCACACTGGCGGAGCTTGGCGGCGATATTGCGGAAAGCTGGTATACCGCGCTGGCGGCCGTCATTGCCGATCAGCAGGCGACAAGGCTGGTGTCCGGCGCTGCCGCAAGACTGCTTTTTGAAGCGGATCGGCTTCCCGCCGACGAGGCTGCCACCTTGCTTTCGCGGATGCTCTCTCCCGGCACGCCAGTGGCCGAGGCGGCGGGCTTCTTTGAAGGTTTCTTTGACGGCATGGGCCAGCGACTGATCCACGATGACCCGCTGCGTGATGCTGTCGATGCCTGGATCAGCGCGCTGGAGGAAGAAGCATTTGTGGCGAGCCTGCCGCTGTTGCGCCGCGTCTTCTCGCGGCTCGACAAGGCAGAGCGGCGGCGGCTGGCCGATGCCGCGCTGGGGCGTGACGATGTCGGAGGTGGGCGCCTCTATCGCCTGCTGCCTGCTGCCGCCACGCTTTGGCCCGCGCACGAGGCACGCGTTCTTGCTCTCTTGCAGGCGGGAGCACCCGCATGAGCCAAGACGAACGTATCCGCCGCTGGACTCTGGCCTTGGGCGTCGAGGAAAGCGAGAGCGAGCGATCGGCCCTCTCGGCATCCGACCTGCGCATGGCGCAGGCGCTTTCCGCGCTTTATGGCGATGGGGAGGATGGCGGGAAGAAAGGCAGCGGAGGCCTCGGTGCATCGGCCCCACGCGTTGCCCGCTGGCTGGGCGACATTCGCGAGTTCTTCCCCACGCCGGTGGTTCAGGTCATCCAGAAAGACGCCTTCGAGCGCAAGGGCCTGCGCCAGATGCTGCTCGAACCGGAATTCCTCGCCACCGTGGAGGCCGATGTCAGCCTTGTCGCCGATCTCGTCGCGCTGCGCTCGGTGATGCCGGAAAAGACCAAGGAAACCGCGCGCATTGTCATTGCCAAAGTCGTGGCGGAATTGATGGAGCGGCTGGAACGGCGCACGGGTGATGCGATCCGCGGCGCGCTTGATCGGTCGCGCCGCACCAATCGCCCGCGCTTTGCCGATATTGACTGGCCGCGCACGATCCGCGCCAATCTGCGGCATTATCAAGCCGAGCATGGCACAATCGTCCCCGAAAGGCTGGTCGGCTTTCTGCGCCAGCAGCGCCGTATTGCCGACCTTGATGAAGTCGTGCTCTGTGTCGACCAGTCGGGCTCAATGGCGACGTCGGTGGTCTATGCCTCGATCTTTGCTGCAGTCATGGCGTCGCTCCCTGTGGTGGCGACCAAGCTCGTCTGCTTCGATACCGCTATCGTCGATCTGACTGAAGAACTGGCTGACCCGGTAGAAGTGCTGTTCGGCGTCCAACTGGGCGGGGGCACCGATATCAACCGCGCGGTGGCCTATTGCGAAGAGCGCATCGAGCGTCCGGCCAAGTCGCATCTCGTTTTGATTACCGACCTTTATGAAGGCGGCGATGCGGAGGCCTTGCTCGACCGGCTGGCGCGCCTGGTGCTTTCGGGCGTCAATGTCATCGTGCTGTTGGCACTCACCGACAGCGGACGCCCTTCCTATGATCCCGCGCTATCCGCAAAAGTTGCCGCGCTGGACATTCCGGTCTTCGCCTGCACCCCCGATGAGTTCCCCGATCTCATGGGCACCGCGCTGCGCCGCGAGGATATCCATAGCTGGGCGGCCGATCGGGATATCAGGCTGATCAGGCCTGACGGATAGGGCATGCCCGGATCGACCGGCATTCACGAACCCGAGCCATGGCATGAGGCGAGACTTCCCGAGCCGGATGGCCTGAAAAATGCCGCAGATTTCAGCGGCTTGTAAAGCTGTTAGGGATGTCCTGAGACCGAGAACTGGAGGTAGCGGGAATCCAATTGATAAACTAACAATTTGATATGATTTCAGTATGTTGTGTGATTCGAAAATCGGTCCATCACGCGTGCCCCTGTCAAGAAAAATGTGACGCGGTTCGGTTCTCACGAGCGGAATCCAATCCCCGATTCGGCCGAGTCGCAGATCATGTTCTCGCGTCTCATTCCGGCGCCGATTGGCACCGGAGGAGGGGAACAAATTCGGTGCGACAACCGCCCAGAAAATGCAGCAGCAGCTTCAGAGCTTGAAGCGGTGCTCTCGGTGCCACCTGAGAAATTGCGGATGCGGGCGATCAGCTTCGCGCTGCGGCAGCAAGATTCGGCCCGTGGCATTGATGACCGATCGGATGCTGTCAGGATCATTTGCTTGCCGCGAAATCATGATGCGCATGTCGTCGTCCAGTCCAATCAGACCTCGGTCGAACATCCAATGTGCGGTGCCGGAAAGGGCCAAGCCATTGCTCACAATGTCAGGCCCACTAGCTTCCACGGGGCGGATGTGAGCGGCCTCAACTTCGGCCCGCCCGCCACCGTTGATGAGCTTTAGCCCGGTGACGGCACAGCGTTCATCATAGGCTCGCAACACAATTCGGCGAAACACGCGATCGCGCACTACGCGGGAAACGATAGCGGAAACGCGTTCCCTAGCCTCATCGAACACAAAGGGGGCTGACTCTTCACGAACAATTTGTTCGTCGATTAGCAAATCTGTCCGTGGCAGCAGCGGCTTCTCATCGGCCAGTCCGGCGGCCACGATACGATTGAAGTCGCTGGAAGACAGGCCTCGAACGGCTGCTTGAGCTCGCCCGGAAATGGCTCCAACCTCGTTGAGCAGGCCGC
Source organism: Novosphingobium sp. SG919 (assembly GCF_012932495.1). Lineage (GTDB taxonomy): Bacteria > Pseudomonadota > Alphaproteobacteria > Sphingomonadales > Sphingomonadaceae > Novosphingobium > Novosphingobium rhizosphaerae. The sequence continues at coordinate 484,535 of NZ_JABCNG010000003.1, forward strand.
GTTCGATAGGCCCATCTTCATCAGAAAATGGAACAGGGCTTGCGAAATCCAGATAGCTGCCGGGCGCGATCAGAGCAAGGTACATGCCGGACGTTGTCGGGTCGGCGATGATCCGCTCGACTTTGGCCACTGCGTAGTAGCCTCGCGTGCCTGTAACCTTTCTCGGCTCGTAGTAAATAATCCAGTCGCCGACGCAGGCTCGGGCGCGTTCCAGATACTGTTTCGGAAACTGGTATCGCTCGGCCGGGGTGTCGTCGTAGATCGAATCAGACCGATGGATGAACACGCCGAATGCCATGACAGAAAGATAGCCCGAAAGCAGCCTGTCGAAAAAGATTAAAGTTCGCGGCTTAAGGCTGGGTAGTACGACGTCGTAGCCTTATTGGCTGCCGATCGAATTGTGTTGTCCGGGTGTGAGCCGCCAACAGCGGGCGAGCATCAGTCAGGGAATTGCCGCCGCGATTGCGGACATTCAACGCCTCTTGTCACCTCATCAATAGCTTCCTTCCGTTCATCGCATACGAGAAGCCCTCCAACAAATCCGGTACGTTTCAATGTCGGGACTTTTGCGTCAAAAGCGTAGGAGACCAGCCTCCACTAGCGGTATTTCATAAACTCGCCACTAACTGTCGTCGCGTCGAACGCAGTGCGAAAGGCTTGGTAGAAGGCGGTCAGCTTCGCGGAGCGATCACGGGAGAACTGATCGGTCATAGTGGCGAGATAAGAACTTGATCCGGCTTTGGCGACCAGGGAAGTGAGCGATAGAACGCATCGACAATTGCGAAGCATTCCTCAAAATCAGGCAAGGCGCCGATTTCGATCTCAAGGGTCGCCCATTCTTTAAAGGCACGATCACGCACCTCGGGCCTGGCCAATGATTCCGGCTCGGGTGTTGGGCAATTCATGGTGCGCGCGGCGCATTTTTCGTAAAGAAGCTTGAGAAGGCGTGCCTTTTCGCTTTCATCGAACTCGAAGCGCTTGAGCAAGGAGGCGATGTCGTAGAAATCCTGCCTACGGCCCCGATTGCGCTTCTCCTGCTGAAGGAGTGCGCGGATTTTTTCGGTAATGAGGTCGTGAAGCGAGTAAGCTCCAATTGCGGCGCCGTCGCCAAATGTGACAATCTGGATCGCGCCGACCGGCTCCTTGAAGGAGATATCGACCTCAAGGATCTGTGATGATTTGCCCTCCTCGAAATGACGCTCCTGAGGCGATCCGCGCAGGGCATAGCCAATTTTGACCTTCAGAGCTGGGCCGGTTGACTCGGCAAATTTTGCACGAGACGGCAGATAGCGGCATGACTGGACCGCACATCGCAGGTCTGGATAACCCAGGCGCGCTGCTGCGCGGGGGAATGCAGCGTTCAACTCATCCCTGAGTGCATCGGCGATCGCTGGTTCGGGCTCGCTGATTGCGGTAAAATCGATGTCGCCAGTTTGGCGGGGGCTACCATAAACCACCCCCATCAGGATCCCGCCCTTGAGAAATATCTCGCGGGAGAAGCGTGGTGTCATGGCTAAGGCCGCCAGGAACACTTCGGTTGCCTGGCGCTCGACATAGGCCACCGGATCGGCCTTGGCCCGGTCGATCCAATCCTCGATATTGACCTGGATCGTCTTTTCGACCGGCACGGCGTCAGGCATTTAGCGAAAGCATCCATTTTTCGGAGAAAATCGGAGAAAATGGCTTGCCTGGGTCCAGCACGCGGCTTGATCCGCGCTGGGCATAGGCAAGCCATTCTTGAACACGGAGATCGTCGATTCCTAGAACACCTTCCAGAATATAGCCTGCCCGGACCTTGAGGATAGGCTTTTCAGAACTCCCAACAACCTCGATGATTTCATCGAGGAAATTTCCGGCATGTTCCCGCCAGACATCCATGACATGGAGCATTCCGCCGCAAAGATCAGGGCTATCGATCATCTCAAGGAAGGTTTGCCCGATCGTTGCGATGCGAACGAAGCTTCCTCGGACATTCATGAAATTACGGTAGAATTTCGTGGCGACGAGGGAGAGGCGGCGGTCGCGAACGATATCTGGATGGGTGACGGCCTTTAGGCGTTCAACGTCATGGTCCAGATCGAAAAAGACGTCACCGAAATCCGCTTCCATTTTGCTGTCGAGCATCTCCCGGCGCAATTTCGGGGTGGGCTGCGTCATGAGGAGTGCTTCGGGTCTGCGGTTGGTCAGGCCATATCGCTGCATGGCCGATAAGTGGCTGACGTAACAAAATGGGTCGATGCTGCAGACCAGTTCCTCTGGAGAGAGGTCGGGCTTTGAGACAATGCGCCATTGGCTAGCATAATCGATATCCGGGCGAATATGGCCATGCACACGCAAAATCTCGCGAGTACGCCGGAAGCTTACGCGCGTCGGCAGCCTATCCCGAAGGTAAGGTACGTTCCCGCGTTGGTAGAGGGCTACGACGATGCGGAATAACTCATAGTTGCTGAGGACTGGCTTGTCCTGCTGATCGAGCTCGGCGAGCAGCGCTTGGGCCAGTTTGGTCACGCGAAGGCTATGACGCAAAGGCGTTGAAATCTGCTGCTCGGTCTCGATCATATGATCCAGCGATATAACCCTTGTCCTTAGGACAAGGGTTATATCGCTGGAGGTAATCTTGTCAAGATTCTTTGAGCAGCTGCCGCAAGGGCAATTTGACAGCTTTGCATCTATGCACTACCCTTTCCATCCTTAGGATGGAAAGGGTAGTGCATAGCCTGCAGATTGCCTTCAACATGCTTCTTTGATCTATCATCCAAGCCGGCATTGGCCTCGAAAATCGCTAATGACCGGCTTCTTACGTCTTCCCGAAAAGACCATCTCCGGCGTGCGGGCTCCATCGCAAATGTCAAACCTGGAGAGATAAAGGCAGCGGCGCATATTACTTGGAATGACCATCAAACGAGATTTCCGTTTCCACAATGGTGGCCGAGTCCCTTCGCTTTGGCGATTGCCGCCCTCACACTGGTCGTTCCGCGACGCAGTCTGGGGCGTCGGAACCCGTCTTTCGTTCACCATCGCAGTAGAGCGCTTCAATGACGAGGGCTGGGACATTGCCCCCATTCCGAGATTTGCGTCAAAAGGACAGCTTGCAGCCGAACACCGGGCGTTTCGAGCGATGGCGTAGGGGAAGAAACGGGCATGACGCCCCAACCCTCAATCCTCTTTCCACTTCACCGGGATGCGGAGGTAGGTGACGCCGTTAGCCTCCGCTTGTTCAAAGTAGCCCGCGCGGATGTTGACCTGGATTGAAGGAAGCAGGAGCTTGGGCACAGATAGTCCGGCATCGCGCTGTTCGCGCATGGCGACGAATTCATCCTCGCTGACGCCGTCATGCACGTGGACGCTCGACCGTCGCTGCTCGCCAACCGTCGTCTCCCAGCGATAGTCGTCGCGCCCCGGTGCCTTGTAGTCGTGGCACAGGAACAGCCGCGTCGCATCCGGTAGCGCCAGCAAGCGGCGGATCGAACGGTAGAGCGTGCGGGCGTCACCACCGGGAAAATCAGCACGGGCGGTGCCGTAATCAGGCATGAACAGCGTATCTCCGACCAATGCCGCATCACCGATCACATAGGCAACATCGGCCGGAGTGTGGCCGGGGACGTGCAGTACCTCGACTTCTAGCTCGCCGATCAAGAAGCGATCACCATCGTCAAACAGGCGGTCGAAGTCCGATCCGTCCGTCCGCAGGTCGTCCATCGCGAACACGGGACGAAAGATCTTCTGCACGTCGCGGATATGTGCGCCAATCCCAGTCCATGCGCCGGTACGCGCCTTGATATAAGGGGCCGCCGACAGATGATCGGCGTGCGCATGCGTTTCCAGCACCATCGCAATATGCCAGTCATGGTCACGGGCGAAGGCCACGATGCGCTTGGCCGATCGCGTATCGGCAACCCCGCTCGCCATATCGAAGTCAAGGACCGGATCGATCACCGCCGCCGTCCGCGAGCCGGGATCGCCGACGAGGTAGCTGATCGTGTTCGTCGGCTCGTCGAAGAATGCCTGGATGAAGGGGTGGGTCATGATGTCCTCCGTTAGCCCTTGCTAATATATTAGAACATGCTACATAAGCAAGACCTAATGGAGTGACAATCATGCTCAAACCGCCGATGGACCTGGCGACATTCGAAGCGAAGGCCGGACAGGTTGCCGATACGCTGAAGGCGATTGGCAATGCACGCCGGCTGATGCTGCTGTGCAAGCTGGTTGAGCATGGCGAGGTGACGGTCGGCGATCTGGCACGCGATGTCGGCCTGTCTCAGTCGGCCTGCTCACAACACCTCGCAAAGATGCGCGATGAAGGTCTCGTCACCTACCGGCGGGAGAGCCAGACGCTCTGGTACGCCATTGCGGATGCGCGTGTCGAAACGCTGCTTGGCACCCTGTACCAGCTCTACTGCAAGGATTGATGCGATGACGCTTGCAACTCTTTCCCCCGCCGACACTCGCGCCGCGATCGATGCCGGCGCGTGGTTGATCGACATTCGCGGGGCCGATGAACATGCGCGTGAGCGCATTCCCGGCGCGATAAATGTGCCGCTCGACCGGATCGACGATCTGCCGGGTGACGGCCGCCCGGTCGTGTTCCACTGCAAATCGGGGATGCGCACCGCTGCCAATGCCGCGCAGCTTGGTGCGGCAGCGGGTAGTGCACCGGCCTACATCCTCGGAGGCGGTATCGTAGGGTGGCGACAGGCGGGGCAGCCCGTTGTCGCCGATCGATCACAACCGTTGGAAATCATGCGACAGGTACAGATCACCGCCGGTGCGCTTGTGCTGGCCGGCGTCCTGCTCGGCATGTTCGTCGCTCCCGGCTTCTTCGGGCTGTCGGCGTTCGTGGGGGCGGGGCTGATGGTCGCGGGTGTCACGGGATGGTGCGGCATGGCAAACCTGCTGCGCGTCATGCCCTGGAACCGGCGCGCGGCGGCCTGAGGCAATCATGCCTGCCGCCACTATTCTTGCGACCCTCTTATCGGGCGGCGTCATCGGCCTGATACTTGGCCTCGTCGGTGGGGGTGGGTCGATCCTCGCCGTGCCGCTTCTGATCTATGTCGTCGGCATCGGATCCCCGCACGCTGCGATTGGGACAGCCGCAGTCGCCGTCACGGTCAACGCACTGGCCAGCTTGATCGGCCATGCGCGCGCGGGCCGCGTGAAGTGGCGTTGTGCTAGCGTTTTCGCGGCGTCGGGCATGATCGGCGCCGCGCTTGGGGCCGAATTGGGCAAGACCTTTGACGGCAAGCGGCTGCTTGTCCTGTTCGGGCTGCTGATGATTGGTGTGGGGCTGTCCATGCTGCGCACGCGTCGCACGGCGGAATCCCCCGATGTGCGGTTGACCCGGCAAAGCGCCGTGACGCTGCTGCCGCGTCTGGTTCCTATCGGGCTAGGCGTCGGACTTGCAGCAGGCTTTTTCGGAATCGGCGGTGGCTTCCTGATCGTACCCGGACTGGTCGTGGCGACCGCGATGCCGCTGCCGTTCGCGATCGGCACGTCGCTCGTTGTTGTCAGTGCGCTGGGGTTCACCACCGCCACGTCCTATGCCCTGTCAGGGATGGTCGACTGGCGCGTGACGGCGTTGCTGGTCATGGGAGGTGTCGTTGGGGTGGTTGTTGGCATAGCGCTGGGCAAGGTTCTTGGCACCCGCAAGGGGCTCCTCGAACTCGGTTTCGCCGCCGTGGTTATCGCGATTGGGGGTTATATCACTGCATCATCAATCTGAGCTGAATACCTTCCTACAAACGAGGCTGATGCGGGGCAGCTGAATTGCGCTATGTTGATGGAAAGGCGGTGTTGGAGCGCTTGCTGTCTGACAGTTTCTGTCTGATCTGGACATTCGCACCGCTTCAGGCGAACGGCAGTATCTGGTCGTCTGCTGCCCTCATTGCCGCCCTTGGAACGGCAGCTTTCCGGCCTTCGCATGTCGTGATCTGCCCTTCCGGTTCGTCCTCAATCCCGGACGAAATCGGTCCTGTGCCTACCTTTGCGGATCGTCTACCGAGATTGAGCAGGTCACGCCCTTTCCGACCTCCGCGACACGCCGCTGGCAATCATCCAACGCTTTGGCGTTGCTCGCCCAAACGCTGGCGGCTTCCCGCAACGCCCGCCACCGCTGCGGATCATAAACTTGAAGCATCCGCTCCCCAGCTGCCCAGCCATCACGCTGGAGAAGGCTGGCCGCACGCTCCTCTGGCCAGTGCCAGCTTTCCGGCGCGGCTTGGTCGACGCAGTCCGGAACAACCCAACCCAGCATGAAGCCGGCGACCACACCGGTGGCTGCCGCGATACCCAGCCAGCGCAGTTGCTGAAGCCCCCTCAGGATGGATTGCACGATGTTGTTGATCGTGAGGACGGTGCGATCCAGGTCAATCCGCGCTGCGCCGAAGTGCTGTCGTTCAACCTCACTGGCTTTGGCCGTCGCGTGATGGATCTGGCCGGCAATGGCCTCCGGCGTCAGTTGCAGCGCGGGCCTGCTGGCCAGCGTCTTGATCGCGTGGTTTGCTGCGTCCTGGCGCGCATGGATACGGGCCAGGTCTTCGGTGTAGTCCCGGCTGTGCAGTTCCTGCTGCCGCGCCGCAAAGCCTTCGACGGCAGCAATGAGAACGGCCAGCTTGTGCGTCATCGCCTCGAACGCGAGTTCCGGGCGGTCGAGGTCGGCCTGGGGGCTTGAGCGATGGGCGGCAGCCTCAGTCACAGGCCCAGCCCCCGGTCACGCCCGCGCTCGAGCGATTGGGTCAGTTGCTGGGCGATGGACCTGGTCCGAGCGGCCTCGCTGATGTCATGGCCACTGACGCTCGGCGACCATTCCCGCGACCACTGTTTGCCGATCAGCTGGTTGCCGCGCTTGCTGAGTGCACTGCCCAGCTCGTGGTCCTTCTCCAGCCCCTTGGCCATGGCGCGCATCTGGCCTTCCACCTGCTGGCGTACCTCGCGGTTGTTGGAGCCGCTGAGACTGCCACGCTTGGCCTGCAACTGCTGCCAGGACTGAACGAAGCGATCGGCGCGCAGTTCGGGATTAGCGCGGATCTCGGCTTCGAGCTGCATGGCGCGGATGGCGGTAGTGGTGCGGCCGGTGGCGGCCTCAGCCATGAGGCCGGGATTGCGCTGGAACGCGGTGTCGAGATCGCGCGCACTGCCGCCAGGCAGCGCGTCGAGCGCCTGGGCCGCACGGGCCTGCGCGGTCTTCTGGTATTCGAGTGCAGGGAGCTGCTGTCTGGTCATGCGGTCGATCTCCGCCGTGGCGCGGGCATAGCGCTCGACCGCCTGGTCGAGGCTGGGCCTGGTTCCGATGTGCTGCTGCGCCGCGGCCAATGTTGGCTTGGTGTTGTCGCGCTGTGCCTGCTGGTCTTGGGTCGGCGGCCTGGCAAAGCTGGGCACGCTGAGCCGCAACCCAGCAAAGCGCCCCTGCTTGCGTTCGGGTTGTTCTGCACTGGTTGCTGACTGTAGTGTCGGCTCGGCTTTGTGCGCTCGTTGTTCCTGCTCCTGGCCGGCGTAATCACGCGCCATGTCCTTGGACCGGTCGCGCGACATGCGCTGGGCCAGGCGCTCGCGGTCGGTGAAGTCAGCCTTGGCGTAATGCAGCTCGACATGATCACGATGCCGTGACAGCGCGACATAAGCGCCATGGCGATCGAGCCCTGGCGTCGCCAGAACATGGACCCGGTCAAGCGTAGCCCCTTGTGACTTGTGCACCGTGGCGGCGTAGCCATGGGTGAGGTCGGCATAGTCCTTGTGGTCGAACGCCACGGTGCGGCCATCGTCGAGCCGCACCGCCATGCCGGTGCGATCAACCCGCTCGATGGTGCCCAACATGCCATTCTTCACACCCAGTTCGCGTTCGTTGCGCAGGAACATGATGCGGTCCTGGTCGGCAAACAAGCGGGTGCCGCGGTTGGTCTCGACCGCAACATCGGTACCCAGTGTGCCATGATCGCGCAGGCGATCCCGGGCCTGCGCATTCAGTTCATCGCATTCTGCATTGGTGTGGGTGAGAATAAGCCGGCTGGCCTCGGGATGGGCCTGCCGATCGGCATCCCAGCGCTTGATCAAGGCATCGCGTGCCGATTCGCGGGTGGGCGATTCGACCACCAGACCAGCGGCATGATAGGCTTCGATCGCTTCGCCAGTGCGGCCGGTGGCCAAGTGCCGCGTCGCATTGCGCTGCCATTCCTCGGCCTGCCGGCGCACTTCGGTAATCTCGACGGCGCCATGCCGCTCGGCCATGCTGCGGAAGGCAGCGCCCGCTTCGATCGCCTGGAGCTGCTGCGGATCGCCGACCAGCACGACCTTGGCGCCTTGCTCCTCCGCTTCGCTGATCACGCGTTCCATTTGGCGCGTGCCGATCATGCCGGCTTCGTCGATCACGAGGATGGAATTGGGTCTCAGGGTCTCGCGTCCCTGCGCCCACTGGTGCTCGAGACTGGCTATGGTGCGCGAGGCAATGCCCGAGCCGTTTTCCAGGTTCTCGGCAGCGATGCCGGACAGGGCAATGCCGCGCACGTCAAAGCCGGCTTTCTCCCAGGCTTCGCGGGCCACGCCGAGCATCGCGCTCTTGCCAGTGCCGGCATAGCCGATGACGCTGGCGAGACCCCCACGTCCAGTGACATACTCGAGCGCATGGTGCTGCTCGACCGACAGCATCAGGCCACGCGCTTCGGCGCGGTCCAGCGCGGCGGCAATATGGCGGTCAGGAACGGCATGATGCCACTGTGCGTCGAGCCTGGCCGTGGCCTTCTCCAGCCGCTGTTCGGTCTCGAGCATGGCGCGCGAAGTGAAGCGCTCCTCGCCGCGCCCGTCAGGACCCAAGCGCACCAGATCGGGCGAGGACCGCACCGCCGCCAGCACGGCGTCGAACTGGTCCTTCCCGTCGCTGTGCCGATGCACGAAGGTGGCGAGATCGCGGCTGGTGAACGTAGCCTGCTGGTGGGTGATGGCATCGAGCGCGATGCCGGGGTTTTCGAGGATCTTCTCGCCATTGCTTCTGGCAATGGCAAAATGCTCTTCCAGCCGCTCGCGGACCAGGCCTTCCTGGGCCATGCGTGCGGCGGCTGGACCGATCTTGTTCTGAGGCTCGAGATCGATGCCTTGGGCCTCCAAGCTGCGGTGATCGATCCGCGCGTCGATATCGAGCTGGGCCAGCCGGCCATTGACGTGCTCGGCCCAAGCTTCGCGCCAGTGGGTCAGCAGCTCGGTCTTGTTCCACTCTCGCACCTTGGCGCCGAACCCATCTTCTCCAACTTCGCGCATCCCCAGCATGACATGGGCATGGGGCTTGGCAAGGCCGTCGGGTCCGACATCCCAGTGCACATTGAGATCGGCGACCATGCCGCGATCGACGAATTCCTTTTGCACAAAGTCTCGCGCCAGCGCGATGCCATCGGCCTGGGTCATCTCACGCGGAATGGCGAACTCGATCTCGCGGGCAAGCTGGGCGTCCTTGCGCACTTCGACCGCTTCGACGTCGTTCCACAACTTCGCCCGGTCGAGCCATTCTTCTGGCGCGCCATCGGGCAACATCACTTCGCTGTGCACGACGCCGGTCTTGTTGGAGAAATCATGGTGCCGATCGAGCCGCGCATCATAGAGCCGATCGGCCGAGCGATAGGCAGCGGCGGCCACGGCGCTCGAGCCGGCACCGCGCGAAATGACTTTGGCCGAGAAGTGGTAGATCGCCATGGCGATCGTCTAGTTACGCCCAAAAGCGCACGTCGGCACGACGTATAAGCGCGCCCTCAAAAGATTTCATCATTCTCGGGACGGCAGAATCCCATGAGGTTTCAAGCAATTGGCATTGATCGTCAAGGCCGATAACTGGAAGACCTCACGGCGCAATCGAACGCCGTCACAGGACACCAGACATGCGCAAACCCCGTAACTATGACGAGGACCTTAAGGCGCTTACCGCCAAGGCCAAGCAACTCAAGGCACGCAAGCAGAGCCACCTCGGCGAACTGGTCGAAGCGACCGGCGCCGATGCGCTGACCATCGAGGAACTAGCCGGCGCGCTGCTGTCGATTGCCGCCATCACCGATCCAACGCGACGGGAGGGATGGCGCAAACGCGGCGCTGCGTTCTTTTCTGGCGAGCGGACCGAACAGGCTTCTGGCCAGCGCACTGGCGACAACGCGCAGTCAGCAGCGCCGCACGACCAGCGCGCGCCATCGACTGGCCCTGCAACAGGCACGGCATGACACAAGAGCCTGGCAGGTGAAGCGTCGCGAGCGCACGCGGCAGTTGATCGAATTGGGCGGGCTGGTTGCCAAGGCTGGCCTCGTCGAACTGACCGATGATGATCGCGCGGTCATTCTTGGCCTCCTGGTCGAGGCGGCGGCGAAACTGCGGACCGACGACACCGGCAACCAACTCACGCTGTGGCGGCGGCGTGGACAGCGAGCATTTGCCGATGCCGACGACACAGACTGAGCAGCCGGCAACATCGCTTCCACCGTCCATCGCCAGCGCATTGCCCCGCGCCAGCCGCGTCGCCATAGGGTCAGCTATGGACGACAAGACCAAGACCCGCATTCTCGGCGTGATTGAACGTGCACCGCAGTGGCTTCGCAACGATCTGGCCGCCAAGGATCCGGCCGCACGCGCGCGTGCGGAAGAGTCGCTGGCCGCGATGCTTGTCGATGCACTCGATGAGGGCAACAAGGCAGCCAGTTGACAGCCGGCGGCAATACCAAGCGGACTGGCAGACCTTCACGGTATGGCCATCCCTAAAGGCACAATTCGGTGTGCGAGGCACATGATGAACAACGAAGGCCTTGATCCGCACCTGCTGTATGCTTGGCTCACCGCGCGATCGCTGGCGCGCGGGCTACCCATGCCAATCGCCGAGCATGGCGGCTTCCGCGTCGATACCGGATCGGAAACCGAAACGGTCCGCTGGGTGTTTCCGTGCATCAGCGATGGGCTCAGGGATCTTGCCCGCACGATCCATCAGTCACGCCAGTTCGTGAAGGTCTGTGAAACGTCGGAGGCCTTGCGTGCCGCGATGCCAGCACACTGGACTATCCATGCGCCAAGTCATGTGATGCGAGCTAATGGCATGATGCCGCGCAGGCAACTCGCGGATGGATACTCCATCGCGGTCGAGCAATCTGGCCCCGTGACGTCGGTCCGCATTGTCACAGACACCGGCATCTTGGCAGCCAGCGGCTACGGGGCCGAGACAGATGGTGTCTTCGTCTACGACCGCATCGTGACCGAGCCAGAGCATCGTCGCAAAGGCTTGGGTCATGTCCTCATGCAGACCTTGCACGAGGCTATGCGCGATCTCGACAGTTTCGAACTGCTGGTCGCCACCGACGATGGTCGGGCACTCTACGAAACGCTCGGCTGGCGGAAGATCACGTCCTACGCCAGCGCTTCGATTATAATGACGTGAGCCCCAGAGGCGGTGTGCCTTAGCCTGGCCAGTCCGCATCGAGACCGAAGGTCGCGGCGTCGAACCGGCCTTCAGTCTTCACGAACTCGCCATCGCCAGGGTTGAGCTGGTCGATCGGTAGCGGAATGTTCGGTAGGGGGCGGTGGGCCCAAGGATTGTGAACGATACGCGCGCCGCGGCCCCAGGGACGCCACGCGCTGAGATGATCGAAAGCGAGAACAGCGCTCACGCCGCGCTTTCTCGCCCGGCGGCCATCATGCAGCACACCGTTATTGCCCCGCCCGGCCTCCAGCGTGCCTTCGTCATCAGGCGAGGTGCGGCGCAGGATGCCAACCGTCGATCCGAGCAGTGCGTCGAGCAGGTCGCGCTCGCCCGCGGCATCTCCTGCAGCGTTGAACGCGATCACATAGGGCACAGGCAATGCGCCATAGCGATTCGCCTTCTTGAGAAGCGAACCACGAAGGTCATCGCCCGGGACAGCCATCCTGATGCCATAGGATGTCGCGCCGATGCTACGATCGCCCTCGGCATAGGCTTTCTTGCGTTTCACCATCGCCGAGAAAATGAGCTTCAGGCTATGCTGGCTATGGATCAGTGGCTTCGCACGTTTGGCGGCGGCTTCGTCCTCCGGAAGCTGCGCGATCCACCGTGCGAGTACGCGGCGCAGCGCCTTCAGGCTGATCGGCTGGGTCGGAACACCCTGGACCTTCACGGCAATGAAATGAACCGGGCTCGGCACCTCAGCAGCGGCATCAAGCGCGGTGGTCAGCCTGCGCTGCGCACCGGCCGCGTCCATCGACTCGCCATTCGTCATCACGCATTCGACGATGAATTCAGTGCCATCAGGGGCGCGCACGAGAAAATCGGGGCTGGTGCTTTTTCCCTCGATGACCGGCTCGACCTCGACGATCGTGTGGCCTGACCGGATCAGCAGCTCATGCACCAGCAACTCGAACAGAGCGGCGCCATGCGTCGTGTCAATCGACCGCAGACGCTTCACCAGATCACCCCGGTGATCCGCCGGATAACGCGACAGGCAATCATTAAGAAACGCGCGGACCGCCGCCGCTTCGGGCCGTGCCGACTGGTTCAGGTAGCTGTAGTTGGTGTCTTCGGCGCGCGGCGTCCGGTGCTCGGTTCGAGGGATGTCGTCAAACAGGTCCATTGGGCTCACTTACGCTGGAAGCCCATGGCTGTGCAGTGATTATCGAGGGTCCGCGAATGGATTGGCAGGACGCTCGAGACCGAATGCCAGCCAGAAGCGGCGCAACAGTGGCAGCAGTGCGGCGCGGTTCATCATTTCGACCACTAAGGGCGGTAGCGTCACCTGTCCGCGCCAGGCCGGGGCCGACCAGTGCTCTTTCGACTCGACCAGATGATAGTCCTTGATGCCGACCAGTGTGGCCATGACCAGCCATGGACCGTCGACCCCATAGTGGCTGAGCCAGGCCACGCCCGAGATAGCTGCATCGAGCAGTCCATCCTCGAACCGCTTGGGCCAGACCAGCTTCACCTTTTCCTCGCTAAGTTCGTCGACGATGCGCCCGATCGTCCACACCATGTCGGTGCGGCCGGTGCGATGGGTGACGGAATAGGAGCGGACCGCGCCCTGCTCTCCCGGATTGGTGTGCAGCAGCAGGCCCTCGATCATGCGAATCGATTCTATATATCCCGAGGGCTTGTGCGGGGCGAGGGCATGTTCGGGGGTTACATCGAGATCGCGTACCTCGCGGAAAATCGTCGTCGGAATGAGCGAGACGATCGCCGTTGGATCATCGCCGAGGAAAATCGGGAGTTCGCCGCGGGTCGCAGCATCGACCGCGTCAAGATGCAGAGCTCGGAGCCGCGCGGGGAGCGCCTCGCTCGCGGTGAAGGCGTCGCGTAGTTCCTGCGTGTCCATCTCATATTTGCCGTTGCTTGCACGGCCGAAGAACCGGTTGCTGTTCTTGAAGATGACCCTGTGCGGCGCGATCGTGCTGGCGGGTATCCGAATCAGCATGACGCCGCCGGCCTCACCGCAATCGATCCAGCGCAGCTTCACCCCGGGCATGCGAGGCTCGACGCCGGCCAGCAATATCTCGTCCCAGCGCAGCACTTCCTTGTCGGTGTCCTCGACTTCCAGCCCGGCTATGGTCGTAGCGACGCCTTTCGGTGCATCGATGCCGAACAGGAGATCGCCGCCCTGAGCGTTGGCGAAGGAGGTCACATCGGCGAGGAATTCCTTTCGTGCGCTTTCCGAGTTTCCAGGAAGCTCGCGCTTGAACTCGAGCGTGCGCCGCTCGGCAACCTGATTTGCAAACAAGGCTTCGAGATCGCTCCTGCCGATATCCTCGAAGGCACGCGGGATCATGGGTTCGCTCCAGCCAGAAGCGGGGATTGACGTTCGGTGACACCGCCCCATTCAGGCACTTGCTGATCCTGCCGCAGGCGCAACCGCCGCCATTCCAGTGCCGACCATATTCCATCAAGGTCAGGCACGTCGTCGATTGGCAGCGCGGCGGCGGCCTCGCGCAGAAATCTCGGCCCCAGCGCGCCATCGTCGAGCCAGGCGCGCTGCCACCAATCGAACACAAAGGGGCGAGCCGCCGCCATCGCGTCGCGCGTCGGGAGCCGGTCGCGCTTATGGTGCTGGTTGATGCGTCGGGTCGAGGGCATCAGGTTCCAGAGGTCTCCGCATGGCCATGCCGACCAGGGCAGGCAATGGTCGATGTCGAGCTGCGTGTCGGGGACTGGCTTGCCGGTCCAGATGCAGGCGATCGTGGCACTGCCTTCGCGGATACGCGCCGCCGCGTGGCGGGCGAGCAAGGTATCGCGTTGCGGCTCTTCCCAGACAAGGGCAGCTTCAGGGGCGCCGAGGGGCAAGGCAAGCTCCATGCGATCGGCATAGCCGCGCATCAGTCGTGCCCATTCGGAGATCAGCACTGGTTCGATCCAGGCGCCGAGCCGGGTCAGCGCCCGCCAGACATGGCCGGGCACGTTGAGGCTGCCCCATTGCCGTAGCGTCGCCAAATCGAGGATGAGCGCTTGGCGGGTGCGCGGGGCGCGCATCCGGTTCGCACCGAACACGCGCTGGTCGCTGCCGGGAAAGCGCGTGAAATTGGCGGGCATGGTTGCGATGGTCGCGGCTGCATCGCCGATCGCGCTGGCGACCGCCGCCGCACGGGGGCCGCTGAAACTGGCTCCGGGCCGCAGATCGATACCCGACAAGTAATCGTCGAGCAGCGCACGGAACCCAGCCTTGGCGAATCCCAGTCCATCGGGACCGGCATTGTGCGGCATCTGCGGGAAACCGGCACGGACTAACGGCAGATACATGCGCAGCCAGTTGAGCGCGACGAGACCCAACGGCACGTCGACCGCATCGGCTTCGGTCACAGACGGCGTTGCGGTGGCAGGCGCGACATCGGCGATCCGCGCAACCGCACGCAACAGCGCAAGCTTGTATGTCGCGCTCTTGTCGTCGCCGAGAATGATGCCGCGAATCAGTGGGAGCGCGCCGCTGCCATCATCAGGCATGCGCAGCACGACATGGGTCCAGGACACATCGCCGCGTCCCATCCGGTCGCCACTCGGCGCCGCGCGCAGCACCTCGATGCCGTTTATCCTTGCGAGTGCTTCGACCTCGCCGAAGCTCACCGCAAACATCGGCCGGTCGGCGGGGGCTTCGCCTTCGCGCAACGACAGGATCAGGAGACCGCCGGGCTTGAGCAAGGTGGTGAGCTTGCGGAAGGCACGCATCCGGTCGGCGGGTGCAACATGCTGCCAGACTGCCGAGACCATTATCAGATCGAAAGCGAGACCCAGTGCATGGGCTTTTGTGAGGCCGGGCAGGCGATCGTCAAGCCAGCGGATCATGCTGGCGCCATGGCGGCGCTGGCCTTCGGCGCGCATGCCAGCCGCCGGTTCGACTGCAACCACCTCATAGCCGCGAGACGCAAGCCATGCGGCGTCACGCCCGGAACCTGCTCCGACATCGAGTGCGACCGCATCGCTCACCTGTTCGGGGAGCATGCCGAGGATTGGATCGTGGATACGGAGCAAGGCAGGGTCGTCGTAGCGCGCGGCAAGGTCGCCCGCCTGCGCGTCATAGACTGCAATCGATGCGTCGCTGCCGCTCATTGCGACGGCAGGTTGCGCTGGGTCATCAGCAGTTCGAGCCGCGCAGCAATCTCTTTCCAACGCGCAATTCCGGCCCGAACGCCCGCCGGCGCAAGCGCGCCGATCCGCTCGGCGACATGAAGCGGTGCGCGGGGGCCATACAGCCGGTCCACCGCCAGCGCTTCGGCCCTGCGCTCCTGCTCAAAAGACTTCGTCGCGGGACGCGGAAGATCATTTGGTTTAAGGGCGTCGGAGTCTCGCATTGCCGTCGAGGCTAGCAGATATGTGCGTTGGTCCAAAGGATTGCGCGCGCAGTCGGTCAGCCGGTGTTGGTAAGCGCTTTATGGATATCAAACACAGCCAATCGCCGGTTCGTGGTCATCGACAAAGTGTCCCCAACATGACCCGTGCAGCCGCCTGGACGATGTCGATCGGGCGGTCGCGGTGGAGTTCTTCAGCGATCCTCCTGCCTGAATCCCGATGACGGGCCATCAGCCCCGATTTCGCTAAAGCAGCCGATTGCCCGTGCGCGAGCGAAGTTGACAAAATTAAAAAGAACATATAAAGAACATATAAAGAACATATATCATTGATATTGGCTACGTGATAAATTCGGCATACCTCGGGTGAAGGAGCAAAGGGGAGTGCCATATGATCGAGCCCGATCACCTCAATAACATCGCCATCGAACGTATGATCTTCCATGTTGTCGGACCCGACGATGGTAATCTCGTGCTGCTCGAAGAAATAGATGCTGGCGATCATGCCGATTTCTTCGTCGATCGTATTCGGACCGCCTCCAATGGCGTGATGTTCGACTTCGTCGCCGCATCGCCGGTGCTGGCGTCTTTGACGCGGATCGAGGAAGATGCGAGCCGCTTCGTATCAGAGACCAAAGATCTCGCGACCCTGTTCAACACCATGCACTCGGCTGCCGCGAGCGTCGGCGTGTTCCTGATGTTCGTACTCAACGTTGCGGGTGAGCGTCTGTACGCGATCATCAAGTATGACCATGAGGAAGTGCTTTCCTACACGATCGAGGAAGAGGAGGATGTGCGCCGCGCCCTCATCGCCGCGATGACCAGCACCTTCGTGCGTTCACCAGACGCACTGCAAAAGGCAGCGATCATCCGCCTGACGGGAGCCGGCGGCGAACTCTCGGTCCGCGACCGCGTGGCGCCAAGCAAGATCACCCGTTATTTTGCTGGCTTCCTCGGTGCCCGGCGTCGGTTTCAACCGGACCAGCTCACTACGACGCTCTCCGAAATCACCAAGAAGACCGCGCGGAAACATGCCGGCACGCTCGGTCCTGCGGTCATGAGCCAGCTCAACCGGCGGGTCTATGACGCGGTCCAGGCGCAGCCCGGCTTCGATCCCGGCAATCGCGAACCCTTTCTTGCCGCCGTGTTCGGACCGCTGCCCGAAGACTCACCGGTCCGCAGCACCTTCGACAAGGAACTGCGCAACTCGCGGATCGAAAATGAAGTGTTCGATTTCGACCGCGAAGCGGTGCCCCGGCCGCGGCGCAAGCATATGGTCACCGACGAGGGGATCGAGGTCATTTACGACCGGCAGTTCGAAGACCGTGTCCGGCGCGAAGCCCTTGCAGGCGGTGGCGAGCGGATCGTGATCGAAACCGGCGGGATCAGGGTTGAGGATGACTATGCCGAATCGCGTTCGCGCCTGCGCTGACGCCCTTGCTGCCTGCGATGGGTCGTTGAGCGAACGCCTCGATCGCCTGGACGTGCGCGGTACGCCGGAGGCGCCGTTGCGCGCCGAGCTGGCCGCGGCCGCCGCCGCCTGGTGCGATGGCGGTTTCGGTGCCTTCGAAGCCATCGACGCGTTGGGCGAGGCGGTTACGATCCCAGCTCTGGCGGAGAGCGACGGCGAATTGCGCGTGAGCTTCATCAAGCTGCCGACGGCTTCGACGTTTTATTTTCTGCACGCGCGCGGGCTCGCAACCCTGCTCGACGACCGCGACAAGGCCGCGCTCGCCCGACGTGTGCTCGTGGCCGAGAATTTCGTGCCATTCCGCACCGTCCAGTGCAGTTTCGAGCCCTGGACCGGGATGGTTGCCGACGCACCGGTCGGAGACGAGCCAGGCCTGCCCGTGCCGCGCCGCATCGTGCGCGATCAACTGGCGGTCGTTCCCCTCTCGATCGGGCCGTTGCTGCTGACGGTACCGCCTCCTTCTCCGGCTCAGGCCGACGATCTGGTTGCGGGCGAAGCGCGCCAGGAAGAGCTGGCCGATGCTGCTGTGCCACAGCACCGGGGCGAACCCCGGGTCAGCGCAGTCTTCGAAACCTGGCGGGCTGCCGCGCTTCCTCAATTGCTCCTGTGCTTTGTCGACGAGGTCTGGAAACAGGATGGCGAGACCCGCGTGGCGATTACCGGGCCGCGCAAGCGCAAGCTCCGCGCTGCGTTGGATACGGTCGATCCGGAGCGCGATTTCAAGCTGGCCACCGAGGTCGCCGACTGGATCTTCAACTCGGGCCGCGATGCCGAGACGAGGCATACCCTGTTTGTTTATGAACTCGCGCGCGAATGGCCTGGCGAGGAAACTCTGGCGAGCAGTTTCGCCGACCGCGCTCCCAGCGCGCTTGAAGCCGCCCGAACGGCTTTCCGCATGCATGTGCGCGACACGAGCAAGGAAACGCTCAAATCCCTTCAGGAGCTGCGCAAGACACTGGCAGACGACGTCACCCGCGTCGTCACCCAGACCCGGGAACTGACCGGAACGCTGTGGCGCGACTTGCTGGTCGTGGTCGCCGCCGTGCTCGGGCGCTTCACATTGTTGGCGACGCCCGGGAAGGGCGAGGCGGCCTTTGCCGATATGTTGCTCTATGGGCTCGCGGTCTATCTCGCCTTCAGCCTCGGCATGGTGCTCTATGCCAATGCGCGGTTCATGGCGCTGTTTCGGAAGGTCCAGGGGAAATGGCAGGTCAAGCTCTACGGCTTCGTCGACCCCGACGACTTTAAGGCGTTGGCGACTGAGCCTTTGAGCGAAGCCGAAGGCGTCTATAAGCGAACCCGCAAGGTCGCGATCGCGGCTTACGCTATCACCGCCATAGCGCTCATCGCGCTCGCCATCCTGACCCCCTCCACGCCCACGCAATCGGACCAGGGCACGAACAAAGATGCTGCTGTTGATGCGTCTGGAAATTCAATAATTGCGGCGGATCCCAATAATGTCGCGGCCTCTGGCGAAGAGACGGTGGGCAGCAATTCTTCGGGGCGTGCCGCTGGCGCCGCTGGAGGCCAAAACGAGATGGTCGCGCCAAGTATAACAGCCGGTGATCGCGCAGGAGCGAATACAAAAGCCGGGACGGTTGCGCCGACTGCACCTGTGGCCGACCCTCCCGTTAAAACCTCGCGCTCACGCTCAGGGATGCGTTAGAAGCGTATGCCCACGGCAACCTTCCGTTCGTCGGTCAGCTTGAGCGTTTCCTCTTCACGGCCGCTTTCATAGCTTGTCGTGAGGAAAACATGCTCGGACCCCGGCGATCCAGTAGCTTAGGTCGGCCTTGAACGCATACACCGGCGTATCCTCGCGCGAAATCCGAAACAAGCGCTTGTAAGTGATGTCAAGCGACATATCCTCAGCAAGGCCACTGAGACCGTAAATGTGGATCGCGCCCGAAGGGGCTAGCCGCACATAGTCCTTCCCAACGATCGCGGCCGGATCATTGCCTTTATCGAGGACGGATCCGAACGAGCCGATCAGCTGCACGTCGGTCCGGACCGCGAGTCCGTTCCCGAATTCACAGACACCGCGCGCCGTCCGTCTGCATGTGAAATGATAGGCGTTGTTGAAGGAGGGGAGCCAGTAAAGGAATCCTGGTCGCCAGGCGACGCCATCTGTCAGAAAATTCGCATGGGGTGTCGAGGCCTCGCGCGTATAGCGGCGTCAGACCGCTAGCGGCCGAGGTTGCTCATTCCGGAGACAATTGCTGCGAAACCACAAACGTCCGCTTCAACCGAAACCTGCTGCTCCCGCGCATGATCGCGAATGACGGGTTTGTCCCAGACCCGGAAAACAAGAGCTAAAGCCGTTAGGCCATGGAGATCGACACGCCGGTTATTCCTCACCCCGCTTGTCGCGCTGTCGCTTCCAGCTGGGCGATGCGTTCCGAGCAAATGGCGTGAACCACGCGGCCGAGTTCCTCGACCTGCTCGCCCAGCCAGGCCAGTTCCTCTTCGGTGATCCGATAGTGCTTGGAATAGCGTGCCTTGACGTAGGCTTCCTTGAGCTTTTCGAACATTGCTCGGTGCTTTCGGCTGTCGCTGGGCCAGACATAGATGAGACGGACATCGAGCCGCTCAGCCTGGGTACGCAGGAACGCCAGATTGTGAACGTGCGGAGTATAAAACGTGACCGAAAGGAGAACGGCGTGGTATAGCCTCTCTGTTGCCTGATGCAACATGAAGGCCGCGTCCTTGTACCAGCCTCGCTTTAAATCGTCGTTGAAATTGATGTGTACACGCATCGCACTCGGGTACCACTCCTCAAAATACTCCTTCGCCATGGCCAGCGCGGCATGCGGCGTCTTCGGTTTGGGCTGGTGCAGTTCGGTGTCGTCGCTCTGGTAGAGCGCGATGCCATCGCGGGCCACGTCCATGAAGAAGTAGCGCCCATGCGCCAGCCCATCGTTCACCTCCTGCAGGGTGTGGACAATGAAATTGACCGGCGTCTTGATCGTGCCGGCAATGCCATACTCGCGCATCAGCCGGTCATCGACCTTGGCCCAGTATTTCACCCGGTCGGTCAGGCGCTTGTCGTTGACGATGATGAGGAGGTCATAATCCGACTGGTAGCCCTTGGCGGTGTGGGGCTCGTCGACCCAGCCGCCGCGCGCATAGCTGCCGTAGAGAATGACCTTGAGAATGCGGCCCTTCTTCTTCCACTCGTGCGAAGCCAGGGCCAGCGCGTCCTCGAATTCCTCGAAGACAATCTGCACCACGCGTTCCAGTTCGCGCTGCTTGTTGGCGGGAAGATGGTCGAGATCGCTGCGCATGATAGCGGCACCCTGTCGCGACGGCCGCCCAATGGCAAGTCATCGGGCGGCCTGAATTTTTCACCACGGCCACCAGCGTTGCCACCATCGGCCATAGACGGCCCGGGTCAGCGTGGAGAGGGCCTTGGCCAGCTCGGCCTGCACCGCCTCGACACTGATGCCATGACGCTGGGCCAGATCGGCATAGCTGGCGCCTTCGAAGCGCACGGCCGCGAAGATCGCTCGCTGCCGCTTGGTCATGCGGCGCAGGCCGCGCTGGCCCCGGCGCCAGAACGTACGCGGCGATATGGTCGGCAGGACGGGCTTGCCCCATTCGGGCGGGAGAGGCCGGTTCATGGCCGGTCCTCCCCACAGGCGAGCAGGAAGTCGGCCGCCTTGCTCGCAGCACTGGCAGCGCGGAAGATCGCCTTCTCGTCGGCGCGCAGCACTTCGAGCCAGGCTCCGATGTAATCAGAATGCCGCACGGTCGGGACAATGCCCAGCGCCGCACAGGCAAAGGCACTGGCCATTTCCGCAACAAGTTCCTCTTTTGCGTAGGACGCAGAGCCGAACTTACCAGTCTGGTCACGGTCCAGCCGGCTCTTGTGGCCCGTGGCATGACCCAGTTCGTGCAGCGCCGTGCGAAACCAGTTGATCGGCTCGAGGAAGGCAGCCTGCGGCGGCACTTGCACCACGTCATGCGTGGGGGAATAGAAGGCTTCTCCGCCACCGATGCGGAAGGTCACGCCGCTGTTCTGGATCACGCGATCGGCGCCGGCAATCGCCAGCTCGGGCGCAATCGGTGCCACAGGCTGCACCATGTCCTCGGGCAGGTCCTCGCACTGGTCGAGATTGAACACGGTAAAGCGCTTGAGAAAGGCCACTGTGCGCGCTTCGCGGTCCTCGTCCCTGGCTTTGGCCGCTTCCTCACGCGGGGTGAAGCGATCGGCATAGCAGACCACCGTACCCTTCTCGCCGCGCCGGACATGGCCTCCCGCTGCTTCGGCCTGGCGATAGGTCAGCCAGCGCTGCGAGGAAAAGCCCTGCTCGATGGCAGAGGTCCAAAGAATGAGAACATTGATCCCCGAATAGGTCCGGCCCGAACCGGCATTGTGGGGCAGCGTGCAAGGACAGCGGCTGGCGTCCCATGGCTGCACCCAGGGCAAGCGCCCTTCCTCCAGTTCGGCAATGATGCGGGAAGTCACCTCGGCATAGAGGGACTGGCGTTCAGTCGTGTTCACGGTGCTCATGATCTTCAAGCTCCTAAAACCGCCATGGCCCGGCGCCGGGGTGGCGGGGGGCGGCAGGAGCGGACCGACAGCCCCGCGAGCAGCGGCGGGGTGCATCCGAAGGAGCGCAACAGCGTGGAGCACCCGGACCCGCGCAACGGGCCGGGTTGCACCCCGTCGCGGCGGGGCTACAGGGCCGTGACGCCCCCCGTCACCTCGGAGCCGAGGCAGACCCCGCCGCGCACCCAAAGCGCGGCGACAATTGGAGGGGAGCCATAGGCGGACCGACAGGGCCGGCCAGCAAGGCCGGGCCAAGTGTCAGCGATCGCACCGGCTCTGCCGACGAGACGGCAGTGCCGGCTCGGCTGGAGCGCAGCGGAAGGAGAGCGCGATCAGGCCGAGACGGCCTGAGACACAATCTGCATGACCATCAAAATTTCTTTTTCGCAGCCTGGGGCATGATCGGACACCCTGGGGTCAACTGGCGTAAAATCGGCGCATTGGCACCGTTTTCGGCACTCTTGACGCCGACCGCAGACCAGCAAATCTCACATCAAAGGAGCAAGAGAACCAACCACAGCACAGGAAGACCAAGCCATGACCGAACAGCCCCCGGACCGTATTCTGCGCCTCAACGCCGTGCTCGATCGCACCGGCCTGACCCGCGCTACCCTCTACCGCAAGATTCAGGCAGGCACCTTCCCCAGGCAGGTCCACATCGCCACGCGCTGCACCGGCTGGCGGGAATCCGCCATCCGCGAATGGATGCGTAATCCCATGTTCTATCGGGTCGACGAGGTCCGATAGCACTGCCACCCGATTGCGAACTTCACATAGAGGTGATTGCTTGTCGCACGTCATGTGTGGCGGTCTCACGCTTGCCGTGCACGAGAAGCTAAAACGACCGACGTGCGAGCACAGCCTTGAAGATGGCATCGTCTCGGCTGCAATAACGCGTAAGTGGGATAATCTGTCCGACGCATAACGGCCTCTGCCAGCATATATTCGCTGATAACCCTATATTCACTGACCAGCGATTATCGGGTGACATATGGCGGATCGCTTAGCCGAACGGTCCACGACCGCGTTATCGAACGTCACTGATCGGGTGTCAGCCGCAACTTCCCGGTTGCGTGTCATCATCCGAGTGCTGTGCTCCCGAAATTCGGGCGCAGCACCTTGGCGCCGTCACGCAAACTATCAAGATAGTCCGACCAGTGCTGCATCATGCGTACACGCTCGTCCCAGTATTGGCCGCGCGTGTAGGCGCGTCGGACGGCATTGGCTTCAACGTGAGCAAGCTGACGCTCGATGGCGTCAGCGTTCCAGATGCCCATTTCGTTGAGCAAGGTTGCGGCCATCGCCCGAAAGCCGTGGGCGGTCATTTCGTGCTTGCCGTATCCCATGCGTCGTAGCGCGGCATTGATGGTGTTGTCGGACATCGGGCGCGTGGCCGAGCGCAGCGAGGGGAACAGATAGATGCTGTAGGTCGGATCATGCGCGATATCGCCGATGATGGCCAAGGCCTGCCTTGATAACGGTATGGCGTGGGGCCGGCGCATCTTTGCCTTGTGCTCCGGGATGATCCAGACTTTGCGCTCGAAGTCGAACTCCTTCCATTCAGCATGGCGCAGTTCACCGGGCCGCACAAAGACGTGGGGGAGGAGGCGCATGGCGACTCGGGTCTGGTGGTCGCCCTCGTAGTCCTCGATCGACCGAAGGAGGGCACCGGCTTCCTTCGGTGTGGTGATCGCGGCGCGGTGCACGACTTTGGGCGTGACCAGGGCGCCACGCAGGTCCGCGCAAACATCGCGCTCGGCGCGCGCGGTGGCGATGGCGTAGCGGAACACCTGGCTGCATGTCGCGCGAACGCTGGTGGCGGTGTAGAATTTCCTGGTGCGCTCGATTTTCTTCAGCGCAAGCAGCACCTCGTGCGCGGTGAGCTTGGCGATGGGGCGATTGCCGATCGCCGGCATGACGAGCCCCAACTGCCACTGATATTTCTTGATCGAGGCTGGGGCCTTCTCCTCCAGCTGGACCTTTTCCAACCACTCGTCCGAGACCGTCTTGAAGGTGTTGGCGAACGAGATGGATTCCTGGATCTTGTTGAGCTTGGCATGATCGATCGGGTCGATGCCATCTGCCAACAGACGCCGCGCATTGAGAAGCCGCTGCCGGGCATCGGCAAGCAGCAATTCCGGATAGCGACCGAAGGTCACCGTCCGCTGCAGGTTGTGGAAGCGGTAGTTCATCCGCCAGTACCGTGCGCCGGTCGGCTTCACCAGAAGGTACAGACCGTCGTGGTCGGACAGCTTGTACGCCTTGTCCTTCGGCTTGGCGCGCGCGACCGATGATGCCGTCAGCCCTGATTTCCGTTCGCCCATTTTGATGGACCTCCCTTCAGCTCGGTTGGCTGCAGGTCCATCAATGTGCCCATTTTGTTCTGATATTGGGTGAAACATCGCCGGAACTGCCGGGACATTATACCAACAAAAAGCTGTAAAAAACAGCCGCTTACGGGTCGTCTTGGGACCTCCTGAGAGGAGGCTCTGGAGCGGGTAGCGGGAATCGAACCCGCATAACTAGCTTGGAAGGCTAGGGCTTTACCACTAAGCTATACCCGCCCGCTTCGGCCAAAGCGCTTGCCATGGGCGATCGTGTCTCGTCAACCATTGTCGTCATGTTTGTGGTGGATGCCAGGGGAGGCAGGCCATTGGGGCATGCTGGTCACTCGCCGCTTGCCGCGTTTCGCTGATTGTTATATGTCATAGCGAAATTCGGAGGATGTCATGGCTGTTGAACCCGTTCTGTCGCATCAGGCGATCGCCCGTTTCCTGCGCCCGCAATCGGTGGCCGTGGTCGGTGCATCGGACAAGCCCGGAGCGCTCGGCGCGACGCTGCTCAGCAACCTGGAGCGCAATGGCTATGCCGGGGCGATCTATCCGGTAAATCCCAAGCGCGAAGAGATCGGCGGGCGCAAATGCTATCCCAGCGTCGACGCGCTGCCCGAAGGCGTGGACGTGGCCGTGCTGGCCATTCCGCGCGTGGGTGTGCTTGATGCCGTGCGCAGCCTGGCCGCGCGCAAGGCCGGGGGCGTGGTGATCTTTTCGGCCGGCTTTGCCGAGGGAGGCGAGGAAGGGCTGGCTGAACAGCGCGAGATCGCGCGGCTGGCTGCCGAAGCGGGCATGGTGGTGGAAGGGCCCAACTGCCTGGGCCTGGTCAACTATGTCGACCGCATTCCGCTGACTTTCGTGGAAACCAACGCCGTGCCGCCCGCAGGCAAGCGCGCGGTGGGCATCGTTTCGCAATCCGGGGCCATGGCGGCGGTGCTGGGCACCATGCTGCTGGCGCGCGAATGCGGGGTTTCCTATTCGGTTTCCACCGGCAACGAAGCGGCCAGCGGTGTTGAAGACTTTGTCGATTGGCTGGTCGACGATCCGGACACCCACGCCATTGCCATGATCGTGGAGCAGTTCCGCAAGCCGCAGCGCTTCCTGGCGGCGGCGCGCCGTGCGCGGGCCGCTGGCAAGCCGGTGGTGCTGCTGCATCCGGGCAAATCGAGCGCGGCACGCGAATCGGCGGCGACGCACACCGGCGCGATGGCGGGCGATTACAAGCTGATGCGCGCGATGGTGGCCCGCGCCGGGGTGATCTTTGCCGAAACGCTGGAGGAACTTGGCGACATTGCCGAGATTGCCGCGCGTTGCCCGATCGCGCCTTCGGGTGCGGCCGCCGTGTTGGGCGAATCCGGTGCGTTCAAGGCATTGACGCTCGATCTGGCCGAAGAACTCGGCCTGGCGCTGGCGGCGCTGCATGACGAGGATTCACCCGCGTTGCGGGCCGCCCTGCCGCCTTTCGTGCCGGTGTCCAACCCGCTCGACATCACGGCGCAGGGCCTGTCGGAACCGGCGATCTATACCCGCACGCTCGATGCGCTGATGGCCGACGACCGGGTGGGCACGGTGCTGGCCGGCATCATCCAGGCCGAGGCGATCACTTGCGCGATCAAGTTCCCCGCGATCCTGGCCGCAGTGGAAGGCAAGACGCTGACCAAGCCGCTGATCTTTGCCGGGCTGGACGAAGGCGCAGACGTTCCGGCGGAGCGCATTGCCGCCCTGCGTGCAGCCGGCATTCCCTGGTTCCCCACCACCGAACGCGCGCTGCGGGCGATCACTCGCCTCACGCACTGGTCTGCCCGCGATCTTTCGGTCACCGATGCCCCGGCGCTGGCGGTGCCCGGCCTTGCCGATGTGACCGGCGTGATTCCCGAATACAAGGCCAAGCAACTGCTGGCTCCGGCCGGCGTTGCCTTTCCCAAGGGGCAGTTTGCCGCCAGTGCCGATGATGCTGTGGCAGCCGCGCAGGCCGTGGGCTATCCAGTGGCGATGAAGGCGCAGGCGGCCGCGCTGGGCCACAAGAGCGATGCCGGCGGGGTGATCCTGAACCTGGCCGACGATGCGGCCGTGCACGAAGCCTGGACCCGCATGTTCGCCAACGTGGCGGCCTATGATGCCACGATCAAGCTGGACGGCGTGCTGATCGAGGCGATGGGCAAGCGTGGTCTGGAAATGATCGTGGGCGCCAAGAACGATCCTGAATGGGGGCCGGTGGTGCTGGCCGGGTTCGGTGGGGTGACGGCCGAAATCCTGCAGGATGTGCGCCTGCTGACAGCAGACCTGACGCAAGAGGCGGTGGAAGCCGAACTCATGCAACTGAAGAGTGCGGCACTGCTGGCCGGCTATCGCGGGTCGCCCGCGCTCGATGTGCCGGCGCTGGCCGCGCTGATCGTCAAGGTGGGCCAGGTCCTGCGGGCGGAGCCTTCGATTCGCGAGATCGACCTCAACCCGGTGATCCTGCATCCCAAGGGCGAGGGCGTGGTGGCGCTGGATGCGCTGATGCTGGTGGATTGACGAGGGTGGGGGTGTAACAGGCCCCCTCGACCCCCTCCCGCGAACGGGAGGGGGAGTTTGCGGTGCCCTCTCGCGCAAGTGGAGAGGGAGATCGCCTGAAAGCCCCTCCTGCCGGCCGTGATCAGTGCCCCGGAAAATCCATCAGGGCATCAACGGTCACGCCCGCCTCGCGCAGGCGCCGCGCGCCGGGCAGATCGCACAGGTCGATGACAAAAAAGGCGTGGGTGACGATCGCGCCGGCCTGGCGCAACAGGTGCGTGGCGGCGAGCGCCGTGCCGCCGGTGGCGATCAGATCGTCGACGATGGCCACCTGCGTCCCCGGCGCGATTGCCGTGGGGTCTATTTCCAGCCGGTCGGTGCCATATTCCAGGTCATAGTCCACGCCGAGCGTGGCGACGGGCAGTTTGCCCGGCTTGCGCACGGGCACGAAGCCCAGGCTGGCATGGGCGGCGGCCGCCGCGCCGAAGATGAAGCCGCGCGCCTCCATTCCGGCGATCAGGCCGGCACCGCTGTCCTGCACCCGCCGCGCGAGATGATCGATTGTCGCGGCAAAGCCCGGCCCATGCGCAATCAGCGTGGTCACGTCACGGAACAGGATGCCGGGCTGTGGGAAATCGGGCACGGCGCGGACCAGGGCCTTGAGATCGTCGGGCGTCATGACATGCTTTCGCGGAGGGGAGGGGCGTGGCGGCGCTGTGCCGTCAACCCATGAAAAAGGCCACCGTTTCCGGTGGCCTTTTCGTTTTCGCACAGGGGCGGTTCTTAGTGGACCTTCGACCACACGTTCCGCTTGGCAAGGTAAGCCAGCGCGGTTGCGGCGAGGAGGAAACCCAGCACGGCCCAGCCGGTCTGCTTGCGCTTTTCCATCTTGGGTTCGGCGGTCCAGGTCAGGAAGGCGGCCACGTCGGCAGCCATCTGTTCCTTGGTGGCCTTGGTCCCGTCGCCATAGGTCACCTGATCGTCGGCCAGGGGAGCCGGCATGGCGATATTCAGGTTGGCGAAGTAGGGGTTGTAATAGAGGCCATCGGGCGTCTTGGCATCAGGATACTTCTTGAGCAGCTCGGCAGGCTGTTCCTGATAGCCGGTCAGCAGCGAATAGACGTATTCCGGGCCTTCGTGCCGGGCCTTGGTGACCAGCGACAGATCTGGCGGGTTGCCGGTGCCGGCGTAATAGACCTTGGGGAAGTGATCGGCAGGCACGTTGTCGCGCTCTGTTTCGTCACCGGTCTTGGGATCCTGGACCTTGGCCTTGGTGCCCCATTCCTTGGCGATCGCTTTCACTTCCGCTTCGGTATAGCCCAGCGCGGCCAGATCGCGGAACGCGACGAAATGCAGCGAGTGGCAGTTGGAGCAGACTTCCTTGTAGACCTGGAAGCCGCGCTGCAACTGCGCCTGGTTGAACTTGCCGAACGGGCCATTGAACGAGAAGCCGGGTTCCGGCTCCTTGGGGGCAAGGTGGAATTCCTGCACCGCCGTGGTGGGTTCGGGCTCGCGGATCGCCTGGATCGCGCCAACGCCGAACGACCAGAGCAGCGCGACGGCGAAGAAGAGGCCGACAAGAGGACCAAAAAGACGGACCATGGGGTTCTCTCTCTTTTGCGCTTCGCTGGCTCAGGCGGCCGGGGCGGTCTGGTCATCCTTGCCCAGCACCGCTTCGGTGATCGAGAACGGCAGCGGGGCCGGCTTCTCGATCGAGGCGACGATCGGCAGGATCACGAGGAAGTGGAGGAAATAGTACGTGGCGGCGATCTGCGAGATCAGCACGTACTTGGTTTCGGCCGGCGAGCCACCGCAATAGCCCAGCACCAGCACGTCGATGACGAGCAGGTAGAAGAACTTGCGGAACAGCGGGCGATAGTGGCCCGAACGCACCGGCGAGGTATCCAGCCAAGGCAGGAAGAACCACACC
Source organism: Novosphingobium sp. SG919 (assembly GCF_012932495.1). GTDB lineage: Bacteria > Pseudomonadota > Alphaproteobacteria > Sphingomonadales > Sphingomonadaceae > Novosphingobium > Novosphingobium rhizosphaerae. Next base: position 513,064 of record NZ_JABCNG010000003.1, read on the forward strand.
AGGATCGCCGAGAACATCGCCAGCACGCCCATCAGCTTGGCCGGGATGAACAGGAAATCGGCGGTGAAGGCGCGCAGGATCGCGTAGAACGGCCAGAAATACCATTCAGGTACGATGTGCGCGGGCGTGGAAAGCGGGTTGGCCTGGATGTAGTTGTCCGGGTGACCCAGCGCGTTGGGGAGGAAGAACAGCATGGTGCAATAGAGGATCGCGAAGACCCCCAGCCCGAAGCCATCCTTCGCCGTGTAATAGGGGTGGAAGGGCACCGTGTCGGATTCGGTCTTCACTTCCACGCCGGTGGGGTTGGAAGAGCCGGGGATATGCAGCGCCCAGATGTGCAGGATCACCACGCCCAGGATCACGAAGGGCAGCAGGAAGTGCAAGCTGAAGAAGCGGTTGAGCGCGGCGTTATCGGGCGCAAAGCCGCCCAGCAGCCACTGTTGCAGCGGTTCGCCGACCACGGGAATGGCCGAGAACAGGCCGGTGATGACCTTGGCGCCCCAGAAGCTCATCTGCCCCCAGGGGAGCACGTAGCCCATGAACGCCGTGGCCATCATCAACAGGAAGATGGTCACGCCCAAAAGCCAGATCATCTCGCGCGGGGCCTTGTACGAGGAGAAGAAGAACCCGCGGAAAATGTGGATGTAGACCACCACGAAGAACGCCGAGGCGCCGTTGGCATGCGCGTAGCGCAGCATCCAGCCCCAGTTCACGTCGCGCATGATGTGTTCGACGCTGTCGAACGCCACGCCCGAATTGGCGGCATAGTGCATCGCCAGGACCACGCCGGTGACGATCTGCAACATCAGGCAGACCCCGGCAAGAATGCCGAAGTTCCAGAAATAGTTGAGATTGCGTGGCACCGGATAACCGGCGCCGACGGCGTTGTAGACGAAGCGCGGCAGCGGCAGCTTCTCGTCCAGCCACTGCATCAGCGGGTGGCTTGGCTTGTATTCTTTCGCCCAGGGAAAGCTCATCGTGTCTATCCTCAGCCGATCTTCACGACAGTGTCGGACGTGAATTCATAAGGCGGCACTTCCAGGTTCTTGGGCGCCGGGCCCTTGCGGATGCGCGCGGCGGTATCATAGACCGAGCCGTGGCACGGGCAGAAATACCCGCCGAACTCGCCCTTCACTTCACCTTCGCCGGCGCCCAGCGGCACGCAGCCCAGGTGGGTGCACACGCCCATGGTGATCAGCCAGTTCTTCTTGCCCGCCTTGGTGCGCTCTTCCAGCGTCTGCGGATCGCGCAGGCTCGAGGTTGGCACCTTGTCGGCCTCGCCGATTTCGACCGGCGTCAGGTTGCGCACGAAGACCGGCTGCTTGCGGAACACCGCCTTGATCGCCTGGCCGGGCGCGATTTGCGAGATGTCGATCTCGGTAGAGCTTTCGGCGAGCACGTCGGCCGACGGCGCCATCTGCGAAACCAGCGGCACCAGCACCGCCAGTCCACCCACTCCGGCAAAACTCACTGCCGCGATATTGATGAAATCGCGCCGACGCACGCCTTCATCGACGCCCGCACCGTCGTGGACGGCGGGCGAATCTGTGCCGCTTGCGTTCACAATTGCCTCATCAGCCATTGATAATCCCTGCCTGCTGCCACCCCGCCTGGAACGGCCGGGCACGGTATTTCCCCCTCCTTGCGCGCGGCGGCGAACATCGCCGGGTATCATGCGCGCTGGGCCGCCGTGATATGCACGTGCCAGGCCCAAACAGTTATAAAGCGTGATAGCCACAGAATTGCGGCTTTGCCAACAAGCATTTTATTGGGGCAAATGCGGACGTTTTGCGCTGCCGCAATGCAATCGACAAAGCGTTTAGAATGCAGCGCCCTTTGGCCAGTGCACTGCGGAAAAGGCCATGGCCTTGAACAAGTTGCCCATTTCATCGGGATGAACCAGCCGATGCAGGGCGCGCGCCAGGACGGCAGCCTGGTCGGGGGCGTGGCGGGCAAGCCCGGCCGCGCGCGCCTCGATCCCGAGACACCTGAGGAATTCGCCTTGCGTGACCACGCCATCGCACCTTGCGCCAGCGCTGGCGACGGCTGGCACCAGTGCGGCGAAATCGACCAGGGCGGTGAGGTCTGCCTCGCCCGGATCGGCAAAGGGATCGACCTTGGCATGGGCCCGCACCGCCTGGAGCGTGCTGCCTTCGCGGAGCTGGGCATGGCCGTAATCGATCCATAGCGCCACGCCTCCCTGGGCCGCGAGGCGCAGCGCCACGTCCCCGGTCACGGCCGCCGCGGCGGGGCAGGTTTCGATGATCGTGCCTTCGCGGGCCGCGGCGCGTTCTGCCGGTACGGCGGCGTCCATCGGGCGATCGCCGGCCACGGGCAGCAGGCGGTCTTTCGCCGCGTCCCAGCCGATCATCCGTTCGCGCCAGCCATCGGCCATGCGCACCAGTTGCCGCACCGGCAGGGCATCGAGGAATTCGTTGCCCACCACCATGAGCGGGCGGTCTTGGGGCAGGGTGGAAAAATCGTCGTGCCAGGTGGCCTGCGGAAAGCGCGCGCGTTGCACGGCGCGTAGCGTCGGGCTGGTTTCCACGAAGTGCACATCGGGCACCAGGCCCTGGCGTGCGGCCGCGCGCAACGCGTCCTGCGCCAGCGTGCCGCGCCCGGGGCCCGCTTCGACATAGGCAACCGGGGTGGGACGGCCGGCGCGAATCCAGATATCGGCCAGCCACAGGCCGATCATCTCGCCAAACATCTGGCTCACTTCCGGCGCGGTGATGAAATCGCCCGCCGTGCCCAGCGGATCGCGCGCCGCGTAATAGCGGGCGTTGGATTCGGCCATGAAGTGGGCCACGCTGATCGGGCCCGCCGCCCGGATCAGCCGGGCAAAGACCTGCTTGAGCGTTTCAGGGGGCCGTGATTCGCCGGGCATCGTGGGTCTGCCGCGTGCGCTCAGTCTGCCGGCGGCGGTGGCACGGTGCCCAGTTGCGGCCGGGCCAGGGCGCGGACCAGCAAAGTCAGGCCGATCGCCAGCATTGGCAGGGTCAGCCACTGGCCCATCGAAAGCCCGGTGCGCAGGGCAAAGTCTTCGAGCTGGGCATCGGGTTCGCGATAGAATTCGACGATGAAGCGCGAGAGGGCATAGCCGGTGGCAAAGGTGCCCATCAGCAGGCCCGGCCGCCAGCGCGCGCGGGTTTTCCAGAACAGCGTGATCAGCACCGTGGCCAGGATCACGCCTTCCAGCAGGGCTTCGTAAAGCTGGCTGGGATGGCGCGGATTGGGCCCGGCGCCGGGAAACACCATGGCCCAGGGAACGTCGGCCGTGGTCACGCGGCCCCACAGTTCGCCATTCACGAAATTGGCGCAGCGCCCGAAGAACAGCCCGATCGGCGCGCATGGGGCAATATAGTCGCACACCCGGATGAAGCTGAGGCGGTTGCGCCAGCACACGAAGGCGATGGCCAGCACGGTGCCGATCAGCCCGCCATGGAAGCTCATCCCCCCCTGCCACAGCTTCACCAGTTCCGAAGGGTGGGACCACAATTCCGGGGCATAGAACGTGGCGTAGCCCAGGCGCCCGCCCAGGATGATGCCCAGCGTGGCATAGAAGAACAGGTCATCGGCATGGCGTTGCGCCATCGGTGCGCCCGGCTGGCGGATCATGCGCGACAGGTGCCAATAGCCGATGAGAATGCCGGCCAGATAGGCCAGCGAATACCAGCGCAGCGCAAAGAAGCCGAAATCCCAGGCGATGGGCGACAGGCCCAGCTGGTCCCAGTGCAGGGGCATGCGCGTGGATGCAGCCGCGGCGGCAGAAAGGACCGAAAGGACAGGGGCCGGGGAAACGAACAAGCGCGAAGCTCCGTGGCAGAGTGGGCCAGGCACGGCCGGGTGGCCAAGGCAAGGCCGGGATCGCGCGCCTTCTGGCACAGGGGCCAAGTGGTTGGCAAACCCCCAAAGCGCACAGGCGTTTTTGCGCCATGCCGTGTCATGGAGCGGGAACTTTAACCCGGCATGCGGCTTTCGCCGATACCGGTTCCTGTCCCAAGGGGCGCATGTTCGATCGGGCTTATCGTGAAAACTTCGATGTCTGCGCTGTTTCCCCTTAACGCCACCTCGTTTATTGCAGGTTCATGACCTTGCCCCGCATCGCCCACCAGCGCGCCATCATCGACCGCCGCACCCTTGCCGAAGCCGTGACCCGTGCCGTCGTCGATGCCGGCGGCGATCCGTCACGCGCGCGCCCCACGGTGGTGGAGCATTTGCGCGCGGCGCTGGCCCATGGTCGCGATGAGCTGGCCCGCCGCCTGCGCGGCAAGCCGTCGGCCGGCTATGAATGCGCGCAAGGCCAGGCGTTCCTGGTGGACCAGCTGGTGCGCGTGATCCACGATTACGTGATCGGCCATGTCTATCGCGCCAGCAACCGCACCACGGGCGAGCGCATCGCCGTGCTGGCCGTGGGCGGCTATGGCCGCGGCGAGATGGCGCCGCATTCCGACGTGGACATCGCCTTTGTCACGCCCAACAAGCCCACCGCCTGGTGCGAGCAGGTGATCGAGGCAATGCTCTATTTCCTGTGGGACCTCGGGCTCAAGGTCGGCCACTCCAGCCGTTCGCTGGACGAGACGGTGCGCATGGCCAAGGGCGACTTGACGATTCGCACCGCGCTGCTCGAAGGTCGCTATGTCTGGGGTGATCGCGCGGTCTACGAGGAATGCTCGCGCCGGTTCTGGGCCGAAGTGGGCGCCGGCACCGAGCGGCAGTTCGTCGCCGAGAAGCTGGCCGAGCGCAACGAGCGGCACAAGCGGCTGGGTGACAGCCGCTATGTGGTGGAACCCAACGTGAAAGAGGGCAAGGGCGGCCTGCGCGACCTGCACACGCTCTACTGGATCGGCAAGTATGTGCACAAAGTGCGCGATCCGTCCGAACTCGTCGATGTCGGCCTGCTGACGGCGGCGGAGTACCGCGCGTTCCACCGCGCCGAGAACTTCTTCTGGGCGGTACGTTGCCACCTTCACATGATCACGCGCCGGGCCGAAGACCGCCTGACCTTCGACCTGCAACGCGAAGTGGCCGCGCGCATGGCCTTTGCCGATCGACCGGGCAAAAGCTCGGTCGAACGGTTCATGCAGTTCTTCTTCCTCCAGGCCAAGCAGGTGGGCTCGCTGACGGGCGTGTTCATGGCCCAGCTGGATGAACAGTTCGCGCGGACCAAGCCGGGCTTCTTTGCCGCGCTGCGCCAGCGCCGCAAGCGCACGGTTTCGGGCTTTCCCCTGGTGGCAGACAAGGTTTCGGTGCCGGGCGACGATTTCTTTGCCCAGGATCCCGCGTGCCTGCTGGAAATCTTCGTGGTGGCCGACAAGCACGGACTGGAAATCCACCCCGAAGCCATGCGCCTGGCGCGGCGCGATGCCGGGCTGATCGATGGCAGCGTGCGCAAGGATCCGCGCGCCAACGCGCTGTTCCTGGAATTGCTGACCAGCCGGCATGACCCGGAAACCGTGCTGCGCTGGATGAACGAGGCCGGCGTGTTCGGCCGCTTCATCCCCGATTTCGGCCGCGTCGTGGCGCAGATGCAGTTCGACATGTACCACCACTATACGGTGGACGAACACACGATCCGCGCCATCGGCCTGCTCGCCCGCATCGAGAAGGGCGAGGAGCGCGAGCCGCACCCGCTGGCCAGCAACGTGGTGCAGAAGGTCGCTTCGCGCCGCGTGCTCTATGTCGCCACCCTGCTGCATGATATTGCCAAGGGCCGGCGCGGCGACCATTCGATCCTGGGGGCCGAAGTGGCGCGCAAGCTGTGCCCACGGCTGGGACTTTCCGCGGCAGAGACCGAGCTGGTTTCGTGGCTGGTGCGCTGGCACCTGCTGATGAGCGCCACCGCGTTCAAGCGCGACCTGGCCGATTACAAGACGATCGCCGATTTTGCCGCGCAAGTGCAGAGCGCCGAGCGACTGCGCCTTTTGCTGATCCTGACCATCGTCGATATCCGCGCAGTGGGGCCGGGCATCTGGAATTCGTGGAAGCGCCAGTTGCTGGGCGACCTGTTCATCCAGACCGAGGAAATGCTGCGCCTGGGCCACAAGCAGCACGGCCGCCCCGAACGTATCGCCGCCAAGAAGAAGGCGGTGGGCGAACTGCTCAAGGAGCGCGCCGCGCTGATCGGCACGGTGGGCCGCCAGCTCAGCGATGCCTATTGGATTGCCGAGCCCGAAGACATCATCGCGCTCAACCTGCAACAGATGGATGCCGCCTTGGGCGAGCCACTGTCGGTGGAAGCGCACTACTATTCCGCGCGCGGCGCCACGCTCGTCACCGTGCTGGCGGCCGACCATGCCGGGCTGTTCTATCGCCTGGCCGGGGCGATCCACCTGGCCGGGGGCAACATCATCGACGCGCGCATCCACACCACGCGCAATGGCCTGGCGGTGGACAATTTCCTGGTCCAGGACCCGCTGGGCCGCCCCTTGAACGAAGCGCGCCATATCGAGCGGCTGAAAGCCAGCATTGCCGATGCGCTGTCCAACCGGGTCAAGCTGATGCCGCAATTGGCCGCGCGCCCGCTGGCGCGCCCACGGGCCGAGGCGTTCGACGTGCAACCCATCGTCATCTACGACAACAAGGCCTCGAACCGCTTCACCGTGGTGGAAGTGGGCGCGCGCGATCGCCCTGCTCTGCTGGGCCGGCTGGCCCACGCGCTGTTCGATTCGCGGCTGGTGGTCCACTCCGCCCACATCGCCACCTATGGCGAGCGCGCGGTGGACACGTTCTATGTCACCGACATCCTGGGCGAAAAGGTCACCAGCGAAACGCGGTTGCGCAATCTGGAAAAGCGGCTGCTCGATGCGGCGGAGGACCGTGGGCCAACCGGCAGCAGCGGATCGGTGGCGGACCCTTCGGCCACGGCGGCCGCGGCGTGAATCTGCCCCCCATGACCGCTGCCTCCTATTCCGACCATGCCCCGCAGTATCTTGCCGGGCGCCTGCTCCTCGCGTTGCCGGGCATGATGGACCCGCGCTTCGATCATGCCGTGATCGCGCTCTGCCTCCACGATGCCAATGGCGCGTTGGGCATCGGCTTGGGCGAAGTGCGCGCGGGTATCACGTTCCATGCCCTGCTCGAGGATGTCGGCATCGATCCCGGCGATTCGCCCGATGTTCCCGTGCTGCACGGCGGCCCGGTGGAGACCGGGCGCGGTTTCGTGCTGCACACGCCTGATTGGGGCGGGGAAGGCTCGGTTACGGTCAACCCGCTGTGCACGCTTTCGGCCTCGATGGACGTGCTGCGCGCCATTGCCGAAGGGCGTGGGCCTTCGCGCTGGCTGATTGCTTTGGGCTATGCCGGCTGGGGACCGGGGCAGCTGGAGGAAGAACTGCACCACCACGGCTGGCACGCGGCCGAAGGTTCGCCAGCGATCCTGTTCGACACGCCGCGCGAACAGCGCTGGTCCGCCACCTGGCGCGCGGCCGGCATCGATCCGGCGCACCTGGCCGCTGATACTGGCCACGCCTGACAGTCAGAACGCCGCGGTCACGCCCACTTCGGCGGCCACGCGGCGATAGTCGTAGATGCCCACGGTCGATCGGTTGCGCTCCCAGCGCAGCCGGGTGATCGGGGCCAGGCCTTGCCATTGCAGCGCGCGCCAGGTGGCATTGCCGACGATCGAAAAGCGGTCGTCCACCCGGCGCCGGGGATAGAGGAAAAGCCGGGCATCGGCCTCCAGATGGCTGTAACTGGCGCTGATCACCACCGTTGTCCGGCCGATCTCGCGAAAGGCATAGAGCGCGCCGCCGCCGGTCACGTCGGACCAGCCGGGATCGTTCGCCTTGGTGCGATTGACGAAGGCCTGGATCCCGCCGCCCAGGCGCGCGGAGAGGGCGCGGTCCAGCCCGGCAGAAAGGGAAAACACATCCCCGGTCTGCAGCGCGTTGCGGCGGTTGGCCGTATGCGTCACGCCCAGCCCGGCGCGGCCCTGCATGGTCTTGCCCATGGGATGCAGGAAATCGGCGGTCACCCCCAGCGACGTGCTGTAGGGATCGAGGCCATACCAGCGCCAGGTCGGCCCGGCGGCCAGAGTCAGCCGGTCGGCGCCCAGCACGTATTCGGGGCCAGCCTGAATTCCCACCAGGATGTCATCGAATCGTGAATTGCGGTAAAGATCGGCCGAGCCATTGGCCCGCACCAGCAGGTTGACGTCATTTTCCAGTGGCGCGCGGAAATAGGTCTGTCCGCGCAGCGCCAGGCCCAGGCCCGATTTGGCCTTGGCATCCTGGTCCAGCGTGAAATCGCCGATCACGGTGCCCAGCGTGTTGGATCGCGTGGCGCGATTGATATTGCTGTCTGGGGCGAGGGCCACGTCCAGGCTGCCGCCGAACGGTTTGCGCGCCTTGAGCGCCGCCGCATAGAAACGCACCATGCGCTCCACGTCGGGCGGCAGGCCGCCGGCCTGGGCTGCGCGCATTTCCCGCCGGGCGGCGCCAAGGTCACCCATCATCGCCTGCACGCGGGCCAGTTCCAGGCGCACGCGCTGCGCCTTGGGCCGCTCGTCGAGAATGCGGCGCAGCATGAGCGCCGCGTCCTTCAGCTTGTGCTCGCGATCGGCCAGCATCAGCGCCAGGCGAAAGCGCGCTTCATTGCGGACGTCGATGTCGGGATTGCCGGCCAGCGCACGATAGGCGGTTTCGGCCATGGCAAAGTCACCACGGTCGCGGGCCTGGTCCGCCAGTTCGAACAACTGCGGCGCCGATAGCGAAATGGTGTCGGCCTCGGCCACGACTGGACAAACCAGGGCCGCCAAGAGTGCGGCGAAAGAACGCATGCGAATGGAATAAACTCCCCGGATTGCAACGAACTATTGCATCGCTGCCCGCACGTCCAGCGTCTCGATCTCCGCTCCTTCTGGCGTGATGGTGTTGGAGAGGGGGTGTTTGGGGAGTGATTCAGCGGCGGTGATTCGGGTTGGTTGGGGGGGAACGCCAGAAAAGTTTGGGTCCAAAACGCAGGTGTTGCGGGGGTTTTGGTTGGATTTGCGGGGGTTGTGGAAAAATGGCCGTTGACGGTTGGGGAGAGCCTCCATATATGCCGCTTCACCGATGCGGTGCAGCCGGTTTTTCCGGCGGCCTGGTTGTTTCCAGGTGCTGCGGTGTTGGTCGCCAGATAGCTACGG
>NZ_JABCNG010000004.1:0-486235 GCF_012932495.1 Novosphingobium sp. SG919
GGGCTTTGTTGCTAACATCGCGGGGTGGAGCAGCCCGGTAGCTCGTCAGGCTCATAACCTGAAGGTCGCAGGTTCAAATCCTGCCCCCGCAACCAGAATCTCTCAAAGCCCCGTCGCTAACGCCTCGGGGCTTCGTCGCGTCCAGCACGCGCGCAGCTTCACAACAGCCCCTCACACTCGCGCGTGGGCTTTGGGCGTCAGGGGATGTGGAGAAGGGCGGTGATCGTCAGCCGGGTGCCGGACTGCCAGGACGGGCCGATATCGCCGCAATGCAGGCAGTTGGCGGGATAGACCACCAGGCGATTGTAGCGCAGTTCTGCGGTGCCGATGCGGGTGAAGGTGGCTGTATCCGTAGCGTGATACGTGGCCTGTGGCATGCCGTGGCGCGCCGCGTCCGTGGCGAGGGCCTGGCGCCAAAGGGGGGCCCGTGCCGGCGTGATGCGTTCAAAGCCGGTCGCGCGGTGGCGGTGGAAGCTGGTGCCGCCATGCGGCGCGTTGCATAGGTAATGGATCGCGGCATAGACCTGCGGGTTGCTGTCATCGAAATGCGGGATGCGCTGCACCGGGGCGAGACGGCGGGGATCGCGGTCGGCCACGGCGAAATCCCCGCGCAGCACGCGCGCAGCCGACAAGCCGGGCAGGGCAGCCAAGGCCTGCCCCAGCCATTCGCACCAGGCCTGGGGAGCAGGCGCGCGCCGACCTGGATAGAAGTCACCCTCGCTTTCGGTGAAATGGGCACCCGCGGCAGTGGCTTCCAGGCTTTGCGGGGCAGGGTGGGCCTGGTCGACCAGCCATAGGGGCACGCCTTCTTGCCCCATGGCCTGCGGGGGATGCACGTTCATCCTAGGCGCTGGGGGTGAACCAGGCCGCTTGCGCCGCCAGCCGCGCGTTTTTGCGCCGCACCAGGCCTGCCACGTGATCGAGCGACAGGCACATGGCTGCCAGGATCATCAGGTCGCCGAAATCGGCAATGGCACTGCGCGCCCGGCCCAGCGCTACTTCGTCCACGCCATAGAGGCCGGTCAGCAGGCTGGTGCTGCCGTCGTGAAATGCCAGGTCGAGCTTCATTTCCCGCACCACCTGGTGCTCGAGCGCGAGGTCGACGAACCGCCGGGTGGCGTTGCGCCCTTGCGCCAGCCGGCCCAGCATGGCCTGCACCGCGCGGAAATAGTCGCTTTCCCCGCCATCCTCGGTCACGATCGGGCAGGGGCCGGCCGGATCGATTGCCGGGCTGGCCATGTCCACGCAGATCACCGCTTCATCCCCTTCGCCGCCGATGAAGAACGGCAAGCGCAGGAGATTGAGCGGCAGGACGTCAGCCTCCAGCGCGGTACCGTTCCAGAACAGGTTTTCCTGCGGCTCCAGCCCCATCAGCGCGGCGGGGTAGAACTGCCCGGTTTCGCCGTCCTTGGCCAGGAACACGGGAAACTGGCCGGCGACCTTGCGGATCTCGTCTGCCACCAGCGGCACGAGATGGATGGCCGCAGCGCTGGCGGCGGCCTTGGCGGGATCGATGCGCAGGCCGGCGTGATCGCTGCGGGTCAGTTGCACAAGGTTCATGGCGGCTCTCACAGCGTGGGGAAACGGTGCTGCGCCAGCTTGCCGAGCAAGGCGCGGTTGGTGGGCATCATGCCGGTCAGCTTGCGCTTCATGGCGGCGGTGCGGGTAAAGGCATCTTCGGCCGCATCGCGCTGCGCCAGCTGGCCGGCACGGGGGCGGGTGCGGAAGCCCATGCCATAGAGCACATATTGATAGCTGGCGGCGGGAAACATCTCGTGCGCGCTGGCGAAGTCGTGCTCGCCGGGCGGATTGTCGCGCCACAAGGCGAGCTGGTCCTGCAGGTCTTGCGGGATCGTGGCGGGATCGCGGTTGTCGCGCCAGAACGCGGTATCCTCCCGTTCAGACAGGATATAGTGCAGCTTGAGGAACTCGATGATGCGATCCCACCGATAGCGCGTCATCGTGTTGAAGCGCCGCGCGACGAAATCCATGGCACCGCACGTGGCGGGCATGCTGGTGGCGATGTAATCGGCCGACAGCTCGATCAGCACCAGGGCGGAGGCCTCCAGCGGTTCGAGGAAGCCAGCCGCCAGCCCCACGGCAACGACATTGTTTTTCCAGAACAGTTCGCGATGGCCCGAGCGGATGGGAATTTCGCGCGGGGTCAGCTTGGCAAAGCCGGGGCCGACATAGGCGGCGAGTTCCTCTTCCACGCGATCCGCACCGGCGTGGCGGGTGGACCAGACATAGCCGATGCCGCGCCGCGTGGGCAGGCCGATGTCCCAGATCCAGCCATGCTTCTGCGCGGTGGAGATGGTGTGCGAGGCGATCGGGCTGTCTTCCTCCACCGGCAACTGCACGGCCATGGCGCGATCGATGAACAGCACGTCGGATCGGTCGATGAATGGCACGCCAAGCGCTTCACCCAGCAGGCGCGCGGCAAAGCCGGTGCAATCGACATAGAGATCGGCGGCGATCGGCCCATTGCGCTTGCCGACGACGGCCGCGACATCGCCGTTTTCGGCCAGGGTCACGTCCACGATCTCGTCATCGATGTGCGTCACGCCGAGTGTGTCGACGCAATGGCGGGCAAGCAGTTCGCCCAGCTTCACCGCATCGAGATGATAGGCATAGTTGGCGACCCCGGCATATTCCGGCGAAGTCATCAGCTTGGGCGCAAGGGACTGCTCGCACAGCGCCTCTTGAAAGCATACCGCGTCGGAGAACGATGGTACGCCGTTGCCGGGCGCGGCGGCCTGGGCATTCCAGTAGGGCGCCAGGTCGAGATCGGGAAAGCCTTCGGGGAGAACCAAAGGGTGGTAATAGAAATCGTCGGCCGCGCCCGTGCGCCAGCGGGCGAACTTGGCGCCCTGCTTGAACGAGGCATGGCAGAACCGCATGAAATCGGTTTCGCCAATGCCGATCTTGCGCAGCGTGTTGCGCATGGTGGGCCAGGTGCCTTCGCCCACGCCGATGGTGCCCCGGCTGACGCTTTCGACCAGCGTGACGGCCAGATCGGGGCCATGGCGCGCGGCGATCAGGCCGGCCGTCAGCCAGCCGGCCGATCCGCCGCCGACGATGCAGACCGAGCGGATCGCGCGGTTTTCTGTGGCGGACATTGCCTTCCTTCTCCCATCCCGCCGCCCGGCCCCGGGCGCCAAAGGCACGCGCCAGTCGTTGCCGGCGCGTGCCCCTCGATCATCACGTCATGCTACACGGGTTTGTGTCAGAAGTTGACCCGTGCCCCGACCTTGAAACGCCGTCCCGAATCCTCGGCATAGAGGAACTGGTTGGTATAATAGGCATATTTCAGCGTGCGGGAATTGGTCAGGTTCGCGCCTTCGACAAAGACCGAGAATTGCGGCGTGATGTGGTAGGTCGCGCTCGCATCGATCTGCGAATAGGGGCGAACCTGCGTAACGGCCTGGCCGGCGCCGTTGAGCGGCGGCGGGGCGAGGTATTGCAGGAAGCGGTCGCGCCAGTTCCAGGCAACGCGCGCCTCGATCCCGTTCTTGTCATAGAACAGCACCGCGTTGGCCGAGTTGGACAGCCCGGTCAGCGCGAACTTGTTGCCCAGGTTCTGCGGATCGAGATGGCGGTTGGAACCCACCAGCGTGCCATTGAGCTGGAAGCCGAAGCCGCTGTCGCCCAGGGTATGCTGCCAGGCGGCCTCGATACCGGTGACTGTGGCGTCCTGGCCGTTGACCGGCGCGGTGACGGTGAACTGCGCGGGCAGGCCGGTGGCGGGATCGAGCAGCGGGCCGCCCGTGGCATTGGCGACCGTGCCGGTGGTCTGGTTCAGCACGATGAAGTTGTTGACGCTCTTGAGGTAGGCCCCCACCGAAACATAGCTGCCCGCCGCGTAGTACCATTCGGCCGAGAAATCGAGATTGCTCGATTTGAACGGCTTGAGATCGGGATTGCCCCTGCTGGCGGCGAAGTTGCCCGGGCGCAGCGTGACCAGCGTGGTGACCGGCGAGAGCTGCTCCAAAGTGGGCCGGGTGATGGTTTGCGAAGCAGCGAAGCGCAGCGTCACCGCTTCGGTCAATTGCCACTTGAGCGCGATGTTGGGCAGCACGTCGAGATAGTGCGCGCGGCCTACGGTGCGCGTGGTGCCCGAGGATTCCGAACCGTATTGCGTCTGGTCGTTGGCCAGCTTGACCAGGCCGGTGTAGGCGGTAGCGAGGCCATTCACATCGGTGCGGGTGTCTTCGAAGCGCACCCCGGCCACGATCGACAGCGGCCGGCCGCCGACATCGCCCTTGAACTCGGTTTCGAGATAGGCGCCCAGCACGCGTTCGGTCACGATGGTGTCGTTCACCAGCGGCGGGGCAAAGGTGAAGCCCGGATTGGTGGCGCGTTGCTGCGCAGTGATCGCGTTGAACAGCGTGGGGCCATCGAACGTCAGCCACTGCGTGGGCAGGCGGTTGGACCCGCTCAACCCCGAGAGGAAATTGCTGCCGGCGTTGAACGTGGTGATCGCCACGCCTGCCGGGGCCGGGGCGTTGTAGCCGCAGGTGGTGCAGCCGGTGCCGCCGTCGTTGGAATAGAGCGAGGTGTCCTTGCGGTCGCGCGAGTAATAGAACCCGAAGTTGGCGTTCACCAGGCCTTCGCTGCCATCGCCCTTGTAGGCGAAATCGGCGCGGCCCTGCGTCACCTGGTCACGGATGCCATAGCCGCGCAGCAGCATCACGTGCTGGCACATCGGCTGCCCCGCGCCCACCGGGGTGGTGCTGCCGGCCTGGCTCGAATTGGTCACCGCGCTGCCGCAGGGGCTGGCAGGGTTGGCGAATGTGGGCAGGGTTTCGGTCTGCCACGGCAGGATCGAGCTGTCGGACTGATAGCGCGAAGAGCCTGTCAGATAGCCGAGCAGCGCGAGATAGGCTTCCTGCCCGCCGTTGGGATCTTCCTTGGCCAGCGAATAGGTGCCGTCGAACGAGGCGGTGAGGTTGGGCGTGACTTTCCATTCCAGGTTTAGCCCGAATTCGCGCGTGTTGGTGCGCTTGTCGAACTTCTTGTAGTGGAAATCGGTGGCGATGCCGCTGGCCTGGGTGAGATCTGTCGCCGTGCCGTTGGCATCGGTGACCACGTCGGTCAGGTTCGAGGCAGTGAACCAGTGGCCGTACGAGCGGGTCTGCGTCTTGTTGGTGAACTTGGTGTAGAGCGCATCGGCGGTGATCGTCACGGCATCGCTGGGGCGGTATTGCAGCACCACGGTGCCGCCGATCCGCTCGCGGTCCTCGCGCGTGATCTTGCTGTCGAAGTTCTGCGGGATGAAGATGTTGCCCTGCGGGTTGCTGGCGCTCACCGTGCCCTTGCCGCCGTTGACCTGGTCGGCCGGCACCGCCGGGTTGACCAGCCAGCCATCGGTCTGCGCCTGTTGCAAGCGGGTGAAGCGATGCTGGTAGCTGCCCGAAACCAGGATGCCCAGCTTGCCGTCGTCCAGCGTGTCGGAAAACAGGAACGAAGCGTCGGGTGCGGCTTTCTTGGCGTTGCCATCGTAGTTGGCATCAACCGTCGCGGAAAACTTGCGCCCGCGATAGTCGAACGGGCGTGCGGTCTTGATGTTGACGGTGGAGCCTACCCCGCCCGATTGATAGCGCGCGGTGGAAGACTTGTAGACTTCCACGCCCGAAACCAGTTCGGACGCCAGCGTGTCGAACGAAAAGGCCCGACCCGAGGCCTGGCTCGGGTCGGTAGGGGTGGCCACCTGGCGGCCATTGACCAGAACCGTGTTGAATTCCGGGCCAAAGCCGCGAACCGTGATGAAAGCGCCCTCGCCGCCGGAGCGGTCGATCGAGACGCCGGTGATGCGCTGGAGGGATTCGGCCAGGTTGGCATCGGGCAGCTTGCCGATGTCCTTGGTGGAAATCGCGTCGACAATGCCGGACGAGGCGCGCTTGATCCCGCGTGCGTTGTCGAGGCTGGCGCGCAGGCCGGTCACGACGATGGCCTGGGGTTCTGCCTCGGGCAGGGCGGCGGGTGGCGGCGGGGGAGCGGCGGCGGCACGGGCCTGCGGTTCGGCGGGCTGGCTGGCCAGGGCCACGGCCGTGCCACCCAGCGGGGCACGCGCCGCGGCGGGGCGGGCGACCACGGCGAATGTGGCCGGGCCGGTTTGCCGCGCGGACAGGCCGGTGCCGGCCAGCAGCCGCTCCAGCGCGTCGGATACGGTCAGGCGGCCGCGCACTTCGTTGGTGCGCACCGAACGGGTCAGCTTGCGCGAGGCGATGATCTGGACGTTGGCCTGGTGGCCCAGCACGCCGATGGCGGTTTCAGCCGGCTGTGCGGGAATGGCGAATTGGCGCAGTTCGGTTGCGGCCTGTGCAGCGGCGGGCATTGTCGTCATGCAGACGACGCTGGCCGATGCAAATAAAACGCCACGCAAGGTGGTCGTCATCATAGATCCCTCCCATCAGGATTTCGTATCGCTTCAGACCTTTTCGGTCTGTATCCGCCTAGAGACATGCTCCGGCTGTTTTCCTTCCGCGAATGTGAAAATTTATTTCATGGAATTCACCTCGGCCGCGCGCTCGATACGGATGGTGCGTGGGTCGCTGGTGTTGATGGAAACGTTGAGCGTGGCCTTGATCGTTTCGGCAAAGCCTTCCGGATCGCCGATGCGGAACAAGCCGTCGAACTGTTCGCCCGCCACGTCGGGATCGGCGATGACGATCTGGCGCTGGTTGTAGCGGTTGAATTCATCGGCCGCATCGCGCAGCGTGGTGCCATTGAGGTCGATCATGCCGTTGCGCCAGGCCAGCGCGCGATCGACCGGTGCGGTTTCGCTGGCCTGATAGTGCACCAGCGCGCGGGCATTGATCATCGCGCGCTCCCCGGCGGCCACACGCAGCTTCTGGCTGGCATCCTGGGCGGTCCAGGTTTCCACCACGCCTTCGGTCACCAGCACTTCCACGCCTTCCTCGCGCTTGCGCACCGAAAAGGCCGTGCCGATCGCCTGCGCCCGCACCGGGCCGGATGCCACGACGAACGGCCGCTGCGCGTCCTTGGCCACTTCGAACCAGGCCTCGCCCTGCGCCAGTTCGATCTCGCGCGCATGGGGCGTGAGGTTGACCTTGAGCGCGGTGTCGGAATTGATCGTCATGACCGTGCCATCGTCGAGCGGCACGCGGCGGATCTCGCCTAGGCGGGTCACATAGTCGGCGCCCTGGGTCATGGCAAAGCGGGTGGCCACGGCGGCCACGGCGCTGGCCGCGACCAGGCCGCCCAGCACGCCGCGCCGCGCCCAGCCACGGCGGCCGCCCACCGGCTGCGGCACATCGGCAGCGGCTTGCGGCGTGACGGCATCGGGCAGCAGCCAGGCGGCCTGCGCCTGAAGCAGCAGGCCGTGGCGGCGCGGATCGGCGGCCAGCCAGGCTTGCAGGCCGGCTTCGTCTTGCGCGGTCCAGCCGGCGCCATCCATCATGGCCACCCACCGGGCGGCCTGGTCGCGATCGGCAGAAGCGGTGTTGTGGTCCATCGTCATACCGCCCTGCGCCCGGCCTGGTGACCATCGGGCTCACGTTCCAACTGGTCCCACCCAGCGCGGATGGCGCGCACGCCCGACCACACCTGCTTTTCCACGGCCTTTTCGGTCATGCCCATGTGGGCGGCGATTTCCTTTTGCGACCAGCCTTCGATCTTGCGCAGTTCCACGATGCGCCGGCAGCGTTCGGGCAATTGCGCCAGCAGGGCGCGCACCCGGTCGAATGCCATTCGCGCGGCGACCTGTTCCTCGGGAGACGGAGTGCCGCTGTCCCGGTAGCTTTCGATCTCGCTGATCGCTTCGAACGGCGCGATCTGCTGCCGCTTGAGCCGGCGGGCCAGCAAGTTGCGGCAGATCGAAAAGAAATAGGCATGCGGGCAGTCGATGTGATCGACGGTATCGAGCATGGCCACGCGGCAATAGGCATCCTGCATCAGTTCATCCACCACGTCAGGCGCAATCCGCCGCTTTACGAACCACGCACGCATGCGCGGTTCGTGCGGCATGATCTCGCGCGCCACCCACAGCGCCAGGGCGCGGCGACGCTCGAGTTGCGCTCGCAGATCCGGTCCCGTCCCATCCTCCATCGGCTTTGGGTTTTCCCTCTTTCCCGTCCCTAGAGACCTGTCCGTCTCGTTTCCTTCCGATTGCGCCAAAATATTTCCCACGGGAAGCGGGCCTGCACGCTTTTCCCCGTCATCGCGCCGCCATATCGTGGCGTTAGACCGCGTGCCCTTGCCATCACGAAAGACGATCATGACGCCCAAGCACGCCAGGAACGAAACGCCGGCCGGCATTGCGATGCAGGATCGCCGCAGTTTCATTCGCGCGCTCACCGCCGGGGCGGGCGCCGCCGCGCCGTTTACCCAGGCCATTGCCCGCGCGCTGGATATTCCCGGCCATCGCCGCACCGGCACGGTGCAGGATGTGGCGCACGTGGTGATCCTGACCCAGGAAAACCGCGCGTTCGATCACTACTTCGGCACCATGCGCGGGGTGCGCGGCTTTGGCGATCGCTTTGCCGCGCCGGCCCCGGCGTTGCCCGATGCCCCGCGCCGCACCGTGCTGGTGCAGCCCAACGAGCACGAGGGGGCCAGTCCCGCGCTCATCGCGCCGTTCCGCCTCGATACCGCGCACGATTTCCGGCTCTATCGCCCGCTCGGCACCCCGCACAATTTTGCCGATAGCCAGGCCGCATGGGACAATGGCCGCATGGGCGCGTGGACGCGGGCCAAGCACAACCACGCCATGGCCCATTTCACCCGGGCCGACCTGCCGTTCCAATATGCCCTGGCCGAAGCGTTCACCCTGTGTGACGCCTACCACTGCGCCATGCACCTGAGCACCAATCCCAACCGGCTCTATATCTGGACCGGCACGCACGATCCCCTGGGTCGGGCCAATGGCCCGGCGATCGACAATGGCTATGACGAAGCCGGCGCCGATCCGCGCGGCCATGGCGGCTATCTGTGGACGACCTATCCCGAACGGCTCATGGCGGCGGGCATCGGCTTCCAGATCTACCAGGACATGGCCGACAACTTTTCCGACAATCCGCTGGTCG
The DNA here is from genome assembly GCF_012932495.1 of Novosphingobium sp. SG919. Taxonomy (GTDB): domain Bacteria; phylum Pseudomonadota; class Alphaproteobacteria; order Sphingomonadales; family Sphingomonadaceae; genus Novosphingobium; species Novosphingobium rhizosphaerae. The sequence goes on from NZ_JABCNG010000004.1 coordinate 9,048, forward strand.
GTTTCCAACGCTATCGCCGGGCGAGCGGGCCAACGGCGAGCGCGGCCGAAGCGCTGCTGGCGCGGCGCACCCTGGCCACGCGCACGCTGGACGATCTGCGCGGCGATGTGATGGCCGGCAAGCTGCCGCAGGTTTCCTGGGTGGTGGCGCCAGCCACGCTTTCGGAGCATCCGGGCGCATCAACCCCCTTGCAGGGCGCCGATTACACCGCCCGCGTGCTCGATGCGCTGACCGCCAACCCCGATGTCTGGGCGCGCACCGTGCTGTTGATCAATTTCGACGAGAACGACGGATTGTTCGACCATGTCCCGCCGCCCGCCCCGCCTGCCCAGGGGCAAGGGCGGCTGCACGGTGCCACCACCATCCCGGCCGAGGACGAATACCACCGCCACAGCCAGGGCGCGCAGGATGCGCCCTATCTCGGCCGGCCCTATGGCCTGGGGCCGCGCGTGCCGCTCTATGTCGTCTCGCCATGGAGCGCGGGCGGCCATGTCGCGTCCGAAGTGTTCGACCACACCAGTATCCTGCGCTTCCTGGAAACCCGCTTTGGCGTGGCAGAGCCCAATATCAGCGCGTGGCGCCGCGCGGTCTGCGGCGATCTCACCTCGTGCTTCGATTTCGCCAGTGCCGATACGCGCCTGTTCATGGCCGGCCTGCCGGCCACGGCGCAGTTGAGCGCCGCGGCGGGCAAGCTCAAGGAAATCCCCCCGCCGCTGCCGGCTGAACTGGCCGCGCCGGTGCAGGAAACCGGGCTGCGCCGGCGCCGGCCCACGCCCTATCGCCTGGATGCGCGCCTGCAAGCCGATGCGCTGGTCATGGCCAACCGATCGGCCGCGCGGGCGGCGGTGTTCCATGTCTATGACCTGGCAGACCTAGCGGCTGGCCCCGCGCGCTATACCGTGGGGGCGGGGGCAGACCTTGCCCATCCGCTGCCCGGCACGGATGCACCGGTTGATCTCTTCGTGTTGGGCCCCGATGGCTTCCATCGTCGCTTGACCGGCCGGCCCGGCGTTTTTTCGGTGAGTGTGCGTGGCACCGGCGCTGGCCAGGCGATGCTGCGCTGTGAAAACCTTGGGCCTGCGCCGCTGGCGCTGGCCATGCGCGACATGGCCTATGGCGCCGCGCCCGAAACCATCCGCCTCGCTCCGGGCCAGGTGCGCAGCCTGGCCGTGAACCTGGCCGCCAGCCATGGCTGGTATGATCGCGCATTTACCGGCGGCGGGCAGACCTGGCGCATGGCTGGCCACCTGGAAGACGGCGCGCCATCGTGGTCAGACCCGGCAGCGGGCGGGGCCGGGCCGCTGGTACTGGCCTGATCCCCCAGGGGAATCAGGCCAGCGCCAGCTCAGCTCAGGCCAGGGTGCCCAGCGGCAGCGAACGCACGCGCTGGCCGCGCAGGCGCGACACCGCATTGGCCACGGCCGGGGGCACGGCGGGCAGGCCGGGTTCGCCGATGCCGCCCATCTTCTCGCCGCTTTCCACGATCTTCACATGCACGCGCGGCATGCGATCGGGGGTGAGGATCGGATAGCCGTCGAAATTGCGGGCGACGCGCTCGCCGTTCTTGTAGGCGGCTTCCTCCACCAGGGTTTGCGACAGGCCCAGCGCGACGGCGGAATTGACTTGCGCCGCGATGATTGCCGGATTGACCACGCTGCCCGGATCGATGGCCTGCCACACTTCGTGCACCGTCACCTGGCCATCGGCGATGGAGACTTCGGCAATGGCCGCCGTCTGCGTGCCGAAGGGCGAGGCCATGGCCATGCCGCGCGCCCGCATGGTGCCATCGGCGGCCTTGAACGGCCCGCGCTTCCACCCGCCGGAAAGATCGACCACGGCCTTGAGCAGGGTGGTGAGCCGGGCATTGCCGGAAAGCAGGTGCAGGCGCACCGCATAGGGATCCTGCCCGCCCTTGTCGGCCAGCTCGTCGAGGAAGGCTTCATAGAAGAAGTCGTTCATCGAATTGCCGACCGAGCGCCAATAGGCCACGGTCGTGGGGCTTTTCACGAAGATCTGGGCAATGCGCTTGTTGGGCAGGGTATAGCTCTTGCCCGCCAGCCCTTCGAGCGCGGTGGGATCGATCTGCCCGCTGCGCTTGTCGGCAATGCCTTCGGTCGGGCCTTCCGTCGCGCTGATCGCCTCGATGGCCAGGGGCATGCCACTGGCATCGACCGCGCCGCGAAACCGCACGGCGGCCATCGGGCGCAGCGGATCGCGCAGGAATTCCTCTTCGCGCGTCCAGATCAGCTTGACCGGGGCGTTGACCCGCTTGGCCAGTTCGATCGCCTGGGGATAGGGATTGCCGTGCGGATAGAGGAAATGCCGGCCGAAGAAGCCGCCCAGCAAAGGGGAGTGGATGCGGATCTTTTCCGGCGGCAGCGCAGCAACCTTGGCCACTTCGGCCAGGAACATGTCGGGCGCCTGGTTGGGAAACCACATGTCCAGCGTGCCATCGGCGTTGAACCGCGCCAGCGCCGAAGGCGGCTCCAACTGCGCATGGTTGAGGTACTGGCTATGATAGGTGGCGCTCACCGTGGACTTGGCCGCGGCAAAGGCCTTGGCCACGTCGCCGGCGGTTTCGGCCACTTCCTCGGTGCCCTGTACCGTGGCGAGGTGGGTGGCATGGGCCTGCGTGGAAAAGCTGGCCGGCATCGCGCGATAGGTGGCGCCGGTCGGTTCGGCCCAATCGACTTGCGCGGCTTCCGCCGCGCGGCGCGCGTGCCAGAACCGCTGCGCCACCACGGCCACCGCGCCATCGAGCACGTGGACCGAGTGCACGCCCTTCATCGCCTTGATTTCGGCTTCGTTGCGGATCTTGCCCACGGTCAGGCCCAGGCGCGGCGCATGCTGCACGGCGGCGTGCAGCATGCCATCCACTTTGGTGTCGATGGCGAACTGCGCCTTGCCGGTGGACTTGGCGCGCACGTCGAGCCGCGCCTGCGGCTTGCCGATCCAGCGGAAATCCTTGGGGTCTTTCAGCGTGGGCGGGGTGGCCGGCACCGGCAGGTCAAGCGCTGTGGGCGCCAGTTCCCCATAGGTCACGCTGCGGCCCGAAGCCTGGTGCACCACGCGGCCCGGCTGGGTGGAAAGCTGGCTTGTCGGCACGCCAAGGCGCTGGGCCCCGGCCTGGATCAGCAGCGCACGGGCGCTGGCGCCCAGGCGGCGCATGGTGTCATAGCTGGTGCGCACCGACATGGAGCCGCCGGTGATGCGCATGCGGCCATAGACCACCTGATAGTCAGGCCCGGTGGGCGCGTTTTCCACCACGAACGTGGCGGGATCGGCATCGAGTTCCTCGCCCACGATCTGGGCCATGGCCGTCCACACGCCTTGGCCACCTTCGGCAAACGGGCTTTGCAGGCGAATGGTGTTGTCGGGATTGATCGCCAGGAACGCGGGCACGCGGGTGCCCGGCGTTACCGCCGGCGCGCTGCCGGCGGCCTGGGCGCGTGCGGCCACCGGCAGGCCAAAGCCCAGCACCAGCGCGCCAGCACCGGCACTGCCAAGGAAGCCCCGGCGCGAGACGTTGACCGGATCGCCGGTGGGCAGAACCTTGGCGAGCGCGGGATCAAGCGGTGTCCATTCGGTCATGCCCCTTGCTCCTGCGTGGCCAGGCCGGCCACGTCGCGCACCGCCGCCTTGATCGCGTTGTAGGTGCCACAGCGGCACAAGTTGGTCATCGCCGCTTCCACGTCGGCATCGCTGGGCTTGGCGTTCTGCTTGAGCAGCGAAGTGGCCGCCATGACCTGGCCCGACTGGCAATAGCCGCATTGCGGCACCTGGTGCTTGACCCAGGCTTCCACCACGCGGGCGCCCACGGGATCGGCTTCCACCGCCTCGATCGTGGTGATCTGTGCGCCGGCGACCGATTCCACCGGGGTGACGCAGCTGCGCGTCACCGTACCGTCGATCATCACGGAGCAGGCGCCGCATTGCGCAATGCCGCAGCCATACTTGGTGCCGGTCATGCCCAGGTCGTCGCGCAGCACCCACAGCAAGGGCGTGTCGCCTTCGGCGTCAACCCGACGCTTCTGGCCGTTGATGGTCAATTCGATCATGTGGCGGAGTATTCCCGGTTGGCATTGTGCATATCCGTTGCATATCGCAATGGAACGGATCTGGCACGTGGAATTTGGGCGGGGCGGGCCTGCGCTCGCGCCTGCCCAAGGCGCCATAGTGGCGCAAAACAGGCGTGAAGGCGTGATGAAAGATGTTCATAGCGGCTTGAAACAGCCTTCACCAATCGCGGCCGCCGCATGATCGCCTGCAACCCTGCGCGGGCATCGCCTGGCCCTTGAACTCGCTTGCGGCGGGGCACATCTTGCAAGCCACCGGTTTACTTTTTCACCAATGGAGTCTTGCCCGCCCATGACCGCCGACGTTCTGGACGAAACCGCCGCTGCGCCGCAAACCCATGCCTTCGAGGCAGATGTGGCCAAGCTGCTGCACATGATGGTGCATTCCGTCTATTCGGACAAGGATGTCTTCCTGCGCGAGCTGATCTCGAACGCGGCCGATGCCTGCGAGAAGCTGCGCTATGAAGCCATCGCCCAGCCCGACTTGCTGGGTGACGATCCCGCCCCGCGCATCACCATCACGCTCGATGCCGATCAGCGGCAGCTGACGATCGAGGACAACGGCATCGGCATGACCGGCGCCGACATGGCCGAAACGTTGGGCACCATCGCGCGCTCGGGCACCAAGGCGTTCATGGACCGCATCGCTGCCGCTCAGGGTGGGGAAGACACCCAGTTGATCGGCCAGTTCGGCGTGGGGTTCTATTCCGCGTTCATGGTGGCGCAGAAGGTTGACGTGATCTCGCGCCGCGCCGGGCAGGACGGCGCGGCGCAGTGGTCGTCCGATGGCCTGGGCACTTACACCATCGCGCCGGTCGCGGCCGAGCAGGCGCCGCCGCGCGGCACCCGCATCGTGCTGCACTTGCTGGAAGACGCGGCCGACTATGCCCAAGCGCACCGCATCGAACAGATGGTGCGCGCGCAATCGGGCCATGTGCCCGTGCCGATCATAGTGAAGGACAAGCCAGAGGCCGAAGGCACGCAAGTGGCCGATGGCACCGCGCTGTGGACCAAGCCGAAAAGCGCGATCACGGCCGAGGAATACAAGGACTTCTACCGCAGCGTGGCCGGCCAGTGGGATGATCCGGCGCTGACCCTGCATTACCGTGCCGAGGGGCGGCACGAATATTCGGTGCTGGCCTTCGTGCCCGAAACCCGGCCGTTCGACTTGTTCGATCCCGATCGCAAGGGGCGGATGAAGCTCTACGTCCGCCGCGTGTTCATCACCGACGAGGCCGAGCTGCTACCCCGCTACTTGCGCTTCGTGCGCGGGCTTGTGGATTCGGCCGACCTGCCGCTCAACATGTCGCGCGAGATGATCCAGGACAGCCCGATCCTGGCCGCGATCCAGAAAGGCCTGACCGGCAAGGTGCTGGGCGAACTGGAAAAGACCGCCAAGGATGATCCCGAGGCCTATGCCCGGCTGTGGGACACGTTCGGCGCGGTGCTCAAGGAAGGGCTCTACGAGGATTTCGAGCGGCGCGAGACACTGCTGCGCCTGGCCCGCTTCAAGACGACCACCTCGGGCGGGGAATGGCGTTCGCTGCAAGACTATGTCGCGGCGATGAAGGAAAACCAGACCGCGATCTATTACGCCACGGGCAGCGACCTCGATCGCATCGCCAGTTCGCCACAACTCGAAGGGTTCCGCGCGCGCGGGGTGGAAGTGCTGCTGCTGCCCGACCAGGTGGACAGCTTCTGGGTGCGCGGCGCGATTGACCTGGATGGCAAGCCGTTCAAGTCGGTCACCCAAGGGGCGGCCGATCTCAGCCTGATCCCGCTGCCCGAAGGCGCCGAGGCGCCCAAGGCGGAGGCAAGCGACGCGGTGGGTGCGTTCCTCGGCTTCGTCAAGGAAACGCTGGGCGATGCAGTGTCCGACGTGCGCGCGTCGGACCGGTTGACCGACAGCGCGGTGTGCCTGGTGGCGAGCGAAAGCGGGCTCGATCGCCAGCTGGAAAAGCTGCTGGCCAATGCCGGGCAATTGCCGGCGGGTTCGGCCCCGGTGCTGGAGGTCAACCCGGCCCATGCGCAGATCGCGCGCCTGGCCGCGCTGCCGGCCGAAGACGAGCTCCGCGTGGATGCGGCGCATCTGCTGCTGGACGAAGCGCGCATCGTCGATGGCGAACCTCCGCGTGATCCGCGCGCCTTTGCCGAGCGGCTGGGCCGGTTGATCGCGCGGGCCACGGCCTGACGCGTGCCATGGTCACTGCGCGCCGGATTGCGGTTGCAAGCCCGGCGCGCAGGCGCCAAGGCCGCGCGTGATGCCACGCCTTGCAGGACCAACACCATGAAGATGCGCCACGCAATCCTGGCTTTCGCTTTGGCGCTGGGCAGCGTCGGGCCCGCCCACGCGCAAGCCGACCTGCCCGCCAAAGTGAGCGTGGACATCTACGCAATCCCTTCGCGGCCGATCGTGGCGGCCGTGGACCAGGCCAGCGCGGATCTGGGCAAGCTGGGCATGACGACGTTTCGCGCGCGCGGCCAGGCGGTGCATGCCACGCTCTATCTCACGCAATATCCCGCCAGCGCGTTGCCCCGGCTGAAAGCCGCGATCGCCCGGCTGGCGCGGGGCCGGCAGGCCATTCCTCTGGCGGTGGACGGCGCCGAGCGCACAGCCACCAACTGGCTGTTCCTGCGCGTGAACCGCACCCCGGCGCTGCAGCGGCTGGCCGATGAAGTGACCCTGGCGGCAGAGCCGCTGCGTGATCACGACCTGGCGCCGCCGGCCTGGATGAAGGACTATCCGGCCAAGCTGCCCGCGTTCGAACGCTATGGTTCGCCCAACGTGTTCATGCAGTTCGATCCGCACCTCACCCTGCTGGCCAACGAAACCAATCCGGCACTTGGCACTTATCTTGCCACGCGCGCGCAGCATCCGCCCCAGGCGCAGGGACAGGTGGTCGGGATCGGCATCGGCCTGGTCGATGCCAACGGCCAGATCGTCAAGACTTTGGCGGAGTATCGTTTTGTCGCGCAGCGCTGATCGGCCGAGTTGACGATGGTGGCAGGGGAACATCGTGTCCATGGCATGGGCACCGGCCTTGAAGCGCCGAGTTGGCCCGCCATCACCGCTGTTGAAGCGGCCGAGGCACTGGCGCACTTCCCGGCGGCAGGAGGGCAGGCACGGCTTGAATGGCATTCGCCGCGCCCGTTCTCTTCGGCAACGCTTGCGCGCACGAGCACAGGCGAACTGTTCCTCAAGCGGCACCATCGCCGTCTGCGCGATGCGCAAGCGCTGGCTGGCGAACATGCGTTCATCGAGCATCTCGGCGCGCGCGGCGTGCCCGTGGCCCAGGTGCTGACCGCGCATGATGGTGCGGGGGCCGTGACAATCGGAGACTGGACCTGGGAAGTGCATGGCAAGGCACCTGGGCTGGATCTCTATCGCGATCGGCCATCGTGGACCCCGTTCCTCGATCCTGGCCATGCCCGCGCGAGCGGCGCCATGCTGGCACGGCTACATCGCGCGGCCGAGGACTTTGCCGCGCCGTCCCGTCCCGCCCGCCCCTTGGTGACGAGCCTGTCGATCCTGCCGGCCGCCGATCCGCTGGCCGCGGCCCAGGCCTATGTCGCGGCGCGGCCGGCGCTGGCAGACTATTGTGCCGCCTTGGACTGGACCGGCCAGCTGGGCCGGGTCCTGGCCGACCACGACGCAGCCACACTGGCGCCGTTGCTTGCGCAGCAGCCTTCGCTCTGGACGCACAATGACTGGCATCCTTCCAATCTGCTGTGGACCGAGCATGGCACCGTGGCGAGCGTCCTCGATTTCGGGTTGGCCGATCGGACTTGCGCACTGCACGACCTGGCGACAGCGCTCGAGCGCTGCGCGGTTCGCTGGCTCGAACTGCAACCCGACGCACCATTGGGCGAAGCTGTCTCCATTGCCGAGCCCGAGACGGCCCGCGCGCTCTTGGCAGGCTACGCGCAGGAACGGCCGCTGACAGCGGGCGATCGCCAGTTGCTCGCGCGGCTCCTGCCGCTCGTGCATATCGAATTCGCCCTCTCCGAGGTCGACTATTTCCACGGCGTGCTGGCGCGCAGGGCAGATGCCGATCTTGCCTGGCATGGCTATCTCATCGGTCATGCCGACTGGTTCAAGACTCCGCCTGGGCAGGCGCTGCTGGGAGTGGTGGCGGGCCAGTGAGGCCGGCCTTGTCGTGGCACCGAACGTGCCGCAAAAGCGCACCATGTCCATGCTCGAGATCGTTGCCGTCATCGTCAGCTTCCTGACCATCTGGTTGACCGCGCGCCGGCACATGTTGTGCTGGCCGCTGGGGATGGTGGCCTGCGCGCTCTACTTCAAGCTGTTCCTCGATGTGCGGCTCTATGCCGACATGGTGCTGCAGGCGCTGTTCGGCCTGTCGATCGTCTATGGCTGGGTTGGCTGGGCGCGGGGAAGGGACGCGCAAGGCGAAGTGGCCGTGCGCCCGCTGCCCCTGCATGAGGCTGGCGCAGGACTGGCCGTAGGGGCACTGGGCGCGCTGGCGATCGGCTGGCTGACCAGCCGCTATACCAATGCCGCCTTGCCCTGGCTCGATTCCGCGCTGAGCAGTTTCAGCCTTGTTGCGCAACTGTGGACCGCGCGCCGGCAGGCAGCCAGCTGGCTGCTGTGGATCGCGGTCGATGTGGTCTATGTCGGCATGTTCGTGTTCAAGGGGCTTTTGCCAACCGCAGGGCTCTATGCCGCCATGACCGGCCTTGCCGTGGTCGGCTATGTGCGTTGGATCGCGGACGAACGTCGCCGCGCGGCGGCATGATTTCTCGCTCCTGAAAACACATCGTTCCGCTGCCTGCCCGGCTTGTCAGGTGGGTTCTCCCAGGCGAACCAGATCGGTGATTGTTTGCAGGGTAGGGGTGGCCACTGCATGCCGCGCGGCGATGGCCAGGATCGCGCCGTTGATCGATTCGATCTCGGTGCGCCGGCCGGCCAGCCTGTCTTGCAGCATCGAGGGTTTGTGCCCCCCATGGTTGGCCAGGGCGAAATCCACTTTGGCCATGGTGCGGGCGCGATCGAACGCGATGCCTTCGGCCTGCGCGACGGCGTCGATTTCGTCGACGATGAGGCCCACGATCCGGCGTGCCGGCGCGCAGTCGAGCCGGCCGACCGGCACCTGGCCCAGCGTGCACAGGGCATTGAGCGCGCTGTTGAAAGCCACCTTGTCCCACACCATCGCTTCGACCGCGGGATCGAACCGGGCGTGGAGACCGGCCTGGTCGAGCGCGCTGGCCACCGCCCGCGCCCTATCGTCGGCCGCCTGGGTCAAGCCCGCCAGCCAGACGTGGCCTTGTCCGTGCGAGGCGACGGCGTTGGCGCCATGAAGGTCGGCGGGAAAATCGGTAACGCCCCAGACGATGCGATCGAGCGGAAACACCGTGGCGATTGCATCGGTGTTACCCAGCCCGTTTTGCAGCGTCAGCACGGTGCAGCCGCTGTCCACCAGATGCGCGGCCGAAGCGATCGCGCCGGCGCTGTGCATGCCCTTGGTGAACAGGATCACGAGATTGACCGGTCCGGTTATCTCGGCTGCCGGCTGTGCATCGACGCGGGCGTTGCACCGCCCATCGTCCAGCGCCAGGTCGATGCCCTGGCTCGCGATGGTGGCCATGCGCGCCTGGTCCACGTCGGTCACGGTCACGGCATGCCCGGCCAGGGCCAGCTTTGCCGCAAACAGGCAGCCCATCGCCCCGGCGCCGATCACCACAATCTGCTGCATCCGAAAATTCTCCCTCGTGCATGGGCACGCGTACATGCCCCTGTGGGTGCGAGTATCCGGACCCGGTTCTGGCGCTGTCAACCCGGCGGTAGAACCGGCATGTAGCGCAGGAAAAAGCGCGCCGCATCGGGCAGCAGACCCGCGCGGCGGCGATAGACCCAGAACTGTCGCTGCGTTTCCAGCGCGGGCACGTCGAGCCGGCGCAACTGGCCGCCGGCAACGTAGGGCGCCAGCAGCGGAACGGGCAGCCAGCAGAGCAACCGGCTGGCCCCGGCAATGGCGATCATGGTTTCGACCGAACTGGTGCGGGCGACCACGCGCGCCTGGTGTCCCAGTTGCCGTGCCAGCGCGTCGAACCGGGTGCGCGGGGTCATTCCGGCATCGGGCATGACCCAGCCTTGCGCAAACACGCTGGCCAGATCGGGGCTGTCGGCAATCGGGTGATCGGCGGCGCAGAACACCGCGAACAGATCGGTGTGGTCGCACTGGCCCAGGCACAGCACGTCCTCGGCATCGTCCTCGACCCGGCCCGATGTGATCGCCAGGTCGATCAGGCGCTGTTCCAGCGAGCGCACCAGCCCGCTATCGACATCCTCCATCGCTTCGAAGGTCAGGTCGGGATTGTCGGCCAGCATCCGGCCGACATGCGTGGCCACCAGCGTGCGCATCACTGCCGCCGCGGCTCCCACGCGCACCACGCCGCGCCGCAATCCGCGATAGGCGGCCAGTTCATCGCGCAGCGTGTCCATTTCGGCCAGCAGATGGCGGGCATGGCGAAGCAGTAGCGCGCCCGGATCGGTCAGCACCATGCCGCGCGTGGTGCGATCGAACAGCGGCTGCTGCAAGCGTTCCTCCATGCGCTGGACCAGGCGGCTGAGCGCGGGCTGGGTGAGATTGGCCTGGCGCGAGGCGCGGCCGAGGCTGCCGCATTCGGCCACGGCGAGAAAGGCTTTCAACTCACGTTCGTCAAAATCCATGCGGCCAGGTTATGGCTTTTAGCCCAATTTGCAATTGTGCTTATCGTTGAGCGCGTCAGACTGCCGCAAAACACCGGGAGAGTTGTCAATGCAGACCGTGCGTGACGTGACGATTGCGCTGTTGCGCGAACTGGGCATGACCACGGTTTTCGGCAATCCGGGATCGACCGAACTGCCCATGTTCCGCGATTTTCCCGAGGATTTTCGCTATGTCATGGGGCTTCAGGAAAGTGTGGTGCTGGGCATGGCCGATGGCTTTGCCCAGGGCGCCGGCCGCGCGGCGATCGTCAACCTGCACAGTTCCGCCGGTGTCGGCCACGCCTTGGGCAACCTGTTCACCGCGTGGAAGAACCAGACGCCGCTGGTGGTTACGGCCGGGCAACAGGCACGCTCGATCCTGCCCTTCGAGCCGTTCCTGTTTGCCGAACGGGCCACCGAGTTCCCGCGTCCCTTCGTCAAATGGGCGTGCGAGCCGGCCCGCGCCCAGGATGTGCCGGCGGCGATCGAGCGCGCCTGGCTGGTGGCGATGGAGCCGCCGCGCGGGCCGACTTTCGTTTCCATCCCGATCGATGATTGGGACCAGCCATGCCCGCCGCATCGCGCCCGGCAGGTCCATGCCGATCGACTGGCAGACCCGGCGGCGATCGCCGAATGCGCGGCCAGCCTCGATGCCGCGCGGCGGCCTGCGCTGGTGGTGGCGGCCGGCGTGGCACGGGACGGCGCCTGGGACCAGGTGGTTGCCCTGGCCGAACGCCACCAGGCCCGCGTCTATGTGGCGCCCATGGCGGCGCGCTGCGGTTTTCCCGAAGACCACGCCCTGTTTGGCGGCTTCCTTACCGCCAGTCGCGAGGCGATTGTCGCTGCGCTGGCGGGGCATGACGTGATCCTGGGGCTGGGCGGGCCGGTCCATCTCTATCACGTGGAAGGGCAGGGGCCCCACGCCCCGCCCGATGCCGAGGTGTGGCTGATCGGCGACAACCACGTGCATGCCGCCTGGGCCCCGGCCGGCCGGGCAATCGTGGCGCAGTGCCATCACGCGCTTGATGCCCTGCTTGCCCTGTCCAGCCCGCCCCCGCGCGCGGCGCCGGCGCCGCTGGCGCGCCCCGTCCGGCTCGATGGATCGGCGATGACCGATGGCTATGTGCTGCAACGGCTTGCCGATCTGCGCCCGCCGCACTCGATCATCGTGGAAGAAGCGCCTTCCAGCCGGGGGCCGATGCACGATCACCTGCCGATCGTGCGCCCCAACACGTTCTACACCACGGCGAGCGGCGGGCTGGGCCATGGCCTGCCCGCGGCAGTGGGCATGGCGCTGGCACGGCCGCACGAAAAGGTGATCGCGGTGCTGGGCGATGGCTCTTCGATGTACGCGATCCAAGGGTTGCATGCGGCGGCGCAATGGCATCTGCCGATCACGTTCCTGATCCTCAAGAACGGGCGGTATGAAGCCTTGCACCACTTCGGCCGCCATTTCGGCATGCAGCAACTGGTCGGCACGCATTTTCCGGAGCTGGATTTCGTGGCGCTGGCCGCCGGGCATGGCGTGCCCGGCCGCTCCGCGCACGATCCGGCTGCGCTGGATGCGGCGCTGGCCTGGTCGTTGTCGGCCGATGGGCCGACCTTGATCGAAGCCATCATCGACTGAGCCGAGCGGGAGACGGACGATGGGCAATTTCACACTGCGCGACCTGGTGGACGATCGACCAGAGGACGGCGTTTTCCGCGTCAACCGCGCAATATTCACCGATGCCGCGGTGTTTGCGGCAGAACAGCGTGCGATCTTTGAACAGGGCTGGGTGTTCCTGGGCATGGAATCGCAGGCCGCCGGGCCGCACGACTTCTTCACCACCACAGTGGGCCGGGTGCCGGTCCTGGTGCAGCGCGATGGCGAGGGGCAGTTGCGCGCTTTCGTCAATTCCTGCCCGCACAAGGGCGCACGCCTGGCCCAATTGCGCCAAGGCAACGCGCGGTTGCATGTCTGCCCCTATCATAGCTGGAGCTTCGACAGCGCGGGGCGCAACCGGGCGATCAAGTGGAAAAGCGCGGGCTGCTATGCCGAGGCGTTCGACCGCGATGACCACGGGCTGGCGGCGCTGCCGCGTTTTGCCAACTATCGCGGTTTCCTGTTCGGCAGTCTTGCCGCGGGCGAAATGACGCTGGCCGACTATCTGGGAGACGCGGCCAAGCTGCTCGATCTGGTGGCCGATCAAAGCGAGGAAGGGCTGGAACTGGTGCCGGGCCAGGTGACCTTCACCTTTGCCGCCAACTGGAAGCTGCAGCTCGAAAACTGTTCAGACGCCTATCACTTCACCTCGGCGCATCCCTCTTACATCAGCGTGCTGGAACGACGGCAGCAGGAGATGAGCGCGGATGTCGTCGCCTCTGTCTGGGAAAACAGCGACTACTGGAAGGAAGAGGCCCAGGGCGTGGCCGGGGGCAGCTTCAGCTTTGCCCATGGCCATGTGCTCAACTGGGGCATCTTCGGGATCACGCCGGCCATCCCGCTCTACGAGCAGGCCGGCGCGCTGGGTGAGCGGCTGGGCGAGGGCAAGCGCGACTGGATGTTCAACATGCGCAACCTCACCATCTTTCCCAACCTGCAGATTGCCGAAAACGCGTCTAGCCAGTTGCGCGTGATCCGCCCGATCGGACCGGGGATGACCGAAATGCGCACATGGTGCATCGCGCCCAAGGGCGAAAGCGCCGCGGCCCGGCGCCAGCGCATCCGGCAGTACGAGGATTTCTTTAACCCCACCGGCATGGCGACGCCCGATGACACCGTGTCTTACGAAAACTGCCAGGCGGGCTTTGCCGGCATGGTCGCCCCCTGGCTGCAAGGCCATGGGCGCGGCATGACCGCCAGCGTTGCCGGCGGCAATCGGTTTGGCGATCGCATCGACCTCAAGCCCGATCGCAGCGTGCTGGCGGATTCGCGGCTGTGCGATGAAACGCTGTTGCAGACCTATTATCGCGCGTGGGTGGCGCGCATGGCAAAGGAGCTGGAGGCATGACCGCGGCCCTGACGCACGAGGCGGCGCGCGACCTGCTCTATCGCGAAGCGCTGCTGATCGACACCGGTCGCTATGCCGAATGGCTGGCGCTGTTCACTCCCGATATCGAATTCTGGATGCCCACCTGGCGCGACGAGGGCACGCTTTCGACCGATCCCGAGCGCGAGCTTTCGCTGATCTACTATCGCGGCCGCCGCAATCTGGAAGATCGCATCATGCGGCTGCAATCGGGCCTTTCCGTGGCGTCGACCCCGCCGCCGCGCGTGGTGCACATGATTGCCAACATCCTGGTTACCGATGCAGCAAGCGGGGCGGTGTCGGCGGCTTTCACGTGCCATCGCTTTGATGTGCGGATGGATCGGACCGACGTATTCTTCGGGCGCTATGAATACCGGCTGGTTCCCGCAGAGGGCGGGTGGGCCATCGCATCCAAGAAGATCATCCTGCTCAACGATACGATTCCCACGGTGGTGGATATCAACGCGATCTGAGCCCGGTCACACCCGCTCGATGACCATGGCGATGCCCTGGCCCACGCCGATGCACATGGTTGCCAAGGCAAGGTTCCCGCCGGTCAACGCCAGCTCCTCCGTTGCGGTTTGCGCCAGGCGCGCGCCCGACATGCCGAGCGGATGGCCAAGCGCGATGGCGCCGCCATTGGGATTGACGCGCGGGTCCTCGCTCGACAGGCCAAGCTTGTGCAACACGGCCAGGGCCTGGCTGGCGAAGGCCTCGTTCAATTCGATCGTGGAGAGCTGGTCGATGCCGATGCCCAGGCGGCTTAGCAGGCGCTGCGTTGCCGGCACCGGCCCGATGCCCATCACCCGCGGCGCGACCCCGGCCGTGGCCGCACCCAGAATGCGCGCACGCGGGACAAGGCCATGGCGCTTGGCGGCCGCTTCCGAGGCGATGATCAGCGCGCCGGCGCCATCGTTGACGCCGCTGGCATTGCCCGCCGTCACGGTGCCATCGGCGCGCACGACCGGGCGCAGTGCGGCCAGCGCCTCAAGCGTGACTGCACGGGGATGTTCATCGCGCTCGACCCGCTGGGGCTCGCCCTTGCGCTGGGGGATGGAGACCGCCACGATCTCGCGCGCCAGGCGGCCCGATTGCTGGGCGGCAGCGGCCTTGGTCTGGCTGCCTTGCGCGAAGAGATCCTGGTCCTCGCGCGAGATGCCATATTCGCTGGCAACGTTTTCCGCCGTTTCCGGCATCGAATCCACGCCATGCGCGGCTTTCATCGCCGGGTTGACGAAGCGCCAGCCAATCGTGGTGTCGAAGATGGCATTGGCGCGCGAAAATGCCGTTTCGGCCTTGGGCATGACGAAGGGCGCGCGGCTCATGCTTTCGACGCCGCCGGCAATCACCAGTTCCGCTTCACCCGACTTGATCGCGCGGGCCGCGATCGCCACGGCGTCAAGCCCGGAGCCACACAGGCGATTGACCGTCGTGCCGGAAACACCCAGCGGTAACCCGGCCAGCAGGCTGGCCATCCGCGCCACGTTGCGGTTGTCTTCGCCCGCCTGGTTGGCGCAGCCCAGGATCACATCGTCGACTTGGGCCCAGTCCATGCCCGGATTGCGATCGGCCAGGGCCCGCAAGGCCATGGCCGCCAGGTCATCAGCACGCAGCGATGACAGCGCGCCGGCATAGCGCCCGATCGGGGTACGGATCGCATCACAGATAAAGGCTTCTGGCACTGGGTTTTCCTTGAGCAAGCGTGCGGTCGCGCCGGCTTTATGCGGCGGCTGGGACTGCTTTTTCAGGTTTGGCCGGCCGCCGGTAAGCCGCAAAAGTCGATCCGTCCGCCCAGCGGTCGCGGCCGATCTGGACGCATGGAACGCCGGCAGGCATGCCGCCTGGGCAGGCCTGTTCCGATCGGCGGGACAACAGCAGGTTAGGAAGCGACAGCCCATGAGCACGATTTTGGACGCCACCGATCCGAGAACCTTCCGTGACGTTCTGGGATGCTGCCCCACAAGCGTTGCGGTGATCACGGCGTGCGAAGGGGACGAACGGTTCGCGCTGGTGGTGGGCACGTTCACGTCCATCTCGCTCGATCCGCCGCTTGTCGGCTTCTTTCCGGGCAAGGGTTCGGGCACCTGGCCCAAGATCGAGAAGACCGGGCGGTTCTGCGCCAACGTCCTGTCGGCCGAGCAGGTCGCGCTCTGCAAGACGTTCTCCTCGAAAGTCGAAGACAAGTTTGCCGAGGTTGCCTGCGGGGTCACCCCGGCCGGCCTGCCGCTGATCGACGGCGCGGCCGCCTGGGTGGAATGTCGAACCGAATCGGTGATCGAGATCGGCGATCACTATCTGGTCGTTGGCGCGGTTGAGGCCTTGGGGCAGGGCACGGCGTCACCACTGGTGTTCGTCAAGGGCGGCTTTCACGCCCCGCACGCCCTTTAAGCGGCAGTGGGAGCCATGGAACCAGCCGAGCAGGCCGAGCCAACCTGGCGCTTGCGGGCGCAGGCCCCCGCGCCCGGAACGGCACTGGGCCCGATTGCCGATATCGGGGCGGGCGGAAGGGAATATGTCTTTGGCACCGGCCTCAATGCCTTCAGGATGTTCGTCATCCGCCAGGGCGCGCAGCTCTTTGGCTATCTCAACTTGTGCCCGCATTACTCGCTGCCGCTCAACGTGCGCGAAAACGAGTTTCTTGCGCGCGATGGCCGCCGCATCATGTGCCGCCGCCACCTGGCGGTGTTCCAGGTCGAGGACGGGCTCTGCATTGATGGCGCCTGCGTCGGCAGCAAGCTCGATCCCGTGCCGCTGCGCGTCGATGCGGCGGGCCTGGTAGTGATCGGATAAGCGGGCCATGCCCTATTTCATCTTCCGCGCCTATGACGAGCCCGCCACGTCGGCCGAAATCCGTGCCCGCGTGCGGCCCGCCCATCGCGATTATATCCGGCAGGAGCATCACGGCGTGCGCGCGGTGGCAGGCGGCATGGTCGTGGACGACCGTGGCGAGGCGGCACACGGAACCATGCTGGTTCTCGAGGCGCCCGACCGTGGCGCCGTGCTGCGCTATCTCGAAGGCGATCCCTATTGGCACGCAGGTTTGTTCGCGCGGTTCGAGGTGGACCGCTGGGAATGGGGGCTGGGCACGCCGCCATAGCGCGCCCAGCCAAGCATCCTATCGCGCGTAGAAAGGTGGAATCTGCGCGTCGACATTGACCCATACCGATTTGGGCTGGGTATATTCGCGCATCGCTTCAAAGCCCATCTCGCGGCCATAGCCCGATACGCCCACGCCGCCAAAGGGCGAGGCGGGATGAACCCGCTTGTAGCAGTTGATCCAGACCATGCCGGCATGGATCTGGTCGGCAAAGCGATGCGCCCGCGTTACGTTCTGCGTCCACAGCCCCGAGCCGAGACCGTAATCGGTCGAATTGGCAATGGCGATCGCTTCCTCGTCGGTCTTGAACGTGGTGACCGTTACGAAGGGGCCGAAGACTTCTTCGCGCTGCACCCGGTCGCCCGGTGCGGCGCGCACGATCGTCGGCTCGATGAAAAAGCCCTTGCTCAGTTCAGGTGCGGCCGGGACTTGCCCGCCCGAGAGGATTTCGCCGCCCTGGTCTTGCGCCACCCGAACATACGACAGCACGCGCTCGTGATGCACGCGCGAGGTCAGCGGCCCCATTTCGGTGTCGGTGTCGAGCGGATCGCCCAGCCGGATCGAACGGGCCAGCCCGATGAACCGATCGAGAAATTCATCGGCGATCTTTTCATGCAGGATCAGGCGCGAGCCGGCGATGCAGGCCTGCCCCTGGTTGTGAAAGATGCCGAACGCCGATCCGCCAACCGCCGCCGGGATGATCGCGTCCTCGAACACGATGTTCGGTCCCTTGCCACCCAGTTCGAGCTGCACCTTTTTGAGATTGCCGGCCGAGGACCGCACGATCTCGCGCCCGATATTGGTCGATCCGGTGAAGGAAACCTTGCCGATGCCGGGGTGATCGGCAATGCGCTGGCCGGCCGTGTTGCCATAACCGGTGACGATGTTGACCACGCCCTTGGGAAAGCCGACCTGCTCGATCAGTTCGGCCACGCGCAGGGTGGACAGCGGGGTGATTTCGCTGGGCTTCATCACCACCGTATTGCCCGCTGCCAGCGCGGGGCCGAGCTTCCAACTGACGAACATCAGCGGGAAATTCCAGGGCACGATCTGGCCGACCACGCCGATCGGCTCGCGCTTCACATAATTGAGAAAGCCCGCGTCCACCGGGATGACCGAACCTTCCAGCTTGTCGGCCATGCCGCCGAAATAGCGAAAGCACAGCACCGTGCGCGGCACGTCGAGCCCGATGCAATCGCGCACCGGGTGACCGGTGTTGGTGGCCTCCAGCCTTGCGAGGTAGTCGGCATCGGCTTCGATGGCATCGGCCAGCTTGAGCAGGAGCCGGCCGCGTTCGTGCGCGGGCAGGCGTGCCCAGCCCGGTGCTGCCGCGCGCGCGGCCTCGACGGCCAGGTCGACATCCTCGGCGCGCGCCTCGGCCACCCGCGTCAGGACAGAGCCGTCGAAGGGGTTGATGACATCGATCTCGCCGCCCGCCAGCGCGTCGACCCACTGACCGTTGATGTAAAGGCGGGTCTTGAGTTCGGATGGGGCAATCGGCTGTAATCTGGGCACGGGGGCATATCCTTGAAAACGGGACAGAAAGGGGCAGGAACTTTGCCAAGTGCCTGCCCCCTGAGCGCGAAATCCGGCTTGGGTGCTACCAGGTGACCGCGACGATCGGTGCCTCGCCCTTGGCGATCAGTTCGGGGATCATCGGCGAACCGTTTTCCCAGACCAGCAGCATGGCACGCTTTTTGGCAAAGCCCTTGTGGCGGATATCGGCGGGCATGCACGAGACGTCGCCCGCGCGGGTGACGACCGTGGCGCGCGGCTTGGCGCTTTCCTTGTCCTTGATTTCCCAGTCGATTTCGTCCGACAGGGTGATGAACCATTCGCAGCGGTCGTTGCCATGGTCCACCGGCAGCGTAAACTCCTCGGTCGTCGGGCAGAACAGGCTTTCGCCCACCACCGAACAGACCGAGGGGTTCCACGTCACGTCCGAACGCGAGAGGTAGTCGAACAGGTTGTAGGCGTGCACTTCGCCTTCAAATCCCGGCTCCGCTTCGATCACCGGCGCCGAGCGATCGATGTCGGGGAACATGCGGTTGGCGGGAAAGCCGTTGGCATCGGTGCGCAGCGGGGTGTCACCGGGCAGGCCGACCATGCGCTTGGCCGAAACACGGGTGCGTGTGATGGCGTCTTCGTTGCTGCCGTTCTTCGATCCCCAGGCCGATCCGGTTTCCATCGGTGCGGCAAACGGGTCGAACCCCTGGTTGGTCCAGTCGCTCATGATCGCCTTGAACAGCGGCATGAGCACTTCGCTGGGGAAGCGCTCCTCATGGTCGCGGCCGGCATCGTGGTAGGCGTCGTTATAGCGGCCGGCGAACAGCGTCACCTCGCCATAATGGTTCACCGTGCCCACCACGTCGTCGAAATTGACAGTGCCGTAGAAGAAGCCCCAGGCCACGTCGCGCATCATGGCGCGAAGGAAGGCATCGACCGGCATGGTGTGGGTGCCCTTGGGCCAGCTGATCCGCGCGAAATACTCGTCGCGCGAGAACGTGAAGCTGCCGGCTGTGAACGAGCGGTAGCCGGTGGCGTTGTCGATCGGTCCGATTTCGGTGTGGGTGACAAGCGCTTCGCCGGAGGGCGCTGCGGTCGGTGCGTCTGCTGACATGGCCATGATAGGGATCCCAATCTCAAGAGTTCTGGCAGATCTCTGCCCATTTCTGCACCGTTTCCGGACCTTCGACGGTCTGGATCATGAGGCAGCCTGGGCTGGCGGCGTTGAAACGATAGGCGGCGCCACGCGGCAAAAGGCCCTGGTGCCCGCGAGACAGGACGATCCGTCCCATCCTGCGCCCTTCGGGTTCGCCGCCCAGCTTGCGTGCACCGTGGCTGCCTTCGGGGGCGAAAGCGGCGGGGGCGTCGAGCTTGAACAGTTCGATTTCGACTTCGCCGTCCATCGCCAGGGCAAATTCATCGTGCGCGGCGGTGTACCAATCCGACCGGCCTTCGGCGCGAGCCACTTCGATCACGTATTCGAAGTTCTTTGCAACAGCCACGCGTTCGTAGGGGCGCGATGTTGCCGCCACTTCGAAGACGTTGGAGAAGACGTAGTTCTTGGGGTCATCGTCAATGGGAATGACCTTACCCTTCTCGTAGTCGGTCAGTGAACCGAGACTGGTGCTGTAATCCATTGGTAAGTCCTTGTTCGTCTTGTGTCTGTTCGGCGTCAGAGCGAATGGGGATAGTTCCCAGACAAGGCCGTGGATTGTAAATCGGCAATGGCCGGCCGTCCGCTGGGCGTTCGGCGCGGGCTCAATCGGCGGCGGGTGGCAGGCCCTCCCAGGCGCGTTCGAGCAAGGCCTTGAGGCGCCGTGCCTCGAGCGGGGCGGGGTTCCAGTAAGGCTTGGCAAGGGTCAGTTCGACCACCCGGTCCAGCCCGTCACGCGGCATGCCCAGTTCCTTGAGCGAGACCGGCGCGCCCAGCGCCTGGGCGAGGTTGTGCAGCGCCAAGGGCGCGTCCCTTCGGCCCAGGGCCGCCTCGATCCGCGCGATGGCGTCTGGCGCGTGGGATGCGTTGTAGGCCAGGGCATGGGGCAGGATCACGGCATGGGTCTGGGCGTGGGGCAAGTCGAACGTGCCGCCCAGCGTGTGGCAAAGCTTGTGGTGCAGGGCCATGCCCACCGCGCCCAGCGTCGTTCCGCAGAGCCAGGCGCCATAGAGCGCGTCCGAGCGCGCGGCCAAGTCATGCGGATCGCGCACCAGCCGGGGCAGGGCTGCCGCCAGCGCACGGATGCCCTCTTGCGCCATCAGCGAGATCACGGGGTTGGCCTGCTGGGAATAGAGCCCTTCGACCGAATGGGCGATGGCGTTGAGCGCCGAGACGACCGAGATCGCCACCGGCAGGCTGGTGGTGAGATCGACATCGTAGAGGATCACCTCGGGCAGGACCCGCAGGCTGGTCTGCGTGGTCTTGATGCCATCTTCGGTCTGGCCGATGATCGCGGTGGCTTCCGATCCGGCATACGTGGTGGGGATGGCGATCTGCGGAAGATCGGTGCGCAGGGCGATCGCCTTGGCCAGGCCGATCGTGGATCCCCCGCCCACGGCGACCAGGCAATCCGCCCCGGCCGCTGTCACGTCGGCCATCGCGGCCAGCGTGACATCGACCGGGGTGTGCATCCGCGCGCCCGTAAACGAGCCGCAGGCCAGATCACCCAGGCGCGCGACCAGATCGCTGGCGACGCCGGCCTGGTCGGGCGTGGAAAGCACAAAGGCGCGTTGTGCGCCAAGCCGGCCGATTTCCTCGGCCAGCGTGCCAAGGCTGCCCGGCCCGAACACGACCCGGGCGGGATGCGATTGATAGACGAAGGGGGACACCACCGGGGTTCCTCTCAATGCTGGGGCGCGAGCGCTGCGTGTGGCACGGCAAAGCCGCAGCCGGTCTTGGCACGGACTTCGTCCACGCTGACGTTTGGGGCGAGTTCGATCAGCGTGAGGCCGTCATCGGGCGATACGGTGAACACGGCCAGGTCGGTGATGATCATTTCCACGCAGGCCATTCCGGTAAGGGGAAGGGTGCATTGCTCGAGGATCTTGGCGCTGCCATCCTTGGAAACGTGGTCCATGATCACGATCACGCGTTTGACGCCGGACACCAGGTCCATCGCCCCGCCCATGCCCTTGACCATCTTGCCCGGGATCATCCAGTTGGCGATGTCACCCTTGGCCGAAACCTGCATCGCACCCAGGATGGCGGCATCGATATGGCCGCCGCGGATCATGGCGAAGCTCTGCGCACTGTCGAAATAGGTGGAGGTCGGCAACTGGGTGATCGTCTGCTTGCCGGCATTGACCAGATCGGGATCGACTTCGTCGGGATAGGGAAACGGCCCCATGCCCAGCATCCCGTTTTCCGATTGCAGCGTGATCTTCACGCCTTGGGGCAGATGATTGGCCACCAGCGTGGGAATGCCGATGCCCAGGTTGACGTAATAGCCATCGTGCAGTTCGAGGGCCGCACGGGCGGCCATGGCGTCGCGGGACCAAGGCATCAGGCGTTCTCCAGGCGGGGACGGGTGGTCAATTTTTCGACGCGGCGTTCGGCAATCGTGCTTTTGACAATACGGTCCACGTAGATGCCGGGGATGTGCACCCCATCGGGATCGAGCGTGCCGTCGGGCACGATCTCATCCACCTCCGCCACGGTGATCTTGCCAGCGGTGGCCATGGGGGCGTTGAAATTGCGCGCCGTCTTGCGGAAGACCAGATTGCCTTCGCTGTCGGCCTTCCACGCCTTGATGATCGACAGATCGGCGCGCAGCCAGGTTTCGCGCACATAGAGATGGCCGTCGAACATCTCGGTCGGCTTGCCTTCGGCCACCACGGTGCCAACACCCGTGCGGGTGTAGAACGCCGGAATGCCCGCGCCGCCGGCCCTGATCCGTTCGGCCAGGGTGCCTTGCGGCGTCAGTTCCAGGTCCAGTTCGCCCGACAGATATTGCTGCTCGAACAGTTTGTTGTCGCCGATATAGGACGCGATCATCTTGCGCACCTGGCGGCTGTGCAGCAGCATCCACAGACCGAACCCATCAGCGCCGGCGTTGTTCGAAATCACCGTCAGATCGCGCACGCCCGAGGCGTGAATTTCCGGGATCAGGCTTTCGGGATTGCCGACCAGGCCAAAGCCGCCCGACATGATGGTCATGCCATCGAACAGCAGGCCGGCAATCGCCTGGGCAGGGGTGGCATAGAGTTTTGATGACATCGATCGATCCCCGAAAATCCCGGCCCTGGATCTAGGCGCTGGGGGCAAGGCAGAAGCTGTAGGAAAGGCTGTTCCACCCATGGGGGCAGTCCCGCCCATCGGGCGCACGGCCCGCGGCATGGCGTTCCAGATCGACCACCAGCCCCTGCTTCACACCAAACACCACATCGGAATCGAGATAGTCCCCGCCACCGATGAAGAGATGCGTCACCAGCGTGCGGTGCTGTTCGGCCGCGATCAGGAAATGGACATGGGCAGGGCGCCACGGATGCCGACCGGCAAGGCCGAGCAGGTCACCCACCGGCCCGTCGTCGGGAATGGGGTAGGGCGGCGGGGTGATCGTCCAGAATCGCAGGCAGCCTTGCGCATCGGTGCGGAAGCGCCCGCGCAGGAAATAGCCGCTGCCCGCCTCGTGCTGGATATCGTAAAGCCCGTCGTTGTCGCTTTGCCAGACGATCACTTCGGCATCGGGCAAAGGCTGTCCTTCGCCGCCTTTGACATCGATGGTGACCCGCAGCGGCACGCCGCTTTGCCCAGCGTCCATGGCGGCATCGATCGGCAGGTCCGGCGCGTCCTCGACAAAGAAGGGGCCCAGGATGGTCGATTCCGATGCGCCGTCGGCATTGCGGTGGTCGATCGTGTCGACCAGCATCGACAGGCCCAGCACGTCCGACAGGAGAATGAACTCCTGCCGATCGCCAGTGCACATCTGGCCCACGCGGGTGAGAAACGCGATGCCCTGCTGCCACTCGGCAAAAGTCAGCCCGGTTTCCCGCGCAAAGTCATGGAGATGGGTAATGAGAGAGCTCAGAATCTGCCGCAGGCGCGGGTCCGGTGTGTTCCGATACTGGGCAAGCACACGGTCGGTCAGCGCGGCTTCGCTAGCGTGGTTCATAGATAATGCCTGCTGATGCTGTTCTCCAGCGCCCTGGCGATGTTGGTGGCGCGCATGGCCTTTTCCGCTTCGCTCAAGCCGCTGTCGTCGCGGTGAAAGGGGTGCGGTCTGCCATCGGTCAGCCGCGGTGCGGTTTCCTTGAGGAAGGCCATCAGCACGCCGCCGACCGACAGGCCGCCAAGCGCGACGTAGAGCATGGCCTGGATGCCGAAGTGGCCGATCACGATGCCCGACACCACCAAAGCAAGGCCACCGCCGAAGATTTCTCCCGCGCCGATGATCAGCCCGGCGGTGCTCGAAATCCGGCCTGCGGGTGCAGCTTCGGTGGCGACGGGGCCGGTCAGCAGCGACAGCAGGCCAAAGCTGAAGGCGCTCGCCACGAACAGCAGGGTGAACAGCACCGGCGTGTCTGCGCCGATCCGCGTGAACCAGAACAGAAACGCGGTGCCCGCCACAAAGCCGATGATCGCGGTGATGCGCCGGCCGATATGGTCAGACACGGCAGGTAGGCCCCACTGCCCGGCAAACCCGCCAAAGCCGATGGCCGAGGTGACGATACCCATCTGCGCGGGCGTGAGCTTGAGATAGCCGGTCAGGTAGAGTGGGATGTTGGCGCTCAGCACGAAGATCCCGCACATCGCGCAAAACAGCCCCGCCATGGCCAGGGCGACGTTGCGATGGGCAAAGAGATCCGCCAGTCTCGGCTTGTCCGGGTTGGCGTCTTCTGCCTTGGACGGGCGCGCGATCGGGCGCGGCTCGCGGATGACCGAGGCCAGCAGCGCCGTGAGGATCAGGCCCGGTATGGCCACCAGCAGAAAGATCACGCGCCACGAAAAGACCGCGAGCATCTGTGTTGCCAGGATGGGGCCAAAGCCGAGCCCGAACAGGGCAAACGCGCTTTGCTGCAGGCCCTGGTTGAAACCGCGCCGCTTGGGGTGCGAAGCTTCGGCGGTAGAGGCAAAGCTGGTGGGGCAAAAGGCCCCTTCGGCCACGCCCATCAGCCCCCGCGCGACGAACAGCGCAGCCAGCCCGCTGACCATGCCGGACAGGCTCGACATCAGCGAGAAGGCGAGCAGCGAGGGGATCAACACTTCCTTGCGTCCGACGCGGTCGGACAGACCGCCCAGCAGCACCGCGGCA
The DNA here is from genome assembly GCF_012932495.1 of Novosphingobium sp. SG919. Classification (GTDB taxonomy): domain Bacteria; phylum Pseudomonadota; class Alphaproteobacteria; order Sphingomonadales; family Sphingomonadaceae; genus Novosphingobium; species Novosphingobium rhizosphaerae. The sequence continues at coordinate 33,692 of NZ_JABCNG010000004.1, forward strand.
ATGCCCCAGCTCACCCCCAGTGCGGCGATGAGATTGTTGAGATTTTGCGGCGTCAGGCCCAGGTCCGCGATCATGCTGGGGCCAAGCGGCGCCACGATCCAGCGATCGAGCCCGACTAGGCCAAAGCCGATGGTCAACAGCGCCACAGCCCGCCGCTCGTAGGCGGGCGTCCAGTCCGCGACCCCGGCATCTTCGCGTAAACCTTGAATTTCCATGACATTCCCCCGCTGCTTCACGCTGCTGACGCGCGCGATTATGGCCGGAACGAGCCACGCCCGGCGCGCCGCGACAAGACGGCGCGCAACACCCATCCGCTGGGTGTACGCTTTTTGTCAGGCGTCCTTCGGGAACAGGGCCTTGCCGGCGACCAGGAAAACCGCCGTCACAAGGTTGAGCGCCACCAGCGCGGCGAACAGCGGCATGTAGGTGTGCTGCGTGTCGAACATCCAGCCGCCCAGAAATGGCGTGATGGCGCTGGCAATGGTCTGCAGCGAGATCGCCACGCCCGAGATCGCGGCAAAGCGATCGGGCGAGGTGCAGCGGCTGAGCAAGGCCATCGCGCCGACCTGGACCGCGCCAAAGCCTGCGCCCAGCACCGGCGGATAGGCATAGAACAACAAGGTGCCATGGGCATTGGCCAGCATGACGAGGCCGAGTGCGAACGTCACGCTGCCCGCCGCGAGAATGCGCCGCACCCCCAGCTTCTTGCCAAAGGCGCCGATCAGGAAATTGCCGATGAGGGTTGAGGCGGCCATGATCGACATCGAACTGGCCGCCGCATTGGGATTATGGCCAAAGTCCTGCAGCATGGCCAAGCCATGGGCGATATAGAGCGAACTGCTTGCGCCGGCCGCCATGATGCACAGGATGATCAGCCAGATGCTGATCGAGGCCAGGTTGCCGTTGCCGGTGCCTTCGCCCGGAGGGCCGAAATCCACCACGTGGGCCGAGCGCGGCGCATCGCGCACCACGAAGACGGACAAGGCCAGCGCCACGCAACCCACGGCGGTGAACACCAGCCAGCCCGCGCTCCAGCGATGGCTGTGCTCGATCACCGCGCTGATCACCGGCGCGGCGACAAAGCCGCCCGCACCCATCGTGGCATAGAGAACGGCAAAGGGTCGTGCCCGGTCCTCCACGAACCAGCCGGCGACGCAGGCCTGGTTTGCCACGAAGCCGCCCGCGCTCATCGCCAGGCCGACGATCAGGCCGAATACCCCGATCGCGGCGAGCGAACCATGCACCAGAAACGCCATGATCAGCGAGCCGCCAATCAGCGCCGAACTGCCAAAGATCAGCGTCCGCTGCGCGCCGAAGCGCCCGACGGCACCACCCATCAAGGGGGCGGTCAGGCCGGTGACCATCATGTTGGCCGATACCAGCAAGCCGAGCAGGCTGCGGTCGAGCTTCATTTCCGACACCATCGCGGTGTTCACGACGCTGGCGCCATAGATCGGAAACGCCGCATTGATGCACAGAATGCAGGCGCAGGCTGCAAGAATGCGCAGCTTTTGACTCCGCGTGCCCGTGTCGAATCCGGTTTCCGCCGCAAGGTCCATGATGATCTCCCGAACCCCTCTTAGGTCTTGAGCGCAGGGGTGCCTAGCTCAGCTATGGGAAAGGGCGCGCGCCGTCAGCCGCACAAGGTACGGCGTCCGTGCAGCGTACCAGGTGCGATTGTACGCTGCACGGACGTGCATGGCTCGCTGGTTGCGATGCGTCGGCGGCATGGACCAACACATCCTTCAAAGCTCGTCACCGCGAGCAGACGATAAAGCGAGGAAGGTCATGGTTGTGCTAGAGGCGCGTTCAAAGACATTCGCCGATGTTCCCGAACCGGGCCTGAGCCCGCAGGACATGATTGCACGGGCACGGGCGATGATCCCCACCTTGCGTTCGCGCCAGGCCCAGGCCGAAGCGGCGGGGCGCCTCCTTGAGGTGACCAACCAGGAATTTCTCGACGCTGGCTTCTATCGCATCGTCCAACCGCGCGTGTTCGGCGGCTACGAGTTCGAGCTCACCACGTATGTCCAGGTGATGATGGAAATCGCCCGGGGCTGTCCGTCAAGCGCCTGGGTCCTGGCGCTGGTTTCGGGCCATCCCATCATGCTGGCCGATTTCGATATTCGCGCGCAGGAAGAGGCCTATGGCGACAAGGGCGATTATCGTTGCCCCTCGGTCGGCTCGCCGGTGCTGATGCAGCGCGAGGGCAATGGCTACCGCGTGTCGGGTAGCTGGGACTATGCCTCGGGCTGCGACGTTTCGACCCATGCCATGGTCAGCGGCATGGTGCGCGACGAATCTGGCGCCATGAGCGCGATGTTGCTGCTGATCGACCGCAAGGACTTCACGATCACCGACAACTGGTCGATGATCGGCATGCAGGGTACCGGATCGCGCAAGGTCGTGGTCAAGGATCTCTACATTCCCGCCTACCGCACGGCGCCGATGTCGATGTGGCAGGCCAGGGGCGGCACGGCGGTTCATCCCAACCCGATGTACAACGGTCGCAAGGGCTCCTACTTCCTGATCGAACTCGGCGCGGTGGTGGTTGGCACGGTGAAGGGCGCGCTCGATCTCTATGAAGAGATCTGCCGCACCAAATCCATGCGGTTCCCGCCCAAGATCCCGCTGTTCGAAAGCCACGAGTTCCAGCAGTATTTCGGCGACGCCCAGGGCAAGGTCGATGCGGCCGAAGCCTTGTTGCTCAAAGTGGTGGAACGCTACGTCGAGGCTTGCGCGGCCGACCCCGTCACGGGCGGCGATTTCAGCGAGGAAACCGACCGCCGGCTGTTCGTGATGGCGCAGGAAGCCTGCCGCCTGGCGTGGGACGCGCTGGAAATCATCTTCACCACGGCCGGGACCAGCATCGGCGCGAAGGATTCCATGCTGGCGCGGATCTATCGCGATGCCAGCGTGCAAAAGACCCATTTCGTCCAGCAGCGTTCGCGCACGGCGGTCAACGCTGCCCGGCTGCACTTTGGCCTGCCCGCGCTGACGCCGTTCTGATCCATGGTTGACCAAAGCAAGCTGGACCAGGCGCTCGACCCTGCGGTTGTGCGCGAAGAGTTCAAGCGCAGGAGAGGGCACTGGAACGATGACTGGGAGGCCATGCTGGCCTACTCGCCAGCCTATGTTGCCGCCTATCTGGATTTCTCGGCCTATGTGGCGGACAGGGGCACGCTCAGCGCGAAATTTCGCGAGCTGATCTATGTGGCGACCAACTGCACGCCCACGCACATGTTCGCCAAGGGCTTTCGCAACCATGCGCGCCAGGCGCTGGCGCTGGGTGCGACGCGGGATGAATTGATGGCGGTCGTCGCCACGGTCAGCGCGATGGGGTTTTCGTCCTATGTGATGACCGCGCAGGTCGTGGCCGAGGCACTGCCCAGCACTCTGTCAGCGCCGGCCGATGCGCAGGTATGGGCCGATCACGCCGCCTTGTTCGGCGATGTTCGGGACGAATTTGCCGCCGGCATCCGGCTCGATCCCGACTTTCATGGCCGCTGGCTGGCATTCGCCACGGCACCCTTGCGCGGCGCGGCGGGCCTGTCGGCCAAGGAGATGCACCTCATCGCGCTGGCGGTCCACGCGCAGTGCACGCAGCTCAACGCCGCTGGCGTGGGCCAGCACGCGCATGCCGCGCTGGCCCACGGCGCAAGCCACGACGAAGTGCTGGACGTGGCGCGCCTGGTATCGAGCATGGGCATCCACGCGATGGTCTTTGCGCTGCCCCTGATCAACGAACTTGGTGGAGAGCAGCTATGAATCTGGGCCGCGCAATCGACTATCCCGCCGGTTCCGTCACCGCGCGTGGCTATCTGGCACTGCCGGCCGATGGCAAGGCCAAGGGCGGCGTGCTTGTCGTGCACGAGGCGCCCGGCGTTGGCCCGCATGTTCGCGCCCGCGCCGAAGCCCTGGCCGGGCTGGGCTACGCCGCGCTCGCTGCGGACCTGCACGGCGAAGGGCGGCTTGCCGCCAGCCCGCCAGAGGCGCGCGCCTGGGTGGACGCGCTGAAATCCGATCCCGACGAATTGATCGCCCGCATGAACGGTGCGCTCGACGCGCTGGTGCGCCACGGCCATGTCGGCAACGGCAATCTGGCCTTGGCGGGTTATTGCTTTGGCGGCTGGTGTGCGCTGGAACTGGCGCGCAGCGGCGCGCCCGTGCGCAGCACCAGCGTGTTTCACGGGTCGCTGGCAAGCGCGCGCGATGCCACGGCCATTCGCGGATCGGTGCTGGTCTGCAGCGGTGACGCCGATCCCTTTGTTCCGGCGGCGCAGATTGCCCATTTCACCGACGAGATGCGGGCGGCCGGCATCGATTGCCAAGTGAGCCTCTACTGTGGGGTGGCCCACGGTTTTACCGACCGCGACGTGCCGGCAATGCCGGGGTTTGGCTATTCGCCCAAGGCCGACCAGCGCGCGTGGCAAACCTTCTTGAACCTGCTGGCAGAGCACTCGGCCGACTGACGTGTCGGCGCAAAGGAACGAGCACATGAAAGATTTTGTCGACAAGGCTGTCCTGATCACCGGTGCTGCCAACGGAATCGGCCTGAGCACGGCGCGCCGGCTGGCCGGTTTGGGCGCGCGCATCGTCATTGCCGATCTCGACCGGGCCGGTGCAGAAGCAGCGGCGGCGAGCCTGGCCAACGGCGCCAAGGGCTATGGCTGCGATGTCAGCAACGATGCTGACGTTGCGGCGCTGCGCGAGGCGGTGGTCGGTGAATTCGGCGGGCTGGACCTGCTGATCAACAACGCTGCCAAGCCGCCGGTGACGGGCTCGGTCCTCTCTACCGAGTTGGAGGAATGGCGGCAGGCGCTCGATGTCAACGTCCTGGGCTATGTCCGCATGATCCGTGCCTTCCTGCCCGGCATGCTGGCGCGCCGCAGCGGCCATATCGTCAACACCTCTTCGGGGCTGGCGCTGCTGCCCGATCCGCCGATCCGCTTCATGGGGCCCTATATCGCCTCCAAGGGCGCGCAGCTGGCGATGAGCTATGCCTTTGCCCATGCGCTCGCTGGCACGGGCGTTTCGCTGTCGGTGTTCTGCCCGGGTATTACCGCCACGTCGGCCAAGCCCGGCGGCCCGCCGCCGGCCATCCCCGGTGCGCCCAAGCCAGAGGATTTCCGCATCGGGGTGCCCGAGCGGCGCACGGTGCGGGTCAGCGCCGATTATGCGTCGGGCGTTTTCGTCGATGGCCTGATCCGCGGTGATTTCCTCGTCTGCTCGCAGGAGGGCTACCTGCCGGACCTCGTCGATTTCGCCGCCGGCAATCTCGATCCCTTCGCGATCGTGCGCCAGGCGCAGGCCGAAGCGGCCTGAACGGGGGGCGACATGGGACGTTTGCGCTATCTCGACAACGCCGATCTGGGGCCTGACCATCAGGATATCCCGCGGATGAAGTCGAACATCACCCGCGCCGTGGCACATAGCCCCGATCTGGCCCGCCTGGTGGCCGGGCGGGGCATGTATTTCCGGCATAAGAGCAAGCTCGAACCGCGCCTGCGCGAGTTGGCGATCCTGCAAGTGGGCTGGTCCACCCGCTCGGCCTATGAATGGGCGCATCATGTCGATGTGGCGCTCTCGTTCGGGGTGAGCGAGGCGGACATCCACGCCATCGGCCAGGTGGCGCGGGGCGAGGCAACGCATCTCGATCCGATTGCGCTGGCGGTGCTGGAGGCGGCGCGCAGCCTGACCGAAGACATTGCGCTGGCGCAAGGCGTGTTCGATGCGCTGGCGGCCGCGCTCCGCGCCGACCAGCTTGTCGATCTGCTTGTGGCGATCGGCGAATACAACGGGCTGGTGCGCGTGATGGCCGCGATCGAGATCGATCTTGAGCCCGAGTACGAGGCGTTTCTGGCCCGCTTTCCCTTGCCCGACGCAGCGTGAGCGCAAGCCCTTCGGCCATTGCCGAGCCTTGCCGGCGAAACTGACAAGAAATCGAAAAAAGGAATGAAAAGATGAAACTTCTCAGCTTTACCAAGGATGGGCGCGAAAGCTTCGGCGCGGTTGTCGGGGACAAAGTCGTCGATCTGGGCCGCAAGTTTGCCGGCCGCTATGCCGATATCGTCAGCGTGCTCAAGGCTGATGCGCTGGGCGAGGTGGAAGGCGCCTTGGCGGGCGAGGCGGGCGACTATGCGCTGGCTGACGTGGAAATCCTGCCGGTGATCCCCAATCCGCCCAAGATCATCTGCATCGGCGTGAACTATGACTCGCACCGCACCGAAATCGGCCGCGATCCCAGCGCCCGCCCGATGGTCTTTGCGCGTTTCCCCGCCAGCCAGGCCGGCCACCTGGAGCCGCTGCTGCTGCCCCCCGAAAGCCCGACTTTCGATTACGAGGGCGAAATCGCCGTGATCATCGGCAAGGGTGGCCGGCGCATTTCCGAGGAGGACTGCTGGGAGCACATCGCCGGCTATGCGCCCTACAACGATGCCACTATCCGCGACTGGCAGCGCCACACCGCGCAGTGGGGGCCAGGCAAGAACTGGTACAAGACCGGCGGCTTCGGCCCCTGGATGGCCACCCGCGGCGAGATCGCCGATGGCCAGACGCTGCACCTCAAGACCCGGCTTAACGGGCTGGAAGTGCAGAATGCCACCAGCGACGAGATGATCTTCTCGATCCCCTACCTCATCGCCTATTGCTCCACCTATATCCCGCTTGAGCCCGGCGACGTGATCGTGACCGGCACGCCCGGTGGCGTGGGCGTCCGTCGCGAACCCAAGCTGTTCATGAAGGATGGTGACCTGGTCGAGGTGGAAATCACCGAGGTTGGCGTGCTGCAGAACCCGATCAAGGCCGAACAGGCCTGATCATGGTGGCAGAGGCCGAGCCGGTCATCGACCGGATCACCTTGACCTCGGCCTATGATGGCTTTCGCTTGAGCGCGTGGCACCTTGCCGCGCGCTCAACGCGTCGTGGGGGTGTTGTCGTCCTCCACGAGGTTTTCGGCCTGACACCGCATATGGCCGATGTGATGCAAAGATTGGCGGCACAAGGCTATGACGTGGTTGCGCCCTCGCTGTTCGACCGCATCGAGCCCGGCTTTTTGCGCAGCAACGCGCAAGAAGGCCTCCACGAAGGCATCGCGGCCGCGCGTGCCACGCCCAATGCGCAGGCGCTGGGCGATATGCACGCGGCGTTTGCCAGGCTGGGAGAAGGGCCGCACTTTGCCGTGGGCTTCTGCTTTGGCGGGGTAATGGCGTGGATCGCCGCGCAGCATCTCGATGGCCTTGCCGGTGCCGTGAGCTTTTATGGGCGACGGATCATCGAAGAGTTGCAGGCGCCGCTGCAATGCCCGGTGCAGATGCATTACGGCGATCGCGACGGCAGCATTCCGCTGTCCGATGTCGCCCAGGTCGCCGCGCGCTATCCTGCCGCCGCGATCCATGTCTATCCGGCCGGCCATGCCTTTTGCCGCGAAGGTGGGGACAATTTCGACCCGGCCGCACGCGATCTAGCGTTTCAACGCACGCTGGCCTTCATGGCAGGCCTTGCGCGCTAAAGGTGGTGCCACATGGGGGCCCCGGCCACCGAGCTGCGGAACGTGACGAGATGATCGGCGCGGATCGAGCCCACGAACACGGTTCGTCGATCCGCACCGCCAAAGGCGATGCTGGCAGGGAAATCCACCACCGCGCCTGCCGGATCTTCAAACAGGCATTGGGCCCGCCCATCGGGGGTGATGCGATGGATGCCGTTGCGGGTAACTTCGCTAACCCATAGGCCGCCTTGCGCGTCGAAGGCGAGCCCGTCGACGATCGCGCCATCGAACAGCCGTTCCGGCCCAAAGGTTTCGGCCGTGCCCAGTGTGCCCTCTGGCCCCACCGCCATGCGCAGCACTCTGCCCATCCGGCTTTCCGCCAGATAGGCAAAGCGCATGGCCGGATCGAACCGGATCTCGTTGGCAAAGCACAGGCCGCCTGCAGCCAGATGGGCCACCCCGTCTTCCACTTTCAGCACATAGCCATCGGGAATGGGCTGTTCGATCGCGCGCGAGCGCGGTTCGACGCGGGTTGAAATGGTCACCCACAGCCGGCCGTGCGGGTCGAAATGGACGAAGTTCACCGCGCCCAGGGGCTGGCCTTTGAACCGGTCGATCACGCATCGCGTCGTGCCATCGGGCGCAAGCGCGTGCACTGTGCCGCTGTCGATGCCAGCCAGATAGAGCGTGCCGTCGCGATCGAGCGCCACGCCATTGGTGGCTCCGCCCGGGCAGGGGCGATGGCGCCAGGCGCCATCTGCAGCGCAGACGCTGACGCCGCCGCGGCTGTCCGAAACGACGACGCTGCCGTCTTGGGCAACCACCACGCATTCCGGCCGCTGCAAATCGCGTCCCATGTGGCCCAGCGGGGTGAGCGTGACGGCCATGGTTCAGTTGGTGGCAAGCGGCAGGGCGGCGACCAGATCATCGAGTTCGGCGGGCGTTGCAGCGGTGCCGAAGATATAGTGGTCTGGCCGGATGATCACGGCGTCCGTGCCCAGTTGATCGAGATAGGCATCGCATTCGCCCTCTACCGTTACGGCGCGGGCCCTTTGCAGCCGGACCTGGCTGGCTGGGGCAAGCTGCGCCACCGTCCCGGCCCTGGCGATTACTGCGATGTGGAGGCCGACGCGATCGTCCAGCAAGCGACCGTCCGGCAGGCGCGGCTGTGCCGCAAGCGTGCCGGCGACGGGATCGTGCTGCTGCCCCCACAGGCTGCCGCCCAGCCTTGGCCGGATCGGGGTGAGCACCTGGGGCTGGTCTAGCAGCAAGGCGTCGCGCTGGCGCGCCTTGTCGGGGTCGGTTTCCTGGATGATGTCGCCGATGCGGTTGGCCTCGGCGATGTATTGGCTGACGTGCGGGGCCAGTTCCTGCTGATAGCTGTCGAGCAGGTCAGGGCTGGCGCGGCCGTCGAGCGCCCAGTCGATCTTCCAGGCGATATTGATGATGTCGCGCAGGCCCGAACACAGGCCCTGTCCCAAAAACGGCGGCGTCTGGTGCGCGGCATCGCCGGCAACCAGGATGCGCCCGTTGCGCCAGCGCGCCGCGATCGCCGAACCGAACGTATAGACCACCGCGCGTTCCAGCACGGTGTGTTCGGGGGTGATCCACCGTTTCAACAAGGCGTAGACGCGCTCGGGCTCGGCAAAGGTGGCGGGATCGTCGCCGGGCATGAGCATCACTTCCCAGCGTCGCCGCAGGCCGGCGCCCTCGATATAGGTAAAGGGGCGGGCCGGATCGCAATATTGCACCGTGCCTTCCGGCAATTCGGGCGCGCCGGGCTGCATGATGAAATCGGCCACCAGCCATTGCTGCGAAGGGGCCAGCACCTTCAGTTCGGCGCCGATCAGGCCGCGCACCGTGGAATTCGCGCCATCGCAGCCGACCACGAAGCGTGCGGCGAATTCCGTCGTTTCGCCCCGGTCGTTCTGCGCGGTGATCGCGACGCGTTCGGCATCCTGGGCCAGGGCGGTGACGCGCAAGCCACGATGCACCGTCACCAGCGACGACTGGGCAAGGCGTGCTTGCAGCGCGTTTTCCAGATCGGGCTGGTGGAACCGGTTGCTGTCGCGCCAGCCATGCGTGCCAGGTGCGATCGAGCGGGGCCAGTCGATCAGCATTTCCCCTTGCGCGTTTTCGAAACGCATCCGCGCGTAGATGCCCAGCTTGGGGGCCAGCGCGTCGCCGATGCCGGTTGCCTGCAGGATGCGCATCGCCTCGCCATCGATGTGGGTGGCGCGCGGCAGCGGATAGGAACTGGGGAACTGTTCGATCACCAGCACCCGGCGCCCCTGCCGCTCCAGCAGGTTGGCAAGACCGGCGCCTGACGGCCCATAGCCGATGATCGCTACGTCGAATGTCTGGGTCATGATCTGGTCCGCGGCGCCGTGTCAGAGCGCGCGGATGGTGCGCGCGGTCATGTCGCTCCAATCGGCCATCGGCTTGAAGCCGGGCGCAGCGCGGCAAAGCGCTTCGGTCTGCGCATAGATGTCTTCTTCGCTGTCGAGCAGGTCGATCGGCGTGCGATAGGGCTGGGTGATGTACCAGGGCGTGTCGGTATAGGCTTCCACCCGGTTGCCTTCGGGATCGGCGAAATAGACCGACCAGGCGATGCCGTGGGTCAGCGGTTCGAGCTTGGCCACGTTGTGGTCGGCCAGATAGCGGTACACGCGCCGCAGCTCGCCCAGCGTCTTGAGCCGGAACGAAAGCTGGTTGATCAGATGCTGCTCCCCATCCGGGCGCCCGGTTACCAGCACGAGTTGGTGATGCGAGGTGCGGTCGGCCGTGAGGAAGACGATCGAACGCGCGTCGCTGCGGGCGATGTCGGTGACGGCAAAGCCGAATGCGCCCTGGTAGAAGGCCAGCATCCGATCAAAGTCCTTCACATACAGACCGATATGTCCAATTTCCATCGCTGCACCATCCCGCTTGACCTGGGCGTCGCCCTACCGACGCGCCCTTGTTGCCGCGGACGGTAGGGGGATGGTGCGCGGCGCGGAACCGACTTGCCTTGGGCGTCCGCCCTGCGAACGGGGCCCAGGCGCGCCGCTAGCCCAAAGTGTCGAAGTTGTAGCTGGTCAGCCTTTCCTCGATCTCGGCCTTGGCGTTGAGCAGCGCGGCGAGAAACTTGTCGATCCCATCGGACAGCCGCACGGCGCGCGAAATCCAGGCGATGTCGATGCAGGCCAGGACGCGGCCGTGAAACTGGATCGGCACCGCGATCGAGGTGGCATGCGGATAGGAAAAACGTTGTTCCACCGCATAGCCCTTCTCGCGAATGGCCTGCAGCATCGGCCGGGTGTGCTCACCCACTTTCGCTTCGGGATCGACGCTGTCGCCGAACTGTTCGAGATGCGACAGGATCTGCTCGGCTTCCTGCGGCGGGCAGAACGCCAGATAAGTCCGGCCCACCGCGCTGGTCAGCATCGAGCGTTGCTGGTCGTTGAATTCCTGCACATCGATGCGGAACGGGTTCTGCAGGTGGGTCGAATCGCGCTGGACCATGGCATAGTCCTCGAAGGTCGCGATCTCGCAGGTCCAGATCACTTCCTTCTGCAGCTTGATCAGTGTGGGCAGCGCCGCCCAATGCGCCCACGCCTTGGCGGTCAGGCCGTTCTCCAGCGTGCGGGTGGCCACCGTGGGGCGATAGATCTTGGCATCGTCCACGCTGATCAGGCCATCGTCGACCAGGGTTCCCAGGATGCGATAGACGGTGGGGCGCGATAGCTGGAGTTCGTCGGCAATGGCCTGGCAGGTGGTGCCGCCGGTCTCGCTGATGATTCTAAGTGCATTGAGCCCACGGGACAGTGCGCGAATGGTGTCGTTCATGGCGTGCCTGACTGTTGAATTGCCCCTCGTGCAAGGCGTTTATCGAACTCCGCGTCCCGACGCCAGAAATGCAGGTACACCAGGCGGACCCTTGGCCACTATGGTTGGTCAGCCAAACCCAGACAGCGCATTGATGCCCTGGAGAGCAAAATCGCCTCGGGCAATTTTCAAGCTGGAATGCGGTCGATGTCACTGGAAGATCCTGCGCGCGGCAAGGGCTATGGATGGCGGCTGCGCCTTGGTATGCTGCTGCCCTCCAGCAATCCGGTGGCAGAGCCCGAACTGATCCGCTTTCTGCCCGAAGGCGTCTCGTTGCATACCACCCGGCTCAAGCTGGCCGGGAGCACCCGCGACGATCTCCTGGGCATGACCGATGGCGTGGAGCAGGCGGTCGCGCTGCTGGTCGATGCCGGTGTCGATCGCATCGTGTTCAATTGCACGGCGGTGTCCACGTTCGATCCCGCGATGGGCGAGACTTTGCGCCAGCGGATGGAAGTGACCAGCGGCAAGCCTGCCACCAGTACATCGGACGCGATCACCGCGGCCCTGGCCGAACTGGCGCCGCGCCGCATTGCGCTGGTCACCCCGTATATCGATCCCGTGGTCAAGCGCGAAATCGCGTTTCTCGAACACTATGGCTATGAAGTGGTGGTCGATTTCGGGCTGGGGCTGGGCGAGGGCAAGGCCATGTCCGCGATCGAGCCGGGCGAGTGGTATCGCCATGCCATGGCGACCGCCGGCAGTGGGGCGGACCTCGTGTTCCTGAGCTGCACCGCGATCCGCGCCTTCGATGTGATTGCCGATCTGGAACGCGATCTGGGCCTGCCGGTGATCAGCAGCAACCAGGCGATGCTGTGGTGGTGTTTGCGGCAGGCGGGCCTGCGCGACCGCATTCCCGCGCTTGGCAGGCTGCTGGCCTGACCAGACCAAAATCAAAAAATACTGGGGACGATCAAGGATGGAAGCCGACCAATGAGCATCAGGGGACAGGCGCATATCGTCGGTGCCTTTGAGCATCCGCTGCGCGATCTGCCGCAGCATTCCGTGCAGCAAATCCATGCCGAATGCGCGATGGGCGCACTGGCCGATGCCGGGCTGTCGATCCGCGATGTCGATGGCTATTTCTCGACCGGGCAACTGGGCTTCGGCGGCGTTTCGCTGACCGAATATCTTGGCCTGAGGCCCAGCTATGTCGATGCGACTTTCGTTGGCGGTTCGTCCTACATTTCGCATGTAGGCCATGCGGCGGCGGCCATTGCCGCGGGCAAGTGCAAGATTGCCCTGCTCACCCAGGGCGCGAAAGTGCGCGGCGTGATCCGCGGCGCCAAGCACACCGCCGATACGCCCGAATTCCCGTTCGAAACCGTCTATGGCGAAACCAACGCGGGCATCTATGCGCTGGCCGCGCGGCGGCACATGCACGAATACGGCACCACGCCCGCGCAACTGGCCGCGGTCAAGGTGGCGGCCGCTGCCTATGCGCAGCACAATCCCCACGCGCTTTTGCGCAAGCTGGTGACCATCGAAGACGTGGTCAGTTCGCCGATGATCGCCGATCCATTGCACCGGCTCGATTGCTGCGTGGTGACCGATGGCGGCGGCGCCATCGTGGTCGTCGCCCCTGAAATCGCGCGCGATCTCAAGCGGCGGTCGGTCAAGGTCCTGGGCCATGCCGAAGCGATCAAGCACAGCGGCGGCCGGCCCAACGATTTCACCAGCACGGGCGCCACCCAATCGGCGCCGCGCGCGCTGGCCGACGCCGGGATCAGCCTGGCCGACATCGACTATGCCTCGATCTACGATTCCTTCACGATCACCGTGATCATGACGCTGGAGGATTTCGGCTTCTGCAAAAAGGGGCAGGGCGGGGCGTTCGTCGCCGATGGCGCGCTGGCGCTGGATGGCGCGATCCCCGTCAACACCGATGGCGGCGGCCTGTGCAACAACCACCCAGGCTATCAGGGCGGCTTGGTCAAAGTGATCGAAGCCGTGCGCCAGTTGCGCGGAGAAGCCAATGCCAACACGCAGGTGCGCGATTGCCGCATCGCGGTGGCCCACGGCACGGGCGGCGGCATGTCGCGTCAGGCCAGCGTCACGCTTGTGCTGGGCCGGGAGGACGCATGATGAGCAACAGCCCACTTCCTACGCCCGCCCCGTTCGTCTCGCCCGAAACCGAACCTTACTGGTCGGGCGCCAAGGCCGGCAAGCTGGTGCTGCCGCATTGCCGCGCGTGTGACCACACCATCTGGTATCCCAAGGCCTTTTGCGGCGAATGCGGCGCGTTCGATGTCGAATGGCGCGAGGCGTCGGGCCTGGGCACGCTCTACAGCTTCACCCAAGTGTTCCGCGGCGAAGGCCCCTATCGCGAGTGCGCCAGCTTTGTCCTGGCGCTGGTCGATCTGGACGAGGGCGCCCGGGTGCTGACCAATATCGTTGATGCTGATCCCGCCGGCCTTGCCGTCGGCCAACGCCTGCGCGCCGTGTTTCACGATGCCGGCGAGGCCGCCGCGCTGGTGCGATTTACCCCCATTCCAACATCGAGCGACACGTGATGCAGAAGATATTTGACGATTGCGCCGCGGCGCTGGCCGATGTTGCCGATGGCGCTTCGGTGGCCATCGCCGGGTTCGGGGTGGGGCATTCCTATCCCAACAGCCTTGTTCTGGCGCTGCGCGAACAGGGGGCAAAGGGCCTCAAGATCGTGGCCAACTCGCTGGGCGCGGGGGAGGATTTCCGCCCACACATCCTGGTGAAGAACGATCAGGTGAAAAGCGTGGTGCTCTCGTTCTCGGCGCGGCCGGGTCTGCCATCGCCTGAACAGGCGAAGATCGAGGCGGGCGAGATCGATCTGGAACTGGTGCCACAGGGCATCCTGGTCGATCGGCTGCGTGCGGCCGGTGCCGGGCTGGCTGCCTTCTACAGCCCCGTCACCGTGGGCACGCCGTTGCAGCAAGGCAAGGAAGTGCGCAATTTCAACGGCCGCGATTTCGTGCTCGAACATGCGCTGCCGGTCGATGTCGCGCTGATCCGTGGCTATCGCGCCGATCGGTTCGGCAATGTCGAATTTCGCGGCAGCAGCGCGCATTTCCACGCCAGCTTTGCCAAGGCGGCGCAAATGGCGGTGGTCGAGGTGGAGGAAATCGTCGAGCCCGGCGTGATCCCGCCAGAGCGGATTGGCCTGCCCGGCATTTTCGTGTCGCGGGTGGTGCGCACCACCGAGCGCTATCCCGCACCCAAGCGAGGGATGGGGCGCCGCGGCGCGGACACCAACCGAGAATACTTCGGCAAGCCCGCGCTCAGCCGCTCGGCGATGGCACGGCAGGTGGCGGCGATGCTGCCCGAAGACGCCTATGTCAATCTCGGCTCTGGCCTGCCGACGCTGGTGGCGGGCCATGCACAGGGCAAGTCCTTCATCCTGCACGCTGAGAATGGCGCGCTGGGTTATGACCTGGTCGAAGACCCCGACCTGATCGATGTCGATTTCTTCGATGCCGCGGGCAATTTCATCAAGCTGCGCCCCGGCGGCGCGGTGTTCGACAGCGTGGTTTCGTTCGAAGTCGCGCGCTCGGGCAAGCTGTCGGCCATCGTGCTGGGCGCCTACCAGGTCAGCGAGCGCGGAGACCTGGCGAACTATGGGCTGCCCGGCCAGGTCGGGGGCGGCATTGGCGGCGCGATGGACCTTGCCGCCTCGGGCAGCCGCGTCATCGTGTTGATGGAGCACAGCGACAGCAAGGGGCGGCCCAAGCTGGTGTCCGAGTGCACTTATCCGCTGACGGCGCCGGGCTGCGTGAACGTCGTGGTGACCGATCTGGCCATCATGGAAATGCGCGAAGGCACTTTCACCGTGACCGCTATCGTCGAGGGCTTCTCCAAGGAAGAGATCGCCGCATTGACGCCGATGGCACTCGCATTTTCCGAAGAAATTGCATCCATTCCCGTGAGTTAAGCGCGCCATTATAATAAGCAGGAGGATATTCGCTATGAAAGTTTCCCAAACAGTCACGCTCAACGCTTCGGCCGACGAGGTCTGGAACTACGTGCGCGATTTCTACAACTTTGCCGAATGGCAGCCGCACATCACGTCGATCGAGCGCGGGGTTAACCCCGGTGAGCGCAAGGTGCTGATGAAGCGCGGCAATACCGTGCTCGACCGCATCCACACCCTCGACGATGCAGAAAAGGTGCTGGCCTACGAAATGGTCCCCAACCAGGACCTCCCCCCCGGCGTGCCGCGTCTGGAAGGGTTCCTCGCCAAGTTCCACGTGACTGCCGAGGGCGACAAGGCGCAGGTCGCCTACAGCATCGAAGTGGAAATCCCCGAACCGATGCGTGAAATGGCCGAAAAGGGTATCGGCGCCGATATCTCCGGCGCGCTTGATGGACTCAAGGCCAAGTTCGGCTGAGCCCGCATCGTCCGGCTTGAAAATCGCGTCGCCCCAAAGGCGGCGCGATTTTGCGTTTCCGGCCTGTCGCCAGGCCGGTCTGCTGCGTTGGTCCGCCTGGTGTACATTTTCGGGATTTGCTGCAGCGGCAAAAATATACATATTTATCAATAGTATAATTGATGTTTTCCGGTGAGATCAGCCGTCCGGGGCTGGGCGCGGGGGCCAACAGCCTGCTTTGCGGCCCCCGCCCGACGTAGTATCGTCGCTGGCATAGAAACAAAAATATTTGGGAGATTGCCGGTGACCTACAGGCGCATCCGCTCGCTTCAGCGCGGCATCGATGTTCTGCGCTTCCTCAATTCCGTCAAAGGCGCCCAGCCGACCGACATTTGCAAAGAATTGAAACTGCCTCGCCCCACTGTCCATCGCATCCTTGAAACGCTCGAGGAGATGAAATTGGTTCATCGTGGCTACAACGCCCGCGAATTTCGCCTGACCGGCGGGGTGCAGCGGCTGGCACGGGCCAAGGGCGTGCACGAAGAACTGCGGCAGGCGGCTTGGCCGGTCATGCATGAATTGACCGCGCGCTATCTCTGGCCGTGCGACCTGGCGGTGTTCCAGGACAACGCGATGCTGATTATCGAATCCACCCATCGGCTTAGCCCGTTCTCGTCGGACATCGGCATGGTCGGGCGGCAGCGCTTGATGCTGCTCAGCCCGCTTGGCCGCGCGTTTCTGAGCCATTGCGATGCCCCGCAGCGCGCGCTGATCCTGGAAGCGTTGGCCGCACAGAGGCTGCCCGACGATGGGTTGATGGCCGATCGCGAGGCGATCGATCGCATCGTCGAGCAAGGGCGTCGTGACGGTTTCAGCATGTGTCCCGAACTGCCGCATACGCGCTGCGCCAGCATTGCCGTGCCCATCCGGGCCGGGGGCGAGGTCGTGGCGGCGATGAACCTGGTCTGGGACCTCAAGGAAATGCCGTTCGATCAGGCCCGCGAACAGCTGGGCCCGCCCTTGCTTGCCGGGCGCGACCGGATCGAGCGGCACCTTGCGGATCTCGTCGCCGATGCCCTGTCGGCGCTTGGGGGGGAGCAGACGATCCCGGTTCATGATGCGGCCTATGCCACGCTGCCTTTGGCGCAAGACGGGCTTGCCGTCGAATTTGCGGAATAACCACCCGATCCACCTTTCCTTTCTGCAGTTGGAGTGTTGCCTTGAGTACGATTGGTTTTCTCGGAGCCGGGCGCCTTGCCCAGATGCTCGCCCCCAAAGCGGCCAAGGCCGGCTGGGATGTCATCCTGTCAAACTCGCGCGGGCCCGAGAGCCTTGCCGAATTGGTGGCCAAGATCGAAGGCAACGTGTCGGCAGCCACGCCGGCAGACATGGTCAAGGCGGCCGACGTCGTGATCCTGGCCATTCGCTGGCCGCAGATCGAAAGTGCGGTCAAGGATATCGACTGGACCGGCAAAGTGGTGATCGACGCCACCAACAACCGCCTTGGGCCCAAGCCCGAGGATGTCATCGAAATCGGCGACGTGCTGTCGAGCGATGTGGTTGCGGGGCTTCTGCCCGGTGCCCGGCTGGTCAAGGCGTTCAACCACGAGCCCATTCCGGTCTATGACCAGACGCTGCCGCCGGCGGGCGAAGAGAATGTGTTGTTCCTGGCCGGTAGCGACAGCGAGGCCAATGCCCTGGTCGCCAAGCTGATCAAGGACCTTGGGGCAGAGCCGGTCGACCTTGGCGCGATCGACGAAGGTGGCAGGCTCATCGCCATGGGCGGGCCGCTCGCCAACAAGTTCAAGCTGTTTACCAAGACGGGCGCCGAAGCGGCCATTGCTGCTGCACGCTAAGCCAATGCGCGGCGCGTTTCGTGGGGGAGAGTCTCCTCTCGAAACGCGCCGTTCCTTTATCCGGCAAAGTCACGCAGACCGGCGGCGCGAAACGCTTTCGCAATCCGCGCCTGCGCCACGCTTCCCCGCAATCCATCCCGCTGCGGCGGGGTATGCGCCCGTTTTCCGGCATTTCTGACCCCGCGGTCCCGTCCCAATCCACGACACCAAGCGGACGCGCCAAGGCTGGGCGTTGCGCAAACCCCCGGTAAAAGTCTGGATGGGGAGCAGGCCACACAATATGGCAAAAGGGGAGGAAAATGAAAAAGTCTCTACTTGGGCGTCCGCACTTGGCAGCATCTTGCGTCAGTCTGGTCGCTCTTGTGTCCTATGCATCGCCAGTTCTGGCGCAGGCGCAGGATACGCCGGCCAAATCCGCTCCGCAGGCTCCCGAAATCATCGTGACGGCGCAGTATCGTTCGCAAGCGCTGCAGACCATCCCGCTTGCCGTGACGGCCGTTTCGTCCGAACAGATGAAGCAGCGCAACCAGTTGAATCTGGTGGACCTTGCCGCTTCAGCGCCCAGCGTGACCATTCAGCAGGGCAATTCGGGCTATGGCGCCACCCCATCGGTGGCGATCCGCGGCATCGGCGCCAACGACTACAATTTCGCGCTTGAGCCGGCCGTCGGCATCTATGTCGATGACGTCTATCAGCCCACGCTGTTCGGTTCGGCGCTCGATCTCATGGATCTGCAGCGGGTCGAAATCCTGCGCGGGCCGCAAGGCACGCTGGCGGGCCGCAACTCGATCGGTGGCACGGTCAAGCTCGTGTCGAGCCCGGTGACGAACGAGTTGGGCGGTTCGCTGACGGCGGCCTATGGCAGCGCCAACAAGGCGACCATCCGTGGCATCCTCAACCTGCCGCTGACCGATACCCTCGCGGTCCGCGTCTCGGGCTATTTCTCGCGGCAGGACGGCTATGTCGATCGTCTCGACTATGGCTGCCTCCATCCCAATTCCGGCGTGGCGGCACAGACCACTGCGGCGGGTTGCAAACTCGGTACCGAAGGCGGCACCAAGCATTTCGGCACCCGCGTGGCCTTGCGCTGGACGCCGACCGATCGGCTGGAAGTCAACCTGTCGGGCGATCTCAATTTTGCGCGCGACGAACCGGCTGGCACGATCCTGATCGCGGCGCGCGATACCTATGCCCCGTTTTCCAACAAGACCAATTTCCCGCAATTCGTCACCGGCGGCGGCTTCGTCAACTATTCCACCTATGCCGTGCCCGAGGAAAACTGGAGCCCGGGCGCCTATTCGCGCTCCAACAGCCATGCCGCCTCGCTGAAGGTGGAATACAAGATTTCGGACACCGTCTCGCTGACCTCGATCTCGGCCTATACCGGCTACACCGCCCAGTTCACCAACGACGCCGATGGCGGGCCGCTCAACGCTTCGCTTGAACAGAACGACCTGACGTTCGATGCCTATAGCCAGGAACTGCGCCTGAGCGGCAAGATCGGTGCGTTCGACTGGATCGTTGGCGGCTATTTCTTCAACGGCGATGGCGTGCAGGCGGGCCGTTTCAACCTGGGCTTCACGGGCCCTGCGTTTCTGGTCAACGCCGACACGCAATATACCGACTTCACCCAGGGCGATATCGTGAAGTCCAAGAGCCGCGCCGTGTTCGCGCACACCGACTGGCACCTGGCCGACAGGACGACCCTCACCGTGGGCGCCCGCTACACCCACGAATCCAAGGACTATCACTTCATCCGCGCCGCTGTGACCGTGCCCGAAAGCGACCTCAACGCCTCGGTCAACGGGCTGACGGGCACTTACTCCAAGGGCATTGTCGATTTCCGCGTCAGCCTGGACCAGCGCTGGACGCCCGATGTGATGACTTACGCGACGTTCTCGACCGGTTTCCGCGGAGGCGGCGTGAACCCGCGTCCGTTCGTGCCCTCGCAGATCGCCTCGTTCGGGCCGGAAAAGCTCTACAATTTCGAACTCGGCACCAAATCCTCGCTGTTCGATCGCCGGGTGCAGCTCAATGCTGCGGCATTCTATGACATCTACAACGATTTCCAGCGCACGATCACCAATGGCTATGGCGGTTTTCCCGCTTCGGCGATTCCGCTCAATTCGGGTGACGGACGCCTCTATGGCTTCGAACTGGAACTGAGCGCGCGTGCCACCAACGCTTGGTCGTTCGATGGATCGGCAAGCTACACGCGCTTCAAGACCACGCGGCTCAGCGCCGATGCGCAGGCATCGGGCGTGACCGAGACGATGGACCCGATCTATATGCCCCGGTGGCGCGCCAACTTCGGCACGCAATATGAATTCGATCTGGGCACCATTGGATCGCTCACGCCGCGAATCGATGCGAACTATCAGTCCGATCTGTTCACCAATACGGTGAACGCGGAAGTCAACCGGCTGAAGGGGCGCACCATTTTCAATGCGCACCTGACGTGGAAATCTGCCGACAAGCTGTGGCGCGCGGCGCTGGATGTCAGCAACCTGACCGACAAGTACTACTATCTCAACATCGACGATACGCTTCAGGGCAAGGGCACGGTGCGGGCAACGCCCGCGCGCCCGCGCCAGTTCGTGCTGACGGTCGAACGCAAGTTCTGAACGCACAAGGGTGCAGTGCCGCCCGCAGGACGTCCTGTCCTGCGGGCGGCTTGCCGTCGTGTCAGGAAAAGGCGGATGGGTTGGGCGGCGGCGGGTTGCGCGCCACGTTCATCACCATCGCCAACATCGCATAATAGCCACAGATCGCGCAGAGCTCGACCACGCCTGCAGGGGCCAGAAGCGCTTGGGCGCGGGTGAACGTCTCGTCGTCCACCTGGCCGGTCGCGTGCAACTGGCGCGTGAAATCGAGCACGGTGCGTTCGTCGGGCGCCAGGTCTTGCGGCACGTCGCCGGCGGCGATCGCCGCGATCGCTGCCTCGGCAAGCCCCGCCTCGCGTGCAAGCGGAGCATGCACCTGCCATTCATAGTCCTGTCGCCAATGCCGGGCGGTGGCAATGATCGCCAGTTCGCGCAGCCGGGCCGGGATCGTGCTCTCGAACCGCAAGTAAGCCCCCAGCGCCTGGGCTGGTCCAAATACCCCGGTGCTGTGCAGCAATACGGCAAACGGGCCGCGCACGGCCTGGCGCGGGCCGGCGGCCAGCGCGTCTGCCGCCGCTTTCTGGTCGGCCGTCATCGCCTCGGGCGTAACGGCAGCGATCCGCGGGGCATTTTCGAAGTCCATGTTTACACTCCCATTTCTTGGCAATTCTGTCATCCGGCAAGTCTTGCCGGGTAACAAGGCGGCGTTTTGCTTTGCCCGGCTGATGTACTCGTGGCGGACGAAGACGGGCGGCAACTTGTCCGCTGAACCCATGCGCAGCAAGGTCGATGGCATCAGTTCGCAGGAGTAACGAAGCTGTGCCGAAACCCATTCATGCCGTGATCGAAAGGCAGACCAGTCTGCCTCAACCCGAACCGGGGCTGACACCTGACGAAGTCATCCGGCGCGCGGCGGCGCTGCGTCCGCTGCTGCTCGAAGACCAGGCCAACAGCGAAAAGCGGGGCTGCTGCTCGGTGGAAATGCACGAGCGTTTCCGCAAGGCCGGTTTCTACCGCATCCTGCAGCCGAAAATGTACGGCGGCTATGAATTCGACCTCACCGTCTTTGCCCGCGTGATCATGGAAGTCGGGCGCGGCTGCCCGGGCACGGCATGGGGGCTGAGCCTGGCGTCAGGGCATGCGCTCAACGTCGCGGCGGTGTTTCCCAAGGACGCGCAGGACGCGATCTTTGGCGAAACCGGCGAATTCTGCGCGCCGGCGCGTGCCGTGCCCAGCGGTACGGCCACCGAAACCGACGATGGCTGGATCATCGATGGCTTGTGGGACTATTGCTCGGGCTCGCCACACAGCAACTATGCCATTTTCGGCGTGCGCATTGCCGGCGGAGATCCAGCCGGCCCGCCGCAGATCGGTATCGCGATCGTCCCGCGCGCGAACTGGGAACTGCTCGACAACTGGCGCGGCTTCATTGGCCTGCATGCAAGCGGATCGAACAGCATCCGGATCAACAAGGTCCTGATCCCCAAGAATTTCCTGGTCCGGCAGAATCTGTTCGATCTGGATATCTCCGGCGGGACGGTGGGGTATCACCTTCACGGCAACCCGATGTATTCGGGCCGCATGTTCGGCTTTTTCCAGACCGAGATCTCGTCCATTCTGGTGGGCGCCGGCTTTGCCGCGCTCGATGAATTCGAGCGCATTGCGCGTGACAAGATGGCCGGGCCGAGCACGCCGATCGTCAGCGCCGGGTTGCAGGATCTGACGCGGCCCTATGGTATCGCGCTGGGCCTGCTGGAAGCGGCCCGCAATGCGGTGCTGGCGGGCGCGCAGTCCTATCTTGATTACTGCGCTGCTGGGATCAAGGACCCGGCCGCCTATACCGCACTCGACGACATGCGGATCCAGGCCGGCATGCAGCATGCCGCGCGGCTTGCTGGCGAAGCGATCGACCTGCTCTACACCTCGGTCGGCACCAGCGCGGCGGCCAAGGATGGCACACGTCTCCAGCGCTATTTCCGCGACATGTCGATGGCGCGCACCAATCCGGGGCTGGCCGTGGAACGGGCTGCCGTTCAACTGGCGGGTCGTTCCATGAAAGAGCGCCTGGCACCTGCCGGTGTGCAGTGAACCTCGAAGCCGGGCAGCAGGGTGAAAAGGCACTGGTCGCGTCTCCGGCGGAGGCGCGACCAGTCGCTTTGGGATTGCTGCAACGCCCGTTCCTGTCGATATGGGCGTTGCGTGGCTTGTCGGTGCTGGGCACCCAGCTGATCGCCTTTGCCCTGTCGCTCGAACTGTACCAGACCACTGGCTCGGTGCTCTATCTTGGCCTGCTGGGGTTGATCCAGTTCGTGCCGGGCATCTGCTTTGCATTGCCTGCCGGCCACTTGATCGATCGCTTCCCGCCCGGCCGGGTGGCCGCGATCGCCCAGGTGGTGAATGCTCTGGCGGGGCTCATTCTGCTGGTGCCGACGGTGATGGGTTTGCCCGTGACGGCTGCCGCGCTGTTTGCCGCGGCGTTGATCACCGGTTTTACCCGCGCGTTCGAGCATCCGGTCAATACGGCGCTCATCCCGCAGGTTGTCGCGCCCGAGCATGTCGGCGCGGCGGTAGCCTGGACCATGTCGGTGGCCAAAGTCGCCGGATTGGGCGGTCCGCTGCTGGCAGGCGTGTTGTACGCGATCAATCCGCAGCTCAGCTTTGGCGTGGCCGTGGTGCTATGGCTGGCCGCCGCCGTGGCGGCACTTTCCTTGCCGGCCCCGGCCAGAAGGCCGGCCCATCAGCCGCTCGGGCTCAAGTCCGCCTTCGCCGGATTTGCCGTGATCTGGCGCGATCGCGTTCTGGGCGGCGCGATGGTGCTCGATCTGGTCGCTGTCCTGTTCGGCGGCGCCACGGCGTTGCTGCCGGCTGTCGCGCTCGACCTGTTGCATGTCGACGCCGTTGGCCTGGGCATATTGCGGGCCGCACCGGGCCTGGGCGCTGTTGCCCTGGGCATCTGGCTTGCGCGCCATCCGGTATCACGGAATTCCGGCAGCGTGTTGATCGGGGCCACGCTGGTGTTCGGCCTCCTGACCTGCGCCTTTGGCCTGTCGCGCAGCTTCGTGCTGAGCAGCCTGTTGCTGGCCGGGATCGGCGCGGCTGACATGGTCAGCATTCACATCCGCAGCGCACTGGTCCAGCTTCGCACCCCACCAGAACTGCGCGGCCGCGTGGGCGCGGTGAACGGCATCTTCATCAGCAGTTCGAACCAGATCGGCGCGTTTGAATCGGGGGTGACGGCAGATCTGCTGGGGCTGGTTCCGGCGATCGTGCTGGGCGGCGCGGTCACCACGGCTGCGGTGCTGGTGATCGCAGCAAGGTTCGCATCCTTGCGCCAATTGCGCAGCTATTGATCCGATCGGCGATGTGCCCGCGCAGGCATTGCGCCTGCCAAACAACAATCCTGCCCTGACGCACGGCGATCGACGGCGCGCTTCCGCTGCCGGATCCCCCGCGCGGTGATCTGAGCCGCCTAGAGACCTGGGGGCTTTTCACTCGTCGACAAAGGGCGCGATATCGCGCGCCGCGTCATCGCGACTGCGGTAGGCAATCACCCCGAAGACCGCGTCTTTCCTAACGTGGACCGTACAGTCGTGTTCAGGACATGAGCCAACCCTTGGCGATGATCATCGCCGGCCGCGGCCAGGCGTTCTCCAGTAAATATCGGCGGCAGCGATAGGTGTTATCCGGTCAAGCGACTTTACCGGGCGGATTGCCTGCAGGATATCTGCGCAGACTCAGCGTGGCAAAGATTTATCAAAAATTAAATGGCGCCTCGCCGCGTTTGGGCAATCAAAATGCCCTCTGAATATAAGTCGAATTCGCATATATATAATTATAATATTAGCGGAAAATAAAAATACCATTAGGGAGGATGGCCTTGAAGAAAAACTTCATGATATCGACAATGCTTGTCACGTCGTTCTGCAGCATGCCCACTGTTGCATGGGCTGACGGCGAGAGCGGATCTGTTGGGCTCCAGGAGATCGTCGTTACTGCGCAGCGCAAGTCTGAATCCGCTCAGAAGGCAGCGGTTCCGATCGACGTCATCTCACAAGCTGCCCTCGCCAATGCCGGCGTTACCAGCGTTAACAACCTCAATACGGTAGCACCCGCTCTGACTGTCGCCCAGGGTGGCGGTTCTACGACCAGCTTCTTCCTGCGTGGCGTGGGTAATTACAACAACAACGGTTACAGCGATTCCGCGGTCGCCTTCAATCTTGACGGCATCTACATCGCCAAGCCGAGCGCGGCGGGATCGTTCTACGATTTGCAACGGGTAGAGGTCCTAAAGGGGCCTCAGGGCACTCTGTATGGGCGCAACGCCACGGGCGGCGCGATCAACGTCATTCCCCAGCATCCGGTCATCGGCCAGAATTCGCTCGATCTGACTCTGGGCTATGGCAACTACAACCGGATCGAAGCCGAGGCCGCCGCAAACCTGGCTGTGGGCGACAACTCTGCCTTGCGCGTCTCCGGTCGCATCCAGCGCTCCGACGGCTATAACGCCGATGGTACGGATGACAGCAATGCCAAGGCGGTTCGCGTGCAGTTCCTGACCAAGCCCGCACCGGGCGTGAGCCTGAGACTGTCTGCCGACTACACCAATATTGGCGGGATGGGGGCCGGCCAAGCCTATAATGGGTCATTCCAGTATACCCCCGGCACGCCGCAGACAGCCAGTTCGCCGGCCGACTATTCCTATGTGCCGGTCAATCTGGCGGCGCGGAGCGGTCTGCTGACCACGCAGGCGCGCGACTACTTTTCCAAGCTGGTAATCGGCGGCTCTTTCAACAATCCCGCCCCCTTGGCCACGCCTAAGCTCAATGACAACATCTGGGGTGTTCACGGCGAACTCAACATCGACACCGGCATTGGCCAGATCACGTCGATAACCGCCTATCGCAAGGCGGTGCTGGACGACCTTTACAACGGACCATCGTTCAGCGGCTCCTACGACCAGCAGCACGACACCCAGTTCAGTTCGGAGATCAGGCTGAACGGCAAGCGTATCGGCATTTTCGACTGGCTCGTCGGCGGGTTCTACATGGATGAAAAGCTGTCCGGGAACGCTGTCTACGCGCAATATGTGCTCAGCAGCATTCAGGACTATCGGCAGGATTCCAGGTCGACGGCCACGTTCGGTCGCATTGTCGCCAATCTCACCCCGCGCTTGCGCCTGACAGCCGCAGGCCGCTATACTTGGGATCGAAAGCGTTTTGACGGCACCGCGATTTCTCTGCTGAACATTTGCACCAATGCGCCGCCGCCGAACGGCCCCGGCTGCTTTGGCGGGCCGTCGTTGCCGGTTGGCGACACGCTGGCAAGCATCGCTGCGGCCATTCCCGCCTCGCAACTCCCATTCGGCTTCCCGCCTGCTGCCGGCGCCGCCAATGCCCGGCCGTTCGGCTCGGCTGGCAATATCCTGTTCTATTCGCCCACCGACGTCGACCAGACGCAGAAGAACAGCAAGTTCACCTATCGCCTGGGGGCAGAGGCGGACATCGCGGCGGATTCGCTGGCTTATGTCAGCTACGAAACCGGCTACCGCTCGGGCGGCTTCTCGCTTTCGCTCGGCCACGAATCCTATTTGCCGGAAACCATTCGCGCGTGGACGGTCGGTTTGAAGAACCGGTTTTTCAATCGTCGGCTGCAGGTCAACATCGAACTGTTCGATTGGCGCTATTCCAACCAGCAGATTTCGCACTTCGGCCTGGACAGCAACGGCCAGACAAGTTTCTTTGCCGACAACGCCGGCGCTTCGCACATCCGCGGGGTTGATCTGGACGTGCAGGTGAAGGCGACCGATACCCTGCTCCTGACCGGGACAGTACAATATCTCGACAACAAGCTGACGGAATTCACCTACTCGACACCCGCCGGCGGTACCAATCTTCCGCCTGTGGTGGGCTGTCCCTACACGCCCGGAACCAATGCCCAGGGCGCGGTCTATCTGGTCAACTGCGCCGGCAAGCCGGGCCTGAACTCGCCCAAGTGGTCGATCAACGGTGGTTTCGAGCAAACCTTCCACCTGGGCGACTACGACTTGGCGCTTTCGGCGCAGGGTCGCTATCGTTCCAATGCCGTGGACGGGTTCGATTACCTGGTCCAGCAAAACACCGGCGCCAATTTCAGTGTGGATGCAGCTATTCGGTTCGGTTCCGCCCAGGGCGCCTGGAACGTGACGTTGTGGGGGCGCAATCTGACCAACACGCTGATTCCGGTTCTCACCACGTATAACAGCTCAGTCGCGGGCGTCCTGACAACCAGCTACGCACCCCCACGGACGTATGGCGTTCGTTTCTCGGGCAAGTTCTGAAGCCCGATAGCAAAAATTGGAAGCCGCTTTTGTTAATAAACGGGGCGATGGCAGATGCTCAGAGAATGATCGCGTTTTCCAGACGTGTCATGATGGAACGATCATAAATTCGCGGCCTGTGGAGCATATTCACAGGCCGCTTTGCTGTCGGTCATTCTTGTTGTGCCCGGCTTCCCTGCCGACGCATCTCTTGCGGCGACATGCCGAAACGCTGGCGGAAGGCTTTCCTGAACGCGTAATGCGTCGCATAGCCTGCTTCCTCTACCAGCAGCTTGATCCGCTCGCCTGCCAGCAACCGTTCGCGCGCCCGATCGAGCCTGACCATGCGCAAATACTGATAAGGCGTCTGGTCAAGCAATTGCTTGAACCTTAAGCAGAATGTGCTGCGCGACATGCCACTGTTCCTCGCCAGCCTGTGCAGTGGCCAATCCTCGTCCGGCCGATCATGCATCACGGCAAGCGCCGCGCCAATTCCAGGATCGACAAGCGCGCGCAGCCATCCTGCGACTTCGTCGGGATGCCGCAGAATGTGCGATCGGACGATCTGCGTAAATACCAGGTCCGCCAATCTGCTCGAAACGACGGCATAGCCACTTTGCTGCTGTTCGGATTCCGCCGATAAAAAGTCCAACGTCATGCGAAGCCAGGGCTCCATGCCCGTTCTTGCTGCGTCTATCTTGATGAAACGGGGCAAGCCCAACAGCAAAGGGTGCGGGGTGGTCTCGTCGAGTTCAAAAACCAGGGATAGAATGCGGGTGTGCTGTGCACCGCCTTCGAGCGTAAGCCTAAGCGGCCGGTTCAGCCAGTCCCCAGGTCGCCACACGTCGCCGCTGTTCTGGCTGACCACCTCGCGTACCGTCAGTTCGCGCAGATGGCCATCTGCGCTGCGCAGCCAATGGCGGTCCCAGCGCGGGAACATCACCAAGTCCCCTTCACGCAACTCAATGGGTTCCATTCCGGGTCGGTCCAGCCAGGCAGACCCTTCCAGAATGTAATGCATGGGCGCACCCGATGGAGCGGATTCGAAATCCACTTTCCAGGGGTTGGCGAAATCGAGCATTGCCAGCAACGAACCGCGTAGCCGTTTGTCTGAAAGCGCTCTGCTGAGGCTGTCCATATCGGTGTCCGAAATGCGTTCGGACGAATAGAGCCAAAAAACGGACCCCAGTCCACTCGAATGGCTTCGTTAATCCGATATTGCTTGCAAACTGGCTCGGATGTCCGGCGACCGAGGGCTGGTGGGTTTTGCCCAATCCCATGGGATTGTTGCGCCTCGCGTTGCTCACGAGATCGTGGCGGGCGGCTTTGCCTCGGCTCAAAATGATCGGGCAGGCGCACCGCTAGATTGCCAGGCCGGGCTCAACGGGGAAGCGGCCCTAGGGGCAGTTCGTCCGAGACCAGAACACGAGAGGACAAGGCAATGCAGATCAACGGCGTCAACATGCAGCCAGGGGCTGCCGAATACCCACGCAACCAATGGTATGTCGCAGCCTTCAGCACGGAGGTCACGCGTGAGCCGATGCACCGGACGCTGTTTGGCGAGCCGATCGTTTTCTATCGAACCGAGGCGGGTGACCCGGTGGCGCTGTTCGATCGCTGCCCCCACCGGGGCATGCGCCTCTCGAACGGTGGCGTGCTGTTCGGTGATACGATCCAGTGCCATTATCATGGCATCCGCTTCAATGCCGAGGGCCGGGCCTGCCTCATTCCTTCTGGCGGCGTGCCCACGTCCGCTCTGGCGGTGCGTCGCTACCCGCTCAAGGAAATCGGCGGGTGGATCTGGATTTGGCCGGGCGACGCCGAGCAGGTCGACGAAAGCCTGATCCCCGACCATGATGCCCTCGGGCTGACGGCGCCGGGTTTCCACGCCTATCATGGCCTGGCCCTGACGGCCAATTCCAATTATCTGTTTTCCCTGGAAAACCTGGTGGATGCAACGCACATCTCGTTTCTGCACCACGGGTTGATCGACGATGGCAACGTCGCTGCCCACCCATATGCCTGCCATCAGGACGGCGTGCGCGTGACGATGGTCCGCGAGTTTAGCAACGAGGTTATCGCCCCCATGGTTGCCCGCAGCATGGGCCTCAAGGGAACGCGCGCGGACCGCACACTGGAGCTGATTAGCTACGCACCCAACGTCTGCGTTGTCCGGCAATGCTTTGTGGAAACCGACAGCGAAGACAAGGCGCGCCGCGACAGCCGCCTGGTGTTCGGCATCACGCCGACCGGGCCGCGCAGTTGCATCCAGTTCGTGGCGCTCGCCAACGACTATGAGAACACACACCCCGGCATTTTCGAGGACCTGCGCCACCTGTTGATGGAGGATGTGGTGGCGTTGGACGACATCCAGATCCTGTTCGATCAGCTTGGCCAGGGCCGGGCGCCCGAGGTCGCCGTGCGTTCGGACGAAGGCGCCATTCGGACGCGCCGGCTGATTGCAGCACAGGTGGCGCAGGAGCGCGAGAAAGCCAAGGTGCTCGCATGAGCGCCGCTGTTGACACTAAAGGCCGCGTTCTCGTGGTCGGTGCCGGGATTTCCGGGCTTACCGCTGCCGCGGCTCTTGGCCGGCGGGGCTGGCATGTCGATGTGATCGAGCGCAAGCCGGTGATCGACGACGGTGGCGGGGTCGGCCTCACGCTCGTTGGAAATGCAATGCGGGCCCTGGATGAAATAGGGGTGGCAGAACAGTGCGTCGCTGCCGGCGTGCCGGCAGATTTCATCAACATCATGAAAGCCGAGGGCTCGCTACTGCTCGAAAACCCGCTGCCGCGCATCGGCGGCCCGCGGTGGCCCGGCGGTACGGGGATCAAGCGCGCCGCCCTGCATGCCATCTTGCTCAAGGCGGCGAGTGCAGTATCGGCATCGATCCGTTGCGCGTTGACGATCGGCAGCTGGCACGAGACCGATGACCGCGTCACCATCTCGTTCAGCGATGGATCGACTGCAGATTACGATTTGGTCGTTGCAGCCGATGGGGTCAATTCATCCACCCGTGCCGTGCTGATGCCCGATGTCAAACCGTCGCCCTCGGGGCAGGCGTGCTGGCGCGCGGCCGTTCCGCGGCCGGCCGGCCTGGATCGGAGCCATATCTTCTTCGGAGGCAAGCATGGCGTGGTGGGCGTCTGCCCGGTTTCGTCCGATCTTGCGTACATGTATATCGTCCAGGCGTATGATGGCGGCAGGCAGGCGGAGGATCGGCTCCACACGATCTTTGCCGAGGAAGTGCAGGGCTACGGGGGGCTCATTGCCCAGCTCGTCGAGCATGTGCGTGATCCCGCGATGGTCAGCTTCAGTCCGCTTCCCGCCATGATCGTCCCCAAGCCCTGGGGCAGTGCACGGGTGGTGCTCATCGGCGATGCGGCCCACGCCAATCCTCCGGTGCTGGCGCAGGGAGCTGCAATGGGGATCGAGGATGCCATTGTCCTGGCACAGGAAATATCGGCTACGCCCAAGGAGATTCCGGCCGCGCGCACCCGCTTTGCCGATCGGCGTTACGAGCGGGCGCGCATGGTGGTGGAAGCAAGCTGGCAACTCGCCCGCGCCGAAGTCGAGCACCAGAAGGACATCGACGTTCCCGGGATCATGCGCGACGTCAGCCAGCAACTCGCCCAGCCAATCTAGGTGTTTGGTCACGACCTAACCGATCGCGGCGGTGAGGCCCCGCGTCTCGCCGATATGCGCGGTATCAACCCATCGGGCGGTGTCCGGCCCGCGCGGCAATGTCACTCTCGCCTGGCCGAAAGTCTCGAGCATCCCCCCGATGGGTTGGACCCCGTGCAAGTCAAACTCAGTCTTCGCGCTGGACGATGGCCTGGCTGCGCGCGAATATCTGCTCCTTGAGCCATTGCAGGCCAGTGTCGCCACGCCGCATCGAATGCCACTGGATGACTTCGCGAATGGGCGGCGCGGACATCGGTAGAGGATAGACCAGCAGCGGCAAGAGGCGGCTGAAGCGTTTGGCGTGCAGGCCATTGAGCAGCGCCATGCGCCGCGTGCCAATCACGCTCATGGCCACAGCGTTGAAGCTTTCCACCCGCAATTCTGTCTTCAACGCCAACTGCGCCTCACTGATGAATCGCTCGCTGAAGGACGGCGCCCGCCCTTGGCCAAATGTCACGTCCACGTGCGGGCGTCTGAGAAATTCGTCGAACGTCAATTCCCCGTTTTCCGCGGGTTCTTGATCCCAGGCGATGACTTTGAGCTGATCCTGGAAAAGTGGCCGGCCCGGATGATCGACGTGCGTATGTTCCTCGATGGTAATGAAAATATCGATCTCACCGCGTTGAAAGCGGTCAGAGTTGTATTGATTGGGAGTGCACAGGTCAAAAGTAAGGTCTGGCGCAATATTCTGAATTTCTTTGATCGCCTCGGCTAGCGCCACATCGTACACATAATCCGATACGGCGATCCGGAAATTGCGTTTGATGGTCGAAGGATCGAATGCAATCGGAGTGGTGATCGTTGCCCGGATCAGGGTGAGAACTTCGCGCCCACGTCCGGCAAGTTCCAGGCCAACTTCGGTTGGCACCATCACACGCCCGACTTGCACCAGCAGGCTGTCCTGAAAGAATTCGCGCAGGCGTGCCAACGCGCCGCTTGTCGCCGACTGGCTCATATTCAGGCGCCGTGCGGCGGCGGACACGGAGCATTCCTCAATCAGGACGTCGAAGGCCACCAGCAGGTTCAGATCAAGCTTGTCAAAGCGCATAAATTCTCCCCCGTCGAGATAGACCATCTACCGGGCCAAATCGAATCCAATTGGCCATCGTTTTGGCCGATATAACCTATCCGAAGGAACGCTTTTGGGCCGCGCGGCGCAGGCTCTAGTCTCCCGGACAACGGCATGGCTTTCTCACAGGAGGCGAGCCAGATTGTGGGAGAATGTGGTGAACGGAGGCTTCCATCATTGCCAGCATGGCCGCACCCCCCGAATGGTGCGGCGGGCAGGGCAGTCCTTGGTCGTGGATATCCATTGCCACTATGCCGTGCGCGAAGCAGACGTTCTCTTGCGCGAAGCCAT
This sequence comes from Novosphingobium sp. SG919, assembly GCF_012932495.1. Lineage (GTDB taxonomy): Bacteria > Pseudomonadota > Alphaproteobacteria > Sphingomonadales > Sphingomonadaceae > Novosphingobium > Novosphingobium rhizosphaerae. Next base: position 65,189 of record NZ_JABCNG010000004.1, read on the forward strand.
GCCGACTGCGCCCGCAGCGATGCCATTCACGTCCGAGGCTTCCCAGAAAGTGAATGGCGCCCAGTTTGCCGCCATCGGTTCGCGCCTGCACGGCGTGCAGGAACGGTTGGAGGACATGGACCGGCTCGGCATCGATGTTCAGGCCTTGAGCCCATCGCCAGGGCAATACTTCTATTTCGCCGACGCGGAATTGGGACGTGAATTGAGCGTCATGGTCAACGATGGTCTGGCCGATGTGGTTGCCGGCCAGCCGGATCGCTTTGTCGGGCTGGGCCACGTGCCCCTGCAAAACACCGAAATGGCAATTGCAGAGATGCGTCGTTGCGTGACGGAATTGAATTTCCGCGGGGTGGAAATCAATACCAACGTCAACGGGCGCGAACTGGCCGATCCGACGCTTGCACCATTCTTTGCCGCCGCCGAGGAGCTTGGCATCCTGGTCTTCATCCACCCGCTCGGGTTCACCCACGGCCAGCGTCTGACGGAATATTATCTCAACAACATCATCGGAAACCCGCTCGAATCCACCTTGGCGCTTTCGCATCTGATCTTTGGCGGCGTGCTCGATGCCTATCCGGGACTCAAGCTCTGCGTGGCCCACGGTGGAGGCTATCTGCCAGCCTATTGGGGGCGCATGGATCACGCCTGGAGAGTGAGGCCGGATTGCAACTGCAACAGCGCGCACCCGCCGTCCCATTACCTGCGGCAGATATGGGTCGATACGCTGGTGTTCGAACGAGACCAGTTGGATGCGCTGGTCCGGGTGCATGGCGCCGATCGCCTCTGCCTGGGAACGGACTATCCGTTCGATATGTCTGAACCCGATCCGGTCGGGTTCCACAGCCAGCTCGATCCAGCGGTGCGAGAGAAAGTCCTGGGACTGAATGCGGCTGAATTGCTCGGCCTCGTCGTTGCATAAAGGTGGTGGATCAAAAAATGGCTGTGCATTCTGTGCTTGTCATCGGTGGCGGGATTGGTGGCATGGCGACCGCCATCCGGCTGAGCCAACTGGGACACAAGGTAAAGTTGATCGACCGCGATCCGAACTGGCGCGTCTATGGTGCAGGCATTTCGATCACAGCGCCGACATTGCGCGCTTTCAAGCGGCTGGGCATTCTGGCGCCAATCCTGGAGCAGGGCGGTTTCGTTTCTGGCCTCAGGACCTACCTTTACGACGGTACATTGCTGAACCAGATCGAAACTGCGCCGGTTGAGCCCGGCCTGCCGTCTTCCGGCGGGATCATGCGGCCCCTGCTGCACCAGATCATGTCGCGCGAGGTGCGGGCGTTGGGGGTCGAGGTGGTTCTTGGCGTCACCGCGCAGGAGATCGAGAATCGTGCCGACCGCGTCGCGGTGACGTTCTCCAGCGGGGAGCAGCAATCGTTCGATCTCGTCGTTGGGGCCGACGGCATCTACTCCAACACGCGCAGCATGTTGTTCCCCGGCGCGGTACTACCCGTGCCCAATGGGCAAGGCAGCTGGCGCATCGTGGCCAAGCGCCCTGCCGACATGATGCACGGGCATTTCTACGTCGGCCACGAAAACCTCGTCGGCATTACCCCGGTTTCCGATGACTCCGTCTACCTCTTTATTCTCAATCCCGATCCGCACGGCCGGCGCGTCGCCCCCGCCGAACAGCCGGCGCTGGTTCGCGCCTTGCTGGCCGATTTCGGCGGTGCGGTCGCCGATATCCGCGATGCTGTCTCGCAAGCCAGTTCCATCGTCTATCGTCCGTTGGAAGCCGCGCTCCAGCCAGCGCCGTGGAACGCCGGGCGCGTCGTGCTGATTGGGGACGCGGTGCACGCCACGACTCCGCATCTCGCATCCGGTGCCGGCGCTGCCGTGGAGGACGCCTTGGTGCTGGCCGAGGAGCTGGAGCGCCATGGCGACGATGTCATGGCAGCGCTCGATGCATTCACCGCCCGCCGGTACGAACGCTGCCGCGTTGTGGTGGAAAGCAGCCTGGCGATCGGCCGGCACCAGCTCGAACGGGGGCCGATGGAGAAGCTCGGCCCGCTGATGGCTGCGCCGCTCAAGGCGCTGGCGGCAGAATACTGAACCCAATTCATCAAATCGTGGAGGCACGCCGTGTCTGGAATCAATGGCATCGAGACGATTGTGTACGGCGTCGAAGACGTCGGCATCTGCACGCGCTATTTCACCGACTTCGGCTTGCCGCTGATAGAGTCGAGCGAGAGCGAAGCGTTGTTCGAGATGGAGGAGGGATCTTCCGTCATCATTCGCCCGCTCGATGTCGCGCGGACCGAGGGGCAGGGCCTGGTCGGGTACGGCGTCCAGAAGGTCATCTGGGGTGTGCCCAATCAAAAACATCTCGATCGGGCGGTCAAGCGGCTGAGCGCCGTGACCGAGGTCTCGATCGACGCCGAGGGGACCGCTCATTTCTTCGATTGCGACGGCATCGCTTCGGGTATTCGCGTGTTCGCCAAGCAAAGGGTGTTTGGCGCGCCGGACCCGGTCAATAGCCTGGGGACGATCAATCGGCTGAACCAGCACAGAAAATGGCGGCTAAAGGCCAATCCCAAGACCATCCAGCATGTCGTTTATCAGACGCCAGACCCGCAGGCGAGTTGGGAATGGTACCGGGACAACCTCGATTTCCGCCTGTCGGACGTGCAGGAAGGTTTCGGTGTCTTTGCCCGCGCGCCGGGCACGCTCGACCATCATTCGATCTACTGGCTCAGGGCGGATCTGCCCTTCCCGGGTTGCGACGGCCAGGTTCGCTTCAACCATGCCAATTTCGGCGTCGAAGACATCGATGAAGTCATGGTCGGTGGCAACTATATGGAGCGGCGTGGCTGGAAGAAGTCGATCTGGGGGCTGGGCCGCCATCGCATTGCCAGCGCGGTGTTCCTGTATCTGCCCTGTCCAGCGGGCGGCGACGCGGAATATGGCTGCGATAGTGACATGCACGACGACAGCTGGGTGCCGCGCCACTGGAATGCCGGCTTCGGCACGATGAGTTTCATGCATAATCTGCAACCCTGGATTTTCGACGAGAGCCCATGGGAAGTGCGCTATGTCGAAGGCACGACGCCGAAAAGAAAAGAGCGCGCAGGCCACTGATCTCACCGATTACCGGCATTTCGGGGTAAATAACATGGTGGAACTGCAGAAGATGCCCCCCGTACAACGGGTCGTCACCGGCCATGATGCGGCGGGGCGAGCAATATTCGTATCAGAGGATTTTGCCCAACCACAGCCGATCGCGTCTGCACCGGCAGACTTTTTGCTGATGTGGACGACGGCTACTGTGCCGGCGGACAACAACGACGAGACCGATGGCCGCGAGCGCGATGCCGGATTGACCCTCAACGCTGGCTCGGTGATCCGGATTGTCGACATGCACCCCGGCTCTGAAAGCCCGATGCACCGCACCAACAGCATCGATTACGGTATTGTGCTCAGCGGTGCCATCGAGCTCGAACTGGACGATGGCGTCACGAAGACAATCGAGGCTGGCGGGATCATCATTCAGCGCGGCACCAACCACTTGTGGCGGAATACGACCGACGCGGTTTGCCGCATTGCGTTCGTGCTGATCGAAGCGCCGGCCTATGTCCACAATGGCCAACCGCTGCCTGAAAACAAGGCGGAATAGCCATGACGATGTTTGATCTGACCGGCAAAGTGGCCTTGGTCACCGGCTCTACCCGCGGGATCGGTCGGGCGATTGCACAAGCGATGATCGCGGCCGGTGCGCGCGTGGTGATTTCCAGCGAAAATGCGGCTGACACGAAAAACGTCGCGGCGGAATTGGGCCAGCTTGGCGTGGTCTGCGACGTTTCCGACCCGGCGCAGCTTGCGACGCTGGTCGACCGCACGGTGGCCGAGCACGGCAGCCTCGACATCCTTGTGTGCAATGCCGGCGTTCCCGAGCAATTCGGGTCCTTTGCTGACATGGATATCGAGGAGTATGAACGCGTTATCGGAATCAACCTGACATCGCAGGTGCTGCTGACCAAGTTGGCCTTGCCCCATTTGATCGAGCGGCAAGGCAACGTGATCTTCACCGCCAGCCTGTCTGGCCTGCGCGGCAATGGCGGAATCAATGCCTATGCCCTAGCGAAGGCGGCGTTGGCCCAGTTGGCGCGCAATCTGGCGGTCCAGCTCGGACCGAAAGGCGTGCGCGCCAATGCCCTGTCGCCAGGCGTCATCGCAACCGAACTGTCGCGTTCCTTGCTGGACAACCACGCAGTGCGCGATCGGCGCATGGCATTGACCCCGCTGCGCCGGCCGGGGACCCCGGCCGAAGTGGCGGGCGCTGCTGTATTTCTCGCCAGCCCTGCCGGGGGCTTCGTCACGGGTCACAACCTTGTTGTGGACGGGGGCACTCTGATTACGGACGGAAGTTGAAAAATGACCGCGATGACACCCAACGCTCTCCTTGCGATCAAAGCCCAGGTCAGAGCGGCGGAGGCGCGTCGTTGTGCGGCATTGGCTGCAGACGATATCGATGCGCTTGCTGATCTGATGGCCGATGATCTCGTGCACGTGCACACCACCGGCAGCGTGCACACCAAGGCCCAACTGCTTGATCATGCCGGGCGCATCCTGCGCTTTTTCGAGGTCCGGCGCGGCGAACTGAACGTGCGCGTTCTGGCCGACGATGTCGTGGTCGTCACCGGACCGATGACCAACGTCGTCGGCCGGCGCGACGTGGACGAGACGATCGAGGTGCAGGCTTTCGTCACGCAGGTGTGGGCGCTGCGCGATGGCGCTTGGCGCACGGTCAGTTTCCACGCAGTTCGCCAAGGCGACTGAAGCACAACAGAAATGGGAGAAACGCTGTGTCGCAACGATACGCGATAGGAACGGCGACACACGGACGGCGCGTGTTTGCCTGTGTTATCCGTGGCGAGCATGTCTGGGAAATCGCCCGCTTGCCAGGACTGGCGGCATTTCGTGACACCCTGGCTGTGTTCGAAGCGTGGGATTACGCCGATGGGCAAATTGCGGCCGTGATGCAGGATCCGCCCCCAGATTGCGCCATTCCATTGGCAGATGTGCGGCTCGAGGCACCGCTGCGGCCGCGGCAGATTTTCTGCACCGGCGCGAATTACCGCAGGCATGTGGCCGAACTCACCGCCAAGCAGACTGATCCTGTCACGGCAGGCATGTCGAGCGACGAACGCGTGGCAGCGGCCTACGCGATGATGGACGAACGCGCTCGCAATGGCGTGCCCTATGCCTTCGTGAAGCTGCCTTCAGCCGTGACGGGGCCATACGACCATATCGTTCTTCCAGCCGGTGTCGAAGAGCCGGACTGGGAGCTGGAACTGGGCGTGGTGATCGGCCGCCCCGTGCGACGCATTTCCCGGGAGAACGCGCTCTCGGCGGTGGCCGGCTATGTCGTCGCCAACGACATTTCGAGCCGTGACCGCATTTACCGTGCTGACATGAAAGTGATCGGCACGGATTGGTTGGCGTCCAAATGCCAGGAATCGTTCTTGCCGCTCGGGCCGTTTATCGCCCCTGCCCGGTTTGTCGCCGATCCGCAGGATTTGCGCATCGAACTCAAGCTCAACGGTCAGACAATGCAGGATGAATCCACCGCTGACATGATTTTCGATGTTGCGCGGCAGATCGAATACATCTCCTCCCTCGTCCGGCTCTTGCCTGGAGATATCATCTGCACCGGCTCGCCTGCTGGAAACGGCACGCATTACCAGCGCTTCCTCCGGCCGGGCGACGTCGTGGAGGGAACGATCACCGGTCTGGGAACCCAGCGACTGACCTGTATCGCCGAGCCCGTGCAGCCTTGAGAAAGTGCGCATGAAGTCCGGGCTCGATTGAACAGGGTTCATCGAGCCCGGGTTGTCATCCTTGCGCGACCTTTTGGACGATGCGTCCAAACAGCGTTTCACCCGCAAGCCCGCGCGCTTCCATTTCTACGGTGTCGCCAAACGACATGAACGGCGTGCGGGCTTCTCCAGAATCGGCCAGTTCGATGCCGCGCCGTTCGGCGATGCAGGCCGAGCCAACCTCCCGATAGTTTTCGTTCGATATCGTTCCCGAGCCTATCACGGTGCCGGCGACCAGTTTGCGCGTCCTTGCGGCATGGGCAACCAGTTCGGCAAACGAGAAGGCCATCGGATAGCCATCCACCACGCCGAAGGGCTCTGCGTTCCATTTCACTTCCAGTGGCAGCGCAACGCGACCGTCGCGCCAGGCTTCGCCGAGCTCGTCCGGGGTGACCGCAAACGGCGCCATGGAACAGTGTGGCTTGGCCTGGATCCAGCCAAATCCGGTTTTCATCTCGATCGGCGCCAGTGCGCGCAAAGACCAGTCGTTGATCTGGACGATCAGTCTTATGTGTTCAGCCGCCCGCCGTGCATCGGTGCCCATGGGCACTTCATCGGTTACAACGCCGAATTCGCCTTCGAAGTCGATCCCGTCAGCTTCGGTCGGCACGATGAGATCGTCATAGGGACCATAGAAATGATCGGATGCCCCCTGGTACATCAGCGGCCGATCGGTGGGCGGCAAATCCATCCTGAACACGCGCGACATGAGCACGGCGTGACTGAGATAGGTTGACCCGTCGAGCCATTGCCAGGCGCGCGGCAATGGCGCCGCCAGATCGGCGGACCGGATCGGTTCGCCGGCGGCAACATCGGCCTCGAGCGTTCCGGCGAGCTGGCGCAGAGCCGGTTCCGCGATTGACCAATTTTCCATCGCCTCCTGCAGCGTGCCGGCAATCCCTGTGGCGGCAACAAAACGGGTGCCATCACGAGACACCACGACCAGTTGACCGTCAGGATCGCCGTTGCGGATCGTCGCAATTTTCATACTGTCCTCCCAAACAAACTTATTGAATTATCATTCGAAAATGCGCCGGATAAGGTCGTCAACGCTCCCATCGTGCCGGAAGCCGAGACTGTCGGCCAAAGGCGTTTTCAGATCTGGTTGTCGCCCGAACTGCCGTTCCACATCCGGGTCCGGGTGAAACGCCACAGTGGCTCCGCTATCGGGAAAACGTTGCGCCAGGCCGTCTATCAACGCGCGAAAGCTGATTTTCTGGGCCGGGAGGGTCAAGGCGCGGCGGGTGCCAAGCCTTTCCGGCGCTATGCTGCCGGCGTGGACCAGGCAGGCCACGCAGGCGGAAACGGAGAGCCACCACGCGGCGCCATCTGCCGACACGGGAAGACACTGGGCGCGGCCGGCCGCATAATCAAAAAACAAGGTATTCATAAATGCAGACCGCAGGCGCTGGTCAGTGTCTCGGCGGGCGACGATGCCCGGCAAGCGAAGGGCCAAGCCATCAATCCAACCCCGCCCGCTCATGTGTTCAATCGCGATTTCGATCATGCGCTTGTGGCAGCCGTAGACCATGGCCGGACGAGGCGTCGTCTCGTCGTCGACAGGATCAGTCTGATCCGGTCCGAACACAGCAACCGAGCATGCAAACACCACGCGGGGGCGGTTTTGTGCAATCCGCAGGCGTTCGAGCATGTCCAGTGTCGCGTCGACATTGGTTTTTCGCGCGCGCACTGGGTCCGCTTCCGCAGCGCCGCCGAGGATGCTGCCCAGATGGAACACGATGTTGGCGGGCGTGCTGAATGCCCGATCCAGAACACCGGCGTCAGTCAGGTCGCCGGTAATCATTTCGATGCGGTCGGTTTCGAAAGTAGACGGTGCTGTAACGTCGATCAATGCGAAATTGCAATCCGAATAATCGGGAGAGGCGAGCAACGCATGGACTAATCGACTGCCTATGAAACCGCCGGCGCCTGTCACGACAATTCGGCGTTTCTCGTCCTTATCCATGGACGTCTACTCCCTACCCCCAATCTTGTGTTCTCCAGAGTTTGCGGGAAAGATCTTCAACGTGTCAAAGCCTTCTGGCCGAATGCACCTATCGTCGCCGCGAATAGGACAGATCTTGGACGGCTTGGACAGATTCCACAGCGCCACGGCTGGAGGCAAAAACCGCCAGTTCAGCGTCGGCCCGGCAATGACGCTCAGGCGGGGTCTGGAAACGTCATGCGCCGGGAGCGGCGGAGCTGCGCTGGACTCATGCCGGTGTGCTGCTGAAAAGCCCGGCTGAAGGCAAAGCTGCTGCTGTAGTTCAAGTCATGCGCGATTTTCGCCACGGACTCGCCCTGGAGCAGCTGTTGCTGCGCTGTTTCGAAGCGCACGTGTCTGACGTAGTCCGCTGGACTTGAGCCGATGGCATGCTTGAAGTGAGCGGCGAACTTGGATCGAGACTGCCCTGCAAGAGACGCCATATTGGCCAAATTCCAGTTCATGCCTGGCTTGGCATGGATGTGGTGGAGCAAGCGCGCCAATTTGGGATCGGTCATGCCGCGCAGCCGGCCGGGACCATGTTCATGATCCAACGTCCATGATCTCAGTGTCTCGATCAGCAACGCCTCCAGCAGGCGCGCCGCGGTCGCCGCATAACCCGGGCGGCTGTTGCGTTCCTCGTCGACAAACGCGAGGACTGCCTGAAGCAGCCCTTCTGTCCCTTTGCCCAATTCGTTGGTCACGATCACGGCGGGCAGATCCTGCAGCAAAGATCCCAGATGAGGCTGCTCGAAAAGACAGATTCCGCCGAGTAGTGTTGCCGCGAGAGGTTCTTCGCCAGCTTCGATTATCAACGACTGGTCCAGCCCGTCATCTGGCGACCATTGCTCGGCATGGTCGCGCATGGCCAGATCGAGAATGCCGTACCGTTGCACGGCCTGCCCCGTTTCGATCCGATAATTGGGCCATCGCGGCAGGAATATCAGGTCGCCGGAGGTCAATACCTCGACCCTGTCCTCGCAGACCAATCGCGCGGTGCCGCTGACGAGATAGTGGAACGGGCAGGCGCCATCCATGCGGCTGCCGGCTCCCATTTCAACCACTACATCTCGACCAAGTTGCATGCGTGCAATGAGGGGCGAGGTCAGCCTGATCCTGGCAAGCGCGAAGGCAAGTGCATCCATGTGGACGATCTGTATCGAAATAACGCCGAATTGTCACTATTCATGCCAGGACTGCACCGGCATTCTGGAGCGCGCAAAAAACAGGAGAGGTTTGTGTATCCACTCAACGCGGGCGCCCCTTGGCCGGTAAACCAATGGTATGTCGCCGGATTTTCTTCCGAGATAAGCGAAACGCCAATGGCGCGCTTTTACCTCGGGCGTCGTGTCGTGGTGTTTCGCGACGATCAGGGCGAGGTCCATGCCCTGGCAGGTCTTTGCCCGCACCGCATGATGCCGATGGAACTGGGTACGCTCAAGGACGGCAAGATCGTGTGTGGCTACCATGGGCTTGCCTTCGATCTGCAGGGGAAGTGCGTTGCGGCGCCGACTGCGGTTTCGGTTCCCAATTGCGCACTGGACGCATTCCTTGTCCGCGAGGCCGCCCCTCTGGTGTGGATCTGGATGGGGGATGCGGCGCTTGGCCAACGCACGCCCTTGCCACCACAACAGGCGTGCCTGATCGGCAGCGAGGGCTGTTTGACCCAGTGTGTCGACTACACGCTGCTCAAATCTCGCTACATGCTGTTGATCGACAATCTGTTTGATCTGAGCCATCTCGGATTTATCCATGCCAGCATCGTGGGCGAGGGCGGCATCGCCTTGATCAAACCCGATGTGGAGGAGCGCGAGGGGCGCCTCATCGTTTCGCGAACCGAATGCGACACGACGCCCGACGATTTCCAACGGTTCCTTTTCCCCGACATTGCCGAGCGCGTGACCGTTGGAATTGGCACCGATTTGATTGGCATATCGCTGATCAACGCCGGCAGTTTCACGCGTTCTGGTCCCTCTGCCGATTCGGCTCTACTGGGCCAGGTGAACTTCATCCATTGCCTCACTCCCGAAACCGAAACGACCACGCATTACTGGATCATGCTCACGCGAGATTTCCGCCTCGATGATGAAATTCTGAGCAGCGCCCTTGCTGCGCAAAACAAGGCTGTCGTCGCGCAGGACAAGGCCGCCCTGGAAGCAATCGAGGAGGCTTTCGCCTCGGGCACGCCGTTGCCCCGGGAAATCTCCATGTCCTCCGATTTGGGAGCGATGCGCGCGCGCTTGCGGATCACGCAGATGATCCGCAATGATGCTTCCGCGCTCGCTCCGCCTTGAGCGCAACCGCTTCGTACTGGCGGCGCGAACCTGGCAACGAGCAACCTTGGCATCGTTCTACTTGCTGTCCGGAACATTTTGATGTTGTGAGGCAGGCGCGGCCCCACTGTCTTTCCCCACCCTCGCGCTCGCCGCCACTGTGCTCATCTGGCAATGTGATCGGGGTGTCCCGAGCCACGCCGCCCAGCATGCAGCGCAGCTCATCAATGTCCGTAATCGCAGGTGGGCGCCATCTCTTCGGCATCTGCTGCCGTAAGCGCTTGGCTATTTCAATGGCCGAGCCGCTTGGCGGAGACGGAGGGATTCGAACCCTCGGTACCGGATTTACCAGTACGACGGTTTAGCAAACCGTTGGTTTCAGCCACTCACCCACGTCTCCGGATCGCAGCGGCGAGGGCGGCCTATAACGGGGGTTGTGGGGCGGGGCAAGCGGTCTGTTGTGATTTTTCCCCAGGCCTGCGGATCGCCCTGTGGACAGTGGCCTTGGCCGCTCCCGGCGCCTGCCCGGCCCGGTTCGAATCCGTTTGGGCGCAATTTCGACTCGGCTCATCGCCCGTTCATTGTGAAGGGCGAAACCTGTGGCGGAAGGAAACAATCGGATTGCCGCGCGGCGTGGCTGGCGCCATGTCCGGCAGGTCGCATGAAGGGGACGGGAAACACAATGAAGCGTGCCATCCATTATCGCATGGCCATGGGCCTTGCCGGCCTTGGCCTGGTTGCAGCGCCCTTGGTCCCAACGCAGGCCCAGGCCCAGGTGCAGACGATCGATCCCAATTCCGCGATCGACAGCGACCTGGCGCCGCAGCCCGGCACCACCCCGGCCGCGCCGCGCGCCACGCCGGTGCAGCCGGCGCCCACCACGCCACCGCCCAGCGGTGCGCCTTATGCCAGTCCCGCCCCGGCAACCGCTCCCCTGCCGCCTGCCGCCCCGTCGGCTGCCACCCCGCCGCCGGCAGGGGCGCAGCCAGCCGGTGCCAACGGCCAGTCGTGGCATGAAGACGATCTGATCGGTGCGGCCGAGGGCGTGTTTGGCAAGGGCGCCAAGGGCCTGGCCATGATGATCCGCGACATCCTCAAGAAGCAGGGTGAGCCGATCGGCTATATCACCGGGCGCGAGGCGGGCGGCGCGCTGGTGGTGGGCGTGCGCTATGGCTCGGGCACGCTGCACCACAAGGTGGAGGGCGACATGCCGGTCTATTGGACCGGGCCTTCGGTGGGTTTCGATGCGGGGGCCAATGCCGGCAACACGTTCGTGCTGGTCTACAATCTCTATGACACCAACGACATGTATCATCGCTTTGGCGCGGGCGAGGGGCAGGCCTATCTGATCGGCGGCTTCAACGTCAGCTATCTGCGCCGTGGCGACGTGGTGCTGATTCCCGTGCGCATGGGCGCGGGCCTGCGGCTGGGCATCAACGCGGGCTACATGAAGTTCAGCCACAAGCAGACCTGGTTGCCGTTCTAACGAGGCGCCGCGCGCGCCACGGGGTGCAAACCCTCTTGCGCGCGCGCGCCGGCACCGGCATGGGGGCGGCGTTCTTTTCAGTCAGCCGTGAAAGAAAGTCCCCATGCTCGAAAACCTGGCTCCGCAACCGGCCGATGCCTTGCTGGCGCTGATCAAGCTGCACAATGCTGATCCGCGCGATACCAAGATCGACCTTGGCGTGGGCGTCTATCGCACCGCCGATGGCGCAACCCCGGTGTTCAAGGCGATCAAGGCCGCCGAAGCCAAGCTGCTCGCCGATCAGGATTCCAAGGCCTACCTTGGCCCCGAAGGCGACATGGGCTTTGTCAACGCGCTGATTCCCTATGTGTTCGGGGTCGATTTCGACACTGCCAAGGTGGATGGCATGCAGGCGCCGGGCGGCACCGGCGCCGTGCGCCTGGCGATCGAAGTGGCCAAGCGCGCTGGCATCAAGCGCGTGTGGATGGGCACCCCTTCGTGGCCCAACCATGCCCAGATCGTGGCCGCTTCGGGCCTGGAACTCAAGACGTTCAAGCACACCGCCGCTGATGGCACGGCAGATCTGCCCGCGCTCAAGGCCGCGCTTGAAGACGCCGAACCCACCGATCTGGTGCTGCTGCACGGCTGCTGCCACAACCCCACCGGTGTCGATTATACCCCGGCACAGTGGGACGAGATCGCCCCGCTGCTCGCCGCCAAGGGCGTGCTGCCGCTGATCGACCTGGCCTACCAGGGCCTGGGTGAAGGCATGGAAGCCGATGCCTATGGCCTGCGCAAGGTGCTTGCTGCGGTGCCCGAGGCGCTGGTTGCCTATTCGTGCGACAAGAACTTCGGCCTCTACCGCGATCGCGTCGGTGCGTTCTACGCCGTAACGGCGGACAAGGAAGCGCTGGCGAAGGCGATGTCCAACGGCGCCACCATCGCCCGTGCTTCGTGGTCGATGCCGCCCGATCACGGCGCGGCGGCCGTGCGCCTGGTGCTGGCCGATGCGGAACTGACCGCGCTGTGGCTGGCCGAACTGGACGAAATGCGCGATCGCATGCGCTGGGTGCGTGACCGCCTGGCGCAGGCGCAGCAGGTCGGCCCCATCGCCATGGCGCCGCTGGGTACGCAAAACGGGCTGTTCTCGATGCTGCCGCTGTCGAGCGAGCAGATCCTGGCCATCCGCGAGCGCCACGGGGTCTATATGGCGGGCACTGGCCGCATCAACATTGCCGGCCTTACCAACGGCAATATCGACCAGTTCATCGAAGCCCTGCGCGATATCGCCACGGCCTGATGCCATGATCCCGGGCCGAGACGCTGCCGCTTCCCTGATGCAGCGTCTCGGCCTGCGCCTGCCGTTGGTCCAGGCGCCGATGGCGGGGGTTTCCACCTCGGCCATGGCAGCGGCGGTGTCGAATGCCGGCGGCCTGGGTTCGATTGCGGTGGGCGCGACCGATGCGGCAGGCGCACGCGCGATGATTGCCGCCGTGCGCGCCGCCACGCCTCACGCATTTAACGTCAACGTCTTCGTGCATGCCACCCCGCGTGTCGATCCGCCGCGTGAAGCGGCGTGGCTTGCTGCGCTGGCGCCGCAATTCGCCGCCTTTGGCGTGCAGCCGCCCGCAGCGCTTGCCACCATCTATCGCAGCTTTGCCGATGACGCGGCGATGCAGGCGCTGCTGGTCGAACTGGCGCCGCCCATGGTCAGCTTTCATTTCGGCCTGCCCGATGCCGGCGTGCTGGCCGCCCTGCGCACGGCCGGCTGCGTGCTGGCGGCCACCGCCACGAACCTGGCCGAAGCGCGCGCGATTGCGGCGGCAGGGCTGGACCTCATCGTGGCGCAAGGGTGGGAAGCGGGCGGCCATCGCGGCATGTTCGATCCCGCCGCGCACGACGAGCGCCTGCCCATGCTGGATCTGGTGCGGGCGCTATGTAGGGAAACCGCGCTGCCGGTGGTTGCGGCGGGCGGTATCATGACCGGGCATGACATACGCGCCGCGCTGGGCGCCGGGGCCGTGGCCGCGCAATTGGGCACTGCCTTTGTCGCCTGCCCGGAAAGCGCGGCACGCGCTGGCTATCGCGCCGCCTTGCTACAGGGCCGTGAGACCGCGATGACCAGCGCCATTTCCGGTCGACCCGCCCGCTGCCTGGTCAACCGCTTCACCAGGTTGGAAAATCTGCCAGCCGTACCGGATTATCCGCGCGCCTATGCGGCCGGCAAGGCACTCGATGCCGCAGCCCTGGCGCAGGGCGAGGATGGCTTTGGCGCGCAATGGGCCGGCGCCGGCGCGGCGCAGACCCGCGCGCTGCCCGCTGCTGCGCTGGTGGAGCAACTGGCGCGCGAACTCGCTCAAGCCTGACGCGACAGGCTCTGCATGCGTTGCAGGTAGCGGGCGAGCACGTCGATCTCCAGGTTTACCCGGCGGCCCGGAGCCAACTGGCCGAGCGTGGTGATCTGCGCGGTGTGGGGAATGATGTTGAGCGCGAAATGGCACGAACCATCGGCCTGGTCGGCCACTTCGTTCACGGTCAGCGAAACGCCATCCACGGTGATCGAACCTTTGGCCGCGATATAGGGTGCCAGTTCGGGCGGTGCCGCAATGCCGACGCGCAGGCTGCCCCCTTCGGGGCAGATGCCCACCACTTTGCCCAGTGCATCGACATGGCCGGTCACGATATGGCCGCCCAATTCATCGCCCAGGCGCAGGGCGGGCTCCAGGTTCACCGGAGCGCCGGCCTGCCACTGCGCCGGGGCGGTGCGGCTGATGGTCTCGCCCGAGACATCCACGGCAAACCAGGCTTCGCCAGCCACGCCGCCCTTTTCCACCACCGTCAGGCACACGCCCGAGCACGCGATCGAGGCGCCGATGGCGATGCGCGCCGGGTCCATGGCGCAGGAGATGGTCACGCGCTTGTCGCCCTTGTCGGCAATGGCAATCACGTTGCCCACTTCGGTGACGATCCCGGTAAACATGGTGCTTGCTTTCCTTATGCGTTCAGCGGCAGCGGTCGTAGACGGTGAGGGTGTCGCTGCCAAGCTGGCACTGGCTGGCGATGCCCCATCGGCCATGGGCGCTGGCGAGCGTTTCCAGCCCAAGGTTACCAACCGCGCCAAGCCCCGGTCCGACGAGAATCGGGGCGCGATAAAGCAGCAGGCGATCGACCAAGTCGGCCCGCAGGAACGTGGCCGCAGCGCCCGCGCCGCCTTCCACGAACAGCCATTGGACATCGCCAAACGCGCGGGGTGCGGTCACATCGGCCACGGCGTGCCAGCCATCGGGCGCGGCCCCCCGCGTCAAAACCCAGCGCTGCGGGCTGCGCGGCTCCAGGCCGGGCAGGCGTACATCGAGCCGGGGGGCATCGGCGCGCAGCGTGCCGCCACCCACCAGGATGGCATCGGCCCGCGCCCGCTCTGCATGGCAATGGGCGCGCGCCTCTGGCCCGGTGATCCAGCGGCTTTGCCCATTGGCCAGCGCAATCGCGCCATCAAGCGTCAGTGCCAGCTTGAGCGTGACATGAGGCCGTGCGGCCGTGGTGCGCAGCAGGAAACCGGCCAGGGCCGCGGCGCACGCGGGGGAGGGGAGCAGATCGGTGGCAATGCCCGCCGCGCGCAGCCGCGCCAGGCCCGCGCCGGCTGTGCGCGGATCGGGATCGCCATGCCCCACGACCACGCGCGCCGGGCGGGCAGCGACCAGCAGATCGGTGCAAGATGGCCCCCGGACCGAGGCATGGGCGCAAGGTTCGAGGCTGACGTAGACGGTGGCACCGGCAAGATCACCCGACACGCCCGCCAGGGCCATGGCTTCGGCATGGGGCCGCCCGCCGGGCTGGGTCCAGCCGCGCGCGATCACGCGGCCCTGGCGCACGATCACGCAACCGACAGCCGGATTGGGCGCGCTAAGCGGCCGGCCACGCGCAGACAGCGCGGCGGCCGCAGCCAGCCAGCGCCGGTCTGCGTCAGGGCTTGCCGTCATCGGCGGTGGGCGTGGGCGCGGCGGGTACGGCCTTGCCGGTGATCTGGCGGTAGAGCGCGGCGTTCTTTTCCGCCTCTGCCTTCTTTTCGGCAGCACGCTCCTTGGTGCCGTCGTCGTACATCTTTTGGGTGTCGATGCCGGTGGCCGCACCCACGGCCTTGTACATCTTGCGGATGTCTTCGGCGCGCTGATCTTCGGCGGCAGCCTCGGCATCGGCCTTCTTCTGGGCTTCGATGTTGCCCTTAAGAATTTCCGCATCGCTGCGGTCGGCGCGCCAGGATTCGAAATAGATGATCGTGGGCGGCTTGGGCAGGCCGCGCCCTTCCTGCTGCGTCATCAGGTAAAAGATCCCGCCCGTGACCAGCCCGGCCATGATCAGCGCGCGCGTGCGATATTCGCTGGGCGCGCCAAGCACGTTCCAGAAATCGAGCACCGCGCGGCGCGGCGAGACGTTGCGGAAGAAGGCTTTCATCGCCCCTCAGATAGGGATGGTGCGGGCGGAACGCAAATGAGTCTCTTGGCGTGGCGGGAAATGCCCCTCCACCAGCCTGTGGCTGGTCCCCCTCCCCATTGCATGGGGAGGACCTGTTCGATCCTCCCTGCCGAAGGCGGGGAGGGGACCGCCGCGTCTTTCACCCGAACAGCCGGTAGAGCCCGCGCCCTTCGGCCTTGAGCCAGCGATTGGCCGCCGCCACGCTGCCTTCGAACAATTGGCCCAGCAGGGCATGGAACGCGGGGCTGTGATCGAAATGCACAAGGTGCGCCACTTCGTGCGCGACCACTGACCGGCGCACGGCGTCTGGTGCCATGATCAGGCGCCAGTTGATGCGGATCGAGCCATCCGATGCGCAACTGCCCCAGCGGCGCTTGGCGTTGGACAAGGCCAGGCGCGGCACCGGCAGGCCGGCACGGGCGCAATAGTGCGCCAGGTCTGCCGCGCAGAGCCGCAGCGCTTCGGCGGCGAGCCAGCGCTCCACGCGCCCGGCGAGTTGCTCGGCCGGGCCGCCCACCAGCAATTGCCCGTCATCCACCACCGGCCGTCGCGGGTGGCGCGCGTCCCACGCCACGGTCAGCACGTCGCCGCGAAAGGGCAGGGCGGTGCCCGGCGCCAGTTGTGCCGGCGGCGGCAGGCGTTCGAGTTGCGCGGCGAGCCAATCGGCCCGGTCGCGCACAAAGGCCACGGCATCGGCGGTGCGCGCCCAGGTGGGGATGGAAATGCGCGCGGCGCTGCCATCGTGGGCAAGGCGCAAGGTCATCCGCCGGGCCTGGGGCAGACGGCGGATTTCCACCGGCAGGTTGCGCCCGGCAACCTTCACCGTGTGCGGCTGGGCCAAGGCCGGTTTGGGGGGCGGTTCGGGCAGGCGGCGCAGCCAGTCGATCACGGCAGACGGAAGCCCATCGGCGCGCGTGGGCTTTCCGGGGTGTCCCTGTCCCGGTCTGCATCGTCCCATTCCACATCGCTGACGATGTGGTTTTCCAGCGGGCCGGCCACCACTTCGCTGATTGCCTTGCCCACCACGGAAACCCCGGCGCGGTGCACCGCATCGCGATCCCCGCTTTCCAGATAGTGCCAGGCGGGCAATGGCTCTCCGGCCGCGCGCAGGCGATAGGCGCACGTCGCCGGCAGCCAGGCAACCTGCGCCACCAGCCGGGGCGTCAGGCGCAGGCAATCGGGCACCATGGCGCGGCGATGGCGGTAATCGGAACAGCGTGCGGTCTTGGTATCGAGCAGGCGGCAGGCCACGTTGGTATGATAGACTTCGCCGGTGTCCTCGTCTTCCAGCTTGTGCAGGCAGCACTTGCCGCAGCCATCGCACAGCGCTTCCCATTCGTCGCGGCTCAGCGCCTCGATCGGCTTGTCCCAGAAGCGTTCGGTCTCGGCCATGGTCAGTGCACCCAGCGCGCGAGTTCGGCCGCAACGGCGGCGCCGTTCTGCTCCACCGGCAGCAGGGCGATCGGCTTGCCATCGGGCCCCATCAGGTAGGCGGCGCGGCTGTGGTCCATCAGATAGGCTTGTGGCGGCGAACCCTTGGGGGCGGCGCGCTTCCCGTAATAGACCGCAAATTCCTTGGCGACGGCGGCAATCTGTTCGGGCGTGCCGGTCAGGCCCACCAGTTCCTTGCCGAAATTGCCGGTGAACTGGGCCAGGACCTGGGGCGTATCGCGCGCCGGATCGATCGAGACGAACACCGGCACCAGCCGGGCGGCCTGGTCCGGGTGCGCCTTGGCAAAGGCGTGATAGCCCTGCATCAGGTTGGCCGTGTCGAGCGGGCAGACATCGGGGCAATACGTATACCCGAAATAGAATACGGTGTACTTGCCCGCGAAATCGGCGGCGCGCACGGTCTTGCCAGCCTGGTCGACCAACGTGAAATCGCCGCCGAGCTGGGCCCCGGCCAGGGGCGCCTCGCTGGTGGGCGTTCCCCCGCCGCAAGCGCCGAGCGGCAGCGTGAGAGCGAGCGCCAGCGCGAGCCGTGACAGGCACTTGCGGGCAACAATCGGCAAGAACGAAGGGTGATCCATGGCGTGGCGGTTCATGCTCTGCTAACAGCGCGCTTGCAAGGGCCACCTGCATGGTGGCCAGGCCACAAGGAGGCCAGGCCATGAGGAGGAAAGCAGCCGTGACGTTCAAGTGGGCCAATTCGCGCCGCATCGCTCTTGCCCCGTATATCGCGGCGTGCATCGCGGCCCCGGCCGTGGCGTTCTTGCCCGCCGCCCCGGCGCTGGCCCAGTTTTCGGAAAGCTACAAGTTCCTCGATGCCGTGCGCAAGAAGGACGGCGACAAGGTCAACGAGGCGCTGCAAAACCCCGCCAGCCAGATCGTCAACACCAAGGACGTCTCCACCGGCGAAACCGCGCTGCACATCGTGACGCAGCGGCGCGACCTGCTGTGGATGCAGTTCCTGGTGGGCAAGGGCGCCAATGTGAACGCGCGCGACAACAAGGGCACCACGCCGCTGGTGATCGCCACCAACCTGGCCTTCCTGGAAGGGGTGGATTTCCTGATTTCCGTGGGCGCGCGGGTGGACGATCCCAACAACACCGGGGAAACGCCGCTGATCACCGCCGTGCATGGCCACAACATGGCCCTGGTGCGCGCGCTCCTGAAGGCCGGCGCCAATCCCGACCGGCCCGACAATTCCGGCCGTTCGGCGCGCGATTATGCCGCGCTCGATCATTCCCAATCGATTTCCGACGAGCTTGAGTCCGCGGCCAAGAAGCGGCAGAGCGGCAAGGCCGCGCAGACATATGGCCCCACGTTCTGAACGCTGATCCCGCCAGGAGACCCGCTATGATCGCTACCCCCGATCTTGCCACGCTTGAAGCCCTCGATCTCGATCAGTTGCGCGTGGAACTGGCGCCGCTGGTGGCCGAAGCGGCGATGTTCGACGGGTGGACCGGCGCGGCGGTGGACAGCGCGGCCCAAGCCGTGGGCCTTGACCCTGCGGTTGCGCGCCTGGCCTATGGCGTGGGGGAAAGCGGGTCGGCGATGACCATGATTGCGGCCTGGATCGCGCGGATCGATGCCGACATGTCGCGCGCCCTGCCGGCGCAGGACCTGGCCAAGCTGCCGATTCGCGAGCGTATTCGCCGCCTGGTGCAGTTCCGCCTCGATGCCTTGGCCGGGATGGAAGAGGCGTTGCGCCGCGCCTTGATCGAGATGGCCCGCCCGCGCAACTCTGGCCAAAGCCTCAAGCTGGGCTGGCACAGTGCGGATGCCATGTGGCGCCTGGCCGGGGACACCGCCACCGATCTCAACCATTACAGCAAGCGCGCTACGCTTGCCGCGCTCTATGCCGCCACGCTTGCCGTCTTTGCCGAGGATCGCAGCGAAGACCATGCCGAAACCCGCGCGTTCCTGGATCGCCGGATCGAAGGCGTGATGCGCTTTGAAAAGCTCAAGGCCGGGCTGTTCAAGCGCAAGGGCGAACGCTTCAGCCCGGTGCGCCTGCTCGGTCGCCTGCGCTATCCGGCGCGCTGACAGTTTGAACCCGCTGGCGCGGGTTTTGCGGCACCGGCCCGCTCCCCCCGATCAATCTATTTGCGAACGACTTGCATAAGCGGCTGGCCTATGGCAGCGGGGCTGGTGTGACGCTCGATGAACTACCGCTGGGCCACGATGCCCGAATCGCTTCGGTCGATTGGGCCGCGCTTGTGCCCGAAGAGGCGCAGCGCCTGCGCGCCCTGGGCTTTGACGAAGGCGCGCAAGTGCGCCTGGCCTATCGCGGGGTGTTCCTGGGGCGCGATCCCCTGGCGATCGAGATCGGGCGGATGACCGTGGCCCTGCGCCGCATCCATGCCCGCGCCATGCATGTGGAAGATCTGGCGGCATGAGCCGGGGCCCGTTCGTCGCTGCGCTCGTCGGCAATCCCAACGCCGGCAAGAGCGCGCTCTTCAATGCCCTGACCGGCGCCCGCCAGAAGATCGCCAACTATCCCGGCGTCACCGTGGAGCGCAAGGCCGGCCGCCTGCTGCTGCCCAGCGGAGAGCCGGTGGAGCTGGTCGACCTGCCCGGTTCCTATGGCTTTGCCGCGACGAGTCCCGACGAGGAAGTGACCCGCAAGGTCATCATGGGCGAGCAGGCGGGGCAGGTTCGCCCCGATGTGCTGGTCGTGGTGCTCGATGCGTCGAACCTGGAACAGCACCTGGTCTTTGCCCAGGAAGTGCTGGAACTGGGCCGCCCCACGGTGGTGGCGCTCAACATGGTCGACCTGGCCGCGCGCGACGGGTTGACGATCGACGCTGCCGCGCTCGCTGCCGAACTGGGCGTGCCGGTGATCGAAACCGTGGCCGTGCGGCGCAAGGGGCTGGCCGAGCTTGCCACCGCCATTGCCACTGCGCGCGACACGGCTGCGCGTGACAACGCACCCGCGCCGCGCGTGCACGTCACCTTGCCCGAACGCCGCCTGCTGGCCCGCCAGATGGCGCAAGGGGCCACGCTTTCGGAAACCGCGCGCCATCGCGTGCACGCGCAGATGGACAGGCTGCTGCTGCATCCCTGGGCCGGGCCGCCGATCCTGTTTGCCCTGCTGTTCGTGGTGTTCCAGGCGGTGTTTTCCTGGGCGGCGCCGTTCCAGGATGCGCTGGAAGGCCTGGCCACGGCGTTTCAAAACCTGGCGCGGACGGAACTGCCCGCCTCGCTGCTGCGCGACCTGCTGACCGAAGGGATCATCGGCGGCGTGGGCGCAGTCATCGTGTTCCTGCCGCAGATCCTGATCCTGTTCTTCTTCATCCTGGTGATGGAAGCGACCGGCTACATGGCACGCGCCGCGTTCCTGATGGACCGCATGATGGCCGGCGTGGGGCTTTCCGGCCGCAGTTTCATCCCGCTGCTGTCCAGCTTTGCCTGTGCCATTCCCGGCATCATGGCCACGCGCAGCATCACCGATCCCAAGGACCGCCTGACCACGATCCTGATCGCGCCGCTGATGACCTGTTCGGCGCGGCTGCCGGTCTATGCCGTGATCATCGCCGCGTTCATTCCCAACAGCCGCGTGCTGCCCGGCGTGGGCCTGCAGGGGCTGGTGCTGTTCGCGCTCTATGTTGCCGGCATTGTCGGGGCCATGGCGGTGGCCCTGATCCTGCGTCGCTCGGTCACCAAGGGCGCGGCATCGGGCTTCATCATGGAATTGCCCAAATACCAGCTGCCCACGATCAAGGACCTGGCGCTGGGCTTGTGGCAGCGCGCCTGGGTGTTTCTGCGCCGTGCCGGCACGATGATCTTCACGGTCACCGTGGTGCTGTGGCTGCTGCTCAATTTCCCCCGCGCCGAACCGGGCCAGAGCCAGGTCGATGCCTCGATCGCCGGGCACATTGCCAATGGCCTGGCCGTGGTGGTCGAGCCGATCGGCTTCAACCGTGACATTGCCCTGGCGCTGATCCCGTCGATGGCCGCGCGCGAAGTGGCGGTCAGTTCGCTTGCCACCAGCTATGCGGTCGATTCCAAGGATGAAGAGGCCCAGGACATCGCGCTGGGCGACCAGCTCAAGCACCACTGGACGCTCGCCACCGCGCTGGCGTTCCTGGCCTGGTTCGTGTTCGCGCCGCAGTGCATGTCGACCATCGCGGTGACGCGGCGCGAAACCAATGGCTGGAAATGGCCAGGCTTCATGCTCGCCTACCTGTTCGCCCTGGCCTATGTCTTTGCCGGGATCACCTATTGGACGGCCTTGGCATTTGGCTTGGGATGATCTCCCCACAATTATTGCCAGGCAGACTCGCGCAGGCGGCAAGCGATGCGCTAACACCTTTGTCTGAATTCCATAGGGACGAGATTCGATGGCAGGCAGCGTCAACAAAGTCATTCTGATCGGCAACCTGGGGGCCGACCCGGAGATCAAGTCGTTCCAGAACGGCGGCAAGATTGCGAACCTGCGCATTGCCACGTCGGAAAACTGGAAGGACCGCAACACCGGCGAACGCAAGGAGCGGACCGAGTGGCACAGCGTCGTCATCAACGGCGATGGCCTGATCGGCGTGGTCGAACGCTTCCTGCGCAAGGGCAGCAAGGTCTATATCGAAGGCCAGCTGCGCACCCGCAAGTGGCAGGACCAGAGCGGCAATGACCGCTACAGCACCGAAGTGGTCGTGGCCGGCATCGGCGGCGCGCTGACCATGCTCGATGGCCCGCAGGGCGGCGGCGCTGGTGGCGGTGGCGGCGGCCAGCGTTCGGGCGGCGGCTGGAACGAAGGCGGCTCGTCGGGCGGCGGCGGCTTTGGCGGCGGTTCGCGCGGCAGCAGCGGCGGCGCGGCCTCGGGCGGCGGCAGCACCTGGAACCAGGGTGGCGGCGGCGGTTTCACCGACGACCTGGACGACGATATTCCGTTCTGATCGGCCACACGCGCACGCATGAAAACAAAGACCCGGCGGTTCAGGCAACCGCCGGGTCTTTGTTTTTCATCTATCCGAAAAGTTCGGCTATGTGAATTTCAGCCTTTGCGCACGTCCTTGGCCACGGCATCGAGCACGCCATTGGCGAATTTCGCTTCGCGCGCGTCGAAAAAGGCGTGGGCCACATCGAGGTATTCGCTGATCACCGTGCCCACGGCAATGTCGGTCCGGGCGGCCAGTTCATAGGCGCCACAGCGCAGGATTTGCAGCATGGTCTTGTCCAGCCGCGACAGCGACCAGCCTTGCGCCAGCCGGGCCTGGATCAGCCCGTCGATTTCCTCGCGCCGGGCGATCACGCCCTTGACCACGTCGTCGAAGAATTCGACGTCGGCGGCGGCATATTCCACGTCCTCGATTTCCGCGCCCAGCCGGTGCTGGTGGAATTCATCGAGCAGGAAGCGCAGCTCGGTGCCTTCCATGTCAACCTGGTAGAGCGCCTGGACGGCGGCAAGCCGCGCGGCAGAGCGGGCCTGGCCCTTGATGTTCGTCATATTCCCAATCTCAGTTCGATCGAGCGGGCGTGGGCGGAAAGCCCCTCCGCATCGGCCAGCGCGATGGCCGCAGGGCCGACCGCGCCGATGGAAGCATCGCTCACTGCAATGAAGCTGGTGCGCTTCATGAAGTCGAGCACGGAAAGCCCCGAGGAAAACCGCGCACGGCGCCCGGTGGGCAGCACGTGGTTGGGGCCGGCAACGTAATCGCCGATCGCCTCGGGCGTCATGCGGCCCAGGAAGACCGAGCCGGCATGGCGGATCTGCGCAAACAGCGCATCGGGATCGTCGGTGGCGATTTCCACGTGCTCTGCCGCCAGGGCATTGGCGAGGGCCGGGGCTTCGTCCAGCGATTGCACCACGATCACCGTGCCATGGGTTTCCCAGCTGGCCTTGGCCACGCGCGCGGTGGGCAGCATGGCGATTTCCACGCCCACCATGTCCACCACCTGATCGGCAAAGGCGGCATCGTCGGTGATCAGGATCGCCTGCGCGGCCGGATCGTGCTCGGCCTGGCTCAGCAGGTCGGCGGCGATCCACTGCGGGTCGTTCTTGGCATCGGCAATCACCAGGATTTCCGAGGGGCCGGCCACCATGTCGATCCCCACCACGCCGTAAAGCTGGCGCTTGGCTTCGGCCACCCAGGCGTTGCCCGGGCCGGTGATCACGTCCACCGGGCGGATCGTCTTGGTGCCATAGGCGAGCGCGGCCACGGCCTGCGCGCCGCCCACGCGCCACACTTCGTCAACGCCGGCGAGGTGCGCGGCGGCCAGCACCAGCGGGTTGATCTCCCCCTTGGGCGTTGGCGTCGTCACCACCAGGCGCTCCACCCCGGCCACCTTGGCGGGAATGGCATTCATCAACAGTGAAGAGGGATAGGCGGCGCGGCCGCCCGGCACATAGAGCCCGGCGCCATCCACCGCGCGCCACTTCGCGCCCAGGCGCACACCGGCCGCGTCGGTATAGTCGCGGTCCTGCGGCAATTGCGCTTCGTGATAGGTGCGGATGCGCTGCGCCGCCAGTTCCAGCGCGGCACGCAGATCGGGGGCCAGCGCATCGAACGCCTCGCGGCAAGTGGCGGCGTCGATTGTCCAACCGTCGCCCTGCGGCAGGTGCCCGTCGAAACGCTGGGTATATTCGGCCAGCGCCTCGTCCCCGCGCAGGCGCACGTCCTCGATGATGGTCTGCACATCGCGGGCCACGTTTTCGTCGCTTTCGCGGCGATCCTTCACCAGGCGGGCAAAGCGCGTGGCGAAATCGGCATCGGTCGTCTTGAGGCGGAGCATCAGGCGGCGGCCTTTCGTGCGGCAACTTGCGTGCGGAACGCATCGACCAGCGCGCCCAGGCGGGCGCTGTCGGTCTTGAGCGCGGCGCGGTTGACGATCAGCCGTGCCGAAATCTGCATGATCTGGCTGGTTTCCACCAGGCCGTTCTCTTTCAGCGTGCGGCCCGACGACACGAGATCGACGATGCGGCTGGCCAGGCCCAGCGACGGCGCCAGTTCCATCGCGCCGTTGAGCTTCACCACTTCGGCCTGCACGCCCATCCGCTCGAAATGGCGGCGGGTGAGGTTGGGATACTTGGTCGCGACGCGGGCATGGCTTTCGCGGGCAATACTGCCCTGGGCCAGGCCGCCTACCGGTTCAGCCACGGAAAGGCGGCAATGGCCGATATCCAGGTCCACCGGGGCATAGAGATCGGCATAGTCGAACTCGTCGATCACGTCCGAACCCACGATGCCGGCCTGGGCCGCGCCATGGGCCACGAAGGTGGCCACGTCGAACGCGCGCACGCGGATCAGCGTGACATCGGGCCGGCTGGTGGCAAAAGACAATGCGCGCGAGGACTTGTCGAAGAACGCAGCCTCGGGCACCACGCCTGCCTGTTCCAGCAAGGGCAGCGCTTCATCGAGGATGCGGCCCTTGGGCAGGGCGAAAACGAGCGGGGTGGCGGTGGTCATGACGCCATCGCCCCTATGGCAAGCGCGAGAAAAGGGCAACCTCATGGCTTCGATCATGGATATCGCTTCGGTCGAACAGGCCATTGCCTGGCAGGCAGACCACGCCACCAAGAACGGCGCGCCGGCGACCGGCCGGGTGGTGCGGGCGCAACTGCCGCTGCTCACCGATGGCAGCGCGGTGGGCGCGCGCATGGCGGCCTGGCCGGGCAAGCCATTGGAAGATGCGCTGCCCCTGCGGCTGACGGGCGGGTTGCACAACCTGGTGCTGACCGGCGCGGACACGCGCCTGGCCGCCGTCTATCGCGGCGAAGAGACCGACCAGGACGCGATCGATGCCCTTGTGGGCGATCTGGCCCGCCGGTTCGAAACCCGGCTGCTGCCCTGGCTTGACGGCCCGCCGCAGACCAACGAGGCGGGGCGGTCTGCCTCGATCATGGCTGGGCTGTTGTGGCTTTCAGCGCGGGTGGGGCCGCGTTTCGTGCTGCACGAGCTGGGCGCAAGCGCGGGGGTCAACACGATGATGGATCGCTTTGCGTTCGATCTGGGCGGCACCCGCACCGGCCCGGCCGATTCGCCGCTGCGCCTGGCCCCGGAATGGCGCGGCGCGGGCCGGCCGCCCGAAGCGGCGGTAGACGTGCTGGCGATTTCCGGGTGCGACCGCGCCCCGATCGACCTGACCGATCCCGACCAGGCGCTGCGGCTCAAAAGCTATGTCTGGGCCGAAGTGACCGAGCGGCTGGCGCGGCTGGACGCGGCCATCGCCCTGGCGCGGGTGCAGCGACCCGATGTGGTGGCGATGGACGCGGCCGAATATGTGGACCAGGTGCTGGCCGCGCCACAGCCTGAAGACAGCACGCGGGTGATCTATCATTCGATCGTCTGGCAGTACCTGCCGCCCTCCACCCAAGAGCGGATTGCAGCCGCCATCGCGGCCGCTGGCGCGCGCGCCACCCCGTCGCGGCGGCTGGCGTGGCTGGCGCTGGAAACCAACCGCGCCACCTTCCGCCACGAATTGACACTACGCCTCTGGCCTGACCAGGGCGCGCCGGTGTGCCTGGCTGCAGCGCACGCCCACGGCGCCTGGGTCGAGTGGCTTCAGCCCTGAGCTTCCAGCGCGGCCGGGCCGCGGCGGTGATAGGATATCCATTCCCACACCGCCACGAGCAGGAGTGCCAGCACGGTGCTGCCCACGAACGCGGGTGAGGGCAGGCGGATCAGCAGCGCCAGGCCCGCCAGCGCGATCAGCACGCCGCCGCCCACCCAGTGCGACAGCGGGAAATTGCCGTGCGGGCTGGACGGCCGCTTGAACAGGCCGGTGCCGGCCAGGAAGACCAGCAGGCCGCCGGCCTGGGTGGCCACCAGTGGCAGTGAAGCGGGTGCCAGCGGCTGTTCGAGGAGAAGGGCATCGGCCACTGCGGTGATGACGATGCCGCCCACGATCGGCATGTGCAGATAAGTATAGACGCTGCGCGCCAGGCGGCCGGGCTGGGCATGTTCGGCAATGTGGCGGGCACCGCGTTCGGCGCCGAGGTCGAAATAGATCCACCACATCAGCGCCGATCCGATAAAGGCCAGCACGAATGCCAGCGAGCGCGCGGGATCGGCGGTTTCCTGGGCAAAGCTGGTGCCGGTCACCACGATGCCTTCGCCCAGGGCGATGATGATGAACAGGGCGCAGCGCTCGGCCAGGTGGCTGCCGGAAATATCCCAGTCTTCCGGTGTGGAACGGCCCAGGCCCGGCACGAAAAAGCCCATGAACGGGCCGCCGTAATCAACTGCGAGCGCGGCTGCCCACCAACCCAGGCGGGCCATCGGCGCATCGACCAGCGCCCCGGCCAGCCACAACGGTGCCGACGCCACGAACCACAGCGTGATCCGCGCCATGTTGCGCGCGCCACTGCTGCGCCAGCCCCCGCTGTGCCCTTGGGTGCCGCCGCTTTTCGCCATGGCCCAGGCGACAAAGCCGCTGCGCCCGATCTGCACCGCGATGTAGCATGCGGCAAACAGCACCGCGTCGCCGGTGCTGCCCCCGGCAAAGGCGCGCGGCATAGCCACGGCCATGCCCAGGCTGGCCAACATGGCAAACAGCAGCATGATCCGTACCGGTCCGCGTTCCGGGTTGGTCCAGTTCGCCGCCCAGGTGGTGAACATCCAGGCCCACCACACGGCCAGGAACAGGACCAGCGCCTCGGCCAGGCCGGCCGGGGTCATGTGATGCAGCACGTTGTGGGAGAGCTGGGTTATCGCAAAGACATAGACCAGGTCGAAAAACAGCTCGAGATAGCTGACCGGGGCATGGCCGCCCTTGTGATCGCGCAAGAGCGACGATGGCGCGGGCACGCCGTCGGTTTCGGCTTTGGGCGCGGGCTTGCCGGCCTCGGCGATCGCCTCGGCCTCTTGCCTGGCTTTCTCGCTCATTCGCCCGGCGCGCGCGCGTGAATGGCAAGCGCATGAACGCGTTGCCCCGGCAGGTCGCCCAGGGCGCGGTTGACCAGGCGCTGGCGGCCAAGCCGGGAAACGCCGGCAAAGGCCGCGCTTTCGATCTCCACGGTGAAATGCGATTCACCCGTGCCGTCGTCGCCCATATGGCCGGCGTGATGGGCCGAATCGTTGGTGACCACCAGATGCGTGGGGGCAAGGGCGTCCACAAGTTTGCGTTCGATTTCCTGGGCGAGCGGGCCGGTCATGTCTTTCCTTTCGGGCGATGAGGCACCATGTGCAATGGCGTGAAGCATGACAAGTTCCATGGCCGCGTCACGGATACCGGGCGCTTGTGCAGTGCCCCGGGATGCAACGCATCGGGGGAATTCCGCGCGCCCGGCGTGCGCCCGCCCGGTTTCGATGGGCCCGGCGACTATCGCTGGTTCTGTTTGGACCATATTCGCGCGTTCAACGCCGGCTACGATTTCTTTGCCGGGATGAGCATGGATGAAATCCTGGCGGCGCAATCGCCGCTGGCCGGGTGGGACACCCACAGCCGTGCGTTCCGGCCCGACGCGGGGATCGACCAGGCGCCGCGCTGGGCCGATTTCGCCGATCCCCTGGAGGCGATCGCGCAACGCGCCCGTGCCCGCAAGGCCGATCACCAGGCCGCCCAGGACGCCGCCCGGCGCGGTTTCAATGCGCAAGATCGCGCTGCGTTCGAAACGCTCAACCTGTCGCTCGACGCCGATCGCCATGCCCTGCGCCGCCGTTATGCCGATCTGGTGCGCCGCTATCACCCCGATCACAACGGCGGCGACCGCAGCCTGGAAGACAAGCTGCAGCGCGTGGTCGCCGCCTATGACCACCTGCGGCAATCGGCTGCGTTTCGATAGGGCGGGCAAGGCCCGTCCCCCTCCGTCAGGCCGGCAGCCTGCCACCTCCCCCGCCGGGGGAGGATCTCGGCGTCAATCCGGCGCCTGGTGCGCCACTTCGATCATCGATGGGCCGCCCGAGACGGGCGTAAGCCACACCGCCAGGTCGGCCGCGATCAGGGCGGCCATGACCAGCATCAGTCCGGCGCGCTTGCGCTCGCCCCGGCGCCAGAAAAACACCGCGCCGCCGATCAAGGCCACGGTGGTCAGCACCAGTAGCGAAAGAACCGTGTCCATCATGGGATTTAGCTGAACAGGCCCTTGGCCAGACCGGCCAAATCGTTGATCGGGTTGCCATCGCCATCCTTGTCGAGGAACTGGCTGACCTGGCCCAGGGCATCGGGATGCTGGCCGAGGATTGAGGCGAATTGCGACAGTGCGCCTTCGCCGCCGATGTGGCCCACGATCTGTTGCAGCAGGCCTGCGTCGAGGCCAGTGTTGGCGGCGGCCGTCTCGATCGTGTCGCCCTTGGCCTGGTGGCCGGCCGCCAGCGCGGCAATCGCGGTTTCGGCCTGGGTGGGATCGATGCCCAGCTTGGCCGCCAGGTTCTTCACGTCAACCGCGCTGCTCACCTGGCCCAGGATGCTGTCGAACACGCTCATGGCATTGATCCCCTTGTCCGGGCGCGCCGGTGTGGCGCGCCTTGCCCGGTGATAGCGCGCGAGGGCTGCCTGGTGCCACAAAAAACGCCCCGCCGTGGTTAACGGCGGGGCGGGCAAGGTTGTCGCAGCCGGGGCATTGCGCCCAGGTGCGGGGCGATCAGATCGTGACGGTATCGTCGGCGATGATGTGGCTGAGCGTGAGCGCCTGCTGGTGGCCCAGGCCATCGTTGAGAATGAAGGTGGTGCCGTCAAAGCCGCTGGTGTTGACGAAGTAGCTGCCCAGCGTGGGGTTCGCCTTGAGATAGGCGGCCAGGCGATTCACGTCGTCCTGCGAATCGAGAAAGGCCGATCCCGTGCCCTTCACCGTCAGGCCCAGGGCATTGAAGATCGTATCGAAGCCGGTGATGCGCACGACGTCGTGATCGGCAAAGTTGAGGTCTTCCACCGTCACCCACTGGTACACGGTCGAAACGCCGTGACCGCCGGTGAAGGCGAGGGCGGAGAAGCCTTCGCCCGAGCGGAACACGAACTGGTCCGCGCCGGTCCCGCCGGTCAGCGAATCCTTGCCGCCGCCGCCCTTGAGGATGTCGTTGCCATCGCCGCCATAGATGGCGTCGTTGCCGCCGCCGCCATAGAGCGTGTCGTTGCCATCGCCGCCGTCGATGATGTTCTTGCCCGAACCGCCGGTGACCACGTCATCGCCGCCGCCGGCGTTGATGATGTTGTTGCCCTTTGGCGCGGCGATGGTGTCGGCGCCGCTGGTGCCAGTGATAACTGCCATGTTCATTCTCCTTCATCCCGTCGTCAGACGGAAAGTTGAACCACAAGTATTTTTCGAGGATACCTTGTGGTCGGGAAGAACAGACCTGTTCCTCGGCCACGCAAGTCACTGTTGCGACCAGACTTGTCTTATTGGGTAATTCGGAAATCACCTTGATGTGCAAGGTGTGACTCGACGCCATCCTTGCCAAAACCATAACGCATTATTGCCATGCGGCGTGCCTGTGTTTCCCGTTCATATTGGCGCTTTCATGCCGTAACCATGCCAAGACAGGTTCAAACTGGAGCAAGTTTGGATGATCTGCACCTCTGCTTCAGCCATGGCGCATGGCCGCCGGTTGCCGCGCGGCACGGGCCAGGGCCATGCGATCGAACCAGCGGCCAAGCGCGGCACGGCAGGGTTCGTCCAGGCGCGTCAGCACCAGCCAGGCCGCCAGCAGCAGCGGTGGCACCAGCAGCAGCCCCCAGGCGCCCAGCGGCGCCCCATGCATCGCCCGCTTGGCCGCGCCGGACGCGATCGCCAGCAGCGGCACGTGGATGCCGTAGAGCGGATAGGAAACCCGGCCCAGCCAGGCGCCGCCGGGCACCGCGCGGTGTCGCCCGGCAGCCACCGCCACGACCAGCACGCAAGGCAGGAACACCATGGCAAGGAACAGCGTCCAGGGCAGGCGCTGCACCGGCAGCGCCATGGCATAGACCAGCGCGAGTGCGGCAACCGGCGCGGCGAGTGCCACCATCGACGGCAGCGACGCGCGCAGCCGATGCAACAGCAGCCCGCAGCCAAAGCCAAAGCACACGCGCGCCAATCCGCCATCGAGTGAGGATGCCTGCCAGCCCAGATCGAGCGTGCCGTGGCGCATGGCGCAGAGCACCAGAAGCGCGCCCGAAATGGCGACGCCCAAGGCCAGGATCGCCGTGCTGCGCCGCACCAGGAACGCGGCCCATGCCAGGTTCGCCAGGATTTCGAAGAACAGGGACCACAAGGGACCGTTGGCGGGGAACAGCTCCCACCCTGTGGCCACGCCATGCCAAAGCTTGGGCAGCACGAGCAGGTTCAGTGCATTGCCCAGCAGAACCTGGTCCAGCGGATCGGATCGATCGGGCGCCGCCAGGCAGCGGGCCACCAGATACAGCCCGCCCACGCCTGCGCCCAGCACGGCAACCGGGGCCATGCGCACCATCCGCCGCCGGGCAAAGCCACCCCAGTCCATGGCGCCGGTGGCCGCATGGCCGGCGCCGCCCAGCCGCGCCTCATAAGCCTCTGCCAAGACAAAGCCGCTGAGCATGAAGAAGAAATCGACCGCCAGATAGCCGTTGGGAAACAGCTGGACACCCCCGGCGCGCGTGCCGATGTGAAACAGGCAGACTGCCAGTGCGGCAATCCCGCGCATTTCGTCGAGCAGGGCGTAGCGCCCGCCGTGTCCGGCCTGCCTCCTTGCGGTGTTCATGCGCCAAGTGCCCCTTTGCCGCCGGCACAAGCCGGCAGCGTGACTGCCCGTTTCGTTGCGCCGCGATATCGCAGTGCACCGTCTGGGCAGGGCATGCGCGATCGTGACTAACGCATGATTAACCAAATGCACGGCAAGGACTCATACGGAATAATACTTAGGGTAAACCGTATTGTGCGGTGCGGAACGAAATGTCTTTTTCGCCCAATGCTTTGTAATACTCGCCTTGGTGCACTTGCAGCCAAGCGGGCAGGCCCTCGCTTCGCATGGATAAGGGCTGCATCGGGCCTGGCGGTAAAGCGATCGAAAGCCGGCCATGCGGCGGCAGCGGCCAACGCGGGTGCACGCGGGGCAGGACGGGGCAAGCCGCGTACTTGGTCCGTTGCTGTCACTGGCCGATTCCGCCAGCCTTCATGCCGGCGCTTCACATAGCGCCTGAAGCTGATCGGCGCAGGCATTCCAGCCGCTTTCAAAGCCCATGGCGGCGTGCTGCTCCATCGCTTCGGCCGTCCAGTGGCGCGCCGTGGCGGTATAGCGCGTGCCCGCGCCATCCGGCGCGATTTCCCAGATGCCGATCATGAAGGGGCCTGCCGGGATGAAGCCTTCGGTTACGGCGTCGGTGACGACGAAGCGCGTCCCTTCATCCCAGGCCAGGAACAGACCTTCATGGGGCATGACTTCGCCATCGGGGCCGTACATGGTGATGGCCGCGCGGCCGCCGGGGCGCCGTTCCTGCACCACCACTTCGGCCCGCCAGGGGCGCGGGCACCACCATTCCTCCTGGCGGTTGGCCATCACGTTCCAGACCACGGCAGGCGGCGCGGCAATATGCCGGCTGATCGAAAGCGCATGCACGGGCGGTTCTCCTTCAACCACGGCGGGCAGCCGCGATCGCGGCGATGTCGATCTTGCCCATGGTCATCATCGCGGCAAACACGCGTTCCCGCACCGCGGGATCGGGATCGGCCATGCCGTCGGTCAGCGCGCGCGGCGTGATCTGCCAGGACAGGCCCCAGCGGTCCTTGCACCATCCACAGGCGCTTGCCTGTCCACCGTTGTCGATGATGGCCTGCCAATAGCGATCGGTTTCCTCCTGGGTCTCCGTGTGGACTTGGATGGAGAATGCCTCGCTATGCTTGAACTGCGGCCCCCCGTTGAGGCCGAAGCAGGACAGGCCCAGCACGGTGAATTCGACAGTGAGGACCTGGCCTGCGCGTCCACCTGGGAAATTGCCCGGCGCGCGATAGATGGTGCCCACTTCGCTGTCGGGAAACGTGGCGGCGTAAAACGTCGCTGCGTCCAGTGCCGTCCCGTCGTACCACAGGCACAGCGTCGCCTTGCTCATGGCTCAAGCCTCCCCGTCAGCCGGCTTGCGCGAAACGAGGCCGAGGAACGCCCCGGCCGGATCGCGTGCCTGAAGCATCAGGTCGTTTCCGGGCACCTCGTGCACGTCGCCCTCCAGCGTGCCGCCCAGCGCGGTCACCGCCTGGGCGGCAGCGTGCACATCGGCGACGCGAAAATAGGTGCGCCAGCCGATCGGCGCATCGTCGGACGGCCGTTTCATCATCGCGCCCACTGCACCCTGCAGTGGATGGGCGATGAACTGGTAATCGCCCAGCGGCCCCATCGGCATGGCATCGGGATAGGTGAAGCCGAAATGGCGGGCATAGAAATCGCGCGCCGCGGCCAGGTCTGCCGTGAACAGCTCGTTCCAGGTGACGGCCTGGACCACGTCCATCGCATAGACGGGGGGCGGGGGTGTCGTCTGTCCTGCCGGGGGCGTGGGATCGATAAGGTAAAACGCCGCGCCCCACGGATCGGCCACCATGGCAAACGTGCCTTCGGCAATCGTCTGCGGCGGCATCAGCGCATGGCCGCCATCGGCTGTAATCGCCGCCACGGTGGCCGGAACGCTATCGACCATCAGATAAGGCAGCCAGCGGGGACGGGCCCCTGCTTCGATCATCGCCGGGCGCAACACCAGCACGCCGCCCTGGTTGGCGCCGTCGGCGCGCCGGATATGGCGATAATCGATAGGCGCGGTTTCGTGATCGGGGGCGGGATCGTCGATCGTCCAGCCGATCACGCCCTGATAGAACGCCTGCACCGCTTCCGGCGCATCGGTCATCACTTCGTACCACACGAACAGGCCCTGGGGCATGGCAACCTCTCTCCACCGCAACGGGAATGGCGATTCGTTCGCATTCGGTGCGCCATCCTATCACGGCTGGCGTTGCGGCATACCGTGGCCGGGGCAGGGTGCGCGAAAAGCAAGCCGGGCCAGCCAGGCATGCTCAAAAGAGTCCTGCCCCAAAGAGTCCTGCAAAGCATGTTGCGGCGCGGCGCGCGCGCGGATAGGCAGGGAATTGATGAGCGACACTTCCAATCTCGTGGCCCAGCCTGGCGCCACCACCGTCCTGCCCGCGCCCGATACCCAGGTTTCGGTGCGCGAGGTGTTTGGCATCGATATCGACATGATGGTGCCTGCCTTTTCCGTGGCCGACGAGCGCGTGCCCGATACCGATGACAACTATGTCTTCGATCCCGACACGACGCTTGCGATCCTGGCCGGCTTTGCCTTCAACCGCCGCGTTATGGTGCAGGGCTATCACGGCACCGGCAAATCCACCCACATCGAGCAGGTGGCCGCGCGCCTGAAGTGGCCCTGCGTGCGCATCAACCTGGACGCGCACATCAGCCGTATCGACCTGATCGGGCGCGACGCGATCGTGCTGCGCGATGGGTTGCAGGTGACCGAATTCCGCGAAGGCCTGCTGCCCTGGGCGCTGCAGACGCCGACGGCGCTGGTGTTCGACGAATACGACGCCGGCCGCCCCGACGTGATGTTCGTGATCCAGCGCGTGCTGGAAACCGAAGGCAAGCTCACCCTGCTCGACCAGAACCGGGTGATTCGCCCCAATCCGTTCTTCCGCCTGTTTGCCACGGCCAACACCGTGGGCCTGGGCGATACCTCGGGCCTCTATCACGGCACCCAGGCGATCAACCAGGGCCAGATGGACCGCTGGAACCTGGTGGTGGCGCTGAACTACCTGCCCGCCGAGACCGAGATCGACGTGGTCACCAAGAAGGTCCCGGGCCTTGACGCGCAGGTCATCGCGCAGATGGTCCGCGTGGCGGACCTCACCCGCAAGGGCTTCATGGCCGGCGACATTTCCACGGTGATGAGCCCGCGCACGGTGATCAGCTGGGCGCAGAACAGCCAGATCTTCAACGACGTGGGCTTTGCCTTCCGCCTCTCGTTCCTCAACAAGTGCGACGAGGCCGAGCGCGTGCTGGTGGCCGAATACTATCAGCGCGTGTTCGCCAAGGACCTGCCCGAGAGCGTCGCGCACAAGGCTTGAGCATTGAGGTGTCACCTCTCCCCTCCTCTTCAGAGGAGGGGGAGGGAACCGCCTATGCCGTTCGCCCTGAGCTCGTCGAAGCCCGCTTCGACTGCGCTCAATCCTCGCCGGGATAGACCGCCTTCACGAAATAGAGCCCCTCTGGCGGGGCATTGTGGCCCAGCTTCTGCCGGTCGCGCGCGTGGAGCGCTGCCACCAGATCGGCGCGCGTCCAGTGGCCCTGGCCGATCAGGCCCAGGCATCCCACCATCGAGCGCACCTGGTGATGGAGAAAGCTGCGCGCGGCCGCTTCGATGATCACCATGTCGCCCTCGCGCCGCACATCGAGCCGGTCGAGCGTCTTGACGGGACTTGCCGCCTGGCAATGGACAGAGCGGAACGTGGTGAAATCGTGGTTGCCCACCAGTTCCTGCGCCGCATCGTGCATGGCTGCCGCATCGAGCGGGCGGGCAATGCGCCAGGCGCGCCCGGCATCGAGCGTCAACGGCGCGCGGCGGTTGGCAATCCGGTATTCATAGGCGCGGCCAAGGCACGAAAACCGCGCGTGCCATTCATCGGGCACCACGACGCAATCGAGCACCGCGATGGGATCGGGCTTCAACCGCGCGTTGAGCGCTTCGGACAGGCGGAACGGATCGAACGCGCGTGCCACGTCGATATGCGCGCGCATGGCGAGCGCGTGGACGCCGGTGTCGGTGCGCCCGGCGGCGTGGAGCGTGACCGGATGGCCCACGACCGATTCCGCCGCTTCTTCCACCGATTGCTGCACCGAAGGCCCGTGGGATTGGCGCTGCAGCCCCATGAACGGGCCGCCATCGAATTCCAGCGTGAGAGCGTAACGCGGCATCAGGCTAGCACCGTGCCGGCGGGAATGGCACGGCCGCGCAGCAGGGCGGCGGTGTCCATTGCCGGGCGGCCGGCGCGCTGCACGGTCAGCGGGCGCAGGGCGGCCTGGCCGCAGGCGATGGTCAGGGCATCGTCCAGCACCGTGCCGGGCGTGCCTTTACCAGCTACTACCTGGGCGGCCAGCACGCGATAGCGTTCGCCCTCCAGTTCGAAAAACGCACCCGGCGCCGGGGCGAAGGCACGCACCTGGCGTTCCACCTGATCGGCTGGGGCGGTGAAATCGAGGCGGCTTTCTGCCTTGTCGATCTTGGCGGCATAAGTCACGCCGGCTTCGGGCTGCACTTCGGGCGTGAACGTGGGCAGGTCTGCCAGCACGCGCACCATCAGGTCTGCGCCCAGCGCGGCGAGTTCGGCGGTGAGGTCTCCGGCGGTCTTGCCGGCCACAGGCGTGGCCACGGTGGCCAGCATCGGCCCGGTATCGAGGCCGCGCTCCATCTGCATGATCGTGATGCCGGTGTGTACGTCACCAGCCAGGATCGCGCGCTGCACCGGCGCGGCGCCGCGCCAGCGCGGCAGCAGCGAGCCGTGGACGTTGAGGCAGCCTTGCGCCGGCGCGGCCAGGATCGCTTGGGGCAGGATCAGGCCATAGGCCGCGACCACCGCCACTTCGGCCCCGTGCGCGGCAAAGGCGGCCTGCTCATCCGCGCCCTTCAGGCTTACCGGCGTGAACACCGGCAAACCGTGCCGTTCCGCGGCCAGGTGAACGGGGCTGGGCTGCAGTTTCTTGCCCCGGCCGGCCGGCCGCGGCGGCTGGCTATAGACCGCCACGACGTGGTGCCCGGCGGCCACCAGCGCATCGAGCGTGGGCACGGCAAATTCGGGTGTGCCCATGAAGACAACACGCATCGCGCAATGGGTCCTTTTCCTATCCTGCGCGCGGCCCTATCTGTCGCGCCATGGCATCGCAAGAGATCGAGGCGCTGGCGAGCGCACTGGCCCGTCTACCCGGCCTTGGCCCCCGCTCTGCGCGGCGGGCCGTGCTGTGGCTGATCAAGCGGCGGGAAAGCGCGCTGCCACAGCTGCTGGTCGCGCTCGAACACGTGCGGGCAGGGCTGGTGGAATGCAGTGTCTGCGGCAATGTCGATACCAGCAATCCTTGCGGCATCTGCGCCGATCCGCGCCGCGATGCCCGTGCGCTCTGCGTGGTGGAGGATGTCGCAGACCTCTGGGCGCTGGACCGCGCGCGGCTGTTCACCGGGCGCTATCATGTGCTCGGCGGGCGGCTTTCCGCGCTGGAAGGGGTGCGGCCGGAAGACCTGACGATCGGCCGATTGCTCGAACGCGTTCAGGCCGGGGGGATCGACGAGGTGGTGCTGGCCATGAACGCCACGCTGGAAGGGCAGACCACGGCCCATTACATCGCCGAGCGACTGGAAGACCTGCCGGTGCGGGTGACGCAGCTGGCCCATGGCCTGCCGGTCGGCGGGGAACTGGATTATATGGACGAAGGCACGCTGGCCCAGGCCTTGCGGGCGCGGCGGCCGGTTTAGGTCGGCTGTAGGGCGTTGCGCCAGCGCCCTTCGACAGGCTCAGGGCGCACGGGGGCGGGGGATATTTCCGTGAATGCCGTTCGGGCTGAGCTTGTCGAAGCCCCTGCGCCAGACTTATCCCTCCAGCCCGGCCAAGACCTCATAGGCCAGCACGGCCCCTGCCACGGCGGCGTTGAGGCTGTCGGCGCGGCCTTTCATTGGCATGGTCACGCGCAAGTCGCAGGCCAGTTCATAGTCTTCGGGCAATCCCCGCGATTCGTTGCCCACCATGATGAAGCAGGGGCCGGCATAAGGCGCCCCGCGATAGGGCACGGCATCGCGCAACGAGGCGGCAACGAGTTGGCCTGACCCGGCGCGCAGCCAGGGCAGGAATTCGTCCCAGCGGGCCTGGGCCAGGGATTGCGTGAAAATCGCGCCCATGCTGGCGCGCACGGCTTCGACCGAAAAGGGATCGACGCAATCGTCGAGCAGGATCAGCCCGCCTGCGCCAACTGCGTCGGCGGTGCGCAGCATGGTGCCGAGGTTACCCGGATCGCGCATGGCCTGTGCCACGAGCCACAGCGGCGCGGCGCTGCGATCGATCTGGTCAAGCCCGGTGTTCCATTCGGCAAAGACGCCAGCCACGGCCTGGGGATTGTCCTTGCCGGTGACCTTGGCGAGGATATCGACCGGCAGTTCGATCACGTCGCCGCCGGCTGCTGCCACGGCCTGTTCCAGATCGGCCAGCAGGGGGTGCGCCTCGCGCCCTTGCGCCATCAGCAGGATTTCCGGAAGGCGCCCGCCCGCGCGGGCGTCGGTCAGCAGGCGCAGGCCTTCGGCCAGAAAGCGCTGCTCGCGCTTGCGGTGCTTCTTGTCGCGCAAGCTGCGCACGAACTTGACGGTGGGGTTGGAAAACCCGGTGATGACGCGGCGGGACATGGCATTGCCCATGCGTCACCACGCAGCGATGGGCAAGGGTTCAGTCTTCCCCGAACCCATCCTTGACCAGGCCGGCCAACTTGAGCAGCACCTGCTCGGCCTCTTCCTCGGGGCCGGAGACCTCCACGTCGATCGAGTCGCCCTTGGCCGCGCCGAGCATCATCAGGCCCAGGATCGAGCCACCGGCCGCCTCGGTGCCGTCCTTGAACACCTTCACGTCCACGCCCGACGGCAGCTTGGCCACGGCGTTGACGAACTTGGCACTCGCGCGGGCATGCAGGCCGCGCTGGTTGACGATGGTGATCGTCTCTCGGGCAACGTAGCTTTGGCTCGACATCGGCGTTTCCTCTTCCCTGCCCGTCCCTGATGGCGTGTGTCGCGGCTGGAAAAATCAGGCGTCCTGGCCCAGGAATTCCGACGCGATCGTTATATAGTTGCGGCCAGCGTCGCGCGCGGCGGCGGTGGCATCGCGAACATTCATGCATCCGCGCGCCTTGGCAAGCCGGATCAGCATGGGCAGGTTGATGCCCGCGATCACTTCGACCCGCCCCGCCTGCATCAGCGAGATGGCCAGGTTCGAAGGGGTGCCCCCGAACAGGTCGGTCAGGATGATGACGCCTTCGCCGCTATCGACGCGGCGGATGGCATCGGCGATCTCCTTGCGGCGTCGCTCCATGTCGTCGTTGGGGCCGATACAGACGCCGATGACGTCCTGTTGTCGGCCCACGACATGTTCCATCGCGTGGATGAATTCGTCGGCAAGGGCACCATGGGTGACGAGAATCAGACCGATCATGAAGGGAACGGGCTCCGAAATGCAGCCTTACACGATGCCACGGCCAGGCTTAACAGAGCCTTGGCGAGCACCTGCGGGCTGCCAGAATGCTGGCATTCACTAGGCATGACTTTCAGACCGGTCCCATCCCTCAGGCGCAGGGCGTTGCTCGCCTGCATTGTCGTTGTCTTTGGTGTCTTAGTCACTGGCATCACTGTCACACCTGCACCGCTTGTGCGCCTTCCAACAGGTTGGCCCCCCGCGCGGCAAGGTTGCGGTGCAACAATGTGGGTGAAAAACCCGCATTGCGCAAGCCTTGTGCGATTTCTTCGGCCATGAACACCGAGCGGTGGCGCCCGCCGGTGCAACCGAAGGCGATGTTGACATAGGCTTTTCCCTGCGCGGCAAAGCGCGGCAGGAGAAGGAGGAGGAGGCCCAGAATCCGCTCGAAAGCCTCGGCAAAGGCGGGATCCTGGCGGATGTAGTCGCCCACTGGGGCATCCTTGCCGGTCATCGGGCGCAGTGTTTCGTCCCAATGCGGATTGTTGAGGAAGCGCATGTCGAACACCAGGTCGGCAAGCGGGGGCGTGCCGCGCGAGAAGCCGAAGCTGCTGATCGTGAGCGTGGTGCGACTCGGTGAGATCGCACCGAACTGCTGGCGGATAGCCTGCTGCAGATCGTTGGTGGTGAAATCGGTGGTGGATATGACCACGTCGGCCCAGCGGCGCAGCGGGGCGAGCAGGTCGCGCTCGGCCGCAATGCCGCTGGCGGCAGGCTTGTCCTCGCTCATCGGGTGGCGACGGCGTGTTTCGTTGTAGCGCCGCTCCAGTTCTGCCCCGCCGCAATCGAGGAACAGCGTCGTCACGGAAAGAGTGGGCCGTGCGCTCAAGGCCTTGACCCGTTCGATGATCGCCTGCGGATCGAACCCGCGCGTGCGCGTGTCGAACCCGATCGCCAGTTGCGTGCCGTTATCGACGCCGCTCTCGGCGCGCGCCTGGCCCGGCTCGGTTTCCAAGAGGCGATCGAGCAGGCGGATCGGAAAATTGTCGATCGCTTCCCAGCCCAGGTCTTCCAGCGTGCGCAGCGCGGTGGTTTTGCCCGCGCCCAGCAGGCCGGTGACGAGCAGGACGCGCTGGGGCGGAATGTGCTGCGGCGAATCCACAAGGGGCGGGGAAGACATTTCCTGGGCGACCATGGCGGACCTTTTGCGCGCAATGGGCGGCAAAGAAAAGTGCGGTTACGCGACGGTCCGGCCCAAAGGTTTCAGCAACCAGACGCACCGGCGCCGTTTTCCGGCGTCAGGCCATAGCGTTCCAGTGCCAGCGCGGCGCGCAGTGCCATCATCGGTGTCTCGGGCCAAAGCCGCAGCATGGGCAGGGCAATGCCGGCGCGCACCACGGTCTCCGCCGCCTCCACGAAACGCGGCGCCTGCGTGTCGAGCTGCAGCACCAGCGCCACCGGCGCCTGTTTCACGTGGTGAAACGGCAGCAAGCCCAGGTTGCGCACTTCCAGCAAGCCGGCGGTGTTGGGATGGGGCTGCGCGATCAGCCCTTGGCCTGGCCCGCCGGGCAGCAAGACCAGTCCGTCATCGCCCACCAGCACGGCGCCGCGGTCGATCAGGGCAAGCGCCAGGCTGGATTTGCCGCTGCCCGGCGGGCCTTCGATCATCACCGCGCGCCCGCCGATCGCCACCGCGGTGGCCTGGTGAACAATGCCTTCGCCGCTCATGCCAGGGCGTGCCCGGCATGGGGAAGCGCCAGCACCAGGCAGGCACCGGGCGCGCCATCGGGGCGGTCGATGATGGTCAGGCGGCCATCGTGCGCTTCGGCAATGGTGCGGGCGATGGCCAGGCCCAGGCCACTATGCGCGCCAAAAGCCTCTTCGGCCGGGCGCACCGAATGGAAGCGCTCGAACACCTTGTCGCGCTCGCTGGCGGGAATCCCCGGGCCTTGGTCCGTCACGCTCAGCAGCACGCGCGAATCCTCACCCTCGCTGCCCCATTCGGTCCACACCGTCACGTCCACTCTGCCGCCGGGCGGAGAAAACGACACGGCATTGTCCAGTAGGTTTTCCAGCACCCGTTCCAGCCGCATGGCATCGCCCACCACCATCGGCGCCAGTGGCGAATCGAGCGGCTGGTCCAGCCGGATGACCGCGCCTCCGCGCGTGTCGCGCGCGCCGCGCGCGCCCACCACTTGCGCGGCCAGACCGCCCAGATCGAGCCGCACGAACGTAGCGCGGCTCAATTCCGCGTCGATCCGGCTGGCATCGGCAATCTCGGTAATCAGCCGGTCGATGCGCTGCACGTCGTGGGTGGCGATGGCGGTCAACTGCCGGCGCAGGGCGGGATCCTCCACCCGGTCGAGTGATTCGATGGCGCTGGCCAGGCTGGCGAGCGGGTTCTTCAATTCGTGGGCGACGTCGGCGGCAAAGCTTTCCACTGCGTCGATGCGATGGCGCAGCGCCATGGTCATGTCGGAAAAGGCGCGGGCGAGCATGCCGATCTCGTCGCCGCGTTCGGGCAGGCGCGGCACCACAACTTCGCGATCGCGCCCCAGCCGCACGCGCACCGCTGCCCGCACCAGCGCGCGCAGCGGCTGCACGATGGTGCGCGCCAGGAACAGCGAGAGCTGAACCGAGAGCATCAGGGCCAGGCCGATGATGATCACCAGCGTCTGGCGCGCATCGCGCACCGCCTGGGTGATATCCACCGCGTTGCGCATCGCCAGCAGCATCTGGCCGCCCGGTGGCCCCACTGGCGTGGCGGCGGTCAACACCGGGGTACGATCGGGGGCATAGCGCAAGTAGACCTGGGTGGAGCCGGCCGCCTGGGCACGCACCACTTCGGGCCAGTTGGCCGCGTCGGACGTGGCCGGTTCGGCATAGCGCTCTACCGGCGGTGCGCCGACGATGAAATCCACGCCGCGGTCGAGCAGGCGCGCGGCGTGCTGGTACCATGCCTCTCCGGCTGGATCGACGAGCGCAAAGCTGGGCGGCGCCAGGGCAAAGCTGTCTGCCTCCAGGCGGCCATGCCGGTCAAACAGGCGCAGCCGCAACCGCTGTTCGCGCCCGATCCGCACCAGCAGCGCCTTTTGCTGCGCTGCATTGCCGCCGTCGAGCGCATCGGCGGCGATTTCCGCTTCGGCCCGCGCCAGCTTGAAGCGCTCCCCCAGCAACTGCGTACGATAGCTGTCGAGATAGAAGAAGCTGCCTGCAAGGAGCGCCAGGGCAATGACGTTGACGGCGAGAATGCGCGTGGTGAGCGAAACGCCGCGCGGCCGCAACGCGCGTGGCACAAGCGCACGCGTCGGGCGATCGGCAGGCTGGCCCGGCGGAGCTATCATTCTTCGCTATAGCTGTAGCCAGCGCCGTAGAGCGTCTCGATCGCGGAAAACTGCGAATCGACGGTACGGAACTTGCGGCGCAGGCGCTTGATATGGCTGTCGATGGTCCGATCATCGACGAACACGTCATCGTGATAGGCCGCGTTCATCAACTGGTCGCGCGTCCGCACCACGCCGGGGCGCACCGCCAGCGCTTCCAGGATCAGGAATTCGGTGACGGTCAGCGAGACCAGCTTGTCGTTCCAGGTCACCACATGGCGGGCAGGGTCCATCACCAGCCGCCCGCGGCGGATCGGATCGGGCAGGGCTTCGGGCGCTTCGGCATCGGCGGCCACGATATCGCGGCGCACGATCTCGCTGCGTCGCAGGATGGCGCGGATGCGGGCCAGCAGCAGGCGCTGGCTGAAGGGCTTGGCGATGTAATCGTCGGCCCCCATGGCCAGGCCCAGGGCTTCGTCCGCCTCGTCGTCCTTGCTGGTGAGGAAGATCACCGGCAGGTCGCTTTGTTCGCGCAGGCGGCGCAGCAATTCCAGCCCATCCATGCGCGGCATCTTGATGTCGCACACCGCCAGGTCGGGCGGATTGTCGAGCAGCGCTTTGAGCGCGTTGTCGCCGTCGGTGTAGAGGCGCGTGGCAAAGCCTTCGGTCTGCAGCGCGATCGATACCGTGGTAAGGATGTTGCGGTCGTCATCGACCAGCGCGATCGTGCGCCGCGGCTGGTCCTGCGCAACAGGCTGCCCGGCCGGCTGGGCAGCGGAATGCGGGGCAGAAGCGTTTTGCATGGGCGTGGCGGCGATCCTGCTGGCGTGGCTGCGCAGACTAGGCCCGGGCGCGCCAACTGGCAAGAAAGCGCGGTTCCGCGCATGGGGCCTTGCCCTCCCGCCGCCTCCCGCAGTTGAAAATTGTGCAACTTGCTGCGCAAAAATCTTGGGCGCTTCCGGTTTGACGTAGGGGAAGCGGTCAACTATCCGAACATAGAGTCGCGCATTCGTATTCGGCATTCGTATGCAAAGCCGCAAGACGGACGCGCGACAACGCTTGATACCGCGCTTTTGCAATCAACGGCCCGCGCGCCATCCGATCGCCCCACGGGGCCTG
The DNA here is from genome assembly GCF_012932495.1 of Novosphingobium sp. SG919. Lineage (GTDB taxonomy): Bacteria > Pseudomonadota > Alphaproteobacteria > Sphingomonadales > Sphingomonadaceae > Novosphingobium > Novosphingobium rhizosphaerae. Next base: position 108,134 of record NZ_JABCNG010000004.1, read on the forward strand.
ACGGCGCGGCATGGCCCACCTATGGGAGGCTTGTGATGTCCGCCAACAGCCTGAACATTTCCTTGTCCGCGCAGGGTTTTCCTGAACCTGCCGAGCTGTTTGCCAACCTCGGCACCGCCCCCTTGGTGGAACATGCGGTGAAGAACGGCGAAGGCGTCCTGGCCAAGGATGGCCCCTTCGTGGTCGCCACCGGCAAGCACACCGGCCGCTCGGCCAAGGACAAGTTCATCGTCCGTGATGCCGAAACCGAAAACACCGTATGGTGGGGCAAGACCAACGTGGGGATGACCCCGGCCCATTTCGCCGCGCTCAAGGAAGATTTCATTGCCGCGCTGGGCACCAAGGACAAGCTCTATGTGGCGGACCTGTTCGGTGGCTCGCAGGCGGAAAACCGCGTCAACGTGCGCGTGATCAACGAATTTGCCTGGCACAACCTGTTCATCCGCACGCTGCTGGTGCGCCCGACCAACGATGAACTCGCCGGCTTCGTGCCCGAATACACCATCATCGATCTGCCCAGCTTCCGCGCCGATCCGGCCCGCCATGGCTGCCGCACCGAAACCGTGATCGCGGTGAACTTCACCGAAAAGCTGATCCTCATCGGCGGCACCGCTTATGCCGGCGAAATGAAGAAGTCGGTCTTTGGCATTCTCAACTATCTGCTGCCGGCCAAGGGCGTGATGCCGATGCATTGCTCGGCCAACATCGGCCCCAATGGCGACACGGCGGTGTTCTTCGGTCTGTCGGGCACCGGCAAGACCACGCTTTCGGCCGATGCCAGCCGCACCCTGATCGGGGATGACGAACACGGCTGGTCCGATACGGCGGTCTTCAACTTCGAAGGCGGTTGCTATGCCAAGATGATCCGCCTTTCGGCCGAAGCCGAGCCGGAAATCTTTGCCACCACCAAGCGTTTCGGCACGGTGCTGGAAAACGTGGTGATTGATCCGGTCACGCGTGAGATCGACCTCGACGATGCCAGCCTGGCTGAAAACAGCCGTGGCTCCTATCCCATCGATTTCATTCCCAACGCTTCGGAAGAAAACCTCGGCCCGGTGCCGCAGAACCTCATCTTCCTGACCGCTGACGCCTATGGCGTGTTGCCCCCGATCGCGCGTCTCACGCCCGACCAGGCGATGTACCACTTCCTTTCGGGCTACACCGCGCGCGTGGCAGGCACCGAAATCGGCGTGACCGAACCGGAAGCCACGTTCTCCACCTGCTTTGGCGCGCCGTTCATGCCGCGCCACCCGTCGGTCTACGGCAACCTGCTCAAGGAACGGATTGCCAAGGGCGGGGTGAAGTGCTGGCTGGTCAACACCGGCTGGTCGGGCGGCAAGGCCACGCAGGAAGGCATCAAGCGCATGCCGATCAAGGCCACCCGTGCCCTGCTCAACGCCGCGCTCGATGGCAGCCTGAACAGCGCTGAATTCCGGGAAGATCCCAACTTCGGCTTCGAAGTGCCGGTGGAAGTGCCGGGCGTCGACACGCGCCTGCTCGATCCGCGCGGCGCCTGGGCCGATGCCGGCGAATACGACAAGACCGCGCAGGAACTGGTCAAGAAGTTCATCGACAACTTCGAACAGTTCGTTGAGCACGTGGACGAAAGCGTCCGCAAGGCAGCGCCCGTCTCGGCCTGATCCTTCGCGCTGCCCACGTGGCGCCTGCATTGCCCCCGGTGTGCCCTGGCACACCGGGGGTTTTGTGTTTCGACGGCCCCTCTTTGTCGGCGTGTTAACCATGCTCTTACCGAGTGTGCGCCATGGTCTGCCCGGGCAATCGTACGGGGCAATGCGTGGCAACGGCAGCAATGGAAGCGGGTGTGGCCAGTGAACGGGGGGCGCCTTGGCGATGGGCGCCTTGGCGATGGGCGGCATCACGCCTGCCGCGTTGGTGGCCCTATGCGCTTATCGCTTTTGTCACGCTGCTGATCCGGCTCCCGACCATCGGTAACCCGATTCTCGATTTCGACGAGCAACTCTATCTGCTGGTGGGCGATGGCATGTGGCATGACCAATTGCCTTACGTCGACATGTGGGACCGCAAGCCGCTTGGCCTGTTTGCATTCTATGCTGCCATCCGCCTGCTGGGTGGCGATGGTATTGTTCAATATCAGTTGGTCGCCGCAGCTTGCGTTGCAATCACGGCCTGCTTGATCCGCGCCATGGCGCGGCGCCACGCCTCGGAAACTGCGGCTGTTGTCGTTGCGATTGCCTATGTGCTGACGCTCAACGTGCTTCACGGCGCCGGTGGCCAAGCCGCGGTGATCTATAATGCGCTCACCGCGTTTGCGGTGTGGTGCGCATTCAACGCGAATGACGAGGAGCGTGCGGGGGCGGTGGCGCGCCAGGCCCTTGCTGCGATGCTGGCGATGGGCATCGCAATCCAGTTCAAATACACGCCCGTGATCGAAGGGATTTTCCTGGGCTGCTGGTTCCTTTGGCGCTTTTGGCGCTTGGGCGTAGCACCGACGCGGGTCGTCGCGCTGGCAACGGCCATGGTGTTGGCCGCTTTGGCGCCTACTGCACTCGCGATCGGCTGCTACGCGGCCAACGGCCATCTCGACGACTACATCTACGCAAACTTCGTTTCGATTTTTCGTCGTTTGCCGTTCTCGGCGCAAGTTCGCCATGATCAGGCGATGACGATCATCGCCATGGCCGGGGGCCTGATTGCCACCGGCCTGTGGGGCCTATGGCAAAGCCGGCAACGGCTGCCCGATACGGCGCGCTCTGATTTCTGGCTGCTGGCCGGCTGGGTCGCCAGCGCCTTTGCCGGGTTCGCACTGCTCGGCGATTTCTTCGATTTCTATTTCATCACTGTTGCCTTGCCGCTGGCACTTGCTTCGGCCGGCGCGGTTCGACGCGGACCGCACGGGTTTGCGGCGGCTTGCCTGCTGCTGTTGTGGCCAGCGCTTGGAACGCCAGCCTATTACTTTCTGCGTGGCCATTATCAGCATGCCACAGCCCGGATGGTCGCGAGGATCCAGCCTTATGTTGTCGGACATCCCTTGTATGTCTACGACGGACCGGCTGTGCTCTATTTGCTGACCAAGGCGCAGGCGCCGACACGCTATATCTATCCCGATCATCTCAACAATCCCGTCGAGGCGATGGCACTGGGCGTGGATCCCGTGGTGGAAGAGCAACGCGTCCTTGCCGCGCGGCCCGGCGCCATTGTCACGGCAAGCCGCCCTGTAGTTCCCCATGTTGCACCCGGAACGCAGGCTTTGGTTCGCGCCGCGCTGGCCCGCGACTATGTCTTGGTGGATCGCGTGCCCACCTTCGACCGCACCTTTTTCATATGGGCAAGGCGCGATCTGCACCCCGGCCCGGCACCGATCCACGATCCGCGTGCGGACAACCCGCAATAGGCCAACGAAAAGGCCCCGGCAGATCGCGCTGCCGGGGCCTCTTGCACATCAGCCCTGACGGGTGCCGATCAGCGGATCGGACAGTCCGGCGAAAGGCGGAAGTCTAGGTAGTTGTCGACCGACTTCATCATCTCGTCCAACTCGTTTTCATAGAAGTGGTTGGCGCGCGGGATTTCATCGTGGTGGATGGTGATGTGCTTTTGCGTGCGCAGCTTGTCGACCAGCTTCTGCACGGCGTTGGGCGTCACCACCGTATCGGCCGAGCCCTGCACGATGATGCCCGAGGCCGGGCACGGCGCCAGGAAGCTGAAGTCATACATGTTGGCCGGCGGCGAGACCGAGATGAAGCCGCGGATCTCGGGCCGGCGCATCAGCAATTGCATGCCGATCAGCGCGCCGAACGAATAGCCGGCAATCCACGTGGCCGAGGCTTCGGGATGGATCGACTGCACCCAATCGAGCGCGGCGGCGGCATCGGACAGTTCGCCCACGCCGTTGTCGAAGCTGCCCTGGCTGCGCCCCACGCCGCGGAAGTTGAAGCGCAGCGTGGCAAAGCCGCGCGCCACGAATGTCTTGTACAGCGCCTGGGTGACGCGGTCGTTCATCGTGCCCCCCGCCTGCGGGTGGGGGTGCAGGATCATGGCGACGGGCGCGCGGCTGCGCGTGGCGGGTTGAAAGCGGCCTTCGAGGCGGCCTTCGGGACCGGGGAAGATGACTGCGGGCATCGTTGACCTGATGAACCTGTTGGCTGGCCCGAGACCCACTGTGCAAGGCCCTGTTTTCAGGGCAGTGCGCGGTCGGGGCTGGGCATGGAACTGGTCGCTATATAGAAACGAACCCTACAAACGCAACTTTTCCGGGATTTCTCGTTGTCGGTCTCGCTTTATTTCGATCATGCGGCCACCACGCCGCTGCTGCCCCAGGCCCGCGCGGCGCTGCTGGAGGGGCTGGAGCGCTGGGCCAATCCGTCCAGCCCGCACGGGGCGGGCCGTGCTGCGCGCGCTGCGCTGGAGGATGCGCGGGCCCGGATCAAGGCGGCGCTGGGCTGGAGCGGCGAAGTGGTGCTGACCAGCGGGGCGAGCGAAGCGCTGGCGCTGGCGATTGGCCGGGCCAAGGCCCCGTTGCTGGCGGTTTCGGCCGTGGAGCACGAGGCGGTGCTGCGCCTTGCCGGCAGCGCCACCCGCCTGGCGACAGATGGGCTGGGGCAAGTCGATCCGGCAGACTGCGCGCTGCGCGGCCTGGTGGCGGTGCAGCAGGTGAACAACGAAACCGGGGTGATCCAGCCGCTGGCCGAGGTAGCCGAGGCCGTGCGCGGCGCGGGTGGCGTTCTGCTGGCCGATGCGGCGCAGGGCGCGGGCAAGCTGGCGCTGCCCGAGGCTGACCTGATTGCCATTTCCGCGCACAAGTTCGGTGGGCCGATCGGCATTGGTGCCCTGCTGGTGCGCGATTGGGCCTTGCTGCATCCCACCGGCGGGCAAGAGCGCGGCTATCGCCCCGGCACGGAAAACCTGCCGGGCGCCCTGGCCATGGCGGCGGCCCTGGAAGCAGGCAATGCCTGGCTCGACGGCGTGCAGGCCCTGCGCGCCCGGCTGGAAGCGGCGCTGGTGGCAAGCGGCGCAGACGTCATTGCTGCCGATGCACCGCGCCTGGCTGCGATCGGGGCCTATCGCATGCCGGGCAAATCGGCGACGGCGCAGCTGATCCGGTTTGACGGCATGGGCATGGCGGTTTCGGCGGGGAGCGCCTGCTCCTCCGGTTCGCTGCGCACCAGCCACGTGCTCGATGCCATGGGCGTGGCGCAGCCGAACGAAGTGATTCGCGTCTCGCTCGGGCGCGAAACCACGGCCGAGGGGGTGGACCGCTTCGTGGCCGCCTGGCGCACGATTGCGGGGCTGGCATGATCTATCTCGATTACCAGGCGACCACGCCCCTGGCGCCCGAGGCGCGTGCCGCCATGCTGCCCTGGCTCGCCGGGCCGGAAGACCCGCGCGCCGGCTATGCCAATCCGCATAGCCCGCATCGTCCGGGCCGTGGGGCGGCAGCGGCGGTGGAAGCGGCCCGCGCCCGCGTCGCCGCGCTGCTTCCGCCCGGTGGGCGCGTGATCTTCACCTCTGGCGCCACCGAGGCGCTCAACCTGGCCGTTGCCGGCCTGGGGCAACGACGCCTGGCGGTTTCGGCGATCGAACATGCCGCCGTGCTCGATACCGCCCGGTTTCACGATCCTGCGCTCACCGTGCTGCCTGTGGGGGCAGACGGGCTGGTCGATCCCGATGTGCCGATCCCGCCGGGGACGGGCCTTGTCGCGGTGATGCAGGTCAACAACGAGATCGGCACGGTGCAGCCGGTGGCGCAGCTGGCGGCGCGCGCGCGTGCCATGGGCGCTCTGTTCCTGTGCGATGCCGTGCAGGGGGCGGGCAAGCTCGCGGCGCCCGAAGGCGCCGATCTGGTGGCGATTTCGGCCCACAAGCTGCATGGCCCCAAGGGCATCGGCGCGCTGTGGGTGCGCGATGGCCTTGATCTGGCGCCCCTGGTTCATGGTGGCGGGCAGGAAAGCGGCCTGCGCTCGGGCACGCTCAGCCCGGCGCTTTGTGCCGGCTTCGGCGTGGCTGCTGCCCTGTGCACCAGCCTGTGGAAAAGCGATGGGGAACATGTCGACGACCTGTGGAAACAAGCCCTTGGCCTGTTCGAGGGCTGGACGTTGAACGGCAGTGCGACGCAGCGCTGGCACGGCAACCTGAACCTGCGCCGGCTCGGTTTGGACGTTGGCCGGCTGTTGTCGGAATGCCGCACTGTGGCATTTTCTGCAGGATCGGCCTGTGCCAGCGGCTCTGGCAGGCCCAGCCATGTCTTGCGCGCCCTGGGACTTTCGGACAGGGATACCAAAACCGCGATCCGCATCGGTTTCGGACGTTATACAAGGGCAGAGGAACTGGAGGAGGCGGCGGCCGTACTGAATGCGGCCGCCCATGCGCAGGGAGTCTAGTGCTTATGGTTCGCGTCACCTTCCTCACCGCCGATGGCCAGACCGTGGTCGCCCAGGGCGAGGCAGGACAACGCCTGCTGGAACTGGGCCAGAATGCCGGCATGCCGCTGGAAGGCACCTGCGAAGGCCAGATGGCTTGCTCTACCTGCCACGTGATCGTCGCGCCCGACTGGTACGAGCGCCTGGCCGACGCATCGGAGGACGAGGAAGACATGCTCGACCTGGCCGCCGGCGTCACCCGCACCAGCCGCCTCGCCTGCCAGATCGTGCTCGATCCCGCGCTCGACGGCCTGGAAGTGCGCGTGCCCGCCGAAGCGCGAGACATGCAGCCGCGTTGAACGCTGCGTCAGGCCGGACGTGTCGGCATCCGGCGCGCTGGTTGCGCGTGGGGAGAAGTCTGCAAGCGCCTATTTGCAGACATTCGCCGACCGATTAAGTTTGCGCGCATGCGCCCTATTATCATCGTGGAAGACGTGTTCGATATCCCAGGCTGGGGTGGTCTGATCGTCGTTCCAGGTCCGGCGGTAGCTGACGGCATGGCGAGGCTGGAAGGTCCGGTTTCCCTCCGTCGACCCGACGGCTCGACTATTGCCGCTGTGCTGAAAATGGCCGAGGTGTTCCAAACCCCCCCGCCGAAGGAACGCCGCTGGACCTGTCTTCTGCTGGGAATAGACAAAACTGAGGTGCCAATCGGCTCAGAAGTTTGGCCAAGCGAGTAACGATAGTTAACCACCACTTTGAACCCATTCCCTCGTCATTCCCGCGAATGCGGGAATCCAGTTTTGGGGTAGCGTCGAAAACCGGTCCCCAGTCGTTCTCGCACGGCGGCTACTGGATTCCCGCCTGCGCGGGAATGACGACGTTGGAGGTGGAAAGGGCAGATTCCCATCCAAAACACGACATACCCCCCGTTCGGGCTGAGCTTGTCGAAGCCCCCGGCGCGAGGCCTCAGTCCCCTGCCACCAAGGCGCTGATGTGCCAGTCTTCGCCCTTGCGCTCGGCGATCACGCGGCGGGCGAGGAGGCTGCGCAGGCGGGCGGTTTCGATATAGCCCTTGCGCTGCGGCTTGCCGGTGATCACGGCGGTGTAGTGCGCTGCCGGATTGAAGCCCGGCCCAAGGGTGACCAGCGACCAGTCCAGCTTGTCCACTTCCTGAGCCGTGTCGCTGGGCTTGGCGCGCAAGGGCACGCCCTGGCCTGTCACCAGCATGGTCATGCCCGGATCGACTTCATCGGGCACGTTCCAGAAGAACCACGGCAGGACCACCAGATCGCCTTGCACGGCGCAGCCCAAGGGCAGGATGCGCGCCAGATCGGTCCAGACGGCCTGGCCGCTGGGCGCGGACAGGCGCTTTTGCAATTCGGCCGGGCCATGGCCGCCGCCATAATCGAGTGTGACATCGGGCGAGGACAGTGTGGCCAAGGCAGCGGCGTCGCGGGCTTTGACCGTAGCGGCGAGCCGCGCGGCAAAGGCGCTCCAGCCGGGCAGTGCGGCGCAATCGTCGCGCGGGGGGAGAGCCATCGCGGGCAGGGCTGCTGCCGTATCGGCCGGCGTCATCGGCGTTTCGGGCGTAGGCTTGACCGGGAGCGCCAGCGTCGGGCTGGGGCTTGGCTCCGGCACGCTGGGCGCCGGTTCGGGTGTGGGTTGCGCGCTCGGGGTGGCAGAGGGGCTATCGCTCTCTTGCGGCGTTGGCTGCCGTTGACACGCGGCAAGCGCCAGGCCGAGAGAGAGCAGCGCCACGCCTGCCTTGCGCGCCCATGGTTTCCGCTCGTTCGCCATCGCTTGTACGTTTACCCCGCAGCCGGTTCCCCGTCTACCGCAACGCCAGCAGGCGCGGCCAGTTCCGCCACCGTGTCTGCCGCGACATAGCGCGGGGCGGTTTCCACCAGGGCCACTTCCTCAACCTCGCGCTTGCCGATCTCGATGTGCTTTTCGCGCAAGCGCCGTCCGGCCGACAGGACATTGCGTTCAAAGCTGCCGACGAACTTGTTGTAGTTCACCACGGCGCTTTCCAGGCCGGACCCCACGCGCTTCAAGTGATCGGCGGCCACGGCCAGGCGATCGTAAAGCTCGCCGCCCATGCGCCCGATCTCGCGTGCCTCGCGCGCCAGGCCATCCTGGCGCCAGACCTGGGCCACGGTGCGGCAGATGGCGACGAGGTTGGTGGGCGAGGCGAGCAGGACGCGGCGGTCGAACGCGAAGTCCCACAGCTGCGGATCGCGTTCGAGCGCGGCGGCGATGAAGTGTTCGCCCGGCACGAACATCAGCACATAGTCGGGCGCTTCCTCGAACTGGCTTTGATAGGATTTGGCGCCCAGCGTCTGGATGTGGTTGCGCATGGATTGCACATGCGCGGCCAGGGCCACGCCGCGCGCGGTGTCGTCCGCCGCTTCGAACGCATCCTGATAGGCGTTGAGCGAGACCTTGGCATCGATCACCAGCAGCTTGTTGCCGGGAATGCGCACGATGGCGTCTGGGCGCAGGCGGCCCTCGTCGGTGTCGATCGAATGCTCGGTCACGAAATCGGTGTGTTCGGCCAGGCCGCACTGTTCCAGCACGTTGCGCAATTGCTGTTCGCCCCAGCGGCCGCGCGCCTTGGGCGCGTTGCGCAGCGAATTGCCCAGCCGCGCGGCCTCGGCCCGAACTTGCTCCTGCCCTTCGCGCATGGCCTGGATCAGCCCGGTGAGATTGCCGAAGGCATCCACCCGCTCGCGCTCCAGCTTGCCGACCTGTTCTTCATAGCTTTTCAGGCGCTGGTCCACCGGGGCAAGCAGCGCGCGCAGCGATTGCGCGGCCTTTTCCTCGCTCTGGGCAAAGCGTTCCTGGGCGCGGACCATGAAGGCTTCCTGCGCGCGTTCCAGCACCTTATTGCCGGCATTCTCGAACTCGCGGCGCAAGGCTTCCTGTGCTTCGATCAGCAGGCGCTTCTGCTCGGCAAAGTTGGCGGCATCCGCCTTCATCCGCGCCAGTTCGGCACGCAGGTCCTCGCGTGCCTGGCGGGCTTCGTGCAGGGCATCGCGCAGGGCATCGGCCTCGGCGGCGCGCTCGCTGGCGGCAGCCAGGCGGGACGAGAGGCCATCGCGCTCGGCCCGCAAGGCATCGCGCTCGGCCGCAACCTGCTCCACTTGGCGGGCGCGCTCGGCCATCGTGGCCAGATCCACTGCCATGGCCTTGACTTGTGCCTGCGCCTCGCGCGCTTCGCCCTCGCGCGCGGCGGCGCGGCCCTGTGCCTCCGCCAGGGGGCGCGAGCCGAAGAACCAGCCCAAGGCCAGGCCGATCACCAGCGCCACGATCACGAAAGCCACCGCCACGTTCACTCTCCAGTCAAGAACAGAGCGGGAACGTAAACGAAGCGGCCCGGCAACGCAATGTGCCGGGCCGCTTTATCCTCAATTGCAACGGCCGCTCAGGCCACCTTGCGCAGCTTGTCCAGCTTCTTGAGCGCCATCTGGCGCTTGAGGCGCGAGAGGTGGTCGATGAACAGGATGCCTTCGAGATGGTCCATCTCGTGCTGGAGGCAGGTGGCCAGGAGGCCGTCGATTGCTTCCTCGTGCGTCTGGCCATCCAGATCCTGCCAGCGGGCGCGGATGCTGGCGGGCCGTTCCACCTCGGCGTAGATTTCCGGCACCGAGAGGCAGCCTTCGCGATAGATCGCATGTTCTTCGGAAGGATCGAGAATTTCGGGGTTGATGAACACCCGCGGTTCGCGGCGCACGGGCAGGTGGGCATGGCCACAGCCGTGGTCGTGGCAATGCTCCGGCTCGGCGTCTTCGTCCTCGGGCTGGAGATCGATCACCAGCACGCGCAGGGGCACGCCCACCTGGATGGCGGCAAGGCCGATGCCGGGGGCATCGTACATCGTGTCGAACATGTCGGACACGAGCGTGCGCAGTTCGTCGTCGAACTTTTCCACCGGAGCCGAGACCTGCTTGAGGCGCGGATCGGGAACTTCAAGGATTTCGCGGATAGCCATGCCGGCAAGATAGGCGTTGCGGCGCGGAGTCGCAAGGCGAGGGATTCGATCACGGTGATCGGACGGGTTGCTTCAACGCTGCTCTTCGATCGTCCCAGAACCCGAATATTGCCACGCAAGGGGCGATTGCCTCGGGATGATCTCGACCAGGGCGGGGTGCCATTGCCCGTTGATGCAGCATCCGTATCCGTTGACGAGCTGATAGGCTTTCAGAAAGTCGGCGATGAACTGGTTCGTATCGTCAACGCCTGGGAGCAACCCTCCGCCAAGCGGGCCGTCGATTAACTTCCAGATCACGACGTGTGGGCATATGATCTCTGGATGTTGTTCCCGTTCCAACGCCGTCATGGGGCGAGCATCTTCGCGAACAAGATAGATGAACAGGCGCTTATCTTGAATTCCGAAAAAGGTAAGGCGAACGGCGCCTCTGATGCCCGACACTTCAATCGAAACGGCGGTACCGATGCATTCGATCCGGCCATCCGGTTTGACTGAAATTTCCATGGCCGGGACGGAATCCTCCATGAGGCGCGGATCGGGAAGTTCAAGAAATTAGAAGAAAACTTTGAACATAGGATAGGTGGTGCGGCGCCTGGGCGCAAGGCCGGGCCTCGGTCAGGGTGATGGGTTTGGTCGGGGTTGTGCGCAAGTGTTGTGCTTGGCTTGCACCACCCCCAAACCCCCTCCTCTGAAGAAGAGGGGGCTTTTTGTTTTACAACAGGTGCGCGAATTTTGCGGCGGTGGCGAAGGCTTGGCCGCGTCGCGTGCGGTGGGCCTGGGCCTGTTCGTCCTTGCCCCACAGCTCTGCCTGCCAGTCTTCCTCCACGCAGGCTGCGTCCCATAGCGCGACGAGATCGGCTTCGGGATCGAGTGCAGCCAGGCCGATGATCAGCGAGGCTGCAAGGCTGGTGGTGTTGCGCAGTGCGGCCAAGACAAAGGGCGAGAGCGGATCGAGCGCGGCGCGCAGGGCCGAGAGCGTCGCTTCGGGTTGGGGCTTGTGCATTACGCCCGAAACGCGGGTGAAAGAAACGCCATGCCGTGCTTCGGCCATGGTCACCAGCGGTTCCCACAGCAGGCGCTGCCGCGCGGCGAGCGGCTCGTCCGGCTCGGCGCGATAGCACAGCGTGTCCGTCTCGGCATAAGGCATGAGATCGGCGCGGGCGGTATCGGGGGCAGGGGCCACCACGTCGATCGCATAGTCCGCCATGTCGCGAAAGGCGAAGCGCGCGGTGTCGAGCGTTTCGCCCTGATCGGCCCATTCGGCAGCCATGGCCTGGGCAAGGGCGGCGCTGGGCACGATCTGGGGATTGCCACCTTGCGTTCGGATGCCGCGCCCATCCAGGCACACACGAAAGCCGCCGTCTTCGGATGAGACGGTGACGTCTTTATAGAAGCGCTTCATGCCGGAGAAATCTCTTCAAGAATGCCGTTTCCAGCGCCGCACCAGCCAGCGCGGCGCGCCAAAGAACAGGGTCAGGCCAACAAGGGCGAGAGCCATGGCGCCCCACGGCGGCACGGCCGCCAGCCACGGCACGTTGCCCGAAGCGGCCATGGCGCCGATCATCACGATCAGCGTGCCCGAAAGGCGCACGGCCTGAAGCAAGGCGAAGCGGCCGAGGGCGGGATCGGCCATGTTTCAGCCCACCGCCTGTAGCAGTTCGGCCAGTTCGGCCACCGTGCCGGCCACGGCATGGGCCCCGGCGGCAAACAGCTCTGCCCGTTCGTGATAGCCCCAGTCCACGCCGATCGCGCGGACCCCGGCGTTGCGCGCCATGGCCATGTCGAAGGCAGTATCGCCGATCATCACGGTCAGCGCCGTTTCGGCCCCGGTGGCATCGAGGCAGGCCTCGATCATGCTGGGGTGCGGCTTGGACGGATGGCGATCGGCGGTCTGCAGCGTGACGAAGTGGCGGGAAAGACCGTGCGTGGCCAGGCAATGTGCCAGGCCCCGGTCGCTCTTGCCGGTGGCCACGCCCAAAAGCCAGCCGCGATGCACCAGGTCTTCGACCAAAGCGGCGATGCCATCGTAGAGCGGCTCGCCGACCATGCCCGCCTCGCGCCGGGCGCGGAACGCATCCTTGTAGGCCTGGGCCAGCATGTCGTGCGTCTCCGCCTCGCCCTCGGGATGGAGGCGGCGCATGGCCTCCACCAGCGACAGCCCGACGATGCGGCGGGTTTCGCTGCGTGGCGGTGGTACCAGGCCCATGGCGTGAAAGGCCCCGTCCATCGCCGCGCCGATATCGGCCTGGCTATCGACCAGGGTGCCATCGCAATCGAAGATGGCCAGGCGCAGGGTCATCGTGCGGCGGGGCCTTTCGGGGCGGGGCGACGTGAAGGGGCCTTGGCGGGGGCCTTGGCCGGCGCCTTGCCAGCAGGCTTGCTCGCGGGCCTGGCCCCAGGCTTGGCAACGGCCTTTGCGCCCGGCTTGCCCGCAGGCTTTGCGCCGGGCTTGCCAGGCACCTTGGCGCGCTGGCCGGTGGGACGGCGCCCGCCGCCGGCGTCAGGGCCATCGGCGCGCTTGCGGCGTTCGCCGCGGCGCTCCTTGCGATATTGCTTGGCATGGGCCTTGGCCACGCGCTTTTCCTGCGTCTTGGGATCGACCAGCACCGGCGCTTCGAGCGGCAGGTCGCCTTCGCTTTCGGTAAAGCCGAGTTGTTCCAGGCTCTTGGCAAAGTGTTCCGGCAGCGGCGCGGTCACGTCGAGCAAGTCGCCCTCGGGATGCTCGATCCGCAGGCGGCGGGCGTGGAGGTGCAGCTTGCGGCTGATGCTGCCCGAAAGGAACGCAGCCTGGCCGCCATACTTGCCATCGCCCACGATGGGGTGGCCGATCGCGGCCATGTGCACGCGCAGCTGGTGGGTGCGGCCGGTGAAGGGCTGCAGTTCCACCCAGGCGGCGCGGTTGCCGGCGCGATCGATCACGCGATAGCGCGTGCGCGAAGGCAGGCCGTGCTCGCTTTCATCGACCATCATCTTCTCGCCGCCGGTGCCGGGCTGCTTGGCAAGGGGCAGTTCGATCATGCCGTCATGAATGTCGGGCACGCCCATCACCAGCGCCCAATAGATCTTGCGCGCGGTGCGGCCGGAAAAGCGCTTGGAAAAGAACGCCGCGCTGCCCGGCGTGCGCGCCACGAGCAGGACGCCGGAGGTATCCTTGTCCAGCCGGTGGACAAGGCGCGGGCGCGGCGCGTTGTCGGCCGCATAGGCATCGAGCAGGCCATCGACATGCTCGAACGTGCCGCTGCCGCCCTGGGTGGCAAGGCCCGGCGGCTTGTTGATCACGATCGCGGCGCGATCCTGTTCCAGCACGATTTCCTCGGCCAGGCGGATCTGTTCCTCGGTCAAGGGCTTGCGCGCCCGCGCGCCTTTGCCGCCACCGGCCAGGGGCAGCGGCCCCCCGGCTGGCGGCACGCGCAGGGTCTGCCCGGCGGCCAGCCGGGTATCGACATCGGCGCGCTTGCCGTCGACGCGAATCTGCCCGGTGCGCGCCCAGCGCGACACCATGGCGAAACTCACCTCTGGCAGGTTGCGCTTGAACCAGCGGTCGAGCCGCACATCATTGTCATCGGGCCGAATCGTGAACTGGCGCACGGCATCTGAATTACCGGCGCCTTTGCCATGTGGGGCTTTAAAAGAGGTCATGGCCGCGCCCATAGGGCCTTTGCCCGCAAAATGCACGACATTGCTTGCCTTTCGCCGCCAGAATCACTATTGGGCGCCCGGTTCGAGCCGGTCCTGATCGGATTCGGCACGTTTTGTGTTCCTGGTATCTGGTGACCCCCGCGCGGCCGCGGGCTCTCGCCCGAAGCTGTTGAGGTATGTCGGTTTATGCAGATTCTCGTTCGCGACAACAATGTTGACCAAGCTCTTCGCGCCCTGAAGAAGAAGCTTCAGCGCGAAGGTGTCTATCGCGAAATGAAGCTGCGCCGTCACTTTGAAAAGCCGTCGGAAAAGCGCGCCCGCGAAAAGGCCGCTGCCGTGCGCCGCGCCCGCAAGCTGGAGCGCAAGCGCCAGGAGCGCGACGGCGCCAAGTAAGCCTCGATTGCGGCGGGTCGATCCGCTGCATTGAGCACTTGCGATAGGCCCTGTGCTGGGCCAAGAGGGCGCCGTGAATCACGGCGCCCTTTTCGTTGGTTCGAGCATGCTGGTTCGAATCGATGGGCAGGCACCGCCCGGGTGGCCCTCCATGGTCTGGAGGCCGCCTGACCAGGGAAAATCCAGAGGGACACCCCAGAGGGAAACCAATGTCGGAAATCACCCGCGTTCCGTTGCAGCCCGTCGCCAAGGGCTCGCTCGCCAAGGTTTGGCTGGGCGTGATCGTCGCTGTGCTGGTGGGCATCGGCCTGGCCTGGGCAGCGCGCCCGGTGCATTTCAGCGAAGTGCGCGTGATCGCGCTCAAGGAAGGGACGGGCAAATCGCCCACCACCTCTGACGTGGCGCTGATCAATTATGTCGGCCGCATTGCCAGCACGGGCAAGGAATTCGACCGTGGCGAAAACGCCGCGATGCCGCTGCAAGGCGTGATTCCCGGCTTTGCCCAAGGCCTTGCGCAGATGAAGGTGGGCGGCAAGTACCGGCTCGAGATCCCCGCTGCGCTGGCCTATGGCAGCCAGGCCATGCCCGGCCGCGATGGCAGCATTGCCGTGCCCGCCAACAGCGACCTCGTGTTCGACGTGGAACTGCTCGAATTCCGCTCCATGGCCGAGCTTCAGCGCCAGCAGGCCGCGATGCAGGCCTTGCAGCAGCAGATGCAGGCCCATGGCGGTGCAGCGGGCGCGCCCGGCGCCGTCGATGGCGCCGCGGCTGCCCCGGTGGCACCGGCCAACTGATCCGGATTCGCTGCGCCCAGGGCCCATGTCCTGGTGGCGCGGCGGTCCCACGGCTTGAAGGACACCGCGCGCGATGGTAGCGCGCGGTGTTCTTGTTTTAGGCAAACCCTGCATGAAAGGGACGGCATGTCCGTGAATACCGCCGACGTGGCGAAGATCGCCAGTCTTGCGCGCATCAAGGTGAGCGAGGCCCAGCTTGAGGCCATGGTTCCCGAATTGAACGGTATCCTCGCCTGGGTAGAGCAATTGGGCCAAGTGGACGTGACCGGGGTGACCCCGATGACTGCCGTGATCCCCAACACCTTGCGCCTGCGCGACGACGTGGTGAATGCCGACCCGCTGACCGGGGGCAATATCCGCGACGCGGTGCTGGCCAATGCACCGGTGGCCGAGCATGGCTTCTTCGGCGTGCCCAAGGTGATCGAGTAACCTTGGCGTTGCGCCAGGCGTGCTTCGACAAGCTCAGCACGAACGGATGTGGGTTTTAGATCAATCCCCCGTTCGCCCTGAGCTTGTCGAAGGGCCGGCGCAGCACCAAGCTTCCAGTTTCCCACGCACGGACCCACATGACCGTCCATGCGCAACCATCGGTTCGAACTGATGACTGACCTTACCGAACTTGGCGTTGCCGCCCTCCGCGATGGGGTGGCCGGTGGCGCCTTTACCGCCACCGAAGTGGCGCACGCTTTCAACGCTGCGGTGGAAGCGGCGCAGGGCGCGCTCAATGCCTTCATCGTCACCACGCCCGATGCCGCACTTGCCGCTGCGGCCAAGGTGGATGCGGACCGCGCGAGCGGCCAGCCGCTGGGCAAGATGGCCGGCGTGCCGATCGGCATGAAGGACCTGTTCGCCACCAAGGGGGTGCAGACCACCGCGGCCAGCAAGATCCTCGAAGGCTTTATTCCGCCTTATGAAAGCACCGTCTCGCAGAAGCTGTGGGACGCGGGCGCGGGCATGCTGGGCAAGCTCAACCTCGACCAGTTCGCCATGGGTTCGTCCAACGAAACCAGTGGTTTCGGCAACGTGATCTCGCCCTGGCGCAAGGGGGATGACGTGACCCCGCTGGCACCGGGCGGCTCCTCGGGCGGGTCTTCGGCCGCGGTTGCCGCGCGCATTGCGCCCGCCGCCACGGGCACCGACACCGGCGGCTCGATCCGCCAGCCGGCTGCCTTCACCGGCATTTCGGGCATCAAGCCGACCTATGGCCGCTGCTCGCGCTGGGGCGTGGTGGCATTTGCCTCCTCGCTCGACCAGGCCGGGGCGATGGCGCGCGACGTGCGCGATTGCGCGATCATGCTGGAGGCCATGGCCGGGTTCGATCCCAAGGATTCGACCAGCCTCGATCTGCCGGTGCCAGCCTGGGAAGCCGGGCTGAACGCCGATCTGCGCGGCAAGAAAGTGGGCATCCCGCGCGAATACCGCGTCGATGGCCTGGATGCCGATGTTGCCAAGAGCTGGGACGACGGCATTGCCTGGCTCAAGGATGCTGGCGCGGAGATCGTCGACATCTCGCTGCCGCATACCAAGTATGCGCTGCCGACGTACTACATCATCGCCCCGGCGGAGGCTTCGTCGAACCTCGCGCGCTATGATGGCGTGCGCTATGGCCTGCGCGACTTGCCCGAGGGCGCCAACCTTCAGGACATGTATGCCGCCACCCGCGCCGCCGGTTTCGGCGACGAGGTCAAGCGCCGCATCCTGATCGGCACATATGTGCTCTCGGCCGGCTTCTATGATGCCTACTACACCCAGGCGCAAAAGGTCCGTGCGTTGATTTCGCAGGACTTCATGAAGGCGTTCGAGACGGTGGATGTGATCCTCACCCCCACCGCGCCGTCGGCCGCGTTCGCGCTGGGTCAGAAGAGCACCGATCCGGTGGAAATGTACCTGAACGACGTGTTCTCGGTGCCGGCGAGCCTCGCGGGCCTGCCGGCCATGTCGGTCCCCGCCGGCCTCTCGCGCGACGGGCTGCCGCTGGGCCTCCATGTCATCGGTCGTCCGCTCGATGAACAGGGCGTGCTGAACGCCAGCCTTGCGCTTGAACAGCGCGCACAGTTTTCGGCCAAGCCGGGTAAGTGGTGGTAAGATGAGCAGCTATCGTATCCAGGGCGCCACGGGCGAGTGGGAAGTGGTCATCGGGCTGGAAGTGCACGCCCAGATCACCACCCAGGCCAAGCTCTTTTCCGGCTCCGCCACCGCATTCGGCGCCGAGCCCAACACCCAGGTCAGCCTGGTGGACGCGGCCATGCCCGGCATGCTGCCCGTGCCCAACCGCGAGTGCATCCGCCAGGCGGTGCGCACCGGCATGGCGATCGAGGCGCAGATCAACGCCTGGTCGCGGTTCGATCGCAAGAACTACTTCTATGCCGATCTGCCGCAGGGTTATCAGATCAGCCAGCTCTACCACCCGCTGGTGGGCGAAGGTTCGATCGAGATCGCGCTGGATGACAAGAACCCCGAAGCCGGCACGAAAGTGATCGGCATCGAGCGCATTCACGTGGAGCAGGACGCGGGCAAGCTGATGCACGATCAGCACCCGACGATGTCCTACGTCGATCTCAACCGCTCGGGCGTGGCGCTGATGGAAATCGTCAGCCGGCCGGACATGACTTCGCCGGCCGAAGCGGGCGCGTATCTCACCAAGCTGCGCCAGATCCTGCGCTATGTCGGCTCGTGCGATGGCAACATGGACCAGGGCTCGATGCGGGCAGACGTCAACGTCTCGGTGCGCCGCCCCGGCGAGCCGCTGGGCACCCGCACCGAAACCAAGAACGTCAACTCGGTGCGCTTCGTCATGGCCGCGATCGAGCATGAGGCGAGCCGCCAGGTGGACGTGCTGGAAGCCGGTGGCAAGATCGTGCAGGAAACCCGCCTGTTCGATCCGGGCACGGGCACCACGCGGTCGATGCGCAGCAAGGAAGACGCGCACGACTATCGCTATTTCCCCGATCCCGACCTGCTGCCGCTGGTGCTCGACCAGGCGTTCCTCGATGAATGCCGCGCGAGCCTGCCCGAACTGCCCGACGCCAAGCGCGCCCGCTATACCGATGTGCTGGGCCTTTCGCCCTACAACGCAGCGGTGCTGACGGCGGACGTGGACACGGCCGCCTGGTTCGAAACCCTGATCACGGCGAGCGCCGCCAAGCAGGGCAAGGACGAAGCCGCCGTCGCCAAGCAGGCGGCCAACTGGCTGACCAGCGAACTGTTCGGCGCGCTAAACAAGCTGGGCAAGGGCCTGGAAGACAGCCCGGTCTCGCCCGAAGGTGCCGCCGAGCTGCTCGCCCTTGTGGGCGACGGCACGATTTCCGGCTCCATCGCCAAGCAGGTGCTGGAAAAGATGCTGGAAACCGGCGACGGCGCCGCCGCCATCGTGGAACGCGAAGGCCTCAAGCAGACGACCGACACCGGCGCGATCGAAGCGGCGGTTGACGCCGTGCTGGCCGCCAATGCCGACAAGGTCGAACAGTACCGCGGCGGCAAGGAAGCCCTGTTCGGCTTCTTCGTGGGCCAGACGATGAAAGCCATGGCCGGCAAGGGCAACCCGCAACTGGTGAACCAGGTGCTGAAAGCCAAGCTGGGGTAAACCGGATCAGCCGGCATTGCCGCCAAATTGGCGCCAATGCCGGTTTGCCGTTGAACTGTTGCAAAGTTTTGCAATTATTCCTCCGTCATCAAACGGGGGAACCATCGTGACACGAATGTTTTGGGCTGGCGCTGCATCGCTGGCCCTTTTTGCTGCGGCACCGGCCGTTGCACAGGATGCGGGCGCCACGCTTTATGAAGCGCCCGATCCGGCAAAGTTGACCATGCCCAAGCTGGATTTCGCGCCCACGCCGGTGGACGAGCAGAACTACGACAAGTATTTCTACTTCCATCGCGAAGGCACCAGCTTTGCCCAGGCCTATGACGACGTTCGCGAATGTGATGCGCTGGCCAGCGGGTCCAACATCTATCTTGGCGCCAATTCCGCAGCAATGAGCAGTGCGATGAGCACCTATGGCCCACTGGCCGGCGGGGTGGGCGGCGCATTGGGATCGGCCATGGCTGATGTCATTTTCGGTTCGGCGATGCGCCGCGAACAGCGGCGGGTCAGCCTGCGCAACTGCATGGGCTTCAAGCAGTACCACCGCTATCCGCTCAACGCTGATTTGTGGAAGGAATTCAACTTCGAGGAAGGTCTCGGCCGGAAGAAGGAAAACACCCGCCTCAATGCGTTGGCGCTGCAGGCGCTGGTGGCATCGGGGCCGAAGCCGATGACGAAGGAGTTGGGGCTGTGATGAACCGTTCGTTTGCAACGCCTTTGGGTATGGCGCTCGTATTGGCGCTGGTATCGCCAGCGGCCACCGCCGCCCCGCTCCGCCCGAACCAGCCGATTGGGGAGGCGGACGTGCTTTCGGGCAAAGTCACGCGTGATCCTGACTTGGGTTATATCCTGGTCGGTGGCGTTGGCGGCGCCATGGGGACGTTCATGCGCGTGCCGGACGATGCCACGCGCGCTGCCTGGGAACAGGACCGCAAGGACGCTCTGGCAAAGGCGCTCAAGAAATATCCCGGTGCCGTCTCCGACTGGCAGGCCACGGTCGACATGCTCAAAAAGTCCGGCAACAAGGGTCCCTATCCCGAGAAGCCGGTGGAGCCGACGATAGACAGCGTCGAGGTGGCGCCGCTCGATACGCGAGACATGGTGAGCTTTGGCCCGCAATTCCGTTACACAAAGGGAGCGCGAACGTCTTTCCTCATAGCGGCAAAGCCCGGTACCTATTTCTGGGTGGGCGTCCCCGGTTCGCCTTGCATGTGCATGGGCACCGTGCAGTTCGAGGTGAAGGCCGGTGTGGTGACCAACCTGGGCAACATGCTGTGGGCGTTGCCGCAACAGAAGCTGGATATGACCGTCGCCCAACTTGCGGTCATCAAGAATGCCGAAGAACGGGCAAAAGCCGGAAAGCCGCCCCGCGCCGATCCGTTTGCAGCACCAGATCTCGATATAGTCGTGCCGGACAGCTTGAAAAACTGGACGGTGGTTGCGGCTGAACTGCATGCCCACGGCAAGTTCAACAACTACGGCGCGGTGGTTGTCAGTCGCTTGGCACCTATTCCCGGCGTGATCTCCTATCGCCGTGACACGGTGATCGACGAGCGCACCGGCCAGGCGCTGCCCAATCCCAAGCTGGTGAGCATGCAGAAGCCCAAGCTGTAAGCGGCCACGAAAAAGCCCCCTGCCATGGGCTGGCAGGGGGCTGTTCCATCAGGCGTGTCGGGCGGGCGCCTTACTTCCCCGGCACGCTCGCCACTTCCACGGGCAGGCCCAGCTTGTCGAGCTGCGGCTTGATCTTGGCGGCGTCGCCGACCACCACCCAGGTCAGCTTGCCGGGATCGAGTGCGGCGCGGGCGGCCTTGTCGAGGTCGGCGGCGGTGAGGGTGGGATAGCGCAGGGCGAGGCGGGTGTAGTAATCGTCCGGGCGATTGAACTGGACGATCTTGACCAGGCCATCGAGCACCGAGGACGAGGTTTCGAACGCGCCGGGCAGTTCGCGCGCGGCGCCTTGCGTGGCCCAGCCCAGTTCATCGGGCGCCACGCCCTTGTCTTTCAGGAATGCAGCCATGTCGGCCTGCATCGCAGCAACCGCGGGGCCGGTCTGGTCGGTCTGCACCGGGGCGACGAGGCGATAGATCACCCGGCCCTGGCGCTCGCTGACGGCGCTGCCCACGCCATAGCTCCAGCCCTTGCTTTCGCGCACGTCCATGTTGAGGCGCGAGAGGAAGCTGCCGCCCAGCACTTCGTTGGCGGTGCGCAGCGGCACCAGATCGTCGCGCCCGGTGGCGTTCAGCACTTCGCCGGCCACGATCATCGACTGGGGCGAGGCGGGGCGATCGACCAGCAGGATGCGCGGGGAAGGGGCAGGGATCGCGGCCGAGAGATTCTTGGCCGGCGCCGGGCCAGCCGGTTCGGCCCAGGTGCCGAAGCTCTGCTCCAGCAGCGGCTTGACCGCCGCCAGCGTGGTATCGCCGACCACGAAGATCGTGGCCTTGGACGGGCGCAACCAGGCCTGGTGGAACGCGGCGAGATCGGCCGGGGTCAGGCGCTTGACCACGGCGGGATCGCCCGTGCCGGTGGGCGGCGTGCCATAGGGGTGTTCCGGGCCATAGAGCACGGGATAGAGCACGCGCGAGGCCATGGCCGAGGGATCGCGCAGTTCGGCGTCGATGGCGGCGAGTTGTTGCGCGCGCACGCGCTCCAGATCGGCGGGCTTGAGCGCGGGGTGGCGCACATAGTCGGCCAGCAGGGCCAGCGAACCGGCAAGGTTGGGCGCGACGGCATCGAGCTGGAAGTTCGTGCTGTCGGGCAGGGCCTCGTTGCTGATGTTGGCGCCGAGGTTTTCACGCGCGCGGGCAAAGGCGGCGGCGTCGAGGCTGGTCGTGCCCTGGTCCATGGTCTTGAGCAGCATGGCCTGGGTGCCCAGCGCGGCGCGCGGATCGGCGGCGAAGCCGGCGTCGAAGGCCACCTGCACCGAAACCACCGGCACGGCGGCGCGGCGGGCGAAGACCACCTTGATGCCGTTGGACAGGGTCGCGCGCTCGATCTGCGGGAACTGCAGCGCCGCCAGGTTGCCGATCGGGGGCAGTTCGCTACGGTCCGGGCCGGCAGCAGCGGCGGGCAGGGGCGCCGGCTCTTGCCCGGGCTGGTGCCAATAGGCCGGGTGCGCCCCGCTGCCATGGCCGCCGCCCGCATTGGTGTCGTTGCTGGCCCAGCCGCCATGCGCCTCGCCCCCTTCGGTGCGGGTGCCGGGCTCGACGGTGAGGGCAAAGACCGGGCGGGTCAGCCATTTCTGCAGCGCGGCGCGCACTTTGGCGGGGGTGAGCGCGGCCATGTCGGCCAGTTCCTTGCGGTAATAGCCCGCGTCGCCGTGATAGAGCAGCCCTTCGGCCAGCGTCGGTGCCTTGCCGCCAAAGCCACCGACCGATTCCAGCTTGCGGATCTGGTCGCTGGCGGTGACGGTGCTGGCGCGGGCCAATTCGTCGGCCGTGGGGCCTTCGGTGACCAGGCGCTTGATCTGTGCATCGAGCGCGGCGCCCACGGCGGCGGCATCCTGGCCCGGCTTCACATCGGCCAGGACCACGAACTGCCCGGCCTGGGCATAGACTTCGGCATTGGCGCCGGCTGAAACCGCGATCTGCTGCCCGCGCACCAGGTTGTCGTCGAGCCGCGAGGAGGCAAGACCGCCCAGGATCACCGCGCCGATCTGCAGCGGCAGATAATCCGGATTGTCATAACCGGGGATCGCCCACATGCGATAGATGCGGGTGGTCGCCACTTCATCCTTGATCGTCTTGGCCTTGGGCGCAGGCAGCGTGGGCACCGGGGCGGCCACCGGCTGAACCTTTGGCCCGGCGGGAATCGCGCCGAACCACTTGGCCACCTTTTCCTTGGCCGTGGCGAGATCGACATCGCCGGCCAGCACCAGCACGGCATTGTTGGGGGCATAGTGATCGGTGAACCAGGCCTTCACGTCGGCCAGGCTGGCGCCGTCGAGATCGGCCATCGAGCCGATGGTGCTGTGGTGATAGGGGTGGCCGACGGGGTAGAGGTTTTCGAGCTGCTCGTATTCCACCAGGCCATAGGGCTGGTTGTCGCCCTGGCGCTTTTCGTTCTGCACCACGCTGCGCTGGTTATCGAGCGTTTCCTGCGTCACCGCGCCGAGCAGATAGCCCATGCGATCGGATTCCAGCATGAGGAAGCGATCGAGCGCGGCCGAAGGCACGGTTTCGAAATAGTTGGTGCGATCGAACCAGGTGGTGCCGTTGTAATCGGTCGCCCCGGCGTTCTGCAGGGGGGTGAAGTAATCGCCCTTGTTGTGCTCGCTGCCGTTGAACATCAGGTGTTCGAACAAGTGGGCAAAGCCGGTCTTGCCCTTGGGCTCGTTCTTGGAACCCACGCCGTACCACACCGAAAGCGCCACCACCGGCGCCTTGCGATCGGTGTGGACCAGCACGCGCAAGCCGTTGGGCAGGGTGAACTGTTCGTAGGGAATGTTCACCGCCTTGACCAGGTCGGCCAGCGGCGCAGGGGCGGGCGCGGCCGGCGCGGTGGCCGTTGCGGCAAGCACGGGCGAAGGCGCGGCCGAGGCGATGGCCAGGGCCAGGAGAGAGGCGTTGAGGAAGCGCTGCATGGAGGGGGGCTTGTCCTGTCTCAGAATGTCTCTGCGCCGATGTGTAGGGGCCTACGCGGCTGAGTCAAAGCTGAACCATCGCCATCGCCTGTCCACGGCGATTGGTTTGGATTGCAACCGGTGTGGCAAAATTTGATCCATGTCCTTGTGTTGCTCAAACGCAACACTACCTTGGGCGGGTCAGGAGAGTGAGACACCCATGAACCTCGAAAAATTCACCGATCGTGCCAAGGGTTTCCTCCAGGCGGCGCAGACGCTGGCGATCCGCCTGAACCATCAGCGCATCACCCCCGAACACGTGCTCAAGGCGCTGCTCGAAGACAGCGAAGGCATGGCCAGCGGGCTCATCCAGCGTGCCGGGGGCAACCCCGTGGCGGCGGTCGGCGCGCTCGATGCTGCGCTGGGCAAGATTCCCGCCGTTTCCGGTTCGGGCGCGCAGACTTCGCCCGGGCTCGACAACGATACCGTGCGCCTGCTCGACCAGGCCGAACAGCTCGCCACCAAGAGCGGCGACAGCTTCGTCACCGTGGAGCGCATCCTGCTGGCCCTGACGCTGGCGGGAACGACGGCGGCTGGCCAGGCGCTCAAGGCCGCGAACGTGACGCCCCAGGGGCTGGAAGCGGCGATCACCGCCCTGCGCGGCGGCCGCAATGCCGACAGCGCCAGCGCCGAAAATGCCTATGACGCGATGAAGAAGTATGCGCGCGACCTGACCGCCGCGGCGCGCGAGGGCAAGCTCGATCCCGTGATCGGCCGCGACGAGGAAATCCGCCGCACCGTGCAGATCCTGGCGCGCCGCACCAAGAACAACCCGGCGCTGATCGGCGAACCCGGCGTGGGCAAGACCGCGATTGCCGAAGGCCTGGCGCTGCGCATCGCCAATGGCGACGTGCCCGACAGCCTGAAGCATCGCCGCCTGATGGCGCTCGACATGGGCAGCCTGATCGCGGGCGCGAAGTATCGCGGCGAGTTCGAGGAACGCCTCAAGGCCGTGCTCGACGAAGTGAAAGGCGCGGAAGGCGAGATCATCCTGTTCATCGACGAGATGCACACGCTGATCGGCGCGGGCAAGACCGAGGGCGCGATGGATGCGTCCAACCTGCTCAAGCCGGCGCTGGCGCGTGGCGAACTGCACTGCATCGGCGCGACCACGCTGGATGAGTACCAGAAGTACGTGGAAAAGGACCCGGCCCTGCAACGCCGGTTCCAGCCCGTGTTCGTGGGCGAGCCGACCGTGGAAGACACCATCTCCATCCTGCGCGGGATCAAGGAAAAGTACGAGGTGCACCATGGCGTGCGCATTGCCGATGCCGCCATCGTGGCGGCGGCAACGCTGTCCAACCGCTATATCGCCGACCGCTTCCTGCCCGACAAGGCCATCGACCTGATGGACGAGGCCGCCAGCCGCATCCGCATGGAAGTGGAAAGCAAGCCCGAAGAGATCGAGAACCTCGATCGCCGCATCATCCAGCTCAAGATCGAGGAAATGGCCCTGGCCAAGGAGAGCGACCAGGCCAGCCGCGACCGGCTGGAAACCCTGCGCGAGGACCTTGCCAATCTGGAGCAGCAATCGGCCGAACTCACCACCCGCTGGCAGAACGAGCGCGACAAGATCCAGGCCGAAGGCAAGATCAAGGAACAGCTCGACGCCGCGCGCGTGGAACTGGAGCAGGCGCAGCGGGTGGGTGACCTGGCCAAGGCCGGGGAGCTGGCCTATGGCCGCATTCCCGAGCTGGAGCGGCAACTGGCCGAAGCCCAGGGCGCGAGCGAAAACGCCCTGCTGCGCGAGGAAGTGACCGCCGAGGATATTGCCGGCGTGGTGAGCCGCTGGACCGGCGTGCCCGTCGACCGGATGATGGAAGGCGAGCGCGAGAAGCTGCTTCACATGGAAGAAGCCATCGGCAAGCGCGTGATCGGCCAGAAGGACGCGGTGCTGGCCGTGTCCAAGGCCGTGCGCCGCGCGCGCGCCGGTCTGCAAGACCCCAACCGCCCGCTGGGCAGCTTCCTGTTCCTGGGCCCCACGGGCGTGGGCAAGACCGAGCTGACCAAGGCGCTGGCCGGCTTCCTGTTCGACGACGACAACGCGATGGTGCGCATCGACATGTCGGAATTCATGGAAAAGCACGCGGTCAGCCGGTTGATCGGCGCGCCGCCGGGCTATGTCGGCTATGACGAAGGCGGCGTCTTGACCGAGGCGGTGCGGCGCCGGCCCTATCAGGTCGTGCTGTTCGACGAAGTGGAAAAGGCGCACCAGGACGTGTTCAACGTGCTGCTGCAAGTGCTCGACGATGGGCGCCTCACCGATGGCCAGGGCCGCGTGGTGGATTTCACCAACACGCTGATCATCCTCACGTCCAACCTCGGCAGCCAGTACCTGGCCAACCTGGGCGAGGGCGAGGACGCGGCCAGCGTGGAGCCGCAGGTGATGGACGTGGTGCGCGCGCACTTCCGCCCGGAATTCCTCAACCGGCTGGACGAGATCATCCTGTTCCACCGCCTGGGCCAGGAACACATGGCCCCGATCGTGGACATCCAGGTGGCGCGCGTGGCCAAGCTGCTGAAAGATCGCAAGATCACCCTGAACCTGACCGAGGCGGCCAAGCGCTGGCTGGGCCGGGTGGGCTATGATCCGGTCTATGGCGCGCGGCCGCTGAAACGCGCGGTGCAGCGCCATCTGCAGGACCCGCTGGCCGAGCGCCTGCTGGCCGGGCAGATTCCGGATGGCAGCACCGTGACCATCGACGAAGGCGATGGGGCGCTGGGGTTTGTGGTTGCGTGAGGTTGGCTTAGGCTTCCACCACCCCCCGACCCCCTCCTCGGCGAGGAGGGGGAGAAGGACGCACAAATAGCCCCATCCTCTTCAGAGGAGGGGGTTGGGGGTGGTGCGAAGCCTTGCACAAACGCCGCCTCCCACCGCCCAAAACCCCAAGGTTCCCAAGCCCCGACAAATTCGCTATCGGCCCGGCATGACCACCGATAGCCCCGTTGCCGCCCAGACGCTGTTTGCCACTTATGCCGGCGTGATCGATGCCGCGCTCGATGCGCTTGTTGCCAAGGGTGCGCTGCCCGCAGGGCTGGCGCGCGGGGCGGTGACCTGCGAACCGCCGCGCGATGCGAGCCATGGCGATCTGGCGACCAATGCCGCGATGGTCCTGGCCAAGCCCGCCGGCACCAATCCGCGCGCGCTGGCTGGGTTGCTGGTGGAGGAACTGGCGGCCCATCCGCGCGTGGCCAGTGCCGAAATCGCCGGGCCGGGCTTCATCAACTTGCGCCTGGTCGATGCGGCTTGGACCGACGAACTCGCCCTGATCGGCGCGGCGGGGGGCGACTATGGCCGCTCTGCGCTCGGTGGTGGCAGCACGGTCAACGTGGAATATGTCTCGGCCAATCCCACCGGCCCGATGCACATGGGCCATTGCCGTGGCGCCGTGGTGGGCGATGCCCTGGCCGCGCTGCTCCAGTTCGCCGGGCACAAGGTGATCAAGGAATACTACGTCAACGATGCGGGCGCGCAGGTCGACGTGCTCGCCCGTTCGGCACACTTGCGCTATCGCGAGGCGCTGGGTGAGGACGTGGGCGCGGTGCCCGAGGGGCTCTATCCGGGCGACTATCTCGTGCCGGTGGGCCAGGCGCTGGCCGCCGAATTCGGTGACCGCTTTGTTGGCGCCCCCGAAAGCGAATGGCTGGTGCTGTTCCGGCAAAAGGCCGTGGCCGCCATGCTGGTGATGATCAAGGAAGACCTTGGCAAGCTGGGCATCGTCCACGACCTGTTCTCTTCGGAAGCCGAGCTTCAGGCCGCCGGCAAGCCCGAGGCGGCCGAAGCCTGGCTGCGCGCGCACGACCTGGTCTATGACGGTCATCTGGAAGCGCCCAAGGGCAAGACGCCCGAGGATTGGGAGCCGGTGGAACTGCCGCTGTTCCGCTCCACCCGCTTTGGCGATGACCAGGACCGCCCGATCAAGAAGTCCGACGGCAGCTGGACCTATTTCGGCGCGGATCTGGCCTATCACTTCCAGAAGGCCGAAACCGCCGATGCGTTGGTGGACATCTGGGGCGCGGACCATGCCGGCACGGTCAAGCGGATCAAGGCCGCGGTGGCCGCGCTGACCGGGGCGGAAGGCGCCAAGCCAAAGCCCTTCGAAGTCAAGCTGGTACAGATGGTCCAGCTGCTGCGCGATGGGCAGCCGGTCAAGATGTCGAAGCGGGCGGGCAATTTCGTCACCCTGGCCGACGTGGTGGAGGAAGTGGGCAAGGACGTGGTGCGTTTCACCATGCTGACCCGCAAGCCCGACGCGCAGATGGACTTCGACTTTGCCAAAGTGGTGGAAGCCTCGAAGGACAATCCGGTGTTCTATGTGCAATATGCCCATGCCCGGATCAGTTCCACCCTGCGCAAGGGCGCGGACCTGGGCTGGGCGCCGAGCGCGGCCAACCTCGACCGGCTGGGCCAGGAAGAACTGGCCGTCGTCAAGCTGGCGGCGCAGTTCCCGCGCATCGTCGATGGCGCGGCCGTTGCGCGCGAGCCGCACCGTATCGCGTTCTTCCTCTATGACCTGGCCGCCGCGTTCCATGCCTATTGGAACGTGGGTAACGACAAGCCCGAAAAGCGGTTCATTGTGGCACAGGATAAGGACCTTACCGAGGCCCGGCTTTTCCTGGCCGCACAAATCGGGCAGGTTGTGAAGAACGGGCTGGCCATCTTGGGGGTTGAGGCCGCGCAGGAGCTTTAAGGTAATGGTGAACGGCGATCAGCACGACAATCCGGGGCACGATGGGGCGGGGCAGGGCACGCAAGCCCCGGCGCTGGACCTGGGCACGGAAGAACGCCTGCCCTGGCTGGAAAGCGCCGATGATGTGGACCTTGAGGAAGAAGGCCCCGACGACGGCCGCCTGATCGGCTTTGGCGTGTTGGCGCTGATCCTGCTCGCCGCGATCGTGGGCGGCATTTACTGGGCCACCCACCGCAACGCCGCGCCCGCCGCGGCCGATGGCAGCCTGATCGAAGCGAGCAAGGAACCCTACAAGGTTGCCCCCAAGGATCCGGGTGGCAAGACCTTCCAGGGCACCGGCGATTCGAGTTTCAAGGTGAGCGAGGGCGAACGCCCCACTGCCGCCCTGGCCGCCAAGGATGCGCCCGCCGCGCCCGCGCCCAGTGCCAGCCCGGCCGCCAAGCCGGCAGACAAGCCCGCCGAAAAGGCCGCCCCGGCAGCGGCCCCGGTCAGCGGTGTGGGCGTGCAGGTTGGCGCGTTTTCCAGCCAGGCTCTGGCCGAAACCGGCTGGAACAAGCTGGTCGTGGCGCACGAAAGCCTCAAGGGCGTGAGCCATCGCGTGATTGCCGGCAAGGCCGACATCGGCACCGTCTATCGCCTGCAAGCCGTGCCCGGTGACGTGGGCGCCGCCAACGCGCTGTGCAACAAGCTGCAGGGCGAAGGCGTGAAGTGCCAGGTGAAGCGCTGACAGCGGACTGACGGCAGGCCTTTGGGCTTGCCATGCCGCGCAAATTTCGGGATGGCAGGGGCATGCTTCCTGCCATTTTCGGGCTTTCCGGCCCTGTTCTCACCGCTGACGAGCGCGCCTTTTTCCTGGATGCAGACCCGGCCGGCTACATCCTGTTCGGCCGCAACGTG
The DNA here is from genome assembly GCF_012932495.1 of Novosphingobium sp. SG919. GTDB lineage: Bacteria > Pseudomonadota > Alphaproteobacteria > Sphingomonadales > Sphingomonadaceae > Novosphingobium > Novosphingobium rhizosphaerae. The sequence goes on from NZ_JABCNG010000004.1 coordinate 137,084, forward strand.
GAAAGCCGCGACCAGCTGCGCGCGCTGACCGATTCGTTGCGCGACCTGCACGGGCGCGAGCGGCTGCTGATCTCGATTGATCAGGAAGGTGGCCGGGTGGCGCGGATGAAGCCGCCGGTCTGGGCGGCCTATCCCCCTGGTGAGGCATTCGACCGTCTCTATGACGTGGCCCCGGCCAGCGCGATCGAGGCGGCGCGCGCCAATGCGCAAGGCTTGGGCATGGACCTGGCCGAAGCCGGGATCAGCGTGGATTGCCTGCCGCTGCTCGATGTGCGGCAGGTGGGCGCGCATGACGTGATCGGCGATCGCGCTTTGGGCAAGGAGCCGCTGCGCGTGGCGGCGCTGGGCCGCGCCGTGCTCGATGGGCTGGCGCGGGCCGGGGTGGCCGGCGTCGTCAAGCACATGCCCGGCCATGGCCGCGCCTTGGCTGACAGCCACAAGGAATTGCCCACCGTCACCGCGAGCGAGGCGGAGCTGGATGCCGATCTGGCGCCGTTCCAGGCCCTGGCCAGCGCGGCCATCGGCATGACCGCGCATGTGCGCTTCACCGCGTGGGACGCCGAACTGCCAGCCACGCTGTCGCCCTTCGTGGTGGGTGAAGTGATCCGCCGCCGCATCGGCTTTGACGGCCTGCTGTTGACCGACGATCTCGACATGGAGGCTCTGGCCGGGACCGTGCCCGAACGCGCGGCGCGGGCACAGGCGGCCGGGTGCGATATCGCGCTCAATTGCTGGGCCAAGATGCCGGACATGATCGGGATTGCTGCGTCGCTCGCACCGATGAGCGACGCAACCGCCAAGCGGCTGGAACGCGCCTTGGCACCGACCGCGCCGGCCGCCGTGCCGCGTGACGGGGCCTTGCAGGCAGAGCTGGTGGCCCGGCGCGACACGCTGCTGGCGCTGGCCTGATCCGCCATGGCCGAGGGCGCGCCAGGGGAGGATGACGGCGGCTGGGACGGCCTTCCCACCGCCGTTGCCGCCAACGATGCGCTCTATCTCGATCTCGATGGCTGGGAAGGGCCGCTCGACCTGCTGCTCGATCTGGCCCGGCGGCAGAAGGTGGACTTGCGCCGCATTTCCATTCTCGAACTGGTGGACCAGTACCTGGGCTATATCGACCGGGCCGAGGCGTTGAAGCTGGAACTGGCCGCCGATTACCTGGTGATGGCCGCGTGGCTGGCCTATCTCAAGTCGCTGCTGCTCTTGCCGCGCGATCCGGACATGCAGCCCAGCCCCGAGGAAATGGCGCTGCGCCTGCAATTGCGGCTGCAACGCCTGGGCGCGATGCGCGAGGCCGGCGCCCGGCTGATGGCGCGGGACCGGCTGGGGCGCGATGTCTTTGCGCGCGGCGCGCCCGAAGGGATCACGCTGGCCCGCCGCGCGCGCTGGCAGATGGATCTGTTCGGCCTGATCCAGGCCTATGGCCAGGTCCAGCATCGCAACCGCCCGGTGGTGCACATGGTGCGCGAGCGGCCGGTGATGACGCTCGATACCGCGCTGGCGCGCATTTCCGCCCTGCTCGGCACCAGCCTGGAATGGCGCGACCTGCGCGCGTTCCTGCCGCCGATGGCCATCAACAGCGATGCCGATCGGCAACTGGCGCGCTCTGCGCTCGCTTCAAGTTTCCTCGCCGCGCTCGAACTGGCCAAGCAAGGCCGGGTGGAACTGGTGCAGGAGGAATGCTTTGGCCCGCTGCTGGTGCGGCCGATTCGATGCCGGCCGCTTTCATGACGGCGCCCGACGATCTGCTGCGTGGCGTGGAAGCGACGCTGTTTGCCGCCACCGAACCTTTGCGCGCCGACGAGATTTCCCGGCACCTGGGCGGGGCAGACGTGCGGCCTGCGCTGGCCGCGCTGACTGAGCATTACGCCGGGCGCGGCATTCACTTGGTGGAGCGGGGCGGGCGCTGGCATTTCCAGACCGCGCCAGACCTGGCGCACCTGTTGCGGCGCGAGAAGGAAGATGTGCGCCGCCTGTCGCGCGCAGCGACCGAGGCGCTGGCGATCATCGCCTATCACGAACCCGTCAGCCGGGCGGAAATCGAGGCGATCCGTGGCGTGCAGACTGCCAAGGGCACGCTCGACGTGCTGATGGAAGCAGGCTGGGTGCGCATTGCCGGGCGGCGCGAAGTGCCGGGGCGCCCCACGATCTATGCCACCACTCCCGCGTTCCTCACCCATTTCGGGCTGGCGAGCCGGGGGGACCTGCCGGGCATCGGCGAATTGCGCGCGGCTGGCTTGCTCGATCCGGTCGATGAAGCCTATGCCGTGCTCACCGGCAGCGGCGAGGATGCTGCCGATGATGGCGATGAAGACGAGGCCGGGGCCGACTAAACGACAAGAATCGCACTGCCCGCTGGCGAAGAGCCGGAACATCCCCTATCTGGGCAGGCCAAAGGAGAATTTGAAATGGGTGGCCTTTCTCTACCGCACCTGATCATCCTCGCGCTGGTCGTGCTGATTCTGTTCGGCCGTGGCCGCATTTCCGAAATGATGGGTGATTTCGGCAAGGGTATCAAAAGCTTCAAGCAGGGCATGAACGAGGAAGCCGATCGTCCGGTAACCCCGCCGCCCGCGCAGATCCAGCAGACCCCGCCGCCGGTGACCCCGCCTGTAACCCCGGTTGCGCCCCAGGCGCCCGTCCAGCAGCCCGGCGATCATCAGCAAGGCCCGCAGGCCTGATCTACCCGCCAAGACAGGCCGACGAGATAGGGCTCACTGCTGATGTTCGATATTGCCCCGTCCGAATTGCTGCTGGTCGTCATCGTGGCGATCGTGGTGATCGGGCCCAAGGATTTGCCGCTTGCGCTGCGCACCGCCGGGCGGTGGATCGGCAAGATGCGCCGCGTTTCCAACCACTTCCGTTCCGGTATCGAAACCATGATCCGCGAGGCGGAACTGGCCGAGATGGAAAAGAAGTGGCAGGAGCAGAACGCCCAGATCATGGCGCAGAGCGCGGCCGCTAGCGCTGCCGAAGCGCCCCATGCCGTGGCCGACCAGCCCGCGCACCCGGTCGATCCGGTGCTGGCGCCCCATGCGCCGACCGAACCGGCGATCGCACCTGCGCCCGCGCCTTTGCCGCCGCCGCCCGAACAGCTTCTGCCGGTGGAACAGCGCGGCGCGCGCCCGCGCGGCCCGCAGCCCGATAGCGTCAAGTCCGACGCGGAAACCCCGGCATCGACGGGACCAGTGAACACGGGGCACGAGTGATTCAGATTCGCGATATCGATGAAACCCAGGCGCCGCTGCTCGATCACCTGATCGAACTGCGCACGCGCCTGTTGCGCTGCGTCTATGCGCTCGCGCTGACGTCGGCGATCAGCTACTATTTCGTCGACGCGATCCTGGCGATCCTGGTCCACCCGCTCAGCCTCGCGTTTCCCGCCGGGCATGGCCGGCTGATCTATACCAAGCTCTATTCGGCGTTCTTCGTGAACCTGAAAGTGGCGCTGTTTTCCGGCTTCCTGCTCAGCTTTCCGGTGATCGCCAACCAACTTTGGGCCTTTGTCGCGCCGGGGCTCTATGCGCGGGAAAAGCGGGCCTTCCTGCCTTTCCTGATCGCCACGCCGATCCTGTTCGGCATGGGCGCCAGCCTGGCTTACTTCGTGGTGATGCCCACCGCGTTCAAATGGTTCGTGGGTTTCCAGGGCAACAAGGGTGGCCTGCAATTGGAAGCCTTGCCGGGGATCGAGGAATACCTGGCGCTGGTGATGCAGTTCATCCTGGCGTTCGGCGTCTCGTTCCTGCTGCCGGTGCTGCTCATGCTGCTCAACCGCGCAGGGATCGTCAGCCGCGATGCGCTGGTCAAAGCGCGGCGCTATGTGATCGTGGGCATTGTGGCGCTTGCCGCGCTGATTACCCCGCCCGACGTGGTGTCGCAGCTGATGCTGGCGATTCCGCTGCTGATCCTGTTCGAAGGCACGCTGATCGTGATGCGCTTCGTCGAAAAGGCCGATGCCGAGGAAAAGGCGCGGGCCGAAGCAGAAGAAGCCGCCGCCGCTGCGGCTGCTGCCGCGCAGCCGGTGGGCGAACCCACGCAACTGCTGCCTTGATCCAATTGGGGTGGGGGCCATTGCTGGCCCCCACCGTATCTTGCACTTCGAGGGAGTTTCATGCGCGGAGGGATTTTTTCCGCTGCCCGCATGGCCGTGCCCAGATGAGAAAGCGGTGCGAGGGGACAACACCGTCTGGGCCTGGCAACGCAGCGCCGGGATGAGGGGGGAACCCAGCGCCTTCCGCGTCGGGCGATGTAACGACCCTCAGCCCTTTTTGTTTCCATCCTTGTCGGCCGGGGCGTTTTCCGAGTTTGCCGGCCAGACCTTGCCCCCGCCCACCCAGGTTTCGCGCACTTTGGTGCGGCGGATCGCATCGGGCGTGGCGGTCAGCGGATCGGTATCGACCAAGATGAAATCGGCGCGCAGGCCAGGGGCCAACCGGCCGAAACGGCCTTCGGCAAAGCCGGCATAGGCGCCGCCCGTGGTATAGGCCGCCAGGGCCTGGGCCGGGGTGACCACTTCCTGTGGCTGCCATCCGCCCGCTGGCTGGCCATCAGGGCCCTGGCGGCTGATCGCGGCGGCAAGGCCGGCAAAGGGATCGGGCAACTCCACCGGCGCGTCAGACCCGAACGCCAGCTTGCCGCCGGCCTTGGCAATGGATTGCCAGGCATAGGCGCCGGCCAGCCGCTGCGGGCCCAGCCGCGCCTCGGCCATCAGGCGATCGGATGTTTCGTGCACCGGTTGCATCGAGGCGATCACCCCGTTGCGGCCAAAGCGCGCGATATCGACCGGATCGACGATCTGGGCATGTTCCACCCGCCAGCGCCGATCGCCCTTGTAGGTGGCGGAAAGGTCCTCGATCGAAGCGAGCACGGCGGCATTGGCCGCGTCACCAATGGCGTGGACCGCAACCTGGAACCCGTCCATCGCCGCCCGGCTCATCAGGTTGCCCAACTGGGTGTCATTCATCCGGGGCAGGCCGCGCGTGCCCGGCGCATCGGCATAAGGTGCCTTGAGCCAGGCCCCGCGCGAACCCAGCGCGCCGTCCATGAACAGCTTGACCCCGCCCAGGCGCAAGCGATCGGCGTAAAGCCAGGGCGTGGGTTCGCCCCCGGCGATCAGCGCCATCTGATCGGTGCCCATGGCATAGGCCATGATCCGCACATAGAGCTGGTTCTTGTCACCCGCCCGGCGGAAGGCCTGCCAATCCTCGATGCTCGTGCCCATGTCGGCCACCGCGGTCACGCCGCGCTGGAACAGCAGCGATTGCGCCTTGGCCAGCGCGGCATCGCGATCGGCCGCGCGGGGAGCGGGCAGGCGCGGGGTGAGCAGGCCCATGGCCGCGTCGACCAACACGCCGGCGGGCGTGCCATCCGGGCGCCGGTCGATCGCGCCGCCATCGGGCGCCTTGCTGGCGGCGGTGATCCCGGCGGCCTTGAGCGCGGCGCTGTTGGCCCAACCTGCATGGCCATCCACGCGTTCGAGCCACACCGGCCGATCCCCCACCACCGAATCGAGTTCAGCTGCGGTGGGATAGCGGCTCTGGCCCGCGCCATCCTTGAGGCCCCATTGCTCCTGGTTCCAGCCGCGGCCGGTGATCCAGGTGCGATCGGGGTGCGCGGCGGCATAGGCCCGGATCGCGTCGAGCGCCTCTGCCAGCGAATGCGTCTCCGACAGGTCCAGGGTGAGCGCGGCCAGCCCGATGTCCATGATATGGACGTGGGCGTCGATCAGGCCGGGCAGGATCACCTGGCCCTGGCCATCGACGTGATAGCCAAAGCCCTTCTTGGGCAGTTTGTCACCGGGGTGGAAAACCTGGCGGATCGTGCCTGAACGGTCGAACAGCAGGCCGATGACCTGCTCCACCTGGCCATCGGCGCCGATGGTTTCGCCGTGGACATTGTCCACCAGCGTATCCGTGGATGGGGCCTGGGCAGCCTGTGCCAGGCCGGGCAGGGCACAACTGGCCAGAAGCGCGGCGAGTGCCGCCAGCGAGGCGCGGCTCATGCCGGTTTCTGCCCACGCAGCGGCAGGCGGCGGATCAGTGCGCTGGTATCCTGGCGCCCGCCGCCCAAGGCCTGCACATCGGCATAGAACTGGTCGATCAACGCCGTGGTAGGCACGCTGGCGCCCAGGCCGCGCGCTTCCTCGATGGCCAGGCCCAGGTCCTTGCGCATCCAGTCCACGGCAAAGCCGAAGTCGAACGAATCGTCGGCCATGGTGTCCCAGCGGTTGTCCATCTGCCAGGATTGCGCCGCGCCGCCCGAAATCGCCTCGAACACCTTGTCAAGGTCGAGATGCGCGGCCTGGGCAAAGCGCATAGCTTCGGAAAGGCCGGCGATCGTCGCCGCCAGGCACATCTGGTTGACCATCTTGGTGGTCTGCCCCGCGCCCGATTTGCCCACGTGGACCACGCGCTTGGCATAGGCGGAAAGGATCGGGCGGGCCGCGGCGATCGCCTTGTCGCTGCCGCCGCACATGATCGACAGCGTGCCGTTTTCCGCGCCCGATTGCCCGCCGGTGACGGGCGCGTCGACGCACAGGAGTTCCTTGTCACGTCCCTCAACGGCAATCTGCCGGGCAATGCGGGCCGAAACCGTGGTGTGGTCGATCAGCACGGCGCCGGGCTTGAGCGTGGCGAACGCGCCCTGCGGGCTCAGGACCACGTCGGCCAGGTCATCGTCGTTGCCCACGCAGGTGATCACCGCGTCCACGCCTTCGGCGGCCTCGGCCGGGCTGTTGGCCACGCGCGCGGCCAGGCCGGGATTGGCGGCCAGCCAGGCTTCGCGCCGGGCGTCGCTGCGGTTGAATACGGTCAGGCGGTGGCCGGCCTGGCCCAGGTGCCGGGCAATCGGCCCACCCATGGTGCCAAGGCCGATGCAGGCGATGGAAAGTGATTGCGTCATGGCCCATGTGTTTAGCCGGTTTGCGCAGGCGCGCCAGCCCTCCCTTGGGGCTCGTCCCGGCACGCGGAAACGGTTTCTTTGCGCAGCCCTTTGTATTAGGGGCAGCATCCATGGAAAACCTTGTCCACAAGCTCGCCCAGCAGCCGGCGCATGCCCAGCTGTCCCTTGCCGACGTGCACGCGGCGGCCGGGCGAATTATGGGCAAGGTGGTGCGCACCCCCACGCTGCATAGCCAGACGCTCAGCCGGATCACCGGCGCCGAGATCTACCTCAAGTTCGAAAACCTGCAATTCACCGCCGCCTACAAGGAACGCGGCGCGCTCAATGCCCTTCTCCTCCTGTCCGAAGAACAGCGCGCGCGCGGCGTGATCGCGGCGTCGGCCGGCAACCATGCCCAGGGCCTGTCGTATCACGGCACGCGGCTGGGCGTGCCGGTCACGATCGTCATGCCCCGCACGACGCCGGCGGTGAAGATCATGCAGACCGAAAGCGTCGGCGGCAATGTCGTGCTCGAAGGGGAAACCTTCGACGATGCCTATGCCCATGCCCGCCTGCTCGAGGTGGAGCGCGGGCTGACCTTCGTGCACCCATTCGACGATCCCGCCGTTGCGGCCGGGCAGGGCACGGTGGCGCTGGAAATGCTGACCGACGTGCCCGAGATCGACATGCTGGCCGTGCCGATCGGCGGGGGCGGGCTGTTGACCGGCATGGGCACGGCCGCGCGCGCGATGAAGCCGGGCATTGGCTTGGTGGGCGTGCAGGCGGCGCTGTTCCCGTCGATGTACGACAAGCTCAAGCACCAGACGCTGCCCTGCGGCGGGGATACCCTGGCCGAAGGCATCGCCGTCAAGGAACCGGGCAAGTTCACCTCGGCGGTGCTCGAAACCCTGCTCGACGATATCGTGCTGGTCGATGAAGCCGCGCTCGAATCGGCGGTGGCCCTGCTGCTGCAGATCGAAAAGACCGTGGTCGAAGGCGCCGGCGCGGCCGGGCTTGCCGCCGTGATCGCCAACCGGCGCATGTTCGAAGGGCGCAAGGTGGGCATCGTGCTGACCGGCGGCAACATCGACACGCGCCTGCTTGCCAACGTGCTGCTGCGCGATCTGGCCCGTTCGGGCCGGCTGGGCCGGCTGCGCATCGTGCTGCAGGATCGCCCTGGTGCGCTCTACAGCGTGGTGGAAGAGTTCAACCGCCACCAGGTCAACATCCTGGAAGTGTGGCACCAGCGCATCTTTACCTCGCTGCCGGCCAAGGGGCTGACGGCCGAGATCGAATGCGAGGCGCGCAACCGTGAGCAGATCGACCTGCTGGTGCGTTCGCTGCGCGACCGCGGCTATGACGTGACCCAGGTGGAACTGGCCTAACGCACCGCCGGCCTCACCCGCGGCCGGCTTGAATCCGTTAACCCGTGCCGGGCAGGCTGTCCTGCCTTGGCACGGGATCGGACGGCCCCGTGAAAATCAGCACCGAAATGACGGCGCAGGCTTGTCGGTCAATCGGCTTTCGTGGTTAACACGCTTTAACCCAGGGCCATGCCGGGGCACGGCTATGGGCAAGACGCGCGCCGGATGGTCCGGCTTCGCGACAAGGAACTGCTCTTCGCCGTGACAGCGCCTGTCCGCTTCCCTCGCTTCTTCGTCACCAGCCCGGCCCCGTGCCCCTATCTGCCCGGCCGGCAGGAACGCAAGGTCTTCACCGAGTTGAAGGGGCCTGGCGCCGAGGAGCTGAACGATGCGCTGAGCCGCATCGGTTTCCGGCGCAGCCAGACGGTGGCCTATCGGCCATCGTGCGTCGATTGCACGGCCTGTGTGTCGGTGCGGGTGGTGGCGGGGGCCTTTCGCCCATCGGCCACACAACGGCGCGATCTGCGCCGCAATGGCGATCTTGTGGTGACAGCGTGTAAACCGTGGTCCACTGCGGAACAATTCGATCTGCTTCGGCGTTATCTCGCTGCCCGGCATCCGGGCGGCGGCATGGCCACCATGGACGAGATGGATTTCGCGGACATGGTGGAACATACGTCGGTGAAAAGTTATGTGATCGAATACAGGGAGCCCACTGCCGATGGCAGCCCGGGCAAACTGGTGGGGGCCTGCCTGACCGATCAGCAGGGTGATGGGCTCTCGATGGTCTACAGTTTTTACGATCCACATCACGAAACGCGCGGCGGGCTTGGAAACTTCATCATTCTCGATCACATCCTCCACGCACAGAGGATCGGCCTGCCCTATGTCTACCTCGGCTATTGGGTCGAGGGATCGGCACGGATGCAGTACAAGATCCGCTATCGCCCGATGGAGCGTCTTGGCCGCGATGGCTGGTGTGCATTCGAGCCTGAGGCGCAAGCCCAGGCCATCGATCGCCTGGGGCAAACCGATGGTGCCGATGGCCTGCCGACCAAGCCCGAGCTTTCTGCCCAGCCTGTCAGCGCCAGCGTGGCGCAAGGGTTTCCTCCACTCTGACGTCTTCGGGCCATCCAACCTGGCGCGCGCGCTTGCCGCGCTGGGGGTGGGTCTGGGGGCCGTTCTCGGGCCGCTGCCCGCACTGGGCCAGTCGCGCGATGCCGATCCCGCGCTTGAAGCGCTGATCCCCGATTCCGCGATCGACAACCCGCAGGCCTGGGCACGCGACACCGATGCCGCCCGCGCGACGGTGCCCGATGTTTCCACCCTGATCAGCCCCGATCCGCTGCCGGCGCTGCCCGCCATGCCGGGCATCACGCTCGATTGGCCTGACCAGGCCGATCTGCCCGCAATCGAGCCGCTCACGCCCGATCCCGATATCGCCGATGCCCAGCAGCAGGCCAAGGCCGCAGGGGCCGCGCTGGAAACCGATGATTCGGCCCAAGGCGTGCGGATTGCCAATGCCGCCCTGGTGCGCGTGGCAGACCAGGTCGTGCTCGCGTTTCCCACCGACACGCAAATTCCCGATCGCGATGCCATCGTCGCGCGGTTCAAGGGCCTTTCGGCGCTGGCCACGCTCAAGGACGATGAAGACAACCTGGCGCAGTTGACCCGTCGCGCCAAGAGCGATGCCGAACTGCTGCAGCAGGTGCTGCGCGTCTATGGCTATTACGATCCGGGTGTGACGCAGACGATCGAGCGGCCCGCTACGCCCGGAACCACGACTCCGGCGGCCACCGCCCCGGAAACGGCGAGCAGCAGTGCCGCGACCGGCGCAGCAGCGCCGGCCAAGGCCGAAACCGCCGAGGAGGCCCGCGCCCGGCGTCAGGCAAATCTCGCCAAGTCGGTGGTCCGCTTCGACATTCAGCCTGGGCCGCAATATCGCTTTGCCCATATCGCGCTGGGCGATGTTATGGCCGCAAGCGACAGCGCCAATCTGCGCGCCGCGTTCCACCTCAACATCGGCGATCCGATCAACAGCGACAAGATCCTCACCGAAAAGGACAGCCTCAACAAGGAACTGGGTGAGCGCGGCTATGCCTTTGCCAGCGTGGGCGAACCCGATCTGGTGATCGACCACGAACCGCGGACCGGAGACCTCACGGTGCCGGTGACCACCGGCGGCAAGTACCGCTTCGGCCACGTCAACAGCAACCTGCCGGCCTACCTGAGTTCCCGCCACCTGGAGCGGATTGCCCGCTTCCGCCCCGGCGACATGTACCAGCGCAGCGACATGGACGACCTGCGCGAGGGCATTCTGGCCACCAGCCTGGTGTCCACCGCAACGGTCAAGGCCCGCGAAGTCACGCCGCCCGCCAATGGGCAGCCCGGCGTGGTGGACGTGGACGTGGATCTGACCAAGGCGCCGCAGCGCACGCTGGCGGGCCTGATCGGGTATTCCAGCGGCGAAGGCGCGCGGTTGGAAGGCAGCTGGGAACACCGCAACTTCTTCCCGCCCGAAGGGATGATCAAGTTCCGCGGCGTGCTCGGCACGCAAGAGCAGCTGGCCGGTTTCACCTTCCGCCGCAACAATTTCCACGAGCGGGACCAGGTTCTTACCGCCGATCTCTATGCCCAGACCATCCAGGTTCGCGCCTATGACGCCAACACCATTTCGGCGACGGCAAGCCTGGAAAAGCAATCCACGCTGATCTTCCAGAAGCCGTGGACCTATTCGTTCGGCATCCAGTTGATCGGGACGCAGGAAACCACCAGCACCACCCCGCGCACCACGTATTTCATCGCCGCCCTGCCGCTGCGCGGGGCCTATGATGCCAGCGACAGCCTGCTCGATCCCACCCGGGGTTGGCGCCTTTCGCTGCGCGTCTCGCCCGAGCTGTCCACCACCGACGGCACCAAGTCGAGCTATGTGAAGACGCAAGTGGATGCCAGCATCTATCAGCGCATCAGCAGCAGCGTGGTCCTGGCCGCGCGCACGCGACTGGGGGCGATTGCCGGCACCACGCTCGACAATATCGCGCCGTCGCGGCGGTTCTATGCCGGTGGCGGCGCATCGGTGCGTGGCTATGCCTATCAGCGGGTGGGACCGCTCGATTCCGCCGGGGAGCCGACCGGTGGCCGCTCGTTGAGCGAATTCTCGCTGGAAGCGCGCGTGAAGACGGGTCTGTTTGGCGGCGCGGTGGGCCTGGTGCCCTTCGTCGATGCCGGCACCGTGGGACCAACCGCCACGCCCACGCTGTCCGGCTTGCGCCTGGGCGCGGGCCTGGGCCTGCGTTACCAGACCAACTTCGGCCCGATCCGTATCGACGTGGGCACGCCCATCAATCCGCGTCCGGGCGATAGCCGCCTGGGTGTCTATATCGCGCTGGGGCAAGCCTTCTGATGGTGCAGGAACCACAGGATACCCCGCCGGCACCAACGCCGGCGGATCAGCCCGCCGCGGCCCGCAGCGCCCCGCAAGGCCATTGGACCGCGCGCTGGGCCCGTCGCCTTGTCACCGCGCTGCTCTTGCTCGCGGCCGGGCTGGGGGCGCTGTTCCTCATTCTGGATTCGGCCATCGGCCATCGCTTCGTGATCGATCGCATTGCCCAGGTCACGCCGGGATCGGGCCTGCGCGTGAAGATCGGGCGGATCGACGGTTCGCTGTTCGGCGCGTCCACCCTGCGCGACGTGGTGATCAGCGATCCCAAGGGCCGCTTCATGACCGTGCCCGAGGTAGAGCTGGACTGGCGGCCGCTCTCGTGGCTGCACAGCGGCCTCGATATCCGCACCCTCGTCTTTCATCGCGGCACCTTGTGGCGCACGCCCAAGATGAATCCGGGCGATCCCAACGCGCCGGTGCTGCCCGATTTCAACATCCGCATCGATCGTTTTGCCCTGGAAGACCTGACGATTGCCAAGGGCATCGTCGGCGATCGGCGGCGTATCGACGTGAAGGCCCGCGCCGACATTCGCAACGGGCGCGCCCTGGTCGACGTGACGGGCAAGCTGGGGGGCCGCGACCGCCTGGTCGTGCACCTCGACAGCGAACCCGATCGCGATCGCTTCGAACTGGCCGGGCTCTATGATGCCCCCAAGGATGGCCTGCTCGCCGGGCTTTCGGGCCTGCGCCGCGATGTGCACATGCGCGTGGCGGGGCGCGGCAGTTTTGCCGATTGGCATGGCTTTGGCTGGGCGCAACAGGGTGGCAAGACCCTGGCGGCCTTCCTGCTCGACAACCGCAGCGGCACTTATCGCCTGGCTGGCCAGGTGTTCCCGGCCGATCTGGTCAAGGGCACGGCGGCGGCTGCTGCCGGTGGCAAGGTCTCGCTCGTCTATCAGGGCACTTTCGCGCAAAGCCGTGCCCAGGGCACCGCCTTTGCCGTTACGCCAACTCTGCGCGCCATGGCGCAGGGCGGCCTTGATCTCGCCAACAACCAGGCCCAGGCGATCAAGGTCAAGGCCCAGGTGCTTCACCCGGAAAAGCTGCTGCCCGATCCGCAGGTGGAAGGCGTGGCGCTGTCGGGCACATTGGATGGCGCGTTCAACGATCTGTCCTTCGAACACCTCGTCACCGTGAAAAGCCTGCGTTCGGGCCAGATCACCGCGCAGGGGCTGCGGACTGCCGGCACCGCGCACTGGGATGGCAAGGCGCTGGTCCTGCCGCTCGACGTGACGGCGCAGGTCTTGCGCAGCGGCCAGGCCATGGTCGACCAGCATCTGGGCGGGGCCCGGCTTCAAGGCGATCTGGTGATGCGCGGCAATGCCCTGTCGGCCGATCCGCTGGCCCTGCATCTCAAGGGCCTGGACGCGCGGCTGACCTTGCGCGGCGACATGGCGCGCGGCGGCTATGCCCTGGCCGGGCCGATCGTGGCCCGCGGCTTTGCCGTGCCCAATGTCGGCACACTGGACGGCACGGCCAAAGTGCTGATCAAGGTGGGCGATCGCCTGCCGTGGTCGATCCAGGCCAATGCCGCCGGGCGCCTGTCGCGCCTGAGCAACGCCACGCTGGCCAATCTGGCGGGTGGCGACGTGCGCTTTTCGGGCAGTGCGCGGATGGGTGGCGCCATTCCGCTCACCTTGCGCAAGGTGTCGGTCAACGCCCCCAAGCTGACGCTGACCATGGACGGCCAGGTGGGCCAGGACGGCACCGCCAGCGTCGTTGGCCAGGGCCGTTCCACCGATTATGGTCCGTTCACCGTCAACGCGCGCCTCGCCAAGGATGGCCCGCACGCGGAACTGGTGTTTGCCAGCCCGCTGCCGGCGGCCGGCCTCAAGGATGTGCGCGTGGGGATCAGCCCGATTCCCGATGGCCTGGGCATCACCGCCCAGGGCCAATCGCGCCTGGGGCCGTTCAACGGGTCGATGGGCCTGTTTTCGCCCAAGGACGGGCCCACCCGGCTGCAGATCCAGTTCCTGCGCGTGTGGCAGACCGATGTGACCGGTGGCCTGGTGCTGGCCAATGGCGGCGTGAGCGGCGATCTGGCGCTGAAAGGCGGCGGGCTTGATGGCACGATCCACCTGGCGCCACAGGATGGCGGGCAGATGGTCAAGGCCTTGATCCTAGCGCGCAATGCCCGCTTTGGCGGGGATACGCCGCTGGCCATCGGCAGCGCCAAGATCGACGTGGATGGCCTGTTTGCCAAAGGCAACAGCACCGTGACGGCCAATGTTACCGCGCAGGGGCTTTCGGCGGGCAAAGTGTTCATCGGGCGCCTGGCGGCCAGCGCCGCGCTGGTCAACGGTTCGGGCAGCGTCACCGCGTCGATCGCGGGGCGGCGTGGCACGCAGTTCGCGCTGCAGGGCACCGCTGCGTTCGAGCCTGACAAGGTCGTCGCCTATGTGGCGGGCAATTATGCCGGCCGCACGGTTGACATGCCGCGCCGCATGGTGATGGAGCGAGAGGGCGAAGGCTGGAAGCTGCAACCCACGCAAGTGACATTCGGCCGCGGCATCGTGATTGCCGAGGGCCATATCCTGGGTGGGCCGACCAAGATCGATCTGAAAGTGGCGCGCATGCCGCTTTCGGTGCTGGATATCGCGGTGGCCGATCTCGGGCTGGGCGGCATCGCCTCGGGCCTGATCGATTACAGCGACGATGGCACCGGCGCGCCGCAGGGCCATGTGGCCATCCAGGTGCGCAACTTCTCGCGCTCTGGCCTGGTGCTCACGTCGCACCCGGTCGATCTCTACCTGATCGGCCAACTCGATGCGGCATCGTTGCAGACGCGCGCCGTGGTCAAGGATGGCGGCGCGGTGCGCGGTCGCCTGCAGGCCGCGATTGCCGATCTGCCGCGCGGCGGCACGCTGACCGAACGCCTGCGCGGCGGCAAGCTCAACGCGCAGGTGCGCTATAGCGGCCCGGCCGAAGCGCTGTGGCGTCTGTCGGCGGTGGAGGCGTTCGATTTCACCGGGCCATTGGGCGCGGTGGCCAATGTCAGCGGCACGATCGATGCGCCCGTCCTCAACGGCGCGCTGGCGGGCAAGGGGCTGCGCTTGCGTTCGTCCCTGATCGGTGCGGACGTCCAGAATGTCGAGGCGACCGGCAGCTTCGATGCCTCGCACCTCTCGCTCCAGCATTTCACCGGCACCACCAGCAATGGGGGTAAAGTGGAAGGCAGCGGCACGATCGACCTTTCGGCGATTGCCACCAAGGGCGTGGGCATCGACCTGCGCCTGGCGGCAAGCAATGCGCAGTTGATCCGGCGCGACGACATGTCGGCCACGGTCACCGGGCCGCTGCGCGTGATCAGCAGCGGCAACGGCGGCACGATCGCCGGGCGCGTGCGCATCGACCAGGCCAGCTGGGCCCTGGGCAAGGCAAGCGCGGCGGCAGACCTGCCCACGATCAAGACGCGCGAAATCAATGCCCCCGCCGATGCTGCGCCAGCCAAGGTTCCCTCGGCGCCGTGGCAGTTCATGATCGATGCGGTGGCCGCCAATCGTGTGGCGGTGCGCGGCATGGGGCTGGACAGCGAATGGGGGGCCGATATCCGCCTGCGCGGCACCACTGCCGCGCCCGAGATTACCGGCACGGCCGAAGTGATCCGTGGCAGTTATGAATTCGCCGGCAAGCGGTTCGATCTCACGCGCGGCAAGATCCGCTTCACTGGTACCACTCCGATCGATCCGCAACTCGATATCGTCGCCACCGGCGATGCCAATGGCGTGACCGCCACGATCACGATTTCCGGCACGGCGGCGCACACCTCCATCGCGTTCAGTTCCACCCCGGCCCTGCCCGAGGAAGAGCTGCTCAGCCGCCTGCTGTTCGGCACCTCGATCACGCAGATTTCGGCGCCGGAAGCCGTGCAACTGGCCTCGGCGCTCGCCAGCCTGCGTGGCGGCGGCGGGGGCGATCCGATCAACAAGGTGCGCAGTGCGATCGGGCTCGATCGCCTGCGTATCGTGGGGGCCGATGCCACCACCGGGCGCGGCACGTCGATCGCCGTGGGCAAGTATCTGGGGCGGCGGTTCTATCTGGAACTGGTGACCGACGGACGCGGGTACAACGCCACGTCGATCGAATTCCGCATCACCCGCTGGCTGGCCCTGCTCGGCACGATCTCCACGATCGGCGATGAACAGGTCAGCGTAAAGGCCAGCAAGGACTATTGATCGGGAAGGATCAGCGTGAAACGGCGGCGGGGCGCAGGCGCCTTGCCGCCAGGCCCTGGGCCAGGGTCAGCAAGGTGGCGCGCTTGCGCACCAAGACGAGCGCGGTCGAGGCGACAAGGGCGCCGATCACCATATCGATGAGGTAATGCGATCCTTCGATCGGGGTGGCCGCCAGCAGCATCAGATTGAGCGGCACGATCAGCAGCCGCAGCGGCACGATGCGCCAGGAAAACGCGATGAACAGCACGCCGCACACGGTGTGGAAGCTCGGCGCGGAGACGACGCCGGTGACCGTGCCCAGATCGATCCCGCCCAGGGCATGGGCGCGCAGCGTGGCGATCACCGTGCCCTGGTCCAATCCGTTGCTGGGGGCATAGGGCACTGCTCCGTGCCACAAGTGGGCCAGGGCGCCGCGCGCTGGAAACAGCGGGAACAGCGCCAGCGTGATCACTGCGGCCAGCCAGAAGGTCAGCAGGAATTCGCGCGCCTGGGCACGCTCGCCATTCCAGGCGTGCCAGATCAGGATGGCCCAGGGATAAAGGAATACCGCATCATAGGCCGCCGATCCGGTATATTGCAGCACCGGATGGCTGACCACGAGGCGGTAGAGCGAAAGCCAGTCGAAATGCAGCGCGGTGTCCCAGCGTTGCAGCATGTCGTCGCAAAACCCGCGGGACAGGGCCGCCACTTGATAGCTGGCCACACCGCCCAGCACGCCGATGGCAATCAGCACCAGGCCATATTCGCACAAGTCCCGCATCCGGGCCTGCAAGGGCGTTGCCGCGCGCGCACAGCGGCGCCAGGTCTCCAGCAAGGCGCCCACGGCCAGCACCAGCACGGCAAAGGCCGGGCTTGCCACCATCACCGGCAGGCGATTGGCCACCATCATCGCCATGACGGCGAGGGCCGAAGCGGCGACCAGCGCCCACAGCCAGCGATCCGCCACAGGCGCGCGGCGCGCCGGTGCAGGCAGCGTTTCCCCGATCATCGAACGGCGCGGGTGGGGCAGGTCGGCGGCGAGAGGGGCGATTGGCACCACGTGCAATGGGGTGGGCGCAGGCGGCTGGGCCGGGGACCGGGGCAGGACAGTATCATTGCAAGGCTCTCGTTCGAATTGCTGGCGCATCAGGCCTGGTCCCTTGTGGTCTGTCGCGCCGCCGGAGACAGGAAGCGGATGGGCGCTGTCGCTAGGCTGAACCGCGCCGGAGTTTGTCCCACCACATCGCCATCGGCCTGGATCGGCACGCGCTGCGCCCCGTCGATAGTCACGGCTTGTGCCGCAAAGCGTTGCCAGGCCGGATCGGCAAAGCGTGGGCTGATCATCGCGCTCAAGGCCAGGCGAATGATGTCGCGGCGGCGCGCGCGGGGCAGCAGCACCACGCGCAATTCGCGTCGGCGCAGGTCTGCCTGGGGATCGAGAGTCCAGGGGCCGGCGTAAAACCGCCCTTTCAACACGAACACCGCCTCGGCCGCGTGCGCGACGCCGTCGATCGTCACGCGCAGGGCCGGGCGTGGCCAGCGCCAGGCTTGCGCGATCGCCGCCAGGGCATAGGCAGCGCGCCCCCAGCGCTTTTTGGCGGCTGGCGTCACGCGGGCCACCACTGCGCTGTCCGGCCCGGCCGAAGCGCAGCACAGGAACGGCGCACCATCGAGAAGGCCCAGGTAATGCGGCGTGCCCGGCGCACCGGCGGCGAGTGCTGCAAGGAGGGCATCGGGCTGCGCCGTGCAGCCGGCTTCGCGGGCGATCAGGTTGACCGTGCCGGCCGGCAGCAGCGCGTGGCGCAGTGGCGCGGCGTCAGTGCCGGCCAGCCCGGCTTCCACCACCATGCGGGCGGTGCCGTCTCCGCCCACGATGCACACCACGTCGGCGGGCTGGTGCTGCGGCGCGCGGGCATAGTCCAGGCTATCGACCAGCAGGGTTGGATAGCCGGCACTTTCCAGCGCGGCTTGCCAGCGCGCCAGCGTGCGCGCGCAGAAATGCCCGGCATGGGGATTATAGACCAGCGCAACCGTGGGCCGCGCAGCCGGCGTGGGGGCATCAGGCGGGGCGAAGGAACAGGACGCCACGGCGTGTCGTGCCGGGGCGCGATCAGCCATCGGCTGTCCCGCCGGTCCGGCCAAGCCGTCGATTTACGCGTACCAACCCCAACCTCCAATCGTCCCCGGCGCGGTGCATTAGCTTTTTGGCGTTGTCATAACAACGTCGTTTGCAGCCAGGCCGGATATGGCGGTGTCAGAACGGGATAGGCACGCGCTTGCGTGGGTTGGTCAGATCAGCAGGATGTCGCCCGCGACCAAGGCGGGATGGCCGGTGAGCACCGCGAGTTCAATCGCCGCGCCGGCGCCCGAACCATCGGCATCGTAGGATAGCACCCCGGTGGACTGGTCATAGATCAGGTGCTGGTCGGGCGTGGTGGCAACCGGCCCCAGTGCCAGTTCCCCGGCGGTCAAGGCGCCGGCCGCGTGCCCGGCAAAGGCGGTGAATATGCTGCGGCGAATCTCGATCGAATCCTGCCCGGCGGTGAAGTCGGTGATGGTGTCGCGACGGGCGGTGGTTTCCATCACGTCGAAGCGGAAGCGGTCGTTGCCGGTGCCGCCGGTCATCGTATCGGCCCCGGCGCTGCCCACCAGCAGATCGTTGCCCGCCCCGCCATCGAGCACGTCGTTGCCGTTGCCGCCGACCAGGTAATTGTTGCCGCTGCCGCCGGTGAGGTGATCGGCAAAGGACGAGCCGCCCAGGTTCTCGATCGAATTGAGCGTATCGGTGCCCGCACCGATGGTATCCTGCGCGGTGGTGATCGCCAGGCTGACGGTAACGCCGGCAGCGGCCCCGGCATAGCTGGCCGTATCGCTGCCATCGCCGCCATAGAGGCGGTCGTCTCCCGCGCCACCCACCAGCGTATCGGTGCCCGATCCGCCGTTGAGCTTGTCCGCCCCGTCGCCGCCCAGCAGCTTGTCATTGTAGAACGTGCCATTGAGCACATCGGGCGCGGCGCTGCCGGTGATCGTGACGCTGCCGCTTGGGGTCTGCACGGTATCGACATGCAGGGCGATGCCACCATCGGTATCGCCCAGTTCAGCCGCGTGGGTTTGCCATACCGAGGCCAACGACCCATCGGCAAGGCCAGCCAGCGCGGATGGCAGATCTGAATTGATCGCGTCTGCGCTCAGCTTGAACGCACTGCCAGCTTTGGCCCCGGTAGAATAGAACAATTGGACCATAACCCATGCCGGGCCGCTGTCATTCCATGCGATCGCAAATCCGCCGTTCGCCATGGGAGTGATGGCCGGCATCACAGCGTCGGATGCGCTATCAGTGGTGCTCACCAGGATTTCTGTGCCCAGCCTCGCTCCGCTCGCATTGAACAACTGGGCCTTGATCGCGGTCAGCGAGTCGTCCACGCCAGTTCTGTCCTGCCAGGAAACCACAAACGTGCCGTTGGCAAGGCGGGCAACGACGGCGTGATCCTGGTTTCCCGGGGCATGGGTGTTGACCTGGAACTCATTCCCCAGCTTTACGCCGCTGCTGGAAAAAACCTGAGCTTTCACGGCTGTGCCGTCAGTGTCCGCCTGGGTGGCGCTGCTGTCATTCCAGGTGATCACGAAGCCGCCCTTGGCCAGTGTCGCGATGGCCGGGTCGGCTTGGTTACCGTTGGTGGCGGTGTTGACCGCGATTTCTGCACCCACCTTATTGCCGCTGGCATCGAACAACTGGGCGCGGACAGCGGTTCCGCTGCTGTCGGCGCCGGCATAGGCCTCCCAGGTGGCGACAAAGCCGCCGTCGGCAAGTGTGGCGATCGCTGCCTTGCGTGGCGATCCGGCAAGCGATGGGGTTGCGGCGAGGGAAAAGGCATCGCCCACTAGCGTGCCGTTTGCGGTGATCAACTGCGCCTTGATGGTACGGTTGGCATCTGTCCACGCCAGAACAATGTTGCCGCCCGCCAGTTGGGCCATCGTCACGCCGTTGTCGGTTGACGGTCCTACACCCAATGTAGCTACCGTGATTTCGCTGCCGACCCGACTGCCATCGGCTGCCAAGAATTGCGCGCGCAGGTCCAGCGTATTGCTATCCACCCAAGCGGCAATCATGCCGTCGGTGGTGGCGGCCAGCGTGGGTCCGATCTGCTCGCCCGGGGTTTCGGCGTTGACCCGTACTAGCGCGGTTCGCGTAGTGTGGACCATTGAATCAAACACATCGCTCACTGTCACGGCGATGGCTTGCGTGTCGGTGTAAGTGCCGTCGCGCGCCGACACAATCACGTCGTAAACCCCGTTGCGGTTGGCATCGGTCGGGTTTTCAAAGTCGGGCGAAGACTTGAATGAAAGCACACCGGTGGTGGCGTTGATCTGAAACAGCGCGGCGTCGGCGCCGCCGGCCAGGGCATAGCGGATCGTGGTGCCCGGATCGGCATCGGTGGCGGTGACGGTGGTGACCACGGCGTTGTTCTCTGCAATCACCACGCTGGCCGTAGCGTCGGCGCCGTTCGAGGTTATCATCGGATCGTGGCCCACCACCGTGAAGACCTGGCCCTTGACCGCGATCGAGGTGTCTCCTGGGGTTGTCCCACCCTGGTTATAGTCCGTCCAACTCACCATGAAACCGCCATCGGCAAGCCCGGTAACCACGGGATCGTAAAGCGGCCAGGTGGTCAAACCGGTCACTGCGATTTCGGCGCCATCGGCATGACCCAGCGCATCAAAGGCTCGGGCGGTGATCGCGTTGCCCCCGCTTAGCTGCTTGTCATACACGACGACAAAGCCGCCGTTGGCCAGTGCCGCAATCGTAGGCCATTCTGGCATATAGATGCCCGCGGGCGTGCTCACCGCCAGTTCGGCCCCGACCTTGGCACCGCCAGCATCGAACACCTGGGCCAGGATGCGGGGGGTGTTGTCGGCCGGACCGTAGCCGTCCCAGCTTTCCCAAGCCACGACATAGCCGCCATTGGCCAACGCGGTGACAGTGGATTTGGTCTGGTAATAATAGGTCGAGGTGTTGACGATCATCTCGCCGCCGATCGGGGTGCCATTCGCGGCATAGAGCTGGGCCTTGATGCCGGCCATATCGCCATCGGCGGTCGTGGTGTCGGGGTAGGGGTTTTCGAGCGTTGCCTCGATCGGACTGTCCGTCCAGGTGATCACGAACGTGCCATTGGCCAGCCCAGTGACATGGGCATCGGCCTGGCTACCGATGATCTGGGTATTGACCAGGAATTCTCCGCCGACCTTGGCACCATTGGCGTCATAGATGCGGGCTTTGACCGCCGCCTCGCTGGTATCGGCGCCGGTACCGGAAATCGCACCGGCGGTGTCGGTCCAGGTGATGACATAACCACCGCCCGCCAGCGAGGCGACGGACGGTTGGAACTGGTCGCTGACTGTTCGGGCGTTGATGCGAATTTCGCTGCCCACTTCGGCGCCGGTAGCATCGAAAATCTGCGCCTTGATCGCCTTGCCGCTGGTATCGCCACCGGCGCCGCCCACGCCTGCGCTGGCATCGGTCCAGGTGACGATAAAGCCGCCATTGGCAAGGGAAGCGATCGTTGGCAGGGTCTGGCCGCCGCTGGTGGCGGTGTTAATCAGGAATTCGCTGCCCAGCTTGCTGCCGTTGGCGGCCAGGATCTGGCCCTTGATCGCGTTGTCGCTGGTATCGCCGGTGGCACCACCCACGCCCTTGCTCAGATCGGTCCAGACCACGACCACGCGGCCATCGGCCAGCGTGGCGATGGCGGGTTGGTTCTGGATATTGGCGGTGGCGGTGGGAATCAGAAATGCCGTGCCCTGCTTGCCGTATACCGTCATCGCGCACTCCTGCCCGAAAGGCCGCCCACAGCCCAACAGCCCCGGTGCCGCGCGGAAAACCGGGCACAGGGCGATCAGGCTGGGCAACACCGAACTATTTGTAAGAGCCTAAGTAACAACACGTAACGATGAGGGTGGCAAGCCCAATCGGCATCGGTCCGGCGTGGTACAGCCACGGCTGGCGGGCTGGATAGCCATCACCATGCAAGAAGGAGGGCTGGATGCGGCCGGTGGCGATCGAACCTGCGCCGCGTTGCGGCTTGGACCGCAAATCTGGCTGGGGCGGCAGGATTCGAACCTGCGAATGCCGGTACCAAAAACCGGTGCCTTACCACTTGGCGACGCCCCAGCAGAGCGCGCGCTTATAGCGGGCGAAACGCGAATGAAAAGAGGGTAGCTGGGGATAACTTGCCGCGGGCATTCCCCCTCCCGCATGGGAAGAGAGAATGCCCGCAAACGGGATTGCGGGGCGGCTGGCGCTGCTCAGAATCCCTTGACGATGCCCTTGAGCTTTTCGGGGGGCAGCGTCGCGAAATCGGCCGCGCTGTGGCGCTCGGCCAGGCCCTTGCCGCTGTTGACCAGGCGGCCGCGCAGCACGCCGGGGCGCTGGTCGATCTCACCCACCCAGCGGCCGACATGCTCGTATTCGTGCATCGACAGGAACGTGGCGGCCTCGCCATAGGCTTCGCCGCGATAGAGGTTGCCCATCCAGGTATAGGCGGCAATGTCGGCGATGGTGTATTCGTCTCCGCCCAGGAAACGGCTTTCGGCCAGGCGGCGATTGGCCACGTCGAACAGGCGCTTGGTTTCCATGGCATAGCGATCGATCGCATAGGCGATCTTGACCGGTGCATAGTTGTAGAAATGGCCAAACCCGCCGCCCATGAACGGGGCCGAGCCGATCTGCCAGAACAGCCAGGAAAGGCATTCGGCCCGCGCCGGGTTGGCAGTGGGCAGGAACATCCCGAACTTTTCAGCCAGGTGCATCAGGATCGCGCCGGATTCGAACACGCGGAACGGTTCGGGGCCGCTGCGATCGACCAGGGCGGGGATCTTGGAATTGGGATTGATGTCGACAAAGCCGGACGAGAACTGATCGCCATCCATGATCTTGATCAGCCAGGCATCGTATTCCGCCTCGGCAACGCCGGCTTCCAGCAGTTCTTCCAGCAGGATCGTGGCCTTCTGGCCATTGGGCGTGCCGAGCGAATAGAGCTGGAACGGATGCGCGCCCACCGGCAGGTCCTTGTCGTGCGTGGGGCCGGCGATCGGTCGGTTGACGCTGGCAAAGGCGCCGCCGTTGGCCTTGTCCCAGGTCCAGACCTTGGGCGGGGTATATTCTTCGGACATGGTCGTTCCTCTGCAACGGTTGATTATGTGCGGTCGATTGTTAGCCTGCCTATCATTCTGGCGGGGCATGGGGGGAACCGCAAGACATGTTGTGGCGTTGGCCCGATGGAGAGGCCTAGCCCCGCATGAGGAAAGCCGTTTTGCCAGAACCGGGCAAGTGCCAACTGGTCTATGTGGATGAAAGCATTCCCGGCATCACCCGGCGCCGCGCCGGCCGGGGCTGGTGCTACCGCGATCACGCCGGGCAGCGCATCATCGATCGGGACGAGATCGACCGGCTCAATGCCGTGGCTCTGCCGCCGGCCTATCGCGATGCCTGGTTCTGCCCGCTGCCCCATGGGCACATCCTGGCCACCGGCGTGGATGCGCGCGGGCGCAAGCAATATCGTTATCACCCCGATTTCCGCGCCGCGCGCGAGGCGGAAAAGTTCGACGGGTGCGCTGCATTCGGCGCCCTGCTGCCCAAAGTGCGGGCGCGCGTGGAAGCGGCGCTGTCGGGGCGGGCGTTGAGCGAGGAGCGCTGCATCGCCTGCGTGGTGCGCCTGCTCGATACCGGCGCGATCCGCATCGGCAACGAAGCCTATGCCCGTGCCAATGCCAGCTTTGGTGCCACCACGTTGCGCATGCGGCATGTGGAACTCAAGGGCCAAAGCCTGCGCCTGCGCTTTCGCGCCAAATCGGGCATCGAGCGCGACATGCGCCTGACCGATCGCGCGCTCGCCCGCTTCGTGCGGCGCATGCAGGATCTGCCAGGGCAGCACCTGTTTCAATACCTGAACGAGGATGGTACTGCCTGCCCGGTGGGTTCGGCCGATGTCAACGCCTGGCTGCGCGCGGCGACCGGCGCACCGATCACCGCCAAGCATTTTCGCACCTGGCACGCCAGCGTGCTGGCCTTCGCCGCGCTGGCCCACGCGCAGGAAAACGTGCCGCTCAAGGCCTTGCTTGCGCTGGTGTCGGATCGGCTGGGCAACACGCCCACGATCGCGCGCAAAAGCTATATCCACCCCGCCGTGCTGGCCCTGGTGCCCGGCCAGGCCGAATGGCGCGCCGGCCTGCGCCTGCCGCGCGCCACGCGCTGGCTCAGCCGCGAGGAGCGCGGGCTGCTGGACCTGCTGGCCGAGTAAGCGCTCAGCCCAGCCGTGCCAGCGTGGGCACCAGCGCGTCGAAGTGATCGATCACTGCGTCGGCGCCCAACAGTGGCGGGGGCAGGTCGTGGAACCCAAAGCTCACCGCCACCACCGGCAACCCGGCGGCGCGCGCGGCGCCCACGTCGAACGTGGTGTCACCCACGAAAGCGGCACGGCCGCCGCCGCAGCGCGCCACCATTTCCTGCAGCATGTCGGGTGCGGGCTTGGCCTTGCCCGGGCCCAGCGTATCGCCACCGATGATCGTAGCAAAACGCGCCGAAAGGCCCAGTTCGTCCAGCAACTGGCGCGCGAATGCCTCGCGCTTGTTGGTGGCCACGGCCAATGTCACCCCGCGTGCGGCCAGGGCATCGAGCATGGCTTCGCCGCCGGGATAGAGGCGCGAATGCACCGCGATCGCATCGCCGTAATAGCCGAACAGCACGTCTTGCAGCGGGGGGAACTCCGCCTCGTCATAGCCGCCGGTTTCGGCCAGCGCGGCGCGCAGCATTTGCCCCGATCCACCGCCGATGAAACGGCGCACCACGTCGAGTGAGAAGGTGGGCCGCCCGGCGTGTTCCAGCGTGCGGTTGAGCGCGTTGCCCAGGTCTGCGGCGGTGTCGCACAGCGTCCCGTCGAGATCGAACCCGACGACTGAAAATGGAAAATCGGTCATGTGCATCGCCAGTGCCCACCCGTTCTGGAAACTGCAAGCATTAGCTGGCAAGGATGCGGATATGACCACGCACACTCTGTCGCCCTCGGCCACCGCCCCCCTCGCTCTTGTCATCCTCGCGGCCGGCAAGGGCACCCGCATGAAAAGCGATCTTCACAAGGTGCTGCACCCGATTGCCGGACGGCCGATGCTGCTGCACCTGATGGCCAGCGCGGCGGCCCTGGCGCCCGCGCGCCAGGTGGTGGTGGCCGGTCACGGCCGTGACCAGTTGGAAAAGGCGCTGGCCGGCAGCGCCACCATCGCCGTGCAGGAACCGCAGCTGGGCACCGGCCATGCCGTGCAGCAAGCGCAAGAGGCGCTGGCCGGTTTCGTGGGCGATGTGCTGATTCTCTATGGCGACGTGCCGTTCGTGACGGCCGCGACAATGCAGGCCATGCTCGATCGGCTGCATGCGCCCGATGCGCCGGCCGTGGTCGTGCTGGGCTTCCAGCCGGCCGATGCGCTGCAATATGGCCGGGTGATTGCCGATGGCGATCGCGTGGTGAAAATGGTGGAGCACAAGGACGCGAGCGAGCAGGAGCGCGCCTGCACCCTGTGCAATTCCGGCCTCATGGCGG
Organism: Novosphingobium sp. SG919; assembly: GCF_012932495.1. GTDB lineage: Bacteria > Pseudomonadota > Alphaproteobacteria > Sphingomonadales > Sphingomonadaceae > Novosphingobium > Novosphingobium rhizosphaerae. The sequence goes on from NZ_JABCNG010000004.1 coordinate 162,513, forward strand.
TGAACAGTGCCGATCTGTTTGCCCTGCTCGCGCAAGTGGGCAACGACAATGCTCAGGGCGAATATTACCTGACCGACATCGTCAATGTCGCCAATGCCGCTGGCAAGACCTGCGCCGTGGTGATCACCGCCGACGCCGATGAAGTGGCCGGCATCAACAGCCGCGGCGAACTGGCCCAGGCCGAAGGCCGCTGGCAGGATCGCCGCCGCCAGGTGGCCATGGCCGATGGCGCCACGCTGGTCGCGCCCGAAACGGTATGGTTTTCGCACGATACCGTGCTGGGCCGCGACGTGACGGTGGAGCAGAACGTGGTGTTCGGCCCGGGCGTGACGGTGGCGGACAACGTGGTGATCCATGCCTTCTGCCACCTGGAAGGCTGCCGCGTGGACAGCGGGGTTTCGGTGGGGCCGTTCGCCCGCCTGCGCCCCGGTGCCGCGCTGGAGCAGGGCAGCCGGGTGGGCAATTTCGTGGAAGTGAAGAATGCGCGCCTGGGCGCCGGGGCCAAGGCCAACCACCTCACTTACCTGGGCGATGCCGATGTGGGGGCGGGCGCCAATATCGGCGCGGGCACGATCACCTGCAACTATGACGGCTATTTCAAGTATCGCACGGTGATCGGCGACCGCGCCTTCATCGGCTCCAACTCTGCCCTGATCGCCCCGGTGCGGATCGGTGCCGACGCCATCGTCGCGGCGGGCAGCACCGTCTCGCGCGATGTCTCGGATGGCGAACTGCGCCTGGTGCGCGCCGAACAACTGGTCAAGCCCGGCTGGGCGGACCGCTTCCACGACGCGATGAAAAAGAAGAAGGCCGAAGGGAAGAAGTAGGGCCTCCGTAATCGAACCTAGCCAGGCCCGCCCCGTACAGTCACTTCATCGGGCGTAACGCCATCTTCCAAGACATCCTGTCTTGTGGAGATGGCCGTGAAAGCCTCAAACCTTGCTGCCGGTTGCGCCACGTTGGCCTTGGCGCTTACGCACGCCGCGCCTGCCCATGCCGCACCCGAAGGCCCGGCACCCGAGGCAGCCACGCCTGCCGCGCCCGGCGCTGTTCCCGCCCGCAAGGTGGAAGTGTTCAGCACCGGCGTGGCCAAGGGGCGCGACCGCCTGGACAGCGCCATTTCGACCAGCGCCTTGCGCGGCGATGACATCATCCGCTTCGGGCCGCGCTCACCGGGCGACGTGCTGCGCACCTTGCCTGGCTTGCGGGTGGAATCGGGCATCGGCGAGGGCAACAACAACTTCACCGTGCGCGGCCTGCCGCTGGCCGCCGGTGGATCGAAATACATGCAGATCCAGGAAGACGGCCTGCCGCTGCTGGAATTCGGCGATCTGTTCAACGCCGGGGCCGATGTCTATTTGCGCAACGATTTCAACATTGCCGCGGTCGAGGTCATCCGCGGTGGCTCTGCCTCTACCTTTGCGTCGGATTCGCCTGGTGGCCTGATCAACTTCATGTCCAAGACGGGGGACAATCCCGGCGGCGCGGTGCAGGTATCGAGCGGGCTGAACTATGACGAGAAGCGCGTCGATTTCGATTATGGCGCGCGTCTTTCGGAAAACCTGCGCTTTCACCTCGGCGGCTTCTATCGCTCGGGCGAGGGGCCGCGCCGTATCGGCATGACCGGCTGGCGCGGCGGGCAGGTGAAATTCAACATCACCCGCACTTTTGCCAATGGCTATATCCGGTTCTACGCCAAGCTGCTCGATGATCGCTCGCCCACGTATGCGCCCTATCCCGTGGGCATCACCGGCACTAACGACAATCCGGTCTACACCAACCTCAAGAATTTCGACATTCGCCGCGATTCGGTGCTTTCGCCGTATCTTGGCCCGGTCGTGACGCTCGACAGCGCCAACCAGCCGGCTGCTTATGCGCTCAACACCGGGCAGCATGCCGTGTCACAGGCCCTGGGGCTGGAAGCAGAATTCCAGGTCGCGGGTTGGACCGTCAGCGACAAGATGCGCTACGCCGCCAATTCTGGCGACTTTGACCGCGCATTCAATTCCAGCGTCAACACCGTTTCGGCCTTTGCCGCGGGGCAGGGCGGAGCCGGCGCGAGCGCCGTCTATGCCAGTGGCCCGCGCGCGGGGCAGGCGATCGGCGCCGATGTCAACGGCAATGGCCTGCTCGCGCTGTATTATGTGTCCTACCTGCAGGTCCGCTCGCTCGACAACTTTACCAACGACTTGCGCGCCACGCGAGTGTGGAAAGTGGGGCACGGCAACCTGACCACCACGCTGGGCGTCTATGCCGCCTCGCAGGCGCTCGACACCACCTGGCTGCACACCGCGATGGATATCGACGTGGTGGGCCATGGGCAGACCGCCATGGTCAATATCTTCAACAGCGCGGGCGTGGCCCAGACGCTCAATGGTTATTACGCGTTCGGGCGCGGCCGCACCGGCCAGTTCCGCCGCATTTTCGATGTGACCTATGGCGTGCTCGCCCCCTATGGCTCGGTCAATTATCACATCGGCAAGCTGGCCATCGGCGGCAGCGTGCGGCTCGATACCGGGCGGGTGCGCGGCACGCTCTATGGCGCAGACCTGGGCGGCGGGCGCGTGGGCGTGACCAGCTATGACATGAACCGCGATGGCCAGATCACCGGGCCCGAAGCGGCCGTGGCGATGCTGCCGCTCACCCAGCCGGCGCCGGTCAATTACAACTACAGCTATATCAGCTATTCGGCCGGCGTGAACTATCGCGTGGCAGAGCCGTTCTCGGTCTTTGCGCGCTATAGCCGGGGCGGGCGGGCCAATGCCGACAAGATCCTGTTCACCCCGCTGGTCGATAGCGCCAGCGGCGCGGTGACCGATGCCAGCGGCAAGTATGACGCCGTGCGCCAGCTGGAAGGCGGGTTCAAGTTCCGCAAGCACGGCATCACTTTGAACGTCACCGGGTTCACCGCCGATGCCGACGATCACAACGTGCTCAATGGTTCGGCCAACCGCACCGATCGCACCTATCATGCCTCGGGCGTGGAAGTGGAAGGCGGGGTGGAACGCGGGGTGTTCCGCCTGGCCTATGGCGCGACCTATACCAAGGCGCGGATCACCACCGACCGGCTGGACCCGACGCTGACCGGCAAGGAGCCACGCCACCAGCCCACCTGGACATTCAGCGCCACGCCGCAAGTCGATCTGGGCAAGGTAGCCGCCGGGGCCAGCCTGGTGACCATCACGTCCAGCTATGCGCAGGACAGCAATCTGCTCAAGATGCCCGGCTTTACCACGGTCAACCTGTTTGCCCAGGTGCTGCCGGCCAAGAGCGTGCGGCTTTCATTCAACGTCAACAACCTGTTCGATACGATGGGCATCTTCGAGGTGGCGCAAAGCACCGTGCCGGCCAGCGGGCTGGGCTTTGCCCGCGCGATCACCGGGCGCACCGTTTCCACTTCGCTCGGCTTCACGTTCTGAAATCCTTGCGCGATGATATCGCGATATGATATCGCGATATCATTCGAGGCGAGGTTGGCCGTTTGCGTACTCTGGTTGATATTCCCGACGACGATATCGACAAGCTCGATGCCCTGGCGGTTCGCGCCGGCCGCTCGCGCGCGGCCGAGATTCGCGAGGCGGTGAAAGCCCATCTGCTGCGCAAGTCCAGCCAGGACTGGATTGCGCGTGGCGCCGGCTATTGGCAGGGCCGCGCCGACCTGCCCGGCAGTGGCGAATAGGGCCCGCCGGAATGTCCGATCCCATCTTCGACACCGGCATTGTCGCCGATTGGCTTGCGGGCAAGCCGCAGGCGCGCGTCGAACTGCTGCGCTATCCGCGCCACCGCATCGCCCGGCTCACCTGGATCGAGCTTTGCGCGGCAGAGCCGATGGAAACGCGCGATCATGTCCGCGAATTAATCGCCCCGTTCGAAATCGTTGAACTCGATGGGCGTATAGCCACCGCAGCAGCCGATCTGATCGGGCGCATGGGCCTTTCGCTGGCGGCGGCGGCCGTGCTGGCCACGGCGCAAGTCAGCGGGGCGATTCTGGTGACACGAAATACCAAGGATTTCCCGGCCATGATGCCGGGCATCCGGATACCCTACCAATCCTGAAGAAAGTCTGGGCCAAGATCGATGTGCGGAATTATCGGAATCGTCGGCAAGGATGAAGTGGCAGACCGGCTGGTCGACGGCCTGCGCCGCATGGAATATCGCGGCTATGACAGCGCCGGGGTCTGCACCGTGTTCGACGGGCAACTCGTGCGCCGCCGGGCCGAGGGCAAGCTGGGCAACCTGGTCAAGGAACTGGCCGGCAACCCCGCGCCGGGCCTGATCGGCATTGCCCACACCCGCTGGGCCACCCACGGCGCGCCCACCACCAGCAACGCCCACCCCCATGCGACAAGCGAAGTGGCGCTGGTGCACAACGGCATCATCGAGAACTTCCGCCCCTTGCGTGAGGCGCTGATCGCGCGCGGCCGCAGGTTCGAAAGCGAGACCGATACCGAAGTGGTCGCCCACCTGGTTTCCGAACAGGTGGAAGCGGGCAAGTCTCCGGCCGAGGCGGTCAAGGCCGTGCTGCCGCAACTGCGCGGCGCCTTTGCGCTCGCCATCGCGTTCCGCCAGCATCCCGACCTGCTGATCGGCGCGCGGCTGGGTTCGCCGCTGGTCGTCGGCTTTGGCGAGGGCGAAACCTATCTCGGGTCCGACGCGCTGGCGCTCGCGCCGTTGACGCAGAAGGTGTCGTACCTGGAAGAAGGCGACTGGGTGATCGTGCGCCGCGACGGCATCGAGGTGTTCGACGTGGACAACAATCCCGTGCAACGCGCCGTCGTCGCCTCGGGCGCCACGGCCGCCGCGATCGAGAAGGGCAACTATCGCCACTTCATGCAGAAGGAGATCTTCGAGCAGCCGATCGTGGTCGCACAAACCCTGCGCTCTTACCTGCGCCGGGTGGAACAGACCGTCTCGCTGCCGCAGATCGATTTTGACCTGGCCAGCATCAACCGCGTGACCATCGTGGCCTGCGGCACCAGCTATTACGCTGGGATGGTGGCGAAATACTGGTTCGAGCAGTTCGCCCGCCTGCCGGTGGACATCGATGTGGCCAGCGAATTCCGCTATCGCGACCCCGTGCTGGAGCCGGGCGGCCTGGCGCTGTTCATTTCGCAATCGGGCGAAACGGCAGATACCCTGGCGGCGCTGCGCCATTGCAAGGCGGCGGGGCAGACCATTGCCGTGGTCGTCAACGTGCCGACCAGTTCGATGGCGCGCGAGGCGGACCTGCTGCTGCCCACCCATGCCGGGCCGGAAATCGGCGTGGCGTCCACCAAGGCGTTCACCTGCCAGCTGGCCGTGCTCGCCGCGCTCGCCGCGCACCTGGCGGTCAAGCGTGGCCGCCTCACGCGCGAGGAAGAGGCGGTGATCGTCAACCAGCTGGCCGAAACGCCCGCCGCGCTCAATGCCGCGCTCTCGCATGACGAGGAAATCGCCGCGATGGCGCCGCTGATCGCGCCCGCGCGTGACGTGCTTTATCTGGGCCGTGGGCCGGACTATCCGCTGGCGCTGGAAGGCGCGCTCAAGCTCAAGGAAATCAGCTATATCCACGCGGAAGGATACGCGTCGGGCGAAATGAAGCATGGCCCCATCGCGCTGATCGACGAAGCGGTGCCGGTGATCGTGCTCGCCCCGTCCGGCCCGCTGTTCGAAAAGACCGTGTCCAACATGCAGGAAGTGCGCGCGCGCGGCGGCAAGATCGTGCTGATCTCCGACGCCGAAGGCCTGGCCGAAGCGGGCGAGGGCTGCCTTGCCACGATCGAGATGCCCAAGGTCCACCCGCTGATCGCCCCGCTGGTCTATGCCGTGCCGGTGCAATTGCTGGCCTATCACGTCGCCGTGGCCAAGGGGACGGACGTGGACCAGCCGCGCAACCTGGCCAAGAGCGTGACGGTGGAGTGATCATCTAACACGCCCTCCCCCAGCCCCTCCCGCACGCGGGAGGGGAGCAAAAAAGACCCCCGCAAAGCAGGGGCCTTCTGCAAATCCCCTCCCGCCTGCAGGAGGGGTTAGGGGAGGGGATGTCGGCTCAAGCCGAAACGTTCAACCCCGCCAGCACGCCTTCGAACAGCTTGCGCCCATCGCTGCCGCCCTGCGCTGCTTCAATCATGCGTTCGGGGTGCGGCATCATGCCCAGCACGTTGCCCGCTTCGTTGAGCACGCCGGCAATGTCGCGCTGCGAACCGTTGACCGGCTCGGCATAGCGGAACGCCACGCGGCCTTCGCCTTCCAGGCGGTCGAGCGTTTCGGCATCGGCGAAATAGTTGCCGTCATGGTGCGCCACCGGAATGGTGATCACCTGGTCCTTGAAATAGCGCTGGGTGAACAGCGACTGGCTGTTTTCCACCTTGAGCGGCACTTCGCGGCAGACGAAACGGATGCCGGCATTGCGCATCAGCGCACCGGGCAGCAGCCCTGCTTCGGTCAGGATCTGGAAGCCGTTGCACACACCCAGCACCGGCACGCCGCGCCCGGCGGCCTCGACCACGGCCTGCATGATCGGCGAACGCGCGGCCATCGCGCCCGAGCGCAGATAGTCGCCATAGGAAAAGCCGCCCGGCACGGCGATGAAATCAAGGCCTTCGGGCAGGCTGGCATCGCCATGCCACACGCGGTGGACAGTGCCGCCGCAGACCTCTTCCACCGCCACGGCCATGTCGCGGTCGCAATTCGAGCCCGGAAAGGTGATGACGGCAGAGGTGAACGGCATCAGGCGGCAACCTTCTCGATGCGATAGTTTTCGATGACCATGTTGGCGAGCAGCTTGCGGCACATATCGTCCAGCGCTTCGTCGCTGGTGTCATCGGCCACGTCCAGTTCGAACAGGCGTCCGGCGCGCACGTCCTTCACGCCGGCAAAGCCCAGCCCTTCCAGCGCATGGTGGATGGCGCGACCCTGCGGATCGAGCACCCCGTTCTTGAGGCTGACATGGACGCGGACCTTCATCGGCGGTGGGCCTTTCGCAAAATAGGCTGTTTGGGACTCGGGGCCGCCTATGCCCCCGTCCGGCGCCAAGGGCAAGCCTTGCCTAGAGCTTGGGCACGGCCACGCCATCGGGCAACACCAGCACCGTCACGGCTTTGTCTGGCGTGAGCCAGGCCTTGGCCGCTGCCTGCACGTCGGCCACGGTCAGGGCGGCCAGGCGTGCGCGGGCGGCCTGGAACCGGGCAATGCGATCGGGCCGCGATTGCGCGCGCGCCGCCAGGGCCAGCCAGCCGCCATTGCCTTTCAAGGCGTTGTCCAGCCGCTCCAGCATCGGCGCGCGCGCGCGTTCCAGCACGTCGGCGTCGATCGGATGGGCGGCCAGATCGGCCATGGTCTGCGCCAGGGCGGCATGGGTGGCGGCAATGTCTGCCACGTTGACCGAGGCCTGGAGCGTGAAGGTGCCCCAGCCCGTCCACACTTGCGACATGTCGCTCGATGCGCTGGGGGAATAGGCCTTGCCCAGCTTTTCGCGCACGGTATCGATCACTTCGATGCCGGCCACTTGCTCCACCAGATCCATGGTGAGGGTTTGCACCGGGTCGCGATCGTCGGTGGTGGGCCATACCATGCGCACGATCGCCTGGTTGGCCGGCCCCTTGTGGCGCACGACCTGCACGCCGGGCTGCGCGGCAAATCGGCGCTGGCGCGCTTCCTGCCAAGCCCGGAACGTCGCTTCGCGCGGGGGCAGGGCGCCAAACGTGCGCGCCACGTCGGCAATCGCGGTGGCCTCGTTCACATCGCCCACCAGCGCGATTTCCAGCGCGCCACGGGCCAGCGGCTCTTTCAGCACCGGCTTCAACTGGGCAAAGCCAAGCTGCTGATAGGCCTGCGGCGATTGCAGGGTAAAGCGCGGATCACCGCCCGAGAGAATCCCGCCGAGCGCCGCCGAAAGCGCCGATCCCGGCGTGGCATCGCGCCGCGCAAAGTAATTGGCCATGCCCTGGTGAAACAGTTCTTCCGCCTCGGGCCGATAGCCGGGATCGGTGAGATAGGCGGCCATCAGCTGCAATTGCAGCAGCAGGTCGCGCGCCGTGGTGGTGCCGCCCGCGCCAAAGGTATCGCCATTGGCGCCGAAGCTGGTGCCCACCGCATGGCCGGCCAGCATCGTCTGCAACTGGTCCTGGCTATAGCGACCAAGACCGCCGGCGGGCAGGCTGGAGGCCAGGTCTACCGCCATGGGATTGTCGCGCGTTTCCAGCATCTCCCCGCCGTCCAGCGCCGCGCGCACATGGATGCGGTCTGCCTCCAGCGCGGTGCGCTTGATATTGAGCATCACGCCGTTGGCAAAGCGGATGCGGCGGATGCCGAGCGTGGCATCGGTGCTGTCGGCCACCACGGTGCCCGGCGTGCCGAAATCGGTATAGCCAAAGGTGTCGGCCGGCGCGGCTTTCCCCTCGTCCAGCGGCGCTGCCATCGCGGCCTGCCAGGTGTGGCGCAGCGCCTTGGCGCCGCCCGCCGGGGTCTTGCGTCCCTGGAACCGGATCAGCGGTTGGTCCAGCGGCACCGCCTCTCGCTTCAAGGCGGCGAGCACGCTGGCCGGCGTGATCGTGGGGGCAAAGGCGTTGAAGCGTGCCAGGCCGCTGCTCGGCGTGGTCGGCACCATGTCGTCGTGCAGCAGCGACAGCGCCAGGCTGACCAGCGTGGCATTGTTGCGCGTGGCTTCGCCGGCGGCGGCATTCTCGATGCCGGTGCGCAGGTTTGCCACCTGCTCGTCCACTTCGGCCTGGGTAAAGCCCTTGGCCAGCGCCTCGCGCCACACGGTGCCGGCGGCAGCCAGGCCGCGGGCCCAGCCGCCATCGACGGTATCGACGATCAGGTTGGTGGTGCGGCCGATCTTGAACACGTCGCTGGTGCCGAACCCGGCGCCGCGAAACGGTGCATCGACCCGGCGCGACAGGCTCTGGAAGCGGCGGTTGACGATGCCATAGCCGATCTGGCGCAGCAGGTTCTCGCGCCGCATGGCGATGGTGTCGGGCTCGTCGGTCCAGGGGCCATGGCGCGCCACGGTCAACCGCTCGGCCAGCGCCGGATTGATCCAGATTTCGGTCTGCCCGCGCTGATGGGGCAAGACTTTGCCCTGGCCGGGCCGGGCCGGGGCAGGCGCCGCCTGCCAATCGCCAAAGCGCCGGGCGATCGCGGCGGTCACTTTGTCGGGATCCACGTCCCCGATCACCACCAGCGTGGTCTTCTCCGGCACATAATGGGCTTGCCAGAATTGCTTGAGGCTTTGCGCGGTGGCCGCGTCGATCGTCTGCACGGTGCCGATCGGCAGCCGCTTGGGATACGTCGCCTTGGGATAGAAGAACGCCAACTGGTCCTGGAAATTGTCCAGCGCATAGCCTTGCCCGTCGCGCAGTTCCGACAGCACCACCCCGCGCTCGCGCGCCACCGCCTCGGGCGAAAACGTCAGCTCGCTGGCCGTTTCGCGCATCAGCATCAGCGCGGTATCGACCAGGTCGTCGTCGGCGCGCGGCAGGTCGAGCATATAGGTGGTCTGCTCGAAGCTGGTCTGCGCGTTGGTATCCGCGCCAAAGGCCAGCCCCTTGCGTTCGAGCAGGCGCACCATTTCGCCTTCGGGCACATGGGTGCTCCCGTTGAACGCCATGTGTTCCACGAAATGGGCAAACCCGCGCTCGCTCGCCGTTTCGTCCAGCGATCCGGTGGCCACGTCCAGCCGCACCTGCACGGTGCCCTTGGGCGTGGCGTTTGGCACGATGATCGTGCGCATGCCGTTGGGCAGCCGGCCAAAGCGGAAGCGGGGATCAGGCGCGAGGTCGGATTTCTCGAACACCCAAGTGGGCGCTGCGGCCACATGGGTTGGCGGCGCCGCGGCCGGACCATGGCCCAGGCCGGCGCAGGCGCTCAACAACAGTGCGGCAACAAGGGGCAGGAGGCGGGGCGCGGCCGGGCGATGGCGGGTCATTGCCTTGCGTTTGCCCCGCTCCTTGTGCGGCGGCAAGCGCTTATCGTGCGGCGCGGCGCTCTGTTCCGGCGTGTTGTGCGGCGAGCAGGGCGGCCAGTTCTGCCGCCGGCAAGGGCGGGCTGATGGCATAGCCTTGCGCGAGGTTGCACCCTTGCTGCGCCAGCAGGTCAAGGTCGTCGGCCAGTTCCACCCCTTCGGCCAGCGTTTCGATGCCCAGCGCGCCGGCCAGCGTGGTGATCGACCGCACGATGGCCTGGGCGCCGCGATCCCCGCGCAAGTTGCGCACAAAATTGCCGTCGATCTTGAAGGTGTCCACCGGAAAGCTGCGCAAGTGGTGGAGCGAGGAATAGCCCATGCCGAAATCATCGAGCGCGATACGCACGCCCAACTGGCGCAGCGTGGCCAGCGTCGCCTGGCTACGCTCGGCATTGGCGGCCAGCACGCGCTCGGTCAGTTCCAGTTCAAGCCGGTGTGGCGGCAGCTTGGCAGCGGCGAGCGCCTGGACCAGCGTGGGCAGCAGCGCGGGATGGGCGAACTGGCGCCCGGAAAGGTTGACCGACACGGCGATCTCGCCGGGCCAGGTGGCCGCCTGGGCACAGGCCTCGCGGATCACCCATTCGCCGATCGGCATGATCAGCCCGCATTCCTCGGCCAGCGGCACGAACTGGGCGGGGGAAATCGGCCCGTTCGTGTGATGGTTCCAGCGCAGCAGCGCTTCGCATGCCACGATCCGGCGATGTTGCAGGCTGAAGGTCGGTTGGAACGCCAGGGTGAATTCGCCGCTGCGCAGGGCCTGGGCCAGGTCTTCCTCCATCCGGCGGCGCTGGCGTACGCGCTCGTCCAGGCTGGCTTCGAAGAAGTGATAGGTGCCCTTGCCCTCGTCCTTGGCGCGATAGAGCGCCAGGTCTGCGGCGCGCAGCAGCGCGTTGCCATCCGCTCCGTCTTCCGGCCCGATCGCCATGCCGAAACTGGCGCTCAGCGGCACGAGTCGCTCGCCCAGCAAGATCGGGCTGTTGACCTGGGCATGCAGCATGCGGGCAATGGCGGTGCAATCCTGATCGGGTGGCAGGCCCGAAATCAGCAGGCCGAACTCGTCGCCACCGAACCGCGCGATCATTGCATCGGGGAATTGCCGTTGCAGCCGCAGGCCGGCCTCGCGCAGCAGCATGTCGCCGGTGGGATGGCCCAGCGTGTCGTTGATCAGCTTGAAATCATCAAGGTCGATGAACGCCACCAGCGTGCGATGTTCGGCATGCTGGCGGGCAATCGCGCGATCGAGCTTTTCGGCAAAGAAGCTGCGATTGGGCAGGCCGGTCAGCCCGTCGTGCAACGCGGTGTGGACGATGCGCCGCTCGCGCTCGTCCACGGCATCGACCATGGCGTTGAACCGGCGGGCAATATCGGCCAGTTCCGCGTCGCCTTCCTCGGAAAGGCGGGCTGCCTCGCCCTTGGCATAGCGCTCGCTCGCTTCGGAAAGCGCCTGCAGCGGGCCGGCAATCGCCGCGACCAGATCGCGCGTCAGCCACAATGCCAGCGACAGCCCGGCCAGGATCAGCAGGATTCCGGCCAGCGAAATGCCGTTGATCGCCACCATTGCCAGCACCAGCGCCACCGGCACCAGCACCCCGGTCAACGCGATGCGGGTGCGCAGGCTGCCGGTGGGCACGGCGGCCGCACGCGGCGGGTCATTTCGGCCGGGCAGGCGCAACATGGCGCTCAGCCAGCCATGTGGCCCGGCCGTACCGTGCGCGGCGCGGCAGATGCCGGCCTTGGGCTGGCAGTGGTGGCATGAAGGCACGGTTTCACCATGGCCGGCAATCTGCGCGGCACACGGCTAAGATATGGATCAGGCGATCATGCGCAGTGCAACGCACAAGGCATTAGGGAAAAATCCGCCATCCCGCGCCGGGGCGCGGGCATGCGAAAGGGCCGGCGAATTGCTTCGCCGGCCCCACCTTTTTCATCGCGTCTTGGCGGCCCTGGCGGGCGCCCTGCTTACTTCTTGGTGCGCAGCTTGCGGTGCGCGCCCAGGTCCAGCACTTCGCTCGGCCCGTCGTTGTCGAGCAAGCCCAGGCGGCGCGCCACTTCCTGGTAGGCTTCTTCCTCGCCACCCAGGTCGCGGCGGAAACGGTCCTTGTCCAGCTTTTCGCCGGTGACCATGTCCCACAGGCGGCAACCGTCGGGGCTGATTTCGTCGGCCAGGATCACGCGGCTATAGTCGCCATCCCAGATGCGGCCGAATTCCAGCTTGAAGTCCACCAGGCGGATGTTGATCGAGGCGAACATCCCGCACAGGAAATCGTTCACGCGGATCGCCATCGCGGAAATGTCCTGCATTTCCTCGTTGCTGGCCCAGCCGAAGCAGGCGATGTGCTCTTCGGCCACCATCGGGTCGCCCAGCGCATCGTCCTTGTAGTAGTATTCGATCAGGGTGTGGGGCAGGGGCTCGCCCTCGGCAATGCCCAGCCGCTTGGAAATCGAACCGGCGGCCACGTTGCGCACCACCACCTCGATCGGCACGATTTCCACCTGGCGCACCAGCTGCTCGCGCATGTTGAGCCGGCGGATGAAGTGCGTGGGAATGCCGATGTGCGCCAGGCGCGTGAACACATACTCGCTGATGCGGTTGTTGATCACGCCCTTGCCGTTGATCGTTCCGCGCTTCTGCGCGTTGAACGCGGTGGCATCATCCTTGAAGTACTGGATGAGAGTGCCTGGCTCGGGGCCTTCGTAAAGGATCTTGGCCTTGCCTTCGTAGATCTGGCGGCGACGCGACATGCGGCTTCTTCCTGCACGGCGGGGGCGATCGGCCCGCCCCCATGGAAAAACAATAAACCCCGGCAGACGAGGGAGTCGCGAGGCGACTGCATCGTGTGGGCCGGGGCATTCCCACCCGCCCATATGCGAAAACGCGGGGAAACGCAAACGCTGGCAAAGCGTTCGGCGTTCTGGAACATTTGATGCAATCTTATCGCCCTATCTTGAAAGCCGCCCTGGCTGCACAAGGCGGGCATCACGGCGGGGCCGCCCCGGCTTCGCCACCAAGGTATCCCTCTCTGCCCAAGGATGACGTGTGATGAGCAAGGTTCTGGTTCTCTATTATTCCAGCTATGGCCACATCGAAACGATGGCCAATGCCATTGCCGAAGGCGCCCGCGAAACCGGCGCCACGGTGGACGTGAAGCGCGTTCCCGAAACCGCCCCGCTCGAAGTGGCGCAGGCTGCTCATTTCAAGCTGGACCAGGCTGCCCCGGTGGCAACGGTTGCCGAACTGGCCGAATACGACGCCATCATCGTGGGCACCGGCACGCGCTTTGGCCGGATCAGCTCGCAGATGGCGGCATTCCTCGACCAGGCCGGTGGCCTGTGGGCCAGGGGCGCGCTCAACGGCAAGGTCGGCGCGGCGTTCACCTCCACCGCCAGCCAGCATGGCGGCCAGGAAACCACGCTTTTCTCGATCCTGACCAACCTGCTGCACTTCGGCATGACCATCGTGGGCCTCGACTATGGCTTCCAGGGCCAGCTCACGCTTGATGCCGTGCATGGTGGCGCGCCTTATGGTGCCACCACCATTGCTGGTGGCGATGGCAGCCGCCAGCCCAGCGAGATCGAACTGGATGGCGCGCGCTATCTGGGCCGCCGGGTGGCCAACACGGCCAACAAGCTGTTCGGTTGATGCGCATCGCCTGAAACCGACAGGCACGCGCAATGATGCAAGCGGTGCAGGCCCGTCCTGCGCCGCTTCATTGCATATGGGCAATACAGCATGCCAAAACGGTATGTGGCGGCGCCCGGTCCGATCGGCTAGCGCAGGGCGCGACAACGCTTCGCCCCACGGACTTACGGAGACCCGCCTGATGTCGCGCGCCGCCACGCTTGCCCTGCTGGAAACCTATTACGCCGCTTTCAACGCCGGGGATTGGGACGGCATGCTGGCGTGCCTGGCCGAAGATGTTGCCCACGATATCAACCAGGGCAGCCGCCAGGTGGGCAAGGACACCTTTGCCACGTTCCTTGGCCACATGGAGCGCTGCTACAAGGAGCGCCTCGAAGACATCGTGCTGATGGCCAACGAGGACGGCACCCGCGCGGCGGCCGAATTCGTCGTCCATGGCAGCTATCTTGCCACCGACGAAGGCCTGCCCGAAGCCCAGGGGCAAACCTATGTCCTGCCGGCCGGTGCCTTCCTGGCGGTGGACGGCGGCAAGATCACCCGCCTGACGATGTATTACAACCTGGCCGACTGGACGGCACAAGTGGTGGGCGAATGAGCGTTGCCATCCGCCCGCTGAGCGGCGCGGAAGTGACGGCCGCGCTCGATGATCTGGCGCGCTTGCGCATCGCGGTCTTTGCGGCCTGGCCCTATCTCTATGATGGGGATCGGGAATATGAGGCGCGCTATCTGGCCGAATATGCCGCCGCGCCCGGTGCCGTGCTGGTGGCCGCGTTCGATGGCGCTCGCATCGTCGGGGCGGCAACGGCCGCGCCGATGTTGCACCAGAAGGCGGAATTTCGCGCTCCGTTCGAAGCGCGCGGCATTGACACGGCAAGTCTGTTCTATTTCGGGGAAAGCGTGCTGCTGCCCGAATATCGCGGCGCCGGCATCGGCCATGCCTTTTTCGATCACCGCGAAGAGGCTGCCCGCGCCGCCGGGGCGCAGACGGCCTGCTTTGCCGCCGTGATTCGCAGCGCCGATCATCCCGCGCGCCCGGCGGGCTATCGTCCGCTCGATGCCTTCTGGCAGGGTCGCGGCTATGCGCTGATCCCCGGCCTCGTCACGCAGCTGGCGTGGAAAGAGCATGGCGCGGCGCAGGAAACCCCAAAGCCCATGCAATACTGGCTCAAGCATCTGTCATAAAAGGCGCCCCATGCCGCGTTTCACCGTTGCCGCCGCACAATATCCGATCGATCGCCTGGCCGATTGGGCGGCTTATGAAGCCAAGCTGACCGCCTGGGTGGAAGAGGCCGTGGCCGCCGGCGCGGCGCTGCTGGTCTTTCCCGAATATGGCGCGATGGAACTCGCCAGCCTTGATCCGGCGACCATGGGTGACCTGGCCGGTTCGATCGACACGGTTTCGGCGCTCTTGCCCCGCGTCGATGCGCTGCACGCGCGGCTGGCGCAGGCCCATGGCGTGCATATCCTGGCTGCCAGCGCACCGCGCCGCGATGGCGATGGCCGGTCACGCAATGCCGCGCGCCTGTTCGCCCCCGATGGCGCCATGGCCACGCAAGACAAGCTGATCATGACCCGGTTCGAGCGCGAGGAGTGGTTCATCACGGGTGGCGACGCCCTGCGCGTGTTCGATACCGCCCTGGGCCGGCTGGCGATCACGATCTGCTATGACAGCGAATTTCCGCTGCTGGCCCGCGCCGCGGTGGAAGCGGGCGCGCAAGTGCTGCTGGTGCCCAGCTGCACCGATACGCTGCATGGCTATTGGCGCGTACGACTGGGCAGCCAGGCCCGCGCGCTGGAAGGGCAATGCTTCGTGGTGCAATCGCCCACCGTGGGCGACGCGGCATGGTCTCCCGCCGTGGACGTCAACCGGGGTGCGGCGGGCATCTATGGCCCGCCCGATGCAGCGCCCGCCGGCGGCGGCATGCCGGCCGATGGCGTGCTGGCGCTGGGCGAAGAGGGCGTGGGCCAATGGGTCTATGCCACGATCGACACCGCCCACGTGGATGCGCTGCGCTGCGAAGGTGGCGTCCTCACCGTGGCGCATTGGACCGAGCAGCCCGGTGCAGCGCCATTGCCCGCGGTGGCGATCGTGCCGCTTGGCGGAAGCGTGTAACGCAACGGAAACGTTGATTTTATGCCGAGCAACTGAGGTTTGTGACGGTGCGCTGCAGACCTCTGCTATTTGTCATACAATTGTCTCCAAGCGCTTCTAACTGCCGCCCCAGTATCTTGTGCGCTGCACATAATGAGGGGGTTGCATACCGTGCCAGTTCCGTTTTCGCATCGCGCATGCATGGTCGTTTCGGCCGGTGTCCTGGCTCTTGCCCTGGCTGCCACGCCCGCTGCCGCGCAGCAGGCCCCCGCGGCAGAGCCGGCGCCGTCCGGCGATGATATCGTCGTCACGGCGGTCAAGGCCACGCGCTCGGCCACGGCGGTAACCTCGGTCGAAATGCAGAAGCTGCTGCCGGGCATCAATCCGCTGAAAGCGATCCAGACCCTGCCCGGCGTGATGTATGTCACCGCCGATCCCTGGGGCAACAACGAGCAGAACGCCTCGCTGTTCATCCACGGCTTTGCCGGCAACCAGCTGGGCTACACGCTCGATGGCGTGCCGCTGGGCGATCAGTCCTATGGCAACTACAACGGCCTTTCGCCCCAGCGCGCGGTGATTTCGGAAAACGTTGGCCGGGCGATCGTCTCCACCGGCGCGGCCGACCTGGGCCTGGCTTCCACCAGCAACCTGGGCGGCGGGATCGAGACGTTCACGCAAGACCCCACCGCCCAGCGCGGCGCCACGCTCAACCAGACGATCGGCAGCTACGGCACCTCGCGTACGTTCCTGCGCCTCGATTCGGGCACGTTCGGCAATGGCAACAGCCTCTACGTCTCGGGCCTGCGCCAGCGCGCTCGCGCCTGGGATTTCAACGGCCGCCAGGGCGGCTGGCAGGCCAATGCCAAGTTCGTGCACGATGACAGCATGGGCAAGCTGACCGCCTATTTCGCCTATTCCGACAAGATCGAACCCAACGAGGACGCCACCACCGTCTACAAGGTGGCGACCACGCCGGCGCAGGCCTACCAGCCCTATACCCGCCCGTTCACCTATCCCGATTTCGCCGCGGCGGTGGCCTACCTTGATGCCAATGGCAACGTGCCGGCCAAGGAAGCCAACAACTACCGCAACTATTATTCCGACGCGCAGCGCACCGATTACCTCGGCTACCTGAAGTACCAGGCGCACCTGTCGAGCAAGATCGACTGGTCTACCCAGGTCTATTACCACCACAACGATGGCGTGGGCGTGGTCGCCGGGCCGATCACCGTGGCGTCGCTGCCCACGCTGTTCGCGCTCTATTTTCCGGGGCAAAACCTCAAGCTCGCCACCGGCAATTCGGGCTATGCCATCCGCACCACCGAATACCGCATCGATCGCGGCGGGGTGATCAGCAATGTCACGGCGGATGCCGGCAACCACCACATCGAAGTGGGCGGCTGGATGGAATACAACAGCTCCTCGGCCTATCGCCGCTGGTACGCGCTCGATGTGAACCACCCGGAGCGCTACAGCCCCTATATCCGTCCCAGCAACCCGCTGTTCACGCAATATGGCAGCGAGATTCGCAACACCGTGGTGCAGCTTCACGCGCAGGACGATTGGCACGTGCTGCCCAATCTGCTGGTCCAGGCCGGGGTGAAATCCAGCCTCCAGTTCGCGCGCGGCGACATGGTGGTGCAGCCGATCATCGGCTCGCTGCCCGGCTCCTCGTCGGCGCTGCCCAGCGGGGAAATCGACACCAAGCGCTGGTTCCTGCCCACTTTCGGCGCCAAGTGGGATTTCACCGGCAGCGAGCAGGTCTATGTCAACGTGCAGAAGAACCTGCGCCAGTTCATGACCTATGGCGGCGGCGGGGTTTCGCCGTGGAGCACCGGCAGCCAGGCCGCGTTCGATGCGTTCAAGCGCGATGGCAAGCCGGAAACCTCGTGGACTTATGAACTGGGCCTGCGCAGCAATCACGAACTGGGCCGCGGCATCGGCATCAATGCCCAGCTCAACGTCTATCACGTCGATTTCCACGATCGCCTGCTGGGGATCACCCCGGCGGTGGGCGGCCTGGGTGGCAGCTCCATCGCGGGCGGCACCCCGGCGATCTTCAACGTCGGCGGGGTCAAGACCGATGGCGTCGACGTGGCCCTGACGCTGCGCTTTGGCCAGGTCTTCTCGCTCTACAACGCCTTCAGCTACAACCGCTCGATCTACGATAGCGACTATTCCACGCTCACCGTGGTCAACGGCAGCGCCGCCACCGGCACCCGCATCGGCGGCACGGCCACGGTCAATGGCGTGGTGCCCACGGGCGGCAAGCGCATTCCGGGCAGCCCCTCGGTGCTCGACAAGACCGTTGCCACGCTGACCTTGGGCGCGTTCGAAGGGCAGCTGGTGGGCGACTATGTTGGCCGTCGCTATGCCACTTATACCAACGATGCCTGGGTCGATCCCACGTTCACCGCCGCGCTGCGCCTTGCCTACAAGCTGCCGGCCGAACGCCTGGGCCTGCGCAAGGCCGAGGTTTCGGTGAACGTCACCAACCTGTTCGATGAAAAGGGCACCTCGACGGTGTCGGTCAGCTCGAATACCAACACCTATGCCATCTATCCGCTGGCGCCGCGCCAGTGGTTCGCCACACTCTCTTTGGGGCTTTGATCATGACCGGTCCGGTTTCGCGTCGCGTTGTTCTTGCCGCCGGGGCCGGCCTTGCTGGCACGGCGGCGCTTCCTGCCCTGGCACGCCAGGGCAGGAAGGGCGCGGGGCGGCCGGCCCATCCCCTTGTGCTGGGCCATCGCGGCGCCTGTGCGCACCGGCCCGAACACACCATTGCATCCTATCAGCGCGCCGTGGCCGACGGCGCCGATTTCATCGAGCCCGATCTGGTGCCAACCAAGGATGGCGTGCTGGTTTCGCGCCACGAACCCAACATTGCCGAAACCACCGACGTTGCCAGCCGCCCTGAATTTGCCGCGCGCAAGACCGTGGCGGTGATCGACGGGGAGCGCCAGGAAGGCTGGTTCACCCCCGACTTCACCCTGGCCGAACTCAAGACGCTGCGCGCCAAGGAACGCCTGGGCAAGCTGCGCCCGAAAAGCATGGCGTTCGACGGCCAGTTCCAGATCCTGACGTTTGACGAGATCGTCGCCTTTGCCGCCACGGCTGCCAAGAGCCGTGCGCGTCCGCTCGGGATCATTCCCGAAATCAAGCACTCCACGTATTTCCACAGCCTGGGCCATGACATGGAAGCCAAGCTGCTGGCCGCGATCCGTGCGCATGCCTGGCTGCAGCACGCCCCGGTCATCGTGCAGTCGTTCGAGGTGGCCAACCTCAAGCGCTTGCGTCCGCTGCTGGCGCGGCATCGCAACATCGCGCTGATGCAGCTGACCGAAGAGCCTGGCAAGCGCCCGGCAGACGTGCTCGCTGCCGGTGGCACTCTCACCTATGGCGAGATCCTGTCTGCGCCTGGCCTGGCGCAAGTGGCGGGCTATGCAGACTGGATCGCGCCGTGGAATCGCACGCTGATCGACGTGGGCAGCGATGGCGCGTTGCAGGCGCCGGGCCCGATCATTGCCGATGCCCATCGTGCCGGTCTCAAGGTGGGTTGCTACACCTTCCGGCCAGAGCCGGTTTTCCTTCCCACCGATCTGCGCCAGTGCGGCACTGCGCTGCGCTGCGAAAGCGGCAGCGTCGCGGAAATCCGCAAGTATCTTGCCGCCGGCATCGACGGCTTCTTCACCGATGATCCGGCGCTCGGCCGCCGCGCCGTGGATGGGACCTGATCGCTCGGCCGGCAAGAAACCTGCGGCTTGGCGCTGGACTTTTTGCATTGCAGCGTATTTTATTGCGGTGCGACGGGCATCGCGGCGCGCCACCCATGCGGTGGCGCGTGGGGATGCGCGCGAACAGGGATCTTTTGGAAGGGAATGCGGTGAGCCAGCCAGCCGTGCTGTTTGTTTGCCTGGGCAATATCTGCCGGTCGCCCATGGCCGAGGCGGCATTCCGGGCCGAGGCGGTCAAGGCGGGCCTGGCCGTGACGATCGATTCGGCCGGCACGGGCAGCTGGCATGCCGGCAATCCGCCCGATCCGCGCGCGCAGGCCATGGCGCTCAAGCACGGCATCGACATTTCGCGCTATCGCGCCCGCCAGGTGACCGAAGACGATTTCACCAAGTTCGGCCAGATTTTCGCGCTCGATTCGCAGAACCTGCAGGACTTGAAGCGCATGGCCCCGCGCCGCACGCTGGCCCGCGTGAGCCTGCTGATGGACCTGGTGCCCGGCCGGGAAGGGCAGGCGGTGATCGATCCCTATTATGGTGACGAGCAGGATTTCGCCGAAGCATGGGAAGACGTCAGCGAGGCGGCGCGCCGCCTGGTGGCTCGCATGCAGCGCTGAACCGCGCCACCGGGGCCATTCCCTCTTGATTTGCACAGCGAAACGCACGAAAGCACCGGCCATGCCCGCACGCATCTATCAGCGCCCGAAAAATGCCATGCAGTCCGGCAAGGCCCGTACTGCTGACTGGCTCCTGGAATTCGCCCCCGAAGAGGCCAAGCGCCCCGATCCCCTCATGGGTTGGGCCGGCTCGGGCGACACCAAGCAGCAAGTCATTCTCACATTCGAAACCGAGGCCGACGCCCGCGCTTATGCCGACAAGTATGGCATTGCCGTGCATGTCACGCCCACGCCGCCCCGCCGGCTGAAGCTGCAGAGCTACGCCGACAATTTCCGTTGATGGATCATGCCGGCGCTTGCAATCGGCGCGCGCCGGCGCCATAGGGCTGGCCGGGAGTCGGGCGGACGTTTGCGTTCGCCAACCTGGTCAGGTCCGGAAGGAAGCAGCCACAACGGATTGCGGCGGGTCGCCCGGCTCCTTCTTCGGCAAGAATTTCAATCGTCTTGCCCGGATGCTTTCATCCGCCCCCGCGCCGATTGGCGCCCTTCCGTGGCCGGAACCAGCCCCATCGCCTTGCCCCCAAGTGCCTTGCCAAGGCCAAACGCGGGCATATCCACATAGACGCTTTCGCAGCCACCGGCCGGAACGGCATAGGTTTCGTGAAAGATACCCACACCGCCGCCCTGCTTGCGTGCTGCCTTGTTGAACGCGCGCCAGGCGGGCCAATGCGTCTTGTCGGGTGCGCGGGCATAGGCTTCCAGGCTGTCGAAATCGCGCCAGTATTGCACCAGCATCACCGTGCGCAAGCCGCGCAGCATCGGCTCGAAACCCAGGAAGCCACTGTCGGGCGCGGCCGAAAGTTCGGCCAGCATCGGCCCCATCGCCCGGGCCACCGGCAACCAGGCGCTGACTGCGCGAAAGCGGTTGATGCGCATGCCGATCAGGAACACCACCAGGGGGGCGCTGGTCTGGGCGGTAAAGCGGCCGGGCACGATCGTGGTCATCGCGGCCCAGGGTATCAAACCGCGCTGCGTGCGCAACCTTGCGGGAAACCGTGGCACCCCCCTTCGACATTTGCAGCCTTTGCGCCTACCTAGGGAAACAATGGCCGATTCAACCGACATGTTTGGGCATGAGCCCGAAACCCCCGAAGCCCCCGCGCAAGAGGCTGCGCCCAGCGCCGCCGAACTCGAAGCGGCCGGGCAGGGTGCGATGTTCGGCGATCCCGCGCCTCGGCCGGCGCCTGCGGCCGCGCCGCAGCCAGCGCCCGCTGCGCCCGCGCAGCCCTATCGCGTGCTTGCGCGCAAATATCGCCCGCAGACCTTTTCCGCGCTGATCGGCCAGGAAGCCATGGTGCAGACCCTGGCCAACGCGATCCGCCGCGATCGGCTGGCCCATGCCTTTTTGATGACCGGCGTGCGCGGGGTCGGCAAGACCAGCACCGCGCGCCTGATCGCCAAGGCGCTCAACTGCATCGGTGCTGATGGCCAGGGCGGCCCCACGATCGATCCTTGCGGCCAGTGCGAACCGTGCCGGGCGATTGCCGAAGGCCGCCATATCGACGTGATCGAGATGGACGCGGCCAGCCACACCGGCGTGGACGACGTGCGCGAGATCATCGAGGCGGTGCGCTATGCCGCTGTGTCCGCGCGCTACAAGATCTACATCATCGACGAAGTGCACATGCTTTCGCGCAACGCGTTCAACGCGCTGCTGAAAACGCTGGAAGAACCGCCGGCGCATGTGAAGTTCCTGTTTGCGACCACCGAAGTGGACAAGCTGCCGGTCACGGTGCTTTCGCGCTGCCAGCGGTTCGACTTGCGCCGGATTCCCACGGCGCTGCTGGCCGATCATTTCGCCCATGTCTGCAAGGCCGAAGGCGTCGATGCCGAAGCCGATGCGCTGGCGATGGTTGCCGCCGCTGCCGAAGGGTCTGCGCGCGACGGGCTGTCGATCCTCGACCAGGCCATCAGCCATGCCGATCTGGCCGGCACGGGCGAGGGCGGCGCCATCCACGTGACCGCCGCGCAAGTCCAGGACATGCTGGGCCTGGCCGACAAGACCCTGCAACGGCGGCTGTTTGCCGCCATGCTCAAGGGCGACGGCGCGGCGCTGCTGGGCGAAGTGGCGCACCAGTATGCCCTGGGAATCGAGCCGGTGGCCATGCTGCGCGCGCAGCTCGATCTGGTGCACAAGGTCACCGTCACCCAGATCAGCGGGCCGGAAGGTGAAGCCCGCTCGGCCGAGGAAGCTGCCGCGCTCCAGGGCTGGGCCGGCGATCTTTCCGCCGGGCAGCTGCACCGCCTGTGGCAGTTGCTGCTCAAGGGCCATGACGAGGTCAAGACCGCGCCCGATCCGCTGGTCGCGGCGCAGATGGCGCTGCTGCGCGTTTTGCACGCGTCCGACATGCCCGATCCGGGCGGGCTGGTGCGCAAGCTGGAAGAGATGCTGGCGCAAGCCCCGGCGCTTGCCGCTGCAGCCGCTGCCGCCCCGGCCGACGGCGCGCCATCGGCCCATGCCGGTGCCAGCGCCCCCGGCCATATGGGCATGGATTGGCAGGCCCTGGTGGAGCAGGTGGAAGAGGTGTCCCCGCTCACGGGCGCAACCATGCGCCTGTCGGTGCGCCTGATCGAACTGCGCATGGGCACGCTACGCTATCAACTCGCCCCTGGCCTGCCGGGCGATCCCACGGCCGATATCAAGAAAGCCTTGCAGAACATCACCGGCCAGGCCTGGCTGGTGGAACGCCTCGATGGTCCGGCCGCACAAGGCGCGCAACCCAGCCTGGTGGAAGCCAAGGCTGCGCTCGAAGC
Organism: Novosphingobium sp. SG919; assembly: GCF_012932495.1. Lineage (GTDB taxonomy): Bacteria > Pseudomonadota > Alphaproteobacteria > Sphingomonadales > Sphingomonadaceae > Novosphingobium > Novosphingobium rhizosphaerae. The sequence continues at coordinate 185,350 of NZ_JABCNG010000004.1, forward strand.
ACAGGCCGACGCCGCGATGCGTGCCGACCCCCTCGTGCGTGCGGCGCTCGAAGCCTTTCCCGGCGCTGAAATTCTCGACGAATCCAACCCTGCCACGTCCGAACGCCGGCCGTGGTCGCCTGCGCGGAGCAGACAAGCATGAAGTCCATGGAAGAAATGATCCAGGCGGCGCAAAAGGCCGCCGAAACCATCCAGCGCCAGATGGAGGACGCCCAGGGCCGCCTCGATGGCATCGAGGTGGAAGGTGCCGCCGGCGGCGGCCTGGTAAAAATCAAGGCTTCGGCCAAGGGCCGCGTGATCGGCGTCGCGATCGATGACAGCCTGCTCGTGCCGGCCGACAAGGGCATCCTCGAAGATCTCGTGGCGGCCGCGTTCAATGATGCGCGGGCTAAGGCCGACGCCGCCGCGGGCGAGGAAATGCAGAAGGTGCAGATGGCTGCCGGCATTCCGCCGGGCTTCAAGCTGCCTTTCTGATCGGCCGCGCAACCTTTCGGGTCGCGCAACCTTTTTGGAAGGCCGTTGTTCCGTCATGACCAGGTGCGCTGAGCAACAGCCGCGTATGTAACGCTTCTGTTCAGCGCCCAGTCATGGCGAGATCGCCTACGGGGACATGATGATCGTATTGCTTGCCGCTGCGTTGGCCGGGACCACGCCGATTGATGAAGGCGCCGTGTCACCGCCGGCCACGAACGGCGCACCTGCGGCCGTTGTTGCGGCGCCCGCCGCTGCCCCAGCCGATGGGGCGGTGCCTTCGCGTGCCCCCGATGGGCAGATCCTGCCGCCGATCGTCTTGCCCCCGCTCGCCCCTTCGGGTTCGACCGGGGCAACGCCGCCCGTGGCTGCCAACGATCAACCGGCTGACGACAGCGCGATCGTCGTCAACGCGCGGCGCGGTCCGCCGCCGGGCGATCCGGTCATCGCGCTCAACAAAGTGACGTTTGCCGCCACCCAGGCGGTCGACCGCGCGCTGATCGAACCTGCGGCCAAGGCCTATGGTTCGGCCGTGCCCTATCCCATTCGCGCCGGCCTGCGTCACTTTTTCACCAATCTGACCGAGCCGGTCGTGGCGCTCAATTTCCTTTTGCAGCTCAAGCCGGGGAAGGCGGCCGAAACGCTCGGCCGCTTTGCGATCAATTCCACGGTCGGCGTGGCCGGGCTGCTCGATGTTGCCGTGGCCAAGCCGTTCAAGCTGCCCTACCGGCGCAACGGCTTTGCCAATACCCTGGCTTATTATGGCGTCGGTCCCGGGCCGTTCCTGTTCGTGCCGCTGGTTGGCCCCACCACTCTGCGCGACGTGATCGGGCTGGGCATCGATCGCGCGTTCCTGCCGGCGATCGTCGGTGGGCCGCTGCGCAGCCCCTACTACGTCACTGGCAGCTTCGTCGTGCGCTCGCTCAACGATCGTCTCGACGATGACCGCCGCATCAAGGCGATCCGTGCGGCCGGCGATCCCTATCTGGCGACCAAGCAGGCCTATCTTGCCGCCCGCCAGGCGCAGATCGACGAGTTGAAGGGCCGCAAGCCCAAGGCGCCGGTACCCGCGCCCGGCACCGGCGCGCCCAATGTCGTCACGCCGCCGGCGCCGGCGGCTGCCCCCGGCCCGGCCCGGGCCCCTGATGGCCAGGTGCTGCCACCGGTCGTCCTGCCCCCCATTGCGCAACCTACTCCGGCGCCCGCCACGCCGTGATCGCGCCGGCGCAGCAAATCGCATAAAACGGCCAAAAGGGCTGAAATCGGGCAATCCCCAACCGTCTTGCCGCTTGGGCATTGCGGGGCGGCGCCTTGCACCCCATATCTGTGACAAGCCCTGCCGGTTTGGGTTCTTGTGCGGCAGGTGGGACGGACATTTGCACTTATGACTTTGTATCCCCTGCTTCCGTTGCGCGACATCGTGGTGTTTCCCGGTATGGTCGTGCCTCTGTTTGTCGGCCGCGAAAAGTCGGTCGCCGCGCTCGAAGCCGCCATGGCGGGCTCGAAAGACATTTTCCTGCTGGCCCAACTCGATCCCGGCTGCGACGATCCCGATCGCGACGATCTCTATGAAACCGGTGTGATCGCCAGCGTGCTTCAGCTGCTCAAGCTGCCCGATGGCACGGTGCGCGTGCTTGTCGAAGGGCACCATCGTGCCCAGCTCGAATCGCTCAACCCGCAGAGCACCAGCCACGGCGATATGCTGATGGCCGAGGTGGTGCAGATCGATCCCGAAGTCGTTTCCGGCACCGAAGTGTCGGCCATGATGCGCTCGGTCGTCGATCAGTTCGCCGAATATGCCAAGCTTTCCAAAAAGCTGCCGCAGGATGCCGGGCAGCAGCTGGGCGATATCGAGGATGCCGGCAAGCTCGCCGATGCCGTGGCGGCCAACCTGGCGGCCAAGGTGGCCGACAAGCAGGCCGTGCTTTCGGAAACCGACGCGCTCAAGCGGCTGGAAATGGTGCTTTCCTTCATGGAAGGCGAACTGGGCGTGCTCCAGGTGGAGCGCAAGATCCGTGGCCGCGTGAAGCGCCAGATGGAAAAGACCCAGCGCGAATATTACCTCAACGAACAGTTGAAGGCGATTCAGTCCGAACTGGGCGGCGGCGATGGCGAGGAAGCCAACGAAGTCCAGGAACTGCAGGACAAGATCGACAATCTCAAGCTGTCGAAGGAAGCCCGCGCCAAGGCAAATGCCGAGCTCAAGAAGCTCAAGACCATGCAGCCGATGAGCGCGGAAGCCACGGTCATCCGCAACTACCTCGACGTGCTGCTGGGCCTGCCCTGGGGCAAGCGCTCCAAGCTCAAGAAGGACATCCCGGGCGCCCAGGCGATCCTGGATGCCGATCACTACGCGCTCGACAAGGTCAAGGATCGCATCGTCGAATACCTGGCCGTGCAGGCGCGCACCAACAAGCTCAAGGGGCCGATCCTGTGCCTCGTCGGCCCGCCGGGCGTGGGCAAGACCTCGCTGGGCAAGTCGATTGCCAAGGCCACCGGCCGCCAGTTCATCCGCCAGTCGCTCGGCGGCGTGCGCGACGAGGCCGAGATCCGTGGTCACCGGCGCACCTACATCGGCTCGCTGCCGGGCAAGATCGTCACCAACCTGCGCAAGGCTGGTGCGTCCAATCCGCTGTTCCTGCTCGATGAAATCGACAAGCTTGGCCAGGATTTCCGCGGCGATCCGGCCTCGGCGCTGCTCGAAGTGCTCGATCCCGAACAGAACGCCAAGTTCCAGGACCACTACCTGGAACTGGACATCGATTTGTCCGACGTGATGTTCGTGTGCACGGCCAACAGTCTCAACCTGCCGCAGCCGCTGCTCGACCGCATGGAGATCATCCGCCTCGAAGGCTATACCGAGGATGAGAAGGTCCAGATTGCCGAACGCCACCTGGTGAACAAGCAGGTCGAAGCGCACGGGTTGCGCAAGGGGGAATTCACGCTCGAGCAGGACGCACTGCGCGATCTGATCCGCTATTACACGCGGGAAGCCGGGGTGCGTACGCTGGAACGGGAAATTGCCCGTCTGGCCCGCAAGTCGCTGCGCAAGATCCTGGAAGGCCAGGAAAAGAGCGTCACCATCACGCCCGAAAACCTCGACGAGTTCGCCGGCGTGCGCAAGTTCCGCCATGGCGTTTCGGACGAGGAAAACCAGGTCGGCGCCGTCACCGGCCTCGCCTGGACCGAAGTGGGTGGCGAACTGCTGACGATCGAAAGCGTGACGGTGCCCGGCAAGGGTGCGGTGCGCACGACCGGCAAGCTGGGCGAAGTGATGAGCGAAAGCGTCCAGATGGCGTTCAGCTTCGTCAAGGCGCGCAGCCCGGCCTATGGCATCAAGCCTTCGATCTTCCAGCGCAAGGACCTGCACATCCACTTGCCCGAAGGTGCCGTGCCCAAGGATGGGCCAAGCGCGGGCATCGGCATGGTCACGGCCATGGTCTCGACGCTCACCGGCATCCCGGTGCGGGCCGACGTGGCGATGACCGGGGAAGTGACGCTGCGCGGCCGCGTGCTGGCCATCGGCGGGCTCAAGGAAAAGCTGCTGGCGGCCCTGCGTGGCGGCATCAAGACGGTGCTGATCCCCGAAGAGAACCGCAAGGATCTGGCCGAAATCCCGGCCAACATCCGCGAGGGCCTCGAGATCGTGCCGGTCAGCCATGTCGATGAAGTGCTCTCGCGCGCCCTTGTCGGCCCGGTGGAAGCGATCGAGTGGACCGAAGCCGACGATCTGGCGACCCAGCCAGCGGCTGCACCACTGCCCGGCAGCGCTCCGGCGGCGCCCACCGCGCACTGATCGCAGCCGTTGCTTACCGTAGTTTGACGGGAGCCACGCGCAACATCGTTGCGCGTGGCTTTTGTCTGCCCGCCAAGTCCACCGTTTTCGGGGATAAATCTAGCGTTTGCCGCGTATTTGCCTTTGACAGCGGTTTTTTTCTCGGCTCTTTTCCGCGCACCCGAAATCACGATTTTCCAACGCTTACTGTCCCATAAAGAGGTAGGGGGTTCCGCACATGAACAAGAACGATCTGATCAGCGCCGTCGCCGATGTGAGCGGCCTGTCGAAGAGCGATACGATCAAGGCCGTGGAGGCAGTGTTCGAATCGATCACCGGCGCCCTGTCCAAGGGTGAAGAAGTGCGACTGGTCGGTTTTGGCACGTTCTCGGTGGCCAAGCGCAAGGCGTCCACCGGCCGCAACCCCCGCACGGGCGAACCGATGTCGATCAAGGCGTCGGCGCAGCCCAAGTTCAAGGCGGGCAAGGGCCTCAAGGACGCGGTCAACTGATCGCATCGCGCGGCATGCCGCAGAAAAAAGGGCCGCGTCGCATGCCGACGCGGCCCTTTTTTGTGGGAAAATATAATTGGATGCGGGGTCAGTCTTCCTCCACCTCGCGCGTGGCGGCGGCATAGAGCGCGATGGCAGCCGCGTTCGACACGTTGAGGCTTTCGATCGCGCCGCTGATCGGCAGGCGGGCCAGGGCATCGCAATGCTGCATCACATTGTGGCGCATGCCTTCGCCTTCCGCGCCCAGCACCAGGGCGACCGGGCCGCTCGGCAGGGCATGGGGAAACGCCGCGTCGCCTTCGCCATCAAGCCCGATTCGCCAATAGCCGGCGTCGGCAATCAGTTCGAGCGCACGGGCCAGGTTCACCACCCGCACCCAGGGCACCACTTCCAGCGCGCCCGATGCGGACTTGGCCAGCGTGCCCGACTCGGGCGGAGCGTGGCGATCCTGGGTGATCAGCGCCGCCACATCGAACGCAGCGCACGAGCGCAGGATAGCGCCGACGTTGTGCGGGTCGGTCACCTGGTCGAGCAGCACCAGCGTGCGTCCCTCGGCCTCTTCCAGCACGTCGTCCAGCGCCACGTCGTCCAGCGGCAGGCATTCCAGCACCAGGCCCTGGTGCGGCGCGTCACGTGCCACCAGGCGCGCCAGGTCGACGGCCTGGGCGTATTCCACCGGCAGGTCGCGCGGCAGTTCCGCGTCATGGTCGTCCAGCATCTCCTGGATCGCCTCGCGCGTGCCCCACAGCTTCTTGGCGGTGCGGTTGGGATTGGTCAGCGCCGCTTCCACCGCATGGCGGCCCCACAGCCGCACCGTTCCGGTGCTGCCCCGGCCCGATCCCCGGCCGCCCTGGTTGCGCCCGGCCCGGCCGCGCAGGGAGCGGCCTTTCTTGCCAGCATCGCGGCGGTTGTCTTGGTCATCATCGTGGCGGGGCATTGCGAACACCTGTGCATAAAAATCGAAAACTGCATCGCCCTTAGCCAGCCCCCCCATTGACAGGCAAGCGATGGTTCGCCAAAGGGCCTCTCACTCGGCCGGACGGACCGGATCGCTTGCAGCGAAACGGCCCATTCAAACGCGGGAAACCCTTGAAAAAGGCGCTCCTCGCACCGGCAAATCTGGTGTGGACAGGTGGCCGAGTGGTTAAAGGCAGCAGACTGTAAATCTGCCCGCGCAAGCGTACGCTAGTTCGAATCTAGCCCTGTCCACCACCAGTGCTCTCTGATCATCATGACGATGTTTACGGCTCCCCGACGCACGTCGAGCGCTCGGGGGCTTGGCGTGTCGCGTCCATGCCATGGCAAGCTTCACCAGCGTCGCCAACGCCTCGTCGCCCGCTCCACCCACAGCCTATGAAGCCAGCACTTTACCTCAATTGGATGATTGTTAACTTTAGTAAATTGTCCTAAGGAAGTGTCGGAAAATCATGACAAACATCCGGTGATGCCCGGCCGATCGAAGCCGGGCGGGCCTCACCGCCAGTCTTGAGGGTGATGATGGACAGAAACTGGACCGAACTGGCCTGGCTCGAGTGGACACCGCCCGAGGATGCCATTGCCCCACGTGCCAAGGGCTTCCAACGCATCGGCAGCGTCCGCCCCGAGGCTCTGGCCAAGATCATGCTGATGCTCCTGCGCTGGGAAACGGAAGATCGGAGCATCTTCCGGGTCGTGACCGAGAGCGGGGCGATCATTGCCGGAAACGAAGTGGAATCCTTCGCGCGAGAGCCTGGCTTTCCTTTCCGCATCCCGGCGCCGGCCGGCAACGTGGAAGCCCTGCCGATCAGGGGCTGATCCTGGCCTTGGGCTCGTTCTTCGAAATTTGCAGGCCGGCCAGCCAGGCGGTGGCTTATGCGCCTGAGCGTGCCGGCCTTTGCGGCAAAGTCACGCGCGGATCGGGCGTGGCGCTGGGCACCAGGCCATAATCGTATGTCTCGCTGGCTTTCCAGGTGTGGCCACACGCCACGTTGCTGCACTGGTAATAGATTTCCCGATGGGTGTCGGTGACCGGACGGCTGGACCGCCGTTGGCCGGGCGTGTGGCAATGCGGGCAGCGCAGGCGTCCCGTGCGGGCCTCGCTGGAGCAGGTGGGGGGCATGGTGGAATCTCCATTGATATCGATCAAGCTATAATAGCATCGTCTATATATGGATCAATAGACAAACGTATTGATATTTTATAGTTAAAGCTATAGATCCATCGCCATGACATTGGGTGATCGCATTGCCGCGCGAATCAGCGCACTGGGCCTGTCGCAGGCAGAATTGGCGCGTCGTGTCGGGATTTCGCAGCCCAGCGTGAATCATCTGATCCGCAAAGGTGCGCAGGGGTCCCGCCATCTCCACGCCATCGCCCGCGCGCTGGAAACCAGCGTGGAATATCTCACGGGTGAAACCGACGAGGTTGCCGCCGACGGGCCACGCCTGCCTTCGGTGGCGGTGGTGGCACATGAAATGGGCCTGGTGCCGGTGCGGGAAGTGGATCTGGCGATCGGCTTGGGCGCGGCCTATCTCGACCAGCCGATTGCCGATGTGCAGCGCATGTTTCCGCGCGAATGGCTCGATCTCTACACGCGCGCGCCGGCCGAAAGCCTGATCATCGCGCGCGGATCGGGGGACAGCATGATCCCCACGATCCTGGACAACGATCTGCTGCTCATCGACACGACCCAGAACACGCCCCGCCTGGCAGATCAGGTTTGGGCCGTGAGCTACTGTGGGTTGGGCTGCGTCAAGCGGTTGCGGCCCAGCCAGGACGGCGGCTGGCTACTGATGGCAGACAATCCTGCGATCACGCCGATCACTGCTTATGATGGCGAAGTGCACGTGCTGGGCCGCGTTGTCGCTTATTTCCGCAAGATGTAGCAAACGGCAGCGCGGGCCACCCGGCGAAATCCGGCGAGCGCCAGCAACATGGCGATCAGTGGTGAGGCCAGCGGCGCGGCGCCCTGCTGCATGGCTGCGATCGTAGCCAGCGTGGCAAAGGCAGGCAGGGCGAGGCATTCGCGCCAGACATGGCGCCAGATCGGGCGATGGCCCGGGCCGGGGACAATCCGGTTGGCCAGGCGGGCGAGCACGATCGATGCGGCGGCGGCCAGGCTGAACAGCCAGATGGGCCAGAATGGATAGGGGAAGGGCAGCATGGCGTGGGCTCTTTCGGTTCATGGGCTTGCCCATCACGGGGCCCGGCCATAGCACTCCATTTTTGGCAATTAAGCGACGGATGGGCGTTGTAGAACAATGGTTTACAACCAGATGGCGGCAGCCAAGGCCATGGCGCCGGTCGATCCGTGAGCGCGCTTGGTGGGTGGCTGCGTGCCACACGCTTGCCGCGCGGCGCGCCAGCGCCTAGACCGGCGCCATGCCTGGTGACATTTTTGACAATCGCGGACGCGGCAATGCCGGTTGGTCCTGGCCCTCCATCCATCCCGAAGGGCGCAAGTTTGGCGCCATTGCCGGGGCCATCGCGCTGATCGCTGCCGTGTTCGGTGGCAGCATCGTGGCCTGGCCGCTGGTGTTCCTCACGCTTGGCGTGCTGGCGTTCTTCCGCGATCCGGTGCGAGTCACGCCGCGTGACGATCGCTTTGTCGTGGCGCCGGCCGATGGCCTGATCACGCTGATCCAGAAGGTTGCGCCCCCGCGCGAGCTTTCCGCCGACGATGGCAGCGGGCAGCCTGCGATGGACCCCACGCCGGTCACCCGCGTGTCGATCTTCATGTCGGTGTTCGACGTGCACGTGAACCGTTCGCCGATCGGCGGCACGATTCGCCGCGTGGTCTATATTCCCGGCAAGTTCCTCAACGCCGATCTCGACAAGGCGAGCGAAGAGAACGAGCGCCAGCATTTTCTGGTCGAACGCAGCGACGGCGTGAAGATCGGCTTTACCCAGATCGCTGGCCTGGTGGCGCGCCGCATCGTGCCTTTCGTCAAGGGCGGAGACATCGTGGCCGTGGGCCAGCGCGTGGGCCTGATTCGCTTTGGCAGCCGTGTCGATGTCTATCTGCCCGTCGGCACCGAGCCCAAGGTGCTGATCGGCCAGCGCGTGGTCGCCGGTGAAACCGTCCTGGCCGAAATCGGCGATGCTCCGCTGATCGAGGGCATCAGCCAGTGACACCCCTGGGGGATGAGGAAGCGTTTTCCGGTGAGGATTTCGGGCGCCATCGCCTGCCACGCGGGCTGACCCTGCGTGGGTTGGTGCCCAACGCGATTACGTCGGCCGCGCTGTGTTGCGGGTTGACCGGCATCCGCTTTGCGATCGGCGGCGATTTTCGCGGCGCTGTCCTGGCGGTGATCCTGGCCGGGATGCTCGATGGCATCGATGGCCGCGTGGCGCGGCTGATGAAGGCGCAATCGCGCTTTGGCGCCGAGTTGGACAGCCTGTCCGACGCGATCTCGTTCGGTGTCGCGCCGGCGCTCATCCTCTATCTGTGGTCGTTGCAGCAGATGCCGCGCTTTGGCTGGTTTGCGGCCCTTGCGCTCGCGGTGTGCTGCGCGCTGCGCCTGGCACGCTTCAACGCGCGCATCGACATGGAAGAGCAGCCACACAAGTCCGCCGGGTTTCTCACCGGCGTTCCGGCACCAGCCGGGGCGGGGCTTTCGTTCCTGCCACTCTATCTGTGGATTGCCAGCGGCCGGGACGAGTTGCGCCATCCCGTGTTCGTGGCGGCATGGGCGGCGCTGATCGCGTTCATGATGATTTCCAACATGGCAACGCCGGGCTGGTCTTCATTCCGTCCGCGCAAGACCATTCGCCTGGAATTGATCGCGCTGACCGGTCTGGTTTTTGCCGCGCTGTTGACCGAACCCTGGTTGACCCTGGTGGGGATTTGCGCGCTTTACCTGGCGCTCATCCCCTTGGGCGTGGTGCGCTATGCCCGCCTCAAGCGGCAGCGCGGCGCGGTCCAGTAACCACCGGTTGGGGCGCCGCACGCGGCGCCACGCGGCGGACATTGCGAATCACGGGACGCAGGGCAGGGGCCGGATCGGCCGCAGCCGGATCAAGGGCGGCCGGATCGGCCATCGGGCATTCGACGAGGCGCGCCAGAAAGGCGCGATCGAGGTCGAGCGCGTCGGCCTGTTCGAGTGCGCGCGCATCGGCAAGAAGCTGGCGGATGGCACCAAGCTGCCCGCGCCAGGTGGCCGCAACGGCAACCAGGGCTGCAACGCCGGCGCCGGCAATGACGAGCGAAGCGAGAGTGGCGAGCATGGCAAAAGCCTTTCCGAAGACAAGAGGGCGGGCGGCCAATCCGGGCAACCTGTGACCGAGACTTGACAGCAAGCGCTTGTGTTGTGGATAACTCGATCGTTCCTGAACGGTTCCTCTTGGCCCCGTTGACGTCCTGAATGTTCCACTTTTGTTCCAGCGCGTCAACTGGAATTTCAAGCACCTTTGTGCGCGTCCTAAGTATTTGTGCTTAGATCGAAAATCGAGGAATCTGCGTCGGAACCGCCGTGAATTCCCGTCGATCGGGCCGCGATCAGCCGTGGTTGCGGTGCGCCGGGCGGCCGTTATCCACGCGAATCACTGCTAAGGGTATTTCCGGTGGCAAAGTCTGGTGGTGCGCGCTATGGGCCGCGCAGCCCAGCGATGATTCGCGGCATTCCGCCGCCTTCATGACAGCCGGGCCAGTCCACATGGGGCGCGCACATACCGGTGCCAGCTGCGGGTTCTCCGCGCGGTTCCAGCGCTCCAGAGGTGAAACCGGAAGGAAATGACTATGGCGGCTCCCGTCGTCACCATGCAGCAACTGATCGAGGCTGGCGCCCACTTCGGCCACCAGACCCACCGCTGGAACCCGCGGATGAAGCCGTACATCTTCGGCGCCCGCAACGGCATCCACATCCTCGACCTGTCGCAGACCGTTCCGCTGATGTCGCGCGCGCTCGAATTCATCTCTGCCACGGTCCAGGCCGGCGGCAAGGTGCTGTTCGTGGGCACCAAGCGCCAGGCGCAGGAACCGATCGCCCAGGCCGCGCGCGCTTCTGGCCAGCACTATGTCAACCATCGCTGGCTGGGCGGCATGCTCACCAACTGGAAGACCATCTCGGGCTCGATCAAGCGCTTCAAGGCGCTGGAAGAACAGCTTTCGGGTGACACCACCGGTCTCACCAAGAAGGAAGTCCTCCAGCTCACCCGCGAACGCGACAAGTTCGAACTGTCGCTCGGCGGCATCCGCGACATGGGCGGCATCCCCGACGTGATGTTCGTGATCGACGCCAACAAGGAAGAACTGGCGATCAAGGAAGCCAACGTCCTGGGTATCCCGGTCGTTGCCATCCTCGACTCGAACGTGTCGCCCGAAGGCATCGCGTTCCCGATTCCCGCCAACGACGACGCCAGCCGCGCCATCCGCCTCTACTGCGAAGCCGTGGCCGCTGCAGCGACCAAGGGTGGCCGTGACGCCGCCTATGCCGCGGGCGTGGACCTGGGCGCGCTGGACGAACCGGTTGCCGAAGAAGCCATCGAAGGCTGATCGGCATCCGGCATGACGGCGGCGGCGCCGCAAACGGCGCCGTCACCGAATTGTCCCGTTTCATGAAGTAGGGCCGCGGCGCGTGCAGCCGCGGCCGCACCGTTTCAGACAAAGGACCAACGCGATGGCTTACACCGCCGCTGACGTGAAGAACCTGCGCGAGCGCACCGGCGCCGGCATGATGGACTGCAAGAAGGCCCTGGACGAAGCCGGCGGCGATTTCGAAGCCGCTGTCGACGCGCTGCGCGCCAAGGGCCTGGCTGCTGCTGCCAAGAAGTCCAGCCGCACCGCGGCCGAGGGCCTGGTTGGCGTGGCCGTTTCGGGCACCAAGGGCGTGGCCGTCGAAGTCAACTCGGAAACCGACTTCGTCGCCAAGAACGACCAGTTCCAGGACTTCGTCCGCAAGTCGACCGAAGTGGCGCTGGAAACCGGCGCGGCCGACGTGGAAGCGCTCAAGGCTGCTGCCTATCCCGACGGCGGCACCGTGGCCGACAAGCTGACCAACAACGTTGCCACCATCGGTGAAAACCAGCAGCTGCGCCGCATCAAGCACGTGGCCGTGACCAACGGCATCGTCGTGCCCTACATGCACAACGCCGCGGCCACCAACCTGGGCAAGATCGGCGTGCTCGTCGCGCTCGAATCCGAAGCTGGCGCCGATGTGCTGGAGCCGCTCGGCAAGCAGATCGCGATGCACATCGCTGCTGCCTTCCCGCAGGCGCTTTCGGCCGAAGACCTCGATCCGACCGTGCTTGAGCGCGAGCGCAAGATCGCCCTGGAAAAGGCGACCGAAGAAGCTGCCAAGAGCGGCAAGGAAATCCCGGCAGAAATCCTGGCCAAGCGCGCTGACGGCGCCGTGGCCAAGTATGCCAAGGAAAACGCTCTGCTTTCGCAGCTGTTCGTGATGGACGGCAAGACCCCGATCTCGCAGGTCGTCGACGCTGCTGGCAAGGCTGCCGGCGCCAAGATCGCCCTGGTCGACTACGTCCGCTTCCAGCTGGGCGAAGGCATCGAGAAGGAAGAAACCGACTTCGCCGCCGAAGTGGCGGCCGCAGCCGGCCTCAAGTAAGCATTGCTTGGCATGCGTCCCCGCGCAACCGGGGCCTGGCCTTGTTCATGAACAAGCTGCCGGCCCCTGTTGCAGCGGGGACGTTTGCGTTCATCAGCCGCTAAACCGCACCCGCGCCCTTGGCACGGCCGATGCGCTGCGTATAAGGGCGCGAACCAAGGGTGGTGGGGGCCGCCGGCTCACGTCAGCACGCCCGCCATCCATTCCTGCCCCGTAGTTGCGAGACCCGAACGCCCCATGACCAGCCCTGCAAAGTTCAAGCGCATCCTGCTCAAGCTTTCGGGCGAAGTGCTGATGGGCAACCAGCAGTTCGGCATCGACACCGATTTCGTTGCGGCGCTGGCGGCCGAAGTGAAGGCTGCCAAGGAAACCGGCCTGGAAATTTGCCTCGTCATCGGCGGCGGCAATATCTTTCGCGGCATGGCCGGCGCTGCCAAGGGCATGGACCGCGCCCAGGCCGATTACATGGGCATGCTCGCCACGGTGATGAACGCGCTGGCCATGCAGTCTGCCCTGGAAAAGCTGGGGGTTGATACCCGCGTGCAATCGGCGGTGCAGATGGACCAGGTGTGCGAGCCGGTGATCCGTCGCCGCGCCGAGCGGCACCTGGCCAAGGGCCGCGTGGTGATCTTTGCCGCCGGCGTGGGCGCCCCCTATTTCACCACCGATTCCGGCGCTGCCCTGCGCGCCGCCGAAATGCAGTGCGATGCCCTGTTCAAGGGCACCAGCGTGGACGGCGTCTATAACGCCGATCCCAAGAAAGACCCGGCGGCCAAGCGCTTTGACACCATCGACTATGACACGGTGTTGGCGCACAATCTTCAGGTGATGGACGCCTCGGCCGTGGCACTGTGCCGCGACAACAACATTCCCATCGTCGTGTTCTCGATCCGCGAGCAGGGCAATCTCGCCCGCGTGCTGGCTGGCGAGGGCACGCAGACCACCGTTCGGAAGGAAGCCTGATCCATGGCAAAGTATGACAAGGGCGATCTGGAGCGCCGCATGAAAGGTGCGGTCGAAGCGCTCAAGGGCGATCTGGCCGGCCTGCGCACCGGCCGTGCCAATGTCGCGTTGCTCGATCCCGTCACGGTCGAAGTCTATGGCAGCCACATGCCGCTCAACCAGCTGGCGACCGTTTCCGCGCCCGAACCGCGCCTGCTTTCGGTGCAGGTGTGGGATCGCTCCAACGTGGGCCCGGTGGAAAAGGCGATCCGTTCGGCGGGCCTGGGCCTCAACCCGATCAACGACGGCAACAACCTGCGCCTGCCGATTCCCGATCTGACCGAGGAACGCCGCAAGGAACTGGCCAAGCTGGCCAGCAAGTATGCCGAAGGCGCGCGCATTGCCGTGCGCAACGTGCGCCGCGATGGCATGGAAGCCCTGAAGGCCGACGAAGCCAAGAAGGAAATTTCGGAAGACGAGCGCAAGCGCCTGGAAACCGAAGTCCAGAAGCTGACCGACGAGACGATCAAGGCGCTGGACGAAGCGGCCGCGCAAAAGGAAAAGGAAATCCTGGGCAAGTGAGCGCCGCGCCGGTTCCCGTGCCGCAGGTTCGCGACGCCGGGGGCGATGCTGCCCCCGTGGCCCGTCACGTTGCCATCATCATGGATGGCAACGGGCGCTGGGCCAAGAAGCGATTCATGCCCCGTGTGTTTGGCCACAAGCGCGGCGTGGAAGCGGTGCGTGCAGCCGTGCGCGCGGCGGGAGACCTGGGCCTGGAAGCGTTGACGCTCTATGCGTTCAGTTCGGAAAACTGGAAGCGCCCGGCCGAGGAAATCTCGGATCTCATGGGCTTGCTGCGCACGTTCATCCGCAGCGACATCGACGAGATCGATCGCAACGGCGTGCGCCTCAAGATCATCGGTGATTATCGTGCGCTCGCGCCCGACCTGGTCGAACTGATCGATGCGGCGCTGGCGCGCACCGCCGGCAACACCCGCCTGACGCTGGCGATCGCGCTGAACTATGGCTCGCAGCAGGAAATCGCCCGTGCTGCCGCCCGCGCCGCCGCCAAGGGCGAGATCACGCCTGAAACCATCGCGGCCGAGCTTGATACGGCAGACCTGCCGCCGCTCGATCTGCTGATCCGCACGTCGGGCGAAGTGCGCCTGTCGAATTTCCTGCTGTGGCAGGCGGCCTATGCCGAAATGGTCTTCACCCCGGTGCTGTGGCCCGATTTTACCCCTGAGCACCTGCGCGAGGCGCTGGACCAGTTTGCCGAGCGGGAGCGGCGCTTTGGCGGGCGCTGATCCGCACGGCGCGTCCGACGCGGCGCCCTCTGCCGCGGCCGTGCCTGCCAAACGGTCGGACCTGCCGGTGCGCGTGGCATCGGCGGTGGTCATGCTGGCAGTGGCCGGGCTTGCCGTGTGGCGGGGGGGCGTGGCGCTCGATGCGTTCATCGCGCTGGTCGGCCTTGTCGTGTTTGGCGAATACGTGCGTCTGGTTTCGCGCATCGCGCCCGATCCCGCGCGCATGGGCGCTGCCGTTATCACCGGCGCTGTCTACGTCGGGTGGGGGGCGCTGGCGCTGATCGTGATGCCCACGCCGCTGCTCGTCGCCGTCATGGGCCTCGTCATCTGCACCGACACTGGCGCCTATTTCACCGGCCGGGCGCTGGGCGGCCCCAAGATCGCCCCGCGCATCAGTCCGTCCAAGACCTGGGCGGGGCTGGCTGGCGGCATGGCGGCGGCGGGGCTGTGGACCGGCCTGTTCACGCTGGGCGGTGCCTGGCTGATCAGCGGCATCGGTCCCACCGGGCCAAGCCTGGCAGAAGCATTGCATATCGCCAACCTGGGCGTGGCGGCGCTTGCCGGCGCGGCGCTTGCGGTGGCCGCGCAAGCGGGCGATTTCTACGAATCGTGGCTCAAGCGGCGGGCAGGGGTCAAGGATTCCTCGCGCCTCATTCCGGGCCACGGCGGCTTTTTCGATCGCGTCGATGGCCTGCTGCCGGTGGCGATCATCGTCGGCACGGCCTGGGCGCTGGGTGCACCGGCATGACCGCGCAACGCACGATCACCGTCCTGGGGGCCACCGGTTCGATCGGCGCTTCCACGCTCGATCTGGTGCGGCGCAATCCGTCGGCCTTTCGGGTGGAGGCACTGACAGCCCACGCCCAAGTGGCCGAACTGGCGGCCCTGGCCCGTGAATTCTCGGCCAGGCTCGCGGTCGTGGCCGATCCCGCCTGTCTCGAAGACTTGCGCGCCGCGCTTGCCGGCTCGGGCGTGGAAGCCGCCGCCGGGCCCGCCGCGCTGGTAGAGGCTGCGGCGCGCGGGGCTGATATCACCGTGGCGGCGATCGTGGGCTGTGCCGGCCTTGCCCCCACCATGGCTGCGATCGAATGCGGCCGGATCGTGGCCCTCGCCAACAAGGAAGCGCTGGTTTCGGCAGGCGAGGTGATGACCGCCGCCGTCGCGCGCAGCGGCGCCACGCTGCTGCCGGTCGATTCGGAACACAACGCGATCTTCCAGTGCCTGGCGGGCAATGCTGCGCAGCATGTGCGGATGATCACGCTCACCGCCAGCGGTGGCCCGTTCCGCGATTGGGCGGCCGATCGCCTGGTCGATGCCACGCCCGCGCAGGCGGTCAAGCATCCCAACTGGTCGATGGGCGCCAAGATCAGCGTCGATTCGGCCACGATGATGAACAAGGGCCTCGAATTCATCGAGGCGTTCCATCTCTTCCCCGTGGGCGTGGAGCGGTTGCGTATCCTGGTGCATCCGCAATCGATCGTTCATTCGATGGTCGAATACCGCGATGGTTCCACCCTGGCACAACTCGGCCCGTCGGACATGCGCGTGCCGATCGCTTCGTGCCTCGCTTGGCCCGAACGCATGGATACGCCCTGCACGCCGCTGGATCTGGCCGAGATCGGGGAACTGACGTTTCGCAAGCCCGACGAGCAGCGCTTTCCCGCCACGCGCCTGGCGCGCGAAGCGGTGATCGCCGGGGGCGGCGCGCCGGCAGTGCTCAATGCCGCCAACGAAATTGCGGTGGCTGCATTCCTGGCTGGTAAGATCGGGTTCACCAGGATCGTGGCATGTGTCGAAGCGGTCCTGGACCGTGGACTGCCCCCGCCACCGGCATCGTTGGCGGATGTGATCGCGGTTGACCAGGAAGCCCGCTTGCGCGCACATGAGTGCATGGAGCCCGTTCGTTGATGCACACTCCCGGCCTATTGACCAGTTTCCTGGCCTTCGTGCTCGTGCTGGGGCCGCTCGTTTTCCTGCACGAGTTGGGACACTATCTGGTCGGGCGCTGGTGCGGGGTAAAGGCTGACGTCTTTTCCATCGGCTTTGGTCGCGAACTCGTCGGCTGGACCGACAAGCGCGGCACGCGCTGGAAGCTCTCGCTGCTGCCGCTGGGTGGCTACGTCCAGTTCGCCGGCGACATGAGCCCGACGAGCAAGCCGACCGCCGAATGGCTGGCGCTGCCGGCCAGCGAGCGCAACCGCACGTTCCAGGCCAAGCCGCTGTGGCAGCGCGCCTTGATCGTGCTGGCAGGCCCGGTCACCAACCTGCTCGTCGCGCTGGCCATCCTTTCCGGCTTTACCATGGCCTATGGCAAGCTGGTCGCCGCGCCGGTGGTGGGCGTGGTGCAGCCCGGCTCCGTGGCGGAAAAGGCCGGCATTCGGGTGGGTGACCGGATCGTGGCGATGCGCGGTGGCGCGGTCGATACCTTCGTCGATGTGAAGATGACCGTCGCGCAGCACCCGGGCGAAGCGCTCGATATGGTGGTTGACCGCGGCGGCAAGCGCCAGGCGCTTCCCATCGTGGCTGCCACCCGCACCGATGCGGATCGCTTTGGCAACGTGCAGAAGATCGGCTTCATCGGGATCGGCCCGGCCAGCGTGCAAGTGGTTCGCGTGGGCCCGCTCGAGGCCGTGGCCGATGGCGCGCGGCAGATGCGCGGCATTGTCGATACGATGGTGACCGGCATTGCCCAGATCGTTACCGGGCGGCGCGAAGTGAAGGAACTGGGCGGGCCGATCAAGATCGCCAAGTACTCGGGCGAGCAACTTGTTTCCGGCTGGCAGCCCTTCGTGTTCTTCGTGGCGCTGATCTCGATTAATCTGGGATTCATCAACCTGTTGCCAATCCCGGTGCTGGACGGGGGGCATCTGGCCTTCTACCTGGCAGAGGCGGTGCGCCGCCGGCCGGTCAGTGCGCGCGGCCAGGAATGGGCGTTTCGCACCGGGCTGGCGCTGGTGGTGGCCCTGATGCTGATCGTTACGGTCAACGATGTCGCCTCGCTCGACCTGTTCGGTGCGCATGGCCTGTTTGGAGCAAAGGTTTTCGGCGGCTGATCCGTTGGATCTGCGCCACGTTGGCGCCACGTGATCGGCCACAAGCCGGGCAGGGGGCCCGGCAAGGGCCCTCGGCGCATTATTTTCCACAATATGCGGGGTGAATGCGGTGCGTTGCGCCATGCTTGCTTGATTGGCAAAGCGGCATGGGGCACAGGGCTGCGGTGCCGAAAATCCGGCAACCGCCAGTGTGGCGGAACATTACGAATTCAGACGGGATGGCGCTTGGTGATGAATGAACGGTACGCGAGCCTGACCGCCCCCGCCGCAGCGCGGGCACCGAACCCAGCCTCGGCGAGGGCCTCGACTCTCGCGGTGGCGCTGCTCGCCTCGACCACGCTGGTCAATCCGGCTCTGGCCCAGTCCGCGCCCAAGGCCAAGTCTGCTGCCGCCGCGGCACCCGCTGCCGCGCCGGCCGCTGCACCCGCCCCGGTTCCGGCAGCCCCTGCCGAACCGGTGCAGCTGGTCACCTCGATCACCATCGATGGCGCCCAGCGCCTCGAGCCTGATACGATTCGCTCGTACATCCGCCTGCGCGAGGGCGATCGCTATACCCAGGCCGCGGCCGACCAGGTGCTCAAGGACCTGTTCGCCACCGAACTCTTTGCCGACGTGCAGGTGCGCAACAACGCCGGCGCCGTGACCATCCAGGTCAAGGAAAACCCGGTC
This sequence comes from Novosphingobium sp. SG919, assembly GCF_012932495.1. Taxonomy (GTDB): domain Bacteria; phylum Pseudomonadota; class Alphaproteobacteria; order Sphingomonadales; family Sphingomonadaceae; genus Novosphingobium; species Novosphingobium rhizosphaerae. The sequence continues at coordinate 203,619 of NZ_JABCNG010000004.1, forward strand.
GTCAACCGCATCATCCTGGAAGGCAACAAGCGTCTCAAGGAAGACAAGATCCTTCCCGAGATCAAGCTTTCGGCGCGCCAGATCTTCACGCGGTCCAAGGTGCGCGCCGACGTGTCGCGCATCATCGAGCTGTACAAGCGCCAGGGCCGATTCGCCGCCTCGGTCGAGCCCAAGATGGTCATGCTCGACCAGAACCGCGTCGATATCGTGTTCGAGATCAGCGAAGGGCCCAAGTCCAAGGTTCGCCAGATCAACATCATCGGCAACTCGCAGTTCTCGGATACCGAGCTGCGCACCGAGATGGTGACCAAGCAGTCGCGCGCTTTCCGCCTGTTCTCCTCGGGCACCAGCTACGATCCCGATCGCCTCGCGTTCGACCAGCAGAAGCTGCGCCAGTTCTACCTGACCAAGGGCTATGCCGATTTCCGCGTGGTTTCGGCCGTGGCCGAACTGACGCCGGACAAGAAGGACTTCATCATCACTTACGTGGTGGAGGAAGGGAAGCGCTACAAGTTCGGCGACGTGAAGGTCGATAGCCAGCTGCGCGAGATCGACGGCGACAGCCTCGTCAAGAAGCTGCCGATGAAGGCGGGCGATTGGTACAACGCCAAGCTGGTCGAAGACACGGTCGACAGCCTGAGCGAGACGGCCGGCAGCCTGGGTTATGCCTTTGCCAACGTGCAGCCCGATTTCGCGCGGAACAAGGATGACCTCACCATGGGCATCAACTTCCGCATTGCGGAAGCGCCGCGCGTCTATGTCGAGCGGGTCGATGTCAATGGCAACACGCTGACGCAGGACAAGGTCATTCGTCGCGAATTCCGCCTGGCCGAAGGCGACGCGTTCAATTCCTACCAGATCAAGCGCTCGTCCAACCGCATCAAGTCGCTGGGCTATTTCCAGGAAAAGTTCGAAGTCGAACAGAAGCCGGGCACCACGCCCGATCGCATCGCGCTCGAAGCCAACGTGGAAGAAAAGCCCACCGGCCAGCTGCAGCTTTCGGCGGGCTTCTCGAGCCTGGAAAGCTTCATCTTCCAGGCCTCGATCCGCCAGGACAACTTCCGCGGTCGCGGCCAGACGATCGGCCTCTCGGTCGACTATTCGTACTATTCGCGCAGCGTCCAGGTCAGCTTTACCGAGCCGTACCTGTTCGATCGCAACATCTCGATGGGCGTGGACGTCTATCGCCGCGACTACAACAGCTTCAACTACCTCAATTCCAACCGCAACACGACGTACAAGCAGACCACCACCGGCTTCCAGATCCGCGCCGGCGTGCCGCTGACCGAGTACATGTCGCTGATCGGGCGCTACACGCTCAACTTCGACGACGTGACGCTGGACGAGGCGACCTATTACCTCGACGGCACGTGCAGCCCGCTGCTGGCCGGCCGTTATCTGTGCGATGCGATCGGCAGCCGCGTCAGTTCGATCATCGGCACCTCGCTGGTCTATGATACGCTGGACAACCGCATGCGCCCCACCAAGGGCACCTCGTGGCTGCTCAGCGGCGATATCGCGGGCCTGGGCGGTTCGGTGAAATACGCCCGTATCACCGCCAATGCCGCGCATTATTGGCCGCTGGGCAAGGGCTTTGTGTTCAGCCTGCGCGGCGAAGGCGGCGCGATCGCACCGCTCGCCAGCCGTTCGAGCGACCCGACCGTGGACGACGTGCGCCTGACCGATCGCTTCTTCCTGGGCCAGCCCCAGATGCGCGGCTTCGATATTCGCGGCGTCGGCCCGCGCGTGCTGCGCAAGTATTATTCGCGCAATTCCGATGGCACGTTTGGCGCGATCACCACCGATCGCAACTCGTGGTCCGACGACGCACTGGGTGGCCGCTTCTATTATATCGGCCACGCCGAAATGGAGATTCCGCTGGGCGCTGGCGCGCGCGAAATGGGCCTGCGTCCGTCGATCTTCATGGATGCCGGCGCGGTGTGGGGCGTGCGTCGCCCCGCCACCAGCACGGGCGTCGTGCTGTACACCGATGCGCTGACCGGCAAGGTCACCACTGCGGCCAATGCTTCGGACGGCACGGCCAACAGCACTTACCAGAAGTACGACGAAGTCTACGTCGGCAATTCACCTCAGCCGCGCGTCTCTATCGGCGTCGGCGTCAACTGGAACTCGCCATTCGGCCCGTTCCGCATCGACTTCGCCAAGGTCTTGAAGAAGGTCGACGGCGACGACACCCAGCCCATCACTTTCAACGTGGGAACCCAGTTCTGATGAAACTCCGCATTGCCTCGGCCCTGATCGCGGGCCTGATGATCTCGGCTGCCCCCGCAGCCATGGCTCAATCGCGCGCTGCCGCTCCGGCTGCGTCCACCGCTCCTGTCGCCAACGGCATCGCCTATGCAAATCCGCAGGCGATCGTCGGCTCGTCGTCGGCCTACCAGACCGCGATGCAGCAGCGCCCGGTCACCTACAAGGCGCAGATCGACCAGGCCAAGACGCGCAGCGACCAGATCAACGCCCAGCTCAAGCCGCTGGCCGACAAGTTCCAGGCCGACCAGAAGAACCCCAAGGCCGATCGCAACGCGCTGCAGGCCGAAGTGGAACAGATCCAGCAGATCCAGGAAGATGGCAAGCGCGAGATCCAGCAGATCCTGGCGCCGCTGAACCTGGCCGAACAGTATGTGATCGAACAGATTTCGGACAAGCTGGACGACGCTACCCAGCGCGCCATGGCCAAGCGCCGCGCCACGATCGTGCTCGACGTGCAGGCCGTGGTGAAGGGCGATCCGGCGTCCAACATCAGCCAGGATATCCTGACCGAACTCAACGCCCTGATCCCCACCGCACAGCTCGTGCCGCCCGCCGGCTGGATGCCGCGCGCGCAGCGTGAAGCCGCCGCGCAGCAGCAGGCCCAGCAGCAGGCCGCACCGGCTCAGGCCGGCGCCAAGGCGCCCGAAGGCCGCTAAGGCAAGGCAGGCAGGGGAAGATGACCGAGGAAGTCCAGGCCGCAACGGCCGCGCCGCTGTCGTTCGACGTGACCAAGGTGATGGCGGCGCTGCCGCATCGCTATCCCTTGCTGCTGGTCGATCGCGTCGCCTCGCTCGTGGTGGGTGAGCGCATCCACGCGATCAAGGCAGTGACCATGAACGAGCAGTTCTTCCAGGGTCACTTCCCCGGCCGCCCGATCATGCCCGGCGTCCTCCAGATCGAGGCGCTGGCCCAGGCGGCCGGCGTGCTCGCGGTCGAAACGCTCGGCCTCGCCGGGTCTGGCAAGCTGGTCTATTTCATGGCGATCGAGGATGCCAAGTTCCGCACGCCGGTGGAGCCGGGTTGCCTGCTCGACCTGCACGTGGAATTCACGCAAAAGCGGTCGCGCGTGTGCAAGTTTGCTGGCAAGGCCATGCTGGGTGACAAGATCGCCACGGAATGCAGCTTTACCGCGATGATCGCCGACAGCTGATTGCCTGCCGTTTTCGGCACGAGACTCGACAAGCGGCGCCCTTTGGATTAGGGGCGCCGCTTTCGAGTTTCCCTTACCCGTTTCCCAGCTGCCGGTCGGAACCGGCGGCATATCGGAGCAGTACCATGAAGGCCAACATCCACCCCGACTACCACTTCATCAAGGTGCAGATGACCGACGGCACCGTGTTCGAAACCCGCTCCACCTGGGGCAAGGAAGGCGACACGCTGGCACTCGACATCGATCCCACCTCGCACCCGGCCTGGACCGGTGGCAACCAGCGTCTGCTGGACCAGGGTGGCCGCGTGGCCCAGTTCAACAAGCGCTTCGGTGGCCTTACGCTCAAGAAGTGATTCGGCCGCATCGGGGGCGGGCCTTTGCGGGCCGCGCCCCTTGCGCACGAAGGGCGGCCTTGGCCGCCCTTTTTCGTATCCGTCGCCCAGCGCGGAAATGAAATCGCGCGGTTTGCGTGGCTGTCGGGGGCGTACCCGCTTGCTATGGCCCGGTCTCGTCATAAGGTAACGGCATGCTTCCACCCCTTTCCCCGTCCGGTCTGCTGGCCAATTCGCTCGATCGCCTGCTCGGTTACCAGTTGCGCCGCGCCTCGGCCGTGATGATGGCCGATCTGGCCCGCGAACTCGCCGATATCGAATTGCGCCCGGCGGAAGTCACCGCGCTGCTGGTGGTGGCGGAAAACCCCGGCTGTTCGCAAACCGAAGTGGGGCAGGTGCTGGGCATCAAGCGCGCCAACATGGTGCCGATCGTTTCGCGCCTGATGGATCGCGGCCTGATCGATCGCGAACGCGCCGATGGCCGCAGCCATGCCTTGCGCGTGACAGACACGGGCGCGGCCGTCGTTGCCGATGCCAAGGCGCGGATCGAACGTCACGAGCAGCGTTTTTCCCATCTGTTCGACGCCGATACCCTGGCCGCATTGCATGCCGCGCTGCCGGTGATTCGCGCGCAGCGTGAAGACGCCGAAGGCTGACCACGCCTTTCGTATTAGCTCCAAAACGGCCCCGGCCGCGCTTGCGCTGACCGGGGGCGGGGCGCAATCGCCCAGGGATGAACCCGGCGAGCGCGCATTCCCCGGCCTCTTTTGCGCCCGAACCAGAGAATCGCGGCGGGCAGGCCGGCTTTTCGCTGGTCGAACTGATCGTGGCCCTAGCCATTGCCGGCCTTGCCGCCACCGCGGTGATCCTGGCCATGCCGGGTTTTTCGTCCCTTCCCGAAACAGAGGCGCAGCGCCTGGCGCTTCGCCTGGCGGCGGCGCGCGATGCTGCCGTCATCGGTGGACGCCCCGTGGCGCTGACGATCGATCGCACGGGCTATGCCTTTGCCGTCCGCCATGACGATGCCTGGACCGCGCTGGCCGATCGGCGCCTGGCCGCCCATGCCTGGCCGCCCGGTCTTGCGGTCGATGTGCCCGGCGCTGGCGGTGTCACGCGGCGGGTGCTGTTCGATGCGGTTGGCATGCCCAGCGCGCCGCTGGCGGTCGAACTGGCGGCCGATGGGCAGCGCGCAGGCGTTGCCATGGCGCCTGATGGCGCGGTCACCGTGGTTGCGCGATGATGGCTCGCCCGCCCACGTCCAATGGTTTTTCGCTGCTTGAAGTGATGGTGGCGCTTGCGGTGTTTGCCGTGGCGGCGCTGGCGCTGCTGCGGCTTGAGGCGGCCAGCCTGGCGGGCAGCGCCGCGCTCGATCGGCGCCTGCTGCGCGATGTGACCGCCGGCAATCTGGCCACGCAATGGCGTACCGATCCCGGCGTCCCGACCGCGGGCGTGGTAGGCGGGATCACGATCAACGCAGGCCGCCGCTTTGCCTGGCAACGCAGCGTGCGGCGCGATGGCGCGCTGCTGGTGGCGCACATCACCGTCCGGGCGCTCGATGCGCCGGGCGAGGCGAGCGTTGCGCGCGCGGTGCAGTTCGCGCGATGATTGCGCACCGTGGCGCAGAGCGGGGCTTTACCCTGGTCGAAATGCTGGTGGCGCTTGCCGTCTTCGCGCTGATTGCCGCCGCTGCTCTGGGCCTGCTGCGCGGCACGGTGGCAAGCGAACTCGTGCTGCGCCGGCACGATGCCGATGCCGGCCGCCTGCGTCGCATGGTGGCGCTGTGGCGGGCAGACCTGGTCCAGGCCGAGCCACGCCTGGGGCTTGTTGCCGGCGCTCCCGATGGCGGCCTGTTGCTCGCCTTGGTGCGCGGCGGGCGGGCCAATCCGGAAGACTTGCCGCGCCCGCCGCTTGAGCGCCTGGAATACCGGTGGACCGGGCAGGCTCTGGTGCGGCGCAGCTATGCCCAGCTTGCCGGGGCGGCCCCCGCTGCGGAGGTGGTGATCCTGCCCCTGGCAACGCGGCCCCGCCTGCGGCTGCGCGACGATGCGGGCCGATGGCATGATCCGCCCTGGCCCGCCGGGGGGCAGGGGGCGGGCGATGCCTGGCCGGTTGCCGCCGAACTGCAGGTGCAGCCAGCCGGGCTTGCCGGGCCGCTCCAGCTTGTCGTGCCGGTCGGTCGGCCATGAGCGGGCGGCGCGAGGGCAGGGGGCCCGAACGGGGCGCTGCGCTGCTTGCGGTGCTGGTGCTGGTGGCGATCATGGCCGTGCTGGCCGCGCTGATGCTCGACAGGCTCGGCCTGGCGACCCGCCTGGCCGCCAATGTAGAGGCGCAAGGGGCCGCGCAACGCGCTCTGGCAGAGGGGGAAGCACGGCTTCTGGTGCAGCTCGGCGCCGGGCTGCGCTCGGGACAGGGCCACTGGCCGGTCCCGCGTGGACAGATCGCCTGGCGCGTGGGGCCGGGTGGCAATTGCTTCAACGTCAACGCCCTCGTCACGCCACAGGCCGATGGCACGCTGGGTCCGCGCGCGGCGGGCGTGCTCGAACTGCGCGCGCTTGCGGTCTCGCTGGGGACCGCGCCCGATGAAGCCCGGTCCCTGGCCGAGGGCATGGCGGGTTGGATCGAGGCTGCTGGCCGCCCGCTGCTCGCCGTTGGCGAACTGCGCGCCGTGGCGGGGATGACGGCGGCGCGCCATGCCCGCCTTGCGCCGTGGCTTTGCGCCTTGCCCGAAGCGGGCAGTTCGCCCGTGGCCCTGCGCAGCCTGGCGCCGGGGCAGGGACGCCTGCTGGCCATGTTCGCGCCGGACCTGTTGCCCGTGGCGCGGGCCGAGCAGGTGATCGCCCTGGCGCCGCCCGGTGGCTATCGCGATCTTGCCAGCGCGCTTGGGCCGGCACAGGGTCTGGCGCCGGGCGAAGTGCTGCTGGATGATCGCTGGCTGCGGGCACGGCTGGTCGCCACGATCGATTCGCAGGCGTGGTCCGAAGAGGTGCTGGTGGACGCCAGCCAGGCCACCCCGCAAATCGCTGCACGCACGTGGGGCGACGCCGCCGACCACTGAAAAAGTTATCCCCCGATGCAAGTTTTCCCTTTTCAAGGCGGCGGGATTGTTGCAAGGGCGGCCACCCGAACGGAGCACGCTTGATGCCGCCCCTTTCGGACTTGCGGACACGCCCCAGGGCGCCGCCGTGGCGATCGTAGCTCAGTTGGTTAGAGCGCCGGTTTGTGGTACCGGAGGTCGAGGGTTCGAACCCCTTCGATCGCCCCATTTCTCCTGACATTGCAGTGGGTGGCTCATGTGGCCGCCCCACGCCTTCTCCTCCCAAAGGTCCAAGGCTTTCCGCCGCTGTTTTGCTTGCCCTTGATCTGGCGCAATGGCACAGCAGAGCGGCCGGGCCATGGCCTGGTGGAGAAGGATCCCAAGTTCGCCGATATGCACGGTTTTGCCAATCCCGCCCGTTTTTTGCGGCTTGCCCGCTGGCTTATGCCGCTTTTGCTGGGGGTGGGGCTGGTCCTCGCTTTCGGCGCGCTGGCCTGGGGCCTGCTGGTGGTTCCGCCCGATCGGTTGATGGGGCAGACGGTGCGTATCCTGTTCATCCACGTGCCTTGCGCCTGGCTGGGCATGGCCGGCTGGTCCACCATCGCGGTGTCCAGCCTGGTCGAGCTGGTCTGGCGCCATCCGCTGGCGGCCATTGCCGCGCGGGCGGCGGCGGTGCCCGGGGCCGTGTTCACCGCGCTTTGCCTGATCACCGGATCGATCTGGGCGCGGCCGACCTGGGGTACCTGGTGGGTGTGGGACGGGCGGCTGACCAGCTATCTGATCCTGCTGTTCCTCTATTTCGGCTATATCGCGCTGGCCGGCGCGGCGCAGCGCGATGCCGCCGCGGGCAGCGGCGCCAGCCGCGTTACCGCGATCTTCGGCATGGTGGGCGCGATCAACATCCCGATCATCAACCGTTCGGTGATCTGGTGGAACAGCCTGCACCAGCCCGCCTCGATCACGCTGGGCAAGTCGTCGATCGATGGCACGTTCCTGTGGCCGCTGCTCATCGGCGCGCTGGGTTTTTCCTGTATTTTCGGCGGTGTCGTGCTGGCCCGCATGCGCACGCTGCTGGCCGATATCCAGGCCGAGGCGCGCCTGCGCCGCAAGGCCATGGCCTGACGGCCACGCGGGAGGGATTTTCATGCACGAACGCCTCGATCAATGGCATTATGTCGCCGCTGCCCTCACTGTCGGGGTGGTGGGCACGTTGCTGCTGGTGGGCCTTACCCTGTGGTCCATGCGCCGGGCCGAGGCGCGGCGCGATGCCGTGCGTGGCCGATCGGGCGGTCCCGAGAGAAAGAACACCGGGCGAAAGAGCGAAACATGAGTGCGATCAAGGCCAAGCATCAACGGCTGGTCCTGCTGGTCATTGCCCTGGCGGCGCTGATCGGCGCCGGGCTGCTGGCGGCCTGGGCGCTGTCCAAGCAGGCGAGCTATTTCTACGTGCCCAGCGATCTGGTGGCGCACCCGCCCGAACAGGGCCGGGCGGTGCGCCTGGGCGGCATGGTGCAGCGAGGATCGATCAAGACCATGCCCGATGGCGTGACGATCACGTTCGTGGTGGGCGATGGCAAGGCCACGGTGCCCGTGCGCTATGCCGGGATCACGCCCGACCTGTTCGTGGAAGGATCGGGCGTGGTGGCCGAAGGCCGCATGGAAGGCGCCACTTTCGTGGCTGACAATCTCCTGGCCAAGCATGACGAGAAATATGTGCCGCGCGAAATGAAGGACATGACCCAGGCCCAGGCCAAGGCCGTGGTGGCGGAAACGAAATGATCGCCGAACTCGGACTGGCCATTCTGTGGATGGCAGCGGCGCTGGCAGTGCTGCAACTCGTCGCCGGCGCGCTGGCGCTGCGGCCGCAGGGCGCGGGCATGGTGGGCGTGGTGCGCCCGGTGGCCGTGGCGCAAGGCGTGCTGGTGGCTCTGTCGTTTGCCGCGCTGATCACCCTGTTCGTGACCACCGATCTTTCGGTCAAGCTGGTGGCCGAAAACAGCCATTCGGCCAAGCCGCTGATCTTCAAGATCGCCGGAACCTGGGGCAACCACGAAGGCTCGATGCTGCTGTGGGTCACGATCATGAGCCTGGCGGGCGGGTTCGTGGCGCTGGTCGAACGGCGCCTGCCGGAAAAGACCCTGATCGCCACGCTGGCAGCGCAGGCTTTCGTCAGCCTGGGTTTCTATGCGTTCCTGCTGCTTGCGTCCAACCCCTTTGCCCGGCTGCCGCAGCCCGCGCCCGAAGGCGCCGGGCTCAACCCGTTGCTGCAGGATATCGGCCTCGCGTTCCATCCGCCCACGCTCTACGTCGGCTATGTCGGGCTTTCGATCGCGTTCAGCTTTGCCGTGGGCGCGCTGATCACGCGCGATGTCGGGCCGGCCTTTGCCCGCGCGATGCGCCCTTGGGTGCTGGGCGCGTGGATCTTCCTGACGGTGGGGATCACCGCCGGTTCCTATTGGGCATACTACACGCTGGGTTGGGGCGGCTGGTGGTTCTGGGACCCGGTTGAAAACGCTTCGCTCATGCCCTGGCTGGCGGCGACCGCGCTGCTCCACTCGGTGTCGGTGCTGGCCGCCCGCAATGCGCTGCGCGCCTGGACGGTGATGCTGGGCGTGATTGCCTTTTCCATGTCGATGGTCGGCACGTTCCTGGTGCGTTCGGGCATTCTCACCTCCGTCCATGCCTTTGCGGTCGATCCGGCGCGGGGCAGCTTCATCCTGGCCCTGCTGGCGATCTACATCGGCGGGGCGCTGCTGCTCTTTGCCCTGCGCGCCGGCACGGTGACCGAAGGCGCGCGCTTTGCCTTCGTCAGCCGCGAGGCGGCGCTGGTGTTCAACAACGTGATGCTCTGCGGCATCCTGGGCATCGTGCTGGTCGGCACGCTCTATCCGCTGTTGACCGAGGCGTTCGGCGTCAAGGTTTCGGTGGGACCGCCCTATTTCAACCCGGTTTCGGCGATCTTTGCCTTCCCCATGCTGGTGGTGATGGCGGTGGGGCCGCTTCTGCGCTGGAAGGACGATCGTGGCGGCCGCGTGGCTCCGGTGCTGGCGGTTCCGGCGCTGCTCGCCGTGGCGGTTGCAGGCGCGGCCTTTGCGTCGGGCGTCAACACGTTGCCCGCGCTGGGCCTTGGGCTGGGCGCCGGGCTGGCGCTCGCCAGCTTGCTGCCCTTGCGCGGCCGCAACCTGCGCCGCACCCCCCTGCCGGTCTGGGGCATGGTGGTCAGCCACCTGGGCCTGGCCGTCGCGGCGATGGGCATGGCCAGCGAAAGCGCGTTTTCGATCGAGAAGCTGGCCGCGCTCACCCCTGGTGAAACCCGCCAGGTCGGCCCTTATGCCCTGACGCTCGATCGCATCGATCCGGTGGCAGGTCCGAACTGGACGGCGCTGCAGGCCACGGTTTCGGCCCGCTACGCCGGCGGCGATGCGGTCGTGCTCACGCCGCAGGCGCGGGTCTTTGCCAATCCGCCCGGCACACGCACCGAATCCGCCTTGAAAACCCGCTGGAACGGCCAGCTCTATGTGGTGCTGGGTGAAGAGGGCGACGACGGCCGCTGGCAGATGCGCTTCTGGTGGAAGCCCTTCGTGCCGCTGATCTGGCTGGGCGGATTGCTCGTGGGCCTGGGCGGTTTGCTCGCCCTGGTCGGGCGGGTGGCCCGCGACGTGAAGCGGCTGGTGGCTATCGACAAGATCACGTTTCGCCGCGAAAGGCAGGGCCGATGAGCGGCCCGCCGTCCTCCGCTCCACGCAAGCCGGGCCTGGCGCTGTGGTTGCCGCTCGCGCTGTTTGCCGCCTTCCTTGCCCTGGTGGTCTGGGGCCTGCTGCGGCCCGACAACCGTGAAGTGGCCAGCACGTTCATCGGCAAGCCGATCCCGGCGTTCGATCTGCCGCCCGCAAGTGCCGACCGGCCGGGCCTCACCAGGGCGCAGTTCGTGGGTGGCAAGCCGCGCCTGCTCAACATCTTCGCCTCGTGGTGCGGCCCTTGCGCGGTGGAAGCGCCGCAGCTGGCCCAGCTGGCCGCAGCCGGGGCCGAGATCGATGGCGTGGCCATCCGCGACCGCAAGGACGATCTGGCCCGGTTCCTGGCAGCCAACGGCAACCCCTTTGCCCGCATCGGCCAGGATGACCTCAGCAAGGTGCAGATCGGCATCGGGTCTTCGGGCGTGCCCGAAACCTTCGTGGTCGATGCGCGCGGCGTGATCCGCTACCAGCATATCGGCGCGATCATGCCCGATGACGTGCCGATGATCCTGGGCAAGCTCAAGGAGGCAGGACAATGAAACGAAGCCGTTTCATTCTTGCTGCAGGCGCTGCCTTGGTCCTGCCGCTGGCCCCGCTCGTGGCGCAAGACAGCATGCCGCCTGCGCCCTATGCCTATCGCCAGCTGCCCGATCCGGCGCAGGAGGCCAAGGCGCAAGCCTTGATGGAAACGCTGCGCTGCCTCAAGTGCCAGAGCCAGTCGATCGCCGATTCCGATGCCTCGATGGCCGGTGACATGCGCAACGAAGTGCGCACGCGCATTGCCGCCGGGGAACAGCCCGAGGCGATCCGCCAGTGGCTGATCGACCGCTATGGCGACTATGTGAGCTATACGCCGCAGGTCAAGCCGCTGACCTGGCCGCTGTTTGCCGCGCCGGCGGTGTTCCTGGCGCTGGCCGCGCTGCTGCTGCGCGGGCGCTTTCGCCGTGCCAATCTTCGCAAGGACAAGCCATGACCTGGGTTCTGGTTCTCGCCGTGGCAGGGGTGGCGTTTGCCGCAATGGTCCTGATCGGGCGCCTGCCGCGCACCGGCTGGGAAGTGACGGGCGCAGCGCTGCTGTTCGGCCTTGCCGGTTATGCGCTGCAAGGCCATCCCGGCCTGCCTGGCGCCCCCACACCCGCTGTGGAAAACGCTGCGGTGGCTGATGCCACGCTGCTCAAGGAACGGCAGCAGATGGGCAATTCCTTTGCCAAGGGACGCAGCTGGTTGATCCTGGCCGACGGGCTCACGCGGCAGGGCCAATACCGCGCCGCGGCCGATGTGCTGGGCAAGGCCGCGCGTGAAAACCCCGATGATGCCGATGTCGAAGTGGCACTGGGCAATGCGCTGGTGGGGCATAGCGAGGGGCTGATTACCCCGGCCGCGCAATATGCGTTCCGCCGTGCCGCCGCGATCGATCCCAATCACCCCGGCCCGCCGTTCTTCATGGGCCTGGCGCTGGCGCAATCGGGCCGCCTGGTCGATGCGCGCGCGATGTGGGCCGATCTCTTGGCGCGCTCGCCCGCCGATGCGCCCTATCGCCCCGATCTGGCCGCGCGGCTGGAACGGCTGGACCAGATGATTGCCGCAAGCGGCGGCGCGCCGGCGGCTTCGGGAGAACCTGCGCCCGCGCCTGCGGCGCCGGCTCCGGCGTCCGGCAAGAAGTGAATTCTCGGGAACTGCTTGCCGCTTGCGGCGCTTTGGTCACCATTGCTTCAGGTTGGGCGCCGGTGCTAAGCGCCGGCCCGATTCGGCCCTATCGCGGGCCGGATGGTGACATGGGGCCAGTGCGGCCGGGGGCAGTCTTGCCATGAACAATGCCGTGGGTGAATCAGGGGCTGCGGACCGATCCGTTCCCGCCAATGCCGCGCCGCCGGCGCCAGGCCACGCGGGGCATGGCCATGGCCCCGGGCACCGGCAGGCCAGCGTGATCAAGATGGCCGTGGGCGCCGTGGGCGTGGTGTTCGGTGACATCGGCACCAGCCCGCTCTACGCCTTGCGCGATACTTTTGCCGGTCACCATCGCCTGCCGCTCGACCAGACGCACATCTACGGCATCGTCAGCCTGATGTTCTGGTCGATGATGATCATCGTGACGCTGAAATACGTCTCGGTGATCATGCGCGCCGACAACAAGGGCGAGGGCGGCAGCCTGGCGCTGCTGGCGCTGATCAACCAGCACACCGCGGGCAAGCGCTGGGGCCGGGGCATCGTGCTGCTGGGCGTGTTCGCCACCGCGCTATTCTATGGCGATTCGATGATCACCCCGGCGGTGTCGGTGATGGGTGCGATCGAGGGGCTCTCGGTCTACCAGCCCAGCATGCAAAGCTGGGTCGTGCCGATGGTGGTGGCGATCCTGATCGCGCTGTTCCTGATCCAGAGCCGGGGCACCGAGCGTGTCGCCACGTTCTTTGGCCCGATCATGCTGATCTATTTCGCCACGATCGCGGTGCTGGGGGCCGTGAGCATTGCCCTGTTGCCCGGAGTGATCGGCGCGCTTTCGCCCCACCACGCCGTGGCGATGTTCGCCGCCGATCCGTTCCGCGGCTTCCTGGCGATGGGCGCCGCCGTGCTGGCGGTGACCGGGGCCGAGGCACTCTATGCCGACATGGGCCACTTCGGGCGCAACCCGATCCGTGTTTCGTGGCTGGCGCTGGTGCTGCCCGCGCTCGTGCTCAACTACCTGGGCCAGGCCTCGCTGCTAATGCGCGAGGGCCAGGCCGCGCTGGTCAGCCCGTTCTATTTCCTGGCGCCCGACTGGTTCCAGTGGCCCTTGCTGATCATTGCCAGCCTGGCGGCGGTGATCGCCTCGCAAGCGGTGATCTCGGGCGCGTTTTCCGTCACGCAGCAGGCGATCCAGTTGGGCTTCATCCCGCGCATGACGATCCGCCACACCAGCACGTCGGCCGGGCAGATCTACATTCCGGTGATCAATTCCGCCCTGATGGTGGCGGTGATCCTCCTGGTGCTGATGTTCCGCCATTCGTCCAACCTCACGGCCGCCTATGGCATTGCCGTGACCGGGGCGATGATGATCGACAACGTGCTGCTGGGCGTGGTGCTGATCAAGCTGTGGCACTGGCGGCCGGTGCTGGCCACCGGCCTGCTGGCCTTGTTCATGGCGATCGACCTGGGCTACCTGGGCGCGAACCTTACCAAGATCCCCGATGGGGGCTGGGTGCCGCTGGTGATGGGCATCACCATCTTCACGCTGCTTACCACCTGGTCCCGCGGGCGGGCACTGATGCGGGCAGGGATGGCCGAAGGATCGATTCCCCTGGAGGTCTTCACCAAGTCTGCCCATTCCAGCGCCGCGCGGGTGGCCGGCACGGCGATCTTCATGGCCTCTGCGTCCAACGGGGTGCCCTCGGCGCTGTTGCACAACATCAAGCATAACAAGGTGCTGCACAACCGCGTGGTGATCCTGACGGTGCAGATCCAGGACGAGCCCTATGTCGATCTGGCGCAGCGATCGGACGTCAAGGACTTCGGCAACGGGTTCTATCGCCTCACCCTGCGCTTCGGGTTCCTGGAAGAGACCGACGTGCCGGCCGCGCTCAAGACCATCACCACCTGCGGTGAACCGTTCGACATGATGAAGACCAGCTTCTTCCTCTCGCGCCAGACGCTGATCCCCTCGGACAAGCCGGGCATGGCGCTGTGGCGGGAAAAACTGTTTGCCTGGATGCTCCGCAATGCGGCCAGCGCGATGGAATTCTTCCGCCTGCCAACCAACCGCGTGGTCGAGCTGGGCAGCCAGCTACGTATTTGATCGAAAACGGGCTATGCTGGGCTTTGCGGTCTGCGCCGGTTCTGGCAAAGCTATAACCGGTGGAAACCTCCACACATCATGCCGGGGCCTGTACGCGCGTGAGTGACATCGAAATCTTGCGCGATATCCTCGATGCGCAGCTGGAGATGGTCTGCCGTTTCACCGCGGATGGCACGATCCTGTTCGCCAACGCGGCGTATGCGCGCATGATGCAAAGCCCGCCCGAGCGGCTGACGGGCCGCAACTTGTGGGTCTTCATACCCGAAAGCGAGCATGCGGCGATCCGTGCCGAACTCGCGCAACTGACCCCGGACAATCCGGCGCGCACGATCGAGAATCGCCTGGAAGTGGCCGATGGCACCGTGCGCTGGACGCTGTGGCGCAACCACGCCCTGGCATTCGATGACCAGGGACGCTGGCAGGTGGCGCAATCCACCGGGATCGACATTACCGAGCGCAAGACCCTGGAAGATCGCCTGCGCCTGATGGTGGAGGAACTCAATCATCGCGTGAAGAATACGCTGATGGTGGTTCAGGCCATGGCGTGGCAATCGTTTCGGGGGGCGCATGCCCCGGTCGATGCGGTGGAGAATTTCAACGCACGGCTGCATGCGCTGGCCTCTGCCCACACGATCCTGAGCCGGGAGCAATGGGCCGGCGCGCCATTGGCCGAAGTGGTGCGCCAGGGGCTGACGATCTGCAACGGCGGCGAACTGGGCGTGGGCGGCGCGCGGCGGCTGGCCGTGGCGGGGCCAGACTTGCGAGTCTATGCCGCGCCAACGGTTTCGCTGGTCATGGTGCTGCACGAATTGGCGACCAACGCGATCAAGTATGGCGCCTTGTCCAACACGGCGGGCACCGTGGCGATCGCCTGGGACTTGCAGGACGATGGCAGCGTTGCCCTGGAATGGCGCGAGCATGGCGGCCCGCCGGTGGCGCCGCCGGCGCGCAGCGGCTTTGGCTCGCGGCTGATCCGCGACGCCATCACCCGCCAACTCAGCGGCGAAGCGCACCTTGACCATGCAGTGACCGGGCTTGTCGTCCGCCTTGTGCTGCCCGCCCAGCATTTCGATCCCCCCGCCGCCCACCCAGCCTTCCCAGACTTGCGCGAGGATGACACATGACCACGCCCGCCCAGCCTCTTGCCGGCCGCCGCGTGCTGGTGGTCGAAGACGAATTCATCGTGGCGGCCATGTTGGCCGACATGCTGGAAGACGAGGGCGCGGAGGTCGTCGGGCCGATCGGCACGCAGGTTGACGCCTTGGCCGTGGCGGCGAGCGAGGCACTGGACGTGGCCGTGCTCGATTGGAACCTGAACGGGGAACCGGGCGCGCCCGTCGCGCGCATCCTGCGCGCGCGTGGCATCCCCTTTGCCATTTCAACCGGCTATGGCGCGGTAGAAGCCGAATTTGCCGACGTGCCGGTGCTCAACAAGCCCTATGCCCCGGCTCGCCTGACCGCCTGCCTCGAAGGCCTGCTGGCGGGCTGAACCGGGGCTGGCATATTAGCGATCAGTGCTTGAGCGAGTCAGACGCTTCGTCGGCGCCCTGCTTCACCCGATTGCCAAACTTGTCGGCGGCAGTGCCGGCCTTGTCAGCCGCCTTGTCGAGCTTGTGCCCGGCGTCGTCGGCGGCCTTGTCTGCAGCCTTGCTGGCGTTGTCGAGCGCCTTGTCGGCGGCGGCAGCAACGTTGTCCGCGGCCTTGTCGGCAGCGCGGCCAGCGTCCTTGGCGGCGTCGCGCGCATCGTCAGCGGCCGAATTGGCAGCAGCCGCAGTCTGGTCCTGGGTCTTTTCCGAACAAGCGGCAAGGCCGCCTGCGGCAAGCATCAGCGCAGGAAGGGCGAGGATAATACGGCGCATGAGACGGTCACTCCCGTTCGTGGTGGTTTTGCCATGGCCAACGCGGGACCCGCCGTGGCGTTCCCCATCATGCGCCGCGATCAATCGTGCGGGGTGGTGCTTTCCGCCTCGTCCACGGCCTGCTCGCTGCCCAGGCCATGGCGCAGCAGCATCGGGATCTGGGCAAAGGTGAACAGGAACGACAGCGCGCTCACGCCCCACAGCTTGGCCGAAAGCCAGCCGTCGAACGACAGCGTGTGGCGCAGCACTTCGTTGAGCGCGGCCAGGAACAGGAAGAACCACGCCCAGTTGCGCGACAGCTTGCGCCAGCCGGCCTCGTCCAGCCCGTCGAACGCGCTTTGCAGCAGCAGGCGCAGCACTGCCTTGCCGCGCGCCAGGCCAATGAACAGGCCGGCGGCAAACAGCAGGTAGATCACCGTGGGCTTGATCTGGATCCAGAACGGATCGCCCAGGAACACGGTAAGCGTGCCAAAGCCCAGGATCAGCGTGGTCGACAGCCACAGCATGGGCGAAACCTTGCCCAGGCGCCATTTCGACACGATCAGCGCGGCCACCGTGGCGGCCATGAACACGACCGTGCTCTTGGTGATTGCCACCACCGCGCCCACGCCCGAATCCGCGCTCTTGTCCGGGCTGAAATGGCGATAGGCGAGGAAGAACACCAGCAAGGGGCCGTAATCGACCGCCAGGTTCACCCAGGATGATTTGGGTTTGCCCGTCTGGTGCTTGTGCTGTCCCGCGTTCATTGAAACACCCCCGCAATCACCTTGGCCACCAGATCGGGATCGAACGGGCGAAGGTCATCAATGGTTTCACCCACGCCGATGGCATGGATCGGCAGGCCATATTGTTCGGCCGCCGCCACCAGCACGCCGCCGCGCGCGGTGCCATCGAGCTTGGTCATGATCAGGCCCGAAACGCCCGCCACATCCTTGAAGATTTCAATCTGCTGAAGCGCGTTCTGCCCGTTGGTGGCATCGAGCACCAGCACCACGTCGTGCGGGGCTTCCGGGTTGAGGCGGCCGAGCACGCGGCGGACCTTGGCCAGCTCGTCCATCAGTTCGCGCTTGTTGTGCAGGCGCCCGGCGGTGTCGACGATCAGCACGTCGGTGCCCCGGTCGGTGGCAGCCTTGACCGCATCGAACACGATCGAGGCCGGATCGCCCCCTTCCGGCCCGGTGACGATCGGCACGCCCAGCCGGTCTGCCCAGACTTTCAGCTGGCCGATGGCGGCGGCGCGGAATGTGTCGCCGGCCGCCAGCATCACCGAATAGTCGAGTTCCTGGAACAAGTGCGCCAGCTTGGCGATCGTGGTGGTCTTGCCCGAACCGTTGACGCCGATCACCAGGATTACCTGGGGGCGGGGGAAGGCAACGATATCGAGGGGCTTGGCCACCGGGCGCAGGATCGCGGCGATTTCCTCGGCCACGGCGGCGCGCAGGGCGGCATCGTCCAGCCCGCCATCGAACCGGGCGGCGGCCAGAGTCTTGCGGATGCGGGCCGCCGCGCGCGGGCCCAGGTCCGACATGATCAGCGCATCCTCGATCTCGTCGAGCTGCGCATCGGTGAGGCGGGTGGCGCCACCCAGGCCCGCGAGGTTGCCGGCCAGCCGTTCCGACGTCTTGCGCAGCCCGCCTACCAGGCGTTCCGACCAGCTGTCGCTACTCATGCCAGCATTCCTTCTTCGATTCTTTCGGGTGTCAGCGTCACCAGGCTGCCAGGCGGCGTGCCGGCAGGCAGGCGATAGGGCGCGAAATCCGGGCCATGGCCGGTGCCGTCGCGTTCGGCAAGCACTTGTGCGGGGCGCCCGACCAGGCCTTGCAGCCAGGCCTGGCGCGCATGGGCGACCGCGGCGCGCAGTTGCGCGGCCCGCTCGCGCACCAGCGGTGGCGAGACCTGGGGCATGCGCGCGGCGGGCGTGCCGGGGCGGGGCGAATAGGGAAAGACGTGGCCGTGAACGATCTGCGCCTGTGTCACGATGGAGAGGTTGTCGGCATGCATCGCTTCGTCTTCGGTGGGAAAGCCGGCGATCAGGTCTGCGCCGATGGCCATGTCCGGGCGGTGGCGCCGCAGCGTTTCCACCAGGTCCAGCGCCTGGGCGCGGGTATGGCGGCGCTTCATCCGCTTGAGCACCATGTCTGCCCCCGATTGCAGCGAGAGGTGCACATGCGGCATCACGCGCGGCTCATGGCACAGCAGATCGAGCAGCAGCGGATCGATCTCCACCCCATCGACCGAGGACAGGCGCAGCCGGGGCAGGGCGGGGAAGGCGCGCAGGATCGCCGCGACCAGATCGCCCAGGCGCGCGGGGATCGGCAGGTCGGCGCCCCAGCTCGTCAGGTCCACGCCGGTCAGCACCACTTCGGCCACGCCATGGGCCAGGTGCCCGGCCACGGTCTCCAGCACTTGCGCGACAGGCGCAGAACGGCTGGCGCCGCGCCCGGCGGGAATGATGCAGAACGTACAGGCATGGTCGCAGCCGTTCTGCACCGCCACGAAAGCGCGGGTGTGGCGTTCCGATGGCGCCACGGGCAGCGCGGGGGCAGGGACCTGCCAGCGGGCGGGATCGAGCTTGGCAGTGTTTTCCACCACGCCGTCCACTTCGTCCATCGCGGCAAAACCGGCCGGGTCGATCGTCGCGGCGCAGCCTGTCACCAGCAGCCGCGCCTCGGGATGGTCGCGGCGCAGGCGGCGCACCGCGCGGCGCGACTGGCGCACGGCTTCGGCCGTGACGGCGCAGGAATTGACCACGACGGTGGGCGTTGCGGCGCTGGCCAGCAGGCCGCGAATCGCCTCGCTTTCCGAAAGGTTCATCCGGCAGCCGAGCGTGACGACTTCGGGGGCGGCAGGCGCGGACACGTCAGGTCTCAGAGCGGGTAGAGCGCGTCGTCGAAAGCGCCTTCGAAGCTGGTGGTGGCCGGGCCGGTCATGGTGATGGAGCCGCCTTCGGGCCAATCGATGCGCAAGGCGCCACCCGGCAG
Source organism: Novosphingobium sp. SG919 (assembly GCF_012932495.1). Classification (GTDB taxonomy): domain Bacteria; phylum Pseudomonadota; class Alphaproteobacteria; order Sphingomonadales; family Sphingomonadaceae; genus Novosphingobium; species Novosphingobium rhizosphaerae. The sequence continues at coordinate 222,752 of NZ_JABCNG010000004.1, forward strand.
CGTGACCGCCACGCTGCGGCCCACCAGCTTGCGCCGCATGGCGGCCACCGCCGTGGCGCAGGCGCCGGTGCCGCAGGCGCGGGTCAGCCCGGCGCCGCGTTCCCACACGCGCAGCGCGAGGTGATCGGGGCCGATCAGGCTCGCCACGTTGACATTGACGCGTTCGGGAAAGACCGGGTCATGCTCGATGATCGGGCCCAGGCGCGCCAGGTCCACCGCGCTTGCATCGGGCACGAAGAACACCGCATGGGGGTTGCCGACATTGACCGCAACCGGGTTTTCGAGCGCTTCCCAACCCAGCGGCATGGCCAGCGTGTCCATCGCATAGGCCAGGGGAATCGCGTCCCAGTCAAAGCGGGGGGCGCCCATGTCCACGGCGATGCCCGCATCGGTGGCCTGTGCTTCGATCAGGCCGCCGCCGGTTTCGATGCGCGTGCGGCCAGCGCGCTCGGCTCCCAGCAGCAGGCCCACGGCGCGGCTGGCATTGCCGCAGGCACCCACTTCGCTGCCATCGGGATTGAAAATGCGCATCTTCACGTCGGCCTGGGCAGAAGGCTCCAGCACGATCAACTGGTCGCAGCCGATGCCGGTGTGGCGGTCGGCCAGGCCGCGCGCGCGGGCGGGCGAAAGCGGCAGAGGCGTTTCGCGCGCGTCGATCACCACGAAATCGTTGCCCAGGCCGTGCATCTTGAGGAAGGGAATGCGCATGGGGCGCGATCTAGGCGCCAACGGGCCTTGGCGCAATGGTTCAGCCGTTGGCGGCGCGATCCTGCGCGGGGGCGATGTCTGCCGTATCATGGCCGGTAACCAGCAGATCCTCGGCCGCCAGGGCCGTGCGCACGGTCTGCGCGTCCTGCGGCTGGCCATAGAGGAAGCCCTGGCCCTTGAACGAGCCAAGCTTGCGCAGTTCTTCGAGCACGCCTTCGCTTTCGATCCCTTCGGCCGTGAGCGGAAGGTCGAGCCCCTGGCCCAGCGACGTGATCGCGGCCACGATGGTTGCGCTGTCCTTGCAACGATCGAGCGTGGAGACGAAGCTGCGGTCGATCTTGATGCGGTCGAACGGCAGCGAGCGCAATTGCGCGATCGAACTGTAGCCGGTGCCGAAATCGTCGAGGCTAAGGCGAATGCCCTGGTTCTTGAGGCTGGCCACCAGCGAGCGGACCAGCGGCAGGTTTTCGTGCAGGCAGGTCTCGGTGATTTCCACGTCCAGCCGATGCGGCGGGAAATTCGCTTCTACCAGCAGCTTGAGCAGGCGCTGCGCGAACCATGGATCGCGCAGTTGCAGGGGCGAGACATTGACCGAAAGGGTGAGCGAGGCGTCCCAATCGCGCGCGTGGGCCAAGGCCTGGCGAATGAGCGATTCGGACAGTTCGGCAATCACGCCGATTTCCTCGGCCACGGGGATGAACACATCGGGCGCGATCAGCCCGTGGCGCGGCGATTGCCAGCGGGCGAGCATTTCGAAGCCGGTCAGGCGGCCGGTGTCGATATCGATCTGCTTTTCGTAATAGGGCACGAATTCGCCCCGCGCGATGCCCTCGCGAATGCCGCTTTCCAGTTCGGCGCGAAAGCGCAGTTCCTTTTCCATCGCCGGGTCGAACCAGCAGAACCGGTTCCGCCCGCTGCTTTTGGCCTGGTACATCGCCAGGTCGGCGTGGTGTTGCAGGCGCGCGGCCGCGATTGCATCGTCGGTGCCGGCAGGAATGGTGGCCCCGTCGCTGCGGGCAAGGCCGATCGAACCGGAAATCTCCACCTCGCACTCGGCCAGCACCACCGGCTCGGCCAGGGCGGCGTTGAGTTGCTCGGCAATCTGCTCCACCACGCCTGCGCGCGCCGGATCGAATCGCATGGCGCAGGTGAATTCGTCGCCGCCGATACGGGCGATGATAGCGCCCGAGGGCAGGATCGCGCGCAGCCGGCTGGCCGTTGCCACCAGCACCGCGTCGCCCGTCTGGTGGCCATGCAGATCGTTGGCGCGCTTGAACTTGTCGAGATCGAGCATGAACAGCGCGACGGCATCGCCCTGGACGCGGGCCTCGTGCACCAGGGTCTCGATCGCGCTGTCCAGGCTGCGGCGGTTGAGGCAGCCCGTGAGCGGATCGGTGAAGGCCAGGGTGCGGGCGGTTTCTTCGGCGCGGCGGCGTTCGCGCACTTCGCCGGTCAGTTCGACATAGCGGCGCCAGCCGAAGATGATCAGCGCGATGTTGAGCAGCAAGGCATTGGCCAGGATCGAATCGACACTGGCGCCGCCGAACAGCACGTGGCGCACGGTGCTGGTCAGCACGGCCGAACCCGATCCGACGAACAGGATGATGGCGGCGGTGATGATGCCCAGGGCAACGATGTCGCGCTCGGCGCGGGCAATTCCGGGCTGCGGGGTTGCGGTCGTGCCGCTGTCGAGTGCCGCGCTTGCCATGCCGTTACCTGCCGTATTCCCCCGGGGCTGCCGATGAAGCCCCCCATTGACCGATCCCGGGAATCTACGTGCGGCAGGTTGAAATATTGGTTAAGGTCTCGGCAGTGGCGCATTTGCGGGCGTTTGGGCCGGGCCGGGGTTGCAATCGGACGGGCGCGCGGGTAAGGGCGGCGCTCTGCAAGGGCCGGGAATCGCCGGCACTGATGCGGATTCGTTTTGTACGCCCCCTGATGGATGGCGCACGCTGGTCGGCGAGGTTTCGCCCACCGGCGTTTTTCGCGTTATCGGCTGGTGGCGTGCGGCTTGGCAATGGAGCAGCGCGTGTTCGACAGTCTTTCCGACCGGCTTGGCGGCGTATTCGACCGCCTGCGCGGACGCGGCGCGCTTTCCGAAGACGATGTGCGTGGCGCGATGCGCGAAGTGCGCATTGCCCTGCTGGAGGCCGACGTGGCCCTGCCGGTGGTGCGCCGCTTCGTCGACCGCGTCACCGAAGAGGCCGTGGGCCAGTCGGTGCTCAAGTCGGTCACGCCTGGCCAGCAGGTCGTCAAGATCGTCAACGATGCCCTGGTCGAGATGCTGGGCAGCGAGGCGGCCGATCTCGATCTGGCGGCCACACCGCCGGTGGTGATCATGATGGTCGGTCTGCAGGGTTCGGGCAAGACCACCAGCACCGCCAAGATCGGCAAGCTGATCAAGGAAAAGCGCGGCAAGAAGGTGCTGATGGCGTCGCTCGACGTCAATCGCCCGGCCGCGCAGGAACAGTTGAAGGTGTTGGGCGAGCAGGCCGGGGTGGCCACGCTGCCGATCGTGCCGGGCCAGTCGCCGGTGGAAATCGCCACCCGCGCGATGAACGCGGCCAAGCTCCAGGCCGTGGACGTGCTGCTGCTCGACACCGCCGGGCGCCTCCACGTCGATGCCGCGCTGATGGACGAGATGAAGGCCGTGGCCGCCGTCTCCACCCCGCGCGAAACGCTGCTGGTGGTCGATTCGCTGACCGGCCAGGACGCGGTCAACGTCGCCCAGGCCTTTGCCGGCGAAGTGGACCTGACTGGCGTGGTGCTCACCCGCATGGACGGCGATGCACGCGGTGGCGCGGCGCTGTCGATGCGCGCCGTCACCGGCAAGCCGATCAAGTTTGCCGCGACGGGTGAAAAGCTCGACGCGATCGAGCAGTTCCAGCCCGAACGCGTGGCCGGCCGCATCCTGGGCATGGGCGATATCGTCTCGATCGTCGAAAAGGCGGCCGCGACGATCAAGCAGGACGAAGCCGAACGGCTCGCCGCGCGCATGGCCAAGGGCCAGTTCGACATGAACGACCTGCGCAGCCAGTTGCAGCAGATGCAGCGCATGGGCGGCCTGGGTGCGCTCGCGGGGCTGATGCCGGGCATGAAGAAGGCCAAGGCGGCGATGGCCCAGTCCGGCATGGACGACAAGGTTCTGCTGCACATGGACGCGATCATCGGCTCGATGACGGTCAAGGAACGCGCCAAGCCCGAATTGCTCAATGCCAAGCGCAAGATCCGCGTGGCCAAGGGTTCGGGCACCACGGTGCAGGACGTCAACAAGCTTCTGAAGATGCACATGGAAATGGCCAAGGCCATGAAGCAGATCAAGAAGATGGGCGGCCTCAAGGGGCTGGGCGCGCTGTTCGGCAAGGGTGGCCTGGGCGCCGCCATGCCGGGGCTGGACCAGCAGGGCGGCGGCATCGGCGGTCTGGGTGGCGGCATGGGTGGCATGGGCGGCGGCCTTGGTGGCCTGCCCGGCCTTGGCAGCGGCGGATTGCCCGCCAACCTGGGTGACCTGCTCAAGAAGAAATGATTTTTCCGTTATTTTCAGTTTAGTCGAAAGGTAGTCGAATGTCTGTTTCTCTGCGTCTGTCGCGTGGCGGTTCCAAGAAGCGCCCCTATTACAAGATCGTTGCGTCGAACAGCCGCGCCCCGCGCGATGGCAAGTATCTGGAGCAGGTGGGCACCTACAACCCGCTGCTCGCCAAGGACGCTGCTGATCGCGTGCGCCTGGTCGAAGACCGCGTGCGTTACTGGCTTGGCGTTGGCGCCCAGCCGACCGACCGCGTTGCCCGCCTGCTCGACAAGGCCGGCATCAAGGAACGCACCCCCACCAACAACCCCAAGGCTGGCGAACCCGGCAAGAAGGCCAAGGAACGCGCCGAAGACAAGGCTGAAAAGGCCGCTGCTGCTGCTGAAGCCGCGGCTGCTGCCAACGCGCCTGCCGAATCCGCCGAAGCCTGAGGCGATTAGAGCGGCATGACGCACGATCGACCGGTCACGCTGGCGGCCATCGCCGGCGCCCATGGCGTGGCCGGCGAAGTGCGCCTCAAGCTGTTTGGAGAAGGCGTGGCGGCGTTGAAGGCCTACAAGGCGTTCAACGGCGGCACCCTGACCCTGGAAAAGCTGCGTGACGACGGCAAGGGCGGGGCGATTGCCCGCTTTGCCGAAGTGACCACGCGCAACGCGGCGGAAGCCTTGCGCAGCACGGCGCTGACCGTGCCGCGCTCGGCCCTGCCGCCACTCGCCGATGGCGAGTATTACCACGCCGACCTGATCGGCCTGCCCGCCCATTCCACCGACGGCACCGTGCTCGGCACTTGCGTGGGCGTGGACAATTACGGCGCGGGCGACGTGCTCGATATCGAGCGACCCGATGGCAAGCGCTTCATGGTGCCCATGCGGGCGGAAGCGGTTCCGGAATGGAGCCAGGAGCGCCTGTTGATTGACGCGCTTTACGCGGAATAGTATATACGCTCTGTATATACAGGAGCGTGCTAGTGACCGAGCAATTCAAAGCCAAGAGCTTCATGTCCGGCAATTCGGTTGCGCTGCGCCTGCCCAAGGGGCTTGGCGTCGATCCTGGCATCGACTGGACCGTGGAATGGCGGGGCGACGCCTTGGTTTTTCACGCCAAGGATCGGCCTAAGCGCAAGTTCAATATCGACAAGGTCTGGGGCATTGGCGCCGGCCTGGGCCTGGAATTGCGCAAGCCGGAGGATCGGGTGTTCGAACCGAGCCGGCGTGTGTGGGATGACATGCCCGACGAACAGGCATGAAGTATCTGCTCGATACCAATGCCATCATCGTCGCGCTTGAGGCGCGCAGCGAGATGTTGCGTGCTCGCCTTGCCGAATGCGAGGAGGGCGATCTTGCCACATCGGCCATTGTCCACGCGGAAATCCTGCTGGGCATTGAAGCGGGCAAGCCGCCGTTGCGCGAGGTATTGGCCATCTTCTCGGAAGAAGTGCCAGTCTTGGCCTTCGATGCGGCCGCTGCTGAAGCCTATACCCGCGTTCCGTTCCGGCGCGGGAGTTTCGATCGCCTGATTGCGGCCCATGCACTGGCGCTCGATCTGGTGCTGGTCACTGACAACGTGGCCGACTATGCCGACGTGCCGGGGCTAAAGGTCGAGAACTGGGTGCGATAAGGCACGGTTGCCAAGGCCGCTTGGCCACGCCAAGGCCCCTCCACCAGCCTGCGGCTGGTCCCCCTCCCCGTGCCGGGGAGGATCGAGCAGGACTTTTTGCATGACCTTCCACGCTGCCGTTCTCACGCTTTATCCCGAGATGTTTCCCGGGCCGCTGGGGGTGAGCCTGGCCGGGCGCGCGCTGGGGGAGGGCAAGTGGACGCTCGATCCCGTGCAGATCCGCGATTTTGCCGCCGACAAACATCGCACGGTGGACGATACGCCGGCCGGGGGCGGGGCGGGCATGGTATTGCGCGTGGATGTGCTGGCTAAGGCCATCGATCATGCGCGGGGGCTGATGGCGCAAAAGATCCTCCCCGAGGCGGGGAGGGGGACCGCCGACGAAGTCGGTGGTGGAGGGGTCTCTGCGCCTGACGCGGCGCTTGAGGACGCGAACCCCCTCCACCAGCCTGCGGCTGGTCCCCCTCCCCGTGCCGGGGAGGCCATCCCCGTCATCGCCATGACGCCGCGTGGGCGTCCGTTGACGCAGGCGCGGGTGCGCGAGCTGGCGGCGGGGCCGGGCGTCATTGTCGTGTGCGGGCGGTTCGAGGGGTTTGACGAGCGGATTTTCGAAGGCCGCCAGGTGGAGGAAGTCTCGGTGGGAGACATCATCCTGTCCGGAGGCGAATGCGCGGCGCTGATGCTGCTGGATGCTTGCATTCGCCTGCTTCCCGGCGTAATGGGCGCGGCTTCCAGTGGGCATGAAGAGTCGTTCGAAAACGGGCTGCTCGAATATCCCCACTATACCCGCCCCCAGGAATGGGAAGGGCGCACGATCCCGCAAGTGCTGCGATCGGGGGATCATGCTAAGATCGCGGAATGGCGGCAACGCCAATCCGAGGATGACACACGGTTACGCAGGCCGGACCTTTGGGAGCGTCATGTCGACGCTCGGGCCCAGTCTGCCTCTGGCGCGCGGCAAAAAAGTGCAGGACGTTTGAAAAATGAACCTGATTCAGCAGCTTGAAGCTGAAGCCATCGCCGAATTCAAGGCGAAGAAGTCCATTCCCGAATTCCGCGCCGGCGACACCGTCCGCGTGGGCGTGCGCGTTGTCGAAGGCGACCGCACCCGTGTTCAGGCTTATGAAGGCGTGGTGATCGCGCGTTCGAACCGTGGCCTGGGCTCGAACTTCACCGTCCGCAAGATCTCGTTCGGCGAAGGCGTGGAACGCGTGTTCCCGCTCTACTCGCCCAACATCGATTCGATTACCGTCGTCCGTCGGGGCGTGGTGCGTCGTGCGAAGCTGTACTACCTTCGCGGCCGCACCGGCAAAAGCGCCCGTATTGCTGAACGGCGCGATGTGCGCGCCGGCCAGGAAGGCTGAGAAGCCACCGCCGCGACACGGAAATGACCGTAGAAAGGCGTCCTGGCATACCCGCCAGGGCGCCTTTTTGCTTATCGGGAACAGCCTCTTGCCATGCGTTTTCGTCTTCTGCTGCTTTCCGGCGCGCTTGCCTGCGCGCCCGCTTTCGCTCCGTCCGCGCTGGCCGGGGATGCGCCCGTGACCGGTAGCGTGGCCCGCCAGGCCGCCCCGCTCACGCTGGAGCGCGTCTTTGCCAGCCCGTCGCTCAACGGGCCGACCCCGCGCGGCGTGCAGCTTTCGCCCGATGGGCGCTATCTCACGCTGCTCAAGAACCGCGCCGACGATCGCGAGCGGTTCGACTTGTGGGGGTTCGATCGCAAGACGGCCAAGTGGTCGATGCTGGTCGATTCGCTCAAGCTGTCTTCGGGCCGTGTGCTGAGCGAAGCGGAGAAGATGCAGCGCGAGCGCCAGCGCATCGGCGACCTGAAGGGCATCGTCAGCTATGACTGGGCGAGCGACAGCAAGGCCGTGCTGGTGCCCTTGGATGGCGATCTGCTGTTGGCCGGCCTCGATGGCACGGTGCGCAAGATCGCCGGCACGACCGGCGGGGAATTGAACCCTCGCCTGGGCCCTGAAGGGCAGAGCATTGCTTTCGTACGCGATCGTCGCTTGTGGGTGGCCCCGGTCGACGGCAAGAGCGCCCCGCGCGCGATCAGCCCCGAGGAAACGGCAGACACCGTGCACTGGGGCGAGGCGGAGTTCGTGGCCCAGGAAGAACTGGCGCGGATGAACGGCTTCTGGTGGGCGCCCGATGAAAAGCGCCTGGCGGTGGAACGCTTCGACGAGGCAGCGGTGGGCGTGGTGACGCGCGCGGCGATCGGCGCGGATGGCACGCGCACGTTCGACCAGCGCTATCCGGCGGCCGGCGGCGCCAATGCCGATGTTTCGCTGTGGCTGATGGATGCCGATGGCAACCACCGCGTGGCTGTGGACCTGGGCAGCGACAAGGACATCTATCTTGGCCGGGTGGACTGGGCACGCGATGGCAAGACGCTCTATGTCCAGCGGCTGGACCGCGCGCAGACCCGGCTCGACATGCTGGCGGTGGACCCGGCGACGGGCAAGGCGCGTGTTCTCTTTACCGAGCAGGCGCGCGAGAAGAGCTGGATCAACCTGTCGAGCAACTATCGTTTCCTCGATGACGGCAGCCTGATCTGGTGGTCGGAACGCGATGGCTTTGGCCATCTCTACCGCTTCAAGCCAAACGGCGGCGATGCCCAGTGGCAGCAACTGACCAAGGGCGACTGGGCCGTGACCGACCTGGTCGGCGTTGACCAGAAGGCTGGCCGCGTGGTGTTTGCCGCTACCCGCGACGATGTGCTGGCCGGCCAGGTCTATGCCCTCTCGCTCAAGGCGCCCGACAAGATCGAGCGGCTGACCGATGCGGCGTTCGACAACAAGGCGAGCATGGACAGCAAGGGCCAGACCCTGATCGTGACGCGCAGCGCCGATGCGCAGCCGCCGCAATCCTATCTGGCCGATGCCACGGGCAAGCGCCTGGCCTGGATCGAGGAAAACAAGGTGGACGCGGGCCACCCCTATGCGCCGTATCTGGCCGCGCATCGCCCGGCCACGTTCGGCACGATTGCCGCGGCCGATGGCACGCCGTTGCACTACATGATGATCACCCCGCCGCTGGTGCCGGGCAAGCGCTATCCGGTGTTCACCTATCACTATGGCGGCCCCACGGCCAATGTGGTGCACAAGGGTTGGCAGGGCGCCTTGGCCCAGGCGATCGTGGCCAAGGGCTATATCTACTTCGCGCTGGACAATCGCGGATCGGAAAACCGCGGCGTCGATTTCGCCAGCGCGATCTGGCACGCCATGGGCACGGTGGAAGTGGAAGACCAGCTGGCCGGGGCGCAGTGGTTGAAAACGCAGCCCTATGTCGATCCCAAGCGGGTCAGCACGTTTGGCTGGTCCTATGGCGGCTACATGACGGTCAAGATGCTCGAAGCGCATCCCGGCGTCTGGGCGGCGGGCATCGCGGTGGCGCCGGTGACCAAGTGGGAACTGTACGACACCGCCTACACCGAGCGCTACCTGGGCAATCCCAAGCAGGTGCCGGAGGTCTACAAGGCCGCCGGCGCGCTGGAGCGGACCGGGCAGATCCGTGATCCGCTGCTGCTGGTGCACGGGATGGCCGACGACAACGTCGTGTTCGAGAACAGCTCTGCCCTCATCGCCAAGATGCAGGGCGAGGCGGTGCCGTTCGAGATGATGCTCTATCCCGGCTACACCCACCGCATCAGCGGCCCCAAGGTGAGCCAGCATCTCTATGAAACGATGTTCCGCTTCCTCGATCGCAACGGGGCGGGCGCCGGCAAATAAGACGTTTGGGGGGCACAAGCCCCTTTCGCTTGGCTGGTTGGAACCAGCCGCTAAGGAACGGGCGCGCGCAAGGCGCCCGCAAGGGAGTGTAAGTTACCATGGGTTATCGGGTTGTAGTGGTGGGTGCGACGGGCAATGTCGGCCGCGAGATGCTCAACATCCTGGCCGAGCGCGAATTCCCGATCGACGAGATCGCGGCGCTGGCTTCCTCGCGCTCGCACGGCATCGAGATTGATTTTGGTGAAACCGGCAAGAAGCTCAAGGTTCAGAACGTCGAGCATTTCGACTTCACCGGCTGGGACATCGCGCTGTTCGCCGCCGGTTCCGCGCCGACCAAGATCTATGCGCCCAAGGCCGCTTCGCAGGGCTGCGTGGTGATCGACAACTCGTCGCTCTATCGCATGGACCCGGACGTGCCGCTGGTGGTGCCCGAAGTGAACCCCGATGCGATCGACGGCTACAAGGCGCGCAACATCATCGCCAATCCCAACTGCTCCACCGCGCAGATGGTCGTGGCGCTCAAGCCGCTGCACGACAAGGCCAAGATCAAGCGCGTGGTCGTGGCTACCTACCAGTCCGTTTCGGGCGCTGGCAAGGAAGGCATGGACGAGCTGTTCGAACAGAGCCGCGCGATCTTCGTGGGTGACCAGGTGGAACCCAAGAAGTTCACCAAGCAGATCGCGTTCAACGTGATCCCGCACATCGACAGCTTCCTGGACGACGGTTCGACCAAGGAAGAGTGGAAGATGGTGGCCGAAACCAAGAAGATCCTCGATCCCAAGGTGAAGGTGACCGCGACCTGCGTGCGCGTGCCCGTATTCATTGGCCATTCCGAAGCCATCAACCTGGAATTCGAGGAAGAAATCACGGCCATCGAAGCCCAGGACATCCTGCGCGAGGCGCCGGGCGTGATGCTGGTGGATAAGCGCGAAAACGGCGGTTACGTCACTCCGGTGGAATGCGTGGGCGACTACGCCACCTATGTCTCGCGCGTGCGTGAAGATCCGACCGTGGACAGCGGCCTCTCGCTGTGGTGCGTGTCGGACAACCTGCGCAAGGGCGCCGCGCTCAATGCCGTGCAGATTGCCGAACTGCTGGGCCGCCGGCACCTGAAGAAGGGCTGAGCGAGCCGGCTATAGCGGCCGCATGAAAAAGGCCCCGGTATTCCGCTCGGGAATACCGGGGCCTTTTTGTGGGCGTGCCGCGCGTGTTATTGCGTGATGCGCGTGGTCGTGGTCACCGTGCCGGCGGCCGAAGCCGTGCGCACCGGGGTGTGGGTGGTGCGCCGCGCGACCTTCTTGACCGTGACCTTCTTCACCGGCGCGCGGGCAGCGCCCTGCGTGGTGACGGTGGTTTCCACGGTGGCCGGGGCGGGCTGCGGCGTGGTCATCGCCACGGCTGCGGCCTGGCGGGCGGCAGCCGCGTCAGCCGCCGAAGACTGCGCGGCAGCGGTGGCAACGTCGGCGCGCGCGTTGGCGGCATCGGCCTGGTTCTGCGCGGCCTGGGCTTGGGCCTGGGCATCGGCGACGGCGGCGGCCGACTGGCGATCGGCCATTTCGGCCTTGTGCTTCTGCATCATGCCGATCGCGGTGTCGGCGAGCGCGGAGGCGTGGATCGCATCATCGATGGCTTCGGGCTTGTGCCCGGCCGAAAGGTTTTCCTGGGCATGGGCCAGCGCGGCCTTGGCCTGGGCGGTTTCGCCCGGGCGGAACTCGGCCGTGCCGAGCTGCTCGGCCGTGTCGATCTTGGCCTGGGCCGCGGCGATCGCCTGGCGGGCGCGCTCGGCCTTGCCGGCGGCGTGGGCGGGGGCCGAAAAGCCGGCAATCATGGCAGTGGCCGCCAGCAGCGGCAGGGTGATCTTGGTCTTGCTCATCGAACGAACTCCACAATCGGAGGGTGGATAGCGGATGGCCGCATGCGGCCGTGTTGGCGGGGGAACCGCAGGTGCGCGGCTTGCGTTCCGCAGAGCTTTCGCTTTGTCGCCAAAGCCGTGCACCTTGGCGCGATGGTGTGCCCAGACTGCGGCGAAGCGAGCGGGGCGGGGTTGCGTATCGCCCGCGCGAAAGAAAGAATGCCAAGTCTCAAAGTAGAGATTGGGGCGCCAGGCATTGCCGAGATGCCCCCCACGCCAGTATGGCCGCCGATCAAGGGCCACGTTGGTCCTAGTACCTTGTCGGAGGGACAATGCTGGAACACTTCGATGCCCTGCACGCGGTTGCCGGCCTGTTGGTGGGCATTCTCGTGGGCCTGACAGGTGTTGGCGGTGGATCGCTGATGACGCCGATCCTGGTGCTGATCTTCGGGATCAATCCAGGTACGGCCGTGGGCACCGACTTGCTGTTCGCCTCGCTGACCAAAGTCGTCGGTTCGGCCGTGCACGGCAAGCGTGACAGCGTGGACTGGCGCATCGTCGGGCGCCTGGCCATGGGCAGCGTGCCCGCAGCGGTCGTCACGCTGTTGGTCATTTCCAGCTGGGGCAGGCCGCCCGCTTCGGCCAGCAAGATCATGCTCCTCGTGCTGGGCGTGATGCTGATCCTCACCTCGCTCGCCACGCTGTTTCAAAAGCAGATTGCCGCCTTTGCGCAACGCAACGAAAGCGAAGGTGCCGCCGCGGCACGGGCGCCGTGGGCCACTGTGCTGCTGGGCGTGCTGCTGGGCGTGGCAGTCACATTGTCTTCGGTAGGGGCAGGGGCGATCGGGGTGACCGCGCTGCTGCTGCTCTATCCCGGCCTGCGTATCGCGCGCATCGTGGGCAGTGACATTGCCCATGCCGTGCCGCTGACGCTGGTGGCCGGCTTTGGCCACTGGATCATCGGTGACGTGAACCTGCTGCTGCTGGGTGCACTGCTGCTTGGTTCCATCCCCGGCGTTATCATCGGCAGCCTGTTGTCCACCCGCGCGCCCGATCGTATCCTGCGCCCGGCGCTGGCCGCCGTTCTGCTGGTATCGGGAATCAAGTTGCTGAGCTGATGGATACGAAGACGACGTTTTACCAAGGGTTTGGCGGCACGAGCCTGGCGCTGCACGAACTGGGCGAAGGCCGCCCGGTCATCCTGCTGCACGGCCTGTTTTCCTCGGCCCAGGTCAACTGGATCAAGTTCGGCACGGCGGCGCAACTGGCCGCAGCGGGGTTTCGCTGCCTGATGCCCGATCTGCGCGCGCATGGGCAAAGTGCCGCGCCGCATGAAGCAGAAGCCTATCCGCCCGATGTGCTGGCGCGCGATGTGGCGGCGCTGGTCGATGGCTTGGGCCTGGAAGACTTCGATCTCGTCGGCTTTTCGCTGGGCGCGCGCACCGCGGCGCGCAGCGTGATCGCCGGTCTTGCCCCGCGCAAGCTTGTCCTGGCGGGCATGGGGCTGGAAGGGCTGGCCGGATGGAACCAGCGCCTGGCCTTTTTCCGCAAGGTGATCGATGGCTTCGGCACGTTCCGCCACGGCGATCCGGAATATCTGTCGCAGCAGTTCCTGAAAACCAGCGGGGTGGATCGCGTGGCGGTGCGCCAGTTGATCGGCGCGATGGAAGACACCGACCCGGCCGCACTGGTGGCGATCGCCATGCCCACGCTGGTGCTGTGCGGCGATCAGGACAACGACAACGGCAGTGCCGACAAGCTGGCGCAGGCGCTGCCCAATGCCCGCCGCGCGACGATCCCCGGCACGCACATGGGCTGCGTCACCCGGCCTGAACTGGGCGCGGAACTGGTTTCATTCCTCACCACTTCGGCTTGACCTGAGGGCATTTGGGCGGCACCCCATGGCGCATGGCCGGGCGGCAAGCCCGCCCACCCCTGCAGGGAGTGCCCCATTCATGAAAACCCTCGTTTCCACCGTGGCGCTGGTTGCGGCCGCGCTCGCCGCGCCGGCGGCCCTGGCTGCACCAGCCGCAACGCCCGCAGACGTCGATGCCTGGCTGGCCCAGGCGGACAAGGCCTATGCCGATCAGACCGTCACTTCGGGCCGCGCCGAGTGGGTCTATGAAACCTATATCACCGACGATACCGCCCAGATCACCGCCGATGGCGGCGCGACGATGAGCAAGCTGCAGGTGGCCCAGGCCAAGCAGGCGGCCGAATTTGCCAAAGTGCCCGGCCTTTCGCCCGAAACGCTGCGCAAGCTGACGATGATCCGCACCCAGATCACCAGCCCGGCGCCGTCCACCCCGGGCGCGGCGGAGCAGTTCTCGGCGCTGCAGGCGCGCATCCAGGGCATCTATGGCAAGGGTCATGGCACGCTGCGCGGCCAGCCGATCAACGGCAGCGACATCGAGGAAGCGATGGCCACCGACCGCAATCCCGAAGAGCTGAAGGAAATGTGGCTGTCCTGGCACGACAGCGTCGGCACGCCGATGAAGGCGGACTATGCCAAGATGGTCGACATTGCCAATGCCGGCGCGCGCGAGCTGGGCTATGCCGACACCGGCGCGCTGTGGCGCGCGAACTATGACATGAGCCCGGACCAGTTTGCCGCGCTGACCGAAAAGGTCTGGGGCGAAGTGCGCCCGCTTTACCAGCAACTGCACTGCTATGTGCGTGGCAAGCTCAACGCCAAGTATGGCGACGGCGTGCAGCCGAAGAAGGGCCCGATCCGTGCGGATCTGCTGGGCAATATGTGGGCCCAGGAATGGGGTGGCATCTATGACGTGGTAGCGCCGCAGGGCGCGGGCGACATCGGCTATGACTTGACCGGCCTGCTCAAGGACAAGGGCTATGACCCGCTCAAGATGGTCAAGACCGGGGAGGGGTTCTACACCTCGCTGGGCTTCCAGCCGCTGCCCGCCACGTTCTGGCAGCGTTCGCAATTCACCAAGCCGCGCGACCGCGACGTGGTGTGCCATGCCTCGGCCTGGGATCTCGACAATGTCGACGACCTGCGCATCAAGATGTGCATCAAGGTGGACGCGTCGGACTTCGTGACGATCCACCACGAACTGGGCCACAACTTCTACCAGCGCGCCTATAATGCCCAGCCTTCGCGCTGGTACATGGAAGGCGCCAACGACGGCTTCCACGAGGCGATCGGCGATACCATGGCGCTGTCGATCACGCCCGATTACCTGGTAAAGCTTGGCCTGCTCGATCCGGCCAAGGTGCCGGGGCCGGACAAGGACATCGGCCTCCTGCTGCGCCAGGCGATGGACAAGGTGGCGTTCCTGCCGTTCGGCCTGCTGATCGACCGCTGGCGCTGGGGTGTGTTCTCGGGCCAGATCACGCCCGACAACTACGAAAAGGCCTGGAACGACATGCGCCTGCAATACCAGGGTGTGGTGCCGCCGGGGCCGCGCGGCGCCGATGCCTTTGACCCAGGGGCCAAGTACCATGTGCCCGCGGGTGTGCCCTATACCCGCTATTTCCTGGCGCGGATCCTGCAGTTCCAGTTCTATGAAGCGGCCTGCAAGGAAGCCGGCTGGAAAGGCCCGCTGCACCGCTGCAGCTTCTATGGCAATCCCAAGGTGGGCGCCAAGCTTGACGCCATGCTCAAGATGGGTGCGTCCAAGCCCTGGCCCGATGCGCTGCAAGTGTTCACCGGCACGCGCGAGATGAGCGGCGGGGCAATGCTGCGCTATTTCGCGCCGCTTTCGGCCTGGCTGAAAAAGCAGAACGCGGGCGCCGATTGCGGCTGGTAATTCTTGCGCCGCAACATGGCCACCAAGGCCTGAGACGAGGCCGGATTCTTGAGGAATCCGGCCTCTTTTCTTGTGCAACGCACTCTAAGCTACCGATTTCACTGGGTGAATTTCAGCGCTTGCCAGGCTGGGGCGAGTGTGAGACGCTTTCTTCAACAAACAAGAACACGATTGTTGAGGATGCTGGGGATGGAATTCAAACTTCCCGCCATTGCCTGCGCTGTTGTTGGCGGCATCTTGCTGGCCACGGCGCCCTGCGCCCAGGCGGAAACGGTTTCGGCGATGACGCCGGCCAGCGTCGTCACCGCGCTCAAGGCGCAAGGCTATCAGGCCAGCCTGGGCGAGGATTCCTCGGGCGATCCGCTGGTCACGGCCGATATCGGCGGCTGGCGATCGCAAGTGGTGTTCTATGATTGCAACGAGGTGACCCATGGCGGTTGCCAGTCGCTGCAATTTTCCAGCAGCTTCCATCCCGAACGCCCGTTCGACGCGGAAAAGGCCGTGGCTTTCGTCAACGCCAACCGATTCGGCGCGGTTTCGGTGGCGGCAGACAAGTCGGTCACCGTGTCATGGGACGTGATCACCGGCAGTGGCATCGATACCTCGGTCTTTGCCATGGTGGTCAAATCCTATCGCATGGCGCTCGATTCGATCGGCAGCGAAGTGTTCCCCACCAGCGGCCATCCGCAACTGGCCAGCGCCGCGCGCTGAGGCTGGAGGGGCCCAAATTCCATCCGGGCCCCTCGCCGACATCTTACCGGAACGGCGGCTCGTTGAAGGCGCGCAGCTTGCGGCTGTGCAGGCGGTCGCCCTCGGCGCGCAACAGGGCGCAGGCGGTCGTGCCGATTTCCAGGTGGGCGGCGATCGCCTCTTCGTAGAACCGGTTGGCCTGGCCGGGCAGCTTGATCTCGCCATGCAGCGGCTTGTCGGACACGCACAGCAGCGTGCCGTAGGGCACGCGGAAGCGATAGCCTTGCGCGGCGATCGTGGCGCTTTCCATGTCGATCCCCACCGCGCGGCTCAGGCTGAGGCGGCGGGCGGAATGGGCATAGCGCAGTTCCCAGTTGCGATCGTCGGTGGTGACGATCGTGCCGGTGCGCATGCGGGTCTTGAGGTCCGCCCCGCCGCTGCCGCTCACCACTTCGGCCGCCTGGGCCAGCGCCACCTGCACTTCGGCAATGGCCGGCACGGGAATTTCGGGCGGCAGCACATCGTCCAGCACGTGATCGTCGCGCAGGTAGGCGTGGGCCAGCACATAGTCGCCGATCTTCTGGGTGGGGCGCAGGCCGCCGCAGTGGCCGATCATCAGCCACGCTTCGGGGCGCAGCACGGCCAGGTGGTCGCAGATCGTCTTGGCGTTGGACGGGCCGACGCCGATGTTGACCAGCGTGATGCCCGAGCGATCAGGCCGGATCAGGTGATAGGCCGGCATCTGGTGGCGGCGCCAGGCGGTGTCGGACAGCCGCTCGCGCGCGTGGGCGGTGTGGGCATCCAGCGCCAGGCCACCCGCGCCGGTCAGCGCCACGAAATCGTCCTGGCCCAGCTGGCGGCCCGCCCAGTCAACGAATTCGTCGACATAGCGGTGGTAGTTGGTGAACAGGATGTAGCGCTGGAAATCGGCCGGGTTGGTGCCGGTGTAATGCGCCAGGCGCGCCAGGCTGAAATCGGTGCGCAGCCCGTCGAACAGCGCAAGCGGCGCGGGCCCGGCCCCGCCATCCAGGCTGGCGTCGAGCGCGTCGGCAATCTCGTCACCGATGTGCGCCAGGTCGGTGGTGGGGAAGTGCTTGGCCAGTTCGTTGGGCGAAACCGTGCCAAAGCCCAGCGTGCCATCGACCACGTAGGGAAACGGGATTTCCTGGGTCGAGGCGGCCACTTCCAGCGTGACTTCGTAATCGACCATCAACAGGCCGAGCTGCTCTTCCAGGTAGGCGGCAAAGAGCGCGGGGCGGGTGATGGTGGTGGCATAGCTGCCCGGCCGGGTCAGGCGGCCAAACGCGCGGCCGGCGGCGGTGCCGTGGCTGACCCCGGCAAAATGCAGGCGCAGTTCGGGATAGCAATAGGCCCCGGCCTGGCGCGCGGCCGGATCGGGCAGCGTGCCATCGGCGATGTAGCGGGCAATATCGGCCCGCAGCCGCGCGCAGGCCGCGTCGTGGCGGGCGGCGAGTTCGGCAATGATGGCAGCGGGGGAGGTGGCGGTGAAAGTGTCGCTTGCGTTCATGATCTTGGTTTAAAGCATCGTGCGAAAAAGTGGGAACCGGTTTTTCGCAAAAACGATGCGGCCAAAAAAACGCCGCACGATG
Organism: Novosphingobium sp. SG919; assembly: GCF_012932495.1. Lineage (GTDB taxonomy): Bacteria > Pseudomonadota > Alphaproteobacteria > Sphingomonadales > Sphingomonadaceae > Novosphingobium > Novosphingobium rhizosphaerae. The sequence continues at coordinate 240,259 of NZ_JABCNG010000004.1, forward strand.
ACAGCGCAAGGGCAGCGGCTTTCCAACGGGAACGGCAACAAAAAAGGGCGCCCCGCGAGGGACGCCCTTTTTGCGATGCCGGATCGGCCGCGAAGAAATCAGGCTTGCGCCTCGCCTTCTTCAAGCAGGTCGGTCGGGATTTCGCCCGGTTCGGCATTGGGATCGTAGTCTTCGGTGAAACCGCCGGTGTCGCCTTCGAACATGGCGTCGATCACGTCGACACCCTTCGACTGCAGTTCGGCCTCATCGGTCGAACGGGCCACGTTCACCTTGACGTTGACCGACACTTCGGGGTGCAGCGAAACGCGCACGTCGAAGACGCCGATGGTCTTGATCGGGCGTTCGAGCACGATCATCGACTTGGAAACCTTGGCGCCGGTGGTGACCAGGGCGTCGACGATGTCGCGCACCGAAACCGAACCATAGAGCTGGCCGGAGTTGGACGAGGCGCGGATGAGCACCACTTCCTTGCCTTCCACCGAGCCGGCTTCGCCCTTGGCTTCTTCGCGGCGGGCCGCGTTTTCAGCTTCGATGCGGGCGCGGTTGGCTTCGAAAACCTTGCGGTTCGCGTCGTTGGCGCGCAGGGCCTTCTTGTTGGGCAGCAGGAAGTTACGGGCGTAACCGTCCTTGACGGAGACTTCGTCACCGATGAAGCCGAGCTTCTCGATGCGCTCGAGCAGGATGATCTGCATGGCTGGCGCTCCTTACTTCACGATGTAGGGCAGGAGGCCGATGTGCCGGGCGCGCTTGATCGCCTGGCTCAGCTCACGCTGCTTCTTGGCCGAAACGGCGGTGATGCGCGACGGGACGATCTTGCCACGTTCGGACATGAAGCCCTGAAGCAGGCGCACGTCCTTGTAGTCGATCTTCGGGGCGTTCTTGCCCGAGAACGGGCAGCTCTTGCGGCGACGGAAAAACGGACGAGCCATGGCTTATTCCCCTTCGCGTTCGCGACGACGGCTGCGTTCGCGGTCGTTCTTGCGCATCATGACCGACGGGCCGGCTTCGTGTTCGTCCACGCGCACGGTCATGTAACGGATGACGTCTTCGTTGATCGCGGTCTGGCGTTCCAGCTCGGCCACGACGCCCGCGGGGGCTTCGATGTTGAGCATCACGAAGTGCGCCTTGCGATTCTTCTGGATCTTGTAGGCCAGCGAGCGCAGGCCCCAGGTTTCGGTCTTGGTGACCTTGCCCTGGTTCGATTCCACGATTTCGGTGGCGGTGGCAGCAAGCGCATCGACCTGAGACTGGCTCAGATCCTGGCGCGCCAGAAAGACATGCTCGTAAAGCGGCATGCTTCGCGTCCTTTATCTAGTCTAACCGATCGCTGGCTTGTCCGCGGGATTGCGGGGCCCCTCCGGCTTTCTTCGGGTTCCCATGCGCGATTCGCGTCAAGGGAACGTGGCCCTTAGCCGTTTGGCGGGCGAATGCAAGCCTGTCAGCCGCGCAAGGGCGGGGCATCGGCGCGCTGGCGCGGCGCCACGCGCTGCCCGCCGAACACCAGCGCCAGCACCGGAATGCGACGCACCACCAGGAAGACCAGGATCGAGAGGCCCAGCACCAGGGCAGACAGCGCGGCCCATTGCATCGTCGGGAACGGCCAGTCGGCAGCGCCCAGGCGCGCAACGGCCAGGATCACCAGCATGGTCACGGTCATGTGGAACAGGTAGATCGCCATGGCGCCATCGACCAGGAACGAGACCGCGCGGCTGGGCCGGTCGAACAGGTGGGCCAGCACGCGGAACACCACCAAGGCCATGGCATAAGTCAGCGCGCAGGCCAGCGCGCCATCGATCACGCGCAAAAGCGGCGTGGGATCGGCTTCCCAGCCCAGATGCGGGCGCACCAGCGGATCGAGCAGGAAATGCCCGATCATCAGCGGCGGCACGGCCAGCCAGGGCCAGCGCCCCTCGAACGCGAACAGGCGGTCTGCCAGCTTGAGCCGCCAACCCAGCGCGCCGATGACGAAAGCCGGCAGGTATTGGAAATAGCGCAGCAGCAGTTCCTGGCCGATCACCGCTTCGTTGTCCTGCAGGCCCAGCACTTGCCCCATCCAGGCCAGCCCCGCGCCCCAGGCGGCCAGCGCCACCAGGGGCACCGGCCATGTCCCGCGATCAAGGCCGAGCAGCGGGCGCCACAGGCGATCGGGCACGAATGCGCGCGCCGGGCGCAAGGCATACGTGAGGACAAAGCCCAGCAGCACGACGAGGAACCACAAGTGTTCCACCGCCAGGGGCCAGCCATAGAGACCCGGTGCCCAGGCCGGTGAAAGCATGACTTTGAGATGGTACTGGATCACCGCCAGGCTGGCGAGGCTGGCCACCAGCGGCAGGGCCACGCGCACCATCCGGTCGGCCAGCCACGACAGGCGCCCGCGCCGGGTGCTGGCCATGCCGGAAAAATAGCCGGCCAGGATGAAGAACGCCGACATGCGGAACGAATGGATGAACGAAAGCCCGACGCCGAGCACCGGATTGGCCATCCACATGGGCAGGCCGGGCGACAGGATCATCGTGGCCGTGGTGCCGACGTGAAACGGAATCCCCAGCAGGAGCAGCACGGCCCGCGCGGCATCGAGATGGTGGAGGCGTTGCGGCATCACGCGGGATCAACCGGCAGGGCAGGGAAGCGGGGCAGGGGCCATGGCCCGCCCGTAACCGCATGGGCCGCGCGCGTCCATGGTCAAGCGTTTGCCTGCGCCCAATTGCCTGTGCCTCGCGGTGGACCGGCCGCCTGCGCTCAGGCCGCCTCGGCGGCGCCGGTATCGGTGGCCGTCGCGGCAGCGCGCGGGCGGCCCATGGCCATGCGGCGGTGATGCCCCACCGCAAAATCGCTGACCAGCGCGGCAAACACGGTTTCGTGCAAGGGGTGGTCGAATTCCAGGCCCGAGGTCATCGGCTCGGACCAGGCAACGAACGCCAGCTTGGGCTTGAGGCCGGGCAGCATGAGCATGATCGGCTCGCCGATGCGCTGCTTTTCCAGCCCTTCGATCCGCGCGCCATAGGGCGTGAGATCCTTGAGCATGACCGTGGCGCGCACCAGCCCGTGCTTTACCCGCACCGGCAGTTCCACCCCGATGCGGGGAAAACGGCGCGCTTCGGCGCCAGTGGCGGCGGCGGTCATGCCGGGGCCGCCCTCGCGCGGGCCGGATTCGTCCAATTCCTGCTTGCGAAACATGATGTTCTCCGCTGGCCAATGCCTTTTGCCACGGAAGAACGGTGGTTGTGCGATGGCTTTCAGGCGGCGCGGCGCAATACGCAATCGCCCTTATCGCCTTAAATTGCCGCCAGCTGCTTTTCCACCAGGGCAATGGCGGCCGCCACGGCAGCCTCGCGCCCCATGGCAGACGTATCGAGCAGGGCCGCGCCGGGTGCCTGGCGCAGGGGCGCGGTGGCGCGGCCCGCGTCGCGCGCGTCGCGGGCGGCGAGGTCTGCCTCGATTTCTTCGCGCGCCACCGTGCGGCCCTGTGCCTGCATTTCGGCCCAGCGCCGCAGTGCCCGCGCCGCGACGCTGGCGGTCACGAACAGCTTGGCCTCTGCATGCGGGGCGATGACGGTGGCGATGTCGCGCCCGTCGAGCACGGCGCCGCCCGGCTGGTTGGCAAAAGCCTGCTGGCGCGCCAGCAACGCGGCGCGCACGTCCGGATGGATCGAGACGCGGCTGGCCAGGCCCCCGCTTGCTTCCGAACGCAGTTCGGGATCGGCGAGCAGGCTTTCGGGAAAGTCCGTGGCGGCCAGCGCATCGGCCGGATCATCCGGACTACCGCCATTGAGCGCCACCTGGCGGCCGACTGCGCGATAAAGCAGGCCGGTATCGAGATGGGGCAGGCCGAAATGATCGGCCAGCGCGCGGGCGATCGTGCCCTTGCCCGATGCCGTGGGGCCATCGATGGCAATGATCATCGCGGGTTCGTCCTTCCTTCACGCATTCTTTTTTCGCGCAGGGCCTTGGCCAGGCCCCAGATCGCGATGGCCGACCAGAACCCCTCCAGCACCAGCGATGCAGGGTTGAGATTGACCATCAGCGAAACCGTCAGCAACGCGGCGCCGGCCAGGTTGGTGCCATGCTGCACGAACGGGTTGGGCTGGCGGCCATTGGCGCTTTCGCGCGTGGTATAGGCATAGGCCACGATGATGCAGGCCATGCCGATAAAGCCGCAGATATTGGCAAACACCGGCGAAAGCGTCATTGCCCCGTGGCCGTGGCGATCAACTGCTCGAACACCGGGAAGCTGGTCGCGATGGGACGCGTATCGTCCACTTCCACCCCGGCCGCGCTGGCCAGGCCAGCGACCGCCATCGACATGGCAATGCGGTGATCGAGATGGGTGGCCACGGGATGGTTGTTGGCACCGCGCAGCCCTTCGCCGCCGGTGCCGTCGATGATCAGGCCGTCCTCGGTTTCCTGCACGCGGGCGCCGGCCTGTTCCAGCGCGACGCGCATCACCGTGATGCGATCCGATTCCTTGACGCGCAGCTCTTCCAGCCCGCGCGTGATCGTGCGGCCCTGGGCATGGGCTGCGGCCACGAACAGCACGGGGAATTCGTCCACCATGCTGGGCACCACGGCGGGATCGACATCGATTCCCGTGAGCGTGGAGGCGCGCACGCGCAAGTCTGCCACCGGTTCCCCCCCCACGTCGCGGCGGTTTAATTCCTCGATGCTGCCGCCCATCTGGCGCAGCACGTCGAACAGCGCGGCGCGGGTGGGATTGAGGCCGACGTTCTCGATCACCAGGTCAGACCCCGGCACGATCAGCGCCGCCACGGCAAAGAATGCGGCAGACGATGGATCGCCGGGCACGGTGATGGTCTGCGGTTTGAGTTCAGCTTCGCCGACCAGGCGGATCACGCGGGCGCCGTCGCTATCGAGTTCGACCGACAGGTCGGCGCCAAAGCCGCGCAGCATGCGTTCGGAATGGTCGCGCGTGGGCACCGGTTCGATCACGGTGGTGATGCCGGGCGTGTTGAGCCCGGCAAGCAGCACCGCGCTTTTCACCTGGGCCGAGGCCACGGGCAGGCGATAGGTGAGGGGCACGGGCGTGGCTGCGCCTTCCACGATCAGCGGCAGGCGCCCACCGGGATAGGCGGTGAAGCGCGCACCCACTTGGCTGAGCGGATCGATCACCCGGCCCATCGGCCGCTTGGACAGGCTGGCATCGCCCACGAAGCAGGCGGCGATCGGATGGCTGGCGACCAGGCCCATCAAGAGGCGGGTGGACGTGCCCGAATTGCCCATGTCGAGCGCGCCGTTGGGTTGCAGCAGGCCGCCCACGCCCACGCCCGCGACCAGCCAATCGCCATTGGCCTGGCGTTCGATGGTGGCGCCCATCGCGCGCATGGCGGCAGCGGTGGAGAGGACGTCTTCGCCCTCCAGCAGCCCGGTCACGCGGGTTTCGCCAACGGCCAGCGCGCCCAGCATGATCGAGCGGTGGCTGATCGACTTGTCACCCGGCACGCGAATCCGGCCCTTGAGCGGCCCCTGGGCGGCAAAGCGGCGGGGGCGCATGAGGGCGGGATCGGAATGGGTGCTCACGGATCGATCTTTCCAAGAATGCCAAAGGGGCCAGGAATGCAAAAGAGGCTGCAAAAACGCGCGGCTTTTGACAGCGCGCGGCCACTATGGCAAGGCGCCCGCCGCAGTCTGTCATGCGCACGCTTGATTTCCGGGCAACGCGCATACAGATGGTCTTTGGCAAGACGCTTTTTTGCTTTCGGTCCGTGCCCCAATGGCGGCGGGCGAGCTTTTCGAGGATTATCCATGGTCAAGCCTGAATGGGGCGCCAAGCATAGCTGTCCGAAGTGCGGCACCCGCTTTTACGACCTCGGCAATGCCGATCCGGTGACGTGTGTGGAATGCAAGTATTCCTGGCATCCCGAGCCGGTGCTCAAGTCGAAGCAGCCGATCCCCTATGAAGAGATCCAGAAGGAAAAGGTCGAGGCGGATGCCGACGTCGATCTGGCCGACGAGGATCTGGACATCGACGACGATGGCGATTCGCCCGACAACGACGTGGACCTGGGTGGCGACGACGACCTGGGCGTGGGCGCGCACGACGGCGAGGACGAGGAAAACTAAGCCTTTCGGGGTTGCCCGGGGATGTCCACAAGACATTTCCGGGAGGCCCGCGAAAATCGGCAGGCGGCAAAAAAAGCCTCTTGCCAGCCGTCAGCCTCTCCCTTAGAGGCGCGGCTCCCGGCGATGATCACCACTTGGTGGCTTGGCCGGACAGGGTGCCTCCCAGGGTGTCCTGGCAGACGATTTGGGGCCGTAGCTCAGCTGGGAGAGCGCTACAATGGCATTGTAGAGGTCAGGGGTTCGATCCCCCTCGGCTCCACCAGTCTGCGAAAGTTCTTGGATTAACAGGAACTTCGTCTCTTGTGGACGTCAATGCTGGAACACGTGGGGCCGTAGCTCAGCTGGGAGAGCGCTACAATGGCATTGTAGAGGTCAGGGGTTCGATCCCCCTCGGCTCCACCAGTTCCGGATCAAAAAAGCCCCGCCATGTGTGGGGCTTTTTGCGTTTTGGCCTTATTCGCGCTCGGGCACTGGCACGTTGAAGCCGTTGAGCGTGACCGAGACCATGGCATAGAGCCCGACCAGGAAGATCAGCTCGTTGAGCCCGTCCTGGCCAAAGGTTTCGCGCGCCAGGGCATAGACCGGCTCGGGCAGCACGCCGCCGCGCGCAAGGGCATAGGCCAGGTCGAACGCCACGCTTTCATCGGGTGCCAGGTCCGCCGGCTTGAGATCGGCGGTCAGCGTGGCGAGGCGCTGTGCGCTCATGCCGTCCTTCTCGGCCACGGCGACATGGGCATAGATCTCATAGGCGGCATCGAATCGGGCGCCAACCGCCAGGATCACCACTTGGCGCACGCGATCGGGCACGGTCGCCTCTGCCGTCAGGGCCAGCGTCAGGTCCCAGATCGCCTTGCCGATGCGCGGGGAATGCAGCCAGGGATTCCACGGACCCATCAGCGCGCCGGAATCATCGATCACCTTGAAAGCGTTGAAATTGCTGGCGATGCCTTGGCGCATCGCTTCGTAGAGCGGCTTTTGCTCGTCGGTCAGTTGGGCCGGGGGAATGAGGGGCAGGCGCATGGGCGCTCCTTTTTTGTGCGGTGCAACAGGTCCCGCGCCTGCAATGCACCATGCGCCTGCCGGTTCCGTTGATCTGTGTTCGGATGGTTCGGCACCGGCCCGCTCCCCCACCCGACCTCCTATAGGGTACTATCGTTGGGAGGTCGGGTGGGGGAGCGGGCCGGTGCCGAACCCAAAATTCGCCTTGCGGCGAATTTTGAACCAGATCTTTACATTCTCAGGCCGATTTCGCGCAGGCGCTGCTGCAGGTACTCGTCCGCCGTGATCGACACGGGATAGCGATCGGGGTTCTCCGCGGTGATGCACTGGGGCAGGGTGTGGAACGCGAAATCGCTGCGCAAGTGCAGGAAGAACGGCATCGAATAGCGGCTGAACCCGGCCCGCGCGCCATCGGGATTGCGCACCCGGTGCGTGGTGGAGGGCAGCACGTGGTTGGTCAGGCGCTGGAGCATATCGCCGATGTTGACCACCAGGGCGCCCGGCGGGGGCGAAACCTCGATCCAGCGGCCATCGCGGGCGAGCAGCTCCAGCCCCGCTTCCTCGGCCCCCAGCAGCAGGGTGATGAGATTGATGTCTTCATGGGCGCCGGCGCGGATGGCGCCATCGGGCGCGCCGGGCACCGGCGGATAGTGCAGCAGGCGCAGCACCGAATTGCCATCGGCAATCGCGGGATCGAACCAATGCTCGTCCAGCCCCAGCCACACCGCGATGCGCGCCAGGATGCGGGCGCCCACGTCGTCGAAGGCGGCGAACAGGGTGGTGAAGGTGTCGCGGAAACCCTCGGGCTCGCTTGGCCAGACATTGGGCGGCATGGCCGCCGCCAGCGGATGGCCGGCCGGCAGATCGCGGCCGACATGCCAGAATTCCTTGAGATCGCTGACTTTCGCACCCTTGGCGATTTCGGTGCGAAACGGCGTATAGCCGCGCGCGCCGCCGATGCCGTGAATGGCATATTCGCGCTTTTGCGAATCGGGCAGGGCAAAGAATGCCTGCGTCTGCGCCCAGGCGCGCGCCACCAGATCAGGATCGAGCCCGTGATCCTTGACCATGGCAAAGCCGAACTGCTGGAAACTGGCGCCAAGATCGCGCGAAAGCGTGGCCGGATCGGCCGCAAGGGACAAGACGGGCAGGGTATCGAGGTTCATTTGGCTCCCCAGGGGAAAATGCGGTATGGGCGCGCCTTCCAACCCATTTTCCGCAAGGTTTCCATGATCGAGATCAGTGCCGATACCCAGCTTTGGCTGATGAAGTCCGAACCCGACGTGTACGGCTGGGACGATCTGGTCAACGAAAAGGAGGGCACCTGGGATGGCGTGCGCAACCATCTGGCAGCGCGGAACCTGCGGACGATGAAGGAGGGCGATCTGGCGTTCTTCTATCATTCCAACATCGGCAAGGAAATAGTTGGCATTGCAACCATCAGCGTGCCCGGCCTGACCGACCCGACCGATCCCGACGGCAAATGGGCGGCGGTCAAGGTCAAGCCGGTGGCCAAACTGGCCCATCCGGTCACCCTCAAGACGATCAAGGCCACGCCCGAACTGGCCGAGATGGAACTGGTGCGCCTGTCGCGCCTGTCGGTTTGCGCAGTACGGCGTGATGAATGGGCCCATATCCTGGCGATGGCCGGCGGAACGGTTTAACGCGCACGACAACGGCCTGTCGCATCGCATGGAACCAACCGGGCGCCTGAGGCGTAGTTGGCTTCGAAGGATGCGGCCGGCTCCCCCCTCTCCCGGCCGCATCCGAACCTTTAAAATCAAGGAGATGCACCATGGGTGAACTCAAGGATCGCGCCAAGGGCCTGGCCAACGAAGCGGTTGGCAACGTCAAGGAAGCCGCCGGCAAGGCGACAGACAACGCCAAGCTTCAGGCCGAAGGCCTGGCCCAGCAGGCCAAGGGCAAGACCCAGCAGGCCGCGGGCAAAGTGAAGGGCGCTCTGGGCGACGACATCTGATCGCTGCGCTACAGTCCCTGACATGACACGGCGGGCCGCCCTTTTCCCGGGGCGGCCCGTTTCGTTTGTGGGCCCTGTCCCATGGCGATACGCCTGCAGCAGCGCACGGGCAGCGCGGGCAGTGGCATCATGGTTAATATTGTCTAAACAGGGCGGGCATGTTCGATTCCGCCCCTCATCCCGCGCCCCGATCGGGCAGCGTCTTTGGCAAGGCGCCGGGCCATCCGTTCCGTGCCACGCTGCCGCGCCGCGTGCTCTTGCCGATGCCGGTGCACGAGCCCGAAGTGCTGGCAGCCATGGAGCGCGCCGCATTGCGTTCCCAGCCTGTGGACTGGAAGCGCATCACGTTGCAGGACGTGAAGGAATTCCTGATGGCCTATTGCGCCTGTTTCATGGCGATCATGGCCTTCATCAGCTGAACCAGCTTTAGCCGACCATTTCGTCGAATGTGTGCGCCTCGCGCTCGCCCAGGTGCACGCGCTCGGCGCGATAGAGCAACCACCCGAGCCAGGCCGAAATAAGGCAGAGCACCCCGGTCAGCAGCAACTGGTCGACGATGCGCACGCCGGCGGCCGTCAACCCCATCGCCAGCAGCGAGCCCACCAGCATGGCCGCCGAATTGACGATGTTGTTCGCTGCAATGGTGCGCGCTGCCTCGCACTTTTCCACCACCGTGGTGAGGAAGGCATAGAGCGGCACGATGAACATGCCACCGGTGATGGCGATGCCCAGCAGCGTGCCCACCAGTGGCACGGCCAGCGGCGCGGTGATGAACCCGGTCAGGTTGAGCAAGCCGCGCTGTTCGGGCACCGGCCAGGCCGCGCAGACGAAGTGGAAGCCGGCCACGAACAGCCCGGTGCCCACCACGCAGGCCGGGGCATAGCGCGCCGAAACCGTGCCCTTGAGCAGCCGGTTGATCGAGATCGAGCCGATCGCGATGCCCACGGAAAAGATCACCAGGAACAGGCTGGCCACTTCCTTGCTGCAGCCCAGCACGTTCTTGGCCAGTGGCGGGAACTGCACGAACAGGATCGCGCCCACCGCCCAGAAAAAGCTGATCGCGGCAATCGCCAGGAACACGCGCGGGTGGCGCGTGGTGGAATGGACCAGGCGATAGAGCGAGACGACCTGGTCTGCCACAACCACTGGCACCAGGCCCACGGCGCGCACCAGGCTGCGCGGGCGCGCCAGGAACGGGCGCAGCAAGGGCAGGGCCAGCGGTTCGTCCAGCTTTTCGGGCGGGGCATCGGGCACGCTGCGCCCGGCGAAAAAGCCGATCAGCGCCGTCACGATCACCGTGATCGCCGCTGCCGGGGCAGAGATGTAGCCAGCCACGATGGTGCCGGCCAGAATCGCCATGTAGGTGCCCGCTTCGACCAGACCGGTGCCGGCCAGCACCTCATCGGCGTGCAGGTGCTGGGGCAGGATGGCGTACTTGATCGGGCCAAAGAACGTGGAATGCACGCCCATCGCAAACAGCGCCAGCAGCATCAGCGGAATGGCGATGCCTTCGACGTGGAAACCCTTCCATGCCAGCAGCAGGCCGGCCGCGCCCACGCCCATGATCCCGATCTCGCAGGTCTTGACGATGCGGATGATGCGGGCCTTGTCGCGCATGTCGGCCAATTGGCCCGACAGCGCGGACAGCGCCACGAAGGGAATGATGAACAGCGCCGTCGCCATGCCGGAAAAGTGCGCTTCGGCTTTTTCCGAATTGTACACGCTGAACACCACGAACAGCACCATGGCGTTCTTGAACAGGTTGTCGTTGAACGCGCCCAGCAACTGGGTGACGAACAGGGGCAAGAAGCGACGGGCGCGAAGGAGATGCGTTGTGGTGGTCATTCTAAATGTTGCCGGGCATCCCTGGTCTCTGTTCCGCCTGCCTTAGCGCCCCACGCGGGGGGGGCAAGGGGCAAGCGAGGCACCACGCGGGATTTGCCCGCAGCCTGTCGTAAATGGGTGGCGCCCGAACGATCGGCAAGATGGCCGAGCGCAAGATCGGCCATGCCAGCCGTATGGTGCACAAACCGTTTCCATGTTTGCGGCCAGCGCCGTATTGCGTAACGACCATGCTGACGTTGCCCAACATTCTCACGCTTTCGCGCATTGTCGCCGTGCCGCTGCTGGTGGCCCTGCTGTGGTGGCCACACTGGCCCACCGGCTATGCGCTGGGCTTTGCCATGTACTGCCTGATGGGCGTGACCGACTATTTCGACGGCTACCTCGCCCGCGCGCAGGGGGCGGTGTCGAAGCTGGGCGTGTTTCTCGATCCCATCGCCGACAAGATCATGGTCGCCGCCGTGATCCTGGTGCTGACCGCGCAGGGCGTGCTGACCGGCCCCTATGTGGGCGACATGCACGTGATCGCCGGCCTCGTCATCCTGCTGCGCGAGATCGCCGTATCGGGCCTGCGCGAGTTCCTGGGTGGCATCCAGGTTTCGGTGCCGGTGTCCAAGCTCGCCAAGTGGAAGACCACGTTCCAGATGGTCTCGCTCGGCTCGCTGATCCTGGGCTGCGCCACGCCGTGGTGGACGCTGACCCTGTCGGGCATCGTCATCAACGTGCCGCACACGGTGGGCCTGGCGACGCTGTGGGGCGCAGCGGGGCTGACCGTGATCACCGGCTGGGATTACCTGCGGGTTGGTTTGAAGCACATGGATTGAGTGGGGCTTCGGCAGCCGGCGTTAGGTTTATCGCAGCGGAACAGCGGGACCCCGGATCAAGTCCGGGGTGACGAAGAGATGATACCGTCACCCCGGACTTGATCCGGGGTCCCGCTACTTCATCGCGCCCGATGGTCTCTCACAAACTCTCCGCCAGATAGCGGTCCGGGCGGTGCCAGGTCATCACCATCAGGTTGGCGCAAGTGGCGCTGACCAGTGACCAGATCGCGCGTTCGGGGCCGAGGACGAGGGCCGAGGCGGCGATGATCGTGGCGTCTGTGATCATCAGCAGGCGGCCGAAGTTCCAGCCCTTCTTGCGGCTGAGCCAGCGGGCGATCACGCTCGATCCGCCCACGGCGGTGCCGTGCCGCGTCACGGCGAGGAGGCCCATGCCCATCACCGTGCCGCCGATCACCGCGGCGGCGGCGGGGCTGGCCGAAGTGAGCACCAGGCCCTTGGCCACCAGCGTCACCATGCCGGTGATGGCCAGCGTCGCGACCAGGCTGCGCAGCGTGTAGGGCGTGCCCTGGCTGCGCCAGAAGAGCAGGAAGATCGGCAGGTTGAGCACGGCAAACAGCGTGCCGGGCGAAAGCGGCGCGAGGTACGACAGCAGCAGCGCCAGGCCGGCCATGCCCCCGGTGATCAGCCGCGCCTGGTGCAGCAGGTGCAGTCCCAGGGCCAGCAACAGGCAGCCCGTAGCAACGCCGTAGAGATCTTCCAGCGCGTTGTGGCGCTGGACTTTCATGGCGCGCGCAGTTCCTCGGCCAGGAGCTTGAATTCCTCGGCACGGGGAGAGTTCTTGCGCCAGACCAGCGCAATCTCGCGATAGGCGTGATCGGACTGCAGCGGGCGCGCGACGATGTGGGTGTCGTGCAGGATGCCGGCTTCCACCGCCATTTCCGGCAGCATGGTGAGGCCCAGGCCATTGTCCACCATCTGCACCAGGGTGTGCAGGCTGGTGCCGATCATCGTGGCGCTGGCGCGCAGTTCGGGCCGGTTGCACGCGGCCAGGGCATGCTCTTTCAGGCAGTGCCCGTCTTCCAGCAGCAGCAGGCGATTCTCGTCGATCAGCGACGGGGGAATCGATTCGGGCGGATCGCGCGGATCATCCTGCGGGAAGGCGACATAGAGCCGGTCCTTGAACAGCGGGGCCACGTCCACTTCGCCGGTGGCAAAGGGCAGGGCCAGCAGCACGCAATCGGCGCGGCCATGGTGCAGCGATTCGATCGCGGCGGCGCTGGGCTCCTCGCGCAGGAACAGCTTCAATTGCGGGCGATCGCGGCGCAGGCGGGGCAACAGGCGCGGCAGCAGGAACGGCGCGATCGTGGGGATCACGCTCATCCGCAGTTCGCCGGCCAGCGGCACGCCGTGCGACTGGACGAGTTCGGACAGTTCTTCGGCTTCGCGCAGCAGGCGATGCGCCTTGGCCACCACCTGGTTGCCCAGCGGGGTGAAGCGCACGACGCGGCGCGTGCGCTCCACCAGAGTGACGCCCAAGAGCGATTCGAGTTCGCGCAGGCCCGCCGAGAGCGTGGACTGCGAGACGAAGCACGAATCGGCCGCCTTGCCGAAGTGGCCGTGTTCGTGCAGCGCCACCAGGTATTGCAATTGCTTGAGGGTGGGCAGGTAAGTGCTCATTCCCCGGTCGGCTCCTCGGGTGCCGTGCCCGCCGCCGGAGCGGCCCCGCCATTGTTGCCGATCTGGTCGATATGCGCCATCTTGAGCTTGCCGTTGACCACGGCAAAGGCCAGTCGCCCTTCGACCAGTTCCAGCGCATCGCGGCCGAACTGTTCGTAGCGCCAGCTTTCCAGCAGGGCCAAGCCCTTGCGCTGCCCGGCAGCGAGCGCTTCCAGATCGTCGCTGCGGGCGAGCAGGCGCGAGGCCACGTCGATCTCGCGGCTGCGGATCTTGAGCAGCAGCTTGAGCAGATCGGCCACCAGCGCGCCTTCCTTGCCCAGCGGCGCACCGCGCGCCGCGCGCGGCGGCATTTCCGCTTCGGTCAGGGGCTTGGCATCGGCCAGGGTCTGCATGAGGCGGCGTCCGATGTCGTTATCCTTCCATCCGGTGGAGAGGCCGCGCACTTTGGCCAGGTCATGCTGTTCGCGCGGCGGGTGGCTGGCGATGTCGGCCAGGGTTTCGTCGCGCATGATGCGGCCGCGCGGGATGTTCTTGTCCATCGCCTCGGCCTCGCGCCAGGCGGCGATCGCGCGCAGGCGGCCGAGCACGGCGGGGTTGCGGCTGGGCGGACGGATCTTTTCCCACACCTTGCCCGGGTCGTTGCGATAGTTTTCGGGGTCGGCCAGCTTTTCCATCTCGATGTCCAGCCACTCGCCGCGCCCGGTCTTGATCAGGCGCTTGAGCATCCTGGGGAAGATTTTCGACAGGTGCGTGACGTCGCCGATGGCATATTCGATCTGCCGCTCGGTGAGCGGGCGGCGCGACCAGTCGGTGAAGCGCGCGCCCTTGTCGATCGACAGGCCCAGCCAGGCTTCGACGAGATTGGAGTAGCCGATCTGCTCGCTTTGCGAGAGGGCCATCATCGCAATCTGCGTATCGAAGATCGGGTGCGGCGTGCGGCCCGAAAGATTGTAAATGATTTCAACGTCCTGGCCGCCGGCATGGAAGACCTTGAGCACGTCTTCGTTGTCCACCAACAGGTCGAGCAGCGGGGAAAGGTCGATCCCCGGCGCCAGCGGGTCGATCGCGGCCGCTTCCTCCTCGTTGGCGATCTGCACCAGGCACAATTCCGGCCAATAGGTGTTCTCGCGCATGAATTCGGTGTCGACCGTGACGAAGTCTGACTTGGCCAGCCGCTCGCACAGTTCGGCAAGCGCGGCGGTCGTGGTAATCAGCGGATGTATCTTCATCGTTCTTTTCTGTATGGCCCGATTCCGCCGTTCAGGTGCCGCAACACCTTGGGGCGGCCTGGGGCCGGTGGTGCCCCCGTCCGGGAGCGGCGGCTTGACAAAAGCGCGGCCATCGCCTCTTGGCCGCGCCAGACATTAAGCCTGTCTCACCTGCCTTATTGCAGACCGATTGGAAAGAGTTTCGATGCATCCTTACCGTTCCCACACCTGCGGCGCCCTCTCGCGCGAGCATGTCGGCGAAAACGTTCGCCTCTCGGGCTGGGTGCATCGCAAGCGCGACCATGGTGGCGTGCTGTTCGTGGACTTGCGCGATCACTACGGGATCACCCAGATCGTGGCCGATAGCGACAGCGCGGCGCTGCCGCTGCTCGAAGGCGTGCGCGTGGAAAGCGTCGTCACCATCGAAGGCGTGGTGAAGGCGCGCAACGAAGCGACCGTGAACGCCAATCTGGCGACCGGCGCCATCGAAGTCTTTGCCAAGGCCGCCACCGTGCTTTCGGCGGCGGAAGAACTGCCCATGCCGGTGGCCGGGGAGCAGGAATATCCCGAAGACATCCGCCTGCGCTATCGCTTCCTCGATCTGCGCCGCGAGACGCTGCACGCCAACATCGTCACGCGCACGAAGATCATTTCCGACATGCGCCGCCGCATGGAAGGGGCCGGTTTCACCGAATATTCCACCCCGATCCTGACGGCGTCGAGCCCGGAAGGCGCGCGCGACTTCCTGGTGCCGAGCCGCATCCACGCCGGCAAGTTCTATGCGCTGCCCCAGGCGCCGCAGCAGTACAAGCAGCTGCTGATGGTGGCGGGTTTCGACCGCTATTTCCAGATCGCGCCGTGCTTCCGCGATGAAGACCCGCGCGCCGATCGCCTGCCGGGCGAATTCTACCAGCTCGACCTGGAAATGAGCTTCGTGACCCAGGAAGAAGTCTGGGAAACGATGGAGCCGGTGATCGGCGGCGTGTTCGAAGCCTTTGCCGACGGCAAGCCTGTGACGCCCGTGGGCCAGTTCCCGCGCATTCCTTATGATGAGGCGATCCTCAAGTATGGTTCGGACAAGCCGGACTTGCGCAACCCGCTGATCATCACCGACGTTTCGCACCACTTCACCGCTTCGGGCTTTGGCCTGTTCGAGAAGATCGTGGGCGGCGGCGGCGTGGTCCGTGCGATTCCCGCGCCGGGCACGGCGGACAAGAGCCGCAAGTTCTTCGACGAGATGAACGACTGGGCGCGTGCCGAAGGCCATGCGGGCCTGGGCTATGTCACCCGCAAGGGCGGCGAGTTCGGCGGGCCGATCGCCAAGAATCATGGGGCCGAAGGCATGGCCGCGCTCTATGCCGAGCTGGGCCTTGGCGAAAACGACGGGCTGTTCTTTGCCGCGGGCAAGGCCGACCAGGCCGCCAAGCTGGCGGGCCTGGCGCGCAACCGCGTGGCCGCCCAGCTCGGCCTGGTGGAAGAAGGCACCTACAAGCTGTGCTGGATTGTCGATTTCCCGTTCTATGAATGGGATGAAGACAACAAGAAGGTGGAATTCAGCCACAACCCGTTCTCCATGCCGCAGGGCGGGATGGACGCGCTGTCGAACCAGGATCCGTTGACGATCAAGGCCTTCCAGTACGACCTGGTGTGCAACGGCTATGAAATCGCTTCGGGTTCGATCCGCAACCAGTCGCCCGAAACCATGGTCAAGGCGTTCGAGATCGTCGGCCTGACCAAGGGCGACGTG
Source organism: Novosphingobium sp. SG919 (assembly GCF_012932495.1). GTDB lineage: Bacteria > Pseudomonadota > Alphaproteobacteria > Sphingomonadales > Sphingomonadaceae > Novosphingobium > Novosphingobium rhizosphaerae. Next base: position 256,573 of record NZ_JABCNG010000004.1, read on the forward strand.
GAAGAGCGCTTTGGCGGTCTTTACCGCGCGTTCCAGTATGGCGCGCCACCCCACGGCGGGATGGCGGCCGGGGTGGATCGCATCGTCATGCTGCTGTGCGGCGCGCAGAACCTGCGCGAGATCACGCTGTTCCCGATGAACCAGCGGGCCGAAGACCTGCTGATGGGTGCGCCTTCGCCGGCCGAACCCAAGCAGTTGCGGGAACTCAATATTCGCGTTGTCGAACAGCCCAAGGGCTGATCGGCAGCGCCTTCCGACCGGCGCTCGTGTCCCACGCTTGAGAGGGCACGATGCGGGCGCCTCTTGCCAGCGGTTCAACAGCCTATTAGGGCGATGCCTGACCCGCGACCACCAACCTGTTTCCTGCGAAGGGGCATATAATGAGCGATACCGCCGACCGCGTTAAGAAGATCGTTGTCGAGCACCTCGGCGTCGAGGCCGACAAGGTCACCGAAGACGCCAGCTTCATCGACGATCTCGGCGCTGACTCGCTCGACATCGTCGAGCTGGTCATGGCCTTTGAAGAAGAATTCGGTGTGGAAATCCCCGACGACGCGGCCGAGAAGATCTCGACCGTTTCGGACGCGATCAAGTACATCGACGAAAACAAGGGCTGATCGCCCCGCTTCCCCATGAGCGCCACCGCCTTTGCCTGAAACGGCACAAGGTATTGGCAAAAGGGGAGGAATTCGGCAGGCTCAGCCCCCATGTATGCGGGGCTGGGCCTGTTCGTTTGTGATTTTGCGGAGAATAGAATGCGTCGTGTCGTCGTAACCGGCCTCGGCCTTGTCACCCCGCTGGGCGCGGACGTGGAAACCGTTTGGGCGAATCTGCTCGCCGGCAAGTCTGGCGCCGGGCCGATTACCCGGTTCGACGCCAGCAACCAGAAGTGCCAGATCGCCTGCGAAGTGAAGCCGGCCGACCATCCTTATGGATTCGACGCGAGCAAGCGAGTCGACCACAAGATTCAGCGCCAGGTCGATCCGTTCATCGTCTATGGCATCGATGCCGCGGGCCAGGCGCTGGAAGACGCCGGCCTGGTGGACATGGATGACGATCTCAAGACGCGCACCGGCTGCTCGATCGGTTCGGGCATCGGCGGGCTGCCGGGGATCGAAAGCGAATCGATCGTCCTGCACGAAAAGGGCCCGGGCCGCGTTTCCCCCCACTTCGTCCATGGCCGCCTCATCAACCTGATCTCGGGCCAGGTCTCGATCAAGTATGGCCTGATGGGCCCCAACCACGCGGTCGTCACCGCCTGCTCCACCGGCGCCCACTCGATTGGCGATGCCGCGCGGATGATCAAGGATGGCGATGCCGACGTGATGCTGGCGGGCGGCGCGGAAAGCACGATCAACCCGCTGGGCGTGGCCGGCTTTGCCCAGGCGCGCGCGCTCAATTGCAGCTACAACGACCGCCCCGAACAGGCCAGCCGCCCTTATGACAAGGATCGCGACGGCTTCGTGATGGGCGAGGGCGCTGGCGTTGTCGTGCTGGAAGAGTACGAGCACGCCAAGGCGCGCGGCGCCAAGATCTATGCCGAAGTGGTCGGCTACGGCCTGTCGGGCGACGCCTATCACGTCACCGCCCCGCACCCCGAAGGCAAGGGCGCCGAACTCGCCATGCGCATGGCGCTGCGCAAGGCCGGGATGGAAGCGGGCGACATCGACTATGTCAACGCCCACGGCACGTCGACCATGGCCGACACGATCGAACTCGCCGCGGTCAAGCGCGTGCTGGGCGATGACCTGTCGGGCGCGTCGATGAGCAGCACCAAGTCGGCCATCGGCCACCTGCTGGGCGGCGCGGGCGCGGTGGAAGCGATCTTCTGCATCCTGGCCATCCGCGACCAGATCGTGCCCCCCACGCTCAACCTCGACAATCCCGACGAGGGAACCGACGGCGTCGACCTGGTGCCGCACGTGGCCAAGAAGCGCACCGTGCGCGCCGTGCTCAACAACTCGTTCGGGTTTGGCGGCACCAACGCCAGCCTGATCATGAAGGCAGTTTGAGCCGCAAGGCCAAACGCCGTCGCAGACCTCAAAGCCGCAAACCAAGGAAGCGCGCGCCCATGATTGCCCGTATCGGTAAGGTCCGGCTGGTCATCCTGGGCGTGCTGCTCCTGGCGGCGGCCTGGGGCACGCATTTCCTGTGGGGCTGGTATGGCCCCGGCCCGCTGGCCAAGGACGCCGCGTTCGTCGTGCCCGATGGCGCCAGCGTGGGCTCGATTGCCGACAAGCTGGAAGCCGAAGGCGCGGTGGCCTCGGCCACCACGTTCCGCGCGAGGGCGCGCCTGCTGGGCGACAAGGCACCGATCAAGGCCGGCGAATTCAGCCTGCCCGCCCATGCCAGCGGATCGACGATCCTGAAGATCCTGCAGGGCGAGCAGGGCACGCTCCGCCGCCTGGTGACCGTGCCCGAAGGCATGCCGGCGATCATGGTGCAGGAACGCCTGATGGCCCAGCCGCTGCTGACCGGTGCGGTGGACGTGCCCGAGGAAGGCACTGTCCTGCCCGACAGCTATGAAATCCGGCGGGGCGAGCCGCGCAAGGCGGTACTGGCGCGGATGCAGGCGGCGATGACCAAGACGCTGGCCGAATTGTGGGCCCAGCGCAGCCCGGATACCGTGGCCAAGACCCCGCAAGAGGCGCTGATCCTGGCCTCCATCGTGGAAAAGGAAACCGGCAAGCCCACCGAGCGCCGGATGGTGGCCGGCCTCTATTCCAACCGCCTGCGCAAGGGCATGCTGCTGCAGGCCGATCCCACGATCATCTATCCGATCACGCGCGGCAAGCCGCTGGGCCGCCGCATCCGCCAGTCGGAAATCCAGGCGGTCAACGACTACAACACCTATGCGATGACCGGCCTGCCCAAGGGGCCGATCACCAATCCGGGCCGCGCCTCGATCGAGGCGGTGCTGCACCCGGCCAAGACCGAGGCGCTGTTCATGGTCGCCGATGGCACCGGCGGCCACGTGTTTGCCGATACGCTGGAGCAGCACAATGCCAACGTCGCCAAGTGGTTTGCCATCCGCCGCGCGCGTGGCGATCTGTAAGCTGGTCTTGCCGTCGGCAACCCGGTATCACGCCATAGGGAGTTTTACGGATTTGCCGCGTGAAGCGCTTGCGCCTCGTTCCGGCTGTTCCGATTTCTCCCGCGCGGCAGGGTGCATCGGGTGAGCGGGCCTCTGGTCCTCACCGCCCGGCTCCCCGCCGCGCTTTTTGGCCAGATGCAGGGCCTGCGCCGCGCGCACTACCCGCCCGAGCGCAACCACGTGCCTGCCCATGTCACCCTGTTCCACGCCCTGCCGCCCTCGTCCCTGGGGGAAGTGCACCGCCTGGTCGCGCGGCTTTGCGCCATGACACGGCCGCCGGCGGCGCAGCTTGCCGGACTGGTAGACCTGGGCACCGGCACGGCGGTCGCCGTCCACAGCCCGGCGCTGGAAGCGGTGCATGCCGATCTGTCGCAGGCGCTGCATGGGCTGCTGGGTCTGGCCGACCAAGGCACGCCGCGTTTCCACGTGACCATCCAGAACAAGGTCCCCCGCCGTAAGGTGCGTGCACTCCAGGCGGCGCTGGCGGGGCGGTTCCAGGGCGAGCCCTTCGCCTTCGCCGGCCTTGACCTGCACAGCCTGCAACGTCTCCCCGAGGGTGGCGGCACCTGGCAAACCCAAGCCCAATGGACCTTTCGCGGGCGGTAGCGGGACGGGATGAGCCTGGGATTGGGATCGATAGGTTATAAGCGCAGGCCAAGAAAGGCCGTGCCGGGGATCGGGTTGTACGATACGGGTTCCGCCGGAACGAAGCCGAAGGTTTCGTATAACTGGCGCGCGGACGCGAACTCCGCCAACACGTCCAGCCTCATCTCAAGATAGCCGGCGGTGCGGGCTTCGTCGATCAATCGGCCCACCAGCTTTCGGCCGAGATCCTGACCGCGTGCGCGGGGACGGACATACAGTCGTTTCATCTCGCAAATTTCGGCACCGACCCCCCGATATGCGATACACCCGTCTATCGCGTCGTTGCGATCCACCAGCAGCACACATCCTTCCGGCGCCGCATACTTGCCGGGCAGGTTCGCAAACTCCGCCTCGTTTCCCTGATAGTCGAGGCTGACAGTGGGACTGGCGACATACTCTCGCCAGATATCCAGCACCACAGCAGTGTCGGCCGGGAACTGGGCGTGCCTGATGGTTGTCATGGAACGATTTTCTCGAACACAATTGTGGTTGCAATAGGGCCAGGCGGTCTGCCCGGGATGAAATCTGCTCCCGCGCGGCGCGTCAATTACATGCCCGGCACCACATCGAAGGCAATGTTGAGCCGCTCGCCCGCTTCGAACGGGACGGTGCCGTGCCACAGCGTGGAGGGGAACAGGACGAGGTGCCCCACCGCCGGCGCAATCGTGCCGTAAGGCGCCAGGCCCAGCCCAAGTTCTTCTGGCGGCGCGCCATAGTGAAAGTGGCCGGCATCGGGTGCGGCGTTGGCCGCAGGATCGGGCAGCGCCAAGTAAAATGCGCTGCTGATCCAGCCCAGCGGATGCGCATGGGTGACGTTGAAACCCTTTCCGTGCAGCCGCACCGACCAACTGCCACTGATCCGCACGGTCGCGCGCGGGCGGGAAAGCAGCGGATGAGCCGGATCGGGCGGGGGGAGGGCGCGCAGGTAATCGTGCGTGGCCGCCAGCAGCGCTTCCCGTGCGCGGGCGAGGGGGGCTTCGTGGCGCAGCAGCACGCTGCGATCGGTCTGCGTGCCGCCGCGCACCGATTGTTCGGGGTACGGCAATTGCATGCTGTGCAAGGCGCGCAGTAGATCGGCCAGTTCGCCCAACTCCACGGTGGAAAGCCCCACGTCCACGCTGTGCACGAACGCGGGGTCGCCGTCCAGCCAGTCCGCGCGTGGATCGCCCAGCAGGCGCCAGCAGGTGGAAACATAGGGCCAGGCTTGTCCTGCAACGGGGGAGCCGGGCGCCTGCTGCGTCAGCGGGAGTGCGAGCGCCAGCGCGGCATCGGGCGCGCCCTCGCGCAGGGACTGGCGGATGCGCGCGATGGTTACCAGCGGGCTCGCCGCCAGGTTGCCTTGGGCCAGAATGCGGGCCATCAGCGCCGCGTCGCCGCTTTCGCCGGCCAGGAACACCCGCGCCTGGGCCAGGGCGGGCAGGGCGCCCAGACGCCGCTCTGCTTCATTCAGGATCTCGGTGGCGCGCGGCCAGTCGCGCACTTGGGCCACGGCGGCAAACCAACCCAGCCACAGCGGCGCATGGGCAGGATGCGCGCGGGCGGCGCGGGCAAAGCTGACGTCAAAGCCCTGGGTTTCCCCGCTCACCCAGCGCAGCGAGCCCAGCACGCGGTGCCCCTCGGCCCAGGTGGGGTGGCGGGCCAGCGCGGCTTCCAGCGCGGCCAGGGCGGCAGGCACATGGCCTTCGCTCGCCAGGGCCAGGGCGTGGTTGCGTTGCGCATCGAGATGATCGGGCCATTGCCGGCATACGTGGGCAAAGAGTTGCGCGGCGCGGTGCCCCAGTTCGTAGCGCGCCTGCGCATGCAGAAAGGCGATCTGCATGTCGCCTTTCGCCAGCATGTGCGCCTGGGCCAGGGCCGCTTCGGCGCCCACCATGTCCTGCCGTGCGCGCAGGGCGCGGGCCCGGTCTAGCCAGGCCTGCGCGCCCGCGCTCATGCTGCCTGCGGCGTCAATTGCGCGAGGACCGCGCCATGCAGCGGCACGCGCGCCGCCTCGCTCGCCATCGCCCCGCGCAGCTTGGCGAGCCAGGCCCGGCCATCGGCCGTGCGATAGTCGAGCAGCGGGTCGTGGCCCTTGGGCAGGTTGTTCTGGCCGATGTGCACCGCCAGCCACGATGGCGGGGCAAACAGGTCCAGCTCACGCGCGATCAGCCGGCCATGGCGGCGGAAATGCTCGATTTTCAAGGCCAGGGTATCGGGAATGTCCATCGCCGCGACATGGCGCCACAGCTCCGCATCCTGCCGCTGCGTCAGCTTGTAATGCAGGATGATGAAATCGCGGATGCGCTCCATCTCGCCATGGGCGATGCGATTGAATTCATCGCGTGTGGCCGGATCGAAGTCCTTGTCGGGAAACAGCGCCAGGATCTTGGAAATATTGGCCTGGATCAGGTGGATCGAGGTCGATTCCAAGGGTTCGAGAAAGCCGGAGGACAGCCCCACGGCAATCACGTTGCGGTTCCAGTGCTGCTTGCGCCGCCCGGCCTGGAACCGCACCGCGCGCGGATCGCCCAGCGCTTTGCCGTCCAGGTTCGCCGCCAGGTCCTGCGCCGCGCGGTCCTCGTCCAGGAACGCGCTGCAAAAGACATAGCCGTTGCCGATGCGGTGTTGCAGCGGAATGCGCCACTGCCACCCTGCCGCGCGTGCGGTCGATCGCGTGTAGGGGGGAGGATTGGGGTCTGTAGCGGGATGCGCGCAGGGCATCGCCACGGCACGGTCGCAGGGCAGCCAGTGCGACCAATCGTCGTACCCGGTCTTGAGCGCGCCTTCGATCAACAGCCCGCGAAAGCCCGAGCAATCGATGAACAGTTCCGCCTCCACCCGTCGCCCGTCTTCCAGCGTCACCGCCTCGACAAAGCCGGTCTGCCCATCGAGCGTCACATCGGCAATCTTGCCTTCCACCCGCGTGACGCCGGCCGCCTCTGCCCGCTCGCGCAGGAAGCGGGCATAGAGCCCGGCGTCGAAGTGATAGGCATAATCGAACGTGCTCATCACGTTGCGCGGATCGGGGGAGGGGTGGGCAAAGCGGCCCGCGCGCGCCAGGTGCCAGGCCATGGCATGCTCGTCGAGCGGCGCGGTCTCGCCCTCGGCCTGCGCGCGCAGCCAGTATTGGTGCATCGGCACCATATCGAAATTGCGGCCATAGGGGCCAAAAGGATGGAAATAGCGCGAGTTTTCCGCGCCCCAGCCAACGAATTCGATCCCCAGCTTGAAACTGCCCTTGGTGCGCGCCAGGAATTCGCGTTCGTCGATGCCCAGGGTCTGGTTGAACATGCGGATCGGCGGAATGGTCGCCTCGCCCACCCCGATCGTACCGATTTCCTCGCTTTCCACCAGCGTGATCGCGCAATCGCGCGTGAGCGCGTGCGAAAGCATCGCGGCGGTCATCCAACCGGCAGAACCACCGCCGACAATCAATACCTTGCGGATCTTGCGATCATCCATTGTCTTTGTCCCCTCCCTGGGCCTGCTGATCCTACAATCAATTGCAGGTCGCGCAAAGCACGCTTTCGTGCAGGGAGGCGCTGCACGCAGTTCTACCGCCGCTGCCGCCTGACAGATGAAGTCACCATGCTCGCCCTTGACGGCCTGGGCAATCGCCGTTGGCGAACGCGCGCTAGAGGTGGCTGGGAAGCGACAGTTCGAACACCGCGCCCTTGCCGGGCATCAGGCACAAATCGCCGCCATGGGCACGGGCGATCTGTCGTGCGAGGCTGAGGCCGACGCCGCTGCCCTCCGTCTTGGTCGTGTAAAACGGATGGAATATCCGCGAGCGCGCCTCATCCGCCACGCCCGCCCCATTGTCTGCCACGCGCAGCGACACGCGATCGTCCAGCCGCGCGGAAAGGTGGACTTGCGGCGCGCTTGCCCCGTCCAGCGCTGCCTCTGCGCCGTTCTGGAGCAAGGCCCACAGTGCCTGGCCGATCTGGTCGCGGTCCATCACCACCATCCCGTCTGGCGGGGCATCGGCCAGCAAGGTGACACGGCCCGCCCAGCGCGCGGCAAACATGCGGCGCAGATCGTCGAACAGCAGGTCGAGCGCGGTGGGCGCCAGCGACGGTTCGGGAAGCCGGGCCAACTGGCGATAGGCCTGGGTAAAATGCAGCAGCCCGTCGGCACGGCGGGACAGGGTACCGATCATGTCGCGCAGGAGCCCAACCGGAGGCGGCGCATCATCCAATGTCGCCAGCGCACTTTCGGCGAGCGAGGCAATCGGGGTCAGCGCGTTCATCACCTCGTGGCTCAACACTTCGAGCAGTTCGCGCGTGGCCCGCGCCTCGGCAATGCGCTCTTCGCTTTCGATGTCGATCAGTGCCAGGATGGTGCGCGCAGCGCCCGCGTCATGCGCCTCGATCCGGTCGACGCGATAAGCCCGCCCGGCATAGCGCAGGCGCGGCGCGCTGTGGCGCAAGGCATCGGGCACATCGACCAGCACATCTGCGATGCCGAACACTGTGCGCGCCGCCCGGTTGAGCGCGCGGACGCGGCCGCTGCGCTCCACGCTCAACAGGGGCGTGGGCGCCTGGTCCAGCACCGCGCGCAAGACTGCGCGATCTGCATCGCCATCGGCGCGTGCCACCTGCCGTTCGGGCAGCGGGCGCGGCGGGATGGCCCGCAGCAGGGATAGCGTTGCCAGCCAGAAGCCCAGCAGCAGCACCAGCACGAAGCAGGCGTAAAAGCCGCCGTTCCAGGCCGCCACGGTGGCAGCGCCACAGCCGAACAGCAGCACTTGCGCCGGAAGCGCGGTTTTGACGCTGCTAAAGCCCATGCTTGGCCATCCGGCGATAGAGCGCGGCGCGGCTCAAGCCCAATTCATCGGCGGCACGGCTGACATTGAACCCGTGCCGCTTGAGCGCGGCAGCAACCAGCGTGCGCTCGCTCTCTTCCAGGCTGAGGCTGGAAGCAACCGGCGCGCCGGCCGGCTTTTCGGCAAGGGGTTGACCAAGGCCCAGATCCGCCTCGCCGATCAGGCCGCCATCGCCCAGCACCACTGCGCGCTCCACCGCCTGGGCCAGCCCGCGCACGTCATCGCTCCAGTGGGCCACGGCGATTGCCGCCTCTGCTTCGGGTGTAAAGCCCAGCACCGGCCGGCCATGGCGGCGTTCGGCCGCGCGGGCAAAGTGGCGGGCGAGCAGCAGCGCATCGCCGCCACGCCGCGCCAGCGGGGGCAGTGCGATGTCTACCGTACCGACCCTGGCCCGCAGCGCCGGCAACAACGGCTCGGCCGTCTGCGCCGTGGCGATGATGCGGACATCGCCGGGCAGGCGGGCAAGCAGGCGCCCCTGCGACACCTCTTTCAGCCGATCGACATGGCGCAGCAGCAGCGTGCCACCTGCCGCGCGCACGATATCGGCGCCGGCGACATCGTCATGCACGTCGGCCGCGGCGCGCGCGTCGAGAGTCACCAGTTCGCCCGCCGCGCGCGCCGATGCATGATGGATCGCCCGGCTGGCCAGGCTGCGGCCCGAACCGGCCGGGCCAAGGATCAGCACATTGGCCGTCGTCGGCCCGACACGCCGGATCAGATCGCGCACCAGTTCCATCGCCTCGCTGGCGCCCAGCAGGCGCGGCGGATCGGCCAATGCGCCATCATGCTGCCGCAGTGCCGCGATTTCCTGGCGTCGATGGCGATGCGCGATCGCGGCGCGCACGCGTTCGAGCAGTTCCTCGTTGCGCCAGGGTTTCATGACGAAATCGATCGCCCCGGCCTGCATCGCGGCTACGGCGATGCGAATGCCGCTGTGCCCGGTGATCACCACCACCGCTGCATCCGGATCATCCCCCAGGAGCCGGGCCAGCGCGGCAAAGCCCTCCTCGCCATGGGTGCGGCCGCGCGTGAAATTGAGATCCAGCAGGATGGCATCGGCCGGCGCCAGTTCCAGCGCCGAATAGGCGCCTTCCGGCTGCATGGCGCTGATCAGATCGATACCGGCCCTGGCAAAGAGGACGGATACGGCCTGGTGCACATCGCGATCGTCGTCGATCAGCAGAACGCGGGGAGCGGTTGACGGGCGTGGGGAAGTGTCCATTTCCGGACAGTGTGTGCGATATCGCAAACCTGCTTGTCCAGACAAACCTGATTTATTGTTTATTAGCAGTGAATTAGTCCAAATCTCCAGACTTTGCGATACTGTCCGCATGAGCAACGGAGCATCTCCCGAATCACCGCGCAACCATGGCGCGGGCATGGACCGCCCCATCACGCGGCCCCGCCTTGGCCGCCGCTGGCGCTGGGTGGCCGGCGGCGTGGCCATCGTGCTGGCGGCAGGGCTCGCCTGGCGATTGCTGCCCGCGGCCGGATCGACCGACATTGCGGCAGCCACGATCGAGACGGGCCCTGTCGCGCGGGCGCCGTTCGAAGACTATCTGCCGATCCGTGCGTCGGTCGCTCCGAAGGTCACCACGCTGGTCGATACCCTGTCGGGCGGGCAGGTGGAAAAGCTGTTGGTGCAGGACGGCGCCTGGGTGAATGCGGGCCAGCCGCTGGCCACGCTGGTCAATCCCACGCTCAAGCTGGACGTTCTCACCCGCGAGGCGGAGATCGCCAGCCAGCTCGGCACCTTGACCGGTGACGAATTGTCCCTCGAACGCAGTCGTCTGGATCGGGCGGCGCAAACCGCATCGGCCAACTACGACCTGCTCAAGGCGCGCCGCGATCTGTCGATCCGCCAGCAATTGCACGATCAGGGCTTCGTTTCCGACGAAGGCGTCAAAAGCTATCAGGAAGAGGCCGATTATCAGCGCAAGCGCCTGGGCCAGCTGCGCACCGGGCAGGACCGTGAAGACCGCACTGCCGGGGTCCAGGCCTCGCGCCTGGCCGATACCCGCGCGCGGTTGACCGGCAACCTGGCTGCCGTGCGCGCCGGGCTGGATGCGCTGGTGGTGCGCGCGCCGGTCACCGGCCGTCTCGGCAACTTGGTCATCCAGCCCGGGCAGACGCTCAAGGCTGGCGATCACGTGGCCCAGGTCGATAGCGAAGGCGCGTGGAAACTCGTTGCCGATGTGGACGAATACTATCTCGGCCGTGTCGCGGTGGGCCAGCAGGCCAAAGGCGAGGCGGGCATCGGCCTGGTGATCACCAAGGTCCTGCCCGCAGTGGCCAACGGCCGCTTCCACATCGAACTGGGCTTTCAGGGCCAGGCGCCGCAAGGCCTCAATCGCGGGCAGACCATGGATATTCGCGCCACCCTGGGCGCCACCAGCAGCGCGCTGGTGGCCCCGGTGGGCGGCTGGCTGGACAGCGGCGGCGGCACCTCTGCCTTCGTGATCGACGCCGATGGCCGCCATGCCCGGCGCCGTGCAATCAAGGTTGGCCGGCGCAACCCCGAACAGGTGGAAATCCTTTCGGGCCTGGCTGCGGGAGACCGCATCGTAACCTCCAACACATCGTCCATCACGGGCGATATCCTCAACCTCCGCTGACCGAAGGGCTCCTGATGATCCGCCTAGAGAATATCCAGCGCCGCTACGTTTCCGACGATGTGGAGACGACCGCGCTTGCCGACATCAACCTGGAGGTTGCAGCGGGCGAATTCGTCGCGATCATGGGGCCTTCCGGTTGCGGCAAATCCACCCTTCTCAACACGCTGGGCACGGTCGATCGGCCCACGGCAGGCCGCTATCTGTTTGGCGATCGCGACCTGGTGGCGCTGAATGAAGCCGAGCTTGCCCGCTTTCGCGCGATGACGCTGGGCTTCGTGTTCCAGAGCTTCAACCTGATCGACGAGTTGACGATTGCCGAAAATGTCGAACTGGGCCTGATCTATCGCCAGGACAGCGGCGGCGATCGCAAGGCCCGCGTTGCCGCCGCGATGGACCGCGTCGGCGTATCGCACCGCGCACGACACTTTCCGCACCAGCTTTCCGGCGGGCAACAACAGCGCGCCGCCATCGCGCGCGCCATCGTCGGCGAACCGAAGCTGATCCTGGCCGACGAGCCGACCGGCAACCTCGATACCGAAAACGGCCAGCAGGTGATGGACATCCTCACCAGCCTCAATGCCGAAGGCGCAACGATCATCATGGTGACGCACTCGCCCAGCCATGCCGACATCGCGCGGCGGCGGATCAACATGCTCGACGGGCGCATCGTCGCCTCGCTGGCCCGTGCGATCTGAGGAGGCACGCCGATGAACCGCTTTGCTTTCCTCACCCTCTATCGCTCGCTCACCCGCCACCGGCTCTATGCCGCGCTCAACATCGGTGGCCTGGCCATCGGCATCGCCGTGTTCCTGGTGCTTGGCCTCTATGTGCGGTTCGAGACGAGCTACGAGACGTGGTTGCCCCGACATAATCAGGTCTATCTGGTGCAGACGGTGTGGAACATGCCCGACAGCCCGTTCAACGGCGCCTATCCCAACACGATGGGCGGCCTGCTGGAGGAAATGCAGGCCGATTTTCCCGGGCTTTCGGGCACCCGCATCAACAATGTGGGGGCCACGGTGCTGCGCGGCGGCATCGGCACGGCCGAGGATCTCGCCTGGGTCGACTCGCAGTTTTTCGACCTGTTTGATCTGACGATGCTGCAAGGCGATGGCGCACGCGCGCTGGCCGCGCCGTCCAACGTGCTGATCGATGCCAATATCGCGCACAAATACTTTGGCACCACCGATCCGGTGGGGCAGACCCTTACGCTCAACATCGGCGCAGGAACCGCGCCCTATCGCGTTGCGGGGGTATTCGCTCCGCTGCCCCGCAATACCGATCTCAAGTTCACGATGCTGACCCGCATTCCCAAGGGGGCGCCGCAGGGCAATGAAGACTGGTGGTATCGTTGGGGCAGCACATCCGTAAACACCTACCTGCGCTTTCCCGACCCAGCTGCGGCCAAGGCCTTTGCCGCCAGGATGCCGGCGTTCGTCGTCCGCCATGGCACCGCCGATCTGGGCGCCAACGCCGACAAGACGATGCAGCTCACGCTGCTGCCGCTTGCCGATCACCATCTCACCCCGGCTGGCCGCGAAATGGCCAGCGTGCGCCAGACGATCGTGACGCTGGGCATTGTCGGCGTGCTCACCCTGCTGATCGCGATCGTCAACTACGTGAACCTGGCCACGGCCCGCGCCGGCTTGCGCGCCCGCGAAGTGGCGATGCGCAAAGTGCTGGGCGCCAGCCGTGGCACGCTGGTGCGCCAGTTTGCCGGAGAGGCGATCCTCACCACCGCGCTTGCCGCGTTATTGGCGCTGGCGCTGGCAGAACTGGGCCTGCCGCTGGTGAATGCCGCGGCCGGGCTCACCCTGTCTATCCCCTATGCCCTGGTCGTGCCCGCGCTAGTGGTGCTGGCGATTGTCGTCGGGATGGGCGCTGGCCTCTATCCGGCGGTGCTGCTTTCCCGTTTCCCGGCCGCAGCCGTCCTGGCATCGGCGCGTTCGCCCGGCGGTGGCCGCACCGGCGCCAGGCTGCGCGAAATGCTCGTCGTCTTCCAGTTCACCCTCGCCACCGCATTCATCATCGGCACCTTCGTGCTGGTGGCACAGACGCGCCATCTGCGGCAGGCCGATCTCGGCTTTGCCCGCGACGGGCTGATCGTGATCAAGAGCGGCGCCGGGCTGAGCGAGGGGCAGCAGAGCACCATGCGCGACGCCATTGGCGGGCTGCCCATGATCCGTTCGGTGGCAATGGCCGATACCGCCGCTGGCGGCTTTGGCAACAACAACGCCAACAATATCGAGATACCGGGCCGCCCCGGCGAAGGCCCATCGCTGCGCGAGATCGTCGTGGGCCGCAACTTCTTCACCACATATGGCGCGCGGGTGGTGGCCGGCCGCCTGTTTGATGATCGCCACGGGACCGACGATTCCAATGGCACCAAGGGAACCGAAAACCGCGCCATCGTGATCAACCGCACCGCCGTTCCCATGCTCGGCTTCCGCTCCGCACAGGATGCGGTCGGCAAGACAGTTGGCAAGGGGCGCCCGCGCACGATCATCGGCGTGGTCGACGACATGCGCTTTTTCTCGCCGCACGTGCCGATGGACGCCACGTATTACACCTATTGGAGCCGCTACCTCGGCGCGCCGGTCATCACCGTGCGCTATGCCGGCCCCATGGATGCCGCGATGGACGCGGTGCGCGCCACCTGGCGCAAGATCGCACCCGAAGTGCCGTTCGACGCCGCACCGGCCGATCAGGACCTTGCCAAGCTGTTTGCTGCCGATGACCACGCGGCCAATCTCTTCACCATCGGATCGGTCCTCGCCGTCCTGATCGGCTGCGTCGGGCTGTGGGGGCTCGCCTCGTTCAACACCTCGCGGCGGGTGAAGGAAATCGGCATTCGCAAGGCACTCGGCGCCTCGTCCCGCGATATCGTCAGGCTGCTGGTGGGCCAGTTCCTGCGTCCCGTGCTGATGGCCAATGTGATTGCCTGGCCGCTGGCATGGGTTGCCATGCGGCATTGGCTGGCCGGCTTCAGCGATCGCATTGCGCTCTCGCCACTCTATTTCGTGGCCGCGACGCTGCTGGCGCTGGGCATAGCGGTGGTCACGGTGCTTGCCCAATCCCTGCGGGCATCGCGGGCAACCCCGGCCTGGGCGCTGCATCATGAATAAGTCGATGCTGGTTGCCGCCGCGCTGGCCACGGTGCTGGCATCGCCCCCGGCTGCGGCCGAGACGCTCCGCGATGCAGTCGAGGCGGCCTATCTCGGCAATCCGACCCTTGCCGCTGCGCGCGCGCGGCAGGATGCGCTGGCCGAAACGCCCGAACAGGCCCGGGCGGCCGGGCGGATCACCGCCGCTGCCGATGGCGCGGCAGGCTATGACCGGTTCGATTATGATCGCGGCGCGGGAGGCACCGTTTCGGCCAGCCTGCCAATCTGGACCGGTGGCCGCATTGCGTCGGGCGTGCGCGCAGCTGATCGCGATGTGGCCGCCGGCCAAGAGGGGCTGCGCGATGCCGAAGCGGGGCTGCTTACGCAAGTCGTCGGCGTCTATGCCGAACTACTTTATGACCAGCAGGCCGTCGAAATCGGCAAGGCCGATATCGCACTGCTCGATCATCAGGTGGCAGAGGCGCAGGCCCGCTATCGCCTGGGCAAGGCCACCCGCACCGATGTCGCCCAGTTGGAGGCCCAACGTGCCAGCGCCGGCGCAACGCTTGCCGCGGCCCAGGCCAAGCTTGATGGGGCCGCGGCCGATTATCGCGCGGTGGTTGGTCATGATCCCGGCGCGCTGGCACCGCCAGCCGCGCTCGGCCCGCTACCGGCCACGCTGGAGCAGGCGCGTGCGGACGCCCTGGACGCCAACCCGCTCTACCAGCAGAGCCTGCGCGCCGCCGATGCGGCCGGCGCCCGGATCCAGCAGGCGCGCGCAGGCGGCGCGCCAACGGTGTCGCTCGGCGGCGGCTATGGCTATGACGTGGGCATCGGCGGGGCGGGGCCAGGCAGTTTCCTGCGTGCCGCGAATGTGGGGTTGACCCTGCACGTACCGCTTCTGACCGGTGGGCTGGTGGCATCGCAAGTGCGCCAGGCACAGGCCCAGCACCGCGCCACCATGTTCGATGCCGCCGCCGCCGGCCGCGAGGCGACCCGCTCCACCGATGCCGCCTGGGCCGCGCTTTCCGGTGCCAAGGCGCAGATGACCGCCAACCAGGCGGGCGTGGATGCAGCCAATCTTGCCCTGGGCGGCGTCAGGGCCGAATATGGCTTCGACCTGCGCTCGACGCTCGACATTCTCGTTGCCGATGAAAGCCTGCGCTCCGCCCAGCTCGCCCTGGCGCGCAACCGCAGCGACACGATCATTGCCCAAGCCGCCTTGTTGCGCGCCACCGGGCACCTCGATCATGATGCGATACCAGGCCCATGAAGCGCACCCAGCTGCGTTGCAGGTGTTTTACCCGGATCGGAATTGGTCCCTGTTCTGGCTTCGATGGTCCCTCCCGCCTCGTTGGCCGCAGCCAAACTGGCGATGGCGCGTTCTTTTGGGTGCCACGTCTGCCAAAACGAGGGACCGGAACAAGCCAGGTTGCTGCCGACCGTCGATCTCGCTAGCTGCTTTGCATGCGTAATACAGTTGCCGTGCTGAAGCAGATAGTTCCTTGGGCCATGATGGCCGTTCTGGGCTGGGTGCCGGTGGCGCAAGCCAGAACCCAGGCCTCGCTGCCGGATATGACCACCGTCTTGCGCGAACAGCGCGTGGAGAGCGCATCGGTCGCCTTGATCCGCAGCGGCCGCATCGTCTCGACGCGCGCTTGGGGCGTGGCTGGCCCCAACCGTGCGGCCAGGGTGTCCACGCCTTACAATCTCGCATCGCTGACGAAGCCGCTGACGGCCGAGGTCGTGCTGCGGCTGGTATCGGCTGGCCAGCTGGCGCTCGATGCGCCGATGGATCGCTATTGGAGCGATCCGGACCTGTCGCACGACCCCCGGCGTCTGAAGCTCACCGTTCGCATGGCGTTGAGCCATCGCACCGGATTGCCCAACTGGCGCGACGCGCAGGGGCTGGCCTTCGAGCATGATCCCGGCACGACAACGGGCTATTCGGGCGAGGGGTATCAATACGCCGCGCGTTATGCCGAGCATCGCACCGGGAAATCGTTCGTGGCGCTTGCGGGACGCTGGCTCTTTGTCCCGGCCGGCATGCGGGCTTCGGGCTATGTGTCCGCGCAGGGCGCGACGATGCCGCTCGCTGTTCCCTATGACGAGGCGGGCAAGCCGCTGCCCGTCGGGCCGGTCACGCACTACAATGCCGCAGACCTGGCGCACGCGACGGCGCGCGATTATGCTCGCTTCCTCATCGCAGTGCGGAACGACCGTGGGTTGGCCGCCTTCGTCGCCGCAGAACGCCGCCGGTCGCAGGCCGATCTGACCCCCGGGACATGTGCCGGAGCCAAAGCGACCAGTTGTCCGCCCTGGACCGGGTTTGGCCTGGGCTGGCAGCTCCTCGGCTTTCCCGGCGGGACGACGATGCTGCACACCGGCAAGGACGCCGGGGCTTTCACCTTCGCCGCCATCAATCGCGCCAGCGGCGACGGGATCGTCATCCTGACCAACAGCGACAACGGATGGCGGGTCATCCTGCCCATCCTCGAAGGCACCAACAGTGATCCCCAACTGATCGCCTTCTTGCGCGGCCAGATGAACTGAAAGGACCAAGCGCATGATGACCGCCATCGTCCTCGCCGCCGCGTTGCCCGCCACGCCAGCCCCGCCGATGAACGATCCGCTGACGACGGAGATCGGCGCGCTCGATGCCAAGGTGTTCGATGCTTACAACCGCTGCGACCTGCCGACCTTCTCCGGCTATTTCGATCCCAAGGTAGCCTTCTATCATGACACCGGCGGCGCTACGTTCGAGCGTGACGCGATGGTCGATGGCGTCCGCAAGTACATCTGCGGGAAGGTGAAGCGCGAACTGATCCCGACAACGTTCCGCGTCTATCCGATCAAGGACTTTGGCGCGATCGAGGAAGGCGAACACCGCTTCTGCGAACTGGCGACAGGACGGTGCGAGGGTATCGCCAAGTTCGTGATGGTCTGGGCAAAGCAGGACGGCGCCTGGCGGATCACCAGCGTGCTCAGCTACGGCCACCGTGCCGCGACACCGGCAGAGCAGCAAGACGCGGCAGGTCAGTAGCGACCTGCCGGCTGGCAAGATTGCCTTTGCCCGAACTCGCCATGCGAGGCGGCGAAACGGCACTCCAAAGGGAGGGGCGTTCGAATGGTCGAGGGCATCCCACATCCCTGCCATCACGAATCAGATCGCCCGCCTTGTCAGGCCGGGCGCGGCCGCTTTCAGCCCAACGTCCGGCCATTGGCCCAGCGACAGGCGCTTCTCGACGCCGTGAAGGCGATGTTTGAAGTACCACATCTTCGTGCCTGAGGGCCGGGCCTCAAGATAGAGGCCTTTCCCATCGGGCTTGCGATAGGGAGGAGTTTGAAGCTGAAAATTTCGGGCAAAGCCTTTTGCTAGGCTCCCATTTCTCCCAGGAATGCCCCCACTTGGTATGAAAAGTGGCGAGAATCCCGGTGTAAAGCTAGAACATCCGGAAGATAAAATCGACCGAAAATCTAGCCAAATCAACGCGTTGAGACGTTTTGGGAAGAAACCCCTGGTGCCGCTTACAGGACTCGAACCTGTGACCCCCGCATTACGAATGCGATGCTCTACCAACTGAGCTAAAGCGGCTTGGCCCCGGTGGGCTGGCGGGCGATTAGCTTTGCGCGGAGGGGAATGCAATGGTTTTTGCGTGGGGTGGCGGCGGGTTTTTGGTGGATATCTTGGGAAAGCCGCGGGCGCGCGCGGAATTTCCGGGCGATTGACCAAGCGCAATGCCGGTGGGTGCAGCGCGGGCATGATCGCTTCATGACAGAAACGGCATGCAGGAGTTGCGCATGACACACGTTCCCGGCGATCTTCAGGACGCCTTTCCCGACGATGCGGCGCTGCTGCACAGTTTGCGGGCCAGGAATGCCCACGTTCACAAGCTGGTGGAGCAATATCACGCGCTCAACCGCGCGGTGCATCGGATCGAAAGCGATGTCGCGCCCGCTTCGGACGAGCATCTCGAGGGCTTGAAGAAGCAGCGCCTTGCCTTGCTCGATGCCTTGGCCGAGCAACTGGCACTGGCCAAGGCAGCGTGAGCCCGTCACCGCCGCCCGGCGCGGGTGGGGGTCAAGGCCGTCAAGCTTGTGGAGAACGCGGCCCAGTCGGCAAAAAGCAGGTTGACGTATCAGCCCGCGCCGCCTAGTTGGCCGCCCTACCGCGCGTCGCCAGACGCGGCGCGGCCTGGGGCGGAGTAGCTCAGTCGGTTAGAGCAGCGGAATCATAATCCGCGTGTCGGGGGTTCGAGTCCCTCCTCCGCTACCATCAAAGTCATTTTGTTCCTTTGCGTTCAAAGCGAGAAATGACTTCTCCGGAAAATTGGAACCACGTTTAAGCCCAATTTCATTTGGGTTAAATGGGTCGTTGTGCCCGTCGCTGCGACCGTCCCAAGGCCGCCCACCAGCGCGTCGTTGCCGCCCCAGCCATAGTGCGTGTCTGCCCCATCCAGGTCGTAGAGGATGTCCTTGGCCTGGGCCCCCGGCCAGGACATTGGCGCCTGCATTGCCCTTTCCGGTGAAGGGCGGCGATTTCAGGATGGCTGCCTGAATGTCCCGATTTCGGCCAGCAGCCATTCGCAAAAGCGACGGATCTTGCGGGACCGGCGGCGATGGTCGGGATAGGCGATCCAATAGGCCATGCCCAGGCTGGACACCTGGGGAAACAATTGAACCAAACGCTTTTCGGCCATGTCCTGGTGCCAGAAAAACGGCGTCAGCATCGCCACGCCCTGGCCGGCGATTGCCGCATGGCCTTCGTTTGCCTGCGAATCCATGCGCACGCCCTGCAAGGATGCTTCGTCTGCCCGTGTCAGCCCCGCCTGCTGCAGCCAGCAGGCCCACGAGGGATCATGCGGGCTGATCAGGGGCAGGCGGAGCAGGTCCTCGGCCAGGATCTGCCCACCCTGTGCCGCCAGGAATGCCGGGCTGCACATCGGGGTAAAATCCTGCTCCATCAAGCGATGCGTCGCAAGATCGGGCCAGGGTCCGTATCCCGAACGCACCGCCACATCGATGCCATCGCCGGCAAAGTCGGCCAGCCCTTCCTGCATCAACAGACGCACGGCAATATCGGGATAGCACATCTGGAAGCGGCCGATCCGCCATGCCAGCCAGGCATTGGCAAATGTGGGCGTGGTCGAAATCGTCAGGGTGCCTTCGTCATCGGCGCGCATCTCGGCAAAGGCGGCCTCGATCATGTCGAGGCCTTTGCCAAGGTTAGCCGCCGCGCGCCGCGCTGCATCGGTCAGGACCACGCGTTGGCGCTCGCGCCGGAACAGCTGCTGGCCCAGATGGGTTTCGATCAGGCGAATCTGGTGGCTGACAGCGGCCTGGGTCATCCCCAGTTCGTGGGCGGCGGCGGTGAAGTTCTCATGTCGCGCCGCCGCTTCGAACACCCGAACGGCCGCCAGGGGGGGAATCTTGCGCATGCCAAGATCATAAACACAGGTAATGATCTCTGTCGATCAATTGGTTGGCCAGAACGGACGTCGGTTGGGTATTCCGGATGGCAGTTTTCACCGCCGCCGCAAGGATAGCCAGCCATGAACCATGCACCTGTGCCCTGTATGGATCGCCAACCATCGCACCATTTCACCAGATTGTCTTTGCTCTGGGAGACTATGCTGGGCGTCTCTGCCGTCTACGTGCGAACGGCGTTCGACAGCCCGTGGAGCATCCCGCAAAAGAGGGACCAACACCGCGCCCGGCCATAGTCCAGGCTTATGAGTTTATGGCCCAGCGCGCTGGCGGCATCGCCCGCCTTGTCGCTTTTTTGCTGAGGACAGAGCGGGCGCGGATCTGATCCGGCGCCAACCAAGCCGGCGGCCGGCGCCGCTCCCTGCGGCTGTGTCGCCTGCATCCTGCCCGGCGGTCTCGTGCGCCCATGCTGCGCAGCGTTTTGCAAATCTTCCCTGATGGTGGCTGCGGCAAAAGTCCGCCGGTTCACCGCGGTTGCAGGCGTTCAGCCTGCGGCGCGGGGTGCCCGGCGGGCGGCGAGGGCTGCTTGCCGCATATTTCGCGTGACAATGACTAAATCGTACATTAATGGGGATCTGGTCAGTTAGGTGGCCGTTAGCGCCGCCAGCGCGGAGGAGGGCTTGGCGCAGGAAGTTGGCGCGTTTCAGCAAACGATGAGAGCGCTCCATTCGGGCGGCCCGATCACCACGGGCACGCCAATGGGCGTCGCATTCGTCGAAAGCCATGGGTTTGCATTCGGGCGTGGCTGCCGGGTGGGAATCCTGGCGTTTGCGGTGACCCACGACGCCAACTTCGCACAGGCCTGACGCCACAACGGCGCAGTTTAAAACCGGCGGAAAAGGCCGGGATTTCAAGGGAGAGGTTTGATGACCAAATATCTGTTGTGGTCGGCGGCGGCATGCGCCCTGGCAAGCAGCCCATCGCTGGCCCAGGCGCAAGACGCCGGCGCGGCAACCACGCCAGAAGCACCGCAGACCGGGATCGGCGATATCGTGGTGACGGCGCAGCGGCGCTCGGAAAACCTGCAGCGCGTGGCCGTGGCGGTTTCGGCAGTCAATGCCGCGTCGCTGGTCAATGCTGGCGTCAGCCAGCCGCAAGATCTTTCCAAACTGGTGCCAGCGCTCAAGCTGGCGGCGTCGGGCGGGGCCGGTACGCAAGTGACGGTGCGCGGCGTGGGCAACTTTGCCGGCAATGCCTATGCCGAACCGGCCGTGGCGGTAAACCTCGATGGGGTCTACATCGCTCGCTCGGCTGGCGCCGACGGCTTGTTTTACGACCTTGACCGCGTTGAAGTGCTCAAGGGGCCGCAGGGCACGCTCTATGGCCGCAATGCAACCGCCGGGGCCCTCAACATCATCGCGCATAAGCCCGACGATGCCTATGAAGCCAGCGGCAACGTGACAGTGGGCAACTACAATCTGTGGCGCGGCGAACTGGCGCTCAATGCGCCGCTCGGTGGCGGTTCGGCGTTCCGCGTGGCCGGGCAGATCACCCGCCGTGATGGCTATTTCTCCGACGGCTATAACGACGATCGCAGCGAAGCGGTGCGCGCTCAGTTGAAACTCGTCGCCAGCGACCGCTTTCACGTCCTGATCGCCAGCGACTATGCGCACCAGGGTGGCAAGGGGCCGGGCGCCGTGTTTTCGCCGTTCTTGTCTTCCAATGCCTATGCCGGGCCCACGGCCGATGGCAGCAATGCACTGCTGCGCAATGTTTCGCTTGGCATCACGGGCGGACAAAATCCCAATCTGCTGCCGGCATTTACCGACAAGGGCTATGTCAATGCCAACAACGTGGGCGTTTCGGCGACGGCCGAATATGCGTTCAACAATGCCACGCTGACGGTCATTCCGGCCTATCGGGACAGCAGCAACGATTATCTTCAGTACAACCCCGGCTTTCCGTTGCAGGTTTCGGAAAATGCCAAGACCACCTCACTCGAAGCGCGGCTGGCCTCGTCCAACAAGACGGCGCGGCTCCAGTGGCTGCTGGGTGGCTTCTTCTATAACGAAGACCTGCATTTCAACCTGTTTGCCAACCAGGGGGTATCGTTCAGCTATACCAATCCGCTGCTCAACACCCGCAGCTATGCCGCCTTCGGCCAGTTGACGTTTGCCCTGGCAGATGGCCTGCGCCTGACGGGTGGCCTGCGCTACACCCACGAGCACAAGACGCAGGCGGGCAACCACGGTTCGCCGCTGGGGGCTGGGCAATCCACTTCCACCTGCGCGCCCTATGACGCCACGACGGGCGCCTGCTATGCCGCGCTCAGCGGTGACCTGACTGCCAACCGCGTAACCTGGAAAGGTGGTGTCGAATACGACGCCGGCCCGCAGTCGCTGCTTTATGCCAACGTCGGAACGGGCTTCAAGGCTGGCGGGTTCTTCGGGTCCCAGCCGCCCAACACCTACAAGCCCGAAACGCTTACGGCCTATACGATCGGCAGCAAGAACCGCTTCCTTGGCAACACGCTCCAGGTCAACGCCGAATTGTTCTATTGGGATTACCGCAACAAGCAGGTGACGCACCTTGGCCCGATCCAGCCGGCCGGCTTCGACCTCATCACCGAAAATGCCGGCAAGGCCGAAATCTATGGCTCGGAAGTGGAAATAACCTGGCAGCCCGCGCCGAGCGATACGTTGAGCGCAGACGTGCAGTACCTGCATTCGCGCTACAAGGAATTCACCTATACCCAAAGCACCGCCAATGGCCCGGCGCAGACGAGCTGCCCCACGACGGCCATTGCCGGGCAAGCTGCGGTTCAGGTCAATTGCGCGGGACGCACCGTGCCGCTTTCGCCCACGTGGACGGTGAACTTGTCCTATCGCCATACGTTTGATTTGGCGGGTGGATCGCGCATCGATGCGCAGGTCGGCACGCGGATCGAAAGCGGGTACTGGCTGGGCGAGGAGTATGTTTCTGGGCAATACCAGGACGCCACGACCGTTTCGAACGCCACGCTCACCTGGCACGCCGCGGGAGACCGCTTCTCGGTTTCGGGCTTTGTCGACAACATCGAAGACCGCGTGATCAAGTCGATGTCGTTCGTTCATCCCGTGCTCGGTCTGCCGGTGGTTGGCCTGCGTCCGCCCCGCACTTTTGGCGCCCGTCTCGGCTTCAACTTCTGAACCCGCGCCGGTTGGTTCTTTGCTTCTCTGCAGGCCATGGTCACCACGGGGGTGCTCATGGCCTGCAGCATCATGCCGTGGCCTGTCGCTAACTGCTGGCGCGCCGGCCGCCTTTCGGGCAATCGTTGCGGCGTGACCAGCCCGACGGACCTTGCCCCTACCGCGCTGCTGCGGCGCTTGCTCGTTTCGCAGGTACAGGCGGTGTTCCACGATCGGGCGAGGGGGCAAAGTCCGGTCGTGCGATCGGACAATGCATTGTTCGCGCGCGATTCGGTGATCTGGCGGGTGCACGGCGATGTGACCACGATGATGATCGGCGGCGTCGCGGCGCTGCTGTTGCAGATGTTGCACCCCGCCGCCCTGGCCGGGGTGTGGGACCACAGCACTTTCCGCAACGATATGCCCGGCCGGTTGCGGCGCACCGCGCGGTTCATTGCCGTGACGACTTATGCTGACCGCGCCTTGGCGGATGCTGCGATCGACAAAGTGAAAGCCGTCCATGCGCATGTGCAAGGCACTTTGCCCGATGGCACGCCCTATCGCGCCAGCGATCCGCGCTTGCTGGCCTGGGTTCACGTGTGCGAGGCGCTATGCTTTCTCGACGCCTGGATCGCCTATGGCGAACCGGGCATGACGCGCGCCGACCAGGATACCTATATCAGGCAGGCTGGCCTGGTTGCGCGGCGGCTGGACGCCGATCCGGTCCCGGAAACCCGCGCCGAGGCCGAGGCACTGATGGCGACATTCCGCCCCGAACTGCGCGCCGACCAACGCACGCGCGAGGTCGCCCGCATGGTGTTGTCGCAACCCGCGCCCTCGCTGGCCGCCGCGCCGGCACAGCATGTGCTGTTTCAGGCGGCAGTCGATCTTATGCCGCCCTGGGCCAAGGCCTTGCACCAGCGGCACGTGATGCTGCCCGCCTTGCCGATCGTGCGCGGCGGCGCCTTTGCCATGGCGCGCACGCTGCAATGGGCGTTCGCGCCCGCGCGCCAGCGGGCAGCGGGCGGGGGATCGTCAGACTGAGCGAGCGCAGCGCCCAGGCGGCGCGGTTACCTGGCCGGCGGCTTGCCATTGCGCCGGGGCAGAGTGCTGGCTATGCCCTTGCCGCCCGGTGCGCAATCGCCGGGCGCAAGATCGCGCCGGTGCCCGAGAGGGCTCAATCGGGAACGCGGTGCGGGGCCTGGTGCTCCAAATCCGTGGCTGTCCCTGCAACTGTAAGCGGCGAGCGCGATGCATACCGCTTTCCCGGTATCGGCGGGAAAGCAGCCACTGGGCCGGACGCCAAGACGGGCGAGGCCTGGGAAGGCATGCATCAAGCCCTGACCCGCAAGCCAGGAAACCGGCCGGCGCAGGTCGCTCGTTCCTCCGTCCGGGGGATGGCCTTGGCCCAGGGGATGGCTGCGGCACGGTTCATTCCGTCAGAGCGACGCCATCGCGGCCGGGCGCGGCTGCGCGGGCGCCATGCGTGGCGTGCGCGCGCAACAAGCGCGTCCGGTCCAGTCGCAACCCTGGCCGGAGTGTCTGTTCGTGCCTGCATCATCCCGTTTTTCCGCGTCGCCGCTGCGGCGGCGCATCACCGTGCTTATCGCCTGCCTGGTCCTTGCCAATGGGCTTGCCTGGGTCTGGGCGCTGGGCCTGTTCCACGCCCAACCGCTGATGCTCGGCACCGCGCTGCTCGCCTGGGGCCTTGGCTTGCGCCATGCGGTCGATGCCGATCACATCGCCGCGATCGACAATGTCACGCGCAAGCTCATGCAACAGGGGCAGCGGCCCGTCGCCGTGGGCCTGTGGTTTGCGCTGGGCCATGCCGCGATCATCGCGCTCGCTTCGGTTGCGGTGGCGCTCACCGCCACGGCGCTCGCCCGGTTTGGTGCCTGGCGCGAGGTGGGCGGCGTGATCGCCACCACGGTTTCGGCGCTGTTCCTGTTCACCATCGCGGCGATGAACCTGGTCATCCTGCGGTCGGTGTGGCGCACCTTTGCCCATGTGCGGGCAGGGGGCACCTATGTGGAGGAAGACCTCGACCTGCTGCTTTCGGGCCGGGGGCTGCTTTCGCGCCTGTTTCGGCCGATGTTCCGCCTGGTCACGCGCTCGTGGCACATGGCGCCGCTCGGCTTCCTGTTCGGCCTGGGGTTCGACACCGCCACCGAAGTGGCGCTGCTCGGCCTTTCGGCCAGCCAGGCGGCGAGCGGGCTGGCGCTGGGCACCGTGCTGGTGCTGCCCGCGCTGTTTGCGGCGGGGATGGCGCTGGTCGATACCATCGATGGCGTGGTCATGCTGGGCGCCTATGAGTGGGCCTTCGTCAAACCCATCCGCAAGCTCTATTACAATATCACCATCACGCTGGTTTCCGCGCTGGTGGCGATCGTGATCGGCGGGATCGAGGCAGCCGCGCTGATCGGGCAGAAGCTGGGGCTGGGCAGTGCGCCCTTTCGCCTGGCCGCCGATCTGGCCGGCAATTTCAACGGCCTGGGCTTTGCCATCATCGGCCTGTTCGCGCTGTGCTGGCTGGCCAGCCTGGCGATCTATCGCTGGCAACGGCTGGACGAGATCGAGGTGGCAGAACCATCCTGATGCCAAGGACAGTTGGCTTGGCTTTCGAACTGGGCTAGATGCAGCCACGAAGGACGGGCCTGGCCCGTCGTTCGCAAAGATCGCGTCGGTGCCCCGAGAGGGGCTTAATCGGGAATGCGGTGCGGGGCTTTGCCCCAAGTCCGCAGCTGTCCCTGCAACTGTAAGTGGCGAGCGCGATGCACTTTGTCTCCGGTTTTGGCCGGGGGCGGCCACTGGGCACCAAGTGCCTGGGAAGGCGTGCATCAAGCCCTGACCCACGAGCCAGGAGACCTGCCGGCGCACTGGTCGCTCTTGCCTTGATCCAGGGGATGGTCCGGGCACGGTAACACTTCCGTCTGGGCGACGAAGACTTGTGCGGCTGGGGCTGCACGGGCATGCGTTGTGGCGGGCGCCTTCGTGCGCCGGCCCGCCGCCGCGCGCCCGGCCGGATCGTTCCGGTGAAGCCCTGCCTCGTGTCCGTCGCTGGCGCGCGGAAGGGTTTTGTGCATGCCGGATCTGGCAAAAGTGCCCGTCACCATCGTGACCGGCTTTCTGGGCGCGGGAAAGACCACGCTGATCAGCCACTTGATCCGCAACGCCGGCGGGCGCCGGCTGGCGGTGGTGGTCAACGAATTCGGTACGCTGGGCGTGGATGGAGACATCCTCCAATCCTGCGCCATTCCCGATTGCCCAGCCGAAAACATCGTGGAACTGGCCAATGGCTGCATCTGCTGCACCGTTGCCGACGATTTCATTCCCACGGTAGAGCGCCTGCTCGCGCTCGATCCCCGGCCCGATCATATCCTGATCGAGACTTCCGGCCTGGCGCTGCCCAAGCCGCTGCTCAAGGCGTTCGACTGGCCCGCGATCCGCAGCCGCATCACCGTCGATGGCGTGCTGGCCTTGGCCGATGCCGAGGCCGTGGCCGCCGGCCGCTTCGCCCCCGATCTGGTGGCGCTTGAGGCGCAACGCGCCGCCGATCCGGGCGTGACCCACGAAACCCCGCTGGCCGAAGTGTTCGAGGACCAGCTTGCCTGTGCCGACATGGTGCTGCTGACCAAGGGCGATCTGGCCGGGCCGGACGGGCTGGCGCAGGCGCGGGCGGTGATCGCGCAAACCGCGCCGCGCCCCGTGCCAGTGATCGACTTGGCCGAAGGCGCCGCCGATCCGCGCGTGATCTTGGGCCTGCACGCGGCGGCCGAAGACGACATTGCCGCGCGCCCGTCGCACCACGATGGCGCGGACGATCACGAGCACGACGATTTCGCCAGCACCGTGGTGGGACTGGACGAAATCGCCGATCCGGCAGACCTTGCCACGCGCATCGCGCGCCTGGCGACAGAGCATGGCGTGCTGCGGGTGAAAGGCCATGTGGCGGTGGCCGGCAAGCCAATGCGCCTGCTGGTTCAGGCGGTGGGCGCGCGCGTGCGCCATCACTATGACCGGCCGTGGCGCCCGGGCGAGCCGCGCAGCGGGCAACTCGTGGCGATTGCCGAGCGGGAGCGGCTGGAGCCGGAAGCGATCCGGGCGGCGCTGCTGGCCTGAGGGCAGGGGCGGTGCACGTCCTCTTTCGCGAAAGCCACGGCCTGGAAGAAACCGCCGTGCCGCAAGACCTGGGGCAGGCCCCGGCAGACCTGGTCGTGCTGTCTTTCTCCGACAGCGACCTGGCTGCCTGTGCCGCCGCCTGGCACCTGGCGCGCGCGCGCGATCCGGCGTTTCCCACGCTGCGCCTGGCCAATCTGGCCGCGCTGGAACATCCGCTTTCGGTCGATACTTATGTGGAGCGCACGCTGGCCGGCGCGCGCGGCATTCTCATCCGGCTGATCGGCGGGGTGGCGTGGTGGCGCTATGGCTTGGCCCAGGTGGCACAGCTGGCGCGCGAACGCGGCATCGCGTTGGCGGTCTTGCCGGCAGACGGGCGCGCCGATGCTCAGCTCGATGCCGCGTCCACGCTGGGCGAGGCACCTTTGCGCGAACTGGCGCGGCAGTGCGACGCGGGCGGCGCGCAAGGCATGGCTGCCGCGCTCGCCCTGCTGGCGCGCGAAGCCGGGCTGGGCCTTGGCGCCTCTGCTGCGATCGCGGAACCGCCGCTGCCCATGGCCGGCGGCTGGCACCCGCAGGACGGCCTTTGCCATCCGCTGGCCTGGCAGGCCGATCCGGCCCAGCCGCTGGCACTGGTGGTGTTCTACCGCTCCACCCTGGCGGCGCAGGATTGCGCGCCGATCGCCGCGCTGATCGCGGCCCTGGCGGCGCGGGGCATCGATGCCCTGGGGCTTTACGTCACGTCGTTGAAAGAGCCGCAATCGCGCGCCTTGGTCGAAGCCGCGCTGGACCGGCTCAGGCCCGCCGCCATCGTCAACGCCACGGCCTTTTCCGCGCGGGACGAGGCTGGGCATAGCCCGCTCGACCAGACCGGCGCCCCGGTGTTCCAGGTGGCGCTGGCCACCGGCACGCGTGAGGGCTGGGCCGCCTCCGCGCGCGGCCTGGCGCCGGCAGACCTGGCCATGCATGTCGTCTTGCCCGAAATCGACGGGCGCGTGTTTGCCGGGGTGGCCAGTTTCAAGCAGGCCGTGGCGCAGGACGCCGCGCTGGGCTTTGCCCGCCAGGTCCATGTGCCCGATGCCGCGCGCATTGCCGCCATTGCCGGGCGCGTGGCGGCGTGGATCGCGCTGGCGCAGCGCCCGGCGGCAGAGCGCCAGGTTGGCCTGGTGCTCTCCACCTATCCGGGCAAGGCCCATGCCATGGCCCACGCGGTGGGCCTCGATGCGCTGGCCTCTACAGCCGCCGTTCTCGATGATCTGGCCGGTGCCGGCTATGCCATGGCGCCAGTGGGCGATCTGGCGGCGCGGCTGGCGGGTGAAACCCTGGCCTGGCCGCTGGCCGCCTATCGTGCCGCGCTGGCAGAGCTGGCGCCCGCCTTGCAGCAAGACCTGGCGCAAAGCTGGGGCGCTCCAGAGGCGGACCCAGCGGTGCGCGACGGCGCATTCCACTTTGCCGCCTTGCGCGCCGGCCATGCCTTGATCGCGCTGCAACCCGAACGCGGCGACATGGCCGGACGAGACGAGGGCTATCACGATCTCACCCGCTGCCCGCGCCATGGCTATGTGGCGTTCTATCTCTGGTTGCGTGCACAGGGCGTGGACGCGCTGGTGCACATGGGCGCGCATGGCACGCTGGAATGGCTGCCGGGCAAGGCGGTGGCGCTGGGCGACGAATGCTGGCCCCAGGCGCTGATCGGCGATCTGCCGGTGATCTATCCGTTCATCGTCAACGATCCGGGCGAAGCGGCGCAGGCGCGGCGGCGCATCGGCGCGGTCACGCTGGGCCACATGCCGCCCCCACCGGTGCGGGTGGCAAGCGGCGCGGGCCTGGCGCGGGTGGAGGCGCTGCTCGATGAATTTTCCGGGGCCGTGGGCCTCGATCCCTCGCGGCGGGATCGGCTGATCGGCGCGATCCGGGCAGAGGCGCAAGGCCTGGGCCTGGAAACCGAACTGGGCCTCGGCCCCGATGCCAGCCCGGCCGAAGCCATCGCCCGGATCGACCGCTTCGTGTGCGACGTGAAAGACAGCCAATATGGCGACGGCCTCCACGTCTTCGGGCGCGGCAGCCAGGGCGGGGCAGAGCGCGCTGGCCTGCTGGCCACCCTGGCCGGGCGGCGCGTGGCGGCCGGGCCGGCGGGTTCGCCCTGGCGCGGGCGGGCCGATGTCTTGCCCACCGGGCGCAATCTCTATGCCGTCGATCCGCGCAGCCTGCCCACCCGCGCCGCCCATGCGCAGGGGGTGGCCATGGCGCAGGAACTGGTGCGCCGCCATTTGCAGGACCACGGCGATTATCCGCGCGCGCTGGTGGTGAACCTGTGGGGATCGGCCACGATGCGCACGGGTGGCGAAGACTTTGCCATGGCGCTGCACCTGCTGGGCGCGGCGCCGATCTGGGACGGCACCAGCGAGCGGGTGACCGGTGTGGAAATCTTGGCCTTGGCCACGCTCGACCATCCGCGCCTGGACGTGACACTGCGGGTTTCGGGCCTGTTTCGCGATGCCTTTCCCATGCTGCCCGTGCTGTTTGGCCAGGCGGTGCAGGCGCTGTGCGGGCGCGATGAGCCGCCTGAGTGGAACCCTTTCGCCGGCCAGGCACCCGCGCCGCGCGTCTATGGCCCGGCGCCGGGCCGCTATGGCCTGGGGCTGGGTGAAGCGGCCGAAACCTATGACGCGGCCAGCCGCCGTGCCGCTGGCGAAGCCTGGCTGGCTGCCTCCTCCCACGCGCTCGATGCAGCGAAAGAGGATGCCGCCGGCCTGCGCGCCCGCGTGGCGGCGGCCGATGCCGTTGTCCATGCGCAGGACTTGCCCGAAACCGACCTGTTGCTGAGCATGGACTATGCCGCGCACGAGGCCGGCTTTGCCGCTGCGCAAGGCGTGGCCGGCGGCCAGGCGGCGCTCTATCATCTCGATCATCGCGATCCCGCCCGGCCCGTGGCGCGCACCCTGAACGAAGAGGTTGCCCGCGTGGTGCGCGCCCGCGCGGCGCAGCCGGGGTGGATTGCTGGCATGATGCGCCACGGCTTTCGCGGCGGGGCAGAACTGGCCGCCACGCTCGATCACCTGGGCGCCTTTGCCCATCTGGCGCCCGGCAGTGTGCCCGCGCACCTGATCGACCTCTATTACCAGGCCACGCTGGGCACGCCCGAAGTGCGCGCGTTTCTGGAACGCGACAATCCCGGCGCGCTGGCGGCGATGCAGCAGCGCTTTGCCGCACTCCATGCGGCGGGCCTTTGGCGCACGCGGCGCAACGCCATCCTGGCAGAGCTTTTGGCATGAGCGGCTTTCGCATCGCCGGCTGGTGTCCCGATGCCTGGCGCCCGATGGCGGCGGGCGATGGCCTGTTGCTGCGCGTAAAGCCGCGCCTGGCCCGGCTTTCGCGAGAACATGCTTTGGCGCTGGCCAGGCTGGCCACGCGCCATGGCAATGGCCTGATCGACCTGTCGCGCCGCGCCAACCTGCAACTGCGCGGGCTGGACGAAGCCGGCTGGCAGGCCGCGCTGCACGAGTTGCTGGCCTTGGGACTGGTAGACGCCGATCCGGTGGCGGAGCGCCGCGCCAACGTGCTGGTCGCCCCCGATTGGATCATGGGCGACGATACCGCGCGCGTGGCGACGGAATTGCTGGCGCGCCTGCCCGAACTGCCAGTGCTGCCGGGCAAGGTGGGTTTCGTGATCGACGCGGGCGCCGCGCCCATGCTGCTGGGCGAACCGGGCGATTTCCGGGTGGAGCGGGGCGCGGGCGGTGGCCTGATCCTGCGCGCCGCCGGTCGCGCCACGGGCGTGGCACTGGTGCCGGGCCGGGAAGCCGAGGGCCTGATCGCGCTGGCCCGCTGGTTTGCAAACAGCGGCTTGGCAGGGCGCATGGCTCGTTACATCGCGCCGCTGCCCGCCTGGGCCACGGGGCAGGAAGCCCCGGCGGCGTCCGCTGCGCCGCTGCGCCCCGGTCCCGGTGCGCTGGGCATGGCCCATGGCGCGCCGTTCGGCCGGGTGGATGCCGCCGCGCTTGTCGCTGCGCTCGATGTGCCCGGTGCGCAGGCCCTACGCCTGACCCCGTGGCGCGTCATGGTGGTGGAGGGTGCCGGCGCTGGGACGGTCCCCCGCCTGATCGCCGATCCTGCCGATCCGGTCTTGCAGGTGGAGGCCTGCCCCGGCGCGCCCAGTTGCCCGCAGGCCCATGCGCCCACGCGCGATCTTGCCCTGGCGTTGGCGCCGCTGGTGCGCGGCACACTCCACGTTTCCGGCTGCGCCAAGGGCTGCGCGTCCAGCCGCCCTGCCGCCCATGTCCTGACCGGCCGCGCCGATGGCCGGTTCGATCTGGCGCGTGATGCCACGGCGGGTGCCGCCACCGGCGAACCGCTTTGCGCGCAAGACCTGCTCGCCCATTTCGAAAGGCTGACCGATGCCGCACAGCTATGAAACCGATGGCGCGGCCATCTATCGCCAGTCCTTCGCCACGATCCGGGCAGAGGCCGATCTGGCCCGCTTTGCCCCGCGCGAAGAACCGGTGGCGGTGCGCATGATCCACGCTGCCGGCATGGTGGACCTGGCCCCGCACATCCGCTTTTCGGCTGGCTTTGTCGATGCCGCGCGCGCCGCGCTGCGCGCCGGGGCGCCGATCCTGTGCGATGCACGCATGGTGTCCGAAGGGATCACCCGCACGCGCTTGCCGGCCGGCAACGCCGTGGTCTGCACGCTGCACGATCCCGCCGTGCCCGCGCTGGCGCGGGCCATGGGCAACACCCGCTCCGCCGCTGCGCTGGAATTGTGGCGGCCGCATCTGGCGGGCAGCGTGGTGGCCATCGGCAACGCGCCCACCGCGCTGTTCCACTTGCTCAACATGCTGGAAGATCCGTCCTGCCCGGGCCCGGCGGCGATCATCGGTTGCCCGGTGGGCTTTGTCGGCGCGGCTGAATCCAAGGCTGCGTTGTGGGAGTGGCAGGGCGTGCCCTGCTGCGTGGTGGACGGGCGCTTGGGTGGCAGCGCGATCACCGTGGCGGCGATCAACGCCCTGGCGAGCGACGCGGAATGAGCGCGGCTCCCAACGCTATTGCCGGCACGATCCACGGTGTCGGCCTTGGCCCCGGCGCGCCCGATCTGCTCAGCGTGCGGGCAGACCGGCTGGTGCGCACCACCCGCCACATCGCCTATTTCCGCAAGGCCGGGCGGCCGGGGCATGCGCGGCGCATCGCCGCCGATCTGCTGCGCGCCGATGCGGTGGAAATCCCGATGGAATATCCCGTCACCACCGAAATCCCGGTCAGCGATCCGCGCTACAACGCCTGCCTTGCCGCTTTCTATGCCCAGTGTACCACGCGCCTGGCCGCACTGGCCCGGGCCGGGGAAGACGTGGTCGTGCTTTGCGAGGGCGATCCCTTTTTCTACGGCTCTTTCATGCACCTGCACAGCCGCCTCATGGGCCAGGTACCGGTGCAGGTGGTGCCCGGCATCACCGGCATGGCCGGCGCCTGGAACGCCACCGGCCTGCCGATCACCTGGGGTGACGATGTGTTGACCGTGGCCATGGCCACGCTGCCCGAAGACGAACTCACCCGCCGCATCCGCGATACCGATGCGCTGGTGGTGATGAAGATCGGCCGCAACCTGCCCAAGCTGCGCCGCGCCGTGGCCGCTGCCGGGCGCGAGGGCGCGGCCTGGCTGGTGGAATATGCCGCCATGCCCGCCCAGCGGGTGACGCCACTGATGGAGGCGAGCGAAGTCACGCCCTATTTCTCCATTCTGCTGATCCACGGCCAGGGGCGCCGGCCATGACCGGTACGCTCGCCATCGTCGGCCTCGGTCCGGGCGACGAGGCCATGGTCACCCCGCAAGTGCGCGCCGCGCTCGATGCTGCAACCGACGTGATCGGCTATATCCCCTATGTCGCCCGCGTGGCGCCGCGCCCCGGCCTCACGCTGCACCCTTCGGACAACCGGGTGGAGCGCGAACGCGCTGCCCATGCGCTCGATCTGGCGGCGCAGGGCCGGCAGGTGGTGGTGGTTTCCTCGGGCGATCCGGGCGTGTTCGCCATGGCCGCCGCCGTCTATGAAGTGCTGGAAGAAAATGCCCGGCGCTGGGCCGATGTGCCGGTCAGCGTGCTGCCGGGCATCACCGCCATGCTCGCCGCTGCCGCGCGTGCCGGGGCGCCGCTGGGCCATGATTTCTGCGCGATCAACCTGTCCGACAATCTCAAGCCCTGGGCGGTGATCGAGCGGCGGCTGCGTCTGGCGGCAGAGGCGGATTTCGCCATGGCGTTCTACAATCCCCGCTCGCGCGCGCGGCCAGAGGGGTTCGCCCGCGCGCTGGCCGTGCTGCGCGAATGCTGCGGCCCGGCGCGCCTGGTCCTGTTCGCCCGCGCCGTCTCCACGCCCGAGGAACACTTGCGCATCGTCACGTTGGCGCAGGCGCAGCCGGACATGGCCGACATGCGCACCGTGGTGATCGTGGGATCGAGCCAGACGCGCATGATCGCCCGCGCCACTGGCCCGGTGCTTTACACCCCGCGCAGCCTTGATGGGGCCGCGGCATGAGCGATCCAGTCCAGCACCGCTTGCGGATCGTGCACCTCGTGGCGCGGGGGCAGGTCTGGCCGGTCGATCATGATCACCGGCAGGCCCAGCGCGCGCGCGGCGATCAGCTTGGCCTGCGCGCCGCTGCCGCCCGCGTTCTTGCACACTATCAGGTCTATGGCATGGCATTGCAGCAGGGCCATATCGCCCTCCACGGTGAAGGGCCCGCGATCGACCACCAGCGCGTGATCGGGCAGGGGCGGCGGCGCATCGGGCGTGTCGACAAAGCGCAGCACATAGTGGTGCTGCCCCTGCGCGGCAAAGGCTGCCACATGCATCCGCCCCAGCGCCAGCAGCACGCGCCGCGCCGGCCCGGCCAGGGCATCCACCGCGCCGGCCACATCGGCCACGCGGGTCCAGGCGTCGCCCGGCTGCGTCTGCCAGGCCGGGCGGGTGAGGGCGATCAGCGGCACGCCAGCGGCCTGCGCGGCCGCCACGGCATGGGCGCTCATCTGCGCGGCAAAGGGATGGGTCGCGTCCACCAGATGCGTCACGCCGTGTTCGCGCAGATAGGTGGCCAGCCCCTCCACCCCGCCAAACCCGCCGATGCGCACCGGCACCGGCTGCGCACGCGGGGCCTGGGTGCGCCCGGCATAGCTGAGCGTGGCGGCCAGACCCCGCGCGGCCAGCAGCTGCGCCAGCGCGCTCGCCTCGGTCGTGCCGCCCAGAATCAGGATCTCTGGCATGTCTGAACCGGCTCCCTGGTTGAGCATCATCGGCATGGGCGAGGATGGCCGCGATGGCCTTTCCGCCGCCGCCCGCGCGGCCTTGGCCGGGGCAGACGTGGTGATCGGCCCGCCGCGCCATCTCGCCCTGGCTGGCCCGCTTACGGCGCGGGTCATCGAATGGCCAGTGCCATTTGCCGACGGAATCGAACGGCTTCTGGCCTTGCGCGGGCGGCGTGTGGCCATGCTGGCATCAGGGGATCCGTTCTGGTTCGGCGCAGGCAGCAGTGTGGCCGCGCATCTCTTGCCCCACGAATGGGTGGCCCATCCCGCGCCCGGTACGTTTGCCCTGGCGGCGGCGCGGCTGGGCTGGGCCTTGCAGGATTGCGCGTGCCTGGGCCTGCACGCCGCGCCCCTCTCGCGCCTGCGCCCGTATCTGGCGCCCGGCGCCCGCGCGCTTGTGCTGCTGCGCGATGGCGCCGCCGTGGCCGATCTGGCTGCCTATCTCGTCGCCACCGGGTTTGGCGAAACCCAGCTTCGTGTGCTGGAGGCGCTGGGCGGCCCGCGCGAACGGGTGCGGCAGGTGCGCGCCGATGGCTTTGCCCTGGCAGACGTGGCCCATCCCGTGGCGGTGGGCCTGGCCGTGGCGGGAGACGGGCTGGCCATGCCGGTCACCGCCGGCCGCCCCGATGCCCTGTTTGCCGCCGATGGCCAGATCACCAAGGCCCCGGTGCGCGCATTGACGCTGGCCGCCTTGGCCCCGCGCGCGGGGGAGCTGTTGTGGGACATCGGCGCGGGTTCCGGCTCCATCGGCATCGAATGGCTGCTGGCCCACCCGGCCAACCGGGCGGTGGCGGTGGAGGCCGATCCCTTGCGTGCCGACCGCGCGCGCGCCAATGCCACGGCGCTGGGGGTGGACCGCCTGCAGGTGATCACCGGCCGCGCGCCGGCCTGCCTGCCCGATGGGCGGCCGCCCGATGCCGTGTTCATCGGTGGCGGGCTGAACCCGGCGCTGCTCGATGCGCTGTGGGCGTGCCTGCCCAAGGGCACGCGTGTGGTGGCCAACGCCGTCACGCTGGAATCCGAAGCATTGCTGGCGCAGTGGCACGCGCAGGCCGGTGGCAGCCTGCTGCGCATCGAACTGGCCGATGCCACCGCGCTGGGCAGTCGGCGCGGGTGGAAAGCGCGCTATCCGCTGGTGCAGTGGAGCGCGGTGCGATGATCGGCCATGCGATTGTTGCCGGCTTCGGCTTTCGCGGCGCTGCCACGCCCGCCGCATTGCGCGCCGCCCTGGCCCTGGCGCAACAGGGGCATCCGCCCGTCACCCATCTGGCCACGGCGGCAGACAAGGCCGCCGCGCTGGCCCCGCTCGCCCAGGCGCTCGGCCTGCCGCTGCTGCCGATCGCGCCCGAAGAGCTGGCCCATTGCGCCACGCCCACGCAATCGCCCGCCAGCCTGCACGCGCGCGGCATCGGCAGCCTTGCCGAAGCGGCGGCGCTGGCCGGTGCTGGCCCCCATGCCCGCCTGCTGAGCGCGCGCCATATTTCGCCCGATCGCCTGGCCACTTGCGCCCTTGCCGAAAGCACAGAACGATGACCGTCCATTTCATCGGCGCCGGCCCCGGCGCGCCCGATCTGCTCACCTTGCGCGGGCGGGATCGCATCGCGACCTGCCCGGTCTGTCTCTACGCCGGCTCGCTGGTGCCGGCGGCCGTGCTCGATCATTGCCCGCCCGGCGCGCACATCATCAACACCGCGCCGCTTTCGCTTGACCAGATCATGGCCGAAATCGCCGCCGCCCATGCCGCCGGGCACGATGTGGCGCGGCTGCATTCGGGCGATCTTTCGGTGTGGTCGGCCATGGGGGAGCAGTTGCGTGCGCTGCGGGCCTTGCGCATTCCCTTCACCATCACCCCCGGCGTGCCGGCCTTTGCCGCCGCCGCTGCCGCGCTGGAAGCGGAACTGACGCTGCCCGCGTTGGGCCAGTCGCTCGTGCTTACCCGCACGCCCGGCCGCGCCAGTGCCATGCCGCCGCGTGAAAACCTGGCGGCCTTCGCCCAGACCGGGGCCACGCTGGCCATTCACCTCTCGATCCACAATCTTGGGCAAGTGGTGGCCGATCTGCTGCCCGAATATGGCGCCGATTGCCCGGTGGCGGTGGTCTGGCGCGCGAGCTGGCCCGATCAGCGCGTGGTGCGCGCCACGCTGGCCAGCGTGGAAGCGGCGGTGGCCAGCAGCATGGAGCGCATCGCACTGATCCTGGTGGGCCGCGTGCTGGACGCCAGCGATTTTGCGCCCAGCAGCCTCTATGCCCCCGATTACGAGCGGCGCTTCCGCCCGCAGCAGGCAGAGGCATGAGCGTGCCGGGCCTGATGATCGCGGCGCCCAGTTCGGGCGCGGGCAAGACCACGCTCACGCTGGGCCTGCTGCGCGCGCTGGTGCAGCAGGGGCTGGTGGTGCAGCCGTTCAAGAACGGGCCTGACTATATCGACCCGGCGTTTCACCGCGCCGCTGCCGGCCGTGCGTCGTTCAACCTCGATAGCTGGGCCATGGCGCCCGGCCTGATCGATGCGCTGGCGGGCCAGGCGCAGGGGGCAGACTTGGCCCTGGCCGAAGCATCGATGGGCCTGTTCGATGGCGTTGCGCAGCCGGGCGCCACCGGCAACGGTGCCAGTGCCGATGTGGCGCGGCGTATGGGCTGGCCGGTGATCCTGGTGCTCGATGCCTCGGGCCAGGCGCAATCGGCGGCGGCGACGGCGCTGGGCTTTGCCCGCTTCGATCCGGCCTTGCGCGTGGCGGGGGTGATTTTCAACAAAGTGGCCAGCCCGCGCCATGAAAGCCTGCTGCGCGCCGGTATGGCGCAAGTGGGCCTGCCGGTGCTGGGCGCCCTGCCGCGCCGCGCAGACCTTGCGTTGCCGGAACGGCACCTGGGCCTGGTGCAGGCGCAGGAACACGCCGATCTCGACAGCGCGCTGGACAAGCTGGCGGCGTTCGTGCGCGATCATGTGGACCTTGCCGCGCTGATCGCGGCGGCGTCAGGGCAGGCGGTCCAGCCATCGGCGGCCCAGCTGCCACCGCCGCCGGCGCAGCGCCTGGCCGTGGCGCGCGATGCCGCGTTTTCGTTCCTCTATCCGCACCTGCTGCATGCCTGGCAGGCGGCGGGCGCGCAGATCCTCCCGTTCTCTCCCTTGGCCGATGAAGCGCCCGCGCCCGATGCAGACATGGTGTGGCTGCCGGGCGGATACCCCGAACTGCACGCAGGGCGCATCGCGGCCGCAGGAAACTTCCTAGCCGGCCTGCGCCATCATGCGCAGACGCGGCCCGTCCATGGCGAATGCGGCGGATACATGGTGCTGGGGCAGGGGCTGGTGGACAAGGCCGGCACGCGCCACGCCATGGCCGGGTTGCTCGGCCTGGAAACCAGCCATGCCGCGCGGCGCCTGCACCTGGGCTATCGCGCGGCGCGGCTGCTGGCGCCGGTGGGGGCGATGGCGGCGGGCACGGCCTTGCGCGGGCACGAATTCCACTATTGCAGCATCCTGGCCCAGCCGGACGAGGCGCTGGCCAATGTGGCCGATGCCACCGGCGCTGCCGTGGCCGAAGGCGGATCGCGGCGGGGCCGCGTGACCGGCACGTTCTTCCACATGATCGCGGGGCAGGCATGATCCACCTCGATCTGATCGGCATCGGCACGGGCAATCCCGATCACCTGACGCTGGCTGCCGTGCAGGCGATGAATGCGGCCGATGTGATCCTGCTGCCCGATAAAGGCGCGGACAAGGCCGGGTTGATCGACGTGCGGCGCACGATCTGCGCGGCGGTGCTCACCCGCGCGGTGCCACAGGTGGAATTTGCCATGCCGGTGCGCGATGGCGCGGGCGATTATGCCGGCGCGGTGAACGCCTGGCACCACGCAATTGCCGGGGTGTGGCAGGCCGCCCTGGCGCAGGCCCTGCCACAAGGTGGGCGGGCGGCCTTGCTCGTTTGGGGCGATCCCGCGCTTTATGACAGCAGCTTGCGCATTGCCGCACATTTGGCGGGCCAAGGCTTGCCGCTGTCGATCCACGTGGTGCCGGGCATCACCAGCGTGCAGGCGCTCACCGCCGCCCATGCCATTCCGCTCAACCCCCTGGCCGGGCCGGTGACCATCACCACCGGCCGCCTGCTGCGCGCGCATGGCTGGCCGCCGGGGGCGCTGCATGTGGTGGTCATGCTCGATGCCGGTGGCGCGTTTCGGGCGCTCGATCCGGCGGGCATTGCCATCTGGTGGGGCGCCTATCTGGGCATGGCGCAACAGGCGCTGGAGCATGGCCCCCTGGCCCAGGCCGCCCCGCACATTCTGGCCCGCCGTGCCGCGCTGCGCGCGCAGCACGGCTGGATCATGGACATCTATCTGCTGAAAAAGGACAAGGGCGATGCAAGCTGCTGATCACGAGGCGCGCCACACCGAAAAGATGCGCAAGAAGCAGGCCGCGCAAGGCAAGATCATGGCCACAAAGACCCGCGAACAGGGCCTGCTGATCGTGCACACCGGCAAGGGCAAGGGCAAGACCAGCGCCGCCATGGGCATGGTGCTGCGCGCGGTGGGCCACGGCATGCGGGTGGGCGTGGTGCAGTTCGTCAAAGGCGCGATGACCACCGGGGAAAGGCGCGTGTTCGATGTCTTTCCCGATCACGTCGATTTCAAGGCCATGGGCGAAGGCTTCACCTGGAATACGCAAGACCGCGCGCGCGACGTGGCGGCCGCTCGCGCCGCGTGGGAGGAAGTGGCGCGCATGATCGCCGATCCGGCCTATGCCATGGTGCTGGCAGACGAGCTGAACATCGTGCTGCGCTACGATTACCTGCCGCTCGACGAAGTGCTGGCCGTGCTCGCCGCGCGCCCGGCGATGAAGCACGTGATCGTCACCGGCCGCAACGCGCCCGATGCG
The DNA here is from genome assembly GCF_012932495.1 of Novosphingobium sp. SG919. Lineage (GTDB taxonomy): Bacteria > Pseudomonadota > Alphaproteobacteria > Sphingomonadales > Sphingomonadaceae > Novosphingobium > Novosphingobium rhizosphaerae. The sequence goes on from NZ_JABCNG010000004.1 coordinate 295,704, forward strand.
CTGGTGGAGGCGGCCGATCTCGTCACCGAAATGGCCCAGGTGAAGCACCCCTTCCGCTCTGGCGTGAAAGCGCAAGCAGGCATCGAATTCTGATCCCCCCGTTGAAGGATACCCCCATGCTCACACCCGTTGACGATGGCCCGGCCATTGTGGCCTGCAACACTTGCCGATTGAGCGCCGACGTGCGCGAAGATGACAATGGCCAGCGCGGCGGCGCGCGCCTGCTGGAGGCGCTGCGCGCGGTGCAGCAGGGCGATGCGCGCTATGCCGGCATCGCCTTGCAGGAAATGCCCTGCCTGTTTGCCTGCAAGGACCATTGCACCGTGCACCTGCGTGCGCCGGGCAAAGTGGGTTATGTGCTGGGCCGGTTCGCGCCCGATGAAGCGGCCGCCACCGCCATTCTCGATTATGCGGCCGCCTATGCGCAAAGCGAGCATGGCCGCGTGCCGTTCAAGGAATGGCCGCAAGGCGTGAAAGGCCATTTCATCACCCGCACCCCGCCCGCCGGGTTTGTTGCGGTATGAGCGTGTTTGCCTCTCCCGCCGCCTTTGCTGCGGCGCTGGCCGATCTCTCGGCCCCTGATGCTGGTGCCATTGCTGCTGCGCGTGCGCGGCAGGCGGTCTTGACCAAGCCACGTGGATCATTGGGCCGGCTGGAAGAAATCGCCGTGTTCATGGCCGGGTGGCAAGGGCGCGAGAGGCCCGCCATCGGCCAGGGGCGCACCGCGATCTTTGCTGGCAACCACGGCTTTGCCGTGCACGGCGTCAGCGCCTTTCCGGTCAGCGTGACGGCCGCGATGGTGGCCAACTTTGCCGCCGGGGGCGCCGCGATCAACGCGCTGGCCGGGGCGGCCGGGATGGACTTGCGCGTGGTGGCGCTCGATCTCGATCGCCCCACCGCCGATTTCACGGCTGGCCCGGCGATGAGCGAAGCGGAATGCCTGGCCGCGCTCAACGCCGGGGCGGAGGTGGTGACGCCCGATCTCGATCTGTTGACGCTGGGCGAAATGGGCATTGGCAACACCACCGCCGCCGCCGCGCTCTGCACGCGCAGTTTCGGTGGCAGTGCGGCGGATTGGGCCGGGCCGGGCACTGGGCTGGATGCACGTGGCGTGGCGCGCAAGGCCATGGTGATCGAAAGCGCGCTGGCCCGGCATGCCGATGCGCCGAACCAGGCATTTGAAACCCTGCGCCGCCTGGGCGGGCGGGAAATTGCCGCCATGGCCGGCGCCGTGCTGCGCGCGCGGGCCTTGCGCATTCCGGTGGTGCTCGATGGGTTCATCACTTGCGCGGCGGTGGCGCCGCTGGCGGTTTCGGCGCCGGGGATCGTCGATCACTGCCTGGCCGGGCACTGTTCGGCGGAACCGGGCCATGTGCGTCTGCTGGCGCGGCTGGGCCTCGATCCGCTGCTCAGCCTGAACATGCGGCTGGGCGAGGGCAGCGGCGCGGCCGTGGCGGTGGGCGTGATCCGCGCCGCGCTGGCTGCCCATGCGCAGATGGCCACGTTCGACGAAGCCGGGGTGGCCGCCGGGCTGTGACCGCGTTCCTGCTGCATCTGCTGCGCCATGGCGCGCCCGAACAGGCGGGGCTGTTGCTGGGGCATCGTGACATGGCCGCCACGGCTGAAGGACTGGCCGCTTGCGTCTCCCGTGCGCAGGGCCTGCGCGTCGCAAAGGTGATCACGTCAGACCTCCAACGCTGCCGGGCAGCGGCCCAGGCCATCGCCGCGCCGCTGGGCCTGGTGGCAAAGGCCGATCCGCGCTGGCGCGAGCTGGATTTCGGCGCGTGGGACGGCATGGCCCCGGCGCAGATCGAACCGGCGGCATTGGCGGCGTTCTACCGCGATCCCGATGCCCACGCCCCGCCCGGTGGCGAGCCTTGGTCAGCCCTGCGCGTGCGCGTGGCCGACGCGCTGGCCGCGCTGGCTCCGGTCGATACCCTGGTGGTAACGCATGGCGGGGCGATGCGCGCGGCGCTGGCGGCGTTGTGCGGCTTCTCGCCGGAACAGGCCTGGGCGTTTGACTTGCCCTATGCCGGGCTGCTCAGCCTGAAGGTATGGCCCGTCAAGCCGCGCGTGGCGCAGATCGTGGGGCTGGCGGCATGAAGCGGCTGATCCTGGCAACGCAATTCCTCACCCGCCTGCCGCTGCCGCCGGTCATGGCGGATGAGGCGGACTTTGCCGCCTGCATGCGCTGGTTTCCCGCCGTGGGCCTGATCGTGGGCACTGCTGTGGCCGGCGCCGCCTGGGCGGGGGCGTGGATCGATGCGTGGACCGGCGCGCTGGCCGGCGTGGTCGCCTGGGTGTGGATCACCGGGGCGCTGCATCTCGATGGTATGGCCGACATGGCCGATGCCAGCGGCGCAGCGCACAAGGACCGCGCGCGGCTGATGGCCGTGCTGGCCGATCCCCATGTGGGCAGCTTTGGCGTGGTCGCGGTGGTCACGCAGCTTATGGCCAAACTGGTTTTGCTGCACGCCGTGGTGGTGCAGCATGGGCTGGCCGCCGTGGTGCTGGTGCCGTTCGCGGCGCGCATCGGGCCGCTGGCCTGGGCGCGCTGGCTGGTGCCGCTCCACGCCGGGCTGGGCGCGCGTTTTGCCGGGGCGGTGCGGCGGCGCGATCTGGCGCTGTGGGCCGGGGCGCTCGTGCTGGCGGCCTGGTGGCACCCTGCGCTGCTGGTGGCGGTGCCAGCCATCGCGCTGTGGGGCCGGTGGCTGGCCACGCGGATCGGCGGAATTTCGGGCGATGGCCATGGCGCCGGAATCGAATGGAACGAAGTCGTTCTATTGTTGGCGCTCTGTGTCGAGGCGCGGCTGTGGAACTGAACCGGTTCACCTGGCACGGCGGCGGGCTGGCCACGGCGCGGGGGCGCTATGGCGATGGCGATTGGCTGGACCTCTCCACCGGGATCAACCCGCGCCCCTGGCCCCACGCCGCGCAAGTGCCGGTGGATTGGCAGGCGCTGCCCGATGAAGCGGCGCTGCACGCGCTGGAGCGGGCGGCGGCAGGGCATTTCGGCTGCGCGGCCGATCATGTCTGCGCCGTGCCGGGCACCGAGATCGGGCTGCGGCTGGTGGGTGATCTGATCGGTGAGGCGGGCTTCCATGCCGCGCATGGTTATCGCACCCATGCCGCCATGCTGCGCGATTGCGTGGCGGTCGATGATCTGGCGGCAGCCGATGGCGGGCATCTGGTCATGGCCAATCCCGCCAATCCGGATGGCCGTTTGCTACCCCGCGCGGTCTTGCGCGATCTGCTGGAGCGGCGCGGGCGCAAGGGCTGGCTTTTGCTGGATGAGGCCTTTGCCGACACGCATCCTGGTGAGAGCCTGGCCGGTGACGTGGGCGAGACGCGGCGGCTGGTGGTGTTTCGCTCGTTCGGCAAGTTCTTTGGGCTAGCGGGCGTGCGGCTGGGCTTTGTGCTGGGGCCGCGTCTGCTGCTCGAACAGGTGCGGTCGCGGCTGGGGGCCTGGCCGGTGAGTGCGGCGGGGCTGGCCATCGGCACGGCGGCCTATCGCGACGCGGGCTGGATTGCGCAGGCGCGGGTCGATTTGGCCGCGCAGGCCGCCGCGCTCGATGCGGCGCTGGCGGCCAAAGGCTATGCGCCCGGCGGCATGTGCCCGTTGTTCCGCCTGGTGCGCGGCGTGGATGGGGCGGCCCTGTTCGATCGCCTTGCCCGGCAACATATCCTGACGCGGCCCTTTGCTGCGCGACCTGATTGGCTGCGGCTGGGCCTGCCCGGCGATGCAGTGGCGGTGGCGCGACTGGTGGAGGCCCTGCCCGAATGTATCGAGCCCGATCATGGCTGAACCCATGGTGCTGGCGGCGTTGTTGGTGGACGCGGCCATCGGCTGGCCCGCGCCGCTCTATGCGCGCCTGGGCCATCCGGTGGGCGGCTTTGCCCGCGTGATCGGCTGGTGCGCACGGGGTTGGAACCGGCAACACTGGAGCGCGGCACGGCGGCGAGCCATGGGCACGCTCACCGTGCTGGTGCTGCTTGTGCTGGCGATTGGCGGCGGCTGGCTGTTGCAGGCACTGGCCGGCTGGCTGTTGGGGCCATGGGCCTGGGCGGCGGTGGCCTTGCTTGCCTGGCCGGGGCTGGCTTTGCGCAGCCTGCACGATCATCTGCGCCCGGTGCAGCGCGCGCTGGCGCGTGGCGATCTGCCTGCCGCGCGGCGCGCGGTGGGGATGATCGTGGGGCGCGATACCGCCACGCTCGATTCCGCCGGCGTGGCACGCGCCGCGATCGAGAGCCTGGCCGAGAGCTTTTGCGACGGCGTGGCCGCGCCGCTGTTCTGGCTGGTCGTGGGTGGGTTGCCGGGCCTCTGGGCGTACAAGGCGATCAACACTGCCGACAGCCTGATCGGCCATCGCGAGGCGCCGTGGGGTCCGTTTGGCTGGGCGGCGGCGCGGCTGGACGATGGGATGAACCTGGTGCCGGCGCGGCTGGGGGCCGTGCTGCTGTGCCTGGCGGGTGGAGGTGGCTGGGCGGTGCTGTGGCGCGATCATGGCCGCCATGCCTCGCCCAATGCGGGATGGACCGAGGCGGCGATGGCCGGCGCCCTGGGCCTGCGGCTGGCCGGGCCAGTGGCCTATGACGGCGTGGTGCACGACAAGGCGTGGATTGGCGGGGGGGGCGCCGAGGCCGATGCGGGGGATGTGCAGCGCGCGCTGACGCTCTATCGCCGGGCCTGTGTGTTGCTGATGGCCGGGGCGGCCGCGCTGTGGGCATGGAAAGGATGATGATGGGTGCGTTGATGGTGCAGGGCACCGGGTCTGACGTGGGCAAATCGGTGCTGGTGGCGGGGCTGTGCCGCGCGGCGGCGAACCGGGGCCTGCGGGTCTTGCCGTTCAAGCCGCAGAACATGTCCAACAACGCTGCCGTCACCGCCGATGGCGGCGAGATCGGCCGGGCGCAGGCGTTGCAGGCGCTGGCCTGCCGCGTGGAATTGCACACCGACATGAACCCCGTGCTGCTCAAGCCCCAGGCCGATCACACCTCGCAACTGGTGGTCCACGGCAAAGTGCGTGGCACGCTGGGCAGCGGCAATTTCCGCATGGGCCGGGCGGCGCTGCTGCCCGAAGTTCTGGCCAGCTGGCAGCGCCTGCGCGCGCGGGCCGATCTCGTGCTGGTGGAGGGGGCGGGTTCGCCCGCCGAAATCAACCTGCGCGCCGGGGACATTGCCAACATGGGCTTTGCCCGCGCCGCCGGGGTGCCGGTGGTCCTGGTGGGCGATATCGACCGGGGCGGGGTGATCGCCGCGCTGGTGGGCACCCGCGCGGTGCTCGATGCGGAAGACGCCGCCATGATCAAGGGCTTTATCATCAACAAGTTCCGGGGCGATGTGGCGCTGTTCGAGGATGGCTATCGCCAGATCGAAGCGCTTTCGGGCTGGCGCGGGTTTGGCGTGGTGCCCTGGCTGGCGGCCAGCGCGCGGCTGCCCAGCGAAGACGCGGTCGTGCTGGAACGCCACGCCGCGCCGCGCCCCGGCGCCTTGCGCATTGCCTGCCCGATCCTGCCGCGCATTGCCAATTTCGACGATCTCGATCCGCTGAAAGGCGAAAGCGGGGTGGAGCTGGTGATGGTGCCGCCCGGCTGGCCGATCCCCGCCGATTGCGCGCTGATCGTGCTGCCCGGATCGAAAGCCACGCTGGCCGACATGGCCGCCCTGCGCGCCCAAGGCTGGGATATCGATATTCTGGCCCACCACCGGCGTGGAGGGCGCATCCTGGGCATTTGCGGCGGATACCAGATGCTGGGCCTGACGATTGCCGATCCGCTGGGCATTGAAGGGCCGCCGGGCGAAGTGGCCGGGCTGGGCCTGCTTGATGTGACGACGGTGTTGACCCCCGACAAGGCGCTGCGCCGGGTGCAGGGGCAGGCAATGGGGCAGGCGTTCACCGGGTTCGAGATGCACATGGGCGAAACGCAAGGCCCCGATTGCGCGCGGCCCTTTGCCCTGCTGGACGGCATGCGCACCGATGGGGCGATGGATGCGGCGGGGCAGGTGATCGGCAGCTATGTCCATGGCGCGCTGGGTGGGCCGGGCCTGCGCGGCGCGCTGCTGGCCTGGCTGGGCGCGCCGTCTGACGGGGCGGATCACGATGCCGTGGTGGATGCCGCGCTGGACGTGATCGCGCAGGAATTGGAGCGGCATATGGATATCGACGGATTGTTGGCCCTGGCGGCGCACGATGCCTAGCTTGTTCGTGATCGGCGGGGCGCGATCGGGCAAGAGCCGCCATGCCCAGATGCGCGCCGAAGCGAGCGGGCTGGCACCGGTCTATCTCGCCACGGCGCAGGCATTCGACGCGGAAATGACGGCGCGGATCACGCAGCACCAGGCGGAGCGGGATGGGCGCTGGCAGACGGTGGAAGCGCCGCTCGATTTGGCCGAAGCGATTGCGCGGGAAGCGGCGCCGGGCCGGGTGCTGCTGGTCGATTGCCTGACGCTGTGGCTCAGCAACCTGATGCTGGCCGAGCGGGACATGGCCGGGGCGCTCGACGCGCTAGAGCGCGCGGTGGCCGGGGCGGCGGGGCTGGTGATCCTGGTGAGCAACGAAGTGGGCCAGGGCATCGTGCCCGACAATGCCCTGGCGCGGCGCTTTCGCGACGAGGCCGGCTGGGCCAACCAGCGCATGGCGGCCTGCTGCGACGAGGCTGTGCTGGTCTGTGCGGGGCTGCCGCTAACCCTTAAAGCTCCCTCCGCTTGAGAGGAGGGGGAGTCTCAGGTCAGCGATTTACCAGTTCTTCGTCCAGCAGTTGCATCACGCGGGCTTCGTCCGGGAAGCCTTCGGCGACCCAGCGGGCTTCCACGGCGCGCAAGGTGCGGGCGACGTCTGGCCCGGCGCCAACGCCGCGCGCCACGATCTGCCCGCCCTTGAGCGGCAGGCGCGGGACAGTCCAGTCCGCCAGGTCTGCGGTGTCGCGGCCGGCGAGGGCGAGGCGGTCGATGGCTTCTGCCATGCCCAGTTCATAGGCCAGCGCGCGGGCCGGGCGCGCACCATCGAGCATGGTGCGCGCGGCGGCGCTGGCGAGGCGCTTGCGCTGGGCGGCCGACAGGCGCAGCCGGGCGGCGACTTGGTCGGCCAGCGGCGGATCGGCCGGCAGCAGCGCGGCCATGCGACGCAGCGCATCGGGGGCCAGCCCCTCGCGCGCTTCGGCCGCGATCAGCGCCGGCAGCGCGTCCGGGTTCGCCTCTGGCAAGACTTGCCCCAGCACGCCCAGCTGCGCCATGCGCGTGACGGTGGGCGCGGGATCGGGCAGGGCGAGCAGGCCCAGCAGTTCGCTGGCAATCCGCTCGCGCGAGAGGCCTTTCATCCCCGGCGCCAGCGCGGCGCAGGCAGCTTCTGCCTCAGCATCGGCGGGCAGTGAGCCGAAGCGCGCCTGGAAGCGGAAATAGCGCAGGATGCGCAGGTAATCCTCGCGGATGCGCTGCTGCGCATCGCCGATGAAGCGCACGGTGCGGGTGGAAAGGTCTGCCTCCCCGCCGAAATAGTCGCTGATTTCCAGGGTGCGCGGATCGGCATAGAGCGCGTTGATGGTGAAATCGCGCCGCGCGGCGTCTTCGTGCCATTCCTGCGAAAACGCCACGGTGGCGTGGCGCCCGTCGGTGGACACATCCCGCCGCAGGGTGGTGATTTCCACCGGGCCGCCGGGCAGCACGGCGGTGATCGTGCCATGGGCAAGGCCGGTGGGCACCTGGCGGATGCCGGCGGCCTTGAGCAGGGCCTGGGTTTCTTCCGGCCGGTGCGGCGTGGCCATGTCGATGTCTTTCACATCGATGCCCAGCAATGTGTCGCGCACCGCGCCGCCGACATAGCGGCAGGTGCCTGCCCCGTCGGGATCGAGCGCGGCCACCAGCGCGGCCAGGTCTTGGCGGGCGGTCCAGGGGGCGGCGGGCAGGGTTGTGGTCATGCGGCGGGCCATTCCAGGCGTTTGGCGAGGTTGGCGATGATTGCGGCGGTCACGCCCCAGATGCGGTGGCCCTGCCAGATCAGCTCGATCGTGCGGCCGCGCTGGCCGTTCCATTCCGCCTCTACCCAGCCGTGGCGGCGCCGGTCCATCAGCAAGGCCAGTGGCGGTTCGAACCAGCCGGCCACTTCGGCCGGATTGGGCTGGAGCGCCAGGCCTTCGGGCACCACGGCCAGAACGGGCGTAATGTCATACCCGGTGCCGGTGCGATAGCGATCGGTCGGCCCGATGACGCGCACGTCGGCCGGATCGATGCCGAGTTCCTCGTTCGCCTCGCGCAGCGCAGCTTCGACCGGTGTTTCGCCCGGTTCGATCTTGCCGCCCGGAAACGCCGCTTGGCCGGGATGGGCACGCATGTGGCTGGGGCGGTGGATCAGCAGCACGCCGGGGCCATCGGGATGATCGGCGCGGTCGGTCACGGCGATCAGCACGGCCGCCGCGCGCAAGCCGCCCGGCGGCAGCACGCGCCAATCGGCAATCAGATCGGGAGTGGGCCCTTCATGCCCGGCGCGGTGCAAGGCGCGCAGGCGGTCGAACAGCGAAGCCGTCACGCCGGCGGCACCAGGGCAAAGTGGGCCCCCCGGCTGGAAACCCCAAGCGCTTCGGGCGGGGACACATCAAGGGCATGGGCCACCAATTGGCCATAAGTGCTGCGGTTGAGGCGCGCTTCCACGCCGTGGCGCACCGCCAGGTAGAATGCGGGCACATCGGGCGTGCCGGCCACGCGCAAGGGGTGCTCGGGCCCGCACAGCACGATATCGTCGGTGTTGAGGCGGAAGGCCAGCACCGCTTCGCCAGTGGCGGGATCGTGCCGCACTTCCATGTCGATGGCGATCAGCGCGGCATCGTCCACGGCAATGGCCAGGCGCTCGTGCGGGGTAACCAGCCAGTGCTGTGCGTCCGCGTCGCGCATCAGCAGCGTGGCAAAGGCGCGGACCATGGCCGGGCGGGTGATCGGGCTGCCTTCGTGCAGCCAGGTGCCATCGGCCTGGATGCGCATGTGGCTTTCCCCGCTGTGGGCGGGGCTCCACTGGTCCAGCGGGGGCAGGCGGCGGCTTTGCGCCAGCGCGGCGATTTCGCTCAGCGAAAGACCGGCCAGCTCGGGGGGAGGATCGTAGGGCACGCCTCGCAAGTGCCAGACTTGATCAGCCCCGCCAAGGCCCCAGCATGCCTTCGGCCGGGAGAACGGCAGGATTGGCGGTGCGGCACAGCAGGCGGTGCTGCTCGAACGGCCCGGGAAGCTGCCAGCCGCCGGTGTGGGCATTGCTAAACCCGAAAAACCGTTCGTAGTATTCCGGATCGCCGATCATCACCTGCGGCAGCGGTGCGCGCGGATCGATCGCCGTCAGGCTGGCCGTGACCAGCGCCTTGCCATAGCCGCGGCTCTGCTGGCCAGGCATCACCGCCACCGGGCCGACCATGATCATCGGCACCCGGCGGCCTTCGGGCGTGGTGAGCGCCACGGGCCAGCACTGGATCGTGCCGGCGAGCATGTCCTCGTCGTCGAGCGCGGCAAACGACAGGCCAGGCAGCCATTCCAGCCCTTCGCGCAGGCGATAGGCCGTGCGCTGGCGGCGTTCCGGTTCGAATGCGGCATCGAGCAGCTCTTCGACCAGTTGCGGATCGACGTCGGCCAGGGGAATGATCGTGGACAAGGGGGCGCCTTAGGTTTTGCGGGAATCGCGAAAAGTCGCGCGGCCGATAGCTGCCGGGGGGCGGGGGTGCAAGCGATTGGGGGCCGGGCGACGGTGGGGCCGGGGCGTCGACAGGCTCAGCCCGAACGGGATTTCAGAGAATAGCTCTCCCCCCTCCGTTCGCCCTGAGCTTGTCGAAGGGCGCCGGCGCGGCGCTTGACTGCGAGGGTGCTTCCCGTTGCTGGGCTCAACTCTCGCTGAACACGAAGGGGACGGCGGCGCGGCGATAATCGTCGGGCAGGATTTCGCGGCCCAGTGGCGGCTGCGCGCGGGCCGGGCACTCGGTGCGCTGGCACAGGCGGCAGGTCACACCCACCGGCGTTGCCGGCGTTGCTTGCGGATCCGCGCCGCGGGCGGCGGCCACGCGGGGTGCGTGGGCCGCCGGGCAGACCAATGCCATCGCCCGGCGCACCGGGGGAAGGCCGGGACCGGTGGGCACGTCCACGGTGCGAGCGACCGAAAAGAAGCGCTCGCCATGGGGCATTTCCAGCCATTGGGTCAGCACTTCACCAGGCCGGGCAAAGGCCTGGTGCAGGGTCCACAGCGGGCAGCCGCCGCCCCCTGCGGCCGAGGGCGCGGCAAACGGAAAACCGGCGCCGTCCATGCGCCGCGTAACGTTGCCGGCGCTGTCCTGCTCCACCAGGAAGAACGGCACGCCTTCGTGGCCGGGCTTGTTCAGCGTGGCAAGGCGCAGCGCGGCGTGCTGCCATTCCAGGCCGAACAGGTCTGCCAGCGCCTGCGGATCGTGGCCGAGGGCCTGCGCGGCGCGGGCAATGCGGTCATAGGGCATGAGCAGCGCCGCCGCGCCCAGCTCGGCCAGGGCGCGGCGCACCAGTTGCGCGGCGGTGGCGCTGGCAAAGCTTTCGCCGCGCACGATCGCGGCGATATCGGGGCGCAGGCTGGTATAGGCAATGTGCAGGCCGATCTGCCAGGCGCGGCGCTGGGGCCCCAGGCACTCGTCGAGCAGGAGCTGTTCGTTGTGCCGGTCATAGCGGGCCAGCGCGCCCATCATCACGCTGGCCGGCATGGCGCGCACGCGCACACCGGCCTGGCGCAGCCATTCGGCACTACCGCCTGCGCCGTCGATTTCGGTGGCCAAGGCTTCGGCGCGGGTTTCGAGCGCGGCAAACCAGTGCTGCCGCGCGCCCATGAAGCGCCGCGCTTCGCCCATCGGGTCCGCAGCCGGGGTGGCGGCATGGGCCTCGCGCCCTTCTGCCAGGGCCTGATTCGCGCGGGCATAGGCGCCGTGCAGGCGCAGCATCGCCTCGGTCATGCCGGGGAAGCTGGTGGCGAGGTCTGCCACTTCCAGCGCGGGCAGGTCGATTTCGGCAAAGAGCGGATCGCGCAGCGCCTCGGCCAGGCGGCGGGCGTGATCGTCGCGGTCCTGGGCGGCGAGGTCGGCCATGTCGAGCCGATAGGTGGCGGCAAGGCGCAACAGCAGGTCGGCCGTCAACGGGCGCTGGTTGCGCTCGATCAGGGCGATGTAGCTGGGCGAAACGCCCATGTCCTCGGCCATGGCCTGTTGCGTAAGGCCGAGTTCGCGGCGCAGGCGCTTGATGCGCGGGCCCAGGTAGAGCGGGCGGGATGGGGCGGATGGTCGGGCCATGGCGGCATCTTGTCAGGCCTGTACAACTTTACAAGCAAAAGCTGTAAAGTTTGACAACATGACCCCGTAACGCATTCCGCAGTGCATCATGCAGCAGTAATTCCGGTTGCAGCGAAGGATCACGCATACCGGAAGGGGCACATGCCATGACGTACCAGCAATCGATCATCGAGGCCGATCGCACGATCACGCCCAATACCCATTGGGACGGCATCGCCGCCGAGAGCGTGGCGCGCATGCGCCTGCAGAACCGCTTTCGCACCGGGCTGGACATCGCGCGCTACACCGCCGCGATCATGCGCCGCGACATGGCTGCCTATGATGCCGATCCGGCCAACTACACCCAATCGCTGGGCTGCTGGCACGGCTTCATCGGCCAGCAGAAGATGATTTCCATCAAGAAGCACTTCGGCACCACCAAGGGGCGCTACCTCTACCTGTCGGGCTGGATGGTCGCCGCGCTGCGCAGCGAATTCGGGCCGCTGCCCGACCAGTCGATGCACGAGAAGACCAGCGTTTCCGCGTTGATCGAAGAGCTTTACACGTTCCTGCGCCAGGCCGATGCGCGTGAATTGAACCAGCTGTTCCGCGATCTGGACGCGGCGCGCGCGGCAGGTGATCAGGTGCGTGCGGCCAAGATCCAGCACGATATAGACACCCACGAAACGCACATCGTGCCGATCGTGGCCGATATCGACGCCGGGTTCGGCAACGCCGAGGCGACGTATCTTTTGGCCAAGAAGTTCATCGAGGCGGGCGCCTGCTGCATCCAGATCGAAAACCAGGTTTCCGATGAAAAGCAGTGCGGCCACCAGGATGGCAAGGTCACCGTTCCGCACGAGGACTTCATCGCCAAGATCCGCGCGGTCCGTTACGCGTTCCTCGAACTGGGCGTGGACGATGGCGTGATCGTGGCGCGGACGGACTCGCTGGGTGCGGGCCTGACCAAGCAGATCGCCTTCACCCGCGAAGCCGGCGACATCGGCGACCAGTACAACAGTTTCCTCGATTGCGAGCCGGTCGATGCCGCCACGCTGGGCCATGGCGACGTGCTGATCACCCGCGACGGGCAGCTGGTGAAGCCCAAGCGCCTGCCTTCGAACCTCTATCAGTTCCGCCCCGGCACCGGGGAAGACCGCTGCGTGCTCGATTGCATCAACAGCCTGCAGAACGGCGCGGACCTGCTGTGGATCGAAACCGAAAAGCCGCACATCGGCCAGATCGGCGGGATGGTTTCGCGCATCCGGGAAGTTATCCCCAATGCCAAGCTGGTCTACAACAACTCGCCCAGCTTCAACTGGACGCTCAATTTCCGCCAGCAGGTCTTCGATGCCTGGGCGGCGGAAGGCAAGGACCTGAGCGGCTATGACCGGGCGCGGCTGATGAGCGTGGACTATGACGAAACGCCGCTGGCGGCAGAGGCCGACGAGCGCATCCGCACGTTCCAGCGCGATGCGGCGCGCGAAGCCGGCATCTTCCACCACCTGATCACGCTGCCGACCTATCATACGGCCGCGCTCAGCACCGACAACCTGGCCCGCGAATACTTCGGCGAGGCCGGCATGCTGGGCTACGTCAAGGGCGTGCAGCGCCAGGAAATCCGCCAGGGCATTGCCTGCGTCAAGCACCAGGCCATGGCCGGGTCGGACATCGGCGACGATCACAAGGAATACTTCGCCCGCGAAGCCGCGCTCAAGGCCGGCGGCGCACACAACACGATGAACCAGTTCGCGGCCTGAGCCGGGCCAAGAATCAAGAGAAGCGAACCCAACACGAAGGAGAAGGACAATGGCTGAACCTGCCCGTGCCCGTGCAGTCCTCTCGACCGAGGACTTCAAGCTGATCCGCGAGGCCGTGCTGCACTACCTCAAGGATATCGAGGACAAGCCCGAATCGGTGAAGTTCTCGCACCTCTATCACCGCCTCGGCAGCGCCATCGGGCGCTAAGCCGCAGGATCGGACGACTTCGCTTTTCCTGGGGAGGAAAGGCTGGCCCGTCGCACGCCCAAGGGCGCGCGGCGGGCCTTCTTCTTGGCCGGGGCTTTGCGTGCTCGACAGGCCAAGGAAATCTTGGGCAGCCTTCAGCATTTCTCGAATGACCTTTATCAACCGAATCAGTAGAGAAAATGCATCGGCATGTCCGATCGCGGCTTTTGATCCTGCCAGCTTGCTCCGCGTCACCAAAAGCTAAAGCGCACGAAAGCGAGGCCATGTGGCCAGGTTCGTGTTCGGCCCCGTAAAAAGGAGAATGCGAATGTCCCGTTTGCTTGCCCAGCCCAAATTGGCCCGCCGAATTTCCCGGCAGCCGGCATCCCTTCGCGTTGCCGCGCCCCTGCCGCACCCTTCGTGGGGCACGCTGGGCGCCGCGCGGCCGGATGGCGAACGGCCCAGCACGGCGGAGGAATTTTTCCGCCGGCTGGGCCTGTGACGACAAGACCCCTGTAGAAAACCCCAAGGGTGCGCTTGCCCGCCTGAAACCGATTGTTCACGATAGAGGCCCATGAAGTCTGCGTTGATCATCCGCCACGTGCCCTACGAAGGGGTGGCCGGCTATCGTCAGCCGATCGAAGAGGCCGGTTATGTGGTTGACCGGATCGATGTGTCCGATCCGGCCTTTCCGGCGCTGGACCTGCGCGAGCCCGACCTGCTGATCATGATGGGCGGGCCGATGGGCATCTATGACCAGATCGAGCATCCCTGGATCCGCTGCCAGATGCGCCGCCTGGCACTGCGCCTGGCAGCTGACCGGCCCACGCTGGGCGTGTGCTTTGGCGCGCAGATGATTGCCGCAGCGCTGGGCGCGGATGTCTATCGCGGCCATGCCAAGGAAGTGGGTTTCCACCCCGTGCAGGTGCACGTTGCCGACAGCCCGCTGCGCCATGTTGCCGGCGTGCCGGTGCTGCATTGGCATGGTGATACCTTCACGCTGCCACCCAATGCGGAACTGCTGGCGTCAAGCCATGTCTATGCCCACCAGGCGTTTCGCCGTGGCAAGAACCTGCTGGCCCTGCAATTCCACGCCGAAATGGGCGAAGATCCGCGGTTTGACGCCTGGATCGAGCAATCCCCCGAGGATGTCTCGGCCGCCGGCCACACCGAGGCCTCGCTGCGCCACGCGCACGATGCCCACGGCGGTGGCGCGGTTCAGGCCGGCCGGGCGATGATCGGGGAATGGCTGGCAGGATTGGCTTAGGGCCTGTGTGGATTTAGCCCATGGCGGGCTACGAACGGCCGCTTTTCGCGCTTCCGGTGCTCACGTACCGAAAGTACGCTGCGCTCCGGGTCACGAAAATCAGCCATTCTCGCTCCACCCTGACCTAAATCCCCACAGGCCCTAGGCCCGCTTCAGCGCCGGCGCAGTTCCGTCACGATGCGCTGCGTGCGCGCGTCTGCCTTGGCCGAATGCACCACGAACAGCGCGTGCACCACACCGGGAATCCAGAACAAAAGGCACAGGAACAGGTTGAGCACCGCCTGGAATGGCTTGCCCACCAGCAACAGCGCGAGCGGCGGAAACAGGATCGCCACAAGGTAGAGCACGGCATTCTCCGGGATTTCGGTTGCGAGCCTGTTGAAGATAGGAAGCCGGCGACGGCGGGCAATGCCTTGTCGATGAAGGGCCGATGGGCGTCGGCAGGCGATAGGCATCAAAGCCCATCCCGCCACGCTGCCAGGCGCGCCACCGCTTCCTCCACCATCGCGGCCGGCTTGCAGTGGCACAGCCGCACGATGTGGCGCGGCGCGGGCGGCCCTTCCCAGAGGGCCGACAGCGGGATCGTGGCAACCCCGGCTTCGGCCACTGCGCGGGTGGCAAAGGTGGTGTCATCCAGGGTGAAGCCGCTTTGCGCCAGGTCGATGCAGGAAAACCACGTGGCCGTGCCCGGCAGCACGGCAAAGCCATGGGCCACAAGGGCGCGCAGCAGCGCCGCGCGGGAAGCGGCCCAGTCGGCCACCTGGCTATCGATCAGCGCGTCATCGGCCAGCCCCTCGGCCACGGCCCATTGCAGCATCGGCGGCGTGGTGAAGGTCAGGAACTGGTGCGCACGGGCCACCACGGCCGCCAGCGCCGGATCGGCCACCAGCCAACCCACTTTCCAGCCCGTGGCGCCGAAGATCTTGCCGGCCGAACCGATCTTGATGGTGCGGGTGGCCATGCCCGGCTCGGCCATCAGCGACGCGTGAGGCTGGCTATCAAAGCGCACCACTTCCCACACCTCGTCGCAGATGGCGACAAGATTGGCCTTCACGCACAGTGCAGCCAATGCGGCACGCTCGGCGGCGGTGGTCACGGTGCCGGTGGGATTGAGCGGATCGTTGAGAATGAGCGCGCGCGTTCGTGGCGTGATCGCGGCGTGCAAGGCGTCGATCGGCATGGCCCAGGCCGGCGGGCTGAGAGCGACGAACACCGGCATGCCCCCGGCGCGGCGCACCAACGGGGCATAGGCGTCATAGGCCGGGGCCAGCACCAGCACCTCGTCACCGGGCTGCACCGTGGCCAGGATTGCGGCGGCCACCGCCTCCGTCGCGCCCGAGGTGACAATCACGTGCTCGCGCGACAGGGCCAGGCCCTGGCGCCGGCCATAGAACGCGGCCACGCCATCGCGCAGTTCGGGTACGCCGGCCATCGGCGGATATTGCTGCGATCGTTCTGCCATGGCGCGCGCGGCGGCCTGCGCCAGGGCGGGCGGGGGCGGCCCATCGGGAAAGCCCTGGCCCAGGTTGATCGCCCCGTGTTGCCGCGCCAGGCCCGACATGGCCTCGAAAATCGTGGTCGGCATCTGGGCGTACAGCGGGTTCAGGCACGGCGTGGTCATGGCGGCTATTCTATGCGCGCGACACTGCGCGGCAAGGGCCGTTGCACTGCGATCACAATTTGCTAGCGTGGCTGGCAACGATCAAGGGGGCAGGCAGATCATGGGCAGGACGTGGCTTTGCGGCGTGGCCGCAGCGGCAATGACGGTGGCGGCGGCAGGGGCAGCGCCGGTAGCGCTGGCCCGGGGCCAAGCCGGCGCCGTGCAGGCTGACCTGATCCTGCACAACGGCCATGTCCTGACGGTGGACAGGCGGTTTTCCGTGGCGTCGGCAGTGGCCGTCAAAGGCGATCGCATTGTCGCGGTGGGCGGGGAAGGGCTGTTGGCCCGCTATCGTGCCCGAAACGTGGTGGATCTGCGCGGGCGGACCCTGATGCCCGGTTTCATCGACACGCACCTGCATCCCGCCCCGATCAAGCCGAGCGACATTGCCGTGGCGTCGGCCACCAGCATGGCCGAGGTGCAGGCCATGCTGCGCGACAAGGCGCGCGCGCTGGGACCGGGCCAGTGGATCACCGGTTATGGCTGGCAGGAAGCCAACCTGGCGGAAAAGCGCAATATCACCCGCGCCGATCTCGATGCCGCGGCGCCCGACAATCCCGTGCTGCTGGTGCGGGCCGGGTCCCATTCGGCGGTGGCCAATTCGCTGGCGCTGAAACTGGCGGGCATCGATCGCAACACGCCCGATCCGGCCGGCGGCCTGATCGAACACGATGCGGGCGGCGAACCCAACGGGATCATCCGCGAAAGCTATGGCGCGGTGTTGCGCCTGATCCCGCAGCCCGGCTGGGACGTGATGAAGCCGGCGACGGTCACCTGGCTCAAATCGATCCTGGCGCTGGGCATCACCAGTTTCCACGATGCCAGCGGATCGATCGACGATGAACCCTATGGCGCGGGCGGGCCCAAGCCGGGCGAACAGGGGCTGGACCTGCTGGGCGCGGGCATGACGTTTCGCCGCGCGCGCGCCCTCTATGCGGAAATGGGCGAAAGCCTGCCCCGCGTGACCATGTACATCAGCTATCCCGGGGCAGAGCGGCTCAAGGCTTTTCCGCACCACACCGGCTATGGCGACAACCGCGTGCGGCTGGGCGCGATCGGTGAAAACGCGGTGGACGGCGGCTTTACCGGGCCGACCGCCTGGCTCCTGGCCGATTACAAGGGCCAGCCCGGCTTTCGCGGCAAGGGGCGGTTCACCGATGCGCAATTGCAGACGATGGTCGATACCGCCGCAAGGGCGGGCTGGCAGTTGGGGCTGCACTGCATCGGCGATGCGGCGATCGTCCAGACCGTGGCCGCCTATGACAAGGCGCTGGGCACGATCCCCGATCCCGCGCACAAGCCCGCCGATCGCCGCTGGTTCACCGACCATTTCACGATTCTGCCGCCAGTGGCGACGATGCAGACCATGGCGCGCGATCATGTGATGATCGCGCAGCAGCCCAATTTCCTCTACAACCTGGAAGACCGTTATACCCAGGTGCTCGACGATTGGCGGCTGGCCCACAACAATGCGATCGCCACGCCGGTGAAGAAGTTCGGGCTGTTCATGGCCTTTGGCAGCGACAACCTTCCGGTGGGGCCGCTGGTCGGCCTCTATGCGGCGATCACGCGCAAGGGGCCGAGCGGCGTGGTGCATGGCGCGGAAGAAGCGGTGTCGCGGGCCGAGGCGATCCGCATGTATACCGCCAACGGCGCCTGGCTTTCATGGGAAGAGAACCAGAAAGGCACGCTGGAACCGGGCAAGCTGGCCGACATGATCGTGCTGCCGTTCGATCCGCTGACGGTTGCGCCCGAAGCCCTGCTCAAAGGCAAGGTGGACATGACGTTCGTGGGCGGCAAGCTGGTCTATGACAGCCGAACCCGGGGGTAAACGCCCATGGGCAGCGCGGCCATGATGCCGCGCTGCCCAAGCGTGGGCCTGCCCGTCAATGCGCGGTGGCGGGATTGTAGCCGGGATAGAGCAGTTTGATATCCTGCGGGGCGTGGCACTGCTTGACCGCGGCGGTGGCGTGCCGCAGGCGCTCGGCGGTGAGCGAGGCATTGGCCAGGGCATGCTGGCGTTCGCGGGCCACCTCGTCGGGGGTGAACGGCCGGGTGCCGGCGGGCACGCTGTTGCCGCCCAGCACGAAGACCACATAGTTCATCAGGTCTGCCAGTTCGGCATTGTCGTGAATGCGGCTGTGCGCCACGTTGGGCAGGCGCAGCAGATAGGCGCGGCTTTCGGGCGTGCACATGAACCAGCCGACCCGGCCCATCAGTTCGGGCAATTGCGCGGGCACGGTGCTGCCGTTCACGCCATGGCAGCCGCCGCAATTCTCGATATAGTCCACGCGCGCCTGGTTGGGGTCTTCCATCACCTGCTGTGGCGGCGCGGGGGGCGTGGCATCGTGCGCCGCGGCAAGCCGCGTGACCAGGCCCGCCCCCAACATGGCCGTCGCCGCCATCAACGCAATCCGGGCAAAGCGCATGGTGCCAGCCTCAGGCCGCGCCGACCAGCACGGCGGTGGAGCAATGGTATTCCATGCTCTGCGTGCCAAAGCACCAGATGATGTCGTTGTTGAGCTGCGGCACATAGATCTGCGTTTCGCGGTCGGCATTGTCGCAATTGCACTTGTTGCAATAGGATTTGCCGCAGCAATCGCGATAGGCGATCAGGTAGGACTTGCCGTCTTCGGGATTGACGCAAGTGCCCACCCACGAAACCGGGGAGGGTTCCGCGCCGGGCGGGCAGGTGTGCACCCCGCCGCCGCAGCAGGTGCACAGTGCGCCGTCGATCGCGCAATAGCGCCAGTAATCGCACTTGGTGTTGTCGGTCACCTGCGCGCCGCGGGCAAAGCCGGTCTTGGCTTCGGGCCCGCGATCGGGCTTGGCCGGGGCGGCGTTGGCGCGGCTGACGGGCAGCACGGGAAACAGCGGCGCGGCCACCAGCGCAGTGCCCAGGCGAGCCAGGATGCCCCGGCGCGAGGTGCCACCGGCAAAGCGACGCAGGACCTTTTCGCCCAGGCTGTCAGCATCGAAATGGATCATGATCGTTGCCCCTCAAAAATCTTGGCGTCAGGGTTCAGGCGACAGCGCCGTGCATCCGCGCCACATAATCCTGCACCGAATGGACCCCCATCTCGTGGGCGATCACCAGGCTTTCGAGATGCTCGCGGCTGTTGACCAGCCCCTTGGACAGGACGACGCCCTTGTCGTCGAGCAACACGGCGAACGGCAGCTTGCCCACGGCAAAGGCCTGGCCCACTTCCGGCCCGTTGACGAAGGGATAGGCTTCCAGGCCATGGCGGGCGATCATCTCGCGCTGGGCGTCCACCGTGTCGTCGCCCACGAAAGTCAGCGCCACGCGCTCGTCACGGGCAAACGACTTGGCCATGGGGATCAGGTTCTTGCACAGCGGGCAAGAAGCCGAGACGAACATCAGCAGGCGCAGCGGCGTGCCATGTGCCGCGCCGCCCACCAGAACCGGCGCGCCATCCAGGTTGCGGCTTTCCACCGCCTGGCTGGCCGCACCCACCGCCGGGCCACCGGCCGTGGTCAGCGCGCCGGCCGGCGCCACGCGCATGTGCAGCACGCCCACCTGCCGGGCCAGCGCCAGCAGCGCCACCACCAACGCGGCGATGACTACCCAGGAAATCCCTTGCGCAACGATCAGAGCCGTCATCATCGAACGCTTACCTTTCGCGCGTTTGCCAGGGGCGAACCCGCCAGCGCCACGATCGCATTGAACAGTTGGAACAGAAGGAACAGCACCACGCCGCCGGCCAGGCCCAGTGGCCAGGTTCCGGCCGGCAAAGGCAGGCCCGCCAGCGCCGGCACGAGCAGCGCAGCCAGGGCCACGTTGCGCGCCACCAGCGGCCAGGCGAGCGGCTGGCGCAAGGCGGCATGCCCGCAGCCGCAATCGATATGCCCGCGCCCGCGCCGCAGGTTCACCGCCATGGCCCAGGCAAAGACCAGCAGCAGCGCCATGGCCAGGGCGGTGGCCGGCACCGACAGCAAGCCAGACACCAGCAGGCCGCCCAGCGCCAGTTCCACCACCGGCAGCACGGCGGCCAGCGGTGCGACCAGCCCCGCGGGCAGCAGGCGATAGTTGGCCAATACGCCGGGCAGCAAAGCCCTGTGGCGCAGCTTGCCCAGCCCAGCCGTCATGAACACCAGCCCCACGCCGACCGTGGCGATCTGGCCCACCAGGGCCACCGCGCCCGCAAGATTGGGGGCGGCGCTCGTGATCACTGCGATTGCGCCACCGTGATCACGCCGTTGCCGGCTTGATCGAGCTTCCACGCCTGCTTGCCGGTGGCAAGGTCATAGACGTAGACGGTCTCGTCCTCTCCGGCGAAGACCAAGTGCGGCGTGGCTTCCTGCGTCACGGCGATCATGCGCGGTTCACCCGGCACGGCCATGCGCTTGACCACCTTGCGGGTGGCAAGATCAAGCTGCCACACTTCGCTGGCGCCAGCCTTGTGCGACCAGAATTCGCCCATGTGCATCAGCACGTAGAGCTGCCCCGTGGGGACATGCAGGGCCATCTGCTGCACCCCGCCAGGATACCAGTTCACCAGGTTCGGCGCGGAGGAGCCGGCCGGCACGCCGGCTGCTTCCTGAAGCGAGAACGGCGCGGAAATCACCGGCTTGGCACCCAGCGTCGCGGTATAGATCTTGCCCGTGTAGCTGAGCATCACGATCTGGTTCTTGGTGCGATCGACCTGGAAATTGTCGAAGATCGGATCGTCGGTCGCGGAAAAGAACGGCTCGCTGCGGGTGATCGCACTTTTCGCCCCGGCAAGGCTGAGCGTGGCGAGCGAACCATCGGAGCACAGGGCGGAAATCCCCACGCCGGGTACGGAGACCAGGCTGGCACAGCCAGGCAGCTCTACCGACTTGACGAACTTGCGCGCCGCCAGGTCGACGACGTTGACCGACGATGCCGGGCTCATGTTGTAGACATAGCCAAACTTGCCGTCGGGGCTGACCACGAAATTGTTCAGGCGCCCGCCCACGAGCAGGCGGCCGGGGATGGGAATATCGGTCTGCAGCTTGAGATCGACGCTGTCGAACACCGAGACATAGTCCTGCCGCGTCCCGCGCGAGGCCTTGGTCCACAACGTCGACGACACGTAGTAGAACTTGCCCGCCGGATCGAGTGCCAGATCGGTCAGCTGCGGCGTTTCGACATGGCCGAGCAGCTTGCCGGTGGTGGTGTCGTAGATCGCCGAGGAATTCTCGGTGAAGCCGCGGTTGATGAAGAACCAGCTCGCCTTGGGCGGCGTCAATTGCGCCACGTCGGACTGTTCGGGCTCTACCGAGGCGACCGGGGCCGCCATGGCCGGCGCCATCGCGCCGCCGAGCGCCAAAGTCAGTGTTGCAGATGCGAAGAAACGCCCCTTGATGGCAGCAAACGTCATCGTGGCCGGCCCCCGTTTGAATGTGACAGCCCGTGGTGATCGCGGCATCGGTTTGGACGAGGCAGGATGGGGATTTTCCCCGAGTCCGGCATGCCCCCACCTGCCGTTGCGATCGCAAGTTTTGACGATTGTCCTATTTCAGTCAAGCGACATTCGCAGGCGCGGCAAAACTTTTTGCCTTATCTGGCATCACATGCTTGCGGCGGTGGGCACGGCAGGCCGGCAATGTCTTGCGGGGTGATGGTGCAGGCCAGATCGACCAGGGCCTTGCCGGCAATGGCGATGAATGCCGGCATCTGGGCCGCCCATGGCTTTTCAAAGCCCAGGAACGGTGTCGCCCCTTCCATCGAGGCGCTGATATAGAGCGCCACGGTCTGCGCTTCCTGCGGCGAGAGCGCGGGATTGAGTTCGCCGACATATTCGCAGATCACGCCATGGACGCGGGCGTAGAACTGGGCGACGCGCTCTGCCACCACGGCGTTCTGGTTGGCCATCGCCCACAATTCGGTGAACAGCCGGGTGGTGCGCTTGCCCGCAATGTCTTCAAGGCACAGTGCGATCACGCGGCGCAGGCGTTCGCGCGGGCTGAGGCCGGGCTGGCGCACTTCGCTTTCAAGCACTTTGTCATAGCTGTCGAGCATGTCGTCCAGCATGAGTTGCACCAGCATCTCCTTGCGCGGAAAGTGATAGCTGACGTTGCCCACTTTCATGCCGCATTCGGCGGCGATGCGGCGCACGGTGAAATGGGCGGCGCCATCCTCGATCAACACCTTGCGCGCGGCCTTGACGATGGCTTCGGCCGTGGCGGCGCCGCGGGCATAGCCGCCGGCGCGGGAAGAGAGAGACGCAGAGGCTGCTTCGGTCATCGCCACGACGCTATCACGGGGCGAACGGTCCGGCCAGTTGCCATCGTCACGTCATGAAACAACCCCCGCCGTGCCGGGGCACGACGGGGGCAGGGGAAACGCGCCGCAAGGACGCCGCGTCAATAGCGCACGGAGTATTTCAGGCCAAAATACTGTGGCTTGATCGGCATCGTGCGCGAGGAGCCGGAGCAATATTCGATGGCGCAGAAGGTATTCTTGGACAGCTGCCCGCGCCGGTCGAAGATGTTTTCGATGAAGGCCGTGAGCGTCCAGCTATCCTTGGACACGCCGGTGGAGAAATCGAAGCTGACGAAGCCTGGCGTGTTGCCGAGCAGCGCATTCTTGGTGGTATCGAGGTTGGACGTCGACATCGTCTGCGCGTGCATCGTGAACTGCGCGAAATCGTCGAGCGAGCCCCAATTGCCTTCATAGCGGGCCGAAAGCTGTCCCTTGAAGCGCGGCTGGCGTGGCAGGCGCGTGCCCTTGGCCGCGGCAATGGCATCGGGATTGCCCGAGCAATTGGTGAGCGGGGTGAGCGTAGCGGGATCAAGCACGCAGAAATCCTGCGTCAACTTGGCATCGTTG
Source organism: Novosphingobium sp. SG919 (assembly GCF_012932495.1). Lineage (GTDB taxonomy): Bacteria > Pseudomonadota > Alphaproteobacteria > Sphingomonadales > Sphingomonadaceae > Novosphingobium > Novosphingobium rhizosphaerae. The sequence continues at coordinate 318,642 of NZ_JABCNG010000004.1, forward strand.
TACGCCCCCGAACCGCTCAGCGTGATGTTGCCCAGCTTGAGGTCGAAATCGGTTTCCACGCCGAGCACACGCGCCTTGCCGGCATTGACCGTGCCACCATTGCCGAAAAAGCCGAGCGGGATGACGGTGTACTGCACGCCCGTCCACTTTTCGTAATAGGCCGCCAGGTTCCAGCGCAGCATGTTGTTCCAGCTGGTCTTGAAGCCCACTTCGTAGTTGGTCAGGCGATCGGCCTTGTACGATCCCATCGCGGGCAGCGAATTGGTGCCGCCGGGACGGAAGCCGGTGGAATAGGTGGCGTAGACCATCTTGTCGGACGTGACCTGCCAGGTCACGCTCGCCTTGTGCGTCTCGCCATTTTCCTCGTAGGGCGCCTTGTTGTTGTTGACGCAGGTAAAGCGCTGGTCGGCCGGGAACGGCACGGTGCAGCCCAGTGCCAGCGCGGTGGAAGCCACGCCGCTGAAGCCGTAGACCGAATTCTTGGCCTTGAACAAGCGGATGCCGCCCGTCACCTTGACTTGCGAGGTGATCGGCACCGTGCCTTCGGCAAACACCGCATAGTCGCGGAATTTCTGGTCGAGATCGACGTTGTAGAACCCGTCGCGCTTGACGGCGGGATTCCATTCGCAGCCGTCGTCGCAAGAGGTGGCCAGGTCGATCTTGCTCAGGCCGGGGATCTGGTAGTCATCGTCCTGCGACTGCTTCTGGTATTGGAAGAACGCACCCACGGTCAGGTCGAAGCCCCAGGTCTTGGGCACCGAAAGCCGCACTTCCTGCGTCACCTTGGTCTGCTTGATGCGGCCGATGTAGGACTGGGTGGGGTTGATGAAGTTGCCGTTCTTGTCACGGAACTTGAGGTAGTTTTCATAACCCGGACCAAGCTGGTCGTAATGCACAGAGTAATAGGTGTAATCGCTGGTATTGTCGATCTTGCGCTTGAAATAGCCTGAAGAGGAAACCAGGTCGAAATCGCCGATCTTGCCCTGGATGGTCAGCGAGGCCTGAACCCAGCGATCGATGTTTTCGGTGGGGCTGTAGTCGTGGACTTGCAGATCGCCGACGCGGGGATCGTAGTTGAAATAGCCCTTGGCGTCGAGATACTGGTAGGTGACCGACGGATAGAGCTTCCAGTCGCCCGCCTCGATGGTGGCGTTGATGCGCCCGCCATAGCTGTCGACCGGGTTGTAATCCTTTTGCACCAGCGTGGCGTTGTCCACGGTGTAGGTGGTGTTGGGATCATCGTCGCCCAACTGGTAGGTATAAGTGCCGTGGGTGTTGTCGATGTAGCCACCTTCGTGGTCATAGAAGCCCATCATGCGCACGGCGACGTTTTCGTTCACCGGGATGTTGACGAACCCTTCGACCATGGCGCCGGGCTTGCCCTTGCCATAGGCATCGACCTGCACATCGTATCCGGCCTCGAACTTGCCGATCTTGGCCTTGTTGGTGATGATGCGCAGCGTGCCGGCCAGCGAGCCGGCGCCATAAAGCGTGCCTTGCGGGCCCGACAGCGCCTCGACCCGCTCGATATCGTAGATGTGCACTTCGGGCATGCGCGCCGGCGCCGAAATCGGCACGTCGTCAAGATAGGTGCCGCTGGTCGAGAGCGCGCCGCCGTCCACGGCAATGCCGCGGAAATAGACTTCGCTCTGCCCCGGCCCAAGCCCTGAGAAGCTGACCGAGGGCAGCATGCCGGCGTAATCGGCGAAAGTTGCCACCTGATGCTGTTCCAGCTTTTCCGCGCCCAGTGCCTGGATCGAGATCGGCACCTTCTGCACGCTTTCGGCCTTGCGCGTGGCGGTCACCACGATTTCACCCAGGCCACCGGTGCCGTTTTCGGCGGCGGCATCGGGGGCAGGCGCCGGGGCGGCCTGGGCCAGCACCGCAACCGGTACGGCCATGCTGGAAAGGACGGTCGAGGCTCCGAGAACCCTGAGCGCACGCCTCATTTGCGACCCCTGATTTGCGACGGTTGTTCAAACACCATTGTTCATGCCCCCTGATGGCCTGAAGTTCTTTGTCTTGCCGTTTTCCTGCGAACGGTGATCTGTGGTGCGATGTTGTATTTATGTCGCTCTATTGTGCAGTCGCCGCGCCGTCTTGCCCACTCGTGCGATCAATCTTTGCAGGGCGCGCCATTGCCCAGGCTCGCGTGCTGCGCGAATGGCAGCAGGCGTGCGCTTTTGCGGCGCACTGTATGCAAAGTATTGATTTAGCCCCATAGTACCGCGTTGCGGCGCATTTTGTACGACTGTCTGGAATTGGATAGTGCCACCAAATCCCAAGCTGTCAACAAAAATTCACGATCTGGCATCGCAGATTGCGGTGCCTGTGGCTGGTGTGCCATGGCGGCTTTCTTCGCAGTTGCGTAATCGTGCGGGCGTGGCATGCTTCATTGAGGGCAAACACGGATGGCAGGAACTGTGATGGCAAACGAAATGGCCGGGCAGCGCATGGCGACGACGGGGACGGCCAATGCAGCGACGGCCGACGCGGCCACGACCGGCACAGGTACGGGTTCGGTAGAGGCGGCGCTGGGCCACGCGGCACGGTTGATGGCGCGCCAGCCTGCCCTGGCGCTTGCCCAGGCGCGCGAAATCCTGCGCGCGGTGCCTGGCCATCCCCATGCCGTGCTGATCGAAGGCCAAGTCCTGCGCGTGCTGGGCCGGTTGGACGAGGCGCGCGCCGTGCTGTCTGCCCTGGCCGCCAGCCAGCCACGCGCGGCGGCCGCTGCGGCCGAACTGGGCCTGACGCTGGCTGCGCTCGACGAGCGGGCCGAGGCCGCCGCCCACTTGCGCCGGGCGGTGGCGCTCAAGCCGGAACTGGCCCATGCCTGGCAGGCGCTGGCCGGCCTGCTGCGCGCGAGTGGCGACGAGGCCGGCGCCGCCCAGGCCGAAATCGCTGGGATCGAGGCGGCATCCAAGGATCCCGTGCTGTTGCGCGCGGCGCTGGCGATGGGCGAGGGGCGGCTGGACGAGGCCGAGACGCACGTGCGCGCCCGTCTTGTCGCCTTGCCGGACGACCCTGCCGCGCTGCGCCTGCTGGGCGAAGTGCTATGGCGCCAGGGCGAGATCGACGCGGCCTTGCCGTTGCTGCGCGCGGCGGTGGCCCGTGCCCCGGCTTTCGTGGCTGCGCGCGAATTGCTGGTGCGGTTGCTGGCGACGGGCCCCGACGTTGCCGAAGCGCTCGACCATGCGACGCGGCTGGTGGCCGACGATCCCGAACACGGCGGCCACGCCATGCTCAAGGCCTCGCTGCTGGTACGTATCGGCGATCAGGAAGGCGCGCGCGACCTTTATCGCGCGATCCTGACACGCGATCCGGGCCGGCCGCGGGTGTGGCTCAACCTGGGTCACGTGGAAAAGACGATCGGCAACCAGGCGGCAGCGATCGACGCCTATCGCCGCGCCGCCGCGCTTGATCCCTCCACCGGGGAAGCATGGTGGAGCCTGGCCAATCTCAAGACCGTGCGGTTGGAGCGTCCCGATATTGCGGCGATGCGCGCCGCCCTGCCGCACGATGCCGTGGGCGGCGACCGGGCCGAAGACGTGGCGCAACTGCACTTTGCGCTCGGCAAGGCCTATGAAGACCTCAGCCGCGACGACCCCGCGGCGGCAGAAAGCGCGTTTGCCCATTATGCACGCGGCAACGCGCTGCGGCGCAGCGTGCTCGACTATGATCAGGCGCGCACCGACGCGGCGGTCAACCGGAACATCGCGCTGTTCGACAAGGCGTTTTTCGCAAGCCGCGAGGGTTGGGGGTGTCCCGCCGCCGATCCGATCTTCGTGGTGGGCCTGCCGCGCAGCGGATCGACGCTGGTGGAGCAGATCCTGGCCAGCCATTCGCAGATCGAGGGCACCATGGAACTGCCCGACATGATGCTGATTGCCGATCGCCTGCAATCGCGCGTGGACGCCAATGACGAGGACGGGGGCGAATTTGCCGACATGGCGGCGCTGCTATCCTCCCTGGGACCAGACGAATGCCGCCGCCTGGGCGAGGAATACCTGGAGCGCACGCGCATCCATCGCAAGACCGATCGGCCCCACTTTGTCGACAAGATGCCCAACAACTGGCAGCACGTGGGCCTGATCCGCATGATCCTGCCCAATGCGACGGTGATCGACGCGCGGCGTCATCCGCTGGGCTGCTGCTTTTCGGGGTGGAAGCAGTACTTCGCGCGGGGCCAGGTGTTCAGCTATGACCTGAGCGAGATCGGCCGCTATTACGCGGCCTATGTGCGGCAGATGGCCGCGTTCGACCGCGTGGTGCCGCAAGGCGTGCACCGCGTGATCTATGAAGACATGGTGGCCGATACGCCCGGCCAGGTGCGTGCCTTGCTGGCGGCGGTGGGCGTGCCGTTCGAGGACGGCTGCCTGGCGTTCTGGCAAAATCGCCGCGCGGTGCGCACGGCGAGCTCGGAGCAAGTGCGCCAGCCGATCTATACCGATGCGGTCGCGCACTGGAAGCGGTTCGAGCCCTGGCTCGATCCCTTGCGCGTGGCGCTGGGGCCGGTGCTGGACAGCTATCCAGGCGTGCCGGCGGGCTGGTAAGCCCGCCGGCTGCCGGGATCATCACGCGACGCTGATCGTCACGTCGATGTTGCCGCGCGTGGCGTGGCTGTAGGGGCAGATTTCATCGGCCTTGGCCACCAGCGCTTCGGCGGCGGCGCGATCCACGCCCGGCAGGTTCACGGTGAGCGTCACGGCCAGGCCAAAGCCACCGTCCGCACGCGCGCCGATGCCCACGGCCGAATCCACCACGATGTCGTTGGGCACGCGGGGCAGGGCCTTGTCCTGTGCGGCGGCAAACTTCATCGCGCCGATGAAGCACGCGGCATAACCGGCGGCAAAGAGCTGCTCGGGATTGTTGCCCGCGCCGTTGCCACCCAGTTCCTTGGGCGTGGCCAGCGTCACTTCCAGGCCATTGTTGACGCCATCTTCGGCAATCGTGGCGCGGCCATCGCGGCCACCGGTGGCCTTGGCATGGGCGGTGTAGAGCGGCTTGATCGACATGAGGGATGTCCTTTTCTGTGTTTAAGTCGAAAGCGATTAGATCGTGTGCGATCTAATTAGGCGAGTCGGCCTCAAAGGTCAAGACCTTGCGATTGGATCGTGTGCGATTTATCTTGGCGCCATGGAAAACCAGACGCCCGATCCGATCGAGCCCACGCTCTCTGGCCCGCAAGCCGCCGCGCTGCTTGCTGCGCGCGGGCAAGCCGTGGCACCGGGCGTGCCGGGCCAGCCCTTTGCCAACATGCTGTGCTTTTCGGTCTATGCCGCGCAACTGGCGTTCAACCGGCTCTACAAGCAATTGCTGGCGCCGCACGGGCTGACTTATCTGCAATACCTGGTGCTGGTGGCGCTGGCCCAGGCGCAAGACCGCACGGTGGGCGAACTGGGCGAGGTCCTGTTCCTCGAATCCAACACGCTGACCCCCTTGCTCAAGCGGATGGAAGCCGCCGGCCTCGTCGTGCGCCGGCGCGACACCCAGGACGAGCGCGTGGTGCGCGTGGCCCTGGCACCGGCCGGGGCCAAAGTGGTGGGGGAAGTGGAATGCGTACCGCTCGACGTGCTCTCCGCGCTCGACATGCCGATGGGCGATTTGCAGCAGATGAAGGTCGCGATGGATCGCCTGGGTGCGGAATTGCGGAAGACTGGGGGCTGAGCCCGAAGGGTTTGGGGATGTTGGCTTGCGCCCAATTTTCGACATAATTAGCAATGATGCTATGTTCGGGCGTTGCTTTTACCCTGAGGTGGTAAATTAGATGCAAGCGGTTAAGATTAGGGTGACTGACAAACGCAACGAGGTCGAGAGTCTTGTTGAGATCCGTTTCGTAGAAGTTGAGACTGGGCGGCGGCTAACCGCAGCGATTGCTCGACGCGTTTTAAAGCGTGAATTTCCAGAGCTACGTTCGATGACCTTCGTTCAGCCTTTCGAAGATGGCTGGACAGCTCAACGCGCCATCAGGCCAACCGAAAATTGTGAATACCACTTTGTCTGGCGAAATTACTGCCTCTTGCCAGCTTGACGCAATTCAGGCGGCCATCAACCGGCAGCCAACCATCACTTTCAGCCGTTTCCCTCGCCATTCCCGCCTGCGCGGGAATGGCGAGGTTGGAGGCGACAAAGGCAGATTCTCACCAAAACTCGGACATTTCAGCTAACTTCGTGATGCGTTACGCTGTTTGAACTTGATGCGCTTCATCGCCGGGGCCGCTCTTTTCCCAAAATCCCACACGAAGCCACGAAGACACGAAGAGAAGCGCCTTCTTCGTGTCTTCGTGTGAAATCTGTTGGCACGCTGAGGTGCAGAGGCGCGGAAGTGCAGATAAAAAGCTGAATCTCTGCGTCTCCGCGCCTCTGCGCGAATCAAAATTCCGTTGCGCTTTCCAGATTGTGCAAAGTGACCAGAGCATATTGTGCGCAAGCGCCCAGTTGCTGAGATTATCGCAGCGGAGCATAATATCTTAAGGTGTGAATGCGGCGATAGTTTTTCGGAGATTGGGGAAGGCGATTATGCGGAGGGGCGTTTATATCGTTGCCAGTTTTCTCGCGCTGGTGCTGGGAAGTTGCGACAGCAAGCATGCATCGCCACTGGCGCCGCAGGAAAAAACCACTCGAAATTCACCAGAGCCTGATTACCAGATTGCGAATATATTCCCCGATGCAAACGAGGTTCGTTTATTTGTGGAAGCGGAAAATAGTGGCGTAAATGGTGTTCAGAAATTTCGAAATCCGCGTGGAAGAATTCTTGACTTCAGGCAGCGCGCCGATTTCGAAAAGGCATTGTATTTGACCGATCCACCGGATCAGGTGGCGGCTTGTTTTGACCCGCACCATTTCTTTCGATATTACAATCACGGCCATCAGATTGGCGTGGTAGCGGTCTGTTTTTGCTGTGGTGGCGTTGAGGTAACGGGGGATGCACACCTCCCGTCCTCGAACCAGATCGTTGCCGCGAAATACGACCAGATAAAGAAAGTTGTGGTGGCTCTCGGGGAGCCGACAAACGTTATCTGCGGTAATTAGGGAAAGACCGTTTGCCACCACGATCCACCATGGCCATTGCCCCAAGCCCCCACCCGCTGTGCTTAAAACACGAAGGCCGCCCTCGAGCGGAGAGCGGCCTTGCAGTGCGCATGCTGGCGACAAATCAGGCCGGCAACCCGCTGATCGCTTTCATTTCCATGAAGTCCTTCAGGCCATAGAGACCGCCTTCGCGGCCATTGCCCGATTGCTTGTAGCCGCCGAACGGGGCGCCGGGGGTGGGGCCCCAGTTGTTGATGGCCACCATGCCGGCGCGCAGGGCGGGGACCACTTCGGCGGCCTTGGCCGGATCGCCGGTGATGCAGGCGGACAGGCCATAGCTGGTGTCGTTGGCGATCTCGATCGCCTCATCCAGGCTGTCATAGGGAATGATCGTGGCCACCGGGCCAAAGATTTCTTCCTGGGCAATGCGCATCTGGGGCGAGACGTTGGAAAACAGCGTCGGCGCAATGTAATAGCCACGGTTAACTTCGGCCGGCAGGTCGGGCCCGCCGCATTCCAGCGTGGCGCCTTCGTCGATCGCGGACTGGATCAACCCGCGAATCTTCTCGTGCTGCGCCTTGTTGACCACCGGGCCCAGGTGCCCGCCTTCTTCCAGCGGATTGCCCACTTTGGCGGCGGTGTACATCGCCTTGACGAAGGCCGCGGCTTCGGCCTGGCGCTCGCGCGGCACGAGGATGCGCGTGGGAGAGATGCAGCTTTGCCCCGAATTGACCAGCGGGCCCGAAGCCGTGGCGGGCAGTTGCGTGGAAAAATCGGCATCGGGCAGGACGAGGTTGGGCGATTTGCCGCCCAGTTCCTGGTGCACGCGCTTCACCGTGTCGGCAGCGGCCTTGGCCACCATGATGCCGGCGCGGGTGGAGCCTGTGAAGCTGACCATGTCGATATCGGGGTGGCTGCTGATTGCCGTGCCAACGCCCGGGCCATCGCCCTGGACCAAGTTGAACACACCGGCCGGAACGCCGGCGGCGTCCATCACTTCGGCCAGGATCGCGGCACAGGTGGGGCATTCTTCCGAAGGTTTGAGCACCATGGTGTTGCCTGCCGCCAGCGCCGGCGCCACCTTGAGCGCGATCTGGTTGAGCGGCCAGTTCCACGGCGTGATCAGCCCGACCACGCCAATCGGCTCATAAGCCACCTGGAACGCGCCATTGTCTTCGACAAACTGGAAGTTCTTGAGCGCGGCGATCGTGCCCATGAAGCCGCCGATCCCGGCGCCCACCTGGGCCGTGCCGGCAAAGCTGACGGGCGCCCCCATTTCTTCGGCCATGGCGCGGGCCAGATCGGGAATACGCTTCTTGTATTCCTCAACGATGCGGGTCAGCAGCGCGAGGCGTTCGTCGCGCGTGGTGCGGCTGAAAGTCTTGAACGCCCGGCGAGCGGCTTGCACGGCGGCGTCCACGTCTGCGGCGGTGCCCAGAGTGATCGCGGCGCATGGCTCTTCCGTGGCGGGGTTTGTCACCTCGTGGCGGCGGCCGCCCTGGCTATTGACCCACTGGCCATCGATATAATGCTGAAGGCGTTCGCGCATCGCGCTTCTCCGATCAAAAGTTAGTTTGGCTAACTTTTAGGGACGCGCTTGGCGGATGGCAAGGCCGGTTGCCATATGCAACCTGCCCAAGGTTTCACGCCGTGCACCATCGGTTCGAAAGTGCACGGCGCGCTTGATCAGACGGTTCGGCGGCCGGTGAACAGCTGCACCAGGCCCACGATGATCGCCAGGACCAGCAGGATGTGGATGACGCCGGCGGTCACCTTGAAGGCGAAAACACCCAGCGCCCAAAGCACGAGCAGAACAAGGGCAATGGTCAACAGCATGGCAGGCTCCTGGAACGGGGGCGCCCCGCTTTTTTTGGGAGCAGTGGCGCGGATTGGCATCCTTATGACGATGGAAACTGCGCAGGATGGCCATGGTTCCCGAAGCCTCGCCAGCGGCTTAACCGCAGATTTTGGGCGGTTAACGGTTATCCGCTAACCATTTATTGGGAATATTCCTCCACATTTTTCGAAGAGTTTGGCGCGCGCCGCGCCGATCCCAGGGCCGGGGGAAGCGAAGGGTGAGCGAGGAACAGCGCACGGGCTGGATTGTCGGTGCCACCTTCGCGGCACTATTGGCGCTGTCCGCCGCACTGATGGCCGCGTTCAACCACTCGGTTCATGTGGCCGATGCCTTTACCCGCAAGGACGAGCGCGAGATGGTCGATCGCTATCTCGAAGGGCGCGTGCGCACGGTGATCATCGGGCAGACCGGTCAACTGGTGTGGGATGAAACCATGCGCCACGCGGTGGCCCGGACCGATACCAACTGGATGGATCGCGAACTCGGCATGTTCCCCTGGACCAACCAGGGCGCGCAGGAAACCATGCTGGTGGAGCCTGATGGCACGCTGGTGCGCGGCTGGCGGCAGGGCCATTATGACCCGGCCTATCCATATGGCCCACTGCGCTGGCAGGTGGAGGCCGCGCTCGACCTGGCGCGCAGCAACCGCCGGATTTCGGGCACCATGGCGCGGTTCGAACGGCGGGGCGGTACACTGTGGCCGGTGGACCGGCGCGGAGCGCCGCTCACGCGCTGGGCGTCTTCGCTGATCTGGCGGGGCGGCCGGCCCATGCTGCTGACGGTGGCGGCAATCGTGCCCGACCGTGATTATGCCCTGCTCAAGGCCGAGCCGCGCTATCTGGTATCGCTGCGGGTGATGGATTCGCAGGTGCTGCGGGCGCTGGGCGCGGATCTGCTGCTGCCCGACTTCCGCTTCGTCAGCCGCGCGCCGCGCGATCCGGCGCTCAACATCCTGGCACGCAAAAGCGCCGATGGCAGGCCGGTGGGCTATTTCGTGTGGACGGCGCAATTGCCCGGCCCGGCGATCTGGCAGGCCGCGGCGCCCTTGCTGGCCACCTGGATCTTCCTGTTCCTGGCCGTGCTGGCGGGCGGCGTCATGATCGTGCGCCGCATGCGCGATACCACCCGCCATCTCCAGGCGAGCGAGGCCCAAGCGCAATACAACGCGCTGCACGATCCGATGTCGGGCCTGGCCAATCGCCTGTACTTTGCCGAACGCCTGCGCGGGGAATTGGACATCGTCATCGCCCAGCGCGCGCAGGGCGGCCAGGGTGACGTGTTCGTCGCCTATATCGATCTCGACGCGTTCAAGACGGTGAACGACACGATGGGCCACCACGTGGGGGACGAACTGGTGACCCAGGTGGCGCAGCGCCTGCGCGACGGGTTGTTGCGGACCGACCTGATCGCGCGCTTTGGCGGCGACGAATTCGTGGTCATGCGCCGCACCACAGGCGGGCTGGGCGCGGCGAACGCCCTGGGGCGGCAAGTGGTGGGACTGATGGCCGAGCCGTTCATCATTTCGGGCCATAGCCTGGGCGTCACGTGCTCGTGCGGGATCAGCTGGGGACCGGGGCAGACCGAAGACGCCGACGAACTGCTGCGCCGCGCCGACATTGCCCTCTACCGCGCCAAGCAGGGCGGCCGGGCGCGCTATCGCTGCTACACCAACGGCATGGAAGCGACGGAGCGCCTGGCGCGCGAGCTGGAGCTGGAGCTGCGCCGCGCCATTGCCGCCGACGAACTGGAAGCCCACTTCCAGCCGATCGTGGACCTTTCGACCTGGCAGATCGAGGGGTTCGAAGCCTTGCTGCGCTGGCCGCACCCGCAGCGTGGCGATATCGGCCCGGGCGTGTTCGTGCCGATTGCCGAGCAATGCGGGCTGATGGTGCCGCTGGGCACATGGATGTTGCGCCGCGTGTTCACCCAGTGCCGCAACTGGCCGGCGTGCGACCTGTCGATCAACCTTTCGCCGATCCAGATCATGGCCCACGGCTTTGTCGAGACGATCCAGTCGCTGGTGGAGGAAACCGGCATTTCGCCGCGCCGGGTCATCCTGGAAGTGACCGAAGGCGTGATGCTCGATCGCAGCGACAACGTGGCGCAATCGCTGCGCACGCTGCAGGGCATGGGCTTCCGCATCGCGCTCGACGATTTCGGGATCGGCTATTCCTCGCTCAGCTACCTCCGCTCGTTCCAGTTCGACCGCATCAAGATCGACCGCTCGTTCGTGCAGAACATCGAGGCGGACCATGACGCCCAATCGATCCTGGGCGCGATCGTGGCGCTGGGGCAGACGCTGCGCATGAAAGTGGTGGCCGAAGGCGTGGAAACCGAACTCCAGCGCCGCCTGGTCCACGCGGCCGGGTGCGAGCTTGTCCAAGGGCACTTGTTCTGGCCGGCATTGCCTGCAGACCAGGCCTGCGCCCTGCTGACCCGCAATGCGGCCGATCGCATGCGGCAGGTGATCTGAGGCTGGGCGCAAGGGCGGGCGCCAGGCCTCAGGCTCGACCCGCAGACAAGGCCGAAGCGCGGACCATGGCCGGGAAAAGCATGTTGAGTTCGTGAAAGACCAGAACTAGCATTTTGCGGGACGTATTTGCGGGGACGCCATGCAGCCTGGTCCAAAAGTATGTCTTGCGGCACTTTGCCTCTTTGCTGGTGGGGCGTCTCATGCCGAGCCGGCGTTGCCCCGTCAGGCATGGTTCTACTCAACCAAAACCCTCGAAGATGAAGGCGGGACGCCCGAGCGTTGGTGCTCGTTCGTGACAAAGCGCACCGCAGAGACTGCTGCCAACAGCGAACGCTTTGGGGCGGTCGAGTCAGGGTGGTTGCAGTATCGTGAGAATGCCGTCGCCAGACTTGTGATAACCTCGCAAAGCGAAGACGCCTATGTTGAAGACGATTACAAGTTCGGACCTGGCCTTCGTTTGCAAGAGGTCACCAGGACGGGGCACTATTATAAGGAACCGCTAATGGCGGTAACCTTCAGGCCGAACTCCCAAGACCTTTTAACGATGACGGCCGCATCGCGGTTAAAAGTAAAGGCTTCGAAATTTGAAACTTATTTTTTTGATTGGCCAATCTATCAACGATTTTCGGCCATTCCTTTTGCAAGCCTGATTGCCATGAAGCCACGCGTCAGCGTGGTGGAAACCTGCAAAGCAGTGCGCCGCTGACTCTGGGGCTATCGAGCACACCATGCAGCAACAAAAAACCGCCCGAAATCGGGCGGCTTGTTGCTTCGACGTTGGGAAAGGGATCAGCCCTGTGCCTTAACCAGCGTCAAGTCGATCGAAGCGGTCTGGGTGGCTGGGGCGGTCTGGGTGTCGACGCCGCCGTGGGGATAGATGAAGCCGAAGGCAGGCGAGGGGCGCAGGCCGAGCGACTGGGTCGGGCCATACCACACGCGCACTTCCGACCAGTCGCCGGCGTCGGAAACGTCCACCGCCATCACGCCGCGTTCGACCATGCCGGGGCGCGACCAGTTGGCGTGGTTGATCATCACGTGGCGGGCGTCGACCACCTTGCTCACCACCGCAACGTGGCCATAGGGCATCGAACGCGAGGCGCGGAATGCCAGGACCGCGCCGGCCTTGGGGGCCTGGCCACGGGCATAAGTGCCGGCGGCGTTGCCCCACCAATCGCGCGCATTGCCCGAAAGCTGCACCTCGGAAACCTGGCGGGCATAAGTCACGCACTGGAGCCGGGCATGGGCCACGTTCGGCAGTGCAGCAAGCGAAGCGAAAGCGGCCAGAGCGGTGAGTGCGGTGCGAAGCATGGCGCTCACCTTAAGGATTTGCCCGGATTCGAGAACCCGCGGTTCCCACGGTTCACCGCTGCGGCTGAACCGTTTATCCTGCATTCATCTCGCCTGTGGACAACTTTTGCGATGCAGCATGCCGGCCAACGAAAAACGCCCGGACCGCTTGGGTCCGGGCGTCGTTCTGTGCACCTGCTGCGCGAGGCAGCCGGGCGTAAGGTCTGTTTTCAAAATTCGCGGAAGGGCGAATTTTGGGTTCCGGCACCGGCCCGCTCCCCCACCCGGCCTCCCAACGATAGTACCCTATGGGAGGCCGGGTGGGGGAGCGGGCTGGTGCCGGAACACCCGGAACTGCGGCAAGGCCGCAGTTCCGGGTCAAACACTTACGCGCTGTAGTACATGTCGAATTCGACGGCCGAAGGCGTGGTTTCCCAACGGTACACTTCGGGCCACTTCAGTTCGATGTAGCTTTCGATCTGGTCCTTGGTGAACACGCCGCCATCGAGCAGGAATTCGTGGTCAGCGGCCAGCGAGTCCAGCGCTTCACGCAGCGAACCGCAGACGGTCGGCACGGCGGCGAGTTCGGCCGGCGGCAGATCGTAGAGGTTCTTGTCCATGGCTTCGCCCGGGTGGATCTTGTTCTTGATCCCGTCGAGACCGGCCATCAGCAGCGCGGCATAGGCGAGGTAGGGGTTGGCCATCGCGTCGGGGAAGCGGAATTCCACGCGCTTGGCCTTGGTGCCGGCACCATAGGGGATGCGGCACGACGCCGAACGGTTGCGGGCCGAATAGGCCAGCAGCACGGGAGCTTCATAGCCCGGCACCAGGCGCTTGTAGCTGTTGGTCGTCGGGTTGGTGAAGGCGTTGAGCGCCTTGGCGTGCTTGATCACGCCGCCGATGAAGTAGAGGCACATGTCCGACAGGCCGGCATAGCCGTTGCCGGCGAACAGGGGCTTGCCCGAATCCCAGATCGAGATGTGGGTGTGCATGCCCGAGCCGTTGTCCTTCATGATCGGCTTGGGCATGAACGTGGCCGTCTTGCCATAGGCCTGCGCGACCTGGTGCACGACGTACTTGTAGATCTGCATGCGGTCGGCGGTCTGCACCAGGGTGCCGAAGGTCAGGCCCAGTTCGTGCTGCGCCGAGGCCACTTCGTGGTGGTGCTTGTCGCAGGGCAGGCCCATTTCGAGCATGGTCGAAACCATTTCGCCACGGATGTCGACGCAGCTGTCGACCGGGGCGACGGGGAAGTAGCCACCCTTGGCGCGCGGACGGTGCGCCAGGTTGCCGGCTTCGTAGTCCTTGTTCGAGTTGGTCGGCAGCTCGATGTCGTCGATCTTGAAGCCGTTGCCATCGTAGCCGTCATAGAACTTGACGTCGTCGAACAGGAAGAATTCGGCTTCCGGGCCGACATAGACGGTGTCGCCGATGCCGGTCGACTTGAGGAACGCTTCGGCGCGCTTGGCGGTCGAGCGCGGATCGCGGGCATAGAGTTCGCCGGTCGACGGTTCGACGATGTCGCAGTTGATGATCAGCATCGGCGTGGCCGAGAACGGATCGACGAACACCGAGTCGAGGTCGGGCTTGAGGATCATGTCCGACTCGTTGATGGCCTTCCAGCCTTCGATCGACGAGCCGTCGAACATCAAGCCGTCTTCCAGTTCGTCTTCGCCCAGGACCGACGACACCATGGTGAGGTGCTGCCACTTGCCCTTGGGGTCGGTGAAGCGGAGATCAACCCACTCGATTTCCTCTTCCTTGATACGGGCGAGGATGTCCTTTGCACTTGCCATCGCTGGTCCTTCTGTTTGCCCGCCAGATATGTGCGGCGGGCGTCAGGGGTGGTTGGATAAGGAGGCCGCCCGTCCCAAGGCCACCCCCGCTAACGCGCCGCACGTCCAGCCGTCCTTCCACGGAAGGAAAGGCCGAGCCCGCGGCGAAATTCAATCAGATCGCGTCGTTGTCGCGTTCGCCGGTGCGGATGCGCAGCGCGCTTTCGATGGGGATCACAAAGATCTTGCCATCGCCGATGCGGCCGGTCTGCGCGGCGGCGGCTACGGCTTCCACCACGCGTTCCACCAGCGCGTCGCCCACCACCACCTCAAGCTTCACCTTGGGCAGGAAATCGACAACATATTCGGCGCCGCGATAAAGCTCGGTATGGCCCTTCTGTCGGCCGAAACCCTTCGCCTCGGTGACGGTGATGCCCGAAACGCCGATTTCGTGCAGCGCTTCCTTCACTTCGTCGAGCTTGAAGGGTTTGATGATCGCTTCGATCTTCTTCACCGGTTCCTGACCCCTGCACCTGAATGCCGCGCTGCACCACGGGTATGTGGGCAGCCGCACGTTCCTTGTGTCCGCAGCGCCGATCCTAACAAGAATCGTGCCACTGTTAAGCACCTTGCCCTAGGCCATTGCTGCCTTGTGCGAAAGCGGGAAATGCACAGGGAAAGTAAGAAAGCAACCCAACCTTGCATGAAATCATGCGGGTTGTTGCGCAAATGCGACTTAAAAATGCTTAAATAAAAGGCAGGCGCTGCCTATTTTTTGGGCAACGCGCTTGTTGTGCGGCACCGGCCCACGCCCCCACCCGACCTCGATAGTACCCTATGGGAGGTCGGGTGGGGGCGTGGGCCGGTGCCGAACCCAAAATTCGCCGAGGGCGAATTTTGGAACAGACGCTCACCCCGCGTAGGGCGGCTTGTGCAGGCCCTTGGGGCTGGCGGTAAAGATTTCGCAGCCGTCCTCGGTAATGCCGATGGAATGTTCGAACTGCGCGGACAGCGAACGGTCGCGTGTCACCGCCGTCCAGCCATCATCCAGGATCTTCACCGCCGGCTTGCCCAGGTTGATCATCGGCTCGATGGTGAAGAACATGCCGGGCTTGAGCACCGGTCCGGTCCCCGCGCGCGCGGCGTGGACCACTTCGGGCGCATCGTGGAACAGACGGCCCAGGCCATGGCCGCAGAAATCGCGCACCACGCCATAGCGCTGCTTTTCGGCATGGGCCTGGATCGCGGCGCCGATGTCGCCCAGCCGCGCGCCGGGCTTGGCCTGTTCGATGCCGATCATCAGGCATTCATAGGTCACGTCGACCAGGCGGCGCGCCTTGAGCGGCACATCGCCCACCAGGTACATCCGGCTGGTATCGCCGTGCCAGCCATCGAGCAGCGGCGTCACGTCGATATTGACGATGTCGCCGTCCTTGAACGTCTTGTCCGAAGGAATGCCGTGGCACACCACATGGTTGATCGAGATGCAGCAGGAATGGGCATAGCCGCGATAGCCGAGCGTCGCCGGCACGGCGCCGGCGTCCAGCGTCATCTGGCGAACCACATCGTCGATCGCGGCGGTCGTCACGCCTGGCTGCACGAGCGGCGCCAGGGCGTCGAGGATCTCGGCGGCGAGGCGTCCGGCCTTGCGCATGCCCTCGAACCCGGCGGGGCCATGCAGCTTGATCGTTCCGTCGCGCAGGACGGTTTCGGTGTCGTCAACGGTCACATAGTCGGTCATCGCGCCTAGATAGCGCGGGCGGGGCGAAATTGCGAGGTTGGATCGATGGGCGGCGTGAGTCTGCGTGGCGGCGGGTGTTGGTGGGTTCGAGGCATTTCGGTCTTGTCATACTTACGGCGGTTGCTGCCGTTAGCAGGCTACGAAATGCTATCGTGGACAAGACGTACTCTGCTTCTGCGCCTGTCTTTGATGTCTCCATCCCACTCAATTACTCCGGATCTGGAGAGAGTGCGGAGACGAGATAATATGAAGAGGTCATCGATGACGTGACCAGTCTGAATGCTGATTGTATAATGAGCGTTGCCCACAACCCTCATCGCGGTTTGCCACTCTTTTGGTACCAAATTATGGATGATTTCGTCAAAATATTCGAGCGACGCAGAAGTTAGGCGATCATTTTTAACAATACGAAGTAATGCGTTTTCAGCTTTGAGTTTTCGCCATTCTGTTTGATGATGATCCCGTTCTTCTTCTGATAATTTAACCTCCTTGCCGACTAGGTTCGCCATAGCCTCTGTCCCTAGGAAGTGAAGGTCCGGCACGCTCATGACCGAAATCGGTTTCCTGTCGATCTTCGACAGCCACCATTTGAAACCCGCATAACTATCTGCGCGGTTTGGCGCGTACCATGCGATGATACGATGCGCGCCTTGCGTCGATTTATGAGGGAGAATTGCGTCATTTTGCAATAATTCTATCCAAGAATGTTCCCCTAATTCATTGTTCAACCATTTTCCGCGGACATCAGGATTATCGTCGTCTATTGGCCCGATGCTTAGGTCGTCGATTATGTCGAGAACTTTGTCTTGGATTTCTAG
Organism: Novosphingobium sp. SG919; assembly: GCF_012932495.1. Classification (GTDB taxonomy): domain Bacteria; phylum Pseudomonadota; class Alphaproteobacteria; order Sphingomonadales; family Sphingomonadaceae; genus Novosphingobium; species Novosphingobium rhizosphaerae. Next base: position 335,626 of record NZ_JABCNG010000004.1, read on the forward strand.
TTCGGACAATGCTCGCCTAAGAATGCCGGCGGGAGAAGAACCAAACACAACATGCAGGTAAGGATTGTCCACAGGGCCTCCCTAGACGCGCTGTCGCGACGTCCGCTTTGCGATAGTTTGTATTCTCGACGGAACGGCCGCAAGTGGGCGCTTTCTGGCAATGCTAACCATGCTGCCTGCAATATGCCAGACCGGCAACGTCGGCAAAATTTGTTCACGCAGAGGCGCAGAGGTGCGAAGGCGCAAAGATATTAGAAATCTCAGCGCCTCTGCGCGAATATTCTTTTTATCCTTCTCTGCAGAGGCGCGACGAATTGGCGCAAGCAACTGTTTACGGCGCCGCAAAAGCCCCGCGCCATTCGGGCTTTACGGCCGCCAGCACCGCCGGGGTGACCGGCAGCGTCAATTCATAGCTGCCTTCGGCATAAGGCCCGGCTTCATAAGGCGCGATGAGGAAGCCGATCCGATCGAAGCCCTTGTGCCGCAGCGACCCCAGGATGACCGTTTGCGCCAGGGGATCGATGCATTCGTCAAAGCCGCTGGCGCTGCCCAGGCTGGCATTGCCGCCGCGCTTCTTGGCGCGCTGCGCGTCGAGCGCCTTGCAGAAATCCGCGCGGATCGCTTTGGCCAGCGCCGCGGGCGAGGTGAACAGGTCGAGCGGCTGGCGCTGCTGGCCGGCGGCCTTGTCCCACAGGATCGCGGCGTAGCCATAGTTGGGATGGGCGCCGCCGCTGTCGTTGCCGACCAGGCTCGACAGGCTCAGCCAGCCGGGCAGGTCGGTCACCACCTGCCATTCCTGCCAGTGGGCATAGGGATGGAACGGGTATTTGTCGCGCGCGGCTTCCTTCTGTCCCTGCGCGGCATCGTGCAGCAAAGTGGCGCGGGTCTTGGCTTCGTCTGCGGCGAGTTGGGCGCGCAGCGCCGGCAGGGCATCGGCGGCAGCGGGCCAGGAATAGGAAAATTCGTAAGCGTCGGTGCTTTCCTTCACGCCATGCCCGGTGGTGGACGATTGCGTGGCTTGGGTACTGGCATGGCTGCCGGTGGCCGTTGTGGTTGCCGAAGCGGCGGTGGCGGCGGTGCTGGTCGGGCCGGGCGGCGGCGGCGCCTGGCGGTTGCAGGCGGCCAGCGTGGCCAGGGCCAGCAGCGCGAGGGAGCGGGCAGGGGGCATAACGGGCATTGCGGGGCAAATTCCTCTCGATCTTGGCGCCAACCTGGGCCAAGGTCTGCGCCAAGATGACCGACAAGAACGCGTTGATCCAGCCCGATCGCGACCAAGCCGCGATTGCCCTGCACATTGTCGACAAGGCCGCGCTGCCCGAATGGCTCCGCGCCCGCAGCGGCCAGGCGCGCGCGCTGCTGGCCGCGCAAGGCTTTGAAGGCAACGCCGGCGAGGTGGCGGTGGTACCCGATGGCGCAGGCGACGGCTGGACGGCCGTGGCCGGCGTGGCCGACCGCACCAGCCTTGGCACCTGGTGCCTGGCCCGCGCGGCCGAGCGGCTGCCGGCAGGCACCTATCGCCTGGCCGGTGGTGTCGATGGCACCCGCGCGTTGCATGGCTGGATCACGGCGCAGTACCGTTTCGATCGCTATCGCAGCGAAGCGGGAGAGCCCGGCCCGCGCGTGCTGCTGACCGGCGCGGTGCGCGCGCTGCCGCAGATCGTGGCCGAGGCTGCCGCTGTCGCCATGGTGCGCGACCTGGTCAACACGCCGGCGGAAGACATGGGCCCCGCGCAGATCGAGGCCGAGGCGCGCGCCCTGGCCAAGGCGCACCATGCCACGATCCACGTGGTGAGCGGCGATGCGCTGGAACGCGACTATCCGATGGTCCACGCGGTGGGCCGGGCGGCGGCGCGCAGCCATGCCCCGCGCCTGATCGAGCTGGAATGGGGCGATCCCCATGCCCCGCGCGTGGCCGTGGTGGGCAAGGGCGTATGCTTTGATTCCGGCGGGCTGGATATCAAGCCGGCCTCGGGCATGGCCTTGATGAAAAAGGACATGGGCGGCGCGGCGCACGCCCTGGCGCTGGCGGCGCTGATCATGGGCCAGAACTTGCCCGTGCGGCTGCACCTGCTGATCCCGGCAGTGGAAAACGCCATTGCCGGCAATGCCTTCCGCCCTGGGGACATTTTGCGCACGCGCCTGGGGCTGAGCGTGGAAGTGACCAACACCGATGCCGAAGGACGCCTGGTGCTGGGCGATGCGCTGACCCGCGCGAGCGAGGCCAAGCCCGATCTGGTGATCGATTTCGCCACCCTGACCGGCGCGGCGCGCGTGGCGCTGGGTCCCGATCTGCCCGCGATGTTCGCGCGGCAGGAGGAAACCGCCCGTGCCGTGCTGGCTGCGGGCAATGCCTGCGACGATCCGTGCTGGCCGCTGCCGCTGCACGATGCCTATCGCGAATGGCTGAAATCCGACGTGGCCGATCTGCAGAATGCCCCCAGCAACGGCTTTGCCGGCGCCAGCGTGGCGGCGCTGTTCCTCGATCGCTTTGTGGGCAAGGGCATCGACTGGCTGCATTTCGATACTTTTGCCTGGCGCCCGGTGGCCAAGCCTGGCCGGCCCAAGGGTGGTGAGGCGCTGGGGCTGCGCGCGGCTTGGGGGCTGTTGCAGGCACGCTATCGGGCCTGACCCGCGCCACGCGCTGCAAAGGGCGGATTTGGGGAAAACTTGAATCGCGGGGCAAGGGCGGCTAAGCGCGCGCCTTTGCGAATGTCCGGGAACCCGTCTTGTCTGCCGAATCCGATCTTGCCCTTGTCGTTTCCCCGGCCGTAGCGCCCGAGGGAGAACTGGCCTTGTCCGGCCCTTCGGCGAAGGTCGATCCGTTGCGACTGCCCGTGCGCGGTGACCTGGCGCATATTCGCCTGGCAGGGCGCGTGTTCGTGCCGCACTATGCGGTGCCCATGCCCCATCGCCTGAAGGCGGCCGCCCCGCTGCGCAGCGCGGGCCGCGCCGATGCAGACGTGCTGGCAGACCTGCCGGCGGGCGAATTCTTTGCCGTGATCGACATGGCCGGCGGCTGGGCCTGGGGCCAGGCTTCGGATGAAGGCGGGCGGGTCGGCTATGTCGCGCTGGCCGCGCTGGAGCCGACCGGGGAGCAGGACGCATGACCACGCAGGTCTTCATCGATGGCGCGGCCGGCACCACTGGCCTGGAAATTGCCGAGCGGCTGGCCGGCCGGCCCGAATTTGCGCTGATCACGCTGGATGAGGCGCGCCGCAAGGATGATGCGGCGCGTGGCGAAGCGATCAACGCGGCGGACGTGGTGATCCTGTGCCTGCCCGACGATGCCGCGCGCGCTGCCGTGGCGATGATCGGCAATGATACCACCCGCGTGATCGATGCCTCCACCGCACACCGCGTGGCCGATGGCTGGACCTATGGCCTGCCCGAAGTGGTGGGGCGCGACGCGGTGGCCAACGCCCGCCGCGTGGCCAACCCGGGCTGCTATCCCACCGGTTTCATCGCGCTGCTGGCGCCGCTGGTGCGCGCCGGCCTGTTGCCCGCCGACTGGCCCTATGTGGTGCATGCCGTCTCGGGCTATTCGGGCGGTGGCAAGGCGCTGATCGCCCGGTTCGAGGACGATACCGACATTGCCTGGCGTGGCTATGGCCTGGCCTTCGGGCACAAGCATGTGCCGGAAATGACGGCCTATGCCGGGCTTTCGGTCGCGCCGCTGTTCAGCCCCGCCGTGGTGCCGGCGCTGCGCGGCATGGTGGTGGAAGTGCCGCTTTCACTCGAAGCCATGCGCCGGACATTTTCGGGCACCGGTTCGGCCCAGGCGATGTTCGATGCCTTGGCTGCGTTCTATGCCGGCAGCCCGATCGTGAGCGTCACGCAAGGGGCGCCCGAGGAAGGCGAGTTCCTGATGCGTCGCAGCGCCCAGGCTTGGGATGGCCTGGCGCTGAGCGTGATCGGCAGCAAGGATGGCACCCAGGCGCGCCTCGTCGCGCGGCTGGACAATCTCGGCAAGGGTGCCAGCGGCGCTGCGGTGCAGACGCTCAACCTGATGGCTGGCCTTCCGGAAACGGCGGGGCTTTCGCTCTAAAAACCTGACCAACAAAAAACGCGCCAGGGTCAGGCCCCGGCGCGTTTTTTCATGCCCACAGGCGCGGAAGCGATCAGTCTTCCGGTGCGATCGTGACCTTGAGACCATCGACCACCGGCAGCTGGCACGACAGGCGCGAAGCCGGGGTGCGGTGGTCCGAGCTGTCGAGCAGGTCGTTTTCGTCTTCGCTCATCGTCGGCAGGGCCGCAGCGCCGTCGTCGACATAGACATGGCAGGTGGCGCATGAGCAGCACCCGCCGCACAGCGCCAGCAGCTCGTCAAAGCCGTTGTCGCGAATGGCTTCCATCACGGTAAGGCCGGTGCCGACCTCGATGGTCTTTTCCTCACCCGCACGATCTACGACAACCAGCTTCGGCATTGTCAAAAGCTCCTCATGGGGGGCGGGATTCGCATCGATCTCTGTTCGCCCTTCGTCCCGGCTGCTAATGCCCCCCAAATATATTGGCAAGTGCGAAGGGATGAGGCGCCCGATGGGACTTTCGGCAGAAGCGATAAGGGCCGGGCTCGATCACCTGGCCGTGCAGAACCCGGCTTTCGCCGATGCTTTGGCCAAAGTGGGCTATCCCGAGCCACGCCTGCGCGAGACCGGCTACCGCACGCTGCTGCGCACCATCGTGGGCCAGCAAGTGAGCGTGGCCGCCGCCGCTTCGGTCTGGACGCGGATGGAAGCGCTGCTGGGCGAAGCGATTCCGCCTGCCGATCTGCTGGCCGCGGATTTCGACGCGCTGCGCGGCTGTGGCCTGTCGCGGCAGAAGCAGGGCTATGCCCGGTCGCTGTGCGAGCTGGTGGTTTCGGGCGAACTGGACCTGGCCGCGCTGCCGGAGGACGATGAGGCCGCGATTGCCGAACTGGTGCGGATCAAGGGCATCGGACGCTGGTCTGCCGAAATCTATCTGCTGTTTGCCGAGGGGCGGCCCGATATCTGGCCGGCCGGCGACCTGGCCGTGCAGGTTGGCCTGGGCAAGCTGCTGGGCTTGCCCGAACGGCCGAGCGAAAAGGAAACGCGGGCCCTGGCCGAGCCCTGGCGCCCGCATCGCGGCGCGCTCGCGCTGTTTACCTGGCACTGCTATTCCAATCCCGCGCTGTGACCGGCACGATCTTCATCACCGGTGGCGCTTCCGGGATAGGCCGGGCCATCGCGCAACGTTTTGCTGCCGAGGGCTGGTTCGTGGCGCTGGCCGATGTGGACGCGGCCGGCATGGCCCAGACCGGCGCGCTGCTTCCCGCCGGGCGCTGGTCGGCCCATTGGCTCGATGTGCGCGACGCAGCCGGGTGGGACGCGGCGCTGGCCGAGGCTGCGCAGGCCGGAGGCGGCGCGATCCACGTGGTCGCCAACAATGCCGGGGTGCCACTGGGCGGGCCGCTCGCGCAGTGCAGCGTGGCCGAAATCGAGCAGGTGATCGCCATCAACCTGACCGGCGCGACCCTGGGCGCACGCGCGGCCTACCCCTGGTTGCAGGCCGCGGCGGCGAAGGGTGGGGCGCCGGCCTGCCTGCTCAACACGGCCAGCGCGGCGGCGCTTTATGGCACGCCGGGCACGTCGGTCTATGCGGCCACCAAGGCGGGCGTGCGGGCCTTGACCGAAGCGCTCGATGCCGAATGGGCACGTGATGGGATTGCCGTGCGCAGCCTGATGCCCGGCTTCATCGCCACGCCGCTGATCGAGCAGGCACCCAATGCGGCAACGCCGGGCACGATCCGCGACGTCGTCACGCGCCAGCGGCTGGAGATCGGCCGCGCCGAAGACGTGGCGCAGGCGGCGTGGCAGGCGGTACATGGCCAACGGCTGCACACGCTGGTCGGCCCCACGGCACGGCGCCTGGCCTTTGCGGCCCGCTGGCTGCCCGGCGCGCTGCGCCGCCGGTTGCAGCGATGAGGCTTGGTCGTTAGTGGATCGGGGGATGTGTTTTCTCTTCGTCACCCCGGACTTGATCCGGGGTCCCGCTTCTTTCGGCCCCTGAAAAGAAAAGCGGGACCCCGGGTCAAGCCCGGGGTGACGGCATTCATGTGGTGAACTTGAGAGTTGGATGACCAAGGTTGATCACATGACCGCACTCCATCTTGCCGCCCATGACATTGCCTGCCGGCGCGGCGACCGCGTGCTGTTTCGCGGGGTGGGCTTTGCCCTGGGGCCAGGCGACGCGCTGCATCTGGCCGGGGCCAATGGCATCGGCAAATCCAGCCTGATCCGCATCCTGGCGGGCCTGATGCGGCCCTTTGCCGGCACCGTGGAGCGCCAGGGCGCGGTGGCCCTGGTGGATGAGCGGCTGGCGCTCGACGGGCATCTGCCGTTGGGCCGTGCGCTGGCTTTCTGGCACAGGATCGACGGCACGGCACCCGATGCGGACGATCCGTTTGGCTTGGCGGATCTTGCCGACGTGCCAGTGCGTTACCTTTCTACCGGGCAAAAGAAGCGCGCGGCGCTGGCGCGACTGGCGGCGGCCAAGGCGCCGATCTGGCTGCTGGACGAGCCGCTCAATGGCCTCGACACGGCCTGGGCTGCCCAGGCGCAGGCGGCGATCGAGGCGCACCGCGCCGGTGGCGGACTGGTGGTGATTGCCTCGCACCAGCCGCTGGCGCTTGCGGGCGTGAAGACCCTGGCCATGGCCGATCACGTGCCGCTGCCCCATGGGGATGACGCGGAAGGGGATTGGGCATGATCGCGCGCCTCTGGCCGATCTTTCGGCGCGACCTGGCGCTGCTCCTGCGCGGTGCACAGGGGCGGGGCGGGGCGGCGCTGCCCTTGTTGTTCTTCCTGGCGGTGGCGATGCTCTATCCCTTTGCCGTGGGGCCCGATGCCCGCCTGCTGGGCCGCACCGGCGCCGGGGTGATCTGGGTGGCGGCATTGCTGGCGGCGATCCTGCCGCTCGACCGGCTGGTGGAACCGGATGTGGAAGCCGGGTTGTTCGACCAATGGGCCCTGCGTGGCCTTTCGGAAGAAGCGCTGCTGCTGGTGCGCATCGTGGCGCATTGGATCAGCTTTGGCGTGCCGTTGCTGCTGGCCACGCCGATCGCGGCGGGGTTGCTATCGCTCGATGCGGGGCAACTGGCCACGGTGGAATGGGGCCTGCTGCTAGGCACGCCGGGTTTGGCCGCGATCGGCGTGACGATCGCGGCGCTGACGGCCGGGCTGCGCGCGGGCGCGGCGCTGGGCGGGTTGCTGGCCATCCCGTTGACCGTGCCCTTGCTGATCTTCGGCGCCGGCTCGTTGCAGCCGGGTGGGGAAGGCGGCTTGGGCCTGCTGGCCGCGTGCAGCCTGGTGGCGCTGGCGGTGGCGCCCTTTGCCGGTGCCGCGGCGATCCGCGCCGGCCGTGAATAGATCGGCGCGCGAATAGCTTTCGAGTGCCCAAGCGCAATTGGGTTGCCGATTGCGTCGGGGCACCTTAACTCGCTTGCCATGACTGCTCCCGCGATCGTTCCCGACAGCCTCTCCCTCATCGGCAACACCCCGCTCGTGCGCCTGGCTGGGCCCAGCGCAGCGGCCGGCGCCGAAATCTATGGCAAGTGCGAATTTGCCAATCCCGGTGCCTCGGTCAAGGACCGCGCCGCGCTGTGGATCGTGCGCGATGCCGAAGAGCGCGGCGTGTTGCAGCCCGGCGGCACCATCGTCGAAGGCACGGCCGGCAACACCGGCATCGGCCTGGCCCTTGTGGCCAATGCGCTGGGCTACAAAAGCGTGATCGTGATGCCCGAGACGCAATCGCGCGAAAAGATGGACACGCTGCGCGCGCTGCGGGCCGAACTGGTGCTGGTGCCGGCGGCGCCCTTTTCCAATCCCAATCACTTCGTCCACACCTCGCGCCGCATTGCCGAGGAAACCGAAGGGGCGATCTGGGCCAACCAGTTCGACAACATCGCCAACCGCCGCGCCCATATCGAAAGCACCGCGCCCGAAATCTGGGCGCAGATGGATGGCCGCATCGATGGCTTCATTTGTGCGGCGGGCACCGGCGGCACGATCGCCGGCACGGGCATGGGCCTCAAGGCGTTCGACGAGAAAGTCACCATTGGCCTGGCCGATCCGCATGGTGCCGCGCTCTACAGCTATTACGCCCATGGCGAGTTGAAGGCCGAAGGGTCTTCGGTGGCCGAAGGCATCGGCCAGGGGCGCATCACCGCCAACCTGGAAGGCGCGCCGATCGATACCCAGTTCCGCATTTCCGACGAGGAAGGGCTTTATTGGGTCGAGCGCCTGCTGGCCGAGGAAGGGCTGTGCTTGGGCCTGTCGAGCGGGATCAACGTGGCCGGCGCCGTGGCGCTGGCCAAGCAGATCGGCCCCGGCGCACGGGTGGCCACGATCCTGTGCGACACGGGCTTCCGCTACCTCTCTTCGCTCTACAACCCCGAATGGCTGCGCGCCAAGGGTCTGCCCATCTTCCCGTGGCTTGAGCAATAAGCTATAGCTGCGCGATGGCGCTGTTCGGCTTGCAACGCGAACGCAAGGTCTCCCCGTTTGGGGCGCCGCCTTCTGCGCCCATCGTGCCGGTCCACCACGTGCCGCTTTCGCCACGTGAACTGCGTGCCCAGGCGGTCTATCGCCTGCAAGTGGGACTGTTTGGCCTGGGGGCCATCATCCTGCTGATCAGCCTTGCCAATGTGGTGATGGAGCGCGTGACGCTGGCCAATCGCGCCGCTGCGCTCGATCCCACGGTGGAAGCCAGCGCCACGGCCGCCAACGATCCCCTGGTCGATATGGGCGTCGCGCCGGAATTGCCGGTTGGCGCCGCGCCGCCCCAGCAAAGCCCCAGCCCGCAACAGCACTGATCGCGCCCGTTGGCTGCGCCGCGCGCGGCCAGGCGTGATGCGTTCGCGCGATTCTCCCGCTTCGGGGAAAATGCGGAACAGTGCGTCCGCGATTCCCGGTTCGCCACGGGAAAGCACGGGAAAAAGCACCTCCAAAATGACCCTGATTCGGAAACCGACGGGATTCCAACGGTTTTTGCAGGAAACATTTCGTGAACACATCTTTGGTTAAAGGTAAAAAACCATAAAAAACCTCAATTGAATCAGGTTTTGACCGTTCTTTCCCGCAATTTCCCCTTTTCGCCCGGATGCTCCCGCGATAGCATGGCGCCATCGGGACAAACTTTCATGTCGCATCCGTGGGGGATGGTTCGGCTGGTGTGCGCACATCGGCCGTCGACGGGAAGCTTTTGTCCGGCGGGCAAGGTGGTGACGGGACGTGGCGGGAGCACCGTCAAACTACTGGGGGCAAGGCTTCTCGCCGCGTGGCGAGAAGAACCGCTTCGTGCTGCCCGCAGACTTCCGCGCCACCGTCAAGGACGCCTCCCAGGGCCAGCGCCTGCTTTGCCTCGATCGCCACCACAAATTCCCCTGCCTCACCGGTTTCGGGCTGTCTCGCGTCGAAACCTTTCCCGCCCGCATCGCCCGGGAAGAGGAAATGGCTTTCAAGCGGGGCGAGGATTTCGATCCCGATACCCGTGCCGCCCAGCTTTATGGTTTCCTGCGTGCCAGCTTTGACGAATCCGGTCGTTTCATCCTGCCCGATCACCTCGGGGAGCAGGCCCGCGTGAGCGACGCGCTCTATTTCCACGGCGGCGGCGAATTCTTCACCATCTGGGCGCCCGAAGTGCTGTTCGAAATGGACAGCGGCTGGGACAGCGCCAAGGCGACGTGCCGTGCGCTGCTGGCCGAAGCGGCGCAGAAGGGGAAGCGCAAGTGAGCGATCTGCCGCCTTCCGCGCTCGTGCCCGTGCAGGCCCCGCACATTCCCGTGCTGCTCGATGAAGTGATCGCCGCGCTTGCCCCACAGGCCGGTGACGTGATCGTCGACGGCACGTTCGGCGCGGGTGGCTATACCCGTGCGATCCTGGCGCAGGGCGCCACGGTCCACGCCTTCGATCGCGATCCCGATGCGATTGCCGCCGGGCGCCTGTGGCCCGAAACCCAGGGCGCTGCGCCCACGCTGGTGCTGCATCCGCGCCGCTTTTCGGAAATGGCAGAGGCCATGGCGGAGGCGGGCATGGCCCAGGTTCAGGGCGTGGTGCTCGACATCGGCGTAAGCTCGATGCAGCTCGACCAGCGCGAGCGCGGCTTTGCCTTTTCCAGCGACGGCCCGCTCGACATGCGGATGTCGCAAGACGGGATGAGCGCGGCCGACTTCCTCAACGAAGGCGACGAGGCCGAAATCGCCGACGTGCTCTATGTCTATGGCGAAGAGCGCCAGTCGCGCCGCGTGGCACGTGCCGTGGTGGCGGCCCGGCCGCTCACCACCACCGGCCAGTTTGCCGCCGTGGTGCGCAAGGCGCTGGGCTATCGTCCCGGCGCGGCCAAGGATCCGGCCACGCGCAGCTTCCAGGCCGTGCGCATCCACGTGAACGGTGAACTGGACGAGTTGCGCGCCGCGCTCGATGCGGCAGAGCGGCTGCTCGCGCCGGGCGGGCGTCTGGCCGTGGTCAGCTTCCACAGCCTGGAAGACCGCATCGTCAAGCAGTTCCTGCGCGAAGCGGCCGGCGCCACGCCGTCGGGCTCGCGCCATCTGCCGCCCCAGGCACAAGCCTTTGCCGCGGTGTTCGAAAAGCCTTCGGCGGCGATCCGTCCGGGGGCCGAGGAAGAGGCACGCAACCCGCGCGCCCGGTCTGCCACCTTGCGCTGGGCGGTGCGTACCGCCGCCTCCGCGCGCGCGTTTTCGCAAAATGCGGGGAGCCTTTCGGCATGATCCTGTCTGCCCAACGCCTGCGGTCGATCGGTTGGCTGGCGCTGCTTGCGGTATGCGGCGCGCTGGTCATGATCCTGTCTTTCCGCGTCAATGCGCTGCGCAGCCAGGTGCACCGCGCCGAAGGGCAGATCGTCGCGCTCAAGCAGCAGAAGATGTATCTCGAAACAGAGTTCGAGACGCGCGCCAACCAGCAGCAGTTGAAGGCGTGGAACGACCTGGAATTCGGCTATGTCGCGCCCGTGGCCGGGCAGTACCTGGAAAACGAGCGCCAGCTTGCCGTGCTGAGCAAGCCGGCCGAACCCGATGCCCCCGCGCCGATCCGCGTGGCGACGGTGGATGACAGCGTGATTGCCGCCGCCGCCTTCCCGGCATTGTCGGGCGAGCATGCCGGCGTGCGCCCGCTGGCCGAAACGCACGAGGCCGAGCGGGATGGCGCCGGGGGCGACGATGGGGGCGCTGGCAAGCCGCGCAACCGCGCGCTCGACCATGCCGAAGCCACCGCGACGCTTGCCGAAAAGCTTGGCACGTTGCACGCCCCGAGCGCGAGCAAGGCCGCGCACAAGCGGGATGGCGGCGACGAAAAGGGCGAAAAGCGCGACAAGGCCCCGGCCAAGCGCGTGGCAACGGTGGAGAAGGCCAAGCCCCAGGCTTCCCGCGATACCGGCGCCCAGACTAAGGCTGTGGCCAAATCCGCCAAGGCGGACAAGGATGACGGCAAAGGCAAGGCGAAAGCCAAGCCGGCCGTGAAGACTGCACAAAAGACTGCCCATACGGATCGCAAGACAGGAGTGAAGACGAGCCGGTGAACCAGCTTACCGCCTCGGCAGCCATCGCCACGGGCCGCGTCCAGCTGGCCAGCGTGCGCCAGCGTTCGCTGGTCACCGCCAAGGTTCGCGTCCTGGTGGTGGCTGTCGGCTTCATCTTTCTCACCCTGACCGCGCTGGTGCGGCTCACCCAGCTGGGGCTGTTCGAGCAGGCGCCCGATCGCCGCTCGCTGGCAGAGGCGCTCTTGCCGCCGCGTGGCGAGATCACCGATCGCAACGGCGTGCCGCTGGCCCGCGCGTTCCCGTCCTATTCGCTGTGGTTCAATCCCAAGGCGCTGGGCGAGGGGGGCAATCCCCTGGTAAAGACGCCCGAGGAAGTGGCCCGCGCGCTGGTCCAGATATTCCCCGATGCCGATTACAAGGACCTGGTGGAGCGCCTGAAATCGGGCAGGGGCAGCTACTTGCGCAAGCGCGTCCTGCCCGAGGAAGCCAACCGCGTGTTTGCCCTGGGTGAACCCGCGCTGGAATTCCCGCGTGAAAACCAGCGCTATTACCCGCAAGGCTCGCTTGCCGCGAACGTGCTGGGCTATGTCGATGAAGAAGGCCAGGGCCACGTCGGCATGGAGCAGGTGCTCGAGCCGCGCCTGCTCGATCCCGCGCAGCGCGGCACGCCGGTGGCGCTTTCGCTCGATTCGCGGGCCCAGGGCGCGCTGGAAGACGAACTGCTGCGCGGCATGCAGGAAAGCAACGCCAAGGGCGCGGCGGGCATCGTCCTGGATGTGGACAGCGGCGAAGTGGTGGCGCTGGCTTCGCTGCCTTCGTTCAATCCCAACCGATCGGATCGCGCGTTCAACGACCTCGTGTTCAACCGCGTGTCGAACCAGGTGTACGAGCTTGGCTCCACGTTCAAGCCGATCACCATTGCCGCTGCGATCGATGCGGGCGTGGTCACCGACCTGTCGGTACGCTATCCGGCCGGCCCCCTGCATATCGCCGGGCGCACGATCCACGACAGCCACAATTTCGGCGCCTCGCTCAACGTGCCCGAGGCGCTGATCCATTCATCGAACATCGTCACTGCACAGGTGGCCGACAAGCTGGGCGGCCCGCTGCTCAAGCGCACGATGATGGCGCTGCACATGAACCAGCGCCCCACCATCGAACTGCCGGCGCGCGGCTTCCCGCTGTGGCCGCACGGCGAAAACGCGGCTGGCGACTGGAGCCGGATCACCACGATGACGGTCAGCTATGGCCACGGCATTGCCGTCACGCCGCTGCACCTGGCCTGTGCCTATGCCGCGCTGGTCAATGGCGGCATCTGGCGCCCGGCTACGCTCTACAAGGTGGACCCGGCGCATGTGCCGGCCGGCACGCGCGTGTTCAAGGCGTCCACGAGTGCGCGCATCCGCCAACTCTTGCGCATGATCGTGGCCGATGGCACGGGGCGCAAGGCCGATGCCTCGGGCTTCCGCGTGGGCGGCAAGACCGGCTCGGCCGAAAAGCCGGGCAATGGCGGCTATCGCAAGACGTCGCTGGTGGCGACGTTTGCGGCGGCCTTCCCGATGGACAAGCCGCGCTATGTGGTCATCGCCATGCTCGATGAACCGCAGGGCACGGCGGCCACCTCGGGCCAGCGCACGGCGGCGTGGAACGCGGCGCCGATCGTGGGCCGCGTGGTGCCGCGCATCGGGCCGCTGCTGGGCGTTGTGCCGGACGCCAGCCGCGACGTGGATATTTCTGACCTTTCGCCGTTGATCGGCAGTGGAGATGGTGAATGAAGCTGGGTTTGCTGGCACGGTCTGCCGGTGTTGCGCTGCCCCAGGCGGCCGCCGAGATCAATGTGACCGGCTTTGCCATCGACAATCGCAAGGTGGCGCCGGGCACGGTGTTCGGTGCCTTTCCCGGCGCGCAGGCCAATGGCGAGGATTTCATTCCCGCCGCGATTGCCGCCGGTGCGATTGCCGTGGTCGCCCGGCCGGAAGCCCGCGTCGAAGGGGCCGTGCACCTGGCCGATGCCAACCCGCGCCGCCTGTTTGCGCACTTGGCCGCGCCGTTCTTTGCCCCCGTGCCCGAAACCGTGGTGGCGGTGACCGGCACCAACGGCAAGACCTCGACCGTCGAAATGACGCGCCAGCTATGGCGCATGGCCGGGCACGCTGCCGCCTCGATCGGCACCTTGGGCGTGACCACTGCCGACGAAAGCGTTTCCACCGGCCTTACCACGCCCGATATCGTCACGTTCCTGGCCAACCTGCATGGCCTGGCGCGCGAAGGGGTGAGCCATGTGGCCTATGAAGCCTCCAGCCACGGCCTTTCGCAGTTCCGCAACGAGGGGCTGCGCGTGGTGGCCGGCGGGTTTACCAACCTCAGCCGCGACCATCTCGATTATCACGAGACGATGGACGCCTATTTCGCGGCCAAGATGCGCCTGTTCGATGAAGTGGTGGCCGATGGCGGCAGCGCCGTGGTCTGGGCTGATGACGCGTGGAGCGACAAGGCCTTGGCCCATGTGGCGGCGCGCGGCCTCAAGGCGATCACCGTGGGCGAAAAGGGGGAGACCATTCGCCTGGCCGGCCGCACCCCCACGCAACTGGGCCAGGTGCTTGAACTCGTGCACCAAGGCGCCACCCGCAAGGTGACGTTGCCGCTGATCGGCGCGTACCAGGCGGCCAATGCGCTGGTGGCCGCAGGCCTGGTGATCGCGAGCGGCGGCGACGCTGGTCGCACGCTCGATGCGCTGGCACGGCTGCAACCGGTGCGCGGGCGGCTGGAACGCGCGGCGATCAGCCGCGTCGGCGCGCCGGTCTATGTCGATTACGCGCACACCCCCGATGCCATCGAAGCCGCGATTGCCGCGCTGCGCCCGCACGTGGGCGCGCGACTGATCACCGTGATCGGCGCGGGCGGCGATCGCGATACCGGCAAGCGCGCGCCGATGGGCGCGGCGGCCTGCGCCGGATCGGACGTGGTGATCGTGACCGACGACAACCCGCGCGGCGAAGATCCTGCGGTGATCCGCGCCGCCGTGATGGCCGGTTGCGATGGCAAGGCGGTGGAAGTGGCCGACCGCCGCGCCGCGATTGCCGCGGCCGTCAGCCAGGCCGGCGCGGGAGACATCGTGCTGGTGGCCGGCAAGGGACACGAACAGGGACAGATCGTGGGGCGTGGTGAAGCAATGCGGGTCTTGCCGTTCGACGACGTGCAGGTGGCCCGCGAATGCGTGGGAGAAATAACCGGATGAGCGCAACCGCCGCCCTGCTCGATTGGCCATTGGAGGCCGAGGACGATACGCCGCTGGCGCTATGGAGCGCGAGCGAGATCGCGGCGGCAACCGGGGGCAAGGCCTCTACCGCCTTTGCCGTGAACGGGGTGGCGTTCGACAGCCGCGAAGTGATGGAAGGGGACTTGTTCCTCGCGCTGCGCGGCGAAAGCGCCGACGGCCATCGCTTTGTCACTGGCGCGTTCGGCAAGGGTGCGGCCGCCGCGCTGGTGGAGCATCCCGTGCTGCACCCGCATGTGCTGGTGGAGGACACCACTGCCGCGCTCGATGCGCTGGGCCGCGCCGCCCGCGCGCGATTGGCGCCCGAGGCACGGGTGATCGGCGTGACCGGATCGGCGGGCAAGACTTCGGTGAAGGAAGCGCTGTTCGCCGCGCTCGACCGGGGCAGCCGGGGCCGCGCGCACCGCTCGGTGAAAAGCTACAACAACCACGTCGGCGTGCCGCTCAGCCTCTCGCGCATGCCGGCGCGCACGCAGTTCGGCGTGTTCGAGATGGGCATGAACCACGCCGGTGAGCTTTCCGCGCTGACGCGACTGGTGCGCCCGCACGTGGCCATCGTCACCACCATCGCGCCGGCCCACATCGGCCATTTCAGTGGCGAGGAAGCGATTGCCGACGCCAAGGGCGAGATTTTCGAAGGGCTGGAGCCGGGCGGGGTGGCGATCATTCCGGCCGACAGCCCGCACTACGAACGCCTGCGCGCCAAGGCCGCGCAACATGCCGGCACGATCATTGCCTTTGGCCGTGCCGCCCATGCCGATGTGCGCCTGCTCGACGTGGTGGCCGCGCCCGGCGGCGGTTCGCTGGTCACCGCCGACCTGGGCGGCTTTGGTGAAGGGGGCGGCAAGCTGTGCTACACCGTGGCGCAGCCGGGCGATCACTGGGTGATCAACTCGCTCGCCGTGATGGCGGCGGTGCGCGCTGCGGGTGGAGACCTGGGTGCGGCCGGCCTGGCGCTGGCGGAAATGGAAGGGCTGGCCGGCCGCGGCGCGCGCCATGCCATTGCCGCCCCGGGCGGCGATGGCAGCGGTACCGCGCTGCTGATCGATGAAAGCTATAACGCCAATCCGGCATCAATGGCCGTCACTCTGGCGGGCCTGGGCGCCACCCCGGCAGCGCGGCGCATTGCCGTGCTGGGCGCGATGCGCGAACTGGGCGCCGACGAGGATCGCTATCACGCCGACCTGGCCGGGCCAATTCTGGCGGCGGGCATTGCCCACGCCGTGCTGGTTGGGCCCGAAATGGCGGCATTGGCCGCCGCATTGGGGAAAAGCAGCGGCACCGCGCTTGCCGCGTCGCTGCAAGTCGATCATGTGCACACGAGTGCCGAGGCCGCAGACGTGCTGGCCCGGATCGGCATTGCGGGCGGGGACGCCATCCTCGTAAAGGGTTCGAATTCGGTTGGTCTGGGCGCGCTGGTAAAGGCGCTGGCCTGACAAGGAACGGTGAATGCTCTATCTCCTGGCTCACTGGCTGCATTATGAAGGCCTGACCAATCTCTTCCGCTACCAGTCGTTTCGGGCCGGGGCCTCGCTGCTGACCGCGCTGATGATCGGGCTGCTGATCGGCCCGCGTTTCATCAACATGCTGCGCATCCGCCAGGGCAAGGGCCAGCCGATCCGCGAGGATGGGCCGCAAACCCACTTGGCCAAGCGCGGCACGCCCACCATGGGCGGGCTGATGATCGTGACCGCGCTGGTCCTTGGCCTGCTCATGTGGATGGACCTGTCGAGCCGCTATGTCTGGGCCTGCCTGATCGTCACGCTCGGTTTCGGGCTGATCGGATTTCTCGACGATTACGACAAGGTGACGAAGTACGCGCACCAGGGCGTGCCGGCCAAGGTGCGCCTGCTGCTCGAATTCGTGATTGCCGGCATCGCTGCCTGGCTGGTGGTGACCGAAACCAACCTCTATGTGCCGGTGTTCAGCAATCTCTATATTCCGCTCGGGCCGTTCTACTTCGTGTTTGCCGCCTTCGTCATCGTGGGGGCGGGCAATGCCGTGAACCTGACCGACGGGCTCGACGGCCTGGCGATCATGCCGGTGATCATCGCCTGCGGCACCTTTGCGATCATCGCCTATCTGGCTGGCCGCGCCGACTATGCCCATTATCTGGGCATTCCCCATGTGCCCGGCGCGGGCGAGCTAGCGATCTATTGCGCGGCGGTGATGGGCGCGGGCCTTGCTTTCCTGTGGTTCAACGCGCCGCCGGCCGCCGTGTTCATGGGCGATACCGGCAGCCTGGCGCTGGGCGGCACGCTGGGCGTGATCGCGGTGGCCGCGCACCATGAAATCGTGCTGGCCATCGTGGGCGGCCTGTTCGTGATGGAAGCGGTCTCGGTGATCGTGCAGGTCTTCGTCTACAAGCGCACGGGCAAGCGGGTGTTCCGCATGGCCCCGATCCACCACCATTTCGAACAGCTCGGCTGGAAGGAATCGACCGTGGTGATCCGCTTCTGGATCGTCTCGATCGTGCTGGCCCTGCTCGGTCTTGCCACGCTGAAGGTGCGATGATCGTCTCGTCCGCCTTTGCCGGAAAGAAATACGCCGTGCTCGGCCTGGCGCGCTCGGGCATGGCCACGGTCGAATGCCTGCTCGCCAGCGGTGCCCACGTCACGGCGTGGGACGCGCGCGAGGAACCGCGCGCCGCGCTGGAAGGGCGTGCCACCCTGGCCGACCCCCTGGCGATCGACCTCGCCGGATTTGCCGGCGTCGTGGTGTCGCCCGGCGTGCCGCTCAATCGCCATCCCATTGCCGCCCATGCGCGCGGCGCCGGGGTGCCGGTGATCGGCGACATCGAGCTGTTCGCCCAGGCCCGCGCCGACCTGCCCGCCCATCGCGTGGTGGCGATCACCGGCACCAATGGCAAGTCCACCACCACCGCGCTGACCCATCATCTGTTGCAGGCTGCCGGCGTGCCCAGCCTGATGGGTGGCAATATCGGCAAGCCGATCCTGGAGCAGCAGCCCTTGCCGGCCGGCGGGGTCTATGTCCTGGAACTGTCGAGCTACCAGATCGACCTGACCCAGCGGCTCGATGCCGATGTGGCCGTGCTGCTCAATGTCAGCCCGGATCACCTCGATCGCTACGATGGCTATGATGCCTATGTCGCGTCCAAGGCGCGGCTGTTCGGCATGCAGGCGCATGGCCACCTTGCGCTGGTGGACATGCGGGCAGAGCTTGAAGACGATGTGCTGCGCTTTGCCCCCGAAGGCACCAACTTCCAGTTCATCAACGGCATCGACCTGCCCGGCGATCCGGCGCAATGGCCCAGCTTGCAAGGGCCGCACAACCGCGCCAACGCTGCCGCGGCGGTGGGGGCTGCGCGCTATCTCGGCCTTGACGAGGCGACGATTGCCGCGGGCCTCAAAAGCTTCGTTGGGCTGCCGCATCGCATGGAACGCGTGGCGGAAAAGAACGGCGTGCTGTTCGTGAATGACAGCAAGGCCACCAACCCGGCCTCTACCGCGCCGGCGCTGGCGGCGTTTCCGCGCATCCACTGGATCGTGGGCGGGCTGCCCAAGGGCGACGACCTTGATGAGTGCGCGCCCCATTTCGGCCACGTCGTGCGCGCCTATACCATTGGCGAGGCTGGCCCTCGCTTTGCCGAAATCCTGGAGCCGGTCATGCCGGTGACCCGGGCCGAGATGCTGGGCGATGCCGTGCGCGCCGCGATGGAGCAGGCCGTGCCGGGCGATGTCATCATGCTCTCGCCGGCCTGTGCCAGTTTTGATCAGTTCCGCGATTTCGAGGCGCGTGGCGAATGCTTCCGCCAGATCGTGGCAGCCCTGACGGCGGGGAGTTGACCGGCATGCCTTCTGGCGGGCCCGTTGCCCCTCCGCCGACCGGCACGGTTCCGGCGTCTGCCGTTGCTTTGCCCACCGCCGCGCCCGCCACTTCGGCCGGCGCCATGCAGCGCTTTCGCCGCACCCGGCGCAGCGAACTGGTGATCTGGTGGCGCGAGATCGATCGCGTGCTGCTGGGCCTGATCCTCGTGCTGATGATCGTGGGGGCGATTGCCGTGGCGGCGGCCTCTCCGGCCAGCGCGCATCGCCTCTCCACCCATCAGAAAGCGCTGGGCGATCTCTATTTCTTCTGGCGCCAGCTGGAAATGCAGGCACTTGGCCTGCTCGGCATGTTTGCCGTCTCGCTGCTGCCCAAGGATGCCGCGCGCCGCGCCGCGATCATGCTGGCCGGGGTGATGATCATTGCCCTGGTGCTGGTGCCGATCATGGGCACCGAAGTGAAAGGCGCCAAGCGTTGGGTGCTGGGCATCCAGCCGTCGGAATTCCTCAAGCCCGGCTTTGCCATTGCCGTGGCATGGATACTCTCGTGGAAAGTGCGCGATCCGCACATGCCGGTGATCCGCCTGTCGATGGTGCCGATGGCGTTGGTGGCCGTGCTGTTGATGGCGCAGCCCGATTTCGGCTCCACCGTGCTGTTCGCCGGCGTGTGGTTCGTGCTGGTCCTGCTCTCGGGCCTGCCGCTGGCGCGCGTGGGCTGGGCCATGGGCGGCGCGATCGCGGCTGTGGTGCTGGCCTATCTGCTCTATCCCAATGCCACGCACCGCATCGACAATTTCCTTTCCGGCGGGGCAGAGTTCGACCAGGTTGACCTCGCCATGCGCACGCTGGTGGCCGGCGGGTGGAGCGGCACCGGGCTATGGCTGGGCGCGCGCAAGAATGCCCTGCCCGAAGCGCATACCGACTATATCTTCTCGGTGATCGGCGAGGAATTCGGCCTGATCTCGTGCGCTATCGTCGTGATCCTCTATTGCGCCATCGTGCTGCGGGTGCTGCTGCGCCTGGTGGACGAGGAAGACCTGTTCACGGTGCTGGCCGCCACGGGCCTGACGGCGCAGCTTGCCGGCCAGGCTTTCATCAACATCCTCGTCAACCTGCAACTGTTCCCGTCCAAGGGGATGACCTTGCCGCTGATCAGCTATGGCGGCTCGTCCACCATTGCCTTGCTGATCGGCGTGGGTTTCCTGCTCGCCATCACGCGCCGCAACCCTTATCTGACGCGCGAAACCTTTCACCTGGGCGAACTGACGCGCAAATGACTGCACAACATCAACCCGGCGTATCGCGCCACTTCGTGCTGGCGGCCGGGGGCACCGGCGGGCACATGATCCCGGCCTTTGCCCTGGCCACCGAACTGCATGCACGCGGCCACCACGTGGCGCTGATCACCGATGCGCGCGGCGCCAAGATACCCGGCAAGCCCGATTTCCTTACCGCGCACGTGTTGCCTGCCGGGCGGCTGGGCAAGAATCCGGTGGCCTTGTTCAAGGGGATGCGGGCCATTCTGCGCGGCCGGTCGATGGCGTTGCGCCTGTTCGAAAGCTTTCAGCCGGCCTGCGTGATTGGCTTTGGCGGCTATCCCGCGCTGCCCGCACTGCTCGCCGCGCGCGCTGCCGGCATTCCCACGGTGATTCACGAACAGAACGCCGTGCTGGGCCGGGTGAACCGCTATCTGGCCAACAGCGTCGATGCCATCGCCACCGCTTATCCCGAAGTGGAACGGCTCGATCCGCGTTTCTGGGGCAAAGTGCATTTGGTGGGCAACCCGGTGCGCCCCGAAGTGCTGGGCCTTCGCGGGGAGCCGTTCCCCGAATTTTCCGAAGACAGCCTCTTCCGCGTGCTGGTCACCGGCGGCAGCCAGGGCGCGTCGGTTCTGGCGCAAGTGGTGCCCGATGGCCTCGCCATGCTGCCGCCTGCGCTGCGCCATCGGTTGCAAGTGACGCAGCAATGCCGCCCGGAAGACCTGGAAGCGGTGCGCGCGCGCTATGCTGCGCATGAAATTCCGGCGGAACTGGGCACTTATTTCGAAGACATGGCCAGCCGCCTGGCCGGCGCGCACTTGTTCATCGGCCGGGCCGGGGCGTCGACCATTGCCGAACTCACTGCCGTGGGCCGGCCGGCGATCCTGGTGCCGCTGCCCATCGCGACCGACGATCACCAGGCCGCCAACACCCGCGAAATGGTCAAGGCCGGCGGCGCCCGCGCAATCCGCCAGACGGGTTTCAGCCCCAAGGAACTGGCCAAGCAGATCCAGGCCATGGCGATGAATCCGGCAGGCCTGGGCCATGCCGCCCATGCCGCGTGGAATTGCGGGCTGCCCAATGCGGTGCAGGATCTGGCCGACCTAGTCGAAGGGTTTGGCGGCGCCCCGCTGATGGATGTGATCCGGGTGGATGCGGCCTCGACCGCCCCGGCAACTGCCGGCGCCGGTGCGCTCGCTCTGGAGAATGAAGCATGAAGGGTGTCGGCGTTGAAATCGGCACGATCCATTTCGTCGGCATCGGCGGCATCGGCATGTCGGGCATCGCCGAAGTGATGCACAACATGGGCTATGCCGTGCAGGGTTCCGACATGGCGGAAAGCTATGTCGTCGAAGGGCTGCGCGCGCGCGGCATTCCGGTGATGATCGGGCAGCGCGCCGAAAACGTCGCGAACGCGCAAGTGGTGGTTACCTCCACCGCCGTGAAGCGCGACAATCCCGAAGTGGTCGCCGCACTCGAAGCGCGCATTCCCGTGGTGCGCCGCGCGGAAATGCTGGCCGAACTGATGCGGCTGAAAAACACTGTCGCCGTGGCCGGCACGCACGGCAAGACGACCACCACCTCGCTGGTGGCCTGCCTGCTCGATGCCGGCGGGGTCGATCCCACGGTGATCAACGGCGGCATCATCAATTCCTATGGCTCCAACGCGCGGCTGGGCGATAGTGACTGGATGGTGGTGGAAGCCGACGAGAGCGACGGTTCGTTCCTGCGCCTCGACGGCACGATCGCGGTCGTCACCAATATCGATCCCGAGCATCTCGATCACTATGGCTCGTTCGACAAGGTCAAGCGCGCTTTCGTGGAATTCATCGAGAACGTGCCGTTCTATGGCGCGGCGATGCTGTGCATCGACCATCCCGAAGTCCAGGCGATCATCCCCCAGGTGCGCGATCGCCGCGTGGTGACTTATGGCTTTTCCGCCCAGGCCGACGTGCGCGGCGAAGGCGTGACCCCGGTGCCGGGTGGCAACCGCTTCACCGCCGTGCTGCGCCAGCGCGATGGCTCGTTCCAGCGGATCGAGGATATTCACCTGCCCATGCCCGGCCGCCACAATGTGCAGAACGCGCTGGCCGCGATTGCCGTGGCGGTGGAAATGGGCGTGCCGCATGATCTGGTGCGCACCGGCTTTGCCAAGTTCGGCGGGGTCAAGCGCCGCTTCACCAAGGTGGGCGAAGTGGCCGTGGACGGCGGCGACGTGGCGGTGATCGACGATTACGGCCATCACCCGGTAGAGATCCGCGCCGTGCTGGCCGCTGCGCGCGAAGGCGTGCGCGGCCGGGTGATCGCCGTGGTCCAGCCGCACCGCTTCACCCGGTTGCGCGACCACATGGAAGATTTCCAGGGCGCGTTCAACGACGCCGACGTGGTCTATGCAGCGCCGGTCTATCCCGCTGGCGAGCAGCCGATCGAGGGCGTGGACAGCGCCGCGATGGTCGAAGGCATCAAGGCGCGCGGCCACCGCAGCGCGCATCTGATCGCCGGCGCCGAAGCGCTCGCCGCCGAACTGGCGCCGCAATTGCAGGCGGGCGACATGATCGTGTGCCTGGGGGCGGGGGACATCACCAAGTGGGCCGCCGGGCTGGCCGGGGCGATCACGGCGTTGCGGGGTGAGGGCTGATGTCGGGCTTGGGCCAGCACCACCCCCCGGCCCCCTCCTCTGAAGAGGAGGGGGAGCACAACGCCAATCCCCCCCTCCTCTTCAGAGGAGGGGGCCGGGGGGTGGTGGAAACCACAAGCAACCTCAAAGGCAAGCTCACCCCGAACGCCCCGCTCGCCCCGCTGGTCTGGTTCAAGTCTGGCGGCAATGCCGATTGGCTCTACGAACCCAAGGACGCGGCGGACCTGCAAGGCTTCCTCGCCGCGCTCGCGCCAGACGTGCCGGTCATGGCGCTGGGCCTTGGCTCCAACCTCATCGTGCGCGATGGCGGGGTCCCGGGCGTGGTGGTGCGGCTGGGCAAGCCCTTTGCCAAAGTGACCGCGCTCGATGCCGTCACGCTCGATTGCGGGGGCGGGGCCTCGGGCATTCTGGTGTCTTCCACCGCGCGCGACGCCGGGATTGCGGGGCTTGAGTTCCTGCGTTCGATCCCCGGCACGGTCGGGGGCTTCGTGCGCATGAACGGGGGCGCCTATGGCCGCGAGGTGAAGGACATTCTCGTCGATTGCGACGTGGTGCTGCGCTCGGGCGAAAGGGTGCGGATGGACTTGCCCGAGCTGGGCTATGCCTATCGCCATTCCGACATGGCCGATGGCGCCATCGTGGTTTCGGCGCGCTTTCGCGGCGAACCGGGCGAGCCGGCGGCGATCCAGGCGGAGATGGACCGCATTTCCGCTGCGCGCGAGGCCAGCCAGCCGCTGCGCAGCAAGACCGGCGGTTCCACGTTCAAGAACCCGGAAGGGCACCGCGCCTGGGCGCTGGTCGATGCCGCCGGTTGCCGGGGCCTGACCATTGGCGGCGCACAAGTGAGCGAGAAGCACACCAATTTCCTGATCAACACCGGGCATGCCACCAGCACCGAGATCGAGGCGCTGGGCGAGGAAGTGCGTGCCCGCGTGAAACAGTCACAAGGCGTGGAGTTGCAGTGGGAAATCAAGCGGGTAGGGCGCCTGAAGCAAGGGGATCCGGCATGACAGATCTGCCCCGGCTTCATGTGGCGGTGCTGATGGGCGGCTGGTCCAGCGAACGGCCCGTCTCGCTGACCAGCGGCGAAGGCGTGGCCAGCGCGCTCGAATCGCGCGGCCACAAGGTGACGCGGATCGACATGGGCCGCGATGTGGCGCTACGCCTGGCAGAGGCGGCGCCCGACGTGGTGTTCAACGCACTGCACGGCACGCCTGGCGAAGACGGCACGGTGCAGGGCATGATGGACCTGATGGGCCTGACTTATACCCATTCGGGCCTGGCCACTTCGGTCATCGCCATCGACAAGGAATTGACCAAGCAGGCCCTGGTGCCCCACGGCATTCCCATGCCCGGCGGGCGCGTGGTCAAGACGGCAGAGCTGTACAGCCACGATCCGCTGCCGCGCCCCTATGTGTTGAAGCCGGTGAACGAAGGCTCGTCGGTGGGCGTGGCCATCGTCACCAACGAAGGCAATTACGGCAATCCGATCAGTGCCGAGGCGCGCGGCCCGTGGCAGGAATTTCCCGAACTGCTGGCCGAACCGTTCATCCGCGGCAAGGAACTGACCACGGCTGTGCTGGGCGACCATGCGCTGATGGTCACCGAATTGAAGCCCAAGACCGGCTTTTATGATTTCGATGCCAAGTACACCGACGGGCTGACCGAGCATGTCTGCCCGGCGGAAATCCCTGACGAAATCACCCAGGCGTGCAAGGACATCGCCCTGCGCGCGCACAAGCTCTTGGGTTGCAAGGGCACCAGCCGTTCCGACTTCCGCTGGGACGACGAGCGCGGGGTGGAAGGGCTGTTCCTGCTGGAAGTGAACACCCAGCCGGGGATGACGCCGCTCAGCCTGGTGCCCGAACAGGCCCGGCACATGGGGATGGACTATCCTGACCTTGTCGAGGCGATCGTGGCCGAGGCGCTGAAAGACGCCGCCGCCGCCAAGGCGAAGCAAGGAGCCGGCTGACCATGGCGCAAACGATCCGGCGTGGCGGCAAGGGCGTGCGGCGGGTGGCCGCGCAGCGCGGGGCCAAGGCCAAAGTGCAGACGGCGCGCAAGCAGACCGGCTCTGCCATCGGCCATGTCATGCGCGTGCAGCCTTTCAGCGAGGAAACGCTGCACCGGATCATGTTGACGGCAATTCTCGCCACCGCCGCGGTAACGGTGTGGACGGTGGCCAACATCGCCGGCGTGCCGGCGCTGGCCGAAGCGCAAGTGGCGCGCATGGCCCATGGCGCGGGCTTCGATGTGAAGCGCGTAGAAGTGCGCGGCGTGCGCCGGATGAGCGAGCAGACCATCTATGAAAAGGTGCTGGGCCAGCGCGACCAGGCGATGTCGCGGGTGGACGTGGCCGCCTTGCGCGAAACCCTGCTGACGCTGCCCTGGGTCAAGGACGCGCGCGTTTCGCGCCAGTTGCCCGATACGCTGGTGGTCGATGTGGTGGAGCGCACGCCCCACGGCGTGCTGCGCAAGGGCGACCAGCTCATGCTGATCGATGAGACCGGGCACGAGTTGGAGCCGGTGAGCCAGGCGCGCGCCAAGGGCATGTTCGTGCTCTCGGGCGATGGTGCCGCGGCGCGCGTGCCCGATCTCAACCGCCTGCTCGATGCCGCGCCCGCGCTCAAGCCCCAGGTGGCCGAAGCGGAATGGATCGGCAATCGCCGCTGGAACCTGACGTTCAAGACCGGCCAGGTCCTAGCCCTGCCCGAAGGCGAAGACGAAGCCGCCGCCGCGCTGCTGGAATTCGCGCGGATGGATGGGGTCAACCGCCTGCTGGGCGGCAAGGTTTCCAGCTTCGACATGCGCGCCAAGGACCGCACGTACCTGCTCGTGCCAGGCCACTCTGACGAAATGGCGCAGGAACAGCGCGACAAGGTCGCTGCCAAGGCCAAGGCCAAGGCCGCCGCTGCGGCCGCCAAGACCAAGGAATAAGCCGCCCGTGGCAGCCCCTCGCATCACCAAGGTCTTTGCCGCGGTCAATCTTGGCTCGTTCCGTACCTCCGCGATGATCGCCGGGCTGTCCGAAGCGGGCGAACTCGTCGTGCTTGGCTCGGGCCACCGCGCCTCGCAGGGGATCAAGCGCGGCTATGTGGTGGATATGCTTGCCGCCACCCATTCGGTGCGCGACGCGATCGAGCGGGCCGAGAAGATGGCGAACACCTCGATCACGCAAGTGCTGGTCGGCTGTGCCGGGGCGGGGCTGGCCAGTTCCACCGCGCAAGTGGAAGTGGAAATCGGCGGACGGCGGATCGAGGACGACGATATCGCGCACCTGCTGGTGGCCGCGCGCGACGTGATCCAGCCCGACGGGCGCACCGTGCTCCATGCCCAGCCGGCGCACTACACGCTCGATGGCGCGCACGGCGTGCCCAATCCCAAGGGGCTGCATGCCGATCGGCTGGCGGTGGATATCCACGTCATGCTCGCCGATGGCGCACCGATCCGCAACATTCGCGAGACGGTGGAGAACGCCCACCTCAAGGTCGATGGCGTGGTGGCCGCGCCCGTGGCCGCCGGCCTTGCCTGCCTGGCCCAGGAGGAGCGCGACTTGGGCGTTGCCCTGGTCGATTTCGGGGCAGAAGTGACCACGGTTTCTGTCCACGCCGGGGGCATGCTGCTGGGCATGCAGGTCCTGCCGTTCGGATCGGGGGACATCACCGACGCCGTGGCCTCGGCCTTCGGCATCCGCCGCTATCAGGCCGAGCGGCTCAAGTGCATGTCGGGCTCGGCCATCGCCAGCCCTGCCGACCATCGCGAGATGATCCCGGTCAACGCGCCGGGCGATCCCGAAGGGGCAGGGCCGATGGCGCGTCATGCCGACGACAAGAACCGCATTCCACGCGCCGAGCTGATTTCGGTCATTACCCAGCAATTGGGCCATTTCACCGACGAGCTGGGCCGCTGCCTCAAGGCCATGGGCTTTACCGGCACGCGCGGGCAGCAAGTGGTCTTGACCGGTGGCGGTGCGCAACTGCCGGGCCTGGCCGACTATGCCCAATCGGCACTGGGGCGCCCGGTGCGGATCGGCGCACCGCCGGCCATGCTGGGCCTGCCGCAGGGCCATGCCACGCCCAGTTCGTCCACGCTGGTGGGCCTGGTGCTCTATGCCGCGTCCGACCCGATCGACATTCGCAAGCTGACCGCGGCCAGCCAGGGCGCCGGCGCCACCACGCTGTGGGGCATGGGGCGGCGCATCGTGCGCGCGCTCAAGGAGTATTTTTAGACGCTGATGCCACCGATCCGGGGCTTTCGTCGCACGAAGCAACCGGATTGGCCGATTTCGGGGCCAAATGGCCAATCGATCTTGTGGAAAAGCGCCGATCGCCTTTGATTCGATGAAACGTTCCGTGCCAAAGCTGGAAAATCCACATTTCGGCCATTCCGGCCCCAGACCCATCCCACTGCCAAACCCGAAAGGGAGACCGACATGAGCATCAACATCGGACCGCCGGCCATCGACGAGCTTCGGCCCCGTATCACGGTGATCGGGGTGGGTGGCGCTGGCGGCAACGCCATTGCCAACATGATCAGCGCCAATATCGAAGGCGTCGATTTCGTGGTCTGCAACACCGACGCGCAGGCGCTGAACAATTCGATCGCGGAAAACCGCATCCAGCTTGGCCCGGCGATCACGCAGGGCCTGGGCGCCGGCGCCCGCCCCGAAGTGGGCCGCGCCGCGGCAGAGGAAACCCTGCCCGAGCTCGAACGCGTGCTCGATGGTGTGCACATGGTGTTCATCGCGGCTGGCATGGGCGGCGGCACCGGCACCGGCGCTGCGCCGGTGATTGCCGAGGCGGCGCGCCGCAAGGGCGTGCTGACCGTGGGCGTGGTGAGCAAGCCGTTCCTGTTTGAAGGCACGCGCCGCATGCGCTCGGCCGAAACCGGCATCGAGGAACTGCAAAAGCACGTCGATACGCTGATCGTCATTCCCAACCAGAACCTGTTCCTGGTGGCCAAGGCCGAAACCACGTTCAAGGAAGCGTTCCAGCTTGCCGACGAAGTGTTGCAGCAGGGCGTGCGTTCGATCACCGACCTGATGATCATGCCCGGCCTGATCAACCTCGACTTTGCCGACGTGCGCTCGGTCATGGGCGAAATGGGCAAGGCGATGATGGGCACGGGCGAGGGTGAAGGCCCCAACCGTGCGCTTGAAGCGGCCGAACGCGCCATTGCCAACCCGCTGCTCGATGGCGTTTCGATGCAGGGCGCCAAGGGCGTGATCATTTCGATCATCGGCGGCGACGACATGAAGCTGCTCGAAGTGGATGAAGCGGCCAACCACATCCGCGAACTGGTCGATCCCAACGCCAACATCATCTGGGGTTCGGCGTTCAATCCCGATCTCAACGGCAAGATCCGCGTGTCGGTGGTCGCCACCGGCATAGAGCAGAGCGTGGAACAGGCCGAACAGGCTGCCCGCCCGGTGAACCTGCCCGGCGCTGCGCGTGGTCCGTCGTTCACGCCGGCCGCGCCGCCGCGTCCGGCGATTGCCACGCCCACGGCCCAGCCTGCGGCTCCGGCCCCCGTTGCCGCCACGCCGCCGCCGGCCGCTCCGGCCTGGACGCCCGAGCCCGAAGCGGCACCGGCTGCGGACGATCCGCTCGACCTGACGTTGGACCTGGGTGCCGATCCGGCGCAGGACTACACGATCGATCCCGCGCCCACCGCGCCAACCCCGCGTCTGGGCCTTGGCGGCGGTGCCGGGGGTGAGGCTGAACGCCCGACCCCGCGCGTGGGTGGCGGGGCAGGGGGCAGCACCCTGTTCGAGCGGATGGCCAATCTTTCGCGCGGCGCCGCCCGCACGGAAGAGAGTGAAGAAGGCGAAGATGCGTCCTCGCTCAGCATCCCGCGCTTCCTGGGCCGCCAGAACAATCAATGATCCCCGGCTCATGAATCTCTGGGCAATCGTTCTGGCTTGATGCCACACCATGCCGCCACTTTCCCCCGTGAGAGTGGCGGCTTGTTGTTCTGGCTTAAGCGACAATGCGCTAAGGCGGCGCCAAGATGACTTTTGAAACCTCTCCCGCTCGCCCGTTTTCCGCTTTGGCGGCCGTGCTGCTGATGGCGGCGCCGCTGCCGCTGCTGGCGCAAGACCTTTCGCAGATGCCGCAGCAGTCGGTGCTGGATACGCCGGGCAGCCGCACCGCGCGGCCCGTCACCCGCAGCACCACGCCGCCTGCGCCCACGCCGACCTACACTGGGGCGCCGCTGCCGATGGTCTCCAATCCGGTGGTGCAGCCGCTTCCCACCGTGTCGCGCCCGGTTGTCCAGGCCGTGCCGTCGGGGGGGGATGGCCAAGGCCTCAACGCCGCGCTGGCCCGCCTGGCCCAGGATCCGCGCAATCCCGAGGCTCTGCTCGATGCCGGCAATGCTGCCATGGCGCTCGGCGACGTGGATGCCGCACTGGGTTTCCTGCGCCGCGCCGCCGACGTGGCGCCGGGCAATGGGCGGATCAACGCCCAGCTCGGCAAGGCCCTGTTGCGTCACAACGAACCCTTGCCCGCCATTCGCGCCTTTGACGAGGCGGAGCGCAGCGGGGCAGACCTGGCCGGCATGGCCGGGGATCGAGGCCTGGCGCACGACTTGGTGGGCGATAACGCGATGGCGCAGCGCTATTACCAGCAGGCCCTGGCCCGTGCGCCCGATGCCGAGATCACCCGGCGCCTGGCGCTGAGCCTGGCGATCGGGGGTGATCGCGCCAGTGCCGAAAAGGTGCTGGCCCCGCAGATTGCGCAGTCGGATCGCGCCGCCTGGCGCGTGCGCACCTTTATCCTGGCGATTGCCGGGCAGCCTGACGAAGCCGTGGCCGTGGCCAATTCCTCGATGCCGCCGCAATTGGCCGCAGGCATCGCGCCATACTTGCGCTATCTGACCCGGTTGACCCCGGCACAGCAGGCAGCCGCTGCCAATTTCGGCCGCTTTCCCCGCGCGGCCGATATCGGCCGCGACGATCCGCAGATCGTGCAATATGCGCAAAGCCATCCGCGCCAGGCGCCCGTGCTCGTGGCGCAGGCCCAGCCGGCGACTCTGCCCGCTACCGCGCCCGTGCGTCGCGATCGGCGTGGGCGGGTGATCCCGGCGCCCGCCACGGCAACGGCCAGCGCCTCCACCACGCCCGGCACAGCCACGGCGGGCGTGGCGCGGCCCACGCAACTGGCGCAGGCCACGCCACCCAGTCCGCCCGCCGCGTCCGGTGCTTATGCCGGTCCGATCGTGGACGTCATCCCGCGTCCTGCGTCGCCGCCGGCAGCCCAGCCGGCCACCGCGTCCACCGCCCCGGCCACTGCTACGCCGGCGCCGGCCATCGTGCTGCCGCCCGTGCCGCAGGCCCCGGCAGCGGTGCCCGCATCGGCGCCCGGCGTGCCGCCGCATCCCACGCCGGTGCAGGTGGCCCAGGCCGCGCCCGTGCCGGCGCCCACGCCGTC
The DNA here is from genome assembly GCF_012932495.1 of Novosphingobium sp. SG919. Classification (GTDB taxonomy): domain Bacteria; phylum Pseudomonadota; class Alphaproteobacteria; order Sphingomonadales; family Sphingomonadaceae; genus Novosphingobium; species Novosphingobium rhizosphaerae. The sequence continues at coordinate 365,526 of NZ_JABCNG010000004.1, forward strand.
GTCCACACCTTCCTACACGCTGCCTCCGCAAGCCGCGCCTCAACCGGCGCCGCAAGCGGTGCCGCCGGCGCCTTCGCCCGATGGCTTTGCCGCGCTCTTTGCCGGTTTCGCCGCCCCAGCCGAAGAGCAGCAGCGGCCGACCGTTGCCGTCGATCTCGCCGCGATCCAGGCCGCCAACGAGCGTGCTGCCGCCGAAAAGGCGGCGATCGAGGCGCGCCAGGCGGCCCAAGCCAAGAAGCTGGCCGACGCCAAGAAAGCCGCTGCCGACAAGAAGGCTGCGGCCGAAAAGAAGCTGGCCGATGCCAAGAAGGCCGAGGAAGCGCGCAAGGCCAAGGAAGAGGCCAAGCGGCTTGCCGCCAATCCGGCGCGCACCTGGGTTCAGGTGCTAACCGGTGGCAACCGCGCCAAGATGGGCAAGGAATGGGCCGGGCTTCAGGCCAAGGCTCCCGAACTGCACGGCCGCAAGGCCTATGTCACATCGTGGAACCGGGTCTATCGCCTGGTCACCGGGCCATTCCCCAGCGATGCCGCCGCGCAGGAATTTGTGGCCAAGCTCAAGGCAAAGGGCGTCGGTGCCTTCCAGTTCGACAGCCCGGCGGGGCAAGCGATGGACGGTGTTTCTGCAAAGTAGGACGGTGTTGAGAAATCGCCCCTCCTCTTCGCAAGGAGGGGTTGGGGGTGGTGCGACGCCTTGCGCCAGGGTTCGACCACCCGCCGACCCGCTCCTCTAACGAGGAAGGGGAGCGATTGACCTGCTTGTCCACAAGTTTTGCACAGCCTTGTCGAGTTTTGCCCAAGCCTGGGCTAACGGTCGATTGTCGGCGGCAATTCGCTCCGCGATGGATCGAATGGAAACCACGGCTGCCGGCAACGGCGTCGGCATTGTCGCCGGCATGGGCACCGTGTGAGGGGGCGTGATGATGCGAACCGGCCACGACGACAGCGACCGCGACGACGCCGCGCCGGTGGACATGCTCGCTTCCCTGTTCGAAGCGCGGGGCTGGCCCTGCGAATTCGTGTCGGACGATGAAATCCATGGGGAAGTGCAGGGCTCCTGGGCCACGTACCAGTTGCGTTGCATCTGGCGGCCCGAGGATCATGTGCTGCAGATCCTCTCGCTGCCTGACATTCGCGTGCCCGATGACAAGAGGGCTGCGATGTTCGAAGTCATGGCGCTGATCAACGAGCAGGTCTGGCTCGGCCATTTCGACATCTGGTCCAACGGCAGCGTGCTGCTCTATCGCCACGGGCTGATGCTGGGCGACGACGGCCTGCTCAGCCTGCACCAGGCGCAAGTCGCCATCGAGGCGGCGGTGGACGAGTGCGACCGCTTCTACCCCGCTTTCCAGTTCATCCTCTGGGGTGACAAGAGCCCGGCCGATGCGCTGGCCAGCGCGCTGGTCGATGCTGCGGGCGAAGCCTGACGGAGCCTTTTGCAGATGACGTATTCCTTCCTCCAGTTCGGTTGCGGCAACATGGGCGGCGCCATGCTCACTGGCTGGCTGGCCAGCGGCATTGCGCCCGCGGCGTTCACCGTGGTCGATCCCCATCTGCCACAGGCACCGGCAGGCGTGCGCCTGCTGCGCAGCGCCCCGGTGGGCGAAGCGCCGCCGCGGTTCGTGATGCTGGGGTTCAAGCCGCAGGGCCTGGCTGCCGCGGCGCCGGCGATCGCGCCGCTGGTGGGGGAAAACACCGTGGTGCTTTCGATCCTGGCCGGGGTTGACCTTGCCACGCTGCGTGCGCGTTTCCCGCATGCTGCCGCCGTCGTGCGGGTCATGCCCAACCTGGCCGCGGCACTGGGCAAGTCGCCCATCGCGCTGGTGGGCGATGGCACCGACCTGATCAATGCCGAGGTCACGCACCTGATGGCGCCGCTCGGCACGGCCGAATGGCTTTCGGGCGAAGACCAGATGGACCTGGTGACGGCGCTGGCAGGATCGGGCCCGGCATTCATCTATCGCGTGATCGATGCCCTGGCTGCAGGCGCGGCGGCGCTGGGCCTGCCGCGCGAACAGGCCGACCGCCTGGCTCTGGCGATGGTGGATGGCGCCGCCGCCCTGGCGGCCGCTTCGGAATACGGGCCGGGGGAACTGGCCCGCCGTGTCGCAAGCCCCGGCGGTACCACGCAAAAGGGGCTCGACGTGCTCGACGCCGACGATCGCCTGGCGCTGCTGATGCAGGATACCTTGCGCGCCGCGCGCGACCGCAGCGCGGAAATGACGCAGGAAGCGCGCGACGCCGCCTGATTCCGCCCGCGCGGTAAATACACTTTGTCACATTTTGTCCGCACCGGTTTCGCTTGAAAGCGGCGCGGGGAAGGCCGATATTGCAGCCATGGGCATTTTGCCCGCAATGGAGAAAGTGCAAGCCATGGCAAACTGGAACGACCCTCAGCCCTCGCAGACGGGCTTCGGCGCGTCTCCGAGCCTATCGGGTGCATTCGGCCGCGGCGAAGTGTTCGACGCCGGCCTGCGTCGCTACATGCTTTCGATCTACAACTACATGGCCTCGGGCGTGTTGCTCTCGGGCGTGGTCGCGCTGGTGTTCGCCACCAGCGGCATGGCCGCCGCCGTGTTCGGCACCCCGCTGCGCTGGGTGGTCGCGCTTGCGCCGCTCGCGTTCGTCATGGTCATGAGCTTTGGCATCAACCGCATTTCCACCGGCACGCTCAAGGCGCTGTTCTGGGCGTTCAGCGTGACGATGGGCCTGTCGCTCTCGTCGATCTTCTTCGTCTATACCGGCGCATCGATCGCGGCGACGTTCTTTGCCACCGCCGGCGCCTTTGCGGGGCTTAGCCTGTTTGGCTATACCACGCGCAAGAGCCTGTCGGGCATGGGCACGTTCCTGATCATGGGCCTGTTCGGCCTGATCATCGCCTCGGTGATCAACCTGTTCCTGGCGTCGCCTGGCCTGGCCTGGGGCATCAGCTTCCTGGGCGTGCTGATCTTTGCGGGTCTTACCGCCTATGACACGCAGCGCCTTAAGGAACAGTATGCCTATGTCGCTGGCACGGCGATGATGGACAAGGTCGTGGTGATGGGCGCGCTGACGCTGTACCTCGATTTCATCAACATGTTCACCTCGCTTTTGCAACTGATGGGCGATCGTCGCTGATCGTGCCATTGCCTGCCGCGGTGGGCATAGGTTAGATTACGTGCCCGGCAACCTTTTCGGTTGTCGGGCATTTTCCTTTCCGGGAAAGCAGGTTACCAAATTCAGTCAGCTTTCAGAAAGGTTTGGCGCTTCACCACAAGCGCCGTTCACGTGATCCGGGGTCTGCCATGGTGGGAATGTTGCGCACCAGCGCCAAAAACAGTGTTGAAAATCAAAGGGGGGAAATGGCCATGTTGCACCAAAGCCGGACACGGATCTGCGCCTACGCGCTGACCGCCGTGCTGGGCGTGGCCCTGGCCGGCTGCGCTGCCAAGGCGCCGCCACCGCCCCCTCCGCCGCCGCCCCCGCCGCCCAAGGTCGTGATCGTGCCGGCGCGGCCAACGCCGCCCAACGGTGCCAGCGCCAATCTTACCGTGCCGCCGCTGGCGGCCACGGGCTTGCGCGAGTCGGTCAACCGCAACATCACCCCGGCGCAGATGGTGTGGAACCTGCGTTCGGCCTATAACGTCGCCGCGCTCAATTGCGCTGGCCCGCGCCATGCCGATCTGCTGCCGCTCTATCGCACATTCCTGAAATCCCAGGCCAAGATGCTGGACAAGGCCAACAAGACGGTGGACCAGGAATTCAAGGCCAAGTTCGGCGCGCAGTTTATCGCCCCGCGCGAACAGTACATGACCGCAGTCTACAACCACTTCGCCCTGCCGCCCACGATGAACGATTTCTGCGATGCGACGCTCGCCGTGGCGCGTGACGCGGCCACGCTGCCCCCGGCAGAACTGGAAGCGTTCGCCGTGCGCAGCCTGCCCAATATCGAGATCGTGTTCGACGCATTCTATCGCCGCTATGATCAGTACCGCACCGATCTGGCGATCTGGCGGGCGCAATATGGCAATGCCGAGCCCGGCACCCGGTTGGTGATTCCGGTGGTGGCAAGCGAGGGGACCAATCTGGGCGCCAGCCCGGCTCCGGCCACTGGCGCGCTCTAAAAAAAGATCGAAATTTGCTCTTGGCGCCGCCATGCCTCTGCGCTAATGGCGGCGCTCCCGAAGCGAGGGACGCCTTGGCATCCCCGCTGTGGAAGATACTGGAACGGGGCCGTAGCTCAGCTGGGAGAGCGCGTCGTTCGCAATGACGAGGTCAGGGGTTCGATCCCCCTCGGCTCCACCAGTATGAAATTGAACGGATCGGTTCCATTTCCGGTCCCCATGCTCGCCAGCCTGCAGCCAGCCTGAATTCCGACGCGCCATCAGCCGACGGGCCGGGTGGGCAAAGCGGGCCTTGGCGCAATCGGCGTTTGCTGAAAAGGCACGCCGGCGGCGCCATTTCAGGACTGCCGGATTTAAACGCCATGCATTTTCTCGACCAGGCCAAGATCTTCATCCGCTCGGGGCAGGGTGGCCCCGGTGCGGTCAGCTTCCGCCGCGAGAAATACGTCGAATACGGCGGCCCTGATGGTGGCGATGGCGGCAAGGGTGGCGACATCGTTTTCGAGGCGGTGACCGGGCTCAACACCCTGATCGACTTCCGCTATACCCAGCATTTCAAAGCCCAGCGCGGCCATGGCGGCGCGGGCAAGAACCGCACCGGCGCGGGCGGCAACGATCTGGTGATCAAAGTGCCGGTGGGCACGCAAGTGCTGGACGACGAACGCGAAAACGTGCTGCTCGATCTTACCGAGCCGGGGCAGCGCGTGGTGCTGCTGCGCGGCGGCGATGGCGGGCGCGGCAATCTCTCGTTCAAATCGTCCACCAACCGCGCCCCGCGCCAGTGCGGGCCGGGCTGGCCGGGCGACGAAATGTACGTGTGGCTGCGGCTCAAGCTGCTGGCCGATGCCGGCCTGGTTGGCCTGCCCAACGCGGGCAAATCCACGTTCATCAACCAGATCACCAACACCAAGGCCAAGGTGGGCGATTATGCGTTCACCACCACGCGCCCGCAACTGGGCGTGGTGCGTCATCGCGCGCGTGAATTCGTGCTGGCCGACATTCCCGGCCTGATCGCGGGCGCGGCCGAAGGGGCAGGGATCGGGGACCGCTTCCTGGGCCATATCGAGCGCTGCCGCGTGCTGATCCACCTGATCGACATCCACGGCACCGATCCGGCCGAAGCGTTGCAGATCGTGGAGGACGAACTCGAAGCCTATGGCGCCGGCTTGGAAGACAAGCCGCGCCTGGTGGCGCTCAACAAGATCGACCTGGTCGATGCCGAACTGGTGCGCGCGTTCTCGCGCGAGTTGATCGAAGCGGGCGCAACGCGGGTGTTCCCAATTTCGGGCGCGACGGGCAAGGGCATGGACGACCTGCTCGACGCCGTGCTCGACCATCTGCCCGCCGCCACCTCGACCGAGCGCCCCTCGGGCGAAGTGGAAGACGCGGCCGACGCCAAGCCCTGGTCCCCGATCTGATTTTATCGGGGTTGGGGGTGGTGCGGGGCCTGGCGCAAGCTGATCCACATGCCCGCGCCCAACCGTGTCACAATTCCTTCAAGCGCCCTTCACCTGCCGGGGCATTTGGCCTAAGCCGCGCCGATCATGCGCATTCGCCAGCTTTCCCATCTCGCCGATCCTGCCCTTTGCCCCCGCCTTGTGATCAAGGTCGGCTCGGCTTTGCTGGTGGGCAAGGATGGGCAGCCGCGCCGCGAATGGTTGACCGCGCTGGTGGCCGAGATTGCTGCCGCCCGTGCCGCCGGGCAGCAGGTGATCGTGGTATCTTCGGGCGCCATCGCGCTGGGCGCGCGCAAGCTGGGCCTGTCCAAGGGCGGGCGGGGCAGCCTGGCCGATGCCCAGGCCAGTGCCTCTGTCGGGCAGATCGCGCTGGCGGGGCTGTGGGCCGAACTGCTGGCCGGCCACGGCATCACCGCCGCGCAGATCCTGCTGACGCTGGAAGACCTGGAAGACCGCCGCCGTTATCTCAATGTCACGGCCACGCTGGGCCGGCTGCTGGCCGCTGGCGCAGTGCCGGTGATCAACGAAAACGATTCGGTGGCGACCCAGGAAATCCGCTTTGGCGACAACGATCGGCTGGCGGCGCGGGTAGGCCAGGCCGCTGCCGCGCAGGGCGTGCTGCTGCTGTCCGACATCGACGGGCTCTATGATCGCGATCCGCGCCTGCCCGATGCGGTGCGCATTCCCGTGGTGCAGGGCGTGACGCCCGAAATCCACGCCATGGCCACGGGCGGTTCCTCGTCCGGCTTGGGTTCGGGCGGCATGACGTCGAAATTGCAGGCGGCCGAGATTGCCGAAATGGCTGGCATGGCGCTGGCAATCATTGACGGGCAGCCGGTTTCGCCGATTGCCGCTGCGTTTGGCACCACGCGTGGCACGCTGTTCCTGCCGCGCCGCCGCCACACTGCGCGCAAGGCCTGGTTGGGTGGGCGGCTGCGCATGCGCGGGACGGTGACGGTCGATGCGGGTGCCGCGGCGGCTTTGGCGCGGGGATCGAGCCTGCTCGCTGCCGGGGTCACGGGCATTGCCGGCGATTTCGCCCGTGGCGATGTGGTGGCCGTGCTGGGCCCCGATGGGCAAACCCTGGCGCGCGGGTTGGCGGAATACGATGCGGCCGAGGCGGCGCGGCTGCTGGGCCATCCGTCTTCCGCCCATGAAGCAATCCTGGGCTATGCCCCGCGCTCGGCGCTGATCCATCGGGACCAGATGGTGCTGTTGTGAGGGGCCGCACATGATGGCCCTGCGCCAAAGGCCCGGCGAATTGCTGGCGATCACCGGGGCCACCGGCTTTGTTGGCCAGGCGGTGCTGGAACAGGCCGCGCGCTGCGGGATCGACGTGCGCGCGCTGACCCGCCGCCCGCAGCCGGCGCGTGATGGCGTGGAATGGGTGATGGGCGATCTGCACGATAGCGCGGCGCTCAAGCGGCTGGTGCGAGGCGCGGGTGTGGTGCTGCATATTGCCGGGGTGGTGAACGCGCCCGACGAAGCAGGCTTTCACGCCGGCAACGTGTCGGGCACGCTCAATGTGGTCAACGCCGCGCTCGCGGGCGGGGTGGAGCGGTTCATCCACGTCTCCTCGCTTTCGGCGCGCGAGCCACAGCTTTCGGTCTATGGTGCCAGCAAGCGCAAGGGCGAGATGATCGTGCGCGCGTCCAGCCTGGATTGGACCGTGGTGCGCCCGCCGGCAATCTATGGCCCGCGCGACACCGAGATGTTCGAGCTGTTCAAGCTGGCGCGCAAGGGGTTGGTGCCCCTGCCGCCCGAAGGGCGCGCTTCGATCATTCACGTCAGTGATCTGGCGCGGCTGCTGCTGGCCCTCGTGCCCGGTGGCGAAGACGTAACGAGCCAGACATTCGAGCCCGACGATGGCGTGCCCGGCGGCTGGAGCCATACCGACCTGGCCCGCGCCATCGGCTTGGCGGTGGGCAAGCGGGTCAAGCCGCTGCCCCTGCCGCGCGGCGTGCTGGAATGGGCCGCCAAGGCCGATCGCTGGGCCCGCAAGGACAAGGCCAAGCTCACGCTCGATCGCGTCGGCTATATGTGCCACCCCGATTGGACCGTGAGCGACGGCGCGCGGCCGCCCGCCAGCCTGTGGGAACCGCAGGTGGAAACCACGCTTGGCCTGCACGCGACCGCAGCGTGGTACAAGGAAGAGGGGTGGCTGTAAGGGGCAAGGCCGCGCCCGCCTGCGTCGTCCTTGCATTGTCGGCCCATCCGCGCGAGCCTGCGCGCAGGCCATGGCCGGAACGATCCTGATCTGGAGGAACGCCGCGCCAATCAGCGCCAACGCAGCTGCGCGGCAGGGGGTGATCGCGGACTGGCGCTGTCCCGCGGGCGCGCGATTGCGTTTTGCGGGCGGCGGCGCGTTTAACGTCCTGCTTCGGTTGCCCTGCAAGCCGTACGCAGGCCTTAGGCTTCGTCCAGCGATTTTCGCTTTGCCTCTGCCCAGCGCTTGCCTTCATCGCCACCCCACAACAGCCAGGCGATGAAGCCGGCGGAGGGATCATCGTTGCTGTCCCACTGGTGGCTTTGGCCACTCTTGTCGACGGCATGGCGCGCGAAATAGCTTGCCATCGCCTTGACGTCTTTTTCGGTGACGGTCCGGCGTTCGGCCAGCTGGTGCGCGCGCTTGACGCCCACGTCCGTTCCGCCCCGGTTGAACTTTTCACGCAGCCTGAGGCCGCGCTTGGCGTTGGCCGCCATCTTGTGCGTGGGCGTGAAGCTCTGGGTCGCCATGCCTCACTCCTTGCTCAAGGCCTGGGGTTTGTGCGCCGCGCGCGCGCCTTCGTCGGTTTCGACGATTACCTGCGGGTTATCCGGCGATGCGGCAACCTTGTGGCCCTTGATCATGGTCTCGCTGGTGACCTTTTTCACGACCTTGCCGTGCGCGGTGCCGCCACTGCTGTTCCATTTTACCTTGGTGCCTTTGCGGAGCGTTTCGGCCATGGTCGTTTCCTCTTGCTATGCAATCGAAAACGAGACGTGACCCAGGCCGTTCCCAGGCGGCTGTGGGGTAACGCGGCAGTGCCCGCTATTAGCCTGCGGTCAGGGCCCGTCCCGCCTCGTGCGGCAGCCGTAGCGCGCTGATCAGGCCGCCCAGTGACAGGACCGCCATCGCGATGAACGCGAAGCGGTAATCCGCCCCGGCGCCCGCAAGGCCCAGCGTGCCGGCCAGGGCTTCACCCGCGTGCACGCTCATCGCTGCCGCAGTCACGCCAGCAGCGGCGCCCAGTTGCAGGATGGTGTTGAAGAGGCCGTTGGCGTCACCCATCGCGGCGGAATCCACATCGGCGAACGCGAGGGTGGAGAGGGTGGAGAACTGGAGCGAGCGCCCCAGGCCGTTGACATAGAGCAGCACGGCCACCAGCGGCGCAGGGGAGTGGGGGCCGATCGCCGCAAGTGAAACCAGCGAAGCGGCGCACAGGACACCGTTGACGATCAGCACGGGGCGGTGGCCAAAGCGGCGCAGGATGCGTTCCACCATGGCTTTCATCGTGATGTCCCCGGCAAACAGCGCCACCACGAACAGGCCGGCGTGCACCGCGCCAAATCCGAAGCCGGCCTGCATCATCAGCGGCAGCAGGAACGGAACCGCGCCGATCGCCATGCGGGTGAGCGTGCCGCCGCTGACGGCCGCGCGGAACGATGGCGTCCTGAGCGCGGCCAGATCGAGCAACGGATTGGCGCAGCGCCGCAAGTGGGCCATGGTGACAGCAAGCACGGCAAGACCGGCGGCGACAAGGCCCAGGCCCAGCGCGTCGATGCGGCGCGCGCTGTGTTCGAAGCCGATCTGCAGGGCAAACACGCCCACGGCGGTGAGGGCAAAGCCCGTCCAGTCGAACCGGCGGCGTTCACCACGCACATCGGGGATCAGCCACAGCGCCGCGGCCAGCGCCACGATGCCCAGCGGCACGTTGAAATAGAAGATCCAGCGCCAGCCAAGGTGTTCGGTGATGAAGCCGCCCACCGGCGGGCCGACCACGGGGGCAAACAGCGCGGGCCAGATGAGCGCAGACAGCGTTGCGATCAACTGGTCGCGCGGGGTGTGGCGCATCACCACCAGCCGCCCAACCGGGGTCATCATGGCGCCGCCAACGCCCTGGAACACGCGCAGGGCAACGAATTCAGGCACCGATTGCGCCTGGCCGCACAGTGCCGAAGCCAGGGTGAAGATGGCGATCGCGGTGACGAAGACGCGGCGCGAGCCGAAACGGTCTGCCAGCCAGCTGCTCGCCGGGATCAGCACGCCCAGCGCGAGCAGATAGGCCGAGATGCCGATATCGAGCGCCACCGCCGTGGTGCGGAAGGTCTGTGCCATCGACGGCAGGGCGGTGGTAAGGATGGTGCCGTCGAGAATTTCCATGAACAGCGCGCCGGTGACCAGCCACATGATCAGGCGGCGGCGCAGCGGGGTGATCTCTTCGGTCAAGGGCGGGGCTTTCCTGGCGGGGGGCTGCGCCGGCCTTGGCCAAAGCGAGGCGCGGGATCAAGCCCGGCGCAACGATGAAATTTATCGTTGCGGTTATTGCGGTTTGATCAAAACACCGGTTCGTAGCCGGGGGGGAGTTCGCCCCCACCTTTGCTCTCGTCGTCGTCCTTGGCGCCGGGCACGTGGATGCCGCATTCGGTCTTGTCCCAGCCTTTCCAACGGCCCGAGCGCGGGTCTTCGCCCGGCGCCACCTTGCTGGTGCAGGGGGCGCAGCCGATCGACGGATAGCCCTGGGCCACCAGCGGGTGATGTGGCAGGCCATGGACGGTGAAATAGGCTTCCAGCGCGTCCTTGGTCCAGCTGGCGAGCGGATTGATCTTGAGGCGGCCGGCCGCATCGCTGCTGTCCAGCTCGAACCGGGGCAGGCCGGCGCGGGTCGACGACTGGAAGCCCTTACGCCCGGTGATCGTGGCATCCAGCCCGGTCAGGGCCTTGGCCAGCGGCACCACCTTGCGGATTTCGCAGCAGCCATCCGGGTCCCAAGACCAGCGCAGGCCGGCTTCGTCCTTTTTCGCGATCACCGCGGCATCGGGTTCGAGCACGACGAGATTGGTCAGCCCAAGCTGCGCCACCAGGGCATCGCGATAGGCCAGCGTCTCGGGGAAATGCTTGTGCGTATCGAGGAAAAGCACGGGCGTGGCCGGATCGACCTGGGCCACCAGGTGGAGCAGCACCGCACTTTCCGCGCCGAAGCTGGAGACGACGGCCACCCGGCCGGCAAGCCCTTCACCCAGCACCGCCGCCAGCATTTCTTGCGTGCTGGCCTGCGCAAACCGCGCGTTGAGCGCGGCCACGTCATCCGCGGTAAAGCGCGGCGCGGTGTCGAGGATGTCGGGCGTGCGGGCGGGGCTGGCCATGGCTTCAGGCCCCCTGCTTGCCGTGGCGGGCGGCCCAGATCGGCGCGCGGCCATCGACGGTCTTCTGGTAGACTTCGCTCCAGGTGGCAAAGGCGGCTTCGGCCTGCTCTGCGCTGATCGGCTTTTCCGGCGCAAAGGAATCGAAGCCGCAGCGCCGCATGTGCGAAAGCTGGTCGACCAGCACATCGCCCACGGCGCGCAATTCGCCGGTATAGCCGCGTTCGCGCAAGCTGCGGGCGGCCGAATAGCCACGCCCGTCGGCATAGTTGGGGAAGTTCACTTCGATCAGCGCAATGCGATCGAGGTAGGGCAGCAAGGCCAGGGCATCGTCGCCCGGTTCGATCCGCACGGCCGTGGCATTGCCTTGCGCGGCAAAGGAATCGACGGTCACGGCCGGATCGCCCACCGGCTCGTCATCGCGATAGCGCAGGACGGACTCAACCATAGATCGCCTCCTTGAACGGGGCCATGCCGATGCGGCGATAGGTATCGAGGAAGCGTTCCCCGGCATCGCGGCGGGCGAGATAGACGTCGGTCACCTTTTCGATGGCATCGACCACGCCGTCTTCGGAAAAGCCCGGCCCAGTGATGGTGCCGAGCGAGGTATCGGCGCTTTCCGCCCCGCCGAGCAAAAGCTGGTAGTTTTCAACGCCCTTGCGGTCCACGCCGAGGATGCCGATGTGGCCGGCGTGGTGGTGCCCACAGGCGTTGATGCAGCCCGAAATCTTGAGCTTCAGCTCACCCAGTTCGCGCTGGCGGCCAACGTCGGCAAAGCGATCGGTGATCTTCTGCGCCAGGGGGATCGAGCGGGCATTGGCGAGCGCGCAGTAATCCAGGCCCGGGCAGGCGATGATGTCGGTGATCAGGTCGAGGTTGGGCGTGGCGAGGCCTGCTGCATCAAGCGCCTGCCAGACGCGATAGAGATCGGCTTTCTTCACGTGGGGCAGCACGATGTTCTGCGCGTGGCTGACGCGCAGTTCATCGAGGCTGTGGTCGCGCGCCAGATCGGCCATCAGGCGGATCTGGTCGGCGCTGGCGTCACCGGGAATGCCACCGGTGGGCTTGAGGCTGATGGTAACGATGGCATAGCCCGGCTGCTTGTGGGCGTGGACGTTCTGATCCACCCACAGCGCGAAATCGGGATCGCTGAGGTCCAGATCGTCAGGCAGGCCGCTTTCCAGGCCGGGATCGGCAAACATCGCCTTGATGCGCTCCAGTTCCTCTGGCGGCGGTTCGAGGCCCTGGGTGAGGATGTGGGCGAATTCTTCCTGCACCTGGCGGCTGTATTCGGCCACGCCGATTTCATGGACGAGGATCTTGATCCGCGCCTTGTACTTGTTGTCGCGCCGGCCGTGGCGGTTGTAGACGCGCAGGGCCGCTTCGAGGAAGCTGATCATCTGCAGCGCGGGCACGAATTCGGCAATGCACGGCGCGATCATCGGGGTGCGGCCCATGCCGCCGCCGGCAAAGAACTTGCAGCCGATTTCGCCCGCTTCGTTCTTCACGATCTGGATGCCGATGTCGTGCAGGCGCATGGCCGCGCGGTCGGTGTCGCTGGCGATGATCGCCACCTTGAACTTGCGCGGCAGGTAATCGAATTCCGGGTGGAACGTGGACCACTGGCGCAGCAGTTCGGCATAGGGGCGCGGATCGGCCACTTCGTCGGCGGCAGCGCCGGCAAAGTGATCCGACGTGGTGTTGCGGATGCAATTGCCGCTGGTCTGGATCGCGTGGAGCTGGACCTTGGCGAGGTCGGCCAGGATATCGGGGGCATCGGCCAGCTTGATCCAGTTGTACTGGATGTTCTGGCGCGTGGTGAAGTGGCCATAGCCGCGGTCGTACTTGTCGGCGATATCGCCCAGCACGCGCATCTGCGCGGAATTGAGCGTGCCATAGGGCACCGCAACGCGCAGCATATAGGCGTGGAGCTGCAGGTAGAGCCCGTTCTTGAGGCGCAGCGGCTTGAACTGGTCTTCGGTCAGTTCGCCCGAAAGGCGGCGCGCGACCTGGCCACGGAATTCGGCCACGCGGGCATCGACCATCGCCTGGTCGTGTTGATCGTATTGATACATCGTCAGATTACCCAGGTGCCGGCCTGCGGATCGGCAGGCTTGAGCGAAAGATCGAGGCGAACGGTGGGGCCAAGGGCGCGGATGCGATCCTTGATGTGTGCCGGGCGCACGGTGCCGTCCGGGCCGGCAAAGGCGTCGATCACATGGGTGTCGGTCACCACCTGCTTGGCGTTTTCGCGCGCGATGATGGCATCGGCATCGTGATCTACCGCCACGGCGTTGTCGACATGGCGCGACCAGCCTTCACCGGTCCACCAGATCACGTCGCCGGTGCGCAGATCGCTGCCGGTGATCACTTTGATCTTGTCCGTCACCGGGATCTTGTCGCTCATCGCGCGGCCTCCACCACCTGCTGCAATTCCATGATATCTCCCCGCGCGGTCACTTCGCCAATGACGATCAGTGCCGGGCTCTTGATATGTTCGCGTGCCACCAGATCGGCCAGGCCCGCCAGCGCGCCCCTTACCACGCGCATCTGCGGGCGCGAGGCATTTTCGATCACGGCCACCGGCATGGTCGGCGCCAGGCCATCGGCCATCAGCTTTTCGGCAATGGCGGCGGCCGTGGCCACGCCCATGTAAATCACCAGGGTGCGGCCAACGCCTGCCAGGCCCGCCCAGTTCTGATCCGACAGCCCCTTGCATTGCCCGGCCACGAATGAAACGATCGAGGCATTTTCGCGGTGGGTGAGGGGGATCTGCGCCGATGCCGCCGCGCCCAGTGCCGCGCTGACGCCGGGCACCACCTGCACGGGCACCCCGGCGGCATGGCAGGCTTCCGCCTCTTCCCCGCCCCGCCCGAAAATAAAGGGATCGCCGCCTTTCAGGCGCACCACATCGTGGCCGGCTTGCGCCTCTGCCACCAGCAGCGCGTTGATCGCCTCTTGCGGCATGGTGTGGCGGGCGCGTTGCTTGGCTACCGAGATGAACCGGGCACCGCGCGGCACCATCGCCAGGATGGCCGGATCGACCAGGCCATCATGAACCACCAGCCTTGCCTTCATCAGCAGGCGCGCGGCGCGCAAGGTCAGCAGATCGGGATCGCCGGGGCCGGCGCCGACCAGGAACACGGTTCCGCAAGGTGTGGGATCAGTCATGGTGGCGCATGTGGCCCCACCCAAGCCATCCTGCCAGCGAGAATGGATTGGGCAGGGGCTAGGCGAACTTTAGGGCGGCCCCGGCACGGCCGCTCGCGCCCGCAGCACGGCTTGTCGAACAGGATCAATTTCGCGGCAATGGGTTAACGCACCGCCGCGCCGCTGCAGTGGCGGCTATGCGCGGTTGCAGCGGTGCTGGGCGCGCCGCTGGCCCGGCGCAACTTAACCAATTTCCCCAAAGATTTGTTGATCTACGCACACCGATCATGGGCGCCAGGGTTCAATAAATCTCGGGCGGGCCGATCACCGAGGACCAATCATGCGTTTCTACCTCGCAACGTCTTTCATATTTCCGCGCTCCTTGCGGCTGCGGCTGTTCACGGTGTGCTTTGTCACCACGCACGTGCCATTGGCCAGCTATTGCGCTTGGGGCCTTGCCACAGGGCGCATCGAACTGGCCGAATTCGTGCTGTTGACGCTGGCCACCGTGATCGGCGCGATCATGGCCTTGCTGGGGATCGGTGCGCTGCTCGATCCGATCCATGCCCTGGCGCAAAGCCTCAACACCGCCGAGAATCCCGCGCTGCCGCCGGCAATGGATGTGATCCAGTCGCTCTATGCCGGCGTGCACCGCGCCGCCGTGTCCACCGGGGCACAGATCCAGGCGCTGGTGGTGGCGGCGCAGGAAGATGCGCTGACCGGCATTCTCAACCGGCGGGGTTTCCTGGATGAGATCGTCACGCTGATCAACGACGGGGTGCGCGGCTGCGTGGTGCTGCTCGACGTCGATTACTTCAAATCGGTCAACGACACCCTGGGCCATGACGAGGGCGACCGCATCCTGGGCGCGCTGGCGGCCTTGCTGTCGCGCCAGACACGCCGGGTGGACCTGGTCGCGCGCTGGGGCGGCGAGGAATTCGTGGTCTTCCTGCCCGGTTGCGTGGAGGAAGAGGCCAGCCGGATCATGGGCCGCATTGCCCAGGTCATGCGCCAGGCCCCGATCGGGCAGGTTGGCGGCCGGGCCATCACCTTTTCCGCCGGGATCAGCGCCTGTACCGATGGCGACGTGGCGGCCGCCGTCCTGCGCGCCGACGAAGCGCTCTATTGCGCCAAGGATCGTGGGCGCGACCAGGTGGTGTGCCATGCCACCCAGCGGGACGAGCAACTGGCCACGTTGCCACGGCCCTGAGTTCGCCCAATCCGGTATCATCCGCGACGAAACGAAGCGACGGAAAGCAGGCGTTGCGGCGTTCAACCCCATACCAGGCACAGGAAACACGCCTGGATCAATGGCAAGACGAGGTTGATATGAACAAGATCCTGCTGACAGCGGCCGTTGCGGTCGCTTCCCTTGCGGCAACGGCCCCGGCGCTGGCGCGCGATGGTTGTGGCGCGGGCTGGTATCGCGCCTGGGACGGCCGCTGCTATGCCATGGGGCGCACGGTCGTGGTCGAACGGCCGGTCTATGGCTACGGCTATGGCTATTATCGTGGCTGGCATGGCTATGGGCCGCGCTATCACGAATGGCATCGCGGCTGGCGCTATCGGTGATCGCCATGGCGGGCAGGGGCGGGGGCCGCCCCTGTCACGGCCTAGCTGCGTCATAGCCTGGCCGGATCGTTGACAGCGCGCCTTGCAGCCTCGCATTCTGCACCATCTTGACCGAACGGCGGGCCTTGGGCATAGCGCGGCCAAGGCGATGGATTTCCGCCGGGCCTTTGGCCGAACCGCCCGCCACGCCGCAAGGCGCCAGGGCTGATGATTCCTACCTGAAACCAGTGGCCCCATGATGGTTCATGCCGGCCCGTGCAACAGGAGGAATCGTGCGCGCATTTTTCACCCGTTCTCCCGTCTTGATGACCCGCCTTCGCTTTGTGCTGGCGCTGCTTGCCATGGCCCTGGCGGTGGGGACGGCCTGCGCGGGTTTTTTGTGGGCGCTGGACGCGGCCACGCGGACACGCTTTGCCGCGCCCTGGCTGCTCTATGGCCTGCCGCTGTGCGGGGTGGGCGTGGCCTGGCTCTATCGCCGGTTCGGGGCGCGGGCCGAAGGCGGCAATAACCTGATCCTGGACGAAATTCACGAGCCGGGCGGCGGCGTGCCCCTGGCCATGGCGCCACTGGTGGTGATCGGCACGGTGGCGACGCACCTGTTCGGTGGATCGGCCGGGCGCGAAGGGACGGCGGTGCAACTGGGCGGCAGCCTGGCGCACGGGCTGGTCGATCGGCTGGCGCTGACGGGCAAGGCGCGGCGCCTGCTGTTGATGGGCGGCGTGGCCGCCGGCTTTGGTGCGGTGTTCGGCACCCCGCTGGCCGGTGCGGTGTTCGCGATCGAGGTGCTGGCGCTCGGCGGGTTGGACCTGGCCGCGCTGGTGCCGTGCCTGGCGGCGGCGCTGGCCGGCGATTTCGCCTGCCGCCTGTGGGGCGCGCATCACACACCCTATCCACACGTCGATTTGCCGCTGACCGAGCCGCTGGCCAATCTGGCCGGCTTTGCCACGCTCTTGGCCAAGGCCGCACTGGTGGGCGTGGTCAGCGGCGCCGTGGCGCGCCTGTTTGCCGAGGCGAACCATGGTTTTGCTGACCTGTACAAGCGCTTTGTGGCCAATCCGCTCTGGCGCCCGGCAATCGGCGGGGCTCTGGTGATTGGCCTGACCTTTGCGTTCGGCACGCAGGACTATCTTGGCCTTGGCGTGCTCTCGGCCCATCCGGGTGCACCGACCCTGCCGGGTTTCTTCCTGGCGCCGCCCGATCGCTGGAGCTGGCTGATCAAGCTGGTCTTTACCGTGGCGACCTTGAGCGCCGGGTTCAAGGGCGGCGAAGTGACGCCGCTGTTCTTCATCGGTGCAGGGCTTGGTTCCGCCCTGGCGCCCGTGGTTGGGCTGCCGGTGCCGTTGATGGCCGCGATGGGCATGATCGCGCTGTTCGGCGCGGCGGCGAATACCCCGGTCGCCTGCGCGGTGATGGGGCTGGAACTGTTCGGCATCGATGCGGCGCCGGCGCTGATCGTGTCTTGCGTCAGCGCCTATCTCGCCTCGGGCCACGGCGGCATCTATCTTTCGCAGCGGATCGCCCGGCCCAAGTGGCCACGTCGCAGCGGCGGCGCATCACTGCGGGCCGTGCGCCGCGTCTGGCTGTGACGACGGCGCCGGTTCAAGCAATGCCCGCAGCGCGGCGGTATCGCGCAGGCGCACGTCCGATTGCGGAAAGGGCACTTCCACGTTGTGCTGCTGGAACAGTCGCCACAACGCGCGCAACACCTGGCTGCGCACGTTGGCCGTGCCTTCTTCGGGATCTTCGATCGTCACATAGATCGCCATCTCGATCCCGTTGACGCCGAGCGCCGTGACCACGACCGATGGCCCCGGTTCGGCCAGCACGCGCGGCGCGGCGCGGGCGGCCTCCAGCATCAGTTTTTCGGCCAGGTCGATATCGGTGCCATAGGCCACGCTGATCGGGATGGTCAGCACGATCTGGGTGTTGGAGTACGACCAGTTTTCGACCTGGGTCGTCATCAGGATTTCGTTGGGAATCAGGTATTCACGATGATCGCGCGTGGCCACCGAAACCGCCCGGATGCCGATCTTGCGCACCTGGCCCACGGTGTTGCCCTTGCCATCGTTGATGGCGATCACGTCACCGGGCTTGATCGAACGGTCCATCAACAGGATCAGCCCGGCAATCAGGTTGCCGAAGGTCTTTTGCAGGCCAAAGCCGATGGCGAGGCCAAAGGCGCCGGAAAAGACCGTGAGCGCTGTAAAATTGATGCCGAGCAGGTCGATGCCCATGAAGAACGCCAACGCCCAGACCATGAGCGAGACGATCTTTTCCCCCAGCACCTGCTGGGTGGAATCGAGACTGGTGGCGCGGGCAAAGAAATAGCGCGCCAGCTTGCTGCCCAGGCGGGCGAGCATGAACATGGCCACGACCACCAGCACCATCTTGGCGGCGTTGAACACCGAGATGTGGTAATGGCCGATATCGAAGCCCAGATCGTCGAGCGACTGGAGGAAATCGTTTACCTGGTGGTGCGCCTTGCGGCTCATCCAGCTCATTGTGCGGCAGCCCAGGCGGCCAGGGCCTGTTCCAGATCGGCGATCAGGTCGCCCGCGTCTTCCAGACCGATGGCCAGGCGCACGCCAAAGCGATCTGCGCTGTCCATGTCGGGACGCGGCCAGGGGCTGGCCGTGCGGATCGCCGCGGGATCGACCGGGGTGGCCAGGCTTTCGAACCCGCCAAAGCTGTAGCCGATGCCGAACAAGGTGAGCGCATCGATCAGGGCATCGCGCGCCTTGGCCGTGCCGCCCTTGAGCACGAAGCTGAACAGGCCGCACCCGCCGGTGAAATCGCGCCGCCAATATTCATGGCCCGGCGATCCCGGCAGCATCGGGCACAGCACGCGCGCCACTTCGGGCCGCGTGGCCAGCCATTGCGCCACGCTGAGCGCACCCGCCGTTGCCGCTTCCAGCCGCAGGCCCATGGTGCGCAGGCCGCGCAGCATCATCGCCGCATCGTCGGGCGAAACCACCAGGCCCAGGTTCTGGCTGCGCAGCCGCAGCTTGCCATACCAGGGGGCCGCGGCGGTGGCGCTGCCCATAACCACGTCGGAATGGCCGCTGACGTGCTTGGTCAGCGATGCAATGCTGATATCGGCGCCATGGGTCAGCGGGGCAAAGCCGAGAGGCGAAGCCCAGGTGTTGTCCACCAGGACGGTGAGGCCCTGCGCCTTGGCCGCGCCGATCAGGGCGGGCATGTCGGGCACTTCCATCGTCAGGCTGCCCGGCGCTTCCAGCAGCACGGCTGCAGCGCCGGGGCACAGCGCGGTGAACGCTGTGGTGTCCATCGGATCGAACCAGATCGTCTTCACCCCGAAATCGGCCAGCAGCCCACGCGCCATGGCGCGGCTGGGTTCATAGGCATTGTCGGTGAGCAGCAGGGTGTCGCCGGGACGCAGCACGGTGAGCAGCGCGCCGGCAATCGCGCTGACGCCGGAGGGGTAAAGCACGGTGCCGCCGTCTTGCGCGCCCGGTTCCAGTTCGGTCAGCGCTTCGGCAAGCGCCCATTGCGTGGGCGCGCCGCGCCGGCCGTAATAGAAATGCCCGTCGGCATTGCCGGGATGGCTGCGCAGCGCGGCCATGTCCGGGTAAAGGTGCGTGCTCGCGCGCCAGACCGGCGGGTTGACGACGGCGCCGGGATGGCCGGCCGTGCCGGTCCATTCCGGACGGCGGCCAGCGGCAACGATTCGGGTGGCGGTTTGAAGCGGCCTGTCTTGCGGCGGCGTGTCGGAAGGGGCAGTCATGCCCGTGTGCAAAGCACAGTTGCGCTCGATCCGAAAGCCTGCATACCGCTGCGTCAATCTACCAGGCAGGTGGCCGGGCCGGTTTCCTTGGGGGTGGCGGGATCGGCGCCCCATTCGCTCCAGCTGCCATCGTAAAGTGCAACGTCGCTTTTGCCGAGCAGGTGCAGGGCAAAGATCACGACATTGGCCGTCATTCCCGAACCGCAGCTGGCGATGACCGGCCGGCCGAGATCAACCCCGGCATCGGCAAAGGCGGCGCGCAGGCCTTCGGGCTTTTTCCAGGTGCCATCGGGGGCAAACAGGCTGGCATAAGGCACGTTGCGCGCGCCCGGGATGTGGCCGCTGGCCAGCGCAGGGTTGGTTTCCTTGACCTCGCCGGTAAAGCGCCCGGCGCCGCGCGCATCGACCAGTTGTTCGGCATGGCTGGCCAGGTTGGCCATGACCTGGTCCTTGGAACGCAGCGCACGCAGGTCGCTCCAGGCGGTGAAATGGCGGTGGCGCAGGGTTTCGCGCCCTTGGGCACAGGGCCGCCCTTCGGCTTTCCACTTGGCGATCCCGCCATCGAGCAAGGCCACGTTCTGCGCGCCGAACAGCGTGAGCAGGAACCACGCGCGGGTCGACGACTTGATCGGGCTGTCATCGTAAAGCACGATCCGGCTGCCGTCGCCCAGGCCCAGGCTTTGCATCCGGCTGGCGAATTTTTCCGCCGGTGGCAGCGTGTTGGGCAGGCCGGTGGCGCTGTCTACCAGGTTGCCCAGATCCATGAAGACCGTGCCGGGAATATGGCACGCTTCATATTCCAGCGCGGGATCGCGCCGGTGTTCGGGCAAAAAGCAACTGGCATCAACGATGCGCAGATCGCTCGCACCCATCTCGTTGGCGAGCCATTGGGTGGAGACCAGCGGTTCCATGAATTTCTCCTGCCTGCGTGCGACCCGTCTGGCGCGGGTTCATTTTGGTGACCGAACTTAAAGCCCAAGCGCGGTGGCGTCGATTGCAAAAATGGCCAATCGACGTGTGCCGTTTCGGCATTACAACGCCGGCAGCGGCATCGCGCGCTGGTCGAGCGCGTCGAACACGCGTGGACCCTGGTCCAGGCGGAAAGGTTGCAGCCGCGCCGCCTGATCGCCTGGGGCGGCGGGTTGGCCCACCAGGAACGCACCGTGGGCGTGCTGCGCGCCGCCATCGTCGGCCTTGGTCGCCCAAACGCTGGCGCGCACGATCGGCACGAACAATTGCGCCGCGCCAGCGCGAATCGTCAGGATGGATGACAGCGGCAGGCGCATTTCCGCAGCGACGGTAACGCTTTCGCCCGGTGCCAGTTGTTCCACCAGGCGCAGTGGCGGCAATTCGGGCCCGGCCAGGCCCAGCTGTTCGTCCATCGGGCGCGAGGCATGGGCCGAGGTCATGTCTCCCGACAGCGCAAGGTCGATCAGCGGCGCGGCGCCATGGTTGGTCAGCACGAGCCGGCAGGACAGCGTGGCGTTGACCAGCGTGGCACTCAGCCGATCGGCCAAGAGGGCCAGTTCAAGACCTGGTGCGGCCTGATCGGCCTGCGGCGATACGGGCAGGGGTTGCGGGGCCGGTGAAGGGGTGGGCGCGGGCTTGGGCACGGGGGGCTTGGGTGCCGGCCGGGGCGCCGGCACCGGGGCGGGCGTGGGCTGCGCTTGCACCGTGGTGGCGCGGCGGCGGCGCAGCGCCAGCACGGCGATGATCACGGCAAGCGCGCCAAGGCCGGCGGCCCAGGGCCACCATGCCGTGGTGGCGCCATCGCTGGTGGTGGCGGGGACAAGCGGGGCGGGCGTTGCGCTGGTTTCGGGCGCCGGGGTGTCGGTGGCCGCTTCCGGCGCGGCGCTGGGTGATGGCTCGGGCACAGGCGATAGGCTTGGCGTTGGCGTCGTTTCCGGCGCGGGCGTTGCCGATGCAGCGGGTGTGGTCACGGCTGCGGGCGCGGGCGCGGGCGGCTTGGGCTGCGCCGCCGGGCGGCGCGTGGGCGCGGTGCGGTTTGGCGTGCCTTGGGGCAGCACCACAGCCGGGGTGCCCGCCTGGGGCAGCGGCACGAGCGTGGACGCGGCAGGTGCTGACGGCTTGATCGCCGGGGCTGGCGTCGGCGAATTGAGCGTGGGCAGCGACGGCGTAGGCACTGCCGAGACGATGGGCTGCGTGGGTGCCGCCTGCGGGGTGGCCTGCGAAGCGGTCTGCGCCGATGCCATGGCCGGCATGGCCAGCAGAGTACCAGTGACCAGCAGGGTGCGGGTCGATGCAAGAAGGATGGAAATGCCGCGCATGGCCTGGCCTGAACTGCCTCGTCTCAAGATGTGTCGCCTCTATGGCATGATCGGGCCGTTGCCGCGCCCTCTCTGGCCGGATACGGCCGGAGGGCGTTGAATAGTGCCTGAATGGGCAGGCGCAAGCCGCCGGCTTGCCTGGCACGCGGGTTTCGGTGCATGGCGCGGCCCAAGAGAAAGGACTCCCCCGTCATGTCAGACCCCCATCACCCGGCTCCGCTGCACCTGGGGCAGAACAGCGCCTTGCCCGCTTCGCCCGAAGAAGCGGTGCTGGACTATGTGCCCAACCCGCGCGTGGGCTCGCTCTATCTGGTGCGCTTTGCCGCGCCGGAATTCACCTCGCTGTGCCCGGTGACCGGCCAGCCCGATTTTGCCCACCTGGTGATCGACTATGCACCGGGCGAGACCATCGTCGAATCCAAGTCGCTCAAGCTGTTCCTGGGCTCGTTCCGCAACCACAACGGCTTTCACGAAGACGTGACCGTGGGCATTGGCCAGCGGCTGTTCGATGAAATGAAGCCGCAATGGCTGCGAATCGGGGGCTATTGGTATCCGCGCGGGGGCATTCCCATCGACGTGTTCTGGCAATCGGCTACGCCGCCCGCCGGCCTGTGGCTGCCCGACCAGGGCGTGCCCGGCTATCGGGGCCGCGGTTGAGCAAATTTCCTGATTTCGTATCGATTTGGACAAAGGGGGCAGTTTGCCCCCTTTGTCTTGGGTGCTGGCGCCCGCCGGATTGGTTGCAAAAGATTAACCACGAGTTGCGCCGGGGATAGGGTGTTGCAACGCAGCATCCCTGTGAAATTCCTTAGGGCATTTACCATTGGTTAGGGGGATTTTGCCAAAAGAGCGGCGGGGTTACTCAAACAGGAGACTTGGACATGACCTTCTTCCGCAAGCTCATCAAGGACACCGAAGGCGCCACCGCCATCGAATACGGCCTGATCGCTGCTCTCATCGCCGTTGCCGCCATCACCGCCATGGGCGCGCTGGGCAACTCGCTCTCGGGCACCTTCAACCTCGTGTCGAACGACATGAACAACGCGCAGGACGGCCACCTCTAAGGCCTGATCCTGGCTTGATGGCCCAGGCCGCGCCGATGCGCTGGCCTGGGCTGTCCCAGGGCCTGCGACGATCCGTGCGGATCGGGGCGTGGGCCATCCACGGTAGAGGGAAAGGGAGCCAGCAATGGCTCCCTTTCTTTTTGTGCGGGTTGGTGCCCCAACCTGGAATTCCGGTTCCGCCGGAATTCCAGCAGCGATCACGGGCAGGGATCGGGCAGCACGGCGTGGACCGCCTCGATCGCGGCCAGCGCTTCGGGCGGCAGTGTCACGTCGGCGCTGGCAATGGCCAGCGATAACTGTTCCGGCGTGGTGGCGCCGATGATGTTGGCCGCCACGAACGGGCGGCTGTTGACATAAGCTAGCGCCAGGGTGGCCGGATCCAGGCCAAAGGCGTGCGCGATAGCGACATAGCGCGCGATCGCATCGTTGGCGTTGGGCGTGTTGTAGCGGGTGAACTGGTTGGCCACGTCGCGGCGCGAACCCTTGGGGATGACCCCACCCAGATACTTGCCGGTCAGGTTGCCGGCGCCCAGCGGCGAATAGGCCAGCAGCGGCACGCTTTCGCGCAAGGCCACTTCGGCCAGGCCGTTTTCAAACAGGCGATTGACCAGGTTGTAGGCATTCTGGATCGAGGCGATGCGCGGCAGGCCCTTGTCGCGGGAAAGGCGCAGGTATTCGCCCACGCCCCAGGGCGTTTCGTTGGATACGCCCACGTGGCGCACCTTGCCGGCCTTGACCAGTTCGCCCAGCGTATCGAGCGTTTCCTCAAGCGGGGTCAGGTCTTCGCGGTCTTGCACATGGGCAAGGCCGCGCGCGCCGAACATCGGCACGTGGCGTTCGGGCCAATGCACCTGGTAAAGGTCGACATAGTCGGTGCGCAGGCGGGCCAGGCTGCCGTCGATCGCGGCAAGGATGTTGCGCCGGTCCAGCTTGTTGTCGCCGCCGCGGAACTTGCGCACCATGTCGCGCGCGGGGCCGGCCACCTTGGTGGCCAGGATCACCTTGTCGCGCTTGCCCGGCTGGGCCAGCCAGGTGCCGATATATTCCTCGGTGCGGCCGATGGTGTCGTTGTGAAACGGCGTGACGGGATAGGCTTCGGCGGTGTCGATGAAATTGACGCCGTGATCGACGGCGTAGTCAAGTTGGGCGTGGGCTTCGCTTTCCGTGTTCTGCGAGCCGTAGGTCATCGTGCCCAGGCAGATCAGGCTGACATCAAGACCGGTCGTGCCAAGTTTGCGGGTTTGCAAGACAATGCTCCATCGTTGGGTGCCGCGCCTTCTTTGCCGGGGAATTGCGGAAAAGCACATGAGGATTTCTCATCGGCCGAAAGGCCAATGGGCAAGGGTTGAAATGCCTTGCAAATGGAAATGATGGAGCCAGATAAACCCGCCGCAAAGGGGGCCGTGCCGCACAAGCGCCGGCGCAGGCCCGCATCGCAATCATGCAGCCCAGCCGATGGAGAGGCAGTGCCGATGGCCGTTTTGCATCCCGTGTCCGATCCCGATCATGCCGCCCGCGTGCTCAGCGCGGTGCATTCCTCGCGCGCGGCGGTTTCGGCGGTGGCGGCGTCGTGGTGCCGCTCGGCCCTGCATCACGGGCTGGACCCGGCCGCGCCAGATGCTGCGGCAGAGCGGCTGAGTGGGACCGAACTCAACGCCTTGCGCGCCGCCAACGGCGAATTGCTGGCCGTGGCCGCGCCCGTGCTCGATCGGCTGTTCGGCAGCGTGGGGCTGGCCGGGGCCTGCGTGATGATCGCCGATACCGGCGGCGTGGTGCTGGATTGGCGCGCCGGCGATGCCGATGCCGCCCCGTTCGAGGATATGGGCCTGGCGCCGGGCGCGTCCTGGGCAGAGGCGGCGCAAGGCACCAATGGCATCGGCACGTGCCTGGTCGAAGGACGCGCGGTGACCATCCACCGTGACGAGCACTTTGCCAGCCGCAACGTGGGCGTAAGTTGCATGGATGCGCCGATTTTCGACGCCGAGGGGCGCCTGGTCGCCGCGCTCGACATCTCGTCCGCGCGGGGGGACCATGATCGCGCCATGGCCGCCTTGATCGCCGCGCTGGTGCAGGACGCGGCCCGGCATATCGAGCGCGACTTGTTCTGCCGCCGCTATGCCGATGCGCGCATCGTGCTGGCCGGCACCGATCCGGCCGCGCGCGGCCATGCCCTGCTGGCGGTGGACCGTGACGACCTGGTAATCGGCGCCACGCGCGCCGCGCGCCAGCATTTCCGCCTGGGTTCGGGCACGGCGATCAGCCCGCGCCCCTTGGGAGAGTTCCTGGGCGATGGCCAGCCAGCCTGCTTCGGCGATGGCGAACGCGCCGTGCTGCGCCAGGCCCTGGCCCGCGCGGGCGGCAACGTCAGCAGCGCGGCGCGCCTGCTCGGCATCGGCCGCGCCACGTTCTACCGTCGGATGGAGCGGGTGGGGCTGTCGCTGCGGCACTGATTCGCGCCGGCGCGGCCGCCATTTGCGCGGCCCGAAGCAAATTTTTTTGCCGGTGTGATGGGCGCAATGCAAAATGTGCAACTGGGCGCGGCGGGACAAAATGCCATATCGCGCGTGGGCATGCGGCGGCATAGGCCCGGCGCATGATCTCCTCACGCCTGATGATCGCCGCCCTTGCCGGGCTTTCGCTGTCTGCCTGCGGCGGAGACAAGACCCACGATGCGCGGCTGGCCAAGGCCGGTCCCAACCCCTCGCTCGCCGCGCTGATGCGCGTGGCCGATCCGCAGATCGGGGATCGCAAGGCCGCCTCGTGCAAGGCCTGCCACACCTTCGATGCCGGCGGCCCGGACATGGCCGGGCCGAACCTGCACGGCGCCTATGGCCAGCCCATGGGCCGCAACCGCCCCGCTTTCGGCTATTCCGCCGCGCTGCGCGATGCCGGCGGCAAATGGGACGATGCGACGCTCGATGCCTGGTTGAAAAATCCCCAGGCGGTGGTGCCGCGCACGGCGATGATGTTTGGGGGGATTTCCGACCCGCTCAACCGGGCGGATGTGATTGCCTATTTGCGGTCGCAGGGGCGCTGATCGACCGCTGCGTCGTCACCCTCGACTTGATCCGGGGTCCCGCTTGAATCCTAACTATACCTTATGATCATGGTGTGAGGCGGAAGCCTGGACCCTGAAAAAAGTTCAGGGTGAGGCGATTAGTGAGGATTACAGTGCCCCGTATTACTCGGTGTAGTGAAGTTAACTTCACACGTAGACATAAGAGAGAAAAATATTGAGTTTATGTAAATTTTTATCCCCATTTGAAATTTTTCGGAAAGGACGTTGAATTTCTAACAGGGGGTATTCTGAGACCTGTAGAGCTTGCGGGTGGTGCAAATAACTACCTAGTTTTAGATGTTTATCCACGATTTACTTCGGATTCTGGCCACCAGCGTAAAGCTTGGACGCCTTTGGTTTCAAGCAGGATAGCTTCGAGAGCTGTCGCTAGGCGATCAACTAGTTGAGTGGTGGGAATCCGTTTGAGCCATCGCCGCACAAATGGCTTTGATGGCTCGATAAAGCACAGCAAGCAGTCGTCATATTCAGGGTAAAAGCCACACCCTATCCACAATGGGAACTCATCGTGGCGCAATCTGACACACCATCCCCAATCCTCCGGAATGAGTTCATCGATCTCGAACCCGGCACTCGGCAACATGTTGCGCAATAGTTCTGCTACCTTCCTGCCCTGCGGCAGATCGGGCGTGTCATGCTCTTCAAGTAGTTCCCTAGATCGGAATTCGAGGTGAGTGCGCATGGAGATAATCTAATTGGAAGCTCGTCCGTTTCCCAGCACAAACACGCGAATCTGTCCTCCCCTCGCGCCACTCGTCCCCCACACCCAACCCTCTCCCCTGAAGGGGAGAGGGCCTTGTTTGGTGGTTACTTGGTGGGGTGGAGGCGGATGGCGGTGCCGCCGCCGGGGGCCAGCCAGAGGGTGAGGGTGTCGCCCTTTTTCAGCGTTTTGGTATCGTAGGCGATTTTGTGGCGGGCGTCGGTTTCGTACGTCGCGCCTTCGCCGTCCTTGTAGATCGTGGCGGTGTAGGTCTTGCCGGGGTCGAGCATGTCGAAGGAGAGCGTCACGGTGCGGGCGGTGGCATCGTTGACGCCGCCGGCGTACCAGTCGTCGCTCTTGCGGTCCTTGCGCGCGAAGATGGCGTATTCGCCCACTTCGCCCGCGATCAGGTGGCTTTCCGACCAGTCGGCCGGCACCTGGCGGATGAAGGCCAGTTCCTTGGGATGGGCGGCCAGCGTTTCGATGAAATCGGCGGCCATCTGGATCGGCGAATAGATCGCGAGGTAAAGGCCCAGCTGCTTGGCCAGCGTGGAGGCGAGCGGGGCGTGCTTGGCGCCTTCGAGGCTGAGCACGCCCGGCGTGAAGTCCATCGGGCCGGAAAGCATGCGGGTATAGACCAGCGTGGGTTCATGGCTCGGCCCGTTGGCGAACTGCCCCCAGGCGTTGTATTCCATGCCGCGCGCGCCTTCGCGGTCGATCCAGTTGGGATAGGTGCGGCGCAGGCCGGTGTCCTTGACCGGTTCGTGGGCGTCGATGGCGATGTGATACTTGGCCGCCGTTTCCACCACTTTCAGATGGTGTTCCACCTGCCGCTGGCCATCATGATAGGCCATGGCATAAGTGCCCGGCGTGGCACCGGGGGCGAGGATGCCACCGGCGTCCGCGACATAGCCGGTCTTGACCGAATGGACGCCGAGCGCGGCATAGAGCTTCATCGCGTCATCGAGCTGGGCTTCGTAATTGGCGATATTGCCGCCGGTTTCGTGGTGGCCGATCAGTTCCACGCCCTTCTTGCGGGCATAGTCGGTGACGGCCTTGATGTCGAAATCGGGCGTGGCCTGGGTATAGCTGAAATCCTTGCCGTTGCCGAACCAGTTGCCGTTCCAGCCCTTGTCCCAGCCTTCCACCAGCACGCCGCCGAAGCCGTTCTTGGCGGCAAAGTCGATGTATTGCTTGGTGCGGGCGGTGGTGGCGCCGTGGTTCGGGCCTTCGGCCCAGGTCCAGTCGCCCCGGATCATGCCCCACCAGATGCCGATGTATTTCATCGGCTTGACCCAGCTGACATCGCCCAGCTTGTTGGGCTCGTTGAGGTTCAGCTCCAGGTCGTTTTCGACCAGGCCGGCGGCGTTGTCGGCAATGCGGATCGTGCGCCAGGGGGTGTTGAACGGCAGATCGCGCGTGACTTTCGGCCCGCCCGGATTGGGCGAGAGGGTGGAGCGGAAGCTCGTGCCGTCGATCCGCTTGAACCACATGGCCGAATAATCGACCAGCGCGGCTTCGTGGAACGCGAGGTGCGTGCCATCGGCCAGCTTCATGGTGATCGGCGTGTGCGCGGTGGAAACGCCGTCGATCGGGGTCTTTTGATAGACCTGCTCGTAGCGGTTCCATTCGCCGCCGGGAATCCACCAGGCCGTGCCGTTCTGCGCCAGGTTGAACTCGGTGAGTTCGTCGGCGATCTTCATCGTCGTCATCGCGGCTTGCGTGGGCAGTTCATAGCGCAGCCCGAAACCATCGTTGAACAGGCGGAAGCGCACGTTCATTTCGCGCCCGCCCCATTCGGGAACCTGCTTGAACTTGACCAGCAATTCGGTGTGGTTGTCGGTGACGAAGCGGCGCTCGCCCCAGGGTTGCTCCCAGGTGGTGGCGGCAGGCTTGGCGCTTTCGCTGCCCACGATGTGGTTGCCGCGCACCATGGTGGGGCCATCGGTGAGGATGAAGCCGAGCGAGGAGGCGCCGATCAGCAGCTTGCCCTTGCGCGACAGGCTGTAGGTGGGGCGGCCATCGCCATCGATCGCCACGGTCAACACCAGGCTGCCATCGGGGGAGGCGGCAGTGACCGGCGCATCGGCCGGGGCAGCGGCCTGGGCCAGCGCCGGAAGCGGGGCGCAAGCCAGCGTCAGCGCCAGCGGCGCTGCAAGACGGGTCAGAACGGACATGGGGGGTTAGATCCTCTCTTCGACGATGAGGGCGGCAAAGCCAGGCAGGTAACCCAGGCTGGCATCGTTTTCGGCCACCAGCACGGTGCCTTCTGCGGCCACGTCCTGCGGCCAGGCGACCGGCTGGTTTGCCATGTTGATCAGCACCAGCAGCGATTGGCCGCCGAACCGGCGGCGCGCCACCAGCAGGCTGGCATCGGCCTGCAGCACATCGAAGCTGCCGTGGCGCAGCGCCGGGCTTTCCCGGCGCAAGTGTAGCAGCCGCGTGGTGAGCGAGAGCAGCGAGGCGGGATCGGCTTCCTGGCGGTCCACCGCGCGCGCCAGGTTTTCCTCGCCGAGCGGCAGCCAAGGGGCCGGGCCGGCGGTGAAGCCCCCCATCGCGCTTTGCGCCTGCCACGGCAGCGGGGTGCGGGCGCCATCGCGCGAGAGCGTCAGCGGCCAGTTGGCAATCGCCTCGGGGTCCTGCAACTGCTCGAATGGGATATCCACCTGGGTGAGGCCCAGTTCCTCGCCCTGGTAGACGATGATGTTGCCGCGCAGGGCGGCAAACAGCACGGCTTTCATCCGGGCATAGGCATCGCGCGCCTCGGGCGTGGCCCAGCGCGAGAGGGCGCGGGGCGCATCGTGGTTTTCGAACGCCCAGCTCGGCCAGCCCATGCCGGGTTCATCGGGCCACTTGGCCAGGACATCGCGCACCATCACCGGCGTGATCTGCGGGGCATAGAGGAAATCGAAGCCATAGGCGCTGTTGAGGCGCGCCGGGCCGGCGGTGTATTCCTTCATTTCGGTTTCGGCCAAGTCACCGCCCACTTCGGCCACGGTGAACACCGCGCCATAGCTGTCGCACAGCGCGCGCAGGCGTTCGATGAAGGTGACGATGCCGGGGTGCGACTGGTTGTAGATCTTGAGCTGGTAATCGAACGGGCGCGTGCGGCGGCGGCCATCCTCGGGCGCGGGCGGATTGTCGCGCAGGGTGGGATCGTGCATCAGGAAATTGAGCGCATCGATGCGGAAGCCATCGACGCCGCGATCCAGCCAGAACTTCATCACCCCCAGCAGCGCTTCCTGCACGGCGGGGTTGTGGGCGTTCACTTGCGGCTGCTCGGCCAGGAAATTGTGCAGGTAATACTGGCAGCGCCGCGCGTCCCAGCGCCAGGCCGGGCCGCCGAACACCGATTGCCAGTTCGACGGGGGGGAGCCATCGGGCTTGGGATCGGCCCAGACGTACCAGTCGGCATAAGCATTGTCGCGGCTCTGCCGGCTTTCCACGAACCACGGGTGCAGGTCCGACGTGTGGGCATAGACCTGGTCGATGGTGACTTTCAGGCCCAGTTCGTGCGCGCGCGCCACCAGGGCATCGAAATCCTCGAGCGTGCCGAACACCGGATCGACATTGCAGTAATCCGAAACGTCATAGCCGAAATCGCGCATCGGCGAGGTGAAGAATGGGGAAATCCAGATGGCATCGGCGCCCAGCCGCGCCACGTGATCGAGCCGGGCGGTGATGCCGGCCAGATCGCCCACGCCGTCGCCATTGGAATCGGCAAAGCTGCGCGGATAGATCTGGTAGATCGCCGCGCCGTGCCACCAGGGCAGGTCTTGGGCGGAAGACGGGGGCGTTTGCTGGGTCATTGGCCTTGCTTAGGAGAGGAAGTGGGAAGGACGCGGCAGACAGCGCTGCCGTAAGCGGGCAAGTCAAGCACAACCGAGCCAGGCGCAGCCACATGGGCGGGGCACTGGCCCAACAGGCTTTGCAAGTCTTTCGCGCTCGTGCCGATCGTGCTGGCCACCTTGATGGGCTGGCCTGAGGTGTTGAAGGCAATCAGATATTCCGCGCCCGTGACAGGATCGAACCGCGAAACGCTGAACAAGCCAGGCTTTTCGCCATAGCTGCGGGTAACCTGCCGCCCGCGCGCCAGGGCGGGATGCGCGGCGCGCAAGCCGTTGAGCCGGGCGATCAGCTGGTAGAGCGGGTGATCGGGGTTGAAATTGTCCTGCGTCGTGGTGCGGGTGGTGCCCAGCAGCGGCTGGTCGTTGTAGCTCGCCACTTTGCTGGCGAACATGTCCTGCCGGGCGGCCTGGTCGTTGCCGTGGCCGACCATGCCCTGTTCGTCGCCGTAATAGACCACCGGGCTGCCGCGCAGGGTGAGCAGCATGGTATGGGCGAGCGCCGTGCGGGCGAGCAGTTCGTCCTGGCCGATGCCGGGCATGTCGTGCTCCACCAGCCAGGCAAAGCGGCCCACGTCGTGGTTGTCGATGAACGTCGGCTGGGCCAGCGCGGCCGCGTCTCCGCCCTGGTAGAGCACATCCCCATCGAACAAGTCGGCCAGCACATCGGTGCCCTTGCCCTGCGCCAGCACGGCGCGCACGGCGGCGTGGAAGGCAAAGTCGAGCACATTGGGATAGCCGTCGCGCCGTGTGAAGCGGGCAATATAGCCGTTGTCCGGGTTCTCGCGCGCCACTTCGCCGAAGATGGCGAAATGGGGAATGCCCTGCGCCTTGGCCACTTGCTGCATCGCGGGGATGAAGGCCTGCCAGAAACCGGGATCGACATGGCGCGCGGTGTCGATGCGGAACCCGTCGACGTGGAACTTGCGAATCCAGTCGGCATAGATCGCGATCATCCCGGCACGCACGCGCGGGTGTTCGGTGAACACGTCGTCCAGCCCGACGAAATCGCCGAAGCGGCTGTTTTCGCCGCTGAATGTGCTGTCGCCCCGGTTGTGGTAATAGCGCACGTCGTTCAGCCAATCGGGCACTTTGGCGTGCTCTTCGCCCTTGGGAATGAAGGGCGTGTAGGCATAGCCGGGATCGGTGAGGCGGGCGAAATTGGCCTCGCTCGAATCTTCGTCCCCGGCAAAGCCCTGGTTGATCGCCGGGCCGGACAGGCCGCCCTTGCGGCTATAGGGATAGCTGGCCTTGTCGCGATAGGGGGCGGCGGTGCCAGCCGGCGCTTCGCGATACTGGATCACGTCGGCCGTGTGGTTGACCACGATATCCATGTAGACTTTCAAGCCGCGCGCATGGGCTGCGGTGACCAGTGCGGCAAATTCGGCATTGGTGCCAAAATGCGGATCGACCTGGGTGAAATCGGTGATCCAGTAGCCGTGGTAGCCGGCGCTTTCCTGCCCCGGCGCGCCCTGCACGGCCTTGTTCTTGAACACTGGGCCGACCCAGACGGCGGTGAAGCCCATGCCCTTGATGTAATCCAGCCTCGCGATCAGGCCCTTTATGTCGCCGCCATGGTAAAAGCCCTTGTCGGCCGGATCGAAGCCGGTTTGCAGGCGCCCGCCCTTCAAGCCGCCGGTGTCGTTGGCGCTGTCACCATTGGCAAAGCGATCGGGCAAAACGAAATAGATCGACTCGCCCGCCGCCGGGCGCGCGGCCACGGCAGAGGGAGCGGGCGCGGCATGGGCCGGCGCCAAGGCGGAAGCAGCAAGAGCGGCCGCCAGGGCGGCAGCGCGGCGGCGCAGGATCATGCAACAAGTCCTTGTGGGGAAGGCGCGGCGCAATGGCGCGCGATGTAATCGGCGTGGGTGGGCCAGGCGGCCACTTCACGGGCATAGAGCGTGTGCAGGGTATCGAGCCAGGCGGCCAGGTCGCTTTCCGAGACCGCTTCGGCCAGGGCGTGGCTGGTGGCGGGCACGATGCCCTGGCCGACCAGCACTTGCAGCCAGCCGACTTCGCTGAACAGATCGGACTGATCACGGAACAGGTGTCCGGCGCTGCGGAAAAGTTCGATCTTTTCGGCCAGGCTGTCGGGCAGGGCCATGCTGCGGCAGGCCTGCCAGAACGGTTCTTCGCGTTCGTTCGCCCAGTAATGCAGCACGATGAAGTCGCGGATGCGTTCCATCTCGTCGGCAAACTGGCGGTTGAACGTCGCGCGCACGGCAGGCGCCGGGCGGCAGGTGGGGCCAAACGCCATGATCCGCGCGATCATCGACTGGATCAGGTGGATCGAGGTGGATTCCAATGGTTCGAGGAACCCACTGGCCAGGCCCATGGCGATCACGTTGTGCGACCAGGCCTGGCGCGTGCGACCCGTGGCAAAGCGGATCACGCGCGGATCGGCGAGCGGGGCGCCGTCGAGATTGGCGAGCAGGCCGGCCGCGGCTTCGTCATCGCTCAGGAAGGCGCTGCAATAGACGCGGCCATTGCCGGTGCGATGTTGCAGCGGGATGCGCCATTGCCAGCCGACGGCGTGGGCGGTGGCGCGCGTATAGGGCGTGAGCGGTGCGGTCCGTTCGCTGGGCACGGCCACGGCGCTGTTGGCGGGCAGCAGGTGCGACCAATCGTCGAACCCGACGCCCAGTGTGTCCTGGATCAGCAGCGCGCGCAGGCCGGAGCAATCGATGAACAGGTCACCGGCCACCACGCGGCCATCGGCCAGGGTGAGGGTGGTGACATCGCCGTTCTGCCCATCGCGTGCGACGGACACGATCGTGCCTTCCTGGCGGACCACGCCATGCTTTTGCGCGTAGCGACGCAGGTAGGCGGCATAGAGCCCGGCATCGAAATGGAAGGCGTGGGGAACGGCGGGCACGTTGCGGTTGGTCAGCGGCGCGCCGTCGTGCATCTTGCCTGCGCGGGCGGCCAGGTCATTCACGCTGTAATCGCCCAGCGGGCGGGCCAGGCCCAGGCGATGCGCGCGCGACCAGAAATGGCGGAAGCCGCCCAGGCCAATGTCGCGGCCCACGTCGCCAAAGGCGTGGAGATAGCTGTGGCCGGGGCGGAGCCAGCCGGCGAATTCGATGCCCAGCTTGAACGTGGCGCCCGTCGCGCGGATGAAATCGGTCTCGTCGATCCCCAGCGTCTGGTTGAACATGCGGATCTGGGGAATGGTGGCCTCGCCCACGCCGATGGTGCCGATGGCATCGCTTTCGACCAGGGTGATGCGGGTATTTTCGCCCACGAAATGGGCCAGGGCCGCCGCGCACATCCAGCCGGCGGTGCCACCGCCCACGATGGTGATCGAACGTGCTGCTTGGCTGTCCATGGCCGGGCGCCTTCCGGTTAGAGCGTGACGACGTTTCGCACCCTGGGGGTTGAAAGCGGGTGGCCCGGCAGAGCCACCCGCTTTCGGAGGGAACTTACAGCTTGTAGCTTACGGTCAGATAGAAATCGCGGCCATAGCGCTGGTAATCGATCACCTGGCGCGGATCGTTGTTCTGGTAGGTGATGAACGGACGATCGGTGAGGTTCTTGGCCTGGAACATGACAGCCAGACCTGCCAGCGACGAACCGGGCTGGAATTCATACCCGATCTGTGCATCGAGAATGCCTTCCGACTTGGCCGTGCGATAGGTGGGATTGGCCGAAAGACCCGCCACTTCCGCCAGGAAGCTGGAGCGGAAGCGATAGTTCGCCCGCGCCTGGAACCCGGCCTTTTCATAATAGACCGAGGCATTGGCCACCCACTTGGAGAGGCCCGGCAGCGTGATCGGATCGTCCGGGTTCTTGGCAAAGACGATGCGGCTGTCGGTATAGCTGACCGAGCCGAACACGCCGAAGCCATCGAGCACCGGGGTGAACATGCCGAACGGCAGCGAAGCCGTCGCTTCGGCGCCCTTGACCGTGCCCTTGCCGGTGTTGCCCGGCGCCGTCACCGGCCCGATCGTGGTGGCGATCTGGTCGCGGATCGCGGCCGGCAGGCTGGCGACGACCGACTTGAAATCATAGGCGTAGGAGTTGTTGGGATCGACGAAGTCGGTCAGGCGCTTGTAATAGAGCGCTGCCGACACATAGCCGCCCTTGGCGAAGTAGTGCTCGGCCGACAGGTCGAGATTGGCCGACTTGTAGGGACGCAGCGCCGCGTTGCCGCCGTTCGAGCTGAAGAACGGACGCGTCGGATCGGTGGAGCCGATGTTGGTCGGGTTGATCGAGAATTCCTGGTTCACGCGTTCCTGGTCAAGCCGCGGGCGCACCATGGTGAGCGAGCCGGCGAGCTTGAGGTAGGTGGCCGGGGCCAGTTCCAGCGCGAAGTTGGCGCTGGGCAGCACGTTCCAGTACTTGGCGCCGCCGGTGGCGGGCGTCACGATCACCGCGCCGGTGGTGCTGTCGAAGTTCGAGAGCGACCCCTTGCTGCTCTGGTCGGTGTAGATGCCCTGAACGCCGATGGTGCCCGACAGGCGCTTGCCGCCCACGTCGCCATCCAGCTTGATCATGGCATAGCCGGTCCAGACCTTTTCCGTCACCGAGTTGTCGCGCACCAGCGAGACCGGGCGGTTGTCGTACACCGAGTTGTACGCGTTGTTGTAGAGGTACATCGGATCGAGCGCGAGCATGCGCGGCACGCCGAGGTAGGCGAGCGGAACCGTGCCGATGACGGCGGCCTGCGGGATGGGCGCGAACGTGGTGGTGCCGCTGCCCGGCGTGCAACCGGTGCCGCCGCCCTTGGGGCACAGGAAGTACGAGGTGAACGCCGAGGTCTTCTTGCGATAGCTGTAGTTGGCGCCCACTTCCCAGCCCTTGAGCAACCCGCCCGAGGCGAATTCGCCATCCAGGCTGGCGCGCAGCGAGGCCAGATCGTCCTTGAAGCTGGGCTTGTTGAGGAAGCCGGCCTGGACCACGGCGGTGGTGCCGTTGTAGCCCCAGCCGCGCGGATCGGTGATGCCGAAATTCGCCGCGTTGCCATAGTCGAGCGTGGGCACGATATCGAACGTGCCGTTGCTGTTCTGGGTGATGTGCAGCGTGTCGCGCGCGCCACCGGTGATATAGCCGGTGCCCGAATAGTTTTCGAGCAGGAAGTCGGTGCGCTTGGCGTGGCTGTAGCTGGCATCGACCGTCAGGTGCATCGTGTCGGACAGGCCGAACACGTTGTTCCAGCCGATCGACAGGTTGTCGGCCTTGCGCTGGTTATAGTCGTTGCGCATCACCGCCTTGACGTTGGTGATCGTGGCATCGGTGACGAAGCCGTTCTTCACCGTGTAGCCCGGCTGGATCGTGGTGGTGTCACCGCCGCCCAGGCCCGACCAATCGGGGAAGATCGGGAATTCGATCCCGCGCAGGTGCTGCGTTTCCTTGAAGTGCGAATAGAGCACGTCGAGCGTGGAGTGCCAGTTGTCGTTGGGCTGGTATTCCAGCGTGGCGACCGCGCCATAGCGGTTGAGCAGGTTGGACTGCACATAGGGCTTGGCGCCGCCCAGCATCAGGGTCTTGCCATCGGACAGCGTGGGGAAGCCCCAGGCGTTGTAGCGTTCGTCCTGCGACGGGGCCGAGGTGGCCGAAACGCCGATGGCGATGCCGAAGGTGTCGTCGGCGAACTTGTCCACATACGTGGCCGAAGCGCGATAGCCATAGCGCTGGCCATCGGGATTGAGCTTCTTCATGCCGTTCATCTGGCCGCGCAGCTGCACGGCGATGACGCGGCCGGCCTGGGCGAGCGGACGCAGCATGCGCAGATCGACCGTGCCGGAAATGCCCGCCGCGATCAGCGAAGGATCGGCGGCCTTGTGGACGACCACGTTCTTGAAGAATTCCGACGGGTACTGATCGTATTCGACGCCGCGGTTATCGCCTACGGTCACCTGTTCGCGGCCGTTGAGCAGCGTGGTGGAAAAATCCGGACCAAGGCCACGGATCGACAGGCGCTGGTCGCGCCCTTCCAGGCGCTGCGCGGTCACGCCGGGCAGGCGGGCGAGCGAGTCCGCAATCGAGACGTCGGGCAACTTGCCGATGTCTTCGGCCGAAACCGCTTCGACGATGGCGATCGAATTGCGCTTGATCGAGGCCGAGGCATTGAGCGAGGCGCGGATACCCGAAACCACGATGGCGCCCTGTTCGGGAGTGGCATCTGCGGTTGCCTGCGGCGCCGTCGCGGGTGCCGCTTCCTGAGCGAGAGCCGGGCTGCTGCCGGCCAGAACGGTCGCCAGCGCGACCAGCGAGCAGCGCAAGCCGCCCGCAGAAACTGCGTGATGTGCCATGATACCTTCCACTCCCCCAGCCGGCACTCTTACCGGCCACGAACCTTGTTGGCGGGCCCATCGCCATTTGGGCGATCGGCATATGCGCGATACCCGCCAGGTTCATCCATCCCGCTGGGCGGCATGTGTGACACCTGGTTCCACCGGATCTCGCTTGTTTACAAACTACGCCCAAGCAAGGCCGGAGCGAATAAGGCATACGTATACCATGCATTCCGGCATATTTCGCTTATGCGAAAAAATGTCTTTTTTTCCATATGTATAGATTTGAAGATCATGCCATTGGCAGGGCATATGCCCACGCTTTGTTGCATAAATTAAAAATTATGCATAGTGTGCGCGGTAACAATCCGGGTGGGAGAGCACGCCATGGGGCGCAAACCTTCGAACAAGCCGACCAGTTTCGAAATCGCCTACCTGGCCGGGGTTTCGCAGCCCACCGTCAGCCGGGCGCTGCGCGGCAGCAAATCGGTGAGCAAGGCGACGCGCGAAAAGATCGAGGCGATCGCCCGCCAGCTCAACTACACGGTGGACAAGAACGCCTCTTCGTTGCGCACGCAGCGCTCCAACACCCTGGCGTTGCTGTTTTTCGAAGATCCCACGCCCGATGAATCCAACATCAACCCGTTCTTCCTTTCGATGCTGGGCTCGATCACCCGGCATTGCGCGGCCAAGGGGCTGGACCTGCTGGTCTCGTTCCAGAAACTGGAGGACGACTGGCACCGCCGCTATCAGGAAAGCCACCGCGCCGACGGGCTGATCCTGCTGGGTTATGGCGACTATACCCTCTATGAAAGCCGCCTGCGCCAACTGGTGAAGGCCGGCACCCATTTCGTGCGCTGGGGTTCGGTTGACCAGGGCACGATCGGCGCCACCGTGGGATCGGACAATTTCGGTGCCGGGCGGCTGGCGGGCGAGCACCTGATCGCGCGGGGCCGCCGGCGCATCGCATTCCTCGGCCAAGCCGACAGCCATTATCCCGAATTCGAACAACGCCATGCAGGCCTGCTGCGTGCGCTGGCGGCAGCGGGCTTGTCGCAAGACCCGGCGCTGGTGGTCGATGCGATCAGTTCGGAAGAATCCGGCCATGGCGCGGCGCGCACGCTGCTCTCGCGCGGGGTGGCGTTCGATGCCATCTTTGCCGCCAGCGACCTGATCGCCATCGGCGCGCAGCGCGTGCTGGCCGATGCCGGGCTGGCCGTGCCCGGCGACGTGGCGATCGTGGGGTTCGACGATATTCCCGCCGCGGGCTTTGCCAATCCCCCGCTCACCACCGTGGTGCAGGACATCCGCCTGGCAGGGGAAGCCTTGGTGGAATCGGTACTTGCGCAAATCGAGGAGCGCATTCCGCCGCCCGCCGTGCTGCCCACCCGGCTGGTGGTGCGGGCGAGCAGCGGAGGGTAGCATTGCTGCCAGCGCGAGGGTTCCACCACCTGGCCAACGCATAGCATTCGTATGCATCTCGCTCCTGCGGTCGCTCTGGCGCATCGCGGCAGGCGGGAAATGAAGAGAGGACGCCATGAGCACCGCTGCGTTTGGGGCACAAAAACCCCCACAGACATTCTGGGGGCTGTGGAACACCAGCTTCGGCTTTTTCGGCATCCAGTTGGCCTTCGCGCTGCAGAACGCCAACGTCAGCCGCATTTTCCAGGCGCTGGGCAGCAAGGTGGACGATCTGGCATTCCTGTGGATCGCGGGGCCGGTCACCGGCCTGGTGGTGCAGCCGCTGATCGGGCACTGGTCGGATCGCACCTGGGGCAAGTTCGGCCGGCGGCGGCCCTATTTCGTGGCCGGCGCGGTTCTGGCGGCGCTGGCGCTGCTGGGCCTGCCCAACACGCCGCTGCTGATCCTGGCCGCGCTGTTCCTCTGGTTGCTCGACGCTTCGCTCAACGTGGCGATGGAACCGTTCCGCGCCTTTGTGGGCGACATGACGCCGCCGCACCAGCGCGCCCAGGGCTTTGCCCTGCAAACATGGTTCATCGGTGCGGGCGCGGTGCTGGGCAGCCTGGCGCCGGCTGCGTTCAAGGCGATGGGCATTGCCAATACCGCACCTGAAGGGGTGATCCCACCCTCGGTGCGCTATAGTTTCTACCTCGGCGCCTTTGCCATGGTGGCGGCAGTGGCGTGGACCGCGCTGCGCGTGCGCGAATACAGCCCGGCGCAGATGGCCGCCTTTGCCGAAGAGCCGGAAACCGAGGCCAGCCATGGGCCGCTGGTCAATCCCGCGCGTGGGCCGCTGTGGATCATTGGCGGGGCGGTGCTGCTCGGCCTGGTCTTGGCGCTGGGCCTCGACAAGCAGTTGCTGGTGCTGGGCGGCGGGCTGGTGGCGTTCGGCCTGTTGCAAGTGGTGGTGCGGGCATTGGGCAGCACCGGCGCGCTGGCCCATGTGGTAAGCGACCTGGCGCAGATGCCGCGCGCGATGCGGCAATTGGCCCTGGCGCAGTTCTTCACCTGGGTCGCGCTGTTCATCCTGTGGATCTACACCACGCCGGTGGTCACGCGCGAAGTGTTCCATGCCACCGACACCAGCGGCGCAGCCTATAACGCCGGGGCCGACTGGGTGGGCGTGATGTTCGCCTTTTACAATGGCGTTGCGGCACTGGCGGCGTTTGCCCTGCCGGTGCTGGCGCGGCGGATTGGCAATGTGCGCACGCATATGGTGGGGCTGGGCGCCGGGGCGCTGGCCTTCGTGCTGCTGCTGGTCATCCGCGATGCCACGCTGCTGCTGGTGCCGATGGCCCTGGTGGGCGTGGCCTGGGCTTCCATCCTGGGCATGCCCTATGTGATCCTCACCCGGGTGCTGCCCCCGCGCAAGTTCGGCATCTATATCGGGTTGTTCAACTTGTTCATCGTGATCCCGCAACTCATCGTGGCGACGGCCATGGGCGGGGTGATGCGCAGCTTTTTTCCTGACGAGCCGAAGTGGACGATGCTGGTGGCGGCGCTTGTCATGGCTGGCGCGGTGGTGGCCATGGCGCGGGTGGAAGAGACCGATTGATCAACTGCGCAGCGCCGCCTCCAGCGGCGTTGCCAGCCGCTGGTGATCGCCCCAGTTGGTGGCGATCGCGCGCGCGGCATCGGGTCTCACCAGCACTTGCGCGGTCCACAGGTTGTTGCTGCCATCGTGCCACAAGGTGCCATCGGGGCGCACGACCCAACCCAGCGCATAGCTGCCGCCGAACGGCGGGGTGTGCAGCCGCTGCCAGGTTTGCGGCCGCAACAGTGGCGCGCGGGTGCGGTGGGCCTCAAGGAACGCGATCATCGCGGCGATGGGCGCGTGCAGCCTTGCGGCGGGCCCCGCAACGGCGGGATTGTCGGTCGGTGGTACGCCCGGCGGGTGGGGCACGCCGGCTTCACCGGGCCACCAGGCATGGCCCACCGGCTGGTCCAGCATGCCCGGCGTGCCCGGTGCGCCAAAGCCCGCCCCGGCCATGCCAAGCGGCGCGAACAGGCGCTGGGCCACCAGCGTTTCCCAGGGCTGGCCGCAGGCCGCCTCAAGCATTGCGGCCGCAGCCACGTAGTTGCGGTTGGAATAGATGAAGCGTGTGCCCGGCGCGGCCTCGGGCGCGCGGGCGAGAGTCATGCGGGTCAGGGCCAGGCGGCTGGCGCGCGGATCGGCTTCCTCTGCCGGAAAGGCATCCATTTCGCCATCGCTGTCCAAGCGGGGAAAGCCGCTGGTATGGGACAGCAGGTGCAAGAGCGTAACGCCCTGCCAGGCCGGTGCATCGTGCCAGGCCAGGCGTGCCAGCAGCGGCTCGTCCCAGGCAAGCTCACCCGCTTCCACCGCCAGGGCAATCAGCGTGGCAGTGACCGGCTTGGTGACGGAGCCCCAGTGCCAGGCATCGCCTTGTGCGACAGGCGCGGTAGCGCCGGTCATGCGCAGGCCGGCGCAGGTTTCACCCGCCGTGGCGCCTGCGCGCCAACCGGCAGACAGCGCGGGAACCCCCAGGCGGCGGCGCAGCCGGGCAGCGGCCGCCGTGTCGCGCGGAAAGGACAGCGACGCCGCGCGCGCCAGGCCCGCCCACGGCAATCCAGCCAACAGGCCGAGCATGCCGCGCCGTGCCATGATCATGCCCTATCCAAGGGCATAGCCGTTCCATGCCTTGATCGGGCGGATCACGAAGCTGGTGTGCATCGCGCTGACCCCGGGCAGGCGGGCCAGGCAATCGCGGTGCAGCCGGTCGTAATCGGCCATGTCGCGCGCGCCGATGCGCAGGCGATAATCACCCGTGCCCGAGATGAGATAACATTCAAGGATTTCAGTCGAATCCAGCGCGGCGCGTTCGAACCGTTCCATCGCTTCGCGGCTCTGGCTTTCCAGGGTGATGTCGATCAGGGCATGCAGGTTGAGCCCGATCTTGCCCGCGTCAACCCGTGCGCCATAGCCCGTGATCGTGCCGTTTTCTTCCAGCGCGCGCATCCGCCGGTGGCAGGCAGAGCTGGAAAGCCCCACCCGATCGGCCAGTTGTGCCAGCGAACTTTGCGAATCTGCCTGCAGTGCAGCCAGCAACTTGCGATCTATGCGGTCCATCCCTGCCGTTTAGCGCGAAAACTTGGCGTTTGAAGCCTGATTCGCGGGAAACTTTGGCTCAATTTGGGGCTCGATCTGGATCAACGCGAATAATCCGCCGGCGGCGGGCCGTGGCGGGTGCTGCGCGCGGCCATCAGGGCGATCGCCGCGTCCAGGGTTTCGCCATCGATCGCCCCATCGACGAGGATGGTTTCGCCCGTGGTGTTGTTGCGCACGGCAACGGCCGGCGTGCCCTGTACCGTGGCGCGTTCGGCGGCGTCGCCCTCGGCCGCCAGGCGCCCCAGGGTATCGTCGCTGCGCAGGCAGGCGTCGAGCTTGGCCGCGTCGGCGGCGCCATCCTGCCGGGCGAGCGCGACCACCGCGCCGCGGCCGCGATCGGTGCCATTGCCAGGCAGGCCGCGGCCATTGCCGCCGGTGCGGGCAAAGTAATCGCCCAGGAAACGGTAATAGGCCGCCGACCCGCCCTGATCGGCCACGCACAGCGCCGCCATGCCGCCCAGCACGGCGGCCGCACCGTGGAACGGCAGGGGCAGCATGCGAATGGCCAGGTTGGCCTGGCCCTTGGCCCGCGAAATGGCCGCGTCGGGCACGCCGGAAAACTGCTTGCAATAGGGGCATTCGGGATCGGACCAGACCACCACGCTCACGGGCGCCTGGACCGGGCCCGAGACGCGATCTTGCGCCAGCAGCGCACCCACATCGGGAACGGTGCGCCAAGGGGCCGGGATATCGGGCAATTGGGCCGGCGCGGCCAGTGCCTGGGCGGCCATAGGGCCCATCGCAGAGACCGTGATCGTTGCCGCCAGGGCCATAGCCCGGAACCATGCGCGCATTGCTGTTCCTTGTCCTTACGCTTGCGTGTGCGTGCTCTTGCCCAATCCGGGGCAGGCGGCAAGCCCGCTTTGCCGCGCCCGTGCTTTTTGCATTTCGCCCTGGCTGGCTGTAGGGCAGCTGAATATATCCCGCCAAATACAGCGCATCCGTTGTGGAGTTGCCATGGGCCGCCTTGTTCTGCGTTTTCTTGCCGTGATCGCCGCTCTGGCCACGAGCGCCGCGCCCGCCGCCGCACAGGGCCTGGGCAAGGGGCCACTGGTGCTGGCCGCAGCCAGCCTGCAGGAAGCGATGAACGCCGCGGCCGATCGCTGGTCGGCGTTGGGCCATGCACGGCCGGTGGTATCGTTCGCGGCCTCTTCGGCGCTGGCGCGACAGATCGAGGCCCACGCTCCGGCTGACCTGTTCGTGTCGGCCGATGAAGACTGGATGGACGATGTTGCGCATGCCGGCCTACTGGCACCACGCACGCGTGCGCGGCTGGTGACCAACGCGCTGGTGATCGTGGCTCCGGCGGGCAGCGCCTTGCGGCTCTATCCCGCGCCTGGTTTCCCGCTGGCGCGCGCGCTGGGCGGGGGCAAGCTGGCGATGGGCGATCCCGACGCCGTGCCGGCCGGCCGCTATGGCAAGGCGGCGCTGGAACGGCTAGCGGTGTGGAGCCAGGTTCAGGGACAAGTGGCGCGGGCCGAAAACGTGCGTGCCGCGCTGGCCCTGGTCGCCCATGGCGCCGCGCCGCTGGGCATCGTCTATGCCACCGATGCGCGGGCCGAACCGGGCGTGCGCGTGGTGGGGGTGTTTCCCGCCGGCAGCCATGCGCCGATCACCTATCCGCTGGCCCGGCTGGCCAGTTCCACCCATCCCGATGCCGAAGGTTTTCGTCGCTTCCTGCTGTCTGGGCAGGGCAAGGCGATTTTCCGTCGCTTCGGCTTTGTGGCGCACTGACGGGCATGCTGCTTTCGGCACAGGAATGGGGCGTGGTGGCGCTGTCGGCCAAAGTCAGCGGCGTTGCCATCCTGGGCGTTCTGCCCATCGCCTTTGCCCTGGCCTGGGCGCTGGCGCGCGGGCGGTTTCGCGGGCGCCTGGTGCTCGATGCGGTGGTGCACCTGCCGCTGGTCTTGCCGCCGGTGGTGATCGGCTGGATGCTGCTGGTGGCATTCGCGCCGGCCGGCCCGGTGGGTGGCTGGCTGTGGCGCACGTTAGGCGTGACGCTGCTGTTCCGCTGGACCGGCGCGGCACTGGCTGCCGCGATCATGGCCCTGCCGTTGATGGTGCGGGCCATCCGCCTGTCGCTTGAAGCGGTCGATCCCCGGCTGGAGCAGGCCGCGCGCACCCTGGGCGCCGGGCCATGGGCCACATTCCGTCAGGTGACCTTGCCGCTCTGCGCGCCGGGCATGCTCGCCGGTGCGGTGCTGGGCTTTGCGCGCTCGCTGGGCGAATTCGGCGCCACGATCACGTTCGTGTCCAACATTCCGGGGGAAACCCAGACGCTGCCGCTGGCGATCTATGCTGCGTTGCAGGTGCCCGGCGGCGAAGCCACGGTCTGGCGCCTGGCCGTGGTGGCGGTGGTGCTGTCGCTGCTGGCGCTGGTCGGCTCGGAATGGCTGGCGCGGCGCCAGGGGGGCGTTGGCTTGCAAGGGGGCGGGGGCGCGCATGTCCTTTGATATCGACATCGTGCTGGCGCGCGGTGGCCGCGAATTTGCCGTGCGCGTGGCCGGCGGGCCCGGCATTACCGCGCTGGTTGGCCCGTCAGGGCAGGGCAAGACCAGCACGCTCGATGCCGTCGCCGGCCTGTTGCGCCCGCGTTCGGGCCGCATCGCCGTGGATGGCGCCGTCCTGTTCGATGCCGCCGGCGGGATCGACCTGCCCCCCCAGGTCCGCGCCGCTGGCTATGTCTTTCAGGACTTGCGCCTGTTCCCGCACCTGTCCGTGCGGGACAACCTGCTGTTCGGCTGGCGCCACGCCCCAGCCGAACGCCGCACCCTGACGCTGGAGGAAGTGACCGGATTCCTCGACATCACGCCTTTGCTCGGCCGGCGTCCGCACACGTTGTCGGGCGGGGAAGCGCAGCGCGTGGCGATCGGCCGGGCGCTGCTTTCGGCCCCGCGTTTCCTGTTGATGGACGAACCGCTGACCGCGCTCGATCCGGCGCGGCGCGAAGGGGTGATTGCCCTGATCGCGCGCATCCGCGATGCCTTTGCCCTGCCGGTCCTGCTGGTATCGCACCAGCAGCAGGATGTGGCGCGGCTGGCTGATGCGGTGGTGGAAATTTAGCGGGCCTGAATCCTGGCGAACGAGTTGAGATGCAGGCCGATTCTGCCCTCCTCTTCAGAGGAGGGGCCGGGGGTGGTGCGAAGCCTCGCGCAAGGGTTCCACCACCCCCCAACCCCCTCCTCTGAAGAGGAGGG
This sequence comes from Novosphingobium sp. SG919, assembly GCF_012932495.1. Classification (GTDB taxonomy): domain Bacteria; phylum Pseudomonadota; class Alphaproteobacteria; order Sphingomonadales; family Sphingomonadaceae; genus Novosphingobium; species Novosphingobium rhizosphaerae. The sequence goes on from NZ_JABCNG010000004.1 coordinate 409,887, forward strand.
GGTTGGAACGGCTATCGGTTGGGCTGAGCCTGTCGAAGCCCTCGCGCGACCACTCCTAGATTTCCAACTGGCTGCCCAGTTCGATCACGCGGTTGGTGGGCAGGCGGAAGAACTGCATCGGGCTTTCCGAATTGCGCACCATCCAGGCAAACAGCTTTTCCCGCCAGATCGCCATGCCCGGCCGCTTTGACGCGATCAGGGTTTGCCGCGCCAGGAAATAGCTGGTTTCCATCGGCTTGAACGGTCCGCCTGCGCGGGTTTCCGCGGCCAGTTCGGCGGGAATGTCCGCCTCGTCCATAAAGCCGCTGTTGATGATCATGCGATAGAAGCCGTGGCCCATGTCTTCCACGTCGCGCCGCTTGTGATCGGGCACGTGGGGCACGCCGGCGGTCATCACCGTCAGGATCACCACGCGTTCGTGCAGGATGTGGTTGTGCTTCAAGTTGTGCAGCAGCGCGGGCGGGATGCCTTCAACGGTCGACGCCATGAACACCGCCGTGCCTTTGACGCGGCGCACGCGCTCGCACACCGAACCCAGGAACAGGTCGAACGGCATGGCGTCTTCGGCCAGGCGCTCGCGCAGGATGCGCCGCCCGGTGGCCCAGGTGGTGAGCGCGGTGAACGTGATCGCCGCCACCAGCAGCGGGAACCAGCCTCCATCGGGAATCTTGGTGGCGTTCGAGGCGAAATAGGCGCCGTCGATCACCAGGAACGTGCCGGTGACCAGGCCCGCCACCAGCGGGTGCCACTTCCACACGGCAAAGGTCAGCACGCCGAGCATGCAGGCGGTGATGAACATCGTACCGGTCACGGCAATGCCATAGGCTGAGGCCAGGTTGCTCGACGTGCGAAACGCCAGCACCAGCAGGATGACCATTGCCAGCAAGACCCAGTTCACCAGCGGAACATAGACCTGTCCGGCCGCGCTGGCACTGGTGTGCAGGATGCGGATGCGTGGCAGGAAGCCGAGTTGCACCGCCTGCTGCGAAACCGAGAACGCGCCCGAGATCACCGCCTGGCTGGCGATGACCGTGGCCAGGGTGGCCAGGATCACCAGCGGCAGGCGCGCCCAATCCGGGGCCATCAGGAAGAACGGATTTTCCACCATGGCCGGGTTGCGCAGCAGCAGGGCCGATTGGCCGGCATAGTTGATCAGCAGGCAGGGAAACGCCACCCACAGCCACGCCACCATGATCGCGCGACGGCCGAAGTGGCCCATGTCGGCATAGAGCGCTTCGGCCCCGGTCACCGCCAGCACGACGGAACCCAGCGCCAGGAACGCCAGCAGGGGATCGAGCGTGAAGAATTTCACCGCATACCAGGGGTTCACCGCCAGCAGGATTTCCGGCGCACGGGCAATGCCGTTGAGGCCAAGCAGCGCGATCACCAGGAAATAGACCAGCATGACCGGGCCAAACAACTTGCCCACCGCCGCCGTGCCGCGCGACTGGATGGCGAACAGGCCGATGAGAATGGCGATCGAAATCGGCAGGACCACGTCGGCAAAGGCGGGGTGCACCACGGTGAGCCCTTCCACCGCCGAAAGCACCGAAACCGCCGGTGTGATGATGGCGTCGCCATAGAACAGGGCCGTGGCGACGATGCCCAGGATCGCGGTGAACGCCGTCCACCGGCCCGGCTTGAGTTGCCGGCCGATCAGCGCGAGCAGCGCCAGGCTGCCCCCTTCGCCCTTGTTGTCGGCGCGCAGGATCACGAAGACATACTTGACCGTGACGATCAGCGTCATGGTCCAGAACATCAGGGAGAGTACGCCGAAGATATGATCGGCATCCACCGCCAGGCGATGGTGCCCGATGAAGCTTTCCTTCAGCGAATAGAGCGGCGAGGTGCCGATATCGCCGAACACCACGCCGATGGCGCCCACGGCCAGGGGCACGAGGCCCTGTGGCGGGTGGCCATCATGTGTTCCGGGCGAAGCGCTGGCAGGCGCATGATCGGTGGCAGCGGACGCACTGGCGGCCGCGGAATCGGGCGCCGCCGAAAGGGGTATGGCAGTCATGGCGGCGCCGCTACGCCCCGGCGTGACCGGGCGCGACGAAATTTATGCATTCTTTACGCCGCTTCACGCCTTCTTTGTCGTGAGGCCGCGACCGGGTGCGACAGCCTGGCCTCTCGACAGCAGGGGCACTGGTGCGGCATCCCATGGCCATGACCCTTGCTCACGCCCACCGCATTGCGCCTCCGACCGGCACTGCCGAGGGCGATGGGCTGCTTGCCGGCCTCCTGGCCACGGCCGCGCTGATCGGCCTTGCCACGTTGATGGGGCTGACGCTGCTGGCGCGGGGCGACATTGCCGATATCGGGCTGCTCTATCTGGTGCCGGTGATGTTTGCCGCCATTCGCCTGGGATTGCGGCCCGGGCTGGCGGCGGGCGTGCTGTCGTCCTTGTGCTACAACTACTTCTTTATTCCGCCCCGCTTCACCATGGCGGTGGCCGATCCATCGCACCTGATCACGCTGGTCATCCTGCTGGGCGTGGCGCTGGTGGGCAGCCACATGGCCGCGCGCCTGCGCCAGCAGGCAATGCTGGCCCAGGCGCAGGCCGGGCGCGACGCCTTGCTGGCCGGCTTTGCCGGGCGATTGATGGGCGTGACCCGGCGCGACGCGCTGTGGACCTTGCTGGCCAGCGAAGTGGCGCATCTGTTCGGCCTGCGCGTGCTGGTGGCAGCGCCCGATGCGCAGGGCATCGTGGAACTGGTGGCGGCACGCCCTGCGCATGACCGGCTCGATCTTCTCGAAGCGGCGGCGGCGCAGTGGTGCCTGGACAGTGGGCGCTCCGCCGGGCCGGGCGGGTTGGTGCCCACTGCATCGGAATGGCTGTTCCTGCCCGTGCCGGGCAGCCATGGCCCCTTGGCAGTGGTGGGCGTGGGCGATCCTGATGCCGATCTGCCCTTGCAAGGCGCGCAGGCGCCCTTGCTGGAAAGCCTGTTGGCGCAGACCGGGCTGGCCCTGGCGCGGATCGGCCTGGAAGAGGAAAAGCTGGCGCTGGGCCGCGTGCAAGAACGCGAACGCCTGCGCAGTGCCTTGCTGTCCTCGATCGGGCATGATCTGCGCACGCCGCTGACCACCGTGCTCGGCACCCTGCGCGCGCTGCGCCCTCTGGATCACGAACAGGCCGTGGCCCTGGCCAGCGCGCGGAGCGAGGCAGAGCGGCTCGACCGGTTTGTTGCCAACCTGATCGAGATGGTGCGGATGGAAACCGGTGCCTTGCGCCGCGAGCCCGAGCCGGTGGACCTGGCCGAAGCCTGCGATGCTGCGCTCGATCACCTGGCCCCGGCCGGTTTGGCGCGCCAGGTGGACCTGGCCGTGCCTGAGGACTTGCCGCTGGTGCTGGCCGATCCGCGCCTGTTGCACCATTGCCTGATCAACCTGATCGACAACGCTGCCCGCCATGGCGGCGGCGGCGCGATCCGCGTAGAGGCCTTGGCCGACGGGCAGGGCGGGGTGGAACTGGCCGTGTGTGACAATGGGCCCGGCGTTACGCCTGGCGAGGAGGAGCGAATTTTCGGCATGTTCACCAGGCTGGAAGGGTCTGATCGGCAGGGCGGCACTGGCCTGGGCCTCGCGATCGTTAAGGGCTTTGCCGAAGCCATGGGGCTGGCGGTGACGGCGGCCAATCGCCCAGACGGCGGCGCCCGCTTTGCCCTGCATGTGCCGTCCGCGCTGGTTCGCGCGGTGGAGGCGTAAGGCATGAGCGGCGTGGTCGAGGCGAAGAACGCGCGGGTGCTCGTGGTGGATGATGATCCTGCCATCCGCGCCTTGTTGCACCACACCCTGGGCCAGGCCGGCTATGTGGTGAGCGAGGCCGCCAGCGCCGCCCAGGCACTGGACCAGCGGGCCGCCCAGGCGCCCGATCTGGCGCTGCTCGATCTGGGCCTGCCCGATCGCGACGGCCTGGAAATCCTGCCGCAACTGGTGGCCGCGGGCCTTGCCGTGGTGGTGCTTTCGGCACGCGATGCCACGGCGGAAAAGGTTGCCGCGCTCGATCTTGGCGCCAGCGACTATGTCACCAAGCCGTTCGATCCCGACGAAATCCTGGCCCGCGTGCGCACCGCCCTGCGCCACCGCGCGCGATTGGCCGGCGGCGCCGGGGCAGCAGGCGGCGCGTTGCTGCGCTTTGCCGATGTGGAGATCGACCTTGCCGCGCGGCAGGTGCGCAAAGCGGGCGTGGAAGTACACCTCGCGCCCAAGGAATATGCGTTCCTGGCCGAACTGGCCGGCCATGCCGGGCGCGTGGTGACCCATGCGCAGCTCTTGCGCACGATCTGGGGGCCGGGCCATGAAACCGACGTGGAATACCTGCGCGTTGCCGCGCGTGGCATCCGGCGCAAGCTGGAAAGCGACCGGCCACCCGGCCAATCCGCCCTGCGCAACGAGCCAGGCATCGGCTATCGTCTTGATCTTGCGCGAGGATGACGCCGGGCTTCGCCCAAGCCACAGCGCCCCACCCGGATGTTTACGTGGCCATCGTTTAAGCTGCGTTTGAGCGTCGCGATGATAGCGCCGGACCCGTCTGTTCAGTCCACCGGAACCGGGGAAAGGTTGCATGTTCAAAAGGCGCGTTGTCGTTCCGCTCGAGACCCGATTTGCGCAGGCCGTGCTCGAGCGGTCGCCCGACGGCTTCCTCTTGATGCAGAACGGTTACTTCACGTTGTGCAACGCGGCGGCCGAACGCGTCTATCAGCGCACCCGCCAGGAAATCATCGGGGCCACGCCGGGCTCGCTGGCGGCGCCGCGCCAGGCCGATGGCCGCCCCTCGGATGTCCATGTGGCCGAGCGGCTGGCCGAAGCCCAGCGCCAGGGCTTCTCGCGATTCGAATGGCTCAATCTCGATCGCCAGGGCCAGCCGCTGCGCATGCTGGTGACGCTTACCCCGGTGGAGATGGATGGCAGTGATGCGCTGATGATCCAGGTGCAGAGCCAGGCGGAAACCTCTGCGGTGGTCGATGCCCTGCGCGACGGGCTGGAGCGGCTTGCCGGCGGCGACCTCGATTGCCGCCTGACGCGCGCCTTCCGCCAGGACTACGAATGCCTGCGCACGGCGTTCAATTCCGCCGTCGATGCGATGGCCGGCGCGATGCGATCGGTGGGCGGCATTGCCGAGCAGGTGTCCAACGGATCGGCCGAGATCCTGGCCGGATCGGAAGACCTTTCCACCCGCACCGAACAGCAGGCCGCAGCCGTTGAGGAAGCCGCTGCCGCGCTGCGCCAGATCAACGAAAGCGTGCAGAAGTCGGTGCAGGAAGCCGGCCACGCCAGCGCGATGGTGCAGACCACGCTGGACGAGGCACGACAATCGGGCGAAGTGGTGGGACGCGCCATCGACGCCATGGCCGCGATCGAGAAATCCTCGCAGGAAATCGCCGAAATCGTTGGCGTGATCGACGCCATCGCGTTCCAGACCAATCTGCTTGCGCTCAACGCCGGGGTGGAAGCGGCCCGCGCCGGGGACGCCGGCAAGGGCTTTGCCGTGGTTGCGAGCGAAGTGCGGGCCTTGGCGCAGCGCGCTGGCGACGCCGCGCGCGACATCCGCGCCCGCATCGGCAGTTCCACCGAACAGGTTTCCAGCGGGGTGGGCCTGGTCACCGCCACCGGCGACGCGCTGGAGCGCATCGCCGCCAGCGTCAGCGAAATCAACGATGTCATGCGCCGGATCAGCGGCACCTCCACCCAGCAGGCCGAAACGCTGGGCCAGATCAACGCTACCGTGCGCGATGTGGATTCGATCACCCAGCAGAACGCTGCCATGGCCGAGGAAGCCACCGCCACGGCGCGCAACCTGGCCGATCAGGCCGGCGTGATGGCGCGCGAGTTGGGCAAGTTCCGCTTTGCCGCCGGGCAGGCGGCCCCCGCCCCCACCACGGCACCCCGCGCGCCCACGCCTGACCCAGTGCCCGCGCCGACCCCCGTGGCAGCGCCGGTTGCGGTGCCTGTCAGGGCGGCAGCCCCGCCGCCGTTGCCAACCCCCGTGCCGTCGGCCCCGCCGCCGGCGGCCGCCGCGCCGGTTGCGCCGCCCGCTGCGCCACCGCGTCCACGCCCGGCGCCCGCCCCGCGCAGCGCCGGCAATACCGCATTGTCGGAAGACGATTGGTCGGAGTTCTAAGCGGCCTCGATCCGTCGCATCCCTGCCTGCCTAGGCGTCGTGTCTCGTTTGGAAGATAAACTTCTGCGACCCAGCGCCGGCAAATCCCTATGGCGCCGCTAGACAAACAGCGGCGCCGGGGGGATGCTGATGGTCAGGGCAATGTGTTGCATCGGATTGATCGCTTTCGCCGCGCCTGCATGGGCCGATGACGGCGGGGGCTTCGTGCTATCCGGCACCGCGCGCTTGCGGTACGAGGCGATTGCCAATCAACCGCGCACCGGGTTCAACCAGAACGATGATCTGGTCAATCTGCGCACCACGCTCATGGCCAAATACCAGTCCGGTCCATTCACCATCGGCGGGGAACTGTGGGACAGCCGCGTCTATGGCGGTGACAAGGGCACGCCGATCACCACGGGCGAAGTCAATACGCTGGAACTGGTGCAGGCCTTCGTGGCGGTGAAGAGCGTGGTAGGGCACGCCAAGGTTTCCGTCCAGGCGGGGCGGTTCCTGCTCAACATCGGGTCGCGCCGCTTGGTGGCCGCTGACGAATATCGCAACACGACCAACGGCTACACCGGCTTGCGCGCCGATCTGGCCACCCGCAACGGGATTACGGCAACAGCGATCTACGTCCTGCCGCAGCAGCGCCGGCCCGACGATCCGGCATCGCTACGGCGCAACGCCTTTGCCGTCGATCGCGAAGGATTCGATCTGGTGCTGTGGGGCGGTGTGCTCGCCAAGGCGAAGGCGATCGGGCCGCTCACGGCCGAAGCCAGCTATTTTCACCTGGGTGAGCGCGACACGCCGGGCCATCCCACGCGCGATCGCGCGATCGACACGTATGGCGGCCGCCTGCTGCGCGAGCCGGCGGCGGGAAAACTCGATGGAGAGGTGGAGGCCTTTGCGCAATCGGGCCGGGTCAGCGCTTCGGTCGCGCCGGGTGCGGCGACATTGCCGGTTGCGGCCTGGTTCATCCACGCAGCGATGGGCTACAGCCTACATGACGCTTGGAAAACGCGCGTTTCGGTGCAGTACGATCGCGCCAGCGGCGATGGCGCGCCCGGGACCTATCGCCACTTCGACACGCTCTATGGCATGCGCCGGGCAGACCTGGCGCCCGCCGGGCTTTATAACGCCGTCGGTCGGGCCAATGTCTCGACGCCCGGCATCAGGGTAGAGGTCGCCCCGTCGCCCCGGTGGGATGCCTTTGCCACGTATGAAGCCTTGTGGCTGGCATCGCGGACCGACAGTTTCTCGACAACGGGCGTGCGCGATGCTTCGGGCAGATCGGGCGGGTTTGCCGGCCACCAGTTGGACGGGCGTTTCCGCTGGTGGGTGCGCCCGGCCAAGTTGCGGTTCGAAATGGACGGGGTGTTGCTGATGAAGGGGCGGTTTCTGGAAGACGCGCCCAATGCACCGGCCCATGGCACCACGGCCTATGGCGCGCTCAACCTGACCGCTTCCTTTTAGGTCGTGAACTCATAAATGGCGCCCCCGAGGCGCCAAAATGGCGAACACATCGGGCCAAAGTGACCGCCGCGAAGGCTGGCAGCCTTTGCAAGGGCACTTTGGGCTGAGATGGAAGCCATTTTGGCGTCCCTTCGGGATTTGACCCAAAGGCCCCTTCGCAGCGTCGAAAGCACTTGAAATATGTAAGATATTCCTGCGCGCTTTCTCCTCGCGACGGGGCCTTTGGCCTCAAACCTCGGGGGCGCCATTTATGAGTTCACGACCTGGGGCCCAAACCCGATCAGGGCATTGCCGGGGTTTCGGGAACGCCGATCGTGGCCGCCGGAGCATGAGTGCCAGCAGCAGGGTCGCGCGTGGGGCGGGGGCGGGCGGGGCCTTCGACCAGCCCGTCCAGCGCGCGCACCGTTGCGGTGATCAGGGGGACGTCGGCCTTGCCGGCCACGCGCCAGGCGTCTTTTTCCGCATCGTGGCGCGGGGCATCGGGCAGCAGCCAAGTGGCATCGAGCGCGCCAAGCGCGGCCAGCACTTGCGCCTTGGCGATATAGGCGCCGGCAATGCCTTCGTTATAGGAACTGCGCGCCTGAAGCAGTTCGCGCGCCAGTTGCAGCACGTCGAGCGTGGTGAACATGCCCGCGCGTTCTTGCAGCACGGCGCCGTCATAGGCCTTTTGCGCAGATTCGACCGCTTTGGCGAGGTTGTCGATCGCGCTGGTCTGGGCTTGCCAGTCGTTCCAGGCGCTGGCGAGGGCCGCGCGGTTTTCACGCAAGGTGGCGTCCATCAGGCGCCAATCGGCATCGTTGGCCGCTTCGGCCGCGTGGATGCGCGCGGCGCGCTCTCCGCTGTCGAACAAGGGGCCCGAAAGGGTGACCACGCCCTTGATCTCGGTCTGGCGCAAGCTGTCGGAATAATTGGAAAAGCCGCTGGAATAGGGCAGCAGGGCGGCAGTGCCCTGGAAATCCACGCGCGGGCGCTGGTCGGCCTTGGCGCCTTCCACGCTGGCGCGCGAGGCACGCTCGCGTTCCTGCGCCGCCAGGATCAACGGATTGTGTGCCTCGGCATAGGCATAGGCTTCTTCCAGCCCGGAAACGGGCAGTTGCAGCGCGGGTGGCGCGGCGAGATCGCCAGGGCGGGTGCCGATCATGCGGATGAAAGCAGCCTCCGCACTGCCGGCGTCACGCTGCGCGGCCAGCAGTTGCACGCGGCCCAGTTCCACCCGCGTTTCCACCTGCTGGATATCGGTGGCTGTCACTTCATGCGCCTTGAGCCGGGCCTGGTTGTCGGTCAATTCACGGGTGAGAGCGGACAGGTTGTCGGCCGCGATGGCCACGGCCGCGCGGGTGCGGCGCAGGCCGACAAATGCGTCCACCGCGTCGAGCAAGGCCTGCTGCTCGGCCGAGTGCAGCACCGCGCGCTGGTAAGACGCCTGCGCCCGCGCGCCGCGCTCGTTGGCAAAGGAGCGGCCGAAACTGAACAGGGGTTGGGTCAGCACGGCCGTGGCGGTGGAGGTCCAGCCGCGGCGCCCGAGGTAAACCCCCTTGGCGATTTCGAAGCGATCCTTGGTCCAGCCATACGTCAGCGCGTAATCGAGCTTGGGACCATAGGCGGCGCGCGCCTGGGCCACGCCCCAATCGCTGCTTTGCGCGCTGCTGCGCTGGGCGAGCAGCGTGGGCGATGTCCAATAGGCATAGCGCAAGGCATCGGCGAGCGTGGTGACGGGCCGTCCCGCCGCGGCGCCCTCCACGATGTCGGCCGGCGTGTCGGCCGGCAATTCAGGTGCATAGGCGGGTGCGGCATCTTCGTCCTGCGTGGCATCCTGCGCGTGCGCGGCCGGCGTGGCAAGCAAGGCAAGAATCACCGCGGCTGATGCCGACGATCTGGGCAGGGCGCGCCGGCAATGAAGGCGCAGGTGGCGCAAGGCGTTGCGGCGCATGGCGAAATTCCCCCTCAATTGTCGCGGAAGGCGCGCATGAACTGGTCACGCAGCGGCTTGGTGACGTAGGACAGCAGCGAGCGGTTGCCGGTTTCGATATAGGTTTCGGCCGGCATGCCGCTGCGCAGTGCCAGCCCCTCGCGCTGGATCGCGCCCTGGTCCACTTCGATCCGCACGGTGTAATAGGCCTGGCGGGTTTCCTGGTTATCCGTCCGGTCGGTGGCGACATAGACCACGCGGCCGGGAATTTCCGGCGTGGCGGCACGGTTGAAGGCCGAGAAGCGTACCCGCGCGGCCTGGCCCACGCGCACCTGATCGACATCGGTGGGGCTGATCGAGGCTTCGACCACCATCACATCGTGATCGGGCACGATTTCCATGATCGGTTCGGCCGGGCGCACCACATCGCCGATCGCGGCAAAGGCGATCTTTTCGATCGTCCCGGAATAGGGCGCGCGGATTTCGCTGCGGTCCTTCTGGTCCGATGCGCTGACGTTGCGCAACTGCTGCTGGTTGAGGGAAGTGTTCACTTGCGCAAGATCGGTGCCGGCCTGCACGCGGCGGGTCTGCACGGTCTGGATCGATTGCTCCTGCGCTTCGGTAATGCGGGCACGGGTCTGGGCGATCTGCGATTGCAACTGCGCCACCTGGCCATCGATATCCACGGCGGTGCGTTCCAGTTGGTTGAGCCGATTGATCGTGACAAGCTGCTTGTCCCACAGGTCGCGCACGCCCTGGCGTTCGGGTTCGATCAAGTGGCGCTGTTGGCGCAAGGCATCGATCTGCGCCTGAAGGCCGGTGATCTGCTGGTTGTATTGCACGACGCGTGCCGCAAGCTGGGCGCGCAACTGGCCCTCTTCGGTCTGGCGCATGGCGAACAGATGCTGTTCATCGGCCATGGCCTTGCGCGCGCTGGGATTGGCAGAGCCGGTCAGCTGGGGCGGGAACACCACCTGGCCCAGGCCGAGCCGTTCGGCCTCAAGCCGCGCCTTCTGCGCCAGCAACTGTTCCACGGTGAGGTTGGAATAGGTGGCATCGGCGCCGGTCACGCGGTCATCCAGCCGCATCAGCAGTTCGCCCTGGCGCACATGCTGGCCGTTGATCACGGCAATTGCCGTGATCACGCCGCCGGTGGGATGGGCTATGCGCTTGACCCGGCTTTCCACGCCCACCTGGCCTCCGCCGATCACCGCGCCACCGATCGGCACGATGGCGGCGAGGCCGAACAGCAGGACCATCAGGCCGGCCAGTGCGACGACCAGCCGCACCAAAAGACGCGGGGCATGGGGCTTGGGCTCGCCAGGCTCGTCAACCCACAGCGCGGGAAGAAGCTGCCGCACGGCATCGGGAGAAAGGGGCGCGTTCATCGTGCGGCCTCCTGGGCCAGGCGGCCGGGTGCGGGTGCGCCGGGCGCGGTGGCGCCATCGTTTGCCTGGAGCGTGCGCTGCATCACCGTGTCGCGCTCTCCAAAATCGACCAGGCGGCCGTTTTGCATCACGGCGACATGGGTGATCGGGCCGAGCGTGGCGGGGCGATGGGTGATCATGATCACGATGCCGCCGCGCTGGCGCATTTCCAGCACCGCGCGGTTGAGCGCGGCGTCGCCGGTGGCATCGAGGTTGGAATTGGCCTCGTCCAGGATCAGCAGATGGGGATTGCCATAAAGCGCGCGGGCCAGGCCCACGCGCTGGCGCTGTCCGGCCGAAAGCTCGCTCGCGCCGGCCGAGACCTGTGTGTCATAGCCATCGGGCAGGGCCAGGATCGCCTCGTGCAGGCTGGCCGCGCGGGCGGCGGCCATCACCGCATCGGACGTGGCGGCCGGATCGAACCGCGCGATGTTCTGGCCCACCGTGCCTTCGATCAGGTCCACCGTTTGCGGGACATAGCCAAAGGCGCTGCCCAGCGCTTCGGCATCCCACTGATCCAGCGTGGCGCCGTCCAGGCGAACCTCCCCGCGGTTGGGCTTCCATATCCCGAGGATGCCACGCACCAGGGAAGTCTTGCCCGCCGCGCTGGGGCCGATCACGGCAAGCGCCTGACCGGGTTGCACCGACAGCGACACGCCCTGCACGGTAAACCGCTGGGTTCCTGGCGGCGCCACCCACAGATCGCGCAACGCCAGTTCGCCGCGGGGGCGATCGAGCGTCACCTGCCGTTCGGGCGGGCGGCGGAACGTGGTGATGGCCTGGACGATACGGGTCCAGCCGCTGCGCGCGGCAACCAGGCCTTTCCAGTTAGCGATGGCCGAATCGACCGGCGCCAGGGCGCGGCCCGACAGCACCGAGGACGCCAGGATCACGCCGCCACTGGCCTTGTCATCGATGACGAGCAGCGCGCCCACCGTGAGGATGATCGATTGCAGCAACATGCGGAACGTGCGGCTGGCGCCGCCCAGGCGCGAGACGGTGCGCGCCAGGGCCGATTGTGCCGCGATGAACTGGCTTTCCCAGCCCGAGGTGCGGGCCACCAAGCGGTCCTGCATGCCCATGGCAAAGGCGGATTCGGCAAAGCGGATTTCCGAGAGGGTGGCTGCGCTGCGTTGCCCGGTGATCATCGCCAATTCGCGCGAGGCGGTTTGGGTGCGGCGGTTGGACATGAGGGCCAGCACCGCCATGACCAGCACGCCGGCCAATGCGGTAAGGCCCAGCCACCAGTGCAGCGCGGCCAGCACGATCAGGAACATGATCACCCAGGGCAGGTCGATCAGCGCGACCGGTCCGGCCCCGGCCAGGAAAGTGTGGACCGAATCGAGATCGCGCGCGAACTGGAGGCCATCGCCCTTTTCGGCCCCGGCGCGCAGCGGGCGCGAAACGGTGGCATAGTGCACCGCGCCAAACAGGTCATCGTGCACGCCATTGGCAACGCCCAGCAGCGCCTCTGCCCGGATTGCCTCGAAAACCGCTTGAAATACGTAGATCAGCACGAGCATCACGAAGAGCCCCACCAGGGTGGGGATGCTGCGGCTGGGCAAAACCGAGTCGTAGACCAGCATCATGTAGCCCGATCCGGCAAAGACCAGGACATTGAGCAGCAGGCTGGCCACCGCCACCAGCGCGAGATTTCCGCGATACCTGCGCAGGAAAAGGCGCAGCATTTGCCGATCCACGTTCAAACACCCCCAACAAGGCACTCAATCGCCACTGCTATAGCAGCATGCGCCAAGACCACGTTGCCAAATACTTCCGCCGCGGAACAATAGCGTTTGGAACCGCTGTGCGCGGCGGTGTGTGGAAAGGCCGGCCGGGGGGTGGGTTCAGGCCATTTCGTGTTCGGCGGTGGCGCGCGCGCCCACGATCAGCATCTCGCACCATACGCCCTTGGGATCGAACATCAGGTCGACTGCTTCGAGGCCGGGCTGCGCGCGCAGCAGGTGCGAGCCCGTCCCTTCGTGCGCGGGGGGCGCCACCAGCGGGCCGCCGGTTTCCTTCCACAGCAGGTAAAGCCGGTTGCCGTCTGGCGCCAGGAACCAGCGCAAGTCGACCCAGCCGGCCGGGCCGGACAGGGCGCCATGCTTGATGGCGTTGGTGCACAACTCGTGCACGGCCATGATCAGCGGAATGCAGCTTTGATCGGGCACCACGCAGGCGGTGCCGCTCAGGCGGATGCGGGATCCCAGGCTGAACGGCGCGATGGTGCGCTCGATCAGTTCGGGCAGGTGGCCTTCCGCCTCTGTGCCGATGCGCAAGAGGTCGCTGGCCTTGGCCAGGCTTTCGAGCCGATCGGAAAACTCGCGGAAGAAATCCAGCGGGTTTTCGGCACGCGGGCCGCGCGCGGACAGCGCCTGGATGATGGCCAGCAGGTTGCGCGTGCGGTGGCGCAATTCGCGGTTGAACGAGTCCTGCTGGCGCGTCACCGAGTGCAACTCGCGCACGGTGGTCCGCGCCACGATCGCCATGGTCATTGCCAGCACGACGCAGCACAGGGCCAGAACCAGCGATACCAGCAACTGCCCCGTCCACGCCATCTGCGCGAGCGGGCGGACAAACAGCATCAGGGCCAAGGCGAACGAGCCGATCACGGCCAGCGCGGCGAACCATGGTTCGAGCAGCAGCGCGGACAGCAGCACGGTGGGCCAGAACACCAGGAACGGCATCGTGCCAGGATCGGGATCTATCACCAGGCGCAGGAGCGCAGGCACGATGGCCAGGCCGGCAGACAGCAAGGCCTGCTCGGCCAGGCTGCGCTGCTTGATCAGCGCGGCCTGCATCACACCGGAAACCCCGGTCAAGACTTTCATTTACGCCCCTTAAGCCCTTGCAGGATCGCGAATCCGCAGTGTCAGACCGTTTGCAAAACAGTGTTAACGGCATAGCCTGCAAACCGCAGCGCTTTTTTATCCTGGGTCAAGCGAAAGGGGTTAAATCCGTCAACGCGGGCGGGGCGGGGCAAGGCGCAAGGCGGCTTCTATTTCCAGCAGGCTGGCCAGGAGCGCCCGTTCTTCGGGGAGAAGGGCAACGCCATGGTTAAGGGTGGCGCGGCACAGCGCAAGCAGGCTGGCCGGATGGCGCGCCAGGTTGGCCCGGAACTCGGCCAGCGAGTGCACGTGCGCATTGGCGTCGGACTGGCCGGTGACGATCAAGGCATCTTCGGGCGATGCCGCCGCCTGGATACGCCACAGCACGCCGATGGCGCGCTCGACCATGGCGCGCACCAGGTCTCCCGCCGCTTCTCCCGATGCGCGGGCCTTTAGCTTTTGGCGATAGCGGCGTTGCCTTTCGGCATTGGTCAGGGCCATGGCATGCCTAGACGGGGATTTCTTGCGCTTGGAAAGCCCGGTCACGCCCTTGCGTAACCATCCCTATGCCCGTTGACCCACATGCGCTGGCCCATTTGACATGCGTCAAGGAGGGCGGGCGCAGCCTTGCTATCGTAGCATGGTGGCTTGATCCGCAACGGCGATCGGGCGGATGGGCAAGGAGGATGCAGCGATGACCAATCCTGAAAGTATGGCGTTGCGGCGAGGGATCGCCGGCACGCTGTTGTTCGACGGCGAACTGGCCAGCCGGGGTTTCGAACTCAACGCGATGTGCTTTTCGTTCAACGACAGCGCCAATCGCGCCGCGTTCCTCGCTGACGAAGAAGGCTATTGCGCGCGGTATCGCCTCACGCCCGAACAGCGCGATGCCGTGGCCCGGCGCGATGTGCTGGGCATGATCGAGGCCGGCGGCAATGTCTATTACCTGGCCAAGCTGGCCGGGATATTCGGTCTTAACGTGCAGGATCTGGGCGCGCTGCAAACGGGCATGAGCGTGCCCGAATTCAAGCAGTACCTGATCGACCAGGGAACGGCGGCAGGCTGCGTCGCGGCGCGGCAGGATGAAGGATTGGCGGCATGAGCGCGCAGATCATCGGCGGCTATTTCAGCAGCCACGTGCCCGGCATCGGCGGGGCAATCGCTCGGGGTGACCAGGACAAGCCCTATTGGAAGCCGTTTTTCGATGGCTATCCCCCGGTGCGCGCGTGGCTTTCCCAGACCAGGCCCGATGTCGCCATCGTGTTCTACAACGATCACGGGCTCAACTTCTTCCTCGACGCGATGCCGACCTTTGCCGTGGGCGCGGCAGCATCCTATCCCAACGAGGACGAGGGCTGGGGCCTGCCGGTCTACAAGACGTTTCAAGGCGATCCCGGGCTTTCCTGGCACATCATCGAGGAACTGGTGGGCAGCGGGTTCGACATCACCATGTGCCAAAAGATGAAAGTGGACCATGCGCTGTCGATCCCCTTCGAACTGGCCTATCCCGATGCCGATGCCTGGCCGGTCAAGATCGTGCCGATCGCGATCAACACGGTGCAATATCCGCTGCCCTCACCCCAGCGCTGCTATGACCTGGGCCGCGCGGTAAACCGGGCGCTGCAATCCTGGCAGGACGATACGCGCGTGGTGGTCATCGGCTCGGGCGGGTTGTCGCACCAGCTCGACGGGGCGCGGGCTGGCTTCATCAATGCCGATTACGACCGGTTCTGCCTGGATCACCTGGCCAACGATCCGCAGGCCCTGCTGCGCCATTCCACCGAGGAAGTGGCGGCCATCGCCGGGACGCAGGGGGTGGAGATCGTCAACTGGATCGCCGCGCGCGGGGCATTGGGCGATGGCGCCCAGGCCGAAGTGACGCGCAACTATCATATCCCGATCAGCAATACCGCCGCGGCGACGCTGGTGCTGACGCCGGCGTGAGCGTTTGCCGTTCGGTCCACGTGCCGCAGGCGTGGATCGATTGGCCGGCGCGTCTTCCTGGGGGGGAGGGCGCGCCGGTTCACTCTGCCAGGTCGTTCACCGCCATGAGCGCCAGTTCGGTGCGGTTCTCGATGCCCAGCTTCTGGTACATCGCGTGGAGATAGACCTTCACGGTGCCTTCGCCGATATTGAGTTCGGCGCCGATGTCGCGATTGCGCATGCCACGTGCCACCAGCCGGGCAATGCGCCGCTCGCGCGGGTTGAGCCGGTCGAGCGGGCCCGCGCCTTCGGGATGAAGCGAAAGATCGAGCGCGCGTTGCAGCAGATCGGCGGAGATCGCACGCTCGCCGTCCTGGACCTTGTCGAGCACTTCGATCAGTTCGTCTCCCGCGCCGTCCTTGGACACGATACCTTCCACCCCGGCACGCATCACGGCCAGCAGATTGCGGTCGGTCAGCTCTGCGGTCAGCAGGACGATGCGGCGCTTGTCGCCGCGCGCGCGCAGGGTTTCGAGCACCTGCACGCCATTCATGCCGGGCATGTTGATATCGAGCAGTACGATATCGGGATCGTGGGTGGTGATCGCCGCCAGCGTTTCTTCGCCGCTGGCCGTGGCCGCCACCAAATGGAACTGGCTGTCACGCAGCACGGCGGCCACGCCAGCGCGGATGAAGCCGTGATCGTCTGCGACAAGAACGCTGGTCATGCCTGGAGGCCTGTCATGCATAGAGGCGGATGGGCACTTCGATATCGAGACGGGCGCCCGGACGCAGGTGGTTGGTGGAATGTTCGGCAATATGCATCCGCCCGCCCAGCGCGGCTACGCGCTCGGTAATGGAGCGGGGCTGGCGCAATTGCCCGGCACGGGGAAAGCCGATGCCGTTGTCTGCGATGGTGACGGTCAGCAGCGAGCCGTCGTGATCGAGCGAGATGGACACTTCGCTGCACTGGCCATGTCGCGCTGCGTTGGCAACAGCCTCGCGCACCATTTGTCGCAATTCATAGGATAAGTGGATCGGAACCGACAGCGGGCCGATATGGGCGGCAAAGGTCACGCGGATGCGCCAGTGGGCGGACATCTCTTCGACCAGGCTGCGCAATTCCTCGGTCAGGTCGGTGGCGCGGTCTCCGTCCTCACCCCGGCGCAAGCGGTCGATCATCACGCGCAACTGGGCCTGTTCGCGGCGCAGCGCGTCCTTCATGGCCACGATTTCGCCTTCGGGGTCCTTGCCATCGCGCAGCCGCCGGCGCAGCGCCTCGAGGCGAAACATCGTGCCCGCCAGGAACTGCACCACGCTGTCGTGCAGGTCGCGCGCCAGGGCATTGCGCACTTCGGCCACGGCCGAACTCTTTGCCAGGGTTGCCATTTCCTCGCGATCGAGTGCCAGGCCGATTTCGCGCACGAGTGCTGCCATCCAGGGCAGATCGTCCACGGCCATGGCGGGAATGCCCCAGACCAGCAGTTGCCCCTGGCTCGAAACCGAATTGAACGTGGCAATGATGCCTTCGTTCACCTCGCAGCGGACGGCCAGCGGCGCAGTGAAGGCTTCGTGCTCGATCACCAACTGGTGTTCGGCGGCCAGGCCGATGCGGCGGCGGCGGCGCAAATCGAACAAGGTGGGGTACCCTGGCGCACCCAGTGTTTCCGACAGCAGCCCCGGACCCTGGCGTTCGGTGGTGACGACGCCGTCACGCTCGACCAGCAGGTCGATCCACGGTTCGTCACCCCAGGCGACGGCCAGTGCCGCGCCGCGTGCGCCCATGGTGGCGCAGGCCTGCCCCAGTGCGCCGGTCAACACGCGGTTGCGCCGGGCACCGGGCGCGCCGATCGGGTCTGGCAGCGTGACCACGCGCAAGCCGCGCTGGCGGCTGGCCAGCCACAGCATCAGCATGGATACCACCACCATGCAGATCAGCCCGCGCACGAAGCGCAGCGGATCGGGGCCGGCGCTTTCCATGGCCAGCGCCGCTGCAGGGACGATTGCCGAGAGTATGAGCCCCATGCCAGTGGCGGCCACGCCGATCGTGCCCCAGCGAACCAGCGCCACCAGCAGCAGGAACGTGCCGAACACCAGGAACGGGCCGGTCAACACGCCATGGGGTTGCTCGGTAAAATAGATGGCAGAGGCAAAGGCGATGAAATCGATGATCTGCGCAACCGGGGCCAGGCGGCAATCGAACCACCAGTCTTGCCAGGCAACGCCCGCCAGCACGATGGCCCACAGCACGTAGCCGCCCGCCAGGAGCGTGGTGAGATCGGGATTGCGCAAGGATACGTCGGCGGCAAACACGATGCCGGCCATGAACAGGAGCGCCATCGTCATCCGGCACAAGGCGAGAACCTTGCCGCTGCGCCGCGAGAACATGTGACGGACCTCCAAGCCTGCGGCCTCCCCTATATGAAAAGATATGTGGCACCCGCGCGGGATATGCAATGCGCTGCCCATGGGTGTGCTTTTGCGTTAACCATTGTTACAGAGAGTACCATGCCACCGATCACGCTTGCCGGTTCATGAACATATTGCTGATGCCCTTTCTTTATCGACTTTTGATTCGCATGCTCTCCCTTGCAGGGTGGCACATGGCCGGCACTGCCGATAGGATCGGTTGGAAACCATGACCATCTCGCCACTATCCGAATCTCCACTCGATGCACTCACCGCCAAGCAGCGGGAGGTTCTGGACCTGTTGATCCAGCACAAGACCTCAAAGGAGATCTCGCGGATTCTGGGGATCTCTCCCTATACGGTTGATCAGCGTATCCTTTTGGCGCGGGGCAAGCTGCAGGTCACGTCGCGCAGCGAAGTGGCGCAGGCATATAGACTTTTGCTGGAGCGGACGGCCGCCGAAGGCCTATCCGGAAAACCCGTATATGGTTCGCCGGACGTCGCCATGCGCAATAATCCGACGCACAAGCATGAGGAAGGCAGCGATGGGGCCCAAGCCCCGACCGGGTACGGCAGCGTTGATGGGGATCACGCTGACGGCGCACCGGTCAACCAACGGGATGAGGGATATCATCGCGTCCTTCCGGAGATGTTTGACGGACCATATGGGACACTGATGCGACTGGGGGCCACGGCCCTGATCGCGATGGTCCTGATCCTCACGGTGCTGGGCGGGTTGACGATGTTTTCGCAACTGTCACGGATCGTGGATCGCTGAACCGTCGATCATCCTCCGCGTCAAAACGGGGACGGCGCCCTTGGCGCCGAGTGGAGGCACATGACGATGACCAGCAACAAGCACAATCAGACCCTTTCTGTTCGCGGCTCTGCCGCGATGACCCCGGCTGTCGCCCAGATGCGCGTCACCCGCGATCTGCACGAAGCCGAAGCAGCGCTCGATGAAGCGCTGATCCGCCAGGCCAACCTGCTTTCGTCGATGGTGACGGCGCGCCGCGAGGCCGGCCTGCCGCCGTTCCAGGGGCAGGATGCGCTGATGCGCCTGCTCAAGAGCCAGCAGGCGATGGTCGATGCCGGGGGCGAACTGGCGCGGGTTCATGGGCGCCTGAGCGCGATTGCCGCCGAAACCATGGGCGGGAACGACCAGTGCCCCAAGACGGCCACCCTGGCCGATCCGGCCGACGCCGGCGATGCGGCTGCCGCAGCCCTTCCACGCGCGGCCTGACCGGCCGTCCGCACGCGCAAGGAGGATGTGACGCCCGATGCTTTCGCTCTGGCTACCCCGCATTCTTCTGGCGTTTGCCGTGCTGTTCGCCGCCCGCAGGGGCGGCGAACCGGAACAATCGGTGGCGGCGATCCTGCTCGCAACGTTCGCGCTTGACGTCGCCAACCACGCTATTTTCGGAGATCCCGCATGGTTCGCGGTGAACCCTGGACACCTGGTAATCGATATATGGGCGTTTATCGTCTTGCTGTGGGTGGCCTTGCGGGCCAACCGGGCATGGCCCCTGGCGGTCAGTGCGGCCCAGGCGGTGGTGCTGCTGGGCCACGCGGCCAAGCTGTGGGAACTGGCCATGGTGCGCAAGGCGTACTGGGTCATGACCCAGGTGCCGTTCACGCTGCAACTGCTGTTGCTGATCTTTGGCACCGCGGCGCACGTGATGCGCACGCGGCGGCTGGGCGACTATCACGGCTGGCGGCTGACCTGATCGCTGTGCTTCCGGGCAAGGGGAGGGCCGTGGCATGACCGTGCGTTCGATGCGGGCTGCTGCCCGTCGCGGCGATGGCGCCAGGGCAATGGCATTTCCGGCAGAACCGATCGCCGTATCGGCAGTGGTGGCGCCGCAGCGCCCTGTGCTGCCGACAGCGGCGCTGGCGATGGCGCGCGAAATCTATGCCGGCCGCCGCCGGCGCGAGCGCTTCCTGGCGGCCGACCTGTTCGGCGAGCCGACCTGGGACATCCTGCTTGATCTCTATATCGCGGCCGGCGAAGGGCGGCGCGTGCCCACCACCAGCGCGTGCATCGGCGCCAATGTGCCGCCGACCACGGCGCTGCGCTGGCTGCGCATTCTGGAAGCGCGCGCGCTGGTCGAACGCGAGGACGATGGCCGCGATGGGCGGCGCACGTTCGTGTGCCTTACCGCGCGTGGCATGGCCGCCATGACCGATCTGATGCTCAACTGGCAGACGGGCATGGGTTCGGCGGTGCAGACTGGCCGCAGCGCCGAAGCGTCCGCGCTGGCCATGCTGGATTTTCAGGACCTGGCGGCCGACTGACACCAGGTTCTGGCCGGTCGGGCATCGCACCCTGGGGTGAAAAGCCCGGCCGCACGGGGATGCGGGGATAGATTCCTCGCGCCGCGCGGCCGGCAGGCAGGGTGAAGGCGTAAGGTGTCCTTACTCGCTCAATTCCCAGCGGATCGAGCCGAGATAGATACCTGTCGTCGCAGCGCCGGTTTCGTCGGTTGCCACGCGGAACCGCGCACGGCTGGTGATGCGGTTGCAGGCGGTGGCATCAAGCAGGTCGTGTCCGCTGCTGCCGGTGATGGCGCAGTCCAGCACGCGGCCATCGCGGCCGATCGTCAGGCGAAAGCGAGTGACCCCGGTCCAGTTCTCACGCACCGCCTGTGTCGGATAATCATCGCGCGTGACCCACCCGCCCGGATCGCCGCGCGGCACCGCGCGCTGCGGCGTGACGGTTGGCGTGGGCAGCGGCTCTGGCGAAGGCATGGCAATCGGTCCCGGCGTGGGCACGCCGATCGGGCCGGTATCGCCCTGGGGCAAGATGAGCGGCCCGGTCTGGGGGAGCGGATTGGCTGGCGTGCGCGGGTCCGCCGGCGTTTGTGCAGGGGTCACTTGGCCGGTCTTGGGTGGCGGCGGTTTGCGATCCGGGGTCTTGGGTGGCGGGGGCGGGACATACGTCCAGTCGTTGGCCTGCAAGGTATCGTGGATTACCGCACGGATGGCCCCGCCGGCAAAAGTGGTGAGCAGCGCGGCGCCGACGCCCACATGGAGCAGGCCGACGGCAAGGCCGATGCGCAGCGAAGGACGACGGGCAGTCTGATCGACATAAGCCATGCGTTTCTCCTCTCAGCCATGTTCCGGTCCGGCCTTTTGACGACAGGCAAGGCCGCGTCCCGGGCAACGGCCGCAGCGAACCCGGGCGGATCGCGGCGGCGGTTGCATCGGTGATGGTATCACATCGCGTTCCCGCCCCAAGCGGATTCTCAACCGCAACGGTAGAATTTGTGGCTGGCCAGGATCGCGGGCGTCCGGCTTGACCTTGGCGGTGCCTTGGCGTAGGGGCGCTTTCGTTCCGGGGGCATTTCATGCCGCCGGCCAGTCAAAGAGCTGAACATTGCCGGTGCGCATGGGGCTGCAAGTGGCGAGTAATCCGCCATGGTGGCCCTTTTCCCATTGGGCTTGGCCTTGCTGATTCGGATCATGCCGAATCGCCCGGCCGGTCCACCGGGATGCCAGCCGTCAAAGTAACCCGGTGCCGTTGGCCTGGGTGGAGTGTTTTCGGCTCATACGATGCGTCCCACGCCGTGGCCTTTTGCGCCGCTGCCTTGGTGCATTGCATGAGATGCGTCTTCCTTCACCTGTTCCGGCGTTGCCACAACCAAGGTGAAGAGTACTTCATGCCTACGATCAACCAGCTGATCCGCAAGGGTCGCGTCCCGCAGAAGGCCAAGAGCAAGGTCCCTGCGATGGAGCAGAACCCGCAGAAGCGCGGCGTTTGCACCCGCGTCTACACGACCACCCCGAAGAAGCCGAACTCGGCTCTCCGCAAGGTCGCGAAGATCCGTCTGACCAACAGCCGCGAAGTCATTTCGTACATTCCCGGCGAAGGCCACAACCTTCAGGAACACTCCGTGGTGCTGATCCGCGGCGGCCGTGTGCGCGACCTTCCCGGCGTGCGCTACCACGTGCTGCGCGGCGTGCTCGACACGCAGGGCGTGAAGGACCGCAAGCAGAGCCGTTCGAAGTACGGCGCCAAGCGTCCCAAGTAATCGTGGCCGCAAGCCTGGCGGGTGGGGGCACGCGGTGCCCCGCCAGGCCACCATGCCGGAAATGAGCGGCTGGCTTTGATGCTGGCCCGGTCAGAAGGAATTCAATATGTCACGTCGTCGTCGTCCGGAAAAGCGGGTCATCCTGCCCGATCCGAAGTTCGGTGATCAGGTTCTGTCGAAGTTCATGAACAACCTCATGCTCGACGGTAAGAAGTCGGTTGCCGAAAGCATCGTCTATGGCGCTCTCGACACCATGCAGACCCGCGCCAAGGCGGATCCGGTGCAGCTGTTCCACGATGCGCTCAACAATGTGAAGCCGCACATCGAAGTGCGTTCGCGCCGCGTCGGTGGTGCGACCTACCAGGTTCCCGTGGAAGTGCGCCCCGAGCGCGCCCAGGCCCTGGCCATTCGCTGGCTGATCACGGCTGCGCGCAACCGTTCGGAAACCACCATGTCGGCCCGCCTGTCGGCCGAACTGCTGGACGCTGCCAACAACCGCGGCAACGCCGTCAAGAAGCGCGAAGACACCCACCGCATGGCCGACGCCAACCGCGCGTTCAGCCACTACCGCTGGTAAGCTTCCGAAAAACTGGTCACGTGGCCGTCTTCAAACGGTCACAGCAGTAACCATATGGGGTGGGCCGGAGCAATCCGGCCCTTCCCGAACCCAAGGAACACCACCATGGCCCGCAGCCATCCGCTCGAGCGTTACCGCAACATCGGTATCATGGCGCACATCGACGCCGGCAAGACGACGACGACCGAGCGCATCCTTTACTACACCGGCAAGTCCTACAAGATCGGCGAAGTGCACGACGGCGCCGCGACCATGGACTGGATGGAACAGGAACAGGAACGCGGCATCACGATCACGTCGGCCGCGACGACCTGCTTCTGGAACGACCACCGCATCAACATCATCGACACCCCCGGCCACGTGGACTTCACCATCGAAGTCGAACGTTCGCTGCGCGTGCTCGACGGTGCGGTTGCCTGCTTCGACGGCGTTGCCGGCGTTGAGCCGCAGTCGGAAACCGTGTGGCGCCAGGCCGACAAGTACGGCGTGCCGCGCATGTGCTTCATCAACAAGCTCGACCGCACCGGTGCGAACTTCAAGTACTGCGTGCAGTCGATCATCGACCGCCTCGGTGCCAAGCCTGCCGTGCTCTACATTCCGATCGGTCTCGAAGCCGACCTGAAGGGCCTGGTCGACCTGGTCAACAACCGCGCGATCATCTGGAAGGACGAATCGCTCGGCGCCGAATTCTTCTATGAAGAAATCCCGGCCGACCTGGCTGACGAAGCCGCGATCTATCGTTCGGAACTGATCGAACTCGCCGTCGAGCAGGACGACGAGGCGATGGAAGCCTATCTCGAAGGCAACGAACCCGACGCCGAAACGCTCAAGAAGCTGATCCGCAAGGGCACGCTGAACCACTCGTTCGTGCCGGTGTGCTGCGGCTCGGCGTTCAAGAACAAGGGCGTGCAGCCCCTGCTCGACGCCGTGGTCGACTACCTGCCTTCGCCGCTCGACATCGAAGACGTCCAGGGCGTCAAGGTCGACAGCGACGAGAAGGACAGCCGTCCGCCCCAGGACGACGCGCCGTTCTCGGCTCTGGCGTTCAAGGTCATGAACGATCCGTTCGTCGGCTCGCTCACCTTCATCCGCATCTATTCGGGCACGCTGACCAAGGGCACGTACCTGAATTCGGTGAAGCAGAAGAAGGAAAAGGTCGGCCGCATGCTCGAAATGCATGCCAACGACCGCAAGGACGTGGACGAAGCGTTCGCTGGCGACATCATCGCGCTGGCCGGCATGAAGGAAACCACCACGGGCGACACGCTCTGCGCCGAACGCGCGCCGATCGTGCTCGAACGCATGGAATTCCCCGAGCCGGTTATCGAGCTGTCGGTGGAGCCCAAGACCAAGGCCGACCAGGAAAAGATGGGCATCGCGCTCAATCGCCTGTCCGCCGAAGATCCCTCGTTCCGCGTCTCGACCGATCACGAATCGGGCCAGACGATCATCAAGGGCATGGGCGAACTGCACCTCGACATCATCGTCGATCGCATGCGTCGCGAGTTCAAGGTTGAAGCGAACGTGGGCGCACCGCAGGTGGCCTACCGCGAATACCTGGGCAAGCCGGTCGACCTCGACTACACCCACAAAAAGCAGTCGGGTGGTACCGGCCAGTTCGGCCGCGTGAAGGTCAAGGTCACGCCGGGCGAACGTGGTTCGGGCATCATCTTCAAGGACGAAATCAAGGGCGGTAATATTCCCAAGGAATATATTCCCGCGATTGAAAAGGGCATGCGCGAAACGGCCGCTACCGGCTCGCTCGTCGGGTTTCCGATCATCGACTTTGAAATCCTGCTCTACGACGGTGCGTACCACGACGTCGACTCGTCGGCTCTGGCCTTCGAAATCGCCGGTCGTGGTGCCATGCGTGAAGCCGCCCAGAAGGCCGGCATCAAGCTGCTCGAGCCGATCATGAGCGTCGAAGTGGTGACCCCTGAGGAATTCATGGGTGACGTCATCGGCGACTTGAACTCGCGTCGTGGGCAGATCCAGGGCACCGACAGCCGGGGCAATGCCCAGGTCGTCGAGGCCATGGTGCCGCTCGCGAACATGTTCGGCTACGTGAACCAGCTGCGTTCTTTCACGCAGGGGCGCGCGCAGTACACCATGCAATTCTCCCATTATGACGAAGTCCCGGCGAATGTCGCGGCTGAGGTCAAGGAGAAGCTTGCCTGATCACTCTGATCAGGCTAGGGGCGGCGCCTGATTCCGTCGGGTGCCGTACCCCGCAGAATTCACAGACAAGCGAATAGAAGGTTTGAACAATGGCCAAGGCTAAGTTTGAGCGGAACAAGCCGCACTGCAACATCGGCACCATCGGTCACGTTGACCATGGCAAGACCACGCTGACCGCAGCGATCACCAAGGTCCTGTCGGAAACCGGCGGCGCCCAGTTCACCGATTATGCCAACATCGACAAGGCTCCCGAAGAGCGCGAACGCGGCATCACCATCTCGACCGCCCACGTCGAGTATGAAACCGCCAACCGTCACTACGCGCACGTCGACTGCCCGGGTCACGCCGACTACGTGAAGAACATGATCACCGGTGCTGCCCAGATGGACGGCGCGATCCTGGTGGTGAACGCTGCTGACGGCCCGATGCCGCAGACCCGCGAACACATCCTGCTCGCCCGCCAGGTCGGCGTGCCGGCTCTGGTCGTGTACATGAACAAGGTCGACCAGGTTGACGACGAGGAAATCCTCGAGCTCGTCGAGCTGGAAGTGCGCGAACTGCTTTCGTCGTACGACTTCCCGGGCGACGATATTCCGATCGTCAAGGGTTCGGCTTTGGCCGCTCTCGAAGGCCGCGACGACGCCATCGGCAAGAACTCGATCAACGCGCTGATGGAAGCTGTCGACAGCTACATCCCCCAGCCGCCGCGCCCGACCGACAAGCCCTTCCTGATGCCCGTCGAAGACGTGTTCTCGATCTCGGGCCGTGGTACGGTTGTGACCGGCCGCGTCGAAACCGGCATCGTCAAGGTGGGTGAAGAAGTCGAAATCATCGGCCTCAAGGACACCCAGAAGACCACCGTCACCGGCGTGGAAATGTTCCGCAAGCTGCTCGACCAGGGCGAAGCTGGCGACAACATCGGCGCCCTGATCCGTGGCATCAAGCGTGAAGAAGTCGAGCGTGGCCAGGTTCTTGCCAAGCCCGGTTCGGTGACGCCGCACACCGAATTCTCGGCCGAAGTCTACGTGCTGTCGAAGGACGAAGGTGGCCGTCACACGCCGTTCTTCGCCAACTACCGCCCGCAGTTCTACTTCCGCACCACCGACGTGACCGGTGAAGTGGTTCTCCCCGAAGGCACCGAAATGGTGATGCCGGGCGACAACCTCACCCTGTCGGTCAAGCTGATCGCGCCGATCGCCATGGACGAAGGTCTCCGCTTCGCAATTCGCGAAGGCGGCCGTACCGTCGGTTCGGGGGTTGTCAGCAAGATCACGAAGTAATATAGGCGCCGGACCGGCGGGAGATTCGCTCTCCCGCCGGACGGTCTTTTTCGATCAGTCGTCCCGCTTTCTCCCCATCCATCGGGAGGGGATTGTAAGGGCAGGGCGGCTGGTTTTTGTTATTCGCTCTTTCGCATCGGTAAACGGACATGGAAGCCCAGAACATCCGCATTCGCCTCAAGGCCTTCGATCATCGCGTGCTGGACCAGGCCACTGGTGAAATCGCGGACACCGCCCGCCGCACCGGCGCCCTGATTCGTGGTCCCATTCCGCTGCCGACCCGCATCGAGAAGTTCTGCGTCAACCGCGGTCCGCACATCGACAAGAAGTCGCGCGAACAGTTTGAAGTCCGCACCTACAAGCGCCTGCTTGACATCGTGCAGCCCAACGCTGCCACCGTCGACGCGCTGATGAAGCTGGACCTCGCTGCCGGCGTGAACGTCGAGATCAAGCTGGCCTGATGCCAGCGCCCTGGCCCCGCCCCCACATGTGTGGCGGGCAGGGCGGCTTGACCGAGCCTCATCGGTTTCCAGTTTCGGATCACTTGTGATCCACCATCTCTTCCGGCCCTGAGGCTGGTTTGGCGGAAAATCCGTTCTGCCGCGACAAAAGGGATACCTCCGGCCCGCTCGTGCCGCTGCCCTCTCCAGGGTGCTGCGCAAAGGGTCGGGAAAGCGTCCCCCGTTCGCTCCTGTTCAGGCAGGGGCACTCAGCCCGGACGGGGCATGCTTCTTATACGGGCTGAACACGCCTTTGGGGGATGGGCCCTCGAAGGCCTCTGTGAGGAGTATGAGATCATGCGCACCGGCGTGATCGCGAAGAAGGTGGGTATGACCCGCCTGTTCCAGGAAGATGGTCGGCACGTGCCGGTCACCGTCCTTTCGCTCGAAGATTGCCAGGTGGTTTCGGTCCGCACTGCCGAACGCGACGGTTACGTCGCGCTTCAGCTGGGTGCTGGCGAAGCCAAGCAGAAGAACGTTGCCAAGCCGCAGCGCGAACACTTCGCCAAGGCCGAAGTTCCGTTGAAGATGCAGGTCGCCGAGTTCCGCGTCGCCGATGACGCGCTGCTCGATGTCGGTGCCAGCATCGCCGCTTCGCACTTCGTTGCAGGGCAGTACGTGGACATCACTGGCCACACCCAGGGCAAGGGCTTTGCCGGCGCCATGAAGCGTTGGGGCTTCGGCGGTATGCGCGCCACGCACGGCGTGTCGATCTCGCACCGTGCCCACGGTTCGACGGGTAACCGCCAGGATCCGGGCCGCGTCTTCAAGAACAAGAAGATGGCCGGCCACATGGGCGACCGTCAGCGCACCCAGCAGAACCTTGAAATCGTTCGCACCGACGATGCGCGCGGCCTGATCTTCGTCAAGGGCTCGGTCCCTGGCGCGAAGAATGGCTGGTTGCTCGTTCGTGACGCGGTCAAGGTCGCTCGCCATGCGGAAGCACCCTATCCCGCCGGCCTCAAGGCCGCCAACACCAACGAACAGGCCGCTCCCGAAGCCGCCGATGGCCAGGAGGGCTAAGTCGTGAAGGTTCAAGTCCTCAATCTGGACGGTTCGGCCGCCGGCGACGTGGAACTTGCAGATGACGTGTTCGGTCTCGAACCGCGCGCCGACATCCTGCACCGCGTTGTGACCTGGCAGCTCGAAAACCGTCGTGGCACGGCCCGCGGCGCTCGCGAGCGTTCGGACGTTGCCCGCACCGGCAAGAAGTTCGGCCGTCAAAAGGGTGGTGGTACCGCTCGTCACGGCGACCGCAAGGCCCCGATCTTCATCGGCGGTGGCAAGGCCCATGGTCCGCGCGTTCGTGATTTCAGCGTTTCGCTGAACAAGAAGGTGCGCGCGCTCGGTCTCAAGATGGCGCTCTCGTCAAAGGCCAAGAGCGGCCTGGTCGTGATCGACACCCTGGAGCTGAATGAAGCCAAGACCAAGGCCCTGGCCGGCACGCTCGCCAAGGCGGGCTTCGGCAAGAAGGTGCTCGTCGTGGATGGTGAGCAGGTCAACGAGGGCTTCGCCCGCGCGGCCCGCAACATCGTCGGCGTCAACGTCCTCCCCGCGATCGGCGCCAACGTCTACGACATCCTGAAGCATGATACGCTGGTGCTGACGCGCGCCGCGGTCGAGAAGCTGGAGGCGCGTTTCAATGGCTAAGGACGCAATCGACACGCGTCACTATGACGTGATCGTGGCTCCCCACATCACCGAAAAGGCGACGCTGCTGAGCGAAAACAATGCCGTGGTCTTCAAGGTTGCCGAAAAGGCAACCAAGCCGGAGATCAAGGCGGCGGTGGAAGCCCTCTTCAATGTCACGGTCACCAAGGTGAACACGCTGACCCAGAAGGGGAAGACCAAGCGCTGGAAGGGCAAGCCCTACAAGCGCACCGACGTCAAGAAGGCCGTCGTGACTCTGGCCGCCGGCCAGTCGATCGACGTCACCAGCGGTATCTGAGGCGAAGGCATAGACCATGGCACTCAAGAGCTATAACCCGACCAGCCCCGCCCGTCGCGGCCTGGTCCTCGTCGACAAGTCGGCGCTCTGGAAGGGCAAGCCTGTCAAGGCTTTGACCGAAGGTAAGAGCAAGACCGGCGGCCGTAACAACAAGGGCCACGTGACCAGCCGCGGTATCGCGGGCGGTCACAAGCAGAAGTACCGCTTCATCGACTTCAAGCGTCGGAAGTGGGACGTGCCGGCCACTGTGGAACGTCTGGAATACGATCCCAACCGCACCGCGTTCATCGCCCTCGTCAAGTACGAAGACGGTGAGCAGGCCTACATCCTGGCGCCGCAGCGCCTGGCCGTGGGCGACGTGGTGGTTGCCGGTGAAAAGACCGACGTGAAGCCGGGCAATGCGATGCTCCTGTCGCAGATGCCGGTGGGTACCATCATCCACAACGTGGAAATGAAGCCGGGCAAGGGCGGTCAGATCGCCCGTTCGGCCGGTACCTACGTCCAGCTCGTCGGTCGTGACCGCGGGATGGTGATCGTTCGCCTGAACTCGGGCGAACAGCGCTACCTGCGTGGCGACTGCATGGGCACCGTTGGCGCCGTGTCGAACCCCGACAACTCCAACCAGAACCTTGCCAAGGCCGGTCGCAACCGCTGGCTTGGCCGTCGTCCGTTGACGCGCGGTGTGGCAAAGAACCCGGTCGACCACCCGCACGGTGGTGGTGAAGGCCGCACCTCGGGTGGCCGTCATCCGGTTACTCCGTGGGGCAAGCCGACCAAGGGCGCCCGCACCCGTCACAACAAGAAGACGGACAAGTTCATCATTCGTTCGCGCCACGCGAAGAAGAAGAGGTAAGACCCCATGGCACGTTCCGTCTGGAAGGGCCCCTTCGTCGACCTGCACCTCCTGAAGAAGGCCGAAGTGGCCCAGGATGCTGGCAGCCGCGCTGGCCCGATCAAGACCTGGTCGCGTCGTTCGACCATCATTCCGCAGTTCGTTGGTCTGACGTTCAACGTCTACAACGGGCAGAAGTTCATCCCCGTCTCCGTGAGCGAAGAGATGGTCGGCCACAAGCTTGGTGAATTTGCGCCCACGCGCAACTTCCCCGGCCACGCCGCTGACAAGAAGGGCAAGCGCTGATGAGCAAGTCTGCTGCTCCCCGCCGCGTCGGTGAAAAGGAAGCTCTTGCGGTCAACACCACGATCCGTGGTTCGGCCCAGAAGCTCAACCTTGTCGCCGCCCTGATCCGTGGCATGAAGGCCGAAGACGCCCTCAATGTCCTGACCTTCTCGAAGAAGGCCATGGCGGTTGAT
This sequence comes from Novosphingobium sp. SG919, assembly GCF_012932495.1. Taxonomy (GTDB): domain Bacteria; phylum Pseudomonadota; class Alphaproteobacteria; order Sphingomonadales; family Sphingomonadaceae; genus Novosphingobium; species Novosphingobium rhizosphaerae. The sequence goes on from NZ_JABCNG010000004.1 coordinate 439,786, forward strand.
GCCCGCAAGGTGCTCGCCTCGGCGATCGCCAACGCGGAAAACAACCACAACCTGGACGTCGACTCGCTGGTCGTGGCGGAAGCCTCGGTTGGCAAGTCCATCACGATGAAGCGCTTCCACACCCGTGGTCGTGGCAAGTCGACCCGCATCCTGAAGCCGATCTCTCGGCTTCGGATCGTCGTCCGTGAAGTCGAGGAGGCCTGATCCATGGGTCACAAGTCGAACCCCGTCGGTCTGCGCCTGCAGATCAACCGCACCTGGGATAGCCGCTGGTACGCCGAAGGGCGCAACTATCAGCAGCTGCTGAAGGAAGACCTTCAGATCCGCAAGTTCATCGTCGAGAGCCTGCCCCAGGCAGCCATCTCGAAGGTGGTGATCGAGCGTCCGGCCAAGCTGTGCCGCATCTCGATCTACGCGGCCCGTCCCGGTGTGATCATCGGCAAGAAGGGTGCGGACATCGAAAAGCTCCGCGCCAAGCTTGCCAAGCTCACCAACAGCGACGTGAAGCTGAACATCGTTGAAATCCGCAAGCCGGAAATCGATGCCAAGCTCGTTGCCCAGGGCATTGCCGACCAGCTCGTGCGCCGCGTGGCTTTCCGCCGTGCGATGAAGCGTGCCGTGCAGTCGGCCCTGCGTCTTGGTGCCGAAGGCATCAAGATCACCTGCGGCGGCCGTCTCGGCGGGGCGGAAATCGCCCGTGTCGAATGGTACCGTGAAGGTCGCGTTCCGCTGCACACCCTGCGCGCGAACATCGACTACGCCGAAGCCGAAGCCCACACCGCCTACGGCGTGATCGGCATCAAGACCTGGATCTTCAAGGGCGAGATCCTGGGTCATGACCCGCTGGCGCAGGACCGCCTGATGCTGGAGGCACAGACCTCCGGTGTCCGTCCGGCGCGCTGAGGCTTGAGGATAGGCTAGCACCATGCTGCAACCCAAGAAGACCAAGTTCCGCAAGGCGTTCAAGGGCCGTCTCCACGGCAACGCCAAGGGCGGTACCGACCTCAACTTCGGCTCCTACGGCCTCAAGGCCCTGGAACCGGAGCGGGTCACCGCTCGCCAGATCGAAGCGGCTCGCCGCGCGATCACCCGCCACATCAAGCGCCAGGGCCGTCTCTGGATCCGCATCTTCCCCGACCTTCCGGTGACCAAGAAGCCGGCCGAAGTCCGCCAGGGCAAGGGCAAGGGTTCGGTGGAATACTGGGCCGCTCGCGTGAAGCCCGGCAAGATCCTGTTCGAGCTTGACGGCGTCGCCGGCCCCCTGGCCGCCGAAGCTTTCAGCCGTGCAGCGATGAAGCTGCCGATCAAGACCAAGGTTGTGGCTCGCCTCGGCGACACCTCGCACCTTGGTGGCGAGTAAGGAGTGGGAATGATGGCTAAGTTCGAAGACCTCCGCGTCAAGAGCGACGACCAGCTGACTGCTGACCTCGCCGAGCTGAAGCGCGAACAGTTCAACCTGCGCTTCCAGGCGGCGACGAGCCAGCTGGAGCGTCCGGCGCGCATCAAGGAAGTGCGCCGCGACATCGCGCGGATCAAGACTCTGCAGGGCGAGCGCGCTCGCACTGCAAAGGCTTAAGGAGACACACGATGCCCAAGCGTATCCTTATCGGGACCGTGGTTTCCGACAAGACCGACAAGACCGTGGTCGTGAAGGTCGAGCGCAAGGTGAAGCACCCGCTCTACGGGAAGATCATCCGCCGCTCGAAGAAGTATCACGCCCACGACGAGGCGAATGCCTTCAAGACCGGCGAAACGGTGCGGATCGAAGAGACCGCACCTTACTCCAAGCTCAAGACCTGGAAGGTTATCGACCGGGTTCTGGCTGGGAAGACCGCCGCGATCGAAGCGGACGTTTGACAAAACGTCCGTTCTCGGTCTTAGGGAGCGTCACGTTTTTGGAACTGCCGGACTGGTTCCGGCAAGCCAGTGAGAAGGAACCGGATCAATGATCCAGATGCAATCCAATCTCGACGTCGCGGACAACAGCGGCGCCAAGCGCGTCCAGTGCATCAAGGTGCTGGGCGGGTCGAAGCGTCGTACCGCAAGCGTCGGCGACATCATCGTGGTGTCGGTGAAGGAGGCGCAGCCCCGCGCCCGTGTCAAGAAGGGCGACGTCCATCGCGCGGTTATCGTGCGCACCAAGAAGGACGTTCGTCGTCCCGATGGTAGCGTGATCCGCTTCGACGGCAACGCTGCCGTGCTCGTCGGCAAGAACGAAGAGCCCATCGGCACCCGTATCTTCGGCCCCGTGGTGCGCGAACTGCGCGGCAAGGGCTTCATGAAGATCATCTCGCTTGCCCCGGAGGTGCTGTAATGGCTGCCGCCAAGATCAAGAAGGGCGATAACGTCGTCGTTCGTTCGGGCAAGGACAAGGGCCGTACCGGCACCGTCCTCCAGGTTCTTCCCAAGGAAGACAAGGTCGTCGTGGCCGGCGTGAACGTCGCTGCCCGTCACCGCAAGCCCAGCCAGCAGAACCCGCAAGGTGGCATCGATCGCTTCGAAGCGCCGCTGCACATCTCGAAGGTTGCCGTGGCGGACAAGGATGGCAAGCCCACCCGCGTCCGCTTCGAAACCCGCGATGGCAAGAAGGTTCGCGTGGCCGTCAAGTCCGGGGAGGCCATCGATGGCTGACAAGTACACTCCGCGCCTCAAGGGCAAGTACGACGCTGAAATCGCTGCCGCGATGAAGGCGAAGTTCGGCTACAAGAACGACCTGGAAATTCCGCGGATCGACAAGATCACGCTGAACATGGGCGTTGGCGAAGCGAGCCAGGACAAGAAGAAGGTCCAGACCGCCGCTGCCGAAATGGAGCTGATCGCCGGCCAGAAGCCCGTGATCACCAAGGCCAAGAAGTCGATCGCGCAGTTCAAGCTGCGTGAAGGCATGCCGATCGGTTGCAAGGTCACCCTGCGCCGTGAACGCATGTACGAATTCCTGGACCGCCTGATCACCATCGCAATGCCCCGCATTCGCGACTTCCGGGGTCTCAACCCCAAGTCGTTCGACGGCCGCGGCAACTATGCGATGGGTCTCAAGGAACAGATCATTTTCCCTGAGATCAGCTACGACCAGATCGACAAGGTGCGCGGGCTCGACATCATCGTGACCACCACCGCCAAGACCGACGACGAGGCACGTGAACTGCTTCGCCTGTTCGGTTTCCCGTTCCCGCAGGAAGCCGCCGAACAGGCGCAGGCCGCCTGAAGCCAGTCATAGGAAAGAGCTTAAGTCCATGGCGAAACTGAGTTCGATCAACAAGAACGAGCGTCGCAAGAAGCTCGTTGAAAAGTTTGCGGCCAAGTACGCCGCGCTCAAGGCCCAGGCCGACGATGAATCGCTCGACGAAACCGAGCGCCTCATTGCCCGTCTGAAGATGGCCGAGCTGCCGCGTAACGCGAATCCCACGCGTGTCCGCAACCGTTGCAACACCACCGGCCGCCCGCGTGGCTACTACCGCAAGTTCGGTCTCTGCCGCATCGAACTGCGCGATCTCGCCAACAAGGGGCTCATCCCCGGCGTGACGAAGTCGAGCTGGTAAGGAGCCTCTACGATGGCATTGACCGACCCCCTGGGTGATATGCTCACCCGTATCCGCAACGGCCAGCAGGCGAAGAAGGACTCCGTCCTCTCGCCCGCTTCCAAGCTGCGTGCGCACGTTCTCGAAGTTCTCCAGCGCGAAGGCTATATCCGTGGCTTCAGCGAGGACGCCACCGGCGCCCACCCGCAGCTGCGCATCGAGCTGAAGTACTTCGAAGGCCAGCCCGCGATCAAGCATGTGGCCCGCGTCTCCAAGCCTGGTCGCCGCGTCTACTCGGGTTCCAAGGAACTCCCGGTTGTGCGCAACGGCCTTGGCATCACCATCGTCTCGACGCCCAAGGGCGTGCTTTCGGATGCCGAAGCACGCGCTGCCAACGTCGGTGGCGAAGTGCTGGCGGAGGTGTTCTGATGAGCCGCATCGGCAAGAAGCCGGTGGCGATCCCGAGTGGCGTCACCGCTGACATCGCGAACGGCGTGCTGACCGTGAAGGGCCCCAAGGGCACCCTCACGCTCTCGCTCGTCGACGACATCGCCTATGCCGTCGAAGACGGTACGATCTCGGTGAAGCCTGCCAATGACACCAAGCGCGCTCGCGCGTTCTGGGGCATGCAGCGCACCCTCGTCTCCAACCTCGTCACCGGCGTGACCCAGGGCTATACCAAGATCCTGGACATCACCGGCGTCGGCTATCGCGCCAACGCTCAGGGCAAGAACCTGAAGCTGCAGCTCGGCTACAGCCACGACGTCGATTTCGCTGTGCCGGAAGGCATCGAGATCAAGACCCCGGATAACACCACGGTCGAAATCTCGGGTATCGACAAGCAGAAGGTCGGCCAGGTTGCGGCCGAAATTCGCCGCTGGCGCAAGCCCGAACCCTACAAGGGCAAGGGTATCAAGTACCGTGGCGAGTTCATCTTCCGCAAGGAAGGGAAGAAGAAGTAATGGCCAAGCTGTCTCTCTTCGATCGCCGCCGCCGCCGCGTCCGTACCGCGCTCAAGGCGCGCTCGGGCGGTCGCCCGCGTCTTTCCGTGCACCGCACGGGCCGTCACATCTACGCGCAGATCATCGACGATGCTGCCGGCCGTACCCTGGCCGCCGCTTCGTCGCTGGTGAAGGGCGAGAAGTCGATCGGCGCCAACATCGACGCCGCTGCCCTGGTGGGCAAGCAGATCGCCGAACGGGCCAAGGAAGTCGGTGTCACCACCGTCGTCTTCGACCGTGGCGGTTACCTGTTCCATGGCCGCGTCAAGGCGCTGGCTGATGCTGCCCGCGAAGGCGGCCTGGAGTTCTGATCATGGCTGACGAAACCAACCTGCAGGGCGATGCCGCTGCCCCCGTCGAACAGACCGGTGGCGAGCAGCGCGAAGGTCGCGGTCGCGGTCGTGGCCGTGGCGGCGAGCGTGGCGAACGCGGTGAACGTGGCGGCCGTGGCCGTCGCGACGACCGTCGTGGCCGCAACAACAACAACGACGAGGACCAGGGTGAAGAGCTGATCGAAAAGCTCGTTCACATCAACCGCGTCTCGAAGACGGTCAAGGGCGGTAAGCGCTTCGGCTTCGCGGCGCTGGTCGTGGTCGGCGATGGCAAGGGTCGCGTGGGCTTCGGCCACGGCAAGGCCCGCGAAGTGCCTGAAGCCATCACCAAGGCCACTGCCTCGGCCAAGAAGAAGATGGTTCGCGTTCCGCTCAAGGAAGGCCGCACCCTTCACCACGACGGCAAGGGCCGTTTCGGTGCGGGCAAGGTCAATGTCCGCTCGGCCCCGGCCGGTACGGGCATCATCGCGGGCGGCCCGATGCGCGCCGTCTTCGAAAGCCTGGGCGTGCACGACGTGGTGACCAAGTCGGTCGGCACCTCGAACCCCTACAACATGATCCGCGCCACCTTCGACGCGCTGCAGGACCAGACTTCGCCGAAGTCTGTCGCCCAGCGTCGCGGCAAGAAGGTCGCTGATCTGCTCGGTCGTGGTGGCGCTTCGCAAGTCGAAGCCGAAGCCGCCGCCGAAGCCATCGCGGAGTAATCGGTCATGGCGAAGATCAAGATCAAGCAGATCGGTTCGCCGATCCGTCGCCCGGAACATCAGAAGAAGATTCTGATCGGTCTGGGCCTGGGCAAGATGCACCGCGTGGTCGAGGTGGAAGACACCGCCGAAACCCGTGGCGCCATCGCCAAGCTGCCGCACATGGTGGCCGTGGTCGACTGACCATAGCCTCCAGGGCAGAGCCTTTTGAAAAGCCCCGCGCATCGTTTGATGCGCGGGGCTTTTCGTTTGCGGCTGCGTTGCGCTCTCAGATATGTCGGCTCCGACAGGCTCGGCGTATCCACCCGGCGTTCCCCGCCTTTGGCTGCTCCTGAGCGAACGCTCTTGAGAGCGCACTCAGGTGGCTACGAAGAATGCCAAAATGATTGGTGGATCGAGCAGCGTGTAAAACGTCGGAACGACGCGACCTGACAGCGGCGTTCACCGGATTGCTATGGTTCAGCCCGGACGGACTTGATAACCGAGCGTCCGTTCGCCCTGAGCTTGTCGAAGGGCGTGGGTATGGCGCTTGGCCTGGCTGTTCCATCCAACGGATTCCGGGATGTCGGCCCGCGAATCACCCTCAGGGGGTGACAAGCCCGCCGCAAGTCACTAAGGGCCGCAACTTCCTATCAGCGCGACTCAAAGCGAAAGCGAGTGCACATCATGAAGCTCAACCAGATTTCCGACAACGACGGCTCGCGCAAGGGCCGGATGCGTGTGGGCCGTGGCATCGGCTCGGGCAAGGGCAAGACCGCTGGCCGCGGCCAGAAGGGTGCCAAGGCGCGTTCGGGCGTGTCCGTCAACGGGTTCGAAGGCGGTCAGATGCCGCTGCACATGCGGATCCCGAAGCGCGGCTTTAACAACATCTTCGCCAAGGACTATGCCGAAGTGAACCTGGGCCTGATCCAGAAGTTCATCGACGCCGGCAAGCTCGACGTGTCGGGCGTGGTCGATCACGCGGCGCTCAAGGCCGCCGGCCTGGCCCGTGGCGGCAAGAATGGCGTGCGCCTGCTGGCCAAGGGTGAACTGACCACCAAGGTCAGCTTCAAGGTGGCCGGTGCCTCCAAGGGTGCCGTGGCTGCGGTGGAAAAGCTGGGCGGTGCGGTCGAAGTGACCGTCGCCAAGGCTGCTGCCGAAGCCTGAGACCTTTTAATTATCGCGTAAAACGGGCGCGGGGGTTATTGCATCCCTGCGCCCGTCCTATATGGCCCGTACAGTATTGAACGCACCATATTGACGCGCAGCCCGCCGGGCGGGGCCTGACACCATCCGAAGCGGATGCTTTGGAAGCGGGCGTCGGCCGGACCGGGCCACAGCAAGGCTTGATACCCGACCATGGCATCCCGCGCCGACAACATCGCCAGCAATCTCAACCTGTCGAACTTCTCGAAGGCGACCGAACTCAAGAACCGCATCTGGTTCACCATCGGTGCGCTGATCGTGTTCCGCTTCTTGAGCTTCGTGCCGCTGCCCGGCGTGAACCCGCTGATCCTGGAAACGCTGTATAACCAGACGCGCGGCGGGATCCTCGACATCTTCAACGCCTTTTCGGGCGGTTCGCTCCAGCGCATGAGCCTGATCGCGCTCGGCGTGATGCCCTACATCACCGCCTCGATCGTGGTGCAGCTGGCCGCTTCGCTCCACCCCGCGCTCGCCGCCCTCAAGAAGGAAGGCGAAAGCGGGCGCAAGAAGCTCAACCAGTACACCCGCTATGGCGCGGTGTTCCTCACCGCCGTGCAGGGCTATGCGATTGCCACCGGCCTTGAAGCCTATGGCGCATCGAGCGGTATCCAGGCGGTCGTGCTGCCGGGCGTGCTGTTCCGCATCACCGCCGTGATCAGCCTGATCGGCGGCACCATGTTCCTGCTGTGGCTGGGCGAACAGATCACCGCGCGCGGCATCGGCAACGGCACGTCGCTGATCATCATGGCCGGCATCGTGGCGCAGATGCCCAAGTTCGTGGGCAACCTGTTCGAGCAGGGCCGTTCGGGCCAGCTCAACGGCTTCGTCATCGCCGGGGTCATGGCGCTCCTGGTCGGTGTCATCATCCTGATCTGCTTCTTCGAGCGCGCCACGCGGCGCCTGCTGATCCAGTATCCCAAGCGCGCGACACAGCGCGGGATGATGGCCGCCGATCGCAGCCACCTGCCGCTCAAGCTCAACACCGCGGGCGTGATCCCGCCGATCTTCGCCAGCTCGCTGCTGCTGCTGCCGCTCACCATCACCCAGTTCGCCGGCAAGTCGATCTCGCCCGATACCACCTGGGGCCAGATCATCATCGGGCTCAACCAGTACCTGGGCCATGGCAAGCCGCTCTACATGATCCTCTATGCCCTGGGCATCGTGTTCTTCAGCTTCTTCTACACCGCAGTGGTGTTCAATCCGGAAGAAACGGCCGAGAACCTCAAGCGCAACGGCGGCTTCATCCCCGGCATTCGCCCGGGCAAGAACACCGAGAAATATCTCGATTATGTGCTGACCCGCATCACCGTCCTGGGCGCGGCCTACATCACGTTCGTTTGCGTCGTGCCGGAATGGATCATGGCCGAGACAGGCATGGGCTCGTTGTTCTTCGGCGGCACCAGCCTGCTGATTGTGGTCAACGTGACGGTCGATACGATCACCCAGATCCAGTCGCACCTGCTGGCGCACCAGTACGGCGACCTGATCAAGAAGGCCAAGCTGAAAGGCCGACTGCGCTGAAGGCGCAGGTGACAAAGAGGGGGACTGCCACAGTGAATATCATTCTTCTCGGCCCGCCGGGCGCCGGCAAAGGCACCCAGGCCCAGCGCCTGGTCGAGCGCCACGGCCTCAAGCAGTTGTCCACCGGCGACATGCTGCGCGCCGCCGTCAAGGCCGGCACCCCGGTCGGCCTCCAGGCCAAGGCCGTGATGGAAGCGGGCCAGCTGGTCTCGGACGAGATCGTCTCGGCTCTGATCGGTGACGAACTCGACGCGATGGGCGCCGGCACCGGGGCGATCTTCGACGGGTATCCGCGCACCGCGGCGCAGGCCGAATCGCTCGATGCGATCCTGGCCAGTCGCGGCCGCCAGCTCGACCATGTGATCGAGCTTGAGGTGAACGAGGACGCGCTCGTTGCCCGCATCACCGGTCGCTACACCTGCGCCACGTGCGGCAAGGGCTATCACGACACGTTCGAGAAGCCCAAGGTCGAGGGCACCTGCGACAAGTGCGGTGGCCACGAATTCAAGCGCCGGCCCGACGACAACGAGGAAACCGTGCGCACGCGCATGGCCGAATATCGTGCCAAGACCGCGCCGATCCTGCCGATCTACGAAGCGCGCGGCATCGTTTCGCGCGTGGACGGGATGGCGGACATGGATGCGGTAACCGCATCGATCGAGGCGATTCTGGCTTAATTCGCCGCTGCTTTCTGCTATTTTCGGCAGGAAGACGGATTTTGGCGGCGGAAAAGGAGTGCAATGGTGCGATCACGGCTTGCAGGCAGGGTCGCAGCGCTCCTTTTCCCCACTTTTGCGGGCGCCGCGGCGCTCGCTACGCCCGCGCATGCCGAAATCCTGGCGAGCGATGAACGCGGCTTCGTGGTGCGCCAGACTGCCGATGTCGGCGTATCCGCGCCGGAAGCCTGGCGCGCGCTGGTCAAGCCGGCCACATGGTGGTCGAGCGAGCACACCTTTTCGGGTGAAGCGGCCAATCTCACGCTCGATCCGGTGGCCGGTGGCTGCTTCTGCGAGAAGCTGCCGCCTTCCAAGCAGGGCGGGGCAGGGGCCTTGGCTGGCAGCGTCCAGCACATGCGCGTGATCTATGCCGAGCCGGGCCGGGCCTTGCGGCTGTCGGGCGCGCTGGGTCCGTTGCAGAGCGAAGCGCTGCTTGGCGCGCTGACCATCACGCTCAAGAGCAATGAGCGCGGGACCCGCATTCTCTTCGAATATGTCGTGGGTGGCTACATGCGCTATCGCCCCGACCAGATCGCCCCGGCGGTCGATCGCATGCTGGGGCAGCAGATCGCCCGCCTGGCAGACAAGCTGGGCGGCGCTCTGGCGGCCGACGGCGCGGTGCCGATCGTCACGCCGCCCGCCTCGGTTGGCAGCGGCGAGGCGACGCCGGTCGTTCCACTGGTGCGCAGCGTGCCGCAAGGGCCTTCGCTCGATCCCGATGGGGCGCCCATCAGCGGGCGCCCGCCCGCCACGCTGCGTGGGCTGCCGGCTTTGCCGCGCAAGCGGACCACGGTGCCGCCGGTGGATGACGATGACGGCCTGAGCGTGCCGGACGAGGGTGGCGCGATTGCGCCCGCCGCGCCGGTGAAGGCTGCCCCGGTACGGCCTGCGCCGGCCAAGGTCGCGCCGGCGCGTCCCGCACCAAAGCCGGCCGAAAAGACTTCCGCTGCGGCCAAGCCAGAGCCGACCCGGGCGGCGCCTGCAAAGCCGGCACCCGCCAAGCCCGCGCCGGCCAAGGTGACGCCTCCCAAGACCAAGCCTCGCCCTGCGCCGGTGGCGCCTGGCGATGAGGCGTCGGCGCAAAAGGATGCCCAGGCCGCGTTCGACGCCGCCTTGGGCGGGGATGACAGCCACTGAGTGACGCGGGCGACATGCCCGGATGGGCGATCGATGGCGGCTCACGCGAATCGATGCTTTGCGCCGACGCGCTTGTGGCGTATAAGGTGGTGTCGCCAAGGTGGCCCCCGCGCTTACGGGATGGCCGCACGTTCACCGGACAGCGTGGTGAACGTGCCCTTTGTGGTTGACCTTTCCCTGCAAAAAGCCTAAGCGCGCCTTTCACTCGAACGAGAAGGGTCTTTTGAAGTCCGGGGCAAATGCTTGCGCGGGCTGCAATTTGGCGTTTTTCGGCGGGTGTTGTCGCGATGAGATAGGGTGCAAGAAGCCGATTCGGCGCCCTGTGGAGCAAACGGAGAAACAAGTGGCTCGTATTGCCGGGGTCAACATCCCCACCAACAAGCGCGTGATCGTGGCGCTGACCTACATTCATGGCATTGGCTCGTTCAAGGCCCGCCAGATTGCCGACAAGCTCGGCATCGATCATGCCCGCCGCGTTCAGGACCTGTCCGACGCCGAAGTGCTCCAGATCCGTGAAGCGATCGACGCCGAGCACACCGTGGAAGGCGATCTGCGTCGCGAAACCGCGATGAACATCAAGCGCCTGATGGACCTGGCCTGCTATCGTGGCCTGCGTCACCGCAAGGGTCTTCCGGTCCGTGGCCAGCGCACGCACACCAATGCGCGCACCCGCAAGGGCAAGGCCAAGCCGATCGCCGGCAAGAAGAAGTAAGATCCGCCGCATAGGCAGGATCTTCCCAACGGTTTCTCGACAGGAATTCAACACATGGCACGCGAACCCCAGCGCATTAAGCGCCGCGAGCGCAAGAACATCACCAGCGGTGTTGCGCACGTGAACGCCAGCTTCAACAACACCATGATCACCATCACCGATGCCCAGGGCAACGCCATCTCGTGGTCGTCTGCCGGCATGATGGGCTTCAAGGGCAGCCGCAAGTCCACCCCGTACGCCGCCCAGGTGGCTGCGGACGACGCCGGCAAGAAGGCCGCCGAACACGGCGTCCGTACCCTGGAAGTCGAAGTCAAGGGCCCCGGCTCGGGCCGCGAAAGTGCGCTGCGCGCGCTGCAGGCGGTTGGTTTCACCATCACGGCGATCCGTGACGTGACCCCGATCCCGCACAACGGCGTGCGTCCTTCCAAGCGCCGTCGCGTCTGACCTGCCTTTTGGCGAGTGGCGCGCGAGGTACCACGCGCGCCACACCCGCCCAATATCTTGACCGGTTGCGGCGCCCTTCTGGCCGACTGCCGGCGCTCTCGAAAAACCCTAGGGGAATTCCATGACTGTCAACATCAAGAACTGGCAGGAACTGAAGAAGCCCAACAATCTCGAAATCAAGCCCGGCCACGATCCGAAGCGTCGCGCGACTTTCGTTGCCGAACCGCTTGAGCGTGGCTTTGGTCTTACCCTCGGCAACGCGCTGCGCCGGGTGCTGCTCTCTTCGCTTCAGGGGGCTGCGGTCACGTCGATCAAGATCGAGAACGTGCTGCATGAATTCTCGTCGCTCGCCGGCGTGCGCGAAGACGTCACCGACATCGTGCTCAACGTCAAGCAGATCGCGCTCAAGATGCAGGGCGAAGGCCCCAAGCGTCTTCAGCTTTCCGCGATCGGGCCGGGCGAAGTCAAGGCCGGCGACATCGCCGTGACCGGTGACATCGAGGTGATGAACAAGGACCTGGTGATCTGCCACCTGGATGAAGGCGCGACCTTCAACATGGAACTCACCTGCGACACCGGCAAGGGCTATGTCCCCGCTGTGTCGAACCGTCCGGTCGATGCCCCCATCGGTCTCATCCCGGTCGACTCGCTCTATTCGCCCGTGCGCCAGGTCTCCTACAAGGTGGACAACGCGCGTATCGGTCAGGAGCTGGACTACGACAAGCTGAGCCTTTCGGTGGAAACCGATGGCACGGTGACGCCGGAAGACGCCGTGGCCTATGCTGCGCGCATTCTTCAGGACCAGCTGGCCCTGTTCGTCCACTTCGACGACCAGGTTCCCACCGGCCACGTGCCGTCGCTGGCCGGTGTTGCCGCCCATGCGCCGGAAGAAAGTGACGCCAACCAACTCAACCGCTACCTTCTCAAGAAGGTGGACGAACTGGAACTGTCGGTGCGTTCGGCCAACTGCCTCAAGAACGACAACATCATCTACATCGGCGACCTGGTCCAGAAGACCGAGGCCGAGATGCTCCGCACGCCGAACTTCGGCCGCAAGTCGCTCAACGAGATCAAGGAAGTACTCTCGTCGATGGGCCTGCGCCTCGGCATGGACATCCCTGGCTGGCCGCCGGAAAACATCGAGGAAATGGCCAAGAAGCTGGAGCAGGAGCTTTTGGGCTGATAGCCCAAAAGCGGCCGCCCTTGGGCAGGCGACGTTTTGCATCGCAAAACGGTAGCCTGGACAAGGATCAGCGGCCTGCCCGGCCAGCGGCCCGCAGGGCCGTCTGACGACACGGGATTAACTCCCGTGTCGGCCTGGCCGCAGCACAACGCTGCAACCTTGCAATAAATTCGCCTCTGCTTTGGCAGTGGCAACAGGGCACGGGCCGCCCCTCAAGCCGGCCTGGATCGGGGTACCTCGCACGGCCCCCCTACGAACGGAGAATGAGTTATGCGTCATAAGCTGGGCCAGCGTAAGCTGGGTCGTACCTCGTCGCACCGTATTGCGCTGCTGCGCAACCTGGCCGCCGCGCTGATCAAGCACGAGCAGATCACCACCACTCTGCCCAAGGCGAAGGAACTGCGTCCCTACGTCGAAAAGCTGATCACGCTGGCCAAGCACGGTGGCCTTTCGAACCGCCGTCTGGCCCACGCTCGTCTGCTCGACGATGCGCAGGAACAGAAGCTGTTCGAAGTTCTGGCTGCTCGCTATGCCGACCGTGAAGGCGGCTACACCCGCATCATCAAGGCCGGCTACCGCGCTTCGGACGCCGCGCCGATCGCCGTGATCGAACTGGTGGACCGCGACACCTCGGCCAAGGGCCTCGATTCGGGTCCGGTGCTGACCGCCGACGAAGACGAACTCGAAAACGCCTGATCGCATTGGGGTGAAAGCCCCAAGATCGGACGAACCGGATAACGGGCGGGGCCGCAAGGCCGCCGCCCGTTTTTCGTTGGCCATGCCGTTGCCGGCTGCGCGCGTGCGCGGTAGCAAGACGCATGATCTTGTGGCGATTGGCAAAAGCGGGTCAGCGAGCGCTGGACGGGGCAGGGGCGCGGCGGTTTGGCGGGCGCTATTGTTCGCCGGGCCAGCCGATCGTGCACTTCGCGAGCGAGGCCGGCCTCGCCGTGCTGGTGCAGATGCGCTATCTTGTCGGGCCACCCGACGCTTGCGAAGAGCCGTTCGAACTGGGCTGGACGCAGAGCGATGCCGTGCCGGAACGGGTGCCCGACGGGCTGGATCGTGCGGAGACGACCGCATGGGTCGATGCCTGGGCACGCAGCGGGCGATCGCTGCTTGTCGCCGTGCGCTCGGCCGTCCTGCCCGAGGCCGACGTGGTGCTGATGAATGCCGGCCACCCAGCGGCCGCAGTGGTGCCGCCGCTCACGGTGCGGCCGTTCCGCTTTGATCAGTGCCTGCATCGCCCACCGATGCTCGAACAATATTCCTGACTTTTGCAAACGCCGTGTTGCGTGGCATCGATCCGGCGCTAGTTTCCTGCGTAACCACCCCGTCTGTCAGGATGCCGCGATGAAGAACCCCCTGTGGCTGGCCCCCGTTGCCCGGCTTGCGCTTGCCGTGCCGCTCGCCCTTGCCGCCACTCTGCCCGCTTTTGCCAAGGACCAGGCCATGCCGCCATTGCCGCCCTATCCTGTCAGCCCGCAAGTGCCGCTGGTGGAAAGCCATTTCGGAGAGCAGGTGTCGGACCCCTGGCGATGGCTTGAGGCCGACGTGCGCACCGATGCCAAGGTGGCCGCCTGGGTTCAGGCGCAAAGCGCCTATACCGCCGCCTATCTCAAGCAGCTGCCCGAGCGGGCAGCGCTGGAAAAGCGGATGAAAGCGCTGATCGACTATGAGCGGTTCGGCTTGCCGGTGCAGCGCGGCGGGACGGTATTCTACACCTGGAACAGCGGGCTGATGAACCAGTCGCAATTGCTGGTGCGCTCCGGCGACGCTGCCGTGGGCACCAAAGGCCGCGTGCTGCTCGATCCCAATCTCTGGGCCAAGGATGGCGCCACCGCGCTCGATGCCTGGGCGCCTTCCGACGATGGCCGCTTGCTGGCCTATTCGGTGCAGGATGGCGGTTCGGACTGGCGCACGGTCAAGTTCGTCGGTGTTGCCGATGGCAAGCCGCTGGCTGACGAACTCAAGTGGGTGAAATTCTCGGGACTGGCCTGGCTGGGCAACGATGCGCTGCTCTATTCCCGCTTTGCCGAACCCAAGGAAGGCCAGGCGTTCCAGGCGCGCAACTACAACCAGACCGTCTGGCTCCATCGCCTGGGCACGCCGCAAAGCGCCGACCAGCCGGTGTTCGCCACGCCCGACCTGCCCAAGCGCGGCCACGGCGCAAGCGTTTCGAGCGACGGGCGCTGGGTGGTGATCACCAGCAGCGAAGGGACCGATCCGGTCAACACCGTCCATGTGGCGCGCGTCACGGATGGCAAGATCGGCCCTGTCATCGCCCTGGTGCCCGATCTCAAGGCGCAATGGGATTTCGTCGACGGCGTGGGCGACAAGCTGTGGTTCGTTTCGGGTGATGGCGCGCCGTTGAAGAAGATTGTGCGTGTCGATCTGGCCGGCGGCGCGCCGCGTTTCGAAACGATCGTGGCCGAAAGCAAGGATAACCTTGAATCGGTGGGCATTGCCGGCGACCGCATCTTTGCCAGCTACATCCACGATGCCAAGAGCCAGGTGCTGGCGTTCGATCTGGATGGCAAGCCGGCCGGTGCCGTCACTCTGCCGGGAATCGGCAGTGCGGCGGGGCTGAGCGGCCGCCCTGGCGACAAGGTGGCGTTCCTTTCGTTCAGCAGCTTCACCCAGCCGGGCACCGTGCTGCGGCTAGACCCGGCGACGGCGCAGACCAGCCCGTGGGAGCCGGTGCATCTGACGTTCAACCCGGCCGATTTCCGCGTCGAGCAGGTGTTCTATCCCAGCAAGGATGGCACAAGGGTGCCGATGTTCATCGTGCGCCGCAAGGATGCCACCGGGCCGCTGCCCACGCTGCTCTATGGCTATGGCGGCTTCAACATTGCGCTCACGCCGTGGTTTTCGGCCGCGTTCATGACCTGGATCGACAGCGGCGGGGCCTTTGCACTGGCCAACTTGCGCGGTGGCGGCGAATATGGCGATGCGTGGCACGATGCCGGGCGGCGCGACAAGAAGCAGAATGTGTTCGATGATTTCATCGCCGCTGGTGAATACCTGATCGCCAAGGGCGTGACCCCGCGCCACGGCCTGGCCATCGAAGGTGGCTCTAACGGCGGCCTGCTGGTCGGTGCCGTGACCAACCAGCGGCCCGATCTGTTCGCCACCGCCAGCCCGGCGGTGGGCGTGATGGACATGCTGCGGTTCGACCAGTTCACCGCCGGCCGCTATTGGGTGGATGACTATGGCTATCCTGAAAAGGAAGCCGATTGGCGCGTGCTGCGCGCTTATTCTCCTTACCACAACATCCGCGCCGGCGTGGACTATCCCGCGATCCTGATCACCACGGCCGATACGGACGATCGCGTGGTGCCCGGGCACAGCTTCAAGTATGCCGCCGCGTTGCAAGCGGCGGCCATCGGGCCCAAGCCACACCTGATCCGCATCGAAACCCGCGCCGGGCATGGGTCGGGCAAGCCGATCGACAAGCAGATCGAGGAAACCGCCGACGTCCAGGCGTTCCTCGCGCATTTCACGGGATTAACGCCGCGCCCGTGAAGGGCCGCTCTGGCGCCGGCCCCGCGCCGGTGCTAGAGCATTGCGAACAATGACAAGGTTTGGGACAGGATGGCGCGCGGCGCTGCTGGCGGGAACGCTGGCGGCGTCGATGGCGGGCTGGGGGGCGGATGACGGACATGCCGCCGCCGCACCCGTTCCTGCGCCTGCGCCCGATGCGGCCGTCGATGTTGCAGTCGATGTGACACACGGCGGCGGCGCGGTTTCCAGCACGGGCATTGCCGGGGCACCCACGGTGGCACCAGTCACCGGCCTTGTTCTGCCACGCACGGCCTATCCCTTTGCGCGGCGCGATGGCGCGGTGGAAAAGCCGTTCGGCCAGGCCGTGGCGGATCCCTGGCGCTGGCTGGAAGCCGACTTGCGGACCAGTCCTGACGTGGCCGACTGGGTGGCGCGCGAAAACAGCCTGACGACACAATTTCTCAAGAGCCTGCCCGGCCGCGATGCCTTTGCCGCGCGCATCCGCAACCTGTTCGATTATCCGCGCGTGTCGCTGCCGCGCAAGGCGGGGCGCAGCTATTTCTATCTGCGCAACACCGGCTTGCAGAATCAATCGGCGCTTTATGTACAGGAAGGGCAAAGCGGCACGCCGCGCCTCTTGCTCGATCCCAATGCGTGGTCAGCCGATGGGAGCCAGGCGCTGGACCTGTGGGTGCCATCGCGCAGCGGGCGGTTCCTGGCCTTTGGCCGCCAGCGCGATGGCAGCGATTGGCGCACGCTGGGCGTTGTCGATGCCCGCAGCGGGCAGGTGCTCGACGATGCCCTGGAATGGGCAAACGACACGCTGATCGGGTGGCTGGGGGACGAAGGCTTCCTCTATTCGCGCTATCCCGCTCCGGCGCAGGGCCAGGCCTATCGCGCGGTGCTTTCGGGCAAGGCGGTGTGGTTCCATCGCGTGGGCACGCCCCAATCGGCCGACGAACTGGTCTTTGCCACGCCCGATCATCCCGAATGGGGCCACAAGGCTTTCGTCACCTCGGATGGGCGCTGGGCGGTCATCACCACCGAGGCAAGCACCGATGCGCGGCGCATGGTCCACCTGGTGGATCTGCGCGGCGGCGCCTGGCGCAACGGGCAATGGCAGGTCCTGCCGTTGGTGGACAATTTCGATCACGAATGGAAAGTGGTCGAAGGGCTGGGCGATCGCCTGTGGTTCATCACCACCTCGGGCGCGGCCAATGGCATGGTCGCGGAACTCGATCTGGGTGGCGCGGCGGCGCGGTGGCGCGTGGTGGTCCCGGAACGTCGCCAGACGCTGGCGGGCGGCAACGTGGTGGGCGATCGGCTGATCCTGTCCTACCAGCATGATGGCGCGACCACCGCGGTCGTTACCGATCTCAAGGGCAAGCCGGCGCGCGCGATCACGCTCAACGGCATCGGCGTGGCCTCGGGCTTTGCCGGCAAGCCGGGTGACAGCGAGACATTCTATCAATTCTCCAGTTTCAACCTGCCGCCCACGATCTTTCGCCTCGATCTCAAGACCGGCGCGGCCACGCCTTTTGCCCAGCCGCGCCTTTCGTTCGACCCGGCAGACTATGTGGTGGAACAACGCCGCTATCGCTCCAAGGACGGCACGATGGTGCCGCTTTATCTCGTGCGCAGCCGCCGCGCGGCCCAGGCCGGGCAGGCCTTGCCCACGCTGCTCTATGGCTATGGCGGTTTCGACGTGGCGCTTACCCCCGGATGGTCGCCGGTGCGCATGGCCTGGCTCTCCGCGGGCGGCGCCTTTGCCCTTGCCAACATTCGCGGCGGGGGCGAATTCGGCCAGGCCTGGCATGATGGCGGCCGCCTTGCGGCCAAGCAGAACAGCTTCGACGATTTCATTGCCGCTGGCGAATATCTCATTGCCCAGGGCGTGACGCCCAAGGGCGGGCTTGCCATCCAGGGCAGTTCCAATGGCGGCTTGCTGGTGGGTGCCGTGGTCAACCAGCGGCCCGACCTGTTTGCCGCCGCCAACCCCGATGTGGGCGTGATGGACATGCTGCGCTTCGATCGGTTCACCGCCGGCCGGTTCTGGGTGGACGATTACGGCGATCCGGCACGTGCGGCCGATTGGCAGGTGCTGCGCGCCTATTCGCCCTATCACAACATCCGCGACGGCGCGCGCTATCCGGCCATCCTGGTCACCACCGCCGATACCGACGATCGCGTCGTGCCCGCGCACAGCTTCAAGTACGTTGCCGCGTTGCAGGCGGCTGACATCGGCACGCGCCCCCATCTCTTGCGCGTGGAACAGGGCGCCGGCCATGGCGGGGGCAAGAGCGTGGACAAGGTGATCGCTGGTGGCGCCGATGTCCTGGCCTTCCTGGCGGCCTATACTGGGCTTGATGCGCCGCCACCCGCCCCCTAGGTTCCACCCTATGTTCTCCTTGCAGGCCGGGCAGTGGCTCACTATCCGCAATGGCGGGACCACCAACGGGATCGACCACTATGACCATGTTCGATGATCGCGAGCGCGCGTTCGAAGCCAAGTTCGCCCACGACGAGGAAATGCTGTTCCGCATCCATGCCCGCCGCAATCGCTTGCTGGGCCAGTGGGCGGCCGAGCGCATGAAGCTGACCCAGGCCGAAGCGGAAGCCTATGCCAAGTCGGTGGTCCAGGCCGATTTCGAGGAAACCGGCGACGAAGACGTCGTCCGCAAGTTGCTGGGTGATCTGATCGCCGCCGGGGTGGATAGCACCGAGGCGGAAATCCGCGCCGCGATGGATGCCAAGTCGATCGACGCGCGCCGCCAGTTGATGGGCGAAGTCTGATGGCAATGGCCGCTGCCGAAATCGAGACGATGATCCGCGCCGCGCTGCCCGATGCGCAGGTGACGATCACCGACCTTGCCGGGGACGGCGATCACTTTGCCGCTCACGTCGTTTCCGCCAGCTTTGCCGGGATGAGCCGCGTGGCCCAGCACAAGGCGGTCTACGCCGCGCTGGGCGGCCGCATGGGCGGCGTGCTTCATGCCTTGCAACTGACCACCGCCGCCCCCAAATAAGGCGCGAAAGGAACCGATCCCACCATGTCTACCGAGCAGCGCATCGACGAAATCGTCAAGGGCAACGATGTTGTCCTGTTCATGAAGGGCACGCCGCTGTTTCCGCAGTGCGGGTTTTCCAGCCGGGCCGTGGCGATCCTCGAACGCTTGGGCGTCGAATATGCCAGCGTCGATGTCTTGCAGGACATGGACATCCGCCAGGGCATCAAGTCCTATTCCGATTGGCCGACCATTCCGCAGCTCTATGTGAAGGGCGAATTCGTCGGCGGTTCTGACATCATGACCGAGATGTACGAAGCCGGCGAACTCGCCCAGTTGATGGAAGAGGCCGAAGTCAAGCCGGCCTGACACGGCTGCCGCCCTGGCAAGCGATTGCCGGGCGGACAGGGCCGTCCCAAAACGCGGTTTCCCACGGGGAGGCCGCGTTTTTTCGTGTCTGCTGAATGTGTTGAACCCCGGGGGAGGCGGAGCCGGGGAGACTTGGGGGTTGCCGGCTCCGCCTCACGAAGAAGAAGTCTTCGGGGTATCCAAGACTAAGCACGGACCGTGCCAGTTTTGCAAATTGCCGAATTCTTCGGGCAAGAACGCCTCGGGCAGGGTTGCCGGGTTACGCGAATTGTAAAATTGGCCGACATCTCCCCCCTCTTGGCAAGGGGCGCCTGGCAAAGCATGGTGCCGCGATGGCCGATCCGCTTTCCCCACCTGCTGCCCTGCCGGGCGAACAGGCCGAGCCTGCGGCCACGCTGATCGTGTTTCGCAAGGGTGTGCCCGGCCAGGCTTCGCAGATCCTGCTGGTAGAGCGATCGGCACAATTGCGCTTTGCCGGCGGGGCTACGGTCTTTCCTGGCGGCAAGGTCGATCAGGCTGACAAGGCGCTGGCCGCCGCGCGTCCTGCCTGGGTTCAGGGCCTTGACGAGGATGATGCTGCCGCTCGCCTGGCTGCCCTGCGTGAAACGTTGGAGGAAACTGGTCTGCTGGTGGGCATGGCCTCGGCGCGGCCGGATGCCGCGCCGCGCGATGCCACGGCCGCGGTTGCGGCGCGGGCGATGCTCGCGGAAACCGGGCAGATGGGCCCGGTGCTCGATCATTTCGGGTGGCGGCCGGATCTGGGCGCCTTGGTCCCTTGGGCCCGCTGGTGGCCGCGTGGAAAGCCGGGGAGGGTGTTCGACACGCGGTTCTATCTGGCGGACCTTGGCAGCGGGGCCGTGGATCTGGCAGTGGACAACACGGAAAATCGCCACTTGTTCTGGTCTTCCGCCCACGAGGCGCTGGACGCGGCCGAACGTGGTGCGCTGCATCTGATCTTTCCCACCCGCCGCAACCTGGAACGGCTGGCGCAATGCGCCGATTTTGCCGCCGCGCGGGCCCATGCCGCCGCGTTTCCGATCGCGCCGATCATCCCAGGCACGGTGCTGCGCGATGGCGTTCCCTGGCTGACCATTCCCGACGGCTACGGCTATCCCGTGCTGGGCGAGCCGCTGGCCGAGGCGCATCGCGCCTGAACGCGCCCATCCCCCGTGGCAGGTGCACTTGCATCCACATTCGAGAATATCCGCGGGTGGCAAATCGCCAGATCGGATAAGCAATGTTCCTGAGGGCAATACGTATAGGCCCCGATGGCTGGCCGTAGAACGCGGTAAGCGGGCGGGCGTAAAACCCGGGTGGAGGTATTGCCCGATGCCCGTTGCCCAACCCAAGCCATCCTATCCTGTCGATGCGCCACGCCCGGATGCCGCCCCAGCGCCCAGACTCGCGTCAGGCACGGAAGATCCTGTTTTTTCGCCAGTTCATGCGCTGCAGCAGGAACTGTTGCCGCTCGCCACAGCCGCGCCTGCCCATGCCGAGGCGCTTTATCCGCTGTGGCTGCGCGTTGCCATCATCGGCGGATCGTCGGCGCTGGCATGGGGTTTGATCATCTGGGGCGCGCTGCGCCTGGGTTAGCTGATTCGCCGTTTGGGCGTCAGCTAACGAACCATCTCGGCTGTATCGCTCGCTGACGGGGTCAACGGGCTGTTCCTATCATCGCCTCACAACGGGTGCCGCGATCACGGCACCGCCCGATGTGGGGACCAGCAACGGTGAATCATCAGCACAATCTCGCGGCGCGCAATGATGTCGCTCGCAATCTGGCGGCTGGCGGGTGGAACGGGCCGGTCATGGCCGCTGCGCCAGACCTTGCCGCACCGGCGATCGGTGCATCGGCCTCTGCCCCGCCGGTGGCAGCGCTGCGGGCCACCGGCACCCGCTGGCGGCACCCGCGCACCATGCCCGGCGCAGACAGCGCCGAGGCCTGGATTCGCGCTATCGACGTGACCGTGGCGTTCTGCGCGCTGCTGGTCTTTTTGCCATTGATGCTGGCCATCGCCACTTTGGTGCGGCTCTCTGACGGCGGACCGATCCTGTTTCGCCACCGCCGCGTCGGGGCTGGCGGGCGCCACTTTGCCTGCCTCAAGTTCCGCTCGATGTGCGTGGATGCCGACGCCCGCTTGCGCCATGTGCTGGCCACCGATGCCGCCGCCCGTGCGGAGTGGGAAGCAACGCACAAGTTGCAAAAGGACCCGCGCATCACGGCGGTGGGCCGGCTGCTGCGCAAAAGCAGCCTGGATGAACTGCCCCAGTTGATCAACGTTCTGCGTGGCGACATGAGCCTGGTGGGGCCACGCCCGATCGTCGACGCCGAAGTCGCGCGGTATGGACGCCATTTCGCCGCCTACTGCGCGGTGCGCCCCGGCGTTACCGGGCTTTGGCAGGTGGCGCGGCGCCACGATACCACGTATCGGCGGCGGGTTGCCTGCGATCTGCTTTATCGCCGCGCGCGGTCCTTGCGGCTCTACTTCCGCATCCTGCTGTTGACCGTGCCCAGTGTCATTCTTGCACGCGGGGCTTACTGAACTGGGCGGCAAGCGCTGCCTTTGCCAGCGAACGGATCTTGAAACGCCAACGGGAGAAGCGCGGTCGCCACGCTTCTCCCGTCTCGCGCAGGTAAATGGGCCGAGCCGAAAACCCGGCATTCGTTATGTTTTAAAAGATGAGGAGCGCCAGTCCGATCCAGAACACCTGGCTCAACGCCAGGCCGATCAGAAGTCCCTTGGCGGCGGCAGTGCCTTCGCCAGCGGGGGCATCGTGGAACGAGACGAAACCATCTTCACGGAAAGACTGAGTGGACATCCTGCAACCCTTGTAACCAGTGTTTTTGGCCTTGGCGGCAGTGGCCGCTTCACCATTTCCAACGCGTCACAGGGCTAGCTTGTTCCCGCTGTGCTCCTGCTTGTCCGGCTGGGGAATAAGGGCTTTGCCGTCTTCCGCTCAACCGTCTGACACACGCTTTTCATAGCGCAGGATAGTTGTAAACCCGTGAATACCACCGTTTTTGCGCACGATTGCGATGCAACAGGTGGACTATTGCATCGCACGATTCCGCCATTCTTGCTGTGTGACTGGTTCTTGTTGCATTGCACATGGCTAGTGCTGCACTGCAACCTTGATGGTGGTATGACAGCGCAGCCATCGGGCAGGGTGCCGGGGGGCGGGGTACAGCTGCCGACAATGCCATAAAGTTGAAACAAAGTCAGGCTGATGCCGCCTGATCGCGGCGAGTCGAGGCAAAAGGCTCTCTGCGTCAGGACGATGCTTTTTTGCGTCCGGCCGTGTGCGCGCGCGCCGTAACGCGCGAGCCCAAGATGTTGCTCATGCGAAGGCGCCAAATTGGCACTGTGGCGGTCGGGGGGCGGGCTATCCCTGATGGGCATTTTTTGCGCTGCAAAAATGCAATTTTTTCGCTGGATTGCGGGGCGGCGGCCGATGGCTCGCATGGGATAGGGGCGAATCCGCAGGGCATAGTGTCTCGGTAACGGAGCCAACCTGCGTGGACCGCACGGCATGTCGCCCTACCAATAGGGGAAATCCACCAAGGGGGACCACGCAGAGCATGCTGCGAATCCATGTTGCCATCGCCACCGTCGGTCGCGCCAACCTGGCGCGTGAGACGATCGACCTGCTTGCCGGGCAATCCCGCCGCCCCGATGGCGTGCTGGTTGTCGGCGCGACCGACGCAGACATTGCCGGTATCGGGGACAGCGTGATGCAGCCCGATCTGGCGCTGGCAGAGCGCGGCCTGTGCCGGCAGCGCAACCGTGCGCTCGAATTGCTGGACGGGCGGGCCGATGTGGTCGTGTTCTTCGACGACGATTTCGTCCCTTCACCCGATTATCTCGCCGCGGTTGAGCGGATTTTCCTGGCGCACCCGGATGTTGCGGGCATCACCGGCAATCTTGTGGGCGATGGCGTGCGCCACGGCGGCTATGGCATTGCCCAGGCGCAGGCGATGATCGCCGCGCAAACCCTGCTGCTCGATCCCGCGATCATCCCGCGCGAGGCGCTCTATGGCTGCAACATGGCCTTGCGCATGGCCCATATCGGCGCGTTGCGCTTTGACGAGGCGCTGCCGCTCTATGGTTGGCAGGAGGACATCGATTTTACCATGCGCCTGTCGCGGCGCGGGCGGCTCGTCTCCACCGGCCTGGTTTCCGGGGTGCATCTGGGGGTGAAGGGCGGGCGCACCTCGGGCCGGCGGCTGGGCTACTCGCAAGTGGCCAACATCGTTTATCTGCGCCGCAAAGGCACCATGCCTGGCGCCCTCGCGCGCAAGCTGTTGTGGCGCAACGTGGCGGCCAACCTGCTGCGCGCGCTGTTCCCCGAACCGCATGTGGACCGGCTGGGCCGGCTGCGCGGCAACGGCTTGGCCTTTGTCGATCTGCTGCGCGGGCGGATCGATCCGCGCAAGATCGAAAGCATGTGACCTCGTGCGCACGATCGCCTTCAACGGCAAATTCCGCGCGGGCAAGCACAACGGGGTCTGGCGCGTGTCGGATCGCCTGATCCGCGAGGTAGACAGCCTGCTGGCCGATATGCCCATGGCGGCACGGCCCGATGTCCGGGTGATCGTGCCGGCCGGCTGCCCGGCGGCTGAACCCTATCGCGTGATCCGGGTGGAGGAAGATGGCCAGGGTCCCAGCCAGAGTTGGGAACAGCGGCGGCTTCCGGCGCTGGCGCGGGGCAGCCTGCTCGTCAACCTCGCCAACCTGGCGCCGGTGTTCCATCGCCCCAAAGTGACGATGCTGCACGATGCCCAGTTCTGCCGGCCGGACTGCTCCTATCCCTGGCGCCAGCGCATGGGCTATCGCCTGCTGGCCCCGCTGATGGCGCGGTCGAGCAAGCTGGTGCTCACCGTGTCGGACTATTCGCGCCATGATCTAGCCGGATATGGCGTGATCGGCGGTGGACGCGTGGAAATCCTTCATAACGGCGCCGATCATATTCTGGAGATGGCCGCCGATGCCGGCGCCCTGGCGCGCCTGGGGCTGATCTCGGGCGAATACCTGCTGATGTTCGGCAGCGTGAAGGCCTACAAGAATAACAAGGTGGTATTCGATGCCCTGGCGCTCGCCGCGCAGGCGCATGCGGCGGGACTGGGCTGGCCGCCGCGCCGCCTGGTGATCGTGGGGCCAGGCCGCGCCGCGCTGGAAAATGCCGGGCTGGTGCCGCCGGTCGATGCGGTCTTTGCCGGCGGGTGCGATGATGCCGTGCTGCGCGCACTGTATGAAGGCGCGCAGGCGCTGTTGTTCCCCTCGCGCACCGAAGGGTTCGGACTGCCCCCGGTCGAAGCGATGCTTTGCCGATGCCCGGTTATCGCCGCGCCCTGTGGTGCCGTGCCCGAAGTGTGCGGGGCGGCCGCGCTCATGGCCGATCCGGATGATCCCACCGCCTGGCTTGAACAGATCGGTGCGCTGGAAGACCCTGCCACGCGGGCAACCATGGTGGCAGCCGGGCTGGCGCGGGCCGGCCGCTATACCTGGGTGGGGGCAGGGCGGAACCTGCTCAACCTTTTGATGGAATGCGCCGCGTGAGCGGGGCCTTGGGCGGTTCGACACTGCCAGCGCCCGCACGCGCGTTGCTGGGGCGGATAGGTGGCTGGTGGCGCGGCGGCAGCTTTACCGCCGTGATCGCCATGGCTGCGCGGGCCAGCAGCCAGCTGGCGCTGCTGGGTGTCACCCTCGTTGCCACGCGCACGCTGGCGCCGGCCGATTTCGGGGTCTTCGCGATTGCGGCCGCGCTGCTCACCCTGTCGCGCACGATGCTTTACACCGGGCCCTTCGAATATGTGCTCAAGGCGCCGCAGGCCGATGGGCCGGCGGTGGCCAGCGCCGGGCTCGCTGCCAACCTGGCGGTAGCGCTGGGCTGGGTCGTGCTGCTGTGCGGCGCCGGGCTTGCCGCACCTTTCGTTTTTCGTGGGCCTGGCGTGGCGCTGCTGCTGTTCTGCCTGGCGCCGTCCAATCTTCTCGCCGCCCTCGCCGGCTGGGAAGAGGCGATGCTGCTGCGCGGACAATTGGTGCGCCGCTACTATGCCATCACTGTCGTGACCGAAATTGCGGCCGGCCTGGGGGCTGCACTCCTGCTGGTGCTGGGCTGGGGGCTGTGGGCGCTGGTGGCGCAAGTCTATGCGCGGCTGGTGATCTTCATCGTCGCCTATCGCGCCGTGCTGGTGCTGCCGCCGCTGCCGCGCCCATCTGTGCGCGAGACGCACAAGGTGCTGGCCTGGTCGTGGAGCCGCTATGGCTCCGTCATGGTTGGGTTCCTCGCCAATTACAGCGGCGATCTGCTGCTCGGCGCGGTGTTCTCACCGGCGGCATCGGGGCTCTATCGCGCCGGCAACCGCGTGGTTTCGGCCCTGGCCGACATGTTCGTGCAGCCCGCCGGCCTGCTCGTCACCACCGGCCTTGCCGCAGAGCGAGCGCGGGGCGGCGCCGGCGATGGCGCCTGGCTGCGCCTGTCGGGCCTGTTCGGCGCGCTGTGCTGGCCGGCCCTGGCCGGATTGGCCGTGGTGTCTGACGAGATTGCCCCCGTCATGCTCGGGCCTGCCTGGGCCGGTGCGGGGCCGATCATCGCGGTGTTCTGCGTGGCGCGTATGGCGGCGCTGCCGATTGCTGTCGCTTCGTCCGTGCTGGTGATCGAAGACCGGCAGAACCGCGTGCTGTGGATTCAATCCGCTGCTGCCATCGCCACGGCGGTGCTTACCTTGGCGCTTGCCAGCCAAGGTCCGATTGCGGCCGCCTTTGCCACCACCCTGGTCGCGCTGGGCTGGGCCGCGGCCCTTGCCGTGGCAGCCTGGCGCGCGCGCCGGGTTCATGGCGGGGCGCTGGGTGATCTGGCGCTGCTCGTCCTGTGGCCCACGCTGGCGACGCTGGGCCTGGCCTGGGGCGGCCGCCTGCTGGCGCTACACTGGCACTTGCCCCCGGGGCAAACGCTGGGCCTCGTCGTGCCCATGGGCCTGGCTGGCTGGGGGCTGTCGCTTCACGCCGTGCGCCGCGCCCTGCGCGCAGGGATCGCGGCGCTGGGGCGGTAAGGGGCGCAGCCATGCGGTGGCGTGTGGTGATCAAGAAGTCTTGTCCGGCGCTTGCTCGACCACAAAGCGGGCCGTCATGCGCCTAACTGTCGGCACTGGTTGGCCGGCAAAGTTGACAATCGTGCCAAGTGTGGCGCTGCCTGCCAGCGTGGCGCAGGCAGCGCGCGCAAGAGGTGGCGACAGGATCTCTGTTGGCTTTGGCGCGGTGAGAACGGCGGCGGCACAGGGGCCCGGCTTGCCGTCGGCCGACACAGCCAGGTCGACCGCCACTCTCGATCTGTTGGGCACCCCGGCAGGGAGTGCGGCCACTTGTATCTCAAGATCGACCTGGGCCGGCATCCCGGCATCGAGGCCGTCGCCGGTCGCCCAACGAACCCAGTTGCGATACGTGCCATAGGCGGCGTTGCCATCGGCATCGCGGGCGGGCGTAAATTTCCCCCGTTTGAGAAACAGGGAGCAGGTCCGTTTCCCGGCTGGGCTCTGTTCGACGAAACCGCGAGCGCGGACAACGCCAATCACGTGGCAGGTTTCCGGTTGGCCAATCGGCGATACCAGCACTTCGATATCGACGATCGCGCTCTGCCCGGCGTCCACCATGCCCTGGGGATAATCGTCGGGGCTGATTACGGTGTCGGCATTCATCAGCGCCGGCGCGGCAAGCGCCCCGGCCATTGCAAGCAACATTGGCACGCCCATCCTCCCACGGCTCAAAGCGCTGGATTAGGCATGCCGGTGCACCTTGCCAAGGCGAGACGTTTGCGGCGCGCCTATTCGGCGCCGAGCAAGCTCTTGCGCAGGCGCGCCTTGACGAGCCGGGCCTCCAGGATGCGCCCGATTACATAGAGCAGCGCAAACAGGCTGGCAAAGACATAGGCCGAAGTGGGCGAATACTTGTCGCCCTTGCGATCGGGCTTCTTGCCGTCCTTTTCGGGGGCGGGCGCGCCAAGCGCCTTGTCGATGGGATTCATCGGCCGGACGTCGTCCTTCTTGGCGTCCTTTTTCTTGTCCGTCTTGGCTTTTGCCGCCGCTTCGGCTGCCGGCTTTTGCCATTGGCCCACCGCGATGGTCAGCTGCGCAAAGGCCAGGAACAGCAGCGGCGCCAGGAAGCACAGCAACAGAGCACGGCTGACCAGGTGATAGCGGAGCACCGGGCCGGCGCTGTCCTGTTCCACTTGCAACAGGCCGTTTTCGAACACCGCCAGCTTGTCTTGCGACGCTGGATCGATCTTGGTGAAGCGCAAGGCTTCGCCGCCACGCTGCTGGCTGGTGCCCGGCTGGCGCAGCAGCGGCTCGAGCCTGGCGAAGGCTTCCTCGCTGGTTTGTCCGGGCGGCAGGTCAACGCTGCCGCGAATATGCCAGATCCAATCGATGAAGCGCAGGTTCATGGCCGATCCATGGCGTGCCGAGGGCAGGGCGATGGCGTTGCTCATTCTGCCGGCACCGCGGTGGCTTCGTCCTGCCCTTGCCGGGCGAACTTGCCCTTGATGGCGCGCCAGCCCTCGGTGAAGGGAAAGGTCATCTGCTCGCGCAGGCCCATGCGGCGGCCGCCTTCCATGCCCAGCAGTTCGGCTTCACCATCGATGCAGGTGCCAAACATACGGTCAATGAAGATATAGGTGTTGGTGTAGTTGCTGCGCGTTGCTTCAAAGTCTTGCGAATGGTGCAGGCTGTGATGTTCGGTGGTGTGGAACAAGAAGCGCCACCAGCGCGGCGAATTGAACCGCACGTTGATATGCTGATAGCTGCCCACGGCCAGGCCGATCGCGCCGGCCAGCAGGAATGCGCGGGGCACGAAATCGAAGAACCCGCCGATGCCCAGGCCGATCAGGAACAGTTCGATCGGATTGCCCACGGCGCCCTTGTTGATGTTGAGCTGGGTAATGTAATGGTGCACCGAGTGCGGCAGCCACAGCGGATACCAGTTGTGCATGCCGCGATGCATCCAATACTGCCCGAAATCAAAGATGAACGAGATTATGAAGGCCTGAAGCAGTATCGGCAGGCCGGTGAACCAATCAAAGCTTTTCCAGTGAAAGGAATCCTGGATGGCCCCAACCATCACATCGGAACCGATAAAGCCATCGACAAGGCGCAGAACGGTGTAGCCCAGGCCGACATAGAACAGATCGGTGGTTACCTCTTTCCACGTCAGTTGCCAGCTTTCATGGCGCGGAAAGAAGAATTCCAGGCCCAGAAGAAACACCCGAAAACCGATGCCGATGCCGATCGCGGTCGATGCCTTGGCGATGGAATTTGGCGCATAATACCAGAACAGGATCAGCGCGAAGAGCACAGTGGGTTGAAACCACGAGAAAAACAGCCGCTTGACCGGGCCGCCTTCCACGCGCGGGATGTTTTCCCAGCCCACCGTGACCGGTGCCTGGGTGCCAATCAACCGCTTGCCGACCCGAATGCCTTCCATCTGCCTGCCCTCGTAATACTTGGGTACCCGTGTCAGTAATACTAACTGATCAGATGGTAATACGGATCGAATGCTTCGTCTATACCATATTGCATATGCTTATTGATGGATTTGCGTTGAAAATACGCCGGTTTGCGCATTTTTGGCCCGGCGCGATGGTGCAGTGCACCGTTTGCGGGGGCGATGGTTGGGCCAGGCACGCTGCCGTGGTCCCGATTCGCGCCAGGAAATTCTCTTGCCTTGCACAACCAGAATCGTCCGAGCACAGGCCAGGCTGCGGCCGGCCGACGCTGCGCCAAGGCAGCTGTTCCGCATCACGCGCTGTTGTTGCCAGGCAATCGGGCGCTATTCTCCGTGCCATGGACATCGCATTGATGAGGCGCTGGATAGGGTGACATCCGATCGTGAGAAACTTTGTGCGGCGCCCGCCCTGCCGGCCGGACTGGCGCAAGCGCTGGAGGGCTATGCATGGGCGCGCGATCTGGTCGGTGAATCCGGCGGCGCGGTTTACCGGCTCCATGGCAAGCCGGGCGCGCCTGAACTCTATCTCAAGCACGGCCTTGGCTCAGTTGCCGATGCCATCACCGACGAAATGGTCAGGCTCCGCTGGCTGGCCGGCTACGTGCCGGTGCCGCCGGTGCTGCACTTTGCCAGCACCTCAAGCGAAGCGTGGCTGGTCACCGCAGCCTTGCCGGGCGAGACGGCCTTTCAGGCGCTCCAGGCAAGGCCGGCGGAACGGATGGCGACCGTTGATGCGCTGGCCGCCTTTCTGCGACGGTTCCACGCGATCCCCGTCAGCGAATGCCCGTTCAACAGCGATCATGCCTTGCGGCTTGGCCTGGCGCGGAACCGGATCAATGAAGGACTGGTCGAAGAGGATGAATTCGACGCGGCGAGAGAAGGCTGGAGCGCGGAACAAGTCTGGCAGGCAATGCAGCAACTGCTACCTCTCGCGCCCGATCCGGTCGTCACGCACGGGGACTTCTCGCTCGACAATCTGTTCATCACCGGGGGCGTGGTCACCGGCTGCATAGACACGGGGCGGGCCGGTATTGCCGACCGCTACCAGGACCTTGCGATCCTGTGGAACTGCCTGGGAGAGTTCGCGGGGGAATTGCAGGACAGGCTCATGGTCGCTTACGGTGAGCCGGATATCGATCAGGGCAAGCTGCAGTTTCACCTGATGCTGGATGAACTGTTCTGATTGAGGCGGCTTGGCCCGGTTCGATCGCACCACGCCAATGGGCAAAAGCAGCGCTCCGACATCGGGGGGCGCGCAGTGGCGGCCGCTCCTCTCCCATTAGTGGCCGCACCAAAGCCTTTGAAGAATAGGGGATCGGCAAGCCGCAGCGAGGATGTGGAGCGGGCTTGGCCCTTAGCTTTCGACCTGCTCGCTCCATTGCAGCCACTGCGCTTCCACGCGGGCAAGTTCGGCCTCCAAGTCATCGCGCAGCTTGCCCAGCGCCCCCAGGTTCATCCCCGCCAGCGCCTTGGGCGCCTTGGCCGGATCGGCCAGGGTGGCATCGACTTCGGCGATGCGCGCCTGCAGCTTGGCCATGTCCTTTTCGGCCTTGCTGATCTGCTTGCCCAGTTCGCGGCGGGCCTGCCAGGCGGCCTGGGTGGCGGCCTTGTCGGCTTCGGCCTTGGGGCTGGCCGCCGTGGCCTTGGCCGGGGCATCGGCCTTCGGCTGGTTCCGGCCCAGGACGAAGTCGATATAGTCTTCCATGCTGCCGTCATAGGGCACGGCCGCGCCATCATCGACCAGCACCAGGCGGTCGGCGGTCATTTCCACCATGTGGCGATCGTGGCTGATCAGGATCACCGCGCCCTGATAGGCATTGAGCGCCTGGACCAGCGCCTCGCGCGCGTCGACGTCGAGGTGGTTGGTCGGTTCGTCGAGGATCAGCAGGTGTGGCGCATCGCGGGTGACCAGCGCCAGCGCCAGCCGCGCGCGCTCCCCGCCCGAAAGGCGCGAAACCTCGGTTGTCGCCTTGTCGCCGGAAAAACCGAAGCGGCCCAGTTGCGCGCGCACGGCGGCGGGCGTCTTGCCAGTCATCGCGCGGGTCATGTGCAGCAGCGGCGTGTCGCCGCCGGCCAGTTCCTCCACCTGATATTGCGTGAAATAGCCGATGGCGAGCTTGCCCGACGTGGTCATGCCGCCTTCCATCGCAGGCAGTTGCCCGGCGAGCAAGCGCGCCAGCGTGGTCTTGCCGTTGCCGTTGCGGCCCAGGAGGGCGATGCGATCATCCGGATCAATGCGCAGGTTCAACCGCTTGAGGATCGGCGTATCGGGCACATAGCCCACGGCCGCCATGTCCAGCGTGATCAGCGGCGGGCGCAACTCGCTGGGGCTGGGGAAATCGAACGTCAGGCTGGGATCTTCCAGCATGGCCATCACCGGCTGCATCCGCGCCAGCATCTTGGCGCGCGATTGCGCCTGTTTGGCGGTGGAGGCACGCGCACTGTTGCGGCGGACATAGTCCTGCAGCTTCGCCCGCTGGGCATCCTGCGAGGCCTTGGCCGCGGCGGCTTGTGCCGCGCGTTCGGCGCGCTGGCGCTCGAAACTGTCATAGCCGCCGGCATAAAGCGTGATCTTGCCGCCTTGCAGGTGGAGGATATTGTCGACCACGTTGTTGAGCAGGTCGCGCTCGTGGCTGATCACGATCAGCGTGCCGGGATAGCTACGCAGGAAATTTTCCAGCCACAGCGTCGCTTCCAGGTCGAGGTGGTTCGATGGTTCGTCGAGCAGCAGCAGGTCGGGCTGGGAAAACAGCAGCGAGGCGAGCGCCACGCGCATTTTCCACCCCCCCGAAAAGCTGTCGAGCGGCTCGGCCTGCATCGCTTCGGTAAAGCCCAGGCCGATCAGGATGCGCGCCGCGCGTGCCGGGGCGGTATAAGCATCGATCGCGATCAGTCGCTCGTGTACGTCGGCCAGCCGATCGGGATCGGTGCAGGTCTCGGCTTCGTCCAGCAGGGCGGCGCGCTCGGTATCGGCGGCGAGCACGGTTTCGAACGGCGTGGCCGTACCGGTGGGCGCTTCCTGCGCGATATAGCCCAGGCGCGCGCGGCGGGGCATGTCCACGCTGCCTTCGTCGGGCTCGATCTGCCCGATCAGCACTTTCATCAGCGTGGACTTGCCCGCGCCATTGCGGCCGATCAGCCCCACCCTTGCGCCCGTGGGCAAAGTGGCAGAGGCGCGATCGATGATGGTGCGGCCGCCAAGGCGCACGGTGATGCCGGAAATCGTGAGCATGGCCGTGCGCCTAGCGGCCCCGCGCGTTTAGAACAAGCCGCGATAGGCGCCGCCGTCCAAGGTCAGGCATTGGCCCGAGATATAGCCCGCCTGCGCCGCGCACAGGAATGCGCAGGCATCGCCGAATTCGCCCGGTTGGCCGATGCGCCCGGCCGGGCCGCGTGCGCCGATGCGGGCATAGGCCTCGTCCAGGGTGATCCCATCCTCCTGCACATAGCGCTGCGCCAGGCCGGCCAGGCGATCGGTGTCGAACGGGCCGGGCAGCAGGTTGTTCACCGTCACGTTGTCGGCCACGCAATCGAATTGCAGCACTTTGGCCATGGCCATCAACCCGGCGCGGGCTGAAACCGACAGGCCCATGTCGGCTTGCGGCATCAGCACCTGGGCCGAAGTGATGTTGACTATACGGCCGAACTTGCGCGTGCGCATGCCGCCCACCACGGCTTTGATCAGGGCCAGCGGGCTGAGCATGTTTGCCTGGAGCGCGGCGAGGAAATCGGCTTCTTCCAGCACGTCGAGCTTGCCGGGCCGGGGGCCGTGGTTGTTGTTGACCAGGATATCGGGATCGGGGCACGCGGCGAGCAGCGCGGCACGGCCATCGGCGGTGTTGAGATCGCCCACCACCGGCGTGACCTGCGCCCCGGTTTCCGCGCGGATGCGCGCGGCCGCCGCGTCCAGGCGGCTGGCGTCGCGCCCGTTGATCCACACTTGCGCACCTTCGCGCGCCAAGGACGTGGCACAGGCCAGGCCCAGCCCCTTTGACGAGGCGCAGACCACTGCCTTGCGCCCGGTAATGCCAAGATCCATCGTCACTTCCTTTGTCTGCGGGATTGCCTGCCGATCTATCGCAACCGGCGCAGGGAACAAGCGGGGGCGATGATGCGTTCGCACATATGCTGAAACGCCCCGTCCATGCGCCGAAATGCATGGCAAGCATTTTGGCAGCCCCGCCATTTGATTGCCACACGGTGATATTTTGCTAATCGCCAGCCGGTGCTCCGCGTGAAACCATCCAACCTTGCCGGCAGGGTGACAGCCCTTGCCCTGGCCTTCAGCTGTGCTGCCTGCGCGGTTTCGACCCCGCGCGTGGTGGAGCCTGACCTGCCGCCGGTGGAAAGCGCGCAGGCCGATGCCGCGCCATGGTGGACCGCGGCGGGCGATCCCGTGCTGGCCCAAGTGGTGGCGCAGGGGCTGGCGCATGATCCGGTGCTGGCCTGCAGTGCCTGGCACTTGCACGACGATGCCGCGCGTGCCGATGCCCGGCGGCGGCATCTGGGCGGGCGGCTGGCCGGGCTGCTCAGCAAGGAGCGCGTGGCCGACGGGCCGCCTGCTGGCGCCTATGCCCACGCTGCCCTGGTCAACACGCGCGCCGCCGCCATGGCAGAGGCCTACCTTGCCGTCCGCCTCGCGCAGGCGCGCCTCGCCGCGCGCCGGTCCGCTGTCGCCCCCTGGCAAGACAATGCCGAGATTGCCCGCTTCCGCCGCGAGGCGGGCCTCGTCTCGGCGATCGATGGCGCGCTGGGCGGCGTGATGGTCGATCTCGATGCCGATGCCGTGACGCAGGCGCAGACCGAGCTGTCGCAGGCATTGGCCCGGCTGGCGCAGGAAACCGGCCTGTCGGCAGAGGCCTTGCCCGCGTTGCTGGGCGACGGCGCGGCGGTGCCCGCCCTGGCCGACATTCCCGATGCCGCGCCGCGCCGTGCCGCCCTGTTGGCGCTGCGCCAGCAGCAGGGACAGGCCGTGGTGGAGGGCAAGGCCAGCCTGGACGAGGCGCGCGCTGCCCTGGCCAGCGCCACGGCCGCCGGCGCAGAAGAAATCGACAGTGCAACCAAGGCCCTCGCCGCCGCACAGGCCCTGGTTGCCGCCAGCGCGCGCACGCTCGCCCAGGCCGATCGCACCGTGCGCGATGCGCGTGCCGGTTATCGGGCGGGGACGGAAACCTTTGCTACGCTCTATGTTGCCGAGGCGTCGGCGCTTGCCGCGGCGGAGGCCGACGCTGCCGCCCGCAGCGGCCTTGCCCGCGCGCACGTGCGGCTGTGGGCGGCGCAGGGCCTGGGTTGGACTTCGGCCGATCTGGCGCCGGCCGCACCAGGCGAAGGACCCGCACGATGCCCGGCGCAGCCATGACCGAGCGCGATCTCGACGATTTCCTGGGCGCCCGTCCGCGCCGGCGCCTGGCGCGCTGGGGCATGGTGCTGGCGCTGCTGGCAGCCGGCGTCGCCGCCTTGTGGCTGTTCGTGCGGTTCGTCGATGGTCCGGAATTGCCCTATTACACGGTTCCGCTCGAACGCGGCAGCCTGACCCCGGCATTGAGCGCCACGGGCACCTTGCACGCGGAAGATGAAGTGATCCTGCGCGCGCCGCAGGGCGGGGTGGTGCACAGCCTGCTTGGCCCGGGCGATGGGGTCGTCCGCGCGGGCCAGCCCATCGCGATGCTCGATACCGCCCCGTTCGAGGCCGACCTGGCCAGCGCCGAAGCCACGCGGGCTGCCGCCGAGGGCACGTTGGCCGCCGCGCAGGCCGATGTGGATGGCGCACGCGCGCGGCTGGAACGCTATGACGGGGTTTGGCGCCGTTCGGGCGGACGGGTGCCCTCGCTCAACGAAATGGATGGCGCGCGTGCCGAACTTTCGCGCACCGCCGCGGCGCTGGCCACGGCCACGGCAGCCTTGGCCAAGGCGCGCAACGATGAAGTGCTCGCCCGTCGCCGCCTGGCCGACGCGACGATCCGCGCGCCGTTCGATGGCCTGGTCGTTGCCCGCGCCGTGGCGCCGGGCCAGCTTGTCCAGCCCGGCATGCCGCTGCTTTCGCTTGCCACCGGGCTCGATCGCCTGGTCGTGACCGTGCCGTTGCCGGCCGCCGATGCACAGCGCCTGGCCCTCAATGCCCGCGCCCGCGTGCTGCTGTCGGGCATGGCAGACAAGGTGCGCACCGCGCGCCTGGTGCGGATCGATCCCACCGACGATACCCGTGGGCTTGACCGGCTGGCGGTCTTCGCGCTCGATCCCGTAACCAGTGGCGAGGGCACGCCCCTGGTGCAACTGCGCCCCGGCATGGCGGCCACGGTCGAGATTGACCTGCCCGCGCGCGAGGGCGTCCTGCTCGTTCCCAACGCGGCCTTGGGCTTTACCCCCGAAGGCGTGCCGTCGCGAAACGGGGCGATCTATGTGGTGGCCGACGACAACGAGCCGCGCCAGGTGGCGGTTGCCACCGGGGCCAGCGATGGCAAGCGCACCGAAGTGCTCGCCAGCGGGTTGGAGCCGGGCGTGCAGGTCATCATCGGGCGGCGGGCACCCGGTGCATCGCCTTCGGCCCGGCCCGCTGCACCAGCGTCCCGGCCATGAAGCGCGAAACTATCCAGCAGAGTCAGCGTTAGGGCAGGCATGACCGATCCCACCGATTATCCCCCCATCGACTTTTCCGGGGCTCCATCGGCCAACGGCCTGTCCCGCCGCGCATTGGGTGGCATGGCGCTGGCACTGGCCGGCCTTGCCGCTTTGCCCGGCCGCGTCATGGCGCAAGGGCCCGGCAATCTTGGCCCCGCGCGGTCCTTTTCCTGGGACAGCCTGGTGGCCCGCGCCCAAGGTTCGGCGCGCCGTGCGTTCGTTCCGCGCACCGTGTCGCGTCATGCCGCCCCCACGTTCGACGATGCCGCGCGGCTGACCTATGGCGATGCACAAAGCCTGCCCGGCCATGTGCGCCTGTTTCCCACCCGGCTGGAGACCGCGCCCTTTGCTGTCGCCGTCAATGTGGTGGCAGGGGGCCAGGCGCGGGCAGTGGTCAACACGCAGGGCCTGTTCGGGGCGGCGCAGAACGTCGATCCCGCCGGTTTTCGGGTCATGTATGCCGATGGCCACGCCGATTGGCTGGCGTTCCTGGGAGCGTCCTACTTCCGCGCGGCCGGGGAAAAGGATCAGTTCGGCCTTTCCGCACGCGGCATCGCGGTGGACACCGGCACGATGCCCGGTGCCGAGGAATTTCCCGAATTCACGGAATTCTGGATCGAGGATCTCGGCAGCGAGCAGGGCACGCAGCACATGGTCATCCATGCCCTGCTCGAAGGCCCGTCGCTGACGGGGGCCTATGCGTTCGACACGCGACAGACCCAGACCGGCGTGGTGCAAGACGTCAAAGTGGCGCTCTTCCTGCGCAAGGACGTGGCGCGGCTCGGCATTGCGCCGATGACCAGCATGTTCTGCTTCGACGAAGCGACCACGATGGATCGGCGGGACTGGCGCCCCGAAGTGCACGATTCCGATGGCCTGGCGATCTGGATGGCCAATGGCGAGCGTATCTGGCGCCCGCTGGAAAACCCGCCGGAGCCGCGCACCAACACGTTTCGGGCGGACTCGGTCAAGGCCTTTGCCCTGGTGCAACGCGACCAGGTGTTCGACCATTACCAGGACGATCTCAATTTCTACGATCGGCGCCCCTCGCTCTGGGTGGAACCCCAAGGTGATTGGGGGGCAGGGGCCGTGGTACTCTATGCCTTTCCCACGATTTCCGAAACGGTGGACAATGTCGCGGCCTTCTGGCTCAGTGATCGTCCGGCCAAGGCGGGTCAACGCCAGGACTTTGCCTATCGCCTCACCTGGACCAGCCGCGATCTGGCCGCCAATGCCAACGCCCGCTGCATCAAGGTCTTCGTCGGGCCGGGCGGGGTCCCGGGCGGCGATCCCATTCCCGGCGCCACGCGCTATGTCCTCGATTTCGAAGGCGAGGCGCTGGCCGGGCTCAACCGTGGCAGTGGCGTCAGCGTGGAAGTGGACCTGCCCGCCGCGGCCGTCTTGCACAGGGCGGTGGGCCCGATCGCCGGGCGCGACAAGCAGTGGCGCGTAACGCTCGATATCAAGACGCAGGGCCTCGCCCAGCGCGAGTTTCGCCTGTTCCTCAAGCGCGGCAGCGGCGCGCTCAGCGAAACGGTGATCAAGGCCGTGCAACCATGACCGCCAGCCCGCCGCTCCGGCCCGTCGCCCCGGCGCTTCCGCCCGAAGCCCCGCTCGACATGCCGGTGCAGCGTCTGTTCGGCAATGCGCCCGCGCGGCGCGAGGTGGAAACGCGGCCCCATGGGCTGATGGTCAAGCGCTGGCTGCTGATCGCGCTGACCGCCGTTCTCGGCTTGGCGGCATCGAGCGAAGTGCGCGTGGCCTTCTCGCGCGACGGGCTCAACGCAATCGAAGTGGTGCTGCTGCTGTTCTTCGTCCCGTTGTTCAGCTGGGTGGCGTTCGGCTTTGTCAGTTCGACGATCGGTTTCGTGCAACTGATCAGCGGCGCGCATCCCGGTTTCGTCCCCGTGCCGTCACCGGCCGCCAGCCTGGCGCACCGCACGGCCGTGCTCATGCCGGTCTACAACGAAGACGTCGACGCCGTTTTCGCACGGGTAGAGGCCATGGCCTTTGCGATCGATCGTGCCGGCGGCGCGCGGTGGATCGATTTCTTCGTGCTCAGCGATTCCAGCGCCCTGCATGGCAAGCGCGAGGAAGCCGCCTGGGCCGAACTTGCCGCCCGCGCGCCAATCAACCTCTATTATCGTCGGCGCGAACAGAACATTGCCCGCAAGCCGGGCAATATTGCCGAATGGGTCCGCCGGTTCGGGGGATCGTATGAAAACATGCTGGTGCTCGATGCCGATAGCGTGATGACCGGGGCGGCCATCGTCGGGCTCGCCTCGATCATGGAAGCGCGTCCCTCGATCGGCCTGCTCCAGACCGTGCCGATGATCACCAACGCCCGCACCCTGTTCCAGCGCTGGATGCAGTTTGCCAGCGAGGCCTATGGCCCGATCGCTTCGGCCGGGCTGCTGTGGTGGAGCGGGGCCGAGGCCAACTTCTGGGGTCACAACGCGATCGTGCGCACCCGCGCCTTTGCCGAAAGCTGCGGCTTGCCCGATCTGCCCGGCAAGGCGCCGTTTGGCGGCCACATCCTCAGCCACGACATGGTCGAATCCGCGCTGTTGCGGCGGCGCGGCTGGGCCGTGCACATGGTGATGATCGGTGGCAGCTATGAAGAATATCCGCCCACCATCGTCGATCACGCGTTGCGCGATCGGCGCTGGATGCAGGGCAACCTACAGCACTTGCGCCTGATTGGCGCCTCGGGCCTCGCCGCCACCAGCCGCCTGCACCTGCTGATCGGGGCATCGGCCTATCTCACTTCGCCAGGCTGGCTCTTGCTGATCCTGGCCACGATTGCCCAGGTGGCCATGGCCAAAGTGGGCGGGGGCGTGGAAGGCAATGTGCTGATGACGGTGCCGGCAGGCGTGCTGGCGCTCACCGTGCTGCTGCTGTTCGGGCCCAAGCTGATGGGACTGATCTGGATCCTCGCCGATGGGCAGCGCTGCGCTGCGTTTGGCGGCCCGTGGCGCGCGCTCAAGTCGGTCCTGGCCGAACTGGTGCTGTCCACGCTGTTCGCACCCGTCTCGATGGTCTTGCAGATCAAGGCGCTCCTTGGCCTGCTGCTGGGCATCCCCTCGCAATGGAACGCGCAGAACCGCGATGCCCAGGCCATTTCGCTGCGCGCCATCCTGCCCGCCATGCGCGAGCACATCCTGCTGGGCCTGGCCTTTGCCGGCACCTTGTGGCTCGATACCGTCACTGCGCTGTGGCTGCTTCCGCTCACCATCGGCCTGCTGGGCGCGCCCTGGCTGGTCAGCCTCACCTCGCGCGAGGATCTGGGCGAAGCGGCCGCGCGGCGGGGGCTGTTCCGCGTGCCGGCCCGCACCATGCGCGTGGGCCGGGCCGAAGTGCCAGATCCGGCTGGCGACGGGCCGGCTGGCGACGGGCCGGCCGGCAATGGTCCCGCCGGGCAGACCCTGCCGGATGGCGAATCCGCCCTTGCGCAAAAACACGGATAGGCTGCTTGGCAGGTTCTTGCCGGCGCACGGCTAAGCCGGGCAGCCGTGTTTGCTGCCAGGAGCCCGTTCGTGCCATTGGACGTCGTCAATCGTATCACGATCCGATCGTTCGTTCTGGGCAGCTTTGCCGTGCTGCTGCTGGTGGCGCTGACTGCCGTTCTGGTTCCCGTGCGGTCGGCCATCGATGCCGATCGCCATATCCAGCAGATCGAGCACGACGTGATCCCCCGTCTGGTGCAACTCGATCACATCAAGACAGCCGTGACCGGCGCGCGCCAGCACATGGCCAAGGCGCTAATCGACGGCTCGCCCGAGCGCCATAGCGCCGAAACCACCGCCACGCGCGAAGCGATCATGGAGGCCGATCGGCTGATCCAGCGCTATCGCGACACGATCCGCGAACCGCAGGAACAGGCGCTGTTCGTGCCGGTGGAGGCGGCTTGGCACGAATGGAAAGCCGCGCGCGAAGGCGTGCTGCGCCTCACCTTGCGCGATTATGCCGCGGCCGCCGCGCTTTACCAGGTCGATGCGCCGCGCGTGGGCGAAAACGTGGGCAGCGCGGTCGATGCCCTGATCCGTCACCAGCAGGGGCGCTCGATGGCCGTGGCGCGGGCAGAAGCGCACAATATCCGCCAGGCCGTCCGCCTGGCCGTGGGCCTGGGTGCGGTGATGGTGGCAGTGGCCGGCCTGATCATCGCCTGCCTGCTGCAACGCGTGACAACGCCGCTGGTGCGCCTGGCCGATGCCATGCGGGCCATGGCCCAAGGCGCGCTGGACCATGCCATTCCCGGCGCCCAGCGCAGCGATGAAATCGGCGCGATCAGCCAGGCGCTCCACGCGATCAAGCGGCTCGTGGCGCAAAAGGTGCGCGAAAAGGCCAACCAGGAACTTGCCGTGCAACGCCGCCTGGCCGAGCAGGCGCGCGAGGAGGAGCGCAAGCGCGAGGTGGTGATCGATCGCATTTCCTGCGCGCTTTCGGCCATGGCCAAGGGGGATCTGGCCCAGGCCCAGCCCAATCTGCCCGCCGAATACGAGCGCATTTCCCGCGATTTCGAAACGACCATCGGCCAATGGTTGCAAGCGCAGGATGCCGTGGAATACCTCGCGTCGCACGACACGCTGACCGGCCTTGGCAATCGCAGCCTGGCGCGTCGCGTGCTCGATGAAACCTTGGCCGACGAACCGCCTTATTGCGCGCTCGTCGCGTTCGAAATCGATCGCCTGGCCACGATCAACAAGGTGTTCGGCCCGCCGGTGGGCGACGATATCCTGCGCGAGGTGGCCGATATCCTGCGCCATGTGGCCCATCCGCAAGACGTCGTGTGCCGCGTGGCCGGCAACGAATTCTGCATTATCCAGCGCATGGCCGATGGCCCGGAAGACACCCGCCGCCTGGTCGCCACCGTGGCCGAAGCCATGGCCGCGCGCTGGGACGTGGCCCGCGATCCCAGCGCCGTCGCGCTCAGCACCGGGATCGCCACTTATCCGTGCGACGGCCATTCCCCCGAAACGCTCAAGTCTGCCGTAGTCCTTGCGCTCGATCGCGCGCGCCAGTCCGGCCGTGGGCAGATCTGCTTTTTTGATTCCGCCATGGATGCCTCGGCCAGGGCCAGCCTGCGGCTGGAGGCAGACCTGGCCCATGCCCTGGCGCGCCAGCAGTTTCACCTGGATTTCCAGCCGATTGTCGATCCCGCCACCCATGCCGTGCAGGGCTATGAAGCCCTGCTGCGCTGGTGCCACCCCGATCTCGGAGCGATCGCGCCGGGCGAGTTCATCCCCCTGGCCGAAGCCAGCGGTGCCATCGTGACGATCGGCGAATGGGTGCTGCAACAGGCCTGTCTTGCGGCCAGCCAGTGGTCGGGCGATGCCTTCGTCGCCGTCAACATTTCGCCGGTACAGCTGCAGGTGCTCAATCTGCCAGACATCGTCGCCAGCACGCTGCGCCAGACCGGCCTGGCACCCGCGCGGCTGGAGCTGGAAATCACCGAATCCGCACTGATTGCCAACCGCGATGGTGCCCTGGCCATCCTGGAGCAGATCCGCGCGCTGGGCGTGCATATCAGCATGGATGATTTCGGCACGGGCTATTCCTCGCTCAGCAACCTGCAAAGCTTCCCGTTCAGCAAGCTCAAGATCGACCAGAGCTTCGTCGCCCGCGCCCTGACCGACGCCAAGGCCCGCTCGATCATCCGCGCCGTCGTCGGCCTGGGGCGCAGCCTCGGTCTCCCGGTCCTGGCCGAAGGGGTGGAAACCGAAAGCCAGCGCCAATTGGTAATGGAAGAAGGCTGCGACGAAGCCCAAGGCTACCTGTTTGGCCGCGCCGCCACGCCCGGTCAGACGACGCCCGAGCAGGCCGCGCCCGAACAGGCCAAACGGGCCTGAGAAGCGGTGCGAGGGGGCGGATGCGCGGAGGCCCCGGTCCGTTTCCGGGGCCCGGCACAGGATTGGCGGTCAGTTGGTTTCCGCGAGCGCTACAGCATCTGGCCCCGCAGGAAACCGAAGCCGATCGGTTACATCATGCACGGCGTTCCAAACGCCTTCGGCCACATCGCTCTCTCGCGTGGTCAGTGCCGGCGCGGCGAAGCCTTCCATGATTGGCTTGGCGAAGTCGGCGTACTCGCCCGGGAGCAACTGGTCGAATGGAATGATGGCGTTCGCGCCGAAGTTGGTGGTTGGGGCATAGCCGGGCTCGACCAGCTTTACCGAGATACCGAAGTAGGCGAGCTCGTGGGCAAGCGAGCCCGTGAACCCTTGGATCGCGTGCTTGCTCGCGGTGTAGGCGGCTGCCAGCGGAAAAGCGCCGAGCGTGACGCTCGATGTTACATTGACGATGATGCCTGAGCGGCGCGCCCGCATCTGCGGGATGACCGCCTGGCACATCGCCATCACGCCGATCGTGTTGGTCTCGAATAGCTGGCGCACCAGCGACATTGGCGTTGCCTCAAACGCTCCGACCGCGCCGATGCCCGCATTGTTCACCAGCACATTGATGGGGCCAGCGGCGTCGATCAGCGCCGCGATGCTCGCTTCGTCGGTGACGTCGAGCGGCAGAACCCGCAAGCGGCTGGTGTCGCCAGCGAAATTGGCCGCCTCGGGCCGCCGCATCGTGGCGATCACATCCCAACCCTGCGCCAGGAAATGTTCGGTGATCGCCTTGCCATAGCCTGACGAGGTTCCGGTGATGAGGACGGTCTTGGTCATGTCAGTCTCCAGTTTCGTTGACCAAGAGATAGACGAGGTGATGTGCACGATCTATAACGAGGAATCCGCATTAAATTATGGATCGTCCAAGAATATGGATCCCCTCAGCGACATGGTCGCCTTGTTGCGCCCAAGCGCCGCAGTGTCGAAGCCGATCTCCGGAAAGGGGCGCTGGGCTGTTCATTACGACGCGCACGACGCGCCCGGCTTTACGATCATCCTCTCGGGCGAGGCGTGGCTGACCGTTGATGGCAAGGAGCCGCTGCGTCTGGCTGAAGGAGATTTTCTCTTGCTGCCGACCACGCCACCCTTCTCGTTGGCAAGCGGGCCTCATATTGCGAGTACACGTGTCACGCCGCGTGACGAAGCCGTCCGGCATGGCGACCCTGATGGAGCGCCTGACTTCGTGGCGTTGGGCGGGAGCTTCGCCTTCGAGCGGGTGAATGCTCCTCTTCTGCTTTCCCTTCTGCCCGAGCGTATCCACATCCCGGCCTCCGAAGGCCGTTCGACACGGTTCGGGCGTTTGATTGATCTGCTGGCTGAGGAATGCGCCACCGATTACCCCGGCAAGGCGTTGATCATTCGGCGCATGCTGGAAACTCTGCTGGTCGAGGCGCTTCGCTGGCGCAACCTTGGCAACGAGGCTGTCCCCGCAAGCCTGTTGAACGGGATGCAGGACCCGGCGATCGCCCTGGCGTTACAGGCGATCCATGCCGATGTCCGTGCGAACTGGACAGTGGCAGAACTCGCAAGCGTCGCGGGCATGTCGCGCTCGGCCTTCTCAGCCCGGTTCGGTGAAGTGTTGGGATGCGCCCCAATCGAGTATCTTCTGCGCTGGCGCATGGCGATCGCCAAGGACGCGCTGGCTCGCGGCAACAAGACGCTCGATCGGATCGCAGAAGAGATAGGCTATGGGTCAGCCAGCGCCTTCAGCACGGCGTTTCGCAAGCGGCTGGGCTGCCCGCCAGGCAAGTTCGCACGCGCGGCGGCTTGATCCATGCGATGGAGATAAAAAACGGGACTGCCGAACGGTGCCGCCTGCCCAGGCACAATCGCCCGCTGCAACATACAGCAAGGCGTTTGCGACTTCGCGTATGTCCGTTTGTCCGGCGTCGGCCTCCGCGCTTGGCGGCAGCGATGAACGGCGCTGCCAAGGCCCACCCCCGGTCAGTCACATCGCTGGAATGACGCCATCCTTCATTCTATCTCTCTCAGGACGGCGTGAATCACAACGTGCTGTTATTGCTAAACAACCGTTGGGGTGGGCTCGAACAAAGCCGCTTCGGCGAGCCCCGTGGGGGGCTTTGCCGAAGCAGCCTAAAGGTATTCTTTTTTAGAAGAAAAACCGCGCTGAAGCCGAGACCAGGCGGCCATAAAGCGTGCGCGCGGTAGCGACCCCGTTGAGCGGGATGGTCGTTGCGTTCACTTCCTGGATTGCCGTCGTGTTGAAGACGTTCGAGACGTTGACGCCCAGCGAGAGGCGATCAACGGGCCGATACTGTGCAAACAGACCCACAGTCGTGAACCCGGGCATTTTCAGCATATCCGAATCATCGGCATAGCTGGAGGTTTGGCCCCCCACGTTAGCCCCGACAGTGAAGCGATCGGAATCATATTGCGGCGTTAGCGTGTAGAGCAGAGTCGGTTGGCGACGCGGCGTCTTTCCGACCAATTTTATCGGGTTCGCAACCGGGAACAAGGTGTTGGAGAACGCAGGCGCATCGGCCGTGATCTCGCCACCTGTGAGCGTTGCGCTGCCGGCGAGGCTGAACGGACCGTGGTGGACAGAGCCCTCGAATTCCGCACCAAAGGTACGATAGGAGCGAGACACCAGCGTTGGCGTCTTGAGGCCGAACGCATCGGGCAGATTCGGAAGGAAGGTTCCCCGCGTGGTCGCGTAAAATCCGGTCAGATTGAGCGTGATGCCGTTGCGACGGAATTTCACACCGACCTCGCTCTGGCGCACGGAATCGTGCCCTGCATCCTTGTTCAGGAGCGCGCCGGTCCTTGCGCTGATGGCGGGCGAGAACAACAGGGCGTCGGCGCCAGCACGGCCGCCAAGACTGTGGCGGGCGAAGAGGGCGAGGGATTCAGCCATGCGATAGTTGATACCCACCGAATAGGACGCATAGCCATATCTGTAATCGACAGGCTGCGACGCGCTGGGCGAGATGAACGGGATGCCAATGGCCACACCGTTGGCAAAACCCCGTTCAGCCATGTCGAGGATACCGTTGCGATCAACATCGACATTCTGCGAGGCGTTGGCCTGAGCAATGCTGCCCGTAACCCTGCCCCGATCATAACGAACCGAGCCGCCGATCGCCACTTTGCCTTTGTGGAAGTTGAACGATCCATAAGGCGCCAGAACGTCGTAATCCACATTCACGTGGCGGTTGGGGTTCAGCGCAT
Source organism: Novosphingobium sp. SG919 (assembly GCF_012932495.1). Lineage (GTDB taxonomy): Bacteria > Pseudomonadota > Alphaproteobacteria > Sphingomonadales > Sphingomonadaceae > Novosphingobium > Novosphingobium rhizosphaerae. The sequence continues at coordinate 484,309 of NZ_JABCNG010000004.1, forward strand.
CGTTATACTGCAGCACGCCGTTGCGGAACATATAGGCGCCGGAAGGGTCCTGGACATTGATCAGCGCGGAATTGCCATTGCCCACGATATCCTGAATCACGACCGAGCCAAAGTATTCACGGTCAAGCTTCTGCAGCGATTTGTAGACGCCGGCCGTTGTCGTCAGGTCGCCGCCGCCAATCTGCCAAACCTTGCTGGCGCGAAAATCATTGGTGAAGTTTCGCAGGCTGTTGATTTTGGTATGCCCGATAGTGGACAATGCCACGAGCCCATTGCCGCTGACGGTGAGCGGATTGATGACATGGCCGGCATTGGGACCGGTGGCGTAGGTTGCGGTGCCGCCCGGCGCGATCACGCCAAGCAACACAAAGGGAGCGTTCAGCTGTAGCTGGGGATCAACGATATCGGATTGGCCCGACATGTCCGAATAACGGAAACGCTCCGTGAAGCTCCAGCCGCCCAACCCGAACTGGACTTCGGTGCCAACGCTTTTTGCGCTGACGCGATATCCGTCCTGCGCGTTGGTCGACACGATATTGCCAAAGGCATCCACCTGATTCATGTTTGAGATATAGCGAGACATTGCCGTGTCAGTGACAGCGTTGAACTGCGGCAGGTTGCCGTAGATCGGCTTGGCGTCCGTCCCGCTCACCGTCATCGGGCCGGCAATGTAGCCGGGAAACTTGTCATCCAGAAATTTGCCATAAAAGCGGATCGACCCGCCGGCGAACTGCTTGGTTAGGTTGAACTTGATCTGGCCGCCCTGGGTTGCGTTATAACCCGTCTTGCGCGGGCCTTCGCCAGCGCGATAAAAGCCGCCGATGTGGAAACGCCAAGTATCGTTCAAGCGGGTGCCATAGTCGAAATCAGCTCGGTTGCTACCATAGTTAAGGCCCGACGACAGCTGAACTGAGCCGCCCTCGACTTCGCCCGTCTTGGAAATCAGGTTAATCACACCGCCCGGTGCGTTTGAAGCAAACGTCGATGCCGAGCCGCCGCGGATTGAATCGACCGACGCGACGTTGAGGTCCGCACGCACGAAAACATCCGGTCCCATGTTCGCGAGATCGCCGAATTCCAGCACGGGCAGGCCGTCTTCCTGAATCTGGAGATATTTCGCACCGCCGTTGACCAGGGGTAGGCCGCGCACAGTATAGGCATTCATGCCTTCGCCCGAGCCGCCTTCGACCCGAATGCCCGGAATGTTGTGGAAAAGATCATCGAGCGACCGGGGAGCCAGCTTCGCGATCTCATTTTCCTTGAGCGAACTGGTCGAAGTGGCGCTGTCGAGACGATCGCGCGCGCGAGCAACACCAGTTGTCACCATATCGCTGTCATTGTCCGCGCGGCTTGCTTCCCAAGCGGTCAATGGCTTTTCACTGTCGCGGGCAAGAGCTGGCGCGCTGTGAAGCATGAGGGCTATCACGCATATGGATGAGCAGTGATTGGCAAGATTTATATAGTTAGTATTCATAAATCCCTCATCTCCCCGTAAGAAGGTATTTTCACCTTGTTCAGGATAGAGGCCATATTTTGCTGAAGCTTCTTTAAGATCCAGCCATTCCACGAATGGTCGATTTACTTAGACCTGAGACCGAATTACAATCCTGTTGTCAGTACGGTTATAGGTGCTGCGCCTGAGAGGAAGTGGCAGCAATTTTGTCGTAGCGGCGGGCGCCCTTACGGCTGCGCCGACCTGAGAAGACCCAGCTATTGCCGTCTTCGCGCAACGTCAGCGCGGCCTTGACGTCGCAGATGTCGCCTGCGGCGAGTATCAAGACATAGGGCGGTTGAGGACGTCGATCAGGGCATAGGCGGCGTGGACAAAATACACACCCCAAACCAGGCGGTGTGGTATTTTTACCCCCCCCCCGGGTTTTACCGGCTTTACAGGTGCAGAGGAACGGGGGTAAAAATAAACCCAATT
>NZ_JABCNG010000004.1:486245-521319 GCF_012932495.1 Novosphingobium sp. SG919
GCCTTCGCTTATTCTTTTGTTGGGGGGGTGCCGGCCCCCCCGCGCGGGCGTGCGGCCTTCAAACAAACCCCCCCCCCCCCCCCCGCCCCCCCCCCCCCCCCCCCCCGCCGCCTGGTTTGTCCAGGCTTTCCTGGTCCTGCTGATCGGTGGAACTTCTCTCGCGATTGCCTTGGCCGCGCGTTCTGGAGGCGATCATTGAAACGTTCGGCCAAATAGGAATGGCAGTGCGAATAGAGTGTTTTGGATTTGTTACTCATTATGCTCGCGGTCAGCAGCGTTGAAACTCGCCATTCCGCGCGCTCCTCTAGATCATGAATGTAGGCCTGCTTCCGACGCTCTCATCAGGGGCCGTCAATGGCCGCTTCGGAGTGGCCCTGGTGACAGACCGGTCGGTGCTTGAACTGGCAATCACCAACCCGTAAAACCAGCGTGTCGGCGGCAGCTATCGCCATCACGGCGTGATAATCTGCCTATCCAGTCATGGCGCATTGGCGAAAGGTTGCCGCTGCGCTATAAACCAGTCGTGTTCCAGTCGACTGTCGTTCGCTTATTCGTCGGTGCCGCTTTGGCTATCTGTACTTGGGCCGGTACAATTGCATGGGTTGAGAGGCCGCGAACAACAGAGGGAACTTGGGTTAACCTCTTCGAAGGTTCAAGATTTTTCGAAGGTAAAACTCTCGACCAGGCTTGTACGCGTAAATTTCTGCGAGCCCCTTGGCTTGCCTTCTATCCCATTCCTGGGTCAAAAATCTGGCAGGCCTTGAATTTGGCGAGCCGCACTCGGGCGGGAAAGTTCGTCAGCGAAAACGGAGTGTGGCCTGTCACCGCTTACCGAATCGAGTTCATTGGCCGCCGAAAGATATCGGCGGACCTTGGATTGGCCCCGTTAATGGGTATCGGATCTGGTCATCTTTTTGCGTCAGGGGCCGAACTAGACGTCGTTCGGCTGATTTCGATCGAGGAGATACCGGCAGTTATGTGTGACATCCGCTAACCCGCCAGCTTTGCCATTCTGGGCGCCGCTGCAGGGCTTTCAATCCGGTCGTGGGGAGCCCATTGAACCCATGTCCGCTTTGGACGGCGCCGGCACGGGCCGCGAAAGGCGGCTATAAGGGCGACAATCATCCGAGCGTGCCGTCGGGACGCTGATGGTGGCTATCTCCATCCCCTCGCAAAAACCGAGCTTACCGGACACGGTGCTATTGCGGATGTACAGTTTGCAATATACTCCTTCCGAATGAAGCCTCGATTGCTACAGGGCCGGACTTTTATAGGGCGAAGCCTTTCGTGTGCTTTGTTGGGCGCATTTGCTTACAGTTGCATCGGTAGCGTTCTGGTGATTGGCGATCGCGCCATTGCGATACATGGGCATCTGCGCTGGCCTGATCTTGCAATAATTCCCAGCTTGACACTTCTGATGACGCCATTTGCAATGCCAAGCGCCATCGTTTCTGTGTTGTCACTCGGCATCATCGATAAGTTGCGAGGAAAGCATGCAGCATTGGCCTTTGCTGCATGCACATTGTTGATCCTGCCCGCCCTGATCTTGGCCTTCCCATGGTACATGTCCGCGCTAGACACATCCAACGATTGGCGCAGCGGCATGATGCTCCCTGCGGCCGTGTACACTGTTGCAGCTGGCTGGTGGATGTTTGGGGTAGAATGCTCGACAAAAGCGCCGAGAGCATAACGTCCGCACCCCCTCATTTCTGACCACCATTGTGCCTGCGTCATGCCTTGAAACCGGTCGTTGGTTGCCAATTTTGACCGGCTGAACCTATGGCGGCTTCCGACGCTGCAGCTACGAGGCCTGGGCCGTAGACTCATAAACACGGAGCCACAGCCGCATTGAGGCCAGTTGGACCATGGCAAGGAAGTTTTCTGCCAACTTGTCATAGCGCGTTGCGACACGGCTGAAGTGCTTCAGCTTGGAGAAGAAGCGCTCGATCAGGTTCCGCTCGCGGTACAGCCACGTGCTGAAGTACGGTTTTGACCTTCGATTGGCCTTGGGCGGGATGTTGGCAAACGCTCCCTTCTCACGCAGTGACGCCCGGATGCGATCAGCATCGTAGGCCTTGTCCGCCAGCACGATTGTTCCGGCACCGACATGGTTGAGCAGATGGTCGGCAGCTTGGCCGTCATGGCTTTGTCCTGCGGTCAGGCTCAGCCGGATCGGAAGGCCTTGCCCGTCGACGACCGCGTGGATTTTGGTTGTGAGTCCACCTCTGGAGCGACCGAGACAATGATCTGGATCCCCCTTTTTGCCGTCGCAGCGTGCTGGTGCGCCCGGATAGATGTGCTGTCGATCATCTGAATTTCGCCGTCGTGGGCGGCGGTAATGGCGTCCATCATCCGATCCCACACTCCTGCTTTCCGCCATCTTACAAAGCGGTTGTAGCAGGTAGTGTGCGGGCCATAGCGCTCGGGCAGATCGCGCCAAGGCGCGCCGGACCGCAACACCCAGAAGATGCCGTTCAGCACGCGGCGGTCATCGACACGCGGCACACCTCGGGGCTTATTCGGTAACAGCGGTTCGATCACGCGCCACTCGAAGTCGGTCAGGTCATATCGGCTCATGCCAAGCCTGAATCAGATTTTGACGGAATAAGAAAGTTCAAGCCAATGCCGCTCGGCTGAGCAGGTTTGCAACCATCTGCCCCAAAGCCGAGGCCGAATTAGCAGATGGAACCGCTATATCCGGCTCCGGCTCAAAGCCCTCTTTGCTACCCAAATTGCGATAGGGGGTGACTTTGAGCAAACTCCCGTCGCTCACGACACTGACATGCTTGGACAATTTCATGAACGTGGCCCACGAACGAACGCCGGCGGCCGCCAGCAATGGCTTGCCAATGCGTGCATCGGGCGGCGGCGTCGGGACGCCTTCCTGTGAGCGAGCCAAAGCCTGTTCGATGGCGCGACCCAACTCATCATGCGAAGGCTGGCTGAGGCTAGCCACTTGCTCATCGTCGATCCAAAAACCCGCCGCCGTCTTGTGCGACGCCGTCACAAACAGTTGCCCCTTGCGTTCATAGATTGCAGCCAGCTTCTTCATGCCTGCACTTTGCGCTCGAAGGGCATGCCTGTCCACACGGTGGCCGCTGCTAATCTAGCATCCCAGATTTATGGGTTCACGGCCTAAACCGCCGTCCTGAAGGCGATCGTGGCGGAGGACTTGGCGATGGTCAAATTGGCAGTTTGCGCCCACTTGCGGACATCCTGTTATCCAGTGATTATGACGCGATGCTATTGCTGCTGATAGCCCTTTCCACCGCTTCTCCCCGCCCCATTTGGTGGGCAGATTTCCAGCGGGCTCACAAGCGCTGTGGACTTGTCTTCAATGTTGATGGCCCAGGTCCCGGAGGCGACGGCGTGATCATCGAAGAACACTTCACTGGTCTGATCTTAAGCAACGACCGGCGCCGCCCGCAGAAGCCAATCAGGTGCATCGCGAAATGGGCAAAATCAACCGGCCTTAAGGTCCGCCACCGACACTTCTGAATCATCCCGTCTATGACAGCTCTTCATCACTTTCGGCCGGCCAACAGTGTGAATGGTCGCAGGGAAATTAGTTGTTACCAGGCTCCCACTCCGAGATGAACGAAGGCGCCGTTTCGTTGTCGGCTTCGTGCTGCAGGAACGTCCGGAATTAGAGCACAATCGCCATTGATAGCGAGTGACTGGAAATGGCCACCCCCCACTACTCTGCCGGCTGGGTAGAGAACGCAGGCCCGGGCATGGCCGAGGCCAGCGCCATGGCGGGCGAAAGCTGCAAGGGCGGCAACTGGCGCACCGGCCCGCGCCAGGGCGTGAGGCGGGGCACGATCGGGCGCAGGGCCAGGGCGGCGCCGGTCAGGATGGCAAAATCGGTGCCCGGATCGCACGTGGGGGAAGAGAGCGAGGCCACCAGGGCGTCGATCACCGCCGCCCAGGCACAGGCGGCCCCGGTGGACAGGGCTTGGTCGGGCGAGGGCACGTACGTCGAAAGCCGCGTCGGCTTGAACGCGCTGACCAGGTGCACGATCATCGCCGTCGCCCCGATCAGACCGGTGCAACCCAGGATGGCGGTGGCCAGGCTGGAGGAGCGGAAGCTGCCGGGCCCGATCCCGATGCCATGGGTTTCGACAAAGGCGTGCCACCCCTGCCAAGCCCAGAAGCCACGCTGCTCGCCTGAAAGCGATTGGCCCTTATCCACTGTCATGTGGCGCAAGAGATCGGTCGCCTCGTTCACCAGCGCCGGGTGGGCGATCATCATGCCGGTGATCAGCACCACCATCGCCAGCCCCGCGCCAGCAATGATCAACGCGCGATCGGCCGGCATGGCGCCGGGCAAGAGCAAACTGCGCGCCAGGACCATCGCGGCGTAGAGGCCAAGGCCGACATAGGCTGTGGTCGCCGTGCTGCACAGCAGCGCTGCTGCCAGCAGGAACGCCGCCGGCCCGGTATAGCGCGTGTCCACGCGGCGCATCCAGCATTCGAACAGGAACACGAACCAGTTGATGCCGAACCAGGCAAAGCCCGAAGCCTCGGGCCAAAGCCCCGCCATGCGCACGAACCCGCGATAGCTGTGGTCCAACTGGGCATAGGAGCCGTTGCGGAACAGGGCGAGCACGGTGTCCACCGGCGTGCCCTTGGCCACCACGCTGACAAAGCCGATTATGGCATGGACCAGCCCGGCAATCGCCATGGTGCGCACGAACACGCGCCGCCCGCGCTCGCCGCTGCACACCACGTGGGCGGCCATCGCGGTCAGCAATGTGCCCACGAGATAGACCGTGGTGGTGATATTCTGCGTGGAAAAGCCCAAGGGGCGGGTGGAATAGATGTAGGATCGCATGGAGATATAGCGCGCTTCCACTTTGCCACGCATCGGCGTCACGTCGATCTGCCCGGCAAACAGGCGCGGGCCGATGAAAGCCAGCGCCGCGCCATAGAGAATGAAAGTGGCCAGCCAGATATTGGCCCGCGCCGCCTGGCCCACCGCCGCCCCGTGTCCCGCGCCGGGCACCAGCAGGCGCAGCGCCATGAACGCCAGCGCAAACTGCACCGGCGGGATCGACGACCCGCCCAGCATCGGCAACACGATCGCCGCCGATCCGCCGAACAGCGCCGAAACCAGCAGGAAGGCGAACATCGCCTCGATCGAACCGGCCAGGAACAGGCCCAGGCCAAACAGCACCTGGATCGCGCCGATGAAGGTCAAAATCATCTTGGGCTCCGCACCAACGAAACGGAAGAGAACCGGCCTGGCATCATGGCCGCACGAAATCGGCCGAGCAGCGCACGGCCTTGACGAAGCTGGCCGGATTGCCGCGCCACACCTGGCCGGCGGGAATGTCGCTCGCCACCACCGATCCGGCGGCCACCACGGCATGATCGCCGATCGTGACGCCAGGCAGCACGATCACGCCGCGCCCCAGCCACACGTTGCGTCCCAGCCGGATCGGCGCCACGCGCACCGCGCTGCCTTCGTGGACGGGGTGGTGGTTCGTGTCGCACAGCACGCAATCCGGGCCGATCCGGCAATGTGGCCCGATCTCGATTGCGCTGTGGCAGATCACCTGGACGCCAGTGTTGAGAAAGGCACGGTCAGCCAGGGTCACCCTGGCGCCGCGCGCCACCTCGATCCGCACCGGCGCCACATCGCAGCGCAAGTTGACGCGCGCGCCGATACTGATCCGGCCCTGGCCCACAAAGCGCGGGCGCCGGCCATGCACGAAAAAGCGCGGCCCCGGCCGGGTTCCGCGCAAGCGCAGCGCCAGGCGGGCGGCCAGCGTGGCCAGCCGATTGCCCGGCTGGATCGCCCGGGTCAGCCGCGCGATGCGGCCGCCCGTTGCCGCGCTCGCCACAAGTCCCGCACTGGCCCAAGCTGCTTCACCAGAAACGCTTTCCAGCTCTCGCGCATCGGGGGTGCCAAGCGGCAGCGCGGGGGAAACGGCGCCATCGCGTGGCGCAACTGGCGGTTCGGCGGGTATGGGCTGGGCAATGGTGGTGGCCATGGGCATCCCCTGGATTGAACGTGGCAAGAACAAGGTGCGGCCGCCCTGTGCCGGAAGGGCACCGCGCGCCATGGGTGCGATCAAGGTGTCATTCCAGCGCGGCGAGCAGGCCATCGTCGAAGCGGTCAGGCGCAAAGCGACGGACATCGGCCATGGCCGCGGCTGGATCGAAATGGGGCAGCCAGGCCTCCATCGCTTCCACCCCGGCAATCAACGATTCCACGCTCTGGCTGGCAAAGAACTGCCCTGAAACGTCCTGCGTCACGCTGTCGAGCGCGCCGCCGCCGGCATAGGCCAGCACCGGCCGTCCCGATGCGATCACTTCCACCGGCACGATCCCGAAGTCTTCTTCGGCCGGGAACACCAGCGCGCGGCACTGGGCATAGGCGCGGCGCAAGGCATTGAAATCCAGCCGTGGCAGGATCGTGATATTGGGCCCGGCGCGGCGTCGCATGGCAGCGGCCATCGGCCCATCGCCCACCATCACCAGCGGCAGCCCCAGCGCATTGAACGCATCGATCGCCAGGTCGGGCCGCTTGTAGGGCACCATTTGCCCCACCCACAGCCAGGCCGGGCCCACCGCGTTGGCGCCGAATTGCGCAGAAGCGCCGAACAGGTCGACCTCGACGGGGGGATGCAGCACGTCGGCTTCGCGGCGCCAGGCCTTGGCAATGCGCCGCTGGACGAAGTGCGAATTGGCCAGGATGCGATCCACCCGCGCGGCCGAACTCACATCCCAGGCGCGCAGGCGATGGCACAGCAGCGGCATGACCGCCCGGCTCACCATCCCGGCCGCGTCGCGATAATCGTGGTAGTGGTCCCACAGATAGCGCATCGGCGAATGGACATAGCTCAGATGCAAGGCATCGGGCGCCGTGATAACGCCCTTGGCCGGCCCGCTTTCGCTGCTGATCACCAAGTCATATCCGCGCAGGTCCAGTTGTTCGAGCGCCATGGGCATGAGCGGCAGATAGCTTTGATAGTGCCGCCGCGCGCCCGGCAGGCGCTGGATGAAACTGGTGGTCACCTTGTGGCGGCGGATCGTGTCCGACATTGCGGCCGGATCGTAGACATGGGTGAAGATATCGGCCTGGGGGAACAGGCGCAGCAGCCGTTCCAGCACGCGCTCGCCGCCGCGCATCGTCACCAGCCAGTAATGCACGATGGCCACGCGGGCAAAGCGGCCGCGCGGATCGGCGCTGGGCGCCGCCGCGGGCGGTGCCAGCCGACCCATCGCACGCGCGCCGGCGGTTGCCGAACCCTGGTCCTGCGCCAGCCGGCTGGTCGCCGGCCGGGATCTTGTCCGCATCGGTGCCAGTGCGGCGGGGTGGTCGGCCAACGGTTCGAACAGGGGCAGCGCGGCCGGCAGGGGCAGGGCGATAACCTGTTCATCCACTGCCACTGCGGCCGGTGCACCGTTTTCGCCGGGTGTAGCGCTGCCAACCTCCTCTGCCGCCGGGGCCATGGCCCGGCTTTCCGCGAGGGCAGGCGCGGCCGGGCCAGGCACCCGGCCGGGGGACGGGCGGCGCCGCTCAGGCATAGTAGCTCTCATAGCTGCGGTAGAATGCGGTCTCGCCATAGTCGAAGCGCGGCTGCTTGCGCATGTCCACCCGCGTCATCGCAACGCCGGCCAGTTGCACCCGGTCGATCGGCAGCAGGCGCAGGGCCGCACGCAACGCCTGTTCCGGCGTCTTGCGCCAGCGCACCACGAAGACCGAGGCATCGGCCTTGCCCAGCAAAAGCCGCGCATCGGCAATCGGCAGGACCGGCGCGGTATCGATGATCACGGCGTCGAACCGTTCGCGCGCCGTGGCCAGCAGGCGGTCCATTTCCTCGCCGGTCATCAGTTCGGATCGGTCGGTGTTTTCGGCCGAAAGCGGCAGGATCGAAAGACCGGTGGCCGGATCGATGACCATGGCGTCATCGAGCGAGGCCGTGCCATGCAGCACTTCCATCAGGCCCGGCCGCCCTTCGCCGCCGCGCAGGAAACGGCTTACGCCCTGGCGCCGCAGGTCACCATCGATCAGCAGGATGCGATCGCCCGCTGCCGCCATTGATCGGGCCAGGCAGATCGACGTGGTGGTCTTGCCTTCTTCGGGCAGCGCCGAGGTGATGGCGATGATCCGCGCTTCGGTGGTGTTCATCGCGATCGAGGCGCGCAGCGAACGGAAACTTTCGGCAAAGACCGAGCGTGGGTCTTCCAGCAAGGCGCTTGCCGGTACGCGCTCGCCGCGCTTGGCCACCGATTGCAGCGTGGGAATGGCGCAAAGATAGCGCACGCCCAGGCGTTCCTCGATGTCTTCGCCGGTGGTCAGGCCGGTGAAGGTCATTTCGGTCAGGAACGCCGTGGCAATGCCAAGGCCCGTGCCCAGTGCCAGGGCCAGCACTGCGTTGATCAACACATGCGGGCTGCTCGGATTGCGGGGCACGTCTGCCCGGTGCAGCATGTCGGCGTCGGCCTGCTCGGTGCCTTCGCGCGCGGTCAATTCCTTGTAGCGGTTGAGATAGCTTTCATAGAGCGCGTTGGAGGTTTCCGCCCGCTTTTCGAGGTCGTTGAGCCCCACCATCGCGGCGTTGTTCTGTTCCAGCATGCCGCGCGAGGCATTGAGCGATCCCGCCAGCGAAGACAGGCGCTGCTGCGAAACGCGGGCCTTGGCTTCCAGGCTGGCCAGCACGCGTTGCGTTTCGGCCGCGATCTGGCGGTTCACCGCCTCAAGCTGGGCCCTGGCGCGCAGCACATCCGGGTGTTGCGGGCCATAGCGCGAGGAAAGCGCGGCAAATTCACCCGCCAGCCCGGCTTGCTGCGCGCGCATCTGGCCAATCACGGGGGAAAGCGAGGCTTCGCCCACGCCGCCGCTGCCGCCGGCCTGCAACTGTCGCTGCGCCGCTTCCAGCCGCGCGGCGTCTTCGCTGGCCTGCGCGCGGGCTGCCGTCACTTCCTGGTTGTAGGAAGAGATTTCCTGCTCGGTCAGCGTGCCTTGCGTGGTGCTCAGCAGGTTGTGGGCAATGCGATAACGCTGCACGGCGGCGCTGTCGGCCAGGGCCTGCTGGCGCAGCTGTTCCAGCCGGTTGGCGATCACCGAGGTGGTTTCGCGCGCACCGCTGCGCTTGTTCTCCAGCGCGCCCAGCGTGTATTGCTCAGCAAAGGCATTGGCGATGCGTGCCGCCTCTTGCGGATCGCGGCTGTCGAACGTGATCGCGATGCCATAGGTGGTGCCGATGCGTTGCGCCGTCACGTTCTTGCTCAGGTAGCGGATCGCTGCCTCCCGCGAACTTTGCTGCGCGGTGCCGGCCTTGCCCGCGGCGTTGCCGGCCTCGGGCGCAAAGCGCGGGTCGCGCGCCAGGCCCAGGGCATCGGCCACCGCGGCGGTGTTGGTTTCCGAAGTGATGACCGACACTTGCGTGTCCACAAAGCTTTCGCTGGGGATCGCAGGCTGATCGGCGCGGTCGTTGGTGCTGGTGGGGGCAACGGGCTGCAGCTTGCTGTTCAGCGTGACTTCGGCGCGGGCCTGGTAGGTGCGCGGTTGCAGCGCGGTGATCACCATGCCGATCGCCAGCACACCCAGCAAAACCCCCAGGAACACGCCGATGCGCCGGCGGAACATGGCGAGAAGACGCCTGAGATCGATACGATCGGTCGCTGCCGCGCTGTTGGCGCGCGGCTCGGCCGGCGTTGCCGGCATGATGCCGGCTGGCGCGCGATAAAAGTCGATTGCGGTGTTCACCATTGCCCCCTTCGGCCAGTCAAGGTTTCCACCCGGCAGGCAGGCAAGGGCGGCATTTCTGCCCCATCAGCCGTTGCCCGTTCCCGGTATGACCTCAGCCTGTGGCCGTTCGCCCGCGCAAGGAAGGCCAAGCATATCCGCAGCGGAGCAATAGCACGGCCCGCAGCAAGGCGCCTCGCGGCCTTGCCCGTACGGGGCCGACGGGGGGTGCAAGGGGCGGGGCAGGGACGGGTGGGTGCTGCGGGTCAGCTATCGGTAAATTACCGTATGCCACCGGAAAATTGCGTAGGGATTGCCCGCATGTACCGGGCCCATGCGCAGGGCGTCGGATGGCGCCGTGCCCGCCTGGGCGAGCCCTTCGCTGACGCCCTTGGGTCGATTCGGATCGCTCCGGAATGCCTCCAAGTCGGAGCCTTCATCCCGGCCCGCTCCATTGTCTTCACGCCGCCCCGGCATAGAACAACAGGGAAACGAACGCACACGGAGGGTGTAACGTGATTCCCCAGATCAATCTTGGCCAGCCGCGCCACGGGCCACAGGCCCGGCGCTTTCGCCCCGCCGCCGCACTGGCCACCGCTCTCGCACTTGCCCTGGCGCTGCCCGGTTGCGCGGGTGCCCCGGCCCAGCCGCTGTCCGTGGCAGACCAGGCCGCCGGCCTTGCCGGTTATCGCGTCGGCGCGGGAGACAAGCTGCGCATCACGGTGTTCAACGAACCCACGCTGACGGGGGAATACAACGTCACCTCAACCGGCGCCGTGGCCTTTCCGTTGATCGGCATGGTGCAGGCGGGCAACCGCACGATCGAGGACGTCACGCACGAGATCACGGGCCGCCTGTCGGGCGCCTATGTCAACGATCCGCGTGTCAGCGTCGAAGTGCTCAACTACCGCCCGTTCTACATCCTGGGCGAAGTGAACAAGCCGGGCGAGTACCCCTACGCCTCGGGCCTCACTGTCGACCAGGCCATCGCCAAGGCGGGCGGCTTCACCTATCGCGCCAATGAAAAGACCGCGTTCCTGCGCCGGCAAACATCGGGCGGCGAACGCAGCATCTTGCTGCGCGGCGGCACCCCCGTTGCCGTGCTGCCGGGAGACACGATCCGCGTGGGCGAGCGCTATTTCTGAGCCGATTGCGTGAGACGGCCAAAATGGCTGCAAATTGAAAGTTTTGGAAACTTGACGAAACATATGCCGCCTTTATCGTGCCCGGCGCGGCCGAGAGAAGGCCGAAAAACGACGGGGGATATGATGTCGGGACGGGGTGTTTCGTGCAAGGCGATGATGCTTGCCGGGTTTTTGATGGTGACGCCGGCGCATGCCGCAGAACCGGCTGTCGACGCCAAGGCTGCCGATGCCAAGGTGGCGGCCAACGCCGAATTCGGCGTGCCGGTTTTTCCCTATGATATCACCGATCGCCCTTACAAGGTGCTGGGTGAGGTGAAGGCCGGCGTGCGCAAGGCCACCGTGTTCAGCAAGGCGCCCAGCCAGGGCAAGGTCTATCGCGAGCTGTGGGAACGGGCGCAGAAGCTGGGCGCCGATGCGGTGGTCAAGGCCACCTATGGCGATCCGCACATGACTGCGTTCAGCTGGGGCTCGGTCAGCGCGTCGGGCGTGGCGGTCAAGTTTCTCGCGCCTGGCGAAGCTGCGCCTGCGCAGCCTGCCCCGCCCCCCGCGCAGTGACCTTTCGCACGGCTGCGGCGCAATGCCGCACGGCCATGACGCTGGTTTGCGCCGGCGTCATGGCAATGACGGGTATTGACCAGGCGGCGGGCAGGGACGCTGTCGCGGCGCAGGCCGGGGCAGTACCGGCGGCTGCGGCGGCAAACGAATCTGCTCCTGCGGCCTCGGCGGCCAATGCGGGGCAATCACCGCCCGCCACGGCGGTGCCGTCACCGGGTGCAAACGCGGCGTTGGTGCCGGGCCTTGCGGTGGGAACGCCATTGCAGCTCATGCTGCTGAACGAGGTGACGAGCCGCACCGCACATGCTGGCGACCGTTTCAAGCTGCGCGTCAACGAAGCGATCGTGCTCGACGGGGTCACGGTCGTTCCTGTCGGCACGCTCGCCTGGGGCGAAGTGGTGACGCAGCAGGCCAATGGCGCCGCCGGCAAAAGCGGCCGGCTCGGCGCGCAACTGCTTTATCTCGACATGCCAACTGGCCGTGTGCCGCTGGAGGGCAAGATTGCCCGCAAGGGCGATGGCAACGCCGGCGGCGTGCTCATGGCCGTTGTCGGCTTTGGGGTCTTTGGCCTGCTGGCGCAAGGAGACAGCGCGCGCCTGCGGGCCGGTGATATCTTCATCGGAACCGTTGCCCGGAGTTTTCCGCCAGAGCCGGCGGCGGCAAACGTGCCGGCTGCCCAACCGGCGGCGGCGCACTAAAGCGCGATGACAAAAAGTGGGAACCGGTTTTCTGTAAAAAAATCGCGCGAACACAAAAATTTGGAGCACGAGGGCGTTTCAACGAAACGTGATCATGCTCCAAGGCCGATCGAGATGCCAACCACGCCGATCTGCGGGCAAGCCTTTGCGCGGCGCAAAAGCTTGCCCTTGGCGTTCAGCCCAGGATACCCGGCAGGTCCAGACCCTTTTCGCGGGCGCAGTCCTGCGCGATGGGGTAGCCGGCGTCGGCATGGCGCATCACGCCGGTGGCTGGGTCGTTCCACAGCACGCGTTCCAGGCGGCGGGCTGCTTCGGGCGTGCCGTCGGCCACGATCACCATGCCTGAATGCTGCGAATAGCCCATGCCCACGCCGCCGCCATGGTGCAGCGAAACCCAGGTCGCGCCGCTGGCGCAGTTGAGTAGGGCGTTGAGCAGCGGCCAGTCGGACACCGCATCCGATCCGTCTCGCATCGCTTCGGTCTCGCGGTTGGGGCTGGCGACCGAGCCACTGTCGAGATGGTCACGCCCGATCACCACCGGGGCTTTCAATTCGCCGCTGGCCACCATTTCGTTGAACGCGAGGCCAAGGCGGTGGCGGTCGCCCAGGCCCACCCAGCAGATCCGCGCCGGCAGGCCCTGGAAGTGAATGCGCTCGCGCGCCATGTCCAGCCAGTTATGCAGGTGGGCGTTATCGGGCAGCAGTTCCTTCACTTTCTGGTCGGTCTTGTAGATGTCTTCGGGATCGCCCGAGAGCGCCGCCCAGCGGAACGGGCCGATGCCTCGGCAGAACAGCGGGCGGATGTAGGCCGGCACGAAACCGGGGAAATCGAACGCGTTTCCAACCCCTTCGTCCAGCGCGACCTGGCGGATATTGTTGCCATAGTCCGTGGTCGGCACGCCGCGCGCCTGGAACCCCAGCATGGCGCGCACATGGGTGGCCATGCTGGCCCGGGCCGCACGGGCCACGGCCTGGGGGTCGCGCTCGCGCTTTTCGATCCATTCGGCCACCGTCCAGCCGGCGGGCAGATAGCCGTTGATCGGATCGTGCGCGCTGGTCTGGTCGGTGAGCAGGTCGGGCAGGATGCCGGCTTCCAGCATTTGCGGCAGAATTTCCGCGGCATTGCCGAGCAGGCCTACCGACACAGGCTTCCTTTCGGCGCAGGACTGGCGAATGATCGCCATGGCTTCGTCCAGCGTTTCGGCGGCGTGGTCGAGGTATCCGGTGCGCAGGCGCATTTCGATGCGGCTGCGCTGGCATTCGATGGCCAGGCACGATGCGCCAGCCATCACGGCAGCGAGCGGCTGCGCGCCGCCCATGCCGCCCAAGCCCGCCGTCAGCAGCCACTTGCCGGAAAGATCGCCGCCATGGTGCTGGCGCCCCATTTCCACGAAGGTTTCATAGGTGCCCTGCACGATCCCCTGCGTGCCGATATAAATCCACGATCCGGCGGTCATCTGGCCGTACATGGCCAGGCCCTTGCGATCCAACTCGTTGAAATGCTCCCAATTGGCCCATTGCGGCACCAGGTTGGAATTGGCGATCAGCACGCGCGGCGCATCGGCATGGGTGCGGAACACGCCCACCGGCTTGCCCGATTGCACCAGCAGCGTCTGGTCGCTTTCCAGCCGGCGCAGGGTTTCCACGATCTTGTCATAGCTTTCCCAGTCGCGCGCGGCGCGGCCGATCCCGCCATAGACCACCAGTTCCTGCGGGTTTTCCGCCACATCGGGGTGCAGGTTGTTCATCAACATGCGCAGGGGCGCTTCGGTGAGCCAGGATTTGGCGGTCAGTTCGGTGCCAGTGGCGGGGCGGATCACGCGGCTGTTGTCGATACGGGTCATCGTCATTCTCCGGCAAAGGCAAGGCAGGCGTGCAGCACGCGCTTGAGGATCGGTTGCAGGTGGGCAAGGCGCGCCGGATCGGGCCGGGGTGGCCAGTTTTCGGGCGTGGGTTCAACAGGTTCGGCCAGATAGCCGCGCATCGCCAGTTCCATCTGCACGGCATGGATGCCCGCGTCGGGCGCGCCGTGGTGGCGCGTGGTCCAACCGCCCTTGAAGCGGCCGTTGACCACGTGGCTTTCCCCGCTGGCGGCGCAGACTGCGGCCACTGCGCGCTCCAGTTCGGGGGCGCAGGATCGCCCATCGTTGGTGCCGATGTTGAACAGCGGCAGTGTCCCATCGAAGAGGCGCGGCACGTGGCTGCGGATCGAATGGGCATCATAGACAACGACTTGCCCATGAATGGAACGAAGCCGTTCCATTTCTGCGGACAGTGCGGCGTGGTAGGGCGCGTGCCAGGTTTCCCGGCGGCGGGCGATCTCGGCTTCGTCGAGCGGGGCGGGGATCAGCGGTTCGCCGTCGAAGGTCGTTTCCGGGCACAGGCCGGTGGTGGCCATGCCGGGATAGAGCGAGGCGCCCGAAGGATCGCGGTTGGCGTCGATCACGCTGCGCGACACGCGCGTGGCAACGAGTGTTGCGCCAAGATCGCGTGCGAAAGCATAGACATCTTCGATCCACCAGTCGGTGTCGCGCCGGGCCAGCCAGTCCGAAGCGAACGTGCAACCGGCCAGATCGGTGCCGCCGTGGGGAAAGGCGACCACCAGCGGCGCATTGCCGCGATGGATCTTCAGCCAGTCCATCAGCCTAGCACCGGCAGGTCGTGCGGGCAGGCCGCCAGCACGGCGCCGCTTTCCACCAGGCCGCGCGCCAGGGCGATGTCGGGCGCGAAGTGGCGGTCTTCCACCAGTGGCGGCACCGCCGCGCGCAGCATGGCGCGTACGGCTTCGAGCGCGTCGCTCGACCGCAATGGGGCATGAAATTCGATGCCCTGCACGGCGGCGAGCAGTTCCAGGCCAAGGATCGCGTCGAGATTGCCTGCCATGTCGAGCAGGCGGCGCGCGCCATGCGCCGCCATGGAGACGTGGTCTTCCTGGTTGGCCGAGGTGGGAATGGAATCGACGCTGCATGGCGCAGCGCGCTGCTTGTTTTCCGAAACCAGCGCGGCGGCGGTCACTTGCGGGATCATGAAGCCCGAATGGAGGCCGGGCAGCGGGGTGAGGAATGCGGGCAGGCCCGACAGCGCAGGATCGACCAGCATGGCGAGGCGCCGTTCGGAAAGAGAGCCGATTTCGGCCAGGGCCAGCGCGATCATGTCGGCTGCAAAGGCCACCGGCTCGGCATGGAAATTGCCGCCCGAGAGGGCTTCATCCGCCTCGGGGAAAATCAGCGGGTTGTCAGTCACGCCATTGGCTTCGATTTCCAGCGTGCGCGCAGCCTGGCGCAGAATATCGAGCGCGGCGCCCATCACTTGCGGCTGGCAGCGCAGGCAATAGGGGTCCTGCACGCGCGGATCGTCCACGGCGTGGCTGGCGCGGATCGCGCTGCCGGCCATCAGCGCGCGCAGGGCAGCGGCGGTTTCGATCTGGCCGCCGTGTCCGCGCAAGGCGTGGATGCGGTGGTCGAATGGCGTATCGGTGCCGCGCGCAGCCTCAGTGGAGAGCGCGCCTGTTACCAGGCCGGTGGCGAGCAGGCGCTCGGCGGCGAACAGGCCGGCGAGGGCATTGGCGGTGGAAAACTGCGTGCCGTTGAGCAGGGCCAGGCCTTCCTTGGGGCCAAGCGCAATCGGTTCCAGCCCGTGATCGGCCAGCGCCTGCGCCGCCGGAGCGGCCACGCCGTTCACAAAGACGTCGCCCACGCCCAGCATCGTCGCGGTCATGTGCGCCAGGGGCGCCAGATCGCCGCTGGCGCCCACCGAGCCTTGGCACGGCACCACCGGCACCAGCCCACGCGCCAGCATGGCTTCGAGCAGGCGCACCGTCTCTTCGCGCACGCCCGAGGCGCCCTGGGCCAGGCTGGCAAGCTTGAGCGCCATCATCAGCCGCACCACGGGCACGGGCGAGGGCGTGCCGGTGCCGGCGGCGTGGCTGAGCACGATATTGCGTTGCAGGGCAGCGAGATCGTGATCGGCGATACGCACGCTGGCCAGTTTGCCGAAGCCGGTGTTGATGCCATAGACCGCCTCACCCTTCGCCAGGATGCGCGCCACGGCGGCCGCGCTGGCGGCGATCGCCGGCCAGGCCGCGTCATGCAGCGCCACATCGGCGCCGGCATGAATCGCGCGCCAATCGGCCAGCGTGGCGGCGCCGGGGGTGAGGACGATAGGGCTCATTTTCCACTCCAGATGCGGGCATGGAGCGGCGCGGCGCCCATCCCGTGAACAAGATCGGCGGGGCGCGCGATATTCCAGATCGCCAGGTCTGCCCGCTGGCCGGGCAAGAGCTGGCCAACGGTGCCGGCAAGGCCGAGCGCGCGGGCGGCATGGACGGTGGCGCCCATCAGGCATTCTTCCACTGTCAGCCCAAACAGCGTGGCACCCATGTTCATCGCCAGCAGCAGCGCGGTGAGCGGCGATGTGCCCGGGTTGCAATCGGTGGCGATCGCCATGGGCACGCCGGCCGCGCGCAAGGCGGCGATCGGCGGCTTCATGGTTTCGCGCATGAAATAGAACGCGCCGGGCAGCAGCATGGCCACGGTGCCGCTCTTGGCCATGGCGGCAACGCCAGCGTCATCAAGGTGTTCGAGATGATCGGCGCAGAGCGCCCCATGCCCGGCCGCCAGGGCCGCTCCACCCAGGTTGGATAGCTGTTCGGCATGCAGGCGCACCGGCAGGTCCAGGGCGCGGGCGGCGTGGAACAGGCGATCGACTTGCTGAGGCGAGAAGGCGATGCCTTCGCAAAAGGCATCGACCGCATCGATCAGCCCTTCGCCCGCCAGCGTGGGCAGCCAATGATCGGAAAGTTGCGCGATATAGCCGTCCGCATCCCCGGCCCATTCGGGCGGCAGGGCATGCGCGCCCAGGAACGTGGTAACGACATGAACCGGGCGCACCATGCCCAGCATGCGCGCGGCACGCAGCATCGTGCGTTCGGCATCGAGCGTCAGGCCATAGCCCGACTTGATCTCGATCGTGGTGACGCCTTGCGCAAGCAGGGCATCGAGGCGGGGCAGGGCCTGCGCCACCAGACCATCGACACTGGCGCCGCGCGTAGCGCGCACCGTGGCCATGATCCCACCGCCGGCGCGGGCAATGTCCTGATAGGTGGCGCCGGCCAGGCGCGCTTCCCATTCGTCCGACCGGTTGCCGGCAAAGACCAGGTGGGTGTGCGCGTCGATCAGGCCGGGCGTGATCCAGCGGCCCTGGCAATCGACGGTTTGGGCCGCCTGGAACGTGGGGGCTGCCGCAGCCGGCCCGGCATAGGTGATCATGCCATTGCGCGCGGCCACCACGCCATTTTCGATCATGCCCAGCGCCGGCCCGGCCATGGTGGCGAGGCGTGCATTGGTCCAGATCGTGTCGCACTGCATGGCGCTTGGTCCTTGCCGGGGGAGCAATAATGTATATACATAATCGGGCAAGGAGCCTGGCGATGCAAGCGGATTCTGAAAGCCTGTTGTTCGATGCGGCGTGGCTGCCTGCCGGCTGGGCGCGCGATGTGCGGCTGATCCTGGCCGATGGCCGCATTGTCGCCATCGAACCCGATGCGGTGCCACGACCGGGCGAAGAGCGGCACGGCTGGGCGCTGCCCGGCCTGCCCAACCTGCACAGCCATGCGTTCCAGCGCGCGATGGCCGGCCTGGCGGAGCGGCGCGGACCGGGCGCCGACAGTTTCTGGACCTGGCGCGAGGCAATGTACCGCTTTGTCGGCCAGATCACGCCCGATGATCTCTTGGCCATTGCGGCGCAGGCGCAGGTGGAAATGCTGGAGTCCGGTTTCACCCGCGTGGGCGAGTTCCATTACCTGCACCACGATGCGGCCGGGCGCCCCTTTGCCGATCCGGCGCAGATGGGCGCGGCCGTGGTGGCCGCCGCGCAGGAAACCGGCATCGGCCTGACGCTGCTGCCGGTGCTTTATGCGCACAGCGGCTTTGGCGGGCAGGCGCCGGGAGCGGGGCAGGCGCGCTTTATCAACGACGTGGACCAGTTTGCGCGCCTGCTCGACGCCACGCGCCGCCAAGCCGCCGCGCTGCCCGATGCGGTGGTGGGCGTGGCACCACACAGCATGCGCGCGGTGGCGCCCGCCCAGCTGGCGCAAGTGCCCGCCCTGGCGCACGGTGCGCCGATCCACATTCACATTGCCGAGCAAGTCAAGGAAGTGGAGGACTGCCTGGCGTGGAGCGGGCAGCGCCCGGTGGAATGGCTGCTCGACCATGCAGCGGTCGATGCCCAATGGTGCCTGGTCCACGCCACCCACATGACGCCGGCCGAAACGCTGGCCCTGGCGTCCAGCGGCGCCGTGGCGGGGCTATGCCCGATTACCGAGGCGAACCTGGGCGACGGCCTGTTTCCGGCCGGCGCCTTCCTGGCCGCAGGCGGGCGCATCGGCGTGGGCAGCGATTCCAACGTGCGGATCGATGCGGCCGAGGAACTGCGCCTGCTGGAATATGGCCAGCGCCTGGCTCGTCGCGGGCGTGCCGTGCTGGCGTCAGGCCCGGGCGCAAGCACCGGTGAAACGCTCTTGGGCGCGAGCCTGGCGGGCGGCGCACAGGCGTTGGGCCAGGCTGCATCCTCCGCGCTGGCCGTGGGGCAAGTGGCCGATCTGGTCAGCCTCGATCCTGCGCATCCGGCGCTGGCGGGCCACGGCCCGGCGAGCGCGATCGACGCCTGGATCTTTGCCGGTGGCACTGCCGCGATCGACGGGGTGTGGCGCGGCGGCCGGCACGTGGTGCGGGACGGCCGCCATCATGCGCGCGATGCCATTGCCGCGCGTTATCGCGCGACGATCGCCGATCTAATGGCGCGATAGCACCCCGCCCGAGAGCGCCAGCAGCACAAAGGCGAACAGGAACCACAGCAGCCAACCGGGCGAACGTTGCCGATCCATGGGCGGTCAGGGGCGCATCGACGGCTGTGGGGCCGGACCACAATCGGATAGGAATACCTGGCAATATTCGCGCGGCACCGGCAGGGCGAGCGCCATCGGCATGGCCGCCAGGCCATAGGCGAGTGCGATGGCCACCGCGGGATAGAGCCGCCGCGCCGGCCAACCGCGCTCGTGCCACGCAGCGGCGAGCAGGGCATGGCCCACGACCAGCGGCAGGAAATAGTGGTACGTGTACATGACGCGCTGCCCGTCGAGCCAGACCAGGCTGCCCATCGCCAAGACCCAGCCGCATAATAGCGCCACCGTCGCCGGCGCGGCGCGACGGGCCAGCAGATTGCCAAGCGCCAGGATCACGCCGGCCAGCGCCATGATCCAGCCCGGCATATTGGGCACCACGCCGATCGCGCGCAGGCTGTTGCCGCGCGCATCCCAGCGATAGGTGGTGGCGCCCATGCCCAGCAGCCATTGCCAGGGATGGGTGGCGTTGGCGTCGCGGCGCGCCATGCCGGCCAAGTCATCGCGCATGAACGCGGCGTAATCCGTGCCATAGGTGATGATCGCGCGCGGTGCGGGCAGCGTGGCATAGGTGATGCTGGCATGGCGCGCGTCGATCGCTCCGGCGGGCGTGCCCTTGTCGGGCGGAAGGGGTGCGATCGCCAGCATCGTGGCCAGGGTCAGCGCCAGCACGGCCAAAGCCGCCGTCACGCCCGCCACGAGCCGCGCGCCTGCCATGCCAAGGCTTTGTTTGGGGCAAAACGCCAGGAACAGGCCCAGCGGGGCCAGGGCCAGGGCATTGGCCCGCACCAGCGCCGCCGCCATCAGCAACCCGCCAAAGCCGGCGCTCCACCCGGCGCTGGCGCCCGGTGCCAGCCCGCGTACCAGGCACAGCAGCGCGGCCAGGAAGAGCGGCAGTTGCAAGCCATCGAGCTGCGCCGCGCGGGTTTGCGCCACGATGGCCGGGTCGCCGGCAAAGACCAGCGCGAGGGCAAGCGACAGGCCCGTGTGGCCCGTGAGCGCTGCCAGCAGCAGGAACAGCAGCCCCGCGGCGAGAACGGCGCCCGCTGCGCTGGCCAGGCGCGACCCGGCATAGTCGAACGGATCGGGCATCATCTCTGCCCGCGCGCTGCGGGTGGCGGCGATGATCCGCCATTCGGCTTGGGCATTGCCGCCTGCCAGCCAGTCTCCACCGGCCGGTAGCATCAGCCCGAGCGGAGGATGCGAAGCGAACTGGATGCGCCCCTCGTGCAGGCGCGCGATGGCGGGCAGGTAATAGGCTTCGTCCCAGATCGGCGCGCGCACGGCGCCGAGGCGCGGCAGAAGCAGCGCGGCCGCCACCCCCAGCACGGCCACCAGGGCAATCGTGCGCGCGCGATCCATGGCGATCACTCGGTTGGCTTACTGGGCGATGCCGATCACCACCGACCCGGTATAGCCGGCCGAGACGCTGCCGGTGAGCGACGGAGTCATTTGCGCCAACTGGGCCGAGGTGTTGTCGCCGAACACGTTGTCGCTCGACAGCGAGATGGCGGCATAGTTGGCAATGCTCGCGCTATAGAGCGAACTGCCGTTGAACACGACGGTGTTGACCGCGGCGGGCATGGCCATCTGCGAAATCAGGGAGGCGGTCTTGCCGGTGCTGCTGCTGGTGAGCCCGTCGAGGAACACTTCGAAATGGATGTGTGGCCAGCGCCCGGAATAGCAGGCCGGGTAGATCGTGGTGAACGTCACTTCCCCGTTCGAATCGGTAACCTGCACCCCGCGCAGGTAGCTTTCGGTGGTGACGCCGCTGGAATAGAGCGAATAGAGGCCGGCCGCGTTGCAATGCCAGACATAGATCGCCGCGCCGGAAATGGCGGCGCAGGCGTTGTTCACGTCAACCAGCTTGAGCGTGATGGTGAGCATCACGCCCTGGGCGGTGGTAGTGGAGGAAATGAAGCTGGAGCGGATGTCGCTGCGCACGATACCGCTTTGCGTGAGCACGTTGGATGTCGATCCGCTCGACGTGTTGGTGCCGTCGGCCGGATAGGGGCCGTTGGTTTCGGTGGGATCGGCAATGCAGGTATCGGTGCTGGTGCTCGAACTGCTGCTGCTGGACGAAGACGACGTGCTCGAACTGCTCGACGCGGTGGAGGAAGAGGACGAGGAACTGGACGAGGAGGACGACGATGACGAGCCGTCCCCATCGCCACAGGCGGCCAGCAAGGACGTGGTGGCAGCCGAACCCAGCAGGGCCAGGGCCCGGCGCCGGCCCATCAGGCGGGCCATGACCACCAGGTCTTCGTGCAGGCCATGGCCGTGGGCCGGGCCGGCGGTGTCGTCATGCGGGGGGTGATCGTGTGCCATTGACAAGAAATCCGGTGAACTGCGCCGGGCGTCTGTCGCAGCCGGCTGGGATGCTCACCGTGGAAAAGGATTGTAACGGCGGAATTTCAGGCAGATTTCGGAAGACTTGCAGTTTGGCTGGTGACGCTGGGCACGAACAGATAGCCTTCGTTGCGCATCGTGCGAATGATGTCGGCACCGCCTTCGCCCTCGGCCAGCTTGCGGCGCAGGCGGCTGAGTTGCACGTCGATCGCGCGGTCGAACTGTTCGCTTTCGGTCCCGCGGGACCAGTCGAGCAACTGGTCGCGGCTGAGCACGCGGCGGGGGTGTTCGGCAAAGGCGCGCAGCAGGCGGAATTCGCCATCGGTCAGGGCGATCAGGCGCCCTGCCGGATCGTGCAGCAGCCGCTGCCCCAAGTCGAGCCGCCAGCCGGCAAAGCACAGGCACGGCCCGGTGCCATCGGATGCCGCGGCCGGGGCCGCCGGCGCATCGTTGGCCGCCGCGGCAGCGGGGCGGCGCAGCACGGCGCGGATGCGGGCCAGCAATTCGCGCGGGTTGCACGGCTTGGCCAGGTAATCGGCCGCGCCCATTTCCAGGCCGACGATGCGATCGACATCGCTGCCCACGGCGCTGAGCATGATCACCGGCGGTGCATCGGCGCCCAGCTGGCGCAGCGCGGAAAGGCCGTCTTCGCGCGGCATCATCACGTCGAGCACGATGAGATCGAAGGTCTCGCGCGCCATCTGGTCGCGCATGTCGGCCGGATCGGCTGCCGTCGCGATGGAAAAGCCGTGCTTTTCCAGAAATTCGCCGATCAGCGTGCGGATACCTTCGTCATCATCAACGATCAGGATGCGCGTCGCAAAGTCCATGGGCTTGATGTCTAGTAGCATTACGCGGCCATAGAAAGCCTTCGTAGCCGGTGAATTTCACCGATTTCGACCAGTTGCGGCCCATTGCAACGCGCTGCAATCCGCGTGCAATCCGCGTGAAATTCGCCGGCAACAGCCCCCGCCCAGACCATGGTGATGCGACATCGAATCACACCATGGCCGCGCCGCAGGGCGTGGGCACTGGCTGGCCCCCTGCTGCCGGCCATGCTGGCGCTGCCCCAGGCAGCGCGCGCCGATGTTTTCGAGATCACCGCGGGCGGCACGATGAGGGCACGCAGCGGTGCAGGGGCCGTTCACTGGGCTGGAGTCGATGTCGCAGCCGCCCAGCCCAGTGACGGCCCCGAACAAATTGACGGTGCCGTGCCTTTCGGGTCGCAAGCCGAAGCATTGACGGTTCCGGGCAATGCACTCTCGCCGCTGGCATGGCGCGAGCACCTGGCGGCAGCGGCACAGGCAGCAGCGATCAGCCCCGCCTTGCTGGAGGCGCTGGTGTGGCAGGAAAGCCGCTGGCACCCGCAGGCGGTCTCTTCGGCCGGGGCCGTGGGCCTGGGCCAGTTGATGCCCGGCACCGCGCGCACGCTGGGCGTGAACCCGCGCGATCCGGTGGCCAACCTGCGCGCTAGCGCGCGGTATCTGAAAGCCCTGCTGGATCGCTTTGGCGGGAACATCGAATGGGCACTGGCGGCCTACAACGCCGGGCCAGAGCGCGTGGCCCGCGCCGGCGGCGTGCCGGCGATTGCCGAAACCCGCGCCTATGTGCGCGCCGTGATGGCGCGCCTGAACGCCAATCTTGCCGGAGTTTCCCGATGAACGTCCTGTCTCAACGTCTTGTCCTTGCCGCGCTGCCCTGGTCCGTGCTGGCCACCCCCGCCCATGCGGCGGGCAGCGGCGGGCCGGCCGGCTCCGGCCCGATCGTGTCGGCGCTGGGCTGGCTGCGCGATACCTTGCTGGGCCAGGTCGCGACCACCGTGGCGGTGATTGCCGTGGCCATGGTGGGCTTCATGATGCTGACAGGCCGGCTGAACTGGCGCTTTGGCGCCACGGTGATCGTCGGCTGCTTCATCCTGTTCGGTTCGGCAGCGATCGTGGCGGGCATCCAGTCTGCCGCAGGCGCGGCGGGCTGAGCGCGATGGCCGGCCTCGCCCAGGCACCGGTGTTCCGCGCGCTCACTCGTCCGCAGATGTTTGCCGGGGTGACATTTTCGTTCTTCGTCATCAACATGGCGGTGACGACCGAGGCCTTCCTGATCACCCACAGCTTCCTGTCGTTGCCCATCGCGCTGGTGGTGCATGGCCTGGGCTATATGGCGGCGCTGCGCGAACCGCGCGTGTTCGACCTGTGGCTCGTGCGCGTCAGCCGCTGCCCCCGCGTGCGCAACTGGCGCCGCTGGGGCTGCAACAGTTACGCGCCATGACTGGGCGTTGGAAAGGCCCGGCCGCCTGGGCACGGCGCGAGGCGCGGGCCGGCGACCGGCTGCCTTATGCCCATCATCTGGACGACGCCACGCTGGCCTTGCGTGATGGCAGCCTGATGCGCGTGATCCGTGTGGACGGGCTGCCGTTCGAGACCGAAGACGCCGCGCAGCTCGACCATATGCTGGCCGTGCGCGAAACGATGCTGCGCAGCGTGCTCGACGCGCGTTTCGTGGTCTATCACCATGTCGTGCGGCGGCGCGTGGCGGCCGGGCTTGACGCGGCCTTTCCCGATACCTTTTCGGCGGCGGTCGATGCGGCGTGGGGCGCGCGGCTGGCGGCCACGCCGCTGTTCGTGAACGAGCAGTTCCTGACCCTGGTGCGCCGCCCGGCGCGCGGCAAGGCCGGCTGGCTGGAGCGGCTGGGGCGCAAGACGCGCGGCAGCACGGCCGATGCGCCACGCGCCCTGCGCGATCTGGAAAGCGCGAGTGCGGCGCTGCTTGGCGCGCTGGGTGGCTATGGCGCGCGGGCCTTGGGCACGGTGGTGCAGGGCGGGGCGCGCTGGTCGGAACCGCTGGCGCTGCTGTCCGCGCTCTATAACGGTGAATGGCGCGGGGTGGCGCTGCCCGATGGGCCAACCGACCTGGGCCATCACATCCCTTATTCCCGCGTGTCATTCGGGTTGGAGGCGATTGAGACGCGGCGGCCGCGCAAGCGCGATGACAAAAAGTGGGAACCGATTTTTGTCGATAAATCGCGCGACCACAAAGATCCAGGCCGCGATTTTGCCGCGATGATCAGCCTCAAGGACTATCCCGACACCACCCGCGCCGGCATGGTCGATGCGCTGCTGCGCCTGCCATGCGAATTGGTGCTGACCGAAACCTTTGCCCCGGCCGACCGCCAGATCGCGCGCGAGAGGATCGACCTGGCGCTGCGCCGGCTGAAATCGGCCGACGAGGAAGCCATGGCCGAGCGCGCGCAGATGCACGCCGCGCGCGATGCGCTGGGTGCGGGCGCGGCCGGTTTTGGCGATCATCACCTCACGGTCATGGTGCGCGAGGGCAGCCTGGCCGCGCTGGAAGGCGCGAGTGCGGCGGCGATCAATGCGCTGGCAGACCTCGGCGCGATTGCCGTGCGCGAGGACGTGAACCTGGAGCCGGCATTCTGGGCGCAGTTTCCCGGCAACGAACACTATGCCGTGCGCCGCGCGCTGATCTCCACGGCCAACGCCGCCGGGTTCCTCTCGCTCCACGGCTTTCCCCTGGGGCAGGCACAGGGGAACCATTGGGGCCAGGCGATCACGGTGTTTGAAACCACCAGCGCCACGCCGTTCTTCTTCAATTTCCATCGCGCCGACCTGGGCAATTTCACGGTGATCGGGCCATCCGGCTCGGGCAAGACGGTGGTGCTCAATTTCCTGGCGTCGCAGGCGCAGAAGGTGGCGCCGCGCATGGTGTTCTTCGACAAGGACCGCGGCGCGGAAATCTTTTTGCGTGCGATGGGCGCGCACTATGCCCGGCTTATTCCGGGCGAACCGACCGGGTTCAATCCGCTCGCCCTGGCCGACAGCGCGGCCAACCGTGCGTTTCAGCGCGATCTGGTGGCCTGCTTGGTCCAGGCGGAAACCGCGGCGGAGCGGGCGCGCATTGCCGATGCCATCGATGCCCTGCACGAAGGGCCACCGCACTTGCGCCGCTTGCGCTTTCTGGCCGATCACCTTGCGGGGCAGGCGCGTCCCGATCCGGGCGACCTGGCCAGCCGCCTGGCGCCGTGGGTGCACGATGGCCCGCACGCCTGGCTGTTCGACAACGCGCACGACCGGTTGGATATTTCCGCGCGCACGCTGGGCTTTGACATGACGCGGCTGCTGGACCTGCCGCTGCTGCGCACCCCGGCGATGATGTACCTGTTCCACCGCGTGGAAGAGCGGCTGGACGGCACGCCAACGATGCTGCTGATCGACGAAGGGTGGAAAGCACTGGACGACGATGTCTTTGCCGCGCGCATCCGCGACTGGCTGAAGACCCTGCGCAAGCGCAACGCCATCGTCGGCTTTGCCACGCAAAGCGCGCGCGATGCGCTCGACAGCCGGATTGCCAGCGCGCTGGTGGAACAGACCGCCACGATGATCTTCACCCCCAATTCGCGCGCGCGGTGGGAGGACTATGGCGAGGGCTTCGGCCTTTCCGCGCACGAGGTGGACCTCATCCGCGCGCTGCCGGCGCAAAGCCGCTGCTTCCTGGTGCGCCATGCCAACACTTCGGTGCTGGCGCGGCTGGACCTGGCGGGCAGCCCGGAAGTGCTCACCGTGCTGTCTGGCCGGGAAGCGAGTGTGCGCCGGCTCGACTCGCTGCGGGCCGAACTGGGCGACGATCCCGCCTTGTGGCTGCCCGCGTTAACCGGCGTGGCGTGGCCGGGCCTGGTGCCTTCCGCGCTGGCGGAGGCGGCGGAATGATCTGCCCGGCGATCTCGGTGGCCGATGGCAGCACCATCGCTTCGGCGCTCGATGCGGTGGATTGCCTGTCGGGCCAGGCCACCGCGCAGGCCTTTGCCCGCCTGTTCGGCAGCCATGGCGGGCTGACCATGGCGCTGACCATCGGGCTCACGATCTATGTCGCGCTGATCGCGATCGGGCTGGTCACCGGGCGGGTCACGCTGGGCCTCGCCAGCCTGAGCCCGCGGGTGATGACATTGGGCCTGGCGCTGACCTTTGCCACATCGTGGATGGCGTACCAGAACGTGGTGTGGGGCCTGCTTTCGGGCGGGCCCGACCAGGTGGCGAGCATGGTGCTGGGCATCCGCGGCAGCGCGGCCCATGCCTTTGCCCAGCATCTCGACACGCTGTTCAACGCGGTAAGCGATGCGGCCGAACGTGCCCATGCCGCGCAGGGCGATGCCAAGGGCACCACGCCTGGCGACATGCTGTCTTACGCCGCCATGCTGCTGTTGCTGGGCACCGTGGGCGTGCTGGTCACCAGCCGCATCGCGCTGGCCGCGCTGCTTGCCGTGGGGCCGGTGTTCCTGATCCTGGCGCTGTTTTCGGGTACGCGTGGGCTGTTCGAAGGCTGGGTGAAAGGGGCGGTGCTGTTTGCCCTGGTGCCGCTGTTCACTGTGCTGATCGGCGCGGGCGCGCTGGCGCTGGCCGATCCGGTGGTGGCCGATCTGGGCGCGGGCGAGGTGGACATGCGCAGCGCCACGGCAGTGTTCCTGGTGGCGGCGGTGCATTGCGCGCTGATGGCCATGGTCTTGAAAGTGGCGACCACGCTGGTGGCCGGCTGGCGGATCGACGCCCTCATCGCGCCGTGGCTGGGTGGCGCGGGCGATCCTGTCCGCGCGCCAGGTTCCTATCCCACCATGGCGCCAGCGGTGGTGCCAGGGCAGGCTGGGCAGCCCGCTGGTGGCACGACGGGGAGCACGCCACCCCGCGATCCGCGCATTCATGCCATTGTTGCGGCCATGGCCCCGCCCGCCATGCCAGCGCCGGCCGCCATGCCGGGCGTATCGGTTGCTGGCCCGTCCCTTGCCCGCGCGATGCCGCCATCGACGGCAACGACATCCGCGCCGGGCGTCAGCCGCGCACAAAGCCTGGGCCGCAGCCTGGGCGCGCCGGAGAACACATGATGACCGCCAAGGCTTTCCTGTCCTCCCTCGTCACGCTGGTGCTCGCACTGGCGCCGGGCGAGGCGCGCGCTGCGGATGCGCGCGTCCAGCACCTGGCGTTTCATGAAAACCAGGTGATCGCCATCGCCGCACGCCCAGGCTATGAAGCGACGATCGCCTTTGCCGATGGCGAGCAGGTGGAGAACATCGCGATCGGCAGTTCGGCGATGTGGCAGATCACCCCCAATCGCCGGGCCGACCGCGTGTTCGTCAAGCCCACCAGCGCGCGCGCCGTGGCCACCAACATGACCGTGATCACCGATCGGCACACCTACCTGTTCGCCCTGCGTGTGGGGCTGGCAGGAGAGCCGCTGTTCCTGCTGCGCTTTTCCTATCCCGATGATCCGCCGCCACAGCCC
Organism: Novosphingobium sp. SG919; assembly: GCF_012932495.1. Classification (GTDB taxonomy): domain Bacteria; phylum Pseudomonadota; class Alphaproteobacteria; order Sphingomonadales; family Sphingomonadaceae; genus Novosphingobium; species Novosphingobium rhizosphaerae. Next base: position 513,875 of record NZ_JABCNG010000004.1, read on the forward strand.
CCGGCCACGCCCGAAGCGGCGCTGACCACCGCTGCGACCGATGCCGGAATGGTGGCGGCGCCCAATCCCGCCCTCGATCCGGCCACGCTGCATTTCGGCTGGACCATGCGCGGCGCGCGCGCGCTCATGCCCGATCGCGTGTTCGATGATGGCCACGCGGTCTACCTTGCCTGGCCCAAGGGGCGCGATCTGCCGGCCGTGCTGGCGCCCGCGCCAGCCGGCGTAACCGTTGGCGATGGTGCCAAGGCCCGGCGGCAGGCCGAAGGGCCGGTCAACTATGCCAGCCAGGGCGATTACCTGGTGATCGACGGGCGCCATGCCAGGCTGGTGCTGCGTTCGGGCAAGGATGTGGCCTGGCTGGAACGCGATGCGCCCATGGCCGAAGTGCCCACGCCGCCGCTCGCCATGGCAAGCGGGCCGGCACAACCGCAAGGTTTGGCGAAATGACCGACGACTTCACCGATCCGCGTGCCGACATGACGCAAGACAGCCTTGCCGAAGCCAGCCGCAACGCTTTTCCCGTGGTGGCCGGCAGCACGCTGGGCAAGGATCGCGGGGGCATGATGGCCGGCGTGGCGATTGCCCTGGCACTGGGCGGCCTTACCTTCTTCACCATGCACGGCCGCAGCGAGAATGCCCCGCCGCTTGCTCCGCCGGCATCGAGCCCGACGCCGCTGCCGGCGCTGTCCTCGCCGATCGCGCCCGCCCCGGCTTCGACCACGGCGGTTGCCACCCCGCCGCCGCCCACCCCCGCGCAGCAGGCCGTGCTCGATCGCATGCCGGCAGGCCAGATGGCCGATCCCGGCGCTGCGCCGGTCATGGTCTATGATACGTCGGCCGCCGAAGCGCCCGTGCGGACTGCTGCCACACCTGTTGCGCCCGGCGGGCCAGCCACGCCCCAGCAAAACCTGACGGAGAACGAAGCGTTTGGCACGCGCGTGGGCAATGCCGGGGTGGAAACCGCCAGTGCCACGCGCATCGCCGATCTGTCCAACACCGTCACCCAGGGCACGCTGATCCCGGCGATCCTGGAAACCGCGATCGACAGCGATCTGCCCGGCTATGTGCGCGCGGTGGTAAGCCAGGATGTGAAAAGCTTTGACGGGCGGCGCGTGCTGATCCCGCGGTCCTCGCGCCTGATCGGGCAATACAAGAGCGGCCTGGCTGCCGGGCAGACCCGCGCCTATGTCATGTGGACGCGGCTGATCCGGCCCGATGGCGTGACGGTGGCGCTGGCCTCGCCCGGCGTGGAATTCAACGGCCAGTCGGGCTTTTCGGGCAAAGTGGACAACCATTTCTTCAAGCGCTTTGGCGCGGCATCGATGCTTTCTGTGATCGGCGGGTTGGGCGCGCTTGCGGGGGGCAGCGCCAGCGTGCTGATTGCCAACAGCGGCAGCAGTGCGGCTTCGGTCGCGGCGCAGCGCGATGCGCAGATCCCGCCCACGGTGCATGTGGCGCAAGGCCAGCCGATCCGCGTGTTTACCGCGCGCGACCTGGATTTTGCCCCGGTGGCGCGGTGAGGGGGGCGCGGTGATTGCCGATCCCGTCCTGGCTGCGGCGCTGGCGCCGCTCCAGCCCTTTCTGGCGCGGCCCGATGTTTGCGAAGTGATGGTCAACCGGCCGGGGCAAGTGTGGGTGGAAGCGGCCGGCGCGCCACAGATGGAATGCCATGACGTGCCTGCGTTGGATGAGCGCGCGCTGCGCCGCCTGGCCGAGCAGGTCGCGCGGATCAGCCACCAGGGGGTCAATCGCGCGCAGCCGCTGCTGGGGGCGACATTGCCCGATGGCGCGCGCATCCAGTTCGTCGGGCCGCCTGCCACCCGTACAGGATGGGCCATGGCCATCCGCCGCCACCGCGTGGTGGACCTGCCACTGTCGGCCTGGGCGCCCCAAGGGCCGCTGGCTTTGCCGCCATTGCCCGAAACGGACGGCATGGCCGAAGATCCGCTGGGTTGGCTGGCGCAGGCAGTGGCCGCGCGGTGCACCGTGCTGATCGCTGGCGGCACGTCGAGCGGCAAGACCACTTTCCTCAATGCCCTGCTGGCGCAAGTGCCGCGCGGCGATCGCGTGCTCGCGGTGGAAGACACGCCGGAAATTCGCCTGGCGCAGCCCAATGCCCTGGGCCTGGTGGCGGTGCGCGGGGAGCTTGGCGAAGTGCAGGTGGATACCGATGCGCTGCTGCGCGCCGCGCTGCGCCTGCGCCCCGATCGCATCGTACTGGGTGAGTTGCGCGGGGCCGAGGCCATCACCTTCCTGCGCGCGATCAACACCGGCCACCCGGGCTCGTTCACCACGATTCACGCCAACAGCTGTACCGGTGCGCTGGAGCAACTGGCCTTGCTGGTGATGCAGGCGGGCCTGGGCCTCGCCCGGCGGGAAACCTTGCACTATGCAGCGCAAGTGATCGATGTTGTGGTGCACCTGGGCCGCCAGGATGGGCGGCGGGCGATTACGGGCATGGCCCTGGCGCGCGATCTGGTGGCGGGGATGGCATGATGGCGCGGCGTAAAGCAGCACAGGCAGCAAGGACGAGACAATGAAGCTTCCCCTGATCGCCCCCGCCGTCCGCCCGCGCGCCGGCTTGCCGCTGGGCATGCAGCTTATGGCCCTGCTGGTCTGCGCGCTGGTGGCGGCGCAGGCGGTCACGCTGGGGCTGACCGTGCTTTTCCCGCCCAGCCCGCAATCGCGCTGGTCGATCGACGAAGTGGCGCAGGGGCTGTCTGGCGCGGCGCTTTCCACCCGGCTCGAACGCGCGCAACTGGCCGGCCCGCCCGATATCGGCGGTGCCGGCTGGCTGGTGGCGCCGGCCGCGCGCGATGCCCTGGCCGCGCGTCTGCACCGCCGTGGCGAGGATGTGGTGCTGGCATTCTATACGCAGTTGCCGGTGGGCGGGATCGCGGTCCCCGCCGCGCGCCCGGCTGCACTGGCGCGGCAGGACAACGGGCCGCTCGGCTGGATGGTGGGCACGGCCCGCGCCCAGGGCATGCCTGGCGGCGGTGGCCCTCCTGGCGGGGGCTTTCCGGGCGGCCCGCAAGGTGGCATGCCGGGCGGCGGATTTCCCGGCGGCGGGATGCCCAAGGGCCCCGCTGCCGGCATGCCGGGTGGCCGGGCGCCGACAGCATCGGTCCCGGCACCATCGAGTGGCGCCCGGACCCCGGCGGCGCCCCCGGCCGGCCCCGCGCCGGCCACTGCCGTCAACGGCGCGCCGATTGCCTTGCCCACCGGCATGCCGGCCCCGCTGCTCATTCCCGCGCCCGTGCCGCAAGTGCCCCCCGGGATTGGCGGCGCCCCGGTCCGCCCACGCGCACCGGCCGTGCGTCCGGCCGAACCGGCCAGCGCCAACACCGTGGCCAGCGTGCCCGAACCGGCGCCCGGCCCGGCCACGTCGACGGGGCCGGGCGCCATCGCGCCGCCCGTGGACCAGCCCAAGCCGGCTGCCAGGCCTGCGACCGCCGCCACGGCCGCGCGGCCGCAACCGATTCCGTTTCGCCAGCCGGGGCAGGGTGGCTGGCTCGCGCTGACCACGCCGCCGTTCATCGAAGGGGATTTCGTGGCTGGCGTGCGCGGCGCCGATGGCCGCTGGACGGTGGTTGCGCCGCGAGCGGAACCCTTTCCCAACCGCTGGCAGCGGCAGGTGGCGCTGTGGTTCCTGTTGTCCTTGGCGATCGTCAGCCCGCTGGCCTGGCTCTTTGCCCAGCGGATTGTCCGCCCGCTGGAAGGCTTTGCCCACGCCGCCGAAACACTGGGCCGCGATCCGGCGGCCACGATCCTGCCGCTGTCCGGCCCGGCCGAGATCGGCCGCGCGGCCCACGCCTTCAACCAGATGCGCAACCGCCTGCGCGCCTTCGTGGATGATCGCACCGCGATGGTCGGGGCGATCAGCCACGATCTGCGCACGCCGCTGACGCGGTTGCGCTTTCGCCTGGAAAACGTGCCCGATGACCAGCGCGAGGGCCTGCTCAAGGAAGTGATGGAGATGGAGGCGATGATCAGCCAGGTCATCGCCTTCATCCGCGATGCTTCCACCCCCGGGCCGCGCCGCGTGGTCGACCTGGGGCAACTGGTGGCAGCCAGCGTGGAAGATGCCCGGCTGGTGGGCGGCGCCGTTTCGGCAGAACCGGCCGCGCCCCTGGCCGTGGAAGTGGACCCGGTGCAAATCCGCCGCCTGCTCGACAACTTGCTGGAAAACGCGATCAAGTACGGGCAAAGCGCCAAGGTGAGAGTGCGGGCGGAAGAAGACGAGGTCGTGGCCGAGATCGTCGACGCTGGCCCGGGCATTCCCGAGGAGGACCGCGAGCACGTGTTCGAGCCGTTCTATCGCAGCGAGGCGGCGCGCCGTTCGGGCAAGCCGGGCAGCGGGTTGGGCCTGGCGGTGTGCCGTTCCATCGCCCGCGCCCATGGCGGCGAGATCCGCTTTGCCCAGAGTGCGGAAGGCTTTGTCACGCAAGTGCGCGTGCCGCGCCTGTTTGGTGAAAGCGCGCGCCTGGCAGCATGAGGCGCGCGGCCCTTCTGATCGCGGCCTGCGGCTGTGCGCAAGCGCTGGGAGCCGGCGCGGCGCGGGCTGACGAGAGCACGGCGCAAGCGGCAGCGCCAGCCGCTGCTGGCGCGAACGCCGGGTTGGACCAGTGGATGGTGGCACTGTCTGGCGGCGTCACGCGCCCCGATGGCGGCGTGGCGGCACCGTTTGCCCAGGCCGGGCTGACCCGGCGGCTGGGCCAAGGCTATGTGCGGCTGGCGGGCACCGCCTATCGCAGCGCGCAGGCCCAGGTTTCGCCCTATCCACCCAGCACCTATCGCGTGGCCAGCCTGGCCGGCGGGGGCACGTTCGACGGGTGGATCGTGGAACTGCAGGGCACACTGGGGCGCCAGCGTCAGGGCCGCGCGACTGGCCCAGCAGGCCTGGCACGCATGCGTGCCGCGCTGCCGACCACCACATTGTTCGGGTTGAGCGGTTCGGTGGGCCGTAACCTGGCGCTGCACCGGGGATGGCTGCTGACGCCAACGCTTTCGGCCGGTTTCGTGCAATCGCGCCTGGCCACCGGCGTCAACGGCGCCACGCAGGCCATGCCGGCGTGGTCGGGCGCATTGCATCTGCGCCTCGATCGCACGATCAAGGGCCCGTTCGAGCGCAGCGTGGGGGCGTTCGTCTCTGGCCGGTGGACCAGCAATGCCGCAGTATCGCTGCAGCCGATGGGGCAAGGCGGCGTGGCTGGCGGGGGCGAGGGTGCCGGGCCGGGCGGGGTTGGCACTGGCGGCAGCGTGGGGCCGGGCGTGGGCTTGGTTGCAAGCCGGGTGCCCGACACTTGGGTAGAATTGGGCGTGGCCGCCAACATCGGCCTTTCACGCCATCTCTGGCTCGATGCCTTTGCCACGCGCAGCCTGGGCCAGGTGGCGGGGCAAAGCAGCGCGGTGGGACTTGGCCTGCGCCGCACGTTCTGAACGGTTGCTGGGCTGACGATGTTGAGGGTGGCTCCCCTCGTGGGAGACATTTCGAACTATTTCAGATTTCCAACGGTCGAATCCCGTCAATTGGTCGCGCGCTATCGCGCCGCATTTAAGAATGCAGCGTCCTGAAGATAATGATCATATTTTAAATTTGGCGCGCTACACTCTACAAGTGTGGTGCGCCATTTGCATTTTGTTGGGAAGAATCGAACTGTTTCTGCCTTGGGCGTCCGGCAAGGTTGTATTTTAAGCATGACTTGGCACCTGACATTCCAGCGGCAGTTCAAGACGCATGAGCATCCTGTAGCACGGTCCGCTCGAAGCCAAGGAGCCCTGTTGGACGAGAGCGGCAGTTCAGGCCCCTGGCGGAGCTTGTGGCACATCCGTTCCCGAACCGCAGGCAACACGCCTCGTTCGTTCATCCAGTTCACATGTTCAAAGAGCAGGTCCGAGCCCGGATGCGCACGAAACCTGGACCATCTGATCGGACAGGCAGTTCAGAGCCCCTGAGGGTCTGTGGCACATCCGGCCTTTTCATTTGATCCGACATCGTCATGCAACAGCGCGATTCGCGGCGCAAGGGGTAGGGCACTGAAGTGCCGAAAGCGCAGATTTCGGCCCTTTTGGGCCGAATAATGCGCATGTGCCGGATATGGTGCACTGGGTTGGTGGCGCCGAATGAGTGACAGAAGGAATTCTGCGCGTCGGCGGGGTTAAGGATGCTATTCCTCTGATTCTGCCTTCGATCTGCCAAGTAAGCGAACGTACGACTCAGCTCGAATGAACGAAATCTACGCCGGTTGCCTTCGTCGCCGTCTGCTCGATGGCGGGATCGACGCTGCTGTGATCCGGATTGCGCTGCTCGAGCATTTGGTCGAGGCGGGCCCGCATTTTGGGTTCGACGTGACTGGCGTGGGTGAGAATCCAGAACTGCCCCTCGACGATCGCGTCGAACGTCACGCGAGCGACCTCTGCCGGATCCATCGCGTCCGGGGAGTCCAGGACGGACACCTTCTTCCCATCGACCTCGCGGGTACCGGCGATCGCCGTCCGCACGAGTGCCGGGCACAGAACCGAAATTCCCACGCGGCTCTTATCGGCCGACAATTCGCGATAGAGCGTCTCCGACAAGCCGACGATGGCGTGCTTGCTCGCAACATAGGCGGCATTCCCCGGCATGCTCAGCAGCCCGCCTACTGAGGCCGTATTCAAAATATATCCCGATTTACGCGCGCGAAGGCCTGGCAGGAACGTGAGAAGGCCGTTCACGACGCCCCACACGTTGATGTCCATCATACGGCGCCAGTCAGTTTCGCTGGTTTCCCAGGCAAGGGCGATCTTGGCGATGCCGGCATTGTTGCACACGAGCCAGGGTTCGCCGAGTTGATCGATCGTCTCCTGCTCGAGGTGTCGGATCTGCTCGATATCCCGGACGTCGGTCTTCACGGCGATCGCCTTGACCCCGAGGGCTTCGACCTGGGCCTTTGCGTCGAGAAGTGCTTCCTCGCCGATATCCGCGAGTGCGACGTGCATGCCCCGGTTCGCAGCTTCCAGCGCAAGCGCGAGGCCGATGCCGTTAGCGCCGCCGGTGATTACTGCGACACGGCCTTCCAGGTTGTTGGCATTCGACGGCATCACGCACCTCTCAACTTTCAGAACGAGACACTGATAGGCGGCATTTGGCAGCCCGTGAGGTGACGGAAGGTGAGTGCGACGAGGTCACTGTCAGCTATGCTGCGGCAGAACTACCCGACCAGCTTTTCGGTCGCAGCCGATTGTGATCAGCGAGCCGGAACCCTCCGCCTCGCCCGTCAAAGATCAATATGTGAGCTGAGAAGACGCGGATCGCTAACGCCCAGCTCTCCGATTCAGCCTTCTGTTGCTCTCCGAAGCCCATTACGCTGGCTAATACCAAGGTGCAATGATCAGAACCCATTTGCCCATTGGCGCATCCCGATGGACATGATCCGCCATGGCTGATCGACGAGCTTGTTCCATGC
>NZ_JABCNG010000005.1 GCF_012932495.1 Novosphingobium sp. SG919
CGCTGACGTTCTACCAGCGCAAATGGATGCGCTGGCACCATCTTCTCGGCCTGTTCACCGGCTTGTTCGTGCTGACATGGATGCTGAGCGGGTGGTTGTCGATGGACCATGGGCGCCTGTTCTCGCGCGGCCAGGCCACTGCGGGTCAAACAGCGGCCTATGCCGGCGCGCCGCTTGCACCAGGCCTTGCGGGCATGCCATTGGCCGCGCTTCGACATGCCGGCGAATTCCGAGAGATGGACATTGGCATGGTAGGCGGCCAAGTGATAATGACCACTTGGGACAGGACAGGCGCCGCCACTTCGCCGCCTGGGCTTGCAGCCGCCATCGTCAAAGGTGTGCGGGCAGCATGGCCCCAGGGCGGATCGCCACAGTTGCACGCCCTCGCGCCTGATGCATTCTACGCCCAGGCGGAAGGAGCGCCGGACAACGCGCTCATCGTAACCGATCCTGCCGCACGACGGCCCGACTTGATCATAGACGGTCGCGATGGACACCTGCTGACCGTACTCAGCGCGAGCCGCAAACGCTACGCCTGGAGTTACTACGCGCTGCACACCTGGCGGTTTCCCGGTTTGGTTAGGCTGCCTTGGCTGCGCCAGGGCTTGGTTCTGCTGCTCATGCTGGCTGGCTTTACGTTCAGCGTGACCGGCATAGCTGTCGCTTGGCGCCGCCTGCGCCAATCGCTTTGACACTTTGGGAGTTTTGCAAATGAAGGACACACTGTTTCTCATGCGGCCGGGCTTCTTCAATGCCGGGCTGGGCCCTTTCTACTGTGGCGATTCAGCCCCGGTCGAGGGAATGCTAAGCTTCTTCCCGCAGCTGCGCGAAACAATCGATGTGGTCTATGTCGATTTTGAGCGCCCTCGCTTACCGATCGTTGCCTTGGTGGGCGAAGCACACCAGTCGGTGCCGGTACTGGTGCTTGCCGAAGGCCGCACGGCACCACCTGGGGTTGCTGTGCGCACGTTTGCCGAGCGAACCTTTATCAATGATCAGGCGGACATACGGCAGTATCTGTCAGTTCTATGCGATCTCCCGTCGGCTGGTTAGGCCGGAGCTGCGTGGCCGCTTCAGGATAGGTAACGTGCAAAGCGGACAACGACCATCACTTCAAGGGCATGGCATCATCCTCAGCTTGTTGACGGCACCGCCAGACCTGCCCTTTCGGCGGCAGGGTCGACTTACGACGATGCATTCGTCGGTCAGATTCAATGCTTCGAGCCAGTTGCCCCGTAGCCCCTCTTGCGAGACGGTCTTGATGGTCTCGCGCTTCGGTCGGGGCAGGCCGCTCTCGAAGACATGAAGCTCATTCGCAACGAACATTTGTCGGTGATGGTCAAATAGCACTGCGCTATCATGCTTGATGACATTGACCGCCATCTGCAGCCGCTCCAGCCTCGGCTTGTCGATAGGCCAACCTTTCTCTGCAAGTTAGCCATAGCCGACCGGCCGTGTCGCGCGGACGAATGGCTGATTTCCGCAAAGGCTGACGTTCAGATAAACGACGCTGAATGTCTTGAGCTGGTCGGCAGCGGACCTGCGAGTCCGGCCGGCCGGCTGGTGTTTGCCGCCCTAATACCGGTCGTTCAGGGATCCAGTCCGGTGCGTCGGAACCCGTCGTTCGTTCACCGTCGCCAGGGGGCTCTTGGATGACGAGGGCTGGGACGTTTCTGCCGTTCCAGGGCAATAGGTCGAAGGGCAGGTACCTCCAATCCGCCGTATTTGGCCTTCAGCTTGTAGAACGTCGCCGTGCTCAGCCCGTGCTTGCGGCAAACCTCGACAGTTGGCAACCCGGTCTCCTGCTCCTTGATCATCCCGATAATCTGCGCCTCGGTGAAACGGCTCTTCCTCATACGTCTGCTCCTTCCAGTGGCAGACTCTACATCAGATTGAGGGATCTTTCGGGGGGGCAGGTCAGCAGGTGCGCAGTGCTTGTCAATTGATAGCGCTACACCTGCCGTTGACAGTTCAGGGCAAGGATATGCCCGCTTCCGCGCATCGCTTCCATCCGCATAACAGACCTTGCGCGGTGGCAAACGAGGATCTGGGTTTTTAGGCATATCCGATGAGTTCCGCCTGTGCAGGCTACAAAATCTATTAACGGCCTTGTCGCTACGCTCGCGCTGAAGCAAAAGCCGAGGGCGACAAGCGGGGCAGCACCAATGGACTCTCACGTCGAGATATTGACATCTGTCGAAGCAATTGAATCTTTTGTTGCGGGCTTGGCGCCGCCAAAGGCGGGCTCCGTTCGTGTCTTCCGCGGCCAAGCGAAAGACTATGGCACGCTGATTCCGAGCAGTTTGAGAACTGCCGCGGCCGCGCGCGGCCGCGCCATTTGGCGCGCCTACGCTCATCACCTTACCGAAGATATCTGGCGAGATGATCCGGTCCAGAAGGGCTTTATCGAGCGGCCGAACCATCCCTTCCACATCGAAGGGGTTCGCGGCATTCCCAATGCCGAAAAGCACAAAGTGAATGAGATCTGGGGTCAGGCAGTCGTTCAGCACTACGGCCCCGGTGCCCCCTTTCTCGACGTTACGACATCTCTTGAGATCGCTCTCTGGTTTGCGACCCACCATTTCGAGCAAGGCGAATGCCCCCCGACTGTGCCCGAGAGCTTTGCCGATGGCGATTGGCGGCGATATTCGGGGCCATATACAAGCGGCTACATTTACGTGCTCGACGCGCCGAAGTGGAAGTCTGCGGATATACTGACGCCGGGTATGCTGGTCGATCTCCTCGACGCGCCGAAGATCTTCCATAGTCCGCGCATCCTCGCTCAGGCGGCATGCCTGATATATGCAAGCGAAACTGAGCGCGATCTGTGGTCGGAAGCGCTTGGCCTTCGGGTGGCTATGCGTAAGTTCGAGCTTTTGACACCGCCAAGGTCAAGAGAATATTACGACCTTTTCCCGGGGCCAGAGATCGACGACTGGTACGATCGCCTTCTCAGCACTCCATTCATTCCCCGGATCGAAGCAGCAAGTGAGACGTCGAAAGGCGAGTTGCAAGCGTCCCTTCCAGTAACGCTCTACGTACCCCGCGATGATGAGGCCGAGGCCTTGGGAAAGCGGATGGATACGGTGAAGCCGCCATTGCTTTACCCCGGGTTTCGCAATTTCGTGGATGAAGCCAAGTACGCCGCGATGATCCCGCACTGCCCGATCGATCTCATGCTGAACCCAGTGCCGATCCTCCTCGAGGGGCCTGTCATCTACAGTACCCCGCAGTTGGAAGCGAACATATGGCACAAGGGCTTGCTCGCGACGGATCGTCCTGTTGATGTGCCTGCGCTCGAATTTGACGGAGCGGAGGTAACCGCTCCCGTCACCAACGTCTTTTTCGAGTTCAGCCCGCTCGAATATTGTAAATGGCATTGCGCAGACCGGATCGAAGTCCCGCGCGGCGTGTGGATCATGGACGATCAGCTCTTCCTCTATGTGACCTTCTACATTGGCGTCAGCCGCGTTGGAGAAGAAGAGCATGGCGTCACCGCCATCGGACCCTGGCAGATCGCCTATTCCGATTTCGACCAGCAGTTCATTTGGAAGGGGACCGAGGATGACGAGTGGTTCGGCGACCATGATCAGCCGCTATTCAAGCTGCTCTTCGTTTGCCTCGAAATGTTGCGGATGCTGTCGCCAGCGCCCAAGCCGCTCGCACTTCCGCTCTTCATGGAGCCCCTTGGCGACGAAATCATTCACACCGTAATGGGGGTTCGCAATCTCCTTTCCTTAAAGCGAGCCAGCTTCGGCCACCACTTCCTGTTAAGCCTCACCGGAAGTAACGAACCCTATCTCGGCATGTTCACCGATTTGAGCAAATCGCGAACACCGATTGGTTTGCTGAAGGTAGTCCAGCCCGGCGCGCACCTCTTTCCCGACGTTTTTCCGCATGTACTTCGCCAAACGGTGCAAAAAGCACAGGAAGAGGGCTATCCGTTCACATTCCCGATGCGCGAATAGAATAGATCCGCGCGGATCCGGCGTTTCTGCCCAAAAATAATACGACCGACAATGTCTGGACGATTGCTTGATGATATCCACAGTGCAAATCGATAAATGGCGCGATGCTGTGGCGATGTATTTTGCTTATGCGTCGCCATGCCCCGTGTTCTGCAATGAACGAGAATCGAGCTGCGAAGCCGCAGATGATCATTGGATTTGAAGCATCTTCTTTCCAGAAGAAACGCTGCGCAGAGATGACCAATCGATCCGGTGGCTTTAGAATCAACATTTTCGCCGCTGGTAATGCGCAATATTCGGCCTAATTCGCGAGACAAATCCCCGTGAGTGCCGCCAGCGAGATTGCCTTGACCTGAACAGGAACGGCCCGCAATCTAGCGCTCGCGGAGATGGGCAGAATCGGCGCTTTCGTCGGAGGGAACCGCTTTGGCAGAGATCGTACAGAGCAATGTTCTGAGCGAACAACTACGCAAGTCGCAGCTTGCAGGCGATTTGCTCGAAGCGATCGAGGCGCGTCGGGCCGATAATGTGTCCGATGCAAATCGGATGTTCAATCCCGACGGCCCTATAAAGGTCATCATCGAAGCCAATGCGCGTACGCCGGGCGGCGTGAACTTTGCTCGGCTGGCCATCGCGCACGAGTTGTTCGTCCTCGTTCATTCGGATGTCGAGCGAACGCCTCCAGAAGCGTTTCGCCTGAGAAACCCATTCACACTCCCGCCAGGCGCTCGGATCGACGGCCATGCCTATCTCGCAGACGGCGACACTGTTGATTTCGTCAATTCTTTTTGGACCGATCAATATCTGTTCGCCTGTCTATCGGAGAAGGCGATCGCGGCGCTGTCGACGCTTCGCATCGTAGTGGGCGACAAGACCTATCCGCTGGTCCACAAGATCTGGCTTAACCATGCCGTCGGCCGGTTCGTGTTCGAGTCCGGTAGGACGGTCAAATGCGATGCGGCACGCGCTGCATTCTCCGCAGCCGGCAACGGCATTGTCTGGGCGGTCGCCGACACCGGGATCGACGGCAGTCATTTCCATTTCCAACAGCACGAGACGCTGCAGCTGCCCGACGGGCTCCAGCATATGGATTTTACCGGCGCTGGCAGTCCGCTCGTCGATACCGATGGCCATGGCACGCATGTCGCAGCGATCATTGCTGGCGAGACCATTAAGCGACCTGCAGGCTCGACCGAACCAACGCAGCCCGCGCAGATCGTTGTCCAGCAGAAGGTGCGTACTTCTGATACCCAGATCGACGATGTCAGCGATTTATCGAGAACCGTGATCTCGGGCGTCGCACCTGAATGCAAGCTTGTCAGTCTAAAGGTCCTCCAGGACGGTCAGACCGGAGACGTCGCGACCCTGCTCGCGGCAATCGGCTATTTGCAGAGTGCGAATAACGACGGCCGTAACCTGCGCATCCACGGCCTCAATCTTAGCCTTGGCTACACGTTCGACGCGCGCTGGTTCGCAGCCGGACAGAGTCCCCTGTGCGTGGAGGTCGACCGACTCGTCCGAAGCGGCGTCGTTGTCGTCGTCGCTGCCGGCAACGGCGGCTATGGGACGGTACAGTCGCTGAGCCTCACGACCGAGCGCGCCTCTCATCTCGCGACCATCTCCGACCCCGGCAATGCCGATCTCGCGATCACGGTCGGATCGACCCATCGCGACAGTCCGCACACCTACGGCATCTCTTATTTCTCCTCCAAAGGGCCGACCGCCGACGGGCGGATGAAGCCTGACCTTGTAGCGCCGGGAGAACGGATCGTTTCCGCGATGGTGAGCGATCCCGCGCAGCCCGACGTCGCACTGTTTCACGAGGACACCGGCACCAGCATGGCAGCACCGCATGTGTCTGGCGCGATCGCCGCCTTCCTTTCGGTTCGCCGCGAGTTCAAAGGCCGGCCCGATGCGGTGAAGCAAATCTTTATCGACAGCGCGACCGATCTCAAGCGACGGCCCGAATTCCAAGGTGCGGGCCTGATCGACGTCATGCGCGCCCTACAATCCGTTTAGGAAAGAAACGATGCAACTCGGCCCCTCCCCATTTGAATGGCTCGAATTTGACAAGAACGCGCGGTGCAAAGACCTCAACGTCGCCGCTAGGCTGCAAGCACTGCTCAGTCCCGAAATCAAGGATTTGGTCGTCATCTCGCACGGCTGGAACAACGACCTTCCCGACGCCGAGCAGCTCTATGCGACGCTTTGGCAGAATGCGGCGGACGAGCTGATTAAGCGCGGCCGTGATCCGGCGAGCTTCGCCGTGGTCGGCATTCTCTGGCCAGCCAAGGCCTACGACGCCATTTACGATGGGGCTGGGGAGCTAGTCAAAGAGAACCAGAAAGGTGGCACCATGGCGGTAGTGGACCGGCCAGAGCGGGCAAATTTCGACGTGCCTGTCGAACATCTTGAGGCGATGATTGCACAGGTTCGCGCATTTGCCGACGATCCGGAGTTCGATAAGGTCGCAGATGCCGCCCGTGCCGCGGCTGCAACCCCTGAAAAGCGAGACGAGTCCGCCGCCTATGAGTTTTTCAGAGCGGCCATGGCATCCCTCGACCTCCAGCCGGACCATGCCGACCCGGAACTCACGCAGGACGCGAGCATCTTTCGGAGGTCCGCGACGATCAGCGACGCAAATGATCTATTGCTGAGTTTCGGCGCGCCGCTCGCCCTTGAGGTATCCCCTGGCGTGGGTGCCGCACAGGGACTCGGCGATGTCCTTCGTGGTACCTTCCAAGGCGCACGAAGCGGTGTCGTCTGGGCGCTCAACAAGCTGACCTATTACACGATGAAGAAGCGCGCCGGAACCGTCGGTGATAGCGTCGCAGATCTGATTGGCAGCCTTCAGCCCCAGGGTGACGTTCGCCTGCACTTCGTCGGTCACAGCTTCGGGGCGCGTCTCGTGACGGCGGCGGGAACGCGTCTCGTGCCGCCTTCGCATATGACGTTCCGCAGCGTGACGCTGTTGCAGGGCGCCTATTCGCACAATGGCCTTACGGCCGGCAAAGGCCCCTTCTCGGCACTCGTCGGTAAGCCGTCCGGCCCGATCTCCTTCAGTCACACGCACAACGACCAGGCGACGACAATCGCCTACCCGCTGGCCTCACGGCTCAGCGGGGACGCAACCAAGAGCCTAGGCGATGCGAATGACATCTTCGGCGCGATGGGCGCCAACGGCCCGCAGATGACCGGCGACATGATGGCGCCGGATTGTGACACGACCGATTTCCATCCTGTGCCCGGCAAGATCAACCGCTTCCTCGCCGACACCTATGTGGTCAAGACGGAGCATGTCGACGCCCACAACAACGTGACGAACGTCGATTGCGGTCGTTTGGTTGCCGCGACCATGACAGTCTAGGCAACACACCCGAGCGAGCGATCGACTGATCTGACATGCCGTTAGCGATGAGCGGTTGGTCACGACTACCTCCGGAGCGCGATCATCAATCGACCATCTTAGCTCGCAGGCTCGTAATTCGCACACGATCGCGGATCGGGGGTTGGGATCTCCGCTCAGGGAATCAGCCTTCTTTACCGGAGACCGATCGTCCGCACCACTCGGACCGTCTACCGGTTTACGATAGGCGCGGCACCAAGGCGGTCGCTTGAACATCATGCACCGTGGTCGGGTCACGACACCCGTACCCGTGAAGAAGCGCTTCAGGAGCGTGGCTCCATCAATTGCGCGGTGTTCCATGATTTGAGCGGCCGCTTTTAGGCACGATGAAATATCAGTCAAACGGCGGCAAATGGCGCGTCGCCGACCGGCTGCCCGTCCAATTGACGAAGGACCAGTTTCGGCGCCAAGCCGTCGTTCCGGCGCCCGCACTGTAATGTCTTGAGTTGGTCGCGAGCCGCCGATTTGAGCACCGACCTGTCCTTCGCCATGATCGCCTTAATAGCCGTCGTTGGGGCGCCTGAGTTGGTACGCCGGAAGCGGCCGCTCGTTTATCTATGCCGTTAGGCTCGTGAATAGCGTGGGCTGGTGGGAAGCGGACGTGTCGATGGCTTGCAATCTCGGCTAAACGTGGCCTCCGTCGAGTTCGCGATAGCGCGACCTAGCCTCCCTTTCTGCCTCGTCCATAGAGCCAAACACCCCCGTTTCTAGCGATCCGGGCTGCCAGAAATCCTCTTCACGTTCGGTGACATATTCCAGCTCATCCACGTAGAAGCAAAACAAGCCATCGCTTCGCTGGCAGATGGCAATGACAACGCGACCGTCGCTACTCGCAATCGTTCGGACCTCGCGGTGCCGCTGCGACCGGTAAACCCACCAATGTTCTTCCCGACGATCAACTTTCATGACACCAGCCTCAATAGTTCCTTCAATGTCCGCAAGTGGGCGCGAGCCGCTGATATGACCATCGCATTGCCAGTTGCGGCGATCGCCCCAAAAGACGACGTTTACGAAGCCAATACCGCCCTTCCGGAGCGGGCATTCATTCATCGGGGTATCCATTCGGCCTGCGGCCATCTGGCCGGAGGCCGGTCTTTACCGGAGCGGCAGGAACAAATCGGTGATCGCTTCATGCTCGGGAACGTCCGGGAAGAAACGGACCCGCTGGGCATAGATCGGAAAGTCCCGCAGTTCTTCTCCGCTGACAGGCAGCCAGTCGCGATAGAGGAATTCAGCCGCCGGGCGCAGATCGTCGCTGCTGCCGATCACACGCAGAACCGCGCAGCGCCCGCCCGGTATAGTGCCCGCCTCGATGCCTGCGTCGACGGCGGTCAACGGGCGGCGGATTTCGGTGGCGAGGGCAAGGTGATAGGCGTCTGGCCCGCTTATCTCGGGATCGGTGTGAAAGATGGTGTAGGTGGCATGATCAGCGGCGCGCACACCATGCCCTTTGCGCCAGGCAATAAAGCGCCGGATCGTTTCGCCAAGCAGTTGGGGCTCGCCATGGTGGCTCATGAAGGCGATGTTGGTTTCGAGCACCTCGCGCAGGGTTACATCTTCGCTCGAGAACTGCTGGGTCATGATTTGGCTCCTTGCTCGGGATAGCTGCGCCATTGCCGCTTCCCATGCCGCCCAGTCTGGTTGTTCCCGAAAGGCCAATGGCGCCTGGCCTATGCGCTGGCGAAAGGCGCGGGCGAAACTGTCGGGCGCCTCATAACCGGCGTCGAACGCGATGTCGGTCACGGTATCGGCACGAAAGGCCAATCGCGAAGCGGCCCGTTTCATGCGCGCCATTTGCACATAGCGGTGGAGCGACATGCCGAATATGGCGCTGAACTGCCGGTGAAAATGATAAGGCGAAAAGGCCGCAACCCCGCTCAACACGTCAAGCCCCAGATCGTCACCGAGATGATGGTGAATATGATCAATCACCCGCTGCATCCGCAGCAGATATCGGGCCTGGGTTGTGTCGGCGGCGGACATCGGGAATTTCCATACTGACGGCACCGGCATTTAGCCAAGCACGCATAGTTCCCGCTCGACCGTTCTTGCGCATATATCATCGCGTTGGCTGGCTTGGTGATTGCCGCCGCGATAGCCGCCGTTCAAGCGCCTGAACTCGTACGCCGGAAGCGGTCGTTTGTTTATCGATGTCGCTGACTCCAGGAATGGCCTGGGTTGGTGGGAAGCTGCCGTTGGTTAGGCGTCATCCTGCGCGTATCGTATGAGACGCTCGCAGCGCTCTCGCTCTGTTGCCGATGCACCTTCTACGCTCGCGGCATAGTCCTCAATAAAATTGCGAGCGATGAACGACTCTAGGAAGTAGTCATATTGCCTGCCATGGAAAGTCACCGGTTCTGCACTATTGCCTTGGACGACGACCAAGACCGTATCGGCATCTGGTGACCACGGCGCTACAGCGTAGATAATCAGGTCATCGTCCAAATCAGCCGCGTCGCGAATAAGCTCGATAAGCCGCATCTGGCGGTCCTCCTCGCCCAAGGGTAAACGCGCGTCGCAACGTCCGCAATTGCACTGTAATGGAAAATGCCGCCGCGATACCGGTCGTTCACAGCCACTGGCAGTGCCGTCGAAACCGGTCATAGATTCATCCGGTGCAAATCAGCAACTAATGGCCGATCCCATGGCCTTCCACGACCATACGGGCCGGTGACAATGTTGGGGGGAGCGGACATTCCGAGTCCAAAGACCCGTAGTGCCGAAGCTCGACTTCACGAGCGACTTGCGCTGCGGATCAATTCGTAGACTTTACGCGGACTTTCAATTTTATAGAACTGCATGCCGCTGCCAATTGCCGGAAGCCACCAGCCAAACCCATTCATGCCACCGAATGTCAAAACATTGCTGGACTCGAAGGCCACTGTGCCCGATGCATCTCGGTGCTCTGACAACTCCAGGCGCGGTAAACGGTGAATGTCGAGGGACGTGATTTTCAAACCCCGAAGGATCAGGATACGTTGGTCAGTGACCGCGTAAAACAGCATCTTGCGAATGTGCGCATCATGGAAAAAACGCCCTGCAATCAAGTATAGGCCAACTACGAGAAATGGCAGTCCCCACAGTTTGAAAAACCATTCCGGGCTCGCACCAGAATCCCTGTCGAATGGGGCAAACCATACCATCGCGTTCCAGAAAATCGCAAATCCACCCCACATCAGGCTGAATGGGATAAGCATCACATCCCTTCCTCCCAGCACCAGCCCCTGCTTGGGCTGACCCGACCAAAGGATGCGTTCGCCTGTGAGAAGATAGGGCTGGAATTGCTGCGATATTTGAAATCCGTCCATCGGCTAACTGGTAGCAATGAATTGGGAAAACGCTAGTCCTGTGCGAGATTTTCCGATGAAGACGGCAGCTTTAGCACCGTGTCCGGAACGCCGGGTTTTTGCGCGCGGATGGCGATAGCCGCCGCCCGCGTCCCGGCGCCAAGCGCGGCGACTGCCACTCTCATATCGGGCCTGGGTTGTGTCGGCGGCGGACATCGGGAACTTCCTTACTGACGGCAACGGCATTTAGCCAAGCACGCATGGTTCCCGCTCGACCGCTTTTGCGCATACATCGTCGCCTTGGCTGGCTCGGTGATTGTCGCCTTCAAAGGAGACGTTGCAGGGCCTGGAGGCCGAGCACGAAACCGCTCCTTCGTTCATCTTCTGGGGATAGGCGGCGAACGGCGGGTGACAGTGCTGCCGTATGCATAGCCGATCGGCGGCAATGGCGGGGGGAGCGGACGGCGCTGGTTCCCTGTCGAAATATTGAATATGCTCATTCGATGTTCGACACATTGCCCTATGTGAGACCAGCGCTCATAGCTGCGGCTTCTGCACTATTGATCTCTGCTACACCACCGTCGCAGGAGCCAGGAACCGGAGTGCTCTGTCTCGGCAGTTTCATCTACTTCGCAGAGAAAACAGGCCAGGAATGCCGGGCCGGGCAAGATCCCGAATTTCAGGCCAGAATCGCGAGCTATGCGCGTAGATTCGATGATTACATCATTCGCAACTCGGGCGGGGATCCAGCGGTGCTCGCGAAATTCAAGGGCAGTCAGAACCTGACAAGCGCAGATCATAGCTATATCTGCGAAGGCGACGTTGGCTCTAGTTACGATCACATGAAAGCAATGAAAGTGGAAGTGCTCGATAAGGCGGTTGATGATCTTCTCGCTCGCGACGGACCACCTAGCTTCGGAGACTGTGTTTAAGCACAGGTAAATGTCCGCAACCGCGTCGCTACGCGACAACTGCTTCGTTATCGTCCAGCCCTGACCGCCCATGGCGTAATGCCTGACGGATCGCAGATCGGACTTGGACGCGCAGGTAATCGACGCGATGCTCGTCTGGCGCAACTGCACCTAACGTCGCGATTTTCTCGACGGTGGCGTCTTCCCACTCCTGATAGGTCCAATGATTTTTGCTCATCGCCCCATAATGATCCGCAGCGGCGATGTCCGCAACTGCGGCGCGACCGGATAGACCGATTATGACGCAGGGAGGGAGATAGTCGCCGCCGGCACGCTGGTGCTCGGGCCGACGATGCCGCCGCAATTCCTGCCATTCCCGAGGCCGGAGGCCGACAACGAAACTGCACCTTCGTTCATCTCGACGAGAAATGGGGCGTTTCAGCCAACAGCAGGGGATCGCATGCGATCCCCTGCCTCACCTCAGAAGCGCAAAGTGCCTTCAACGCCATAGGTTCTGGGTAGCGCCCGAACCAGGTAGCCCGCCCCGGTAATACCTTCGTTGGGATAGCCGCCCGGGAAATAGAGCTTGTTCGACAGGTTCTTGCCCCACAGCGAAAGCGTATAGCGATCCGTCACGAAGCTGATGCGGCTGTTGAACACCCAGTAATCGCCTTCGCCGTTCGTGTAGGCGCCCGTCGCGAGATTCTTGAGTACACCACGGCTGTAGTCCTTGAACGAGTCATAGTAGAAACGCCCGGTATAGGCGGCATCGCCATGAAGCTTGATCTTACCACCCGCAAGATCCGCCGCATCCCAGTCGAAGCCAAGGTTGATCGAGGACTTCGGCGCATAGGGGAAGGGATTGCCGCCCACGCTGACACTGCCCGCGCCGGACTGCACGCAGGATCCTTTCTGCGCCGGGAACAGCCCGCTCAGGTTCAGCGCCGCACAAGTCGCCTGGTCGAAGCCCTTGTACTTGCTGTCTAGCAGACCGAGCGATGCGCTCAGCGTCAGACGGTCGGTTGCCGCAAACTGGACATCCAGTTCCAGCCCTTTCATCGTACCGTCGAGCGTGATGATGTTGGCGGTCACGCTCTGGTCGACGACCTGGCTCTGCTGGTTTTTGTAGTCGTAATAGAAAAAGCTGCCGTTGATTTGCAGCCGGTTGTCAAGGAACCGGGTCTTGAACCCGATCTCATAGGCGTTCACTTCCTCCGGCTTGACAAAATAGACCTGTGGCGAACTGATATAGGCCAGGCCATTGAACGTTCCGGCGCGATAGCCGCGGCTGTAGCTGGCATAGAGCATGACACCGTCCACCGGTTTCCAGTCGAGGATGGCGCGGCCCGAGACGCGGCTGGTCTTGCCGTCCTTGTTCACGCCGCCCGGTATCGCACCCCCGGTGGCCGGGATCGCCACGTTGCCGGCTTCGTCATAAACTGGCGACAGGAAATAGGGCGAACCATAAGCCGAGACGGCGAGCATCCGTGGGTTACCGGCGTCGTCGTAATACGTGGTGAGACCATCGCGGTATTTGGTCGTGTCGGTCGTGTAGCGCAGACCTGCGGTGAATTTCACGGTCGGGGTGATTTCGTAGCTGCCTTCGCCATAGACCGCCCAACTCTCGCGGTTCTGCCTGAAATGCTGCTTGCCGAAAATGCCGGTCGGAAGAGACCCGGCGGACAAACCCTTCCCATTGAAGCCGCCCGCCGGATTGAACCAAGTCGCCGGAAGGCCGACGGCCGCGCGGACGTCGCTGAGCAGGTTGAAGATGTCGATATCGTTGTTCGACGTCACCGTGTCCCAGCCATAATAGGCGCCGGCGATCATCTTGAACGGGCCACTGCTGTAATCGAGCCGGAGATCCTGGTTGAAGGCCTTGAAATCCGAACGGTAGCCGTTCGAGCAGAGACGCAGGGGACCGCTGTCGCAATCGGTCTGCGTCTGGAGATAGAGCCCGGAATCATAGCCGGTGATCGAGGTGAGGTTGAGCTTGTCGGCGAGTTCGGCCTTCACCGTTAGCACCACGCCTTCGGTGCGCGTCTCGGCGCGGCCGATCGTATCCTGATCGATCTGCGTGTCCGACAGGCCCGCCCGGCTATAGCTGCTGGGTAGCAAACCGGCGCCGTTGGCGCCGAGCGCGCGAAACAATGGTGCCAGGATGAAATTGGAGTTCTCATAGTCGAACAGGGACGGATTGGCCTTGTAAGGACCTGCACCGAGCGAGGCAGCCGCGCCCCCGGTCGATTTCGACGCATAGCCCTTTAGCGTGACATCAAGCGTGTCGCTCGGCTTAAAGCGCACAGTCCCACGGAAGGCATATGTTTCATCGCCCCCCGGATCGCGGCCCGTGGCGAAATTCCGACCGGACGCACCACCTGCGGCGGTCTTGTTCAGACCGGCGGGCATCAGGTTGTGGATATAGGGATCCATTTTGACATAAGTGCCGGCGATGCGGATACCGAGCTGGTCCTCGACGGGCGTCAGTTCGATGGCGCCTTCGACGCTCTTGCGGTTAAAATTGCCGTAGCCGGCCGTCAGATAACCATTCGCGCCCTTCAGATCGGGCTTGCGGGTGATGAAGTTGATCGCGCCGCCCGTGGTGTTGCGACCATAGAGCGTGCCCTGCGGGCCGCGTACCACCTCGACCTGAGCCAGGTCATAGAGTTGCTGCCCCTGGCTCGCGCGGAAGGTCTGATAGACCTCGTCGACATAGACGCCGACCGGGGAGGCTGCGCTGGCGCTGAGTTCGGTGCCGACACCGATGCCGCGCAGGGTGAAATTGGGCTGCTGCGAACCGTAAGCCGACGATACCTGAAGATTGGGCATCGAACTGTTGAGGTCTGACGTATCGAACACGCCCTTGCTGGCGAGTTGCGAGGACGAGATGGCCGACACGGCAACGGGAACGTTCTGGAGATTTTCCGACCGCTTGGTCGCGGTGACGACGATTTCCCCCAGCCCTCCGGACGGCGCCTGCTCGTCAGTCGCCTGCTGCGCTAATGCCGGCGTCGCAAGACATACCGCGATGGCAAGAATGCTGATGCCTCCAACCCTGTTCATAGAAAGCTCCCTGATATGGTCACTGCATCTGGGTGCATTCGTGACCCGTTGCGCCTGGACATCAGCATCAGGGGATGTGTGGACCTTCCCGCCCCCCCCGGCTCTGGTGTCAAGGGCCAACCTGAAGGAAATCTGACCCTCTTCTTAGAACCTGTTTGCCGGTTTTTTATGGAGCCAGTTTTACCGTTGCTCGGCATGCATCGCGCGCAGCATGAAGCGCTGGATCTTGCCGCTGGGCGTCTTGGGCAATTCCGGCACGAACGCGATCAGCCGGGGATAGGCATGGGCGGAGAGCCGGTTCCTGACATGCGCCTTGAGGGCATCGGACAGTGCCGGCGATGCCGCGAACCCGGTGTTCAGCACGACGAACGCCTTGACCAGTTCGGTGCGTTCGGGATCGGGCACGCCGATGACGGCAGCCTCCATCACGGCGGGATGCTCGATCAGCGCGCTTTCGACATCGAACGGGCCGATGCGATAGCCCGATGAAGTGATGACATCATCCGCGCGGCCGATGAAGCTGATGCTGCCGTCGGCCTCCCATTCCACGGTATCGCCGGTGCGATAATAGCCATCCCGGATGGCGGGCGTGGGTTGTTGCCAATAGCCGCCGAACCAGAGCAGCGGCGATCGGGCAATGTCGATGGCCAGTTCGCCCGGCTGGTTCGCGCGCCGTTCGTTGCCCTCCTCATCCAGCACCGCCACCCGGTAGCCGGGCATCGTGAACCCGGCCGAACCCGGACGCACCGGGTGCGACAGGCCGTGATGGTTGTTCACGACCATGCCGGTTTCGGTTTGGCCGTAGTGATCGTGCACCGCCACCGCGAGATGTTCGTCGAACCAGCGGATGACTTCGGGATTCAGGGGTTCGCCCGCGCTACTGACGACGCGCAACCTGCCCCTGATCCTCGCTGCCGCATCGGCGCCTTCGGCCATCAGCAGGCGATAGGCGGTAGGCGATCCGGCAAGGTTGGTGATGCCCAGGGCCGCTATAAGGTCATAGGCCGCCTCGGCAGAGAAGGCGCCTTCGTACAGGATGGTTGGCCGGCCCAGCAGCAGCGGGCCGGTGATTCCGTAATAGAGGCCATAGGCCCAGCCCGGATCGGCGATGTTCCAGAAACGGTCCTCCGCCCGCAGGTCGATCGCCCAGCGCATATAGGCACTGATGGCAGGCAGGGCCTTGAGCGGCACGCCCACGCCCTTGGGCAGCCCAGTCGAACCCGATGTGGACATCATCAGGAAGAGATCGTCGCCGGTGCGCATCACCGGCGCGAAATCGGCGGGCATCTCCGCTACTTCGGCGCTGAAGTCGATGTCCCCCGCGGTCAGGAACTCCCCGGGCAAGCAAACGGTCGCGACCGGCGGACATTGCGCGATGCCCGCCAGCTTCGCGCGATTGGCGCTGTCCGTAACGACCAGCACGGCCTTGCTGATACCCAACCGGTGCTCGATGGCCTTGGGACCGAAGGCGGTGAACAGCGGCTGATAGACCGCGCCCGCCCGCCAGACGCCCAGGACCGTGGCAACCAGTTCGGCCCTTCGCGGCAGCAGGCCCGCAACCACATCGCCGGGCTTGACGCCATGCGCCACCAGCATGTTCGCCACTTGCGCCGACAAGTCGCGCAACCGGGCAAAACCGTAGTCCTGTCTTGTGCCGTCCGCCGCCACTGTGATGAGGGCCAGATCGTCGCCATCGGCGTATCGGTCGCAGCATTCCACGCAGGCGTTGATACCGCCCGAAAGACTGCCAGAAAGCCGGGCCCATTCCCGTTCCAAGCAAAATTCTTCAACCGCCTCCCGGTAGCCGGGGGCGGCGACAGATACCGGTGTGCCGGTCATGCCTTCGATCCTCTCCGCAATCATGCCGCAACGATACGGCGCGCCGGTTTTCCAGCCCGCTCCGAGTATTCACTCCGCCGAATAGAGAAAGGCGGCGGCGCGCTTGCGGAACCGTGCATCCGCCGTCGCCATCGCATCCTGAAAGCGAAGTGGCGGCCTTGAAACCGCCGCCACCTGCCATCGCAAACCTGGACGTTATTCGGGTAGCACGTCCCGCGTGATGACCCACAGTTTCTTCGAGAAGGGTCCCTTGGACGTCCATGTGATGTGCATGCCGGAAGACAGGCCGATCGAATCGCCCGCCTTGAAGTTGTGCACCTTGCCGGTGTCCGTCTCCACCACCTCGACTTCGCCTTCGAGCAGCAGGATCGTCTCGTCACCCAGCACGCCGGTATAAGGTGTGACGAGCGTACCTTTCTCGTCCACGTTGGTCCCGGCGATTCCCTTGCCGGAACGCCACACGCCGCTCAACATCGTGCCCGTCGATCCGGCGGAGCGGTTGAAATAGAGCTCGCCGGCGACTTGCGCACCCTCAGCGGGTTCGACGAAATGATACTCCTGCCATTCGTCGGGATTTTCGCTGGTGTGCATGATGAGCAGGTCCTGGGGCGGGTTGGCGGTCGGTTCGCTGCCGTTCCAGATGCACCACCACTTCTTGAACGACGGCCCTTCGATCTCCCACTGCACCTCCAGCCCCTTGGGCGAGTAGATGATCGAGCCGGGGCCGACCTTGTAGCTCTTGCCGGTGGCAATGACGGTGAGAACGGCGGTGCCGTCGATCACGCAGGCGGTCTCATCCCCCAGCGGCGAGGAATAGACGATGGTATGCGACCCATCCGCGGCGGCGCCCGGGGCGGATGGCCCGGTGCGCCAGAACCCGGCCGAGAGCGACCCCGACGTGCCTTCCGGCCGGATTACCACGTATTCGCCGTGCACCTGCGCACCGAAACGCGGTTCGATCCACTCGAACGGCACCCATTTCTCGTTGGGTTCGTTCTGCACGCCACCATGAACCGCGTAACGCGGCGAATCCTGCACTTTCGCGGCCAACTGCGTCGCCATGCGAAATCTCCCTGGAACAAGATTGAACCATCTCAGGCCGACCGTGAA
Source organism: Novosphingobium sp. SG919 (assembly GCF_012932495.1). GTDB lineage: Bacteria > Pseudomonadota > Alphaproteobacteria > Sphingomonadales > Sphingomonadaceae > Novosphingobium > Novosphingobium rhizosphaerae. The sequence goes on from NZ_JABCNG010000005.1 coordinate 17,585, forward strand.
AGCCGCGTATGCCTGCTCAAAGGTCAGCCAGTATCCACTATCAGCGCATTGCGGTCATTGCCCTAGCGCCACCGTCGGTCTTTTCGATAGGGCCAGATGCCGGGCGCGCTGGCCCTAATGCCCGCCCGTTCACGGCGCCACGGACGGCTCTGACGCTTCCGGGAGCAACGGGACGTCCTTGAATACCGCAAAGCTGCTTGGCGTGTTCGGCATGACCGGGAAGTTGAAATCGCACTTGGGGCACGGCTCGGCGAGCACCTTCTGCTCTTCCTGGAGTTCGAACGCCTTGTCCTCGACCAGTCCACAGCAGGGGCAAACGCGCAGCAGGCGCGTGTTGGTAAGCTCGAAATTGGTGATGATGTCTTCCATGATGGCACCGCGCGCGGCCCATTCCTTGGCGTGCTTGTGATAGGTCGCCATGTGCCAGTCCTTGAGCGCCTCGCGGCTCACCCAGAAGCTGACCTCGTTGAACCAGGTGGGGTCTTCGGGATGGACCCACCAGGTCAAATGGAGGAAGCCCGGCAATTTCATGAGATGGGTGCGCGTATCGGCGAAAATGACCTTGAACTTTTCATACCCGTCCGGGCTGGAAAAGCGCACGCGCTGCATGCTGAGATAAATGGACATGGGGTTCTCCGCTCAATGAGTCCAGCCAGACAAGCTGTTTGCGCAGGATGAACAGCGCCATGGCCAGCCGGTAGGGCCAGCATCGGGAAAGATGATAGTGCCAGTTTCCAATCGCTCTATCATTGCCGCGGCGGCGCGGTAGGATGCCACGAGCAAGATTTTGGGGCATGCCCAGATGACGATGAACCTGATCATCCGCATTGACCGCAAGGATGAACGATCCCTGCAAGTCCAGATCTACGAGGCGCTGCGCGACCAGATCCTGAAAGGCACGTTGGCGGCGGGCAAGCGCCTGCCCTCCACGCGCAGCATGGCAGACCAGCTCGGCATCGCCCGCAACACGGTGACGCTGGCCTATGAACGCCTGGCCGCCGAGGATTATATCACTTCGCGGGCCAAGGCTGGCATCTTCGTCAACGAAAAGCTGCCCGACGCCACCGTCCTGCTGCGCAACGGGCACGCTTCGGTCCAGCCGAGCCGCAAGCGACTGCGTCTGGGCAAGAACCCAAGTTTTTCCGGGCGGGCGCCCCAGCTCTGGCAAGAGAAGCGCTCGCGTCCACAGTTCGATTTCTTCGTCGGCCGTCCACACCCCGAGAGTTTCCCGACCAGCTTCTGGCAGCGCGCCACCGCGCGACATCTTGCCTATGCGCGTGGCATCCAGACCGAATACGGCGATCCGCGCGGACTACAGACGCTGCGCGAAGCGATCGCGGCGCATCTGGGCGAAACACGTGGGATCGATGCCAGCGCCGATCAGGTCATGATCACGTCCGGTATCCAGGGCGCGCTCAACCTGCTGGCCAGAATTTTCATCACCGACCGGTCGAGGGCGAGCGTGGCGGTCGAGAACCCCTGTTATCAGGGTGCGGCCTATCTGTTCGGCAGCTATGGCGCCAGCATTCATCCGATAGGCGTCGACGAGCAGGGTATCGTCGTTTCGCAACTCGAAGGCTTCCTGGGCAATCTTGTCTATGTGACGCCGTCCCATCAGTTTCCGACTGGCTGCACGCTCAGCCTCGATCGCCGGCTGCACCTCCTCGACTGGGCCTATCAGACGGGCAGCTATGTCATCGAGGATGATTACGACAGCGACTTCCGCTACGATGGGCCGCCGCTCACCGCGCTGGCCGGGCTGGACCGGAACGGTCACGTCATTTATCTCGGCACATTCTCCAAATCGATCGGTGCCGGGCTGAGAGTGGGATATGCGGTCATGCCGCGTCATCTTCTGGACCAGGCGCGGCTGGTGAAGACGCTGACCGACAACGGCGCTCCCTGGCTCGAACAGGCGGTGATCGCGGACTTTCTCAAGGAAGGCGCATTCCTCCGCCATCTCCGGCGCATCCGCCGATCCTATATGGGCGCGCGCGACACGGTGATCCGGTCGATCGAAGAGCATTTTCCCGGTGGTGCGTTGCTGGGGCGGGAGTGCGGCATGCATATGATGTGGACATTGCCGCCCAATCTCCCTTCCGCGAACGACATGCAGCGCATAGCGCTGAACTGCGGGGTCGGCCTCTATCCGTTCGCGGGGGCGGCGACGCAGGAATATGGCAATCCCGGCCGCTTCCGCGAACGGTCGCTGGTGCTCGGCTATACCGGGCTGTCGGAAGAGGCGATCCGCGAAGCCTTTGCGCGGGTGGCCACAGTGGTTGGCCTACGGCGCTAGGCCGCACGAACTGGCACCACCTATAAAGCCGGGTATGGCTCTAGGGTTTGGGCCGATAGGTTCCTAGCCTTCCTGAAAATCATCGGCGTCTCTGTGGCGCGCGCTGACGACAAGACAGGAGGATTGGATATGCCTGACTACAAACTTCTGATCGGCGGCCGGCTGGTCGATGGCGACGACGTGATGGGAATAATTAACCCCGCCACTGAAGAGGTGTTGGCCTTTTGCCCGCGCGCGTCGGCGGGGCAGCTGGACGCCGCGATCATGGCGGCGAAGGAGGCCTTTCCCGCCTGGGCGCGGACACCGATCGCGGAACGACGCGCGATGATCCTCGCCCTTGCGGACTGCATGGAGATTCATGCGGAAAGCCTGGCGCGCCTGCTCACGCAGGAACAAGGTAAGCCGCTGAGCGAAGCCACGGCCGAGATCGCCTACAGCATCGCCTTCATCCGCCAACTCGCGACCCACGACCTGCCGGTACAGGTACTGGAAGACAATGACAGCCGCCGGGTGGAACTGCACCGCCGCCCCCTGGGCGTGGTCGGCGCGATCATTCCCTGGAACTTTCCGGTGCTGATCGTCGCCTTCAAGCTGCCATTCGCGCTGCTGGCGGGCAATACGCTGCTCATCAAGCCAGCCCCCACGACGCCTTTGTCGACCCTGCGCATGGGCGAGATGATGGCGGGAATCTTTCCCCCCGGCGTGATCAACATCATTACCGACCAGAACGACCTCGGCGCCCGTCTCACGACACACCCCGATGTCGCGAAGATCAGCTTCACCGGATCGACCGAAACCGGCCGAAAGGTGATGGCGGGCGCGGCGGCCTCGATCAAGCGGCTGACGCTGGAGCTGGGCGGCAATGACGCGGCGATCGTGCTGCCCGATGCCGACCCGGTGAAGGCCGCATCGGGCATCTTTGGTGGTGCTTTCATGAACGCCGGACAAGTATGCCTCGCCATCAAGCGCGTCTATGCCCATGCGGACATCTACGACGCGCTCTGCGTGGAACTGGCCAGGATCGCCGAAGAGGCTGTCGTCGACGATGGGCTGAAGCAGGGCGCGCAGATCGGCCCACTCCAGAACCGGGCGCAATACGACAAGGTGCGGGCGCTGCTCGAAACGGCCCGATCGGACGGCACGATCATCGCCGGAGGCGAAGTTCTGGACCGCCCGGGCTATTTCATCCGGCCCACCATCGTGCGCGATATCAGCGACGGCGCGCGGTTGGTGGACGAGGAACAGTTCGGTCCCATCCTTCCCATCATCCGCTATGATGATCCCGACAATGCACTGGCGCGGGCCAATGCGTCCGACATGGGCCTGGGCGGCTCGATCTGGTCGTCCGATCGCGACGCGGCGCACGATCTCGCCATGCGCATGGAGGCCGGCACGGTATGGATCAACAAGCATCTTGATTTTGGCCCGACCGTTCCTTTCGGCGGCGCCAAGCAATCCGGACTGGGCGTCGAATTCGCAGAGGAAGGATTCCACGAATTCACCCAGATCCATGTCATCAACGAAGCGAAGGGATGATCAGCACCGGGCCAGGCAGACTGATACCCCAAAAAACGCCTCGATCACCGCCCGGCGCACGTAGTGACTAGCCGCATGGATGTACCGCAGCAGGGGACTCCGTCTTCCCCGTACGGGCGTAGGGTTTAGTGACAGATGTCATTCTGACGGCAGCCGCAAAACGGCCTGATGTGGTCGACGCCTCCCGGCATTCAGATTTTCGGGAGCACCGTTGGAATCGCCACAAAAGGCGACGTTCGGCGGCCAGGGGTGGAGCGTCTAACTGGTCGTAGGCTCACCCCCTAGCCGCACATTGGAATGTCGAGGGCTGGGAAGCAGCGGTCATCCGAGATGCCTTCGCCGTGTGGCGGCTCTGCCCAAATGCGGTCATTCCAACGTGTCAGAGCCGGGGCGGTGTTGGGCCCAGATGGTGGCGAAGGGTCGGGCTGTTTTCGGGTGGCAAGATGACGGTATCTGTCATCTTACAAGGAATTCTGCACACAGACTGTCCCATGCAGACCGTTTCGGACATCGAACGCGTCAGTTCGACATTCTATTTTTCTTCAAAGTGATCTTCTTTGGCAAGCAAATGCCGATCTTTGGCGATCAAGTCAGGCCGGCTCGAACCCGACATGAGATAGGTCCGCCAGAAGTCGGTGGTGAAACGGGCGACGGCATCGACGATATGCGCAGTGGCGCGCATGACAGGCATCCGTTTCGACTGGCCGCCCAGCATCATGTGATTGGCATCTTCGAGAACGAGCAGATACTTGCTCCCGGTCGGCATGGCCGCAAACGGCCGGGTACGATCCTGGGGCGCCACACTGTTGAGGAATGGCAGTTCGTCGCGTGTGCCCGTGATCGAGAAGAAGGGAATGGCGATCCCTCCGAAAGCCGAACGGTCGTCCTGCCTCAGTGCTGGTTGCGGACTGAGCGCAATCGCCGCCTTGATACGCGGGTCGTGCATGATCGCCGCGCCGCCGTAGCGCGCGCCCGACACGGCCAGCACCGTCTGGGCGCCAAAGCTGTGGCCCGCCATGCCGACGCGGTCCATATCGAGCCGTCCGAGATCGCATGCCCCTTCACGCCCGCCCTTTGCCAGCCGGTCGAGCACGAAATGGACATCGTCAACGCGCGCTTGTAGCTGCTGGCCGTTCATGGCGCTGCGCCGACCCTGCATGGGCCGCATTCTGCCCTTCCAGATCGCTGCATCGCTGCCGGCATGCTCAATATTGACGGTTGCGAAGCCTGCCGCGGCCCAGACCGTCACCCAATTCGTTCCGGCGTCAAGGCTGCCGCCCAGGCCATGGCTGAAAAGAATGACAGGGACTTGGGCGCGTCCTTCGGGCATCCGTATTCGCACCGGAACGGGACGACCGCTTCTTGCCGCGTCGGTCCAAGTCGCATTGCAGATGGCGGGCGCGGCGAAGGCCTGAGCCGGAGAAAAAGCGGTGGCGCCTATTGCCACGGCGGCTGCAGCGAAAAGCGGTTTCATGGCGCCAACTCCTGGGTCTTCCGGTGCTGTAGGACAGTGCCCGGCGGCGAGAGCGCGATGCGCACAGCGTAGCGCAACCCTTGCGCGGTTTTCATATCCTGCAACAAGTCGCGCCATTCGCGAAAGGCCAAGCGTACGGGATTGGTTTCAAGCCCCCTGCCCTTGAGCCCGAACACCACGGGTTCCTCGGCTCGCTCGGCGCGGAAGGTCCCGAACAGGCGGTCGAAGACGATGACCACGCCGCCGTAATTGCAGTCGAGATAAGCGTCGTTACAACCATGGTGCGCGCGGTGGTGGGACGGCGTGTTGAGCAGCCATTCGAGCGGCCCCAAGGACAGCTTCGCCTCGGTATGGAGGAGGAACTGGTAGCGCAGATCCAGCGCCAACAGCAGCACCACGAGCCGAGGATCGAACCCGGCGAACACCAGCGGCACATAGCATACCCACCCCGCCGACAGGAGGTTGGTCCAACCGAGCCGGAGCGAGGAAAGCAGGGTCATCTCCCCGGGTGAATGGTGAACGGCATGCGTCGCCCATAGCCAGCGGACCCGATGGCTGGCGCGGTGGAACCAGTAATAGGCGAACTCGACCGCCAAGAACCCGGCTACCCAAGTCTTGCAGTCGTCGAGCGGAAGATGGATGGGGGCAATCTTCCACGCGGCATCGAATACTGCCCCGATGACCACGCCATTGAGGATGGCGGTCGGAATGTTGCCGACGGCAAGGCCAAGCGTGGTCAGCGCATTGCCGCGATCGTAGCCGCGCCCGCTGCGCAAGCGCCAGACGATCTCGGCGAACACCAGCCCGACCACGACCGCCAACCAAGCCGGTGAACGGGTGAGCAGTGCGTCCACGTCACATCCCTCCCCGCATCGCCCGCGCGTTGGCGCGGAAGGCGGTGAGTTCGGACTGATCGACGAATCCATCGTGGTTGGCATCGGCCATGTCGAACATCGTGGTCGGCGCATGCGCCAGTTCCTGTCGCGTCACCCTGCCGTCATGATCGGCGTCGGCGCTCGTGATGAGTGCATCCATCTTCGCTTTCGCTGCGGCAAAGGCCGCCAGACGGGGAAAATCGGCGGCACTGATCACGCCGTCGTGGTTGCGATCCAGTTCGGCGAACCGGGCGCTCCGGCCCGCCATGAATTCATCGCGGCTAATGCGGCCATCGTGGTTGGCGTCCGCGCCGGCGAACATGTCGGCAAAGCGGCCACCCCTTTGCGCATGGGCCGTGCCGGCGATGGCAAGGGTGGCGGTCGCGGCGATGAAGAGGGAAATTCTCATGATGCTATCCTTGTGAAAGTCGGCCCGGCCTTCTGGGGGGAGAGGGCAAGATGGCCGGGCCGAGTGGCGGGGCGGGCTCAGTTCTGGGGCGGGGTCGAGCTCACCGTTCCCGACACGGTGCCGGTGCGGCCATTCGGGCCGGTCACCGTCGATGAGACGCTGCCTGTACCATTGCCGTTAGCAGTCACACTGGTCGAGCGGCCCCAGGTCTGGCCGTTGTTGGTGGTGTGCGTGGCGCCGCCCGAATAGTTGCCATTGACCCAGCTACCACCGCGCGTCGTCGTGGCGCCCGTACCCGAATTGGTCTGGATGCCGCGGGTCACACTTGTGCTGCCAGGCTGGCGGTCGACGCTACGCGACAGGGTGCCGCCACGGCCGCCAGTACCCTGGACCGAAACCGCGCCGCCACGCGGCCGCGCTTGCACAGGAACAGCGGCAAGGCTGGCGGCGACGGTAGCGCCGGCAACGAGAGCGATAGCAAATTTCTTCATGGCAAATCTCCAAAACGTGGATCGGCCGTTCGCGTCCGATGCCATCAATCTGGAATGAGGGTGTAATTGCTGTGCGAGCGGCGGATGAGCGTGTGTGAAGAAATGTAATCATGCCGATCGTCGCTTTTCCTTGGCCCGTCCCACAAGCATGATGGGCCTATGGACAGCCAGACCGTCATTGCCGTCGTCGAGGACGATCCCGAGATCGGCCCCCTAGTTGCAGCCCTTTTGCGACGGGAGGGGTTCGAGGCGGAATTGTGCCCGACGGGCGAAGCATTCGACCGCCTGCGCGCGCGACGGCGGGTCGATCTCGTCGTGCTCGACGTCATGCTGCCGGGCGAGGACGGGCTTTCGATCTGCCGCCGGCTCCAGGCGGAGGGCGAAGTGCCCGTGCTGATGGTTACTGCGCGCGGCGATGACATCGACCGCATCGTCGGGCTGGAGATCGGCGCCGACGACTATCTGCCCAAGCCGTTCAACCCGCGCGAGCTGGTGGCCAGGGTCCGCGCGATCCTGCGCCGCACCCGAGACAGGCATCGGGTTGCCCCCATGCCAGCCGCCGAGGAACGCTGGCGTTTCGAAGGGTTCGAGCTCGATCTGGCGCGACGGACGCTGATCGATCCTGCAAGTAGGGAAATCGAGCTCACTGGGGGTGAATTCGACCTGCTTGCGGCCTTCGTGCGCCATCCACGGCGGGTGCTTTCGCGCGATCAATTGCTCGACTGGACGCGCGGGCGCGATGCGCAGCCCTTCGACCGCGCGATCGACGTGCAAGTGGGCAAACTGCGTCGGAAGCTGGAAGCTCATCCGGCGGGCGCGGGCCTGATCAAGACGGTGCGCGGCGGGGGCTATTGTCTTGCCGCCCAAGTTGAGCGTGGTTGACCACCATGCAGCGCGGCACGCTCTCCTTCCGCATCACGGTGTTGCTGGTCGGCAGCTTCGTCCTGCTGCAGCTTGCGGTGTTCGCGCTGACATGGACGCCAGGAAGGGATGAGCCTTCGGGCGGCGGCGGGCTCCCCAGCGTCGCGCAAGTGCGCGCGATGGTCGATCTGATCGCGGCCGTGCCTCCGCCACGCCGCGTCGCGGCCGCGAAGGCGTTCGACGGCGCCCTCTATCACGTGCTGGTCGAAGGCGGGCCGCTACCACCCACGGCTGAAAGCGCGCAGGCCATGAACATCGGTCGCGTCTACAGCAGGGGATTGCCCGGATATCGCCTGTCCGTAACCGGACGTGCGGCACGGTTTCGCAGGCTGGCGCGATTGAACCCCTGGCCTGGATGGATGTCCGATCCGCTTGCCATCCATGTCACACTGGGCGGCGACCAGCCCGCCATGCTGACGATCGAGAGTCAGCCGTCACAGCCGGTTCGCACCCTGCTTCGCCAGCGCGCGGCGCTACTCGGGGTTGGTGGGATCGCGGCGCTGGTGGCGCTGGCCTTCGCGGTGCGGGCGACAACGCAGCCGATGGCGCGGCTCGCCCGCGATATCCGCACCTATCGCGGCGAACCGGATTCCCCCGATCTCGCCGTCGCAGGTTCTCCCGAACTGCGCGAGCTGGCGCAGGCCTATAACGAGATGAAGGGCCGTATTACCGAGCTGATGGCCGAGCGCACCCGTGTCCTTGCCGCAATCGCGCACGACATGCGCACCTATATCACTCGCATCCGCCTGCGAGCCGAGTTCATCGACGACGCGGAGCAGCGTGAACGCGCCGCGCGCGACCTCGACGAGATGGCGGCCCTGCTGCAAGACACGTTGCTCCTCGCTCGGGCAGAGGCCAGCAGGGCCGGGATGCGACGGTCCTTGGATCTCGCCGCCGAGTTGCGCCGCGCCGTGGAAATTCACCAGGAAATGGGCGATGCCGTAGTTTTGTCGCTTTCGGTCGAGCAGGCAAGCGTTGTCGCCGCGCCGCTTGCGGTACGCCGGACATTGACCAACCTGATCGACAACGGCCTGCGCCATGGCACACAGGTTGTCCTGTCGCTGTGCGAGGATCGAGGGCGGTGGCGGATCGACATAAGCGATGATGGGCCGGGCATAGCGGCCGATAAGCTCTCCGGATTGGGCCAGCCGTTCGGCAGAATCGATCCCTCGCGCGATAGGAGCGCCGGCGGCGGAGCAGGGCTTGGGCTGGCGATTGTCCGTGCGCTGATCACCGCCCAGGACGGCGAGATCGCATTCGCCAATCGGGACAAAGGAGGCTTTCTGGTCAGCATTTGGCTTCCGGCCAGCCTTTAGCATACCTGCTAGGCCAACCCACTCGCATCAACATCGGCCAATGGCGTCTCAGCGGCAGAGCCTGTCCCCTCCGCAGCCTGAGAACCAATATCTAACGGTCGGAGGCGTGCAGATGAGCCAAGTCGATGTAGGGCAGCTCTATAGGCATAAGCCTCGCCATCGCGGGCTCCGACCGATCGACCGATAGTCGGCCCTTGGAAAGCATCGATTGATCCCGCATCAACGTGAAATGGTCGCCTGCCCCCGCGTCGATTCATGAGGCTCGAACAACTGTTCCTTCCAGTTTCCCGTCGTTCGGGCGAGCCCACACGAACGTCTTGGTCTGGTCAGGAGCTAGCGCTTTTGACCAGTTGCGGGATTGGGGCGCAAACCGCCTTAATTGCTAACGTTCAGGCCCCTTGGCTGGAGCGTCGGAACCGGTTGTTGGTCTATGTTATCGCAGCGCACTGGAAGCGCCGCCACCATTGAGCAATTCGTCGAAGAGGCTGACGCTTATATCCATTGGTACAATGAGAAGCGGATCAAGATATCTCTTGGCGCCCTCAGTCCAATCGACTACCGAAAAAGTCTTGGCTTTAGCGTATAAAAATCTGTCCGATTTTTCATTCGCACCCGCCCCGGATCAACTCTCAGTACCAATCAACAATTATAAGTCTTTCAGCGCCCCCGGCCATCTCCTCAATAACTGTGTTCCATTTATCTCTTTCGAAGATCCTCTCGGGAAACCCGGGATGCTTCAGCTCGGTGTTTCATGCATCGCCGCAGAGCTGTTGTATGTAGGCCAACGCGCTGGCAGTGGGCGCTTTGGTTGGCTTTAGCTCAAGCCCGATCAAACCCTTGTATTCGAGCTGTTTCAACAAGGCGAGTTGCGCCGGCCAGTCGATTGTGCCGGAACCCGGCTCTCCCCGGCCAGGGGCATCGCCAATCTGAATGTGGTCTGTAAGATGGATGACGCGCGGCAATTCTTTCGCCGGATATTCCCCTTCCACCACCGAGTGATAGAGATCGCAGATCAGCCTGACGCGCGGCGAGAAGAGCATCTCCACGACACAAGCACTGTCCTGTGTTGTCGAACACAGGACCCCAGGATGATCATGGCGCGTATTGGCCGATTCCAGATAGATCGTGACGCCGAGTTCCTCTGCGATCGGCAGCAACCGCACCAGCGCATCAGCGAAAATGCGCAGCTGGACCGGGCGGGTCAGCCATGGAACTGCGCGCCCCGATGTCACCACCACATTGCGGCAACCCAAAAAGAGCGCGTCTTGCGCCGCCTTGCGGAAGATGTCGCAAAAGCCCTCATGCGTTTGCGGATCGACCAACTGGGTTACATAATCTGCGACAGTGCTGACAAGCTGCACCGAATTGCGCGCCAGCGCGGCGCGAATTGCGGGAAGATCGCGCCCCTTGAGCAGGAAAATTTCCACGTAACGGAACCCGACAGCGGCGGCATCGATTCTCTGCTCAATTGTTTCACCAGCATCCTGGAATGCATACTCAAGATTGACTGAAATTTCGAAGGGCGTGCTCTGTCTCACCTGAGGGTGCGTATCCGCGCAAATGTCATTGATGGATTAAGGGCCTGATCCAAGGGGGCGTCCAGTCGCACACCTTCTCCCAAAAGCGTGAACGTGGCCGCGCCGAAGCCTTTTTGAAGCAATCCAAATCGGCAATCGGCGACCGTTATCTAAACGGCGTTTATTTTAAGTCCTGCGCCCGGTCAAGCCCTATGCCCGGTCCTGTCACTGCGGATGAGTGCCCGTAAAAGGCAAGCACCGCTTCGCAAGAACGTCCTCACGCAGCAATTTGCAGTTTCAAATGTTTTGCGGACGGAATCCACTTGGACAAACCGGGCAAAGAATCGCTTGCCAGTCCGCGCTCACGCATTCTAAACGATGTTTAGTTTAGAATCGGCGGGACAATGCCGCGCTGGGAGAGAAAATGAACCCGTTCAGCCGTTTCTTCGCCGGTATGACCCTGCGCCCGCAGGGACTTACTCTGATAGCGGCCGGCTTTTTGCCGGTATTCGCCATCGTCACGATGTTTCCCATCGTGGCGGCGATGATCCAGCATTTCAGCAACGATCCGGCTGCGGCCAGCAAGGTGCCCCTTACGGTGACCGCACCGGGGCTTACCGTGGCGGTGCTCTCGCCCTTTGCCGGGCTGATTGTCGACAGGTTTGGGCGGCGGCGCCTGCTGCTTGTCAGCACGCTGTTATATGGCGCCTTGGGCAGCGCGCCGTTCCTGCTTGACGACGTCGACCAGATTTTCGCGACGCGCCTGCTGCTGGGGGCCTGTGAAGCGGGCATTCTCACCATCGTCAACACGCTGATCGCAGACTATTGGGACGACACAGGACGCAAAAACTGGCTGTTTGTGCAGGGTTTCGTCGGCACATTTTTCGGCTCTGCAGCCATGCTGGCGTCCGGCCTGATCGCGGGCGTGCGATGGAACGGCGGCTTCCTGATCTATCTGGTCGCCTTTCCGATCGTTGCTGCCATGCTGGTATTCATTTATGAGCCCCAGCCCAAGGATCAGCGCCCCGAAGCGGCCACGCGCAGCCGCACGCCTTTCCCGTGGATCGAGGCCATTGCGGTGGTACTGGTCACGTTCTCAGCATCTGTTCTCTACTACCTGTTCATCGTCAATGGGAGCATCGCCTTTGCCGAAATCGGCGTGAGGGATCCTGCTGAACTTAGCCGCCTGACCTATATTCCCAGCCTGTTTGTCATGCTCGGTGCGGTGATCTTCCGTATTTTAGCCAAGCGGTCCAATGCAATCCAGTTGACGGCCTTCCTCCTTTTTCTTGGAACCGGTCTGGCCGGCGTGGGGATGGCCAAGAACCTGCCCTCGATGATTCTGGCTGTCACCGTTCAACAAATCGGCGCCGGTATGGCCGTGCCCACGCTCATCGCCTGGGCCCAGACAAAATTCAACTTTGAACACCGAGGGCGCGGCATGGGCGCCTGGACCAGCGCCTTTTTCATGGGCCAGTTTGCCTCGGCATGGGTCGCTAATGATCTGGCGCAGGCAGCAGGCTCCATGCGAGGCGGTTTCCTGATCGCGGGAATGATCGCCGTGGCCTCTTGCGGCGCGGTCATTCTATGGGGCCTGCTGGAGTGCAGAAAAGCTCGCATGGCTATTTGAGAGGTAACCATGCAACCAATGCCATCATTCCATGGTGATCCACGCCCCCCGCAGCGGCAGTCAAACTGCCCGCGCAGGACCGTAGCAAGGCCAGCCAGGAACGCATGCTTGCCGCCACGCTCCAGCTGATCGCCCACCATGGCAACGACGACTTCACGCTGAAGGGTGTGGCCCTTGCCGGCAAGGTTTCGGTTGGCTCGATCTACCTTCGCTATCCCTCCAAGGACAGACTGATCCGCACGGTGCTCAGCCTCGAGCTGGACAGGATAGCCGCAGAAGATGAGAAAATGGTCCGAAGCGTTCTGAACAAGGCGGACGATCTGGCCGAGGCGGTCGCGCTGTACATTGAAGGATATGGGCACCTTTTGGCCACCAACGCCCTGATCCTGCGCACCGCGATGAACCGCGCCGAACATGACCCGGAACTGTCCGTTATCGGCAAGGCTCAGGCGGAACAATCGGCCGTCGCGGCCATGCAGATATTCCTTGCCTTGCCCCAAGACATTGGCGGGTCGCGCAAGCAGGCTAAAGCGGACGTCGCCTTTCGCCTTATCTTTGCGGCGCTGGCGTGGGAATTTGGACTGGGGACAACCCGCGATTCTGCCCGGTGGATCGATTGGGCCGCGTTTCGGACAGAGCTGGCACTTGCCTGTCTGGCCTATTTGCAACACGCGCCCTGCGAATTTGCATGAAGCGTTTTTGCGATCCCGAATAAAGAAATCATGTCTGTTTTTGGAGAATTCTATGAGGCTAGTACGTTATGGGGCTGTCGGCGCGGAAAGGCCGGGTCTGATCGACGCGCAGGGACAATTGCGCGACCTTTCGGCCCATGTCGCAGACATCACGCCCGACTGGCTGGCGCCCGACCGCCTCGCCGCGCTGCAGGCGCTTGATGCACAGACCCTGCCCGTGGTGGATGGCGCATCGCGGCTTGGCACGCCGTTTTCCGGCACGCGCCAGTTCATCGCCATTGGCCTCAACTATTCCGACCATGCCGAAGAAGCCGGAATGGCAGTCCCGGCCGAACCGATCATGTTCACCAAGGGCGTGTCCTGCATTCAGGGGCCCAATGACGATGTGCGCCGCCCGCGCGGATCGGACAAGATGGACTGGGAAGTCGAACTGGGCATCGTCATCGGCACCCGCGCCGCTTATGTCGACAAGGACAAAGCGCTGAACCATGTGGCGGGCTATGTCGTGTGCGACGACCTGTCCGAGCGCGAATATCAGCTTGACCGCCTTGGCTCGTGGGACAAGGGCAAGGGCTGCGACACCTTTGGCCCCGTGGGTCCCTGGCTGGTCACGCGCGACGAGGTCGGCGATGTGCAAAACCTTGGCATGTGGCTGGATGTCAACGGCCAGCGCATGCAAACCGGCAACACCCGCACCATGATCTTCGATTGCGCCACCATCGTCAGCTATGTCAGCCAGTTCATGGTCCTGTTGCCGGGCGACATCATCACCACGGGCACTCCGCCGGGCGTGGGCATGGGCATGAAGCCGCCGGTGTTTCTGAAGGAAGGCGATGTGATCGAACTGGGCATCGAAAAGCTGGGCAGCCAGCGCCACACCGTGCGCGCATGGAATGACGGGATCTGATGGCCATGGACGGACGGCTGCGGGGCAAGACCTGTCTGATTACAGGCGGGGCGCAGGGGATAGGCCGGGCAATCGCAGAGCGTTTTACCGCCGAAGGGGCGCGGGTCATCGCGGCGGATTTGCGCTTTGATGACGCGCCCCACGCCATATGCGGCATTGAACGGCTGCCGCTGGACGTGACGGACGAGGCGGCCGTGGCCGGGGCGGCTGCGGCGCTGGGCGATGTGGGCGTTCTCGTCAATTGCGTGGGGCTGGTGGCGCATGGCACCATTCTGGATGGCGCGATGGATGATTTCGACCGCAGCATGAGCGTCAATGTGCGTGCGATGGCGCTGATGATCCGCGCCTTCCTGCCCGCCATGCTGGCGCGCGGCGACGGCTCGATCATCAATGTCGCCTCGGTGGTTTCCAGCGTCATGGCCGCGCCCAACCGCTTTGCCTATGGCACCAGCAAGGCGGCGGTGATCGGCCTGACCATGTCGGTGGCGCGCGACTTCATCGACCGGGGCATCCGCTGCAACGCGATCAGCCCCGGCACGGTCGAAACGCCGTCCCTGCACCAGCGTTTCGCAGCCACAGGGGATGCGCAGGCTGCGCGTGCCGCCTTCATCGCCCGCCAGCCGATGGGGCGCATGGGGCAGGCAGAGGAGATTGCCGCCACCGCCGTGCTGCTGGCCAGCGACGAAGCGCGTTTCATGACCGGCAGTAATCTGGTGATCGACGGAGGGATGAGCCTGTGACGCAGCCCGTTTCACGGCCACTTGCCATCCTGACCGGGGGCAGCACCGGCATCGGGGAATATCTGGTGGGCGCGCTGGCGCGGTCGGGCTACGCGGTGGCCTTCAGCTATCGCTCCTCGCCCGAGGCCGCGCAGGCCAGTGTTGAGGCGCTAGAGGCCGAGGGGCTGGCCGCTCTGGCCCTGCCATGCGACGTGGGCGTCAAGGCGCAGGCGGAGGCCTTTGTCGAGCAGGCGGTGGCGTGGGCAGGCCAGGCGCCCGCGCTGCTGGTCAACAACGCGGGCATCCAGACATGGGCGCCCTTGCTCGAGCTGGACGAGGAGCGTTGGGACGATGTGATCCGCACCAATCTCAAGGGCTGCTTTCTGCACACACAGATCGTGGGCCGTCTGATGGCAGAGGCCGGCAACGGCGGTTCGATCATCAACATCGGCTCGGGCTGCAACAAACTCGCCTTTCCCAATCTGGTCGATTACACCGCATCCAAGGGCGGGATCGAGCAGTTCACCAAGTCAGCGGCCTCCGAACTGGGCCGTTATGGCATCACGGTGAACTGCGTCGCCCCCGGCGCCATCGCCACCCGGCGCACGTCCGAGGAAGCGCCAGATTATGCCGCGACATGGGCGCCCATCACCCCGCTGCGCCGGGTGGGCACACCTGAGGATCTGCTGGGCGCGGTGCTGTTCTTTGCCGGCGCCGGATCGCGCTTTGTCACCGGCCAGACCCTGGGGGTCGATGGCGGCGTCTTTACCCGCGCCGCGTGGCCCTATGCCCAGTAACGGGGGTCTGCTTCGCGAGTTGGCCGCGATTGTGGGCAAGGCCAATGTGCTCACTCAGGACAGCGCAACCCGGCCCTATGCCACCGGCTATCGCTATGGCGCAGGGCCCGTGCTGGCCGTGGTGCGGCCCGCCAGCCCGCTGGAGCAATTCCGCGTGTTCGCCGCCTGCGTGGCAGCCGATGTGATCGTGATCGCGCAAGCGGCCAACACGGGCCTTACCGGGGGATCAACCCCCGATGGGCTGTATGATCGCCCACTTGTCATCATCAACACCATGCGGATCAAGGGCGTCCACCTGCTGGGCGCTGGCGAGCAGGTGGTGTGCCTTGCCGGGGCAACGCTTTATGAACTGGAGCGCGTGCTCAGCCCCATCGGGCGCGAGCCGCCTTCGGTGATCGGTTCCTCCTGCATCGGCGCATCGGTGATCGGGGGCGTGTGAAACAATTCGGGCGGCGCGCTGATCCGGCGCGGCCCTGCCTATACCGAACTGGCGCTTTATGCCCGCGCCACGGCGGACCGGCGGGTGGAACTGGTCAACCATCTGGGGCTCGATCTGGGTGAAGATGCCGAAACGATGCTGGGCGCGGTAGCCAAGGGGCGGTTTGGCGCGGCGGTGGTTCCGGGTGCGGCCTCCACCCCTGATTATGCCAAGCGGGTGCGGGCGGTCGATGCCCCCTCGCCCTCCCGCTTCAACGCCGATGCCACGCGGCTGTTCGAGGCATCGGGCTGCGCGGGCAAGCTGATGGTGCTGGCCGTGCAGCTGGACACGTTTCCCAAAGACCGGCGCACCGCCACTTTCTATATCGGCACGAATGATCCGGGCGAACTGGATGCGCTGCGGCGGCGGGCGTTGGGCGTTGGGCGAATTGCGGCATTTGCCGGTGTCGGGCGAATATATCCACCGCGAGGCATTCGATGTTGCGGCGCGCTATGGCAAGGATGTGTTCGTCGCCATCGAACGGTTCGGCACCGACCGTCTGCCGCTGTTCTTTGCGTTGAAAAACCGGCTGGACCGGCTGGGGGCTGCGCTGCGTTGGCTGCCGGGCCATTTTTCTGATCGGATGATTCAGGCTGTCAGCCGACTGTTGCCTCAGCATCTGCCGCCGCGCATGTGCGAGTGGCGCGACCATTTCGAACATCACCTGATCCTCAAAGTGGCCGATGAGGGGATCGAGGAGACGCGCGCCCTGCTCGCCTCGCTGTTCCCCAGCGCCGCCGGCGATCTGTTCGAATGCACGCCGCTGGAGGCGCAAAAGGCGTTCCTCTACCGCTTTGCCGTGGCGGGCGCGGCGCGGCGCTATCGGGCGATCCATGGGGCCGAGGTGGGCGAAATCATCGCGCTCGACGTTGCCCTGCGTCGCAATGACCGCGACTGGCGCGAACAATTGCCCCCGACATCGGCGCCTGCATCGACAAGGCGCTTTATTACGGGCATTTCCTCTGCCACGTTTTTGATCAGGATTACGCGCTGAAACCCGGCATCGACCCCATCGCGCTGGAGCATCGCATGTGGCACCTGCTGGATGAACGCGGCGCGCGCTATCCGGCCGAACACAATGTGGGGCATCTCTATGAGGCCGGGCCTGAGCTGGCCGCCCATTATCGGGCGCTGGACCCCGGCAATCGGCTGAACCCCGGCATCGGACACACCAGTCGACAGCGACACTGGGGCGATCAGGAAGGTTGTTGTTAGCGTCCTTGCTCAATCGCCGATCGTGCTGCGGGCGGCGCGTTCCAGCACCCAATCGGAAATGTCGTCAATGGTGGCCTTGCCATTCTCGAACGGCCTGATGATGCCCTTGTTGATCATCGACACCAGACCATAAATCGAAGTCCACAAGGTGATATTGCGCAGTTCGGCTTCCTTTTCGCTGATATCGGGCAGGAATTGCCGGATAACAGCCACCCCTTTGGCATGGCTGATTTCCTGATAGTGATGCAGGGCAGGATCGATCTGAGGGCGGGTCAGCTCGCTCTCATACATCAGCTCGATCAGGTGGGGGTTTTCCAAAGCGAAGCGGACAAAGCGCGACGCCCCCGCCTTGATCATCTCCACCGGCGAAAGCTCGGTTCCCTGAGGCTCGATGACCTGATTGAGCAACCGTTCGAAACCGTCAATCGCCACGGCCAGAAGAATCGCCCGCCTATCGGCGAAATGATGGTAGGAGGCGCCCGGCGATACGCATGCCAACTGTGCCAGCATGCGCATCGAAAGCTCATGGTGTCCGTGCTTCTGCACAAAGTCCCGCCCGGCCTCCAACAGATCCCGTTTAAGGTTTTCACGGTGATAGGGCTTCTTTTCCGCCATGATGTCTTTCCTGCGATAGGCCGGTTCCCTTAGCAGCAATTCGGATCGGGGCCAGTCAGAATTGACCGGCCCCGGATGCGATCCCTGGCAATTGTCAGGGCAGCACGATGGTGGCCAGACGCTCGCCATTCACCGCCAGCGGTTGCAGATGCGGCGGGAAATAGGGCGAGCGCACAAGAGCCGCCACCTTGACATGATGAATGCCCGGCAGCAGCCCGCCCGGCTTGGGCACAAGCACGCTGGCATGTTCGCCCATCGCCCAGCGCACCGTGGTGGCATCGCGCATGGCAGCAAGATCATACACCGCGCCGCCCAGGATCAGACTGGTGACCTCGTGGCTGAAGAACTCACCGTCGAGCGTGACGTCGATACCGTCCAGCAGCGAGAGGCGCATGCCGCGATAATTGGGCAGGCGCAGGCGCACTTCAACGCCGTCACGCGCGCCCTCGGGTCCGTGGTTGCGAAAACCAGTGCTTTGGATCAATTGGAATTCATACATGATCGTCATCCCAAAGGAGGTTTAGGCATGCACAGCCCCGCACGCAGCCTCAAGCCGGCGCAGCAGCACGTGCTGGCGGCGCACCTGATCGATTGCCACCCAAGGCTCGCGCACGCCCTCATATTCGCTCGACAGATAGCCGGTGTAGCCAATGCGCTTGAGCACCGGGATCACCTTTTCCCACGGGATGTTCTCGTCATGGAGGTTGTCGTCGATGTGGTGGAACTTGGCCTGAATAAAGGCGATGTACGGCGCGATGCCCACAAGTTCCTCAGGGTTCACCTTCATGCCGTTGATCAGCTTGGCATGGTCGCTGTCGCCCTCGGGCACCTCGTGTACCCAACTTTTCAGCGGACGATCCTGAAAGATCCCGGTGTCGATCAGAAGCGCGAAGTTCTTCGTGCCGGTGTGCTCGATGAAATCGATATAGCCATGGACGACCGGATGGTTGATCGGCGTTGGCGAATGGATTTCGGGGCAGATCACGATGTCCAGCTTGTGCGCCAGATCCAGCACGCGCTCGACCGCGGGCGCCCAGATCGGATCGGGATCCAGATCGGCGGAGATCACGCCGAATTTGGGGCGCAGGAACTTGAAGCCCAATTGGTGCGCCAGCGTCAGGTCGCGGGTCAGTTCCGCCACACCTTCATCCGCCGAGAGCGACTGGCCAAGGCGCAGCTTGGTGTCCACCCACGAGCACATGTTGGTCGGCTCCAGCCCGGTGCGGTCCAGCAGGCCGAACCAGCGGTCAAGCCACGCCTTGTCCGGCGTGGGATAGCCCGTTACATGGGTTTCGCCCAGGATCTCGATACCCGTCGCGCCCGTGTCGGCAATATGGTCAAAGCCCTCCTCGATCGACATGACGCTGCCGAAATCCTCGGTAAAGCTGTAAAGAGAGACGCCGTACTTGAAGCGATCCTCCACCTGGAACTCTCCTTTTCTTCAATGGTTTGATGTTCAACCCGCCTGGCGCGGGAAAATTTCCGTCGGCAGCCGAACGGCCCAGAGCAAGCACAGCGCCAACAGTGCGAGCATCGCGGCAAGCGCGGCGGCCTCGCCACGCCCGCTTGGGGCAGACTGGAGATAGGCCGAGCCGACCAAGGCGATGCCCAGCGCTCCGCCCATCTGCTGTACGGTTTTGATGATGCCGCTGGCCGATCCTGCCTGTTGCCGCTCCACCCGCGCCACCGAAACCGCCCCCAGAGGCCCCGAAACCAGCCCCATGCCCACACCGGCCAGCAGCAGAACGGGAATGAGCAGCACCGGCCGGACGGCGCCAAGGGCGATCCAGCCCAGAATGCCCATGCAACCGGCGCCCATGATGATGGCACCAACGATCAGCACCAGACGGCCATATTGCGCAAGAAACCGGCGCACCAGAAAGGCCATGGAAAACATGACACCGGCGCTGAAAGGCACGTGCAGCAGGCCGGTCTGCAGGGCGGAAAAGGCCAGTTCGCGTTGCAGCGCATAGGCGAACACGAACAGAAAACCTGTGTTGGCTGCCGAAAAGCTCAATGAGATCAGGACGCCCAGACGAAAAGTATCGTTGGCAAACATGCCCGGCTCGATGACCGTGGCCTGCCGCTTGCGGAGACGGCGGTGCTGATGGATCAGCCCCGCCCCGGCCAAACCCAGCGCGGCCAGCCACCATCCAGCCATCGACATACCGAAACCATGGCGCTTTTCCTGGATCATCGGGAAAAGGAAAGCGAACAGGCCCGCACCAAACAGCGCCGTGCCGACAAGGTCGATCCTGCGATCCGGATGAGGCTCGGCACGCGGCAGCAAAGCGATCCCCGCCAGCACCGCCATCAGGCCAATCGGCACATTCAGCAGAAACACCGCCCGCCATCCCAGCCCGAACAGGTTCAGCGCGATCAAAACCCCGCCCAGCAAAGGCCCGACAATGGCCGAGAGGCCTCCCACCACACCAAACCACGCAATCCGCCCGATGCGCTCCACCGGATCATAGAGCAGCTGGATCATAGTCATCACCTGAGGCGCCATCATCGCGCCGGTCGTGCCCTGCATCGCGCGAGCGGCGATCAGATGGTGCGGCGTTGCGGCAAGGCCGCAGAGCAGCGAGGATGCGGTAAACCCGCCCACGCCCAGCAGGAACATGCGCCGCCCGCCAAACAGATCGCCCAACCGTCCGCCCAGAATCAGCAGCACGGCAAAGCTGAGCGAATAGGCCGCGATCACCCATTGCGACTGAGCAGAACCGGCCTTTAGATCATGTTCGATGGCGGGCAGCACCGTGTTGACGATGGTGAGATCGATGATTTCCAGCGCCAGAGCGGTCAGCAGCGTAAAAAACGCCATCGACTTCTGCCGCGCCGACAATTCCGCCGCCACCTCGCCATGACGATGCGAATGTATCGACAGTGGGGCAGACGCCACTGGGGTCTTCATGATGACAAACCTCAACCTTCGGGCAAATCGCGGGAAGCGTCCTTGCCGGCGCGCCCCGCAGTTCGGGCCAAGCTGCGGATGGAGCAGCGCCCTTTAATCTAACTACCGTTTAGATTAGAGGGCGGACCATGTCAAATGCGCACCAAGGAGACCGAAGTGCGCCACCTCCCTTGTGCTGGTGAGCCGAGCGCCTCCCGATTGTACGATGCGAAGGCAACCCCTCCTTCTTTGATCGTCAGGCCCAGTTTCGCCATTGACAGCGGAGTGGTTTTATCTAAACGTTGTTTAAATAACAGTTCGGGAGGGAAATTATGGCTATCGATCCGGTCTGCATCGGCGTGATCGGCGCAGGCGACATCAGTCCGGTATATCTGGCCGCCATCGCCCGATCATCGATCGTAACGCTGCGCAAGATCGCCACCCGCAACCGCGACAAGGCCCAAGTCATGGCCACGCCCTATGGTGCAACCGGGGCCACCGTGGCCGAATTGCTGGCCGATGACGCGATCGAAATGGTCGTGAATCTGACCCCCGGCAGCGCGCATGAAGAGATCAACCGCGCGGCCATCGAGGCGGGCAAACATGTCTATTCCGAAAAGCCCTTCGCCCTGTCGCGCAAAATGGCTGAGGCGCTGGCCGAGCGGGCCGAGGAACGGGGCGTCCTGATCGGATCGGCGCCAGACACATTCTATGGCAGCGCGCATCAGGCCGCGCGCCGCGCGCTGGACAGCGGCGCCATCGGTCGGCCCGTGTTCGGCACGTCCCTGGTGGGTCTGCCGGGGCTGGAACATTTCCACCCGAACCCCGCCGCCTTCTATCAGCCGGGCGGCGAACCGCCCTTTGACGTCGGCCCCTATTATATCACGATGTGGCTGCATCTGCTGGGGCCGGTACGCCGCGTGTTTGCCACATCCGAAAGCGGACAAGCCCAGCGCACCATCCGGCGCGGGCCGCTGGAGGGAACCTCCTTTGCCGTCGAGGTCGACACCACCTTCAACACCACGCTGGAATTTGAAACTGGCTTCGTTAATCTGACCATGTCGCTCGATGTGTTGGCACCGATCCAGCGGCCGGGCGAACTCTATGGCGCGCAGGGCATCCTGTCGCTGGCCGACCCGAACTTTTTCAGCGGCGAACCATCGCTGCTGCGCCCCGGTGAAGGGCGCAGCCCCCTGCCCGGCCACGATCTGCCCTTTTCCCAACCCAATCGCCTCAACCACGCGGGCCAGCCCGTGGCCGATTACCGCGGCGTTGGTCTGACGGATCTGTCCCTTGCGGTGCGCCATGGCCACCAGCATCGCACCGCGCCCGATTTCATGGTCCACGCGGTCGAGGTGATGGAAGCCATCGCGCAATCGGCCCGGATCGGCCAATCGATCGCCATGCAGACCCAGTGCCGCCGCCCGGCCCCGATCGATCCGGTTGCCGATGCCGATCTGATCGCGCTGACGCCATCACCCTTCGATCTGGTCAATGTCGCGCCGCAGGCCAAGCCGCACCTGACACGGCTGGACGCCGATGCGTCCTGATCACCCCGCTTCTGATCCAACCGGAGATTCCTGATGCGTTATTGCACGCCCTTGCTGAGCAGCCTGTTGCTGACGGCTACGCTCACCCCCGCCTATGCCCAGGGCGGCCCGCCCGACGGTTCCACCCCTGAGCAGAAGGCCGCCATTGCCGATGATCCGGCCTATCAGCCGATGCGCCTGACACTGACCAACCTGCCCCAGGCGGGGAAGGCCGTCGCACTGTTCAATGGCCGCAATCTGGCGGGCTGGGACAGTTGGCTGGGCTATACCGTGCCTGGCACCACCTATGGCACGCCCAGCAGCGAGCCCATCGGCCTCAACCATGATACCTACGGCATTTTCAAGGTCGTGAAGGAAGATGGCGCCCCGGCGATCTATTCCAGCGGCAAGCTGTTCGGCGGTCTGATCACCAAACAGCCCTATCGCAATTACCATCTGCACCTGCAGTTCAAATGGGGCCCCGGCCATTGGATGCCCATGCCGCGCAACAATGGCGTGGTCTATCATTCGCATGGAAATTATGGGGCGTTCTTCGGCACATGGATGTCGGGCGTGGAATTCGAGATCGTGCCCCATTCGGTGGGCATGCTGCTGACGGTGGGCGATGCCAAAGGCACGCACTCCTTCACCACGGTGGATTGGCGCGTGGGGGCCAAGGTGGAGGTGGCGCATGATCCCGCCATCATCTATCCCGGCCGCCGCTATATGCCGGGGGGCAAACTGGTTCCGGTGCAGTTCCCCGCCTATAATGTGGATGCGGGCACCGATGCCGAAAAACCGCTGGGCGAATGGAACACGCTCGACCTCTATGTTTATGGCGATAAGTCGATCCATGTGGTGAACGGGGTGCCGGTGATGGCCGCCGCCGAGCTGACCACCAAGGATGAAAAAACCGGCAAGGTGATTCCGCTGACGGCTGGGCGCATCCAGTTGCAATCGGAGGGCGCGGAAACCTATTTCCGCAACATCTCCCTGCAACCCATCGATCACCTGCCCACGATTGCGCGCAAGCCGTGACCTGAGCGGCCCAGTCGGCAAATAAGAATCGGCGGAGCCCGACAGGTTCCGCCGGTTTTGTATATTCGCGCGGCGCGGGACTTTCCCACGCCGCGCGGATTTTCACCGCCCAGCCTGAAGCGTGACCGGCCCGATCAGACCGGAACGGCGCAAGGCCGCAGTGGGTTTGTAGGTGGGCACAGAGGTCCACGAAACCTTGTCCTTAACCGCAGGATCGGCATCCGCGATCAGGCGGTTGACCCACAGATTCGCAACGCGGATCTCCAGGCGGTTGGCCTTGCCCGGACGGGTGAAGGCGCCAACCTCAACGGTATAGGGCGCCCGCCAGACCGAGCCTGCGGCTTTGCCATTCACCAACACTTCGGCAATCTCCCGCGCCTCGCCCAGGTCGAGGGAAAGCGGCTGACCGGGGTGCCATCCTTTGGGCGGGGCAAAATCCGTGGAATAGGTGGCGATGCCGGAGAAATGGCGGATGCGCGGATCGGCGTTCTGATCGAGCGGCACCAAAGCCGCCATGTCGATCTGCGCGGGCGCGCCGCGTCCCGCTTCAAACCGGACGGTCCATCGGCCGCTTAATGCCGCCATCGCCCCCTTTGTGGCCGCAGCGATGCGCCACTCGGCGTTTTCGGCGGGGCGGCGGAACACCACATGTACGGCATCGCCCGCCTTCAACTCTATCGGGACAATGGTTTGCCCCCCGTCAATCCGATAGGATACCTCCTCAATCGCGCCGGTTTCGGCATGCCACAGTTGCGGCGCCTTGCCCGAAACCGCGAAATAGGCCTCGAAGCGCTCGGTTTGCCCGGTGCGGTTGACCAGAAAATAGCTTTCGCCATCGGCAAGGTGACGGTGGGCAAAGGCTATGTCGGCCTTGTCGACCGCGCCCAAGGCAAGAAAGTCCGGCGCGATGCCAAGATCCGCCATGGCCCGGTCAATGTTGGTCGATGCGATCACCCGCCCCTTGCCGACATGGACCGCCCCACCTGTCCCGCCCGATGCGGGCCACAGTTTGCGCACCAGCGCGTCGTAGTCCGTCCGGTCGTCCATCAGCCCCGGCGAGCTTTCCGGCGCCATCCCGATCACCGTTGCCCCGCCTTCGACCAGTTCGGCAATCCGGCGCAAGGTCGGCAATGTCATCCGGCGCGATGATCCGCCCAGATAAAGGGCACGATAACGCGCGCCGCCGGGCGACACCAAAGAATCCCCTTCATTGACCAGCGCCGAGTTCAACACATCGGCATTGGCGAAATCATAGGCGTAATAGCTCGGCGCATCGGCCACGGGCCGCGTGCCATACAGACCCGAAAGGGGCGCTTCCTCGCCATAGAAATAGACCACATCGGCCCGGTTGAGCCCCTGTTGCAGCATGTAGGCATTGCGGGACAGGTAATCCACCCAGGGTTTGGCCAATTCGGCCCAGCTTTCGTTGCGGTTGAAGAATTGCCCAATCCCCGCCAGTGACAGGCCCGGCTTGCGATCCTCGACCGGCACATGCACCGAGGTATGGACGACCGGCCGGTTGACACCCAGCACGAATTCCTGATCGACGATATGTTTAAGATCGGAGGGTCCGAACGCCCAGGGTGCCATACCGGCCGTCATCGATTCCGCCGCAATGATGTTTTGACCATACAGATGCCCGACCGAAGCCGCCCCGCGAACATCGATCTCATAGGACGGCGCGGGTCCTTGCTTTGCCGGAAAGGCCCACATGGCCGCCATCGGATAATCAGCATAGCGGCGCATGGCCATGTCATCGCCAAAGCTCGACCGATTGCCTTCAATCGCCTCGCCATAGACTTTCAGGCCGTGCCGGTGGGCCACATCGGCAATGGTCCCGTAATGCTCGCTGGCCATCAGGTCGGACAAGGTGCGGCGATAGTCGAACAGAAAGCGCTCACTTTCCTCGCGCGTGCCGATCAGCGTTCCGGCCAGCGTCGGCAACCAAGGCACCGGATCATAGCCGCGCAGGCGTTTGAACTGTTCGATCATGTGCGGCGTCCAGTTGGCCGCGCCGATCTCGATGGAATCGTTGAGCAGCGCCCGCACGCCGTGCGCGCCCATCATGCCCTCGCCTGCCGCATCGCGGTAGTTGGCAAGGTAATGCTCAAGATAGCGGCGGACGGCATCGGCGTCATATTTGTCGACTTCCAATCCCGTGGCCTCTGCCGGAGCGGGATGGTTGGTCTTGCCCACCAGTGAGGAGCCAAAGCGCAAGACTTTCCACGTTCCGGGCGGCGGGGTCCAGTCCAGCATGCCATCCGGCTCCAGCCGGTCGGTCAGATCGAGCGTGCGGTCCGCCGCCGGACCGGTGGCGCCGTCTTTCACCGTAGGAAGCGCGAAATAGTCCGGGGCAATGGAAAAACCCGCCTTGACCTCATAGCGGTCGATCTTTGTGTCCACGCCCAAATCCAGCAAGCCGATGGTGACCGGCGCGGAGATCAGACGGCCCATGCCCTTGCCGAACACGTCGTCCATGGCCAGATCGCCGGCGTGCTCGTCGGGCGCCGGATTGCCGCTGGCGGCGGCATGGGCGGGCTTGATTGTCAGGCGGAAATAGCGCGCATTGACCGGGTTGAAGGTCAAGGTGCTGGGCGTCGCTTCAAGGGGAACGGCGGCAATGTCGGACCACAACTTGCCGTCGGCGCTCGATTGCAGGACCGGCGCCAACAGCGGGCCGATGAGAGGGATAGCTCCGCCCGGAATATGCAGCGTGACAGTGCGGACAGTGACCGGACGGCCAAAATCCAGCCTAAGTTCAGGCGCAGTCTTTGCGATCACCGGCCCAAGCCGGACGTTGGTGACCAACGCTCCCCTTGGATCTTTCGGGGCCACCAGCACCTTGCCATCGCCATCGGTCAGTTGCGGCGCAGGCAATGGCTCAGCCAACTGGACCGGCACGGCCAAGACCTTCACATCGCGGTAGAACGCGGGTCCGGCCTTGGGCGCTTCGCCCGAAATCAGCTCCGTCACTTCAACCTGACTGCCCAGATCCTGAAAAGGCCCGGCAACTGATGGAGGTTGTTTGAGGCGAATGTTCTGGCGCCGACCGCCTTGAACAAGCGTCTCGCTCCAAACCAGTTTCTTGAGCCCATCTTCCGGCGCGACCCATGGCCCCCCGGTTTCGGACCAACCGGGCGAGGAGGCAATGGCCAGTTCCAGTCCCAAACGCTCGGCCTCCGAAGCGGCAAAGCGGAAGGCGTCTTTCCATGGCGGGGTCATATAGATGAGGCGCTGGTCGACAATTTGCTGTGTATCCAGATCGATATCGAAATTCTGGACACCGCCGATGCCCATGCGCTTCATCCATGCAAGGTCGGCTGCGATGCCTTCCTTGGTGATATTGCCGTTCATCCAATGCCACCATACCCGAGGGCGTGCCGAAGCGGGCGGAGTTCGAAACTCTTCCTCCATGCGATCAACATCGTGGGCAGCCGGTTGTGGCGGGGCCGCGCGCCCAGGGCCGCCCGCCACGAACATCGAAAGCGCCGCAACGCCGCAAAGGAGGCGATACGTGGAGGATCTGGACAGTTGGGCCACGGATTTCTCCCAAGGACATGAAGATACAGAAAAATGGGCCCGCCGCAGGAATTTCGGCAGGCCCCGGTTGAAGAATGGGAAGGAGCTTAGAAGGTGTAGTTCATACGCGCGCCAAACGTCCGGGGCGCCTGAAACTGATAGGCGTTGACGAAAGGCGTGGGCGTGAAGTTGCGCTGGGCACTGGCAAACACGGTCTTGTCGGTGAAATTGCGGATGAAGACGGCGATCTGCAACTTGCTGTTCTCGGGCCGATAGGTCAGGCTGAGATTCCCGGTAGCATAGCTCTTTTGCGCGGTATCCACATCGTTGAACACATCGAAATAATAGGTCGAACTGTATTTGCCGTCGATGCGGGGAGTGAGCGACCCCGATTTGCCCATATCGAAGCGGTATTCCAGCGAGGCCGAAACCGCCAGCCCCGGCGCGTTGGGCAGGCGATGGCCGACCACATTGCGCGAGATGCCGTTGCCGTTGGCCGGATCGGTGGTCAGGATCGCTTGAGTACCCGCACCGAATTCGGTGTGTAGGTACGTGCCGTTCAGTTCAAAACGAAGATCGCCCGCATTGAACACCGCCTGCGCCTCGGCGCCATAGATCGTGGCATTGCCCACGTTGAACACGCCGCTGCCGCTGGAAACCGCCGGGGTGGCCTGCGATGCCTGATACCCGCGATAGGTCTGATAGAACACATCCCCGTTGAGCAGCAATTGCCCATCCAGCAGTCGGTTCTTGGTGCCCAGTTCCCAAGAGGTGATATTTTCGGCGCCATAGGGCACCGGCGGCGCGGAGCCGTTGGAATTGAAGCCGCCCGATTTGTAGCCGGTCGAGAATTTGGCATAGACCATGTTGCGGTTGGTCGGGGTCCAGTCGACGCCCAGCAGCCACGTCGGCTTGGACTGGGCAATGTTGCCCGCGTCCGTGGCGGGATGGATCGGCGGCGTGCCCGAGCAACCGATGACGCCATACAGGAACGGCGGAATGCCCGCGATATCGCAGCGCAGCTGGGAATCGCCGGTCCGCTGTTTCTTGTCCCAAGTGTAGCGTGCGCCGGCGGTCAGGCGGATCGTTTCGGCCGGTTTGAAGCCGAACTGGCCAAAGACGGCGTCCGATTGCGTTTTCGTCAGATAGTTGAAATGGACCAGATACTGACCGGCATAGGCGCCCGACAGATTCTGGAAACCGGCCGAAAGCGGGCTGGTTTCGTCAAAGTGGAAATAGCCCACCTGCGCCGACACCATGCGGTCCTGCGGCGTGGCGAGGCGAACCTCATGGTTCCATGTAGCGGGCTGCTCGTTCTGAATGAAAGTGGCAGGCGACGAGGCCGACCCCGAACCGTCCAGCTTGTGCGCCCACTTCTGCTTATCATAGCCGCCCGCATAGGACAAAGTGGCGTCCAGCGGCAGGCCGTGCAGCGCAAATTCCCAGCGAATGCGATCACCCGTCAAACGGTTGCTGGTAGGCGCATAGCTGGCGAAGCGCTTGGGATCGTAATTGGTCGGCACCGTGGCGATGGTCGTATTGAAGGCCACATCACCCACATTGTCGATATCGTCATGCTGATACTGGATCAGGCCTTCAAAATTCTCGAAGGGTTGAAAGGCCAGCGTGGCGCGGCCAGAAAGTGTTGCATCATCGTCGCCGCGACCGCCGATCGAGAGCAATTCGCGATAGCCGGCATGGCGATGCGAAATACCCGCAACCCGCAATTGTACCTTGTCGGACAAAGGCAGGTCGACCGCCGCGTCAACATTCATCTGGCGGTAATTGCCAGCCTCGATGGTGACGAAACCACCAAGTTGTCTGCCAGGGCGCGCGGTGATCAGGCTGACCAGACCGCCGGTGGAATTACGGCCAAACAGCGTACCTTGCGGTCCTTTCAGGACTTCGACCCGCTGAAGGTCGTACATTGATGTGTTGATGCTGAAAGAGCGGTTGGTGAAAAACCCGTCGCGGGCAATCGGCACCGAGGGATCACCAATTTCGGTGACGTCGGTCGAGGCAATGCCGCGCACCGCGATATAGCCCGCGCCATTGCGCGCGGTGAAATTGACGCTGGGGTCAATCCGCGACAGATTGGCAACGCTGGTGACGCCCGCAGCCGTCAGTTCCGTGCCCCGGTAAACGGTGAGCGCGACCGGTGTCTTTTGCGCGCTGGATTCCACGCGGTTGGCGGTCACGACAATGTCGGGCACGCCGTTGTCATCGCCCTTGACCGGCTTGCCCGGCGCGGTCTGCGCCAGCGCAGGCGAGCAAACAGCAAGCGCCGTTGATGCCATTATGATATTGAAAATTTTGTTCATTATACCCCTCCCTTTTTGCCGCTCATTTTCGAGCGCGCTTCTCATAGGCTTTCGAGTACCGTGCCATTGGCCGGTTCACGCGTTATCTAAACGTCGTTTAATTATTATCTAAACACGAGTCAACTCGAAGCGTGGTAGGCAATGAAATTTTGATGGGACCTCGCCCATAACAGCAGGTCGGTCCCCTCCTGGCGAAATTCAACTGAACCTGAAGTGTTAGGGCTTGAGGGCTTTAAGGTCGGCGTCGATCTTATCCAGCAATGCGTCGGTGAGCGTATCCGGAGCGATAATCTTGAGCTGGCGAATGGGGACATCCTTGAGGCCCGCCGCGTTGGTGCTAAAGCCGGAGATATGACAATCAAGGATTGCTCTGGAGTCCGGGCGAGCCAGCAGTTCGCTCATTGGAGTCGCGCTGGCGGACAGGGCGGTCGTCTGCTTGGCCTTGATCGGCACCTTTAACGAAGAGCCTTCGAAGCTGACCACCGTTACCAACGTAGGAGGCCGCCGCAGGGTCAGCACGCCCTTGACCGGCTTGGCGGAAAAGGGGCGCGGCACCACGACGTTCGGGTTCTCAAAAGTGTTGACCGCATTGACGCGATCTGCGGTCAGCGTCTGTCCCGTTGCCGCGCTTGGCGTTCACGCGCCAATTCTCGACCGGATGAATGAAAGGCAGCTCAGCCCAGTCCTAGCACGAGAGGTGCCTTTCCGGATCGTCCCCACGGCCTGACGTTCGTCAGAGGGCCCTCGCGGCTCAGCGATCGGCCGGTTTCGGTGCAACCGGACGTTCACGTTCGCCGAGCTTTACGGCGGGTTTGTCCCAGCCTCGTCATTCAAGCGCCCCACGGCGATGGTGAACGAAAGACGGGTTCCGACGCCCCAGACTGGGTCGCTGAACGGCGGCTATAAACGCGGCGGCAATTCCCGCTATCCAGCACCGGCAATAGTCGACCACCTGCGGTCGCTCCTAGATCTATCCGCGAACGACCGCACTCGTCGCATGCGGCAAGTCCACCCACCCCGGATCGAAATATCAGTCCGGGTGCTGAGGCTGATGTTGCCAGCCCCTCTCAGGGTTTCACGAAGCGATAGGCGAAGCGATCAGTCTTGCCCTTGATCAAGGGATCGAACACCTTGACTGCTTGCGGATCGTCCTTGTTCGCAAGGATGGTGCTCTGCGCGTCCAGCACGAAGCCGGCAGCCTCCACCTCCTTGCGGACGAACGCTGGGTCGATCCGATGCAACGCCTGGGTGTCGGTCGTGCCCGAGCCTGCGGTGGCAGCGTGGTCGACGATGACGTAGCACCCGCCTGGTTTCAGCTGCTCGAAAACGGCGCGATTGAAGTCGGCCGCCGTCGCGCCCCTGGCCTGGATCAGCTTGGTGTGGAGATCGTGGTAGAACAGGTGCATCCACAGGACATCGGCTGGTTGGGTAACCTCCGCGATGGCAACGAGGTCCGCCGAGACGGCTGCAACATTCTCCCGGCCCGGCTCTTTCGCGAGCGTCCGCATGATGCCGAGTGGGTCGTTCTTGAAATGAGCGACTTCGGCCGGCACGAAGCTGTAGACCCCTCCCTCTGGCCCGACGACGTCGGAGAACCGGCGCGTCCACTCGCCATCGCCGGGGTACACGTCGATGACGGTGGCACTTGCTTCGATGCGGGCGAATTGGATCAATTCGACTAGCTTGGATTGGTCGTACATCGGGACCTCCTTGACGGTTGGACATGCGGCGCGCGTGCCGCATTAGGTGCTATGAAGCGCGCAGATCGCTGCAATCTTCGGGCGGATATCCAGCATTGCCAGACAGCGCAGCGGCCCTCGCCAGCGCCTGCGTGTCGATATACTCCCGGATATGCACTACTTGGCCGTCCCGGACCGTGATGGCGAAGATCCAATCGTCCTCGAACATCTTGTTGGTGGCTTTGATTTTGCCCGTAGCGAAGCCGATGACGAGGACCCGGTCGCCTTGCGCCACGAACTCGCGTGGTTCCGTCGAGGTTTCGATCGACCGTGATGCCATCTCCAGCAAATCCGCCAGCCCGGCGTGGCCTTGGTACGTTCCGGCCAGCGGCCAGTCCTCGCCCGGGATGATCCACACGATGTCGTCCGCGACCAGCGCCAGCAAAGCCTCCCTGTCGCTGCTACCGATCGCGGCGAAGAAGTCTTTCACGGTCTGGATGTTTTTCTCAATGCTCATGGGATTTTGTCCTGGTTGGCGCCAAGGTCAGACCTGCGCCATGCCGCCATCGACAGCGAGATCCACGCCGGTGATGTACGAGCTTTCGTCAGAGGCGAGGAAGGTGACAGCGGCGGCGATTTCCTCGGGCTTGCCCATGCGCCCCATAGGGATTTGCAAGGTAAATTGGGCGGCCGCTTGCACGGCTTGCTCAGCGGTAAGGCCTGTCGTGGTCGTGAGAGCCGGGGTGTCGATGGGACCGGGGCTGACCACATTCACCCGAATTTTGCGGTCTTTGAGCTCCAGCGTCCATGCACGCGCGAAGTTGCGGATGGCTGCCTTGCTGGCGGCGTAGGCGCTGAAGCCCGGCAGGCCCAACACATTCGATACCGATGAGGTCAGGATGATCGCACCGCCATCTCGCAAGAGGGGAAGGGCCTTTTGCACCGTGAAGAACAGCCCCTTCACGTTCACATCAAAGGTCTGGTCAAAATGGGCCTCGGTCGCGTCCGCGAGCGGTGCGATGGTTCCGGCGCCCGCGTTGGCGAAGAGAATGTCGATATGGCCGTGTTGCTCTTTCACGGCGGCATAGAGCCGGTCCAGATCCGCCAGGCTCGCGACGTCGCCTGCCAATGTGGTGATGTTGCTGCCGACAAGGGCTGCGGCATCGTTCAGCTCCTTTTCCCGCCGCCCAGTAATTACGACATGCGCGCCTTCTTCCACGAAGCGCCTGGCTGTCGCCAGCCCGATCCCGCTGCTTCCGCCGGTGATCAGGGCAATCTTACCTTCCAGTTTTTTCATGTTATTTTATCCTTCCATGTGTTGCCCAGCGGGGAATTGTGTCCAGTCAGAGCTGCGCCAGACCGCCGTCGACAGCGACCTCGCTGGCGGTCATGAAACTGCTGTCCGAAGAGGCGAGGAAGGCGGCAACGGCCCCGATCTCTGCTGGATCGGCCATGCGCTGGAGCGGTGTCATCGCGCCGTAAGCTTTCTGGCCTTCTTCACCCAGCGCCGCCTTCGCGAGTTCGGTCGCCGTTGCTCCGGGCGACAGCACATTGACCCGAATGCCGGTGCCCTTCAGATCTTCAGCCCAGGTCCGCGCGAGATTGCGCACCGCCGCCTTGCTCGCGCTATAGGCGGTGAAGCCCGGCGCGCCTGTGGTGCCCGCGCTCGATCCGGTCAGGATGATCGAACCGCCCGTGCTCATCAGCGGCAGCGCATTCTGCACCGTGAAGATCGTGCCCTTCACATTGGTGTCGAAAGTTTCGTCAATATGCTCGGCGGTAATCTGGCCGAGAACCAGCGGGCTTCCCGCCCCGGCATTGGCGAAGAGGATGTCCAGCTTTCCGCGTTCGGTCTTGACCATCGCATAGAGACGGTCGAGGTCAGCCTGATCCGAGACCGAGCCCTTCACCGCGCGGGCATTCGGCCCAAGCTCGGCCACAGCGGCGTCGAGTACTTCCTGTCGGCGGCCGAAGATGAAGACAAAGGCGCCCTCCTCGATGAAGCGCTTTGCCGAGGCAAGGCCGATGCCGGTGGCGCCGCCGGTGATGACGGCGGTCTTTCCATTCAGTCTGTTCATGTCGTGCATCCTTGGTTTCGCCGTTACGCGTTTTGGGCTGTACGGGGCGTTCCCCCGAGAGATCCAACATGGGGTCACCGAAGGCAGGCTGTGAGTGTGCAGCCGCGCATATCGGTGGTGCGCAAACGATCCAGCCAGACGATCGCGGACTGCGGTGCGTATTGGGACGGCATGGCCCGTCGTCGCGGGGCAATGCGCAATTTAGAGTCCAATGGAAGCCGCAAAAGCTTCGGAATATACACGGCCTGACTCAGCTCCTGCGGCCGCTATGCCGGGACGCTCGCGCGCGTTGCGGCTTGGTATGCTAGAACGGGCTTCGGGAGCCGCCCCCACGCGGCGCGGGATTGCACCATGATCGACTGGGATGACGTTCGGTACTTTCTTGCCACCGCGCGCGGTGGCTCAGTGCGGGCCGCCGCCAAGCGTCTAGGGGTGAACCACGCGACGGTGCTGCGACGTATTACCCAGCTGGAGGAACACCTCGGAGCGCAGATGTTCGAAAAACTACCTGCTGGCTATCGCCTGACGACTGCGGGCGAGGAAGTCCTCGCGTTCGCGGAGCAGATGGAGGCCTCGTCGCACCAGTTGGAAACACGCGTTTTCGGGCGCGATCAGAGCGTGCGCGGGCTTCTGCGGGTGACGCTGCCGCCGTTCCTTGCCACACACTTGCTCATGCCCGATCTCGCCGAATTTGCACGTGTGCATCCCGACATCGAGATGGAGATCGTGTCGACCGGCGAAGTAGTGAATTTGACGAATCGAGAGGCGGACGTCGCGATCCGTATGGTCTCCGATCGCGAGACGCTGCCACTCAATCTTCATGGGCTGAAGGGGCCGGAACTGTTCGCGGGCATCTATATGTCTTGCGATCGACTGGCCGCGTGGCGTGCGGGCGCGTCGGATCCCGTCCGCCCCATCGTCATCGGGGGCCATGGCGCCCCGGACTGGGCCGACGAGGGCGAGATTCGCGCGGCAGGGGTTCCTTTCAGGACGCTGGATGCCGACGCGCAGATCGCTGCGGCAAGGCAAGGGATCGGTATGACCAGACTGCCGTGCTTTGTTGGCGATGCCGATCGCCTACTGGCACGGGTTCCGGGTATCGACCTGAAAGCACAGGCAACGCTCTGGCTTCTCACTCAGGGAGAGGCACGCAAGACGAAGCGCGTGCGCCTATTCACCGAGTTCGTATCCCACAGATTGGCCGGCTACGCAGCGCTTCTCGCTGGGCTATCCATATCGCGCGACTGATGCCCGGCAGGCCGGCTTCTGTCGCAAGCCGACCTGCAACGGGGTAAGCGGGGATGGCGCGCTCGAACCTTGTTTGTCTGTAATCGGCCCAGCCTCTGTCTCTCTCTGATAGCCGGTCGGCACAGTGCTGGACATCGGCTCCTGGCGGGACCTGCCATTCGACACATCCCCTCGGAACGGCAGAATGTCCCATACCTAATCGTTCGGAATGGCATGTGGTCGGTCCGGCAGGACAGTTGTCAGAAACGGCTAAGCGCCCCCTCAGACGACCGGATAGGAGCCAATCGGTGTGCCGACGTAATTTGGATGTCATGAACATTGTGCTTCGGCTCTGCCTTGGAGAATGAATCACCGCCTGTCCGAGTCCATGGCAGTCCAATCACAGCCAACGATTACGCAACGTCCACATTCAACGCTTTCGGGCCACGCAATGATGTTTTCCTCGAAAGCCAGATCGGCATAGAACATGCTCTTGCTTGGATCGATGAGGCATGTCGTTATGAGAACCTTGCGCCCGGAGGATGGGGCCGCGACGTCCACGAGTTCGTGAAAGAGGCCGGTTTGCCCGCGGAATATGGCGCTCTGCTCGTGCGCTCGTTCCTGTCGGCCGGTGTGGATACTACCATCAATGGCATCGGCAATCTGCTCCATGCTTTCAGCTTGCATCCGCAGGAATGGCAGAAGTTGCGAAACGACCGCTCTCTTGTGAAGCGCGCGTTCGAGGAAAGCTTGCGCTGGCAGGGGACCGTCCAGACATTTTTCCGCACGACGACGCGAAACGTGAATCTGGCAGGCGTCAGCATACCAGAAGGATCTAAGGTTATTGCATTCCTGGGCGCTGCCAATCGCGGCCCGCGCCATTGGGAAGAAGCCGACACGTTCAATATCTCCCGCCAGACCAGTGGCCACGTCGGCTTCGCCTTCGGCATTCACCAATGCCTCGGGCAGATGATTGCGCGGCAGGAAAGCGAGGTTGTCCTTGAGGTCCTGAGCCAACGAGTTGCATCGATCAACCCTGCTGGCGAACCGCAGCGCCGCTTGAACAATACGCTGTTTGCGGTGGAAAGTCTGCCGGTCACAATAGAGCCAGCGTGAAAGCATCACCAGGGTCAGAACCTATTCAATTCCCAGCGGGCGGCTCGGTCCGTTGCTTCAATGGCGGCGCGTGGAGATGCATCCCTGGCGAAATACGCGGTGGCTTTTTAAGACGTCGCGCTCCTCGGTCACCCGAGCCAGCTCGCACTTCAACTGGCGGATGTCGGCATCCTTGCTGGCATCGCCGGCCACCGCATTCGCATCCTGACGCTTCCAGGCATACAGCGAGTTCTGCCTGACACCGAGCCGCTGTGAGCCGAAGGCCAGCGCAGCTAAACCTCCTCCACCGGATACCCGCGTTCGGTGATCTGGGCCACCGCATCGCGCTTGAACTCATCACTGAAATTGGGCTTCCCCTCATCGCCTCCCGTCCTCAAAATGAGGATCGAAGGCGTCCAGAAATCTGGGGGCTACTCACACACCGCATTCAAGGCCGACCTTTTCAACACTATCCGGCCATAGCTATTCGTAACCTGCCTTCCCGGACTGTCCGCAACCATGGGCACTTTCGGGCCGAGTTTGCAGCAGAAGAATGAAGAGCAGCTCGGGCCAATTCGCGCCATGGAAGTGACTTGCCGGATCGTTCCACCCTCTGTCCTTCAACCTAGCCCGGCGCCAAGCCCCCTGGCCGCAGTGGGCGCCGGCATCACACTGCCCATCTGCGCCACGGCTGTCTGCACTTGCCCAGCTCGCTCACTGATCGCTGCAATCAACCGGTCGCGATCGTTGGTAAAGACCGTCGCCGTGGACCTCGCCCTGGAAATCCCGACATAGAAGCTCTTCTGATCGACCAGGTTGCTTGCCTTGCTGTCGGCATGGATCAGGACATGGTCGGCTGTGCGGCCCTGTGCTGCAAAGGCCGTGTCCACATAGCCATGCCGGATATGCTGGTCACGGGCGGCATCCAGGCTCAATGCCTCGGTCCTGCCCCGTGCCGTCCGGATGGTCGCGCTGCGTAACAGCTCGTCCACGGCGATGACCTCGGCCCGCCCACCATTGATCCGCCCCGCTTCTCGGTCATTGCGCGTGAACTGGATGCGGTCGCCGACCTTGAGCTCCAGTTTCCGCGGCGCGAACGCCTGGCTGTTCCCCGTTCCCCATTGCCGCAAACGCCAATCCACGTCCCGCCCATCCTCCGATTGGAGCGTGATGGCAGCCCTCACCGGATCGATGGCCGCGACCCGATATGCTTCGCCGCGCACCACGCCCTTGTCGGCATAGTCGCGCGTGAAGCGCACGACGTCTCCCTGGTCATAGGCCAAAGGGTCACGCGCTTCGGCACGGGTCAGCCCCTTGTTGAGCAGGCTTTGCATCATGACAGCCGGGCCAGTCAGCGCCCCGGCCCTGGCCAAGGCATCACGGATAGTGGCGGTCAACGCATCGCGACCCTCCCGGGACGGCTCGATCACCAGCGTGCGCGCCCGGGCGGCTTTGTCCAGCCCGGCATAGTGCGCAGCGATAGTGGTAAAACGCTCAGCCAGGTCGGCGTTTTCGACAATCCGGCCGCCACCGCGGTCGAGCGCAGCAAGTGCCGCCCTGGCATCCCCTTCAATCGACGCGATGACCGCTTCCCGCGTCGCCGCGTTGCTCTGCCTCACGATCTCGCTGAGCCTGGCGGTCTCCATGCCGGCACCCTGCAACTGCGCAAAGGCCGCGCCTGCCTCGACCGATCCCAGTTGTTGCACATCGCCGACCAGGACGACGCGGGCATTCTCCTTTTGCGCGAGATCGAACAGGCGGGCCGTGTCACGGGCCGAAAGCAAGGATGCTTCGTCGACGATCCAGGCTGCCGGCTGGCCGGGGTTGGCGCATTGCGGGGACAGCAGGTGGCGCGCGACGGTTTCGCTGCTGGTGCCGAGAGCTTCGCCCAAGACCATCGCCGCCGATGCGGTCGGAGCCAGCGCGATGACCGCAACGCCATGCGCCTCGGCCTCGCGGGCGAAGGTGGCCAAAACGGTAGTGGTCTTGGCCGTGCCGGCATAACCCTGCAAGGCCGTGATGCGGTTCGCGCTGCTCAGCAGCTGCTGCGTTGCGGCGCGCTGCTCGGCATTCCAGGCAAAGCCGGCCCACTCAGCCCGCGTTACAGCGCGGGCAACTGCCTTGGCCGCGGCGAGCGGCGAAGCAATCGGCGCCATCACCCCTCGCCCGTCAAATTCGGCCTTGAGCATCCTTGTCTCGATTGCCACATTCTGGCGGGTCGTGAAGCCCGAAAACGCCGCGCCGCGGCGATCCAGATAGGTCCGGTCGATCAGCTGTCCCGCCCTGGTCGCCGCCTGCACGGCCGTCGCGATTTCGGCGTGGCCGACCTTGCCCAACCCGAACCGCCCCGCCTCTTCCTGCAATGCCGCGGCCGAGAACACCGATTGCCGCTCGCCCAGCTTGTCGGCAGCCTGGGCGACGGCGCGATCCGCCATGGTCGCCCGGCTCGCCCATTCCACCTGGTGCGCCGGACTGGCCGCCCTCGCCTGCGCCTCCGCCACGAGTGCCTGCCGCGTCGCCGGGCCGAACCCGGCCTTGTCCGCCGTCAGGCGCCATCCGGCGACCAGGGCAGCATGATTGCCGGCCGACTTGGCCGCACGCGTATCCAGGGCCGCCATCTGCTTCTCGGCCGCACTGGCCTCGCCGCGCGAGGTACCGCGTTCGCCAAGCCTGGCTTCGATCTCGGCACTGCGGGTGCTGAAAGCGGCCAGGACCGCGCTGGCAACACCCCTGATTTCGAAGAGGGAATCCTTGCCCACCTCGATGTCGTATCCCAGCGCCCGCACGTTCACCGCCAGTTCCTGGCGATAGATCGCGCCGATCTGCTTCTGCAGCTGATAGATCGCGCGCGGCTCCAGGCTGCGCCACGCGCCATCCGCGTCCTGCGTCGCGTTCATCACCACATTGTGGGTATGCAGCTGTGGGTCCTGGGCCCGGCTGGTATGGTGCTGGAAACTGGCAATGACCAGATTGCGCGTCATGTCGCGCACGATCTGGCCATTCTCGCGGGTGCGGGTCGCAGCCATGTGCTGCTCGACGTGGGCCATGGCGACCTGCACCGCCGCGCCATGCGCCGCGATCAAGCGCCGGTCTCCCGCCACCTCGGCCATGATCGACACCGACTTGGGCGCGCTCAAGGTGATGTCCCAGCCGGGGCGGTGCTCGCGGTTGCCGCCGCGCATGGTGCCCAGCTGCTGCCCGGCGACCTGGCCATCGAGCAGCGCGTGGAATTGCGCCCGGTCGACCTCGCCGGCAAGGCCCAGCGCGGCCGCGCCCTGGCCCTGCCATTGCGACGGCGCGAGACCACCTTCGGCGTAGTAATCATCGGCCTCGTAATAGCTGGCAGCCTGGGCCGAACTGGTCAGCGCGGAGACGGAAGCGACCATTACACCGGCCCCTGGCTGGTGGGTGACTGTCGCTTGGGCTTCTGCTTTCGGAAGACCGCGACCGAAGGATCTGCAGCCGGCGCAGGAACAGACAATGGCGCTGGCCTGGTCGCCGATACTTTCTCCCACAGCGTCTGGCGGGGATCGCCAGCAACAAAGCCCGGCTCACGCGCCGGCCCACGCCGGGCAACATGATCGGCCCCCAGCATGATCCGCGCCACCGGCAGGCCATCGGGAAAGAGCAGATAGCCGGTAAACTTGGGCAGGCGCAACTCGCTGGCCATGACCGCAGGGCGAACCTTGCGCAGCTTGCCCAAGGTCGTGCGCGGCCCCTCGTCACCCTCGGCCAGCGCATCGGTCATGGTCTGGATCTCGACCTCGCACGCGCCGATTGCCCGGCTCGCCCATTGCTGCGTTTCGCCATCGATGGTCTGCAGGAACAGCTTGGTATTGCAGCACCCCAGGATCGATTCTGCCATCTGCGCGCCATAGCGATGCTGCATCTGCCCCAGCGCCTGGAACGTCAGGATCACGGCAGCACCGAACTTGCGGCCCTCGGGCAGCAGCCGCGCCAGGCTGTCGACGCGCGGGAGGTCGGCGAGCTCGTCGAGCACGAACCAGATGCGTCGGTCAGGCGATGGCGGCAGGCCGAGAACCGCGCTGGCCGCGCATTCCAGCCAGCAGGCGAGCAAGGGTTTCGAAGCCTCGAAATAGTCCTCCTTGCGCGGCACGAAGATCCACGGACTGGCGCCCTCGCGCTGGTCAAGCCCATGGATGAAGTCGCGAAAGGCAAAAGGCGTGGCCCCGCTGCCCTCGACCCGCAGGAACTGGATGAGGTCGGCGGCCTTGGCGAGCATGAACAGCACGCTGCCGGTCGCCCGATCGGCATCATCGGCAAAAGTCCGCGCCGATGAGCTGGTGGCGAGCCAGGCTTTGAGATCGTCCTTGGTGCGATTTTGCAGCGCGTGCAGCAGATCGGCGAGCGTGCAGGCCTTCTCGCGCCACAGCGCGCGGAGCATGTTGGCGACCAGGATACGGCTGGTGTCGAG
This sequence comes from Novosphingobium sp. SG919, assembly GCF_012932495.1. Taxonomy (GTDB): domain Bacteria; phylum Pseudomonadota; class Alphaproteobacteria; order Sphingomonadales; family Sphingomonadaceae; genus Novosphingobium; species Novosphingobium rhizosphaerae. The sequence continues at coordinate 57,287 of NZ_JABCNG010000005.1, forward strand.
CCAGACGTCGCTGTCGCGCTGCCCGGTCTCGGTGATGAGCTGGTGAGCAATGCGATCGGCGTCGGCCGGATGGGCAATCTCGGCGAAGGGCGACCAGAACGCGCAGCGGGCGTCGAACGGATTGAGCAGGATGTCGCCCCGCTCGGGTCGGTAATAGTGGGCGATGAATTCCCCACTGGTGTCATAGACCAGAGCCGCTTCGCCGCGCGCCTCGATCCCGTCGAGCAACTGGCGCAGGGCAGTGGTCTTGCCCGATCCGGTCGTGCCGATCATGGCGATATGGCGGGTTTCCAAGCGCGACGGCAGCGGCACCGTGCCGATCGACAAGGGCAAGGGCCCTGCCTCCTGCGCCGTCCGCCGCGCCAGCTGCGCTTCGCTGACGATCGCCGTTCCGGCCATCCAGCGGTCGGCCAGCAGGCGCCCACGGCGGCGCGCCAGCACGTCGCGCCTGGCCAGCAGGAGAGCGAGCCAGCCGAGAAAACCCACCGCGCTGCCCCATGCTGCCCGGCTGCGGACCTGCCGCGCGCTGCGCTGGAAATAGGGGTGGGCGATGATCGCACGTGCCGAACGGTCCCTGTCGATTTGCCCGCCGCGATGGACATCGATTCCCGTATCGCTGGCCCAGGCCGACACCGCCCACAGCTTGAGCCTGGCCCAGTGATAGGTTGCGGCCGCCACGATCGCGTCCCGCCCTGCCGCGACACCGGGCAACGTCATCCCCCCCAAGATGACGGCGACCAGCATGGCCAGGGCTTGCCGTTTGCCGCGGGCCAGGCTGCGTTCGTGCTGCTGCTTGCGCAGGGCATCGGCATGGATGCGACGATCCGGCGTTCCACTCATGGCTCGTCCCGTGCCAGTCGCCGCTGGCGCTCATAGGCGGCGTGGACCTGTGCGGTGATCGCTTCGTCGTCCTCGGCCAGGCCCAGGGCCGAAGCGCGCGCATAGCCGTAGGCGGCGCAGGCGGTGAACAGCACGCGGTCGAGCAGACGCTCGGCCGCAGTCAGCCGGGTGCCGACCGAGGCCAGTTCGAGGACGATGTCGCGCCCGGACGTGTCCTGCGCCGCTGGCTTGGCGAGCGTCGCGGCGCCGGCTTTCACGCAGCGTTGCAGCTGGGCATAGACACTGGTGCCGTCGCGTTCGGCGAGAGTCCGCAGGGCCTTGTCGAGCGCAATCGGCACGCGCACGGTATGCTGCACCGGCCTCATCGCTCCGCCTCCGCCAGCGTGCGCGCCGCACTCCTGGAAAAGCCCGCAATTGCGCGATGCTGAGAACCAGCCAAGCCCGCGCACGCGCCGCGCAGTCGCGAGAAACGGCAGAAAACCGGCATGCACGGGTGCGTGAGGTGTGTATCGATTTTATGGGCCCGATGCGCAGCATCGCGGCCCCGCTTGCTTGCCCGGTCAACGATGCATTCGCGGACTGTCGCGGCCTTTCCGCCACGGGATGGACAGCCTGCCAGGCACCCTTCCGTCGCGCCGAACTGGCCCTCGCCAACAGTCTTCGAAGAGCGTGCACAATCGGCGTGCCGAGCCGCCACCCCAACCAGGAACCCTGTCCACATGGCGGGAGTAGTGGCTGCCGGATCACCGTGTGCCGACTTGCCGGGACCGGCATCACGCCGGCGATCGGCGCCCCCGGCACGAACCTGTGCCATCCGCACCATCATGGCCGGTCTTTCCGCAGTTCGCGTGGAAACAGACTGTCGCGCGGCGGCACCTCAAGCGCGTCAACGCTGGCGGGATCCGCCGACCGGTCCGTTTCGCCAAGCGGCCGGGGCGAAGAGAACAGTGGGGCGGCACGCCAGTCTGGCATTGCCGCATGCTCGTCCTGCGCCGCCGGCACAGTGGTGCCGAGATCCCCCGACAAGGCGAGCCGAGCGGACAGCCGGGCCACATAGCGCAGGGTCTCGGCAGGCAAGGGGCGAAGGCCGCGACGATAGGCGTCGTAGCGGGTCGGCCCGGCGTTGTAGGCCGCCAGAAAGCCGGGACTGCCATAGCGATCGCGCAGCACCCGGACATAGGCCGCGCCGGCCAGGATATTGGCTCGCGGTGCGAAGGGATCCTCGCCCAATCCATAAGTGCGGGACAGCGCGCGCCAGGTGTCCGGCATGAGTTGCATCAAGCCCATCGCACCGGCCGGCGACACGGCCGCAGGATCGCCACCGCTTTCAGCAGCGAGGATCGCGGCCAGCCAGGCTTCGGGCACGGCGAACCGCGCGGCGGCTTCGGCGACAAGCGGCGCCCAGGGCGACCGGTCCGGCGGTGCCGCTAGGGACAAGCCAGTCAGCGGTTTCGCCTGGGCCACTGCGGTCGGCGAGGTCAGGCCGCAGACTAGCAGCAGCGCCGGTATCACCCTGATGCTGCGCACGACGCAGCGCATGCCGCTGGACCGCCCTGCCCAATACCAGACCAGGCCACGCTGCCGATTGCCGGCGCGGCATTGCCGACAAGGCAGCGGCGCGAACCGGGCAGGATGGGCCCGATCGCCGGCGCCGGCAGGCCATGGTCCACGCTCGCCCTGCGCGCAAACCGATACCAGCGCGCAGGGCAGCCACCAGGCACGGCCTGCCGACCTTTGCGAGACAAGACCAGGAGGGATCATGGCTGCGTCCTTCGCATGGGAGACAGAGACAATGATGGCGGGCTGGCCGCGAACCACACGCGCCGGCCGCTACCGCGTTCGTCGGTCCAGACCGGGTGGGCCACGCCGAGCACCGCGCGGCGCGACACTGCCCCGAAATAGCGGCTGTCGACGCTGTCGGCGCGCGCCGGGGCGAGCAGGAACAGCTGATCGGGCGCCAGGCGGAAACAACCCGACCAGACCGGCAGGGCGCGCCCTACCCGATCGCGTGCGCGAGCCTCCGCGACCACATGCCCCGCGATCGTGATCGTCTGGCCAATGCGGCAGACCCGCGTACCTGTCGCAGCCGCCAGCGGTTTGAGCAGCGGCACCCCCGCCGGCAGGTAGCCGCGCTGCGCCATGAGCCTGGCCCACGGCGGCGACATGCGCACGACGAGCCGCTGGCCCGGCACCAGCCGCGTCGGCGGGCTGATCCAGTAGAGACCGGTCGGGACGCTGGGCGAGGCATTCCACACCAGGCGTGGCCGCGCGGGCAGCACGACCGGCACGACTAGCGCGGCCACGGCCAGTTCCATCGCCAGCAAGGCGCGCCCGTTCATGGCCGTGCCTCCCGCCGCGCAGGGCAGGCAGCCTGGTCCCGGGACTCGGCGATCCACGCCGCGGCGGGCGCGGCCAGGCGCGCATGGATTTGCCGCCAGTGAGCCGGCACGACCTCTTGAGCGGCAGGGCCCAGCGCCTCGAGGGCATCGATCACGGCAAAGACCCGAGCCACGCGGCGCCAGCCCTGCACGGCAAGGAGGATTTCGCCGCCCTGATCGACAAACGGGAGGCGCGTGACGGGCATGCCGCGTTGCACGGCGCGGACGATGGCGAGGTGCGAAAGCGCGGTGCCATGGTCAGGGCCGGCCCAGCGTACCAGCGCGAAGACCTTGCCAGGCGCATAGCTTTCGACGCGGCACCCGCCATCGCAGCGACCGCTGAAAACCGGTTTGCCAAAGCGCAGCCAGTGCGCGCGCCGGCCCTGCGGCCAGGACAGCATGACGTGGGTAAGGCGATCATCGCGCGCGCCAGTCGCGGCAGTATCGCGGCCTGACACTGTGCACGGCGCTGTGCCCGCGGCACCGCATTCAGCGCCGGATTCTCCACCGCTTGCCGGCGTTAGCAGGAATCCGCAGGATTCCTGGTTAGGTCGGTTAAGCAACTCACAACCCGTTGAAAGCATGAGCCTATCGCCCTGGTTCGGTTCCCGATCGTCCGGGAAAGCGGTTCCCGATGGTCCGGGCGACGGGGTTCCTGATCGTCCGTGCCGCATCATGACTTATCCACAGGGGCAAAGCCGACCCGCCGCAGCGCCTGGTCGTAGCGGTTTTCGGGAAGCCGGACGAAGCGCAGCCAGTGCCGGCCGTGCTCGGCAAAAAGCGTGAGCGTGTAGCCCGGCAAGGCCTGGCGCTGGACGATATCGCGCAGCGCGAAGGCAAAGCGCTTGAGCGGCCAGAGCAGCCCTGAACGCAGGTGGAGATGGGGCAGATCGAACGTCCAGCCACCCGGCTGGCGCCCACCGTGCTTGCGCACCAGGCGGTAGAGCCAGCGCTCGAGCCCGCCGGTCAGGCCAAAATAGGCGCGATCGATCGTCAGCACCCACTGCGCCTGGATCACGCCCTGGTAGAACCAGTCGGGTACGACCAGCTCGATGCCGCATGCCCGGCCGCGCGCATCGCAGCATTCGCGCCACTCGTTGATCCAGGAAAAGCGGTGACGCCGGCCGCGCTCGGGCTGGCGGATGGTGGTGGCGATACTGGTCGACTGCAGGCGATCGAGCGCGGCCTTGAGGCGCTCGTAGCTGGCCTTGCCGGTGCCACGGCAGGTGAACGTAAGGATATCATGGGGCCGCGCCGCGATCAGCCGCGACGTCGGCCGCCCGGCATCGCGCGCTTCGACGATCTGGCTGGCAATCCAGATCAGCACGTCGGCATCCCAGATCGTGGCCATGCCATGCTCGTGGGTGGCTTCGACGAGGATCGCGACGTCGCCCATGCGGAAATCGATCGGGCGGGTGCGGCGGCTCTTGGCGAGGCTGAAGAACGGCCAGACCATCAGATCCTGGGCATCTCGCGGCGCGATCGGGCCGCGCACAGGCACGAACAGGTCAAGTTGCTCGCGTGACGGCATGCGGCTGGTCGGTGCGGCGCGTGCCGCCGCGGTGGACCGCGCACTCACCGCCGCACCGGCCCGGTGCCGGGCTGGCGCCGCGCCGGATGGACCACGCCGCGCCCCGGCTCGCGGGTCGAGCGGCGCTGCCCCTGGTCGGCCCATGCGTCAAGGTCGGCGAGCGCATAGACGATCCGCCCGCCAAGCTTGTGGTAGACCGGACCGGTGCCGAAGCAGCGGTGCTTTTCGAGCGTGCGCGGCGACAGCCCGAGATGGACGGCCGCATCGGGCGTGCGCAAGTAGCGCGGGTATACCGGGGAAGGAATGGGATTCATAGTCGGGCTCCATCGCGAGCGGAAGAGCTGCGGCGCAGCCCTTCCCGATGAGCCCAATCCTGGCGCGGTGCCGGCACCGGGGCGGAGTGACAAAAACGCCCCCGGCATCTTTGTCACACCGCGTCCCGCCAAGGCGCCAGCGCGACACGATCAGGCCGATCGGACCCGCCCCGCGCGTCAGCGCAGCGGGCACTGATCGGCCAGCGCCAGGGCCTGATGCGGCACGCGCGCCGCGTGCAGACGCTGCAGCAGGTTGGCCTGGAGCCCCGACCCTTCGCCGACGATGGCATGGACCGGACCCAGCGCGAGCAACTGCTCGTTGCGCACGAAGCCGGCGCGCTTGCCCAGCGCCCGGTCGAGCGCAAAGCGCACGGTCGTCACGCCGCGGGCGGCTGCCCAGGCATGCGCGATCTGGTCGCAGCCGCGCTGCTGCGCGGTGGTTGCAAGGACCAGGGCAGGCACGCGCGCGTGGACCGCATCGAGGGCATCCCAGATTAGGCGATGGTCGTGCCAGGCCGTCCCGCCCGAGACGATCACCACCGGCCCGCTGGGCGCCAGGGCCTCGCGCCGCGCCGCCGCGCGTGCGGCGAGGAAATCGCGGGCATCGATCTGGCTGGCCGTGAAACCGGACGATACCCGCGAGCCGCGCGTGGTCGAAAACGGCTGGCCGGTTTCGAGGCGATAGACCTCGCCGGCATGGTCGCGCATCGCCTCGAGCGCGGCACGGCAATCCATCAGGGTGCGACAGATGCGCTGGGTTTCTTCGAGTTCGACGGCATGGGCTTCGGACGGGTCGAAGCCACGGGCAAGCTCGCCGAGCTTGCGCGCCGCATCGTCCTCGCGCCGCGCCGCCCGTTCTGCGGTCCTGTGGAAGCTGTTGACGAAACCCCAGGCCAAATCGGCGGCAAAAGCCGCGAGGCGGGTATCGCGCAGGCAATCGAACAGCGTGGTCATGACGAGGTCGAGCGCGGCGCGCACGGCCGTGGGATCGGGCATGTCGCGTGCCTCGGGCTCGTGGTGGATCGAGAGCTGGGCCAGCGCATCCTGCTCGGCAAAGGCCGCCGCAAAGGCGCGCGTTTCGGCAGCGCCAGACGCTTCGGCAGCATCGAAAGCAAATGTATGGGTCATGGTGTCCTCCGCACAGACGGACCGCCATCACCGCGATGGCAGTGCCACGACACCGGCAAGCCGCGTCCAGCCGGTCAGGGACGCCGGTTCTGCCGGCGCCGCCCCGCGGGGCGTGGGGGAGCCGATTTTTGCGGGGGGCCCGCCTCGGGCCGCACGCCAAAATTGGGGGCACCGCGTCTCCTTGACGGGCGCCAGACCGGCTTGCCAGACTGGGACGACCCGCCGCCCCCCTTCCCTTCCCGGCAGGCGACCAAAGCGATGGCCGGCGTGGCGCAATCTGCCCGGCCGCAAGGCGCCATCGCCGCCACTTGGATTGGCAGGCTGCCGGCAAGTCCCTGCTGTCAGGCCATTCGCCAGGATAAGCCGTGACCCTTTGCCGACAAGGATCGGCCGGTGCCGCCCGAGGCGGCACCGGCCAGGCTCAATGCAGGCGGTCGCGCTCACCCAGCAAGGGATCGAGACTGGTGATCTGGTGCTCGCCTGCGACCAGGCTCCAGGCCGCGACAAGCTCGCCGTAGTATTCGTGGTCGACCAGGGTTTCCGCACTGGCCATGCCGTGCTCGGCTTCTTCCCAGGCCCGGGCATGGGCCGCATCGGTGGCGCTGGCGATGGCATTGGCGAGATGGGCGGCGATTTCCGCGGGCGGCATGGCCTTGGCCTGGCGGCGCAGGCGAGCGACCATGGCGGGATTGCGGGCAGTGATGCCGGTGAGGACGCAGGCGACCTCGTCGAGGATCGAGAAGAGCTGCATGACTTTGGGCTCCCGGATAAGGAGCGGGCGGCCGAGAGGGCCGCCCGGCTGGGTCAGAGGAACTCGATCTCGTCGGCGACGATTTCGGTGTTGTAATAGGTGCGGCCGTCCTTCTCGTTGCGGCTGTAGCGGATCTCACCGTGGACGATCAGCTTGTCGCCCTTCTTCTTGTGGTTGGCGACAGTCTTGCCCAGGCCATTGAAAGCCTTGATCGTGTGAAACTGGTCGTAGGTTTCGGGATAGCCGTCCTCGCCCTTGACCACCTGGCCGTCCTTGATCACCGGGCGCGAGGTGACGAGCGTGAAGCTGGCGCCGCCCTTGCTGTCCGTGCCGAAGCGGGTGATGTCCGAAGTGATGCGGCCAGAAAGAAAAACCGAGTTCATGGGGGTTACTCCAGGTTCTGCCGGCGGGCCGATCCCGCCGGGATGCCCCCAGACGAAGCCCGCGTACAAGAAGCCGCTGCACCGAGCGCCGCAGCGTGAGGGAAACATCGCTTGCGTCCGGTGGTGCGGGCGCCGGCCGCAGGCCGGTAACACGGCGGGCGCAAGCGGTGTTGCGGCGGTTTCGCGCGGGCGCAGGACGGCATCCCGAACGGCGGGTCGGTCCACCGGCAGGACCAGGCAGCCCCATCCTAGAGACGGGTTTCAAGCTGATCAGGCCCGGACATCGCCGCCCGGCGCTTGGGGCGGCCCCAGGCGAGGGGCCCGGCACACCCGATCCTGACCAGTGGGCCGCCTCCCGGGCAACATGGCACCTGCGGCGCTGCCGCACCACGAGCAGGCTATGCGATCGCCGTCACGTGATCCTCGCCGCCTGCATCGGGCAAGCTGCCGTGGCACGACACGGTGTTCATAGCAGAACGATCGAGCACCGCCCTGCCAGGCCGGCCCTCGCCCACCACAACACCGCCCAGCGTGCGCTGCTCGCTGCAGCCTGATCACTGACCCAGCCCCCTGCACCCAACCGCGCGCGCGCCGTGCCATCAGGTCGCGATGTCCCGTCCTGGCAGGCCATGTTCCGGTTCGATCATCGCACCCCAATCGCCAAAACCGGCCGGACAGCGCGCGATGCGGGCAGCGATCCCGCGTTCGGCAAGGCGGTCCAGCGCTCGGGACGCTGCGCTCAACCCGGCCGCGTCGTTGTCGGGCAAGAGCACGTAGCGGAGCTGGCTCCCAAGTGGTGGCAGGGACGCGAAACTGGCCGCCCCAAAACAGGTCGCGGCAGGCTGCCCGGTTACCTGCTGGTAGGCACAGGCACTTTCCAGGCCTTCCGCCACGGCAAGCTCCGGCCCATCGCTGTGCGACGGCCACAGCCCGCCGCGCGACGCGCCCAGCATCATCCGCTCGGTCCTTGCCCCTGTCACGGGATCGAGAAACCGCCGCTGGACGGCGACCAGCTGGCCAAGGCGGAATACCCCGACAAGCAAAGCGGGCTCGAAACGCGCGGCATGACCCTTGCCCATCGGGCAGCGCGGATGGAAGCGCAGGTCGGGCGGCAGCGCAAGCAGCCCGCGCCGCCCACGCAAGTAACGTTCGCCAAGGGTACCGGCGACCGCTCCGGCCTGGTCCCACAGGCGGCACACCAGCCCCAGACTGGCGCCTGCGGGCGACGGATCAGGGGCCGGCACGGGCAGCGGTCCCAGAGCGCGCAGCGCGCGCAACACGGCGCGAGGGTCGCAGCCGGCAAAGCAGTGGACCAGCAGGCCGTTGTCGCCCGCGCGCAAGGACAGGCTCGGCGTGCGATCGGCATGGACCGGGCAGCGGACCATGGCGCCGTGGCCATTCCAGTGCCCGCCGAGGCGGGTTACCAGCGCAGCCCAGGCGCTGTCGGATTGATGCGGCATGGCAACCTCGCGCAAGCGGTAGCGGTCCGGGGGCGGAGCGCCCGGACCGCTACGCGGTTCAATAGTCCTCGGGCAGGAGGATGGTCACGACGCGCCGGGTCACCGCCGGATCGGCCGGGTCGGGCGAGCCCCAGACCAGATCGCGATCGTAGCAGTCGATCTTCAGCCATACCCGCAAGCCGCGGAAGTGGATTTCCGTGAAGTCGCGCTCGGGGCAATCGGGCGCGAAGGGACAATCGCGGAAGGCGGCGAGCAATTCCCGCCGCAGGGCGAGACTATCGCCCGGCCCATCAGCCTCGTCGCCCAGCCCGCCGATGGCAGCCAGGCAGTTTCGCGTGATGACAATCCAGGCGTCGGGATCGCAGCCGCAGCGCGCCAGGTCGTTGGCGCGGGCAATCGCGGCGAGGCGATCATGGTCGGGGGCGTGGTCCATCAGGCCCTCCCTGCACTGCCAGCGAGCGCCAGATCCTCGAGCATCGCGACAAGGCCGTCGAAATCCTCCTCCGGACCCAGCAGTTCGGCCAGGTACACCACAGTATCGAGCGCGACACCTTGCTCGCAGGCGAGCTGGGCCAGATACCCGAAGCGATCGTAGGCATTATCCTCGTGATAGCACGCGAGCGGCACGACGCGCGCCGCATTGAGGCGTAAGACGGTCGCCAGGGGAATGCCGTGAAGGGAAAGGTCGGTCATGGGCTGTCTCCAGACTTTCGCGAGCCCTTGTGCTCGCACCCGCCCCGCCCCCTCTCTCCTCTATCCGGCCAGGCCACAGCACGGCCGGCCACGCGCGGCACGGCCAGGCGCGTCCGGCCGGATCACTTCTGCCACCACCAGCCGCTTCCCAACTGCAAACAGCGCAGCAAGGCCACCGCAGCATGCCACATGCGCTCCAACGCTGACCTGGCAATAGGGGCAATGGCCGAGCGCCCGACCGGACAGTCCGGATACCCGGCTTAGCCCCCCGCCCAGCGATCGCCGGTGCACTCGATCGCCAGCGCATCAGGCCAGGTTCGACACAAAGCCAAGGCCGCTTCGGGCTCGCCCTCCTGAGGTGGTGCCGATTTTCTGGACAGGGTGATAAGCTCAGCCTGACCTGAGGAACGGACTGGAATGAAGACGACGAGGAAGCGCTACAGCGCGGAGTTCAAAGCCAAGGTTGCGATGGAAGCGATCCGTGGCGATCTGACGCTGGCGGAACTGGCGGCCAAACATGGCGTACACCACACGATGATCGGGGCCTGGAAGCGTCAGGCGATGGACGGCATGTGACGGCGGCGATCAAGCGGCCAAGGCCTCCAACGAGGCCGAGATCGAGAAGTTGCACGCCAAGATTGGCCAGTTGCTGGTGGAGCGAGATTTTTTGGCGCGGGCCTCCGGTCGATGAGCATGGATCGGAGGCGAAAGATGGTCGAGCCAGACAACCCCGACCTGTCGATCACGGCGCAATGCCGCCTGCTCTCGATCAGCCGTTCGGGCTATTATTATGTGCCGGTGCCGGAGAATGGCGCGACGCTGGCGCTGATGGCCGTGATCGATCAGGTGTTCATGGACTGTCCTTGGTACGGCAGTCGGCAGATGGCTCGCCACCTGCAACGGATGTGCCACGCCGTTGGTCGCCGCCGGGTGCGGCGCCTGATGGCCAGGATGGGGCTGGCGCCGATATACCAACGCCCACGCACCAGCGATCCCCATCCAGAGCACCGGATCTATCCCTATTTGCTGCGCGATCTGGCGATCATCCGGCCCAATCAGGTATGGTGCGCTGATGTGACGTACCTGCCGATGCGGCGCGGCTTTCTCTATCTGGTGGCCATTATGGACTGGGCCACGCGCAAAGTCCTCGCCTGGCGCATCTCGAACACGATGGATGCGGGTTTGTGCGTCGAGGCGCTACAGGACGCCATGGCCCGCTACGGCAAGCCGGAGATCTTCAACACCGATCAGGGCAGCCAGTTCACCAGCCACGCCTTCACCAGCGTGCTGCGGGCGGCCGAAGTGCGGATCAGCATGGATGGCCGGGGCCGTTGGATGGACAATGTCTTCATCGAGCGTCTGTGGCGGTCGGTGAAGTACGAGTGCGTCTATCTCCACGCCTTCGAGACCGGAAGTGAACTGCGGGCCGGTCTCGCCCGCTGGTTCACCTACTATAACCACCATCGGCCCCATTCGGCCCTTGCCGGTAGAACCCCGGCAGAGGCATATGGGAACATCGGCCCATCAGATCATGGGGGGCATGCCCCCCATGATCTGATGCCCAAACTCGCGGCATAATGACATCGGCTTGAGCTTAAGTTCGCCGCAAACCTGTCCAGGAAGGCGAGACCACCTCACTGGGTGACAAGTTGTGGTGAGGCTATCTGGCATGCCGGTGCCTGGACCGAGCGTCCAAAGCCATCAAAGGAAAGTGCGCTAAGGTTCCTCCATGGGTTGGGTCGCCCGGCCTGACCTGTTAAACATTCAAGCTACCTCGCCGACCTCGCCGAGCGCCAACTTCGACCGCTCCCTGTAGCGGTCTTCGCCGGACGGCTACTCGGTTTCCGGGGTCGACCCTTGTCAGTCACTCAGCCTTACGCCCCGGCTTCTTGAAACCAGATATTCTCTGAAGATCAGCCAATAGCAGGAATTGGGCCGCCTGCGGACTGGTAGCTATCGAGCAAGCAGATGCGAAGGTGAACATATTTGCCACGACATCATCGATGCATTGGCTCTAACCGAACTCTTAGGTAGCCGTAACACGCTCGGCGGTGTCCGGCTCGACATATGCCAAGTTCTCTACTCGATATCGAACAAGCTCCTTTGTCTCGTGAAGATCCGCTAGCCCGCCAAGAATTATGCTTTGATTTTCCTGCGGTAGTTCGGAAGCTGCACTTATGAAACAGGCTCGCGCCTGTTCCTTTCGACCGAAGCGCAGCAGCTGTGCTCCCAGCCAGTAGGGCTCCGTGTCGGGCATCGTCAGCGACGAGAGGCACTGCCGCGCCAATGCACGAAAGCCGATCTCATCCAAGCTGTTTATCGCTTCGAGGCGATCGTGAATATGCTCATCACTCTTGGCAGCATTGATGAGGCGAGTAAGCATCACGGGATTGCCCGCGGCCTCGATCTCATCACGCGCTTCCCAATACACTTCGCAGTCAGGTCGCCCTGCCATCGCGGTGAACACTGTGGTCACTTCGAACCAGCGTTGTTCGCCGAAGAGCCGACGCATTCTAGCCTTATCCTGGTCCCACAGATGGGCGGCAGCGAGTGCCGCCGGATCGCAGTCTCGTAAGAGATCATCGCCATGGGCGGATCGGCCTAGATGATCGAGCGCATGCGCGAGCGAGAGCACTTCGGCGGCTGAATGCGGCGCTAAGGCTATACAACGGTCTGCCAGCACCGCGCCAAAGGAACGATGCCCTCGCTCGATAAGCGCCTGCGCCGCAAGCACTAGCCCCGAGAACGACGCATGCTCGTTATGCACGAACTCCCACAGAGCGCGTCTCGCCGCAGGGCTTCCCTCCATGTCAAGAATACGCGCCAGCGCTATGGCGCGATCATAGGAAGAGACACCGTCGTTGCTCGCAAATGCCTTGAGGGCGTCAACGTCCAATGAGAAACCGTGTTCCACCAGGGATTCAAAAACGGAGATCCACGCAACCCTAGGCGACCTATCCGGGTCACGAAGTATGCGCTCTAGCTCTTCCAAGATTGGCTTCGCGTGGCGCGCCGCACTTTCTTGACCCGCGAACTTGACGAGCAGGCTGAGATATTTAGCGATATCCCACCAGCTGACGTCAGGAGCGGAAACAAGCCCTTTGATAAGGGCTTCCGCATGCCCAGGATCGGTTGTCCCTATAGCCGTCACGGCGTCGATGACATCATGGCTGTCTTGGTTATGCAGGAAAGTCTCGAGAGGCATGGTGCGCAGCATCTCGATCGTACGCTCTTCCAACTCGGGAGCATGATGCTTCCGGCATGCTTCAAGGAGAGAGATTGCTTCACCGATCGATAGCGGCGTGTCGGAAAGCGCCGCCTCAAGCTGTTTTGCGAACAACTCGCTTTCACCCGCAGTCTGCGCCGCGTTAGCGACCTCTAAGCGCTCGACGATAGTCAGGTCCATGACCGAGCCAATGCACCGCAAAAGCTCTCGATGGATATCGGGCGATATTTGATGGACGCTTCCAAGCGCCTCGAGCCGAAACGCGACGGCGATTGCCTCATCTGCAGCGATAGAAAGCAGCGGAGCGATTTGAGCTGCGGTATCTTCGATCCTCAGTGCCGCCTTCAGCCGCCAGCTTGGTGGTACCTTCTGATCTGTGGCAATCGCTGAAATGATCGCGAGAGCTTGGTCGGTTTCGCCGATACCATCGAGCATCTCGACGGCCGCCAGACGATCCGCCAACAACGCTTCGCGATTCCCCGCAATCGTGCTGAGTGTCGCCCCACCAACTGTCCCCTCCCCATCATTGGCACTGATGACATTTCCGATCAGATCCAGCTTGTCCGTATCCGAAACTGTGCTGCTTTTGAGCGCGGTCGCGACACGCGGCATCGCCTCCCATGGCGGTCGAATTCTGGCGAAAGCACTGGCGATGCGAACTACCTGTGTGTCGGTTGTTCCTTCACGCTCGATTAGTTCGATCATTGTGTCGAAAATATCGTCCCAATACTCTCCGTAGGGATCGATCTCACCTATAGTAGCTGCAACCGCCTTGGCGTCTTCTGAGCCCGTCCCTTCGAGCAGGTGGGCGAGCAGCGGATTCAGGACTGGCTCACGAGGCTTGTCCTCATCCTCACCATACCATCTCGCAGCGGAACAGCGATCCTCGATCTTCGCGCTCTTATCCCGAACCAGACGGACGAACGCAGCGTTTGCCCGACGTGCCGCACCTTTGTTTCGCAGAGACTCTGCGGCGGTCAAACGGATCGCGGAGCTTAGGCCGACGTCTCGCGCCATCGCGTAGAGCCGATGCAGTCCTGTTGCCCGGTCACCGACCTCACATAGAGCTTCGGCAGCGGCCGCTCGCGTGTCAGGTGCTCCTTGGGCCCAATATTGGTTGAGCAGGTCCCGCGCTTCCTCTCCCTTACCGACTAGCGCAAGGCAGGAAGCCAAGCGGGGGTTGTGACCCACAGCTAGTTGCTCGCCCAGAAGCTGGGCAAGTTCCGCGTCGAATCCAATGCCAGCCAGATGCTCGATCAATTGCACCGTTTCATGCTGGGTGCCCCGGTGACGAAAGCTATGCTTGAGCTTCACTGATCCGGCTTCCCAAACCACATCTTCCCGCCCATAACGCACAAGAATGTCGATTACGCGCCAATCGATCTGTAGGGGCGCTGCTCGGACGAGTGGAACCAGTCGATCAAAGCGTTCGTCAGGATCAAGCATAGCAAGAGCATTCAAAGCCTCGACCCGGTTACGGAGGGACAAATTCGACGCTTGCAGTAGCGTCTCCAAATATGCCTTCCCTTCGGCGAGATCATGATATCGGCCGATAGTGATCGCGGCGCCAGTAATATCGTGCACGTCCAGCCGGTAATCTTCAGCATCTCCCGTCTGGGACGCCATTTGCCGTAAGAGAGGAAGCGCCAAATCCGGCTCACCTGCTTTGATCAGGTGCTCAAGCGTAGCCGAGCTGAGATAAGCCCCATCATATTCCTTGACCTGCTCGACGACGGCGCGCAGCCAGGTTCGGTTCGCGGGAGTTGGATCATGCTCATGGAGCAAGCATGCGGCTTCTAGCCGCGACCAAGCCTCATCGCCGAACTCTGATGTCGAAAGGAGCGCTGCCAACCCTTCGGCGCGATAGCCATTTTCCAAGAGGAGCTCGGCTGCATCGGTGCGGTAGGGAGAGTAGCAATCGCCATCGCCAGCGATCGCGATCAAGGCTGGGATAGCGAGGCCCAGACAACCGGCTTGCGCTAGGCAGGTGGCGGCGTGAATATCCGCCATCGACCATGTTCCCCGCTCATCTGCGATTTCCGCGAGCCGGTCCTGAACATAGGCATCTCTGGTCGCGAGAGGTACGAGCAGATCCAGCAAAACCCCCGGACTATCGCCACCTTCCAGCAAATCGAAAGCGCGTTGGGTGACGATTTCTATCGTCTCGCGGGAGAGTGAGGGGCATCGTGCTGCGACCGCAAGCGCGCATTCTTCTCCAGCATTCTTGAAATCAATCAGGGCTTGGACCGCCCCGTCTATTGCGAGACCACGGCTAGCCCACTCGACGCACAAGGCTTCAACGGTCGTCCAGCCGATCCGGTACGGGTCGATGCGACGCCACACCCGTGGGTCCGGAGTTTCTCTTTCCGCAATTGCAAGCGTTGCGAAATGTGAGCGGAACAGATCATGCAGGAAGCGATAGCGGTCACCGGACCTTTGAACGAGTCCCGTGGAACGAAGGATGCGCTCCAACTCCTTCTCCAGCCGGAGTGTGGAAAGCACCCCACAGACTTGCTCCGCCAGCACGCGGTGGGCCTTGATGATGTCGCTGGCGCTTGCGTTCGGAGTAAGCGCAACCCGCCCAAGCAATGCGACGGCCGCCACCCGGCGCGCGGGCTCCCTAAGATGCGCCTTGTCGAGCAGATGATCGACATATGCTTCGAGAAGCTTGTCGCGTTGCGCCGAGAAAGTGGCATCATGGTCGAAGAGTGATGCGGCAATCGCGAGCAGCAGTGGAACGCGCGCGACGTCACGAAATTCGGGGCGCCGCACGTACTTCTTGAGAGCTTTCCGCTGGGCACCGCGAGCGTACCTCTCGGCCATCGCTTCTGAGGCTCCTGGCGAGAGCGGCTCGATCGACCATCGCGAGACGGTCTCAGGCACCGAGCTGATTGTTCCAACACGTGCAGTGACGACAAAGCGGAACGCATTTCCCGAATTCCCGTGCATTCGGGTGATCGCGTCCCATAGCGCGGTCCGAGCGCGTGGGTCATCGACTTCATCCAGGCCGTCGAGGACGATCAGCCATCGTCCATGCCCGTTCTGCGCGTAAGGAACGAAGAAACGTTCGGGCAGTGGTGCGATGCCAAGTGGTCCCAAGGTCGCCTCAACCGCTCTGTCCACAGCGCTGGTAAAGTCTCCCGCGCCAAGATCCCGAGCCGAAACATACACCGGCAGCCGAAACTGGTCGAAGGCGACGACCTGTCGCCCGTCCAATAGCTTGTGGCATGCAGTGGCGACGAGGTGGCGAGCCAGGACGGACTTGCCACTGCCTGCTGGCCCCTCGATCAGATATTGGCCATCGTCCGCGCTCAGAATCTCTTCAATGAGGTCCGCGCTTCCGAGAGCCTGCTCATCCTCGGCTTCCGCCCGCCTCAGCGCCGCAGGCACATAGACCTCGGAAAGCTCACGTTCGCTATCAAGCAGTTCGACGAACGGCAGCCGCTGGCAGGCATGGAGCATTGCTCGGACGAAGTCTCGGCGGATGAGCAACATCTCAAGCGAGGATGCGAAACGCGGATCTTCTGCAAGAAATGCGCGAATAGCTGCTTCCCGCGACGAGTCGTCCGACGCGTCGCGCCAACTGTTTTCAAGCTGATGCCAGGCCTTGGAGCGGCGCCGCCGATTTCGGATCGCCTTCACGATCGAGGTTGCCGCGTTGACGCCCAGCGAGGTCAGCCCGCCAGCGGCCTTGCCCGATAGCTCATTACCGAGGTCAGACACGAAGCTCGCGCCGCCCTTGAGAGCTTCCTCGATATAGGGGCGTAGCTCCGGCGTCAGGCTGTCGAGATTAACGGGTGGGTCCGGGGCCTCGCTCATCAAGTCTTATCTTGGCGCGTCTTTGCAGGACTGCCAATCGGCGTTCATGCGATTGTGATGACAGCTGCAAGGGTTGTGGGAGGCCATAATGGCGATCTCGATAATACGGCATTTCGAACCGAACGTCCAATTTTAGGATCGAAGCTGGATCGCTCGAACGGCGGCAGTTGGGGCGCTAAGCCGTCATTACGCATTGCGCTCTAGATGTCGACCTTTGACTGTCGTTTCTCCAAACCGGACCGAGTAAAACGTCCCAGATTTGGTCGGTCGGTCCGTCCTGAGAGCTTGATAAATGAACGGAAGGTTTCGAGAAGCCGATTTGGACGACTGAACGGCGGCTCTGCTGGCGATCGCGGCGTAATGCGCAGATGGGCGGCTCGCGCCCAAATTTGGACTCTATTGATGGCGATGAATCGCGTCAATCTTGGGATGTTGGGCGTCCAAGAACATATACGCTCGGCCCAGAAGCGCCTGTTTTCCGAAGTCATCGAACTTGTTTGAACCAAGTGGCGTTATCAGAACCTCAGACTCTGTGAGGCCTGCCAAATGCATTTTCTCAAATTCTGGCCAGTGAGCCTTGGCCACCTCCTTCAGCACGACGTTGACGGCGGGGCAGTTGTAGCGAACGAGGATGTTCCCATCATCCATAGGCGCAGGATTTATATCCGGATGGGAACCAAGTATTTGGGCGAGCGCCTTTAAGGCGAAGGCCGTGGCCGCCGCGTCAGTCAGCCCCTCTTCGAGTATGACGCAAGTGCCATGCTCGAAGACCACATAGTCCCGTTTGCCATTTGTATAGTAGCTCACGCGTCCAACGACTTCGTCCAACGGCTGCTCGAATGAGGGATGCCATGTTGGAACCGGCGGGAGTCGCGTGACGGCCTCACTCGCCTTCGCTCCGCCAAAACCGATTGCACTGATAAGGCCCGCGATGAACGACCGTCTTACCATATCCCCACTCTTTCAAATCATCCGAAAGCACTGCGTACCTAACAGGCAGATACGTTGAAAGCGACGTCCGCTTTCCCACCAACCCAGGCCATTCCTGGAGCCAGGGACATCGATAAACAAACGACCGCTTCCAGCGTACGAACTCAGGCGCCTGAACGGCCGCTATGGCGGCGATCCTGGCGGATGACGAGGCGATGGTCAAAATGACAGTTCGCGACCACTTTACGCCGTTCCGCAGCCACGTTTGAATGTCTGCTCACGCCGAAACCGGTCTTTCGCATGCGATCCGACAACTTGAGTGCGGGTGCCGACAATGGTCTCTTGACGGCACCTGATATTATTGCGGGATTTGAAGATATCCGCCCCCGATGAACCACGGATTGGCAGCCAGCGTCTGAAACATGACGTGTTGCCAGCAATTGAGCCGAGCCGCGTAGCGCGCCTGCTCTTCGGCGAGAAAAACCTGCACGCCGACTGCTCCCTTTGTCTCCGCGATCGTAATGAGATGATCGCGCAGGTTATTGAGATCATCATTCGCATTTGAAGTGTAGCTCACGCCGAGTTTGACGACATCGAAATGCCGTTTTGCCCGGAGCCGCGCGACCTGCGGCCAGTGCGCCGGCGCATTGACGTAAAACACGAGAACGGGCGGCCCAGCGACATCAAGGTGGGCGTAGATCCATTGCTGCTGAGTGTAGTCGTCATAGTATGGGTGGAGAGTCTGCTCTTCCGCGCAGGTCGGAAAGCGCGCCCGCTTGGCATTGTTGCAGAAGTCGCAAGCCGGAACGAGGTTAAAGGGGCAAACCGATAGATTAGGATAGTGCGCCTTTGGGAGATGGTGGTCGAGCACTGTGACCGTGCCGATGCCACATAACGGGCATTTGCTGTTAGGCGCGGCGTTACGAAGCGCGCTGTAGATCGTGCGCGCAGCGCCGTTCGTGGCGCTCATCTGTTTTGAATAGAGCGCTTCGAGCTCAGGCCGGGTGACTGCGCCGACATTCGGCGCACGCACGACCTGATGCAGGCTTTGGGCGCGGGCGAGCTGGTCAAAACTGGCTGCGTCCGCAACGATCTGTCCTGCGATGGCCTGCAGTCGAAGGCTCAAGGCAGGATCGGCAACGCCGCCGATGCAAGCTGCCAGTACATCGGCCGCCGACTGCGGCGGCATCGGGAGCGTGCGCATCCTATTCGTAGCCCTCCGGCGGGAGCTGGTTGGGTAGAACGAGACTGAGGGCTCGCGCGAGCGCCCGGCCCTCGGCACCAAGCTGGCCACCGAACAGCGCCAAGATCTGCTCATAGGTGTGGCCCTCGGCTCGATCGGCGATCAGCTTGTGAAATCCCGTCTGCGTCACCTCCAGCCCAAACACCTCGCGGGTCAGCGTGCCAGCATTTTCGCCGAAGGTTTCGTGCTCGGGACGATCGGCGCGGGCTTCGCGGCCGACGCGGCTCAACTTCCAAGCACAGGATTTCGGAACCTCTTGCAGGACGACCGGTGAATGCGTGGCGATGATCGCGACGCCATTGCGGTTAATCAGCAAGTCCGACAGCGCGCGTACGAACGCTGAAAGTAATGGCGGGTGAAGATGGCTCTCGGGCTCGTCGATCAAAACGAGTGACTTCTCTTCGACCAGCTCGACTAGGCGGGTCATTGAAAGGAGCACAACGGCATGACCTGAGCTCATCCGTCGAAACAGGCTGCGTGCCCGCTGTTCGAGATCTGGCCCCTGATAATCCGCTAGCTCAGAAACGTTCGCCTCCGCAAACAGAGGATCGGCCTCAAGCGTCCGCAGGGCGTTTTCCCAGCGGCGCCGCCGGACGCCTTCGCGGCAGGCGAGCATGCTCTTAGCAAATTCGTGCGCCAGTTCGTGCCCATCCTTAACGCGCGGGCCGCGCGGCATCGCGACTGGTGCGCCGGTCTGCGGGGCCTCGTGCGTGACCAGTCCCACATAAGCGTAACGCTTTTCACCGCTGCTGGCACCGCCGAGCGGACCGGTAGAATCGAACGCGCTGAACGACACCGTGACCAACCCTGCAAAGCCGGGGTCGGCCTCTAGGTCTTCACCCCCCCAGGGATTGGCGGCGCGGTTGCGCAGTTGGCCGACAGCCTGTTGCGGATCGTTCGCCGGCATTCCGAGGAATGCGCGCGCCAAGAAGTCGAAGCAGCGAGTCTTGCCGACGCCGTTGCGACCGATCAGCACATGGATGTTGGTCGCCGGCAGCGAGTTCGGCTTCACCGCAAAGCTAAGAATGGGGGGCGGCGTCAGCGCCTGCGGATCAGGGGGAAAGAGATAGTCGAAACTGTAGGGCGACAGCACTACCTGTCCGTGGGCTAGGCGATTGAAGCGCTCGCGAACTCGCGACATTTCGACATAGCGTAGAAGCGAGTTTTGAAGGACGGGCTCGTTGGCGTTAGCGTCGAGGATTGCTGGCGTGAATGCGCAGTCGCGCATTGCGGTCAGAAAGCCAGTGCGCACGTCATCGCCAAGCGATATCAGCGTCTCATAATAATTCTCGTCTTGACCGACAGAGAAATAAGTTGCGTCCAAAGCCTCGAAGGTCAGCGGCAATTCGGTGCTGCCTTGCTCCTCCGTCATGCCTTGCCGCGCGATTTTCGCGCTACCCAATTCGACAATTGAACCATCGGGCTGGATCGCGCGGATCGCGTAGAGCGTATACCATTTGAACCAATCGTTCCAATTGTCCTTGATCAACTGGAAGGTCGGCATGCCTTGGTAAGCAGGTTGCTGGTTTCCGACAAAGAAACGCACGGTGTTCAATCATCCCCCAACAGACGCCGCGCTTCTACATTGTTTTGCCCGCCACTGAAACGATTCGGTGCCTCAAGCATGCTCCGTGACAAACTCTAGATATACGATTAGCGGGAGGACCATCGCAAAGCGTTTGCGACTTTCGGAAATTCAAAGCTAGCCGAGCCGCGAATGTCAGGTCCAGCCCGTATCCGACATTCGCCGCCGCACCGGAGAACGACGGCTTTGTCCCAGACCCGGACTGCGCGAGCAAAAGCCGTGCGATGCGCGAAATCGACGCATTGCCTATTTCTCACCCTGCCTGTCGCGCAGTCGCTTCCAACTGGTTGATGCGTTCCGAACAGATGGCGTGAACGACGCGGCCCAATTCCTCGACCTGCTCGCCCAGCCACGCCAGTTCCTCCTCAGTAATATGGTAGTGCTTGGAATAGCGCGCCTTGACATAGGCTTCCTTGAGCTTCTCAAACATGGCCCGCTGCTTGCGATTGTCGCTGGGCCAGACATGGACAAGCCTGACATCCAGGCGTTCAGCCTGAGTGCGCAAGAACGCCAGATTGTGGACGTGCGGAGTGTAGAAGGTTACGACCAACAGCACGCAGTGGTAAAGGCGCTCAGCTGTTTGATGGAATAGGAATGCAGCCAGCTTGTTATCGCCGTCCTTCACGGCGTAACCGGCATTCCGCTTGAAGCCCACTGCCGTGGGCATCCACTCTTCAAAATACTCCTTCGCCATGGCCAGCGCCGCATGCGGCGTCTTCGGCTTGGGCTGGTGCAGTTCGGTATCGTCGCTCTGGTAGAGCGCGATGCCATCGCGGGCCACGTCCATGAAGAAATAGCGCCCATGGGCGAGGCCGTCGTTCACCTCCTGCAGGGTGTGGACGATGAAATTGACCGGGGTCTTGATCGTGCCGGCAATGCCGTACTCGCGCATCAGCCGGTCATCCACCTTGGCCCAGTATTTGACCCGGTCGGTCAGGCGCTTGTCGTTGACGATGATGAGGAGGTCATAGTCCGACTGGTAGCCCTTGGCGGTGTGCGGTTCGTCGACCCAGCCGCCACGCGCGTAGCTGCCGTAGAGAATGACCTTGAGAATGCGGCCCTTCTTCTTCCACTCGTGCGAGGCCAGGGCCAGGGCGTCCTCGAATTCCTCGAAGACGATCTGTACCACGCGCTCGAGTTCGCGCTGCTTGCTGGCGGGAAGATGGTCGAGATCGCTGCGCATGACATGGCTACCCTGTCGCGAGGGCCGCCCGATGGCAAGTCATCGGGCGGCCTGAATTTTTCACCACGGCCACCAGCGTTGCCACCACCGCCCATGGATTGCCCGCGAAAGCCGCAAAATCGCACACGCGAATTCCCGCTGCACTTCCCCCACCGAAAGGCCATAGCGCGCGGCAAGGTCCTGGTACGAGGCACCCTCGAAGCGCATGGCTGTGAAGATCGCGCGCTGGCGCGCCGTCATCCCCCGCAGAGCCCGTCGCCCTCGCCGGCGAAACCTGCGCTCGCAGGCAGACCGGGTCACGCGGCCAAGGCCTCAACCTGGGGCTGTTGCGCCCACATCCAGTCTGCCGCCTGTTGCGCCTTGCTCGCGGCGGTAAAGATGGCCCTGGGATCATGCTGGAGCATCGCTATCCAGGACGCAATATAGGCGGCATGATCGCGGCGGGGGTGATGGGCCAAGCCAAGGTCAGCCAGAACGAACGATGCGGTGAATTCGGCACAGGCCTCTTCGATCGGAAGCCAGTCTTCCTTGAACCGGTCCTGGAACCGGCGATCAAGCCGATGCGCTGCCCCGGTGGCGTGGCCGCATTCATGGAGCAAGGTGCCGACATGGTCTACCGGACTGCGGAATGCCGAATACGGTGGCATGAAGATCGCGTCGAGGTCGATCCGGTAATGGGCATCCCACGCCCCTTCCCGCACCGGAATGCCAAGGGCAGCCACGAACGTCTCGGCATGCGCGACCCGCTCGGTTTCGGGAAGGAGGGGCCATGTTTTGGGCGTGTATCCACCGACCTGGGCCAGATTGAATACGGTGAAAGCACGCGCAAACATGCGACCTGGCGCTGCCTGACCATCGTCACCACCGACTGCCTGCCGGTCTGCGATCGGCTTCCACAATACGACAGCGGTTCCCCGCTCTCCTTTGCGGACCTGCGCGTCGAGCGCTTGCCACTGGCGATAGGTGCCCCACTGACCGCTGTTGTAGCCGCGGTTCTGCGCAGTGGCCCATAGTACCAGAACATTCATGCCGCGATAGCGCCTGGCGGTCGCGACATTCTCGGGCCGAGTCACAGCGGCACCATCATGGTGCCAGGGCATGCGCCATTCGCCGGCACCAGCCTGGATGGCAGCCACCAGTTCGGCAGTCACTTGGGCATATACGTCATGACGGGAAGACATGAGCAATCTCCTGCAAGGGCGCCTCGGCCCTGACCAAGGGCGCACAAAGACCAGCAGGAGGCGCGCACGGCCCCCGCTGGCGGGACATCAGGTTCGGAAAAATCAGGCGGCTTGAGCCGGCGCTTCGCCATCCTGCTCGACCGACGATCCATCGCTTGGGGTGCAAGGAGCGGCAGCGAACTCGAGAACAGCCGGCACCCAAGCGAGTGCGCGCTGCTTGACCTCGGCCTCCACTATGGCTTCCCCGGCACAGAGTCGCGCGGCAAACCCGGCCAGTTCGGCCTTGTTGCTCGCGCCGTGGCGCGCCGGCAGTTCAGGATCGATTTCCCGCAAGACATCGAGAATCTGCGCCTTGCGCAAACGGTCGAAGAAGCCCTCGGCGGTCGGTCGCCAGACATCGGCCGCCGCAATGCCGATCATCGCGCCCAATTGTGTGTGAAACGGGCGTTCGTGCGCGCCACTGGCCAAGCTGGCGGTCAGGCCACAACCGACCGCGAGCGCCAGCCACGACAGTCGTTCCGCCCAATCCAGTCCCCGGAAGGCTTGGAAAGACTGGAACGGATCCTCGCTGTCACTCCACGATCGCGGCAATCCCTCGGCATGCGCGGCCAGGGCCTGCGCGGCCCGCGAGGCCGGCACGTTGCCCAGTCCCTTGAGATCACCCGGGTCACACAGACGAATGGTGCAGCCGATCGCGGACAGATGGCTCGGCCTGGCAACGCAGCAAGCCAGAACGAACATCGCCAGGTCGAGCGCCAGGTCTGGCTCCTGCGCGATGCTACAGGCCAGGATGTCGCGCCGGTCCTTCGCGAGTTGCACTTCCAGTGCGCGGGAATACCCCGAGGCGGTCGGCGATGTCCCAACGACCGCGTCACCAGCACTGCCGACCTCCGTATTTGCACCACCGCAATCGCCATCATCTTCGAGATCGGTCGGCGCTTCAGCTGGCGTGCGATAGTACATGTCGAGCAGCTGTGGCCGCCCGGCGCTGTCGAGCAGCAGGAAGGTGCCGACATGCGGGCGATCGCTGTCCGGAATGACCGGCGCGCTGCGCTGCAGCCGCTCACGCTCGGCGACCAGGCTATCGTATTCCTGTTCATAGAGCGCGCCCTCGCTGCCATCGGGACACGCATCGAGGCAGTCGGCCAGCTCCTGCATCCGCGCATCGATAGCGGCGATCCGCGCCAGTGCTTCGGGCGTCGGATCGGCATGGTCGGGCCAATAGATTTCCAGCCCCGCCGTTTCGCGATGCGAGAGATAGGTCGCGAGACACGGGCGCACCCAGGCCAGCCGGCTGCCCAGCGCGGCAACATCCGCTTCATGGGTCAGCTTGCGCAGTGCCAGGTCGTAAGCAAGATCGACGTCGAGCCAGCTCCCCTGCCCGGCTTCGCTGAACAGATCACGTTCGACGCGTCCCCCGCAGGCTTCGTATTCCGCCTCCCCCAGGAACATTGCGACGGGATGATCACTGGCCAGAACGTCAGTCGCCAGCGCCCGCCGGATCGCCTGGGGATTGTCGCCCTGCCAGGTATCGGCGAGCCGCTGCCACACGGCCAGTTGCCGGGCATGATCGGCCGTGGCGCCATAGGCCATCGCGATATCGAGAGTGATCGTCCCCTCCGCCAAGGCCGTGAAGATCGGCGGAGCAAGATCGGCAAGGCGCAGGCGGCCTTCGACATGGCGAACCGTGACCCCGAAGCGGCGCGCCACGGCCGCGGCATCGGCGCCATCGCCCATAACATCGCGATAGGCGCGCGCTTCATCGGCCGGCGCCATCGCTTCGCGCAGGATGTTTTCGGCAAGACTGATTTCACGCGGGCTGGCTTCGCCCATGGCCAGCAGGCAGACATCGACCAGCCGCTCCGCCGGCCAGAGGCCACGCTCGATCAGAAGTCCGATCGCGCGCCAGCGGCGACCGCCGGCATGAACATCGTAGAGCGCCTTGCGCCCTTTGGCAGGCGTGACGACCAAGGGCTGCAGCAGGCCGTGCTCGGCGATGCTTGCCGCCAGGGCATTCAGGCCGGCATCCCGCTCGCTCGTGCGGACATTGGCCTGCGACAGGCGCAGCTTGGCATGGGGAACAGCAGTGGTTTGCATGAAAGATCTCCGGGACCAGGACCGAGGCCCGGATCAGGGGAACCTTTATGCTCCCGGGGGGCCTCAGCCCCCCAAATCCCTCTTTCCTTTCCGCAACACCGCGCCGCCACAGACATGCAACCACCAGTTTGCCGCCAAGCTCAGCCGCATCCGGCAACGCCAAATCCCACGCCGGGTCAGCGATAGGCGTGCCGGCGCAGCGGTGGAAGCGTCGCGACGGCGCGAACTGGCACGGGCGAAGCCAGCGCCTGCTGGACAGTTGCCACAGGCTGCGCGGGCACGGCCGCGATACGGGCCGGAGGCAGGCAATGGTCCGCCCAGAGTTGCATCAGCGCACGCCGCTTGCGGAAAAAGTCCGTGCGCAAGTAGGCTGCCTTGGTCTTGTTGCCGATGGAATGCGCGAGGCAAGCTTCGGCCACCTCATCGGCAGTGTCGGTTTCATCGGCAACCCAGTCGCGAAAACTCGAGCGAAAGCCATGGACCGTCACAGGGACGTCCATGCCGCGCACCAGTTCGAGCAACGCCATATCCGTCAAGGCCGCACCCGAAATCGGTCCTGGAAAGATATACATGCTGTCGTCGATCGCCAGTTGCCTGGCACGACGCAGCACGTCGGCGGCCTGGCGCGAAAGCGGCACGATATGCTCCACACCCATCTTCATGCGCTCGGCCGGAATGGTCCAGATCGTCAGATCATCGTACACTTCCGACCAGAGCGCATGCCGGACCTCGCCCGAACGAACCGCGGTCAGGATAAGCAATTCAAGGGCCAGCGTGCCGGCGCTGCTCGGCTTGGCACGCAGGGTCTCCAGAAAGGCCGGAACCTCGAAATGGGGCAGCGCGGCAAAATGCCCCTTGCGCTTGGGCTGGCGCGGCAAGCCGCGCGCGAGCGAGCGCATCGGCGCTTCGCTGTCACGCAACCCCTTGGCATAGCACCAGTCCAGCACCGCACCGATCCGTTGCCGCACCCGGCGCGCGGTTTCGGGAATATCCAGCCAGATTTCGGCCAAGACATCGCGGATCATCGGCCCATCGATCTTGTCGACCGTGCGCTTGCCCAGCTTGGGAAAGGCATAAAGTTCCAGCGTTTTGATCCACTGCTGCTGGTGCTTGCCGTTTTTCCAGCCCTTGCACATCTCGGCATGGGCCCGTCGGGCTGCCTCCTCGAACCGAGGGATCACTTTCTTGGCCTTGCGCCGCTCCTCGGCCGGATCGCCACCTTTCGCAACCTGCGCGCGCAGGGCGGCCGCTTCGAGCCGGGCGGCCTTCAGCGAGATGTGCCGAGCATCGCCGATGGTAATGTCGTTGCGTGTACGGTGGATCTGGATCCGCAACACCCACTTCCTGCCACCGGCAGGCGAAATGCGCAGATACAACCCCTCGCCATCAGCATAGCGGCCAGGTTCGCTTAACGCGTTGACCGTGGAGTTGGTGAGCTTTCCCATGCCCGGAATCTATCACTGGAAGGTCCGATTTCAAACCGACCGTCCCTGCGCTAGCCCACACTCCAGCCCACACTTCGCACTTCAACGGCTCGCCCAGCGAAAATAGGAGGTTTCGAAAAAACGTCTATTTTTCCGAACCTTGCGTCGTATTTTAGGGTAGCCCAGCGCGCTGCCGGAGGGGGCACATGGCGGAGAGGGTGGGATTCGAACCCACGGTACGGTTGCCCGTACACCGCATTTCGAGTGCGGCGCATTCGACCACTCTGCCACCTCTCCATGAAGTGCCGTGTGAAGGCGGCGCTGGCGCCGCCCCGGTCGAGGACCGCGCCACTAGCGCACGATTCCGGGCTTGCCAAGAGGAAACAGGAGTTATCCCCAGGCGCATATTCCCCAAAAGCCTTGCTTGTTTCGCACCTGCCGCAAACCTATATTCACCCCATGTCGATCTTTGCCGAAAATACCAGTTACTTTTCGCCCCAGGCCGGCCGCCAGATTTCCGTTCCGGCGGTAAGCGAGGCACGCTTTGCGATCGGGGATGTGGTGCGCCACCGCCTGTTCGGATTTCGCGGCGTGGTCTTCGATATCGACCCGGTCTTTGCCAACAGCGAGGAATGGTACGAATCCATTCCCGAAGACATGCGACCGATGCGCGAGCAGCCCTTCTACCACCTGCTCGCCGAGAACGACGAGAGCAGCTACGTCGCCTATGTCAGCCAGCAGAACCTGGCGGCCGATGCGGAAGCCGGGCCGGTCGACCATCCCTCGCTGCGCGAGATGTTCGAAGGCTTTACCGACGGGCGCTATCGGCTAAGGCGCAGCCTGTCGCACTGATCTGCGCGGTACACGAAAAAGGGCGCCTTTCCCATGGGAACGGCGCCCTTTTTCGTATCCGTGAAAATTTCAGGCCTTGAGCTTCCAGCCCGAGCGCAGCAGGCCATAGACAATAAGGCCCAGCACCAGGTTGAGCACGCCCAGGCCGATCGCGCCGTGCAGCACGGCCATGTTGCTGCTGCCGATGTCGCTCTGCCCCAGGAAGCCATAGCGGAAGCCCGAGATCACGTAGAAGATCGGGTTCATCCGGCTCACGGTCTGGAACGCCGGCGCGAGCCGGTCGATCACGTAGAACGTGCCCGACAGCATCGACATCGGGGTGATGATGAAATTGGTCACCGCCGCGTTGTGATCGAACTTTTCCGCCCAAAGCGAGGTGGCAACCCCGATGAGCGAGAGCAGGATCGCGCCCATCAGGCCGAACCATACCACCGCCCAGGGGTGCCGCACCACGAGCGAGACGCCCGGCCAGAACATCATCGCAGCCGCCACGGCCAGGCCCACCAGGATCGCCCGCGTCACCGCCGCGCCGACCATGGCCGCCAGCAGTTCGCCTTCGGAAATCGGCGGCATCAGGTAATCGATGATGGTGCCCTGGATCTTGCCGCCCAGCAGGCCAAAGCTGGCATTGGCAAAGGCATTGTTGATCATGCCCATGGCGATCAGGCCCGGGGCCACGAAGCTGGCGAAGGGCACGCCCAGCACCACGCGGCCGCCACCACCCAGCGCGAGCGTGAAAATCATCAGGTAGAGCAGCGTGGTTACGGCCGGGGCCCAGATCGTCTGGGTCTGCACCTTGAAGAACCGCCGCACCTCCTTCATATAGAGGGTCCAGAGCCCGACACTATTGAAGCTGCGGAAAATCGGCTGTCCGGGCGGCGGGAAACCGGCTAGATGCCCATAGGCATGACCGGCGGCGGCGCCTGCAAAGGTGTTGCCGGCGTCAAGCGGTTTCGTTTCTCCGGTGGGAGACGGGAATTGATTGGCCATGGGCTGCGCGGTATCGCGCGCACGGGCCGATGGCAAGACAATGAAAGGGCAAGGGGCAATCCCCTTGGCCCATGCAAAGGTTTTCGAACGGATGAGCTGGACCGACGAGCGGATCGAGAAACTGACCAAGATGTGGGAAGGCGGAGCCACCGCCAGCCAGATCGCCGAGGAACTTGGCGGGGTCAGCCGCAACGCCGTGATCGGCAAGGCCCACAGGCTGGGGCTGAAGGCGCGGCCTTCCCCGGTCAAGGCCAACGACAAGACCGAGGCGACCGCCGCGGCGCCCAAGCCGGCCAAGCCGACTGCACCCGCAGCGGCGCCAGCGCCGGTGGAAGCGCGTCCGGCAGCGCCCAAGCCTGCCCCGGCGCCCGCGCCGGTGGAAGCGCGCCCGGCCCCGGCCGCCCCGGTGGCCCGCCCTGCCCCGGCAGCCCCCGCCGCCCCGGCGCCTGCCAGCGCTGCGCCGGCGACGGACGCACCCACCCCGCCTGCACCGCGCGTGGTTTCGGTCGGCCCTGGCGGCTTCCTGCGCCAAGGCCCTGGCGACCAGCAAGCGCCGATCCCGCCCGCGCCGCCGCGCCGCCTAGTGCCCGCACGCCCGAGCCCGGAAATCGCCGACAAGACCAGCTTGCTCGATCTCAACGATCGCATCTGCCGCTGGCCGATGGGGCACCCGGGCGAGCCGGACTTCCATTTCTGCGGCGAAAAGGTGAACCCTGGCTTCCCTTACTGCGTGGAACACTGCGGCCGCGCCTATCAGGCGCAGTTGCCGCGTGGCCATCGCCGCCCGCCCCCGCCGATGCCGTTTGGCGGCCCGCGCGTGCGCTGATCCACGGGGCCTGGCATAGCCGCCGGGCCCCGTCGTACCATTGCCGAAAATAACGCAAGGCCGCGCCCTTAACCGGGACGCGGCCTTGTCGTTCTGGCGCGCATGGCCAAGCAAGACCGGTGGGCAGAGAGCCCTTTCCAGCGCCTGTGGCACAGGCTGGGCCTTGGCCCTGAACCGCACGCGTCTGCCGACGTGGCCGGCGTGGCCGAAACGCTTGCGGCGCGCCGGGCGCTGCTGGCGCGCCTCGCCGCGCTATTGATCGATCACGACCTGCCGATCACACCGTTCACCCTGGTCATGGCGCACGATTGCGTGACCGGGGCCAATCCGCGCTTGGCCGAACTGCTGATTCAGCGGATCGGTGCCGGCCTGCCGGTGGACCTTGCCTGGCTGGAGCAAGCCCTGCGCCATCCCGCGCAAGACCTGGCGGCCGAAAAGCTCGTCACGCTACTGTGCCATGTGCGCGAAAGCCTGACCGCCTTCGATCGCAGCACCCATGGCGCCATGCAGGCGAGCGGCGATTTTGCCGATAGCCTGCAAGCGCACCTGGGAGAAATGGCCAAGGCGGGCGCCGACAAGGCGCTGGTGCGCAGCCTGGCCGAAGCGACGCGCGCCATGCTGGCGCAGGCAGGCCAGTTGCATGCCGAGCTGGCCGCCAGCCGTAAGCGTACGGCCGAACTGCAGAGCACCCTGGAACAAGTGCAGCGGGTGGCCGATGAGGATCACCTGACCGGCTTGGCCAACCGGCGCGCGTTCGAACGCCAGTTCGCCCAGGCGCTGGAGACAGCCCGCGCCACAGCCGCGCCGCTGTGCCTGGGCGTGGTCGACATCGACCATTTCAAGCGGATCAACGATCGGCACGGCCACACTGCCGGCGACCGCGTGCTCAAGGTGGTGGCAGAAACCCTGGGCGTGCTGCGCGAGGCCGGCTGCATCGTGGGCCGGATCGGTGGGGAGGAATTCGGCGTGCTGTTTCCTGGCCGCAGCCCTGGCCAGGCCTTGGCGCTGCTCAATTCCGCGCGCGCCAGGATGGCGGAACGCCGCCTCATCAATCGCACCACCGACGTGCCGTTCGGGCCAGTGACGTTTTCAGGTGGTATCGCCGATGCCATTGCCTGTGGCGACCTGGAAAGCGCGCTGACCGCCGCGGACGGGGCGCTCTACGCTGCCAAGGGCGGCGGCCGCAATCGCGTGATGCTGACCGACCGCGCGTGGCCAGTGACCAGATAGCCAATCGCGTCGCGATCACGCCGATCTGGCGCGATATGTATTTGTTGCCCAAGGCCTGTGATGGCACCCTGCCGATCGAAGGGAGCGCGTCCGTGCCTTATCCAAACCCATGGTTCAAGTTCTGCGCCTCAGTCTCGGTTGCCCTTCTGGCTTGGGCCGTGCCTCAGACAGGTTTGGCCAAGGAGGCGTTCGATCGGCAGGGCTATGAGGCGGCCATTGCCCGCGCCCAGAGCGGTGCTGCCGACGTGGACTATCTGTTCCTGCGCCAACAGGCCGCGATCAGCCACCACTATGCCTTTCCGCGCTGGGACGATCTGCCCAAGGCAGATGCCGCGCTCGACAGCGCACCCGCGCGGAGCCTCGCGCTGGCGCAGGCACGGCTCAAGGACGTGTGGGTCGACATGTTTGCCCATGCCGTGGCGCGCATGGCGTTGATCAAGCTGGGCCGCACGGCGGAGGCGGCGCAGGAAAAGACCATCATCGATGGCCTGATCCGCTCGATCATGGGCGGCCATTCCGGCAAGAGCGCGCAGGATGCGTTCAACGCGGTGACCATCGACGAGGAATATGCGTTCCTGGCCCTGGGTGGGATGAAGACCACGCGGCAGGCGCTGTCCAATGTCGAGGGCCACAATTTCGACGTCATGACGGTCAAGAGCGCGCAGGATAGCGGCGAGGAATTGACCTTGTGGTTCAATATCGATTCCTTCTTCGGGAAGGAATTCCAATAGCTTGGCCAAAGCGAGGCGTGCGCCTTCATCGTGACCGCCACTCTTTTGCAAACGGGAAAATCTGCTAGGCTCGCATCGGGATCGAAAGGCACGGAGATTGCCATGAAGATCCTGTTGTCCGTGCTTGCTTTTGCCCCGATCGCCGCCCACGCCGCGCCACGGCTGGACGAGGCCTGCAGCGGTTCGGAAACCTTGCAGGTCGGCACCCAGGCGCCGCGCACCCTGCCCTATGCGCTGACCTTTCATGCTGACCTCTTGGCCGGCACCTATTGCTATGACCGCTGCACCGCGAATGAAACCTATCCCATCGCGCAGCGCCATGCCGTGCCGATCAGGCTCGCCGATGTCTCCTGGCCGAGCCAGCAACGACGGATCACGTTCGATCCGCGAACCGGCATGCTTGCGGATCACCAGGTGATGACGCTGGGCGTCATGGGACGGATAGAGCGCGATGCCCACGCCAAGTGCACGCCCGCCAGCCCGCTTGCGGTGCCGGCTATCAAACCCTGACGCAGCGTCCTCATACAAGAAAGGCCCGCACCGGGTGGGTGCGAGCCTTCCTTGTTGCCATCAGGCTGGCTTGTCCTCAGTCGTCAGACTTGAGGAACGCCGGCATGTGATCGGGGGCCGGGCCTTCGTCACGGTCGCGACGCGGGCGGTCGCCACCTTCGCGGCGGGGGCCACGGTCGCCATCGCGGCGCGGACCGCGATCGCTGCGGGGGCCACGACGATCGCCGCCCCGGTCACCGCGATCGCCGCCACGGTCACCGCGCGGTTCACGCGGTTCGCGCGCCGGGCGGGTGTCTTCCAGCGCTTCGCCGGTTTCCTGGTCCACCACGCGCATCGACAGGCGCACCTTGCCACGGTTGTCGATCTCGAGGACCTTGACCTTGACTTCCTGGCCTTCCTTGACGACGTCGCCCGGCTTTTCCACGCGCTCGTTCTTCATTTCCGACACGTGGACGAGGCCGTCCTTGCCACCCATGAAGTTCACGAAAGCGCCGAAATCGACGATGTTCACAACCTTGCCGTTGTAAACCTTGCCCACTTCGGGTTCTTCGACGATGCCGAGGATCCAAGCCTTGGCCGCTTCGATCTGCGCGATATCCGAAGACGAGATCTTGATCAGGCCTTCGTCGTCGATGTCCACCTTGGCGCCGGTTTCCGCGACGATTTCGCGGATGACCTTGCCGCCGGTGCCGATCACTTCACGGATCTTCGACTTGTCGATCTGGATCGTTTCGATGCGCGGGGCATGGGCCGACAGTTCGGTGCGGGCAGTGCCCAGCGCCTTGGTCATTTCACCCAGGATGTGCGCGCGGCCTTCCTTGGCCTGGGCCAGGGCCTTGCGCATGATTTCCTCGGTGATCCCGGCGATCTTGATGTCCATCTGCAGCGAGGTGATGCCTTCGCTGGTGCCGGCCACCTTGAAGTCCATGTCGCCCAGGTGGTCTTCGTCACCCAGGATGTCCGACAGGACGGCAAAGTCCTTGCCTTCCAGGATCAGGCCCATGGCGATGCCCGAAACCGGGCGCGCGATGGGAACGCCGGCGTCCATCATCGACAAGCAGCCGCCGCACACCGTGGCCATCGACGAGGAGCCGTTGGATTCGGTAATGTCGGAGAGCACGCGGATCGTGTAGGGGAACTCGTCCTTGGTGGGCAGCACGGGGTTGAGCGCGCGCCAGGCGAGCTTGCCATGGCCCACTTCACGACGACCCGGAGCGCCGAAGCGGCCCACTTCACCCACCGAATAGGGGGGGAAGTTGTAGTGCAGCATGAAGCGCTGGTAGGTCAGCCCGTCGAGACCGTCGATCATCTGCTCCGCATCCTTGGTGCCAAGGGTGGTGGTGCAGATGGCCTGGGTTTCGCCACGGGTGAACAGCGACGAGCCATGGGTGCGCGGCAGGAAGCCGACGATCGATTCGATCGGGCGGACCTGCGTGACCGTGCGGCCGTCGATACGCTGGCCGTCCTTGAGGATGGCGCCGCGCACGATTTCCGCTTCCAGCTTCTTGAGCGTCTTGATCGCCACCATCTGCGTCTGCGGGGTTTCATCCGCAAACAGCGTCTTGGCCTTGGCGCGCACTTCGTTCAGGGCGTTGGAGCGGGCCGACTTGTCGGTCAGGCGATAGGCAGCGGCGATATCGGCGCCGACGCCCTTCTTGAGCTTCGCCTTGATGTCGGCCGTGTTGTCCGACAGGTCGATTTCCCAAGGATCCTTGGCAGCCTTTTCGGCCAGCTCGATGATCGCACCGACGACCTTGCGGCTTTCCTGGTGGGCAAAGACCACCGCGCCGAGCATTTCTTCCTCGGTCAGTTCCTTGGCTTCCGATTCCACCATCATCACGGCGGTGTCGGTAGCGGCAACGACCAGGTCGAGGCGGCCGCTGGCAGCTTCCGACAGCGACGGGTTGAGCTGGTATTCGCCATCCTTGAAGCCGACGCGCGCTGCGCCGATCGGGCCCATGAAGGGAACGCCCGAGATAGTCAGCGCGGCCGAAGCGGCGATGATCGCGACGATATCGGGTTCGGTCTCGCCGTCATAGCTCAGTACCTGGGCGATGACGTTGACTTCGTTGTAGAAGCCTTCGGGGAACAGCGGGCGCACCGGACGGTCGATCAGGCGCGAAACCAGCGTTTCCTTTTCGGTGGCGCCGCGTTCACGCTTGAAGAAGCCACCGGGGATGCGGCCGGCGGCCGAAAACTTTTCCTGATAGTGCACGGTGAGCGGGAAGAAGTCCTGGCCTTCCTTCACCGACTTGGCGGCGGTCACGGCGCAAAGCACCACGGTTTCGCCATAAGTGGCCAGCACCGCGCCATCAGCCTGGCGTGCGATACGGCCGGTTTCCAGGGTGAGGGTCTTTCCGCCCCACTCCAGCGATACGGTCTTGACGTCGAACATGAATTTTCCTTCGGCCCGCAGGCCCTATTGCCGGCGGGATTTGCTGCCGGGGATACCGTCCCGGTCCGGTCTGGGGCTTGGCCCCACAGAGCCCGCGCCGAATTGCGCAAGGCCCCTTTGCCTTACCATGGATTGCAGGGATGCCGAATGCCTTTTGCATCGGCTCGCAGCCCATCCTGGTCGATCCACCGTGACGGAGGATCAAATACAAAACCGCCCGCCTGGGGCGGCCGCGGCCAGCCTTGCTGGCGGACCTTGAAGCAAAACGGCCCGCCTGGGGCGGGCCGTCTGTGAACTTACTTACGCAGACCAAGCTTCTGGATCAGCGCGTTGTAGCGATCGACATCCTTCTTCTTCAGGTAGTCGAGCAGCGAACGACGCTTGTTCACCATCTGCAGAAGGCCACGACGCGAATGGTTGTCCTTGTGGTGGCCCTTGAAGTGTTCGGTGAGGTTGACGATCCGCTCGGTGAGGATGGCCACCTGAACTTCGGGCGAACCGGTATCACCGGCGGCGCGCGCGTTGTCCTGGATGATTTCCTGCTTCTTTTCCGGGGTCACCGACATAAGTATTCACTCCGCGACATGCTATAGATTGAAACCCCGTTCAACGCGCAAGGCGCCGCCTGCCAGCATGACCAGCGCGACCGGCTTGCCGCCGCATCGCGCCCACCACAGCCCGTCAGGAAAGGGCAACCCCGATAGAACGCGGCCCTGTCGGACCGCCCCGGCCTGTTCGGGGTTGAGGTCAAGAGCCGGGATGTCGACCAGCCCTGCCTCCACAGGCAAGATCACGTTCTCAAGGGGCGCCCCTTGGCCCCATTCGTTCAATTTGTCCAGCGAAATCGCCTGATCGAGCGTGAACGGCCCGGCTTTCAACCGGCGCAGCATGGTCACATGGCCGCGCGTGCCCAGCGCCAGGGCCAAGTCGCGCGCCAGGCTGCGGACATAGGTGCCTTTGGAAACATCGGCTTCCAGCGTCGCGCTGTCGAGCGCATCTGCGCGGCCGGTGGTTTCCAGCACGCGCAAGGCGTGGATCGTGACGTTGCGCGCCGCCAGTTCCACCGTTTCGCCCGCGCGGGCCAGGTCATAGGCGCGCTGGCCATCCACCTTGAGCGCGGAATAGGCCGGCGGCACTTGCACGATCGGGCCGGTAAACGTGGCGAGCGCGACATCGAGCGCAGCGCGCGCAGGGCGCACCGGGCTTTCGCCGATCACCGCGCCTTCCAGGTCGAGCGTGTCGGTTTCCGCGCCGAACGCCACGGTAAACGCATAAGTCTTGCTGGCGTCGAGCATCCGCCCGCACAGCTTGGTCGCCTCGCCCAGCGCGATCGGCAGCACGCCGGTGGCCAGCGGATCGAGCGTGCCGCCATGGCCCACCTTGGCCTTGCCCAAGCCGCGCGTGCGGGCATTGCGCTTTACCGCCGCCACACCCTGGGTGGAGCCCAGGGTCAGCGGCTTGTCGAGAATGATCCAGCCATCTGCCATGGGCCTGCCCCCTAGGGGGCAAAGCCGACCGGCGCAAGCAAGGCTCAGGCGGCGGGCCTGCTGCTTGCAGTGTGCGCAGCCTTGGGCGCCACGCGCGAGGGCGGGCCATCCACCTTGACCAGGCTTTGCACCGGATAGCTGTGCCCGCGCACCAGCACGCTGGCAAAGCGATCGAACGTATCGGTGCCGCGCCCATCAAACCCGATCGTTTCCACGAAAGGCAGGTCGAATGCCGGCGCCATCAGCGTGGCGCGGTACCACTGGCGGTGCTGGTCCTGCACGTACAGGGTGCTGTCACCTTGCGCGCGCCAATCCTGGATGCCGCCATGGTTGACGAAGGGGATCGAGGCTTCGGCCGTTGCCGGGGCCGGCGCGGCGGGCGCCTGGGCGAGTGCCGGCGTGGCAGCCAGGGCCAGCGCGGCGAACAGTGCGTTGCGGATCATCAGATCTGCTCCATGCGTAAAATCATGCATGCGACATGGGAAGCCCGCCGCCCGCATCAAGCGCGGCGCGACAAATCGCGACCAAGCTGAAATTCCATTCAGCCCGAAACGGGATTCAAGCGAGCGGCCGCCCGGCCACCAGGCCGGCCAGGGCGAGATAGCGATCCGCCAACCAATTCACCGGCGGATCGATCACGGTGCGCAACGGATCGATACCGGGAAACAACCAGGGCAGCCCGATCAGCAGCAACAGGATCACCGGAAAGCCAAGCGGCCGCAGCCGGGCATAGCCGGGCGCCAGCCGTTCGGGCAACAGCCCTTCGACAATGTGCGAGCCATCGAACGGCGGCAGCGGGATCAGGTTGAAGCAGGCGAGAAACAGGTTGATCGCCAGGAAATTGACCAGGTTGGCGGCGACGAACTGCGCCACGGCGCCCGGCACGGTGACAAACCGGGCGAGCACGCCGATGGCCAGCGCCGCCGCCACCGCCAGCGCGAAATTCATCGCCGGCCCGGCCGCGCCCACCAGCATCATCGCCCGGCGTGGCCGGGGCAGCCCGCGCACGTCCACCGGCACCGGCCGCGCCCAGCCAAACACCGGCGCATGGGCCAGCGCCAGCATGCCCGGCAGGATCACCGTGCCCACCGGATCGACATGGCGCAGCGGATTGGAACTCAGCCGCCCCAGATCCTTTGCGGTGCGATCGCCCAGCAGCAGCGCCATGCGGCCGTGGGCCACTTCGTGAAACACGATGGCCACGATCATCGGCACCGCCAGGGTGGCGACGGTATAAAGCGTCTCGTTCATCCCCGTGCCTCTTCCCATTCCTGGCGCAGCAGCGAAAACAGCACAGTATCGCGCACCCGCCCGGTCCAGGTGCGGCGCTCGTGGCGCATCACCCCTTCGGTCTGCGCGCCCAACTTGCGCACCGCCGCCTGGCTGCGGGCGTTCACCTGATCGACCTTGAACACCACGCGCTCCAGCCCGCAGGCAAAGGCGTGGTCGAGCATTAGGCGCTTGAGCCGGCCATTGAAGCCCGTGCCGCGCAGCGCCGGCACGATGAAGCTGTTGCCGATCTCAATCGACCAGCCCGGCGCGCCATGTTCGAGCCAGCCCGTCATGCCCGCCACCCCGCCATCGGCCAGCACGGCATAGACCCGCCGCTGCGGCGCGCTGGTCAGCAGGCGATCGAACTGCACATCGAAATCGGCACCCAGATAGTTGTGCGGATAGACCGCCCAGATCTCCGTATCCTGCGCACAGGCCGCGCGCAGCCCCTCGCGATGGCGCTCCGCCAGCGGCTCCAACGCCAGGTTGCCCTCGGCCAGGGGCACATAAAGTTCGTCGCTCATTGGCCAAAGCTCATAGGCGTTCATCCGGGCGCATGGCCGCGCTGAAATGGGCGCGACACAGGGAAAGATAGCGTTCGTTGCCGCCGATTTCGGTCTGCGCGCCCTCGCGCACCGGGTGGCCGGCGGCA
Organism: Novosphingobium sp. SG919; assembly: GCF_012932495.1. Classification (GTDB taxonomy): domain Bacteria; phylum Pseudomonadota; class Alphaproteobacteria; order Sphingomonadales; family Sphingomonadaceae; genus Novosphingobium; species Novosphingobium rhizosphaerae. The sequence continues at coordinate 94,398 of NZ_JABCNG010000005.1, forward strand.
TCGACGCGCAAGTTCATCGTCGCCTTGCGCCCGCAGTGGCACACGGCCTTCAATTCCACCAGGCTGTCGGCCAGGCCCAGCAGCGCGGCCGAACCTTCGAACAGGTCCCCGCGGAAATCGGTGCGCAGGCCATAGCACAACACCGGCACCCCGGCGCGGTCAGCCAGATCAGCCAGTTGCCAAACCTGCGTGCGTGTCAGGAACTGGGCTTCGTCCACCAGCACGCACGCCAGCGGCGCCTGTGCCAATTGCGTGCTCACCGCCTGCCACAGGTCGGTGTCGGACGAAAAACGATGCGCGTCGGCATGAAGACCCACGCGGCTGGCGATGGCCCGCCCCGGTCCGAGATGCTCTGCCCGGTCGTCAAGCGCAGCGGTCCACAGCATAGTGGCCATGCCGCGCTCATGATAGTTGAACGCGGCCTGGAGCAGGTTGGTGGATTTGCCGGCATTCATGCTGGCATAATAGAAATAGAGCTTGGCCATGGCGCCGCCCGCGGGGGCTCAGCCCTCCGCCTCGCCCGAAAGATCGCGCTGCACCCTCGGATCGGACAGCAAAGCGTCGATCCGGCTCGCCTCGTCAAAGCTTTCGTCGCCCAGGAACTTGATCCGCGCGGCATATTTCAGCTTGAGCCGGCCGGCCACTTCCTTCTGGAAATAGGCGGTGTGCGTGCGCAGCGCCTTGAGCACGATATCCTCGTCCTCGCCCAGCAGCGGCTTGATGAAAACGGTGGCGTGGCGCAGATCGGGTGACATGCGCACTTCCGTTACCGAAACGGTGTGGGCAGACAGCACATCGTCGTGCACGAGTTGGCGCGTGAGCAGTTCGGAAAGCACGTGGCGCACCTGCTCCCCCACCTTGAGCAGGCGGACGGAGCGTTGTTCGGGAGAGGCATTCTGTCGGTTCATCGCCGGCCTATATGGGGCATTGGCCACGATTGCGCCAGAACCTGTGCACGATTGCCGGTGAAGATTTCATGCCAAGGCGGCACGGCCGGCCCCCGCGCCATGTCTCCCAGCGTTACAAAGCGGATACAAAATCAGACATTTGTTTCGGGAGCCGCAACCACGTTGCGGGGTTAAGGCAGAGTGCTTCCGGCATGACATGAAAGGACCGTCATGAACAAGCTTTCCTCTGCCCTGATCGCGCTTGCGATCACCCTGCCCGCCGCAACGCCGGCCCTGGCCCAGCACCGCGACGATCGCCACGACGACCGCCGTGGCCCCGCCGCCCATGGTCCGGCCCGCCCCGGCCCCAACCGCATGCAGGCCGGCAATCCGTTCCGCAAGGGCCAGCGCTTTGAAGCGCGCCGCGCGCCGAACTACCGCGTGGTGGACTATCGCCAGTATCGCCGCCTCGGCCCGCCGCCGCGCGGCTACCACTGGGTGCGCTCGGGCAATGACGCGCTGCTGGTCGCCATCGGCACCGGCGTGATCGCCTCGGTGATCGCCAACAACTTCTGATCGCTCCCCCGATCGGAATAAGAAGGGGCGGCCTTGCAAGGGGCCGCCCTTTTTGCTTGCCCGAAGGCGCAAAACCCCGCCGCCGGGCAAGCGCCACGCACGCCTTGCCCAACCAATCGGCTATCGCGGCAGCGGACCGGCTGGATCGGACGGACGATTGGTGCGATGCTGCCTGGCATGGAACCGATCGTCACCGCCTTTGCCAATTCGCCCGATCGCGGCCGGGGCCTGGCGCGCGACATGGCGGTGCGCTGGGCGCTGGAAGAAGTGGGCCAGCCGCACGCCGTGCAACGGCTGACTTTCGCTGAGCTCAAGGCGCCCGCGCACTTGGCGCGCAATCCGTTCGGCCAGATCCCGACCTATGAGCAAAACGGGCTGGTGCTGTTCGAATCCGCCGCCATCGTGCTGCATATTGCCGAACGCCATGGCGAGCTGCTGCCGGCAGAGCCGCAGGCCCGCGCCCGCGCGATCACCTGGCTGTTCGCGGCCGTTGCCACGGTGGAGCCGCCGATCGTGGAGCGCAGCATGGCCCTGCTGCTGGAGGTGGACAAGCCCTGGCATGCCGAGCGCCTGGCCATGCTCGACGCGCGGGTGGCGGCGCGCCTGGCGCAGCTCGCCCACCATCTGGGCGAGAAGACCTGGCTCGACGGTGCGTTCTCCGCTGCCGATCTGGTGATGGTTGCCGTGCTGCGCCGCCTTTCGGGCTCCGGCCTGCTCGATGCCCATGCCCCCCTCGCCGCCTATGTCGCGCGGGGCGAGCAACGCCCGGCCTTCGTCCGTGCCTTTGCCGCCCAGCAAGCCGTGGCGCAACGCAACGCGTGAAGGTGGCGGTTACTGGAAATGTGCGAGATTGGCGAACCCGTCGTTCGCCTTGGCCTGCTTGATCAGCTTGCGCAGGCAAGCGCGCACCTCGCGCTCGAAGCGCCGGTCATCGTTCACCCCGGCCAGAAGATAGTCGTCCTTGGCCAATTGCGTGGTCAGAAACGCAACGAAGCTGGCCTGGTCTTCTAGGCTGGGGCTGCGGCGGGCCATGCCGCAGACGTAGCCCTCGGCGGCGGCCTTGTCGTAGTCGTCGCGGTAGTCGCGGCCCTTGCGATCGGCATAGATCTGCTCCTGCGCGGCCGCCGCCATGCGGCTTTCCAGCCAGGTGCGCACTTGCGCCGGGTTCCATTCCGCCCCGCCTGCAATATCCCTTGCTTTAGCCAACCGCCTGCTCCCGTCTGCCAAAAGAAAGGGCGGCCTTTCCAACAGGAAAAGCCGCCCTTTTGATAACCGATCCGAAGATCAGAGCGTGCGTTCGCGCTCTTCCACTTCGAACACTTCCAGCATGTCGCCAGCCTTGATGTCGTTGGTGTCGTGCAACACCACACCGCATTCCAGCCCGGCGCGCACTTCGGCCACGTCGTCCTTGAAGCGACGGAGCGACGCGATGGTCGTCTTGGAAACGATGACATCGTTGCGGGTAAGACGGGCGTGGATGCCCTTGCGGATATAGCCTTCCAGCACCAGCAGGCCTGCGGCCTTGTCCTTCTTGCCGGCGGGGAACACTTCCTTGACCTCGGCACGGCCGACCACGGTTTCGATGCGTTCCGGACCCAGCTCGCCCGCCATTTCCTTGGCGATGTCGTCGGTCAGCTGGTAGATCACGTCGAAGTACTTCATCCGCACCTTGTTGCGCTCGATCAGCTCGCGCGCCTTGGCGTTGGGACGGACGTTGAAGCCCACGATCGGTGCACCCGATGCCTGGGCCAGGCCCACGTCGCTCTCGGTAATCGCACCCACGCCCGATTGCAGGATGCGGACCTTGATCTCGTCGGTCGACAAGCGGTTGAGCGCATTGACGATCGCTTCGGTCGAGCCCTGCACGTCGGCCTTGATCACCACCGGATATTCGATGACGGTCTGCTTGGCAGCCAGTGCCGAGAACATGTTCTCGATGCTTGCCGGAGCCACGGCGGTGCGCTTGGCGGTTGCCTTTTCCTGGCGGTAGGCGGCCACTTCGCGGGCGCGGGCTTCGTTTTCGACCACGGTGAGCGTATCACCGGCCATCGGCACGCCGCCGATACCCAGCACTTCGACCGGCAGCGAAGGCGGTGCGGATTTCACCTGGCGGCCCTTGTCATCCAGCATGGCCCGCACGCGACCAGACTGGGTGCCAACCACCAGGATGTCGCCCACATGCAGCGTGCCGCGGTTGATCAGCACGGTGGCGAGCGGACCCTTGCCCTTGTCGAGCTTGGCCTCGATCACGGTCGCCTCGGCGGCGCGATCGGGGTTGGAACGCAGTTCCATCAGTTCGGCCTGGAGCAGGATCTTCTCGATCAGCGTGTCGAGCCCGGCGCCGGTCTTGGAGGAAACCTCCACGTCCTGCACGTCACCCGACATGTCTTCCACGATCACTTCGTGCTCAAGCAGGCGCTCGCGGATCTTCTGCGGGTTCGCCTCGGGCTTGTCGGCCTTGGTGATCGCCACGATCATCGGCACGCCGGCCGCCTTGGTGTGGTTGATGGCCTCGATCGTCTGCGGCATGATGCCGTCATCGGCCGCCACCACCAGGATGACGATGTCGGTGACGTTGGCACCGCGCATGCGCATCTCGGTAAAGGCTTCGTGGCCCGGCGTGTCGAGGAAAGTGATGTAGTCACCGCCCTTGGTCTTGATCTGATAGGCGCCGATGTGCTGCGTGATGCCGCCGGCTTCGCCGCGCACCACGTCGGTGCCGCGCAGCGCGTCGAGCAGGCTGGTCTTGCCATGATCGACGTGGCCCATGATCGCCACGACCGGGGGACGCGGCTTGAGCGACGCCTCGGCATCGATGTCCGAAGCGGTGTCGATGTCGACGTCGCTTTCGTTCACGCGCTGGATGTTGTGGCCAAATTCGGTGACGAGCAGTTCGGCGGTGTCCTGGTCGATGGTCTGGTTGATGGTGACCATCATGCCCATCTTGAACAGCGCCTTGATCAGGTCGGCAGCCTTTTCCGCCATGCGGTTGGCGAGGTCCTGCACGGTGATCGCCTCGGGCACGACCACGTCGCGCACCTGCTTTTCACGCTGCTGGGTCTGCCCGGCAAAGTGCGCACGACGTTCCTTTTCGCGGGCACGCTTGAGCGCGGCGAGCGAGCGGGCGCGGGCGCCCTCGTCTTCGTTGAGCGCGCGCGTCACGGTCAGCTTGCCCGCCTGGCGGCGGTCGTTGGCGTTCTTGTCGCGCGGGGCATGGGCCGGCTTCTTGGCCGGTTCGGGGCGCTTGGGCGCCACAACCGGGGTGAAGCGACGCGGTGCGGGCACGGCGGCCTGCGCCGGAGCAGCAGCAGCCGGCTTGGCCGCAGCCGGAGCGGCAGCCGCCACGGGCGCAGCGGCCGGGCGGGCCGATTCTTCGGCCGGGGCAGATGCCTCCGGCTCGGCGGCGGGCGCAGCGGCAGCAGCGACAGGCTCGGGCGCCGACGGCGCAGCGGCCGGGGCGGGTTCGGCAACCGGCGCAGCCGGGGCAGGTTCAACCTCGCCGGCTTCCTGCGCGGCAGCAGCCCTGGCAGCCGCTTCCTTTTCCTCGGCGCGGCGGCGCTCGTCCTCGATCGCGCGCAGGCGTTCTTCCTGCTCGCGGCGGTTGGCCGCTTCGAGCGAAGCAAGGCGGGCTTCCTCGGCCTGGCGCAGCAGGCGGGCCTGCAGTTCCTGGCGCGTTTCGCGCGATGCGGTGGGCGAGACCGGCGGCGGGGGCGGCGGCACGACCGGGGCGCGGGCTGCAGGCACAGCCGGACGCGGCGCCGCGGCAGGGGCGGCGGCTGCCGGCGCAGCGGCTGCGGGCTGCCCGCCGGGCACCAGCTTGCGGCGCTTGACCTCGACCACCACCTTGTTGGTGCGACCATGGCTGAAGGTCTGCTTGACCTCTCCGGCCTCAACTGCGGTCTTCAGGCCCAGTGGCCTGCGGCCCAGTGTCGGCTTCTTGTCGCTATCGCTCATCGAACTCATTCGCCCTTCGTATCCAAATCGTCGTTCGCTGCTTGCGCAGCCGGTGCAGTGGCAGGGGCAGGCCCGCCTGGAGACTCGATCCCAATCGGGGTCCCAGGTGGTCCTTCCGGTGCCGCAGCCCCGATAAAGTGCATCAGACGGTCCAGTGGACCGGCAATCCGTTCGGCCGCAGCCGGATCGGTAACGCCCAGGTGAACGACGTTGTCGCGGCCCAATGCCACAGACAACGCCGCCCGGTCCAGCGGCAAGATGACCCCAGCCATCCCCGATCCTTCGGCCATTTCGCCCACGCGCCAGGCCTGTGCCAGCTTGCCCACGCCATCGGCGCGCGCATCGCTGGCGTGGGCCAGCCACGCTATCGCCCCCGAACGGGCGGATTGGGCAATTTTTTCGGTGCCCAGCACCAGATTGCCGGCCCGCAACTCGATCCCGAGTCGGTCCAGCGTGGCGCGCTTGAGGCCCTGTTCGATCAGATCGGGCAGGTCGGCAGGAATGGTCAGCGGCGCGCCCTTGAACGCACGCGCCAGCGCTCCCCTAAGTTTGCCATTGGCAAGCGCAATTTCAAGGTCTGCCCGCGACACGCCGATCCAGGCGCCGCGCCCGGGGGCACGCGCCAATGGGTCGGGCAGGACCAGGCCATCGGGCGAGATCGCCAGGCGCAGCAACGCGCCCCGGCCATCGTGGCGGGCGGTGAGGATGCATTTCCGCTCCGGCAAAGCCTTTTCAGGCCTTGCCGGGCGGTCTTGCGGCCCTTGCGCGCTCAGCGTCTCATTGTGAGGATTCCGCATCGGCGGCCTCCTCGGTTGCGGGGGCTTCGTCAGCCACCGGTTCGTCGTCGAACCAGTGGGCGCGTGCCGCCATGATGATTTCGTTGCCCTGCTCGTCGCTCAGGCCATATTCGCCCAGCACGCCACCCTTGTCTTCGCTGCGCTCCGAACGATCGCGCTCGCGGCGGTCGTTGCGGCGGCGCTGGTCGTTGTTGCGCTTCTTGGCGATCAGCTCGTCGGTGGCCAGATCGGCCAGATCGTCGAGCGTCTTGATCCCGGCCTTGCCCAGGGTGACGAGCATCGCTTCGGTCAGGTGCGGCAATTCGGCCAGGGCATCGTCCACGCCCAGGGCACGGCGCTCCTCGCGCTGGCCTTCTTCGCGGCGCTCCAGCGCTTCAAGCGCGCGGTTCTGCAGTTCAGACGCCAGCTCGTCGTCGAAACCTTCGATATTGGCCAGTTCGCTGATGTCGATGTAGGCCACTTCCTCCAGCTCGCTGAAGCCTTCGGCCACCAGCAGCTGCGAAAGGGTTTCGTCCACGTCGAGTTCTTCCTCGAACGTCTTGGAGCGTTCGGAGAATTCCTTCTGGCGCTTTTCGCTCGCCTCGGCCTCGGTCATGATGTCGATGGCCGAACCGGTGAGCGAGGAGGCCAGGCGCACGTTCTGGCCGCGACGGCCGATCGCCAGGCTGAGCTGGTCATCGGGCACGACCACTTCGATGCGGCTTTCTTCCTCGTCGATCACCACGCGGCTCACGGTTGCCGGCTGCAGCGCGTTGACCACGAAAGTCGCGGTGTCTTCGCTCCAGGGGATGATGTCGATCTTTTCGCCCTGCATTTCCTGGACCACCGCCTGAACGCGGCTGCCCTTCATGCCGACGCAGGCGCCGACCGGGTCGATCGAGCTGTCGCGGCTGATCACACCGATCTTGGCACGGCTGCCCGGATCGCGCGCAGCGGCCTTGATCTCGATGATGCCGTCATAGATTTCGGGCACTTCCTGGGCGAACAGCTTCTTCATGAAATCGGGGTGTGCCCGGCTCAGGAAGATCTGCGGCCCGCGATTCTGGCGCTCCACCTTGAGGATCAGCGCGCGCACCCGCTCGCCCACGCGGGGCACTTCGCGGGGGATCTGCTGGTCGCGGCGGATCACGCCTTCGGCACGGCCGAGGTTGACGATCACGTGGCCGAATTCGACCGACTTGATCACGCCGGTGATGATTTCGCCGGCACGGTCCTTGAACTCGTCATACTGGCGGTCGCGCTCGGCATCGCGCACCTTCTGGAAGATGACCTGCTTGGCCGACTGGGCGTCGATGCGGCCCAGGTCCACCGGGGGCAGCGGGTCGACGATGAAGTCACCCACCTTGGCGCCCGGCTGCAGCTTTTCGGCCTGCTTGAGATCGACCTGCTTGAAGTAGTCTTCGACATGCTCGACCACTTCGACCACGCGCCACAGGCGCAGGTCGCCGGTGCGCGGATCGAGCTTGGCGCGAATGTCGTTCTCGGCGCCATAGCGGTTGCGCGCCGACTTCTGGATCGCCTCTTCCATCGCTTCGATCACGATGGACTTGTCGATCATCTTTTCGGCAGCGACCGCGTTGGCAATCGCCAGCAGCTCGGCACGGTTGGCGGAAATCGCACTGGCCATGGCTTAGTCTTCCTGTTCCTCAAGAAATGCGTCGGTTTGCGCCAAAGCGTCTTCGTCTTCGAAATCTTCCTCGTCCACGCCGGAGGCATCCACCGGGCGAGAGGCAGCAATCAGCCGATCGGTCAGGATCAGCTTGGCATTGGTGACCAGGGCAAACGGCACGGCATAGACCTGGCCATCATCCTCGATCGAAATCGTGCCGGTATCGGCATCGAAGCCCTTGAGATCGCCGCGAAAACGCTTGCGATTGTCCAGTAGCTCGGCCAGCTCGATGCGGGCTTCGTGCCCGATCCAGGCAGCAAAATCCTTGGGACGGGTCAGCGGACGGTCGATCCCGGGCGAGCTGACTTCGAGGCGATAGGCTTCCTCGATCAGCATTTCGCCGGCTTCTTCGAGCGCGTCGATCTTGTCGGAAATGCGGTGCGACAAGGCGGCGCAATCGGCGATTACCAGCTGCCCGGTCTCGGGCCGCTCGGCCATGATCTGGAGCGTATGCTCCTCGTCGCCCACTTCGCTTTTGCCATAAAGGCGCACGCGCACGAGATCGAATCCCAGGGCCTTCACCTCGGGCTCCACAATCTCGATGATCCGCGCGATATCCGTCATGCCGTCTCCAATGACCCGAACATGCCCCTGGCATGCAAACCCATGCAGGCAACGGAGTTTCGCGCCAGCCCCTTTCGGCGCCAGCCCGCTCTTGCCTTCACAATGTCGGGATGAATGTGCAGATAAGGCAAGCAGCCCAAAATTGCAAGAACAAAGCGGCGACGCCGTTCCTTGCACGCCAAAAGCCAGGCTGGTCGCGGCAAAACGGGACGAGAGCCGCCGGATTGCTCCGGCGGCGCGCCGCGGTGGGCCCGCCCGGCCCACGCGGCTCGCCTGCCTTCCAAGGGGAAAAGAAGGCCGGCTCCCGCCCTCAAAAGCTGCGCGGCATGCGAATCGCGTCAGCCATGGGAATACATCATCCAAATTATCGGTGAATAATCCCAATCCTTGGCATTCATTTGATGTTCATTCGCGGCGCGGGCATGAAAAAATCCCGGAAAACCGCCACTTTCTGAATTTGGCACGGCCCATGCAAAGCAGGGAGCATCGGCCGGAAGCAAACGCTCCGGCGCCACTTTCAGGGAGTACCTCACGATGAACACCTTGCTTGCCATTGCCGGCCGCGCCTCTGCCGCGGTTGCCGCCCTCGCCCTTTCGCTGGCCCTGATCGGCCAGACCGTGGAAACGCCGGCCGTCACCGCCCAGGGTGCAGCCCCCGTCGTGGAGATCGCATGATGACCGACCTGCGCTTTGAAGACAGCCCCGTCCGCCCCGCCCGCCGCCGTGGCAGCATTTTCCGCCGCGACCGCCAGAACGGCAAGATCTTCGGCGTCTGCGCCGGCATGGCCGAAGCGCTGGACCTCGATGTCACGCTGGTGCGCGTTGCCTGGATCGCCGGCACGCTGCTGGGCTTCGGCTCGCTGCTGCTGATCTACCTGGCCATCGCCCTGCTTGCCGATTGATGCGGGCCGGATTCGACCCGCACCTCTTCACACCGAAGCGGTGCGGGCAAACGGCGAAAAATCGGTGTCGGTGTCGAACACGTCCACGCCTTCGCGCCGCTTGAGGAAATTGACCACCGCATAAGTCAGCGGCGTCAGCACCACTTCCCACAGCACTTTCATCGCCCAATTCGTGATCATCACGTGCACGACATCGGCGTTGGTCCAGGTGCCAAGGAACGCCACGGGATAGAAGATCAGGCTGTCAACCGCCTGGCCCACGATGGTGGAGCCCCAGGTGCGCGTGAACAGGTATTTGCCGCCCGTCCACACTTTCATCCGCGCCATGACGAATGAATTGACGAACTCGCCCGCCCAGAACGCCGCGACCGAGGCAAGTACGATGCGCCAGGTGCTGCCGAACACCGAAACATAGGTGGTCTGGCAGACCGCCCCGGCGGAAGACTTGGCGACAAGACCGGCAAACTGCGGGTCACCGCTCGATGCGCACCCCCAATCGGCCGCCGGTGGCATCGCCACCACCACGAAACTCATCACCGCCATGAACAGCAGCGCGAAAAAGCCCACCCACACGCAGCGACGTGCATTGGCATAGCCGTACACTTCGGTGAGCACGTCGCCCAGGATGTAGGAGATCGGGAAGAACAGGATGCCCGCGCCAAAGGTGAACCCGCCCACGCTCGACAGCTTGGACGCGCCGATCAGGTTCGACAGCAGCAAGATCGCCACGAACGCGGCCATCATATAGTCGAAGAAGCGGAAATGGCGGCGTGCGCCGAGCGAGCCCCCAATCTTTTCGAGCGCAGGCTTTTCGAGCGTCGGCGATGCAGGAGCGGGATCGTTCATGGGGATGAACTGCTATCGCCATTTGCACCAAAGGCAAAGCCGTCTTATGGGCACGGCTGTGCGCGCCCTTAGCTCAGCTGGATAGAGCATCGGCCTTCTAAGCCGGTGGTCGCAGGTTCGAATCCTGCAGGGCGCGCCATCACCGTGCCCTCACCATGCCTCGTCGCGGCGACAATCGGGGCACATGTCGATCAACTTGCAGTTCGGGGCGCCATAGGGGCAGCGCCAACTGAAAAACCGACGCAGAAAATCGATAATCGCGCGCATCCCTGAACAGCCCCCCGATCATTCCGTTCAGCGCCAATACTGCCCGGTCCCACGAGGGCATTTAGACCAAGCCAACTCGAATCGCCAGTGTAAGTTGCTGCAAATATGGCAATACTTCAAATTGGGTATTGATTTCCCCGTCTCGATGCGTTCCTGCAAATTGCCCCAAACTCTGCCGCGCCAGGCGCTGGCGCCAACAAAGGAGCCTCCCCCGATGCCCCAAAAGCCCCCCATCGGCCGTGACACTCGCTTGTGCATGTCGCTTTCGGGTCGCCCCGGGAATGCCGGATCGCGCCTGCACAACTTCCTCTATGAAGCGCTGGGCCTCGATTTCCTCTACAAGTCTTTCTCCACGCGCGATCTTCCTGCTGCCGTCGCCGGGATTCGCGCGCTCGACATTCGCGGCAGCGCGATTTCGATGCCGTTCAAGGAAGCGGTGATCCCGTTGCTCGATGCGCTGGAGCCCTCCGCGCTCGCCATCGACAGCGTCAACACCATCGTCAACGACGACGGCCGCCTCACCGGATACAACACCGATTACACCGCCTGTCGCCAGTTGCTGGAAGCCAGCCCGGCCGATCGCGCCGCGCCCTTCATCCTGCGCGGCAGCGGCGGCATGGCCAAGGCGGTGGTTGCCGCGCTGCGCGATGCCGGGTTTACCCAGGGCACGATCGTGGCGCGCAATGGCGTGGCCGGCCCGGCACTGGCGCAACGCTATGGCTTTGCCTGGGCAAGCGAACTGCCAGCCCAAGGTGCGCCGCTGCTGGTCAATGTCACACCGCTGGGCATGGAAGGCCCCGACGCATTGACGCTCGCCTTTCCGGCAGCCATGATCGCCGCCGCGCAAGTGGCGTTCGACGTGGTCGCCCAGCCGGCGCAGACCCCGTTCATCCAGGCCGCGATCGCCGCCAGCAAGCCGGTCATCTCTGGCGCGGAAGTCATCGTGCTTCAGGCGGTGGAGCAATTCGTGCTCTACACCGGGGTGCGCCCCTCGGCCGATCTGGTGGTAGAAGCGGCGCGGTTTGCCCATGGCGATGCCACGGCCGCGCGCCTCGCCGCGGCCGGCCTTGCCCAAGCATAACAAACCTTGGGCGCCCCCCTTTCCGTGGTGGGCGGGCATCCTATATGATGCGCGAGAAGCCAGACCGCCCACGATCGACGGTCCACGCAGGCGCAGGAAGGACATGAGGGATATGGGCAAGGCCGACGTGGAATTTCCCGAGCCGCCATTTGCCGTCAACGAAGTGGTCGAGCGGCTGCGCGACGTGCGCGAAAACTGGCGCGACGCACGCAGCAAGCGCGGCGATTACGGCGCCGTGGGATTCCCTTCGCGCCATGCGCTGGGCCGCATCATCGACGTGCTCGCCGCCGCCCTGTTCCCGCTGCGCCTGGGGCCGGCAGAAGTGACTGCGGTCAACGAAGACATCTTCGTTTCGGCCAGCCTGCAATCGGCCCTGCCGCTGCTCGCCGCGCAAGTGCGGATGGAACTGCACTACAGCCATCCAGAAGATGGCGACGCCATCGTCGACGCCGAAGTGAACCGCATCGTCGGCACCCTCGCGGCGCGCCTGCCCGAAATCCGCCGCCTGCTCGACAGCGATGTGGAAGCCGCCTTCGATGGCGACCCCGCCGCGCGCTGCGTCGATGAAGTGCTGCTGTGCTATCCGTTCGTCACCGCCGTGCTGCATCACCGCGTGGCGCACGAACTCTACAAGCTCGGCGCGCCGCTGGTGGCCCGTATCCTGGCTGAAATCGCCCATTCGCGCACGGGGATCGATATCCATCCCGGCGCCACGATCGGCGAAAGCTTCTTCATCGACCATGGCACCGGCGTGGTGATCGGGCAGACCGCAATCATCGGCAAGCGCGTGCGCATCTACCAGGCCGTAACCCTGGGCGCGCGCAGCTTCAGCACCGACGAGGACGGGAAACTGGTCAAGGACGAACCGCGCCATCCGATCATCGAGGATGACGTGACGATCTATGCCGGGGCCACGATCCTGGGCCGCGTCACCATCGGGCGCTGCTCCGTCATCGGGGGCAATGTCTGGCTTACCCGCTCGGTCCCGCCGGGCAGCCGCGTGCGCCAGACCCAGGCCAGCGTCACGGTGGAAGCCGGCGACCCCTGCGACTGATGCCGCGCCGTCAATGCGCGGCGGAAACCTCCAGGTCACGCCGCGCGCCGCGCCCATCCCCGGTCACCGTGATGGCCGTGCTGTCTTGCGCCACCAGGCCATAGCGGCGAACCTGATCGGGATCGACACGCAGGCGATATGTGCCGGGCCGCACCTGCTCGAACAGGTAGAACCCGTCCGCTTCTGACCGCACTTGCGCCACCACGGTGCCCTTGGCGTCAACCAGTTGCACCGCCAGGCCCGAAACTTCGCGGCGCCGCCCGCTCCCGGCGCTGGCAAAGCGCGCAGTCCCTTCGATCTCGCTCAGGGCCTGGATGGCAAAATGGCTGACATGGATGCGGCCGGGCCGGGGCACCACTTCCACCCCGCGGGTCACCGGCGCCAGGGCAATGTCGGGCAGGCTGTCTATGTCCACCTGCACGCTGGTGCGCGTGCCGCTGCCCAATTGGCCCAGGAAGGCCTGGCCGTGCCGGTCGCTTTGCACCACGTCCGCGCCCGACGTAAACGCCGCGCCCGGCAAGGCCGGCTCGCCATCATCGTGCCGCCCGTTGCCGTTGTTGTCGCGAAACGCATGGACCATCACCGCGCCTGACGAGGCCAGCCCTGGCCTTGCCAGAAAGAGGCGTCCATCCAGCGGATTGCGCCCGATGCTGAATCCCAGGCGCACCATCGCGGCATAGCTGCGATCGGGAAACCCGACCGCCGCATCGAATCCTATGGTAAGGCGCGGCAGGCGGCGAATGGCGCTCACCCCCAATTGCGTCTGGTGGTTGTCAAAGGCGTGGGACGCCGTGGCCGCCACCAGCGTCTGTTCGCCGATGCGCCGGTTCACTTCCACCGCCGCGCTGGCAAAGGCCGGGCGCGGCAGCACCCGCGTGCCCAGCCCGGCGCGCACCTGCCAGCGAGAGCCCGACAGCGTGGCAAGGTCAAAGCTCGCTAGCAATTGCCGGCTCGTCGCCATGCCCGGCGCGCTTGTGCTGGTCAGTTCCCACGCGCTCGACACCAGCACGCCACCCCGCGCCAGGGAAGAGCGCAGGCTGGCGGTCACATCGCGCTGTCCATCAAGGTGGTCCACCATGCGCCAACGCGCGGCAAGCGGCAGCGTGAGGCCGTTGCCACGATGCGACAGCACCAGTTGTCCTGAAAGTTCCGCCTCGCTCACCGCGCGCAGCGGCTGGGCGGAAAGCGCCTGCACCTCGTCGACAAAACCCCGGCGATATTCGCTGTGCGCCGCAGTGAACGACAGCCCCAGCACGCGTGCCCCGCCGGCCAGCGTGATGCCATAGGCCCCGCCCTTTTCGATGCCGGCATCCGCGCGCAAGGCCATCGGCCCGATCCCGGTGCGCAGGCCCAGGCTGGCCAGATAGTTGCGGCCGGCATCGCCATCGAACCAGGCCAGGCCCCCCAGCACGGTCAGCGCCGGATTGATCCCCCAGCCCAGCTGCGCACCGGCGCGCCAGCGGCCATAGTCCTGCCCCGGCTGAAACGCGGCGCCATGCGCGCCCAGCACACTCGATCCGTTCTGCAGGGCTGCCAGGCTATAGACGAACTGGCCGGGCGACAGCCGCCCATCGCCCACGCTGATCCGCCGCACTTCCTCGCGCCGCTGGCCTTGCGGCCCATAGAACACCAGCCGCAACACATTGAGGCCGAAATCCACCGGCACCGCCAGGAATTCGTACTGGCCATTGACCGGCTTGGCCGTCGATCCCACCAGGATGCCGTTGCGATAGAGTTCCACTTCATAGCCAGCGAGCAACGGCCCGCGCAGGTCGAGCGTATCAAAAACGCTGGTCTGTTCGATCGGCGCGTTGGTGACTGCCACGCCCCGGCCCGAAACCCCGCGCAGGCCGATCGCCATGGGCATGCTGGCCACATCGCCCAGGGCAAAACCGGTGGCGCGCAGCGGCCCAAGCAATTGCCCGTCGGGATCGCGCCGGCCCATTTCCACGCGAGCCGCCACCAGGCCTTCGGCGCTATCGAGGCTGGCATAGGCCTGCGCGGTCATCCAGGCCAGGTCACCTGCCAGGCGCAGGTCGGCCTGGCCGCGCGTGCCGCGCTGATCGTCGGACACGGCGCGCAATTCCGCTTCGGCCGAAGGCACGCTGGCAGCGAGCCACGGCGTTTCCTCGCGCGGCCAGTGCTGCGGCCCCTGGTTGCGATGCAGCCCCGCCAGGCGCTCGCGCTCGGCCTCGCGCGCCAGGCGCTGTTCAAAGGGAAACGGCTCGTGCGTGCGGATCACCAGCGACTGGTCGCGCAAGTCGGCCCGCGCCTCCAGTGGCAGCAGGGTCGCCACGCGGTCGGCCCGCACATACAGCTCCCCGTCAAAGGCCGTGGCTTCACCTGTTTCGGTCGCGCGTTCCTTGCCGGCCACGGCAATCTTGCCCTGGCGCAGGTCCACGCTCAACGTGCGGTTTTCGGCCAGGAACCAACCGCTGGCAAAATGCCCCTCGTCGCTCACCCGGATCGGCAGATCGAGGAAGCGGGCCAGCGCGCCCAGCGGCAGATAGACCCCGGCACGCGTGCCATAGGCAATGACCGTGTCTTCGAAGCCGCCCTTTTCGGTGCGCATCTGCAGCACGAGTTCGTCGTCATAATCGAACAGCGGCGCGCCTTTGGCCGAAGGCGCGTGATCGGCCGGCGCGCGTGGTGCCTTGGCCTGTGCCTTGTCTGCAGGCGCGGCGCGCGGCGGGGGCGCTTGAATCTGCGCCGGCGTTGGTGCCGGCGCCTCGGCAACCGGCCCGCTCGCGGCTTTGGCGCCAAACATCGGCCGTGGCAGGCGCGGGCCAGCGCTCGCCGACGCCCGGCTCCTGCGCGGGGCCATGCCGGCGTGTGCCAATGCCCGCGGCGCGACAGAAACCAGCAGATTGCGCCGTATCACCGCGCGGCGATGCATGCGCCACGCGCGCCACAGGTGGCGCCTGCGATGATGGTCCCACCGCCGCGCATGATGGCCCTGGATGAAGCGCAAGCCCGGCATGGCAAACCGCTGGCCATGGCCATGCCCGCATGAGGGCCGGGCGATTCCCGCGTGCACGGGACCGGCGTGACATGGCTGTGCCCATGCAGGCGTGCCATGGGCCAGGCAGCCCAGCCCCAAACCCAGGCCCGTGCTCCACCAGGTGGCCCGCGCTGCCAGGGCCTGCGGCAAGGCAGGGCCCATGGCAGGCGAGCATGGCGGCGTGATCACGGCACGGTGAAGTCCTGCTTGGCCAGCGTCTGGCCGGGGGCAAAGTCATCGTCGGTGTACGTCACCGTGACGCGCGCGCCCGGCGCCAGCGGCCCCGCGGCAGGGTTGAGCGGCAAGGTCACCGTGCGGCCATCCACTTCGGGATAGATGCCCACCCCGCGCGCCACCGCCAGTAGCCCCTTGGCGCCCGGCGCCGTTACCGTGATGTCTCCGAACGCGGACCGCGTGCCGCCGCGGGTGATCGCAAGCGCCAGCGCCTGGCGCCCATCGGGCAAGGCCGTGCGCCGCACGCTGGCCAGGCCCACGGTCAGCGTGGTTTCGCCCACGCGAACAATCACGGGAATGGAAATGCCAAAGCGCGGCACGATCTTCACGCCGATGGCGTTCTTGGGCGGGTTGCCGGCCGCATCGGCAATCGATAGGCCCTGGTCCACATCGGGCGGCACTGCCACTGCGGAAAAATGCGCACGATATTCGCCCGGCGGCAGCCCTTCGGGCAGGCGCGCCATGACGCGCACGGTCTGCGCTTCATTGCCTTGCAATACCACGCGGCGCGGCGACCAGCGCAGCATGTCGGCCGCGGTCTTGACCCGGGCCTTGAGCGCAGGATCGGTGACGGCGGCCAGGTCCACAATATCGCCGCCCGGCGTCATCGCGCGGTCGGTGATGGCGATTTCATAATCGCCCGATCCGGCACTGCGATTGTAAAGCCCGATCGTGGCCACACGCTGGCGATCATCGAGCACCACGCGCTTGGGAAACAGGTTTACATCGCCAAGCCCGCCTACCGCCCCTTCGGGTGGCACTGCATTGGCGACCGGCGCAGCTGGCGGTGGATCATCGGCGGCGCGCACCACGCCCGAAACCATTCCCCCAACCATAGCCGTGGCGATGATGCCCAAGATCCGCAACCCGGCATCCCGCACGCCAATAGCCCGCGCGCCTTTAGCCCGCGCGCCTTTAGCCCGCACTGGGGCCCCCGCCCCCGCGCAACGCATCCCCTTCATCGCTTACCCCCGTACAGCTTGGCGGAAGCTATAGGGATTTTTCCTAGGAGTTCACAAGATGGATATCGCGAAACAATACGGCGCCATCACAGGTAGGTGACTGTCACCGCATAGGTTCCTCGATAGGTTCCAACAGCTTGCCGTGCATTCACGTTGAGTTGCGCGCCCACGTTAAGCGTGAATTCGCCATCGCTGTCCGTCCAGGCAAAGCCGAAAAAGGTGGATTGGGTGAAATTGCTCACCGTCATGCTCGCGCCGTTACCCGTCAACGTGGTCGACGAAGGCAGCGTCACATAGAACAGCCGGCCGGCATCCCCATCCACGGCAAATTGCCCGGCGCGCGGCGGATTTGCGCTGCTTTGCGCGATCGTGGTCTGCGCGCCCATGCCGCCCGAAGCGGTCAGCGTGCCATCGGTGCTCAGCACAAGCGCGCCCGCCGATGCGGGCTGAACGAACTGGCCAAAGCTCATGCCATTGATCTGGCGAACCGAAATGGGGGCGACCACCGTTCCCGCGGCAGTCCCGCTGACGGTAACCTTGTTCGGCGCCGCTTGGGCCGATCCGGGCGCCAGGCCCAGGACGATCCCGCTCGACCACACAAGGCCCGCTGCCGCCCATCCCGACCAGGTCCTGCGGCCAGGCTTGCGGTTTCCAATCATGGTTAATTATCCTGTACCGAAAGAGACCGGCTCACCCCCCGATGAGCCGGCCCCTCGTCGCGATCAGTTGTAGGTGACCGTCGCGCTATACGTGCCCGAATAGGCACCAGCCGGTTCCGTGCCGGCCAGGGTCAGCGTACCGCCAACCGTAAACGATGCATTGCCCTTGCTGTCGAGCGCGCCGGTGGCGGCAGACGCTGCGGTGGTGAAGGGGATGGTGTTGGTGCCGTTGGCGATCGTGCCACCCGTGGTGGAGATCGCAAACGAACGGCTGGGATCACCGGTCACGGTGAACGCATCGGCCGCGTTGGCATTGCCCGTCACGAAGACCACGCCGCCCGAAACCGAGCCAGCGCCGCCGGCGCCCACGGTGATCGAGCCCGCACCGGTGGTGAAGGTGCCGAACTTGAGCGCCGCGCCCGAAGTGTGGGCCAGCGTGATCGGCGCGATCACCGTGGCGGTGGCCGTACCGTTGGTGGTGGCAGTGTTGCCGGCGGCGAAAGCCGGAACGGCAGCAGCAGCGGCGATCACGGCCGCGATAACAGCAATCTTCTTCATCGTCTTTACCCCTTAAAGACCCCCTGGGTGCTCTCTGCGAGAGACACCGCACCAGCACGTTCTACGTACTTTCCCCGTCCTGCGGTGCAGGCCTTCTTTAATCTGGGTTAAGTTAACAATTCACCCAATTGGCGTTTACCCCTGGCTTTGGCAAAACAAGCACATAGGGAATTTCCCCTGTAAATTTCCCGCCACATCGCAAAAAATTTCGCCAGTCCGGCACGAAAAAAACGCGCGCAAGAATCAGCCGTAAGTGACGATCAGGGGAATCGTCAGGCGATAGCGCGCTGCCGGCGCATCGGCAGGGACGTTCAGCGTTCCACCCACGCTGAACGTATCGGCGCCCTGCGCATCAAGCAGCCCGGCATTGCCGGTGGGCCCCGGGGTGTGCGCGAGCACGGCCAAGGCATCGACCGTCAGCACGGGGCCTTGGCCATCGCCACTGACCACCAGGCTTTCCGGCACGGACACGAGATAGACGCGCCCCGCCTCGCCATGCACGGCAAAGCGGGCAGGGTGCGCCGCGGCGCAGGGCACGCCGGCCCCGCACGCCGCGATGGCCCCTCCGCCATAGCGCGGCGCTCCGCCGGCGGGATCGACCGCCACGGTGCCGCCTGTCGTGGCGCGGCCCACCACGACGCCAAAATCCAGCGCGTCGAGCGCATCGACGGACAGCGCGGCGACAACCCGTGCCTGCGCCTCGCCAGTGGCGGTGTTGGCCTGGGCTGCCTGGGCGCTGCCAGGCAAGGCAAGCACGGCCATAACGGCACACCTACGTGCCAATTTGGCCCGAAACTTTGGTGAACGATTATCAACCACCTGATTGCCTTGCGTTTCCCATTAGAAGGAAACCACGAAGCGTCTCGCAGGGCAAGAGGCTAGAGCACACCAAGCAAGATGGCGGTGACCGGCAAGGGGATCGTCAGGTCAGCCCCGCCCGCCTGGCGATCCACATCGATGCGCGCACCAATGGCGAAATTGGCGGTGCACACCCGCGTGGTGCAATTGGCGATCGTCACGGTGACGGGCATTCCCGAAACCAGCAGGCTGCCGCCCGGCAGATCGGATTCGAATGCGGAAAGCCGCGCCACGACGCCATCCTTGATCAGTTGCCCCGGCGCGATCAACATCACTTGCGCGGCCACCGTGATCGGGCGGGTGCTGGTACTGCCGCGATCGTAGCGGAGGGTGAATTGCGCCGGGCCGGTGCTGCTGCCGGCCACCGCCATGATCCCGCTGCCGCTCACCGCACCACTGACAGCCACGGCACGCCAGCCGCTGGCAAACACGGCAAAGCGGCCGAACCGCAAGTCTGCCGTGCGCTGGATCGAAAAACTGTCCGCCTGCGCTGCCGGCGCTAGCGACAGCGCCACGACCAGCGCCGCCATGCCCAAGATGCCCCGCCCCATGGCCTGCTTATAGCGCAAGTCTGGCGGGTGGTCATCAAGGGCATTGGGGCAACACCCCCTCCCCTAACCCCTCCCGCACGCGGGAGGGGGATTTTGCCTTAAGCTCCCCTCCCGCTTGCGGGAGGGGCTGGGGGAGGGCATGTTCCCGTCAAATCAAAGCTTCCCCACCAATTCCGGCACGGCGGTGAACAAGTCGGCGACCAAGCCCACGTCGGCCACCTGGAAGATCGGCGCGTCTTCGTCCTTGTTGATGGCGATGATGGTCTTGCTGTCCTTCATCCCCGCCAGGTGCTGGATCGCGCCGGAAATGCCCACCGCGACATAGACTTGCGGCGCCACGATCTTGCCGGTCTGGCCCACCTGGTAGTCGTTGGGCACATAGCCCGCGTCCACCGCCGCGCGGCTCGCGCCGATGGCGGCGCCGAGCTTGTCGGCGAGCGGCGTGATCGTCGCGGCAAAGGTCTCCGCGTCCTTGAGCGCGCGGCCGCCCGAGACGATGACTTTGGCGCTGGTCAGTTCCGGGCGCTCGCTCTTGGCGATTTCCGAACCGACGAAGCTGGACAGGCCCGCATCGCCCGCGCCGCTCACCGCGTCCACGCTCGCGCTGCCGCCGGTCGCGTCCGCCTTGGCAAAGGCCGTGGCGCGCACCGTCACCACCAGCTTGGCATCGCCCGATTCGACCCTGGCGATGGCATTGCCGGCATAGATCGGCCGGGTGAAGGTCTTGGGGCCTTCCACCGAGAGAATGTCGGAGACCTGCGCCACGTCGAGCAGCGCGGCCACGCGCGGCGCGACGTTCTTGCCGGTGGTGGTGGCCGGCGCCACGAAGGCATCGTAATCCGCCATCAGGCCGGCCACGAGCGGCGCGACGTTCTCGGCCAGCGCATGGGCATAGGCCGCGTCATCAGCCTTGAGCACGGCGGAAACACCGGCGATCTGCGCCGCCGCAGCGGCCACGCCATCGACGCCTTCGCCCGCCACCAGCGCGACCACGTCGCCAAGCTGGGCTGCGGCGGTCACCGCGCTCAGCGTCGCGTCCTTGATCGCGGCGCCATCGTGCTCGACCCAGAGAAGAACCTTACCCATCACGCGACTCCCAGTTCCTTGAGCTTGGCCACCAGCGCATCGACATCGGCCACTTTCACCCCCGCCGCGCGCACCGGCGGCTCGGCCACTTTCAGCGTCTTGAGGCGCGGGCTCACGTCCACGCCCAAGTCAGCGGCGGTCTTGGTGGCGAGCGGCTTGGACTTGGCCTTCATGATGTTGGGCAACGAGGCATAGCGCGGCTCGTTCAAACGCAAGTCGGTGGTCACCACCGCCGGCAGCGCCAGCTTGACCGTTTCCAGCCCGCCGTCGATCTCGCGCTTGACGATCAGCTGATCGCCTTCGACGCTGACTTCATTGGCAAAGGTGCCCTGCGGCCGGCCGAGCAGCGCGGCGATCATCTGGCCCACCTGGTTCGAATCGTCGTCGATCGCCTGCTTGCCGGTGATGATCAGGCCGGGCTGTTCCTCGCCGGCGATCGCTGCCACGATCTTGGCCACGCCCAACGGCTCCACGTCTTCGTCCGACTGCACCAGGATCGCCCGGTCCGCGCCCATCGCCAGCGCCGTGCGCAGCGTGTCGGCCGCCTTCGCCGGGCCCACCGACACCGCAACCACTTCCGAAACAACGCCCTTTTCCTTCAGGCGAATCGCTTCTTCCACCGCGATCTCGTCAAACGGGTTCATGCTCATCTTCACGTTCGCCAGCTCGACACCCGTGCCATCCGCCTTCACTCGCGGCTTCACGTTGTAGTCGATCACCCGCTTCACGCAGACCAGGGCTTTCATCGATTGTGTCTCCTCGAACTCGCTCAGCATTCCACCACGTTGACGGCCACGACGTTGACCGCGAGGCCGCCTAGCGAGGTTTCCTTGTATTTGTCACGCATGTCTGCGCCGGTTTGGCGCATGGTTTCGATCACCTTGTCAAGGCTCACCATGTGCTGCCCATCGCCCAGCATGGCCAGGCGCGAGGCGTCGATGGCCTTGACCGCGCCCATGGCGTTGCGCTCGATGCAGGGGATTTGCACCAGGCCGCCCACCGGGTCGCAGGTCAGGCCCAGGTTGTGCTCCATGCCGATTTCGGCAGCGTTTTCGATCTGGGCGTTGTTGCCACCCAGCGCTGCGGTGAGGCCGGCTGCCGCCATCGAGCAGGCCACGCCCACTTCGCCCTGGCAGCCCACTTCCGCGCCAGAGATGGAGGCATTACGCTTGTACAGCGCGCCGATTGCCGCCGCCGTTAGCAGGAACGTGCGCCGCCCTGCCCGGTCGCCGCGATAGCAGCGTTCGTAATAACGCAACACCGCCGGGATGATGCCGGCCGCACCGTTGGTGGGCGCAGTCACCACACGGCCGCCGGCCGCGTTTTCCTCGTTCACCGCCATGGCCCACAAGTTGATCCAGTCGAGCACGGCCAGCGGTTCCGACAACGACATCTGCTGGCGGTGCTGCAATTCCTGCGCCAGCGGCGCGGCGCGGCGCCGCACGTTGAGCCCCCCAGGCAGCGTACCGGTCTGTCCGCAGCCGCGATCGATGCAGGCGGCCATGGTATCGGCCAACAGGTCGAGCCCGGCATCCACCTCAGAAGGGCTGCGCCAGGCCAGTTCGTTGGCCAGCATGATCTGGGCAAAGGTCAACCCCGTCGCCTCGCCGATCTCGATCAGTTCGGCCGCGCTGGCAAAGGGATAGGGCAAGTCCGGCAGGTCTTGCGCCGGGGCATTGCGGATCACTTCGTCTTCATCAAGCACGAAGCCGCCGCCGACCGAATAAAAGAGCCGCCGCGTGAGCATGTCACCCGCTGCGTCCCAGGCGGCCAGCGCCATGGCATTGCTGTGATAGGGCTGCCGCTCGCGCTGGAGAAAGCGCATGTCCTGCGCCGGGGCAAAGGCCACGTCGTGCCGGCCCAGCAGGGCAACACGGCCACGTTCATTGACGCCCGCCACGATGCCGGCCACGGCATCGGGCGCCACGGTTGCGGGAACTTCCCCGGCCAGGCCCAGGATCACTGCCACATCGGTAGCGTGGCCCTTGCCGGTCAGCGCCAACGACCCATAGAGATCGACCGAAACCCGCGCCGTCGCGCCCAGCAGGCCAGCGGCATCAAGTGCTTCGGTAAAGCGGCGGGCCGCCACCATCGGCCCCACCGTGTGCGAGCTGGACGGCCCGATGCCGATCTTGAACAGGTCGAAGGTGCTGACAGTCATGGCCGCTCCGGAATACCTGACACGATCGGGGCGTGATTCCAGCCTGCCAAGGCGCGCAACAAATCACCACCGGAAAGACCGATCGTTGCCGTGTTGCGCAAGGGATGAACGTGAACCTTCGCGGCGTCAACCAAGTCCGCATCGATCACCACGCGCACCGCACCGCCCGCATCGTTGATCGCGGCAAGCGGCGTCACCGCGCCCGGCGTCACCCCAAGCAGACGCTCCATGTCCTCGGCCTTGCCGAAACTGAACTTCTTGGCGCCCACCGCACCGGCCAGCGCTTTCAGATCCATGCGCTTGGCATGGTCCACGGTCACCAGCCAGAACGTGCCGTCGGCGTTCTTGAGAAACAGGTTCTTGGTGTGCGCGCCAGGCAGCGCGGCGTGAATCGCCTCGCTTTCCTCCACGGTGAACACCGCTTCGTGTTCCAAGGCATTCCAGGCGATGCCCAGGGCGGCAAGATCGGCGTAAAGCTGCGCCTCGCTCATTCGAACACCCCCTACTTGAACACGACGGTGCGATGGCCGTTGAGCATCACGCGATGCTCGCAATGGGCCTTGACCGCGCGGGTCAGCACGCGGCTTTCGGTTTCCTGGCCCTGGGCGATCAGGTCGTCGACGGTATCGGCATGGTCCACCATCGACACATCCTGCGCGATGATCGGCCCTTCATCCAGATCGGGTGTCACGTAGTGCGCGGTGGCACCCACCATCTTCACGCCGCGCTCATACGCGCGGTGATAGGGCATGGCGCCCTTGAAGGCCGGCAGCGACGAATGGTGGATATTGATCACGCGGCCCTCCAGCGCGCGACACGTCGCGTCCGACAGCACCTGCATGTAGCGCGCCAGGATGACGAGATCGACATTCTGCTGCGCGATCATCTCCAGCAGGCGGGCTTCCTGCTCGGCCTTGTTTTCCGGCGTGATCGGCAGATGATGGAACGCGATGCCCTCGTGCTCCACGCGGCGCTGCCAGGTTGTGTGGTTCGACACCACGCTGGTCACTTCCATCGGCAGATAGCGCGTGGCCGTGCGATAGAGCAGGTCGTTCAGGCAATGCCCGCCCTTTGAGACCATGACGATCGCGCGCACCTTGACCGACAGGTCGAACACCTTCCAGTCGATGCCATAGGCGCTGCCCACCGACAGGAATGCCTCGTTGAACTTTTCCACCGTCATGCCCGCAGGCGCGGTGAACGCAACGCGCATGAAAAAGCGGCCGGTCACGGCATCATCGAACTGCGCGCTTTCTACGATGTTGCAATCCTGCGCCGAAATCGACGTGGCGATCGCCGCCACCAGGCCCTTGCGATCCAGACACGAGACAAGCAGGACGAAATCCGGTTTCAAAAGCGCCACGTCAGCTCCCTTCCGCTGGTTGCCACCCTGATAGGACGGCTTGCCCGCGACAGGAACGGGCCAGCACACACAATAAGCAGATATAATCTGGTAGTTCAGGCTTCATGATGGCACAAGGAAAACACCGGGGGGCCGGCAAAGGGCGGCCCCAGAGGATCAATGCCCATGCGCCTGCCCGCCGAATTCGATCTGCACGGCTTGGAAGTGTTTGTCCTGACTGTGGAACTGGGCGGGATGACGGCCTGCGCCCAGCAATTGCGCATCACCCAGTCGGCGGTTTCGCAAACCATCACCCGGCTGGAGCAGGGCATCGGTGCGCCGCTGTTCGATCGCTCGTTGCGGCCACTGGGGCTCACCCCGTCGGGCCGTGCCCTGCACGAACGCGCGCGCAAGCTGCTCGCCAACGCCCGCACCGCTTACGATGAAGTGCGCGAAGGCGCGCAGCAGCCGATCGACCAGTTGACGGTCGGCATGTCGGAAAGCCTGGCCAACCTGCTGACCGCACCGCTCCTGCGCCGCCACGGCATGCGCGTGGGATCGTGGCGCGTGCGCTCGGGCATCTCGCTCAAGCAGCAGCAGGAATTCCTGGCCCGCCGCTGCGACATGCTGGTCACGGGCAGCAACACCCTGGAAAAGCATCCGGGCATCGAACACCACGACGTGATCGACGATCCTTTCGTGATGATCTTCCCGGCCGATCACACCGGCAGCGTGGAACCGGCCGACGTGGCCGAGCGCCTGCCCTTCGTGCGCTATTCGCTCGACACCGGGATGGGCCAGCGTATCGAAAGCCAGCTCACCCGCATGAAGCTGCGCCTGCCCAACGTGATCGAGGTGGAAATCATCCACCAGCAATTGACCACCGTGGGCATGGGTATCGGCTGGAGCATCACCTCGCTGCTGTGCCTGGCCGCCCTGCCCCAGCTGATGCCGCAACTGCGGGTCGAGCCGCTACCACGCGGCCGCTTCGCCCGGCGCATCCAGGTGGTGGCGCGCATGGGCGAACTGGGCGACCTGCCCGGCCAGACCGCCTCGCTGGCGCGCGAAACCCTGCTGGACCAGGTCTTGCCACCGCTGATCAACGCCCACCCTTGGGCCGGGCCGCTGCTGGGCTGAAGCCATGGCGGCGTGAACCATGTGGCTGGGCTGCAAGCGCCCCGTTGCCGACGTTCAAGTTGGATCAGCGGGTGGCCTTCCTCATCCCGTGAGCTTCGGGGTCGAACCCCTGCGGGAATTGCGTCGCATCATTGTATTCAGCGCCAGTCAGCAACGCGCCTTGCAGCTTAGCGTCGGCGAGGCAGGCACCTTGCAGTTGCGTAGCTCCTCCGACGTTGTCCTGGGTAAGATTGGCACCCCGCAGGTCTGCACCAGCCAGTCTGGCCTCTTTCAGGTCGGCACCGCGCAAAACCGCGTC
Organism: Novosphingobium sp. SG919; assembly: GCF_012932495.1. Lineage (GTDB taxonomy): Bacteria > Pseudomonadota > Alphaproteobacteria > Sphingomonadales > Sphingomonadaceae > Novosphingobium > Novosphingobium rhizosphaerae. Next base: position 119,842 of record NZ_JABCNG010000005.1, read on the forward strand.
ACGTAGATCAGCGTCCGTCAGATCGGCACGGAACATGATTGCCCAGTAGAGGTCGGCGTTTCGGAGATCGGCCGAACGTAAGCTGGCGTCACTGAAGTTGAACCCTTCAAGATCCGCCTGGCGAAGATCACGGCCAGACAGATCGATGCTGTCGAGGTCGTGGCCGGACCGGTCATCACCTGTATCGAGTAGCTCTCGGCCTGCGGAAGTGTAGAGTTTCATTGGGGCGCTATATCGACCAGTTTCCTAATGTCCGCTTTCCGCCCCCGTTCTTTGCACCCGCTGGCGATCTGCGCCGAGTCAAAACGGAATAGCGGCTGCTGTCCTCATTTGGACATTGCGAACGTTCCGCATACGTGCAAGCTGGCGCGGCAATAACCTCAACGCGCGGCATGAAGGTGCTTGGAGGTAAGAAGGTCGTATAACTGGGGTACATCGAGTGAGCGGGTCAGCCCTATTGATCATACTCGCCGTCGTGACGACGGCTGGCGCTTTCCTTCCCAAGTTTCTAAGGTTGGCTGCGGCAATTGCCGGCGTTGCAAGCCTTTCAGTTGCCGCGTTGATCTGGCGCCGAGATGGCGATTGGACCTTCATCCACAACGATATGGAAATATTTCTGGTCGCTGGAATCACCGGCTGCTTAGCTGGCGGCGCCCTACTTCGAGAAGCTGTCGTTTTCGTTTCCTCATTTGCTCAAGGCTTACGTCGTGACCTTCGATAGGAAATGATCGCTCCCGCAAGTCTCGGCCCGTTCGGCGCAGTGGGCTTGGCAAAGCCGCTGGTCAGCTGACGCCCACTTGCGGACGATAGTGCCTAATGACATTTATGTAGCATGATGGCTGAGAACTCGGGCAAAGACACGCCGGCTGATTGCTACGGCTACTTCATGACAGCACTTATGGGGCTGGAGGATGACGCTGCCCTTTCGGGTTATTCCGCGGCGGGCCAAGAGCTTCTTAGAGAAGCGATCCGGATTTTCGGCGCTGAGTTTGACGATAGGCACCGCGACCATTGGGGCAAGCCATGCTCATAAAGCACGGTCGGCATCGTTCCTGCGCCGACGCCCGGTTCCCACCAATTCCGGCACCCTGCCCGCTACCCACCTTTCCCAAGCCGCTTAATCAATGTTGACGATATTATACCGCCGCAGGCCGGTATCGTTGACAAAGCACACGCCAAGCTGGCGCTGGCCGAACATGCCGCCCAGGAATTCGAGCGAGGCCGACATTTCCACCAGATAGCGGGCCAGCCGTCCGGCCGCGAGCGCGGTGCCGCGTTCGTAATCCATCATGATCTCGCGATAGACTTCCGAAGACGTGCCCTTCTTCACGCGCTCGGCCGCCACCAGCAGCTTCATGAGTTCCACCTGTCGTGCCGCCGCTTCCTTCTTGTCGAAGAACAGCGAGAACATGTGGATGCCGTAATAGCCGCCGTTGTCCACGGTGCGCAGCGCCCCGCCCAGGAACGCCACGGTGCAGGCGCTGATGCAGGCGCGCCCTTGCGGCACCCGCACCAGCACGCGGCGCGCGCGCAGCGCCCGGCCCATGGCCATGCCCTGCTCCAGATTGCCGCCGGGCGAGGATAGCCACACTTCGTCCACGTTCCCCGCCTGCGAAAGCGCGGCGGCGAGGCGGCTGCCTTCCTCGTCCCCCACGCCGCCGCTGGCATAGAGCACGCGCACCCCACCCTGCTCGATGACCGAATAGGTCATCTGCTCATCGTCGAAATGGGGCACGGCGAAAACCGCGTCGGGCGGCTCCGCCCCGCAATAAGTGCCTTGGGCGCCAGCCGGTGGCACGGCCAGCGCCAGACAGGCCGGAAGGGCGATCGCCCACCTCAACTTGGCCATGGCGCAGCGGCTCAGGCCGGGGCCCAGGCGCTGCTGGGCGGCGTGCGACAGAACCGCGGATTGTCCTTCATTTCCTGTCCATCTACATAGTTCACCTGGCTGACATTGCGGCACACGCGCCCGTCGGGCTGGGCCTGGGGCGTGGAGGCCACCACCGTTCCGCCCACGCCGGGCCGCGTCTCGCTGGTCCATTTCTGCGTCGACGCCTGATCGCTGCCCTTGGCATTGAGCGCCGCTTCGGTGGCCGTGGCCATCTTCTCCTGCTCGCAGCGATCAAGCGACTTGCCGATCCGGCTGCCGACGACCACGCCCAGCGCGCCGCCCAGCACGGTGCCCAGGGTCTTGTCCCGTCCGCCAGCCACGCTGCGCCCCAACAGGCCGCCCAATACGCCACCGACCACGGCCCCGGCCACTTGCCCGCCATTGCCGCCGCACTTGGCTTGCGCCTCCACCGGCATCAAGACAAGACCCAAGGAAGACAATACCATGACAATTGCAATAAGGTTCTTTTGCATAAGCCCCCGTCCCCATGCTGGTTCACTCTAGAAGATGCTAGCATCAAGTCGCATGGTTCGGAAGTAACGAATCGAGACAGGGCATTTCCGTATGTACCCCATTTGGGTTATGTCGCTATATTTCAGGCCCAATGCGGTCTTGACTGTCATTGCGCTTGCCATACTTGCCCTTCCCGCCAATTCGGTGGCACAGGAAAGCGGCGGCCGCGAATGCAAGACGATGCAGGCAACCAGCGGCGATGTCGCCGTGCCGGTGCGCGTGTGCCGCGATCCCGGCGGCGTCTGGCACCGCGTGGAAACACCGCTCGCGCCCACGACAGAGGCTGCCTTTCGCGGCCATCTTGTCTACGCGGGCCAATTTTCCGGCAATGCCGGGCGCATCCAGCGCACGCCGGCCTCGCTGAACCTGGGCCGCACAAGGATCGACCTGGGCTTTTCGACGACCGCCTATCGCAGCCGCCGCGACGTGACCGGCACGGCCCGCATCGATCTGGCCATCCGCAACGGCACGATGCAGGCAACCATGGCGCTGGCCGGACCGGGCCTTAACCAGCGCATCGCGCTGGGCGGCGCGGTGCGGGCAGGCGCCTGTGCGCTCGACAGCGCGTCGGGCGACGCCCACTTTGCCGGCACCTGCACGGAAGAGCGCATGACCGGCAAGCTGGTGGTGGAAAACGCCAGCGGCTGGCGGCTGGAGACGGGCATCGATGCCATGCTGCAAAGCCGACAGAACGATGGCGATGCAGCTCTGGCGGCCGCGGCCGAGCGGCAACGCCAGCAGGAAAGCCAGCGGGCGCAGGCCGAACGAATCTCGCTCTATATCGGCAAGCTGACATTGCGCGCCCGCGGCGGAGACGTGGATGCGATGGGCACGCTTGGCGATATCTATTCCGATGACAGCGTGGTTTCGGCAGACCTGCAGAAAGCCGTCTATTGGTATGGCATGGCCGCCGGGCACAACGATCCGCGCGCGATGTTCAACCTGGCGCTCAGCTATGCCAAGGGCGAAGGCGTGGGCAAGAACTCCACGATCGCCAGCGATCTCTATGCCAAATGCGCCCGCATCGCCTCGAAATACCAGCCCGACTGCGCGCGCAACCTGGGCCTGGCCTATGCGCTGGGCGAAGGCGTGCCGCAAAGCAAGAAGACCGCGCTGTTCTGGCTGCGCGCCTGCGCCCGGATGGGCGACAGCAAGTGCGACGAGATCGCCAATGTCGTGGAGCGCAACTAGGCAGCGTGGGCTGCGGTGTTCGGGGCCAAGCCCAAAAATTGCCCATCTGTCGCCGATCGCGGGAACCAAGATCGTTTCCACCGATTTGATAGCAATCGTGAAGGTGCGCGCGCAGCCCGCCTGACCGGATGTGATGGGGAACTCCGGCAGCAGACATGACGAACATCAAACTTTCCCAACAAGTTGCCGGAATTTCCCACGTCTCCCTGGCCACCGCGTTGGACCAGAGCGTAGACTGCGTGAAAGTCATCGGGCTCGATGGCACGGTCGCCTACATGAACCCCAACGGCATCTGCGCCATGGAAATCGATGCCCCCGTCGACGTGATCGGCAAGCAGTGGGCCGATCTTTGGCCTGCCGAAGCCAGGCCCCATATCGAGAGCGGCTATGCCGCAGCGCTGGACGGCGGCATGTCTCGGTTCCGGGCGCACTGCCCAACGGCCAAGGGCAAAAGCCGCTGGTGGGACGTGAGCGTTTCGGCGCTGTGCGATAACACGGGCAACCTGATCAGCTACCTGGCCGTTTCGCGCGACGTGACGGACGCCGAACTGGCCCGCCAGGTGCTGGAAACGGCCACCCGCGAACTGCACCACCGCCTCAAGAATACCTACACGATGATTTCCAGCCTGATCCGCGGCTTTGCCCGTGGGGACGCGCAGAACGCCGAATTCGCCACCGAAAGGGCCGAGCGGCTGCTGGCCATGGGCCGTGCCCAGGCGCTATTCACCAGCCGCGATGTGCCATGCAGCCTGGTCGACCTGATCGAGGCCCTGACCATGCCCTTCAGCAGCGGGTTCTGCCCGGTGGCGATGGACGCCGTGCAAGACATCCCGATCGCCCGCGCCTTGGCCGACACCATCGCGCTCGTCGTGGGCGAATTCGCCGTCAATTCATCCAAGCATGGCGCCATCGCCCATGGCGGCGAGATCCGGCTCGCCAGCCGCGACGAGGATGGCGACCTGGTGATCGTGTGGCAGGAAAAATCCAGCCGTCCCGTGGCGGCCACCTCGCGCGAGGGCGGACAGGGGCTTAACCTGATCGACCGCATCGTGCGCCTGCGCGATGGCGCCATCACGCTAGATTGGCAGGCCGACGGCCTGGTTGCCACCTTGCGCTTCAAGGGCGCGGCGCACCCCGCGCCCGACTGAGCGTCAGCCCAGTTGCACCGCCTTGAGCGCGTGCCACAGCCAAGGGGCAAAGCTGCGCCACACGAACACGCGAAACATGTCCGCCTGTTCGCGCCAGACGATCACTTCCACGGTCTCGAACACCGTGCGCGTGGCCCGGCCCACGGCAAAGCGTTCGAGATCGAGCGGGCAGCCCGAACACAGCACTCGCGCGGCACTGGCGCCTTCCACGCGGATCACCACGCCGCGCGCGGACACGTCCACCACGCTGACGGGCTGCCCAGCACCGTCGGGCACGACGGTTCCGGCGGGCGGATCGGCCAGCCATTCATCGGGACCAAGGCAGGCGATGCCATCCAGTGTCTCGCCGATGCGGGTCGGCACGGCGCGGCCGATCACGGCACCAAGCGCCTCGGCCGTGCGCGCGCGCAAGGACCAGCGGCTTGCCGGCGGCTCCAGCGTCAGCGTCACGCCGCCGGGCAGGACCGCGTTGCTTTCCAGCGCCAGGTCGGTGCCGGCCACGGCCAGCGGGGGAATCGCAATGGCGTCAGACATCGAGGCGGCTCCCTTGCGCATCATAGAACACCGTGCTGGCCGTGACCCGCGCGCGGATCGTGCGCCCGGGCATCGGCACATGGATCACCTGGCCATCGCGCGCGCGGCCATCGGCGATCACGGCCATGGCGATCGACCGCCCCAACGTGGCACTGTGATACGACGAGGTGACGTGGCCCAGCATCGTCATCGGCACCGGCTGGGCCGGATCGGCCACGATCTGGGCGCCTTCCTCCAGCACCTCGTTCGGATCTTCGGTCAACAGCCCGACCAGTTGCTTGCGCCCTGGCGCGGTCATGTCGGGCCGCGCCAGCGAACGCTTGCCCACGAAGTCGGGCTTCTTGGCGCCCACGGCCCAGGCCATGCCGGCGTCATCGGGCGTCAGCGTGCCATCGGTGTCCTGGCCAACGATGACATAGCCTTTTTCCGCGCGCAGGACGTGCATCGTCTCGGTGCCATAAGGGGTGATGCCGTGCGCCTGGCCGGCGGCGTGGATCGCTTCCCACACCATGCGGCCATGCTCGGCCGGCACGTTGACTTCATAGCCGAGTTCGCCGGTAAAGCTCACGCGGAACAGCCGTGTCGGCACGCCGCAGATGCGCCCTTCGCGAATGGCCATGTGCGGGAAGGCTTCGCGCGAAAGGTCGATGCCTTCCACCAGCGGCGCAATCACCTCGCGCGCCAGCGGGCCTTGCACGGCGATCACCGCCCATTGCTCGGTCGTGCTGGTCAGCCAGACGTCCAGATCGCTCCATTCGGTCTGGAGATAGTCTTCCATCATCGCCAGCACGCGCGCCGCGCCGCCGGTGGTGGTGGTCAGGTGAAAGCGGTCGGGCGCCAGCCGCGCCGAAACGCCGTCATCGGTGATGAACCCGTCCTCGCGCAGCAGCAGGCCATAGCGGCAGCGGCCCGGCGCCAGCGCCTTCCACGGGTTGGTGTACATGCGGTTGAGGAATTCGGCGGCATCGGGCCCGACCACTTCGATCTTGCCCAGGGTGGAAGCGTCGAACATCCCCACATTTTGCCGCACCGCCAGGCATTCGCGCGCCACGGCGGCGTGCATGTCCTCGCCCCCTTGCGGAAAATAGCGCGCACGGCGCCACTGCGCCACGTTCTCGAACACCGCACCGCGCGCATCGGCCCAGCCATCGATCACCGTCTTGCGGATCGGCTGGAATAGCGCGTCCTTGTGGTGCCCCATCAATGCGCCAAAGGTTTGCGGCGTATAGGGCGGGCGGAACGTGGTGAGGCCGATATCGGTCACGGCACGCCCCAAGCTGCCCGAGGCGATCTGCAACCCATTGAGGTTGCTGGTCTTGCCCTGGTCGGTCGCCATGCCGTTGGTGGTATAGCGCTTGATGTGCTCGATCGAGCGCATGCCCTCGCGCACAGCCAGATCGATGTCGCGCGCTTTCACGTCGTTCTGGAAATCGACGAAAGCCTTGGTCTGCCAGATCGGCTTGGGGCCGGGCAGCGTACCCAGCGCCAGGCCGCTGCCCAGATCCCAAGCCCCGGCACCAGCGCCCACGGCGCGGCAGTTTTCCTGTGGCACGTCGGGCAGATAGGCGCCCCATCCGGCGTCCCAGCGCAGGCTGCCCTTGGCGTGGCTCCACAAATGCACCGTGGGCGTCCACCCGCCGGCCATCAGCAGCGCATCCACGGCCAGTTGCTGCGAATGGCCGGTGCCATCGGCGGCAAAGGTGATGCCGGAAACGCCATGGCGGCCCGAAACGCCCGTCACCGCGTGGCCCAGATGCACGGCAATGCCCGCCGCGCGCACGGCGCTGACCAGGTCGGCGGCCACTTGCGCGCGCAAGTCGATCAAAGCCACCACGTTGACGCCTGCGGCCTTGAGCGCCAGCGCATCGCGCCAGCCGCTGTCGTGCACCGCCATCACCGCCACGGCGCGGCCCACCGCCACGCCATAGCGCACAGCCAGGGTGCGGCCTGCGCTCGACAGCATCACGCCGGGCACATCGTTGCCATCGAACACCAGCGGGCGCTCGATCGCGCCTTGCGCCAGCACCACTTCACCCGCGCGAATGCGCCACAGCCGCTCGCGCGCGCCCTTGGCCTCGCCCGGCGCCAGATGATCGGTGAGTTGCTCCACCGCGCCCACGAAGTTCTGGTGGTAATAGCCGAAAGCCGTGGTGCGGGTCAGCACGGTCACATTGTCCAGCCGGCGCAGCGCCATGGCCTTGTCCGCCACTTCGCCCCACAGCGCCTGGTCAGACAGCGCACCACCGCCCAGTTCTTCCTGTTCGTCGATCAGGATCACCCGGCTGCCACCTTGCGCCGCCGCCAGCGCGGCGTCGATGCCGGCCAGGCCACCTCCCACTACCAAGACTTCGCAATGGGCATAGGTCGCGTCGTAATGATCGGGATCGCGCGTCGCCGGGCTGGCACCCAGCCCGGCCATGCGGCGAATCGCCGGCTCATAGAGCTTTTCCCAGGCCGAGCGCGGCCACATGAAGGTCTTGTTGTAGAACCCGGCGGGAAACAGCGCACCCAGCCGGTCGTTCACCGCGCCCAGGTCGAACTTGAGCGAAGGGAAGCGGTTCTGGCTCTGCGCGTCCAGCCCCTGATACAGCGCGACGGACGGCGCGCGCAGGTTGGGCGTGGCGCGGCCCCAGCCCGGCCCGGTTTCGCCGCGATCCACCGTCACCAGCGCGTTGGGCTCTTCCGTCCCCATGCCCAAAATCCCGCGCGGGCGGTGATACTTGAACGAGCGGCCGAACAGCATCTGGCCCGACGCGACCAGCGCCGAAGCCAGGCTGTCTCCGGCAAAGCCACGATGCGCGCGGCCGTCAAAGGTGAAATCCAGCGGCGCGGCGCGGTTGATCCGGCCGCCGGCAGGAAGACGATAGCCGCTCATCGGCGCGCTTCTCCGGCCTTGTAGGTTTGTTCGAAACGGTCGCTTACGGTGTCGCGCACCGCGTTGAAAAAGCGTCCGCAGCCGTGGGTGTGGCGCCAGCGTTCATGGTGCCGCCCGCGCGGGTTGCGGCGGATGTAGAGGTAATGCTCCCAATCCTGATCGCTCAGCGCGGCCGGGTCGAGCGGCCGGGCAATATGCGCCTCCCCGCCATAGACGAATTCCACCTCGGGGCGGTCTTCTTCGCAATAGGGGCAACGAATCAACAGCATGGCTTGGCTCCTGCCCCTTGCTCAGTGGGCCACGGCGGCCGCGGCCGCCTCGTCGATCAGCCGCCCGTTGCGGAAGCGATCCAGGTTGAACGGCGCGTTGATCGCATGGGGCGCATCGTGGGCGATGGTGTGGGCCAGAAGGTCCGCCGCGCCCGGTGTCGCCTTGAACCCGCCGGTGCCCCACCCGCAATTGACATAGAGCCCAGGCACCGGGGTCTTGCCCAGGATGGGCGAGCGATCGGGCGTCACGTCCACGATCCCGCCCCAGGTGCGCAACATGCGCATGCGGGTAAAGATCGGGAAAATCTCGCAGATCGCCGCCAGCGTATGCTCGATGATGTGCAAGGCGCCGCGCTGCGAATACGAGGTATACTGGTCGGTCCCCGCGCCGATCACCAGTTCGCCCTTGTCGGACTGGCTGATATAGGCGTGGACGGTGTTGGACATGACCACGCAAGGGAAGATCGGCTTGACCGGTTCGGACACCAGCGCCTGGAGCGGATAGCTTTCCAGCGGAAATTCCAGCCCCGCCATGTTCATCACGACCGAGGTATTGCCCGCCGCCGAAACGCCGATCTTCTTGGCGCCGATGAAACCGCGCTCGGTTTCCACCCCCAGCACCGCGCCATCCGCGCCCCGGCGAATGCCGGTGACGGCGCAGTTCTGGATGATGTCCACGCCCAGCGCCGTCGCCTTGCGGGCATAGCCCCAGGCCACGCTATCGTGCCGGGCAGTGCCGCCGCGCCGCTGCAACGCGCCGCCCAGCACCGGATGGCGCGCATTGGGCGAAATATCGAGCGGCGGGCAATAGGCCTGGCACTCTTCGGGGCTCAACCATTCATTGTCCACGCCGTTCAACCGGTTGGCGTGGATGTGGCGCTTGAAGCTCTGAATGTCGTGCACGTTGTGCGCGAGCATCAGCACGCCCCGCTTCGAATACATCACGTTGTAGTTGAGCTCCTGGCTCAACCCGTCCCACAGCTTGACCGCATGGTCATAGAGGTGGGCGCTTTCATCGTAGAGGTAGTTCGAACGGATGATCGTGGTATTGCGCCCGGTGTTGCCACCGCCCAGCCAGCCCTTTTCGATCACCGCAACATTGGTGACCCCGTACTTGGCCGCCAGGTAATAGGCCGCGCCCAGGCCGTGCCCGCCGGCGCCCACGATGATCACGTCGTAGGCCGCCTTGGGCGCCTTGTCGGGCCACTGTTCGGGCCACGACTGGTGCCCAGAAAAGGCCTGCGCAATAAGATTGAGCCCGGAAAAGCGCATCATCTCAGGGTTGTCCTGCCGCTTCCAGCGCAGCCTTGCCGCGCTCGACGTAGAAGGTCTTGAAGGCATCGACGAGGTTTTCCTCCAGGGCATAAGGCCCGGGACGATAGCCATCGGTGGCAATGCCGGCGTGGTTCATTTCGGCAAGGCGCCGATCCTGGCGATTGGTGGCTTTCCACACGTGCGTCAGGTTCTCGACGGTGTAGTCCTCGCCTTCCACGGCGTCTTCGTGGACCAGCCACGAGGTGCGCAGGATCGAACGATCCGGCCCCTGCGGCATCACGCTGAACGTGACGACATGGTCACAGCAGAAATGGTGCCACGAATTGGGCTGGGTCCACACCGAAACGCTGGTCGGCTCGGCATGATCGACCGACCATATCAGCTTCCGCGACGCCGGCTGTCCGTCGATCGTCTGCGACAGCGCACCATGGGCCAGGCCCAGTCGCCCCACCCGGTGCCAGCCGCCATCGGGGAATTCGACCAGGTCCTGCCACACGCCCAGCGCCTTCCAGTGCTCCACCTGGTCGGCCACATCGGCTTCGTCGCTGGCATCGCCATCTTCCGGGTTGCCCCGGCCAAAGCCCGATCCGCTCAGCGAATTGAGCAGTTCGGGATGGTTCGCCTCGCAGTGATAGCACTCGCGGTTGTTTTCCATGACCAGCTTCCAGTTGGCCGTGTCGTGCAGGTCTTCCACCGCCGCCACTTTCAGCTTGTCCAGGTTGTAGATGCCGATCGCGGCGGCGATGTCGGCCTTGGCGCGGTCGATCGGCGGCGGATTTTCCGCCAGGCAGATGAACAGCAGGCCGCCGCAATTTTCCAGCGCCACTTCGCGCAGGGCATGCGCGCTCTTGTCAAAGCCTTCAGGCATGCCGCGCGCAGCGATCAGCTTGCCATCCAGCCCGAATGTCCAGAAATGATAGGGGCACATGATGCGCGGCATCGTGCCGGCCTGCACCTGGCAGATGCGCGAGCCGCGATGGGTGCAGGTGTTGTAGAACGCGCGGATCGCGCCATCCCGGCCGCGCACGATGAACACCGAATTGTTGGCCATTTCGAACACATAGAAATCGCCGGGGTTCTTCACGTGGGCCACGGTGCAGGCATAGAGCCACACCGACTTGAGCATGACCTCGGTATCGAACTTGAACGCCTGCTCGCTCGTATAGAGCGCCTGGGGCAAGGTATATCCGGGACGATCCTGGTTCAGCAGTTCGGCAATCGATTCCAAATCGCGCATGGGACTAGCTCCGCAAGGCAAGGTTTTCGGGGTCGAAGGGCGAGTCTGGGATCACCACGGCCTTGTGCACCGTGCCGAGAATGGAAATTTCCAGCTCGGTGCCAAGGTTTGCGTGTTCGGGTGCAATCATCGCCAGCGCCAGCGACTTGGCCGTGCGCCAACCATAGCCGCCCGACGTGGCGCGGCCAACAAGTTGTCCATCGCGATAGATTGCTTCGGAGCCGCGGGCATCGGCATCGGTAACGCCCAGCACCTCCAGGGTAACAAGGTTCCAGGAAAGGCCGGCTTCCTTCTTCGCCAGCAGCCCGTCACGGCCAACGAAGTCCGGCTTCTTGAACGAAATGAAGCGCTCAAGCCCGCTTTCCAGCGCGTTGTATTCCACCGACAGTTCGCGGGGGATCAGCTTGTAGCTCTTCTCCAGCGCCATCGACGTCATCGCCCGGATGCCAAAGGGCTTGATGTCGAATTCGGCGCCGGCGGCCATCAGCTTGTCGAAGATGTAGTTCTGCATCTCGATCGGGTGGTGGAATTCCCAACCCAGTTCGCCGATGAAATTCACCCGCAGCGCGTCGCACGGCGCGGCACCGATGGAAATGCGCTTGCCGGTCAGCCAAGGGAAGGCCTCGTTCGACAAGTCGGTGTGCGTCACCTTGGCCAGCACGTCGCGCGCCCGCGGCCCGGCGAGTACCAGCACGCCCATCGCCGTGGTCAGCCGCTCGAACTTCACCGAACCATCGGCGGGCAGCGCCTTGATCAGGTAATCGTGGTCATGCGATTCCAGGGCGCCAGCCGAAACCAGATAGTAGCTCTGCGGGCCACGCTTGTAGACGGTGAATTCGCTGCGCACGCCGCCGGCCGGGGTGAGCAGGTAGGACAGCGTGACGCGGCCGATCTTCTTAGGAATAGCATTGGACAACAGCTTGCCCAGCCATTCTTCCGCACCGGGGCCGGAAATCAGGCACTTGGCAAAGGCGCTCATGTCCTGGATGCCAACCTTTTCCGTCACATGGCGGCATTCGTTGCCAACATGCTCGAAATAGTTGGAGCGGCGGAACGACCACTTTTCGCGGATCGGCGCGCCCGGCACATCGGGGTGGTTGTGGTTGAGCAGCGTCTCGGGCTTGTCGAGATCGGCCTCGCTCAGTTCATAGCCTGCGGGCGCGAACCAGTTGGGACGCTCCCAGCCGAACACGCTGCCGAACACCGCGCCAAGCGCCTTCATCCGGTCATAGCAGGGCGTCTGGCGCAGGGGCCGCGCGGCCTCGCGCTCTTCGTCCGGGTAGTGGACGGTGAACACCTTGGCATAGGCTTCCTCATTCTTTTCGATGAGATAGCCTTCATCGGCATACGTGCCGAAGCGGCGCGGGTCCACACCCATCATGTCGATGGTGGGTTCTCCGCCCACGATCCAGTGGGCGAGCTGCCAACCCGCGCCGCCTGCCGCCGTGATGCCGAAGCTGTGGCCTTCATTGAGCCAGAAATTCTTCAGCCCCGGCGCCGGTCCGACGATGGGCGACCCGTCGGGCGTGTAGGCGATGGCACCGTTGTAAACCTTCTTGATGCCCAGCTCGCCAAAGGCGGGCACGCGCTCGATGGCCGAGAGGATATAGGGCTCCAGGCGTTCGAGCGCATCGGGGAACAGCTCGTATTCGCTGTTGGCCGCCGGACCCTTCACATAGCAGGCCGGCGCGCCCACTTCGTAGGGTCCAAGCAGCAGGCCGCCGGCTTCCTCGCGCATGTACCAGCTCGAATCGCTTTCGCGCAGCACGCCCATTTCGGGCAGGCCCTTGGCGCGGCGCTCCATGATGGCCGGGTGCTGCTCGGTCACAATGTACTGATGCTCCACCGGGATCACCGGCACGTCCAGGCCGACCATCGCGCCGGTCTGGCGGGCAAAGCTGCCGGTGGCCGAAACCACATGCTCGCAGGTGATCTCGCCCTGGTCGGTGGCCACCACCCATTCGCCGTTCGGCTTTTGCGTGATGCCCGTGACCGTGGTGTTGCGCATGATCGTGGCGCCGCGCTGGCGCGCGCCCTTGGCCAGGGCCTGGGTCAGGTCGGCCGGCTGGATATAGCCATCGGCCGGGTGCTGGATCGCGCCGAGCACGCCATCCATCTGCGCCAGCGGCCAGATTTCATGCACTTGTTCGGGCGTCAGAAAATTGACGTCGACCCCGATGGTCTTGGCCACGCCCGCGTAATAGCGGTATTCGTCCATCCGGTCCGGGCTGTTGGCCAGGCGGATGTTGGACACCCGCGAAAAGCCGACGTTGAGTTCGGTTTCGGCCTCCAGGCTGGGATAGAGATCCACCGAATACTGGTGCAGCTTGCCCACCGAATAGGACAGGTTGAACAGCGGCAGCAGGCCGGCGGCATGCCAGGTGGACCCAGAGGTCAGCTCCTTGCGCTCGATCAGCACGACATCGGACCAGCCCATCTTGGCCAGGTGATACAACGTGCTGACGCCGACGACGCCGCCACCAATCACCACAACGCGCGCAGTAGTCTTCATGTCATGCCTCGGCTTTGCTTGGCTGCCTGTTGACAATAGCGCTATGCCAGCGCGTGCGCCTTCGCAATCACGGCACTGCACCATTTCACAAACTAATGCGAGGGATTAGAAATAGTGCTTCCCGAAAGGGTGATCCGGCCCCTTGGACGACTCCTCGCCGGGCCTCTGACACGATGCCCTGGCCGTTGCCGAACGCCGCCCCCGCCCAGCCTATCCCGCCATTAGGCAAGTTAATGAGAGTAGTAAGTAGGTGTTATTACCAAAAGCAACCGGAAATTCCGAGTTAATCTAATTTAATCAGCACTATACACCCAAAGTCCGCAACACTTCCGCGTAGCTTGCCAGGGCTTTCACTCTGTTGCCAGAGGGTTGCTGCGCCTGCGTTCCTGATGCACGATCCGGGTGCAGGTATTGTGCCCCCACAACGAGGGGCCGGCTTGGAGGGAAGCTGTCATGCGTAACCTGGTGCTTTCGGGCCTTGGCCTCGATCAAAACAAACAAAAATCTTCATCCGCAACGCGCCGCCGCTTGCGCGGCATGGCCCTGGCGGCCACTGCCATGATGCCGGCGATCGTCTTGGTGCCCGGCCTGGCCCAGGCGCAAACCGCCGCCCCGGCGGATGCCCCGGCTGCCGCGCCGCAGGCCGAAACCGGCAGCGGCGATATCGTGGTGACCGCGCAGCGCCGCGAACAGAAGCTCAACGATGTCGGCATCGCGGTCTCGGTCATTTCGGCCAAGGACCTGCGCGCGCTCAACATCAACAACGCCACCGATATCGTCCGCGCCATCCCCAACCTGAAGTACAATGCCTATGGCTCAAGCCAGGTGGTGTTCAACATTCGCGGCGTGTCGCAAAACGACTATGGCGACCAGCAGGAACCGCCCGTCGCGGTCTATCAGGACGATAGCTACGCCGCCTCGATCACCACGGCCAGCTTCCCGATCTTCGACCTCGCCCGCACCGAAGCGCTGCGCGGGCCGCAGGGCACCCTGTTCGGCCGCAACGCCACCGGCGGCGCGGTGCAGTTCATTTCCAACCAGCCCACGCACGATTTCGGCGGTTATGTTTCCGCCACCACCGGCAGCTTCAACCAGTCGGTGTTCGAAGGCGCGCTCAACGGCGGCCTCACCGATACCCTGGCCGCGCGCATTTCGGGCATCTACGATCGCGATTCCGGCTATATCAAGAACCTGCTGCCCGGTGGCGCGGATCTGGGCGCCAACAACCACTGGGCCACGCGCGGTATCCTGCAGTGGGACCCGTCCAGCGATTTCCGCGCCCGCCTGACGGTGCGCTATGCCCAGGCCGATCACGAGCGCCAGGCCGGCGTCTATACCCTCACCCCGGCCTGCCCCAATGCGCAATTCCAGGGCGAATTCCTCGCCGCCAACCAGGTCTGCGATTATTGGAACAACTACGGCGGCACGTCCTACAACAACGGCGTGCCCGGCTCGGTCGCCAATGGCTATGCCAATCCGGCGATCACCGCCACCCAGGGCGGCAACCCGTGGCAGACCTATAGCGCGGGCGAAAACTATGTGAACCGCAAGCAGTTTGCCGCCACGCTGCGCCTGGAAGCCAAGCTGGGCGCGTTCGACGTCACCTCGATCACCGATTACCAGAACCTCGCCAAGTTCTATATCGAAAGCGACGATGGCGTGCCGGGCCTGCCCTATCAGGAAGGGGTGGCGCTGCCGCCCTACACCACCGGGCCCTGCGCCACGGCGCCGAGCATCACCTGCTATGCTTCGGGCACGATTTTCTACCAGCGCGCCCGCACACAGCAGATCACCCAGGAACTGCGCGCCGCCACCCGTTTCGGCAACAACTACCTGGCGTTCGGCGCCTTCGGCATGCTGCTGACCGGCAACTATGGCGCCAAGTACGCCACCCCGTTCGACCAGTACGATCCCACCGTGCGGTTCTATCAGCGCACCAAGTCTTTCGCCGTGTTCGCGCAGGACGAATACAAGTTCGACGATCACTTCAAGCTGATCCTGGGCGCGCGCTATTGGCGTGACAGCAAGCTGGCCTGGTACACGGCGAAGGAGTCGATCTCGGGCCTGACGGTGAACTGGGGGCCCAGCGGGATCAATTTCTTCGATCCCACCGGCGCTGCCGATGCGGCCGGCATCACGGTCACCCCTTCGGCGGCCAAGCCCACCTATGACGGCGTCACCGCGCGGGCAGAGCTGGATTACAAGCCCGGCCCCGACACGCTGCTCTATGCCAGCTACAACCGCGGCTCCAAGTCAGGCGGGTTCACGTTTTCCACCGGCACGCCGTTCCCCGGCCAGGCGTTGATCGATACGCTCAACAACATCCCTTACCGGCCGGAAACGCTCAATGACTACGAAGTGGGGCTGAAGACCAAGATCGGCCCGGACGTGCAGTTCAACCTTGCTGCGTTCTATTATGATTACAAGAACTACCAGGCTTATGTTCAGGTCGGCTATACGCAGCTGGTGCGCAACCTGCCCGCCACGATCAAGGGCGTGGAAGCCGAATTGACCGCCCACCCGATCGAGGGCTTCACGCTCCAGGCCTCGGCCGCCGTGCAGGACAGCAAGGTCAAGAACGTGCTGCTGCCCGATGGCGTCACGGTGGTGAACCACGATCTGCCGCAGGCGCCGGGCTTTTCCGGCAATGCCCTGGTCCGCTATGAATTCGGCTTGGGCGGCGCGCGCGTTTCGCTCCAGGGCGATGCACTCTACACCGGCAAGTTCTGCTTCTCGGTGCTCTGCGCGCCCGACGAGCGTGAAGGCGCCTACCACGTGGAAAACGCGCGTATCGGCGTGATCCCGGCGGGCAACAGGCTGGAACTGGCGTTCTTCGTCAACAACCTGTTCAACCGGGTCTATCGCTCCTACGCGTTCGACGGGTCGCTCTATTGGGGTGATGCGCTCAGCGTCTATGGCAAGCCGCGCACCTGGGGCCTTACCGCCCGGGTCAACTTCGGCAACTGATCACCCCGACAGACAAGGCCCGAACCCCGGCAAAGGGTTCGGGCCTTGGTCATGATGGCCATGGCGCACGCGATGCCTCGCGCCGAACGGGCGGGTGGCGGTCGGCGATTGCGGCTGTGGATAAACTGTGATCTATCTTGCCAAACGCCCTCCCCCGCCGGAAAGTGCCAGCCCATGAAAACCCTGCGCGCCAGAAACCTGCGCCGGCCCGCCCTGCTCCTGCTTGCCTCCGCCGTGCTGGGCTCGGGCGCGCTGCTGCTCTACGCCTGCACCAGCGCCCGCGCCGATGTCGCGTCCGATACGCCGGGCCAACGTGCTGCCGCGCCGCTCGCCGGGGCGGAATGGCCGCTGACCGGGGGAGACACCGCCGGCACGTGGTTTTCCGCGCTATCCGATCTCAACGAAACCAACGCGGGCGATCTGGGCTATGCCTGGTCCTATGACATGGGCACCGAACGGGGGCAGGAAGCAACGCCGCTGGTGATCGACGGGGTCATGTACACCTCGGGCATCTGGGGCAATGTCTACGCCCTCGATGCCGCCACCGGCAAATTGCTGTGGCAATACGATCCGCAGGTGGATGGTCAGTGGGGGCGCAATGCCTGCTGCGACGTGGTCAACCGGGGCGTCGCCTATCGGGACGGCACGGTCTTCGTCGCTTCGGAAGACGGGCGGCTCCACGCGATCGACGCCAAGACCGGCCAGGCGCGCTGGATCGCCGATACCATCGTCAACCGCAAACAGCCCTATGCCTCCACCGGCGCGGTGGTCCTCACCAAAGACAGCGTGGTGATCGGGAACGCCGGGGCCGATATCGGCGATGGCGACCTGCGCGGCTATATCTCCGCCTGGGACATCAAGACCGGCGCGTTCAAATGGCGCTTCTTCACGGTGCCGCCCGCGCCGGGCCAGCCGTTCGAGCATCCCGAACTGGAACTGGCGGCCAAGTCGTGGGGGCCGAACCGCGATGGCCGCACGCAGAATGGCGGCACGGTGTGGGACGGGCTGTCCTACGATCCCGAAACCGACCAGATCGTGTTCGGCACCGGCAATGCCTCCCCCTATCTGCGGTCGGCCGACGGCAAGCGCCACGACGATCTGTTCAACGCCTCGATCATCGCGGTCAACGCCCAGAGCGGGCGGATGAACTGGTACTACCAGACCACGCCGGGCGACGAGTGGGACTATGACGCGGTCCAGAAGTTCGTGTTCGCCAACCTGGACCTGGGCGGCCAGCCCCGCCGCGTGGTGATGCAGGCCTGCAAGAACGGCTTTTTCTACACGCTGGACCTGAAAACCGGCAAACTTCTGTCGGCCGATCCGTTCACCTATGTGAACTGGGCCAAGGGCGTGGACCTGGCGACCGGCCGTCCCATGGTCACGCAGCAGGCGGACTATTCCAAGAGCCCGAAGAACGTATACCCCTCGTGGGCCGGCGGGCACACGTGGAACCCGATGTCGTTCAGCCCGCAGACCGGCCTGGTCTATATCCCGGCGATCGACGCGGGCAACGTGCTGCTCAACATGAAGGCCAACGGCGGCTCGCTCACCCATCTCGAAGGGTTCTTCTCGTCCGACGGCATTTTCCCCGACGATCTCTACGATCCTGCCGCGCTCAAGCGCACGCTGGGGCCGCTGCCCGCCAAGGATGAATTGCAGAAGGAGCGCCCCGGCGTGAAGTTGGTGCGCGAAGTCCTGCGCGCGTGGGACCCGGTGGCCCGTAAAGTGGTGTGGGAACGCGTCACCTCGCAAGGGGTGCGTGGGTATGATGGCGGGGTGCTGAGCACGGCGGGCAACCTGGTGTTCCAGGGGCGTGGCGACGGCAGCTTGTGGATCTACAACGCCCGCACCGGCGCGCCGATCAAGACGATCCAGACCGGCAGCCATATCATGGCCGCACCGATGACCTACAAAATCGCGGGCGTGCAATACGTGGCGGTGCAGGCCGGCTATGGCGGATCGGGCATCACGTTCCCGATTCCGCCCTCCAGTGCCGCCTATGGCAACCGCAACGCCAACCGCATCCTGGTGTTCAAGCTGGGCGGCGGCGCCGTGCCCATGCCCGACAAGCGCGAGCCGCTGCCCTATCCCGCGCCGCCGCCGCTCAAGGCCAGCCCGGCGCTGATCGCGCGTGGCGAGGACAAGTTCACCGAAAACTGCTCCCGCTGCCACGTGCTGGGTTCGCCGGGCGTCACGCCCGACCTGTCGCGCCTGCCGCGCGAGGTGCATGGCCTGTTCAACGACATCGTGCTCAAAGGGGCGCTGGCGCCGCTGGGCATGGCCCGCTTCGATGACGTGGTGACAAAAGCCGATGTGGAAGCCATCCATGCCTATCTGATCGACCAGCAGGCGCGTGGCTATCGCGCCCAGCAGTCTGCCAAGAAAGCGAGTCACTGATCATGTCTGCATCTCCCCCCGGCGAAGCGCTGGCCCATTCGCTTAAAGCGCGCCACGTCACCATGATCTCGATCGGGGGGATCATCGGCGCCGGCATCTTCGTGGGTTCGAGCGCGGCGATCCATATCGCCGGGCCGGCAGTGCTGCTGACTTATGCGCTGTGCGGCCTGCTGGTTTTCGTGATCATGCGCATGCTGGGCGAAATGGCCATGGCGCGGCCCGGCGTGGGCTCGTTCACCGGCTATGCCGCGCTGGGCCTGGGGCCCTGGGCGGGCTTCACCACGGCCTGGCTCTATTACTATTTCTGGGTGATCACCATCGCGGTTGAGGCGATTGCCGGGGCGAACATGCTGATGCCGTTCATCCCCCTGCCGATGTGGGCGCTGGCTGCGCTGCTGATCGCGGCGATGACCATGGTCAACCTGTTCTCGGTCAAGACCTATGGCGAGTTCGAGTTCTGGTTCGCCTCGCTCAAGGTGGTGACGATAGTCGGTTTCATGGCGCTGGGCCTGGCCTACATCTTTGGGTTCGGGCCGGGGCTGGCACGTCTGACCAGCAACTTTGCCAACCATGGCGGCGCGTTTCCCACCGGGCTAGGCGCGGCGTTCACCGCAATTCCCGTGGTGATCTTTTCGATGATGGGTTCGGAAGTGGCGACCATCGCCGCGGTGGAAACCGAAGACCCGGCGCGCAACATCGTGCGTGCGGCGCGCACCGTCACGTTGCGCATCATGTTCTTCTACATCGGCTCGATCGCGGTGATCCTGGCGATCCTGCCGTGGGATACGGTCGTTTCCGGGCAATCCCCGTTCGTGGCCGCCCTGTCGATCATCAAGGTGCCCGGCGCCAAGGGCGTGATCGGCGCGGTGATCTTCACCGCGATCGTCTCGTGCCTCAATTCGGCGATCTACGTCACCTCGCGCATGCTGTTTGAGATGGCCCAGCGCGGCGATGCCCCGGCCGCGTTCGGGCGGGTATCGCCGCGGCGGGTGCCGGCGCTGGGCATCGTGGTGTCGGGCGTGGCGGGCTTTGCCGTAGTGCTCACCTCGGTGTTCTCGCCCGATGGGCTGTTCACCTTCCTGCTGCAGTCGTCGGGCGCGACGATCCTGTGCGTCTACCTGCTCATCTCGGTAAGCCAGATCGCCCTGCGGCGCCGGCTGGAATCGGCAGGCGAAAAACTGGCGGTGAAAGTCTGGGCCTTCCCGGTGATCTCATGGGTCGCGGTGGGCGGGATCATCGCGGTGCTGGTGATGATGGCGCTGATGCCCGATCAACGCCTGCAGGTGGCCTTGAGCCTGGCCGTGTTTGCCGCCTGCATCGGCGCGCATTTCCTGCGCCGGCAGCGTGCCCACAACGCGCAGGTGGCGTGATCGCCCACGCCTGCGCCATTCTGCCAACGACATGCTGGCATCGACAGGCGGCTTTGCTTTCATCGGAAACCATCGGCTAGCGCAGCGGTGTGGTCGTCGTGCCCTCGACGACCCGATCCCCCGCTGCCGCGCCCGGCGCCCCCCCAATGCGGGCGCGGCAGCCCCCTGAACGCCCAAGAATGGATTTGCCGATGAACCGCCGCCACATCCTCAAGGCCGGTGTCGCCAGCGCCGGGCTGGCCGCCTTTTCCACGCTTGGCCAGGTTCGTGCCGCAACGCCCGGCACCAGCCCGGCGAGCGCCGAAGGCAGCGCGGAAGACCGCCGCCTCAACACCCTGTTCGATGCGATGCTGGCCGAGCAACTCGCCCATTCGCCGGAAATGGCCACGAGCCTGGGCGTGGATAGCGGCGCCCATGCAGCGGCCAAGGCGCGGCTGGACGATCGCTCGCTCCACGCCTGGGAAGAGGCCAAGGCGCGCACCGCGCGCGACCTGGCCGCGCTGCGCAAGATCGATGCAGCCAAGCTGACCGGCAACAACCGCTGGAACCATGCCAGCATCCTCTATTCCACCCAGCTCAACGATACGATGAACCGCACGTTCGCGACCGTGGGTTCGCCCTATGTCGTGACGCAGTTGACCGGCTGCTATCAGCAGATTCCCGATTTCCTCGATAGCCAGCACACCATCGCCAATGCCGCCGATGCCGATGCCTATCTTTCGCGCCTGGATGCCTTTGCCACGGCGATCGACCAGGACAGCCAATCGGTGCGTCACGACAGCGCAGCCGGCGTGGTGCCGCCCGATTTCATCCTGGCCAAGGCGCTCACCCAGTTGAAGGCCCTGCGCGACGTGCCCGCCGCGCAATCCAACCTGGTTTCCTCGATCACCCGCCGCACCGCCGAGCAGCACATCGCCGGCCCATGGGATGCGCGCGCGCAGGCCATCGTGGCCAAGCGCGTGCAGCCCGCGCTCGACCGCCAGATCGCCCTGCTGGAAAGCCTGCTGCCCAAGGCGGTGCACACCGCCGGCGTGGCCCGCCTGCCCAAGGGCGAGGAACTCTACCGCCTCTCGCTGCAAAGCTATACCACCAGCGACATGGCGCCCGAGGAAATCCACCGCACGGGCCTGGAACTGATCGCGCAGCAAAGCGCGCAAGTGGACGCGATCCTGAAAAGCCAGGGCTATACCCAGGGCACCGTGGGCCAGCGCCTGCGCGGGCTCTATGACGATCCCAAGTTCCGTTATCCCAATACCGACGCGGGCAAGGACAAGCTGCTGGCCGACCTCAACCGCCAGGTAGAGGCCATGGAAGCGCGCCTGCCGCAATACTTCGGCACCCTGCCCAAGACCGCGCTCAACATCCGCCGCGTGCCCAAGGCGATCGAAGCCGGCGCGCCGGGCGGATATTACCAGAATGGCTCTCTCGACGGTACGCGGCCGGGCGCCTATTACATCAACTTGCGCGACACCGCCGAAGTGCCGAGCTGGACCCTGCCCACCCTCACCTATCACGAAGGCGTGCCGGGCCATCACTTGCAGCTTTCGCTGGCGCAGGAAGCGGGCCTGCCCACGCTGCGCAAGATCCAGTTCTTCTCCGGCTATGGCGAAGGCTGGGCGCTCTATGCCGAGCAGCTGGCGGTGGAAATGGGCGTTTATGAAAACGACCCGCTGGGCCATGTCGGCCAATTGCACGACAGCATCTTCCGCGCCGTGCGCCTGGTGGTGGACAGCGGCATGCACGCCAAGGGATGGAGCCGCGAACAGGCGGTGAAATTCTACACCGACACCATCGGCGATCCCGAAACCATGGCGATCACCGAAGTGGAACGCTATTGCGTGTGGCCGGGCCAGGCGTGCAGCTACATGCTGGGCAAGCTCGATTGGCTGCGCCTGCGCGACAGGGCACGCACCGCGCTGGGCGACCGGTTCGACATCCGCAAGTTCCACGATGCCGGCCTGCTGCCGGGCGCCATGCCGCTGCCCGTGCTGGACCAGTGCATCGACGCCTATATCGCGGCGGCCAAGGCCTGATCTGAGTGGCGTGGCGCGGGGCCAAGGGCCACCGCGTCACGCCCTCTTCCATTCACTCATCCCAGGGCGGAATTTCCCCGGCGCCCACTTTGCTCGATGTGCCGAGCAGGAACCCACCATAGACTTCGGTGGCGTCGGGGTAGGCCTTGTTCATGGCCGCGGCGATTTCGGCCGCGGAATGGCTGGCCGCACGCGCGGCCACGAAGGTCTTGATATAATCCCGCGTCCAGCCGGTCGCGCCATTGTCGTTCGGCGCGCCGGGATGGCGGTGCCCGGCGACGACCGTGACGGGATGCAGCGCATCGAGCCGGTCGAGCGTGGCGAGCCAGGCGGCATAGCGTTGCGGCGTATGCTCGCCCAGCCAGACGTGGACGCCGTTATACAGCACGTCTCCGGCCACCAGCGTGCGGCTTTGCGCGTCCCACACCACGGTGGAATCCACATGGTCGCCCTGCATCGGCCCCAAGACCTGCAAGCGGTGCCCTTCCAGATCGACACTGTCGCCGGTCATGGCCACGGGCTGCACCGGGCGGCGCGGGGCGTTGGTGCCCAGTTGCCCGCTCCAACGCTTGAACTTGATAGGGATGGACCGCGCCATGTCTTGCGCGGCGACGGGATTGGCCACGATCTGCGCATCGGGAAAGGCATCGGCCAGCACGTCCAGCCCAAAGAAGTGATCGGGATGATCATGGGTGATCACGATGGTCTTCAAGTGCTTGCCGCTGTCGAGCACGGCGGCCGCGACGCGATAGGCATCGGAACGGGCAAACGGCACGTCCACCAGCACCGCGTCCTTGTCTCCCTTGATCAGGGTGACATTGGCGAACATGCTGATCGGCCCGGTGGGAATGACTTCGTATTGCAGCGGCTTGGCCGCCGATTGCGCCAGGGCCGGCGCCGCGCCGAGCAGCGCGGCGGCCAGGATGAACATCCGCATCTTCATGACAGGTATCTCCCTCAATGTGCCGACCTTCCTCAATGAGAAGTCTGGCCGCCGTCGATCACGAACAGGGCGCCGTTGCAGAAGCTGGCCGCGTCGCTGCACAGATGCAGCACGGTGCCGGCCACTTCCTCGGGCGCGCCGGCGCGGCCCGATACGTTGTGGGCAAAGAACGCCTTCCGAAAATCCTCGCTGTCGAGCCAGGCCTGGGTCATCGGCGTGGCGATGAAGCCGGGCGCGATGGCGTTGATGCGGATATTGCGCGCGGAATATTCCACCGCCGCCGCCTTGGTCAGCCCGACCACGGCGTGCTTGGCCGCCACATAGTGTGACATGTTGGGATCGGCGACCACCCCCGCGACCGAGGCGGTGTTGACGATGGCGCCGCCGCCCACGCTCAGGAAATGGCGGATCTGCGCCTGCATGGCATAGAACACGCCCTTGATGTCCACGTCGAAGATCAGGTCGAGGTTTTCGGGCGGCACTTCGTGCAGCGGCAATGGCGGCGGCAGGACACCGGCGTTGTTGAACGCCATGTCCAGAGAGCCATACGTGTCGAGCGCCAAGGCGACGAGATCGCCATGCACGGCAGGATCGCGCACATCGGCCTTGCGGAACGTGGCCTTGCCGCCAGCCGCAACGATGGCGTCGGCCACACGGGCCGCCTCCTCGTTCCAGTCCCCGATCACCACGGCCGCCCCTTCGCGGGCAAAGGCCACGGCCGTGGCCGCCCCGATGCCGGTGGCGCCGCCGGTCATCACCACGGTCTTTCCGGTAAAACGCATCAGATGATCCCCGATTTGCCAGGCGCGAGGATCCCGTTGGGATCGATCGCGTGCTTGAGCGTTGCGTTGAAGCGGCGGTTCACCTCGCCATATTGCTGCGCCACCAGGTCCATCGAATTGACCCCGGTGCGATAGCTGGCCCAGCCCTTGGCCCCGAACTGCACCACCAGATCGCGATAGCATTCGTCCGCCCTCTGGTGTTCGGCCGGATCGGCCTTGTCGAACAGCAGGGCGATGATGTGGTGCAGATCGCGCCAGCCGATGGCATAGGCGGCGGTGTAATCGAAGCCGTGGCGCTCCACGATGGCCTTGGCCAGCGCGGTCTGCCGCTCCGCCTCCACCCCGCGCGCGGCGGCCACCGGAGCGAACCAGGCCAAACCCCCGCCCGATCCGCGCCAGCGCAACAGGCCGATCTCGTCGAGGTTGAGGCCGCCCTGCATCAGCGTCTGGTGATGGTGGAACCACGGGTTGTCGCCCATTTCCGCCGCCGTCAGCACTTCGCCACCACTGGCCGTCAGGCTGGCGCGGATGATCGGCTCTACCCCGGCAATCGTCTGGTCGGTGCCATAAAGCGCGAAATAAGTGTTCCACATGCCCAGGCCATTGGCCTTGGCCGCCTTTTTCAGGCTCGCCTCGTCCAGCAGCGCGCCATCGGGCACGATTTCGTTACGCCGCTTGAACATGGCCAACTGGTAGCTGGCGCTCATCATCAGGTTGCAGTTGGCCACCAGGTTCGACACACGCAGCGGGCGCATCGCCTCGATGATGCGGGGCACGTCGGCCATTTCGGCGTGGCGCACCATGAACGGCTTGTAGACCGGGGGCCTCGGCATCAGCCACATGCCCATCTTGGTGACGATGCCAAAGTTCGATTGGGTGAACAGCCCGTCCAGATAGGGGCCATAGCCCCATTTGAACGCCTGCCAGGCCGTGCTGCCCTTGATGCTGCCCATGCCCGTGCGCATCACTTCGCCGCTGGGCAGCACCACTTCCATGCCGCATTGGAACATGAAATGCTCGCCATAGGGCGTGTACCCCACCCCGCGATCGAGCGTGTTGCCCACGGGCGAGGCGATCGGCCCCACGGTGGGCACATCGATCCACAAGGGGATCTTGTTCTCGTCGAGATAGTCCTTGAGCTGCTGGTAGGTAACGCCCGGCTCCAGCAGGCAGGTGCCCAGTTCCGCATCCACTTCCAGGATGCGGTTCATGCGCTTGAGATCGAGCACGACCTGGCCCGGCGTGGCCGGCGAGGTCATGCCATAGCCCATGTTCTTGCCGGTGGAGACGGTCCACAGCGGCTGGCGATATTCGTTGGCGATGCGCACGATCGCCTGCACTTCTTCCAAGGATTGCGGGCACACCGCGCCCACCGGTTTGTAACGGTGTGCCGGATCGGGGATATAGGCCTTGTCATAGGGGGCGACGGCTTCCTCATCGCCGAACACCCATTCCGCACCCACCACGCCGCGAAAGGCTTTCATCGCCCCGGCAAAGTCGGCCACGCTGCGGCCGGGGGCAAGCGGCGCCGGCTTGGCCGCCGTGGCGCCCGTGCTCCATCCCACGCTGGCCACCCCGGCCAGCCCCGCGCCCAGCAGGCCGCGTCGATGCAGGTCCAGGCTCATTGTCCGTGCTCCTCGCTGCGGGCCGGGCTGGTGGAAACCCATTGCGACAGGGCATCGAGTTCGGCCGGGGAAATTTCGGTGGGGCGGAACGCCGGCATGGCGTTCTGGCCATGGCGGACGATGTATTTCACCGCCTCGGCCGGCAGCTGGCGTCCCAGGATGATCGGCCCCACGTTGCGCCCGTGGCAATAGCCGCAGACCTTGGCATAGACTTGCGCCGGGGCACGATGTGGCTGGACTTGCCCCAGGCGCTGTGGCGCTTGCGCGGGTTGGGCACCGGCGGGCGGGGCCGGCAGCTGCAGGGCAGCCGCCAGCATGATCAGCATGGACCTTGTCATCATCCCCTCTCGTCTGCCGGCCGGCGTGGCGTGTGTGCCCGCATGGCCTTGCCCGAAAGGGTGTATCCCCGCCCCGCGCCCCGCGCCACGGCGCGGCGTGCCTGCCGTTTCATGAGGTGAAAAGCGCGCTGGCACGCGGACAGACCGATCGATCCATGCTATCGATCGATCCTGCCACCAACCATCGACAGGCAATTCATGCGCTTCAAGGGTCTCGATCTCAACCTGCTTGCCGCGTTCGACGTGCTGCTGGAAAACCGCAGCGTTTCCGCCGCCGCCCGGCAGATGAACCTGAGCCAGCCGGCGATGAGCGCGGCGCTGACCCGCCTGCGCGAATTCTTCGCCGACGACCTGCTGGTGGCCCAGGGCAAGCGCATGTACCCCACGGCCTTTGCCGAAGCGCTGGTGCCGCAGGTGCGCGAAACCTTGCGCACGGTCGAAGCCATGCTGGTCACCGCCAGCCGGTTCGATCCCACCACCACGCAGCGCACCTTCCGCCTGGTGGCGTCGGACTATGTGGTAACCGCCGTACTTGCCCCGGTGCTTCAGGCCCTGCCGCGCCTGGCGCCGGGGATGCGCATCGAGTTGGTGCTGCCCAGCGACGCTGCCCATGCCGACCTGCGCGAAGGCCGCGCCGACCTGCTGATCGCGCCCGAGCAGTTCATCGTGTCCGACCACCCGAGCGAACTGCTGTGCGAGGAACGCCATGTGGTGATGGGTTGGGCGCACAACCCGGCATTTGCCGGGCAAGGACCCGATCGCGATGCCTTCCTGGCGGCAGGCCACGTTTCGGTACGCATCGGCGCCTCGCGCGATCACGCCTTTGCCGACCGCC
The DNA here is from genome assembly GCF_012932495.1 of Novosphingobium sp. SG919. Classification (GTDB taxonomy): domain Bacteria; phylum Pseudomonadota; class Alphaproteobacteria; order Sphingomonadales; family Sphingomonadaceae; genus Novosphingobium; species Novosphingobium rhizosphaerae. The sequence goes on from NZ_JABCNG010000005.1 coordinate 146,577, forward strand.
AGCTCAACCAGATCGGCATGGCGCGGCGGATCGAGATCGAGGCGCCCTCGTTCAGCACGATCCCGTGGATGCTGATGGACACGCAGCGCATGGCCGTGGTGCAGGAACGGCTGGCGCGGCGCATGGTGGCGGCCTTTCCGCTGGCGATGGCGCCGCTGCCCTTCCCGTTCCAGCCGATGCGTGAGATGATCCAGTACCATCGCACCCGCACCAGCGACGAAGGGCTGCGCTGGCTGATGGCGCGCCTGCGCGAGGCGGCGTTTCGCAGTTGATCCATTTCATGGATCGATGATGATCAAAACAATCTAGTATCTCAATTCCTATTCTCCTTTAGGGTGCGGGTCACAAGCAGTCCTTGGGAGAGACCTGACGTGCAAGATTTGCCCATTCTGGTGGTAGGTGCCGGGATCGGCGGCCTTTCGGCCGCAATCGCGCTGCGCCGCGCCGGCCATCGTGTCACCGTGATCGAAAAAGACCCCAACTGGTCGGTCTATGGCGTGGGCATCATCCAGCAATCCAACGTCATCCGCGCGATGGACCAGTTGGGCGTGCTCGATTCCTTCCTCGATGCCGCCTGCGGCTTTGACGCGGTGGAAATCTATGTGCCCGATGGCACGCGCGTGGCCCGCGTGCCCACGCCGTCGCTGGTGGAAGGCAAGCCTTCGAACGTGGGCATCGGCCGCCGTGCCCTGCAAAAGGTGCTGGGTGACAGCGCCCGCGACCTTGGCGCGGAAATCCGCCTGGGACTGACCGTGACCGCGCTGGACCAGGATGCCGATGGCGTCGACGTGACGCTGTCCGATGGCAGCCGCGAACGCTATGCCGTGGTGGTGGGCGCCGACGGGGTCTATTCGCAGACCCGCCAGACCGTGCTGCCGCAGGCCGAAAAGCCGCAGTTCACCGGGCAAGCGGTGTGGCGCTACAACTTCCCCCGCCCGGCCGACCTTGACGCGCTGCACGTCTACAACGGCCGCACCGGCGTGGGCCTGGTGCCGATCTCGGCGCAGACCATGTACATGTACGTGACCACGCCCGAACCGGACAACCCGCGCTATCCCACCCAGGGCATCGCAGAGGCCATGCGCAGCAAGCTGGTCGGCACCGCCCCGCAGATCCAGGCGCTCGCCAGCCAGATCACCGACGATGACGGCGTGGTCTATCGCCCGCTCGAAGGCATGATGCTGCACGGGCCATGGCACCAGGGCCGCGTCGTGCTGCTGGGCGATGCGGTGCACGCCACCACGCCGCACCTGGGCCAGGGCGCGGGCATGGCGATCGAAGATGCGATCGTGCTGGCACAGGAACTGACCGCTGCCGACAGCGTGGAAGCGGCCTTCACCGCCTACCGCACGCGCCGCTACGAACGCTGCCGCTATATCGTCGAAAGCTCGCTGGCGATCTGCATGGGCCAGCTGGGCAAGGCACCGCCGGTGGATAACCACAAGGCGACCGCCGAAATGTTCGCCGTCGTCGCCCAACCGATCTGATTTCCCTCTTCCCTCCTTTTTATTCAGCCAGGATCCCAAACCCATGAGCCGAGTGACCGAAATCCGCTATGTCGGATATGGCGTCGAAAACTTCGACGCCGAACGCGCCTTTTACGCAGACGACTGGGGCCTTACCGAAGTGGCCGCCAGCGATGGCCTGGCCTGGTTCAAGGCCCAGGGCCATGATGAACACCACGTGGTGCGCCTGCACAAGGCCGATGTGAACCATGTGGAAGTGATCGCCTTTGCCGCCGAGACGCCCGCTGATGTCGATGCCCTGCACGACAAGATCGTGGCGGCCGGCTGCAAGGTGATCCACGCCCCTGCCACGCTCGATGCGCCGGGCGGTGGCTATGGCTTCCGCTTCTTTTCGCCCGACGGGCTGCCGTTCGAAATTTCGGCGGGCGTGGCGCGGGGCGACAAGCGCCCGCTCGAACGCTGGGAAGGCGTGCCGGTCAAGATCAGCCACATCGTGATGCATTCGCCCGATCACCAAGCCATGGTGGCGTTCTTCACCGACGTGCTCGGCTTCAAGGTGTCGGACTGGCTGGGCGATTTCATGTGCTTCCTGCGCTGCAACGAGGCGCATCACCGTGTCGCCATCCTGCCCGGGCCGCCGTGCCTCAACCACGTGGCTTATGACATGCTGTCGGTGGACGACATGATGCGCGGCGCCAGCCGCCTCAAGAAGCGCGGCACCGATCTGCGCTGGGGCCCTGGCCGCCACACCGCCGGCAACAACACGTTCAGCTATTTTACCACGCCCGCCGGCTTTGCCGTGGAATACACCGCAGACCTCGAAGTGGTCGATTTCGAAACGCATGAAGCCAAGGTGCACGTCCCCGCGCCAAACGTGATGGACCAGTGGGGCATCGGCGTCGGCGGGCCGCAGACCATGCCGCATCCCGCGCCCGACGCGCGCCTGTTCCAGCCGGCGGGAGTTTGATCGTCATGGCGCTGTTTGAATACTTCCCGAACTATATCTGGAACCTGTCGGTTGCCATCGCCATGGAATCGGGCGGCAAAATCGGCGAGATCGTCGACATGTGCCAGCCGATCAAGGACGCGGCCGCCAACGGTTCTGATGCCGGCACGCCGCAGTTCATGAAGGCCTGGGTCGCCATGGGCGACAAGCTGCTGGAACTGGCCGGCGAAGACGAAGCCAAGGGCCGCCTGTTCTCTGCCTCCACCAAGCTGGAGCGCGCCTCGCTCTACCTGTTTACGGCAGAGCGCATGCAGGGCCACGGCGCACCCGGTCGCAAGGAAACCTATGCCAAGGCGCGGGCCGCGTTCGACAAGTCCACGCAGCTGGGCAAGATCAACCGCGAACGGGTGGAAATCCCGCTCGAAACCGGCACCATGCCCGCCCTGTTCACCCGCGCCCCGGGTAAAGGAAGAAAGCCCGTCGTGGTGTTCTGCAACGGGCTCGATAGCTGCAAGGAACTGCTCTACTGGACCAACCTGCCGGTGGAACTGGCGCGTCGCGGCATTTCCACGCTCTGCGTCGACCAGCCCGGCTCGGGCGAGACGCTGCGCCTCCAGGGCCTGCCGGTCGATCCGCATTCGGAAAGCTGGGCATCCAAGGCGGTGGACTGGCTGGAACAGCAACCCGAGGTCGATCCCAAGGCCATCGGCATGACCGGCATTTCGCTGGGCGGGCACTTTGCCCCGCGCGCGGTGGCTTACGAGCCGCGCTTTGCCAGCGGCGCGGTGTGGGGTGCCAACCACAACTGGCGCGAAGTGCAGGACAAGCGGATGCAGCGCGAGGGCGAAAACCCCGTGCCGCACTATTGGGCGCACGTGCACTGGGCCTTTGGCGCCAAGGACCAGGACGATTTCCTGGCCAAGTCCGAAGCCATGAACCTCAACGGCCACATGGACCACATCAAGGTGCCGTTCCTGGTCACCCATGGGGCCAACGATCGCCAGATCAGCGTCGCCTATGCCGACGATCTCTATGATCAGCTGGTCAATTCCCCACGCCGCGAAAAGGTGATCTTCACCCCGCGCGAAGGTGGGGTGGAGCATGTCGGCGCTGACAACATGTCGTACGGCCGCGACTTGCTGGCTGACTGGTTTGCCGAGACACTGGGCGGCAAGACCGCCTGAGCATAAGAATGCCGGCCGGCTCGCGCGGGATGCGCGGGCCGGCCGGCATCGTCACGAGAGGATCCCAAAATGGCCCGCCGTTTCATCGATCTGTCGATCACCCTGTGCAACGACGTGGTGAGCGACCCGCCGTTCATGCGGCCCGAGATCACCTATCAGACCCATGCCGATACCGTCGGCGAACTTGGCCACTTCTTTCCCGGCGTCACCCAGGACGACATGATCGACGGCGCCGGCTTTGCCGCGGCCGAATGGGTCAAGCTGACCACGCACAACGGCACGCACCTGGATGCGCCGTGGCATTTCCACCCCACGATGGATGGCGGCAAGCGCGCCATCACCATCGACGAAGTGCCGCTGGAATGGTGTTTCCAGCGCGGCGTGAAGCTGGACTTCCGCCACTTTCCCGACGGCTATGTCGTCACCGGGCAAGACGTGGAAGACGAGTTGAAGCGCATCGGCCACGATCTCCAGCCGCTGGACATCGTGCTGGTCAACACCGCGGCCGGCCAGGCCCTGGGCCGGCCCGATTTCGTCAACGTGGGCTGCGGCATGGGCTATGAAGCCACCATGTACCTGACCACGCGCGGCGTGCGCGTGACCGGCACCGACGCCTGGAGCTGGGATGCGCCGTTCAGCTATACCGCCGAAAAGGTCAAGGAAACCGGCGATACCTCGCTGATCTGGGAAGGCCACAAGGCCGGCCGCGACATCGGCTATTGCCACCTGGAAAAGCTGCACAACCTGGAAAGCCTGCCCCCGCACGGCTTCACCGTCAGCTGCTTCCCTGCCAAGATCCAGGGTGCCTCGGCCGGGTGGACCCGCGCCGTCGCGATCATCGAGGAGTGAGCGGCATGCGCCTGGCAACTTTGCGCAATGGTGCGCCCGACGGGCAACTGGTGGTGGTTTCGGCCGATGGCACGCGCCATCTGCCCGGCGGCCCTGCCCTGCCCAACCTGCTCGCCGCGATCGAGAACTGGAGTGAAGCCGAACCGGCGCTGGCGGCCCTGGCCGACGAACTGGCCGGCGGCGCGGGCCTGCCGCTCGATCCGGCGCTTCTCGCAGCGCCGCTGCCGCGCACGTGGCAGTGGCTCGATGGTTCGGCCTTCGGCACGCATGGCGATCTGATGCAGGTGGCGTTCAACATGCCGCCGATCGAGACCGACCTCCCGCTGATGTACCAGGGCGTGTCGGACCGGTTCTATGGCCCGCGCGATCCCGTGCCCTTTCCCGACGTTGCCCACGGCATCGATTTCGAGGGGGAATTCGGCGTGATCGTGGATGCCGTGCCGATGGGCACCAGTGCCCAGGACGCGGCCGCGCACATCAAGCTGGTGGTGCAGATCAACGACTGGTCGCTGCGCACGCTGGCACCGATCGAAATGAAGACCGGGTTCGGCTGGATCCAGGCCAAGCCACCGTGCAGCATGGCTCCCTTTGCCGTGCCGCCCGCGGCGCTGGGTGATGGCTGGCGCGATGGCCGCGTGGCGCTGGACCTGGCGGTGGACTGGAACGGACAGCATTTCGGCCATGCCAACGGCGGGGCGATGGATTTCAGCTTTCCCGAACTGGTCGCCCACGCGGCGCGCACGCGCGATCTGGTGGCCGGCACGGTGATCGGATCGGGCACGGTGTCCAACCCGGAATACGCCACGGTGGGATCGAGCTGCATTTCCGAACGCCGCGCGATCGAGATCATTGCCGATGGCAAGCCGGCCACCGCGTTCATGGCCTTTGGCGACACCGTGCGCATGGCTGCGCAAGGCGCGGACGGCAGCACGCCGTTTGGTGTGATCGAGCAGACGGTGGTCCAGGCCGCACGCGCTGCCTGACCGGTTGCGCCTGCGCGGCTAGAGGTGATCTCGGCTGAAAAAATTGGCGGGGCGAAGTGCGGCGCCCCGCCAAAAGTTCAGGGAGATCAGGATGGCAGCCAGCCATCCGCAGACGGGAGGAGGGTTCGCCCCGTTGCCCGATCGGTTTATTGATAATGGATCGCAATTGCAAGTGATAAATCCGTGGGCGTGCATTTTCACCTGCCGGGCCACCGTTTTCGTCCCGATTGCCCTTGCGCCGCGATTCGCCTAATATGTTGCGATGCAGCAGAATCAGACTTCCTCCAGCAACGCCGAAACGGCGGACAGCGCACCCGATATCGAACAGTCGGTGCACATGTTGGGCTTTGCCATTGCCAACAAGCTGTGCGTGCGCGCGGTCTATAACCGTGGCGATGTGACGCTGGCGCCGCACGCCCTGTTCGAGCGGCACGGTGCCCCCCATGTCGATGCCGTGGTGCGCGAACGCGATGGCGTGGCGCCTGTCGAAGAAAAGCTGGGCACGTTCCGCCTGTCTGGCCTGCGCGATGTCGTGCTCACGTCTGAACCGGCCAGCGTGTTCGCCGGGTTCGACCCGGCCGATGAACGCTATAGCGAGAAGCTGCTGGCCGCCATCGCGGTCTGAGAGCCTCGTTTTATCTACCCATGTTTCCGGGCGGGCATCCACGGCGATGGCCGCCCTTTTTTTGCGCCGTCCAAACACAATACTTTCTTGGATCAGCATCGGCTTCTGCCCGGCGCGCTGGCCGCACAGGCCATCCCTTTGGCGCGTCCCTGGGCAATCTCTTCGCGCCCGTTCCGGGTTGTCGGGAAAAGCACAGCACAGGAGAGTACCGATGGCTGAAAGCATTGCCACCCAGGAAACCGGCAGCCTGATCGCCTCCAACAAGGTGGAAGGCACCGCGGTCTACGGCGCCGATGGCGAACGGCTCGGATCGGTCTACAACTTCATGGTCAACAAGCGCACCGGCCAGGTCGAATACGCCGTTTTGCAGTTCGGCGGCGTGCTCGGCTTTGGCAGCGACTATTATCCGCTGCCCTGGAACACGTTGAACTACGACACCAGCCAAGGCGGCTATGTCGTCAACCTGGACCGCGACACGCTTGAAAACGGGCCGCATTATGGGGCCACAGCGGAACCGCTGCACGACCCGGAATATGGCCGCCAGGTTCATTCGCACTACGGCCTCTCTTACCCATACTGATCCAGCGCCCTCGCCACGTCACGCGAGGAGAGGCCGGCCCTGCATTTGGCAAGGTCGGCCTCTTGCGTATCGTGGCACGGCGGCTGTCTCAGACAGCGCCGGCCTTGCGGTCTGCCAGGGGGTAGTCCTCGGGCGTGACCTGGCTCACGCTGGGCCGCTTCTCCACCGGTTCGGCTCGCTGGCCGCCGGCGGTGCGGGCATCGCGCCCATCGTTGGTGGGAATGGCATCGCCGGCCGGGCCGCGTTGCTCTTCCACCGGGTTGCGTTCGTTGCTCATCGTCGTTCTCCTGTGCGGGGGCACAAAACATCAACGCGCAGATGGTGGTCGCACCCGCCCCGGTGCAACCAGGGTTAGCGACACGAGGCGAAACCCCGTCATGCCAGGCGGAGCGGCCCGTGCGGCTCCAGATAAGCAGGATCGAACAGCGTGCGCTGCGCCAGCGCGGAAAACTGCAGGATGCGCAGGGCACGGTGTTCTAGGTCGATCAGCCCCTGCAGGCGCATGTCGCGCAGCACGCGGTTGACGTGCACCGGGGTCAGGCCCGTTGCCTCGGCCAGTTCCACTTGCGTGACGGGAAAGGCAAAGCTGTTCTCGTGCGCCAGCCCGATGGCATCGAGGCGATGGTGCAATTCGCAAAACAGGTGGCCGATCCGCTCGAATGCGGTGCGCTGGCCCAAGTTGACCAGCCAGCGCCGCTGAACCGCTTCGGCCACCCGATCCTGCGTGGCCAGGGCCATGGCGATGCCCGGATGCGCGGTGACAAAGGGTTCGAACGCCCCCGATGCAATCGGCACGACCATGGCCGGCGTCAGCGCCAGGATCGAGAAGTCCATGCGCACGTCGCCCATCGGCCGCCAAAGGATGTCGCCGGGCAAGTGAAACGCGGTGATCTGGCGGCGGCCATCGGGCAGCATCACCAGGCGGCTGGCCCACCCTTCCAGCAGGATGTGCACTTGCCCGGGGCGATCGCCCTCGCGCAGGAATTCCCGCCGCGCGGCGACGCGTCGGCGCGGCACGGCGCAAAGCCGGTCGATCGCGCGCAGGTCGTCCTCGTCAAGCGGGAAGCAGCAGGCCAGGCGCCGGGCCAGGGCGTTGTACGGCATCGCAGGCAGGCTCAAGGCAGGTCGATGATCGGGGCAACGACGCAAACGGGAATCGTGGCGGCGATCATGGCGGCGGCGCGGACAAGCGCCCCGAAACGAGCATCGAAGTGGCGCGGCAACATCGCATCCTCAAACCATGAGCGCGCCCCCGCGCCGTCGGCGGCCTTATGAAATGACTGTCACACAGCCTTCTTCACATATGTAAAGCCTTGCCACCTTTTCTTGTTTTGGGGGTTTTCAAAAGCATCCCCGATGCGCGGCGCGTGCCGCCTGCCCCTGCAAGGACCGTTTTCATGACCGATTCACAAGCCGCCAGCCTGGGCAAAGTGGGCGAGACCCAGCACGAGCAAGCCGGCAAGGCCGCCGATGCCGAGGCCGGCACCGCCGCCGCACCCGATCGGCAGGGCCAGGAACAATCGCTCGCCCGCGATCCCAAGTGGCAACCGATCTATCCCGGTTCCGGCCGCCTCGCCGGCAAGGTGGCGATCGTGACCGGGGGTGACAGCGGCATCGGTCGTGCCGTGGCGGCGCTCTATGCCCGCGAAGGTGCCAATGTTGCCATCGTCTATCGCCACGATGAGCAGGATGCCGAGAACACCGCCGCGATCGTGGGCCAGGAAGGGGCTGACGCCCTCACCCTGCAGGGTGACGTGGGCGATCCGGCCTTCTGCCAGGACACCGTCAACCGGGTGATCGATCGCTTTGGCCGGATCGACATCGTGGTCAACAACGCGGGAGAACAGCACCCCGCCAAGGACATCCGCGATATCAGCAAGGAGCAGTTGGAGCGCACGTTTCGCACCAATATCTTCGGCATGTTCCACATGGTCCAGGCTGCGGTCGGTCACCTGGGCGCAGGCAGTGCGATCATCAACTGCACCAGCGTGACGATGTACAAGGGTGCGCCGCAACTGTTGGACTATAGCGCCACCAAGGGCGCAATCACCGCCTTCACCCGCTCGCTCAGCGAAAACCTCGTGGGAAAGGGCATCCGCGTCAATGCGGTGGCGCCCGGCCCGATCTGGACCCCGCTCAACCCCCAAGGCGGCGCCGATCCAGAAAAGGTGCGCAGTTTCGGCGAAGACACGCCGATGGGCCGCCCGGGCGAACCGAACGAAGTGGCGCCGGCCTTCCTGTTCCTGGCCTGCGCCGACAGCAGCTACATGAGCGGGCAGGTGCTGCACCCCAACGGCGGCACCGTGGTCAACGGATGATCCGCGCGGCCCCGCCCGGTCGGTCAGGCCGCGCGGGGCATGCCGGGGCCGGGCTCTGTGGCAACATCGCCCAGTCGTTGCAGCGCCGCAAGGTCGCGCACCTGCATCCACCGGCCCTTGAGATCGAGCAACCCATCGCCGCGAAGAGTTTGCAACACGCGGTTCACGTGAACGGGTGAAATGCCGACGATATCGGCCAGGTCATATTGCGTCAGCGGCATGGCGCAGCGGTCTTGCACAACCCGGTTGCGTGCCTGGAGCCGCGCATACAATTCGCACAAGAGGTTGCACAACCGTTCGGTTGCGGTCATCCGGCCCAGGTTGAAAATCCATTTCTCGCGGTTGCGCAGCAGCACCAGCATGGCATCGAGCACGCGCGTCATGCTGTCTTCTTCATGCGGCGCGCGCGCCTGGATGCGGGCATGGGGCAGCGCACGGGCACGCACCCGCGTCAAGGCCACGATCGGCAACGTCGCCCGCCCCTGCAACAGCCATTGCGGCTCGCAATAGTCGCCCGGCAGGAACAGGGTGATGATCTGGCGCCGGCCATCGGGCACCAGGCGATATTGCGCCGCCCAGCCTTCCTCGATCCGCAGCACGCAGTTCTGGCGTTCGTCGGCGCGCGCCAGAAATTCGTGGCGACGGAACGTGCGCACGTGGCTGGTCGCTTGCTGCATTTCCTGCGTCATGTCCTTTCCCCTGGTTTCTGGCGCGATGCCTTTGTCGAATCAGGAGAAAACGTAGGCGCGAAGCATTCGGCACAATTCACATAAGTTTGCTTTACCAAGGTGGGGCGACCAACCGTGGCGTGTCAGAGACAGGGCGCATCTGGCGCCGCGACCGGGCTGGCCTGGCGCGCGACCACGCGCGCCCCACCGTTCATTCCCATCGCGATGCCGCGTTCTCGTCCACCTCGGCTTCGCCATCCTCTGCGTCGGCATCCGTAGGGGGCTTGGGCAGCCTGTCGCCGTCAAGACGTTCGGAACCGTCCTTGGCATGGCTGCCGGGGGGCAGTGCAACAGGGTCGGGCACGGGTTCGTCGATCGGCTGTTCCCTGGGCGGTGGCGCCCCCATGCCGCCGGTGCCGCCGGTCATCTGGCCGGGATTATCGCGTTCTTCGTCATGGGTCGATTGCTGGCCCACGGGTGCGCCGCGCACCTGGCGCGGGGCAATGGCGGGTTGGGCTGGAGAACGATCTGTCATGTTCAGGCATCCTTTGGTGACAATGATTTCCCGCAACATGCTTCAATCCCTGCGCCTGCCCATCGGCCCCGAAAACCAATCTGCGAGAGCAAGGGGAACAAGCACCGACATCGGGTGTTGCGTTTGACATGCCGGCGCGTCGCGCCGGACACTCGCCCCCACCACGGAACCGCATGAATCCCCTCCAGGCCAAATTTGCCCGCTATGTCGAACTGGATTTCCAGGACCAGGTGACGCTTGACGCGCTGCTGCGAACCGAAGCGCGCCTGGTTCCCGCCGGCACCGATCTTATCCGCGAGGGCGAACCGATCCATTTCGTGAAGCTGGTGACCGAGGGTTGGGGGTGCCGTTACAAGCTGCTGGAAGACGGGCGGCGCCAGATCGTGGCGTTCCTGCTGCCGGGAGACTTGTGCAATCCCGATGCCCTGGCGGCCGAGCAGATGGATCACTCGATCGGCGCCGTGGGCGAGATGCATTGCGCGTTGATTGCGCCCGACGTGTTCGATCGCGCCTGCCTGCGCTCGCGAAAGCTGCGCCAGGCCCTGGCGTTCGATGCCTGCGCCATGCTGGGCACGCAGCGGGAATGGACGCTCAACCTGGCGGCACGGCCGGCGCTGGCCCGGATCGGTGCGCTGTTGTGCGAATTGCACTATCGCCTGGCCGCCTTGGGCCTGGCCGAAGGCGGGCGGTTTGTCGCGCCGGTGACCCAGATCACCCTGGCCGAAGCCACCGGCCTCACTTCGGTTCACGTCAACCGCGTGGTGCAGGACTTGCGCGGGCGGGGCCTGCTGCACTGGCAAGGGCGCAGCATCACCCTGCCCGATCCTGACCACCTGGCCCAGCTTTCCGGCTTTACCCCCCGCTATCTGCACATGCCCCGCTTCACGCCGGGAACCTTTGCACCCGATCGGCAATTGCATGCCGGAACGCCCACGCCGCCGCCCGGCAACGCCGGAAAATCGACCGGGGCATTCTGATACAACTTGAGAGACAAGACGGCTTGCACCGCGCCGGACCATCGCCGAAAACGCGGGTGCTCGATCCGGGACCGTCGAGTCGCAGGTGTTGCAAGGGTTTGCTAAATGAGCGCTGCCGACGCGAGTACCCCCGTTTCCCCGGATCAAGAACCGCCCGTTCATCGCTCTGCCAACCGCAAACGCACGGTCCTGATCGCACTGGTGATTGTCGCCGTGTTCCTGGGCCTGGCCCTGGGCGCGCGCTGGCTGGCCAAGGGCGGCGGTGACAAGCGCGGTGGCCGTCCGCCGGCCGCCGTCAATATCGCGCCCGCCACCAAGGCCGATGTGCCGGTGACCGTGGCCGCGCTCGGCACGGTGCAGCCCATCGTCACGGCGACCGTGCGAACCCAGCTTTCGGGCGTGCTGTTCAAGATCATGTTCCAGGAAGGGCAGATGGTCCGCCAGGGGCAGGTCCTGGCGCAGATCGATCCCCGGCCCTATCGCCTGGCGCTCGACCAGGCGCGCGCCAACCTCGCGCGCGACGAGGCACAGCTGGTTTCGGCCCGCCTCGATCTCAACCGTTACCAGACGCTGCTCAAGCAGGATTCGATCGCCAGCCAGCAGGTCGATACCCAGCGCGCCACGGTGGGCCAGCTGGTCGGCACCGTGGCGGCCGATCGCGCCGCCATCGGCACGGCCGCGCTCAACCTGGACTACACCGCGATCAAGGCGCCGATTTCCGGCCGCGTGGGCATTCGCCAGGTGGATATCGGCAATTACCTGACCCCGTCCGATACCAACGGCGTGGTGGTGATCACCCAGGTCGATCCCATCGACATCAGCTTTGCCCTGCCCCAGGCGCAGCTTTCCGCCATCGGCCAGGGCGCTGGCGCCGGCAGCGGCTTTCCGGTGGAAGCGCGCGACCAGAACAGCGCCACCCGCCTTGCCACAGGCCGCTTCCTCACGTTCGACAACCAGGTGGATGCCACGACCGGCACGGTCAAGGCCAAGGCGCGCTTTGCCAATGCCGGCAACGTGTTGTTCCCCGGCGCTTTCGTGAATGTCTCCATGCTGGTGCAGACGCTGCATGACGTGGTCACCGTGCCGGTCAGCGCAGTGCGCCACGGCAGCCAGGGCGATTTTGTCTTCGTGGTAAAGCCTGACAACACGGTGAAGCTCACCGTCGTGAAAGTCGGGCCCACGGCGGGTGATCGCCTTGCCATCCTGTCGGGCCTTAATGCCGGCACGCCGGTGGTGATCGAAGGCGCCGATGGCCTGGAAGACGGCGCCAGCATCAACAAGAGCGGCAAGCGCGGCAGAGCGGGCGGTAACGGCGGCAATCGCGGCGGCGGCAACGGCCAGCATCATCGCCGCGCCAATTCCGGCGCCAATTCCGGCAACGCGGGATGAACACGCCCGCGCCTGACGCGCCCGCCCCTGCCCAGCCCGGCGGGCCATCCCGCCTGTTCATCCTGCGCCCGGTGGCAACCACCCTGCTGATGGTGGCGATCCTGCTGGCAGGCCTGGTGGCCTATCGCATGCTGCCGCTCTCGGCCCTGCCGGAAGTGGATTATCCCACGATCCAGGTGACCACGCTCTACCCCGGCGCCAGCCCCGATGTGATGGCGCTGACCGTTACTTCCCCGCTTGAGCGGCAGTTCGGCCAGATGCCGGGTTTGACGCGCATGACCTCGGCCTCCTCGGCCGGGGCATCGGTGATCACCATGCAGTTCCGGCTCGACCTCTCGCTCGACATTGCCGAGCAGGAAGTCCAGGCGGCGATCAATGCGGCCAATACCCTGCTGCCCACCGACCTGCCGGCCCCGCCGATCTATGCCAAGGTCAACCCGGCCGACGCCCCGATCCTGAGCCTTGGCATTACTTCGAAAAGCCGGCCGCTGGGCGAAGTGCAAGGCATTGTCGAACGCCAGTTCAGCAACAAGATTTCCCAGGTTTCGGGCGTCGGCCTCGTCTCCATGTCGGGCGGGCAGCGCCCGGCCGTGCGCATCCAGGCCAATGTGCCGGCGCTCGCCGCGCGCGGCCTGTCGCTGGAATCGATCCGCAGCGCGATTGCCAATGCCAATGCCAATGCGGCCAAGGGCAGTTTCGACGGGCCGACCAAAAGCTGGACGATCGATGCCAACGACCAGCTATCCGACGTGGCCAGCTATCGCAGCCTGGTGGTGGCCTTCGCCAATGGTGCGCCGGTGCGGCTTTCCGACGTGGCCAACGTGGTCCAGGCTACCGAGAATACGCGTCTTGCTTCGTGGATGAATGGGCAGCCGGCCGTGGTGCTCGACGTGCAGCGCCAGCCCGGCGCCAACGTGATCGGCACGGTCGATGCGATCAAGGCCTCGCTGCCCGAACTGGAAGCGCAACTGCCGGCCGACGTGCACGTCACGCTGCTGACCGATCGCACCGCCGGCATTCGCTCGTCCGTGGCTGATGTGCGGATGGAACTGGTTCTGGCGGTGGTGCTCGTCACACTGGTGATCTTCCTGTTCCTGGGTTCGCTGCGCGCCACGGTGGTGGCGTCAATCGCCGTGCCGCTCTCGCTCGTGGGCGCCTTTGCGGCGATGTATTTCCTGAATTTCTCGATCAACAATCTCACGCTGATGGCACTGACCATCGCGTCGGGCTTCGTGGTCGATGATGCCATCGTCGTCCTGGAAAACATCGCCCGCCATATCGAGCTGGGCATGAAGCCGTTCGAGGCCGCGCTGAAAGGCGCCAGCGAGATCGGCTTTACCATCATCTCGCTCACCGTTTCGCTGATCGCGGTGCTGATCCCGCTGTTGTTCATGGGCGACGTGGTCGGCCGCCTGTTTCGCGAATTTGCCGTGACGCTGGCCGTCACCATCCTGATTTCCGCGCTGGTCGCGCTCACGCTGGTGCCGATGCTCTCGGCCCGCTGGCTCAAGCCCGAACATGAAGAACGCCAGTATCGCATCACCCGCGCCACCCGCGGCTGGTTCGATAACCTTGCCACCCGCTACGTGTCGGCGCTCGATTGGGTCATGGCGCGCAGCGGGCTGACCATGGCGGTGTTCGCCGCCACCCTGGTCATCACCGGGGTGCTGTTCTGGGTGATCCCCAAGGATCTGTTTCCCGAGCAGGATACCGGGCAGATCGCGGTCACGACCGTTGCCGGCCAGGACATCGGCTATACCCGGATGAGCGCGCTGCAACAGCAGGTGGCGCAGGCGCTGCTGGCCGATCCGGCCGTGGACAGCCTGAGTTCCTCGGTGGGGGTGGACGGGCAGAACCCCACGCTCTCGCAAGGGCGCATGGTGGTGAACCTGAAAAGCGAAAGCGACCGGGGCAACCTTTCCAGCGTGATCGACAGCCTCACCCAGGCGACCAGCGGCATCGTGGGGGTGAAAACCTATTTCCGCCCGGTGCAGGACCTGACGATCGACACGTCAACCGGGGTCAACGCCTATCGCTTTTCGCTGCAAGGCGCAGACGAGGACCTGGTCAACCAGTGGGGCGAGAAGCTCGCCGGGGCGCTCAAGAACGATGCCCATCTGCAAAACGTCACGTCCAACGTGATGGGCGGCGGCCAGGCGGTGACGGTGGACATCAACCGCGACATCGCCGGGCGGCTCGGGCTGTCGGTGCTGACGATCGACAATGCGCTGTATGACGCCTTCGGCCAGCGCATCGTGTCCACGATCTATACCCAGTCCAGCCAGAACCGCGTGATCCTCGAAGCCCAGCCCGGCTCGGTCACCAGCCCGCAGGCGCTGGGCGAATTGCGCATTCCGCTAAGCAACGGCACCACAGTGCCGCTGTCCACCGTCGCTGCGATCCACACCGGCCCAACTGCCCTTGTCGTCAGCCGCGAGGCACAGTTCCCCGCCGCCACGATCGGCTTCGACCTGGCACCGGGCGTCTCGCTGGGCAAGGCGGTTTCCGTGATCGAACGGGCCGAGCAGACCATCGGCATGCCGGCCGCCATCACCACCAATTTCTCGGGCGCGGCGTCGGCGTTCAAGTCCTCGCTCTCGAACGAATTGTGGCTGATCCTCGCCGCGATCGTCGTGGTCTATATCGTGCTGGGCGTGCTCTATGAAAGCTTCGTCCATCCCATCACGATCCTGTCCACCCTGCCCTCGGCCGGCATCGGCGCGCTGCTCGGCTTGTGGCTCACCGGATCGGGCCTTGGGGTGATCGGCATCATCGGCATCGTGCTGCTGATCGGCATCGTCAAGAAGAACGCGATCATGATGATCGACTTCGCGCTCGAAGCCATGCGCGAGGAAGGCGCCGATCCGGACCATGCCATCCGCCAGGCTGCGCACTTGCGCTTCCGCCCGATCATGATGACCACCTTTGCCGCGCTGTTTGCCGCGCTGCCGCTGATCTTTGGCGGGGGCATGGGCCATGAACTGCGCCAGCCGCTGGGCATCGCCATTGCCGGCGGCCTGATCTTCAGCCAGGTGCTCACCCTGTTCACCACGCCGGTGATCTTCCTGGGCCTCGAACGCTGGCGCGAGCGGCGCGAGAAGCACCGCGCCAACCCTGCGCCGCGCCCGGCATGACCATTTCCGCGCCTTTTATCCGGCGCCCGGTCGGCACGCTGCTCCTCACCATCGGCTTGATGCTGGCGGGCGTGGCGGCCTTCTTCAACCTGCCTGTAGCGCCGCTGCCGGCGGTGGATTTCCCCACGATCATGGTTCAGGCCAACCTGCCTGGCGCCAGCCCCGAAACCATGGCGTCGACCGTAGCGGCGCCGCTGGAACGGCATCTGGGCACGATTGCCGGGGTAACGGAAATGACCTCCCGCTCGGGCGTCGGGTCAAGCCAGATCACGCTGCAGTTCGATCTGTCGCGCAACATCGATGGCGCCGCGCGCGATGTGCAGGCCGCGATCAACGCCGCACGCGCCGATCTGCCCGCCACGCTAAAAAGCAATCCCAGCTATCGCAAGGCCAACCCTGCCGAAGCGCCGGTGCTGATCCTGGCGCTCACCTCGGACACGCGCAGCCCTTCGGAAATCTATGATGCCGTGTCCAATGTGGTGCAGCAGAAACTGCTCCAGGTGCAGGGCGTGGGCAATGTGGAACTGGGCGGCGCGGCGCTGCCGTCGGTGCGGATCGAGGTCAATCCGCTGGCCCTTTCGCGCGCCGGCATTGCATTGGAAGACGTGCGCACCGCACTGCAATCGGAAAGCGCCAATCGCCCGCGGGGCATACTCGATACCGGCAATGGCAGTTTCCAGGTCTATTCCAACCAGGCCGGGCGCCATGCGGCCGATTATCGCGATACGGTCATCGCCTGGCGCAATGGCGCGGCGGTCCGCCTGTCCGACATTGCCAACGTCACCGATGGCCCCGAAGATGTGCGCACCATGGGGCTGTTCAACGGCAAGCGCGCGGTGCCCATCCTGATCAGCCGCCAGCCCGGCGCCAATATCGTGGAAACGGTGGATGCGCTCAAGGCGCAGTTGCCCGCGCTCAGGGCGGCGCTGCCGCCCGACATTCATCTGTCGATCGGCTCCGATCGCACCGCCACGATCCGCGCCTCGCTGCACGAAGTGGAAGTGACGCTGCTGATCGCCACGCTGCTGGTCGTGCTGGTGGTGGGACTGTTCCTGCAATCCTGGCGCGCCACGCTGATCCCGGCGGCCGCCGTGGTCGCCTCGCTGCTCGGCACGCTGGGGGTGATGTACCTGGCGGGCTTCTCGCTCGACAATCTCTCGCTCATGGCGCTCACCGTCGCCACCGGGTTCGTGGTGGATGATGCCATCGTCGTGGTCGAAAACATCAGCCGCCATGTGGAAGAAGGCATGGCACCCATCCCCGCCGCGCTGCGCGGCGCGCGCGAGGTGGGCTTTACCGTCATGTCCATCTCGGTCAGCCTGGTGGCGGTGTTCGTGCCGCTGATCTTCATGGGCGGCCTCGTCGGGCGGCTGTTCCGCGAATTTGCCCTGACCATGTCGGTCGCCGTGGCGATCAGTCTGGTCGTTTCGCTTACCACCACGCCGATGCTCGCCGCGCGCCTGCTCGATGGCCAGGAAAGCAAGAGCTGGGTGATGCGCAAGGCGCGCGCCTGGGTCGAATGGTCCGAAGCGCGCTATGCCCGCAATCTCGATTGGGCGCTGGCCCATCGCGGCCTGGTCATGCTGGTGCTGGTGCTGACCGTGGCGCTCAATGTCTGGCTCATCGCCATCGCGCCCAAGGGCTTTTTCCCGCAGCAGGATACCGGCGGCCTGATGGGCGGCGTGCGCGCCGACCAGTCGATTTCCTTTGCCGATCTCCAGGACAAGCTCACCCGCATCACCCGCATCGTCAAATCCGATCCGGCGGTCGATACCGTGGTCTCGTTCGCCGGCGGATCGCGCGCAGGCGGCGGGTTCCTGTTCGCCACGCTCAAGGATCGTTCGCAGCGTCCGCCCGCCACCGAAGTGATCGCCCGGCTGCGGCCCAAGCTCGCGCGGGTGCGCGGGGTCAGCCTGTTCCTCAATCCGGTCCAGGATCTCCAGGCCGGCGGGCGGCAGACCAACAGCTCCTATCAATACGTGCTCAAGGCCGATCACGCCGATGTGCTCCAGGCCGCCGGGCAAAAGCTGGTCGACGCGCTCAAGACCCATGGGGACCTGATCACCGACGTCGATATCGACCAGCAGGATGCCGGTGCCGACGCCTTTGTCGAGGTGGACCGTGATGCCGCCGCGCGGCTGGGCATCCCGATGCAGACGGTGGACGCCACGCTTTATGACGCGTTCGGCCAGCGGCAGGTGGCCAATATCTATTCCGGCCTCAACCAGTATCACGTGGTGATGGAGGCCGATCGCCAGTTCAATGGTTCGCCTGAGGCGTTGAACAACATCTACCTGCCCGTGGGCAATGCGATCAGTTCGGCCAGCTCGGCCGCCAATCTCACCGGCTCGGGCGGTGCAGCGGCCGGCGGCGCCCTGGTCGCGAGCGGCAGCGCCGTCAGCACCAGCGCCCGCACGATGACGCCGCTTTCAGCCATCGCGCGCTGGAACACCGGCTCCACCGATGCCTCGGTCAGCCATTCCGATGGCGAACCTTCGGCCACGATCTCGTTCAACCTGCCGCCGGGCGTTTCGCTGGGCCAGGCCTCGCAACTTATCGCACAAGTGCAGGCAAGCCTTGCCCTGCCCGCCACCGTGCACGGCGAATTCGGCGGCACGGCCAAAGTCTTTGCCCAGTCCACTGCCAGCATGCCGCTGTTGATCGTGGCCGCGCTGGTGGCGATCTACATCGTGCTGGGCATGCTCTATGAAAGCGCGATCCACCCGCTCACCGCGCTTTCCACGATCCCCTCGGCCGGGGTGGGGGCGATGATCGCGCTGATCGCCAGCGGCGGGCAGTTCGACATCATCGCCCTGATCGGGATCATCCTGCTGATCGGCATCGTGAAGAAGAACGCGATCATGATCATCGATTTCGCGCTGGAGGCCGAGCGCAACGAGGGCCTTGCCCCGGTGGACGCCGTGCGCGAGGCCTGCCTCAAGCGCTTCCGCCCGATCCTGATGACCACGCTGGCTGCCGCGCTCGGCGCCTTGCCGCTCGCCATCGGCTTTGGCGACGGGGCCGAACTGCGCCGACCGCTGGGCATCGCCATCTTTGGCGGTCTTGTCGCCAGCCAGGTGCTGACCCTGATGACCACCCCGGTGGTCTATCTCGCCCTCGACCGCTTCCGCCGCCGCCCCCGCCGTGCGGCGCCGCCGGCCCCCATCCAAGGAGTACCCGCCTGATGCGCGCGCCTTCTTCCCGCCTTTCCGCGCTCGTCATTCCCGGCCTGCTGCTTACCGGCTGCTCGATGGCGCCCGCCTATCGCGTGCCCACCAGCGTGGCGATCCCTGCGCAGTTCAAGGAAGAGCCAGGCTGGGCCGTGGCCACGCCATCGGATGCGGTGGCCCGCGGCGCCTGGTGGGACTTGTTCCGCGATCCCGTGCTCGATGATCTGGAGCGGCGCGTTGCGGTCACCAACCAGAACGTGGCGAGCTATCGCGCCGCGTACCAGGCCGCGCGCGGCCTCGTCCAGGTGCAGCGCTCCGCCCTGTTTCCCTCGCTCACCGGTTCGGTCAGCGGCACCCGCTCGCAAACCTTCGAGGGTGAAACCGTGACCGGCGGCACCGGCGCGACCACCACCAACACCGGCGCTGCGGTTTCGCGCTATTCGCTGTCCATCGGCGCCAGTTGGGAGCCCGACCTGTGGGGGCGCCTCGGCAACACGCTGAGCCAGGCCAAAGCCAGTGCCCAGGCCAGCGAGGGCGACCTCGCCAACGCCACGCTTTCCGCCCAAGGCGAACTCGCCACGAACTATGTGCAGCTTCGCGGCATCGATGCACAGCGGGTGCTGCTCGATCGCACCGTGGCCGATTATACCCGTGCGCTGACCATCGCCACCAACAAGTACAATGCGGGCACCGTTGCGCATTCCGACGTGTTCGAGGCGCAGACCACGCTGAGCAATGC
This sequence comes from Novosphingobium sp. SG919, assembly GCF_012932495.1. GTDB lineage: Bacteria > Pseudomonadota > Alphaproteobacteria > Sphingomonadales > Sphingomonadaceae > Novosphingobium > Novosphingobium rhizosphaerae. Next base: position 166,140 of record NZ_JABCNG010000005.1, read on the forward strand.
CCAGGCCACGCGCGCCGATCTCGATCGCCAGCGCGCCGTGCTGGAACACGCCATTGCCGTGCTGGTGGGGGAAAATCCCTCCACGTTCGCGCTGGCGCCGGTCGAATGGCAGCCGGTCGTGCCCGAAATCCCGGCGCAAGTGCCCGCCGCCCTGCTGCAACGCCGGCCCGATATCGCCGCGGCCGAACGCCGCGTCGCTGCCGCCAATGCCAATGTCGGCATCCAGAAGGCCGCCTATTTCCCCCAGGTCACGCTGTCGGGCAGCGTGGGCACCAACAGCAGCGTGATCGACCAGCTGTTTCGCGCGGCCACCAGCCTATGGTCGCTGGGCGTGAGCGGCGCGATGACCCTGCTCGATTTCGGCGCCCGCCACGGCGCGGTGGTGCAGGCGCGCGCGCAGTATGACCAGACCGTGGCCACCTATCGCCAGACCGTGCTCACCGCGTTCCAGCAGGTGGAAGACAATCTGGCCGGCACGCGCGTGCTGGCCGAGGTGGCGCAGCGCCGGACGGAAGCGACCGCTTCGGCAAGCAAGGCCGAAACCATCGCCAACAACCAGTACCGCAATGGCCTGGTCGATTATGCCTCGGTCATCACCGCGCAGACCGCGGCGCTTTCGGCCCGGCAGACGGAAATCCAGGCGGTGATCGATCGCCAGACCGCCGCCATTTCCCTGGCCCAGGCCGTGGGCGGCCGGTGGACCGATCAGCCGCCCGCCTCAGTGCCCCCCGCGCCCGCGTCAGCGCAAGAATAGCTTTCCGCCAGCGCCGGATCACCCCCGCGATACCGGGCGTAAGACGGCCAGGGGCAGAGCGGCCGCGCCGCCGTGCCCGCGCTGCGCGTGGCGACCACGCCAGCGGGCGCCTTGCCCTGTTCCACCCAATCGACCACGGCGCCCAGCAGATCGAACCGGTCGAACGCATCGCCGCCGCGGCAATGGGCCATGCCCGGCACCATGTAGAACCGGCTGCCCTGCGCCCAGGCCGCGCCATTGCTCTTCCCCGCCCGCTGCCAGTAATCGAGCGTGTCGAGCGCGGAGAACCACGGGTCGCTGACACCATGGTAAAACAGCACCTTGCCCTGATGGCCCAGGAACGTGCCAAGGTCGGTCCAGCCATCGGTATCGGTCAGCGCCTGCATCCAATCGGCCCGGATCACGGCAGCGCGGGCATCGAGATCGATCGCCAGGTCACGATTGGGTGGCCCCAGGATATCGCTCCGCCCGTCGGCGATATAACCGGAAATCGGCCCGGCCGTATCGACCACGCCGGTATCGAACGGCACCGGGGCATAGAGCGGATGGCCGGCCGCGTCGCGTGGCCCGGCAAAGGCGCGGGTGAGCGCATTCACCTGGCCCGCGCTCAGGCATCCGCTCTGCTGGCCTTCCCGGCATTGCAGCGCGGCCGGGCGAAAGTGACACTGCGCCACGGCCATGATCATGCCATCGGCCCGCCCGTCCAGCGCATCGCATTGCGCCAGCAAGCCGTCACGGATCGTCTTGCGATCGGCCGGGGAAAAGGCCTTGTCGGGCATGGGCAGCCCCTGCGGATCGCGCGGCGCGGCCTGGTTGAACATGACCTTGGCATAAGACGTGCCCAGGTTGGAAAAGCCGGTGCGCATGGCCGGCGCACCAATCACCAGGCCATCGAACAGCGTGGGATAGCGTTCCATGGCCAGCATCGTCTCACGCCCGCCGGTGGAGCAGCCCGCCATATAGCTGCGTGAGGGCGCCCGCCCATAGAACCGCGCGGCAATCGCCTTGCCCAGTTGCGCCACGGCCGGTACGGCGGCTTGCGCGAAATCGAGCGTGGCGCGCTGGTCAGCACGGAATGCGGCATCGAACACGGCGCCCTGGTGCCCGCTGTCATGGCTGGCCACGGCAAAGCCACGCGCCAGTGCCGGCACCGTGCCGGCCGCGTCGCTGCCCACTGCCGGCCGCACCGTGCCGTTGAGCCCGCCCCCACCCTGCAACAGAAAGCGGCCGTTCCAGGCAAGCGGCAGGTTGACTTCGAAACGGATGCCATAGGGCTTCCCATGGGCGCCCGTGCGCGGATCGATCACGCCGGTCACCTGGCAATGGGCGGGCAATGCGGGCATCGTCTCGCCTTGCGCCGCGGGCGCTGCGGCACTGGCCGGCACCAATCGCGCCGCCAGGATCTGCACGGGGCGGCCGCCGTCGGCTGGCGCAAACCGTGCGCCGGCCAGCGCGGGGCAGCGATTGGCCAGGGCTGTCGTTGGCGCGCCATGGGCCAAAGCCACGCCTGGCACCGCCAGCATGGCCATCAGTATGGCAGGCCGTGCGGCCATCAGGCCCATTCGCTTGGCCATTCCCTATCTCCCGGTCATCCCAACCTTCACGTTTGTTAGGATTTCCCTGGCTTCATTTCATAAAAGGCCGTGGCCTTCAATCCCTTCGCCACTTTGCACCCGGCATGCCCGCCCGGCTCGTGTCTGCGCACGGCGTCAGGTACTCAGCCGATCGAGCAATTGGTGCAATGCAATATATCGGATCGCAAGAACATGCCGCCATTTTGGCAAGCAATTGCTTTTTGGCCCCAAACGTCTATGGTTTGGTCCGGGACCGCTTCTTTCGACTGGCAGAAAGTTTCATTTGGCACCGCAATAACACGGCGCCAACAACACGGGGGCCGCCATGCACATCGATTGGACGGAGCGCGCCTGGCTGGAATGGTCCGCACCCGACGCCGATCCAGGTGAGGATGGCCTGTCACCGTTTCCAAGCTCGACTTTCACGAGGGTGGAAAGCGTGCGCCCCGAACCCCTGGCCAAAATCGTCCGGCTGATGCTGCGCTGGGACCTGGATACCCGCAGAAGTTTTCGCGTCGTCACCGAAAAGGGCCTGGTGCTCAATGCCAGCAGCCTGGAAGAGACAGTCCAGGATGGACGGTTTCCCTTTCCCGTGCCGGCCATGCCAATCCCGATCGCGCCGCTTTCGCCCGGCGATTAGCGCGCTCTAAGCGTCAGGACGGATCGGCATCGGCCTGCGCGGCCGGATGTGCCATGGCAAAGGCGGCAAGGCCGGCGCAGCGGGCGTCGATCGCCACCAGACGGGGATAGGCGTCCAGGCCCACGCCAAACCGGCGCGCAGCGTAAATCTGCGGCACCAGGCAGCAATCGGCAAGGCCGGGCGCATCGCCAAAGGCGAAGGCCCCACCCCATTGTGCCACCATGGTTTCCAAGGCGGCGAACCCATCCCCCATCCAGCGTGCCAGCCACGCCGCAACCTGCGCCTCATCGGCACCCAGATCGCCGCGCAAGGCCTTGAGCACGCGCAAGTTGCCCAGCGGATGGACGTCGCAGGCAATCACCTGGGCCATGGCCCGCACCCGCGCCCGCCCCAAGGGATCGGCCGGCAACAGCGCGGGCTGGGCCTGGGTTTCCTCCAGCCATTCGATGATCGCCAGCGATTGGGTGAGCGGCGCTTCCTCGCCCTCCCCCGTGTCCAGCGCCGGCACCAGCCCCTGCGGATTGCACGCGCGATAGGCCGCTGCAGCTTGCGCACCAGTGCGCAGATCGTGCGCCACGGTGGCATAGGGCAAGCCCTTGAGCGCCAGCGCGATGCGCACGCGCCATGCCGCGCTGGATCGCCAATAACCGTGCAGCGTCAGGTCAGGCATGGCGCGCCGCCGCGATCCGGCCCACGCACGGGCCAAAGCCGATCGTGGCATAACCGTCCCGCTCGGCCCGCGCGTGCAGCGCCAGTTCGTCCCCGTCCTCCAGAAACGTGCGGGTTTCCCCGCCGGGCAGAGCCAGCGGCGCCTTGCCGCCCTGGCTCAGTTCCATCAGGCTGCCTGCGCTGTCTGGCGTGGGCCCGGAAAGCGTGCCGGTGCCCAGCAGATCGCCCGCGTGCAGATCGCAGCCGTTCGAGGCATGGTGCGCCACGATCTGCGCGGGTGTCCAATACATCGCGTCAAACGCGTTGCCCTGGCTCAGCCGATGCGGCGCCAGCCCCGCCGCGCGCATCGCGGCGGTGTGCAGCGTGGTTTCCAGCGTGATCGAAAGCGCGCCCTCCCCACCTTCGCGCAGATAGGGCAAGGGCTGCGGATCGCCGTCGGGCCGGGGCGCAGCGGCCATGCGAAACGGCGCCAGCGCCTGCGCGGTGATCACCCAGGGCGATACCGTGGTGGCAAAGTTCTTGGCCAGGAATGGCCCCAGCGGCTGGTATTCCCAGGCCTGGATATCGCGCGCAGACCAATCGTTGAGCAGGCACAGCCCGCCGATCCGGTCCCAGGCCGTGTCGATCGGCACCGGCTCGCCCAGCGCGTTATCCCCGGCGATCCACAGGCCCAGTTCCAGCTCGTGGTCCAGCCGGCGGCACGGCGCATGCACCGGCGCTGGCGCATCGGGCGCCTTGAGCTGGCCCCACGGCCGCGTCACCGGCGTGCCCGAAACCCGCACGGACGAGGCGCGCCCATGATAGCCGATCGGCACATGCTTGTAGTTGGGCAGCAGCGGATTATCCGGCCGGAACAGCTTGCCGATGGCCGTGGCGTGGTGAATGCCCACGTAGAAATCGGTGTAATCGCCGATGGCAAAGGGCAGATGCAGCGCCACGTCCTCGCTGCGATGGAGGTGCGGCGTCACTTTCAGCCGGCATCGCTCGCTCGACAGCAGCGCAAACAGCGCATGGCGCAGCGCCACCCGCTCCGCATCGTCCAACGCAAACAGCGCGTTGAGCGTGGGCTGGGCCAGCGCCGTGGCCAAGCCCTGTGGCAAAGCGCCATCGGCGGCAAGGCCCGCCAGGTCGAGCACATGGCCACCGATTGCCGTGCCGATGCGCCGGGGCTCGCCCTCGCCCAGGGAAAACACGCCAAGCGGCAGGTTCTGCACCGGGAAATCGGGATGGCCGGCAGCGCCCTCCACCCAGCTTTGCGCGCGGGGATCGTGGGTATGGTCGATCACGCCTGCGGCTCCTCGCCAGGCTGCTCGTGCAACCACGCAGCGTGGCGCGGCGCACGGCGGGTCTGCGCCCATTCTTCCAGCATGGCCGGGGCCACCTCGCGCGCCTTGGCCACTTGCTCATCCGTGCCGATGTCACACGCCAGTTCCAGCCGGTGCCCATTGGGATCGAAGAAATAGATAGACTTGAACAGCCCGTGCCAGGTGGGGCCCAGCACATCGATGCCCTGCGCCTCGATATGCGCCTTGGCGCTCAGCAGCGCGGCCTCGTCCGCCACCTTGAACGCCAGGTGCTGCACCCACGCGGGCGTGGCCGGATCGCGGCCCATCTCGGGCTGGTTGGGCAGCTCGAAGAAAGCCAGCACGTTGCCGCCGCCAGCATCGAGGAACACGTGCATATAGGGATCGAACGCGCCGGTGGAGGGCACGTGATCCTCGGCAAAGGCAGTGGTATAGGCCATGCCCAGCACGCGGGCATACCATTCCACGGTTTCCTTGGCATCGCGGCAGCGATAGGCCGCGTGGTGCACCCCGCCCAGCAGCGGGGCCTGGGTCTGGGCCATGGCCATCAGGCGTCCTCCCCCACTTTCAGCACGCCACGGCGCAGCTGATCGCGCTCCATGCTTTCGAACAGGGCGGTGAAGTTGCCTTCGCCAAAGCCCTCGTCCTTCTTGCGCTGGATGAATTCGAAGAACACCGGCCCGACCTGCGTTTCGGAAAAGATCTGCAGCAGCAGGCGCGGATCGCCCTGCACGGTGGAGCCATCGAGCAGGATGCCGCGCTTTTGCAATTCGTCCACCGGCTCGCCATGGCCGGGCAGGCGCTCTTCCAGCATCTCGTAATAGGTGGCCGGCGGCGCGCTCATGAACGGGGTGCCGCTGGCCTTGAGCGTGTCCCATCCGGCAATCAGGTCATCACAGGCAAAGGCGATGTGCTGGATGCCCTCGCCGTTGTAGGCGCGCAGGAATTCCTCGATCTGGCCGCCGCCCTTCTGCGATTCCTCGTTCAAGGGAATGCGGATCTTGCCATCGGGCGCGGTCATCGCCCGGCTGGTAAGGCCGGTATATTCGCCCTTGATGTCGAAATAGCGGATCTCGCGGAAGCCGAAGACGCGCTCGTAGAAGCTGGCCCAGTGCGCCATGCGCCCGCCATAGACGTTGTGGGTGAGGTGATCGATGGTGTGGAAGCCCGCGCCCTTGGGCTGGCGGTCCACGCCGGGCAGATACACGAAATCGATATCGTAGATCGAAAGATCGCCGAACTGGCCGCCGTGATAGCGGTCGACGAGATAGATGATCGACCCGCCAATGCCGCGAATGGCGGGAATGCGCAATTCCATCGGCCCGGTCTGCACTTCCACCGGCTCGGCCCCGCGGTCGAGCGCCGCGGCATAGGCCTTGGCCGCATCGCGCACGCGCCAGCCCATGCCGCAGGCCGAAGGGCCATGCTCGGCGGCGAAATAGGCGGCCGGGCTGCGGGTCTCATAGTTGGCGATCAGGTTGATGCCGCCCTGGCGCCACAGTTCCACATCCTTGCTGCGGTGGTTGGCGATGTGGGTAAATCCCATGCGCGCAAACACCGGGCCCAGGCTGCCGCGTTCGGCGCTGGCAAACTCGATGAACTCGAACCCATCAAGGCCCAGGGGATTGTCGAAAAGATCGGTCGATGCGGCCATGGCGCGTGTCTCTCCACCAGCAGGTGCCGGCCATCAAAAGCGGCCGGCTTGACCCTGGCAGTCTACTCCAAAGCCGATGCACGTTCCGCGCGAAGTTACGAGGAAAAACCCCTAAATATGCGTGACTAACGCAGAAAAGCACCATTCTACGCGTCAACCGCGCGGCAAGGGCAAGGCCGTGGTGCGCTTGATCCGGTCGAGCACGATGGACGAGCGCAAGTTGGCGACGTCACCATGGCCCAGGATCTCGTCGTTGATCAGGCGGGTGAACGCGGCCAGGTCGGTGGCGACGATGCGCAGGAGGTAGTCGGCGTCTCCGGTCAAGGCGCAGCAATCGACCACGGCGGTGAGCCCTGCGATGCGTTCGTGAAAGCCGCCCACCACCTCGCGCGCATAAGATGCCATCGTCACCGTGACATAGGCTTCCACGCCCAGCCCCAGCGCCGCTTCGTCCAGCAAGGCCACCTGGCCCCGGATCACCCCCGTTTCGCGCAGGCGCGCAATGCGGCGCGAACATTGCGAGGGGGAGAGGTGCACGGCCTCGGCCAAGTCGGCATGGCTGGCCGAGGCATCGGCCTGAAGCTGCGCAAGAATGCGAAGGTCTGTGCGATCCATGCGCCAATCGTGCATCAGGCGCGCAAATTGTGCAACTACCGCGCCGGCCCGAACCGCGCGACGAGTTCATAGGCGCCGGCCACGAAAACCTGGCGCACGAAGGTGACGCTGTCCGCCCCGCGCCACGTGTGGCGCGCCACCACCAGGCAGGGCGATCCGGCGGGAATGCCCAGCGCCTTGGCCTGTTCGCGGCTGGCGGCAAGCGCGCCGATGCGGTTTTCCGCCTCGGTCCAGGGGATATGGCGCAAGAGCCAGCCACCGGGGGGATCGGCGGTAAAATCCACATCCGCCATCCCCGGCACCAGCGCCAGGTTGGTCACGCGCTCTTCCACGGCGAGCGGCGCGCCATCGGCCAGGTGCAGGCCTGAAAGCCGCAGGATCGGCCCAACGTCACCCAGTTCGGCCGCCGCCTCGCGGTCGCTGGCGGTGTCCCCCAGGCTGCGCGAAAGCAGGCGAAAGCCATAGACCTGCCCGCGCCCCTGCACTTCGAGCGCGAGGTCGGGAATGTCGAGCACCATCGAGACCGTGCGCGGCCGCGCCACGAACGTGCCCGCCCGCTTGCGCCGTTCCAGCAGGCCGCTTTCGGCAAGGCGCGAGAGCGCCTTGTTCACCGTCATCCGCGCGCAGCCATAATGCGCCATGAGTTCGAGTTCGGACGGGATGCGCTCGCCCGGACGAAGTTCGCCCGCCATGATGCGCGCCTCGATTTCCTGGCGGATGCGCTCGTGCATCGGCAGGGCGGCGGGCAATGGGGGCGTGGATGCGGTCATTGCCCCAGCACAGAGAGGGCCAGGGCGGCGCTGTCAAGATGCGAGGGCCGCTGGCCGCGCCGGGCTGCGCGCCATGGGCAGTGTCAGCAGCAGTGCCAGGGCGCAGCCGGCAAAGCCGACCAGGCCAACCCCGGCAAACGATCCGGTGGCATCGGCCAGTACGCCAGCGGCCAGCGCCCCCACCGATTGTGCCAGCAGCCAGGTGGCCGTCATCATCACCGCCAGCCGGCCGTCGGGCGCTTCGTCATAGGCCAGGCCCAACAGCATGGGATAGGCAATGAACCAGCTGGCGTTGAACACCACCAGGGCCACGGCAAAGACCCAGGCCAGGCTGGCCGTGGTAAGCAAAGCACAGGAAACCGCGCAGGCCACCAACCCGCCCGCCAGCAGGGCCCGGCGCGGCAGCCGGGTGATCACCACGGCAAGCGCGGCATTGCCCAGCGCGCTGGCGATCGTGGCCAGCGATTGGTAGCGGCCAAACGTGGTGGCCGCCAGGCCGATGGCGTGGCCGGCGCGTTCCATGAACGGCCAGATCGACAGGCTTCCCCCGGCAAACAGGCCCATGGCGAACAAGAGACGCCAGCCCGCCCGCGTCATCGGCTGGCGCGCCGCCATTGCAGCGTGGCCGGCGCGCGCCGCACCCGGCAGTGCCATGGCGCCCAGGCCCAGAACCGCCGAAAGCAAGGCCAGCGCGGCAAACATCGCGGCCAGGCCATGATGCGCGGAAACTTCGGGCAAGACGATGTTGACCACGGCAAACAGCACCGTCTGGCAGGCGATGCCCACCGAAATCGCCCGTGCCGGATGCGCCGTCTGCCCCGCTGCCAGGTTCACCGCGCCGTTCATCAGGCCAAAGCCGAAGCCGGTGACCAGCCGTCCGGCCAGGAGCAGCGGCAGGTTGCCCCCCAGCCCCGACAGCGCCTGCGCCAAGACCACCAGCACGGTGCTGGCCAGCGCAAGGCGGCGTGGCCCCCCGACCACGCCGCCCCCGCCGCCCCAGCGCGCCACGCCCAGCATGGCCGCGCCATAGGCGAGCGTTTCCAGCATGGCGAACAGCCCCATCGCGCTGGCGGAAAAACCATAGGCGTCGATCAATCCACCCACGAGATAGGTGGTGAAATTGTTGCCGATATGCGCCGCTGCCGTGCCGGCGCCGATCGCTGCCAGAGTGAGGCCGGCGCGCGGTGCCGCCGGGCCCGGCGGGGCAGTTGCGGGGCCCTTGTCGGTCTGCTGCACCATGCCTGCCCCCATTGCCCCGTCCCCCCTTGCGATCAATCGAAGCGCACGCGCGGGAAACGGGCAACCGCTTCCAGCAATTCCAGGTCCATGTGCGCGCGGATATATTCGCGTGACGCATCGCGCGGCACCTGGTGATCCCAATGGGTCAGCGTGCCAGTGGCATTGGCCTGGGCCACCAGATGGCGCCGGCGCTGGCTGGCCACGACTTGCGCAGCGATGGTGGGCAGGTCCCAGCGCGCGGCCACTTCCTCGCGCAGGCTGGCCACCAATGCGGCATGCGCCGGATCATTGGCCAGGTTGCGGGTTTCGTCGCGGTCTTGCGCCAGGTTGTAAAGTTGGTCGGGATCGGCGGGGCAATGGATGAACTTCCAGTCCCCGCGCCGGATCATCACCACCGGCGCGATCGCCCCTTCGCCCAGGTATTCGGCCAAGGCCTCGTCATGGCCCTGCTCGCCCTGCAGGTGCGGCACCAGGCTCTGCCCGTCGACCGGGGCGGCATCGGCCGGCGGCAGGCCAGCAAGATCGAGCAAGGTGGGCAGGATGTCGAGTGTCGAGACAGCCGCATCCACCCGCGCTGGGGCAAAGCGCGCCGGGGCATGGACCAAGAGCGGCACACGTGCGGCGTTCTCGAAGAAGTTCATCTTGTACCACAGCCCACGCTCGCCCAGCATCTCGCCGTGATCGCCGCAGACCAGCACCACGGTGTTGTCGGCCAGCCCGGTTTCCTCCAGCGTGTCTAGGATCAGGCCGAACTGCTCGTCGACGAAGCTGATCGCCCCGAAATAGGCGCGGCGCGCGGCGCGCACCTGATCCTCGGTCACCGGCATCAGATCGGTGCCGCAAATATGGCGCAGGCGCTGCGCGTGGGGATCGTCGGCCACGTCGGCGCGCCCCAGGCGGGGCATGGGAATGTCGACGCCTTCATACAGATCCCAGTAGCGGCGGTGGATGGCAAAGGGATCGTGCGGATGGGTGAGCGAGGCAACCAGGAAAAACGGCCGTGCCGCCGGATTGCGGGCGATGTCGAACAGCTTGCGCCGCGTGGTAAAGACCACTTCTTCGTCGAAATCGATCTGGTTGGTGCGCACCGTGGGCCCGGCGGTAACCACCGAGTCCATCGAATGATACCAGGTGGGGCGGTGTTCGGGCCGCGTCCAATCCGGGGTCCAGCCATAGTCGGCGGGATAGATGTCGGTCGTCAGCCGCTCTTCAAACCCGTGCAACTGGTCTGCGCCCACGAAGTGCATCTTGCCCGACAGGATCGTGTGCCACCCGCCGGCACGCAGATAGTGGGCGATCGTGGGTGTATCGCCGGCAAAGTCGGCCGCATTGTCATACGCGCCGATGCGCGAGGGCAATTGGCTGGCCAAGAGCGAAAAGCGCGATGGCGCGCACAGCGGGCTCGGGCAATAGGCATTGGCGAACACCACCCCGCGTTCGGCCAGCGCCGCCATCCGCGGGGCGTGCACCGGCCATTGCCCCAGGAACGGCAGCGCATCGGCCATCAACTGGTCTGCCATGAGAACGAGGAAGTTCGGCTTTTCGGTCATGCCCCGCAATCCACCCTGGCAAATCGGAAGGCATAAGCTAGAACGAAGGCAAAGCGGCGGGGAAGCCGCTGTCTGCTTAAGGGGGTATAAGTGGAGCTTTCGCCTGGGACCTATGCACGGCTGCCGCTCCGCGGCCTTCTGGTGTTTGAAGCGGCAGCCCGGCGGGGGACCTTTTCGGGCGCCGCGCGCGAACTGGCCATGACCCAGGCCGCAATCAGCCAGCATATCGGCCACCTGGAGGCCGAACTGGGCGTATCCCTGTTCGAACGCCATCATCGCGGCGTGGAACTGACCGCGGCGGGAGAGCGGCTTTTGCCCCGCGTGGAAGAAGGGCTGCAAGCGCTGGCCACCGGCGTTGCCAGCGCATCGCGCCACCGCGCTACGCGGACGGTCACGATCCTGACCGATTTCGGCTTTGCCGCCTGGTGGCTGATGCCGCGCATCGCGGAATTGACCGACCTGATGCCCGAGGTGGAAATCCGCCTTACCACCTCGCAGGGCACCACCGATGCCCTGGGCAGCGACTTCGACCTGGCCGTGCTGTTCGGCAATGGCCAATGGCCCGGATGCCGCGCGCACCGCCTGTTTGCCGAAGAAGTCCATCCGGTCTGCGCGCCAAGCTATCTGGCGCAGCGCCCCCTGCCCCTGGCCCTGCCCCTGGCCCCGTCCGATATCGCCCAGATGCGCCTGCTCCACTTGCGTGGTGGCGGCCCCACCCGCTGGTTCGACTGGCCAGACTGGTTTGCCGGCATGGGCGTGCCTGCACCTGCCGCGCGCCAGGACTTGGCATTCAACAACTATCAGATCGTGCTACAGGCCGCGATGCTCGGACAAGGCGTGGCGCTGGGCTGGGCCCCGCTGATCGACGACCTGGTCAGGACGGGCAGCCTGGTACGGCTGACCGAACGCCCCTTGTCCAGCCCGCGGGGCTATCACCTGGTCGAGCCACTCACCCGGCCACAACTGACTGACACCGCGCGCGTCAATGCCTGGCTGCGCCAGACCGCCCGCGCCTAGCGCCCGCTCAGCAGCGTCCACGCCCTGTTTGCAGGGTCAGCCCATGTGCGCCAGCAAGGGATCTAGGTCGCAAGTGACGAAGCTCGCGAAATTGTCGGCAATGCCATAGGGCACCAGCAGGCGCCGCCCCAATGCCAGACTGCCGCAACTGTAGACGACATTGGGCACATAGCCATCGCGCTGTTCCGGGCCAGGGCGCAACAGCGGCAGCTTGGCCCGCGCCAGCACGCGCGAGGGGTCATCGCGATCGAGCAGCACGGCGCCGATCGTGTAATTGCGCACCGGCCCGACGCCGTGGGTCATGAGCAGCCAGCCCTCGTCGATCTCGATCGGTGATCCGCAATTGCCCATCTGTACGAATTCCCACACATATTGCGGGCACACGATCTTCTCGGCCTCGTCCCAGTGCCACAGGCTGTCGGATCGCATCAGCCAGATGTTCTCGTTGTCCTGCCGGCCGATCATGGCATAGCGGCCACCCACTTTCCGGGGGAACAGCGCCATGCCCTTGTTCACCGCCACCCGCCCGGTCAGCGTGCGCATGTCGAACCGGCGGAAATCGCGGGTGGAGAGCATCTGCGTGCGGCCGGTCACGCCATCGAACGCGGTGAACGTGCCGTGGTAGCAGATGCTGCCATCATCCTGGGCAAACTGCACGAGCCGCAGGTCTTCCAGCCCGCGGGCCTGCGCCGCCGTGAGCGGAAAGAGCACGGCTTCGGACACATCCTGCACGCCATCGAAATGCAGCCGCAGGGCATTGCCGTCTTCATCCTGCGCGTCGATCCGGGGGGACGCAGCCAGCCGCGCGGGGGAATCGATGGTCACTTGCGCCACGCCATCCCAGTCTCCGGTGCGGAACGTGATTGACGACACGTGCCCTTCACCGATTCCGCGCAACGCGCAGATGAAACGCATGCCCCCATCGGGCGCGCCCTCCTGCCGGGGCGCCGGCACGATCGACGGGTTGAACAGGGCGGCCGCCTCGAAGGCATATTCCTGCAGGAACATGCCACCGATCAGCAGGCGACGGTCCACTTCCAGCCGTGCGGCTTGCGGCGCGATGGCGATGATCTCTGCCGCGCGCCGCTCCAGCGTGCCCAGCACGTTGCGGTGCCGCGCATCAAGCAATTCCTTCATATAGGCCAAGGCCTGGGTCACGGCCGCATCGTCGAGGCCGATCACCCGGTCCACGATCGCGCGCACGCGGTCGCCCGGCTCGCTGGAATAGTCTTGCGGATAGGCCAGCTCGAACGGGCGCAGCACGGTTCGCGTGGCATCGGGCATCAGCCTGACATGCGCGCGCTGCCAGAATTCCACGATCGGCGGCGGCAATACGGCGGCGGCCACCCTGGCCCGCAGCGCCGTGGCATCGATGGGTAGCTCGGCATCGGGCATCGGGCATCCTTTCCGGCAGGGGCACCCCGGGTGCCCATCATTGCCGAACAAACGCCGCGCCGGGCATCAGGCTCCTGCACAAAAAGGCAAAATCGTCTCGGCCCACCGCGTCGTGCGAAACCAGGGGCGGGATGGTTCGTTGCCTGATCCGTAATTCGCCTGCCCGATCTCCCTCCCTGCCACGACGGGAAACCCTGCCATGCCCGATACCATCGACCACAGCCCGGAACGCCTGGCGCCCGACGTTCTGGCCATCGACACGATCCGCACCCTGGCGATGGATGCCGTGCAGAAGGCCAATTCCGGGCATCCCGGCACCCCGATGGCCCTGGCGCCGGTGGCCTATGCACTGTGGCACGATGTCTTGCGCACCGATCCGGCATGCCCCGATTGGCCCAACCGCGATCGCTTCGTGCTCTCGGTTGGCCACGCCTCGATGCTGCTCTATGCCGTGTTGCACCTGGCCGGCGTGGAAGAAATCGACGCGCAGGGCGCCAAGACCGGCAAGCCCGCCGTCAGCCTGGAAGATATCGAGAATTTCCGCCAGTTGGGCTCCAAGACGCCGGGCCACCCGGAATATCGCATGACCACGGGGGTGGAAACCACCACCGGCCCGCTCGGCCAGGGCGTGGCCAATGCCGTGGGCATGGCCATGGCCGAGCAGGCCCTGGCCGCGCATTTCAACCGTGAAGGCTTCCCCCTGTTCGACCATGCCGTCTATGCCCTGTGCGGCGATGGCGACATGATGGAGGGCATCTCGGGCGAAGCGGCCTCGCTCGCCGGGCATCTGCGCCTGTCCAACTTGTGCTGGATCTATGACAGCAACACGATCTCGATCGAGGGATCGACCGACCTTGCCTTTACCGAAGACGTGGGCGCGCGGTTCCAGGCCTATGGCTGGCAAGTGCTGCACGTGGACGATGCCAACGATCTGGGCGCCTTGCACGGCGCGCTGGCGCAGTTCCAGGCCACTACCGACCGCCCCACGCTGATCGTGGTGCGATCGGTCATCGGCTGGGGCAGCCCGCGCGCGGGCAGCGCCAAGGCCCATGGCGAGCCGTTGGGCGATGACGGCGTGCGCGCCACCAAGGCCGCCTATGGCTGGCCACAGGACAAGTCGTTCTTCGTGCCCGATGGGGTCAAGGAAAGCTTTTCCGCCGCCGTTGCCGGGCGCGGCCGCCCGCTGCGCGAAGCGTGGGAAGCCCTGTTCGAACGCTATCGTGCGGTCTACCCCGCGCTCGCGGCAGAGTTCGACCTGCTGCGTGCCGGGCGCCTGCCCGAAGGCTGGCAGGATGCCCTGCCCAGCTTTGCGCCCGATGCCAAGGGCCTCGCCTCGCGCGAGGCGGGCGGCAAAGTGCTCAACGCCCTGGCCCCGCATATTCCGGCGCTGATCGGCGGCGCGGCCGACCTTTCCCCCTCCACCAAGACCGAGATCACCGGCGTCGCTTCGTTTTCCGTGGCCGATCGCGGCGGGCGAAACCTGCATTTCGGCGTGCGCGAGCATGCCATGGGGGCGATCGCCAATGGGCTCGCGCTGTCTTACCTGCGGCCCTACACCGCCACGTTCCTGGTCTTTGCCGATTACATGCGCGCGCCCATCCGCCTGGCCGCGATCATGGAATTGCCCACGGTCTTCGTGTTCACCCACGATTCCATTGGCGTGGGCGAGGATGGGCCAACCCACCAGCCGATCGAGCACCTGGCCACGCTGCGGGCCATTCCCGGCCTCGACACGATCCGCCCTGGCGATGCCAACGAAGTGAGCGTGGCCTGGCGGCTGGCGCTCGAAAGCACGCATACGCCGACGGCGCTGATCCTTTCGCGCCAGGCCATCCCCACGCTCGATCGCAGCAACCTTGCCAGTGCCGAAGGCGTGGTGCGCGGCGCCTATGTGCTGGGTGATTGCGAGGGTGCGCCAGAGGTCATCCTGATCGGCACCGGATCGGAACTGCCGCTCGTCGTCTCCGCCTGGGAAGAGCTGAAAAACCAGGGCGTGCGTGCGCGGGTGGTGTCGATGCCCAGTTGGCACCGCTTCGAAGCGCAGGACGCCGCCTATCGCGAAAGCGTGCTGCCCCATGCCGTCAGGGCCCGCGTGGCGGTCGAACAGGGCGGCGCGCTAGGCTGGGATCGCTATGTCGGCCTCGACGGCGCCACCGTGACCATGGCCACGTTCGGTGCGTCTGCCCCGCTCGCCAAACTTCAGGAAAAGTTCGGCTACACCCGTGACAACGTGATCAAGCTGGCGCACGAGGCGATCGCGCGGGGCCGCTGAAATCTGCCGTGTGGCCACCCTCTACAGGATTTCGACAGGAGATTGCTTGCATGCGTGTTGCCATCATCGGCCTGGGCCGCATGGGCGCCGGTATCGCCCGACGCCTGATGCGCGCCGGCCATGAAATCATTGCCTTCGACGTTTCGGAAAAGGCCGTCGCCGCCCTGGTCGAGCAAGGCGCCAAAGGCGCGACGTCGCTGGCCAACGCCGCCGGACAGTTCGACGGGCAACGCGTGTTCTGGGTGATGTTGCCCGCTGGCGAGATCACCGAACAGACCGTCGCCCAGCTTGCCGATCTCGCCCAGAGCGGTGACATCGTGATCGATGGCGGCAACAGCTTTTTCAAGGATGACGTTCGCCGTGCCAAGGCCTTGGCCGAAAAGGGCATCCACTATGTCGACGTGGGCACGTCGGGCGGGGTCTGGGGTTTTGACCGCGGTTTCAGCATGATGGTGGGCGGCGCTGCCGAAGCGGTGGCCACGATCGATCCGATTCTCGAAGCCCTGGCGCCGGGCGTCGGCACGATCGAGCGCACGGCCGGCCGCGACGAACAAGCCGATCCGCGCCCCGAAAAGGGCTATCTTCACGCGGGCCCGGCCGGGGCCGGCCACTTCGTCAAGATGGTGCACAACGGCATCGAATACGGCATGATGGCGGCCTTTGCCGAAGGCTTCGATATCCTGAAAAGCAGGGCGTCGGACACGCTGCCCGAAGACGAGCGCTTCGATCTCAACCTGCCCGACATTGCCGAGACCTGGCGCCGCGGCAGCGTCGTTGCCTCGTGGCTGCTCGATCTCACGGCCGATGCCCTGGCGCGCGACCATGCGCTCGATGGCTTTGCCGGCAATGTTGCGGATTCGGGCGAAGGCCGCTGGACGGTGGAAGCGGCGATGGAACAGGCCGCCCCGGCCTATGTGCTCTCCGCCGCGCTGTTCGCCCGCTATCGCAGCCGCAACGAAACCACATTTGGCGACAAGGTGCTCTCCGCCATGCGTTATGGCTTTGGCGGCCACGTCGAGGTGAAATGAACCGGTTGCGCCATCAGGCGCAACCAGGATGCAATCCGATCCGGATTTTACGCATCTAAATTGCACGGACGGCGGAAATGGCCGTGGTCTTTGCACCCTCCTGCGTCCCGCGCGCTGCTATGCTGCACACGGATTTGCCAGCAGGAGGGATTTATCAGGATGCACGCGCGCCAGATCGGTCAGGACCAGGACACCATCGCCCAACCGCGACGCTGGGCCGATTGGGCCATCGCCCGGATCGAGGCGGACTATGCCCGATCGGCCGACACCCATCTGATTCCGCTCGATCTGCCCGCGCTGCCCGATGTTGCCATCTACCTCAAGGATGAAAGCAGCCATCCCACCGGCAGCCTCAAGCACCGCCTCGCGCGCTCGCTGTTCCTCCACGCCTTGTGCAGCGGCTGGATAAGTGAAGGCACCACGGTGGTAGAAGCCTCGTCGGGTTCTACCGCCGTATCCGAAGCCTATTTCGCACGAATGCTTGGCCTGCCGTTCGTGGCGGTGATCCCGGCCACCACGGCCGCTGAAAAGATCGCCGCGATCGAAGCCTTGGGCGGCCAATGCCATAAAGTGGACCAGCCCGGCGCCGTCTACGGCGCAGCCCAGGCCCTCGCGGCCGCGCGCGGCGGGCACTACATGGACCAGTTCACCTTTGCCGAGCGTGCCACCGATTGGCGCGGCAACAACAACATCGCCGAAAGCATCTTTGCCCAAATGGCGCGCGAGCCCGCGCCGGTTCCCACCTGGATCGTCTGCGGCGCGGGCACCGGCGGCACCTCGGCCACGCTGGGCCGCTTCGTGCGCTATCACCGCCATGCCACGCGCATCTGCGTGGCCGATCCGGCGGCATCGGTGTTCCACCGCCACTGGCATGACCGCACGATCCTGCGCAAGGACGGCGCATGCAGCGTGATCGAGGGGATCGGCCGCCCGCGCGTCGAACCCTCGTTCGTGCCCGCCGTGATCGACCGGATGGAAGTGGTGGAGGATGCCGCCTCGATCGCAGCCGCGCGCGTGCTCTCGCGCCATCTCGGCCGCCGGGTGGGCGGATCGACCGGCACCAACCTGGTTGCCTGCGCGCGCCTCGCCACGCAGATGGCGCAGGCCGGGCAACAGGGCTCGATCGTCACGATCCTGTGCGATTCCGGCGAACGCTATGCTTCGACGTGCTTCAACGATGAATGGCTCGCCGGTCGCAACCTCGACATCGCCGCCGAGGCAGCGCGCATGACGGAGTTTCTCGCCACCGGGCGATATTGATGGTAGCGCAACCACGACAGATTTCCTATCTGCCGTGCGGCAAAGGCGATAAGGGCGGTGCCCAAGGCGTGCCCCATCACACAGCCGCGATTGCCATTGAAACTGCGAAGGAGCATGCGCCCATGGACGGTGCCTATCTGATCGGCGGCGAAAGCCGCACCAGCACCGAAACCTTCACCGGGATCGAGGCCGCCACCGGCCATGCCCTGGAAGGCGATTTCTCGATCACGCCGCTGGCCGATATCGCCCAGGCGTGCGCCCTGGCCGCCACCGCGTTCGATACCTATCGCGAAACCGCGCCCGAAACCCGCGCCTCTTTCCTCGAAGCGATCGCCACCGCGCTCGAAGCACGGGCCGAGGCGATCATCGCCCGCGCCATGCTTGAAACCGGCCTGCCGCAGGGCCGCCTGGCGGGCGAACTGGGCCGCACCACGGGCCAGTTGCGCCTGTTTGCCACGGTCGTGCGCGAAGGTGCCTGGGCCGGCGCGGTGATCGAGGCCGCCTTGCCCGATCGCCAGCCCCTGCCCCGCCCGGCTCTCGCTGCGCGGCAGATCCCGCTTGGCCCCGTGGCCGTGTTCGGTGCCTCCAACTTCCCGCTGGCTTTCAGCGTGGCCGGTGGTGACACCGCCTCGGCCCTCGCCGCCGGCTGTCCGGTGGTGGTCAAGGCCCATCCCGCGCACCCCGGCACCTCGCGCCTGGCGGGCGAAGCCATTGCCGAGGCCGTGGCCAAGAGCGGGCTGCCCGGTGGGGTGTTCAGCCTGGTCCAGGGGCCGGGCAACGATATCGGCACCGCGCTGGTGGCTGATCCGGCGATCAAGGCGGTGGGCTTTACCGGCTCGCGCCGGGGTGGCGTGGCGCTGATGGGCGTGGCCGCGGCGCGCGCTGAGCCGATCCCGGTCTATGCCGAAATGTCGTCTATCAACCCGGTGCTGCTGTTCCCCGCCGCGCTCGCCGCGCGCGCGGAAGACCTGGGCAAGGCCTATGTCGGCTCGCTCAGCCTGTTTGCCGGGCAGTTCTGCACCAATCCGGGCCTGGTCATCGCGCTCGACAGCCCCGATCTCGAACGCTTCCTCGCCGCCGCAGCGCAGGCGCTGGCCGGTGTTGCGCCCCAGGTCATGCTGACCCGCGCGATTGCCGCCGCCTATGCCCAGGGCATCGAAACCCTGGCCAGCAGCGATGGCGTGAACGTCGTGGCCGCCGGTGCCGCCGGCAATGCGCAAACCGGCGCGGCGCGCCTGCTCACCGTGGATGCTGCGCGGCTGCTGGCCGATTCCCGGTTGACCGAGGAAGTGTTCGGCCCCTCCTCGCTGGTGGTGCGCGCGCAGAGCACTGACGAGATCGCCCAATTGCTCGAAGCCCTCGAAGGCCAACTTACCGCCACGCTGCACCTCGATGAAGCGGACCACGCTTTGGCCGCGCCGCTGATCCCGGTGCTGGAGCGCAAGGTGGGACGCATCCTCGCCAATGGCTGGCCCACGGGCGTGGAAGTAAGCCGCTCGATGGTTCACGGCGGCCCTTATCCGGCCACCAGCGACGGGCGTTCCACTTCGGTCGGCGCCATGGCCATCCACCGCTTCCTGCGCCCGGTGTGCTACCAGGCGCTGCCCGATGCACTGCTGCCCGCCGCGCTGCAGGCGGCCAATCCGCAAGGCCTGCCGCGCCAGTCTTTCGCCTGACCTTTCCCGCGCCCGCCGGCACGATCGCCGGCGGGCGCATCTTCCCAAGCGCGACCAATGGCGTAAGGACGGGCCATGACGTTCACCGACATCGCCCGTCGCGCCTATGACCACAATTTCCGGCTCGATCCGATCGTGCGCAGCCTGCTCGATACGGATTTCTACAAGCTGCTGATGTTGCAGATGATCCGGCATGTGCATCCGGACGTTGCCACCACGTTTTCGCTGATCAACCGAACCACGCGGGTGCGCCTGGCCGATGTGATCGACGAAGGCGAACTGCGCGCCCAGCTCGATCATGCGCGCACCGTGCGGTTCACCAAGAAGGAACTGATCTGGCTGGCCGGCAACAGCTTCTATGGCCGCCAGCAGATGTTCGCGCCGGATTTCATCGCCTGGCTCGCCGATTTCCAACTGCCGGAATACGCGCTTCACCGCCGCGACGGACAGTACGAACTGCATTTCGCCGGGCCCTGGACGCACACCACGATGTGGGAAATCCCGGCGCTGGCGATCATCAACGAACTGCGTTCGCGCGCCGCCCTGCGCGACAAGGGCAAGTTCGCGCTCGATGTCACCTATGCCCGCGCCAAGGCCAAGCTGTGGAACAAGGTGGAGCGCTTGCGCACCCTGCCCGATCTGGTCCTCTCGGATTTCGGCACGCGGCGGCGCCACGGCTTCCTGTGGCAGCGCTGGTGCGTGGAAGCGCTGAAAGAGGGCCTGGGCGATCGCTTCATCGGCACGTCCAACGTGCTTCTGGCCATGGATGCCGATCTGGAGGCGATCGGCACCAACGCACACGAATTGCCCATGGTGGCCGCTGCCCTGGCCAAGGATGATGCGGAACTGGCCCAGGCGCCCTATCGCGTGCTGGAAGAATGGCGCCAGCACTACAACGGCAACCTGCTCATCGCCCTGCCCGATGCGTTTGGCACCACGGCGTTCCTGGCCCATGCCCCCGATTGGCTGGCAGGGTGGACCGGCTTCCGGCCCGACAGCGCCCCGCCCATTCCCGCCGGCGAGCAGATCATCGCCTGGTGGCAGGCCCATGGCGTCGATCCGCGCCAACGCCTGCTGATCTTTTCCGATGGCATGGACGTGGACACGATCGAGCAGACCTATCGCCATTTTCACGGGCGGGTGCGGATGAGCTTTGGCTGGGGCACCAATCTCACCAACGATTTCCGCGGCTGCGCGCCCGATGGCGACGCCGCGCTCGAACCGATCTCGCTGGTTTGCAAGGTCACCAGCGCCAATGGCCACCCGGCGGTCAAGCTGTCTGACAACCCCGCCAAGGCCACCGGCACCCCGGACGAGATTGCCCGCTATCTCCGCGTCTTCGGGGCAGAGGGCCAGGTGGCCCAGGCCGTCACGGTCTAGGTCGTGAACTCATAAATGGCGCCCCCGAGGTTTGAGGCCAAAGGCCCCGTCGCGAGTAGAAAGCGCGCAGGAATATCTTACATATTTCAAGTGCTTTCGACGCTGCGAGGGGGCCTTTGGGTCAAATCCCGGAGGGACGCCAAAATGGCTTCCATCTCAACCCAAAGTGCCCTTGCAAAGGCTACCGGCCTTCGCGGCGGTCACTTTGGCCCGATATGTTCGCCATTTTGGCGCCTCGGGGGCGCCATTTATGAGTTCACGACCTAGCCATCGCCTGCGCCAGCGCGGCCAGGGCCGCATCGCTCGATTGCGCCACGTTCCAGCGCATGAACGCGCCCGCGCTCTGGCTGGGGCTGAACACGTTGCCGGGCGCCAGCACCACGCCCAGGTCCAGGCAGCGTTGCGCCAGAACCGCGCTGTCCATCCCGGCGGGCAGGCGGCACCACAGGGTAAAGCCGGCGCCTTCGTCAGGGCGCGTCTCGATGCCCAGCCGGGCCAGGGCCTGCGCGGTGTGTCGCCGCGCGCGCGACAGGCGGCGGCGCAACTGCTCGACATGGCGACGATAGGCGCCCTGGCCCAGCACCAGGCCGATCGCGGCCGTGACCAGCGGGCTTGGCCCGCCAAACCCGGTTGCCAGTTGCAGATCGGCCAGCGCGGCAATCCATTCGCCCCGCGCGGCGATATAGCCGCAGCGCACCGAGGCCGAAATCGTCTTGGAAAAGCTGCCCACGCGGATCACGCCCGATAGCCCGTCGAGCGCGGCCATGGTCGGGCGACCGGGGGCGAAATCGGCAAAGATGTCATCCTCCACGATCACCATGCCGTGCGCGGCGGCAATGCCGGGCAGGCGGTGCGCCGTGGGCAGCGACAGGCTGCCGCCGGTGGGATTGTGCAGGCTGGAATTGGTGAGATAGAGGCGCGGCCGTTCCGCGGCGACCACGGCGGCAAAGGCATCGGCATCGGGGCCGCCCGGGCCGAACGGCACGCTCACCGCCCGCACGGCATGGGCCGCCACCAGCGCCTGGTAATTGAAATAGCACGGATCATCGAGCAGCACGGTATCGCCTGGGCGCAACAGCAGGCGGCAGATCAGGTCCACCGCCGCCGATCCCGAGGCGGTCAGCAGGATGCGATCGGGATCGCAGACCATGCCTTCGGCGGCGAAGCGCAAGGCGATCTGGCGGCGCAACGCCGGGTCGCCGGCGGTGGTGCCGTAATGCACCAGGTTGGCAGGGTCGCGCATCGCCTCGCGCAGCGCGCGCTGCAGCGCCGCCTGGGGCATCCACTCCGCCGGCAGCCAGCCGCAACCCGGCATCGCCACTGCGCCGCCGCCCTGGTCCAGCGACTCGCGCGAAACCCAGAACGGGTCGATCGCATGGTCGCGCACCGGCGCGCGCGCCGATGGGCTTTGCGGCGCGCTGGCCAGGTGGCTGACGAAAAAGCCCGAGCGCGGCACCGCCTGGATCACGCCATCGGCCACCAGCCGGTCATAGGCTTCCACCACGGTTGCGGGCGACACGCCAAAGCTGGCCGCGCTTTGTCGCACCGAAGGCAGGCGATCGCCCGCGCACAGCAGGCGTGCGGCAATGCGGCTGCGTATGCCCGCAATCACACTGTCGATGCGCGTAGTCGTGGCCAACTGTATCACCCCTTTGACCGGTACAGAATAGCATCACTGTACCGCCCTGTATCTGGCCGCACCAGCCCGTTTTCGCGAAACCGGCGCGCATCTGCAAAACACAGGGATGCAAACGATGGATGCAAGACAACGCGGCTGGGCCAACGGCATGCTCGCCGTGGCGATGTTTGCCGGATCGATGCCGGCCACGCGCCTGGCGATTATCGGCATTGCCCCGCTCTTGCTGACCAGCGCACGCGCCCTCATTGCCGGGCTGATCGGCGGCGCCATGCTAGTGCTCGGCCGCCAGCCCTTGCCACAAGGCGGGCAATGGCGCGCGCTGGTGGTCGTCGCGGGCGGCTGCGTGCTCGGCTTTCCGCTGCTTTCCGCCCTCGCGCTCGAACATATCTCGGCCGCGCGCTCGCTGGTCTTCACCGGCCTGCTGCCGCTCAGCACCGCCACGTTTGGCGTGCTGCGCGCGCAAGAGCGCCCCTCCCCGGCATTCTGGGCCTTTGCCGCGCTGGGTGCGGCGGCCGTGGCGGGTTTTGCCCTGTCGCGCGGGGCGGCGGGCTCTGCCCTGGGCGATGGACTGATGCTGGCGGCGGTGGTGGTGTGCGGGCTGGGCTATGCCGAAGGCGCCGTGCTGACGCGGGCGCTGGGCGGTTGGCAGGTGATCTGCTGGGCCCTGGTGCTGAGCCTGCCCGCCGCGCTGCTCGGCACGCTGGCGCTGCACCCTGCCGCTGGCCTCGCGGGCGTGGGTTGGCAAAGCTGGGCGGGCCTTGCCTATGTCTCGTTGATCTCGATGCTGGTGGGCTTCATCTTCTGGTATCGCGGCCTCGATCTGGGCGGCATTGCCAGCGTGGGCCAGCTGCAATTACTACAACCGTTCCTCGGCCTAGGCCTCGCGGCGCTGGTCTTGGGCGAAAGCGTGAGCCCGGCAGCCTTGCCGGTGATGGCGGTGGTGGCAGCCAGTGCGCTGGGCGCCCGCCGCTTCGCCTGAACGCGCCCCACCCATTGCGGCAATAACGGTATCCCAGGATCATTGCGGCCTGTTGCGCGTTCGAACCGGACAATCCCCCCAAGACGAGGCTTGCTTCCGGCCATGGCCACCAATCTGGCGACCGCCCAACTCACCGCGCCTGACAGCACGGCAAACGTCAATGGCACGCAGCATGCGCTGCCGACCGACCCCCGCCGCACCCTGCTTGATTGGCTGCGCGACGATCTTGGCCTGACCGGCACGAAGAAGGGCTGCGACCATGGCCAGTGCGGTGCCTGCACCGTGCTGGTCGATGGCCGGCGGATCAACGCCTGCCTGTCGCTCGCCGCCCTGCACGGGGGCGACACGATCGAAACGATCGAGGGGATCGGCACGCCCGATGTGCTGGCCCCTTTGCAGCGCGCCTTCGTGACGCACGATGGGTTCCAGTGCGGCTATTGCACGCCGGGCCAGATCTGTTCGGCCAAGGCGCTGATGGAAGAACTTGCCCAGGGCTGGCCCAGCGCGGTCAGCGCCGACGTGGCTGCCCATCCCACCCCCACGCCCGATGAACTGCGCGAGCGGATGAGCGGTAACCTGTGCCGCTGCGGCGCCTATGCCAATATCATTGCCGCGCTGGAAGACGTCATCGCGGCGGAGGACGTGGCATGAAGGCCTTCACGCTCGACCACGCTCCCAACGCCGACACCGCACTTGCCGCGATGGGCCAGGGCGCCACGGCGATTGCCGGTGGCACAAACCTGGTGGACCTGATGAAATTGCAGGTCGCCACGCCCGAACGGCTGGTCTCGATCCGCCGCACCGGGCTGGACACCATCGGCTATGACGGTGATGGCCTGCGCATCGGCGCGCTCGTCACCAATGCCGATTGCGCGGCCGACATGCGCGTGCGCCAGGATTGGCCGCTGCTCTCGCAGGCGATCCTTGCCGGCGCTAGCCCGCAACTGCGCAACCGCGCCACCACCGGCGGCAATTTGTGCCAGCGCACCCGCTGCGGCTATTTCACCGACACCACGCAAGCCTGCAACAAGCGGGAGCCTGGGACCGGCTGCGCCGCGCGCGAAGGGTTCAACCGCATCCACGCCGTGCTGGGCACCAGCGAGGCCTGCATTGCCACGTATCCTGGTGACATGGCCGTGGCGCTGCTCGCGCTCGACGCGGTGGTGCTCACCCAAGGGCCCTTCGGCCTGCGCCAGATCCCGCTCGCCATGTTCCACCGCGAGCCGGGCGAAGACCCCAGCCGCGACAATGTGCTGCAACCGGGCGAGTTGATCACCGCGGTCAAGCTGCCCGCGCCCACCGGCGGCCGCCAGGTCTACCGCAAGGTGCGCGATCGCGCGTCCTATGCCTTTGCCCTGGTTTCGGTGGCCGTGGACCTGACGATGGAACAGGGGCGTATCGCCCGCTGCGCGCTGGCCTTCGGCAGCCTTGGCACCGTGCCGTGGCGCGATCCGGCGGTGGAAGCCGTGCTGGTGGGCGAGGTCCCCTCGCCCGCGCTGTTTGCCCAGGCCGCGGAGATCTTGCTGCGCGATGCGCGTGGCTTTGGCGCCAACGACTTCAAGATTCCCCTTGCCGCGCGCGCCCTTGCCGCGACGCTGGCGCAAGCGACGAAGGGTTGAGCTGATGCACCTGCCCCTTTCCGACATGTACAACCAACCCGACGAGCGCAACCGGCTCGACCACATGCGCCAGGGCGTGATCGGCAAGCCGCTCGATCGCCCCGAAGGGCCGCTCAAGGTCAGCGGCACGGCCACTTACGCTGCGGAATGGCGCATCGCCGGCTGTGTCGACGGCGTTCTCGTCCTCGCCTCGATCGCGCAGGGCCAGGTCAGCGCGATCCATCGCGACGACGTTCTCGCGCGCGAAGGCGTGCTGGCGGTGATCGCCGATCCGGCGATGACGCGTCGCTCTGCCCAGGGCATGGCCGCCAAGGCACCGCAACAGGACGCTGCACGCGTCGAATATTTCGGCCAGCCGGTGGCCCTGGTCGTGGCGCAAACCTTTGAACAGGCGCGCGACGCGGCGCTGGCGCTGCGTATCGACTATACCGATGCCAGCGATCCCGCACCCTTCGATCCGCATGGCTCCGGCGTGAAGGTGGAAGCACCGTCCGACAGCAAGCCGGTGGAGGGCGGAGACCTCGACCAGGCGATGGAAACGGCCGCGTTCAGCATCGACGTGGAATACGAAACGCCCGGCCACGCCAGCGCCGCGATGGAGCCGCATGCGACCATCGCGCAATGGCAGGGCGACAATCTGGTCCTGCACGGCAGCTATCAGATGCTGGCCTACAACGTTAAGGAAATCGCCGATTGCCTGGGCATTGCGGCGGACAAGGTGCGGATCATCGCGCCTTATGTCGGCGGCGGCTTTGGATCGAAGCTGGGCATCACGCACGAAGCCGTCTCGGCCGCGATCGCCGCGCGCGAACTGGGCCGCCCGGTGCGCGTGGTGATGACCCGGCAGCAGGTGTTCCAGACCGTGATGCGCCGTTCCGAAACGCGCCAGCGCGTGCGGCTGGCGGCTGATCCCGCCGGCCGGTTGATCGGCTTGGGCCACGAAGCGCTGGTATCCAACCTGCCGGGCGAAAAGTTTGCCGAACCCGTCACCCAGGCCACGGAATTCCTTTATGGCGGCGAAAACCGCCTGCTCAAGGTGGAGGTGGCACGCATCAGCCGCCTTACCGCCGGCTCTGTCCGCGCGCCGGGCGAAGCGGTCGGCATGCAAGTGCTGGAAGCGGCGATGGACGAACTGGCCGAAAAGATCGGCATCGATCCCATCGACTTGCGCAAGCGCAACCTGCCCGCCACCGTGCCGGTTGAGGGCACGCCCTATTCCTCGCGGATGTTGACCCAGGCGTTGGAAGAAGGCGTGAAGGCCTTTGGCTGGAGCGCGCGGCAAACCCGGCCGTGCCAGACCCGCGAGGGTGAATGGTGGATCGGCATGGGCATGGCCAGCGCCGCCCGTGTCAACATGATGGTGCCTGCCCAGGCACGCGTCACCCTGCGGGCCGATGGCAGCGCGCTGGTGGAAACCGACCAGACCGACATCGGCACCGGCACATATGCCATCCTGGGCCAGATTGCGGGCGAAATGCTGGGCCTACCGATCGCGCAAGTGACCGTGACGCTCGGTGATACCGCCTTTCCCGCCGGCGCGGGTTCGGGGGGCAGCTTCGGCGCGATCTCCACTGGCTCCGCCGTGATGCGCGCGTGCGAGGCCATCCGCGAAACGCTGGCCAAGCGCCTGGGCTGCGACGAAACCGACCTTGCCCTCAAGGATGGCAGCGCCAGTGGGCCGGGCGGCGAAAGCCGCGGCTTGCCCGATCTGCTCGATGGGCACGACTTGGTCGAAACCGGCTCGATCAAACCGGGCAAGACCGCCAAGGAATTTTCACAGGCAAGCTACGGCGCATTCTTTGCCGAAGTGGCCGTCCATGCCTTTACCGGCGAAGTGCGGGTACGCCGCATGACCGGCGCTTTCGGCTTTGGCCGCGTGCTCAACGCCAAGACCGCCCGCTCGCAATGCCTGGGCGGGATGGTCTGGGGTATCGGCAGCGCCTTGACCGAGGAACTCGCCTTCGACACGCGCGATGGCCACCTGGTCAACCACGACCTCGCCGAATACCACGTGCCGGTGCATGCCGACGTGCCGGCGATCGAGGTGATCCTGCTGGAAGAGCGGGACGCGGCGGCCAGCCCGCTCCAGGCCAAGGGCGTGGGCGAACTGGGCATCTGCGGCGCGGCCGGGGCGATTGCCAACGCGGTCTACAACGCCTGTGGCGTGCGCGTGCGCAGCTTCCCCCTCACGCTCGACAAGATCATCCCCGCCCTGCCCGATCCCTTTGCATCCGCCGTCTGAAAGGAAGGCTTTCGTGCTTACAGCCCCCATCCGCTATTCGCCCGATATCGAACACGTTCAGGACAACGAAGCGGAAACCGACGCTTCCCTGGAAAAGTCGTTCGACCACATCCTGCACACCACCGCCAAGGATTATGGCCGGCCGGTGCGCGCCGTTCATGCCAAGGCCCATGGCCTGTTCGAAGGCACGTTTACCATCGACGCGCATTTGCCGCCGGAACTGGCCCAGGGTCTGTTCGCCACGCCGGGCAGCTATCGCGCCTCCTTCCGTGTCTCCACCAATCCGGGCGATATCCTGGATGACAATGTCGTGCTGCCGCGCGGCCTTGCCCTGAAAGTGGAAGGCGTGCCGGGCGAATTCGTGGCTGAGGCCGAAGGCGACGCGCAGGACTTCCTGATGGTCAACAGCCCGGTGTTTGCCGCGCCCAGCGCCGACAAGTTTGCCGGGAAGCTCAAGCTGCTCGCCGCAACGACCGACCGCGCGCCCGGTGCCAAGGTTGCGCTGTCCACGGTGCTCGGCTTCATCAACAGCGCCTTGGGCAAGGTCGGCCTGGAATCGGGCGCACTGGCCGCCATGGGTGGCGCGCCGCAGGTGCATCCCCTGGGGGAAACCTATTTTTCCACCACGCCGTTCCGCTTTGGTGATCACGTCGCCAAGTTTCGCCTGCGCCCGCTGTCACCGGCGCTGACGGCGCTGACCGGCCAGGTGATCGACACCAAAGGCCGGCCCGATGGCTTGCGCGAAACCATCCGCCAGGATGCCGCGGGCCTCACCGGCGAATGGGCATTCGAAGTGCAGTTGCTGCGCGATCTCGGGCAGCAACCGGTCGAGGATGCCAGCGTGGAATGGCCCGAAGCGGTTTCGCCGTTCGTGCAGGTCGCCACGCTGCGCATGGAGCCGCAGGATAGCTGGAGCGCCGACAAAGTGGAGCGCATCGATGAAACGCTGCACTTCTCGCCCTGGAACGCCCTGGCCGCCCACCGCCCGCTCGGCGGCATCAACCGCGCCCGCCGCCGCGCCTATCGCCAGTCGTCCACTTTCCGCGTGGCCATGCAGCAAGGCTGCCCGGTGGCGCATGCGGAAGAAGCGGCCAACTGAGTTGAAAGCCCGCCGGTCAGGCCTCGACCCTGACCGGCACCCCCTTTGACGCCGGCGTGTCAGACAGCTTTTCCCGCAAGCCGAGAGGCACCAGCGCGTTGAGTTCGGGGAAATAGCCCGCCACCGTGCCAGCCGGCAGGTCATAGGGCACGACTTTCAGGCCGCCCACCGCGCGGCGCGTGGCCGTGTCGGTGGCCGTCACCAGCGTGATCCGCTGCCCTTCGGCCAGGCCCAGCCGGGCAATCTCGCCCGGCGCCATCAATGCGATGGTGCGCTCGCCCGAAAGACCGCGCAGCCGGTCATTCATGCCATAGACCGTGGTGTTGAACTGGTCGTTGGACCGCAGCGTGACAAGGCGCAGCGTATCGGCCGCTTCATCCTGTGGCCCTGCATTGAGCACGCTGGGATCGGTGAATTCCGCCTTGCCGCTCTGCGTGTGCCACACACGGCGGCGCGCGTCGTTGCCCCGGAAAAAGCCGCCCGGCTCGTGCATCCGGCGGTCCATCTCGGCAAATTCCTTGGGAAAGGTCTGCGCGATCAATTCGCGGATGCGCGTGTAATCGGCGCGCCATTCGTCCCACAGCCAGCGCGGGTGGAACGGCAGGGTGGCCTTGGCCAGTTCGCACAGGATTGCCGTCTCGCTCATCACATGCGCGCTCGCCGGCTTGCGCCGGCCCATCGAGCTGTAGATGTGGCTGAAGCTGTCCTCGATGCTGACGAACTGGTTGCCGCTTTCCTGGATATCCTCTTCCGAGCGCACCAGGCAGGGCAGGATCCAGCTTTCCTTGCCCGGCAGCAGGTGCGTGTGGTTGAGGCGCGTGGCGATGTGCACCGTCAGGTCCATCTCCCGCCAGGCTGCGTGCACGGGCCCGTGGTCGGGCACCGCCATGGCCAGGTTGCCGCCCAGGCCCAGGTAGACACGGTTCTTGCCCGCCAGCAGCGCCTCCAGGAATTTGGCGGTGTTGTGGCCATCTTCCTGCGGTGTTTCCAGGCCCAGCACTTCGCGGTACTTTTCCACCGGGGCGAGCGAAACCTTTTCGGTGATGCCCACGGTGCGCTGGCCTTGCACGTTGGAATGGCCGCGAATGGGCGAACAACCCGCCCCCGGCCGGCCGATATTGCCGCGCAGCAACAGCAGGTTGACGAGCAGGCCAATCGCCTCGCTGCCATGCACCTGTTGCGTCAGGCCCATGCCATAGATGCCGATCACCGCCTTGGCATCGGCATAGACGTCGCCCGCCGCTTCCATCTCGGCCCGCGTCACGCCGCTTGCCGCCTCCAGCGCGTCCCAGCCGGTCGCCTCCACTTTGGCGCGGAACGCCTCGAAACCATGCGAATGTTGCGCAATAAAATCTTGGTCCAGCAGCCCTTCCTCGCGCTCGGCGCGCGCCAGCACATGCTTGCACACGCCCATCAGCGCGGCGATGTCACCGCCGGGGCGAACTTGCAGGTAGAGATGGCTCAACCGCGTCGCCTTGCCGGTGAGCATTTCGACCGGGCTTTGCGGGTTGATGAACTCGACCAGCCCGGCTTCTTTGAGCGGGTTGAACGTCACGATCTTGCAACCGCGCTTCACCGCCTGCTGCAAGGGATGCAGGATGCGCGGGGAATTTGTGCCGGGGTTCTGGCCCAAGTAAAAGATCGCGTCGCACTGCTCCAGGTCTTCCAACTGGCAGGTGCCGACCGGCGAACCGATCACTTTCTTGAGCCCCACCGACGTGGTCTCGTGGCACATGTTCGAGCTGTCGGGCAGGTTGTTGTGCCCCAGCATCCGCGCGAAAGCGGCAAACAGATAGCTCGGTTCGAGCGCTGCCTTGCCGCTGGCATAGAATGTCATGGCGTCTGGCGGCGTCTGCTTCAGCCGGCTGCCGATCGCGGCAAATGCCTCGTCCCAGGTGGCGCGGACATAGCGATCGCTGGCAGGGTCATAGCGAAGCGGCTCGGTCAGCCGGCCTTCGCGCTCCAGTTCGTTGGCGCTCAAGCCCCACAGTTCGCTGACCGTGTGCTGGTCAAAGAACGCCGGGGTGCAGCGCGCGCTGGTCAGGTCCCACAGCGTCGCCTTCGCGCCGTTCTCGCAAAACTCGAAAGCCGCCGGATTGGGCGGCTTGATCCAGGCACAAGAAGTGCAGGCCGTGCCGTCGGGCTTGTTGAGATGGCGCAACGTGTCCAGCGCGCCTGGCCCGGCGGCTTGGGATAGCTCGGTCGCGACAATGCCCTCCAGCGATCCCCATCCCCCGGCCGCTTCGGGCACCTTGATCGCTTGTGCCTCTGCTTCCGGGGTCTGGCGCTGGGTCATTGTCGGCGTGTCCTGTATGGTTCGGCTTATGCTATACGTTCGTCACCCCGGACTTGATCCGGGGTGACGGAATTCATGCAGCGGACGGGCCCGGCATCACGCCAGCGCGCGCACCTTGGGCTCGCGGGCGAAATGGCGCACCGGGCCCACCTTGAGCAGGTCTTCGTTGGGCACCACGCCTTCGTCCTTCTCCACCCCGGCCTTGTCGAGGATAACTTGCGTGCCGGGACAATGGGCAATGGTCTTGCAATGGCCATAGGCGTCCATGAACCACTGCACCGCCGCACCCTGCTGCGCCAGCTTGGCCGCTGCTTCGGGCATCAACACCGATGCCACGGCATCGAACATGACCGAGGGCGTACCGTCCAGCTGGCCATCCGCCTTGAGCGTGCCGCCCTTGACCGCGATGCCGCCAACCTTGGGCGCCACCAGGACCACGGCGCCGCCGGCCTTCTCGATCCCTTGCTTGAGCGTGTCGATCGTTGCCTTGTCCGAACCTTCGGCAAACAGGATGCCCACCTTGCGGCCTTCGAAGGTGTTCTTGGCCTGCTTCTGGATCGACAGCGCGTCGGACGGCTTCATCGCCACCGGCTTGCGGGCCGCAGGGGCCTTTTCCGGCAGGTCCACCGCCAGGCCATCGGCCACGCGCTGCGCCAGTGTCTCGTCCACATTGCGCAACCGCGACAGCACGCGTGCGCGCACATGGTCGAGGCTCACCTTCGACAGTTCGAACACCAGCGCCGAGGCGATGTGCGCCTGCTCGCTTTGCGTCTGCGAATGGAAGAACAGCGCAGCCTGGCTATAGTGATCGGCAAACAGCTCGGCGCGGACCCGCACCTTTTCCGTGGGATCGTTGCGTTCGCCGTTTTCGCGGAACGAGGTGAAGCCGGTTTCGGGGCTGGCACGCGGGCCGCTGTCCTCACCCGCTTCGTTGAGTGAGTTGGGCTCGTAATTGGCGCGGCCGGTCGGCACCAGCGTCTGCATCAGGCCATCGCGCTGCATGTTGTGGAACGGGCACTTGGGCGCGTTGACCGGGATCTGGTGGAAATTGGTCGTGCCGAGGCGCGATTTCTGCGTGTCGAGGTACGAGAACAGCCGGCCCTGGAGCAGTGGATCGTTGGAAAAATCGATGCCCGGCAAAACGTTCGATGGCAGGAACGCAACCTGCTCGGTCTCGGCAAAGAAATTGTCCACGTTGCGGTTGAGCGTCATGCGGCCCACGATCTGCACCGGCACGTCTTCCTCGGGCACCAGCTTGGTCGCGTCGAGCACGTCATAGGGTTGCTTGGCCGCGAAGGCCTCGTCGAACACCTGCACGCCCAGGTCCCAGGCCGGGAACGCGCCGCGCTCGATCGCTTCGAACAAGTCGCGGCGATGGAAATCGGGATCGGCCCCGGCAATCTTCACCGCCTCGTCCCAGATCAGCGATTCCAGGCCCTGCACCGGCTTCCAGTGGAACTTGACGAAGTGGCCTTCGCCCTTGGCATTGACCAGGCGGAAGGTGTGGACGCCAAAGCCCTCCATCGTGCGCAACGTGCGCGGAATGGCGCGGTCGCTCATCGCCCACATGATCATGTGGATGGATTCGGGCATCAGCCCGACGAAATCCCAGAACGTGTCATGCGCGCTGGCAGCCTGGGGATAGCCGCGATCGGCTTCCATCTTCACCGAGTGGATGAGGTCGGGAAACTTGATCGCATCCTGGATGAAGAACACCGGGATGTTGTTGCCCACCAAGTCCCAGTTGCCTTCCTCGGTATAGAACTTCACGGCAAAGCCGCGCACGTCGCGCGGGGTGTCCACCGATCCGGCGCCGCCGGCCACGGTGGAAAAGCGCACGAACACCGGGCAGGTCTTGCCCGCTTCCTGGAACAGGCCGGCCTTGGTCAGTTCAGGAATCGCCTTGGTCACTTCGAACACGCCATGCGCGCCCGATCCGCGCGCGTGAACGATGCGCTCGGGAATGCGCTCGTGATCGAAATGGAAGATCTTTTCGCGCAGGATGAAGTCTTCCAGCAGCGCAGGCCCACGCTCTCCGGCCTTCAGGCTGTTCTGGTTGTCCGCCAGGCGATGGCCGAAATTGTCGGTGAGGTAGGCGCCCGGCTCGCCCTGCTGCACGTTCTGGTGCGTTTCGCCCGCATTGCCGGGCTCTGTCGCGTAATCGGCCCGGCCTGCGCCGGGCTGGTGATCACGCAGGGCGTTGTCCAGCGCAGGCGAATGTTCGGCGGGGGTCGACGGAGTCTGGGGCTTGCGTGCCATGGGAATGGGTCCTTGTGCCATTGGCGCCGCCCTGCGCAGCGCGCAAGCGGACACACGGACCGGGCACCGATGCGCCCTGCCCGGAGATGCGAACGAAAAATGAAACGGTTTCGTTCAGTTATTGGCCGCGCGTGCAACCGGCACGCGCGGCCCAGGAAATCAGTAAGCCTGCTGTTGGCGGGCCTGCCGCTTGGCCAGGTGGCGCTTCACCAGCCAGCCGCCGGTTGCCGCAGCCACCATGCCCATCGGGCCCAGACGGCGCAGCGCCGTGGCCGCAGCCACGCCCAGCAGCGCGCCACCGCCTTCGCTCAGCCCGGGGGTACGTTCGGCGATCTTCTTGCCGATCACTGCAGATACGATCTTGCCAATCACGATGCGCCCTTTCGCTATGGGGAAATCACGGGCCTTAACGATTGCCGGCGGGCATCGTTCCATGGTGCCAAGCGTGCTAAGGTCTTCGCACATCGCCAAATCCTGTGGCGCGGCGCTCGCCCCCCACGCGCATCAGGCCGGCGCGGAAAGGCTGGCGCCTATCGCCTGGGCGATGGGCGTCGCGGGCTCCTTGCCCAACAGCGCAACCAGCCGTGCATTGTCCAGCCGCACGGGGTGGCGCCAGAACTGCGCCACTTCGGCCACGTCGCGCGGGAAGCCACCCAGCGGCGCGGCCATCCGCATGAGCCACCAAGGAAACGCCCGCTCGGCAAGGTCGGGCTGCGCCAGTGCAGCCCGCACGTGCTGGGCCATCTGGCGGCCATCGTGGTCCCAAAACCCGCCGAATTGCAGGCGTTCGGCCGCGGCCAGTTTCCCTTCGGGCAATTCCAGCAGGCGGGCAAAGGTTTCGGCCAGATCGGGCAGATAGGCCCAGGTATGGCCAATGCCGGCGCGGCCCGGCTGGGTGATCACGCGGTAGGGCGGCTGGGCCAGCGCCTGGGAAAACCAGCTTTGAGCAGCACCGGGCCCAAAGAAATCCCCCGCCCGCAGGACGATGCTGCTCACTTCGGGCGCGGCGGCGGCCAGGCGGCGTTCCATTTCCACACGGATCGCGCCCTTGCGGCCGCGCGGATGCTGCGGCGTGGCAGCGTCGATCACCGGGGTTGCCGCCGCATCATAGTTGTAGATCGTACCGGGCAAGAGCAGGCGCGCGCCGTGGCGCCGTGCCGCTGCAAGGCTGGCATCGAGCATTGGCAGAACCAGGGTTTCCCAGTTGCGATAGCCCGGCGGGTTGACGCCGTGGAGCAGCGCCGCCGCGCCTTGCGCTGCGGCCATCACATCGTCGGCGCGCAGCGCATCGCCCTCAAGCCATTGCGGCGCCGCCCCCTCCCCCCACTGGGCTGCCGCCCGGCCGGTATCGCGCACCAGCGCCCGCACCGCCCAGCCCCGCGCCAGCATCGTGCGCGCAACCGCGCCGCCGATGCCGCCGGTGGCGCCCAAAATCAGGATGGTCTTGGTCATGGTCATGATCCTTCATTGTCGAAGGCCCAGACCTAGGCGCTGCATGGCATATCGAAAATTGACAGGAAGCTGCAAGCGGCTCATCATTTTTCAATGAACATGCGCACACTCGATTGGGACAGTCACCAGGCGTTCCTGGCCGTGATCGATACGGGCAGCCTGTCGGCGGCGGCGCGCGCGCTGGGGTTGGCGCAGCCGACCGTGCGCTTTCGCATCGATGCCCTGGAAAGGTCGCTGGGCCAGCCGCTGTTCATTCGCGCCGCGGGGGGAATGGTGCCCACGGCCCAAGCCCTGGCCTTGGCCGAACCGGCGCGGCAGATGGCCCATGCCGCCCAGGCTTTTCACCGCGCCGCCAGCGGGGCGCCGGGGGAGATTGCCGGAACCGTGCGGCTGAGCGTGGCTGATTTCATCGGGATTGCCGTGCTGCCTGCGATGCTGGAACCCTTGCTGGCACGCCATCACGCGCTCGATATCGAACTGGCGCTCAGCAACCAGTCGGCAGACCTGCTGCACCAGGAAGCCGACATCGCCATCCGCATGGTCCGCCCGAGCCAAGGTGCCCTGCGCGCGCAGCATGTCGGGCAGATCGCGCTGGGCCTGTTTGCGGCGCCTGCCTATGTCGCGGCCCATGGCCTGCCCGCCAGCCCGGCCGAACTTGTCGATCACCGCCTGATCGGCCCGGATCGCGCCAGCGCAGACCTGGCCCTGGCCGGCCGCCTGGCCGAATTCGTCGGCCGGCCGGTGCGCTTTGCCATACGCACCGACAGCCACCCGACCCAGCGCGCCGCCGTGGCCGCCGGCCTGGGGATCGGCGTGATCCAGGTGCCGGTGGGCCGGCAAGACCTGGTGCGCGTGTTCCCGCAGATCACCGTGGCCCATCTCGATGCCTGGGTGGTGACGCACGAAGACTTGCGCCATGCGCCGCGCATCGACGCGGTCTTTGCCCATCTGGTGGCGCAGATGCGCCGGTATTGCGCCGAAGGGTAAGCGAACGGCCGACGCTGTCGTGGCGCAAAAGACCCGCCAAACCGGCCCGCAGGACTTTCGGCTCAGGCTCTCAGGCCAGCCAGTGGCGGGCCAGCGCGCAGTGCAGGCGAATGCCGGTTTCGAGCACGGCGTCGTTGAAATCGTAGTGCGGATTGTGCAGCGGCGCGGGATGGTCGCCCACGCCCTGGCCCAGCCAAATATAGGCGCCGGGCCGCTGTTGCAGCATGAACGAAAAGTCTTCCGAAGTGGCAGCCGGTTCGGGCGCCAGTTCGGCATTGGCCACCGTGGCGGCTACGGCCAGGGCATCGGCGGCAGCGGCCGGATCGTTGATCGTGGCCGGGTAATAGCGATCATAGGCAAGGTCGCACCGCACTTCGAACGCCGTGGCGATACCTGCCGCAATGGCCTGGATGCGCGCCTCGATCCGCGCCTGCACCTGCGGATCGAACGTGCGCACGGTGCCCCCCACCACGACATCGGATGGGATCACGTTATGCGCTTCGCCGCCGTGGATTTCGGTGACCGAGAGCACCGCTGCCTGCACAGGGGGCACCGCGCGTGACACGATGGTGTTGAGCTGTTGCACGAGGGCCGCTGCGGCCAGAATCGCATCAGGGGTATCCTGCGGGATGGCGGCATGCCCGCCCTTGCCCGTGATCACCACGCGAAACTTGTCAGCCGCGCCCATGATTGCGCCGGGCCGGGTGGCGATGGTGCCCGCGGGCAGCCCCGGCCAGTTGTGCAGGGCATAGACGCGATCGCAGGGGAACCGTTCGAACAGTCCTTCCTCGATCATCGCCCGCGCCCCGCCCTGCCCTTCTTCGGCCGGCTGGAAGATGAAATGGACGGTGCCGGCAAAATCGGGTTCGGCCGCCAGCACCCGCGCCGCGCCCAGCAGCATGGCGACATGGCCATCATGCCCGCAGCCGTGGAACGTGCCAGGCGTGCGGCTGGCCCAGGGCAGATTGGTCTGCTCGGTAATCGGCAGCGCGTCCATGTCGGCGCGCAGGCCCACCGTGCGCGTGCCCGGCCGCGTCCCCTTGAGCACGCCCACCAGGCCGGTGCCGCCGATGCCCTCGTGCACGGCCAGGCCCAAGGCGCGCAGTTCCTCGGCGATGCGCGCCGCGGTGCGATGTTCGCAAAAGCCAAGCTCGGGATGCTGGTGAATGTCGCGGCGCAGGGCAACCAAGTCGGGCAGGATGGCGGCAATATCGGTCATGGTGGGGCTCCCTTGGCCGGCAATCAGCCGTGCTGCCCGAACGGATGCATGATGAACAACGGCGGCGTCACGGCTTGGGGCGGATCGGCACCGGCGCGTTGCAGATGTCCACCCGGCCTGCCGGGCGAATGTAGAACGGATCGCGCCGGTTGGCGCGGGCATCGACATAGCGGGCAAAGCTGTCGCTGCTGGTGGACAGGTATTGCCACGTCGGCAGGCCCGGCACCTCGCTGCCCAGGCGCACGCGCACGATCGGCGTGCGCTCTTTTGCCTGGCGATAGAAGCCCATCTCGCCTTTGCCACGCGGCAGGCTGGACAGCCACTCCATGCCGGAAATCACCCGCCCCACCACCGCGATATTGCGATCGAGCTGGCGCGGCGCATCGCCAATCACCGCATAGAGTTCAGCCCCCGTGCCGCTGTCGGGCGGCATGTCGCGCCCTACGCCGACCGTGCCATAGCAATGCACCGGCCAGGTTTCCGGCGATGCGCCCGGCCCCGCCGCGATCGGCCAGCCCTGGTAGAACCGGCCCGACGCTGCATAGATGCCATCGGTCAGGCGAGGCCCTTCCAACCCCGGCGCAGCACCGGCCGCCAAGGTGTAGCCACTCTGTGGCACGCTTTGCAGCCCCGCTGGCAAAGCCCGCGCGCGCGCCTTGTCCTCGGCAAAGGGATCACCCCATTGCACCACATAGCCGTCCTGCACGCGGTTGATTGCCGTGCCATCCCACCAATGCGCGGCGGCCAGCTTGCGGATATTGCCCACCCAGCCTTGCGACCAGGGCGCGGGCAAAAGCTGGATCACCACCCGCCGCGCGGCGCGATCCCGGCCCGGTGCCAGATCCATCACCAGCAGTTGATCGGCCGCGATCGCCACCCAATCCGCAGCCGGCGCCGCCGCGACGATCTGCGCGGGGCTGGGCGCCGAACTGGGCGCGGCAACAGGCGCAGCAGCCTGTCCCTGTGCAAAACCGGGGGCGGCAACAACCAGCGCAAGCGCGGCAACGGGGCGTATCCACATTTTGCTGTTGTGATCGCCAAACCGCCCTTGCGCAACCCCACACAGCCCGCTAGTGCGCGCCTTCCAGTGCACGCGGAGCGGTGGCCGAGTGGTCGAAGGCGCTCGCCTGGAAAGTGAGTATACGTCAAAAGCGTATCGAGGGTTCGAATCCCTCCCGCTCCGCCAAGCCCCTGTTTGCCCACGCCGAAAACACCGAGATCGGAACTCTTCGGCGCCCGTTTCCGATAGAGAGCCGGACACGGGCGCTTGGGACGCGCTTTGCCGTTTCCGAGTGATCTGCCGAACGGCATGTCCCGTCGGGACCCAACGGCCAGCGTTTACTCAACCGGTATGTGCGCCCGCAGCGCGGTTGCGCCTCCGCGCTGCTTTTCCGAGCGGCGAGCTATGCAACGCTCACCAAGGCAGTTCTTC
The DNA here is from genome assembly GCF_012932495.1 of Novosphingobium sp. SG919. Lineage (GTDB taxonomy): Bacteria > Pseudomonadota > Alphaproteobacteria > Sphingomonadales > Sphingomonadaceae > Novosphingobium > Novosphingobium rhizosphaerae. Next base: position 204,160 of record NZ_JABCNG010000005.1, read on the forward strand.
ATCGAAGCGGTCAACATAGCGCAAACCCGGCTTGCCGCGACTTGCTGCGATCATATCAACGACAAGAGGGATGCTTTCCTCGATCGAAAGGGTCGCTTCGCTGCCGCCCATTTCAGTCCGAACCCAGCCCGGCGCGACGAGCAGCAGCGTGTGCCCGTCGGCAGCGTTTTTCGCAGCATAGCCCTTCATGAGCATGTTGAGCGCGGCTTTGCTGGACGAGTAGAGTTGCCAGCCCCCGTTGGCGTTCGCAATGCTGCCGAGTTCGGATGTCATGATCGCAATCGTCCCTCCTTCGGATACCACGTCGCGTAGCATCTCGGCCGCGCGTACAGGCGAGAAGGCGTTGGTCAGCATCATGTCCAGGAAATCGCGCTCACTTGCAGTTGCGGGGCTCTCCTCGATCGCGCGAGCAATGCCCGCGTTGATGAAGAGGACGTCCAGACGACGGCCGTCCAACCGATTGCGCAAGGCCCGCACGCCGTCAGCGTCGTTGATGTCGACTGTCTCAATCTCTAACCTGTCGTCATGGCGCTCCGCGAGTGCGGCCAGTCCGTCCGACCTGCCGCGTGCCGTTGCAATGACGTGCCAGCCGCGGTCGAGCCATTCGGCAGCGAGAGCAAAGCCCAGCCCGCGGGAAGCGCCAACGACGAGGACAGTTTGATCGGTCATATTTTCGATATCCATATTGGGTGTCGCCGTCAGAAGGCAGCTTTGCCGATCGAGGCTCCGCCATCGACGTGCAGGGTTTGGCCGGTGATGAAGCCGGCCCTCTCGGACAAGAGGAAGGCGATCGCGGCGGCAATCTCGTCGGGCTGGCCGAAGCGGCCCATCGGCACGCCGGACAAGTAGCGGCGCTCGCCATCGCTGCCGGGCGGGTTGTTGGCGCGAAAGAGTTCAGTCTCGGTCGGACCGGGCGACACCGCATTGACGGTGATACCGGTGGTCGCCAGTTCCAGCGCCCAGGATCGGCTGAAGCTGACCAGCGCAGCCTTCGCCGCGGCATAGGCAGTGCGCTCGACCGAGCCGAGGACGGTGAGGCTGGAAATGTTGATGATCCGTCCCCAGCGTCGCTCGGCCATGCCCGGAAGTAGCGCCTGAACGGTTTGAAGCGCCGGATGAAGATTGACACGCATGACCTCGTCCAGCGCGGGCAGTTCCACCGCGCCGAGCCGTTGCGGCCGGACGAGGCCGACATTGTTGATCACGCCGTCGAAGCGAAAGCGGGCCGTAAGATCCATCAGCGCGTCATCGGTCGCCTGTGCGTCGGCGAGGTCGACAGGCAGAAGCACGCCAGGAAAGTCTGGCACAGTATGGCGTGCAAGACCGACGACCTGATGCCCGTCGCGTGTCAGCCAATGCGCGAGCGCCAGGCCGATGCCTTTGCTGGCGCCGGTGATGAGGAAGGTTCGAGACATCAGGCACCTCGTCAAGAAAGGCCCCGGCCGCAAACAGCAGCCGGGGTCGATGTTCAGGCAGAGACGGTCGCGGCGCGACGCAGCGCCGGGAGCATGTCCTCGGGCTCGGGGAGGCGGGTATAGTCCGGGTTCACCTCGGCGTAGAGGATCACGCCATCCCGGGCGATGACGAAGCGACCGGGCATCGGCAGCGTCCAGCTCGGGTCACCGTTGAACGCCGGCAAGTCGTTCTTCAGGCCCTTATAGAGGTCGACCAGATAGTCGGGCAGCTCGAAGCGTAGGCCGAAGGCGGCCGCGACGTCGTTGTGCGCGTCAGACAGGATCGGAAAGCCGAGTTGGTTCTGGCGGACCGATTTGCGACTGTTCACCGCAGTCTGGGGCGAGATGGCGACCAGGCTGGCGCCAAGTTTCTCGAACTCGGGAAGCGCCGCCTGGAGCGCCTGTAGCTCCATGTTGCAATAAGGGCACCAAACCCCGCGGTAGAAGCTCACCACAAGCGGCCCTTTGGCGAGGAGGTTCTCTGACGAGACGGAATTGCCGTCCGGGTCGCTCAGCGTGAACGATGGCGCCTTGTCGCCGGCCTTGAGCACGCGGGTAGTGGCGCCACTAGCGATCAATTCAGCGGTTGCGCGGTGCATCGTTTCGATGACGGCCGGCGGAACATTGTAGGGCGGCTTGCCCGCTTCAAAATCGGTCTTGAAGGCGTCGAGTTTGGCTTGAAGGGTCATGTCAGGTCTCCGTGTATCGGGTAGCAGGGGAGAGGTGGGCTGGTCCCGCCCGGACTGGCAGTCGCGCAAGCGGACTATCGCCCCATTCCGCCGCGAAATGGCGTTCAGGCGGCGTGGGCGTAAAACGGGTAATCGGTGTAACCGCGCGCATCGCCGCCGTAGAAGGTCGCCCGGTCATAAGGCGTGAGCGGCCGGCCGAGGCGGAGCCGTTCGGGCAGATCCGGGTTGGCGATGAAGGCCCGACCGAATGCCACCGCATCGGCGTCGCCACTGTCGAGGACGGCTTCGGCGCCCACGCGGTCGAACCCGCCAGCGGCAATGATCGAGCCGCGAAAGAGCTGGCGGAGGTGACGCACCGCGATCGGCTCGCTCGCCGCGATCAGCTCGGTTCCCTTGATACGGGGTTCGACCACATGAAGATAGGCGATGCCCAGCTCGTCGAGCTTGCCTGCCACGTAACCGAAGGTCGCCTGGGGATCGCTGTCCGACATCGAACCATAAGTGCCGCTCGGGCTCAGGCGCACGCCGACCCGATCGGCGCCGAAAGCGGCGATCGCGGCCTGGGTGACCTCGAGCAGAAAGCGTGCCCGGTTCTCGATCGGCCCGCCATAATCGTCGGTGCGCTTGTTGGTGCCGTCCTGCAGAAACTGGTCGGGCAGATAGCCGTTGGCACCGTGGATCTCGACGCCGTCGAATCCGGCGGCCCTGGCACGCGCGGCGCCTGCACCGAATTCGGCGATGATGCCGGGAATCTCGGCGCGCTCCAGGGCACGTGGCATCGTAAAAGGCACCGGCCCATGTGCGGCATAGCCATAGCCCTCTGCCGCGATAGCCGATGGCGCGACCGGAGCCTCGCCATCAGGCTGGATGTCTGGATGCGACTGGCGCCCGACATGCCAGAGCTGCATGACGATCTGGCCGCCCCGCTCATGCACGGCATCGGTGATCGCCCGCCAACCCGCGATCTGCGCGTCATCGTAGATGCCAGGTGCGCCGGCATAACCATAGCCCTGGCGCGAAATCGGGGTCGCTTCCGAGATGATGAGGCCACCGCGCGAGGCCCGCTGCGCGTAATAGTCGCGCATCAGCGCGTTCGGCCGATCACCCGGATCGGACCGCATCCGCGTAAGCGGAGCCATGACGACGCGGTGGTCGAGGGAGAGCGCACCGGCCGCAACCGGCGTGAACAACTTGGACATGACGATTACTCCTAGACTGGCGCTCAAGCGGCAGGGATCAGTGCATTCACCCGGGCGATGGCGCGCAGAACCGCGGGGCGAGCCTCGATTTCGGTGTACCAGCGGGCGACATTGGGCGTGTCGTCGAGCCCGACGCCGGCGAATTCGCGGCGCCACAGCCAGCCGAAATGGGCGATGTCGGCGATCGTGAATGCGTCCCCGGCAACGAAGCGGTGCTTGGCCAGCAGGCCATCGACAACGGCGACCGTGCGCCTGGCTTCGCTCGAAAAGCGCTCGATGGCGATCGGCTGCGGCTCGGTGGCAAAGCGCTGGAAGAAGCCGGACTGACCGAAGGCAGGGCTGAGAGCCGAGGCGTGGAAGAAAAGCTGCTCGAAGACACGCGCCCGGCCCTCACCCGAGGTGGGCAGCAGGCGACCGGTCTTCTCGGCGAGATAGACGAGGATGGCGGCGGACTCGGTCAGGACGAACCGTCCGTTCTCCGCGTCGGGGTCGACCAGCACCGGCACCTTGGCGTTCGGGTTGAGCGTCAGGAAGTCGGAAGCCTTCTGTTCGCCCTTGCGTACGTTGACGGTGTGGAGGGCATAATCGAGGCCCAGCTCTTCAAGCGCGATCGGTACCTTGATGCTGTTGGGCGTGGCGAAGGCGTAGACGTCAAACATGATCATTTTCCTTGAGAGGCAGACGGGAGTGCAGGATGGGTGCCGCCAGCGCGAGGAGCGCCGGAACCGGGCTGCCGGTGATCTGAAAGACGAGGAGGCTGTCGAGCACGGACGACCCCGCAGCAGCCCGCATCAGCCACGTCATCATGTTCTGGCGCTCCCATCGCTTCGGCCCATCCGAAGGCGTGAAAGACAAATGCCTCTATCCCGCTCGACACGGCAGCAGGGCCTGAGCGATAACGCTCATTCCAAGGAGGAATGGCATGGACCGGTATCAGGCAATGTTGACTCTTGTCCGAGTGGTGGAAACCGGGTCGTTCTCGGCTGCCGCACGCCAGCTCAACGTCGGCCAGCCCGCCGTCTCCAAGACGATCGCGCAGCTCGAAGGCAGGCTTCAGGTCAGCCTGTTGATCCGCTCCACTCACGGATTGACGCCGACCGAGGCCGGCCAACGCTTCTACGAGCGTGCCAAGGCCGCCCTTCAGGAGGCGGACGAAGCCGAGCTTGCCGCGCGCGGTGCCGGCGCCGGATTGTCAGGGTGCCTGCGCGTTTCAGCGGCGACAACCTTTGCGCGGCTTCACATCATACCGCTGCTGCCACACTTCCTCGAACACCATCCCGAACTGGAGATCGACGTGATCCTGGACGATCGCGTCATCGATCTGGTCGCGGAGGGCATCGACATCTCGCTTCGTATGGGGTCGCTGCCGGATTCCGCCGCAGTCGCCCGCAGGCTGGCGACGGGCGGTCGCTCCGTGTTCGCCACACCCAGCTACCTCGCGCGCGCCGGAGAACCGCGCACCCCCGCCGATCTCGCCGAGCACGAGACGATCATCTACAGTCAGCTGTCGAACACGTGGTCGTTCACGCGGGAGGGGACGGTTGCATCGGTTACGGTGCGCGGCCGTGTGCGGGTAAGCGCGGCGGAGGGATTGCGCGCTGCGGTCTTGGCCGACATCGGCCTGACGATCGGCTCGGACTGGATGTTCGTGCCCGAACTGGCGAGCGGCGCGGTCAAACGAGTGCTCACCGACTGGGCGCTTCCGCCGATCGATCTTTGGGCCGTGTTCCCGGCCGGGAGGATGGCGAGTGCCAAGGCACGCCAGTTCGCGAGCTTTGTGGAAGCGGCAATAACGGGCAGCTATTCCGGCAAGGCATAAGCCTTATCGCCCTGCACTATCGTCCGTCGCGGCCTTGAACCGCCTAGCTGATGCTCACGCCGCCGCTTCCGGGCGGTCTACCCAAGAGGATCAGCATCATGGCAAAGTTCGAGACCTATCGCGACGCATTCCCCAACGCCCACCTCACCCGCAAGGACAATGGCGTGCTCGAAGTGGCGCTGCACACCGACGGCGGCAAGCTCGTGTTTAACGGTCACACGCATGAGCAGTTCGTCGAACTGTTCCACCAGATCGGTGAGGACCGCGAGAACCGCGCGGTGATCCTGACGGGCTCGGGGGATGCCTTCATGGACACGATCGACGCCGACGGTTTCGACTTCTTTACGCCCCAAGGCTACGACAAGATACTGCGCGAGGGCCGCAAGGTGCTGTCGAACATCCTCGACATCGAGGTGCCAATGATCACCGCGCTGAATGGGCCGGTGCTCCTCCACAGCGAATATGCGCTGCTTACCGACATCATCCTCGCCACGCCCCAGACCGTGTTCCAGGACAAGCCGCATTTCGAGCTCGGCATCGTCCCGGGCGACGGCGTACACGTCCTGTGGCCACACGTGATCGGATCGGTGCGCGGCCGCTACTTCCTGCTGACCCGGCAGGTGCTCGATGCCGAAACGGCGAAGGACTACGGCGTCGTGAACGAGATCGTGCCTGCCGATCGCCTGCTCGCCCGCGCCCATGAGATCGCCGACGGCATCGCCGCGCTGCCGCCGCTCACCGGCCGCTACACCCGCATCGCGCTGACCCAGACGCTCCGACGGCTGATCGATGAAGGGACCGGCTACGGGCTCGCGCTAGAGGGCATAAGCGCCGCTGACGTAGCCCGCACTTTCGCCGCCCAAGCGTGATCGAACGCACCGCCCGGTCCTCCTGGGCGGTGCATTCAAACGGCAGCTCATGTTCGAAGGAGACGTTCAGAGGAAATCGCTCGCATGGCCGGCTTTGGTCGGTTTTCCTGCGGCGAACGCCGCGTCGTTGGACATTCCCGTCATTCAGGAGGCCAACAGCGAATGGCCGGTTTCAGAAAAGCCGCCGTTCATGCGGCGACCTTCTGCATTCACATGGTGCTCTGCCCAGCGAAGCGGGTATCGGCGCCTTACGAAATGCGCCAGGCTGCGCGGCGACAATTACGATGGCCGGTTCGGGCTACCTCACGAAGGAATGTTCCCGAACGCCGCGATCAGTTGCCCTACGGCAAGGCCGCCGGCGGGTTTGCCGCTGCACCTGCATCCGATCGACGCTTTAGCGTGAACTTGATGCTGGCCTCGGCTCCAGCCTCGGCGATGAACAGCAACTCGCCTTTGGCGCTGAGCGTCAATCCGACCTCGATCTCATCGATCGTCCATTCCTTCGAGCGATTGGCGATAGTCGAGCTCAACTTCATCAACGCATCGACGGTCCGCACCCATTGCGCCTGGATCTCGACCGCGCCGACCCGCGTGACCCGCTTGGCGCCAGAGAGCAAATCTCGCAGCGAATGTTCGCCAACCGCGTCATCAGGCGTGACTTCGATTGCAGTCGTGTCCTCCGGAACAAAGATCGAGAGTTCCCAGTCTTCTCGCGATTCATCGGCCATCGGCCTGCTCCTCAAAGGTAAGGGGTGACGTCGAGCGCGTAAACTGCTTGCTCGAAATTCTGGGCGTGGCCGCGCACGCCAGGTGGTGGTCCCGGCACCTTCATGTCGCCAGTGTAGATGCCGACCGCATCGCCGTTGGCGACGGTCACCAACGCGCCGGAATCTCCCGGGCTCGCCGGACGGTCGATGCAGAAGCGAATCCCAATCTTGCGCGTGTGGGTGACGCCGCAATTGGTGGTCACATCGACGATCGTGCGCGTTGTGCTGCCGCCCTGGCAATGCACTGTCACCGTCATGGTCATCGCCGGGAAGGACAAAACGCCGAGTTGATAGGTCGCCCCGGTCGGCGCGGCAGTCTTCACGAACGCCGCATCGACCGGTTGATAGTAGGTCCTGGCCACGCTCGCGGATCCCCCCGTCACCATGGGCACCGATCCACCGGTTCGGGTCGAGACCGCGTGCCCCGCCGTCAGCACACCCCAGACAGAGCTGTTCCGATTGCATTTGGCCCAGCAAGCACTGGTCGCGCCCTGCGGGTGCGCAACGTGTAGGTCGAGTTCGGAGTAACGGATAGCGAGCGGGAACTTCTGGTTGTTGAGGCGCGGGAACAGAAGGTAATCGACGATTTCAAACCTGCGGTCTCGCATTCCCGGCACATCGATGATTATGCCGAGGCCCGCTGCCTCGCTCTTCTCGTCGAACAGCCCGAACGACACAGCTTCGAAAGGACTCGAGGACAGCGCAACGGACGGCCAGAAGAGCGGAAAGTCCCGCTCGAACAGGAAGCGACCAAGGTCAAGCTCGGCGAACACCGCATAGGTCCAACGAGTCGCCCTCGCGGTCAGTTCGACATCGCCATCCTTGATCACATCACGCCACCGCGCAATCTCGTTTACAACATCGCGCGGCACTCGCTCGAGCGGCGGGTCCTCGGGTGGCAGATGCTTCCGAACATAATCGATGGAATAGTCCATGGCACGCCTCCTCCTTGCTTCACGCATCCGCAATGTGAAACTGGGATTACATCAGCGGCCCGACATTAGATCGGCTTTAGTGTCAGCGAAAGTATTTGGTTCTTGTGCAAAGGGCGGCCTTCGTCGGGAGGAGATGTTCACACGCCGAACCTGGAAGATCTCCAAGTGGTCAGAAATTGCTGATCGCGCTAGGCGGCGTGGACAAATTCCACAACGCCACGGTTGCCCTGTAAAAGGCCCTGGCGAGGCGCGAAGCCGCAGGAAGAGTGGGCCTCTTTCAAGGCAGAGCAACGCTGCCAGGGCCTTTTACAGGGCAACCCCTGCGGGGCTGGACCAAAAACCGCCATTTCCACGTCGGCTCGGCTAGCAATAGGCCCACTATTGCTTCACCTCGCCTCCTTGAACTGGCGGTTTTTGCCTCCAGCCGTGGCGCTGTGGAATTTGTCCACGCCGCCTAGCCATTCGGGAACGCAATAACCGTGGCGCAGCCCTGAAAACGTGCCCCGTCCGTTGTGCCGCTGCAACCCGGCCGCAAGCGATGAAAATCACACGCGGCCTGTGTCGAGGTCGGGGCCGGATGGATCCGGCGCGGCGAGATGTCTGGCCGCGACTATGTATCGCTGTCGCTCGCCGCCCCCGAATTCGGTCCGCGCCGACTCTACGCCAACCTCGGCCGCGCCGCCGGGCAGGACGACGAGGACGCCTTCGCGATCATCTGGAACCCTGCCGACTGAGCGGACCGCCCCGCGCCCGAACCGGGCGCGGGGCATCAAGCGGTGCGCTCGATCGCATAGCGCGCGAGGGACTCTGCCGGCGGGGACCTTCCGCTCCGCCAGGCCCGTGCCAAAGGCCTGCAAACTGGTGGGCGCACACGAGCTCGATCTCTACGGGTCGACCCAGGGCTCCGCGCTCTCGCGGCTGAAGTTCAAATCCGACGGGAACGAGAAATCGATCTTGATCGTCGATCGCGCAGCGCCGCCTAGGCGCGATAAATCCAGACTATCTGGGCGATGGGGACCTGTGGAAGGCACGCTGCGCACGGTGGCGCGCATGCGGTCCGCCATCCAGCGCTGGAGCATGGGCGACAGCGCCCGGCCCTGCTCGGAAAGCAGATAGTGGCCTGGGACGCCGTGGCGTGCAGCGTCTCGCCGACGCAGGCTGCGCCCAAGAGGCGTGCGGCTGCCGTGCAAAAATCGATTGTGGGGTTACCGCCTTCCATCGGGCCGTCCACGCGAACCGATCGTGCCGGTGCCGATCGGCCACGCGGTTTTCCGGTTATCGCCGCAATGGATGAATACGCTCCCAAATAATCGATAAACGGATTTTGCACACCTGTGCAAAAACAGGCGCAAGCGTGGCCTTTGACCACGCAGAGAGAGGATTGGATCGATGCGCCTTGGTTTCCATTTGCTCGCCGGAGCGGCATTGCTTTACGCCCCCGGCGCATGGGCGCAGGACGCCCAAGTGTCTGCCGGGAGCGAAGGCGCTTCGGCCGCGGGGGACATCATCGTTACCGCGCAACGCCATAGCGAGTCCGTGCAAAAGGCAGCCGTTGCCATCACCGCGTTCAGCGGCGGCGATTTGCTCAACCAGGCGCGCAACAGCGTGGCCGATGCCATCGCGACCGTGCCTTCGGTGCAAGTGCAAGGCAATGCCAACGGCGCCCAGATCTACATTCGTGGCGTTGGGTCGAACGCCGACGCGCAACTGGGCGATCCGGCGGTCAATCTCAACGTCGATGGCGTCTATCAGCAGCAGACCGAGGTGCCGACAAGCCTGATGTTCGACGTCAATCGCGTCGAGGTGCTGCGCGGGCCGCAAGGAACGCTCTATGGCCGCAACGCCACGGCGGGCGCGGTCAACATCGTCACCAACGATCCGGTGCTCGGGCGCTTCGAGGGCTATGCCACGGCCCAGGTCGGCAACTACGATGCCGTTCATGCCGAAGGCGCCATCAATGCCCCGATCGGCGAAGACACGGCCGTGCGCGCGGCCATTGCCACGGAAAATCACAGCGGCTATCTATCCAACGGCAACAACGACGCCAGGATGACGGCCGGTCGGCTCAAGCTGTTGACCAAGCCGACGGATTCGCTGCGCATCCTGATCGCCGGCGATTACCTGCATTCAGGCGGCCACGATGTCGGCAGCGTCGAGGCGCCGCTCTCTTCGCATGGCGATGCGTGGTATAGCGACAAGCCGAAGGGCTTGCTGGATATCGATTCCTGGAACGCTCGCGCGCAGATCGATTACACCACCTCGATCGCCAATTTCACGCTGCTCGCCTCGCACAACGATTTCAGCAAGAACGAGGCAAACGTCCTGCTTTCGCCTACAGCTGTGTCGGTGCATCGCGAGGGGCGCCAGAATTCCGTCGAGTTGCGCGCCAGTTCGCCCGATGGCTCAGCCATCAAGTGGGTCACCGGCCTGTTCTATTACCACGACCAGGAATTGCGCCAGGTGGTCGATAGCCCGATCGACGCCACGGCGGCGGCCGCTTCCAACCCGGAACTGCGCACGGCCACGGCAAAGTCTTATGCCGCCTTTGCAAATGTGACCGTGCCGCTGACACGAACCCTGCGCCTGACCGGCGGCCTGCGCTATACGCGCGACAGCAAGGACGCGCGTTTTGTCTATACCGATGGCAGCGGGGCGCCTGACGCCATTGCCAGCCGGGCGTGGAATTCGCTGACCTATAAAGCGGGCGTGGAGGCCGATCTCGCGTCGGCCTCGCTGCTTTATGCGCAAGTTGCCAGCGGGTTCAAGGCTGGCGGCTTTGCGCAGCAGTTCCCGGCCGCTTCTTACAATCCCGAAAAGATCACTTCGGTTGAAATCGGCAGCAAGAACCGCTTCTTCGGCAATCTGCTTACGCTGAACCTTGCAGCCTTCCACTACAGCTATCGCGACTATCAGGCGCAATATCCCGATCTCGTTGACGGTTCCTTTGCACTGGTCACGGCCAACGCTGCCACGGCCAAGATTTATGGTGCCGAAGCAGAGGCTCGCCTGCGCTTGTCTGCCGACGATAGGTTGATGGTCAATGCCACGTACCTGCATACCCGTTTCGGGGCATTCCGCTATACCTCGGTGCTGGCTGGCAGCGTGGATCATACGGCCGAGGAAATGCCGAACTCGCCGACGGCCGCGTTCGACGTTGCCTATGATCACGACTTCCATCTCGGCAATGGCGGCACGGTGACGTTCCATGCCAACACGCATATCAGCAGCGGCTATTGGACGACCGTCGAGCGATCGACCGATTCCTATCAGGGCAGCTTCACCCGAAGCGATGCATTCCTACGCTATGAGGCGGGCACCAAGGCCTGGGATGTGCGTGCGTTTGTGCGCAATATCGAGAACCGGGCGGTGCGTACCCTGGGCGCGAGCAATCCCATCGACAGCGTGCTGTTGATCGCCCCGCCGTGCACCTATGGCGTGGCCGCCACCGTGCGGTTCTAGGGCGCGCCAGGATGCCAGCCGCGTTCGCCATCGGCGTAGGTGAAGATGCCGTGGGCCGGCTGGCGTGCGGTGTCGCGCACGACAAGGCGGCCAGGCACGCGATGCTCGGTCGTATCATCCGCCTTGCCTGCCATCAGCGCCACGAGCACCTCGACAACTTTGGCGCCCAGGGCATCGACCGGTTGGGAATAGGTGGTCAGCGCCAGGTCGGGCCAACCGCTGATCGCGACATTGTCGAACCCGACGATGGAAATGTCCCGTCCCGGGGCCAGGCCATTTTGCCGGGCCACCTGCAGCGCGGCAAAGGCCATGTTGTCGTTGGCGCAGAACAGCGCGTCGGGCCGCGCGGGACCGCGCAGCACATCGCTGGCAGCCGCAAAGGCGCGCTCGAATTCGAAGCCGGCGTCGACCACCAGCGGCGCGTCCCTGCCGCCTTCGGCCAGCGCGGCGGCATATCCTGCCAGCCGTTCTTCGGAACTGGAAACCCCGCGATCACCGGCAAGGTAGGCGAAACGGCGGTGTTCTCCGGCGATCAGGAAGCGCGCCAGGGCGGCCCCGCCGCGATAATTGTCGCCCACCACCATGACGCCGTGCGAAGCCGGGCTGGCATTGTTGAGCATGACCACCGGCAACCCGGCCAGGTCGCATTCGGCGAGCAGTTCCGGCGCAAAGCCTCGCGATGCCAGGATCAGGGCATCGACCCCGAAATGGCGCAGTTCCCCCAGCAGCGGCTCGTGGCTTTCCTCGCCATGGGTGACGTAAAGCAGCAGGCGATAGCCAAGCGGCGCCAATTGCTCGGAAATGCGCTGCACGATCGCCGGGTAGAACTGGTTGTCGAGATGGCTGACGGCGATGGCCACGATCATGGAGCGCCGCGTGATCAGCGATCGCGCCGCCAGGTTGGGCCGATATCGCAGGGCCTTGGCCGCTTCCATCACCCGCGACCGTGTTTCCGGGGCGACGCTGGCGCCCTGGGTGAAGGTGCGGGAGACCGCCGAGCGCGAAACGCCGGCAAGCCGCGCGACATCGAAAGAGGTTGCCGCCTTGGTTCGGATTCGCCGTTGATCGTCGCTCATGACGGTCAAATTGCCGCCCTTGCACGCGTGCGCAAGCACAAAGCGGCATGAATTTGTTGCCTTCCTACTGGAGACTACCGACGATGCGCCTCTCGCTTCGACACTTGCTCTGCTCTGCCATGCTTGCATCTGCACCGGCGGTTCACGCCGAACCGGCCGGCACTGCCTGCAGCCGCGCTTGCCTGGCCCAGGCGGCGGACCAGGTGCTCGCCTCCATCGTCGCGCACGATCCCGGCGCGGTGCCGTTGGCGCGCCATTATCGCGCCACCGAAAACGGCGTTCCGGCCGCGTTGGCGATGATGACGATCTGGCACACCGCCACGCGCGCCAGTGACAAATTCTATGTCATCGACCCGGAAACCCAGAACCTGTTCCTCCTGGCGAACATCGCCGAGGGCACGCACCAGGCCCTGCTGTTCGGCCGCATCAGGCTCGCGGATCGCAAGATCACCGAGATCGAGTTCTATGTCGACCGATCGCGCAGCGATGGCGGCTTCATGTTCAACCCCAACGGGCTTGCGCATCTGCCCGCTGCGTGGACGCAGAATGTCACCCCCAACCGGCTGCCCGACCGCGCGACATTGCTGCGGGCCGGACGTTCCATTTTCGACACCGCGATCGAAGGTCCGCCCCCGGCGGAAAGCTGCCGCATGATGGAGAATGGCGGCCCCGTTGCCGAAGACGCCGAAGTGCTCAAGGTCATTGGCGGAGACGCTCCGCAGCTTCCGGCCAATCCCGACGGTTCGGTGCCGATTCCTTGCGGCGCGCCGCCGATCCGCCCGACCGACCCGGATGCACGCACCGACATCGTCGATGTGCAGCAGGGGATCGTCGTCAGCATCGGCACCATGTCGGGGCTGGTGCAGCCTTACCTCATTACGCACCCCACCATCTCGGCGTTCGTGCCGACCTCGTTGGGCCAGCCTTATCTCGATCTGCTGGCAGCGCAGCACCGCACCGGCCGATACGAGACGCAGCCCGAGCTTCTGCCCACCCCCGCCTCGATCACCGTGGCGCAGATGCATCGTTATTACGATGGCAAGTTGCAGGGCATGCACTTGCTGGAAAAGCTGGGCCCGATCGGCGCACGTTCGCCCTGGGTTGCCGCGCGATGAAGCTGATCCGACAACGCGTCAGGGTGGTACGCGAACCGTTGGCAGGCAGGTGATGCACCAAAGGCCCGCTATGATTTCGAATATGCGCGCCTTTTCAAGGGTTTGCGTGCGAAAGCCAGGTCGTTCGACAAGGCTCGTCGCTTCGCTTCGTGGCTGTACACCGGCATCATCGTGCGTGTTTTCCAGGGCAAAACCTCTCATGCGGTTGGTAAATTCGGCGCGGGTCGCTATCGGCCGGTAGCGCGCGGCATGGCCTTGATCCAGATTGCCGCCCAAGGATGGGACCGGGGGGCGATGGCCAGGCAGCGAGGCATGAACTGGATGGCGGTGTTCTCCCCTTCCCGCGCTGCCCGCTCGTGGCTGGCGCGCGGGCAGCATCCGCTTCGCTCGTCGATTGGTGCGTGGTTGGGCATGGGCACAAGCCTGGCGCTCGGGACCTGGGCAATGGGGGCGTTTGGAGCGTCGGCGGCGCTGGTCGCGCCGATCGGCGCATCGGCGGTGCTGGTGTTTGCGGTTCCGGCCAGCCCGCTTGCCCAGCCGCGCGCCGTCTTGGGCGGCAATCTCGTCTCGGCCCTGATCGGGATGCTGCTGGCCAGGGTCGGGCTGGAGCCGTGGCTGGTCTTGCCGCTCGCGGTGGGCCTGGCCATTCTGGCCATGCATGCATTGCGATGCCTGCATCCGCCGGGCGGGGCGATGGCGCTGGTCGCGGCGATGGGGGCGCATGGCGCGCCCTGGCCCTGGACATTCCTGCTGTCGCCCGCGGCGAGCAATACGCTGGCGCTGCTGGCGGCGGGGTGGCTGTTCAACAACTGCACCGGCAGCCGCTATCCGCATCACAACGAAACTCTGCCCGAACATGGCGTGCCGATGGCGATCGACTATGATCCTGCCGACCTGGCCACAGTCCTCGATGAATTGGAAGACCGGCCCGATATCAGCACCGAGGATCTCGATTCCATCGTTCGGGCGGTTTTCGTCCGCCATGCCATGCGCAAACCCTGAGGCCGCCTGCGGACCGGGTTCAATTCCGTCCATTTTGGCGGTAGGGCGCGATCATGTCCGCCGTTGCCCCCGACGAATTTGCCCGTGCCGCGCGTTTCCTGGCGGAAAGCGCCGACTATCGCGTGCTGCGGCGCCTGCGCCCCGTGCGCCGGTTCCACCAGGCCGATCCCGGCGCGCCGCTAAGGATCGGGGTCGTGCTCGACGTGGAGACCACCGGACTCGACGCGCAGAGCGACAAGATCATCGAACTGGCGATCCAGCGTTTTCGTTATGATGCGGCGGGGCATATCGTGGAAGTGGGCCAGCCGCGCGTCTGGCGCGAAGACCCTGGGTTTCCGCTCGATCCCCGGATCACCGCGCTGACCGGCCTCACCGATGCCGTGCTCAAGGACCAGGCGATCGACGAAGCCATGGCGCTCGAACTGCTCGCCTCGGCCGACCTGGTGATTGCCCACAACGCGCGGTTCGACCGTCCCTTCGTCGACAAGCGCCTGCCCGCCGCCGCCGGTAAGGCCTGGGCCTGCTCCATGGCCGAACTGGATTGGCTGGCGCTGGGGTTCGACGGGCGGGCGCTGGCCCATCTCGTCGCGCAATGCGGTTGGTTCTACGAGGGGCACCGCGCCGAAAACGACATTCTCGCGCTGCTCACCCTGCTCGCGCATCGGCTGGACGACGACAGCACGATCCTCTCGCACCTGCTCGCCGCGTCGGCGCGCGACAGCTTTCGCGTCAACGCCGTGGATGCGCCGTTCGAAGCCAAGGACCGCCTCAAGGCGCGTGCCTATCGCTGGAACGCAACCCTGCGGTTCTGGACGCGCGACATTTCGGCCGACGAAGCCGAGGCGGAAAGGCTCTGGCTGCGCCAGGAAGTCTATGCCGGGCACGGCGCGGCAGCGTTTCAGCCGCTGACCGCGATCGAGCGCTATCGCTGACCAGGGCGCGCGCCGGCGCGCGGCTGGATCGGCTAGATGCGGTCTGCCTGCGCCACCGCATCGCTGGCGCGCAAGGCGCTGACGATCCGCGTCAGATGGGCCAGGTCGCGCACTTCCAGATCGACCAGATACGTGTGGAACGGGTTTTCGCGCTGGGTCATTTCCAGGTTGACCACGTTGGCGTGGTTCTTGGCAAAGATCCCGGCCATTTCCGCCAGCGTGCCCGGGCGGTTGTAGAGCTCTGCCCGCAGGCGGCCCACGGCGCCGTCGGTGCGCTTGTCCCATGACAGGTCGATCCAATCGGCATCGACGCCATCGGCCAGGCGCTCGCAATCGATCGAATGGACTTCCACGCCCTTGCCCGGCCGGCGCAGGCCGACGATGCGATCGCCCGGCACCGGGTGGCAGCATTCGGCGAGCTTGAACGCCATGCCCGGCGTCAACCCGCGCACGGCGATGGCGCGCTGCTGGCGCGGCCAGTCTTCCGGGTTGGGCAAGTTCGCGGTGCTACCGGGAACCAGCGCTTCCATCACCTGCCGATCATCCAGCTTGGCGGTGCCGATGGCCACCATCAGGTCTTCCTCGCCGTTCATTTTCAGCCGCTTGATCGCATCGGCCAGGGCTTTCTTGCCCACTTGCGTGGGCAGCCGCTCGGTGATTTCCTCATAGAGCTTGCGCCCGATCAGGGCCACTTCGGCGCGTTCCTTCTGCCGCACCGCGCGGCGGATGGCGGCGCGCGCCTTGCCCGTGACGGCAAAGCCCAGCCACGAAAGCTGCGGCTCGGAATTGCGGCTCTTGATGATTTCCACCACGTCGCCATTGCCCAGCGGGGTGCGCAGCGGCACGTGGCGGCCATTGATCTTGGCCCCCACCGCCTGCGCGCCCAGGTTGGTGTGCACGGCAAAGGCAAAGTCGATCGGCGTGGCGCCCTTGGGCAACTGGAACAACGAACCCTTGGGGGTGAAAGCAAAGATGCGATCCTGGTAGATCGCCATCTTGGTGTTTTCGAGCAGCTCGTCGGGATCGTGGCTGGCATCGAGAATCTCGACCAGGTCGCGCAGCCAGCCCACCTGGGCATCGGGCTCCCCGCCCTGCTTGTAGGCCCAATGCGCGGCCAGGCCGTATTCGTTGCGGTGGTGCATCTCGCGCGTCTTGAGCTGCACTTCCACGCGGCGGGCGTTGTTGTAGATCAGCGAGGTATGCAGGCTCTTATAGCCGTTGATCTTGGGCGTGGAGATATAGTCCTTGAACCGCCCGGGGATCATCTGCCAGGTCTGGTGCAGGATGCCGAGCGCGCGATAGCAATCGCCCACATCGTCCACCAACACGCGGAACGCCATGATATCGGTGATCTGCTCGAACGAGACGTGCCGTTCGGCCATCTTCTTCCAGATCGAATAGGGGTGCTTCTCGCGCCCCGCCACTTCCACCCGCATGCCCGCTTCGGCCAGGGCCTGCTTGATCGACAGGGCAATGTCGCCCACCTCGCCCCCGCCCTCGCTGCGGATCGCCGAAAGGCGCCCGGTGATCGTGGCATAGGCTTCGGGTTCCAGTTGCTCGAACGCCAGCAACTGCATTTCCCGCATATATTCGTACATGCCCACGCGCTGCGCCAGCGGGGCATAGATCTCCATCGTCTCGCGCGCGATGCGGCGGCGCTTGTCCTCGCTCTTGATGAAATGGAGCGTGCGCATGTTGTGCAGGCGGTCGGCCAGCTTTACCAGCAGGACGCGCAAGTCCTCGCTCATCGCCAGCAGGAACTTGCGCAGGTTCTCCGCCGCGCGCTCGCTTTCCGTCATCGTCTCGATCTTGGAAAGCTTGGTCACCCCATCGACCAGCCGCGCCACGTCGGGGCCGAACAGGCGCTCGATTTCCTCGACCGTGGCCAGCGTATCCTCCACCGTATCGTGGAGCAACGCGGTAACGATGGTTTCCTGGTCGAGCTTCAGCTCGGTCATCAACCCGGCCACTTCCACCGGGTGCGAGAAATAGGGATCCCCGCTGGCGCGCTTCTGCGTCCCGTGTTTCTGCACGGTATAGACATAGGCACGATTGAGCATGGCCTCGTCCGCCTGGGGAGCATAGGCCAGCACACGTTCGACAAGTTCATATTGGCGGAGCATTACCTGCCCTAGATGGGGGAAAGCGGTGGTCTAGGGCAAGGGGAAAGGCTGGGGGATTTTGGCGATAAGTGTGATTGGGGGGTAACAGTGTCATGCCTTAACAGCCTAGTCTGGACCGGATGGCGTAAGCCCAGGAGACAGAAGTGTGGTGGGCTGCGGGGACGGCAGCAAAACTCGACATTCGCGGCGCCGGCCTGAGCCGTCCTCCGTTCGTGCGACATCTACATGCTCAAATGGCCTAACCTGAGCCGCTGACCGACTGGTTATTTAATCAGATTAGCGTAGCCGCCGTCTCTACAGAAAAATCCCCTAGTTGAGATTGTCGACGGATGACCACAAGGCATCATTCGACGAGCGCAGTTGGTCGAGCAAAGTGAACACTCGCGCCGTCTGGCTACGACTGGGACTGTATATCCAGCCCTCGTCTCCTTTGTGACGATCAAGAATTTTCTCTCTCATCAGTAGAGAAAGAACTTCGGTCGCAAGTTTTTTTGATGCGCCTGCCCCAAATCCACGCAACAATGCTTCTTCTTTGCGACCAGCGCCCTTTTGCTTGAACGTTTTCTTCAATATTCCTACGAGTATTTCATGAGCCGGAGAAAGGCCCGCCTTTCGAATTTGCGCTACTGTCTGAACGCTGTCAAACTGGTCCACCGATTCAAGGCGCACCCACCCGGGAAGGCCTGAAAATGACGCTGCCCCAGAAACCTTCTCGACTAGGGACGTCTGAATCAGCACTTTCGGTGGGGGGGAATTAGGCAAAATTAGATGCCTAATCGTGGCCTCCGAGATCGTCAAATTCGATACGGGTGTGTCATTCAGCGTCAGCTCAGTAAATGTTCCGCCCGAGATAGATAAACCCTGCAGGTCTGCACCCTTAATATCGGCGCGGCAGATGCTGCTTACAATGTCAGACGCCAACGTCGCATTTTTGTCCGCACTGGACCTCGCAGCGATCTGTCTGAACTGGTCCACTCGACTCGTGATGTCAGAAGCCAAGATCGCCTGGCCAAGCGGCTCGAGTGCATTAATCCATGGCTCTACAAACACCTTCTGTCGCTGCGGGTCATCTACGATCGCCAAGGATGCAACGTCTTTGGCCCTCAGACCATCAAGGATAAACATATCTACGAACTGTCGATCTTGAGATTCGGCTCCGATGCGACCTAGGCTTGGCAAGCGCTGCAGCATTGCCGAGGCTTCCTCCACTGGCAATTGCCCAACGACGGCTTCAAACGCATCTTGGAGATCCCGCTGTGAGACCGGGCCGATATTCGCTGGCCGGGTTCTTGTGATCCGGCTCAGGGCTACGAAGACAAGGTAGATCGTGTTAGCGTCAAAAAATGCGTTGATCCGTGCGTCACGCTGGCAAACAACTCGAATAAAGTGATTCCAAAACTCAACCCCTTCGCTTTTTATTGAAAACATTTGCCCCAGTTCATCATCCGAGAGCAAAGCAATCGTCTGACAAATGAGCGGCTTTTTTGGCAGCCACGACGGAAGCTCAATCGCCAGTCCTGCAGCATCAAAATACTGCTCTAGCTCAGTGTCTGTAAATTGATCTTTAGCGCGAAGTATAGTAGTGTTAATACTCGATAAACCTAAAGATGAAAGCATTTCTTCATTAGATGAAAAATAATGCTCCCTGCCCGCAATTAAACATCCTGACGTTGATTTTGTAACAAGGTCCTTTACACCGCTAAGTGCCCTCGCACGCAATTGCCGAAGCCGGCTTTCATCTGTACTCCAGGATTGGCTACCTAATTCGTCGAAGCCATCCAAAAGAAGGATAAGGCTCCCGCGATTGAAAGCACGCACCGTAGCAGCCGCAAGGTCATCAAGGCCGAGTGTATAGGCCCCTCGCCTAATGACTTCATCACCTCTATCCAGCCCCCAGCATTCACGTAAGTTAATTGCGTATGGGAATGGGAACGTAACATCCCAATTTTTCGAAAGATAGGAAAATATCTCTCTAATACATCTGCTTTTCCCAGAGCCATATTCACCAAGCAAGACAATATTATGTCCATTAAGTAGAATTTGTGCAATATCAGGCACAGAGATGTCTGGGCCTCCACCCACTCGCTCATAGTTGACGGAGACGTATTTCACCGTATCGATCCCACCGGTCACCGGATCGATCGAACTTCCAAACGATGCAGCAAGCCGTGCGTCTTTGTATCGGGGAAACTCAAAGTAAGTGGCTGCAAACTGGTTGAGGGATGCCACGACCACCTTTGCAGCGGCGGCGGCATCGAGCATCGCCTGAGTCGGCTCCCTCGATAGAACTATGAAGCCTCTAAGTAAGGTAGCCTCAACGGCGAGAGTCTGCCGGGCGAGCGTTAAGCGGGTGATGCCCTGACGCACCTTATCGAGATCATGCTGGATACTGATCTCGATGGCTGCGGTCTCCAATTCACTGATCTCGACGAGGCCGTCGAAATTCACTCCAGCGATACGGCCGGGATCGCAAGGGCGGCCGAAAATCAGTGCAGCAATACCCCGCACTTGTTCTTCAAACGTTTTCCATCTGGGCTCGACCATCTGCTTCCCCCGTACGTTACCTTTTACAAGAGCGGCGAACAGAGGTGATTGCAAGCATTGAATGCCCCCTAGTTTTCTAGGCGTCTTCAGCGCTCAAATCTGCTGCCGCTTGAACTCGGCGGGAGAGACATCTCATAGCCATCAAACGGCGGGTTTCAGCTTCGGTTTGTTGAATTGCGAGGCTAGCGTAGTGCCGAAAAACAAGACAGTGGCAGTTATCCGCAAGTCGGTTGCGCAACCTGTGACTCCGATTCACTCCCAAATCGTCACCCCACCCCCAAAACCGGCACCTGCGGCGCTTCATCCCCCAGCAGCCCCAGCCCACGCGGGTCGGGAAAGACTTCCACGAAGCGCGCGTAAGGCGCGAACCCCTGCGCCATATAGAACGGCAGCGCGCTCGGCCCATCGAGCGTGCAGGTGTGCACCCAAACGCGGCCTACGCCATCATGGCTCCACGCCTTTTGCAGGGCGCGGCGCATCAGCCATTTGCCGAAGCCTTTGCCGGTGGCGCCGGGGATCAGGCCGAAGAAGGCGATTTCCGCTTCGCCGGGCTTGCGGAAATCGAGTTCCAGCATGCCCACTTCCACCCCGGCGCGGTCGGCCACGGCGTAAATCTCCACCTGGGGATCGTGGATGATCGCGGCGAGCGCGGCGTCGTCGAGCGCGAGGCGCGACCACCACAGCCACTTGGCGCCCACGCGGCGGTAGAGCAGGCGGTACTTGGCCGGGTCGGCCGCTTTCCAGCGCACCAGTTGCAGCGGCACCTCGGCCTCGGGCACCAGCCGCTTGAGGCTGGCGGGCGCCTCGCGCATGTCCAGCGCGGTGACCACGGCGGCAAGGTCGCCCGGCGCGAGCGCGTGAAAGCCCTGCCCCAGCGGCGCGGCAACGTCGGCAATGGCCATGGCGTCAGCTCCACACCGCGCGCGGCGGCAGGCTCATCAGGATGGCCTCGATATTGCCGCCGGTCTTGAGGCCGAACAGCGTGCCCCGGTCATAGACCAGGTTGAATTCCGCATAGCGGCCGCGCCATTCCAGCATCTGCTGCTCGTCCTGCGCGGTAAAGGCCTGGCCCATGCGGCGGCGCACCAGGCGGGGATAGACATCGAGGAACGCCTCGCCCACGTCGCGCGTCAGAGCAAAGTTCGCCTCGAACGCGGCGTCGCTGTCGCATTCCAGGTGATCGTAGAAAATGCCGCCCACGCCGCGATGGACCTTGCGGTGGGGGATGTAGAAGTATTCGTCCGCCCAGGCCTTGAACCGGGGGTAATAGGCCGGATCGTGCGCATCGCAGGCCGCCTGGAAGCGGGCGTGGAAATCGGCGGTATCTTCGGCATAGGGCAAGGGCGGATTGAGATCGCCGCCGCCGCCGAACCAGGCCTTGCGCGTGGTGAGGAAGCGCGTGTTCATGTGCACGGCCGGCACATGGGGATTGGCCATGTGCGCCACCAGACTGATGCCGGTGGCGGTGAACGTAGGGTTTTCGGGGTCCGCGCCGTTGATGGTGCGGGCAAATTCCGGGCTGAACGCGCCGTGCACGGTGGAGACGTTGACGCCCACTTTCTCGAACACCTGGCCTTTCATCAGGCCCTGCACGCCGCCGCCGCCGTTTTCCACCGGCTCGCCCTCGTGCTCGCGGTTCCACGGGCGATAGGTAAAGCGCGCGTCACTGCCCGCCTCCCGCTCGATCGCCTCGAATTCCGCGCAGATCCGGTCGCGCAGGCTTTCGAACCAGGCGCGGGCGCGGGCGGTGTGGGTGGTCCAGTCGGTCATGCCATCTCCTTGGGTACCAGCGCTTGCCAAATCGGCGGGGCTGCGGCAAGGGAAAGCCATGGTTCCCCTTTCGTTCGCCCCCTTCCCCTTTGCCGGCCAGGAATGGCTGCTCGGCCCGGCCCGCGCGCTGGTGTGGCCGGCGCAGCAGGCGCTGCTGGTGGCCGACCTCCACCTGGAAAAGGCCAGCTGGTTTGCGCGAACCGGCCAGATGCTGCCCCCCTATGACAGCCGCGAAACGCTGGACCGGCTGTCTGCGCTGATCAGCCACACCGGCGCGCGGCGTGTGTTCTGCCTGGGGGACAATTTCCACGATGCCCATGGCCCTGCCCGGCTGGAGCCGCGCGCGGCAGAGCGGCTGGCGGCACTGGCCGCGCGGGTGGACTGGGTGTGGATCACCGGCAACCATGACGAAAAGGATGGGGCGGCATCAGGGACAATGCTGGCCGAACTGGAAGTGGACGGGATCGTGCTGCGCCACGAGGCGCAGGCCAGCGAAACCCGGCCCGAGCTTTCCGGCCACTTCCACCCCTGCCTGCGCCTGGCCACGCGCGGCCGCCGGGTCAGCCGCCCCTGCGCGGTGATGAGCGAACGCAAGCTGATCCTGCCGGCATTCGGCGCGCTGACCGGCGGCCTCGATGCTGCGCATCCCGCGCTGCTCAAGGCAATGCAACCGGCGCGCAGCATCACGGCACTGGTGCCAACGGCCGCACGTGTGGCCCAATTCCCACTGTGGCAGGCCGCTGCGGCTTGAAAGACACCGATTGCAGGCCCACATTCGCCCGAAGGCCCTTTATCTACCGCGCTGTTGTGATATGAGCGCGCCTTGAGTCCTTTCCATGACTCGCACCCGGATCAACTTCAGGAGATAGCACTATAGCTCCCCCGCCCCGGCGCATGTTGGCGCCCCCCGTCAAGAGCGGCCCTCGCTACAACCAGATGATCAACGTGCCCAAGGTGCGCGTGATCGACGAAAACGGCGAGAATCTTGGCGTGATGTACACGCGTGAAGCGATCGATCAGGCAGCCGAAGTCGGCTTGGACCTGGTCGAAGTCTCGCCCAACGCCGATCCGCCGGTGTGCAAGTTCCTCGACGTGGGCAAGTTCCGCTACGAGGCGCAGAAAAAGGCCAACGCCGCCCGCAAGAGCCAGAAGACGCAGGAGATCAAGGAGATCAAGATGCGTCCGAACATCGATGATCACGACTATGACGTGAAGATGCGCAATGTGCATCGCTTCATCGAGGATGGGGACAAGGTGAAGGTCACCCTGCGCTTCCGCGGCCGTGAGCTTTCGCACCAGCAGCTGGGCATGAACCTGCTCAAGCGCGTGCAGGAAGATGTCGCTGAAATCGCCAAGATCGAGGCGTTCCCCCGCATGGAAGGCCGCCAGATGCTGATGGTGCTCGCCCCCAAGGGCTGAACCCATCGGCCCCGGTCGAGCCGGAAAAGCCCAAACCAAAAAAGGCGCGCCCTGCCGGGTGCGCCTTTTTTGTGGCCTGTGTGAGAAGCGGTTTTGCAAGGCGGCAAACCGTTGGACAAAATACGCAATTATCCTTATACATTCCCGCAATAAAACGCTTGCCAGACAAAGCAACGCATCGGGTCGCACCGCATGCCGCCGCCAGGCGGTTCAAGGTTTCATCTTCGGACCAGGTGCCCCTTTGACCCAATCTCCTCGCTTCCCCGCCTTGCTGATGGCCGCCACCATGCTGGCCACGCCCGCCCTTGGCACCCCGGCCTTTGCCAGCCCGGCGGCGGCAGACAATGCTGCCCAGGCGCCCGACGACCCGCAAAAAGCGCTGGAAGCGCGCATTGCGCGGATCGAAGCGCAGATGGCGCAGATGCAGGACGACCTGGCCGCAGCACGCCAGGAACTGGCCGCCGCGCGCGCCACACCCCAAGGCGGCCCCGCACCTGCTGTTGTAGCGCCAACGCCAACGGCCTTGGCTGCCGCCTCGGCACCCACAGCGGAACGGGCACATGGTGCAATCACCCCCGATCGCCCGGCGTCGCCGCGCGATGAGGGCCAGCCGGCGATACGCCTGGGCGGCACGATCAAGATGGTGGCGTCGATCGCACGGGTGGAATCCACCAGCCTGGCCAACAATGCGCTGGGGCGCGACATCTATGTGCCCACCATGATCCCATCGCCAACCGGCAGCGGCCGGCGGTTTACCAATACCAGCCTGCGCCAGACCGAGCTGCACCTGTCCACCCACCACATCGTGGCCGGCCACACCATCGACGGCTATGTCGAGGTGGATTTCCAGCCACTGCCGGGGCCCGATGCCGACCTGACGGTGCCCAACCGCGAAACGCCCTATCTGCGCCGCGCGTTCGTGAAAGTCGATCGCTGGACAGTGGGCCAGGACTGGACCACGTTCCAGTTCACCGGGGCCTTGCCGGAATCGACCGACTATATCGGCGCCACCGAAGGACTGGTTTTCGTGCGCCAGCCCCTGGTGCGCTATTCCCAGCCGCTGGGCGATGGCCTGGCGCTGCATGTTGCGCTGGAAAAGCCGGAAAGCCATGTGGCGGAAACCAGCAGCAACGGCTGGGCAGACAACCATCGCTCGCAAAAGCCGGACCTGGCCGCGCGGCTGGGCTGGAGCGGGCGCCAAGGCGAACTCTCGCTGGCCGGGCTGGCCCGCGAGATCCACGGCGAAGCCGGCAACTTCCGCCGGCTGGGCGTTGGCGGCAGCCTGGGTGGCAAGATCTGGCTGGATGAAGACCAGGGCGCGGACTTGCGGTTCATGATCACCTATGGCCGCAACATCGGGCGCTATGTCGGCCTGGGCTCGACCGATCTGGCCCAGGAATATCAAATGGTGGGCAACGGCGTGCGCGCCAGGGGCTATGGCAACATCGACACCGCGGCCGTCATGGCGGCGCTGCACGTGCCGCTGGGGTCGACGCTCCGCGCCAACCTGATCGGCGCCTGGCAGAGCAACCATTACGAGATGCTGCCCGGCATGAACCAGGTCTATGCCAACGGCAATACCCACACGGTGTGGAGCACCGCGTTCAACCTGTTCTGGTCGCCGCTTCCCGCCATCGACATCGGCTATGAATATCGTCACGCCCGCAAGACCTTCATAACCGCGGCACCGGCCGGCACGCTCGACAAGCTGGAACTGGCCGGCAAGTACCACTTCTGACGCGCGAAAAGGGGCCGGGCGGCGCGGCGTTTCATCTGTTTGCGGATCATCACCGGCATCGGCGCGTTATGGGCCGATGAATGCGCGAGCCAACGTGGGTTCAGGCTGCTGCGAGCATCGTGGCAAGCAACACCGCGCGATCGGCGCAACAGGATGAAACGCCATGTCGAAATGCCAGACAACGCTCAAAATCGCCCTGGCCAGTGCCATGGCGATAGCTCTGACCGCCTGCAACAAGGCTGACACGCCCGAAGCGAGCCCTTCGGCCCAGGCCAGCGGCGCGCTGCCGGCATTGCCGGCGGCGGTGCCGCTGCAACCGGGCGCCGCCACTGCAATGGCCCCCGCGCCGGCGGCCCAGGCCCTGCCGGTGCAGCAGCGCGTGCGCGTGGCGCAGGTGCAAAACCGCAGCGATGCCTATGCCTATCTCGATCGCGCCCAGAGCGTGACCCAGGCGATCGGCGATGCGCCGCCGGATTACACCTATGACGATGGCGGCGTCAGCCCATGGGTCTGGCAGACCAGCCAGGGCGATCGCCGCTATGCCGAACCGATCGATGGCGGCTATCGCTATTACTATTACCAGCCGGGCGCCGATACGCCCTACCTCGTGCGCGACCCACAATACAGCTACGCCTATTCGGGGCCGCAACTGGTGGCTGTATATGACCAGCGCGGCGGCCTGTTGCCGTCAGATGTCTATGAACGCCGCGCCGATTACGCGTCGCGCTATTATGATCGCGCCAATTATCTTTATCGCCTTTCGCGCGAGCGCGAGCATCGCGGGGTGATTGCCGCGAACTGGGCCGCGCGCCGCGCCGAAATCGCGGCTTCGCGCGCGCAATGGGCGCAAGACATGGCCGAGCAGGACCAGTGGCGCGCCTATCACCAGGCGCACGAGGCGCAGGAGCGCGCGCACTGGCAGGAAGAAAGCCAGCGCCGCGCGGCCGAGGCACAGCGTTTCGACCAATGGCAGCGCGTGGGCTTCCGCTCTGCGCCGCCGCAGCCGGTCAACTATGCACCGCCGCAGCGCGAGCCGCGCGCGTCCAGTTGGATGCCAAGCTGGCTTGGTGGCGACCGCCAGGCGCAGCAGGATGCCCGGCGCCGCCAAGACCTGCAGCGCCAGCAGCAGCAACAACAACAGCAGCGCGACCAGGCCCGGCGCCAGCAGGACCAGCAGGCGGCAATCCAGCGCACGCAGCGGCAAATCGCCGCGCAGCAAGCCCAGCAGAATGCGCGGCAACAGAAGATCGCCCAGGAACAGGCCCGCCTGTCGCAGCAGCAGGCCAGGCTCCAGGCGGCCCGCCAGCAGACCATGCAGCGCCAGGCAGAACAGCAGCGCAAGGCGGCCATGCAGCAGCAGGCCCGCGCTGGGGCGCAGGCCAAGGCCCTCGCCCACGCCAACGCCGTACAGGCGGCCCGTACCCAGGCCCAGCAACGCGCGGCGCAACAGCGTACAGCACAGCAGCAAAAACAAGCGCAGCAGCGCCAGATGCAGCAAGACCGCGCGCGCCAGCAGGCGATCCAGCGCCAGGCCGCCCAGGCGCAGCGCCAAGCCGCCCAGGCAAAACGCGAAGCCGCAGCCGCACGCCAGCAGGCACAGCAAGCGCAGCATCAGGCGCACGCGGCAGCCAAGCGCCAGGAAGCCCAGGCCCGCGCCGCGGCGCAGCGCGCCGCCCGCGCGCAGCGCCCGCATCCCGAGGGTGGGGAGCGGCATCCGGGGTGAAGCGGCAGGGCGGGCAGCGCTTCTTCCCGCGCCCGCCCGCGCCAAGGCTTAGCCGCCGCGCGTGAGCGATACGGCGATGCTGATCCTGACGTCATCGCCCACGAACGGCGCATACTTGGTCATGCCGAATTCGGAACGATGGACCACGCCGGTCGCGTTGACTGCCAGGGCCCCGCCATCCGCCTGGTTGCCTTCGGCAAACGTGGCCTCCAGCAGCAACGGCCGCGTGACGCCATGCATAGTCACTTCCCCCTCGATCCGCGCGGTGCGCGGGCCGGTGGCGATCAACTTGCGCCCCTGGAAACGGATGGTGGGAAAGCGCGCCACGTCGAACAGGCCCGGCCCCTTGAGTTCATCGTCGAATTCGCCGTCCTGCGTGGCGATGGCCGTGGCCGGCATCACCACGTCGAGCGCAAGGGCATCTAGGTTTGCCGGATCGATAGTGATCGTGCCCGTCGCTCCAGGCACAGTGCCCTCGATGTGGTTGACGCCCAGATAGCGCACGCGGAAGCGCGCCATGGTCTGCGCGGGGTTGACCGTGTAGCGCCCGGCCGGAAGACCCTGGAGCATGGCGGGCACGGCCGGCGCCTGGGCCAGGGCCGGCGCATTCGCGGCCACCGGCAAAGTGGCAGCGGCAAGCGCGCCAGCGAACAAAGCTTTCCAACGGCGTGACATGGCAGACGCACTCCCGGCCGGTGACCGTCTGGCGGCACAATAATCGGCCCATGGCTGGTGCCAAGTGTATCATGACTGCCCGATGTATGACGGCAGGCGCGGTGGCCCCAGCCAAGCGCAAGATGCCCCCTCTCGCCCGGCGCGAGAGAGGGCATTCTCGCTTCAGGCTTCGGCCGGTTCCTCGGTGGGCGCCGATTGCGCAGCCATGTCGCCCAGCGTGACATAGTCCACCTTGCCCGTGCCCAGCACCGGCAGTTCGCCCAATACGCGGATTTCGCGCGGGATCGACAGCTCCGCCGCACCCGCCTGGCGGCCCCATTGCTGCAGCGCGCGCAGGGTGGCGTCGGCCTGGGTGGTGAACAGCACGAGTTGCTCGCCCTTCTTGGCGTCGGGCCGCGTCACGACAGCGTGGGCGCCCTGCGGCCACAGGCCGCCGGCCAACGCTTCCACCGCCGGCAGCGAGACCATTTCGCCGCCGATCTTGGCAAAGCGCTTGGCCCGGCCGCGAATGGTGACAAAGCCGGCGGCGTCGATCGTGACGATATCGCCGGTGTCGTGCCAACCATCGGCGGGCGGTTGCAGCACGGCCGGCTCCCCTGGCAGGAAATAGCCGGCCATCACGTTCGGTCCGCGCACATAAAGCTGCGCCCCTTCGACAATGCCGGGCATGGGTTCCAGCCGCGCCTCGATGCCGGGCAGCAGGCGGCCCACGGTGCCGGCGGCAAAGTGCATCGGCGTGTTGACCGCGATCACCGGCGCGCATTCGGTGGCGCCATAGCCTTCCAGGATGCGCAGGCCGAACTTGTCGGCCCAAGTGCGGCGCGTCTCGTCCTTCACCTTTTCCGCCCCGGCAAAAACATAGCGCAAGGCATAGAAATCATAGCCATGGGCCATGCGGGCATAGCCCGAAAGGAACGTGTCGGTGCCGAACATGATCGTGGCATTGGCATCATAGGCGAGCGCGGGCACGATGCGATAGTGCAAGGGGCTGGGATACATCACCACGCGAATGCCGTTGAGCAGCGGCAGCAGCGTGCCCCCGGTCAGCCCGAACGAGTGGAACACCGGCAACGCGTTCAAGACCACATCGGCGCTGTTGAAATCGATCCGCGCCGAAAGCTGCGCGCAATTGGCCAGCAGATTGCCGTGCGAGAGGACGACGCCCTTGGGCAGGCCTTCCGATCCACTGGTGAACAGGATCACCGCCGGGGCATCGGCGGGGATCCGCCGCCGGGCATGGGCGCGCGCCAGCCCGCCCACGCGCAGCAGGGCCCAGAGCTTTTCACCCGCACCGATGGTGGCGCCGATGTCTTCCAGATAGCGCACGGCAATGCCATCGCTTTCCAGCGCGGCGATCACCCCCTGCAGCTTTGCCTGTTCCACGAACGCACGCGCCGTCACCACCGTGCGCACCGCCGCCGTGGCGCAGGCCGAACGCATGGCCGCCGCGCCCACGGTGAAGTTCAGCATGGCCGGCACGCGGCCGATCGCCTGCAGGGCAAAGAACGCCGCCATGGCCCCGTTCACGTTGGGCATCAGCAGGCCTACCGCCTCGCCCACGTGCGTGCCCTGCTCCAGCCGCTTGCCCAGAAGGCCGGCAGCCACCAGCAGCCTGTCATAGCTGAGCGGCACGCGCTTCACGTCTTCGAGCACGCGGGTCTTGCCGCCATGCAGGTTGCGCGCATCGGTGAGTGCGGCAAACAGCGTGCGCTGCGTGTCCGACGTGGCAAAGATCATGCCGCTCATCTCGTCATAGAGCTTGCGGCCGGCCTCTGCCCGGCGGGCGCGCGCGGTCATTTCGCCCTCGATAGCAAAGCGGCGCGGCGGCAGCACGGTGAGCGAAACCTTGGGGAACCAGCGCAGTTTCACTTTGCCCTTGAGATAGGAAAAGGGCGAGAACTGCGGGCCATCGAGGCGCACCGGGATGATCGGCGCATCGGCCTTGTCCGCCACCATGCCCGGTCCGTCGAACACTTTCATGAGCGCGCCGGTGACGGTGATGCGGCCTTCGGGGAAGATCACCAGGCAGGCGCCGCCGCGCACGGTGCGCACCATCGCCTTGGCCGCCATGGGATTGGTGGGATCGACCGGGAAGGCCTTGAACAGCTTGAGGAACGGCTTGATCCACCACGATTTGGCAATGGCGGTGTGCACGGCAAAGGTCGGCTTGCCCGGCAGGAACGCACCCAACAGCACGCCATCGAGGAAAGAGAGGTGGTTGACCACCACCACCGCGCCCTGCCCTTCGCGCGGCATGTTTTCCAGGCCATGCACCTCCACGCGATAGAGCACGCGGAGCGTCAGGCGGATCACGTCCTTGAACAGGGTTTCGGGCAGCAGCCACACGCTGGCCAGCGCCACGGCCAGCGTGGCAAAACCCAGCACGCCGATCAGATCGGGCACGTCTAGCCCCAGCGCGAGCAGGCTGGTAACGACCAGCACCACCGCCACGGTAAGCGCGGCATTGACGACGTTGTTGGCGGCGATCAGGCGCGAGCATTGGTCCACCGGGCTTTTCACCTGGATGATCGCATAGAGCGGCACGATGAACATGCCGCCCGAAAAGGCGATCACGCCCAGGTCGAACAGGATGTGCCACGCCCCATCGGTGGCGAGAAACTGCGGGATGGAGGCACCGGCCACGCCCACGGCAAAGCCGCTGGTGGCGATCCACAGGTCGATCAGGCCCGCCGCCAGACCCAGCGCGGAGAGCGGCACCCAGCGAGCCGAAACTTCGCCCTTGAGCAGCAGGTTGACGCAGACCGACCCGGCCGCGATCGCCAGCGAGAACACGATCAGGAACAGCGTCGCCACATCCTGCGTGGCGGCCAGTGTGCCGCTGACCAGCGGGGCGAATTCGGAAACCAGCACGGCCCCGGCGGCAAAGAACCAGCTGGTGCCCAGGATCGCGCCCCACACCGGGCGGATGGCGCGGGCATCGTCCAGAATGGCCATGGTGCCGCGCCACAGGTTCCAGTCGAGCTTTTCGCTTGGCCCGGCCGGGGGTGCCGCCGGCACCATGAGGCTCGCGAGGAAACCGACCAGCGCGAGCGCGGTCAGCGCCAGGCCGGCCAGATGCGACGGGACCACGCCGGCCAGCAATTGCCCGCCCAGGATCGCCAGGAACGTGCCGCCCTCGATCAGGCCGGTGCCTCCCATGATTTCGTCCGCGCCCAGGTGCTGAGGCAGGATCGAATACTTGACCGGGCCAAACAGCGTGGAATGCAGGCCCATGCAGAACAGCGCGGCGAGCAGCAGCGGCACGGAAAGCAACCAGAAGCCGGCCATGGCCAGCGCCATGATCGCCAGTTCCGCGCCCTTGATCCAGCGCACCAGGCGCGCCTTGTCCATGCCATCGGCCAATTGCCCGGCCAGCGCGGAAAACAGGAAATAGGGCAGGATGAACAGGCCCGTGGCCACCGCCGCCAACATCTTGGCCTTTTCCGGCGCGGCGGCATAGAGGCCGAAGTTGGCCAGGAACAGCAGCGCGAATTTCAGCAGGTTATCGTTGAACGCGCCCAGGAACTGCACCAGGAAAATCGGCCCGAAGCGGCGTTTTCCCAGCAATGCAAGATCAGATTTTGCCACGCGATTTGCCCCCAATTGCGCTGC
Source organism: Novosphingobium sp. SG919 (assembly GCF_012932495.1). Classification (GTDB taxonomy): domain Bacteria; phylum Pseudomonadota; class Alphaproteobacteria; order Sphingomonadales; family Sphingomonadaceae; genus Novosphingobium; species Novosphingobium rhizosphaerae. Next base: position 235,080 of record NZ_JABCNG010000005.1, read on the forward strand.
CCGACCCCGCTCATGAGGCCGAGAGCCTTAAGGATTGCCGAATGTTGCACATCCGACCTTGCGACTCAGCGGCCGCATCGCCGATGTCGCACGAAAATATACACCGTTCAATTAAAAAATTAGACGGTGTTCATTTTCTGCGCTAGAGCCGCGCCATGGGCCGCCGATCAGACCACACCCGTGAAGAATTGCACGCCATGATCGTGCGCGAAGGGCATCGCCAGTTGTCGGAGGTGGGCTTTGCCCGCTTTTCCGCGCGCGAAGTGGCCAAGCAGATCGGCTATTCGATCGGCACGATCTACAACGTGATGGGCAGCCTCGATGCGCTGATGCTGGCGATCAACGGCCACACGCTCGATCTGTGGCGCGCCGCGCTGGAACAACGGCTTGAAGGGCAAAGCGAGAACCGCCTGGCCCAGGCGATTGCCGCCTATTTCGATTTCGCCGCACAGCACCGCAATGCCTGGACCGCGCTCTACGATTTCCGCCTGCCGGAAAATGAAACCCCGCCGGCCGATTACACCGCGCGCGTTACCGCGATCACCGATGTCGTGGTGCGCGAAGTGGCCGCCGCCCTGCCCACCGGCCGCCGCGACCAGGCACAGGCGCTGGCGCGCTCGCTGCTGGCCACGGTGCACGGGCACTGCTTCTTTGCCATGAACGGCACGTTCCGCCTGCTGGGTGAAACCGATCCGCTGGCCGCCGCCCTCGCCCGCGTGGAAGACGCCGTAAACGCGGCATAGGCATCATGCCGACGCTGGACAGCGCCGGCAGCGCCCGTCACAGTCGCCCCTGGACGGGGACCCATGGCCGAGCAGAGACCGGGAAGCGAATCAGCCTTTTCGCAAGGCGCCAACAGCGTGCTGGGTTCGCCCTTGCGCCTGCTGACGGGCACGCTGCTGTATGTCGTGGCGCTGTTTGCGGTGTCCACCATGGGCTATGTCCGCGCCGGGTGGCCGCTGGGCGATGCGGCCTACATGGTGCTGCTCACCATCTTCTCGGTCGGCTATGGCGAAGTGCGGCCGATCGACGGCACGTTCCTGCGGCTGTGGACTACCATGACCATCGTGCTGGGCTGCACCGGCATGATCGTGCTGACCGGCGCGCTCGTCCAGGTGTTCACGCTGTTCCAGTTTCGCCGCCTGTTGGGGCTTGATCGCATGCAAACCGAAATCGAACGCCTGACCGGACACACCATCATCTGTGGCTATGGCCGCATCGGCGTGCAACTGGCCAAGGCCCTGGCCGACGCGGGCCATCCGTTCCTGGTGCTGGAACGCTCTCCGGCCAAGGCGGAGGAGGCCCGCGCCCATGGCTTCCTCACCCTGGTGGGCGAGGCGACGCACGAGGAGACGCTGAAAGAGGCAGGCATCACCCGTGCACGCGTGCTGGCCACGGTGCTGCCCGATGACGCCGCCAACGTGTTCATCACGCTTTCGGCGCGCAACCTCAATCCCCAGGTGGAGATCATCGCGCGCGGCGAGGCACCCACCACCGAAAGCAAGCTGTTCCACGCCGGGGCCGACAAGGTCGTGCTGCCCACCCATATCGGCGCCGAGCGCATCACCGAACTGATCCTCTATCCCGCCACCGGCGCGGCTGTGGGCGAAAGCAGCCCGATGGGCGAAGTGAAGCGCAAGCTGCACGATTTCGGGCTCGACCTGGAAGTCGTCACCTGCCCGGCCAAGGGTGCGTTGACCGGCGCCAGTGTGGGCGAGGCAGAGCGGCGCGGCAATGGCGCGTTCTTCATCGTGCAGATCGACCGCGCCAATGGCCAGCAGATCCAGCATCCTGGCGAAGACGTGCGGATCGAAGCGGAAGACCGCATCCTGCTGGTGGTGCGCGGCAGCCGCCTTTCGGCCGGCGCCGTGTTCACCGCCCCGGCCCGCCCGATCAAGCACGGCCGCACGCTGGTTCGGTGAGGTCCGCGCAACTGCACAGGGCAAAAATGCAATTGCCGCCCGGCACGCGCGGCGGCACGAGCCGGCGCCAGCCATGCACGCCTTGCCCGCCGCCAGCCCTTCTCTTGCGCTCCCTGTGAAGCGGCGCCCAGACAGCATCGTGCGCTGGGCGGCGCGCCGGCTCGAACTGCGCTCGTTCGGCCTGGTGCCGGAACATTTCGACAAGGCCGAAGGGCTGCGCGCTGCCCTTGCCGTGGGTGCGCCGCTGGCGCTCGCCCTCGCCAGCGACATCACCGTGCTGGGCTGGGCGGTGTTTGCCGCTTTCTGGACCTGCCTGTGCGATGCCCCGGCGCCCGATGCCGTGCGGCGCCGCATCCTGGCGCTGTTCATGGGCGTGGGCACGGTGATCGCGTTTGCCGGCAGCGCACTGGCTGCCTTGTGGCCGATGGCGGGCATGGTGATTGGACCGATCGCCGTGTTTGCGGCTGTCCTGGCCAGCGCGCGGATTGCCTATGGCGGGTTGCTGGGCACGCTTTTGGGGGTGGTGGCCGTAGTCGCCGTGGGCTTCCCGCAGCCGGTGTCTCTCGCCGCCGCGCAGGCCGCAGCGTTCATGGGCGGCGCGGCCTGGGCCTATCTGCTGATCACCCTGCTCTGGCCGATCGATGCCGCGCGGCCGCTGGTGCGCGCCAGCGATGCGGTGATCGTGCGCCTGCTCGACATGGCCGAAAGCCTGGTTGCCCAGGGCGATGGGCCGCACCGCGATGGATATTGGCACAGTGAGCACGCTGAACACCGCCGCACGGTGCGCCTTGCCATCGAGCGCCTGCGCAGCCTGCTCGATCGCTATGCCGGGCAGGCCGGCATGCTGGAAGCGCATCACGCCACCTTGGCCACGGCCGAAACCCTGTTCGGCGCGCTGATTGCGCTGGACCAGGGCTTTATCGAACGGGTGGGCCCGGCGCACGAGCGGCTGGCGGTGGCGCGCGCCTGCCGCACCGCTCTGCTGGCCTGGATGATCGATCGTGCGAATGCGCACTGCCCCGACCAGCCGTCCGCCCTGCCCTGGGCCGTCACCCGGCTGCGGCGGCTGGTCCCCACTCTGCACGAAGACCTGTGCGCCGGTTGCGCCTTGGCCCTGGCGCAAGCGCTTGCCGCCCCCCTGCCCAATCCTTGCGCCAATCCGGCGCGCGATGCGTTGCGCGGGCCGTTGCGCCTGCGGCCGCTGTCGCGCAGCGCGGTGCAGCAGGCCCTGCGACAGACGGCGGGCCTGGTGGCGGTCTATGCCGCCGCGCTCGCGTTTGACCTGGGCTATCCCTATTGGGCGGCAATGGCGGTTGTCGTGGTGCTGCAAGGCGGCGTGCGGATTACCTGGGCACGCAGTCTTGAGCGGATCCTGGGCAGCGTGCTGGGCGGCATTCTGGCGTTCGGGCTGCTGCTGGCAGGCGATGCCACCATCACCCTGGCCGTGCTGGCCACGGCGCTGGCCGGCGCGGCGATTGCCCTGCGCGCGGTCAACTACACCGTCTTCGTCGTGTTCCTGACCATGCTGTTCGTGATCGTCACGGCCATGCTGCATCCCGGCGAGGGCATCGTGGCCGCGCGCATGGTGGACAATGTGATCGGCAGCCTGGCCGCGCTGCTCGCCGTACTGGCGCTGTGGCCCGATTTCGGGGCATCGCTGCAGGGGCGCATTGCCGAAGGCATCGCCGCCAACCGTGCCTATTTCGAAGCGGTGGAGGCCGCGCTGCCCTTTGCCGAGATCGAGGCGGTGCGCCGTGCGGCGGGCCTTGCCAGCATCGAGGCAGAAACCGCGCTCCACGATCTTGGCGGCTTGATCAACCGCACCAACGGCGCAGTGGCCCATGCCGCCGGGCTGGGCACCCTGCGCACCCTGGCGGGCAGTGCGGCGATGGCCTGGCACCGCCGCCTGGGCCAGGGCGCGCGTGGCTGAACCGCGCTATTTCGGCATGCGGTTCCACGCGTCGAGCGCGGCGATCTTGTAGGCTTCGGCCAGGGTCGGGAAATTGAACGTGTTCTCGATGAAATAGTCGAGCGTGCCCTTCAGGTTGAGCACCGCCTGGCCGATGTGGATCAGCTCGGTCGCCCCCTCGCCCAGGATGTGGACGCCCAACAGGCGCCGGGTTTTCAGCGAAAACAGCATCTTCATCATGCCAGAATGCAAGCCCATGATGTGCCCGCGGGAAGTTTCGCGAAAGCGGGCGATGCCCACTTCATAGGCGATGCCCCGGCTTTTCAGTTCCTGCTCGTTCAGCCCCACGGTGGAGATTTCCGGCACGGCATAGATGCCATAGGGAAAGTATTGCGGCGCGGGCGGCAGCGGCAGGCCAAAGGCGTGGCAGGCGGCAATCCGCCCCTGCTCCATCGAGGTGGAGGCGAGGCTGGGAAAACCGATCACGTCACCGGCGGCATAGATGTGCGGAACGGCGGTCTGGAATGTCTTGGGGTCCACCGTGATGCGGCCCCGGCTGTCGGTGGCAAGGCCACAATGTTCCAGCCCCAGGTCGGCCGTCGCGCCGCTGCGCCCGGCTGCGTGGAGCAGCATTTCGGTGCGCACGGTGCGTCCGTCGGCCAGCGTCGTCGTCACCCAGCCATCGGGCCCACGTTCCACTTTCTCCACCCCCACGCCCAGGCGGATCGACATGCCCCGGTCGCGCAAGTCGTGGATGAATTCGTCGATGATCTCGCGATCCACGAAATCGAGGATCGTCTCGCGCGGTTCGATCACGGTAACCGGCACATCGAGCGCGGAAAAGATCGTGGCATATTCGATGCCGATCACCCCCGCACCGATCACGCAAAGGCTGCGCGGCACGCGCGGCACTTCCACCATGGCGTCGCTGTCCACCACGCTCACCCCGTCGAACGGCACGTTGTCCGGGTGATGCGGGACGGTGCCCACGCAGATCAGGATGCGCTCGGCACTCACCACCACGTCGCTGCCATCGGTCCGGCGCACGCAGATCTCGTGGGGACCGACGAAACGCCCGGCGCCGACCATGGTGCGGATCTTGTTGCGGTGGAACTGGTGCTCCAGCACCGTCACTTCGTGTTCCAGGGTCTTGGCCAGGCGGATATTCAGGTCTTCGCCGCCGATATCCTGCTTCACGCGATAGGAATGGCCATAGAACCCGCGCTCGCGCCAACCAGACAGATTGAGCGCGGTTTCGCGCAGGGTCTTGGAGGGGATCGTGCCGGTGTGCACCGAAACCCCGCCCACCCGGCGGCGGCCTTCCACCACCAGCACGCTGCGCCCCAGCTTGGCCGCCTGCACCGCCGCGCGCCGCCCGGCCGGGCCGGACCCAATGACGATAAGATCGAACTTGTCCATGCCGCCCCCCTGAAAGCCGCGCCCCCCGGCGCGGTGCCATGCGGGGCCGCCAGCATCAGAGCGCCCCCGGCCTTTCAGAAGACTTCCTCTCCACCCTAGGACATCATCCTATCGTCTGGTGCGGGGCTGGCAATGGGGATTGGGTGGGGCGTGGGAATGCGTGGCGCAAGGGTTCACACCGCGTCCCGGCCCTTCCGCTAAGGAGCAGGGGAGAGTATCGCCATCACCGTTCGTGCTGAGCCAGTCGAAGCCCCCCGCCCGCAACCGTCAGCCGTGGGCGCCGAAGTAGTTCGCCACGGCCACGGCCACACGCAGGTTCAAGGCATGGGCGCGCTCGATCGGGTCGATGAAGCGGGCGCGGATCGCGCCATAGTCTTCGCCTTCGTGATCGGGGAAATCGCTGGCTTCATCCACGCTGAAATCGCCCACGTGCGGCATGGCCACCGGATAGGCGCGGCGCAATTGCGCCAGGGCATCGTCAACCCGCAGCGACAGCACCATTTCCAGCACGTCGTCCCGGCTCACGTCGTTGGAGCGCGAGAACGGCGGCACCTGCACCGCGCGCAGGAACATGTGCATCAGCAGCGACAGGCGCACGGCCTGGAGCAAGCCGATATTGCGCCGTTCGGCATCGACCACCGGATCGCGGCCCGAAGGCAGGCCGGGCACCAGCGCCAGCAGGCGGTGCAGCTTCATCCAGTCCACCCGCAGGCGCGAAGTGAGGCGGCGGAACACGCCCGAGCGGTCGTCCTTGGTGAGGTATTCGGCCAGCGCCATGCAGGCCGATTCCAGCGCGGTTTCGGTGCCGCGATAAGGCCGGCTGGCCCAATAGGCCGAATTGAACAGCTCGCCATAGGCGGCCACGGTCTTGATCGAGGCGAGGCCATTGGCCGCGCGCAGCAGGCGCACCAACTGGTTGCCGCGTTCCGACTGGCCGAGCAGTTCGGCAATTGCCTCCATCTCGTCACCCGCAGCGGTGCCCGCCCCGGCGATCACGTTCACCGGATAGCCGATCTGCTGGAGGATGGCGTTGTGCGGGATCGCGCGGATCTGGCGCAAGCTCATCGAGCGGTCGGCCGAAATGTCGGACTGGCGGCGCGAGACGCGGCTGCCCGTGGCGGTCAGCATGCCGAGGCCGAACGCGGTGACCGCGCGGGCATACGTCGCGCTTTTCAGATGATCACGCTGCACACGGCGGATGGCGCGATAGAAATCGAGGCTGAGATCGGTGCGCGCGTAGAACGGATCGCGTTCGGCAGGCGCGGTAAAGGCCACTTCCGCCTCGGCAATGCGCGAAAGCGTGGCCAGCGCCAGTTCGTCGTTGCGGAAGAAGAGATAGCCATCGCCGCCCTGGAAGCTGGCTTCGGCCTCCAGCGCGATGCCGGCCTTGGCGAAGCGGCGGCGTGCCCAGCGGCTCAATGGCCAGGTCAGGCGATCGGCAAAACCGGCCGGGTGCGCACCGCGGCCCATCGATTCCCCGTGCGTGTCGAACACCAGCGCGGCCACGTCGGCCAGGCCATTGTTGGTCATCGCCTCGGCCAGGCGGCCTTGCAGGCGCTCGATGGCAAGGGCGGCGGGCAATTGGCCGATAAAGCGGCCGGCATCGGAAAAGCCGGTCTGGATCGAGACCCGCCCGCGCTTGCGCACATAGTCGCGATAGGCTTCCTCGGCCAGCAAGGCTTCCAGGAAGCGGCCACCGTGTTCCAGCGCGGTTTCGGTTTCGAACAAGGGCGAAACGTCCACCTTGTCCTCGATGCCGAACAGCTTGGCGAAATAAAGCGCGGCCAACACCGTCTGCGGCTGTTCGCATTCGGCGATCAGCATGCGGATCGGCGCATCGGCATCGATGTGGTGCAGGATCTGCGCCATGGCCAGAAACTGGCGGATCGCGGTGCTGGTCTCGATCGCCAGCGCGGCAAAGTTGACGCGCAGCGGCTTCACTTCGGCCAGCAGCTCGCGCAGCCGCGAAATCGCGCTCTTGCTGGCAATGTCGAGCGTGCCCTCGGGGTCGATCCGGCGGCGCAAGGCGTTGTGAAGCTGCGAGGAATTGACGCGGAAATGGATCCAGCCCATGCCCAGGCCATCGGCGCGCATGGCGCCCGCCAGCGTGGCCAGGCCCACCGCCACGTCGCCATCTTCGGCAGCGGCGGCATCGGCTTCGAGCGTGGCGATGATCGGCGCCAGGGTCAGCAGCTTGGCCGGATCGTCTGCGGTCATGCGGTTGGCGGCGGCGGCAAGCCCCTCGGGCGTATCGAGCGGGCGTGAAAACAGCTCCGCCATTTCCGAGGCATGGGCTTGCGCCGCTTCGAGCGTGGCGAGCAGTGCGTGATCGGGCGCCAGGCTGGCAAGGCCACTGGCGTAGGTGCGCAGGCGCCGCGCCTTTTCGCGCAGGCGAAACGCGATGGAGGTGTGCCAGCCGATGTCGGTGCGACCATCCATGTCATAGCCGACCCAGGTGGCAAAGCGGAACGGCAGCGGGCGGAAATCGAGCCAGCGGCCCGGCCAGCGCTGGCGGGCGTGGGCCAGCAGCGTGGCATTGATGCGATCGCGCGCATGGCCGGCACGCTCGATCGCGTTGCACACCTCAAGGTGTTCGAATTCCAGCGTGATCTTGGGGCCATTCGCCGGCAGGGCGCACACCGTGGAGGCCAGCGGATCTTCGTCCAGCGCGGCGGTGGCAACGGCATCGGCCTGCGCGGGATTGAGCAGGAACGTGGGGTGCGCGGTGAACACCGCGTGCAGCAGCGGCTTTTCCCAGCGGGCGCGGAACTGGCTGAAGCCGTCTTCCTCGTCCAGAAGGGCTGCCACGCGCGCCAGGTTCTCGTCAGGGTCGGTCGGCGCGATCAGGCGCGCCAAGCGCCCCGCGCGGTTTTGCAGCGCCTCGCATTCCAGCTCGGCGACCAGGCCTTCCATGTCATCGAGCGAAAGAGCGCCGGTTTCCAGCTCGCGCGAGAGATCGTGGCTCAGCTGGAAAACGGGATTGAACAGCGGCGTTTCGGCGGTGCGCTCGTGCAGCTTGCGCAAACGGTCCCTGAGCTTTGCGACGGTCTTCATCTGCCGTTTCCCCCCTGCTGGCTTACGTATCGAGCGAACCTTGCCTTGGCCTGCCACCCGCGTGCTGGCCCCTCAGCCCTTGGAAAGGGCCGAGGCTTCGCGCGCGAGGCGTTCGATCTCTGCCTCGTCGGGCACGCCCTTGGGCACGACCCAGCTGCCACCCACGCACAACACGCGGTCGAATGCCAGCCATTCCGGCGCGCTGGCCGGGGTGATCCCGCCGGTGGGGCAGAACCGCGCCTGATAGAACGGCGCGGCCAGCGCCTTGAGCGCGGGCAACCCGCCCGAAGTGGAGGCGGGGAAGAACTTGAAGTGGGTGAGCCCCAGATCGAGCCCGCGCATGATATCGGCCGCGCTGGCGGTGCCGGGCAGGAACGGAATACCCGAATCAACGGCGGCCTGGCCCAGGCGATCGGTCAGGCCGGGCGAAACGATGAATTCGGCGCCGGCGTCGATCGCGGCTTTCAATTCGCCCGGATTGGTCACCGTGCCGGCACCCACGATGGCGCCTTCGACGCTCTTCATCGCAGTGATCGCTTCCAGGGCGGCAGGCGTGCGCAGCGTCACTTCCAGAACACGCAGGCCACCGGCCACCAGGGCGCGCGCCACCGGCAGGGCATGGGCCACATCATCGATCACCAGCACCGGAATGACAGGCGCCGTGCGCATGATGGCTTCGATCGGCTTCATGAACTCTCCCCGCATTTGGCAGGAGAAAAGCCTAGCCTTTCAGCGCGCGGTTGTGCACCCGCTAACAGGACCGGTGCATAGCTATTTCCTCAAACCGTGGGAAATCCGCATCAAACGGCCGAACTGAACTGGTGCCCGCCGCCGCGATAGGCGTCGAACAGCACCGCGATCGAGCGGTGATAGGGCGCGCTGTGCGGAGCCAGCACCAGCCGCTGCCCTTCGATTCGGGCCAGGCCGCGCGCAACGAACGGGGCCAGTCCCTCGCGCGCATCCTCCAGCAGGTCATCGGGCAGGTCCACCGCTTCCTGGCAAAGCAGCGTTTCGATCAGGGCGGCGCGGCGGCAGTCATCGGCACTTTGCACCAGGCCGCGCGTACCGGCCATCTGCCCGCCTTCCACCCTCTGGCGATAGCGGCCCGCGTTCTTCTCGTTCTGCACCAGCAGGCCAGGGAACATGCCCACCGACGACGCGCCCAGCCCGATCAGCGCACCGGCGGTATCATCGGTAAAGCCCTGGAAATTGCGCCGCAGCGTGCCGTTGTGGCGCGCCTTGGCCAGGTCATCGCCAGGCAAGGCAAAGTGATCGAAGCCGATCGCCTCATAGCCCGCCCCGCGCAGCCGCGCCGATCCTTGCGCCGCCATGGCAAAGCGGGTGCGCTGCCCCGGCAGCGCGCCCACGTCGATCCGCCGTTGGCGCGGCACCACGTGGGGCACATGGGCATAGCCGAACAGCGCCACGCGATCGGGCGCCATGGCCATCGCGGTGTCCAGCGTTTGGTCCAGCACCGCCTCGTCCTGATGGGGCAAGCCATACATCAGGTCGAAATTGATCGAATCCACGCCCGCCCGGCGCAAACCCTCCATCGCACGGGCGATATCATCCTGCGGCTGCACCCGGCCGATGGCGGCCTGCACGCGCGGATCGAATGTCTGCACGCCCAGGCTGGCCTTGATCACGCCGATGCCGGCAATCGCGGTGAACCACTGCGGCACCAGGCTGCGCGGATCGAGTTCGAGCGAGATCACCGGCCGCGCCAGGCGGAAATTGAGCGTGAGCGTATCGATCAGCCGCACGAAATCGGTGGGCGAAATGGCATTGGGGCTGCCCCCGCCAAACGCGATGCGGGTGATCCGCGCCTGCGGCCCGATGACCTGGGCCACCAGTTCAATCTCCCGATGCAAGGCCGCGAGATAGCCGGCCAGGCGCTGGCTGCGGTTGGCCGCCCCGGTGTTGCAACCGCAATACCAGCAGATCTCCTGGCAATAGGGGATATGCAGATAGAGCGAGACCGGGCCTTTCAACGCGGCCAGCGCATCGCGCTGCGCATCAGCCAGATCGGCATCGGCAAATTCCGCCGCCGTCGGATAGCTGGTATAGCGCGGCACCGGCCGCGCCAGCAGTTCGGGATACCACGTCCAATCGGCAAAGCGTTCGCCCGATCCGGGCGGGGGCGCCGCCGTGATCATCGTGGCGGCGGTGTTCAGTTGGGCAGCTGGGCCTGCTTCAAGCGACATCGTCGTCGTCCTCCTCGCCACAGCAGCTAGGCTCTCCGGCGCGCTTGCGCATTGCGCTATGGCAAATCGCGCAGCACGGCGCGGTGCCATCGCCCGACGGCTTGCGCTGCGGCGTATGGCCGGGAATGCGGATCAGCAGGACATGGCCCGCTTCCCCGCAGATCGGCACCGCAAGCGCCGCGCCACCAACGGCCGCCACCGCCGGCGCGGGCAGCGACAGACGAAGCACTGCGGCCGCCGAACACAGCGCCACCAGCCGCAGGCGGCCCTGGCGCGTCATGGCACGTCGTCCGTCTCGTCGATCAGGATACGCGCGGCGGCGCCATCCAGATCCACGAACTGCCCCCGGCGCAGCGCCCAGAAAAAGGCGCAGAGCCCGATCAACCCCATGCCCAGCGCAATGGGGATGAGCACCGCGATCGAGGTCATGCCCCCTTCCCCCCCATCCAGGAAAGCCGCAGCGAATTGGCCACGACGATCAGCGAAGAGGTGGACATCGCCACGGCCGCGATCAGCGGCGTGACAAGGCCCGCCATGGCCAGCGGCACCGCCAGCAGGTTGTAGGCGATCGCCAGCGTGAAGTTCTGCCGCACCACGCGCATCGTCGCCCGCGCCATGCGCACGGCGAACGGCAGGGCCATGAGCGAAGGCGTGGTGAACACCACGTCTGCCGCCTGGCGCCCCACGTCGCTGGCGCTGCCCGGCGCGATCGAAGCGTGCGCGGCGGCGAGCGCCGGCCCATCGTTGAGCCCGTCCCCCACCATCAGCACGCGCCGCCCACCGGCCGCCAGGCGCCCGATCGCATCGTGCTTGTCTTGTGGCGAGGCGCTGGCCTGCGCGGTCAATCCGGTCTGCCGCGCCACTTGGGCGACGGCCTCAACATTGTCGCCCGACAGGATCGAGGCTTCCAGCCCCTGCCCGCGCAGCGCCGCCAATGCGCGCAGGGCATCGGGCCGCAAGGCATCGGCAAAGCCGATCAGCCGCACCGGATCGGCCCCCACCGCCAGGGCCGCCGCCATGCCGCCGGTGGGCGAAGACGGACGGCCCAGCGACACCGGAATTTCGCGCCACAACGCGATCACCCCGCGTCCCGGCACTTCCTCCACCGCGTCAAGCGGCAACGCTTTCACGCCGCGCGCGGCCAATGCCTCGGCCAAGCCGAGCGAGAGCGGATGGCGGCTGTGGCTGGCCAGCGCCAGGGCCACGCCGGCTTCATCGCCCGTCAGCGCATCGAGCGCGGCGGGATCGGGCACCGGGCGGCCCAGCGTGAGCGTGCCGGTCTTGTCGATCAGCATGCGGTCAACCTCAGCCAGCCGTTCCAGCGCGGAACCATCCTTGATCAGCACCCCACGCTTCATCAGGGCGCCCGCCGCCACCACTTGCGCCACCGGCACCGCCAGCCCGAGCGCGCAAGGGCAAGTGATGATCAGCACGGCAATGGCGATCACCAGCGCATGATAGAGCCCCACCCCGGCCAGCATCCAGCCGGCAAAGGTGAGCGCAGCCAGGCTGTGCACCGCCGGGGCATAGAGCCGCGAGGCACGATCGGCGATCCGCACATAGCGCGAGCGCGATTGCCCCGCCGCCTCCATCAGGCGCGCGATCTCGGCCAGGGCCGTATCCTCGCCAATGGCGCGCACTTCCACGTCGAGCGGGGCTTCCTCGTTGAGCGTGCCGGCCAGCACCAGGTCACCGACCTTGGCGGGCACGGCGGCGGTTTCGCCGGTCAGCAGCGAACGGTCGAGCCGGCTGGCCCCGCGCCGCACCACGCCATCGGCGGCCAGGCGTTCGCCCGCGGCCACGCGCATCATCATGCCTGGTGCCAGGTCTGCCACCGCGCGCCAGGTGGTGGTGCCATCGGCGGCCACCACCAGCGCGCCCGGTGCGGCCTGGCGCAACAGCGCGTCCACCCCGGCGCGGGCGCGATCACGCATCATCGCATCGAGCGCACGGCCCGCCAGCAGGAACAGCAGCAGCATCAGCGTGCCGTCGAACCACGCCTCTGCCCCGTGGGTGAGCGTTTCATAGAACGACAGACCGGTCGCCAGGGTCACGCCGATGGAAATCGGCACGTCCATGTTGGTGCGCCCATGCTTGAGCGCGCCCCAGGCAGAGGTGAAGAACGGCCGCCCGGCATAGGCGATGGCCGGCACGCCGATCAGCGCGGAAAGCCAGTGGAACAGATCGCGCGTGGTGCCATCCGCGCCGGACCAGACGCTGACCGACAGCAGCATGACGTTCATGCAGGCAAAGGCCGCCACGGCCAGCGGCGCCAACAGCGGGCGCACCGCCGATGGCGCCTGCTCCAGCACGGTTTCGCGCGGCTGCGCGGCAAAGCCTGCCCCCGCCAGCGCCGCCACCAGATCGGGCACGGCCACGCTGTCATCATGATCGACGCTCACGCTGCGCGCGGTCAGGTTGGCGCGGGCATGGGCAACGCCGGGCACGGCGGCCAGCGCGCGTTCCACTTTGCCCATGCAGCCGGCGCAATGCATGGCCGGAACATTGAGCGCGGTGTGCAGCGGCACTTTCGCTGCCGGGCGCGCAAGAGTTTGTGCGGCCTGGCTCATCCCACATCCCCCATCATGCGCCAGGTGGCGCCGTGCCGCGCCACCCGCAGCTTGATCCGCCAGCGGCCCGCCGGCAGCGCGGCGCGATACTGGCCCGGCGCCGTTTCGTGCAGTGTCAGGGCAAGGTCGTCGCGCAGGCCCAGCGGGTGCTCGGCCACGGCGGTCACTTGTGCGCCGGAAAGCGCGCGGCCTTGGGCATCGTTCAGTGTCACGGCCAGGGCGCCGTCGCTGCCCCGCGCCACCGCCCCTGCCCAGCCCAGCGCGCGCTCGGTGCGCGCCTCGCTCAGCCAACGGTTGAAGTTCTGGCTGGCGACATAGGAATTTTCCACCACCACCCCGCCAAAGGTCGACGTGGCCAGCCGCGCCATCACCACGTTGACGGCAATGACCACGCCAAAGAAGCTGATCAGGATGGCGGCCATGTGGCGGCCGGTGAACGGACGTGCAGGGCGATGCTGGGTCATCGGCGTGATCCTTCTATGGCGCGGCTGGCGCGGAAAATTCGGTCTTCACGCGGTCTTCCGCCGGCTTCTCGCCAGGGCGCGCCGCGGCGGCCAGGTGAAAGGCAAAGGGCTGCGGCCGGGCGGCATGGCCCGGCACCACGGCATAGACGCGCAAACGCTGCGTGGTATCGGCCGGCACGGTAAAGCGCAGCGCGGGCTTGGCCGCCGATGCGTCCATCTCGTCGGTATAGATCGCCCCATCGGGCAACCCTTCGAGCGAAAGCACGGTTTCGCGCGGGCGGTCTTCCATGTTGCGCAGCTTGATGGTGAAGCCATCGCGCACCGCGCCGTTGGAAAGCTGCACGAATTCGGGATTGCGATCGCGCGCCACCGACAGATCGAGCCGGGTGCGTTCACCCAGCATGAACAGCAGCGCGGCGCCGATCGCGCTCCACATGCCCAGATAGACCAGCGTGCGCGGGCGGAAGATCGCCTTGATCAGCGGCTTGGGCGCGCCGCCCTTGCGCTCCACCTCGGCATCGTCGAGCGTGCAATAATCGATCAGGCCACGGTCGCGGCCCACTTGCCCCATCACGCGGTCGCAGGCGTCGATGCACAGGCCACAGGTGATGCAGCCGATCTGCGCGCCTTCGCGGATGTCGATCCCGGTGGGGCACACCGCGACGCACTGCTTGCAGTCGATGCAATCCCCAATGGCGCCGGGCAGGCGCTTGGCCTGCTTGAGCGAGCCACGCGGCTCCCCACGCCAGTCCTTGTAGGTGACGATCAGCGACTTTTCATCGAGCATGGCCGACTGGATGCGCGGCCAGGGGCACATATAGACGCAGACCTGCTCGCGCATGAAACCGCCCAGCCAGAACGTGGTGAAGGTGAGCACGGCCACACAGGCATAGGCCACGCCGGGCGCTGCACCGGTCCAGAATTCACGCTGGAGCGTGGGCGCATCGGCGAAATAGAAAATCCACGCGCCACCCGTGGCAAAACTGATACCCAGGAACACCGCCCACTTGGCCAGCCGCTTGGCGGTCTTGCGCGCGCCCCAAGGCGCGCGGTCCAGAGCCAGCTGGGCATTGCGATCGCCATCGATCAGCCGGTCGACATGCTGGAACAGATCGGTCCACACCGTCTGCGGGCAGGCATAGCCGCACCAGGCCCGGCCCACCGCCGAGGTCACCAGAAACAGGCCAACCCCGGCCATGATCAGCAGGCCCGCCACGAAATAGAACTCGTGCGGCCAGATTTCGATGCCGAACATGTAGAACCGGCGATGGGCCAGATCGATCAGCACCGCCTGATGCGGCGCCCACGGCCCGCGATCCCAGCGCAGCCACGGCGTGCCCCAATAGACCGCGAGGCAAAACGCCATGATCGCCCATTTGAAGCGCCGGAACCGCCCGTCGATCTTGCTGGGGCAAACGGGTTCGCGGCGGGCATAGAGCGCCGGTTCGTGTGGTGCGGGTGGCTGGCCACCCCCGCCTTGCGGTGCGGGGGTGGATGCCACGAGCTTGAGCCTGGGATCGGCGGGCATGGCAGCTTACCTTGTTGCCGGCACTGGCGCTGGCGCGGCAGCGGCCGGCGCGGCGGGCAGCGCTTCACCGCCCCCGCGCGAGTGGACATAGGCCGCCAGCATCTTGACCGTGACCGGATCGAGGCGCTGGCCCCAGGCCGGCATCACGCCCTGGCGGGCATAAGTGACGGTCTCGGTCAGCGTGGCGCGGTCCCCGCCATAGAGCCAGATCTTGTCGTTGAGGCGCGGCGCGCCGACGGTGCGGTTGCCTTCGCCATTGGCGCCGTGGCAGACGCTGCAATTGTCGGCAAAGACCTGCGCGCCACGGGTGGAAGAGGCACTGGCCTTTTCCTGCCCGCTGATCACGCGCACATGGCTGACCACGTCCTGCACTTGCGCGGGTGTGAGGATACCATCGCGGCCAAACGCAGGCATCTGGCTGGAGCGGGTCTGCTCGTCACCGGGATAGCGGATGCCGTGTTCCAGCGTCTGGTGAATGGTGGCGATGTCACCGCCCCACAGCCAGTCGTCGTCGTTGAGGTTGGGATAGCCCTTGGACCCGGCGGCGCCAGACCCGTGGCACTGCACGCAGTTCTGCTTGAACGCGGCAGCCCCCCCTTCGATCGCGGCGCGCAGCAGTTGCGGATTGTCGGCCAGCTTTTCCACCGGCGTCGCGGCAATGGCGGCGCGGGTCTGGGCGCGGGCCGCATCGGCCGCTTTCAGATCCTTGGCCAGCGCGCCACGGCTGGTCCAGCCGGCGGTGCCGGCCGTTGCCGCATGGCGCCCCGGAATGGCGGGATAGACCACCACGTAGCCGACCGCGAACACGATCGTGGCATAGAAGGTCCACAGCCACCAGCGCGGCAGCGGGGTGTTGAGTTCTTCGATTCCATCCCATTCGTGTCCGACGGTTTCAACGCCGGTGGGCTCGTCGATGCGCTTGTCAGCCATCGTGATCCTCCGTGAAGATCGAGTTGGCGGCTTCCGCGCCCGAGGACTTGCCCCCGCTGCGGAACGGCCAGATGCACAGGGCCAGGAAAATCGCGCCCATCACCACCAGCGCCCAGCTATCGGCAAAGTGGCGCAAGACGTCGTACGTGCTCATCGCCCCTTCTCCTTGGCCAGGTCTTCCTGGGCGGCAGGCGCATTCACATCCACCAGCGTGCCCAGCATCTGGAGATAGGCGACCAGCGCATCCATCTCGGTCAGCTTCTTGGGATCGCCATCGAAATCGCGAACCTGGGCCTTGGGCCAGCGCGTCTTGAATTCGGTGGCGTTTTCGGGGTCTGCCTGGGCCTTCAAGTCATCGTTGGCCTGGGCGATCTGGTCCTTCGTGTAAGGAACCCCGGTTGTGTAGAGCGTTTGCAGCTCGGCCGTCATGTTCCCCTGGTTGAGCGGACGCTCCGCCAGGAACTGGTACGTGGGCATGATCGACTCCGGCACGACCGAGCGCGGGTCTTTCAGATGCTGGACATGCCATTCATCCGAATACTTGCCGCCCACGCGGGCGAGGTCCGGCCCGGTGCGCTTCGATCCCCACTGGAACGGGTGATCGTACATCGATTCCGCCGCCAGGCTGTAGTGGCCATAGCGTTCGGTCTCGTCGCGGAACGGACGGATCATCTGGCTGTGGCAGACATAGCAGCCTTCGCGCACATAGATGTCGCGCCCGGCCTGTTCGAGCGGGGTGTAGGGGCGCATCCCCTCCACCTTCTCGATGGTGTTGTCGATCCAGAACAGCGGGGCGATTTCCACGATCCCGCCAATCGTCACCGCAGCAAAGGCAAGGACTGCCAGCAGGGTGACATTGCGCTCCAGCGTCTTGTGACGCTCAACAATGCTGGACATTGTTCGGGTTTCCTTATCAGGCAGGCTGGGCGACGATCGGACGATCCTTTTCGGGATCGAACGCGGCATCGTGCATCGGCGCTTCGTTGCGGTACTGGCCCAGGATGGTCTTGGTGATGTTGATCACCATGATCACCGCACCCGAAAGGTAGAGCAGCCCGCCAAAGGCACGCAGGGCATACATCGGGTGCAGCGCGGCCACGGTTTCGGCAAAGCTGTTTACCAGATAGCCGTCGGGCCCATATTCGCGCCACATCAGCCCCTGGGTGATGCCCGCCACCCACATCGAGGCGGCATAGAACACGATACCCAGCGTGGCGCACCAGAAGTGCCAGTTGACCATGCGCAGCGAATAGAGCCGTTCACGGTTCCACAGGCGCGGCACCAGGTAATAGAGCGCCCCGAACGTCACCATGCCGTTCCAGCCGAGCGCGCCCGAGTGCACGTGGCCGATGGTCCAGTCGGTATAGTGCGAGAGCGAATTGACGCTCTTCACGCTCATCATCGGGCCTTCGAACGTGCTCATGCCATAGAACGCCAGGCTCATCACCAGCATGCGCATGATCGGATCGGTGCGGATCTTGTCCCACGCGCCGTTCAGCGTCATCAACCCGTTGATCATGCCGCCCCAGCTGGGCATCCAGAGCATGACCGAGAACACCATGCCCAGCGTCTGCGCCCAATCGGGCAGCGCGGTATAGTGCAGGTGGTGCGGGCCGGCCCAGATATAGAGGAAGATCAGCGCCCAGAAGTGGATGATCGACAGGCGATAGGAATAGACCGGGCGTTCGGCCTGCTTGGGCACGAAGTAATACATCATGCCAAGGAAGCCGGCGGTCAGGAAAAAGCCCACAGCGTTGTGGCCATACCACCATTCCACCAGCGCGCCCTGCACGCCGGCAAAGATGGGATAAGAGCGCGAACCGAACAGGCTGACCGGAATGTTGAGGTTGTTGACGATGTGCAGCATCGCCACAGTCAGGATGAACGAGAGATAGAACCAGTTGGCCACATAGATGTGCGGCTCGCTGCGCTTCACGATCGTGCCGACGAACACCGCCAGATAGGCCACCCACACGATGGTCAGCCACAAGTCGGTGTACCATTCCGGTTCGGCATATTCCTTGCCCTGGGTAATGCCCAGGAGATAGCCGGTCGCCGCGATGACGATGAACAGCTGGTATCCCCAGAACACGAAACGGGCGAGGCCGGGGAAGGCCAGCCTCGCCCGGCAGGTGCGCTGCACGACGTAGAACGACGTGGCGATCAGCGCATTGCCCCCGAAAGCGAAAATGACCGCCGAGGTGTGGAGCGGACGCAGGCGGCCGAAGTTGATCCACTCCAGTCCCAGGTTGAGCTGGGGCCAGGTCAGCTCCAGCGCAATCCACAAGCCGGCGGCGAACCCGGCGATACCCCAGAAAACCGTGGCGATAACGCCCCAGCGAATCACATCGTCGTCATAGCGGCCCGGATCGGGCATGCGCAGCACGCCCCGCACCGCATTGTCGACGCTCTTACCGCTGATAGTCACCCACAGCGCGATGGCGGCGGCGATCCCGAAGATCGCCATGTGAATCGCAAAACCCTGGTCCACTGCCAGAGCACAGGCGACCACCGCCAGGACAAGCGCACCAAACCATAGGCCGGCGCGCATCAGAACCTGTTCCATGGACCCTTCCCTTCCATGCCCAACTACAGATTCTGCCCCTGCAACCTTTGCCCACCCATCACATTGATACGAGTCAAATAACCCCTGCGGTGAACGATTTGTTCAGCACCCTGCCATTTTTGCGTTGCGTCAATGTAGCGAATCGAGATCCCCGCCATTGACCGTGCCACGCCAGAGGGAACGGAGCCTGCGAGGGGCAGGCCGCCTGCGGCGCAGCCCGCAGTGGCCCAGTCCGCGGTAACTCAGTCCGCCAGCAATTAGGAAACGTGTGATGAAAAAGGTTCTTGGCAAAGCTCTTGGTGCCGCCGCCCTGGCGCTGGCCTTCGCTTCTCCCGCAATCGCGGCCGATGAAGCGCCGGCGGGCAAGTGGCAGGTCAAGTTGCTGGCCACGTCGGTTCTGGCCGATGGCAAGATCACCGCGGTTCGCAAGGACCTGATCGGCCTGCCCACCGGATCGCAGACCGATGCCAGCAACAACAGCTTCACCCCCACGCTGGCGATCGAATATTTCGCGCTGCCCAACGTGTCGGTGGAAACGATCTGCTGCTTTACCGCGCACCACGTCTCGGGCGCCGGCGCGCTCCAGGGCGCGGCGCTGGTCGATCATGCGCTGATCCTGCCCGCCACGGTCACGGCGAAGTACCACTTCACCCTGCCCGGCGGCATCAAGCCCTATGTGGGCGCGGGCGGCGCGTGGTTCTTCTATATCGACGAGCGCGCCGGTGCGACCGCGCAGACCCTGGGCGCCAAGCGGGTGAAGCTGGATAACGACGCCGGCGTCGTGGTTCAGGGCGGGATCGACATTCCGATCACGAAGACCGGCCTTGGCCTCACGCTCGATGCCAAGAAGTACTGGATCAGCACGACCGCGCATTTCTACACCGCCAACGGTACCGAAGCGCTGACCACGCGCCATCGCATGGACCCTTGGGTCCTGAGCGCGGGCGTCGCCTACCGCTTCTGATCACGGCGCACCGATAGCCCTGCATATCCGTCGTATGCAGGGCCGCGGGCGGGTCGATCCAGGGTCTGGGATCCCCTGGCGTCGGCCCGCCCGTTTTCGTTTGCGGATTGGGTTTTGGTGCAACACGCCTTCCCTCAGGCGCGGTGGTGCAAGGCCTTGCGCAATGGCGCATAGGCCAACCGCCCTTCGACGAGCTCAGGGCGAACGCTCATCCGAAAATTCTGCTGAAACCGCGTTCGGGCTGCGCTTGTCGAAGCCCGCGCCCGCCGCGCTTACCCCGCCAGCGAAACCAGCGAAGGCCGGTCGAGGATTTCCACGTCACGCCGCGCGGGCAGGTCGATCACGCCTTCGTTCTTGAGCTTGGTGAACTGGCGGCTGACGGTCTCGATCGTCAGGCCCAGCACATCGGCCACCTGCTGGCGCGAGAACGGCAGGGTGAAGCGCGTGGCCGGGCCGCGCGTGATCGGGGTGCAGCCGGTTTCGGCCAGGCGCTCCGACATTTCGAGCAGGAATGTGGCGATCTTTTCGGGCGCGGTCTTGCGGCCCAGCAGCATCATCCACGAACGCGTGCGGTCCAGTTCGGCCAGCGTGCGTTCCAGCAGCTTGTGCTCCAGGCCCGGATGGCTGCGGGCAAAGCGATCGAAATCGTTGCGCGAGAACACGCAGACGCGGGCATCGGTCAGCGCGACGACACTGGCCTTGCTGGTCTGGCCAAACGGGCGGCCGATGAAATCGGACGGATAAGCCACGCCCACGATCTGTTCGCGGCCGTCTTCGGTGCTGGTGGTCAGCTTGAGCACGCCCTCGATCACGTTGGCGACGAGCAGCGAGTCATCGTCTTCCCAGATCAGCGGTTCCCCGGCCGAAACGTTGCGGCGGCGTCCGATCGCGTTGAGCGCGTTGATCTCCTGATTGTCGAGGCCGGCGCAGATGGCGCGGTTGCGGACGACGCAGGTTTCGCAAGAAGACATGGCCCCAATTACCATCTTGCGCCGTGAAAGACAACGACAAGACAGGGCCTTATCAGACCAAAGTATGATCACCCCACCCAGCAAAAAGGGGGGCGGCCTGCCAGGCATGCCGCCCGAGTTGGGGAGAAATCACGCGAAACGAACAGACTGTCCGGGTTGGAAAGACCTGTTCCCTTCGGCGATTTCCGCTTTACCCCCAGCCCGGCGACGCGGCTTTGATCGGTGTCAATCGATCGGCAATTACAGCAGGAATGGTGCAATTTGGCGCAGGGCCAGCACCGTTGCAGCGGTTTTCACACCCCTTGCGCGATTTCCACGGCATCGTGATACTGCCCGCGGAAGAACAGCAGCGGCGTTCCTTCCTGGCGCGAATCCAGCGCTTCCACCGCGCCCACCACCAGCCAGTGATCGCCGATGTCATCAACCCGTTCGATCCGGCAATCGATCCAGGCCAGTGCGTTGTCGAGCCGCGGCAGGCCCGCCGGGCTGTGGCCATGGGCCAGTTCGGCAAACTTGTCATCGGCGCGGCTGGCAAAGCGGCGGCACAGGTCCAGCTGGTCGGCGCCCAGCACGTTGACGCAGAACCGCCCGGTGGCGGCAATGCGCGGCCACGAACCCGAGCGCTTGTCGGGGAAAAAGCCGACAAGCGGTGGATCGAGCGAGATCGAGGTGAACGAACCCACCACCAGCCCGGTGCGCAAGCCGGCCTCGTCAACCGACGTGATGACGCAGACACCCGTGGGATAGGCGCCAAGAACGGTGCGGAAATGCTTGGGATCGATCATGGTGTCCTCGGGGCAAGCAAAGAATGGGGGATCAGAATTTCGCTGCGCTGCGTCAATCGCCGATCCGGGCCACTTCCTCAAGCACCCGTTCGGACCATTCGCGGCGGCAGATCAACAAATCGGGCAGCCAGGTGTTGCGGTTGTTGTAGACCAGGGGCGAACCATCGATGCGCGAGACATGCAGGCCGGCGCCGGCCGCCACGGCCACCGGCGCGCAATTGTCCCATTCGTATTGCCCGCCCGAATGGAGGTAGATCTCGGCCTGACCGCGCACCACGGCCATCGCCTTGGCCCCGGCGCTGCCCATCGGCAGCAATTCGCCACCGATCGCCTTGGCCACTTCCACCGCCTCGTGCGCGGGGCGCGAGCGGCTGACCAGGAGCCGCGGCGTGGGCGCCATGGGCGGCAGTGGCGCAATGCCGGCGCTGTCGAGCACCAGGTCTTCCCCCGGCAGCGCCACGGCGCCGAGCACGGCCTTGCCGTCCACGGCCAGGCCCACGTGCACGGCCCAGTCGCTGCGGCCTTCGCCATATTCGCGCGTGCCATCAAGCGGATCGATGATCCACACCCGGTCCTTGGCCAGCCGCGCGGGTGTGTCGGCGGTTTCCTCGCTCAGCACGCCATCATCGGGACGGTGCGCCGCCACTTCGGCCATGAGGAACGCATTGGCGAGAACGTCACCTTGCGCCCCCAGCGCCTTGCCCTCGTGCGTGCCGGCGGCACGCAAATCCATCAGGATGCGCCCCGCCCCTGCGGCCAGATGCCGCGCCAGCGCCAGATCGTCCATCGCTTGCCCCCTGCCTGTCCGATCAGATCACCGGCATCCACGCGCCGATCACCCGCTCGACAATCCGCTCGGCGGCGTCTTCGGGGCTTTCGCGGCGCGTGTCCACCCGGATTTCGGGGTTTTCGGGGCGCTCGTACGGGCTGTCGATCCCGGTGAAGTTCTGGAGCTGGCCGCTGCGCGCCTTTTTATAAAGGCCCTTCACGTCGCGCTTTTCGGCGTCTTCCAATGGGGTGTCGATGAACACTTCGATGAATTCGCCTTCGGGCAGCAGGCTGCGCACCAGCTCGCGCTCCGCACGGAACGGGCTGATGAACGCAGTCAGCACGATCAGGCCGGCGTCGGTCATCAGCTTGGCCACTTCGCCCACGCGGCGGATGTTCTCGATCCGGTCGGCGTCGGTAAAGCCCAGGTCCTTGTTGAGGCCATGGCGCACGTTGTCGCCGTCCAGCAGGAACGTGTGCTTGCCCAGCGCGTGCAGCTTCTTTTCCACAAGGTTGGCGATGGTCGACTTGCCCGAGCCGGACAGCCCGGTGAACCACAGCACGGCCGGCTGCTGCATTTTGAGCGCGGCATGGGCCTTGCGCGTCACGTCCAGCGCCTGCCAGTGCACGTTCTGCGCGCGGCGCAGGCTGAATTCCAGCATGCCGGCGCCAACGGTGGCATTGCTGATCTTGTCGATCAGGATGAAGCCGCCCAATGTGCGGCTTTCCGTATAGGGCTCGAACACCAGCGGCTTGTCGGTCACCACTTCGGCCACGCCGATGGCGTTGAGTTCCAGCGTCTTGGCCGCCAGATGCTCCATGGTGTTGACGTTCACCACATATTCGGGCGTGCGCACGGTGGCCGAAACGGTTTGCGTGCCAAGCTTGAGCCAATAGGCGCGGCCCGGCGTCAACGCCTCGTCGGCCATCCACACCAGCGTGGCCTGGAACTGGTCGGCCACTTCGGGCGGAGCGTCGGCCAGGGCGAGCACGTCCCCGCGCGAGCAGTCGATCTCGTCGGCCAGGCACAGCGTGATCGCCTGCCCCGCCAGCGCCTGGTCCAGATCGCCTTCCAGCGTCACGATCCGGGTGACCGTGCTGGTCTTGCCCGAGGGCAGCACGCGCACGGCATCACCCGGCTTGACGCTGCCGCTGGCGATCAGGCCGGAAAAGCCCCGGAAATCCAGGTTCGGGCGGTTGACCCATTGCACAGGCATGCGGAACGGACGGGCCAGATCGTCGGCCCCGCGCACCGGCACGGTTTCCAGGTGCGCAATCAGCGAGGGCCCGGTGTACCACGGCGTGTTGGCCGATGGCGCGGTCACGTTGTCGCCGGCAAAGCCCGAGATCGGCAGCGCGGTGAACGTGTCGATGCCGATGCTGGTGGCAAAGGCGCGGTAATCGGCCACGATCTCGTCAAAGCGGGCCTGGCTGTAATCGACCAGGTCCATCTTGTTGACCGCCAGCACGATGTTGCGAATGCCCAGCAGGTGGCAGAGGTAGGAATGCCGCCGCGTCTGCACCAGCACGCCCTTGCGCGCATCGATCAGGATCACGGCCAGATCGGCGGTGGACGCGCCGGTGACCATGTTGCGGGTATACTGTTCATGGCCGGGGCAATCGGCCACGATGAACTTGCGCTTTTCGGTGTTGAAGAAGCGATAGGCCACGTCGATCGTGATGCCCTGCTCGCGTTCGGCCGCCAGGCCATCGACCAGCAGCGCGAAATCGATCGCCTGGCCTTGGGTGCCCTGCTTCTTGCTGTCGCTTTCCAGCGCGGCCAGCTGATCCTCGAAGATCATCTTGGAATCATAGAGCAGCCGCCCGATCAGCGTGGACTTGCCATCGTCCACCGACCCGCAGGTGATGAAGCGCAGCATGGTCTTGTGCTGGTGGGTTTCCAGATAGGCGTCGATATCCTGCGCGATCAGGGCATCGGTCTTGTAGATGACGTCGGCCACGTCGGTGATCGTTTCCGGCATCAGAAATACCCCTGCTGCTTCTTCACTTCCATGCCGGCGCCGCCGGCATCCTTGTCGATGGCGCGGCCCTGGCGCTCGCTGGTGGTGGTCAGCAGGGTTTCCTGGATCACTTCGGGCAAGGTCTTGGCCGTGCTCTCCACCGCGCCCGTCAGGGGATAGCAGCCCAGCGTGCGGAAGCGGATCGAGCGCATCACCGGCTCTTCACCCGGCCGCAACGGAAAGCGATCGTCGTCCACCATCAACAGCATGCCATCGCGCTCCACCGTGGGGCGTTCGTCAGCAAAATAGAGCGGCACGATCGGCACGTCGTTCAAGTGGATATACTGCCAGATATCCAGCTCGGTCCAGTTGCTGATCGGAAACACGCGGATGCTCTCGCCCTTGTTCTTGCGGGCGTTATAAAGGTTCCACAGCTCTGGCCGCTGGTTCTTGGGGTCCCAGCCGTGGCTGGCCGTGCGGAACGAGAAGATGCGTTCCTTGGCGCGGCTCTTTTCCTCGTCGCGCCGCGCGCCGCCAAAGGCCGCGTCGAAGCCATGGAGATCGAGCGCCTGCTTGAGCCCTTCGGTCTTCCACATATCGGTGTGAAGCGCGCCATGATCGAACGGATTGATCCCGCGCGCCTTGGCTTCGGGGTTTTGGTAGACCAGCAGTTCCATGCCGCTTTCGCGCGCCATGCGATCGCGCAGCTCGTACATCGCCTTGAATTTCCACGTGGTGTCCACGTGCAACAGCGGGAACGGCGGCGGCGAGGGATAGAACGCCTTGCGCGCGAGGTGCAGCATGACCGCGCTGTCCTTGCCCACCGAATAGAGCATGACCGGCGCCTGCGCCTCGGCCACGACTTCGCGCATGATGTGGATCGCCTCGGCCTCAAGGCGTTGCAGATGGGTGAGCGACGGCATGTTCATGGCGCCGCCTTTGGCACAGCCGCCCCCCGCAGCGACAGGGCGAATTGGTTAAGCGCCCCCAAGCCAAACTTTGGGCACGCCGCCTGCCCGCGAAAGGGAGGAGATGTTCGCAGCGGAACCACAACATGCCCTCCCCAAACCCCTCCCGCAAGCGGGAGGGGCTTTTCCTAGGGCCTGTGGGGATTTAGCTCAGGGTGGAGCGAAACGTAGTTCAGCGCAGCTAGAATGGCTGATTTTCGTGACCCGGAGCGCAGCGTACTTTTATGTACGTGAGCACCGGAAGCGCGAAAAGCGGCCGTTCGCAGCCCGCCATGGGCTAAATCCCCACAGGCCCTAGTCGAAATAGGCGATGCAGCGCACTTCTATGCTGCTGCGGATTTGGGTGTCGGGCAGGCTGCTGTCGTGGAACGCGGTGTGCGGGCAGCGCCAGGTGACGCTTTCGTCGCTGTCGTTGAACTTGAACAGCAGCACGTCATCGGCCGCCATGTTGGCGAAATACCACCAGCGGTGCGCGGGGGAATAGCGGAAGATCGTGGCGGCGATCATGTCCTCCTCGCCCGGCACCGGGGCCGTCAGCGCGTCGCCCACCGGAAATTCGTCCACCACGAACAGCGTGTTGGAGGCCGTTTCCGCGTCGCCCACGCTGCGCCCGTCGCACACCGCCAGGGGCCAATCCTGCGGCCCAGGCGAAAACGTGCGCCACAGTGAAAAACAGATCGCGCGGGCATAGCCTGGCCGATCGGCAAAGCGCTGGTCATGCATGCGCTGCGCGGCACGGCGCGCGGTGGGGCGGTTGTAATCGACATGGGCCTCGCCGGCCGGCGGCTGAATCCCGCCGTTGTGCTGGTAATTGGCCACCTTCTCTTGCGCGCGGGCGGAAAGATCAGCCGAAGTGCGGATCATCCAGCCTTGCGCCGCCACGCGATCGGCGCCGCACATCCGCGCCACCAGCGCTTCCACTTCGGCGAGGTAATGTGCGTCGACATCGGCCCGGTCATGGAAATCCCGCACGGCCGACTGGTGGCGACCCAGCATGAAACCATGGGTGTCGAGCGTGAAGTGATCGCGGATCGGCATGCCATCGCGCACCACCACGGCATGATCGGTATACGTGCCGGTGTTGATTTCGGCCCCCTGGCTCACATAGCGGCGGGTGACGAAATTCCCCTCCCCCAGATAGCGGATCAACGCGGGCGCCTGGCGCGCGGTTTCCTCGATGGGATCGATCGCCTCGGGGCGGGCTGACAACACGGTGTCCATGGCGCTTCCTCTCGCACGGATGAAGCGATCTGGCGCGCTCCACTCGTTTGTTTGCCTAACAATTTTGCGCACGCGAGTCCAGCGGTTGCCCCCCGGGCCGGCCCGGCCCGGGGGCTGCGGCAGCGATCAGAACGCGGCCGAAAGCGTGGCCTGGAACGTGCGGCCCCAGCGCACGATCTGCGGCACCGCTTCGCTGGTGGCGCTCACCGTGCGGTAATAGCTGATATCGTCGAAGATATTGCTCGCCTGAAGCGACAGGCGCACGTCCTGGCGCAGCGCATAGCCGACCGAGGCATCGACACTGTGGGTTGCCCGCTGGGTATCGTTCATCGCCGCGCCACCCCAGGTGCCAAAGCGATAGGCCGCTACCAGCGAACCGTTGTAGCGGTACGCCAGGTTGGCCGATACTTTCTTCCCTTCGTAGAACACCGAGGCATTGGCCAGGAACGAGGGCACGCCCTGCATCGCCTGGGTGGCATCGGTGCCCGAATCGAGCAGGTGGGCCCAGGAGTGCTGGAACGTCACGTTGCCCGAAACGCCAAAGCCCGAAACCCAACCTTGCAACGCGCTCAACTGGAACCGGCCGGCCAGTTCCAGGCCATAGAGCGCCGCGTTCCCGCCGTTCATCGGCTTGCTGATCGAACTGACGCCGGTGCTGGCGATTTCCTGGGCGCGATAGCTGGTGCCGCGATCATAGAGATAGTTGCCGATCGCCTTGTAGAACGCCGCGATCGAGCCGCTGAAGCCGTGGGACTCATGTTCCAGATTGAGGTCGAAGTTCCACGAGGTGACGGGGCGCAAATCGGGGTTGCCCTGGGTGATGCTCACCGATCCATCGCTGTTCAGCTCGGTCTGCGTGCCGCCAGCCAATTGGAAAAACGCCGGGCGGGTATAGCTGCGCCAGATCGCGCCACGCAGGATGCCACCCTGCCAGGGATGCCAATCGGCGTGCACGCTGGGCAGCAGGATGTCATAGCGGGTGCGGCTGGTGCCCCAACCTGATGACGTGGTGGCCGTGGCGCCATCGTCCACGCTCACCGTGTTCCAGAAACGGTTGTCGATCGTGGTGTGCTCGAACCGCAGCCCCGGCTGGATCGCCACGCCGCCAGCCTGCATGCGCGCCAGCACATAGGCCGACCACACGTTTTCATGGCCCGACAGGGTGTTGCCGTTGTAATCGTCGGGGCTGAGCGTCACGGCGGAAGCGGCCGAGGCCGCCGCCCCGGTCAGCGCGTTCCCATCGAAGCGCACGAACGAATAGGGATAATACTTCTTGTCGATCGCGGCGATGGTGTTGCGGGTAAACGGGCTGGCGCTCAGCGGCGTGCCGGTGTCGATGAATTCCAGGCCGCTATAGTCGCGCGAATAGCTTGCCCGGCTGCTGCGCACGAACTTTACCCCGGCTTTCACCGCCTGCACCAGGCCGCCCATTGCCAGTTCGGCATCCAGGCGCCCGCCCACTTTGTTGGCCGTGCTGCGCGAGGTGGTATATTCGCCGCTGCCGTCGGCCTTGAGGAACAGGCTGCTGTTGTTGAGCCGGGCAAGCTGCGCCGCGCTCAAGGCCGGGATCGGATAGCCATCGCGATAGGTCACGCTGAACGGGCCGCCAAGCTGGTTGGCTGCGCTGGTTTCGAACGAGACTTCGGCATGGTCGGGCGCGGCGCTCTTGGCCCAGCTCCAGAATGCGGCATAATCCAGGGTCAGCGGCCCGTCGCTGGTCTTGCCGCCCAGTTCGGCGGTATCGAGCGCGGATTCCGCCGGAGCCGTTTCCACCCAATAGTGATAGGCCGCATCGCTTTCCCCGTTCTGATAGAGCCCGTCGGGGCGCACCGTGGGCGAGGAATAGTGATCGGCCTGGATGCCCTTTTGATAGACGATCTGGCGGATGTTGGATTCTGCCACAGTACCGCGCAGATAGAGCTTGGTGGCGCCCATGTCCCAATCGAGCGAGAGCGCGCCGCCAAAGCGGGTCTGGTGACCTTCGGTAAACTGCGCGTTGGTGCTGGTCAGCAGCAGGTTGTCGGCCTTGCTGAAGCCTGCCGGGTTGCTGCCCTGCTCCCCTTCCGAAACGGCATACTCCCACTGCCCCGCCTGGAAATCGACCATGGTCGAAGCGAAGTAGCGCTTGCCGTAATAGCCGGTGGCATAGATGCCGAACTGGTGATCGGCGCCAAAATGCGTGCTGTATTCGCCCTGGGCCAGGCCGCTGCCGGCCGGCACATGGTAATCCAGGCCATACTGGCTGACACCACCCTGAAGCGTGAGGCCAAGATGGCCATCCTTGAAATTGTCGGCGCTGGGCGTGCGGAAATCGATCGTGCCGCCGATCGCGTCGCCATCCATGTCGGCTGTCGATGTCTTGCTCACGACCACGGCAGCAAGGCCGACCGGCGGCAGCAGATCGAGCTGGATCTCGCGCGAATAGGGCATGCCCTGGGCGGCATTGGCGCCGTTGACGAGGTTGACGTTGTACGAACCCGATAGCCCGCGCACATAGACGAAGCTGGCGCCGCCGCGCGCGGCGCCATCCAGCCCGCCGTGATTGCCCGAAGACGGGGTGCCGAAGAAGTCGGTGGGTGAAACCGAAATCCCCGCCACCCGCGCCAGGGCATCGACCACGCTGACATTGGGCTGGCGCACCAGGTCTTCGGGCGCGAGCACGGCGGTGGTGCCGGGTGCTTCCAGCTTCACGGTGCGTGCCGCCTGCCCCGAAACGACGATGCTACGGGTGTTGCTGTCGGCATCGGCCTCGCTGCTGGGAGCGCGCAAGCCATCGGCGGGCGCGGTGGCGGTGGCATGGGCCACCAGCGGGGCGGCGAGCCCGCCCAGCGACATGGCAGCGAGCGCAGCGCCACGCAGCAAGCGCGCACGGCGGGGCATGCCGGAAAGGATCGGCAAATTGGTCATCGAAGGACTTCCCTGTTGCTGAGTTGTTGGCCTGTTGGCGAATTCTTGGCCTGGCGGCGAATCGTCGGCACCCGTCAAGACGGCGCCTTGTGCAGCGGCACCTAGGCGCACCGCACGACGATTCCATGACACATCCACATTTTCTGATGAGATGTTTCGCAATTTTGAGGATTTTCAAACATTGTCATCGAAATTTCATCAAAAACGCCAAATGAGTCAGCATGACCGAAAACCGCATTCCGGCCCGGCTGCGCGCCTTGGCCTTGCTGCTTGCCGCCAGCCTCTCCCCCCTGCCCGCATGGGCGGCACCGCCGCCCCGGCCGGCCGGCGCACTGCGGGTGATGAGCTTCAACGTTCGCTGGCCCTCTCCCGATGACGGGATCAACATCTGGCCAAGGCGCCAGCCGCTGTTCCTCGCCACGATCCGCGCCGCCGATCCCGATGTGATCGGCACGCAGGAACTCTATCGCCGCCAGGGCGATGCCGTGGTGCGCCATCTGCCGCACTGGCGCTGGTTCGGCCCCGATCGCTTTGGTGGCCATGCCGACGAGCACATGGGCATACTCTATCGCCATGACCGGCTGCGCCTGCTGCGTCACGGCGTGTTCTGGCTTTCCCCCACGCCGGATGTGCCCGGCAGCCTGGGCTGGGGCGCGACGTTGCCGCGCATGGTGCAATGGGCCGTGTTCCAGCGCCGGAGCGCGGCCCGCACCACGTTCCTGATGATCGACACTCACCTGGCCAACCGCGACAAGGAAGACGAGACGGCCCGCGTGCAAAGTGCACGGATGATCGCCGCACGCCTGCCCGCGCTCGCCGGCGCGCTGCCGGTGGTATTGACCGCCGATCTCAACGCCACGCCAGACAGCGCCGCCTATGCCACGCTGACCGCAAACCTCGCCGATAGCCGCCAACGCGCCGCCAACCCGCTTGGCCCGGAAGCCACTTTCCACGATTTCACCGGCCAGGCGCAGGATCGCATCGATTACATCCTGGTGCGCGGCTGGCGGGTGCGCAATTATGCCGCGTTGACCGACCACCAGGGTGCGGGCTGGCCTTCCGATCACTTCCCCATTCTGGCAGACCTGACGCCGGACCAACGGGAAAGCACGCCACAACAATGAGCATCAAGCGCCAGGATCGCCAGGACCGCCTGCTGGCACTGCTCGGTTCGGGCACGACTCTGGCGATCGCCGCCTTGGCCCGCGATCTCGACGTGTCGGACGAGACGATCCGCCGCGAACTGCGCGATCTCGAGGCGGCCGGACGGGTGGAACGCCTGCACGGCGCGGTGCGTCTTGCCCGGCGCGAAACCGAAGGCCCGCTCGACCGGCGCCTGCACGAAAATGTCGATGCCAAGAAGCGCATTGCGCAAGCCGCCGCGCGCTTCGTGGCCGATGGCGACATCATTTTCATCGATGCCGGCACCACCACGTTCCATATCGCCCAGGCCCTGCGCCAGCACACCGACCTGACGGTGATCACCAATTCGCTTGGCGTCGCCACTGCGCTGGGCGGGATCAACGGCAACCGGCTGTTCCTGGCCGGCGGGCAGATGGACTATGAATACCGCGCCTTTTCCGATCGCCAGGCGCAGGATTACGTGGCCGGGTTCACGCCGCACCTTGCCCTGCTGTCCGTCGGCGCCGTCAGCGCCGATCGCGGGCTGATGGATTTTCACGCGGGCGAGGCAACGATGAGCCGGATCGCCTATGCCACGGCAGGGCGCGTGCTGCTGGCGGCAGATGCGTCAAAGTTCGGGCGCTATGGCCTGATGGCCACCGCGCCTTGCGCCAGCGTGAGTGTGCTGGTTACCGATCAACCGCTTGCGCCAGACATCGCCAGTGTCTTCGCCCATGCCGAAGTCGTCGTGACGGGTTAGGCGGCAGGCGGTTGCACCCGCCAATCGCGCCCCTACCTTGGTGGGCATGATGCATTCTTTCCCCGGCCGTGCGGCCGACAGTGCCCGGCTTGCCGAAATCACCCGCATCCTGGCCCGCCACGGGCTGGGCTGGCTGGCGGCCCGGTTTCTGCCCAGCGGGGAAAGTGCCGATGCCGGGGACGGCGATCCCGCCACCACGCCCCGGCGCGTGCGGCTGGCGCTGGAAGAATTGGGGCCCGCCTGGATCAAGCTGGGTCAGATCCTGGCGACACGGGCCGACCTGCTGCCGCCCGAATGGATTGCCGAGTTGGAGCGCCTGCAAAGCCAGGCTCCCACCCTGCCCTTTGCCGCGCTGCGGCCCGATCTGGAGCAGGCGCTCGGCGCGCCGGTCGATGCGTGCTTTGCCAGCTTTGACGAAGCGCCGCTGGCCGCCGCCTCCATGGCGCAAGTACACCGCGCCACTCTCCACGATGGCCGCGCGGTGGTCGTCAAGATCCGCCGCCCCGGCATTGCCGCCCCCATGCTGGCCGATCTGCGGCTGATCGCCGGCGCCGCCGCGCTGGCCGAGCGGACCAACGCCCAGGCCCGCCGCCTGCGCGCCGGCGCGATGGCAGCCGAACTGGCCGACGCGCTGCGCCAGGAACTGGATTTCACCGTCGAAGGCCGCAATGCCGACAAGCTGCGCGCCGATTTTGCCCGCAACCCGCACGTGATCGTGCCGGAAATCCACTGGCCCCTCAGCAGCGAAAGCGTGCTGTTGATGGACTATGTGGCCGGCGTTGCGCCAACCAGTGCCCAGGCCTTGCTGGAGGCGGGGATCGATCCGGCCAGCATCGCCGCGCTGGGCGCCGACGTCGTGCTCGACATGGTGCTGATCAACGGCCGCTTTCATGGCGATCCGCACCCCGGCAACTTGCGCTGCACGCCCGGCAACGGCATCGCCCTGCTCGACCTGGGCCTCGTCGGCCAGGTCTCGCCCCGGCGGCGCGAGGAATTCATCCGCTTTACCCAGGCTTTGATCACCACTGATGATACCGCCATGGCCGATGTGCTGGCCACCTGGGATGAAAGCGGCAGCGCGCCCCCCGCGGCCGTGGCGGCGGCGGCGCGCCGCCTGGTGGAAACCCATGGTGGGCAAAGCCTGCGCCTGGCGCCGATGGTCGCCGATTTCCTGCCGCTGCTGCGCGAAACCGGCATCGTCATGCCGTCAGACTTGCTGCTGATCTTCAAGGCCCTGGTCACCATCGATGGCGTGCTGACCCGCATCGAGCCGGGGTTCGACCTTGCCGCCGCGCTGCGCCGGTCCACCTTGCGCCTGGTGGCGGCGCGGCTTTCGCCCGATCATTGGCAGCCGATCGTGCGCGCGCTTGGCCTGGAACTGGCGCACATGGGCAACGATGCGCCGCGCCTGCTGCGCGCGGCCGTGCAACGGCTGACCCAGCCGCCGGCGCCGATCGAACCGTCACCGCAATGGGCCGCGCTCGTTCGCCCGATCACGCGCGCCATCTGGGGTGCCGGAACGCTGGTTGCCATGGCCTTGGTGGCCGCCCGGCTGCTGGGTTGAACAGCAGCTCAGTTGACTGGCACATCCTCTGAAGTAGGCAGGGGGATGCCACCCTGCACCATGACCGATCGCGTCGGCTGGGCCAGCGCGATGCCGGCCGCTTCGAATTTTTCCATGATCGTCAACAGCACGTCCTGCCGCGCCAGCATCGCCTTGTTGTAATCCGGCCCGGCAAGATAGGACCACACTTCGATCGTCAGCGCGGTATCGGCAAAATTGGTGAAGGTGGCGCGGATGCCATCGTTGAGCACGCCGTCATGATCACGCAAGGCTTGCGTCACGATGTCCACCGCCTCGCGCACTTTGGCCACGGTCAGGCCATAGGCAATGCCGATCACCGGGTTGAACAGGAAGCGGTCGCGCGTGGCGAAATTCTCGATCTGCCGGGCGGCGAAATCACCATTGGGAATGGTCACCAGAGTGCGATCGTTGGTGCGGATGCGGGTAGAGCGGATGCCCACGTCCTCCACCGTGCCCGAAACATCGCCCACTTTGCAGAAGTCGCCCACTTGCACCGGCTGGTCGGCAATCACCGTCACGCTGCCGACGAGGTTCTCCACCGTCTTTTGCGCGCCCAGCGCCAGGGCGATACCGCCGATGCCCAGCGCCGCGATCCCCGTGGTAACGTTGATACCAAACGTATCAAGCACGCCTACCACGGTGAAAGCCAGCAACAGCAACTTGGCCCCACGCCGCAGCAGGTTGACCACCGAAATCACCTGGCGGCGCTGATAGTGGTGCAGGCGCCGCGTCGCCAGTTCGGCGATTGCATCGATCAGGCGCAGCGCGAACCACACCAGCGCAACCAGCGCCACCGTGCCGCCATAGCGCAGCAGGGTCTGCCGCGCGACGATCGCCACGGGCAGCCGGTTAGCCCACATGAAGAAGATCATGATCGACAGGAACAGGCTGAGCGGGGGCAACGCGGCGGCAAGAAAGCGATAGACCGCGCTATCCTGGCAACGCGGGATCACCTTGCGCACCACCAGCAAGACTAGCGCGGCAAGCAGGCGGAACACAGCAAAGCTGACCGCGGCAAGGCCCAGCAGCATCGCCCAATCGCTGACCGGCGCGCCACCGATCATCCAGTTATCGGGGCTGGTGCTGGCTGCCGGCGCCTCCCGCGGGACATCGGCCTTGGCCAGGATCTGCAAGGTTTCGGGCGCCACGCGCCATACCACCACCTGGCCTTGCTGGCTGCTGGCCAGCATCACCGGCACTTTATCCTCGCCCACCTTCATCGTGCCGACCTGCTCGCGGTTGAACGGCAGATCGTCGGTCAGGTCGCCCACCGGCTGGTTCGACAGCGCGCCGAACGCGCGCAAGGTGCCACCCTTGTCGAGCAGCACTTGCAGGCGCCGCGCCAGTTCCTCAGCGCCGTTGGTCAACCGCGGGTTGTCCATGCGCACCGACATGAAATGCGCGGCGCGTTCATAGTCGCGCCCGGCCAGGGCCTGGATCAGGCCCGCTACCGAAGATCGCGGGGTTTCGCGGCCATAGGGGTCTGACGGTGCCGCGGCGCTGGAGGAAGCGGTCGGTGTCAGCTGGGCATGGGCAGATGGCGCGGCCAGCATCAACAGCGCCAGCAGGGCAGAGCGGATCAGGCGAAAAATGGGCAAGCGTCCTCCGGTCGGGCGGCAAAAGCGGTTGGCTCGTGCCGTCTCAACCGGGTGGCGGCGCGTTCGGTTCCCCGCCGCGCCGCGCAGACGTCACTCCTCGCCCATTCGCAGCGCGGCGATGAAGGCTTCCTGCGGGATCTGCACGTTGCCGTACTCGCGCATCCGCTTCTTGCCTTCCTTCTGCTTTTCCAGAAGCTTCTTCTTGCGGCTGATGTCCCCGCCATAGCACTTGGCGGTCACGTCCTTGCGCATCGCGGCAATGGTCTCGCGCGCGATCACCTTGGCGCCGATCGCGGCCTGGATCGGGATCTTGAACAAGTGGCGCGGGATCAGGTCCTTGAGCCGCTCGCACAGCGCGCGACCACGCGCTTCGGCCTGGCTGCGGTGCACGATCATGCTCAGCGCGTCGACCGGCTCGTTGTTGACCAGGATGTTCATCTTGACCAGATCGCCTTCGCGCAACCCGATCTGCTCATAGTCAAAGCTGGCATAGCCACGGCTGATCGACTTGAGCCGGTCATAGAAATCGAACACCACTTCGTTGAGCGGCAATTCGTAATTCACCTGCGCGCGCCCGCCGACATAGGTCAGGCCGGTCTGGATGCCGCGGCGGTCCTGGCACAGCTTGAGGATCGAGCCGAGGTGTTCGTCGGGCGTGTAGATCGTCGCCTTGATCCACGGCTCTTCCATGGTGTCGATCTTGACCACGTCGGGCATGTCGGCCGGGTTGTGCAGTTCCTGGGTGGAACCGTCGGTCATGCTCAGGCGATAGACCACCGAAGGCGCCGTGGTGATCAGGTCGAGGTCGTATTCACGGCTCAGGCGCTCCTGGATGATTTCCAGGTGGAGCAGCCCGAGGAAGCCGCAGCGGAAGCCGAAGCCCAGCGCCGCGCTGGTTTCCATTTCAAAGCTGAACGAAGCGTCGTTCAAGCGCAGCTTGCCGATCGAATCGCGCAGCTTTTCAAAGTCGGCCGCGTCCGTCGGGAACAGCCCGCAGAACACCACCGGCTGCACTTCCTTGAAGCCGGCCAGCGGCTCGGCCGCGCCGCCCTTGACCGTGGTGATCGTGTCACCCACGCGGGCCTGGGCCACTTCCTTGATCTGCGCGGTGATGAAGCCGATTTCGCCCGGCCCGAGTTCGGCCAGTTGCTCGATCTTGGGGCGCATGCA
This sequence comes from Novosphingobium sp. SG919, assembly GCF_012932495.1. Taxonomy (GTDB): domain Bacteria; phylum Pseudomonadota; class Alphaproteobacteria; order Sphingomonadales; family Sphingomonadaceae; genus Novosphingobium; species Novosphingobium rhizosphaerae. The sequence continues at coordinate 270,426 of NZ_JABCNG010000005.1, forward strand.
GCCCACGCGGTCGATCAGGTGCTCGGTCCCGCCGGCCATGAACTTGACCTGCAGGCCCTTTTTGATGACCCCGTCGATCACGCGCACCAGGATGACGACGCCCAGGTACGGATCGTACCAGGAATCGACCAGCATCGCCTTCAAGGGCGCGTTGCGATCGCCGCCCGGCGGGGGAATGCGCGCCACCACGGCATCGAGCACTTCCTCGATGCCGATGCCGGCCTTGGCGCTGGTCAGCACGGCATCGCTGGCATCGATGCCGATCACTTCCTCGATCTCGGCCTTGACCTTTTCCGGCTCGGCGGCGGGCAGGTCGATCTTGTTGATCACCGGCACGATCTCGTGGTCATGCTCGATCGACTGGTAGACGTTGGCGAGCGTCTGTGCTTCCACGCCCTGCGCCGCGTCCACCACCAAGAGCGCGCCTTCGCAGGCGGCCAGGCTCCGGCTCACTTCATAGGCGAAGTCGACGTGGCCGGGCGTGTCCATCAGGTTGAGCTGATAGGTCTGCCCGTCCTTGCCCTTGTAATCCAGGCGCACGGTCTGCGCCTTGATGGTGATCCCGCGCTCGCGCTCGATATCCATGTTGTCCAGCACCTGCGCGGTCATTTCGCGCTCGGCCAGGCCGCCGGTGTATTGAATCAGGCGGTCGGCCAGGGTGGATTTGCCATGGTCGATGTGGGCAATGATGGAAAAATTGCGGATCAGCGCGAGGTCGGTCATGCGCCGCCGTTAGCAGGCCCTTTGCGCCCTGTCATCAGGGGCGATGGGAGTGTTTGGCCGCAGGGAACATGCCCTGCCGCGGCCATCGCAACATGCCTTCACCCCACCTTGCGCTGTACCGTGCGTTCGGGCAGCGGCATCGGCGCGCGCACCTGGACCACGGCGATGCGGCCATCCTCGTCGGCCTTGAGCGGGGCGGCGAATTCCACGCCCATGCGGTCGTCATTGCTCCAGCGGCAGGTGCCCGTCACAGTATGGCCATCGGCCAGTTGGATGCGGAACACCGTGCCTGCCGGCACATTCCACAGCCCTTCGATCAGCGCGCCGGTCATCGAGATGTTGCGAACCATGCCGTTGTATTTGTGCCCGGCGTGCTCCAGCACCACCTTGCGCAGCATCGACTGGCGGCTGGCGCGGGCCGAACGCGGCCCTTGTGCCACCGCGACAAGGCCCGTGGAAAGCCGCGCCGCCGCGTTCACCGCCGAAAGCGGGCGCTCATAGATATAGCCCTGGACGTGGCTGCAGCCCAGCATGCGCACCAGGTCCAGTTCGTCGAGCGTCTCGACGCCCTCGGCCGTGGTCTCCATGCCCAATGCTTCGGCCAGGCTGACGATCGAGGCGATGATCGCGCCGTTGCGGCTGCCCGGCTGGGTGGCGCCACGCACGAACGACTGGTCGATCTTGATCTTGTCGAACGGCGCGGAGCGCAGATAGCCAAGCGAGGAATAGCCAGTGCCGAAATCGTCGAGCGCCAGGCGCACACCGATTGATTTCAATTGCTTGAACATCTGGTCGGTGCCCTCGTCGTTGTTGAGGAACACGCTTTCGGTGATTTCCAGCTCAAGCCGCTCGGCATCCACGCCCGCGTGGGCCAGCGCCGACGTGACGATCGTGGGCAGCGCCGGGTTGGCAAACTGCAGCGGCGACACGTTGACCGCCACGCGCACGTCTTGGGGCCATTGCGCCAGATCCTGGCAGGCCGTGCGCAGTGCCCATTCGCCGATCGCGGCGATCAGGCCGGTGTCTTCGGCAATGGGGATGAACTTGGCCGGCGAAATGAAGCCATGCTTGGGGTGGTGCCAGCGCAGCAGCGCCTCGAACCCGGTGATCCGCTCGGTCGCGGTCTGCACCACCGGCTGGTAATAGAGTTCCAGCCCGCCGTGGGCCACTGCGTCACGCAGTTCCTCTTCCAGCTGGCGCCGTTCCTCGGCATCGCTGTGCAGGTCTGCGGCATAGAAATGATAGCGCCCGCGCCCGCCATCCTTGGCGGCATAGAGCGCGAGGTCGGCGTTGCGAATCAGCGCCTCGCTGGTCACCCCATCGTCGGGCGCGATGGCGATACCCACCGATGCGCCGATCATCACGCGATTGCCGTCGATGGCATAAGGCGCCGAAAGCTGCTCGATCACCTGCCCGGCGAGATAGGCAAGGTGGTCGCGCTCAATCTTGCCGGGCATGATCACCTGGAATTCATCGCCGCCCAGGCGCCCAACGCGGCCGACATTGCCGATCACGCCCTCCAGCCGCTGCGCCACCTGCTTGAGCAGCGCGTCGCCCGCCGGATGGCCCAGCGTATCGTTGACCTGCTTGAACCGGTCGAGATCGAGCAGGAACACGGCGCAGGCGCGGTGCTGCACTTGCGGGGCAACCAGGATCTTTTCCAGCGTCTGCGACATGCGCAGGCGGTTGGACAGGCCGGTCAGCGAATCGAACTGCGCCAGGCGCGAGGCATGTTCGGCCGAGCGGCGCTTTTCCGTCAGATCGGTGCCCGAACCGCGAAAGCCCTGGAAATTGTTGAAGGTGTCATAAGTCGGGCGGCCGTTGATCTGCCACCAGCGCTCTTCCAGATCGGTGGCTGCACGCACGGCCAGTTCGGAAAAGCTCGATCGCGCCGAAAGGTGGAACGCCAGGGTGCGCTCGCCTTCGCCGGCCTGGCTGGCCAGGTTGAACAGCTCGGGAAACGGGCGGCCGATCAATTCTTCCACGCTGCGGCCCAGGATCTGGGCCACGGGGCGGGACAGGTAAGTGATCTGGCCGCGTCGGTCGGTTTCCCAGAACCAGCCCTGGCCGGTTTCCTCGTAGTCGGCCAGGATTTCCTGGGCCCGCGTCTGGATGCGGGTTTCGATTTCCATCTGTTCGCGCGTGCGCGCTTCGATCTCGCGCTGGCGGAAATAGGCGGCCACCGCCACGGCGAGGCCGATGCCCAGCGTGACCAGCCCGCCCAGACGGCTCGCCGCACAGGCAACGCCTGCCCAGATCGCCACTTGCGCCACCAGCACGCCGGCCAGTTGCCCGGATTCGAACACCGTGGCGAGCAGCGAGACGGTGACCAGCAGGGCCAGGGCCTCAAGCCAGGGCACGGCGCCGATGTCTGCCCAATGGCCCACCGTTGCGCCAAACAGGAACATCGGCATGCCCACGGCCAGCGCCATCAACATCATCCGCGGCGCAGTGCCCACCACGCCGGCGTTTTCAACCCGCACTGCCAGCGCGCCCAGCAGGGCGAGCACCACGGCGGTGATTCCCACCGAAAGCACCGTGCCATCAGGCACCGTGGCATTGAGCGCGCCCAAGCCGACCAGCCCCACGGCCATCGGCACGGCAATCTGCGGCCATTCGCGCGCGATCAGGCGGTTGCCGTGGCGCAGTGCCGGGGCGTGGCTCGATGGCACGCGTTCGCGCCGCCGCTGGGTGCGTGCATAGTCGCGGCGATCATCGCCACGTGCTTCAAGATCGGTCTGCTGAGCCCCGGATACGTCTGCCATGACACCGACTTGCCCGAACGGCTTTGAAAAACCGTTAAGCAGACCTGACGAAGGCGCTCGAAATCTGCCCACTTTTACCTCCGTAATGAACCTGCTAGGCCGCGCGCCGGGGCCGGAAGGGACGTTGCAGCGCAAAAGGACGGTTTCTGGCCGGCCTGTTCGTGCGGCACGGCCGGCAGGAGATGACGGGATCGTGGCGAGTTTAACCGCTGATTTTTCGATGGTTGGCGTGGCGGGCCGGCGGCTGAGGCTGGGGCAATGGCACGTTCGCGCGCAAGCGGCGCGTCCGCTCGTGCTGCTGAACGGCATTGGCATGAACATGGAGCTGATGGAGCCCGTGGCGCGTGCCTTGTCCTGCCGCCGGGTCATCAGCTTCGACGTGCCGGGCATCGGCAAGTCACCCGACCCGATCATTCCCTATACCATGCCGTGCATGGCGCTGACGCTCGCGGCGCTGCTCGATCGCCTGCATCTCGATGCGGTCGACGTGCTGGGCATCAGCTGGGGTGGCGCGGTGGCGCAGCAATTTGCATTCCAGCATCGCGCGCGCATCGGCCGGCTTGCCCTGGCGGCAACCGCGGCGGGCGTGGCCATGGTCCCCGGCAATCCCACGATCCTGAGCCACATGGCCGATCCGCGCGAATATACCGTGGCCCGCACCCTGCAACGCAATCTGGCCATGCTCTATAACGGCGGCGGCCGCCACGCGGTGTCGCTCAATGCCGCCATGCCGCCCTCGCCGGTCGGCTGGGCGTGCCAGTTGAGCGCTTTCTCCAGCTGGAGCAGCGCGCCGTTCCTGCCGCTGCTTTCGGTGCCCACGCTGGTTCTGCACGACGAGGAAGACCAGCTCATTCCACCCGCCAACGCCCATTTCCTGCATGGCGCCATTCCCGGCAGCCAGCTCGAATTGTTCAAGGGTGGCGGCCACTTGTTCATGCTGGCCGATCCCGAAGCCTTTGCCGCCACGCTGCGCGGGTTCCTCGACGCCGCCTGACGCGGAAAAGCACCCGCGCAGCCTTGCGCTGGGCGGGCCTGTGCCCAGGCCGCTTCAGGCAGCCCGCCGCACCGCCGCCTGATGCCCCGACAATGCGTCCACCCGGAAATGCCCGACGAGATCGGCCATGCGATCGGCCTCCCCCGCCAGGCTCCGCGATGCCGCGGTCGCTTGCTCCACCATCGCCGCGTTCTGTTGCGTCATCAGGTCCAGTTCGTTCACCGTGGCCTGGATCTGGCGGATATTGCCGGCCTGCGCCCGCGCGCCTTCGGCAATGTTGGCCGCCACGTCGGCAATCGCCCCCACACGGTTGACGATGCGCTCGAACGTTTCCCCGGTCTGCCCGACCAGCGTAACGCCGCGTTCCACCTGGACCGAGCTTTCGCCGATGAGCTTCTTGATATCGAGCGCGGCTTCGGCCGATCGCTGGGCAAGCGCGCGCACTTCGTTGGCCACCACGGCAAAGCCGCGCCCGGCGTCACCCGCGCGCGCCGCCTCGACCCCGGCGTTCAGGGCGAGAAGATTGGTCTGGAACGCGATGCCGTCGATCACCGCGATGATCTTGCCGATTTCCGCGGCAGAGCGGTGGATGTCGTTCATCGCCTGGACCGCTTCGTCCAGCACGCCGCCACCCTGGCGCGCGTCGCCATGGGCCTGCTGGACGGCAGAATTGAGTTGCGTCGCCTCTTCCGCCGTGGTGCTCACCGTGCCGGCAAGCGTGGTGATCGAGGCCGAGGCCTCTTCCAGCGAGGCAGCCTGCTGTTCGGTGCGGCGGGCCAGATCGTCTGACGCTTCGCGGATTTCCTTGGCCCCGGTATCGACCGCGCGCGAGGTTTGCGACACTTCGCCCAGCGCGCTGCTTACCTTCTTGCGCATCGTTTCCAGGTCGTTTTCCAGCGCGGCATAGGCTTCGGGCAGGCCCGATAGCGCCACGGTGAAATCGCCTTCGGTCATCTTGCGCACGGTGTGCCCCACCTGCGCCACGACGGCCTGGCGCTTGGCATCTTCCGCCTCGAAATAGGCAGACAGCGCCAATTCCATGTCCATCAGCGCCATTTTCACCAGCGTGGCCACGGCCTTGGCGCGGCTGCGCCCCATCGCGCCAAGCCCGCGCCCCAGGAACCGCACGATGACTTCATCCAACACCGAGGCATAGGCCCCGATATACCAGCCCGGCGCCAGGCCGATGCGGGCGTGCACATCGCCGATGCGCTGGGCGCGTTCGGCCAGATTGGTGCCCGGCGCGCCGCTGAACATGCCGCGCCAATGCTCGATCTGCTTGTCGCGCGCATGGCTCATCGCCTGTCGCGATGAAAAGAATCGCGCAGTGTCGGGCGTGCTTCCGATCCTATCGTAAAGCCGCTCCAGCGCGGGCGGCGCGAGGCTGTCCATCGCTCCGGCGATCTGGGCAAAGCGCGCCACATCATCCGCAGAAATGTTGAAGAATGCCAGCTTCTGATCGACGTCCTGCTGGGAGAGGGCCATGAGGTTTCCTTGACGGTATGAACGGCCAAGGGATACCGGCTTTGGTTCAATAGCGCGAAAACACCCACTAGGGGATCATCCGCAATCCCGTGCCTGCTGCGCCGCACCAACGAAAAGGGGCGGAAGTCGCATCGACCCCGCCCCATTCGCGTTCCATCGGCAACACGCCGCGCCGGTTACACCCGCATGGGCATCAGCACATAGAGCGCGGGAGACTTGTCGTCCTTGCGGATCAGCGTGGGCGCGCCGGCATCGGCCAGGTGCAATTCCACCGTGTCGCCATCGATCTGGCTGAGGATGTCCTTGAGGTAATTGGCGTTGAAGCCGATCTCGAAACCTTGGGCGGTATAGTCTGCCGGCAGTTCTTCGGCAGCGGTGCCGTTGTCAGGGCTGGTAACGGACAACGTCACGCGGTCGGTTTCCAGCGCCATCTTCACCGCGCGGGTCTTTTCCGTGGCGATCGTCGCCACGCGATCGACGCCTTCGTAGAAGCTGCGCGGATCAAGCTTGAGCAGCTTGTCGTTGGCGGTGGGAATGACCCGGCTGTAATCGGGGAACGTGCCGTCGATCAGCTTGCTGGTCAGCACCACGCCGTGCTCACCGCCCAGGGTAAAGCGCACCTTGCTGGCCGAAAGATCAAGCAGCACGTTGGTATCGAGCACTTCTTCCAGCAGCTTGCGCAGTTCGCCCACGCATTTGCGCGGCACGATCACATCGGGCATGCCCTCGGCACCCTCGGGGCGCGACAGGGTGTAGCGCGCCAGGCGGTGCCCGTCGGTGGCAGCAGCCTTGAGCACGTCGTCGGCCACGTGGAAAAAGATCCCGTTGAGGTAATACCGGGTTTCCTCGGTCGAGATGGCAAAGCGCGTGCGGTCGATCAGTTCGGCCAGCGTGCGCGCGGGAATTTCGAAGCTGGTCGGCAGATCGCCTTCCACGATCATCGGGAAATCGTCGCGCGGCAGCGTGGGTAGCTGGAAGCGGCTGCGCCCGGCCTTCACGATCATGCGGTTGTCGCTGGTCTCCAGGCTGACCTGCGAGCCATCGGGCAGCTTGCGCGCGATGTCGAACAGCAAGTGGGCCGAAACGGTGATGGCACCGGCGCCTTCCACCGAAACGGCCGGCATCGATTCGACGATCTGCAGATCAAGGTCGGTCGCCATCAGGCGCACCGAATTGTTGGCCGAAGCCTCGATCAGCACGTTGGAGAGAATGGGAATGGTGTTGCGGCGTTCGACAACCGACTGGACGTGGGACAGGCAGCGCAGAAGAGTCGCGCGTTCGATGGTCGCCTTCATTCTCGTCTCGATCCCCAGTCTCGTTTACCCAGCCCGTTCAGACAGAATCTGACCCAGGCCGGACTGGACGGACAGGCGCCGTCCGGGTTGGCTGCACGCACAAAGGCCATGGAATCACAGCCCGCAGCGTTGCGTTTCGGACCACCTTTCTTAGCGTGGCGTGCCCCTTGGGCAAGGCTCGCCTTGCCTGCCCCCCGTGAAACTGTGCATAAATGGCCCGAAAACTCGAAAAAATCGTGGTTTCAGTCCAGATCGCGCTGCCCGTCGAACATCAGCGCGGTGGCCACGATCCAGCCGGTGATCAATTCCCACCCTTGCGCGGTCACGCTGGCCGGGGGCTTGCCGGCCTTGTCCAGCGCCTCGCCCACGATGCGCAAGTCGCCCTGCGTCACCTTGTCGGCCGGGTTGTTGGTGTTGCCCGGCCCGATATCGAGCGCCTGGTCGATCAGGCCCGAACGAATGCCCAGCGCCGCCAGCCGACCGTCAAGGGCGTCGCGACCCATGCGCCCCCAGGTATAGCTGAAATACGCCTCGCGCTGCTTGTCGTTGAGCAACTGGTCGGCGGCGCAAGCATCGGTGATGGCGCGCAGATCGGCCTGGGTGGCGTTGGCAGTGGGCGTGCCGGGCACCAGGATCGCATCGGCCACGCGGATATCCAGCCCCTCGGGCGCGGCCTTCACGCCGCAGGCCAGCGTCTCGGGCGGGCGCGCGCCGGCCGGCCATGGCACGCTCAGCGCCACGGCGGCCAGCGCCATCATCCACCCGGCTCGCATCAGGCGAACATCGCCATGCCGCCGTTCACATGCAGCGTCTGACCGGTCATGTAGCCGGCTTCCTTGCTGGCCAGATAGGCCACCGCCGCGCCGATGTCCTGGCCTTCGCCCATGCGGCCCATGGGAATGCGGCCGTTGAGCGCGTCCTTCTGCGCATCGGGCAGCACGTCGGTCATCGCGGTGCGGATGAAGCCGGGCGCCACGCAGTTGACCGTCACATTGCGGCTGGCCAGTTCCTGCGCCAGGCTCTTGGACATGCCCACCAGGCCCGCCTTGGCAGCGGCATAGTTGATCTGGCCCGGATTGCCCGTCGCCCCCACCACGCTGGTAACCGAGATGATGCGGCCAAAGCGTGCTTTCATCATCGGCTTGGTGGCGGCGCGCATCAGGCGGAACGCGGCTTCAAGGTTGACGCGGATCACCGCATCCCATTCCTCGTCCTTCATCCGCATCGCCAGGTTGTCACGCGTGATGCCGGCATTGTTGACCAGGATGTCGATCTTGCCCAGCGTGTCGAGCGCGGCGGGAACCAGGCGTTCCACCTGCTCGGCGTTGGACAGGTCGCAGGTCACCTCGACATGGTCGTGGCCATAAGTGTCGTTCAGTTCTTCGCGAAACGCCCGCAGCTTGGCCGGGTTGGTGCCCGAAAGCGCCAGGCGCGCGCCCTGGCGGGCCAGCGCATGGCTGATCGCCGAACCGATGCCACCGGCCGCGCCGGTCACCAGGGCGGTCATGCCGGTCAGGTCAAAAAGACGGTTTTCCATAAACTTGGCTCCACAATATGCTGGCCGCCGGTCCTGTTCACCGTCGCCCCGGATCGAATCCGGAGCCCTGCGCCACGTGGCGGGCACGGTGGACCCAAGCGGGACCCCGGATCAAGTCCGGGGTGATGAAGGGATGGACGAAGAAGCGGTTTCAGAGGTCTTTCGCCAGGGCCTCGATATCGGCCATGGTGATCACGCTGGTGACGGAAAGGTCTGCGCCGGCCGAGCGGGTGATCATCGGGGCAAGGACTTTGCCGCCCAGTTCCACGAAGCGTTCGACGCCCGCTTCCTTCATCGCGATCGCGCTTTCGCGCCAGCGCACGCGGCCGGTCACCTGCTCCACCAGCAACTGCTGCACTTGCGCCGGATCGGTGACGATCGCGGCGGTCACGTTGGCGAACAGCGGCACGCGGAAAGCCTGGGGCGGCGTGGCGGCCAGCGCATCGGCCATGGCATCGGCCGCGGGCTGCATCAGTGGGCAGTGGAACGGCGCGGAAACCGGCAGCAGCACGCCGCGCTTGATGCCGTGCTCCTTGACCAGCGCCACCGCGCGCTCGATCGCTTCGCGATGGCCCGACAGCACGACCTGGGTGGGATCGTTGTCATTGGCGACGGTGCAGACCTGGCCTTGCGCCGCAGCTTCCGCCAGCGCCGTCGCCTTGTCGATATCGGCCCCCAGCAGCGCGCACATCGCGCCTTCACCCACCGGCACGGCGGCCTGCATCGATTGGCCGCGCAGCTTGAGCAGGCGCGCGGTATCGGCCAGCGAAAAGGCCCCGGCAGCGCAAAGCGCGGTATATTCGCCCAGGCTGTGGCCGGCCACGAAATCGGCCTTGTCGGCCAGGGAAATGCCGCCTTCCCTTTCCAGCACGCGCAGCACGGCAATGGCATGAGCCATGATCGCCGGCTGGGCATTCTCGGTCAGCGTCAGCGCGTCGTCGGGGCCCTGCGTCATGATCTGGAACAGCTTCTGGCCGACCGCGTCGTCCACTTCCTCGAACACTTCGCGCGCGGCGGCACTGGCGGCGGCGAGTTCGGCGCCCATGCCCACCTTCTGGCTGCCCTGCCCCGGAAAAACGAATGCCCGCATTGTTCAAAGCCTCCTGAAAACTGGCGCGCGCCCTATTGACCCTGCGGGGTTCCTGCAAGCCCGAACGGCACGATGCGATTGTCGGCGTCGTGCCCGATCTGGGCCCGGCCCAGGTATGGCAGGCCGGCGCGCGCGCACCAGTGGCGCGCCATCTCTTCCACGGAAATGCCAAAAGGCCTATCGTTTTCAGGCACCTGGGTTACCCGGCCAAGCCGCAGCCCGGCCGCCTTCCCGGCTGCTAGGCCCGCCGTGACGTGGAACAGCAGGCGATCGACGGCATAGTCGTATTCGCTCACTTCCTCCACCATCACCACGTGCCCGGCCAGATCGGGCATGACCGGCGTGCCCATGATCATCGCCAGGGTCATGAGGTTGAACGCCACGGCCGGCACAGCGCCATCGAGCGAAGGTTCCAACCCGCAAACCTCGCCGCCCAGCCAGGCGAGCGTGCGCCGCACCGCCGCCTCGCCGCCTTCGCGGCGCACGTCCACCGGCATCGGCGCGTGAACCGGCCGGCCGATGCCCGCGCGATACAGCGCCGCCAGCATCACCCCGCCGTCGGAATAGCCAAGATAGGCCTTCCCGCGCGCGGCTGGTCCCAGCAGCCCGAGCGCATCCTGCGCAATCCGCCCCGCGCCATAGCCGCCGCGCGCAAACCACACCGCGTCAAAGCCGGGATCACTGGCGCATTCCACGAAAGCGGCCAGGCGCAGCGCATCCGGCCCGGCAAAATGCCCTTCCTGGGCAAAGCACTGGTCGTGAAAGACGATTTCCACGCCGGGATGATCCTGCGCCAAGGCGGCCACGCGCACGGCATCGTCGCGGTCAAACGGGGTGGACGGGGCACAGACGGCAACGCGCAACATAGCGGCTGTGTTAGGCCGTGCCGGGGCCTTCGTCCATCGCACTTGGTTAAGCAGATATTGCCCGAATACTTAGGGCGCGCGTTTCGGGAAAGGTTTTCGGGCCTGCCGCGTTGAGCGGATGACAGGGCCGAACGGGCACGCTGGACATGCAGCGTGGGCCGCTCCGGTGCTGTCGCCCCTTGCGCCTTTGCAATCGGGCGAAGGGCCGAAGATGGCTTGGCCGAACTTGTGCTCTCCACGGGGAGCCTGGCTCCGGTCTCGCCATTTTCCGGCCCGGACCCGGTCCTGGTGAAAGGGCCTGGCCGAACGATGCCGTCCACCCTGGCATTCGCTCCGGCCAGCCCTTTCCACCGCCAGCCCCCAATCGCCAGCCCCAAGCAATCTTGCCTCGGCGGCCATTTTCTGTAGTGCCTTGGCGCCATGGCCCACACCGTTTCCGCGCCCGATGATGCGCTTGTTGCCCACCCCTGGTTCTTTTGCGGCATCGGCGGATCGGGCATGTTGCCCCTGGCGCTGATCCTGAAAGGCGCCGGCGCGCAAGTGGCCGGGTCGGATCGCAGCCGCGACCAGGGCCGTACGCCGGAAAAGTTCGCCTGGCTGGAAAGCCTGGGCTTTGCCCTGTTCCCGCAGGATGGCAGCGGCATCACCTCGGCCAACCAGGCGCTGGTTGCCTCCGCCGCGGTGGAAGACACCGTGCCCGAAGTGGTGCGCGCGCGTGACCTGGGCTGTCCGCGCTTCACCCGCGCGCAATTGCTCGCGCGCCTGTTCAACGCCGCACCGGTGGGCATTGCCGTGGGCGGCACCAGCGGCAAATCGACCGTCACCGGCATGATCGGCTGGATCCTCACCGCCACCGGCCGCGATCCCACGATCATGAACGGCGCGGTGATGAAGAACTTCGCCACGCCCGATGCGCCGTTCGCCTCGGCGCGGGTTGGCCAGGGTGACTTGTTCGTTTCGGAAGTGGATGAAAGCGACGGTTCGATCGCGCTCTATCGCCCGCAGATCGCCGTGCTCAACAATGTCAGCCTCGATCACAAGAGCCTGGAAGAATTGCGCGATCTGTTTGGCAATTTCCTGGCCGCGGCGGCCGTGGCGGTGATCAACGCCGATGACGCGGAAAGCACGGGCCTGCGCCATCGTGCCCACGCGGCGCTCACCTTCGGCTTTGCCGAAAGCGCCACGATCGGTGTGGTGCCCGGCAGCGTGGCCGAAAGCCCCACCGGCATTTCAGGCACGGTGATCGACCGGCGCGATGGCGCGCAATATCCACTCACCCTCGCCGTGCCGGGCCGCCACAACCTCGCCAATGCCCTGGCCGCGCTGGCCGCCGCCAGTGCCGCCGGCCTGCCCTTGGCCGAGGCCGTGGCAGCGCTTGCCGGCTATGCCGGGCTTGCTCGCCGGTTCGATATCGTCGGCACCAGCGCCAGCGGCGTGACGGTGATCGACGATTTCGGCCACAACCCGGAAAAGGTGGCCGCCACGCTCGCCACGCTCAAGGCGCATCCGGGCCGCGTGCTCGCGCTGTTCCAGCCGCACGGCTATGGCCCGCTGCGCCAGATGGGTGCGGAATTGGCCGAAGTCCTGGCTACCCGGCTCGGGCCGGATGACCAGGTTATCCTCACCGACCCGGTCTATTTCGGCGGCACGGTGGATCGCACGATGGGTTCCGAACGGATCGTCGCCTTGATCAACGGGCAAGGTGGCCGGGCCGAGCACGTCGGCCAGCGCGGCGAGGCAGGCGAAAGGCTCGTCGCCCTCGCCCGCCCCAGTGACCGGATCGTGATCATGGGTGCGCGCGACGATACCCTCTCGGCGTTCGCGCGCGATGTGCTGGCCAGCCTTCCCTGACCAGCCCTCTCACGCCAGCTTCTTTTCCAGCATGACCAGGTGCGGATCGCCCTCTACCCCGTGGGCGATGAAACCATAGTCCTTTTCCAGGTCGATCGCGGCCTGGTTGGCGCGGTCCTCGATGGCGATCACGCGGTCCAGTCCGCGGCGCTCGCCTTCATGGGCCAGCAGATCGAGCATGGCCCAGCCCACGCCCTGCCCGCGAAAGTCGCCGCGCACCGAAACCGCCACTTCGCCGGTGTCCATCGCGGCGTCGCACGCCAGCATGCCCGAAGCGACAAGGTCGCCGCTCGCCTGGTCGAACGCGAGGAAGCTTTCGGTGCGCCAGTGGTCCACCCGCGTCAGCGGCAAAAGACGCTGGTGATCGAGATGCCCCGCCGCCGCCAGGAAGCGGAAACGCCGGTCTTCGGGCAACACAGCATCAAAGAACGCGGCCAGCGCGTCTTCGTCTTCGGCAAAGGCCTGGCGCACGCTCAGCGTCACGCCATGGCGGGTGACGACCGTGGCCGCGCGGGCCAAGGCGGCCAGGGTGGGTGGGGTTTGGGTGGCAGTCATCGCGGCATCTCCCGTCGGCAGGAATTGATGCATCGCAGCTAGCCGCGTTTCGCCCCCCGGACCTTGACCTTGCGCAAAGCGGGCGTTTGCAAAACACGCGGTTTTGCTTGCATTTCACAAGGGGCAGGCCTAAGCGCGCGGTGTTCTGCCGGCCCTGCCGGAAGAATGCCTGCGCGGGCATCCGGCCCGCACGGGCGGATCGGCCCTTTTGGCCCATCATCCTGCATGGGGCAGGTGGTGGAGAAAAGACCGGCGGACCCAACCGCCTGGCCGGAAACATCGATACTAGGAAGACTTTCCATGTCTACCAACCCGACGCGCGACGATTTCGCCGCGCTGCTTGACGAATCGCTTGGCGCTGGCGCCACCGGTGGCTTTGAAGGCCGCGTCGTCAAGGGCACCGTTACCGCCATCGAAAACGACAAGGCCGTCATCGACGTGGGCCTGAAGAGCGAAGGCCGCGTGGCCCTCCGCGAATTCGCCGCCCCCGGCCAGCCGCACGGCCTCAAGGTCGGCGACGAAGTCGAAGTGTTCGTCGACCGCGTGGAAAACGCCGAAGGCGAAGCCATGCTCAGCCGCGACCGCGCCCGCCGCGAAGCCGCCTGGGACAAGCTCGAATCCGAATTCGGCGAAGGCAAGCGCGTTGAAGGCGTGATCTTCGGCCGCGTGAAGGGTGGCTTCACCGTCGATCTCGACGGCGCCGTGGCCTTCCTGCCCGGTTCGCAGGTCGATATCCGCCCGGTGCGCGACGTGACCCCGCTGATGGACATGCCGCAGCCGTTCCAGATCCTCAAGATGGATCGCCGCCGTGGCAACATCGTGGTTTCGCGCCGCGCCGTTCTGGAAGAAACCCGCGCCGAACAGCGTTCGGGCCTGATCCAGAACCTCAAGGAAGGCCAGATCATCGACGGCGTCGTCAAGAACATCACCGATTACGGTGCGTTCGTTGACCTGGGCGGCATCGACGGCCTGCTCCATGTCACCGACATGAGCTACAAGCGCGTCAACCACCCGAGCGAAGTGATCGCCATCGGCGACACCGTGCGCGTCCAGATCATCCGCATCAACCAGGACACGCAGCGCATCTCGCTGGGCATGAAGCAGCTGGAAAGCGATCCGTGGGATGGCGTTGCCGCCAAGTACCCGGTTGGCGCCAAGCTGCGCGGCACCGTCACCAACATCACCGAATACGGCGCCTTCGTGGAGCTGGAACCGGGCATCGAAGGCCTGGTCCACGTTTCGGAAATGTCCTGGACCAAGAAGAACGTCCACCCCGGCAAGATCGTTTCGACGAGCCAGGAAGTCGACGTCATGGTTCTGGAAGTCGACAGCGACAAGCGCCGCATCAGCCTGGGCCTCAAGCAGGCGCAGCAGAACCCCTGGGAAGCTTTCGCCGAAAAGCACCCGGTCGGCTCGATCGTGGAAGGCGAAGTCAAGAACGCCACCGAATTCGGTCTGTTCATCGGCCTGGATGGCGACGTGGACGGCATGGTCCACATGTCCGACATCGCGTGGGGCATCTCGGGTGAAGACGCCCTCGCCCTTCACCGCAAGGGTGAGCAGGTCAAGGCCGTGGTCCTCGACGTGGACGTCGACAAGGAGCGCATCTCGCTCGGCATGAAGCAGCTCGAAAAGGGCGCTCCGGCCGCTGGCGGCGTTGCCACCTCGGGCTCGCTGCGTCGTGGCGAAGTCGTCACCGTCACTGTCCTCGAAGTCCGCGATGGCGGCCTCGAAGTGCAGGCTGGCGAAGACGGCGCGACCGGCTTCATCAAGCGTTCGGACCTGGGCCGCGATCGTGACGAACAGCGTCCCGACCGCTTCCAGGTGGGCCAGAAGATCGACGCCATGGTCACCGGCTTCGATCGTTCCAAGAAGCCCAACTTCTCGATCAAGGCCCGTCAGCTGGCCGAAGAAAAGGAAGCCGTGGAACAGTACGGTTCGTCGGACTCGGGCGCTTCGCTCGGCGACATCCTGGGCGAAGCCCTCAAGGCGCGCGGCTGATCCCGCAAGCCTCAGGGGTTTTGAGCGGGGGCCTGGCGCCCTCGCCGCCTGAGACAACACGAAAAGGCCCGCTCGGCATCTGCCGGGCGGGCTTTTTCGTGGCCGTCGCAATCGCTCCAGAACGGCGAAAACTTTTGAAACATAGGATTTGACGGTCTTCCGGCGCGCTCTATCCTGCCGCCGTCACGCAAGAATTCCCAGGGGCAGGACTTGATCACCACCTACGGCACCGCCGGCAACGATACCATCACCGGCACCAATCCCGCGCCCAAGGATTTCTATGACGGGTCGGACGACATCGATGCCGGCGCTGGCGATGACATCTTGCGCGGCCTCGGCGGCAATGACTATTTGCATCCGGGGACCGGCAACGACCTGGTCGATGGCGGCAGCGGCGACGACTGGCTGTTTGCCACCTGGGAATCCGGTTTTGCCTATGCCGGCACGGTCCAGACCTGGATCGGCGGAACGGGATCGGATCTGCTCTGGGCAAACCTGGGCACAGCAACCCAGCCCTTTTCGCTCGACCTCTCGCTTACCACGGCGCAAGCCACTGGAGTGTTCGGAAACTTCATCGTGTCCGAGGTGGAAGGGGTAGCCGTTTCCGGCACGGTCGGCACTTTGCGCGGCTCTGCGGGCAACGACTGGCTCCAGGCGACAGCAATCATGACGGGTGGATTGATTGCCGGAGGCGCCGGCAACGATATCATCGTACTCAGTTCCAGCACGCCTGCCGTGCCCGTCGGCCCTTTCACGCTCGATGGCGGCGCCGGCTCGGACTGGCTGGTCGTGGGCATCCAGGGATGGACCACCGGCAAGAACGGCACCACGTTCTCGCTCGTTCCCTCCACCGCAGCCAACGCGATGACGCTTACCAGCATCGAAAATCTGGCAGGCGGCTATGGCGACGACGTGCTGACCGGCAACGCGGGCGCCAATATCCTGGCGGGGGGTTATCGCAACGACGTTTTGCGCGGCGGCGATGGCAACGACACGCTCTATGGCGATGGCGCCTGGACCACCACGGGCAAGCGCACCTGGGTCGACACCGTCACGCTGAATTACGGCAATGACACGCTGGAAGGCGGCCTGGGCAACGATCGCCTGAACGGCGGCCTGGGGCTGGATACGGCCACCTATGTCCATGCCAGCGGTGCGGTCACGGTCGATCTTGGCCTTGGCACGGCAACCGGCGCCGATGGCAACGATACGCTGACGGCCATCGAAAACATCAATGGTTCCGCCTATGCGGATACGCTGATCGGCGATGCAGGGGATAACCTTATCAACGGCATGGGCGGCGCCGATCGCATGATCGGTGGCGCGGGCAACGATACGTTCGTCATCGACAACAAGGGCGACCAGGTCACCGAGAACGCCGGCGGCGGGATCGACACGATCAAGTCCAGCCTTTCGTGGACCGCCGGGGCCGACATCGAAAACGTGACGCTGACCGGCAGCGCCGCGATCAACGCCACCGGCAACGATCTGGACAACGTGCTGACCGGCAATGCCGCCGCCAATGTGCTCACCGGGGGCCTGGGCAACGATACCTATGTGATCCAGGGGCTGGATGACGTGATCGTGGAAACCGCCGATGCCGGCGTGGACACGGTGCGCGTCACTTTCGACTATACCCTGGGCGACACTCTCGAGAATCTGACGATGGATGCCGGCGGCCACCGCGCCACCGGCAATGCCCTGGCCAATGTGCTGACCGGCAGCAGCGGCGCCGACGTGCTCGATGGCGCAGGCGGGGCCGATACGATGATCGGCGGGCAAGGCAACGATATCTACTATATCGACAACGTCGGGGACACGGTTGTCGAAGAGTACACCTACAACAGTGGCACGGACACGGTCTACAGCACCGCGTCATTGGGCAAGATTGCCAATGTCGAAATCATCTACCTGCTGGGTGACGCAATTACCGCCACCGCGACATTCGACACGACCATCTACGGCAACGACAAGAACAACGTGATCACCTATTTCAACGCCAGCAGGATCTATGGCGGAAAGGGTGACGACGTCTATTACAATGTCAACGGGGTGAACGATGGTACCAAGTATGGCATCTTCGAAAACGCCGATGAAGGCACCGACACGGTCTATACCACCGCCTATACCTATATCCTGCCCGACAATATCGAAAACGGCGTGATCTCTGCGCCCACGCATGGCGGCGCGTTGACCGGCAATGCGCTCGACAACGTGCTGACCGGGGGCGATTTCTACGATACGCTGATCGCCAAGGGCGGGCACGATACGCTGATCGGCGGCCTGGGTGACGATTTCTATGTCATCGAGACGACCGGCCAGGTGATCATCGAAAAGGCTGGCGAGGGCAACGACCGCGTCTATGCCTCGCTGTCGTACACCCTGGGCGAAAACCTGGAAAATCTCTATCTGCGGGGAGACGCGGCCGAAGGCTATGGCAACAGCTTGGACAACCGCATCGAGGGGACAGCCAAGAACAACATCCTCGACGGCAAGACCGGGGCCGACGTGATGGTCGGCTATGCCGGTGACGATACCTATTACGTTGATAACCTGGGCGATCAGGTGATCGAAGAGGCAGGTTCGGGCACCGACACGATCGTGACGTCGATCGACTACACGTTCGCGCGTGCCTCCAATGTCGAGAAACTCATTCTGGCCGAAGGCTCTGCGGCGCGGCGCGCCATCGGCAGCGATGCCAACGAAACCATCACCGGCAACAGCGCGGACAATGACATCGACGGCCGCGGCGGGATCGACCGCATGGTCGGCGGCCTGGGCAACGACACCTATCACGTCAACACCGCGAACGACACGGTGGTGGAACTGGCGGACCAAGGCATCGACACGGTCCTCACGACGATCGACTACACGCTGGGCGCAACGCTGGAAAACCTGGCCGCCGAAATCGGCGCCGGGACGCTGCGCCTCACCGGCAACGGGCTGGACAACATCGTGACGGGAGCCAGCGGGGACGACCTGCTGCGGGGCCTTGCCGGCAATGACCGGCTGGAAGGCGGCAATGGCAACGACTATCTGGACGGCGGCACGGGCAGCGACACGCTGCTGGGCGGCGCCAATGCCGACACCCTAGTGGGCGGCGACGGCGCCGATACGCTCGATGGTGGCGCAGCCGCGGACAAGCTGCTGGGCGGCAATGGCGATGATAGCCTTGTCGGTGGCGACGGTGACGATAGCCTCGACGGTGGTGCGGATAACGATACGCTGGACGGTGGCATCGGCACCGACGTGTTGAACGGCGGCGATGGAAGTGATCGCCTGATGGGCGGCGACGGTGACGACAAGCTCGACGGCGGCACCGGTGCCGACACCATGATCGGCGGCAGCGGCTTCAACACGTTCATCGTCGACAATGCCGGCGATACGGTATCGGGCTCTGGCACGGTGCAGGCTTCCGTCAGCTTCGCACTGGCCGATAGCGACAATCTCACCCTCACCGGTACGGCCGCGATCGACGGCACCGGCAACAGCCTGGCCAACGTGCTGACCGGAAACGGCGCCAACAACGTGCTGAACGGCATGGGTGGCGATGACACGCTGGACGGCGGGCGCGGGTTAGACACGCTGAACGGCGGCGAGGGCAACGATACCCTGCTGGGCGGCGCAGGCAATGACAGCCTGGATGGCGGCATCGGCAACGACCGGCTGGATGGCGGCACCGGCAGCGACGTCATGACCGGCGGGGCAGGCAACGACACGTTCATTTTCGATGGCAGCGGCGACAGCGCGATCGAACTGGCCAGTGGCGGCACCGATCGGGTGTTTTCCTCGGCCACGATCACCCTTGCCGCCAATATCGAAGTGGGCGCGCTTACCGGTGAAGCAGCCACCTCGCTTACCGGCAATGCCCTCAACAATGTCATGGGCGGCAATGCAGCGGCCAACACCCTGTCGGGCGGGGACGGCAACGACGTGCTGCTGGGCCGCGATGGCAACGACACCTTGCTGGGCGGCAATGGCGCCGACCAGCTGATCGGCGGATCGGGCAACGATACGCTGACTGGCGGCGCGGGCAGCGACAGGTTCGTGATCAGCCCGTTTCCAGAAGCAGGCATCGACCGGATCATCGATTTCGTCTCTGGCACCGACAAGATCGTGCTGCTCAATCCCTCACTGTCCGGCATGTTGACGGCCGATGCCTTCCGCGTCGGCACCGCCGCGCTCGATAGCAACGACGTGCTGATCTACGACCGGGGAAGCGGCAATCTCTATTTCGATGCCGACGCCAACGGCGCGGACGCTCCCATCCTGCTGGCCACGCTGGCACCCAACGCCGCCCTTGCCGTGACAGACATTGTCCTGCAGTCGTTCAGCGATTTTGCAGCCGAGAATGCCGCGACACAGGCGCTGTTGGTACTGTAACCTTGGCAGCGGCGCCATAACCTGCCTAAAGCGCGGGGATGAGCGTCACCCCTGCCCCGCATTTGCCGACGCACCAGCCGATTCCCGCGCGCGCGCTGCGACTGCGGGAAGCGACGCGCGACGTGCATGCGGCGCTCGATGCAGCGTTGATGGCACGGGAAAGCTTTGCCAGCCGCGAAGGCTATGCGCAGTTCCTGGCGATGCAGCTGGCGTTCCATCGGGCGGTTGCGCCGCTTCATGCCGATCCGGCGTTGCAGGCCTTGTTGCCAGGCCTTGCCGCACGCGCGCGCCTGGCGCTGGTCGAGCGGGACATGGGCGACCTTGGCCTTGCCCTGCCTGCGCCTGACCCGCTGCCCGCCATTTCCGGCATGCCGCCTGCGCTGGGCTGGCTCTATGTAGCTGAAGGATCGAACCTGGGCGCGGCGGTGCTGCGCAAGCTGGTGGCGCGGATCGGCCTGTCCGACACGTTTGGCGCGCGGCACCTGGCGCCTGCCGCCGGAGGGCCGGCAGCACAGTGGCGCGCGTTTACCGATGCGCTCGATGCCATACCGCTGGATGCAGCGCAGGAAGCAAGCGCGGTGGCCGGCGCGCGCGATGCCTTTGCCCACGTGGCCCGGCTGGCGCGAATCGCCTGATCTGCCGCGTTGCCAGCGCAGGCAAGGCGGTTAACTGCCGTTTGCCGTCTTTTGCTTTGCAGCATTTGCGCTATGAGGGGCGCTGAGCGTGGGCCAGGAGCGAGGGCAATGATCGAGATACACCAGTTTCCCTGCCTGGCGGACAACTATGGCTATCTCGTGCATGATGGCGCCAGCGGCGAAACCGTGTGCATCGATACGCCCGATGCGACACGCTATCTGGACGAGGCCGCCGCGCGCGGCTGGCGCATCACCCAGATCTGGAACACGCACTGGCATGCCGATCATGCCGGCGGCAACGCGGCGATCAAGGACGCCACCGGGTGCACGATTACCGCGCCTGCTGGCGACGCAGCCAAGATTGCCGGCGTCGATCGCACCGTCGATCAAGGCGACACCGTGCCCCTGGGCGAGCATGTGGCACAGGTTCTGGCCGTGGGCGGCCACACGCTGGGCCACGTGGCCTATCATCTGCCCGATGCCGGCGCCGCCTTTGTGGGCGATGCCCTGTTTGCGCTGGGCTGCGGCCGCATGTTCGAAGGCACGCCCGTACAGTTCTGGACCAGCCTTTCCCGGCTGAAAGCGCTGCCGCCCGAAACGCTGGTCTATTGTGCGCACGAATATACCGCCAGCAACGCGCGCTTTGCCCTGCATGCCGATCCGGACAACGCCGCGCTGGCTGCCTATGCCGGCGAAGTGACGGCGCGCCGCGCCCAGGATCTGCCGACCGTGCCCAGCCCGCTGGTGCGCGAACTGGCAACCAACCCTTTCCTGCGCGCCGATGATCCGGCGCTGCAATCCCGCTGGGGCGGCGGCGATGCCGTGGCCACCTTTGCCGCCCTGCGCGCGGCCAAGGACAGCTTCCGCTGACGGCTTCTGCGCGAAAGAGACCCTGATCCATGGCCGAAAAGCGCCTTTCCCGCGTAACCAGTTTCGACGTTGCCGAGGCAGCGGGGGTGAGCCAGTCCACCGTCAGCCGCGCCCTGGCCGGCGACCCGTCGATCAGCGCACCCACGCGCCAGCGCGTGATGGAAGCCGCACGCAAGCTGAACTACCAAGTAGACGAGAACGCCGCGCGCCTGCGCCGGGGCAAGACCGGCACGCTTGCCGTGGTCATGGTCTGCCGGCCGGGGCAGGATCGCAAGGACCTGAACCCGTTCTATTATGCCCTGCTCGGCAGCACCTGCGCCGCCGCCTCGGCGCGCGGCTTTGAAGTCCTGGTGGCATTCCAGGACAGCCCGGAGAACTTCTGGGGCCATTACCAGGAACGCCGCAAGGCCGACGGCATGATCGTGATCGGCACCAGCGAGAACACCGCCGCCTGGGACTATTTCGGCAGCCTGCCCCAAGGCAGCCACTGGGTGTGCTGGGGCGCGACGCAGGATGATTTCCCCTGGGTGCGCAGCGACAACCACGCCGGCGCCACGCTCGCCACACGGCACATGCTGGTGCGCGGCTATCGCAACATCGTGTGCCTGGGATCGGAAACCTCGCCCCAGCGGCAATTCAAGGAACGCTATGACGGCTATGCCGCCGCGATGGAAAGCGCGGGACTTGAACCCGTGCTCCAGCGCATCGAGCGCGGCCTGCCGCGCGAGGAACAGGGCCGCCGCGCCGCCGTGGCGCTGATCGACAGTGGCCGCCCGTTCGACGCGATCTTCGGCGTCAGCGACGAGATCGCGCTGGGTGCGCTCAAGGAATTCGGTGCGCGCGGGCTGGTGGTGCCCGACCAGATCGGCGTGGTCGGCTTTGACGGCGTGCGCGCCGGCGCCTGGTCCACCCCGCCGCTGACCACGGTGGAATCCGATTTCGAAGTGGCCGGGTCGTTGCTGGTCGATCGCCTGCTCGCGATGATCTCGGGCGAGGCAGCCACGGCGCGGCGCGTGCCGGTGCGCCTTGTCGTGCGCGGTTCCACCCGGCCCTGACGATGGACCAGGCGGCGCTGGACCGGATCGACCTCAAGATCGTCGAAGAACTGCGTGTCGACGGGCGGCTGAGCATCAACGAATTGGCCCGCCGCGTGGGATTGAGCAAGACGCCGTGCCAGGCGCGGCTCAAGCGCCTGATCGCCGATGGCGTGATCCGCGGCTTTCGCGCCGTGGTCGATCCGCAAAAACTCGGCCTGGCGCATATCGCGTTCACCCAGGTCAAGCTGTCGGACACGCGCGAAAAGGCGCTCGATGCATTCCGCCGCGCCGTCCTCCAGGTGGAGGAAGTGGAGGAATGCCACATGATCGCCAGCAATTTCGACTACCTGCTGAAAATCCGCACGGCCGATATCCTGGCCTATCGCCGGGTGCTGGGCGAGCGGATTTCCAGCCTGCCCAATGTGGCCAGCACATCGACCTATGTGGCGATGGAAACGATCATCGAGCACGGGGCCTGATCAGGCCAGCACAGCTTCTTCCTTGCTCTCGGCGCGCGTCACTGGACGCCGGGCCAGGGCCACCACCACAGCCACGGCCAGGCCGATGACCGCCTGGCCGGCAAAGTTGGGCACGAAGCTGCCCATGGTATCGTGCAGGTGCCCGCCGATGCTGGGGCCGATCGCGGCCGAGGTGGAAACCACGGTCATGATCGAATAGAGTTCCAGCGCCGCGCGCCCACCGAACCAGCCGCGCAGCAGCAAGGCCGTACCCACGGTGGAAACACCGATGCCGATGCCGAACGTGACCGCAAAAAAGCCCAGTGCCATGGAGCCAAGCGGCAGGATCAGCGCCAGCGAGGAAAAGGCCGATCCCACCAGTGCGACCACCGTCAGCGCGCGCGCATCCACCCGCTGCCCGGCAAAGCCGGCAAGCGCCGCCGCCACCGCCGCCACGAAGGCCGCCGCGGAAATGAAGCCCGTGGCGACGCCGGGCGCCACGGCATGTTCCAGCATGTGCTGATAGGCAAAGCTGTGCACCGTGGTGTTGATCAACAGGCACGCGGTATAGGCCAGAACCACGATCCAGAACTGCCATGAGGCCAGCGCGGCCCGGGCGGTCCAGCCCTGTGGCGGTGGCGCGGCTTCGTCTGCCGGGCCATGCACCACGCCCACGCGGCGTTCGTAACTCCTGCACACCGCCGCCGCGAACAGGCCCAGCACCAGCGCGCCAGCGGCGCAGCACAGCCAATAGAGCCGCCAACTGCCGGTGGCCGAATGGATCGCAAAGAATGTCAGCGGCCCGGCCACGGCGCCGACGTTGCCGGCCGTGAAATAGAGGCCGATCGCGGTCGATCGCTTGCCGTCAAAGGCATTGCCGATGGCATCGACAGCGGCAATCGACCCGCAAAAACAGAAGCCCAGCCCCAGCAGCAGCGTGGCGAGCAAATACATCGCCACGCCCTGCATCCAGGCCAGCGCGGCAAACCCGGCGATCAGTTGTGCCATGCCGATCAGCAGCGTCACCGCCACGCCATGGCGCCGGATCACCGCGGCGGGCAGCATCGAGGCTGCCCCGCAGGCGATGCCCAGCACGGTAAAGCCCATCCCCGCCTGGGCCCAGGTGAAATGGAGATCGGCCACGATCATCGGCAGGACCTGGCCCAGCGAATTGAACGTGGAGGCCATCAACAGGAAATAGAGCGCGGAAAACGCGCCCAGAATGACGATGCGCATCGGCTTGGTGCCCTTGCCCGGCTGGGATCTGTGCCCCGACATGGTCAAGTCACCGGCCAGACGCAAGGGATCGTCATGCCCGCCCGCGCGATAAGGGTTGGGGCAACCTGTTCCACCTGGGCATAGAGTGCCTCTTCATCCACGGTCGTCATCCGATAATTGTCCACCAGGCGCTGTCCATCCACCCACACGCTGTGCACGCCGCGCCCATCGGCCGACCAGACCAACTGGTTGATCACGTTGAGCAGCGGCGTCCATTCGGGGCGATTGCGATCGTGTGCCACGAAATCGGCCTTCATTCCCGGCACCAGCGCGCCCACCGTGCCGGCAAGGCCGGCAGCGGCCGCGCCGTTGAGCGTGGCGCATTCCAGCACTTCGTGCGCCGGGAACAGGTTGCCATCGCGCCGCGCATCCTTGAACAGGCCGGCGAGCAGGTACATCGCGCGCATCAGATCGGCGATGTTGCCGTTGTTGTTGCCATCAGTGCCCAGCTGGATCGGCACGCCGGCCGCGTGCATTTCCGGAAACTTGCCTTGGCTGGTAACGCCATAGCCGCCCTTCATCGCGGTGAGCGGGCAATGCGTGACGCGCATGCCGCTTTGCGCCACGGCGGCCACTTCGGCGTCATCAAGATGGATCATGTGGGTAAGCGACAGGTGATCGCCCAGCACGCCCAGGTCTGCCAGATGCAGCAGGGCCCGCTTGGCGGTGGTGGCCAGATAGTATTCCGGATCGGCCGGGTCTGCGCTCATGTGCGCGGTGATACCCAGCCCCTTGTCCCGCACCAGCGCGGTCGCCGCGCGCCACAGATCGTCCGTTGCGGTATTGTGGCCCACCAGGCAGCCCCAGGCGGCCAGGCGCCCGCCAGCCGAAACCGGCCAGCGATCGAACTGCGCTTCCAGCTTGGCGATCGCTTCGCGCGTAAGCGCGGCCTGGTCGTCGCCAGGGGCAAAGGCACGGTCCTGGATCCACTGGCCCAGCCGGCCGCGAATGCCCACCGCGTCCACCGCTTCCATCACGGCCGGCAGATCGAGGATCGTGCCCGCTTCCACGAACGTGGTCACCCCGTTCTTGAGCATTTCGACGCTGCACAGCGTGGCGGCAAGCTGCTCCTCGGCCGGGGTCTGCGCCAGGTAGGTGGGGATCAGCCAATCGAACACATTGGTGCGCCAATCCGTGTCATCGGGCACATAGCCGCGCGTGATCGGCTCGCCGGTGATGTGCACGTGGCAATTGACCAGGCCCGGCGTCAGCACGAAACGGCTGCCGTCGATCACCTGCCGCGCGGCAACCTGCGCCATCACATCGGCCGTGGGGCCAACCGCCACGATGCGGTCCCCCGCCACGGCCAGCGCGCCATCGCGCCAGATCTGGCGGCTGGCGTCCATGGTGACGATCCACGCATTGCGGATCACGAAATCGGCGGCAATCGGGGCAGATGCGCTCATGCGGTCCCCCATGCGCTCCACGCCTCCACCACGGCGGCGCTGGTGGTGAGCAGCGAACAGTGCTGCATCAGTGCCTTGAGGGAATGGACATGCAGGTCCTGCTCGGCCGCGGCGCAGGCGTCGGACACCACGAACGTGTGGTAGTTGTGATGAAACGCATCGCGGGTGGTGGAATCGACGCAGCAATCGGTGGTCAGCCCGGTCATCACCAGCGTGTCGATGTTGCGGGCGCGCAATTGCATGTCGAGGTCGGTGCCGTGGAAGCTGGAATAGGCCAGCTTGTCAATCTCGATGTCGCCCGGCTGGGGGGCCACGCGCCAATAGTCCTCACCCCCGCTGCCGATGCGGCAGATCGCCTCGCCGCCCGGGGAACCGCGCCGCACCATCCAGGTCTTCAGCGCCTGGCTGTCGCTTTGCGGCCGCGTCATCACCCGCATGAACGCCACGGTCACCCCGGCGGCGCGCGCGGCGGCGATCAGTTCCTCGATGCGGTCCACGGCCTTGTCGGACTCTGTCATGTCCGCGCCATAGCCGGCGACCACGCCGTGGGGCGCGGCAAAGTCCACCTGCACGTCCACCACCACCAGCGCAGTGCGTTCAGGCGCAATCATCGGCCCCGGCTTGGCCACGTGGGGCAAGGCGGTGGCCGGATCGATCACGGTGTGCGCCGCGCCTTCAGACTTAGGCTCAGACATGGGCCGCCTCCTTGATCTTGCCGGGAAAGCGCGCGCGCAGCACCGGCAGGATCTTTTCGGCAAACACCGGCAGCATGGAAAGGTAATCGGGGAAGATCACCATCAGCCCGTCGAGCGCGGTCTTTTCAAAGATCTCGGTCAATTGCGCCAGCACGGTTTCGGGCGAGCCGGCCACGTGCGGCGCCATCAGTGCCGATCGCGCCTTGCGGGTGAAATCGTTCTCCTTGCCGATCTCGCCGTCCAGCATGCCATAGGCGCGCATCATGCCCCACAGCGTTTCCTCGTCCAGCCCGTCGCGATAGCTCTGCACCATCGCCTCGGCTTCCGCGTCCGTTTCGCCGATTACCAGGATCATCATCGAATAGGTGCGAATGGCGTGGCCCAGTTCCAGCGCGCCGGCCTTGGCCTTGTGCGTGTTGGCAATCAGTTCTTCCAGGTTGTTGCCCGCCAGGAACAGCGCGTCCATGTGCTCGGCGGTAAAGCGCACGCCGGCTTTCGACGTGCCGGCGCAGACCAGGAACGGGCGCTGCTGCGGCTTGGGCCACGATGTGCAATCGTCCAGCGTGAAATACTTGCCCTGCGACGAGACGCGGTCCTCGGTCCACAGGCGCTTGATCGCCTCGATCCACTCCGTCGCCAGGACATAGCGCTCGTCATGGTCCACGCCTTCGGGCCAAGCCCCCATCTGCGCGAATTCGCCGCGATAGGCGCCCGTCACCACGTTGAGCCCGGCGCGACCATGGCTGATCTGATCGAGCGTGGCGATCATCTTGGCGGCCACCGCAGGGTTCTGCAGCAGGGTGTGGATCGTCGCCCACACTTTCACGCGGGAAGTCGCCTGGGCCAGGCCGGCCATCATCAAGGGGCTGTCGAGCGAGGATTCCCAGTGCTGGATTTCCCCGCCGTATCCCTTGAACTTGGCCATGGCCATGATGAAGTCCAGCCCCAGTTCGTCGGCCAGCTTCGCCACCTTGAGGTTGTATTCATACGAGCCATCGAGCCGGGGCGAATTCTTGGAAATGATCCAGCCGCCATTGGCCATGGGCATGAAGATGCCGATGTCGCGCCCGCCGCTGTCGGAAGGAAGGCCGAAATGCGCAACCGTGGGTAAGGTATCGGGCGTAACGGGGTCGGTCATGGCGGGTCCGTGATCTGGCAGTGTTGAGAACAGGTGTGGCTTGGGTTGGGATCGCAGGCAAGCTAGGGCGCCTTGGCCAACGCTTCTTGTCACCACGCGCACCAAGGTTTGTGCAGAGCGAGCGCTGCATCCATTGTGCACAAATCCATGCGCGCCACGCCAAGACGGGCTGCCGCGGCCCGCCTAGCCTGAGGGTGTACTGGATAAGGAACGCATGCGCATGGCAAACTGGTTCATCACTGGCGTCGGTTCGGGCCTGGGGCTGGCCCTCGCCCAAGCGGCCCTGGCACGCGGCGATGCCGTCGTCGGCACGGTGCGCGCCCAGGCCGATGCAGAGATGTTCGCAGCGCTCGCCCCCGGCCGCGCCCATGTGATGAAGCTGGACGTGACCGACGAAGCCGCCGTGCAGGTGGTGGTGCGCACCGCGCAAGGGCTCGTCGGGCCGCTCGACTATGTGGTCAACAACGCCGGGCGCGGCTTTACCGGCGCGGTGGAGGAAACCGCACTTGATGATGCGCGCGCGCTGTTCGACGTGAACCTGTTCGGCCCGATGGCCGTGATCAAGGCGGCCTTGCCGGCCATGCGCGCGCGCCGCGCCGGGCATATCGTCAACATCACCTCGGTGTCGGGCCTCGCCGTCTGGCACGGCACGGCGATCTATGGCGCCACCAAGTTTGCGCTGGAATGCCTGGGGCGCACCCTGGCCCAGGAAGTGGCGCCGCTCGGCATCAAGGTGACGAACGTGGCGCCCGGTGGGCTGCGCACGGCCTTTTCGGCAGAGCGGCTGCCCGGCGCGGAACCCACCATTGCCGACTATGCCGGCACCGCGCACATGGCGCGCAAGATCCTGCAGGAAAAGCATGGGTCGGAACCCGGCTGCCCTGCCCTGGCCGCCCAGGCGATCCTGGCCGCGCTCGACGAACCCGAACCGCCGCTGGTGCTTCTGCTGGGCGAAGACGCGCTGCACTATGCCGAACACGAACTGGGCGCGCTGGCCGTGCAATTCGATCGCTGGCAGGGCTACACCCTGGCGATCGCGGCGACCGAGGCCGAAGCCGCCCAATAGGGCGGCGCCCCCGCATTACCAAGGCCTCAGCTGGTGAAAAGAGCCTTGCGGATCACGGCGTGCACGCCCCAGTTGCCGTTGGCAACCTGGCTGATTCCGAAATCCACGCCGACCGAAAGCAGCGAGATCGCCTCGTCCTCGGTCAGGTCGCGGATGGTCATGAGGAAACGGCGCGCCTTGCGGAACGCGTCGCGCATCGCCGCATCGATGGACGAGCGCTTGTAGACTTCGCTCTGCGCCTTGGCACCCAGATCGCGCAGGTAATCGGGATTGGAAAAACCCAGGATCACATATTCGGTGGGCGTCTCGATCATCGGATAATCCAGCTCGCGCACATGCGCTGGCGCGCCCTTGGCCTTGTGCAGGATCACCTGGATCACCGCCGTCATCGAGCATTCGATGGCCGTGCCGCATAGTTCGCCATCGCCCTGGCTGGCATGGGGATCGCCCAGCGAGAGCAGGCCGCCCGGCACCGCCACCGGCAGGAACACACTGGCGCCCGGCCCCAGCCGCCAATTGTCGATATTGCCGCCGAAATTGGCCGGTGGCACCGAATCCACCAGATCGGCATGGGCCGGCGCCATCGCCACCACGCCGAAATGCGGCCGCACCGGAATCTCGATATCGCGCAGGACGTTGAAATTCTTCTCGATGGTTTCCGGGTCAACCGGCACGCCGGGGTAATCGTACATCGGGTGGATCACCCCCGATGGATCGGTCTGCGGGGTCCAGCGATAGTTGTAGACCGCATGGGCCAGCGGCAGGCCGGCGCCCTTTTCGATCTCGTAAATGGTGATCACTTCGCGCGGCTTCGGCTCCGTGATCAGTTCGGCATAGTGAAATCCCCAATAGGCCGCCACGTTGCTGCCGAACGCGCGGCCCACAAAGCGCGGGTTGCGGCTGGGGCGCGGGTCAATGTCAAGGATGCGCACTTGCACCACGTCGCCCGGTTCGGCCCCGGAAATGGCGATGGGGCCGGTGCAGATGTGCACGCCAAACCCTTCGCCCGGCCCGCGCCCGACGACCGAGGCATCGAGCGGCCCGGCGCCGCGCCGGTCCACCACTTTGCCCTCGGCCGTCCAGCGATAGATCGCCTCGGCCGCTGGATCGCCATGGATCATCCGCTCGGCATCGTCGTTGGCGTGGTGGGTGAGCGTTTCCACGGTCACGTAATCGCCCGAGCAGACTTCCAGCGCGGGCTTCAGGTGCTTGCTGAAATAGCCCCAGTGGATCGTATCGGGCCGCACCGGCAGCACATGGTGGCGCACGCCGGGGGCAGCATCCACCTGCACGTCTTCCACCAGCCCATCGGCCTCCACCAAGGGATCGAGCGGCGTGGTGGACGGGGCTTCCTCGCGCTCTTCGGGCTTGGCATCCTTGAGCACGCTGGGCCGGCCGCGCCGGGGCGCTTCCGCGGTTTCTTCGGGCAGCGCGCCGACCTTGCGGTATTCGCGCGGGCTCATGCCATAGCGTTCGCGGAACGCGCGGCTGAAGCTGGCGCTGTCGTTGAAACCCCATTGATAGAGGATTTCGGAAATCGAGCGCTGCGCGTGCAAGGGGCTGCCAAGGTCGAGCCGGCAGCGTTCCAGCCGGCGGAACTTCACGAACTGGCTGAAGCTTTCGCCCGCGCTTTCGAACAGTTTTTGCAGATAGCGGGGCGAAATGCGGTGTTCGGCGGCGATCTGGTGGATCGACAGGTTGGGATCGGACAGGCGCATCTCGATCGACTGGAACACCCGCTCCAGGATCGCGGCACGCGCGCCCGCCGCGCCGCCCAGTTCCTTGACCGGCGCCTTGTCGAGCAGCGTGGCGGCAATGAATTCGGGCAGCGCCAGTTCCACCGGGCGGATCTGGTCGTCAGAAACATCGACGATGGTATCGGCCACCGAGCGCAACAGCGCGGAAAGCATGCGGCCGATCGCCTCGTCGGCAATCAGGTTGCTGATCTGCGAAGGCAATGCGGAGCGCGAGCGCAGCGCGGGCAGCGCATGGGGCACTTTGACCAGCAGGAAGCGGTGCTCGCCATTGAGGTCGATCTGCGTGCGGGCAGAGCCGCCGCCATAGAGAATGTCGCCTTCGGACAGCTCGATCGCGGTGGTGCCCTGCACTGCCGCCAGCCGCCCTTCGAGCAGCAGTACCAGCCAGAAGCTGGGCGCGTCCTGCGCCATGTCGATCGCCAGGCGCTGGCCATTGCCCGTCACGCGCACGAACTGGATGCCCTGGCCGCTGGTGAAGCTCACCAGCTCGCCATAGAGCTCCTCGGCGCTGGCCAGAACTTCGAGGCTCACGCGTTGCAGCGCAAAACGCCAGGCATCCTGGCGCTGCTCGCGCGGATAGGCATTGGTGGTAAAGCGCAACGGCTTGCCCCCTGAAACGCGAAACGCAACGCGAAACGCGGTGATCGACCCTGTTGGCGGCGCGGCTTATGATTACCGGCCTGGCAACCACCTTACGCCATCTGTGATGACACGCAATGCTGCGCCGCAAACAAGGTTGCCCCGCTTCGGGTCAGGTGCGAACCAGCTCGCCATGCGATGGCGACGAGCCCGACAGCCGTTCGTGCGTGGCACGATAGCGGTGCACCAACCACTTGTTGAACTGGCCCTGCGCGCCTTCCTGCCAGGAATAGCGGCCACGCGGGGCAAAGCGCGAGCGCAGGCCCTGCTGCACCAGTTCATCCACGTGCAGATCCTGCGCGATGATGTGGCCCGAAGCGCGGATATTCATGTCCAGCTTGTGATCGAAAGCGGGATCGGCCATCGCGCCGGGCGCGAACAGGAAGCCGGTGTCCATCTCCAGCGATTCCGGGCCGTTGGGCCGCAGGATCAGGTAGATCACCATGTCGCTCATCATCACCAGGCTGAGCGTGGGCGGAATATTGGCAAAGGTCATGCGCATGCGCGCTTCGTCGGAAAGGCCGGGGAACACCGGCAAGACCGCCTTTTGCGTGGCGTTGAAGCTCGCATCGGCATGCAAGGTGCCGTTGAAGCGCAGGAACCCGCCATCGGCCGGATCGCTTTCGGGGAACACCGCCAGGCCCGATGGCACGAAATCGTGCAGCGGCCCGTGGTGCAGGCGGCTGGCGTGATAGCCATCGTTGTTGTTTTCGAACATGACCTTCCAGTTCCACGGCAGCGTGGGCGCCGGATCGGGGCGCGGCCCTTCGGCCCCGGCCAGGTCATAGCCGGCAATGGCATCGGCCACGGCGGTCAGGCGCGGGGTCAACGGGGCGGCATCGGCATCGAAGTTGATGAAGATGAAGCCGTTCCACAGTTCCACCTTGAAGGTGGGCAGGCTGTATTGCGCCTTGTCGAAATTGCAGGTCTTGCTCATCGCCGGTGCGGCAACGAGCTTGCCATCGAGGTTGTAGCTCCAGTGGTGATAGGGGCACAGGAAGCCGCGCGCATTGCCATGCCCTTCGGCCACCAGCATGGCGCGGTGCTGGCACACCGCGGACATGGCACGGATTTCACCATCCAGGGTGCGCGATACCAGGATGGGTTCGCCGATCACGCGGGTGGAGAAATAGTCACCCGGCTTGGCCACCCAATCGGCGCGGCCCACGCAGAGCCATTCGTGGTTGTAGAGCGCCTCTTTCTCGAACTCATAGAATTCGGCGCTGGTATAGCACTCGGGCGGCAGGGTCTCCGCCTCGGCGAGGTCCGTGGCAGAACTCCCAAGCGAGTGGATGAAGCTGTCGGTAACGAGGGTCACGGGCGCAAACTCCTGAACAATTCGGGTCTTGGCGGGGTCTGTCGGCACCATAACGGCAGTGCCTGGCGTGGGTCTTGAGCAGGGCAGCACGAATTGTTGAAACTGTGCGGCAACTCGTGCTGCGCTGCAATATGGATTTCGGCGCTTATTCGCGGGTGAAATCGGCCGGCACTTGCGGATCGGGACCGGCCTTGCCCCAAAGCAGGATTTCGTTGCCCCAGGGATCCTGGAACGCATGGTTATACCCATTGAAGGTGGACCAATAGTGGTTGCGCCACAGGATCGTGGCGCCGCGCGCTTCGGCCGCCGCCAGGATGCGATCGGCGCTGTCATCGTCGCTGATCAGGATCCAGATACGGGGCTTGCGGCCCTGCGTGGCAAGGGCGCGCGGTTCCACCCCTTCGGCCTGCGGATGCGGGCGGGCATTGGCAGCATCGAAAATGCCCAGGTGCAGGTTGCCGATCGCGCTGTCGCTGCCATCGGGATTCTTGAACTGTCCGCCCGGCACCATGCGGTGATAGACGCCGGCAGGCTTCTCATCGTTCTGCCAGCCGAACACTTCGGCATAGAATCGCCCTGCCGCGGCGGGATCGTCGCTGGGCATGTCGACAAAGATCAAGGTATTGGGCATCGGCGCGCCTTTCATGGGCCAATTGAACGATGCCGCCTTGTGGCGCGGGTAGGCCTTGCGCGGCTTGGACCTGCGCGCACCGATTGTTGACCCGGGCGTTCGGCGGGCCCAGTCATCTGGCCACGTCATCAGGCCAAGTCATAGGGCGCGCGCAAACAAGACCGCAGCGCAGCATTGGCCCGAAAACGATGCCGTCCTGATACCCATCGAAACGAGGCACACGCATGAGTTTGGTCTGCAACCACGGCCATCGGCAGGCGGATACGGCGCCCGGCGCCCTGCACTATCTCAAAGCCACGCCCGAGACCGTGCACTGGGGCTATTTTTCGCCCGACATCAAACCGGCGCTCACGATTCGCAGTGGCGACCTGGTTCATGCCGAAGCCGTGACCCACCACGCGGGCGACGCGCCCGAGCTGATGTTCGACGAAGGGGTGGAGCGCATCTTCAAGGAGATCGACCCCACCACGCGCGCGCCCGGCGTTCATATCATGACCGGGCCGATCTTCGTGGAAGGGGCCGAGCCGGGCGACATGCTGGAAGTGCGCTATCTCCAGATGGTACCGCGCAACAACTATGGCTCGAACCTGGCGGCCAACTGGGGCCACCTCTATCAGGAATTCGACGAGAAAGAGCGGGTGACGATCTACCAGCTCGATCCTACCACGCAGACCGCAAGCGCGCTTTATGCCTATGACTTTCCGGGCAAGTACCTGGTGCCCGGCACGATTACCAATTGCCCGGTGTGCGATCGCCAGCCCGCGCTCCCCGGCGTGACCATCCCGGCCCGCCCGCACCTGGGCACGGCCGGCGTGGCCCCGGCGGTGAACGAGCCGGTCAGCACCATTCCCCCCGGCCTGCACGGCGGCAACATCGACAACTGGCGCATCGGCGCGGGGGCCACGATGTATTACAAGTGCCAGGTCAAGGGAGGGCTGTTCTCGATCGGCGATCCGCACGTGAGCCAGGGCGATGGCGAGATTTCCGGTACGGCGATCGAAAGCTCGCTCAACTGCCTGTTCCAGATCATCCTGCGCAAGGACTTCGATTTCCCCTCGCCCCTGCTGGAAACGCCCAAGCACTGGATCGTCCACGGCTTTGGTGACGATCTGGACGCGGCGATGAAGAACGCCTCGCTCGACATGCTCCACCTGCTGGGCGAGCAAGTCGGCCTTTCGCGCAACGATGCCTATTCGCTGATGAGCGTGGCCGCCGATTTCGGCGTGACGCAAGTGGTGGACGGCACCCTGGGCGTGCACGCCCGCATCGACCGCGACATGTTCCCCGCCAAGGGCGTGGTCAAGGATCCGAAGTAAGCCCTGTAGAGGGTCGCAAGGAAGCGCCGGAGAGCCTTGGGCTTTCCGGCGCTTTTTGTATTTCGATTTGGCATGCGCAGTGCAGGCGCCCTTCAACAGGCTCAGGGCGAACGGAGGTGGGGGAATTTTCGTTGAATTCCGTTCGGCTGCGCTTGTCGAAGCCCCCCGCCGCCAAGCACAGCGTCAGTGGTCCAGCAAGGCCAGCCCCGCATCCACCTCGGCCCGCGTGGGCATGGAGGCAGCAGCGCCCAGGCGCTGGACGGAAAGGCCGGCGGCGAACACCGCCACGGCGAGCGATTGGGCCATGCTCTCACCTTGCGCCAGCCGCGCGGCAAGTACACCGCAGAAGGTGTCGCCCGCACCGGTCGTGTCCACCACCGGCACGGCGCGTGCGGGCAGGCGGATCGTGCCGCCCGGCCCTTCAGCAATAACACCAGCCCCGCCCAGCGTGACGATGACCCATTGGCCCTCGCGCGCCATCAGGCGGCGCGCCGCAGCGGCAAGGGCGGTATCGCCTTCTGGCACGGCTTCGCCCAGGAAAAACGCCAGTTCGGTTTCGTTGACCACCACGATATCGGCCAGCGGCAGGATCGCCCGCCCATCGGCCAGCGCAGGCGCTGCGTTGTAAAGCGTGCGTGCGCCGGTTTCGCGCGCCCGGGCCAGGAAGCGCGCGACGGCCGCGGTGGGCACTTCGGCCTGGGCCACGGCGATCGCTGCGCCGGCGGGAAAGACATCGGGCGCGGGCAGCGCCGCATTGGCGCCGCCCACGATCACGATCTGGTTTTCGCCTTCATCGGAAACGAACACATGCGCCAGGCCCGTTGGGCCGGGCAGACGCGCGATGGCGCCAGTGCCCACGCCCGCCTGCGCCAGTGCAGCCAGCATGGCATCGCCGTGGGCATCCTGGCCCACCGCGCCCAGCATCACCGTGGGCACGCCCTGGCGCGCCGCGGCGACGGCCTGATTGGCGCCCTTGCCACCGGGCAACAGGTCATAGCTGGTAGCCGCGACGGTTTCCCCCGCCAGCGGCAGGCGCGGCACGCGCATCACCAGATCGCGGTTGATCGATCCGAAAACGACGACGGTCATCAGGCCAGCACCAGATCGCCCGGCGTCACGTCATCGGCCCGGCGCCCCTGCCCTTGGGCAAAGCGATCGGGGTGCGGCAGCAGGGCGAGCAACACCATGCCGGCCGCCAGGGCGCCGACGATGGTGAGCGTTGCCCCGGCATAAGAGCCGGTGCGGTCAAAGCTCATGTCCATCAGCATCGGCGCCACGCCCTGGATGAACGCCACCACGGCATAGAACGCGCCCACGATCGTGCCGAAATGGCGCAGCCCGAAATAGCGCGACACGAAATAGGAAAGCGCGGCATATTCCGCGCCCATGCCTATGCCGAGCAGCGCGCCAGCCAGGATGATTGCCAGGCTGCCTGTGTAGAATTGCAGCACGACCATCCCGATCATTGCGCTGGCATACATCGGCAGCAGCAGGCGCGGGGTGCGAAAGCGATCGAGCAACCCGCCGGTCACCACCTGCCATCCGGCCGTGACCAGGGCGAACACCGCCACCACGCCGGTTGCCTGTGCCAGGCCAACGCCATGGCCGGTCAGGATCGGCACCACGTGGGTGAACATCGCGGTCATCCCGCCAGCGCCGGCCGCCACGGCCAGCAGCATCAGCCAGAACGCGCTGGTGCGCATGGCCTGGCCCAGGCTCATGCCGCTGGCCAGCGGCGCCGCCGGCGCGCCTTGCACTGCCGGGGGCGCATCGCGCAGCCACAGCGCAATGAACGGCGCGGCCAGCGCCACGATTACCCCGATCGTGGCATAGCCCGCGCGCCAGCCATGGCTGGTCAGCACCAGTCCGGCCACGATCGGCATGATCGTGGCGCCCACGCCATTGCCCACGCCTGCCGTCACGCCCAGCATGAGCCCGCGCCGCGCATCGAACCAGTTGGACACCACCTTGCTGACCATGCCCGTGGCCGCCATCGTGCCGAACAGGCCCACCACGGCAAAGCGCCAGTAGAAGTCCAGCATCGTGCCGCTGGCGCGTGAAACCAGCAGGATACCTGCCGCCAGGCCCAGATTGCCCACCAGCAAGAGCCAGCGCGCGCCAAAGCGGTCCATCGCCCTGCCGATCAGGGGATAACTGATCGCGCTGATCACCGAGATCAGCCCGAGCACGCCGGAAACCCCGGCGCGCGGCCAGCCGAAATCCTGGGCGATCGGCACCAGGAACACGCCGATCGTGGCGGAAATCGCCGCCGTCATGCACAGCGTGTTGGCAATGGTGGCGGCGATGGCAACCTGGGTGGCCTGACGGGCGTGGCTGGCGGGCATGTGGCGCAACGAGTCCCTGAACTATGGATGGCAAGCGCATCAAACCCCACCCCCGCGCGCTTGCCAAGCGCGCAGGCCCGCCAGCAAGAACGAGGGCGCCAGCCATCAACTTGGCCCCCATGCGGAACGCGGTTTTCCAGGCACTTGGCCATGCTCCGCGCGCGCCATGCAAAATTGCTTGCGCGTGCCGTCAAGACAGCAGAGGCCTGCGCTTCTAGGCGGTGGGCGATGGTTTGATCATCGAGAACCGATCGTTGCGGCTTTGCATCCGTCACCCCGGATCAAGCCGGGGTGACGATGATGCGATAATGCCGATGCCCAAGGAGCCAAGCGACGTCATGCCCGATTCCGCAACCCGGATGCCCAGCCTGTTCATTCCCCATGGCGGTGGCCCGTGCTTTTTCATGGATTGGCGCGCGATGGGCGGCCCGGCCGATGCCTGGGACAAGACTGCCGCTTACCTGAAGGGCCTGATCGCCAGCCTGCCGGAAAGGCCCAAGGGCATCGTGGTCATTTCCGGGCATTGGGAGGAAGACGCCTTCACCGCCTCCACCGCCTCGGCGCCCGCCATGATCTATGACTACTACGGCTTCCCGCCGCACACTTACGAACTGCAATTCCCCGCGCCCGGCGCACCGGCACTGGCCGAGCGGATCGTGGAATTGATCAAGGCCGAAGGGCTGCCCGCACGCACGGACGAACGCCGCGGGTTCGACCATGGCGTGTTCATTCCCTTCCTGCTCGTCACGCCCGAGGCCGATATTCCGGTGGTGCCGCTCTCGCTCAAGCGCGATCTCGATCCTGAAGAACACTTGCGCTGCGGCCGGGCGCTGGGCGCCCTGCGCGATGAAGGCGTGCTGATCGTCGGTTCGGGGATGAGCTTCCACAACATGCGCGCGTTCTTCTCGCCCGCCGCCACGCAGCCTTCGGCCACGTTCGATGCCTGGCTGACCCAGGCGATCGAAGGCGAACCGCAGGCGCGCTGGCAGGCGCTGTCGCAATGGGCCAGTGCGCCGGCCGGGCGGCAGAGCCATCCGCGCGAAGAGCATCTCATCCCGCTGATGGTGGCGGCAGGTGCCGCTGCCGATGCGCCGGGCAAGCGCGATTTCACCGACAACGTGATGATGGCCGACATTTCGGCCTTCCGCTTTGGCTGAGATGCAGCCGGTAAATACCCTGGTCACTGGCGCCATGCTGGTGACGATGGACGCGCAGCGCCGCGTGATCCGCGATGGCGCCGTGGCCATGGCGGAGGGACGGATCGTGGCCGTGGGGCCAAGCGCGGAGGTGGCCGCCAAGGTGGCCCCGCGCGAGGTGATCGACGCGCACGGGTTCGTGGCCACGCCCGGCTTCGTCAACGCCCATGTGCACCTGACCGAAACGCTGCTGCGCAATTTCCTGCCCGAGGCGCTGCCGTTCGACGAAGGGCTGAACCAGTGGGTGATCCCGCTCTATCAGGGTCATACGCCGGAAGAGCAGGCGATTGCCGCGCGGCTGGCGGTGCTGGCCATGCTCAAGACCGGCACCACCACGTTCCTGGAGGCAGGCACGCTGATCGCGTTCGACGCTGTGGCGCAGGCGCTGGAGGGCACCGGCATCCGCGGCCGCATCGGGCGCTGGTGCATGGACCGCGCCTTTGCCCCCGGAGACGACCAGGCCGCGCTCACCCGCGCGGCGCTCGATGCGTTCGAGACGGACCTGGCCGCCTGGCCCGACGATGGGCGGCTGATTGCCGCCTGGCCGCTGCTGGTGGGGCACATGACCAACACCGCAGAACTGTGGCAGGCCGCCACCGCCATCGCGCGCGAGCGCAGCCTGCGTATTGCGGCGCACATGGCACCCGCCGTGGGTGACCCGGAGTGGTACCTGGCCAACACCGGCAAGCGGCCGGTGCAATGGCTGGCAGACCTGGGCGTGCTGGGTGACCATTTATCGCTGGTGCACATGGTGCATGTGGACGCAAGCGAAGTGGCGCTGCTGGCACAGAGCGGCACCCATGTGGTGCACTGCCCCGAAGCCTCGCTCAAGGGCGGCTATCAGGCCACCACGCGCGGGCTGTTTCCCGAAATGGCCGCAGCGGGCGTGAATATCGCGCTGGGCACCGATGGCGGCGACCGCCACGACCTGATGCCTTCCGCGCGGCTGATGGCCGGATTGTGGAAGGATTCGCGCGGCGATACTGCGCTGTTCCCGGCCGAAAGCGCGCTGGAAATGCTCACCGTGAACGGTGCGCGCGCCATGGGGCTGGAAGGCCAGATCGGCACGCTGAGCGTGGGCGCGCGGGCAGACCTGGTGCTGCACGATGCGCGCCGGCCCGAATGGGTGCCGCTGCACAATCCCGCGCAGCAACTGGTGTGGTCGGCCGATGGGCGCGGCGTGCACAGCGTGTGGGTGGACGGCAAACGCGTGATCGAGGCCGGGCGCTGCACCACCATCGATGAAGATCTCTTGCTGGCCCAGGCGCAGGATGCTGCGCAGGCCGTGGTTTCCCGCTCGGGCCTGCCGCTGCGCATGGCCTGGCCGCTTCTTTGAAGAAGGCAAATCTTGCGATGACCTATGAAACGATTTCGGTATCCCAACTGACCCCCGCGATCGGTGGCGAGGTTTCCGGCCTGGACCTGACCAAGCCGCTGAGCGAAGCGCAAGTGGCCGAATTGCAAGCCGCGATGGCCGATCGCCTGGTGCTGTTCTTCCGCGACCAGCCGCTTGCCCACGAAGACCATATCCGCCTGGCGCAATATTTCGGCGGCGTGCACATTGCGCCCAGCACCAAGCCCTGGCAGGTGCCCGGCCACCCCGAAGTGACGATCATCCACGCCGACGAGAACAGCACGTTCGTGGCCGGCGAGGACTGGCATTCGGACATGAGCTGCGACGAAGCGCCGCCGATGGGCTCGATCCTCTATCTCCACACCATCCCCCCAGTGGGCGGCGACACCGTGTTTTCCAACATGTATGCCGCCTATGATGCGCTGTCGGACCGGATGAAGGCCTATCTCGAAGGCTTGACCGCCGTGCACGATGCCGTGGTCGGCTTTGGCGGGATCACGCCCGAAGGCATGAAGCTGCCGCGCCACAGCCACCCGGTGATCCGCACCCATCCCGTTACCGGCAAGAAGTGCATCTATGTGAACCGTGGCTTCACCACCCATATCGAGGGCATTCCCGCCATCGAGAGCCGCGCGATCCTGAGCTATCTCTACGAACACGTGCAGCACCCGATGTTCCAGTGCCGCTTCCGCTGGCAGCAGCATTCCATCGCGTTCTGGGACAATCGCTGCGCGCAGCATTCGGCGATCTGGGACTATTTCCCGCAAGTGCGCTCGGGCTATCGTGTCCAGATCCTGGGCGAAAAGCCCGAATGAACCAGGCCGCGCGCGCGTTCACCTGGCGTGAAGGCGCGGTGGCGGCGGCCGTGTCGCTGGCGCTGTTTGCCGGCCAGGGCATTGTCTTTGCCGGCATGGGGTTGGCGCTGTTTGCCAGCGGCCAGGCGCTTCAGCTTGGCCCGGCGGCGCTGGGCGCGGCCTTCACCATGGTGATCGTCGGTGCCAGCGTGGGGGCCACGCTGCCGGTGTGGCTGATGGCGCGCATCGGCGGGCGGCTGACGATGACCGGCGGCGCGCTGGTCATGGCCGCCGGGCTGGCGCTGGCGGGCCTTGCCAGTGGCCTTGCCCTCCTGCTGCCGGCGATGGCGCTGGTGGGCGCGGGCTTTTCGCTTTTGGCCAACACGCCCGCCTATACGATGATCGCGGGCTGGTCAGGCCCGCGCACTGAGCGCGTGCTGGGGCTTTACCTGATGACCGGCGCGCTGGGCAATGCTGCCGGGCCGGCCGTGGGGCAGGCGCTGATTGACGGCGGCATCGGCTATTGGCGCGGCACTTGCGCCATCGCGCTAACACTTGCCGCGCTGCTATTCGTGGTCCTGCGCGATCCGCCAGAGTCTCATAGCCCCGATGCGCCGCGCACGGCTGGCTGGTGGCGCCCGCTGCTGAACGCGCGCTTTGCCGTGCTGGCCCTGGCCATGGTCCTGAGCCAGGCGGTGATCATGACCGCGCTGAGCGTTGCGCCCGCGCATCTTACCCCCGCGCTTGGCTGGAGCGACGGCGCCGTGGCGCGCGTTCTGGCCGTGCAAGGGCTGCTCGGCGCACTCGGCACCGGCCTTGCCGGATTTGCCCTGCGCCATGTGCGGGCGGTCACGCTGCTCACCCTCGCCATGGTCGCCACCGCGCTGGGCATGGGCGCCCTGGCACAAGGCGGTGCGCCCATGGTCAACTGGGGCTTCGTCCCCCTCTTCGGAGTCGGTTCGGCGCTCGTCGCCATGGCGGTGACGGTGCTGCTGATGGACTGGTTCGGCCCCGAAATCGGCACGGCGGGCCTGGCTTTGTGCTGGACCTTGGCCGGCCTTGCCGCCCTTGGGCCTGGCCTTGCCGGTGTGCTCGCACAGTGGACCGGTAGCTATGCCGGGGCGCTATGGCTGCTGGGCGCAGCATGCCTGCCAGTGGCGCTGGCGGCGGGGGCATTAAGCGGAGTCGGCAACAAACATCATCGCGAAGAAGCCGGGGCGTAGAAATCAAAATCTATCGCAAGATTGCGGTCAGCCAGCATTTTCAAGGTTTCGGACGCCAGTGTCAGGCCCCCCGTCCAGTCGTGAAAATAACCACCAACACTCAGATGACAAAAATAGCGTGCCGTGATCGCGCCCCACCTATCTTTGTCGTCCGTCAGAGTGGACAGCACCTCACGAATTTGTCGGTCAATGTCGGGCTCTGCGTGCCATTCACCACCAAATCGACACATCCCGATCTTTGCTTCGATCTCTTTGCCGTGCCTGCCGGTGAACACTTCGCCTTTGACCACGCCAAAGCTGACGGTCCCATCAAGGGCTACGGCGACTTGTGCTGGCACGAGGTCTTCCCCCGTGATCAAAACGGCCACTGTGGCGCGCTGCAAGTTATCCATAGCTGGAGACTGACAGAGATTACCCTTCTGCGAAACCAACTTCTACTCCGCCTCCCCTCGTCAGCGACCCACGAAAAAGCCCGGCGGATCGCTCCACCGGGCTGATTTGTGCGGCGCGTGTGCGTCAGGCGATC
The DNA here is from genome assembly GCF_012932495.1 of Novosphingobium sp. SG919. GTDB lineage: Bacteria > Pseudomonadota > Alphaproteobacteria > Sphingomonadales > Sphingomonadaceae > Novosphingobium > Novosphingobium rhizosphaerae. The sequence goes on from NZ_JABCNG010000005.1 coordinate 311,653, forward strand.
AGGCGGGGCACCGACATGCCGCGCACGTCGAAATGCGCGTCGGGATGCTCGGCCGCGCCGTCGCGCGGGGCCGCGCGGTGCTGGACCACGCCATTCTTGCCAAAGCCTTCGACCACCGGGCGCGTGCCCTTGCTCGACAGCCACAGGCGCAGCAAGTGGCGCTTGCGTTGCGGTTCGGGCCAGTCCCAGAACGTGGTGCGGGCGTGGAGCGCGGCATAGTTCGACAGCCACTGGATATCGCCGGGGCGGAAATCCATCTCGATCGCCATGCCTTCTTCATAGGTGATCTCGTCGAACAGGCGCAGCACCTCGATCTGGTCTTCGGTCAACTGCGGAACGCCGGGATATTCCTGGGCCGTCAGGATATAGAGCGAGCCGGCATACATGCTGAACACGCCCTGCTCCAGGCTGACGATCGGCGAAGTATAGGTATCGGCCGGCGCCTCATGGTCCTGGCGGCGCCAGTCCCAGTGGAATGGTTCGAACAGCAAAGGCGCCAGGTCGGGCCGCCGACGCAGGATCTCGTTATAGATTTCCGCGCCCGAAACCAGGCACGAAAGCCCCCCTTCGCGCGCGCCGCGCAGGCACATCAGCGCGACGATATCGGAACTGTCCGAATGGTAGACCAGCTTGTCGCGCACCTTGGACGACAGCGCGGTGGGATCGTCCATCGTCTTGTCCGACGTGGCATAGACGTGGTCGATCAGGTCGCCCATCTCGTTCTGGCGGATGGGATCGCCCATGTGCAAGCCAAGGACGTAATAGATCGCGCACGACAGGGCATCGGAATAGAGCTCTGCCCGCAGGCCCCGCACCAGCACGAAGCCGCGCCCGAAATCCACTTCCTGGCGCCATTCCTCGCAAGCCTGGGCCGTTTCCACCAGCGGATAGTCCTGCGCCTGCACCGTGCGCAGATCGGGATTTTCGGCCATGAAGCGCGTGCCCAGCGCTTCCAGCTCGGCAATCTGCGCGGGCGAAAGTTCGTAGACCCAGTCCTGGCCGCGGGCGAGCTCGTCGCCGCGCCAGGCGGCACGGCTGGTCACCGGGGATAGCACGGGGGCGGAAGGCGTGATCACGGACAAGGCTATGTTCCTTTGCGTCTTGGCGGGCGTTTGCCTGGGCCGGACGTGGCATGATGCAGTGCGCCACGTCTTGTCCCTGCGCGCAAGAGATTTGGACAGCACCGACAAACCAGCGGGCAAGATTCCGGCATCCGCGGCGCACCGCATCGCAACATGGCGCTTGCTGCAATGCCGATCGGTCAACTATTCGTGCGTTGCCGCGCAAGACCGCGGACCGCATGTCCACCGATGCTGGCGCCACAAACATGCCTGCCACGATCAAGGCCAGGTTCAGGGAGAAAACACAGCCGAGGGGCTGCCTGAAAGCGATGAAAAGCATTTTTCGAGGGGGGAAACCCATGCGCCCGTCATCCGTCCTGCTCACTGCCACTGCATCGCTACTGGCGCTTGCCGCCACCTCTGCCCGCGCCGCCGAAGCCGCGCCCGAACCGGCCCCCGTGGCCGCACCCGAACTTGACGCCGATGGCAGCCCCATCGGCACCATCGTGGTCAACGGCGAAAAGCGCGAAGTGAACCTGCAATCGGCACCGATTGCGATCAGCGCCGTTTCCGACGAGGCGCTGCGCCAGCGCAACGCCACCGAACTGGCCGATCTCAACGGCTTCGTCCCCGGCCTGACCGTGACCAAGAGCGAGGGCAACGAACGCGTCATCGCCATTCGCGGCGTGGGCTATGAAACCGCGCAGAATCCCAATTCGCAGCCCGGCGTCGCTTTCCACATCGACGGGGTCTATATCGCCCACGTCGTGGCGCTGAACCAGGATCTGCTCGATGTGGATCACGTGGAAGTGCTGCGCGGGCCGCAGGGCACGGTGTTCGGCCAGACGTCCACCGGCGGCGCCATCAACGTGATCACGCGCAAGCCGGTGCTGGGCCAGTATACCGGCGAAGCCCAGCTTTCCTATGGCAACTACAACTATGTGCGCGCCATGGGCACGCTCAACGTGCCGATTGCCGAGACGCTCGCCCTGCGCGGCACGGTGCAATACCTGCGCCACGATGGCTATGGCTATGCCGTGGGCGTGCCCGGTTATGCCAAGTATCCGCTGGACGATGCCAACAACATCGGCGGCCATGTCTCGCTGCTGTGGCAGCCCTCGCCCGACACCACCGTGACGCTTTCGGCGCAGTCGTTCGACGCCAGCCACAACGCCGCGCTGCAAAAGTGCCTGCTGTGCAGCACCGATCCGGCCGCCGGCAGCACCACCTACATCGCCGATCCCAGTTCCGACCCGCGCGTGGTGAACCAGGATTATGGCGGCAAGTACGTCACCAAGACGCGCATGGCCTACCTGTCGATCGCGCAGACGATCGATGACAAGGTCGTGCTCAAGTCGGTGACCGCCTACCAGTACCTCAACAAGAACCAGAGCGGCGACAACGACCGCTTCGTCTATGCCAACTATCACGACAACATCGTCAAGTGGCAGGACATGAGCAGCACCTGGACGCAGGAAGTCTCGGCCTCGTCCACGCCCAACAAGTCGGTCGAATGGGTGGTCGGCGGCTTCTATCTGCGCCAGCACGCCCTGCAGAACATCCTGGAATACACCACCGGCGGCTTTTCTACCGATCCCGCCACGGGCGAGGCGGTGTCGTTCCAGACCGACAGCCCCTATCAGCACACCTCGTGGGCCGGCTATGGCCAGGCAGTGATCCACGCCACCGACAAGCTCGATCTGATCGGCGGCGCGCGTTATAGCTGGGACAAGATTTCCGCCCAGCCGGTGCAGTATTTCGCCACCGTGCCACCGCGCACCGCCACCAGCGACGCGGTGACCGGCAAGGTCAGCGTGCAATACCAGGTGACGCCCACCAACATGCTCTATGTCACCGGCTCCAAGGGCTACAAGCCCAGCGGCGTGACGTTCAGCGGCGATTCCATCTTTGTGAAGAGCACGTACCGCAAGGAAACCGTCTGGGCGGCCGAAGTGGGTTCGAAGAACGAATTCTTCGACAAGACGCTGCGCCTCAACGTCGCGGGCTATTACTACTGGTACAAGGATTTCCAGTTCACCGCCGAAGATCCGGTGCCCTTTGCCGGCGGCACCGCCAACATCCCGCGCGCGGAAACCTATGGCGTGGAATTCGAAACCACCTGGGCGCCGAACAAGCAATTGCGCTTCGACGGAAACCTGGCCCTGGCCGAAGGCAAGTTCCACGGCGATTACTACACGATCGACAAGCAGACCGCACAGGACATCCGCGCCACCACGTATGCGGCGCTGGGCTATCCCGCGGGCTGGTACTATGACTCGCGGGTGATTTCCGCCGTCATGGCCGCTTCCACCAACACCAACGGCAAGAAGATCCCCAAGCTGCCGGGCGTGCAGGGCAGCTTTGCCGCCACGTATACCGCCCCGGTGGGCCCGGGCGAACTCATGCTGCGCGGCGAAGTGGTCTATCGCGGCAAGTTCAACTCGCGCATCTTCAACGTGCCGCAGTTCGATACCGTGCCGGCCTATACCATCGGCAACGTGATGATCCAGTACAAGCCGGATGCTTCGCCTTTCACCTTCTCGGTGACCGGCACCAACATCACCGACAAGGCCGGGGTGAGCAACAAGTTCGCCGATCCTTATGGCTCTGGCACCACCAGCGTGGAATATATCCCGCCGCGCCAGGTCTTTGCCACGGTCGGCTACAAGTTCTGACTTCGACGCATGAAGTCCACCTTGCCGGCAGCGCGGATAATCCCCGCGCTGCCGTTTTTTTGCGTCTGCGTTTCCTGAACACGTCACCCCGGACTTGATCCGGGGTCCCGCTTTTCTTGACCCAAAGTGCGAGGCCGGAAGAAAGCGGGACCCCGGGTCAAGCCCGGGGTGACGAAGAAATTTATGCGCTGCGAGGTCTCAATCGATCAGGCGGTGCACTTCGGCCACAAAGGCCTTGGCCGCCTTGGCCACGTCTTCCACGCTGCGACCGGCCTTGTAGAGCGCCGAACCCAGGCCGCCGCCGGCCGCGCCAGCCGCCATCCAGTCAGACAGGTTTTCCGGGGTCACGCCGCCCACGGCGAGCACCGGCACATGGCGCGGGATCACTGCCAGTTGCGCCTTGAGCACGGCTGGGCTGGCCGCTTCGGCGGGAAACAGCTTGAGGCCGTGGGCGCCCGCTTCCAGTGCGGCAAAGGCTTCGGTGGGCGTGGCATAGCCAGGCAGCGAAACCATGCCCAGTTCCACGCTGCGCGCGATCACCGCCGGGTTGACGTTGGGCGAAACCACCAGGGTGCCGCCAGCAGCGTGCACGGCTTCAACCTCGGCCACGGTCAGCACAGTGCCCGCACCCACCAGCACATCCTCGCCATAGCGATGGGCGATCTTGGCGATCGACACCAGCGGATCGGGAGAATTGTGCGGCACTTCGATCATCGAAAAGCCAGCCTGGACCAAGGCATCGGCCATGGCCTCGATCTCGTCGGGGCGAACCCCGCGCAAGATCGCCACCAGCGGGCAATGGCGCATGGCGCGGGCAAAGCTATCGGCGGCAGCGCGATCGGCAGCGGTATGGTCAACGGTCACGAACAAGGCTCCAGATCTGGGCGATGCCGGCAACGAACGCGGCATGGCTATCAACGAGGTGGGCGCGGCCGCCGCATTGCGCAATGGCCGCCGTATAAAGCGCGCCGAGCATCGGATCGGCCAACAGGTAAACGTCGCTATCGGGCCCCACGCCGGCGCCGCGTACATCGCTGCCGATCAGCAGGCCCGAAGCATGGGCGGCACTGTCTTCCACCGCGCGCAGGCCAAGCAGCGCACTGGCGCGCACGCCGAACAGCGCGGTAAGCAGCGCGCCATCGCCGCTGGCCGCCACCCCGGCGCGGAAGGCCGGGCCATCGGCCACCGGGCCGGTGAGGAATTCGGCCAGCAGGCTGTGCTGCTTGAGCAGGGCGAACATCTCACCCGTCATGCTGGTGGCAAAGCTGGCGACGGCACCGCCTTCCATGCGCGCCCACTTGCAATGGGTCCCGGGCTGGCACAACAACGCATCGGGCGGGGCAAGGCCTGCGTGGACCGCGCCGAGCAGTTGCATTTCCTCGCCGCGCATCACGTCGCCGCGCGGGTCCGACAGGCCCGGCACGATCCACGTGCGGGGCGCCACTTCGTACAAGGCGCCGGCAATTTCGGCTGCGCCAGAGGGGCACGACAGATAAGGCACTAGGGCCCAGCCGCGCTGGGAGCCGACCATGCCGGCTGCAATCACCGGCAGGTCACCCAGCCGCGCGCGGATCGCGGCCACTTCGTCGGCAAAGGCGCCCGCGCCAACGGTCAGCACACCGCGATCGTCGCGAAAGGTGTCCAGCACCTGGACACCTTCCGGGCCCGCCGGGTCGAGCAGATAGACGCGGCGATTGGTGGTGCCCCAGTCGATAGCAAGGAAACGGTCGTTCACGGTCAAATCACCACCAAAAGGCATAGAGAGCGACGAGAATCGCCAGGATCGCCAGCGCCGCCAGGTTAAAGCCGGTGCTGGTGCGGAACAGGGTGGCTTCCTTGCGGATACCGGCGCCTTGTTGCACCTGCGGGCGCGCGAGCGATACCCCCATGGCCAGCAGCAGCGAAATCACGAAGATGATCGCCATGCGGTTCATGAACGGCACCGCTTCGAGCGCGGCAATCCCGCCAAAGCGGAACACCAGGCTGAGCAGCACCGAAGCGACCGCCCCGGTCAGCGCGCCGGCCTCGGTCGCGCGCGGCCAGAACAGGCCGAGCAGGAAGATCACCGTGATCCCCGGCGTCACGAAGCCCGAAAACTCCTGGATATACTGGAACGCCTGGTCGAGCCCGCCCAGGAGTGGCCGCGCGGTAAGAATGGCGATCACCACGGCCACGGCGGCGGCGATGCGGCCCACGGTCACCAGCTTCTTCTCGCTCTGTTCCCCCTTGGCAAAGCGGGCATAGATATCGAGCGTGAAGATCGTGGCGATTGAATTGATCTTGCTGGCCGTGGACGCGATGATCGCGGCCACGAGCGCTGCAAAGACCAGGCCGAGCAGCCCCGGCGGCAGCAGGCGCATCATCGCGGGATAGGCCTGGTCCGGCTTGGCCAGATTGGGCGCGAGCAGCACGGCGGCAATGCCGGGCAGCACGATGATGATCGGCATGATCAGCTTGAGGAAACCGGCAAAGACCATGCCGCGCTGCGCCTCGGGCAGGCTCTTGGCCGCCAGCGCGCGCTGGATGATGTACTGGTTGCAGCCCCAGTACGACAGGTTGGCAATCCACATGCCGCCGATGATCACCGACAGGCCCGGCAAGTCCTTGTAATGCGGATCGTCGGCCGACAGGATCATGTGGAAGTGATCAGGCGCCTGCGCCACCAGCGCCTTGAAGCCCGAGACGATGCCCGGCCCGTCGCCATAGAGCTGCCCGATCTGGCCCAGCGTGAGCCAGGCGATCACCAGCCCGCCCAGTACCAGCAGCGTAACCTGGACGATATCGGTCAGTGCCACGGCCTTGAGCCCGCCGCGCAGCTGATAAAGCAGCGCGAACACGCCCAGCCCGGCCAGCGCCAGGTCCTGGTTGACGCCGGCCACCTGCATCACCGCGATCGAGCCCAGCCAGACGATCGACGTCAGGTTGACGAAGACGTAGAGCACCAACCAGAACACCGCCATGACCGTGCGGATCGTGGGGCCAAAGCGCTGCTCCAGGAACTGCGGCATCGTGTAGATGCCGTTGGCCAGGAAGATCGGCAGGAAATACTTGGCCACCAGCAAAAGCGTGGCCGCCGCCATCCATTCATAGGACGCGATGGCCAGGCCAATGGCATAGCCCGACCCCGCCATGCCCACGATCTGCTCGGCCGAAATGTTGGCCGCAATCAGCGACGCGCCGATCGCCCACCACGGCAGAGACTTGGACGCCAGGAAATAGTCGGTGGTGTCGGTCTGGTGCCCGGCTTTTTCACGGCTGACCCACTGGGCCAGCGCAAAGATGAAGACGGCATAGGCCACCACCACCAAGGCATCGAGTGTCGATAGGCTCATTTCCCGCCCTCTCTTTGCGCGCGCGGGGCATTTGGCCTTGCCAATCGGCCCTCGCGTCTATTTATATGATTAAAAGAGCACCCCACAGCGAAGGGATCACCGTGGCATTTCAACCGCTCGAAGCGCGCGACGCGCTCGGCCGCAATCTCACTTATGGCCTGCTCGACCGGCTGGGCCTGCTGATCGTGGGCGGCGCCTTCAACGGTCGATCGTTTCCCACCGAGGCGGAACTTTCCGAAACCCACGGGGTCAGCCGCTCGGTCACGCGCGAGGCGGTCAAGATGCTGACGGCCAAGGGCCTGGTCAGCGCCCGGCCCCGCCAGGGCACGATCATCCAGCCCGACAGCCAGTGGAACCTGTTCGATCCCGACGTGCTGCGCTGGATGCTGGAGCGGCGCTTCTCGATCGACCTCTTGCGCCATTTCGGCCAGTTGCGCGTGGCGATCGAACCGGCCGCCGCCGCGATGGCCGCGCGCGAGGCGAGCGAGGATGGCCTGTCCCTGATCCGCGCCGGCTTTGCCCGCATGCAGGCGGCCGACGCCGGCCATGACGACGTGCTGGAAGCCGACGTTGCCTTTCACGTGGCCATTCTCAAGGCCTCGGGCAATCCGTTCTTCGGGCAGTTTCGCGACGTGGTGTCGACCGCGCTGAAAACCTCGATCCGCTATACCAACCGCATCGTGGGGCGTAGTGCCGATCTCGATGCGCACGAAGCGGTGATGGACGCCATCCTGGCGCGCGACGACGCCACCGCGCAAACCCGCATGCGCGTGATCATCGAGGACGCACTCGATGCCATTCGCCGCAACGAGGAAGCCCTGGCCTGAAACGGCTGATCCCGACACGAAGTCAGCCGCCGAACCGCGGCGTGGGGCACCCGCGAAAGCCGGTGCCCACCACTTCGAACAGCGCGCCGCCGGCCGGCTCGTCCACGCCATCGGCGGCCGATGTCACGAACAGGCGATCGAGATTGTCACCCGCAAATGCCAGGTTGGTGATCTGGCTGGCGGGCAGCGCCACGCGGTGGGTGCGCGTGCCATCGGCGGCAAAGCGGCTGATGCAGCCAGCGCCCCAATGCGCGATCCACAGCCCCCCGTCGCTGTCGATGGTCATGCCATCGGGCGAACCCCAGCTCTCGGGAAATTCCAGGAACGTCTCGCGCGGGCCCAGCGAGCCATCGGCAGCATAGGCAAAGCGATAGACGCGGCCCAGCGCGCTGTCGGTGTGGTACAGCCAGCATGCATCGGCCGAAAGCACCGGGCCATTGGCGATGCGATAGCCGCTGTCCACCTTGGTCCACGACAAGTCATGATCGAGGCGGTAGAAATTGCCGGTCGGCGTTTCGCCGTCCATGTTCATCGTGCCGGCCCAGATCCTGCCCTGTGGGCAGACCATGGCATCGTTCATGCGGTTGCGCGGCAGATCGGGTTCGGGCGCGCCGATCGGCACGCAGGAAAACGGATCGAGCGTGATCGTGGCAAAGCCGCTGCGCAAGCCGGCGATGAAGCCGGGGCCGCCTTCGCGCTCCAGCACCCAGCCGATCATGTCGGGCACGGGCCATTCGGCCACCAGCCCGCTGGCCAGGTCGAGCCGGTTGATGCGCTGGCCGATGATATCGACCCACAACAGCGCATGCTGGCGGGCCGACCACAGCACGCCTTCGCCCAGCAAGTCACGCCCGTGCATCGCACCCGGCCGCGCGACCTGGATCACCTGCGCGGCGGCGATATCGATCGTGGTATCAGTGGCTGTCACGGGGCACCCCATAGACTTGCGCCACCCGTTGAAACCGGACGGCATCCTCGATCACTGCGCCATCGGCGAACTGGCCGGTGATCTTGCGGCTCAGCGCCTGCCACGGCGTCTGGTCTTCGGGGAAGCGGAACGGCTCGGCCGCCAAGGCCGCGCGGCGCTCCGCCATTTCGGCGTCCGACACCAGCAGATCGACCGTGCGGGTGTTGAGATCCACGCGAATGCGGTCGCCATCGCGCAGCAGCGCCAGGCCACCGCCCACCGCCGCTTCCGGGCTGGCGTTGAGGATCGAGGGGCTGCCCGAGGTGCCCGACTGGCGCCCATCGCCCAGGCACGGCAGCGCATCGACCCCGGCGCGGATCAGCGCGGCGGGCGGGCGCATGTTGACGACCTCGGCCCCGCCGGGATAGCCGATCGGCCCTGCCCCGCGGATCACCAGGATCGAACGCTCGTCGATGCCGAGCGCCGGATCGTCGATCCGCGCGTGATAGTCTTCCGGCCCGTCGAACACGAAGACCTTGCCTTCGAACGCCTCGGGGTCATCGGGGTTCGACAGGTAGCGCGCGCGGAACTGGTCGCTGATCACGCTCTTCTTCATCACGGCGGCGTCGAACAGGTTGCCGCCCAGCACGGTAAGGCCGGCTGCCGGCTTGAGCGGGCGGTCGAGCGGGCGGATCACCTCTTCGTCGGCGATTGTCACGTGGGCGACATTCTCGGCCACGGTCTTGCCATTGGCGGTCAAGGCCGCACCATCGAGCAGGCCGGCGCGAGCGAGTTCGCCCATCACCGCCGGGACCCCGCCAGCGCGGAAATAGTCCTCGCCCAGATATTCGCCCGAGGGCTGGAGATTGACGATCAGCGGAATGTCGGCGCCATGGCTTTCCCAGTCGTCGAGCGTCAGGTCCACGCCCACGTGGCGGGCAATGGCATTGAGGTGGATCGGCGCATTGGTCGATCCGCCGATCGCCGAATTGACGCGAATGGCGTTGAGGAACGCGGACTTGGTGAGAATGTCGGAAGGCTTGCGATCGGCGACAACCATTTCCACGATCTGCTTGCCGGTATAATAGGCGCATTCCTGCCGGTCGCGGTGCGGCGCCGGGATCGCGGCCGAACCGGGCAGGCTCATGCCCAGCGCTTCGGCCAGCGAATTCATCGTGGTGGCCGTGCCCATGGTGTTGCAATAGCCGGTGGACGGCGCAGAGCTGGCGACCAGTTCGATGAAGCCCTTGAAGTCGATCTCGCCCTTGGAGAGCATCTCGCGCGCTTTCCACACGATCGTGCCGCTGCCAGTGCGCTTGCCATCGTGCCAGCCGTTGAGCATCGGGCCCACTGACAGCGCGATCGCGGGAATGTTGACCGTGGCCGCCGCCATCAGCGCGGCCGGGGTGGTCTTGTCGCAACCGATGGTCAGCACCACGCCGTCGAGCGGATAGCCGAACAGCACTTCCACCAGGCCCAGGTAGGCGAGGTTGCGATCGAGCCCGGCGGTGGGCCGCTTGCCGGTTTCCTGGATGGGATGGAGCGGGAATTCGATGGGAATGCCGCCCGCCTCGCGAATGCCGTCGCGCACGCGGCTGGCCAGCACCAGATGGTGGCGGTTGCACGGGGAAAGGTCGCTGCCGGTCTGGGCAATGCCGATGATCGGGCGATCGGACTGCAGTTCCTCGATCGTCAGGCCATAGTTGAGATAGCGTTCGAGATAGAGCGCGGTCATGTCGGCCGATTCGGGATTGTTGAACCAGGCCCGCGAACGCAAGCCGCTACCGCCCGGGCCGCTCTGGTTTTTCGTGCTATCGTTGGCCACCGCTGCCATTCCTTCCTTTGCCTTCTTCCGGGCCAGAACGCCATTTTGCGTCGCCATCCCCGCCCATTGACCTCTCTAACCATATATATATGATAAATGTAAAGAGCGCGATGGCGTGCTTGTTTGAGGAGCCTGGAATGTCCCAACCTTCGATCCGCCTCGGCCTGGTGGGCCTGGGCAAGATCGCCTGCGACCAGCATCTTCCTGCCATCGCTGGAAATTCCCGGTTCGAACTGGTTGCTGTGGCCGATCCGGTGCACCGTCTTGACGGCGTGCGCGGCTATGCCGGCCTGGCTGAAATGCTGGCAGGTGAAGCCGGTTCGCTCGATGCCGTGGCCCTGTGCACGCCGCCGGCGGTGCGCGTGTCCCTGGCGCGCGAGGCGATCGCCGCCGGGCTCGATGTGCTGCTCGAAAAGCCCCCGGCCGCCGCCCCCACCCAGGCCGAAGCGCTGGCGCAACTGGCCACCCGCGCCGGGGTCACGCTTTATGCCGCGTGGCATTCGCGCGAGAGCGAAGCGGTGGAAGCCGCGCGGGCCTGGCTGGCCAACCGCAGCATCACCGCCGTGCACATCACCTGGCGCGAAGACGTGCGGCAATGGCATCCGGGGCAGGATTGGCTGCTGGCCAAGGGCGGGTTCGGCGTGTTCGATCCGGCGATCAACGCCTTTTCGATTCTCACCGAAATCCTGCCCTCGGGCATCTGCGTCGAAGGCGCCCAGCTGGAAATGCCGGCCAACCGGCAGTCACCCACCGATGCCCAGGTGCAGATGCGCTGCAGCACGGGCGCCCCGATCATCGCCGACCTGTCCATCCTGCACCCTGGCGACCAGCAGTGGGACATCGTGGTTCACACCGCCGACGGCGAACTGGTGCTCCGTCAGGGCGGCCATCGCCTGGAAATCGACGGCGCGCTGCGCCTGGACGCGTCGAACGACGAATATCCCCGCATCTATCGCCGCTTTGCCGATCTGATCGACCGCCGCGCCAGCAGTGCCGATGCCAGCCCGCTGGCGCTCGTGGCCGATGCCCTTTTGCTGGGCACGGTTACCACCGGCCCCGATTTCGAGTTCTGAACGATGACCATGCATCCCACAACCGATCGCCGCACTGCACTTGCCCTGGGCCTTGCCGGTCTGGCTGGCAGCGCCGCGCCCACCCTGGCCAACGCCGCAGCCGCTGCGGGCGCCCGCATGACGGACAAGGCGCTACCCTCGCCCCGCCGGCAGGAGCGGCTGGCCGATGGCTGGCGCTTTGCCCTGGGCCACGCGGCTGACATGGCCAAGGATTTCGGCTTTGGCCGCTTCCAGCGCACCTATGCCAAGCCCGGCTTCGACGTGTCGCCCGCCGTCCAGCCCGATTTCGATGACAGCGCCTGGGCCATGGTGCGCGTGCCGCACGATTGGGCGGTGGAACTGCCTTATGCCCTGCCTGCGCAGCCGGTGGCCAAGGAGCAGGAAGACATGGCCGCCGGCCACGGCTTTCGCGCCATCGGCCGCGATTTTCCGCAAAACAGCGTGGGCTGGTATCGCCGCAAGCTGCCGGTGGGCGCGGCGGATAAGGGCCGCGCGGTATGGCTGGAATTCGACGGCGTGTTCCGCGATTGCAAGGTCTTCGTGAACGGCTACGAAGCCGGCGGCAGCGCTTCGGGCCATGCCCCGTTCCGCGTCAACATCGCCGATTTCCTCGATTACGAGGGCGGCCCCAACCAGTTGACCCTGCGCGTCGATGCCTCGCTGGGCGAAGGCTGGTTCTATGAAGGCGCCGGGATCTATCGCCATGTCGATCTGGTGAGCGCCGCGCCGCTCCATGTGCCGCAGTGGGGCACCTGCGTGCGCAGCACGGTGGACGGCAGCGGCGCCCGCGTGGCCATCGCCACCACCCTGGCCAACGCGGCCGAAGTGGCTGGCAGCGCGCAATTGCGCCACCGCGTCTTCGCCCCCGATGGCGCGCTGGTGGGCGAAATCGCCCCGCAAGCCGCCACCACGCTGGCTGCGGGCGCGCAAGCCACGGTGAATGCCGATCTGGCGCTGGCCGCCCCGCAACTGTGGTCACCGCAAACCCCCAAGCTCTACACCCTGGAAACCAGCGTCCTGGTCGATGGCCGGGAAGTGGACCGCACGACCACGCGCTTCGGCATCCGCACCCTGGCGTTCGACGGCACGCGCGGCTTTGCCGTCAACGGCCAGCCGGTGAAGCTCTTGGGCGTGTGCAACCACCAGGACCATGCCGGCGTGGGCACGGCGATTCCCGATGCCCTGCATGCCTGGCGCGTGGCGCAGACCCTGGGCATGGGCGCCAATGCCTGGCGCAGCGCGCACAACCCGCCATCGCAGGCGCTGCTCGACATCTGCGACGCCACCGGCATGATGATGGTGGCCGAAACCCGGCTCAACACCACCAACCCCGAAGCGCTCGACGAACTCGACCGCATGATCCTGTCCTCGCGCAACCACCCGTCGATCATCCTGTGGTCGGTGGGCAACGAGGAAGGCCACCAGGGCAGCGAGCGCGGCCGGCGCATTTCGGCCCAGCTCGTCGCGCGGTGCAAGCAGCTCGATCCCACGCGGCTGACCACCCAGGCGATGGACAAGGGCTGGGACGGCGGCGCCGCCGATGCCGTGGACGTGGTCGGCTTCAACTATCGCACCGACAAGATCCCGGCCTGGCGCCAGCGCCACCCCGGCAAGCCGGTGATCGGCACCGAAACCGCCAGCACCGTCGCCACGCGCGGCGCCTATGCCAACGATGCCGCCGCCCACGTGGTGCGCGCCTATGATACCGAGCATCCCTGGTGGGCCAGCACGGCGGAAGAATGGTGGCAGGTCGTCGCGGCCGAGCCGGGCATTGCCGGCGGCTTTATCTGGACCGGGTTCGACTATCGCGGCGAGCCCACCCCCTTCCCGCAGATGCCCAGCGTTTCCAGCTATTTCGGAGCGATGGACTTGTGCGGGCTGCCCAAGGACAACTATTATTACTACCGCGCCTGGTGGCGGCGCAGCGAGCCGCTGGTCCACCTGCTGCCGCACTGGAACTGGGCGGGGCGCGAAGGCCAGCGGATCGAGGTGTGGGTCCACGGCAATTGCGCGCAAGTGGAACTGCTGCTCAATGGCAAGTCACTGGGCCGCAAGGCCATGCCCGAAAACGGCCACCTGGCCTGGCAAGTGCCTTACGCCCCCGGCACTCTGGAAGCGCGCGGATACAATGCTGGCAAGCTGGCCGCGCGCGATACCCGCCTCACCGCTGGCAAGCCCGCTGCGCTGCGCCTGGTAACCGAGCGCACGCGCCTGGCCGCCGATGGCAATGACGTGGCCGCCGTGCGGGTCGAAATGATCGACGCCGCCGGCCATCTGGTGCCGACCGCCGATACCGCCCTCACCTTTGCCCTTTCCGGCGCAGCGCGGATCATTGGCCTGGGCAATGGCAATCCCACCTCCACCGAGCCCGATAAGGGCAACGCCCGCCGCGCGTTCAACGGCCTGGCGCAAGTGCTGGTGCAGAATGCCGGCGCCGTGGGTGGCGCCCGCCTCACCGCCAGCGCGCCGGGCCTCAAGCCCGCCAACCTCGACCTCTATTTCCATGCCTGACGCCAAGGACACGCCGTTCATGAACCTTCTGCGCCGCGCGGCTTTCGCGCCCGCCCTGCTCATGGCCTCTTCCGCCATGGCCGCGCCCGATCCGACGCTCTACCTGGGTGCCGATCTTTCCTTCACCAACGAGATGGAGGCTTGCGGGGCGAAGTTCCTCGACCACGGCAAGCCCGCCGATCCTTTCGTCGTGCTCAAGCAGCATGGCGGCAACGTGATGCGCGTGCGCCTGTGGAACGACCCCAAGTGGACGCAGTACAGCACTTATGCCGATGTGCTCAAAACGATCACCCGCGCCCATGCGGCGGGCCTCAACGTGCTGCTCGATTTCCACTATTCCGATGACTGGGCCGATGGCGACAAGCAGCCTGCGCCGGCGGCCTGGGCCGGCCTTTCCACCGACGACCACGTCAAGGCGCTGCACGACTACACCCGCGATATCCTCGACAAGCTTGCAGCAGCCGGCCAGCTGCCCGAAATGGTGCAGGTGGGCAACGAAACCAACGCTTCCGTGCAGGGCGGGGTCAAGGACCAGCCGATCGACTGGACGCGCAACGCCCGCATGCTCAATGCCGGGATCGCTGCGGTGCGCGAGGCGGCCAAGGCCCATGGCAAGCCGATCCAGGTCATGCTGCATATCGCCCAGCCCGAAAACGTGATCCCGTGGTTCGACGATGCCACGGCGGCGGGCGTGCTGGACTACGACGTGATCGGCATCAGCTATTATTCCAAGTGGTCGAAATACAATCTTTCGGGCCTGGGCAAAGTGATCGACGCCGCCCACCGCCGCTATGGCGCGCAAGTCTGGGTGGTGGAAACCGCCTATGCCTTTTCCGACGACCATGCCGATGACACCACCAACCTGTTGGGATCGGACAGCGCCATTCCCGGCTATCCGGTCAGCCCCAAGGGCCAGCTCAAGTACCTGGAAGACCTGACCCAGACTGTGGTCAACAATGGCGGCAACGGCGTGGTCTATTGGGCGCCGGACTGGGTTTCCACCCAGTGCAAGACGCGCTGGGGCACCGGATCGAGCTGGGAAAACGCCGCGATGTTCGACATCAAGCGCCACGAGGCGCTGCCGGCGTTCGACTGGTTGGGCAAGACGTACAAGCCGCAAGCCAAGCCTTGATCGTCACCCCGGACTTGATCCGGGGTCCCGCTTTTTCGAACGGTCGCGCCAGGCCTCGCACCACCCCCAACCCCCTCCTTGCAAAGAGGAGGGGGCTTTTTCATGACCGCCCGTTTTCAAACGAACGGCGGCGCCCAAGCACCCCGCCCGCCCACAGCGCCGCCCAGATCAGCACCGGCTGCGCCAGCATGCGCGGGATGTGATAGCCAAGGCCCAGGCCATGATCGGGCCGCGCCAGGTCCATGATCATGTGGTTGATATTGGCCGGCCACACGCACAGCGCATAAGCAGCCAGCCCCCATCCCGCCGCGCGGCGCAAGGCCGGGCTGAACCCCTGGACCAACGCCACGCTGCCGGCCAGTTCGGCAAGGCCGGTCAGCGCGATCACCAGCGGCGCGTGCGGCACCCACGCTGGCGTGATTTTCAGGAACGGCGCGGGAATGGCCAGATGAAGCACGCCGGCCGCGAAATAGAGCAGGCCGAGCAAGAGGCGCACGATGCGGCGGGTCATGCGCCCTTGTTGCATAGCCCCGCGCCACCGCCAAAGAAAAAGGGCGCCGCATCGCTGCAGCGCCCCTTGCAGTTTGGAGCCGACCCGGGGAGAGGATCGGGCCGGCCCCGTGATCCGGCAAAGATCAATAACGAACCGTGATGTCGGCCAGATAGCTGCGGCCATACTTTTCATAGCGCGCGATCTGGTTGGCGTCGTTGTTCCAATAGAACCGCGCCACCTGGTTGGTCAGGTTGTTGGCCTGCACGCGCACCGAGATGTTCTTGGTGATGGTATAGCCGATGCTGGCCCCCAGCGTGGTTTCGCTTTCCAGGCGGGTGAGCTTGGAGGCGTCCCAGCCATAGATCACCGTGAACGGGCTGTGATGCTTGAGCGCCAGGCGCGCGTCGATGCCATGGTCGGAATACCACAGGTCAACCTCGCCGGTGAAATCGGCCAGGCCCACCGCCGGGAACGGATTGGTGCTGGGCGAAAGTTCCTTGAGGTCAGACTTCACGAAGGCGGCGTTGGCATAGATGCCGAACTTGTCGAGGCCGGGGATGAAGTAGAACGGCGTCTGCAACGTGGTTTCGATACCGGCGATATAGCCGCCCTTGCCGTTGGCCGGGCCGGTGATCAGGTAGTCGGCACCGTTGATCGTCTGCGTGGTCTGGGCATAGCCGATGTTGGTATCGACATCCTTGTAATAGCCCGCAACCGCCAGCAGCGCATCCTTGTGGAAATACCATTCCACCGACAGGTCACCCTGCGTGGCCATGAATGGGCGCAAGTTGGGATTGCCGGCCGAACCGGTCAGCTGCGGCGGATAGACCGACAGGTTCTGGTTGGCACGCAGTTCATCGAGCGGCGGACGCGAGATCACCCGCGCTGCGGCCACGCGCAGCTTGAGCATGTCGGTCAGCTCGAAGTTCAGGTTGATGCTGGGCAGCGCGCGGAAATAGTGGTTCTGCGCGTTCACCGGCGAAAGCACGGTCACGTTGGCCGTGCCGTCCCAGCTGGTGGAGGCAGACGTGCCCGTGCTGTGCGTCACCACGTCGACGAAACGCACGCCGACGTTACCCGAAAAGCCATTGCCGCCGAGGTCAGCCATCACATAGCCTTCCATGTCGTCTTCGCGCACGCGCCAGCCCTTGGTGGGATCGTCGGCGCCGGGGGTATAGACCACCGCCTGACTGGCGATGGTGTCGAAATCGCCCCACACCATCGTCGGCACGGTGAAATTGCTCGTGTTGAAGGCGGTCAGGTCCGACGCGTTGAGCGTCACGCTGCCGCCACCCACGGTGGCGATGCTGCCGCTGCCATAGGCCAGGCTCTTGACGCGGTTGGAATAGCGCAGGCCCACGCCAATGCCCGAAAGCCAGCCGCTGTTGACCGCGCGGCGGATGTCGATCTGCCCGGCGCCCAGGTCATCGTGCAGGCGCTGCGGCCCGTCATAGATGCCGGGGTAATAGCTCTGCACCGTCTGCGCGCTGGTATCGCCCACGTTGGCCCCGCTGATCGAGACCGACGGCACCTGGCCCGCGCCAGTGGCAAAGGTGGTAGTGGAGGGATAGAATTCCGTCGCCACCGAGCGATAGAGGTTGTTGCGCTTGGCGCTGGAATAGGAAACGTCGGTCTTCACCGACCAGGTGCCATCATCGTACTTGGCGTTGAGGCCCGAGACGAACAGGGTCTTGTCCTCGGTATACTTGCCGAAAACGTTGGTGACCGAGGAATAGTTGTTGAGCGTGGCGCCCGTCACCGTGTTGCCGGCGAGCGTGTAGTTCCCCTGCTGGTAGATATCGCCGGCCTGGCCGAAGTTGCCGCCCCAGTCGCCCCAGCCGTTGGAACGGCCATACCACTGCTGCGCCTGGTTCTCGTCGATCTTGATGTTGGAATAGAGGCCGTCGAGCGTGATGTCCCAATAGGAACCCGGCTTCCACTGCAAGGCAGCCGTGGTGCTCCAGCGGGTTTCGGTCAGGCCCTTGACTTCGGCCTGCGCGCCCCAGGGGGTGTTGATCTTGTTGCCGCTGGCGTCGGTCGGCGGGCTGCCGGTGTCGACGGTGTTGTAGCCCCAGCCCTGGAAGCTTTCGAAGCCGTTCTTCTGGCGCTGGTAGGTGCCACCGATCACCAGGCCGAGGTTGTCGGTCAGCTTGCCGACATATTGCGCGCTGCCGCGGGCGCCGAGGCCCGAATAGCCCGGAATGTCCTTGCCGCCATCGTTATAGATCGCGCCGCCGCGCACGGTGAAGGCGGGCCCATGGTAATCGAGCGGCTTGATCGTCTGGATGTCGATCGTGGCGGCCACGCCCCCGGCGATGAAGTCGGCGCTCTGTGCTTTGTAGACCGTCACGCCCGAGACGATTTCGGACGGGTAGATTTCCCAGCGCACGTTGCGGTCGGGTTCCGACGAAGCCACTTCGCGCCCGTTGATCAGGCCCAGCACCAGGCGCGGACCAAGGCCGCGCACCGCGGCCTGGCTGGCATTGCCGCGATCGCGCGTGGCGGTCACGCCCGGCAGGCGACCCAGCGAATCCGCGATGGTCACATCGGGCAGAACGCCGATGTCCTTGGAACTGATGGTTTCGGCCACCACCGTGGTGGCGCGCTTGGCATTGAGCGCATCGCGCAGCGAAGCGCGCAGCCCGGTGACGACGATCGCCTGGTCCGACGGGGCTTCATCAGCAGCCGATTGCGGCGCGGCGGCATTGTCGGCGGCTTGCGCGAAAGCAGCGTGAGAGCCCATGGCCAGCGCCAGGACACTGGTTGCACAAAGAACGCGACGGAAATCGAGATGCATGAAAAGCCCCTCCCGGAAAACAGTGAAGTCTTATTTATACGATAAATAGGATTCGTATGCGCCAGGTGTCAAGCCATGTCGCGCAAGGCGGCAGATGTGGCAGGGCAAACACCGCCAGGTGTTGCCCGGTGGCAACAGCAAGCAAGTGTCAGGAACGTTGCGAAATCAACGGTGTGGCAGCGTCAACCGCCGCGCAGCAGTTGGACGCCCCAATCGCGCTCGAACAAGTAGAGCAGCACGCGCGCCGCCTGCCCGCGCGGGGAATCCAGCCCGCCATCGCGCTCCATCAACAGCCGCGCGTCATCGTGGGCAATCGCCAGCAGGTTGGCGATCTGTTCGAAATCGGCGACACGAAACGGCGTATCCCCCGATTGGCGCGTGCCGAGCAATTCGCCGCCGCCGCGCAGGCGCAAGTCTTCCTCGGCCAGCAGGAACCCGTCCTGCGTCTCGCGCATCAGGGCCAGCCGTTCGCGGCCCACTTTGCTCACCATGTCGCCGCGCAGCAGCAGGCAGGTGGACTTCTGGCTGCCCCGCCCCACGCGCCCGCGCAACTGGTGCAACTGCGCCAGGCCAAAGCGCTCGGCCTGCTCGATCACCATCAAGGTGGCGTTGGGCACGTCCACGCCCACTTCGATCACCGTGGTCGCCACCAACAGGCTCGCCTGCCCGCTGGCGAAGCGCTCCATCGCCGCGTCCTTGGCTTCGGGCCGCATCTGGCCGTGGACCATCACCACACGCTCGCCAAAGCGTTCGGCCAGCATGGCGTGGCGCGCTTCTGCGGCGGCCAGGTCCTCGTTCTCCGCCTCGCGCACCATCGGGCACACCCAATAGGCCTGGTGCCCGGCGGCGATGTGCCGGCCGATCCCGTCGATCACGTCGGGCAAGCGCTCCTGCGCCACCACGCGCGTGTCGATCGCCTGGCGGCCGGGTGGCATTTCGTCGAGCCGCGAGACTTCCATCTCGCCATATTGCGCCAGGGTCAGCGTGCGCGGAATCGGCGTGGCGGTCATCGCCAGGCAGTGCGGCGTGGCGCGCGCTTTCTTGGTCAGCATCAGGCGCTGCCCCACGCCAAAGCGGTGCTGCTCGTCGATCACCACCAGCGCCAGGTTGCGATAGCCCACGCTGTCCTGGAAGATCGCATGCGTGCCCACCAGAATGTCGATTTCGCCATCCAGCAGGTTCATCAACAGCGCCTCGCGTGCGCGGCCCTTGTCGCGCCCAGTCAGCAGTGCGATGTTCACCCCGGTGCCGCGCGCCATTTTGGCCAGGGTATCGGCATGCTGGCGCGCCAGGATTTCGGTGGGTGCCAGCAAGGCCGCCTGCCCGCCTGCCTCCACGGCCACCAGCATGGCATGGAGCGCCACGGCGGTCTTGCCCGAACCCACGTCGCCCTGGAGCAGGCGCAACATGGGGGAGCCTTGCGCCATGTCGCCCTCGATCTCGGCAATGGCGCGGGTTTGCGCACCGGTCAGCGCAAAGGGCAGGTTGAGCTTGGCACGCAGACGTCCGTCGCCATGCAGCGGCTGGCCCACTCGCGTGCGGTTCGCCGCGCGCACCAGCATCAGCGCCAGCGCATTGGCAAACAGTTCGTCATAGGCCAGGCGATCCTTGGCGCGCTTGTCGGGTGCCTGGTGCGTCCGGGCCAGCGCCTCGTGCCAGGCGGGCCATTCCTCGCGCGCCAAGAGGCCTGGCTCGATCCATTCGGGCAGGCGCGGCGCCTGGGCGAGCGCCTGGTGCACCAGCGTGGCGATGCGGCCCTGGGTCAGGCCTTCGGACAAGGGATAGACCGCCTCGGTCATCTGGCCTTGCAGGCCTGCGCTGTCCTCGCTCACATGATCGGGGTGGACGATCTGCCAGGTCTGGCCGAACTGGTCGAGCCGCCCGGCCACCCAGCGCTTCTCGCCCACCGGCAGCGCCTTTTTGCCGGTGTAGGATGCCCGGCCGAAATAGGTGATCGACACGTGGTTGCCCACGCTGTCTTCGGCAATCACGCGGAACGGGCCGCGCCCGGCCGGCTGGCGGTGCTCGCGCACGGTCAGGGCCACGATGATCTGCTCGCCCAGCGCCGCTTCATCCAGCGCCTGCACCGCGCGCCGCTGCACGAAGCGATCGGGCAGGTGATAGAGAAAGTCGCGCACCCGCGTCAGCCCCAGCTTGTCGAGCGGGCGGGCAAGGCCGGCGCCCACGCCTTTCAGGCTGGTGGCCTCGGCAAACAGGGGATTGAGCAAATCGGGGCGCATGGGGCTCCCATAATCACCATGGGGCCGTTGCGCCATGGGGCAAGCTGGCTTACCCGCAGCCCTTATGACCGAAACGACTGCGACTCCTGAATCCGGCCCGGACTTTGGCAAACTGGACGAAGCACGCCTGCGGCGCATGAAATTCCGCGCCTGGCATCGCGGCACGCGTGAGGCCGACTACATGATCGGCTGCTATTTCGACCGTTTCCACGGTGAATGGGGTGAAGCCGAAGCCGTCTGGTTCGAAACCCTGTTGGACGAGGAAGACGTCGACATCCTGGGCTGGGCCCTGGGCACGCTGTCGGTGCCGGAGGAATATGCCGGCCCGCTGATGGACCGCATGCGCCAACTGGACTACGTGGAGATTCCACGCTGACGTGGCGCCTGCCGCCCTTCGACAGGCTCAGGGCGGACGGAACATTGTTGCAATGTTTCGTGTTTCCCCGTTCGGGCTGAGCTTGTCGAAGCCCCCGGCACCACCGCTTGAGTCCGTCCAGGAACAACAAAACAATCTCCGTTCGCCCTGAGCCTGTCGAAGGGCGCGCACGCAACGTCCGCCAAAAGAACCCAGCCATGCCCGACCTTTCCCGCATTCTTTCCGCCCGCAGCCCGCTGACGCTTGCCAGCGTGGCGCGCGGCGCGCAGCCGCTGGTCATGGCGGACCTCGCCCGTGCCGCTGCGGCGGCGAAGACGCAGGGCCGCTGCGTGTTCATCACGCCCGATGACACCGCCCTGCGTGCCCTGGTGGAAAGCGCGGCGTTCTTTGCGCCCGAACTGGACGTGATCGATTTCCCCGCGTGGGACTGCCTGCCGTTCGACCGCGCCTCTCCCGCCCTGTCGATCAGCGCGCGGCGGCTGGCGGCCCTGCAAAAGCTGCAGCACAAGCGCGACGGGCGGCCGCAACTGCTGGTCACCACGATCAACGCCGTGCTGCAACGCACGCTCACCCCGTTTCGCATCCGCGAATCCACCCGGCTGCTCACCCCCGGCGTGGAAATCGGCCGCGAAAGCCTGATCGCGCTGCTCCAGCGCCAGGGCTATTCGCGCACCGACACCGTGGTGGACGCAGGCGAATATGCCGTGCGCGGCTCGGTCTTCGATATCTTTCCCACCGGGCTCGATCACGGGCTGCGGCTCGATTTCTTCGGCGACGAGCTGGAAACGCTGCGCCTGTTCGATCCGGCCACGCAACGTTCGGTCCAGCCGGTGGAAACCCACCTGCTGCTGCCCGCCAGCGAGGCGCTGCTCGACGAAACCTCGATCAAGCGCTTCCGCAGCCGCTATCGCGAGATCTTCGGGGCCAACGCCACCGGCGACGCGCTTTATCAGGCGGTCAGCGAAGGCCGGCGCCTGGCCGGCATGGAACACTGGCTGCCGCTGTTCGAAGAGCGGATGGTCACGCTGTTCGATCACTTGGCCGAGGGCGACCTGGTGGTGCTCGACAGCGCCGCCGCCAAGGCCGCCGAGAGCCGGCTCGATGACATCGCCGATTACTATGCCGCGCGCACCGAAGCCTCGGCCCGCCAATCGGGCACCTATCGCCCGCTCAAGCCCGACGCGCTTTATCTCACGCGCGAAGAGCTCGATCGCGCCTTGGCCGGGTGGCCAGTGCATCGCGCCTCGATCTTTGCCGAGCCGGAAAGCGCCAGTGTCATCGACTTCGGCTTTTCCAGCTCGCGCGATTTCACGCCCGACCGCGCGCAAGGCGTCAATATCTATGAAGCCGCGGCCAAGCATCTGGCGGCGCTGGGCACGCGCGGTCTCAAGCCGATCGTCGCGGCCTATACCACCGGCTCGCGTTCGCGCCTCGCCTCGCTGCTGGCCGAGGCGGGCAAGCAGGCACCGGCCCTGGCCGATACCTGGCAGGAAGCGCTGGGCCTGGCTGCCAGCGGCCGCCCGGTCGCCGTGGTCCTGCCGCTGGAACAGGGCTTTGCCAACGACACCCTGGAACTGCTGACCGAGCAGGACATCCTGGGTGACCGCCTGGTGCGCCGCAAGAAGAAGCGCAAGGACGCCGACGCGTTCCTGGCCGAGCTGTCTGCGCTCACCCCTGGCGATCTGGTGGTCCACATGGACCATGGCATCGGCCGTTACGAGGGCCTCGAAGCGATCACCGTGGGCCAAAGCCCGCACGATTGCGTGCAACTGACGTATGCCGGGGGCGACAAGCTCTACATTCCGGTCGAAAACCTCGACGTGCTTTCGCGCTATGGCGCCGAGAGCGAAAACGTCGCGCTCGACAAGCTGGGCGGCGAAGGCTGGCAGCGGCGCAAGGCGCGCATGCGCGAGCGCATCCTGGAAATGGCCGGGCAGCTGATGGCCACCGCCGCGTTGCGCGCGCTGCGCCAGGCCGATGTCCTTGCGGTCGATCCGGCGAGCTATGGCCCCTTTGTCGATCGCTTCCCCTGGGACGAGACCGAGGACCAGGAACGCGCCATCGACGACGTGCTGGGCGACATGGCCGAAGGCAAGCCGATGGACCGGCTGGTCTGTGGCGACGTCGGTTTCGGCAAGACCGAAGTGGCCCTGCGCGCGGCGTTCGTTTCGGCGATGGCCGGGCACCAGGTGGCGGTGATTGCCCCCACCACCCTGCTCGCGCGCCAGCACTACAGCAATTTCGTGGAGCGGTTCTCGGGCTTCCCCCTCCAGATCGGGCGCCTGTCGCGCCTGGTGCCGGCCAAGGAAGCCACGCAGACGCGGGCTGGCCTCGCCGATGGCACGGTGGACATTGTCGTGGGCACCCACGCGCTGCTTTCCAAATCGGTGGAATTCAAGCGGCTGGGCCTGGTCATCGTCGACGAGGAGCAGCGCTTTGGCGTGACGCACAAGGAAAAGCTCAAGGAGCTCAAGACCGACGTCCACGTCCTCACGCTCACCGCCACGCCGATCCCGCGCACCTTGCAGATGGCCATGTCGGGCCTGCGCGAACTGTCCACGATCCAGACCCCGCCGGTCGATCGCCTCGCCGTGCGCACTTATGTGATGCCGTGGGACGATGTCACCATGCGCGAGGCCTTGATGCGCGAGCACCAGCGCGGCGGGCAGAGCTTCATCGTCGTGCCGCGCATTGCCGACATGGCCGAAGTGGAAGACTGGCTGCGCCTCAACGTGCCGGAAATCCGCTTCGTGACGGCGCATGGGCAGATGAGCCCGACCGAAGTGGAAGACCGCATGAGCGCCTTCTATGAAAAGCGCTATGAAGTGCTGCTGTCCACCACGATCGTGGAAAGCGGGATCGACATTCCCAGTGCCAACACCATCGTGCTCCACCGCGCCGATCGCTTTGGCCTGGCCCAGCTTTACCAGCTGCGTGGCCGCGTCGGCCGGGGCAAGCTGCGCGCCTATGCCTATCTCACCTATCCGGAAAACCAGGCCCTTTCGGAAGTGGCGGAAAAGCGCCTCAAGGTGCTGGGCGATCTCGATTCGCTGGGCGCCGGGTTCCAGCTGGCCAGCCATGACCTGGATCTGCGCGGCGCGGGCAATCTGCTGGGCGACGAACAATCGGGCCATATCAAGGAAGTGGGCTTCGAGCTTTACCAGTCCATGCTGGAAGACGCGATCATGGCGGCCAAGGCCGGCGAGATCGGCATGGCGCGCGAGCGCGACGCATTGTCTCCACAGATCACGCTCGATGCGCCGATCATGATCCCCGAAGACTATGTGCCCGATCTGGCCGTGCGCATGGCGCTCTATCGCCGCATGAACGATGCCGAAGGCGCCGATGCGGTGGAAGCGCTGGCGGCCGAGATGATCGACCGCTTCGGCCCGCTGCCGCAACCCACGCAGAACCTCTTGCAGCTGATCGAGGTCAAGCGCCAGGCGATCGAGGCCCGCATTGCCAAGATCGACGTGGGGCCCAAGGGCGTGCTCGTGTCGTTCCACAACGACGATTTCCCCGATCCCATGGGCCTGGTCGCCTATGTCGAGCGGCTGAAAGGCACTGCCAAGCTGCGCCCCGACAACAAGCTGGTGATCCAGCGCGCCTGGGGCGATCCGCAAGGGCGCCTCAACGGGCTGGTGCAGCTGACCAAGGGCCTGTCCACCATCGCGCGGCGCGCCGGCAAGAAAGCCGCCTGATCGCCGGAGCGGTCAGGCCGGGCTCCCGGCCGCCATCCGCGCCATGGCGGCACCATCCATCGGCCCGGCACGCAGGAAGCCCTGGAACAAGTCCACGCCTTCTTCCGCCAGCACGGCGAGTTGCGCTTCGTTTTCAACCCCCTCCGCCACCACCGAGAGTGAGAGGGCGCGGGCCATGGCCACGATGGCCGCCAGGATCGCGCGGTCGCGCCCATCGCGCGCCACGTCGCGCACCAGCGAGCGATCGAGCTTGAGCGTGTCGAGCGGCAAGGCTTTCAACGTGCGGAAGTTGGAAAAGCCGGTACCGAAATCGTCGAGCGCCACGGCCACCCCGCGCGCGGCCAGGGTGCGCAATGCGTCCGCGCATGCCTCGAAATCGGCAATCAGGGTCTGCTCGGTGATTTCCACGGTCAGCCGGTCGGGGGCAAAGCCCGCAGCCTCGGCCCGCGCCAGCAACCCGCCGGCAAAATCGGGCAAGGCAAAATCCTCGGCCGTGATGTTGAGCGACAGGCGCATGCCCGCTGGCCAATCGCGCGCGCCGGCAAGAGCCGTGCTGGCGATCGCTTGCGATAGCGGCGCCATCTGGTCGGCCCGTTCGGCCACCGCAAACAGGGTTTCCGCGCCGATCCGGCCCATGCCCGGATGCTCCCACCGCGCCAGCGCTTCGGCCCCGGCGAGCGCGCCATCGACCACGCGGAACTGCGGCTGATAGAGCACGGCGATCTCGCCGCGGTGCAGCGCGCCGATCAGGTCTGCTTCAAGCCGCGCTGCGCTGCGCCCGCGTGCCGGATGGCCGCCATCGGCCCACAACAGCCGCCGCGCCCCGCCGCGCAGCAATTGCACCAGCGCCTGGTCCAGCCGGTCGAGCAGCGCGCCGCCGCCCTCGCCCGATTGGCCGCGCAGCAGGGCAATGCGCGGCAAGAGGCGCACCACCTCGCCGCCGAGCGAAAGCGGCCGCGCCACGCTGCGCGCCAGGCCTTGGGCCAGCAATTGCCAGCGCTCGCGGCTTACCGGCCGGGCACTGGCAACCAGGAACTCCCCGCCGGAAACCCGCGCCACCAGGATGCCGCCCCGCGCGCTGTTGCAGATCGCCATGTCCTGCGCGGCGAAATGGGCAATGCGCCGCGCCACTTCGGCCAGCACGCGATCCCCGCCGCGATGGCCAAAGGCCAGGTTCACCGCCTGAAAGCGATTGAGGCCGATCAGCATGGCCTGGACGAACCCGCCCCGGCCCGCCTGATCGAGCCAGGCGCGCGCCGCACCGGCATCGGGCAGGCCGGTCAGCCCGTCGCGCCCGCCATTTGCCTCACGCGCAGGGTCGGTCGGAACGCGCCCGTCGGGCACAATGGGCTGATCGGGGCGGCCGGGCGTGGTCATTGTCGCCCCGCCCTAGCAGAGCGCATCGGGCGTTGTCTGCCCTGCGACATACCTCAGACATTTTCGCATTGCGCCATAATGGGTCGCCCCATATCACGCCCCCAGTTCGCCGCAGGTCCTTGCGGCAGGGGATGCATGATGACGGCAACGATCGGATCGCCAAGCGGCGCCAGCTACGAACGGCTCGCCCTGCTTGCTTCGCCCACCGACCGCGCGCAAGAGGCCGCCGCCGCGCTGGCCAAGGCCCACGCCTGGGTGCCGTTCGACGAGGCGGAAGCCGTGGTCGTGCTGGGCGGCGATGGCTATATGCTGCAAGTCCTGCACCAGATGCTCGATGCCGATCGCGTGGTCCCGGCCTATGGCCTGAACCTGGGCACCGTGGGTTTCCTGATGAACCGCCAGAAAAGCAGCCGCGCGCTGGAAGAGCGCGTGGCCCGCGCCCGCCCCGTGGCGATCAGCCCGCTGCGCATGGACGCGGTGACCAGCGATGGCGAAACGCAAAGCTGCTATGCCATCAACGAAGTTTCGCTGCTGCGCGAAACCCGCCAGACCGCCAAGCTGGAAGTGACCGTCAACGGCAAGGTGCGCATCCCCGAGCTTTCGTGCGATGGCGTGCTGGTGGCAACGCCCGCAGGATCGACCGCCTACAACCTTTCGGCCAATGGCCCGATCCTGCCGCTCGGCGCCAATATCCTGGCGCTTACCCCGATCAGCCCGTTCCGCCCGCGGCGCTGGCGCGGCGCGATCCTGCCCGACACGGCCGAAATGGTGTTCCGCGTGCTCGAATCGGTCAAGCGCCCGGTGCTGGTCGTGGCCGACCAGAAGGAAGTGCGCGAAGTGAGCGAAGTGCGCGTGCGCGCCTGGCGCGATCACCAGCTGACCTTGCTGTTCGACCGCGGCCGCAGCCTGGACGAGCGGATATTCGCCGAACAATTCATGAGCTGAGGGCGTGCGAAGATTTGGCCTGGGGCGGGCTGCCAACGGCCGCCTTCTGCGCTTCCGCTCCTCGGGTACATGAAAGTACGCTGCGGTCCGGTTCTCGAAGACAGCCATTCTCGCTCCACCCCAGGCCAAATCTCCGCACGCCCTGCCGCGGCGGCAGGTTGGCACTCCGCGCTGTGGAAAAATTTGCCCCGCGCCGGCTTGCCATGGCCGAAATGAGTGCTATTAGCGCGCACCTGGCCTGGGCAACCGGGCCTGTTCCCTGATAGCTCAGCGGTAGAGCTCTCGACTGTTAATCGAGCGGCCGTAGGTTCGAATCCTACTCAGGGAGCCATTTCCTTCTGTCCTTGCACAGAAGGCCACATACCCCGGGTCACGCCGGGCCTGTTCCCTGATAGCTCAGCGG
Organism: Novosphingobium sp. SG919; assembly: GCF_012932495.1. GTDB lineage: Bacteria > Pseudomonadota > Alphaproteobacteria > Sphingomonadales > Sphingomonadaceae > Novosphingobium > Novosphingobium rhizosphaerae. The sequence continues at coordinate 339,328 of NZ_JABCNG010000005.1, forward strand.
TAGAGCTCTCGACTGTTAATCGAGCGGCCGTAGGTTCGAATCCTACTCAGGGAGCCATTTTTTCATTTCCGGGTGGAGACCCCCCTTCAGGGGGCATACCGCTTCCACCGGGAGAGCTGATTTTCTCCAGTAAGTCGAATGACTTACGGAAGATTGTGGTGAGCTCTCCATCTGCAAATGAGCAGTTCGATAGCACGAGATTCAGGGCTCTGCGCTTGCTGGAAAGAGGCAGCGTCTCAAATCGGTGATGAGCCGTCCGGGCGAAGTCGACGAGCGCGACACCGTCATCGATCACGTCATCTTCCGCGAAAGAGAGGCTCTCGAGGTCGCGGACACACCTGTCTCGCTCTTCTCTCCATGTTGCCGCGACGCGATCGTGAAACTCGCTTGTCACCCGCCCCTCGATTTTGTCGAGGTAGAGGGTGTCGAGCCGGTGTTGAAGGCGATCGGCTTCCGCTCGGATCTTTGCCACCCGTTCGTCGCGTTCCCGAATCTCGTTTGCCCGGCTTTCGCGAATCGCCTGGCCAATCATCCGAAAAACGTCATCGTCCAGTCGCAGCTTCCTGAGTTGAGCGGCAAACATGACGTCCAGCGCCTCTTCTCGAACGTAGGGCTCCGGGCACCGCCCTTTGAACTTCGAGCAGTGATAGTAGATGTACCTGCCCTTTTTAATTTCCGCCGTCATTGCACACCCGCAATGGCCGCAGGTCATCAAACCGGTGTAAGCAAACTCGTGGCGGTTCCCGTGAACGTTGGAAATGCTCCTTCCGTCGAGGATTTCCTGCACGTTCATCCAGGTCGCGAAGGTTGTCAGCGGCGTGTGTGAACCCTCATACAATTTGCCAAGCCATTCGAAGGATCCTGTGTAAATCCGACTCCGCAATATCCTGTGGACGGAACTCGACCCGATCGGCTTGCCTGTCCTGCGGTAGCGCAGCCCAGCGTCCCGAGCCTTTCGGGTGAGCTCCTTGAGGGAATATTCCCCGCTTTCGAACCACTCGAACAGACGCGTGATGAGAGGACCGGTCTCCGGATCGATGGCGATAACCCGCTTACCGTGAGCGCCCACAATATTCGTGTAGCCAAGCGGCGCGAATGAAGGCCAGATCCCCTGCTCAGCCTTCTCGAGCATACCCTTTCGGGTTTCCTCTGACAGATTGTCGATATAGTTCTTCGCCATCAGAACCTTGATGCCGTGCATGAATTTCTCGGAGGACCGGGAATCTCGCGACAACACCACGTTCTCTTTTACGAAGTGAACCTCCAGGTCCAACCCATCAACCGTCACCCAATCCTTGAGATTACGGTATAGCCTATCAGTCTTCTCAACGAGGATCGTTCTCACGCTTGCATGCTTCTTCATGTAGCGGAGCATTTCCTCGAAGCCCGGTCGGCCAGACCGCTTGGCTGTTTCTACGTCAACAAAATCGGCTGCGATTCCGATTCCATTTTGCGACGCATATTCCCGCATGAGTTTCTGCTGGGCGGGGATCGAGAATCCTTCCTTCTCTTGCTCCGCCGTCGATACGCGAGCGTACATGACGGCCCGTGCCTGGTACGTCACGGAAGCCGGCGTCCCTCGGCTGCGAGCAGCGGACTTATTTCTGGGTTGAGCCATATTCTTACTCCTAACACCTCAACTCTAACCACCCCCTCCCCATTTCGGAAGTGTTACGCAAAAGTTCGATATGCGTCCCGCCTGGGGTTATTGCAGTTCGAAATGGATCTCACTTTGGGTTACTAAAGTTCGAAACATATCCCACTTGGGGTATGAGCAGCCGTACCTCTGTTGATGATATTTATTATTTTGATGAGGCTTATTTTCTGAACAACATCACGAAATCAACCAAGCTGCCAAGGTAGTTCCTAGCCAGATCATCGCTCACCGGCTCGCCTTGCCTTGATGAGAAATACCGCTTGGCCTCCTCAACCAGATCACCGGAAAATTGGGATCTGCTTGCAACAAAGGTGCTCGCTTCCGGCGGCGTCGCCGCATTTGGTCCGGCCTTCTGCCGCTCCGCAATCAGAGCGATAGCGCTTTCGACCGCGGGCGCGGCAATCGGATGGGTCTCTGCCGTTTGGTTGGCCGAGACGTAACCCCGTTCAGGTTGGATGACAGATCTCGGCTCAGCTGACGCCATATCGCCACCCTGCCTGTGAGGAGCGACCTCATCTGCGGAGTTGTCGGGCGGATTGGCGCGATCAGCCGCCGGCACCCCATCCGGCGCGCTCGTTTTTCGCTTGCGCCTCATCGCTTCAGCGCCGCCCGTCTAAATGCGGCTCGCTGACACGCTGAGTGATCCATAAGGGGCCGTAACGGCGCCTTAGGTGCCCGATGAAACTCTCAGCATAGCGCCGCTGCCGGGAAGCTGTCGGACTGTGGTAGACGCCGATCGCTTTCCAATAATCTCCGGTCGCGTGCAGGCCGGACAGGAAAATCCAGCGTGCTGCCTGCACATTGAAGCAGGGGTCCCCGATCAGCCATGCGCGGACGTCGGCCGGCCGCTTTGCCACCAGTGTGGCAAGCTTCGGCACCCAAGAGCTGTTGACCTGCAGGGGCCCAAGGTCATGACTGCCATTGTCATTAGGCACCTCGGCACCGATCCAGCCACCCTCCTGATCGCGCAGACCCCACAGCGTCTTTTCCAGCCAAGCGCGGCCGCCGGCGGCATCGCGAATACATGCAGCAAGACGAGCCTCATGCTCGGGCGGCGATCTTACCGCCGCGCTGGCCGGTTGGAAGGACAGGGCGATGATTCCCAACAGAGCCAGCAACGCGAAGGGCACGCGGTCAGCGATCATGACCGCCTCCATGCTCGTCCCCCAGTGAGGGGGCTCGTTCTGGCCGGAGCGTCGATTGAGCCTGTGCTTGATGACCGTCTCGGCCGTCTCCCACTCGATCGACGCCGCCTCGGGCGCGTTCAAGGAGGCTGGAAAGCCACTGATCCAGCGATCTTGCGGCAGCCTGCGCCCGATCGGCAAAATAGGCCGCAAAGCTGTCTCTGGGAGGTGCTGACCGCTCCGCCCGTTCGGCCCGCAACCGATCTTTTCGCGCCTCCCGCTGAGCGCGTTGCTCCTCGCGCAGCCGGTCCCAACGCTCTCCATGTTGGGCTGTTCGCCCCTTGACGCTGTCCCGGTCGATCCGCCCCAATCCCTGAAGCGAAGACGTCTTCTCGCCGGATCGGGTCCTGAGCCGATCAACCAGTCGCTCCCGATCCTCCGTCCAGAGCCGCGCCCCAAAGCGAGCCCGCGTGATCGCGGTGTAATAATTTTGGCCCGTCACGAGTGGCGAGTTGACGGGCGCCAGGACATAGACGCGATCGTACGTTTTGGATTGGGCGGAGTAGACAGTTTCGCCGTAGCCGTGGTCCCAGGTTTTGTGCTGAGAGAGGTCGATCTCCTGGCTTCGCCCACCGCGATCCCATCGGATCGTTGCGACCGGCCCGTCGAGCCGTTCGACCGTGCCGCGTTCGGCGTTCCTCAGGCCAAGCTCCTTGCTGACCAAGCGCCACTGAATACGGTCCCCAGCGGCGAGTTCCCGCTGCTCCTCCTTGAACACGTTGATCTGAGAGGCGCGGCCAAGCCGAGGATCCCACTGGATGGTCCTGCCATGCTCGTCGAGCAGATTGACCGTCTGGCGACCGCGCGCGTCTCGCCCGATCCCGATCACCTTGTATTCGGCATCCCGGGCGACGCCGAGACCAACGTTGTCCCGGGAGAACACGACAACCTGGCCTCGGGAGTAGAAGCGCGCGAAATGCTTCTCCTGGTCCGTCATGCCCGACGGCGACAGGATCGATAGCCGAGCTTCCTCGGCAGCCAGCCCGCCCTCCGTCTTCAGCGCTTCGCGAATCCTGGTGTTGACGATCAGACGGGTCGCGTTCTCGAGGACAAGGATGTTGGTCTTCGCGCGCTGCTCGGGGCTCAACCTCGTCCAGTCGGCGACCAGCGCCTTGGCAAGGTCCTCGCTGTTCGCGCCGCTTGTGACTGACTCCAGCGCCTTGAGCGATCCGACGTAGTTCTGGAGGCGGGCGAGCCGGACCGCCTGCATGATCCCATCGTTCTCCTGGCGGACAGGATCCTTGAGTTCGGCCTTTGGCATGCCGAGCCGCATCATCAACCAGAAGGGTTTGCCCTGCTCGATCGCGCCCGTCTGCCGGGTGTCGCCGAGCAGGATCAGACGCGCTCCGGTGGCACGGCTGATCTCGAGTAGCCGCATCGCTTGCCGGTTGCCGAGTTGGCCTGCCTCGTCGATAACCAGGACATGGCTGTCGTCGAGCTTCGCCCCCCCGGTGGCGAGCAGGCTCGCCACCGTACGCGACTCGATATTGGCCTTTTGTCCCAGTTCGCTGGCGGCTGAGGAAGTGGGAGCAAGGGCGATGAGCGTCGCCCCATCCCCCACCGCCTCACGCAATGCGCCGATGATCGTCGACTTGCCCGAGCCAGCAACGCCATGCACCGCGACAATCCGGTGGTCGGATGTACCAAGATGGAGGAGCGCTGTCCGCTGTTCGGGTTTGAGATCGCGGGCGATCCCGGCGTCGCGCAACGCCTCGACAGACGCCAACGGCCCGGCATCGTTCAGCGCAAGCGCCAGCTGATCCGATAGCGCGATTTCAAGGCGAGCGGTCTTGCGGGTTGTTCGTCCCCGCGTGTGAACCTCGTCGCCCGTCCGCTCGTGCGTGGCGAGCAGTTTCTCGCGGGCCTGGTGCTCCTCAACAACGGGACGCACATCCGACAGGCGAACCTCGCCGACATGAGAGGCAAGCGCTGTCTGCAGCAGCCGACCGAGATTGTTGACCGCCTCCTTGCCTTCCGATTGCCGTATACCGAACAGCATTGCCCGGGCTGCAGTCGGAGCCTCCACGTCCACCTGGCGCTCACCGACCTTCTCGGCGTCGGCGCGGATCTGCCGCACCGCTTCGGCATGTTGTCCCAGGCACCCTTCCCACCGCTCGTGTAGCCCTTCGAGCGACACTTTCTGCTTAGGTCCGCGGGTGGCGTAGAAGGATTTCTGACGCCCCGCCTGCCCGTCCAGACCATGCTCTTTCGCATGGGCATCGATCTGCTCGGCCCTCTGGGACATATCGGCGATCAGGCCCTTGGGCACGCCCCGGATCTCGAACAGGCCCCGGCGCGGATCGAACTCGACGTCGTAGCCCCGTTCTCGCAGGAGGTGGGCAAGCTCATTCCGATAGACCTGCCCAGCCGTCATCTGCTCGGCGAACATGGCCCGGGTGTCGAGGCTGACCTTCCTCGCGCCATCCCGCTCATCGGTGATATTCATGACGACGACATGGGTGTGAAGGTGCGGATCGAGTTCGCGGGAGGCATGCTCGGTGAAGCGCGCCCAGATCAGACGCCCAGTCGTCCGCTCGGTGACTTCGCCATCCACGCGATGGCGCATGAGCGCATGTTCTTCCAGATAGGAGAGCGCCGCCGTGACGGCCTTTTCGTGGGCGTCGACGATCCGGTCGTCGTTCGCCACCAGAGCCATGATCGACACCGATTTCGGCGCGTTGACGGCGAAATCCCATCCGGGATGATGCTGAATCTGGCCGTCCTTGCGCCGACGGCCAAGCTGCTGGTGGCCGACCTTACCGGCGAGCAATTCCTTGAAGGTGCCGGGATCAACCTCGCCCTCCAGGCCGAGCTCGGCGGCGATCTTCCCGCCCCATTGAGACTGCTCCTCGGTGCCTTTGGTGTAATAATCGCCGACCGTATAATAGCGTGCGATGTTGGCGGGTTTGCCCTTGAGCCGGATCGGGTTGATCATGCCGGCCTCGCTGCATTGCGGGCGCCGTCATGGCGGCCGTGTTGGCTGAGGCGGAAGCCGACCGGCTTGCCGAACAGCTCGAGTGGAGGCGGAGGGTCGGTCGCTTCCCCTTTCTCAGCAGCGTGCGGTGGCGCCGGAGCGGGCTCGTTTTTCGCTGGTGGGATTTCCGGATCCATCGCTTCTTCGGGCGCAACAAGCGGTAGCTCAGCACCGGGATCAGGTTGGGTCGCGCGACGCCGCTTCGCGGAAGGCGCCTTCGGCGCGGCCGGTGGTGGCGACGAAGCCGGCGCGGGGGACACTGCGGGTTCCGGCACAGCCATCCGCACCGGAGCGGTTTGGCGCTCCTCGAAAGCCTCGGCGACGGATGCCACTTTGTTGTAGCTGTCCTCGAATCGGACCACCGGCAGGCTGCGCCCGAACCTGAGATAGCCCATGAGGTTGGGCAGATTGGTGACCTCGGTGTGCATGACCAACGGGCGGGTCACCTGCATGCGCGAGAGGTTCACACCGTCGCGCATGTCGTTCACGCCATAGGACATGCCCTCATTGGCCTCGACCTGTTCGACCTGGCCAAGGTTCTCGCTGACATGCTTTGCGGTGGGAGTATCGTTGGCGCGCAGCGCCACCCAGGTTGAGCAGTAGCCGGTAATCGCGGCGGCATCCTGGATGCCGTAGGTGGCCTCAAGCTGCGGGTAGCTCTGGAAACCGAGGATGCCGCAGCCACCATATTTCCGTGCGCGGGCAAGGAAGTCGCCAAGCGAGGGCAGACGCTGGAGTGTGGGAAGCTCGTCGATTACGCAATAGAGGCGCCGGTTGCGATCGGGCGTCATGCTCATGATCGCGCTGATCGCGATATCGAGCCACACCGTGATCAGGGGGCGCAACGAGGGCAGTTGGTCCGCCTTGACGGTGATGAAGAGCCAGCTGTCATCCTTCTCGTTGGCGACCCAGTCGCGGATTGAGAAGCCATCAGCGGTGTCGTCGAGATAGGAGAAGCTACGCATCACCGAGGCGAGCTCCGCCTGGATGCCGGCGCTGGTGCGCTCACCCTCGGTCGAGATGAAGGCCGCCGCATCGGTGCCCGCGGCAAAGGCGGCGAGGTCCTTCAGTTTGGAGCGGAGCAGCGTGTCGAGCAGGATCGAAACGAGGGTGCGCTCCTGCCGCGCCAGCTTCCGCATCACGGCGACCAACGTGCCTCGCGCAGCCTTCGCCCAGAAGGGGTCACCAGCCTTGTCGGGGATCGTCGACTCGGCGATCTGATCGTAGTGATAATCGCGGGGCACATCGACCCAAGGCGACCAGCAGTCTGCCCGGGCGTCGAGGGGATTGAGCAGCACATCGATCCCCGGTCGGTAGAACTTCTCCACGAAGGTTCCGGCAGTGTCGTAGACGATCGCGCGGCGCTTCCGCTTCCGGATGCCGTCGAGCATCTTGACGATAATGTTGGTCTTGCCGGTACCGGGGGCCCCGCAGATGAGAATGTGCTCCGGCTCGAACGCGTCGGGGACATTCACCCCGCCGATATCGAAGCTGCCCTTGGCGTAGCGCCACAGCGCGCGGCGGACCTGCCGCACCGTCCCGAAGCGCGCGCCGCGCAGAAACTGGTTGGAACCGAGCCCCCTCCCCGTGCGGGTAAAATAGAACCAGGCCCACCCGAGCATGCCGAGGGCGAACAGGCCGGCGAGCAGCGCACCGTGGAGAAGGTAGGTCTCGAAGGCGGCGAGCGTCTTGTGCGCAACGCCCGAACTGACGAGCCCTTTGGGTGTGGTCCAGTATTGCTTGCCGGCTGGCGTCTTGAACAGGATCGGGGTCGCATTGCCGGGAAGCGTGTCGCCCATGAAATAGGCCTGCGTGACCTTGAGCATCACGAAGCGTTCGTACTCGGAGGACTTTTCGAGGGCGTACCAGACGGTGCCACCGATCCAAATCACAAGCGCTGCAAGGAAGGTCTGGTAGAAGACCTGAGTGGTCATGCGGACGTTATGAACGATGGCCTGGCCGCCCCTCGTCCACGAGCCCAGCGTGTCGTGGCGGAAGATGCTCATGGCCGGTCCTGCTCGGGATCGAGCAGCCCCCTTTCACGGAGGAGGCGGCGGGCTTCGCCCAACCCCTTCTGAAGGATGTCGGGCGAACGCTCACCTACCGACGTCGCGAGAATCGCGAAGGCCTGGATGGCGGTCGCGTGGAGCTCGTCGAAGCGGGCATGATAGCCCGACGGATCGGTGCCTTCGAAGCGCTCGAGGATGTCGCGACAGTAGGTCGCGGCGCCGAGACCGGCATTGCGCGCCTGTACGGTAAGGCGCGCATAGAGGTCGTCGTCTATGCGGATTGTGATGCGTGCCAAGCGGCGGACTCCTTGTCCGGCACGCCAGCAACGTGGTGAAGCGTCGTCCTTATAGTCGAATTACGCCGCGATCTCAACAATTTATCAGAACTGCCGGTGGCAGCCGCATAGTGCCAAGGCCGATCAAACACTTAGCGGGCAATGCCGCGGGGGGTGGCTGCCAGCGGCAGCCGATCAGTGCCCGACCGACTGCCGCCCTGTGCCGGCGGAAAGCGGCGGAAATCCGGGCGATTCGCGCCCGCAGCACCCGTGCGTGGGGTGCATTACAACTTCGCCCTTCGGGGCGTGCGTCTGGCCTCCCGCATGAGCTTGCGAATGCGCCAGATAAACGCTCGCAAAGGCGGACAACCCGCTGATCTTGAAGGGAACATTAGACGCCCCAAAGGATCGGCGATGCCCCCCCGGAAGGGGCGGTCGAGCCGTCCGCCACCGCTCTGCTCATAAAAACCCGCGTGTCCTGGGTGTGACCCTGGACGCGCTCTCAACGGCCCCCGAAACGGGCCGCGCTTTTGTGGAGCAAAGGGCCATGCGCCGTGCTGAACTGATCGACCTTGCCGCCATCGATGTTGCCACCACTGACCTCCCCGCGAGGAACGAGCGGCTGTTGCGAGATGCCGTTGTTTCGGGTCTCGCCCTGCGCCTTCGCGCTTCCGGCGCGCGCTCATGGATGCTGCTTGCCGGGACCAAGCGGCAAACACTGGGCGATGCCACGTTGATCCCGCTGGAAGTCGCCCGCCGGATGGTTGCCGCTGCTTCCGCGCCCTCCCCCGGGCCTTCGTCTCCAGTTCCTTCCGCGCCGTTGTTCGGAGCCGAGGCGCGGCTGGCCGACGTGATGCTGCGCTATCTTGCCTCGGGGGAGAATGGCCGTTGGAAGCCCGGAACGCTGCGCAATATGCGGGCCGTCGCGGCGGTGCATATCCTCCCTCTGCTGGGGCAGCGGAAGGTTCGGGACATCACCGCAGAAGAAGTCACCCGTTGGCATCTCGATGTCGCTGCCAAGTCCACCGCTGCCCGCATGTCGCTATCCACCTTGTCGGGCCTGATGCTCTATGCAGAAGATCATGGCTTGCGTGACCCCGGCTCCAACCCCTGCCGGGGCTTGCGCAAGAAGCAGCGTGGGCATCGGGGCCAGTTGCTGCCCGCAGCGGTCGTTAAGCGTCTGTGGGCCGTGCTCGACCGATTGCAAGAGCGGATGCCCGACGCCTGCGATGCCGTGCGCCTGCTGCTCCTGACCGGGGCGCGGCGAAGTGAGATATTGGGCCTGGCGTGGGACAGCATTGCGGGCCCGCGCGCGGTGTTGGATAATTCCAAAACGGGACCGCGCACGATCTGGCTCAACACGCCCGCACGGGCCATCCTCGATGCCCGCAAAGCGAAAGCAACGAGTGCCTTTGTGTTCCCGTCGCCGGTCTGCGATGGCCCGATCAAGGTCATTGACCGGGCGTGGTCCATCATCCGGGAGGAGGCCGATCTGGGGCGGCTGCGCGTCCACGATCTGCGGCATCATTTCGCGTCGGTCGCGGTGTCGAATGGCATAGACCTGCGGCTTGTGGGCCAACTGCTCGGCCATCACGATCTGGATAGTACTCTTGGCTATGCTCACCTTGCCAGCGATGCACTGATGCAATCGGCGACGCGTGTGTCAGGCCTCATCGACCGCGCCTTACGCGGTCAAGCTGCGGCAACGGCAAACGGCCATCGATCCCCGCGAAAGAGCAAGCAGCGCAAGCCAGGCGCTCCGACAAAGGACGCGCATCATGGCTAACCTGTGCCTCCCACTGACGGACACCATTTGCGCGCAAGCCAGGGTTGAAACCCGCGAATATGCCCTGCGCGACACTCGCCAACCGGGGCTTTCCTTGCGTGTGCAGCCCTGCGGCGCGCGAAGCTGGATCATGCGCACGCGCAAGAACGGAAGGGCCGTGCGCCATTCTTTGGGCACCTTCCCCGAGACCCCCGTAAAGGCTGCACGCCAGATCGCTGCAGCCCTGATCGCTGCGGATGTCGCACCGCCCCCCGCCCCGTCTGCGTCTCCCTTGTTCGAGATATTCCAGGCGGAACATGAAACCCGTTGCGGGGCCTTCTACAAGCCGCGAGGGCTGCACACCTATCGCGGCTATGTCCGCCGCCAGTTGCTTCCCGCCTTTGCGGGCAAGCGACTCGATGCCATCACGCGGCAAGATATCGTGCGCTGGTTCGAGGGGTACACCGCCACCAGCCCTGGCGCGGCCAATCGCGCGCTCGGCATTCTCGGCCATATCCTCGGACGCGCCAAGGCATGGGGCTATATGCCTGATGGCTGGCGCAATCCGGTGACGGGAATCAGAATGAACCGCCGCAATGTCGTCGGGACCTTCCTGAGCGAAGACCAAATGGGCCGATTGGGCACGCTCCTCGCAGCGCGCATGACCGAAGGCTGTCAAGCCTCGGCCTTGCTCCATTTCCTGACGCTGACCGGCTGCCGTGTCAGCGAAGCGATCAATCTCGAATGGCGGGACGTCCTGCCGGACCGCCTCCGCCTCAGGGACAGCAAGACAGGCCCTCGCGACGTTCCCCTCGGTCGTGCCGTCCGCCACTTCTTCAAGGCACGCCGCGCCAGCCTGTCAAAAAGCGCCCGCACACCCCCTTCCTTGGTCTTCGCGCTCGCCGATAGGCAGGGCTATGAAGCGGTCCGCAAAGTGTGGCTGCAGATCCGCAAGCAAGTGGGCCTGCCGCCGACCCTGCGTATCCATGACCTGCGACACAGCTTTGCCAGCCATGCCGTCATGTCGGGGGAGACTCTGTTTCTAACGTCACGGCTGCTCGGCCATAGCCGGATACAGATGACGGCCCGCTATGCCCATTTGGCCGATGCGGCGTTGCTGACGACTGCGGAGAAAATTGGAGAGTTGATTACCCGAAGGTGCGGGCTTTCTTCCACCCGAGCCTGAGTTTCATCAAAGGCGAAACAGCGTTGCTATTGCTCCGACCGGAGCTGGCAATACTTGTGCAGACACTACTCTCGAGAGGCGGTGGAAAGCTGCTTGTCAGACGGTGCCTTGCCGTGAACGGAATGACGGAGCCTAGGACGATGCCGTCCTTCGCGGCCGATGACTGGAATGGGGGATTTCGAAGGTCTTCAGGCGATCACTCGTTCGCGCCGCTCGCCCCTGTGAATGGATAAGACCGAAATGCTATCGTTCAGGCGACCATGCAAGGACAAATTGGTTCCAATTTTGGTCTTGCATGGTGTTTGAAAACAGACGGATTGCAGGGAGCGAATTACTTCGCCGACAGCGCCTAGTTGACTGGAGTATCGTGCGAACATAGTGGCGTCCACGCTGCGGCGGGCCGGACGCAACCTCCGCATTGCTTGGCGCCAGCGCAGGCACGGATGTTAAGGAGGCGGGTTTGGTTCTTGAGGAATGGGACAAGACCAGGGGTAAGTGGCTAATGTATCGCAGCGCGGCGGACCACCATGCTGACTGCGAGCGCCATCCGTTAGAGGATATCCCGGAGCGGATATTTCTCGACACCAACATCGTCAACCTGATCGTCAAGCACGCGCCCGTGATCTTCGAAATGGAGCCGCAGGATCCTAACCTACCAATCGCCCGGCGACGCGATATTGAGGCGCTGGCGCACATATTTGCCGTGGGCGCCAGAGCCAGCTGGACGTTGCGGGTCGCGGAGACTACGCTCGACGAGATCAACCGCACGCTCCACGAGCAAGTGCGCCAGGATCTGGCATCCTACGCACTCGAGATGCTCGAGCGTGGCACCGACGAGAGCGCGCGCGGTAGCGACCTCGGCCGCCGCGTGGCGGATTCTACCCTGCTCGCGCTCCTGCCGGACCGCGCCGACCGGAAGTTGCTGGGCAACGCGATCGGCCTGGGGTGCGACGCGTTCGTTACCGCCGACGTTCGCACGATCGTGTCGCGCAGGCACCTACTGCCGACGTTGCCGCTACGTATACTGACGCCGACCGAGTGGTGGGCGGCGATTAAGCCTTGGGGCGGCTTGTGGCTCTGACGTTGGTCGGCGGTCGCGCTTGGTCGCCTTCCGCGTCCCCATTGCAGCGGTTGATCTCGATCACGGCGTTGAGCAGCGCGCGCAGACGCTTCGCTCCGGCCGGCGTTCCGTCCCACAGTTCTCGCAGTCTGTTGGCCAGATCGTCAAACTCGGTCGAATCATTATGCGCATAGGGTTCCACCCCGTATTCCTCGCACAGCCTCATCACGAGGTCGGTTCGGTCCCCGAAATGGCCGTTGAAGATCCGCGATATCCACGGCTGCGAGACGCCGAATGCCTTGGCGACGGCCTTCTGCGACTGGCCGGCAACCTTCACCGCCGACTTCAGATGCCGGCCCACGCGGATAGAATCGTCGTACATCGAACGCGAGTTTATATGCGTATTGTTTTACCTGTCTATGCGTATATAAGCGAGCATATGGAGGCCGCCGTATGCTTATGAGACTGAGTGGGCCGGCCGAGCTCGACCTCTCAACGTTCCTTAGCCAGCTGAAGCCGGACCTACCTACGTCGACCAACCAGGGGGCGGGGGACGCCGCCTTCCAGCGCTGGTTCCGAGTGAAGGAAGCGTTCTCGCCGCTGTTCGTCCGCGACGTGATCGCACATTTGCCACACCCTCCATCGACATGCCTCGACTGCTTCGGGGGGTCTGGCACGACCGCGCTAACCTGCCAGTTCATGGGCATCGCGCCGACGACGATCGAGTTAAACCCGTTTCTGGCCGACCTGATCGAGGCAAAGTTGACGTCGTTCGATCCGCGTGCCGTTGCGGCTGACCGGTTGACCATTGGCAGGACCGTCGACGCGATTGAGATCGACTTGGCGGCCATATATGCGAACGCACCACCGACGCTCTACGAACCCGGTGCTGGTGGTCGCTGGATCTTCGACATCGATGTAATGAAGCGAATCGCCCAGTATCGTGGAGCGATCGCCGAGCTTGCCAACGAGCGGCAGCGCCGACTGTTTACGGTGATCCTGGGATCGACCCTTATCCACCTGAGCAACGTGGTGATAAACGGCAAGGGCAGGCGGTATCGCGGGGGCTGGCAGCGCAACCGCCGGACGGCGCGGGCGGTCGATGTCGCGTTCGAGGCCGCTTACGACAATGCACTGTTCGACGTCAGCAGGCTCACCCGCCGGGCGCATCCTGGCTATACCCTCTTGCGCGGCGATGCTCGCAGTCGCCTCACTGAACTAAACGGCACTTACGATCTGGTGCTGTTCTCGCCGCCGTATCCGAACTCGTTTGACTATACCGATATCTACAACCTCGAGCTGTGGGTCCTAGGCTACCTGTCGTCTGGGGAGGACAACGTCTCCTTGCGTCGCAGCACGCTACGCTCGCATGTCCAGATCAAGCGGGAAGCGTCGATGCCGGCTTCGCCTTCGCCGACGCTCGCAGGCGTCGTGACCGCGCTGGACGAAGTGGCCGATCGCCTGTGGAGCCGACAAATCCCAGGCATGATCGGCAGCTACTTCGCGGATCTTGAAGTCGTGATGCGAGAGTGCGCGCAGCGGCTGACGCCCGACGGGCGCATCGCGATGGTAGTCGGCGACAGCCGTTATGCCGACGTGGTCGTGCCTGTGGCTCGGGTCCTAGCTGAGATTGGCGAGGGGCTCGGCCTGACCACAGACCGCCTTCAAGTCCTTAGGCCGATGCGCGCGAGCGCTCAGCAAGGTGGCGAGCATCTCCTTTCCGAAGATCTGCTGGTTTTGAAGTCCGCCTAGGGTCGACGTGGGTTCGACTTCTGCGCTCCACCCTTAGCCAGCTGGCTGGCGACCGTCGCCTTCCGATAGGACTTCTTGGCGTTGAACATAAAGTATCGGCGTGTGATGACCGACAGGCGGGCGGCCTTCGCAGCCGCACCGGTCATCACTGCGTCGTCGTCGGTCGCACGCATGTCGAAGGCCGCGAGGTAAGCGAAGCGCGTGCCGAGCTCGTCCCTCGCGATGGCCGCCTGCTCGATCCCGTTGGTGACCGAGAGCGCGTTCGTCCGCTTCGCACAGGGGCTAGCCTTCGCGGCGTCGGCGTGGTGGTGTTTTTCGCGGAGGATTTTCAGCTCGAGCGCGCACGCCGGCTTCGGTTCGCCGGTGCCGACCTGATGAATGACGAAATCGACGACCGAGCCGGCCAGCTTGTATTCGCGAATGACAAGATCGTCATGAAAGTGCACGTCCAGCGCGATGGACAGCGCCTTCTGCATCAACTTCTCGGTGTCCTGGCATGGCACATGTAGGCCCGGGTCGTGCCAGAATTTGGGGTCGCTCCGAGGAATCATGGCGACCTTCTCGTGGAAAATGCGCAGCGCCTCGTCGATTGCGGCCTCGTCAATGTCGCTCGGCATCGGCATCGGCAGCTCCAGCGTGAGCGCCGCGTCCTCGCCAGCCATGCCGTTAGGATACCATACCATGCGCCTGCTGGCGGTCTCGATCCAGACTGTCGGCCTGTCGAGCATGCCACGGGCGTCGAGCCAGGCGTGAAGTGTCTCTGGATCGTCGCAGTCGACTTCCTCCGACGCGGCTTCGTTGAGGCCCGGGGAAACAAGGTGAACGCGACCGAATGGGTTGTGCTTCCTCGATCTGGTCAGGTGGTGGTGCCGCATCTTCGTCGCGCCGTTGACCAGCGGCACGTCGGATATCAGGTAAGGCGAATGCACAAACGCACAGTTCGTCGCAGCGTCATCGCCACCGAGCCGCAAGGATAGGTAGCGGGCGACAGCGCGGATCATGCAGGCTGGATCAAGGCTGTCCTCCGTCGGCACGTCTGCGATCTGCGTGCGGCTCACCTCGGCGAACAGGGCCTCGTCAAAATTGCCACCGAGGCCGCCGTCGTCTGTGTCGTCGGTCACGACGCGCGGACCTTCGCAGCGCGGCGTGCGAGATAGCGCAGATAGACATGCATGCGCCGGCGTGGGTCCACCGTGATGCCGCCGAGATGGGTCTCGAGTGTTGCGCTGGCGCGCTGGGTGTAGTTCCGATTCCTCCACTCGGCGAAGTCGATGACCGTCTCGCTCTCACCCAGATCGCCGTCGACTGTGTTCGCGTAGGTCGCGTCCTGATCCACCACCGCTCCACGCAGTGTTGGCGCCAGCGATGCGAAGGCTGTGAGCAGTTCGCAGTGAAAACGGTGGACGCGTGCAAGGCTGCCAACCGCCAACGACCGGTCGAGAAACGACCGCGCGAGCGGACCTAGGCCGTAATGGGCGACGAACCATTTGCCTCGGTCACTAACGGGGCCGACCGAGACGATATCGGCCAACCCCATGAGCGACAGGCGGTCGAGGTCCCATTGCAATTCGGGTGAATACGGCCCGCGCTTCCACCGCGTCACGAGGCCGGTCTCGACCGTAAGACCATATGTCGGTGCGAGCACATTCGCGAGAAACGCGAGGTCGTGGATCGTTGCTTGGGAGAGCGGCGTCAGGCCGGCGCGCGCCGCGCCGTCAAGCAGCGTCATCAGCCATGCCCGTGCCCAGTAGTCTGCCTCGTTCGGGGCGTCACTCAACCGGCGGCCCTCCGTCTAGTTCTCCCGCCTCTTGCGCTGGGCGGATGGCTCCATTCGGGATCGAGCGCCCGCCGGTAGCGTAGCAGGTAACCCTGTCTGTTCTCGATGACCGCACGGTTCTCCGCCGCGACCTCGAGGAGATTTAGGATGCGGTCTTGGCGCTCGTCTAGCGGCACGGCGTCGCTGCTGCCGGGCGGCTGCGCCTTGTGGCGGCGGTCTGCCCACCACTCGGCGTATTCCTCTTCCGAGGCTAGCCCGAACAGGGCCGGTATCATGTCCTCCTTGTTGAGGTTCGAGCTGGCGATAAGCCTGTTGCCGATCGCACCGCCGCTAGCCGCGAACCGCGCCAGCAGTCGGCCCGCGCGCGCGATGAAGATGGAATCGAGGCTGGCCTCAGGTGTCTCGATCACCATCATCGATGGGCGCCGGCCCATCGTGGCTTGCATAATCGCGAGCCTGAAGGCGAGATCGATGAACTCCTTCTGGGATTCCGACACTTCGGCGCTGGCGCGGCGCGGCTGAGGCTGCGACTTGAACACACCCGAGGTCAGTTTGACGGTGAAGCGCGGCATCTTGAACGTGCCGGTTTCGTCACCGAACTTGCGATCGTCCTGCACTACAGTGATTTCGCACTCTTCGGCTAGGAATGCGGCCGCGTTCCACTTGAACTGCGATTTGATTTTCTCCGCCACGGCCATGACGGCCTTCTTGCCGATAGCCAACTGCTCGCGAAGCGTCACCTCCTCCAGCTCGCGCTGGCGGGCCAGCGCGTTTTGCTTGCGGCGCAGGTCGTCGACAATCTTCCGCAATGCCTCGATCTCCTCATCCGGTGGCGGAAGCGACTGTCCGAGAAGTTCGAGTTCCCGCTCGATGTCGATCCGCTCGGCGTCTGCGGTCAATTGTTCCTCGTATAGTTCGTAATACCGGTCGCGTGCGGCCTGCAGCGAGGTTTCCAGCTTCTGGCGTTCGTCATCGGCCTCGGCGCGTTCTTCTTCGAGCTCTGCCAAGCGGCGGGCCTCGGCAGAAGTGGACTTCGCTGGCCTGACGTCGTGCTTGGCGGGCGGCGCATCGCACAGCGGACAGGTCCCGTCTGCGACGCACCGCTCGAGCCGGGCGGATGCGCTGGCATCGACGTTGCCGCAGACAAGGCATCCGGCACCCGCCTCGAGCGTCACCAGGACGTAGCGGCCAACCTCGCCAATCTTGGGATAGAGGCTAGAGAAGAAGCGCTGCCGCAGGTCGTGGTGGGCACGTCGGATTTCCTCGTGCCGCAGCTTGGCCCGTTCGACGGATGACCGGACCTTCACACGTTCGGCATCGGCCAGGGCTAGGTTCTCCGCAATTGATTCGACCCGCTCGCGAGCCGCGCGAGCGCGGGTCCTCGTACTGTTGTATTGGGACACGGCCGCGGCTTCGGCCGCCGACGCGGTCTCGGCCTCCTCAAGAGCAGCGATCTGCCTGTTCAAATACACGCGTTGGTTGCGATACTGAGAATCCATGCTTTGGATTCTGTTGGCCAACTCGGCAACGCGCGCGGCAGTTTCCGCCGGGTAGACTAGCGCCCGCAAAACCTCGTCCTGCGCTGAGCGGTCCCAGAGAAGCGGTCGACGATCCTCCAGATAGAAGATCAGCAATCGCAGCACGAGGTGGAAATCGAACTCGCTGGCAAGCCCTGACGCTGAAAGGATCGCCGTCGTGTATTCCTCCTCGGTTGCGCGAACCTGTTTGCCATCAACTGAAAGCTCGACGATCTTCAGGTCGCGTAGCTGCCGGACGACGACGATCCTGGTGCCGCCGATCGAAAGCTCGACTCGTGCGGTTGCCGCTACAGCACCGTCGAGCACGCGCGACCGGAAGTAGCTGGTGTCGCGCATTTTCCTAAGCGTCCGATCAAGGTTACCGAGTGGGCCCTCATCGATGCGCCAGTCCTTTGGCCCCGCCAGCGAGCGGAAGAGGATGTTAAGCAGGGTCGTCTTCCCTAGACCGTTGACGCCAGCGATCACGCCGACACCCTTCTTGACCGTCCAGTCGATGCCCTCGCCCTTTTTGCCCGGGTATAAGCCGTAGTCGCTGACTTGAATGCGCCTGATGATCGGGAGATGGACGGTCATTCCACGGCCGCCTGCGACCGGTAGCGCACATGCCGACCTTCCTCGGAGGACCTAAGCAGCTTCCATCGCCAAAGATCGATACGTTCGGTGACCGCCCGATCCTGCACGTCGGCGAAGCAGGCGGCGTCGGTGAAATCGGCGGCTCGCATGTCGAATAGACACAGTGCGGCATGGAGGCTCTTCTCTGCACGGCTATAGGCCAGCGCCTGGATGTAGCCCTTCTCGATTTGCTCAGCATGGTCGGTACTCGACGGATTGTCGTTCGAAGTGCGGTCGGCCAGTGCCTTCAGCTCGAGCACATAGTCGCAACGGCGGCCCGGCAGTCCTGAGCGCGTCGGCTCAGGCATGTAGACCGAGATATCGACGATGCCGTCCTCGTTCACGGCCTGGGACCGGCTGTCATGCCGTGGGAATAGGCGCTTGAGCTGCGGAAGCAGCCTGCCTTCGATGATTTCCTCCGGCCTTTCGCTCGGAACGCCCTTCGATGCCTTCCGCCACGGGGATGTCGCGTGGCCCGCCTTCGCTATCATCGGCGTCCTCAAATTTTCGGCGTAGAATGTGTCGAGTGCCGCCTTCATGCGCTCCGGGTTGATCGGCCGATCCGTGATCTCGATCTCGTATTTGACGCCTGGTTGGTTGCAGCCATCGGGAAACAGCGACAGACGCGGCTCACCTGGTGTTCGCAGGTCGAGCGTGACCGCAGGCAGGTCGCCAAGCCCAGCCGTGATAACCGCCGCAAAGGTGTCGCCATCGTCGATGAAATCGATGTCGAGCTCGTGCGTCTCGGCGAGCCGGGCGTTCATCATCCAGACCCGCGCGCCGATGGGATCGTTGCCGTTGCTGAAGAGCGGCTTTGGCTTCGAGGTGCAGCCGCAGCTGCCGACGCGCTGCCTCACCTGCTCGCCGAGCAAGAACATGGCGAACGGACCTGCGTCCCCGCGTTGGATGCGTGAGAGGACCAGCGCGGCGAGCTTACGAAGGAAGCGTCCAATCCGATCGGCGCCGGCTTCGAACGGCATGCCTTCGTCGTCGAATAGCGCCTGGATCTCAGCCTCTGGCACCCCGCCTACATATGTTTCAGGCACTGGCCCTCCGACGCATTAGGCTCATGTAGAGCGAAGTCTGTTCGGCGGGACTCAGGTTGACGTCATTGGGCGCAAACCGCTGGAAGCGCCGTGCGGCGTCCGCCGAATAGTTTCGTGCGGTGCGACCATCGCGGCCGTCGGCGAACTTGATCAGGCGGTTCTCGTCGTAGCCGGCAGCCGACCACAGCGCATCGACGAGGGCAGCATCGTCACGTCGATCCGGTGGGATGTCGGCGAAGCTGAAGGCCAGCTGCTCGAGAAACTTGGCCACTGTCGGATCCTCATCGGGCATGCCGTCGAGCAGAGCAATGACCGGTGCCGCAGCCTGCGCGCGGATGGCGAACGCGACGTCGAGTCGCCAGCGTCCGCCGCAATCGTCGCCGGTGAGCCTCGCTACCCGGACCAGGCCCAGCCCAACGAGGCGGCCGAGGGCGGACTGTAGCATCGGATAGTGGGGGCCGCCTTCTTCCTTAAGTATGTCGCCGGTGGGAGAATCGAGACCCCAGACGGGTGCCAAGACCTCTGTGAAGAAGGCGAAGGCGTGGAAGTCTTGGACGCCGACCTCCTCAACGCCGGCCGCGGAAAGTGCCGACAGCATCCGCAGTACACGGACCTGCGCCCGCGTCTCGGCAGTGCGGTCGAGGTCGTGCGTTTCGGTCATGGCGCAACCCGATAGAGAACTGCGTTCACCTTCGCTTCGTAGTCGGGCCGCAGCGCCTCGAGGGCGGCGGTCGGATGCGCGATGTCGAGAAGGTTGACAGTGCGGGCGTCCCTGTCCGGCCTTGTAGGATGGTCGAGGAAGTAGTGCGGGATGAACCCGCCGTCGACGATGTTGCACGCGACGATGATTTGGCGGTTCCTGGGACCGCCATCGGCTGCGGCGTAGTGCGACAGCATTACCCCAGCGCGGTCGGCGAAAACGACGTCGACCGAGCCCTCTGGGCCATCGATGACGATCGAGCAGTTCTCCGCGCCGAGCGCTTCCATGAACGCCATACGGAATGCGATGTCGAGATACTCACGCTGGGAAAGCGACGCCTGTTCGTATGTGCGTCGCACGAATGCGCTTCCGCTGACGCCGCTCGTGAGGTCGACCTCGAACGCCGGGAACTGGAACTTCAGCGCGTCGCGGTGTTGGGCGATCTTCTCGGCACGTGGGGCGTAGACAAGTCGCACCCGCTCGATGAAAAAGTCTTTCGCTCTGCGGTTGAATATCTCCTGGATGCGCTCCCGGAATCCGACAACAGCGTTGCGCAACTGGTCGAGCAGTTCGTCGACCTGCCGCTCGGCGATCTCGCGGTCCTGCTCAAAGCCTTCCGCGCCGAGCCGCAGGCGGTCAATCTCAGATTCAACGCGAGCGAGCGCCGTCCTGTCCTCGGCGGGCAGCTGGGCTCGGAGCACCCGCCGATGTCGCTTGAACCCGTCAACGTCGCGGCGCACCTCTTCGAGCGAACTTTTGATGGCGTCGACGCGCTTGCTCGCCTCGTCGAACCTCAATCTCGCCTCGGCGGCGACCTCGCGTTGGCGCTCGAGCTCCTCGAATGCCATCTCGGCCTGTTGCGCAAGCGCGGCGCTGGTCGTGACGACGTTTTCGTCATTCCGGGGCGACCCACACATCATACAGCGGTGCTCGAGTTGCCTAGCGGACAGTTCAGCCGCAAGTTCGGTCAAGCCGTCACCACCGCATACCTCGCAATGTCCGTCGCGCATCAGGCCGAGAAGGACGTAGCTGATATCGTTCGACACGTTGCCGAGTGCGTGCCGCACGGCAAGGTATTTGAGATGGTCGTAGCGCGAAGCCTCTGAATCGGCCTTGCTGTCCTCGGTCCAGACGAGTGCCTTGGCGTCGGCGGCGTGCTCCGACGCGGTGTCGAACTCCTCGACGAGTGAAGCTTCGCGGGCCTCGGCGGCATCGATCCGGATCTGGATCGCGTTCAGCGCGGCATGGACGTCGTCGGCCTTCGCGAATGCCTTAACGTCCTTCTGGTACCGGCGCTCGAGCCGATAGAGTGCTGCGCGCAGGTTGCGTGCGGCGCTGTCCGAACTGATTATCTCGCGTTCGAGTTCGAGAAGCTGTCTGGCGTCATCGGCGTTCATCATTGTGGCGCGGAAGAGTTCATATTGCGCCTTCCAGTCCCAGATGAGCCGTTCACGGTTCTCAAGGAAGAACACCGACCGTTCGAGTATGCGCAGCAGGTTGGGGAAGGTATCGACGCCGGCGAGCGCCGCTGTCGTAGACTGGTAGGTCGCGATGTCCTTCTGCGTTTCCTCCCCCTCGCCTTCGCTTACCGCGAACGACACAATGGCGAGATCGCGCAGCCGGCGCTCTATGATTGCCGTGGCGTCGCCGAACCGGACACGGAGCTTTGCCTTGGCATCCTGTGTCGAACCGGTTGCGCGCACGGCGAACATGCTCGGATCTCCGCTGAGCACCTCACCTTGGCCCTTGCCGATGAAGCCCGGGGGCCGGAGACGGGTGGGACCGGCAATCATCTGCTTGAGGAGGATAAGGAGCGTACTCTTGCCGAGGCCATTCACACCTAGGACAAGATTCTCATCCGGCTGGAAATGGACATCCAGGCCGCCATGGCCATCCTTTCCCGGATACAGCGAGAATCCAGTGACGCTGATAGACTCGAAGACGGGGAAACGTATCGTCACGCGGCGCTTCCCACGTTGCGTGCTGTCGGGCATTGGCCCACGAATCGCCTATCAGTCAATTGCACCCCCCTTTTCAACAAACTGCCACAATATCGACGGAAATTGCAAGTGACGTGATTGCCGAACCTCTCGCCCGCGACCCATTCTTGCGCAACCTGTCCCGGCCAATGTGCTGTCAAAACTTCGCATGATATTGCCGTGACAGACCGGGGCAAGGTCAGGACTTGAACTTTTCTGCAAATCGTTCGAGAAAGTCGGAAGCGTTGAGCGTAGTGGCCCGCATATTCGAACCGTCGCCACCCAATGCCTCTACACTACGGGAGGCATCGGCCGGCAGTACTTCGAGTTCGACAGTGCGAAACTCGCCAAGATTCGGGATTTTTTCGGCGACTTCGACTTCGCGCATGTGGGACCCGATCAACGAGACGGATGGCGGTTTGTCGAGGAATCGCAGTAGGTCTTCGGATGTCGGCGATCGCCCCGACCACAGTTTGTTCGCGAAGACCGTCTGGCGGATCGGCGGTAGGCCGGGGATGCGGTGCCGGGAGTACACACCTACTTCACCGACCGCGAAGAACATGGCCAACGCCATCTGGTCGGTGAAATAGGTACCATCGACTTGTCCGGCGGCCTGAAGCGGCATGGCGCTGACGACGCAGGGTATCACTTCGAAGCCGTTGCAGTTCTGACTGAGCAAATCCGCGAGCGCGTCAGGTCTTCGTCGCATGCCGTCGGCGATGCGGCGCGCTTGAGCAGCGGTTTGCGACATCCACTCTCCCAACCGCCACACGCTTGCGGGATCGACGCCGCATGTGGTCCTCGTCTTGCACTCAAACAGGAACACGCGGCGATCCAAACGTATCGCGGCATCGATCTCATACGTCTCGGGCCCGTCCGTGACCGTACCAAATACGGGCGCCAGCCCCCAGTCTGTGAGGTGTTCTCGAAAGCGCCGCTCGAAGCGCTTCCCTTTTGCATCGATCTGGATCCGTCTCCGCGCGAACTTTGAAAGGATGACGCGAGCGACGTCGCTGTTTACAGCTAATGGCCCCATCAGAAGCAACTGCCCGTCGGCGATCCTGACGATCGGGTCGTCGACGGCGTCGCCCGATGCACGCCCGAACGTTATATTTGACACGAACCTCTTCGCCTTCTCGGCCGACAGGCCGAGCTTGACCAACCGACCTATGAGATCGGCTTCGTCGAAGTGGACCAGGAGTCGGGAGGCGCCGCCACCTGTTCGGCCAGCGACCATCGCGAGACGCTCGATGATGGAATAGCCTCGGATCCATTCGACAAGCGTGAGACCGAGATACTGGCTCGTGTCCTCGCGCGGTTCGACTGCCAGCAGCATCTCAAGTGCGTTGTAGGCACAGACCTCAGTCGCTGACACGTACGCCGCCGGCATCAACGACGCTGAACCGTCTATCCCAACGGCGTCAAGATGTGCATTTTCCGTGTGGATCAGCTGGTCGAAGACCGACCCGATCTCGAGTGAAAGCTGCTCGTGCGCGATTTGCGCGATCATTCTCCAACTCATCGCCTCGCGGGTCGGCGTCATGCTGCGGACGGTTTGGCCGCTGTCCTCGTTCTCATGCAGGACGCAGCCGAGGAAACGGGCGCTAGTCTCCATCCGCCGCCACATCTCCCACATTTCGCCTAGCTTCGTAAGCTTGTCCGCGTTGACGTGGGGGGACATGGGGTTAGGCCGACGGGGGAGGACAATTGCTCCGTCCCCATCGTACCAGCCATGACGTGCCGCCAGCGTACGCACGCACATCGATGTCGTCGCATCGACCATCGCGATCAACTCGTCCGCCCTATAGTCGCCACCGTCGCCGTCGGGGAGCGCGAACACAGAGCCGTCGATTATTGGCGTTGCTGCCGCGCGCCGGTCGATTTCGCCCAGTGACCAGTCGACCAACTCGGCAGCGCGTTCTAGGATGGCCCATAGCCACTCCTCCGGCGGCGCGTCGGCGAGCATCGCGTCCAGCTCGTCGGACAAGGCGAGGTATCCGCGCTCAATGGTGGTGACGAGCCGGCCGGCATTTTTGGCTGCGGCGCCGACTTCGTCGCCATGCCGGTCACGCAGACCGATGGCCAGCTCAGCCAACGCTATGTCTCGCTTCCTCGACCTGACGTCGTCGCGCATCGTCTGGACGATGCCTGACCGAAGGATAAGCGCGGGAACCCGGTATGCGTCTGCACTGTCAAGCTTTTCGATCGCTCGCAGCAAATCACTTGGATTCAGCTCGGCTGCAAACCGATTGACAATTACCTCAAGCGAGCTTGATTGACGGTTCGGCTTGGACACCTTGCCCGATTTCACCTTCCCAACATCCCGCCTGCTGCCCGGAATACCCTTCTCGGCACCCCCGCGCATGCTAACCCCGTTGCCACCGAAGCCTTATCGGCAAGAAGGGCGAGATGATCAACATATCTTCGCGGCTAAACGCCTGCTACCATATAAATGGCAAGCTGATTTGGAGGCGGTCGCTTTTGGCAGTTACATAAATCTGTCGACCACTCGATTTTGCGCCTAGCTGACCCGCCGGATCGCTTGCGACAACGTCCGCTATTTGTGCCTACGATCCTGAAGTTGACTTTCCGGATCGTCCCAACCGGGATCCCCCCCTAAAGCTTGGATGAACAACGGTTTAGCCAGAATAGCACAGCTCTAGCTCTAATAGCTATTTCTTTGGTGGTTAAAATCGGCTGCCGTTGCCATCCAAGATTCGAGCAGGTCGGCCGATTCCGCTTCGGACAGTGATGGGAACACTTCACCCAGTTTTTCGAGCGCGCTGGAGACGTCACAGGCCGCCCCTGCAAGGCCGTTGCGGTCAAGGAGCGCCAGCGCCATACGGAGCATCGACCGAACAACATCGTTAGTCCGATCCGAAGGCACATCGCTTTCGGCCAGATCGGCGCCGTAGAGCATGATTCCGGCATCGAATTTATCGATCAGGTGGCGATTGCCGTCCAACCTCGCCCGCTCCATTTCGTCCGGCGTGAAGACCGAAAGACTGGTCGTTGCCATGGGAAGCTCAGATGCCAGCATGGCACGCGCTCGGCCCCAGTATTTGTCCAGACCCTTGTATCTGGGATGGTCGACGAATACCCAAAATTCCAGATGAGATCGGTCCCCCGGGGCCACGCTGGCGCGTTGAATGCCGGTCGTTGGTTCGGCCAGCATGATCCCGAGCAAGGTTCCCCGCTTTGGGGTGCTGGAACAGCGATCCACAAAATAGGCGCGCAAGATGCGGGTCGCGCGCTCAACCGCGATCTGATCCTGCTGCGAAAGATGCTTCACTCTGGCCTTGATTGTTGCTCGCTCGTTCGCCTGCGATATGGCAGCCCTTTCCATCAGCGCCTCCTGTTCCGCATTGTGCGGTTTCCGGAAGTTGGGCTATGCGGAGAGGCCCATTACTCCCGCGCGCTACGGCGCGGGAGCCGGGGCTGGTAACACGTCGGAACATGCGCCTGCGCTTTTAGCCGCAAGCGGCCTGGACATATGCACAGGCACCCCGGCGAGAAGCTCTCACCGAAGTGTCATTTCCGACGGGATTACCAGTCCCGGCACTGCCCTATTGCAGCGCACTCTTTTGATAACAGACCCGATGGCCGATGCCAAGCAAAGCGATGATCTGCCTTCAAAACCCAACTATGCCTCGCGCTATGCGCCCTCGCCCGGATTCCAAAGACAGTCTATAGAACCCAGATCGGGACACGACGCCCCGGACGGTGAAGGCCGTTCGGGGCCCGAGCGGATCGATATTGCGCGTGCTTTTTGCCTTGCCGAACATGCCGATGTGGAGCAAAATGTGTCCTGGCAGCGGATGAACGACCTTCATAAGCTGTTGAAATTACGCCGTTTATGAGCAGCACAGGTGCGTGGGGTGCATTACAATCGCCTCCGGCGTGCGTCCCTTCTCCGCAGCGCGCTTGCCCGCTGCGCCCGTCCGACTCGGATCGGGGCGGCTCTCCCCAGCCGGGAATCGGTCCGGGTCAAATCCGCTCCGGTCATGGGGAAAGCATTGCATGGCGTTGGTCCTTGGTGGATAGTCGGCGATGGCGGGCAGACCTCCTTTCGCAAAGGAGTTCAAACAATGCCCAAGATGACGGAACGTGAGCGGCTCGCGAAGATCGAGGCCGATCAGGAAAGCCTCGCGCGAGAGGCCGAGACGGTACGGCGCGGATTGCGCGCGCATTATGGAAAGCTGGTCACGGAATTGCCGGTCGAACGCTTGAGCGAGCGTGAGTTTCGCGATGTGCTGGGTCAGGCAATCCGGGTTGGCGGTGGCGCTGCGATCGCCGCGCTCAAGGGTCTGTCGGCACAAGGCGTCCAGGCGGAACCCTCGTCGGGATCGCCCCGCAAGCGCACGACTGCTGCCCCCGCTGGCGCGGATGATGCCTCCAAGACCGTGCATCCTTAGCGGAAAGGGGAGCGACGTTGGCGGGCGGCACGCCCGGCAAAAGGAGCGACGCGGGGGAAACCGTTCGGGTTTCCCCCGCTCGTGCCAAAGGCACGACAAGGGACCGGCTGCGGTGTCCCGCGCCGGTCCCTATTGGGCTGTTGATCCGATCAGGCCGCTATGACGCGGCGCTTCTTTTTGATCGGCACGGCGGGTTCCTGATCCGCCCGCATGAAAACATGGGTCGGGACACGGTGCCCCTTCTCCGGGTTG
Organism: Novosphingobium sp. SG919; assembly: GCF_012932495.1. Lineage (GTDB taxonomy): Bacteria > Pseudomonadota > Alphaproteobacteria > Sphingomonadales > Sphingomonadaceae > Novosphingobium > Novosphingobium rhizosphaerae. The sequence goes on from NZ_JABCNG010000005.1 coordinate 365,509, forward strand.
AACAGGTCGTAGAGGCTCGACTGGATGCCCGACCCTTCGCACAAAAGCGCTTCGACCGGCATTAGCTCTGCGATGTTGCGATTGCGCCGAAAGGCTTTGCCGTTGCCGCGCCCATAGAGGCCGAACGCGATGCAGACGACACCCCGTTGCGCTGCCCATGCGGCGGCGGCTGCATCCACCCCAAGGCGCTGCCCTGTGGTGACAAGCACCATGTTTGGAATGCGCGCCCTGATCTGGTCGAGGCGTCCCCAGATAATCCGCCAGTCGTGCCAGTCGGAAGGGCCGGACACGACGACCACGGGGCCTTGCGGGTCGTATCGGTCGCGCCGCCGTTCGGATCGTGCGCGCAGAAAGTCGAGCGCCGAAATCTGGCTGGCGGTGGTGACATGGGACGCGCGCGACCCCTTGGCGGGCGACCATGGGCGACCGGCATAGGTGCGATACATCGCGGCCGCATAGTCGCGCATCGCTTCCATGGCGGCGCGCTGTTCGGCGACCGACTGGCATTCAAGCTGGGTGTCCTCAAGCTCCTTGGTGAACACCTCGCCCGGCTCCAGACGGCGGGCCATGTCGCGCAAGGTGTCGGCAAGCCGATCCTCCCGACCTTCCAGCCGGTTCGCGACAAAGTGAAAGCTGTTCACGAAGCCCCAAGCGAGTTCGGGCGCAAGCGTGTCGAGCCGCGTATCGCCCAGAAGGTCGAAAATGGCTGCGACGATGCCGCCGCACTCGGCCTGCGCGGCGATGGGATCGGGCATGGCATGCTCGGCGGGTTCGTCGCCCGGTTCCATGATGGAAAGTGGGATCGGGTCGCCGAAGGATGTCACGAAATCCGGCGTGGCGGTGAGTTCGGCATAGAGTTCCGGCAGGTCGGCAAAGCTGCTAACGCTGTGCAAGGCCGTTGGCTTGCTCATGGGATGCACTCCTTGTGACGGGATGACGGTTCAGGACCGGGGAAGCGTTCCAGCGCTCCCCCGGCCCGCCTCGGGTCGCCTTAGAAAGGCACCTCATCGTCAAGGCTGCGTCCGCCGCCGGTATAACCGCCGTCCGGTCCTGCGGTGCTGCCGCCGGAGAAGCCGCCGCCCGTTCGTCCCCCGAAGCCGCCACCCGCGCGCGCGCCGTTGCCGCGTCCGCCGAAGCCGCCGCCCTGCGCTTCGCGCTCACGTTCGCGCCGCCACTGGACGTCAAAGCCGTTGGTCTCGTCTCCGAACAGGGCGATGGGCAGCGGCTCGCGGAAGCTCGGATCGTCGATCATGCCGGACAGGAACACCTCGTCATTCGCACGCATCTTGCGTTCCCAGACGACGCCAATCTGGATTTCGTCGCCCGCCCGGTTCGTCTCGTAAATCTCGTAGACGGGGGCGCTGTCGCTCTGCCGATCCTCGACGCGGCGCATGATGAGGTAAGGAAAACGCATCTCGCGCGTGGCGATCTTGCCAATGATATCACTGGCGCGTTCGTCGAACTTGAAGTTACCGATCTTCATGACTTCATCCTTTCTCTGTCCTGTGGTCCGCTTCTCTTTCCCGGCCACATCTGAACCCTACCCCCTCCCCTCTATTTCTTCCATCACATTGATTTCTTGACAGAATTTCATCGTACCTGGTGAGCCTGAGCATCGAACGGCCGCGTCAGCGGCCCCACAGGCACAAATGACGCACCGGCCGCGCGAGCGGACGGTTCTGTTTGAATGGAAGAGGGAGCGTGGGCCGGCCGACATGTCATCGCACCCGGAGCCGCCTTCGCAGGTCCGAAGGCGCAGGACCGGGCTCTTGGACACAACAGGCACGGGAGGGGCTTAGCGAAGCTTGGCAAAAAGGGGCCGACGCTTCTCTGACAAACAGACAAACGTCGCCGGCCCCTTTTTGCCTAGCGTAGCTTTGCCCCGACGCAACTCGTTGTGTCCGAAACCGGTTCTGCAACGCGCGGATTCTGCGAGGGCGGCGGAGGGGGCGATGACATGTCAGCTGGCTCCACGATCCGCATCGCGCGTGAGCGCGATTCCTTGGGCGGAGCCTGCATTGCGGTGGTCGTGCCTTTCACCCGACGGCCATTGGAGGAACACCTCCCCTGCCCCAAGCGCCTGCGGAAGGGATCGTCACCGCGGCAGCGGCCAAGACCCGAAGGGGCTTGGTCGGAGCGAAGCGGAGATAGAGCCCGGTGCCCGCTTGCGGGCAGCCGCCCAATCTGCACCGCCGCCTATGAGCCGTTGTCGCTTTGCGAGCTCCCCCGGATCTCGGCTCGCATCCGACCGAGCACTACCCAGCTACGGATCAGTCTCACCATGAACTTGATCCGAGATGCAAAGGTGATACCCATAGCGGAGAGCGACAAGGGAAGAGACCAGGGCGGCGTCTTCCAAGTAGGGAGGGCGAGAAGTAAAATGAGTGACCTGCCCCGCGATCCGGGAGATGAAGTTCAGCGACGCTTCCGCTATCAGATCAACTACGCAGCGCTAAAGGCGCTTCAGATGCTCCTACCCGGCTCTGCGGTCCGTAGTGTCTATTGCGAGCATCTGGAGGATGTTCTTGTCGAGGGCGCTAATGGGCGTTTCACTGGCATTCAGGTCAAGACACGCGAGCTAGATCAGCCGCAATTTCGTCTTTCTGACAAATCCGTATCCGGGGCCTTGAAACGCTTTTGCGTCCGCGACGCGCGCTACCCAGGGCAGTTCGAACGGTTTGTCCTCGCCACCAACTTCGTGTTTCACGACAGTGACGGCGGGGATGATGTCGGGACGGTTCTGAATTGCTGCCGCGAGAACCCTAGTCTCGACGGGCTTAGCGCGCGTCACAAGGTGCGCAAGTGCCTTGCCGAGTTCGCCGAGAGCACCGCGATTGCGCAGGAGCATGTCATCGCTGCCCTTGCGAAGGTACGCCTCGAGCAGCGCAAGACCGGTATCGATCAGCCAGAGCAGGACCTCGTGCGGGCGCTTGGCGAAATCGAGACGCTGGGAAATCAGTCAGTGTTTGAGCTCTATCGCATGGCCGACGGTATCCGAGCGCACATCTGGAACGTCAGCTCGCTTGCGCTGGATGGCTATGTCCTCGAATCGCACGCGGTCGTCGAAGATTTTGCGGAGCATGTGGAAGCGCTCCGTACGAAGAAGAAGCGCCTGGACCGAGAGTTGATGGCGAAGCTCACGACGCCAGCGGCGGCAGATGATCGCGAATTGCTCAGCATCCGGGAGTTTATCGCGCGCGAAAGCATCCCGCCCGGTCTCGGCCGAATGGAATTGAAAATGGCGGCTGGTGGCATCGGCTATGCCGATGTGGAGCAGATGAAAGACGATGTCGCTTCCCTCGAGCGGACGTTCCTGGGGTGGAAGGAGAAGTTTGGATTGGCCGAAGCCAACCGGCGGCTCGCCCATTTCGAGTATTTCGCTATCCGGGCTGCGCGTGAGGCTGAGGCCGAGACATCGACCGGGGTGAGCGCCTATGGCAAAGCGATGCTTGCCGACCTGCGAGGCCGAACTCGTGAGACGGCCATAGGCGAGCGCGAGAGCCTGTTTGGGTGCCGTTCGGAGCATCTTGTCGGCACCGCCGGTTTACTTTCCGAGGAGTGCAAGGTCTGGTGGAGCGCTGATCGCGACCTGTCTCCAGCGGCACCAGACGCATGAGCACGCTCCCCGAAATCGTCAATCACCTCGAGGGCGATGACTCCCTTCATCTGGGCCGCCTGCTAGTCCTCATCGACGCTTTTGCGGGTAAGGCAGGGGATCAGAAGGTCGAGGGGCTGACCAAACTGGCCAAGCTCGATTTCCTGCTGCGCTACCCTGCTTTTCTGGAACGGGCGATTCGCGTGCGCGGCAGTGACGCATCGCAGGTGAAGGTCGAGGATTTCGAACGCAACTCGATCGAGGCCCGAATGGTGCGCTTCAAATATGGTCCTTGGGATCACCGCTACAGGCGTTTCCTCAATATATTGGCAGGCCGGGGCCTGATCCATGTTCACACCGCGGGGCGCACGGTCATTATCGGCCAAACGGAGCGTGGCCGCTCCGCCGCCGAAGCTCTGAAAGACGAGCCGGAATATGCCGGAATCCGCCAGCGCGCCGTACTACTCAAGCGGCACCTGAACCTGACCGCCACATCGCTGATGGACTTCATCTACGCGAATTTCCCGGAAGTGGCATCCCTACGCATGGGCGAGACGATCGACCAATGAAAATCCGTCTTCAAACGCTGAAGCTGTTGTGCCGCCAGAGCGAGGAGGTGTTGACCTTCTCGCGGAATATCACCTTCATTCATGGCACCCTCAGCCTTGGAAAATCCACGGTCGTTCGACTGATCGATTTTTGCCTTGGCGGGAACCTCGAGATGACGACCGCTATCCAACGGGAGTTCCTGGCGGCCGCGTTGACACTGCAAGTGCGCGACCTCGAGGTGTTGATCGAGCGGAGTCGGGGAGAAGGATTCGTCAGGGTCTCTTGGATGGACCCGGAGGAAGGTCCTGTCAGCTTGCAGGTCCGCGCGAAGGGTGACGGTCCGGTCGTCTTCGGGACCGATGTGGTCAACTTGAGCGACCTGCTCTTCCGACTTCTCGGGTATCCGATCATCCGGGTGCGCAAGCGCACCGGGGATGAGGACTCGCCCATGGTGCGGCTGAGCTTCCGCGATCTCTTCAAATTCTGCTACCTTGAGCAGGAAGAATTAGATTCCTCCTTCTTCCGGCTGAACACACCCGTGCTGGCGGAGAAGAGCAAAGACAGCCTGAACTTCTTCACCGGCTATTACAGCGAAGTGCTGAGCACGTTGCAAATCCAGTATGACCAAACGCGAACCGAACAGCGCGCGAAGCGGGATGCAGCTGAGCGGATCCGGGAGTTTCTACGCGAGTTTGATTTTGCATCGGTGGGACAAATCGCGACCGAGCTCCAGAAGGTGCGCGGGCGCGCTGACGAACTGCGGCGCCTCTTGAGCGACGACAATGCGGCCTATTTAAGCGACACGCATTTCGTCGACGATCAGCGCGTGGAACTCCGGCACTTGTCCGATCTGTTGGAGCGTGAGCGAGAGACGCTGGAAGATCTCAATTTCCGCCTCAACGAGCAGCGCGAGCTACGCTCGGAATTGCTGTCGATGAAGTTCAAGGTGGCCAGAGCCGACCGTGCCCGCGCGGTACTGGCAGGGAGCGCCTTCGAGAATTGTCCGCAATGCGGCCAGCCGATCAGCACGCACCGATCGCACGGCGACGACTGCTATTTGTGCCTGCAACCGCTTCTGCCCGATGAGAGCGCGATTACGCCCGCAACGATCAACAGCGATCTCGATGCGCGGCTGGCGGATATCGAGGCGTCGCTTCGGCGGCACGGGATCGCGAAGAAACGGCAGGAAGTGCGCATTGCGGCGGTGCTCGCGGACAAGAACCTGCTCGACCGGCGGGTGGCCGATCTGCTTGCAACATATGAATCGGATCGCCTGGCACGGACCCGTGACGCACAGCGCGAGCTGGCGGAGCTCGACGAGCGCGCACGCTTTCTGGATCGCGTAAGCGCCATGCCGGACGCTGTGACGAAGATGGTCGAGGATGCCGACGCACTGTCCGCGGATCTGGAGCGCCTTGAGCGGGAGATCATCGCGGAGCAGCGGCGGTTGAGCAAGGCAGACGCAAATTTCGCGGCGCTCGAAGAAAATTTCCTCGAGGCATTGGTTGCAACGCACGTTCCAGGTGTGAGCAGCACGGATGAGGTCCACATCAATCGGCGCACGATGATCCCGGAAATATGGCCCGGTGGAGACGAAGCGGCGGCCTACAGCTTCTATACTGCTGGAAGTGGCGGCAAGAAGACGCTGCTAACGATATGTTTCGCGCTGGCTCTTCACCGCACGGCGGCCGAGCATGATCTGCCCGTACCGACGCTGCTCATGATCGACACGCCCCTCAAGAACATCACGCCCGACATCAACCCCGAGCTCGTTCAGGCGTTCTACCGCTACCTCTATGAGGTCGCCGAGAGCGATCTCTCCGACCATCAGGTAATCATCGTCGATCAGCTTCTGGTTGAGCCGCCGGAGGATAGCGCGCTCGAGTTCACCGACCGTTTGATGACCGAGGACGATCCCGAAAACCCGCCGCTGATCTCTTATTATCACGGTCCGTAAGCTGGAGCCTTGCGTAGCCTTGCCTTCACAGAGCTGAGTGCTTCCGAGCGAGTCTCAGTAACGCGAAGATTCTGCGAGGGCGGCGCCGGCGCGAGGGCGGGTCTACCGGCTCCACGACCTACATCGCACGTTAGCGCGATTCCTTTCGCGAGGCCTGAATTGCGATGGTCGGGCAGTATGGGCTTCGGTCCAAACAGAACGTAAGGTGATCTGCTCCCATGATGAAAGATGTGACCGCAAAGCCCGAGTTCCCAAGACGTGCTTTGATCGCCTTTGTCACCCGCGCGGAAAGGGTCGGCCCCCGCCCCTATGGCCGAACGTCTTTCGAGTTCGATGGCATCGATGTGGAGGTGTCCGACGACGATCTGGAGCGCTCGATTGCGTCACCGGACGTAGTGGAGCCCTTTGCATCGGTGCGCGCGGTCACGACGGAACGGCGCTTTAAGAAGAAGTTCGGCTTCGTACCCCAGGAGGGCGACTGGGTGGAACTAAAGATCAGGCCGCGCTTCTGGGACGGTGAGACGATCGCCTTCCATGCCCAACTCACGCCCGATGGCTATGTTCAACATAGCCGCGGCGTGCTGGAAGATGCGCGTCTGCTATTCGGCCGCGATGAGGAACCAAAAGCGCCGCAGCCTGTCGGCGCATCGGTTGCCCCTCTGTTGCAGAAGGCAACGAAGGTCGCGCAACTCTGTCAGTTCCCGAGCGGTGCGGCCGGTCAGCTCGCGAAAGCGCGGAATATTTTGCAGGCCCTGGCCGCCGTCAAGGATGTGCAGGTCCGCGACGTCGGCCAGGCCAGCTTCATCAGTTTTCTTGATGCGAAGGGCAAGGTTCTGGGACATTTCGACGCCGGCTGGCCTATCTCCTACAACGCACACACGGCGCCCGCGAGAGCCCCTGCGATTACCGGCACGGCGCCCGTGATCCTGTCCCATTGGGACTGGGATCATCTGCACGGCTATTACCGGTGCAAGGCACTGCAATCGGTCCAATGGCTCACACCGGTGCAGGTGATGGGACCAGGCGCGAGCAAGATCGCCACTCAGCTTCACGCGAAGAGCCTTCTCATTGGCTATAGCGGTGCTGCGGTTCTAACGGTCGGCGGCGCGACGCTTCTACAATGCACCGGCCCGGCGCGCTTGAACGACAATGGCCTGTCGTTGGCTCTGACGCTCGCCTCCCAGCTGACCGCGCTGCTTGTCGGGGATGCCGGGTACGACGCGCTCGGCAGCTGGCCCATGGGCAAGACGTTCGACTATCTGGTTGTGACCCATCACGGCGCCGACTTCACCGGCACGGTGCCGACCGCCACGCTGGCGGCGAACCGTGGGATTATCTCGGTCGGTTACAAGAATATCTACAAACACCCGCGCACCAGCGCGACCAAACAGCACAGGACGGCCGGCTGGAACCTGGAGCGGACCAGCAGGATCGGCACCATTCCACGTGGCGACAAAGTCCTGAGCTGACGATGGCGGGAATGGCATTGGGGGAGATCATGGTGCTGCAGCGTTCCCGTTGCGGTGAGGCTACTCGCCACCACCGCGCTTCTGCCAGCGGGCGCCATGAGTTGTAGTCCGATCGAAACCATAACCCGCCCAGCGAAGGTCATCGTCCAGATAGGGATCGTCAGCGAGGAGGTAGCGGACGGTCATGCTGTTGGCGTGCTGAACCAGATATTGCCGATTGATCATACGCGCTGCATCTGGGGGCATGGTGGAGTGGCTAAGGCCGGGCGGTCCGCCCGCGATAATGAAGGCTCCGCAGGTCCGGTCGAGCGTAAGCCACCAGGTTCGCAGGTCATTGAACACGGCGCCGAAGACAGATTGCCGACCAGGGGCAGAGATCATCAGCGTCGGGTTCGTCGAGGTTCGGAACGGAACCGGAGAGTGGCAGACCATCACCTTGATGGTGTCAGCATCGGCAGGGATCGTCGTGTCCATTGCTCCTTCGCGGAAAAGGGCGTGCGCGTGATCAGCCGATGCGGCGATCCATGCGTGCATCTCCCGCTCGTCCTCGTCGAGATCAGCGTCGAGATGACCGCCTGTGAACCGGGTGGATTCAGCCTCGATGAAGCGCAGCGTTTCGAGGTTCCGGCGCTGGAGGTGGCGGGCGAACCCATAGATCGGAACCTTGTCTGCGTCGGAGAGGGCGGCGGATTGACCTTCAACGATCTTTTTCCATGTCGGTCCTTTGGAGAATGGGGTCTCGATCACGTGGTTGATCGGGCCTTCGATCGAACCGGCGACGCCGTTCTCGACATAGTCATGCAGGGCGTCCTCATAGCCGATGCGGTCTATGGATTTGCGGTCGATGGCTAGGACGTCACCATGCCGTTCGACGACGCGAACTTTGTTCGCATCGTCCGCGCACGCGAAGCGCCGAAGATAGAATTGCGGCACATAATGGTGGCGCTTGGGGCGTCCGGCGGTCATTGGGATGCTGCCTTGGCAGGGTCCCCATCCGAGGCGGGCGAAGCCCTTGTCTCGATATCGAAGCCGTCGATCGACAAACCGACGATCATATTGATGAACATCTTTGCCTCAGCGATGATCGCCTCGGCCTCGTCCCTGTTGCTGAATGACCCTTGGTGGACGACGGCGTTGCGCACCTTGTTGATCTTGGTCGCCGAGCTGATGAGAGCTTTTGCCGTCGGGCTTGTCGTCGGTGTTGCGAAGAAGACGGGCACGAAGAGGCGTTCGACCTTCAGCGGCAGACCATTGGCCCAGCGCAGGAACTGGTCGATGATGGCTGCATCGAACTGGGTCTTCTTGCTCCATTCGGTACGAACCGCATAGTTGGCAGCGATCTCGGCGGCAGTGGCGCAGCGAACGATTGCAGCAGAGGGTTCGTCGCGTCCATGCAGACCCGACAGCTTAGTCCATTGCGACTGTAGCTTCTCGAGATCGCTTCTCTCGTTATAGGCCTTCCTCGCAGATTTTCGGTGAGCATCGGCTTTTGTTTGTGCCACGCGTACCCCCCCCTGTTGGACTGGCGGCGCTCGACAATATCGTATGACTGGTGCCTCGGCGAGGAATTGTTGACTTGCAACCGCGTGAGATTCCTTCACCTTCCGCAAAGCGCGCCGAGAGTTGCGCCGGGGGTTTTGATGACGTCGACCGTAGACCAGTTACCGAGGGTCTTTCGGGCCAATCTTGGGCGCTTCTTCGAGCGTGTAATCGAGCCGGCCATGGAGAACCTGCGAACCCATCCGGTGCTGGAGATCGGCGAGACAAGCAGCCTCGACCTGTTCCTCGATCGGGCCGCAGCCCAAGTGGACAATTACACCGCCAATGAGGCGGCGAAGGCGTTCACCCTGACCCTCGCGGGTCTGTTCGAGCGTCAGCTGAGCCGCTGGGCCCGGGCGATACAGGATGCAGGGCTTGCCGACATGAGCGGGTTCAGCGGGTTCGAAGCGTTGCTTCGCGGTTGCGCCGAAGAGACCGGGATTGATCTGGCGTTGGGTGGCCTGCGCGAGGACCTGACGGAGATGTTCGTCGCTGCCAACGTCGTGCGGCATGGTGAGGGTAGGTCCTGCGAGCGGCTGCGCGAACTGGCGCCCGACCTCTGGGACGAGGACGCCGGTGACTATCACGATCTCCTTCCCGGGACGGCGATTGCGAGCGAGCATGTCCGCATCAGGCAAGGCGACTTGGCGCGCTACATCCGTGCGACGACGCGCTTCTGGGGCCTTGTCGATCCACTTCCGCTCGCGGTGATCCAACCGCCCTATGGACAGGCGTGACCCCGTGCCGGAGATGTGCGAGCCCGATGACGAAAAGCCGCGCTATCGCAGCATCTCCGAGATTGGCCGGAGCGATCTCTTCGAGGCGCTGAAGTCGCTGGCCGGATTTGCGGACAATCCGTTTTTGGTCATGCAGGCGAGCCAGCTTTGCCATGTCGACAATCTGCTCAACGGTCTTGAGCAGAAGGTGCTCGAGGACATGGCCGCGGAGGGTCAGCCCCGCTCGAACCTCGCCATGGTGCAGGCACTTTCGCCGATGTGGATTTTCGCCGCCTATGAGCTGTTGCGGACCTGGCGGCAGCGTTGCGAAGAGGTCCTGAAGCTGGCCGACAATGGCGGCTTCGATCAAAAGGCGACGCACCTCGAGCGGGAACTGGGTTATCGCCACTATGATCGGGAGCTTCGTGCCCAGCAGCTGCGTGACGCCGAGGAGCGACCCGAACTTGTGGAACAGATGCGCATCGATCTGCGACGCACCGAAATGGGCTTTACCACGCTGGAATTCATCAGGGTGGCTCTGGCGAAGCATGAGGTCAGCAAGAAAGGGAACAAGAAGCCCATCGCATTCGCGCCGGGCCTTGCCCTACCCAATCGCTACACCGGCTCGATGGACTATGAAATGAGCAACGGCGGCGCGATCATCAGCTATGTCTCCCGCCGTGATATTGCGGAGACGATCCGGCATTTCCCAGAGGCGGAAAACCCCAGCGACGAGGACCTGACTGGTTTTCGGCAGTATATGAACCCACCCGATGTTGAGCCGCCGGGCGGGAACGCGCCATGAGCGAGGAGACCGCGGCGCCCCGCCAACCAAAGCCGTTCGACCTGTTTGCGTCTCTTGCCGCTTTCGCGCAGCAACATCGGATCGCTCTCAACGATCCGACGCTGATTGACCGCTTCATGGCGGACGCAAGACCGAGGCTCGAGACGGCTTTGACCGACGCGCCTCTGGTGCATGGCTCGCGCACCGAGCGGCTTTTTGAAGCCACGGTGCTGACACTCGGGCGCTATCGGATGTTCAAGTGCGAGGATATCGGGCGTGTGCATAGTGCCACCAAAGCGCGGGCGCCGGACTTTCGCGTGGTGCTCGGAGATGGCGAGCAATGGCTGATCGAGGTCAAGAATATGCGAGGCGAGGAGCCGCTTGAGCAGAACTTCACGATGTCGGCGGCCTATCTCGGATCGCTCCAGTCCTACGCCGACATGGTGGGCACGCCGCTGAAGCTCGCGATCTTCTGGTCGCTCTGGAATATCTGGACGATTGTGTCGCCCGGGCGCTTCCGGCGCGAAGATGGCGGGCTGCGCATCGACATGCAGGAGGCCGTAAAGGCCAATGAGTTCGGGAAGCTCGGCGAGACCCTGATCATGACAAAGCCACCTTTGAAGCTGGTGCTCGACGCGGACCGGACGAAGCCGCGAACTCTGAACCCGGAGGGGATGGCGGAGTTCATCATCGTCGGTGCGCGCCTCTATAGTGGTGATACGGAGCTGATTGATCCGAGGGATCGCCGGCTGGCCCAAATCCTGATGCTGTTTGGGGATTGGCCTGTTGGCGCTCCTGTTGCGCTGATGGACGGGGATGCCATTGGAGGCGTAGAGTATGTTTCGCGTCCTGAGGAGGAATCCGATCAGGGCTTTGATGGGATCGGCTGGGCGAGCCGGATCTTCAGCCGCTATTATGCGACGCAGACTTTGGACGGCGACCAGGTGATCCAGCTCAATGGCGAGGCTGTGCCCGACTGGTTCGCGCCGCTCGGCGATTGGGACTTCAGGAACAGCAAGCTTCCGTTATGGCTCGGCCACGTCCAGCCCAATAGCGACCGCAACGGCACTGAGGCTGATGTTCACTGATCGACTGATCGGGCATTTCGCCGCTTGAGCGTCCTTCATGTCGCCTGTTCGAAAGGTTGAACCACGGAAGTTAACTAGGACCGGAGCTTTTGAGAAACTGCCTTCCGCCGAGCTTCCATCCGGTCTGCCGACAAAAGGCTGGGCCTCGCTATGGCGCTCGCGCTCGGTCTTCACGAGCTGGCGCCGATTGCTATGAAATACGCCGCCATCGGCCGTTTCGCCTTCGGTCCGACACGGTTAGAGTGGACAAGCGCGAGCAGGGTCGCAGCTCTGTTGGAGCGCTTCCGCTCACACGCGCTCAATAGATGATAAGAGAGTTTGATCGATGAATAACAGTGACATCGCCGACGCCATTGCAGCGAACCACGGGATCGCGAAGGCCGAGGCCAAGAAGCTTGTCGACGCCGTCTTCGCCGTGATCGCGGATAGCGCGGCGAAAGGCGAAGAGGTTTCCTTGGCTGGGTTCGGCAAGTTCAAGGTGAAGGACCAGCCTGAGCGCCAAGGTCGTAATCCTGCAACGGGCGACGCGATCACGATCGCGGCGTCGAAGAAGCTCGGTTTCACAGCTGCCAAGGCGGTAAAGGATCGTCTGAACGGCTGATCCGAATCACGAGGCGCCGCCAGTCTGCTACAGCCGCTGTCGGCGCCTTTCCGAGAATGCGTTGCCCCTCCACATGCGGACAAGTGAAAGCGAGGACGCCGGGGAAGAAAGGATCCTTTAGACCCGCTGAAATTGCACCTTATATTGCCTGGATCGTCTCCGGCAATCGGCGCCGGAAGAAGATATCTCCTATCGCGATAGAGATACTGGCGTGATATTCTCGACGGACGTTCATCAGCAGGGGGGCGACATGAGAATTTTGCTGTCCGGTCTCGCGTTTCTTGGCGCGTCGTTGCTGACCCAGTCTGCATGGGCTCAGGCCACCACCCGTCCGTGTGGAACCGAGGAAGCGGTTGGCCCGGCCTGTCTGCTGACACGCCAGGCTCTCGCCTCACTGCCGGTGGGCCCGCTCTACTGGCATCTAGATCGTTTCCCGTCGCAGGATGCGGCCGAGCGCGCGGCGACGCCGTCCAGCTCTGTCGTAAAGGCCTTCGGCGAGATTTGGCTCTTCACCATCGAACGCCGGTCATGGCGGGCAAAAGGCGGCGGACACGCATCCACGGTAGGGCCGCTCCCGGTCGAGCCCGCACAGAGCTACGCCGCCGAGTATCTGCGTTCGATCTTCACGCCGGGCATGACAGCCCCGCTTCACGTCCATTCAGGGCCGGAGGCGTTTTACGCGGTCACCGGCGACACCTGTCTCGAGACTCCGGAGGGGGTTCAGCTTGGCCACGGTCCCGGGAACAACCTCGTTATCAGGGGCGGGCCGCCGATGCTGCTGATGGCCACGGGAAAGGAGCCGCGGAAAGGCTTCGCCCTCATCCTGCACGATGCCAGCCAAGCGCCCACGACGTTGATACACGACTGGCATCCACAGGGCTTGTGTGAGCGCCGGGCCGCGCAGGGTCGCTCAAAATAGGAAGCAGCCCCGCGTGAGAAACTGTCGTCAGCACCAAGCCAATCCCGAATGCCACACCGGCGATTTCAGTTGCGCCCTCGTTCTTTCTATGTTCTCCGTCACTGACGGAGGAAAACCATGATCCGAGATTATCTCGCCAGCTACGATTATAACCTTCCCCTCGACGACGCGGCAGCGGATCCCGACCTGCCGCTGGTGCGACGCAGGCTCGCCAGCCTTGCCGCGAGCGAGGGGCTCGATGGCGGCTATTATGAGGCGCAGGAGCTGGCCGAAGCGTTTCTGGATGCTGCGCGTGAGGCCAATGCTGGAATAGAAGAGGATGATAGTCCAGCGCGGGTCCGTCTGCGTGATATCCTCGACCGTGAGCTCGCCTATCAGCGCGAGCTTTTCGACGAGGTTTGTGGGCTCCCGCTGGCGGATGCCGCAGCGCATCTGGTCTGGCTCTCCGATCTGATGAAGAAGCGTGTCGATATGGCTGCGCCGATCACGGCGTTGCTTGGCTATCGGCACTGAGCGGCCGCTGAGCCCGCCGTTTGAGGTCCCACCTTACGAAGCGGCGCCGGTCCGCTTGGCGGCAAAGTCCTAAGGGCGTCTGTTGCTGTCGAAGTCCGGATGGCGAACAGCTGCCGGCTAAGCTCGGCCTAATGCCCAAGGACAGGATTCCACCCGGCGTGATTGGTGGGGGGCGAGCGTTTCCAGCAGAAGACTCTCTGCGGCATCTGCCTCTTCTGAATTGACGAACGCGTCGACGGTGTAGGCCCCGCGCGCAAACTCTTCGCCCGGCGACTGAACATGGCCGTATAGGATGGAGGCCAGCAGCACAGGAGCAGCCAGGGCCAGCCCGGAGCCTGCGGTTCATAACGAGCGAAGACAATTTCGGTCAGATAGAGGGACGATGGGCGGCGATCGAGCAGTGCCGGCGGCGCCAGTTTGGGGCGCTCGGCACAAAGAAACGCCTCAAACTCGACCTGTTCGGCAAGCGTCTCGAGGATCACCGGATAGTATCGGCCAAGTGCGAGGCCCCTGCCGCCGAAGCGTGACGGGATATCAATCAGAAGAATATCGGGTAGTGTCGGCAGCGATCGGCCATAATAGCAGCGCGTGGCGGCAAGCTCGTCGATGATACGTATAGTGCGAAAATTGGGGGCACCGTCTTTCGTTCGTCAAGCAAAGTCGCAGACAGTCTGGCGCGATCGGATCAGCCAACATGTCGAGGTTGGCACGGCGAGGCCTAAGAACATCGGCGCTCCCGCGCGTAGGGGCATGGAATTTTGCCTCCTCAGTTCCCATATTGGGAGTGTAGTTCCGCAGCGACAAAAGAGGCGACGCATGGCCAATGGCTGGGCGCCTGATGGCGCCGTCCAGGAACAGATCGAAGACAGCATCAAGGATGCGCTGGATGCGGCGCGTGCCCGCATGCCGAGCGGCGAGAGCCTCGAAGAATGCGAAGCATGTGGCGACGACATCCCGGAAAGCCGGCGGGCGGCGCTTCCGGGCGTACGAACCTGCGTTAGATGTCAAAGCGAGCGCGATCGTACGCATGTGACCTTCAGCGCGATCAACCGCCGCGGCAGCAAGGACAGCCAGCTGCGGTAATCACCGCCCTTTTCAGCGATTGAGGTGAAATGCTGGTTTTCCTCGACTTCGAAGCCTCTTCGCTCGCCAAACTAAGTTATCCGATCGAGGTTGGCTGGGTCTTCGAGGACGGCGCCAGTGCGCAATATCTGATCCGCCCGGCCCCTGCCTGGACCGACTGGGACGAGCGAGCCGCCACGATCCACGGCATCGCGCGTGACGAACTCGCACAGGGCACACCGCATGCCGAGGTAGCGCGTGTGATGGTCGAGCAGCTTACCGCCCACGATCTCCTCGCCAGCGCCCCGAGCTGGGATGGCAAATGGCTGAGCGCTCTCCTGCGTGCCGCCGGTTATCCGCGCCACACGCTTCGGCTGCGCGACAGCGACGAAGCGCGACGGGAAGTAGTGGAACGCATCCTTGCCCCGAGAACGCCGCCCGAGAAACTGCGCCAAGAAGTCGCCAATCTCGTCGCGCTTGCCGATGTCCGGGCCCCGGATGGGCGACCCGCGCATCGCGCGCTCGCCAACGCCCGGGTCGAACGCGACCGTTGGTGCGCAGTGCGCGACGCTGCGCTCGCTCGCGCGGCCGAGCTTGACCGCGGTGCCTGACGGTCCTCGCAAGCCAGGTGACCATCCGGTGACGCCAGACGGCCGCTATTTCGTCGTGCGTGGGCGCCTCTGGCGGATGTCTGATCCATCACTGCCACCAGAGAAGCGGGCAGAGCTGGTTTCGCAGCTGATGGCCGCGCGCCGCGCAGTCGGAACTGCCAGGCGAAACGAGAACAAAGTCGCGGAGGATGAGGCGCACCAGGCCGTCGACGAGGCGAAGCGGGCGCTCGGCGAGCGTGGGCCGGTCTGGTGGGACGATGGTGCGCCGGATCTCAACCGGCATATGGCGCGCACAACGCCTTACGCGGGATGGTTTGATGGACTCACAAAACAGCGCGCCGCGCCGATAGGTTAGAATATCCCGACTACCGACATCGCTTGGTTGCGAAAGACGGGCGCATGAATCCGCGCAACCAATGAACTCAAGCGCCCGTCCGGATTCCCGTCTCGCCCGTCACCGGGTCGTGCCGTGGATCGGGAAGGGCCGCCATACGTGCTCGTACCGCTTCGTCGGGCGCCTCGCGGCAGATGTCCCAGTGCATCCCCTGCGGATAGGCGCCAACCACCTGGAAGTCGTCGCTCGCCGAGATCCGGCGATGTCCGGTCCCCACCGGGAGCAGCAACGCGTCCCCGGTCGACACCTCGATCCTTCGCCCGTCAGGACCACCGAGCTCCAGCGTCGCCTTTCCCGAAAACACCCCAAGCGCCTCATGGGCCGTCGAGTGATAATGGTGGTAATCAAACACGCCGTCACGCCAGTCAGGCGGCCAGCCGTGATCGGCGAACAGAGCCTCGATTCTCTCCGCCAGATCCCCACCCTCCCCTTTCAGCGCAGCGTGATACACGACGACCGGCAACCGGTCATTGTTGGGTACCCAGCCATTTTCGGCGAGCATGAAGCTCTCAATGTCCATCAGGCGGTGTCCTTCTTCGCTCGTTTCCGCTTCGGCTTGTCTGCCAGCTCGATCCAAACCGGCGCGTGGTCACTGGTCTTGTCCCAGCCGCGCACGTGCGCATCGACCTGGGCGTCGGCGAGCCGGTCGACGAGCGCGGGGCTGAGCAGCAGATGGTCGATCCTTAGGCCCGCGTTGCGGACATAGGCGTTTCGGAAATAGTCCCAGAACGTGTAGATGACCTCGCCGGGATGGCGCGTACGGAGCGCGTCGGTCCAGCCCTGATCGAGCAGCCGGAAATAGGCCGCCTTCACCTCTGGCGCGAACAGCGCGTCATCGAGCCAGCGCTCGGGCTTATAAACGTCGAGATCGGTCGGCATGACATTGAAGTCGCCGGCGAGCATCACGGGCAGCCCAGTTCCGAGCAGCCCCGCCGCATGGTCGATCAGCCTGTCGAACCATCGCAGCTTGTAGTCGAATTTGGGGCCGGGACGCGGATTGCCGTTCGGCAGGTAAAGCCCGCCGATCAGGATGCCGTTGATGGCCGCCTCGATATAGCGGCTCTGAACCGGATCAGGATCGTCTGGCAGTCCGCGTCTCGTCTCATGGATTTCGCCCACCCGACTCAGCATCGCGACACCGTTCCAGGATTTCTGGCCGTGCCAGATGGCGTCGTAGCCAAGTTCGCGAACCGCGCCTTCGGGGAAGCGCTCCTGCGGCGCCTTCAGCTCTTGCAACACGACCACATCAGGCTCGGCTTCCTCAAGCCAGCGCAGCAGCACGGGAAGCCGCCCGTTGACGCCGTTGACGTTGTAGGTCGCGATTTTCACGGGGCCACGCTCACAGGTCGGGCAGCACCTGGTCGGCGCGCCCCCACCCCAGAAGCGCCTTCGAGCCGGCGCGCTTCACAAGTTCGGCGCCGTCGAGGATCGACCAATGCGACGGCTTGTCGATCGTCTCCATCTCCTTCCAGGTGATCGGCACCGCGACCGGCGCGCCTTCGCGGGCGCGCGCGCTGAAGGGCATGACCGCGGTCGCTCCGCGCTGGTTACGCAGATAATCGACGAAGATGCGGCCCTCGCGCTGCGCCTTGGGCAGCGCAGCCGTGAAATGCTCGGGATCACTCTGCGCCACCGCTTGCGCGAGCCGATGCGCGAAATCCTTGACCTCGGGCCATTCCGCATCGGGGACGAGCGGGGCGATGACATGCACGCCCTTCCCGCCGGTCAGCATCGGAAAGGTCTCAAGTCCGATCGATTTCAGGATTTCGCGGAAGTGGAAGGCGGCGGTGCGCACATTCTCGAAATCGAGCCCGACATCGGGATCGAGATCGAACACGAGCCGATCGGCCTTTTCGACATCCTCGATCCGGGATCCCCAACCGTGGAACTCGATCGTGCCCATCTGCACGCAGGTCAGCAGGCCGTCGGCGGTGTCGACGTAGAGATAGGGCTCGTCGTGCCCGTCCTTCTCCCGGATCGCTACATGGTGAACCGCGTCGCCGAAACTCCCCGCGTCATGCTTCTGGAAGAAGCATTTCTTGGCCCGGCCTTGCGGGCAACGCACCAGGCTGATCGGCCGCGATCCCACCCAGGGCAGCATGACTGGCGCGACCTGCGCATAATAGTCCGCGAGCTGCCCCTTGGTGATCTTGCCCTCGGGGAAGATCACCCGGTCCCGATTGGAAATCGCCACCGAAGATGCCGGCGCAGTCACCTGTTCGACCGGCGCCTCGCTCTCGACCACCACCGCCTCCGGCTTCTTGTCTTCACGCAGGCCGAGATAGGAAGGATGTCGCAGCGTCCCCTCGCTGGTCATCTCGGTGTAGGCGATTTCGGCGACGAGCTTGGGGCGGAGCCAGTGGGCCTCACGCACCTCAGCCCGTGGCGCCTTGACGGTGGGTTCCTTCTGTTCAAGCGGCGCCATTACCGCCATCAGGTCGATGATCTCTTGGGTGTCGAACCCGGTACCGACCTTGCCGGCATAGCGCAGAACGCCATCTTCATGGACGCCGAGGATCAGCGAGCGGAACAGGCGTGACTTGTCCGACGGCGTCCAGCCAATCACCACGAATTCCTGGCGCTTGATGCATTTGGTCTTGAGCCACCCGCCCGACCGCGAACCGACATAGCGACCGTCTGCCTTCTTGGAGATCACGCCTTCCAGCCCCGCGGCGCAGAACTGGTTGAGGAGTTTCTCGCCGTTGCCGGCGATATGATCGGAATAACGCAGCCGCGACTTTGCGCCTTTTGGCAGGATTCTCGCAAGCCGCGCCTTGCGCTCGGTGAGCGGTAGCTGGGTCAGGTCCTCGCCATCGAGTTCGAGCAGGTCGAACGCGAAGAAATCGATCGACGCCGGCGCGCCTTTGAGCGCGTTCTGTAGCGCCTGAAAGCTAGACCGGCCGTCACCATCGAGAACCACGGCCTCGCCGTCGATCAGCGCCGAGCTAACCTTGAGCTTCGCGGCGTCGGCGGCGAGCCCGGCGAACTTCTCGGACCAGTCGAGCCCCGAACGCGTATAGGCGACGGCCTCGCCGCCGCCGATTGCAAGCAGCACGCGATAGCCGTCATACTTCATCTCATGGATCCAGCGGTTGCCGGTCGGCACGCTGTCGACCAGCGTCGCGAGCTGCACGGGCTGGAATGGCGGCGGCCCAGCGGTGCGCAATCGCGGCGCAGCACGCGGCTTCCGTGCTGCGCTCACCCGCGCCATGCTGATCGCTCCAAAGCCATGTCGAGGAAATACCCGGCGCAGGGACTCGTTCCGACGCGCGAGCGACTCGATTGGCCGCGTGGAGACGGGTGATAACCAAGCACAGGAAACCCGCTTCCCGGCCTGACGTTATTCGAGCCAGGACAGATAGTTACCAGGAGAGTTTCGATGGCGGACGACAAGACGTTGCGCGGCCCACGGGACCGGTCGCGGATCGCACTCGGCGAAGAGTATGAGGTGCGCTACTGGACCGAGAAATTCGGGGTCAGCAGGGACCAGCTTGCCGAGGCGGTGAAGGCGGTCGGCAATAGCGTGGATGCCGTCGAGCAACACCTGAAGGGTTGATCCTCGATCGCGTCTGTTTGCTGCCGAACGTCTGCTGGTGGAGCCATAAGATTGCCAGGGGGCGTAGGCAGCAACGGTCAAGCCGCGAGCCGGTCGACCTCTGCATTGAAGCGGTCGATCCAGTCGCGAGCGGTCGGCCTTTCGCTCAATGGAACAGTCGAGGCGGCGCGCTGAAAATCGATAAGATCAACCGGCGCCCCGGCGATAATGGCATCGATTTCCACTGCCGGCAGGAGGGCTCGATCGCGGATGAACCTGGTCATCGACCCGGGCCGCTCGCGCGTCGACGTGCGCCACAGACCCTCGACAGTGACCAGGCGCGGCGCCGCCCGGGCCTCGACCAGCACGATCAGCCGCAGACACCAGCGCGGAAGCGTCATCAGCTCGCTGGTCTTCTGAGCAAGACAGAGCCAGCATGCGGACTTGATCGGAACAGGCAGACCCTCCGCGCGGATGCGAGCGGTACAGGCATCGCGGTCCCAGCCCCATTCGCGCAAGGGATAGTGATAGTCATAGAGATCGCTGACATGCCCCTCACGATGGGCGTAGCGACGACTGTCGGCGGGTGAGCTATCATAGCCGATCAGCTTCACAACCTTGCCGCCGCAAGCCCATCTTTGCTGGGCCGGAGACCAACCGGCGACCCACTGATCCTGCGGCTGAATTTTCCATTTGGCCGAGCAGGAATGGCGCCCGAAACTGATCGACGGCAGAGTCGCGTTGGTGAGACAATTCTCGAGCAGCGTAAAATATGGCGGCCAGTGCTTGAAACGCTTGGGCACATAGCGAACGACATGGTGTTCGATGTGATGACGGTCCATCCAGCGCTGGAAGATCGGCAGGTAGGCGTAGGTTTCTTCCCGCTCGACGCCCGTGTCGGCGGTCAGAACGACTGACAGTGGCAGGCCACGCGTAACCCATTCGACGATCATCGCCGTGCTGTCGACGCCCATGCCCCAGGCGGCCACCACCGGGACACCGTAAAGGGCCGCGTACCGCTGATCGTCGTTCAATGCGGCAAGCGCAGGATGCATCGGCGTGTCCATCTTAGTTCTCCCAATGGGCCCGCCCGTCGACGCGCCGCCTTAGAGGATGAGGGTCATCACGGATTGGTGGCGCTGCGGGGCACTGGTGGAGACTCGGAAAGGTTGAAACGAGTCACCGGTACGCAGCACGAATTGCGGCCGTCCGGTCTCGCGCTTCCTTTGTACGGCCACCGCATAAGCGTGATCGTAAGAGGCCAGCCTCGCGCGTTTGGACGACCCGGGCGTTGGAAGGACGCTCATCATGACTGATGCTCCTCGGGAATGTTGGTGACGGGAAAGGCTAAGGCGAGGTCACGCCCCATCGAGCGCGCGACCAATCGCCAGTATCGCATCGGCGAGATGCTGCTCGACGTCGCGGGTGTTGATGCCCAAGCGTGAAGCGATCGCGCTTAGATCCTGCCGGTCGCGCTGGTGGCCCAACAGTACGTCGCGGGTCGTCTCGGGCAACGCCGCGATCGCCTTGGCGTATCGTTCGGCTTGTGACGCGGGAGTATCGCCGATGCTGGCAGAGTTCACGCGCACCCAGGCACGCACCCAATAGCCCTCCTCATCATGTTCGACAGCCAGCGCGTTCGCGTCCACGCGCAAGAGATTGGCCGCTTCCCAGCGCTCGCGGGCGGCGGCAACGACGGCCAGGGCAGGCTTGTCGCGTGCAAGAAGGGCGTCGATCCGTGACGCCAGTTCGTAGCTATTGCGGCTGCGATCTCGCCGCAGGCTGAAACGTGGGCGATCGTTGAAGAAGTCGAGCGCCTCTCTAAGGAGCGCGCGGGCATCATGGTCGGGCATAACGATAATCTCCGTTGCGCCGGTTCGGAACCGGCACTCTCGTCGCGCCCCTCCCCTCGCCGATTTTGCGCCTCAGGCGGCCCAGGGCGCTGTTGCGCTGTGATGACGTCGGGATACGCTGCTCGAGAGTGGGCTTCTCCCGTGGCCAGGAAGCCGGCGGGAGAAACCGGCCCAGTTAACGAGCGACCACCCGACGCGTGAGATCGGGGATGCGGACGTTGTCGTAGGGACTGGAGACCGACATCTCGAGCGCGTCACGCTGGGCGCGATACCAGTCACTGGCTTCGACCTTGTAGGTCTCGGTCGCATAAGGTTCGCCGCCGCTCGAAAATTCGACGTCGACGGTGAAGCTATGCAGTTCGGTCTGGGCGGATGCGTGCATGATCTGATCCTTTCGAAACGAAAAGGGCGGCTCCGACCTGGGTCGAAGCCGCCTGGCGGTTGTTGGGATTGGGGATCCGGACGATGTCCGGCGTGACGGCGAACACGCGCGACGCGGAGGAGCGGAACGGAGTGTCCTTCCAGAGGTGGGCCTTAGTTGGCTTTGGCGAACAGCTTGCGCGCCTTGCTTTCGATCTCGAGCCGGGTGTCCTGATTGGACTTCGCGCGGGCATGCGCGGTGATACCCTGCACGAAGTCGAACAGGCTCGCGGGCGGATGCCCCTCCTCAGCGATCACCGACTGGATGATCTTGGCAGTGTCGGGCTTCGAGAAGCCGTTCTTGCGCAGGAAGGTCTCGCGGTCTTCATCGGTGCGCGCGACGATGCGACCGCGTGCTGTCTTGATGCCTTCGATGAAGCTCATGGCCGAGCTGTCGGCGAAGGTTTCGAGGGCCGGTGCTGCTTCATGGGCGAAGCGGTTGGCCGCGAACTTGGAATGCCGGATCGAGATCTCCTCGAAATTTTCAACACCCCACAGGTTGCGATTCATACACACGGCACGGAGGTAAAACGTCGCAATTCCCAATGCCTTGGAGCCGACTTCTGAGTTCCAACAGTAAAAGCCTCTGAAGAAGAGATCGGGCTCACCATTGGGCAATTTGCCGGCTTCGATCGGATGCGTGTCGTCGACCAGAAACAGGAAGACATCGCGATCCGACGCATAGAGTGTGGTCGTCTCGCGGGTGACGTCGACATAGGGGTTGTACCGCATGGAGCCCCAGTCGAGCACACCAGGCACCTTCCAGCGCGTGTCCGAAACGCCATTACCGGCGATCTTCATTACGGCCGCGACCAGTTCGTGGTCCCAGATGCGGCCATAGTCGGGGCCGGTGACGGCGCGCAGTTCGGCGCGGCCCTCATGGGTCTTGAGCAGCTTCACCTGTTCGCCGCGGTGGCTGAGCAGGCCGTGCTGGAGATTGATCCCGGCAAGCGCGGCGGGGAGATTGCGAAGATAGGAGGCGGGCGCGCCGACAAGGCTGGAGAGCTGACCGAAGGACCAGTTGGTCGGCGCGATCGGCTCCGCCTCTCCGGGAACGATCAGGCTGAGACGCTCGGCATTGTCCATGGTCGCCTCGACACGCACGTCGCGGCTTTCGACGATGCGGGTGCGAGCGCGATCGGCGCGGCGGCGGACGCTGTCGTAAAGCTCGTCGAGCGACAGGAACTTCTCGTCATCGGGGCGCGAAAACCATTCGGACGAGACGCGTCCGATGTTGCGACCGCGGGAGATATCGACCTTGTACGCGCCGGAAACTCGAGGCGCGCCAATCTGCTGGGCAAGCGTTGCCATGGAGGATCTCCTTGATGGAAAGGCCCGGTCCCTTTCGAACCGGCCACCCCATCCCCACCCCCTTCCCTCCACCGGCGCGATGACACGCTGGCAGATGCAATCAGCGCCCTCTGGCCGAGGCCAGCGCTTTCCGATGATGCTGGCGCGGCAGCGCGGGGGTAAGCGATGTGCTCAGGCCACGGCGGTCCAGGGCATGAGCTCTCCGACGGCGTTGGCTGGATGTCCGTTGGCGAGTTTGGCGAGGGTCTCTGCCAACCAAGTGTGGGGGTTCACGCCCGAGATCTTGCAATTCTCTATGAGCGTGGCGATCACCGCCCAGTTGTCGCCGCCGTCATCCGAGCCAGCGAAGAGCGCGTTTTTGCGATTGAGGGCTAAGGGCCGGATTGATCGCTCTACGGTGTTGGAATCCAGCTCGACGCGGCCATCGTCGAGGAATAGCGACAGCCCAGTCCAACGGGTCAAGGCGTAGCGGATAGCGTCGGCGAGCTTGCTCTTGGCGCTAATCTGGCGGAGCCTCGCCTCGAGATAGAGGTGCAGGTCATCGACGATGGCGCGGGCCTGTTCGGCGCGCATGGCGCGGCGCTGTTCTGCCGACGTGCCGCGAACCTGGTCTTCGATGGCATAGAGCATGGCGATGCGGCGCAGCACCTCTGCCGCGACCGTGGAGTTCTCGGCCAGTTCGTAGAATTTGCGCCGAACGTGCGACCAGCAGAACGCCAGGCTGAGCTGCTGGCCACGCTTGGCCAGCGCGGGATAACCGCTGTAGCCATCGACCTGCAGGATGCCGGAATAGCTCCCCAGGTGCGACTGGGCGCGCTCGCTCTTGCGGTCAGGCGCGTAGACGTAAGCCACCAGTGGTGGATCATCGCCGCCCCATGGCCGGTCGTCGCAGGCATAGGCCCAGAGCTGCCCTGTCTTCGTTCGTCCGCGTCCGGGATCAAGTACGGGGGCGGTGGTCTCGTCGGCAAACAGACGCTGGGATCGTCGCAGCTCTTCGAGAATGCGATCTCGCAAGGGTCGCAGATACCACGCCGCCCGGCCAACCCAATCAGCCAAGGTCGAGCGGTCGAGCTGGACGCCTTGCCGCGCGTAGATCTGGGCCTGCCGGTAAAGCGGGACATGATCGGCATACTTGGTGACCAGCACATGCGCGATCAGCGCTTCGGTGGGAATGCCACCCTCAACGATCCGCGCTGGCGCCGGTGCTTGCACGACTGCGCCCTCGCAGGAGCGGCAACCATAGCGCGGGCGCCGTGTGACCAGTACGCGGAAGCTGGCCGGCACGACATCGAGACGCTCGGCCACGTCCTCGCCGATCTGGTGGAGCGCACCACCACAGCAAGGACAGGCCTTCGCTTCAACATCGACAACCTGTTCGATCCGCTCGAGATGTGCGGGTAACGCACCGCGGTTGGCCTTGCGCGGCCGCGCGCCTCCAGCCTTGACGATAGCCGCCTCGCGCGCGGCGCGCGCCTGGCCGAGTGCGGTCTCGACATCTTCGAGGCCGAACTCGAGTTGGTCGGGATCGAGCTGCTCAGACTTGCGCCCGAACCGGTGGCGCATGAACGCGTCGATGATCGACTGGAGCCGCTCGATCTCCGCATCGGCCTCGACCTTGGCGACCATCACGTCGGTCAGCTTGCGGGACTGCTCGAGCGCGAACGCGCGGAGTGCTTCGATGTCTTCGGGCAGATCTGCTTCCACCAACATGCAGGCAGTGAATCAGCGGAAGAACCCTGCGTCAACCGGCAATCTGCGGGGCGATGGGCTTGCGTCCACCGTGCACCCGGCGCCAATCCAGACCTTCGAGCAAAGCCCCCAATTGTGCGGAAGTCAGCCGCATCACGCCGTCCTGGATCGCCGGCCACTTGAAGCCGCCGGACTCCAGCTTCTTGGCCATCAGGCACAGCCCGGTGCCGTCCCACCAGACCAGTTTGACACGGTCTGACCGCTTGGCCCGGAACACGTAGATCACACCAGAAAAAGGATCGCCGCCATATTTAGCGCCCACCAGCGCGGCCAAAGCGTCGGGTCCCTTGCGGAAGTCTACCGGACGCGTTGCCACCATCACGCGCGCGCCAGGCCCAATCCCGATCATGGGCGGTCTTCAGCCTTGGCACCCCGCAGCGCATGTATGACAGCCACGGCCAGATCAGTTCGCACGGCCTGCCCGATCCGGACGAGGGCGCCGGCAATCTCGATCTCTACCATCCCATCGGCTGACGTACACGCTGGTGCCGGCGCCTTTTCCAGAACCGGTACGAACATGGGATCCGGGTGCGGCGGCAACTGGCGGGCCTCAACCGCATAACGCAATTCGCGCCGCCATGTGTAGAGGAGCGACGTGCTGACATCGCGCTCCCGCGAAAACGCGGCAATGTTGCCACTGCGCTCCATCTCCGCAACCAGCGCCAGCTTCTCTTCCAGCGTCCAGGTCCGGCGCCGGCCGGTCGTCCCCTTCAAAACTTCAAGACGCCGGACCGGCTTCAGAGCCGCTCCAGCATCCGTGTCCAGTGTGCTCGTTGGCGTTGCGTCATCCATCCATACACAACTGCAACACCCAAAAATCTGCGCAAGGTGGGGTCAAAACGGCGCTTACGCGCGGGGCACGGGCGGCCACGTTCGAGACGGCGCTGGGCGGGCCCTGTGGGCCCGATCACGAGAGGGAGGGCTGGGACATTCTGCGGAAGCGGGCGATGCCGCGAACGGGAGCTATCGCGAGACGCGCACAGCCATCGGCAGCGTTACGGCCGTACGGGGCGGCCGAGGAAATTGCAGCGCCCAGTCTCGCCGTGGATATCGTCGCGCAGAGCAGTCATCGCAGCGACGTGTCAGACACCGATCGGATATGGGAAGCCAGAGGGCGGAGGCAGGGCTGGATCGAGATAGCTGCGGATCGCCGCGTCGCACGAGGCGTAACCCCAATTGATCAGGCGCTCCTGGGTCGCGGCGTCGATTTTCGCGAGCCGGGTCGGCGTGATCGCGAGCTGGCTGGTCCTGGCGAAAGGGCACGCGAGCTTTTCTGGTGCGGGATAAACGGTCAGGTCCGATCGCGCGCTCCAATAGGCGCCCTTACGAAAATTTGGGGATGTTGGCGGCTCGGCGAAACTAGCCATCAACTGGCGGTTGCGAAGCGACCTTACCTGACTGTCCACGATGTCGGCCACGCGCATCGCGCCGCGGACCCAGTCCGTATGGGGTTTGCCATCGGGCGCAATCTTCATGCCTGCGTCGCTCACCAGCACCGTCCGATAGCGCTTCCAGATCGTCTCGAGTCCGAGATTATCATAGACGCCGCCATCGCTCAGGATCACCTCCTCGGTAAAAGGCGGATGCTGCAGCGTCGCTGACGTGTCCGGTCGGAACTTGGTCGGATCGACCTTGAGGTGCATGGGCGAGAGGATCGGCGGGAACGCCGAGGAGGCCGCGACCGCGATGGCCACCTGCAGATCGGGCCTGTCGATCAGGCCGGTTCGCCAGTCGCCCATATAGGGCTTGGAGAAGCGCCAAAGGGCCGCCGTCTGGAGGTTGGACGCGTTGATCACAAAGCGCGGACTATCGGGAAAATGCTGCAGCGTTGCCGTTCCAAACAGATGCTTGCGGTAGGCGCCAGCGACTTTGTCTGCGATCGAACCTGGCAGGACGATCCCGCGAAGCACCGCGCCGACATCGACGGTGCGGTCCGCGAAAGCACGTATCGGCTTAACGACATGTTCGACGAAGTCGCGCGGATCGGTCGCATTGAAAGAGAGCCTGGACCAGGCGAGCGCGAGCACGGCTGATGTAATCGAGCCGCCGGACACGCTCGATATGCGCGCAATGCCCGCAAGCGCATCGGCATCATAGAGCCGCCAGAGCGTGCCGAGATGGAAGAGCATCGCCCGGAAGCCGCCGCCGGACAGCGCGAGGCCGATCCCGTCGTCGGGCGGCCCGGGATGCGTGTCCGGCTCGTTGACCGGGACCGCCAGTCGAGCGGGTGCGCCAGAGGGAGGGGCTTCGTCGATCATCAGAGGTGATAGTCGATGAAGAGTTCGTGGGTCGGCATATCGAAGGCTGGGTCGAGGGGGTCGGGGAATGTGTCGGCCCCCGGCACCGGCGCCTGGTCACTGCGCGCGAGCTTGCCGCCGGTCTTCGCCTTGAGAGCGTCCATCAGCGGGACGCGCGGCACCTCGCTCTTGTTCTTCTCGCTCCCATAGGCGCCGACCGCGGTCGAACACATCGCCACGATCCCATCCCGCATCGCATCGAGCGCGTCGACCGGGGTTGCGTTCGTGCTGCCGTGGTGGCCGACCTTATAGAAATCGATCGATTTCAGGATCGCCTTGGCCTCTTCGGTCAATGCCGTATGCCCTGGCGCCCCGAACGCGCCGCCGAACAGCAGATTTTGCCAGTTGCCCCACTGGGCGTCGCCGGCAAACAGCAATTTCTTGCCGTTGAATTCGAAGAGCACCACGATGCTCTGATTGTTGATCGTGTTGTCGGCCTGCTGGGCGATTGCACGGATGACGTCCGGCTGCGCCTGCGCAATTTTTCGCGTCACATTCAACAGGCCATTCTGGCCCAGTATTTCGTCCCCGAATGCGCCGCCATCGGAATTGAATTGACCACCAAACAAGGGCGAGCTGTCGGTCTTTCCCGTGCTGGCATCGAGCTGGTCGAGATATTGGTGGTTCTTGCCGTCCATCTGGCTGACCAGCTTCGGATCGGTCGGTGGCCCGAGGATCTCCGCGCTGAGCTGCATCTTCGTCAGGACGTCAGGCAAAGGCGCGTCGTCGCCCGCCTTGAGATAGGCGACTTTGGAGGGTGTGTTGGCGAAACCCTTATGCAGAACCGAGAGCGCGAGGTCGTTTGACGATTGACCGGCGATGTCGAACCCGAGGATGTTGCCCGCCATGAGCGCAAAAGAGCTGTTGCCCGGGCTGGCGTTCGCCGAGAAGGCCATCTGCAGGCGCTGCGCCACCGCCGTGATCCCGGCCTGGATCTTCACAGCCTGCGCATTCGACGGATCTTCGAACCAGGGCATCCAGACCTGATCGACCTGAAACTCCTTGAAGGTCGCCGCGCATTTGGCGAAGCCAGAAATATGATCGGCGTGACGATGAGTCATGATGACCAGCGCGAGATGCCCCTTGGTGTCGACCTTGAGCTGCGCGACTGCATCGTCGATGCTGTTGGTCGGCTTGGCGTGGACGCCGCAGTCGATGAGAATGTGGGCTACCTCGTCGTCCTGCTTGAGGCTCAGGAGGAAGAAATCACCGAAGCCGACACGGTACATGCGAACACGGATGCCGGCAGCTCCGATGATCGGGCCGGCGTTTTCGACAGGTACAATGCCGGCCATCTTCAGGCTCCATGAACGAGGGCGAAGTCGATGCGATGGTCGCTCGTCATCATGCCGCCCGCTGCGAAGGCCGAGCGCTGGCATTCGAACCGCTCCTTGCTTCGCTTTCGCGGGATGACGTAGCGCACGCGCGGCTCACCGCGCTGCTCCCCTTCGAAGGGCGGGCTGGCGATCATGACAGTGACGCCGCCGCGCATCTCGAATTTGCCCAGCTCGGGGATGGCGGGATCGAACCACTCAGTCGTCGTCTGGATGAACTCGACGACCATATCGATCCGCAAGACCCCGTCCTCGCCCAGGCGGAACATCGGGTGAAAGGAGGGAGCAGCGATCCGGCCCTGTGTCGGATCGAAGCCGAGAAGGGCGGCGTTGTCCTTGGCGTATCTGCGCAGGATCGGCGCATTGATCGCCTTCTCCTGATCGGTCAGCCCATTGGGGTCGCCGAAAACCAGTCCGTTGACCGGGGGAAGCTCGCTGGGCGCGTCGGGCCAGCGGAGCGCCTCTTCCGAGAAATAGCCGGCGCCATCGGGCGTGATGCCGCGACGACGGAACGCCTGCATGATCGCTTCGCGGACACGGTGCGCATCGACCGGATAGAGGTCCGTGTCGGCGGTGATGACAGCGCGCAGGAAATCGCCGAACGTGATGTCGACGGGCGGGCAGTAATCGAGCGCCCGCGCGCAGATCTGAAAAAACATCTCGGCCGTCTTGCTCGCTCGTTCGGCCAGAAGCGTTGCCAGCGGCATAGGCAGGTCGACCGGGTTCGCCTGCCCCGATCCGGCGCGGTAAATCCGGAACAGGTCCGCGGTCCGCCGGATGTAGGTCGTAAAATAGGCGTCGAACATCGCGGCAACGAGGATCGAGCCGCGCGCATGCGGCTCGGTCAGTACGCGGATGTCATTGGGATCCGCCTTCTGGTCGATTGCGTCGCGCAGGCCGACGCCATGGCCTGAGACCATTCCGAATTGGCGGGCGAGGAAAACCAGCGGGTTGTCCGACGCCAACTGCCCCCCGATCGGCGAATTCTCCGTGCCGTCCGACGCCTCGGCCCGCAGGCTCGGACCATAGAGCCTGCCGCCGGTCCGCTGCAGTGCCTCGATCAGCGCTTCCTGATGCGAAAAATGACGGAAAAGCGCGGCAAGGTCGGCAAATGCCTCGTGGAAGGCGGCGACATCGATGTTGGTCGGCTCGGTGAAATATTGACGGATGCCGTCGATGACCGCGTGGGTCACCTCATGCGCGATGATATCGTGCGACAGGCAGGTGAAGATCGTCTGGCCCGGGAGCACATCACCCTGCGTATCTTGGCTTGCCTGAAAATAGCCGAACAGGATGCCGCCGGCGTCGCGACTGTAAAAGGCGTTCGCCTGCTTGAGCGCGTGGGGAAAGAGTTTGAGCGGCGCGGTCCGGCTCTTGGCGTGCCGCCAGCGGATGCGCCGGCCCAGGGCGACTTCGAAGCGTTCGAGCGTTTCGGAGGCGACCGCATAGACCATCTGCTGGTGAAAGCGCGGGTCGGATTCCGTTGGATCGAGGCCGCCGCGAAGCAGGATTGCGGGATGATCGAGATCGACCGCCTCATAAAACATCTTGGCGTTGCCATCATAATCGACAACCGCGAACCGTGCCCCGACCGGCCCCGGCTTCAACGGCTCATAGCGTACATCGAGCGTCAGATGATTGCCGAGCATGCGGCCCAAGCTCGGATCGAAGGCATAGACCTTCAGCGGGCGACGACCCGGGAAAGGTATAGTATTCTGCGAGTTGCTTGTCGCCATGCCGGTTGTCTCTTGGCAGAGGGGTCGCGGTCGCTAATACTTCGATGGATTGTGCTTTGCTGTATGCCACGATGAAAATTGTACCGCCAGTGTATCGACAGGATAATTTCATCCGTAGTTGGTGACATCAAAGTTGCCCATCCGAGAGAGCTGACGGCCTGAAGATTGCTCGGTTATGTACCCCCGTTGAAGTCACCAATGGGTGGGTGGGGCGCGGAGACGCAGCGCGTGACCGCTTTCGATCGTATGGTGGCTTGTTGCACACGGCGCGCCCGCGAGGATGTATGCCATCGATCAGACTGCCTGATGCCGCAACCATTCATAGAGCAGATGCGCGCCAGGATCATATTCGGAACCGATGGATATGCGGACGAACTTTCCGTCACAGGCGAAGGCGGAGGCGCGCGGGAAGGTGAGATAGGAGCGCCCCTCAAGGATCATGTCACCAGAACGGACCTGCGCGATCGCCCTTGTCGTCCCGAGCGCACGATGTCCTGCGGGCGCGTCGATCAGCTTCAGCCTGTCACCCGCCCTGACCTGCTTCTTGAAGGCCGCGAGCGTCACCTTCGCCTGGACCGGGTTTTTCGCGCCGCAGCGGGCGGCCTGCGCCGCCCAATAGGCCTGGCTGATGCATGCTTCGCAGTAGAACGAACAGGTGTGGAAGTCCTGCAGCAGATTGGACCGCGTGAAGCCGAAACGTTCCATCTGGTCGCGCACCTCCACGAAGAAGCTATTTTGCGCGTCGCGTGGGGTGAGATCGGTTGGTGTATCGAGGATCTCGGCGGTGATCTTTCGGCCGCCGGCAAACTTTTCAGTCCTGATCGCAAAGCTCGTCGCGGGAAACTTCGCTTTCAGATGACCTTCGATGCGGGCCGCCAGCGTGGCGAGGTTGTCGCCGGCACGATAGAGATCACCCTGATAGTGAAAGTTACCGCGTTCGTCATGGTTGGTCTGGCTGTACAAGCGCGCAGACGCGCCCGGTGCGGAATAATCGGTCATGGATTTCCTCCAAGGAATAGCGCGTGGCACGATTGCCGCGGCATCCTTGGAAGCCCCCCTCCCCTCCTTTTTGACTCGGACCTGAAATGAAGGCACGAGTTCATTTACGCTTACGCAAGTGAGCCTGCTCCAAGACCAGAAGTTCCAGCCAGAAGAAGGATATTGCATGGCCGAGTCCGAAGATGCGGGCGTCATGTCATTGACCGTGACGTTGCTCAGTGCCTATTTCGCGAACAATACCGTACCGAGCAGCGAGTTGCCGGCCCTCGTCGAGGGAACGCGGCGGGCTCTGCTCGGCGATGCGCCGACGCCGGCGGCGGGAGTTTCGGCCGCAGAACCTTCTTCGACCGCGCCGGCACCAGAGGCCGAGCCCGTCGCTCCTGAAACGCCGGCAGCGGCGCAGGAATATAAGCCGGCGGTTTCGATTGAGGAAAGTCTGGCATCGCCCGATCAGATCCTGAGCTTGATCGATGGCAAGCCCTACAAGGCTCTCAAGCGACATCTCTCGACGCACGGGCTGACTCCCGCCGATTATCGCGCCCGATACGGTCTGCCGGCCGATTATCCTCTGGTGGCGCCAAGCTATTCAGCGGCACGCCGCGAGGTTGCGCAGAAGTTCGGCCTCGGTGGCAAGCGCAAGAGCGCTCCGGCGCCGGTGGCTGAGGAAGTACCGGCGACACCGATCACCGAGACGGCCAAGCCGGTTGATGCTACAGCAACACCGATCAAGCCCGCGCCGGCCCGTCGTTCTCGCACGAAAGCAGTGATCGCCGAGCCGAAGCCCGCAGCCAAGGCATCGAAGAGCACGACTCCCAAGGCTGCGAAAGCGACCAAGACCACCAAGACTGCGAAGCCGGCCAAAGCACCGAAGGCCGCTGTCGGAAAAGCTCCCGCGGCGAGTGCCGATGCTACCGCGAAGCCCAAGCGGAGCAGAGCACCGAAAGGTGCCGCCCAGACCTCGGCTCCAGCCGAGGTTGCGTCGGAAGCGGGAGCGCCTGCCGAATGATGAGGTGGCCCGGGGCTCCGAAAGCCCCGGACCGCTCTCCATTTCTGTCGCGCCAAGGGGCTGCGCGGATCAAATCCGCGTCATCGCGACAATTGCGTCGACCACCTCGTTCGAGCGGTCCAGTGGCACGAATAGCCGGGTCCTATACTGAATGACCTCGCTGAACACGCCGCGTGCCTTCAGTCGCTCGCGATCTTCAGGCCGATAGTTGCGGATTTCGAGACGACGGGTGCCGTTGACCAGCGCCGTCGCCAGCATCGCGCCACCAAGGCCGGGTATGGCGATGCCGGATCCCGTCTGTGCGGCCGCTATCATTTCAGTGGCCGTAAGGTCGACCGTCCCATCGAGACCGAACGCCGACTGCAAGTCCGCCATGGCCTCTGCCGGGATCAACCGGCCGAGGATCGAGGTACCCTCGCCGTCATCGATCCGCCAGACGCGAACGTCGTCCTGCGGAAGCCGGTGCCAGACGGGCAGCAGAAGGCCGGTCGCGACATTGACGATCTCGATCTCGACCTTCGCTTCGGCCTCGCTCGCCTCTGTTTCCCAGAGCTTTTGAAATTGATCGCGGTCGATGTCCTTCCAAAGGCTCGCCCACATCGCGATCTCCTGCATGCGGGTTGCGCCGGTGGGGCGCACAAGCTGGCACATCGAGATGATCCGGCCTTCCTCGTCGGTGATCGACCAGGACGGTACCTTGAGCGCCACGCGCTTCGACCGGCTGTCGTAGAGATAGGCGATCTCGCTCGTGCCCTCCCAGATCTGCATCAGCCGCTTCCAGTGCATGACGCGAGGACGCAGATGGAGTTCGAGCCTGAGCAGTTTCGTCTCGGCGCCAGTCACCGGGTCGGTGCGAAGCGTCTGTTCGGATCGTACGATAACCTGTTCGGCGCGGATCGTCTCCACGCCCACATCGAGCGTTCCGGCTTCGCGCGCGGCGTCGACGCGTGCCTGGATGAGACCCATATATTCGTCGAAGATCGCGTTCTGCGTGGCGATCCGCAGCGCCAGAATCCGATTGAGCCAACGCTGGATCGGCGGGAGCTTGTCGAGCAGCGTGCCGTCGTCGTCGATGAGCTTGAGCCCGGTCATCGACTGGAAGTCGGCCAGCGTGACGCTCGCAAGCTTCTTACCATGCAACAGGTGGTACCATTGCGTCAGCGCCTCGCGCGCATAGTCGCTCTCCAGATTGTCCGCCGGATCGAACATGTTCTGGCCGCCGGTCTGGCGCTGGCCGCGCGTCAAGGCGCCGAGGCTGTCGAGCCGGCGGGCGATCGTCGAGATGAAGCGGCGCTCGCCCTTGCAGTCCGTTGTCACGGGGCGGAACACCGGCGGCGCGCTCTGGTTGGTGCGATGCGTGCGCCCCAGGCCCTGGATCGCGACATCGGCGCGCCAGCCCGGCTCCAGCAGGAAGTGGATGCGTCGCTTGTCAGCCGTCCGACACCCGAGGTCGGCGTGATAGGATCGTCCGGTGCCGCCCGCGTCCGAGAAGACCAGGATCGGCTTTTGCCCATCCATGAAGGCCTGTGTCTCGGCGAGGTTGGCGCGTGCCCCACGATGTTCGAGCTTCTGGCAACCATCATTGCCGATGACGATGCGGCGCGAGCGCCCGGTCACTTCGGCGACCTTTGCCGTGCCGAAATGAGCGATCAGCGCATCGAGGGCAGCAGGAACCGGCGGCATCGCGCAGAGCTCCTCGATCAAAGCGTCGCGCCTGGCGATGGCTTCGGCGCACTGGACCATGTTTCCGTCCTCGTCGCGCATGGGCTCCGACCGAAGGGATCCGTCGCTGGTCGCGAACACACGCATCTGCTGGGTCGGGAAGGCGCTCTTGAGGTAATCGATCATCGTGGCGCGGGGAGAAAGCTCCAAATCCAGATGCGCCCGTTCTTCGGGCGAAAGTTCGGCGAGGCGCCGATCGAGGATCGCTTCGGATGTGCTGACGAGCTGCACCACCGCGACATTGCCGGCGGCGATTTCGGTCTCGATGGCCTGGAAGAAGGTCGGCATCTTCATCGAGATCAGGAGGGCGGACCAGAAGCGCTGCTTGGAGCTCTCGAACCGGCTGAGCGCCGAGCCCTTGGCCATGGCATTGAGCGTGCGGCCGGATGCGGGATCGACGATATTGGCGGCCTCAAGCGCGGCGGCGACGCCCGCATGGATCACGGCCCATGCATCGGCATAGGCATCGTAGATCGCTATCTGGTCGGGAGTGAGCTTATGCTCGAGCGGGTCATATTCGACGCCGGCGAAGCTGAGGGCGCGAGCGGTATAGAGGCCCATCGCCTTGGTATCGCGCGCCACGATCTCCATCGCGGCGATGCCGCCTTCCTCCATTGCGGCGAGGAATGCGTCGCGGTCCTGAAACGCGGTGCCCGGACCCCACAGGCCTAGCCGCGCCGTATAGCTCAGGTTTTCGGGCTTGGTGGCGCCCGTTGCCGAGACATAGATCACCCGGGCGCGCGGCAATGCGTTCTGCAGGCGGACACCGGCCAGTCCCTGCTCGGAGCCTTTTGCCACGCCGAATTCGGTCTCGGTGCCCGCGGCGTTGCCGAGCGCATGGGACTCATCGAGCAGGATCACGCGACAGCGAGCTTGTCGGCGACAAGACGATTGAGGAGGTGACCGTCGATCCAGCGCTCGGTGGCCGAGTCGGAGAAGAGATCGAGATCGACCCGGCCGCCAGCCTCGATATAAGCGTCGCGTCCGACCAGCAGCGCCTTGGGATCGCTGCCGACATAGGTGTCCTCGGCGAGCTGCCGTTTGATCTCGTTGACGTTGGTCCGATAATAGCCGTCCTTAAGCAGTTCGAAGACCTCCGCCTGCCGGGTCCGGTCGCTGTTGCTGGCATAGGCCACGGCCACGTTCAGCGTGATCTCGCCGTTGCGCAGCGCCTCGAAGATCGGATCGGCGAGGTCAGCGAGGCGAAGCCGGCTGCGAACGAAACGCTCGGTGAGACCGAAGCGCTTGGCCACGTCCTCGGGCGTCTTGCCTTCGCTGTCGATGATGTCCTGAAAAGCCCGGCAAGTGTCGGCCGGGTTCATCGCAAGGTGGAAAAAATTCTCCGCAAAACTGGTTTCGATCGCGTCCTTGGCGTTGCCGAGAACCAGCACCGCGAGCTGATAGTCAGCGGCGAAGACGCCTTTCTCGATCAGACGGTGGACAGCATCGAGCCGGCGGCCGCCCGCGATAATGCGGTAATGCCCTTTCTTGCGCGAAACCGGCACGCCGATCAGATTCTGATGCACGCCCTTGACGGCGATGTTCGCCTCGAGCTGGGCGTCAGCAACGGGATCGCTGGTGGTGCGCACGTTGCTCGGCGACTTGGCGAGGTTCGCCGCGGGCACGAGGATAGGAAGTTGGGTCATGGGGATAGTCTCCTGGCGGGAACAGCCTGACCATCAGGCCACTTGCCGCCACCACTCCCCCACTCCCTCCCCTCCAAGCCGGAGCACGTCGTTCCAGTCCTTGAATCCCGGTGGCGGAAATTCGACATCGATGGTCCGACCGGCGATCGCATAGGCGTCCATCGCATGGGCCACGCCGATCTCGCCGGCGACGTCGTTGTCGGGGAAGAGGACGAGCCGGCTCACGCGACGGGGAAGCGCGATCTGGTGCAGACGCTCGCTCCCAAGCGTCGCCCAGACGGGAATGCCGAAGAGGATCATCGCCGAGAGTGCAGTCTCGACGCCCTCGGCGAGGCCCAGGACGGACGTTGCCGCCGCAAGCATGACGGCGGCGCGGTCGGGTCGGCCAAGCGTCATTCGTGGATCGGCGAGATCCCGGGCGCGCCGCGCATCGTCCCGATCGAAGAAGGTGCGCTGTATCGCTATGAAGCGCCCCTCATCATGCATGCCTCCATCGTGAAGCGCCGCGATCATGGCCGGTCTGAAGTCGACGTCGTCGCCGCTGCCGAGCGGTGTCCTGGGATGAAAGCGCAGAACGCGCGGAAGCACAGCGATACGCCGACGCCGCAGATAGATCTCGGCGGGTGTACCGGTGATCGGCT
Source organism: Novosphingobium sp. SG919 (assembly GCF_012932495.1). Lineage (GTDB taxonomy): Bacteria > Pseudomonadota > Alphaproteobacteria > Sphingomonadales > Sphingomonadaceae > Novosphingobium > Novosphingobium rhizosphaerae. Next base: position 401,555 of record NZ_JABCNG010000005.1, read on the forward strand.
TCGCCTCATCCCAGATGCGCAAGGCCTGTTGGCGGCGCCAACTGTCGGTCGGCACCCCGCAGGACGGCACGGACGCTTGCTCGACGCTCTGCAGCGCTTTCTCGTCGAAACGGAGGATCTCGTGGATGACGTCGCGGTTGTCGCAGCCAGCAAAGCATTTGAAGACCAGTGCGTGGTCGCCGACGCGAACCGAAAGGCTCGGGCTTCGATCCGGATGAGCTGGGCAAAGGCACATGGCGCCACCCGGCTTCCAGACGCCTCCCAGGCGCTTGACGATACCCGAGCCGATCGCCTCGAGCTCCGGATTATATCTGCTGGCGAGTTTGGCCATGGAAGTGCTCCAAAACCTGCTTTGCCCGCACGTCGCGTTATTGGCGCGAGAAGCGCCCAACCACGAAGGAGGCAAGCATTGCGAGGGCGATCCGCTGATTGCCCAACCAGGTTCCGCCCACTCCCCTCCCTCGACTGGTGACGGCCGCCTCCCAGCAAGTTTATGCCGCCGACTAACGGACATCTTCACGCAAGCGCGCCATTTAGACGACAATTGACGGGCCCTCAGTCAGCCAATGAATGACGAAGTAAAATCCCCACAACTTCGGCCCATGCCACCTTCGGCGCCTGCACTTCTGGATGGATTATCAACACTCCAAATTGGAGTTGCGAACACGGTTCTACGGCTAAGCCTTACATCCAGCGCATCCGGCCTGCCGGATCACACCCTATAGTGGCTTCGTCCATTACCATCCAAAATGGAGCAAAGTCGGATCGGGCGATTTACACGCAAGAACTTACAAGATGAACGACGCCCCCATGGGTTTCCCTGTCGCATGAGAAAGGAGCCCGTCATGCCCACTCGAACGAGATCGAAAGCCAGTCCGCCACGGCCTGTGGGACAATCGGCTGAGGGGAGCTCACACCAATGATGGAAGGGCGGCAGGTAGCGGCAATGCTCACGCGCTGCAGCATGATCGAAATGACAGAGCAGCTTCAGCGGCTGCGTGCCGACGAGTTCGGGAAGGAGCTTTTTACGATTCCAGCATTCGAGATGCTGCTCGACCTCTATACCCACAGAAGCGTCCATCCGCGCTCACTGACATCGCTCACCGGCACGTCCAGTGCGTCCGAGCGAAATTCCCAGCGGATCGTCCATCGCCTAGCGGAACGGGGGTTTGTGGATCTTCACCGTGACCCATCGGACGGGCGCCGGATCATCGTCGAGCTCAGAGAAGAGACGAGCAAGATGCTCGATCGCTTCTTTGATCGGATGGTCGAAATGGCCGCAACCCCGTCGGCACGCCAATGCGATCCCAAGTGACGATTTCTCTACTGCATCGCAGCGTGAAAGCACCGGCGTTTGACCACTTGTCACATGTGAGAAATCAAGGCACATTTTCGGTGCAGTGCGGGAGAAGGCTGGGGCCCGGCTGTAGGTTTATCCTTCCAGGCATGATGATGGGCTCATCCATCGCGGTTGAGCGCAGGCGTTGGACGATTTTGCCCGCCACCTCTGGGTGGTCCTATCATGCTGTCTATCGCTCAAAGCTGCAGATGCGCGTCGGCGCCGTCGAATCCCGTCAGGTGCGCCTGAACCCATGTATCAGGCGCAGCAAAGCGAAGGCGCCTGCGCGCCGGCAACCGCCATTTACGAGGAACGTCAGTTCGTCGCCCTGTATCATGAGGAGGCACCCAAGCTACGGTCCTTCCTGCGAAGGCGCATATGGCTCGAAGACGATCGGGACGACCTGGTGCAGGAGGCCTTCACGAGGCTGGCAGCTTCGCGGTCGGCCAGCGCGTGGAGCAATCCAGGCGCCTATCTCCAGGGGATTGTGCGGCACCTTCTGGCGGACCGGGTGCGAAGCTGGGCCAAAAGCCAGTCTCTCGACCCTGCGTCCTGCCCAATTCCTCAGAACGTTGCCGGCCCCGATGAAGCTGCGGAGCTGAACCAGATGCGGGAGCGCTATCGTGTCGCTATCGACGGCCTGCCGCCCAGGACAAAAGAGGTGTATTTGCTGCATAGGGTAGAAGAGTTGGGCTACAGGCAGATTGCGGAGCAACTGAGCATCAGCATCCGAACTGTGGAGTGGCATGTGGCGGAGGCCATCGTGCGGATCGGCAAGAACATCGGAAATTCCAATGGCTGACAACGAACAGCCGGACGGCTTCCCTCGAATGGATCAGTTGACGCGCGAAGGAGCGCTCTGGTTCGCCCGCATGCGTGGCCCGGACGCGGACAGTTATCGGCCCGAGTTCGAACATTGGCTGTCGCTTGGCGCTTCGCACCGTGATGCCTACGACCGCGCAGGCGAAATCTTCGCGCTTGGGCGATTTCTGGCCGCACAGAAGACAGAGATCGAGAACGAGGCCAATGACAATGAGCCTGTCGGACGAAAATGGAGATGGGTCGGCCTGGCAGCGAGCGTCCTTCTTGTTGTCGGTGCTGGCAGCTGGTTCGCGAACATTGAGATGCGCGGTTCGGCCAATCGGCCAGTGCAGGTCGCGCAGCTGGACCGCACTTCAACCACCGAACGGCAGGTCTACGATACGGTGGTCGGAGGACGCCGCGCCATTCACCTCGCTGACGGATCAGTTGTCGATCTCGACGAAGGGAGCGAACTGGCGACCAACTTCACAAACGACAGGCGCGAATTGAAGCTCGAGCGGGGGCGCGCGCGCTTCCAGGTTGCGCATGAAGGGCGCCCATTCATCGTGCGTGCCGGCGGGGGAAGCGTTACGGCGCGGGGTACGGTGTTCGACGTCATTCTCGGCAGGGACAAGCGGGTGACCGTTCGACTGCTGCGAGGCGCTGTCGACGTTGAGCGGCCGCAGGGGGCAAAGGATGGCCGAGGCGCTCCTGCAATTGCCAGGCTGGAGCCAGGAGAGGTGCTGAGCTTCGCGGCCATCACCCCAGTGTCGCTTCCAGGGATGTCGTTGAAGAGCGGCATCGGACCTGCGACACTTACCCCGCCACAGCCGTTGATCCGGGAATATGAGCGGACCCCATTGTCCGCCGTCGTTGCCGAAGCGAACAAGGATTCTGCCACCTCAATCCGCCTTGGAGACCCCGGGATCGGCACGCTGAGAGTCAGCGGCCGTTTTCGCGTCGACAATGCCGATCAAGTTGCTGATCGCCTTGCGGTGCTGTTCGACCTCGAGGTCGAACGAACCAAATCGGATGAAATCACCCTCTACAAAAAATAGCCGGAGATTCTTTTACCCCCTACCCCGTAGATTGCAGTTTTGTTGCGATGCTCCCTGAAACTCCCGCCATTTTGTCGGGAATTTCCAAGGGGGCAAGAATGGTTCAGATGCGGTCTCGGTCTCGTTTTCGTTGTGCGCTTTTGGCGGCGGTGGCGGTCGGCACGCTTACCCCACCCGCAGCTGCGCTCGCGCAGGAACAGCGTCGGGTCGAATACAAGATCGAAGCCGGCGACCTCGGCGAAGCCCTCAAAACCGTAAGCCGCCAATCTGGCAAGGAGATCATTTTCACCTCCGAGGCTGTGCTCGGCCATAAGGCGCCATCTCTGCGCGGGACCTACAGCGCCGACGAAGCGGTACGGGTGCTGATCGAAGGTTCGGGCCTTGTTGCCCACTACAGACGCGATGTCATCATTATACGCGGGCGAGCGAAGCTGTCGGCCGATCTTGAAGGTCGCTCGGCCGACGGAACCGAGATTCTCGTCACTGGTTCAAGAATCCGAGGAAGCGAGCCAGTCTCGCCGGTAGCCGTTGTCACTCGGAGCGACATCGAGAAACGCGGCATAAGCGATCTGGGTACATTCGCGCGCTCTATAGTACAGAATTACTCAGGTGGGCAAAACCCAAGCATTCCAGGCGGAGGTCAGGGCACTTCAGAAAATGTCAGCTCATCCTCGACCCTGAACTTCCGTGGACTGGGTCCCGACGCGACACTCACGCTCTTCAATGGCCATCGCGTGGCATACGATGCGATGAGCCAGGGCGTAGATATCTCCGCCATCCCTCTCGCGGCATTAGATCGCGTCGAAGTCGTCACCGACGGGTCGTCGGCTCTCTATGGATCGGACGCCGTCGGCGGCGTCGCCAATGTCATTCTTCGCAGAGATTATGATGGCGCGACTGTGTCCGCACGGTTTGGAGGTTCAACGGACGGCGGCGACGTCGAACAGCAATATAACATTGTGACCGGCAAACGCTGGTCCGACGGTGGCATCATGGTTGCTTACGACTTCCGGCACGTAACACCAATTACAGCCAAACAGAGGTCCTATTCACAAACCAATGATCCGACTGATACACTGCAGAGTGGTGAACGACAGAACAGCGGCGTCATTGCTGGGCATCAGAGAATAACAGATCGGCTCTCGCTTGAGTTTGACGGCCAACTGAATGACCGAAGCAGCAGGCTTTGTGTCAATTATACCGTGATGGATGGCTGCCTCGGTACGGGTGCCGACATACGTATCAACACCCGATCCTGGACCGCCGCACCAAGCCTTAAACTTTCCCTGCCCAACCATTGGGACCTGAGGCTCAGTTCGGTCATCGGTCAAAGCCGAGCTATGCAGCTGGCGAACGTAGCTCTGGGGGGAGTGCCCTATCTGACGCAGAGAGGCATTTACACAAACCGAGTGCAATCTATCGAGGCGAGCGCGGAAGGGGCACTTTTTCCATTACCGGGAGGCAGCGCACGTCTCGCATTAGGCGGCGGCGCGCGAAGATCAAAGTTTATCCTCGATATCGCTTCCATCGACGGTGGACAGGTCGTCCCCTCCCAGTATCTCGTGAACGGAAGAACAACTTCCTTCGGTTACGCCGAGATATCGCTTCCGGTCATAGCGCCTCTGAATGACGTGCCACTCGTAAACCGCTTGAGCTTCACCGCCGCGGTCCGATATGAGAACATCACTCACGTTGGTGATGTGGCGACACCGAAGCTCGGCGCTATATTTGCACCTTCGCGCGACATCGCATTTAAGTTTAGCTGGGGCAAATCTTTCAAGGCCCCCACTCAATACCAGTCTATCCGCCCACGAAATGGCTATTCGCAGATTGGCACGACAGCATTCTTCCCCCCCAGCCCCGTTGCAGGAACTGTGCTGTACGTGTCCGGCGGCAATCCAGATCTTAAACCAGAGCGCGCCACAAATTGGACGGCCACGGCGTCCATAACCCCATCGTTCGCAGAGGGCCTGCGAGTCGATGCGAGTTATTTTCGAATCGATTACCGCTCGCGCGCAGTCTCTCCAATACCGCAAAACTCACTCGCCTTTTCGCCTATTTATAGTGCATATGTAACCTTGAACCCAAGTCGAGACCAGGTACTGGCCGCACTCTCCGGCATATCGACGCTCTTTGATCAGGGAGGGGGCGATCCAAGGACTTCAAACGTTGTAGCGCTAGTGACAAACTACCTACAAAATGCCGCAATTCAGAAAATTAGCGGCGTCGATAGCGCCCTCGATTACAGCTTTTCTGCCGGCACCCGCGATCATTTCAACCTGCACGCCGCTGCGAGCTACCTGAAGAGCGACCAGCAACTAAGCGCGGGTCAACCGCTTGTACAACTTGCCGGTATTTTATATCGCCCCCCACATTGGCGCGCATCATCGTCAATGGAATGGCAGCACTCGAACCTTTCAATTACTGGCACTCTTTCCTATATTGGCGGCACACTCGACAATCGCGTTGCACCATACGTACGCGTGGGTGATTATAAGTCTTTCGACTTGGTTGCTGGATATGAGATCGCACCTCACGTCGGGGTTCTGTCGAACATGAAGATCTCCATTTCGGCTTTGAATTTGTTCAACGCAAAGCCAGCATATGTTCGGACAACAAGCGTCGGAGCCTACCATTACGACGCAAGCAACTACCCTATCATAGGTCGGTTCTTCGCTGCGACGATTAGCAAGAGCTTCTGATGCGAAGCCCCCGTCTGCGGCTCGCAGATCTCCGGTCGGGATGGTGTATTGCCCTCTCTGCTTCCATCTTCTTGGCCAACTCCGCAGCGAGTTCCACGCTCATTGTGAGCAATCCAAAACCAAGTCTGAAAGCGATCGACCTTGCCCGATTGACTGATCTAGGTCCTTCATCTCCGGGCTCGGGCGAACATATCATAGCTCTATCTCCAGACCGGAGATCGGCTGCGGTTCAAATTAGAACCGCGGACCCCTCTGGCAATCGATATCAAATCCAAATTGTGGTCGTTGACCTAACCTCGGCCGCGCCGCCTCGAACGGTTGACGATGGCGGCGATATTTCGCTGCAATTCGTCGACGGCATCGGTGGCCGGACGGTCAGTACCGGATATCCGGCTGCCACGCCGCTCATCTGGTCCAGCGACGGGAAGTGGCTCTATTTTCTCAAAACGTTGGGCACCATAAGCCAGGTTTGGCGTGCCTCCGTGCGGGGTGGGCATAGCGAAGCTCTCACACATGAACCAGAAGGCGTTGGCGATGTTCTTCTTTCGTCAGATGGACGGCAGCTGATCTACTCTTCTCGTCGACGTGATCCGTCACTCGCAGCCGCGTTCCAGTCAGAGTCGCTGCAAGGATTTCGCTACGATTCCCGCTTCATTCCCCTCTTTGATAACGGGCCACAGCAGCGGGTCACGGACACCGTTACGAGAGCGATCGACCTTCCGAATGGCACTGCTCGAGACGCCACACCACTCGAAGCGGCCTCTCTCGCAAGAAACTCCAAGGTTGGACGGCGGCGTCCCGAGGCAACATCGGGAACGGGCGAAATCGCTTTCGTTATCGACGCTAGCCCTCAGCAAGCCACAAGTGAAGATAGAGTCGCCATAAGGCGAGCGGGCGGATCGGTCCAAGTTTGCAGTTCTCCGGAATGTTCAGGGGCATTGAGTCTCTGGTGGACGAGCGATAGCAGCCGTATCCGGTTCATCCGACGGTATGGCTGGGGCGACGGCGAGATGGCCATCTTTGAGTGGCGACCAGGGGCCGAGCGTGCGACGCGCCTGTATGTCACATCAGATTTACTCATCGACTGCCAGCCGGTCGACGAACAACTCGTGTGTGCTCGTGAGCGTTCGGCCGATCCGCGGCACATTATCATCCTAGATCCAAAAAGCGGCCGGACCAAAGTTGTTTATGATCCCAACCCGGAATTTCATCGATTGGCACTTGGCAGAATCGAGCGCCTCAACTGGCGCAATGAATTTGGGATAGAGACGTTTGGCGATCTCATATACCCGGTCGGATACGTCCGTGGCCGAACCTACCCACTGATCGTTGTCCAATATATCTCGAGAGGCTTTCTGAGAGGTGGTGTGGGAGACGAGTTTCCAATCCAGGCTTTCGCTAATAGAGGCTACGCAGTTCTGAGCGTTCAGCGGCCAGTTACGAGGCTTCGCCCCGGATCAAACGATGACTCCATAGCGCTTGGAAAGTCTGATCTTAAATTGATGGATCGCAGAAATGTACTTTCATCTATTGAAACGGCCGTTTGGGACCTTGTCCAACGGGGCATCGCGGATCCACGAAAAATTGGCATTACGGGTTTGAGCGATGGATCGTCTACTGTTCAGTTCGCGCTGATTAACAGTTCAATGTTCAAGGCGGCGTCTGTAAGTGGGTGTTGCTGGGATCCGTATCAGGATGCGCTCGTCGGGCCCGGAGCTGCCGAGGCGTACCACGAGAGCGGCTGGCCGACTTTGATCGATTACGACTCTGATTTCTGGTCGCATATGTCCCTCGTTGGAAACGCCCGCAGCATCGCGGCTCCCTTATTGATACAGCAATCCGACGATGAGTTTAGAGGGGCGCTTCCAAGTTACATGGCTCTAAAGCAGGCGAAACATCCGGTGGCATTGTATGTCTTTCCAAACGAGCATCACGTAAAATGGCAACCGGCACATAGGCTAGCAGCCTATGAGCGAAACCTTCGATGGTTCGATTATTGGCTGAAGGGAATCGGCAATGGACGCGAATGGAAATCTGACAACTAACGGCAAACGCGGTCAGACTAACTCGCCATGCGTAGACCGCCAATGCCGTGCCCAGGCTTCTGCGTCGACCAGCGTCAGTAGCCTCGCTACAGTATAGGCGCGTGTCTGGGGTTCCGCCTCAAACGCCGCTTCGATTGCCCGTCGATCAACGATCCGCTCATTGGCGAGAAGCCCGTCCATCAGCCTATCCTTGATCTCTTCTCGAAAATGCCGAAATATCTGAAAGCTGAAGCCTTGTGGCCCGCCCTTAGTCCTGCGGTTTATCAAGATCTCCGGAAGTGCCGCACGGAAAGCGCTCCTCGCGATGGACCTATCAAAACCTTGGTGGCATTGCAGCCAAACAGGGATCTGTAGGCACGTCTCCAATAATGGCTGCGACGCAAGCGGATGAAAAACCGGAATACCGTCACGCTCGCGGTATGCATCAAGCGAGTGATGCATGCGAATGAGCATTGCGATGTGAGCAGCTTTGCCCGGAAGCCTGTATTTTCCCGTGGCTTCAAGCCAAGGATGATTCGCTGGATTTAAAGCTAACTCCTCTGTGATCTCCTCGCTTAAGAAATCAAGCTCGGGCCTCCAGACGTATCCTTCGGCTGATCGCTGAATCGCACGAATTCCGTGCAGAATAACCTTGCCGCCGTTCTCACCTGTTAACGTCGAGATATCGCTAACCGTCTTTAAGAGCCCGTACGACCAGCCGCTGCACCGAAAGCGATCCGCCAACGGGCGCGCCGAATGGCTCATGTAAAAGACGTTGTCGCCTCCGTTGCCTGTGAAGATTGATTGTGCGCCGACCTGCTTCGCGGCGCGCAGCATGGCCGCATCATATGCGCGTGAATCTGGTCGACCAAACGGCACTGCGAGGTGCCGGACCGACGACAGGTCTAGATCGACATCTTCAAGACTATATCTCTCCTCGAGAAGCGGATGACCCAGATGGGACGCGAGCGCGCGTGAATATGGTCGCTCGTCCCCTAGTGGATCTTCGGTCACCATCGTTACGCAAGCAAAGTCGCTACCAGACGATTGGAGACAGGATGCCACGATCGACGAGTCGAGGCCCCCAGAAACCCCTAGGATAGACCGGCCGCCAACTTTGGACCATGCGCTAACGCAGAGCTGCGTCGAGCGGTGGAGCCTTTCGGTGTACTCCTCGACCGAGCAATCTCCCTGCTGTTGCACAAAGTGCCACGGGTTCCAGCGCGATTGCGCCGATATCTGTCGATCAAGAACCCTCAAGCTGGATCCCGGCAAGACTTGCCGTACTCCTTCGAGCGCCGTGCGTTCCTCCGGCAAACCGCCAAGGCCGAGCACCCGAGCGAGCTGTGGTCGATCGATCTCCACCGCTCTGCCAGTCGCGGCGAAGATCATCGATGGATCGGAAGCTAATACGAGCTCATCTCGCGATGCCGTGTAATAGCAGGGCAGAGCACCGGAAGGATCTCGGAGCACCACGAGCCCTCGCGGCGATCGAATGACGGCGATGTAGCAGCCCCAAAACCGATCGAATATGTGCTGGCCGAGCGTACGCTCGATTGCCTCGATGTCATTAGGCTCGAAGCGGGAGATGGGCTCGGGGGCCCCATGGCGGTGGAACAATGAACCAACGACGAATCCGGCACCATCTGGAAATGCGATCAGCGCTGCCGGGTCGTCGACGGCAAGCATTGAATGAGCCGCGATCTGATACCGTTGGAGCGTCGTAGAAGGCACTCCATCGAGGGAACGAGCAGGTTGCGTGTCGCAGCTCAATCTCGCTAGGAAAGCTAGGCTCACCGCACCACCAGAATCGGTGAGTAGTTATCGATCTGACCGCAAGAGTCGTTCAGTACGGTGCCCTTATACTGTACCCACGCATGTGCGGAGAAAGGTTCTGATCTAACTCCAATATACAAATCCGCGAGGAATCCGCGTGCACGGAGGACCGAGAACATTGCCAGAGACCGGATTAAGCATCGGTTTGTTCGGCCTAGGATCAGCGCTGAACGACCAAACGCCGCCACCCAGCGATCGAGCTCAAGGTCCGTCCCGTAACCATCATTTTGCTTGTTCCGCTTCCGTATCGATGCTCGCGCGAGCACCGAATGGAGCGGAAAAATCCTTAGCCTCAGTAAGGAAACCACTTCGGAAGAAACGGCGACCAGAAGCGGCCACAACTTAAAGGGGGCGCGATTGCGGCCACCGGAGTCGCGCATCGGAGGCTCGAAATCTTCGGCGCCAAACCTATGATTATTGTCGAGCGCCTCTAACAAATACCCGGCGTTGATAAGTGAAGCCAAAGCTGCCTCAGCCCCGACGAAAGCCTCGCCATTCTGGGCCACAAGTCTTCTGAAGGTGGCCGTACCGCGCGAGGGCAGCGCGAAGTATCGGTTCTCAGGTAGGTCGAGAAAGATCACTTCCTGTCCTACGATGCAATAATAGAGCCCTTCTTTCAGTCGGTAACGCATGGGTCCGCCCCTTTGGTGATGGCGCGCGCCGCTCGCGGCGCGCGCCATCGACTCAATCGTCTTCCAGACCGATCCCATTGGGCTGGCGCTGAAGGAAGGTGTCGTCGCCGCTGTTCGCGCCACCCTTCGTCTCGGCAAGCACCGAGCCAAGGTCGACCAGCTTGTCGACAATGCGATCGTGATCACGCTCCATGACAGTTCTCCAGTTCATCAACCGCGAGAAGTCGCGGCGGGACAAATCTAGCTTGGCCGAATAGGATGGTGGTGGAGATATATCGCGACAACTTGGCGCAGTATTTTACGGCCCGCCGTTGAGCGCGCCTTCCGTCGCCGAAGTACTGAGTAAGCTATTGAGAATCCGGCCTTATAGCGCCGGGTTTTCGCCTTGCATGATCCGACGTTGATGATCGATTTTCCTCGCGTGGTACGCCTCAACCCGTCGCCGCGTTGCTTTATGTAGGCTCTCGACCTCCATATTCAAAAATAGAGCCAACTCTCTGGCCGCGCTCAGCCGGCCTGCAGCATCCAAGATCCGACTATAGTGGAGACGCTCATTTAACCTGCGCACGTGGGAAGAAGCGACGTCATTCCCCGCTGTTGCAGCTATCGATGAGAATATTTCTGTTGTTCGACGCGCGATGTCCAGTGCCGATGTCCCTATGCCAAGGGGGACGAACGGCTGCAACGCTTGGCGAACAACCGACTCTTTCACTGTCGTCAACAACGCGATTAGAAGCCGCTTATGCAAATCTAAGAGCAGAATAACCTGATCGGGCCTGAGGACGGGCACGAGAAATCCACCGTCACCGTGATGGGTGAGAAGCCCCTCGCCGACCATGATGAACGCCGCCTCGCGCACCGGTGTCTTGCTCGAGCGATGACGGGTTGCAAGCTCTTGAATATCGATACGCCTCCCTGGCACGAAATGGCCGGCGAGATAATCCTCCTTGAGGCCTTCGTACACGCGTTCGTGGAGCGGGGGATCCATCGCGGACATCATAGACCTGCAGCCTCTGCAACAGCCGTGGTTTGCCATGCGGGGGTCAGAGCCTGGGTTAGATGGTCGAGGTTGCGCTGAGCGATGAGCTCGATGCACATCCGCTCAAGATCGCTGAGATCGCCCATCGCCAGTTGGCGCGGAAAGCACATCTTCTGGCCGGCGAACAGAAGGGGGATCAGGATGTGCCCCGTCGAAAGACCCAGGCGATAGGCGCAGGCGAGATGGTCATCGAGGCGCGAGCGGGGATTGCCGCCTTCGATTTCGCGAAGCCAGCGAACGCCCATACCAAGCTCGCGCGCCAGATCGCGTTGCGTCAGGCGCCTTTTCTTCCGTGCCTCTTCAATTTGTCGTCCCGACTGCACTTTGACGTACAGGATTGGGCTTTCGGCAACGGAAGTCGCTAAACATTGCGACATGTCCGCGTCTCCTTACGGGAGATACCGCCCGCCAAGGCAATTCCGTAAGTCGAATGTTATGGTGTACTTACCACCATCGTCAAGACACAACCTCAGCCAAGTTGTCGCAATTTACCCAGCAAGATCATGAACCTCGCCGGCAGCCGGTGTTCGTGCTCCCGACTGCAAAGCGCGGTCAAATGCGCTCATCAGGTCTGATTTTCCCGCTTTCGGCACCTGGATCAGCGCCAGCAGATAAATGGTGCCGAGATGCGGCTGCCGCCCGTCTTGCGATATCTCCTGCACCCGTTCGGTAATGCTGGTCGCAATATCCCATAGCCGGTTGGACGCCCCCACATGGTGCTCCTCGGCGCCGCCCAGACAATCCAGCTCGTGAACTTGCATCTGCTCGATGATTTCGCTGGTCGGCAATGTGCTAAGGTATTCGACTGCTACATGTAAGGTCGTGCCCCACGCTATCAGTGAACGGGTGACGCGAATCAAGTGACAGTGCGAGTCGATAAGAACGTCGAGACCTGCCGGCGAAAGCCGGAGCTTGAAGCTGCGTCGAGCTCGGGCCATCGCTCCTTCTCCTGCCAGAACTACTGGCGTTTGAGCCGCCCGGTTGGCCGAGCGGGTGCTTTTACACGACCAACCGAGGCAAAAGCGGCATTATAGTGCCGCTTTTGCTCAAACCTGTTCTTTTGAACGCTTGCGGGGATCATTTGGTCACTTCCGTCCTCTAGAAGCTTTGTTTCACCGATTCGGCACTTCAGTGCCCTCCCTATTGCGGCGGTCATCCCCGATCGCCATGCCTCGAGGCGTACCGGATCGGCGGCCTCCCAGGATTTCAAGTCCAGGCCTTCTGCCCGGCGCATCCAAACCCCGAACCCGAGCGCCGCGCGGCGCCACGAGGAGACATGTGCCATGGACTTTCCATGCTCGTTGCCGATGCTTGCCGGAGCGCTGGTGCTCTGCGTGGGTGCGACGCCGGCCAGCGCTCAGACCTATCGTCCAGACGCTGAAGGCTATCCCTGCGCTCGCCACGGCGAGCTTGCCATCGTCCAGGACGACCTCGGCTTTTCGATCCGGCAGAAGGTTGCCCGCCCCGTGGCGCCCGTCACTTCCACCGCAATCAAGATCGGCAATTCGCTCACCCTCGACAGCCGTCTTTTCGCGCACACCTCCCTCGCTCAATCGGAGTCCACCCATGTCACGCAGCGCTAAGCTGATTGCAGCAGCGCTGCTCTGCGCAACAGCGCCGGCCTTCGCTCAGGACAGCGGCACGGAGCCGCTCACTGCCGCAGCGGAGGAGGCCCAGCGCCAGTTGCACCAGACCTTCACGAACCTGACGTTCGAGGACTTCGGTCCGGCGCCTATCAAGGGCCCAATATATCAGGCAATCGCCGGCGGACGAGTCATCTATTACGCGCCCGAAAGCCAGCATCTCCTCTTCGCGGCGATCTACGACAAGAACGGCGTCAATCTGACGGCACTTGCCCAGGACGCGAGCGCAAGGAAGCGCATTGGTGCCATCGATCCCGCTAGGGCGCTGATGATCGGACCGGCCGGCGCGCCGAAGGTGATCGAGTTCACCGATCCCGACTGCCCCTATTGCCAGGCGCTCGAGCGCTTCTGGCTAGCGAAGGAAGCCGAAGGGAAGCCTGTCCAACGTCTCGTCTATTTCGTCAGTGGCATTCACCCGCAGGCGGCCGCGAAGGCCGAGCATATCCTGTGCTCTCCTGACCCACAGGCGACGTTCAAGGCCATCTATGCCGGAGCGCAGCCCACGGCCCTTCTCAAGTGCCGGGCCGGCGCGGAGAAGGTTGCCGACGACGCGGATACGGTCCGCAAGATGGGGGTGTCGGGCACGCCGACGCTGTTCGTCGATGGAAAGCTGGTGTCCGGCTTCCAGCAGGCCGAACTCCAAGCCTTCCTCGACACCCAGGCCCACAAGCCACGGCCCAGCCCCTGAGGGGCTACCCGAAGCGATTTTGGCGGACCCTGCGCGCGCGCGCCACGCCGCCCGGGACCGGAATGCCGGCGGGAGCGCGCCTCCAGGGGCCGTCCAGCGCAGCCGTCGGCCGGACTCGACCACCGATCGGTACCGGCAAGCATGATCCGGACGGCTCCGACTGCAAGGAGACTGACTATGTTGACTCTGCTTCGAGGAAGGACGTTCCGCACGATCGACGCGGCGGTCCTTTTCCTCCTGGCCGCGATCGCCGGCACGAGTGTCGCCTACGCCTTCCAGGCGCCGGCCGCCGGCGACCTTGGTTACGACATCTACGACATCGTCGTGAACCAGGGCGTCAAGGGACCGCTCGGCTTCGTGGGCGGCGTTGCTGCCTTCCTGTTCGGCGTCTCGCGGCTCTTCTCGAACATCATGATCGGCATCCCGACGATCGTGGCGGCGGTCTGCCTCATCAAGGCGGATTCGATCCTCCAGACCTTCGGCATGGTGATCTGAGATCGGGACCGGGCGCGCCGGCCTGGTCGGCCGCCCTTACGAGACGGAAGGCGATTGGCGCCTTTCGGACCCCACGCCCCGCGGCGTGGTGAAGCAAGGGAGAAGGGCGTGGACGAGCGTCTGCCGCAGTTCCTGCATAAGCCGACCCAGATCCTCTGGTTCGACAGCCAGGAGTTCATCGTGGTGATGTCCACGATCTTCGTCGCGGTCATCGTGGGCGGGATCATCGGCTGGCTGCTCATTGGCGCCCTTCTCCTTTTCATCCCCTGGAAGCGGACCAAGCCGCGCGGGTTCATCCCGCATCTGGCCTGGCGCTGGGGCCTCGCCCGCTTCCGCCATTATCCGGGTCCGACCCAGACCCGCTTCTTCGAGTAAGCGCGATGGCAAATCCCTTCAGGCGCAAGCCCCAGGCCGACATGATCGGCGATACGCGGCCGAGCTGGCACCTGCACCGCTATCTGCAGGGATCAGCCAATCTCTTCGAGGAGAACCGGCTGCTCAAGGTGGCGATCGCCGGCCTCTTTGGCATCACGGCCGTGCTCGGGACCGTCATCTACACCTCGCACCAGAACACGCGCACCGTGGTCGTGCCGTTCGGCGCGGACGGCGACCTCTATGTGACGGGCAACAAGCCGTCCGAGACCTACCTGCGCGCGATCGCCTTCAACATCGTTGGCCTTGCCAGCACCTATTCCGCCTACTCGGCCGATCGGCAATTCCAGGAACTGCTGCGCATCGCGCATCCCAGCGCCTATAACGGCCTGCGCGACAGCCTGAACCGTCTGCTCGATGAGCTCGGCAACAACCCCACGCTCTCGATCGCAACTTACATCCGCGGCGACCAGCCCGTTACCTGGACGGGGAGCGAGATCCTCGTCCCCGTCGAGAAGGTGCGCGTGATCGGCGGGGTGATCCGCAAATTCCGGGGCAATCTGCGCATCCGCTACGCCCTCGAGAACGGCCGCTTCTGGCTGACCGCCCTCCAGGAGGAGAACTTCAGTGCCGATATCCGGTAATCGCGCGAGGCTTGCCTGCCTCGCCGGGACGCTCATTGCGTCCGTCCTCGCCGCCACGCCCGCCCTCGCCCAGGCGATCACGGCGCTGCCCGACCAGACGAGCCGGATCCGGCTGTCCAATCGCGACGTCAATCATATCGTCTGCGTCGGTGGCGACATCGAGGACGTCAAATTCTCGGCCGAGAAGGGTCTCGCCGTCGAACGCGGCGGCTCGGACGCCTGGATCAAGTTCCTCGTGCTGGAAACCGAGGATCCCAATGTCCCGGGAGGAGCCGGCAAGACGCGCACCTATGTGACGGCGCCTTCGGAATTCTTCGTCTTGTGCAATGGCGCAATCTACCCGCTCTACGCCGAGCCCGCCGACATTCCGGCACAAACGGTCACGCTGGCTCCCGGCAGCGTCCAGCGCGCCCGGGCCAACGATGCCCTGCTCGGGCCGCTGGTCGAGGAAGAGCGGGCCGTGGGCATCGCCCTTGCGATCCTGCAGGACCGCGTGCCCGCCTCCTTCTCCGAAGTGGCGCCGTCGCGTGATCGCGTGATCCTCGCGGACCTCCCGACGGCGACGCTGACCGAGCGACGCCGTCTTGAAGTCGAGGGCGCCGGCCTTTCGGTCAGCGAATATCTCGTCCGCGCCAGCGCCGCCGTCACGCTCGATGAGCGCAACTTTCTCGATAGCGCGCTCGGAGCCGACATCTTTGCCATCACGATCGATCGCCTGACGGTAGGGCCCAACGAGACCGCCCGGCTGATCGTCGTCCGTCGGAGCGTTCAGTCATGATCACACCAGAGGACAGCCCGCAGGTCGCACCGTCCGCTGCGCCTCGTGCCGACGCGGACGATGCCACGATCGACGCGGCAGCTCGCCCCGCTTTGCTCGATCTGAGGGCGCAGTGGTCGAAGCTGACCTCGGACCAGAAGCTGCGCGCCAAGCAGCTGGGCGTGGTCTCGACAATCGCGCTCCTCGGCCTTGCTCTCTACACCGCAAGTTCGAGCGGCAAGAAGGAAGCGCCCAAGGCGCCTCAGGCCAGCAATCTGGACATGGGTGCGGGACTTCGCGGCGACAGCCTCGAAGTAAAGCTGCGCGGCGACCTACAGAAGATCCTCGACGGGCAGACCCTGCTCGGCGACCGGGTCACCGCCATCGAGGAAGGCAAGGTCGTTCCGGGGACCGGCGCCCACCCGACCACGTCCGGCGACGGTGGTGATCTACCGCCCGCGATTCCTGGCGACGCGCCCAAGTATCCGCCTGCCCCGCCCGAAGCGAGGAGCGCGGCCGATGAGATCCCGGCGCCGCCCGTTGCTCCGTCCGCACCGCCGGCACCCCCGGCCCCACCCACGCAGCGTCAGGTCGGCGCGATTGGCGCGGCCACAGCCGCCCAGGCCCCGGAAGGAGGTGCCGGCAGCTCGCCCTCGTCAAAAAAAGGGAAGCGGACGATCTATTTGCCACCTGGTTTCATGAAGGCACGGCTGCTGACCGGCATCGACGCGCTGGCGAGCCGGGACGCGACCAGTAACCCCGAGCCGATCATCGCCAGGGTCCAGGCGCCCGCCGTGCTTCCCAACGAGGTCAAGGCCAACCTCGCCGGCTGCTTCGTCATCGGCAACGCCACAGGGAGTCTGGCGAAGGAGCGGGTCGAGATCCAGCTGGTGTCGATTTCCTGCGTGGACTTCGAGAGCCATGCCGTCGTCGATCAGGCGATCAAGGGATTCTTCGTCGATGCCGATGGCAAGAAGGGCCTGTCGGGCAAGGTCGTAACCCGTGCCGGAGCGACGCTCGCCCGCTCGTTCATCGCCGGCACGATCGCCGGCATCTCGCAGACCGTCGAAGGATCGTTCGGCAGCCTCTCGACCTCGGCGCTGGGCAGCGTCCGCAGCCTCGATGCAGGCGATGCCGTCAAGTCCGGCGTCGCGGGCGGCCTCTCCAAGTCGTCGGACAAGCTCACGGACTTCTACCTCGATCTTGCCCGTCAGGCTGGTCCGGTCGTCGAAGTCGGCGCCGCCAAGGATGTCGTGGTCGTCATCCAGGAGGGCCTCGCCCTCGAGATCAAGCCGTCGGTCGGGAGCAAATTCTGATGCTCCCCGCGCCCCACCCCAAAGGAGGTCCCGCCATGCAGCCGGCATCCCGTCAGCTTTTCAATCGCACGTTCCTGTCGCTGGGCCTGCTCGCCGCACTGAGCGGATGCGCCACGGTCGGTTCGATGATGTCGCCCTATTCCGAGAAGTTCGACTGCAAGAACAGCGATCACGGACAGTGCATCCATCCGGACCGGGCATATGGGGACGCGGTCGCCGGTGTCGCGTCGAAGTCCGACCCCAGGGTCACCAACGATCGTGCGATGCTGCGCGGTCAGGACCAGGGGAAGGCCGTGGCTAAGGGTAAACCGGGCAGCAATGGCGCGAGCACCGCCTATGGCAGTTATCGCGATAGCGTCTACCAGGAGCTCAAGGGCCTGATCGAGGCACCCGTCACCCCGATGCTGAAGCCGGCACGGACGGTGCGCACGCTGATCCTGCCCTATGCCGATCGGCAGCGGCCCGACCGCCTCTACATGCCGCGCTACGTCTATTCGGTGATCGACAAGCCGGTCTGGGTTGTGGGCGGTGCGTTCGTCGCCGCGCCCGACCGCGCGTCGCAGGCACCCATCCTTGGCCAGGTACGCGATCCGGTAACCTCTGACGGTGAGCCGGCGTCGACACCGGAGAGTGCGACCGTTCCCGCGTCCCCGGCGATCGTCCCGCCCACACCGGAGCCGCAGCCATGAGGGCGCTCAGCTATGCGCGGTTGCGCAGCGCGGTCCGGCGCGACAGCTTCTCGGATCATCTCCCGCTCGTTGCCTGGGACGAGGATAGCGAAGCGTTCCTGTGCATCGACGACACCTGGGGTCACGCCTGGGAGCTGGTGCCGACCGCCTATATGTTCGCCCATGTCCAGGGTGCGCTGCAGGGTCTGCTCAACATCCATTTCCCCGACGGGACGGTCCTTCAGCTTCACACCTTCGCGGACCCGCTGATCGATGGCGCGCTCGACGCCTTCCTCGATCTCAAGACCCGCGACGATCCGCTGATCCAGGCTTCGGCGCGCCATACCCACGCCTATCTGAGCAAGGGGCGTCATGGCCTCAAGGCTCTGCACGGCATCCCGGTCCGCAACTTCCGGACGCTGCTGTCGATCAAGACGCGGCGGCCGCTGGGAGAGGATCTGCGCCGGCAGGTCGAGGAGCAATTGTCGAAACTCGGCATCCGCCGCCTGCCCTCGGAGGAAATGGTCGCCTTCTACCGCCGCATCTTCAACGGCGTAGCGGATTCCGCACCCGGCGTATTTGCCGACGGCACCACCGTCGGCGCGCCGCCAATCGCAAAGCAGATCATCGATGCCGGCCCCGATCTCGTGTTCGAGGGCGCCGAGGTCTTCCTCGGCAACCAGGTCGCGCGCTGCCTGACGCCAAAGGCACCGGCGCGCCGGATCACGGCCGAGCGGGCCAATCGCTTCATGGGCGGCATGCGCGGCGCGTCCGAGGACAGCGATCAGATTGGCGGGCCGTTCCTCTACACGCTCAACATCCTCTTCGATCATTCGCAGTTCGAGATCCACAAGCGCGCACAGATCCTGTCAGCGCAAAAGGCCGCGGGCAGTTTCGCGGTCGAGGTCGGCAAGCAGATCGAGGAGATCGGCTGGATCCTCGACGAGGCGGGTAACAGCAAGTTCGTCCGCGTCATCCCGACCATCTGGGTGTTCGGGCGAGACCGGGCGCACGCCCGCGACCTGGCCGCGCGCGCCAAGCGGCTTTGGGAGGGCGAACCCCTGCCCTTCTCGATGCAGGAGGAAAGCTATCTCAACCCCACGCTTCTGGTGATGAGCCTGCCCTTCGGGCTCTATCCCGATCGCACGACGCTGCGCCTGCTCGAGCGCGACTTTCGCATGCCGGTGAAAGCGGCGGTGCTGATGGCGCCGATCCAGACCGACTTTCGCGGCGGCGGACGGCCGGCGCTGCTCTACACCGGACGCAAGGGCCAGCTCGTCACGCTCGACGTGTTCGATCCGCGAATCAACAATTACAATTTCATCGTCTCGGCCGAGAGCGGCGCTGGCAAGAGCTTCCTGCTCAACAACCTGTGCCAGCAATATTATGCGCAAGGCTCGCTGATCCGCATCATCGATATCGGCGGCAGCTACCGGAAGCTCTGCACGCTCTGCTCTGGCCGTTACATCGACATCGGCGAGGAGCATCTCGTCCTCAATCCGTTCGACATGGGCCTCGCGCTCGACGGCGACGACAAGCAGTCGGCCATTACCATGGCGGTCGCGATCGTCGCGGAGATGGCGAACGCCTCGACCCGCAAGGGCGTCACCACCTCGGAGTGGAACCTGCTCAAGTCGGCGGTCCAGTGGACGATCGACACGGGCCGCGCCGATCACGGGATCGACGCCGTGCGGGAATGGCTCGGCACCTACCCCTCCCAGGTCGAGACCGCACTCGACAGCGTGGACCATCTCATCCCCGTTTCCCGCGAGCTCGCCTTCAACCTGCGCGATTTCGCCTCCGGCGGCGCTTATGGCCATTACTTCAACGGCCCCTCGACGCTCGACATCCGTCACGACGAATTTGTGGTGCTCGAGCTCGAGCGTCTGAAAGCGATGCCGGACCTGTTCAACGTCATCGTCATGGTGGTCGTGAATGCGGTCACGCAGGAGCTCTATCTCTCGGCGCGCGACAAGCCCCGCTTCGTGCTCTGCGACGAAGCCGCGCAGTTCATGACCAGGACCGACGGGCAGGACCTCTCGCGTCTCGCCGAGGCATTCGGCCAGGGCTACCGGCGCGCCCGCAAATATCGCGGCTCATTCGGCATCGTGCTGCAGTCGATGAACGACCTCATGCTGTTCGGCGGTACCGGCCAGGTCATTCTCGAAAATGCCGCGACCCGCTTCCTGCTGCAGGGCTCGACCTATGACCGCGCCGTCGACAACAAGATCCTCGATTATTCGGGGTTTGTCCTCGACCTGCTGAAGTCGGTCCGCAATTCAAAGCCCAACTATAGCGAGGTGTTCATCGACTCGCCGCTGGGCCTCGGCATCGCGCGGCTGGTCGTCGATCCCTTCTCCTACTGGATCAACACGTCGGCCCCCGATGAGGTAGCGGCTTTCGAGGCACTCATGCGCCAGGGCCTCTCGCCGCTCGAAGCGATCTGCCGCCTCGCCGGCGTCGACCCATCCGAGATCCTGGGTGCGCCCGCTGCGCCCGGCCTGGTGGGAGCGTAATCGCATGGCGCGCTTCACCCCTCACCCCGATCAGCTGCCGCTCAATTGGTCCGACAATGAAGCGATCGAAGTGACCGTCGAGCAACGGCTCGCCGAGCGCTTCGAGGCGGAGTCCTTCCAGTGGCGCTTCCGACTGGTGATGATCGAAACCGTGATGATGGGCATGCTGGTGCTCGTCGCAGGGCTCCTGCTCAAGCAGCCCACGATGATGGTGCTGCGCGCCTCTCTGCTGGTCGCTGGCTCCTGCCTTGCGACCGGTCTTCTGCTGCTCAGCCTTTCGGCCGGCACCGCGAAGCTGATGAGCCGCCTGCGGCGGTGGAGGCGGCGATGAACGGGCTAACCTCGTCAACCCCGTCGCCCTCGGCGATCCGGCTCACGGTAAGCGGCTTCCTGCTGCTGCTCGTCCAGAGCGGGCTCCTGCTGATGTCGCCCTCGCTCGGCTCCGAGAATGGCCTGCTGATCTGGATCCTCACGCCCCTGGCTGCCGCGGCCTTCCTCGCCGCCCTGATCGGCATTCCCGAGCCGCCTGAAGCGCATTGGAGGCAGCGTCATGGGCGGTGATCTTGTCGGCGGGATTCGCCGCGGCCCCATCGTGGCCATCCTCGCCATTCTGGCCGGTGGCAGTGCCTTGGCAGCGGCTGGCACGATAGCGCTCGCCGCTCCGACCGGCTCGA
Source organism: Novosphingobium sp. SG919 (assembly GCF_012932495.1). Lineage (GTDB taxonomy): Bacteria > Pseudomonadota > Alphaproteobacteria > Sphingomonadales > Sphingomonadaceae > Novosphingobium > Novosphingobium rhizosphaerae. Next base: position 422,759 of record NZ_JABCNG010000005.1, read on the forward strand.
TCGCCTCTCGCAGCACAATCGGCCGGACCTGGCCGATCGCCGAGCCGGACGCGTTGGCGGAGATCGAGGCCAAGGTTGCGACGATGCCCAGCGACATGAGCAAGGCGTTCGGCCCGCGAAACACCTGGAGCGCACTCAAGGCCGCACCGCTCGGGATCGCCAGCGCGGACCGTGTCCGCAGCGTCGTCCCCTTCTACACGCTCGACTTCGACATCACGCTACCCGACGGGAAGACACTCTACCCCAAGGGCTTCACCTTCAATCCGCTGACCTATGTGAAGCTGCCGCAGCGCCTCGTCGTCGTGCATCCGCGCGATCTCGGCTGGGCGCTCCGCAACGCACGGTCCAGCGACTTCATCCTGCTCTCGGCGCTGGGCAGTCAGAATGGCGATGCGATCGACCTGTCCGAAAAGACCGGGCGGCCGATCTACATCCTCGAGGAGCGGGTCAAGCAGCGGCTCGGGCTGACGGTGGCGCCGGTCATCGTCGAGCAGTCGGGCACGCGCCTCGTGCTGACCGAATATGGGCCCAGGAGCCGGGCGATCACCACCGCATCGAAAGGAGCCGCGCGATGATCGGCCGCCTCCCTGTCTTCGTCGTCGGACTGCTGATCGGTCTTGTGATGACGCTTGCCCTTCCAAGCCAGGCACACGCCTCCAAGTGCGAGGCGGGCACCGTCTTCAACCCCATCACCAAGGTGCGCTGGACCTGCATCTTCCCGATCACGATCGGCGGCATCCGGGTGGGGAGCTTCGACAAGCTCGACAAGGCGCTCGACGCGCAATCCGCGTCCAAGCCGCTTTGCGCCTGCCGCAAGGGCATCCAGTTCTGGTTCGGGGTCAAGGTGTCCTACTGGTCGCCGAACCGCATGGTCGATGTCGTGACCGAACCGGGGTGCATGATGGCGCTCGGCGCCGATCTCATGCCGACCGGCGGCAAGCTGCAGGGCAGCCAGTCGTCGATCTCGGACGGCACCAATACGCGCAAGATGTTCGCGCAGATGCACTATTACATCTCGCCGGTCTGGGCGATGCTCGACATGTTCACGGACCTGCCATGCCTCGAAAATGACGGCTTCGATGTCGCCATGATGACCGAGGTGCTGCCAACCTGGCAGTCGGGTACGCTGGGCGCGATCATCCAACCCGAAGGCATATTGTTCGGCAACCCCGCCGCTGGCCTCGCCTGCATGGGCGACAGCGCGGCGGCGGCCGCCGGCAAGGTCATCGACCCGCTTTTCTGGTGCATGGGGAGCTGGGGCGCGACATATCCGATCGCCGGCGACATCCATTTCGACGACAGTGTCGAGGCCTGGGCGGGGCTTGCCGCACGCGGTGTCTTCATGATGGGTCGCCTGGGCGCGCTCACCATCAGCTCGGCCGATGGCTGCTCTTTCGTCCCCCAGCCCGTCTGGACCAAGTCGCGCTACAAGCTCCAGATCATGGAGCCCGTGAAGGGCGGCAAGTGCGTCAATATCGGGAGGCCAGGCTCGCTCTGGTCCTCGGCCAAACATGCCCCGGGCAAGGACAATGCCCAGTTCATGCTCTTCGAGAAGGTGATCTGCTGCGCCGGGATACCGGTGCCATGACAGACGCACTTCCCCCTGTTCCCGCGCAAGACGGCCGTCCATTCCGGAGGTCTGTCCGCCAAGGCCCCTACGGTCGAGGGCTGCTGCGCGGGACCGGAGCGGCGCTGCCAAGCCCCCCTGGCAGCGTCGCTCCACCCCCGGCCAGCGCGGCCGCAATGCCCCCGCGACGGGACCGGCGTATCCTCTCCGCCTGTTCTGTCGTAGCGGTCGCGCTGGCCCTTCCTTTGGCATCGTCCGCCTCGGCCCAGACGATGGAGGACCGAGCGCGGGCAGCGGCAGACGCCTCTCGCGCCAAGACAAGCGACAGCGATGCGCTCCAGCAGAATTATGTGACGCCGGGGCTCGCGGGCCAGTCGATCTCAACCGTCGACAACAGCCGAACCTTTGCGCCGAATATCGCGTGCCAGAAGACGGCGACGATGCTCGAGGTGCTGGTCCAGCCTTCCGGCACGGGTGATCTCGGCACGGTCACCATCGCCCGCGATACCGATCTCGACGGGACGGTCGACAGCACCTCCAAGCTCCCGGTTCCGGTGTCGGGGATCTGCGCCAATGGCGTGGTGTCCTGCCAGCCCGGCAGCTGGAATGGCTGCAGCTTCTACCGCTGGGATGTCGATGCCGCGAAGGCTCTAAAGCTGACGGCGGTGGACATGCCCAAGCTCGCGGGATGCTACTGCATCAACAACAGCTGCGGCGCCAATCTCGCCTGGGGTAATATGCCCTCGGTCCTGCGCGATCTGGGCGGCGGCATGATCGGCGCGCTGACGACCGCCGATCCGCGTTACGGCGTAGCGGAAGCGGTGATCGATGGCCCCGCGATCCGCTATGTCGGCGCGCAGTCGACCGCCTGCTCATCCAATCCCAGCCTGCCCCAGACCGCCTATCGCTCCAATCCCGCGACCATCGCCTCCGACGCCTACGCGGCCTCGACGGGCAGTGGCGTGTTCCAGGCGCTCAAAGGGTCCGCGATCGGAACGGGCACATCGCTCCAATACCGGCACTGCACGATCGAGCGGCGGGTGACGGTGCTCAAGCCTGCAGCCGAAGATATCATCAGCCGGACCTCGGGCGGCTATTCGACGATTCAGAACGGATCCTCGTTCGATTTTCTGATGGGCTCGCCCGCGGACAACAGCCTGGCCGGCGGGAGCTGCACGCTCATCGATTTCCGGATGACGTTGCATGTTACCGATCCCGATCGGATCGTTGACGCGCGCCTCACCGAATTCTTTGCCGATGACTGGGGACAGGTCCGCATCGATGGGCAGTTGGTCGGATCGGGGCCCTCGCCCTGGACGTCGATGGGTCTGCCGCCCTCGAAATGCGAACTCAAGAAGACCTTCTATGCCTTTCCCAATCTCGATCTGAAGCCCTGGCTCACCGCAGGGGATCACGAGGTCTGGCTTCGCGTCGCGGTTGCGGAAGGCGGCGAAGGCTTTGCGCAGGTTCATGTCGACGTCGACAATAGCTGCAAGACGCTGGAGCAGTTGGTCGACGGATGCGGTTCGATCGCATCCGATCCGCAATGCAAGCTCGACACCGAGATGGTCGACGGCGTGCAGACCTGGATCAATGGCGTCGCCACCGGTCTTAGGCCCCTGCCGCAGACGCGCATTCTCGGCGGCCCCGCCTGCCCTACCGACCTCACCCGCGACTTCTTCCTGAAGGATCGCACCTATCGCTGCTCGGTCGATGATGTCGCCAGGCCCGACACGAGCCGCGGCACCTACATCATCGATCACTCGACCGAGACGATGCTGGCCGACCGGTCGCGACAGAGCGACGGCAGCTTTGCGAGCACCACGCGCCCCTTCAGCCTGCCCGATCGCGGCTCGGTGCCGGCGTGCGAACCGGTGTGCAAGACGCGGGCGCCCAAGGCGAACAGCGACGCCGCACCCGATGGCGTGGTCGGCGCCAAGCAGAACGTGCCCACCGGTTACGACACCTTCTTCCACGCCTGCACCGCCAACAACCAATGCCCGGCAGGCCCGGGCGAAGAGGTCGTCTCGGCCTGCGGCTGCCTTGATGATTTTCCCGAAGCTGTCGTGATGATGCAGACGGTCCGGCTCGCCGGTGCAGACATGGTCTGCACGGGGAGTGTGCAATGATCGGCTTCACCACAAAGTGGCACCGGCGCCTGGGTCTTCGCCGCACCGCGCTTGGACTGGTGCTCGGCATGGGGCTGACAGTCGCCTGCCCGAGCATCGCCAGCGCGCAGCAAATCTGCGCGGCCGATCTCAACAACAATGGCGATGCGGCCGACGAAGGCGAGCAGGCAAGCTGCCTCTCGACGACCAGCGGCGCCTGGCTCTGCCCGATCCAGCAGGTCGACTGCGTGGCGGATGCTGTTGGGCAATATAGCTGCCCGGTCGGCGCCCAGTATGCGTGCGTCGTGAAGAGCACCGGCGGCCCACCCGCCTGCTCGCCCAATCAGTGCGCCGACCTTGCGACCAACCCGATCGTCGAAGAGCCGCCGATGGATGATCCGGGTACCGAGCCCAATGGCGGCATCGACGCTGACGGCAACTGCCTCGGGCAGATCGAGATCTTCTCAGGGCGTGGCATGCGCTGCCGGCCTCCCGGGCTTTCGACCACCTTTTCCAATTGCTGCAAGGATAAGGGCAAAATCGTCAAGGACGGCATGGGCTCGTCTATCGGCTCGATCGGCACCAAGATTGCGGTCGCCAAGGGCGTATTCACCGGAATGAAGGCGGCCTATGTCGCGTTCAAGGCGGGCGCCACGGCAAGCGAGGCGGCGAGTGCCGGCGCCCACGCGCTGATCGTGGGGCTCGATCCGACCTCGATCGCGGTCAGCCTCGCCATCAATTTCATGATGGAGTTCCTGTTCGCCGGCTGCGACCAGCAGGACATGGAAGCCGCCATGCTCCGCTCGTCGGGCATGTGCCATGAGATCGGCAGCTACTGCACCTCGAGCTTCCTCGGCATTTGCCTGCAGAAGGCCCGCGGCAACTGCTGCTTCAACACGAAGCTCGGCCGGATCATCCAGGAACAGGGCCGACCGCAGCTCAAGGCCTTCAATGGCAATCTCTGGGGCACGGCCAAGAAACCGATGTGCCGGGGGTTCACGCCGGAAGAGTTCCAGGCGCTCGACTTCAGCAAGATCGATCTCTCGGAATATTACGCCGACATCGAGGCCCGCGCCCAATCCGACATCCAGATAGACATGGGGGAGCGCGTCAATGCGTATCTCAATGCCATCAATCCGTAACGCGGCGCTCATCTTGGCTGTGGGTGCGGCAACCGCCGCGCTTGCACAGGATGCCACGCGTGATGCCCCTTCCGGCAACGCCCGGCAATCCACCGCCGATCAGGGCCAGACGGTCATGGACCGGCTCGGACGCGCGGTAAAGAGCGGCAAGGACGCCGCTGGACGCGCGCCGGATCCGCGACTGCCGCGCACCGACAACCCCGCCGATCGTCGGCGCGCCTTCGAAGCCTTGAGGGGCCGGACGTCGATGCCGGAGATGGAGGCACGGGCCCGTGCCGCACAGGCCAAGGGCGAGGCCAGCCTTGCCGCCGAGCGCGAGCGACAGGCCAAAGCGCTCCGCCAGGCTCTCGGGCTCGAACCCGCCGAGGAACAGGCGCTTGCCAAGGCCGCGCCGGCCGTTGCGGGAAAAGGCTGGGTGCCGGTGCTCTTCGTTTCCTCGTCCATGCCGATCTCGACGCTGCGCAGCTATGCGGCCCAGCTCGAGCGGGCGCACGGGGTCATGGCCTTTCGCGGCGTGCCGGGCGGTCTCAAGAGGATGGGGCCCATGGCGAAGCTGACCGCGCAAATCCTCCGGCTCGATCCAGGTTGCGAGGGCCCGAACTGCGTGATGCGCGACGTCCAGCTGATCGTCGATCCGATCGTCTTCCGCCAGCACGGTATCGCCCAGGTTCCCGCGCTCGCGATGATCCCGGGCGATCCCACCCAGGCCTATTGCGAGCGCGACGACGACAGCCCCCGCGCCGCCCATGTCGTGTTCGGCGACAGCGCGCTTTCCGGAATGCTCGAAGAATATGCCCGCCTCGGCGGGAAAGAGGAGGTCAGTCATGCTCAGGCTCTTCTGGTTGCTCGTTAGGTGGATTGCCGGTCTCTGGCCGCGTCTGCGCGGTCTGCCGCGCAAGGCAGCGGTGGCGCTCGGCGCGCCCGGGGCGGATCAGCCTGCTCGGCCGGACCGCCTGTGGCGCGCCATGCTGGTGGTGGTGCCACTGGCGCTGCTCGCGGCGCTGGTGATGCCGCAGGTGACGCTGGTCATGTCCCCGTCGATCGAGGCCTTCGCCGTGCGCAAGAGCCCGGGACCGATTGCCCGCGGCGACTATGTGATGTTCACCTTGCATCACCCGATCGCCGGGCCAAAGCCGGTCTCCGTCACCAAGCATGCGCTGTGCCTGCCCGGCGACCGGCTGACCATGTTCGAGACCCCCTCGCCGCTCGTCTCGAACAGCTGGGACGGCCACTATTACTGTAACGGAAAGCTGCTCGGCGTGAGCCTGCCTCAAGCCCATAATGGGCTGAAGCTCGCCCATATGACGTGGAGCGGGATCATTCCCGACGGCATGGCCTATGTCGGCTCGACCCACCCGCGCGGGTTCGACAGTCGCTATTTCGGTCTGCTGCCGATCGCGAGCCTCGTGCGGATGGAGCGCATCCTGTGAGCGCGCGGCGGCTGATCGTCGCGGCAGCGACGTGCATCGTAGCGGCCTCGGCTCCGCTCAGTGCTCAGACGGGCAACCAGAGCCAAGGGCAGCGCCAGGGCTATTGGTGGTACGAGGTACCCAAGCCAAAGGCCGAAGAGAAAGCCGAACCGGACGAACTGGCAAAGCCCGTCATCCCGCCGATGGCTGAGCTGGCCACTTGGACTCCGCCGAAGATCCGCAAACTCATCGAGGCGCAGCGCGACTATGCGGCGACCGTACTGACGGTCGATGCGGTTGCCGATTTCTGGCGGCTCCAGGATTTCGCGCGGCGCAAGGCACGCGCATTCGCGGGCGTAACGCAGATCGCGATGCTGCAGCATCCCGAGCTCAACTCGAAATCCGCCAACCCGATGGTCGGCGATGCCCGATCCGAAATGTCGGCGGAGAAGGATGCGATCCGCCGGTCCTATCTCCGTGCGCAGGCGGGCGACTTTGCGCTCGTCATGTTCTCGCGTTCGTCCTGTGGCTATTGCCGGGTTCAGTGGCCGATCATCCAGCGGTTCCAGGAAGAGATGGGCTGGCAGGTCACGCTTCTCGATCTGGACAAGCGGCCGGACCTCAGCGCGCGCTTCGGGGTGGAGATCACCCCCACGACGATGCTGATCCGGCGCGGCAGCCAGCAGCGGATGATCATAGCCTCGGGGGTCGAAGCGTACCCTAACCTCGCGCAAATGGCCTATCAGGCGGTGCGCCTGCTGCGGGGCGACATCCGGCCCGAGCAGTTCATGACCGGGCCGGGCGAAGATGCCGGCTTCTTCGATGCGCTGGGCAATGGCCCGGTGTCCGCGACCGACCCCCGTGCCCTCGGCGGCGACCTGGTCGACGCTTCAATGGGAGGCAGACCGTGATGCGCGCCCTCATTCTCCTTGGCATCCCCGGTCTGGTCATCGGCATGGGCTCCGCATCTGCTCAGACCGTCAGCCGAGAGGACGCGATGCGAGCGGCGATCCATCCGGTCGGCGACGCAAAGACGATGCAGGCCTGGCTTTCGCGCGTTCCGGTGACCCGCGAATTTCCGGATGACTTTACCGCAACGTTGAGAGGCCAGGGCGCAGCGCTCGTCATCGAAATGACGACAACGCCCGGCTGCGTGCCATGTGGCGATCTCTGGACCAAGCTGACGGCGCTCGGCGTGCGCTACGGCTGGCAGGTTCGCACGATCAGCGCACAGGAAGCCATGATCCGCTCGGGGCGCCTCGGTCTTCCGTGGGTCGGGCATCCCGTTGCATGGGTGCGGCCGGTCTCGGACGACAGCCGCGTCATACCCGTGGCGATAGGCACCGATCATGCGCCCAATCTCGCGCGCAACCTCTATCTGGCCGCGAAGATGCTGACGGGGGTGAGACCCGCCGTCGGCGTCCGGGCCATGTCCAAGTTCACCGGCATCGTGGGGCTGCCGGCGACCCGAACCGGAAGGCGCTGAGCGATGGCGGCCTCAGCCTTTCCCCCCTCACCCTCGATTGTCCGGAGTCCGCCATGTCTGTCAGGCCTCGTGCAGCGCTCCGCGCGCTGATCGCCCTCTTTGTCGCCACGCTGTTCTCCGCTGCGCCCGCCCATGCGCAGAGCTGGGCGGAAAGCTGGTTCGACAATGTCACCTATACCTCGCCCGGTAGCTTCGAGGACCAGACCCGTGGCTATGTGACGGCGGGCGGCATGTCGGGCCGCGTGGATGTCCACAACGACTATCTGATGTCGGTGAGCCTGCCCAAGGTGCGTGCTGGCTGCGGCGGCATCGACATGTTCTTAGGCGGAATGAGCTTTCTCGATCCCGACTATCTCGTCCAAAAACTCGAGAGCATTCTACAGGCGGCGCCCGCAGTCGCGTTTCAGTATCTCATTGAAACACTTGACGAAAAGATGGGAAACATCATTTCGAAGATGGAAGCGGCGACCAACTTCCTGAACTCGATCCAAGTGAACGACTGCCGCCTCGCCAATCGCATGGTCCAGATCGCCAAGGGCGACGACAATATGTCCGGGATCATCGAGGAGATGACCGGCTACCGCTCGGTCAAGCAGGGCTTCGCCAAGAGCTACCAGCAGAGCCGCGAGAAGATCGAGGCAAACAACAACAATCCGACCGAGGATCTCAAGGACGCGCTCGCCAACTGCCCGGCGGAAGTGACCGAGATCTTCCGCACCGGCTCGCTGCTGTCGCACGCGGCCTCCCGCGTCGGCGCGGGCGACTGGGCGAGCGTCATGCGGGCCCGGGTGGGAGACGTCTATATGCGCTGGGACGATGGCGACCGCGTTCCCCTGTTCACGGCGGTCCCGCAATGCCCTGCTCAGGATACGGAAAGCGCGCAGGACTTCCTGACCGGCCGGGTCCAGCGCCGGACGCTCAATTTCCCGCCGACCCCCGCCGACTGCGGCAAGGACGGATCAGGGCGCGGCGCCCTCGTCCTCGCCCGCGAGCGCATGCAGTCGATCGCAACCAAGATCCGGACGCGGGCGGCGCTGTCGGCCGACGAAAAGCAGTTCGTCGCCAATGTCCGTACCCTGCCGGTCTATCGCATGCTCGAATGGGGCGTGCGCCAGGGTGTCGTCGACTCCGTCATCGCCGACACCGACGAACTGGTGGCCCTTACCCTCGCCTATCAGATGCTGAACGACCTTACGCGGACGATCGATTTTACGGTCACCAATGCCGAGCGCGGCGCGACCGTCGCGGGCTCGGCCGACGGAAACAACAAGAACGTCTGCCAGACCCGGATCCTCTCCAAAGGGATCGAGCAGCTACGCGACTTGAGGGACGAGGTGCTGCGACAGCGCGCACAGATGCGCCAGAGCTACATGGCCGCCCTCAATCAGGCCAACCTCTCGACCAGCTACGCCGGCCTCCTGCGCGAGCGCGATCGCGATGCACGCGACGCTGCCGGCGCTGCCGCCCGCAACCAGTAGGATCGAACGCCCATGCGCAGGCTCCTGAGGCTGTTTGCTGCCCTTCCCGCCCTGATGCTCGCCTCGCCCGCGCTGGCGGTCGAGACCAGCTTCCACACCTATGACGGCTTTGCCGAGACGGTCGGCGCCTTCCGCCTCGTCTCGATGATCTTCGGCGATCCACGCTACGAGACCCTGGTGATGATCGTCGCGACCGTCGGGATCGGCCTTGGCGCGATCATCGCGAGCGTCCGCGGGACCGGCATGGGGCTCGTCGCCTTCGGCTTCCAAATTCTCGTCGGCGTGGGACTTTTCATCGGGCTGATCGCCACGACCGGCACCGTCCATGTCTATGACCGGGTGCGCAACGCCTATCAGCCGGTCGGCGGCGTCCCGAACCTGCTCGTCCTGGTTGCCGGCGCCACCAACATGATCGAGCGCGCGATGGTCGAGACGATCGACGACAACACGCTCGATCCCAACGCCAAGATCGAGTTCGGCGCCGGCGGCCACAGCTTCGACCTGTTCCTCAACGCCGTCTCACCGCGCGGCCCCATGACGGACGTTTTCCTCGACGCAACGATCAAGGATTATGTCCGCCAATGTTATCCGGTCGCGCGTGTATCGGCCGCTTACGGCGTCGATGACGATCAGCTGTTCCGGACCTCGACCGATCTGCCGGCCTCCTTCGCGGCGATGGCCGGCCCCGCCACCTTCTCAACCGTCTATACCGAAACCGACAAGGGCGGCACAACGGTGAGCTGCACAGATACCTGGACGCATATCTCGGATCGCCTGTCCGACCCCGCGCTGTTCGACACGTACACCAATCAGATCTGCGCGCGGACGGGCTATGACACCGGCAATGCCCAGCAGATGCAGCGCTGCCGGCAACAGCTTGGCGAGATGGGCCAGATGATGCTCGGACGGCCGCTGAGCGCGCAGGCCTTCCTGACCCACATACTTCTGGGCAACACCGTTGGAGACGTATTGTTCGAGGACTCTCCGGCAAGCGCGGCCAGGGTCATGGCGAACCGTGCGGTCATCTCCAACGGCCTCGCCACCATGTCGGTCGCGAACGAGTGGATGCCGACGATCCGCGCGACGGTGTTCGGGATCATGCTCTTCATGATCCCGATCGCGCTGCTGTTCATCCTGACGCCGATCAACCTGCGGGTCGCGAGCTTCGCGCTGGGCATGTTCGTGTTCGTGGCACTTTGGGGCGTGATCGACGCAGGCATCTACCAGCTGACCCTCGGACGCGCGACCGCGACGCTGGCCGAACTCCGCTCCAACGCGTTAGCAGCCAATGCCTGGCTGCTGGCGCCCTCCGCCGCCATGAAGGCGCTCGCGATCTTCGGCAGCTTCCGCACCGCCGCGGCGGGCCTCGCTGGCGCCTTCGTCTTCACGGTCTTCCGCTTCAGCGGCAATGTGTTCTCGTCGCTCACTTCCGGATCGCTTGGCATCGCGGGCCAGGGTACTGCGGCCGCCGCGCCGATGGGCACCGCCGAGGGGCGGTCCTCCGCGCTCGAGGCGCAGGCGTCTGCGATGGGCACCCGCTCCCGCGCGGCAGCGGCTTCGAGCTTTGGGGACTTCGGCGAGCGTTCGAGCTTCAATGCCAATCGCACCTATGGCGAGGCCGGTCACATTCTTGGCGAGCGCCCTGGGACGCCGGGCGGAACCGCCTTCGCGCTAGGCGGGATCGAGGGCTCACGCCAACTGGGAAGCCTCGCCCCTGCGCTGGGAGGCCGCGATCTGGCCGATCCGGCAGTCGCGCGCGCCGTTCAGGCTAACGCGGCCACGACGGCCATCCATCAGTTTGCCGAGAAGGATGCACTCAGAGGTCTGGGTACTGGTTATTTCGGCCAGGGCGAAGCTGGCGAAAAGGCGTTCGCCGCCTTCAGCCAAAACCTCGTCCAGTGGCGCGCCTTTGGCGATAGCCGAGCCTATGACATGATGTTGCAGGGAGCGACGCGCCACTTTGAGCGGGCCGGATATTCACCGGCCGATGCTCAGCTGAAGGCCTCGGGCGTAATCGGCGAGGCCCAGGCCGACCCTACCTTCGCCAAGCTGATCGCCAACACCTACGATCAGGAACAGCTGCTGCGCAACGACCTCACCTCCGCGCAGGTCCAGGTTGGTGCGATGGAGGGGCGCCGCGACTATGCCGGCGACAATGTCACCGGCGTCGAGCGCGCCAATGTCGCGACCGAACAAGGCTGGCGCAGCGGCAGCAACCAGGGCCAGCGCGAAGCGGCGTCAATGCTCGGGCTTTCGGTCGATGAGACCGGACGCCGGGTCGGGTTCATCAACGCACTCTCGGGCGAAGCGCGCAGCACCGCGGTCAGCCAGCTTGCCCGCGCCACCGGCAGGAACGAAGCCCAGGTGGTGGCAGCCGTTGAACGCTACAGCGCCGCGACGCAGCTGGGCACGGCAGATGGCGCGGCCGCCGAAGCCGGCCGCGAAGGAACGAGCATCTATGGCCGCAGCCGCGAGGCTGCCGGCTATGACTTCGCCGAGCGCTCGGGCAAACTCGACGCGCAGCGTGAGGTTGGCACTGCCGGTACTCGCAGCTCGGCGCGGATCGGCGAGCAGCGCCGGCAGTCCGAGAATTTCGGGTTTGCCGAGGGCGCGGCTGCGGCCGGTGTCTCGACGCGTAAGGCTGCGCGGCTCAACAGCTTCATCCAGGCGCTCAGCCGCACGGCCGGCAATCAGGTCGATATGGCCGAGGGCGGTGCAGCAGGTGTCGCCGATCGCGCGCGCAACGAGCGTCTGACTTCGATTGTCGACCGGGAGCGTCTCACTCGCATGCAGGGCTTGCTCGCGGAGCACGGAATCAAATTATCGAAGCGTCAGCTCGCCATGGATCAGAATGGCGATCTTGGTCTCAACCTTACCCCTGCGACCGCCGCCGCCATGTGGAAGGCCGGCCTCATCAACGAGAGCCAGCTTGGCGCGATAGCCAATGGCGGGCATGCCCGCTTCAGCTTCGCGCATAACGACCTGCTGGTCTCCAGCGGCACGGACTTCAGCCGGTCGGCGCGCAGCGACACCAGCACGCGGTTCGAAGCCGGCAAGCAGGCTGGTCCCGACACTATCGAGCATTTCATGGGCGGCGGTGCCGAAGGCCAGGCCATGCTCGCGAACTGGCTTCGCGGCGGGTTTGAAATGGACCGCAAGGGCGATTGGAGGCTGAAGCCTCAGGTTGCGGACACGCTCCAGCGCGATGTGCAGGCGATCATGGCCCAGACGGGATGGCAAAGGACGCTATCCCGCTCAGCGCAGGATCAAACCACAATGGGCACAACCATCGACCTCGGGGTGGGACGCTCGGTCGAATTTTCTGATGGCAACAGGTCCGGCGGGGGCGCTCCAGTGTCGGGGGGAAGAAGGCAAAATTCCACCTCCGCAGGCCCACGGAAAGGCCGGACGGGAGCCGATCAAGCTTCTGCCGGTATCGGCTTCAACAGCCAGGATATGGGCAGCACTACCGAACATGCTCAATCGACAATTGATATCGTCAATTACGACGTCCGGGAGTCCATTGCCGCTGCAGAGCGAGCAGCAACTCGATCAGATAATCCCGCGGCGACATTCTCCCGTACGCTCTCCGACCGCATCCTCGGGCCCGAGGGCATGCGCAATCGTTATCTGCAGAACGCGGACGACGGACGCGCCACCTTTGACATTACAGGGCCGCTCACTTCGCTGGAGCAGAACTCTGTCCTTTCAAAGGGGAGCTTCTCGACAGACCTCAAGGGAAGTCTCGGCGACGGAGATAGCAGCTTCAAAAAGCGCTAGTGACGCTTCCTGCCATTGGGGTTGATGCACCCGGGATTGTTCGGGTTCATCGGGTTGCCGATCCACAGGGAGCCAGATCGCGGGTCCATAGGATTGGACTGCGCGCGCCACCTCTCCATCGTCCGCGCGAGTTCACGCCTGCTGTGATCGGCGAAGAAAACCTCTGCTTCGTCATCAGAGAGTGCCACGCCGGCGCCTTGCCCGACGAAGCTATCGAGGCGCTCGCGAATATAGCCGACGCCGAGCACCATGAGCGCGGTCATCGGGGAAAAGAGAATATTCAGGTACCCGGCGAACCCTCCGCGATAGAATGATGCCAAAACATCTACTTGCGTTGATATCGCCATTCCCGCCCACCAGACGGGAATAGTTGCCCACCAGAGCTTTGCGTACCAAGGCTTCCAAAGCCAAGCAGACAGCTGCGGGCGTGCCCCCGTGTCTTCCTGATCTTGGTGATCGATGGCGGCGTCCATCGGGAGATCCTTTCAGATGCGCCATAGCACAAATTCGTCCGTCGAGCATCCGGAAACACGATGAAGTAACTCTTTTCAGGCGACGATATGTGCCTTGCCCTATACTTTACGCTGGCACGGGCTTTCACTTCGAACCGCCGGAGATTCCCTCTCTGAGTGTGTTCAAAACGCTTGCCGAAGCTTCTACACATCGCTATATCTGACTAGCTAGTCAGGAGAAGTCAAGTGGGACGCGCTGTTCACAAAGGAAGCAAGGATAAATCCGGCCTGCCTGCAGCGTGGAAGCTGGAGGACGCGAAGGCGCGTTTCAGCGAAGTCGTGAGGCGTGCGCAGAGCGAGGGACCGCAACGTGTGACCGTTCGCGGCCGCGATGCGGTGGTCGTTATTAGCGTCGCCGAACTCGATCGACTTCTCCCCCCGGATCCAGGCAAACCCGCCTTCCTCCCCTTCCTGGAGGGGCTGGGGCTGGACGGCCTCAACGTTGAGCGAGAGGTCGATCTGGGCCGGGATGTTGCCCTGTGAAGGGTTGGCTGCTTGACACCCACATCGTCTCGGCACTGGCGAGCCCCAATGGCGCGCCAAGCGTCAAGACGTGGGCGAGCGGGCAGCCTGAGCATCGGATTTTCCTCAGCGTCCTGACGCTCGCGGAATTTGACAAGGGCATCCACAACCTGGAGCCGGACCACCCCGATCGCTCGCGCTATATGGCGGCACGGGACGCGCTCGCGGATCGTTTCAGCGTCCGGCTCCTCTCGGTCGACGATAAAGTCGTTTATCGGTGGGGCAGCATATCCGGCGACGTCAAACGCAGGACGGGACAAGCGCCACCGGTCATCGACACGCTGCTCGCTGCCACCGCGATAGAACATGATCTCTGCCTCGTGACCCGAAACGTGAAGGACACGCGCCATAGCGGGGCGGCAATCTTCAACCCCTGGGAAGATGATCCGTCCCAGTTTCCTCTGACCTGATCAAGCGACATCGACACAATGAAGACCGATCTCGACCATCTCCCGGCAGGCAAACGACGCGAACTCGATCGGGTCATCCAGATCTTGTTCGAGGAATTCCAGGACGCCCATGGCGAGCCGACGGGGCCCCGCAAGCTGGGTCGTATCCTCAAGGTCATTCTTTATGGATCCTACGCGACCGGCCGCTGGGTCCACGAGCCGCACACCGAGCGCGGCTATCGCTCGGATTTCGACCTGCTCATCATCGTAAACCAGAAAGAGCTGACGGACTGGCTCAAATATTGGGACAAGGCCGAAGATCGCCTGAACGTCGAGACCATGATCCTCAACCGGCTGCGCACGCCGGTCAATTTCATCGTTCACACACTGCAAGAGGTGAACGATGGACTTGCCCATGGCCGCTACTTTTTCATGGACATCGCCCGTGATGGGGTTGCGCTTTATCAGTCCGACGACAGCGAACTGGCGACGCCCAGGCCCAAGACGCCCCAGCAGGCCTATGACATGGCCAAGGAATATTATGACCAATGGATCGAACTAGCCGTCTCGTCGCGTGTGATCTTTCAGTTCTGCTATCAAAACAAGCAATATCCCGATGCGGCCTACAATCTGCAACAGGCGGCCGAACGGCTCTATTATTGCGTCCTTCTCGTCTACACTTTTTATACGCCGTACAGCCATAATCTCAAATTCCTGCGCGGGCATGCCGATCGACTCTCCCAGCGCCTTGTGGATGTCTGGCCGCGCGATACCCGCAAGCTGGAGGCGCGCTTCCTCAAGTTGAAGGACGCCTATGTGAAGGCCCGGCACTCCAACCAGTTCAAGATGACGGATGAGGAATTTGCCTACTTGTCCGAACGCGTCGAGGAACTGGGGAACGTCGTCAACGAGCTTTGCCAGGAGAGGCTCGCAGAGCTGAAGGCGGCGCTGGAACCGGATACGTAGGTGTCGATATTCTGCGCTTGATACGCGACCACCTTCAATCCGCGGGCGAGCGATTCATGCGTGCGTTACTGGAAGTCACTGGTTCAAAGCACCGAGCCTCGACAGGTAATTCTGCTCTGACGTTTACTCCTCAGGTTGAGACAAAGCAGTCGATCGAGCCTTGCTTACTAGTGGAGGCAATCGGCACAATGCGGCGTTCTGCTCCGGCAGCAGCCGATCCAAGTCCGGTCATTCGTAGAAATGACGATGATCAGCCGCTCTTGTCGGAAGCTGACACAGCCACAGACGTGCCTTCCCGCGCCGAGCTTTGGCTGTATCGCTGCGATGCACATTCGCGCCTAAGTGGTTATGACACAGCGTTGCAGTTCCTGCCTGAGGTACAAGACGCTCTGCTCAAGCCACCTTGTCAGCGAGGGGAGATCGGGCGGAGCGTTCATATGAAGAGCCGATCCACCCGGTTTTGGGGAGAGCCACCAAGGAGCCGCGCTTGCGAAATGCATGCGCTCGATAGAGAATTTTGAAAGCAATTCAGTCGTGCTTCGCTCAGGCGGCGCGGCGTCGAAATCTTCGACGACCTCCTCCGCGTCGGGAATGAAGTTTGCTTCGGTCGCCGTTTCCCCCAGCGCTTCGAGCAGATCGAATTGCCAGTGAGGATGGCCCGCGCCCGGACTCTGAAAGGAAAGCTCTCCGCCCGACCAGGTGCTGATCCCTGGCCATTCCAGTCGTAGGATTTGCGGCTTGGTCGCCTCGTACCGTTTCCCCAGATAGACCGTCAGACCGGCGTTGCGAAAGCGGTAGGGTTTCGGACCGACCGTGACCTCCCAGACCTCCTGCCAGCCAAGCCAGGAAGTGAGGCCGCCGGAGATCTCGCACAAAGGTGCGACTAGGGTTGTGCCGCCGCGGTTCCGCGTCACCCGTTCGCATTCCGTCCCTATCAGCCCCGCCCAGGCCTGGCTGGACTGATAGTCAACTTCGACACGCAAGGCGCGACCATCCATCGGTAAGGCCAGTGTCATCGCAAAGGCTTTGCTGAGCTCGATCCATCGCTGGTCGAGCATACCCTTCGTTGCCCGGAGCTCCTCCGGCAGCCGGTCAGGCTGCGGCGAGGCCGGGCGCGCCATACATTTCTACCACGATCTGGCTGACACTCGCGCGCCACGACCGGTCGGTGACGTCGATCGCGCGCCCGAGGTGCGCAAGCTCGCTCACGCGGCGTCCCGCCCGAAGGTCGACACTGAGGGCGCGCAAGTCGGGCAACGGCATTGGGTTGGCATGACGTGCGCTCAGGTCGAACTGTCCGCCAGCGACATGCGGAGCGTAGAGGCCGAGCAACCGAGCAAACGGTGCCGAATTGAACAGTGCGGCATAAGCGGCCAGAATGTCGCCTGAGGGCAGCGCGTCGTCATCCGGATCAACGAGGATCGGCTTCGGCGCCCAGACATGGCCCATGACCGGGACGTAGGCCGCCTCCAGATCGAGCACGAAGCCACCTTCTGCCGAGAAGAATTTGCTGATGATCCTCGGTTCGCTTCGGTAGGCCCAGGACCGTGAGCGCATCAGACCCCACCAGTCCTTCCGGTTCGATTGGACGATCGACGCGCGGCCCGAAAGGCGGTCGCGCGACGGCGAGAGATAGGTTTTGAAATAGGTCGGAACCGCACGCGTAACCGCCTCTTCGTCCGCGAACAGCGGCCCGTCGGCGCTATGTGGAAAAAATACATGATAGGGTTTGACGATTCGCCCATTCTGGATCGAGTCCGTCATCGTCGCCAGGCGGAAGTAACGCCGCTCCCGTGGCGGCAGCGACTGCCACTCGTCCTGTGTCAGCAGCAGGACGTCATTATAGCCGGTCTGGATACCTTGTGAGACTTCGAACAGGTCCGAGACGGTCGGCAGGCCCAGTTCCGCCATTTCTGCGAGCAGACGCTCCGTCGTTGGCGTCGGCAATCGCCATGTTCCGCGTCCAACGAGAGAACTCGCCTTGACCGGGAATAGGCTCCACTGCGGTTCTATGATCGGGGCCGACGGGGCCGCGCCATCGAGCTTTCGGACCTGACGAAGCGCTTCGCCGGTGGCTGCGGGGTCGTTTTCCGTCAACAACGCCATCAGCGGTTTGGACTCGGCGGGCTGCCCCTTGCGGATTACTGCGCAGGCCACCTGAACGAGGGCGTGGGAGAACAGACCAAAATCACCAATGGACGCGAGCATGCGAATGTCGCCGCGATCCGCGAGCTTTTCGCGCCAGGTCTCTGCGGCTTTGAGCGACAATAAGCTTGCGGGAAAGAGCGATCCGAGCGCGCCCCCCTCGTTGAGGGCGTCGAGCGCGCGCGACACAAAGGCCATGCTATAGTCGCCGCGCGCGGCGCTACCGTCGGTCGCGTCACGCAGTTGCTGGCGCTGCTCGGGTGTCTGCGCGCCGAATCCGATGAATGGTGGATTCATTACGATGACGTCTGCACGCGGGAAACCCGCTTCACCGAGCGCGTCGCGCTGAACGATCTCGAGTTTGACGCCGCCCACCGGCGTCCAGTCGCGCAGCGATAGACTGATAACGAAGCGTGCCATGGCGATCGCCGCTGGGGAGATATCCAAGCCGATAATCGTCAGCTTGCCGGCGAAGCGCGCGCGCCTAAGCGCCCGCAGTGCCTCATGAAGAAACGCGCCGGATCCGCAGGCTGGATCGCACAGAACCAGCTCTGGGCGGGTCGGGAGATCGGGAACATGGGCAAGAACCTGTTCGACGATGCTACGCGCTAGCGCGGGCGGCGTGAAATGGGTCCCGCCGCGGTGCGTAACACGCGTTTCCGGGGCATCGACCAGTCCGAAAAGATCGAAATCCGGCGACACCCGGAGCAACTCGAAGTGCGCCTCCTGGAACAGCTGACCACCAGCGTGGCGGATCGCGAGCGCCGGATGGAGGCGGAGCCTAGAGAGCGCCCCGGGGGCCGCTGCTGCCTCGCTACTCGCGGCATCAAGCGCGTTTGCCGGAATGCGCGCACGCAGCTCGGCGACGTCTTCGGCCAAGCCGAGCACGGACAGGTCCTGTTCGATCGCATTCGGAGCGATGAGCCCGGCCAGGGTCGCCAGATACACGTCGATCGCCCGCCCATCTGGCACCTTCGCATGATGGGCGAGCGAACGCACACGGCGGAAAAAATTCAGGAGATGCTCGACAATGCCGCGGTTCGAACGCAGGCGGTCTTCGTTCAGATAGGTGTAGAACCGATCGAGGCTACGTTCGACGCCGCCCCGCTCGTAGACGCGCGCGTCGCCGGGCATATCCCACCGCACGACGGCCACCTTGCTGTCCGTCACCGTCACGTGATGGGGAATATCGCTCGACCATGCCCAGCCGGCGGTCTCACCGGTGCGCCAGAGATCATCACACGAAGTCGAAAGTGCGAAGGTCCCAAATCCCCCGTCGAGCAAAACGTGGTGATCGCCCGGGACCGCGGTGGTGTCCTGTGCCTCAAAGAGCGGCGCGAGCGCCAGACCGAAGCGTCGACTCCAGTCATGGGCGATAGGCTGCAACTCAGTCATCGCACCGCCATCGCCGGGAAAAGCTGCAGCTGACTCTCGACCCGCAAATCGTTAGGAGTCGCGAGGATTTCCAGATGCGCGTCAAGCTCGACGACCAGGCAGGAGAAATTCCGGATAGGGTCGCTCGATACGCGCAGCGAGGCCTCCCGCGCGTTCGCAAAAATCGCGGTATGCCCCCAGAGCGACGGAAAGGCGCGTTTGCGCAACAGTGCCTGGAGTTGCGCGATCGCCTCGCGCCAACCACTGACCTCGACCGCATAGCGAAGATGCACCTCGTTCAGCACCCGTAGCGCCAGGATCGTCTGCCAGGAGAATAAGGCCAGATGCCCGCGCCCGGCGGGAGGAACGTCGGCTTCGACGAGCGCCCGACGCCCACACCACTCGCGTAGTTGATGGGCTGTCAGGCCTGAAAGGCGAACAGCTTCTGAGGCCTGAACTAACATATCCGGATGGGTAGCATGCCCATCCCGACGACACCATCACGTAAATTGGAATTTGCTCCTAAGGTCCATCAGTCGAGCCAGCGGGCCTTTTCCGAATGGCTGCCGAGAAGGCCGGTGCGTCCTTGCGTTGCCATCTGCGAAATCGTTCAATAGCTCGAAAGCGTCGCTTCCGCGAAAATCGATCCATTTTACCATGATTCTGTACACCCTTCGGACAAATGCTGAATGACAATTCCGAATAAAGGCCGCCCCTCAAACTTCCGCCCGGAGACAGCGGCAAAGCCCACACCCCCGGTATTGTGATGTTCGGCAATTCCGGCGCCAAGTCTTAACTTCACACGCCCGATCTCGTCGTCATGCGTCCTTCGCAGGCACCTCTATCGGCGACGAGGAATCCGAAGAATCCTCGATCGAACGCAAACTTTGCTGTAGATATGTATCGAGGGGGACACCATGATCGAACTAACAGGTCTGAACGGCGCCAAGATACTCGTCGCGGCAAAGAGCATCTTCCGCATTCGTCCTACCACACCCTCTGAAGGCGATGACGCGACCAAGGTCGAGTATGGTGGAGGCTACATCTTCACGCTCGAACCCATCAATCATCTGCTCGCGCGACTGACCGGGGAGATCAAGCTGATCGCGCTTACCACGCGGTCGGGCACCGTCGTCCACCTGAACGCCGCCACAATCACGCGGGTCCGCGAGGCCTTGCCGATCAACGGTCCCGGCACGGAGATAGTCGTCGCGGGTCAATACCAGCACGTCACCGAGACAGTCGACCAGGTCATGGCCTTGCTGGCGTGACCGAACAGGCGGCCGCAGAGCCGGAAAAGGAAGCTCCGGCCGATCTCAGCCGCCAGCCGGCGGAGGTGACGCAAACGCGCCTTGCCGGACCCAAATCGGTCAACGAGGTCGCGGACCTCATCAATAAGATCGTTTTTGGCTTCTGCACCATCGCGATCGCGTTCGCGGTTTTCCTCCTCAACAACTCGATCGACGAGGGTAATCGGCGGAAGGAGCTCTACACCTTCCTTGCCGATACCCCGCCGGAAGTGGTGACCTCGGCGCAGATCCAGAAGGTCGGGTTTCTGAAGAAGGTTTGTTACAGCTACCTTCTGCGCGTTCATGACGACGGTGCCGAGGAGCTTTGCAAAGCGCTCCCGCCGGTCGGCGGCGCCACCGTCCAGGCGGTCAGCAGAGACACCGCAGCCGTGGCAGAACGGCTCGCGCGCGATCGCGACGCCGGTCGCTATCTGGCGAGCCCCCAGGCGACGAACCAGAGCAGCCTCGTTGCCGCCGCCGAAACGGTGGTCACTGCGGGCAAGGACCAGTGGTTCGCCGTGGTCGGCACCGTTCCTATCGATCAGAAGGCAGCGGCCGACGCGCTTGCGAGCCAGGTCGCACGGCTGATCCCGGGCGACCTGCTGAACGGCCGGGCTATCCGCATCTACCGCACGAAGATCAGCAACAGCTTCGCTATCACTGTGGGAGACGCGATGGGAAAGGACGATGCGACAAAGCTGGCCTCAAGCCTGCGGAAGATCCCGACCTTCAACGATGCGTTCGCACAGCCGGACCGCGACTGGACGCGGGTATCGCCGCCCCCGGAAAGCTAGGGCACGCAACCATGCCTGCGAAGCGGACCGGAAACTGGACGCGATGGAGCCGCGACCGTGCGATCGTCGCTAACGGCGGGCTTGCCGACCCTGCCCAGGCCGGCCGCTTCGAGGAGCGGGCCTGGGAGATCGTTGCAGAGCTCTACACCGAGACGCGCGACCGGCACCGGCAAAGCGATTTCGCGGACCGGTTCGACCGACTGTCGTTGCTCTACATTAACAACACCGCCGCGAACGCAATCGCGATCGAGCGCAACGGACACCGCGCGGTCGGCGTCTATATCGGCTTGCTGCGCCGCTTGTGGGCGGCCTTTCAGCTCGGATTATCACGCGCGGACTTTCTGGAAGATGCATTCGACAGCCCGCCGATCGTGCTTGGTGATGGAGATCCGGCATCGATGCTCGAGCCGGAATTTCTAAGCCGGCTGCCGTCGGCCGACTGGCCCGAGGATCGCCGCTCCGCGCTGTGGGACCTATTCCGCCGCGCGATCATGTTCTTCCTCTGCCATGAACTCGGGCACCATGCGCGTGGCCATATCGATCTCGTCCAGGACCGCCTCGGCCTCGATTCGATCGACGAGCTGCGCGCTGCCGAGGCTGACGGTCCAGATCGGCGCCTGCTGCGGATGCTTGAGTTCGACGCCGACACCGACGCGATCGACATGATCCTCATCGCCGAGACGCAGGAGGCAAAGCGCGAGGGCTGGTCGCTCGACAAGACTGAAGCGCAGGGCTTCCAGTGGCTGGTTGCGATCGCGACCCTGTTTCTTGCGCTCGACATCGAGCACAGGCCGGTGCTCGACCAGTATCAAGGCTCCCATCCAGCCCCAGTACACCGCGCGATCCACGCCATCTCGACCTTTGCGCGCTCCTATGCGGCGGAGTTCGGCTGGGACGACGAGCATAAGCAGTTTTACGAGGAGGAGGCCTGGGGCGCAGCCTCGGTGATCGCCGAAGCACTGGGCTTCCCCGAAGGTCGCTGGCACGGCGAGCACACGCTGCTGATGGATCTCGATCGCTTCGCCGTCGAGGAGACCGCTTTCCTCGAGTTCACGGAATGGCTGACGCGCTCAAATGAGGACAAGCCGGCGGCTGAGCCGGCGTGGATGCAGGCGCCGCTACCGGGCTGACCCCGCTCAGCCGATCCCGATGAACCGGCCTTGCCGCAGCGCGACGCGAACGCCTGTCGGCCGGCTCGTGCCGCGACTTACGTCATGGCCAGGCCGAGTCGGCGAGGTTCCCCAGAAGGCTTCAAGGCCGCCGGCATCTGCAGCAAAATCGAGATAGTCGCCGGTTCGGGCCCGGCGCGGTGTAAGCACCTCTTCCTCGCGAGCCCGCGGAAATGGGCCATAGCGCAGTGAGAGCTTGCTCAGTTGAAAGCGCGTGCGGCTGAAATAGGTACACCTGCAGGCCGCCGCCTTCCGGAGCTGCTCGGCGATCGTCATATCCCATCGGAGGTCGCCGTCGCCCTGAACCGATCGCGCCCAAGCAAGCAGCACCCAGCTGTCAGCCACGTCGGGTAGAAGCTGATTGAGGTTACGCAGCCATCGCAGCGGCAGGCGGCCCGGGGCGAAGCGTGCAAGGAACACTGCGCCGAGCACCGCAGCGGCGGAGTCGTCGAACTTGTCGGCGAGTTGGAGCAGCGCCATCTCCGGATTCATGCCGCGGCCTTCTTCGAGGAGCGCGCTCGCCTTGGGCAGGAGCGCGGCATTCAGTCCGACGAGGAGGTCTGCATGCCCGGGCTTGCGGGGCACTGCCATCGCTATGGGCACGCGCACCGCCGAGGGATTGGCTTCGCGGTCGGCATTGGCGTCCATCGCGACCCCCGCCGCGAGGAAGGTCACATCGAGCCCACCGGCCAACGGCGGCGCAATCACGATCGGGCCAAAACCATCGTCGCTCATCAGACCGATGGCCTGCGGTCGATTGTCGAAAATGCCGACCTGGAGATAGTCCTCGGATGGCAGGGCGTGTGGGGGGTCACATGGGCGCCATTGGCCATCGAACCGCCAGCAGCGAAGCGTAAGGTCTGACGAGCGCGAACTGCTCTCGGCGCTCTTCAGCCCCTCGGTCAACGACAGTTGGAAATTCTCAACCCCAAGTTCCTTGCCGAGGAGCACGCTCATCGAGCGCGACGCTGTGTTGGCAGCGCGCGGCGATGCAATCGACGTGAGCCGGAAATCGCCGCCATCGGCGCTCGAAGGCGCATAGGTGAGGCCCAGTCGCGCGGCTTCGGTCATGAATTCCCGAGGTGAACGTCCCGCCATCACGATGAGCGCGTCGCCGCCATCGGCCCCGACCTTTGCCGACGAGATCAACTGTTCCCCTGACGGGCGGGTGGCGACGACCGTATAGTCGCCGGGCGACACCGCATCGAGCACAGCCGCCTGCCGCAGAGATGTCAGGCTGATCGGCGCGCCGACGCGCTCACCGCGCGGCCCGATGACTTCCACGCTCAAGGGGCCGAGCGCCGCTTCGGTCGATATCCTCAGATTGGCCATGGCGACCTCACAATTTCACCTCGGCGAGCGGGGGCAGCGCACGCCGCTTCCTGTTCTGAGCTGGAAAGCCGAGTTCGGCCGGCCAGGCGGCATTGACCTCATATTCGTCATAGGCCTCGACCAACCGCCGGAACCGCTCTTCCGCGGCCGGACCTGGTTGCTGGCCGTCGATGCGGATGCCGCCGCGCATGATATCAAGCACGCATTGCCGCAGCCTGATCGGAGGCTCGCTGGTGACCAGCAACGTGCAGGTGGGTGGGTTGTCGCGCACCATCAACACAGGCGGCTCCTCGGCATCGCTCGTCGTCAGCCGCGCGAACGTATAATATGCGCGATCCTCGAGCGCCGCGACACGGAAGCGGTAGGTCGACATGGCAGCCTCGAGCCCCTGGACGCTGACCTGCCAGCGACCGTCATCGCCCTGTCCCGAAAAGCCGGCGTCGGCGCAGGCATCGATGAACACGTCCATGAAGCGCGACCGCCCGCCGGTTCGGCCAAATGCACGCGCTCCGACAGAGGATGACGCGATCACCGCCTGGGCCAGCGGTCCATGCGCATTCATCATCGTGAGACGGAGACCGTCGACCGCTTCGACAAGCGCGTTGGCGGCCGGACGCGCATTGCGCAGCGCCGGCGGCGCTTGGTTGGCGCAGCAATCGAAGATCAGCCATTGCTGGCGCGGCGCCTTGTCGCCCATGCCCTCGATGAACAGATCGATCGAGATCGCATTGGGCCAGACGCTCTCAGGGTCGGCCCCAAAGTCGCTGGCGAGGAAGGTCCGGGTGACCGAGGGCAACCAGATGCCGTGTCCACAGCAGTAAAAAATGAGAATGTCGTCCCTGGTCGCATTCTCGAGCCACCGGGAGCGGGCAGCGATGATGTTGGCGAGCGTCGGTGCCTCGAGCTTGACGGCATCGACGCCAGGGCATGCGAAGGTGATGCCGTCGGGGTTGGCGGCGTCGTTGATCAGCACGTCGACCGACGCCACCGGCTTCTCGAACAAGGCATGCCAATCGGTGAGCGCATTTGTCGCGAAATCGATCGCGCTCTGGGCTGCGCTGCCGATATCAGCGAGCTTCGGGACCTTGGCCTTTGCCTGTTGAGCGTTAGGGTAATGCCCGGCGCCGAGCACGAGCAACCGCACGCCGCCGCCGGCCTGAGGCTCGTCGAGGACCCGCGTCACGCGAGACCGAGTTCCGACAGACGCACCCGCATCCGCTTGTAGAAGCTTGGTCGCAGGAAATAGGCACTGTGGGCATGTAGAAGGTCGGTGACGGTGTCGTAGCCGAAATCTCGCACCCCCTCGAAGATGTGATCGCATTTGAACGAGAACACATCGGTGAAATCGAACACATTCATCCAACTGTCGACGCCGACCGGCATCGGCAGCTTCGTGCCCGGCGCCGGTCTGCCGCCGGGATACATGCCGAGATCGGCGAAGAAGCCCGGTTGCGAACCGACCGTGAAGAGCGCATCGATCTTGATCGGCCCGCCGATCGCTGTTTCGAGTTCGGTGCGTGTGGCGGGGTCGGTCAGCATGTCGTAGAGGATGACCCCGCCCAGGCTATGCCCGACAACGACAAGAGGTTCACCGGCGACGCGCGGCGCCTTTGCAGCCTCTGCGAGGGCGGTAAGGATGGGCTTGAAGATCCGCGCTCGGGTTCCCTGGGCACTCGCATCGTCCCGCCCGCGCAGATAAACGAAAATGTCGCCGAGAAAGAGCGACACACCACGACTGAGATCGCGTCGCTTGGCTTTCAGCACCGCATCGCTGGCGCCGTTTCCGACCATTCTCGCGAGGTGATCAAACGCGTCCCGGATCCGGTCTCCCAGCCCAAACGCCTCAACACCGGCCGGCGCCGCATCGATCTCCGCCTCGAGCGCTTCGGCAAAATCACTGTTGCCGGCGGTTGCGAGCACGCCAACGCCAGCGGGCTTGTCGGTTGCCACCAGACCCTTGGCCTCAAGATAGGCCGCACTCGCCTCGGCGAACGCCATTGCCTCGCCGGTCGCGGCGGCCTCCGGCACCCCCAGCATCGCCGCCTCGACGATCGCCGCGTCGAGCGCCGCCATCGCAACGAGGTCAATCGCTTGCTCGGCGTCGCTTGCGGCTATGGTGCCAAGATCCAGCACGCCGTCGAGAGCTGCAGGCTCGATTGCGCCTGCGCCATCGCCTCCGGCATCGAAAGCCTCATTCCCTTTAGGGCCGGGCAGCCAAGGGAGGTCTTCACCGAAGGTGACCGCAAAGCTGCCCCAGTCTGGGTTGAGAACGACGGTGTCGTCCCTTCCAAACACAAGCGAACGAAACAGCGCGTCGCGTTGCTTCTTCAGCGCAGCATTCTCTGCACTGGGACGATTTGCGACTCCGTGAACGAAGACCAGCGGCATGATTCACCCCCTTTGGTGTCGGAATATATCATGGCTGGGCGATCTGATCGGAAGAAAAAACTCCATATCTGACGAAGGACTTACTATTAAAAGCCTGCATCGGGTGCGGTCAGACAACTGGCTGACGCAGCGCCGCACTGGGCAGCTTTGATCTTCAGGCAGATTGCCTCCACTTGTCCGGTGGTTCGGCGCGCTCCTTTCGCCATCGCGCAGGCGTGGTGCCGGTCGCCCTGCCGAAAGCATTGGTGAAATGAGCTTGGTCGGAAAAGCCGCAATCAAGGGCAATCTGGGCCAACGGCAAGCCAGTTTGGGCGAGCAGGATTTCCGCCTTGGCGATACGTTGCCCCAGAAACCATGCATACGGAGCCATGCCGACCGTGTTGGCGAAGGCTCGGACGAAATAGGTCGGGGAAAGCCGGCACATACGGGCGAGTTCGGGGACATACAGGGGTTCGGAGAGATGCTCGAGCATAAAGCTTTTCGCGAGGCCGACCTGCCATGCGGCCAGCATTGGCCGATGGTCCGAGCGTGCTCGCCTCGGTCTATCCCCGTCCGCCGTTCCGTCTGGCGCCGGCAGAATTGACGGAAAGCAAAGCGCAACTGCGGTCGCAGTCATACATACTCTGTCGCCATGGCGACCCCCCTTGTTTGGGAGGCAGGGTCCGCGCCGTGGGAGTCAAGCGCTCTGCCTCATCGACCACCACCCGAATGCCGACGCGAGCGTTTGCCAGCGCCCCACATCAAGAGGAGGTCCTTCTATTCCCAAGAGAGAGACACATGGGAGGGCGCAGGGACGCCCCGTCTCGAAAGAAATTTTCGCGCCCGTTTCCAGCAAGCTCGGCTCGGCATCCGGCGCAGATGTCCAAGCAGCCAGTTTCAGCCATTTTTCAGCCGCCCGAGCATCGCACGAAGGTGTAGTTCCGTCCGGGCAAGATCCTTTTGGACCGAGCGTTTGTGGATGCCGAGCGTGGTCGCGATCTCTTCGTTGGTTTTCTCGTCGCGCCAACGGGCCAGGAATATCGCGCGGCTCTTCGGCGAGAGCGCATGGAGCGCGGCAAACATCTGCTCCATTTCCCTGATGGCAAGGGCCGATCGCTCCGGATCCGGCGCACCGTCCGGAAAGCCCTCGAATTCGGACATCACTTTGGGGACCATCCGGATGTCCTTGCGCCGACTGTTCAGCGCCAGGTTTATCGCCATGCGATAGAGATAGGCTCTCGGCTGTCGCAGATCGGTGATTGGATGCTGTGATCGCAGTTTTACATATGTGTCATGGAGCGCGTCCGCAGCGGCGTCGGGCGAACGAAGGTAGGCCGAAAGCTTGATTAGCAACGTGGTGTAATTCTGCTCAAGGGATGCAAGAAGGTCTGCAGCAAAATCGGATGAGCCAACCCCGGCTATCGCACCCTCATCTTTTGAGTTCGCTTCGTGGCGGTCGCATGATTTTTTGGTCATTATGCTCGTCTCACCCTGCCGTGTCAGGGATCCTTGCGAGCGTTGTCTCGACGACGGGCCAAATCCGTCACCCTTGAATGGGGCCACCCTACCGGGCGACCGAAAGGTTGCTCAGAAGACTTGTTCGTTGAAGGCGTTGGGCTGCCGATAAAATCATCCGGATAAAGGATTCGCAACCTCTGATGATGCCCCCCGGCCGAGCCGGCGGTGACCTTAAGAAGTCCTATCCCTACGTTGTCGCACATCAGCCCTTCCTCTCCTGCCCAGCATATGGTCTGCTCTCGACAGACCAGCCGCTCACGAGCGGTATTTCGGAGTAAGCTCAGCACGTCGTCCGCCAATCTCACGCAGAGCCCCGATCCCGAACAGGGCAGGCACGACAACCCGTCCTAGAATTCGTTTCCTGGGCGCAATGCAGGACGGAACAGGTCAAAGTAAAACTCCTTCAGTGCGTTTATCTCAAACCATTAAAAAACTATTTTGCTTTTACCAAAAATTCGAATGGTTATATGCAATAATTCCTACCAAAGTCCCTAGACTCGCTGTATATTTCGGTCCAATATCTCTATGATTACAGAGGGCGCCTCTTTAACATTCGAAACGAATACCCGCTCGCGCCGAATCCCGTTACGATCCCGCATGAAATCACTGAACAATCGAAGCCCGATCAGGTTGTCCATGCCTCCTCGTCTCGCGTCGGCGATCGCCTTTTCGTTGGCCCAGATGACGGTACCACACATTCTGATCCCGCAGTGCCGGGCCTCGACGTGAACGCCGTCCTGCGGATTGCGCTAACGTCGACATTGCCGTCCGCACTGGCGCTGGCGGCAACTGCAGGGAGGCAGATACTCATTTTAAAATGTCGTGCTCTTGAAGCCTGCCATATGCCACCCCGCTCGGGGATTCTTAGCGCTAGCGCAACTAACGCAAGCGCGGGAGTGAGTAGCAGTTAGCGGTGCAGGCTACGTCGCTACTCTGTGCTAGTTCAGCGTGTGAACCGATCCGTTTGGAATTCTCCCGTCGAGGCGCTTCCATAGTCTGACCTGATAGGGTTCAGCGCTGACGGCGGAGAACGCAGGCCCTGCTGCGTCGATGTACTTGCGCGCGTCGGCGGTTCGCCCCTGAGCGAGGGCGATCTGGGCCAGTGCGAGGTCGACATTCGCGCCCCAATTCGGATCGGCGGCAAGCTGTGCCACTGCTGCGCGGTCGATGCCTTGAAGGTTCCCGAGCGCTTCCGAGTAGCGTCCTGCCGCGATCTGGCAGGCAGCCAGGGTATAGGCGGTCCCATCCGTGAGGGCAGCCTTTCCAAATCCTTCGAGGGCGAGGCGGTGTGCCGCTTCGGCGTTTTGAAGCCCTTGCGTCAGTTGCCCGCCACGACATTGTGCCGTGGCAGCATCCGAGAGTGTCGCGACCGCGAAGAAGGATTTGGGCCCTTGCTTTCGCACCGCGATGTCATGGACCTGAAGATCGTCGCGGATGGCCTCGCTCCAGCGTTCCAGGATACCCTCGGACTGAGCCCGCGTGGTGAGAAGCTGAAGCGTCATCTCGTGGCCCGCGCCCAGACGCGCCAGCATCCGCGGATAGACGGCATTTGCCTGGGCGACGGCCGCGGCATGTTTGCCCTCGACCATCAATGCCTGCGCCAGATTCATGCCGACCATCAGCACGTTGGGACCGTCCGGCCCCTCGATCGCGGTGAATTCGCGGATGAGCTGGCGGAACAGCCGCTCCGCGCCGGCACCGTCCCCCAGCCTGATCTTCGCGAACGCAAGCCGCTGCCGGAAGGTCAGGCGCGCGGCAGGATCGAAATCGGGCAAAGCGTCGGCCGCCTGCGATGCCCTGCCAAACTCCGTTTCGGCGGCACGTGCGTCGTTGCCGATCAGCGCCACCATCCCTCGGGCGGAGGCCATCCACACCGCAAGATCGGGACGGGAGAGACGCTGTCGCCGGATATCCGTTTCCGCCGAGGCGATCATCGCCTTGGCTCGCGGCAGGCTACCCTCCTCATAGGAGCGCGCCTCCATCATCGCCCGTTGCAGCCGGGTCACGACGGCGTCGACCGACGCGGCGCCTTGCGCTTGCGTCCAGAGCGCGGCTGCCCTGTCATATTCCGGACGTGCGCCAGGCCAGTCGCTGCGCTTGTCGAGCGCGTTGGCGATCGTCTGGTGCAACCGCGCGGCGACGCTCGGCTCCCCCCGGAAGCGAATATCGATCAGCGGCGATGCCTGCTTGACGGCCCCGACGAGGCTCTCGTCCGGCGAGCTTCCGCGAAACGGGCTGCTGCGGGCGAGCAGATCCGTCGCAAGGAAGCGGTTGACCTTCTCGGCAATCGCCGTCTGGTGCTCCGCGATATCGCGTTCATGCAAGGCCCGAACGTATAACAGGGACGTCGCGATCACCCCGAGAGACAGGGCTCCCGCCGCGGCGATCACCCAGGGGCGGCGGGCGCGGACGCGTGCGAGGCGCTCTTCAGCGAGACGCGCGCGCGTTTCCGTCTCTGTCAGCGCATCCCGCTCCGCACGCCGTGCGGGCAGCGAACGCAGGCGGCGGCCCAGCTCGGCCGCGCTGTCCAGTCGCCGCGAGGAATCACCCGCTGCGGCCAGCGCGATATCCTCGCGTAGCAACGGATCCGCGATTTCCGCTTCCCAGCCCGGCGCGAGCGGCCTGCGGAAATCCCCGACGACGATCTGGTACAGCATAATGCCGAGCGCGAAGACGTCCGAGGCGACACTGGCAGAGGCACCGGCGAGCAGTTCGGGCGCCATCCAGAATGGCGTTCCCGTCGCTTCCTGCGCGGTGTCGTCGGGCTGCTCGAAACCGCTCTGTGTTATGTCCAGCACGGCGAGCCGGCCGGGGTCGGACAGTACCGCGCTTCCGAAGTCGACGACCTTGGCCTGCCAGTGCCCGTTGCGATCGACGGCAACGAGAATGTTGCCTGGCTTGATGTCCTTGTGAAGAATTCCGATGCTGTGTGCCGCCGCGACGGTGGAGGCGACACTGGCGACAAGTTCCAGCCTGACCGCCAGCGGAATGGTGGAAAGGCCGCCCTGCTCCGTCGCCCAATGGCCGAGATCGGGGCCGCCATAGGCGCTTTCCAGCCAATAGGGCGCGGACGCGAAGTTCCAGTCGAGGACAGGAACAAAGTCGGGGCGCTCGCCGAGCGATTGCACCAGCAGCCGCGAGATCGCGCTCTCCCGCTTCAGTTCGCGCAACCGGCTTGGGTCCGTCGCAAACTTGAGGACGTGCATCTCGCGCGTCTTCATATGCTCGATCCGCCACACTTCGCTTCCGGAGGAGAGATCGAGCCGTTCGGCGAAGCGCCAGTTTGGACGATCGTGGACCGGCGCGCCCGCCTCGATCGGAAGCGCCTTCGGCGCCTCGGAACGTATCAACCGGGATGATACCGGCCCGGCGAGACGATACCCGATGCGGGGGACGGTTTCGATCAGCACGGCTTCGGCGCCCATGGCCTTGCGAAGCTTCGAAATCGCCGTGGTCAACGAACCTTCGACCACGACGACGCCCGGCCAGACGGCATCGAGCAGTTCTTCCTTGGTGACCACCTCCCCGGCGTGGTGGAGAAGTTCCAGAAGTATTTCCAGTGGCTTGCCTTCCAGATCCACTGCATCGTCGCCAACCGTGAAGATCCACTGCGCCTCATTGAAGGTGCATTTTCCGAACGTCCACAGACGCCTGAAGGCGGAATTGGATGTCGACGAGGCAGAGGCCATAGGGGTTCTCACCCGTTCTTGAGAAATCCTTGAGATCTTCGTGAGGACAATCCTTACGCCACCGTTCCAGATCGTCGCAAGGCAACAATGCGGCGGCATGGCGGGGATGCGATCCTTCCATGTGGCTCGCGCCATGCGGAGGTCACCGTGAAGGGGAAGATTCTAGGGTTCACGCCCTCATCGGGCACCGGCACCATCACCGGGGAGGATGGCAGTCGCTATGGCTTCAGCCAGGCGGAGTGGCGGAGCGACAAGCCGATCACGGCCGGCAGTTCCGTCGATTTCGAGCTGCGCGGCAGCGAAGCCATTGGCATCTATCCGGTCGCGCCTGGTATAGACGTTGCCGCACTGTCGTCATCACCCGCAGTAGCAAAGGCACGCTCGCTTGCGACCGGAACGCTGGCCTTTCCAGTCGCGATCCTGCTGCTGATTGCCAGCATCATGCCCGCCATCAACAGTCTTGCGCGTGGCGGACAAAGCCTGTCGCTGCTCGGCCTCGGTCCCGTCGTCACCGAATTGTCTCAGGAAGCCAAAGCCGAGCGGGCGATGGCCGAAGGCCAAACAAAGGATCTCGACGAGCGTGAACAGCAGCTTCAGAGGGTGATCGCTTCGACGGGCCCCGGCACGCCGATCGGCATGTTCGGCAGCGGCGGATCCGCCGGCGATGCGCTCAAGGAACTGCAGGAAGAGCGCACCAGGGTCGCAGCCTCGCAGAAAAGCCGTCTGGGCGCGTTCCTGCTGAGCTTCATGTGGCTGGTCTATGCCGTGCCGCTGCTGGCGCTGGCCCTGATTGGCTTGAGCTGGACCGGGCGGTCGGTGCGTACCGCGTCGCTTGCGGCCGGCATCCTCGGCGTCATCGCCTTCGCCCTGCTGTGGAACCTGACCGCGCTGGCGACCGTCGGCGACGGCATCTCGATGCTGACCCTGGGCTTCGGCGCCTGGATCATCCTGCTCGCCAGCGTCGCGCTGGGCCTCTCGGGCCTTGGCAAGATTCGCAATCCGCTCGCGGCTAGCTGAAGGGGAACCCCACCATGCGCTATGGTTCAGCCCTCATCCTGTCGGTCCTGGGCGCGAGTATCGCCACCAGCGCCTTGACGCAAATGCCCCCAAGGCCGGCAGGCGATACCGGCTTCCCTGCCGGCATGTCGGTCGCGGATCGCAAGCAGATCCTCCAGGCGGCCGGCTTCGACCTCAGCGCCGATCTGCGTAGCGCGACACGCTATTGCGATGATAAACAGGTGATCGCGAAAGTCGGAATCGGCCGGCGAGACATCAATCATGACGGCAAGGATGAATTCTTCGTCCTAAGCCAGAACGTTTGCCCCGGCGGTAACGGCAAGCTGCACGCCAGCATCGTGTTCTTCGATCCTAAGACCAGACTCTATCAGAATATGTTGGACGTCGACGGCCAACCCCGGATCGGCGCGCAGAGCGGTACCGTCTGGCCTGTGATCGATGTGTCAGACGGCGACAAGGTCACCAACTTCCGCTTCGTGGCGAGCGACAATCGCTATCTGCCACTTTCGACCATTCAATATCGTGAGGCCGTAGCGCTCGCCCGTTCGCCCGACAAGGTTTCTCCCGGCCAGTTGCCTACCGCTACCTGGGCCAAGCCTTGGGACAGGGGCAATCTCACGCCGGGGCAGATCGCGCAGATCTTCGTCGCAGCGGGCTTCCGGCACGGGGCCAAAGGTTGGGAAGGCTGCGGCGACGGCCCTGATATCCCGGGCGATAACGAGATCGGCGGTGGCTCATCGATCATGGACCTCAACGGCGACGGCAATCCCGAAGTGGTTGTGCATGAGGGCAATTGCGACGGCGGCAACAACAACGGCAGCTCCACCATCCTCTCGCCCGTACCGGGAGGCTGGAAAAAGGTTGCCACCGACATAGTCGACACGCCTACCTACCTCACCACTCGGAGCCGCGTGGGTTGGCTTGATTTCTATAATGGTGGGCCGGGCTTCTGCCACGATCGCTATCGCAATGACGGCAAAGGCTATCAGGCGGTCGCTCAATATGCGGAGAGTCCCGGCGGATGTTCGGGGCGGTGACCATCATCAGGGTCAGCAGCATCTAATCGCATTGGAAAAATCGGGGAAAACCATGAAGAAGCTCAGGGGTATCCTGAAGCGCGTTGGCGCGAAGGAAGGCGACATGATCGTGAACACGCGCACCAACAGTTCGGTCGGCAATGTCCGCGTGTCCGGCAAGGTCTCGGTGATCGAGATTGGCGACACGGTGCTGCGCGATGTCGGCTGCACGCGCGACATCTACGACCTGCTCGATGTCGGCAAGGATGCGATCCTCTACGTCCACTTCAACAATTTCAAGAAGCCGACGATCCTCGGCGTTGCCTATCCGCAGGATGGCCGGGGTTTCATGGTGCCGATGATGGCGATCATCGCGAACACGATCATGTCGCTGTTCCTCTACCCGATCGTGTCCATCATCCTCGGGCTGATCGTGGCCGGGATCAGCGGCGTGTTGGGCCTCCTCGTAGGGCTCGGAGGCATCGGCTTCACCGTTTACGGCGTCGTCAACCTCATTAAGGGCTACCTGCACGCCTCGGCCGCCGTGCGCTCGCTGCGCCCCGCATAGCCCGCAGCCAGCCCCCTCTTCCTCATCCCTGCAGCCGAGCAGCTGGCGGGCAGCGCTGCGCGCCCCGCGCGGGGTCTATCTCCTCTCCTGCCCGCAGACGCGTGAACAATATGTGGACTCGGCGACTGGCGAGGGTGGTTTCCTCGGCCATTGGCTAGGCTATGCCCGTGATGGCAACGGCGGAAATCTGGCGCTGAAAAGTCGCGATCCCTGGGACTATCAGGTAAGCACATTGGAGGTCAGCGCCTCCAGCGCCTCGACGGATGACATCCTGGGCATCGGACAAATGTGGAAGCGGAAGCTGCAGAGCCGAGAGATGGGCCTCAATCGCAATTAGCTTGGGCGACGACCATAGGCTCGACCCGGCGGAGCGCGGGAGCAGTGCTCAGTGCGACCGGATGATGATCGAGGGCGGCGGTGCCCCACCGGTTCGAGCTCGGATCTTCCGGATTTCCGGGATCAGTCTTTGCACTTTCTTTGCGACGGTGTCGGACATCGCGCGAATGTCCTTTGGTGTATCGAGGCCCGGTACGCCCTCCAGAAACTCGGCGAGTACAATGATCAGCGCATCGCATACCTCGGCACTTCCAACGTACAGCGTATCGCCTCGCTCGCCCGATGTGGGGTCCGGCTCTGGCACTGACGCCTCGCAAATGGCTTTGACAAGGGCGAGCCGGAGCTTCCCGACATAATCTTCACTTCGCTCGCCCATGATGATCGCCTGCAGCTCAGGACATTGATCTTGCCATGTTTAGCCGATTCGCGGGCAACAAATAGAGCCGCATCACCCCTTATGCCTGATGAACCGAAAGTGCCAACGAGCTCATGGCGTTTTGATGTTTACCCCAGTGCCCTGCTGCGCGCTTCGCAACATGAAGGACGGCCGCTGGATCAATCTCGTCGGACTGGTGCTGGTCCACCAGAAGCCTGGGAGCGCCAAGGGCGTGATGTTCATCACTCTTGAGGATGAGGCGGAGATCGCCAATCTCGTCGTCTGGACGAACGTCTTCGGGAAGCACCTGCGCGTGGTGCTAGGTGCTTCGATGATGGGCGTGCGCGGCCAGGTTCACCGAGAGGGTGACGTGATCCACGTCATTGCGCAACGTCGCGACGATCTTTCCTCGCTGCTCGCGAGCGTCGGCAATCGATCGGTCACCGCAGGCGTGTATCAGGTCAGCCGCGCCGATATCGTCAAGCATGGGATGCGGCCCGACCCGCGGAATCCCGCCTTTCGGCCGCTTGGCCAGCGACTGCGTGACATGTTCGATCCGTTATGCCGCGCGCGGCATAACGGCTCTTATGCCGAGGGCGAGACTATGCCGACCCGGTTCGGTAAATCTCGGGATTTCCGCTGATTTTGCGCCATCCGCGCGGCATAATTTATGTGATGTCTCGCCCAAATGAACGTGTCTCCAGCTACCCTGCTGCGACTGGCCCAAGCGCCTCAATGATACGGCAATCCGCAATCGTTCCGCCATCACAGGACTGAATCACTGCCGTCAGTTCGCGCCGGAGGGCCGTCAGGTCGGCAATCTTGCGCTCCACCTCCTGCAGATGCTCCCTCGCGATGCGGTCGATCCCGGCGCAATCGCAGGCCAGATCATCGGAAAGGCCTAGCATGGCGCGAACCTGATCGAGCGAGAAACCAAGGTCCCGAGCCCGCCGGATGAAGGACAGTCTCCCCAATTCAGCTTGACCATAGGCACGGTAATTGCCTTGCGTCCGCGCGGGTTTGGGCAAGAGTCCGATGCGCTCATAATAGCGCACCGTCTCCACCTTGGTGGCCGTCGCCCTGCTCAAATCGCCGATCGTCAGCGCCATGCTCTTGACCCTGTAGTTACTACAGGGACTATATCGTGAGTCCCTGAGGCGAAGGCAAGGTGACGGAAATGGCCGGAGGCTGCTGCGGCGGTTGCGAAGCGCCGGAAGACAAAACGCGGGACAAGGCCTGGCGTCGCGCGTTGTGGATCGCACTGACAATCAACGGAGCCATGTTCGTCCTTGAGATCGGTGCAGGTCTTTCGGCGCAATCGGCCTCGTTGCGCGCCGATGCGCTCGATTTTCTGGGTGACACCGCCAATTACGCGATCAGCCTGAGCGTTGCAGGGCTGGCCCTGCAATGGCGAGCACGGGCAGCGCTGGCCAAGGGCATATCTCTGGTTCTTCTCGCGTGCTGGGTTCTGGGTAGCACCATCTGGATGATGATGGCCCACGCGCTGCCTGCAGCCGGAACGATGGGCGCGGTCGGCTTCGCCGCGCTGCTCGCCAACATGGCCTGCGCTTTGTTGCTCTGGCGCCACCGCGAAGGCGACGCCAATCGCCGCTCCGTGTGGATCTGCTCGCGCAATGACGCGATCGGCAATCTGGCCGTCGTGGCGGCGGCTCTGGGGGTCTTCGGCACGGGGACGGGTTGGCCAGACCTGATCGTGGCAGCGGTCCTTGGTGGTCTTGGCCTCTGGGGCGGGACGCAAATCATACGCCATGCCCGTGCCGAACTGAATGAGGGTCACTTTGCCCCCCAATGAAACCGCACGCCGCCGTTGATTGTGCGGCCTTCCAGCGGCGCCCATGCATCCACCGTCCAGGCGCCATCCGGCGCGCGCTGGGGCAGCAAGATGGGATTGTAATGGCTCTGGCGCACATTGAGCAGGTTCTCTGCATTGAGGAACAAGCTGAAGCGCCCGAGGATCAGCTCACCCATCGCACCCAATTCGACATAGGGGCTGCTGCGGGTACGGTAGGGGTTCTCATCAAGTGACTGCAGGCCAGTGTAATAAGCCTCCAGACCTATCTTTCCGCGCCCGCTTTTCTCCCATGCCGCCGTAAGGCCGGCGGTGTCGCGCGGCGTCAAGGGGACAGTGCGCCGCCCAGGACCATCTGGATCAGGTTCACTCGCATCGGTGTGAACATAGCTGCCGGTGACGGTGATCGCCTGCCAGCGATAGCGTAGCAGCAACTCGGCGCCGCGCGTGCGGGTCAAACCATCTGCATTGACCAGAGCCACGCGATCAACAGCGATGTCCTTCACCTGCACGGCGTGGTCGATGTTCGACCCGAACAGGGTCAGATTGGCCTCGAACGGACCTTGCGCATAGCCCAGATCGATGGAGGCCGTATCCGCCGTTTCGGCCCGCAAGCCCTGCAAGGGCGCGAGCCGCGACAGACCATTGGCCTCGGTCTGCTCGACGAAGGGCGTTGGCGCATAGAACCCTTGCCCCAGCGAGGCCCGCAAGGTCCAGGGCCCCGGCTTGAACAGCATCGACAGACGTGGGCTGACCCGTGAGCCGTAGACATTGTGATCGTCCCAGCGGGCGCTGCCCGCCAGCGTCAGGTCCGGCAGCAACTTCTGCTCGACCTGCCCGAAGAGTGCGGGAACGCTGTAGGTGTAATCGAAGCCGGGAAAGGTCCGCGAGCGATAGCTGTCGCTTTGATAGGCGGCCCCGCCCAGCCAACTGGTTCCTCCGGCGCTGCCACCAAGCGAGACCTCGGTCAGAAAAGTCTGATGGCGATCGTCTTCGGTCACGGTCCCAAAAACATGGCGATGGGCCTGTGTCACCCCGGAGGCACGAAGGTAGAGCGTCCCCACACTTTCAACGGGGATTTGAGCATTCAGCCCTGCATCATAGCGCTGGCTATGCAGGGTCTGGGCATAGGGCGCGCCGTCGGGTGTGGTTCGCCCAGGCATCGTTCCGCCATCACGCTGTTCGGTCATGGTGCCGGCGGTGATGAACAGTTTTGCCCCATCGGCGCCATTCCAGAACAGTCGGGGACGCAGGCTCCACCGGTGATAGCCGGCAATATCGGCCCAGCCATCACCATCCACATCCTGTCGATCCTGGCGGCTGTATCCGCCCGTCAGCGAGTAGGAGAATGCGCCGGCCAGCGGTCCTGATTGATAGGCCGTGAAATCCTGACCGCCTCGACTGGTGGCATTGATGACAGCCTCGCCCTGCTGCTCTGGTCCAGGCCGGCGCGAGACGAGGTTGATGACACCACCCAACGCGGAGGGCCCATAAAGCGCCGAGGCTGCACCCTTGATGATCTCGACCTGACCCAGATCGGTCGGGGGGATCTGGAGCAGGCCGATTGCGGGAGCCTGACCGCCGTAGAGCGGCAAGCCATCGGCCAGAATTTGAGTGTATCGGCCTTTCAAACCCTGCACCCGGACATTGGAGGCGCCCAGCGCCGGAGAGGTGACCTGCACATGCAACCCGGGCGTCTCGCTGACGAGCATCGCGATGTTGCCCGGCGTCATCAGCTGCTTTTCCTCAACCTCCTCGCGATCAATCACCTCAACGCGGATCGGTTGGTCCCGCAGTCCGTGCCCACTGCGCGTTGCCTGCACGACGATGTCCTTGCCTTCGGACTCTTCGCCCTTGCCCTCTGCATCCGCCGAAGTTTGCGCGAAGGCTGGCGTGGGCATGGATGCCGCCAAGAGCAGAACTGCCGCCAGTCCCCTGCGTTTCTGATCAAACTTGACGTGCAAGACATCCCTCCAGGATCTGCACCGGACCAGCCCCGATGCCCCTTGGGAGCCGCTCCTACGGCCTGTAGTTGCTACAGGGTCAAGGGCATCTTTCCACGAAACGTCGATAGGCGGACGTCAGGACTGCTTATGCGGCCTATTTTGCAGTCTCGTCGGACCATGAATGAGCATTGCCTTGGCCGCATCGAGCGTGTTATTTGCGGCGCTGTGAAAAGAGTCTTTCACCTTCTTCTCCTCATCGGAGCACTGATCGGGCTGTCTGGCCAGGGGGTTGCTTTTGCGACCATCGTGCCTGCGGTTTCCGCATCCACGACCATGTCCGCATCGAGTGGTGCCGGCATGTCCGATGACTGCATGACGATGATGGCCCAGCAGCAGCCCGCGCAAAAGCCCTGCAAGAGCATGACGCTGGCTTGCATGGCCGGGATGGGCTGCATCGCGCCCATGGCGCTCCACAATGATGCGCCCATGCTGCTGACGCGCCAGATCAATCCCGTGTTGGGTTTCTGGCCCATCACGCCGATCCTGGATGGCAGCGCTCTCGCGCCTGAGCCCGAACCTCCGACTCTCCTTGGCTGATTGAACCAGCCTGCAAGGCTGACGGCATGACAGGCGCCTGTAGCGCTGTGATCAGTTCCGTTCGCCTGCGGCTTTTATCAAGATTTGCCAAAGGATTACAGTCATGAAGAAGTTTGTTCTGCGCGCCCTTCTGGGCGTGGCTCTCGCTGCCCCCGCCGTTGCTTTCGCGGCGCCCGCCGACCACAATCAGCAAGCCGGCCATTATGAATGGCGCTCGATCCCGCAATTTGGCCCGCGAGCCTCAGGCCCGGCACGCCAGCAGGTCTGGGTGGCCGATGCGACGCAAATGGCGAGCTGTGACTGCGACATGATGAAGATGAGCAGCGCCAAGGCTGCCGATTGCATGACGCGGATACAGGCCACGGCATCGCCTGTCTCGGGCCACCGGGCCGGCTAGGCCACGGCTTCGGCCGCTTAAATTCGGATTGAGGACCGGGGCATCAGTGACGGCGGGCTTTGCCTGCCGTCACTGACCCTACCTCCACGTTCGCGCTCTGGCGGCCTGATCCTGCGATCAGGAGATTTCCATGCGATGGTATCTTTGCTTGCCGCTCATCGCGGCAATGCCCCCGGCTGCATTCGCCGGGCCGCTCACCTTCGAGGCCGCGCTGCGCAAGGCCGAGACTGAGGCTCCGTCCATTCACGCCAAAACTCTCGGCGTCGAAGCCGCGCGTTCGGCGCGAGGTGCTGCCGGCGCGCTGCCCGATCCAACACTGGGCGCCAGCGTCGAGAGTTTTCCGATCTCGGGCCCGCTCGCGTTCGAGCCCCAGCGTGATGATTTCACGATGGCGCGTGTCGGGGTTTCCCAAGACATTCCCAATCTCGCCAAACGCCATGCCCAACAGGCGCGAGCCGACAGCGACATCAAGGCCGCCGAAGCTGACACCGCCGTGGAAGCCCGCTCTGTCGAGGTTGGCACGGCACTGGCGTGGATCAATCTGGCCTATGCCCAGCGCCGCGTAGCCGCGCTCGACGATCTTCTCTCCGCCCTAGAACGCGTGGTCGGCACAACTCAGGGAGCGGTTGCTTCGGGAGGCACACGCCCGGCACAAACCCTTGCCGGACAGCAGGCCATCGCCGCCCTGGCGGATCGCCGCAGCGAGCTTGTTGCAAATGAGGCCAGGGCACGCGCGATGCTGACACGCTGGACCGGCGATCCGGCGCCCGAGATTGCAGGCACAGTCCCGGATTTCGAGATCACCCCATCAGCGCTGCGTGCCGGTCTCGATCGCCATCCTGCCATCCGCATGATCGATGCCCAGGCAGGGCAGGCCGATGCCGATGTTCGCCTGGCTGACGCAGGCCGACGCTCGGACTTCGGCGTCAATCTGGCCTATCAACGCCGTGATCCCCGCTTTGGCGACTATGTTTCGGCGGGCGTCACGGTCAGCCTGCCCTTCTTCACCCGTCACCGCCAGAACGCGAGCATTGCCGCAGCTCAGGCCACTGCCGGAAAGGTCATTGCCGAACGCGAGGCAGCGAGGCGCGCTCTCGAAGCCGATCTCGACGCCGATCTGGCCGATCACCTGATGCATCATGAGCAATGGATGCGCGCGCGTGACACGCTTCAGCCGCTCGCACAGCAGCGGGTCAAGCTGCAGACGGCAAGCTATGCTGCCGGGCGCGCGAGCCTCGTCGATATCGCCGATGCCTATGCTGCCCTTGCCGACACAACCCTCACCACCCTCGACCGCGAAGCCCTGGTCGCCGCCGATGGCGCCCGGCTGACCCTGACCTATCGGAGCGACGAGCGATGACCAAAGACACCTCTCCGCCGCGCCCTCGCCTCGTCTATGCGGGCCTCGCCATCACGGTGATCGCAGGCAGCGGCGGCTACGGCCTTGCACGCTGGACGAACCACGACGCGGCCATGCCCGCCCCGGCTCAGGCCCCCGCTTCGGACCACAAGCCGCTTTACTGGTACGACCCGATGAAGCCGGACCAGCACTTCGACAAGCCCGGCAAATCCCCCTTCATGGACATGCAACTGGTCCCCAAATATGCCGAAGCGGGCGGCGACGATGCGCCCGGCATCCGGATCGATCCGGATGCCTCCCAGAGGCTGGGGCTGCGCACTGTCGCTGTCCGGCGCGGAGAGATGGCGAGCGATCTGACCGCCACCGGAACGATCGATTTCAACCAGCGCGATGTCGCGGTCGTTCAGACGCGGGCTGCCGGTTTCGTCCAGCGGGTCTATACCCGCGCGCCCGGTGATGTAATCGGCGCCGGTGCTCCGCTGGCCGACCTTCTGGTGCCGGAATGGGGCGGCGCACAGGCTGAATTCCTCGCTGTTCGTCGCACGGGCAACAAGGCACTCATCGATGCCGCGCGGCAACGCCTCATGTTGCTGGGCATCCCATCGGGCATGATCGCAGAGGTCGAACGAAGCGGGCGGCCTCATAACACCATCACCATCTCCACCCCGACCGGCGGCGTGATCAAAACTCTCAATGTCCGCGCAGGCATGACCATGGCGACAGGTCAGACCCTTGCCGAGATCAACGGCCTTGGCACCGTCTGGCTCAACGCTGCCGTTCCCGAAGCCATCTCGGCGCCCCTTAGGCCTGGGCAACCGGTGCAAGCCACGCTGGCAGCCTTCCCTGGCGAGACCCTGTCGGGCCGGATCGCCGCCATCCTGCCCGAAACCCAGGCCGACAGCCGAACGCTGACCGTGCGCATCGAACTGCCCAATCGGGGCGGGCGTCTTCGCCCCGGCATGTTCGCGACGGTGTCTCTTCAGGGCAACCGCCAACCGGCCTTGCTGGTGCCAACGGAGGCGCTCATCCGAACCGGCAAACGAACGCTGGTGATGCTGGCCCTCGATCAGGGCCGCTATCGCCCGGCGGAAGTTCAGACGGGCCGAGAAGCCGGTGACGAAACCCAAATTCTCGCCGGCCTGTCGGAAGGTGAAATGGTCGTCGCATCGGGACAGTTCCTTCTCGATTCCGAAGCCAGCCTGTCCGGCATGCAGGCGCGCCCGATCTCCTCAACCTTGCCGGCTATGAGCGGGATGACGGGCCAATGATCGCGCATCTCATCCGCTGGTCGGTCCGGAACCGCTTCTTCGTTCTCATCGGCATGCTCGCACTGGTCGGCGTCGGGGTCTGGGCGGTACGCTCCACCGCCATCGATGCCCTGCCCGATCTCTCCGATGTTCAGGTGGTGATCCGCACCTCCTATCCCGGACAGGCGCCCCGCATTGTCGAGAACCAGGTCACCTATCCACTCACCACCACCATGCTGTCCGTGCCCGGCGCCAAGACGGTGCGCGGCTACTCCTTCTTCGGGGACAGCTTCGTCTATGTGATCTTCGAGGATGGAACCGATCTGTACTGGGCGCGCAGCCGCGTGCTCGAATATCTGAATCAGGTGCAGGGACGCCTTCCGCCGGGCGCGCGCAGCGCTTTGGGGCCGGACGCCACCGGTGTGGGCTGGGTCTATGAATATGCGCTGGTCGACCGATCAGGCCGCCACGATCTGTCGCAACTGCGCAGCCTTCAGGACTGGTTCCTGCGCTATGAGCTTAAGACCGTGCCGGGCGTGGCCGAGGTCGCCAGCATCGGCGGCATGGTCAAGCAGTATCAGGTGCTGCTCGATCCGGTGAAGCTGGCCGCCTATGGGGTGACGCATAGCCAGGCGGTGCAGGCGATCCGGCAGGCCAATCAGGAGGCGGGCGGCTCGGTGCTGGAGATGGCCGAGGCCGAATATATGGTCCGCGCCTCGGGCTATCTGCAGACACTCGATGATTTTCGCGCCATTCCGCTGAGAACCGGATCAGGCGGCGTGCCGATCCGCCTTGGCGATGTGGCAACGATCCAGACCGGCCCGGAGATGCGGCGCGGCATTGCCGAATTGAACGGCGAGGGCGAGGTCGCGGGTGGCGTGGTGATCCTGCGCTCGGGCAAGAACGCGCGCGAAACTATCGCGGCGGTGAAGGACAAGCTTGCCACCTTGAAGAAGAGCCTGCCTGCCGGCGTCGAGCTTGTGCCGGTCTATGACCGCTCGCAACTGATCGATCGCGCGGTCGAGAACCTGACCCACAAGCTGGTCGAGGAGTTCATCGTCGTCGCTTTGGTCTGCGGCCTGTTCCTCTGGCATGTCCGCTCGGCCCTCGTGGCGATCATCACCCTGCCGCTGGGCGTGCTCGCAGCCTTCATCGTCATGCATATCCAGGGCGTGAACGCCAACATCATGTCGCTTGGCGGTATCGCCATCGCGATCGGCGCCATGGTCGATGCAGCCGTGGTCATGATCGAGAACGCCCATAAGAAGATCGAGCGGTGGGAGCACGACCACCCGGACCAGCCTCTCACGGGCGAAACCCGCTGGCGCGTCGTCACCGAGGCCGCCGCCGAGGTCGGCCCCGCGCTGTTTTTCAGCCTGCTGATCATCACCCTGTCCTTCATTCCCGTCTTTACTCTGGAAGCGCAGGAAGGCCGGCTGTTCGCTCCGCTGGCTTTCACCAAGACCTATGCCATGGCGGGGGCGGCCATCCTGTCGGTGACGCTGGTGCCAATCCTGATGGGCTGGCTGATCCGGGGCAAGATACCCGCAGAACAGGCCAATCCGCTCAACCGCTGGCTGACCGGCCTGTACCGTCCAGCCATCGATTGGACCTTGCAGAACCCCAAGCAGGTGCTGCTGATCGCCGTGCTGATCTTCGCCACCACGGCATGGCCGCTCGCCCGGCTTGGCGGCGAATTCCTGCCCAATCTCGATGAGGGTGACCTGCTCTACATGCCCTCGGCCTTGCCGGGCCTCTCGGCGGCCAAGGCCTCCGCGCTTCTTCAGCAGACCGACCGCCTGA
Source organism: Novosphingobium sp. SG919 (assembly GCF_012932495.1). Lineage (GTDB taxonomy): Bacteria > Pseudomonadota > Alphaproteobacteria > Sphingomonadales > Sphingomonadaceae > Novosphingobium > Novosphingobium rhizosphaerae. Next base: position 466,268 of record NZ_JABCNG010000005.1, read on the forward strand.
TCAAGACCGTGCCCGAGGTGCAGAGCGTCTCCGGCAAGGCCGGCCGCGCGGAAACCGCCACCGATCCGGCTCCACTCGAGATGTTCGAGACCACCATCCAGTTCAAGCCGCGCGACCAATGGCGACCGGGCATGACGCCTGACAAACTCGTCGAGGAGCTGGACCGGACGGTCAGGCTGCCCGGCTTGGCCAATGTCTGGGTGCCACCGATCCGCAACCGGATCGACATGCTCGCCACCGGCATCAAGAGCCCGATCGGGGTCAAGGTATCTGGCGCCGATCCCGCCGAGCTCGATCGCATCGCCCATGATGTCGAAACCGTGGCCAAGCGCATTCCCGGCGTCAGCTCGGCGCTGGCCGAACGACTGACCGGCGGGCGCTATGTCGATGTCAACATTGACCGTGCGGCGGCGGCCCGCTTCGGTCTCAACATCGCGGATGTGCAGGCCATCGTCTCCGGCGCGGTGGGTGGCGAGACGATCGGCGAGACGGTCGAGGGGCTGGCCCGCTACCCGATCAGTGTGCGCTATCCGCGCGAATTGCGCGACAGCCTTGAAGGCCTGCGGGCCTTGCCGGTCCTGACGCCCTCGGGGCAGCAGATCACGCTTGGCACCGTCGCGAACATTGCGATCACCGACGGCCCTCCCATGCTCAAGACCGAAAACGCCCGGCCTTCCACCTGGGTCTATATCGATGTGCGCGGGCGCGATCTTGCCTCGGTGGTCGGTGACCTGCAGCATGCGGTGGCGAAGGATGTCAGGCTCTCGCCCGGCGTCAGCATCGCCTATTCGGGACAGTTCGAATATCTCCAGCGGGCTACCGACAGGCTGAAGCTGGTCGTGCCTGCCACGCTGCTGATCATTTTCGTGCTGCTCTATATGATCTTCGGTCGCTTCGATGAGGCCGCGCTGATCATGGGAACACTGCCCTTTGCCCTGACCGGCGGCATCTGGGCCCTCTATCTGCTTGGCTTCAACCAGTCGGTTGCGACCGGTGTCGGCTTTATCGCGCTGGCCGGTGTCTCGGCCGAATTCGGCGTCGTGATGCTGATCTACCTGAAGAATGCGCTGGAGGAGCGCGACGGCGATCCTGCCCAGGGCGAGGTTCAGGCCGCCGTGCGGGACGGCTCGCTGCTGCGCGTGCGCCCTAAAGCCATGACGGTCGCTGTGATCCTGGCCGGTCTGCTGCCGATCCTGCTGGGATCAGGGGCAGGGTCGGAGGTGATGAGCCGGATCGCCGCCCCGATGATCGGCGGCATGCTGACAGCGCCGCTGCTGTCGATGTTCGTCCTGCCCGCCGCCTATCTGCTGCTTCGGCAACGGCGGGCAAACTCCAGAACCCAACCCGTTTAAAGCAAGGAGAAAACCATGACCTACCTTCGACTGACCTTTGCGCTCGGCCTCGCCGCGCTGACCGCTGCCTGCGACAAGAAAGCGGAGGCACCGGCATCTAAGGACAGCAGCCAGCCTATCTCCGCCACCAGCAGCAGCATGCCGGGCACCATGGCGATGGAGCCCTCGGCAGCGGCAGCCATTGAAGCCAAAGGCCACGGGATCGTGACCGCGATCGACAAGACCGCCAGTATGATCACGCTCTCGCATGACGCCATCCCCGAGGCGAAATGGCCGGCCATGACCATGGGCTTCAAGGCGGCTCCGGGTGTCACCGATGCGGTTGCGGTGGGGGACAAGGTCGATTTCGATATCACGATCAAGGGCAGCGCCGGCGAGGTGACGGCGATCCACAAGCGATAATGCGCCGGGGCTGGCACGATTGGTTTGCAATCGTGCCAGTCACTGGGAAACAGTCGCATATTTGACCGAAGTCACACCATCAGGCGCCAGCCAGATCTGCTTTCTCGACATGGGTCTCGACCGGGCGATCCTTCTCGACCCGCTCCGAATAGCGATCCACGAGCTGATCAACATGCGGGCGCAACAGCACGGTGAAGCGCACCAGCTCCTCGATCACATCGACGATCCGGTCGTAATAAGCCGAGGGCTTCATCCGCCCGGCCTCGTCGAATTCCTCATAGGCTTTCGCCACCGAGGACTGGTTGGGGATAGTGAACATCCGCATCCAGCGGCCCAGCACCCGCAGCGTGTTGATCGAGTTGAAGGACTGCGATCCGGCGCTGACCTGCATCACCGCCAGCGTGCGGCCCTGCGTCGGACGCATCCCCTTCATGGCGAGGGGCAGATGGTCGATCTGCGCTTTCATGACCCCGGTGATCTGGCCATGCCGCTCTGGGCTGCACCAGACCTGCCCTTCGGACCAGAGCGAGAGTTCGCGCAGCTCCGCCACCGCCGGATGATCGTCGCCCGCTACCTGATCGGGCAGAGGGAGATCGGAAGGATCGAAGATCCGCGTCTCGCAACCGAAATAGCGCAGCAGGCGAGCCGATTCCTCGATCACCAGGCGGGAATAGGAACGCTCGCGCAGCGAACCATAGAGCAGCAGGATACGCGGCGGCGGGTCCATGGGCCCAAGCCCCAGCGCCGGGCGCAGATGGGCATATTCAGGCTTGAGGGCTGGCAGGTGGTCGGGATCGGGCAGGTCGCGCAGGCGCGTAAAGGTAAAGTCGCTCATACTCAGGCCTCAAGGGGAACGGTGTCGGAGAACCAGCGGCGCCCGAACCAGAACGCCACATTCACCAGCAGGATCAGGACGGGCACCTCGACCAGCGGGCCGATGACTGCCGCAAAGGCGACGGGCGACGCCAGGCCGAAGGCGGCGATGGCGACAGCGATCGCCAGCTCGAAATTGTTGCCCGCAGCCGTGAAGGCCACGGCAGTGGTGCGCGGATAATCGGCCTCGATCCACTTGCCGAGGAGGAAGCTGATGGTGAACTGCACCGCGAAATAGATCGCCAGGGGTACGGCGATGCGCAGCGTATCGCCCGGAAGCGTCACGATCTCGCCGCCCTTCAGGCTGAACATGGCAACGATGGTGAAGAGCAGCGCCGCCAGCGTCACCGGGCCGATATGGGGCAGGAACTGCCCTTCGTACCAGGCCTCGCCCTTCGCGGCGACCAGCACCCGGCGCGTCAGGAAACCTCCAAGGAACGGCACGCCCAGATAGATCAACACGGCCTGGGCGATGGTGCCGAAGCTCACATCGATCACATGGCCCTTGAGCCCCAGCAGCGGCGGCAGGAAGGCGAGGAAGAACCAGGCGTAGACGCTGAAGAACAGCAGCTGGAAGATCGAGTTGAAGGCCACCAGTGCCGCGACATACTGATTGTCGCCCTTGGCCAGCTGGTTCCACACGATGACCATGGCGATGCAGCGCGCCAGACCGATGAGGATGAGGCCGGTCATATATTCCGGCTTGTCCGAGAGGAACAGCACGGCCAGCGCGAACATCAGCACCGGGCCGATGATCCAGTTCTGGAGCAGCGAGATGCCAAGGATGCGCCGGTCCTTGAAGACCTGCGGCAGCTCCTCATAGCGCACGCGCGCGAGAGGCGGATACATCATCAGCAGCAAACCGATGGCGATCGGGATGTTGGTGGTGCCGACCGACATGCTGCCGATCAGGTGCGGCAGGCCTGTGAAGACCGAGCCGAGCCCGACGCCCAGCGCCATGGCAAGGAAGATCCACAAGGTGAGATACCTGTCGAGGAAGGACAGGCGTGGTCGCTTTGCCTGAGTCATGTCGGCTCCTTGGGCGGCGGGGCGCTGTCACCGGCCCCCAGCGCAATCTGCATATAGACTGTGTCGAGCCAGCGTCCGAACTTGCGACCCACCGAACGCATCCGTCCGGCATGCTCGAAGCCCAGGCTGGTATGGAGGGCGACCGAGGCGGGCTCGCCGCCGCCGATCACCGCGATCATCTGGCGAAACCCGCTGGACTCGGCAGAGGAGATCAGCGCCGCCAGCAGTGCCTTGCCCACACCCTGTCCCAGATGTTCGGGATGGATGTAGATCGAATTCTCACAGGCCGAGACATAAGCTGGGCGGTCGCGGAACTGCGTCGCATAGGCGTAGCCCACGACGACGCCGTCACCGATCGCCGCGAGGAATGGCCAGTCGCGCGCCACGCATTCCAGGATTTTGGCTTGCGTATCGGCTTCCGAGCGCGGGGCGGTGTCGAAGGTCGCGGTGCCATGCATGACATGGTGGGCATAGATGGCGGCGATTGCGCCGCCATCCTGCACCTTGGCCTGCCTGATGTAGACCGCCGAGGCCATTCAGCCCGCCGTGACCCGCTTGCCCTCGGCATCGATGACCTGTTCGCCGTCTTCCTTGGCGAAGGCACCGCGTTGCTCGGCGGGGATCAAGTCCAGCACCTCTTCGGAGGGACGGCACAGCTTCACGCCAAGCGGCGAGACCACCAGCGGGCGGTTGATGAGGATCGGATGCTCCATCATGGCATCGACAAGCTGCTCATCGGTGAGATCGGTGTTGCCCAGACCCAGCTCGGCAAAGGGGGTGCCCTTCTCGCGCAGCAGAGCGCGCGGGGTCATCCCGGCGCGTTCGATCAGGCTCTCGAGAAGCGGGCGCGAGGGCGGCGTCTTGAGATATTCCACCACATGCGGCTCGATCTCGGCGTTGCGGATCATGGCCAGCGCGTTGCGCGAGGTGCCGCATTCGGGGTTATGATAGATGATGATGTCGGTGGTCACTGAGCGTTCTCCGCTTTGAAGCTGGCGCCTTCTGTCTGGCCGATTTCCTTGAGCTTGCGCTCGGTGGCCATGCCATCGAGCACGCTGAGCTTGAGCGACAGGAATAGCTCAATGCGCCGCCGCAAATAGGAGATCGCATTGATGAAGGCCTGGCGTTGCCCATCGCCCTCAACGGCAGCTGGATCTTCGATGCCCCAGTGCGCGGTCATGGGATGGCCCAACCATACGGGGCAGGACTCACCGGCAGCATTGTCGCACACCGTGAAAATGAAATCGAACTGGGGAGCGTTAGGCCCGGTGAACTCGTTCCAGCTTTTGGACCTCAGGCCAGAGGTGTCGTAGCCAAGACCGCCGAGCGTTTCGATGGCCATCGGGTGGACATCACCCTTAGGATTGCTGCCGGCGCTGTAGGCACGAAAGCGCCCGGCGCCGTAATGGTTGGTAAGCACCTCGCCAATGATCGAGCGGGCAGAGTTGCCAGTGCAGAGGAACAGCACGTTGAAGATACGGTCGGTCATGCGACATCCTTCTCGGGTGCGGATTGTGTGGTTGTGGAAGGGTTTGGGCAGCAGAGCACGTCATCCGTGCAGGGCACACCGCCGCAGCAATTCTCGGTGAGATAGGCCATCAGCCCGTTCATTGCCGGATAGTTGGCAGTGTAGATGATAAGGCGGCTTTGGCGGCGCTGGGTCACCAGACCCGCATTGGCCAGCGCTGCGAGATGGAAGCTCATGGACGACGACACGACGCCCAGCTTCTCGCCAATCACGCCTGCGGGCAGACCTTTCTCGCCCGCCTGTACGAGCAGGCGATAGGCGGCGAGGCGATGTTCCTGCGCGAGTGCGCCAAGGGCTTTGATGACGGCGTTGGCGTTCATCTCAATCTCCATGATTCGATAAAGGTCGAAATATAGAGATGGTCGCGGGACGTCAATCGAGTTCAGCGCAGTCAGCCTGCGAAATCCGATGTCCCGCCTCGGAGCATGAACCGGCGGTTGGCAAGCCAAACCGCCGGCCAGCGCTATAGACTATTCAGAAATCTAAGGAGGCGGTCGTCAGGCTTGAACCTGCCAGGCGTGTGGTCGCCGAGAGGACGGACCTTTGCGAGTGCCGCTTCTTTCATCCCGAGGTGGGCGTGGAGATACGCTTGGGTTGATGAACTGGACTCATGCCCCAGCCAAAGCGAGATAACCGCGCTATCGACGCCCGAGCTGAGCAATGCCATTGCGGCGCTGTGGCGCAACACGTGAGGCGACACCCGTTTTGCGATCAAGGACGGACAACCTCGGGACGCGACAGCGACATGCTTTGACAGCAACCTCTGTACTGCGTCTGGGCTAAGGGGGCCGCCGTGGATGTTCGGGAAAAGCCTTGTCTCACGGGACATCGATGGTTCCTCCAACCATCGAGCAAGCGCATCGCGCGTGACACGGGTCAGTGGCGTCGATCGGCCTTTGCGGCCTTTGCCTAGACATCGGACATGAGCGCCAACGCCGAGGGATACCACGTCACGCTCAAGCCCTATCAACTCTGATAGTCGCAGCCCAGTCTGCGCGGCGAGTAACATTAGAAGGTGGTCCCGCCTCCCGATCCAGGTTGTCCGGTCAGGTGCAGCCAGCACCGCTTCGATCTCGGCACGGTCGAGGAATTGCAGTTCACGTTTACGGGCAATTTTGCTCGGAATTGCCCCAATCTGCTGGGCTTGGCTAGCAAAGGCGGGTTCCTCAAATGCCACGAAATTGAAGAACGCTTTGATTGCGGTGAGGCGCAAGTTGCGGGTTGCGGCGCTGATTCCCCTTTCTCGCTCGAGGTCATCGAGAAACGCGACGATCAAGGCGGGGGTTAGATCGCCCAATGTCAAATGGGACGGGGCCTTGCGGATCGCTTGATAGGCAAAGCCGAGCAACAGCCGAAAAGCGTCACGATAGGACGCGACGGTGTGCTGGCTCACGTCGCGTTGCTGGATCAAACGCTTGTTGAAGAAGCGTTCGATCAGGCCAGGGAGGATGTTCATAACCGAGCCTCCCAATGCTGATCCAGCTTGGCGGCGGCGTGCCCTAGCAACTCGGGGGTCGCAGTGAGATACCAGTAGGTGTCACGCGTGTGGGTGTGCCCCAGGTAGGTCGAAAGAACGGGTAGCAACCGATCTATATCCTCGCCCGCGCGATACCACTCGGTCAGGGTCCGAACCGCAAAGGTGTGACGTAGGTCGTGAAGGCGCGGCCCACCCCGCTTTTTCTTCGTCCGCAAACCAGTCTGGTATGCCCAGCCCATGAATACCCGATGCACGCTATCATGACGGAGCGCTGCGCCGCGATCGCCTACGATGAAGAATGGGCTGCTGCATGTCACGACACGATTGTCGCGACGCGTGGCATATCTTTCGAGGGCCTCAGCCGTCGTGCCGTCGATCGGCACGATGCGGGACTTCCCGAATTTGCTCTGGCGAACCTGCAGCAGGCCTTCGCGTAAGTCCACGTCATTCCGCTGGAGATTGAAAACCTCGCCTGAGCGCATGCCCGTCGCGGCCAGCAGGCCGAACGCGCAGTGGAGGCTGTGGCTTTGGAAAGGATACTGGGTCGGCCATGCGCGTGCAGTGGCGACAAGGTCCAAGACCTCAGCTTCGGAAAAGATGTATGGCGTAGGCCGTCGCTGCGGGGGAAAAACCTTCTGTGGCGGTATCTCCGTGCGGGCATCGAGGTTGGCAAGATGACGGCAAAATGAGCGGACAGTCGACAATCGAGATGCCCATGTTGGCGAGCCGCAGCCCCCTCCGGCCCATTCGACTGCTAGCTTTGCAGTAACCACCGTCGCGTTCCGTTCTGCCAGGAAGCGAGTGAAGCTGCGTAACCGAGCTTCCTGCGAGGTCAGTTTAAAGCCGAAACCTCGCCGCAGTGTGAGGTAGCCCGTCAAGGCTTCATCGAGGCCGTTCATTGCACGGCTCCCGGCCATGCCCGCGCAAGCCGCCGAAGGCTTGCCAAATCCACTTTCGCATAGATCCGGGTCGTATCGTGATCCTGGTGCCGCAAAAGTTGTCCGATCTCACCGAGTGTGGCTCCCGCCCTGAGGAGTTCGGTAGCTGCCGTGTGCCGGAACACATGGGCATGACAGTGGGCGAGACCCGTGATGCCGGCTCGCGCCAAGGCACGCCGAGCGATGAAGCTGACCGCACTATAAGATGGAAATGGACCGTGCGGCGTCTCGACCCGCAGGAAAACCTCTCGATAGCCGCATCGAGGCCGACCATGCTCCAAATAGTCTGCTAGGGCCGCACCCAGGTCATCCGGCAGCGGCAGCTTGGCCCGACGCCCTCCTTTGCTCGTAATCTGAATAGTGCCTTCAGACCAATCGATGTCGGTCAAAACGAGCGTCGCAACCTCGGTTGCGCGCATTCCCAGGCGACCCATCATCAGCAAGATCGCATAGTCACGGCGTCCGGCTGAAGTGGTGCGGTCGCATTCAGCCAGCACCTGTTCCAGTTGGTCCCGCAAAAGAAATGTTGGCAGGGTAGTTCGCTTCCACGATTTGACCGACGGAACAGCGGCGGCAAGATCAGTCGAAATTGCCCCTGATTGCCTGAGAAATCCTAGGAATGAACGTAAAGAGCTGCACATGGTTTGTGCAGTGCCTGCGCCCCGACGGTGTGCCTGGGCTTCGACATAATGCACGATATCCCCAGGAGTCAGGTTGCCAGGCGTGAGGCCTCGGCCAAACAGGAGGGCATCGGCAGCCTCAGCGGCAAACCATGCACGGTGACGAATGGTCGCCGCACTATACCCACGATTTATCAGATAGCATCGGTAGCGCTCTATTAAAGCTCTGGACGGTTCATCCTCTGGCTGAGGCGCCGGAGGAGCTTCTCCCAATTCTCGCAGGAGTACCAGAAAGCGCCCGAGGGCGCGCCGGGGGCCGTGTCGGTAGCGTCCGTTCTCACGGCGCCAGGCCAAAAACGCGGTGATCGTAGCCTCATCAATGGATCCGCCGGTGTGGTCCCGATCCCGGGCCCACGCCCAGAAATGACCAATCGTCCAAACGGAGCGCCTGATAAGATCGGTGGTGAAGCCGGCTATCCTCAGCCGCTCTGCATATTGGGGGATATGCGCTCCATGTGGCCAACCGGGAAACTCCGATTGCATGGTCGCGCTCGCCCAGGTGCCGTGTTCCATACTGCCTCTCCACTGCTGTCGTTGCAGAGGAGTTACGTTTATGCCGCGCGGATGGCGCAAAATCAGCGGAAATCCCGAGATTTACCGAGCCGGGTCGGCATAGTTTCGCCATCGGCATAAGATCCAGATCTCCGGCTCGGGTCCGGCATCGTTCCTGGCCAGACGACCGAGGGCATCAAGGTCAAGGCGCGCGATTTCCGATAAGGCTTGATCGGAGCGACACCTTGCGAAGATGGATCAGGCGAAATCGCGTCCGGCGATTTGACGCGCAGGAGCGCTGGTCAATACGGCACGCCTCTTCCGGGGGGCAGAAGCCCCACTTCCGGCGTAACCGCTACCGGATTTTGGTAGAACCGGAGGATCGAATATCACGCGTTGACCGATGTGGATCATCCAGACGAGACGACAATCATGACGGGTGGCGCCAAAGATCGACGCCAGGACTGTCGGGACTCAAGATGCGACTCGGCCCGTCCGCTTCCTTTTCGGTGCCATGTTTCGAAGTGCTGCCAGGATTCTCGAGCGCCGACCCCTTTCATGCGGCCTACGGCGCCCGGCCCGTGATCGCCGATATGGTGGCCGGTCCATCCGTCGTCGCCATGGTTGTCTACGCCTTCGCTAATCGGCGTCGGATAGAAGCGCATGCCGCGGCTATGCTGGCAACTGCGCTTCTCGTCCTGCCGCCGATCATCGGACGCCTGTTTCCGACGATACCCAGTTTTCCGCATGGAGGGTGGGCCGGCTTCGGCGGTTTCCGGCTGTCCTTTCAACTCGCCGAGTCAGTCACACTATTGCTGGCAATCTGGTTGGCAAGCCGAAGGCCCGACGCCCGAGCGGGCTTCGGCTTCGCCGCCATCGCCACTGCGGCTCAGATGGTTGGATTCGAGACCATCGGCACCACCCACCTGTGGAGCCGGTGGGTTACCTTGCTTACCAACATTTCACCCGCTCCAATGGCCGACGGCGCGGGGGCGCTACTGCAGCCTTGTTATATTGAGCCTGGCTGAAAGGAGCCAAAGAAGAGCCCCGGCGCGGTGGCATTCAACCGGAGATCGCTTGAGCGGGATAAAGCCGCAGTCGCCGCAGACCCGTAGCACTTGCCACGTCGTTCATCGAGCGGCGATCTGGACGTTCACACCGGCATAGATCTGCCATTTTGGCGCCCCTATGCCCTTTTGAATGACCGAATACTGAGGCTCAGCGAAGGTGTTGAGCCGCACCTTTTTGGTTATGGCCCAAATTTTGCCTACGCCGGCCCCCACCGGCACGTAATGGTTACCCGTCTTCAGGTCGAAGTTCCATATTCCGCTCGACCTGAGATAGAAGCCCTTGGGCAAGTTGTAGAATGCGATGGGCTGAACGGTAAGCAGCCGGACGTCGCTTCGATCGTTATCACCTGCGACCGAGTGCTGATAGATTGCGAGACCTCCGAGGAGCCCCCAGGACTGCGGGGCGACGACCGCCCCTGATGCCCCGACTTGCCATTTGCCATTGCCGAACCTTTGGCTGCTGGCGGTCGGAGCCACGACGACCGGGCCCACGCCAAAGGAGACCTTCTTCCCAGGGAACATCACCAGGTCCATAAGCAGCAAATCCCCCACGCCAGTCTTGCTCCCCGTCGGGAAAGTGGGCGTCGTGGAGACGGGAAGGGTAAATCGGAACAGCTGAGGCTTTCCAAAGGTCAGATGAGGCAGAAGCCCGCGGAAAAGCGTGACGTCGGCATCCCGATCCGGAACGCCATTGAGCGACGGTATGTAATAGTTATGGGCGCTGAGCATGATGGTCGGCGTCAGCGGGCTGTTCGCGTCGTTTGCCGCCTGTGCCTCGGGCGATGGAGCGACCTGGGCCTTGGCGGAAATGCTCATCATGGTGCCTATTAGAAGGCCGGCGAGACGTAAGCGCGAAGATCGGATCATGAGTTCATCCTTCGAGAATATGTTGAACGTGGTCGACCGCGAGGTCAGATGACGCTCTCGCTTTGACCGATCTGCAGGTGAGCGGGGGCCCGACCGGTCATGCGCCAACGATAGTGCAGCAGCGCATATCCGAGGTTGCAGCCAAAGCTGACGATGGCCGCTCCGAGCGCGATCCCTTCGCTGCGAGGGAATGGAACCGATAGATCGAGGCCAATGCCCCTGTTTAGCAGGAGCTCGAAGCTGAAGATGTACATCATGTAGATCGCGAGGGTGTAGGCCCGTGCCTGCAACCACGTGCCCTTCTTCACGAAAAGCGCTGCAATGGTCGGGGCAATGACGATCGCAGCCGTAAAAAACACCGTGTTCGGGAAATTCAGATAAACGAACGTGATGTTCCATAGATCATAGGCGATGATCCAGCCTACCGTCATCCCTGGCCAGAGCATGTCGTGAGGAGCATCATCATCGCGGCGGATACCCAACCAACGATGGATCGTGAGGATATTGAGAACGCCCGCTGCGGCATTGAGGAGATTCGCCAGCGCGCCCGAGGCAATATCCTGGCTGACAGCCTCGGCGATGTTGACCGCCAATACTGCGGCAACCAAGATTTTGACCCAATTATAGCGATGTAGGCCGTTGAAGCGGAACAGCGTGAAAAGAGCCGCACCGATTATGGCCGAGTAGAGCTTGGCCCATCGGAATAGCGTATCAAAGTCCGATTGGAGCCAAAGTGGCAGCAGCGCCACGGGGAAGACCAAAAACAGCGTGTAGGCCGCGATCTTCGATCGACGCGCCAGTTCGTTGCCCAGGAAAATGACGACGACACAAAAGAAGGCGTAATGAAGCCAGGTTATCCAGCCGATCGAGGGCCGCAGGCTGAGGGTGGGGCCGCGAGCGAGCTTCGTTGTAAGATGACGATGGTCGGGGTGCGCAAAGAGCGCCCCGTCGATCTCGGGGATTGCTCCCTCCCCGCCCTCAATGCGCAGAGAGCCGTCGCCGCCGGCCGTCCAATTGGCCCGATCCTTTACGAGATGGACGCCCTCCGACTTTTCAATCGAGACGGTTCCGTCGGGGCGGAATCGTAGATCGTAGAGTATGGCGCCTCCGGATGGGGTTCCCTCCTTTCCTTCCACGGACCCCAGCCACCTTTCATACCCGCCGGGAACCGCCGATGCGTTGGGTGCCGTGCTGGCGAAAGATGGACAGGCAAGGCCGAAGGCGAAGAACAAGATCGATAACGCGGCGAGCCCCGCGACTGCGATCGACCTGAGGTTGGCGCGGTCCGTTTTCCGCATGGCTACAGTGCGTGTCATGCAATCTCCTCATGCTCGGCAAAAGCGAGTAGCGCCCGCGCCTTGGAATTTGTCCGCGCCGGCGGGCACACGCTGCATGTTGTGGTCGGAAGTCCGAGCAATTTCATTGCCTGCGCGCATGGTGTTGGCTGACCGAGATCAGGCAGGCTCCTGATTCACGTCACGGAGCGGGAATTCCCGCGCGACCGGGTGAGGTTGGCAGCGAAGGCGCGACGCATCTCGTGATTGCGCGCCAATGCGCTGGCCAGCACCGCCAGGGTATTGCGAAGCCTGACGTTCCCGATCAATTTGGATCGGTCGGTTCCGGCCGCTCGTTGGGACATCGCAAGCGATCGGTCGCGCTTCGAGAATGGTGTACACCCTCGCTCGCCTGACGCATGATGAGACCGCTCAGCTGGACCTCGCTGGCGCGTTGACGCGTCTTGATGACGGGAAGATTGCTTGGAGATGTGAGTGAGGCTGATAACCGGCGCCTGCGAGGAGCCTATGATAGCTCGTTGAGATTCCCTCCCGTGTCCGTGTGACCACCTGCCTCGTGCAACGGGCGTTGGTGTGCATTACCGGCGACGATCGCATGCCCAAGTGCGGCGGGTGATAGCTCTGCCCGCATCAGGAAGATCGTTCTCGATGTTCGGGTGAAGTGTGACGCATGAGGGCAGATCGGCGTCAAACGGCGCCAGTCCGGTTCTGACAAGACGCCATCCACGCCACCTCCCCGATCACCTGATCGGACACCTCTACATCGCGAGGGCGACGCAGCGATTGATCGCGAACTATGGTATCGCGATTTCGGACAGTGCGCTTCTATTCAGAATTGCGACCCTCCGGCCGTTAGGGAAGTCAACGAGCCCGCGCCTGCTTAGGCGTGACAGCACCCGGCTCACCGTTTCGTTGCTAAGACCAAGTATCTCGCCCATCTGGGCTCTGGAGAGCGACAGTTCGATGCTGGGCAAGTTTTCGGTTCGATCGGGGACGCGGGTTTTGACCGGCGATCTCCGCGCCATGTCGACAAGGAAGGTGGCCACGCGCACTTCAGCGGATCGATGAGCGAGTAACATGATCCTCTCGCGGGCCTCATCGAGCGATGCCTGTGTCCGTTGGAGCAATACCCGTTCCATATGGCTGTGCGCGGACAAGAATTTTTCAAGGAGGTGACGCGGGAAAACGCAGATCGAGGAATCCGTGAGCGCCGTTATCGAAAACTTGTTCGTTGAAGGCGTTGGGCTGCCGATAAAGTCGCCCGGATAGAGGATTCCCACGGTCTGATCATGCCCATCGCCCAAGGCGGCGGTGACCTTAAAGAGTCCTGTCACTACGTTGGCGCAAATCAGCCCTTCCTCGCCTGCCCAGCAGATGGTCTGCTCTCGGCAGACCAGCCGCTCACGAGCGATATATTTGAGTTCGCACAGCTCATCGTCCGCCAAACTCGAGCATAACGCCCGATCCCGAACAGGGCAGACCTGGCAACTCATGGGAAAATTCATCTCCTCGTCGCGATGCCGCATGACCGGCCGAATTCAGAGGCCGTCAGCGTCGATGGCTCGTGAAAAGGTCGGTAAAAAGCTATTTTACCCGGACCCAGGTCTGAGATTTGCATGCAAATCGCCCGAGCAAGCAGCCTGAGCCGCGCCGTGTGTTCTCGTCCAATATCTCAATAGTTCCGGAGAACGTCTTATTTATATCCGGAACGAACACCCGCCCGTGCCAAATTCCCTTACGATCCCGGGTAAAATCCCTGAACAACTGAAGCCCGATCAGATTGTCCGTGCCTCCTCGCTTCGCGTCTGCGATCGCCTTCTCGTTGGCCCAGATGACGGTCCCACACATGCCGGTCCCGCAGTGCTGGACCTCGACGTGAACGCTGTCCTCAGGATTGCGCCAAACGCCGCCAGTGCCGTCCGCACTGGCGCTGGCGGCAACTGCAGGGAGGCAGATACTCATCAGAAATGTCGTGCTCTTGAAGCCTGCCATGTGCCCCCCCGGCTCAGAGATTCTTAGCGCTAGCGCGGCGAGCGCCAGCGCGGGAGTGAGTAGCAGTTAGCGGCGCAGGCCACGTCGCCACTCTGTGGCAGTTCAGCATGTCAACAGCAGCGCCGGCGGCCATCCATCGCCTGGGCGCAAGATCCGCCGCAATGAGGGCAACCTGGACATAATATCGATCCCGGGCCGGGATTACACGGTCATTCCTTGTCGTCACGCTCGTCGGACGCCTGCGCTTGCCTCGCGCCTTTCGTGGCAATCCGGGTGCCAGGCAGCTGAATCTGCGCCCTCGCTTCCGCGCTGCGGCATATCGGTAACAAGCGACCAAAAGGCGCGGCACGGGGTCGTCCCAAAATGTCGGACGGCCGCCCGGACTATCGAAATGTCGTCGGGATGCCACCCCGCGTCGATGAAGAGCGCTTCGGCGTTGGTCGGCGAATCAAAGTAGCGGCCGGAATGGAGACCGGCGGCATAACGGCGAAGTGCTTCCAGGCGCGCGTTCGCGAGAGGCCTCACCCTGGCCCCATAGCGCGCTTGCCATAACAGCCGGGCAACGCGAGCGGTTGGAAGCGGCCACTCCTTTGGGTGCGCGGCGATCATGATGATCGTCAACTCCAGTGGCGATAATTGTGTGTTGGCGGTCTCGCTCCTGGCGGTCGATGCGCTGCTATCGTACCGCATGACGTGTCAGGCATCGCCAAAGCGCTGGAGTTCCGCACGACAAGCTTCGCTGAACTGACGGAGCGGATCCATCCCGCCCTCGCTCGCGAACTGCCGCAGTTCGTGGAGGGTATGATTTGGCCCGAGATAGGCTTTGACGATGGCATCGAGGACGCGCTCGGCGCGCTCGATGACTTCGTTGTGGGCGACCAGACGCATTGTGGCGACGAGCGAGTAGAGCGTGACGAGATCGGAGATATCCTCGCGTTCGTGACCCAGGGCATCGCCGAAGAGGCGCGTCGCTTCCTTGATGAATTCAGAATAGATTGTTTCGCGCCGGCTGCGCGCTTCCGATCTGACCTTCTGTGAAATCTGTGCGCGAACCGTGAGCCAGGATGTCATGAACGAGCCGAAGCCGCCGACCGCGGCGCCGGCAAGGCCCACCATCGCCGTGAGAATGGAGCCCGATCCGTCCACCTCAGTCCTTTCGGCTGAGGATCAAGGTTACGCGCTGATTCCTGGCGCGGCCTGCCGCACTGTCATTGGACGCGATCGGCTCGCTGGAGCCTTTGCTCTGTGTAGTGATCCGCGACGTGGAAACACCACCGTCTCGTAACAGGATGGCCAGGGCCTCGGCTCGGTCAAGTCCAAGCGCGCGGTCGGCATCCGCATCGCCAGAAGGATCGGTATGCCCGATGATCGTGACTTTCACCCTGGGGTTGGCGCGGAGCATGGCGACAAGCCGCGAGACGCGACCGAGAGATTCGGGTGTCGGCGTGGCCGTCCGCCCCTCAAACTCCCGCCCGCCGAGTTCGAATGATCTCGCGGCCGGTCCTTCGGCCGCCAGCCAATCGGCGAGTTCGCGCCCGACCGTTCCACGCTCCGCCATCAGCGTGGACCCATCGCGCAGGGCGACCAGCGCGGATCCATCAACCCTGGTGGGAGGCGACGGAGGCGGGTTCGAACAGGACTTCACCGCCATCCCGCCGGTTATGACGAGGGCCAGAAACAGAAGGAACATGAGGAGGCGCGCCATGACGCGTCACTCGCTTGCCGGTGCCGGTTGCCACCCGCCGCCCAGCGCCTGGAAAAGCGAGATCGCCGCAATCAGCCGATCGCTGCGATTCTGGACCAGAGCCAGATCCGCGGACAGCAGGCTTCGTTCGGCATCGAGCTCCTCGAGATAGGGCGAATATCCCTCCTTGTAGCGACGGAAAGCCAGGTTCTGGGTGCGGGCGAGAGCATCGCGCTGACGGGTCAGTGCGCTTGCCTGCTCACCCAATCGCCGAACCGAGGCCATGCCGTCCTCGACCTCACGGAAAGCGGTCAGGGCCGCCCGACGATAGGCGAAGGCTGCCTGATCGCGCCGCGCGGCAGCGCTGTCCGCCTGTGCCTTGATCCGGCCCCCGTTGAAGATGGGCGCGAGGATACTGCTTCCGAGCGAATAGATGGACAGCGGGTCATTGGGCAGGAGCGAGGAGGAGACGAAACCGCCCGATGCGGAGAGGCTGATGTTGGGCATGAAAGCGGCGCGCGCGGCATCCAGAGACCGATCGGCAGCAACAATCTGCTGCTCGGACACCGCCAGATCGGGCCGTCGGCGCAGGATAGCTGCCGGCAACTGCACCGGCACGGTAGGCAGCGCGATCTCATCCAGGCTCTTCCCGCGCACGACCGGCGCCGGCGCGCGGCCGAGAACGATGCTAAGCCCGTTTTCCAGTTTCGCGATCGCCAGTTCGACCGGCGGAATGGCCTGCGCGGTGGCTTCATATTCCGCTTCCGCCTGGGCGAGATCAAGCTGCGACCCGTAGCCCGCCTCGGCTCGCCGGCGGATGAGCTTGAGAGTGCCGCCGCGCGCATCGAGCGTCCGCCTGAGCAGGTCGAGACGTGCATCTGCCGTCCGGAGCTGGACGTACGTGCTGGCGACGGCCGTCACCACAGCAAGCCGCACCGTGTCGTGACTATAGCCGGTCGCGAGCAGGTTGGCGCGGGCGGCGGCAGTGCTGTTCTTCAGCCGGCCGAACAGATCGAGATCGAAGGAGGATTGGAGTTCCCCCTGCCCGGCCCATTGCTTCACGTCGATGCCGAACGGGTTGACGCTTCGCGTTCGACCACCCGACATGGCAGCCTGCAGCACTGGAAGTTGCGCTCCCCGCGCGGCGGCAAGCTGTGCCCGGGCTTCTTCAACCCGTGCCGCCGCTATCTCCAGGTCATCATTATCGCGAAGCGCGTCTCGCACGAGGCCCGTCAGCTCCGGATCGCCGAATTGTGACCACCAAGCCTGATCGATCGACGCGTTTATGCCTTCCCCACTGCTGCGCCATGCCTGCGGCAGGGTAACGGCAGCGCGCGGCGGAATCGCGGGCCGTGGGCCGGCACAGGCGGCGAGGATCAGGAAGCCGGCGACTGCGGCCGAGTGACGAATCATGACGAGGAGCCCGTATCGATCCTGATCTCGACCGACATGCCAGGAAGCAGCCGGCCGACATCATGCTGGCGGGGATCCACCGCGATCCGCACGCCGATCCGCTGCGGGACCTTCACGAAATTGCCGGTCGCATTGTCCTGCTTGAGCACGGCGAACTCCGAGCCTGCGGCTGGCGCAAGGCGCTCGACACGACCGACGAATTTCTCGCCCGCCAGGGCATCGACGGTAAACCTCACGGACTGGCCGGGCCGGATATGTCCGGTCTGGGCTTCCTTCATATTCGCGATGATCCAGCGCTCGGGCGGCACGACCGCGAGAAGCTGTGTGCCATTGGTCACATAGGCCCCTACCCGGATAGCGACCTCGCCGAGCGTCCCGCCTTCTGGTGCGCGGATCACCGTATGGTCGAGATCGATCTCGGCGGCGTGAAGCTGCGCACGCGCGGCCTGGACCTGCGCCTCGAGACCGCCGCGCCCGACATCGACCGTGCGGATGTCCTGACGGCCGATTTCAGTCGAAGCCCTGGATTGACGGACCTGAGCCTGTGCAAGGGCGAGAGCCGCAAGGGTCTGATCGCGTTCGCGCAATGAAATCGAGCCATCGCGCGCGAGGTCATTGGCACGGTCCATATCGGCACGGGCGCGAACGAGTTGCGCCTGCGCGCTGGCAACACCGGCAACCTGACCTTCAAGCCCCGCAGTCCGCGCGGCGCGCGCCTGCGTCGAATTGGCGAGCGCGGCCTCGGCAGCGGCCAGATTGGCGCGGGCCTGCTCGACCCGCGCGCGATAGATGCGATCATCGATCTTCACGAGAATCTGGCCGGGCTTCACCGTCTCATAGTCACGAACCAGGACCTGCATCACATAACCGCTGACCTGCGGCGCGATGACGGTCGTCCGCCCTCGGACATAGGCGTTGTCGGTGCTCTCGCTTCTGGCCGAAAAGGGCGGCAGGCCCCAGGCTGCGAGGACGAGCAGCAGGGCGACGACAACAAGGACACAGGTCACGAAGATCGCCAGCGGACGGCGGCGCGCGGGCTGCCAGTGGCCGGAAGCAGGCGCCTCCTCGGTCTGCTGCGAGGGTTGGGCAGCGGCGGTCAAGCGGGATCTCCCTTGCGGTGGCGTGACATCCAGATGTTCACCATGATGAAGACGGCGGTGGCGAGCGCGAGCACCGCGACGAACCGGAAGGTATCGGTGAAGGCGATGATCGCCGCTTCGCGCGCCATTGCCTGCGCGAGGAGCCCGGCGCCCTGGATCGAGCGCTGCGCGGGGTCGACGAGCGCGCCGGCCAGCGACAAAGCCCCGCCGGAAATCCGGGCAGCGGTCTGCGGGTCGCCCGCCACCATATCGGCCGCCAGGACGTTGGTGGCAGTGCGCGCCCAAATGTTTTGAAGCGTGCCGAGCAGAGCGGATCCCATCAGCCCGCCGACATTCTGGGTGATGCTGAAGGTGACGACGAAGCTCACCAGATGGTCGCCGCCCCGTTGGATCATCCGCAGGAAGCCGTAGAGCAGCGCGGGACCTACGAAGAGCGTGGTGCCGAAGCCGATCATGGCCTGGCTGAGAATGAGTTGGTCGGGGCGTGTCAGGTTGGTCGCGTCGCTGTCGATCCACGCCCCACCCGCGATGATCAGCGCCGCGACAAGGACCTGCCAGGGGAGTCTGCGCTGGGAGAGGGTGAGCGCGGCAGTGATGATGCCCGCGAACATGGCGATCGCGACGATGAAGAACAGGAGCCGCAGTTGGTCGTTGTTGATGCCTCCCAACGTGAGCAGCCCGACCGCGCCATAGGTCTGCTCGGCGAGAGCCAGACGCATAACTAGTGCGACGGCGGCAAAGCGTAATATGCCCCATGTGCCGAGCCACTCGAAATGGACGAGGGGATTCCTGCGGTGGGTTTCGATCAGGAAGGCGGCCGCGAGCAGCGGGATCGCGAGCGCCAGTGCTACGCCTAACCAAGGAGTATCGGTCCACCAGAGCGTGCGCCCCTGCCCCAGCACCTGGCACAGGAGCAAAAGGCCGGTGACGGACAGGAGGATCGTCAGCGCGTCGAGGGGGACGAACGCCTTGCTTCTCTCGCTCGGAGGCAGCGGCAGGAGCAGGATCGCCGCGATCGTGAACAATGCCAGCGCAACCTCGATGGCATGAAGACCCCAGAGGCCGTGTTGCGTGAGCACGTCCACCGGAACCATGCGGGCGAGCGGGGTTCCGATCTGGGGCAGGCCGATGCCGATCACGGCGCCCAGCGGCTTTGCCTTGGGCGGAAACGCCTGCATCAGATAGTAGACGCCGAGAGTGATCATCGCACCGGCGGCAAGGCCGCTGCACGCACGAAGCATGGCCGCACTGACGAAGCTCGAATTGAAAAACTGGAGGGCGCCGACGAGCGCATAGAGCGCCAGCATCGCGCAAGTGGTTTCGGGAATGCCGAACTGGGCGCGGGCTTTGACGAGTGTCAGATTGGCGGTCGCATTCATCGCGACATAGATCGCCGGCAGCGCGGCAGCTTCCGCAGCATAGAGGCCGAGCGGACCCGCGATAACCCCGGTGTTGACCGTCGTGAGTGCGTTCCCGAAAGTCGAAGTCACACCAAGAAAGAGCCCAAACGCGAAATAGGCCAGCCGTCGTCCCAGCGGGTGCGACGGGGAGAAGGGCGAGCCCGCGAACATGGGCCTCTCTTCAGGACGAAAGGCGTGGCCCTCGGTCATGGGGAATTGCCGATCCCGCCCGAGAGGCCGCTGATCCATTGCAGGCTGGAAATGCTGGGAACGAAAACGTGCTCACCGCCGCGCACCACTGTGAAGTCCGGCAGGCCCTTGAGGCGTTTCCGGACAGGTTTGGCAGGGTAGGCGTAATCGTCGGCCAGATCCCTGCGCCCTACGATGGGATCGGAACGCGATCCCTCGCCGACGAAATCGCCATCATTGATCCATTGCGACTGGACGAACTCGAACTGGCGGGCCGGGTCGGCGTTGATGAGCGCAAGCACGATGCCGCGATCTTCGCCATCCTCCTCCATTGCGCCTTCTGGCAGCACGGGACCGTAGGCGGCACCCCGTCGCAAAAGCCTGTGCGTTCGCGCATCCGAGATAGTCCCGTCGAGCGCGTCGCGCGGATTGATCCGGCGGATGTGGCAGCCGACGGGGGTCTTACGACCGTCGGGATCGTCCTGGGTATATTTGAAATCGTTGCGGCGGAGCGGATCCACGACTATGCTGGGATCGTCTTTGTCCGGGGATAGCGCGAGCGGACAGCCGCTGCGCCAGCGGCCCATCATCTTGGCGGCGACCAGTTCCTCACCGTCCGGGGTTTCGGCATTCTCCCGCAGGAAGCGCCGGAAGGCGGCAACATTCTGGCGGATCTTGCGGATCGAGAGGAAGGTGCCGTTGCGCCAGAAAATCTCAGGCCCAGGGCCCGTTGCGATATGGCCGAGCTCGTTTTCGTAACCAAGGACGAACTCACCCGCCTTGGTGACATCCTGTCCCGGCAGCGGTTCCCCACCCTCCCCTTCTATGAAGGGACGGCTCAGGCCATCGACATAACCGAAATGTTCCCGCATCGTCGGGGGAATCCCGACATCGAGATGAGCGAGCAGACGAAGGCCCGGAAGGCCGCGCATCGCTTCATGGCCCAAGGCCAGCTTTGCGGCGCGCGCCTCCTCGCTCTGTCCCATGAGGAATAGACCGAGATGGAAGCCGTTGCCGCCGTGCGGCCAGTCCCAATTGGAGGGGTCTGCATCGCCGACGTCGCCGAGGAAGACGCGTCGCGCAGCCATCCCCTGAACGAATGGAACCGGGAAGCCATCGACAATTTCGGAGGGAACGCCAATGCGGCGTAAACCCTCGGCTGTGAACACGATGTTGATCCAGGCCTGATCCGCAGGCGCATCCCAGTCTTTCGCGGAGGTAACGTGCGGCAACAGGCGCTTCACGCCCTCCCGCGCGGAAACGGCATGATCGACGCGGAACAGCAGATAGGCCCCGTAATAGGGCATGGGACGGTTCCGCAGAACCGTGCCCTGAATCTCCGCAAGGTCGAGCGCGACCGTCATCGTCAGTTAACGGAGTCGAGCAGTTCGGTGAGCGCCGCGCTTTGGCGCTTCAACCGAGCGACGTCTTTCACCGACAGCTCGTAGTGATTGACGTAGAACATCGATGCCGTGACGAGCGAGTCAAGGATCAGCGCTCGCGTTTCGGGTTCACTGGATTTGCCGTAGCCTTCCCAGACACCTTGAAACAGCGCATCGAACCACGGCCCGCCTTCGCGAAGGATGTCCTCGAGATAGGGCTTGAAGTCGCCGTCATATGTAACGGTGACGAGTGCCTGCGTGTTGTCGTTGATGAGGACGATACGCAGCTCATGAACGGTGCCGATGCGCCCTTCATAATAGCGCGATTCCGCCTGGAATTGGGCGATGCGTTCCTGGAACAGGTCGATCGTGCCAGGAATGATCGGCGCAACGGCGGTGACCTCGGCGCGCTTTCCGTAGCGAAGGCCGGGGCCGTCGGGCTGCTGGCGAACCTCAGGGTTGTCCTGAGTGCGTTCATTGGGGGAGAATGTACCGTTCATAGCGGGCTCCTGAGGGTCACGGGTTGGCTGGTTCATTCGCTGCCGCCATGGCGGATCCACGCCGCCATCCTCCGCTGCGGAGTGCGGCCGAGACTTCGTAGACACCGCGGCGAATTTGCAGGATCGGGTCGCCGGTCGCCTCGATGCCATCGACCAGCATGCTGGGGTCGTGGTTCATGACCCGATCGCCGATCTCGTCTTCCGAGGTCTGGCGTTCGACCGTCAGCCGACCGATCGGGACCCTGGTTCGGCCCTCAGGCCACAGGTGGGTCGCGTCGTCGAGGATGTCGCCGGGTTGAGCGAGCTCGATCACGAGATCGAAGGCGACCGTACCTGCTGCGAGGCGTTCGTCCAACTCGTCGAACAGAATCGAAATGTCAGCTGCCGCAAGGTTCTCGGTGGACTGTCCCCGTACCCCGGCGACGGGCTTCCAATGGAAGCGCGCTGGCGTAACCTTGCCCTCGGCACTGACGAGATTGAAAGCGTGGACCGCGTGGAATGCCGTGTGCGCGAAGCTTACCGGTGCCGGGGACTCGGCCCGCATTTTCAGGACGGCTGCCGCATTGGGGTGGTCGGGCAGGATCGCCTTCAGGCCATCGAAGTTCGGTGGTCCGCCGGGCGACAGGGGAGCAGCCGCATCGACGAGCGTGATGAACTGGTCGATCGAGCGGGCGATGAAGAGTTTCTGGCTGAGCATGACGAGGTTGGTCACGCGACCGTCCGGGAGATAGAAGCGGGTCGCCATGCCGACGGTCGCGCTGAAATGGGCCAGGGGGTCGCCTCCACCCTTGGAGAAGCGGACTGTAATCGGGATTTCGTCGCCCTGCAGATGGATGGCGCGTGTATAGGTCGTGGCAGCGGGAAATGCCTGGAAGGTGCCCCGGTAAAAGCGTCCGTCCGCGTGCAGCGTTCGATAGCCCTCATGCTTTCCCAGCACGGCATGGATCTTGGCTATCATCTCGCCTGCGAGGCGATATTGGCTGTTCTGCGTCACGTCTGCCCTCCATGGGACGATGGAGCCTCGGAGTTGGGTGCCGAGCAGAGTGACGTTTAGGAGCAAGAACAGATCGGCCGAAGCGCGCCGAGGTGACCTGCCTGTTAGCGACTTCCACTCACGGACGGGGTCTGGCGCCCAGCTTCGCCCCGGCTAGGGAGGTTCAGATTGGAGCCGGAGCGCCACAAGGAAGCAATAATCAGTGGCGACCATGAGCGTACGCGTGGTTCAATAGCTCCTGTGGGTGAACGCACCCCAAGTGCGAGAGGCACGAGTCGCCATATCCGCCCAACACGGGAGCGCCGATGAGTTACCAGATGCGATTTGGGCCGTTCTGCCTGTTACCCGATAGCGGGTTACTTCTTCGACATGACGAACCGGTGCGGCTCGGAAGCCGGGCGGCCGAGATCCTGGTCCTGTTGGTCAGTAATGCGGGCGATCTCGTCACCAAGGCCGACATCATCGACAAAATCTGGCCCGACACCATTGTCGTGGAGGCAAACCTCTCGGTCCATATGAGCGCCCTGCGCCGCGCCCTCGACGATGACAGCGTCTCAACACCCTATATCGTGACTGTGCCGGGCCGCGGCTATCGTTTCGTGGCTCCCGTGATTGTCGAGAGCAACAGCGCTCCCCATGCCGGAACGGACAGCGATCGGCCGAGCAATCTACCATTGCTCATGACCCGGCTCATCGGCCGGTCCGATATCATCGACTCGCTGCGGTCGAAGCTCCCGACCCAAAGGCTTACCACCATTGTGGGGACCGGAGGCGTGGGCAAGACCGCGCTCGCGCTGAATGTGGCCGAGCAGGAATTGAGCCGGTGGCAGGACGGCGTATGGATCGTGGATTTTGCAGCGCTCACGGATGCCACGCTCGTTCCCTCGGCCGTCGCGACCGTGCTGGGGCTCGAGGTGCGGTCCAGCAACCCCATGCCCGCGATCATTAGCGCGCTGTCGGAGAAGCAGATGCTCCTCCTCTTCGACAATTGCGAGCATGTAATCGAGGCCGTCGCGACGATCGCCTACGGCATCCTGCAATCCGCCCGCTCGGTGTCGATCCTGGCCACCAGCCGGGAGCCGATGACGATCCCAATCGAGACAGTGCTTCGGCTCGAACCGCTTGGCGTGCCGCCTGAACACGAGTTGGTGGGAGCGCGGGAGGCACTGCATTATTCCGCGATTCAGCTCTTGTGCGAGCGCGCAAGGTCTGTCGATGGCGAATTCACGCTCGCCGACGACGATGCGCTCGCCGCATCGCTCATCTGTCGCAAGCTTGGCGGTGTTCCGCTGGCCATCGAATTCGCTTCCGCGCTCGTGCCTATATTCGGGCTTAAAGGGCTCTCGACACGCCTGGATGATCGTCTTCGGCTCTTGTCGGACGGCCATCGTAACGTCCTGCCCAGGCACCGCACCCTGACCGCAGCCCTGGATTGGAGCTACCAGCTTCTCGATCAGCAGGATCAGCGTATATTCCGCCAGCTCGCGGTCTTCAGCGGAGGTTTCACGATCGAGGCAGCCGCTGCCGTCGCGGGCGTCGGCGAGGATACCGTGGTAGCGGAGATCATCGCGCGCCTGGTTCGCAAGTCGCTGGTCACTCCCGATCTGCGCAATTCCCGCCTGCGGTTCCGGCTTCTGGAAACGACACGAGCATTCGCGATCGGAGCGCTCGATCGAGCCGGCGACACATTAGAGGCGAACCGGCGCCACGCCGAATATTTCGCGCGCGCACTGCATGGAGCGGGCGAGTTTGCTCCGGCGAGCGAGAACCATGTCCCGTTTGTGCTCGAACTCGATAACATCCGCGCAGCCTTGCGCTGGGCAACGTCACCGGAGGGCGATATCGCCGTGGCGCTCGCGATCGGCGCCGGTGCACTTCCCATCTGGTTCGGTCTCTCGCTCCTGACCGAATGCGGTACGCGGATGAATGCGCTGATGGAGGGGCTCGATCCCGCCCTGCGGGAGTCACCTTATGGCGCGGCAATCGACATCGCGATCCAGGCCACCGAGATCTTCACGGTAGGCGCGCGCGACACAAGTTATCAGGATTGGACCGAGCGTCAGCAAAGCGCGATGGATCGCGACCAGTTGCTCGAGCGCGTCCGCCTTCTCCTGGGCCGCTGGACCTACAATATCCGGATGCCAGATTATGCGTTGGCCGATCAACAGGCCCGTGAGCTGGAAAGCCTGGCCCTGCTGACCGACATCGCCAATCCGGATGATGTGCCCCTCGCCTTTCTGGTCGATCGCGCACATCTGGGAGCGACAGCATCATGGGCGCGAGGCACGACCGTACATCACATCGGCGATCTCGCCGCGGCGCGCGACTATCTGCAGAAATTCCTGGTCGAGGAAACGCCGGCGATGCGGGCATTCTTCATGACGATCACCGGATTTGATCGGCGATCCGATGTCTACGGGTTGCTGTCGATCGCCAAATGCCTTCAGGGCGACGTCGCCGAGGGACTGGCCGACGCGGAGACCGCCATCACGGAGGCGCGATCGACCAAGAAAGCTTTACCCATCTGTGAGGCACTCCAATGGTCCTGTTTCACCATGCTGCTTATGAATCAGCCGGTGGCGGTAGTGACGCCGCTGGTCGATGAGATGATGAACACCGCGAAGAACCATTCGCTGTTCAGCCATTACGGCGTCGCTTTGTGCCTCAAGGGCTGCCTGGCGGCCGCGTCGGGCCGACATGAGAGCGCGGTGGACCGTCTGAAGGCTGGGCTCTCACAGCTTGAGAGTGCGCATTACGGCCCCTTCGACCCCTTCTTTGTCGGCGTGGTGGCGACCAGTCTTATGACGCTAGGCAGGATCACCGAGGCTCGCGACAGCGTGTCCGAGTTCGAGCAGCGACGTGTGACGCATAACGGCTTCTGCGGCCCCGAATATAGCCGCCGCAAGGCCCTGCTGAGTGTGCTGTCGGGCAATCCGGCCGCGGCGGAGGCAGAACTTCGCGCCGCGCGGGAGGAGGCGGTGCGGCAAGGCGCACAACTTTGGCATCTCAGGGCCGGCTCGGATCTGGCTGCGTTCTACGAGGGGCGTCAACGGACGTCGGAGGCCCGCCAGGCGCGAGATGATCTCGAGAGACTGGTATCGTCGGAGCTTGTTGCGCAGGATATTGCCGTACGATGGTAACAGGCCCGATTTGGAAGTTTTTGGAACAATTAAATCGTCGGAGACGATCGCCCTCGCTTAGCGTGAACGCATGGCTCCAGACCTTGGAGGCGGCGATGAGCGAAAAGTACAAATCCCTTATAAAGGGCCATCTCCACGACCTGCGCACCAGTGCCGCGTTCGCGAAGAGCAACGGCTTGTATTTGTTGCTGGAATATGTCGTCAACGAGACCTTATCCGGACGCGGCGACACTCTCAAAGAGCTTGTGATCGGGGATGCCCTCTACGGCCGATCTTCCCCCTACGATCCCAAGATCGACTCGGCTGTACGCGTGGAAGCCCGCCGGCTCAGGCGAAAGCTGAACGAACATTATCAGGGCCCCGGCAAGCGGGATGCCGTGCGGGTGACCCTTCCGACCGGCGGCTATGTCCCCTCCTTCGAAATCCTTTCCGCGTTCGCACGACCCGAAGCTGCCAATGAAGTCGATGAGGTAGTGAAGGGCCGGACGGTCGATCTTGCGGTCATGCCGTTCCGCGCCTTGTCTGGGTGCGAACGTCAGGACAGGTTCGCCGATGGCCTGACAGACCAGCTCATATTCGCGCTGAGCAAGCGTTCGAGGCTCAAACTCGCGCCGCGAATGATGGTCTTTCAGTATAAGGACCGGCCATACACCGTGCCTGAAGCGGTTCGGGATATGGGAGCCCGGGCGATGCTGTACGGCACATGCCGATCGGTCGGGGACCGGACGAGGGTCACCGTCGAGACATGCGATGAACAAGGCTTCGTGACCTGGTCCACGCAGATAGACCAGGTGACCTCGGACGACCTCGCCCTCCAGGATATCCTGTCCGGCGCGATTATTTCCCGGATGCCGTCCTGGCTTCTCGGTACAATCATCCGTGATCGACCGCTCGTTGCGGTCGTATCCTGAGTAATGACCTGCTCGCCGATCGAACACATGTCTTTGGACGATCGAGCCACTCTCTTCCAGCAATGGCCGGCCGCCCAGGGCGAGAGGATGCAGGCGACCGGCGCGTTGCATCACCGGCTTGTGAGGCGGGCGCAGCACCAGCCGGCGGTCAACCGATGTGTCCGGCGATTTATACTAAGGTGCAATGATCAGAACCCATTTGCCCATTGGCGCATCCCGATGGACATGATCCGCCATGGCTGATCGACGAGCTTGTTCCATGCGAAGCAGC
>NZ_JABCNG010000006.1 GCF_012932495.1 Novosphingobium sp. SG919
GTAGCTATCTGGCGACCAACACCGCAGCACCTGGAAACAACCAGGCCGCCGGAAAAACCGGCTGCACCGCATCGGTGAAGCGGCATATATGGAGGGCCACCGCAGGCGTCAACACCATTTTGCATTTTTGTTGCAGATCCCAGGAAAAGTCCCGGAAATGCTGGGATTTTCTACCATGGCCACAGACAACCCCGGCGCGCTGTGGCAAGGCGGACAGCACTGGTCGGGCGCAATCCGTGATTCTCCTGATTCTTTGCGGCATTGTAAGCCAATCCTTAAACCCGCACGGACTAGATCGCAGTCAATGGCCGCCCCACCTTACCCCTGCCCCACTTTGCCCGATGGCACGCCCGCGCGCGTCAGCGTGATCGTGCCAGGCTTTGGCGTGGCGGCTTTCCTGGGCGACGCGCTCACGTCCCTGCAACGCCAGACGCTGGAGCCATGGGAAGCCGTGGTGGTGGACGATGGTGATCCCGCCGTGGCCAAGGCCGTAGCGCCCTTTCTGGCCGATCCGCGCATTCGCCTGCTGCAAACGCCGAACCGGGGTGTTTCGGCCGCACGCAACGCCGCCATCGCCGCGAGCCAGGCGCCGCTGATTGCCCTGCTCGATGGGGATGACCTGTTTCGTCCCGGCTATCTGGCCGCCACTGTGCCGCTGCTTGAACAGCAGGCGGACCTGCGCCTGGTGACGTGCAACGCCCGCATGTTTGGCGCGGTGGCAGCCGAACGCTATTGTGTGGAACGGCCCCAGCCGGCGCGCGGCACCTGGATGGACGTGCTGGACCGCTCCTTCAACGTCTATATCGGATCGACCTTTCGCCGTGCCGATTGCCTGGCCGTGGGCGGCTTTGACGAGACAATGACCCATGCCGAGGATCTCGACCTGTGGGTGCGGCTCATGGGGTTGGGCGGGCAAGCGCATTATCTGGACGAAGTGCTGTGCGAATATCGCGTGCGCGCCGGCTCGGCCTCGGCCCAGGCCATGCGCCTGCTGCGCGGCAGCCTCAAAGTCCAGACCAAGGCCCGCGCCACGTTGCCCCCTGGCGCGCCGGAGATTCCCCGGATCGAGCAATTGATGAACGAGACGCGAGACGCGCTGGCCTTCGAAGAGGCGATCGACCGCATCGTGGCCGGGCAGGCGCGATCGGGCCTGGCCGACTTGCGCCGCATCGGCAGCCAGATGGACGGCCCGGTGTGGCAGATCGCCATGGCGCTGTGGCACTGGCTGCCCGGCCTTGCCGCCCCGATGCTGCGCTGGCGGCGCCGTGCCCATCGCCGCGGCGGCACCAGCGGCACGCCCGCCCCCAGCTTCCTGGAAACCGAGCAGTGACGATATCGGGCCCCATTCCGGCCGTGACAGTGGCCACCAGCATGCACAACGCCGCCGCCACCCTGGCCGCGGCGATCGAAAGCGTGCTGGCCCAGACGTTCGGCGATTTCGAATTCCTGATCCTGGACGATGGATCGACCGACCAAAGCCGTGCCATCGCGCAAGACTATGCCGCGCGCGATCCGCGCATTCGCTTGATCGCTATGCCGCGGCAGGGCCTGGTGCCAAGCCTGAACCAGTTGTTTGCGCAAGCACGCGCGCCGCTGGTGGCCCGGTTCGATGCCGACGACATCTGCCTGCCGCACCGCCTGGAGCGCCAGACCGCCTTTCTGGCCGCCAACCCGGACCATGGCCTGGTGGCAAGCGAAACCACGTTCATCGACGCCGACGGCGCCCCGGCGTCCAACCCGCCGGTCCATCGCCCGCACGATCACGGCGCGATCCTGGCCGAACTCGAGCATGGGCCGATCCTGTGCCACAGCGCCGTCATGGTGCGCACCGACCTGGTGCGTGACGCAGGCGGCTACCGCGCGGTCTATCTTCATGCCGAGGATTATGACTTGTGGCTGCGCCTGGCCGGCCGCACGCGCATGGCCAATCTGCCCGAATGCCTGCTGGCCTATCGCATCACGCCCGGCCAGGTCAGCACGCGCCATGTGGTGACCCAAGCGCGCAACGCCGCGATTGCCTGGCTAGCCCACCGCGCGCGCCAGCAAACCGGGCAGGATCCCACCGCAAGCCTGGCCACCCTGCCCGAAATCGACGCGCTCGATGCGGTGTTCGGCGCGGGCAGCGCGGCCTATGTGCGCCAGCGCATGATCGACCGGCTGATCTATGCGCCCGATCGCCTGGCGGGCGAAGCATGGCCCGTGCTGGCCGGCCATATTGCCGACGTGGGTGCGCAGCCGCGCCTGTGGCGGGCCGCGCTGCGCATGCTGCGGGCCGGGCGACCGTTGCGCGCGGCGCAGGCGGCGGCCACGCTGCTGCGGCACGCGGCATGAGCACGACAAACTCCCGCCGCCCACATCCGGCCACCGGCAGCCCGCCACCGGAAATGTCCGTACGCACGGCCGCCGCCTGGGCGCTGGTATCGCAATATGCGTCTTTCGCGATCCAGTTCGCGACCAGCGTCGTATTGGCACGCTGGTTCATTACCCCGGCGCAATTGGGGCTGTTTTCGATCGCCTTCGCCGCGGTCACGATCGTCGCGTTCCTCCAGGATTTCGGCGTGGCGCGCTATGTCAACGGCGAGCGCGACCTGACGCCCGAAAAGCTCCAGACCGCGTTCACCATTTCCGTGATCTTTGCCTGGGGCATTGCCCTGCTGGCACTGGCTTGCGCGGTGCCGGTCGCACGGTTCTATGGCGATCCGGCGCTGCTGCCGGTCCTGCTGGTGGTGGCATCGTCGTATCTGCTGGTACCGCTGTCGATCGTGCCGCAGGCCACGTGCCAGCGGCGCATGGACTACAAGTCCAATACCATGATCGAGGTGGGCTCTTCCATTGCCAACGCAGCGGCGGCCGTGACGCTGGCAGTGCTGGGCCATGGCGCGCTGGCGCTGGCCTGGGGCGCCTTTGCCCAGCAGGGTGCGCGCCTGGTGGTGAGCCAGTGGCGCGCCGGATTGATGGTGCCCTGGCCGCTGCGGCTGAAAGGCGCACGGCCGGTGCTGGAACTGGGCGGCACCAATTCGGTGCTTTCCACCTGCTATTCGATCACCGCCCGCGCGCCCGAACTGGTCATTGGCCGCTTGATCGACAACACCGCCGTGGGCCTGTTTGCCCGGGCGTCTGGCCTGGCCCTGCAATTGCGCATGCTGGTGGCCGGCGCCGTAACCGGGGTGTTCTATCCCGCGTTCCGCCGCGTGCGCGACCAGGGCGATCCGCTGGGGCCGCCCTACCTGCGCGTGGTGGCTGCCTATACCGGCGTGACCTGGCCGGCGATGGCGGGCATTGCCACGCTGGCGCAGCCGCTGATCCTCGCGCTCTATGGCCCCCGCTGGGTGGCGGCCGCCCCGCTGCTGCTGTGGGTGGCGTTGGCGCAGTTGTGCTATATTTCCTTGCCGCTCAATGCCGATCTGCCGTTGCTGCTGGGCCGCAAGCGCGGCCTGATCCATCGCAACGTGGCCGAAACGGTGCTGTCGGTGGGCATGATCATGGCCGCGGCGCCCTTTGGCCTGGTGCCCGTCGCGATTTCGCGCTTTGTCCATGGGCTGTTGTGGATGGCAATCTATGCGCCGTTCATGCGCGCCATGCTCGATTTTGCCTGGCGCGACCTGCTGCGCATCTATGCCCAAAGCCTGGCTGCCACGCTGGCCGCCGTGGCGCCACTGCTGGCCAGCTATGCGCTGTGGGCGGGGCCGGCGGCGTGCAGCCTGGGCCAGGCGGCCAGCATGGTGGCCGCCGGCATCCTGTGCTGGCTTTTGGTGATGCGCATCACCCGCCATCCGCTGCTGGGCGAAGTGCTGGGCCTGCTGGGCGAGATCATGGCCGCCCTGCCCTGGCGCAAACAGACCGTTTCGGGCTGAAAACGGGCGAAAAATTCGCAATGCAGCATTGAAATAAGCCATGGCGCTGCCGTTCAAGCAGGCGTAACCTGCGTGGCGGAGAGGAACAAGAACCATGACGATGCTGGCCCCCAAGGTTGCCGGCACGCTTGGCCTGCTGGCCCTTGCGGCGGCGGCCCTGCCGGTGTCGGCGCAAACCGCGCCATCTGCCCCCGCGCCTGCGGCACTGATGCCCGATATCCAGCCCCCGATGGAAGAAATCCGGTTGAGCCACGATGCCCGTGCCCGGCTTACCGTGCCGGTGACGATCGGCAGCGCGGGGCCGTTTGCCTTCCTGGTCGATACCGGGGCGGAGCGCACCGTGCTGACACGACAGACCGCGCAAGTGCTGGGCCTGGAGCCCAGCGGCCGCGCCCGGTTGGTGAGCGTGGCGGGACTGGAAGACGTCGACCTGGTGAAGGTTGCGGAAATTTCGCTCGGCACGCGCCGCTTTGCCGGACTGGAAGCGCCGCTGGTCGACGGCGCGGATCTGGAGGCTGAGGGGATCGTGGGTCTCGATGGCTTGCAAGACCAGCGCATCACGATCGATTTTGCCGCCAACCGCCTGATGATCGGCAATGCCGCGCCCGATGTACCCCAGGCAGACAGCTATGACATCGTGGTCACCGCCCGCCGCCGCTCGGGCCAGCTGATCATGACCGAGGCGACGGTCGATGGCGTGCGCACCGATGTGATGATCGACACCGGATCGGACGTCTCCATCGGCAACCGCGCGCTACAACGCGCGCTATCGCGGCAGGGGGTGGTGCAGCAGGCCCGCCTTGTCGCGGTGACCGGGCAAAGCATCGCCGCCGACGTGGGCCATGCCCGCACCATGCGCATCGGCGGTATGGATATCAACAACCTGACGTTCGCCTTTGCCGATGCCCCGGCCTTTGCCCACCTGCGGCTCAACCGCCGCCCTGCGCTGCTGCTGGGCATGCGTGATTTGAGCGCGTTCCAGAAAGTCGCCATCGATTTTGCCCGGCGCAAGGTGATGTTCGATTTCACCCCGGCACCGGCGCCGGCACTCGCCGCGCGTTAACGTGGCCGGCGGCGAAACGGCAGTGAGATCCCGGGTGGCAACGGCCGGCAAAATGCCTATGTGAAGGCCATGCCGCCCGAGAACGCCCAAAAAAACCCGAATGCACCTGGCGCCCGTCATGATGGCTGGCACACGCTCAAGCGCTTCCTGCCTTATCTCTGGCCGGTGGACAATCCGGGCCTGCGCTGGCGCATCGTGGTGGCCTGCCTGTTCATTCTGGCATCCACAGGGGTGCAGCTGACCCTGCCCTATCTGCTCAAGTGGGCGGTCGATGCCATGAACGTGACCGGGCCACGGCTTGGCATGTTGGCAATGTGGACGGTGCTGGCCTACTCGTTCGGCCGCTTTGCCTGGGTGGCATTCGACAACTTGCGCAACATCGTGTTCGAACGGGTGGGCCAGGATGCCACGCGCGCCTTGGCCGAGCATGTCTTTGCCCAGCTTCACCGCCTGTCCTTGCGCTTTCACCTGGCGCGGCGCACCGGCGAAGTGACCAAGACGATCGAGCGCGGGACCAAGAGCATCGACACGATGCTCTATTTCATGCTGTTCAACATCGCCCCCACCATCCTGCAACTGATCGTGGTGGCGGTGATTTTCTGGATCACCTTTGGCTGGGGGCTGGTGGCCGCGACGGCCGTGGCAGTGGCCGCCTATATCTGGGTGACGCGCACGATCACCGAATGGCGCACCCATTTGCGCGAGCGGATGAACCGGCTGGACGGGCAGGCCCTGTCGCGCGCGGTGGATTCGCTGCTCAACTATGAAACGGTGAAGTATTTCGGGGCAGAGCGGCGCGAGGAAGCGCGCTATGGCCAGGCCGCGCGCGCTTATGCCGAAGCGGCGATCACCAGCGAAAACAGCCTGGGCCTGCTCAATATTGCCCAGGCCATGGTGATCAGCCTGCTGATGGCCGGCGCCCTCGCCTATACCGTGTGGGGCTGGTGGCATGGCCGCTACACCGCCGGGCAACTGGTCTTCGTGCAGACTTATCTCACCCAGTTGTTCCGCCCGCTCGACATGCTCGGCATGGTCTATCGCACGATCCGCCAGGGGCTGATCGACATGGCCGAGATGTTCCGCCTGATCGACACCCAGGTGGAAGTGGCCGACAAGCCCGGCGCGCCGGCGCTGGTGGTGCGCCGCCCTTCGGTCACGTTCGACAACGTGGTGTTCGGTTATGATCCCGACCGCACGATCCTGCATGGCCTGTCGTTCGAAGTACCGGCCGGCAGCCGCGTGGCCATCGTCGGGCCGTCGGGCGCGGGCAAGTCCACCATCGCGCGCCTGCTGTTCCGGTTCTACGATCCGCGTTCGGGCCGTATCCTGATCGACGGGCAGGACATTGCCGGGGTCACCCAGGCAAGCCTGCGCGCCGCGATCGGCATCGTGCCCCAGGATTCGGTGCTGTTCAACGACACCATCGGCTACAACATCGCCTATGGCCGCGAAGGCGCCACCGCAGACGACGTGGCAGCGGCCGCGCGCGGGGCGGCGATTGCCGATTTCATCGCGCGTCTGCCCCATGGGCTCGACACCGAAGTGGGCGAACGCGGCCTGAAACTGTCGGGCGGGGAAAAGCAGCGCGTGGCGATTGCCCGCACGCTGGTGAAGAACCCGCCGATCCTGCTGTTCGACGAGGCGACCAGCGCGCTCGACACCCGCACCGAGCAGGACATCCTGGGCACCTTGCGCGATGTGGCGGGGGGCCGCACCACGCTGTCGATCGCGCACCGGCTTTCCACCATTGCCGACAGCGACACGATCCTGGTGATCGACCAGGGCCGCCTGGTGGAACAGGGCGGCCACACCGACCTGCTGCGCCGCGCCGGCCTTTATGCCGAAATGTGGGCGCGCCAGGCGGCCGAGGGCGAGGAACTGGGCCAGGCGGCAGAGTAACGCGCGCCAGGTTCAGGGTTGCGCGGGGCTCCGGACCTGGCAGCCCAGCGCACACTTACTTCACCACATCGGCCCCGTGCCAGACCACGGCTTGCGCCACCTTGATGCAGTCCATGCCGCCATCATACGTGATCGAGGGTGAGCCATAGAGCCGCCAGCCCTGGGCCAGGGCTTCGGACACGCGCTCGCAAAAGGCGCGGTCGTCCTTGCCGGTGAGCAGGCGATAGATCGGGCGATTGCCGGGCGTTTCATGCATGGCCTGCGGTGTATCACGCCGGCGTGCGCTTGCCAGCCCCGGCATTTGGCGGCACCAGATGCGCGCATGGAACCGATCGCCAGCCCCGACGCAATTGCCGCCCCGATCCCCGAAAAGCGCGCGTTGCTCGACCATCCAAGGGGGCTGTGGGTGCTGGCTGGCACCGAACTGTGGGATCGCATTTCCTGGCATGGCATGGTGGCCATGCTGGTGCTCTACATGACGGGCGAATTGCTGCTGCCCGGCCGGGTGGAGCACGTCATCGGCTTTGCCGGCTATCGCGCCGGGCTGGAGCACGTGTTCGGCCCGATGAACGTGACGCAACTCGCCACGCAGACGTTCGCGCTCTATTTCGCGGCGATCACGTTCCTGCCGCTGGTGGGCGGATGGATCGGCGACAGGGTCATGCCCCGGCGCGCGGCGGTGAGCCTGGGCGCGCTGACGATGACGGCGGGCCATTTCGCCATGGCGTTCGATGCCACGTTCCTCATGGCGCTGGTCCTGCTGGTGATCGGCGCCGGGCTGTTGCGCGGCAACCTGATGCCGCAGATCCGCGCGCTCTATGCCGCCGGGGATCGCCGCCTGGGCGATGCGTTCCAGGTCTATACGTTCGCGATCAACGTGGGTGCCTTCATCGCACCGATCGCCAGTGGCACGATGGCCAAGTATTATGGCTGGCACGCCGGCTTTGCCGTGGCGGGCGTGGGCATGCTGGCCGGCCTGGTGTGGTATCTGGCCGGCTCGCGGCACCTGCCCGCGCAAGTGCCGCCGCTCCAGGCCGGCCCGGCCCGCCAGCTGACTGCGGCGGAAAAGCGCAATATGTGGCTGCTGGCCCTGGTCTGGCCGTTCAGCGTGGCGTTCTGGACCGCCCAGGCACAAGTCTGGAATGTCTACAGCCTGTGGGTGCGCGACCATATCGACATGGTCGTGGGCGGCTTTGCCGTGCCGATCCCCTGGCTGCAATCGCTTGACGGGCTTGCCCCCGCGTTCGAGGCGCCCTTGCTGATCCTACTGTGGCGCTGGCAGGCTTCGCGCCAGGCCGAATCCGACAGCCTGGGCAAGCTTGCCACGGGCTGCCTGATCTTCGCCGGGTCCACCCTGTTGCTGGCGCTGGTGCCGACCAACACGCGGGGCACGATCTGGCTGCCGGTGGCGTTCCACCTGCTGTCCAACCTGGGGGCGATGTTCTTTGCCCCGGTCATGCACGCCACGTTCGCGGCGCGCGCGCCAGAGCGCTGGCGCGGTACGCTGATCGGGATGGACATGATGTCGGTGGCGGTGGCCAGCCTGATCAGCGGGCCGATGGGCGGCTGGTACACGCGCGTCAGCCCGCCGCTGTTCTGGATGGTGACGGCCGCGATTCCGGCGGTGGCCGGGGCCCTGCTGCTAGCCCTGCGCCGCCCGCTGCGCGCGTTCGGCGGCCCCGACCCGCTGGTGCAAACGACAGCAGCGCCCGCCCACTGAGGGCTGGCGCTGCCATCTGGTCACAGGATGTACTTCGACAGGTCGGCGTTGCCGGCCAGGCCGGCCAGCCGGTCTGCCACATAGGCCTCGTCCACCGTCACGGTGGTGCCGACGCGGTCTTCGGCGTCAAAGCTCACTTCCTCCAGCAGCTTTTCCATCACGGTCTGCAGCCGCCGGGCGCCGATGTTCTCCACGCTTTCGTTCACTTGTGCGGCAGTGCGGGCAATCGCGCGCACGGCCTCGGGCGTGAAATCCAGGGTGACCTGCTCGGTGCCGAGCAGCGCGCGGTACTGTTCCACCAGGTTGGCGCGCGTTTCCGCCAGGATGCGCACGAAATCGTCCTCGGTCAGCGCCTTCAGCTCCACCCGGATCGGCAGGCGGCCCTGCAATTCGGGCAGCATGTCCGATGGCTTGGCTACGTGGAACGCGCCCGAGGCGATGAACAGCACGTGGTCGGTCTTCATCGGGCCATACTTGGTGGCAACCGTCGTGCCCTCGATCAGCGGCAGCAGATCGCGCTGCACGCCTTCGCGGCTGACCGAACCGCCGCGCACATCGGACACCGCGATCTTGTCGATCTCGTCGATGAACACGATGCCGTTGGTTTCCGCGTTCTGCAGCGCCACGCGGGCCACGTCATCCTGGTCCATGCGCTTTTCGGACTCTTCGTCCACCAGCTTGTCCCAGGCATCGGCCACGCGCATCTTGCGCCGCTTGAGCTGGTTGCGCCCGAATGCCTTGCCCATCATGTCCGACAGGTTGATCATGCCGACATTGCCGCCAAGGCCGGGGATTTCCATCGGGGCGGCAGGCGCGTCCTCCACCTCGATTTCCACTTCCACCTCGTTCATCGCGCCTTCGCTCAAGCGCTGGCGAAAGCTTTCGCGCGTCGCCTCGCTGGCGCCGTCGCCCACCAGGGCCTTGAGCAGGCGGTCCATCGCGGCCTTGCTGGCGGCATCGCGCACGGCTTCGCGGCGGCGGTCCTTTTCCAGGCGGATCGCTTCTTCGGCCAGGTCGCGGGCAATCTGCTCCACATCGCGCCCGACATAGCCCACTTCAGTGAACTTGGTCGCTTCCACTTTCACGAACGGCGCATCGGCCAGCCGCGCCAGGCGGCGGCTGATCTCGGTCTTGCCGCAGCCGGTCGGCCCGATCATCAGGATGTTCTTGGGCGAAACCTCGTCGCGCAGATCGGGCGAGAGGCGCTGGCGGCGCCAGCGGTTGCGCAGCGCCACGGCCACCGCGCGCTTGGCATCGGCCTGGCCCACGATGTGTTCGTCCAGCGCGCGGACAATGGCCTTGGGGGTAAGACTGTCGAGCATCAGATTTCCTCAACCGTCACGCGGTCGTTGGTGAACACGCAGATTTCCGCCGCCACCTGCATCGCGCGGCGGGCAATCTTTTCGGGATCGTCTTCATAGGCATCCACCGCGCGCGCGGCGGCCAGGGCATAGTTGCCGCCCGAACCGATCGCGGCGATGCCGGCTTCCGGTTCCAGCACATCGCCATTGCCGGTCAGCACCAGCAGGGTACTGGCGTCGGCCACGATCATCAACGCTTCCAGGTTGCGCAGGTATTTGTCGGTGCGCCAGTCCTTGGCCAGTTCCACCGCGGCGCGCATCAACTGGCCGCGATGCTGCTCCAGCTTGCGCTCCAGCCGCTCGAACAGGGTAAAGGCATCGGCCGTCGCCCCGGCAAAGCCGGCGATCACCGATCCGTCGCCAATGCGCCGCACCTTGCGGGCATTGGGCTTCATCACCGTGTTGCCCATGGAAACCTGGCCGTCACCCGCGATCACGGTACGGCCGTTCTTCTTCACCCCGATGATCGTGGTGCCGTGCCACTGGACCAGGCCGTGGCTCGCCTTGCTATCGTCCATCCCGGCGATATGGGATCGCCGGCCGGCCGTTCAAGCCACAGCCCGAACGGCCCAGATCGATCAGCTGCCGTTCGGGCCCGAGCCGGTCGGGCCACGGCCCTGGCCGGTGCCACCGGTGCCCGTGGGCATGGCGCCGACAGCGCCGATGTTGCCGAACAGATCCTGGAAGAAGCTGCGATGGCGGCCCAGCGTAGGCGTCGCTTCGCGCACGGGGTGGATCGTGGGCACGCGGGTGAGATTCACGCGATCGACAGTGCTGACATTGCCGGCGGTGTCAAAGTTCACTTTCAGCACCTGCTCGCTGGTGGTGCGCGGGCGCTTGAACGGGCGTTGCCGGGTGTCGACCGAAACGTAGTACCAGCTTTGCGGGCCGAACTGGCTCTTGAACGTGGCCTGGCCCAGCGCGCGTTCCACCGAATTGCGGTTGTCCACGCCCGGCTGCACCGAATCGGTCAGCGCCTTGTCCATCTGGAACCCACGATGGTCGCGGATGCTGGCACAGCCGCTGACCAGCACGACAAGACCTGCCAGCGCAGCGCTTTTCAGGGCCATCCGATTCTCGCGCATTCCATCACTCCAAATACGACCCACTGCGGGAACACCCGGCACCACCTGGCCGGGAACCCCCGCCGGCACAACGCACAAAGGCCCACTTTGCCTTCGCGCTGCAGCGCCCTATATCCGCGCAAGCCTTAGGGGCGAAACGGGTTGTCCGCAATGGCGGCGTGCCGGTTTGCGCCGGGCTGCGCAAATTGGCCGCGCCTGACGCTGCCACAACGAACCAAAGGATGCCACGCACCATGTCCCTGCTCGCCCGCCTTCTGGGCCAGACCCGCGATGATCGCGATGCCGCCCGCCCGCTGTGGCACCGCGTGGTGGAAATCGCGCGCGAAAAGGAATGGTATGCGGCATGCGGCGTGGCCGACAGCGTCGCCGGCCGGTTCGACATGATCACCCTGGTGCTTTCCATCGTGCTCTTGCGGATGGAGCGCGATCCCGGCCTGGTCCAGCCATCGGTATGGTTGACCGAACTGTTTGTGGAAGACATGGATGGCCAGCTGCGCGAAAGCGGCGTGGGCGATCTGATGGTGGGCAAGCATATCGGCAAGTTGATGGGCACGCTGGGCGGCCGCCTGGGCGCCTATCGCGACGGCCTGGACGCAGGCGAGCAGGCCTTTGCCGCCGCGCTTGCCCGCAACATGACATTGCAGGACGGTACAGATCCCCTGCCCCTGGCCCGTCGCGCCCGCGCCTTTGCCGCCGGGCTCGCGCTGGTGCCGGCCGACAGGGTTCTGGCCGCGGAGATTGGACGATGAGCGACACCCACGAATTCACCCGCTGGATCGATCTGCGCCAGATCGGTGACGCGCCGGTGGTGCTCGAACCCGATGCCGAAGAGCGCCGCCGCCTGGCCGCGCGCTTTGCCATTTCGGCGATCGAGACGATGCGGGCAGAGGTCAAGCTCACTGCCGATGGACCGGTGGTGCGCGCCGATGGCCGGTTGACCGCGGCCATCGAGCAGGCCTGCGCCATTTCAGGCGAAGATTTCCCAGTCCGCATCAACGAGGCACTGCACTTGCGCTTCGTTCCGGAAAGCCAGATCGAAGTGTCCGCGGAAGAGGAAATCGAGATCACCGCCGACGAGTGCGACGAGATTCCCTACAGCGGTCTGACCTTCGACCTGGGCGAGGCGGTGGCGCAAAGCCTGGCGCTGGCGATCGACCCCTTTGCCGAAGGGCCGCTGGCCGACAAGGCGCGCGCCGAACACAACCTCGCCGGCGATGACGCCAGCGGGCCTTTCGCGGCCCTGGCCGCCTTGCGCAACAAGGATTGAACACCATGGCAGGTCCGCAAGGCAACACCGCTCCTGGCGGGCCCGGGGCGCGCGATCTTACGCGTGGCCCGATTCTGAAAACGCTCATGCTGTTTTCGATGCCCACGCTGGTGGGCAATATCCTCCAGTCGCTCAACGGCTCGATCAACGCCATCTGGGTCGGCCGCCTGCTGGGCGATTCGGCGCTGGCCGCCACGGCCAATGCCAACGTCGTGATGTTCCTGGTCTTTGCCGCCGTGTTCGGCTTCGGCATGGCCGCCACGGTGAAAGTCGGGCAGTCGTTCGGCGCCGGCAATGTCGATGCGGCACGGCGCACGTTCGGCACGGCAGTGGGCTTTTGCGTGGGCCTGGCGATCATCGTGGCCACAGCCGGCTGGCTCGGCGCGCCGGCATTGCTGCGCATCATGTCCACCCCGGCAGACATTTTTGCCTTCGCGCTCGCCTATCTGCGGGTGATCTTCGTGGCGCTGCCGGCCACGATGATTTCGGTGATGATCTCGATGGGCCTGCGCGGCGCGGGCGATGCCAAGACCAGCCTCTATTTCATGATCGTCTCGGTGGTGCTCGATTGCGGGCTCAACCCGGTGTTCATCGCCGGGCTGGGGCCGATCCCGGCCATGGGCATTGCCGGCTCGGCGCTCGCCACGGCCATTTCGTCCTATGTCTCGATGGTGGTCCTGGTGCTCTATGCCTATGCCCGCAACCTGCCGCTGCGGCTGCGTGGGGCGGAACTGGGCTATCTGCTGCCCCGCATGGACGAGCTGCGCTATATCGTCACCAAGGGCCTGCCGATGGGCGCGCAGATGCTGATCGTGTCGGGCGCCGGGATCATCATGCTGGGCCTGGTCAACCGCGAAGGTTCGGTCACCAGTGCGGCCTATGGCGCCTCGCTCCAGGTGTGGACCTACCTGCAGATGCCGGCGATGGCCATTTCCGCTGCGCTCAGCGCCATGGCGGCCCAATCGATCGGCGCCGGCCTGGTCGATCGGCTGGGCCGGATCACGCGCGCAGGCCTCATTCTCAATTTCGCGGTCACCGGCACGATGACCGCGCTGCTGCTTGCCTTCGACCGGCCAGTGCTGGTGCTGTTCCTGGGCTCGACCAGCCCGGCGGTGGACATGGCACGCCACATCCAGCTGCTCGCCAGCTGGAGCTATATCCTGTTCGGGATGACGATCATGCTGTTCGGCACCATGCGCGCGGGCGGCGTGGTCATGGCGCCCCTGGTCGTCCTGGCCATCGCGATGTTCCCGGCGCGGCTGGGGTTCTACCACCTGGCCTATCCCTCGATCGGCGCCGATGCGCTGTGGCTTGCTTTCCCGGTGGGTTCGCTGGCCGCCGTGGCGATGAGCGCGATCGCCTATAGCCGCCCCGGCTGGCGCAAGCGTGCGCAGGCAATCGGCGCGGCGCGGCGCCAGGAAACCGAGGCGGCAGCCGAATGCTCGGCCGAGACGATGCCTGGCTGATCTGGGCCTGGCTGATCTGGGCCAGGCAGAACTGGGCCGGGCCAAAGCGGGCGAAAATGAAGGAAGGTGGGGGGATTTCTGTTGCCCGGCACCCCCCGGGCCGCTGGTATCACTTCTGTTGACCGGCGTGTCCAGCCGCGCTTTCGCTTTGTAAGATCAGGCCGTTAGGCCGTCAGGTTACGCGGCGAGAGCAAGTGCTTCGTTGTCGTTGGCACTTGTTGGTTTTGAGCCTTTAACGGGTTACTCAGCCCGGGCGAAAACAGCGCTTTTCAACACACGTCGATCCTAGTTCGGCCCCGTCATCTGCCCCGCATGCGCGAGAGAGGTGGTGGAGCCGCCGGGTACCGCCCCCGGGTCCGCTGCGCCTATTGTACGCCGCAGTTTATCGCCATAGCCGGGTCAAACCCGGCAGAGCCCCATATAGGGATTCCTTCCGCAATGGGAAGAGGGCGCGAGGAAACCGGCTTCGACACGCTCAGGCCGGGCAATTCGGAATGGAAAACCCAACCCGCGTTCGCCCTGAGCCTGTCGAAGGGCCTGTCCCGAACCGGCCCCGAGCCCGCGCCCAACCGTGCTTCACCCCTTGGCCTTGAGCGCGTCCCTGATCTCGATCAGCAGGTCCACTTCGCTCGGTCCCTTGGGCGCTTCGGGCGCAGCGGGCTTTTCCTCGTGCTTGCGGATCAGCGAATTGGCGAGCTTCACGATCAGGAAGATGATGAAGGCCACGATCAGGAAATTGACCGCCTGGGTGATGAAATCGCCATAGCCGATCATCGGCACGCCCGCAGCCTTGAGCTGGGCATAGTTGTCGGGATCACCCTTGAACGTTGCCGGGATCGGCCCCAGGCGCACGAAATAGCGCGTGAAATCCACGCCGCCAGTCACGAAACCCACCACCGGCATGATCATGCTTTCGGTCAGCGAGGTCACGATCTTGCCAAAGGCGCCGCCGATGATGACACCGACCGCCAGATCGAGCACGTTGCCACGGGCGATAAAAGTCTTGAATTCGTCGAGAATGGCCACGGCCCATTTCCCCTTCTTAACCAGGTCGTCGCGGATGATTGCCACCACCCCTGCCGGGCGGCAAGCGCCAAGGTAATTGCTTTACAGTTCGACCAACGACGTTGCGCTGCCCTTGATCCGCAACGTCGCAGCGCTATGTCATCAGCGCATCTGCAACGAGGATCGATCCATGTCCCGCCTCTTCAATCGTTTTCTGCCCCGCTTCGCCCTTGCTGCCGTGGCAGCGGCAAGCCTTGCCGGCTGCGGGGTCAACTCGATTCCCACGGCCGAGGAAAATGCGAAGGCCAAGTGGGCCGATGTGCAGAACCAGTACCAGCGGCGTGCCGATCTGGTGCCCAATCTGGTGGCCACCGTAAAGGGCTATGCCCGCCAGGAACAGGACACCCTGGTGAAAGTGACCGAGGCCCGCGCCAAGGCCACGTCGGTCCAGATCACGGCGGCCGACCTTTCCGACCCCGACAAGGTTGCCGCCTATCAAAAGGCGCAGGGCGAGCTGTCGCAGGGGCTGGGCCGGCTGATGGCCAATGTCGAGGCCTATCCCGATCTCAAGTCCAACGAGAATTTCCTGGCCCTGCAAAGCCAGCTTGAGGGCACCGAAAACCGCATCGCCGTGGCCCGCCGCGATTACAACGACGCGGTGCAATCCTACAACACCACGATCCGCACGTTCCCGGCGGTGATCGGCGCCAAGGTGATCTATGGTGCCAAGCCGATGGTGCCGTTCCAGGCCACGACGCCCGGGGCCGACGAAGCGCCCAAGGTCAATTTCAATTAAGCCGGTGAAACGGCACTTCGTACAGCGCTGGGCCGCCCTTGCCCTGCTGGTGCTGGCGATCTTCGCCACGCCAGCCTGGGCGCAGACGTTTCCGCAGCTGACCGGCCGCGTGGTGGACGACGCGCACCTGCTTTCGCCCGAACAGGTACAGGCCCTCGATGCCAAGCTGGCCGCGCTGGAACAGCAGTCGCAGCGCCAGTTGGTGGTGGCCACCGTGCCCGATCTGCAAGGGCAAGAGATCGAGGATTATGGCTATCGCCTGGGCCGCGCCTGGGGCCTGGGTGACAAGCAGCGCAACGATGGCGCGATCCTGCTGGTCGCGCCCAACCAGCGCAAAGTGCGGATCGAGGTGGGCTATGGCCTGGAAGGCATCCTGACCGACGCGCTTTCGGAAGTGATCATCCAGCGTGAAATCGTGCCGCGCTTCAAGGCGGGCGATTACGCCGGCGGCATCAACGCGGCCACCGACCAGCTGATCGCCCAGCTCAAGCTGCCCGAGGATCAGGCGCGCCAGGTGGCGGCGCAGGCGGCCAAGGCGCAGAAGAAGGCCAACGAGCCGCACTTCGACGCGGGCACCGTGGTGTTCCTGGTGATCTTCGGCCTGTTCTTCGTCCTGCCGTTCCTGCGCGCCATGCGGGGCGGCGGGCGCCGCTATGGCGGCGGCGGGCCCGGCGTGTTCATCTTCCCGAGCGGCGGATGGGGCGGCGGCGGTGGCGGTTCCGGCTTTGGCGGCGGATCGGACTGGGGCGGCGGTGGTGGCGGCGGCTTCTCCGGCGGCGGTGGCAGTTTTGGCGGCGGTGGCGCTTCGGGGGATTGGTGACATGCTGTTGACCCAGGATGACAGTGCCCGCATCGCGGCCGCCGTGGCCCAGGCCGAGCGCGACACGGCGGGCGAGATCGTGACCGTCGTATCCGCGCAGTCCGACCCTTACACCGACGTGGCGTTGGCCTGGTCGGTGTTCATCGCGTTCCTGGCGCTGGCCGCGCTGGAAGCCACCCCTGCGTTTTACGTGGCGCTGGTCGATCGCGTGCTGGGCCTGTGGGCCACGGAATGGAGCGCGCGTGCCTATTTCGGCCTCGCCCTCACCGTGGCGGTGGTCAAGTTCGCCGCCAGCCTCGCGATCCTGCAGTGGCATCGCCTGCGCCTGTGGCTCACCCCGGCGCCCATCAAGCGCGCCCGCGTCCACGCCCGTGCCCTCACTGCCTTTCGCCTGGGCGCGGAAAGCCGCACCACCGGGCGCACCGGCGTGGTGCTCTATGTCTCGCTGGCCGAGCGCAAGGCCGAGATCATCGCCGACCGCGCGATTGCTGACCATGTCAGCCCGGAAGTGTGGGGCGATGCCATGGCGGCCCTGCTGGCGCCCTTGCGCGAGGGGCGCCTGGGCGATGGCATGGTCGCCGCGATCGAGCGCATCGGCGCCGTGCTCGCCCAAGCCGCCCCGGCCCTGGCGGATGACCGCAACGAACTGCCCGACGGACCGATCCTGCTATGAGCCTTGAAGACGAATTCCGCGACAATCCCGAGGAAACGCCTTGGGAAGGCCGCTTCATTGCCGCCAAAACGCGCGGCCGCTGGGAATATGTCAGCCGCGCGCGCAACATTCGCGCGGCGGTGATCCTGGCGATGACCGAAGCGCGCGACGTGATCCTGGTGGAACAGTTCCGCGTGCCGCTGGGCCGCCCCTGCCTGGAATTGCCCGCCGGCCTGATCGGCGATGACGATAGCAGCCAGGACGAAGACGCGAGCCTTGCCGCCTCACGCGAACTGGAAGAAGAAACCGGCTATCGCGCCGCGCGCATGGAAGCGCTGGGCGAATTCTGGTCCAGCCCCGGCATGGTCTCGGAAAGCTTTACTCTGTTCCGTGCCCATGGCCTGACGCGGGTTTCGGCCGGCGGCGGGGTAGAAGGCGAAGGCATCACCGTGCACCACGCGCCGCTGGACGATATTGCCGGCTATGTCGCCGCCCGCCGGGCGGAAGGCATGGCGATCGACGTCAAGATTCTGACGCTGCTGGGGCCCGGCTTGCTGAC
The DNA here is from genome assembly GCF_012932495.1 of Novosphingobium sp. SG919. Classification (GTDB taxonomy): domain Bacteria; phylum Pseudomonadota; class Alphaproteobacteria; order Sphingomonadales; family Sphingomonadaceae; genus Novosphingobium; species Novosphingobium rhizosphaerae. Next base: position 17,548 of record NZ_JABCNG010000006.1, read on the forward strand.
GTAAGCATCCTCACCTGACCCCAGTTGCGACCCGGTCAGTGCGCCTCGCGCAGGCGCAGCGCCAGCAGCGTGGCCGCCGCGCCAAGCGAGCCCAGCCCCATGATGATCGACACGGTCAGCAGCGGCAATTGCGCGGCATGGAACAGTTCGCCCGCCAGGATGGGTGAGCCGGCCGCGCCGATCCGCCCCGCGCCGATGGCAAAGCCGGTGCCCGTGGCGCGCACCTTGGCCGGAAAGCCCTGGGCAAACGCGGAATAGAACCCGACGATCGCGGCATTGGTGGTAAACCCGGTGCAGAACACCGCCACGCGCCAGCCGACCAGGCTGTCTGCCCCCAGGCCGAACAGCGAAACCGCCACGGTGCCGGCCAGCAGCATGGCGATCGTCGGCCACTTGATGCCGAACCGGTGCATCAGGAACCCGAACAGTCCACCGCCGATCGCCCCGCCGATATTGGCCCACACCAGCACGCTGGCTGCCTGCGGCTGGGTATAGCCGAAATCGGCCACGATCTTGGGGCTCCACTTCAGGATGTAATAGAACGTGATGCAGTGGAGCGAATAGCCCAGCGTGAGCAGCAGCGTGGTGCCGACCAGGCCCGGCCGGAAAATGTCGAACAGGCTGGACTTGGCCGCGCCGGTTTCCACCGGAGGTAGCGCATGCACGGCAGGCAGGCGCAGTGCACCCAGCGAGCGGTTGACCCGCGCCAGGGCATCGGCCGGGCGGCTGACCAGGAACCACGCCGGCGTTTCAGGCACCAGGAACCAGACCAGCGGGATGAACACCACCGTGGCGATCGCGCCAAATTCGAACACCACGCGCCAATCGCCGCTCTTGAGCAGGAGGGCGGCAATCGTGCCGCCCACCGTGGCACCGATGGGATAGCCGATCACCATCAGCGACATCGCCAGGCTGCGGCCCTTGGTGCTGCAGATCTCGGCCGTCACCGCGTTGATCGCCGCGAGCATGCCACCGATGCCAAGGCCGGTGAGCAGGCGCCACAAGCCCAGCGTGACCGGGCTGCTCGCCGTGGTCGCCAGGCCCATTCCCAGCGCCATCACCACCAGGCAACCGAGCACCGTGGGCCGCCGGCCAAACCGGTCTGCCGCGCCGCCCAGCACGATCGAGCCAAAGCCCATGCCGATCAGTTCCATCGACAGTACCACGCCCAGCGCGTCGCGGCCGATGCCCCATTCCTTGGAAATGCCGGGCGCGGCAAAGGCACTGGAAAGCACGTCGAACCCGTCGAGCGCATTGAGCGCGATCATCAAGGTCACGGCAATCCACTGCCGCAGCCCCATGGGCGATTGGCGAATCACTTCGCGCGGATCGTTCAACATCGGTTCTCTCCCACAGGCCCGGCTGGCGTATTATTGCTATGCTTTATAACATGCCGAAACGATCTGGCTACTCGTGAATGCGCGCCAGCAGTTCCAGCAGGAGCTTCACTTCCTTGTCGGAAAAATGGCGCTTCACCCAGGCTTCGTGCTCGGCAATCGCGTGCTTGGCGCGCGATAGCATGATCTGGCCCTGCGGTTCCAGGAACAGCGCCTGCTTGCGGCCATCCTCGGCCGATCGATCGCGCCGCAGGAAGTGCTTGGCCTGCAACCGGTTGATGATCGCCATGGTCGTGGCGCGGTCCATCCGCAGGCGCTGCGCCAGGTCGGTCTGCGCGATACCGGGGTGATCGTCCACCAGCCACAACACCGAAACCTGCTTCTGCGTCAGGTCCAGCTCGGTGAAGGTTTCGGTGAAATGGCGCAGGCACGCGCCATGCGCCAGGCGGATGTGAAAGCCCAGGATTCCGTTGATTTCGCCGATATCGGCTTCTTCGCCAGGGGGCGGCGTCACCGCATCGGCAAACTTGTCCTTGATCAATGCCTGCTCCCCATTGCCTTGCGCATCAGAAGAGCGCAATTGTTAGCCAACCATACAATACCAGCAGGAGGATGCCAGTGTCTCACTTTCCCGCTTCGCCCAGCTTCACCGGCTTCAACACCCCGTCGCGGATCGAAGCCGACATCGCCGACCTGGCCCACGAAGGCGAAATTCCCCGCGAACTGAACGGGGCGTTTTACCGCGTTCAGCCAGACCCGCAATTCCCCCCGCGTCTGGGCGATGACATTGCCTTCAATGGCGATGGCATGATCACCCGCTTCCACATTCACGATGGCCAGGTGGATTTTCGCCAGCGCTGGGCCCAGACCGACAAGTGGAAGCTGGAGAAGGCAGCCGGCAAGGGCCTGTTCGGCGCCTATCGCAATCCCTTGACCGATGACGAGAGCGTGAAAGGGCAGATCCGCTCCACGGCCAACACCAACGCCTTCATCTACGCCGGAAAGCTGTGGGCAATGAAGGAAGACAGCCCCGCCCTGCTGATGGACCCGGCCAGCATGGAAACCATCGGCTTTGAAAAGTTCGGCGGCAAGATGACCGGGCAGACCTTTACCTCGCACCCCAAGATCGATCCGGCCACCGGCAACATGGTGGCGATCGGCTATGCCGCCAGCGGCCTGTGCACCGATGACGTGACGTACATGGAAGTAAGCCCGAGCGGCGAACTGGTGCGCGAGGTGTGGTTCAAGGTCCCCTATTACTGCATGATGCACGATTTCGGCATCACCCAGGATTACCTGGTGCTGCACATCATCCCCTCGATCGGCAGTTGGGAACGGCTGGAAGCAGGGCTGCCGCACTTCGGCTTCGACACCACCAAGCCAGTGTACCTGGGCGTGATCCCGCGCCGCGATGGCGTGACCCAGGATGACATCCGCTGGTTCAAACGCGACAACTGCTTTGCCAGCCATGTGCTCAACGCCTGGCAGGAAGGCAGCAAGATCCACTTCCTGACGTGCGAGGCGAAGAACAACATGTTCCCGTTCTTCCCCGACGTGCACGGCGCCCCGTTCAACGGGCGCGAGGCAATGAGCTATCCCACCGATTGGGTGGTGGACCTGGCCAGCAACGGAGAGGACTTTGCCGCGATCGATCGCCTGTCGGACACGGCGTGCGAATTCCCGCGCATCGATGATCGCTTTGCCGGGCGCCAGACGCGCCATGGCTGGTTCCTGGAAATGGACATGAAGCGTCCCGTGGAACTGCGCGGTGGCAGCGCCGGGGGCCTCTTGATGAATTGCCTGTTCCACAAGGATTTCGCTAGCGGAGAAGAGCAACACTGGTGGTGCGGCCCGGTCTCTTCGTTGCAGGAACCGTGCTTCATCCCGCGCAGCAAGGATGCGGCAGAGGGCGATGGCTGGATCGTGCAAGTGTGCAACCGGCTGGAAGAACAGCGCAGCGACCTGTTGATCTTCGATGCCCAGGCCATCGCCAACGGCCCGCTGGCCACCGTGCACATTCCCATTCGCCTGCGCTTTGGCCTGCACGGCAACTGGGCCGATGCGGCCGAGATTGGCCTGGCGGCGTGATCGCCTTATGCTATGCCGCATAACGATCTGGTCGATGGGAGAGCACGCATGATCAAGCCCGAACTGGAATTCGTCTATGAGGCCAGCGGCGAACTCGAACCGCCGCGCCAGATCGGGCCGACTTATGACGGCACCCGCCGCATCATCCCGATCGTGGGCGGCGGGCGCGTGGAAGGGCCACTGATCCAGGGCCGCCTGGTGGGCAATTCGGCCGATTGGCAGCTCACCCGGCCCGACGGCGTCACCGTGGCCGATGCGCTCTATGCCATCGAGACCGACGATGGCGTGCTTATCCAGATCCGCAACAAGGGCCTGCGCCGCGGCCCGCCCGACGTGATGGCGCGCCTGGCTGCGGGGGAAGAGGTCGATCCGGCCGAATACTATTTCCGCACCGTGCCCGAATTCATCGCGCCGTTGGGCAAATACGAGTGGATGAACCAGTCGATCTTCATCTGCAGCGGCGCGCGCTATCCGCTGGGCATCAAGCTGTGGGTGTGGCGGGTTTTGTGACGTTGATTGCGGTTTCCACCACCCCCAACCCCCTCCTCTAAAGAGGATGGGGCTTTTGGTTTATACTCCCCCTCCTCTTCAGAGGAGGGGGGTCGGGGGGTGGTGGAAGCCTTGTGCTACTTCCGTTACCGCCCCACCAATCCCGCCTCATCCCGCGCCGAACGCCGCGCGATCAGCAGCATCAGCACCACGATCGGCACGGCCACCGCGTTCATCGTCAGCATCGCATGGGTGAGGTTGCCGGTGGCGTCGGAAATCAGCCCCACCGCATAGGGCCCGATGCCCATGCCCACGATGGTCATGGTCAAGAGATAGAGGCTGGCGGTGATCCCGCGCATGCGCGGCAGCACCTGATCGTACATGATCGCATAGAGTGGGGGCATCCAGCCCGTCAGCACCAGGCTGTAGATCGCAAAGTGCCAATAGAACGTGGCCGGATCAGGTGAAAGGTACGTCCAGAACGAAAGGATGGGCGAAACCCCCATGGCGAACAGCGCCACCATCGCCCGGCCCGAAGACGGCAGGCGGCGGTGCAGCAGGTCGGCCAGAGGGCCCCAGATCAACGGGCCGACAATGCCCATCCCGGCCGAAAGCAGCCCGAACTGCAGCGCCGTGTCCTTCATCGAAAGATGATAGGTCTTGATCAGGAAGCTGGGATTGAATGCCATCATGCCATAGTTGATCGCCGATTGCAGCGTGCCCACCGCAATCGCCATGATCAGCGTGGGTGATCCGGCGATCACGCGAAACGCCTGGGCATCGTCGGCGCGCATCCGCTGCATCAGGTTGACCAGCACGAACAGGCCAAAGCCGATCACTGTCCATTGCAGGGTGTGGGCATCCACGGTGACGGGGCCAAGCGGCACCGGCGGGCGCAGCGAAAGGCCGCGGCAAACCACGGACAGCCCGGCCATGACCGCCACGATTGCCGCCAGCGCTGCCAGGTTGAAACCCAGTGCGCGCAGATGCACGCGGCGCAGCGCCATGGCAATCCAGTGCAGCCCCGGCGTCACCCCACCCAACAGGGCAAAGCTGGCACGAAACGGATGCGGATCGAACGGCGCGGCCAGACCATCGATGGCGCCGCGTGCCGGTTCCTTCATCGTGCCGACGAAGGCCGCCAGGACAAAGCCGGGCGCGGCGGCCACCAGAAACGCGAACTGCCAGCCCTTGAGCCCCCAGGGCGCCGCGCCGCCGGCCCAATGTTCGGTCCAGGCCTGCGCCGCCACACCGCCCAGGATCAGCGAGCCGCCCAGCCCCAGCGCAATGGCCGAGGCCATCACCGCCATGACGAAACCGCGCCGATGCTTGGGCCAGAAATCATAGATCAGTGATGTGCCGGCCGGCTGGGTCGCCGCCTCGCCGATCCCCACGCCCAGGCGCGAGAGGGCAAGCAGGGCAAAACTGGTGGCAAGGCCACCCAGCCCGGTCGCCGCCGACCACAGCACCAGGCTGATCCCCAGCAGCCGGGTGCGCGTCCAGCCATCAGCCAGGCGGCCGACCGGTAGCGAAAACAGCGCGTAGAACAGCGCGAAGACCGTGCCGTAGAGCAGGCCCATCTCCGCATCGCCCACCCCCAGGTCCTGCTTGATCGCCGGGGCCAGGATCGCCAGGATCTGGCGATCGAGCAGGCTCATCGCATTGGTCAGCGCCACCAGCACCAGGGCATACCAGCCGCCCTTGGCAATGAGGCGAGAAGGAACGCCAGAAGGATTGGGCGCGTCGCCGGATTCCGCCATGATCAGGCCAGCGCCGCAGCGATGGTATCGCCAATCGGCGTGGTCGGCCGGCCGATCAATGCACTGAGCGTGCGGCTGGCATCGAACAGCTGGTCCTTGCTCGATTCAAAGCTGGAATCGGCCAGCATCTGCGCCAGGAACCCGGGCAGGCCCACGCCTTCTAGCGCAGCGGCATAATCGGCCTTGGTCATGTTGACATAGGCCACCGGCTTGCCCGCCAGGCGCGAAACCTCTGCCGCGAATTCCGCCATGGTAAAGGCGGTGTCGCCCGCCAGTTCATAGACCTCGCCCCCGCGCGCGCCGATCAGCGCGGTGGCCGCCGCCGCCGCATAGTCCGCCCGCGTGGCACTGGCGATGCGTCCCTCGCCCGCGGCGCCGATGATCGCACCATGGGCAATCGCGGGCGCCAGCGCGCCGGTATAGTTCTCGTTATACCAGCCGTTGCGCAGCAGCACGAACGGCACGCCGCTGGCGCGCAGCAAGGCTTCGGTCTGCCTGTGCTCTTCGGCCAGGCCGATGGTGGACGTATCGGCATGCAGGATCGAGGTATAGGCGATCAGCTTGACGCCAGCCGCCACGGCCGCATCGATCACGGCCTTGTGCTGCGAAACGCGCGCGCCCACGGCGTTGCCCGAAATCAGCAGCAGCCGTTCCACCCCGGCCAGCGCGGGCGCCAGCGTTTCGGGCTTGTCGTAATCGGCCACGCGGCCCAAGACTTGGGCGCCAACGCCCGCGCCTTCCAGCTTGGCCGGATCGCGCGCCAGCGCCACCACCTGGGCCGCGCCCGCGCGCGCCACCAGTTCGGCCAGCACCAGCCGCCCCAATTGCCCCGATGCCCCTGCCACTGCGTACATCGTCTCTCTCCCGTTGTTCTTGTCGTGCCGGCTTACAGCTTGAACCAGCGCTGCGCGTTGGTCTGGAAGAACTTTGCCTTGGTTTGCGGCGTCATGTCCATCGCATCCATCGCGCGCACTTCGTCGGCCACGTATTGATAGGGATAGTCCATGGCATACATCACCCGGTCCTCGCCCATCACCTCCTGGCAGAACTTGATCGCCGGCTCCCACGCCATGCCCGAATTGGTAACCAGCACGTTGGAGCGCAGGTATTCGGCGATGGTCTTCTTGAGCGGCTTCATCCGCGCATAGCGCTGCGAACGCACCCCGGCCTGGTGCATGTAGTCCAGGCGATAGAGCCAGTAGGGCAGCGCTTCGCCCATGTGGCCCACCATGATCTGCAAGCTGGGATACTTGTCAAAGATGCCGATGGTGATCAGCCGCAGCAGGTGCATCCCGGTTTCGACGCCGAAACCAAAGATCGCGCCGTCAAGGCCGGCCTCCAGCATCGGCCCGATCATGGCATCGGGCGGGGTTGCCGGGTGGATGTACAGCGGCTGGTCCACTTCGACCAGGGCGCGGAAGATCGGATCGAAGAAATCCTCGTCCAGATAGCGGCCTTGCGTATGGCTGTTGATCTGGATGCCCTTGAAGCCCAGTTCCTTGGCCCCGCGATGGATTTCGCGGGCGGACCATTCCGGATCCTGCGGCGCCACCGTGCCCAGCCCGATGAAGCGGTCGGGATAGGTCTCGCACGCCTGGGCCAGCCGGTCGTTGGCGCGCGCGGCAATCGCCTTGGCCTCGTCCAGGTTGGTCAAGGGCTGCACGCCGGGCGATGTCAGCGCCAGGATCGCCTTGTCGATGCCGGTGGCATCCATGTCGGCAATGCGCCTCGGCCCCAAGTCGAGCAGCCGCTCCATGATCTGCACCGCCCGCTCCGACGGCGATTGCGCATAAAAGCCCCAGAGCGAGACCATGCCCTTGTCTGCCTCGCCATCGCGGATCATGCGCAAATAGGCATCGACCTGTTCCTGCGTGGCAAAGGCTTCTTCGGTGGCGATGCGCAAGTATCCTTGCGCGCCACCTGTTTTCAGATCGCCGGTCTTGAGTTCCTGGGTCATGCGGGCCTCTCCTGGTTATGGGCCAGCCCGCGCGCGATCACCTGCGGATCATCAGCGACAGGCTGGCAATGTGATTCATCCGGTCTTCGCGCGCCGGGCGGGACACGTATTGGCCCGAGTAGCCGGCCTCCACGCTGATCCCCTTCGCCAGCGGCACGGCCAGGCCGGCAAAGCCGCGCAACTGGTCGAAGCCCGATTTCTGGCCCCACCCGGTGCGGTTGAGGCCCACGAACGGCTCGGCCCAGACCACCGCCTGCGGCGTGCCCGGTTTGCCCAGCGGCACGTCCAGGCGCACCAGTTGGCGCAGGCGCCAGCCGGTGCCGCCCTGCCCTTCCAGCATGCGTTGTTCCAGACGCGTGCGCCCTGTCAGCGTCGGGCGTGTCGTGCCATTGCCTGCCCCGTCGCCAAAGGCGCGCCAGGTCACCTGCTCGAACACGCGATGCTCGTGGGTCACCCGGCCGCCCAGCGGATCCGTGCGGATATAGCCATAGCCGCCCCACACCGTGGTCGATCGATCCAGCTTCACCCCCAGCGCGCCGCGCGCAATCGCCTGGCCGGCGCGCTCGGCATCGTCGGTCAGGCGCAGTTGCAGGTCGGTGAACAGCACCAGGTCCTGGTTCAGGTTGAGAAACGATTGCTGCGCCAGCCAAACTTGCGCGTCGTCCTCCGCGGCCAGCGCGGGGGTGGCGGCCAGCATCAGGGCAAAGGCAGAAAGACGGCGCATGGGGCACTCCGGCAGGAAGGGGGTAAACCCGCCCCGCTATGCCTCTTGCTTTGCCACAGTGTTGCCCAGCCATGACGTTGCGTATGACTGGGCACATGACGGGGCGCATCAGGCTTCGTGCACGGTCTTGGTCACCAGGCACGCCATCAGGCCCTCGGGCCCATCCTCGTGCCCGTGGCCCGACCATTTCACCCCGCCAAAGGGCGCATCCGCCCCGCCGATCATCGTGGTGTTGATGCCCAGCATCCCGGTTTCCACTTCGGCCGCGACGCGGGCACGCGTGGCGTGGCCCTGGCACCAGGCATAGGCCGCCAGGCCATAGGGCAGGCGGTTGGCTTCCGCGATCATCGCATCGGCATCGGCAAAGCGGTTGATCAGCGCCACCGGGCCGAACGGCTCCTCGTTCATGATCGCGGCATCGAGCGGAATGTCGGACAGCACGGTAGGCGCAAAGAAGAACCCGGCATTGCCGATCCGCTCTCCCCCGGTGTGCAGCCGTGCGCCGCGCGCACGCGCATCGCCGATCAGCCGCTCCATCGCTTCGGGCCGGCGCGGGTTGGCCATCGGCCCCATCTGCACGCCTTCGTCCAGCCCGTTGCCCACGCGCACCTGGGCGGCGCGCGCGGCAAAGCCATCGCGAAACGCCTCGAACACCGGCTCTTCCACGATGAAGCGCGTGGGGCTGACGCAGACCTGCCCGGCGTTGCGATACTTGTGCGCCACGGCGGTTTCGATCGCGCGGTCGAGATCGGCATCGGCAAAGACCAGCACCGGGCCATGGCCGCCCAGTTCCATCGTGGTGCGCTTCATGTCATCGGCCGCCAGCTTGGCCAGATGCTGGCCCACCTGGGTCGATCCGGTGAAGGACAGCTTGCGGATCACCGGGCTGCCCAACAAGTGCCGGCTCACTTGATCGGGCACGCCGAACACCGCCTGGGCCACTTGCGGCGGCAACCCGGCGTCGAGCAGGCATTGCAGCACGCCCAGCGCGCTGGCCGGGGTTTCCTCCGCCGCTTTCAGGATCACCGAACAGCCCGCCGCCACTGGCGCGCCCAGCTTGCGCCCGGGGTTGCCCAGCGGGAAGTTCCACGGCGCAAAGGCCGCCACCGGCCCCACCGACTCGTGCGTCACGGTCGATCGCATGCCGGTGGGTCGCACCAGCGCGCGGCCATAGATGCGCTGCACTTCCCCGGCATAGAACTGGAACAGGCCCACGTTCATCAAGACTTCGATCCGCGCCTCGGCCAGGGTCTTGCCCTGTTCCAGCGTGGCCACGCGGGCGAGGTCTTCCTGCCGCTCCAGCATCAGCCGCGCCGCGCCATTGAGAACGGCGGCGCGCTGCTGCGGGGTGGACTTGCGCCACAGGGCAAAACCCTGGGCGGCCGCCTCCAGCGCGGCATCGAGGTCTGCGGCGTCGGCCAGCGGCAATTCGCCCAGCACGGCGCCGGTGGCCGGGTTGACCACGGCATGGGTGCGCCGCCCACCCCCGCTCACGCGCTGGCCGTTGATGATCATGCAAAGCGAGGGATAGGCGGTTGTCGTCATGGTCGGTGGCTTACTTCGCAGCGATGGCGGCATCGTGATCGAGGTCGCGCTGCAGGCGCTGCGCTTCGATCGGCTTGCCGGTGATCGGATGGTTCATGTGGAACGGGGTGATCTTGTGGGTGGGCCACAACCAGTGGCCTTCCAGCAGTTCATCCGGCCCCGTGGGATCGGTGGGATAAGTCACCTTGGGGAACGGCACGTATTCGGGCGGGGTATTGGCCCAGCCGCTTTCAAAGTCGCCGTGCCAGATCGGCATGTAGTTCAGGATATGGATGTGCCACTTGCCGTCCACCTTCTTGTAGGTGTTCTCGTAAATGCCACCTTCCCACCACTGCCGGGCCTTGAGGTGCGGCGCATCGCCCTCGAAATCCTTGTGGCGCCCGGCCTGCATCATCGAGCGCGCACGCGCCAGCGCGGTCACGCCGTCAGGCTGGATGTCGATGATGTCCTGCAACTGCGGATGGTCGAGCAGGAAGCCATCGATCGGGCCGTTGTTGCCATAGGTGAAGCGCTTCTGGAACCGCTCCACATAGAGCCGGCGAATGCCTTCCTTGCCTTTCCAGGTGCCGCCGAAGAAGCGCACTTCGCCATCCGGGGTGAACAGGTCCACCGTCTCGTTATAAAGGCACTTGTCGATCAGGTAGCCATAGAGGTGCTGCAGCTTGCGCACGTCCAGTTCATCTTCGCGCACGGTCAGCCGCGCTTCCACTTGCGCCAGTTTTTCCTCCAGCGCGGCAATACGATCGCTTCCGGTTTCGCCCGTCATCACTCTCTCCACTTTGTTTGTCTAACTAACAAATTGCGGATCGGGACCGGGCTGTCAACGCCCTTGCGCCTCGAGGCGGGCCACTTCCTCGCGATAGGGGCGGATGGCCAGGATCATGCTGATCGTCGCGATCGGCAGCAGGGCGGCGGCGGTGATCACCAGCGCCTTCCACAGCTGCGCTTCCACGCCCACGATGCGCTGCGCCACAACGCCCACCACAAAGCTGCCCATCGCACCGAAAAAGGTGAACATGAACAGATAGATCGCTGTTACCTGCCCGCGCATTTCATTGGGCGCGATGCGCTGGATCGCGGCGTTCTGCGGCACGGCCCCAGCCAGGCCGAACATGCCGCTCAGCGCCATGACCGCCAGGCTCGTCTCGCCCGTGGGCATCAGCGGTGACACGATCGCGCAGACCGTGACCAGGCCGAACAGAATCGCCGCGCAACGCACGTTGGCATCCTTGTGGCGCTTGGCCATCCATTCCACGAACACGCCGCCCAGGAACACGCCCAGCAACGAGCTGACCAGCAGCATCGGGGCCATGACCATGCCGATCCGCCCTTCGTCCCAGCCATACGTGCGGATCATGAACGGCACCCGCCAGAACGCCAGGCCGAACGTCTCGACCGCCGCCAGCGCCAGCCCCAGGAACAGCGGATAATAGACCCGCCCGCGCGCATGGATCGCACGCATGGCATCAAGCCCGGTGAACGCCAGGATGCGCCGCCCCAGACCGGGGCGTTCCAGGTCTGCCCCGCGGCTGGCGGCCGGCGCCAGGCCCCGCCGCGCCGGCTCGCGAATCGCCAGCAGCAGCAGCGCCGCCACCAGCCCGAGCGCGGCCTGCCCCAGCAGGATCAGCTGCCAGGAATGCACGTGCAGGCCCAGCACCACCGGATCGGACACGCCCGCCAGCCACACGATCAGCTTGCCGCCCAGCGCCACGCCCACCGTGGTCCCGCCGATGAAGCCCAGTTGCAGCACGGCAAAGGCGCGCGTGATCTTTCGTGGTGGGAAGAAATCGGCCAGCAGCGAATAGGATGCCGGCGCATGCGCCGATCCGCCCGCGCCCAGGAACATGCGCGTGCCCACGAACTGGCCAAAGCCCTGGGCCAGCCCGCCCAGCGCCATGATCGTGCCGGTGGCCAGCATGCCCCCCGCCAGCACCAGCCGCCGGGGATAGACATCGGCCAGTCGCGCCAGCGGAATGCCCACCACCACGAAAAAGATCACGCTGGCCGGCCCACCCAGAAAGCCGAGCTGTTCGTCGCTCAGCCCGAAGTCCAGCTTGATGCGCTGGGCCAGCATGCCGAACACCGTCTGGTCGAAGAAATTGAGGAACGTGGCCAGCACGATGGCAAAGAGCGCGAACCACGCCGCCCCTGCCGAAGGCCAGCTTCGTGCGTCGGTTCCGCCGCCCGGCGCGCCTTGCGCCGCATCGGCTTCTGCCTGAATCGCCGCCACCCCGTCATCAGGTAGCGTCGGCGCCATTGCACCTGCCATCGCTTGTCTCCTCTCCCGGCCGGCCCCTGTTTGACACAGAGCTTGAATCGGGGCCTTTTGATCCGGTGCATTGTTAGTCTTGCATACAATTCCCAGGTAGTGAATAGGTAAGGCGAAAAACAGATTCCGCGCCGCAGCCGGCGCCGGTCATCATAACAAACGTTACATCGAAACAATCGGAGAGGAAGCATGCAGAATCTTGCGGGCAAGACGGCACTCGTCACCGGGGGGGCCAGCGGCATCGGCCTGGGCATTGCCAAGGCGCTGCTTGGCGCGGGCATGAACGTGGCCATCGCCGACATTCGCGACGATCACCTGGCCGAGGGCGGCGCCGAACTGGCGCAAGGGACCGATGGCGCCACCGATCGCATCCTGGCGCTCAAGCTCGATGTCACCAACCGCGCGAATTATGCCGAGGTGGCCGACGCGATCGAGGCGCGCTTTGGCAAGATCCACCTGCTGGTCAACAATGCCGGCGTGGCCGTGGTCGGCCCCACCGACCTTGCCACCTTTGCCGATTGGGACTGGGTCATGGGGGTGAACCTGGGCGGCACGATCAACGGCATCGTCACCGTGCTGCCGCGCATCCTCGCCCATGGCGAAGGCGGCCATATCGTCAACACCGCGTCGATGTCCGCGCTGGTGCCCGCAGCCGCCACCACGATCTATTCCTCGGGCAAGGCCGCCGTCACCTCGATGATGGAATGCATGCGCCCCGAACTCGAACCGCGTGGCGTGATCTGCTCGGCCTTTTGCCCCGGCGCCGTGCAGTCCAACATTGCCGAAGCGGGCAAGACGCGCCCCGCAGACCTGGCCGAAACCGGCTATGCCGAAGCCGACAAGCGGCGCCAGGCCGGGGGCAATTTCTCGCACCTCTACCAGACCAAGGAAGAAGTCGGCCAGCGCGTGCTCGAAGGCATCCTGAACGACGAACTCTACATCCTCACCCATTCCGAATTCCTGGTGGGCGTGCGCGAGCGCGGTGAAGCGACCACGGCCGCGGTGCAAACCCACCTGCCGGAAAACCCGGAATACAAGCAGACCTTTGCCATGCTGTTCCGCAACCCGGCGATCACCGCCGAAATCGAACGGCAAAACGCGCTCAAGGCCGCGCGCACCGAAAAGACGCCGGCCTGACCGGAAGGAGAGGAAAGACCATGAAGGATTTTGCCGGCCGCACGGCCTTTGTCACCGGCGGCGCCAATGGCGTCGGCATCGGCCTCGTCCGCCAGTTGCTCAACGAAGGCTGCAAGGTGGCGATTGCCGACATTCGCCAGGATTCGATCGACAAGGCCCTGGCCAGCCTCGACAATCGCGAAGTCATGGGCGTGCAGCTCGACGTATCGAGCCGCGAGGCGTTCCGCGATGCGGCCGACCGGGTGGAGGCCGAATTCGGCCCGGTCTCGCTCTTGTTCAACAACGCCGGGGTGAACCTTTTCCAGCCGATCGAGGAATCGAGCTATGACGACTGGGACTGGCTGCTCGGCGTCAATCTCCACGGCGTGATCAACGGCGTGATGACGTTCGTTCCGCGCATGGTGGAACGGGTGAAGGCCGGCACGCAAAAAGGCGGGCACATCACCAACACCGCCTCGATGGCCGCATTCCTCGCCGCCGGAACGCCGGGCATCTACAACACCACCAAGTTCGCCGTGCGCGGTCTTTCGGAATCGCTGCACTATTCCCTGCTGCAATATGGCATCGGAGTGTCGGTGCTGTGCCCCGGCCTCGTCAAAAGCTATATCTATGCCAGCGACGCGATCCGCCCCGATGGGTTGAAAGCGGGGGCCAAGCCGGTGAACCAGGAAGCGGTGGAGCGCCTGGCCGGCGTGCACGAATTCGGCATGGAGCCGGACGTGATCGCGCAGCGCACGCTTGACGCCATGCGCGAAAATCGCCTGCACATCTTCTCGCACCCCGATCACAAGGAAGAGATGCGCGAGATCTTCGACGAGATCATCGACGAATACCGCGACTATCCCAAGGACAACGGCCACGACCAGCGCGTCGCCTTCGAGGGCTTTCGTCGCGACATGTTTGCCAAGGCGCGCGCCGCCTCCCGCGCGTCGGATTTCTGAATGGGTGCGGGGAGCGCAACCGCGCTCCCCGCCATCACGCCAAGATCAACGCCGGCGTCTCGATCAGCTTCTTCACCGCCTGAACAAAGCTCGCCGCATCCCAGCCATCGACCACGCGGTGGTCGCAGCTGATCGAAATGTTCATCAGCTTGCGCTTGGCTAGGCGCTCGCCGCCCAGGCCATCGGGCACGAACATCGGCCGCTCGACGATGCGGTTGGGGCCGATGATCGCCACTTCGGGCCGGTTGATGACCGGCGTCGTCGCGACGCCGCCCAGCGGCCCGAGCGACGTGATCGTGAACGTCGAGCCGGAAAGCTCGTCCGCCTTGGCCGTGCCATTGCGCGCGGCTTCGGCCAGCCGGGCGATTTCCTGCGCCAGCGCCCAGGGGTTCTTGTCTTGCGCGTTGCGGATCACCGGGACCATCAGGCCAGCCGGGGTCTGCGTCGCCATGCCCAGATGCACCGCGCCGTGGCGCGTCACCACGCCCGCTTCATCGTCATAGCGGGCATTGAGCATGGGAAACTGCGGCAGTGTGCGGCAGATCGCCACGATCAGCAGCGGCAGCATGGTCAGGCGCGGGCGATCCAGCCCCCCGGCATTGAGCTGCGCGCGCAGTTCCTCCAGCGCCGTCACATCGCATTCTTCCACATAGGAAAAGTGCGGGATCGCGCGCTTCGACGCGGCCATGTTCTCGGCAATGCGGCGGCGCAAGCCGATCACTTTCACCTGCTCGTCCGCGCGCGCCACGCCCGCCGGGGCATAGCTGCGGTTATAGGCCAGGAACTGGTCGAGATCGCCATGCCGCACGCGCCCATCCTGCGAGGGGCGCACTTGCGCCAGATCGATCCCCAGTTCCTGCGCGCGCTGGCGCACGGCCGGGCTGGCCAGGACGCGCATGCTTTCCCGCCCTTCGACAAGCTCAGGGCGAACGGGCTTTGAGGTTTCTTGCCTGGTGTCCGTTCGGGCTGCGCTTGTCGAAGCCCCCTGCGCAACCTCAACCTCCGGCCCAGGCCCTTCGACAGGCTCAGGGCGAACGGGACTTGGGGCAATTTCCGCAGGTTCCGTTCGGGCTGGGCCTGTCGAAGCCTCCGCCCCAACATCGGCAACCTCGATTTCCACCAGCATGGAGCCGATCGGAATCCGCTCGCCCACTTCGCCCGCGATCGCCACCACGCGGCCGGCCACCGGGCTTTCCATCTCCACGGTGGCCTTGTCGGTCATCATGTCGGCCAGCGGGCTGTCCTCGCCCACCATGTCGCCTGGCTGCACATGCCAGGCCACGATCTCGGCCTCGGCAATGCCTTCGCCAATGTCGGGCAGGCGGAAGGTGTAAAGCGCCATGGGATCAATCCTTGCAAATGCGGTCAAGGGCTTCGCCGATGCGCACCGCACCGGGGAAATAGGCCCATTCCAGGCTGTGCGGATAGGGCGTGTCGAACCCGGTCACGCGCTCGATCGGCACTTCTAGTTCATAGAAGCAATGCTCCTGCACCAGGGCGGAAAGCTCTGCGCCAAAGCCCCCCGTGCGCGTCGCTTCGTGCACGATCATGCAGCGCCCGGTCTTGCGCACCGATTGCTTGATCGTCTCGATATCCAGCGGCACCAAGGTGCGCAGGTCGATGACTTCGGCGTCCACGCCCTTGTCCACGCACACCGCGTGGGCCACGTGCACCATCGTGCCATAGGCCAGCACCGTCACGCCCTCGCCCTCGCGCACCACGCGGGCCTTGCCCAGCGGCACGGTGTAGTGGCCCTCGGGCACTTCGCTGTCGGGGTGCTTGCTCCACGGCTCCACCGGCCGGTCATAGGCGCCCGTGAACGGCCCGTTGTAGATGCGCTTGGGCTCGAAAAAGATCACCGGATCGTTGTCTTCGATCGCCGCGATCAACAGCCCCTTGGCATCATGGGGGTTCGACGGAATCACCGTTTTCAGGCCCGCCACATGGGTGAACAGCGCTTCCGGGCTCTGGCTGTGGGTCTGCCCGCCAAAGATGCCGCCGCCAAAGGGCGAACGCACGGTCAACGGTGCAATGAACTCCCCCGCCGAGCGATAGCGCAGCCGCGCCGCTTCCGACACGAGCTGATCAAGGCCGGGATAGATATAGTCGGCAAACTGGATTTCGGGCACCGGGCGCAGGCCATAGGCGCCCATGCCCACCGCCACGCCGATGATCCCGCATTCGCTGATCGGGGTATCGAACACGCGGGTCTTGCCATACTTCTTCTGCAGGCCGGCCGTGGCGCGGAACACCCCGCCGAAATAACCCACGTCCTCGCCCATGATCACCACGGATGGATCACGCGCCATCATCACATCGAGCGCGTCATTGATCGCCTCGATCATCGTCATGCGGCGGCACGTCACAGGCTCGCTCATGGCATATCGTCTCCGTCCTCGGGCCGCCAATCGGGCCACTTGATCCGCCGCTCGCGCATCGCCTGCTCGCTCTGCTCCTGAAGGTGCCAGGGCAGCGTCTCGAACACGTCCTCGAACATGGTGTGGAACGGATGGTGCAGGCCGTGGCCCAGCACGCCATTGGCCTCCGCCGCGCGGGTGGCGGTCTTCACCTGCTCGGCCAGGTCCAGGTCCATCGCCGCCTGGCGCTCCTCGTCCCATTCGCCCAAGGCAATCAGGTGGTCCTTGAGCCGCGCGATCGGGTCGCCCAGCGGCCACGAACTGCGCTCCTGCGCGCTGCGATATTGCGAGGGATCGTCGGAGGTCGAATGCCCCTCGGCGCGATAGGTAAAATGCTCGATCAGCGTGGGGCCGGCATTGCTGCGCGCGCGGTTGGCGGCCCAGCGCGTGGCGGCATAGACCGCCAGCGGATCGTTGCCGTCCACGCGCAACCCGGCAATGCCATGGCCGATGGCGCGCGCGGCAAAGGTCTGCCGCTCGCCCCCGGCAAAGCCCGAAAAGCTGGAAATGGCCCACTGGTTGTTGACCACATTCAGCACGACCGGCGCGTTATAGACCGTGGCAAAGGTCATCGCCGAATGGAAATCGCCCTCGGCGGTCGATCCCTCGCCCACCCAGGCCGCGGCGATGCGCGTGTCGGCAGAAATCGCGCTGGCCATGGCCCAGCCCACCGCCTGCGGCAATTGCGTGGCCAGGTTGCCCGAAATGGTGAAGAAGCCATAGTCGCGCGCCGAATACATGATCGGCAACTGCCGGCCTTTCAGCTTGTCCGCCTTGTTGGAATAAATCTGGTTGATCATCTCTGTCAGCGGATAGCCGCGCGTGATCAGGATGCCCTGCTGGCGATAGCTGGGAAAGACCATGTCATCGGCGGCCAGTGCCATGGCCGGCGCCACCGAGGTGGCCTCTTCGCCGGTACACTTCATGTAGAAGCTGGTCTTGCCCTGGCGCTGGCCGCGAAACATGCGCTCGTCGAACGCGCGGGTCAGCGCCATGTTGCGCAGCATGGCGCGCAGCGTTTCCGCGTCCAGCCGGGGATTCCACGGTCCTTGTGCATGGCCTGCTTCGTCCAGCACGCGGATCAGGTCGGTGCACAACGGCCAGGTTTCCGACGCGGCGCAGACCTCGTCGGGACGCGGCTGGGCGCCGGCCTTGGGCAGGATCACCCCGCTCCAGTCGGGCGCCGCGCCGGGGCGGGCCTTGGGCTCGGGCACATGCAGCGCCAGGGGCTGCTGGTTGGCGATTTCTGCCACGGGCTTTCTCTCCCAAGCCTTGAACGGTCATGACAGGATAACGCAAAAGGGTTGGAAAGGGTTGCCAAATGCCGCACCGGTAAAATCCTGTGCCAGCATTTTGCACTACCATCACGCCATATCATGGTGCATTCACGCTGCATGGCCGAAATCACCGCTCCGCCCGAACTCGATTCCTGGGATATTCGCATCCTGCAATGCCTCACCCGCGATGGCCGGATGAGCTGGCGCGACTTGGCCGAGGAGATCGGCCTCTCGCTTACCCCCACGATCCGCCGCGTGCGCCAGTTGGAAGCGGCCGGCCTGATCACCGGCTACTTCGCCCGCCTGGACGAACGCGCGCTGGCCGGCAAGATGAGCGTATTCGTCTCGGTCACGCTCGAGAGGCAACAGCGCGAGGCACTGGACCGCTTTGAGGCGCAAGTTGCCGAACTGCCCGAAATCATGAGCGGATTCCTGATGTCGGGCGGGTCGGACTTCCTGCTGCGCTGCGTCGTGCGCGATCTCGATCACTATCGCGAACTGCTCGAACGGCTCACGCAAATCGAAGGCGTGGCCCATGTGCAAAGCAGCTTTGCCCTGAAAACCTTCATCAACCGCCCGGCCCCGCTGATCAGCGAAAGCCGCATCCGGCGCGCGCGATGACCGAGCGCCGCATCGCCCTGGTCCTGCTCGCGGCGGGCCGCGCCAGCCGCTTTGGCGGTGGCAAGCTCTCGGCCCTGCTGGCGGGCAAGCCGGTGATCGAACATGTCGCCGCCGCCACGGCCGCCTTGCCTCTGGCGCAACGCATCCTGGTGGCGGCACCCGGCGTGCCGGACTTGCCCGGCTTCATCCGCGTGGCGCTCGATCCGCCCGACGCCCCCCAGTCCCGCTCGCTCGCGCTGGGCCTTGCCGCCGTGCACGGGGCAGACGCGGTGCTGATCGCCCTGGCCGACATGCCGCTGGTTCCGGCGCAGCATTTCGCCGCCATGCTCGACCGGTTCGATGGTGACCGGCTGACCAGCATTTGCGGTGCCCAGCCCATGCCCCCCGCGTTGCTCGGCGCGCAGCATTTTCCCGCGCTCATGGCGCTGACCGGCGATCGCGGCGCAGGTGCGCTTTTGCGTGATGCGCCCACGCTGGCGCTGACCGCCGCACAAGCGCTGGATGTCGATACGCCCGAAGACCTGGTGCGTGCGGAAGCGCTGCTACCCCCTCCGTCAGCCCTGCGGGCTGCCACCTCCCCCAAGGGGGGAGGATCGAACGGATAGATCCTCCCCCCTCGGGGGAGGCGGCGGCCGCAGGCCGTCGGAGGGGGCGCCCCTCACGCCAGCGGATGCAGCCCCTCATAAGCGCCCAGAATCTCCGCCAGCGCGGACAACGCCAAGACGCCCGGCTCGCGCGTGCGCGGGATCAGGCCGATGGGGCTGGTCACGCGCGAAAGCTGGGTTTCGTTCACACCGTCGCGCGCCAGGTCATCCAGCCGGGTCATGCGCGCGCGCAAGCCGCCTTGTGCGCCGATGTAGAAGGCCGGGGTATCGAGCGCCCAGCGCAGGATCGTGCGCTCCCATTCGTGATCGTGGAACAGCAGCAGCACCGCCGTCCAGGCATCGGCCCGCGCGCCTTGCGGCACGCCGCCCAGGCGCAGGGCGCCGGCGTCTTCCTTGGCATAGACTTGCGTGGCAATGCCCATGGTGTGCGCCAGTGCCGCCGTGGCAGCCAATTCCGCCCCTTCGCCCAGCAGCACCAGCGACAGCGGCGGAATATAGGGCCGCGCGCGCAGCAGGTGTGCGGGCGCGTCATCGGGCACCGGCAAAGGCAGGCTCGCCGGCTGGCGATCATCCAGCGCCGCCACGGCTTGCGCCAGCGCGGCACGATCGGGCGCGGGATCGAGCAGGATGTCCAGCCCACCACCGCAGGGCAGGCGGAAATCGATGATCGGCGATCCCCGGCCATAGCGTTGCAGCAGGGGCACGGCGCCCGGCGCCAGCCCCGCCAGATCGCCCGCCAGTTGCCGTTCCAGGCAGACATCGGCAAGCGAGCCGGCGATGGCTTGCGCCACGCCGGCCCGGCTGGCCGCCATTTGCGCGCCGACGCGGCGCGAGAAGCTGCCGTCGATCCCCACCACCGTGCACAGCCCCGTGCCCTCGTCCAGCGCGGCCCGCAGCGCGGCATGGTCGGTGTGGATCATCGCATCTCCATTCAGCCGATCAGGTCGGCCGCCGGGATATAAGTATAGCCCAGGTCCTTTGCCACCGCTTCATAGGTGACTTTGCCGAACGCCACGTTGAGACCGTTGGCCAGGTGCACGTTGCGCGCCAGCGCGGCTTTCCAGCCCAGGTTGGCAATCGCCAGGGCATGGGGCAGCGTCACGTTGTTGAGCGCATAGGTGCTGGTGCGCGCCACGCCGCCCGGCATGTTGGCCACGCAATAGTGCACCACGCCGTCGACCACGTAAGTCGGTTCGGCATGGGTGGTGGCGTGGCTGGTTTCAAAGCAGCCGCCCTGGTCGATGGCCACGTCCACCAGCACCGCGCCGGGCTTCATCGTGGCAAGCATCTCGCGCGTCACCAGCTTGGGCGCGGCGGCACCCGGCACCAGCACCGCGCCGATCACCAGGTCGGCCTCGGCCACGGCAGCGGCGATATTGGCCTTGCCGGCATAGAGCGTCTTGGCGCGGCTTTCGAAATGGTTGGACAGGCGCTCCAGCACTTCGGGGCTGCGGTCGATGATCGTCACGTCGGCGCCAAGGCCAGCGGCCATCTGCGCGGCATTGAAGCCCACTACGCCGCCGCCGATCACCGCCACTTTGGCCGGCAACACGCCCGGCACGCCGCCCAGCAGCACGCCGCGCCCGCCATGGGCCTTTTCCAGCGCGGTCGCGCCGGCCTGGATCGCCATGCGCCCGGCCACCTGGCTCATCGGCTTGAGCAGCGGCAGGCCGCCGCTGGCATCGGTCACGGTTTCATAAGCGATGCACACCGCGCCCGACTTGACGAGGTCGGCAGTCTGTTCCGGATCGGGTGCCAGGTGCAGGTAGGTGTAAAGGATCTGCCCTTCGCGCAGCATCGCGCGTTCCACCGCCTGCGGTTCCTTGACCTTCACCACCATCTCGGCGCGGGCAAAGACTTCGGCTGCCGTCGCCACGATCTGCGCGCCGGCGGCCACATAGGCTTCATCGGTGGCCCCGATGCCGGCCCCGGCGCCGGTTTCGACCAGCACGGTGTGCCCATGCGCCACGAGTTCATGCGCGCTCTCGGGGGTCAGCCCGACGCGATATTCGTGGTTCTTGATTTCCTTGACGGTGCCGACAAGCATGGCCTGAACTCCCAAAGTGATCCATTGCGATCTCAGCGGGATGATATGGGAAATTCGCTGATGATTTTTCCCTATTTTTGGCGCCACAGCGCCGAATGGCGGGATTTTTTACCAGCCATCCGGCGCCGCGCGCGATTTATGCGGCTGGCACTGCGATGCAGGCCAGCTTCACGTCAAGATAGTCTTCCACGCCCAGATACGAACCTTCGCGGCCCAGGCCCGATTCCTTCACCCCGCCAAACGGGGCCACCTCGGTGGAAATCAGGCCGGTGTTGATGCCCACCATACCATATTCCAGCGCCTCGGTCAGGCGCCACTGCCGCGCGGCATCGTTGGTATAGGCATAGGCCGCCAGGCCCGAGCGCGTGTCGTTGGCCAGGGCCACGGCTTCCGCCTCGCTGGAAAAGCGCACGAGGCCCGCCAGGGGGCCAAAGGTTTCCTCGCGGTTGAGCAGTGCATCGGCCGGCACGTTTGCAATCACCGTGGGTTCGAAGAAACGCGCGCCGATCGCCTGGGCCTGATGCCCGCCGGTCAGCACTTTGCCGCCCTTGGCCACGGCATCGGCCACATGCGCCGTCACTTTGGCAACAGCGCGATCGTCGATCAACGGGCCCTGGTCGGTCGGCCCATCGAGCCCCGGCCCGACGCGGAACGCGGCCACGCGCGCGGCGAGCTTTTGCGCAAAGGCATCGTGCACGGCCTCGTGCACCAGCAGGCGATTGGCGCAGACGCACGTCTGCCCGGTGTTGCGGAACTTGGAAGCCAGCGCCCCTTCCACCGCCGCATCGAGATCGGCATCCTCGAACACGATGAACGGCGCGTTGCCGCCCAGTTCCAGGCTGACTTTCTTCACCGTGCCGGCGCACTGCGCGGCCAGCAGCTTGCCCACCGCGGTCGATCCGGTGAAGGTGAACTTGGCCACGCGCGGATCGCCGGTCAGCACTTCGCCGATCGGCTTGGCCTGGCCCGTCACCACGCTCAGCAGCCCCTTGGGCAGCCCGGCTTCCTCGGCCAGAACAGCCAGCGCCAGCGCGGAAAACGGCGTCAGTTCCGAAGGCTTGATCACGATGGGGCAACCCACCGCCAGGGCCGGGCCGGCCTTGCGCGTGATCATCGCCAGCGGGAAATTCCACGGCGTGATCGCGCCCACCACGCCCACCGGCTGGCGGGTCACGACCAGCCGCCGGTCCGCCTGGTGCGGGGCGATCACGTCGCCACGAATGCGCCGCGCTTCCTCGCCGAACCATTCCAGGAACGATGCGGCATAGCCCACCTCGCCCTTGGCCTCGGCCAGCGGCTTGCCCTGTTCGGCGGTCATGATCGTGGCCAGGTCATCGGCGTGCTCGGCCATCAGCGCGGCCCAGCGCTTGAGCACGGCGCCGCGCTCCTTGGCCGTCTTGGCCTTCCACGGGCCGAACGCGGCGTGGGCGGCAGCCACGGCTTCTTCCGTCTCGGCCGCACCCAGATCGGGCACATGGCCGATCACTGCGCCGGTGGCGGGATTGTCCACCGCGATGGTCTTGGCGCCCTTGCGCCATTCGCCCGCCACGAAAGCGGCCTCGCGCCACAAGTCGGCGCGGCGCAGCGCGGGGCGGGTCACTTCCAGAATATCGTTCATGCCATCACCTTGCCGGCCACCGTTGCCAGGGCCTGTTCCACCAGATCGAAGCCTTCGTCGATCAGTTCGTCCGATGCCGTCAACGGCACAAGCACGCGAATGGTTTCGCCCTTGGTGCCGCATGACAGCAGGATCAACCCCAGATCGAGCGCGGCGGCGGTTACCGCCTTGGCCATGGCGCCATCGGTTTCCCCGGCGGCATTGGTCACGTCGAACCCGAACATCGCGCCCAGCCCGCGAATGTTGGCAACCGGCAGGCCGGCGGCGGCAAAGCCCTCCACCCGCGCGCGCATCCGCGCACCGATGGCGGTGGCGCGGGCGCAGAGGCCCTCCTCGTCGATCACCTCCAGCACGGCGAGCGCCGCCGCGCAGCCGATCGGCGAACCGCCATAGGTGCCGCCCAAGCCACCGGGATCGAGCGCGTCCATGATCGGCGCGCGGCCGATCAGCCCGGCCAGCGGGAAACCGCCAGCGAGCGACTTGGCCACGCAAACCAGATCGGGCTCCACGCCGGAATGCTCGATGCCGAACAGCTTGCCGGTGCGGGCAAAGCCGGCCTGCACTTCATCGGCAATCAGCAGGATGCCGTGCTGGTCGGCCAGCGCCCGCAGCGCTTCCAGGAATTCGGTCGGCGCCACATGAAACCCGCCCTCGCCCTGCACCGGCTCGACGATGAAGGCCGCTACGCGCTCTGGCTCCACATCGGCGGCGAACAGGTACTGGATCGCTTCCAGCGTGCGTTCCACCGTATTGCCATTCAGGCCGGTGGGAAACGGCGCGTGGAACACTTCGCCCGGCATCGGCCCGAAGCGGCGCTTATAGGGGGTGGTCTTGCCGGTCATCGCGCTGGCCAGCAGGGTGCGGCCATGGAACCCGCCGGTAAACGCGATCACGGCGGAACGCCCGGTGGCGGCACGCGCAACCTTCACCGCGTTTTCGGTGGCCTCGGCCCCGGTGGTCAGCAGCAGGGTCTTGGCCGGGCCGGAAAATGGGGCGGCCTCGTTCAATTTTTCCGCGAGCGCGATATAGCTTTCATAAGGACTGACCTGGAACGCGGTGTGGGTGAAGCGGTCGAGCTGCGCCTGGACCGCCGCGATCACCTTGGGATGGCGGTGCCCGGTGTTGAGCACGGCGATGCCCCCGGCAAAGTCGATGTAGCGGCGCCCTTCCACGTCCCACAGTTCGGCATTCTCCGCCCGATCGGCAAAGACGGCAGTGGAAGACGCCACGCCGCGCGGCACGGCCTGTTCGCGGCGGGCAAGAAGGGAAGCGTTGTCGGCCATGGCGGGCACTCCGGGCAAGGAAAACAGATCATGCCTTGTCGCACCAACGGCTTGTGCGCAAAAGCCCACTAATGCTACCCAGATGGTGACCAAGGGTTACCACAACCATGCCAGACCGCCCCCACCTGCCCCCCTTTGCCGCGTTGCGCGCGTTCGAGGCGTTCGGCCGCCACGGCGGGGTGCGCCGCACGGCCACCGCGCTGGGGGTAAGCCACGCCATCGTCAGTCGCCACTTGCGTGCCCTGGAAGACTGGCTGGGCGTGATGCTGGTGGATCGCCAGCACGGCGGATTGACGCCGGCAGGCGAAAGCTATCACGCGCTGATCGGCCCCGCGTTCGATCAATTGTGCAACGCCACCAGCCAGGCGCGGGGGCAGCATGGCGGACGGCTTGACGTGTGGTCGGTGGCCGGCCTCGCCTACTTATGGCTCACCCCCAAGCTGCCCGGTTTCGGCCGCCGCCACCCCGGCATGGCGCTGGACTTGCGGCCCAGCGACAGCCCGCCCGATTTGTCCCGGCGCGAGGCGCATGGCGATATTCGCTGGTATCTCGACGATGCACCGGGCCTCGCCACGCCGCGCAGCCTGATGCGCGAGGCCGTGGTGCGCCCCCGCCTGTTTCCCGTGGCCCGCGCCGATGCACCCTGGCTGAAAGACGCAGCCGTATCCACGCCGCAAGACCTGCTCGCCCTGCCCCTGCTGCACGAGGATTCCGACGCCGAATGGCGCGCCTGGTTTGCCGCGCAGGGCCTGGGGCACGCGCAGCCGCCGGTCTCGGCCCGGCTGTGGCAGGCCCACATGACGCTGGCCGCCGCCGCCGATGGCCAGGGCGTGGCGATCACCAACGGCTTCCTGGCAGCCGAACACCTGCAAAGCGGCCGCCTGGTGGAACTGGGCGCGGGCAATCCCGCCTTCGCCGCGTGCGCGCCGGGCGCCTATTACTTCACCGCCCGCGCCGACATGTGGGACGCCCAACCCATCGCCCACTTCCGCATGTGGCTGACCGAAGCGGTGGCGGCCTCACCGCCCGACTGGCTGGCATAGAGCGCGTGGCGGATGCAGATGGGCGGTTGGGGCCCATAACCAGCCATGCCGTGATCAGGCCTTTAGCGGTCCGGATAAAAAATTATCAGAGAATAGAGCACTGAGCAAAATAATAAGGCTACAATCAGACCCAGGATCATCTGCTGACGAACGGCACGCTGATGAACATCAACAGCCTTTTTCGACGCAATGAGTATCATCAAGACGATAATAACGTCGGGTAGCGCAAAGATCATAAGCTCTCCGCGAGAGGGGCGGCGGTCCATAATAGGTGTAAAAAACAATAGGACGTTCACGATCAGGCAAATAAAAAACGCGGGGCGGGGCCATCTTTCCCCAGGATAATCCTTTCCTAGCTTGAAGATGAGCACGAGGCACGCAACAGCGCATGCAATGCGGTATGTCGTTGCGAAAGGTATCCCGACGTAGCTCTCCAGGGCGATGCCGGTCAGGACTGCCCCAATAACTCCGCCAAGCGCTAAACCCACACGTTTGAAATAAGCGAGCAATGTCCTGCCCTCCGAAGTCGCATCTATAACGCAGGGCAAATGCCACCTGCAAGGAACGGCCGCTAAACAACATTTTAAGTCCGTTCCTTCGTCGGCGGTGACCAAGGCAGCTAACCCCAACTCCCCACCGGAAATCCCGCTTCCGCGCGCAGCCAGTCCGCCAAGGCATGCACGTGCACATCGCCCCGCCCCTTGGCGCGCACCACCATGGTCAGTTGCGCCGCCCCCGGCCACACGCGGTCACTCACGGGCACCAGTTCGCCCCGCGCCACCCAGGGCGCGGCATAAGCCTGCGCGGCCAGGGCCAGGCCCAATCCGTCGGCTGCGGCGCCGAGCAGGCCGGGCACGGCGGTAAACGTCGGCCCGGCGATCAAGGCATCGCCGCCGGGCATCGCCAGCCCGAAATGCGCAAACCAGCCCGCCCAATCCACCGGGCCTTCATCATGCAGCAGCGGCACCGGAGGCCCGCCATCGAGGAACATCGCGCCCGCTTGCGCCAGGGCCGGCGCGGCATAGACGGCGTGGTCCAGGCGCAGCAGCACTTCCTCGGGCAAGCCGGTGTCGCCGGCATCGGGCGCGTCCGTCAGGAAGATGTCCAGTTCGGTCGTGTCGAAATCCACGGCCAGGCCCCGGCTGTCGAGCCACAGGTCCATGCCCGGCAGATCGGCCATGAGCCGCCCCAGCCGGGGCTGCAACCAGCAGCCGGCAAAGCCCGCATCGGCATAGACGATCACCGAATTGGCCTTGCGATAAGGTGCCAGGCGGCTCACCCCGCCGCGCAGCACCTTGAGCATGTCGCGCACCGTGCGGTGGAAATCGCGGCCCGCGTCGGTCAGCACCACCTGGCGATAGACCCGGCGGAACAAGGCGTGGCCCAGCGCCTCTTCCAGATTGCGCACCTGGTGGCTGATCGCCGATTGGGTCAGCCCCAGTTCCTGCGCGGCGGCGGCAAAGCTGCCCAGCCGCGCGGCGGCCTCGAACCCTTCCAGGGCTTTGAGCGGGGGAAGGCGGTCGCGTGCCATGGGCCTCAGGCCAGGTCGGTCAGGATCTCGCGCAGCATGGCAAAAATCGTGTCGATCTGCGGGGCCGTGATCATCAGCGGCGGCGAGAGCGCAATGATGTCTCCCGTCACGCGGATCAGCAGGCCGGCATCGAACGCGCGGTGGAAGGCCTCCATCGCCCGCGCGCCCGGCGCCCCCGCGCGCGGGGCCAGTTCGATGCCCGCCACCAGGCCCAGATTGCGAATGTCGATCACATGCGGGCAATCGGCCAGGCTATGCGCCGCCGCTTCCCACTGCGCAGAGAGCGCCGCGGCGTTTTCAAACAGCCCTCCCTCGCGATAGAGCTGCAAGGTGGCCAGGCCCGCCGCCGCCGCCACGGGATGGCCGGAATAGGTATAGCCGTGGTAGAACTCGATGCCTTCCGGGCTGCCGTTCACCACGGTGTCGTGCACCTCCCGGCTGGCGATCACCGCACCCATCGGCACGGTGCCGTTGGTAAGCCCCTTGGCCGTGGTGATGATATCGGGCGTCACGCCGAAATATTCGGCCGCCGTGGCCGTGCCCAGGCGGCCAAAGCCGGTAATCACTTCATCGAAGATCAGCAGGATGCCATGCTTGCGCGTGATCTCGCGCAGCGCCTGGAGATAGCCCTGCGGCGGCACCAGCACCCCGGTGGAGCCGGCCACCGGCTCCACGATCACGGCGGCGATCGTTTCGGGGCCGTGCAGCGCCACCAGTTCTTCCAGTTCCTCGGCCAGGCCACCATTGCCCGGCTGCATCCCGCGACAGAACCGCACCGCCTGGCCATGGGTGTGGGAAAGGTGATCCACCCCCCACACCTGCGAAACGAAGCGGCGCCGGTTGCCGCCGATGCCGCCCACCGAAAGCCCGCCGAAATTGGTGCCGTGATAGCCGCGCTGCCGCCCGATCAGGCGGAACCGCGTGTGATCGCCGCGCGCATGGTGATAGGCCAGCGCCATTTTCAGCGCGGTATCGGCGCTTTCCGAACCGGAATTGGTGAAGAACACCCGGTCCATTCCCGCCGGCATGATCCGCGCCACTTCGCTGGCCAGGCGAAACGGCAGGGGGTGCCCGAGCTGGAACGTGGGCGCAAAATCGAGCGTGGCGGCCGCTTCGGCAATCGCCGCCGTGATCGCTGCGCGGCCATGCCCGGCGTTCACGCACCACAGACCGGCCGTGGCGTCCAGCACCTGGCGCCCATCGGCCGTGGTATAGTGCATGTCCTTGGAAGCCACGAACAGGCGCGGGTTCTGCTTGAAGAACCGGTTGTTGGTGAACGGCATCCAGAAGTGGTCAAGGTCCACGCCGTCCATGCTGGCCGGATCGAGCGAGGCAAAAGGCTGGGTCTGGCTGGCCATGAAACGCTCCTGCATGGTCGGCTGCCTGGGGCAATGCCGTGAATTGTTTTCAAGTCATGCTTTGATAAAGCGCGGCCTGCGGCGGGAGGGGGAAAAGCGGCCGGGTATGGTGCAGGCCATGCACCACAGCCTTATTCCACCCGTTCGCGCAGGAACCGGCGCAGTTGCGCAATCGCCGGATTGTTGGCCCGATCGGCACGCGTCACCATGCAATAAGACCCGATCGCCACCGCCGTGGCACCGGGCACCGCCAATTCCACCAAGGCCCCGCTGGCGAGGTCTTCTGCCACCAGGTAGCGGTTGGCCAGCGCCAGCCCACGCCCGGCGCGCGCCGCCGCCAGCGCAAGGTGGGCATGCCACAAGAGCGCGCCAGGCAAAGCCTGCTGCCCCACATCCAAGCCATTGCCACGCAGCCAGAACCGCCACTGCTCGTGATGCTCTTCATGAAGCAGCGGCGCCGCCAGCAGGTCTGCCACCCCGGAAATGCCGGAAAGGCTGGCGGCCAGTGCCGGGCTGGCCACCACCAGCAGCGGCGGCCGCGCCAGCACCAGCGTGTGCAACCCCGGCCCGCCCGGCTGCGGCAGCCATTCGTCGCCGTAAAAGCGGATGTCCACGTCCGCTTCGAACTGGATCAGGTTGGCCGGGCGATCGGTGGGACGCAGTTCCACCTGGAAACCCGGCCCGTTCTGTTCGAACGCGGCGATCTGGGCGGAAAGCCATTGCGTGGCAAAGCCTGGCACGCACCACAGGCGCAAATCGTGGATCTGGCCCTGGGCCATGATCTCGCGCGTGGCGGAAACCACATCGAGCATCGCGGCCGAAACCCGCGCGTGATAGGCCTGCCCCGCCTCGGTCAGCGTCAGCCGCCCGCCCTGGCGATCCACCAGCATCACGCCCAGCCATTCCTCCAACGCCTTGAGGTGCCGGCTCACCACCGTATGGTCCAGCCGCAGCAGCGCCGCGGCACGCCGCACCCCGCCCACGCGGCCCACCACTTCGAACGCGCGCAGGGCGGCAAAGGGCGGAATGGCCTTGCCCGACAGGAAATCGCCCGAAGCAGTTTCGTTTGGCACGATGCCCCCATATGCCTGCATGTCGTCGGTTGTGCGATCGCATCATAGCACGAATGAAACGGTGCACCAGATGCACCGAACGTCGTCAGATCGCACCGGCTGCGGCCACCTGGGCAGTTGACGGCGGCGCCGGCACCCGCGATTGAGATCGCAGTATCTTGCCACAGGAGACCGTCCGATGCGCCCGATCCCCAAACTTGCCCTGGCGCTGTGCCTGGGCCTTGCCCTGCCCATCCCTGCCGCCCTGGCCGATACTGGCGCTGCCAGCATCGCCAAGCCGGCCAAGCTCGCCAGCAGCGCGGTGACTGCGGCCCTCGCCGGCAGCGCCGCGCACCACAGCAGCGAAGGCGGCGTGGCCGTGTCAGACCTGCCGCAGCTGCATTCGGCCGACAAGAAGTTCATGAGTGGCGCCTATGCCGTGGCCGGCCCCAACCACGACAGCTTCACCGGCGAAGGCTATCCGGTGAACGAATTCATGGTGTTCCTCTCGGGCGGCGTCACGCTCACTTCGGCCGATGGTACCGTGCTGGAGGTGAAGGCCGGGGATTCGGTCTCCATTCCCAAAGGCTGGCTCGGCACCTGGGATTCGAAGGGATATTAGAAGTTCTACGTGGTCTATGACCCGGAAAAGCCGGTTGAATAAGATACTTAAAGCCCCCTCTTCTTCAGAGGAGGGGGTTGGGGGTGGTGCTGGGCCTAAAGCCACGCGCATGACGTCCACCACCCCCCAGCCCCCTCCTCTAAAGAGGATGGGGAGAGAAGCGCCTTCCCCCACGCCCGTACTTTACGCCGCGCGCACGCGGGTGATCACGTCCTGGAACGCGCGATAGGCATCCTCGCCCAGGTAATTGGCGTATTGGCACTTGGCCAGCGCCGCTTCGGGCGGGAAGATCGCCGGATTGTCGCGATATTCGGCGTCCATCTGCGCCAGCGCGGCGCCATTGGGCGTGGGATAGCGGATGGTGCGCGAAATGTCGGCGCCCGCCTCCGCGCTCAGCAGGTAGTTGATGAACGCGTGCGCGGCATCGGGATTGGGCGCGCCGGTGGGAATGCACAGCTGGTCGGATTGCAGGATGCTGCCTTCCTTGGGCACCACGAAAGCGAGGTCCTTGTCCTCGCGCATCACCTGGGCAATGTCGCCGTTGTATTCGATCACGATGTCGCAATCGCCCGACAGCAGCAGGTCTTGCCCGTTGTCGTCATGGAACGTGGCGATGTTGCCCTTCTGGCGGATCAGCAGGTCCTGCACTTTGGCCAGGGCGCCCTTGTCGAACGTGTTCATGTCGGCGCCCAGGTAGATTTCGGTCAGCCGGCACAGATCCGCCGCGTCAGAGAGCACGGCGATGCGGCCCTTGTACTGCGGCGAATCCAGCACCCATTTCCAGCTGTCGGGCACGCCCTGGATCTTGGACTTGCGATAGCCGATGCCCAGCACCAGCCAGGTATAGGGCATGGCATATTTGCGGCCGGGATCGAACGGCGCATCCTGGAACCGCGGCAGGATGTTCTTGGCATTCGGAATCTTGGCGTGGTCCAGCGGCATCAGCATATTGGCCTTGGCCATGCGCTGCACGAAATCGTTGGCCGGCACCACCACGTCATAGCCGGGATTGCCGCCACGCAGCTTGGCAAACAGCTCGTCGTTGTTGGAATAGAGGCTCATGTTCACGCCGATGCCGCTGGCCTTTTCAAAGCCCGACAGCGTGTTCTTGCCGACGTAGGTATCCCAGTTGTAGAAATTGACCATCTGCGAAGGATGCTTCTTGCATCCCGCCAGCCCCGAAAAGGTGATGCCGACCGCAGCCGTGCCAAGGCCGGCCAAAAATCCGCGCCTTGAAGGGGTTGCTTGCATGGGTGCCCTCATGGTTGGCCCGGTTCGATATCGGGCATTGCTTTTGCGCACGATATGTGATCACAGGATGCAGGTAAAGCCTTTCATCATAGGTGATCAAAATGGCATCCGAAGGCAATCCCGGCGGAAGGCTGACGCGCCGCACATTTGTGAAAACCGGTTCGGCCACCGCCGCCACCGCCATGGCCGCTCCCGCCGTTGCCACCCTGCCCAAGGCCAAGGCGCCCAAGCCCGGCGCGCCCGCCGCCCCCTTGCCCGCGCATCCGGGGGAACCAGGCGGTTATTACCCGCCGCTGCGCACCGGCATGCGCGGATCGCATCCCGGCTCGTTCGAAGTGGCGCACGCCCTGCGCGATGGCCAGGCGGTGGGTCAGGCATTGGCCGGCCCGGCGCACGAAAGCTATGACCTGGTGGTGGTGGGCGGGGGCATCAGCGGGCTTTCCGCTGCGCTGTTCTACCGTGATCGCAACCCGGCCGCCAAGATCCTGATCCTAGAAAACCACGACGATTTCGGCGGCCATGCCAAGCGCAACGAATTCAAGGTGCGCGGCCACACCCTGCTGATGAACGGCGGCACCGCCGGCATCGAAAGCCCCACGCCCTACAGCAAGGTGGCCGATGGCCTGTTGAAGCGCCTGGGGATCGACGTGCCCGCGCTGGCCAAGGCCTATGGCGGGGCAGAGGCCGACGAAGGCATGCTGGCCGGCGTGAAGCTGGGCCGCGCGGTGTTCTTCGACAAGGAAAGCTTCGGCGCCGATGCGCTGATCCCCCTGCCCGACGATGCCCCGCTGGGTGAGGCGCTGGTCAAGGCGCCGCTTTCCCCCGCCGCCCGCGCGCAGATCGCCGCGCTGGAATCGGGCGAGACCGATCCGCTCGGCGCCATGCCGATGGCCGAGCGCAAGGATTACCTCTCCACCATCAGCTATCGCGATTACCTGATCAAGCACGGCGGCCTGTCCGAAGAAGCCATGCTGTTCTACCAGAACCGCCCGCTCGGGTGGTGGTGCGTGGGCGCCGACGGCATCTGCGCGCTCGATGCCTGGGGCACCGGATTCTTCCCCGGTTTCAAGGGCCTGAAGCTGGAACCGGGCGGCACCATGCGCATGGGCTATACCCCGCGCGGCTTTGCCAGCACCGGCGGCAGCTATGATTTCCACTTCCCCGATGGCAACGCCACGATCGCCCGCCGGCTGGTGGCCGACCTGATCCCCGGCTTCATGGCGCCAGGCCTGACGGTGGAGCAATCGATCCTTGCCCCGGCCAACTATGCCGCGCTCGACCGCCCCGAAAACGCCGTGCGCCTGCGCCTCTCCAGCATTGCCGTCCACGCCGTGAACCGCGCCCAGGCCGGGGCAGACGTGGTCTATTCCCACGCCGGCAAAGTGCACAAGGTGGCCGCGCGCCACGTGGTCATGGCCTGCTACAACATGATCATCCCCTACCTCGTGCCCAGCATGCCGGCGGCGCAGAAGGAAGCGCTGCACGAACTGGTCAAGGAACCGCTGGTCTATGTCAGCGTCGCGCTCGACAACTGGCGCGCCTTTGCCAAGGCCGGCATCAGCGGCATCCAGTTTCCCCAGGCCTGGTTCCAGAGCGCCAACCTCGATCACGCCGTGGCCCTGGGCGGCTATGCCGGGCCGAAATCGCCCGACGATCCCATCCTGCTGCACCTGACCGGCATTCCCCACCAGCCCGGCCTGCCCGAACACGACCAGAGCCGCGCCGGCCGCATGGAACTGCTCGGCACCGACCTCGCCCTGTTCGAAACCCGCATCCGCGACCTGCTCACCCGCGCCATGGGCCCCTATGGCTTTGACGCGGACAAGGATATCGCGGCCATCACGGTGAACCGCTGGCCCCACGGCTATGCCCCCGAATTCAACGCCCTGTGGGACAAACAGCAGGACGACGACCCAAACGCCCCCAACAAGATCGCCCGCCAACGCTTCGGCGCGATCACCATCGCCAACTCCGACAGCGGCCGCGCCGCCTACACCGACAGCGCCATAGACCAAGCCTGGCGCGCGGTGGGGGAATTGCTGGGGTAAGGCGGGAGGCAGCCAAAAGCCCCCTCCTCTTCAGAGGAGGGGGTTGGGGGTGGTGCGAAGCCTGGCAAAAGGCTTGAAGAAAAAGGAAAACGTAGGGGCTTGTCGCCCCTGCACCCCGTTGATTCAGGACAAGCCGCCCAGTTCCTCGTGCACCATGCTGGTCATGACCGCGACATAGGCCAGCAAGCCGAGATAGAGCGCCGCATATTCAAACTTCGTTTCGGCCGGAATACCGTAATAGGCTTGGTTCTCCGGGTCTTCGGGATCGAAGTGCCAGGCCTTTTTGAGCGCAGGAACGGCCATGATCGCGATCATCACCAAGAGCGGGCTGGGATGATAGAACAGCATGCCCAGCATGATCGGCACCCCTACGAACCAGACCCTTGGCCCCAAAATCCCGGTAATGCGTCCGCCATCCAGTGGCGATAGCGGAATGAGATTGAAAAAGTTCAGGAAAAATCCGGAGTAGGCCACCGCCATCAAAACCGGGCTACCGTTCTCGCGCGCCAGGAAATAGCAGACCGCCGCCCCGACAGTCCCCAGAAAAGGCCCCGCCAGCCCGACGAATGCCTCTACCTGGGCATTCATCGGCTGCTCTTTCAGTTCGATCCACGCGCCAACAAAAGGGATGAACGTGGGGGCACCCACCGCCAAACCCTTGTAGCGCGCCGCCAGATAATGG
This sequence comes from Novosphingobium sp. SG919, assembly GCF_012932495.1. GTDB lineage: Bacteria > Pseudomonadota > Alphaproteobacteria > Sphingomonadales > Sphingomonadaceae > Novosphingobium > Novosphingobium rhizosphaerae. The sequence continues at coordinate 51,250 of NZ_JABCNG010000006.1, forward strand.
CCCATTTCATGAACGAAGATGAGGCCGATGAAGCCCGCGGCATAGCGCCAGCCGAACGCCAGTGCATACAATCCCAGCGAGACGATCATGGTGATCGCGGTGCCGCCCAGTTTGCCCAGCTTGAAGACGCCAAAAACAAGCGCCAGCAACTTGATCATGCCACAGGCCTTGCCTCTTCCGGCGACTTGGTCAGCACAACGGCCGGCTCGGGATCGGGCGCGACGGCACCTTCCGGTGCGGCAGGCTCGGAGGGATCAGGCTCTGCCGTCACATATTCGGCAAACGGGTCCTCGTCCTCCTTCCGGCCGAACAGGCGCGCGATGCGGCGGCGCAATGCGGCCCACCCGCCCAACACGACAAAGATCACCAACTTCCAGATCTTGAGCAGGAAGACCCCGATGACCGCGAGCAGACCCATCTTCTTGATCGCGACGGCACCGATCAGGCCGGCCAGGCCAAAGGCGGCAACCTTGTCGGTCGACGAGTCAAAGTCCTCGTAGCGCTTTCCGGGGTTGAACGACAACCCGGCCAGATCGGCCTGAACCGCGCTCTTGTCCGCCGCCACAGCGGTCGAATCGGTCAGGAGATTGAGCGTAAAGAAGCCTTCCCGGCCAAGGGCATAGGTGTTGTAGTTGATCGTCTCCGGTCGCCCATCGGACGTGCCGCGATCATGCGCGGCAATGGACCAGACCAGTTGGTGACGAGCGCCATCGTAGACCGGCTGCTGCACCCACCCGGTGATGTCCAGAGCAGGCATGCCGCGCGCCTGCCGGCCCTTGTTGTCCTCCTCGGTGCCCGCCTTCAGGCTCTCCAGCAGGGCGTCCGGCTCCCATTCCTTGGCATCGCCGTCCTTGACATAGCCTTCCTTGGCCCAGACGATATCGATGATCCAGTTGTCCTTCCCATTGGCGGGAAGAATGAGGCCAAATCGCGAATCCAGCGTGCGATTGCCCAGCACAGCCATCAAGCGATTGGCCGTGGACGCCGGAACGAAAACCTGCCCTGCGGGGAGGTTGAGCGTACCCTGGTCGAGCAAGGCGATCTGGCGCGGCCCCACTTGCGCAACGCGGCCGATCTCCTGCCAAACGGCTTTCGCCTCCGCCTCGCGGTCTGCGGCGTCGAGCGCGGCAAACTTGTCTGCCGGCGGTGCCGGCTGCAATGGCGGCATTTGCGCATGGGCTGCCTGCGGCAAAATTGCCGGGGCCATCAAGGAAACGAGAATGGCCGCCGCAAAGCGCCGTCCATGGCGCTTTGCGCCAAGATCAGTACAATGAATCATGATGCCCCCGTCCAAGGCGCGAGCACGCGCCCCCAAGCGGTAGACATAATCAGAAACAAAAAAGAGCAAAAGCCTTTAAAACCGCCACTTGGTCCGAAACGAGAATAATAAAAACGGCGTCCTACCCCCTCACCGCCCCTTCTTGGTCACACTCGCGGTAAAGTCCGGGTCCTTGTTCGCCACCCAGTCCACGAACTTGCGGATCGGCGGGTGGGCCAGCAGCACGTCGACATCCAGCCCCGCGCGTTGCAGTTCGGAGTTGGTGAAGTTGGCGGTCAGGGTCTGCTGGCAGATGCCGTGCATCGGCACCACGTCGCGGCCGCCGCGGCTCTTGGGCACGGGGTGGTGCCACACGATGGTGCTGCCGGTGGGCCGGCCGCAGAGCCAGCAGGGGACGGGCGGCGGGGCTTCATCTTCGGTGGCTTCGGGTTCGTCAGCCCAGCCGCCGCGCTTGGCGTGTTTGCGGGCCATCAGAGGTTCAGCCGGTCCCAGTCCTGCATCAGGTCTGCGCAATCGCCGATGTCGCCGGCGATGGCATCGTGCAGCCCCTGCGCATCGCCCTTGGCGATGGCCTTGGCCGCCGCCTGGTGGTGATCGACCATGGCGGCGGTGCCATAGCGGCCATAGACCACGCGCATGAACGGGCCGAACTGCATCCACAGGCTTTCGATCATGCGGTTGGCCAGCGGCATCGGCGCCGCGCCATAGATCAGCGAGTGGAAGCGGAAGTTCGATTCCATGTAGGCGTTCACGTCGCCTTCGCCCAGCGCCGCGTCGGTCGCCTCGTCGGCCGCGCGAATATCGCGCAGGCGCTCGGCATCGATGTGCGGCAGGGCGGCCACGGCGGCGACGGGTTCGAGCAAGGTGCGCAGGCGCATGATCTCGTCAAAGCGCTCCAGCGTCATCTTGGGCACCATCACCGCGCGCTTGGATCGGATGTCCACCGCGCCTTCGGCCGCGATGCGGCTGAGCGCATCGCGCACCGGCATCTGGCTCACGCCCATCTGCTGGGCCAGGCCGCGCGTGGAAATGCCCACGCCCGGCGCGATCTTGCCGGTGATCAGGCGATAGCGCAGGTCTTCATAGACCTGCTCGCGCAGCGAGGAGGTCACTTCGCCCTCGTCCGCCTTGGCCGCCGCGGCTTTGGCACCGGCCGCCTTGGTTGCGCGCGCCACGCGGGCCACGGGCGCCTTGGCCACGCCCTTGGGCGTTGCAGGCTTGCTCGCGGCTGCCTTGCCCGTTGCCGCCTTTGCCTGGCCCTTTGCCGTGGTGGCGCCGATCTTCATGCCTGTCTTTTCCAAATCAACCTGTCTTCGTGATGGCGGTTCTTCATGCCGCTGGGGCCTGTCTGCGAAACCGTGATCTTGGATCAGGCCCAGCCGTTTGCACCCGTGATGAACCTTTTGCGCGGCCGCGCCAAGGGTTTTCGTTTGACGAGCCCAAAGGGCAACCGTATCTGTGATCTTAGAATACACGGGTGGGACAAATTCGGGATCACGTCATGACCATCGTTCGCAACCACGATATCGCCACCTTGCGCCAGCTTGACGTGGCCCACCACCTGCCTGCCCAATCGAGCTATGCCCTGCAACAGCAATTGGGCGGCAGCCGCGTGATCACCCATGCACAGGGCTGCACGATCACCGATGGCGAAGGGCATTCCCTGCTCGATGGCATGGCCGGGCTGTGGTGCGTGAACGTGGGCTATGGCCGCGATGAACTGGCCGACGTGGCGCGCGCGCAGATGCTGGAATTGCCGTTCTACAACACCTTCTTCCGCACCGCCACGCCGCCGCCGATCGAACTGGCCGCGCGCCTGGCCGGCCTGCTGGGTGGCGAACTGCAGCACGTGTTCTTCAACAACAGCGGTTCGGAATCCAACGATACCGTGTTCCGCCTGGTGCGCACGTACTGGGCGCTCAAGGGGCAGCCCAAGCGCACCGTGTTCATCAGCCGGCGCAATGCCTATCACGGCTCCACCGTGGCCTCGGCCAGCCTGGGCGGCATGGATTTCATGCATGTGCAAGGCGGCATGCCGATCCCCGGCGTGGAGCACGTGATGCAGCCCTATGCCTTCGGTGAAGGCTTTGGCGAAGACCCGGAAAGCTTTGCCACCCGCGCCGCCGCCGCGATCGAGGAACGCATCCTGGCCATCGGCCCTGAAAACGTCGCCGCCTTCATCGGCGAGCCGGTGCAGGGCGCGGGCGGCGTGATCATTCCCCCGCCCACTTATTGGCACAAGGTGGAGGCGATCTGCCGCAAGTACGGCATCCTGCTGGTGTCCGATGAAGTGATCTGCGGCTTTGGCCGCCTGGGCGCCTGGTTCGGCTTCCAGCACTTTGGCTTTACCCCCGATATCGTCTCGATGGCCAAGGGCCTGTCATCGGGCTACCTGCCGATCTCGGCCACCGGGGTCAGCCGCGAAATCGTGGAAACGCTGCGCGCGTCGGGCGAGGAGTTTACCCACGGCTATACTTATTCCGGCCACCCGGTCTGCGCGGCCGTGGCGCTGCGCAACCTGGACATCATCGAGCGCGAAGACCTGGTCGGCCGCACCGCACGCGACACCGGGCCCTATCTGGCCGCGGCCCTGGCAGAACGCCTTGCCCCGCACCCGCTGGTGGGCGAGGCGCGCTCGCTCGGCCTGATCGGCGCGGTAGAGATCGTGGCGGAAAAAGGCACGAACCGTCGGCATGGGAAAGGCGGCCAGGCCGCCCCGATCGTGCGCGACCATTGCATCGCGCGCGGACTGATGGTGCGCGCGGTGCGCGACACCATCGTGATGAGCCCGCCGCTGGTGATCACCCATGCGGAAATCGACCGGCTGGTGGATACCATCGCGGCCGCGCTCGATGCCGCGCAGGACGAACTCGCCGGGCTTTGAGCGCGGCGCTGGCCGCTCAGCCCGCTGCGGCGCCCAGCACGATCGTGCGCAAGTCCTCTGGCGCGTCGGCCATCACGAAATGGCCGCCGCCCACCTCGTGGTATTCCCACGCGGGGTCCTGGCGCACCGCCTGGGCAAAGCGGGCAAAGGGCGTGGGCTGCCAGCCGGTGGCGAAGATATAGATGCGGCGCGGCACCTGGGCTTCCTCGCCCGTCAGGCGCACCGCCTCCACCAGCGTCAGCAAGGGATGCGGCGTGAGGCGCGGATCGGCAAAGCCGGGGAGTGGCGCAATCGCGCCGGGCGTGTGCTTCTGCCCGTCGATATAGTGCGCGTGTTCCCAATCGCCGGTCAGGTTCCACAAGGACTGGCCATCACCGGGCAGGAACGCATCGACATAGACCAGCGTGTCGATCCGCGAGCCCAGCCGCGCGGCAAGGCCGGTGATCACCATGCCGCCATAGCTGTGCCCGACCAGCACGAAGCGATCGAACCCGGCACGCGCCACTTCGGCTTCGACATGGGCGATATGGTCGCTCAGGGTAATGCCGGGGTGCAAGTGCGCCGCATCGGCGCCCAGGCCGGGCAGATCGACCGCCACCACGCGATGGCCGGCAGCGCGCAATTCGCCCGCCAGTTGTTCGAAGCACCATGCGCCGCACCAGGCGCCATGGACCAGGACGTAATCAGCCATGTCAGGCTCCTTCAGGCAGGATGGCGACGGCGATAGTCCTCGATCCATTCCACGGTCTTCTTGAGCCCGCCGAACGGATAGAAATGCAGCCGCACGCGGCCATGCTGCGGCCCCAGGCCACGGGCAAAGGCATCGACCAGCTTGTCCGGCCCCGCACTGCCGATCAGGTTGCCCAGCGAAATGCCGTACTTCTTCATCACGCTGGCCGAAGCGCCCACGCCGCAGCGCGCGGCGAACGAGAGCAGGCGCTTGATCCCGGCCGGGCCAGGCACGCCGATCCGCACCGGCGCATCGATGCCGCGCGCGCGCAGCTTTTCCAGCCAGACGAGGAACGAATCCGCATCGAAACCGAACTGGGTGACGATCAGCGGGGCCATGCCGCGCGCGGTGATTTCCGCCACTTTCTTGTCCAGCACGGCCCAGCATTCCGCTTCGCTCATGTTGGGGTGGCCATCGGGGTGGCCGCCAATGCCGATCGCGGTAATCCCCGCGCGCTCGAACGCGCCGGTGGCGATCAGGGCAGAGCTATCGAAGAACGGGCCCTGCGGCTCGGGCGGATCGCCCGCCACGATGAAGCAGCGGCGCACGCCAGCCCGCTCCACCACGGCCTGAAGGTAAGCCTCGAATTCGGGCACGTCGATGATCCGCCGCGCCGAAAAGTGCGGCATCGGCTCGAAACCCAGCTCGCGCACGGCAATGGTGGCGGCAATGCGGGCCTCGGCTTCCTCGCCGGGCAGGAACGTGACGGCCACGGGCGTTTCGGGCGGGATCAGGGGGGCGGCTTCGCGCAAGGACTCGATGTCCTTCGCGGTCATTTCCAGCGAATAGCCGTCGGTGATGCCGGCCGGTTCCTTGTCCCAATTGGGATGAATCTGTGCGTATGCCATCCTCTGATCCCTCGCCCACGTGTGTTGTTATCGTTTGGGGTAGTGGCCCCTCCCCGCCCGGAGGCAGGGAGGGGAAAGGTCATCAACGACCGGTGCGCCAGCCTTCGGCGTAGGCTTCGCGGGCCACGCGGCTGTAGGGCACGGGCGAAACGATCGCGCGCACTTCCAGCTGCTTGTGCGGTTCCACGGTGGTCTTCTTGGTCCCGCCGTTTTCTTCGCCCCACACCACGCGCACTTCGGTGCCGACCGGAATTTCCGGATCGATCGTGGCGAGCGAAAGCGCCTGCTTTTCGTTGTACGAATAGCCGGTGAACATCGAGAGGCCCACGGTCTTGCCGCCGGCATCGACCACGCGGTCATAGTTCGACGAAGCATAGTTCGCGAGCGGGGTATCGAAGAACTTGTACTGGTCACCATCGGGGTTGAACAGCGAGGCCATTATCTTGGCCATGTCTTCGGGATGCCAGGCCAGCGTCACCTTCTTGCGCTGATCGGCCGGGTTGAGCGCTTGGAGCGCTTCACGGCCATGGAACTCGTGGTCGAACTTCACGAACGAGCCATAGCCCAGTTCCCACGGGTTGAGGTAGTAGTCCTCGATGTTGTCGGACACGAACGAACCGCCGATCGAGCCGGTCGCTTCATAGCTGTCGGCACCCAGCCACTCGCGGAAGCCCTTGAGCTTTTCGCCGGTGTAGATCGCCGGCAGCGGCGACGGAATCCAGCCCGATTCCAGCGTGTTGGACGGGTAGGCGCGGCTGCCGCAAGCGATCAGGCCGAATTCCTTGCCGGCTTCCAGAATGGCGGCGCGGATTTCTTCCTGCTCGGCATAGGGGCCCCAGATTTCCAGGCCCGGCGCACCCGACATGCCGTGGCGCAGCGTGCGCACGGTCTTGCCGGCAATGTTCATGGTGCTCATGTTGAAGAACTTGAGCTGTTCCAGCGGGCCGCCATGCAGCTTTTCGATCACCGCCCAGGCATTGGGGCCCTGGATCTGGAAGCGCCATTCCTTGCGGCTGACCGGCTTGCCCATCGGGCGCATCGGCGAACGGTCGTCCAGCTCGATTTCGCAATCATAGCCACCGGTGGCGGCGTGATAACGCAGCCAGTTGGAAGCCGGAGCGCGGCCGACGTACGTGAAGCTTTCCTCTTCTTCCCAGAAGATGATACCGTCGCCGATCACGTGGCCATAGGGGGTGGTGGGCACATACTGCTTGGCCTTGTTCACCGCCCAGCCCTTGGAGCTGTTGATCATGGTGTCGGACAGCAGCTTGAGCGCGTCCTTGCCGCGAATGTAGAGGTTCACCATGTGGTGCGATTGGTCGAACAGCACGGCGGAATGCTGCCAGGCCCACTGTTCGGAACGCCAGTTGGAAAATTCCGGTGCCACCACCGGATAGACATAGGCACCCAGCTGCGAGTTGCGCAGCATGCCGACGATATCGCCGTTTTGCTGCAGCAGCTGGTCAAGGTTGGTCGCGGCCATGCAATCTTCTCCCGACTAAAAATGCTTGGTTGAAATTTGTATGCAACACATACAATATCGAAACAGATTCGCAATGGCAAAATCGACAGGCCGGCGCGAGACAACGACGGGAGAGACACTGATCATGGCCGCACCGCTGATTCTCACCATTTCGTGCACCGATGTGCCCGGAATCGTCGCCCGCGTATCGGGCACGCTCTACGAACAGGGCGCCAACGTGCTGGAGGCGCAACAGTTCGACGATCAGGAATCCGGCCGCTTTTTCATGCGCGTGGTGTTCGATCCGGGCGAAAAGAGCGCAGAAATGCTGCACGCCGCGCTCGAACCGGTGGCGCAGCAATATGGCATGGCGTGGAACCTGCGCGATACCACCAAAAAGCGCCGCGTGGTGATGATGGTGAGCAAGTTCGACCACTGCCTGGGCGACCTGCTCTATCGCGCCCGCATCGGCGAACTGCCGATGGACGTGGTGGCGATTCTGGGCAACCACCCCAAGGAAGCGCTGTCGATCTCGTTGATCGGCGACATTCCCTATTACCACCTGCCAATCACCAAGGACACCAAGCCGCAGCAGGAAGCCGAAGTGAAGCGCATCGTCACCGAAACCGGCGCGGAACTGGTGGTGCTGGCGCGCTACATGCAGATCCTGTCAGACGATCTCGCCAAGTTCCTCTCGGGCCGCTGCATCAACATCCACCACTCGTTCCTGCCCAGCTTCAAGGGGGCCAAGCCCTATCACCAGGCGCACGCGCGCGGGGTGAAGATGATCGGCGCCACCGGGCACTATGTGACGGCAGACCTCGACGAAGGGCCGATCATCCATCAGGATGTGGAAACGGTGACTCATGCCGACCGGGCCGACGACCTGGTGCGCAAGGGCCGCGATATCGAACGCCGCGTGCTGGCCGAAGCGGTGCGCCTGCACCTGGAAGACCGCGCGCTGCTCAACGGCAACAAGACGGTCGTATTCAAGAGCTGACGGGAAAGGAAACGCCATGCAGGTCAATGCCCTCGATCACGTGAACATCATCACCGACCGACTGGGGGAAACCTGCGCGTTCTATGTCGCGCTGCTGGGCCTTGAGCAGCGCGACGCCCCGCCCCCGCTGACCCCGCAAAACGCGCAGTGGCTTTACGACAAGGGCGGCCGCGCGGTGCTGCACATCAACAGCACCGATTGCCCGCGCACCTATGACCGGCCGGTGGAGCCCGGCACCGTCACCGGCGCGATCCACCACGTGGCGCTCAATTGTTCGGGGCATGACATCGTGATGCAGCGGATCGCCGCCATGGGGCTTGATGCAAAGCACAACTTCGTCGCCGCGATCGGCTTGCGCCAGATCTTCGTGGCCGATCCCAACAACGTGCTGCTGGAATTGAACTTCTTTGCCGATTGATCCTCCCCCGAGGGGGAGGATCAGATTGCCGCTTCCAGGGCGTCAGCCAGGGCTTCTGGCATCGAGAGATAAGGGCTGTGGTCAGCCGCCAGCGTTATCACTTGCGCGCCGGGCGACATGGCGATCATCTTGCGCTGGCTGTCGATGGGGATCGTGCGGTCCTGGGTGCATTCCACATAGATGCGCGGTTTGCTGCCCCACCGTTCGGGCGTGACCACGATTCTTTGGCGGCGCGGTTCGCTGGGTTCGGCCAGCAAGCGCGGCAGCACGGCGGCCACGTCCTCGGGCGGGGAAAGCTGCGCAAACACCGCCCCGGCATCGTCAACCGGATCGATCACCGTGGCAATGCTGCCGTGCAACGGCTTGATGATCGCCTCGAACGGCGCATTGGGGCCGACGATTTCCTTGAACTCCGCGCGGGAAAGCCCCGCCGGCAGCATCATCGCACAGATATAGGCCAGGCTGTCCATCGCATCGGGATGGCGTTCTGCCGCCGTGCTGACCACCAGGCCACCCCGGCTGTGCCCGCCCAGCACCACCGGCGCGCCGCCCAGCTTCTGCTTGAGATCGCGGCAGTGCTGCGCAGCAAAATCCCCCCAGCTTTCCAGCGTGACGGCGGCCATCTCCTCGGCCGTGCCGCCCATGCCGGGCAAAGTGGGCGCCACCACGGTATGGCCGCGCGCCGTCAGGATCGCGGCCACTTTGTCAAAGCACCAGCCCCCGTGCCAAGACCCATGGATCAGAACGAAACCCGCCATTCCCTGCAATCCTCCGTTATCGCGCGTGCCCGGTCCAGGTGCGCAGGCCCGGCGCCGTGCGGTCCTCACCGGCAAGCGCGGCCGCCACGGCGGGCCGCGCGGTCATGCGGTCGCGCCAAGCCACCAGGCGCGGCGCGCGTGCGGCAATCTCCAGTTCGGGGAACATGCGCTCCACCATCATGCCGCAATGGGCATAAAAGTTGATATCGGCAAGGGTATAGCTGTCGCCAGCCAGCCATTCCGTTTCGCCCAGCTGGCGCTCCACTTTGTCCACGGCATAGGCGATCTTGTCCATCGCATTGGCCAGGTCGCTTTCCGAAAAGCCAGAGCGGGCCGTGGCCCATTTCTTGCGCTGATCGGGCAGGGGAATGTTTTCCAGCAGCTTCTCGAATTCGCCGTTCTCGATGTTGCGGGCGATAATCCCGATCATGCGATGCCAGCCGTGCATCGAGACATGGTTCATCACATGCTCGTCGACGAACTTGTTCCAATAGCGCATGCGCGCCGCGCCCACCGCGTCGCGCGGCCGCAGCGGCCCATCGGCGGGCTGGGCATCGGGAAAGGCATCTTCCAGGTATTCGTTGATCACCGTGGTGTGCGTGATGATCGTGCCATCGTGATCGAGCACGGGCACCTGGCCTTCGGGATTGATCGCCACGAACCACGGCTGGTGCTGTTCGAACTTGTGCAGGTCAACATAGCGGCTGGTGAAATCGAGCCCCTTTTCCTTCAAGGGAATCATCGATTTGAGCGAATTGGCGACGGGTTCGGCGTGGTAATAGGCAAGGGCCATGGCTGGTTCCTTCAAAGCGACAGCGTGCCGAGCAGGCCGCCATCGGCGGCCCAACTCTGCGCGGTAACGTGAGATGCCGCGTCCGACAGCAGGAACGCGGCCACTTGCGCCAGTTCAGCCGCGCTGCCGGTGCGCCCTTGCGGAACACGCGCGGCCATCGCCGTGGCGGCATCGGGCGGGAGGGCATCGAGCATTGGCGTTTCGATGAAGCCGGGCACCACGCAATTGCAGCGCACGCCAAAAGGCGCCAGTTCCAGCGCCACCCCCGGCGCCAGGCCCAGCACCGCATGCTTCGACGCGACATAGGCCGCGTTCATGGCCATGCCGCGCTCGCTGGCCAGGCTGCCCGTGACCAGGATCGCGCCGCGCCGCCGCACTTTCATCGCAGGCACCACATGGGCGATGGCGTGGAACACGGACGTGAGGTTGACCGCCAGCACCGCATCGAACGCTGCGTCGGCATAGTCTTCCACCGCCGCGAACGTGCCACCGATCCCGGCGTTGCAGAACAGGCCATCGATCGGCCCGCGCTCTGCAACCGCTCGGTCGAGTGCCGCCAGAAGTTGCGCCTTGTCGGCCACATCGGCCGCCCCCCAGCCGGCGCACGTACCCAGTTCGGCCACCGCCTGCTCCAGCAAGGCCGCGCGCCGCGCGATCAGCGTGACGGTGCCGCCGCCCGCCACCACCACATCGGCCGTGGCGCGGCCGATGCCGGTGGAAGCCCCGGTGATCACCACGTGGCGGCCGGCAAAATCGATCATGCGCCCTTGCCCGCGATGAAATCAGACCAGACCTGTGCTTCGGGCCGGTCGGAGCCTTCGGGCGTCCATTGCTGCGCCATGAGAGCGCGGGCCTGCGGTTCGGCCATGCCGGCCACATCGCGGTGCCAGCGATAGAAGAACGCGGCCACGCGCCAGTTCATGATGCAATGCACGTGCACCGGGCGCGGCCCCTGCTCCAGCGCCTGGCAAAACGCGGCGAAATGGGCGTTGGCGGGCGCATCAAACGGCACCGGGATATGGGTATAGGCCATGCCCGCCGCCGCCAGCCTTGCCCCTTCGTTGGCCAGGGCCTCGGGATGGGTTTCGAGCGCCAGGTTGATCACATGGCCCACGCCCAGTGCCGCCAGCCGCGCCACATCGCGCGGCTCCAGCCGGCCCGACGTGGTCACATCCGCGCCCAGCCGCTGCCAGGCGCGAATGTCTGCCGGGTCAGAAGGCGGATCGGCGATCACGCCAGGCCCAGCAGCTTGACCGCGTTATCCTTCATGATGCCGGGCAGCACGTCATCGCGGAAGCCCACCTGGCGCGCGGCATCCAGCCACTTGTCCGGACGGATCAGTGGGAAATCGCTGCCGAACAGCATCTTCTTCTTCAGCTGTGTGTTGGCGTACTGGATGATCTGCGGCTGGAAATACTTGGGGCTCCAGCCCGAAAGATCAATGTAGACGTTGTTCTTGTGCAGCGCCATCGACAGGCTTTCATCCACCCACGGCCACGAGGGGTGCGCCAGGATGATCTTCATGTCGGGGAAATCCACCGCCACATCATCGACCAGCATCGGCTGGCCATATTTCAGGTGGATGCCCCCACCGCCGCGCATGCCGGTGCCCATGCCTGAATGCCCGGTGTGAAAGATCGCCGGCAGCTTGTAGTGGTTGATCACTTCATAGATGGCGTAACCCACCTGCTCGGCCGGATGGATGTTCTGGCAGATGTGGTGGAACTTGAAGCCCTTGACGCCATGGTTCTCGATCAGGTCGCGCGCCTCGCGCGCACCATACTTGCCCTTGTGCGGATCGATCGAGGCAAAAGGGATGCATACGTCGTCGTTCTTCGCCGCGAATTCGGCGATTTCATAGTTCGACACGCGCTTGGCGCCGATGCCCGCCTCGCAATCCACCGTGAACAAGCAGAACGCGATATTCTGCTCGCGATAGATCTGCGCGATCTCGGGCATCTTGGGCCGCTCGCGCGGAGCCTTGAAATAGCTGGAAGCCGCATCGAAAAACTGCCCCATCACCGGATCTTCGGGATCGTGGCACGAAACTTCGGCATGCACGTGCACGTCGATGGCGGTGATTTTCGACAGGTCGATGGGCATTCCTAGGCACCTTTTAACAGCCCCTCTCCCCGACCCTCTCCCCTGACGGGGAGAGGGAGGAGGTTAGCCCTCTCCCCGTCAGGGGAGAGGGTTGGGAGAGGGGATGGACACAATCAAAGCTGGATGATCACGGTCTTGGTTTCGAGATAGGCTTCCACGCCCTGGTGGCCCTGTTCGCGGCCCAGGCCCGATTCCTTGTAGCCGCCAAAGGGCAGCGCGGTGTCAATCATGGCATGGCAATTGCCCCATACCGTGCCCGACTTGATGCGCGCGGCCAGCTTGTGCATCACCGCCACGTCCTTGGTCCAGATGCCGGCGCCCAGGCCAAAGCAGGTGTCGTTGGCCATGCGCGCCACTTCATCCAGGTCTTCGAAACGCTGCGCCACCACCACCGGGCCAAAGATTTCCTCGCGCACCACGCTCATCTGCGGGTTCACGTTGGCCAGGATCGTGGGGTTGACGTAATAGCCGCCATCGCTGGCCGGCACGTCGCCGCCCATCACCACGCTGGCGCCGTCGCGCTTGCCCGCCTCGATATAGCCCATCACGCGTTCGTGCTGTTCCTTGGAAACCAGCGGGCCCATGTGCGCATCGGGATCGAGGCTGGGGCGCGGGCTCCAGAACGGAGCGGTGGCGGCCATGCCTTCCAGCACCTGATCGAACACCGACTTGTGCGCGAACAGGCGCGAACCGGCCACGCAGACCTGGCCCGAATTGAAGAAGATCGCGCCCGCTGCGCCCGGTGCCGCCTGCGCAACGTCCACATCGGGCATGACCACCACCGGGCTCTTGCCGCCCAGTTCCAGGGTCACGCGCTTCATGCTGGCGGTGGCGTTGCGGTTGATCAGCTTGCCGATCTCGGTCGATCCGGTGAACGCCACTTTGTCCACATCGGGGTGCTTGACCATGCGATCGCCGGCGGTGTGGCCATTGCCGGTGATGATGTTGATGACGCCGGCGGGGAAGCCGGCTTCCACCACCAGGTCGGCCAGCTTGAGCGCGGTGAGCGAGGTCTGCTCAGCCGGCTTCAACACCAGGGTGCAGCCCGCCGCGAGCGCCGGGGCGATCTTGAGCGAGGCCATCAACAGCGGGAAGTTCCACGGCACGATCTGCGCGCAAACGCCCACCGGCTCGCGCACGGTATAGCTGAACACCTGGCCGCCGGGCATGGTGTAGGGCTGCGTGGTTTCGCCCGAAATCTTGCTGGCCCAGCCGGCCATGAAGCGCAACTGGCTGATCGCGCCGGGAATATCCACGGCGCCCGCCATGGTCATCGGCTTGCCGTTGTCGATCGCTTCCAGCTCGGCGAACAGCGCGGCGTTGGCTTCCAGCAGGTCCGCCAGGCGGTTCATCGTGCGGTCGCGCACCATCGGGGGCAGGCCCGACCAGCGCCCATCGTCGAAGGCCGCACGGGCCGCCGCCACGGCGCGGTCCACGTCCTTGTCCGACGCATCGACCACATGGCCCACGATCTTGCCGCTGGAGGGGTCTTCCACCTCGATCACGGCATCATGGCTGCTGTCCACCCATTCGTTGTTGATGAACAGCTGCGGCTTGCGCGCCAGGAAAGCGGCTGCTGCGGGCGAATAGGCGCGCTGCTGGCGCGAAATCGTCGTCATTTCGTTCATGGCCGACTCCTCTCCGTTATTTGTAATGTAACATAACAATTTTGGTGGACCAAGCGCGCATCAGTTGCGCGCCGTGCCCTTGCCGATGCGCTTGCCCGTCTTGGCGTCCAGCGCCTTGTCTTCGTTGGCGCGGGAAATCAGGTATTGGCGGATGGCTTCGGCATCGTCGGCGCTCAGCACGCTCTTGAACGAAACCATGCCGGCTTCGTGCAGCGCGCCATCGAGCACGACCATCTTCATCCCCTCGGCCGAACCGATCGCACCCGAGTGGCGCAGGTCCGGGTTCACCCCGCCGGCCACCGCCGCATCGCCGTGGCAGACATTGCAATAGCGGCCATAGAGCTGCCCGCCATGGGCCACCTGCTGCGGCGTTCCGGTCAGCGGCGGCGGATCGAGCGGCCCGGCGTTGCTGGGCGGCGGCGCGGGCAACTGGCCCTTGGCGCCCAGCTTGAACACCAGCAGGCGGCTGATATTGCGCGAGGCGCCACCCTTGTGCGCCAGGATGCCGGTGGCCACGTCCCACACCCCGCCCCAGCCGACCATCACGGCGACGTATTGCTCGCCACCGATGGCATACGTCATCGGCGCAGCCACGATCCCGCTTTGCGCCGGGAACGACCACAGTTTTTCGCCCTTGTCGGCGCTATAGGCCACGAACTGCCCCTGGGCATTGCCCTGGAACACCAGGTTGCCGGCGGTGGACAGGATGCCGCCGTTCCACGGGGAAACCTGGTCCACCCGCCAGGCCACCTTGCGATTGGCCACGTCCCAGGCGATCAGCGCGCCGGTGGTGCCGGCCAGGGCGCCGGCCTGCACTTTGGGATCGGCCGGCATCGAAGTGGTATAGCCATCGATCGCGGTCTGGAAGCCAAGCCCGCTCGGTTTCCAGTCCTTGGCGGCGAAATAGGGGAAGCCCGCCACATTGGCCGGGATATAGAGCAGGTTGGTCTTGGGGCTGAAACTTTGCGGCTGCCAGGAATGCGCCCCACCCGCGCCGGGCAGGCCGATGAACGGCTTGCCGGTCTTTTCATAGCGCGCCTCGGGGTTGATCGTGGGGCGGCCGGTCTTGGGATCGATGCCGGTGTTCCAGTTCACCGGCACGAAGGGCGTGGCCGACAGGAACTGGCCCGTGGTGGCATCAAGCACATAGACATGGCCGTTCTTGGGCGCGTGCAGCGCTACGTGGCGCTGCTTGCCGTCGATCGTCATATCGGCGAGCGTGATCTGGGCATCGGAATCGAAGTCCCAGCGATCCTCGGGCGTTTCCTGGTAATGCCAGGCATAGGCACCGGTATCGGCATTCACCGCCACGATCGACGAGGTGTAGAGCGCGTCGCCGCTGCGCCCTGCCGGCGCCGGGTTCCACGGTTCGGCATTGCCGGTGCCGAACAGGATCAGGTTGGTCTTGGGATCAAATGTGATCCCGTCCCACACCGTGCCGCCGCCACCCAGCGTCCACCAGTCCCCGGTCCAGGTCTTGGCGGCTGCCTCCATCGCCTGGTTTTCAAAACCGTCCTTGGGATTGCCCGGCACGGTATTGAATTTCCACACTTGCGCGCCGGTCTGCGCGTCATAGGCGGCGATATAGCCGCGTGCGCGGTATTCCCCGCCGCCAGCGCCGATCACGATCCGCCCTTTCACCACGCGCGGCGCGCCGGTGATCGCATAGTTCTTCTGGTCGGGCACGACTTGCCTGTCGAACACCACCTTGCCGGTCTTCTGGTCCAGCGCGATCAGCCGTCCATCCAGCGTGCCGACATAGATCTTGTCGCCATAGAGCGCCGCCCCGCGGTTCACCGCGTCGCAGCAGGCCGAAACCAGTTGCTCGCGCGGCACCTTGGGATCGTATTCCCAGATCACCTTGCCGGTGCGCGCGTCATAGGCCTTGACCATCGACCAGGCGGTGGTGGTGTAGAGCACGCCATCGTGCATCAGGGGCGTTGCTTCCTGCCCGCGCGCCGTGTCGAAATCGACCGACCAGGCAAGGCCCAGTTGCCCGACATTGCCGGCGTTGATTGCATCGAGCGGCGAGAAACGCTGCTCGGCATAGTCGCGGCCATAGCTGAGCCACTCGCCATCGGGCGCCTGGGCGATCAGTGCATCGGTCACCCCGCTGTTGGCCGGCGCCGCCTTTGGCGCCGCATCACCCTTGGTGCACGCAGCAAGCACCAGGGCCAGCGACAGCGACACCCCACCCAGACATGCCACGCCCCAAGCGGCCGTGAACCTTTTTTGCATCACCCGTTTCCTCTCCACCACCGCTTGTTTTTCGCGCCTGCTTTTTTGCAGGTCAGTTTACCATGCGCTGGGCATTGCCCCAGTATTTCGTGCGCAGGGCTTTCTTGTCCATCTTGCCCGCCGCGGTGCGCGGAATGGCATCGACGAATTCCACCGACTTGGGCGCTTTCACCCCGCCCAACCGCGCCTTGGCAAAGCTGATGATCTCGGCCTCGCTCACCCCTTGCGCCACGACCACGGCGTGCACCTGTTCACCCCACTTTTCGTGCGGGATGCCAAAGACGCAGGCTTCGCGCACCTGGGGAAGTTCGGTCACCGCCGCTTCCACTTCGGCGGTGAACACGTTGAACCCGCCCGAGACGACCATGTCCTTCTTGCGGTCGACGATATAGAGATAGCCCTCGGCGTCGAGCTTGCCCACGTCACCGGTGTGGTGCCAGCCGAACTTGCGGATTTCGGCAGTTTCCTCGGGCTTTTCGAAATAGCTGTGGGTGACAAGGGCCCCGCGCGCGCAGATCTCGCCCGCCTCGCCCGCAGGCACGGGCTGGCCATCGTCGTCGAGCAGCGCCACCTTGATCGAGCGGGTCGGCTTGCCGCAGGCAGCCAGCTTGTCGGGCGCCTCTCGGGCAAAGCGGGCCACATCCTCGGGCGGGAACCACGCCACGATCATCGGGCATTCCACCTGGCCATAGGCCTGGCACATGCAGGGCCCGAAGATTTCCACCGCCTGGCGCAGCTTTTCGGGCGAGCAGGGCGAGCCGACCAGGATGAAGATCCTGAGGCTGGAATAATCGTGCGCGCCGATCTGGGGAGAGGCCAGCAACTGGTACAGCGCCGTGGGCGGCAGGTACATGTGCGTGACCTTGTATTCTTCGATCGCGGCCAGCACGGCTTCCGCGTCGAAGCCCGGCAGGATCACCTGCGTGGCACCCAGGCTCATCGTGGAAAGCGAAATCGGCCCGGCGGCGTGGGTGATCGGGGCGGAAACCAGCGCCACGGGATCATCGGTGCGCCCGCCCATGGCATCGGCCGCCGTCTCGATCATCGTGCCCCAGCCCAGGTTGGTGACGTTGGCGCCCTTGGAGGGGCCGGTGGTGCCGCCGGTGGGAAAGATGCCGACCATGTCGAACAGGTTGCCGAAGGCGTCGATTTCCGGCTCGACGAAATCGGCGGCGTCCACCCCGGCCATGAACTCTTCCAGGCTGGGGTCATCGCCCATCCGCCGGTCGAGGCAGACGAAATGCTGCATCACCGGGCACAGCGCCTTGAGCTGGGCCACTTCGTCGGCCTTGCTGGAATGATAGACCAGCCACTTGCAGCGCACGTAGTTGATATAGGCGGCGTTGGCATCGATGGCGTTGCGGGTGTTGACCGGGATCCATTTGCCATTGGCCCGCCACATCGCCAGCAGAACCACCAGCAGCATGCCATCGTTGGGGCCATAAAGGCCCAGCAGGTCCTGGTTCTCGAAGCCGTTGCGTTGCAGGGCTGCAGCGATCCGTTCGCTGAGCGCCTTGGTCTGCGCAAACGTCAGCTTTAGATCGGTTTGCGTATCGACAATCGCCAGCCGCGCGGGATCGCGGTCATGGCCACGGTCGAAATAGTCAATGGCACGCATGGCTTCTCCTCATCCGCATCTTGGCAGAACCGGGAGCGCGCCGACGTGCAGGCAAAAACCAAATGCGCACAAGCCGCTATGGCATCGACTCTCCCGATTCCGGTTACCCCGGTATTTGTTAGTGTTGCATACTAATTGCGGATCATCGGCGGTCAAGCCGCCACGTGCGTGCGTTTCACGTTTGCTGCCCAAAAAGGCAATTGGGGAGTGCTCCCCCCCGTCACCCCGGGCCTGACGTGGGATGACGGGGGATAGAGAGCCGATGCTGCGGCTAAACCCGCTCTGCCATGCTCCAGCGGAACAGGTTGCGCTTGCCCGAAACCGGGGCGGGCACGGCATTTTCCGCCGTGGGGCGCAGGCCCTGCCCGCGCGCAGCGCCGCGCAGGGTGACCCAATCGCTCCACCCGGTCAGCCCTTCGACGCGGCCGGGCGCCAAGCCGGCGAGGCGGCGGCGCAGCGCCAGAGGACCGTGCATCACGTCATGACGCGCGGCGAGCGGAAAGCTGGCGGCAAAGGCCCGGCTTTCCGCGACGCGGCTGTCGAACACCACCAGCGCGGGTGGTGCCACGGCCTGGACGCCGGCGGGAAGCGCCGTGCCGGCCGCCACCAGCGTGCCGGTGCGCAACAGCGTGCGCCGATCAAGAGCGCCGCGCATCAACCGGCCTTCCCCAGGTATTTGGCCACGGCGTCAAGCTCGGCATCGGTGATGTCCACGCGGGTTTGCGTGGGCATGGCGCCCTTGCCATTGCGCACCACGGCCTTGACGTAATCGGCGGTCAGATCGGTGCGGTTGGCCAGGAGGCCTTGGTCAGGCGTGCGTCCGATCATGATCTGCTGCTTGGTCACCAGGTTGGTACCCATGCCACCGGTCAGATGGCAATAGCCGCAATGCGCCTCGAACAGCACTTTGCCATCGCCGCCGGCGGCGTTGCGATCCCCGGCGGGATAGGCCGGGCGGAGTTGATAGGGCGGCGGTGGCCCCGGCGGTGGCCCCATCGGGGCATGGGGTGCATTGCCTTGCGCCAACGCGACCGACGCGCCGAGCACCACGGCCGCCCCTGCCAGAACTGCGCGCTTCATGGCCTTCCTCCCTTGGCGGCGACGCTGCCTTTGGTTACGGCACCCTGCGGCGCGGAATTGCGCTGCGCGGCATAGGCAGCGGGCCACACCCCCTGCTTGCCCGGCGCAATGATGCCATTGGGATCGAGCGCGGATTTCACCTTCTCGTCGAACCGGCGCAGCGCGTGGTTGTTGAAATCGAACGTGTCCATCACCGGGTCCATCCAGCCCAGGTGCGTGCGGTATTCGCCGTAGCCGGCCTTGGCCGTTTCGCTGATCAGCGCATTGAACAGCGCCTTCATGTTCTCGACCATCGGCGCATCGTCGCGATCATACATCAACATGTTGATGTTGTTGGCAAAGCGCCCGCCGATGGTGAAGCTGGCATAGAAATCCACGTCATGATCGGCGATGATCTTGCGGCTGCGCTTCAACTGGCCCAGCACATGCTCGCTGCTGGCCGGCACCACGGGGGAAAAGCCCATGTGCGCGCCGCGCCCGCCGATCCAGTCCGACATCTGCAGCGGCACGGCCGAGGGCACGCCCATGGTGATCTCGTACTGGCCGATAGCGTCGCCCTGGCGCCACCAGTTCTCCTGCGGCGGGGCAGCCAAGTGCCGCTTCATTGCCGCCTTCACGATCTCGGCCTTGGCCTTGATCACGCTTTCCTCGCCATAGAGGCGCAGCGCCACCTGCCAATAGCCCAGCTTGTATTGCTTGAGCAGCTCTGCCACGCGCCACTCGGGAATGGCGCCCGGCTTGTCCCAGAAATCGTGACGCTGCCCTTTGAGCACCATCTTGCCCAGCCAGCTGGGGATGAACACGTTCTGTTCGATCAGCCCGGAAATCTTCATCGGGGCAATGGTATCGACCACCCAGCCGATATCGCCCTCTTCGGGAATGTCGAAGATCAGTTCGAGCGAGGCTTCGGGCGCGGGCTGCAGCCACAGCCCTGCCTTGGTCACCACGCCCAGGTTCGATTGGGTGAACGCCAGATCGAACGTGGGGCCATAGCTGAACGGGAAATGGTGCCAGGCCGGGTTGTTGTTCATCGCGCCCATGCCGGTGCGCAGCAGATCGCCATCGGGCAGCACCACTTCCAACCCGCACAAGTTGCGCGCGTGCAGGCCATAGGGTGTATAGCCGATCCCGTGATCGAGCGCGTTGCCGATCACCGAGCCCCAGCCATTGCCCGGCACGCTCATCCACAAGGGATGGTTGCCGCGCAGGATCGCATCGTGGAGGTCAAAGAACCCGACCCCCGGTTCCACCACGCAGGTGGCCAGCTTGGGATCAATGTCGATGATCTTGTTCATCCGCCCCAGGTCGAGCACGATCGACCCGGCCATGCGCGGCGCGGCCGTGCCATAGCCCAGGTTCTTGCCCCGCGCGACGGGCCAGAGCGGCGTCTTGTGCTCGTTGGCCAGGCGCACAATCGCGCGCACTTCCTCCACATTGGCAGGTGCCACGGCGGCAGAGGCCGCCCATTGCTCGGCGTCTCCCGGGGCATAGATATCGGAATAGGCGTCACGGTCGCTTTCGCTGGCCATGACCCAGTCCTTGCCCACCACGCCGGCATAGGCCTTGAGCGCGGTGGCAAAGCCCTGGGGGCTGACGCGGGGCGGCAGGTGCAGTTTCACCGGCAGATTTCTCCCATCACGGTCCCTCATGCGGGGACTCGTTTTCTGACTGGCATTTTCTAACAATTGTTATCGTTGTGCCGCGTGATCGGCTGCGCGTCAAGGCCGCACCTGCATTTCCTGTCGCGCCGCGCGCGCCGCTGCGCTATCACCCCGGCGGGGACCAGGACTTTCAAGCAAGCAAGACCCTGGCATGACGAAACACCGATGGGCGCAAGCCGCCTTTTCCCTGGCGATCCTGGCCGGGACCGCCGCCTGCGACAAACTGACTCCGGGCGCCGATGGTGCCGTTGCCGCCACCGGCGCGGCCGGATCGCTCGATGCCGATCCCAGCGACGGCGCCACGCCCGATGTCTTTACCACAGGCACGCCCGATGATCCGGTGACCTTCCTCAAGGCGATGTTCGCCGACGATGGCATTGCCGGATCGGTTTCCACCGTGGGCGACCTGCGCCATCGCTATTTCTCCGAAGAGCTTTCGGGCATGCTGTCCGACACGCTGCGCGGCGGCGATACCGTGGCTCTCACCGCCAACCCGCTGTGCCTGTGCAACAACCCCAGCAAGCTGCGCCAGGCGATCATCCTGCAACACGCCGATGCCCGCCACGCCGTCGCCCGCGTGACCGTGACCCGTTATGGCGTGAGCGACGGCCCCACCGCGCATCTGGTCATCACCATGACCAAGGACGTGGAAGGCTGGAAGGTAACCGACGTGCTGTATCCCGATGAAAAGGAAAGCCTGCGCAGCATCCTGGCCAAGGCCAACGCGCCGCAACTCGATGAAAACGCGGCGGTGTGAGAGGCCGGGCCTGGGGCTTCGACAAGCTCAGCCCGAACGGGGTTTTGGGGACAATCTTGCCCCCTTCCGTTCGCCCTGAGCTTGTCGAAGGGCTCCGGCGCTGCCCGCTGCTCAGGTCAGCGCGTAATACTTCACATGGTTGCCGTCTGGCCGCCGCTCGCCCACGCCGATGAACACGTGGCGCGTCAGCCAGTCGTGCGGCCCCTTGCTCGTCTCGAACGTGGGCTGGGCGCGCAAGTAGTATTCGGCATGGGGCACCGGGGCGCCGCCGGCAAAGGCCCAGGCCCGCAGGCGATCCATCGTGCCGGGTTCGCGCCCCCACAGGAAGCCCTTGTTCTGCATGTAGATCAACGTGCCATCGTCCACTTCCAAGACGTAGCGCGCATCGAACGCGGCGGTGTCATCCGGGCGAAAGAACGCATAGTCGCCGCCCGAATTGGGCACCGCGCGGCCCTTCAGGCGCGGCCCCTCAAACACGCCTTCGTCCACATAGACCGCGCTGCGCATGCCGCCGCTGGGCAGATCGGGGACCATCTGCACGCGCGTGAATTTGAGCGTGCAGGCAAAGGCGAACTCCAGGCGGGGATTGTCGAGCGTGGAAAAGTCCATGAAACAAGGCCCAATCAATAGTTGGATAGGATGGTCAGGCTCGGCCCGTCGATCGGCTTGCCGGCCTTCTGCTTGGCCAGTTCGTCGGCGCGGGTCTTGCCTTGCAGGTCGATCAGATAGGCGTGGATCGCATCGGCATCGCCAGGCTTGAGCACATCGTCCCAGCGCGGCATGCCAGCCGGCAGCAGCGCCCCTTCCAGCACGATCTGCTTGAACGCCTCGTGCGTGGCGGGCTGCATCCGGCGCAAGTCCGGCGCCATGGAGCGGTGGATATTCGCGTGGCAGATCGCGCAATTGGCAAAGAACAGTCCCTGCCCGCGCGCGATCGTCTCGGCGGTGACCCCGGCCGCTTGCGCCGGTGGCGGCGGCGCCACTTCCAGCGGCGGCAAGACCGGCGGCAACGGCACTTTGCGGCCATCGAGGCGGAAGACCAGCAGGCGGTTCTGGTTGCCGCGTGCGTAAGCCGCCGAATAGCGCGGGGTAAACGCCCAGCCACCCCCGCCCCAGCCAGCCTGGACCGCGATAAATTGCACGCCCTTGACCGTATAGGTGATCGGCGCGGCCATGATCGGGCTGCCCGTCTCGATGGATTTCAGCACCGCACCATTGCGCGCATCGCGCACCACCAGCTTGCCCGAAAGCGTACCCTGCACGATCAGCCCCGATGCCGTAGCCAGCACACCGCCCCGGTCCTGCCAGCCTTCGCTGTCCACCGCCCACACCGTCTTGCCGGTCAGCGGATCGATCGCGCGCAACTGGCTCTTGCCCGGATTGGCCTTGGCTTGCGCAAAGGCGGGCAAGGCTTTCACCGCCTGCGCCATGGGCGGCGGCAAGGTTTCCACCGCTGCTGCCACATCGGGGGTAAAGATCAGCGCGGCATCGTTGTTGAGCGCGCGGGCGCGATAGGGCTTGGCCCCCGGCGTCATGAAGATGAGGTTGCCGATATCGGCCACCGATCCGTAATAGAGGCCCGTCTGCGGGCTATAGGCCGCCGGAAACCAGTTGCGCGCGCCCACCGTGGAGGGAAACACGATCTTGGGCCCGTCGGTATAGTCCGAGGCTTCCGGGTTCAGGATCGGGCGCATCGTGCCCGGCTCGAACCCCTTGGCCCAATTGACCCGCGCAATGGCATTGGCGCGCAGCACCTGCCCGGTCTTGCGGTCGATCACATAGAGAAAGCCGTTCTTGGGCGCGTGCAGGATTACGCCCCGGTCCTGCCCGTCCACCGCCATATGCGTGAGGATCATTGGCTGGGTGGAGGTGAAATCCCAATTGTCGCTGGGCGTTTCCTGGTAATTCCACACCATCCGCCCGGTCTTGGGATCGAGCGCGACCAGCGAGCCGAGATAGAGATTGTCGCCGCCCGAGGGCGACCGCTTGGACCGGGCATAAGGCCCGCCATTTCCGGTGCCGACCAGGACGTAACCGGTTTCAGGATCGAAATTGATCGCATCCCACGGCGCGCCGCCGCCGCCCACGTCCCAGCGGCTCTTGGGGTCCCAGGTCTTGAGCGCCGCTTCCAGCTCGGGCGTTTCCTGCGGCCCTAGCGCGGGATCATGCGGCACCACGTGCCAGCGCCAGCGGATCGCGCCTGTCTTCACGTCGAGCGCGGTGACATAGCCGCGCACGTCATACTCCGCGCCGCCCATGCCGATCACCACCACGTCTCCCGCCACTTCGGGCGCGCCGGTGGAATTGTCGCCGCGCTTGCGGTCTTCGATGAAATCGGTCTTCCACACCACGGCGCCGGTCTTGGCGTCGAGCGCGTACATCCACCCGTCCAGGGCCGCGATGAACACGCGGCCGTTTGAAACGGCAAGCCCGCGGTTGACCATGTCGCAGCACGCGGTGCGATTGCGCTGCATGTCCACCTCCGGCTCGAACCGCCAGAGTTCGCGGCCCGACGCGGCATCATAGGCATAAGCGCGCCCGGCATTGCCGGCGACATAGAGCACGCCATCGACCATCACCGGGCTGGCCTCCTGCCCGCGCGCGGTGCCCAGGTCCGCTTCCCACGCCAGGCCGAGGCGCGCCACGTTGGCCGGATTGATGCCGGTGAGCGTGGACCAATGCGTCTTGCCCGCGTCTCCCCCCGGTGCCGGCCACTGGCTGCCGGCCCCCTGGGTGAGCGGCGCGGCGGCGGCCAGCGCCAGGCTGGCGGTGGCGAGAATGGCCAGGTTGCGAACGGGGATGGCATTCTTCTCCCCCTCCTCTTCAGAGGAGGGGGTCGGGGGGTGGTGGATGCCTTGCGCCAGGTGCCTACCACCCCCGGCGCCTCCTCTGAAGAGGAGGGGAGAACATGGCGAATCTTGCCCCTCCCCGTTCAGGCTGAGCTTGTCGAAGCCTTCATCGGTCGAGCGCCGCGCAGGGCCCTTCGACAGGCTCAGGGCGAACAGATTCATGGACCTGAACCCCGTTCGAGCTGAGCCTGTCGAAGCCCCCCGCAGCCACGCACACACCCCCCGCATCACAGCGCATCCCATGGGCTGGGCATGCGATAGGGCACGGTGATGAAATTCGCCTCGATCTGCTCGATCATGCCGTGGTCGATCTTGAACAGTTCTGAGATGTAGAAGCTGTGCGGGCGACGCACCGGGCTTTTCACCGTGCGCCCGTCGGTCAGTTGATAGGTGTCGATCCGGCCCGAATGATCGATGAAGCCGAACGCCAGCACAAGGCCGCGTTCCTCGTCCACCAAGGGAAAGCGGCGCGCGCGCAGTTCGTCGTCATAGCGATAGTTGCCCATGCGGAACTGCTCTTCGCAGCCCAGCGCAGAGACCGGCACGATCTTGGCAAATTCGGGATTGCGGGTGGTCTGCACGCCGTTTTCCACGCGCTGGCAATCGGGGTGAAACCGCGTGTGGATCGTGCCGTCGTTGCGCTGAAGCGTGTCGAAATAGCCGTTGGACAGGCGCACCATCTCGGCCCGCTCCACCGGGCTTTCGGGCGCGCGGTGCAGGATCGGCTTGTCCCAATAGCGCGGGTTTTCAAACTTGATGCCGCTGTCGGACTGGCGCACGATCAGCAGCTCCGCTTCCGCCACCTCGCCCGCCTCGTTGAGAGCGAGCCGCACGGTCAGCGCCGATTCCTCGATCGCCTCGATCAGGGTGCCGAAATAGCCGACCTGGCGCGTGCGCGTATCGGCAAAGCGCAGTTGATAGCTGCCCAGCCCCTGCACCGTGCCCCACACCCCGTCATCGGTGGCCAGCATCACGTTGTTTTCGGAAAAGAGCGCGTCGGCTGCCCAATTCACGCGGGCACTGTCGCCCTTGTCCAGCGCCGCCAGAAACGCATCGAGTGCGGCATAAAGGGCCTCGCGGTCCATCATCTCTCCCTTTTCGCGCTCTATTGGCAACAAGCCTTTGACGCGGGTTTAGCCATAGCATATCCTACCAATTGTTAGAATAAAAGGGGAGAGTTGCGGATGTCTCGAACGCCGGCCGAACAGGCCCTGCTGGCGCGCGTGCTGGCCATGTACCAGGATGTGCTGATCGCCATGGATAGCGGTGCGGTCGATCGTTACATCGCCCCGGAATACATCCAGCACAGCTCGCTGGCCGAACCCGGCGTGCCCGCGCTCAAGGCCTTTCTCGATCGCGTGAAAGCCGAATCGCCCGATGCCCGGCAGACAATCCACCGCAGCTTCGTGGATGGCGATCACGTGGTGGTACACACCCATGTGGAACGCTGGCCGGGCGACCCCGGCCTTGCCGTGGTCGATATCTTTCGCTGCCAGGGCGACATGATCGTGGAGCACTGGGACGTGATCCAGGACGTGCCGACCGCGCCGGTCAACCCTCTCCCTCTGTTTTGAAAGGCGCTCGCTTCATGCGCTTTACCGACAAATGCGTGGTCATTCTGGGCGGCAACGCCGGCATCGGCCTGGCTGCTGCGCGCCAGTTCGCTGCCGAAGGCGCCCGGCTTGCGCTTACGGGCCGCAACGAACAGACCCTGCATGCTGCGGCACAGGAATGTGGCGCGCTCGCCGTCCGTGCCGACATGGGCAACGTGGCGCAAACGCGCGCGGCGCTGGCCGAGATCGAGCAGGCGCTGGGCGGGATCGATGTCTTGTTCGTCAACGCCGGCGTCGGCGGCTTTGCCATGGTGCCGGAAGTGACCGAGGACTTCTGGGACCAGATTCACACCGTCAACCTGCGCGGCGCATTCTTTGCCATCCAGCATGCCCTGCCGCTGCTGCGCGATGGCGGGGCCATCGTGATCACCGGCTCGATCGGTTCGGTGGCGGCCGTGCCCGGCAATGTTGCCTATGCCGCCGCCAAGGCCGGCCTGCGCGCCATGGCCCGGATCGTGGCCAAGGAACTGCTGCCCCGCCGCATCCGCGTGAACCTGATCAGCCCCGGCCCCACCGACACCGAAATCTTCAAGCGCGACGCCAGCGCCGAAGAGATCGCCGGCATGCGCGACATGCTGTCATCGGTCGTGCCCATCGGCCGCATGGGCACCGCCGAAGAAGTGGCCAGCGCCGCCTTGTTCCTGGCCAGCAACGAAGCCAGCTTCATCAACGGCGTCGATCTCTATGTGGACGGCGGGTGCTTGGAATTGGGGTAATTGGCAGTCGCGGCAGCGTAGAGACATTTAAGTTTATCATGGAAATGATGACGAACAATCTCGTCTTGTTGCAGCAGCATCTTGGCGATATTCCCGCGCACATGCATTTCGCATAGGGGGATTAACAGGGTGAAATCAGGATTCTTGACGGCCGCAGCGGTTATGCTGTGCGCCACCACGTCGCTTGGCCTGGGCATGCCGGCTGCGCTTGCGCAAACCGCTCCGGCGGCCAAGGCGCTGCCGGCCAACACGCTTATTCAGCTCACGCCGGAATCGGAAATCTCTTCCAAGAAGGTCAACCTGGGCGACAAGGTCGGTTTTGCCGTGGTCAACGACGTGTTGGATGGCGGCAATGTCGTGATCCCGCGCGGCAGCCATGTCGAAGGGACGATCAGCTTCAAAACCGGCAAGGCGATTGGCGGCAAATCGGGCAAGTTCGAAGTGACCTTTGAAAAGATCACCGTCGGCGGCAAGACTTACGCGATGAAGGGGACGCATCGCCAGGAGGGCAAGGGCAACACGGTTGCTGCCGTGTTCGGCAGCATGCTCGTCAGCGGTCGGTCGGCGGTCATGTTGCCCGGCGACTTCGCGAACGCGTTCACCAACGAAGCCATTCCCTACTGATCGGGCGCAGAGGGGCCGAACCGTCGGCCCCTCTGCCTACACATGCGGCCGCGGTTCCCGGCCTGCCGAGTGAGCGTCACAGCCCTTCCGGCAGCGCATCCAGCAGCATCGTCTTGGTTTCCACGTAAGGCATCAGGCCTTCCGGCCCGCCTTCGCGGCCCACGCCCGATTGCTTGAAGCCGCCGAACGGCAGGCCGAAATCCATGCGCAGCCCGTTCTGGCCAAAGCCGCCGGTGCGGATGCGACGGCCGATGGCCCAAGCGGCCTGGGCGTCGTGGGTCAGCACCGAACCGTTGAGGCCATAGGCGCTGGCATTGGCCACGGCCACGGCCTCCTCCTCGTTGTCCACCGGGATGAGCGACAGCACCGGGCCGAAAATCTCTTCCTGGGCGATCGCGTCGGCGTTGTTGACGTTGGCAAACAGCGTCGGCTCGATGAAATAGCCGCGGTTCAAGTGGCTGGGCCGGTTGCCGCCGGTCACCAGGTCGGCACTTGCCTTGCCTTGGGCGATATAGCCCTCGATCCGCTCCAACTGGCGCTGCATGGCCACCGGGCCAAGCTGGGCGGCCGGGTCGTCGCTGTGGCCGATGACCACGGCCCGCATTTCGCGCGCGATGGCATCGGCCAGTTCGTCGTGCCGGGCGCGCGGCACGATCACGCGGCTTAGCATCGCGCAAACCTGCCCGCTCATCATCGTGATCGTGCCGGTCAGCAGCTTGGCGGCATGGTCGATGGCGAAATCGTCGCGCACAATGGCAGCAGACTTGCCGCCCAGTTCCAGCGTGCAGCGCGCCACGCGGCCGGCGCAGACCTGGCCGATGCGCTTGCCCGCCAGGGTCGATCCGGTGAAGCTGACCTTGTCCACGCCCGGGTTGCTGACCAGGTGATCGGCCGCCTCGCGATGGCTGGGCACCAGGTTGACCACGCCGGGCGGCAGGCCCGCCGCCTGCGCCGCTTCGGCAATGATATAGGCTTCGAGCGGCGTTTCGGGCGATGGCTTCATCACCACGCAGCATCCGGTCAGCAGGGCATAGGCCACCTTGTTGGCCATGATGCCGAACGGCCCGTTCCACGGCGCGATGGCGGCCACTACGCCCACCGGTTCCTGCACGATCAGTGCGGCGGCGGCGGCATGGCTGGGGCGCTGTTCCACGAAGGGGAAGTTTTCAACAAAGCCGGCAATGCCATCGAGCGCGAACAGCGCGCCCTGGTGCATCGGCCCGGCAAAACTGGCCAGCCCACCGATCTGCGCGGTCCAGGCGCGCGCCAGTTCCTCGGCACGCGGGCGCATGTGGTCGATCATCGCCCGGAATGCCGCAATCCGCGCGGCCGGCGGCGTGGTCGGCCAGGGGCCATGGTCGAACGCGGCGCGGGCGGCGGCCACGGCGGCGTCCATGTCCACCTCGTCCGCCTCGGCCACGCGAGCCACGACCTGCTCGCTATCGGGCGAGACCACCTCGATCAGCCGGCCGCTGTGGGCCGGCACCCACGCTCCGCCGATGAAAAGGCGCTCGGGATGGGCGATGTGCACGCCCTGGGGAAGCAGCATGGGACTTTCCTTACCTTGCATGGATCAGGCCGCGAGGGGCGGGGGCAGCGCGCATTCCACTTTCTCGATGCGGCCATCGCGCGTGGTGTAGAAAATGAACTGGCGGATTTCCTGCACCTGGCCCGCCTGGATGGGGAAGAAGCCGGTTGCCCCCTTGGCATCCAGTTCTTCGCGCGTCAGGTCGCGCAGCGCCTCGATCCGCACGATCGCATCCACGGCAGTGGCCGTATCGCTTGCGGCAAAGTTATGGATCGAAACGCTTTCCTTCACGCAGGAATGCAGCCAGCCATAGAACGCCTTCAATTCTTCGCGGCTGGTGATGACAATGCCGAAGAATTCCATGTGCGGCGGATCGACATAAAAGTCGGCCACGCCGTCATAGTCCTTGGCGTTGAACGCGGCCAGGTAGCGTTCGTAGCCGGCTCGATCGAGCATTGGCCCTTCTCCCGTTGGTCCGGCCGGATTCGGCCCTGCCTCAACGCTAACAAATGATACGGTTATGGCAAGCCCGAACCATGCCCTGAAACGAAAAGGGGCAGCCCTTGCAGGCTACCCCTTTCCCCTCATGACTGGAAAATCAGTTCAGAACTTCTTGGCCACACTCAGGGCCCATTCGCGCGGGCGTCCCACGTTGCTGTAGACCGTGCCGGCCGAGGCATAGAGCGCCTGGAAGCGCAGCGGCAGGTAATAGTACTTGTCGAACAGGTTCTGCACTTCAAAGGCGACGGTCAGGTCTTCCTTCTCGTTGCGCCAGGTCAGCCGCGCATTGCCCACGGCAAAGGCCGGGTTGTAGTCCAGCGGGCGGGTGCCACTCAGGCGGCCCACGCTTTGCTTGCCGGTATAGGCAAGGTCAAAGCGCGGAGTAAGCGAGCCGTGGCCTTCCACCGGGATGCGATACTGGATGCCGAAGCTGCCGCGCCAGTGCGGCGTGACGATCGGATCCTGCAATTGGATCGATTTACCCACCGTGGCGCCGATCCGGTTCCATTCGCCGTCGATCCAGCTGAGCGTGGCGTCGATATCCAGCCCTTCGACCGGGTGCGCGGTCAATTCCGCTTCAGCGCCCCACATCTTGCCATCGCCGGCATTGCCGATCGCCGCGCAGGGGAACGGATCGGTGCCCACGGCAAAGCCGTCAAGGATCGAGCAGTCCGCCAGCGGGAGTTGGATATTCTTGTAATCGTTGACGAAGCCCGAAAGGTTGAAGCGCACCCTGCGATCGAACAGGTCAGACTTGATGCCCACTTCATAGGCGGTGAGCGTTTCGGGTGTGAAGGTGCCGTTGACGGCCTGGTTCTTGGTGAACGGCCGCGCGGTAACGCCGCCGCCCTTGAACCCGGTGCTGACCGTGGCATAGGCCAGCAGTTCGGGGCTGAAGCGATAATCCACCGACAGGCGCCAGTCGAGCTTGCTGCCGTTGTAGTTCGCCACCGTGCCATCGAGCGCGCCCACGCCGAAGATGTCGGTCAGCGTGCCGCCCGACCAGTTCTTGCGCACGAAGGTATAGTCCTTGTGCTCCTTGGTATAGCGCAACCCGCCCGTGATGTTGAGGCCGGGCGTGGGATGCAGGATCACGGTGCCGAATGCGGCCTTGCTGTTGGCGTTGACCGGGTCATTGCCCAGGAACTGCAGGAACAGGAACGGCGCGCCGTGGCCGATGTAGCGGATGTCCTGCCGCGTGAAATAGACCGAGGTCTGGTCGTTGTAGAACCCGCCGATCGTCCAGTCGGCCAGATCGCCGATCTTGCCGTTGAGGCGCAGTTCCTGGCTGAAGAAGTGGAAGCGCAGATCGTTGTAGCCGGCCCCGGCAATGTTCGGATCGGGCGTGAAATCGTCGTCGGTGCCGAACGTCTGCTTGTACTTGCGATAGGCGGTGATCGAAACCAGCTTGAGATCGTCGGTCAGGCCCAAGGTCAGGTTGCTGGAAACGCCCCAGCCGGAAAACACCGTGTTGCGCGGCATGGAATAGCTTTGCGCGGCTTGGCCACCTGCATCCATGTACCAGTTGGCATACGTGCAGCGCGGGCCGCAGATGAAATTGATGCCGTCGGTCTTGGTGGTATCGTCGACCGTCAGCACGCTCGCCGCGTTGGAGCGGTTTTCATAGGTATAGTCGCCGGTCACGACCCAATCGATCTTGTCGTTGGGATTGTAGCGCAGCGAGCCACGCAGGCCGGAATAGTTCTTCTCGCCCAGCTTGCCGGTCACGCAGTTGGCCGGCACGTTGGCGCCCGCCGTCAGCCCCAGCGAGTTGCCCGGCTTGGCACAGCCATAGTCGACGATGTCGATATAGCCGTCCTGGCGCTTGTACACGCCCGAGACGCGGGCATAGAGCCCGTCGGCCAGCTGGAAATTCAGGCTGCCGCGCAGATCGACGCGGTTGCGCGCGCCATAGACTGCTTCGATCTGGCCGGAATCGCCCGGCTGCGGCTTGACCGAAAACATCTTGATGGCCCCGCCGATCGAGTTACGCCCGGTCAGCGTGCCCTGCGGCCCGCGCAGCACTTCCACCCGATCGAGATCGAGCAGGTCCATCACCGAGCCGGTCAGCGTGGCATAGTAGACATCGTCGACGTACATGCCCACGCCCGGTTCATAGGCCGGGTTGAAATCGTACTGGCCGATACCGCGGATGTAGGCGGCCATCGACGATCCGAACGCCCCGCCCATCTGGGTAAGCTGCACGTTGGGCGCCTGCGCCGCGATCTGCGAAATGTCGGTCTGGTTGCGCGCGGCCAGCAGCCCGGCATCCACCGCGGTGATCGAAAGCGGCGTGTCCTGCAGGCGCTGGTTGCGGAACTGCGCGGTCACCACGATCTCGCGAATGCCCTGGTCTTCGCTCGCCGCCTGCGCATCGCCCTGGGGCGTGGTGGCCTGCGGTGCGGGCGCCTGCTGCGGCGCTGCATCGGCAGCCTGCGCGGCCGTGCTCAGCGCCAATGCCATGGCGGCCGCGCTGCCTGCGGCAAAAAGACGCAACGATAGCGTGTTGGGAATCATGCTGGCCATAAGCCCCTCTCCTGGATCGGCCCGTTATCGAGCCTCGTTCTGTTTGTTAGTTAGACATACTAATTAGCAGAGCGCAAGAGGGCGTTTGCAGCCGCCTTCGGATAATAACAACTGATGCAATCCAACAACAAGCCCGAATGCGCACGATGCCGCCAAAATCGGCGGAATTCTGCGCCGTTCACCATGCAGCGCAGCAAAGCATGCGGCCTCTTGCCGCGCTTGCCATGGTTGTCATACTAAGCGGCATGATCAGCCGCACGAACTCGGGCCGCACCGCCGCCGAACCACCCCGCAATGCCATGGATGGCGTGGACGAGGACGCCGCGCTGCTGGTCGATCTGTTGAAACTGGCCACCTTTGTGGCCAACCCGATGCGCATCGGCGTGGCCGAGCCGCTGGACCTGGCGCCGACCGACTTGCGCATCATCCTGGCGCTGGGCGGCGAAGGCGAACTGGCCGGCCACGAACTTTCGGAAATCATGGGCGTCCCTCCCATGAATGTCAGCCGCGCGCTGGTTGCACTGCATCATAAAGGCCTGGTGGAACCGGGCGAAGACTTGCGCAATCGCCGGCGCAAACCCTTCCGTTTGAGCGAGGCCGGACAGGCCATGTTCGACCGCAGCGTGCCCGCCATGGCCGAAGTGAGTCGCCAGCTCTTTGCCGATTTCAGCAGCCGTGACCGCGGCACGTTCCGCCGCGCCGCCAGCCGGCTGCTGGCGCGGATGACCCAGTGGGACCACCAGCTGGATCAACCGCGCGAAAGCCAGGACGTGGCCTAGGCGCGCCCGATCAGGGCCAGCGCTTTTGCAAGGGGGTGAAATCGCCCACCGCAAAGGCCGCCGCCAGCACTGGATGGGCAAAGCTCATCGGCACTTCCTGGCGATGCGGCCAGGTTTCGCGCACTTGCGTTTCGGGCAAGATCACATCGGGGCCGATGGGATTTTCGGGGTAGCATTGCACCGCCGGCTGCAGGTGTGCGGTGGTCTTGGCCCAGCCGGTTTCATAGTCGGCCTGCCACTGCATCATGTAGTCCAGGCGCCTGATCTTCCAGACGCCGTCTTCCTTCACATAGTCGTTTTCATAGATGCCCGATTCCCAGAATTGCTGCGGCATCCCTTCGGGCTTGGCATCGAGGATCGCATCGTGCCAGCCTCCGGCCAGGATGCCGCGAAACCGGCCCTTGGCGGTCTGGCCATCGGGCGCCAGCGTGATCACGTCCTGCAACTGGAAATGGTCGAGCAGCAGGCCCTTGACCGGCCCACGGCGCCCGCCGGTAAACAGGTTCTGGAACCAGGTGCCATAAAGGCGCATGATCCCTTCGTAGCCGCGATATTCGCCCGACAGGAACACCACGGCGCCATCCTTGGCAAACAGGCCGGCCACTTCCTCGGGCCGGTTGTAGTCGATGTAATAGCCATAGGCCCACTGCAGGCGGCGGATGGCGTTGACATCCTCGATCTGCGTCACGCGCGCTTCCAGGTCGGCAAGGCGCTGCTCCAGCTCGCTCATTTTAGGCTCTCCCATTCTCTTTGTTAGTATGCAACACTAACGATTATAGAAAAGATGGCGAGAGGAAATCATCGATGCACGCGCAAGAAAACCACGCGCCCTGGGCCGGCCAGGTGGCGCTCGTCACCGGCGGTGGAACCGGCATCGGCCTGGGCGTGGCCCGTGCTTTCAGCGATGCGGGCATGGCCCTTGCCCTGACCTATCGCGACACGCGGCAACGCGATGCCGTCGCCGCGCAGTTTGCCGCAGAAGGGCGCCCCGCGCCGCTGTTCCTCGCGCTTGACGTTACCGACCGTGCCCGCTGGGCCGAAGTGGTGGCACAGACGGTGGCGCATTTCGGTGCGCTGCACGTGCTGGTGAACAACGCCGGGGTCAGCGTGTTCGGCGATACCGACGAGGCGAGCTTTGCCGATTACGACTGGATCATGGGCGTCAATTTCGGCGGCGTGGTCAATGGCCTGGTCAGTGCCCTGCCAGCGATCAAGGCCGCCAGCGGCCCCCGCGCCGTGGTCAACGTGGCCAGCATGGCCGCTTTCCTGCCCGGCCCCCAGGCGGGCATCTACACCGCCAGCAAGTTTGCCG
Organism: Novosphingobium sp. SG919; assembly: GCF_012932495.1. GTDB lineage: Bacteria > Pseudomonadota > Alphaproteobacteria > Sphingomonadales > Sphingomonadaceae > Novosphingobium > Novosphingobium rhizosphaerae. The sequence goes on from NZ_JABCNG010000006.1 coordinate 84,955, forward strand.
TGCGTGGGTTGACCGAATCGCTGCGCTATAACCTGGCGCCCCATGGCATCGGCTGCGCCCTGTGCTGCCCTGCCCTGACCCGCACCAATGCCTGGGACAGCGCGCTCAAGCGGCCCGAGGCCTTTGGCGAAAGCGGCTTTGCCCCGGTGAGCGCGGCGGAATTGCAGCAGTTCGGCACCGCGTTCGAAGCGGGCATGGACCCGTATGAGGTCGGGCAGAAGATCTTTGCCGGCATGGCGCGCGGCGATGGTCTGATCCTGACGCACCCCGAATTCGCCGAGGATTTCCGCGAAATCTATGAAGCCAGCCTGGCTGCCCTGCCGCAGGAAGAAGCCCCGCCGGCCCGGCTGGAAATCGAACGCCTGCGCCGCGCTGCCATGGCCCAGGCGCAGGCCGGCATCAAGGTGGGCCTGGCAGACCTCACCTGAAACCGCTTGCCCCAAAAACCGATTCCCGTTGGCCGCCCGCCTGCGCTAAGCCTGTGGGCGGACGGGGAACAGGTTCTGGAGAGACGCGCCATGTGCGACAGCTTGACCGAAGACGACAACACGCAGTGGCTGGCGGTAAACCGTCGCCAGTTCGCCGCCATGGGTGCTGGCGCCGCCACCCTGGCCATTGCGCCTGGTTGCGTGGCCGCCACTCCGGCCGGTTTGGCAACGCAATCGCGCCCGATTACCATCGAGACGGCCGATGGCACGGCGGATGGCTTTTTCGTTTATCCCGCCAAAGGCAAGCATCCCGCTGTGCTGCTCTGGCCCGACATCGCCGGCCTGCGCGATGCGTATCAGACCATGGCCACGCGCCTGGCCGCAGCCGGCTTTGCCGTGCTGGCGATCAACCATTATTACCGCAACAGCCCGGCCCCGGTGCTGCCTGATTTTGCCGCCTGGCGCACGCCCGAAGGCCAGCAGAAACTGCAACCGATGATCCAGGCGCTGAGCCCGGAAAAGATCCAGGCCGATGCCGGCAGCTATATCGACTGGCTCGACCGGCAGCCGCAGGTGGATACGGCGCACAAGATCGGCACCCAGGGCTATTGCATGGGCGGCCCCTATACCGTGTTCGCGGCCTATGCCCGGCCCGCGCGGGTTGGCGCGGCGGTGTCGTGCCACGGCGCGAACCTGGTGAACGACACTGCCAACAGCCCGCACAAACTGCTGGGCCAGACGCAAGCCTCGTTCATCTTTGCCATCGCGCAAAACGACGATGCCCGCGCGCCGGGTGACAAGACCGCACTGAAGGATGCCGCCGCGGCCGCCGAGCGCCCGGCCGATGTGGCCGTCTATCCCGCGCAGCACGGCTGGTGCACGATCGACGCGCCGGTCTATGACAAGGTCCAGGCCGAAAAGGTCTGGAGCAAGCTGCTCGCGCTCTACGCCAAGGCTTTGTGATTTTGGTTTAGCAGGCCCCTCCACCAGCCCGCGCAGCGGGTGGTGGAGGGGCCTGCCTCCTACCGCCCCGCCGCGGCGCGCAGCATCGCCACGTTGGCTTCCACCATCGCCCGCGTGGATCGCGCCGGGCGGCCGGTCAGGCGCTCCACATCGTCGGTGCAGATTTCCAGGAAGCCCTCGCGAATGGCACGGCCGAACGTGACCATGTCGTCGCTGTTCCACGGCACGCCGGCCACGGTCTGGTCGTCCACCGGGCGGCGCGGGATGCCCAGGCCGTCAAACAGCGCATATTGCGCGTCGTCGTCCAGGTCCACGTAGTCCACCGGGCAGCCGGTCACTTCGGCCATGATCGCGGCCACTTCGGCAAAGGTCTGCAATTCCGGCCCGGTGATGTTGTAGATGCGGTTTTCGTGGCCGGGCGTGGTCAGCACGGCCACGGCGCTGGCGATGCAATCGTCCCGCCAGACCATCGCCTCGCGCCCCTGCCCGGCATTGGCAAACCACTTGCCGCTCTGCATCACTTGCGGCCCGGCCATCAGCAGCATGGCATCGGCATAGTGCGCGTCGCGCAGCATGGTGAAGGCCAGGCCCGAGGCGCGGATCAGGCGCTCGGTTTCGATATGGTCGTGCCGCACTTCGGCGGGGTTGGCCGGATCGTCGATGCCGATGAAGCTGGTATAGACGATATGCCGCAACCCGGCCGCCACGGCGGCATCGATCGCGGCCTTGTGCTGGACCACGCGCGCACCCACGCGGGTGCCCGAGATCAGAAGCAACACATCACCGCCGGCCATCGCCTGGGGCAGCGTGGCAGGGTGATCGAAATCGCCCCGCCGCACGGTGCAGCCCTGGTCCGCCCGCTCGGCCAGCTTTTCCGGCTTGCGCGTGATCAGGATCAGGTCTGCCGCCCGGCCCATGGCCACCAGCGCATCGGCCACGCCCCGCCCATAGTTGCCCGAAGCCCCGGTAATGACGATGCGCGTCATGCCCCAGCCTCATCGAGCACCGCGTCCAGCTGGTGTTGAGGCACCCACCAGCCGTGCACCTGCGGACGCAGCCGGGTGGGGATTTTCACCGTCGCCACCGGCCCTGCCCCCAGGTTGCCGGCGTCGATCACCCAGGCGAAATGCTCGAAATCATTTTCGCCGATCTGGTGGTCCACCATGGTCACCAGGTAACCGTCGTGTCCCGGGGTGGCGCTGGGCACGTGGACCGGCTCGTTATAACACCAGCCCGGCTGCATCGGCAGCGCCTGGGTGACCTGCGGGGCGGCGGTGTCCATCCCGTCGAGCCGCACCAGCAGATCGAACATGCCCAGCACAGGGCCGCCCATGACCGGCGGCCCCTGCCGATCGGGATTCATCGTCAGCATCCATCCCGTCTGATAGGGGCGCCCCTGCCGCGCGGCGGGAATGATCGGAAAATCGCCCGGCGGGCCGATCACGGTTTCGGTCACTTCGCCGGCCGGGCCATTGGGATCGACGGTCCAGCGCGTGAGCCCGCCGGTAATCTCCCAGGGCTGGAGGAACAGGCCCGCCGGCTCGCGGATGAAGGAAAACGCGTTGCTGCTCGACAGGCACTGGTCGAAATGCAGCAGGCCCGCCTCATCCTCCCAGGCGTTCATCATGTGATAGCAATAGACGCCCTTGGGGCCCTTGAACCACTTGATGTCCTTCACATCGCCATCGCGTGGCATCACGCCCAGCCAGGAATCGAGGCCCTGCTGGTGATGCCAGTGCTCGCCGCCCGCTTTCATCCGATCGAGATCGGCGGTGGTGGGGTAGATCGGGAACAGCGCCCAGTTCCTGGTTATCGTGAAATCATGCATCATCGCGCAATAGGGCGCGTCGAACCACTGTTCCGATTTCAGCTCGCCATCGGCGCCCACTCGCGCATAGGCGATCGTGGTCGACGCCAGGCCATCGGCCTCATAGCCGTAGAAATAGAGATCGCCGCTGTCAGGATCGATCCGCACATGCGCGGTCATCGTTTCCGACTTGAGCAGGCCATCGAAATCGAACGATCCCAGCGTGTCGAGCGTGTGGGGATCGATGCGATAGGGCCGCCCGTCCTCCTTGGTCATCAACAGGCGCCCTGCGTGCCACACCGGCGTGGTGTTGGCCACGGTGCGATCCACCCCGGCCACTTCGGGATCGTCGGTAAAGGGGTTGCGGTATCGGCCAAAGCGCGCTTGGCCCGCTTCTTTTTCCGCCTTGTGCCGCGCGGTTTCGACAAAGCGGATGGCATAATCGGCGGTGCCATCGGCGTTGAAGCGCACCCGGCTGATCATGCCATCGCCCGACAGCGTGTGATCGTCGGCAAACTTGGGCGGAAAGGCCGGATCGGGCACCGCGCGAAAGAATGCGCCACGCACTTCGGGCGGCAGGGTGCCTTCCACGCGCAAGCCCTCCAGCGTGAGTTCGGTGCGCACCGGGGCGTTGAGCCCGATGAAATAGGGGGTTGGCGGATAGTCGCCCATGGCATCCTCACCTTATCAATTGTTAGGATCGTTGTACCACCGGACGCCCACGGATCAAGGGGATTCGGCCAAGAAAAAGGCCCCCTTCCGCCAAGGGAAGGAGGCCCATTTCATCGGCGCACGGGCAATGCCTGCTCAGAAATTGCGCTTCACCGTCACCGCCCAGGTGCGCGGCAGGCCCGGCGCGCCCGCGCTGGTGCCGATCGGGCCATAGTTGGCGGTCATCGAGGTGAAGTAATACTTGTTGGTCAGGTTGCGCACTTCGGCGCTGACCGACCAGGTATCGGCATCGCTTTTCCAGGTCACGCGCGCGTTGGCCAGGAAGTAGTCGTCGATGCGGTTGGTCGCCGTCTGATAGGCCAGGGGGCTGGCCGTGGCGGCGGGCACGTTGACCGCGTCGACGTTGGTGGGATCGACATAGATGTGCGATTGGTAGCTGCCATCCAGGCGCACTGTGACCAGGCCCTTGAGCACGTCGGGAATGTCATAGGACAAGCCCGCGTTCCATTTCCATTCGGGCGTGTAGGGCGGCACCATGTTCGCCGAAACCCCGGTGTTGGCGGTATCGACCGTGGTATATTTGAACTTGAGCCACGAGAGCGACCCGTCGAGCGTGAGGTGCTCGATCGGGCGGATGGTGGTTTCCACTTCGATGCCCTTCACATGGGCAGAGCCCACGTTCTTGGGCTGGAGGCAAGGCGTGGTGGGGAACCCGGCGGTGTTCGGGCAATTGAGCACCGTCAGGATGATGTTCTTGTAATCGTTGAAGAATGCCGAAACGTTGAAACGCACGCGGCGATCGAACAGGTCAGACTTGAAGCCCGCTTCGTAAGCCGTGATCGTCTCGGGCCGGAAATCCTCCACCTGGCTGGGATAGAACGGGCGCGGGTTGACGCCACCCGAACGGTAGCCGGTAGAAACCTGGCCATAGACCATCAGCGCGGGCGAGAAGCGATAGTCGGCCGCCACGCGCCAATCGAGGCGCGAGGCATCGAACGTCTTGTAGAGCCCGTTGAGTGCGGCCAGCGCGCAGTTGGGCGGCTGGTTCACGCCAAAGGGATAGCCGGTGCAGGGCTGGATCGTGCTGCCATCCGGGTTGTGGCGCACATAGCCATATTCCTTGTGGTCCCACGATTCGCGCAGGCCGCCGGTCAGCGTGAAAGCCTCGAACGGCTTCCAGCTGGCATTGGCGAACAATGCCTTGTTGGTGGCTGGCGTCGGATCGGGGCCGTGGAGGAAATCGATCCCGGCATAGTTGAGGTCGATGCGCCCGGTGAACAGGCCCTTGGCGTGGAAATAGAACCCGCCCAGCACGAAATCGAGCGTGTTGTTGAGCGCCTTGCCGGTAAGGCGCAGTTCCTGGCTCCACTGCGAATTGCTCTGCGCCTGGTTGAGCATCGATGGCACGACCGGGGCGCTTTCGGCAAACGACCAGTCGGAATCGTAATGGCGATAGGCGGTGATCGATTTCAGCGCGAGGCTCGGCCCCAGCGTCCAGTCGATCGTGCCGGCAAAACCATAGTTGTCGAGGTTGGAATGGCGGTTGAGCGCCAGCGGCTTGTACGGCACCTGGTGATCGGGGCGCGCCGCGTCATAGAACGTGGCATAGCTGACATAGCGCTTGTCATAGCCCTTGAGCGTATCGCAGCTGTTGCGCCCGCTGGGCACGAAGCGGCAATCGAGCGGGATCGGCGCGCCGTCGGTGCCATAGAGCCAGGCGCGGTTGGGGTCCTTGGTGACCGGCGATCCGGCGAACTGGGCAATGTTGTTGCCATAGATCAGCACCGAGGCGCCGGGCTCGTCGCGCTCGCGCGTGTAGTCGGCCGAAACATTGACTTCCACGTTGGCATCGGGCGTCCAGCGGAAAGCCACCTTGCCGGCGGCAAAGCTGGTGCCGCCCAGCGTGCCCACTTGCGGATTGGCACCGGTCGCCATCGTCGGCACCGTGCTGCCCGGATGGGTCAGCGCATAGTCCAGGATCTTGACATAGCCATCGCGGTTCTTGCTCACGCCCGAAACGCGCATCGCCAGGGTATCGGTCAGCTTGAGATCGAAATGGCCGCGCAGGTCGACGCGGTGATAGCTGCCATAGGTCGCTTCGAACGAACCGGAATTGTCGCCCTTGGGCTTGACGCCATAAAGCTTGATCGAGCCGCCCAGCGAGTTGCGCCCGGCCAGCGTGCCCTGCGGCCCGCGCAACACTTCCACCCGATCCAGGTCCATCAGGTCGAGCAGCGATCCGGTCAGCGTGGGCAGGTAGACATCGTCCACATACATGCCCACGCCCGGTTCCAGCGCAAAGTTCGGGTCGGACTGGCCCACGCCGCGGATGAACGCGATGATGCCGGGGCCCAGGTATTGGTTCTGCGGGGCCAGCGTCACGTTGGGCGTCTGTGCGGCCACTTCGGAAATGTTGGTCTGCCCGCGCGCCGCCAGGGCCGCGCCGTTGATGGCGGTGATCGCCAGCGGCGTATCCTGCAGCTTCTGGGTGCGGAACTGGGCGGTCACCACGATTTCAGGCGTGGTGGTCGGTGTGCTTTCAGGCGCGGATTGGGCTTGGGCCGGCGCGGCGGCGAGCGAAAGCAGAACGGCTGCAGAGCACAGCAGATCGGAGCGTGAAAACGCCATTTCGGTATCCTCCCAAGGATAGCAGCCGGATGGTTCCGGTCTGGGACCCTTGGTATCACATATGCGAAACTTTCAGCAATGCGAAAAAATGGGCCGAAATGTATAATTCATAACTGTTGCACAACTGCGCCGGTTCAGAGCCGGTTGGAAATCCGGCTTTGCCGGATTTGCGGCACCGGCCCGCTCCCCCACCCGACCTCCCATAGGGTACTATCGTTGGGAGGTCGGGTGGGGGAGCGGGCCGGTGCCGCAACGAAAATGCCCCCCTTGGGCATTTTCCAAACAGACCCTCACGCCTCCCAGAAGGCGGTGGCGCGCATCTCGATGCTGACGCGCGGGGGCGCATCGGCCGGGCAGCCGGGCATGTCGAACGCCACGTGCGGAACGTGGGTGGCACGGCGCGAATCGCTGTCGAATGTCTTGAACACGATCGCCTCGTCCGCCGTCAGGTCGGAAAACCAGTGCCAGCGATGCGCGGGATTGGCAGCAATCACATAGCTTTCGAACGACCATTCCGGCGCGCCGCCGGGGGGATCGAAAATCGCGTCGGCAGCGATGCAATCCTCTGCGGCCAGGCTGCGCGCATCGCACAGCGCCAGGGGCACGTCCTGCGGCGGCGCGGACAGCGCACGCCAGATATTGTACTGCGCCACGCGGGTGTGCGGCCGCCCGGCGGCCAGGCGCTGGCTCATCGTCAGGGCCGTTGCCGGTGACACGTCGATATGGGCAAAGCGCGCCGGCATCGAATTGTCGAGGCTACCCGCCCGGCCCGACCGTTCGGAAAAGCGCAGCAGGCCCGCGCCCGTCACTTCCACGCGGGAGGCGCCAGTCAGGTCCTTGATCAGCGCGGCGATTTCGGGAACGTGGACGGCCATGACCTGCGCGCGATCGGCAAAATCGGTCACGGCGCTGGGATCGCGCACCAGCTCGAAGCCTTCCACGTCAAGGCTGGTGCCGCGCCCCCGCGCATCGCGGATCGGCATGGCGACAGGGGCGATTTCGACCGCGTCCTTGTCATGGGCATTGGCATAATAGCGCGGGCGCACCAGGCTGCGCCCGGAATAGGCGATCAGGACTTCCATCATCGACATCCTCTTCCTGGGCCTGTGGCTTTTGCTGCCCCATGGCCCGATACGAAAAGGCCCGCCGTGGCAGGCGGGCCTTCCCTTTTTGCAGCTTACCCGGCGGCGAGCTGTTTTTCCAGTTCGCCCAGCACGCGATAGCAATCGAGCACTTTGCCCACCGAGCTGTTGGGCTCGCGCCCTTCGCGGATCGCGGCGATGAATTCGCGGTCCTGCAACTCGATGCCGTTCATCGACACGTCGACATGGCTCACGTCGATCGGCTCTTCCTTGCCGTTCACCAGATCGTCGTAACGGGCGATATAGGTGGCGGTGTCACCGATATAGCGGAAGAACGTGCCGAGCGGGCCGTCGTTGTTGAACGAGAGCGAGAGCGTGCAGATCGCGCCGCTTTCGCTCTTGAGCTGGATCGACATGTCCATGGCGATGCCCAATTCCGGGTGGATCGGCCCTTCGACGGCATTGGCCTTGACGATCTTGCCGGCCTGGTAGGCGAACAAGTCCACCGTGTGGGCGGCGTGGTGCCACAGCAGATGGTCGGTCCACGAGCGCGCTTCGCCCTTGGCGTTGATGTTCCTGCGGCGGAAGAAATAGGTCTGCACGTCCATCTGCTGGACGTTGAATTCCCCTGCCTTGATCTTGTTGTGCACATACTGGTGCGACGGGTTGAAGCGGCGGGTGTGGCCCACCATGCAGACCAGCCCGGTTTCCTTCTGCTTGGCCACCACGGCTTGCGCATCGGCCCAGCTATCGGCCAGGGGGATTTCCACCTGCACGTGCTTGCCCGCGTTCATGCAGGCGATCGCCTGCTCGGCGTGCATCTGGGTGGGCGTGCACAGGATCACGGCATCCACGTCGGGCAGGGCCAGCGCTTCTTCCAGCTCGGTGCCGGAGTGGCGGGCGCCATACTTGGCGGCAACCGCAGCGGCCTGATCGGCGCGGCGGCTGATCACCGAAACGATTTCGACGCCGTCGACATTCTTGAGACCATCAAGGTGCTTTTCGCCAAAGGCGCCGGCACCGACCAGGGCAATACGCATGGGGTAACTCCTGTAAGGCTCCCGTCCCGCTGGCGGGAGGGATTGGGAAGGGTTTGTTGACCCTTCCCGGACGCGAATTGAGGGAGCGCACCTTGCCATGCCCTCCCCCGGCCCCTCCCGCAGGCGGGAGGGGGATAAGAGTGTGCCTTGGCTTACGCCGGCACGGTTTCCTCTTCCACCGGTTCGAGCACGATGTGCCCGATCGCGGTGTTGGAGCAGGGGATATGGTAATGCCGGTGCAGCAGGCGGGTCTTGTCACCCAGCGCACCGCGCATGATCAGCCACATGACCATCTCGATCCCTTCCGAGCCGGTCTCGCGCAAGTATTCGATGTGCGGAATCCAGCGCGCTTCGTCGGTTTCGCCGATCAGAAGGTCGAGGAACTTGTTGTCCCACTCGCGGTTGAGCAGGCCGGCACGCTTGCCTTGGAGCTGGTGGCTCATGCCGCCGGTGCCCCAGATCTGCACGTTGAGGTCTTCGGGGAAGCTTTCCACCGCACGCTTGATCGCTTCGCCCAGCGCCCAGCAGCGGTTGCCCGAGGGCACCGGATAAGTCACGACATTGACGGCGAGCGGGATGACCTTGGCAGGCCAGGCATCTGGCTGGCCGAACATCATCGACAGCGGCACGGTCAGCCCGTGGTCCACGTCCATCTCGTTGATGATGGTCATGTCGAATTCGTCGAGGATCAGGCTTTGCGCGATGTGCCAGGCGAGGTCGGGATGGCCTTCCACGTCGGGCACCTGGCGCGGGCCCCAGCCTTCGTCGGCCGGCTTGTAGCTTTCGCCGCAGCCGATCGCGAAGGTGGGGACGATCTTCATGTCAAAGGCCGATGCGTGGTCGTTGTAGACCAGGATGATCACATCGGGCTTCTGTTCCTTTTCCCACTGACGGGTCCATTCATATCCGGCAAAGATCGGGCCGAAATAGTCGTCGTTGGATTTGCCCTGGTCCACCGCCACGCCCAGCAGGGGCACGTGGCTGGAACCGACGCCTGCGGTAATCCGCGCCATGGTCAGTTGTCCTTCCCGGTTTCCTGCGCGCGCGCGGCGGCGGCCAGGTTTTCCTTGATCGAGCGATTGCCTTCGGGCGAGCGGCCGCCATCGAGCATCATCTGGCGATATTCGGGCCAGGTCATGTCCGTCATGGTCGAGACCGCCTCGGCAAAGGGCAGGCCATCGGACGAGAACAGCTTGGACAGGAAATAGACATTCCCGCCCATGTCGAGCAGCGTGTTGTAGTCGCGTGCCAGCAGTGCCTGCTTGGCCTCTTCGCTGATCTTCCATTCGTCCAGATAGGCGCGTTCATCCGCCTTGAACCGGGCGCGGTTTTCCGCCTTCATCAGGCTCATCGCGAACTGGTTGATGTGATAGCCCTTGCGAGCACGCGCGGCGGTATAGACGCGGGTGCCGGGGATATCGTCGAATTCGGCCAGATATTCGTGGATGTCGCGCGGCTTGCTGTCCGGCGCTCCCTTGTCGATGCTCACAGGCCTCTCTCCTTCAGCTTTTCGTCAAGGCGCGGGAACACGCGGCGGGCATTGCCTTCGAAGATCGCATGGCGCTGCGCGTCGGAGATGTTCAGCGCATCGACATAGCGCTTGGTATCGTCGAAATAGTGGCCGGTCGTCGGGTCGATGCCGCGCACGGCCCCGACCATTTCCGAGCCGAACAGGATGTTCTTGGTTTCGATCACTTCGGCCAGCAGGTTCACGCCGGGCTGGTGATAGACGCAAGTATCGAAGAACACGTTGTTCATCAGGTGCCCGTCGAGCGCCGGCTTTTTCAGCATGTCGGCCAGGCCGCGATAGCGCCCCCAGTGATAGGGCACCGCGCCGCCGCCATGCGGGATGATGAAACGCAACGTGGGGAAGCGGCTGAACAGATCGCCTTCGAGCAACTGCATGAACGCGATCGAGTCGGCCGCGATGTAATAGGCGCCGGTGGCGTGCATCGCCGGGTTGCAGCTGCCCGAAACGTGGATCATCGCCGGCACATCGAGTTCCACCATCTTTTCATAGAAGGGGAACCAGAATTCGTCCGTCAGCGGCGGATGCTTGAAATGGCCGCCGCCCGGATCGGGATTGAGATTGCAGCCGATGAAGCCCAGCTCGGTCACGCAGCGCTCCAGCTCCGCAATCGAGCTGGTCATGTCGGCCTCGGGCGACTGGGGCAGCATGCACACCCCGGCGAACACGTCGGGATAGAGCGCCACGACGCGCGCGATCAGGTTGTTGCAGGCCTGGGCCCAAGGCACGGCCACGCTCTGGTCACCCACGTGCGGGGCCATGGCGCTGGCGCGGGGCGAGAAGATCGTCATGTCGGCGCCGCGTTCCTTGATCAGGCGCAGCTGGTTGGCCTCGATCGTCTCGCGGATCTCGTCATCGGAAATATCGGGGTAGGGCGGTGCCGCCTCGCCCGCCTTGAACGCGGCCTTCTGCGCTTCGCGCCAGGCATCATGCGCCTTGGGCAGCACGGTGTAATGGCCGTGGCAGTCGATAATCATGGTCATTCGGCCGGTTCCTTGGTGGTCTTTGCTGGTGTTTCGAAGGCGATGGTGTGGCCGGCCTGGCTGCGCTGGCGCGCCACGGTGCCGGTGGTCATCAACGGTTCCACGCCCAGGCCGATGAGAGTCTTGGCCGACTCCTCCATCTCGGCGGCGCGGCGCAGGCCGTGCGTCGTCATCCGCTCGATGTTGTAGGCGGCGCGGGTGAACCAGCTTTCGCTCTTCTCGCTCGCATCGAGCGAGGCCAGCACTTCTTGCACCACGCCCGCCTTGGTGGCGGCCAGCATCATTTCGGCGGTCAGCGCTTCCACGCCCTTGACCATGATCGAGCGGATCATCTTGATCGCACTGGCCCGGCCCACATCGGCGCCGACCACGCGAACGTTGGTAAAGCCGACCGCGCGCAGGGCAGCCGCCGCATCATCGGCCGCAGGGCCGGATACCAGCAGCGGCACCTTGAGCCGCGCGGGGTTGACCGGGGCCAGCACCGCCACATCGACATAGCGCGCGCCCGCCGCTTCCACTGCCAGCGCGGCCGCCCGCTTGGTATCGGGCGCCACCGAATTCATGTCGCAGAACAGGGTGCCCGGTTCGAGCACGGGGGCCACATCCCGCGCCACGGGCAGCGCGGCATCGGCAGTGACCAGGCTGAGCACGAGGCCGGCACCAGACAGCGCGCTGTCGGCCGTGGCCGCAGAGAGCACCCCGGCCTCTTCCATGGCCGCATGGCGCGCAGGATTGATGTCAAACGCCTGTGCCGACGCTTCCCAGCCAGCCGCCTTGGCAAAGGTCGATCCGGCTTCGCCGAACCCGATCAGGGCAAGTGTTCTCTCCATGGCGCACCTGTTGCGACCCTTACGCTACGCATACAAATGCAAAGAGCGCGCAAGGTATAAATTTATGCGAGGCCTTTGTCGGCCACCTCGCGCAGCAGGGCAAGGAATGCGGCCTGCGGCGCGGTGGGCCGCCACAGCGTGCGGTGCGTCATCCCGATGGTGCGCCGCACCGGCACCGGGGTGGGCCGCGCAGCCAGCAGCCCGACATCGAGTTCCACCGCCAGTTGCGCCGGGCTGAGCAGCGTAAGCGCATCGGAACCCACCAGCAATTGCCGCACCGTGAGCACCGAACCGCATTCGATGCCCACGTGGGGCGGCGCCTGGCCGGTGGCAGCCTGCATCATCGCTTCCCAATAGTGCCGCAGCGGCGTGTCGCCGCCAGGCAATATCCACGGATAGTGCCGCAATGCCGCCGGATCGAGCGGCACGGCCGGATCGGCCAGCGGATGCCCCGCGCGCATGACCAGCGCGGGGCGATCCTCGAACGCAGCTTCCTGCACCAGATCGTCAAGCGCGGTGGTTTCGCGCAGGGCGCCCAGCATGAAGTCGATTTCCCCGTCGCGCAGCGGGCCGACGAGTTCGGCATGGCTGCCTTCGACCACGGCCACGTCCACGCCGGGATAGCCTTGCGCAAAGCGCAGCAAGGTTTCGGGCAGCCAGCGCGCCCGCGACAGCGGCATGGCGCCGATGACCACGCGGCCCGCCGCCTTGCCCTGCCACGCCGCCACTTCGGCAAGGCCACTGCGCAATTCGGCCATGGCCAAGCCGAAGCCGCGCGCGCGGCGCGCACCGGCCGGGGTGAGCAGCACGGTGCGCCCGCGCCGATCGATCAGCCGCTGGCCCAGCGCCACGCCCAGATCGGCCACGGCGCGGTGGAGCGAGGCCGCCGAAAGCCCGGTATCCTGCGCGGCCCCGGCATAAGAACCGGCCCGTGCCAGGGCCAGGAACGCGCGCATCTGCGTGCCCGTCACGCGCGGCGAGCCGATGTGCTCGATCGCTGCCTCGGCGCGCGGGGCCAAGAGGCGCGCCGGTTCGGTGGCGGTCATGCCGGCCGCGCCGCGTTCGAACAGCAGGCAGCCCAGGTCCGCCTCCAGCCTGGCGATCGCCTGGGTCAGGGCGGGCTGGGTCAGATTGATGGCGCGGGCCGCGCGCGTCACGCTGCCGTGGCGCACGGTGGCGGCAAAGGCCGCAAAGTGGCGGATGTTGAGCGCGGAATCGGAGCGGTTCATCCATCCAGACTTAGCATTTCCTTATGACACACGCCAAACATTGCATTTGGCGCTGCCCGCCCCCGGTTCCAAATGCAGCCATCCGTGCCGAACCGGCTCAGCTATCAAGGGAGACAAGCGCCATGTCGGGTATCGTCGTGCAGAACATCGAACGGGCCGATCCGGCCGTGATCGACGGCCTGGCCGCCTGTGGCGTCGCCACCGTTCACGAAGCGCAGGGCCGTACCGGCCTGCTCGCCAGCTATATGCGCCCGATCTATCGCGGCGCGCGCATTGCCGGCTCTGCCGTGACGATCAGCGCTCCTCCGGGCGACAACTGGATGGTCCACGTTGCCATCGAACAGCTCAAGGAAGGCGACATCCTGCTGCTCGCCCCCACCTCGCCTTGCGAAGACGGCTATTTCGGCGACCTGCTCGCCACTTCGGCCCAGGCGCGCGGCTGCCGTGGCCTGGTGATCGACGCCGGCGTGCGCGATGTGAAGGACCTGACCGAGATGCAGTTCCCGGTGTGGTCCAAGGCGATCTATGCGCAAGGGACGGTGAAGAACACGCTGGGCAGCGTCAACGTGCCGGTGGTCTGCGCCAATTGCGCGGTGAACCCCGGTGACGTGATCGTGGCCGATGACGATGGCGTGGTGGTGGTGCCGCGCGAAAAGGCCGCCGAGGTGCTGAAAGCCGCGCAGGCGCGCGAAGCCAACGAAGGCGAAAAGCGCGAGAAGCTGGCCAATGGCGTGCTGGGCCTCGACATGTACAAGATGCGCGAGCGACTGGAGAAGGAAGGCCTGAAGTACGTTTGAGGCCAAAACATTAGCCCCCTCCTCTTCAGAGGAGGGGGAGATAGGCTCGCCCCTCCCCCGCAACCAAGGAGCAAGACCCATGACCACCGGAATTTCCGCGCCCTGCATGTGGATGCGCGGCGGCACGTCGAAGGGCGGCTATTTCCTGAAAGACGATCTGCCCGCCGACGTGGCGACGCGCGATGCCTTTCTGCTGGGCGTGATGGGTTCGCCTGATCCGCGCCAGATCGACGGGCTGGGCGGCGCCGATCCCTTGACCAGCAAAGTGGCGGTGGTCAGCAAGTCTGCGCGCGAGGGGATCGATGTCGATTACCTGTTCCTGCAGGTCTTCGTCGACCAGGCGATTGTCACAGACGCGCAGAACTGCGGCAATATCCTGGCGGGCGTGGGCCCCTTTGCGATCGAGCGCGGCCTTGTGGCGGCGACGGGCGATGAAACCCGCGTGGCGATCTTCATGGAGAACACCGGGCAAGTGGCCGTGGCCACGGTGCGGACGCCGGGCGGCGTGCCGACTTATGCCGGGGAAGCCGCCATCGACGGCGTGCCGGGCACCCATGCCCCGGTGCCGCTGGAATTCCGCGACACCGCCGGCTCCTCGTGCGGGGCGCTGCTGCCCACCGGCAACGCGGTGGACACCATCCAGGGCGTGGCGGTGACGCTGATCGACAACGGCATGCCCTGCGTGGTGATGAAGGCCGAAGACGTGGGCGTGACGGGCTATGAAGACCGCGACTGGCTGGACAATGCCACTGACCTGAAAGCGCGGATCGAGGCGATCCGGCTGGAAGTGGGCCCGCTGATGAACCTGGGCGACGTGAAGGACAAGTCCGTGCCCAAGATGATGCTGGTGGCCCCGCCGCGCAACGGCGGCGCGGTGACGGTACGCAGCTTCATCCCGCACCGTGCCCACGCCACGATCGGCGTGCTCGGCGCGGTTTCGGTGGCGACGGCCTGCCTGCTGGACGGATCTCCTGCGGCCGACGTCGCCCAAGTGAGCGATGGGCCGCGCAAGACGCTCTCGGTGGAGCACCCGACCGGCGAGATGAGCTGCGTGCTGGAAGTGGACGAGGCCGGCGCAGTGAAGACCGCTGCCCTGCTGCGCACCGCGCGCAAGCTGATGGATGGGGTGGTTTTCGGGTGACGTTGCGCTTCTTGCCCTTCGACAGGCTCAGGGCGAACGGAGCGCAAGAATTCAAATAGGATGCCGTTCGGGCTGAGCCTGTCGAAGCCCGGCTTTCAAGGACAAGACCATGACCGACCGTATCGTTTCCTGGCACGGCAATCCGTCGAAGCCGCGCTATACCCCGCCGGCCGGCGCGATCGATGCGCATTGCCATGTGTTCGGCCCGATGGCGCAATTCCCGTTCAGCGCCAAGGCCAAGTACCTGCCCGAAGATGCCGGGCCAGACATGCTGTTTGCCCTGCGCGACCATCTGGGCTTCGACAAGAACGTGATCGTGCAGGCGAGCTGCCACGGCACCGACAATGCCGCCACGCTTGATGCCATTGCCAAGTCGAACGGAAAAGCACGCGGCGTGGCCGTGGTCGATCCGGCGATTTCCGAAGCCGAGCTGGCCGCGCTGCATGACGGCGGCATCCGCGGCATCCGCTTCAATTTCCTCAAGCGCCTGGTGGACGACGCGCCCAAGGACAAGTTCCTCGACGTGGCCAAGCGCCTGCCCAAGGGCTGGCACGTGGTGATCTATTTCGAGGCCGACATCCTTGAGGAACTGCGCCCGTTCATGGACGCGATCCCCATGCCGCTGGTGATCGACCACATGGGCCGCCCCGACGTGACCCAGGGGCCGGACGGGGCCGACATGAAAGCCTTCCGCGCATTCCTCGATTCGCGGCCCGACATCTGGTTCAAGGCCACCTGCCCTGACCGGCTGGACAGCGCCGGCAGCCCGTGGAACGCCTTTGCCGATGCGGTGGCGCCGCTGGTGGCGGACTATCAGGACCGCGTGCTGTGGGGTACCGATTGGCCGCACCCCAACATGCAGGACGCCATCCCCGATGACGGGCACCTCGTCGACATGATCCCGCGCATCGCACCCACGCCGGAATTGCAGCGCAAGCTGCTGATCGACAATCCGACCAGGCTTTACTGGGCGGATTGACCGCCATGCCCCGGCCCGCTCGATCGGCCCGGGGCATGCCAATTCGGCAGCATATGGGCATTGACGCGGCAGTCTGATCGGGCATCCCTGGGCATTACGTAACGCAGCGCGATGGGGCGCCTGCGCCGGGCCAAGGGGGGAAATGGGGATGCAGTCAGGCAGTGGGCAACGCGGCGATGAGGATCTCAAATACGATCCTGTCCGCGACGGGAAGGATTGGACGATAGGGGCCACGGCAGTTGCATGGGGCGTTGGCTCCGGGGCGTTCGTGGGCGGCGGGGGCGATGCGGATGACAGCACGCCAACGGACCCGCTTGTCGTGGATGAGACACCGGTCGATCCGCTGGCCGCGCCCTCTACCGAACAGCCCGCAGTGCCCGAAACCGCCCATGCCACCTTGCACCTGGCCGACCTGCCGCTGGCGTGGTCGTTCGACATTTGCGGGTTGAACAGTGGCGGGCTGGCGGTGGCCTGGGGCACCGATAGCAACGCACCCGCGCAGACCGGGGATGTGCTGGTGCGCCTGCTGGATGCGACACTGGCGCCGATGGGCAACGGCCAACCGATCACGGTCAACACCGATCCGGCCTGCACCGTCTATGGTATTGGCCTGGCACCGCTGAGCAACGGTGGCTTTGCCGTGTGCTGGACTGGCTATCCCGCCGCCACGCCGGGCCGCGCCGCCCTGATGGTGCGCCGTTTCGATGCTGCCGGCGCGCCGTTGGGCACGACATACACGATCGCCAGCGCGGCCGGGCCTGTGCTTGGTGCGCTGATCCCGCTGGACGACAGCGGCGAAGGCAGTGTGGCAGTGCTGAGCGCTTTTACCGGGCAGGCCTGGATCCTCAACGCCCACAACGGCACGCTGTCCGCCCCCTTTGCCATCGATAGCGGGCACGACGGCTTTGCCCCGATCAAGGCGGCGCCGCGACCGGGCGGCTTTACCGTGCTGTTTGGCGAGCGCAGCGTACCGATGTCTCCCGCGGTGCCGAGCCGGTTGGTGGCGCGCGACTATTCCGTGCGGATCGGGCGGCAGCAGATCGCGCCCGTGGCGGTCGCCCATGATGTCAACAGCCCGCGCACCCCGGTCAACGACCTTTCCGACAGCAATTACCAACCCGACTTATGGGTGCGCGAAACCGGCGAAACGCTGGTGACGTGGATCTCCAACGGCACGGACGATGCCGCCGCCGGCCAAGTGCTGATCGCGCGGTCGGAGGCGAACGGGGCGTTTTCGCAGCCTGCCTTGGCCAGCCAGGGCGCAACCACGCCCTATTCGTTCTCCTCGGCGCTGGCCGGCACCGCCGATGGGCGCTTTGCCGTGGCATGGGACAGCCGCGACGGGGTGCGCTATCCGGTGGCGACGACCATCGCGTTCCAGCGCTTTGACAGTGCCTGGATGGCGGTGGGCGGGGTGGTTTCCTGCCTGGCAGGCGGGATGGCGCCGCTGGTGCGCACCCTTGCCGACGGGCGGCTGGTAGTGGCCGCCGTGGTCAGCACGGGCACGACCAATACTCTCAACGCCGCAGTGTTTGCCGCCTGACTGTGCTCTCTCCCGCCCCGCGCGGGGCGGGAGAGACGCCGTTCAGAACGTGTAGCCCAGCGTGAGCACGGCCGAGCGCCCCTCGCCCGGCACGGCCCAGCCATTGTTGCGGATGGAAGTGTAGTACTTCTTGTTCGTCAGGTTCTGCACGTTGACTTGCGCCGACAGGCCATTGTCGAGCTTGTAGCCCAGCGAGATGCGGTGGGTGAGGTAGGACGGCGCCTTGTACATCGTCGCACCGGTGGAGTTGGTGAGGTACCAGCTGCCCTGGTACGTCACACCATAGCCGGCTTCCAACCCGAACGGCAGGTGATAGCTGGTGTAGAGGCTGCCCGACCACGCCGGCGTGTTGGTCAGCGGGTTGCCGGCCTGCACGTCGCTGGTCGGGCAAGTCACCGTGCCGCCCGTGGGCAGCGTCTGCGTGGCGCCAAGGTGGCCCTTGCAATAGTTCGAGATCGACTGCTTGACCACGCCGTCGAGGTACATGCCGTTGGCAAAGATCGTCCAGGCTGGGGTGATCTTGCCCGAGAGGCCCAGCGACACGCCATCGACCTGGCTGCGCCCGTCGAGCACGTTGGTGGTGCCGACCAGCGGATCGTTGGCCGCCACGGGATAGTTCGTGCGTTCGTTGCGGAACACCGAGGCGGTCAGTTGCAACTTGCCCTGCGCCAGATCGACCTTGCCGCCCAGTTCGAAGTTGGTGGCGGTTTGCGGGGCAACGTTGCAGGGATCGCCCAGCAGGGTGGTGCTGGTCACGCCGCAGCCGCTGCGCACCGTGGACGAGGCCGGCGTCTTGCTGTTGCCATAGGCGACATAGAGGCTGGCATTGGCGGCCGGCTTGTAGACCAGGCCCACGCGATAGCTGAACAGATCGTCGGTGTTGTTCTGCTGGGCACCGGTGGTCACCGCGCCGCTCACCGCCACGGTATCGCTGCGATAGCGGGCGCGGTTGTTTTCCCACCGGATGCCGCCATTGACTTCGAATCCGCCGCCCAGCTTGACCGCATCGAACGCATAGAGCGCGATGTTGCGGGTCGAGCCATGGGCAATGGCCGTGGTGATAGTGTTGATCGGGCCGGTATAGACCGCGTTGGGGTTGGCGATGCTGATCGGCGTCATCGTGGGCGTGGTGCCATCGGCATTGCGCAGGCCATTGCCGGACGTGACATCATAGTCTTCCTGCGAATAGGCCGCGCCCAGCGCCAGGGTATGTTCCAGCCCGAAAGTGGAAACCGTGGCAGAGAGATCCACCTGATCGTACCAGATCGACGTATCGGTCAGGCGGAAGGTGCCGCGCGGGCCACTGGGATAGAACGTGCCGGCCGCCTGGGTGGACGAACAAGCCGTGGCCGCGCCAGTGGAATTGGCGACCGTGCCGTTGGCAAGGCACCAGGTCCCCTGCGGCGGATCGACGAAGGTATCCTGCTTGACCTTCTGATAGCGCGCCAGATTGCGGATCGAGACCGTGTCGGAAAAGCGGTGATCGAGGATCGCGGTGGCCTGGTCGACCGTCTGTTCCTGGCGGTCATAGTTCTTGTAGCCGTAGTAGCCGGCATAGCTGGCGCCGGGCAGCAGCCCGCCATAGACCGCGTAGTAGGGCACGCCATACTGCGGGATGTTCTTGTCGCGCTGGTGCAGGTACATCAGGGTCAGGCTGGTATCGCCGGTCAGCCCGAATTTCACCGAAGGCGCCACGCCCCAGCGGCGGTTGTATTCGAAATCGCGGCCCGGCACATCGGCGCTGTGGCCCATGGCGTTAAGCCGCACAGCCACTTCATCGCCCAGCTTCCAGTTGCTGTCCAACGTGCCGCGCCAGTAGTTGGCGGTGCCCACGCCGCCCTGCACCGTGGTGCTGGTTTCGTCCTTGGGCCGCTTGGTCACCAGGTTGATCGTGCCGCTGATCGAACCCGATCCGCCGAACACGGAATTGGCGCCGTTGGTCACTTCGACCTGTTCGATGTTGAACAAGTCGCTGCGCGAATATTGCGCGCTGTCGCGCACGCCGTCGATCTGGATATCGGTGTTGGCGCTTTGCCCGCGCAAATTGATGCTGTCGCCATAGCCGCCGCCGCCTTCGCCAGCGCCCAGGGTGATGCCAGGCAGGATCGAGAGCGCATCCTTCAGCGAAAGCAGGTTCTGCGCCTCGATCACGGCGCGGCCCACCACGGTGACGGTCTGCGGCGTGTCGAGCAATGTCCGGGTGTACTTGGGCGATTCGGCCCGCTCCACCTTGATCGGCGCATCGGCAATCGCGGTGTCCGTCACCGTCACGCCGCCCAGCACGGTCGGCTGCGTTTCCTGTGCCTGGGCAGGCATGGCTGCAAGCACGCCGATGCAACCAACGGCGAGGAACGCGGGCACGGCCGCCGAGCGTGAATTTCCGCTGCGGGCAGGCCGGCGATTGCCTGCCTTGCGAGCAGACGCGGGCTGGGTCGGGCTGGTCATGGTTGGATTTTCCCCTTTGCTCTGAACGGACTGTTGCGCCCTGGTTCGGATAGCCGCGCCTTTATTGCGACTGATTTGCATAATCAACCATGTTGCTAATGATTCGCAGTTATTTCTTTTTGATGGCGATTGGCGGGTGACAGGAACGCGCGGCCGTGTCAGGCTGAGCGCGCCATGAGCACTGCCCCGATCCGATCCGCCACCGTGCCGTCATCCGCCCTGCGCCAGGCCAACACCGAGCTGACGCTGCACACGCCCGGCCCCGGCCTGCACGAATTCACCCGCGAGGCAGCGCAGTGGGTTGCAGAGCAGGGCATGGACAGCGGGCTGCTCACGGCGTTTTGCCGGCACACTTCTGCCTCGCTGTGCATCCAGGAAAACGCCGCGCGCGAAGTGCGCGCAGACGTGTTGCGCTGGCTCGACCGCCTGGCCCCCGAAAACGCGGCCTATGCCCATGATGACGAAGGGCCCGACGACATGCCGGCCCACCTCAAGAGCATCCTGACCGGTGTAAGCCTGTCGATCCCGCTCATCGGCGGGCGCCTGGCGCTGGGCACGTGGCAGGGGCTTTATCTGTGCGAGCATCGCCGCATCGCGCACCGGCGCCACGTGGTGCTGCATCTGCTGGGTGCATGACGATGGCGACGCCCTTTTCACTGACATTCACCGCGCTGCCCGACCACATCGATGAAATGGGCCATGTGAACAACGCCGTGTGGGTGCAGTGGATGGAACAGATCGCCACGCGCCATTGGGAGACTGTGGCATCCCCCGATGTTCAAGCCGCTTACATCTGGCTCGTAACCCGGCACGAGGTGGATTATCGCGGCAATATCACCGTGGGGCAAAGCGTGACGGCCACGACCTTCATTCCCGATCCACCCCAAGGCGCGCGGTTCGACAGGCGAGTGGATTTCACCAATGCCGAAGGCAAAGTCATCGTAAGCGCACGCACGACTTGGGCCTTGCTCGATAAGGACAGCGGCCGCCTTCTGCGCGTGCGGCCCGATTTAGCGGCGCTCTTTTACGCAACGCCTTGAAGTTCGACTCGCCTTATACGCAATAACCCGTATCATTACGCCAAAATGGATGTTCCCGGTTTTGTCCTGAAGGACCATGACCATGGCGCGCATGATTATCAGGACGTTGGGCCGAGCCGCCAAATGGTCGCCCGCTGCACTTGCTTTTGCACTGGCCGCCTGCGGCGATGGCGGAGGCGTCGCCAGCAGCAACCTTCCCAACACGCCGCCCTCACCCCCGCCCAAGCCGACCAACGCCGACTTGGTTGGCAGCCTGATCAGCGAGTCGTTCGTCAACGACGCACGCACCGAGACGGCCTATATGCCGATCACCTCGGCCCGGCCCAACACGGTGACGAGCAGCCCGCTGACCATCGCGTACAACGCGTCGACCCAGACCTACACCGTTACCACCCAGGGCCGCACGCAGGACTTTGGGCCCGCGCAAAAGGACGCGACGCTCACCAACGCAGATGCCACAGTTTACAAGCGCACCGACGGCACGCTGACGGAAACGCTGTCGCTGTCAAAGAATAGCTCCACTCCAGGCACGCCGGACGCCCCACGCTTCCGTTATGTCGGGGCTGGCCTGTGGCAGCGCACGCAGACCGATGCGTCCAACAGCACCACGACCATGGACTATTTCACTTATGGCGTACCCACGCCCGCATCGGCGATGCCAAATTCGGGCACGGCCACCTTTGCGGTGCGCGTCGATGGTGAGGCAGGCTATAGCAAGTATATCCTGGTATTGCAGGGTAGCGGACGATTCTCGGTCGATTTCGCCAGTGGCAAGCTCTCCGGCAGCGGCAATATCGACGGCTACGTCGATGGCCGCATTACGCTCAGCAACCTCGCCTGGTCCTCGCAGGCAAGCCTTGCGGCGGGCGGCACCACATTCTCCGGCAGCTTCAAGACCGGGGACCGGCAGGGCGGGCTCAGCGGCCGGTTCTACGGCCCAAATCACGAGGAGTTGGGCGCCGTCTGGGACAGCAAGCTGCTCGACAATGTGGTGGCGAGCGGCACGATCCTGGGGCGCGACACAGCGACCATGCCATCCAACACGAGCCTTGCGGACCTGTTGATCAACGAGGATCTGGGCGGCCTGGCAAGGTCTGTGCAGTATTCGAAAAGCGCAGCCACCAACACTTACGTGGCGCTGAATCTGAACCGGGTGGATGGCGATACACTGGACATCGACTATTCCGAGACACAGCACGCGCTCGTGCTCGGTGGCGAAAGGACCGGACTTAACGGCCTCCGGGGACCGCTCACCTCCGCCATCAAGGACAACGCCGCCAGCGATGCCACCTACGATGTCTACAGCGCCCGCGACCTGACCAACCAGAACCGCGACGGCACGTTTCGCATATCGCGGCCCGGCCCCGGCAACCAGCTGATCGCGCTGACTTATACCGGGTTCGGCAACTACGAATCGGCAGAAGTAAAGCCCAGCGCCAGTTCCCCGCAATATGTCGACACGGCCTTTGGATTCGGGCTGTCTACGCCCGCATCGGCCATGCCGCGCACCGGCAGTGCCAATTATACCGGGATCATCGTGGGCTATTCCGGCCTGCCTTCCGGTGATGCCATGCGCCCCTATGCCATCAGTGGCGATGTGCAGATGGCCTATGATTTCGGTGGTGCCAAGCTGGCGGGTACGCTCAACCCGGTGGCGACCGACCGCGATACGGGCACCGCTTATGCCTTGGGCGCCTATACGTTCAGCGGCCAGGGTGATGCAGGCAAATCCACCTTTGCCGGTACGTTCGACAAAGTGCTCAACGTGCCGGGGACGGGCAACACCAACGGCGCCGTCACCGGGCAATTCACCGGTCCGCATGCCGAGGAATTCTACGCCTCGTGGCATGCCGGCATGATAGATCCCAAGGGCGGCAGCAATATCGATATGGGCGGTGTGATCGTGGGCAAGCAGAGTAACTGACGCGCTGCCTTTCCTGGCCAGGCAATCGTCGCTAAGGCGCGGCCATGACCACCGATCTTGCCCTGGCCCGTCTTGGCCGCCTGGTTGCCGCCAGCCATTCCTGGGAAACCGCCCGCACGTTCAAGGCTTATGTGCCGAGCGAAGATGACAAGGCCGTGATGGCCGCGCGCGCGCAGGACGTGCTCAAGGTCATGGCCGGCAAGGACGTGACCGCGCCAATGCTCAATGCCGCCTATGCCGTGCATCTGGCGCGGGCCCTGCAGGCGCCCATCGTGGTGGCCGAAGGGGTGTTGAGCGTGGCCGGCACGCCGGTTGCCGAAGACCATGGCTGGGTCATGATCGGCCCATGGCTGGCCGACATGGCGCTGTTCTCGCGCGCCTATGCCCCCGATGCCCCGCCGCGCCTGGCCGCCCACGTGCTGCGCGCGTTCGGCCCGAACAAGGGCCTGTTCTGCGAAGCCTGGCGCCGCACCCCGCGCCTGGGCCTGGGCTATGACCCCCGTCGCGTGCTGGCCGAGGCGGACGTGACCGCGCTGGTGGGCGAGGCGACCGAGGTCTTGCGCGGGGTGGCTTAAGCCCCTCCACCACCACGCTTCGTGGGCGGTCCCCCTCCCCGTCGTGCGGAGGGGCAGGCCGTAGACCTGACGGAGGGGCTAGACGCCCGTCCTCACAGCGGATTGCCATCCTTGTCGCGATAGATCTCGCGCCGGCCCACATGGTTGGCCGGGCCCACCAGGCCATCCTGCTCCATCCGCTCGATCCATTTCGACGCGGTGTTGTAGCCCACGCCCATCTGGCGCTGGATCCAGCTCGCCGAGGCTTTCTGGCTTTCGAACACGAGCTGGCAGACCTGGCGATACTTGCGATCTTCCGGATTGTCGGAGGTATCGAGTTCGTCGAAGCCGAACGAGCCTTCCTCGGGCTCTTCGGTGACCGAATCGACGTATTCCGGCTTGCCCTGGCCGCGCCAGTGATCGGCCACGCGCTCCACTTCCTCGTCGCTGACGAAGGGGCCGTGGACGCGCTTGATCGGGTCGGTGTTGGGCTTGTAGAGCATGTCGCCCTTGCCCAGCAGCTGTTCGGCGCCTTGTTCGCCCAGGATGGTGCGGCTGTCGATGCGGCTGGTGACGGCGAACGAGATGCGCGTGGGCAGGTTGGCCTTGATCACCCCGGTGATCACGTCCACCGACGGGCGCTGCGTGGCCATGATCAGGTGAATGCCGGCCGCGCGGCTCTTTTGCGAGAGGCGCTGGATCAGGACTTCCACTTCCTTGCCCACCGTGACCATGAGGTCGGCCAGCTCGTCCACGATCACCACGATCTGCGGCAGGACCTGGTATTCGAGCTGCTGTTCCTCGAACAGTTCCTCACCCGTTTCGGGATCGAAGCCCACCTGGATGCGGCGGCCGAGCGGCTTGCCCTTGGCCTGCGCGGCGCGCACCTTTTCGTTGAAGCCCGACAGGTTGCGCACCCCGATCGAGGACATCTGGCGATAGCGCCGCTCCATTTCCTCCACCGCCCATTTCAGCGCGCGCACCGCCTTGGCCGGCTCGGTCACCACGGGCGAAAGCAAGTGGGGAATGTCGTCGTAAGACTTCAATTCCAGCACCTTGGGATCGACCAGGATCATGCGGCACTGCGCCGGGGTGAGCCGGTAGAGCAGCGAGAGCAGGATGCAGTTCAAACCCACCGACTTGCCCGAACCGGTGGTGCCGGCCACCAGCAAGTGGGGCATGGTCGCAAGGTCTGCCACGATCGGTTCGCCGGCAATGTCCTTGCCCAGGATGATCGGCAAGAGGCCCTTGGCGTTGACGAACTTGTCGCAGGCAACCAGTTCGCGGAACGAGACCATGTCGCGAATCTGGTTGGGCAATTCGATGCCCATCACGGTGCGCCCGGGAATGGCCGAGACGCGCGCGGAAACCGCGCTCATGTTGCGGGCGATATCGTCGGCCAGGCCGATCACGCGGCTGGCCTTGATGCCCGGTGCCGGTTCCAGTTCGTACATCGTCACGACCGGGCCGGTGCGCACGGCGGTGACTTCACCCTTCACGTTGAAATCATCGAGCACGTTTTCGAGCAGGCGCGCGTTGCGCTCCAGCGCCAGCTTGTCGATCTTGGGCTGGGCGCTGGCGGGAATTTCCTCGAGAATGTCTATCGAGGGCAGCGCGAACTTGTCGAACAGGTCGCTTTGCCGGGCCTGCGCCTTGGCGGCGGGCGCGGGCGTGCGCTGTGGATCGCTGATTTCGGTGGGGCGGCGCGGCGCGGCGGCATCGGCCGGAATGACCGGCGCGCGCGTGTCGAACGGCGGCTCGTCGTCATCGGCCTCGTCGTCATCGGCCAGCAGCGCTTCGCCGGGGGCGGCCGCCTTGGCCTTGGGCGCGCGGCGCTGGCGGGTGGGGGCAGGGTCGGCAGCGCCGTCTTCACGCTGGCCCCGGCGCAGGAACGCGGGGACCGACAGCAGCCGCGCCCAATTGAGCGCAAAGACCCGGCCGGTGAGGAACAGGCCACCGCCCAGTGCCAGCAGGGCCAGCGCCAGGATGATCCAGCCCTGCGCCACCGGCACCAAGCCAGCCAGCGCACGCACGCCGGCCGCCCCCAGCAGGCCGGAAACGCCACCAAAACCCGCCGGCAGGCTGCCACCCGGCCCGGTGAAAGCCAGCGCCAGCGCGGTGCCCGACAGCATCATGGCGAGCGCGAGGCCGATCGCCAGGCGCCACCACGACGGATCGGGAAGCGCTTCTTCCTCTTCCTCGTCCACGTCGATCAGATCGCCGGCGGCGTCCCACAGGCGGCGGGCAAACACGAACAGCAGCGGCACGAGCAAACCGCCAGGCAGGCCGAACAGCACCAGCACCCGCTCTGCCGCCCAGGCGCCGGGCAGGCCCATCCAGTTGTCCACCGGGCTGCCCGAGGCGGTGCTGCCCGAAGGATCGGTCTGGGTATAGCTGGCCAGCGCGAGCGCCAAAAACACCATGGCGCCAAACAGCGTGGCCCCGCCGATCAGTTCGAAACTGCGCCGGAAGCTACGCCGCAGGACGGCGCGCCAATTGGGGCTGCCGCGGCCAACGCCGCTGTTCAACCGGTTGGGCGCGTTGGAACGGTTGGGGGTGAGTGCCCGCGAAGCCATGATGCTGTGTATTCCCTTCTGGCCCCATCATCGCCCCAACCGCCGGGCCGGTCAAGAATCCGCCGTGAAAACCCCCGGATTACCGCGATTTTTGCGACAGGCCGTCGATCGCTGCCCAACCGGCCACGCGCCCGCGAGCCGGCAGGCGCCGCGCCGCGCCGCGGGTCATCCCGCCCAGCGCCAAGACCGGCAGCGGGCTTTGCCGCGCCAGCAGCAGGAACCGCACCATGCCCAGCACCGGGGCGCCGGGATGGCTGCGCGTGGGCAGCACGGGCGACAGCAGCACGGCATGGGCCCGCGCCCGCGCAGCCTGCCCGATCTCGGCCAGGGAATGGGCCGTGGCCAGGCGCATGCCCCGTTCCCGCCCCAGCGTGGCCGGCGCGCCATAACGGCCCTGGGCACCCCCGCCGCACGGCAGGCCGGCCGCGATCAGCAGGACGCCATGCGCCAGCGCCAGGCGGCGCAGCTTGGCCCAGCGGCGGCGGCGTTCTGCCGGTGCCAGGTGATAGTGGCGGAATACCAAGGCACTGCCCGCGGGCAGCCGCGCCAGCGCGCGCGCCAGCACCGCATCGTTGCGCGCATCACTGAGCAGGACCAATCGCGGCACGGGGTAGCGCTTTGCCATGACCGCGCTATAGCACCGCGCCATGACCGGACCAGAGCATCCCCACCCAGAGCATCTCGCGCTTGCCGACATTCGCGCCCGCATCGCCCAAGCGGCGCGCATCGCCCGCCGCGCCGCCGCAGACGTGACGCTGGTGGCGGTATCCAAGACGCACCCGGCCGAAGCGATCGCCCCGTTGATCGCCGCAGGGCAGACCGTGTTCGGCGAAAACCGCGTGCAGGAAGCGCAGAGCAAGTGGGCGCCGCTGCGCGAGCAGCACCCCGGCGTGGAATTGCACCTGGTGGGCCAGCTGCAATCGAACAAGGCCGAAGACGCGGTGGCGCTGTTCGATTGCATCCATTCGCTCGATCGGCCCTCGCTGCTGACGGCGCTGGCCCGCGCGATGGACAAGACCGGGCGGCGCGTGCCGCTGTTCGTCCAGGTCAATATCGGCGCGGAAGACCAGAAGGGCGGCTGCGCCATTGCCGACTTGCCCGGCCTGTTGGCCCAGGCGCGGGATGCTGACCTGCCGGTGACCGGCCTGATGTGCGTACCCCCGGCCGGCATCGAGGCCGCACCATTCTTTGCCCTGCTTGACAAGCTCGCCACCGACCATGGCCTGGCCGGCCGATCGATGGGCATGAGCGACGATTTCGAAACCGCGATCCAGCTTGGCGCCACGCATGTGCGGGTGGGATCGGCGCTGTTCGGCGCGCGGGGCTGAGCCAGCCCCACAATCCTTAGCGCTGGGCCGCCGTTACCCTAGGCATTCATGCGCAGGCACGCGTTCAGCCACTGCCACCAGCCAACCGACTAATGCTGCGCGATGGGGCCTGCATCCGCACGGATGCGGGCTGTTCGCCCGGGTATCCCCGTGGCCGATCCAGGTTGGAAGGGAGCCTCTCAGGCGTGGCGAAAGAGCGGCGGCATTGGTGGCGTCGATTGCGCATTCTGGAACAGCGCGGGTCAACGCTGCAGCGCCTTGGCCTGATGTACAATGGCGCGATTTTGCTGCAGTGCCTGTCGATCACGCTGGTCGCGATCCACGACCTGCTCGACCGGCTGAATGCCGACGACAGCGATCTCCTGCTGATCCTGGCACTGGGACTGCAAGTGACGGTCGTTGCGTCACTGCTGGGTTTTCGCACGATCCTGATGGCCAACCGCGATTACGAAGAGCACATGCGCGCCGATTCCGAAGCGGCGCGGCGGCGCACGGCCGAGCTTTTCGCGATGACCGACATGCTGCAGGCGGCCGAAACCAACGAGGAAGCGGGCGCGGTGCTGATGGTGACCGCGCGGCGCCTGCTCGGTGGCTATGGCGCGGCGCTATACGTGCTCAACAACTCGCGCGACCGGCTCGACCTGGCGCGCCACTGGGACCTGCCGGCGGGATACATCGCGCCGGATTCGCTGGCGGCCAACCATTGCTGGGCCTTGAAACGGGGCAAGGCCCACGTCAACGCACCGGAGGAAGGCGGGCTGTGCTGCGCACACCATGGCGGCGTCAACGCAGTGCTGGAAATCCCGATGATGGCGGGCGGCCAGGTACAGGGCCTGCTGATCCTGGCCCGCAGCGATGCCTTGATCCAACTGGATGGCGGGGAGGAACTGGCCAACTTGCGCCACCTGGGCTCGGCCCTGGCGGACTCGATGTCGCTGGCGCTGTCCAACATCGCGCTGCGTGATCGGCTGCGCACGCAATCGCTGCGCGATCCGCTGACCGGGCTCTACAACCGCCGCTACATGGAAGACACGCTGGAGCGGTTCCTGGCGCTATCCACCCGGTCGGGCAGTTCCACCGCCGTGATCATGATCGACCTGGATAACTTCAAGGATCTCAACGATCGCTATGGCCATGCCAAGGGCGACGCCGTCTTGCGCGACGTGGCGGCGCAGATCGTGGGCGCGCTGCGCCCGACCGACGTGGTGTGCCGTTATGGCGGCGAGGAAATCATCGCCATCCTGCCCGATTGCGCGCTGGCCGATGCCGTGGCCAAGGCAGAGCAGATTCGCCTGCGCATCCAGGGCGTGACCGATATCCAGGGCTGCCCGGTCAGCGCCTCATTGGGCGTTTCGGCCATGCCCGAAACATCGGTGCGAGGCGAGGAACTGGTGCCCGATGCCGATGCCTCGCTCTATCTGGCCAAGGCATCGGGCAAGAATTGCGTGTTCGCCGCAGAGCGCATCACCTCGGGCCTGACGGTGGCCCGGGTGAGCGACAAGGGTTAGTTGAAAAGGGGGGGTAGAGCTCAATCCCCCTGGTGGTGCTTGAGCTCGTCGCCCGTCAGCGTGACCACGTGGAGCAGGTTGGTGGCGCCCGGCGTGCCGAACGGCACCCCGGCCAGCGCAACCAGCTTGGACCCGGCGGTGCCGAAATCGTGGCGCAGCGCCATGCGCTTGCCCTTGGCGATCATTTCCTCGAAGCTGCCGATGTCCTTGGTGTTGACCGCGTGCGCGCCCCACAGCAGGCCGACCTTGCGCGCGGTCTTCTGGCTGGGCGTGAGCACCAGCATCGGCACGCCGGGGCGTTCACGCGCCACGCGGCGGGCGGTGGAGCCCGAACCGGTGAACACGATGATGCCCGAGATCGGCAGGGTTTCCGCGATCGAGGCGCAGGCCTGGGCCAGCGCATCGGCCGTGGTGGGATCGGGCAGGGTTTCGATGAAGTGGACGCGCGCGGCATAGCCGGGATCGCTTTCCACCTGCACCGCAATGCGGTTCATGATGCTCACCGCTTCTTCCGGCCAGGCGCCGGCGGCGGTTTCGGCCGACAGCATCACGGCGTCGGCGCCATCATAGACAGCGTTGGCCACGTCCGACACTTCGGCGCGGGTGGGCGTGGGCGTCTCGATCATCGATTCGAGCATCTGCGTGGCCACGACCACCGGCTTGCCCTGGCGGCGCGCGCTTTCGACGATGCGCTTCTGCAGCGGCGGCACTTCCTCGGGGTTGAGTTCCACGCCCAAGTCACCGCGGGCGACCATGATGCCATCGGACAGTTCGATGATCTCTTCCAGCCGCGAAATCGCCGCCGGCTTTTCGATCTTGGCCATCAGCGCGCCATAGCCGCCCATCAGGCGGCGGGCCTCGGCCACGTCCTCGGGGCGCTGCACGAACGACAGCGCGATCCAGTCCGCACCCTGTTCCACGGCAAAAGCCAGGTCGCGGCGGTCCTTCTCGGTAAGGGCGGGCACCGGCACCACGGCATCGGGCACGTTCACGCCCTTGCGGTCGGAAATCACCCCGCCCACTTCGGCCGAGCAGAGGATCTCGCTGTCGCTGGCGCGAATCACCCGCAGGCGCAGCTTGCCGTCGTCGATCAGCAGGCGCTGGCCCTTTTGCAGGATGCCGAACAGTTCGGGATGGGGCAGGCAGACGCGGGTTTCATCGCCCGGTTCGGGGTTGCGATCGAGCGTGAAGTGGCCCGAATGGCGGATGACCGCACGGCCTTCCTTGAACGTGCCCACGCGCAGCTTGGGGCCCTGGAGATCGGCCAGCACCGTGATCGGGCGCTTCACCTTGGCTTCGAGCGCGCGGATATTGGCGATGGTTTCGGCATGGATGGCGTGCTCGCCATGGCTCATATTGACGCGAAAGGCATCGGCGCCGGCACGAAACAGCTTTTCCAGCATTTCGGGCGAGCGGCTGGCCGGCCCCACCGTGGCGAGGATCTTGACCTTGCGTTCGCGCTTGTCAGGCTTGGCCATGGTGCAACAACTCCTCTTCCTATCAAACCTACGCAGGCTTTCAATCGCGCTGCCCTATGGCCTATGCTGTGGCAAAACCCAAGGGACGATAACCATGGATACGAATTCCCCCGCCGCGCAAAAGCCCCGTTCTGGTGCCGATCCGCTGGATAGCCTTGACGATGCGGTGGCCGCCGCCGCGTTCCGTCGCCTGGTGCGCCACTTGCGCCACCGCCACGACGCGCAGAACATCGAACTCATGGGCCTTGCCGGCTTTTGCCGCAATTGCCTGGCAGACTGGATCGTCGACGCCGGCGCCCCGCTCGACAAGGCCGCTGCGCGCGAGGCGATCCACGGCCTGCCGGCCGATGAATGGAAAAGCCGCTACCAGACGCCCGCCACGCCCGAGCAGCTGGCGCGGATGGAAGAAAGCATGAAACGCAACGCGCCTTCCCCCGCGTGATGACGCTGGCGAGAGCCGGTTCGGATCAATCTTTCCACAGGCACGGCTTTGCCAGGTTGGCCGCGGGCGGCTATTTGCCCGCGGCTGAAGGCCGCACCGGCCGCCCATAACCAGATTCGGAGCTTATCCCATGGCCGACGCCGCCGATGATCGCCTGCGCCTCTTGATCGAGCGCATCGAACGCCTGGAAGAAGAAAAGAAGGGCATCGGCGACGACATCAAGGATGTCTACAGCGAAGCCAAGTCCGCCGGCTATGACGCCAAGATCATGCGCCAGATCGTGCGCCTGCGGAAGATGAAGCCAGACGATCGCCGCGAGATGGAAGCGATCCTCGACGTGTACAAGAACGCGCTGGGCATCGACTGAGGCTTTCCGCCGCTCCCGCCGCATGACGGCGCCGGCCTGCCCGATGGGCGGGCCAGGGCGCCGTCAGCGCAGCAGAAAAGCGGCCGTCACTGCCACCAGATTGCCCAGGGCATGGGTCATCATCGCCGCGGGCAGGCTGATCCGCACGCGCACGAAGCCAAAGACCAGCCCCGCCCACAGTTGCGGCAGCACCATCGGCAGCAGCGCCGGCGTGATGCGCGGATAGTTGCCCAGGTGGAACAGCGCGAAAACCACTGCGTGAACCACGAACAGCGCCGGAAACGCCGCCGTAAACCAGCGCGGCGTTTCCCGCTTGCGCCAGGCCAGCCACAGCCCCCCTGCCCCGATCAAGGCCAGCGCCACGATCGCCCAGCCCAGCGGATGCGGCGCGCCATCGCGCATCGTCCACAGGCTGCCCCCGGCGATCACCAGGCCCACCAGCAGCGCCAGGGCGCGCGGCCGGCCCGATAGCCAGCCGCGAAATACGCATTCCTCGGCCACCGGGGCCAGCAGCGTGACCATCGGCAGCAACAGCGCGGGCGGCATCTTGCCAAAGGCATCGGCCGTCGGCAGCCCCAGGCTGCGCTGCCACAGCCCGAGCAGCGGCAGCAGCACGACCAGCCCGGCGAGGTAGAGGCCGGTCGCGCCCCGCCACAAGGCCCAGCTTTGCGCGGAAGCCAGCCCCATGGGGCGCGACCATCGCGGATGACGCAGGAATTCGAACAACGCCTGGGTGGCGGACAGGGAAAGGCGGACCATGGCACGTGGCTTACCGCAGCAGCGGTTAACACCATGTTTGCTGCGTGCGCCAAGGGCTGATGCCCCGTGCGCCGCGGGGCCGGTTTGGCCGGGCAGTGCCAGCCCGCCTCTGCCGGATTGCCGTTTTGCCGCGCTTGGTCTAGGGGCCGTGGCAAACCCGCATTCCCACCATCAGCCGCAAGAAGCAGATCCATGGCAGGCCATTCCAAATTCAAGAACATCATGCATCGCAAGGGCGCGCAGGACAAGAAGCGCTCGGCAATGTTCTCCAAGCTCAGCCGCGAAATCACCGTCGCGGCCAAGATGGGCATGCCCGACCCGGACATGAACCCGCGCCTGCGCGCCGCGATCAACGCCGCCAAGGCGCAATCGATGCCCAAGGACAACATCCAGCGCGCGGTCGACAAGGCCAGCAAGGGCGATGGCGAGAACTATGAAGAAGTGCGCTACGAAGGCTATGGCCCGGGCGGCGTGGCGATCATCGTCGAAGCGCTGACCGACAACCGCAACCGCACCGCCACCAACGTGCGCACCGCCTTTGCCAAGAATGGCGGCAACCTGGGCGCTTCGGGCGCGGTGAGCCACGGCTTCGAGCGCCTGGGCCTGATCGAATATCCCGCCAGCGTGGGTGACGAGGAAAAGGTGCTGGAAGCGGCGATCGAAGCCGGCGCCGACGACGTGGAATCGGATGAAGACACGCACCAGATCTGGACCGCGATCGACAACCTCCACCCCGTTTCGCGCGAGCTGGAAAAGGCGCTGGGCGAAGCCGAAGCGGTGAAGCTGGCGTGGAAGCCCAATCTCAAGACCACGGTTTCGGCCGATGACGCCGCCACGCTGCTCAAGCTGATCGACGTGCTGGACGACGACGATGACGTGCAGACCGTGTGGGGCAACTATGAAATCCCCGACGACGTGATGGAAAAGCTGGGCTGATCGGGAAGCCTCTCCCTCGCAAGCGGGAGGCGCAACCTAAACTCCCCTCCCGCTTGCGGGAGGGGTTGGGGGAGGGCATGTTGGGTCCGCTCCGACTTCCGAGCAACAGCGGGACCCCGGATCAAGTCCGGGGTGACGAGAAAAGAAGCCCTCTCTTGACCATCGCTTCATGATCATTCTGGGCATCGATCCCGGCCTCACCTGCACCGGATGGGGCGTGGTGGCCAAGGCGGGCAGCCGGTTGAGCCATGTTGCCAACGGCCAGATCCGCACCGATGCCAAGGCCACCATGGCCCAGCGCCTGGTGGAACTCGACGCTGCGCTGACCGATGTGATCCTCGCCCACCGTCCCGACGAAGGCGCGGTGGAGGAAGTCTTCGTCAACGTGAACCCGCAGTCCACGCTCAAGCTGGGCCAGGCGCGCGGCGTGGCCATGCTGAGCCTGGCGCGTTCGGGCATGCATGTGGCCGAATATCCCACCAAGGTGATCAAGAAGGCGCTGGTCGGCACCGGCGGCGCCGAAAAGCAGCAGATCCAGCACATGCTGAAAATCCTGCTGCCCGGCGTCAAGCTGGCCGGGGAAGACGCGTCCGACGCGCTGGCCGTGGCAATCACCCACGCCAACATGCTGGGCAGCCACCGCTGAACCTTCGGGCTGGCGGGAACACGTGCCCGCCCGCCGCGTAGCAAGTTCATGAACATTGCCGCCACAGACGACGCCTGGATGGCCCGCGCCATTGCTCTTGCCATCCGCGAAAAGGGTGACGACCCGGCCAACACGCCGATCGCCGCCCTCGTAGTGCGCGCAGGCAAGCTGGTGGGCGCGGGCGTGAACCGCACGGCGGAACATTGCGACGCCACGGCCCATGCCGAAGTGGAAGCGCTGCGCGCCGCCGGGCAGGAAGTGGGCGACATGAAAGTGGATGGCGCCACGCTTTATACCACGCTCCAGCCCTGCGGCATGTGCACGATGGCGGCCATCTGGGCAGGCATCAGCCGGATCGTCTATGGCGCGGGGCGCAGCCAGGTCCACGCCATGTATTTCGAGGACCGCCACCTATCGACGTTCGACTACATCCGCGATGCGTTCAAGGATGACCTGACGCTGGATGGGGGCGTGGCGGCCGAGGCTTGCGCCCGGCTCTATTACGGACCGCACGACGACGTGCCCGAGGATCAACAGGCCAATACCTGAACCCCGGTTGCGCGGCAAAAGGTTCCCTGCCATAGGGAACAAACCATGATCGCCAAATTGACCGGCATTCTCGACGACACCGGCCCGGATTGGGCCATCATCGACGTCAATGGCGTCGGGTACCTGGTCCATTGCTCGGCCAAGACGCTCAGCCACCTGGGCGTGCGCGGCGATGGAATCGTGCTCCACACCGAAATGCAGGTGAGCGAAACCGACCAGCGCCTGATCGGCTTTGCCAGCGCGGGCGAGCGCGCGTGGTTCCGCCTGCTCACCGCGGTGCAGGGCGTGGGCTCGAAAGTGGCGCTGGCCATCCTTTCGGCGCTGTCGGTGGACGAATTGCAGCGCGCCTGTGCCGGGGGCGATGCCGCGATGGTGGCGCGCGCCAATGGCGTGGGGCCGAAGCTGGCCAGCCGCATCGTCAACGAATTGAAGGACAAGGCCGGGGGCCTGGCCGGCCTTTCGGGCGGGCTGGGCGTGGCGGCAGAGGCCGATGTGGCGCTGCCCGCCGGCTCGGCCAGCGCCGACGCGATTTCCGCCTTGCAGAACCTGGGCTTCAAGCCCGCCGTGGCATCGAGCGCGGTGGCCTTTGCGATAAAGGCACTGGGCGAGGAAGCACGGCTGAACGACCTGGTGCGCGTGGCGCTCAAGCGGGCGACGGGGTGATGCCGGCCCTGCCCCGCCCCTTGCCCTCCCCGCTGTCAACGGCCCTCGCATGACCGACAACCCCCTGCTTTCCGCCCAGCCCCAGGCCGAAGACCTTGATGCTGCGCTGCGGCCCAAGACCCTGGCCGAATTCGTCGGCCAGGAAGCCGCGCGCGAGAATCTCAAGATCTTCATCGAAAGCGCCAAGCAGCGGCGCGAGGCGATGGACCACGTGCTGTTCTTCGGGCCGCCGGGGCTGGGCAAGACCACGCTGGCGCAGATCATCGCGCGCGAACTGGGGGTGAGTTTTCGCGCCACATCCGGCCCGGTGATTGCCAAGTCGGGCGATCTGGCCGCGCTGCTGACGAATCTGGAATCGGGCGATGTGCTGTTCATCGACGAGATTCACCGCCTCAATCCCGTGGTGGAGGAAGTGCTCTATCCCGCGATGGAAGACCGCGCGCTCGACCTGATCATCGGCGAAGGACCCTCGGCCCGCTCGGTGCGGATCGACCTGCCGCCGTTCACCCTGATCGGCGCGACCACGCGCCAGGGCCTGTTGCAGACGCCGCTGCGCGACCGCTTCGGCATTCCCGTGCGCCTGCAGTTCTATACCGTGGCCGAACTGGAGCGGGTGGTGACTCGCGGTGCCACGCTGATGGGCGTGGGCATCGATGCCCAGGGCGCGCGCGAGATTGCCCAGCGCGCGCGCGGCACCCCGCGCGTGGCCGGCCGCCTGCTGCGCCGGGTGCGCGATTTTGCGCAAGTGATGGGCGATGGCACGATCACCCGCACCCTGGCCGACGAGGCGCTGACCCGGCTGGAAGTCGATTCGCTGGGGCTCGACCTGCAGGATCGCCGCTACCTGATGATGATCGCCGATATCTACAAGGGGGGCCCGGTAGGCGTGGAAACGCTCGCTGCCGGCCTTTCGGAGCCGCGCGACACGATCGAAGAAGTGATCGAACCCTACCTGATCCAATTGGGCCTGGTGGCGCGCACCGCGCGCGGCCGCTGCCTGAACGACCGGGCCTGGCAGCATCTGGGAATCACCCCCCCCAGCGCGCAGATGCCAGCGCCACTGCCGGGTGCCTTGCCTGGCCTGTTCGACGCCGACGGCGGCAAATAGCCCGGCAAGGCTGTCGGAATCGGCAACACTAGCGCGGTCAAAAGTTCCAGTTTGGGACAGAGTTAACGCCGAGACCCGAAATGCGACGAAATATGGCCACGATCCATGTCGATTTCAGGTTAACGCGATGGACGCTGCGGCTATGATCTGCGTTGTTCATGGGAGGGAAAGCCTGGCAGCACCCTGTTAAGCCGTTTCTGCTAGGCCGCCCTGGGGTTCAAGCGAAAGCAACAATCATGTCGGTTCGGATGGCATTGGCAAAACTGGCGGCCTGCGCAGCAGGTGGCGCGGTGCTGGGCGGCGGGGCGGTACACGTTTCCGAGGCGCCCTCTTCCGGTGAGATCCATCACGTCAAGCCGATCAAGATCAAGCAGGCCAAGCCGCGCCGCGTGGTGCACCGCGCCGCGCCCCGCGTGGTCCATCGCCAGCGCAAGATCGTGACCACCGCCACGACCAAGTCGTGCATTCCCGCCCAGCAATATGCCATGGCTCCGGTGCCCTACATGGCCCCCTTGCCGCCGCAGGCGCAAGGCGGCGGTGGCGGCGGGGTGCCGGTGGTAATCGGCGGCGGGCCGGTGGGCGGCTTTGGCGGCGGCTTCTTTGGCGGATTCTTCGGCGGCAGCGGCGGGGGCGGCGGCAGCGTGGTGGTTTCTTCCACCAGCACCGGCTCCACCTCCACCTCGGGCGGCAGCACGTCCACCTCGGGCGGTTCGACCTCCACGTCTGGCGGGTCTACCTCGACTTCCAGCGGCAGCGTTTCCACCTCGAGCGGCAACGTCTCCACGTCGAGCGGTAGCGTCTCGACCTCGTCGGGCAACGTGAGCACGTCCTCGGGCAGCGTCAGCACCTCGTCCGGCAACGTTTCCACCAGTTCGTCGACATCCTCGGGCAACGTCTCCACCTCGTCCGGCAATGTCTCGACCAGTTCGTCCACGTCGACCTCGTCGGGGAACGTGTCGACCAGCTCGTCCACGTCAACCAGCAGCAGCACCTCGTCTTCCACGTCGAGCTCGACCAGTTCGTCCACCTCCTCCAGCACGTCGAGCAGCACGTCCTCCTCGTCGAGCGGGACGACATCGACCAGCAGCGGCACCACCAATGGCGGCACCGACGTGCCCGAGCCTTCGATGGTCCTGCTGTTTGGCACCGCCGCAGCGGCACTGGTGGCACGCCAGCGCTGGGGCCGGAGCCGCCGCAGGCCGGCTTGAGCATCCACGGTCAAGCCCGGTCCTGACGGGCTCCACGGAAGGGGCGGTCTTCGGGGGGAGGCCGCCCCTTTTTCGTGGGCTGCTTCGGCACAGACGCCCCTCCGTCAGCCGCTGCGCGCCTGCCACCTCCCCGCCAAGCGTGGAAGATCTTGATCCCCCCTGTCACGCAGCGATGGGGTGGAGGGGCCGCCCCCTTCCCCGCACACGAAAAAGGGCGGCTCCGGAGGGAGCCGCCCTTCTTGCGTCTGGCGGTGAAGCCGGTGGCGATCAGGCCGCCAGCTTGCGCAGCACGTAGTGCAGGATGCCGCCGTTGTTGAAGTATTCCAGCTCGTTGGCGGTATCGATGCGGCACAGCGCATCGAACGTGAACGTGCTGCCATCGGCGCGGGTGACCTTCACGGTCACGGTCTGGCGCGGCTGGAGATTGGCGACGCCTTCGATGGTGAACGCGTCGTCGCCGGTCAGGCCCAGGGTCTGGCGGGTCTGGCCTTCCAGGAACTGCAGCGGCAGCACGCCCATGCCGACCAGGTTCGAACGGTGGATACGCTCGAAGCTTTCGACGATCACGGCGCGCACGCCGAGCAGGTTGGTGCCCTTGGCCGCCCAGTCGCGCGAGGAGCCGGTGCCGTATTCCTTGCCGGCGATGACCACCATCGGCGTGCCATCGGCCTTGTACTTCTGCGCCACGTCATAGACCGCGCCCACTTCGTCGCCATAGCGCGAGAAGCCGCCTTCGGTGCCGGGGACCATTTCGTTCTTGATGCGGATATTGGCAAAAGTGCCGCGCATCATCACTTCGTGGTGGCCACGGCGCGCGCCGTAGGAGTTGAAGTCTGCCTTGGCGACTTGGTGATCCTGCAGCCACTTGCCCGCCGGGCTATCGGCCTTGATCGAGCCGGCCGGCGAGATGTGGTCGGTGGTGATCGAATCGCCCAGGATCAGCAGCGGCTTCGCGCCGACGATGTCGGACACCGGGGCCGGCGTCATGCTCATGCCTTCGAAGTACGGCGGATTGGCGACATAGGTCGATCCGGCGCGCCACGAATAGGTTTCCGAACCCGTGACGTTGATCGCCTGCCAGTGCTGGTCGCCCTTGTAGACGTCGGCATAGCGGGCCTGGAACATCTGGCGGTTCATCGCGCCGGCCATGACCGAAGCGACTTCGGCGTTGGTCGGCCAGATGTCCTTGAGATAGACCGCCGCGCCGTCCTTGCTCGTGCCGATCGGGGTGGTGGTGAAATCCTCGATCACCGTGCCCTTGAGCGCATAGGCCACGACCAGCGGCGGCGAAGCCAGGAAGTTGGCACGCACGTCGGGGCTGACACGGCCTTCGAAGTTGCGGTTGCCCGAGATCACCGAAGCGGCGACGATGCCGTTCTCGTTGATCGCCTTGCTGATCGGCTCGGCCAGCGGGCCGGAGTTGCCGATGCAGGTGGTGCAGCCATAACCCACCAGGTTGAACCCGATGTTGTCGAGGTGCGACTGGAGGCCGGCCTTGATCAGGTAATCGGTGACGACCTGCGAGCCCGGTGCCAGCGAGGTCTTGACCCAGGGCTTGGGCTTGAGGCCCAGCTCGTCGGCCTTCTTGGCGACGAGGCCGGCGGCGATCAGCACGCCGGGGTTCGACGTGTTGGTGCAGCTGGTGATCGCGGCGATCACCACGTCACCGTCGCCGATGTCATGGTCCTTGCCGTCGACGGCCACGCGCGACTGGGTCTTCTTGTAAAGGTCGCCGAGGTCCTTGTTGAACACGTCGTCCACGTCGGGAAGGTTGACCTTGTCCTGCGGGCGCTTGGGGCCGGCGAGCGAAGGCACGACGGTCGACAGGTCGAGTTCGAGAGTCGAGGTGAACACCGGCTCGACCGAGGGGTCGATCCAGAAGCCCTGCTCCTTGGCATAGGCTTCGACCAGGGCGATCTGGTCTTCTTCGCGCCCGGTCAGGCGCATGTAGTCCAGCGTCTTTTCGTCGATGCCGAAGAAGCCGCAGGTGGCGCCATATTCCGGCGCCATGTTGGCCAGCGTGGCGCGGTCGGCCAGGGTCAGGCCGGCGAGGCCGGGGCCGAAATATTCCACGAAGCGGCCGACCACGCCATGCTTGCGCAGCATGTTGGTGGCGGTCAGCACGAGATCGGTGGCGGTCACGCCTTCCTGAAGCTGGCCGGTGAACTTGAAGCCCACCACTT
This sequence comes from Novosphingobium sp. SG919, assembly GCF_012932495.1. Classification (GTDB taxonomy): domain Bacteria; phylum Pseudomonadota; class Alphaproteobacteria; order Sphingomonadales; family Sphingomonadaceae; genus Novosphingobium; species Novosphingobium rhizosphaerae. The sequence goes on from NZ_JABCNG010000006.1 coordinate 124,319, forward strand.
CGGGGATGAGCATCGAGACCGGCTGACCGAGCATGGCCGCTTCGGCTTCGATGCCGCCCACGCCCCAGCCCAGCACGCCCAGGCCGTTGACCATGGTGGTGTGGCTGTCGGTGCCGACGCAAGTGTCAGGGTAAGCCACCAGGTTGCCGTCCTGGTCTTCCGCGGTCCACACCGTCTGAGCGATGTGTTCCAGGTTCACCTGGTGGCAGATGCCGGTGCCCGGGGGCACGGCGTGGAAGTTCGACAGCGACTTGGAGCCCCACTTGAGGAAGTCGTAGCGTTCGCCGTTGCGATAATATTCGATCTCGACGTTCTGTTCGAACGCCTTGGGGTGGCCGAATTCATCGACCATGACCGAGTGGTCGATCACCAGGTGCACGGGCACCAGCGGGTTGATCTTGCTGGTATCGCCGCCGAGCTTGGCAATGGCGTCGCGCATCGCGGCAAGGTCGACCACGCAGGGCACGCCGGTGAAATCCTGCAGCAGCACGCGCGCGGGGCGGTACTGGATTTCGGCGCTGCTCGACGGGTTCTTCTGCCAATCGACTAGGGCCTTGACGTCGTCGGTCGAGACCGTGAAGCCGCCGTCTTCGAAACGGAGAAGGTTTTCCAGCAGCACCTTCATCGAGAAGGGCAACCGCGAGACATCGCCGAACTTTTCGGCGGCCTTCTTGAGGGAGTAATAGGCGACGTTCTTGCCGCCTACGGTAAGCGTGCTGCGCGTGCCGAGCGAGTCCTGTCCGACCTGGGTCATGGCTAAGCGAAATCCTCCTGCCGTTGGCGAGGGACCGCAGGGGCAAAGAACCGGTGCCTTTGCCGGGGGCCACGCCCATGTCCGGGGGCACCGATGGCCGAGCGGGCCTCTCGTGAACGGCGCCGCGATGCGCTGTTCGGGCCACCTCGTCAAGGGCGGGAAATCGCTAAATTTGCGCGATTTCGCTTATTGCGACGCAATAGCAGAAGTATTGTCTCATGCTGGGTGCAGTTGGTCGATTTGGGGTAGGTGTGGGTAAAACAGGCATCCGATCGGACAGACCCCGGCGCTGGACTGGCAGAGGGAAAGCCCGAGCGGTTGATCAGCATTGTGGATGACTTATCCTGACAGGAGCAGGACCAGCCTGTCCCTACGCGCAGATGGGGGCGCGCGGGCAAATGCAAGCGGGATGCGGGTGTGGTTCCAAGGCAATTAGGGTTTTTTTGCACCTGGCACAGTAAATGTCACAGTGAATCCACCTGTCACATTAAATCAGTAAATTGGGCACAGTAAATCGGAACGATGCCTTGCGGTGCTGCCAGATCGGTTTGCGGATCGTCTTTTGCGAGGCCGCCCGTTGATGTGGCGGCACGCACGTGGCCTTGGCCAGTCAACTGCATGTGAGACCGTGCATTTTTCCGAATATGCGATACCCGAGCTTAGAAAAAGGACTAATACCGAGTCAGCTAATAGGTTGCTCCCGACTATACCCGGGTGATTGAGCCCCAGTCAGCGATGAAGCGATCCCCTTCGCGTGTTTTCACGATTCGTCCTGTGACAGTGTATCGCCTATGTTGCCGGAGCTGTTTTGCCTGCTTTTCATCCATGTTGCGTATGATGATCGACCGTATTTTCGGCTTCTTCCCGTCGATTACGAACCATCTCGCGTCGCGATAGACGAGGGGGAAGCGGGTCGGCGGGCCGTCTCCCGTCCCGATCCCCATCTCGCGATCTTCTTCCTGCTCGAAATACTGTTCTGGCGTAAGGCCTTGCGGAAAGACTGGCTCGTCAGGCGGGGCGGTAGGTCGGTGTATCACAACCTCTCTCGCGATAGCCGCAATCTGTTCGGCGCTGAGCTTGCCCGTGATTTCAAGGAACGCTCCGTTCGCGCCCTTAACCTTGGCGGTGACGACGTTGGCCTCCCCCATTTTTATGGGGTCCGCAAGACGCCCGAGCGCTCGCCAAAGTTGCGTTCGGCCAGGCAGGGGTTGGCCACTAAGTGCTGATTGCGCCGAGGCAGCTAGCTGTTGGCAGAACAGCGTGAGATGGTGCCGGTGGGAAAGCGCCGTCTCGGCGAGCTCGTACGCCGCGCCAATTTTGTCGATGATATCGAACCAGAAGCTTATGCTTCCAGACGAAATTTGCCTAACAACGAGTTCGCGATCGGGATATCCGATTTCCTTGCTGAATTCATTGAAGCTATTAGAAAATGACTGCAGAAGTAGCGTCAGTTCACTGGCTTTCGGCGGCAAGTTATAGCCAATGTACAGGCGCAAAAGGCCGTCATCATCGATCAATTGCACTGAGACCCCTCGATTCGGCCCAACCCCTTTCTCCAGAGCGTAACGCAGCTAGGCCGGCCAATGAAAGGGCCGTTAGATCCATCCGAGCTGTGCATGTGCAAAGAGAGCTCAGGTTTTGACACACGGCATGTCGGACGCTGATCGGATCACTATGGGGAGTTACGGAAACATCGCGACCAAACACGGTGGAGCCAATTAGGCATACACGTGGGAAAACTACAAAATCCCTTTAATCGTCACGCCGTGATCAAATCCATCATCCATACATCAACCTGACGGAAATTCCGGGAGCAGTATATTGAATTGCCGCCATGGATCGAAACCCTTGGCATGGGCGAGAGCAAATTGCCGACTACCAGAGGCCCTTCACGGCAAAGTTATCGAAAAGCGCTTCGTTCGAAACCAGCGTCATGTCCTCGGCCTGGGCCTGGGCGATCAGCAGGCGGTCGAAGGGGTCTTTGTGGGGGATGTTCATGTCCCCGGCGAGCCGGGCGTGGCGCACGCTGATTGCCAGTTCGGAAAACCCTGCCCGGCGATGATCGCCTCGTCGGCAATGGCCTCGCGGGCGCGGTGGCTCAGTGCCTCGTCCCCTGCCAGCCACCAGATCAGCGCATGGGTATCGAGCAGCAGCCTCAAGCCAGGTTCCACCCGCCCAGTTCATCCTCGGGCAGTGGCTCGTCAAACCGCGCGTCCATGGCGATCTTGCCCTTGAGCGCGCCAAAGACACGGCGACCGCGCGGTTCGACCGGCACCAGACGCACCACCGGCACATTGCCGCGCGCGATCACCACGTCACCACCCGCCAGCGCTTCGGCGATCAGGCGAGAGAGATTGGTCTTGGCATCGTGAACCGAGAACTGCGCCATCGACCATCTCCTTAGCCAGAAATATAGCTAAGCGCGCCGGGCCAGACAAGGGATGCTCTTTCGCGGTGACGGTGTGGAAGATGCCCGGTAGTTTTTGCCCTGTAAATCCTTGCGCGAAAATGCGAAAGCAACCGCAGTATTACGCAACAAGGAAGTGGTCTATGCGGGGGCTCAAGTTCGCGGCACGGGCATCGGGGCTGGCGTCGGCCCTGGCTTTGGCCGGATGCGGCGGCGCGGGAGACGGGATTTCCAGCACGCCAACGCCCGCCAACGCTTCGCTCGATGCGCTCAAGGTGCCCCAGTCGTTCACCAATGATGCCGCCACGCAGACCGCGCGGTTCGATCTTGGTACGTCCAACACCGTTTCCGGCAGTTCTGCCAGCGCGCCGCTGACCATCACCTACAATCCGTCGGGTGGTACCTACACGATCACCACCGCCGGGCGCAGCCAGAGCTTTGCGAAAAGCGATATCACGTCAAGCGGACAGGGGATGGCGGCCTTTTCCAAAGCCGCGAACGGGGGCCATGATTACCTGACGCTCTGGGCACCAAGCTACGGCGGCAACGGCCCGCGCTATGTCGGCCGGGCCATGTGGCAGCACAACGCGGTCAGTGGGAATATTCAGGATACCACGCTGGATATGGTCACCTATGGCATCCCAAGCCCCGCTTCGGCCGTGCCGCATACCGGAACGGCAGTGTTCGACACTGATGTCTTCGGCATAACCACCAAGCCCGGGGCGCAGCCGCGCTCGTTCTCTGGGGCCGGGTCGCTGAATGTCGATTTCCTGACCGGAGGCTTTACCTCCGTCACCCCAGTGAGCGATACGGAGCTGGTTTCCGGCGCGGGCGTTTCAGGCGGCGGCATCGACGTGAGGCTGGCCGGAAAGCTTTCGGCCAGCGACGGCACGTTTTCCGGCTATGCCGCCTATGGCGGGGGCAACAGCGGGTCGCAGGGCAAGGTCACCGGGCGTTTCTACGGGCCCGGTGCCGGCGAACTGGGCGCCGTATTTTCCACCAGCGGGGCTGACGGTAGCTCTGCCACCGGGGCACTTCTGGGAACCAAGGCTGGCGACAAGGAAGAATACAACATTGCGCTTAGCAACTTCGTCGTCGATCAGTTGTTCTCCACGTCCAACGCCTGGATTGAACTGGTCAACAGTGGCCTGAATTCTTCCACGTCGACGGGTAATGGCCAGTTGACCAGGAATGTCGATGGCTCGTTCTCCTTCCCCGGGCCCAGCTCTGCCATGGCCTATGGCACGATCGCTACCTCCGACCAGATCGCAGCCAGCGCGCCCAACTTCACCACCTATCGCAAGACGCTTGGCCCGTTCGACGTGACGGCGGATTTCTATACCGCGGGCAGCACCAACACCGAACTGGCGCTGACTTATACCAGCTTTGCCCATTTCACCGAGCGCACCGGCTCTTTCGAATCTTATAATCTATACTCGGTCTATGGCATCGACACGATCCCCGGCATCATTGCGGCGCGCACCGGCACGGCCCACTATGCCGGCGTGGCCTATGGCACGGGCATAGATGCGGCGGCCAATGCCCGCTATGCAATCACCGGAACCTCCAGCTTCGATGCCGACTTCTCGGCCGCGACGCTGAGCGGCGTGCTCACCCTGGCGGGCCAGTCGGCATCGGGCAGCCAGAACTACGGTGCGCTCAGTTTCGCCACCAGCTTCGCCTACGGCTCTCCCGCCACGGCCGGGCTGGGCAAGGGCGGAACCGACTGGGGCACAATTTCACCGCGCTTCTACGGGCCAACGGGGCAGGAAATCGGCGCGACATTCCAGTTCACCGTGCCAGCCGGCCAAGCCGGCGCCGGCACGTCCGTCGCCGGTGCAGCGGTTGCCAAAGGGGGCTAAATCACCTCCGGTGGCGGATCGTCGCGCCGCGTCGCCAGCGCGCAGCCGGCCACGATCAGCGTGACACCCGCGATCGTGCCGCGTGTGACCGGTTCGGCAAAGGCCAGCCAGCCAACGATGGCGGCCCAGATGAAGGCGGTGTATTCCAGCGGGACCAGCACTTGCGCCTGGGCGCGGGCATAGGCCCAGGCGAGCAGCATCATGGCCATGGCCGCCAGTACGGCGCCGGCGAGGACCAGGCCCCACTCCTCCGGCGTGGGCCAGGGCGCCCAGACCGTGGCCAGGGGCGCGAGCAGCAGGGCGATGACGATGCTTTGGTAGAATGCCACTTCCACCGGCGTGGCCAGTTGCGCCTGGCGTCGTTGCAACACCAGGGTGACGGCATACAGCACCGAGGAAGTGAGGATTTCCACCAGCCCGCGCCAGGCATCGGGGCCGGGGGCGGCGCCCAGCTGGTCGGCCGCAATCACGGCCACGCCGACCAGTGCGAGCAGCGAGCCGGTCACCGCGCGGCGGCTGAGCGTTTCGCCCAGCGTCACTGCCGCCAGGTAAAGCGCGATGAGCGGCGCCACGAACGACAGGGCCATGCCTTGCGCCAGTGGCATGCGCACGACGCCATCGAAGAACAGGATGGCCATGCCGGCCGACACCACCCCGCGCAGCACGTGCACTTTCAGGCTGGCGGCGGGCGGCAGGCGTCCGCCACGCAGCACCATCGTTTCGCGCAACCACAAGGGCGCCATGACCAGCGCGCCCGCGGTGCTGCGCCAGAAGATCGCCGCAAAGGCGCCCAGCGCGAGCGAGGCGGCTTTCATCACCCCGTCCATCATGCTGAAACTGGCAAGGCCTGCCAGGGCGACAAGGATGGGCAGCAGCGGGCGCGGGGCAGGCACGTCTGAACCAGGCATGGCTGGGCCATAGCGCCGCCCTGCCGCACTGGCCATTGCAGATCGGGGCAAAATGCCGGAAACGATGCGGCGCCCCTTTCGTTTTCAATGAAAAGCGCCTTTGCCCATGTGCGGATTCAGCTTGGCGAAAGCCTCGCTGCTTGATTGGCAGGTAGGCATGGGGCAGTAGATGAACCGTGCACCACGTGCGTGCAACCGAATGGCAACAGGGAATTTCGAACCGATGACCCCCCGCAAGACCTGGCCGCAGCGCGGTTTCCGTGCGCGCCTTTCCGGCGCGACGACGCTGGCCATGGCTTCCATCGTTTCTGGCCTTGTTGCCGGATCAACGCTTGCCACCCCGGCCCTGGCGCGCACGCAGGACAGCAAGGGACCGGTGGACCTGACCGCCCAGGCCCAGCCCGCCACGCCGCAGACACCGCAGGCGCGCGCCAACTCCGGTCGGCCGGCAACGCCCGCCCAGGTGCCCCCTGCCCCCGCCGCCAGCCCCGCCGTGCCCCCCGCACCAGGCGCTGCTGTCGCCGTGCCAACTCCGCCCCCGGCCCTGCCCGAAGTGGAAGCGCCGCCGCCCGTGGCGGTGTGGACGCTGCAGGATGCCAAGGACCTGCTTTCGGCCATTCGCGGCATCGGCACCGAAGGGCTGTTCGCCCGCGATTACCAGCCCGCCGCCCTGGCAGCCGCGATTGCCAAGGGCGAAGGCGACGATCTGAACCAGTTGGCCAGCCGGCTGTTCGTGTGGCTGGCCGAAGACTTGCGCGACGGGCGCACGCCGATGACCGCGCGCGAGCAGTGGTTCGCGGTGGACCCGGACCAGGACTTGCACCCCAATTCCGCGCTGCTGGCCCAGGCCACCGAAAGCCACGACGTGAAAGGCACGCTGCGCGGCCTCTTGCCCACGCACCCCGATTACGCGCTGCTGCGCCAGTTGCTGCAGACCACCAAGGACCCGGCCAAGCTTGCCCTGGTGCGCGCCAACATGGACCGCTGGCGCTGGCTGGCGCGCGACCTTGGCCTGCAATATCTGATGATCAACGTGCCAGAGCAGATGCTGCGGCTGACGGTGAACAACCAGATCATCACCACCTATCGTGCCATCGTGGGCAAGCCGGGCAAGACCGCCACGCCGCAGCTGGCCGAAATGGTGGAGAACGTGGTGTTCAACCCCACGTGGACGGTGCCACAGTCGATCGTGAAGGGTGAAGGCCTGGGCGCGGACCTCTTGGCCCACCCGGCGAAAGCCAAGCGCATGAACTATGCCGTCAAGCAGTTGTCCGACGGCACGATCCAGGTGGTGCAGCAGCCGGGCGAGAACAATTCGCTGGGCCGCGTGAAGCTCGACATGCCCAACGAGTTTGCCATCTATATCCACGACACGCCCAACCGGAACCTGTTCGCGCAGGAAAACCGCGCGCTGTCGCACGGCTGCATCCGCGCCGAACGCGCCACCGAACTGGCGATGACCATGGCCATCCTGGGCGCCGACCTGCCCAAGGAAACGGCGGTGGAATACAACCTTTCCGGCAAGTACACCAAGGTGCCGATGACCAAGCCGTTTCCGGTCTACATCACCTATTTCACCGTGGCGCGTGACGTGAACGGCACCATGCGCAGCTTTACCGATATCTATGGCCGCGATCCCAAGGTGCTCGCCAGCTTTGCCCAGCCGCGCCAGCTGCACACCACGCAGCGCAAGAGCAACGAAGCGGTGATCAAGCTGGATAACCCGCTGTAAGCCGCGAGCACGAAGACAGGGATTTCGAAGGGGGCATAGCCCCCTTCACCGCATGATTCCGGCTGGGCACGCAGGTTCGCGTGTGGCGATCAGGCGCGATCGTTTTTCGCAACGACCGCCAGCCTCACGGCAATCCGGTCGCCCAAGTCGATCCCCGTCGCCTTGCGCACTGCAACCTTGAGCGGCAGCAGATAACCTCCCTCCCGCGGGAACAGCGAGGTGGTGAAGGCAACATCCCGCACCCACACGGCGACCGGGACGACGCCCCAACCATAGCTCGCCTCCCGCGCCGCGACGCGCACCGGCATGACCGTCTCGTCCGGCAAGGCAACGAACACATAAGGCGCTGGCCCGCGCCAGGCGATCACTTCGCCGGTGAAGGTGATTTCGGCAAGCGGAGGGGATGATCGTCGCATGGCGGCATTGACGCATGGGAAGGGCGGTTTGGCAACGGGGTTCCCGCTCCTGCCGCCGTGCGCCGCCACCCACGACAGGCGGTTCGCGGAACTTTGGTGTGAAGGACCGAGATTGGGACTGAGCTGGTTTTATTATTTGACGCGTCGAACGGCAGAGATTTGCAGTAGCAGACGTCCAGTGCTTTCCCAACCGGCAATCCGAGTGCGACTGCCGATGGGCCGAAGCCGGTCTGGCAGCTTCTGAAAGGCTGTGCCGTTAAAGCAGGCGTTCACTTAGCAGGTTACGCAGGATCCGATTCTGACCTAGCAGAGTGGCAATTCTCGAACAGAGCGCCTCAAATTTCAGCACCGCGTGATCGAGACCACATTAGTTGAATCCGATCCTGGCCCTTCCGGCAAACCAAGACCCGCAACGCTTTCGAACATGTCGTCCTCAAAGCCGGCGTCGGCAGCGATCCGACGCACGGCGCCGGGATAGGCGTGCTCCAGCGCCGCTATCGCGGACGATAGCAGCTCGGGCTCCTCTGCCACGATAACATCGTCATACCGTTCGAACTTGCGCTGGCCAGTCTTGCTCAGGTGAATATAGCCGGTCCGATACTGATCCGCGGTCAACATCTTCAGATCATAAGCACGCCGAAGGATCGCTGATGCCGACACTTTCCAGCGAAGTTTCATTTCGAAGATAGCGGTCCAGTTCAGCATGCGGCTGTGGGGGAATTCGTGGATGAACGCCGAACGGGGCAGGAGAAAAGCGCTGGCAAAGCGATTGGCTTGATCTTCGGTGACCTTGTCACCAGTCACTATACCCTTGTGCATCACCAAGTGCCCGCATTCGTGGGCCAGATCGAAGCGCAGTCGGCAAGCGGCTGGCTTGGCCTCGCTCCGAATGATCATGGGCCGCGGCCGATCAATGGATAGTGCGTCAACACGCTCCGACACTCCGCCGAAGAAGCTCACCACGGCCCCGGCATTTTCGACAACGCGCATCATATTAGATATCGGGCCAGTACCCAGCATCCACTGCTCGCGCGCTTGTTCAGCTGCGTCTTCGATATCGGCCGTGGACTTCACCGGAATGTCGGGGAATGACACTTTAGGCAGTTCCAACGCCCGGTCCAGACGGTCGACGAATCCATCGAGGAGCGTCCCACGCGCCAGTACCTGACTGACAACAGATATCGGCGTCGTTCTTTGCTTTCGGAAATGACACTGCTCGGCAGAGACCCCGCCCCGCGCCGACAACGTGAAGAAACGGACCGTCACTCCCAAGGCGGCCGCAAGCGCCTCCACCATCTCCTCGGTCGGCAGTTTTATACCCTGCTCAAGCTGGTTGAGATATTGCCGCGTCGCGCTGACACGGTTGCCCAGCTCGTCGAGCGTGAACCCCTTTGCCAAGCGCGCGAGTCGCAGGCGCTCGCCATCGAAGACTTGCGTTCCGACCATGGATCTCTTCCGATCAACCGTTCCGGCGTCAGATGCCCGCGGTGTCTTCCGCGATGTCGTCGTCGGTACGCAGACCAACGCTCGGGGGCGCGAGCTCGACACTCTCCGTCGCCGCACGACCGACCGATCCGGCGAAGCCAGACAAGCCATCTAGCGGCACATCCCAAATCAGCACGGCAGACTCGCCACGCAGGCCGACAAACTTCACCGCGAGCACGCTACCGTCTATGTCGGTCTCAACCGCAAAACGGTAGGCCAAGTCGCGGCCCTCATCATGCTCGTGGAACAGGATTTCAAGTTGGCGCCGTTCGCCGAAACTCTGCTTCAGCGTCCGATCAGTCGGCTCCTCGGCGTCGCCCCTATAAATCCGCACGGGCACGTCGCCGATCTTGAAGATTAGTTGGAGCGTCCGATCAATCGCTGTCAGCCAGACAAGCTCGCCGCTGTCGATCGCCTGGAGCACACGATGCCGACAAAACTGGAAGGCACGGCATCCATGAGTCCAGCCATTGTCCCCGGCCTCTTCATCGTACCGCTCGAGCGCGGCGTGACGACCATCGACCAGCATCGCAGCAACAATCTTAAGCCGCTCCTCGGTGAGGTCCGGGTGATACTCCCACGGATAAAACTTTGCCACTACGTACCCCAATCCTGCTCGCGCTGTCGGCACAATGGGCTTTTTTATATTTTTGTCAACCGCTGGGTTTTTTGTAAACCAAGTCATAGTCACGGTTACGGCCGTCACATCATGAGGGTCATGTGCTTCATCTGCATAGCGATGACCGCGTTTGTTGTCGCGCGAGATCACGCTGAATGCCCTGTAGCGGGGCGTCTTTCTGACGACCCGCTACAGGGCATTCCATTGGCAGCTTCTGTCAGGAGCTGACGTTTGAGTTGGCTGATTTGAACGATCGGCTCTGGTCGGTAGCCTCCATCACCATCGCCAGTATGGGATGACTGCCACCTAAAGGCGGATGCCCTGAGGCCGCAAGTCCGTTTGCTGCGAAGTCACGGCACAACAGCGCGCCGCCGTCTAGCGCAGCTCCCTATCTCGCACCACCCCCAACCCCTCGCTTTGAAGAGAAGGGGGCCTTTTGCTTTTACACCAGGGCGTTGGCGCTGGAGCCCAGTTCGGCGAAGTAGCGGGCCATGGCGTCGGCGGCTTTGTCAGTGAGGGTGATGAAAGCGCGGCGGCGGTCGGTTTCGTCGTCCACGCGCTGGAGCAGGCCGGCGTCGGTCATCTGGCCGATCCAGCGCAGGGCCGTTGTGGGGGGTACGCCCGAGGCGATGCACAGCGAGGTGACCGAGACGCGCACGTGTTCGACGCGGGCGGCGGTGAGATCGAGCAGCATGTCCCACGCCGGATCGGCGAACAGATCGCCTTCAAAGAAGCGGGCGCGCAACTGGCGCTGGCGGATGATCTTGCGCACCAGGCGGGGATCGGGCAGCGGCGGGCGCGCGGTGCGCACCAGGCGATCGGTGCCTTCGTCGAGCTTGGCCGGGCCGGCTTCGCCACTTTCACCGTTGAAGCGGAACGCCGAGGCGCTTTCCGCATCGACATTGTTGCCCGAAGACAGCTGTTCCAGCCGGGCGGCGATGTTGGTCACCTGCTCGGTCAGGCGCAGCAGGGTGAGGCGGTCTTCCTCCCCCAGTTCGCGCACGCGGTTGCCGGTGCGGGCCAGCACGCGGCCCATGGCGATCACCCGTTCGGCCCGGCTGGGCGTGACGAGAATCTGCGCTTCGGACTGGTCGAGGCAGCCATAGACATCGTCGAGCGAGCCGATGCTGGTGGATACCACCAGTTGCGAGCCGCTTTGCGCGGCGCGGCTGTCCAGGCGCGAAAGCGCCGCCAGTTCCAGACCGTCGATCACCGGGCAATCGACCAGCACGACATCGCCCAGCGCAGGCGAGGCGGCATCGGCCACCAGCCGTTCCAGATCGCTGGTCTGTGCGACCCGCAGGCCGGCGGCGGCGGCATCCTCTGCCATTTCGGCGCGCAGATAGCCGCGATCGGCGAAGATCGAAACCGCCAAGGGATTGATCCCGCGCCCTTCCTGGCCCCAACCGAGCGGGCGTTCCTGCACCCGGTCGTTTGCTGCCCCGCCATCGCCAGGAAGCCCATAATCGAAACGCGCTGCCGATTGCCCCATGTTTGCCCCCACTCCGTAAAACCGCGTATACGAACATCTGCGGAACAAAGCGGGATCAGGTCAACGCCAGATACCTCGGTTTTGGATCAAGCTGCGCGCCTCACGGCATCAGGTCGATCGGCGTTCCGTCGCCCACGCGCTGCCAGATTTCCTCGATTTCGGAGTTGGTGAGCGCGATGCAGCCTTCGGTCCAGTCCCCCGGTGCCCGCGCCGGCCCCATGAAATTGGGCTGGCCATGGAGGAAAATGTCGCCGCCCGGCGGCTTTCCCGCCGCCTGGGCAAAGGCCCGATCCGCCGCGTCGGGATAGGAGATGTGCAGCGAGAGGTGATAGGCGCTGCGTGGATTGCCGCGATCGATGGTGTAATGGCCTTCGGGCGTGCGGCCATCGCCCTGGAAATGCTTGGGGCCGATCGGGTTGGGGCCAAGCTGGATGCCGGTGAACACGCGCAAGGGCTGGTCGTTTTCATCGAGCAGGACCAGGCGCCGGGCCGCCTTTTCCACGCGCACCCGCGCCACCTCCCCCGCATCCTGGGCACGGGCTGGCGCGCGAAACAACAGCGGCGGCAAGGCCCACAGGCCTGCCGCCGCCAACAATCCGATCAGCAGGACAAGAGGGCGACGCATGGGCGCCATCCTATCGCCGCGTTTCGGGCGATCAATCCACGAAGGGATCGCGCACGAGGATGGTGTCTTCACGCTCGGGCGAGGTGCTGACCAGCGCCACGGGCGTTTCGATCAGTTCCTGCACGCGCTGGATGTACTTGATCGCCTGGGCGGGCAGATCGGCCCACGAGCGCGCACCGGCGGTGGTGCCGTGCCAGCCGTCCATTTCCTCGTAGATCGGTTCGACATTGGCCTGGTCGGCAGCATGGCTGGGGAAATAGTCCAGCACTTTGCCGTTGAGACGATAGCCGATGCAGATTTTCACCTTGTCGAAGCCATCGAGCACGTCGAGCTTGGTCAGCGCGATGCCGGTAACGCCGGAAATGGCGCAGGACTGGCGGGTGAGCACGGCGTCGAACCAGCCACAGCGGCGCTTGCGGCCAGTGACGGTGCCGAATTCATGGCCGCGTTCGCCCAGGCGCTGGCCCACGTCATCGGCCAGTTCGGTGGGGAACGGGCCGGAGCCGACGCGGGTGGTATAGGCCTTGACGATGCCCAGCACGAAGCCGGTGGCCGCCGGGCCCAGGCCCGAACCCGAAGCCGCCGTGCCCGACACGGTGTTGGACGAAGTGACGAACGGATAAGTGCCGTGGTCCACATCGAGCAGCACGCCCTGCGCGCCTTCGAACAGGATGCGCGCGCCGGCCTTGCGCACGGCATTCAGGCGCTTCCACACCGGCTGGGCAAATTGCAGCACATAGGGTGCGATCGCCTTGAGCTCTTCGAGCAGGGCGGCGCGATCGACCGGCGGCTGGCCAAAGCCGGCGCGCAGGGCATCGTGATGGGCACAGAGGCGATCGAGCTGCGCATCGAGCGCGCCGAGGTGCGCCAGGTCGCACACGCGGATGGCGCGGCGGCCGACCTTGTCTTCATAGGCCGGGCCGATGCCGCGCCCGGTGGTGCCGATCTTGCCGGCGCCCGCCGCCGCCTCGCGCAGGCCATCGAGATCGCGGTGCAGCGGCAGGATCAGTGGGCAATTGTCGGCAATGGCGAAATTGTCGGCGTTGATTTCCACGCCCTGCGCGGTCAGCTTTTCAATCTCGGCCTTGAGCGCCCAGGGATCGAGCACCACACCATTGCCGATGATCGACAGCGTGCCGGTGACGATGCCCGAGGGCAGCAGCGAAAGCTTGTAGACCTGTTCACCCACCACCAGCGTGTGGCCGGCGTTGTGCCCGCCCTGGAAGCGCACGACGGCGTCAGCCCGGCTGGCCAGCCAATCGACGATCTTGCCTTTGCCTTCATCGCCCCATTGGGCGCCGATCACGGTTACATTTGCCACAGATACACTCCTCCACCTGCCAGGTGGACCCGAACAGCGCCCTTCGACAGGACTCGGCGCAGCGGGTGGGTTGGGCGCGTAGACGCGCAAGGATGTGTGCGGGTGGCGCCCTAGTGGCACCGCCCCGCGCGAGTCAAGAGCAGGGCAGCCGCTTTACAGCGCCTGGGGCCCTTGCGAGCCAAGCACATGGGTACAGCCAAGCGACACGGCCTCGTCCGCCTCGCTGAGCGCCGCCACCGTGCGCCAGCCGATGGCGCGCAGCCGGTCGGCGGCAGCGCGATCGTGGCCTAGCGGCAGGAACAGCTTGTCGGCCGGGGGTTCGGCACTGGCGATCAGGTCGATCAGGGCATCGGGATAGAGCGAGAAGCCGGTGGCCACTTCCCCTTCCCCCCCATCCGGCGCGGCGATGCGATAGGTGCCGCCCCGGCCCAACGCGCCGCGCACGCCATCGGCATAGAGCACGAAACCGAACCACGACTGATATTCGAAGCCATGCCGTTCCGAGGGATCGAGCGTGAGGCGCGCGCGACCATCCAGGCGCAGGGCAATTTCGCGCAGGGCGGCGATGCGCCCGGCCAGCGCCCCACCGGCATCGATGGCAGCCAGTTTCTCGATCGCAGTATCGAAATCGCCGGTTGCGTAGAGTAGCGGCACATAGGCCTCGCCACCCGCCTCCACCAGGCCGCCGGCATCCTTGGTATCGAGTTCACGGCGCACGGCGTCGATCTGACCGGGCCCGAGCGGCAGGGCCTTTTCCGCCAGGGTATCGACCAGGTCGGGCAGGGTGAAATCGACGCTGACACCCTTGGCCCCGGCCGCCTGGAGCGCCTCGATCGCCACGGCAACCACTTCGGCGGCGGCGGCGACATTGTCGGCCCCGATCAGTTCGGCGCCGCACTGCAGCTTTTCGCGCGCGGGATCGAGCCCGGCGCCCTTGATCGTCACCACCTGCCCGGCATAGCACAGGCGCAACGGACGCGGCGCGGCGGCCAGGCGCGTGCCGGCGATGCGGCCGATCTGGGGCGTGATGTCGCTGCGCAGGGCCATCATCCGCAAGCTTTGCGGATCGACGAAACGGAACATGCGGCGCGAACTGATCCCGGCCATGCGGCTGGCCAGCGAGCGCTCGAACTCGATCATCGGGGGAAGCACACGGTCATAGCCGTGGCCTTCCATCACGCCGTGGATGGTGCGCATCACGCGCGTGGCGGCCGCCGCGCCACGCGGCAGGCGGTCTTCGAGGCCTTCTGGCAGGAGATCGGGATCGCTGGTGTCCATGGCCCGCGCCTTTAGCGGCATTGGCCCTTGGCGGGTAGGGAAAAAGCCACGCGCAAATCCACGGCGATGCCGGCCGCCGTTGCCCCGGCGCCACATGACATTCGAAATACCGGCACATGACAAATTTCAAATTGTCGTTGCCCCGATGGCGACCCTAGAGCGCCATTGACGCTGACCAAGGCCGCCAAAGAACGGAAAGATCAGCGCAAATTGTTCGTCACGGGGTTTTGCATGACTATTACCAATCGTTACGTCTTCCTGGCTGGTGCCGCGCTGGCCCTGCCGCTTGCCGCGGTACAGCCGGCCTTTGCCGCCGATGAAGGCCCAGCCGCAGAACAGGCCGCCGAGCAACCCGACACGCAGATCGTGGTGACCGGCACCCGCGCGCAGAACCGCACCAAGCTGGACACCGTCGCCCCGGTCGACGTGCTGACCGCCGAAGCCTTGACTCGCCAGGGCACCACCGAACTGGGCGCCGCGATTGCCAATATCGCCCCCTCGATCGATTTCCCCCGCTCCTCGGCGGTTGACGGTACCGACTCGATCCGTCCCGCGACGCTGCGTGGTCTTTCGCCCGACCAGACCCTGGTGCTGATCAACGGCGTGCGCGCCCATGCCTCGGCGCTGGTCAACCTGGGCGGCTCGATCGGCCGTGGCTCGGCCGCGGTCGATCTCAACACCATTCCCACGCTCGCGCTGGGCTCGGTCGAAGTGCTGCGCGATGGCGCATCGGCGCAATATGGGTCCGACGCGATTGCCGGCGTGGTCAACATGCGCCTGCGCGAAGCCGATCACGGCGGCGGCGCGGTGGTCAGCTATGGCCTTTATGATACGCAGTTCAACGGCGCGCGTTCCTCGCGCCACATCACCGATGGCGATACGCTGAACGTCAGCGCATGGCAGGGCCTGAAGCTGGGCAACAACGGCGGTTTCCTGACCGTGACGGGCGAATACCTCAACCGCCTGGCCACCAACCGTTCCGACCTCGACACCCGCGACACGCCCAACAAGGTGCGCTCGCGCCTGGGCGATCCCAAGGTGCAGCAGGGCACCGGCTATATCAACTCCTCGCTGCCGCTGGGCGACAGCGGGTGGAGCGCGTTCCTGTTCGGCGGCTACCAGTTCCGCGACAGCACCAGCGCCGCCTTTGCCCGCAACCCGTCGAACGTGAACAACGTGACCTCGGTCTATCCCGATGGGTTCCTGCCGCTGATCAACGTGCGGTCCAAGGACCTGACCGCGACCACCGGCCTCAAGGGCAAGTGGGGCGAATGGGATGCCACGATCAAGCTGTCCTATGGCCGCAACCGCCTGGACTTCCGCACGCTCAATTCGATCAATTCCACGCTGGGCGCCGCCTCGCCGACCAATTTCTATGACGGCGCGCTGATCTATGACCAGTGGGTGGGCGGCATCGATGCGAGCCGCGCCTATGACCTGGGTGGCACCAGCCTGAACGTGGCGTGGGGCGTGGAAGGCCGCCGCGAAGGCTATCGCATCAATGCCGGCGAGGAAGCCTCCTACATCCGCGCCGATGGCGCCTCGACCGCGCTGACCGGTGGCGCGCAGGGCTTCCCCGGCTTCCAGCCGGGCAATGCGCTGCGGGTGAGCCGGGTAAGCAATGCCGCCTACCTGGACCTTGAAGCCAAGCTGCCCAAGGTGCTGACCCTCGGCGCGGCGGTGCGCGGCGAACACTATTCCGACTTTGGCGACATCGCCACGGGCAAGGTTTCGGCCCGCGCCGATTTCACCCGTTGGTTCGCGCTGCGCGGCGCGGTGTCCACCGGGTTCCGCGCGCCTTCGCTGCAACAGCAGTATTTCACCTCCACCTCGTCGGTGCTGGTGGGCAGCAACATCGTCGAAACCGGCACCTTCCCGTCGACCAGCGCGGTGGCCAAGTCGCTGGGCGGCCAGGCGCTGCGCCCGGAAAAGTCGGTCAACTTCTCGGCCGGCGCGGTGGTGCGCGTGGGCGGGTTCGACCTGACGGTGGACGGCTACCTGATCAAGGTGCGCGATGGGCTGGGCCTTTCGGAAAACCTCAACCTGAGCGCGGCCGACCAGTTGCAGTATGACGTTTCCGCCGCGCGCTTCTTCGTCAATGGCATCCATACCACCGCGCAGGGGATCGACGCCGTGGCGCACTATCGCCATCGCACGGCTGCCATCGGCACGTTCGATTTCACCGTGGCCGGGAACATCAACAAGGTGACGGTGGACAGCGTGCCCGCCAACACGGTGGGCACTACGGCGCTGTTCGCACGCCAGCGCATCATCACCATCACCAACGGCACGCCGGGTGAAAAGGTGGTGGGCACGCTGGACTGGACGCTGGGCAAGCTGGGCGCCACCGCGCGCGTCAGCTATTACGGCAACATCATCGAACCGGCGAGCACGGCCGCGAGCGACCTGTTCACCGGCCAGCGCGCGATTGCCGACCTGGAACTGCGCTACAAGCTGCTGGACAAGGCGACGATCAGCCTGGGCGCCAACAACCTGTTCGACATCTACCCCGACAAGGTGCCTGCCAGCATCCTGGCCACCAATGGCGGGGTGGCGTTCCCGTTCTTCTCCCCGTTCGGGTTCGGCGGGCGCTATCTTTACGCGCGCCTGGGCGTGAACTGGTAAGCCGTCAATCATCGGCAAATCCAACGAGGGCGGCCCGGCCAGGGCCGCCCTTTTTCGTGGCCGCCATGCCCCAAAGACAGTGGGCCACGCAAACGCGGCTTTAACGCGAATCGTGCCACCAATCTGGCGACAACGATCAACGGGGGCCGCCCATGCGCCATGCTTTCGCGCAGGAATTCGATTTTGCCAGGCCCACGGTGGCCACAACTTCGCTCAGCGAAATCCTGGGGGCATTCTCCTATGCCCTCGACCTGACCGAAGGCCAGCCGGCGGGCCATTCGCTACGCGCCTGCTGGATCGCCAGCCAGGTAGCAATCGCCTTGGGCCTCGCCCCGGCGGAGCGGCGCACGATCTATTATGCCACCTTGCTCAAGGACCTGGGCTGTTCCAGCAATGCCGCGCGCATTGCCGAACTCTACCTGGCCGACGATCGCACGTTCAAACAGGAATTCAAGCTGATCGGCCAGGGGCTTGGCCCCACGCTCGGGTTTGTCTTCCGGCGCACGGGCGCCGGTGAGCCCCTATCGGCCCGGATGCGCGCGATCGCCACGATCCTGCGCGACGGCAGCCGCATCGCCACCGACCTGATCCAGACCCGCTGCACGCGTGGCGCGACGATCGCCCGGCAATTGCGCTTTCCCGAAAGCGTCGCCGCCGCCATCGCCGCTCTCGATGAACACTGGGACGGCGGCGGCAAGCCGCTGGGCGTGGCCGGGCAGGCCATTCCCCTGGCGGCCCGCCTGGCCTTGCTTGGCCAGATTGCCGACGTGTTCCAGAAGGCTGCCGGGCCCGAGGCGGCCGAGGCCGAAGTGCGCGCGCGGCGGGGCACCTGGCTCGATCCCGAACTGGTCGACGCGTTCCTGAAAGTGAGCACGCGGCCTGGCTTCTGGAGCCATTGCAACGACCCGGCACTGGAATTGCACGTCCGCGCGCTGGAACCCGAAGAGGCCCGCGTGGCGGTGGACGAGGACTACCTCGACGATATTGCCGATGCCTTTGGCGCCGTGATCGATGCCAAGAGCCCATATACCGGCGGGCATTCCTGCCGCGTGGGCCGCTATGCCACGGCGCTGGGCCGGGCGATGGGCGTGCGCGAGACGGACCTGCGGGCGCTGCGCCGGGCAGCCGTGCTGCACGACGTGGGAAAGCTCGCCGTGTCCAGCCGCGTGCTGGAAAAACCGGGCAAGCTCGACGATACCGAATGGGTGGAAATGCGCAGCCATGCCAGCCACACCACGGAAATCCTCTCGCGCATAGGCCCCTTGCGCGACATGGCGGCCGTGGCAGGCGCGCACCACGAACGGCTCGACGGCAAGGGCTATCCGCTCGGGCTGGACCAAAGCCTCATCGCCACCGAAGCGCGGATCATCAGTGTGGCCGATTTCTATGACGCGCTGACCGCCGATCGGCCCTATCGCGCCGCCATGCCAGTGGAACGCGCGCTCGACATCATGTCCGGTGAAGTGGGCAAGGCGATCGATGGCCCGTGCTTCGAAGCCTTGCGCGCGATGGTCAGCTGACACTTTCGGCTCAGCGGCGGTTCATCGCTGCGGGGGCATGGCACCGGCCATGGTTGCGATCGGTTGTCTTGCCCTGCTGCTGTTTCCCATCCTGGGCCTGATCGCGGGCGGCCTGCTTGGCGGGCGCGCGGGTGCGGAATGGGGGGCAGCCACCGGCCTTGCCCTCGCGCTCGCGTTGAGCGGCGCGATGGGGTGGGCCTTGGTCAAAGTGGCGCGAAAGCCTTAGAGTATGATGCCGTTTCGTTGAAACGCCTTCATACTCTAGATATTTGTTGTAGCGCGATTTTTTGACAAAAACCGGTGCCCGCTTTTTGTCATCGCGCTCTAAACCGGGCCCAGCCGCCGCAAGTTGGCGCGCACCTTGCGGCGATAGGTCTGTACCGCCCGACGCGCCTCGCCATGCGCGGTTGGCATCGCCTTGCCGCCTAGCAGCGCGCGCGACGGGGCCAAGGCCATGTCCCACCAGACTTTCGCCAGGGTTTCCACCTTTTCGGCCACCATTCGCTGGCTTTCGGCCGCGGCGCGCGGATCGGCGAGCGCCACCAGCCACATCCGCCGGGTAATGACCATGGCGGCCTCGCTGCCCAGCAGCATCTGCTGGTTCCACAGCGGGATCATCGGGGCCAGCCAGCCAGCGGGCGAAGTGGGGACATTGGTGGTCATGCGGTTTCCTTGATCGGGGTGTGGCGTCAACGGACCACGGGGCATAAAGGTCCGGCCATCACAGGCTGTCCAGATAGGCGCGAACCGCCGTCTGCACATGGCGAAAGCGATCGCCGCCCAGATGCTTGCCACCGTACCATCGCGTGACGATGACGAGATGGTCTTGCAATCCCGCGCGTTCCAGCATGCGTACGATCACCATGCCTGCGCCGTTTTCGCCGTCGTCGTGCTTGATCGGCCCCTGGGCGCAGAGCAGGCCCCAGGTGTTGTGCGTGGCCTTGGCAAACTTCTTGATCGTCTTGAGCTGGTCGAGCAGCGTGCGCGCTTCTTCGGCAGAGTGGCACGGCGCGCCCGACACCGCGTATTTCGAGCCGCGATCGGAAAGGATGTTGTCCAGCGTGCGCATGGCCGCAACGCGTGGCGCGGAAGGACGGGCAATGCAAGCGGTCAACGCGGCTGGCCCGCGCACGCCGCCCGCCACGCCGGCAGGTCGGCCGGGCGCAGCGGGCCGCGCCATGGCTGGCAGGCGCTTCCCGATGCCACCGCAGCTGGCAGGCCGAAACCCACGCCCAGCCGGCGCTCGGCGAGTTCGCGCGCGGCGGCCGGCGGCATCGTGTCCACCTGGCCTTGCAGGCCCGGTGGCGCCGCGATCGGGCGATCGATCCAGGCCAGCACGATGCGATCGGGCGCGGCTGCCCGCACCAGCGCAGGCAGGTTGGCATATTCGGCCATGCACGGCGCACACCATCGCGCCCCCAAAAGCACGATGCGGTTGGGCGCCTGCTCTGCAGGAGCCGGCGCCGCGCCCGCCCCGGGCGCAGACAGGCACCCGCCGGCAAGCAAGGCAAAGACAAGCCGCCCACAGGACACCCCGAAGCGGGCAATGGACGTGGACAGGTGTGTCATCAGTTCATAGTATTTGACGGCAATATTCATGTAAATGCCACGGGAGAACTGTGTTGCGCCATCGATCGACGTGGCTGTTGAGTGCCTTTGCCCCCGCCGCTGCGGCGCTTGCGCAACCGGCGCCGCAAAACACGCTGCAGCAGCGCTTTGACGCGGCAACCGCCGCCTATGACAAGGACGACTGCGCAACGGCACTGCCCCTGCTCGACGCGCTGGCCGCCGATCCGCACGTGAAGCCGGGCAGCCTGCCAGCCGTGGTGATTGCCGCACGGCGCGGCGCCTGCCAGGTCCGCACCGGCCACGCCGAACAGGGCGAGTCCCTGCTCCTGGCCGCGCTTGCCGCGATGCGCCCGCATGCCGACCAGCTGCCGATCGATATTGCCCAGGCAGAAATCATGCTGGGCACTCTGGCAGCCAGCCGCTGGGACCATGATGGGGCGCTCGCGCATTTTGATGCCGCGCTTGCCTTGCAACAGGACGGCGCGCGCAGCGTCGCGCTGCAGCGCATTGCCCTGCTGACGGCATTCGACAGCGACAACCGATCGATCGACGCGGCCAACGAAGGGCTGCGGCTGGAGACGGCCAAGCCGGCGCCCGACAAGATCATGCTGGCGCAATGGCACCTCCTGCTCGGCCGCACCTGGCTCAATCGCGGCCAGGTCAAGACGGGCAAGGCCGAACTTGAAACCGCGCTGAAGCTGGCCGGCGGCCTGCACGACCATATCAGCGCGTTCGACGCCGGCCTGCGCCAGGACTTGGCCCAGGCCGCCTTGCTCGACAACCAGATCGAAGACGCACGCCGCTACATGGCCTACTCCGGCGCCGGGCACGCCGGCAGTGCGAGCTTTGGCAGCGCGGCGGATATGGATTCGCCCGATTGCGGGCCGGAAACCGGCCTCGAGCCCGACGACATGGCCATCGTGCAATTGATGATCAGCGAGAGCGGCGACGTCCTGGGCAGCCAGACTCTCTACAGCACGGGCAGCTATGCCAAGGCCCAGGCCTTTGCCCGCGCCGCAGCCAGTTGGCGCTGGAAGCCCGAAGATGCGGCCAAGATGCCCGCGTTCTTTCGTTCCACGGCACGCGTGGAATTGCGTTGCAGCCGGGGTGGTGGCGGCCTTTCGCCAGCGGCACCGCTGAACGAGGCGATCACCGCATGGGCGCGCCAGGCTGCCCTGGCGCTGCCGATGAACCGCCAGACTTGGCCCGCATGGCTGGCCGCAACCGATGCCGCGCGGCAAAGCGGCGACAAGGCCAGCGAACTGGTGGCCCGGGTGGCCATGGCCGATATGGACCTGCGCACCGATGCCGACAGGCTCGCCTCGATCGATCGCGGCCTGGTGCTGGCCCAAGACGCGGCATTGCCGCAGGCCTTGCGCAACCAGGCGCGGGTGCTGTTGACGTGGCAGCGCGAGAGGATCGTGCGTTCGGACAAACCCGAAAACCGGGTGATCACGCGAAGCGGGCGGGGCTATCCCGCGCTGCAGACGCTGGCGGAGGAACCGGCCATCGCCGCCGATCCCTTGGCACGAAACGCCAGCCTGCTCCTTGCCTTGCCGGTGCGCCCGGTGGCCGCCGACCGAGCCAACGCCACGGCCGTGCTGCAACGCGTGGCCAGCGATACCGGCCTGCCCCCACGCCATCCGTTGCGGCAGTTCGCGCTGTTGCGTCTGGCCAATGACGCCGCCAGCAAAGGTCGCTTGGACGAGGCGCAGCGCCTGTTTGCCGACACCGGCCTGAGCGAGGAACAATGCGCATTGATCGGACCCAAGCCTGCGCTGACGGCCATCAACACCAGCGCCGGCGCTTTTCCCGCCGATGCGGCACGCTGGGGCTTTGAAGGCTGGGTGCGCAGTGAATACGATATCCAGGCCGATGGCCGCACGGCGGCCCTGCGGGCGGTGGCGTCTTATCCGCCATTCGTATTCGACAAAGCCGCGCAAACGATCCTGGGCAGGGCCCGCTATCAGGCGAGCTATCGTCCGGAAAACGGCGCGGCGTGCAGCGCCAACCGCGAAACGATCCGCTTCAACATTCCTGGCAACCTGATGGTCGCCAAGGAAATCAAGAAGAAGTCGTGATATTCCAGAAAGACCGCCGCACCACCATGGCGCGCAACAAAAAGGGCGGCGCCGCAAGGCACCGCCCTTTCCTGCCTTTCAGGCCAGGCCTGAAGTGATGTGAACGGCCGAGCCGATCAGAACTTGAGCGCCTTGATCACCCGCACGCCCTGGATTTCGCGCGCGGCGGCGAGCACGGCTTCGTTCACCGGACTGTCCACCGAAAGCAGCAGCACCGCTTCACCACCGGCTTCGCGGCGGCCCAGGTGGAACGTGCCGATGTTGATCCCAGACTGGCCCAGCAGCGTACCGATCGAACCGATGAAGCCCGGCGCGTCGGTGTTGACGATATAGAGCATGTCGCCATCGAGATCGGCTTCGATGCCGATGCCGAAGATTTCGACGAGGCGCGGCTGGCCGTTGCCGAACAGCGTGCCGGCCACCGAACGGTCGCCCTGGCTGGTCGAGACGGTGACGCGCACCAGCGTGCGGTATTCGCCTTCGCGATCGTGGCGCACTTCGCGCACGTCGAGCCCGCGCTCCTTGGCCAGGAACGGCGCGTTGACCATGTTCACGGTGTCGGAATACTGCTTCATCACGCCGGTCAGCACCGCCGCCGTGATCGGCTTCTGGTTGAGCTGGGCTGCGGCGCCTTCCACTTCGATGGCGATCTTGGCCAGGTTGTCGTGCGCCAGCTGGCCCACCAGCGTGCCGAGCTTTTCGGCCAGCGCCATGTAAGGCTTGAGCTTGGGCGCTTCTTCGGCCGAGAGCGAGGGCATGTTGAGCGCGTTGGTCACGCCGCCGGTCACCAGGAAATCGGCCATCTGTTCGGCCACCTGCAGCGCCACGTTGACCTGGGCTTCGGTGGTCGAAGCGCCCAGGTGCGGGGTGCAGATGAAGTTGGGGGTGCCGAACAGCGGGCTGTCCTTGGCCGGTTCGGTTTCGAACACGTCGAGCGCGGCGCCGGCGATGTGGCCGGAATCGAGCAGGTCCTTGAGCGCCTTTTCATCGACCAGGCCACCACGCGCGCAGTTGACGATGCGCACGCCCTTCTTGGTCTTGGCCAGATTTTCGGCCGAGAGGATGTTGCGCGTCTGGTCGGTCAGCGGGGTGTGCAGGGTGATGAAGTCCGCCTTGGCCAGCAGGGTTTCCAGGTCAGCCTTCTCCACGCCCATTTCCACCGCGCGCTCGGGGGTGAGGAACGGGTCGAACGCCACGACTTTCATCTTGAGGCCCAGTGCGCGGCTGGCAACGATCGAGCCGATGTTGCCCGCGCCGATCAGGCCGAGCGTCTTGCCGGTCACTTCCACGCCCATGAAGCGGTTCTTTTCCCACTTGCCGGCCTGCGTCGAAAGGTCGGCCTCGGGCAGCTGGCGGGCGAGCGCGAAGATCAGGGCGATGGCGTGTTCGGCGGTGGTGATCGAGTTGCCGAACGGGGTGTTCATCACCACCACGCCCTTGGCCGATGCGGCCGGAATGTCGACGTTGTCCACGCCGATGCCGGCGCGGCCGACAACCTTGAGGTTGGTGGCGGCTTCGAGGATTTCCTTGGTCACCTTGGTGGACGAGCGGATCGCCAGGCCATCGTACTGGCCGATGATTGCCTTCAATTCTTCCGGCGTCTTGCCGGTGATCACGTCCACGTCGCAGCCACGCTCCTGGAAAATGCGGGCGGCGTTGGGGTCCATCTTGTCGGAAATGAGAACCTTGGGCTTGGTCATGGTCTTTGCTCCATGGGTGCACGGCACGATAGCCGCGCGGCCGGTGTGCCGGCTGGAAATGGGGAGTGTGCGCCCCCTGCCCCGTCACCCCGGATTTGACCGGACGCGACGGGTGGTGGGAATGGCGCTAAATGCGGATCAGGCTTCGGCGGGCGTGGTCAGCTGGGCATAGGCCCAGTCGAGCCAGGGGCCGAGCGCCGCGATATCGGCCGTATCGACCGTGGCGCCACACCAGATGCGCAGGCCCGCCGGGGCATCGCGATAACCCGCGATGTCAAAGGCGGCGCCTTCCTTTTCGAGCAGGCCGGCAAACTTCTTGATGAAGTCGGCGTCCGCCCCTTCGACGGTGAGGCACACCGAGGTGCGCGAGCGGATGCCGCTGTCGACCGCCAGGTGGCCCAGCCACGAACGCTCGGCCACGATCTTGTCGAGCGCGTGGGCATTGGCGGTGCAACGCGCCTTGAGCCCTTCGAGCCCGCCGACCGACTTGGCCCATTCGAGCGCGAAGATCGCGTCTTCCACGGCCAGCATCGAGGGGGTGTTGATGGTTTCGCCCTTGAACACGCCTTCGGCCAGCTTGCCCTTGGACACCAGGCGGAACACCTTGGGCAGCGGCCAGGCCGGGGTGTAGGTTTCCAGGCGCTCGACCGCGCGGGGGCCAAGGATCAGCACGCCATGCGCGCCTTCGCCGCCCAGCACCTTCTGCCACGAGAAGGTGGCAACGTCGATCTTGTCCCACGGAATGTCATAGGCAAACACGGCGCTGGTCGCGTCGGCAAAGGTCAGGCCTTCACGGGTCTCGGGGATCCATTCGCCATCGGGCACGCGCACGCCGCTGGTGGTGCCGTTCCAGGTGAACAGCACGTCGTCGGCAAAATCCACCTTGGAAAGGTCGGGCAGCTGGCCGTAATCGGCGCGGAGCACGGTGGGCTCCAGCTTGAGCTGCTTGACCGCGTCGGTCACCCAGCCTTCGCCAAAGCTTTCCCAGGCCAGCGTGGTCACGCCGCGGGCGCCCAGCATCGTCCACATCGCCATCTCGAACGCGCCGGTATCCGAACCGGGCACGATGCCGATGCGGTGCGTGGCGGGCAGCTGCAGCACGTCGCGCATCAGGTCGATGGCGAGTTGCAGGCGCACCTTGCCGATCTTGGCACGGTGCGAACGGCCCAGCGATTCGGTTTGCAGCTTGTCGAGAGAATACCCCGGCGGCTTGGCGCACGGACCCGAGGAAAAGAAAGGACGCGCCGGCTTTGCGGCGGGAATACCAACAGTCATGTAGACTCTCCTCACAGAGAGCACGCGCGGCGTTGGGACCGCGTGGCCCGGAGCCGCTCATAAGGGCGTGGGCGGGCGTGTCAATCGACCTTCCGGCCAGGATGGCAAAAAATGCTGCGCAGCGGTTCGTCGCAAAAACACCCCCCAAGTGCATCTGCGGGCTTTCCATTTACCCTGGAGTAACCAAGACTGCGCCAGGCTTAAGTTTATGGCACGACGCATTCTTCTTGCCTGGGCCATGCTGCCGGTGATTGCCCTTGCCGGCTGTGTCGATGCTCCACGCGGCCCGCGCCGCCCGGCGCGCATGGTGTCGCGCCCGGTGGTGCAGCCCGTGCCCAATTCGGCGGCGACGCGCGCCTGCATGGTTTCGCTGCGCCAGAATGCCATCGGCTATGTGCCGGTGCCCGATCAGTATTACGGCGCGGGGTGCAGCACGATCGGCAGCGTGCGCCTGGCCTATCTGCGCAGCGACAGCGCGCAACTGGGCCTGGCCAATGCCGGCCCGGTGACCTGCCAACTGGCCAATGCCCTGCAAGGCTGGGCACGGTTCGGCGTGGACCGCGCCGCGCAGCAGATCCTGGGCAGCCCGCTGGTCAAGCTGGAGACGATGGGCAGCTACAACTGCCGCAACGTGGCCGGCACCGCGCGCCGCTCCGCCCACGCCACGGCCAATGCCATCGACATTTCCGGCTTCCTCCTGGCCGACGGCCGCCGCGTGACCGTGCTGCGCGACTGGAACGACCAGGACCCACAAATCCGCGCCTTCCTTCGGGCGGTGCACACCAGCGCCTGCAAGCGCTTTGGCACCGTGCTGAGCCCGGATTACAACGCCGCGCACCGCGATCACTTGCACCTCGAAGTGGGGAGCGGGCGACCGCTGTGCGGGTGAGATTGGTACGTGGCGTCATAGCGGGAGGATTAAAAGTGCCGCATTTGCCGCAGCCTCCACCATGCTGAAAATTGACGTTGCAATCGTGGAGATGAACAAATAATTTCAAATATATGGATTGCGTTTTTCTGCTTCATCATACACGCTCTGATGACGAATATGCCGATGATGCGAAATTAATTGGCGCCTATCGGTCCAGAGAGGCCGCTGCTGCCGCTATCGAGCGCTTGCACGATCAACCCGGATTCAGGGATCATCCCGAGGGTTGGGACATTCAGATGTCTAAATTGGACGAGGATAACTGGCGCGAGGGCTTTACGAGCTTACCGTGCTCAAATCTCGTTTTATTTCAATTCGAGCCCGACGAAGACGGTTGCGGCAAGCTTTTGGTCTCAATCGAAGTCAACGGCTTTAACGGTCACGGAGAAGCGTGGTTCTCAACGAAAGCGCTCTTCGAATTTGCAAAAGCATGCTCAGACTACCCCATAACGACTGAATCCGCCCCCAGTCTGCGGGGTGGTTTTTGGGATGATAATGCAACATCAATCAAGCAAGTTCATGTTTTTATTTCCGTTCAGCCCTATGATCTGAGGGGAACACTACAAGCGACGATTCATTTAGCCACCGAATTTTATAATAATGATGATCAGCCTTGTTCGGTTAAGGCGAAATTTTTGCTGACGTATGAGGATTTGAAGGCCTTTGCAGACCGCTTCCCTTTGCTCTTGTCTGGCAATGAAACGAAGGTTGCTCTGCGGTCTTCGCTCTGACCGATAGGCTTTCCCGCGCACACCCCCTCCGCCAGCCCTGCGGGCTGCCACCTCCCCCACGGTGTGGGGGAGGATCTTGGCGGGTCTGCCGGAATGCAGAAAGGCGGGAGGATCCCGCCTCCCGCCTTCCTGAAGGCCTCCCCCTAATGGCCGATGTCGTGTGTCGGTGATGGCGTCAGGCCACTTCGCCCAGGCCCGTTGCCTCGATGCGCAGGCGCACGGCTTCGGCGGCGTGGCGGGCGCCCAGCTTGCCCATCATTTTCATGCGGTGGATTTCCACGGTGCGCGGGCTGATATCGAGGTCACGGGCGATTGCCTTGTTGCTGCACCCTTCGGCCAGGCGATCGAGCACTTCGCGTTCGCGCAGCGAGAGGCGGGCGATGCGCTGGCGTGCTTCGGCGGCGCGGGCGCGTTGCACGCGGTGGGTTTCGGCCTCGTGCGCGGCGCGGGCGATGGCTTCGTTGAGCGGGGCGATCTGGCTGGGAATGGCCAGGTAATCCAGCGCCCCCGCCTTGATCGTGCGCACCACCGCCCAGGTATCGGGCGCATCGCCGATGGCGATCACCGGCAGCCAGTGCCCAGCCCGCATCATCGCGCCGATCAGCGCGGGCACCGCCTCTCCCGGCGGATCGTCATGTGCGAGCAGCAGACCCGTGCTGGGCGCGTGGGCCAACAGCTCGTCGGTGCTGCCGTATATCTCGGCATGATGCCCGGCGGCAAAAGCGAGGCGAGCGAGCTGTGCCCTGCGGGCAGAGTCGCTATCGAGGATGTGGAGTGTGACACGTTCGACCATGGGGCCGAAGTAACCACCCTCGGGCGTGTTCGCGCCATGCGCGAATGCTTCGTTCTGAACGCTTCCCTTAGGACTGGGGAGGATTACCGTCCCATATTCCTTAGGGATTTCGGCTCCGAAGCGGAGCCGATTATTCAGTCGAAGTTCATCAATATGTGTCGATTCCTGTCCCATGCCGACAATTTGCCGCAAGCACATGAGTCAAGTCTTGCGAAGCATGCCTGCCGGCCTTTGATCGACACATACGCGATCTCTCATAGTAAATCTGCTACGTATATTTACTATGAGCGCGATTTTGCCCTCAATCGAAACGATAATCGGGCAACTGGTGAAACGCGTTGCGCAGCGCCTCGCTCCAGCTTGAGGAGATCGCGTTGAAATAAGGATCGTCGGCGCGGATGCGGCGCTGGTGCAGCGGCTCGAAGCGATCGCGCTCGATCACGGTCAGGTCGAACGGCAGGCCCACCGACAGGTTGGCCGCGATCGTGGAATCGAACGAAACCATCAGCAGCTTGACCGCCTGTTCGAAATCCATGCCCTTGTCATAGCCGCGCAGCAGGATCGGCCGGCCATACTTGGTTTCACCGATCTGGAAAAACGGCGTGTCGAAATTGGCCTCGATGAAATTGCCTTCGGGGTAGACCATGAACAGGCGTGGTTCCATGTCCTTGATCTGGCCCGCCACGATCATCGTGGCGGTGAACCGCGCGCCCTCGCCCTGCACCGGGCCGGACTGGCGCCCTTCGATCACCTTGCGCAGCAGATTGCCAACGTGGGTGGCAACCTGGAACATCGTCGGTTCTTCCAGGATGGAAGGACGGCGCTCGCTGGGCGCCTTGTTGCGCTCTTCCAACTGGCTGATCACCGACTGGGTGGTCGCCAGGTTTCCCGCGGTCATGATCGTGATGACCCGTTCGCCCGGCACCGACCAGGTGAAGCTCTTGCGGAACACCGAAATGTTGTCCACGCCCGAGTTGGTGCGGGTGTCGCTCATCAGGACAAGCCCCTTGTCGAGCATCATCCCCACGCAATAGGTCATTGTCCGTCCCCGTCCGGCCGGGCATGTGCCAGGCCGGTTCCCCTTTGCCATACGCCAACGATCCTTGCCGCCGGCCCAACACGGGGCCTGCGGCGAATCCGGGCGCTTCTTATTGTTCCATACGCTGCTGTTCAACGGCAAGGCTGACGTGCATCGCCTCGTCGCGCGCGCCATAGCGAATGCCGGTGATCGGCGCGCATGCGGTATAATCGGCCCCGGTGGCCAGATGCACATAGCGCGCATCGGGGCAGATCGCATTGGCCACGTCAAAGCCCACCCAGCCCAGCCCCGGCACATGGGCCTGCGCCCAGGCATGGCCGGCATCCTGCTCCACCCGATCGTCCATCATCAGATAGCCGCTGGCATAGCGGGCCGGAATACCCAGCAGCCGCGCCGCACCAATGAAGACGTGGGCCTGATCCTGGCACACGCCGCGCCCGGCGGCGAGCACTTGTTCGGCGGTGGTGGCAACGTCCGTATGGCCCGGTTCATAGGCCACTGCCTCGCGCACCAGAGCGCAGAGCGCGTGGAGACGGGCCAATGTATCTTCCGATTCCACCGGCAAGGCATCGACCAGCGCTTGAAGCCGCGCGCCACCGCGGGTCAGCGCGGTCTGTTCGGTAAAGTGCCACAATGGCAGATAGCCCGGCTGCTTGCCCAGGACGCCCGCCGTGTCAGACGTCTGGACCACGCCCTGGCTGCGGATGACCACTTCGCGCGCGCCCGGCACGAACGAGATCAGGGTAACGCGGTTGCCGTTCTCGTCGTCATAGCTGACTTCGGGCTGCGCGCCCTCGAGCTCGATCTCCCAGAATTCGGTGGTTTGCCCCCGGCAGGCCAGCGGGGTGAGGCGCAGGCGCTGCAGCCCGTGGGCGACCGGCGTGGAAAAGGTGTAGCGCGTGGTGTGGCTGATCGCGAGGCGCATGGGCTGGCCTTTCCCCTTTCCTTATTCGGTGAAGCGGTAATCGCGCTGGATCTGCTGCGCGAGGTGGTTGTTGGCGGCGATGAACTGGCCGATCACCTGGTGCAGGCCCTGTTCGAACACCGCGTCGATGGTCTGGTGCTTGAGCTGCTGGTGGGTGCGCGCGACGATCTCGTGCGTTTCCAGCCGATCGCCATATTCATCGGAGAGCCGATCGAGATAGTCGCGCAACTGGGCATAGCAGAACGCCAGGCTGCGCGGGAAACGCCCGTCGAGCATCAGGAATTCGGCAATGCCCCGTGCCTCCATCCGCCCGGCATTCAGCCAGCGATAGGCACGATCCCCGGCCACGGCGCGCAGCACGTTGTCCCACTGCACGTTGTCCAGGCTGGACCCCACATAGGAAACCGAGGGCAGCAGCACGTAATACTTCACATCGAGCAGGCGGGCGGTGTTATCGGCCCGTTCGATGAAACTGCCGGCGCGGGCGAAGTAATAGATGTCGTTGCGCAACATCGTGCCTTCCATCGCCCCGCGCACCAGGGTGGACTGGCGGCGGACCAGGTCGAGCACGCCGCCCAGCCGGGTTTCGGTCACGGTGCGGGCCAGTTCCTCTTTCAGGACCATCCAGCTTTCGTTGACCGCTTCCCACACCTCGCGGGTGATGCCGGTGCGGACCATGCGCGCATTATGGCGCGCCTGTTCCACCATGCTCAGCACATTGCCGGGATTATCGCGATCGCGCAGGATGAAGTTGAACACGTTGCTGCCGGCATAGTCGCTGCCGAACTTGGCCTGGTAGGCGCCCTGCAGCCCCAGCGTGACGACGACCGAGCGCCATTCGTCGCTGGCATCGGCGGCATCGCGGGTGAGCGCCATGCGAAAGCCGGCCTCCACCAGCCGCGCGGTGTTTTCCGCGCGTTCGAGATAGCGGAACAGCCAGAAGATACCATTGGCGGAACGTCCAAGCATTTTATCGTTTTCCCTTCCGCCTCAATCGTCCAGCACCCAGCTGTCCTTGGTGCCGCCCCCTTGCGACGAATTGACCACCAGCGATCCCTTCTTGAGCGCCACGCGGGTGAGCCCGCCGGGCGTGATGTCGATCCCCTGGGGCGAAACCAGCACGAAGGGGCGCAAGTCCACATGGCGCGGGGCCAGCCCCGCCTTGGTGAAGATCGGCACGGTGGAGAGCGAAAGCGTGGGCTGCGCGATGTAATTTTCGGGGTTGGCGCGCAGCTTTTCTGCGAACATCGCGATTTCCCGCCGCGACGAGGTGGGCCCAATCAGCATGCCGTAGCCGCCCGAGCCATGGACTTCCTTGACCACCAGATCGGCCAGGTTGTCCATCACATAGGCCAGCGAATCGCTTTCGGCGCAGCGCCAGGTCGGCACGTTGGCCAGGATCGGCTTTTCACCGGTGTAGAATTCGACGATCTCGGGCATGAAGCTGTAGATCGCCTTGTCATCGGCAATGCCGGTGCCCGGCGCGTTGGCGATGGTGATGCCGCCGGCGCGATAGACGTCCATGATGCCCGAAACGCCCAGCACGCTTTCCGGCTTGAAGGTCAGCGGATCGAGGTAATCGTCGTCTACCCGGCGATAGAGCACGTCGATCGCTTCCCAGCCGCGCGTGGTGCGCATGGCGACGCGGCCGTTTTCCACTTTCAGGTCGCTGCCTTCGACCAGTTCGGCGCCCATCTGGTCGGCCAGGAATGCGTGCTCGTAATAGGCGCTGTTGAACGTGCCGGGGGTGAGCACCGCCACCACCGGCTTGTGCCCGTTGGCGGCCGGCGGGGCGCAGGCGGCCAGGCTGCGCGCCAGGCGGCGAGGATAGTCCGAAACCTCGCGCACCCGCACCTTGGTGAACAGTTCGGGGAACATGGCCATCATGGTTTCGCGGTTTTCGAGCATGTACGATACGCCCGATGGCGTGCGTGCATTGTCTTCGAGCACCATGAAATCCTCTTCGCCCGTGCGGACGAGGTCGATGCCGACGATGTGGGTGTAAACGCCGCCAGGCGGCGTGAACCCGGCCATCTGCGGCAGGAAGGCCTTGTTGGCCTTGAGCACGCGTTCGGGCAGGCGGCCAGCCCGAACGATTTCCTGGCGGTGATAGAGATCGTGAAGGAAAGCGTTGAGTGCGCGCACCCGCTGCTCGATCCCGCGCGACAGGCGCCGCCATTGCGCGGCGTTGATGATGCGGGGAACCATGTCGAAAGGGATGAGGCGCTCTTCGGCGTCCTCGTTGCCATATACGTTGAAAGTGATCCCGGTCTTGCGGAAAAAGGCTTCGGCTTCGCCCGATTTCCGCCGCAGCAATTCTGGTGGCTGTTGTTTCAGCCACTCGCAGTACCCGGCATAGGCAGGGCGCGTGAAGCCGTCGGCGTCAAGCATCTCGTCATAGGACGAGAGCGAGGAATTGGTCATGCAGAACCTCCCGTCTGACACATTGCTTGCACACGATTCGCACCGCCGCAAGCGCCGATGCTGCGCGTGCGAAACAATTGGTTCGATCGTGGCGCAGGGCCTTGCACCGGGCGATTTGGCGTGGCAGCATCCGCGCCGCGCTGGTTCGCGTCAGTTTTCGTCCGTTTACTGGCAGGAAAACCCCGCGCCACCCGGTCAGTGGCGCGCGACGAGGTCGACGAGCGTGCGTGCGACTTGCGGATGGGCGGCAAAACCCAGGTGGGTGACTCGCAGCGGCACGGCCAGGTCACGCTCGCCCGGCCACCCGGCCGCACTGCGCGGTGCCACGATGCCATCGCGCGGGCTCCACAACGCGATCGTGGGCACTGGGGGCTTGGTCGCCAGGTCTTGCGCCATCGGCGCTTCATCCACACTGTGCCCAGCCACGACCTGATATGCGCGCCAGGCATTGTTGGCACGCCGATCCCCCGAAAAGGGCGTACCCATCGTGATCACCAGGGCAACGTCATCCGGGCAGGTCTTGGCCAGCTGACGGGCAAACAGCCCGCCCAGGCTCCATCCCACCAGAACGAGGGGCTCGCCTTCGCGGCGGGCCATGGTTTCCACGCGCTCTGCCAAGCGGGCAAACCGATCCTCGCTGGATCCGAAATTGAACCCCAGGCCCCAGTCGCTTACCCGGTGCCCGGCACTTTCCAGCGCGGCGGCCAAAGGCTTCATCCGCACCGGATGGGTGCCGAAGCCGGGCAACAGCATGACCGGGCGCGAATGCGGCGCGGGCGGCGGCGGCGCAGCCAAATCGGCGCGGGCGGCCTGCCAGTGATCGATCGGCGTTGCCAGTTCACCCAGCAGGCGCGGCCAGGCCGGTCCGCGCACCCCTTGCGGCCGCGGCGCAAAGGCCAGCGCGCGCCGACGCGCCAGGGCAGCCCCGAGCGTCTCGAGCGTTTCCCAGGCAGTGCGGGGCGTGGAAGAAGGATGCGAAGCCATATGTGTCACCGGCCAAGAGCTATCTCATGCCGGAGATGAACGCCACAAAGACGGGATTGTTTCAAATTCATGTCACAAACCGCACTCTGCCGCATTCATCGGCCGATGCGGCGAGGCCGATCGTCAGCCGGCCGCCAGGCCGTGCATCACCACGGCAAGGGCCTGGCGCAGATCTTGGCGCGAGAGGGCCCCGCCGCGATCGAGTTGCAGCGTGGCCAGCCCGTGGACCAGCGCCCAACAGGCAAGCGCCGCACCAGGCGCCGGCCGGGGCAGCAGCGCGGTGATCCGCGCGGTCAGCACGCCATAGGCGTGGTCGCGCGATGCCGCGCCACCATCACGCCCGGCCAGCCCGAACATCAGGCGGAACAGGCCCGGCTGGGCCATGGCGAAATCCACGTAGGCCAGACCCTGGGCCATCAGCGCCTCGGCACCCGGCGCGGATTGGTCCGCCGCGCGCAACGCGGTCTCCAGCCGGGCAAAGCCTTCTGCCACCACGGCGCCAAGCAGGGCGGCCTTGCTGGGGAAATGGCGATAGGAGGCCATGGCCGAAACGCCGAGTTGGCGTGCCAGCGCGCGCAGGCTGGGTTCGCCTGCGCCATGGTCGAGCGCGGCGATCGCTTCGTCCAGCAGCCGTTGGCGCAGTCCCTGGGGTTCATTCACGCTTGTTTACACCGCCTTGCCGCCTCGCTATGTTTACAGTGTAAACTGCATGGATACGGCAGGCAAGGGGCGGCCGACAGCCGTCCCGCCAATTGCCCAAGGAGGCGTCATGATCATCGTCCACCATCTCAACAATTCCCGCTCGCAACGCGTGCTATGGCTGCTGGAAGAGCTGGGCCTGCCCTATGCGCTGCGTCGCTACGAGCGTGACGCCAAGACCATGTTCGCCCCGCCCGAGCTGCGCGCGGTGCATCCGCTGGGCAAATCGCCGGTGATCGAGGACGAGGGCCGCGTGCTGGCCGAAAGCGGCGCCATCGTGGAATACCTGGTGGCCAAGGCCGGCGGCTGGCTCGGTGCACCTGAAGACGAGGACGACGCGCTGCGTTACACCATGTTCCTGCACTATGCCGAGGGGTCGATGATGCCGCCGCTGCTGCTCAAGCTGGTGCTGTCGCGCGTGCCGATCATGGGCAAGATCGCGCTCAAGAAAATCCAGCCGCTGATCGACGTGCATCTCGATTTCGTGGAACGCGAACTCGCCAGCCGGCCGTGGTTCGCGGGCGAGCGCATGACCGCGGCCGACGTGATGATGAGCTTCCCCCTGGAAGCCGCCCGCGCCCGCGCCGGCCTGGACCAGACCCGCCCCCACACCATCGCCTGGCTGGACAAGATCCAGGCCCTACCCGCCTATCGCCGCGCGATCGAGGTGGGCGGGCCTTATGCTTATGATTGAGTGCCCGGCGCAGCGAGGCGAACCTGGCTCCGGTCGAGCGCCAGGGTGAACAGGCCACTGGCGGCAGCCGTCACACCCGCGGGTACGATTTCCAGCACCATGGCTTCGGGCGTGTCACCGGCGCTGGGGTGTTCGTCGATCACCTTGTAGCGGCGCTGGGCCGACAGCATGTAGCAGCGCGGGCCATCCCCATCGACGGTATCGAGATAGGACCGCATCTTGGTGGTGCGTCCGCTCTGGCGCAACGCGACGACCGCGTGCAGGTCCTC
The DNA here is from genome assembly GCF_012932495.1 of Novosphingobium sp. SG919. GTDB lineage: Bacteria > Pseudomonadota > Alphaproteobacteria > Sphingomonadales > Sphingomonadaceae > Novosphingobium > Novosphingobium rhizosphaerae. The sequence goes on from NZ_JABCNG010000006.1 coordinate 159,474, forward strand.
CTGCTCGCGACAGGCGATCCCCGCCTGGGGAAACGTCACCACGTTTTCCACGTCCACCCAGGGCTTCGCACGCTCCAGCCGCAACGGCATCGGACGGCGATCCTCGGGCGAGGCCACGGCGGCCGGAATCAGCCCAAGCACGGTGGCACAGCCAGCCATGAGCAACAATTCAGGACGCTTGCGCCCCGAACGCCTGCGCCTGTGCGGCAATGCGGCAGCTTTGCATATCAAAATCAGCAGGCACACCGCCAGCACCGCATCAACCACGGCAAGAACTTCGCCGATCATGAAGACCCCCGTATTCACAACCCCGGGGCATCATCCCATAAAATACAAGTCATGATCAATGGCATTGTGCCGTTTAAATGGCGCTTGCAGTACAAGTTCAGAAGTAAAGATTTTTACTTCTATTTAACTATAAATAGATAGGATGGCTGTGCCGCCACTGCCTTGCCACGGGCTTCGGGGACGGCGGCGCCCCTGGCAGGCACCGCCGGATTTAAAACCCACCGCCGTTGACCGCAAACACGCCTAGATCGCCGCCGCCTTCTCGTCGGCTTCGGCCTGGGCCTTTTCCTGCGGGGTGCATTCGCCCGCGTGGGTGGACTGCGTGGCCACGTGCATGCGCATCTGCTTGCCGGCCGGGCCGGTGCCGGTCATGTCCATGTCCATGGCGAAGTGCTGGGCATCGTACGTGCCCTTGAGGGTGATGGTCTGCGTCGCGCCGCCGCGCCCACAATTGAGCACGCCGTCGATCTTGCCGTCGGCCATGGCAAAGGTCTTGTACCGACAGGTCTTGTCTGCCTGCCCAAAGAAATCGCCATCCGGGCGCGCCGCCTTTTCCTTGGTCAGGCAGGATCGCTCGGCGCGGGCGCGGCCCAGGGCTTCCTTCATCTTGCCGACCATTTCGGGGGGCATGCCGGGCATGTCGATGTCGATCGCCTTGACCTGCGTAGTCCAGGCGCCGGGCTGAAACTTCACGCCGGCCTCGGCCACCTTGGCCGCCACTTCGCCCGCGTCGGCATCCTTGGCCACCACGGTGGGCTCTTTCTTGCAGCCTGGCAGCAACAGCGCCACAACCAGCAGGGCGGGCCCAAGCAAGGCGGATGGGGTCTTGGCAATCATCGTCACTCTCCCGATTGGGCGGGAGACGCTATCACGCCATGTCGGCCAAGGCCATGGCATGATCGGGCGCTTTGCCGCCGATTGCATCTGGCGACCATGTTCCCCATATGTTGCCCATGGCCGAAATCATCATCCGCAGGGGGCTGGAAGAGCCCGACACATCCGGCAACTTCGTGCCGCACAAGCCCCAGCGACCGGAAAAGCTGGAGCCGGGCCGCCCGTTCAAGGTGGTGTCGGACTATAGCCCGGCCGGCGACCAGCCCACTGCGATCGCCGATCTCGTGGCCAGCGCGCGCGAGGGGGAGCGCACGCAAGTGCTGCTCGGCGTCACCGGCTCGGGCAAGACCTTCACCATGGCCAAGGTGATCGAGGAATTGCAGCGCCCCGCCCTGATCCTGGCGCCCAACAAGATCCTGGCGGCGCAGCTCTATGGCGAAATGAAGAGCTTCTTCCCCGAAAACGCGGTGGAATATTTCGTCTCGTACTACGATTATTACCAGCCCGAAGCCTATGTGCCGCGGTCGGACACATACATCGAGAAGGAAAGCTCGGTGAACGAGGCGATCGACCGCATGCGCCACTCGGCCACGCGCGCGCTGCTCGAACGCGATGACGTGATCATCGTCGCTTCGGTCTCGTGCCTCTATGGCATTGGCTCGGTCGAAACCTATTCGGCCATGGTGTTCGACCTGAAGAAAGGCGAAAGCGTCGACCAGGGCGAGATCGTGCGCAAGCTGGTGGCCTTGCAGTACAAGCGCAACGACCATGCGTTCCAGCGCGGCACGTTCCGCGTGCGGGGCGACAACCTCGAGATCTTCCCCTCGCACTACGAGGACACCGCCTGGCGCATCAGCTTTTTCGGCGACGAAATCGAAGACATTGCCGAATTCGATCCACTGACCGGCAAGGCCGACACGCGGTTGTCACAAGTGCGCGTTTACGCCAACTCGCACCACGTCACGCCCGGTCCCACGCTGATGCAGGCGCGCGAGGCGATCAAGTTCGAACTGGCAGAGCGGCTCAAGGAGCTTCAGGCCGAGGGCAAGCTGCTGGAAGCGCAGCGGCTGGAGCAGCGCACCCATTTCGACCTGGAAATGATGGCCGCCACCGGATCGTGCGCGGGGATCGAAAACTATTCGCGCTTCCTCACCGGCCGCCTGCCGGGAGAACCGCCGCCGACCCTGTTCGAATACCTGCCCGACAATGCCCTGCTGTTCGTCGACGAAAGCCACCAGACCGTGCCGCAGATCGGCGCGATGGCGCGCGGGGACCACCGCCGCAAGATGACGCTGGCCGAATATGGCTTCCGCCTGCCCAGTTGCATCGACAACCGCCCACTGCGCTTCAACGAATGGGACGCGATGCGCCCGCAGACGTTTGCCGTTTCGGCAACGCCAGGCAATTGGGAGATGGAGCAATCGGGTGGCGTCTTTGCCGAGCAGGTGATCCGCCCCACCGGCCTGATCGATCCGCCGGTGCTGATCCGCCCGGTCGAAGACCAGGTACAGGACTGCATCAACGAATGCCGCCTCACCGCACAGAACGGCTATCGCACCCTGGTTACCACGCTGACCAAGCGCATGGCCGAGGACCTGACCGAGTTCATGCACGAAGCGGGCCTGCGCGTGCGCTACATGCACTCCGACGTGGAGACGCTGGAGCGCATCGAACTGATCCGCGACTTGCGCCTGGGCGTCTATGACGTGCTGGTGGGGATCAACCTGCTGCGCGAGGGGCTCGACATTCCCGAATGCGGGCTGGTCTGCATTCTCGACGCGGACAAGGAAGGTTTCCTGCGTTCGGAAACCTCACTGATCCAGACCATCGGCCGCGCCGCGCGCAACGTGGACGGGCGCGTGATCCTCTATGCCGACCGGATGACCGGCTCCATGGAACGCGCAATTGCCGAAACCGATCGCCGCCGTGAAAAGCAGAATGCCTACAACGAGTTACATGGCATCACCCCGGCCACGATCAAGCGCCAGATTGCCGACATCATCGCCGATACGGCCAGCCGCGACGGCGTGCTGGTGGATCTGGACGACGACACCACCAACAATCTCGTCGGCCACAACCTGCGCAGCCACATCGAAGACCTGGAAAAGCGCATGCGCAATGCCGCCGCCGATTTGGAATTCGAAGAAGCGGGCCGCCTGCGCGACGAGATCCGCCGCCTGGAAGCGACCGAACTCGGCCTGCCCGAAGGCGAGCACAAGGCGCCCATCGTGGGCCGCAGCAACGAAGGCAAGCCCGGCACCCGCAAGACCCGCTACGGCAAGTCTCAAAAGAAGTGGGGGAAGTAAGGAGAGGGTGACATGCCCTCCCCCAACCCCTCTCGCACGCGGGAGGGGCTTTGATCCTCCCTCCGCAACGCAGGGGGAGGTGGCGGCCGCAGGGCGTCGGACGGGGGACTCACATGGTTGCTTGCCGCGCCGGTCCGCGATAGCACCGAGGCCATGATCTTGCGCCGTCCGGTTTCGCTGCTCGCCCTGCTTGTCCTTGCCGCCTGTTCGCAAAAGGCGCCCGCGCCGCTCGATAGCGGAGCCCCGCTCAATGCCGTGCGCGTGCCGCTGCCCGAAAGCCAACCTTTGCCCGCAGCGCCGGCCGGCAACGAGAAGCCGATCTGGGCCGGTGCACCTGGCGGCGACAGCGTGCGCTATGGCGCGCCGGGCGCTGGGCCGGACCTGTCGCTTGCCTGCCGGCAGGGCGTGCTGGTGGTGACGCGACATGTGCCGGCCGAAGTGGGCGCGCAGGCGCTGTTCGCCCTGCAGGGGCGCAAGCGCATCGTGCGGCTGGCGGTGGATGCCACCGCCGTGCCGGGATCGCAGGGCTATCTTTGGCAGGGCAGCTTGCCTGCGGGCAATCCGGCAGCGGACGTGTTCGAAGGACCGTTCGTGGGCACGCTGCCCGATGCGGGCAAGATCAGCGTGCCTGGCAGCGATCTCGTGCGCGCGCTGATCCGCCGTTGCGGCGCGCGGCCTGCCACGGGGGCGGCGCCGGCCGCACCCCAGGCACAGGAATAGCGTTACAGCTTCCCGAACTTGTCTTCATAGGCGGCGGTGTCACCACTGCTCAGCAGCTTGGCCTGTTCCACCCAATTGTCCCGCGTGGGGCGGCCGGCAAAGGCGCCTAATTGCGCGTCGATCCGCGCCACGTCTTCGTCGCTCCATGCCGCGATCTGCTCGAACCGCGTCACGCCCAGGCCGGCCAGCAGCGTCTTGAGTTTGGGGCCAAGGCCCTTGATGCGGGTGAGGTCGTCACCCTCTGCAACTGGTGCGGGCTCCACCGGTGGCGGCGCAGGCGTGACGATCGCGGCCGCAGGCGGCGCATCGATCAGCGCGGTGTTGCGCTGCGCAGGCGCGGCCCCTTCAGACAGCACATCGTTGAATTCGCGGCGCTCGGGCGCCTTGCCGGCGCGGCGCAGCAGCAGGATTGCCACCACCAGCAGCAGCGCCACGGCGCCAGCCACCAACGGCCAATTGGCCTCGATCAGTTGCAGCATTGTCTTTCCAGGTTCCATGTCATCGGAAAAAGCGACTGGAACCGCCATGGCAACAAGCGCGCTGCGGGGCAAGCGGGGCGGCGCGCCAGAACACCCCGCCCCGCCGATCGTTCAGGCAGGTTCTGCCACCAAGGCCGCCGCCTTCTTGCGCCGGCGCCAGGCGTGGAGCAGCGGCTCGGTATAGCCGCTGGGCTGACTCACACCCTGGAACACCAGGTCGCAAGCGGCGCGGAACGCAAAGCTGGTTTCCCAGTTGTCGGCCATCGGTTCATAGGCCGGATCGCCGGCATTCTGCGCATCCACCTTGGCGGCCATGCGCTGCAACGCATCCATCACCTGCGCGCGCGTGCACACCCCATGCAGCAGCCAGTTGGCCAGATGTTGGCTGGAAATGCGCAAGGTGGCGCGGTCTTCCATCAGGCCCACGTCATCCAGATCGGGCACCTTGGAACAGCCCACGCCCTGGTCGATCCAACGCACGACGTAGCCCAGCAGGCCTTGCGCATTGTTGTCCAGCTCGGCGCGGATATCCGCTTCCGACCAGTTCGTCCCTTCGGCCAGCGGAATGGCCAGCAGAGCATCGAGCGATGGCACCGGCCGCGCGGCGATCTCGGGCCTCAGGCCGAACACGTCCACCTGGTGGTAATGGGTGGCGTGAAGCGTGGCCGCGGTGGGCGACGGGACCCAGGCGGTGTTGGCACCGGTTTGCGGATGGGCGATCTTTTCGGCCACCATCGCACGCATGCGATCGGGCGCGGCCCACATGCCCTTGCCGATCTGCGCCTTGCCCGAAAGCCCGCACGCCAGACCGATCCCCACGTTGCGCGCTTCATAGGCGGCGATCCAGCCCGATTGCTTCATCGCACCCTTGCGGATCATCGGTCCGGCCTGCATCGAGGTGTGGATTTCATCGCCCGTGCGATCGAGGAAGCCGGTGTTGATGAACACCACGCGGTCCTTCACCGCCGCGATGCAGGCGGCCAGGTTGGCGCTGGTGCGACGCTCCTCGTCCATCACGCCCACCTTGATGGTATGGCGCGGCAGGCACAGCAGGTCTTCCACCGCATCGAACAAGTCGTTGGTAAAGGCCACTTCCTCGGGCCCATGCATCTTGGGCTTGACGATGTAGATCGATCCCTCGCGGCTGTTGCGATAGCGGCCCTTCTGCATCACGTCGTGCATGGCGATGGCCGAGGTGATCACCGCGTCCATGATGCCTTCGGGAATCTCGGCACCATCGGCCAACAGGATCGCCGGGTTGGTCATCAGGTGGCCGACATTGCGCACGAACAGCAGGCTGCGCCCGGGCAACGTGAAGGCGGAGCCATCGGGCGCGGTCCAGGCGCGGTCGGGCTCGAGCGAGCGGCTCAGCGTCTTGCCGCCCTTGGCGAAATGGGCCGTCAGGTCCCCGCGCATCAGGCCCAGCCAGTGGCGATAGGCCACCAGCTTGTCTTCCGCATCCACCGCCGCGATCGAATCCTCCAGATCGACGATCGTGGTCAGCGCCGCTTCCAGCACGATGTCGGCGAGGCCGGCCTGGTCGGTGGCGCCCACGGGGTGTGCGCGATCGATCACCAGTTCGATGTGCAACCCGTTATGCACGAACAGCAGTCCGCCCGGCTTGTGGCCGACCCACTGCGCCGGATCGGCCAGCGCGGGCACGCCCTGCCCATCCCAATCGCCCCACGATCCGCCCGCCAAGGGCAGCGCGGCATCAAGGAACGCGCGCCCGGCCGCAATCACCGCCGCGCCGCGCGCCGGGTCATAGCCGCCGGGCAGCGCCGGCGCGGCATCGAGCGCATCGGTGCCGTACCACGCATCGTAAAGGCTGCCCCAGCGCGCATTGGCGGCATTGAGCAGGAAGCGATCGTTGAGCACGGGCACGACCAGTTGGGGGCCGGCCATCGTGGCAATCTCGGCATCGACGCCTTGCGTGCCCACGGCAAAGGGCGCCGGCTCGGCCACGATATAGCCGATTTCTTCCAGCAAGGCGCGATAGGCGGCCGGATCATGCGGCTGGCCGGCCCGGGCCAGATGCCAGGCATCAATCGCGGCCTGGATCGTGTCACGCGTGTCGAGCAGCGCGCGATTGACCGGGGCAAACCGGGCCACCAGCGCGGCAAAGCCCGTCCAGAACGCGCCCACGTCAAGCGCCAGGGGCGCCAGCACGTCGCTTTCCAGGAAGGCCGCCAGCGCGGCATCCACATGCAACCCGGCGCGCGTGGTGCGGGGGCGCAAGTCGGCAATTTCGGTAAACTCACCCATGGTCATCTGCCTTTGTCGTCAAAACGGGCACGGCAAGACCGGCTCGTGGCTCCGTATCGTGTCGATACCGAAACCCTGCCGACCTGCCTATTGAACCTGGGGAGGAACGCCCTTGTTTTGCCCGATTCGCTTCGGCTTGGCAACCGGGTTCCATTCGCTGCGGCTTAGGCAGGGGGTTCACCCCGGCCGCGGGAACCGCTAGGCGTGGTTTCCGATGCAACAGTTTTCCGCCCGCGAACTTTCAGGCTCCGAACAGGCCCTGCTTGCCCCGATCGAGGGCGCCGCCCTGCTGTCCCAGGTCCTGGCGTGGAGCGCGATCAACACGGGCACCCGCAACTTGTCCGGGCTGGCCGCGCAGGCCGGCCTCCTGGCCGATGCCTTTTCGGTTCTACCCGGCACGGTGCAGCTGGAACCGCCGGCCCCGGTGGAAACCGTGGGGCCGGATGGCACCTTGGGCCTTCTGGACCATGGCGCGCATCTGGTGGTGCGCGTGCGGCCAGATGCGCCGCGGCGCTATCTGCTGACGGGGCATATGGACACGGTGTTCCCAGCCAGCGATCCGTTCCAGACGGCCACCTGGCTTGACGAAGTGACGCTCAATGGGCCCGGCGTGGCCGACATGAAAGGTGGCATTGCCGTCATGCTGGCCGCCCTCCTCGCCTTCGAGCGCAGCCCGGCTGCGGCGCAAGTCGGCTACGACGTGATGATCAATGCCGACGAGGAAACCGGCAGCCTGTCCTCCGCCCCGCTGATCGCACGGCTGGCAGCGGGCAAGGCGGCGGCGCTGACTTATGAACCTTCGGCCCTGCCCGATGGCACCCTGGCCGGCGCGCGCGCGGGCAGCGGCAACTATTCCGCCGTGATCACCGGCCGATCCGCCCACGCCGGGCGCAACCCGGACGATGGCCGCAACGCCATCGTGGCCGCGGCAGACCTTGCCCTTCGCCTCAAGGCACTGCACCGCGCCGGTCTTTCGGTGAACCCCGCGCGGATCGACGGGGGCAGCGCCAACAACGTGGTGCCCGACAAGGCCGTGCTGCGCTGGAACATCCGCCCCGCCAGTACCGAGGATGCGCAAGGCTTTGCCGTGGCCCTGGGCCAGGCCGTGACCGAAGTGGAGCGCCTGCACGGGGTGGCCATCCACGTCCATGGCGGGATCAGCCGCCCGCCCAAGCCGCTCACCCCGCCAGCCCAGGCCCTGTTCCATCTGGTGCGGACGTGCGGCGCCGCGCTGGGCCAGACCATCGGCTGGAAAGACACCGGCGGCGTGTGCGATGGCAACAACATCGCCGCTTTGGGCGTACCGGTGGTCGATACCATGGGCGTGCGTGGCGGATCGATCCATTCGCCGCAGGAGTTCCTGATCGTGCCCTCGCTGGCCGAGCGCGCGGCGCTCTCGGCGCTGGTGCTCCATCGTCTCTCGGGCGGGGAATGAAACGATGACGTTCCGTATTCGCGCCGCGCGGCCCACCGACCTTGAAGCCATGTATGAAATGGCCAAGCTAGGCGGCAGCGGCTTTACCAACTTGCCGGCCGACCGCGCCTCGCTGCGCGCCAAGCTGGAACGCGCCGCCGCCGCCTTTGCCGAGCCGCGCGAGCGCCTGCCCGATGGGCCGGGCGACGAACTGTTCGTCATGGTGCTGGAAAACGTGGCCACCGGCGATCTGCGCGGCACGGCGCAGATCTTTGCCTGCGTCGGGCGCAGCGGGCCGTTCTATTCCTATCGCCTCACCACGCTGACCCAGCATTCCAAGGAACTGGACCGCACGTTCCGCGCCGAGATGCTCCATCTGGTCACCGACCTGGAAGGATCGAGCGAAGTGGGCGGCCTGTTCCTGCACCCAGGCGAGCGCGCGGGCGGGCTGGGGTTGCTGCTGGCGCGCAGCCGTTATCTGTTCATCGCCATGCACCGCGCCCGATTCGGCCCGCGCATCCTCGCCGAACTGCGCGGCGTGATCGACGAGCGCGGCGGATCGGCGTTCTGGGACGCGGTGGGCGGCAAATTCTTCGGCATGGGCTTTCAGGATGCCGACCATTTCAATGCCTTGAACGGCAACCAGTTCATTGCCGACCTGATGCCCAAGCATCCCGTCTACGTGGCGATGCTGCCGGAAAGCGCGCGCAGCGTGATCGGCATGCCCCACCCCAACGGCCGCCCCGCCATGCGCATGCTGGAGGCCGAAGGCTTTGCCTATGAAGGCTATGTCGACATTTTCGATGGTGGCCCCACGCTGAGCGCGCGGACCGACCAGGTGCACTCCATCGCCGGGGTGCGCGCTGCCACGCTCGCGCAGGTGGCCGCGCCCGAAGGGCATGGCCCCGCCCGCCAGGCATTGGTCGCCACCGGGCGCCTCGCCGAATTTCGCTGCACCCTGGGGGAAGTGACCGATGGGCCAGAAGGCCTGATCCTCGATCCGGTTGCCGCTGCTGCGCTCGATGTGCGGCCCGGCGACACGGTGTGGCATGTGGACCGCTGAAGGACGGAAACAAGCAGATGGCAACGGTGGAAATCAACTTCGACGGCCTGGTCGGCCCCAGCCACAACTATGCCGGGCTGAGCTTGGGCAACCTCGCTTCGGCCAGTCACGCGGGTCAAGTGTCCTACCCGCGCGCGGCGGCACTGCAGGGCCTGGGCAAGATGCGGCACAACCTGGGCCTGGGACTGGCGCAGGGCCTGTTTGTACCCCTGCCCCGCCCCAACCCGGCGTTTCTGGCCCAATTGGGCCTGACGGACCGCGAGCCTGCCGACGAGGCCGAGCGCCGGCTGCGCGCCGCCGCCTGGTCGGCCAGCGCGATGTGGACGGCCAATGCCGCCACGGTCAGCCCCGCAGCCGATACCGCCGACGGGCGCTGCCATCTCTCGGCCGCCAACCTCGTCACCATGCCCCACCGCGCGCAGGAATGGCCCGACACCGTGCGCCAGTTGCGCCTGGCCTTTGCCAGCAGCGCGCACTTTGCCGTGCACGATGCCGTGCCGCCCTGTTTTGGCGACGAAGGCGCGGCCAACCACATGCGCATGGCCACCAGCCATGATGCGCCGGGCCTGGAAATCTTCGTCTATGGCCGCCCCGGTGGCGCCTTTCCCGCGCGCCAGCACGAACAGGCCAGCCGCGCCGTCGCGCGCGTCCACGGGCTCGATCCGGCCCGTTGCCTGTTTGTGGAACAGGCCCCCGAAGCCATCGCGGCCGGCGCGTTTCACAACGACGTTGTGGCCGTGGCGAACGAGCGCGTGCTGTTCACCCACGAACAGGCCTTTGCCGATCCCGAAGGCACTTATGCCGCGATTCGCGCGCGCCTGCCCGAGGCCGAGATCGTGGTCGTTCCTGCCAGCGCGGTCAGCCTGGCCGACGCGATTCGCTCTTACTTGTTCAACGCCCAGTTGCTCACCCTGCCCAGCGGGGAAATGGCGCTGGTGATTCCGCTGGAAGCCTGGGAAACGCCCTCGGTCCGCGGCTGGCTGGATACCATGCTCGCCGGCAATGGACCGATTCGCCAGGTCCTGCCGGTGGACGTGCGCCAATCCATGGCCAATGGCGGCGGGCCGGCCTGCCTGCGCCTGCGCGTGGTGGCCGATCCGGCCACGGTCGATCCACGCTTCCTGCTCGATACCGCGCGAATCGAACGGCTGGAGCATGTCGTCGCCACGCACTGGCCCGAGCAGATCGACGCGGCCGATCTGGGCCAGCCGGCGCTGGCGGCAACGGTCGTGGCGGCCCGCAACGCGTTGCTCGATGCGCTGGACCTGGGCGAACTGGCCTGAAGGCCGAACTTTCCCGACCAAGGAACTGGCCTGAGGCCACGCGCGTTGCTGTCCTGTCCCTGGATTGTCGCCCCCCTTTACAATGAAGGGCGCATTAAGGTTTAATGCGCCCGGAAACATTGGATTGGCACGAAGGTTGCGACAGCCTGTAGGGATCGCAAGCCGCCCCGGGGATGCCAGCCCCGGGGGTGGAGACCACCCGCGAAAGGGGACAAGGACAGGACATGCTCCGCAAGATCGGCCGCCTCTTCATGATCAAGAACCGCTTCGAGGCGTTTGCGGTGATCTATGCCCTGGCGCTGGGCGCCGTGGAGCGCGGACAGGCCTATCTCACGCGGTTTCCCGGCTTTGGTGGCAAGCTGCTGTTCCTGGCGACGACCTGCGCGGTGTTCATGGCAGGGGCCAAGATCCTGGATTGCTTGCGTTTCGAGCAGGAACGCGCCGCGCGCAACGCGGTGGAGGCAGAACCGCCGGCCTGACCGGCACTGCTGCCCCCGCGCGCGTTGCCGCGGGCCTCAAGCGGCGCGGGGCACGGGCACCATCGAACGGCAATCCCCGTCGCAATTGCCCGGCGGATCAAGATCGAGCGCGTAGCCGAGCGTGGGCGCCACGCCTTCACGCGCGGGGCTGGCACCCGGGCGGATTTCCCCGGTGGACCGAAAGCCGAGCTTGGCCAGGACGCGACCCGATGCCGGATTGTCGAGGAAATGGCGCGCGGCCACGCGACGATGGCCGAGCGTGGCGGCAAGGGCCAACACGGCGCGCGCCGCTTCGGTTGCAAACCCCCGCCCCCAATGCGCCCGCGCGATCCAATAGCCCAGCCGGGGTGGCCCGTTGGGGTCATGATCGTCGGGCATCAGGCCGACGCAGCCGATCAGCTGTGCACCTTCCGCACCGGGCAAAGTGACGAAGAAATGCGGGTACAGCCCGCTCTGCGCCCGTGCGGCATAGGCACGGGCATCATCGGGATGATAGGGCCAAGGCACGCGCACCAGATGGCGCACGACGGCTTCATCGTCGATCAGGCCAAACAGTTCGGCCCAGTCTTCCGGCCAGCCGGGCCGCAGGAACAGCCGCTCGCTGCGAATGAACATCGGTAGTCTCCAGTCAACCGCTCCCTTTCGCCGGATGCTTATGCACTTTCCGGTGACAAGGATATTGCGTGGTGCGCCAAGTGCTTCGGTTTTCGAGGCAAATGGCGCGGTTGCGGATGAGGGAGACAAAGAAAAAGGGAGATGGGGCAGGCCCCTCTCCCTCGTTCAGCCGGCGCGAAACCGGCGGGGCCATCCCAACAGGATGGCCCTTGGCATGACCATCCGATTACTCGGCAGCTTGCGCCATCAGGTCCACCGACACGTACTTGCGGCCAAGCTTGCCGGCGTGGAAACGCACGCGGCCGTTAGCAAGCGCAAACAGGGTGTGGTCCTTGCCCAGGCCAACGTTGGCGCCGGGGTACACGCGGGTGCCGCGCTGGCGGATGATGATGTTGCCGCCGACCACTTCCTGGCCGCCGAACTTCTTCACGCCAAGGCGCTTGGACTGCGAGTCGCGACCGTTGCGCGACGAACCGCCTGCTTTCTTATGTGCCATCTCTGCTTACTCCGAACTGGCGCTCAGGCGACCGACACGATGCGCAGCAGGGTCATCTGCTGGCGGTGGCCGTTCTTGCGGCGATAGTTGTGACGGCGGCGCTTCTTGAACACCACGACCTTTTCCGACTTGGCCTGGGCGATGATTTCCGCCGAGACGGTAATGGCCGAAGCATCGGCCAGTTCGCCATCCTTGCCAGCCAGCAGGACGTCACCGAGGGTGATGGTTTCACCGGCTTCACCAGCCAGCTTTTCCACCGCGATCTTGTCTCCGGCGGCCACCCGATACTGCTTGCCGCCCGTGCGCACAATTGCGAACATGGTTCTGCTATCCGTTTCAAATGCCTGGCCCACCAAGCACCCCGATCGGCCAATTCCGAATCGCGGACAGCGGGCAATGTGCCGGTTCCCCGCAATGATGCGAAGCCCCGGAAAGAGCGGCGCGGATAGTCCAACCGTGCCAGCATGTCAACGCCACAGCGCCGGGAAATCCGCAATGGCGCCCTGCCGGCACTGGCGAATACCGGTAACCATGCTATGGCACCGCCATGGCCTGCCTGTCCAATCGCTTCACCACCCTGCAACGGCTTTGCATGTTCGGGGCGATCGCTGCCCCGGCGCTGTTGCTGGGCGCCTGCTCACCCGATCGGGGGCGCTTTCCCTCGCTGGCGATTCGCCCGGCGGAACGGGCCTTTGGCCAGGCCCAGGCCGCCCCTGCCAATCCGGCCCCGGCCAACCCGGCACCGCTTCCCACCGATGCCAGCCTGCCCCAGCGCCTGGCGGCCATCGAAGGGCGCGCACGCGAGGCCGACAGCCGCTTTGCCGCCCTGGTGCCCGAGGCCACGCGCGCCGTTGCCCGCGCGCAGGGCACGGCAAGTGGCGGCGAAACCTGGAACCTGGCGCAGGTGGCGCTGGCGCGGCTCGAATCGGCGCGCAGTGAAACCGCCATCGCGCTGGCCGATCTGGACCAGATGGCCACCAAGGCCGAAATCACCGCGGTGGACCAGCCCGGCCCCGATGCCGAGACGATTGTCGCCGCGCGCGATGCGGTGGCGGCACGGGTGGCGCAGCAGGATGCCGTGCTGGCCCGCATCAAGGGTTGAATCACCAGCGCGCGCGGTCGGCAAAGTCCTCGTCGCGCGGTTCGATCCAGCGCCAGCCGGCTGCGGTCTTTTCCCGCTTCCAGAACCAGCTGTCGCTTTTGAGGTGATCCATCACGAAATCGGTGGCGGCAAAGGCATCACGGCGATGCCGTGCGGCGGCGGCGACCATCACGATCGGATCACTGGGTGCCATCACCCCGTGGCGGTGGATCACCAGCAGCCCTTCAAGATGCCATCGGGCCAGCGCGGTTTCGGCCAGCGCTTCCATGCCGGGCAAGGTCAGCGGCGCATAATGGCGCAGTTCCAGCGCTTCCACGCCTTCACCGCCGCGTACCTGGCCCAGAAAGCTGACGACCCCGCCCGCGCTGCCAAACCGCCCGGTAAAGGCGGAAAGCAGCGCGGCGGGGTCGAATGCCGCATCGGTCAGACGAACGTCTGCCGTCATGCCATCAGCCGACGAACGCGCGTTCGATAACGAAGTCGCCAGGCTTGGCATTGGAGCCTTCGACAAAGCCCAGGCCTTCGAGCAGGGCGGCGAAATCCTTGATCATTTCCATCGAGCCGCACAGCATGACGCGGTCGGTGGCCGGATCGAGCCTGGCCTCGCCCGGAATGCCCTCGAACAGCGCGCCGCTTTCGATCAGCTTGTCGATGCGCACGTTGTTCTTGAATGGCTCACGCGTGACGGTGGGCACATAGTGCAACTGCTGCGCAGCCTGCTCGCCCACCAGCGGATCCTCGGCAAAGCCGCTCGACAGTTCCTCGTGGAACGCCAGTTCGCTGACCTTGCGCACCGAATGCACCACGATCACCTGCTCGTAGTATTCATAGACATCGGGATCGCGCGCCAGCGACAGGAACGGCGCAAGGCCGGTGCCGGTGGACAGCATGAACAGCCGCTTGCCCGGCAGCAGCGCATCGGTGACGAGCGTGCCGGTGGGCTTCTTGCCGAGGTAGATCTGGTCGCCGGGCTGGATCTTCTGGAGGCGCGAGGTCAGCGGGCCATCGGGCACCTTGATCGAGAGGAATTCCAGTTCCTCGGCCCAGGCCGGGCTCGCCACCGAATAGGCGCGCAGCAGCGGGCGGCCATTGTCACCCTGCAGGCCGATCATCACGAATTCGCCCGAGCGGAAGCGGAACGAAGCCGGGCGGGTGATGGTGAAGCTGAACAGGCGCTCGTCCCAGTGCCGGACGGTGAGCACGGTTTCCACCGTGGCTGCGGCCGTGGGTTCAAGCGTGGCGACTTCCACCTGGGGCTGAGACATCGAAAGGGCTTTCCTTGGCATGCGGCCGGCAATCCGTCGCGGATCGTGGGCTTAAGGGGCCGGGCAAGCTGGCCCGGCAAGCGCCGCCCCCATACGGATTGGGGCGGCCGCTGTCAAAAACTGCCCCTGCGAAAATAGCTTTCAGGGCCTAAAGCCTTGGGCTTGTCGCTTACTGCCCGTCGACACGCTCAGGGCGAACGAAGGTGGGGGTAATCCTAAAAACCCGTTCGGGCCGGGCTTGTCGAAGCCCCTGCACCCAAACCGGCCGCCCTACCCCCCGCTCACCGGCGGCAGGAATGCCAGTTCGTCGCCCTCGCCCAGGACCATGGCTTCGCTTTCGCCCACCAGCCTGCCGTTGAGCGCCCAGCGCACGCGCTCGCCCAGCAAATCCAGCGCCAGGGCCGAATCGAGCCTGGCGAGAATGTCCGCCAGGGGCCCGGCGGGCACAGCCATTTCGGCGCAGCCCGCGCGATCTTCCAGGCGGCCGAGGAATACCAGCTTGGCCATCGCGCTCAGCCGCCGGTCATCGACATATGGCGCGATACCGCCGGCGCTGCCCCGGCACGGTCGATGACGAAGCTGTGGGCTTCCTGCTTTTCCCCCATGGCGCGGGCAAAGGCATCGGCCAGCGCGGCATCGGGATCTTGCGAACGCAAGGCCGCACGCAGATCGACGCGCCCTTCCCCGCCCAGGCACATGTAAAGCTGGCCCGTGGCAGTAACGCGCACGCGGTTGCACGTGGCGCAGAAATTGCCGGTCAGCGGGGTGATGAAGCCCAGCCGACCGCCGGTTTCGGCAATGTCGACATAGCGCGCCGGGCCGCCGCTGCTGTGCCCGTTGGGCACCAGCGTCCAGCGCTGCTCGAGATCGCGGCGCACGGCGTCGAGCGGCAGGTAATGATCGATGCGATCCTCGCCCACATCGCCCAGCGGCATGACCTCGATCAGCGTGACATCGTGCCCCTGCCCGTGGGCCCAGGCGACCAGGTCGGGCAGTTCATCCTCGTTCACGCCCTTGAGCGCGACGGCATTGAGCTTGACTTTGAGGCCCGCTGCACGCGCAGCCGCCAGCCCTTCGAGCACCTGGGGCAGGCTGTCGCGCCGGGCCAGCGCGGCAAAGCGCGCGCGGTCGAGCGTATCGAGCGAGACGTTGATGCGCCGCACGCCCGCCGCCGCCAGATCGTCGGCGAATTCGGCAAGGCGCGTGCCGTTGGTGGTAAGCGTGAGTTCCTGAAGGCCGCCCTCGCCCAGGTGCCGGCCGAGCGCGCGGACCAGGTCCACCATGTCGCGCCGCACCAGGGGCTCCCCACCGGTCAGCCGCAACTTGGTCACTCCGCGCGCGATGAAGTGCAGGCTGAGCCGATAGAGTTCCTCCAGGCTCAGCACTTCCGCCCGTGGCAGGAACGTCATGCGCTCAGGCATGCAATAGGTGCAGCGCAAGTCGCAACGGTCGGTCACCGACAGGCGAAGGTAGGTTATGGCCCGCGCGAAGCGGTCAACCAGGGGCGCGGGCGCGTTCATCTTTCCAGATATACGAAGTCACGGGGGTAGGATTCAAGGCTCGCGCCGGCATCCACGAAAAGAGTTTGTCCCGTGACGGCGCGGGCTGTCGCCAGATAGTGCACCGCATCGGCAATTTCGTCGGCGCCGGGCAGCCTTTTCAGGGGCATGATCTCTTCCAGCCGCTGCCACTGCGCCGCGTCATAGTCCTGCGTCGGCAGGATCAGGCCAGGCGCCACGCCGTTGACCCGGATGCCCGGCGCCAGAGCGCGCGCCAGCGTGCGCACCGCCGCATGCAGGGCCTGTTTCGACAGGGTGTAGCTCAACTGGTCGGGCACCGGGTTCTGCACCCGCTGGTCGAGAATGTTGACGACCGCGCCCTCGCGCGGCGCCCCAGGTCCGTCCCCGAGCGCCTGGGCAAAGGCGCGGGTCAGCAGCAACGGGGCAAACAGATTGACGCCAAAGTGCTGGTCGAGCGCTTCGGGCACGAGCGACGCGATCGTGTCGTCCTGAAACAGCGACGCGCAATTGACCAGCAGGCAAGGCGCGCGCCCGGCCCGCGCGATCACGTCAGCCAGCATCACGGCCGGAAAGGCACTGTCGCCCAGGTCTCCGGCCACCGGATAGACCGCGGCGCCCAGCCACTGCAATTGCGCGGTGAATTCGGGATCGAACGTGGCAACGTGGTGCGCGTGCAGCGCCAGGTCCCAGCCTTCGCTGGCCAGCTTGCGGGCGATCGCGGCCCCGATTCGGCGCCACCCCCCGGTGACGAGAGCGAGCGGGCGCGCCTCGCTCGTGTCCCCGCTCATCCGCGCCGTGCGCGGGTGAGCGTCATGCCGATGTCTTCACCAGCCTGGCTGATCGCCAGCTTCACGATCTTCACTTCCACTTGCTTCACGCGCGCATCCTGAACGAACAAGGTTTCACAGATATGGTCTGCAACCGATTCGATCAGTTGGAAATGCACATCTTTGGGCAAACCGTCGCTGGCGGCGTGCTTGAGGTCCATGTAGTTCTTGCTGGCGTTGAGTGGACAATCGGCCGTGTAGCGATCCTGCGGGTTGAGCCACGCCCGGATGGAAATCCGCAAGGGCTGCGGACGGCCGGTCTCCTCCGAATAGATCCCGGTCAGGACATCGGTTTCGACATTGGCGACTTCGAGGATCAGGCTGTCAGACACGCGCGCGCCCTTGGCACTTGGCGGCGCGAATGTCCAGCATCAGCCGCGCTTATGGGGTATTCCGCCAGCGCGCGAAGATCGCCGTGGGCAGCACGCGCCCGCCCGGCCCTTCCTCGGCCCCCTCTTCGGCAATGCCCAGGTCACCATGCTCGATCGTGCCGGGCAGGTGCGCCAGCGCCTCGGCGAGCAGGCCGCCGATCGCCAGGCTCGACATGCGCACGGCATAGACCGTGAGGAACAGGAAGCGGCTGTTTTCATCCAGCAGCTTGGCGCAATCGGCGATCAGGCCGGGCAGGCTTTCTTCCAGCCGCCACACTTCCCCTTCCGGGCCGCGCCCGAACTTGGGGGGATCGAGAATGATCCCGTCGTAGCGCCTGCCGCGACGCACTTCACGCGCAGTGAACTTGGCCGCATCATCGACGATCCAGCGTACGGGCCGCGCGTCCATGCCCGAAAGCGCCGCGTTGGCCCGTGCCTGCGCCACCGATTTCTTGGATGCGTCGACATGGGTCACCGGGCCGAAGCGCGACAGCGCCAGGGTGCCCACGCCCGTATAGCCGAACAGGTTGAGCGTGGCGGCATCATCGCGGCCATCAAGCTGCGAGCCCATCCAGTCCCACACCGGGGCCATGTCGGGAAAAAAACCGAGATGGCGAAACGGCGTGCACGAGGCGGTGAAGCGCACGTCATTCCACGCCAGCGGCCAGCCTTCGCGCGGGACAGGCCGATCGAATAGCCAGCGGCCGCCGCCGTCCTCGTCGGAACCGGGCACGAATTCGCCATCGGCCTGCCAGTCGGCCAGCGCGGGCGCCCACATGGCCTGCGGCTCCGGACGAATGAAGCGATGTGGGCCATAGCGCTCCAGCTTGCGCCCATGGCCCGAATCGATGAGGGCGAAATCCCCCCAGGGCGATCCCACCATCAGTTGCGGCTGGAGCGTGAGAGCCGCCATCAGCCGTTCTTCTGGCCGGTCTTGAGCCCCGTCTTGGGCGTCGCGCGCGCAGCGACATAGGCGGAAACCGCCTCATAAGTGCCGGGCAGGTGGTCGCAACGCTCCTCGCGGTCGAACAGGTCGCCCACCCGCGCGGGCAACGGCGGGCGCACACCGGTGGCGCGTTCCACCGCATCGACGAACTTGGCCGGATGGGCCGTGGCCAGCGTCACCACGGGTACGTCGGCGGGCAGATCGTCGGCCACGCGCGCGGCATGCAGGCCGATCGCGGTGTGCGGATCGAGCACTTCGCCGGCCGCTTCATAAGCCCAGCGCATCGTCTGGGCCATTTGCGCCGGATCGCAACGCGCGCTGGAAAACAGCGAACCGATCGCCTCGCGCTGGGCATTGGTGAGTTGCAGCGCCTTGGTCGCATCGAACTGTTGCATCTGCGCGGCGAGCACGCCGGCATCGCGGCCGCAGGCGTCGAACAGCAGGCGCTCGAAGTTGGAAGAGACCTGGATGTCCATCGACGGCGCGGCCGTGGGCGTCACGGTGCTGGCCGAATAGTCCCCTGCCGAGAGCGCGCGGTGCAAAATGTCGTTGATGTTGGTGGCCACGATCAGCCGCTCTACCGGCAGGCCCATGCGGGCGGCGACATAGCCGGCGAACACGTCGCCGAAATTGCCGGTGGGCACCGAAAACGCCACCTTGCGGTGCGGGGCGCCCAGTTGCAGCGCGGCGGCAAAGTAATAGACCACCTGCGACATGAGCCGCGCCCAGTTGATCGAATTGACCGCGGCAATGCCGAACGTGCCGGTCATCGCGGCATCGTTGAACATGCGCTTCACCATCGCCTGCGCGTCGTCGAAACTGCCGTCGATGGCGATGTTGTAGACGTTGGGCGCGATCACCGTGGTCATCTGGCGGCGCTGCACGTCGGACACGCGGCCTTCGGGATGGAGCATGAAGATATCCACCTTGGCGCGGCCGGCCACGGCATCGATCGCGGCAGAGCCGGTATCGCCCGAGGTGGCGCCCACGATGGTCAGGTGATCCTCGCGCCGGGCCAGGAATTCCTCGAACAGCAGGCCCAGCATCTGCAGCGCCACGTCCTTGAACGCCAGGGTGGGGCCATGGAACAGTTCGAGCACCCAGTGGCGTTCGTCCAGCTGCTTGAGCGGGGTGACGCCGGCATGGGCAAAGCGGCCATAGGCGGTGGCCGTCAATTCACGCAGCCGCTCGGGCGAAAGGCTGTCACCCACGAAAGGCGCCATGATCCGCGCGGCCAGCTCGGCATAGGGCAACCCGGCCATGGCGGCGATTTCTTCGTGGCTGAACTGCGGCCAGGCTTCGGGAACGTAGAGGCCACCGTCGGACGCAAGGCCCGCCAGCGTGACGCCTTCGAAATCGAGCGAGGCGGCCTGCCCCCGCGTGCTGACATACTTCATCGCCAATCCCCGTGTGCCGCGCGCTGCGTGCCCGCCGCCAGTGTTGGTGGGGCGCCTAGCCTTCCGGGGCGGATGTGACAACCACTCGCGAAGCTTTCACCGGTCCGTCTTTCGCGCGCCGGCGCAGGGCGAGCGGATAGATCACCAGGGCCACGGCGGCGAACAGGAACCATTGCACAGCATAGGCCAGGTGGTTGTTGGGAATGTCAGACGGGTCGGGCTGGGCGTTGGCATCGAGCCCGGCCAGCGGCGGATCGGCGATCAGGCGGGTGATCTTGTGGAACGGCGCGATTCGGCCCGTCACGCGGCCGCCGCCCCATTCCGGCGGGTGCGGATCGCGCGACCAGCCAAGCTGGACCAGCGCCGGCGTGCCATCGGCCGTTTCACAATGCGCGATATGGACATAGCCGCTGTCCCCGCCCGCGTTGCGGCCGGCCACCGAATCCCACAAGCCCGGCTGCACCCGGCAATCGAACCTGGCCCGGCGATAGAGCACCGCGCTGCCATCCCCTGACACCGGAAACGCCACCTGCGCGGGATTCACGAGCGCGGCGGCATAGCGAGCCAGCAGGTGTTCCTTCTGCGCCTTGCGCTGCAATTGCCAGAAACCCAGGCCGATCATCGTGGCAACCGCCAGCAGCACGACGATCGTGGGTAGTACGGGAAGCCGGAACGGCGCGGGCCGGTGGGGCATCAGCGCTGCCCGCGCGGGGCCACGCGCGCCGCCAGCACGGCCGCCCGCGTGGCACGCACGGCAAGGCCCACCAGCAAGGCGCTGGCCGGCCCCCACACCACGGGATAGACCCACAGCGGCAAGCGCCAGATATCGTCCACGCGCAGTGCGGAAAAAACCAGCAGCGCCAAAAGCGGAATGACCACCGGATAGAGCGCGCGGCCGCTGGCCTCGTGCACGGCCAGGGCCTCGCCGCAGGTGCGGCAATGATCGGCGAGCTTGGGGGGCTCCCACACGCGGCCGGCCCAGACCATGCCTGGCGTGCCGCAAGCCGGGCATGTCCCAGCGCGCGCCACCTGCCACCAGCCGGGCCCGTTTGCCGGCCCGCTACCGCTGCTATCGTTCATGGCCGCCGGGATAGCGCCGTGGCGCGGCGGGGTCCAGCGGGCAAAGGCTCAGGCCGCCAGCGGCAGGCACAGCGTCGCGGTAAGGCCGGTGATGCGGCCAGCCTCCCAGCGATTGGCAAGAACCAGCGAGCCGCCGTGCTGGTCGGCAATCGCGCGCGCCAGGGTCAGGCCCAGGCCGGTGCCGCCCGTGGCCGTGTTGCGCGAGGCTTCCAGCCGGGTGAACGGCTCCATCATGCGCAGGATATCGCCTTCGGGAATACCAGGGCCATCATCCTCGATGCGCAGCACCGCCTCGGCCCCTTCGCGCGCCAGCGAGACGCGCGCGCGCTGGCCATAGCGCAGGGCGTTGGACACCAGGTTGCGCATCGCACGGCGCAGCCAGGTGGCGCGCAGCGGCAAGACGATGCGCACGGTGTCTTCCAGCGTCACGTCCTCGCCCATGTCCTCGTATTCGCCCATCACATCGGCGACGAGCGCGGAAAGCTCGGTGGTTTCAAGCGGGTCGGACGGGCGCCCGACGCGAGCGAGCGAGAGAATGTCGTCGAGCGAACGATTGATGTCCTCGATCGTGGCGGCCATGCGCGCCCGTTCGGTATCATCCTCCACCGCCTCGATCCGCACGCGCAGCGCGGCGAGCGGGGTCTTGAGATCGTGGCCGATCGCGCCCAGCATCACGTCCTTTTCATCGAGCAGGGCAATGATGCGCCCTTCCATGGCGTTGTGCGCCACGATCAGGCGGCGGATGTCATCCGGTCCCTCGGGTTCCAGCTGGCCATCGGCACTGCGTTCGCGGGCAAAGGCTTCTACCCGGCCGGTCAAGGCCTTCAGGGGACGGGCGATGCGCCGCAGGATCAGCGCGACCGCCCCTACCAGCACGAGATAGAGCAGCACCGTCTGCATCAGCAACGACAGGATCACCTGGCGTTCGTTGGCCGGGGCCAGGATGCGCGCGGTCAACCACGTGCCGTCGGGCCGCTGGATCGAGGCGATGATCAGGCGCGCATCGGGGTGATGGTCGCCATAGCTTTCCAGCCGCTTGCTGACATTGCCGAACCACGGCCCGACGATGGCATCGGTGCGGGGATCGCGCTCCACCACCAGCACCTGGCGATGGACAAGCCCCTGGGTGTCGAGCACGTCGTGCAGCGCACCGGCCACGTCGTCGCGCTGCCGGTCCCCAGCCTGTGCGGGAGACTGCGCATCCACCCGCACGCGCAGGGGGCGCGGCAGGCGCCAGATGTCATCGGGCGGTGGCGGCCCATGCGGCCGGCCGTCCGGGCCATGGCTGTCGCGCGGGGGCTGGCCGATCAGGCGGAAAGCCGCCTCGTTGACCGTCAACTGCACGCGCCGCTCGTTCTGCTCGCGCCAGATCAGCCCGGCCGAAAGCCCCTGCGCCACCAGCAGCGCCAGGGCGATGGCCAGCAGCATCTGCCCTTGCAGGCTGCGTGGGGTGCGCGAAAGCGTCCAGGCGGGAAAGCGCCACATCAATCGCGGCCCGCCACCTTGCGCACTTCGGCCGCAAGCATGTAGCCACCCCCCCAGACCGTCTGGATCAGTTGCGGATTGCGGCTGTCTTCCTCGATCTTGCGACGCAGGCGGCTGATCTGGTTGTCCACCGCGCGATCGAACAAGTGCGCTTCGCGGCCCTGGACCATATCGAGCAGGCGATCGCGATCGAGTACCTGGCGCGGATGATCGAGAAAGGCCATGAGCAGGCGGAACTCGGCCGAGGAAATCGCCACGACCGCGCCCTCGCGGTCGGTCAGCCGGCGTTTGAGCGGATCGAGCGTCCAGCCTTCGAATTCATAGACTAGGGCTTCGGGCGCCTCGGTCGCCACGCGCGCGCTGCGCCGCAGGACCGACCGGATGCGCGCCACCAGTTCGCGCGGGTCGAACGGCTTGACCACGTAATCGTCGCCGCCAATTTCCAGGCCGACGATGCGATCGGTGGATTCGCCCTTGGCAGTGATGAAGATCACCGGCAGCGCGCGGCTTTCCGCCAGATGGCGGCACAGCGACAGGCCATCTTCGCCCGGCATCATGATGTCGAGCAGAACGAGGTCGAACGTATCGGCTGCGATGCGCGCGCGCGCTTCCACCGCATTGCCGGCCTGGGTCACGGCAAAGCCCTGGCGGACCAGATAGTCCGCCAGCACTTCGCGCAAGGCCGCTTCGTCATCGACCAGCAGGATGCTGGTTGCCGCTGCTTCACTCATGCCCGAATGGCCCGATGGTCAGTTGCCAGCCGGTGGCGGGGGCGGCGGCATGTCGTCGCCGTCACCCGGAGGGGGCGGCGGGCCA
Source organism: Novosphingobium sp. SG919 (assembly GCF_012932495.1). GTDB lineage: Bacteria > Pseudomonadota > Alphaproteobacteria > Sphingomonadales > Sphingomonadaceae > Novosphingobium > Novosphingobium rhizosphaerae. The sequence goes on from NZ_JABCNG010000006.1 coordinate 182,525, forward strand.
TCCATGCGTTCGCCATCGCGGCCGCGCGGGCCGCCCTTGTGGGGCCCGTGCGGTCCGCCGTTGCGGCCGAACGCGGCGCGGATTTCATCGCGGGTAAGCTTGCCATCATGGTTGGTGTCGGCCTTGTCGAATTGAGACTTGACCGCCGCATCATACGCAGCGCGGGTGACGGCGCCATCCTTGTCGCGCAACGCATCGTGCAAAACCGGCCCCAGCAAGCCCATTCCTGCGGGCCGCGGCGGCATGCCAGGGCGGCCATCGCGCGAGCCCGGCCCGTCGCTGCCGGGCGGCGGCGGGGGCGGCATGGCGCCATCAGGCCCCGGATGCGGGCCGTGGCCCGGCTTCATGGCGCGATGGTGGGCGAGGAATTCGTCGCGGCTGATCACGCCATCATGGTTGGCATCGATGGCATCGAACCGCTCGATCAGGCGCGCATCGCGATCTGCCTGGTCGATCTTGCCATCCTTGTTCACGTCCATCCGCTGCCACAGGGCGTCTGCCTGGGCCTTGGCATCAGCCCAGGTGATCGTGCCATCGCCATTGGGACCGCCGGCAAAGCGGGCCGGATCGGCACCAGGGCCGGCCGGGGCAGCGGCGCAAAGCACACCGGCACCCGCCACGGCGACAACCGCCGTAGACAGACCGAGCACGAGTTTCTTCATTTCGGCAAGCTCCCGAAGAATTCAGGCCGTTCGCCATCGAGGGCGCGACGGCAGGCGTAAGGGGGATGAGGAAGCTGCGGCGCCGCCTTGCCGAAAGAGGCTAGGGACTAAGGGGGGAGGGACACCCCTTCCGGCCGTGGGGACTGAGGTGGCGGGCACCGCAGCTTCCATGTCCCAATATATAGTCGGCGGATGTCGCGCGATTATGTCGGCGCAGGGGGTATTTTGTCGCCAATTGTCGCATGGTGTTGCTGGCGCCCCAGGCAGCGGAACAGCTGCATCATTTTATATATAAATCAAATCTTTAAAATTATAAAAGCGGCGATATCCGGCCGGTGATGCGGGGTTGCCGGCCGCATTTCCCAGGCTTGGGTGCAATTCGGCTGAAACATGGCCGATACATTCGCGACAGGCCGGGATCGGCCCGGCCTGCGCCCGAACGCTTCGTATGCCGCGCTTATTCCGTGCCCATCACGAAGGCGTTGAGCTTGTTGCCATCGGGATCGCGGAAATAGGCGGCATAGAAACCGCCTTCGCCGCGTGGCCCGGGTGCGCCTTCGCACACGCCACCATTGGCCAAGGCCAAGGCATGCAACCGATCGACCTGCCCGGGGTCCTTGGCCTCGAACGCGACCATCACGCCATTGCCCACGGTGGCAGGCTGGCCATCGAACGGCGTCATCAGCGCCACGCCAGCCGCGCCGCCTGCCGTCCCCCAGGCGATCGCCCCCGGCCATTCGTACATGCGCCCCGTGCCCAGTTCGGCCGACAGCGCATCATAGAACGGCGCGGCGCGCGCCAGGTCGTTGGTGCCCAGAGTCACATAACCGATCATCGTCGTTCTCCCTGCCGCGAATCGCGACAAAGAGAACGTACCATGAACGATGCGCCCATCAAACTCAGATCGCGGCGCAGGCCCCATCCAGCCATGCCAGGTCTGCCCCATCGAGCAGCGGCGCCAGCAAGGCGTGGGTGCGGGCGTGGTAATCGTTCCACCAGGCGCGTTCGGCCGGCGTCAACAGCGCCACATCGACCAGCGCCCGGTCGATCGGTACGAACGTCAGCGTTTCGAACCCGCAGAACGCGCCTTCGGCCCCGGCGATGTCGCGCGTTTCCACCAGCACGAGATTCTCGATGCGGATGCCGTACTCGCCGGCCTTGTAATAGCCCGGCTCGTTGGACAGGATCATGCCCGGCAGCAGCCCCTGCCCGGTGCCGGCCTGCGCGCCGGTGGCCTTGGCAATGCGCTGCGGCCCTTCGTGCACCGCCAGGAAGCTGCCCACGCCATGGCCGGTGCCGTGGGCATAATCCAGGCCGGCCGCCCACAGGAACTGGCGCGCAAAGCTGTCGAGCGCGCCGCCCGGCGTGCCCAGCGGAAACACCGCCTGGTCGATGGCGATATGGCCCTTGAGCACGCGGGTGAAGCGATCCTTCACTTCGGCCGGCGCCTCGCCCGGGCCGATCCACACCGTGCGGGTGATGTCGGTGGTGCCATCCAGGTATTGCCCACCCGAATCGACCAGATAGACGCTGCCGGGTGCGATGGCGCGGTTGGACTGCTCATCGACATGGTAATGCGGGATCGCCGCGTTCGGCCCGGCGCCGGAAATGGTGTCGAACGACAGGTCCTTGAGCAGGCCAGTCTTCTCGCGCTCGGCCAACAGGCGCGCGGCGGCGGAAAGCTCGGTCTCGCCCCCCTGGGGCGCGGCCTGCGACAGCCAGTGGAGGAACCGGCTGACGGCGGCGCCGTCGCGGGCCTGGGCGGCGCGGTGGCCAGCCTGCTCCACCGGGTTCTTGCACGCCTTGGGCAGCACGGTGGGATCGGTCAGCGTCAGCACGCGCGCGCCTGCCCCTTCGAGCGCGTGGAACACGGCCGCCACCGCGCGTTCGGGATCGACCGCCACGGTCTTGCCGGCCAATGCCTGAAGCGCGGGCACGAACGCGGCGCGATCCTGCACGCGCACGGCATTTCCCAGGTGCGCGACCAGATCGGCATTGACCTTGTCCGGGGCTATGAACAGGTCGACCGTGCCATCGGCGTGGGCCACCACGAACGAGAGCGCCACCGGCGTGCGATCGACATCGGCGCCGCGCATGTTGAGCAGCCAGGCCACCCCATCGAGCGCGGTTACCACCGCCGCATCGGCGCCTTGGTCCGCCAGCCATTGTGCCAGGACAGCCCGCTTTTCCGCCACGCTTTGTCCGGCATATTGGTCGGCATGCGGCACTGCCAGGGCGGGCGAAGGCGCCGGCTGGTCTTCCCACACGGCGTCGATGGGATTGCTCTCCACCGCCACCAGCGTGGCGCCCTTGGCGGCCAGCGCCTTGGCCACGCCATCGGCCCAGGGCTTGGCATGCAGCCAGGCATCATAGCCGATCCTGGCGCCCGCGGGCGCATTCTGCCCCAGCCAAGCGGCTGGGCTGGTCTGCGGCACGGACTGGTATTCATAGAGCCGCCCATCGACCTGCTCGCGCACCTGGATGGTATAGCGCCCGTCGACGAAGATCGCGGCCCCAGGCCCGTTCACAGCGTCCTTGAGCACCACCGCCGTGCCGGCCGATCCGCCAAAGCCGGTCAGCCAGGCCAGCCGCTGCGCATAGCCACCGACATATTCGCTCATGTGCTCGTCGGAGATCGGGATGACAAAGCCATCCAGCCCCCGGCGCCCCAGTTCGGCGCGCAGCGCTTCCAGGCGGGCTTCGTGGGTTTGCATCAACATGGCAGAACGTCCTTGAGCGGTGATGGCAGGTAACTGGTTCACGTTGTAACCAACCGGGGCGGTGGACGCCAGAGGCGCGCCTTGCAGGCCGGGCACAGGCACCATAGATGGCGGTGATGAACACTGCCGCCAAGCCCCCCGTCGCCGCGAAAAAGCCCCAGAGCTTCACCCACCACGGCGTGACTGTCACCGATGATTACGCCTGGCTGCGCGATCCCGGCTATCCCGAGGTCAAGGACCCGGAAATCCTCGCCCACCTGGAAGCGGAAAACGCCTGGTTCCAGGCACATATGGCGCCGCGCCAGCCGCTGATCGACACGCTGTTTGCCGAAATGCGCGGGCGCATCAAGGAAGCGGACAAGTCCGTGCCGCAAAAGGACGGGGACTGGCTCTACTGGATCGAATACGAGGAAGGCGCCGAATACAAGAAGTGGTGGCGCCGCCCGGTCGATGCCGCCGCCGATGGCAGTGCGGACGAGCTGATTCTCGATGAAGTGGCGCTGGCGCAGGGCCACGACTATTTCCGCCTGGGGGCGATTTCGGTGTCGAACGACGGGCGCCTGCTCGCCTGGTCGGTGGACGACAACGGCTCGGAACGCTTTACCGCGCGGATCAAGGTGATCGCCAGCGGCGAAGTGCTGCCCGACGAAATCCCCGGCACCAATTCCGGCCTGATCTGGGTGAAGGGCGACACTGGCCTGGTCTATAGCCTGGCCAACGAGAACTGGCGGACGGACAACGTGCGGCTGCACTGGCTGGGCCAGCCGCTGGATGCCGACGTTGAACTCTATCACGAGGACGACGAAGGCTTCCGCGCCGGCGCGGCGCTTTCGGCCAACGAGAAATGGCTGCTGCTTTCCACCGGCGACCATGAAACCAGCGAAGTGCGCCTCGTTCCGGCCGATGATCCGCTGGCCGCACCGATCCTGGTGCGACCGCGCGAAAAGGGCGTGGAATACGATGTGGACGTGCGCGACGACACGCTGTTCATCCACGCCAACGACACCCACGAGAATTTCCGCCTGGTCACTGCGCCGCTCGCCGATCCCGCGCAGTGGACCACGCTGATTGCCGGCAGCGACGAATTCTACCTCACCGGCTTCGAGCTGTTCCGCGATTTCTATGTGGTCGAAGGCCGCGTGCGCGGGCTCGATCGCATCGAGGTACGCTATTACGACGATCCGGCGCGGATCGAGCCGATCGCCTTTCCCGAGGCGAGCTATGAAGCGAGCCTGGGCGACAATCCCGAATGGGCGACGCAGACTCTGCGGGTCGGCTACGAATCGATGGTCAGCCCTTCGTCGGTCTATGACTATGATGTGCCCACCCGCACGCTCACGCGGCTGAAAGTCCAGGAAATCCCCTCGGGCTATGACGCCAGCCTCTATGAAACCGCGCGGCTCGACATTCCGGCCCGCGATGGCACGCTGGTGCCGGTCTCGGTGGTGTGGCGCAAGGATCGCGCGGCCGGTGGCCCGCTCCATCTCTATGGCTATGGCGCCTATGGCATTGCCATCGGGCCGGGCTTTTCCACCACGCGGCTTTCTCTGCTCGATCGCGGCATGGCCTATGCCATTGCCCATATCCGCGGCGGGGACGATCTCGGGCGCGGCTGGTACAAGGCCGGCAAGCTGGAGGCACGCACCAACACGTTCAACGACTTCGTGGATGTGGCGCGCGGGCTGATCGGCCACGGTTTCACCACGGCGGGCAAGATTTCCGCTTCGGGCGGCTCGGCCGGGGGCGAACTGATGGGCGCGGTGATCAACCAAGCACCCGAACTGTTCGGCGCCGTGGTGGCCGATGTGCCGTTCGTCGACGTGCTGGCCACCATGCTCGACGAGAGCCTGCCGCTCACGCCGGGCGAATGGCCCGAATGGGGCAACCCGCTGGAAGACGAAGCCGCCTTCCACCTGATCCGCTCCTATTCGCCTTATGATCAGGTCAAGGCCCAGCCCTACCCGCCGCTGATGGTTACCGCCGGCCTCAATGACCCACGCGTAACCTATTGGGAGCCGGCCAAGTGGGTGGCGCGCCTGCGCGAACGGAAGACCGACACCAATCCGTTGATCTTCAAGACCAACATGGGCGCGGGCCACGGCGGCAAGTCGGGCCGCTTTGAAAGCCTGAAGGAAGCGGCCGAGGAATTCGCGTTCCTGCTGACCGAGCTGGGCATCGAAGGCTGAGCGGCAGAAGGGGGCAACGCCCCCTTCCCCATCGCGCGCCGGCCCAAACAAAAACCCCCGCTGTTACCAGCGGGGGTTTTTCATGTCGTCGGGTTGGAAAGCCTCAGGCGGCTTGTTCCTTGCCCTTGTGGACCTGAACCGGTTCCTTGCGGCCATCGACCACGTCCTTGTCCACCACCACTTCGGTCACGCCATCGAGCGTGGGGAGGTCGAACATGGTGTCGAGCAGCAGGCCTTCGACGATCGAGCGCAGGCCACGCGCGCCGGTCTTGCGTTCGATGGCCTTCTTGGCGATCGCTTCCAGCGCGTCGTCGGTGAAGGTCAGCGTGACGTCTTCCAGCTCGAACAGCTTGGCATATTGCTTGACCAGCGCGTTCTTGGGTTCGCGCAGGATCTGCACCAGGGCCGGCACGTCAAGATCGTTGAGCGTGGCGATCACCGGCAGACGGCCGATGAATTCGGGGATCAGGCCGAACTTCTGCAGGTCTTCCGGCTCTGCCTTCTGGAGCAGTTCGCCCACGCGGCGCTTGTCAGGATCGGCCACATGCGCGCCGAACCCGATCGAACGCTTCTGCAGGCGATCGGCGATGATCTTTTCCAGGCCGGCAAAGGCGCCGCCGCAGATGAACAGGATGTTGGTCGTGTCCACCTGCAGGAATTCCTGCTGCGGGTGCTTGCGGCCGCCCTGCGGCGGAACCGAGGCAGTGGTGCCTTCCATCAGCTTGAGCAGCGCCTGCTGCACGCCTTCGCCCGAAACGTCGCGCGTGATCGACGGGTTCTCGGCCTTGCGGCTGATCTTGTCGATTTCGTCGATGTAGACGATGCCATGCTGCGCCTTTTCGACGTTGTAGTCGCTGGCCTGGAGCAGCTTGAGGATGATGTTCTCCACGTCCTCGCCCACGTAACCGGCTTCGGTCAGCGTGGTGGCGTCGGCCATGGTGAAGGGCACGTCGAACGTCTTGGCGAGCGTCTGCGCCAGCAGCGTCTTGCCCGAGCCGGTGGGGCCGACAAGCAGGATGTTGGACTTCGACAGTTCGATGTCGCCGCCCTTGCCGCTGTGCTTGAGGCGCTTGTAGTGATTGTGCACCGCCACCGAGAGCACGCGCTTGGCACGGTCCTGGCCGATCACATAATCGTTGAGCGTCTCGAAGATGTCGCGCGGGGCAGGCACCCCGCCGTCCTTCTTGCCGGCGATGCCCTGCTTGGTCTCTTCCCGGATGATGTCGTTGCACAGCTCGACACACTCATCGCAGATGAAGACCGTGGGCCCCGCAATGAGCTTGCGCACCTCATGCTGCGATTTGCCGCAGAAGCTGCAGTAGAGCGTGCTTTTAGAGTCCGATCCGGAAAGCTTTGTCATTCTTCAATCCCAGGCGCCCCTCCACGAGGGGCGGGCCCGGCCATCCTACTACCGCAAGGGTATTAATCAACCGGACACGAAACGAGGTGATGATTCCTGCCACGCGGCTCCTTTCGCAAGGCTTAAGGAGCCGGGACAGAAGGCAAAATCAGGCCGAAGGTGCGCCCCCGCTGCCGCTTTCGAAGCCAACCTGTTCAGATTGGGGACGCGATTCGAACACCTTGTCGACCAGGCCGAAGGCCAGGGCTTCGTCGGCTTCGAGGAAGGTATCGCGGTCCATCGCCTTTTCGACCTCTTCCAGGCTCTTGCCGGTGTACTTCACGTAGAGGTCGTTCATGCGCTTCTTGATGCGCAGGATTTCGCGGGCCTGGATCTCGATATCCGAAGCCATGCCCTGCGCCCCGCCCGAAGGCTGGTGGATCATGATGCGCGCGTGAGGCAGCGCGATACGCATGCCCGGCTCACCAGCGGCGAGCAGGAAGCTGCCCATCGAGCAGGCCTGGCCGATGCACACGGTCGACACGCGCGGGCGGATATACTGCATGGTGTCATGGATCGCCATGCCCGCCGTCACCACGCCGCCGGGCGAGTTGATGTACATCGAAATGTCCTTCGAGGGGTTTTCCGACTCGAGGAACAGGAGCTGGGCCACGATCAGCGACGCCATGTGGTCTTCGACCTGGCCGGTCACGAAGACGATGCGTTCGCGCAGCAGGCGGCTGAAAATGTCGAAGCTGCGTTCGCCACGGCTGGTCTGCTCGACGACGACCGGGACGAGCGCGCCGGTCACCGGATCAGCGTGGAACTTTCCTTGGGCAGAGCGGCTGCCGAACACGTCGAGCATGGGAATCCTCATCTGGTTGCGATGGCCTATGTCGCGTGCCAGCAAAGGATGTTCAAGGGCATTAACCGCGAATGCGCGGGAATGCGTGGATAGTGGAGCAGTTTCTCGCCGCTTTTGGCCGCTGCTTCAGGCCTTCACCCGCTCGCGCAGCGCTTCCAGCGCGGCCAGTTGCGCTTCCATCGCGCGCAACCGGGCCTCGGCGCGGGCAACCCGCTCGCGCAGTTCGCGGCTGCGCTTGCGGCCGGGCAGCAGGCTGGCGAGCAGGCGCCCGGCATCGCCGAGGCTGGCCGCCAGCGCATCGAGCAGCCCCTGGCGCGGCATGGCCGGGGCGCGATGCCGCGGTAACGGGCTGCGATCATCGGGACCCACCCACTGCACGCTGGGCGGCGGCGCGGCGGGCGCAGATGCCGCAGCCATCCCGCTTGCCGGCGCCGTTGCCCTTTGCCGCGCCACCGCCGGCGAGGTGCGCTGGCGCCCCGGAGGCGGGGCAGATTCGGCTGCGGCGGGGGCGGCCGCGCGCGCGGCGGCAACGGCCCGGCGGGCCAGTTCCGCCTCGATCATCGCGCGGCGTTGCGCCTTGCGGGCGGTGCGGGTGCCGGGGCGCGGCGGCAGATCGCGGTGCGGGGTCTTGCGCTGGGGGTCCTGGCGGCGGGGATCGCGGCCTGGCGCCTCGCGATCGGGTTGGCCTTGCGGATTGGTTGCCGGCACGCGCGGCATGATGAACGGCGCGCGCAAGGGTGGCGTGGCCGGCAAAGGCGCGGGGATCATGCCTGCCGGCCACGCCGCAGTGGTGATGATGGCGCCCCGATGGGGCGGCAGGATCAGATCGGCGGGAAACGCCGGCGCGGCCGGCTGTCCCAGCAAGAACGGCGGCTTGGCCCCTCCCTTGCTCGCTGGCTTGACATGGGCCTGCACCGTTGCGGTGACCAGCGCCTTGCCCCCGGTATGGCCACCCGCCTTTTCAGGGACGGCGGCCCGCGGCGCGGGCTTGCCGGTGGATGGAACCGGCGGCTTGGCCGGCGTGGCATTTCCTGGGCGAGCGCCCTTGCGATTGCGCACCGTATGCATCGGCAGGTCCCCCCTTCCGGGTTCCGTTCCTGCCGATTCTCTCATGCCGAGAATCAACGCGCCAATCCGTATGATAGCTAAGGAATAGCGCGTAAACGACGAGGGGCGCCACCGTTGCCGGCAGCGCCCCACATTGTCTCGATCAGGCCCTATGGGCGCTGGATCAGGCCTCTTCGCCTTCGGCAGGCGCCTTCTTGGCGGCCTTCTTCTTGGCGGGCTTGGCTTCGCCTTCGGCCACTTCAGCTTCTGCTTCGGCTTCGGCAGCAGCCTTCTTCTTGGCCGGGGCCTTCTTGGCGGGCTTGGCTTCTTCGGTTTCGCCAGCGGTTTCGGCTTCGGCGTCGGCCTTCTTGGCGGCCTTCTTCTTGGCCGGCTTGGCTTCGGCCGGAGCAGCGGTCACGCCTTCCTCGGCTTCGATCGCGGCCTGGAGTTCGTCGCGGGTCACTTCGCGCTCGGTCACTTCGGCCTTGTCGAACAGGAAGTCGACAACCTTGTCTTCATAGAGCGGCGCGCGCAGCTGGGCCGCGGCGAGCGGCTCGGAGCGGACGTAGTCCACAAAGCGCTGACGGTCCTGTTCGCGGTACTGCTGGGCCGCCTGGCGGATCAGCATTTCCATTTCCTGGGCGGTCACCACCACGCCGTTGGCCTGGCCGATTTCCGACAGGAGCAGGCCAAGGCGCACGCGGCGCTCGGCGATCTTGCGGTAATCGTCCTTTTCGGCTTCAATTTCCTTGAGCGCTTCCTCGGGGTTTTCCTCGTTCTGCGCTTCCTGGGTCAGCTGCTGCCAGATCTGCTCGAATTCGGCGTCCACCATCGAGGGCGGCACGGCGAAGTCATGGCCGGCGGCCAGCTGGTCGAGCAGGGCGCGCTTCATCTGGGTGCGGGTGAGGCCGGCGGTTTCCTGTTCGAGCTGGCCTTTGAGCAGGCCGCGCAGCTGTTCCAGACTTTCCAGGCCGAGCGCCTTGGCGAATTCGTCGTCAGCCACGAACTCGCCCGGGTTCTTCACCGCCTTGACCTTGATGTCGAAGGTGGTTTCCTTGCCCGCCAGGTTGGCGGCCGGATAGTCTTCCGGGAACGTCACGGTGATGACCTTTTCGTCACCAGCCTTGGCGCCGACGAGCTGTTCTTCGAAACCGGGGATGAAGCGGCCGGCGCCGATTTCCAGCGCCTGGTCTTCCGCCGCGCCGCCTTCGAACGGTTCGCCGTCAAGCTTGCCGAGGAAGTCGATGATCAGCTGGTCGCCGTCCTTGGCTTCCGCGCCTTCTTCGGCGTCCGAAAACTTCTTCTGGCCAGCAGCGATGCGGTTCACCGCTTCGTCAACCTGGTCTTCGGTCACGGGCACGACCAGCTTGTCGAGCTTGAGGCCATCGAGCGCGGGCGCTTCGACCTTGGGCAGCACTTCCAGGCTGACGGTCAGTTCGGCGTCCTTGCCTTCTTCATAGCCTTCGCCCAGGGCCACGTCGGGCTGCATCGCAGGGCGCAGCTGGTGGTCGGCCACCAGCTTGTCCATGGCTTCGCGAATCGTGGTCTGCAGCGCTTCCTGGTGCAGGGCCGGGCCATGCATCTTCTTGACCAGGTTGGCGGGCACCTTGCCGGGACGGAAGCCGGGCATGCGCACCTGCGGGGCGATCTTCTTGATTTCACCTTCCACGCGCGCGGCGATGTCTGCCGCCGGGATGGTCACGGCATAGGCGCGCTTCAGGCCCTCGTTGCTGGTTTCGACGATCTGCATCCTGATCCAACTTTCTTGACTGACGCCGCGACAAGGCGCCTGAAAAATCCGTGCACAGCCGGCGGGGGATGATCCCTGGTGCGGGCGAAGGGACTCGAACCCCCACATCTTGCGATACTGGAACCTAAATCCAGCGCGTCTACCAGTTCCGCCACGCCCGCATCCGGCAAAAAGCGAGCGGTGCCCCTATCCCAGCGCGCTCAAAAGCACAAGCCCGGCGCGAAAACGGAGGGAACAAGCCCCCTCGCGCAGCGGTTGATAGGAAAAGCCCGCCCGCCACGGGCCGGCCGCAAGGAGCCTGACGTGATGGCCAGCACGCCCCCGCCCGATCGTATCGACCCGCAATCGCCGCCCGATGTTCCCCCCGCGATCACGCCCGACGAAACGCCGCTCGAAGAACCGCAGGAAACCCCGCCGGTCAGCCCCGACCGGATCGACCCCGTCACCCCCGACGAGGTCCCGGCACCGGATTGATCAGAACAGCTTGCCGACCACGCCCAGCCACGAAGCCTGGGCGACAAGGCCTTGGGCCGGGCGCGCCGCGACCGGTCCGAGGCTGCCACATTCCAGGCAATAGACCTGCGCCCCGGCAGCACTGTTGAGGCGTGCCAGATCCGACAGGACCCGCCAGCCCAGCGCCTGCTGGCGCAGCGCCAGCATTCCCGTCACATCCCCGGCTGCGCGCGATTCGGTGCTACTGTCGTCATTCATCAGGTCGGCCAGCAATCCCTGCCAGCTTCCCGGATTGGCCCCGAGGAATTCGGCGTGCCAGCTATCTGCCTTGGCGGCCTTGGCCGCCCAGGCCACGGCATCTTCGAGTTCACCGAACTGGTCGACCAGGCCAAGCTGGCGCGCCGTGCCGCCATCCCACACCCGCCCTTGCGCGATCTTGTCGATATCCTGCGGGCTCTTGTGCCGGGCATCGGCGACCAGGCGCAGGAAGCGGGCGTAATAGCTTTCAACCGAGGCCTGCGAGAGCGCTTCGAATTCGGGGCTGAGGCCGCCGACGATATCGGGCTGGCCCGAAAGCGGCGTGGTTCGCACGCCGTCGGCCGTCACGCCATAATTGGCGAGGGTGTCTTCAAAGCTCGGGATCACGGCAAAGACCCCGATCGAACCCGTGATCGTGGCCGGTTCGGCAAAGACGCGCTGCGCCGGGGTAGAGACCCAATAGCCGCCGCTTGCGGCAAGATTGGCCATCGAAACCGCCACCGGCAGGCCCTTGGCGCGGGCGCGCGCGATCGCGGCGCGAATGCGCTCGGCCGCCGTGACCGATCCACCGGGTGAATCGACCCGCACCACCAGCGCAGCATAATTGCCACTGGTCACCGCCTGGTCGATCAGATCGGCAATGCGCGTGCCGCCTGCCGTGCCCGGCCCCGCCTCGCCGTCGACGATCGTGCCAGCCACGGTGACGACGGCAATCGCCTTGCCGGTCTTGGGCGCGGGCTTGTCGGCCAGGTATTGCGCCAGGGTGGTGCCCTTGTAGCCGCCATCGCCGGCGGACAGGTCGTGCCCGACCAGATCGCCCACGCGCTTGCCAAAGGCCACCTTGTCGCCCACCTTGTCGACCAGGCCCGCCTTGACCGCGGCCTGGGCCATGTCGCCACCGCTTTGCGCCAGCCACTGCGCCGGATTGCGGGTGACCAGGTCGATATCGGCGCGGGGCCGCGCCTTCTTCACGTCGGCCTTCCAGGCGTTCCACAGCGCGCCATAGATCGCCGTCAGGTTTTCCTTCGCCTCGGGCGAAGCATCGCTGCGGGCATAGGGTTCGACTGCGGACTTGTAGGTGCCAACCTTGAAGATATGCGCCTTGATCTTCAGCTTATCCATCAAGGCCTTGTAATAGAGCTGCGATCCGCCCGGCCCGGTCACCACCGCGCCGCCGATCGGATCCACCCAGGCTTCGCTGGAATGGGCGGCCAGTTGCACGGCATCGTCGGTATAGAGCAGCGCGCGCACCAGCACCGGCTTGTGCGCGGCACGCACCTTGTCCATCGCCGCGCCGATGCGGCTGATGTGCACCTGGCGGCCGCCGGTAAACGCCTCCAGATCGAGCACCACGGCCTTGATGCGCGTATCGTCGGCCGCAGCCTCGATTGCGCGGGCCACGTCGCGGGCCTGGAATTCCTTTTCGGGCGCTTCTCCCGACAGCAGGATCTGCGCCGGCTGCAAGCTGCTGCGTTCTTCCACCACGCTGCCATTGAGCGTGATCGTCAAGGCGCCGTCATGCACCTGGCCTGGCACGGGCCGGATGGTGAGCGCAGCATAGAGCACCCAGAAGAACAGCAGGAGGAACAGGAGGACGAGGCCATCCTTGATCGCGACGAGGACTTTCCAGACCGAGCGGGCAAATTTCATGGGGGATATCTAACCACCTGCTTATCGCTGCGCCAGTCGAAAGGCTTGCCCGTTGGCCCGCGCAAGTCTAGGGCGTGGTCTTCGATGCATCCATCGAGCCAATCCCCCTCGTCAGCCAGCCCGGCGCGCAGCTATCCTGCGGGCGGCCTTGCCTTTCCTCACCGCGATCTGACCGGAATCGGCCAGCTTGCCCGGCACGAGATTCTCTATCTGCTGGACGAGGCAGAGCAGTGGGTGGAACTCAATCGCCAGCCGCAAAAGCGCGCCGACCTGCTTTCGGGCCTGACCATCATCAATGCCTTTTTCGAGAACAGCACGCGCACGCTGCTGTCGTTCGAAATCGCCGGCAAGCGGCTGGGCGCCGACGTGGTCAACATGCATGCCGCCACCTCCAGCGTGAAGAAGGGCGAAACGCTGATCGACACGGCGATGACGCTCAACGCCATGCGGGCCGATGCCATCGTCATCCGCCATGCCAGTTCGGGCGCGGTGCGGCTGATTGCCGAAAAGGTCGATTGCCCGGTGCTCAACGCCGGCGATGGGCAGCACGAACACCCGACCCAGGCCCTGCTTGATGCCTTGACCATCCGCCATGCGCTGGGCCTGCCCAAGGGCAGCGATCTCAATGGCCTGCGCGTGACGATCTGCGGCGACATCCTGCACAGCCGCGTGGCGCGCTCCAACATCCTGTCGCTCACCGCGCTGGGCTGCGACGTCAGCGTCTGCGCCCCACCCGCGCTGATGCCGGCGGAAATCGAAGTGATGGGCGTCAAGGTCTTCCACGATTTCGATGCCGCGCTCAAAGGCGCGCAAGTGGTGATGATGCTGCGCCTGCAGATGGAGCGCATGCAGGGCCAGTTCATCCCGTCCCCGCGCGAATATCGCCATCTCTATGGCCTCTCGCTCGATCGCCTGGCCAAGGCTGATCCTGCTGCGCTGGTCATGCATCCCGGCCCGATGAACCGAGGCATCGAAATCGACAGCCAGGTGGCCGACCATGTCGAACGCAGCCTGATCACCCGGCAGGTGGAAAGCGGCGTTGCCATTCGCATGGCCTGCCTGGAAGTGCTCACCCGCCGTGCCCGCCAGCTTCCCGGCTGGGACCACCTTGGCGGAGAAAACGCATGACGCCCCAACCCCTTGTCATCACCAACGGTCGCCTGGTCCTGCCTTCGGGCGAGCCGGTTGAGGCCGATCTGCGCTGCCAGGGCGGCCGCATCGTGGCGATTGGCGCGCAAGCCGCGCCGCAGGACGGCGACGCGGTGTTCGACGCACGCGGCGCGCTGGTTGCGCCCGGCCTGGTGGACCTTGGTGTGTTTGCCATAGACAAGCCGGCTTTCCACTTCGGCGGGATCACCCGCGCCGCGCTGATGCCCGACCAGGGCCCGCCGCTGGATCATCCCGCCCGCGTCCGTTTTGCCGCGCAATCGGGCAAGCCCGATTTCTGGGTGCACCCCTTGGCGGCGGCCACCCGCGCGCTGGAAGGCACCGAACTGGCTGAACTGGCCCTGATGCGCGATGCCGGCGCCCGCGCGGTCAGCACCGGGCGGCGCTGGATTGCCGATTCGGGCGTCATGCTGCGCCTGCTCTCCTATTGCGCGATGCTCGACCTTGTCGTCGTCAGCCATGCCGAGGACGCGGGCATCACGGGCCAGGCCGTGGCCACGGCTGGCGAAGTGGCGACGCGGCTGGGCCTGCCCTCTGCCCCGGCCGAGGCGGAAAGCCTCGCCGTGGCACGCGACATTGCCCTTGCCGAAATGACGGGCGCGCGCCTGCACATCCGCCAGGTTACCACGGCCAAGGCGCTCGACCTGGTGCGCGCGGCCAAGCTGCGCGGCGTGCCGGTAACGGCCGGCGTCACCCCGGCGCACTTCATGCTGTCGGACCTCGAACTGGTCGATTTCCGCACGTTCTGCCGCTTTTCACCGCCCTTGCGCGCCGATGCCGATCGCAAGGCGGTGATCGCCGCGATCGCCGATGGCACGATCGACGTGATCGCCTCGGGCCACGATCCGCGCGGCCCAGAAGACAAGCGCTTGCCCTTTGCCGATGCCGAACCGGGCATGGCCGGCGCCGAGACGCTGCTTGCCCTGACCCTGACCCTGGTGCGCGACGAGGTGATCGACCTGGCCCGCGCCTTTGCCCTGCTCGCAGCCAATCCGGCGGCCCTGCTGGGCGTCAACGCCGGCCGCCTGGCCGTGGGGGCAGAGGCGGATATCGCGGTCATCCATCCCACCCGGCCATGGATCGTCAATTCCGACAAGATGGCCGCCAGCGCCGGCAACACTCCGTTCGACCGTCGCCCGGTGGAAGGGCGCGTGCTCGCCCTGTGGAAAGGCGGCGCGCGGATCGATTGATTGCGCCCGCCATCGGGCTGCGCGTCGCGCCGGCTCCTGGTCTGGCGGGTTGATCAGTCCTGCGCGTCAGGCGGATCGGGCAAGGCCCGGCTGGCCAGCCAGAGGCGCACGGCGCTGGCCAGGCCCGGTGGCGTGGGGCTGGCGATGCGTTCGGCATCGATGCGGGCCACCAGCGCGTTGAGCGGCAGCCCTTCGGCTTTGGCCGCCGCGCGCAGCCAGTCCCAGAACAGCGGTTCGAGGCTGATCGACGTCTTGTGCCCGGCGATTTCGACCGAGCGCTTGACCGGGGGATGATAGGGACTGGTCATCTCGGGTATAAAGGGCGGCAACCGCGCCGCCCTTCATGCCACTTAGTACATGTGCTGCCCGCCGTTGATCGACATGGTCGACCCGGTGACGAAGCCGCCCTCTTCGGACGTGAGGAACGCCACGCCGCGCGCGATTTCGCTCGCCTGGCCCAGGCGCCCGGTAGGAATGCGCGCCACGATCTTTTCCAGCACCGCCGGCGGCACGGCCGCCACCATGTCGGTGTCGATATAGCCCGGCGCGATGGCGTTGACCGTCACGCCGTACTTTGCGCCTTCCTGGGCAAGGGCCTTGGTAAAGCCGTGGATGCCCGATTTGGCCGCCGCATAGTTGACCTGGCCATATTGCCCGGCCTGGCCGTTGATCGATCCGATGTTGACGATGCGGCCCCAGCCGCGCTCGCGCATGCCGGGGAACGTGGCCTTGGCCATGTTGAAGCAACCGCCCAGGTTGATGCGCATGACTTCGTTCCAGTCGTCAAAGCTCATCTTGTGCAGCACGCCGTCACGGGTGATGCCAGCATTGTTGACCACGATGTCGACCGCGCCGACCTCGGCGGCCACGCGCGCGCAGCCCTCCTGGGTCGCTTCGAAATCGCCCACGTCCCAGCGGTAGGCCTTGATTCCGGTTCGCTCCGTAAAGGCCTTGGCCTTTTCCTCGTTGCCCGCATAGTTCGCAACGACGGTGCACCCCTGCTCTTGCAAGGCAAGGCAGATCGCCTCGCCGATACCCCGGGTCCCGCCCGTTACGATAGCCACTCGCGTCATTCCTGGTACTCCCGTACTCACCAGCTTGGAGAGCGCTAGGCTAGGGTGATGACATGCCCGCGACAAGTCGCGGCAGCACCGAACCGATAAATTTCTTCGACGGATATTGATAAACCTTGCCCGTGCATTGCCCATGCATTGCCAACCGCCGGCGCAGCATGCGCGCGGGCAGGACGGGGCCATTTTTCTGCAAACACGGCAGAGCCACCAAGGGCCTGCGTGGGCCCGCATCGTGCAACAAAAAGGCCCGCCGAAGCGAGCCTGTTGTTCCACCGAAATGGAGTGGAAAATCAGAAGCGGAACTGGGTTCCGAGATAGACCGCCTGGCTGTCCTGGCGCCCATCGGTGAGCGGACGAAGACGATCGCGATCCGACGAATAGCGGATGCCGGCGGTAACATCGAGATTGCGCGTCAGGCGGTAGCTGCCGCCGAAGTCCACCTGGTAGTCGCCCTGGCTTTCCAGCGTGCGCGGCGCACGGCCCGCACGCTCCTTCTCGTCCAGCGCAATGCGCGGGGCAATGCGGCTGGTGGAAGCCGAAGCCGCGCTCGCCGACGGCGAAGCAGCAGCAAAGTGGCTGAGATCGGGCATGTCGATCCGCTGCATGTCGCGGTCGAAACCATTGGACGGGCCAAGGCCGCTGGTGACGGCAAAGCTTTGATAGCCGCGCGCCATGCCCAGGTTGAAGGCATTGGGCACGATGCGCAGCGGCGTGCCGTTGCCGGCCGCGCCACCGATGTTGCCCAGAACGCCGCGCACCGAAATGGCCTGCGCCACGTCGGTATTCACCCGAACCGCCACGGTGATGGCACGGTCGGAACGCGAATCGGAACCGGCCGGGGTGAAGCGGAACAGATGGCTGTTGCTCAGCCCGCGCACCGTGATCGCCGCGGCCAGCTTGGGATCGGCCGAAGCCGGCGTGAACGAACCGATGCCACCGCGCGCCGCCAGGCTCACCTGGGCCAGCGGCTTGAACGAGCCGGTGACCGCGCTACTCACGGTGGGGGCTATGAACAGACCGGCGGCAACGCACATGGCAGCCAGCAGCGGAGCCCGCAAGGCGCGCGGCAGCGCGGAACGGCGCATGCCGTGCGCGTTCGCTGTTTTGCTGCCCCTGCCGCTCATGTCCTGCCTGCTTCCTGTCGTTATTCGTTGCGAATCACGGTACCTGATCATGCGATCCGTCTTGCGGCCAAAGGGCACGAACATGACATCGGCATGACAACTTCTCCCATCTACTCTCTCACCACGGCGATTTCCAGATTCGAAACGTCCGAACTCGCAAGGATTTCCAATGCTGTGGCCAAGTGGTTACACAAATCGCCCCCCTGGCCGCAAACCGCCCGGAAAGCGTGCTTCCCGGGCGCCGTCGCGAAGGGTTTTCCCCGCCCGGTGCGTTCATCGGCCGTTCACCGCTGCAACGGCTTGACCAAGGCCCGCCTTTTGCCTTGTTGCCCGGGCGCATGCTCGCATTGCCACAACAATGCAGATGGCTTGGCAACGCGGCTTGCCGGGCGACGGGCCAGGGTGATAGAGGCGTGCCCATCCAGCCGTGCAGCCGCACGGATTTTTCATTGCTGCGGGGATGACCGCCGCTGCGCCAGACAGGACAGGATTGACGTGACGATCAGCGCCATCGCCCGCCACAACACCACCGCCGCCCAGCCTGCCAAGCAGGCCCCTGCAAAAGCGCGCAGGGATCGATCGGCGGCTGGCCGGCTGATCGGCCGCGCGCTTGCCGCGGGCGTGCTGGCCCTGGCGGTTGCCGGCTGCGCCGGCCACGGCGAAAAGAAGCTGTCCAAGCTTTCCAAGCTCCACCCCGACATGGCATCGAGCAAGGTGACCACCATCGGCGTGAACGCCTATCTGTGGCGCGCCAGCCTCGATGCGCTGTCGTTCATGCCCCTGCTGCAGACCGACAGCAACGGCGGCGTGATCGTGACCGACTGGTATGCCAACCCGCGCAATCCGGGCGAGCGGATCAAGGTGACGGTCTCGATCCTCGACCAGGACTTGCGCGCCGACGCCCTGCGCGTGGCGGCCAGCCGCCAGGTGTCGCAGAACGGCAACTGGGTGGATGCCCCGGTCCAGGCGGCCACCGTACAGAAGCTGGAAGACGTGATCCTGACCAAGGCGCGCGACTTGCGCCGCCAGGCCCTCCCCGCCGGCATCAACTGATCGTCTGCGAAAAAGCGGCACGCCTGGAAGCGGCACGCGCTTGCGATAAGGCGTGCCGCTACCTAAAGAGCCGCGCATGACCTCTGCCACGCCTTCTGAACCGACCCGTTTCGATCCCGCATCCGCCGATCTGCGCTGGCAGCAGGCCTGGGACGAGGCGCAATCGTTCCGCGCCGACGATTCGAGCCCCAAACCCCGCAGCTACGTGCTCGAGATGTTCCCCTATCCTTCGGGGCGCATTCACATCGGCCACGTGCGCAACTACACCATGGGTGACGTGCTGGCGCGCTACAAGCGCATGACCGGCCACGAAGTGCTGCATCCGATGGGCTGGGACGCCTTCGGCATGCCGGCGGAAAATGCCGCCATGGAAAAGGGCGTTCATCCCGGCGGCTGGACGCGCGAGAACATCGCCAACATGAAGGCGCAGTTGAAGCGCCTGGGCTTCGCGCTCGACTGGAGCCGCGAGATCGCCACGTGCGAGCCCGAATACTATGGCCATGAACAGGCCCTGTTCCTCGATCTCTATGCCGCGGGCCTGGTCTATCGCAAGGAATCGGCGGTCAACTGGGATCCAGTCGATCACACCGTGCTGGCCAACGAACAGGTAATCGACGGGCGCGGCTGGCGCTCGGGCGCGCTGGTCGAAAAGCGCAAGCTGAACCAGTGGTTCCTCAAGATCACCGACTTTGCCGACGAGCTGCTCGACGGGCTGTCCAGCCTCGACAAGTGGCCGGAGAAGGTGCGGCTGATGCAGGAAAACTGGATCGGCAAGAGCCAGGGCCTGCAATTCGCGTTCGATCTGTCAAACGGCGAAAAGCTGGAGGTCTATACCACCCGCCCCGATACGATCTTTGGCGCCAGTTTCGTGGCCGTGGCCGCCGATCATCCGATCGCGCAGGGCGTGGCCGCTGGCAACCCGGCCGCGCTGGATTTCATCGCGTTGTGCAAGCAGGGCGGCACGACGGCAGCCGAACTCGAAACCGCCGAGAAGCTGGGCTTCGACACCGGCATCACCGCGCGCCATCCGTTCACCGGCGCGGCACTGCCTGTGTACATCGCCAATTTCGTGCTGATGGACTATGGCACCGGCGCGATCATGGCCGTGCCCGGCCACGACCAGCGCGACTTCGATTTCGCCACCAAGTATGGCCTGCCGATCCTGCGCGTGGTCGCGTCCGACGCGGCCGATGCCGACAAGCCGTTCGGCACCGAGGCGGAAGCCGGCGATGGCGTGCTGGTCAATTCGCAGTTCCTCGATGGCATGGCCGTGACGGAGGCCAAGCAGGCGGTGATCGATCGCGCGCAAGGCCAAGGTTGGGGCCAGGGCCAAACAGTGTGGCGCCTGCGCGACTGGGGCGTGAGCCGCCAGCGCTATTGGGGCACGCCGATCCCCTTCGTGCACTGCGAAGTGTGCGGCGTGGTGCCGGTGCCCAAGAAGCAGCTGCCCGTCACCCTGCCCGAGGATGTCGATTTCTCAGTGCCGGGCAATCCGCTGGATCGCCATCCCACCTGGAAGCACGTGCCCTGCCCGCAATGCGGCCATGCCGCGCGGCGCGAGACCGACACGCTCGACACTTTCGTCGACAGCTCGTGGTATTTCCTGCGCTTTGCCAGCCAGCCGGCCGACCGGCCGTTCGATCCCGAGGTGATCAAGCAGTGGCTGCCGGTAGAGCAGTACATCGGCGGGATCGAGCATGCGATCCTGCATTTGCTCTACGCCCGGTTCTGGACGCGCGCCCTGGCCCGCATCGGCAAGATCGACGTGGCTGAGCCGTTCGCCAGCCTGTTCACCCAAGGCATGGTCACGCACGAAACCTACAGCCGTGTCGATCCGGCCAATGGCCAGCCGATCTGGTATGCGCCAAGCGATGTCGATCGCAGCGGCGATGGCGCCACGCTCAAGGCCGATGGCCAACCGGTGGAAATCGGCCGCGTGATCAAGATGTCCAAGTCCAAGAAGAACGTGGTGGACCCGGACGACATCGTCGCACGCTATGGCGCCGACGCAATCCGCTGGTTCATGCTGTCCGACAGCCCGCCCGAGCGCGACCTGCCTTGGTCGGAAGCCGGCATCGAAGGCTGCGCGCGCTTTGTCCAGCGGCTGTGGCGCCTGTTCGCCCAGGTCGATGCCGCCGCCACCGGTGAGGACAAGGCGCTCGACCGCAAGGTGCACCAGACCGTGCACGCCGTGGGCCAGGATATCGCCGCGCTGGGCTTCAACAAGGCCGTGGCGCGCATCTATGAACTGACCGGTGCCACGGAAAAGGCCGCGCCTTCGGCGAGCCGCACCCAGGCCATCCGCACCTTGCTGCTACTGGTGGCGCCGATGATGCCGCACCTGGCCGAAGAGGCCTATGCCGCGCAGGGCGCTGGCCTCGTCGCCGATGCCGCCTGGCCGAGCGTCGATCCCGCGCTGCTGGTGGACGATGAAGTGACCGTGGCGGTGCAGGTCAAGGGCAAGCTGCGCGATACGCTCACCGTGGCCAAGGGAACCCCGCGCGAGACCCTCGAAGCCCTTGCGCTGGCTTCGGACAAAGTGCAGCGTGCACTGGACGGGGCAGCTGTGAAGAAGGTGATCGTGGTGCCCGATCGTTTGGTGAACCTTGTTGTCTAAATTGCCCAAATCCGGCCTGTTCGTGGCACTTGCCGCCCCTTCGCTGTTGCTGGCTGGCTGCGGGTTGCAGCCGATGTATGCCGGCGGTGGGTCGGGCGCGGTGGCGCGTTCGGTCGCCAGCGTCGATGTGGCGCCGATCGCCGGCAAGTCTGGCTGGCTGGTGCGCCACGCCCTGTCCGATCGGCTGGGCAGTGGCACGCAGCCGCACTACCGGCTCGACGTGCGGTTGGATGAAAAGCTCCAGGGCCTGGGCCAGCTCTCAGACGACACCATCACCCGCGAACGCCGCACCATGCGCGCGCGCTATCAGCTGGTCGATCTTTCCTCCGGCGCAGTGATGCTCGATGCTACCGCCACCGCCGACGCGGGGATGGACGTGGTATCCAGCGAATATGCCGTGATCGCGGCCGAGCAGACGGCGCAGGAAAACCTTTCGCGCGAGATCGCCGACCAGATCGTGACGCGCGTGGCCACCCGCCTGCGCGAATCGACGCAAGGCACGGCGCCCGTGGCAGTGCCGGCGGCCCCCGCTCCTGCTGCCGGGCAATAAGCGCAACTTGTGAAGGCCACGCAGAAAACCTTTGCCGGCATGGCCGCAAGGGCCGCGCAGGACTGTCGCATCTTCTATTTCTGCGGCCCCGATGAAGCCGGCGCAGCCGATGCCGCCGCGCGCATTGCCGCGCTTTTGGGCGAAGCGGAACGCGTGGAACTTTCGGGCGCCGAACTGCGGCGCGATCCCGTCCGCCTGGCCGACGAGGCGCGCTCGGTCTCCCTGTTCGGCGACAAGCGGCAGATCCACGTGCGCACCGCAGGCGACGAGGCATTCGACGCGGTGGAAACGCTGTTGGCCAGCCCGGTGGATGGCTGGCCGGTGCTGATCGTGGCATCGTCGGCCACCGACAAGTCTCGCCTCGCCAAGCTGCTGGGCGATCGGGCCAATGCGCTGGTGGGCATGTTCCACCCGCCCGACCTGCGCTCCGTGGTCGATGCCGTGCGCGACATGGCCGGCGCCGCCGGCCTGCGCATCACCGGTGACCTGGCCGAACGCATTGCCAGGGCGACCGCGCTCGACACGCGAATGGCACGCAGCGAAGTCGAAAAGCTCGCACTCTATCTCGATGCCAGCCAGCAATCGCCGCGCACGGTCGATGCCGCTGCGCTCGATGCCATTGGCGCCTCGACCGAGGATGATGGCATGATGCCGGTGGTCAACGCCGTGCTTTCCGGCGATTCCCGCCGAGTCGGGGCCGAGTTGGCACGCGCACGCGAAATGGGGATTAACCCGGTCGGTTTGCTGCTGGCATTCGAACGGCGTGTCGCACAATTGGCACAGCTCACCGGACGCATGGGAAGCCGTAGTGATATCAATAGCTTCCTTGAGCAGGAAATGTCTGCTCGGCGCGTCTTCTTTCGGGACAAGCCCGATCTGGCAAATCAGCTCAAACGTTGGCGTGGCCGCCGCCTGGAGCGCCTGCTGGAGCGTCTGATATCGTTGCATCGCAGCCTCTTGGCAGACAGCCGCAATGCCGACCTGGCGCTGTGGCAAGCGCTCGCCGAATTTGCACGTGCCGCTTCACGCTAGATTCGGCGGATTTGCCGCGCGTGGATCGCCCTGCGAAAACATGCTAAGCAGAGATACTTGCCATTACTGCGCAAGCATGTAGATATTGCAGCGCAACAAAGACCTGTTTTGGCGCTTCGGCAGCCGCAGGTCCATCGGGCGGGGCGTGATTCGTCCCTTTTGCGCACCGGTGAACGCGGCCGCTGGCATCGCAACGCCGGCATCGAAGGACAGTGAGAGCGGCAATGACCACGCTAGATCTCCCGGCCCAGACGGCCCAAGCCAAGGCAGGCGAGCAACGCCCGACGGGTGGCGCGCGGCTGAAGCTGCCGCTCGCCTCCTCGCTCGAGCACCGCCGCCTGCAGTGCTATGTGCTGCTCATGGCGGTCGATGTGCTGATGATTACCGCAGCGATGCTGGGCATCAGCCATTTCCAGTTCGGTTCGGTCACGCCGTCGGTGCTGCGCCAGCTGGTGCTGCTCCTGCCGTTCTATGTGATCGGCGCGCTCACGTTCAACGCCTACTCGATCACCGCCCTCACCTCGGCCCGGTTCGGCCGCCACAGCGCTTTCTTCTCGCTGCTGGCGGCTTTTTCGATGGTGATCTTCGTCGCCTTCTTCGCCAAGGTTTCCGACCAGATTTCGCGTGCCTCCACCGGGGCAAGCTTCCTGGCCTGCGCACTCCTGCTGACGCTGGCGCGCACGTGGATGCAGCCACTGATCCGCAAGCTGTGCGGCCCCACCGCGCAAAACGTGCTGATCCTGGACGACGGCGGTTTGCCGGTGCGCATTCCCCATGCCTGGCACATCGATACGCGCCAGCATCGCCTGGTGCCCAATCGCAACGACCCGCACATGCTCGATCGCCTGGCGATGTTCATGACCAACATGGATCGCGTGCTGGTCAGCTGCCCGCCAGAACGGCACATGGAATGGGCCATGGTCCTCAAGGGCGCCAACATCACCGGCGAACTGATCGACCAGAACGTGGTGGCGATGGGCGTCCTCGGCGCGCGCCGCATCAACGACACCGGTTCGCTGGTGGTTTCGGCCGGACCGCTGGGCATGCGCGGACGCGCCTCGAAGCGCGCGATGGACTTGGCCATTGCCGGCTCGGCAGTGCTGTTCCTTGCGCCCCTGCTGCTGACCGTTGCTGCGCTGGTCTATCTCGAAGATCGCGGCCCGGTGTTCTTCAAGCAGCAGCGCCAGGGCCGTAACAACCGCTTGTTCTGGATTTACAAGTTCCGTTCGATGCGGGTGGCCCAGCTCGATGCCGCCGGCGCGCGCTCGGCCAGCAAGGAAGACGATCGCATTACGCGGATCGGCCGCTTCATCCGCCGCACCAGCATCGACGAACTGCCGCAGCTGCTCAACGTGCTGCGCGGCGACATGAGCATCGTAGGCCCGCGCCCGCACGCACTGGGCTCGCTCGCCGGCACCAAGCGCTTCTGGGAAGTCGATCCGCGCTACAACCAGCGCCACTCGCTCAAGCCCGGGCTCACCGGCCTTGCCCAGGTGCGCGGTTTCCGCGGCGCCACCGATACCGAGGCGGATCTGTCCGGCCGGCTCCAGGCAGACCTTGAATATCTCGACGGCTGGACCATCTGGCGCGACGTGCAGATCATGTTCGCCACGTTTACCGTGCTGGTTCACGACCGGGCATTTTAAAGCCAGTTTACGACAGGGCCGCTGCCATGCGGCCCTTTGTTGCGTCCAAGCGGATGGCTTGTGCGGCAGGCCGGGCGTCGGCGCCTCATTTTCCATGTTGCATTGCGGCATGACACGCCGCAATCCTTCGCCCCATGGCAAAACACACGCGTCGCACCTTCATCCGGGGCAGTGCCCTCTCCCTGGCCCTGGCCACCCCCGCCGGATCGGCCCTGGCCGCCGTGGTCCAGCCCAAGGGTTTTCGCCTCGGCGTCAACCTGGCCGGCGCGGAATTCAAGGATATCGGCGGGCGATGGAAATGGCCCGCACTCGATAACCTCGCCTATTACCTGGGCAAGGGTTTCAACGTCTATCGCGTGCCGTTCAAATGGCGCCGCTTGCAGCCGCAGCTATCCGGCCCCCTCGATGAAGCCGCCCTTGCCGGGCTGGATCAGATCGTTGCCACCGCCACTGCAGCGGGTGCCGTCGTCCTGCTCGATGCACACGACTATGGCCGCCGTGACAACCAGGTGATCGGCGACGTAGGGTCGAGCGTGACGGCGGAAATATTCGCCAATTTCTGGGGTCGCATGGCGCGGCGCTATAAGAACAACGCGCTGGTCTGGTACAACCTGATGAACGAGCCGCACGACCAATCGGCCGATTCCAACATTCGCGCGCAAAATGCCGCCTGCGCCGCCATTCGCGCCGCCGGGGCTCGCTCGAAAGTGCTGTTTTCCGGCACCGCCTGGACCGGCGCGCACTCCTGGCTGCGAACCGCCAACGCCGCGGCCACGTTGCAGATGGTCGATCCCGGCAACAACTTCGCGTTCGACGCGCACCAGTATCTCGATCGCGGATTTGGCGGCGGCAGCCTCGATGCCATTCCCGGCGTGGGCGCCCGTATCCTGCAGGACATCACCGGCTGGGCGCGGCAAAACCGCAAGCAGATCTTCATCGGCGAATTCGCGTCCGGCCCCACCCCGCCTTCGTTGAAAGAACTCAACGACCTTTTGCAGTTCATGGTTACGCACAAGGACGTCTTCATCGGCGCGACCTATTTCGCCGGCGGCGGCACGTGGGGAAAACGAATGGGTTCGGCCGATCCGGTCGACGGCGTGGACAAGCCGCAGACCCTGCTCATGCAGCGCTATCTCAAGTACTGATTACGCTGAGAAACAAGCATGCCGGCCAGGCCCGATTGCGGGAATGGCCGGCATGCCTGCATTGGCGACTGGGGCGCTGTACCTCGCCAATCTGGCCCACCAAGCATACAATATTGTGATTTTACAATATTTTGATCTGGCGAATCGCCGCCAACCTCAAATCCGAATCTGCGCACAAGTCCTTTTGGCACAGATTTGGTGAGATATTGTTGCTGCACCACACACCAAGCCCGTCGCAATCCGCATCAAAATCGTTTCATTTCATGAGATTGTTTGAAATGACACACTGCAAACAACGGCGTTGTCAATTCGGCCGATTTGCAGTAAATAAAACCCTACGATTTATAAAGTGAGGGCAATATGAAACTGCTTGGTATTCTCGGAACGGCAGCACTCGCATCTGTTGCCATCGCTGCCCCTGCACATGCTGCGGCCACCCGCGCCGGCATTGCCGCTCCTGTCCAGGCCGTGCAGGCCAAGATGCTCAAGCGTTCTTCGCAGGCGGTTTCCACGCGCAACAAGAACGTGAGCGAGGAATTGCTCGTGGCCATTCCGGTCGTGGCCACCGGCGTGCTGATCGCCGTGGGCAACAGCAACGACGATTCGCCCGGCGGCTGATCCCTGCCGCAGCGTGCGAGTGCTTCTTGTGGGCTGCGTTGAAGGCCTCAGTTCGTGCCAAACAAGCGGGGTCCGGGCAGTTGTCCTGGGCCCCGTTCGTCGTTCCAGGTTATTTTGCACTGCAAAATGTTCTTGAACGGCAGGGCCAAGTCCTATAAGTATTCTTCTGTAAGCCGATTCTGGAGTTGTGACCATGAACATCATGAAGATCGGCGCCCTCGGCGTCGTTGCCTCCCTGCTGGTTGCAGGGACCGCCCAGGCCGCTGGCACCCGCGCTGGTGTGCCCGTTGCCTCGGTAACCGCAAAGAAGCTGGTGCGTTCGTCCGCTCCGGTCGCCAAGCAGTCCAAGGACGCTGACGGCGTGATCATCGGCGTTGCTGCCGCTGCCGCGTTCGGCGTGGGCGCCTACGAAATCTTCAAGAGCGATTCTTCCGGCAGCTGAGCTGGATCTTGCTCTTGGCAAAAGAAAAGGCCTGCACGCCCAGCGCGTGCAGGCCTTTTCTTTTGCCTGATGATCCCCGCTAAGCGCACGATTGCGCCGCGGGCAACCCGTCGGTAAAAGACGGGACGACAGCCGGCACAGACCGCCGGCGGCGTGGGGGCGATGCCGCTGTCCATGCCATTTTCCCCTTATCATCGAGCATCATCCCCGTGGAAGAAAGCCCCGCCTCGCAGCCGCAGCGCCGCTCTCGCCGGCGCAGGTCCAGCGCCTCGCCCACGCCACCCAGACCACTGGCCGTTCCCGACAGCACGCAAGGCCAGCGCCGCCGACGCTCGCGCAGCGGAAGCCGTGGCAGCAGCCGCAGCCTGCGCCTGCCCGCTGACATCGCCTTGACTCCGCCGCAGGTTGGTGTGATCGTCGTGATGGCAGCGCTGGCCGTGGCCCTGGTGCTCGGCGGCGGCGGCACAACCAATCCCGGCACGGAAATGATCCTGCAGCCGCTGGTGGCGCTGATCCTGGCTCTGCCCCTGCTGCATCCTCGCCTGGCGACGGGATTGGGCCCGGTGCCGCGGGCAGCCTGGGTGATTGCGGCGCTGGTCTTGATCGTGCCCGTGCTGCAACTCATCCCGCTGCCCCCTGCGATCTGGCACGCCCTGCCCGATCGGGAAATGGAAGTGGCGTCGCTCGCCCTGATCGGCCAGGCCGATCGGTGGATGCCTTGGTCGATGGCACCGGCGCGCACTTTCATCTCGTTGTTGGCGATGGTGGTGCCCGTGCTGATGCTGCTGGCCGTTTCACGCACCGATCTGATTGGCCGCCTGTGGCTGTGCGCCACGATCGTGGCTGTTGCCGGCGCTTCGGTGATGCTCGGCGCGCTGCAGCTGTCGCACGCCGCCGGCCACAACTGGACGCTCTATTCCTATGCCCACTTCGGGGTGATCGTGGGCTTCCAGGCAAACCACAACGCCGAGGCAGACCTTTTGTCGATCGCACTGATGGCGTGTGGCGTGATCGCCACCGCGGTGGTGGGCCTGGTTCCGAACCGATCGCTGTTCTGGGGCGGCGTGGCGTTTACCGGCGCAATCATGCTGGTGGTGGTGTTCCTCACCGGTTCGCGCACCGGCATCGCGCTCTTGCCGATTGCGCTGGCGTTCTGCGCAGCGATGGTCTGGCCCCTGGCGCGCCAGCAGTTTTCCCGCCGTACGCTTTGGCTCGGCGTGGGCGGCGGGGTGGCCGCCGTCGGGCTGCTCCTGGCGGTCGGGTTGCATTCGGTCGATCGCATCATGAACCGCTTTTCCAACCTCAACGATTCGCGCCGCGATATCTGGATCGATACGATCCACGCCCTGGGCCAGGTCTGGCCGGCCGGTGGCGGCGTGGGCAGCTTCCCCCCGATCTTCAACGCGGCTGAACGCCTGGAAGTGGTCCGCAACACCGTTGCCGGCCGTGCGCACAACGACTGGATGGAATGGACGCTGGAAGCGGGCCTGCCAGGCCTGATCGTGCTGGTGGCCGTGCTGGCGATCGTGGGCACCATGGCCTGGCGGCGGCTCGGCTTCGAACTGCGTGAAAAGGGCACGCTGCATTCACGCGCGCAGGCATTGTTTGCCTTGGGCATCATGGCGCAATTGGGCGTCCACGCGCTGGACGACTTCCCCATCCGCGAAATGTCGCTTGCTTCGTTGCTGGCGATGGCGGGAGCCCTGCTGTTCACCCCGCGCGCCATTGCCGCCTTGGCAGACCGCACGCCCGAAACGCTGCCGCTCCCGGCATCCGCCGCGCCGGCAGACAGCGCACCTTTGCCGCAACTGCTGGAAAACGTCTGACCCGCGGCCTGGCGGGCCAGACGGATCAGGGGCGCGGCGGGAAGACCGGCACCAGTTTCCGTCCGGCCAGGATTTGCGCCAGAAACAGCGCGTCACCGGCATAGCGGGGCAACAGGCGGCGCGGTTCGCTCAACATGCGATGGGCCCATTCCAGGCTCAGCGCACGCACCCACGCCGGCGCGCGCGCCTTGAGGCTGGACGAGAAATCCAGAGCGGCGCCAACGCAAAAGATGTGCGCGGCCGGCAGCCCAGCAAAATGGCGGGAAACCCAGATCTCTGACTTGGGCGCGCCAACCCCCATGAACAGGTGCGTGGCATCGAGTGCGGCAATGCGCGCGACGAGGTCGGCGCTATAGGCTGCATCCCGCTCGAACCCATAGGGCGGGCTGTCGCGCCCGATATCGGCAGGGTCGAAACCACGCGCCACCAGCTTGTCGCGCAGGATCTGCGCCGCCTGCGCAGAGCTCGCCACGAAGAACGGGCGATCGATCCCCGGCCGCAGCGCGTCGAGCAGCGCCGGGAACATGTCTGCCCCGGTCACCACCGGCACATCGCGCTTGGCCTGAAGGCGCGCGAGCATGCGGATCGGGCGGCCGTCCACGGTAACCACGGCCGCGCGGGCATAGGCCGCGCGAAAATCGGCATTGCCCTGCAGTTGGCGCAAGTGATTGAGGTTGCACGTGCAATAGAGCTGCGGCGTGGTGGCCGGCAGCAGCGCCCGCGCCACCACATCTTCCAGCGGATAGGAATCAAATTCCAGGCCATAGCGCGCGAACAGATCGCCCTTGCCCGTGGTGCCCGCTGCCTCGACCGCCGGCCCCCCGGCCAGGCCCTGCTGATTCGATCCCATGGCGCGCGCCTCAGTCGGAGCCGAAGAGATCGCGGGTGAACACCTTGTCGGCCACATCGGCCAATTGCGGGGACGCGCGGTTGGCCACGATCACGTCGCACTCGCGCTTGAACGTGTCGAGATCGCGGATGACCCTGGACCCGAAGAACTGGTCTTCCTCCAACGCCGGCTCGTAGATCACCACTTCGATGCCCTTGGCCTTGATCCGCTTCATGATCCCCTGGATCGAGGATTGGCGGAAATTGTCCGATCCGGCCTTCATCACCAGGCGGAACACGCCGACCTTGCCGGGGCGCCGCTGGATGATCTGCTCGGCCAGGAAATCCTTGCGGGTGCGGTTGGCATCCACGATCGCGCGGATCAGGTTCTGTGGCACATCGAAATAGTTGGCCAGCAACTGCTTGGTATCCTTGGGCAGGCAATAGCCGCCATAGCCGAAGCTGGGATTGTTGTAGTGCGAGCCGATGCGCGGATCGAGGCCGACGCCGCGGATGATCTGGCGCGTGTCCATGCCGCCGGCGATGGCATAGCTGTCCAGTTCGTTGAAGAAGGCCACCCGCATGGCGAGATAAGTGTTGGCGAAGAGCTTGATCGCCTCGGCCTCGGCCGGGCCGGTGAACAGCACTTCCACGTCCTTTTTCACCGCGCCTTCGCGCAGCAATTCGGCAAACACGTGGGCCCGTTCGGATTCCTCGCCCACGATGATGCGCGAGGGGTGGAGATTGTCGTAGAGCGCGCGGCCTTCGCGCAGAAACTCGGGGCTGAAGATCACCTGGTCGGTGCCCAGCCGTTGCCGCACGTCGGACACGAAACCCACCGGGATGGTGGACTTGATCACGACCACGGCAGTGGGATTGTGGTCCTTGACCAGCCGGATCACCGCCTCGACCGACGAGGTATCGAACTTGTTGGTTTCGACATCGTAGTTGGTCGGCGTGGCGACGATCACATAGTCTGCCCCTTCGAGCGCGGCCACCGAATCGGTGGTTGCCGAAAGGTCGAGTGGCCGGGTCGCGAGGAAATCCTCCAACTCGGCATCCACGATGGGGGATTGCCGGGCATTCACCTTGGCCACGCGATCGGCCGAGATGTCCACGGCAACGACCTGGTTATGCTGCGCAAGCAGCACGGCATTGGAAAGGCCGACATAGCCAAGCCCGAAAACGGCGATCTTCATTCGTGAATACTCACATCAAGCGTTTTGGCATCAAGCGTTTTGGCATCAAGCGTTGGCGGCGCCGGGCCGGTGCAAGGCGCGGCGATCATTCGCCTCGCTGCGCCTGGCCCCTCGCACGATGATCATGCTGCGCCCGGAAAATTGCTTGTCGTTACCCGATATTCCGCACCGAAGGGCAGGCCGTCAACGCATTTATGCTGCACCTGCACATTTCCCGCCAAAACCGTTCAGGCCGGGGGGGGCAGATGGCGCACCAGATCAAGCGTTGCGGTGTTGAGACCGGCCGCTCGGGCCGCCGTGGCGCTTTCGGTATAGACGCGCAGTTCCGGGGCGTTGCCGCTGGGGCGCAAGTGGATGATATCGCCATCGGCAAACGTCACGCGCAGCCCATCGGTCTTGTCGAAAGCCACCGCCTTGCCCGCCAGCGTGCCGAGCAGGTCGGTCAACCGCCCCAGCACGGCTTCGTCATCGCCCGCTTCCAGCTTGGCGATCAGCGCCTGGCTATGTGCGGTGGGATATTCCTTGAGGCGGTCGCTATGGGTGTAGCGTTCGGGCAACTGCGCCTGGAGTGCCGACAGGGAAAGGCCCTTGGCCCGCGCGTCGGCGAGCACGGCCACCATCGGCAAGACCGCGTCGCGCGTGGGCAGGGCCGCCAGCGTGCGCCCGTTTGCGGTGACCGCGCTGCCCAGCAGGAAGCCGCCGTTGGCTTCATAACCGCAGGCAGCCAGGCCTTGCGCCAGCAATTGGTCCATCGCTTCGATCACGAACGGTGAGCCGATGCGCGTCCGACGCACTTGGGCAAACCGGCCCGATGCCTCGAGCGCGGTGTTGGAGCTGACCGGCGTGGCAACCGCGGCAAGGTCCAGCGCCTGCGCGCACAGGATACCGAGCACGTCGCCGCGCATCCACGCACCGCTTTCATCGGCCAGCAGCGGCCGATCCGAATCGCCATCGGTGGAAAGGATCGCATCCAGGCCATGTTCGGCTGCCCATTGCTTGCCCAGCGCCACGTCTTCGGGGCGGACCGCTTCGGTATCGACCGGGATGAACTTGTCCGATCGGCCCAGCAAGACCACGTCTGCGCCCAGGCCGGACACGATCTGCGCCACCACATCGCGGCCCACGGCCGAATGCTGATAGACGCCGAGCTTCAACCCCTTGAGCGCCTCGCCCCCGAAAAAGTCGATGTAACGCGCGACATAAGGCGTGGCCGCGTCCACCAGGGCAGGCGCAGTTGCCGCATCGCGGAGCATGCCATCGGCATCGAAGAGATCCGGCAGGTCGACGTGCTGCGCGCGAATCGCGGCTTCGTCGGGCTTGAGCACTTCGCCGTCGGCGCGGTTGAATTTGATGCCGTTGCGATCGTCGGGAATGTGGCTGCCGGTAACCATGAGCGAGGGAATGCCGCGGGCAAAACCGAGTGCCGCCACGGCCGGCGAAGGCACGAAACCGCAATCGACCAATTCCCCGCCCATGTGCGCGATCGCGGCACGGCAGGCCGCCATGATGCGCGGGGTTGAAGGCCGCAGATCACCCGCGATCGCCACGCCGCCACCGGGTGCGAACTGGCCGATCTCGGCCATGTGCTGCAGGAATGCGCAAGTATAAGTGAAGCATACTTGGTCGGTCATCGCCGTCACCAGGCCGCGTGCGCCGCTGGTGCCAAAGGCCACGCCAGAGCGCGCCATAACATCGGTCACCGCCACTGTCTGCGTCATAGATCCTCGCTTTTCCTTAACCATAAGCCGTCTTGCCCCGGCAGGTGGAAACCCCCGCCGCCCGGGCGCTGTGTTAGGCCATAGCGCGTGGTTCGCATATGCAAAATTTACATTGCTGCCACGCGCCGCTGCCTTTTGGCAGACCAACGGCCCAGCCAGCGAATTGTGCCTTTACAAAACCTATTGCATTGCAACACGCGCATTGTGCATGCACAAGACGCCTGGACCGGCGCAGCGAACAGCGCGCGCCGCGGGGCTGTGTCGAAAGGGTGGACCGACCGTGAAACCGAGCATGATTCTGGTGTGGCACGAAGCCGGCAACAAGCTTTACCATGATCGCTTCCGGGAATTGGGCAAGCTGTTCGATCTCACCGTGTTGGGCCCGCAGGTCTTTGCCGGCAAGGAATACGCCGAGGTGACCGAGCCCGAGTTCACGCTCAAGCTGTTTCCCAGCATCGCGCCCGGCCATTGGCTCACATATGTCAGCCCGGGCATGCTGTCCTACATCCGGGCCCATCCGCCCCAGGTGCTCTACATCCATGAAGAGCCGCACTCGCTCACGGCGTTCCTGGCTGCCCTGCTCAAGCGCAAGAGCACGTTCGTGCTGGAAAGCAGCGCGATCAACCTTAAAGGCAATTTTTCCGGCGCGAACGTGATGGAGCGCGTGGTTCATGCCCGGGCGGACATCGTGTTTCCCAAGAACACCGAAGTGGCCGGCGTGCTGCTCGCGCGCGGTGCCAAGGCCGAGCGGATCGTGGCACCGCTGGGCAACGGCGTCTCGCTCGAATCGTTCAGCCCCATTCCCAAGGACGAGGCGCGGGCCAAGCTGACCGCGCTGTTCCCCCAAGCCGCCCGTGCGTTCGACGGGCGCGTGCTCGCCGGCTATGCCGGGCGCATCTGGCGGCCCAAGGGGCTGGAATGTTTCTCCCGCGCCGCGCACCAGGCCGGCGCCGCCCTGCTCCTTTGCGGGCCGGTGAGCGATCCTGACGTGGCCGAAGCGGTGCAGCAATTCGGCGGTGTGCTGCTCCCGGCGCTCAACAAGGAACAGCTGCCGATCTTCTATTCGGCGCTCGACCTGTTCGTGTTGCCCAGCGTGCCCACGCCCAACTGGCGCGAACAGTTCGGCCGCGTCTGTGCCGAAGCGGTGTTCTGCGGCACGCCCGCGCTCGGCTCCAACGTGGGCGGCATTCCCGGCGTGGTCGGCCCCAACGCAATCTTCGAGCCCGGCGACGAGGCGGGCCTCGCCACCCGCATCGACGCGTTGCAAGACCCTACCGCGCGTGCGACACTACTCGCCGCACAGATTGCGCACATCAACGACAACTTTTCGTGGACCTCGATCGCGAAGCGCATCCAGCGGGAGACGGCGAGGTTCTGAACCACCAGGCGCTTTCCAGGCACATCTTGGCGCAATAATCACCAAAACGGTTGTATTTTGTGCGGCGCAGCGTAGCAGAGCGAAAGGACCGTGACGCTCTGCTAAGCCGAGGTGACGATGACAGCTGCCCACCGATACCAGGCCTTGGACAGCTTGCGCGGCATTGCCGCCCTGTCCGTGGCCGTGTTCCACCTGCAAGTGGCCAGCCACATCTACTTTTTCACGCTCACCCGGCATGCCTACATGTTCGTCGATTTCTTCTTCGTGCTGTCGGGCTTCGTCATCTCGCATGCCTATGCCAGCCGGTTGAACAGCGCGGGGGACCTCGTGCCTTTCGCGATTCGCCGCTTTGGGCGGATATATCCGCTGCATTTCGTCATGCTGGCGGTGTTCGTGGCGTTCGAGCTGGCCGTGCTGGTGATGTCCCACCACGCCCCCGGCGCCCTGCCCCGCCCCCCATTTTCCGAAGACCGCACGCCGATGGCCATCCTGGTCAATCTGCTGCTGCTCAATGGCGTGGGCATCTATGAAGGGTCTACCTGGAATGGCCCCTCGTGGAGCATCAGCGCCGAATTCTTCACGTACCTGATATTCGCCATCACTGTCGTCGTTGCACGACGGCGCTTGCCGCTGGTGGCGCTGGTCTATGTGGTGGCGGCGGGGCTGTCGCTCTATCTGCTGGCGCCCAAGTTCCTGGCAACGAGCAGCCAGTTTGGCCTGGAGCGCTGCGTCTATGGCTTCTTTGCCGGGCACCTGGTGTGGTGCCTGCGCAATCGCCCGCTGCCGATCAAGGGCACCCTGGCCGAAGTCTTGGCCATCGTGCTAGTGCTGGGCTTCGTCTATCTGGCCGAGGTTGGCCCGCTTCAACTGCTGGCACCCGTGGTGTTCGGCATCGCCATCCTGGTTTTTTCCCGGCAGGATGGGCACGTGTCCCAGGCGCTATTGCGCCCGTTCCCGCGCAAGTTGGGCGATATGTCCTATTCGATCTACATGGTCCACTTCTTCGGCGCGTTCCTCACCAACAACTTGCTGCGCGCCGCCGGAAAGCTGCTGCACAAGCCCACGACGCTGCCGGGGACCGACCTGGCGCTGGTGGGCAATGCCTGGGTGATGGACGCAATCACCTTGGTATATTTGGCAGCCGTGGTGCTGGTGGCCAGCCAGACCTATCGCTTCATTGAAATGCCGGGGATGAACTGGTTCGGCGCCATAGCGCGCGATGTCGCCCGGCGCAGGACTGTCGCTGATGCTTTGTCATGAGACACCGTTGCGCACGAACCGGTGTCGTTTGACGCGCTATCCCGGCGATGCCAGGCGACTTCTGCGGCGAGGATTGTGAAGGTGCAACACGGCGCAGTCTCATTCGAGGGCGCTTAGTGCATGTACTGTCCGCCGTTGATGCTGAGTGTGGATCCGGTAACAAATCCAGCGCTTTCGCTGGTCAAAAATGCAACCCCCCGCGCGATCTCGCAAGCCTCGCCTAAACGGCGAACCGGGATCTTCGCCACGATCTTCTCCAGGATCGGCGCGGGGATCGCCCCTACCATTTCTGTCGCAATGTAGCCCGGCGCTATCGCATTTACCAATACGCCATACTTGGCCCCTTCTAGCGCCAGTGCCTTTGTGAAGCCTAGAATGCCACTCTTTGCGGCCGAGTAGTTGACTTGACCGAACTGCCCTGCTTGGCCGTTGATCGAACTGATGCTGACGATCCGACCCCAACGCCGGTCGCGCATGCCACCAAATGTACACCTCGCCATATTGAAGCACCCGCCCAGGTTGACGCGCAACACATCATTCCAGTCGTCATAGGACATCCGGTGAAGAGTGCCGTCGCGGGTAACGCCAGCGTTGTTGACCAAGATATCGACAGACCCGATGTCCTGCTCAACCTGCCGAACGCCGGCAAGGCAGGCCTCCGGGTCGCCCACATCCCACTTGTACGAGGGAATGCCAGTTTCATTGCTGAAGGCGGTCGCTGCAGCGGCATTTTCGGCGTAGTTCGCCGCCACCGCATAGCCTTGATCTTTCAAGACAACGGATATCGCCGCACCAATTCCCCTCGTGCCACCGGTGACGATTGCTACACGCGCCATAATTCGCACCTCTGTTGCTGCAGCGACTGGCAGGACATCACCTGCCTTAACAGAGACGTTGTCAAATCAATACGCCAAATGTTCGTTCGACCGAATCCTGCCATAATCAGTGCAGCACGGCATTGCCGCAGCTGCACCGATTAGGCGAAAAATTGCCTCTAATCCGGCCTCAATAATATGCTGAACAATTCGCTAAATCTTCGGGATTTGACAAAACGAAGTCACGAAAGCCAAGCCGTTATAGCCTTCCGCTTTCTCAAGATCGGAGACTCGATACAATGCCAGGAAAATGTCGCGAACGCGGTAGTTGCGGCGAGGCTTCCGGCAAGCATGATCCAAGGATTATGAAATAGGTCTGACGAGGCCGCAAGCGCTTGCTGAATCGGAAACCCGTACAAATAAATTCCGTAGGAATAATCACCACGGCTAAAATATGGGAGCTTCGGTATATCAAGCAGGCCTACAAAGCAGACGATGTAGATTAAAACCGGTGCAAAGACAATTACTAGCACCGTATTTTTCCATGACCCAGGGCCAAACATAATACCTGCAATCAGGACGACCAGCAGGCATCCCAGGAAAATACGCCAGTCCATCGGAATTTTGTAGCGCAAGGTATAGGCCAGCGCGCCCAGAAGGAAGCACGGCAAAAGAGCAGAGCCCTTACCATCGTGAATGTAAGCCTTCATGACTTTGTCGAGCAGTGCGGCATGAGGCAGAAAATCAACGCACGCCTGCAACACGATCGCCGCAACCATTACAAAGATCGAAAACGCCAGAAGCTTTTTCGGCTGGTTGATAAACTGCCTTACAATGACGAACGCCATCGCAAAGTAGCACAGGAACTCAAAAGGCACGGTCCACAATGATCCATTGACGGTGCCGGGGTAGGGATTAGAAAGAAAAACCCCGGGAAGCTTGAAATTGATCAGCGCAATCATGTTAAGAAAATATATGTAAAACTGCTTATTCGTAAAATATTCGCCAAGAGGAAGATTTGTAAAAATCGGGCCCAGAATAAGCGCGGACAAAGCAATTTCTACAATCAGCGCAGGAAAAATTCGAATCCCACGATTAATTGCAAATATTTTTAGCGTGTTCCTCTGCGCGCTTCCGGCAACCAGAAATCCACTAAGGCCAAAAAACATTGGCAATATTGAATAATTATAAATCCAAGCTGGCGTGGATATAAATGGTTGATAGCCGCCCGTAGACATTAATAAGACATGCCAAAGAAGCACACTTATTGCTAAAAAAACTCGCGCAAAATCAAATCCTGGCCCAAACCCATTATTACGCTCCAGGATATCACCGAATGTCTTCATCGCTACCCCCATGAATTACCCAAGCGAGATGCCGACAAGATCAACGTCTGCATGCGCGTCATTTGAATAAACAAGCCCTGGCGTCATGCCCGCGCGTTACGCAGGCGGCGCAGCCGCTTTTCTCCGCTCTTGGGCACGGCATGCGGCCACGTCGCAAGGCCCAGGACGAAACCCGTAAGGCTAGCCGTCTTAATCGAGAAAACAGCACCGCCAAAAATCAGCATGGTTGTGATGTAGACTGCCATCATCACATAGACGGACGATGCGGAATCCGGCCGCCGTGAAAAGAGGCCGGCAAAATAGAACAGAGCCAGCAAAAGTCCTACGATGCCCAGACAATTTACGAGATAGAGAATGCCGCTATCGCCAACACGATCGGTATTGACCTTGCCGATGATAAGGTCGCCGACGCTAAAGCCCGCCATACCGTCGAACGTCAGACCGATGCGATACAGGGCGTCGCCTCCGGCAAGAAAAGCCGGCTGTATCCAGTGGATTATCAGCGCTACCGCCAGAATTGCCAGGGGCGCCAGCCATATTAGAATGGCGGGCAATTGAACGCGATATACCAGGATCAGGCTTGACAGGATGATAAGCCCGGAAGCCGCACGCGAGTCAGAAACCAGCGACAGGAACAAGCAGACAGCGATCGCGCCAAGACGCACCCACAATTTGGACTGGTGAATCGCAGCATAGTAAATCGTCATCACCACCGAAAAATAGCCGAGCGACAAAGGCTCGAGAAAGGGGCCCGAGACACGGTGGTCGGCCAGCGAAAATACCGAACCGCCGCCACGCGTAGCACCGATGTAGAGGCCGGAATCTGCGGCGGCCCCGCTGGCTGCAGCAATCCAGCTGCGGGTCGCCATGAAAAATGCTCCGGGATTCACAATGCGCGTGAACAGAGCAGGGGCCACCATTTCCATGAGCACGACAAGCGTCACGGCCGCCAACAGCCAATCCATCCAGCGTGGTTTCACCGCACGCGCCGACCGGCCCAACGCGATGTAAAGCGGTATGATCAAGCAATCGTACACCGCCTTGGGATTGAAGCCGTTCAACGCGCTTGTCATGATCAGCAGCAGGACGATCGCAAACAGCCCATATTGCTCTGCCGGGCGCAGCTTGATCGGCTGCCCTAAGATCACCGCGCAGCTTGCAAGCGTCACCACAATCTGGATCGCCGTCACCAGCTTGTTGTTCATGCCCAGGCCATTGGCATTGGCAATGGCCAGAATCATGTTGAGGAACATGGATATCGCCAAGGCCAGATAGCAGCGCCAAGCGTGCGCCACCGTCGTGACAGGCGAATCCGCGCCCAATGCTGCGGCACGGGCGCGCGTGCGCCGATTAGTCGGCGCCTGCAATCGATGTGTGGCGGCGCTGCTCATTCTCAAGAATTCTTCCGCGGTCCCGGTTGGCGAGTTGCCAAACCTTGTTGCACCGCCGATCATACTGGCCTGCAAGCAATCTAGGCAACCCCTATAGCGCGCGGAGAGGCTTGGATTCGACCTGCCCAACACTCTGATGTTGCATTGCAGCGAAATAGGGGCCAGAGATTATTGGCAAACCCAGCGCGCACCACAACGTGCCACCCGACAACGCAGGTCCCAGGCGGAGAGCAAATTGACCATTGCGATAGACCTGGTTCTGGCCACAAGGCCCAACGCATCCACCGGTATCGAACGCTATGCCATCAACCTGTTCCGGGCGATGCGCAGCCAGGCAACCAACGTGGTGGCCTTCGTGGATGATCAATCGACCGTGCTCGATGATCTGCAGGATGGCAGCGTGATCAAGGTGCCGGGCGGCTTTCGCGGCTGGCTCGCCCTGGCGCGTACGGCGGCCTGGCGCCAGGCGCGCCCGCGCGCCTTGGTCTGCCCAGCCTTTCCGCCCAGCCCGCTCCTGATCGCGACAACACGCACCCCGGTCTACCGCATCATCCACGATGATTTCCCGTGGACGCGCGGCCAGGCCATGAACCTGCGCGGGCGCATGCTGTTCAAGCATGCCGAAACCCGCATGGCGCCCCGCTATCGCGATATCGTTGCCCCCACCACGCTGATGGCCGAAAGCCTGGCGACGATCCTGCGCCGCCCGGTGGCGACGATCGGCAATGCCCCCGGCATCGATCTGTCCACCGCGCCCGCCGCCGATCGCAGCCAGCCCGGCGTGATCGCCGTTGGCACGATCGAGCCGCGCAAGAACTATGCCGCCGTGGTGGCCATGGCCGATGCCCTGCCTGCCCCCTGGGTGGTTCGCGTGGTGGGCCGCAGTGGCTGGGGCCCGGTCGCTGCCGAATGGGAAAGCCAACTCGCCACCCGCGCCGGCAAGCTGGAATGGCACGGCCATGCCAGCGATACCGCGCTGTTGGCGCTGTACCAGCATGCCACCTGCTTCGTCAGCATGTCGCTGGCCGAAGGGTTCAACATGCCGCTGGTCGAGGCGGGCAGCCTGGGCCTGCCGGTGGTGTGCAGCGACATCGAGATCCACCGCCGCGTGGCGCCGCCCTGGGCGCGCTTCGTACCGCTGTCGATCGATGCCAACACCCTGGCGCAGACAGTGGCCGAAGCCGCGGCCACGCCGCCGGCTGCCGATGCGGTGGCGGCCTATCGCCATCAGTTCAGCTGGCATGGAATTGCACAGGCCCTGCTGGCGCGGATCGGCTGAAACGAAAAACCCCGCTGCCGGCATGGGCAGCGGGGTTTTTTACGTCACGCAGGGAACGGAGAGATCAGCGGCCCAGCACGCAGCGGCAAGCCGCCGCCAGGCGCGCCCGCGCGGCCTGCGCCTGTTCGTGGATCGATGCCTTCACAATCTCGATCTGGTCGGTTTCGCCCAGCATCTTGGCGGCATAGCGTGCCGCGGCGGGGATCGCCGTCGGGTTCTGGATATGCTCGCGATAGATGTAGAACGGGCTGCCCAAGTATTGGGCGTAAAGGATTTCCTTCTTCTTGTCGCCCAGGGTGTGGCCCACGTGCTGGCTGCCAAAGCCGATGCACACCGCCGGAATGCCCAGGTTCCAGGCATTGACGCAAAGGTGATACGTATCGGTGACCACTGCCTTGCATTCCAGCAGCTTGGCGATGGCATCCTTTGGCAGCGGCGGTTCGCGCGTGGCGGGAAAGCCGAACAGGCGTGCCAGCGGCAATTGGCGCGGCGCCGAACGCAGCCAGGGCACCCACATCGCCTCTGCTCCCATCTGCCGCGCCACGGCCCGGCCCAACGCCAGGGGCTGGGCAATCCATTTCGATCGACCGAAGAACACGCCCAGCTTCTCGCCCGGCTTTTCGGGGAAGCTATCGACCAGCCCGTACTGGAGGAAATCGTCCTTCGACAATTGCAGCGCGCAGTCGCTGCCCAGCGTGGCCTGGTCGCCGCGCAAGGGCGAAGCCTTGACCGAGGAAAGCGCATCGCGGAAATAGATGCCACCGGCCTTGGTGATCAGGCGGCGCAGCGCCTTGGCATAGCGCGCATCGGCGAGATCGTTGGCGCCGATGGTGATGATCGTGCCGCCGAACACCACGACTTTGGCCAGCACTTCATCGCTGGCGTCTTCCAGCATCAACGCGCGATAGATCAATTCGCGGGCAGCGTCGCGATCGGTGCTGATCCCGTCGCGCACCAGCCAGCCACCAAGGTCTGCTTCCCAATAGCCCTTGGAGTGCAGAAAATCGCCCCAGTAGACGATCAGGTCCGCCTCGCGCACCGCGTCGACATGGTCGCTCAGCTGCTGGTATTCCTGGTGGGTTTCTTCCTTGGAATAGCCCAGCTTGGCCGTGCTGCCGAGGCAGTAGAACGTCACTTCGTCATCGGGAAAGGCCCTGGTGAAATAGGCATAGGCCGACAGATCCACCGTATACATGCCGGTGTTGCGGCTGGGCAGAAAGGCGCAGACGACTGCAATGCGCGCCATGGCGTGGCTCCTTCTTGAGTGCGACGACAAAAAGTGGATACCGGTTTTTGTCAACAAATCGCACGGCAAACAAAACTAGCGCTTCGATTTGACGGCCATCAGGACAGTGCTGATGCGCGCGCGGAAGAACAGGAACGTGATCGCTGCATAAAGCAGCAGCGCCAGGGTGGTGGTGGCCAGCGTGGGCAAGAGCCGCGACAGATCGAGCGAAGCGATCCACGTCAAGGCACCGACCGCGGCCACCACGCCCAGGCCAACCACCGCCGGAAGCGAAGTCACCACATCCTTGGCGATGCGGATATCGGGTGTGACCTTGCGGATCACGAAGATGAGCGCCAGCCCGCCCAGCATGCAGCGCAGGCTGAATGCGCCCGCTGCCCAGACGATACCGAAATAGGCACCCGCCGCGATCATCACCACGTTGGCGATGGTCTGGAAAAAGTTGTTCCACAGCGCCAGGCGCGGGCGGCCAGTGGCCACCAGGTAGGTCTGCAACGGCACGATCATCGCCACGAACGGCAGCGAGATCAGCAGCACCGTGACGGTTTCGGCCAGATGCGGCCATTTGCCCTTGAACACGAGGTCGGCCACGAACGGCCCGGCAAAGGTGGAGGCGACGAACGGCACCGATGCGATCAGGCTGGTAATGCCGCAAGCCTGCCACATCGCCTCGATCGTGCGTTCCCGGTCACCGGCCATGCGCGAGAAGATCGGTAGGAGCGTGTTGTTGACCGGGTTGAGGAACAGGCTGGTGGCCAGATCGAGCACGGTGCGCGCCAGGCGGAACACGCCCGTGGCGGTCGGACCGGCGATCATGCCGACGATCACGTCGACCGAGCGGATGTTGATCTGGTTGAGCACCGAGACGCCCAGGACCGCACCCGAAAAGCGGCTGACATCGGCCATGTCACCCAGCCGGGCAACCGCGGTGGGCCGCCAGCGCGCGGCAAACAGGCTGATGACGGTGGAAATGATCGGCGCCAGTGTCACCTGCACCACGATGCTCCACGCGCCAAAGCCATAGACCGCCATCGCGCAGCAAGCCACGCCGGCAATTGCCTGGCCGGCTGTTTTGCGGATCGCCAGCACGCGGTAGTTGAACGTGCGCATCAGCAGGCCTTCGGGCACCACGCCCACCGCCGCAGACAGCGGCGCGGCCACGGTGGGCAGGATCATCAGCCAGATGTTGTCATAGCCAGGCAGGAGGCGAAAGATCAGCGCCAGCGCGGCGATCACCACGCCGGCGGCAATGCCGATCCCGATGAACAGGCCGAACGCGGTATCCAGAAACCGGGCATCCGCCTCTTCGCGTTGCACAATCAACTGGTTGCCAGATTGCAAAGTCGATGCAGCAATGATGGCTGGCGCGGTGGCCATTGCCGCAACGCCAAAATCGTGCGGCCCCAGGAACAGGGCTGCCGTAAGCATGACCACGGTCTGGGTAAAGCGCTCGGCGAGAACCTGGAGCAACGACCAGATTGCGCCTTTCATCGCGAGTTTGGAGTAGCTCATACCGTGTTCAAAACCGTCCCGAAATTGCAGCAAACCATGGTTTACGAAACAGAAACCAGCCTATCCCGCACAATTTGGCGCTTTTTGCCGCATCGCCATGCCGGATCGGGCTACGGCTTGTCCGTCCCTTGTGCACTGCGCAATGGCCGTTCCCCTGGCAAAGGTCTGTCGGGTCAACCTGTTCTTGTCAATGGATCGCCGACTTTGCCAAGCGCTGGTCAGCCATTTTATTTTGCAGCGCGGAAGATTTTACAAGTTCGCGGCATGACCAATTGCCGCAACGCAGCAAATTTCATGTCATGCCCCCTTGGCAAGACCCGGGGGAATCGCGCATGAAGCCAAAGCGGCGCCTGTGCGCGTCGTCGGCCCATCCGGCGCCAAACCACCGCCCGCTTCACCGACGGAAAACGCCATGACCGCTGACGCCCAGACATCTGCCCCCACGCCCACCACGCCATCGATCACGATCATCATCTGCACGGTGGAAAATTCCGGCCGCGAAGAGCGCCTGCGCACCGTGCTCGACCATCTGCGCGAACAGTTGCACGTGACGGTAGAGATCATCCTGGTGTGGCAAGGCTGGGACGTGGCCAATGCCCCATCCTTCCCCGGGGTGCGCGTCTTGCCGCTCACCATCTGGAGTTCGTCGCTGGCACGCAACAAGGGTGCGGAACTGGCCAGCCATCCGTTCCTGTGCTTCCTCGATGACGATACCTATCCGGTGGGTGACACGGCGCTGCACGATGCCATTGCCCTGCTCGAGCGCGACAAGCTGGATTTCCTGGCCTGCAACATTCGGTCCGAGGGCGCCGTGCAGGCGGCCGACCCCATTGCCGCCGACATCGATTTTTCGCCCAAGACGATCATCGGCAACATGTGGGAGCCAGGCGTGACGATCCGAACCGAAGCGTTTCGCGCCACGGGATTCGATCCCACGCTGGGCATCGGCTGCATTCACGGATCGAGCGAGGGTCTCGATTTCGGGCTGCGCCTGCTTGCGGCCGGCTATCGTGGACGCCGCGTGGCCGGGCTGCTGGTCGATCATCCGCCCCTGCCCGCCAACGATACGATCAAACTGGACCGGTCGTTTTTCTATGCCCTGGGCAATGGCGCCGTGCTGGTCCAGCACAAGCTCTATTCCACTTATGCCTGGCAATTGACCAAGAGCATCGGGCGCTTTTTCGTCTCGCTGTTGAAAGGCGATGCCACGCGGACACGAGCAGCGGCGATCCGCTCATTCTGCCTGGTGCTGGGGCCGATCGTGCCGCGCGGCACGCCACTGATCGTCCCGCGCCGCAAATAGCCGGATAACCGGCTGGCCTGGCTGGCTCAGCCCGTCACGCGCTCCAACCGCACATCGGCGATGTGCACTTGCGTGCCCGGCGCCAGCCAGAACACCAGCGCGCGGGCTTGGCAGGCATCGTCCAGCAGGTATTGCGTGGCAACCCGGCCGCCGGCTTGCGGTATCGGCGTCTGGGCGATGCCCTGGTCGAACGTGCAGCCCAGGCCCACTTTCAACGCGCGCAGTTCGGTCGCCGTGGTGCCAGGCATCGCCCACGAGAGGCGATAGCTGCCCGCCGGCAACACCACCACCTGGCGCAGCACCGAAAAGGGGCTGGCCCCGGAAACCCGCAGGTCGAGCTGGTGGGCACCATTGTTGCCAAAGTCGCTGACCAGCAGTTCCACGGTCCCGCTGCTCGGCACCTGCCAGTCGAACACCGAATTGTGCGCCTGTGGATCGGGATTGATGCGCAGGAACTGGCCATCGTGCACCAGGGCGTTGCCCGGTTCGCATTCGCGGCTCCAGATATCCTGCGCCTCGTTGAACAGGCCCACCCGCATCAACCCGGTGGTCAACCCGCTCACCGCCGGGCAGCCCAGGCTGCCGGCGCGCAT
Source organism: Novosphingobium sp. SG919 (assembly GCF_012932495.1). Taxonomy (GTDB): domain Bacteria; phylum Pseudomonadota; class Alphaproteobacteria; order Sphingomonadales; family Sphingomonadaceae; genus Novosphingobium; species Novosphingobium rhizosphaerae. The sequence continues at coordinate 226,806 of NZ_JABCNG010000006.1, forward strand.
CTGCCGCACCACGGCATACCGGTTGGCAAAGTCCTGCTGCGCCATGGTGGAGGGCGCGGAGAGGAACATGCGCTGCCACGTGGGCGCCTCGGCCAGCCGGGGCACGATCGCGGCGCGTCCTTCGGGGCTTGCCACCATGTCGTTCAGCATGGTCTGGGTGCGGTCATCGTCCTGCACCTGGCGCAGATAGGCGTCCAGGCGCTGGGCGGCGACATCGGCCTGGCCCAGGTCCAGCCCCCGGTTGAACCAATAGATCTGCGTGGGCAGGTCGCGCCAGCCCATGCCGGCGGACAGGCGGAATGCCGCATCGGCATCGTCGGACTGGCCGGCCAGGAAGTGGGCCGCCCCAACCAGGCCCACCACCGAGGCATCGACCGGGTCTGACAGCAAGGCGCGCTGCGCAAGGGGCAGCGCATCCTTGGGCCGGGCTGCCGCGTTGGCATCCCCGGCCAGCGCCCGCGCGCTGAAGGTATCATAGGCCCAACCGGTCGGCGCGCGCACGTTGGGATCGACGATCGAAAGCCGATCCCATCCGCTGAAAGCGGCCACCCCGGCATAGGCGGCCAAGGCAAGCGCCGCAGCATAGCCCGACACCTTGCCAAGCCCCGACACTTTGCCCAACGGCGAGCCCGTCATGGCTTTACCTCAGGCCTCGTTCTCGGGCGTGTAGCGGTAGTAGTTGTAGCCATAGTATTCGGAGTAGCGGTTGCCCGACTTCGACGCGTCGAACATCGTCAGCACCGCACCCAGGACATTGGGGTGCATCGCGCGCAGGCGGCGCAGCGAAGCGCGCAGCGAGCCGCGGCGGCTACGGTCGGACTGGACGACGAGCATCACGCCATCGACGATGGCCGACATCAGCGGCGCATCGGCCAGGCCCAGCACCGGCGGACTGTCGAGGATGACCACGTCATAGATCTCGTTCAGTTCGCGCAGCAATTGGGTCAGGCGGCCCGAGCTGAGCAGTTCGGTCGGGCTGGGCGGCAGCGGACCCGAAGTGATCACCTGCAGGTTGGGCTCATCCGTTTCACGCACCACGTCGGCCAGCGTATCCTGCGCGGTAAGCAGGCTGGACATGCCGTGTTCGTTGGTCACCCCGATCACCGCATGGAGCGCGGGGCGGCGCATGTCGACGTCGAGCAGCAGCACCTTCTTGCCCAGGCGGGCAAGGCCCGTGGCCACGGCCAGGCTGGTGGTGGACTTGCCTTCCGAAGGCTGCGAGCTGGTGACCAGCAGCGAGCGCGGCAGGCCGGTTGCCGTCGAATAGAGCAGCGAACCGCGCAGCGAGTTGTAGCTTTCGCTGACCGCCGACTTCGGATCGGCCAAGGCCGCGGCCGGCGTGGTGTCTTCCGCCTTGGGAATGACGCCAAGCAACGGCATCCCCAGCTTTTCCTCGATGTCTTCCGGCACGCGGACCGCATCGTCCAGCTGGAAGCGGATCAGCACCACCAGCGCCGAGATCGCCAGGGCCGCAAGCAGCGCGATCAACATGTTGTTGACCAGCACCGGCGAACTCGGGATCGACGGCGGCTCGGCCGCATCGATGATCGAGATGTTGCTGGCGCTGATGCCGGCCGCCGCATTCAGTTCTTTGAAGCGCTGCAGCAGGCCGTCATACAGGCTGCGGTTGGTATCCGCTTCGCGGGCAAGCAGGTTGTATTGAACCGACTTGTCCTGCTCTTCGAGCGAAGTGCCCTTGAGCTGCGAGAGTTGCTGCTTGAGATTGTTCTCGGCTTCGACCGTCGCGTCGTACTGTTCCTTGACGGACGTACGGATGCTCTGCGCCACCGAATTGATCTGCTGGTTGATACCAACGATCTGGGCCTTGACCTGCACCACCGACGGAAAGTCGTCGAGGTGGCGTGCGCGTTCGCGCTGCAGTTCGGCCTCGGCGCGGGAGCGGTCGGCCAGCAGCGACGTGATCGTGCTGTTGGCCAGCACTTCGGGCGCGCCCAGCAGGTTGCCACCCGACAAGGCCTTCCAGCGCTGCTCGGCCGCCATGCGGTTGACCTGCGCCTGGTTCAGCGCGGTGTTGATCTGCAGCAGGCTGGCCGTGGTCACCGAACCGGTGGTCCCGCCGCTGTCGGCGTCGCCGGGCGTGGGCGCGGCATCGCGCGTGCGGATCAGGCCGACCTGGCGGGCATAGGCGTTGAGATCACGTTCCGACTGCTCGAGCTTGGCCTTGGCTTCGGCGAGCTGGCCCGAGATGAAATCGCGGGCATAGGCCGAGCTGTCATAGCGGCGCTGCAGGTTGGCCTGGATGAATTCGTTGGCCCAGGCATTGGCGATGCGCGCGGAAAGCTGCTGATCGATGCTGGTGAACGTGATCGTTGCCAGGCGGGAAGCCGGCGTCATGTCGGCCAGCTCGTTGTTGTTGAGCAGGTTGAGCGTGTATTCGCGCACCTGCTGCGGGCTGGCCGTGGGCTTGGGCGCGGGCACACCCATGCCGGCATAGAACTGCGGATTGCCGGTCAGGCGCAGGCGCTGGGCCACGCGCTCGGCAATGGCGCGGCTGTTGAGAATGGCGATCTGCGTCTTGAGGAAGCGATCGGTATCCTGCGGCGAGGCTACTTCGCCCTGCGAGGCATCCTGCTGATCGTCACCCAGCACCTGGGCCGACTGGTTGTTGATCTGCACCGTTGCCACTGCGGTGTAGCGCGGTGTCTTGAGCATGGTGAAGACCAGCGCCAGCGCCAGCGAACCTGCAATGATCAAGCCGATGAGCCACAAGTTGGCGCGGATGACGAGCAGGATCTTGCGAACGTCGATCTTGCTGCCCTCGTCGTCGTATTCGGCAAGATCGGCAAAGGCATCCGACATCGCGCGCGGCGCGGCGCTGCCAGCAGGAGCGAAGGAGGGGTTGTTGTGCACGGTACCGCCGATCATTAGAAACGGGTCAGGACGTTGAGGAGCCCGGCCATCGAGATGATGTCGCGGTAGATCGACTTCGACTGCGAGAAGCCGACCACGATCACGTCTCCGGCAAACACCTGCGGATCCGGGTCGATGCCCGCACGAATGCGCTTGATGTCGAACCGCGCCACCATGCGCTGGCCGTTCACGTTGCGGAACAGCATGGTCTCGTCCAGCTTGGCGATGCGCGTCGGGCTCTGCGCCATGGCGATCGCGCCCAGCAGGGTGGTGTTGGGCGTGATGGGATAGGAACCGGCGTGGTTGACCTGGCCTTCCACCGAAACCAGCTTTTCAGCGGCGGTGGTCACGTTCAGCGTCACCTGGGGATCGCGCAGATAGCGTGAGCCCAACCGGTTCTGGATTGCCTTCGTCGCCTCGTCAGGAGACATGCCGGCAACCACCACCGAACCGACCAGCGGCACCTGGATGCGGCCGGCCTCGTCCACGACCAGTTTCGCCGCGCTCAGGTCAGGCTCGCCGAACACCGCGAGCGAAAGCTCGTCGCCCTGGCCGATCTTGTACTGATCGGGCAGCTTGGTTTCCGCCTGGGGCTGTGCCACCTGGTATGCGTCTTGGCCCTGCTTCACGGTGGGGGCAACGGGCGTTGCACAACCCGACACGGCAGCGCTCGCAAGAAGAACCGCAATTCTGGGTGGAAGCTTCACTTGGATACGTGCTCCTGCTTTGGTCATTCGAAGCGATCGTCAGCGATCTGTTGCCGCCATGGAAGACGACAGCACACGCCTTTCTCCCTGCCGAAGAAATCTCCGGAACGGAGCGATGCCAGCTATTGCTGCTTTGCACAATAGCATTCTGCGCAGCTTGTCGTGCTGTGACATGGCGCCCCCCATGATTACCCCGGCGGTGTAACAATGCCATTGCAATGCCAGCAGTTCCAGCCGGCATATGGCAAAGCCCGCCTAAGTGTTTCCCCGCTCATCGCCTTTACGACCCGTTTCGTCGCACAAGTAACGATATACCATTATCTCGCAGTGCAAAATGGATCGCTTCTGCTGCGCGGAATTCCGCACAGTACAAACCAGGCAATCCATCTCGCAGTTGCGTAAGAACCGCCGCGCGGGGACTTGCCCTACACCCCGTGGTAATCGCGATACCAGGCCACGAATCGGCTCACGCCCTCGCGCACCGTGGTGGCCGGCTTGTATCCCAGGTCCCGCTCCAGATCGGAAACGTCGGCATAAGTATCGGGCACATCGCCGGCCTGCAGCGGCAGCAGATTGCGTTCCGCCTTGCGCCCCAGGGCTTCTTCCAGCGCTTCGATATAGGCGGTCAGCTTGACCGGCGCGTTGTTGCCGATGTTATAGATCCGATAGGGCGCGTTCGACGTGGCTGGATCGGGCTGGTGTGCATCCCACGCCGGATCGGGCGCCGCCGGACGATCCAGCGCACGGATCACGCCGGCCACGATATCATCCACATACGTGAAATCCCGGGTGTGATTCCCGTGGTTGAACACGTTGATCGGCTTGCCTTCCAGGATCGCGCGGGCAAACAGGAACAGCGCCATGTCCGGCCGGCCCCAGGGCCCGTAGACGGTGAAGAAGCGCAGGCCGGTGGTGGGCAGCCGGTAGAGATGGCTATAGCTGTGCGCCATCAATTCGTTCGCCTTCTTGGTGGCGGCATAGAATTGCAGCGGGTGATCCACGCCAACATGCTCGCTGAACGGCATGGCCTTGTTGGCGCCATAGACCGAGCTGGTCGACGCATAGACCAGATGCTCGATTCCCTGATGGCGGCAGGCTTCGAGGATGTTGGTAAAGCCGACGATATTGCTTTCGACGTAAGCGTGCGGATTCTCGATCGAATAACGCACCCCCGCCTGCGCCGCGAGGTTCACCGCGCGGCGCACCTGACCGTCTTCGAACGCACGCTCCACCGCCCCGCGATCGGCCAGGTTGGCGCGGAAGAAGCGATACGACGAACCCGTGCGCGCCGCCGTCTCTTCCAGGATTTTCAGCCGGGCTTCCTTGATCGCCGGGTCATAGTAATCGTTGACCACGTCCAGCCCCACGACGGCATCGCCTCGTTCGAGCAAGGTCTTGGCGGTGTGAAAGCCGATGAAGCCGGCATTGCCGGTAACCAGGGTAGCCACGCTGCGTCTCCACTTGCGGCGCACGAGCCTGTCCGCCTTGCCGCTGCCATAACCGGCAGAAGCGAAAAAAGGGTAACGCTTTTGCGCCGTTGGCTGGGTCGCGACCTAAACGCTCAGGTGCTCTTCTTCGCCACGTTGAACGTGCCGGTGACGCGGCCGCTCGGCGCGGTGGTGGTGCCGGTCCCACCCGGTGCCGGCGCGCTGCTGCGTCCGTCCACGCTGGAAAGGCCGGTGTTGAGATCGATCACCAGGCGCCCGCCGTTGAGCGTGTCCTTGCCGCGCCGCAGCGCGACATTGCCCACCATCGTGATGATCCGGCGCGGAATGTCATAGACCGCGCTGTTGCCGCTGGCGCGCTGGTCGCCACGCGTGACCACCACGCCACCGGCCGCATCGATGCGCTGCACCTGAACGGCATTGGTGTCGGTATACGCCAGCGTGGTGCGCGCCGCCTGAAGCCGCAGGTCTTCCTGCGTGATATCGACATTGCCGGTCAGCACGACGCGCTTTTGCCGGTCCTGCAATTCCATGCGGTCTGCGCCAAAATTCACCGGCGCGTTGGAATTGTGCTTGGCAAAGGTCTGGGCATCGAGATGAACCGCGCCCGCCACGATCGCGGCCGACAGGGCAAAGCCCGCAGCCAGCGAGCGCAGCGCCAGAACGCGCGTGGAAACGCGGGGCGAGGAAGAGAGCGGGTCGGTCATCTGCGTTGTCCTCATCGAATCGCGCGTCATGGCTTGCCCGGCGTCAGGGCTTGGCTGGAAGGGGCAACTTGCCTTGGTCCATCCGCATGCGTGCATGCCCTTCCAGCGTTACCACCCGATCGTCAAGGTTGGCCGTGATGCGATCGGCCGAAAACGTGCCGGTCGGCAGGCGCCCTTCGACGTGCCCATCGCTGACCATGCGCCGCTTGTTCAGGTCGATCGATGCGCCGTCGGTGATCATGCGATAGCCATCGGAACTTTCGAAATTGACCACGCCGGGCACAGTGATGAACTGCTTGCCAAAGTCATAGGCGCCCTGCTGCGTGGTGAGGATCGCCGGCCCGTCCTTGAGCATGACCCGTGCGGTCACGTCCTTGAGTTGCACCACATCCTGCGCCGCGGAATGCTGCACGGCGGTGCCGGCTGTCACCGAAAAGGTCCGACCCTTGTTGTCCGCGCCGCGATACATCGCGCTGACCACGCGCAGGCGATCGGCCACGACTGCCACCTTGGTGCGGTCAAGCAGGAAGCTGATTTCCCCACGCGGGGCGAGCGGGCTGAGCACCATGACCGCCAGCATCGCCCCGATCAGGCCCGGCAACACAACCGCCAGCGTGCGCACGACACGATCGTGCCGGCCGCCGGGGGCGGCCTTGTGCTGGCGGCGATTGCGCATGCGATCGGCCTGGACTGTCATGGCGTCACAACGTTCATGGGCGTTACAGCGATCATCAGGGCGGGTTGATTACTCGTGGCTGAAGATATCCCGGTCGGCCCACCCGGCAATGTCGAGCAGGGCCCGCGTCGGCAGGAAGTCGAAACAGGCCTGGGCGATCTCGGAACGCTTTTCGCGTACGAGACGTTCCAACAGGATGGAATGGGCCCCATGCAGATAGCGCACGTCGGATGCGGCATATTCGAGTTGCGCATCGCTCAACACCGCGCCACCCCAGTCGCTAGACTGCTGCTGCTTGGAGATTTCCTTGCCCAGCAATTCGCGCACGAGGTCCTTCAGGCCATGCCGGTCGGTGTAAGTACGCACCAGTTTGGATGCGATCTTGGTGCAGAAAACCGGCGTCGCCATGACACCAAGGTAATGATGAATGGCCGCCAGATCGAACCGTGCGAAATGATAGAGCTTGAGCCGGGCGGGATCGGCCAGGACGGCGCGCAGATTGGGCGCGGCATAGTCGCTGCCCACCTTGAAACGAACGAGGTGCTCATCGCCCTGCCCGTCGGAAATCTGCACCACGCAAAGCCGGTCGCGCGGCGTGATCAGCCCCATCGTCTCGGTGTCGACAGCAACGATGCCCGGCGCCAGCAAATCGGCGGAAGGCAGGTCTTCTTCATGCAGGTAAACGGCCATGCCCGCGTGCTTAGGCCCGTTCGGCGCAAGCGGCAACCCCAAGGCCCGGCCGATCCCACCACCCGCACGCACCTGCAACCCGGCCAAGCCTTTCTGCGCGGCGCACAATCGCCATGCCGTGGTGCAGCGTATTGGCGGTTGCCGCCCTTGGCGGCGTACACTAGGAATAGGGGGCGGTGCCGTGCCACCCTGCCGGAAGGCGCGGTCGATCCACCGCCCCATGCATTTTGGCAGAAAGAGGCATGTTACTGTAAGAAGGCCAGAAAATGGTACCTGGGACCACGCAATCAGGAACGTCTACTACGATGATCACACCGGTTATTCTGTGCGGCGGCAGCGGCACCCGTCTGTGGCCGCGTTCGCGCAAGATCAAGCCCAAGCCGTTCCTTCCGCTGGTTGGCGACACCACGCTGTTCGAAGCCACCGTGCTGCGGTGCAGCACTGAAGCAGGTTTTTCGCCGCCGGTGGTCGTGACCGGGGCGCATCACCTCGATCACGTGGTCGAACAGTTGCCCGATCCGGCCAGCAGCCAGATCATCGTGGAGCCCGAGGGCAAGAACACGGCTGCGGCCATCGCCCTGGCTGCGCTGCGCCTGCCCGAAGACGCTATCATGCTGGTGTGCCCCAGCGACCATCACATCGGCGATTGCGATGCCTTCCAGGCCGCGGCCACCGCCGCCGCCGCGCTGGCCGCCGATGACTGGCTGGTGTCTTTCGGCATCGCAGCGACGGCGCCCGAAACCGGCTTCGGCTATCTCAAGCAAGGCGATCCGATCGAGGGCAGCGGTGGCCGCCGCGTGGAACGCTTTGTCGAAAAGCCCGATCTGGAACGCGCCAAGAGCTTCCTGGCCGATGGTGGCTATGCCTGGAACGGCGGAATCTTCGCGTTCCGCGCCGGGCATTTCCTGGACGAACTGGAACAGCACCGCCCCGACATCGCCAGCGCCGTGCGCGCCGCGGTGGCCAAGGGCCAAGCCGACGGCAACGCCTTCCACCCCGACGCGGCCGAATTTGCCAAGATCGCGGGCGAATCGGTGGACTACGCGGTGATGGAAAAGACCGGCCGCGCCGCCATGGTGCCCGCCACCATGGCCTGGTCCGACATCGGCAACTGGCAGGCACTGCACGAAGCGCTCGACAAGGACGAAGTGGGCAATGCCACCAAGGGCCGCGTCGAACTCAAGAACTGCAGCAACGTGCTGGTCCACACCGATGGCCCCCGCGTTTCGGTCGTGGGCGCCAGCAACCTGATCGTGGTGGTCGATGGCGACGACATCCTGGTGTGCACGCCCGAAGGCGCGCAACTGGTGGGCAAGCTGGAAGGTGCGGTGAATCAATGAGCAAGCTGCCGATCCGCTCGGTCGAAAAGCCCTGGGGCAAGGATGTACTGCCCGCACCGTTCAGTGCGCCCGAAGGCCAGCGCATCGGCGAAATCTGGTTCGTGCCCCCGCCCGAAGTGCCCAGCCTCCTGGTCAAGTACATCTTCACCAGCGAAGCGCTGTCGGTGCAGGTCCACCCCAGCGACGCGCAGGCGGCCGCCGCCGGTGAGAAGGACCGCGGCAAGGAAGAATGCTGGCTGGTGATCGATGCCGAGCCCGGCGCCACGCTCGGCGTGGGTTTCCACGAGCATGTGGACCACGACACGATGCGCGCCGCCGCGCTCGATGGCAGCATCGAGGACATGCTGGTGTGGCATCCGGTCAAGCCGGGCGATTTCTTCTATATTCCGGCCAACACCGTCCACGCCATCGGCGCCGGCGTCAGTCTGATCGAAATCCAGCAGAACAGCGACATCACCTATCGCCTCTATGACTATGGCCGCCCGCGCGAGTTGCATCTCGATGCTGGCATCGCCGTGTCCAAGGGCGAGCCGCTCGATCCGGCGCTGCACAAGCACATCCCCGATACCGGCACGGTAGAGCTCGCCAGCGGCGCCTACTTCACGGCGCACCGCCTCGATGGGCTGCCCGATGCAACCCTTGCTGCCGACTATGCCGGCCCGCTGCTGGTGATCCCGCGCATCGGCACCGTGGCGCTTGGCGATGAAATCCTCAAGCCGGGCGATTGCGCCTGGGCGCCGGGGATCGATGCGCTGGCGTTCGACGCGCAGGGCCAGGCGATCGTCGTGCGGCCGGCCGCTGCCTGACGGGGCGACGGACGTGTCCGCGGTCCCTGAAAGCTGGGCATCCGCCCTCGATCCGGTGCTCGCCAGCCCGCCCTTGCGGGCGCTGGGTGGTTTCCTGCGTGCCGAGGAAGCCGCCGGCAAGACGATCTACCCGCCGCGAGGGCAGCGCCTCGCTGCCCTCGAACTGACGCCACTGCAGGCAGTGAAAGTCGTGATCTTGGGGCAAGACCCTTACCACGGCCCCGGCCAGGCGCATGGCCTGGCCTTTTCAGTCCAACGCGGCGTGAAAGTGCCGCCCAGCCTGGTCAACATCTACAAGGAACTGGAAACCGACCTCGGCCTGCCGCGCCCGGCGCATGGCAATCTCACCCATTGGGCGGAGCAGGGCGTGCTGCTGCTCAACAACGCGCTGACGGTGGAAGCCGGCCAGGCCGGCTCGCACCAGGGCAAGGGCTGGGAGGAATTCACCGACGCGGCCGTTGCCGCCGTCGCGGCACGGCCCGATCCGATCGTCTTCCTCCTATGGGGCAGCCACGCCCAGAAAAAGGCCGCACGCGTGCCCGGCCTCGCGTCCGGCCCTCATCTCGTGCTCAAGGCACCTCACCCCAGCCCCTTGTCGGCCCACGCCGGCTTCTTCGGCTGCCGCCATTTCAGCAAGGCCAACGCTTTCCTGGAAAGCCACGGGCAGAGCCCGATCGACTGGCGGGTAGACCCGGCATGAACGCGGCGGTCGACTCCGTCGGCCCCGCCTGGTCGCTGCCGGCCATGCGCGCGGCGCAGGCCCAGGCCTGGACCGCCATCGAACGCCTCGCCGCTGCGATCCATCCCGGCCTGCGCGAAAGCGAAGCCAAGGCGCTTGGCGAAGCAATCATGGCGGACCTCGGCATGGGCCAGGCCTGGCACCCGATGGTGGTGCGCTTCGGCGCCAACACCCTGCGCGTGTTCAGCGATCGGGGTGGCGAAGACCTGACCCTGGCCGAAAACGACATTTTCTTCATCGACATCGGCCCGGTACTGCTGGGCCACGAAGCCGATGTCGGCGCCAGCTTCGCAGTAGGCGACGATCCAGACATGCACGCCTGCGCCGCCGCCGCACGCGAGTTGTGGCAACGGGTGGCAGCGATCTGGAACCATGGCGCTGTGCGCGGCACGGCGCTCTATGCCCGCGCCGCGGAAGAAGCTGTGGCGATGGGCTGGCAACTCAACCTCGACGTGCGCGGCCATCGCGTCGCCGATTACCCCCACCCTTCGCGCCAGGCCGGCAAGCTTGGTGATCTCGACGGCTTGCCCACGCCAGGCCTGTGGATCCTGGAAATCCAGCTTCGCCACCCCACCCGCCCGTTCGGGGCGTTCTACGAGGATTTGCTGGCCTGATCCGGCGCGAGCGCCGGCGTGCCCAAGCCGCGCACCAGTGCGCCCAGACCGCCGGCAAAATTGCCTTCAAAATCCATCATTCCCTGCAGAAAGGCCCGCATCGGCCCGTTCGCTTCGAACGTTGCCCATCCCAGCGTGAAGGCGATCACCGCAGCCTGGAACGCCAGCGCCTGGTTCTGATCCAGCCCCAGGTCAACCAGCGGCGCGGCAATATGGCGGGCATGGTCTGCCGGGGCCGTCGGCGCAGTGGGATAGGCCAGCGCGCATAGCCGCGGGCCATCGCGCCGCCCCGCCAGGCTCGCACGCAGGGCCGTGCCAAACGCGATCAACCAGGCCTGCCAATCGGGCGCGTTGGGCACGGCGGAATACGCTGCCGCATAGATTTCGGCCGCCATCATGCCCAGCAATTCGGCCTTGTCCCCAATGTGCCAATAAAGTGCTGGCGCCTGCACGCCCAGCCGCGCCGCCAGGCTGCGCATGCTCAACTTTTCCAGACCCTCGTCCTCCAGCACGGCAAAGGCGGCGGCTACCAGGCGCTGGCGATCAAGAGCGGGTTCGGGGCGGGGCGGCATGGAACCGTCTTGACTCCTTAACACTGTTAAGTCAACCTGCCGGACGGAGAGCGATCAGAAGGAGGCAACAGCCCATGACTTATGCCCGCGATGCCTGGTACGTTGCCGGGTGGAGCCACGAACTGGAACCACAGACCCCCTTTGCCATCACCATCCTGGACGAACGCATCGTGCTGTGGCGCACGCCGACGGGGGCACTTCATGCCCTGGAAGACCGCTGTGTCCATCGCCTTGCCCCGCTATCGCTGGGCCGGTGCGAGGGCGAGGCCTTGCGCTGTGGCTATCACGGGCTGCTGTTCGATGGATCGGGCAAGTGCATCGCGATTCCGGGGCAGGAAACCATCCCACCGCAGGCCCGCGTGCGCCGCTATCCCGCGATCGAGCGGCACAGCTGGATCTGGGTGTGGATGGGGGATCCGGCGCGGGCCGACGAAGACCTTGTCCCGCCGGCCGTGGGCCTGGACAATCCCGATTATATTCTCGGGCACGGTCATCTCGACTATGCGGCGCAGGCGCGACTGATCTGTGACAACCTGCTGGATTTCAGCCACCTTACCTTCGTTCATGCGCAAAGCTTTGGTGCCGGGTCGGAATTTGCCGATACGCCGGCGCGCATCACGCCACTGCCACGCGGCATCCGCTATGAACGATGGATCGAGAACAGCCTCGGTTCGTCCTCGCGCATGTCGGCCACGCCGATGGACAGCTACATGGCCTACGATTTCCTGGTCCCGGGCGTGCTGTTGATGAAGGGTGGCACGTTCGCACCCGGCACCGCCACGCGTTGCGGCTACGGTGCGCCTGATTATGCCGGGGCGACCGGCGGTGTCACCTTCACGAGCCAGGCCGTGACGCCGATGACCGGCGATACGGCGCGCTATTTCTTTTCCTGGGGCCCGCACCGCGCCCATGGCGATGCGGCCTTGCGCGATACCCTGATGGACATCGCGGGCCGCGCCTTTGCCGAGGACAAGACGATGATCGAAGCGCAACAGCGCGTGATCGCCGCGACGCCCGATCCCGCGGTCATGCCCACGGTCCATGACAAAGCGGTGATCTTGTACAACCGCCTTGTCGAGCGGCTGGCCCGACAACCGCAGCCGGCCTGAACCCGCACGAGAAAGGGGGCGCTCGCTGCCGAGCGCCCCCTGTCCTGTTTTCGCGGTACGATCGGGTCGCTCAGCGCGGCAGTTCGGTCACACCCATCAGCGCTTCGTCCACCGCGCGGGCGCACTGGCGGCCTTCGCGGATGGCCCAGACCACCAGGCTCTGGCCCCGGCGCATGTCGCCGCAGGCAAAGATGCCGTCCACGCTGGTCTTGTAGTCCACCGTGTTGCCCTTGACGTTGCCACGCGGATCGAGATCCACACCGGCCTGTTCGAGCAGGCCCTGCTTGCGCGGACCGACAAAGCCCATGGCCAGCAGGATGAGATCGGCCTTGAGCACGAATTCGCTGCCCGGCACTTCCTGCATCTTGCCATCGACCCATTCGACGCGGACGCATTCCAGCCCGGTCACGTCGTTTTCGCCCACCACGCGCTTGGTCAGCACCGCGAATTCGCGGGTCACGCCTTCTTCGTGGCTGGACGAGGTGCGCAGCTTGAGCGGCCAGTTCGGCCAGGTCAGTGCCTTGTCTTCCTTCTCGGGCGGACGCGGCATGATTTCCAGCTGGGTGACGGACAGCGCGCCCTGGCGGTTGGACGTGCCGACGCAGTCCGAACCGGTGTCACCGCCGCCGATCACCACCACGTGCTTGCCCGTGGCAGTGAGCGAACCACGCGGCGCGGCGCGGATTTCATCGTCGCCGGCCACGCGCTTGTTCTGCTGGGTGAGGAATTCCATGGCAAAGCGCACGCCCGGCAGTTCGAAGCCGGGAATACCCAGGGGCCGCGGATCTTCTGCGCCGCCGGACAGGACCACCGCGTCGAAGTTTTCCTTGAGCGAGTCGACCGAGACAGTCACACCCACTTCCACCGACGTGCGGAAATCCACGCCTTCGGCCATCATCTGGATCAGACGACGGTTGATTAGGTGCTTTTCCATCTTGAAGTCGGGAATGCCATAGCGGAGCAGGCCGCCCACGCGATCCGACTTTTCGAACACGGTCACTGAATGGCCCGCACGCGCCAGTTGCTGCGCGGCAGCCATGCCCGCCGGGCCCGACCCGACCACCGCGACCGACTTGCCGGTCTTCTTCGCGGCGACCTGCGGCTCGATCCAGCCTTCCTTCCACCCCTTGTCGACGATCGCGCATTCGATCGACTTGATGGTGACGGGTTGGTCGACGATGTTGAGCGTGCACGCCGCCTCGCATGGGGCGGGACAGACGCGGCCGGTGAATTCCGGGAAGTTGTTGGTCGAATGCAGGTTGTCCAGCGCTTCGCGCCAGTCGCTTTCATAGACCAGGTGGTTCCAGTCCGGGATCTGGTTGTTCACCGGACAGCCATTGTGACAGTAGGGAATGCCACAGTTCATGCAGCGCGAGGCCTGGCCCTTGAGCGAGCCTTCGTCGTGCGGAACGATGAACTCGCGATAGTGCTTCAGGCGCTCGGCCGGGGCATCATAGCCCCGGTCCTTGCGGTCGAGTTCGAGAAAGCCGGTTGCCTTACCCATTGTAGTCTATTCCTTATTCCGCAGCGACCGACGCGGCTTCAAGGCGCTCGGCCTCAAGCTGGCGGAGCGCACGCGCATAGTCGCGCGGCATGACCTTGACGAAACGCGACACTTCCTGATCCCAGTTGTCGAGGATCGCGCGGGCCCGCTTGGACCCGGTGTGCAGCAGGTGACGCTCGATCAGCACGCGCAAGCGTTCGGCGTCATGACGCAGCATGTCGCCCATGCCGAAGTCGTTGACGTCCACCCCGCGCTGCTGCGGTCGGCCGGCACCGTCGTCTTCGTCGCGCGCGGCCGAAACCGGCAGCACGTCGACCATGGCGCCGTTCACCAGCGAACCGAAGTTGCCATCCACGTCATAGACATAGGCCACCCCGCCCGACATCCCGGCGGCAAAGTTGCGCCCGGTCTTGCCCAGCACGACGACCACGCCGCCGGTCATGTATTCGCAGCCATGATCGCCGGTGCCTTCGACCACCGCCAGGGCACCGGAATTGCGCACGCCGAAACGTTCGCCACCCACGCCGTTGAAGAACGCCTCGCCGGCAATCGCGCCATAGAGCACGGTGTTGCCCACGATGATGTTCTCGGCTGCCTCGCGCTCCACATGCGCCGGCTGGCGCACGATCACGCGGCCGCCCGACAGGCCCTTGCCGACATAGTCGTTGGCATCGCCCACCAGGTCGAGCGTGACGCCGTGGGCCAGGAACGCGCCGAACGACTGGCCCGCCACGCCCTTGAACGCCACGTTGATCGTGTTGTCGGGCAGGCCGGCATGACCATAGCGACGTACCACTTCGCCCGAGAGCATCGCGCCCACGGTGCGGTTGACGTTGATCACCGCACGCTCGATGCGCACCGGCTCGCCCGCTTCAAGGGCAGGCGCCGCCGCCGCGATGAGGTCGTTGTCGAGCGCGGCATCGAGGCCGTGGTCCTGGTGCCCGGTCCAGTTGAGGCCGGTGCCTTCCACCGGTTCCACCTTGTGCAGCAGACGCGACAGGTCGATCCCTTGCGCCTTCCAGTTCGCCACGACCTTGCGCGTGTCGAGACGGTCTACCCGGCCGACCATTTCAGCCACCGTGCGGAAGCCCATCTCGGCCATGATCGCGCGCAGTTCTTCGGCCACGAAGAAGAAGTAGTTGATCACGTGCTCGGGCTGGCCGGTGAAGCGCGCGCGCAGCACCGGGTCCTGCGTCGCCACACCCACCGGGCAGGTGTTGAGGTGGCACTTGCGCATCATGATGCACCCGGCCGCGATCAGCGGCGCGGTGGCAAAGCCGAACTCGTCGGCACCCAGCAGCGCGGCAATCGCCACGTCGCGGCCCGTGCGCAGGCCACCATCGGCCTGCACACAGATACGGCTGCGCAGGTTGTTGAGCAGCAGGGTCTGCTGGGTTTCGGCCAGGCCGATTTCCCAGGGGCTGCCGGCGTGGGTCAGCGAGGTGAGCGGCGAAGCGCCGGTCCCGCCTTCATAGCCCGAGATCGTGACATGGTCGGCACGCGCCTTGGAAACGCCCGCGGCCACGGTGCCCACGCCCACTTCCGACACCAGCTTGACCGAAACGCGCGCCTTGGTGTTCACGTTCTTGAGATCGTGAATGAGCTGGGCAAGGTCTTCGATCGAATAGATGTCGTGGTGCGGCGGCGGCGAGATCAGGCCGACACCCGGGGTCGAGTGGCGGGTCTTGCCGATCACCTTGTCGACCTTGTCACCCGGCAGCTGGCCCCCTTCACCGGGCTTGGCGCCCTGGGCCATCTTGATCTGGATGTCGTCGGCATTGACGAGATATTCAGCCGTGACGCCAAAGCGACCCGAGGCGACCTGCTTGATCGCCGAGCGCATCGAATCGCCGTTGGGCAGCGGCTTGAAGCGATCGGGCTCCTCGCCGCCTTCGCCGGTGTTGGACTTGCCGCCGATGCGGTTCATCGCGATGGCCAGCGTCGTGTGTGCCTCGCGGCTGATCGAGCCGAAGCTCATCGCCCCGGTGGCAAAGCGCCGGACGATCTCGTTCGCCGGCTCCACTTCGCTAATGTCGATCGGCTGGTCGGCCGGCTTCAGCTCCATCAAGCCGCGGATGGTGAGCATCCGTTCGGACTGGTCATTGATGGTCTGGGCAAATTCCTTGTACTTTTCAGGAATGTTGCCGCGCACGGCGTGCTGCAGGCTGGCGATGTTGCCGGCCGTCCAGGCGTGCTCTTCGCCGCGCAGGCGCAGCTGGTACATGCCGCCCACGTCGAGCATCTTCTTGTAGATCGGGTTATCGCCATAGGCCGTTGCATGACGGCGCACGGTTTCCTCGGCCACTTCCTTGAGGCCGACGCCTTCGATCGAGGTTGCCGTGCCGGTGAAGTACTTGTCAACGAAGGCCGAAGACAGGCCAACCGCGTCGAAGATCTGCGCCCCGCAATAGGACTGGTAGGTCGAAATGCCCATCTTGGACATGACCTTGAGGATGCCCTTGCCGATCGCCTTGATGTAGTTCTTCTGCACGTCATAGGGCGTGAGCGGCAGGCCCTTGTCGATGCGGATGGCTTCGAGCGTCTCGAACGCGAGGTAGGGATTGACCGCTTCGGCGCCATAGCCGGCCAGCACGCAGAAGTGGTGCACTTCGCGCGCCTCGCCGGTTTCCACGACCAGGCCGGTCTGCATGCGCAGGCCCTGACGCACCAGGTGATGGTGCACCGCGGCCGTCGCCAGCAGTGCAGGCATGGCAATGCGATCTGCGCTTTGCGCACGGTCCGACAGGATCAGGATATTCTTGTCTGCCAGCACCGCTTCGGTGGCGGCCCAGCACATTTCCTTGATCGCCATGGCCAGGCCATCGGCACCGGTGGTCGCGTCCCAGGTCGTGTCGATCGTGGCGGTGCGGAACGCGCCATCGAGCGCAGCCTCGACCGAGCGGATCTTGGCCACGTCCTCGTTCGTGAGGATCGGCTGGTCCACTTCAAGGCGCTTGTGGCTGCCGGCGTCATGGCCGAGCAGGTTCGGGCGCGGGCCGATCATCGATACCAGGCTCATCACCAGCTCCTCGCGGATCGGGTCGATCGGCGGGTTGGTGACCTGGGCGAAGTTCTGCTTGAAATAGTCGTAGAGCAGGCGCGAGCGCTTGGAGAGCACGGCAATCGGCGTGTCGGTGCCCATCGAGCCGATCGGGTCTTCCCCGATCGCGGCCATCGGCTCCAGGAACTTGGTCACGTCTTCCTGGGTGTAACCGAAGGCCTGCTGGCGATCGAGCAGGCTGTCGGTCGCGGTAGGCAGCGCAACGACTTCGGGCTCGACCACTTCAAGCTCCTTGAGCTTGTACTGGGCGGCACCGAGCCATTCCTCATAGGGTTCGGCAGCCGAGAGCTGGGCCTTGAGCTCATCGTCTTCCACGATGCGGCCCTGCTCCAGGTCGATCAGCAGCATGCGGCCGGGCTGGAGGCGCCACTTGCGCACGATGTCTTCCTCGCGGAACGGCAGAACGCCGCTTTCCGAGGCCATGCAGACCAGATCGTCGCGCGTGATCGAGAAGCGCGCCGGGCGCAAGCCGTTGCGATCGAGCGTGGCACCGATCTGGCGCCCGTCGGTGAACGCCACGGCGGCCGGGCCATCCCACGGTTCCATCAGCGCGGCGTGATATTCATAGAACGCGCGGCGCTTGGGATCCATCAGCGCGTTGCCGGCCCAGGCTTCGGGCATCAGCATCATCATGGCATGGGCAATGCCATAGCCGCCAGCCACCAGCAGTTCGAGCGCGTTGTCGAGGCTGGCTGTGTCGGACTGGCCATGCGGGATCAGCGGCCACATCTTGTCGAGATCCGGGCCGAGCAGCTCGGATTCCATGGTGCGGCGGCGCGCGTTCATCCAGTTGACGTTGCCGCGCACGGTGTTGATTTCACCATTGTGCGCCACGAAACGGAACGGATGCGCCAGCTTCCAGCTGGGGAACGTGTTGGTCGAAAAGCGCTGGTGCACCAGGCCGAGCGCCGAAACGCAGTCCGGATCACGCAGATCGTCATAGAACGAGCCGACCTGGCCGGCCAGCAGCAGCCCCTTGTACACGATCGTGCGCGAGGAGAAGCTGGGCAGGTACAGTTCGGTCACGCCGGGCAGGCCATGCTTTTCGGCCATGGCTTCGAGCGGGTTCTGCGTCTGCTTGCGGATCGCCAGCAGCTTGCGCTCGAACGCGTCCTGGTCGGCGCAGTTCTCGCCGCGCTTGATGAAGCACTGGCGGATCACCGGCATCGATTCGATCACGGTCTTGCCCAGGCCATCGAGCGTCACGGGCACATCGCGCCAGCCGATCAGCTCCTGGCCTTCCTTGGCCACGAACTTTTCGAACTTTTCGATCACGAAGTTCCGCGCGGCTTCGTCCTGCGGCAGGAAGCACATCGCCACGGCATAGTCGCCCGGCTGCGGCAGTTCCTTGCCTTCGCCCGCGGCCCACTTGCGGAACAACTGGTCGGGCAGCTGGATCAGCAGGCCGGCGCCATCGCCCAGCAGGGGATCGGCGCCCACCGCGCCGCGGTGGTCGAGATTGCGCAGAATCTCCAGCGCTTGGCCAATAATCGCGTGGCTTTTGACGCCTTTGATGTGGGCAACAAAGCCCATGCCACATGCGTCATGCTCGTTACGCGGATCATACAGGCCCTGAACCGGCGGAAATCCCATCGCGTTGATCGTCCCTACACCCAAAGAAAGAAAGCTCGCACGAATCACGGCGCCGGAAAGCGTCGAAAGTTGCGCGAGAATCCCCCATGACTGTTGGAAAGTTATTTTGCAACCGGGGAGGGCCGCCCAAATGGGAAACCGTGCCGGGAAATACGGATGCGATGCTTAAATGTCGCACCGCAGCAGGGCGATGCGATCACACCCCTAGCGGTTCGCCGTCATCCGCTGCAGCGTGGCGAGGGCATCGCGCAAGGCCTGCTCGGTGCTTTCCGCATCGGGTGCCGCTGTGGTCTCGCTGCCATCAAACGCCTGGAATTGGCTGGGAACGGCGGCGAGATAGGGTCGTTCGAACGGCGCCGCCAGAGGGGCGGCCGCGCCCTGTTCATCGATGCGCTGGGCACGCGCCTGACCCGGGAAGATCACAACCGGCTGCGGCGTTGCAGCAGGGCTGCCGGAAAGGGCATGGCGGCTCGAATCCGCCCGACGCACGGCGGCGGCCATGTCGAGCAACGACGAATAGCGTTGTTCCAGCACCGCTGCCTCGCCGGTCGGCTCTCCCGCCTGGCCGGTATCAGCCGGGCCAACACGGTGGAGGCGAGGCATGGCCAGGACATCGCCCGGAGCATGGCCACGCGCCGCGTCCACCACAGGCGTACCAGCCTCATCGCCGCTGTCGAAGCCGGTCGGCGCCCGGGGCGTCAGGTGATAGGCCGGGGCGCTGTCTTCCACCGCGTTGTCAAGGGCACGACGATGATCGGCAATGGCCAGCGCCAGGCGCTCGACCAGTTGCACCAGGCCCAGTCCATCAAGGTCGGCCTGGGCAACGGGGGAGCGGCCGCCTTCGCCAACGGCCTGGCGGGCCATGGCAAACAGCGAGGGTCCCGCCGGAACGGTCACGCGGGCAGGTTCTTCCGCTTCATCCGTCTCTTCGGCGGGCCGGGCGTCGCTGGCTTCGTCCACGGCCTCGGGCAATACCGGTTCCGGCTCCACAGCCGGAGAAACACTGTTCGCCGTGTCGGCCGCTTGCTCAGGCCCACGCCCAGGCTCGGCCTCAGGCACTGTTTCCGCCACAGTTTCGGGTGCCGCTTCGGGAAGGGGCACGATGTCCTCGCGCGCCGCTTCGCCCAGCGCCTCGGCCAGGAATGCGGGTGGAACGAACGGCTCGGCACTCTCGGCCGTGCCTTCGTAGATGGCAAAGGGGTCAAAGGCGTCGCGCGCGAAATCGCTGCCGCCGGGCAGCAGGTCTTCCACCGGATCGATCGCCTGCGGCGCGCTGGAGCCATTCTGGGTCACCAGCGGGCGCCGGCGTAGCGCCAGCGCCGAATCGTCAGCCACGATCGTGGTCTCGGATTCATCGATCATGTCGGCGCTCACCACCAGCGGGCGGCGGGGCGGCGCATCGGGATGGGCGTCGCGGGCCCGCACGCGCGGCGCGGTGGCCACAACAACAGGCGCTGCGATTTCCAGGTCGCTTTCAGCCGAGTCCGCCATCGGGCGATGGCGCGCGCCCAGGCGCAGCCCGATCAAGAGGCCCAGCATGCCGCCAACGCCGGTCAGCAGCAGCGCGACCAGCGCCCGCGCGGTAAAGCCCAGCGGCGGCGCGGCAGCCGCCACCAGATGGGGCAGGCCGCTGGCCACGACAACGCGCTGCAACAGATCCACCGGCACGGCAAAGCTGGCCAGCCCGAACAGCGCCGCAAACCACAAGGCGGCAAAGGCGGGAAACAACCGATGCGCGGTGATCGGCTTGTGCCGGGCCCCTGCCTTGCGCTTGGTCTTGGTCACCTGTGCATACCCCCAATCGTGAACCGTCCACCCATCAACCACTTGCCATGGTGCAGGGCGAATCGGTCTTCAGGCAAGCCTGCCGCTGTGCCAATCCCCTGACATTTCAGGCAGCCAGAACGGGCTTGTCCAGTGCATGGGCTATCAGGCCTTGGTAAACGGGAAGATAACGCGCCGCGTTGGCCGCCCAGTCATGGGCCTGCTCGACAAAGGCGCGGGCGACCTGGCGCTGCTGCCCCCATTCGCTGCGCCGTGCGAACAACGCCACCATGGCCGCCGCCAGTGCGGCGGGATCATCGGGTGCAAACAGCGTGCCGGTCTGGCCATCGCGAATCAGTTCGCGGTGGCCGCCCACGTCGCTCGCGGCCACCAGCTTGCCTTGGGCCATAGCCTCCAGCGGCTTGAGCGGGGTGACCAAGTCGGTCAGGCGCATGGCCTTGCGCGGATAGCACACCACATCGGCCAGCGCGTAATAGCGGTCCACCTCGTGATGCGGCACGCGGCCGACAAAGCGAATGGCATGCGCGGCCGGGCTGGCCGCCGCCTGGGCGCGCAGCGCCTCGGCCGCCGGCCCGCCACCCACCAGCAGTAGCCGGGCACCGGGCACTTGCGCCACGATCGCCGGCATGGCCGCGATCATGTCGTCCAGCCCCTCATAGGGATAGAAGCTGCCGAGGAAGCCGATCACCGGCCCCTCGCCCAGCCCAAGCTGGTCAGCCAGTGCCGGATCGGGCGCGGGCGGCGTGCCGAACAGGGCCAGGTCCACGCCGTTGGGCATGATCGTGATCTTGCCCGGTGCCACGCCGCGCGCCACCAGATCGTCCTTCAATCCCTGGCAGATCGTCACCACCGCGTCGGCCCCGGCCACGACGCGGTTCTCCAGTTGCCGTGTCAGCCAATAGCGGGGCGATCCTTCGCGGCCCGTGCCGTTGCCCACCGCCGCGTCTTCCCAGAAAGCCCGGATTTCATAGACCACCGGCAGCCCCAGCCGCTTGCCCGCACGCACCGCCGCGAGCCCGCACAGGGCCGGACTGTGGGCGTGAAGCACATCGGGCCGCCATTCGCGCGCCACGGCCACGATCCGATCGGCCAGCAGCCCCGCCTCGCGCCACTCGCGCAAGCCCGGCGGGCCGCCAGCCTCTCCGGCGGTGCGATGGAACAGCAGGCCGTCATGGCTTTCGGGATCGTTCCCCTCGGCCGGCGCGGCATGGCGCAGCCCCGTCACTCCGCGCACCTCAAGCCCATGCCCTTTCTGCGCCTTGAGGATCGCGCGCGTGCGAAAGGTATAGCCGCTGTGCAGCGGCAACGAGTGATCGAGAACGTGGAGAATCCGGGCCATGCCCCAACGCTTGGCACAACAAGCCTTAACGGCCAGCAAATTCTTCGCTTAACGCGCCGTCAACCGTGTCGCACTATGCCCGTGCGAAAGGCATTCGGGCGACGCAAGACGATGATCGACAAGATAACCATCTTCGTGCCCCATATCCTGATGGCACTGATGATCTGGAAACTGGTGCATCGTGCCGATCTCGACGATGACCCCGCCCTGCCCAACCGCCGCCAGCCGCTGATGGGCCGGCGCCCGCCTGCCGCGTCGTCCCCGCGCGACGACAGCCAGGGTGCGGCCGGCGATGCTTGACCTGTTTTTCACCGCGTTCTGCCTGGCCTTCCTGGGCGCAGGGCTCAAGCGGCCGTTCCTGTTCGTGATGGCCTATGCCTATATCGATATCGTGGCGCCGCAGAAAGTGAGCTGGGGCTTCCTCACGCATATCCCGATCTCGCTGATCGCGTTCTCGTGCGCCTTGCTCGGCTGGATCGTGGCGGAAGACAAGAACGGCATCCGCATTTCCCCGCGCCAGTTCGTGCTGCTGCTGCTGCTGGTCTATTGCGGCCTCACCACGCGCACCGCCGATTTCCCGGTGGAAGCGGCGGCGAAATGGTCGTGGGTGTGGAAAGCGCTGGTCTTTGCCCTGTTCCTGCCGCTCACCCTGCGCACGCGGCTGCGGATCGAGGCGCTGACGCTGACCATGGTGCTCTCGGTCGGGGTGATCGTGATCGGCGGCGGCATCAAGACGTTGGGCTCGGGCGGCGGCTATGGCGAATTGCGCCTGTTGGTGAACGACAATACCGGGCTCTACGAAGGCTCGATCATTTCCACCGTGGCCATGGGGATCATCCCGCTTGCGCTGTGGCTCGCCAACCATGGCACGATCTTCAAGCCCGACTGGAAGGCCAAGCTCTTTGCCGCCGGCATCTGCTTTTCCTGCCTGCTCATGCCGGTGGGAACCCAGGCGCGCACCGGGTTGATCTGCGCGGTAGTGCTGGCGGTGATGATGCTGCGCTCCACCCGGCGGCGCATGCTCTATATCAGTATCGTCTGCGCCGGTGCGCTGGTCGCCGTGCCGCTGCTGCCCTCCAGCTTTACCGAGCGCATGGGCACGATCAAGAACCACCAGGCCGACCAGTCCGCCTCCACCCGCGTGGCGGTGTGGAAATGGACCATCGAATTTGCCAAGACCCACCCGTTTGGCGGCGGCTTCGACGCGTTCCGCCAGAACAGCGTCAGCTATGATACGGTCAAGGCCGACTATGCCGGTGACAACAACGCCGCGATCGAGACCGACCATATCGAGGAAAAAGGCCGCGCCTATCACTCCGCCTATTTCGAGATGCTGGGCGAGCAGGGCTATCCCGGCCTTGGGCTATGGCTGCTGCTGCATCTGATGGGCGTGTTCCAGATGGAGCTGATCCGGCGGCGTTATCGCAAGAACCCGCCCGAAGGCTTTGCCTGGGTTTCGCCATTGGCCGATGCGCTGCAACAGGCGCAGATATGCTATCTTGTCGGCTCCACTTTCGTGGGCATCGCGTTCCAGCCGTTCTGCTACATGCTGGTGGGGCTGCAATGCGGGCTTTCGGCCTATATCGGCCGGGTGCGGCGCGCCGCCCCCAAGCCCTTCGTCTCCCGCCGCGCAGTGCCCGCCCCGGCCTGAACCGGGAACGGGCCCAGGCGGCGGGAAACCGCGCCGGCTTCAGCTTACCGCCGTCAGCTTGCGCCCGCGCCGCGGTTTGGCGGCGGCATCGTCGCGCGTGGCAAAGCGGGCCATCCACGCTTCGACCACCGGGGCAATACTCTTGCGCCAGCGCGAGCCATTGAAGATGCCGTAATGCCCCACTTCGGGCGCCAGGAAATACTGCTTCATCTCGTCGGGCAGGCCCGGCGTCACCTTGAGCGCGGCACGGGTCTGGCCGATGCCCGAAATGTCGTCACGCTCGCCCTCGATGCACAGGATTGCCGTGTCGGTGATCGCGCCCAGGTCCACCGGCTGGCCGCGGTGGATGAATTCGCCTTGGGGCAGGGCATGGCGCTGGAACACCACGTCGACGGTCTGAAGATAGAATTCGGCCGGAAGATCGCAGACCGAGCGATATTCGTCATAGAACCGCTTGGTTGAATCCGCGTTTTCTTCCGCGCCCTGGACCATGTGCTGGAACAGCTTGTAATGGCTCATCATGTGGCTGCCCAGGTTCATCGACATGAAGCTGGTGAGCTGGACGAAGCCGGGATAGACCTGCCGCCCCGCGCCCGGATAGTTTTCCGGCACGCTGGTGATCACGTTGTGCTTGAACCACACATAGGGCTTGGCCACCGCGTGGTCGTTCACCGCAGTCGGGCTTTCGCGCGTGTCGATCGGCCCGCCCATCATGGTCAGCGTCAGCGGGCGGCACGGATGGTCCTGGGCGGCCAGCACCGCCGTTGCGGCAAAGGCCGGCACCGAAGGCTGGCACACCGCCATCATGTGCGCGCCGGGGCCGACATGCTCCAGGAAGCCGATCAGGTAGTCGATGTAGTCATCGAGGTCGAAATGCCCCTCGGCCAACGGCACGTATTTGGCATCGGCCCAATCGGTGATGTAGACCACGGCGCGTTCCAGCAGGCGCTCCACCGTACCGCGCAACAGCGTGGCATAGTGCCCGCTCATCGGCGCCACCAGCAGCATGCGCGGCGCATCGGCGGGCAGGCCTTCGTGGGTAAAGCGCTTGAGATCGCCGAACGGGCGATGCACCACGGTGGTCTCGTGCACGGCGTGGCTCTGCCCGTCCACCTGGATGGTGCGGATGCCAAAGGCCGGCTTGCCCCGCGGCGCGGTGGCGTGGGCAAACACGTCGAGCGCCGAAGCCAGCGTCTGGTTCGGCCCATAAGTGGCAAAGGGGAGCCGCGGATCATTGAGCACGTCGGCCATCATCGAGGCCCAGGCGCTGCTTGCGTTCATCAGCGACCGCTGAATTTCATAAGCCTTGTACAGCACGTCGATACTTGCCTTTCTGTCCGCCGGTCACCACCCGCTCCCGCCGCCAATGGCGTGGCGCATTGCGGCAACCATGCGTTGCTTGGCCCGATTGTGCCTGCGAATCGCGCTGGCCGCAATGCAGCAAGAAGGACAGGGGCGGCGGTAATCGCTCCACAACAGATGGGAACCTGCCAAGTGGCACGCAAGGCCCCTTCCGGTGCAGCCCGCCATCGGCTAGGTCCGCGCCATGGAAGAGGTTCCCCTGGAACGGCCCGCGCCGGACACGCCCGCCCCCGCCGATGCCCCTGCCCGCGGTCCGTCGCGCGCCGATCCAGCCCGCGCTGACGCGGCGGCGGAACCGGCCGGCGTCCCGCCAGGGCCGGTTTCGCGCCGGCTCACGCCGCTGCGCATGATCTGGCGGGAGGCGATCAAGTATCCCGGTCAGGTTGCCGCCGCGCTGCTCGCGCTGGTGACCACGTCCACTGCCACCATCGCCATCCCCGCCCGCTTCAAGGGCATTGTCGACCAGGCCTTTGGCCCCCACGCCCAGCCCGGCGTGATCGACCAGGCCTTCCACGTGCTGCTGCTGATCGTCGTCGTGCTCGGCTTTGCCACGGCGATCCGCTTCTATTACGTCTCGTGGCTGGGCGAACGCGTGGTGGCCGATATCCGCGCCAGGGTGCAGTCCAACCTGCTGCGCCTGCCGCCGGCGTTCTTCGAAAGCAACAGCCCCAAGGAAATCTCCTCGCGCATGACGTCGGACACGGCGATCATCGAGCAGGTGGTGGGCACCACGGTCTCGATCGCGCTGCGCAACACCATCACCGCGCTGGGCGGGCTGATCTACCTGTTCTTCCTCGCCCCCCGCCTCACCGCCGGGCTGGTCATCGGCATTCCGGTCGTGATCTTCCCGATCGCCTGGTTCGGCAGCCGGCTGCGCAAGGTCTCGCGATCGAGCCAGGACCGCGTGGCCGATATCGGTGCGATGACCGCCGAAGTGCTCGGCGCGATCCGCATCGTTCAGGCGTTTGGCCAGGAAGGGCGCGAGCGCGCCCGCTTTGCCGCCGCGGTGGAGCGCACGTTCGACACCGCCCGCCGGCGCATCATGATCCGTGCGGTGATGACCGCCGTGGTCATCTTCCTGGTCATGGGCGGGATCACCGCGCTGATGTGGCAAGGCGCCATGGGCGTGGCCAATGGCTCGCTCACCGGCGGCACGATTGCCGCCTTCGTGCTGACCGGCGGGATCGTCGCCGGATCGTGCGGGGCGCTGACCGAAGTCTATGGCGATCTGCTGCGCGGCGCGGGCGCGGCCGGGCGCCTCAACGAACTGCTGCTCGAACAGCCCGATATTGCGCCGCCAGCCCGCCCGATTGCCCTGCCCAGCCCGCCGCGTGGCGCGCTCGCTTTCCAGAACGTGGCGTTCCGCTATCCCAGCCGCCCCGAGATTTCGGCACTCACCGATTTCTCGCTGACCGTGGAGCCGGGCGAGACCGTCGCCATTGTCGGCCCTTCGGGCGCCGGCAAATCCACCTTGTTCCTGCTGGCACAGCGCTTCTACGATCCGCAGGGCGGCGTGATCCGTATCGACGGGGTGCCCCTGCCCCAGGCCGATCCGGCCGAGATCCGTGCGCGCATGGCGCTGGTGCCGCAAGAGCCCGTGCTGTTTGCCGCCAACGCCCGCGACAACTTGCGCTATGGTGCATGGGACGCCAGCGACGAGGCGATCTGGGCCGCCGCCCGCGCTGCCAATGCCGAGGATTTCCTGCGTGCCCTGCCCGAAGGGCTCGACACCTTCCTGGGCGAAGGCGGCGCACGCCTTTCGGGCGGCCAGCGCCAACGCATGGCGATTGCCCGCGCGGTGCTGCGCGATGCGCCGATCCTGCTGCTCGATGAGGCAACCAGCGCGCTCGACGCGGAAAGCGAACGCCTGGTGCAGGATGCGCTCGATCACCTGATGCAGGGCCGTACCACGCTGGTCATCGCCCATCGCCTTGCCACCGTGCGCGCGGCAGACCGCATCGTGGTGATGGATGGCGGGCGCATCGTCGAACAAGGCACCCATGCCAGCCTGATCGCCGCCGATGGCCTCTATGCCCGCCTGGCCCGCATGCAGTTCGACGGAGCCTGAGCGTCTGTTTGGAATCCGGCGTCGCCGGATTTGCGGCACCGGCCCGCTCCCCACCCAGCCTCCCACAAGGTTCTATGGTTGCGAGGCCGGGTGGGGGAGCGGGCCGGTGCCGCGGTTCAAAACCCCAAGGTTACCAATTTGCCATGCGGCCATTGCATCGTAGCGCTTGAAAGCCGTGCTGCACTGCGGCAAGTCGGTGGCCCATGGACAGCCACACCCTTACCGCCGTCATTCTCGGCATCGTCGAAGGCCTCACCGAGTTCCTTCCCGTCTCCTCCACCGGGCACCTGATCCTGGCCACCGAGCTCCTGGGCTTCAATGCCAAGGAATGGGAAGTGTTCAACGTGGTGATCCAGCTGCCGGCGATCCTGGCCGTGGTCGTGCTCTATTGGCGCACGTTCGTGGACGTGGCCAAGGGCGCGCTGCGGGGCGAACGCGATTCGCTGCACTTCGTGCGCAACGTGCTGGTAGCGTTCATCCCCTCGGCCATCCTGGGCGTGCTGCTCAAGAAGAAGATCGACGCGCTGATGGAAACCCCCGCCGTGGTGGCCGCCGCGCTGGTGGTGGGCGGCATCCTGATCCTGGTGATCGAGCGCCTGGCCCGCCAGGGAGAGTACGAACCCGTCAGCAAGCTGCCCCTGCCCAAGGCGCTCGCCGTGGGGGTGATGCAGTGCTTGGCGATGGTGCCGGGCATGTCGCGTTCGGCCTCCACCATCATGGGCGCGCTGACCATGGGCATCAACCGCAAGACCGCCGCCGAATTCAGCTTCTTCCTGGCCGTGCCCACGATGTTCGGCGCCACGACCAAGCAATTGTGGGACAATCGCCACGAACTGGCCAGCGGTGCAGCCACCGTAGGCTGGGCCGATATCGCCGTTGGCGGCGTGGTGTCGTTCCTCGTCTCGCTCGTGGTGATCAAGTTCTTCGTCACCTACATCGGCCGCCACGGCTTTGCGCCGTTTGCCTGGTACCGCATCGTGGTCGGGGCAGGCGCGCTGGTGTGGCTGCTGGGAGCCTGAACCGCAGCATTCCAGCCCAACAAATGGCCGTAAGAAAAGGCCCTGCCCACCCCGTGTCACCAGGGTGGGCAGGGCCTTTGTGCAAGGGCAGGTCGCAACGATCCGTCGCATATGCGGAACAATCCCCCGGCTGGAGAATTATCCCCGGCAGACAGCCACCTCGTGGCATCCAATCAAGGGGTTTACCGTCATGGGCCTTATTGTTCTTCTGATCGTTGGCGGCATTCTGGGCTGGCTGGCCAGCATCGTCATGCGCACCGATGCCCAACAGGGCATCTTCCTCAACATCGTGGTCGGCATCGTCGGCGCGCTGCTGGGCGGCTTCCTGCTCGGCCCGCTGCTGGGCGGCGGCAGCATCACGAACGGCATCTCGGCCGGCAGCCTGATCGTTTCGTTCCTTGGCGCGCTGATCCTGCTCGCCATCGTCAATCTGGTTCGTCGCGGTTCGGTGCGCTGAGCGCCCGATCCCACGCCTGACCGCATACCTAAACAGGGAGAGCCAGTTATGAAGTTCACCGCCAAGCATGCACTGCTGCTGCCGATTGCCGCTTTGGGCCTGGGCCTTGCCGCCTGCCAGAGCAAGCAGGAAGACGCAGCCGACAAGACCGCCGACGCCATTGCCGAATCGTCTGATGCCGCTGCCGACGCCATCGATTCGCAGGCTGCCGATGCGTCGGGTGCTGCAGCCGACAAGCTGAACAGCAAGGCCGATGCCGTCCGCGCCGAAGGCAAGGACGAATCGACGGCGATCAAGGAAAAGGCGGAGAAGAAGGCCGACCAGGCCAACTGAGCTTCCTTTCAAGGATCGGTTAGCGGGGCGCAGGGCTTAGGTCTTTGCGCCCCGTTTCCTTTCGCCAAGGGTTGACTTTCCCGGCTGCCTCCCGCATGGGCGGCCACCTGTCAGGGCGGCGCGCGCCGCCCCGTTTTGTTTGAGCAGCGGCGCGCAGACGCCTAGAAGGAATTCAGGACAAGCCCATGGCAAAGCCAACTACCGTCAAGATCCGTCTGGTTTCGACCGCAGACACCGGCTTCTTCTATGTCACCAAGAAGAATCCGCGCAACACCACCGAAAAGATGTCGTTCCGCAAGTACGACCCGGTGGTGCGCAAGCACGTGGAATTCAAGGAAGCCAAGATCAAGTAA
Organism: Novosphingobium sp. SG919; assembly: GCF_012932495.1. Lineage (GTDB taxonomy): Bacteria > Pseudomonadota > Alphaproteobacteria > Sphingomonadales > Sphingomonadaceae > Novosphingobium > Novosphingobium rhizosphaerae. The sequence continues at coordinate 255,607 of NZ_JABCNG010000006.1, forward strand.
TCTGATCGGCTTGCTTGCCAACGCGTAAAGGCCGGGGCTTGCCCCGGCCTTTCGTGTTTCTGCGGCACGTCCGGCGATGTTGCGATTCGGAACCGAAAGGTTCACGGGCAGTTCAAAGCGCCTGTCCCAAGGAGTGGCAATGAACAGCTTGACCAAGATCCTGAGCGCCGCCGGCCTCGTTGCCGCGCTTTCCGTTTCTCCGGCCCTTGCGCCGGCTCTGGCAGCCCCTGCGCCGGCCGCAGCCCCCTCCAGCGACGTGGAACGTGCCGTGGCGGCGCTGCGCGCGATTTCTTCGCTGCGCGCCGATTTCGTGCAGACCGATCGCAACGGCCAGCGGCTCACCGGCACGCTTACCCTGCAACGGCCGGGCAAGATCCGCTTTCAATATCAGCCCGGCGTCCCGCTGCTGATCGTATCCGATGGCGCGGCCCTGACCGTGATCGATTATGAAGTGCGCCAAGTGTCGCGCTGGCCGATTCGCAACAGCCCGCTCGGCGCACTGCTCAATCCGGACAAGGACGTGGCCCGCTATGCCCGGCTGCTTCCCACCACCAACCCTGACGTGATCAGCCTGGAAATCAAGGATCCGCGCCATCCCGAATATGGCACGCTCACCCTGATCATGGTCCGCAAGCCCGGCGCGCCCGGCGGCCTGCAACTCGATAGCTGGGTCGCGCTCGATTCGCAGAACCAGCGCACCACGATTCGCCTGTCCAACCAGCAGTACGGCGTGCCGGTCCCGGCCAACATGTTCCGCTACAACGACCCGCGTCCGCAAGTGCGGCACTAATCGCAGCGGGCGAACGGTTCATCTTCCTTACCAGCGGTTGTGCGACACTTTGCGAAGAACCAGAGGCGCCCGTTCATCCACCAGCAAGCGGCCCAGCCCTAGAGAGGTTTCAGACGAGACGGACAAGACGGGTTTCCCCCCTGTTGCCCAGTCTGACTTCATCCTCTCGTCGACCGCGTGACGAACGCACATGGAACCCTCGGACCATTGCCCCCGGTCCGAGGGTTTTCCGTTTTTGCGGTGTTGCGGGGCATCCGGTGGGCTGCGAACGGCACCCGTCTGCGCTTTCGGTGCTCACGACCTTTAAAGGTCGCTACGCGCCGGTTCTTGCCGGGCACCATTCTCGCTCCACCGGCCATCCCCGCAACACCACAAAAACCACGACTGCGATGTTGCCCACTCGGACGTTACTCGTGATCCGCCTTGCCGGCCATGGCGGGGGCTCGTAAAGCGCATTCCATGGTTTCTATCGCCACCTGGAATATCAATTCCGTTCGCCTGCGCGCCGATCAGGTCGTGCGTTTTCTGCAAGAACAGCAGCCCGATGTGCTGTGCCTGCAAGAGATCAAGGTGGCCGAGCATCTCTTCCCGCATGATGTCTTCGAAGCCTTGGGCTATACCCACCGCGCGATCCATGGGCAGAAGGGCTATCACGGCGTCGCCACGGTCAGCCGGTTGCCGTTCCGCGAGTTCAGCCGCTACGACTGGCAGGACAATGGCGAAGCGCGCCATGTCGGCGTCGAACTGCTAGGCCCCACTGGCCAGGGGCTGATCCTGGAAAACGTGTACATTCCCGCCGGGGGTGACATCGCCGATCGCACGCTCAATTCCAAGTTCGGGCAAAAGCTCGATTTCCTGGAACGGATGACGCGCTGGGCGGACAAGATCGACCGTCCCACCCTGATCGTGGGCGATTTCAACATCGCGCCGCTGCCCGAGGACGTCTACGACCACAAGGCCCTGCTCAAGGTGGTCAGCCACACGCCGGTGGAGGTCGAAACGCTCCAGCGCTTTGCCGATGCGCACGGCTGGGTCGACCTGGGGCGCAAGCACCTGCCCGCGCCGGAACGCAACTTTTCCTGGTGGTCCTATCGCTCCTATTGGCGCCAAAAGGACCAGGGCCGCCGGCTCGACCATATGTGGGCCTCGCCCGAATTGGCGCCGCAATCGGTGGGCCATCGCTTCGTCGAGGAAACGCGCCGCTGGGACCAGCCGTCGGACCACGTGCCCCTGATCACCGAGTTTGCCCTTTGACCACGCCGGCCGCCGCCACGCGCCGCGTGGCGCGCGCGCTTGACGCGCTGCGCCATGGCTGGGCGATCCGTGTCACCGACGCGGCCGGCGCGTTCGATCTGCTGCCGGCGGAAACGGGCTTTGCCCAGCCGGGCCTCTATGCCGCGCAGATGCTGATTTCAGCCGCGCGCGCCGCCACGCTCAAGCTGACCAACCAGCGCGACGCCGCCCTGCCGCACGCCCCGGTGCTGATTCACGCGGCTGAACCGTTCACACTGGCGATGGCGCGCGATCTGGCCGATCCCGCGCACGATCTGGGCAGCCCCTTGCGCGGGCCGTTCCGGGCCACCCCCATCCCGGCGCCAGAGGCGGCCGGGGCAGCAATGGAGCTGGCGCGGCTGGCCGGCATCCTGCCGGCTTTCCTCGTGGCGAGCGGGGTGGATATTGCCGAAACCGTGGCGGTCGAAGACATGGCCGCATTCACCGACCCGCTCAACCTGACGATCCAGGCCCGCGCCCGCTTGCCCGTTGACGCTTGCGAGGAAGCCGAAATCATCGCCTTTCGCGCCCGTGACGATTTGCGCGAGCATGTTGCCCTGATCGTGGGGCAGCAGGACAATGCCGTTCCCCCCCTGGTGCGGCTGCACAGCGAATGCCTGACCGGCGATATCCTGGGCAGCCTGAAATGCGATTGCGGGCCACAGCTGCAAGCCGCCCTCGCCCGGATGGCCGCGCAAGCCAGCCACGGCGGGTGGGGCGTGCTGCTCTACCTGCGACAGGAAGGGCGCGGCATCGGCCTCATCAACAAGTTGCGCGCTTATCAACTGCAGGACCAGGGCTTTGACACTGTCGATGCCAACGAACGGCTGGGGCTGCCATCCGAAGCGCGCGACTTTCCCGTGGCCGCACGCATGCTCGACCTGATCGGCGCGCGCCGAATTCGCCTGATGACCAACAATCCGGCCAAGGTTGCCGCGCTCGAAGCGCTGGGCGTGACCGTGCTGGAACGCGTGGCGCATCAGTTGCCCGCCAACCCGCACAACGCCCGCTATCTCGATACCAAGCGCGATCGCACGGGACATTTGCTGAAGTAGTTTAGGCAACGTCGCGACAGGCTTCGCCCCCTCCTCTGACGAGGAGGGGGCGGGGGTGGTGCGGGCCTGAAACCAGCGTCAAAACGCCCGGAACATCACCAGCCCCACGCACAGCACCAACACGGCAGTGCCAGCCACGCCCTTGGCAAGATCGGCCCAGGTGAAGCGGTCGAGATGGTCGGCGCGGAAGCGGGCATAGCCGCGCCCGATCGTGTCGTTGCTGGCAATCATGCCCACGTCGAGCGCATTGGCCTCGCGCTTGAAGTAATGCACGAGCATGCCGTGCTCCTCGGGCGTGACATCGGGATAGGCCGCCAGCAGCGCTTCGACATGGGCACGGCGGGCAAGCGCCGAAGCGCTCTGGGTCTGAATGGTCATGGTCTTGGTATCCTGGCAAAAACGGGTTCGGCCCGCGCCACAGGCGGCGCAGGCAATTCACGGTTTTGTCAGGCGTGCGGAGGGGCGCGTGGGGTTCCCGGTGCCCGCAGCGGCAGGGTGGCCAGCGGCGGCCCGGTCGAACGGGGCAGAATATGTGGAGCCCGCGCCAGCGCCAAGGGGGCCAGCACCACGAGCACCAGCGCCACGGCCGGGACCAGCGGCATCGGCGGCAACGCTTCGAGCCGTGCCACTGCCACTTGCGGCCGCGCCGGGGCCACGGCCATTTCCACGGTATCGACCGAGAATGCCGATCCGCTGCGCATGCCGACCAGTGCCGCCCCCGGCGCCAGCGCCGAAAGAGCAACGGTCAGGACCAGCAGCACCGCCCAAAGACGGCCAGCCAGACGCAAAGGCAAACGGCTCAACACGCCAGCAAGGTAGGGGCCCAGGCGCGCAAGGGCAAGCTCAGCGCCGCTCGAACCGGGCAATGCCCGGTCCCAGCGTGTTCTGCCCCAGGTTGATCCGGTCACCCGACCAGTCGGCCACGAACACTGTCGGGCGATTGAGGCCGGGCACCAGCCGCGCGGTATTGCCGGTAATCGTCAGGCCATCGGCGCTGTGCTCATGCCCTTCGGCCGCGTTGGCGATGAACGTGCTGTAGTTTTCCTTGTCGCGCCCCTGGACGAACCAGTTGCCCGAAATCAGGCCAGTGGCGCCGATCGACAGGTCGATCATGTAGTTGGTGGTGTGGCCACGGCTGTCGTCAAAGCTCGAATCGGTCACTTCGATGCGGCCGGCGTGGCTTTTAACATAGTGGCCGCCGGTGCCCTGTTCAAAGCGGCTGCGGCGAATCACGACGCTCGCCTCGTCCCCGAAATAAAGCGAGTGCGCGCAGGACAGGCCCCGGTCGCAGCGCCCCAGCCGCGTGAAGGTCGATTGCTCGATCACCACGTGCCCGGCCGGAAAGTTGGCGGAAAGGATGCCCTGCTCGCTATCGCGGAACCAGGCATCGCGCACGGTCAGGTCGCCCCGCTCCAGCCGGATGCCGGCGCCGTTGGCATCGAACGCGCGCATGTTCTGGAATATCAGCCCTTCCACGCGCATCGATTGGCCGCGCATGACCAAGGCCGCCTTTTCCTCGCAGACCTTGCCATCAAAGATCGATTGCCCGGGAATGGCCGCGATATAGGCCACGTTGCCATGGGGTTGCACGCCGCAGTCATGCCAGGTTCCCGGCGCCACGCGGATGGTCCCATCCCCTTCGCCCAGCGAATTGATCGCATCCTGCAGCCGATCGAAGCCTTGGCCCGTCTGCACCACGGTAAACGGCGCGCTGGCCGCCCGCACCGGCGCGTTCTGCGCCAGCAATGCACCGGCAGGGATCGCCGCCAGCACGGCCATGGACAGGAGCATCAGGCGCGCCCGCAAGGTGCGGTGCCGGCTCAGGCGGGTTTCGATCTCGGTCAACATGGTTTGTTCGCTCGGCTCCCCACCTATTGCAGGCAGCCTAACGAAAAATGGTTGACCGAGCCTTTAGGTTCCAGGGGCGCAAAGCTATGCGCCGCGCCGGCGGTCAGACATGCGCGCGGATCACCGCCAGGAAGCGATCGCCATAGGCATCCCGCTTGCGCGTGCCGACGCCGCCGATCGCGGCCATTTCTGCAAGGCTGGTGGGCTTGGCCGCTGCCATTTCGCGCAGCACGGCATCGTGAAACACCACATAGGGCGGCACATTGGCTTCCTGCGCAATCTCGCGGCGCAGCGCGCGCAGCGCATCGAACAGCGGATCGCCCACGGGATTGAGCGCGGCGCCACTGCCCGCCTTGGCACGGCGACGCCCACCGCGTTCGCGCACCGGCGGCAGGACCACGTCCACCCGCGCCTCGCCCTTGAGAATTGCGCGGGCATCGCCGCCCAGCGCCAGGCCGCCATGCTCGGTCGGCACCAGACTGCCCCGGGCCTGGAGCGCGCGCGCCACCGCCTTGAGCAGTGGGGCCTGGTCTGCCGGCACGATTCCGAACACCGAAAGTCCATCGTGGCCACGCGCGGTCACACGTTCGTCCGCCACGCCGGTCAGCACTTTTTCAAGGTGACCCAGGCCATAGCTTTGGCCCGTGCGATAGACCGCCGAGAGCAGCTTCTGCGCCAGTTCGGTCGCGTCGGTCAGGCCCGGCGGCTCCAGGCAATTGTCGCAGTTGCCGCAAGTGGCAGGCGGGTCCTCGCCAAAGTGGCGCAGCAGCACGGCACGGCGGCAGGTGGCCGTCTCGACCAGCCCGGCCAGGGCATCAAGCCGCGTTCGCTCGCCCTGCTGTCGGCTCTGGTCCACTTCGGAGAGCCGCTGGCGCGCGCGGGCAAAATCGTCCGCACCCCACAGCAACAGCGCCACCGAGGGATCGCCATCGCGCCCGGCGCGGCCGGTTTCCTGGTAATAGCCTTCGATCGACTTGGGCAGGCCGGCATGCGCGACAAAGCGCACGTCGGGCTTGTCGATGCCCATGCCGAACGCCACCGTGGCCACGATCACCATGTCTTCGCTGGTGACGAAGGCTTCCTGGTTGGCGGCGCGCGTTTCGGCCGGCAGGCCGGCGTGGTAGGGCAGCACCCGGCGCCCGGTCTCGCCCAGTTGCTCCGCCAGCTTTTCCACTTGCGCGCGGGTGGGCGCATAGACCACGCCGGGCCCTGGATTTTCGGCGATGAAGCGGGTGAGCTGGCGCAGCGGATTGTCGCGCGGGGCGATGCGATACTGGATGTTGGGCCGATCGAACCCGGCCACGATCAACCCGTCGTGGGGAATGCCAAGCTGTTCGAGGATGTCTGCCCGCGTGTGCCGGTCGGCCGTGGCCGTCAGCGCCAGGCGCGGCACATGCGCAAAGGCATCCATCAGCGGGCGCAGCAGGCGATAGTCGGGGCGGAAATCGTGGCCCCATTCCGAAACGCAATGCGCCTCGTCGATGGCGAACAGGGCCAGCGGCGCACGGCTCAACAGTTCGCGGAAATGCGGCTGGCTGGCGCGTTCGGGCGCCACATAGAGCAAGTCCAGCTCGCCATTGCGGAACCGCTCGATCGTCAGTTCACGATCGGTGTCCACGCTGGTCAGCGCGGCGGCGCGGATGCCGTTGGCCGTGGCCGAGCGCAACTGGTCGTGCATCAGGGCAATCAGCGGCGAGACCACCACGCACGTGCCCGGCAGCATCACCGCCGGCAATTGATAGGTGAGCGACTTGCCCGCCCCGGTGGGCATCACCGCCAGGGTGGATCGGCCGGCCAGTACGCGGCCGACCACCTGGTCCTGCACCCCGCGAAAGCCGGAAAAGCCGAACACTTGCGCCAGACGCTGGCGCGCGGGCTCAAGATCGGGCGAAAGGTCGGGCAAAACGGCAGTCACGCGCCCGCCTATGGCAGATCAGGTGCCGCCCCGCTACCCCAACCAGGCGGCGAGTACCGGCGGCAATCCCACCACTTTGACCGCGTGCAGCGCGATACACAACAGCAACAGCGACAGCACCGCCCAGGCGCCCCAGGTGAACGGGCCCAACACCGTGGCCCGGGTGGGATCGGCCGGATCATACCACACGGTATAGGCGCCCGATGGCTTCCACCCGCGGTGCACCCAGCGGTGCACCAGCGCGCGCCGCTCGATCCCGTCAGAATCGCGAAAGCGGATTTCATCCTCGATATAGCGGGTATCGTCGCCATCGCGCCAGTTCCACCCGCGCGAGGTGAACATCGTCATGCCAAACGACCAGAAGTCTTCCGACTGCTGCCCTTCGGTATAATCGCTGCGCCAGACCATTGCGGGCGCTGGCTGCCAGGTGCCCAGCAGGCGCAGCGCCTGCCACACGCAGAACACGAAAAGCAGCCAGCACGCCAGCGCCGCAATGATCAGGATATCCGCCATGGCCACCCGCCCTAGCGCGAATCCGCCAAGAATTTGCTGATGCCGAGAACGCGTCAGGCCAGCTTTTTCAACAAGGGCCGCACGATCGGCGTGGTCAGCATGGTGCTCATCACCGCCATCAGCAAAAGCGCGGTGAACGCTTCGGCCGTGATGATCTTCTTGTCGAGCAGCACGTTGACGAAGATGATCATGATCAGCGCCTTGGTCTGCAGCATCCAGCCGATCACGCTGGCCTCACCCTTCTTCCAGCCCAGGATGCGGCCGGCCAGATGCACGCCGGCCAGCTTGCCCGCCACCGAAGCGACAAGCAGCAGCAATGCCGCGCCGATCACGGCGGCAAGGCCCAGGCCGCCAACCTGGCCCCACTGCGTGCGCAGGCCAGTGGACAGGAAGAACACCGGCATCACCGCCAGCAGCAGGAAATTGCGGAACGCATCGCGCCGTCCCTGTTCGAACCAGTGGGCATCGAGCACGGCCCCGGCAAGGAACGCGCCGACCATGAAATGCAGGCCCGACCAATCGGCGGCAAACCCCACGGCCGCCAGCCAGATCAAGGCGATGTGCCAGCGATCGTCTTCGCGCACCCAGGCCATCAGGCGCCGCAGGCCCCAGGCGGCCAGGGCGAAGCCCACCAGGAAAAGACCCTGGCGCCCGATACGCTGCCAATCGAGCAGGATCAGCGCGAGCACGCCCCAGATCGCCACGTCATCCATGCTGGCATAGCGCAGCAGGCGCTGGCCCAGCGCGGTGCGGAAAATGTCCAGCTTTTCCATCAGCAGCACCAGGATGGGCAGCGCAGTGACGGCACAGGCCATGCCGATGCCGGCCACGCCCTGGCCCCACGTACCCTTTTCGCCCAGCCAGCCCGGCATGGTAAGCAGAACGGTCGCGGCCAGGCCGCCCAGCACCAGCGGCGTCAGCAGCGCGCACGAGGCGGTCACCAGCGTTTCGCGCGCATTGCCCCAGGCGTCGGCCAGGTCCAGTTCCACCCCGGCGATGAACACGAACAGGCTGACGGCCCACCACGCCACGCCGTTGAGCGCGCCGATCACCTGTGGATTGAACACAAAGGCATAATAGGCCGGATAGAGCGCGCCCAGCACACCCGGCCCGAGCAGGATGCCACCCACGATCTGCACCACCACCAGCGGGGCATGGTCGTCGCGGCGCAGCAGGCGCCAGGCCAGCCACGGCACGGCGAGGATAATCGTCAACGCGATCAGGAAGATTTCACTGGTGCCCATGCCCATACCCCGTCCCTGCCCCCATACTGCCCCGGCGCTGTGGCCGTGGGTCACATCTTGCTATGCATCAAGGCCGGCTCCATCTCTGCTGCTAACGTGCTTACGCAAGAGGGCCGACCACCATGGCGTTTGATCTGCGAAACGCGCTGTTGCGCAAGGAGGAATACGAATCCGCGCGAATAGCCGCGTATGATTTTGCAACAACGGTGCATGCCCTCAAGGCCGTGGCGGCGCAATGGGGACAGCACCCCGTGCCACTGCTCGATCGCATGGTGGAGCAAGGCCTTGCCGCCGCGCTAACCATGCTGGCCGGCCGCAGTGGGCAGCCCGGCACCGCCGTGGATGCCCAGTTCCTGCGCGCGCAGGCCGATGCACGCACGCGCTGGATCGCCCGCTACGGCGACCCCGCGCCCGTGCGGCTGGTTTAACCCCCTCCGCAATATGCCTATGCCCCGCCTTAAAGCCTCGCCCGTCCTGCAAATGTTAGCCTCTGCCCGGCAACAACGGCAGGAGCGACGGCATGGACATGCACCACAGTTTTTCCCCATCGGCAGAATGGCGCGCGGCGCGCGAAAGCGAGCTGGAATTCATCGAGATGGCCCGCGCGATTCGCGACATGGCGCGCGAACTGGGCATTCCCCCCGAAGTGGCGGTGGATCGCCTGGCCGAACGCGGCCTGCATGCCGCGCTTTCGATCCTGGCCGAACAGGCCGGGCCACAGGTGGAGGCCCGCTTCCTGCGCCGCCGCACCCAAGACGCCACCAGCCCCCGCCCCATCTGACAAGCCCGGGGTCCACGCCGCCCCGGCGCCGCGAAAGGACCCCGGCATGACCCCTACCATCGAAAGCGGCAGCATTGGCCGTATCGAGAGCGACAGCATCGGCACGATCGCCGTGCCGAGCAGCGCCTATTGGGGCGCGCAGACACAGCGCTCCATCGAAAATTTCCCGTTCGGCGCCGGTGAGCGCATGCCGATCGGCATCGTTCACGCCCTTGCCCTGGTCAAGCAGGCGGCGGCCCGCGTCAACCGCGACCATGGCCTGGACACGCGCCTGGCCGATGCGATCGAAGCGGCCGCGGCCGAAGTGGTGGCCGGCCGTCATGACGACCAGTTCCCGCTGGTCATCTGGCAGACCGGCAGCGGCACGCAGACCAACATGAACGTCAACGAAGTGATCGCCGGCCGGGCCAACGAACAGCTCGCCGGCACGCGCGGCGGCAAGAGCCCGGTGCATCCCAACGATCACGTGAACCGCGGGCAATCGTCGAACGACAGCTTTCCCACCGCGCTGCACGTGGCCGCGGTGGTTGCTCTCAACCGTGACCTGCTGCCCGCGCTCGACCTGCTGGCCGGCGCGCTCGACACCGCAGCGCGCGAATGGGCGGGGATCGTCAAGATCGGCCGCACCCACCTGCAGGATGCCACCCCGCTTACGCTCGGGCAGGAATTTTCCGGCTATGTCCAGCAGTTGCGCGATGCGCACGAGCGCCTGCGCGGGGCCGAACAACACCTCTTGCGCCTGGCCCAGGGCGGCACGGCAGTGGGCACCGGCCTCAACGCGCCCGAAGGGTTTGCCCCGGCGATGGCGGCAGAGCTTGCCAGCCTCACCGGCCATGCGTTCGTCCCCGCACCCAACCGCTTCGAAGCGCTGGCCAGCAACGACGCGCTGGTGCAGTTTTCCGCAACCCTCGCCACACTGGCCGTGGCGTTGACCAAGATCGCCAACGACATCCGCCTCCTGGGCTCCGGCCCGCGTTCGGGGCTTGGCGAAATCGATCTACCCGCCAACGAGCCGGGCAGCTCGATCATGCCGGGCAAAGTCAATCCCACGCAGTGCGAGATGCTGACCATGGTGGCCGCGCAAGTGATCGGCAACCACCAGGCGGTGACTTTGGGTGGGATGCAGGGACACCTGGAACTCAACGTGTTCAAGCCGATGATCGGCGCGGCGGTGCTACGCAGCGTCCATCTGCTGGCAGTGGGCATGGAAAGCTTTGCCGAGCGGTGCGTCGAAGGGATCGAGCCCAACACCCGCCGCATCGCAGAGCTGGTCGATCGATCGCTGATGCTGGTGACCGCGCTGGCCCCGGAAATCGGCTATGACAATGCCGCGCGCATTGCCAAGCACGCCCACGCCGCAGGGCTCACCTTGCGCGAAGCCGGCCTGGCACTGGGCCTGGTGGACGAAGCAACCTTCGATCGCCTTGTCCGGCCGCAAGACATGGTGTGAGCTGATCCCACCGGGACCGCCAACAGATCAGCCGTCGAGCGCCTGCGTCGAACTGTCGCGCGGGCGCACGTAAACGCGCGCGACGATGGGAAACTGTTGCGAAACCTGGGTTTCGATCGCCAGCACGATGCGCTCCACGTCGCGCGCGGTGATGGTGTCATCGAAATCGGCGCTGATGATCACGGTGACCATGGTGGGTGCGCTGTGCACGGTCAGCACTTCGTGCACGCACACCACGCCAGGGTGGGCCGCCGCGCTGCTGCGGATGGCGGCCACCATCTGCGGATCGGCCGCTTCACCGATCAACAGGCCCTTCGCCTCGTAAAGCAGGATCAGCGCGAGCGCGCCCAGCACGAGGCCGATCAGCACCGAGGCCAGCCCATCCCACAGCGGGCTGCCGGTGATGAGGCTCAAGCCCAGGCCGAGCGCAGCGAGCACCAGGCCGACCAGCGCGCCCGAATCCTCCAGCAGGATGACCAGCGTGGGCGCATCCTTGGTATCGCGGATCGCAGACCACACCGAGCCACGCCGCCCCCGGTTGAAATCGCCCAGCGCGGCCAGGATCGACCAACCTTCCAGGCCGAATGCAACGCCGAGCACGATAAACGCGATCAGCGGGCTTTCCGCCGGCTCGGGGTGCAGGATGTGCAGCACCCCTTCATACACCGAAACCCCGGCGCCCAGGGCAAAGACCAGGATGGCGACGATGAAGCTCCAGAAATAGAGCTCGCGGCCATAACCGAACGGGTGGAGGGCATCGGCCGGCTTCACCGCGCGCGAACGGCCGTGCAGCAGCAGCAGCTGGTTGGTCGAATCGACCATGCTGTGCACGCCTTCGGTCAGCATCGCCGATGAGCCGGTTATGGCCGCTGCCATGAACTTGGCCGCGGCAATGCCGAGGTTGGCACCCAGTGCGATCAGGATGGTACGTGTCGATCCCCCGGCCATGGCGCGGTATGTTCCCCTAAATGTCGTGCGTGACGGTATCGGGGGGCTAACGCGTGAGGGCCGGGAATGTCACCCGAATTGTTAAGCAGCGGGGCAGCCGCCAGGTCAGGCGGCCAGGCGTTGATAGCCTGATGCGCCGCCACCGCCGCTCAGGTCGAACCGGCCGACAAGCTGGCCCAGAGAATTGGCCTCGTTCGACAGGCTGCGCGAGGCAGCGGTGGTCTCTTCCACCAGGGCGGCATTGGCCTGGGTGATGCGGTCCATGTCGGATACAACCGTATCGACCTGGCGGATCGCGCCGGCCTGCTCCTCAGCCGAGCGGGCAATGGCCTCGATCATGTCGGACAGGCGCGAGGTGCGCTCCACGATCTGGCCCAGTGCGCCTTGCGTTTCGCCGATCATCTGCACCCCGTTGCCCACGTCGCGGTCGCTGGTGCGGATGATCGCGGTGATTTCCTTGGCAGCGTCGGACGAACGCTGCGCCAGGCTGCGCACTTCCGATGCCACCACGGCAAAGCCCTTGCCGGCGTCCCCGGCACGCGCCGCTTCCACCCCGGCGTTGAGCGCAAGCAGGTTGGTCTGGAACGCGATGCCTTCGATTAGGGCGACGATTTCCTGCATGCGATTGCTCGACTTGGCGATTTCTTCCATCGCCGCCACGGCCTGGGTCATCGTCTCGCCGCTCGCCCGCGCCTCGTGGCGGGTCTGCCGCGCGGTGTCGCTGGCGTCCTTGGCGGTCTGGGCGGTCTGCGCCACGGTGGTGGTCAGCTCGCGCACGGCGGCAGCGGATTCTTCCAGCGCGGCAGCCTGGTTTTCGGTGCGGCTCGACAGGTCGTGGCTGGCCGAGGCAATCTCGCTCGCCCCCACGCGCACGCCTTGTGCCGCCTGGGTCACCTGGCCCAGCGCATCGGCCAGACTCGCCATCGATTGGTTGAAGTCGAGCCGCAGCTGTTCGTAATCGCCGGGGAATGTCTCGTTGATGCGATGGGTCAGGCGGCCGTCGCGCAGGGCAGAAAGCCCAGCACCGAGCGCTCCCACCACCTGCTGCTGCACGGCCGCACGCTCTTCGCCGGCCCGCGCCGCGCGCCGCGCGACAAAGTCCTTGATGCCCTCCAACGCGCGGGCGATGTCGCCCACTTCATCGGCCAGGTCGTGGCCCGGCACGGTGCGATCGATCTGCCCGGCGGCCATTTCCTGCATCGCGCCCGAAAGCCTCGCCAGCGGCAGGGTGACGCGGCTGTGGAAAAGGAACGCCACGCCCAAGCCGACGACGATCGCGGCCACCCCGCTCAGCGTGGCAAAAAGCTTGAGCCGATCGGCCTGGGCCATGCCCTCGGCCGAATCGTCCTTGGCGAGGCCAGCGTTGCGCTCGGCCAGGGCCGTGATCCGCTTGCCCAGGTCCAGGCCCAACGGATTCATCCGGTCGCGAAACTGGACATAGGCCTCTGCGTTGCGATTCTGGAGCGACAGGGCGCGCACCGGCCGTGCTTCCTGCACCCAGGCGTGGAACACGTCCTGCAGTTCGCTCACCTTGGTCACTTCATCCCGGTCGTCGCCTTGCTGCTGGAATGCGCGGTAGTCGGCCAGCGCCTTGTCGAATTCGGCCACGCGCTTCTCGAAATCGGCGTCGAGCTTGTGCGTTTCCGTCAGGTCGTCGGACAGGATGTGCTTGGCGATGGTCAGGCGCAAATCCCCCATCATGCCGCGCAGCTGCGCCAGCGCGGTGAGCGTCGGCACCGTATCCCCGGACAGCGCGGTCAGCCGGCCGCCCAGGCTGCTGGTGGCCGTGATTGCCATCGCCGCGCCGCCGACCGCTGCCAACGCCAGCAGCAGTGTGCCCACCAGGGAAACTGTCCGGATCCGCAATCCACCAAGCACCGACATGCAAACGACCCCTGCAACCATGATCCCGCACGCCATGCGCGGCTTTAGCAGGCTAGATGGCGCAGCGCTGGTTAAACCTGGGAGCGGGACGGCATAGGGATATGTCCTAGGGCCTGTGGGGATTTAGCCCATGGCGGGCTGCGAACGGCCGCTTTCCGCGCTTCCGGTGCTCACGTACATAAAAGTACGCTGCGCTCCGGGTCGAAGAAATCAGCCATTCTCGCTCCACCCTGACCTAAATCCCCACAGACCCTAGGCGGCGTGGACGGGCCTAAAGCCAGCCGATCTTGCGGAAGCGCCAATAGAGCCCGCCGCAGACCGTTGCGATCAGGCCGAGCACGAAGAAATAGCCGTAGCGCCACTTGAGTTCGGGCATGAAATCGAAATTCATCCCATAGATTCCGGCAATTGCCGTGGGCACGGCGAGCAGGCCGGCCCACGCGGCGAGTTGCCGGGTCATTTCGCCCTGGCGATGCTGTTCTAGCAGGCTGGCGGTTTCCACGATCGCGGCCAGCGTCTCTTTCAGCCCGCGCATGCGGGCCATGGCGCGGCGCACGTGGTCGAGCACGTCGCGAAACCAGATCCGCGCCGTGGGATCGACCAGGGCGAGATGCGCCTCGGCCAGGCGCTCGCACACTTCCTCCATCGGCCCGATGATCCGTTCGAACCGGCGCAACTGGCGGCGCAGGCGGAAGATGCGGCGGATCGTCTGCTGTTCGGGAAAGACGTCGATTGCGGCTTCTTCCATGGCGTGGGCCACGGCTTCCAGTCGTTCCATGATCGGCAGATAGCCATCGACGATGAAGTCGAGCACCGAATGCAGCACATAGTCGGCGCCTTCGGCCAGGCGCTCGGGATCGGCTTCCAGCGCGGCGCGCAAGTCCAGGTGGGCGCGGCTCGAACCAAAACGCACCGAGATGATGAAGTCTGCGCCCAGGAAAAACGCGGTCTGGCCATAAGTAAGCGTTTCGCCTGGCTCCAGCGTCGCGGTGCGCGCCACCACGAACAGATGCTTCTGGTACTGGTCCAGCTTGGGCATCTGCTGCGGGTTGAGCGCATCCTCGATCGCCAGGGGATGCAGGCCATAGTGCCGGGCCACGCGATCCATTTCCTCGTGCGATGGTTCACACAGCCCGATCCAGTCAAACGCCCCATCTGGCACGGGGCAAAATCCATCATCCAGATCGAGTGGGCCGGGAACACGGGCGGCTGATCGGCCCGTGGGATCCGGCACATAGCGGCGCGCGGCAATGATCGTCATGCGCGCCACTGTGGCAATGCCACGGAGAAAGCGCAATCGGGCTGGCATTTGCCCGGCTTTGCCCTACCTCGGACACTGTCATGACCAACACCCCGCGCCCACCCGATCTCGACGTGGCCATCATCGGCGCCGGCATCAGCGGCATCAGCATGGCCGCGCACATCGCCCGCGATTGCCCCGGCCGCAGCTTTGCCCTGCTCGAACGGCGCAGCGCGGTGGGCGGTACCTGGGACCTGTTCCGCTATCCCGGCGTGCGATCCGACAGCGACATGCACACGCTGGGTTTCGGCTTTGCCCCCTGGCGCGGCGCCGATGCCATTGCCGATGGAGCGGCCATCCGCGATTATCTGAACGAGGTCGTTTCATTGCACGGCCTTGCCCGGCACATCCGCACCGGCACGCGGGTGACGGCCGCCGATTGGGACAGCGCGGGCGCCCGCTGGCACCTGACGCTGGTGGACGAAGCCGGCCGGGCCGATCGTCTTTCGGCCCGGTTCCTGGTGCTCGCCGCCGGCTATTACGACCATGACGCCGCGCACGATCCGGCCTTGCCGGGCGAGGCGGACTTTGCCGGCCGCATCGTCCATCCCCAGTTCTGGCCGCAGGATCTGGATGTGGCCGGCAAGCAGGTGACGGTGATCGGATCGGGCGCAACGGCGGCCACGCTGGTGCCGGCCCTGGCCGCGCGGGGCGCGCAAGTGACCATGCTGCAACGCACACCCACCTGGTTCATTGCCAGCCCCCGGCGCGACCGGCTGGCCCACGCGCTGCATCGCATGCTGCCCGCGCGCCTGGCCGCGGCCCTGGTGCGGGCACGCAACATCCGCCTCAACGCCTGGTTCTACAACCGCGCCCGCCGCGCGCCGGACAAGGTGGGCGCCTGGCTCAAGCGCCGCGCCGCCCGCGCGCTGGGCCCGGCGTGGGACGAGGCCGCCTTTGCCCCACCCTATGGCCCCTGGCAGCAGCGGCTGTGCCTGGTCCCCGATGGCGACTTGTTCGCCGCGATCCGATCGGGCCGGGCCCGCGTGGTGACCGGCACGATCGCCAAGGTTGCACCTGCCGGCCTTGCCCTCGCCGATGGCCAGCACCTCGCCGCCGACGTGATCGTCAAGGCCACCGGCCTCAAGCTGGCCGTGGCGGGCAAGATCGCGCTGAGCAAGGATGGCGCGGCGATAAACCTGGCTGACCATTTCCACTACAAGGACTGCATGCTGTCCAACCTGCCCAACCTGGTGCAGGTGTTCGGCTATCTCAACGCCTCGTGGACCTTGCGCGCCGATCTGGTCGCCGCGTTCACCGTGCGCATCCTGGACCACATGGCGCAAACCGCCACGCAAGTGGCCACCCCGGTGCTGCCAGCCGACCATGGCCTGACGATCGACGATACGCTGGCCTTTTCGTCAGGCTACCTGCAGCGCGGCTGGGCGATCATGCCACGCAGCAGCACCGAGCGGCGCTGGCGGCTCAACCACGACTACCTGGCCGATCGCGCGTTCCTGCGCCGCGATCGGCTGGAGGATGGCGTGCTGCGGTTTGACCGGGCGCCCGCCGCGCTTGCACCCGCGCCCGATTGCGTTATCGATACGTCCCGATGAGCGACGCTTCCCGCATATGGACTGCAGCCCTGCTGGTGATTGGTGACGAGATTCTCTCGGGCCGCACCCACGACAAGAACATCGCCCAGGTTGCCACCTGGTTGAATGTCCAGGGCATCCGCCTCAAGGAAGTGCGCGTGGTGGCCGATGACATGGCCGCCATCGTCGAGGCGGTGAACGCCCTGCGCGCGCGCAACGATTACCTGTTCACCACCGGCGGCATCGGCCCCACGCATGATGACATCACGGTCGATGCCGTGGCTGCGGCACTGGGCGTGGACGTGGTGATCCACCCGGCGGCCCGCGCGATGCTGGAGGAATATTACGGCCCGCGCGGCGGAGTGAACGAGGCTCGGCTGCGCATGGCGCGGGTGCCCGCCGGCGCCAGCCTGATCGAAAACGCGCTGTCGGGCGCACCCGGCATTGCCGTTGCCAATATCCACCTTTTGGCCGGCGTGCCGCACATCGCCGCCGAAATGCTGGCCGCGCTGACCGGCACCCTGGAAGGCGGGCTGCCGGTGCTTTCGGACACGATCGGCTGCTGGGTGGCCGAAAGCGAAGTGGCCGACCTGCTGCGCGAGACCGAAAAGGCGCACGCTGGCTGCCAGATCGGGTCCTATCCGTTTTTCCGCGAAGGCCGGGTCGGCGCCAACTTCGTGATCCGCGCCACCGACCAGGCGATCATCGATGCCTGCGCCACCGACTTGATGGCTGGCCTCGCCGCGCTGGGCCGGCAGGGTGTCGCTGGCGGGATCTGACCGAAACCGAGTGGAAATTCCCTCGACACCACGGGCACTTCCGGCATGATCGGCTGGCGCCGGGGTATGGCCAAGGGGGAATGATGAACAGCAGGCAGTGGGGACGGGCCAAGGCGGGCTGGCCGGCAAGGGCGGCGGCCACGGTGGCCATGGCGCTTGCCGCACCAGCGGCGTGGGGCGCGCCGGCGCCGGTGCGCACGGTGATCGTGGCCGACCCGGCCAGTTGGGTTTTGCCCCCGCCGCTGATTGCGGCCGCGTCGCCCACCACCGACGCGGCGCTGGCCGCCATCTATAGCGACGCGCAGTACCTGGCGGGGCCAGACGGCATGCAGGCCTATAACGCCGTGCGCTATCGCATCACCAAGCCACAGGGGCTCGCGGCAGGCAATATCACGCTCACCTGGTCGCCCGATTCGGGCAGCATGGTGCTGCACCACTTGCGCGTGATCCATGGCGGCGCGGTGCGCGACCTGACGCGCACCGCGCAGTTCACCGTGATGCAGCGCGAACAGAACCTGGAACTGGCCGCCCTGGATGGACGGCTAACCGCGGCCTACCAGATTCCCGGGCTGGAAGTGGGCGACGAGATCGAACTGGCCACCACGCAGACGGTCAAGGACCCGACGCTGCCCGATGCGCGCGGCGATCTCTATCTGCTGCCCCAAGCCAGCGCCACAGGCACGTTTCGCCTGCGCGTGGCCTGGCCGCACGGGCAACCGCTGCGCTGGCAGACCACCCCCGATCTCTCGCTCCAGCCGTTTGCAGGTGGCAAGCTGGATGGAATCGGCGTGGAACTGCACGATCCCGCGCCGCCGGCCGACGTGCCGCAGGGCGCACCGCCGCGCTATCGCTGGCGCCGGCTGGTGGAATTCACGAACTATCCCAGCTGGCCCGATTTCTCGCGCCGGCTCTTCCCGCTTTACGACAAGGCCGCCCGGCTCGCCCCCGGCAGCCCGGTGCAGGCGGAAGTGGCGCGGATCGCCGCGGCGTCTACCGATCCCGTGCAACGCGCGGAGGCCGCGCTGCGCCTGGTCGAAGAACAAGTACGCTATGTCTATGTCGGGATGGATGGCGCCAACCTGACCCCGGCCGATGCCGACGTGACATGGCAGCGCCGGTTTGGCGACTGCAAGGGCAAGACCGTGCTCCTGCTGGCACTCCTGCGCGGCCTGGGCATCGAGGCGCAACCGCTGCTGATCCAGAGCCGCGGCGGCGACGGCCTGGCCGATCGGCTGCCCAATCCGGCGCTGTTCGACCATGTGGTGGTGCGCGCGATCATTGCGGGCAAGCCGGTGCTGCTCGACGGCACGCGGCTGGGCGATCGCTCGCTGGCCATGATCCTGCCGCCACCCTGGCGCCAGGGCCTGCCGATCACGCGCGAAGGCGCCGCCATCCTGAGCCTGCCCACGCCGCCCCCCACCCTGCCGCGCCTGGTGGCCGTGCTCGACATCGATGACAGCGCGGGCATGAATGCGCGGGCCAAAGTGCGTGCCCGCCACATCGTGCGCGGTGACGAGGCGCTGGCGATCCGCAGCTACCTGAGCGGCCTGCCCGCGGTCGATGCCGAACGCGCGCTGCGCAAGTATTGGCAGGCGCAGGAAAACTGGCTGGTGACCGACAAAGTCGCCTGGGAAACCGACGAGGCCCACGGCGCCCTGGTGCTGAGCGCGCAGGGATTGGGCGACGTGGACTGGGAAGACCTGGGCGATGGGACCCATCGCTATACCCTGCCCGGCGCCGGCTTTGCCCCGCCCGACCGGCTACGCCGGCCCGCCGACCAGGACCAGACCCTGCCCTATGAAACCGACTACCCGGTGTTTCGCTGCTGGGTGACGACGGTGCGCCTGCCGCCCTCCGGGGACACGCGGATGTGGCGCTATCACGCCGCGCCGGTGGACCGTTCATTGGGAGGCGTGGCCTATTGGCGCCAGGTGGGGTTGACCGGCAACGTGATGCGCACGGTGATGAGCCGGCGCGTGCTCTTGCCCGAAATCACCGCGCAGCAGGCCGCCGATCTCAATCGCCAGATACCCGGCTTCGACAACGACATGTCTTCGGTCTACGAGCAGGCCACGTTCAAGGGCGCCGCGCGGCCCAAGGACGATCCCGCGCCGTTTGCCGACGATACCGACTGGCTGGCTGCGAGGACACCATGCAGCGGCCGATGACGCCAAGGTGGGCCGCGCTACCATTGCTGGCGCCCACGCTGGTCATGGTATTGGCGGGCTGCGTGCCCAGCCGCCTGCCGGCGCTGGAAGCCACCTTGGCGGCGCAGCCCAGCGCCACGGCGGCGCTGGCACAGTGGTGCAGTACCCAAGGCCTGGCCGATCCCGCCACGATTCGCGCCGCTGCCGATCGCACGCCCCGCGCCGCCCCGCCCGCCGTGCGCAGCGCCCTGGGCGTGGCAGTTGGAGAGCCGCTGGGCTTTCGCCATGTGCGGCTTTCCTGCGGGGGCGTGGTGCTGTCGGACGCACAAAACTGGTTCGTGCCGGTGCGGCTGACCCCGGCGATGAACGACACGCTGGCGCATACCGACACGCCGTTCGGCACGGTGGTGGCGCCCTTGCAGTTTACCCGCCAGCGCCTGGCCGCGCGGCGCGGGCGCATGGCCGAATGCCCGGCGGGCACCGTGCTATCGCACCGTGCGGTGCTGCGCCGGCCCGATGGCGCGGCGATCAGCCTGGTGGTCGAATGCTACACCCGCGCCAGCGTTCAGACGCCGCCGGCCTCGCCGCGCTGATCGACCACGCCGCCTCCGCCACGCTCTCCGCCGCGCAGCTTGGCCAGCGCCGCACCGACCAGCAGGACGGGCTCCAGCACGGCCATGCCAACCAGGATGCCGAGCAGGCGATCGTACCCCGGCGCGATATGCGCCGCTTCCCAGCTGTCGGGCACCAGTACGACCAGGACCGCAAGGGTGAACTGCGTGCCGACATAGCCCCGGCCGTGGTTGCCGTTTTCGAGATGGCGCCCCAGGGCCACGCCCAGCGCGGTGCCAGCCAGCATCAGCCCGGCGCGTGCCGGGCCATGAAGCAGCGCCGCCAGAGCCAGGACCAACGCCGCCAGCAGCCCGCCCGCCAGGCAACCGAGCAGGCGATACCACAGGCGGCGGCTGACCTGGCGCAGCCCGTTGGGGCCGGCAACGGCCGTGACCGGGATCAGCATGACCGCCATGATCGTGATCGCGCCCGACACCAGCGAGGGCAGATCCCACAAGTTGGCCAGGCCCAGCAGCAGCGCCAGTGCCACGCCGCCGCGCGCGCCATGCAGCATGGCATCGGGGCGCCAGCCCACGCCCTGGGGCTTGGGCGCGCGCAGTGCCGGCCAGCGGCGGCGCAGCGTCCAGGCAGATACCAGGCTGACCGCCATGCACGCGGTGGTGCCGGCCAATGTCTCGATCATCCGCATCACGGCAAAGGCCCGCGGATCGGCAAGCGGCATGGCCACGCGATCATAGAGCATCATGGCAAAAGTCAGCCCCATGAACAGCCAGGCATAGGCATGGCGGGCGGTGATCGCGCCATAGAGGCTGATCGTGCCGGCCAGCGCCATGGCCAGGGCCAGCGCCACCATGCTGGTGCCCAGCGGGCTTTCCAGCAGCAGCAGGCACAGGAGCGCCCCCACCGCCGTGCCGACGATGCGCAGGATCGCGCGGCGCAGGGTTTCCAGCGGATAGCCGCGCATCACCATGTAACCGGTGAACGCGGCCCACGACACGTGCGTGGCGCCGATCAGATGCGCCAGCAGGATCGCGAGCAGGACCGAGGCGACGCATTCGGCCTCGTCCACCAGGCGGGGCGCGAGCGGATCGATGTCTGGCGGAACGGGCGCTGGGGAAGAAGCAGTTGAGACGGTCACGACATGATGCCTAGCGCAAACGGAAAGGGGCCGGGAAGGCAAACCTTCCCAGCCCCGTAATCCTGTTCGCCTTGGCGAGCGGCAGCTTAGCTGCCGTGCACCTGGGCAACGTCGATCTTCAGGCCGGGGCCCATCGACGAGGACAGGCCGACCTTGCGGACGTACTTGCCCTTGGCGCCCGACGGCTTGGCCTTGACGATCGCATCGACGAACGCGTCGAAGTTGGCGCGCAGCGCTTCGTTCGAGAACGAGAGCTTGCCGATGCCGCCATGGATGATCCCGGCCTTTTCGACGCGGAATTCGATCTGGCCGCTCTTGGCCGACTTCACGGCGTCCGCCACGTTCGGGGTCACGGTGCCGAGCTTCGGGTTCGGCATCAGGCCCTTGGGGCCCAGCACCTTGCCGAGGCGGCCGACGAGGCCCATCATGTCGGGCGTGGCGATAACGCGGCCGTAGTCGAGGTTGCCGGCCTGCATGTCTTCCAGCAGGTCTTCGGCGCCCACGCGGTCAGCGCCAGCGGCCAGGGCCGCTTCGGCCTTGTCGCCACGGGCGAACACGGCAACCTTGACGTCCTTGCCGGTGCCCGAGGGCAGGCTGACCATGCCACGGACCATCTGGTCGGCGTGGCGCGGATCGACGCCGAGGTTCAGCGACACTTCGAGCGATTCGTCGAACTTGGCGCTCTTGAGATCCTTGAGCAGCTGGATGGCTTCATCCACGCCATAGATCTTCTGGTTGTCGCCCAGCTTTTCGACGAGGGCCTTCTGCTTCTTGGTCTGCTTTGCCATGGTCTCAGCCCTCCACAACCTGCAGGCCCATCGAACGGGCAGAGCCCTCGATGATCTTGGCGGCCTGTTCGATGCTGTTCGCGTTCAGGTCCTTCATCTTGGCCTGGGCGATTTCTTCCAGCTGCGAGCGCTTGATGGTGCCGGCCGAAGCCTTGCCCGGAGTCTTCGAGCCCGACTTGATGCCCACGGCCTGCTTGATGAAGAAGGTGGCGGGCGGAGTCTTGGTCACGAAGGTGAACGAGCGGTCCGCATAGACCGTGATCACGGTCGGCAGCGGCGTGCCCTTTTCCACTTCCTGGGTGGCGGCGTTGAATTCCTTGCAGAAACCCATGATGTTGACACCGCGCTGACCCAGCGCGGGCCCGATCGGCGGCGAAGGCTTTGCTTCGCCGGCCTTGATCTGCAGCTTGATATAGCCTTCGATCTTCTTGGCCATGATGGCCTCCTTTCATCCTGTTGGGGCGTCATGCCCCGCAGAGTAAGCGGTGATAGCGAGTGGCCCGAAAGCCGCTCTACCGCGCGGAATCGCGGGCAGCGGATGCCGCCCGCGAAGGGAGCGCCCTTAGCAGGCATGGCCGCAATTGCAACCCGAAAGGGCTGCGGCCAGCGCCAGGGGCGGTAATTCGGGCAGGCCCGGTTACTTGACCAGTTCGACTTCGTCGAAGCCGAGTTCCACCGGGGTGGCGCGGCCGAAGATCGAAACCGACACCTTGACGCGGTGCTTGTCGAAATCCAGTTCCTCGACCACGCCGTTGAACGACGCGAAGGGACCAGCGTTGACCTTGACCGAATCGCCGATTTCGTAATCGACCGCCACCTGGCGGGCGGGCTGGGCTGCGGCCTGTTCGCGCGCGCCGAAATAGCGAGCGGCTTCCTTTTCGGAAATCGGCTGCGGCTTGCCGTTATGGCCAAGGAAGCCAGTGACCTTGGGCGTGTTCTTGACGAGGTGGTAGATATCGTCGTTCATCGCCAGCTTGGCGAGCACGTAGCCGGGCATGAACTTGCGTTCGACCGCGATCTTCTTGCCGCGCTTCACTTCGGTCACGGTTTCGGTGGGCACTTCCACCGCTTCGACCAGCTGCGACAGGCCGATGCGCTCGGCTTCGGCGATGATCGATTCGCGAACCTTGTTCTCGAAGCCGGAATAGGCGTGGATGATGTACCAGCGGGCCATAATGCGTCTCTTGTGCGAAAGTTTGAAGTTCAGGCCAGCTTGAGCAGCCACTGCACGATCATGCCGAACACGGTGTCGATGCCCAGAAAGAACACCGCCAGGATCAGCATCATGATACCCACGAAAATCGCGGTGGTGGTGGTTTCCTGGCGCGTGGGCCACACCACCTTGCGCGCCTCTGCCTTCACCTGATTGAAGAATTCGCCGGGGCTGGTCTTGGCCATGGCCGTGCTGCCTTCGCTGCCTGAATGAATCACATGCCTTCCGCCTAGGGGCCATCGCCGCCCCGGAAAGGTCCGGGAGGGGCAGGTCAAGGCTCCGATGTCGGGAGGTTGGCCGTATCTAAGGCGAAGCGCGGCGCTTGGCAAGGGCAGGCCGTTTGGCAGGCCCTGCCCCGACTGCCGCACGCGCCGGGCAGCATGGCGCAACGATCGGAAACAAGCGGCCGCGCCGACCATTGACTGCGCGAACGGGGCGCAAGCCAAGCGCCCGCACCAGCAACCGAAACACGACACGAGAGGAGCGCCCGATCATGCGCGCAATCGCCGCAACTGCTGCCCTGCTGCTGGGCACCGCGATCAGCTTGCCGGCCATGGGCCAGCAAGCCACCACCCCGCCGCCAAGCGCTGCTGCTGCCGCGCGCGGTGCCGCCGCGACCACCGGCACCGGCGGCATCGCTGCCACCACGCAGGCCAGCCCGAATGGCGCCGCAGTTTCGGCAAACGGCAGCGGCCGGGCCACCACGGGTGCGCGCACCGGAACCGCCACGACCGTGCCCGGCATGGCCGGATCGACCGCCAGCGCTGCCGGTACCAGCCTGAACGGCGGCAGCCGCGTGGGCGTCCAGGCCAATCGCCGCGGCGTGACCGCACAGGGCGGTGCCACCGGCTCTGCCCAGGGCGCGCTCGATAGCACGACGCGATCGGCCGTCGATCCGATGGGCTCGGCGATGGGCGGCGCCACGGGTTCGACGCTCGGCGGCACGAACCTGGGCGGCACGCTCGGCGGCGCGGCGGGCGGCACGCTCGGCGCCACGGGCGCTGCGGCGGGCGGCCTGACCGGCGGGCTCTGACATTTAGCCAAGCACATGAAAAAGGCCGCTACCCGATCGGGGCAGCGGCCTTTTTTCAGCGTTCAGACCATCGCGCGGTTGCGATGGCAGGAGCGGAGGGACTCGAACCCCCGGCCCTCGGTTTTGGAGACCGATGCTCTACCAACTGAGCTACGCTCCTGTGCTGGTGAGGGCCCTTAGTGGGTTGACGCGGGCAGTGCAACCGGCGGATGAAGATTTTCGACCGTCATGCTGCAATCGACCTCTTCCCTGATCCCGCCCGACTTGCTGCTGCGGGCTTATCGTGCCGGAATCTTTCCCATGGCCGATAGCCGGGACGATCCCGAAATCTATTGGGTGGAGCCACGGCTGCGGGCGATCCTGCCGCTCGACGGGTTCCACTGCTCGCGGTCCTTGGCGCGGACATTGCGGCGGGAGCGGTTTACCGTGACGTGCAATACCGCCTTCGATGCGGTGATCGATTCGTGCGCGGCGCCGCGCGATGGCGCGCAGGACAGCTGGATTTCACAGCGCATCCGCGAAAGCTATCGCGCGCTGCACGCACTGGGCCATGCCCACTCGATCGAGACCTGGATCACCGGGGCGGACGGGCAGCGCGAGCTGGTGGGCGGGCTCTATGGGGTGGGCTTTGCCCGCGTCTTTTGCGGCGAGAGCATGTTCAGCCGGCAAAGCGATGCGTCGAAAGTGGCGTTGGCCTGGCTGGTCGCGGCGCTGCGCCAGGCGGGCGCGGTGCTGCTCGATTGCCAGTTTTCCACAAGTCATCTCGCCTCGCTGGGCGCGGTGGAAATTCCACAAGCCGAATATCTGCGCCTGCTGGACGAAGCAGGGCGTTATGCAGCGCCTGGTTATTCCGTGGTCGAATCGCCCGGAGTGCCCGCGTCTTCCTCCACCGGCGCATCGTCGGCCGCAGGAGCATCATCGGGTTCGGGCGCCGCAGCAGCGGGCTTGCCAGCCGGCTTTGCCGCGCTCTTGGCCGCAGCGGCCGAAGCGGGGCTGTCTTCCTCGCCCGGGAACTTCATCGCGCAGTCCTTGACCCAGACATCGTAGACCGGGTGCTCGACCACGTTGAGCGAAGGCGAATTCTTGAACAGCCAGCCCGAAAACACCTTGTGCCAGGTGAGCTTCTGTTCGGTCGTCGCACGCTCTTCGACATAAAGCTGCACGAAAGCCCCGGTTTCGGCCGGGTCTTCCCATGGCGCGGTGCGCTCGCAGGTAGCCAGGCGCACGATGGCATTGCCGATGCGCCGCGCCTCGCCCGAACGCAGCACGATGTCCTGCGTGATATTGTTGCGCTTGTTGAGGAAGCCAAGCGTGGCCACGCGATCCTTGACCGGTGTGCCGAGCTCGCTTTCGGCTACGCCGCCGCTGGCTGCGGGCACTGGCGCGGCCGCCGTCGCCTCACCGGGCGGGGCCGTTTCGGCCGGCTCGCGATTGCAACCGGCCAGGGCGCCGCCCAGCAACAGGACGCCGCCAGCCAGCACGACCGCGACCGACGGCGCGCGGGCGCGCATCAGCCTTCAGGCGACCAGGCTTCGTAATCGCCGGTAGCGGCGGCGCGATGGCCGCCCCGCTCCAGCGCGCCCTGGGGGCGATAGGCCTGGGCCGTGCCCGTGGCATTGGGCGTGAATTCCACCTCCCAGATGCGCGGCGGCGGCAGGTTGCTTTCCGGCACGCCATCAAGCGTGCCGTGCAGCCAGCCGTGCCATTCGGCCGGCACGCGGCTGGCATCGTTGGCGCCGTTGTAGATCACCCAGCGACGCTCGCGCCCCTGGAACGGGTGCCCCTTGGGGAACGGCTTCTTCGCCCGGTAATACTTGTTGCCCTGGGCATCGTGCCCCACCAGTTCGCCATGGCGGGCGCTGTCGAGCAGGGTGCCGAAGGTGGCGCCGTTCCACCAGGTGAAGATCTTGCCGAGAATGCTCATGAAGCTCTTGTTCCAGTTGCAGCCCGCCGCTGACGGGCCATTTCGCCCCTAGCCCCTGAAAGGGGGAGTCGGCAAGGGTCTGTTGAAAGGGCTTGGGGTCCGTTTGGGAAATGCGCGATCGTGCAGTTTCAGCGCGGCCCCGGCCCGCTTACCACGCCACCTTGTCACCGGGCTTGAGCCCGATCTGCGCGGCGCGGCCGCCGTTGAGTTCGAGCACCGCCCCCGCCGGACCGGACGACGGCAGTGCGGTCAGATCGTAAGGCACGGCGTTGGCCGCCACATTGAGCACGCGGTGGTTGGCGCCGATGAAGATGATGTCGAGCGGGATCACCGTGTTCTTCATCCAGAACGCGGCCATGCGCGGCGGGTCCATCGGAAAGATCATGCCTTCGTCAGCGCCCATCGCGGTGCGAAACATCAGGCCCTTTTCCTGCTCTTCGCCCGAAGCGGCCACTTCCACGCGGAATTCATGGCGGCCGGACTTGGTGGCGATGGCCAGCGGAATGACCTTGAGGCCCGAAATCGGGTGCACCGTCACGGCGCCCGTGGGCGCCGCCAACGCATCGGACTTGTGGTGCCCGGCATCCGCAGTTGCCGGCGAGCATGCCATGGCGCCAGCGGCAAGAGCCAGCACCGCGCCCATCATGCCCATCTTAATCGTCTGCTTCATAAACCCAATCTTCCGCTTCGCGTTCGCCCGCTGCATCCACCAGCGCGCGGGCCATGGCAAGGGGGTGCCCTGCCCTGAGAAAAATGCCGACCTGCTTTTCGCGCAAGGCCGGCTCGATCCGCCCCTCGGCATCGCGCGGGCCGAACGGGCCAAGCCGCCGCTTGCGCGCCAGGGCCAGCGCGGCGGCCCGCGCATCCTGCCGCGAACCAAGCGCATCGTCGCGAAGATCGGCGGCGATGCCGGCATGGCCCAGATCCTGGGCAATGCGGCGCGCGCCCAGCCCGCGGCGGCGCAGACTGGCCCCACGCATGCGGGCATAGCCTTCGTCGCTGACATAGCCGGCATCCGCCATCCGGGCCACGATCGCGGCCACATCGGGCGGGACGGGCGAATCTTCTGCCCAGCCCCGTTCGCGCAGCTTGCGATTGAGATAAGCCGCCAGCTTGCCCGTGCTGGTGGCAAACCGCGCGACGTATCCCAAGGCCATTTCATCGAGCAGGGCAGCATCGAGCGGCCGGGCGGGACGGGACTTGCGACGATCTGGTACAGGAGGGCGGTTCACGCCATATTCGTGCCACACTCCGGATTAAATGAGAACCTCGGCTTACGGTTTCTTGACCAATGGGGCTTGCGTCCAGACGTTCCCCAAGCAAGGAGCCACGGCCAGTCAGCCGCCATTCACCGCATCGCGCGGAAGTGGCGGACCTGGCACAGACTGTTTTCATTTCCGGGGTTCCGCATGACCGTTTCGGCCGCCGTCGCAGAAAAGATGGCTCTTGTTCCAACGCCCAATGACGATGCGCAGCCGCGCCGTTACGCGGACTTTGCCACGTTTTGCGATGCGCTGGACTATGCCGCGCAAGGGGAGCGGGGGTTCAACTTCCACGACCCGCGCGGCACGCTGAAGCAGGTCTATCCGTTTTCGCAGCTGCGCACCGATGCGCTGGTCGCCGCTCGCCGCCTGGTGGCGCGCGGGGTGAAGCCGGGCGACCGGCTGGCCCTGATCGCCGAAACCGGCCCGGAATTCGCCGCGCTGTTCTGCGGTGCGGTCTATGCCGGCGCCTGGCCGGTGCCGCTGCCGCTGCCCACCAGCTTTGGCGGCAAGGAAAACTATATCGACCAGCTGGCCGTGCAGCTGGCCAGCTCGGATCCGTGCCTGCTGGTCTATCCCGGCGAGCTGGCCGAGATGTGCGGGCAAGCCGCCGCGCGCCAAGGGTGCCCGGGGCTGAGCTGGGCACAGTTCGATGATGGCGCGCTTTCGGATGACGCGCTGCCTGCGGCCGATCCCGACGCGATCTGCTATCTGCAATATTCCAGCGGCTCCACCCGCTTTCCCCATGGCGTGGCCGTGACGCACCGCGCGCTGCTGGCCAACCTGGCCGGGCATTCGCACGGCATGGAAATCGGCGATGGCGATCGCTGCGTCAGCTGGCTGCCGTGGTATCACGACATGGGCCTGGTCGGCTGCTTCCTCTCGCCGATCGCCAACCAGGTTTCGGTCGATTACCTCAAGACCGAGGATTTCGCCCGCCGCCCGCTCGCCTGGCTCGACCTGATCAGCCGCAACCAGGGTACCACGCTCTCCTATTCGCCCACCTTCGGCTATGACATCTGCGCCCGCCGCATTTCCAGCCAGACCAACGTGGCCGAACGGTTCGACCTGTCGCGCTGGCGCGTGGCCGGCAACGGCGCCGACATGATCCGCCCCGACGTGATGCAGGGCTTCGTCAACGCCTTTGCCGATGCCGGGTTCAAGGCCAGCGCCTTCCTGCCCAGCTATGGCCTGGCCGAAGCGACGCTGGCCGTGACGATCATGCCGCCGGGCGAAGGCATCCGCGTGGAACTGGTGGAAGAAGAACGCCTTTCGGGCACCCCGCGCGACTTGTCGCGCCCGGCCCGCTATCGCGCCATCGTCAACTGCGGCTTGCCCGTGCTGGGCATGGACGTGGCGATTCGCGGCGAAAATGGCGAAGCGCTGGAACATCACCACATCGGCAAGGTGTGGTGCCGCGGCTCGTCGGTCATGCACTCGTACTTCCGCGATCCGGAATCGACCGATGCCTGCATGGTCGATGGCTGGCTCGACACCGGCGACATGGGCTACGTCAACGCGCAGGGCTACCTGTTCATCGTCGGCCGCGCCAAGGACATGATCATCATCAACGGCAAGAACCACTGGCCGCAAGATATCGAATGGGCGGTGGAGCAGTTGCCCGGCTTCCACCAGGGTGACATTGCCGCATTCTCGGTGGAAACCGAAAACGGCGAAGAGACCCCCGCCGTGCTGGTCCACTGCCGCGTGTCCGACCCCGAAGAGCGCGTGAAGCTGCGCGACCAGATCCGCGACAAAGTCCGCTCGATCACCGGGATGAACTGCGTGGTCGAACTGGTGCCGCCGCGCACCCTGCCGCGCACCAGCTCGGGCAAGCTGTCCCGCGCCAAGGCCAAGAAGCTGTACCTTTCGGGCGAGATCGAGCCGTATAGCCTGGCGGCTTGAGGCTGCGCACACGCGGGGAGGCATAGGCCCCTCCCCGACGTTTCTCGCAGGCATATGACGTTCAGGCGGCTGGGACACATTCCACGCCGCCTGGCTCAAGATACCGGTTCAGTCTGCTCGGCAATGCGCCAGCCGCCATCGCTGAAACGGTAGATGTGCTGGGAAATGCAGCGCTCCTGTTGGGCGCAGTCATCGCGCACGATCTTGGCAAAACGTTCGAGGCTTTCCCCATCGGGCATCAGCCTGACCAGCACGAAGCCATCGGACACGACCGTAACCATCAGATCGGGGCCAACCGCCTTGGCCAGGCGGGCAAACGCAGAGCGCTGCACCAGAAGGCTGCCGAGGTAATCATAGCCTTCAAAGCCGACACCGCTGGCCTTCACCTGATCGGGCCCTGGCAGGGAAGGCAGGTGCGCGGCGGTCTGCTGTTCGGCCAAGGCCCAGGCCTGTTCCTCACCCAAGCCCAGTTGCGCCAGTTGCGAGCCGGTCACGATGCCGGTGGTTTCCGGCGCATCCATGGCAAGAATGGCAAAGAGATCATCGCCGATCCGGCGCAGGTAGGCGGTCGGCGTGCCATCCTTCTGCGGTGGCATTGCCCTGATCTGGTCGGCATAGCCCTGCCCCCGGACAATCACGCGCAGGCCTTCGCGTGAAAGCACCGGCGACGGCGCCAGAACCTTCGCCAGAAAGGCGCTCTTTACCTGCGAGCAGGTTGCCCTGTCGTTGGCCTGGCAGAACTGCCATATCCGGTCGAGGTTGATCATGACGTCATCCTCACCCTGCCGGATGATCTGAAGCTGGAGCGGATCGCTGGGGGTGGCAACCAGCTTTGCCTTGGGCAGGCGCCGAGCCATATCGGCCATGACGTCGGCGCGAAACTGTTCCGGGCTTTGTGCATGCAGCGGCTGGCCTGCCAAAGCCATGACCACTAAACCGAAATAACCCAACCCCCGCATACTGCACTTCTCCCCGTGCCGAGGTTGGCATGGCGCGGCGAGCGCGCCAAGTTTTTTCACCCCATTTCAGAACGGAATTTCGGCCCCGTCCCAAGCCCATAGCTTGCCGCTGTCGGCGGGTTTCAGCTTGTTCAGCACGGCCAGCATGGCGTTGGCGGAATAGTCCGGCGTGAACAGCTTGTCGGGGCTCACCCCGCGCTGGAACGGCGCGGACAGGGCCGTATCCACCGTACCGGGATGGAGCGCCGCAGCAACCGCCTGCGGATGGCTGCGCGCCAGTTCGATCGCCAGGCCGCGCAGGAGCATATTGAGCGCCGCCTTGGCCGCGCGATAGCCGTGCCAGCCGCCCAGGCGGTTGTCGGAAATCGAACCGACGCGTGCCGACAGCACGGCGAACACGCCGCGGCGTTCGCGCGGCAGCAGCGTGGGGATCTGGGCCATGACCAGGGCCGGGCCGATCGTGTTCACGGCAAACTGCTGGGCCAGCGCCGCGCCGCGCAAGCCGCGCACGCTTTTTTCGGGGCCACTGCCATCGGGCAGAGTCAATTGCCCGGTGGCGACGAGCACCATGTCGAGCGGGCCGGATCGGGCCAGGGCTTCACAAGCCCGCGCCACGCCGGGTTCATCGCCGTAATCGAACGTGAAGGGTCTAACCTTGGCCGTGGCAGCAATGGGGCGGCGCGCGCCCGCGTGAACCACTGCAATATCGTCTCGCGCCGCCAGCGCGGCGACCAGGGCCGCACCGATCCCGCCCGATGCGCCGAATACCGCAACCTGCCTGCCACCGTCCGTCATGCCAGGAATGTGGGAGCGCAGGCCGGCACTGTCGACCAGCCCGAAAGGACGGATCAGGCCACGTCGGCAACGCCCGCCGTGTCCCCGCATTCGTCGAGCGGGAGGTCTTCACGCAAGCGTGGGTGATCGAGCAGGAAGCCCTGCACCTGGGTGCAGCCGACCGAGCGCAGGAATGCCAGTTGCGCTTGGGTTTCCACCCCTTCGGCCAGGATCGGCACTTGCAGCGATTCGCCGATGGTGATGATCGCTTTCAACAGCATGCGGCCCTTGGGCTCCACATCGTAGGTCGTCACGAACGAGCGATCGATCTTGATCTTGTCGATCGGGAACAAGTTGATCGCCTCGAGCGAGGAATAGCCCACGCCGAAATCATCCACGGCAATCTGCACGCCCAGCGCTTTCAAGCGGCGCATCGCATGCAGCGCGCGATCGCGATGGGTGATCAGCGCGGTTTCGGTGAGTTCGAGTTCCAGCCGCGCGGGCGAAAGGCCGGTATCGACCAGAATCTGGTGCACCAGCCGATCGAACTGCGGATCGCACAGCTGCACTGCCGAGACATTGACCGCCACGCGCACCGGCTGCGGCTCACGCGCGGCGAGCTGGCAGGCCTCGCGCAGGACGAACGCCCCGATCGGGCCGATCAGGCCGGTTTCCTCGGCCAGGGGAATGAACACCGCCGGGCTGATCAGGCCGCGGGTGGGGTGGATCCACCGCGCCAGCGCTTCATAGCCCACCACCGTACCGGTCATCGTGTCGTGCTGGGCCTGGTAATGCACCACGATCTGGCCCCGCGCCACGGCAAGGGCGAGATCGTCAAGCAGCGCGACCCGGGTGCGCGAGGGCTCGTCGCTCTGCGGGTCATAGCGGGTATAGGCAACGTGCGGATCGGCCTTGGCCCGGCGCATGGCAAGATCGGCATTGCCCATCAATTCGTCGACGCACGAGCCATCTTCGGGCGAGAGCGCATAGCCGATGCTGCCACCCGTGCCCAAGACCAGATCACCGTCGTGCAGCGGTGTGGCCAGCGCGCAGGCGAGGCGCGAGAGGAAATCTTCGATGTCTTCGCTCTGCGACACCAGGCGGCAGGCGGCAAATTCATCGCCATGCAGCCGCGCGACATGCTCACCAGGCTGCAGTGCCTGGCGCAGCGCGCGCGCGACGGTGCACAGCAGGGCATCGCCCGCCTCGCGCCCATGGCGATCGTTGATCGCCTTGAAGCGCACCAGGTCGATCATCACGCACAGTGCCGCCGGCGGTTCGTCTGCCGTACCAGACAGCCCGACCGGCGCCATCGCCGGCCCAGCGCGGGCAGTGCCGGCCTCGACCAGCAAATGCTTGAGTCGCTCGGCAAAGGCACCACGATTGGGCAGGCCCGTCAGGCTATCGTGCGTGGCGAGGAAGGCATTGTATTCGGACAGCGCGCGCTTTTGCACCAAGGCCTGGCGGAACTGCTCGAGCGCGGTGCCGATCCGTCCGAATTCGTGGCTCGTGGCCAGACTCTCCACCGGTCGGTCGATGTTGCCATGGGCCATGCGCAGGGCAATCCGCTCCACCCGCCGCAGCGGGCGCAGCAAGGCCCGCCGCAGCCAGAGCGAGAGCGCCAGCAACGCGGCCAGCGCCACGCATACCAGCCACGTCACTTCATCAAGGAACATGCGCCGCCAGTGCGCACGCTCTGCCGCCATGTTCGCCTGCGCGCTGTAGACACCGATGACCTGCCCTGGGCGCAACGCGCCTGGTCCGGCGCCATGGCAGGCAACACAGCGCGCGTCGGCCGCGACGCCCTGGCCCAAGATCACCGGGCGCACGATGCGCACCGTGTCGCCGCGCGTGTCGATCAGTTCGCGCCTGCGCGCAAGGCCTGCCTTGTCGAGCGCATCACGCGGCGGTTCGATCGTGGCCGCGCCGCGGCGCGCCTGCCAGTACATCGTCTCGGCGCTCATCGCCATCCACACCTGGACATTGCCTTCATCGCGCGAAAAGGCGCTCATGGTCGCATCGAATGCGCGGGTTGCACCATCGTCGTCCGACAACGTCGCGCGGTTGAGCATGGATTGCACATGGAGCGTGGAAAGCAGATCGATTGCGCTTTGCGCCCGGCGCGTGGCGGCGTCGCGGATACTGTTGTCGGCCCGGACGATGGAAAAGACCACGCTGGACAGCAGCATCGCCACCAGGATCATCGCCACGCCAGCCAGCACCCCGCCAGCCAGCGAGCCGGGCCGACGGGTACGGGCTTCGGCCCCAATCAATCCGGCAGAAACTGCTCCAGGCATGACATCGCTTTCCCCGTGCCTTGCGCGCAAGGCCCCACTCCAAGGCGGCTTTATCCATCGGGGTTTCACGTTGCCTTGCCGGCCATTTCCGCAGGCGCGCGGATGCCGGGGCTATGCCCCTGTTAACCTTGCCACAGTTGCCGCCGGGCGAAATGCATGGGCCGTTCATCCGATCGGCCTTGCGCCGGGCGCATGCCGGGGCCATCTTCCCGCGGGGCGGCAAGCCCATGCCCGCCCATGCAAGACAGGATCGCTTGATGGCCTCGACCCCCTCCGCCGCAACCGCAAATCAGGCTGACATCGGCCAGGCTGCCACCATCACCCTGACCCCGCCCGATCCCGTGCCCGTGGTCGCGCCGCACCAGGCCGCCGGGCTGGTGCCGGTGGCCGAGGAAACGCGGAGCAAGCTGGAAGCCAAGGCGCAATCGTTCGTGGACGAATTGCTGGCGCAGGATGCCGCCAGCCCCGAATTCGGCAAGCGGGTGGACCAGTTGACCGCCATGGGACGCAAGGAAATCGCCCAGGCGGCGGGGATGTCCAACCGTTTCCTGGACCGGCCGATCCGGGCGATGGACAAGGATTCGGGCGTGGGCGCCGATCTGGCCCAGCTGCGCCGGACGATCGAAGACCTCGATCCCGCGCGCAAG
Organism: Novosphingobium sp. SG919; assembly: GCF_012932495.1. GTDB lineage: Bacteria > Pseudomonadota > Alphaproteobacteria > Sphingomonadales > Sphingomonadaceae > Novosphingobium > Novosphingobium rhizosphaerae. The sequence continues at coordinate 289,581 of NZ_JABCNG010000006.1, forward strand.
GGCGCGCTGTCTTCGCCGCGCAAGTTCCTGGGCATCATCCCCTTTGGCAGCAGCATGAAGAAGTACTTCGACGGCTATGTTTCGGCCCAGGGGCACATCAAGGCGATCCTGGAACGGCTGGCCGCCGGCAAGGACGAACTGCTGATGGACAATGCCGCGATCGACGTGGAGCGGCAGAAGCTGTGGGAAGCGATGGGCCAGCTTGAGCAGATGATCGCGATTGCCCGCCTGCTCGACACCAAGCTGGAAGATGCCGCTGCCGACCTGGATCACACCGACCCGGCCAAGGCCAAGGCGATCCGCGAAAGCGCGCTGTTCTATACCCGCCAGCGCGCGCAGGACCTGCTCACGCAGATGGCCGTGACCGTCCAGGGCTACCTCGCGCTGGACCTGGTCAAGAAGAACAACGTGGAACTGGTCAAGGGCGTGGACCGTGCCAGCACCACCACCGTGGCCGCGCTGCGCACCGCAGTGACCGTGGCCCAGGCGATGACCAACCAGCGCCTGGTGCTCGAACAGATCACCGCGCTCAACACCACCACCGCCAACATCATCGATTCCACCGGCAAGCTGCTGCGCGAGCAGACCGGGCGGATCCACGAGATGGCGGCTTCAAGCACGATTCCCTTGGAAACCCTGCAGCGCGCGTTCCAGAACATATACGACACGATGGACACGATCGACACGTTCAAGCTCAAGGCGCTCGACGCAATGAAGCAGACGGTCGATACGCTTTCGGGCGAAGTGGAAAAATCCAAGGGATACATCGCGCGCACCGAAGGCGCGGCGCGGAACCAGGCGCAGGCCAGCGCGCCTTCGCTGCTGAGCTTGGAGGGGTGATGATTTCTGGCGTTGCCGGTGGCTCCCACCACGCCCCGACTCCCTCTTGTGAAGAACAGGGGGAGCAGACTGCCCTGAACAGCCGCCTACTGCTTCGGGTAAGGAGATCAGGGTGGTGGATACCGAGCGCAAACTTTTCACAGGCCCAACCATGACCGCATCCCAATCAGACCTTATCCTGCGCGAAGCGCGTGCCAGCCTGGCGCACCAGCGCGCCGGGGGCCGACGGCGCTCGATCGGCGTGCGCTCGGCCGAGCTCAAGCGGCAGCACGTGGCGAAAAAAGCCGCGCGCATGGCCATGGCCGTCGGCGCGGTGCTGGTGGCTGCGATGGCCGTGGGCCTGGTGATCGACGGCATCGGCTTGCTCGGCCTCTTGCTCACCATCCTGGCGGTAATCGGCGTGCTGGGTTTCTTTGCGACTTATCCGCGGCTCAAGGTGCCCGACCTCGCCAGCATCAACCGCGGCGACGTGCGCACCATGGTGGGCCGCACGCAATTGTGGCTGGAAGCGCAGGCACCGGCCCTGCCCGCCCCGGCGGTGCGGCTGGTGGACCAGATCGGCGGCCAACTCGATGGGCTGGGCCTGCAGCTTGAAGGGATCGACCAGGCCGAGCCAGCCGTGGCGCAAGTGCGCAGCCTGGTGGGCGAGCATCTGCCCGGCATGGTGGAATCCTGGCGGCGCATTCCTCCCCACTTGCGCCAGGAAGAGCGCGGCGGGCGCAATGCCGACCAGCAACTGGCCGATGGCCTGGCCAAGATAAGCGGCGAGATCGACGAGATCACCCGCCAACTGGCCGCCGGTGACATCGATGCCCTGGCCATTCGCGGCCGCTATCTTGACTATCGTTATGGCAATGCGCTGGAAGGCGCGGACGCGGCGCCGGCCCAATTGCCCCCCCTGGATCCGGCTCGGCCGGTGGAGACGAAATAATGCGCATTGCCCTGCCCCATACCCTTGGCAAGGACGAAGTCCGCACGCGCCTGCACACGCGCCTGGGCGATGCCTCGGGCAAGGCGAGCGAACTGATCGGTGGCATGGCCCAGGTGGAAACCGCCTGGACCGACGAGGATCACCTGACCATGACGGTTTCGGCGATGGGCTTTACCATCCCCAGCCATGTGACCCTGGAAGAAAGCCAGGTGCTGTTCGACGTGGATATCCCGGCCGGGCTGGGCTTTGCGCGCGGCATGATCGAAGGCATGATCCGCGAAAAGGGCGAAAAGCTGCTGGCCTGAGTGTTGGGGGAGCGGGCCGGTGTCGCAACGCCGAAACGAAGTTTCGGCACAGAGAATCACAAATCCTTGCGTTCCAGCTCCAGCAATTCGGGCGGCAGGCGCAGCGTGCTGGCAACCAGGCGGGTTTCCAGCAGCAGATAGATCAGGGCGATCATCAAGAGCGCGATGGCGATGAAAAAGGCCGTGGCCGTCACGTCACCCAGATGGGCGATGCCGGTCATCTGGGAAAAGAACAGCGATCCCACCGTCACCCCGATACCCAGCCCCGAAAGCACGAGCAGCAGGAGCGCGCGGCCGATTAGCTGGATGCGGCGATCGACATAGCGCATTTCCACCACCACGGCATCGTGGGCAAGGCCGGTGGTTTCCGCGTGCAATTTCTGCAGATGGCGCGAGCGATCGACAATCCGGCCCAGGCGGGTGGTGAGGATATTCATGATGTTGCCGATCGCCACCAGCACGAAGACCGGGGCAAGCGACAACTGGATGGTCTGGGCGATCATGCGGCCCTTATTGCCGCGATGACCGCCCGATGCGCAAGCGCGCTCATTCCATCAGTTTGAGGATATCGTCCACACCAATCGTGGCAAAGCCTACCGCGCTATCGGAAATGCCATAAGGCACCAGCAGGTTGTCTTCCACCATCAGCGCACCGCACGTGTAGACGACGTTGGGCACATAGCCATAGCGATCGGCATCGATCGCGGTGAGCAGCGGCACCTTGCTGCGCGCGATGACCTTGGATGGATCATCGCGATCGAGCAGGGCACAACCCAACGCATACTTGCGCATTGCCCCCACCCCGTGGGTAAGCAGCAGCCAGCCCTGGTCGGTGAGGATCGGGCTGCCGCAATTGCCGATCTGCACGAATTCCCAAGGGAACTTGGGCTCCATCAACAGGACGCCGTCATCGTCCCAGCAATCCAGCCGGTCAGAGCGCAGGAGGAACAGGTTCTTGCCATCCTGGCGGCCGACCATGGCATAGCGCCCGTCGATCGTCTGCGGAAACAACGCCATGCCCTTGTTGCGCCCGGCGCGGCCCTGGATGGGCTCCAGCCGGAAGCGACGGAAATCGCGGGTGCGCAGCAATTCCGAACGGATCGCGCTGCCCGAATAGGCCGTGTACGTGCCGATCCACTCGTATTCGCCATCGCCATGGTCAAAGCGCACGAGGCGCAAGTCTTCCAGCCCGCCGCGCTGTTGCTCGGTAATCGGGAAGATCACGCTGTTCGACAGGCTGCTTTCGGCGTGGCGATGCAGCCAGACGCCCTGGTCGCTTTCGTTGCTGCCAGCGGCAAGCGGCGCGCTGGCATCGGGCAGCATGGCGGTGGCAAAGGCACTCTGCGGCCAAAGCTGGAACGTACCGTCTTCGTATACCACGCCTTCGCGGAACACGATCGAGCTGATGTGCCCTTCGCCCACGGCGCGCAGGCTCATCACGAAACGCTGCGCACCATCCACCATGCCCGACTGGTCGGGATGGGGCACGATCGACGGGTTCATCAACGCGGCGGCCGCGTAGGTGTATTCGTGGCAGAAGTACGCACCGATCAGGCGCCGCCGGATGGGCGGAATGGCGCCGTCGTCCAGATCCAGCGCCTGGCGCACTTCGGCATAGCGCTCTTCGAACAACTGCTCGGTCTGCCAGTGGCGCTCCTCGAAATCGTGGAGCACCCGGGCATATTCGTCGGCCGCATCGGCTTCGTCGAGCGAGAGAACGTCCTTTACCAGGCGCGCGGCGCGCGATCCCCCGCCAGCGCCGCCCTGCCAGCCCAGATGAAAGGGCCGCAGGACAACGCGCGAAGGATCGGCATGGAGCCGCTGCTCAAGAATTCGCAAGCCGTTGCTGGCCGAGGGCGGGTTGGCCCCCGATCTGGCCGGCGAGAGGCTGGGCTTTGTATGCTCGGTCGCCAAGGACACTCCTTACCTTGCTGGTTTGACCAAGGGCCTGGGTTTCGCTGCCAACGCGCGGCGCCGCTGCGCGTTCCAGCCCGGCCAGCGCATAATGCGCCAGCTGGAATGCCAGGATCGATTCGGCCCCGCAATTGGCATTGACGCCGCGCGGGGTGATCCCGTCGCGACAACGCCCGCTGACCAGATCGCCCAGAGCCAGGCTCCGGTCGTTGGCACCCAGGAACCAGCGATAGGCCGCCTGGGCATGCCCACGCCACAAAGCGCGGGCCGAACCATCGGTATCTGCCTCACCATCGGCGTCAAGCGCGTGCCATGCCGCGGCGCAGGCTTCCACTGCGGCCCAGGCTTCCAGCGGCTGCTGGTCGAACGGCTTGGCTTCGTATGTGACGGCATGGGGAGGGGTAAAGGTTTCCGATCCGATGGCACGGAACTGTCCTTTGGCGGTGGTCTGTTGCGCCACGATGAACCGCAAGGCCTCGATGCCGCTTTCCAGCCAATCTGCCCGCTTTGTCAGATGGCCCGCCCGAATGAGGGCCTCAGGCAAGCGCGGATTGTCATAGCCCAGCATGGCCTCGAACCACGCCCAGTCCGGGCGCCTGCCCTTGGCCAGCAGCGCGTGAAGCAGGGCACCGCCACGCTCCACCAAGGCGCGGCTGGGGCCGTGATCGGGCTCCACGGCGAGCACGTGGACCGCGCCCAGGATGGCAAAAGCCATGCTGCGCGGATAGTCCACCTGGCCCAGCGGCCCGACAGCAATATCGTACCACTGGCGCGCCCACTGCCGGAGACCGGCATCGGGGGCATGGGCCACGGCGTGGCCCAAGGCCCACAGCGTGCGGCCGTTGCTGTCGTCCGAGCCCACGTCCTCGCACCATGAGCGATCGAAGGCCATGAAATTGCGGAAGCGCCCGGCCTCGGGATTCCACGCATGCTGGATGAACGAGGCGAATACCGTGGCCCAGCGCTGCCGCTCTGCCAGGGGAATGCCATCGGCCACGCCCATGAGCATCAACGCACGCACGTTGTCATCCAGGCAATAGCCATGGCGGCGGTCGGGCACGGTGCCGATCGCGTGCTGGAGCATGCCGGTGCTGTCGCACATCGCCCAGACGCCGCTGGCGCCCGGCGTAGCGGTGAGCGGAACCTGCAGCGGTGCGATCGCCGCCACGGTCTTGACCAGTTGCGCGCAGCCCTCGGCAAATCGCGGCCAGATGGTTTCGCGCCCGCGCGCATAGGCACGGCGTTGCATCGCATCGAGCGCCTGCGAATCGCCAAGCAAGGCGTTGACCGCGCGGGCGAGCGCGGTGGCCGAACGCGGCGGCACCAGGGCGCCCACGCCATCGGCCAGCAACTCGCTGGCATGGAGATAGGGGGTAGACACCACGGCCTTGCCCAGCGCCACCGCATAGCTCAGCGTGCCCGAGGTGGACTGCTGAAGATTGGGATAGGGCGTGAGGTAGATGTCGCAGGCTTCAAGCTGGTCGAGCAGTTCGCCGGTTTCGAGGAAGCGGTTGTCCCACAGCACATGATCGGCCACGCCCAGATCACGGGCAAGGTCCATCAGGCTTTCGCGATAGGCTTCGCCTTCGGCGGCAACCAGGTTGGGGTGCGTGGCGCCCACGATGCGATAGACCGTGTTGGGATGCTGGGCGACGATCGCCGGCAGTGCCTCGATCGCGGTTTCCAGGCCCTTGCCCTGGCCAAGCAGGCCAAAGGTCATGATCACGTTCTTGTCGGCCAGGCCAGCGCGCGCCTTGAATTCGGCGCTGCGCCCGAACGGCCGATCGGGTGCGCCATGGGCAATCACCGTGACCCGGGCGGGATCGACGCCATAGACACGTGACAGAACATCGCGGCCGTGCTCGCTCATCACCATCACGCCGCTGGCGCGGGCCAGGATATGTTCGAGCACCGCACGCTGCTGGGCCGAAGGGTCGGCCAGGACGGTGTGCAGCGTGACGATCAGCGGCGCTGCCACACGGTCGACGAGTTCGAGAACCAGCGCGCCCGAGGCGCCGCCGAAAATGCCGTATTCATGCTGAAGCCACACGGCATCGACCGCATCCTCGTTGATGCGCCGCGCTGCGGTACGATAGTCCTCGGCACGGTCAGAGCGGATCACGCTGCGCGCCTGGGGATAGGCATGCGGCTCGGTCGGGCTATCGATCACATGGAGATCGACCGACAGCTCGGGATGGTGCAGGCCCAGTTGCTCGAACAAGTCGGTGGTAAAAGTGGCAATGCCGCATTTGCGCGGCGCAAAACCGCCGATCAGCGCCAGTCGGCGGGCCGGCTGGCGAGCGCCATCGGCGGCGAAGAAATCAAGCACGGCCCCTGCCACAGGGGTGGCGCGCCGCAGGGAATTGGAAAGGTCGCTTGTCATCTGGCTGGCTCGCCCCGAAATCTGTCTGTTCGATGAACCAAACGATGCAGACCGGATAAAGTTGCATTGCGCTGCAACGCCATCCGATCGCGAGCCACTGATTTTGTCGCTGAAAAAGGGCAGTTCAAGGGTGTGGCGATGCAAAAATTATCGCATGTTGGCAAATGCCGCGCCCCGTCGCTAGGGCGCCCACCAGCGCTGGCGCCAACCATAGTCGGCGGCCACCGGCTGCCCCTGCGCATCGCGCGCCGGACGGAAGCGGAAGCGTTGCATCGCCAGGCGGCAGGTGATGGCATCGGCTTCATCGTTGCCGCTGGGCTGTTGCACGCGGCAGGCGGAGGGCGTGCCCTGGGTATCGACACGCAGCACGATCACCACTTGGCGGCCGGCACGATCGGCGCGCCCGGCGGCGGGATAATCGCGCGTTGCGGTAATGTCGCCGGCGATCTTGGCCACGCCTTGGGCCAGGCCAGCGCCGTCGCCCGTGCCGCCCGAACCACTGCCGGTGCCGCTTCCCGCCGTGCCACCGCCCGTGCCGGTGCCGGCTGCGCCTGCGCCCGATCGCGTGGCATCGCCGTTGGCAGCCACCGGGGCCGCGGCCAGCGCGGGGATGACGATGCGCGGGGGCGGCGCAATGATCGCCTTGGGCCGGGCCTTGCGCCCGATCGCGCCGGTTGCCCCCGCTTCCGCGTGGCTGGGCGCGGGTGGCGGCGTAGGCTGGCGTGTTGGGCTGGGCACGGGCGCGGGCGGGGTAAAGACCACCAAGGCCGAAACGGGCAAATGCAGCGCGGGCATGCCCCCCGCAAGGCCCTTTACCAAGGCCAGAATCAGGCCCACGTGCAACAAGGCAACCGCGCCGCCAATGGCCAGATGGCGTTTCCAGCGCGCGTCCCTGGCGCTTTGGCGAATCACGTAGGAAGCCATGGCGGAGGCATAATCGTTCGCAGGCCAATCGGGTTCCCGGCGGCACGACACGGGCAAAAAACGGGACAGGGCGTTGCAACCAGGGGATAGACCCCCGCGATGCCACCCATTTCGTATCATCGGCAGTTTCGCCAATCCCCCATATGCGGTAGGCTTTGGCAAAGATGGGGTGCTGCCAGACCGTGCGTTCGGCCTGCGACAGGCGCCACCAAGGATTGAGCGCATGAGAATTCTGGTTGTCGAGGACGAGCCCTTGCTCGCAATGCTGCTGGAGGAAAACCTGGCAGACCTCGGCCATGACAAAGTGACAGCGGTGGCCACGGTGGACCAGGCGCTTTCGGCACTGGACGAAGGCCCGGTGGACGCCGCGCTGCTCGACTTCTCGCTGGGCAGCGACACCACGTCAGTGCCCGTTGCGTTGCGCCTGCGCGAAGAAGGCACGCCGTTCTTCTATCTTTCGGGCCACGCTTCGTTCGATCCCGATTCCGGCGCGCCCGAAGCGCCGATGCTGCCCAAGCCCGTCAGCCTGAGCGCGCTGCGCGAGGCCCTCTCGTCGCTGATCGAGGCGAACTAAGCGGGCGCCGGGGCTGTTCCCCGCCTCTCAACTTTCCAGAAAACTGTCTTCCCGCGCCAGGCTGACCAGTCGCAGCCCGTGCGCCTGCGCGCGCTCTACCGCCAGGGTAGAGGCAGCCGAAACGGTGACAAGCAGGGGCACGCCCGCGATCACCGCCTTTTGCACCAGTTCGAAGCTGCACCGCGCGGTCAGCACCACGAAGCCATCTGCCGGGTCCCGCCCGACGCGGGCCAAGGCCCCCACCAGCTTGTCGAACGCGTTGTGCCGGCCCACGTCTTCGCGCAACAGCACGATCGCACCATCGCGCGTGCAAAAGGCGGCGGCGTGGGCCGCCCGCGTCGCCCGGCCCAGCACTTGGCGATCCCCCAGCGCGGCGGTGGCGCGAAAGATTGCGGCATCGTCCACTGCCAGCTGCACCAGTACCTGCGGGAGCGGGCGCAAGACCTGCTCCAGGCTTTCGATCCCGCACAACCCGCACGATCCCTCGGAAAGGCGCAACCGCGCACGTTCCAGCAATGGCGCGGCATCGCCCGTGGCGAGCGTGATGCGCAACATCCAGCCGCGCCCCTCGATTTCGGCAGCCTGTGCCGCAACGAACCCGCTGGCATCGGCAATCAATTGTTCGGCAAGGCAAAAGCCCAGCGCATAGTCTTCCAGATCGGTGGGCGTGGCCATCATCACGGCATAGCCCAGGCCATTGATCTCGATGGCCACCGGCGCTTCTTGCGCCAGGGCGCGTTCGTGCGCGGTCGCCGCGCGGCCATCGGCGAAGTGTTCGGCAAAGCGATGCGCGGTGGCACCTGGCGGCAGGCTATCCGGCATCGGCGCCATGGTGCGCGGGATCGGTCGCCTTGGTCTGCGGCGGCGGGGCATGGCCGGCGGCCAGTTCCGCCAGGGCCGCGCGCGCCACGGGATCGATCCCATCTTCGCCCTGCATGGCAAGATGGGCAAAGACCTGCCGCAACATCGCCGGGCTCCAGAACGCGCGGATATGATCGGCCACGGCGGCGACCGGGTGCGGCTCGTGCTTCAGATTCCGCGCGATCTGGTTGGCCATGTAGACCAGCTTGGCTTCGGTCTGCCCGCTCATTCGGCCGGCTCCATCGCGCTGCCGGCAATGCGGCGCGCCTGGCGGGTCTGCTCGGCATAGTCCTGCTGCCATTCGCTCGGCCCGTTCGACGGGGTGATCTGCACCGCCGTCACCTTGTATTCCGGGCAATTGGTGGCCCAGTCGGAATAGTCGGTGGTTACCACATTCGCCTGCGTCGCCGGGTGGTGGAACGTGGTATAGACCACGCCCGGCGCCACGCGATCCGTCACCGTGGCGCGCAGCGTGGTTTCGCCCGAGCGGCTGGCCAGGCGCACCCAGTCCCCGCTCTTGATCCCGCGATTTTCCGCGTCGGTGGGATGGATTTCCAGCAGGTCTTCGGGGTGCCACACGCTGTTTTCGGTGCGCCGGGTCTGCGCACCCACATTGTATTGCGACAGGATGCGCCCGGTGGTGAGCAGCAGCGGGAAGCGCGGGCCGGTGCGCTCGTCAGTGGGGACATAGTCCGTCACCACGAACTTGCCCTTGCCGCGCACGAAGCCTTCGATGTGCATGATCGGCGAGCCATCGGGCGCGGCGTCATTGACCGGCCATTGCAACGATCCCTCGGCATCGAGCCGGGCATAGTTGACCCCGGCAAAGCTGGGGGTGAGGCGGGCGATTTCGTCCATGATCTGGCTGGGGTGTGTGTAGTTCCAATCCAGGCCCAGCGCCCGGGCCAGTTCCTGGGTCACTTCCCAATCCTGATAGCCGTTCAAGGGCTCCATCACCTTGCGCACCGGCTGGATGCGGCGTTCGGCATTGGTGAATGTGCCGTCCTTTTCCAGGAAAGAGGAGCCGGGCAGGAAGACGTGGGCATAGTTGGCGGTTTCGTTGAGGAACAGGTCATGCACGATGACGCAGTCCATCGCCGCGAGGCCCGCCGCGACATGCTTGGTATCCGGGTCTGACTGGAGGATGTCTTCGCCCTGGATATAGAGGCCCTTGAACAGGCCATCGGTGGCCGCATCGAGCATGTTGGGAATGCGCAGGCCCGGTTCGGGATCGATCCTGACGCCCCATTCCGCCTCGAACAGGGCGCGGGTGGCGGCGTCCGACACATGGCGATAGCCCGAAAGCTCATGCGGGAAGCTGCCCATGTCGCAGGCGCCCTGCACGTTGTTCTGCCCGCGCAGGGGGTTCACCCCCACCCCGCGCCGGCCGACGTTGCCCGTCGCCATGGCGAGATTGGCAATCGCCATCACGGTGGACGAACCCTGGCTGTGTTCGGTCACGCCCAGGCCATAATAGATCGCGCCATTGCCGCCCGTGGCGAATAGCCGAGCGGCACCGCGGATGAGATCGGCCGGCACGCCGGTGACGGGTTCGAGGAATTCGGGGCTGTTGCGTTCTTGCCCCACGAATTCGGCCCAGTGCTGGAATTCATCCCAATCGCAGCGTTCGCGCACGAAGGCTTCGTCTATCAGGCCCTCGGTGACGATCACGTGGGCCAGCGCGGACAGCACCGCCACATTGGTGCCCGGGCGCAGCGGCAGGTGGTAATCGGCCTGGATATGCGGGCTGCGCACCAGATCGGTGCGGCGCGGATCGATCACGATCAGCTTGGCGCCCTGGCGCAGGCGGCGCTTCATCCGGCTGCCGAACACGGGGTGACCATCGGTCGGATTGGCGCCGATCACCAGGATCACGTCGCTGTCTTCCACCGAATCGAAATCCTGCGTGCCGGCAGAGGTGCCGAACGTGGTCTTGAGGCCATAGCCGGTGGGCGAGTGGCAGACGCGGGCGCAGGTATCGACATTGTTGGTGCCGAACCCGGCGCGCACCAGCTTCTGCACGAGGAAGCCTTCCTCGTTGGTGCAGCGGCTGGAGACGATGCCGCCCAAGGCGTTGTTGCCGTGCTGCGCGGCGATCGCCTTGAAGCGGCTGGCGGCAAAGCCGAGTGCTTCCTCCCAGCTCGTTTCGCGCCAGGGCTGGTCGATGGATTCGCGCACCATCGGCTTCAAAACGCGGTCCTGATGCTGGGCATAGCCCCAGGCAAAGCGGCCCTTGACGCAGGAATGGCCGCGATTGGCCTTGCCGTCCTTCCACGGCACCATGCGCACGACCTGCTCCCCGCGCATTTCCGCGCGGAACGTGCAGCCCACGCCGCAATAGGCGCAAGTGGTCACCACGGCGCGCTCGGGCTTGCCGATCTCGGTGACGGCCTTTTCCATCAAGGCAGAGGTGGGGCAGGCCTGGACGCAGGCGCCGCACGACACGCATTCGGAAGAGAGGAAATCGTCGGATTTCACGCCCGCCGAAATCTGCGAGCCGAAGCCGCGCCCTTCGACCGTGAGCGCCAGGGTGCCCTGCACTTCATCGCAGGCGCGCACGCAGCGCGAGCAGACGATGCACTTGGTGGCGTCGAAATCGAAATAGGGATTGCTGGCGTCGGTTTGCGCTTCCAGATGGTTGGCGCCTTCATAGCCGAAGCGCACATCGCGCAGGCCGACAGCGGCCGCCTGGTCCTGAAGCTCGCAATCGTTGTTAGCGCTGCAGGTAAGGCAATCGAGCGGGTGGTCGGAGATGTAGAGCTCCATCACGCCGCGCCGCAGCTTGGCGAGCTTTTCGGTCTGGGTGTGGACCTTCATGCCCTCCGTTACCGGCGTGGTGCACGAGGCGGGCGTGCCGCGCATGCCGTCAATTTCCACCAGGCACAGGCGGCACGAACCGAACTGCTTCAGATTGTCGGTGGCGCAGAGCTTGGGGATGGAGCCACCCGAAACCGCCGCCGCGCGCATCACGGTGGTGCCGGCCGGCACGGTGACGGCACGGCCATCGATTTCCAGCGTCACCTGGGTATCGGAACGAACCTCGGGGGTGCCGAAATCGGCCTGGCGTTCATAGCCCATGGGCATGCTCCTGCGCGGCGGCAAGATCCGCCGGGGTGTTGATATTGTGAGGAATGCTATCGAGCGCAACGGCGCGCGCGCCGAGCGTTTCGGCAAAGGCGCGCAAGCTGTGCTTGCCGTTGCCGGCGAGCAAGGCATCGAGCACGGGCGCGGCGCTGGCCGGCCACAAGCCGATCACGGGTTGGCTGGCGCAATAGGCCGGCGCGGGGGAAAGCTGGGTGGCGAGATCATCATCATAGCCGAAGCTGTCGACGGCCGTGGTCAGCACGGCGTCGAACCCGTTTTGCGCAGCGTATTGGAGCGCGGCGGCTATCCCGCCCAGCGGTCCCATGCCGGCGCGGGGCCGATCGGACAGGCACGGCACGGGGGCTTCGCTGCGGCCGACCACGACCACGGCCTGGCATTGGGATGCAAGCGTTGCGACCGCGCGGGCCAGCAGGGTTTGTCCCGCCAGTTCGGCCAGGGCCTTGTCGCTGCCGAAGCGGGTGGATTGGCCACCGGCGAGGACGGCGCCCAGGATCATGGCTGCACCCTTGTGCTAGAGCCCTTCGACAGGCTCAAGGCGAACGGACGTGGGGAGTGCAAACCCTTGAAACCCGTTCGGGCTGAGCTTGTCGAAGCCCATTGGCTCAAGAACGCACTCACTCCGCCGCCTCCGCCGCATCGGGCACGGCACCGAAATCCTCGGGAAAGCGGCGCAGGGCAGAGAGGACGGGATAAGGCGTGAAGCCGCCCAGCGCGCAGAGCGAGCCGAACTTCATTGTCTCGCACAAGTCTTCGAGCAGGGCGATCTCGTCAGACAGCGTGCGCGCACCCTTTCGCGCGTTGTGGATCTGCGGCAGCGCCTCCACCGCGTCCGCCGCGCGGCCCTGGCGGGCACGGATGCGGTCGATCACTTCTACCCCGCGCGTGGAGCCAAGGCGGCAGGGTGTACATTTGCCGCAGGATTCGGCGGCGCAGAACTGCATGGCAAAGCGGGCCTGCGCGCTCATGTCCACGCTGTCGTCGAACACGGTAAGGCCAGCGTGGCCGATCAGGCCATCGGCGGCGGCAAAGCTTTCATAGTCGAACGGCAGATGGAAATCGGCGGGCGGGTGGTAGGCGCCCAATGGCCCGCCCACCTGCACCGCGCGCACCCGGCGGCCCGATGCGGTGCCGCCGCCGACAACCTCGACCAGTTCGCCCAGGGTGATGCCGAAGCCTACTTCGTAAAGCCCGCCATACTTCACGTTGCCCGCGATCTGGATCGGCATGGTGCCCTTGGACCGGCCGAAGCCGACATCGGCATAGGCGGCGCCGCCGTTTGCCACGATCCACGGTACGGCGGCGAGCGTCAGCACATTGTTGACCACGGTGGGCTTGCCGAACAGGCCTTCCAATGCCGGCAGCGGCGGCTTGGCGCGCACTTCGCCACGCTTGCCTTCCAGACTGTTGAGCAGCGAGGTTTCCTCGCCACAGACATAGGCGCCGGCACCCACGCGCACCTCGACTTCGAATGGGGCGATATAGGGCCGCGCGGCTTGCGCGGCGGCCTGCATCTTGGCGATGGCATGGGGATATTCGCTGCGGATATAGACATAGCCCTTGGCCGCGCCCACGGCATGGGCAGCAATCGCCATGCCTTCGATCAGCATGAAGGGATCGCCTTCCATCACCATGCGGTCGGCAAAGGTGCCGCTGTCGCCCTCGTCGGCGTTGCAGACGATATACTTGGGCGCGGCAGCAGCCTTGGCCACTGTGGTCCACTTGATCGCGGCGGGAAAACCCGCGCCACCCCGGCCGCGCAGCCCCGATGTCATGACTTCGGCGATGGTCGCTTCGGGCCCGATCTGGCGCGCCTTGGCCAGGCCGCTCCAGCCGCCGTGGGCCTCGTAATCCTCAAGGCTCAGGGGCCGGGTCTTGCCGGCGCGGGCAAAGGTGAAGCGCTGCTGGCTGGCGATGAACGGATGATCGGCAATCGGGCCGATGCCCTTGTCACTGCTGCCGGCCAGCACGGCCGCCGCGTCGGCGGGTTCCAGCGGGCCGAAGCCCTGCCCGTCGATCTCGGCCAGCGGTTCGAGCCAGTGCATGCCCCAGCTGGACACGCGTTCCACCGTGCACCCCGCCGCTTCGAAAGCGGCGGCCACGGCATCGGCACCGCAGGCCAGGGCCAGCGCGTCGTCAGAAATGCGCACGACCGTCATGCCCACATTCGTCATACCAGGCCTCCCACCAGGGCGCCCAGCTTTTCAGGCGTCAACCGCGCGTGGAGCGTATCGCCCACCATGACGTTCGGCCCCACGCTGCACAGCCCCAGGCAATAGACCGTTTCCACCTTCACCGGACCATCGGCCGGCAGCCGTGCGGCCAGCGCTTCCACGCCGCGTGCCTGGCAGCTTTCGGCGCGGCACAGCTTGACCACCGGGCGCGGTTCGGGCCGGGTGCGGAAATCGTGGTAGAAGCTGACGACACCATGCACTTCGGCGCGGCTGAGGTTGAGCGCATGGGCAATCGCCCGCTCTGTATCCTCGCTCACATGGCCAAAGACGGCCTGCACATCGTGCAGGATCGGCAGCAGGGCGCCTTCGCGCCCGGCGTGGGCGGCAAGGATCCGGTCCAGTTCGGCAGGTTCGGTCATGGCCCGAAATGTCGCGCAGGAGGCCGGCAGCGTCAAATCGAATTGCGCGAAGTGTGATAGAGAATGTCTATCAAACCGACAGCGCCCGTGCCACGTCGAGCGCGGCGAGAGCCAGCGGTCCCATCGGCTGGCGATCGAGCACCACCAAACCCAGGCGGCGTGCCGTTTCGGCGCCAGCCATGGGGCAGAGCGTGGCCCAGTCCAGCCCGGTCAGCAACGCGGCATAGCCATCGGGAATGATCGTGGCAAAACGCCCGGACTGTACAAGCGAGAGCAGCGCGACATAGCTGTCTGCCACCGCGCGCGGGGTCACGCTCAAGCCGCGCGCAGCAAACTGCGCGTCCAGGATACGGCGATATTGCATGCCCTGGTGCAAGAGGCACAGCGGCTGCGCCGCAGCCTGCGCCCAATCCATGCTCGCCGGTGTCCCTTCACCTATCTCCTCCGCCGCATCCCGCCGCGTAACGAACAGATAGCGTTCCTCTGCCAGCGGCACCGCCACGACATGGGCGGGCGGTTCGTGATCCAGGTATGTCAGCCCGGCATCGCACGAAAGCGCTTGAAGATCCTGCTCGATTGCGCGGCTGGTGGCCTGGTGCACGGCCAGTTGCAGCCCCGGATGACGGCGCAGCAGCGCATCGCCAAAGCGGCCCACCAGCGGCAGCGCGGCGGGAATTGCGGCAAGGCGAAACGGCCCGGCCAGCGGCGCCGCGGTGGCGGCCACGGCCTGCGCCATGCTGCCCATCGCGCCCAGGATCTGTTCGGCCCAGGGCAGCATCGCCTGGCCCTGCGCCGTCAGGCCGATGAAGCGGCGATCGCGCTCCACCAGCCGCTTACCCACTTCCTGTTCCAGCGCCGCCAGGCCAGCCGAAAGCGTGGGTTGCGACACCCCGCATTCCGCCGCCGCGCGGGCGAAATGGCCATGGCGGGCCAGCATCACGAAATAGCGCAAGTGGCGCAGTTGCATCGACCCGCCCAACCCCCTCGAAAATTGAGAGGACGTTTCTATCACAAATGGCACCGCAATGCATGGCCCGTGCCGTCACGAACGGCCAAGGCGGCGGGACTATCGCTTCATTTCCGTGGGAACAGCAGGCCTGAAGCGGCCGAGGTGGGACTACTAAGGGCCAACCCCGATGGGCGGCGGCACGGATCGCGCTGGCGGGGGCAATTGGGGCATGCGCAAGCGGCAAGGGATTTTCGATGAAGCCAACGGGCCAGATCGCAGCACACCAGATCACGGCGCAGGCAGCGCCGGGCATGATGCCGGCCATGGAACTGCTGGCGCGGGGGCGGCACGTGATCCAGGCAGAAGCCGACGCGCTCGATCGCCTGGCGCTGACGCTCGACGCGCGCTTTGCCGATGCGGTGAACCTGTTGCTGGCAACGCAATCGCGAGTGGTGGTCAGCGGCATGGGCAAATCAGGCCATGTCGGGCGCAAGCTGGCCGCGACCCTGGCCGCCACCGGCACGCCCGCGTTCTTCGTCCATCCGGCCGAAGCCGCCCATGGCGACCTGGGCATGATGACCGCGCACGACGCGCTGCTGGTGCTGTCCAATTCGGGCAACACGCCCGATCTGCGGCAGATCCTGGCCCATGCCGCACAGTTGGGCTGCCCGGTGATCGGCATTTGCGGCCAGCCGGATTCGGTCCTGATGCGCGCGGCCACGGTTGGCCTGGTCCTGCCCCCGGCGCGCGAGGCGTGCCCGGCCAACATCGCGCCGACCACATCCTCCACGCTGATGCTCGCCCTGGGTGATGCGCTGGCGATTGCCACCATGGCCGCGCGCGGCGTGACCCATGCCCAGTTGCGCCAGTTGCACCCCGGCGGCTCGATCGGGCTGGGCCTGGTGACCGTGGGCGAGATCATGCACCGGGGCGAAGCGCTGCCGCTGGTGCCACGGGCCATGCCGATGCGCGAGGTGCTGCTGGAAATGACCGAAAAGAGCCTGGGCATTGCCGGCGTGGTCGATCGCACCGGGCGCTTGCTGGGCGCGATCACCGACGGCGACCTGCGCCGCCATGTCCATGGCCTGCTCACTGCCCGCGCCGAAGACGTGATGACACCCGCGCCGCGCACCGTGCGCACATCGGCCCGCGCGGGTGAAGCGCTGGCCCTGATGTCGCAAGCCCAGGTTTCAGCGCTGTTCGTGGTGGAAGACCATGGATCGGACCTGCCGGTGGGCGTGCTGCATCTCCACGATCTGGGCCGGCTGGGGCTGAACTGATGGACCGACGCTGCACCACCCGGACCGGTTTTGCCGCCTGCCCCAATCCTACCCCGATGACGAAAGAACACGCGTGAACCTGCTGGGCCACTCCATCGACGTCGACGATACCGGCCGTCCGTTCCTGATCGCCGGGCCTGGCACAATCGCAAGCGAGGCGCGGTGCGTGGACGCGGCGCAGGCCTTGCGCCAGCTGGCCGATCGCACCGGCACGCTGGTGATCTTCCAGGCCGACCTGGGCCCAACTCACCTTGGCGCGCATTCGGGCCATCACGGGCTGGGGCAGGATGAAGCACTGCGCGTGCTGGAAAAGGTGCGCAGCGAAACCGGGCTGCCGGTGCTGGCCCGCGTGCACGATGCCGCGCAAGTGGCCGCCGCAGCCCAAGTGGCAGACATGCTGCAAACGCCTGGCGTCCTCGCCGGCCAGGCAGACCTGATCATGGCGGCCGCCGCCTCGGGCCGGCCGGTGAACCTGGAAAAGGGACCGTCCATGTCTCTAGCCGGCGTGGCCCGCATGGTGGGCATGGCACGCACCGCTGCCCAGGCCGCGGGCCATCGCCAAGATGCCTTCACGGTGTGCGAAGGTGGCACGCTGTTTGGCCCCGACAATCTCGTGGTGGACATGCGCAACCTGATCCAGTTGCGTGAGATCGGTTGCCCGGTGGTGTTCGATGCCACGCATGCCCTGCACGATCCGGTCAGCCAGGGCGGGTCATCGGGCGCGCAGCGCGAATTCGTGGCGCCGCTGGCACGCGCGGCGGTGGCGGTGGGCGTCGCCGGGCTGATGTTGGAAATCGACGCACAACCCGATCACGCGCCATCACGCGGGCGCCATGGGGTGTCGCTTGCGCAGGTGCCCGATCTTGCCGAAGCCTTGCTGCGCCTGGCCGATTGCGCTGCATTGGCCGCTGCACCGGCACCAGCGCCGTTGTTTGCCTGGCACCGGCGCAGGCCGGTAGCAGTGGCCTGAGCGCCATGGCCGGTTCCCCTCCCCGTTCCTCGTTAGCGGTCACCTGGTCGGTCTGGCGCGCGTTGATCCTGCGCGAGGCGCTGACCCGGCTGTTCGCCACCCGCATTTCCTGGGCTTGGGTCTTGTTCGAGCCGGTGTTCCATGTTGCCTACCTGCTCGTGCTCTATTCCGCCGTGCAAGTGCGCAGCGTCGGCAACCTCGACACGCCGGTGTGGATCATGGTTGGGATCCAGGCCTTCTTCCTGTTTCGCAAGACGGCCGACCACGTTGCCGGCGCGCCGGCCGACAATTCCGCCCTGTTTGCCTATCGCCAGGTCAAGCCGGTGGACACGCTGGTTGCGCGCGGGCTGCTCGAAGGGGCGAGCTGGCTGGTGATCACGCTGTTGCTGATCGCGTTCCTGGCGATGTGGGGCCACCCGTTCGTGCCGCAATTCCCCTTGGCCATGGCCGGCGCCAGCGCGGCAATGTGGCTGCTGGGCGTGGGGTTCGGCATGGTGGTTTCGGCCTGCACCACGATGATGCGCGAAACGCGCCAGGTGCTGCAGATCGTGCTGCGCCCGCTCTACATGATTTCGGGCGTGATGTTTCCCATCGGCTCGCTGCCGGCCGATTGGCGCGCGCTGCTCATGCTCAATCCCCTCGCCCACGGGGTGGAACTGGTGCGCATGGGGCTTTCCGACAATTACCAGGCAGTGCCCGAAACCGATGCAGGCTATCTCTTCGCCTGGGTGCTGGGGCTCTTGCTGCTTGGCCTGGCGCTGCAACTGCGGCTGGCACACAAGGTGGGTGCGCGATGATCGTGGGGCGCGGCCTGAGCAAGCGCTACATGACAGCGCACGGTGCCGGGCCGTGGGTGCTTGATGACGTAAACTTCGTCATTCCGCCGCGGGTCAGCGTGGGCATCCTGGGGGCCAACGGAGCGGGCAAATCCACCCTGCTGCGCATCCTGGCAGGGGTGGACAAACCCACGCGCGGCGCGGTGGAGCGGCATTGCCGTGTATCCTGGCCGCTCGGCTTTGGCGGCGGGCTGCAAGGCACGCTCACCGGGCGGCAGAATGCCCGTTTCGTCTGCCGCATCCATGGGCACGAGGATGACATCCCCGAACGCCTGGCGCGCATTGCCGAATTTGCCGCGCTGGGCGACCGCTTTGACGAGCCGATCCGCACCTATTCCACCGGCATGGCTGCGCGCCTGCGCTTTGCCATCTCGCTGGCGTTCGATTTCGACGTGTACATTTCCGATGAAGCCACATCGGCCGGTGACGCCAGCTTTCGCGCCCGCGCTGCCGAGGAATTCCGCCGCCGCGCCAACCAGGCCAGCGTGATCATGGTCAGTCATGATCCCGGCACGCTCAAGCGGTTCTGCACCGCCGGGATGCTGTTGCACGAAGGCAAGCTGACCTGGTTCGACCGGCTGGGCGAGGCGATCACGGCCTACAAGGAAACCCTGCCCGCATGAGCACCGAGCTTGCCTTTCCGCCGCCCCCGGCGAAACCGGAAACCGATCCTGCCCCGCCGGTTGCCCGCACGCGGCCAGCGCCCGACAGCGAGCCCGACCAGGCATTCCAACCCGGCGTCCCCCCCCCATCGAGCGATGAAGCCGCGCCGGCCGTGCCGCTGGCCGGCCCACGCCGGCCCGCAAGCGGCACGCTGGTGCCCCCTTCGCTACCCCGCCGGCGCTGGCGCGCGGCAAAGGTGCGCAACCTGGTGCTGGGCCTGGCGGGCGCGGCAAGCCTTGGCGCCACGGCCTATTGGTGCCTGATCGCGTCGGATCTCTATGTCTCGGAAACAGACGTGGTGGTGCAACGGGCCGACATGGGCGCCATCGATCCCGGTGGCTTGGGCGGGCTGCTTTCCGGCCTTTCCGGCGCTGGCAATCGCAATGACCAGATGCTGCTGCGCAACCACCTGCTGTCGCAGGACATGCTCGCCCGGCTCGATGCCAGCCTGCATTTGCGTGCCCATTATGCCGATCGCCGGCACGATTGGCTGTCGCGTCTTTCGGCGCCCGACGTGCCGCTAGCCCGCTTTCGCGACTATATGAAAGCGCGGGTGAAAGTGGATTACGACGACAACCAGGGCGTGCTGCATGTGGAAGCCAGCGCCTATGCCCCCGGCGTGGCGCAGGCGATCGTGGCTGCCATGCTGCGCGAAGGCGCTGCGTTCATGAACGCCAACGACCATCGCCTCGCCCAGACGCAAGTGGATTTCCTGGCCGGCGAGGCGGCGCAGATGGGCCAGCGCAACGAGGCCGCGCGCAAGGCGGTGCTCGATTTCCAGAGCAAGGCCGGGATGGTTTCGCCCGATGGCACGCTGGAGGCCGTGGCCGGCACGATCACACAGCTGGAATCGCGCAAGAGCGCGCTGCAGACCCAGCTCGGGACGCTGGAAGCCTATCTCGTGCCGGCCCATCCCGATGTGGTGGCCGTGCGCCAGCAGATTGCTGCGATCGACGCCGAACTCGCCCGCGAACGGGGCCGCGCCACATCGTCGGATTCGCAGGCGCTCAACCGCCGCGCCGATGCCTTTCGCCAATTGCAGCAAGAGGCGCAGTTCAGCCAGTCGCTGTACCAGACCACCTTGGCCGCGCTGGAAAAGGGGCGGATCACCGCGATGCAGGCGATGAAGCAGATTTCCGTGGTCCAGGCGCCCACCCTGCCCGAATACCCCGCCCGCCCACGCCGGCTCTACAATTCCCTTGCGTTCACCCTGGCCGCTTTCGTCGTGGCAGCGATCCTGCTGCTGCTGGTGTCGGTGGTGCGCGACCATGTCGACTGAATTGCAACCCTAAGGAGCGCCACCATGCGCCGTGATTGCCATTCCATGCCCAGCCGCGGCCGGCTGGCGCTGGGCCTTTCGCTTGCCTTGCCCCTGCTGGCTTCGCCCGTGCAGGGCTCAGCCCAGGGGCTGCCGCCCGGCCTGGTCAGCCAGGTCTTGCAGAATGCCGACCCCACCACCCTGGCCACGATCGCCAATGCCATGGGCAATGCCGGCATGGGCAATGGCGGCAGCATGCCCAGCGTGCCATTGGCCGTACCGACCGCCAGCCCGACGTCGCCGCCGGCGGCTCTGGTCGATGCTGGGGCACCGCCCGTTACCCCCGGCGCGGCACCGGCGGCCAGTTATGCCGCCAATGCGGCCAGCCCGGTGTTTGGCGCGCAGCTGTTCACCGGTGCCTTTGCCCGCACGGGCGCAGCCCATTTCAACCCCGATTACGTGGTCACGGCGGGAGACCGGGTGGTGCTGCGGCTGTGGGGAGCGTTCCAGTTTGCCCAGGTGCAGACGGTGGACCCGCAAGGCAACGTGTTCCTGCCCAATATCGGCCCGATCCACCTGGCCGGCGTGCGCAACCAGGATCTGCAACGGGTGGTCACGGGCGCGGCGGCCGCGACGTTTCGCAGCAACGTCTATGTCTATGCCTCGCTGGCCGAAGCGCAGCCGGTGCGCGTGTTCGTGGGCGGCTTCGTGCGGCGGCCGGGGCTTTATGACGGCACCAGCATGGATGGCCTGCTGCATTACCTGGACGCAGCCGGCGGCATCGATCCCGATCGCGGCACTTTCATCGATGTGGAGGTCAAGCGCGGCGAGCAGGTGCGCGCCCACGTGAATCTCTACCAGTTCCTGTTTCGCGGGGTCATGCCGCCGGTGCCGCTGGGCGATGGCGACGTGATCTTCGTCGGGCCGCGTCAGCAGACGGTGAGTGTGCTGGGCCTGGCCAACAATGCCAACGTCTTTGAATTTCCGCGCAATGCCCACCCCACCACCGCCGATGTCATGTTGCTCGCCGGGCCGCAGCCATCGGCCACGCACATGCGTATCACGCGTAACACCGGGCCGGTGAAGAACGTGGATTATCGCCCGCTCGCCGATGCCGGCGCCCTGCCAGTTGGCAATGGCGATACCATCGAATTTACCGCCGACAAGAAGGCCGGCACGATCACCGTGCGGATCGAGGGCGAGCATGAAAGCCCGCAGGAATATGTGCTGCCCTATGGCGCGCACCTGGGCGATCTGTTGCAGCAGATCCGCTTTTCGCAGCGATCGGATGCGGGCAGCATCCAACTGTTCCGGCAGAGCGTGAAGGACCGGCAAAAAACCATGCTGGACGCCAGCCTGCACAGCCTGGAACAGGCCGCACTGACGGCGCGATCGGGCACCAACGATGAAAGCCAGTTGCGCCGCAACGAGGCCGACCTGATCCTGCAATGGATCGACCGCGCGCGAAAGGTGCAGCCGCTGGGCCAGGTGGTGATCGGCCAGGGCCCGGCGCGCGACGACCTGCTGCTGGAAAACGGCGACCTGCTGCACGTGCCCACGCGCGATGGCCTCGTGCTGGTTAGCGGCGAAGTTCTGTTCCCCAATGCCGTCGCCTGGCAACAGGGCCTGGACGCCAATGGCTATGTCAGCCGTGCAGGCGGCTATACCCAGAAAAGCGCCGCGCGCCGTATCGTGGTGGCCCACGCCGACGGCAGTTTCGAGGAAGTTGCCGCACAAAGCCACGCCGTGCGCAGCGGCGATGACCTGCTCGTGCTGCCCCGCATCGACACAAAATCGCGCCAGATCCTCAAAGACATGACGCAGATCCTCTACCAGATCGCAGTGAGCGCCAAGGTTGTGCTGGGGCTTTGACCAACGGGGTTTGGCGCGTTCTGCCTACAGGCAGCAATCGCACCCCGTTGCAGCGCAACGGTCCTTGCCGGGAACTGTGAGCAGAACCATTCGACCTATTTGCAATCATCATGCGTCAGGCAGCATCCCGAACGCTAGGCATGCGTCTCTTTGAAGAGTGACCCTGCCCATGTCCCTGATTGCTGAGCGTCATGAGACGGCCGACCGGTATTGCCGCGCCGGGGTGGTTGACCGCACGCTGCACGTGCTTCCCCCCTTCGGCGCCAGCTTGTCATGACCCGCTATTCTGCTGCCCATTGGGGCGTCTATGAGATCAACGCCGGGGCGGGCGATGATGCGCCGCACCTTTCGCCGCTGCGCGCCGACCCCGATCCCAATCCCATCGGGCTCGACCAGTTGGACGACAGCATGACCCGGCTGCGCATCGCCCGCCCGGCCGTTCGAAAAGGTTGGCTGGAGGGACGAAAGCGCGCGGGACGCGGCGAAGAACCGTTTGTCGAGCTCTCCTGGGACGAAGCGCTGGACATGACCGCCGCCGAAATAGCGCGGGTACGGCATAACCATGGCAACGAGGCGATCTTCGGCGGCTCCTACGGATGGGCCAGTGCCGGCCGCTTTCACCACGCGCAAAGCCAACTCCATCGCTTCTACAATGCGCTGGGCGGTTATGTGCGGAGCGTAGACAGCTATAGCCTGGGCGCGGGGCGGGTGCTGATGCCGCATATCGCCACCAGCATGGACGAAAGCAACGCCTCCCATACGAGTTGGGACGTGCTGGAGGCGCATTGCAGCCTGTTCGTCAGCTTCGGCGGTGTCCCGCTCAAGAACACGCGCGTCTCTTCCAGCGGTGCTGGCCGTCATCGTGCGCGCGCTGGCCTCAAGCGCCTGCGAGAAGCCGGCGCACGGATCATCAACATTGGTCCGGTGGGCGATAATCTGGGCGACGGTGATGCAGGGGAATGGATTGCCATCCGCCCCAACACCGACACGGCCATGATGCTGGCACTGGCGTGGGTGGTGCTGCACGATCCGCTGTTCGACCGCAGCTTCCTGGACAGTCACACGGTCGGCTTCGACATCTTCCGCGCCTATCTGCTGGGACAGGCGGACGCCACGCCCAAAACACCGCAATGGGCAGCGGCGATCACGGGCGTCCCCGCGGCTCGCATCGCCGCCCTCGGCCATGACCTGCTGCGCCATCGCACCATGCTCAATTGCGCCTGGGCGTTGCAGCGCGCCGCGCACGGCGAACAGCCATTCTGGGCATTGGTGGCGTTGGCCGCAATGGTCGGCCAGATCGGTCTGCCCGGGGGCGGCTATGGCCTTGGCTATGGCGCGATGAATGTCATGGGCAGCGCCCACCCGCGCCTGCCCGGCCCGGTCTTTCCGCAGGGGCGCAACAGCGTTGTAACGTTCATCCCTTGCGCCCGCATTGCCGACATGCTGCTGCATCCGGGGGAGCGCTTCACCTATAATGGCGGATTGCACAGCTATCCAGATATCCGCTTGGTGCATTGGGCCGGTGGCAATCCCTTCCACCATCACCAGGATCTGAACCGGCTTCGGCAGGGATGGGCGCGTCCGGATACGATCATCGTGCAGGAACAGCATTGGACCCCGGTCGCGCGGCAGGCCGACATCGTCCTGCCTGCAACCATCTCGCTGGAACGCGACGATATCGGCTTTGCCACGCGCGAAGGGCTTTTCGTGGCCATGCGCCAGGCCACGCCGCCGCAGGGGGAAGCGCGCGATGATCACGAAATCTTCGCCGCTCTCAGCCGTCGTCTTGGCGTGGAGCAAGCCTTTACCGAGGGGCTAGACACGACCGGCTGGCTTCGCCGCATCTATGGCGAATGCGCGGAAAAGATCGCAGCCAACGGGATCGACCTGCCCGACTTCGATCAATTCTGGGAAGACGGGCTGATCGATCTGTCAGTCCATGACGCCCCCCATGTGATGCACGCCGATTTCCGCGACGATCCGCGCGCGCATCCACTGCCGACGCCATCGGGCAAGATCGAAATCTTTTCGGAGCGGATCGCCGCTTTTGACCTTCCCGACTGCCCCGGCCATCCCGTGTGGCTCGAGCCGTTCGAGTGGCTTGGCCATGAAAAGGCCGAAACGTATCCGTTGCACCTGCTGTCCGATCAGCCCGAGCGGCGATTGCACAGCCAGCTTGACGCAAGTCCTTATAGCAGAGCGGGAAAGGTTGCCGGGCGCGAGCCGGTCTACCTCAACCGTGCCGACGCGGCCGCGCGCGGCATCATCGATGGCGATCTGGTCGAATTGTTCAATGATCGGGGCCGCTGCCTTGCCGGCGCGATCCTGAGCGACGCGATCATGCCGGGCGTCGCGCGGCTGGCGACCGGCGCCTGGTTCGATCCCGGCACGGACCTTGAACGGCATGGCAATCCCAACGTGCTGACGCTCGACCGGGGCGCCTCGGGCTTGTCCCAGGGGTGCGTTGCGCAAACCTGCCTGGTCCAGGCGCGGCTGTTCGCAGGAGAACCGCCGCCCGTGACGGTGTTCGATCCGCCGCCGATCGCGCAACGCGATGGCAACCTCTAGAACCGGGAACTTTCGGCGCCAGATCAGAAAGTTGTCCAAACAACCTTGTTGCGCGCCGCGCATGACAAATTCTTCATGGAACTCCACCGCCCTTCCCACGCTGTGTCGCGACGAAGGAGATAGATGATGCGCAAAGGTCTTGTTCTGATTGCCGCCTTGGCCACCGCCACCCTTTCCGTCCAGCCGGCCATGGCCAAGGGCTGCATCCGGGGTGCCGTGGCAGGTGGTGTGGCCGGACATTTCGTGGGCAAGGGCCATGCCCTGGCCGGTGCGGCGGCGGGCTGCGTGGTGGCGCATCATCACTATGCCAAGAAAGCGCGGGCCCAAGCACAGGCAGGCCATCCCGGTTGAAGATCACCCCCGATCGCCGTGACGCCGCGCTGGAGGCACGGCGCGCGTTGAAGATGGCGCGGTCGGTCCATGCCTATGTGCGGGGCAACACGGCGCAGTTCTACCAATGGCTGCAAGCCTCACCCGCCATGGCGCATATACCGGCTGGGCCGGACGTGTGGATTTGTGGCGACTGCCACTTGGGCAACCTGGGCCCGCTGGCTGATCGGCACCACGATTTTGCCATCCAGATTCGCGATCTGGACCAGACGGTGATCGGCAACCCGGCGCTCGATCTCATTCGCCTGGGACTGTCGCTCGAAACCGCCGCACGCAGTTCCGACCTGCCGGGCGTTGTCACCGCGCAAATGCTGGCGGCGATGATCGATGGCTATGCCCGCGCGCTGTCCCCCGAAACCGAAGACGACCCGACCGAGCCCAAGGTGGTGCGCGCCGTGCGCCGCCGCGCTGCGGGCCGCCGGTGGCGGCATCTGGCCAACGAGCGGATCGATGGCCCCGCCCCCACGCTGCCGCTGGGCAAGCGGTTCTGGCGCCTGGCCGATCACGAGCGTGATGCGGTGGATGCGCTTTTTGCCGATTCGCACGTGCGAACGCGGGCCCTGGCGCTCGCCGGCTATGGCGAGGAAGGACACCTGCGCGTGCTGGATGCGGCCTATTGGCGCAAGGGGTGCAGTTCGCTGGGCCGCTTGCGCCATGCCGTGGTATTGGGCGTGCGCGCCGACAAGCATGGCCCCGAATACCTCGCCTTGGTCGATATCAAGGAAGCCATTCCTTCAGTGGCGCCAGCAGCGCCGGGGGCGACCATGCCATCCGATCCCGCGCAGCGCGTGGTCGCTGGCGCCCGCGCGCTGGCGCCCAACCTGGGCGAGCGGATGATCCCCGCCCACCTGCTGGGCAAGTCTGTGGTGCTGCGCGAACTGGCACCGCAAGACCTCAAGATCGAGGTGGCACAATTCTCGCGCCGGCAGGCGGTCGCAGCAGCATCTTACCTCGCCTACATCGTCGGCATGGGCCATGCCCGGCAGATGAGCGATGCCACGCGCTACGCCTGGCGCGACATGCTGCTGCCGGACCAAGCACAGGCCGATGGGCCATCCTGGCTGTGGCAAACCGTGGTCGACCTGGCGGCGCGGCACGAGGCCGGCTACCTTGAGCATTGCCGCAACCTGATGTGACCGGCCCGCCGGCTGCCTGCCTTCCGACCAGATAGTCCATCCTGCGCCGTGACGGCAGATTCGCCACACGTCGCGCTTTCTCGACCGGGCAAGGCGAGGATGCGCTTTTGGCGTGTTCCGGCAAGGATTGCGCGGCCCAAGGCCGCTTGAAATGCCGGCGCGCTCGCCGGTCTGCTCCGAAACGAAAGTAAATACTGAGTATTTGTGCGGATAGTGCATTTCGCGGCGGCGCGATTCATTGCTTCCGGAGGTTTCTCGGCTCGCACCGGGGGCGGAAGTGAGGAATTGTTGTTTCACCGGCAGCAAGACGCAGCCGAAAAAATGCAAACGGTCGCCCGCGCGGCGGTGGCTCCGGTCTGCCATCCACTGGCCGAACCACCGCCCGCCATGGCGCCCGATGCACACGGATTTCAGACCTGTCGCCACGCAAAGGCCCGCCAATATTAAGGCTTTTGCCACGGGATATCACGTATGAAAGGGGGCATGCGCCATGGCCACTGCGGCGCCTTTGAGGGATGAAACCGAAGAGATGATGACCCCTGCCCACCGCTTCAAGCGGGTTTCCGTGATCGGCCTTGGCTATATCGGCCTGCCCACTGCCGCCGTCTTTGCCTCACGCGGGATCGATGTGATCGGCGTGGACGTGAACGAAATCGCAGTGCAGACGATCAACAAGGGCCGCATCCACATCGTGGAGCCCGACCTGGACATGGTGGTGCATGCCGCCGCACGGGAAGGGCGCCTGCGCGCGACATTGAAGCCCGAGCCGGCCGACGCGTTCCTGATCGCCGTGCCCACCCCGTTCCGCGATGGCCACGAACCCGATCTTTCCTACATCGAGGCAGCAGCGCGCGCGATTGCGCCGGTGCTGGCCAAGGGGAACCTCGTGGTGCTGGAAAGCACCTCGCCCGTGGGCACGACTGAACAAATCGCGGCCTGGCTGGCCGAAGCGCGCCCGGACCTGAGCTTTCCGCAGGAAGCGGGCGAAGCGGCGGACGTTGCCGTCGCCTATTGCCCCGAACGCGTGCTGCCCGGCCATGTGCTGCGCGAGCTGGTGGAGAACGATCGGGTGATCGGCGGCCTCACCCCGCGCTGCTCGGCCGAAGCCGTGGCGCTCTACAGCACGTTCGTGAAAGGCGAATGCGTGGTCACGTCCGCTCGCACGGCCGAGATGTGCAAGCTGACCGAAAACGCGTTTCGCGACGTGAACATCGCCTTTGCCAACGAGCTGTCGATGATCTGCGACAAGCTGGACATCAGCGTGTGGGAACTGATCCGGCTGGCCAACCGCCATCCGCGCGTCAATATCCTGCAGCCGGGGCCGGGCGTGGGCGGGCACTGCATCGCCGTTGACCCGTGGTTCATCGTCAACCGCAGCCCGGACGAATCGCGCCTGATCCACACCGCGCGCCAGGTGAACGACAGCAAGCCGCACTGGGTGGTGGAAAAGGTCTTGGCTGCGGCGCGCGCGGTGGCCGCACGCAAGGACTGCGCCCCCGAACAGGTGCGCGTGGCCACGTTTGGCCTGGCGTTCAAGCCCGACATCGATGACCTGCGCGAAAGCCCTGCGGTGGAAATCGTCAAGGACCTGTCCACCCATTTCTCGCGGCCGCTGCTGGTCGTGGAACCCAATATTGCCGTGCTGCCGCCTGCACTGGCGGCCTGCGGCGTTGAACTGATCGATGGCTTTGCCGCTCTCGATCAAGCCGATGTCTGGACCCTGCTGGTCGATCACCGCCCGTTCAAGACCGTTTCGCCCAAGCGGCGCGACGGGGTGGAGATTGTGGACGCACGCGGGATCTGGACGGACTGAGCGCCCGATCCGCAACCCCGCCTTGCGCGCGGCTGACGAACTGACCTTCGTCACGCGCCAGGCGGCGGGGGCCAGCCGCCAGAGGGCGGACGGCAGCGGATAACGCAGCGGCGGTGGCCGGGGGCCACCAGACCAAGCCGCCAGCGTTTCGGATCGGGCTCTCTTCCACAAC
Organism: Novosphingobium sp. SG919; assembly: GCF_012932495.1. Taxonomy (GTDB): domain Bacteria; phylum Pseudomonadota; class Alphaproteobacteria; order Sphingomonadales; family Sphingomonadaceae; genus Novosphingobium; species Novosphingobium rhizosphaerae. The sequence continues at coordinate 317,915 of NZ_JABCNG010000006.1, forward strand.
TGTGCAAGCCCCGGTCGATCGGGGCGCCGTGGGGAGCCGATGATCGAAACGCCAACCCGAGACGCGTCTGTACCCGGCCATGCGGCAAATGCCGTGCTGGCGCCCGCAGCTCCAATGGAAACGGCAGATGCAGCACAGCATGCGCAAGTGGCCCAGAGTGGCCATGTCTCGGCAGAGGGCCTCCAGGCTGGCGCGGCTGGGGCATTCCTGCTGACCGGCTGCGGCGCGCGGGGCGATGCCACCCTGCTGGCAGCCGATCTGGCCGCCATTAAGGCCGAAAGCGCAGCCTGGCGCGCGGCCGCCGAACATGCCCGCCTTGCCACCATGCGCCAGGCCGAGCGCCACGAACGCACCGTGGCGGCCTATGAAACCCGCCTGTGCCAATTGCAGGGATCGCCGGCCTATCGCCTGGGCGAGACGCTGCTCCACGGCTTGCGCAAACCGGGCCGCTGGTTGGCGCTACCCGGTGGACTGCTGCCGCTGCGCCGGCCTTCGAGCAAGCGCGATGCAGACTTGCCGCTGCCCGGCCTTCCTCTGGCAGAAGCCGCCATCGATCCGCCGGTCGGCCCGCCTGATGTCGTGCCCAATCGGGACGAAGCACCAACCGCAGCGCCGCTCGCCCCCCTGCCGCCGATGACCCCTGCCACTCTGGCTCGGGCAGAAGAGCGCGCCCGCAAGAAAGCGCAGCAGCAGGAACAGCGCGCCCGCGCCGCACGGGCCGATGCCCATGCCGCCCGCGCCCGCGCGCTGCGCCATAGCGATCCGGTGGCTGCGGCACAGGCCGCGCAAGCCGCGCATGACGCCGATCCGCAGCCGTGGCGGGCGAAGTGGCTGGCGTTTCGCCTGCACGATGCGGGGGAACTGACGCGGCCGGCAGCGCTGCTCCAGGGCCTGCCGCAGGACCTGGGGCTGAGCGCATCGGAAAGCAGCCGCGCGCAGCAGATCCTGGCCTTGGCCGCCATGGCGCAAGCCCTGCCCGAACTGCCGCCAGTGGCAGCGCCCGCCTATGACCCGCGCCCGCAAAGCCTGCTCTATTGCGCCGCGAGCGCCCTGCCCTGGCACACCAGCGGCTATACCACCCGCACCCAGGCGCTGCTGCAGGCGCTGGCCGCGCAAGGCGTGGACCTGGTCGCCCTTACCCGCGCCGGATATCCGTGGGACCGCGCCGATAGCGCCGGCACGCCCGAGGCGCTGGCCACCCGCCATGATGGCCTCGATTGGCAGCACTTGCGCCAGCCCAGCCAGTCGTTGCCGCTCGACATCTATATCGAGCGCGCCAGCATCGGCATCGCCCGCCTGGCCAAGGCCCGCCGCGTCGCCGCGATCCAGGCTGCCTCCAACCACGTCAATGCCCTGCCCGCCCTGCTGGCCGCACGCCGCCTGGGCATTCCCTTCCACTATGAGCTGCGCGGCCTGTGGGAAATGAGCCGCGCGGCCAATGTGCCCGGCTTTGCCGGCACCGAGCGCCACGCCCTGGGCCTGGAACTGGAAGCCTTCGTGGCCCGTGCGGCGACTCGCGTCTTTGCCATCTCGCAGCCCCTGGCCGATCATGTGATCGCGCAGTGGCGCCTCGATCCCGCGCGCGTGGCGCTGCTGCCCAACGGTATCGATAGCGCCGGCTTTGCAAGCATTTCGGCCGATCCACTGCCGCGCACCACGATCGGCTATGCCGGGGCGCTGGTCAGCTATGAAGGGCTCGACCTGCTGATCGAGGCCTTGGCCCTGCTCAAGGCACAAGGCCTGGATATCGACCTGTTGGTGATGGGCGATGGGCCCTTGCGGGCGAGCCTGGAGGAACAGGCCCAGCGGCTGGGCCTGGCCCAGGCCGTCACCTTTACCGGCCGCCTCGATCCGGCGCAGGCCCGCGCGCGCATGGCCGCCTGCCACATTGCCTGCCTGCCCCGCCGGCGCAGCGACGTGACCGAACTGGTGCCACCGATCAAGCTGGTCGAGGCCATGGCCCTGGGCCTGCCCGCCGTGGTGCCGGACCTGCCCGTGTTCCGCGCCGAGGCGCAGCACGGCGAGACCGCCCTGTTCTTCACCCCCGACCACGCCGCAGACCTCGCCCGCGCCATCGCCACGCTCGCGACCGATCCCACCCTCGCCCAGCGACTGGGCCAGGCCGCGCGCTCCCACGCCGCCGCAAATCGCGATTGGAACACCATCGCCAACGCCGTCGTGCAAACCTTGCCACAAGCAGAGCCAGAGCCGGAGCCCGAACCCACGCCCGAACCGGCCACCTTGGCCGCTGCCGAAGAAGCGCAGCGCCGGGCACAAGCGCTGCAACGCGCCGAGGCGCTGACCCGCCAGGCCCGCGCGCTCTATGCCATGGATCTGCCCGCCGCGATTGCCCTGGCGGAAGAGGCGCAGACCCTCGACCCGCAACCCTGGCGGGCAAAATGGCTGGCATTCCGCTGGCATGAAGCGGGCGATACGGCGCGTGCGGCGCAACTGCTGCAAGCCCTTCCGGCCAATCTGGCGCTGAGCCGTTCGGAACGGAGCCGCATCGACCAGATCCTCGCCCCACCTACCGTGGCGCCAGCGCCAACTCCCGAACCGACGCCCGACCCGGCCGTCTTGGCTGCCGCCGAACAAGCGCAGCGCCGGGCACAAGCGCTGCAACGCGCCGAGGCGCTGACCCGCCAGGCCCGCGCGCTCTACGCCAGCGACCTGCCCGCCGCGATTGCGCTGGCGGAAGAGGCGCAGGCCCTCGACCCGCAACCCTGGCGGGCCAAATGGCTGGCATTCCGCTGGCATGAAGCGAGCGATACGGTGCGCGCGGCGCAACTGCTGCAAGCCCTCCCGGCCAATTTGGCGCTGAGCCGTTCGGAACGGAGCCGCATCGACCAGATACTCGCCCCACCCACCGTGGCGCCAGCGCCGACAGCCGAACCGGCTCCCGACCCGGCCGCCTTGGCTGCCGCCGAACAAGCGCAGCGCCGGGCGCAGGCACTGCAACGCGCCGAGGCACTGACCCGCGAGGCCCGCGCCGTCGATGCGAGCGACCTGCCCACCGCGATTGCGCTGGCGGAAGAAGCGCAGGCCCTCGACCCGCAACCTTGGCGGGCCAAATGGCTGGCGTTCCGCTGGCACGAAGCAGGTGATACGGCGCGGGCCACTCAGCTGTTGCAAGCCCTGCCCACCGATCTGGCGCTGAGCCGTTCGGAACGGAGCCGGATTCGCCAGATTCTCACCCCCCGTGCTTCCAAGCCGATGCCTGACCCGGCCGAGGCAGAAGAAGCGCGGCGCCGGGCGCAGGCACTGGACCGTGCCGACGCGCTGACCCGGCAGGCACGCGCGCTGTACACCAGCGACCTGCCCGCCGCGATTGCCCTGGCGGAAGAGGCGCAGACACTCGATCCACAGCCTTGGCGCGCCAAGTGGCTGGCGTTCCGCTGGCATGAAGCAGGCGATCCGGCCCGCGCCGTGCACCTGTTGCGATCCCTGCCGGCCGATCTGGCGATGAGCCGATCGGAACGCGGCCGCATCGAACGGATTCTCAATCCACCCGCGCCCGAACCGGCACCCGATCCCGAAGCGCTGGCCGCCGCCGAGGAAGCGCACCGCCGCAGCGAGGCCCAAGCCCTGGCCCGCAGGCTTACCGAACAAGCGCGCACGGTGCAGGACACAGACCCACATGAAGCCGCACGGCTTGGCCTGGCCGCGCATGACGCCGATCCACAGCCGTGGCGGGCGAAGTGGCTGGCGTTTCGCCTGCACGATGCGGGGGAACTGACGCGGCCGGCAGCGCTGCTCCAGGGCCTGCCGCAGGACCTGGGGCTGAGCGCATCGGAAAGCAGCCGCGCGCAGCAGATCCTGGCCTTGGCCGCCATGGCGCAAGCCCTGCCCGAACTGCCGCCAGTGGCAGCGCCCGCCTATGACCCGCGCCCGCAAAGCCTGCTCTATTGCGCCGCGAGCGCCCTGCCCTGGCACACCAGCGGCTATACCACCCGCACCCAGGCGCTGCTGCAGGCGCTGGCCGCGCAAGGCGTGGACCTGGTCGCCCTTACCCGCGCCGGATATCCGTGGGACCGCGCCGATAGCGCCGGCACGCCCGAGGCGCTGGCCACCCGCCATGATGGCCTCGATTGGCAGCACTTGCGCCAGCCCAGCCAGTCGTTGCCGCTCGACATCTATATCGAGCGCGCCAGCATCGGCATCGCCCGCCTGGCCAAGGCCCGCCGCGTCGCCGCGATCCAGGCTGCCTCCAACCACGTCAATGCCCTGCCCGCCCTGCTGGCCGCACGCCGCCTGGGCATTCCCTTCCACTATGAGCTGCGCGGCCTGTGGGAAATGAGCCGCGCGGCCAATGTGCCCGGCTTTGCCGGCACCGAGCGCCACGCCCTGGGCCTGGAACTGGAAGCCTTCGTGGCCCGTGCGGCGACTCGCGTCTTTGCCATCTCGCAGCCCCTGGCCGATCATGTGATCGCGCAGTGGCGCCTCGATCCCGCGCGCGTGGCGCTGCTGCCCAACGGTATCGATAGCGCCGGCTTTGCAAGCATTTCGGCCGATCCACTGCCGCGCACCACGATCGGCTATGCCGGGGCGCTGGTCAGCTATGAAGGGCTCGACCTGCTGATCGAGGCCTTGGCCCTGCTCAAGGCACAAGGCCTGGATATCGACCTGTTGGTGATGGGCGATGGGCCCTTGCGGGCGAGCCTGGAGGAACAGGCCCAGCGGCTGGGCCTGGCCCAGGCCGTCACCTTTACCGGCCGCCTCGATCCGGCGCAGGCCCGCGCGCGCATGGCCGCCTGCCACATTGCCTGCCTGCCCCGCCGGCGCAGCGACGTGACCGAACTGGTGCCACCGATCAAGCTGGTCGAGGCCATGGCCCTGGGCCTGCCCGCCGTGGTGCCGGACCTGCCCGTGTTCCGCGCCGAGGCGCAGCACGGCGAGACCGCCCTGTTCTTCACCCCCGACCACGCCGCAGACCTCGCCCGCGCCATCGCCACGCTCGCCACCGATCCCGCCCTCGCCCAGCAACTGGGCCAGGCCGCGCGCTCCCACGCCGCCGCAAATCGCGATTGGAACACTATCGCCAACGCCGTCGTGCAAACCTTGCCCAGCCGCGATATCGACGCGCAGGATGGAGGGGGCGACCTTGCCGAACCGAGCGGTGACGGGTGGATCGTGCCGGATGCGGAAAGTCTGATCGCCGCTTTGGTACAGGCAAATCCGGCACCGGCGCGTGCCGCCATGGCCACCGCGCCCTTTACCGATGCCGCCCAGGCCGCGCGCGAATGGCTACGGCTGGGCAAGGCCGCAGGCGAAGCGGGCGCCGGAACTGCTGAGTTGTGCGCCGCGGAGGAAGCCGTCGGGCTGGACCGCGGGCTTGCCACTTTGGCAGGCGCCTATGCCGCTGCCCAGCGTGCCGGGGCGTTTGACCATTGCGCGCAATGGATGCTGGAAATGCGCCATCATCCCGATGCGCGGGCCGACCGCGCAGCCCAGGCCCGTATCGAGCGGTTGGCCCAGGGCCTGGCCGGACAGCTTGACCTGTTGCACCTGATCACCCCGCGCCGTGCCCGCGCGCTGGCCCCGGTGCCGGGCCGGGTGTGCTATATGCTGCACAACAGCCTGCCCTATGCCACCGGAGGCTATGCCACGCGCACCCATGGCCTGGCCTGCGGCATGGCCGCGGCGGGGTGCGAGGTTCTGGCAATGACCCGGCCGGGCTTTCCCTACGATGCCGTGGCGGGCCTGGCCGATGGCGATGTGCCGGAGGCGGAGGTGATCGACGGGATCACTTATCTGCGCACGCCCAACCCCGCGCGCATCGACATGCGCTATGTCCATTACATTCCCGCTGCGGCGCGCGCGCTGGAGGAACGCTATCGCGCGCTGCGCCCGGCGCTGGTCATGGCCGCGTCGAACCACCTGGTGGCGCTGCCCGCGCTGATCGCGGCGCGGCGGCTGGGCATTCCGTTTGCCTATGAAGTGCGGGGCTTTTGGGAAGTGACCAAGATGTCTCGCGAGGAAAGCTATCGCGCGACGCCGGCCTACCAAGTGCAGGAAAGGCTTGAAGCGGCCATCGCCCAGGCGGCCGACCAGGTCTTTACCCTGACCGGCCCGATGGCGGAAGAACTGGTGGCGCGCGGGGTGGAGCCGGGCAAGATCGCGTTGCTGCCCAATTCCTGCGACCCGGCCCGCTTTACCCCCCGTCCGCGCGATATTGCCCGCGCGCATGCGCTGGGGATTCCCGCCGACGTGCAGGTGATCGGCTATGTCGGCACTTTCGTGGATTACGAAGGGCTGGACGACCTGGCCGCCGCCTGCGCGCTGCTCAAGGCGCAGGGCCATGCGTTCCGCCTGCTGCTGGTGGGCAGCGAAAACACCAGCGGCAGCGAGCGCGGACCGATTGCCGAGGCAATTGCCGATATTGCCGCGCGAGGTGGCTTTGCCGAGTGGCTGATCATGCCCGGGCGGGTGCCGCATGACGAGGTGGAAAGCTGGTATTCGCTGATCGACGTGTGCCCCTTTCCGCGCAAGCCCTGGCCGGTGTGCGAGATGGTTTCGCCGATGAAGCCGCTGGAAGCGCTGGCCATGGAAAAGGCGGTGGTGGTGTCCGATGTGCGCGCCCTTGCCGAAATGATCGCGCATGAGGACACCGGCCTTGCCTTTGCCAAGGGTGACGTGGCGAGCCTGGCCCAGGCGTTGGCGCGCTTGATCGGTGATCCGGCGTTGCGCGCGGCGCTGGGGCGGCGCGGCCGGCGCTGGGTGGAGGCAGAGCGAACCTGGCTGGGCGTGGGTGAGCAGGCCGTGGCCCTGATGCAGCACGATCTGGCGCAGGCCCCCGGCAACACTCTGGCAGAGGCAGCGGAATGACCAACATGACCGCATTCGTGCGCAGCCTTCGGCGCAAGTTGGGCCAGGCGACGCCGGGCGACAATCGGTTCAATGTGCGCACTGGCGGCTTGCTGAGCACGGGCCGGCCGGACTGCCTGCCCCTGCATTTCCGCGTGCGTCATGTGCCAGGCGCCACGCGCATGCTGGTCACGCTACATGGCGCCGCCGATGCCGCGCGGCACGGACGGCCGGTGTTCAACGGCTTCAATCCCGATCTGGCCGATTGCATCCAGGTGGCGGTCAGCGATCCTTCGCTGCAATTGCCCGGCGATTTCGGAATCGCCTGGTTTGCCGGGCACCAGGATTTCGACACCCCGGCCCTGCTGCGCCGCGCCTTTGCCGAAATGGCCAAGGCCTGGGGCGTGGAACGCACGATCTTTTTCGGCACGTCTGGCGGTGGGTTTGCCGCGCTGGCGCAATCGCATGCCATGCCCGGATCGATCGCCGTGGTCGGCAATCCGCAGACCCGCATCGCCCGCTATCATGCGCCCTCGGTCACGGCCTATCGTGAAGGGTGCTGGCCGGCATTGGCCGACAATGCCGCGCTGGAGCGCGTAACCCTGGCCGATTGCACGGCACTTTATGGTGCGGGTTTTGCCAACACGGTGATCTATGCCCAATCGATGGGCGACCGCCATCACTGGCGCGCGCACATGCTACCGTTCGCAGCGGCTGTGGCTGGCCGGGGCAATGCCGATCGGGTGCTGTTCCACACCGATTTTCATGGGGTTCACGGCCACGCCCTGCCGCGCGAAGCCTATGCCATCTGGCTGCGCGCAGCGGTGATCAGCCCGACCACGATGCCGGCCGACCTGCTGGATACCTGGCACGCCTTGCGCCAGGCGGGTGTGCCCCGAAACGCCCCCGCCCGCCGCCGCGGCAAGGCGAAGGCCCCCGGCGACACGGCGCTCCTCAACCCGCCCGAGACGCTCTCGGCAAGTGCCCGCCTGGAAGCCTGGCTGGCGCGCCACCCTGCCGCCGCAGCACCGGCAGCCCAGCCCCCACACGAGCCCGAAGATGAGCCGCCCGCGCCGGTCAACCCGGCCGATGCCAGCAAGGAAGCCGCCTGATGCACAATCCCTATCGCGGACGCGATGCCCGCGCCTTTTGGAAAAGCGCCGTGGCCGAGCACCACCTGGCCGATATGACCGATGTGTGGGACCCGATCGCCTTGAACCCGGAGGATTGCATCGCCACGGCGGGCAGTTGCTTTGCCCAGCATATCGGCCATGCCCTGGCCACGCGTGGCGCGCATTTCCTGGATTGTGAACCGCCGCCACCGGTCTTTGCCGATGCAGCCGAAGCGCGGCGGTTCGGCTATGGCGTGTTTTCGTGCCGTTATGGCAATGTCTATACCGCGCGGCAGATGCTGCAACTGGCCCAGGAAGCGCTGGGCCTGCGCCGCCCGGCCGAAGTGGTGTGGGAACGCGAGGGGCGCTTTTACGATGCGCTGCGCCCGGCGGTGGATCCGGCCGGCCATGCCACCCCGGAAACCGTGCATCTGGCCAGGCGGCTGCACCTGGGCGCGGTGCGCACCATGCTGGAAACCATGGACGTGCTGGTGTTTACCCTGGGGCTGACCGAATGCTGGGAAAGCCTGGCGGATGGCACGGCCTATCCCACGGCGCCGGGCACCATCGCGGGCAGTTTCGACCCCGCCGCCCACGCGTTTCGCAACATGCGGCATGGCGAGGTGGTGGCCGACATGACCGCGTTCTGGGCGCTGGTGAAAGAGATCAATCCCGGTGCGCGCATGCTGCTGACCGTTTCCCCGGTTCCGTTGATGGCCACGGCCAGCGGCGGCCATGTCCTGCCCGCCACGGTCTATTCCAAATCCGTGCTGCGCGCGGCGGCGGGAGACCTGGCCGCCGACCTGCCCGACACCACGTATTTCCCCAGCTACGAGATCATCGCGGGCCATCCCAGCCGGGGCCTGTTCTTCAACCCCGATCTGCGCACGGTGAACCCGATGGGGGTGGACCTGGTCATGCGCCATTTCTTTTCCGGGCCGCTGGCCAATGTCTTTGCCCCGCCCGGCCACACCGCCGAGCGAGCGCCCGAAGCAATCTGCGAAGAAGGCCGCATCACCGAAACGCTCTGAACCACAAGGACGATAGCCCTGTGCCCGTGCCCCAACGCCTGCCATTGGAAACGTTTGTCGTGCTGTGCGGGATGCCCCGCTGCGGGACGCGCCAGTTTGCCGATTTCCTCAATGCCCATCCGCGCCTGTGCCTGCAGGGAGAAATCCGCAGCGCCCTGGTGGGCACGATCCGCGCCACGCTGGAGGCGGGCGATCGTGCCTATGCCAGTGGCTATGCCGCCAGCTATTACCGGCAAAAGCGTGCGCAGGGGGCGATCGATCTGTTCACGCTGCTGTCCAAGGCCAAGCGGCTGACCAAGCCGGGCGCCGACATCCACGGGTTCAAATGCCCACAGATGGAGCGCCAGAGCGCGGCGATCGCGGCCATCGCGCGCCCCGCATTCCGTCGCCTGGCCTGGTTGCACTGCGTCCGCAATCCGGCCGATTGCTGGCTCTCGCTCAAGGCGATGCCGTGGTTTTCCGATGGCATGGACCAATTCGTGGAACGCTATTGCAACAGCCTGGACCAAGCGCGCGCCATTGCCGATGCGCGATCTCCTCATGACTTGGCGCCAGATGGCCTGGAAACGGCGATCAGCCCGCTCGATCTCGACGCGTTCATCGCGGCCGCCAACAAGGCGGATTGGCTGGGCCGGCATCTGTTCGCGCCGCTGGGCGTGGCAGCAAGCGAAGCAGAACTGGCGCGGTTCGTGGCCACGGTCGACAATCGCAACGCGACCGAGCGTGCCACCGGCAGCGCGCGGGCCAAGCTGCTGTGCAGCGAGGATCATGCCGCCATGGCACGCCACGCCACGCGGCTGGATACGGCCATTGCGGCCTATAACGCCAGGTTTGGCACGGCGCTCGCGCTGCGCCTGCCGCTGGCGGAGGCAGCCTGATGCGCCGGCTCTTGGCTGTCATGGCGCTGGTACTGCTGCCGATGGCGGCGCAAGCGGCCACGCTCTATCTGGCGCCGACCGGCAACGACCAGGCCGATGGCCGCACCGCCCAGACACCGCTGGCCACGCTGGCCGCCGCCGTGGCGCGCGCGCAGCAAGCGCCAGCGGGAGAGGAAACCCGTGTGATCGTGGTGCCCGGCGTCTATCGCGGGCAAAGCGTGGACATCGACGGGCGCCGGCTGCAAGGCCGCCTGACGATTGCCGGGACGGCCAGCGACCCGGCGGCCTTTCCCGCCTTCCTGGGCGATGGCACCAGCACCTGGCTGCACTATCGCGGCGCCGAAGGGCGCGATACCGGCCTCACCGTGCAGGCCTTGCGCGTGGCCCGCTATGCCACCGCGATCAGCCTCAACGGCAACCGCAACGATCCGGCCGCGTTCAACCGCGGCACGGTGCTGGAAAACCTGGTCCTGGCGCAGATCGGCAGCGATGGCGGCACAGCCAAGCCATCGACCGCCGCAATCCGCCTGGTCAACGCCAAGGATACCGTGGTGCGCGGGGTGTTTTTCCACACCATCCGCAACACGCCGCGCGACACTTGCGGCGGGCTCCACGCGATCTATCTGGCCAGCCATTCCACCGGTGCCCGGATCGAGGGCAACACGTTCCAGGATTTCTGCGGCAGCGCGATCAAACTGCGCGATGATTCGGGGGGCGCCACGATCCGCGCCAACCATTTCCGCGATGCCGACGGCGCGCCGGGAATCGAGGAATGGTTCTGCGACATGGACCGCACCAGCGAATGCACCAAGGCTGGCGGCGAATGCCCATCGACCGGCATCACCGTGACCGGCAACGATTTTGGCAATCTGCCGGCAGACCGCCGCGTGCTGGTGCGCGGATCGCGCGTGCCCCGCCCGTGGTGCCCGCCCGGCAGCGCCGGCGCGCCCCGTTTTCTGCTCGACCGTGGCCAGACCCTGCCTTGAAGGAGTGCCCCGCCATGCCGAACGCTTCGCTCAAGATCGCGCTGGTGGCCGACGAGTTGACCCGCGCCTGCCTGGTGCCCGAATGCCGCATCTTGGACGTGCCCGCGCTGGCCACCGCGCAGGGTTTCCATCGGTTGCTTGCTGCCAACCGGCCCGATCTGCTGCTGGTTGAAAGCGCCTGGGCGGGATGGGAGCAGACCTGGCGATACCGCGTGGCCAGCTATCCAGGCTCTTGGCTGCGTTCGATCCGGCGGCTGCGCGTGCTGGTGCACACCGCGCGCGACATGGGCATTCCCACGGTGTTCTGGAACAAGGAAGACGGCGTCCACTTTCAGCGTTTCATCGCCAGTGCCAGGCTGTTTGACCACGTGTTCACCGTCGACGCCAATTGCCTGGCCCGTTATCGCACGGCGATGGGCGCGGATGCTTCGGTCCACGTCATGCCGTTTCCGGTGCAGCCGGCCTATCATCGCTTCACCGGGTTTGCCTTTGCCCGCAACCAGGCAAACTTCGTGGGCAGCTATTCCACCCACGTGCATCCCGCCCGCCGTGCATGGCAGGACATGGCCTTTTCCGCCGCGCTGGACACCGGGCTGGGCCTGACCGTGTATGATCGCAATTCGGAACGGCCATCGCGCATCTATCGCTATCCGGCACGGTGCGGGCTGGAAGTGCACCCGGCGGTGGCGCACATCGAAACGGCGCGAATCTACAAGGAAAACCTGGTCTCGCTCAACGTCAACACGGTGACGGATTCGGCCACGATGTTTTCCCGCCGCCTGGTGGAAATCCTCGCCTGCGGGGGCATTGCCGTCACTTCAGCGGCGCGATCGGTAGACACGCTGTTTGCCGAATTTTGCCACGTGGTGCGCGATGCCGCCCATGCGCGCGACCTGTTTGCCCGCCTGCGCCACGGGCCCAGCGCGCAAGACTTGGAGCGCGCGCGCGCCGGCGCCGCCCATGTGGCCGCGCATCACACCTGGGATAGCCGGCTGGCGCAACTGGCGGCCGTGGCCGGCGTCTGAAAGACCGACCCTTGCCCATCTCCACGGGATGCCGTTGGGTCCATATCGAAGCGGTCCTTGCGCTTCATCGGGCGCCAGCCTGATTGCGTGACGCTCTCGCCCAGGCCGCATGCACCATCACAGGACGCACCTGCGCCGAAAAACCAACCGCTTACTGCCTGCGAAACGGTTGTTTCCGCACTGGTTGGTGCCCGTGATGGCCGCCATCCTGCCTGGCCTGAACCACAAGGCATGATGGATCGGGAGTGCAAAGGTGAACGACCATGACCGCGACGGCTGGGCGCAGTTTGCCGGCAAGCGGATCTTGCTGTTGCAAGGGCCAGTGGGACCGTTCTTTGCCCACCTGGCGCGGGACCTGCGCGCCGCCGGGGCCCAGGTGTGGAAAGTCAATTTCCACGCCGGGGACCAGGTGTTCTTTCCCGGGGGAATCACCTGGCGCGGGCAAATGGCCGATTGGCCGGCCTGGCTGGAGCAGCAACTGGACCAATGGCAGATCGATTGCGTGCTGCTGTTCGGCGATTGTCGCCCGGTGCACCAAGGCGCGCGTGCGGCCTGCGCCCGGCTGGGGGTGGCGGTGGGGGTGTTCGAGGAAGGCTATCTGCGTCCGCACCATGTGACATTCGAATGGGGTGGGGTGAACGCCGACAGCGCCTTGCCACGCGAAGCGGCGGGTATTCTGGCCGTACCGGCATCGCCAGCGTCCCCGTCCCTGGTTCCGGTGCCGGCCACGTTCTGGCGCATGGCTTGGTGGGCGGTGCTCTATTTCGCGGTGGGTGCGCTGCTCGCCTGGCGGTTTCCGCACTATGTCCACCATCGGCCACTGGCCCTGGTACAGGCCCTGCCCTGGTTGCGTTCGGCCTGGCGCAAGCCGCTTTGCGCCTTGGCCCAGCGCGGCATGCTGGCGCGCCTGACCGGCCCGGCGAGCGGCCGCTGGTTCATGGTACCGTTGCAGGTGCACAACGATTCGCAAGTGCTGCATCATGCCGCCACCGGCGGCGTGGCGGGGTTCATCGCCAGCACGATCGCCTCGTTTGCCCGCCATGCCCCGCCCGATTGCCTGCTGGTGATCAAGCATCACCCGATGGACCGGGGATACCGTGATTATCGCGCCATGGTGGCCGATGAAGCCGCACGCCATGGCTGCGCCGGGCGGGTGCGGTGCCTGCACGATCAGCCCACGCTGTTACTGTTGCAGCATTGCCGTGGCGTGATCACGATCAACAGCACCGTGGGGTTGAGCGCACTGGCCCAAGGCCGCGCCACCAAGGCCGTGGGCACGGCATTCTACGACATACCGGGATTGACCTATCAAGGGCCGCTGCACCGCTTTTGGCACGAAGCGCCGCTGGCCGTGCCCGATCCGGCATTGTGGCGCCGTTTCCACGCGCTGATCCTGGCGCGCGCCCAGATCAACGGCAGCTTTTACCGCCGCGTGGTGCAGGGCACGGCCACGGGCCTTGCCCAAGCTCTGCCGCCGCCGCCCGGATGGGCGGCGGCGGCGGGATGGCGGCCCATGGCAAGACCGCCGGTGCCGCTCACAGGCTCCAGTATTGCACCCCCTCGGGAAGCGCTTGTGGCTTGAGCGCCGATTTCACATCGACCAGCACACCACCCGGGCGCAGCATGGCGGCAATGGCATCCCCGCCCAGTGCGGCATATTCACGATGCGAGACGGCATAGATGACCGCATCAAGCCCGGTGAAATCGTCCAGCGAAGACAACGTGATGCCGAATTCATGCGCTGCGGCGGCCGGTTCGGCCAGGGGATCGTGAACCAGGGGTGCGATGCCGAAGTCCTTCAATTCACGCCAGATGTCTTCCACCTTGGAATTGCGGATATCGGGGACGTTTTCCTTGAACGTCAGCCCCAGGATGCCCACCCGCGCGGTCTTGAGGGCGCAACCGGCACCGGCCAGCATCTTGACCGTGCGCTGGGCAATATACGCCCCCATGCCGTCGTTGATGCGCCGCCCGGCGAGGATCACCTGCGGGTGATAGCCCAGCTGCTCGGCCTTGGCGGTGAGGTAATAGGGATCGACGCCGATGCAGTGGCCACCGACCAGGCCAGGATAGAAGCGCAGGAAATTCCACTTGGTGCCTGCGGCCGCCAGCACTTCGCTGGTGCGAATGCCAACGAGGTCGCAGATCTTGGAAATCTCGTTCATCAAGGCGATGTTGATGTCGCGCTGGGTGTTCTCGATCACCTTGGCGGCTTCGGCTACCTTGATCGAGCTGGCCTTGTGGATGCCGGCCTCCACCACCGCGCCATAGAGATCGGCCAGGAGGTCCAGCGTTTCCTGATCTTCGCCGGCCACGACCTTGACGATCTTTTCGAACGGGTGATCCTTGTCGCCTGGATTGATGCGTTCCGGGCTGTAGCCCAGCTTGAAATCCTGCCCGGCTTTCAGGCCCGAAACCGCCTCGATCGTGGGCGCGCAGACTTCCTCGGTGGCGCCGGGATAGACGGTCGATTCGAACACGATCACCGTGCCTTTGCGGATCACCTTGCCCAGCGTTTCGCAGGCCATGCGCACGGGCGTGAAATCAGGGCGGCGGCTTTCGTCCACGGGCGTGGGCACCGTGACGATGATTACCGGGCAATCGGCCAGCGCGGCGGCATCGTCGGTCACGACCAGCGAAGACGCGGCCAGATCCTGCGCCGAAACCTCCCCTGTATAATCGTGATGCGCGCGCAGCGTGGCAATGCGGTGCGCGCTGACGTCAAAGCCGACCACGGCAAACTTGCGGGCAAAGGCAATGGCCAGCGGCAGGCCAACATAACCAAGCCCGACCACACCGATCTTTTGCGAAAACACCCCGTTGCCCTGCACGCCTGTTCCATTCCTGCTTACGCCAACAATCTTTGGCCATAATCCCATGGCGTTACCAATCCGCAAATGGATTGGATTTTGGCGCTGTCGAAGCCCAGCGGAATGCGCCGTTGCCGCACCTGTCCAAGCCGACAGGTTTGGCGCAGCCTTTCAAGGCGTGCAACGGTGGGCCTTCCCCTGTCTGCGCAGTTTGACTAAGGGCACGATTAAACCGTTTCCCTCCCGCTCATTCCGAACGGAGTCGCCCGATGTCCGACCTTGCCACGCTCGAAGCCCCCGCCACCAACCCGGCGGTGCGCACCGACTGGAGCCGCGAGGAAATCGCCGCGCTGTTCGACCTGCCGTTTACCGAACTGGTGTTCCGCGCCGCGGCCGTGCACCGCGATCACCATCGCGCGGGCGAAGTGCAGCTGTGCACGCTGCTGTCGATCAAGACCGGCGGCTGCCCCGAAGATTGCGGCTATTGCTCGCAAAGCGTGAAGGCCGACAGCGGCGTTGCCGCCAGCAAGCTGATGGATGTGCAGGCCGTGCTGCAATCGGCCGCCCAGGCGCGCGATGCTGGATCGAAGCGGTTCTGCATGGGCGCGGCCTGGCGCAACCCCAAGGATCGCGACATGGGCGCCATCGTGCAGATGGTGAAAGGCGTGCGCGAAATGGGCATGGAAACCTGCATGACGCTGGGCATGCTCACCCCCGATCAGGCTGCTCAACTGGCCGAAGCTGGCCTGGACTACTACAACCACAACATCGACACCTCGCCCGAACGCTATAACGAGGTGATCACCACCCGCACGTTCCAGGACCGGCTCGATACCTTGAGCGTGGTGCGCGAAGCAGGGATCAACGTCTGTTCGGGCGGCATCGTGGGCATGGGTGAAACCCGCGCCGATCGCGTCGGCTTCGTCCACGCGCTGGCCACGCTGGAACAGCACCCGGAAAGCGTGCCGGTCAACGCGCTGGTGCCGGTGAAGGGCACCGTGCTGGGCGACATGCTGGCCGATACGCCGCTGGCCAAGATCGATGACATCGAATTCGTGCGCACCGTGGCCGTGGCGCGGATCACCATGCCGCTCTCGATGGTGCGCCTTTCGGCCGGTCGCGAAAGCATGAGCGAGGCGACCCAGGCACTATGCTTCCTGGCGGGTGCGAACTCGATCTTCACCGGCGACAAGCTGCTGACCGCGCCCAACGCGGGCGATGACAGCGACGCAGCAATGTTCGCGCGCCTGGGCCTCAAGCCCATGGAAGGCGAAGAGCCGCTGCGGGCGATGAAGGCAGTGGGTGGTTGCTCGGGCGGCTGCGCGGCCTGATCCCATGGACAGCGTGATCGCCACGGATCTGTGGCAGGCCCAGTCCGCCGATCTGGCGGCACTGGAAAGCCGCGCCCGCCTGCGCGCGCTGACCCCGCGTTCCGGGGTGGATTTCGCCAGCAACGATTATCTCGCCCTGGCGCAATCACCGCGCTTGCGCGCCGCCGTGGCCGATGCCCTGGCGCGCGGAGTGGCGGTGGGTTCGGGCGGATCGCGCCTGCTGCGCGGCAACGATCCCGAACACGAGGCGCTGGAGGCCCAAGCCGCCGCGTTCTTTGGCTGCGAAAGCACGCTATGGTTCAGCGCGGGCTATGCCGGCAACGTGGCGCTGATCGCCACCCTGCCGCAGCGCGATGACCTGGTAATCTGTGACGAATTGATCCATGCCTCGGTCCATGAAGGGCTGCGGCTGACGCGCGCGCAAACCGCCATGGCCGCGCACAACCAAGCCGATGCCTTTGAAACCCTGGCACGGGAATGGCGCGCGGACGGCCACAAGGGGCGCCTGTGGCTGTGCGTCGAAAGCCTCTATTCGATGGATGGCGATCGCGCGCCGCTGGATGACCTGGCCGCCGTGGCAGAACGGTACGGCGCGATCCTGATCATCGACGAAGCCCATGCCACCGGCGTATTTGGCCCGGATGGCCGGGGCTTGGCCGCGCATCTCGATGGCCGGGAAGACGTGATCCTGCTGCGCACCTGTGGCAAGGCGCTGGGCTGCGAAGGCGCGCTGGTGTGCGGGCCGCGCGTGGTGCGCGATTTCCTGGTCAACCGGGGCCGCCCGTTCATCTTTTCCACCGCGCCCAGCCCACTGATGGCAAGTGCTGTGCGCGAGGCCTTGCGCATCTGCGCCGAGGAACCGGAGCGGCGCGCGGCGCTGGCCACGTTGATCGACCATGCCGCACGGGTGCTTGGTCCCTTGGGCGCCAGCGTGAGCGGCAGCCAGGTCATGCCGCTGATCTTAAAGGACGATGCGCGCACCATGGCCGTGGCGACACGGCTGCAACAGGCGGGGTTCGACATTCGCGGCATCCGCCCGCCCACCGTGCCGGACGGCACCAGCCGGTTGCGCATTTCATTGACGCTCAACGCCAGCCCCGCCGATGTGGACGCGCTGGCTGCCACTCTGCAAGAGGTGCTTTGACATGCCCCGTTATGTCGTGACCGGAACCGATACCGGCATCGGCAAGACCGTGTTCAGCGCCGCGCTGGCCGGTGCGCTGGGCGCGCACTACTGGAAGCCGGTGCAATCGGGCCTGGATGACGGCGCCGACCGCGATGCCGTGGCCACCCTGGCGCAATTGCCGCCCGAGCGCGTGCTGCCCGAAGCCTATCGCCTGACTCAGCCACTTTCCCCCCATCGTGCGGCAGAACTGGACGGCTTGCAGATCGATCCGGCCCGGCTGGCCCCGCCCGAGCTGGACAACCTGGTGGTCGAGGGCGCCGGCGGCGCGCTGGTGCCGATCACGCGCGGCACGCTCTATGCCGATCTGTTCGCCTGGTGGAACCTGCCGGTCATCATCGTTGCGCGCACGGGCCTGGGCACAATCAACCACAGCCTGCTGACCGTGGAAGCATTGCGTGCGCGCGGGGTGCCGATCCATGGCATCGCCTTTGTCGGCGCGGCCAACGAAGACAACGAGCAGACGATTGCCGCCATGGGCAAAGTCCGCCGGCTGGGCCGGCTGGACCGGCTTGATCCGCTGACACCGCAAACCCTGGCCGCTGCCTTTGCCACAGGCTTTGCGCTGGAGGATTTCGCGTGAGCCAATCGCCCGTCTGGCATCCGTTCTGGCAGCATGGCCTGGGCCTGCCGATCCCCACGGTGGCGCGCGGCGAAGGCGCGGCGCTGATCCTGGAAGATGGCAGCCGCGTGATCGATGCGATCTCGTCCTGGTGGGTGACCACGCACGGGCACAACCACCCGCGCATCATGGCCGCGATCCGCGCGCAGACCGAAAAGCTCGACCAGGTGATCTTTGCCGGGTGGACGCATCAACCGGCCGAAGACGTGGCGCGCGGCCTGGTGGCCATGTTGCCCGAGCCGCTGACCCGCGTGTTCTTTTCCGACAGCGGCAGCACTTGCGTGGAAGTCGCACTGAAAATGGCGCTGGGTTTCTGGGCCAACACGGGCGAGGCGCGCGACCGCATCCTGGTGATGGAGCATTCCTATCACGGCGATACCATCGGCACGATGTCGGTGGGAGAGCGCGGGGTATATAATGCGGCCTATGCCCCGCTGCTGTTCGACGTGGGCACGGTGCCGTTTCCGCATGCCGATGGCGCCAACACCATTGCCGCGCTGGAAGCCGCCTGCCGCGAAAAGCCCGCCGCCCTGATCGTGGAGCCGCTGGTGCTGGGCGCAGGGGGCATGCTGTTCTATCCGCCCGCCATACTGGCCGAAATGGCGCACGTCTGCCGCCGCCATGGCGTGCTGCTGATTGCCGATGAAGTGATGACCGGGTTCGGCCGCACCGGCACGCTGCTGGCCTGCGACCAGGCCCACGTGGTGCCCGATATCCTGTGCCTGGCCAAAGGCCTGACCGGCGGATCGATGCCGCTGGCGGTGACGGTGGCGCAGGAGCCGATCTTTGCCGCGCACTGGTCCACCGACCGGGCCAGGTTGTTCTACCACTCTTCGAGCTACACGGCGAATCCGATCGCCTGCGCGGCGGCGGTGGAAAACCTGGCGATCTGGCGCGAGGAGCCGGTACAGGCGCGGATCGACACGCTGGCGCAGAACCAGCAGGCCTTGCTGGACCGGCTGGCCAGCCTGCCGGGCGCCAATAACCCGCGCCGCTGCGGCACGATCATCGCGGTGGACTTTGCCACGCCCGATGGCGGCTATCTCTCTGCCCTGGCGCCGCACCTGATGGGCTTTGCCCGCGACAACGGCGTACTGCTGCGCCCGCTGGGCAACACCGTCTATGTGCTGCCGCCCTATTGCATCACGCCAGAGGATCTGGCGCGCGTGGGCGATGTGGTGGAAGCAGGGCTGGCAGCCCTGCCCCGCTGACCACACAAGCTCAGTAAGCGCTGCGCGTCGAAGCCCCCATGAAGGGGAAGCGAACCACGCGGCCGGTCAGCATCGCGGACTTGAACAGGATGCGCGCCTTGTCGGCCTCTTCGATCGTCAAGAAAACCACATGGGTGCCGCCCGACTTGAGCGGTTCGATCGAACTGATGCGCAGCGACTTGGCTTCGCATTGCTTGATCGCAGCCGTCTCTTCGACCGAAATGTTGAGCGCGCGGGTGGTGACAATTGCCGTCATGGGGAAATCTCCTGGCCGGAAGACCCGGTTCGCAAGGCTTGCGAAACGGGCAACGTGGGCAAATGCGCCCGATTGCGTTTGGGCGATCAGGCCGCCGCGGGCGCGTCCGGCTGGGCAAACCATTCGGGATAGGCCGCAACGCCCAGCTTCTGGCGCAGCCGGGCAATGCGCGTTTCGTAATGGCGTACGAGATCGTAACGGCTGCCCGCACGGCGATCACGCGGCGCTTGGGCATCCATCACCGCAACCTGATGCTGAAAAAGAAGATGATTGAGGTCCACGGTCGTTCTCCTGCCAGATGCGGGAGCGCGATGGTCTCTCAGGCGCCTGATGCATCCAGGATATTTGCATCCATGACAGGGGGCGATGCGCAGCTTATGGCAAATCACGCCAATAATTGCAAGTGAAATTTAAAAATCGAATTTCAAGTACATTTCGATCTTCAACTGGCTTATATTTATGATCTATTCGAATTATGCTGAATTTAATTTTACAATATTAAAATAGACAGGATAAATTCTAGATTTCATTGCAACATCACCTTTAAGCTCATTTTCCTGGCAAGCAGACTCGCGCCGCAAGGTTCCAAACTGCATTCCGCCGTCATGCCCCCCGCAGAACCGGCACGGTCTGCCACCGCCTGTCTTGCGCGCGAGACTGCCCCTGGACACCGCCGCCCGTTCAGGATCGTGGGAAAGCAAGTTGGACTCTCAACAGAAATCGAGAACGGGCCGATTAGATGGCACCGTTTCAGTGCGATCCCACCATCCCCACGTATTTTCCCTTACTGGTCAATACGGTTACAGCAACGAAGACTGCCACGGCGTCAACCGCGTCTGGAGCGGGCATGTTAAAGGAAAACGGCAAGATTGTGCAGACCGGGCGGCGAATCCCTGCCGCCCTTTGCTGGCAACTTGCAGGACGGCCGCACATGGCGCTTTTTAAGAACACCCGTTTTCGCCAGTCACTGCTGGTCACGGCTGCCATTGTGGCCGCGCCGGCACTGGCGACAACGGTCATCCTCACTGCGGGGAAAGCACCGGCGTCTCAGTCCAGCCAGCCGGTTGCGGCGGTCACGCTTGCCGCCAGCACGGGCACCGCAACCACGGCGGTGGTGGCCGCTTCGGCAGCCGCCACCGCCGCCTCGACCGGGGGCAGCCCGCTGCTGTTGGGCGCGCAGACGCATTTCAGCCAGGGTTGGGCCACTGGAGTGGGCGATCTGGCCGCGCAGGCGCAAGCGCCGCTCTTGCGCGATTCACTGCCCTGGGCGGCGGGCGAGGTGACCAAGGGGCAATATGCGCTGGGCAGCGCAGCGGCGCAGAACCTGATGGCTGCGTGCCAGGCGGGGCGGCGGCTGATCCTGACGGAAATTCCGGTCAACCCGCTTTACGACAATGGCTTGTGGGTTTCGTCCGAACAGGGGCGGACGGCCTATGCCGCCTATCTTGGCGCTCTGAAGGACAAGTTCGGATCGTGCCTTGCCGCGATCGAGCTGGGCAATGAGATCAACGGCAGCCGGGCGATGGTCTTCGCCAGCGGGATCGACAGTGTGGCGGCCTACGTGCGCATTGCCGCCGCCGCGCGCGCGCGTTTGGGCGGCAATCCCGCGCTGCTGGGCGGATCGACCAACATGATCGGCACCGGCTTCCTGCGCCCGCTGTTTGCCGCCGGGCTGCTCTCACAGGTCGACGGCCTGGCCGTGCACCCCTATCGCAACCGGGGCGAAGGGTTGGACGTGGAAATGGCGCAGCTCTGGGCGGCCATGGATGCCTCGGGCCGGCGCGTGCCGGTCTGGGCCACGGAATTCGGACTCGCCACACCAGACCAGGGGCTGGCGGCCGGCGAACTGGTCAAGCAGGCCACGCTGCTGGCGGCAAACGGCGTGGGCCAGGCCAGCTGGTATGCGCTGATCGACCAGACCGGCTTTCCCACCATGGGGCTTTTTGCCGGCACCGCGATCAAGGACCAGGGTCGCGCGTTCCGTTTCCTGCAAGCAAGCGTGCTGCCCAAGGGGCGCCCGGTGCGGCTCGACCTGGGCGATCCGCTGCTGTTTGCCTATCGCTTTGGCAGCGATACCACGGTGGTGTGGGGAAGCCCGCGCGGGCTGGTACTGGGCAATGGCACGCGTGCCTATGGCCCCACCGGCGCCGCGCTCGCCGCGCCCTTGATCGGGGACCAGCCGATCGTGCTGGTGGGCAAGGGCTATACCATCGGGTCTTCGGCCGTGGTGGCCGATACGCTGCTTGGCTGGGGCACGCCGGCCTGGCGCTATTTCGTGCGGGGCAAGACCGGCGCCGATACCGCGCTCGATTGGGTGGACGATACCTGGACCGGCTATTTCGGCAACAAGTTCAGCAAGCCCTTGCGCATCAACGCGACAAGCGCAGCGCCTGCGGGCGATGCCAGCGCACCGCTGCGCGCGGTGTGGCGCTATACGGCACCGGCGGCCCAGGCGGTGGATGTGCGCGGCTGCTTTGCCAAGGCGGCCAACGGCGACGGGGTGGACCTGTCCGTGCTGCGCAATGGCAAGGTCTTGTGGCAAGGCACGGTCACCACCGCGCTCCAACCCGGCCCGGTGGCGGTGGACCTCGCCGCAGGTGACAAGCTCGACCTGGTGGCCGGGCCGAACCAGACCTTTGGCGGCGACGCGTTCTTCTATCGCGTGGTGCTGTTCCGCCGGGGCCAGAGCACGGCGGTACCATGCCCCAACTGATCAAGGCGTGGCTGGGACGGGGGCAGGCGCGGGAACCGTAGCGGGTTGCGGTGCCTGGTTGGGCACCCGGCGCGCGGTGATCACTTTCACCGGCTGGGCCAGCATCTGCCCGCGCATGGCCCCTTCGCCCAGCGTGGGGGAAATCGGCATGTCCCAGATCTTGCGCACCACATCCATGCCCGAAACCACGTGCCCGAACGCGGCATAGCCCAATTGGGTATCAGTAACGGCTTTGGCGGGATCGGCACTGGCCGGATCGGCATCAAGACTGGGAATATCCGACAACAGGATCGAAAAATCCGACGTCGCCGTGCCCGGTGCCAGCCGTGCCAGGGAAAGCGTGCCGGCCTTGTGCAGAATGCCTGTCTGGCTGGTGGGTTCGTGCGCCACCGGCTTGAACAGCTTGGCACCATCACGGATGCCGCCCTGCAAGAGCCCGTTGGGCTGCTGCCCCCATTCAAGGTGCATGGCGCGGTAGAACATCATCCCGTCATAGCGCTTGCTGTCCACGTAGTGCAGGAAATTGCCCACGCTGACCGGCGCATGCTTCCCGTCCAGTTCCACCACGATGGTGCCCTGGTCGGTCACCAGCGCAACGGTCGCGACATCGGGAACCGGGGCCGGTGCCGCTTCGACCGGCGCCTTGGCAGGTGCGGCGCGCAACGCGGGCTTGCGCACAGGGGCCGCACCGGCGGCGGCGAACATCAGGTGGGAAGCGGCCAGGGCCAAGGCCAGGCGAGGGATATGGAAAGCGAATCGCGTGATCATCGGGCAATCCTGCCCGAAGTTGACACGGCCGGACATCCCAAAGGCGCATCCCACGGTCAGGCTGCACACCATGGATCATGGTTAACGCCGGCCTAGCAATCAACCACGGGGGTATGGTTACCAATCCCTGAACGTGCGCAGCCTAGGTTTCCCGGCATATCTGCCCCATCGCCGGAGGCTGCCGCCATGCTTCGTTTGCGTATTTCCGCCAAGTTGATCTCTGCCTTTGCCGTGATGCTGATAACGATCGCGGCCGTCACCGTGGTGGGGGTCGATCGCATCGGCGCTGTCAACGGTGTCGCCACCGAACTGCGCCAACGCTGGCTGCCGGCCACGCAATCGCTGGGCGAGTTGCACAGCCAGCTTGCGCAATACCGCGTCCTGCAGGCCGAACTGGTCGACACGCCGGACCCAAGCACGGCCAAGCGGGCGCGCGATATGCAAGCGGCGGTGGACAAGACCCTGGCTGATTATCGCGCGGCCACCACCGCACCCGAGCAGCAGGCGCTGCTTGCCACGTTCGAGGCCGGGTGGCGCGACATGACGGCAGACACCGATCGCCTCATCGCCGCGTCGGAAAGCGATCCCGCCGCGGCGCGGGCTGCCTTGGGCGGGCCATCGGGCGAACACTACGCCATGCTTGAAGACCTGATGCAGCGCCTCAGCGATGGCCAGGCCAAAGGCATGGCAACGATTTCCGAACAGGGTGCGGCCATCCATACCACTGCCCAAAGCTGGATGGTGGGCACGGCGGTGGCGGCACTGGCCGCGTCGGCGATCCTGTTGACGGTGCTGATCGCCGGTAGGGCAAGCCCGGCCCGGCGCATCCGCCCAGCAGCGGACCGCCCCACCCCCGGCCAGATCGCCCGCGACAGACAGCGCGCGCAGGCGGATCAGGCGCATGGCGAGGCCGAAAACGGCGCCCGCGCGGTGGAAAAACTCGCCAGTGACGGCAATCCAGCACCAGGCGACGCCGGCGATGTGGTGGGCCGCATCATGGCAGGATGCCGCACGATCCAGCAGGGCATCGACGACGTTGCGGCCGCCTCGTCCGATCTGTCCCTGCAGTCCGACCAGCAGCGAAATGCCCTGGCAGACACCGCGCGGACGCTCACCGAATTCACCGGCACCGTCAGGATCACCGCCGAAAATGCCCGCCAGACCAGCGGCCGGCTGCGCGTGGCGCGCGACACTGCCGGCAAGGTGGAAACCATCGCCCACGATGCCGTGGCGGCGATGCGCTCGATCGAGAGCAGCTCGCGCCAGATGGCCGAGATCATTGCCGTGATCGACGGCATCGCGTTCCAGACCAACCTGCTGGCACTGAACGCCGGGGTAGAAGCCGCCCGTGCCGGGGAGGCCGGCAAGGGCTTTGCCGTGGTGGCTGGCGAGGTGCGCGGCCTGGCGCAGCGCAGCGCGAACGCGGCCAAGGACATCGAGAGCTTGATCAATGCCAGTTCTCAACAGATCACCGATGGGGTGGCGCTGGTGGAAAGCAGCGGCGACGCGCTGCGCCAGATCGTGGGCGAAGTGAACGCGGTGTCGGGCCTGGTCGAAGAGATTGCCGACGCGGCCCAGCGCCAGGCCGACGGCATCGGCGCCATTTCGCGCATGGTATCGGGCATGGATGCGGGCCCACGGCGCAAACCGGCCATGGCGGCTCACGATACCGCCGGCGCCCGCGTTCTACCGAGCGAAGCCGACAGCCTGATGGAGCAATTGGCTCGGTTCCGGCTGCATGGCGGCAATGCCTCTCCGGTGCAGGCACCGCGCGTGGCGCCGGCTGCCGAATCCGGCGATTTTGCCTGGACGCCGGTTGCAGGGCCGGCCAGGCCCGCCCTGGGCCTGGCTTCAGAGGCCCGGCGCGCGGCGCCGGCGCAAGGGTTTGCCCTTAAAGGCACCCCCCTGTTTGCGCGCGATCAGTAGCCTGCTTCCACCGCCATGCGGATGGCGTCGGCGCTGGTGCGCACGCCCAGGGTGCGGATCACCGAGGAGCGGTGCATCTTTACCGTGCGTTCCGACAGGCCCAGCTCATAGGCGATCTGTTTGTTGAGCTTGCCCGCGGCCATGTGCACCAGGATTTCGCGCTGCCGGGGCGAAAGCAGCGCCACCGCATCGCGCGCCGCCTGCGATCGCGCAGTGGCCACGTTGTGCCCTGCTTCCAGATCCGCCGCCTTGCTAACATCCACTTGGGAACCAAGGAAATATTCAAGCTCGCCTTGCGCATCGAAGATGGGGGCGACCATCACCGCGTTGCGGAATGGGGTGCCATCTTTCTTGTAGTTGATGATCTCCACCAGCACCGGGCGCCCTTCGCGGATGCCCGCGCGCAGTTCCTCGGTCAGGTCCGCTTCGGTACCGGGCCCGCGCAGGAATCGGCAGTTGCGGCCGATGATCTCGTCCCGCTCATAGCCGGTCAGCGCTTCGAACGCGGCATTGCATTCCACGATCGGGTTGTCGGGCAAGCGGGGGTTGCTGATGACCGCAGCGACCGGGCTTGCCGTTATCATCTCGGATATCAGCATGTTTCCTCATGTGGCACGGTGCGCGCTTCGCTCCAGTGTCCTTTCGGCCATGTTGTAGCTGCGCGCCGCCAACTGCAAGTCCCAAGTACATGCCCGGTCTTGCCCTGATGCGCATCTTCTGCGTGCAGCCTCCCCGGGCCGGAGACTTCCGCCATGAACCTTATCACCCTCGATTTCGCTGCCGACCAAGGCACTCACGATGGTTGCGACCACGCCGCCCATGATCATGTCGCGCATGACAACGCCGTGCGCCACCATGCACCTGCGGCCAAGCCCACGGTGCCCGAGCAGGTGCAGGAAGCAATCCGCACGCTGCTGCGCTTTGCCGGCGAGGATCCCAGCCGCGAGGGACTGATCGACACGCCGGCCCGCGTGGGCCGGGCCTGGCTGGAATATTGCCAGGGCTATCGCGAAGATCCCAGCGTGCACCTGACCCGCACGTTCGAGGAAGTGGGCGGCTATGATGAAATCGTGTTGCTGCGCGACATTCCGTTCCAATCGCACTGCGAGCACCACATGGCGCCGATCACCGGCAAGGCCTCGATCGCCTATCTGCCGCACAACCGCGTGGTGGGCATTTCCAAGCTGGCCCGCGTGCTGCACGGATATGCCCGCCGCCTGCAGGTGCAAGAGCGCCTGACCGCGCAAGTGGCGCAGTGCATCTGGGACCATCTTCAGCCCCAGGGCGTGGCCGTGGTGATCGAAGCGCAGCACGGCTGCATGACGGCACGCGGCGTATGCACGCCGGGCGTGGGCATGGTCACCAGCCGCATGCTCGGCTGCTTCCTCAACGATGCCAGCTCGCGCCGCGAAGTCATGTCCCTGATGGGCCGCAGCTGACGCGGCAGGGAGGGGAAGCGGTGCATTTCGGGATCATCGGGGCCGGGCTTGCCGGGTTGACCTGCGCGGCCAGGCTGGTGGGGGCCGGCCACGCGGTCAGCGCTTTTGACAAAGGGCGCGGACCGGGCGGGCGCATGTCCACGCGGCGGGTCGAAACGCCGCTGGGCCAGGCCCGGTTCGACCATGGCGCGCAGTTCTGTGCGGCCACCACCCCTGGCTTTGCCCGGCAACTGGCCGACTGGGCGGCACGCGGCGTCGCCGCCCCCTGGCCGGCAGCGGGGCCCGATGCCCACGTCGGCGTGCCGGGCATGAATGCCCTGGTGGCCGATCTGGCACAGCAGCACGACGTGACTTTTGGTTGCCTGGTCAAGGGCCTGGTCCACGATGGCCGGCAGTGGTGGCTGGTGCTGGACGGTGAGCGGCGCGGGCCATTTGATGCCGTGATCGTGGCAACGCCGGCCGAACAGGCGGCGCCACTGCTTTCGCTGCATGCCTTTCCGATGGCGCGCGCGGCGGCAGGCACTGCCTCGCAGGCCTGCTGGACCGCGATGTTGGCCTGGGCCGATCCGCTGCCGCTGGACTGGTCGGTGTGGCAGGCCAAGGACGCGAAGGGCAATGGCGCGCTGGCCTGGGCTGCACGCAATTCGGCCAAACCGGGGCGCGGCGGCCCCGCGCTGGGTGATCCCGAATGCTGGGTGGTTCACGCCGGGCCGGATTGGTCGCGTCGCCACCTGGAAATGGAGCCCGACGCCGTGATCGGGCTGATGGTCGAGGAATTCGCCGCGCTGGCCGGGATGGCCCTGCCCGAGCCGCTGGTGGCGCGCGCGCACCGCTGGCGCTTTGCACGCCCCGCCGGCACCGGCAACACCGCGTTGTGGGACCATACGCTGCGCCTGGGCGCTTGCGGCGATTGGTTGACCGAACCGACGATCGAAGGCGCATGGCTTTCGGGCACGGCACTGGCCGACCGCATCCTGGCGCCCGTCGCCGCCTGAAAACAGCGCAAAACTGGGCAGAACCGGACCGGGACGACAGCCCCGGCCCGGTTCTTGCGCTGGTTATTGCGGCAGCACGGGGTGCTTCACAATCGGTGGCGGCTTGGGGAACTGCTGCGGCGGATTGGCCTGGAGCAAGGTAAGCGCCTCGGCGACAGCCCGCTCCAGTTGCGGATCATGGCCCTGGCGGATCAGCGCAGGGTCCTGTTCCACCTCGATATCGGGCGGGATGCCGATCCCTTCCACTTCCCACTGCCCACTGGTGCCATAGATCGCCCAGCGCGGCGCCGTGACACTGCCGCCATCGATCAGCGGCGGGTAATTGCCGATGCCGACCAGGCCGCCCCAGGTGCGCTTGCCCACCAGCGGGCCCACCTTTTCCTTGTGGAACAACCAGGGTAGCGCATCCCCGCCAGACCCCGACATTTCATTGATGACCATCACCTTGGGGCCAAAGATGGCCGCCGCCGGCTCAATCTGGTCGGCCCCTTCCCTGGTCACGTTGACCATCTGCGGCGTGCGCTTCAACTGATCGACGATATAGTCTGCGATCTGCCCGCCATGGTTGAAGCGCTCGTCGATCACCGCGCCCTGCTTGCCCACTTGCGCAAAGTAATAGCGGTTGAAATTGGCAAAGCCACCCGCCGCCGTATCGGGCACATAGACATAGGCAAGCTTGCCGCCCGAAAGGCGATCGACGGTGCGGCGGTTGCCCTCCATCCAGCTGCGCAGGCGCAACTGCCCCTCGCTGGCGATCGGGACCACGGTGACCTTGCGCGCGCCAGCCCCGCTGGCCGTTGTGGCCACGGTCAAGACCGTCTGCTTGCCCGCCGTGCCATCGAGCGCGCGGTCGATCTCGGTATCGGTGGTCACGCTCTGGCCGTTTACCGCCAGGATGAACTCGCCGGCATGGACATTGACGCCGGGCTGGCTGAGCGGGGCTACCAGCTTGGGATTCCAGTTCTCGCCCAGCAGCACGCGGGCAATGCGCCAGCGCCCGTCCACCGCTTCATAATCGGCGCCGAGCAACCCGCCTTTGGCCGTCTGCTGCTCGGGCACGTCGCCGCCGTTGATGAACGTGTGGCCGATCGAGATATGGCCGGTCATCTCTTCCAGCAGCACATTGAGATCCTGCCGCGCGGCCAGGCCCGGCAGGAAGCGGGCATAGAGCGCTTCGGCCCGCGCCAAGTCCAGGCCATGGTGGTTGGGATCGTAGAGGAAGTCACGCTCGATGCGCCAGACCTCGTGGTAGATCTGCTTCCATTCCGCCTGGGGATCGACCCACACGCGCACGTCTTCGAACTTGACCGGCTTGGCGCTGTCGCCGTCCTTCACTTCCTTGTCGGCGTCGGCGACCAGCCAGGTGCCGCTCCGCTGCAGCAGAATCTTGCTGCCGTCGGCGGAAACCGAGAAACTGTCGGGCAGCACGCCTTGCGCCAGTTCCTTGTTCTTGCGTTCCTTCAACTCGAACCGGAACAGCGTGCGCGGCGGGCCGGCCTCGTCGCCTTCCAGGTAATCGGCATCGGTCGCGGCGGGGGGAATGGTCAGGGTGTAGACCACGCCCTCCTTGCCGGTTTCCAGTTGCACGATATTGGCGCGCGGGATCGGCAGGGCGAGGATGCGCTGGTCCAGCCCGTCGAAATCGATGCGCACCGGCGGTGGCGGGGCATCCTTTTCGGTCTTCTCGTCCTTATCGTTCTTGCTGTCCGCCTTTTCATCGGGCTTTTCGGCGGCAGAACTGGCACCGTCGTCCTTGGCGCGGGCCTTGCGCTTGGCCGGCTTGTCGCGGCCGGGCATCGTATCGGCCGCGCTTTCCTCGTCGCTTTCGGGCGCGATCGGCGAGGCGGTGTCCTTGCGCAAGACCATGACATAGGCTGCCCCGTCGATAGCGCGCCCCATGCTCGACATATCGAGCCAGCCCGTCGCCGGCCCGGTGGCGGTGGTGGCCGCGAAATAGAGGTACTTGCCGTTGCGATCGAACCGGGGGGAGATCACGTCGCTCAGCCCGTCGGTGACCTGGGTGTTCTTGCCCGTGGCCAGCGAATGCACCCAGGCGGCGTGCAAGTGGCTGGGCAACTGCCGGGTGTAGACGATCCACTGGCTGTCGGCCGACCAGGCCGCGTCGAAATTTGAACCGGGCGCGTCATACAGATTGGTGTCGATCTTTGCCGGCGCCGCGCCACTGGCGAGGTCGATCAACCACAGGTTGAGGCGCTTGTCCTCGAACACGATCTTCTTGCTGTCGGGCGACCAGCGCGGGTTGTAGAAGAACGACGGCGGCGTTCCCAAGGCGATCTTGCGCACTGGGCCCAGGCCGTCTGCGGCGCCGACATGCAGCGCATATTCGCCCGATTCATCGGAAAACCAGGCGATCTTGCTGCCATCGGGCGATGGCGCCGGATCGCGATCGGCAACGCCGGGCGAGTGGGTGATGTTGCGCACGTCACCCTTTTCGGCCGGCGCCGAAAGCACGTCGCCGCGCGCCTCAAGGATTACGCGCTTGCCCGTGCCGCTCAGCCGCGCATGCGTGACGCCATCAGGCTTGATCTCCACGAAATGGGCCCGCCGCTGCGGCAGATCGGCATCGATCGTCACCGGCACCGGGCTGACCTTGCCACTGGCAATGTCATAGATCTCAAGCCTGCCGAAATGGTCGATCACCACCCCCCCAGGCCCCGCGCCGATCGCCGCCATGTCGAAACCCTGGGCGTTGTCCACCAGCCGTGTTACCGCGCCATTGGCCGGATCATAGCTGTAGAGCGTGACCGGGCCATCGCGATCGGACAGGAAATAGACCTTGTCGCCGATCCATAGCGGGTGCGTGTCATTGCTGTTGGGGCGCGGGATCGGCGTGACCGCGGAATCGGAAAGGCGGGCAATCCAGATGCGAGCGGTCTGCCCGCCACGATATTGCTTCCACGCCGGCTGCCACCGCTCGATCGGGGAATAGGCGATGCGGCTGCCATCGGGGGAAAAGGCGCCTTCCTCGCCGCTGGGCAGCGGCACGGGCGTGGGCGCGCCGCCGCTGGCGGGCACCAGGAACATCTGGTGCGCATCGCGCACCGCCACGCGTGGGGAGCGGAACAGCACGCGGCTGCCATCGGCCGACCAGCCCAGTGCCACGTCGGCACCGGGGTGCCAGGTCAGGCGGCGCGGTTCCCCGCCAAGCGCGGGCACGACATAGACATCGGTATTGCCGTCATAGCGGCCGGTAAACGCGATCTGGCTGCCGTCGGGCGAAAACACCGGGCCCGACAGGGCGCCTTGGCCGCTCACCAATCGCACCGCGCGCCCGCCGCTGCGCGGCACAACCCAGATTTCACCGCCATAGACGAATGCGATCTGCGTGGCCGAAAGCGTGGGTTGTTGCAGCAACAGGGGATCGGTGGCGGCCCGCGCCGCCGGCAGGGCGAAAGTGGTGGTTGCCAGCAAGGCCGAGGCCAGCACAATGAGGTTGCGTCGCATGTTCCCCCCGGGGGCCGAAATGGCCAGCGCGCACGCTAGCGCAGGCAACAGCGGGCCACAATTGCCGAAAACCGGGGCAGCGCATGGTAAAGGATGCGACAAGGCCTAGGCGCCGCGCCTAAATCTTGAGCGCCCGCTGTAGTGCCACAATCGTACGCGTTATTGCAACGGGCGTCCCCACGGTGGGGCGCACCCAGTCGTCAAGCGGCGGGAAGGCCCGCGCAACCTGCATGCCGGCCTCGGCCGGTCTTGCCCGCAAGCCTGTGGCGGGAACCGGACTGGCAAAGAACATGAAATCCGCCTCGCTGGCACCATACCTAAACCCAGCCTGTCGAGCGCGGCACCAGAGCATAAGGCGCGGTCCTGCCGGTGTTCCGACGCACCGGCCTTACGCGCCCTTGCGTTTCGCCAGGTAGGCCGCGATCCGCTTGGCCGTGTCATCGTCGAGGGGGGCGCCATAGACGGTTCGCATCTTGGCGACTTCGGCAGTCCAGAATGCGGCGCCCATGCCCGGAGACTGGTTGACGATATAATCGAGCGAATGGCACGCGGCGCAATGCGCCTCGACCAGCTCGGCCTCGCTGCCGGTGCCCAGCCGCACCGTGGGTTCTGGCGGCGGGCGATAGGTGGCCGCGCAGAGCGTGGCCAGCGCCGCCACGGCCAGGGCTGCGATGCCCAGCCGCCGCATCATGCCCGTGCCTCGATATGCACGGTTTCGACCACATTGCGGCGATAGCCTGCGGGGTTCCATTGCGGCTCCAGCGGCTGGACCTCGCCGTTTTGGCTGGTGGCACGCGCGCCGATGGCATGAACGCCGGGCGGCAAGGCCACTTCTGCCTGCCAGCCGCGAAACGAATAGCGCCCGAGATCTTCACCAAGCTGCGCAGGTTGCCACGTGCTGCCGCCATCGCGGGTGATCGCCACGCTGGCAATGCCGCTGCCCCCGTCGAACGCGATCCCGCGCAGTCGCACCGGCACGTTGGCGCGCACCACCGCGCCATCGGCGTGGCTGGTCACGAAGGAGCGAACGTTGAGCCTGCCGATCGGGCGGGTGCGATCGGGCTTGGCGCCAGGGGCCACGCAGTCGCACGCGGTGTCCGGAATGCGATAGGCCTTGCTCATCCAATAGCCGTCGAACACGCTGTCGGTCACCGTGATGCGGGACAGGTGCTTGATCCAATAGGTGCCGTAATAGCCCGGCACGACCAGCCGCAGCGGATAGCCATTGAGAAAGGGCAGCGCCTGGCCGTTCATGCCCCAGGCGAGCAGCACATCCCCCTCGAGAACATGGTCGAGATCGAGGGCCTTGGCAAAATCGGGCACGGATTGCGCCGGCGGCTGGTCCAGGCCGTCGAACACCACCTGGCGGGCGCCGGCCTTGATCCCAGCGCGCGCCAGCACGTCGCGCAGCGGCACGCCGTGCCAGCGGGCATTGCCCATGGCCCCGTTGCCAAGCTGCCCACCCGCCACGCGTGGGGCAACAAGACCCCGCCCGTTGCCCGAGCACTGGTTCACCGCCACCAGTTCGACCGCCGGAAAATCGCGCTGCAGATCTGCCAGCGACAGCGACAGCGCGCGATCGACCAGGCCGCCCACGTCCACGCGATGGCTGCGCGCATCGAGATCGGTGGGCAGGTCGCTCAGGTGATAGCGCACGAAGAACGCGTCGTTGGGTGTCAGCAGCCCTTCGTCGAACACGGCGAAGGGCGTTTCCAGTTGCGGCGGGCGGCTGGTCTGCAGGATCAGCGGGCGTTTTTGCGGAAAGCGGGTGAGCGGCCGTTCACCATTGGCAAAGGGCAGGTGAGCAGTGCCGTGGGGCACGGCCGCGTGCCCATCCACAGCCATGGCGGCGCCGACAGCGGTTGCCAGCAGGCCAGTCGTCACCGCCCGGCGCGCGAGTGGAACGGCACCGCCCGCCTCTTCGCCATCTGCTTCGGATCGCACCATCGCCTGCTCTTCCCCCGACTATGCCGCAAGAGACTAGCGCGGTTGCCATGCGATGGAAATCGGCATGGCAATGTCCAATATACCATGCAGCAAAACTGGACGATCGCCGCTGCGCTTGGTCGACCAGCTGCATGACGTATCATGAACGCTGAAGCACCCACGTGCCGAACTCGTTTGTCCCGCCACGCCGGCAGCCATAGCCTTGGCCCCCTTGGCTAGGAGTGGTTTCCATGGGTCTATTCGAACCGGGTCGGCTTGGCCGGCTGACGGCGCCCAACCGTATCGTCATGGCGCCGCTCGGCCGTGCCCGCAACGATGCGGACACCCACGAAGCGGGTGACCTGTGGGTTGAATACTATGCCCAGCGCGCCAGCAGGGTGCTCAATCCGCAGGATGAAGCCACTTGGTATAGCGGCGGCGCCCACGGCTGCACCGACTATCCCACCCTGCGCGCAACGCACGGGCCCACGCTGCCCGAACCCGCCTGATCGCGGCACCAAACGCAAACCTGGAGCGAAAACATGCCCGTGCAGTTCATCGGCGCCATCGGCACCAGCGGCGGATCGGAAAGCCGCGCGCCACATGGCCCGGTCGTCGACAAAGTCTATCTGGGCGCGATCGCGCGGGCGCACGAATTGGCCGGTTTCGACCGCGTCCTGATCGGCTATTTCAGCAGCGCCCCGGACGGGTTCCAGATCGCAGCCTATGCCGCGCAGCAAACCGAGCGGCTCCAGTTCCTGCTCGCCCATCGCCCGGGCTTTGTTGCACCGACATTGGCCGCACGCCAACTGGCCACGCTGGACCAGTTCATCGATGGGCGGCTGGCGGTGCATATCATCACCGGCGGCTCTGATGCCGAGCAGCAGCGCGACGGCGATTTCCTGGGCAAGGCTGAACGCTATGCCCGCACCGACGATTATCTGGACGTGGTGAAGCGCACTTGGACCGCGACCGAGGCATTCGATCACGACGGTCCGTTTTACCAGGTCCGCCAAAGCTTTGCTGCAGTAAAGCCGGTGCAGCAACCGCATCTGCCGGTCTATTTCGGCGGCTCGTCGGACGAGGCCATCGCCGTGGCGGGCAAACATGCCGACGTTTTTGCACTGTGGGGCGAAACGCTGGAGCAGACCGCGCAAACCATCGCCCGCGTCCGCGCGGCAGCCGCGCGGCACGGGCGGTCAGACCAGATCGGCTTCAGCCTGTCGCTGCGCCCCGTGCTCGCCCGCACGGAAGACGAAGCCTGGGCGCGGGCCGATCGTATCCTGGCCGCAGCCAAGGCGCAGCGCGCCAAGGCCCAAGGCGCATATCCGGTGCAACTGTTCCGCAATGACGATGGCACAGTGCCCAATGTCGGATCCCAGCGCCTGCTGGACGCCGCCGCCGGCGGCCGTGTGCGCGACAAGCGGCTGTGGACCGAAATTGCCGCGCTGACCGGAGGCAGCGGGAATTCCACCGCGCTGGTCGGTACTGCCGAACAAGTCGCGGAAAGCCTGCTCGACTATTACGATCTGGGCATCGACACTTTCCTTATCCGCGGGTTCGACCCGCTGGAAGATGCCATCGAATATGGCCGCGATCTGCTGCCACTGGTCCGCGCCGCGGTGGCGGAGCGGGACATGGCCCGCGTCGCCGCAGAATGATGGCGGCGATTGGTCGATAACTGCCGATCGCGCCGGCCAGCACGCCCGAGTGCCTGGCACGGCAGGTCGTCCATGAGGCATGCCGCGATCCGATCCAAGCACCGCATGCCGCCGTGAAAACCTGGACATTCAACCACACCGCAGGGCAGATCGCATGAGCGAACAGATTGATCAGGAATGGGCCGACCGGTTGGCCCCAACGCGCCGCGCGGTGCTGGGCGCCGGAATTGCCGGGCTTGGCGCTGCGGCCGCCGGCACCATGCCACAGCAGGCGCAGGCTGCTTCGCCCGGTGGCCAGGCAATCACCGCAGGCAAGCTGCAACCGACCACGACGACAGGCGACAGCGAGTGGGGGTATGAGACCTTTGCCGAGCCTACCGATCGCCCCGGATCGACCCGGCCGGGAGAAGCGCAGTTGTCCGCAGCGCCCCGGCCCTACACCGCGATCAAAAGCTATCACGCGCACGTCTATTTCGACGAGGATACCTATCACAAGGCCGCCTTGCTGCGGAAATGGGCGGCAGAGCGCTTTGCCGTGGAACTGGGCAACTGGAACAAGGAACCTCGCGGGCCGCATGTCACCCCGTCGTTCTATTTCGGTTTTACCGTGGAACAGTTGCCGGTGATCATTCCATGGCTTCAGCTCAACAGCCTGGGCCTGACGATCCTGATCCATCCGAACACCGACAACCCGCGCGCCGATCATCTCGACTATGCGCTGTGGGTCAACCGGTCGCAGCCGGTCAATGCCTATGGCATGGAAACGTCGTTGACGCCGGGCAAGCGCAACGATCTGCCGGTCTATCCCAACACGCGGCCTTCGGTCATCCTCGAGGTCTGATCGCGCGGCACGCTGGAACCGGCCGGCACGATCGGCTTTATCAGTTGACGATCCGTGTCGCTGGTTTCAGGTATCCCGATGAAAAACTTTCTCTTTTCCGCCGCGACTTTGGCTGCTGCGTTTCTTGCCACGGCAAGCGCGCATGCGGGCGTGCAGAGCGCTGGGCAACAGGAAGACCAGGATCCTGCCCTGACGCCCCAGGCGCTGGGCGAGGCGCTGTCGTGCCGATCGCGCGAGGCGCTCGAAGCCTTTGCCGGCGCGCTGTTTCTCGGTGATACCTCGCCGGCCTGGATGCACGAGATCAAGGACGACGACAAACAGACGCAAGGTATGCTGGGCCTCTACGGCTATACGCTGTCGCGGCCGGTCCTGTTGTTGGAGGAGCCGGTCGACCGCGTCTATTTCCTCCAGAACTGGGTGGTCACGCTCTGGCCGCGCAAGAAGGCCAAAGCGTTCATCGCTGCCCAGAAAATGGCGCGGGCGCCGATCAAGGGCACCGAGCAGTATTATCGGTTCATCGATCCGGACAGCGGCCCGATGCTGGGCGCGTTCGAACCGACCGGCAATGCCACGGCCGCCATGCTTGCCAAGGCTTTCGGTGGCGAACTGCCGGACGCCGGGCCAAGCGACAGCCTGTTTGTGGGATGCAATTATACACCCGCATCGCAAGTGGACTTCCTGGAAGCGGCGCGCCAGTCGGATGCCACAGTCCGCGACACGGCCCAAAGCCTGGGCGAGGCGCTGCAGGAGAGAAAGCAGCCATAGCCACGGCAGCCCGGATCACGCGGCCAACGGCGATCCCGGTGCTGCCTGGCGGCGTTGCAAAGTGACCAGCAGAACCAGCGCCGCTGCCACCCCCATGATCCCGGCGGCCACGAAGGCAGGCGCATAGCTGCCGCTCTGTTCGCGGATGACACCGGCAGCAAAGGCCGCGCAGGCCGCGCCGAGTTGATGGCCGGTCTGGATCCAGCCGAACACGATCGGCGCTTCCTGTTCGCCGAAGGCCTGGTTGGCGAGCTTTACGGTGGGCGGCACCGTGGCGATCCAGTCCAGGCCATAGAACACTGCGAAGACGCCCAGGCTGGTGGCATCGAAGCTGAGGAAGGGCAGCGCCAGAAGCGAAAGGCCGCGCAGGCCATAATAGACGATCAGCAACACGCGCGGATTGTAGCGATCGGTCAGCCAACCCGAAGCGGTGGTTCCGAACAAGTCGAAGAAGCCCATGGTCGAAAGCAGGCCGGCCGCCGCCACCGGCGCGATGCCGTGATCACCGCAAAAGGCGATCATGTGCGTGCCGACCAGTCCATTGGTGGTCAAGCCGCAGACGAAGAATGTGCCGAACAGCAGCCAGAACATCGGCCGCCGGCCGGCACGCAACAACACGCTGATCGCCAGGCCGGCCGTGCGCGCCTGCCTGGGTGCAGGTGCCGGCGCACTGTCGGGGCCTTCGCCAAAGCGGCGCGTGCCGATATCGCCGGGATGCTCGGGCAAGACCAGCGCCACGATCGGCACCAAGGCGAGGCAGGCCAGGCTCACGGCCAAGACCACCGGCCGCCAGGCTCCCTCGCGCGATAGCCAGGCCAGCAGGGGCAGGAAGATCAAGGCGCCGGTCGCGGTGCTGGCGCTCAGCAGCCCCATGACCAGCCCCTGCCGCGTGGCGAACCAGCGATTGACCACTGCGGCGCCCAGCACCGATGCGACCGCACCGCTGCCGATGCCCGACAGCACGCCCCAAGTCAGCACATAGTGCCAAGGCTCCCGCATCCACAGGCTCGCGAAAGTGGATGCCGCCATGAGCACGAGGCCAGCCAGCATGGTTCGGCGAATGCCGAAGGACACCATCAGCGCTGCAGCGAACGGACCGACCAGGCCATAGAGGAAAATGCCGATCGCCGCCGACAGGGAAATGGTGGCCCGATCCCAGCCGAAGTGGGCCTGGAGCGGCACCATCAGCACGCCCGGAGTGGCGCGCAACCCTGCAGACACGAGCAACGCAAGGAACGTGGCCGCAACGACGAGGATGATATGCGCGCGGGCACGCACCAGCCCGGTCTTGTGGAGCAGACGGCTCATGCCCGGCCTCCTTGCGAGATTGCCACGAGATCCTGCAGGGCGGCCTCGACATCGGCCCAGCGCTGCAGGCCGAACTGGCCGATCAGCCGCTGCTGTGCCTGGTCCCAGGCATCCTTGGCAGCAGCGATCGCCTCATGGCCCGACGCTGTCAGCCTGGCCTGCTTGGCACGGCCCTTGCCCTCGTCGATGGCAACCCACCCTTCCCGCTCCAACGGTTTGAGCGTGCGATAAAGCGTCGTGCGATCCATCACCAGGATATGCGCGAGGTCCATCAGCGGGACGGGCTCGTGCCGGGCGATGTTTCGCAGGACGGCAAATTGCGCGAGGGAAAGCGCGGTGTCTTCCATCACCTCGTCATAGAAGCGGGTGACCGCGCGCGACGCCTTGCGCAGCGCATTGCACGCGCAGGCAAGGCCATCGATGGGGATCGAATCTTGATGCATATGCATCATATGCCGCCGACCATCAGGACCTGTCAACGCCGCACGCCACGGCGTGCGGCGCGGCGTGGCGCGGCGCGGCGCATCAGATAATAGAACGTGGTGGCCGGCCGGCGCGCACGCCTATCGAGCTTGGCCTGTCATGTGATGCCCTGCTTGCCGGGCGAGAGAATGTGGTTGGGATCGAGCGCCTGCTTGAGCCGGGCATTGAGCGCGCGGTTCGCCTCGCCATACTGGCTGGCCACCAAGTCCATCGTCGCCACGCCGGTGCGATAGGCCGCCCAACCGCGCTCGCCGAACGTCGTCACCATCTCGCGGATGCAGGCATCGGCCTTGCGCTCTTCCTCGGGCACCGATTTGTCATAGAGGATGAAGATCAGGTGGTGCAGTTCGCGCCCGCCGATTGCATAGGCCACGGAATAGTCGAGATCGTATTTGCCCAGAATCTGCTTGGCCAGTTCGGTCTGCGCGCTGGTTTCCTCGCCCTTGGCCGGGGCCACCGGGGCAAAGCAGGTCATCCCGCCGCCGCGCCAGCGCATGATGCCCTTTTCCTCCAGCGAGAGTTGGCCGCTCATCAGGTTCTTGTGGTGGTTGAACCACTTGTTGCCACCCATCTCCTGCTCGGTCAGCACTTCGCCACCCGAACTCTCGAACGCGTGGCGCACGATCGGTTCGACCGCAGCGATGATCTCTTCGGTGCCGTAGAGGGCAAAGTAGGTATTCCACATGCCCAGGCCTTGGCGGCGGGCGAAGTCATGGATCACCGCATCGGGCACCGAGCCGGGTTTGTCCCAGATTTCCTCGCGCCGGTGGAACATCGCCAGTTGATAGGCCGCGCCCATCATCAGCACGACATTGGGGATGAGATTGTTCATGCGGAACGGGCGCATGGCATCCACGATCCGGGCCACATCGCCCATTGCATCGTGGCGCACCATGAACGGCTTGAACGCCGGCGGCTTGGGCATCAGCCAGAAGCCCAGCTTCGTCACCACGCCAAAGTTCGACTGGGTGAAAATGCCATCGACATAAGGCCCATAGCCCCACTTGAACGCCTGCCAGGTGGTGGAGTTCTTGACCGAACCCATCCCGGTGCGCACCAGCGTGCCATCGGCCAGCACGACTTCCATCCCGCACTGCATGAAGAAGTGATCGCCATAGGGGGTATAGCCGACCCCGCGCTCCAGCGTATTGCCGAGCGGCGAGACGATCGGCCCAACCGTCGGCACGTCGATCCAGAACGGCAGGTCGTGCGCCACCAGGTAATCGTGCAGGTCCTGGTAGGTCACGCCCGGTTCGACCAGGGCGGTGCCAAGGTCTGCATCGATCGCGATGATCCGGTTCATCCGCTTGAGATCGAGGATCATCTGGCCGCTGCTGGCCGGCGTGGCACAGCCATAACCCATGTTCTTGCCGGTGCTGACCGTCCACAGCGGCAGCTTGTGGCGATTGGCCACTTTCAGGATCGCCTGGACCTGCTCGACCGATGCAGGCGCCACTGCCCCGCTCGGGATATGCTCGCCACGCGGATCGGGGGTAAAGCTCTTGGCATAGGGCAACGTGCTTTCGGGATCGGCAAAGACCCATTCCGCCCCCACGATCGCCCGCAATTCGGCCACGACCGAAGCAAAAGCCGCACGATCGAGATGGACTGGCAGCACCCGCGGCCCATCGAGCGGGGAGGCTATCGCCGGCGTTGCCAGCGCGGCGGCACCGGCCACGCCGGCACGCATCATGTCACGTCGGGACAGGCTGCTCATTGCGCCAACTCCTTGGGATCGGCTTTGGCCCGGCTCACCCAGACGGACAGCGCCCGCAATTCCGCGTCGGTGATTTCGGTGGGACGAAACGCGGGCATGGCACGCGGCCCGGAACGGACCATTTGCGCGATGTAGGACGCAGGCAGCTTGCGGCCCCGGATAATCGGGGCCACATGGGCGCCGTGGCAATAGCCGCAGGTCGTGGCATAGATTCGCTCGGGCGGACGCGGCGTTTCCTGTGCCGAGGCACTGGCGCCCGCTCCGCACAGGCCGGCCGCCACCATAGTCCTGACCATGAGCAAGGCTGCCCTGCGTGCAGCCCGCACGCAGGAACCCTCGCCGCTCCATTTCGGCATCATCCCGTCTCCCAATCGTCAGATTTTGTTCTGATCGCTGCCGCGCCAACTCAAATCAGACGCTTCGCAAGATTGGTGATGGCTAGGCACAATCTTTCATTGTGTCAAGTTTCAGTCTGCAGGACTGAGCGTCACGCAAAGGCGCGGCAGGGGGCGGCCGGCGATCTGTGCTGCCAGCACCTGATCAACCCCAAGAGATACAAGGATGATTTCAACGATCTGCTCGGGATAGTCAGGCAGCACGAGGCCGCGCAGCATCGATCCCATTGCCGCCAGCGAGGTTCCCAGGATGCAATCGCGCGCGATGGCGCTGCTGACCGGACGCAGCAGCCCCGCCTTGATTCCATCGATCGCGGTCAGTTCGGCCTGCTTGTAGGTTTCCGCACCGAAAATGATGCCGTTGGCGCTGAGATTGACCATCGACCAACCCCAGCGCGGATCCTCGCGCGTCTTGTGCAGATAGAAGCGAATGGCGGCGGCGGCCCGCTCGCGCGGATCTTCCAGCATGGAAACCGCGTTATTCACCGCCGTCAGGAAATCGTGCGTCACTTCATAAGTGACCGCCTCGCGCAGTTCCGCCATGCCGGTGAAATGATCGTAAAACGTGGCCCGGGTAATGCCGGCACGCTGCGAAACTTCCTCGACGCGAACCTGAAGGCCATCCTGGCTGCCGAACAGTTCGAAGGCGGCCGCGATGATGCGGGCGCGGGTCTTTGCCCGGCGCACTTGCCCGATTTCGATCCGCCGTTCGCTCGAATGCTTGGGGTCGGCCACGCTTGCTTCCTGTTGCTGATGCCCTTTTGCGTCTATCGCCGGCGCCGCCGGGGCGACAGGCGTAAAATGTGCCGCCACCCTTGGGCGAATAGGCTTCTATGCCGCCCTCGCCACCCGCTTCAGCAACGCTGGCATTGCCAATCCGAGTGCGATCGCGCGATAGGCATAGCTTGCCAGGAGCGCGAGCCAGATGCCCATGTCGCCAAGCGGTTTCAGCGCAAAATCGGTCAGCAGGTAAAGCACCAGCGCCACCAACGCAGCGTTGCGCAAGATGCTGCCCGCGACGGCGCCGATGAAGATGCCGTCAAGCAGCCAGCTGGCCACGCCGACCGTGGGGATCGCCGCGCACAACGGCAACATCGCCTCGGCCAATGCGCGGATGGCCGCGTCGGGGGTGAGGAATGCGATCGCATCGTTTCCGAAGATCAGGATCAACACCGAAAACAGCACGCCGCCAGCCAGCGAAAACTCGCCGGTCAACCGGATCGCGCGCAACAGGGCCGGCCGGGAGCCCGCGCCGATTGCAGCACCGACCCGCGCCTCGGCCGTGAAGGCGAATCCGTCAAGCACGAAGGCACTGATGCTGACGAACTGCATGAGCACGTGGTTGGCCGCCAGCGGAACCGGCCCCAACATGGCGGCCGACCGCGTGAACCATGTGAAGATGCCCAGCATGGCGAGCGTTCGCACCATGATGTCGGCATTGACCACGACCAGACGCCGGATTGCCGCTGCCTCGAGCAGTCGTGCCTGGCCAATGGCGCCCATCTGCCCCCGCCACGCCGGGCCAAGCACGAGGCGGATCGCAACGATGCCACCGCCCAGTGCGCTCCATTCGGCCAGCGTCGTACCGAGGCCAACGCCGCGCGCGCCCAGGCCCAGCCCGCCAACGAACAGCAGGTCGAGCCCGATGTTCACCCCGTTCATCACCGCCTGCACACCCAGCGCCAAGCGCGTGCGCCCAAGGCCCAGCAGCCAGCCGTTGATGGCGTAGAATCCCAGCGCTGCAGGCGCACCGAACAGGCGCATGGTGAGAAACGCCCGCGCCGCAGCGCCCACGCCGCCCGGCGGCGCCATGATTGACAGACTCATCGGCACGATCACCGGCGAGAGCGCCAGCACCACCGCGCCCAGCGCGAGGCCGAGGCCGAGCCCGCGCAGGATGGTGGCGAGGATTTCCGTTTCGTCACGCGCTCCGTGCGCCTGCGCGGTGATGCCCGTAACCCCCATCCTCAAGAATCCGAAGGTCCAGAACACGAGGTTGAGGATGGTCGCCCCGAGCGCGACGCCGCCGAGGTTGCGCGCATCACTGAGCCGGCCGATCACCGCCACATCAACGATGCCGACCAAGGGCACCAGCGCCTGTCCAACAATGATCGGCCAGGCCTGGGCAAAAATGGCGCGCCTGCTAATCGTGGTCATGGCGTCGATCGGATCATGCTGCCGTCGGTTCCCCAAATGGCGTTTACGGCCGCGCCCTTGGCAGCGCCGGGCCGGCCATGCTCATGAACCGACGCGAGCTCTTGAGCAATCTCCACCGCCTGCGCGGCGAGCGTCCGCCTTCAAACTTTACGACTGCGCAAAGACTTCCGCAGCATTTTCCAGGACGTCCGCTTCCCTGCTGCACCGCCAATCGTGCCTGGCTATTGCGGGTCTTCGAGGCTGAACTGGTCGTCGTCCTCGTGGTAGGTAAAGACTTCGGCATAGCGGCCCCAGTTGGTGACGGTCTTGAGCGTTTCGCTGGCGAAGTCGGGGCTCATGTGGTCTTCGAGCTCGTCGCGGAAGCGGCGGGCGGGCGCCTTGTGGCTGGCGCGTTCATCCAGGATGCGGCGGATGTGGCCGGCCAGCGGAACGTGGGCGAGCAGGGCTTCGCCGAACATCGCCTTGCGGTGATCGACATCGGCCTGGGCATAGCGGCGCGCGGCAGGGGTGAGCAGCAGTTGCGCGCCGCGCAGTTCGGCAAAGCGCAGCAGTTGCAGGGTTTCGGCCATGGGAAACAGATCGTCGATCTCGAAATTGAGCGAGTCGGCCAGTTCGGCCATGCTGGCTTGGCCATTGAACGGGGTGCCGTCCACTTCCTCGATCAACCCGGCGAGCGTGTTGGTGGAAACGTGCGGCAGCACCATGGCGATGCCGGTGCCGGGGAACACCCCTTCCCGCAAAGGCGCGGCATCAGACGGGCGCGCGGTCATGCGGGCATAGATATCGTCGACCAAGGCGCGGAACGGGGGATCGAGGCGGTCGCGCGGGCGCGGGATATCCACCTTGATTTCCGCCACGACCCGGCCGGGATTGGACGAGAACACCAGGATGCGGTCGCACATCTGGACCGCCTCCTCGATATTGTGGGTGACGATCAGGATCGACTGGATCGGCATGCGCCCTTCCGACCACAGATCGAGCAGATCGGTGCGCAGGGTTTCGGCGGTGAGCACGTCGAGCGCGGAAAACGGTTCGTCCATCAACAGCAGCGCGGGATTGACGACCAGCGCACGCGCAAGTCCGACGCGCTGCCGCATGCCGCCCGACAGTTCCTTGGGATAGGCGTTTTCAAAGCCGTCGAGGCCGATCAGGTCGATCGCGGCGAGCGCGCGGGTGCGGCGTTCGGGTGCGGGCACCTTTTGTGCTTCCAGCCCGAGTTCCACGTTTTGCAGCACGGTGAGCCAGGGGAACAGGGCGAAGGTCTGAAACACCATGGCCACGCTGGGATCGGGGCAATCCGGGCTGGCGATGCGCGTGACGGTGCCCTGGCGCGGCTGGATCAGGCCGGCGATGGAGCGCAAGAGCGTGGACTTGCCCGAGCCCGAGCGGCCGAGCAGGCCGACAACCTCGTTCTGATAAAGCGTGAGATCCACGTTTTCGAGCACGAGATGGCCGCCCGGTGGCGGACCGTAGAAATGGTTGAGGCCCTTGACCTCGATCAGCGGCTGAGCCGGCACGATGGTTGCCATGGCGGATACTCCGGAGAAAGTAGGGTCAGGAAAGGCGCAGGCGACGTTCGCCGAAGGCATAGAGCGGACGCCAGACCAGGCGGTTGAAGCCCAGCACGAACAGGCTCATCACGGCGATGCCCAAGGCCACCTGGCGATAGTTTCCGGCCGTGGTGGCATCGGCAATATAGGCACCCAGGCCATGGGCGCGAAGATGATGGTCGCCCCAGGTGACCACTTCGGCGACGATCGAGGCGTTCCACGAGCCGCCCGAGGCGGTGAGCGCACCGGTAACGTAATAGGGGAATACGCCCGGCAGCGCGACCTGGCGCCACCATTGCCAGCCTTTCACGCCGAACATGCCAGCCGCCTCGCGCAGGTCATTGGGGATGGCGCTGGCCCCGGCGATCACGTTGAACAGGATATACCACTGGGTACCCAGGATCATCAGCGGCGAAAGCCAGACATCGGGCGCGAGATCGAAGCGGACGATGGCGATGACCGCAAAGGGGAACAGGACGTTGGCCGGAAAGGCGGCCAAGAACTGCGCGACGGGCTGGACGCGCTCCGCCAGCCGCGGGCGCAGGCCGATCATGACGCCGAGCGGCACCCACACCAGGCTGGCAAGCGCGATCAGCACGATCACGCGCAGCATCGTGATCAGCGCATCGCCCAGGGCCTGCGTGAGATCG
Source organism: Novosphingobium sp. SG919 (assembly GCF_012932495.1). Taxonomy (GTDB): domain Bacteria; phylum Pseudomonadota; class Alphaproteobacteria; order Sphingomonadales; family Sphingomonadaceae; genus Novosphingobium; species Novosphingobium rhizosphaerae. The sequence goes on from NZ_JABCNG010000006.1 coordinate 361,923, forward strand.
GCCATGGTCAACCAGCTGAGCAGGTAATGGCCGGTCCAGCCCAGCGCCACCGCCACGCCGAGCCAAACCCCGAGTTGCCAGGCCCGCTCTGCCCAATGGCCAGGCTGACGCACCCGCGCTGCCCCTGAACGACGCGGCCGCGGTTCGAGCGTGAGGAGCAGGCGGCCAAGCGCACCAAGCGGCGCCAGCACCACCGGCAGCAACCGGGTGCGGCGCAGCAGGCCATGGAACCAGCTGCGCGGGGCATCGGCACCGGCGGTCTGTTCGAACCGGAAGCGATCGGCCCAGGCCACGATGGGGCGGAAGAACAATTGGTCGTAGGCCAGGATCACCACCGCCATCGCCCCCACCGCCCAGCCGACTGCGCGGAAATCCTGCTGCTGGATCGCCAGGGCAAGGTAGGACCCGATCCCTGGCAGCGTGGCGGTGGTGTTGCCCACCGTGATGGCTTCGGATGCGACGACGAAGAACCAGCCACCCGACATCGACATCATCGCGTTCCACACCAATGCCGGCGTGGCATAGGGCAGATCGAGGCGCAGGAAGCGGCGCAGCGGTGACAGCCCAAAGCCGTAGCACACCTCTTCCAGGTCATCAGGCACGCTGCGCAGCGACTGATAGAAGCTGAACGCCATGTTCCACGCCTGCGAGGTAAAGATGGCAAAGACGCTGGCCAGTTCCACCCCCAGAACGCTGCCGGGAAACAGGTTCATGAAGAACGTGACCGTGAACGTGAGGAAGCCCAGGATCGGTACCGATTGCAGGATGTCGAGCGCAGGGACGATCAAGCGACCGGCATGCCGGCTGCGCGCGGCCAGCGTGGCCACCACCAGGGTGAACACGGTGGAGGCGAACAGCGCGGCGAACATGCGCAACACCGTGCGCAAGGCGTAATAGGGCAGATGCGCCGGATCGAGCGTGACCGGTTCGAGGTCCAGGCTGGAGAGCGGCGCCACCACGCCCTCGGCCGTGCGAAACACCAGCACGGCGAGCCCCGAAAGAATGGCGAAGGCAATCGCATCCTCCCGGTTGGGCCGGGAGAGACGCAACATGCGCGAAAAGCTGGGCAGGCGGGTGGACGTCATGATCCTGAGGCCCTTTTAGAAGCCGGCGTGGACGCGCAGGGCAAAGACATTGGCCGGGCCGCGATCGCGGTTGTAGCCCGGATTGGCGATGTGCTGGTAATCGAACGTCAATGAACCCCACCCGACCGGGCGGAACGCGTAATAGGCCTCCACGATCTGCTCGTTGCCGGGATCGGGCAGCGCGCCATCACCGACCAGCACACCCAGCCCGCCGGCGGCGAGCCAGCGCTGGTGCGCGGACGAGATGCCGTTGACCACGCCGGCCAGGGCCACGGTGTCCTGCGGGCGGCCCCAGGCCTTGCCCTGCAGCGCTGCACCCAACGCGACGGTGCGATCGATATCGGTGAAATCATACGTTTCGATGGTGCCGTCGCTGTATCCCGCGCGCAGGAACAGGCCGAGGTTGGCAGTAATTTCCTGTTCGGCATTCATGGCGATGCCGAGGCGATCGCGCATGGTGCGCACCGGTGCCAGATCGGGCGCCTGGCCGGTGGCGCGGGCCAGGGCCAGGGCATCGTCGAAGCGGGCAAAGAGGCCCCGATTGCGAAACGCGGTGACGCGAACCGCACCGGGATGGCCACCCAGGGAAAAACGCCGCTCCCCTTCCACGATGATGGCGTTCTGCCGAAAATCGCTTTCCAGCGCGATGCCGTTGGGGACCTTGGACAAGTTGTAGAGCCCGGCCCGCAGGGTCCAGGGGCCCTGGTACCATTCCGCGGCGACGCCGTAAGTATAGCCCCAAGCGTTGGCGGCGTAATCGAAGCTGCCGGTATCGACGAGGGACCAATTGAGGAAATCGCCGCGCGGATCGTGGGCATAGCGGTTGGTGTCGAATACATCGCCAACGCCCATCTTGCCGGCCGTGATCACCACACGGTTGGCCGTGGTGACGCCGCGCAGCTGGTTGATCCCGGCATCGAGCGCAAGGGCACTGCCGCCGAGCGCAATCGTCTGCCGCAGGAACGCCCGCTGCAGCTTGAAATAGGGGCTGAACTGGCCAACCTTGTAGGCCTCTGCACTGGGAAACCCGCCGGCGCCCAGCGTGTTCGACAGGCCAAAGCCCTGGTCGATTTCGGGATTCACCCAGATTTCCGCGCCCTGCCAGGGCCGCGCGCCAAGATAGAGCGTGACATCGTTGGTGGCCTTGACCTGGCGCGGCGCCAGGCTGTTATCCCCCATATAGGGCGAGGCAAAGCTGCCGACGCCCTGGGCCACCAGGGTATACTGGCCATGGATAGCGGCAGCCTGATCCGAGGCTTGATCTGGCGTGCCGGCAAATGCCGGCGCGTGGGCCAGGCCACATGCGGCAGCGCCGGCAAGAGCCAGCCGGCCAGCCCTGCAGCCATCAATCCATGCAGCCATCACGCGCGTCACCGCCGCGTGCCTAGCGGCGGAATGTGACAAGCCAATGTTGCGAAGAGCGGACGCGCGCAGGGCGCGCGCCACGAGCGGGAAAACGATTCCGGTCATTCATTCGGTCCTTGGTCGGGAAGCAGTCACCCGACCGGACCGAAGACACATCACACGACGTGCCGCGCAATCCGGTTGGGCAAGCTGCCGGCCGCAACGCAAGCGCCAGTGAGGCTTTCGAGCCTACTGTCGCCCTCGTCGGCGGCATGTTTGCAACTTCGCGGCATCATGAGATTCCTTGGAGATCATCGGGCCAGCCCCACCCCGCTGATGCGGGATCGCAGCGACTCTACTTGGGCGCCCCTATACCCTAGGGGAGTATGGTATCAAGTTAAAAAAGGGACAGGATCGTGAGCCACGTGGCCGCCGAGAAACAGAAACTGCTCAACCGTCTCAAGCGCATCAAGGGACAACTCGACGCGCTGGAGCGGGCGGTAAGCGCCGAGGTGGAATGCGCCCGCGTGCTGCAGCAGGCGACGGCGTGCCGCGGCGCATTGGAAGGGTTCATTGCCGAAGTAATCGAGGACCATATTCGCGAGCACATGGTCGATCCCAGCCTGCCTGGAAGCGACCCCAAGACCCAGGCCGCCGAAGAACTGGTGGCGATCATCAAGGCCTATCTGCGCTGAGCCCTGGGCTGCCGGCCCGGCAGGATGACCCCGTGTTGTTTGCAATTGGCTACGCCGATGCTGCGGTATAGGGTGCCGCCGATGAACCCGTCGCGTCCTCTGGCCACAGCCGAAACCGTTACCACGCCACCTGCCACGCCCGCCCCGAGAGACGGCCGCTCCCGCGTGCGCCCGGACCGGCCGCTGCGCCCGCGCGAACTGCAGGACTGGCTCAACAGCCGGATCTATCACCCCCTGTCATGGCGCATGGCCTGGGCGCTGGCGCCCACGCCGATCACGCCCAACATGGTCTCGGTCTTTGGCGCAGCGATGGTGGTGGCAGCGGGCATCGCCTATTGCCAGCCGGGCTGGCCCTGGACCACACTGCTCGGCCTGGTGCTGCACATGAGCTGGCACGTGGTGGACGGCGCCGACGGCGACCTTGCGCGGCTGACCAAGCGCAGCGGACCCAACGGTGAGATGGTCGACGGGCTGTGCGATTATGGCAGCCATACCGTGGTCTATCTGATGCTCGGCTGGTGGCTGCAGCAGCATGTCAGCGCCTGGTGCTGGATCGCCGTGGTGGCTGCGGGGCTAAGCCGGATCGTGCAGGCCAATCATTACGAAGTGCAACGCCGGCAGTATCAGTGGTGGGCCTATGGCAACGCCTGGCTGCGGCAGGATGACGTGCCGATCACCGGGCCCGGCACTGCGCTGGCACGGCTTTACCTGCTATTGGGCCGTGCCCTGGCGCCGGGCGGCGCCGAGGTGGATGCCGCGTTCGACCGGCTTGCGAGCGACCCGACGCGTGCCGGCAGGGCGCACGACATCGCCCGCGCGCATGCGGCAGACCTTTTGCCGTCGTGGCGCATCCTGGGCGCGAACAGCCGCACGATCCTGCTGGGCCTGGCCGTTCTGGCCGGATCGCCGCTTTATTACTTCCTGTTCGAGGCGGTGCTGCTCAATCTGGTGCTGATCGCCTCGATCCATCATGCGGGCAGCGCGGCAAAGCGGCTTGAAAAAGATTTTGTCGCCTCGCGGGGTGACGCCTGAAAAAGCCGGTGAGAGCGGTGAAGCGTTGCAAGAGAGCGGCGAAGCGAGCGCTTGATTGCAACATAGATGCAGCACGGCAGTCATAATGTAACAAGTGCTCCACCCTCCATTGCCATGTTCCCAGTATTGCTCTATTTTGGCCATTCCGGTCCGGACCGTCCGGGTTCCACCCATTCCACCCTGTGCAGGGGCACGATGGGCAGCACCGCGAAAAGGCAGTTTCGTTTGAGTGTCAGGCAGGCATCTCGCTGAAAATCAGCTGGGGGTGCCGGTCTGGCCGCAGGAGAATTACCTAAAATGCCATCGATCAAAGTCGCGGTTATTGGCGTCGGGAACTGCGCCAGTTCACTGGTTCAGGGTGTTTTCTATTACAAGAACAACAACTCTTCCCAAGGCCTGATCCACGATGTCATCGGCGATTACGTGCCCGGTGACGTGGAATTCGTTCTGGGGATCGATGTCGATGCCCGCAAGGTGGGCAAGGACCTGGGCGAGGCGATCTTTGCCGCACCCAACAACACCACCGTGTTCTACAAGGACGTGCCGACCATCGGCACCAAGGTGATGCGCGGGCGCGTGCTGGACGGCGTGGCCGACCACATGACCGTGGCCGGCGAACGCGGGTTCATCGTGGCCGAGGGCGAAGACCCCAGCCAGGCGGACATCGTGGCAGCGCTCAAGGCGTCGGGCGCTGAAATCCTGCTCAACTTCCTGCCCGTGGGTTCGCAGAAGGCCAGCGAATTCTACATGGAATGCGCGCTGGAAGCCGGCGTTGCCGTGGTCAACTGCATCCCCGTGTTCATCGCCAGCAACCCGGAATGGGAAGCGCGTTTCCGCGCGGCCGGCCTGCCGATCGTGGGCGACGACATCAAGGCCCAGGTGGGCGCCACCATCGTGCACCGCACGCTGTCCACGCTGTTTTCGGCGCGCGGCGTGACCACCGAGCGCACTTACCAGCTCAACACCGGCGGCAACACCGACTTCCTCAACATGCTCGACCGCCATCGCCTGTCGAGCAAGAAGGAATCGAAGACCGAAGCCGTGCAGGCCATGCTGGCCCAGCGCCTGGCCGAGGAAAATATCCTGATCGGCCCGTCGGAATACGTTCCGTGGCAGAAGGACAACAAGATTTGCTTCCTGCGCATGGAAGGCGTTCAGTGGGGCAACGTTCCGGTGAACCTGGAACTGCGTCTCTCGGTGGAAGACAGCCCCAACGCTGCAGCTTGCGTGATGGATGCGATCCGTTGCTGCAAGGTGGCGCTGGAACGCGGTGAAGGTGGCGCGCTGATCGGCCCGTCGGCCTATTTCTGCAAGCACCCGCCGCAGCAGTTCATCGACGATGTCGCCCTGCGCATGGTCGACGAATATATCGCGGCGGTGCCGCAGGCTGCCGAATAAGCATGGATACCGCTGCCGGGCTGCGGCCCGCTGATGGCATTGCCCATGGCGCAGTTGCGCCCCGGCATGCGGTTATCCTGGCTGCTGGACTGGGATCGCGCTTGCGCGATCTCAGCCAGTCGAAACCGCTGACCCCGGTTTGCGGTTTCCCCTTGCTGGAACTGGGCGTGCGCCAAGCCGCCGCTGCCGGCATTGCCCATATCGTGGTGGTGACCGGGCACGAGGCGGCCCGCGTGGAAGCCGCCCTGCCCGATCTTGCCGCCCGCTGCGGCGTGTCGATCACGGCCGCCCGCGTGGCGGACTGGACCCTGCCCAACGGCCATTCGGTGATCGCCGGCGCTGCACTGGTGGATGGTCCGTTCCTGCTGATGATGGCAGACCACATCTTTTCCGCTGAAATCCTGCAACGCCTGACGGGCGAAGGGGCAGACACGCGCGATGTGACGCTGGCGATCGATCGGCGGCTGGACAATCCCCTGGTCGATCCTGATGATGCCACTTGGGTGCGCACGCGCCCAGACGGCACGATTGCCGCGATCGGCAAGACCATCTTTCCCTATGACGCCGTCGATTGCGGCGCATTCCTGGCCACGGCTGCCTTGCCGGCCGCAATTGCCCAGGCCGTTGCCCAGGGCAAGCCGGGATCGCTGTCTGACGGGATGCAGGTCTTGGCCGATGCCGGCCGCGCCGCGACTATGGAAATCGACGGCGCCTGGTGGATCGACGTGGATGACCCACGCGCCCATGCCCAGGCCGAAGCCGACCTGCCCCAGGCAATTCCCGCGCTGTTCAGCCCGGCGATCTGATCGCCAGACGCGCACGCACGCGCCGGTTCACCCGGCGGTGTGGTGCAACGCGAAGGCGTGAGTGACGGCAATCAACCCCGCGCAACCAGCAAGAGCGAGCCAGGGCAGCCAACCGGCACGGCGCGTCATGCTGCCGTCCGCATTGCGGGCATAGTCTTCGACCAAGGCGTGCGGGAACACGCCCTTGTCCTGGACATAATGACGCCAGGCGAAGACCGGCACGATCAGCAGCAGGGCGATAAGACCGTTACGCAGGGTACCCGCGCCCCAGACGTCGGCGCCCGCCCCCATGAAAGCCATGTTGACGAAGCCGAAAGTGCAACCCAGCGCCAGGAGCCAGGTGGGGCAGCGAAACGGACGTTCCCGCTCTCCGCGATCGATGCGATGAATCCAGCCGGCCTGGAGATTGAGGAAATTGAACGCCAGGTAGCAGACGTTGCTGATCATCAGCACGGCGAAATAGTCTGATGCCAGGAGCAGGATGAGGTTGAAGCCCAGGTCCGTCCACATCGCGGCGGTGGGGGCACCGTGGCTGTTCACGCGCGAGAGATAGCGCGGCAGCCAGCCATCGACCGAAGCCTGGTACAGCGTGCGCGACGAGCCCATCATCGACGTCATCACGATGAGCAGCAACGACAGGATCAGCATGGCGATGAACAGGTTGGCGATCAGCACGCCGGCATGGCTGGAGGCGACCAGCCCCAGCCCCTTGACCACGATGGCCGCCAGTGCCTGCGCCACGCCAGAGCCATCGTAGATCGAGGGCGATAGCATCGCATCGAGGCCGAGCGATGCCTGGAAAGCCAGCGGCACCAGCGCGAAGACGAGGATGCACAGCACGCCCGAGGCGATGATCGCGCGCGGCGTATCGCGCGCCGGGTTGCGGAATTCGCGGGTGTAGCACACCGCCGTTTCAAAGCCGTAGGTGGACCAGCCAGCCCCGAACATGGCACCCATGAGCAGAACGAGGCCATAGCCGTTCCACGAACCGAAACCGGCGTGGCCCGCGGCATCACGCAGCATCGGCAGGAGCGGGAAGAGATGCTCGCGCGGCAGGTTGCCGGTGAAAACCGGAATGAGGCCAACCAGGATCAGCGGGGCAAGACACACCAGGCCCAGAATCTTTTGCGCGTGCGCCGCGCGCGCGGCGCCGCCATGCTGCAGGGCAAATGTCAGCAGCAGGAACGCGGTGGCGATGAGCGAGACCGCGTTGATGCGCAAGCTTAGGCCGGGGCGCACGAAGCCGAGATCCACCAGCTTGATCTGCCAGGTCATGATCGCAGCGTCGGGCGCGAACAGGCTGGCCATGATGTACCCAGCGGCCAGGCTGGTGGCGAGGGTAAGCACCGGGGACCAGGCGAGCCAGTTGGCCCAGATGGAAATGGGCGCGACAAAGCGGCTGTAAGGCAGCCAGGCGGCCGCGCCATAGACCGAGGCGCCGCCCGACTTGTGCGGATAGAGCCCGGCGATTTCGGCGTAGACGAAGCTTTGGATGAAACCCATCAGGATCGAGGCGATCCACACCACCCAACTGGGCTGGCCGATCGTGGCGGCGATGCCCCCCATGGTGAGCAGCACGCCGGCCGGCACGCCCGAGGAGGCCCAGAACGCCCCTTTCCAATCGAGCGAGCGGTGCAGCTCGCCGGCGGGGGCGGCCAGGGCCGCGGCGTGGTCTTGACCGCTCATCGCTGCTGCGTCTCCCATTGGGGGTGGACGTAATAGGGTTCGTTGGAAGCCGGGAGCAACGGCTTGCCCAGGATGTGATCGGCCGCCTTTTCCCCGATCATGATCGTGGGCGCGTTGAGATTGCCGGTGGTGATCGAGGGCATCACCGAGCTATCGACCACGCGCAGGCCGGAGACGCCGATCACGCGCAGTTCGGGATCAACCACCGCCAGGGGATCATCAGGGCGGCCCATCCTCGCGGTGCACGAGGGGTGCAGCGCGCTTTCCACTTTGTCGGCGATGAAAGCATCGATCTGTTCGTCGGTAACACAATCGGCGCCGGGCTGGATTTCCCGGCCACGGAACGGGGCAAAGGCGGGCTGCTGGAAGATTTCGCGCGTCAGGCGCACGCAGGCGCGCATTTCGGCCCAATCATCCGGGTGGCTCATGTAGTTGAAGCGGATCGCCGGCTTTTCGCGCGGGTCGGCGCTGCGCAGCGTGACCGTGCCGCGACTTTTCGAGCGCATCGGGCCAACGTGGGCCTGGAAGCCATGCTCCGTGGCGAGCGAGGAGCCGTCGTAATTGATGGCCATCGGGAAGAAGTGGTACTGGATATCAGGATAGCGGATGCCCGCGCGGCTGCGGATGAAACCGCAGGATTCAAAGTGGTTGGACGCGCCAAGACCGGTGCGGCGGAGCAGCCATTCGAGGCCCACCTTGGCTTTCCCGACCAGATTGGCATGGCCGAACAGGGTGATCGGCTGGGTGCAAGCCATCTGGAAATAGAATTCCAGGTGATCCTGCAGATTGGCGCCGACCCCGGCGCGATCGGCCAGGACGGGAATGCCATGGCTGGCGAGTTCATCGGCCGGGCCGATGCCCGACAGCTTGAGCAACTGGACCGAATTGATCGGGCCGCCCGACAGAATGACTTCGAGGCTGGCGCGCACGGTATGGAGGGTGCCGCCACGCTCGTATTCCAGGCCCACGGCCCGCGTGCCTTCGAACAGGATGCGGGTGGCCAGCGCGTGTTGTTCGACTTTCAGGTTCGGGCGCTTGACCGCGTCATAGAGGTGCGCCTTGGCCGACGAACAACGTTCGCCGTTGCGCACGGTCATGTCCATGCGGCCAAAGCCTTCCTGCTGGAAGCCGTTGTAATCCTCGGTCAACTGGTAGCCAGCCTGGCGCGCGGCCTCCATCCAGGCGTGGTGGAGCGGATTGTCGAGCGTGCCATAGGTGGTGGAAAGCGGGCCATCCCCTCCCCGATAGGCGTTGCCGCCTTCGGCGCGGGTTTCCGCGCGCTTGAAATAGGGCAGCACGTTGGCATAGCCCCAACCATGCGCGCCCTGTTCCTGCCACTCTTCGAAATCGAGCGGATTGCCGCGCACATAGACGAGGCCGTTGATCGAGGAGGAGCCGCCCAGCCCCTTGCCGCGCGGGCAATGCAGGCGGCGGTTGTTGAGGTGGGGTTCGGGTTCGGATTCGTAGCGCCAGTTCCACCGCGTGGTGTTCATGGGATAGGCCAGCGCGGCGGGCATCTGGATGAAGATCGAGCGATCCGAGCCGCCGAATTCGAGCAGCAGCACGCGGTGGCGGCCGTCGGCGGTGAGCCGGTTGGCCAGGACGCAGCCGGCCGAACCTGCCCCCACGATCACATAGTCGAAGGTTTCGGGATCAGTAGGGAGCATCGATCGGCTCCATGGCGACATAGACGCTCTTGAGGCGCGTATAATGCTCGATGGCGGCGCGGCTGTTTTCGCGGCCGAGGCCTGATTGCTTGACCCCGCCGAACGGCAGTTCGATCGGCGTGATGTTGTAGGTATTGATCCAGCAGGTACCGGCATCGAGCGCCGCCACCACGCGGTGAGCGCGCGTGATGTCTTGCGTGAACACAGCGCCGGCGAGGCCGAACTCGGTGGCGTTGGCACGCTCGACCACCTCGGCTTCTTCGGTGAAAGGCAGCACGGCCATGACCGGGCCGAAGATTTCCTCCTGCACGATGGTCATGCCATCGTGGCAGGCGGCAAAGACCGTGGGCGCGACGAACGCGCCCTTGTCGCAGCCGTTGGCCGTAACGCGGTGGCCGCCTGTGACAAGCGTAGCGCCTTCGGCCTTGCCCTTTTCGATATAGCCCAGGACCTTGTCCATGTGGGCCTGGCTGATCAGCGCGCCGACGTGGGTGGCCGGATCGGCGGGATCGCCCACCACCATCGCTTCGGTGCGCGCCTTCAACCGGGCAAGGAAATCATCGATGACCGAGGCGTGGACGAACACGCGGGTACCGTTGGAGCAGACTTCGCCGGCGGAATAGAAATTGGCCAGGAGTGCGCCAGACACCGCATTGTCGAGATCGGCATCGGGAAACACGATGAGTGGGCTCTTGCCGCCCAGTTCCAGCGTGACCTGCTTGAGCGTGGCGGCGGCATCAGCCATGACCTTGCGGCCGGTGCCGACTTCGCCCGTCAGAGAAATCTTGGCGATGCCGGGATGACGCGAGAGCAACTGGCCAGTGGCGGCAAAGCCCTGAACCACCTGAAACACGCCTTCGGGGACGCCGGCCTCGATATAGATCTTTTCCAACTCGATCGCGGTGAGCGGGGTGAGTTCGGCAGGCTTGAAGATCATGGCATTGCCGCAGGCCAGCGCAGGCGCCGATTTCCAGCAGGCGATCTGCAGGGGATAGTTCCACGCGCCGATACCGGCGGTGACTCCCAGCGGTTCGCGCCGGGTATAGCCGAATGCGCCAGGACCAAGATCGACATGCTCTCCGGCAATTGTGGCCGCAACATTGGCATAGTATTCGATGCAATCGGCGCCCGAGAGCACGTCGACGGCAATGGTTTCCTGGATCGGCTTGCCGGTATCACGGGTTTCCAGCAGGGCAAGTTCATCGTTGCGCGCGCGCAGGATTTCCACGGCTCGGCGCAGGATGCGGCCGCGCTCGGTTCCGGTAAGACGGGCCCATTGCTTCTGCGCGACTTTGGCGCGAGCCACGGCGGCATCGATTTCCACCGCCCCGGCAATGGGGATCGTGGCGAGCACTTCACCCGTGGCGGGATTGATCGTTTCGAAGGTAGCCGGTGCCATCATGCCCTCTGTCTGGCGTCACAAGCCCACAGAATACGTGATGGCGCGGCGGAATCAATTTTTCCGAACTGTTCGCGATTCCGAGCCTTCTGGAAATTATTATAAAAAACAATTATTTATTTTGCTAAGCCTATCACTGGCCCCGATGTGACGCATTAAGTTTACTTATGCGACAGGTCAGGCAGGCAACGCATCTACCGCACCGCGCCACAACCGCAGGCGCAGTTGTTGCCACTGCGGCACACCCCATTCGTGGGGGCATGCATGGCCAACGATGCTGTCGAGGGGATTGGTGTCGTCGAGAAGCATGTCCTGCGGGGGGAGCGCTTCGCGTTCGCGTGTGCAGAAGAAGGCCGTAACGTGGGGACCGGTATCCTGTCGGCGGCCGGGCTGGACCAGTGCGAGCCGATTGGAACGCAAGCGCACGACCATGCCAGGCGGAAAGACGCCGATGCTTTGCATGAACGTGAACAGCAGGTCGCGATCGAAGTGGCCCTCCCAACTCCACATCGCGGCCAGGGCCTGGGGCGGTGACCACGCCTGCTTGTAGATGCGATCCGACGTCAGCGCATCATAGCAATCGCAGATCGCGCCAAGCGCGGCGGCGCGGCTGATCTGGTGGGCAGCCAGGCCCAGAGGATAGCCGTTGCCATCCTGCCGTTCATGATGATGACGGCAGACATCGAGCGCCGTGGCACATACGTCCCCCGAAGCCTGGAGCAGGCGAAATCCGTGTTCGGGATGATCGCGAACCACGGCGAACTCTTCCCGCGTGAGCATGTCGGGCTTGTTGAGCACGTCTTGCGGGATGCCGATCTTGCCCAGATCGTGCAGCAACCCGGCTTGGCCATAGTCGCGCGTTTCCGCCTCGCTCAATCCCAGGAACGTGGCAACGTTGATCATCAGCGTGCACACCGCCACCGAATGGGCGAAGGTATATTCATCCTTGCTCTTGAGCCGGACGATATCGAGCACGGTGCGCGGACTGTTGGCCACCGCCTGGGCGATATCGTCAACCAGCTGGTGGGTATCGGCCACGCGCACTGCACGGCCCATCCGCGCATCGTCAAACAGGCCACGCATGGTTTGCCGCGCCTGGCCGACCATCTGCTGGACCTGGCGACGGCGCTGGCGAGCGATGCTTTGTGCCAACGCGCCGGAACGATCGGGTGGGGGAACGGGCACGCGGCGGCAATGCCTGGGAGCAGGTGCCGGGATTGCCGGCGGGCGGGCGGCAGCTGGCGCGGCATCTGACGCTGCGCCTTCGTGCTTGGCGCCGCGCGACTCATCGATGATGACGTAGGGCACGTCGGCGGCGTGCACCTTTTCGAGATCGTCATGGCTCGCGATGACGAAGCGCGTCCGCCAGAACGGATGATCGAACCACGATCCGCCGAATCCGCATATGAACATGCCAAGCTTGACGTGTTCGGGAGGAATCTGGCGGATCATGCCGGACAGAATGCGCGGGCCGGCTTCCCGCGTGGCTAAGCGGGCGACAGGGAAAACCCGCAAGAACAAGGTTAAACGCGACGAACGGTTGCCCGGCCCACCGTGACGTGGTGAGAGACGCACGATGAATCACCCAGCCGACCTTGCCATCCGCCTGCGCCGCGCCGCATTCAACCGGGCCTTGGCCGACGCCGATCTGGCCGCGATCGGGCCGTTGCTGGCACCCGACGTGGTAATGGTGACGGGAAGCGACAGTGCGATTCTTGCCGGTCGCAAGGCGCAACTGCTGGCCTGGAAGCGCGAATTCTCGGCGCGGACGCGCAGCATCTATGTGCGAACGCCCACCACGATCGTGCCATCACCAGTGGCGCCCATCGCCCTGGAACACGGGGCGTGGCAAGGCCGCGACGCCCAGAGCGGCACGATCCAGGCGGCAGGCCAATATAGCGCGAAGTGGCGCGAGATCGGTGGTGCCTGGGTGATCGTGGCCGAAATCTTCGTCACAATGGAATGAAGCGATCAACCTGTTCCATAGCTGCCTGCACCGAAAGGCCAGGCGCCAGGAAACGACCATCGCGGCCCGCGCGCGCCGGCGACCAGATTGCCCAGGCCCGCGCCAGCAATGCGGCGTGATCGTCTGAAACGGCGTGGGCAAAGCGATGCTGGCGACCATCGGGCAACCGGGCATCATACCAGATCCAGCCGGGCGGAAGGCTAGGCGGGCGGCTGGGCACGGACGAATCGGCCATGGTTCACCTTGGCAAAAATGCCGCACGAGCGGACGAAATTTACCGCTTCGGTTAAAGGAAATTTCCTTTTATTGAATCGCCGTTTAGCGATTTTGACGCGGATTTGGCAGCATCTCGACTGGATATTTAGGATTTTTCCTATATTCAGTTCCTATGCCCGCTGAGCCCGGCGCCCTTTCCGCCCAGCCCTCTCCCGCCAAGGGGCAACGGCGGCAAGCTGGCCAAGCACACGCCGGGCAAGAGCACAAATCCTTGATTTAAAGCCTGCATCCACACCGCAGAAAACAGAACGGCGCGGGGCGTCGGCCTGCTTGGAGTGTTGCGGATGCTGCAGCGAAATCAACCGTCAAAGGAAAAGTCCTGATGACCGATGCCATCGCCACCGTTGCTGCCGATGCCCCCGCCAAGGTTTCGCTGGCCGGCCTGACCTGGACCGAACGAACCACCTATCGCGCACTGGCCGAAGCCGCACAGACCGGGCTGCCCTGCCCTACCAACATCGATATCGAAATGCTGTGCGGGTACAATTCGTGCTCGATGGGGCCGGTCATGGTCAAGCGCCTGGAACGCAAGGGACTGATCCGGGTGGAGCGATACCAGCGGTTTCGCATCGTGGAAATCGTGGCCACGGGTGAGCGCACGGCGCGTGCGGCCAACATGCGCGACGACACCCCGCATGTGCCCAAGGGCACCCACACGCCGCCGCCCGCGCGCCTGCCGACCAGTGCAACGCCGCGTCCGACCGACCGCAAGCCCTACAAGACCGGAAAGGGCCTGCGCTGATGACGCGCGCGCGCAAGGCGGGGCGCGATCCGGCGCTGGAAGACCTGCTGCTCGCCGGGCTGGCCGAAGGCATCACGCTACGCAAGCTGTGCCGGCGGCACCAGGTGGCACCGGGATTGGTGCAGCGCTGGCGGCTGGAAGACAAGGACTTTGCCCGCCGCTTTTCCCTGGCGCGCGAAGCGGGGTTCGAGGCGATCGCGGAGGAAACCCTGGAAATTGCCGACGACGATGCCGGCGACGTGATCTGCAAAGAAAAGGCCGACGGCACGGTTTCCGCCACCAAGAACCCGGACAACGTGGCCCGTGCCCGGCTGCGGGTGGAGACGCGATTGAAACTGCTCTCGAAATGGGCACCGGGGAAATACGGCGAAAGCGCGGGGCCAGGCGAAAGCCAGGACTGGAGCGAGCGGTTGGCGGCGGCGCGAGCGCGGGTATTGAAGGGGCGGTAAATGGCGGGGAAATTGTCGAGAACGGCGGATCTGGCCGAGGCGATCGGCGCGTTTACCCACGATCCGCTGGGACACGCGTTGTTTGCCTATCCCTGGGGCCAGGGGCCGTTGGCAGGCATGGCCGGGCCGCGCCGCTGGCAACGCGACGTGCTGGAGGAGATCGGCGCGCATCTGGCCGATCCGGTCACGCGGCATACCCCGTTGCGCCTGGCGCGGGCATCGGGACATGGCATCGGCAAATCGGCACTGGTGGCAATGATCGTCAAGTGGGCGCTGGACACCTGCCCCGATGCGCGCGTGCTGGTGACCGCCAACACCGAAAGCCAACTCGATACCAAGACAGCACCGGAAATCGCCAAGTGGGCGGGCCTCGCGCTGACGGCCGACTGGTTTGTCCAGACCCGGCGGGCACTGGCCTCGACCGCGCAGGGCCGGGGCCCATCATGGCGGGCCGACCTGGTGACGTGGAGTGAGCACAACACCGAGGCCTTTGCCGGCCTGCACAACATGGGCCGGCGCATCGTGCTGATCTTCGACGAGGCGTCGGGCATTGCCGACAAAGTGTGGGAAGTGGCGCTGGGCGCCCTGACCGATGCCGATACCGAATTGATCTGGCTGGCATTCGGCAATCCGACGCAGAACACTGGCGCGTTCCGCGAATGCTTTGGCAAGCATCGCAACCTGTGGCGCACCGCGCAGATCGACGCGCGCGAAGTGGAAGGCGTGAACGCCGATTACCTCAACGAGCTAGTGGCGGCCTACGGCGCAGATAGTGACGTGGTGCGCGTGCGCGTGCGGGGCCAGTTCCCATCGAGCAGCACGATGCAGTTCATCCCGCAGGACCTGGCCGAAGCCGCGCGACGGCGCGTGGTGCCCGCCGGATTGCCGACCGACCCGGTGATCTTTGGCGTGGACTGTGCGCGGTTTGGCGACGATGAAAGCGTGCTGGCGATCCGCTGTGGCCGCGATGCGCGCAGCCGGCCGTGGAAGAACTGGCGCGGGGTGGATGCCATGCAACTGGCCGGCGACATCGCCCTGGAGGCGGCGCGACACCGGCCCGATGCGATCTTTGTGGACGCGGGCAACGTGGGCGCGGCGGTGGTCGATCGCCTGCGCCAGTTGCTGGGCGATACGCCAGTGATCGAGGTGTGGTTTGGCGGCAAGGGGCGCGAGGCCGAACTGGAACCCGGCGTTTCCGTGCCGACAGCCAACAAACGTGCCGAGATCTGGACGCGGATGCGCGCGTGGCTGGGCCAGGGCGCGGTGCCCGACAGCGACCGCCTGCGCGACGACCTGATCGGACCGACCTATTCCTTCGCCGCCGACGACACCCGCGTGCAGCTGGAAAAGAAGCCCGAGATGAAGCGGCGCGGATTGCCCAGTCCGGACTGGGCCGATGCACTGGCCTGCACCTTTGCCGAAGCCGTGGGCCCGCGCGCGCTGCCGGCCTGGCTGGAACCCGAAGCCCAGGCCGATGACGGAGCGGGACGCTATGGCGAGCTGGGTTGAGCGGCTGCGATTTAACTTGCCATCACAGAATATATTCAGAAATATACAAATATAAATCGGCGCGATTCGCTTCGGGACAGCACAAAACGCGCCTCCATCTTGCCCATATCCAATAATTCATTGTGGAACATCTGCTGCCACAAACGCGTCTCTGCGCCTGGAATATTGGTAAATGCCGGCGCAGGCATGATGAGGGAGGGATCGATCATGAAACTACCCGCAGCTTATGCCTATCTGGGAAATATTGCCAATCCGCCCAAGATGATAGTCGAAGCTCTCAAGCTGTTCGGCACCAAGGAGCAGCCGGGGCCGGGTGACAATCCGGTCATCATAAAATGGGCTGAAGAAGTCGGCACGCAAGTGGCGCATGACTATTATGCAGACTCTGTACCATGGTGCGGCCTGTTCATGGCCGTGGTGGCCAAGCGGGCGGGCAAGCCGCTGCCGCCCAATCCGCTGTGGGCGCTGAACTGGGCTAAATTCGGCGAACAGGCCGGCCAGCCGATGCTGGGGGACACACTGGTGTTTATCCGCCCCGGCGGCGGGCACGTTGGGCTCTACGTGGGCGAGGACAACGCCAATTTTCACGTGCTGGGCGGCAACCAGAGCGATCAGGTCTGCATTCGCAGCGTGCCGCGCGAGCGTCTCTATGCCGCGCGACGGCCGATCTACACCAATGCACCACCTTCGATGAAAGTCATCCGCCTGGCCAGGAACGGTGACGTTTCGATCAAGGAAGCATAACCCACTATCAACAGGACGCTTTTAAAGGCCCTGTCCCAGTTCGGGCGGGGCCTTTTTCATGCGCGTTTCATTGCGATCATGGAGCTCTGCACCAGCGATTCAAGCTGGTGCGTCCCCGGCTTACAAGCGCCTTCAATCCATGGAGGTGCCTAGATGTGCAGCACGCCCACCGTTCCCACCGCGCCCGAGCGGCAAAGCCTGAAACTGCCTGACCAGGGGGCGCCAGCCGGCGCCATGGACAACAGTCGCTGGCGCCGCGCGATCCTGGCCGGGATGGTCACTTCGCCGCTGGGCCTGACCGGCGCAGCGCGGATTTCTTCCACCACGCTTGGTTCGGCCACTCTCGGTTCGGGAGGCACTCTTGGCTGATCACAAATCGATCCGCGCCCATTGCGAGGCACGTCTGGCCGGGATGAAATCCGTTCGCCAGGATTATGAAGCCGAAGCCGAGCAGATCGCCCGCTTTGCCCAGCCAGCCCGTTCGCGGTTCCTGGCCGGGAGCAAAGATCGTTCGGGCGCGCGGCGCCGACAGTGGAACCGCACGCTGTTCGACCCTCACGGGATCGAGGCATTCCGCACGCTGACCAACGGGATGACATCGGGCCTTTCCAGTGCATCGCGCCCTTGGTTTACCCTCAAGACCGCCGACGACGACCTGATGGACGCGGAAGGCGTGCGCGCCTGGCTTTCGGCGGTGGAGCGTCGGCTCTATGCCTTTCTGGCATCGACCAACTTCTATGGGGCGGCCAAGGCCGGCTATGGCGAGATGGGTCTGTTCGGCACCGAGGCCTGCGTGATGGTGGAGCATCCGCTGGCAGGCGCGGTGTGCCACGCGCTGACCTTTGGCGAATACTGGATCGCGCTGTCTGACGCGCTGGTGCCCGATACGCTTTATCGCACCTGCCCGATGAGCGTGCGCCAGGCGGTGGAAACCTTTGGGCCCACCGTCTCTCCGGCCGTGCGCGCGCTCTATGATCGCAGCCAGTACGAGACGGTGGTGGAAGTGTTCCACGCCATCGAGCCGGACCCGGACCACGATCCGCATCGCTTCGGCTCCAAGGCCTGGCGCAGCGTCTATTGGGAAGCGGGCGCACGCGGTGACAGCCTGCTCAAGCTTGCGGGCTATAACGAGCAGCCGTTCTGGGCCCCGCGCTGGGACGTGGTGGGTGGCGACACTTACGGCCATTCGCCCGGCATGGAAGCCCTGCCGGCGCTGCGCGAATTGCAGATGCAGGCCAAGCGCCGCAACGAGGCCATCGACCAGATGGTCAAGCCCGAGAAGATCGTGCCGCCGGGCGTGCGCCTGACCGGCGAACCGGGGCGCACGGTAACGGCATCTGGGCTGGACCGCGACGGCGTGGTGATCCCCTACCAGATGCCCTACCAAGCCGTGGCGGCGATCGGCGAGGAAATGGACAAATGCCGCCGCCAGATCGACGGCTTGAGCTTTGCCGACCTGTTCAACGCCATCACCAACATGCGCGGCGTGCAGCCCCGCAATGTTGAGGAAATCGTCAGCCGCAACGAGGAAAAGCTGACACAGCTTGGCCCCGTGATCGAACGCGTGGCCAACGAAAAGCTGCAAGTGGCGATCGATCGCGCCTTTGCGATCCTGAGCCGCGGGGCCATGTTGCCGCCTGCTCCGCCAGCCCTCCACGGGCGCGGAGTGCGCGTGGAATTCGTGAGCATCCTGCAGCAGATGCAGCGCATGGTCGGCATCGGCCAGATCGAGCGGGTAGTGGGCTTTGTCGGCAATCTGGCGGCCGCCCATCCCGAAGTTCTGGACAAGATCGACTTCGACGAAGCGGTGGACGAATACGCCTGGCGCGCCGGTACCCCAGCGCGGATCATGCGACCGGCCGCCCAAGTGGCGCACTTGCGCACCCAGCGGGGAGAGGCGGCCCATGCCGCCCAGGCGGCCGCGCAGATCAGCCAGATGGTGCCCGCGATGAAAGACGCGGCCGCCGCAGCAGAACTGCTCTCGCGCGCCGACGTGGGCGGCGAAAACCTGCTCAAGCGACTGATCCAACCGTGAGCGTTACCGGTGAAGATGCCGCCGCCCTGCTGGGCCGCCTCGAATTCCGCCGCTTCCTGCACGCAGCGATTCAAGCGGCGGGGCTGCTGGGGCAACAGACAATGGCCAGCGGGGCCGATGGTACCCTGCTCGCCTTCCTCGAAGGGCGGCGCAGCTTGGGTTTCGACCTGATCGCGCTGGCCCATCGCGGCCAGGACGAGGCGACCCGCGCCCAGGATCCGCTGGGCCTGACGACCATGCAGGCCGTGCTCGATGCTGCCCTTAGTGCAAAGGAAAACCGCCTTGAGCGACCCCATCCCCGCACCCGATACGACGAGCTTCCCGACGATGAACCCGGCGCCGACGGGCCAGCCGGCAACGGCCCCGGCCAGCGCCGGTTCGACCGCCCAGCCGGGCGCCGCTGAACCGGCCCACTCCCCTTCTGTCGCAACCGAACCGACGCAGGCGGGCGTTCCCGAACGCTATGACCTGGCACTCGACGGCATGGCGCTGGACTCCCAACTGGTGGAAAGCGCCGAGCCGGTGCTGCGCGAGTTGGGCCTTTCCAACGAGCAGGCCGGCAAGCTGCTGCCTTTGGCGCAAGGCGTGATGCAGCGCACGCAGGAAAGCCTGCTGGCCCATTTCGCCGATGCTGCCGCCGCGCAGAAGCGCGCCTGGGCCGAGGAGTTTGCCGCCGATCCCGAAATCGGCGGTGCCCGGCGCGCGCAGAGCGAGCACCTGGCCGCACGCGGCCTGGATGCCCTGGGTTTCAACGAGGGGCACCCGTTCCGCCAGGCGCTGGCCGACAGCGGCTTTGGCAACCACCCCGACATGATCCGCGCGTTCCGCCGCCTGGGCGAATTGCTCAGCGAGGACAGCGGCTTTGCCCGTGCCCATGCCGGCAGCGCCAACCAGCGCCCCGTCTGGGAACGTCTCTACCCCCAAGAAGCGAAGTAAGGAGATAGCTTCATGGCCATTCTCGGCTCGAGTTACTGGAACCTGATCGATGTGCTCAAGGCCGGCGGCGACGGCCTGGGCGACGTGGTGGAGGCGCTGACCCAGCTGACGCCCTTCATGAAGGACGCCAACGTGGTGAGCTGCAACAGCGGCACCGAGCATCGTTCGACGATCCGCACTGGCCTGCCCAGCGTTTCATGGGGCGCGCTCTACCAAGGCATCGCCCAGTCCAAGGGCAACTACACCGAAGTGAAGGACACGACTGGCTTCGTCGAAGGTCTTTCGTCGGTGGACGAGCGCCTGCTCAACCTCAAGCCCGCCGAAGCGGCCAAGCTGCGGCTGGTGGAAGGCCAGGGCTTCCTGGAATCGATCGCCCAGACGGTGGAAAGCGCGATCTGGTATTCCGACGTCAAGGTGAACGGCAAGCAGTTCCACGGCCTGGCGCCGCGCTACAACTCGCTGTCGAACGCCAACGTGGTGAATGCCGGCGGCGCACAGGCCGACAACGCCTCGATCTGGTTCGTCACCCATGGTGACATGCAGACCAGCGTGATCGTGCCGGATTCGGTGCCGGCCGGCGTGCAGCGCGAAGACATGGGGCGCCAGCGCGTGCTCGATGGCAATGGCAACCCCTATTACGTCAAGGAAGAGAAGTTCACCCAGCACATGGGGCTGTGCGTGAAGGACTGGCGCTTCAACGGGCGCATCGCAAACATCGACGTGTCGGACGTGGTGGCCGGCACGGTGGCGCTCAACCCGCTGCTGCGCAAGCTGTACTACAAGCTCCAGGGCCGCCGCGCCTATCACATGGAGCGCGAAGGCCAGGTCAGCCCGGGCCGCACCGTGATCTACATGAACCGCGTGTTGCTTGAAGCGCTGGACGCCGAAACCAGCAATGGCCGCAGCGGCGTGGACAACTTCGTGCGCCTGACGCCCATGGAAATCCAGGGCGAGGAAGTGATGACCTGGCGCGGCATCCCCATTCGCGAAACCGACGCCCTCGTCACCAACGAAGCGCTCGTCGCCTGACGCGCAAGCTCCGGTTCCGGCGCCGTAAAGGGCGCTGGAGCCGGGGCGACGCTCCTCTCCCAATCCGGAGTATTCCCGCATGATTTTCGACAATTCGCTGTTGCTGAGCGATGCCCAGGCGGTGACCGCCTCGGCCGCTTCGGCCAATGTCATCGACTTGGGCACCACCGGGACCCCTTATGGCGCCAGTGCCGCCCTGGTGCGCGATCTGGGCCGTGGCCAGGAAGTGGATCTGGCCGTGACCGTTTCGCAGACCTTTGCCGGGCTGACCAACCTGCAGGTGAGCGTGCAGGTTTCGCCCGACAATGCCACGTGGACGACCGTTTCCAGCGGCGCGGTGGTGCCGCTGGCCAGCCTGGCAGCCGGATACCAGTTCAAGGTGCCCGGCAGCATCGAGGAAGGTGTCAACGCCCGCTACCTGCGGCTGTACTACACCGTGGGCGGCAGCAATGCCACCGCCGGCAAGATCACCGCCGCGGTGGTGGCCAGCCGCCAGACCAACCTGGGCGTGGGCGGCCAGTAAAGGCCCTGCCGGGCGCGCCCCGCCGCGGGCGGACCGAGGCGTGCCCGGCACCTTGCCCCTTCCCCTTCCGCTTTCCAAGGAGACGCAGATGGCAGCCGCCACCCAGAGCAGCTTTGCCGCGAACGGCACCTGGCAGGATATTGCCGCCACCCTTACCGCTGCGGCGAATGCCGACGTGCTGTTGCAGAACATCGGCCAGCAGCCGGTGAAAGTATGCTTTGGCGGCGCGACCGCGCCCGTCAGCGACCTGGCCGGAGTGACTGTCTATCGCCAGGGCACGATCGTCGGCAATGCCGCCAACGTGTGGGTTCGCTCTCCCGGAGGCACGGCCCTGGCCGTGACGGTGGGCTATTCGGGCGGTGTTTCGGGCAATGTGGCCAGCCTGGGCAACGTGCCTGCCGGCGCCAGCGACAGTGGCAATCCGGTGAAGATCGGCGGCGTCTACAACGCCACCCAGCCAACCCTGGCCGACGGCCAGCGTGGGAACCTGCAGCTTTCCTCGCGCGGCGAAGTGATCACTTCGATCGGGTCATCTGGCAACGTCGCCAGCGTGGTGACGGGCGTGGGCGCCGATGCCGGCGGCAGCGTGAACGGCGTGAACGTCTATGCGCGGCCAGGCGTGTTCAACGGGGCCACGTGGGACCGCGCCAAGAAGCCGTCGAGCACGACGCGCCTGCTTTCTGCCGCGGCCACCACGAACGCCACCAGCGTGAAGACCAGCATGGCCGACCTGTTTCGCGTGCGCGGGCACAATGCGAGTGCATCGGCCCGCTACCTCAAGCTCTACAACAAGGCCAGCGCGCCGACCGTGGGCACCGACACCCCGGTGGCGACCTATTACCTGCCGCCATCCAGCCCGTTCGAGATCGCTTTCGACACGCCGCTCTATTTCAGCACCGGCCTGGGCTTTGCCCTGACCGGCGCGGCGGTGGACAGCGACACCACGGCCATCGCGGCGGGCGATATCCTGTGCCTTAACATCCACTACGCCTGAAGGAGCAGATTCCATGGCGATCTGGCGCCGCGACGACGACACCTTGGGCGAGCTGTTCGACGACGGGCTGGACTTGAAGCCGGGCGAGGACGGCTTCACCCGCGCGCTGGCACAGGCGCACTTTGGCACCAAGGCCTTCAGCTATGTCGGCACGCCCGACTGGCAGGTGGTGAGCGAATAGCCACCCCTTCCCCTTCCTCCCGCCAGGAAGGGGCACCCTTTCGCCTGGCAGCAAGGACAAGCCCATGGCCCAACTGATCGACATCTGTAACCGCGCCTTGGCGCAGATTGCCGCTGGGCAGATCGCCGATTTTGCCGAAGGCAGCATCGAGGCCCGCGAAGCGACGCGCTTTGCCAAACCTCTGCTGGCCGAACTGGCGGAATGGGCGCCCTGGCCCTGGGCGCGCACGCGCGTGGTGCTGGCCGAGGTGAGCAACGACCGCCCGGCCGAATGGCTGCACGCCTATGCCGCCCCCACGAACCTGGCACAGCCGATCGCCGTGCGCGCGGTGGAGGACGACGCCACCACGCTGCCGAGCGGTGGCCCGTTTCCCTTTCCGCTCCAGGACGCGGCGCCGCTGGCGTTCCTCTACGAGGGTGGGCGCATCTACGCCAACGTGGCCAACGCCACGCTGGTGTTCGTGCGCAACAACGTGACTGCCCCGGATCTGCCGCCGCTGGTGGCGCGCGCATTCGAGCTGGAACTGGCCGCGCGACTGGCCCTGCCGGTGAAGAAGGACGCAACCGCCGCGCAGACGCTGGCCCGCGCCGCTGAAATCGCGCGGATGCGCGCGATCGCCGACGAGGCGAACAAGAGCGGCGAGCGCCCGGCGCGGTATGTCAGCGAAGCGGAACTGGCCCGCGCCGGCCTTGCCTTTCCAGGAGACGCGGCATGATCGGCGGGCGCACGGCGCAAGCCAATTTCTGCCGTGGCGAGCTGGGTCCGCAGCTGTACGGCCGGTTCGACGTCGACGCATGGGGCACCGCCCTGCGCAAGGCGCGCAACGTCATCGTGCTCAAGTACGGCGGCGTGACCAAGCGACCGGGCACCGAAATGGTGGCCGAAGTGCTTGATCCCACGCAGCCCGTGCGACTGGTGCCGTTCCAGTTCTCGCTCAGCCAGACATATGCGCTGGAAATGGGCCAAGGCTATATGAGCCCCTGCGCAGGCGGCGGCCGCATCCTGGAAGAGGAACTGGCGATCACCGCGATCAGCAATGCCGCGCAGGCCGTGGTGGAAGTGGCCTATCACGGCTTTGCCGTGGGCGACCGGTTCTACATTGCCGGATGCGCGGGCGAGATGGGCAGCCTGCTCAACGGCCGCGCCTGGACCGTGGTGGCCGTGATCGACGACAGCCATTTTCGCATCGATGCCGATACCAGCGGGGTGGCCACCTTTGCAGGCTGCAGTGGCGGGACGACCCGCAGCGCACCGCCTGTGGCCCCCGCCGCGCCGGTGGTGCCCCCCGTAACCCCCGCCCCCACGCGCCCGGCGATCTATTTCGGCGGTTCGGGGCAATTTGGCGGAAAGGCCTGGTTCTGATGGGCGGAGCACGCATCTACAAGGTGGGTTCGCCCTACAACGGGGTGGAACTGGCCGAGCTCGATTTTGAGCAGACCGCCGATACCATGTATCTGGCGCATATCGACCACGCGCCCGCCAAGCTGGTGCGTGCGGGCCATACCGACTGGTCGTTTCGCACTGTCGCCTTTGCGCCCACGGTGGATGCGCCCGCAGGCTGCTATGCCTGGCCAACAGTGGCGAACACCGACAGCAGCAATGGCAACGCGGCCTATTTCCCGCAGCCGGCAAGCTATTGCGTGACGGCGGTGAACGACGACACCGGCATGGAAAGTCGCGCCAGCACGGCATCGACCGCCACCAACGACCTGACGCTCAAACGCAATTTCAACACGATAACCTGGACAGCGGCGCCCGGGGCCACGCGGTACAACGTCTACAAGGCGGATAACTCGCAGTTCTTCGGCTATATCGGCACGACCGAGACCACGAACTTTCGCGACGACAATATCGCGCCGGCGCTGGATCGCGCCCCGCCCCAGGCGGCCAACCCGTTTTCCGGGCCGAATGACTATCCCTCCACCGTCACGCTGTTCGAACAGCGCGCGGTGTGGGCCCGCACGCGCAACGTGCCGCACGGCATCTGGACCACGCGCAGCGGCCAACTGGAGAACATGGATCGTTCGCGGCCATTGCGCGCCGATGACTCCATGGCGTTCACCATCGTGGCCGGCCGCGTCAATTCGGTGAACCAGCTGGTCACCACCACCAGCCTGCTGGCGCTGACATCGGACAGCGTGTTTCACATCGATGGCGATGGATCGGGTGGCGTGCTCGATGCCACGCGCGCGCCGGCCACGCGGCGCCAGATCGGGCGTGGATCGTCGCGGATCTCGCCGCTGGTGATCGACAATGTGGTGTTCTACCAGCCAAGCGTTGGCCGTACGGTGCGCACGATCGGCTATGATTTCACCATCGACGGGCTGAAATCCAACGACGTCTCGATCTTCTCGCCGCATTTCTTCGACGGAATGAGCATCGTTTCCTGGTGCTATGCCCAGGAGCCGCGCAGCGTGATCTGGGCGGTGCGCGAGGATGGCAAGCTCGTCTGCTTCACTTGGGAGCAGGAACAGAACGTGTGGGGCTGGACCCTGTGCGAAACCGACGGGAAGGTCCTGTCGGTGTGCTGCATCTCCGAAGAGGGCGAGGATCGCGTCTACCTGGTGGTGGAGCGCGACATCGCCGGAGCGACCCGCCGCTTCGTGGAGCGCATGGCGCGCCATGCATGGTCGGACATCGCGGATGCCTGCTATCTCGATTGCGCAGTCAAAGGTCGGTTCGATGAACCACGCACCAGCTTTACCGGATTGTGGCACCTTGAAGGGCGCACCGATATTGCCGGGCTGGTCGATGGCGTGGCCATTTCGGGGCTGACCGTCACGAACGGCACGATCACCCTGCCAGCCGGCATGGGCGGCGCCACGCAAGTCACCTTCGGCATCCCGTATCAGGTGGATGTGGAAACATTGCCGCTGCGCCTGTCCACCACGACGGGTAGCAGCGTGGGCCGGATCTGCCAGGCAAGCCAGGCCGTGCTGACCCTGGCCGACACACGCCAGATCGAAGCCGGGATCGACGCCGATCACCTGTTCCCGGTCAAATCGCGCAAGGACGAGGCATGGAACGCGCCCGATGCGCTGATGAATGGCGAATACCTGGTCAACCTGGACAACCGGGCGCGCGACGATTGCGCCATCTGGATGCGACAGACCGCGCCCTTGCCGTTCACCCTGCTGGGCGTGGCGATCGATCCGGTGCTGGGCGGATGATCCTGCCCAACCAGACCCACGTGGAAATCGTGCCGGCCCATGCCCGCCATGTGGGTTTCCTGGCGCGACACATGCGCGCCATCGACAAGGCCGAATGCCGCGCCATGGGCCGCGAACCCAAGGCCGCCCTGCGCCACGGCCTGATCGCATCGACCCATTGCTGGACCGCGATGGTGGCTGGCCAGCCGCACGCGATGTTCGGCGTGGTGGTCGAATCGGCGCTCGCCGGCCGCGGCGTGCCCTGGTTCCTGGGCACGGACGAGGTTTGGCGACACGGCCGCACCTTGCTGCGCCTGGGCCCCCCGATCCTGGCGGCAATGCACGATTCAAGCGCGGTGCTGGCCAACCTAGTGTCTGCCGGCAACACCCGGGCGATCCGCCTGCTCGAACGATGGGGTTTTACCGTGGACGAAGACACCATGCTGGTGGGCGACCTGGCCTTTCGCCGATTTGCCCGCCGCCGCCCCGCCCTTTCCACCCTGCAACAGGAGAATGCCTGATGTGTGGCCCCGCACTTCCGATCATTGCCGCTGGCCTTGCCGTGGCCGGCCAAGGCATCAGCACCGTCAGCGCCATGCACCAGGCGCAGTATCAGCGCCAGGCCGCGCTGCGCCAGGCCGAACTGGAACGCAGCGCAGCCCGCGATGCCCAGGATGAAACCACCCGCGCGATCCAGGATCAGTATCGCCAGATGGCAGCCGAGGAAGGGCGCCAGCGCGTGGCTGCCGCAGCCGGCGGTGTGGGCGTGGATTTCGGTACCGCAGCCGATGCGGTGGACAGCACTCGCCTGGTTGGCGGCGCGCGGGTGACCGATCTGGCCGCGCAGGGCACGCGCGCCGTGCGCCAGGCCGATGCCGGGGCGGCCTTTGCCATGGGCCGTGCCAGCGCCGCTTCAGCCCAACGCCAGACCGCATTGCTGAGCGGCCTGGTCGACATGAGCCAGTCGGTGCTTTCGGGCGCGCGCCAATATGGCGCGATGCGCGCCCGTATCGGCTGACCAGGGCAGCCCTTCCACCTTTCCTTTTCGTTTGCGCGTTGCCCCGCCCGCTTGGGCGGCCCACCCCCGCGCGCCTTGCAGGGACACCTTTCCATGGCCGTTTCCACCACCAACGCCTATGATGGGCCGTTCAGCGCCAATGGCGTAACGCTTTCATTTCCCTTCACGTTTACAGCGCAGAGCACCGCCGACGTGGCCGTGCTGCTGGATGACCAGCCGATCACCGCGGGCTACACCGTGGAGCTGTACGAAGGCGGCGGCGGCACCGTGACCTTCGCTGCGGCCCCTGGCCCGGGCAAACTGGTGGTGTGGCTGGATCCCGATTTCACCCAGACCACGGCCTTCGAGAACGGATCGGCGTGGCTGGCAGCGCCAGTGAACCTGGCCAACGACCGCGCTGCGCTGCGCGACCAGGCGCTGTCGCGCGACCTCAAGCGCTGCATGCGCATTCCCTTGGGCGAGAACGCCGGCACGCTGCCTTCGGCGGCCAAGCGCAAGGGCAAGTTCTTTGCCTTTTCGCCGATCGACGGCACCGCCGTGCTGGCCGACGCGGTCAACAGCGATGCGTTGCTGCGCTCAGACATGGCCAGCACCGATGCCAACAAAGGCGCCACGCTCGTGGGCATTCCCGGCGGTGGCACGCTGAACGACGTGATCGTGCCATGCGCCACGCGCAGCGCGCTGGCCACGCGCACCAATCGCGCGGTCATGGCCTATCTGCTGGAAACCGGGCGGCAGGGGTATTTCTATTTCTCCACGGATAACCTGGCGAGCGCGGTTACGGCCGATACGGCGCAGGCGTTCTATATCCCGCCCAGCACCGACCGGACCGGCGCCAGCGGCGCATGGGTGCGTGCGGCAACCCGCACGGGTACCGCCGATCTCATGTGGTTCGGCGCCAAGGGCGACGGGGTGGACGATACAGCCGCGCTGCAGGCCGCCATTTCGTGGCTCAACGCCGTGCGCGGGCGCACACTGCAAGTGCCGGTGGGCACGTTCACGTTCACGTCTGACCTGCTGATCACGATGAGTTCCTCGCGCATCGAGGCATTGGGTGGCGGCCAGTGCCGCCTGCGCGGCAGCAATGGCGCGCGCATCGTCCTTGGCCAGGCCATTCCCACCGTGGACGCCGCTGGCAAGGTGACCAAGACCGGAACCAAGGTCAGCGATTGTTCGCTCGCGGGCCTCTCCATCCAACCGGCAGACAACCACGCGGGCGAATGCGTGCTGGTCGACTATGCGGACAGCACGCTGATCGAAAAGTGCAATATTGGCCCGTTCAACAACAATGGGTCCGCCGTCACGATCGGCATCAAGACCAACTGGGTCCAGTGGTTGTATATCGATCGCAACCAGATCAACGTGAATGGCGTCTGCCTGTGGTTGCGCCAGCCGGCCACGCGCACGCAGAACGAGGATCATTACCACATCACGCGCAACTTGCTGTACAACGGCAAGGTTCCGCCCACCAACGGCTTCACCCCCGCGAACATCGTGGTGGATTCCGAAGCCGGCTCGACCTATTCGATCTTTGAATTCGAACTGCGCGGCAACCACATCGGCAAGTTCATGAGCGGCAGCACCGCTGCCACCACGATGACCGGTGGCCTTCGCTTGCTGGGCGCGGATACCACCGGGGATTCACGCGCGTTCCATGCCTGCTCGATCCGCGACAATTTCTTCGAATACGTCAATTATCCGATCGACATGCAGCGCGGCCTCTCGGGCGCGACCGATACCAGCGCGATCGACTTTTCCGGCAACGCCGTGCTTTCGGCCACCGTCGTGCTGCATGGCTCGGGCACGACCAAGGCCGTGGCCACGCTCGACGCGAACTATTTCCTGCAGTGCGACACGCTGGTGGACGGCATCAAGTGCCTGTTCAACGGATACAACCGCTATTCGGCGATCGGCACTCTGGCGGCGCAGTCCATCAGCCAGCACCGCATCACCCACAAGCAGACCGGCGGCGGTTCGCTGCCCGGCGTGCGGCTTGAAGCGCGCGGCACTGCCGCGGTTGCGGCCGGGCAGACCTATCTGGATATTTCGCATGGCCTCTCGCTGACGCCCACCGATTTCAACGTCATTCCCACGTCATCGGGATGGGCGCCGAATTTTTGGATCAGCGCAGCCGGCGCCACCACGTTCCGCATCAATTTTACCGATCCGGGCGCGTCCAAGTACCTGCGCTGGACCGCCAGCGTTGCCGACGCCTGATCCAAGGGAGCCTGCCATGCTGATCGAAACGCCGGCCCTTCTTGCCGACCTTGCCGCCATCAATGCAGCCGTCAACGCCGACCCTGCGTTCACCAACGATACCACCCACTTCTACCTGGGTCGCAGCCTGATGGCTGACGATCGGACCGTGGCCTATGCCGAATTGCTGCCGCCCAGCCGGATCGATTGGACCGGCCAGGCCGTGGCGGAAAAGCGCCGTCGCCTGATCGCGGCCGGGCATGGGCCGGCCGGGTTGCTGATCGCGCTTGCGACGCTGCCCGACGGCACCACACACCCCGTTCTGACAGCGGACATCTCGGCCCCGCAGGCGCCTTATACGCTGCTGCTCGACAGCACGAGCGCCGCGCCCAAGGCGTGGTCGTCCGTCGCCAACCTGCAGTTCCGGGAATGCCCCGAGGACGACAGCTGGGGGCTGCTGTGCACGGCATCGGCCGCATGACCACGAGCCACGAGGACCTGCACCGCGATATGGGACGCATGGAGGGAAGGCTCGACGCCATGGAGGACAGCCTTGATCGGATGGCCACCGCGCTGGAAAGAATCGATGCTCGCCTGGCCAAGATCGAAGCGCGCGAAAGTGCCCGGCGCGGCGCCTTTGCCGCGCTGACCGCGCTGGCCGGCGGGCTGTCTGCCTTCATCGCCTGGGCGGTGAGCACCTTTTCGCGCTGAATCGAAAGCCACAACCATGATCGACATCACCAGGCTGCAAAAGCGGCTGCTGGCGGCTGGCCACGACATTGGCACAGCGGACGGCCAGATGGGTACACGCACCATGGCCGCGCTGATGGCTGCGGTGGCAGGACGTCCCATGGCCGCGCTGCGCCCACTGGCGGCGGCAGCCGCGATTCACTTGCCAGCCGCCGGCCTGTTGGACACGCCTGCCCGCCTCGCCCATTTCCTGGGCCAGGCGGCGCACGAAAGTGGCGGCTTTCGCAACCTGGTCGAAATCTGGGGCCCCACCCCGGCCCAGGCCGGATATGACGGTCGCACCGATCTGGGCAACGTGAAGCCGGGTGATGGCTTTGCCTATCGCGGGCGCGGGCTATTCCAGATCACCGGGCGCGCCGTCTATCGCGCGATGGGCGAAGCGCTGCAGCTGCCCTTGGAAACCGAGCCGGGCCTTGCCGCCACGGCGGAAGGCGCCGTGCGGACCGCCATCGCCTTTTGGGCAGCACGCCATCTCTCCGCCCTGGCCGATGCCGGCCAGGACGATGCCATCACCCACCGCATCAACGGCGGCACCAACGGCCTCGACAGCCGCCGCCGGCTGGTCGCCCGTGCAAAAGGATTGCTGCTGTGACCGAATCCGTCCCGCTCCAGATCGATGCCTCGCCGGTGCCCTATCAGTTGGTCAGCCTGGTGCGCCAGGCGCTGCCGCCGCTTGTTGCCTTCGCCGTCGGGCGCGGCTGGCTGGCCGATGACAGCGCCACGTTGCTGCTGGCCCTGGTGGCGATTGCCCTGCCCATCATCCAGGGGCAGCGCCACAGCCTGCAGCGCAGCCGGGCGCTGGCGCGGCTGGGGGCCATCGTGCCCGATGCCGTGGCGGTGGTGCGGTGATCCCCGCCCCCTGGCTGGCGCGCTTGGCGCGTCATGCCCTGCCCTGGATCGCGGCGCTGATCCTGGCGCTGGCGTGCCGGCATTACGCAGTGCTGGCTCACGCAAGGGCCGAGGCCCTGTTGCAACAGCAAGCCAGCTTCCGCGCCGCCCAGGCCCGGGCCGAAACCACCGCCCGCGCCGCCCTTGCCCAACAACAACGTCGCTTGCGGCAGTTGGCGCAGAACGAGGAAACCCGCCATGATCACGAACTGGAAACGGCCCGCGCTGCTGCTTTGCGCTATGGCGCCGCTCATCGCGTGCAGCCCGCAAACAGTGCGCGTGCTGCCGGCCCACCCCCTGCCCCCACCACGGATCACGCTGCCAGCATTCGCCCGCCAGTGCCCGCCGCTGGTGTCGTGGTATCCGACCAGGACGTGCAGGCCTGTAGCGAAGTGACGGCCTATGCCCTGGCCTTGCGCACTTGGGCCCTTGGCCTGGACACCGCCGTCACACTATCGGAAGCGGCCGAGCGCTGAGGTTACCAGCTGCCGGTGTTGGGCATGCTGGCCCAGGGTTCGGCTGGATCGAGACGGCCATTCTGCAGCAGTTCGATCGAGATGCCGTCAGGCGTCTTCACGAAGGCCATGTGGCCATCGCGCGGCGGCCGATTGATCGTGACGCCCGCATCAAGCAGCGTCTGGCACGTGGCGTAGATATCGTCCACGCGGAACGCCAGGTGGCCGAAATTGCGCCCACCGGTATAGGTTTCGGCGCTGCCGTCTTCGGCCGGCCAGTTATAGGTCAGTTCCACTTCATAGTCCTGCCCGGGCGCGGCCAGGTAGATCAGGGTGAAGCGGCCTTGCTCGCTGGAAAAGCGGCGCGTTTCCTCAACGCCCAGCAGCTTGAAAAAGGCGACCGTCGCGTCCGGATCGGTTACGCGGATCATGGTGTGCAGAAACTCGGTCATTGTCTGGCAGCTCCGTTCAAAACGATATGTCCGTTGCAGTCAGGCCAAGGCCGTCACGGCCGGTCGGCCTGGCCATTGAGCTGGGCAAAAAGATGGTCGAAATGCCCGTCCCGCTCGGCATTGCGGAAAGCCAGCGTATTGGGCACGCAGATTTCTGCCGGGGTCGGCACTTGGTCGAACAGTGCCATCACCTGGGCGATATAAGTATCGAGCGGCAAGTAGCCTTCGCGGGTTTCCTGCCCCGGCGTCAATCCGGTCTGCACCGCGGGCGGGGCCAATTCGATGACTTCCACCCGCCCCCCCAACTGCGCGCGCAGCGATTGGCTGTAGGAATGCATCGCCGCCTTGCTGGCGCTGTAAGTGGGCGCCGCGGCCAACGGCACGAAGGCGAGGCCCGAAGTGACATTGACGATCGCCGCATCGGCCTGTGCGGCCAGATGGTCGACCAGTGCATCGATCATGCGGATCGGGCCAAGCAGGTTGGTCACCACCGTCGCTTGCGCGTCGGCCAGGTCACGCGACCCGCTCAGGTCTTCAAAGCGCATGATGCCGGCATTGTTGACCAGCACGTTGAGCGCGGGAAAGCGGGTAACGACGTCGGCTGCAAAGCCCGCGATGGCGTCGGCATCGGTCACGTCCAGTGCCATGGCATAAAGACCTTCGCGCCCGGCCACGGTTTCTTCCAGGCTGGCCAGGGTGCGACCGGTGACGATCACGGTGTTGCCCGCTGCGTGCCAGGCTTGCGCCAGCGCGCGCCCGATGCCGCTGCCACCGCCGGTGACGAGAATGGTGTTGCCGCTGGTTTTCATGGGCCATGGTTCCTTTGACTGGTGGCCGCAACGTGGGGGTTGCAACGCGGCTGCGCAACGCCATGGAAAAAAGATCATGCGCGCAGATCTGTAGATCGGCTGCGTGCGGATTGATTGCCATCCCGCAGCGCGGCATAAAGCATCCCATGTTCAAGCAACTGATGCCGTCCCGCCCCACCCAGGAACGCTCGCTGGCCTGGCGGCTGGGCTGGTGGCTGGGCCGGGCCATCATCGTGTTCCTGGTTGGCAGCGTGCTGTGGGTGCTGGTCTACAAATGGGTGCCCGTGCCGATCACCGCCACGATGGTGATGGATGGAAATGGCATCACCAAGGACTGGACGCCGCTGACGCGGATCGACCGCAGCATGGTGGATGCGGCGATAGCAGGCGAGGATTCGCGCTTTTGCAGCCACCATGGCTTCGATCAGGCCGCAATGCTCCAGGCGTTCGAGCGCAACCAGCAGGGGGGCCGTATCCGAGGCGGCTCCACCATCAGCCAGCAGACCGCCAAGAACGTGTTCCTGTGGCAGGGCGGCGGCTATTTCCGCAAGGGCCTGGAAGCCTGGTTTACCGTGCTGATCGAGCAGATCTGGGGCAAGCGGCGGATCATGGAAGTCTATCTCAACGTCGCCGAAACCGGAATCGGCACCTACGGGGTCGAGGCCGGCGCGCAGCGTTATTACAACAAGGGCGCGCTGCATCTGTCACGGATCGAGGCGGCGCGCATTGCCGCCGCCTTTCCCCAGCCCAAAGTGCGCGAGGTCACCGGCGCCAGTGGCTTCGTGCGCCGCCATGGCAATGCGATTGCCGCGCGTTCGGCCGTGGTGCGCGGGCAGTACGATACCTGCGTCTACCAATAACGTCCCACGCGAAAGGGCCGCTTCCCGTTTTGCGGGAAGCAGCCCCCTCCAGCGTGTAAGCCGAGCCGCCGGATAACGCATCGTGGCAGGCAGGGCTTGCCCCCTTCTTGCCGCATGATCACGCAATAAACCGCATCTACTATGCTGCAACGCACAATGAACGATTTCCCGTATCGTTCCCGCATATGCGCAGCTTGCAGCAACATGGCGCAACAACACGCCCGATGGATAGTGCAGCGCAGCACGGCTGGTCGCACGATCGGCGCGTCCCGGCGCACAGCGCACTGCCCCCATGAAAAAACCCGCCGCCACCCTTGAAGGTGGCGGCGGGCCATTCGGTTGCGATCTTGCCGCTGGATCAGAAGCCGAAGCTGATCGAACCCATGATCGTGCGCGGCGGGCTGATCTGCGCATAGCTGATCGGCGAGGTCGAGGTGGACTGGCTGTTCAGCGTGCCGCTGAAGCCACCCACATAGGTTTCGTCGAACACGTTGATCACGTTCAACTGCAGGAACGTGCGGTTGTTGAAGATCGGGCTGACCTTGTCGAGGCTCAGCTTCGCATCCAGGTCAACCTGGGTATAGGCCGGGGCCTTGGCGGGGAAGATTTCCTGGCGCGGCGTGGTGCCACCCACGTTGACATAGAACGGCAGGTTCTGGTCGTTCACGTAACGCGGACCGGTGCGCTTGGCCTGCACGCCCAGCGAGACCGGACCAACCGATCCATCGACGCGGCCACCGAAGGTATAGACCGGCGCGCCCGATTCGCGCTTGCCGGCGGTCTGGTAGTAAGCGGTGCCGGTCGCCGCGGTGCAGCCGTACATGTTGAGGAGCACGTTCTGCGACGAGCAGTCGCCCGCTTCCACGTTGTCGCGGATCTTGGAGTGCAGGTACGAACCATAGAGGTAGATCGCCAGGTCGCGCACCGGCGAGTACGAGATCGAGCCGTCGATGCCGTACTTGTCCACGCGGCCAAGGTTCCGATAGATCGTGGTGTTCAGGTCACGATCGAACGAGGAAGCCAGGCGGTTCTGGTAAATCGTGTACCAGGCCGAAACCTGGGCCATGACCTTGCCCGAACGATAGCGCACGCCCAGATCGAAGTTGTCGGTCGTTTCCGGGTTGGGCTTGGCGGCGTCATTGCCCATCGGGAAGTAGAACGAGTTGTAGAGGTTGTCGGTGCCCGGCACCTGCAGCCCCTTCGAATAGTTGGCAAAGATGCCGACATTCGAATTCACCGCAAAGGTCGCGCCCACGCTCGGCAGGGCCTTGCTGTAGGTGAAGATGCGCTGCTGCGGCGCGGCATAGCCGCTGGTGGGCAGCCCGGTCGTGGTGCTGACCACATAGGGGTTGGCCGCCGCAAAGGCTGCATTGGCCGCATCGCTGCCGAAGCAGGCATAGCCACCGGTACGGCTGGTAAAGCAATACTGGTTGAGGTTGCGCTTGAAGAACGGCACGCGCACGCCGGCATTGACGGTGAGGCCACCGAACTTGCCGCGGTATTCACCCGAAACCTGGTGCAGGATGGCGTAGGACAGGCGGTTGCGGCGCTGCATCACGTTTCCGTTCACATCGGTGATCGGGTCGCTGACAGGGAAGTAGGTCCCGGCCGTGCCGTTGCTGTTGTACGTGCCGAATTCCGCGGTCTGGCGATGACGGCCGCGGTCGTACGAATAGGCCAGGCGGATCGTGTTGTCGGGGTTGATGTCATAGCGCAGCGAGGCGATCAGGCCGAGGCGGATGGTCTTGGTCTGGCTCGGTGCAATCAGGCGAACGGTGTCCAGCTTGTCGCCGTCGCCGTTGAGATCCTTGCCGAAATAGTAGTTGGTGCCGTCATAGCCGGTCAGACCGCTCACACCGTTGATGGTGGTGGTCTTTTCGCTGGCCACATAACCCAGCGTACCGCCATTGGCGCTGGTCCACTGGATCGACGGATCGACCGTCAGCACCAGGCCATCGGCCAGGGTGAAGCGCGAGGAAATGCGGATGTTCGCGGTGTCGGACGGGTTGATGCGATAGTCGTAGTCCGAACCGCAGGCGCTGGCCGCGTCAGCCGCACCGGCTACCGGCGCCGCGATCGTGCAGCGGGCGGTCTGGTAAAAGCGATCGTCGCCCGAAACCGGATAACGGTTGCCCGAACCGGTGCCGACCACGCGGGTGCCGGTGTTTTCGATCCACATCGGGACCGAGCCGAACGCGTTGTTGCGGTTGCGGTTGTAGTGGCCGGCGATCGAGATGAAGTCGCCATTGCTGCCCAGCGGCTGGTACAGCTTGGCGTTGTACTGCTGCTTCTGGATCTTGCCGATGCCGCCATAGATCGTGTCGTTGCGCGAATTCGACGCGGTGGCATAGGCGCGCAGACCGCCTGCGGTGAGGTTGCCGGTGTCGATTTCGCCGAAAATGCGCATGTAGCCGTATTCACCGGCCGAACCGATCATGCGCGCGTGGAAATCCTCGGTGGGATTGCGCGAACGATAGTTGACCGTCGAACCCGAAGCGGCCGCCGTGGGCGAGTCGACGTCGGTGGTGCCCAGGTTGACGTTGACCTGGTCGATGACTTCGGGATCGAGCTGCTGGTTCGAATAGATCGAATAGCCCCCGGTGTCGTTCAGCGGGATACCGTCGAACGTCTGCGAGATGCGGGTGTTGTCAAAGCCACGGATATACAGCACGCCGCCCGACGAACCGAACGGGTCGTTGTTCTGGAAGCTCACACCCGGGACCAGGTTGATGATGTCGTTGATCGACTGGCCCGGCGCCTGGTGCGCAATGATGGTCTGGTCAAGAACCTGCTTGGCCTTGGGCGTATCGGGCAATTGAACGCCGTTCACCGACTTGGTGGTGCGGCCGCTGACCACGATGGTCTGCTGTTCGAAATCGACCGAGCCGGTGGATTGGGCCAGGGCGGGCGTGCTGGCCAGAGCCATGCCCAGCGCCAGCAGCGAGCCGGCGGTAAGGTGCGAGCGATGCATTGGTGTCCCCGTTGCGTGTCAGGTCGCCGCACTGCGGCGACACGAGATGATCCGTCCCCCGCTGCCGCCAGGCGACCCGACGCTGGCAGGGGGCCGGCACAAGGCTTCCGCGCACCGGCAGCCTTCCCTGACCGGTTTCGTGTGACACGAAAATGACAAAATTTCTGCATTTCTTACTTGATGTTGAACGCCACGACCAAATGCTTCTGACAAGCGATGAATCGCTTGCCGATCATTTCAGATGAAAGCATCCCTGCGTAATGATCGTGCGGCCTGTGGCGCCTTCGCAACAACAGCAAAGATTTTGCGCGCTTGCGAAACGTGCGCCCGGATTTGCGGTTGTTTGCAATGTTTTGCAACACAACAGGTGCAATCGTGGCGGTTGGCTGCGAAGGGCGGTCCGTCAAGGCGCCGCGCGCCGGCTCAGCCCGCTGGCGGAGCTGCCGATTCGTCCTGCGTCACCAGCAGCCAGCGCTCGGCAGCTTCAAGGCCGATGGCGGTCAATCGCCCGGAAGCATAAGCGCCGGTATCGATGCCCACCCGCCAGGGCGATAGTTCCGGCTCGTCTACGATGGTGTGGCCGTGGACGACGGCAAAATCGCGTGCCGTTCGATCCGCAATGAATTCGCCGCGAATCCATCGCATGTCGCTGGGCACCTGCTCATCGAGCGGCACGCCGGGGCGGATGCCGGCATGCACGAAGACATAGTCGCCGATGCGAATCTGGTCTTCCAGGCCGCGCAGGAATGCCAGATCCGCAGCGGGCACGAATTGCGGCATTGCAGCGCGCAATTCGTCCAGCGTCATCCGGGCATAATCGTCCGGGTCGATGGGATAGCTCAACAGCGTCTCGCGGCCGCCGTGGCGCAGGAAATGGCGCAGGGTTTCTTCGCGCTCGAATGCGCCCAGAAACATTTCTTCGTGATTGCCCGCCAGAATGCGCACGTTCCGGCGCTCTGCCCAGGCGCGCGCCGTGGCGATCACGCCAGCACTGTCAGGGCCGCGATCGATAAGATCGCCCAGCAGGATCACAGTGGTTGCGATCGGGGTTTGCAGCGCGGCTTGCGCATTGCGGGTGGCGTCGTCTGCCTCGATCAGCGCAATCATCTGCTCGAACAGATCAAGCCGGCCGTGGATATCGCCCACCGCATAGATGCGCTGACCCGGCGGAACCAGGGTTGGTGGGGCCGGCGGTTCTGCCCGCGGACCCGAAATTAGCGACTTGAGCAACTTGAGCATGCACCGGCCGTGACGAACTTCGCGGGACATATATGGCCCTCGCGCGGGCAGAGACAAGCGTCAGAAACACTATGATGCACAAAAGACACATTCCAGAACGAGAATGCCACGGCCCACGGATTGGTCTTGTGCAACGCAGCAGGCCCCGGCATCCAGACAAGCGCAAGTCGTCAACCAGCCCGCGCAAGAAAGAGGCCGGGGCGATTTGTGCAGGCGGGGCGACGCGTCAAAGACAAAACAAAGAGGTATTTCATGCGTACGTCCATCAAGTCGCGCGTGGCCAAGGCTGCCACGGCGCTCAGCCTTGTCGTCGCTGCTGGCTATGCTGTGCCCGCGATGGCCGACGAGACCGCGCCCCCAAGCGATTTCAAGGTGACCGGTTCGGCAGGCGTAATCAGCCAGTACCGGTTCCGCGGCATTTCTCAGTCGAACAACCTGCCCGCCGTCCAGGGCGCGCTCACTCTTTCGCACAGCTCGGGCTTCTATGTCTCGACCTGGGGTTCGAGCGCCTCGGCCAGCCCGGCCGTGAACATTGGCGGCACCGAAATCGACGTCTACGGCGGTTTTACCCACGCCATCGCCACCACCGGCGTGACGTTCGACGTGGGTCTCTACGGCTACCTCTATCCGGGCGCGCCGGGCCTCAACTATTATGAAGTCTATGGCTCGCTGTCCAAGGCGGTCGGTCCGGTCAACGCCAAGGCCGGCATCAACTTCGCGCCCAAGCAGAAGAACCTGGACGTCTACACCACCCACACCAACGCCTATATCTATGGCGAACTGTCGGGTGCCATTC
This sequence comes from Novosphingobium sp. SG919, assembly GCF_012932495.1. Lineage (GTDB taxonomy): Bacteria > Pseudomonadota > Alphaproteobacteria > Sphingomonadales > Sphingomonadaceae > Novosphingobium > Novosphingobium rhizosphaerae. Next base: position 400,002 of record NZ_JABCNG010000006.1, read on the forward strand.
CCAACACGCCGTTCACGATCCACACCCACCTGGGCCACACCGGCGGCGCGTTCGACTATACCAAGCAGTATCTCGACTACACCGCCGGCGTCAGCACCACGTGGAAGAACCTGACGCTGGATTTCTCGGTGGTCGGCACCAACGTCAGCCGCAACGATTCGGCCGCCAATCCCTTTGCTGGCGTCGAACCATTCCAGATGTACCGCGCCGCCAAGACGGTAGGCGTGGTCTCGCTGATGGCTACGTTCTGATCGCCTAACGACGTTCGCCCAAGGGCAACAGGGGAAAGCCCGCACCGGTTCTCCGGTGCGGGCTTTTGCCATTCAGGGCAGCGCCGCTTTGCGGAGCGGCGCTGCCCAGTGGGCCGATCAGTGACCGGATGCCACGGGTGCCGGGCCGGCCGGGCCGGTGGGCAACTGGCGCACGCCGCCACCCAGCGCGGTGAACAGGCCCACCGTGTCGGCCAGGCGCGCCGCCCGCGCCGCCACGAACTGCGCACGCGCGGTTTGCGCCGTGGCGCTGGCGTTGAGCACCTGCAACGTGCCCACCGCGCCCAGTTCCAGCTGGCGCTTGACCATGATCAGGCTGCTGGCGGCGGCATCGTCCCCGCGCTGCGCCACATCGAGGGCGGCGGTATCGTTGGCCAGGGCCGACAAAGCATTGCTGACATCGGCAAAGGCCTGGAGGGCCGTGCCCTTGTATCCCGCCTTGGCCGCATCGAGCGCGTCGCGTGCCGCCTGTTCCTGCCGCTTGAGCGTGCCGCCGTGGAAGATCGGCGCCGTGATCCCGCCCAGCAATTGCCAGAATGGATTGCCATCCACGAACATCCGGCCGAAATCCTCGGCCGTGCCGCCGGCCGTGGCCGACAGGTTGATCTGCGGCAGCCGCGCGGCCATGGCCACTTTCACATCGGCCGCGGCGCCTTCCAGCGCGGCCGCGGACGCCGCCACATCAGGACGCACCACCAGCAGGTCGGCAGGCAGCACCAGCGGCACGTCGGCGGGAACGGCCAGTTCGTCCAGCGTCGGCAATGGCGCGGATTTGACGCCCGGTGCGGTTTCCAGTGGCGCGCCCGGCGCCTCGCCCAGCAAAACAGACAGCGCCGCCAGGTTCGCCGCGTGCTGTTGCTTGAGCGGGGGCAACGCGCCTTCGACCGCGGCCACGGCTGCGGCCTGCGCGGTCACGTCTGCCCGGCCGGCGGCGCCCACTTTCTCGCGTTGCCGCAACAGCCCAAGCACTTGCTGGTTGCTGTCGATCGCCTCGCGCGTGGCCTCGATCTCGGCCGTCAGCGCGGCGTGGCGAATCACCTCCAGCACCACGTTGGCGGCCACCATGTTGCGCACGCCATCGGCCTGCGCCTGGGCCTGCGCGGCGGCCGCACGGGCGGAGCGCAGCCGTGCCGCCCCACCGCCAAACAGATCGGGGGCATAGCTCACGCTCACCTGGGCGGTATGCAGTGAAAAGACCTGCGGGTTGGGATCAGCCAGCGGGGTGGATAGCGTTGCCGAAAGGCGCTGCCGTTCGCTGGTCAGCCCGGCGTCGACCTGCGGCAGCAAGCCACCGCGCGCCGCCCCAGCCAGGGCCTGCGCCTGGGCCATGCGGGCGCGGGCCGCGGCAAGATCGGTATTGGCGGCCAGCGCCCGCGCCACGAGTGCGTTGAGCGCCGGGCTGCCAAAGGCTTCCCACCACTGGGCCGAAACGGCCATGCCGGCATGCACTTGCTGGGCGCCGGCATTGCCCTGTTGCATCGGCTGGTCCAGCACTTTGGCCGGGGCGTAGCCGGTTGGCGTTGGCGGCAGCGGCACGTCCACGCTGGCCGTCGCAGGCGGCGCCTTGGCACTGGCAAGCGGCACCGCCACGATCTGGGCGGCAGCCAGGGTAGCCAGGGCCGTCCCCAGCACCGGGCCCAAGCGCGAGCCACGCAGGGTTTGGGCGATCATGCCGGTTCTCCATCTTGAGTCGTTTCGGGCAGGGCATGGTCGGCGCCGACGCGCTTGCGCGGCCCGGCCACGCGGCTCGAAAAGCGGTTGATCAGCAGCGGCAGCACCAAGAGGATCAGCACCGGGGCCAGCGTCATGCCGCCCACCACCACCAGCGCCAGCGGCTTTTGCACCTGGCTGCCGATGCCGGTGGCAACGGCGGCCGGGGCAAGCCCGATGGCCGCCACCAGGCAGGTCATCAGCACGGGGCGCAGCGAGTTGGTGGTGGCGTGGCGCAGTGCGGCCAGCCGCTCCATGTCTTCATCCATCGCCTGGTTGAAGCTGGTCACCAGCAGGATGCCGTCCATCACCGCAATCCCGAACAGCGCGACAAAGCCGATCGCCGCAGAGATCGAAAAGGCCGTGCCCGTCAGCATCAGGCCCAACACCCCGCCGACCACCGCCATCGGGATCACCGAGAAGGCCAGCAGCGTATCGCGCAGCGAGCGGAAGTTGGCATAGAGCAGGCCCAGCATCAGCAACAGGCTGATCGGCACCACGATTTCCAACCGCGCCACGGCGTTCTTGAGGTTGCTCATCTCGCCCGCCCATTCCAGGCTATAGCCCGGCGGCAGCGGCACGTTCTTGGCAATCCGCGCCTGCGCCTCTTCCACCGCGCTGCCCAGGTCGCGATCGCGCACCGAGAACTTGATGGGAATGTAGCGCTCCTGGTGCTCGCGATAGATGAAGCTTGCCCCCGTGGTCAGGCGGATGTCCGCCAGTTCCGACAGCGGCACCGAAATCGCCGTGCCGTCGGGCGCCGTCGCCCCCACGGTGATCCGCTTGACCGCTTCAAGGCTATCGCGCTGGTCAGCCTGCAGGCGCACCATGATCGGGAAGTGGCGGTCGGTGTGCGGTTCATAAAGATCGCCCGGCGAGGTACCGCCGATCGCGGCCTGCACCGTCTGGTTCACGTCGTCCACGCTCAGGCCATAGCGCGCTGCCTTTTCGCGATCGACGTCGATCCGCACGGTCGGCTGGCCCAGCGACTGGAAGATGCCCAGGTCGGTGATGCCGCGCACTTGCGCCATCTGGTCGCGAATCTGGCCGGCAATGCGCTCCAGCGTGGCGAGGTCAGGCCCGAACAGCTTGACCGAGTTGGCGCCCTTCACGCCCGATGCGGCCTCCTCCACGTTGTCCTCGATGATCTGCGAGAACGAGAAGTCCACCCCCGGATAGCGCGCCTTAAGCTTGGCCGAGAGATCGGCCACCAGCTTTTCCTTGTTCATCCCGCTCGGCCATTGGTCGAAGGGCTTCAAGGGCACGAAGTATTCCACGTTGAAGAAGCCGGTGGCATCGGTGCCATCGTCCGGGCGGCCATGGGCGGAAAGCACCGCGGTCACTTCGGGATACTGCATGATATCGCGCCGGATCGCGCGCGCCACCGGCTCGCCCGCATCGAGCGAGATCGCCGCGGGCAGCGAAGCGCGGATATACATGTTGCCTTCTTCAAGCTGGGGCAGGAATTCCACCCCCAGCGAACGCACGCCCACGAACGCGCCGATCACCATCAGTGCGCCCGCGCCGATCGCCAGCACCTGGTTGCGGAAACAAAAGGCTGCGGCCGGCTCGTAGACCCGACGGATGCGCGAAACCAGCCAGGTTTCGGCCTCGTCCAGCTTGTCGGGCAGCATCATCGCCGAAAGCACCGGCGCCACGGTGAACGTGGCGACAAGGCCGCCGATGATGGCATAGGCATAAGTCTTGGCCATCGGGCCAAAGATGTGCCCTTCCACGCCCGTCAGCGTGAACAGCGGCAGGAAGCTGGTGATGATGATCGCGGCGGCAAAGAAGATGCCCCGGCTCACTTCGCTGCTGGCGGCCAGCACCGCGCCGATGCGGCTGGCAAAGCTGTAGCGCCCGCCTTCATGGGTTTCCACATGGTGCGATCGCTCGGCCATGTGCCTGAATATGTTTTCCACCATGATCACGGTGGCATCCACCACCAGCCCGAAATCGAGCGCGCCCACGGATAGCAGGTTGGCGCTTTCCCCCTGCACCGTCAGAATCAGCACGGCAAAGGCCAGGGCAAAGGGAATGGTCGCCGCCACGATCAGGGCGCTGCGCAAGTTGCCCAGGAACGCCCATTGCAAGAGGAAGATCAGCAGCACGCCCGCCACCAGATTTTCCATCACGGTATGCGTGGTTACCCCGATCAGGTCGGAGCGGTCGTAGATACGTTCCAGGTGCACGCCCGGGGGCAGCACGCCAGTGGTGTTGATCTTCTCGATCTCGGCCTTGACCGCCTCGATCGTGGGCATCGACTGCGCCCCACGGCGCATCAGCACGATGCCCTGGACGATGTCATCGTCCTTGTTGAGCCCGGCGATGCCGTTGCGCGGCATGTTGCCGATCTTCACCGTGGCCACGTCGCGCACCAGCACCGGGGCATTGCCGTCGCGGCCGACCGGGGTGTCTTCCAGCGCATCGACCGACTGGATCAGGCCGATCCCGCGCACGATCGCGCTCTGCGCGCCAAAGTTGATGGTCTGCCCGCCGACGTTGGCATTGGCCTTGCCCAGCGCGGCGATCACTTGCGCCACCGTCAGGTGATGGGCCTGAAGCCGGTCGTTATCGACAACCACGTCATAGGTGCGCAGCTTGCCGCCCCAGCCGGTCACGTCCACCACGCCCGGAATCGCGCGGAAGCGGCGTTGCAGAACCCAGTCCTGCAAGGTCTTGAGGTCTTCGACCGAATAGCCCTTGGGCGCAGCGATACGATAGCGATAGATTTCGCCCACCGGGCTCGTCGGCGAAATCGTCGGCACAGCGCCGCCCGGCAATTGCGGCAGCTGGGCCAGGCGATTGATCACCTGCTGCTGGGCCTGGTCATAATTGAAATCGTAGGTGAACTGGATCTTCACGTCCGAAAGGCCGAACAGCGAGATCGCGCGGATTGCCGTCATGTGCGGCAGGCCCGACATCTGCACCTCGATCGGGATCGTGATGTTGCGCTCCATCTCCTCGGCCGAAAGGCCCGAAGACTGCGTCACGATCTCCACCATCGGCGGCACCGGATCGGGATAGGCCTCGATGTTGAGGTTGTAGAAGGCGATACCGCCCGCCACCAACATCAACACGAAGAAAGCCACGATGGTCAGGCGCTGCCCCAGCGCATAGCGTACCAGCTTGACCATCAGTCGAGCCCCGCTTCGTTCACGAAGATGGCGCCCTGCGTCACCACCTTTTCACCCGGATTGAGGCCCGAAACCACGGTCACGCGGCCATCGTGGCTTTCGCCGGTCACCACGTCGCGCGCCACGACACGGCCGCGGCCCAGCCACACCCACACGCGGGCGCTGTCCCCTTCGTGGATCACCGCTTCGGTCGGCAGGCTCAGCAGGTGCGGCGTCGCCGGTGCCGGGTTCACGTCCTTTTCGGGCGTCTCGATGGTGAAGTTGGCAAACATCTGCGGCTTCAAGGCGCCATCGGGATTGGAGATCGTGGCACGCACGGCCAGGCGGTGCGACACCGGATCGATCTGCGCACCGATGTTGTTGATCGTGGCGTCAAACGTGCGGCCGGGGAAAGCCGTGGCCGTTACCACCACCTTGTCGCCCAGGTGCACCCGCGCGGCATCGCTTTCGGCCACTTGCGCCACCAGCCACACGCGCGAAAGATCGGCGATCAGGAAGGCCGGCTGGCTGCTGCCGGCGGCACTGGCGCCGCCCGCCACATACTGCCCCTGGCTGATCGAGCGCGTCACCACCACGCCGCCGATCGGCGCGCGCAGCACGGCATCACTGCCCCCGCCATTCCCGGCGCCGAACACGCCCAGCTTGGCGCGCGCGGCGGTGACGGCGGCATCGGCAATGCCCTGCTGCGATTGCGCCGCCACCAGGTCGCTGCGCGCCTGTTGCAGGTCCTTCAGCGCGCCACCGGCGGTGCGATAGATTTCCTCGGCCCGCTGCGCGTTTTCGGTGGCCACGCGCACTTGGGCGGCGGCGGCGGTGCGCTGCGCCAAGGCCGCGGCCAGGGCATTGCGCGCATCGGCAATGTCGGTGGTGTGCACCGAAAGCAGCGCGCTGCCGGCCTGGACGCGATCGCCGTTCTGCACGAAGACCTGCTGCACTTGGCCCGAATAGGGCAGGAACACCGGGGTGGAGCGGGTTTCATCCACCGTGATCTGGCCGCTGGCGCCGGTGCGGGCAAAGCCATCGTCGGCCCCCACGGTTTCGATCTTGAGGCTGGCCACCTGGCTGTCGGTCAATTGCACTTGCCCCGCAGGCAGGGCAGCGGCGACCGGCTCGGGCTGGTGCAACCAGGCGCGAACGGCAGTCGCCCCGGTCGCCACCAAAGCCACCGCGGCAACGGACAAGGCAAGCACCCGGATCTGCCGGGCACGGGACATTTGCGGCACAGCGTGTTCAAAATTCATGGCGCGCAGTCTTCTCTTCGGTCCAAAAGATGGCAGCCCGTCTGTGAACCGTTGCAGGTGCACGCCAGGCCGATGCTGCCCCTCTGGCCCACCGCGCCTGTCCGCGCCCCTAGCGGCCGCGTTAAATTACCGTAATGCAGCGCAGAGCCGACCGGGGCGACGGGCCTGGCCAATGTACTGCCGCGACCATGGCAAACATCGCCTCACCACACCCTTGCCCAAAGTTGCGTGCCGCCCTTGGCCCGCCTGCAGGGCTCCGGCATGGCTCAGGCCAATCCAAGGGGTGCATTTGCCCCGTTTCCCGCCTAGGGTTCGCGGCTGACCGTCACACCTGAAACAAAACGAGCGGAGCATCCCTTGGCCCGGCGCCTTACGCTTTACATTCTCATCGCCATGATCCTGGGCATCGCCACGGGCTATGCACTCAACCAAACGCTACCCGCCGACAGCGCCACGCTGGCCACCACGGCGGAAACGCTCAAGTTGCTGCCTGATGTGTTCCTGCGCCTGATCAAGATGATTATCGCGCCGTTGATCCTGGCCACGCTGGTTTCGGGCATTGCCGGGATGGGTGATAGCACTGCGCTTGGCCGCATCGGCGGGCGCGCGCTCGGCTGGTTCATCACCGCCAGCCTGATTTCGATCAGCCTTGGCCTCCTGCTGGTCAACCTGTTCGAACCGGGCAAGGGCCTGCAATTTGCGGCCAATGCCAAAGTGGGCGATCTCGCCACGGCCGATTTCACCGTGCACCACTTCGTGCTGCAGATCGTGCCGACCAGCCTGCTCGATGCCATGGCGCAGAACAACGTGCTGCAGATCCTGGTCTTTTCGCTGTTTGCCGGCCTCGCGCTATCGGCCATCGGCGAAAAGGGTGCGCCGCTCCTCCGCGCGAGCGAGGCCTTGGCCAGTCTCATGCTGACGATGACCGACTATGTGATGAAGGCCGCCCCGCTTGCCGTGTTCGGCGCGCTTGCCGCGGTGGTTGCCACCAAGGGTCTGGGCATCATCGTCACTTATGGCGTGTTCGTGTCGGAATTCTATTTCGCGCTGCTGGTGCTGTGGGGCCTGCTGCTGGGGCTGGGCGGGATTTTCCTGGGGCGGCGTATCCTGCTGCTGGCGCGCTATATCCGCGAACCCGTGCTGCTGGCCTTTTCCACCGCCAGTTCGGAAAGCGCGCTGCCGCGCCTGTTCGAACAGCTCGACCGCTTCGGCGTGCCGCGCCGCATTTCGGGCTTCGTCCTGCCGCTGGGCTATTCGTTCAATCTCGATGGCTCGATGATGTATACCAGCTTTGCCACGATGTTCATCGCGCAGGCGTACAACATCCCGCTGTCCTGGCAGCAGCAGATCGCCATGCTGCTCACGCTGATGGTCACGTCCAAGGGAATCGCCGGCGTGCCGCGCGCCAGCCTGGTGGTGATTGCCGCCACGCTCACCCAGTTCGGTCTGCCGGTGGAAGGGATCGCCCTGCTGCTCGGCGTCGACACGTTCCTCGACATGGGCCGCACCGCCACCAACGTGGTCGGCAATGCGGTGGCCACGGCGGTCATCACCCGCTGGGAAGGCATGCTGCAAGTGCCGCTCGATCCCGATGCCCCCGCTCCGGTGCCGCCGCACGACACGGCCGAGCACGGGCGGCGCGGGCTGCACCTCGATGAGGGGCAATAACGGCTATTTCGCCGGCGTCACCGGCTGGAGCGTCACCGGCTGGAATTGGCCCAGCCCGCACGATCCGCGCGGGCCGCCGCCGGCGCCGGTCTGCAACACGGTGATGATGTCCACGCTGCACAGCTGCGCCTGGCTGGTGGCATAGCCGAAGGTCTGCTGGAACCCCAGCCCGCTGCAGCGCTGGGGCAGGACGTTGCGATACCACCGCGTGCCCACGCGAAAATCGATGGTCCAATCGTCACGCACGCGGCTTTCGCTGATCTGGCCCAGCGGGATGCAGCTTTGCGCCGGGCCGATTGGCGTGGCGGCCGGAGTCTTGGGTGAATGGCCATCGGCATAAGCCGATCGGGGCCCGCCATCCGGCCCTGCAGCGGGCGCGCAGGCGGCAAGGGCAACAAGGCAGGCGGCAGCAGCGATCGAACGAACCATGGCATCCTCTCCATCGGGGCCGTGTTCAGAGCAGCGCCGGATCAGGCCTTCTTCTTGCGCGCAGCACCCTTCTTGGCAACCGGCGGCTTGGCGCCCTGTTCCAGCACTTTGCTCTTGAACGCGCAGAGGTCAACCACCGCGCAACGCCAGCATTCCGGGGTACGTGCCTTGCACACATAGCGTCCGTGCAGGATCAGCCAGTGATGCGCGCCCAGCCGAAAGGGCCCGGGCACTTTCTTGTCGAGCTGGGCCTCCACCGCCTCGGGCGTCTTGCCCTTGGCCAGGCCGGTGCGATTGCCCACGCGAAAGATGTGCGTGTCCACCGCAAAGGTTTCCATGCCGAACGCGGTGTTGAGCACGACATTGGCGGTCTTGCGGCCCACGCCGGGCAGCGCGGTCAGCGCGTCGCGGTCGGCCGGCACTTCGCCGCCATGATCGCGGACCAGCATTTCCGACAGGGCGATCACGTTCTTGGCCTTGGTGTTGAACAGGCCGATCGACTTGATGTGCTCTTTCAGGCCTTCCTCGCCCAGCGCCACCATCTGTGCCGGGGTCTTGACCTCTTCGAACAGGCGCCGTGTCGCCTTGTTCACGCCCACGTCGGTCGCCTGCGCCGAAATCGTCACCGCCACCAGCAACTGATAGGTGTTGCCATAGGCCAGCTCGGTCTCGGGCGAAGGGTTGGCTTCGGCCAGGCGGCGAAAGAACTCGAAGATCTGGTCCGTCTTCAAGGCCGTCAGCCTCCCAGCCCCAGCACTTGCGGCATGGTATAGCGCCCCGGCCCCTGCACCAGCAGCCATTCGCCAGCGCGAATCGCCCCCTTGGCAAAGATGCCCCGGTTTTCCGCCAGGTGCGACAGGCTGAGCCGCTCGCTATCGGCCAGGAAATGCACGCTGTGGTCGCCCGCCACGCTGCCGCCGCGCAGTGCGGCAAAGCCGATCGTGCCCGCCTCGCGCTTGCCGGTAATGCCATCGCGCCCGCGCACGGCCACGTCCTTGAGGCCCACCTGCCGCCCGCGCGCCGCGGCTTCACCCAGCAGCAGCGCCGTGCCCGAGGGGGCATCAACCTTCATGCGGTGGTGCGTCTCGACGATCTCGATGTCCCAATCCTCGCCCAGCCGCGCGGCCGCTTCCTGCACCAGGTGCGCCAACAGCGTGACGCCCAGCGAGGTATTGCCGGTCTGCAGTACGGGAATCGAAACCGCCGCCGCATCGATCAACCAGTGGTGCCGTTCTTCCAGGCCGGTGGTGCCCACCACGATCGGCTTGCCCGCGCCGATCGCGGCATCGAGGTTGAATTCCAGTGCGGCGGGTGCGGAAAAATCCACCAGCACGTCGCTCGCCTGGGCCAGCGCGACAGGATCACCCTCGCGGTCGATGCCCCCGGCCAGTTCGTGACCGGCGGCCACCACCGCTGCCTGCAGCGCCTGCCCCATGCGCCCTGCGCTGCCGATGATGCCGATGCGTGCCATGTCTTCTGCCCTTGCGCTGTTTGCGCGCCTCCATAAGACCGCGCCCTTGCCCGGTCGAGCCGGAAAGCGGCTATGCCAGCGCCCACCCCATCGGGCCATGGTGCAGGCCAGGTCCGAGGCTGCGATGAATCCCGTAAATTGCCAACCACGCTAATTTCATAAGCGACATCTAAATCAGGCAGCATTGACGCATTGTGCCAATGCACAGCACGAATTCAGATGGAGTCCGCAATGGTGATTCTGGGCCGTTTGAAGATCACGACCATTTCGCTTAGCTGCAATACGGTGTTGGCGGCCATGGCCGTCGCTTGCGCCGTGGTGCCCATGCAATCGGCCATTCAGGCCAATGTCCAGACCGAAGAACTCGAACGCCGGATCATTCCAGGCATTGCCGAATGGAGCGGCCTGAAAAGCCTGATGATCGCCGTGCGCATCAGCTCGGTAAAGACGCTGGTGCCGCTGAGCGACGAAAACCGCGTCGCCAACTACAACAAGATGGGCCGCCAGATCGCCGAGATCGACCAGCGCATCGCCGCCTTGCGCGGCCGTTCCCGCGACGAGGAACGCCGCGCGGTGGACGAGATCGCCCGCCAGTGGACCGAGTGGAAAGCCGCATCGGCCGCCGTCCGCGCGCAAGTGCAAGCCAACCGCGAAAACGCCATCGTGCTCTATGAAGAACACCTCAGTCCGCTGGGCCCCAAGCTGGAAAAGACCATTTCCGCCCACGTCGATGCGCTGCAGGCGCGCGGCCAGGAATTGAGCCAGAACGGCGCGTCCTCGATCGCGGCATCGATTCGAAGTTCCACCACGCTGTGCGTCCTGGCGGCCCTGGCCGCGCTCGGCGTGGTCATGCTGCTGCGCCACCGTGTTACCGGCCCGCTGCGCCGCCTGGCCCACGCCATGCGCGAAATGGCCGGCGGCAATCTCGATCGGCCGGTACCCTGCACCGAGCTGACCGACGAAGTGGGCGCGATCAGCCATGCCCTGCTCGACATCAAGGACGGCGTGGAGCGCCGCACGCGCGAGATGGCGGACCGCGATCTGGCGGTCCAGCGCCAAGTGGTGTCGGAATTGAGCATCGGCCTGCAACGCCTGGCCGCGCAAGACCTGGAATATCGCATCCACACCCCGTTCCCCGATCAGTACGAGGAACTGCGCAGCAACTACAACCAGGCCAGCACGGCCCTGGCCAAGGCCATCGGCGCGGCCCGCATCGGCGCGCGGCGCCTGCTCACCACGATTCGCGAAATCAACGCTGCGGCCGACGATCTTTCCCAGCGCAACACCCGCCAGGCCGCCACCGTGGAGGAAACCACCGCTGCGCTGCGCCAGGTAAATGGCGCGATCCAGGGCACGGCAACCCGCGCGGGGATCATGCGCGATTGCGTCACGCAAACACACGATCAGGCTACGCGCGGCGAAATGGTGGTCGGCAACGCGGTCAGCGCGATGGAAGCGATCGAGCGATCGGCGCAAGAGATCAACCAGATCATCGGCGTGATCGACGGCATCGCATTCCAGACCAACTTGCTCGCGCTCAACGCCGGGGTGGAAGCCGCGCGCGCCGGCGACGCCGGCAAGGGCTTTGCCGTGGTCGCCACCGAAGTGCGCGCGCTGGCCCAGCGCAGCGCCGACGCGGCCAAAAACATCAAGGAATTGATCGCCACATCCACCGCCCACGTGGGCGACGGGGTCGATCTGGTGCAGCAGACGGGCGACGTTCTGGGCCATATCCTGGTCCAGGTGGCCGAATTGACCGGCATGGTCGACGAGATCGCCGCCGGCACCGCCGATCAGGCCACGGCCATCGGCGAAGTCAGCAATTCGGTGGTGGAGATCGACCGCGTTACCCAGCAGAATGCCGCGATGGTGGAACAGACCAGCGCCGCCACTGCCGATCTCACCGCCGAAGCCGCCGCACTCGACTCGCTCGTCGCCCAGTTCCGCACGCGTGACCCGGACCGCCGCCCGCAAGTGGGCGGGGCACATCTGCGCAAGGCCTCGCTCGCTGGCGCAGTAGCACCGCTTGCCGCAGGATCACTGGTCGCCTGATCACCCGCGCCAGCGCAAACCGTCGATTACCACGCGCAAGGCCGGGGAAACGTGGGCGCGGCTGGGGTAATAGAGGTGATAGCCGGGATAGGGCTCACACCAGTCTTCCAGCACCTGCACCAGGCGGCCGGCAGCAATGTCGGCCGCCACGATGCTTTCCGGCAGGATGGCAAAGCCCAGGCCATCGCGCATCGCCTGCTCGGCCATGGCCAGGGTGTTGACGGTCACCGGTCCTTCCACCCGCATGCGCAGCGCTTCCCTGCCGCGGGAAAACTCCCAGGCATAGATCGCCCCGCGCGTGGGCAGGCGAAAGTTGATGCAGGGGTGTGCGGCAAGATCGCGCGGATGGCGGGGCAGATCGCGCCCGGCACAGAATGCCGGCGTTGCCACCACCACCATGCGCAAGGCCGGGCCGATCGGCACGGCCACCATGTCGCGCGCCAGGATATCGCCCGACCGCACCCCGGCGTCGAGCCCGGCCGCCACAATATCGACCAGGCCGTTGTCCACCAGCACTTCCACCTGGATATCAGGCCAGGCCCGCAGGATGCGACGCAGCCCCGGCCACACCACGGTGTTGGCCGAACCTTCGTCCACGGTCAGCCGCACCAGGCCGGCGGGCCGCGCCAGGCTCTCCCCCAAGGCGTCCACTGCCGCGTCGATCGCGGCAAAATGGCGTGCCACGCCTTGCGCCAGCCGCTCCCCTTCGGACGTGGGCGCCACGGCGCGGGTCGTGCGGTTGAGCAGGCGCACGCCGATCTGCGCTTCGAGCCCGGCAATCGTGCGGCTCAACGCCGATTGCGACGTGCCCAGCTGCGCCGCCGCGCGGGTAAAGCTGCGTTCGCGCACCACGGCCAGCAAGGCGCGCAGGTCGTCATGATCGGGCCGGGCCATTTATGCATTCCTGATATCAGTTCATGCAGGATTTAGCCGATTATCAGATTAATGGCGATGGCCTAGAACGCGGCCACGTCCCTCCCCTGTTGAAAGGATCTGCTGCATGACCGTCATGGCCTATGCCGCGCCCGCGGCCGACCAGCCGCTTGCCCCTCTTGCCATTTCCCGCCGCGAACCCGGCCCCAATGATGTGGCCATCACCATCGCCTGGTGCGGGGTCTGCCATTCCGACCTGCACACCACCCGCAATGAATGGAACAACGCGGTCTATCCGGTAGTCCCCGGCCACGAGATCGTCGGCCACGTCACCGCCGTGGGCGCCGACGTGACGAAGTTCAAGGTGGGTGACACCGTGGGCGTGGGCTGCATGGTCGATTCGTGCGGCCATTGCGGCTCGTGCCACGATGGGCTGGAACAGTTCTGCGAAGAAGGCATGGTCCAGACCTACAATTCGCCCACGGCCGATGCTCCCGGCCACACCCTGGGCGGCTACAGCCAGTCGATCGTCGTGAACCAGGGCTTCGTCCTCCATGTGCGCCACGCGCCCGAACAGCTTGCCGCGGTGGCACCGCTGCTTTGCGCCGGCATCACCACGTGGTCGCCCCTGCGCCACTGGAACGTGGGGCCGGGCAAGAAAGTCGGCATCGTCGGCATCGGCGGCCTGGGCCACATGGGGGTGAAGCTCGCCCGTGCGCTCGGCGCCCATGTCGTGGCGTTCACCACCAGCCCTTCCAAGCGCGAGGAAGCCCTGGCCCTTGGCGCGCACGAAGTGGTCGTCTCGCGCAACGAGGATGAAATGGCCGCGCAAGCCGGCAGCCTCGATTTCATTCTCGATACCGTGGCCGCAAGCCACAACCTCGATGCCTTCGTCACGCTGCTCAAGCGCGATGGCACGCTGTGCCTGGTTGGCGCGCCCGAGCACCCGCACCCCAGCCCAACGGTGTTCAACCTGATCTTTGGCCGCCGCTCGATCGCCGGTTCGCTGATCGGTGGCATCGCCGAAACCCAGGAGATGCTCGATTTCTGCGCCGAGCATGGCATCGTCTCGGAAATCGAAACCATCGCCGTCCAGGATATCAACCAGGCCTGGGACCGCATGGAAAAGGGTGACGTGCGCTATCGCTTCGTGATCGATTCCAGCACGTTCGCCTGATTGTACTGACCCTCATGCCGGATTGGCACGCCCGTGCCGATCCGGCATGATCGCGGGCATGACCTTGCCCCAGCATATCGTGATCCTCACCGGTGCCGGCGTTTCGGCGGAAAGCGGCATCGACACCTTTCGTGATGGCGGCGGCCTGTGGGAACAGCACCGCGTCGAAGACGTCGCCACGCCCGAGGCGTTCGCGCGTGATCCCGACCTCGTCCTTCGCTTCTACGACTTGCGGCGCGCTGCGATCCAGGAAAAGGCGCCCAACGCCGCCCATCGTGCGCTGGCCCGGCTCGAACACGAATGGCCGGCAAAAGTACCCGGCGGCAGCGTCACGCTCGTTACCCAGAATGTCGACGACCTGCACCTGCGGGCCGGCTCGCGCCATCTCATCGCCATGCACGGGCAGCACCTGTCGGCCTGGTGCACCGCATGCGACACGCGCCACGCCTGGACCGGCCCGCTGATCGACCGTCCGCCCTGCCCGGCGTGCGGCGCAGCCAGCCTTCGGCCTGATATCGTGTGGTTCGGCGAAGTGCCCTATCGCATGGACGATATCCACGATGCCATGCAGCGCGCGGACCTGTTCGTGTCGATCGGCACTTCCGGCGCGGTCTATCCGGCAGCAGGCTTCGTCCGCCTGGCGCGCGAGTTGGGGGCCGAAACGGTCGAACTCAATCTGGAACGCAGCCAGGGCTCGGCATGGTTCCACGATACGCGGCTGGGCCCGGCCACGCAGGTCGTACCTGGATGGGTAGACGAACTGCTCAAGACGCCCTGACAGCAAATGCGAAAAAGCCCGGCCAAGGTTTACGAAGAAGCCTCGGTCCGGGCCAAGTCCCAGGTTCATGGCTTGCACCACGCGCCTGTCGGGTCGCCCGATAATTCTACGCTTCCGCCGTCCGCCCGCCATCCCCCGAACGCGGTATATTGCTTATTTTGTCAGGCCGCCGGGGCGGCGTGGCCGCACGTGGCGCAGCCGGGATCCTGCGCGATGCGCATGGTGCGCAGCGATGGCTTGAGCCCGTCGAGCACATGCAATTCACCCCATTGCGGATCGCCCAGGCTGGCGACGCCTTCCAGCAGAACGCGCAAGGCTGCCATGGCGCCAAAGGTGCCTACCATGCCCACCATCGCCCCCAGCACGCCTTGTGCCGCGCAAGTGTCGCAATCCTCCGCGTCAAACGCATCGCCCACGAAGCAGCGATAGCAGGCATGCCCCGGCCGATGCCCGGCAAAGTTGGCCACCTGCCCCTGGAACCGGCCCAGCGCCGCGCTGGTCAACGGCACGCCGGCCGCCACGCAGGCATCCGATACGGCAAGGCGAGTGGCAAAATTGTCCGATCCATCCAGCACCACATCGGCGCCTGCCACCAAGCCGGCGGCATTGTCGCGCGCGATGCGCGTGCGCTGCGCCGTCACCGTCAAGGCGGGGTCGAAGCGCGTCACCCAGTCGGCCGCCGCATCGGCCTTGGGCCGACCCACATCGGCCAGCGTGAAGATCGTCTGCCGCTGGAGATTCGATGGCTCGATCACGTCATCGTCGATCAGGGTCAGCCGCCCCACGCCCGCCCCGGCCAGGTATTGCAGCGCCGGGGCGCCGATCCCGCCCACGCCCACCAGCACCACATGGCTTCCCATGATCCGCGCCTGGCCGGCGCCTCCCACTTCAGGCAGCACGATGTGTCGGGCAAAGCGATCGAGGCGTTCTGGCGTCATGGTGGTGGAGGTAGGCGCACGAACGCCAAAAGGCGAGAGGGCCATTTGCAAAGGCGCCTTGCTGGGCCACAAGCACGCGCATGAAAGATCGCATCTGGATCGTGCTGGTGCTGGCCCTGCTACTGGGCGTGGTAATCGGCTGGTGGGGCAAGGGGCATTGGGCCGAACGGGAATGCCGCGCCGGTGGCGGCACCTGGTTCGATACCGCCAGCACCTGTGGAAAAGTCAGCGTAAAACCCTGAGCACACGCGGTGGATCGGGGGTGGGCAACCCGGTGCAAAACCGCAGCATAACACTGTCGACAAGCTGGGCATAAACCTGTGCCCAGCGCGTGGACAAGGCTGCGGACAACCGCGCGCGCAACCCTGTGCATAACCACGGGATGGTCGGCGGATAACCTTGGGCAAATCCCGGCAAACGCCGGGGACAGTCCGGGATGCCCCGGCGCCGTTGGGCGCCGGGATCATGCCGCGATCAGTCTTCCAGCTGGCGCAGCAAGGTGCGCACGTCGCCATCCATGTCGGCGTCGCGGCTGCGCAGGTCTTCGATCAGGCGCACGGCGTGGATCACGGTGGAGTGATCACGCCCGCCAAACTTGCGGCCGATCTCGGGATAGGACCGGGGGGTCAGCACCTTGGCCAGGTACATCGCCACCTGGCGCGGACGCACCACCGCGCGGGCGCGGCGCTTGGACGCCATTTCCGAGCGATCGACGCGATAGAACTGGCACACCGTGCGCTGGATCTCGTCGATCGTGATGCGGCGGCGGTTGGCCGACAATATGTCGGTCAGCTGCTCTTCGGCCAGTTGCAGGCTGACCTGCTGGCCGGTGAGCTGGGCAAAGGCGATCAGCTTGTTGAGGCCGCCAACCAGTTCACGCACGTTGCGATTGATCGTGCGGGCCAGGAATTCGACCACGTCCTGCGGCACCTGGGCGCTGGTGAAGCGCGACAGGCGGTGCTCCAGGATCTGGCGCCGCAGCTCGATGTCAGCAGCCTGTATATCGGCGACGAGCCCCATCGACAGGCGGGAGAGCAGGCGCTGTTCGACACCGTCGAGCGCCTGGGGCGCGCGATCGGCCGCCACTACCAAGCGCTTGCCGGCGCTGAGCAGGGCATCGATGGTGTGCAGGAATTCTTCCTGCGTGCTGGCCTTGCCGATGATGAACTGGATGTCGTCCACCAGCAGCATGTCGAAGCTGCGCAGGCGCGACTTGAACTCGATCATCTCGTTCTGGCGCATGGCCTGGACGAATTCGATCATGAACCGTTCGGCCGAGCAGTAGAACACCCGCGCGCCGGGGCGCGCCGCCATAAAGCCATTGGCAATGGCGTGCAGCAGGTGGGTCTTGCCCTGGCCGGTGGAGCCCTTGAGATAGAGCGGCGAGAACTGCGGCGTTTCGGCCGCGGCCATGCGCTGCGCCGCGTTGAGCGCCAGGACATTGGCACTGCCGGTGACGAAATCGCCAAAGGTCAGCGACGGGTCGATGCCCGAAGCGGCGGTATCGAATCCTGCCACGGTCGGCGCCGGGGCCGGCGCCGGACGGCTGGCCGGGGCCAGCACCGGGGCGCTTTCGTTGGCAGCCGCCACGCGCAGCTCGGGTGCTGCCCGGCCACCCACGCGCAACTCGGGCATGGCCCGGCGGCGGGGGTGCACGGTGATGCGCACCTGGCGCACTTCGGCCCGGGCGATCTTCCACGCCAGGGACAGGCGATCGGCAAAGCGATCGGCCACCCAGTTGGCCGAGAATTCGGTGGGCAGGAACAAGTCCAGCGTGCCGGTTTCCTTGCAGAAACTGCCCAGCTGGATCGGCTTGATCCACTGCGTGTGCAGCTGCGGCCCCAGGTCCTTCTTGAGGCCCTGGCTGATGTCGGCCCAATCGGCCGCCAGGTCGAGCGCTTCCTGGTCCTCCATTCCCCCGTCACGTCCTTTCCGTGGCGCTGCGGCCTGCGCGGCGCGTCCACTGGCTGCCACAAGCGCAGCTGCCCCATTGGGGGAGCCGCCGCCTTGGGAACCGATTGCGGCCGTGCCACCCGCACCGCCACTTGCACCGCCGAACTGATCCATCTTCACGCTTCGCCGTCCCACGTAAATAATCCAGGCCTGCGGCCAGATGCCCCCGCGTTGCAGGCAAACGCCCACGGGCATGGCGTATCGGCAAAGACCGAACCGCCAGGGTCCCGCGGACACAGCCTACCTGTCCGCCAGTGCCGCAGTGGGCACGGCAGATTGCCGTATCGAGCGATGTTCCGTGACACCGTGCCCCGATCGATCCGTGTCGTAACGGACCGGCCAACGCGCGGCGTGGTCTCTGTCTATGAGCCACTGCGGGGGCTGTGCAAGCCCATCAGGCGCAAAATTTCTGAAATAATTAGCCTTGACTCAACAACTGCGCGAAAATCGCTTAAGTCATTGAAATTTGGCTAATTAACAAAATGCGCATCATGCGAATCGCCACAAATCCGTCACTTGCACGTCCGTGCCGTGTCATCGAACCGTCGCATATCGCGCAGACGAAAATGGCCGGCGTTCATCACGCCGGCCAAAGCCGTATTTGTGCGCAGTGCGTCCCCTAACAAAAAAGGGCGCAAAGCGGCCGAATCAGAGAGCGGCGACTCGCTTGCTCAAGCGCGAGAGCTTGCGGGCCACGGTGTTCTTGTGGACCACGCCGCGGGCAACGCCACGGGCCAGTTCAGGCTGAGCAGCCTTGAGCGCTTCGGCCGCGACGGCCTTGTCACCACCGGCGATCGCGGTTTCCACCTTCTTCACGAAGGTACGGATGCGCGAAAGGCGGTTGCCGTTGATTTCGGCGCGGCGTTCGTTGCGACGGATGCGCTTGCGGGCTTGCGGCGTATTGGCCATGTCTGTCCTGTTTCTGTCCTCTGGCGGGCCACCCCGGGGGGCAGACCGGAAAATGTCCTGGTCTTGCTCGACTTGGTCGTTCGACAAGGCGGGCAAGCCCGCTGGAAAGCGGCGCCCATACCGGGCTGTGGACGAATCGTCAAGGCGATGCTTGCACCCCGCGTTCGTCCGGCCAACCCGGCCTGCCCGTTTCCGACGGGCGCGATGTCGGATCGCCAAGTCGCGCGATTCGATGGGCGGCCATAGCCGCTGTTGGCCCCGCGCTCAATCGGGCAAGCTCAATCGGCCAAAGCTCAATCGACCAGCCGCAGCGCCACCTTGCCGCCCTCGCCAGCGGGCGCCAGGGCAAAACGATCGAGCACATGCGCCACGGCCTGGCGCGCGACCAGTTCCACGCCCTGCGCCACCGCAGGCGCCAGCAAGGCCTTGGCCAGCCAAGCCCCGCCGGGCCGGTCGTGCAGGCGCGCCTTCGAAAAGCGCAGCGGGTCGAACCGCGCCGGCTCGGGCCACAGCGTCGCATCGACATGGGTTGCCGCCGGGCTGATCGCCACGACCGCGCCCGCTTCCAGGCAATGCTCGCCCAGCGGCAGCGGCGCGACCAGGCGCCGCTCTACCAGCAGTGGGGCAGGCATCAGGCGCCACGCCTCGTGCGTGGCCATTTCGACCAGTTCGAGTGCCACCGGTGCGGTGCGGCCTGCCGCGCGCGCGCTGCGCACTTCGGCGCGCAAGGTATCCTGCCAGTCCGGCGTTTCGGCCAGGTGCCGCGCCAGGGTACACAGCAGGCGCAAGCCCACCGCATGGCATTCCTGCAGCGTTTCCAGCATCACCGGATCGGTATGCCCGGCCTGGGCCAGGCCACGCGCCATGGCCTGGCGCGCGCCCATCGCCGAGGACGGCAACCCGCGCGGCATGGCGCGGCGCAGCAGGCTGCCGCCATCATCCAGGGTGGCCAGCGCCCCGGCCAACCGCTCGGCCGCGCCCGATCCTGCGGCCAGCCCGGTCATCGCCGGCACCAGCGCGCGCGCCAGCATCATCGCCAGGGCCGGCTGGACACGAACCGTGCCCGCCCGCCAGCGCGCCAGTTCGGCATGGAATACCGCGCCCAGCACTGCTTCTTGAACGGCTGGCGCCTGCCCCGCCGCATCCCGCGCGGCCGCGGCGCGATCGGCCCCCAGGGCTGCAAACTGCGTGCCGTCATCGTCCAGCACCAGCCGGTTGAACCTCGCATCCAGCAGCATCACGCGCTTGCCCTGGCGAAAGACCGGGCCAAGGCGCGCCTTGTCGCGCAGCAGGCGTGCCAGCGGATCGCCCCAGCCCAGCCCGCCACTGGTTTCCGGAACGGGCAGCGGCGCGTTCGCCAGCGTGGTGTCAACCAGGGACTCGCCATCGCCCGCCAGGGGCAATGCATGGCCCTCTGGAAGGGGGGCACGGGGATTCAGGTTCTGCAAATCGTTCGCCGGCGTCAGCATGCTCTCTCCATCTGGCCGAACCTGTTGCCGGTTCTGGCCGTGACCGAGAGAATGCCACGCCACGCGGGCGTGTCAAATGCGCAAAACCGGCAGGATCAGGGCGCGATCCAGCCCGCCAGTTCGCGCCGCACGATCGCTTCGAGCAGATCCATGCCCGCGCCCGAGGTATTGAGGCACGACAGCGCAGCAAAATCAGTGCCGCCCGCCGCGATGAAATCGTCTTTCCCGCGCAAGGCCAGTTCCTCCAGCGTTTCCAGGCAATCGGCCGAAAAGCCCGGCGCCGCGATCGCCACTTTGCGCGTGCCGCCCCGGGCCAGTTCGACCAGCGTGGTGTCGGTGGCCGGCTCCAGCCACTTGGCCCGGCCGAAGCGCGACTGGAAACTGGTTTCCACGCGCAGCCCCGGATGGCTTTGGGCAAAGGCCGCGGCGAGAAGGCGCGAGGTCTTGCGGCAATGACAATGATAGGGATCGCCCAGATGCAGCGTGCGCTCGGGCATGCCGTGATAGCTCAGCAGCAGCACATCGGGCACGAACGAGAGGGCGCCGATCTGGCCGGCAAGATCGGCATGCAGCGCGCCGATCGCAGCAGCGTCGTCATGATAGGGCGGCAGTGTCCGCAGCGCGGGCAAGCGGCGCCGCGCCTTGATCCAGTCTGCCAGGGCATCGAGCGCGCTGGCCGTGGTCGCCCCGGAATATTGCGGATAGAGCGGTGCCACCAGGATGCGCTCGCACCCGGCGGCCAGCAGCGCGTCCAGCTCTGCCCCCATCGCCGGGTTCTGATAGCGCATGGCATGGCGCACGATCACGCTCTCGCCCAGCCGTGCCCGCAGCGCCCGCGCCTGGCCCGCGGTGATCGCGGCCAGCGGAGACCCTTCCGGGCCCCACACCTGGGCATAGGCATGGGCCGATTTCTTGGGCCTGGTCCGCAGGATGATGCCGCGCAGGATCGGCTGCCACAGCAGCGTGGGGATTTCCACCACGCGCTTGTCCGACAGGAATTCCTTGAGATAGCGCCGCACCGATTGCACGTCGGGCCCATCCGGCGTGCCAAGGTTGACCAGCAGCACGCCGATGCGCCCCGTGGCCACCGGCGGATGGTCTGCCGGCAGGTGCGCAGGGCAGGAATGGGGGGCAGCAGCAGCGGTCATCAAACGCCTTCAGACAAGAGGGGCAGGCGGCGCAGCCGCAACCCGGTGGCCGAGAACAACGCATTGGCAATGGCCGGCGCCACCGCCACCACGCCCAGATCGCCGGGATCGAACGGCATATCGAGCGATGGCGGGTCTTGCCGCTGGGCGCTGCTGTCAACAAACACAACATCGACCTTGGGGCAATCGGCCAGCAGCGGCAGGCCCAGTTGGCTGAAATGCCCAGCCAGCGGCCGCCCGGCGGCATAGCCGGTACTGCCCCCCACCGCCAGTCCCAGCCCGAAGAACAGCCCGCCTTCGATCTGCTGGCGCGCGATGTCGGCATTGATCACCCGGCCGATATCGACGCAGGCGCTTAGGGTCTCCACCCGGATCGCGCCATCGGCCTGGCGCGCCGTGGCCACCACCGCGATATAGCCTTGGCGCGGGCCATCGGGGCCGGCCAGTTCCATCGCGTGGCAGGCGATTCCCTGGCCCGAGGCATCGGCCCCGCCCCCCCACATCGCCAGGTGCGCCACCCCTTGCAGGCAGGCCGCCAGGCGCGGTTGGCCGCCCAGCATGGCCATGCGGAACGCCAGTGGCTCGCTGCTACCGAAATGCGCGCATTCGTCGATGAAGCTTTCGGTGAGGAACGCGGTGATCGCCGCGCCGCCGCCGCGCATGCGGGCCGTGGCCAGCGACAGCGCGACCGGCACATGATCGACTGCGCATTCGGGAATGGCATAAGGCGGCATCGCCCCTTCCAGGGCCAGCGGATCGGCACTGCCCTGCCAGCGGCGCGCACTGGCCGCGCTTTCCCCGTCCAGCACGCGCGCGGCCGTTTCACGCAGCGATGCCGGCATGGCAATACGGCTGCGCCAGCCCAGCAATTGCTGCTTGTCGGGGCTCATGCCCGCTTCCAGCAGGGCCGAAACCGGTGCACGCGGCAGGCTCGCCAGTGATTCCTGCCAGCGCGACCAGGTCAGTTGCACCGGTTTGCCGGTGGCCCGCGCCAAGGCCGCCGCCTCGCCCGCAATCCGCGCATCGAGCCGCGCATCGAAACTGCCGCCCGCCGCCATGGGATAGACCACCACGTCGCCCTCGCCAAGGCCTGCGGCGCGGGCGCCCTCGCGCCGGGCCGCCTCGGGCGCCTGGGTCGCCAGCCACAGTTCCAGCCGGCCATGCTCGATCCGCGCCGTGCATGTCGCCGGCTCAAGCGGGGCATGCAGGGCCGGCTCGATGTCGTAGCGCGCCGAAAGACTGGGTTTTTCCAGCAAGGCGGTGGGATCGCCCCGGCCCCATAGCCGCTTGGGGCTACCCTTGGCGAGCGCGGTGTCGAGCGCGGCATCGATCGCATTGCCATCGGCCACGGCACCTCGGGCGCGAAAGCGCGGCTCCATCGCCGCCACCGCGCGATCGGCCGCATGCCAGGTCACCCCGATCGCCGCGAGCCAGCCCTTGGCATGGACCACGCCCAGGCACCCCGGCACGCGGGCGGCGGCCTGGGCGTCCCAGGTAGACAGCACGCAATCGCCCTGGGGCCCGTGGGCAATGGCCGCATGGACCATGCCCGGCAGGCGCACGTCGGCGGCAAAGACGAAACTGCCATCCACCTTGGCCGGCAAGTCCAGCCGCGGAAAAGGGAGCCGGCTGCCGGCCGGGAAGCGGCTGGGCGCCTCGCGCGCCGGGCTGGCGCGCAAAGGAGCCTCGCCTGGCGGATCGAGATCGAGCGCGGCATCGACCAGGCGCGCAAAGGGCAGGCGCTTGCCCTCGCCCACCACGGCATGGCCTTGCGTGTCCAGCCCGTCGGCCGCCACGCCCCATTGCGCTGCAGCGGCTGCGATCAATTGCGCGCGGAGCGTGGCCGCCGCTTCGCGCAAGGGCTGTTCGAACGCGGCCAGGCTCGTGCCCGCCACGGTCAGCATCATCGGCCCCCGCTCGGCTTTCAGCCGGGTCAGGCCATTGGCCGGATCGTCCAGCACATCGGGCAGGATCGGCAGCCAGGTGGGCAGCCAGAGCGGCGCCCAATGCGCCGCCAGCACCGCATCGGCATAGGCGGGGCTGAGCGGCGCGGGCTCCACCGCCACTTGGGCCCAGTCCGCGCCCAATTCCACCGCCACGATCTGCGCCATGAGCGTGGTTACGCCCTGGCCCATTTCGCAGGCCGGCACCGCCACGGTCAGCGTGCCATCGCGCGCCAGCTTGAGAAAGGCATTGGCCACGCGGCCATCCTTGCCGGCCACCAGCGGCGAGGCATAATGGCGCGGCACCAGGGCAAAGGCGGCAATCAGCGCGCCGCCCGCCCCAGCCCCGATCAGCACGCCGCGCCGGGTGGGCTTCAATCGTCGCAGGGCTGATGACCGAGCCATGGCGCGCGCAGGGATCAGGCCAGCTGGTCGAGCGCTGCCAGCACCGAGCGGGCAATGGCGGAGAACGCCTGCGCCTGCGGGCCTTCGCCGGCAGCCGGCGGTTCGCCCGCGTCGCTTTTCTGGCGGATGGCAATATCCAGCGGCACCCGGCCCAGGAACGGCAGGTCCAGTTCGCGCGCCGTCACTTCCGCGCCACCATGGCCAAACGGATCGCTCACCTGGCCGCAATGCGGGCAGAGGTAGCCGGCCATGTTTTCCACCACGCCCAGCACCGGCACTTTGCCCTGGTCGAACAGGCCGATGGCGCGCGTGGCGTCGATCAGCGCCAGGTCCTGCGGGGTGGAGACGATCACCGCCGCCGTGGGCTTGTATTTCTGCAGCATGGTCAACTGCACGTCGCCCGTGCCGGGCGGCAGGTCGACCACCAGGATTTCCGTATCACCCCAATCGGCCTCGATCAGCTGGCCCAGCGCGCTGCCGGCCATCGGCCCGCGCCAGGCGATTGCTTGGCCCGGCTGCACCAGATGCCCCATGGAAAGCATCGGCACGCCCCATGGGCTCTGCACCGGGATCATCGTCTTGTCGCGCGCTTCGGGCTTGCGCCCCTCGGTACCGAGCAGGCGCGGCTGCGACGGACCATAGATATCGGCATCGACCAGGCCCACCTTGCGCCCCAGCCGGGCCATGGCCACGGCCAGGTTCGCCGAAAGGGTGGACTTGCCCACGCCCCCCTTGCCCGAACCCACGGCCAGGATGCGCCGGTTCCGCTTTTCGGCGGTAAGCGCCACGCGCAGTTCAGCCAGGCCCGCGCCGCGTGCGGCATCCTTGGCGGCCTGTTCCACGGCGGATCGGGCCGGCGCATCCAGCCCGGCAACATCGATCACCGCCGTGCCGCTCTCGCCCGTCACGCGCAGAACCTGGAGCCTTGCAGCCCCCACGGCATCGGCAATGGCCTGGCGCACGGCCGCTTCATCGATCGTCACTGCTTTCATCCTGCTCGTTGTTCGCTGGCCCCGGCGCAACCGGCAGCCTGTCAGAAAGGCCCTAGCAGACGAATTTTGGGAACGAGACACTGTTTTTCACGCGATCCCTTCCTATAAGACTGGACATGACTGCTTTTCGTGGACTGGCCCTGCGCCCTCTCGCGCCCCTTTCGGAAACCTGGTCATGACAGACCGCAAAAGCCCGTGGGGCCATAATGGTGAGCCTGACCGGCCCGCCCGGGACGATGGCAACACCCCACCAGAAGATTCACCCAACGGCGAAGACACGCCCGAGCGCGCATCGCCCGAGGCGGGCCCGCAATCCAGCGGCAGCCCGAGCGGCTCTGAAAAGCCTGGCGCCAAGCCGGAAGGCCCGCGCAATCCCTGGTTGCCGCCCGCAGGCGATAGCCGCCGTCCGCCCAGCATCGAAGACATCTTTCGCGCACGCAGCGGCAAGGGCGGCAGCGGCAATGGCGGCGGCGGGGGCGGCGGCAATCCGCTGCTCGGCGGGCGCGGTCCCAACTTGCGCCTGCCGCAACGCCCCGATGGCAAGTCTTGGTGGCCGCTGGGCATTGCCGCGCTGGCGCTGCTGTGGCTGTGCGGATCGAGCACGCATCGCCTCGCGCCCCAGGAACAGGGTCTGGTCACCACTTTCGGCGCCTATTCGCGCACTTTGGGGCCGGGTGTTTCCTTCACTGCGCCCTGGCCGATCCAGCAAGTCGAAACGCGGGACGTCACCTCGATCCAGCGCGAAACCATCCCCGAAGGCGATGGCGAACGCCTGATGCTGACCGGCGACCAGAATCTGGTCAACGTCAACTATTTGGTGCGCTGGAACATCAAGGATCTCAAGCTCTACGCATTCCAGTTGGCCGATCCCGACCAGTCGGTGCGCGAAGTGGCCGAAGCGGCGATGCGTGCGGCGATTGCCGAAGTGGGCTTCAACGATGCCATGGGCTCTGGCCGCGCCACGATCGAGCAGAACGTGCGCGACCGCATGCAGCGCGTGCTCGATGCCTATCGTTCGGGCGTGCGCATCCAGGGCGTGGAAATCACCAAGATCGACCCGCCGGCCAAAGTGGTTGATGCGTTCAAGGAAGTACTTGCCGCCCAGCAGAAAGCGCAGGGCGACGTGAACGAGGCACAAGGCTGGGCGCAGAAGAAACTGGCCGCCGCGCAAGGCGAAGCGGCCGCTTTCGACAAGGTCTATGAACAATACAAGCTGGCCCCAGAAGTGACCAAGCGGCGCATGTATTACGAAACGATGGAGCGCGTGCTGGGCCAGAACGACAAGGTCATCGTCGAAGCGCCGGGCACCGTGCCCTATCTGCCTCTGCCCGCAATGCGCCAGACGCCGCCGCCATCCGACGATACGCGCCAGGGAGGGCAGCGCTGATGGAAACGCTTCTCCTGCAGTACAAGCGCGTGCTGATCGGCGCTGCGATCGCCCTCGTGGCGCTGCTTTCGTGCCTCATCGTGGTGCCCGAAACCCAGCAGGTCGTAATCGTGCGGCTGGGCCAGCCGGTGCGTGTGGTCAACCGCTATACCCCGCACGGCGATTTCGGCCGCAGCGGGGCGGGCCTGGTCTGGCGCCTGCCGTTCTTCGAACAGGCGGTGCGCATCGACCGCCGCGTGCTCGATGTCGATATGGAGCGCCAGCAGGTCACCTCGCTCGACCAGCGCCGCCTGGAAGTGGATGCCTATGCCCGCTTCCGCGTGATTGATCCGATCAAGATGTATGAAACCGCCGGCACGGTGGATCGCGTGGCGCAGCAACTGCAGCCGATCCTCAATTCCGTGCTGCGCCAGGAACTGGGCAACCGCACGTTCGCGTCGCTGCTCACCCCCGAACGCGGCGAGGCCATGGCGCGCATTCGCGAAGGGCTGGATCGCGAGGCGCGCGAATATGGCGCCCAGGTGATCGACGTGCGGATCAAGCGCGCCGATCTGCCCGATGGCACGCCGCTGGAATCCGCCTTTGCCCGCATGGCCACGGCGCGCGCGCAGGAAGCGGCCACGATTGCCGCACAAGGGCAAAAGAACGCGCAGATCATTCGTGCCCAGGCCGAAGCGGAAGCCGCCCGTATTTATGCGGCCAGCTTTGGCAAGGATCCTGAATTCTATGACTTTTACCGCGCGATGCAGAGTTATGACTACACTTTCACCCAGAAAGGCAGCAATACCAGCATCATCCTCTCGCCCGACAACCGCTATCTGAAGCAATTCAGGGGGCCGTAATCGGAACCTGTTCCATTCAAAGTCCGTTCATGCGACGAAGCGTGAAACGGCACCCGGATCGGGCGCGGTTTTCCCTCACGCCGCGTCAAGCAACAAGCGAATAAAGGATCAACCCTCGTGCGATACGCTTATGGAGTGACTACGGCACTGCTTCTCGCCGGCAGCGCGCTCACGCTGGCAACGGGCTTCCCGGCCGGCGCCCAGGTGGCGCAGAATGACAGCTCGCAGATTCAGGCGATCACCCCGCGCCAGGGCGCGCCATCCAGCTTCGCCGACCTCACTGCCCAGTTGCAGCCGGCCGTGGTCAACATCTCGACCCGCCAGCGGGTCAAGGTCCAGAACAACAATCCCTTTGCCGGCACGCCGTTCGGCGATCTGTTCGGCGGCGGCCAGGGTGGCCAGGGCGGCGGCACGCGTGAAGCGCAGTCGCTGGGTTCGGGCTTCATCATCTCGGCCGATGGCTATGTGGTCACCAACAATCACGTGATCACCGCCGATGGCCAGGGCGAAGTGGAATCGATCTCGGTTACCACGCCCGATGGCACCGAATACCCGGCCAAGCTGGTGGGCAAGGATGCCGCGTCCGACCTCGCCGTGCTCAAGATCACCGGTACCAAGCCGTTCCCGTTCGTGAAGTTCGGGGATTCGCGCAAGGCGCGCGTGGGGGATTGGGTCATTGCCATCGGCAACCCCTTTGGCCTGGGTGGCACGGTGACGCAGGGCATCATCTCGGCGGTCTATCGCGCCACCGGTTCGGGCAGCGCCTATGACCGCTATCTGCAGACCGATGCCTCGATCAACCGCGGCAACTCGGGCGGTCCGATGTTCGACATGGCCGGCAACGTGATCGGCATCAACAACGCGATCTATTCGCCCACCGGCGGCAGCGTCGGCATCGGCTTTGCGATCCCTGCCGAAATCGCCGCCCCGATCGTGGAAAAGCTCAAGAACGGCCAGACCATCGAGCGTGGTTACCTGGGCGTGCGCATCCAGCCGATCAACGATGATCTCGCCGCCTCGCTGGGCCTGCCCAAGAATCGCGGCGAATTCATCCAGTCGGTCGAACCCGGCGCCGGTGCGGCCAAGGCCGGCATCCAGGCGGGCGACGTGGTCACCCGCGTCGATGGCAAGGAAGTCAAGCCCGACCAGACGCTCTCGTTCATCGTCGCCAACACCGCCCCGGGCAAGACCGTGGCGATCGACCTGGTGCGCAACGGCAAGCCGATGACGGTCAACGCCGTGGTGGGCAAGCGCCCGACCGAGGAAGAACTGGCCAACCAGAGCTTCGACCCCGACCAGCAAGACGATGGCGGCTTTGGTGACAACAGCGATGGCCAGCAGCAGCAACAGCAAAAGCAGGCTCAGGCAGGTGGCCTGATCCAGAAGTCGCTGGGCGTGGCTGCCGTGCCGCTGACCCCGCAGATCGCCCGCCAGCTGGGCGTGAGCGAGGATACGCGCGGCGTGGTGGTCACCGGGGTGGACAGCTCGTCCGATGCCGGTGCCAAGGGTCTTCAGCGTCGCGACATCATCCTCTCGGCCAACTATCGCGTCCTGGCGACAGTGGCCGATCTGGAAGCCGTGGTGCGCCAGGCCAAGGCCGAGAATCGCGAAGCTGTGCTGCTGCGCGTGCAGCGCGCGGGCCAGCCTGCCATCTACCTGCCGATCCGCCTGCGCTGATCGCGCCCGCCACAAGGGGCAAATACAACAAGGGCCGGCATCCCACCTGGGGTGCCGGCCCGTGTTGCGTTCGGACTGTCTCGTTCTGGCACAAACACGGTCTTGTCTCGGCAGCCGTTGCGCGTATGCTGCCCTGCGATTGCGAGGAGGGCGACGATGCAGGCCAACTATGTGATCGAACAGCAGCTGGCGCTGGACCACGGCCATGATTCGCTGGTGCAGGACATCGCGATCGACACTCTGGCCAAGACGGTCGCGATCCGGCTGCTCTCGTGCCCCGATCGCCGCACCCACCGCCGCGTTGCGCTGGAATTGCTGTTTCAACAGGTCGAAGCGGTCACCGTCGATGCCGACATGATCGAATTGCGGGCAGAGGCTGGTGCCGGCGCCGTCGAACACTGGCACCTGGCCGAGGCAGCCGGCGCGTCGCATATCCACATGGCCAAGGGCCACGTCTCGGTCGCGGCGCGGCAGCCGCCCGAATTGATCCGCGTGCGCAACTGATCTGCCCTTGCCCGGCACCGATCCACTCGGCACCGGGCTGGGTAAGCTACTTCAGTAGTTCGACGGCGGATCGCTGGCTGGGAAGCTTTCGTCCACCACGTCGTCCTGCTTGTCCCACTTGGGCGGATCCGAACGCATGCCCTGGGTGCCGGCCGAACGCACCTTGGAAAAGTTCTCGCCCGGCGTTTCGCCAGGCGCGAACGCGGCCGGGCTGGTTGCTTCATCGCCCTTTTTGCGAACGGCGCGATAGATGACATAACCTGCCGCCGCTGCGGCGGCCCATTGGAATAGGCTCATGTTTCAAGCTCCATCGATGGCAGCGCATTAGCCGCCAGTCATGGGCGAGAAACGAACCGGGGCGCGAATGGTTCGCGCCCCGGCTGCATTTTCATCATATCACAGGTTTCAATAACCCTGCCAATCCTGCGCCCTACGGTCCGCAGGGCTCTTGGCCGGTGGCTTGCCCGCCGGTTGCGCTGGCCTCGGGGCCTGGCGCGTGCGCCCCGTCGCTCGATCGAGCAGGTCATCGCTTGCGGCAGGCTGGGCATTGCGCGGCGCCTGGCGCGCCGGCGCGGCTGGCCCGGTGCCCAGGCCATCCTGGTCCACGGGAATGGCGTCATCGGGCGTGCGGCCCTGCGGCCCGTTGCCCTGTGGCCCGTTGCCCTGTGCACCTTCCAGGCCATCGCCCTGCTGGCCGTTGACCGTGTTGCCGTTCTCGTCGGTATAGTAATAGTCGTTGGGATTGTTGAGCAGGGCTTCGTCATCGGGCTCAAGCTGCCATTCCGGCAACTTGAGCTGGTTGTCGAACTGCTCCACCGGGCGTTTGGCCGTGGCCACGCGCATATAGGCGGCAAAGGCGCGCGCCGGGGCGGTCCCACCCTGCAGGCCGGGCACAGGGTGCGCATCGTCGCGCCCCATCCACACGCCCGTGGTCACGCCGCTGGAAAAGCCCAGGAACCAGCCGTCCTTGTTGGAACTGGTGGTGCCGGTCTTGCCCGCCACCGGGCGGCCGATCTGCGCCGCGCGGCCGGTGCCGATGTTCACCGCGGTTTGCAGCAGGTCGGTGATCTCGGCCGCGACGTAATCGGGCACAAGCTGCTGCTGCGCATCGGGGCGGTGGCTGTACAGCACTTCCCCGTCCGTCGTCGTCACCTTGCGGATGCCATAGGGCGTCACCAGGCGGCCCTTGGCTTCTACCGAGGCGAAAGCACGCACCATGTCGATCACGCGCACGTCGCTGGTGCCCAGCACCATCGAGGGCATCGTGTTGATCGGGGTGGTGATGCCAAACCGGCGGGCCATGTTGGCTACTGCGCTAAAGCCCACTTCGTTGCCGAGCTGCGCGGCCACCGTATTCTTGGAATAGGCAAAGGCGGTGCGCACGTCGATCTGCCCGGCATAGCTGCCGCCCGAATTGCGCGGGCTCCACCCATCGATCGTAACGGGCTCGTCCACCACGCGGTCTTCTGGGCGATAGCCGCGTTCCAGCGCGGCGAGATAGACGAACAGCTTCCACGCCGAACCGGGCTGGCGCACGGCATTGGTCGCGCGGTTGTAGTTCGAGGTGACGTAATCGGTCCCGCCTACCATGGCGAGCACGGCACCATCGCGGTCCACGCTCACCAGGGCGCCTTGCGCGCCCTTGGGCACCTGGCTGGTGATGGCATCGGTGGCCGCGCGCTGCGCCACGGGATCGAGCGTGGTCCACACTTCGATCGGCTGGTCGTTGTCGGGCACCAGCACGTCAAGCTGCGGCAGCACCCAATCGGTGAAATAGCGGGCCGAATTCTGGCCCTGCTCGGCAGCCAGGTGCACGGCCTTGAGATCGACCGCCGCCGCCTGCGCCGGGGTAAGCGTGCCGGCATCGACCATGGTTTCCAGCACGACCTTGGCGCGGTCCACCGCGGCTTGCGCATCGGCCGTGGGCGAATAATGCGAAGGCGCCTTGACCAGGCCGGCGATGATCGCTGCCTCGCCCAGCGAGAGTTCCTCGCCCGAATGGCCGAAGAACTTGCGCGCGGCCGAATCCACGCCATAGGCGCCGCCGCCGAAATAGACCTTGTTGAGGTACAGCTCGAGGATCTGGTCCTTGGAAAACTTGCTTTCCAAAGCCAGCGACAGGATCGCCTCGCGAATCTTGCGATCGAACGTGCGGCTGTTGTTGAGGAAGATGTTGCGCGCCAACTGCTGGGTGATGGTCGATCCGCCCTGGCGCCACCGCCCGCTTTGCGCACGCACCATGACCGAGCGGACAATGCCCACCGGGTCCACGCCCCAATGTTCGCGGAAGCGGCGGTCTTCCACCGAAACCAGCGCATCCTTCATCGGCTGGGGAATGCGGTTATAGGGAATCCACTTGCCGTAGCTGGGCCCGAGCGTGACGATTTCCGAACCGTCGTTGGCTCGCACCACGATCATCTGGCCAGCCTGGCTGGACTTGAGCTTGTCGTAGCTGGGCAGCGAACGGGCCGTCACCAGCACCGCGCCAGTGATGCCCAACGCCACCAGCAGCACGATGCCGATGCCCCACACCGCAAGGCGGCGCAGCCATCGGCCGATCGTGGAAGGCGCGCGGCTGCGCTGCGCGGGGTCTTCGCCGTCTTGTCCGCGGCGGGGCACGTCCCGTCTGGCCATCAGTGGTTACCGGTTTCCTCGAAAGCGCAACACTGCGCCAAGTTTGCGAGCCATCAGCCGCCCTTGCACAGGCGATCCGTAACGCAGGGTTAATGGATGCCTGCCAGGGCGCCCTGGCTCGCTCCCTAGCCGATCATTCTTCCGGCGTGAAGTCGAGCGCGGCAGAGTTCATGCAATAGCGCAGCCCGGTCGGCGCGGGCCCATCGGGAAACACGTGGCCCAGGTGCCCGTCGCAGCGGGCACAACGCACTTCGGTGCGAATCATCCCGTGCGACGTGTCGCGCTTTTCCTCCACCGCGGTTTCGTCCATCGGGTGGGTAAAGCTGGGCCAGCCGCACCCGCTGTCGAACTTGGTGGCCGAGGTGAACAGCGGCTGCCCGCACCCGGCGCAGGTGTAATCGCCGCTGGCCTTGTTCTTGTCGTACTTGCCGGTAAACGCCCGCTCGGTGCCGGCCTGGCGCAGGATGTGATACTGCTCCGGGCTCAGGCGTTCGCGCCATTCCGCCTCGGTCAGGTTCAGTTTTTCGCTCATGGATGGGATCTCCTTTGCCGCCCATATGGGGTCGCGGGCGCCACGCCACAACATCGCCGCGGCGCCCCCGTTCGAGCCTTCGCAGACCATACTGGCACTTCCTGTCGCACATCGCTTAAAAAGCGGCGCACAATGCGCTATGACGGCCTCGTGATGGAAAAATTGCAAGAACCTCTGGCAGACATTGCCCAGTGCAGCCTTCCTGTGGCGTTGGAGGTGATGGGTGAGCGCTGGTCGTTCATGATCCTGCGCGCCGCGTTCAACGGCATCTACCATTTCGAGGAGTTCCTCACCCAGTTGGGCATTGCGCGCAACATCTTGTCCAACCGGCTGTCGCGCCTGGTCGATCACGGCATCCTGGCGCGCATCCCCTGTTCCGACGATCGGCGGCGGGTGGAATACCGGCTGACTCCCAAGGGATTCGATCTGCTGCCGGCGATGCTGGCCTTGCGCCAATGGGGCGAGAAGTGGGGCGCTGGCATTTCCTGCAACCCGGTGCTGTGCGATGCGCGCGATGGCCAGCCGATCGCGCCGATCGTCTTGCGTGCGCACGATGGGCGTCCGCTGGGCCCGGCAGACCTTGCCTGGCGCCGCCGCGAAGAAATCGCGCCGCCTGCCCCTGCCCCGGCCAAGGAACCGGCCGGAACGCTCGCCTGATCCAGCAGGTTCGCGCGTCGACGGGCTTGTGATTCGCTGAAAAGTATTCGGGGCAGGATCGCCGGTGGAAACGGCGACCCTGCCCCGCCAACCGCACGGGGGACTGCGCGTGCGGCAAGCTCTTGTCTGGGCTTTGTTTCATGAATGGGGCCAAAACGGTTTCGTTCGCGCAAATTCATCGATGATGAGATTGCGCACTGCGCCTGGGATCCCCACTCGCGGCAGGCAGGACCCGCCACGATCTCAGCGGCTGGCCAGAACCTGCTCGCGCGCCAGCGCGACCTGAACCTTGCCCTGGCGCAGCGCGGCGCTGAAGCAGTTGCGCTGGTCCTGGGCCTGTTCCAGAGTTACCTTGCCCAAGCCGATGGCACAGGCCTGGCGTGCGGCGGCACGCACCCTGCGATCGGCCGCCGCGCGGCCTTCCACGCTCATCAGGTTGAGATCGGAAATCTTCACCGGCACGCGGGTGACGGTCATCGTCATGCCGCTCGGCGCGTCGATCATCGAGTCGGCCGGGGCCTGGGCGAAAGCGGGCATGCTGCTGCCGGCCAGGGCACCGGCGGCGGCAAGGGAAAGGGCAAGCGGGCGGAAGGCGGGGCTGAAGACGGACATCGGTCGTTTCCTTTTGCGTGGTGGGACAAAAGCACGGATCGAAATGGGTTCGGGCTTGGTCTCGTTGGACTGGCCGCCGGGCGGTTCAGGCCTTGCGGTATGTCGCTGGTTTAACCGCATCTTCGAGGGTCGGCGCGCGCCCCTCGACCAGGCACGGCCCCACGCCGACCAGCGCCGCCTGTCCCCGACGAACCGCCATGCCGCATCGGCGGACGACACATTTCGACATCGCCACCGCCCGACGAACCACCCGCACCGCGTGCTCGATTCGTCGATGGCTGCGCATCAATGCGCAGCAAACCCTTTGCCCGGCGGCAAGAAAGGCGCACTATGACATGCTCATGGCAGTGGCAGTCATCTTTGTGCTGGGCATCGTCAACTTCGCGCTCAACCGCGCGGTGATGGCGTGCAACCACCCGCTGATGCGGCAGATGCCGCCCGTGCTCAAGGCGATGAACCGTCGCTTCTCGCTGCTGATCGAATACCTGATGCTGGTGGCCGGCATGCTGCTCGCCGCGCAAGGCTGGGCCTGGGGGGCGATCGGCTATGGCGTCTACAGCATGATGAACGGCTTTTCCGCCTGGCTCATCCTGTCGGGCCGGGTCTGAACCCCGATCGGGGGCTTGGTCGCGGTTCTGCCGGCGGGAACCGCCAACACCCCCGCGCATTGGCCCGGGGGAGGACCTTTCGCGCATGACCACCATTCCCCTTTGGCTCGTCGTCAATCCGGCCAGCGGCAGCAATTCCGAAGCGGCGGTTGCCGCGCTTACCGCCGCCTTGGCCGAAGGCGGCCACGCGCCCACGCGGGTGCTGCGCTTGCCGGCCGATGAACTGCCCACCCGCGCTGCGCTGGAAGCGGCCAACGTTGCCACGCTGGCGATCTTCACCGGCGATGGCACCGTCAACGCGCAAGTTGCGCTGCTGCACGGGTGGGAAGGCGCGGTGCTGGTCCTGCCGGGTGGCACGCAAAACCTGCTGGCCAAGGCGCTGCATGGCGATGCCGATGCCCCCGCTATTGCCGCGCGCCTGGGCCGTGGCGAATTGCGCCGCACGCGCCGCAGCGCCGTCAAGACGTCGGCCGGCGACGCGCTGGTCGAAGTGCTGGCCGGCCCTGGCGCGACGTGGGCCGACGTGCGTGAAGGCGTGCGCGACATGGACTTGTCGAGCATTGCCAGCGCCTTGGGCGAAGCGGTGCGCAGTACTGCGGGCGGTGCTGCCGTCAGCGTCAGCCAGCCGCCACTGGGCAAGCCGGAAGGCTATCGTGCGGTGCGCATGGATGCCGATGACGGCACGCTCACGCTCGATGGCTATGATGCGCAGGATTGGGCAGACTTGGCGGCCCATGGTGTTTCCATGCTGGTAAAGCGCGATTTCCGCCAGGGTCCACACGAAGAACTGGGCCAGGCTGACGCCGTGGTCTGCACCAGCCGCGAGCCGATCGCTCTGATGATCGATGGCGAACGCCGCGACGGCGCCACGCAGGAAGAGTTCCGCTGCATAACCCTGCCGGTCGAATTCCTGGCCAGCGCGGTGGCGCCCTCTTGACCGCGCAAGCGCCTGAGGGGAAAGCGCAGCGCGCATCCCCAAGGAATTGGCCCGGCATGACCCGCATCTTTCACATCAGCGACATTCACTTCGGACTGGAAGATCCCCGTGCCCTGGCATGGCTGGTCGATTGCGTGGCGCGCGAACGCCCCGATGCCGTGGCCATCACCGGCGACCTGACCATGCGCGCGCGGCACCGCGAATTTGCTGCCGCATGCCGCTGGATCCAGGGATTGGACGTGCCGGTCACGGTGGAAGTGGGCAACCACGACTTGCCCTATTTCAACCCGGTCGAACGGTTCTTCGATCCTTATCGGCGTTTCCGCGCCATCGAGCACTTGGTGGAGCGGCCGCTCGATCTCCCGGGCGTGGCAATCGTGCCGCTCAAGACCACGGCGCGGGCGCAGTGGCGCTTCAACTGGTCCAAGGGCCATGTGGGGCGCAAAGCGCTGGCCGATTGCCTCGCCCGGATCGACGCCCTGCCCCCCGGCACCCGTGCCTTGGTGGCCTGCCACCATCCCCTGGTCGAAGCCGGCACGCGCGGCAACGCCATGACCCGCCACGGCAATGCCGCCCTGGCCGAGCTTGCGCGGCGCAATGTCCTGGCCGTGCTGTCGGGCCATGTGCATGACGCATTCGACCTTATCCGCCCCACGCCGCATGGCCCGGTGCGGATGATCGGCGCCGGCACGCTCTCGCTGCGCACGCGCTCCACCCCGCCCAGCTTCAACGATCTCGTGCTGGGCAATGGCGATTTAAATGTCACCGTGCGCAACCTCGACGCCGTGCCGACGCCGGCGATGCAGATCGAGGATGTGCCCGAAAATGCGCTGCCCCCGCGCCAGCCCGACGAACCGGTCGCCCCTATCGCTGCCGTACCCGAAGTCGATCCGCCGGTGCATTGAGCCGAGCCATGAAAAAAGCCCCCGCCCGACAAGGGCGAGGGCCTTTTTTGCAAGCCAAGCAGGCCGGATTACTTCTTCTTTTCGGGCGCCACCGAGATGCGCACGGTTTCCCCGTTGTGGCCGGGGAAATCGGTGAACATCGCATCGACCAGATTGGGCACCAGATAGGGCAGGCGATTGGAGGTGGAGGCCGCTTCGGCCTTGCCTTCGAACACGCGCTTGCCATCGGCCCGGCGCTCGATCTTCAGGTCGATGCCGCTGGTGTAGACGGTCACCACGTCCACGCCGCCGTAACCGGCGCCCCAGAACGGATCGTACCAGCCATAGCCCCAGCCACGCCGGCCCCAGAAGCCGCCATAGGGCCGGCCATAGAAGCCGGGGCCATACCACGGCCCCCAGAACGGATCGGCCATGCCGGTGGAGCGCACGTGCTCGCGCCCGCGATCGACGCCGTAATTGAACTTGACCACGAGGTCAGAGGTCTGCGGATCACCCGGAACATAGCCCAGGCTAGCCATCTTGGCCGACACCAGGCTGGCATATTGCGAGAATTCCAGGCCGCCATTGTCACGTGGGTCTTCGGCGACCACGGCGAAGGTCTGCCCGGCCGGAGCCGGCAGTTCGCGCTGGAAACGGGAAACCTTGGCATCGAAGCTGGTCGCACAGCCCGAGAGTGCCAGGAGAAGGGGAGCAGCCAGCAGGGCAAGTCGGCCGGCCCGAAGCATCTTGGTCATTTATTTCGACTCCTCATGCGCACCGGTGTCCCCAATCCCCGGCGCCGGTCGTGTGTTAGCACGACGAAATGATGCCTGCGAGGGGCTGAATGGAGCTTGAATGATAACGCACGAGGCGCCGAAATGCTCCGCAATCCAAGGCGCTTGCACAAAAGGGCGCCCCTTGCCGGAGCGCCCTTTTGCCGGTCATCATCGCGTGTAGGCGGCGCTCAACGCACCAGGCCCAATGCGGCATAGGCCGCGTTCAGCGTGGGCACGGCAAGGCTTCGCGCCTTTTCCGCGCCGCGCGCAAGGATCGCATCCAGCGCCGCGCGGTCTTCGCGCAATTCGCGATAGCGCGCGGCCATCGGCGCCAGCTTGCTCACCAGCAGATCGCCCAGTGCCGGCTTGAACTGGCCAAAGCCCTGCCCGCCGAACTGCGCCAGCACGCCGGCCACATCGGTGCCTGCCATCGTTGCATAGATGCCCACGAGGTTGCGTGCCTCGGGCCGCCCTTCCAGGCCGGCCGCCTCGCTCGGCAGCGGCTCAGGATCGGTCTTGGCCTTCTTCACCTTCTGCATGATGGTATCGGCATCATCCACCAGGTTGATCCGGCTCATGTCCGAAGGATCGGACTTGCTCATCTTGGCGCTGCCATCGCGCAGGCTCATGATGCGCGCCGCTTCGGGCGGGATGATCGGATCGGGCTGGGTGAACACCGGCGCATCTTCGCTGGCGAAGTCGTTGTTGAACTTCTGCGCGATGTCGCGCGCCAGTTCCAGGTGCTGCTTCTGGTCCTCGCCCACCGGCACGTGTGTGGCCTGATAGAGCAACACGTCGGCCGCCTGGAGCACGGGATAAGTGAACAGCGCCACCGAGGCACCTTCGCGGTTCTTGCCGGCCTTGTCCTTCCACTGCGTCATGCGGTTCAGCCAGCCCATCCGCGCCGTGCCGTTGAGCAGCCATTGCAGTTCCGCATGGGCCGGCACTTGCGCCTGGTTGAACAGGATCGAACGATCCGGATCGATCCCGCAGGACACCAGCGCCGCCACCATCTCGCGCGTGTTGGCGGCAAGCTGCGCGGGCTCATGCGGCATCGAGATGGCGTGGAGGTCGGCCAGGAAATAGAGGCAGGTGGCGCCTTTGGCGGTCCACTCGTCCTGCATCGCCACCCAGTTGCGGATCGCACCCAGGTAATTGCCAAGGTGAAGATTGCCGGTGGGCTGAATGCCGGAAACGATACGCATGAAACGTCTTGCCTTACGATTTGTTGGCGGGTGCCGCCCTGCGGCGGCGGGTGAGCAGCGCGAGGTCTTCGCGCGTGAACGCCCCCATGACGAGGGTGGCGAGGCCATAGACCACGATTCCAACGCTGACCAGCGCGGCCAGTGCGGCGATGCGCAGCGCCCAGGTGCCGTGAACATAGGGCGTCAACAGCCCCTGCCCGGCCCACAGCACCAGGCCCATGGCCAGAGCGGCCAGCGCCAGGCGCGGGGCCCGGCGCTTCAATTGGGCATCGGGGGTGAAATGCCCGCGCTTGCGCAGTGTGCGATAGAGCATGGCGACATTGACCGTCGAGGCAATGGCAGTGGCAAGCGGCGGCCCCATGTGCTGCAGCGGTACGATCAGCACCAGGTTGCCCACCAGGTTCACCACCATCGAGATCGTGGCATAGCGCACCGGCGTCTTGGTATCATGCCGCGCGTAGAAACCGGGCGTGAGCACCTTGACCAGGATATAGCTCGGCAGGCCGATGGAAAACGCCGCCAGGGCCTGCGCGGTAAAATGCGTGTCGGCCGCGGTATAGCGGCCATAGCCGAACAGCGCGGCGGCAATCGGTTCCCCGCACAGCACCAGCGCCATGGTGGCGGGCAGCGTCAGCAAGAGCGCCAGTTCCATGCCGCGATTCTGCGTGTCCTGCGCGGCGGCATCTTCGCCCGCGCCCAATTGGCGCGAGATCGTGGGCAGCAGTACGGTGCCGAGCCCGATGCCGATCAGGCCCAGCGGCAACTGGTTCAGCCGGTCGGCCATGTAGATATAGGTGACGCTGCCATGGGCCAGCAGCTTGGCGGCCAGCGCCGTGGAAATGACCAGGTTGATCTGCACCGCGCCGGCCCCGGCGGCGGCAGGCCAGATCAGGCCGATCAGCTTCTTCACTTCGGGATTGAGACGCGGGCGCCGCAGCTTGAGGCTTACCCCATTCTGCCGGCACGCCCAGGCCAACCAGCCCAGTTGCAGCGCGCCCGAAACCGAAACCGCGATCGACTGGATCCGCGCCGTTGCCAGCGGATCGGCGCTGTGGAAGCCCAGCAGCGCCGCGATCAGCGTCAGGTTGAGCAGGATCGGCGCGGCGGCGTTGACCCAGAACTTGTGCAGCGAATTGAGAATCCCGCCAAACAGCGAAACCAGGCTGATCAGCATGAGATAGGGGATCGTCAGCCGCGACAGCGAAACCGCAAAGGCGAACTGTTCGGGCGAAACGCCGTTGAACCCACCCGAAAGCAGCAGCGTGACCGGCCAGGCCAGCACTTCGAGCACGACCGTCATCACGATCAGCGCGGGCAGCAGCACCGCCAGTGCCTCTTCGGCAAAGCGCAGGCCATCGGGCAGGCCCTGCCCTTGCGGATCGCCGACCTTCTTGTTGAACATCGGGATGAACGCCGAAGAGAACGCCCCTTCGGCAAACAGCGCCCGGAACATGTTGGGCAACCGGAACGCGATCAGGAATGCGTCGGAGGCAAAGCCCGCGCCCACGTAGCGGGCAAACAGGCTGTCGCGCACCAAGCCCAGCACGCGGCTGGCCAAAGTGAGGCCGCCGATCGTCCCGGTCGCCTTGAGGAGGTTCATGCGGTGTCCTTCAGGCGACCGGTGCGAATCGGCGAATCAGGCCAAACCGATCAGGCGTGGCCGGCCGGTTCGGCCGTGGCGGTCTGCTGCGCCTGTGCCAACTGGGCCAGGTAAAGGCCATTGAAGTCGATCGGATCGAGCAGCAGCGGCGGATAACCGGCGTCACGCACGGCATCGGCCACGATGCGGCGGGCAAACGGGAAGACCAGGCGCGGGCCTTCGGCAAACAGGAACGGATGGGCCTGTTCCTCGGTCACGTTGCGCATGCCGATCAGCGCGCCATAGGCCAGCTCGACGATGAACGCAGTGCCCTGCGCGCCCTTGGACGTGACGTTGATCTTCAGTTCGATCTCGTGGACTTCGGGTGCCAGCGCACGTGCCGCGATGTTGAAATCGACATGGATTTCGGGCGCCTCGGTCCACTGATAGCTTTCCGGCGCGTTGGGATTTTCGACCGACAGGTCCTTGATATATTGCGAAATCAGGCCGATCGCGGGCGAGGTGTCTTCGCCATTGGCGGGCACGCCTTCGACGCCATCGAGAGAGAGATTGCTGATGATGTTGCCTTCGTCGGCCATGGTCGCATGCTTTCGTTCGGGTGGGGCGCGCGGCGGCGCCGTGTAAACGTGCCCGGCGCCTAGCATTGTGCGCAACGCCCGGCAACCGACTGGATGGCGCCGCGCCAGCGGCCGCCTTGCGCGTCTTTGCCCGAAAGGACGGGAACCGGCAGCCGCCGGGGGAATTACCCGGTGTGGCACGAATTTGCACCAACGGTAACGTCACGACGCGGGAATCCGCCATTGTGCCGTCCACGCGTTGTTCATTTGTAATTCGTACCTACTTAAGGCACGATCAACCGGCAGCGAGCCGAGCTGCGAAAACGTGGATCGGCACCCAGAGCTACCTTTGCGGGACATGTGCGTGTGATTGTTGAGATCGTCATCCTGGCCATGATCGCGGCCTTCCTGGGCCTGAGGCTCTATTCGGTTCTGGGCCGTCGCCCCGAGCAGAACGAAGAGCCGGTCCGCCGCCGCATCGAACAACCCGATCCGCAGGGTGCGCCCCGCCCGATGGCGCCGCGCCTGCCCGAAACGATCGCTGCCCCGGCCAATCGCCTGGCGCCCCCCGCACCGGAAACCCGTGATTTCGACCCTGCGGCCGAACCTGGCATCCGCGCGATCATCGCCGCCGATCGCCGCTTCGACGTGGGCCTGTTCATGGCCGGCGCCAAAAGCGCCTATGGCATGGTGCTCGATGCATTCTGGCGCGGCAATCGCCAGGAACTCAAGGCGCTGTGCGATGCCGATGTTTATGCCGGCTTTGCCGACGCGCTCGATGCGCGCGAGGCAGCGGGCGAAACGCTCGACGCGCGCCTGATCCGCATCGAAGAAGCGCGCATCATCACGGCCGAACTGGTGGGCACCACTGCCCGCGTCAGCGTGCGCTTTGTGGCGGACATCGCCACGGTTACCCGCAACGCGCAGGGCCAGGTCGTGGCCGGTTCGCTCAACGATGCGATCGAAAGCCGCGACTTGTGGACGTTCTCGCGCGATCTCACTTCGCGTGATCCAGACTGGCTGCTCGACGAAACCGATGAAGCCTGAAGCCTGCAAGGGCTGACCGGTTTGGCCAATGATCCCGTGGCCAGCGCCGGTCTCCCCCACTCTTCTCGTCTGCTTGCACAAAGGGCCGGTCTTGCACTGGCCCTTTCGCTGCTGGCTGCCTGCGTGCCTACCACCACGCCGCCCGGCAGGCCCGGCATGCCGCCAACCACGCGCCCGCCAGCGGCCACCGCCAGCGCACTCACCGCGGGATTGGCGCGCGGACCGGCCCCTTCTGCGCTGGGCATGGCGCCGGGCAATGCCGGGGCTGCACTTAACGCGTTCATTCTGTCATGCCCGGGCCTTGTTCGCCGCGCCGATGGCAGCGGGCTGACCCAGCCGCAGGACTGGGCACTGGCCTGCGCGGCGGCACGGACCTGGCCGCGCGAATCGGCTGCCACTTTTTTCGACGGCTATTTCGAAACCGCACGCGTCGGTGACGGCAGCACTTTCGTGACCGGCTATTTCGAGCCGGAGATTGCCGGCGTGCGCACGCACCAGCCCGGGTTCGATGTGCCGGTCTATGGTGTTCCCACCGATCTGGTCCGCGCCCGGCCTGGCGACGCCACGCCGCTGCCCGATGGCCGCCAGCCGCTGGGCCGCTATGATGAAACCGGGCATTTCGTGCCCTACTTCGATCGTGGGCAGATCGAGGACGGCGCGCTCGCCGGCAAGGGGCTGGAAATCGCCTGGGTGGCCGATCCGGCCGAACTGTTCTTCCTCCAGGTCCAGGGCTCTGGCCGGTTGCGCGCGCCCGATGGCAGCGTGATCCGCCTGGGTTACGGCGCGGTCAACGGCTGGGATTACACCGGCATCGG
The DNA here is from genome assembly GCF_012932495.1 of Novosphingobium sp. SG919. Lineage (GTDB taxonomy): Bacteria > Pseudomonadota > Alphaproteobacteria > Sphingomonadales > Sphingomonadaceae > Novosphingobium > Novosphingobium rhizosphaerae. The sequence goes on from NZ_JABCNG010000006.1 coordinate 441,838, forward strand.
CACGATCATGGCCCAGCAGGGATTGATCGGCACCGGGCCCGGCCAGTATCCCGGATCGATGCAGGGCATCCTGCGCTACATCCACGATCACCCGGCCGAGGGCGACGCGCTGATGCGGCAGAACCGCAGCTACGTGTTCTTTCGAGAAAACCCGCAGCCCAGCGCCGTGGGCGCCATGGGCGTGCCTGTCAGCCCGCGCACCACCGTGGCGGCGGATCCGGCCTTCGTGCCGCTGGGGGCACCGGTATGGCTCCAGGTCGATCGCCCCAACGTCAGCGGGCTGTGGGTGGCGCAAGATACCGGCGGGGCGATCAAGGGCCCCAACCGGTTCGACAGTTTCTGGGGCGCGGGCGCCGATGCCCGCCTTACCGCGGGCGGGATGAGCGCGCGTGGCCAGGCGCTGGTGCTGCTGCCCAAAGGCGCGCTGGCCCGGCTCGGCCTATGAGGCGCACGCCCCGTGGTCTGAGCGCCGAGGAAATGGCGCTGTGGCGCAAGGTCGCCGACACCGTGACCCCCTTGCACCCCGCCCCGCGTGCCCGCGCCGCCGCGCCCGTAGCCATGCCTGCCCCGGTCGATCCGACGCCCGCCACGCCGGCGCGCAAGGTCAAGGGTCGTGTGCCGCCGCCGCGCCCGGCGTCGCCACCGCCAGTGCCGGTTGCGCGTCCCTTGCAGGCGAGTGGGCAAGGGCTCGATGCCAGTTGGGACCGCAAGCTGGCGCGTGGCACGGTGTCGCCCGACGTGGCGATCGACCTGCACGGGCTGAACCTGGATCTGGCACACGGGCGCTTGCTGGCCAGCCTTGCCCAGGCGCTTGCCATCGGCGCGCGGGTGATCCTGCTCGTTACCGGCAAGCCGCGTCCGCATGGCGATCACGATCTGCGTGGCGAGCGGCGCGGGGCCATTCGCGCCAAGCTGCTCGATTGGCTGGCCGCCAGCCCCTATGCCGATCGCATCGCCGCGGTGCGCCCGGCCCAGCCGCGGCACGGCGGCGCCGGCGCTGTCTATATCGTTTTGCGCCGTCCTCGCTGAGGCTCCTCGCGCTACGTATTTAACCTAAGATACGGTACGAATTGCCTCCCTCTCGGCGGCAAGGGACAACGAGCTTGCTCCGCGTGTCCCCCAGCGCACCCCATTGCCCGTCGCCAACGGACGCGCGGAGTACCCTTCCTACCGCACCCTCTCTGATGACCGCGCTGTATGCCGTGCCAGGCAAATTATGTCTGCCATGCCAAGCCGCTTGGCTGCGGTCACCTTGCTCGCGTGATCGAGGCGGTGCTTATCCCATCATTCGGCCGTGGCGCGATTAGCCGCTCGATTTGGCCCAGGGATTGCTGCTGGCAGGCGCGCTTGCCGTAGCCTCAGCACCATCGTCATCGTCCGGCGCCGGCGTCAATTGCCAGGCCAGGAACAACACAGCCGCAGCCCACCACAGCGCTTTCCACCGGCTGGCAAAGATCGTGATGAGTCGGGGCCCAAACATTCTTCCATTTTGGATCGATTGTGTTAACACGATCCTTGCAGTGCTGCACTGCACCACAATCTTATCCGCAATGCCACTAAGCGCCTGCACTATAAGTAGTATCCGGCCTTCGTTACGGCACAATCACGGGTTCATGATCCCCCCATGAAACGCCCCATGCCCCCGCTCGCCACCGCTTCGGCCGCCGCCCTGCTGCTCTGCGCCACTGCTCCCACAATTGCTGCCCCCACGCCCTTTGCCATGCCAGCCGAAACGGCCATGCCCCGCGTGGATGATGAAGCGGCGCGCTTTGCCCTATGCGGCGCGGACAAGCGGGTGACCTGCGTGGTCGATGGTGACACGTTCTGGTACCAAGGCACCAAGATTCGCATCGCCGATATCAATGCCCCGGAAGTGAGCCATCCCGGCTGCCCGCAAGAAGCCCAACTCGGGGCCAAGGCCACCCAGCGTCTCACGCAATTGCTCAACGCCGGGCATTTCTCGCTCGTCACCCAAGGCCGCCCGGTCGATCGCTATGGCCGCGCCTTGCGCGTGGTGGTGCGCCAAGGGCAAAGCCTGGGCGCCACGCTCGAGGCAGAGGGCCTGGCCGAACACTGGCAGGGCCGCCGCGGAAATTGGTGCAGATGAAACCGGTATCGTTGCCGGCTGCCTTTTCGATGTAACCGCAACAGGCTATGGGCGGGCACCTTCCGCTGACGAAAGCTGCCCTGCCGATGAAGCCGCTTTTTCCATTGTTTCCGCGTGTTGCAAGACGCGGCGCAATTCTTCCTGCCCTGCTTGCCCTTGCCGCCTGCGCCACCCAGCCAACGCACCTTGCCCAGGCCCCCACGGCACCGCCAGCGCCGCACCTGGTCACTGTCGGCATTGCCGCATTCAACGATTTTCACGGCCAGCTTGAACCGCCGCACCAATCGGTGCTGGTCCCCGATGGCCATGGCGGAACGGCGCAAGTGCCGGCGGGCGGCGCGGCCTGGCTCGCCTCGGCCGTCGATGCGGTGCGCGGACATTATCCCAACCATCTCACGCTTTCGGCCGGCGACATGATCAGCGCCAGCCAGGTGGCCTCCTCGCTCTATCTCGACGAGCCTTCGATCGGGGTGATGAATCGCATCGGAGTGGATTTCAACGCCGTCGGGAACCACGAATTCGATCGCGGCCGCGACGAATTGCTGCGCATGCAGAACGGCGGCTGCGCCCAGTTCACCGCGCACAAACCCTGCCAGCTCGAACCCTTTCCCGGCGCGAGCTTCCGCTATCTGGCGGCCAGCACGGTGGACAAGGACGGCCACACGCTGTTCCCCGCTACTGGCCTGAAAACCTTTGGCACCGGGCCCGACAAGGTAACCGTGGGCGTGATCGGGCTGACCACGCGGACCACGCCCACGCTGGTCAGTCCGGGGGGCATTGCCGGGCTGACGTTCGAAGATGAAGCCGCCACGATCAATGCCGCAGTCCCCGCGCTCAAGGCCCAGGGCGCCGACGCCATCGTGGTGCTGATCCACGAAGGCGGCAAGCAGCAGGGCGCTCCCGATCCGCAAGGCTGCGATGGCATGTCTGGCGCCATTCTCGACATCATCAAGCGGCTTGATCCCGGCGTGGACCTGATCATTTCGGGCCACACCCATGCGTCCTATATCTGCCAGTTTCCTGCGGCCGGCAGCGCGCATCCGCTGCTGCTCACCAGCGCCGGGCTCTATGGCGAAATGGTCACCGACATCGCGCTGCAGATCGATCCGGCGACGCACAAGGTGGTTTCTGCCCAGGCGCACAACGTGATCGTGCAATCCGATCCCTATCAATCGTCCACGCGGCTGATCCCGCACGACGATCGCTTCCCGGTCTTCACCCCGCGGCCGGACGTGGCCAGCTATGTTCAGCGCTATGTCGATGCGGCCAAGGTCTATTCCAGCAGGCCCGTGGGCCGGCTGTCGGGGCCGGCACTGCGCGGCGACAATCCCGCGCTGCCCATCGGCGGGCCGCTGGGCAACCTCATCGCCGATTCGCAACTGGCGGCCACGCGCGGCGCCGGTGCGCAATTGGCGCTGATGAACCGGTTTGGCATCCGCACCGACCTGGTCCCGGCGGCCGACGGCACGGTGACGTTTGGTGACATCTATCGCGTGCAGCCGTTCAGCAACGTGCTGATCACGGAAACGCTGACCGGCGCCCAGCTCAAGGCCGTGCTGGAACAGGGATTGGACGAGCAGGGACCGAACCAGGGCCTGGCTGCATCGGCCAACGTGCGCTTCACTGCCGATCTAACCCGCCCGGTGGGCAGCCGCGTGACCAGGCTGCTGGTCGATGGCAGGCCCGTGGCGGCAGACGCGAAATACCGCGTGACCGTCAACAACTTCCTGGCCCAGGGTGGTGACACGTTCACCTTCCTCGCCGACAAGCCCGATGCCGTGGTGGGCATGACCGATCTTGATGCCCTGCAGGCCTGGATCGGCGCCGTGCCGGTGCGTCAGGTGCCGATGGAAGAGCGGATCAACGTCATCGCGCACTGATCACGCACGGCAAGGTTGCAGCGCCATCGCCTGGCCCCTACCGTCGGGGGAGAGAGGACCTGTTGATGGCGCTGCTGGCTAACCCTAAGTTCCGATGGATTGCGCATTGCGGGTGGAAAGGGCTTTGCCCGCGCTGCGGCAAGGCCAGCATGTTTGCCGGCTGGCTCAAGCTGGCGCGCAGTTGCCCGGCCTGCGGTCTCGACCTGGGCTTTGCCCGCGCAGACGATGGCCCGGCCTTCTTTGCCCTGTGCCTGACAGCCTTTCCGCTGACCTTTTTCGCGGTCTGGCTGGAAGTCGCTTACAGCCCGCCATGGTGGGTGCACCTGCTTACTTCGGTGCCGATCCTCGCCATCGGCTGCCTGGGTTCGCTGCGCCCGTTCAAGGGTTGGCTGGTGGCCTCGCAATATATGAATCGTGCGACGGAGGCTGGCACCGAAGGGCTGTGGGCCAAGCTGGAAGAACGTCCCGACAAGCAAGACGCCGAATAAGGCGCGCTCAATGCCCCGCCGCCCGGTCGGGCAGGCGGCACGCGGTGCAGCGCCGCCAACATACCAGGCCCGGCATCATCTCGCGCGGCGCCTTGCCCGGTTCGGGATAGAGGCCCGCCATGATCTCGGGCGCGATCCCTTCGGGCGCGGCACGGTTGTGGCACATCAGACAATTGCGCCTAAATCGCTCACGCGTCAGGCCGGAATGGTCCTCCGCCGATGGCGGGGCAGGCTGGCTCGCGCCCTGGGCCACACCACCAGCCAGCGTCAACGCCAGCGCCGCCCCAAAAAACCAAGCCCCCTGCCGCATTGCTGCCCCCTTCAGAGCGGAGCGCACTGTCCGCCAGAGCGGCATCCTTTCATCGTGGGCCTGCGCAATCAAGCGGCTGGTGGTGCGGGATATCTCACCCCTGCCGATAATCGGCCGTGATCATGCCCGCTGCAGCCAGTTCGGCTTCGTGACTTTCCTCGCGCCAGGTTTCCGCCAGGGCCCGGCGCTCCCATTCCACCATTGCCGGGTGGGCCAGCACATGGTCTACCCAAGCCTGGCCACGCCCGACATCGAGACCATAGGTGCGGATGCGAAAGGCCACGGGCGCAAAGAACGCGTCGAGCAGGCTGAACGCCCCACCGGCCAACCATGGCCCGCCAAACCGGTCCAGTCCCTGCTCGAACAGCTCACGCAAGCGCGCAACGTCGCGCAGCAATGCCGCCCGCATCGGCACCGGTTGGACGCGCACGCCCACATTCATCGTGCAATCGTTGCGCAGCGCGGAAAAGCCGCCATGCATTTCGCACACCGCGCTTTGGGCAAAGGCGCGCGCCGCATCGTCGGCCGGCCAGACGCCGGAATGGCGATCGGCCAGATAGAGCGCGATGCCCAGGGAATCCCAGATCGTGGTGTCGCCATCGATCAGCACCGGCACCTGGCCCGTGGGCGAAAAGGCGCGGAACGCGTCATAGTTGACCGGCTTGGCAAAGGGTTCGACGCGATCGACGAAATCCAGGCCCAACGCCTTCATCAGCAGCCACGGCCGCAGCGACCAGCTCGAATAGTTCCGGTTGGCGGTGATAAGGGTATAAGTCATCGTCGAGCCGCCTCTTTTTTGCGTTTCCGCCAACCATTGATCCAGGTCATGGCTTTCTTCTGCGTGGGTGCCACAATGCGATCATTGTTGGAAGAAGGAGGATCCCCATGCGCTCCATTCTCTGCCCGATCGACGGCGCCAAGACCTTGGACGACCGCCTCGAAACCGCCCTTGCCCTGGCCCGCGCCACCGATGGCCACGTCAGCGTGCAAATCGCCAGCCCCTTTGCCGAACTCGCGGTTTGGGAGCCGTTCGGCGGCGCCGCGCTTACGGCCGAAGTGATCGAACAGGTCCGCCAGGAAGACACCGTGCTGGCGCAAAAGGTCGACACCCGCCTTGCCGGGCAGGACGTACCATTCGACGTGGCGCAAACCGCCCAGGCGCCGATTCCCGCCGCTTATGCCGGTGCACGCTTTGCCGATGTGGTGGTCACCAGCCTCGCTGATCCCCTGGTCGAGGAACTGGTGCTGGGCGTGCGCAGCCCGGTCCTTGCCGTGCCCAAGGGCGCCCCACTGACCGACTTTACCGGGCCGGTAATGATTGCCTGGGACGGCGGGATCGAGGCGGCCCATGCCCTGCGCGCTGCCCTGCCGCTGTTGGTCCGCGCCAGTGCGGTACATCTCGTGGCGGTGGAGGAAAAGCCCGACGCCCTGCCAGCGATCGATGCCGCAGCCTATCTTTCGCGCCACGGCATCCATGCCGAAACCCACGCCATCCCCGCCAGCGGGCCGATCGCTGCCACCTTGGTCGAGACTGCACGCCGACTGGGCGCCGGCCTGATCGTGATGGGCCTGTTCGGGCGCAGCCGGCTGCGCGAATTGCTGCTGGGCGGCGTATCGCGCGCGATGCTCGACAATTCCAGCCTGCCGTTGCTGCTGGCGCATTGAACGCCGCATCGGGTAAGTCCTTGCCCGCAAACGTGGCTCTGGCATGATCACATCCCAGGCGGGGCACAGGGGCTGCCGCCTGACCTGGGAGTGATTGCCGATGCGACGCCGCCTGTTCCTGCCCTTTTCCGCCGTTGTCCTGGCCATGGCCGGTACGGCCGCCCACGCCGCGCCAACACCGGCGGGGACCATTGCCCACGCCTTGGCCGATCCCGCGCGCAGCGCGGCCAACCGCGCCTTGGACGAAAGCCGCAAACCGGGAGAAATTCTCGCTTTTGCCGGTTTCAAGCCTGGCCAGGTGGTCGCTGACTGGGGTGCCGGTGGCGGCTATTATTCCGAATTGATCGCCGATGTGGTCGGGCCCAAGGGCCGCGTCTATGCCTTGGCAAACCCCGCCTATCTGAAACCAGGTACGCTCGATGGGGTGGCCAAGGCCCACACCAATGTGCTGGTGCTCGCGGCCTCACCTGCGGCCATGGCCCTTGCGCCCGCCAGCCTCGATACGATTTTCGCCCATCTCGAATTTCACGATCTCTATCTGCCTGCGGCCCACGGCGGCAGCACCCCGGCGCGCCCGGTTGCCGCTACGCTGGCCAACTGGTTTGCCGCGCTGCGCCCGGGCGGCACGGTGGTGATCGTCGATCACGTCGGCCCCGCAGGCCAACCCGCGACCGTCGCTGATACGCTGCATCGGATTGACCCCGCCCAGGTCAAGGCCGATATGCTCGCCGCAGGGTTTGTGCTGGACAGCGAAAGCGCTGTTTTGCAACGCAATGATGATCCCCACACTGCAATCGTTTTCGATCCGGCGTTGCGCGGAAAGACCGATCGCTTTGCATTGCGATTCCGCCGGCCAGCCTGACTTTCCATAGGCAGTTGCGTTAAACGCAATTCATATTCCGTCTTTCGCATTTGCACAAATTAGGCATGCAAGGCATACAAAAACTGCCTTTCAGGCATCCTCTCCCAAAACTTCCAAGGCCTGGCCGGCAACGGTCGGGCCCTTTTTTTGCCCTGGCTTTGCGTGTCGCTTGCCACCCCCGGCAAAGCCTCGCACTATCGCGATCGCAGCGGCGGAAGAACCAAAGCCACCGCCTTGCGTTTGAAAACCGTGGCACGCGATCCTAGCTAGTGTGCAAGCGGGGCAGGTCTGCCCCGATCCGCAAACCCCCAAGGGTGAAACAGGGCAATGGCAGAGGCAGCAACATTGGGCGACAATCGCATCGCCCGCCTTCAGGTCGCAGGCGCCAGGCAAGAGGAATCAGGCCACGGCGTCGCGCGCATCAGCCGCGCGGTGATGGGCCGCCTGGGCGTGACCGAAGGCGACGTTATCGAAATCATCGGCAAGCGCAGCACCGCCGCTCGCGCAATGCTGCCCTATCCGGAAGATGAAGGGCTGGAACTGATCCGGCTCGATGGGCTGCAGCGCGCCAATGCCGATGTCGGCTCGGGCGACCACGTCGAAGTGCGCCGCATCGAATCGCGCGTGGCCCAGCGCGTGGTCTTTGCCCCGGCGCAGCGCGATCTGCGCCTGCAGGGGCCGGCCGCCGCGCTCAAGCGCAATTTCGCCGGCCGCCCGCTGCTCACCGGCGATCTCGTCGCCACCGCAGGACAGCAGCAGGTCAACCGCGGGGATATGCCGCCCCAGTTGCGCCAGATGCTCAATGCGCCGGCCTTCGCGCTGACGCAGATCCGCCTGACCGTGGTTTCCACCGTGCCCAAGGGCGTGGTGCACATCGACGAATCCACCGAGGTGGAGCTGCGCGCCGAGTACGAGGAGCCGCGCAGCAGCCGCGCCGACGTCAACTATGACGACGTTGGCGGCATGGGCGATACCATCCGCCAGTTGCGCGAGATGGTCGAACTGCCGCTGCGCTATCCCGAACTGTTCACCCGCCTTGGCGTCGATCCGCCCAAGGGCGTGTTGCTGCATGGCCCGCCGGGCACCGGCAAGACGCGCCTGGCGCGCGCCGTGGCGAATGAAAGCGACGCCAGCTTCTTCACCATCAACGGCCCGGAAATCATGGGCTCGGCCTATGGCGAGAGCGAAAAGCGCCTGCGCGAAGTGTTCGAGGAAGCGACCCAGAACGCGCCCTCGATCATTTTCATCGACGAGATCGATTCGATCGCACCCAAGCGCAGCCAGGTTTCCGGCGAAGCCGAAAAGCGCCTGGTCGCCCAGTTGCTTACCTTGATGGACGGGTTGCACAGCCGCTCCAACCTGGTGGTCATCGCGGCGACCAACCGCCCCGATGCGCTGGACGAGGCACTGCGCCGCCCGGGCCGCTTCGACCGTGAAATCGTCGTGGGCGTACCGGATGAACCGGGGCGTCGCGAAATCCTCGGCATCCACACCCGCGGCATGCCGCTGGCCGAAGGCGTCGATTTGCGCGAACTGGCCCGTACCACCCACGGCTTCGTGGGTGCAGACCTCGCTGCCCTGGCGCGCGAGGCCGCAATTGAAGCCGTGCGCCGGATCATGCCGCGCCTGGATTTCGAACGCCAGACGATCCCGCCCGAAGTGCTCGACAACCTGCGCGTGGTGCGCGACGATTTCCTCGAAGCGCTCAAGCGCGTGCAGCCGTCGGCCATGCGCGAGGTGATGGTGCAAGCGCCCACCACCAGTTGGTCCGATGTCGGCGGGCTCGATAGCGCGCAGGCATTGCTCAAGGAAGGCGTGGAACTGCCGCTGAAAACACCCGAGGCCTTTCATCGCCTGGGCATTCGGCCGGCCAAGGGCTTCCTGCTCTATGGCCCGCCAGGCACCGGCAAGACGCTTTTGGCCAAGGCCGTGGCGAAAGAGGCGGAAGCCAATTTCATCGCGATCAAGTCGTCCGACCTGCTCAGTAAATGGTATGGCGAAAGCGAGCAGCAGATCGCGCGTCTGTTCGCCCGCGCACGCCAGGTGGCGCCATGCGTGATCTTCATCGACGAGATCGACAGCCTGGTGCCGGCCCGTGGAACCGGCGTGGGCGAGCCGCAGGTGACCGCCCGCGTGGTCAATACCATCCTGGCCGAAATGGACGGATTGGAGGAACTGCAATCGGTGGTGCTGATCGGCGCCACCAACCGTCCCAACCTCGTCGATCCGGCATTGTTGCGGCCCGGGCGCTTTGATGAACTCGTCTATGTCGGCACGCCCAGCCAGGAAGGGCGTGCCCATATCCTCAAGATCCACACCAGCCAAATGCCGCTCGCGCCCGATGTGGACCTGACGGACGTGGCCCGGCAGACGGAACGCTTTACCGGCGCCGATCTCGAGGATGTGGTCCGCCGCGCTGGCCTCAACGCGATCCGTCGCGCCGGAGGCAGCGTGCAATCGGTCACCGCCGCAGATTTTGGCGATGCGTTGGCAGATTCGCGCGCCACCGTGACTGAGGAAATGGAAGCGGAATATGCGCGGATGAAAGGTGAGTTGAAGAAGCGCGCCGTGGAGCCGAGCCCCACGATCGGCTTCCTCGCGCCGGGCATGGTGCAGTCCACCCGAGAATCCAAGCACGGCTGAAAACAAGCAGGCCCCTCTTTCATCGCGAAAGGGGGGCCTTGCTCGTTCAATCGTGCGCGACCACTTCCTCGAAGCGCTGCACGCGCCGCAATTCTGGAAACAACCGTCCCCATGCCAGCGCGACGGCTACGGCGCTCACGCCGCCAAACACCACCGATCCCACCGGCCCCATCAGCGCGCCCATCAAGCCGCTTTCCATTTCGCCCAGTTCGTTAGAGGCGGTGATGAACAGGGCCGACGTTGCCCCCACCCGGCCCCGCATGGCGTCTGGCGTCACCACCTGGACCAGGGTCTGCCGCACATAGACCGAAATCATGTCGGCCGCGCCGGCCAATGCCAGCATCGCCAGCGATAGCGGCAGCCAGCGTGACACGCCGAACACGGCTGAAGCCACACCGAACAAGGCCACCGCCGCCAGCATCTTTGGCCCGACGCGGTCGTCCACCGGGCGCCAGGATAACCACAGCGCGGTCGATACCGCCCCCACGGACGAGGCCGAGCGCAAGAGGCCCAGTCCCGTCGGGCCAACATGCAGGATATCACGTGCATAGACAGGCAGCATCGCCGTTGCGCCGCCCAGCAACACCGCGAACAGGTCCAGGCTGATGGCGCCCAGCAGTATGCGGTTGCGCGTCACATAGCGCAGCCCTTCGATGATGTGGGCCAAGGGTTTGCCTTCCACCACGCGGCGGTTGGCGCCATGCGGGCCGATGGCGAGTTGCGCCAGCAAAGCAGCCAGCAACAGCGCCAGGGTCAGGCCATAGGCCGCCTCGGGCGCAAGGCCATAGGCAAAGCCGCCCAGCACCGGGCCCACGATGCCGCCGATACGCCCGGCAATGGCGCTCACGGCAATGGCCCGCGGCAGGATTTCGGGCGGCACCAGCGCGGGGGCCAGGGCATTCATCGCCGGGGCATAGAACCCACGCCCCGCAGCAAATCCGGCCGCAACCAGATAGAACACAGGCAAATCAGCCTGGCCCAGCGCTTCTAGCACTACGAGCACGCCCACTGCTGCCATCTGCGCCAGCAAGGCCAGGCGTACCACCACGCGGCGGTCGTGCCGATCGGCCACCAGCCCCGCAAAGGGATTGATCAGCAGCACGGGCAGGAACTGTGAAAGGCCGATCAGCCCAATGCGCAGCGAGGCTGCCTTCATGTCCATCGACGAGCGTGCCACGTCGTAAACCGCCCAGCCCAGCACGACCACCAGGTTGCTTTGCGCCAGCATGGCGCAAATGCGCGCGATCCAGAAAGCGCGGTAGGCCGGAATGGCCAGCGGATGGCGCGGGGCGGTGGCGGGCGCGGTGATGGACAAGTGTCGTGAATCCCGATGGATCTGGGGGCACGACCGCCCCCTGGCCGCCCCTTAGCAGCAAGCGCCCCGGGATGGGCATGATAATCCCGGCACGGGCTATTGATCTTGCAGATAAAATACGTCGGTCGGCTTGGTGCAGCTGGCCCAAACACAAATAGCCGCCCTGGAGGCGGCTATTTTGAGTGTTATGAGATTCTGGTTGCGGGGGCAGGATTTGAACCTGCGACCTTCAGGTTATGAGCCTGACGAGCTACCGGGCTGCTCCACCCCGCGATGTTAGCAAC
>NZ_JABCNG010000007.1 GCF_012932495.1 Novosphingobium sp. SG919
CCAGCCGACTCCCACGCCTCGCGAGCCACGCCCAGCATCGCGCTCTTGCCGGTGCCGGCATAGCCGATGACACTGCTGATCCCGCGTGCATCGGTGACATGCTCCAACGCGCCGCGCTGTTCAGGCGAGAGCACCATGCCGCGTTGCTCGGCGTGGGTGAGCGCGCGTTCCAGGTGACGGTCATTGACGCCGTGGTGGCGCCGCGCGTCCAGCGAGATGGTCGCACGCTCCAACCGCTGTTCGGTCTCCAGCATCGAGCGCGAGGTGAAACGGTCCTCGCCGCGCCCGTCAGGTCCCAGACGGACAAGATCGGGCGAGCCTCGCACCGCCGCCAGCACGGCGTCGAACTGGTCCTTGCCCTCGCTGTGGCGGTGCACGAACGTGGCAAGGTCGCGGTTGGTGAACGTGGCCTGCTGGTGGGTAATGGCATCGAGCGCGATGCCGGGATTTTCGAGGATCTTCTCGCCATTGCTTCTGGCAATGGCAAAATGTTCTTCCAGCCGCTCGCGCGCCAGGCCTTCCTGCGCCATGCGCGCAGCGGCTGGGCCGATCTTGTTCTGAGGCTCCAGGTCAATGCCCTGGGCCTCCAAGCTGCGGTGATCGATCCGTGCATCGATATCGAGCTGGGCCAGCCGTTCATTGACGTGCTCGGCCCAGGCTTCGCGCCAGTGGGTCAGGAGCTCGGTTCTGTTCCACTCGCGCACTTTGGCGCCGAAGCCATCCGCTCCAACTTCGCGCATCCCCAGCATGACATGGGCATGGGGCTTGGCGAGGCCGTCCGGTCCCACATCCCAGTGCACATTGAGATCGGCCACCATGCCTCGGTCGACGAATTCCTTTTGCACAAAGTCCCGCGCCAGTGCGATGCCATCGGCCTGGGTCATTTCGCGCGGAATGGCGAACTCGATCTCGCGGGCCAGTTGCGCGTCCTTGCGCACTTCGACAGCTTCGACCTCGTTCCACAGCTTCGCCCGGTCGCACCATTCCTCCGGCGCGCCTTCGGGCAGCATGACTTCGCTGTGCACGACACCGGTCTTGTTGGAGAAATCGTGGTGCCGATCGAGCCGCTGATCATAGAGCCGATCGGCGGAGCGATAGGCAGCGGCGGCCACGGCGCTCGAGCCGGCACCGCGCGAAATGACTTTGGCCGAGAAATGGTAGATCGCCATGGCGACGCACCAGATACGCCTAAAAGCGCACGTCGGCACGACGTATAAGCGCGCCCTCAAAAGATTTCATCATTCTCGGGACGGCAGAATCCCATGAGGTTTCAGGCAATTGGCATTGATCGTCAAGGCCGATAACTGGAAGGCCTCGCGGCCCAACAGACCGCCGTCACAGGACACCAGACATGCGCAAGCCCCGCAACTATGACGAGGACCTCAAGGCCCTCACCGCCAAGGCCAAGCAACTCAAGGCACGCAAGCAGAGCCAGCTTGGCGAACTGGTTGAAGCAACCGGCGCCGATGCGCTGCCCATCGAAGAACTGGCCGGCGCGCTGCTCTCGATCGCTGCCATCACCGATCCAACGCGACGGGAGGCATGGCGCAAACGCGGCGCCGCCTTCTTTTCTGGCGAGCGGACCGAACAGGCTTCTGGCCAACACGCTGGCGACAACGCGCAACCAGCAGCGCCGCACGACCAGCGCGCGCCATCGCCTGGCGCTGCAACGGGCGCGGCATGACACAAGAGCCTGGCAGGTGAAGCGCCGCGAGCGCACGCGACAGCTCATCGAACTGGGTGGGCTGATCGCCAAGGCTGGCATTGTCGAACTGACCGACGATGATCGCGCCGCTATCTTCGGGTTGCTGGTCGAGGCAGCGGCAAAGCTGCGTTCTGACGACACCGGCAATCAACTGGCGCTGTGGAAGCGGAGAGGTCAGCGGGCATTCGCCGATGCCGACGACACAGACTGAGCAGCCGGCACCGCACGTCCACAACCCGTCGCCAGCGCATTGCCCGCTGCCAGCCACGTCGCCATAGGGACATGCATGGACGATAAGACCAAGACCCGCATTCTCGGCGTGATCGAGCGCGCACCGCAGTGGCTTCGCAACGATCTCGCCGCCAAGGATGCATCGGCCCGCGCCCGCGCAGAAGAGGCGCTTGCCGCGATGCTGGCCGATATGCTCGATGAGGGCAACGAGGCAGCCGGTTGAGAGCTGGCGGCAATACCAAGGGAACTGGCAAAACTTCACGGCATGGCCATCTCGAAAGGCGCAATTCTAAGTGCGAGGGATGATGAACACCGAAGGCCTTGATCCGCATCTGCTGCATGCTTGGCTCGCCGCGCGATCGCTGGCGCGCGGGTTGCCCATGCCGGTGCCCGAGCATGGCGGTTTTCGCGTCGATACCGGATCGGAAATGGAAACTGTCCGCTGGGTGTTTCCGCAGATGTGTGATGGGCTCAAGGACGTCGCACGCAGAATCCATCAGTTGCGCCAGTTCGTGAAGGTCTGCGACACGGCAGAGGCCTTGCGTGCCGCGCTGCCCGCGCACTGGACCGTCCATGCGCCCAGCTATGTGATGCGCGCTAATGGCACAATGCCACGCCGACAACTCGCGGACGGATACTCTATCGCGGTCGAGCAGTCTGGCCCCGTGACGTCGGTCCGCATTGTCACAGACACCGGCATCTTGGTAGCCAGCGGCTACGGAGCCGAGACGCTTGGTGTCTTCGTCTACGACCGAATTGTGACCGAGCCAGAGCATCGCCGCAAAGGCTTGGGTAATGTCCTCATGCAGACCCTGCACGAGGCTAGGCGCGATCCCCACAGTTTCGAACTGCTAGTCGCCACCGACGATGGCCGGGCACTCTATCAAACGCTGGGATGGGAGAAGATCGCGTCCTACGCTAGCGCTTCGATTATAATGGCGTAATCGCCGTCAGCCGGGGGCAACTCACGACCAAAAATACGCCGTTCCAATCCAGCGCTAGGGATGTCGAATCATGCTGACAGCTGCCGGTCAGTATACGCAAAACGGCGTGTCGGCTGGCGCGCGTCCCATCTTCGATCGCTCAGCTAGTTCCGTGCTGATCCTGAAAACCACCGTTTGCGATCGAACCGCCTAGCAGCGTGGTGAGGGTCGATTATGACTTGCCCGCTTTAAAGAGATGGTCGCCGAAGTCGAACTTTCATTCATGCGATTTGCGGGCCGGTGTCATTTCCTCCGCTTGTTCGGAGCGACCGATGCGAGGATTTCCTGTTCTTCGCACGCGGTCAAAAACGAGATACAATCGACCGGATGACAGCACCAAAGCCGCCCGCAACCTTGCGCGCCCGATTTGAGGCCTTCGTGAAAACACTCGAAGGTTTCGAGGACATCGACACGCTCTTAAAAAGTCGGGATGTTCCGGGGAAAAAGCGCGCGGACTATCTGTTCCAAAATCGCTCGATCATCGTTGAGCAAAAATCGCTGGAAATTGATCCGGCGGACAAGCCCCAAAAATTCGTGGAGCAACTCATTAAGGAGGGGAAGCTCATGTTTTGGGGGGCTCTCTCGACGGAGGCCATTTTTCGCAGAATGCCCAATGGCGATGACTTGCGGGAACAGCTTGCTCTCAAGATCGGAAAAGTCGTCAGCGACAATGTGGAATACGCGGACAAACAGTTCCGCGACACACGGGAGATTTTCAATATCCCCGGGGCTGGCAGCATCCTTGTCATTCTCAACGAGGATGCGACGACGCTCTATCCCGACATCGTTACCTATGCTCTGACAAACACCTTTCAAAAGAAAGTCGAGGATGAATATCGGTATCGCAACGCAGACGGCGTACTTCTGATTTCTGAGGCGCACCCGGTAGAAACCCCAGGGTTCCAGAAATCATTCCCGATCCAACCGTATGTGGCTCCCGCCACAGAAAACAGCAGCGACGTGAGCGCGTTCATGAAAATGATGGCGACCCGCTGGGCGCAATTCAATGGCGCCGCGTTCATCCGTGCACGGGCGGGAGCGTCGAAGTCGTGAGATATCACACAAACCCATCTACGCTTTGCATATTCTGCGACAACGCGCTGACACGAGAAACCGCGCCTGAACATATTTTGCTGGATGCTTTCGGCGGCCGCATGACCACAAAACGGGCGATTTGTACGGTTTGCAATAACCGGTTCGGCGGCTCAATCGACAAGGCTTTTGCGGAGCAGGCCGCGCATTTACGTAACATGTTTCAGATGCCTTCCGGCTCGGGGAAGAGGCCGCCGGGAATACGTAATGTCGACGTCATTGGCGGCGAGAAACTCGAACTTTTGCCGGACGGAACGCCGCAGCAGCGTTCGAAACCCTTTAGGGTCACCAAGAATGATAGCGGCTCGTTCGACATCGCCATTTCCGTTCGCTCGCTCGACGAAGTGGCTCGGTTTGTCCCCGACATCGCGGCGCAGACCAGCAAGTCGGTCGATGAGATCTGGAAAGTCCTCGAAGGTACCGAGGCGACTGTTATTTCGAGGCCGGCGGGTGTGCTGAATTTTCAGCTGAGTTTCGGCGGCACTGACCCGATGCGTTCCATCGTCAAATCCTGCCTTGTGCTGTTGGCAACAGGCGTGGGCTCCGACGCGCTCAAGGGCGAGCCGTTCGCGGCGGCGCGTGCGTTCGTGATGAATGGCGGCGATGAATTTAATCTTGCGCGCTGCGTGATTGATGGCCGACCGATGCCTCAGGATGTGGCAGAGGCTCTCGCGGCGGACTTCGGGCCCATCTTCAATCTCATCGTGGTGAAGAGCGACAATAGCGGCCGGATGGTTGGCTATTTCGTTCTGTACAACCTCTATGGTTGGGAAGTTTGCCTCGCTGAATGCGGTGCGCCGCTCGATGTCAACTTCGCCCTGGCGTCCAATCCGTTGGCGCCACAAAGTTGGAGTGCGAACCCCGCTGCGGCGTTGGCACTCGATTTTGAATGGTTGGCCGCCGCCAATGACGAAGGGATCGAAGAAGAGGCCCTTCGACGGATTTCGGCGGCAATGAAACATCAGTTTCCTGTCGCGCAGGCTCGGGCGCGGAAACGAGAGACGGGACGCATCGTTCATGAGGTGCTCTCCCGCCACGCCGTTGATGGGTTCATTCCTGACGAGACCGATGCCAAATTCCGTTTTTCAAGCGAACTGGCTCACCGAATGGCCCATTTCCTCTTGGGAATACCACTGGAGGAAAACGTTAAAGTGCAGCGCCCTGACGGATAGCTTGACTCAACCTGCTGTTCGGCGGATCGCGCTCATATTACTGCTTCATCCCGCGCGCTTGCGGCAGCAGGCGACCTACTCAAAACATTCCGCGCTATTGATGTGAGCGGCGGCTCTTGCTGAAACCCGCCATTCTCGCCAACAAGCCGGTTGGCTTTGCGCCTCAGTATCGGTCATTCAAAGCGCCAGCTGCCCGACCTAAAAGCCGTCATCCATTCATCTGAATGGCGATCTACACGATGGATGAAAACCTGTATAGCCGGTTGGAGCGGTGCCTCAAAGAAATCGAACATTTGTTGGGTTACGCCGAAGCGGCAGGGACACGCGGTAATGTCGGTTGTTTGCTCGAAACGATGTCCGACCTCGCTTAAAGAGGATGGACGGCACTTGGTTCTGAGCCGTAATGACTAGATGCAGTTCATTCCCAACGGACCCTCGATCCCCGACGAGTTGCTTGTTGCCCGTGATGCGGGTGACGTCATCTTCTTTTGCGGCGCGGGCGTCTCCCAGCATGAGGCGGGCCTCCCCAATTTCGAAAGGCTCGGCCGCAACGTCATCGATATCCTCGGCGCCGCCGTGGACAGCCCGGCGCGCTCGCTTCTCACCAAGGCACTGGAGATGGGACGCATGGCCGGCGTCGGCGGGCTGCTCGCGACCGACCGCGTCTTCGGGCTGCTCGAGCGCGAGTTCGAGGTCGCCGATGTGCGCTCAGCGGTCGCCGAGGCCATTACGCCCAAGGCGGGCGCGGGACTTAGCGCCCACCGCACCCTCCTAACCCTCGCGACGTCACGGGCCGGCGTCACCCGATTGGTCACCACCAATTTCGATCTGCTTTTCGAGGCCTGCGACCCGAGCCTCGCCTGCTCGGGCCCGCCGCGTTTACCCGATCCTCGGAGCGACCAAGACTTTCGCGGTATCGTGCACCTCCATGGCCGCGTCACCCCTGATTATCGCCGGCCGGCCGATGAGGAATTCGTCGTCTCAAGCGCCGATTTCGGACGGGCCTATCTGTCCGACGGCTGGGCGACCCGCTTTATCCAGTCGCTCCTTTCTCGCTTTCAGATCGTGTTCGTCGGCTACACTGCGGAAGACCCGCCGGTCCAATATCTGCTGGAAGCGCTAAACCTGCAGCCAGGCACCCGTAAGCGCCTCTACGCCTTCCAGGATGGCGAAAGCGAAGCCGCCAAGGCCCTATGGGAGCACAAGGGCGTCCAGGCGATCCCCTTCGACAGCAGCAAGGGCTTTGAGCCGCTCTGGGATACGCTGGCAGCATGGGCCGACCGTGCCAGCAATATCGAAGGTTGGTATGACGAACTACTCGCCCATGCGCTGGCCGGACCGATGGCGCTCGATCCGCATACACGCGCTCAGGTCGCCGAGATTATGTCGACCAGCGAGGGCGCGCGGCGGTTCGCGACCGCCGAGACGACGCTTGATGCGCGCTGGCTTCTCGTGTTCGACCCGGCGCACCGCTTTGCGAGCCCCGACCATATCGAGCCGCACCTCGACGAAACGCCCAAATTCGATCCGTTCAGCGCCCTCGGCCTTGCGACAGATCCCGTGCCCGATCCGGACACCGCCGACGACTATATGCGCAATCGCAAAGTGCCGAGCGACGCGCTCGACATCTTCGCGGTTAGCCGCAGCGATGTCGATGACACGGCGGGAGCACTTGCCGGACTGCGCGGCAGTGCGGCCCTCGAACTAGCCGCGCTGCCGCCGCGCCTTAAAAGTCTGGGCATCTGGCTGCAACGTATCGCGCACCAGCCTATCACTCTTTGGTGGGCTGGGCACCAGGGCGCGCTTCACCCCGACGTCATGCACAGCATCGAATCCTGGCTTCGGCAGGAACCGAACCGATTTCCCGAGCATATCCGCCGGCAATGGCGGTGGTTCTTCGCCGCCCGGTCAGACGTACGGCCCGATCCAGACCGGGTTCGCTACGATCTCGAGGCGCGAAGCCAGCAAGAGGGATGGTCGCCATCCATCGTCCGCACCTATGTCGATCTCTTCAAGCCGCAGATCACCGCGTCCAAGGCCTATGGCGTTCGCCACCCACTCTATTGGGAAGAGGAGGCGCCGGAGAAGCTGGTTCATCTTGATGTCGAGTATCCGCGTCCGCACGCGCCTCTACAGATACCCGACGAGCATCTGGCCTATGCGATCTCGATTCTGCGCGGGCATCTCGAACTGGCGGTTTCGCTGGAGCAAGAACTGACGGGCAACGACTATCTGCATTTCGAACATACCCGGCCGGACGATGGAGGCCTCGCACTTGGGATCGGCGAATTTGGCATTCGCGGGCCGATTGCGATGTTCATCGAATGGATGGGGCGGTTGCAGGCGCTCAACCCGGTGGGGGCGCGCGCCGAGTTTCAGCGATGGTCGACCGATGACCCCTACGTCTTTGCCCGCTTGCGCATCTGGGCAGTGGCTAACCGGATCATCAATCCCGACGAGGGTGCGTCGGCCCTGCTATCCCTGTCGGACGTGTTGTTCTGGTCGAGCCATCACCAGCGCGACCTTCTTTACGCGATCCGCGACCTCTGGCCTGACCTGTCCGCGGCGTCGCGCACGGCCATTGAGCAGCGGCTGCTCACGACGACATACCCGTGGACCAGTGAGGTGCGGGGCGGGCCGGACCGCGCAACAGCCCATTATCGGTTGAGCCGGCTGCACTGGCTTGTCTCTCAGGGCGTGACGTTCGGCTTCGATGTCGATGCTGAGCAGGCTAGGCTGCGGGCGTTCGATCCGGATTGGATGCCGGTCATTGGCGATCACGCCGCAGATTCCCACGCGCCGGAAGTCTATTCGATCGAAACCGACACCACACCTGATGCTATCCTCGAAACTCCGATCCCCGATATCCTGGCCGCCGCCCGGGAAGCGGGAGGCCGCGCCGACTTCTTCTCTCATATCGAGCGGGACCCGTTTCGTGGTCTGGCCGACGCGCGGCCGCTCCGCGCTCTGGCTGCTTTGAACCATGTCGCGCGCTCGGGTGAGGCACCGCTTCACTCGTGGTCTGCGTTTCTCTACGCCGAAACGCGCCTAAAGGATTCGGTGCGGATGATCGCGCTGATCGCCGGTCGCTTGCGGCAGCTGCCGCCAGCGTTGCTGCTCGGCATTGCGTATCCGGTATCGGACTGGATGCAGCGCATCGGACACAGGTTCTACGGCGATGCCGCTGCTGTACTCCCGGCGTTATGGGACACGGTAGTTAGCGCACTCGCAATCTTCGGCGAAACCCGCCCGCATCCTCCCGATCAGAGCTGGGCCGACGATGCGCTGAAAGCACCGGTCGGCCGGCTCGCTCGGCTGCTGCTCGCCGATCCGATGAAGGACAACCGCGTCGTCGGAGGCGGTTTCCCTGAGTTATGGAAACAGCGCGCCGACCAGCTTCTGGCGCTTCCCGGCGATCACCATCGCCATGCACTAGTCATGCTCGGCGCCCATTATGTCTGGCTCTTCAACGTCGATCCGAAATGGACACACTGCGCTATCCTGCCGGCGATCGCCAGTGGCGACGCCGATGGCGACGCTGTCTGGGATGGTATCTTCTGGACTGGTCGGCTGCCGTCGCGCGACACGTTTGCGCTTATCAAGCCAGGGCTGATCGCACGCGCCCGACAAGGTGGCGCGCGGCGCAAGAGCAACAATGTCATTTCCGGCATGCTGCTCGGCGGCTGGGGTGGCGAGGCCGATGCCGCTGAACCCGAGCGGCTTTTGACCGATGCCGAGTTGCGGGAAGTGCTGATCCATGCCGATGACGAACTGCGCGGTAAGTTTCTCTGGCACCTCAGCCACTTCTCGAACAACATACAGACGCGTTGGCCCGAGCGGCTCGTGCCGTTCCTGCGCACCGTCTGGCCTAAGCAGCGGGCGCTCCGAAATCCAAGCGTCTCTGCGCGCCTGGTCGATCTGGCCCTAGGCAGCGGCGATCAGATGCCCGCTGTGGTCGAGGTAATCCTGCCTCGGCTCGTGCCCACCCGATCGACATCGATGCACATGATGCTGGTTACCAGCGATGGTTCGTCGCACCCGGCCTATCGCTATCCAGCGGCATTGCTCGATCTCTTATGGGCCGTGCTCAGCGACGACGTGCAGCAATGGCCTTACAAGATCGAAGAGGCGCTCGACCGCCTGAGTGAAGATCCGGTAGTGGGATCAGACTCACGCCTTGCCGAGCTCAGGCGACGGCGCCAGCGCTGATCCACTGTAAGCGCAGCCGGTGAGGGAGGAAGCCTGACCCTGAGGACGAGCCCAGGGCGTCATCCTAAGCCTCCCCGCGCGAATAAGTGCTAAACGTCGGCTTCTGACAAGAGCTGACGCTAAACCCGCGGCACGGGAACGATGGGGTTTGTCCCAGATTTGGACCATGCGGATGAAAAGCCGTTCAATGCGCGAAATCAACGCGCCGGCTATTCCTCACCCGGCCTGCCGCGCGGTCTCCTCCAGTTGGGCGATGCGTTCCGAACAGATGGCATAGATGACACCGCTTCCGCCGTCATCCTCTGCGTCATAGAGCGCGCGCCGCAATGGATCAGGCACGATCTGGATGCCAAGGACGAGGCCATTTGCACCCGTGCTGAAGAAACCCTGGCTGCGATGATTGCCAATGCGCTGCGCGAAGAGTCGAGTGAGGCTGGCGCGGCCTAAAGCCGCCCGCCGCATCGGTACTCTCATGATGTATCTCCGGCGCTGGATCGGCCGCGCAGGAACCTTTTGAGCATCCTCGCCCGAGAGCTGAAGGCGCGCGCGCCACTTTTCCATAAATCACGCAAAAACTTGGCGCGCGGATTGGCGTCTGGTATCGTGGGACCGCGCTGCGCAAAGGGCAGCGCCGGGACTGGTAATCCCGCCTGTAACGCAAACTCGGAGAACACGGTTTTCCGGGGTGTCGCGGCGTATGTCCAGACCTTCGGGTTAAAGGCGGCGACGCATGTCACAGGCATGTTACCAGCTCCGGCGGCTCCCGCGCGCAAGCGTGCGGGAGCTCGGGGTCAGTCCGCGTGATGACCTGAGACCTTCCGCTTCCCGCTTCTGACGCGGACCGGAGGTACATATGGACACGATCGTTCCTGCTACTTCATCCCACCTTGGCGCCCCCGCGCTGGGCGCTGCCATCATCACGTTGCCGAGCGAGAATTCCGAACTAGGTGCGCTGTGGCGACGTTACGACGCGCGGCCCGTTCGGCTCCTGCGCACGCGCGAAGGCCGTGCACTCAGCCTGGATCGCTATCAGCGCGCCGGCGAGTTCATGAGTTCGCTGGTCTCACCCATGGCTGATGACACTGCCTATTTGTTCTATTCTGCCGGCATCGTCGCGCAGCTGGCGATGTCGTCGCACCTACTCGACGTGGGTTTTCCCGATGCGTGGTGCGCCAAGTACATCGGCCTCCATGTCGATCGTTCCCTGGCCTACGCCAACGCCACGGCTTTCGGCTGCGACGATGCCGAGACCGAGCGGCTGATGGACGTGCTCTCGCCCTACTGGAAATGGAACGACCTTAGCCGCGCCCACGGCATCAAGCCTGACACGGGAGGCTTTGCCGCCGGGCAGGTTCGCGACATCATTACCGGGCTGGTAGACCATGTCGCCGAAGTGACCGGGCACGGCCGACGCAAGCAGCGCCAGGCGCCGTCCTGATCGGTCTCGCCGCACCAGGCTGATTCGCGCGGTGATACCGATTGGCGGGCAATGGACTGCGCGACACGATTGAATCTGGCTGTTATCCAGCTACGCAGCGCCTGCTCGCAAAATTTTTTTGGTGTTCGTGCGAGGTCGTGTCGGTGCGCTTCGGTATACCGGGCAGCCTGCTGGCGGCAGATGCCGCTTGCCCTGGATTCTCAGGTGGTTGCGCTTTTCCCGCAACGCCCCAATTCTACTCGTGGCCGGCCAATCCAACCCAGGAAACAGGAAGGATGTGCCACATGAATACCGCCTCTCCCAATTCCTTCGTGCGTCTGCCCCAGGTGCTCAAGGAAACCGGACTTTCGCGCGCGACGCTCTATCGCAAGGTCCATGACGGGACCTTCCCCAAACAGTCGCGCATCGCCACGCGCTGCGTGGGCTGGCGTCGCAGCGCGCTCGACCAGTGGCTGCAGAACCCCATGTTCTATTCCGTCGACGACTTTACCTGATGGGCCCCGCACAATGGTGCCGCCCGATGGCAAGTCATCGGGCGGCCTGAATTTTTCACCATGGCCACCAGCGCTGCCACCAGTGCCCATAGACGGCGCGGGCCAGGGTTGAGAGGGCCTTAGCCAGCTCGGCCTGCACCGCCTCGACACTGATGCCATGGCGCTGGGCCAGCTCGGCATAGCTGGCACCCTCGAAGCGCACGGCCCCAAAGATCGCGCGCTGCCGCCTGGTCATCCGACGTAAGCCGCGCTGACCCCGGCGCCAGAACGTGCGCGGCGAGATCGGCGGCAGGACGGGCGTGCCCCATTCGGGCGGAAGAGGCCGGCTCATGGCCGGTCCTCCCCCCAGGCCAGCAGGAAATCGGCAGCCTTGCTGGCCGCACTGGCAGCGCGGAAGATCGCCTTCTCGTCGGCACACAACACTTCCAGCCACGCGCCGACGTAATCAGAGTGCCGCACCGTCGGCACAATGCCCAGCGCGGCACAGGCAAAGGCACTGGCCATTTCCGCAACAAGTTCCTCTTTTGCGTAGGACGCAGAACCAAACTTGCCGGTCTGGTCCCGGTCCAGCCGGCTCTTGTGGCCGGAGGCATGCCCTAGTTCGTGCAGCGCTGTGCGGAACCAGTTGATCGGCTCGGGGAAGGCAGCCTGGGGCGGCACCTGCACCACGTCATGGGTGGGGGAATAGAACGCTTCCCCGCCCCCGATGCGGAAGGTCACCCCGCTGTTCTGGATCACGCGGTCCGCACCAGCAATCGCCAGTTCGGGCGCAATCGGTGCCACAGGCTGCACCATGTCGTCAGGCAGGTCCTCGCACTGGTCGAGATTGAACACGGTAAAGCGCTTCAGAAATGCCACCGTGCGCGCTTCGCGGTCTTCGTCTCGGGCCTTGGCAGCTTCCTCGCGCGGGGTGAAGCGATCAGCATAGCAGACCACCGTGCCCTTCTCGCCGCGCCGGACATGGCCCCCGGCTGCTTCGGCCTGACGATAGGTCAGCCAGCGCTGCGAGGAAAAGCCCTGCTCGATGGCAGAGGTCCACAGAATGAGAATATTTATGCCTGAGTAGGTCCGGCCAGAGCCGGCATTGTGGGGCAACGTGCAGGGACAGCGACTGGCGTCCCAGGGCTGCACCCAGGGCAGACGCCCGGCTTCGAGTTCGGCAATGATGCGGGACGTCACCTCGGCATAGAGGGACTGGCGTTCACGCGTATTCACGGTGCTCATGATCTTCAAGCTCCTTAAACCGCCATGGCCCGGCGCCGGGGTGGCGGGGGGCGGCAGGAGCGGACCGACAGCCCCGCATCAGGCGGCGGGGTGCATCCGAAGGAGCGCAACAGCGTGGAGCACCCGGAGCCGCGCAGCGGGCCGGGTTGCGCCCCGTCGCGGCGGGGCTACAGGGCCGTGACGCCCCCCGTCACCTCGGAGCCGAGGCAAACGCCGCCGCGCACCCACAGCGCGGCGACAACCGGACAGGAGCCAAAGGCGGACCGACGGGGCCGGCCAACAGGGCCGGGCCAAGTGTCAGCGATCGTACCGGCCATGACTAACTAGACGGGAGAGTTGGCTCGGTGGGAGCACAACGGAACGAGGACGTGACGCGATCGCGCGCGATGATCGAAAGTTATCTTTTATGCTATGGCGTCAACTGGCGTGAAGTTAGCGCAATGAGACCGTTTCCGGCGGGCGGTTCTCTATGGCTTCTCCGGCTGACAAAGGAAGGCTTTCCCCAAAGACTTGCGCCGATCTGTTCTTCTTATGTTTGCGATTGCAGGCCGATCGTCTATGCTCGAACAATGGAAAATCGGCGCAACCTTATTTTGTCATTCGACGAAATACGCACAAGTTATCAGGCACGGGCAGTTCTAGACGTTCTAGCCAAGGAGCGGAGTGCCAACAGCTGCCTGCTCGATAAATGGCTTGCAGCAATCGGGCTGTCTGCATCGAGGCAGGCGATTTCCGATTTGCTCGATCGGCTGGAAAAGGAGGGATTAGTTCGACTGGAAACGGTCGATGATTTCCAGGTCGTCCATCTGCGGCGCCTCGGCGGCGACGTGGCATCTGGGCGTGAGATCCGGGACTGGATCGCTAGGCCCGAACTTCCGGAGTGAGCTGATCTTGGGCCGGCATCAACGCACCATCCTCATTGCAGATTTCGAATTGCCGCGCGGAGCCGTCACGATCGAACAGTTGATGGCAATGCCCCGTGCCGGCTGGGAGCATTTGCGGACCCAGATCAATATGCGCCGCCGCGAGGATAAGGGCAGACCTTTAGCGAAGTGCCGGCTTTGCGAAGGTGGAATCTTCATCAGGGCGCAAGCTGATCGGGGCGACCATATCCCGATATACGCGCATTACCCCGAAGCAAGCAGAAATTGCCCTTGGTACGAAGGCAATAATCTGCGTGAGGACGATGCTCGCGCCGCTCAATACCAAGGGCATCAGGAGTCTGCGCTGCACCGGCGACTGTGCTCGACGATTGAGCAATTGGTCAAAGCCGACCCTCGCTGTTCGCACAGCGCGGTGAACACCTATCTGCGACCAGAAATCCACAAGCGCGGTCGTTGGCCCGACGTCTTCGCGGACTTGAGCGGCCTGGGTCGCTTCGCGCTGGAAGTGCAGTTGTCTAAGCCGTTCGCTCCAGAAGTCGCTGCCCGCCACGTGCATTATGATGATGAGGGCATCGCATTGGTATGGATCTTCAGCACTCTTGAAGAACCGATGCCGCAGGGATTTCATGATGTCGTTGCCATGCAGCGAGGCAATGCCTTCGTATTCGATGATGAGGCTGAGGCCGCTTCGATCGAGCGCGGCACCCTAGTTCTGAAATGCTTCATAGAAAATGGCCATGGCGGCTGGAGTGAACCGAGTCTGGTCTCGCTGGACGATCTGCAGACTGGCGCCGGTCGATCGGCATTTGTGGAAGATTGTCGATCCAAGGCACTGAAACAGCGGAGCAAGCAGGAGCGGGCGCGCTGGTGGGATGCTATGAAACTGGCCCGGGAAGAGCGACCGAACTCACCGGAATACAGCAACCACTACGAAGACCCGTGGTCAGATATGAAGTCGGGCGTTCCCGGTGTGTGGGAATGGGAGCGGGATTTCTGGATCGAGCGGTCCAACCGCGCCCGTGCTCACACGGCCGTGCTTTACGCGATCTTGTGTTCAGTGGCGCATAGCGCAGCCGCCCATCGCCCGATTCTCCACATCACCAAGTTTTCCGGCGAGAGTGCGGTATTATCCATGCTCAACAGCAAGCTGAGCGGATCCGACTTCATGCATTGCGCCAGCCTGATCGAGACCTTTGTGGGTTCGACTTCCCTATCTTACCTGCTCGAGAAGAATTCGCTCCGCCGGATCATTGCCGAAGCCAAGCAGAGCGAGGCTCAGGTGGATCAAGATCATGCCCTTTGGCGGATCATGGCCCGGCTTTTCCCGGAAGTGCTCGACGGTCTCGTGAGAGCAGAGTTGGCAGACCTCGGACAATTGCCCGACTGGGCGTCCCCACTATCGGCTGGGCCGGAAACTGAACTGGCGGTCGCGGGATGAAGAAGCTGTTTTCGCAAGCCGAACTCGAGGCGATCGCCGGAGCACTTGGCGATACCAATGTGGGTTTGCAGGGCGCCGAGATCGAAATGCTGATCGCCAGGTGCGAAATGACCGATCCTGGCCCGATCACGAAGCGTGTCAGGATTTATAATGCGTTCGCCGAGAGCCAGAACCGGTGCGGTGATCGGACCCGCGTGCTCGGCTTCATTCGGAATGCGATGAAGCCGGCCCGCTATGTACGCGACCCGGATCGCTTCGAACCCATGCGGACGAGCCTGAATTTCGCGCTGGCCTTCGCCGGGCTGGTAGTCACAGAAGCCGGTGAAATCGAGGCGGTGACCGTCGCCACGACGTTGCCTGAGGCCCAACGACGCGCGAACGAATTGCGCTGCGACCTCGAAACGCGAGGCGTTCATAGGGACGTGCTGGCCTTTTGCCGGGCAGAGCTGGTCGCCGACGACTATTTCCATGCGGTGCAGGAAGCGGTGAAGAGCGTCGCTGCGAAAATGAGGGCTAAGACAGGATTGACCGATGATGGCTCGACACTTGTCGATCGTGCTCTGGGTGGAACGCCGCCGATGATCGCGATCAACCCGCTTTCAAGCGAAAGCGAACGGGGTGAGCAGCGGGGATTTGCAAATCTCGTCCGTGGAACTTTCGGGATGTTCCGCAACCCAACGGCGCATGAGCCTCGCATCCACTGGCCGATGTCGAACGGTGATGCCCAGGATCTTTTGACGCTGGTCTCGTTGATACATCGCCGCCTCGATGCCAGCCATATGCCAGCCCGCGGATAGTGGTCCAGGCAGGGCCAGCGTAACATTGGCCGTTGCCACTCTGCCATAACCACGGCTATCGATTCGGTATGGCTTCGAGACCGCTTCGGGACAGTGATGTACGGCAAGCCGCCTATCGGCGGTTGCTCACGCACGCCCAAGCTTGTCCTGACACCCTGGTCATTGACGAACTCGGCCTCGATCATGGCAGTTGTCGAATCGATATTGCGGTGATCAACGGCCACATTCGTGGCGTTGAAATCAAGGCGGAAGCCGACACCTTGGAGCGCCTGCCGAGGCAAGTGGCCGCCTACGGAGAGGTAGTCGACAAGGCCCTGTTGATCGTCGATCCCAAACATCTTGCGTCGGCCTTGACGATGGTGCCCGATTGGTGGGGCATCATGGTCGCAGAGCGCGGCACGACTCAAGGGGTGCGGTTCCGTCGCGTTCGACCGGAACGAGTAAACAAGGGCATCGATCCGCTCGTTCTGGCTCGTCTGCTGTGGCGGCCTGAAGCGCAGGCGATCCTCCGAAGCCTTGGCGTTTCGGAGCGAGAACTCCGCGCTCCACGCGCGACGCTCTACAAGATGTTGGTGGATAGGCTGCCGCTGCGTCGTCTCTCGAAGACTGTCCGCGAAACTCTCAAGGTCCGAACATCGTGGCGAGATCGGCCACCACTTTTGTGATGTGATGGTTCGAGCCGACCCACCGCCATGTGGAAAGGCTCCCGGTGCCGGCAATCCCGTCGCGACATTGCTCGATGTAGTCGCTGCCGGGCGAGAAGCCCGAGCCCAGAAAATGGGCCGAGCCTGTGACGGTGCCGCTGCATCCCCGATACTGCCCGAAGCCGTTGTCACGCACATTGACACCCTTGGCAATAATCCAGCCATCGTCGCAGGCATAACGGATCGTCGCCGAAGGCTTCACTTTCCTCATGTCCATTTGTGAGTACCCATTGGCGGCAATGGCATAGTCAGCAAATGTCGGTTTGCGGACGGTCTCGCCCAGAGCAGCCAGGAGCGCCCGGAAAAACGTCCATTCCCGCCGAGGCCAGAATTGGATCGGACCAGTGACCTCGGCCATGGATGCGGGAAAAGATGTACCCGCGAGAATGAGACTGCGTGCAGCCGCCATCACATTCGATGCCTGGATCGCGGCAGTGACGATGTTGATTAGCACGTCCTGTGGATCCCATGCTGGTGCTTCGAGATCGAGGACGACATCGCAGTCGGCAATGGTCACACCGAGTTGCTGCAGCATTGTAACGACATTGGCGTCAAAGGCGGGATCCAGGGCTTCATCCAGAGAACAACGTAGTGCAACTCCGGTCTGCATCATCGCGTTCGCGGTCCTAACGGCCGAGCGATAGGCTGTGTTGTTGTCGAGCCTGATGACGGGGATAAGCGTCGCCCCCCGTGCGGACGCCTCCTCGCACAGGAATTGCATTGGATGCTTACCGTCCTGCATTACCTCAGCCGGATCCAGCAGGCCGCAGTCGAGCAGCGCAAGGCGTGTTCCCCATTTCGCACGAAAACGAGCGGCAAACTTTGCGAGGTGGTCGTCGATCGACTTCGAAGGAGTCCAAGTCTCGAAATCGAAATCGGGGGGTGTAACCTCGATAAGAGGAATGGTCCTGTCCTTCACGGCGTCCGGCAAGCGCAAGAGCGCCTGGTATTCACCCTGCCGCCATTTGAGGATCGGAACGTAGTCAGTGTGCGTGATCGGCATTTCGTCGCCCCTCAAAGTCCGAACTGGCGGCGAACTTCGCCATTGCCAACGAGCGTGCGAAACAGGGTGTAGTCATTCGCATCTCGCCGGATCCGGCCGGCGATCACTGCAGGTGCCACACCGAAGCGCTTGGCGTCGGCCACGACCGCCTTGTCGTTGCGGGTGAAGCGCGACACCGCAAGGTTCCAGTTAGCCTCCGGGATCAAGGCCTCTTGCGCAAAATAGTCGGCATCGTGCTCAACCTTGTCAGATGCCGGCGAATCGTTGTCGTCAAAGATCGCCGAAAATTCACCCAACCGGATGTGCAGCTTCAGATGGCCGATCTCATGGAGCAGCGTGAACCAGAAGTTGTCGAGCCGGTCGTGACGCAGGGTCATCGCGACGATGGCATGATGATCGGCTGACGCCAGCGCAGCGCCGTCAAGCAATGTGCCTGGCAAGTGGCGTTCGATCACCAGCGATATGCCTGCATCGCGCAAGTAGTCTGCTGCGAGGCGCGGACCATTGTCTTCCAGACTGAGCCCGACGAGGCCGCGCACCCAGTCCGCGGTGAGACGGTCCCGATCAAACGCCCGGTCCGGGGGATTGCGATCGGCGAGTGTCCGAACCCGCGCTTCCCAAGCGGCAATAGCAGCCTCATGGACTTGTCCGCTCGACCGCACCGACTTGCGGTGCAGGGCCATCGGCAAAAACTGCGAGTGAGCACCCTGCAGGAATGCCGGGATCAACTCGCCAGCAGCTTTCTTGGCCTGCGGCAGCGTGCCCGAGAAGTCCTCGAACCAGCCACGCTTGAACATTTCGGCGAACGGGAATGCCTGCCAGACGGACGGATCGACGCTATCGAGCTTTGGGCTGCCGAGCAGTTGGGCGCGCTCGACGATGCGCACGTTCAGCGCGTCGGCCACCTCGGTGAGGCGGTCGAGACTTGCCATCCGGTAGCGGTCGGATTCGTAGCGCTGGATCTGCTGTTCAGCGACGCCGAGAAAATCACCAAGATCCTTCTGGCTCATGCCGCGCGCGATGCGGGCCTGAATGAGGATATCGGGCAGATCGTGCAAGCTGTCCGCCGAGAATTCAGAGATTTTCCCCGCGCGGAGGTCCTCGTAGAAGCGCACTTCCTCCTCGAGTTCGTCGATCTGGCTGCGCAGCGCAGAGCGCTGCGCAGCCGCAAACGCTTCAGGGAAGTTGCTGCTCGGCGCCTCAAGCGCGGCAGCGGCTGCCGCCAGCTTCTCGACCGATGCCTTGGTCGACCTGTACTGCTTTTCGTTGGTGATCATGGCGTCGCTCCTTTCAGCGGCGCGAGCGGGATGCGGAGAATGCCCTTGGCCAGGCCCGACGACTTCTCGACCTGAAAAAAGTCGAGGAAGGGGGCGCCCGGTCCGTTGGGCATTCCGGCAATGAACATCTCACCGAGGTATTTTGCTTTTTGCGCTGCTCGCTTGTTGTCGAAATCGAGAAGGACTGGATCAAGCTTGGCCGGGTCGACCCCGTGATGCTCCCAGCAGCCATCGTAGTCGCCGGGGTGCGGCTTTGCGGTCACGAAGCTCCCATCAAGGTAGACGTAGCTGCATCCGGCAATAGCCAGGGCTTGGGCCATACGGACAAAGCCATCGAATAGCCACTTGCGATGCGGTGTGGTCGCGAAGCGTGCCTCAACCTCATCAAGGGTCGTATCGTGGATGCCGGGTGGCAGCACAGCCCAAGGGCAGGGGGAGCCCAACTCGATCAAGTCCGGTATCATGCACACAACAATATAGTTGTGTTGAACTCTTGTCGAGTCTGATTTTGCTTCTCCCGGGATGCGCGGGCGGCCCCGAAATCCCCCTAGGTCGCCGAACGAAGGAGGAGCGATCCACGTCCGCTGATACCACCCCTGACAAATCCGAAATTCAATGGCTGCAACGTTGTTGAGGAGCTGCCCAGCACGTCCAACAATAGATCGCGTTGGCGATCTTTCACTGCCCACCGTCTTATCGTTGCTTTTGTCCGCAGAAGAGGACCACGGAGGCTGCTGTGAGCGACCGACGCTAGTTTACGTCAACCGTGGCTCAACTGTATGCCATCAGCCGAGCGCTGTTTGCCCGAAGTTCGGTCGCAGCACCTTGGCGCCGTCGCGCAAGCCATCGAGATAATTCGACCAGTGCTGCATCATGCGCACGCGTTCATCCCAATATTGCCCGCGCGTGTAGGCGCGGCGCACGGCATTGGCTTCGACGTGGGCAAGCTGGCGCTCGATAGCATCGGCGTTCCAAAGCCCCATCTCGTTGAGCAGTGTTGCCGCCATGGCGCGAAAGCCGTGGGCGGTCATCTCGTCCTTGCCGTATCCCATGCGGCGTAACGCTGCATTGATGGTGTTGTCCGACATCGGACGATTGGCTGAGCGCAATGAAGGGAAGAGGTAAGGGCTATAGGCGGCGTCGTGCTCGATTTCGCGAATGATCACGATGGCCTGCCTGGAAAGCGGCACGGCATGCGGCCGGCGCATTTTCATCTTGTGTTCGGGGATCGTCCAGACTTTGCGGTCGAAATCGAACTCCTTCCATTCGGCATGGCGAAGCTCGCCGGGGCGAACAAAGACATGCGGCAATAGGCGCATGGCGATGCGCGTCTGCAGGTCGCCTTCGTAGTCCTCGATCGACCGCAACAGGGCGCCGGCTTCCTTGGGCGTCGTAATGGCAGCACGATGCACGACCTTGGGCGTGACCAGCGCGCCGCGCAGGTCGGCGCAGACGTCGCGCTCGGCGCGCGCGGTCGCAATGGCAAAGCGGAACACCTGGCTGCAGGTCGTGCGCACGCTGGTGGTGGTGTAGAACTTTTTGGTGCGTTCGATCTTCTTGAGCGCAAGCAACACCTCGTGCGCTGAGATCTTGGAAATCGGCCGCCTGCCGATCGCCGGCATGACCAACCCCAATTGCCATTCGTACTTCTTGATCGAAGCGGCAGCGCGCTCCTCGAGCCGCACCTTCTCCAGCCATTCGTCGGCAACGGCCTTGAAGGTGTTTGACGCCGCTACCGAATCTGCAATCTTGTTGAGCTTTGCCTGGTCGACCGGATCGATCCCATCGGCCAGCAGGCGGCGGGCTTGCAGCAGACGCTCCCGCGCATCTGCCAGCAGCACCTCGGGATAACGGCCGAAGGTGATCGTGCGCTGGAAGTCGTGGAAGCGGTAGTTCATCCGCCAATAGCGGGTTCCACTCGGCTTCACGAGGAGGTACAATCCGTCCCGGTCAGACAGCTTGTACGGCTTGTCCTTGGGCTTGGCGCGCGCGACAGATGCCGCCGTAAGCCCTGATTTTCCTGCTTTTTCGGCCATGTTGATGGACCTCCGACAGCGCAAATTGGCCGCAGGTCCATCAAGTGATCCATCATTCGTCTGAGATTGAGTGGAACATGTCCGGAACTGCCCGGAAATTATACCACCGAAAAACCGCAGAAAACAGCCACTTATGAGCCGCTTTGGTACCCCCTGAGAGGAGGCTCTGGAGCGGGTGAAGGGAATCGAACCCTCGTATTCAGCTTGGGAAGCTGCTGCTCTACCATTGAGCTACACCCGCTCGGGTGGGGCGCGATTGCCACAGGGGGGCGGGGTGGTCAACCGTCTTGTTGGGTCTTGGCCGCCAGGTCCGGCAGGGTCTGCGGGGTGAGCACTTGTGGCAGTTTGGCAGGGCTTGCCGCGCCGGGGGCATACCACAGGTACAGCGGCACGCCGGCCGCGCCTTGCGTGGTCAGGAACGTGGTGATGGCTGGATCGGCGCGGGTCCAGTCGCCCACGATCACTTGCACGCCGGCCCTGGCAAAGGCCTTGGCCGTGGCCTCGCGGTCGATCGCGACGCTTTCGTTGACCTTGCACGACAGGCACCAGTCTGCGGTGAAATAAAGGAACACCGGCTTGCCGCTGGCGCGCGCGCGGTCGAGCGTGGCCTGGCTGAACGGTTGTGCGCCAGGCAGGGCGTCGCTTTCAGTCGCAGGTCGCGCGGCCAGGCGCGGCGCGGCGAACAGCGCGACGGCGACCAGGGCGAGAGCCAGCGGTGCGACCCAAGCCGTCACGCGTCGGCCTTGGCGACGCTGGCGCTCGGCCAGGGCCAGCATGGCCAGCAACACGATCGCCAGGATGGCGGCGGCGGCGAACAGGCCCCAGCCACCCTGGCGCCAGGCCAGCCACAGCAGCGCCGCGACGGTGAGCCCCATCGGCACGGCCATGGCGCGGCGGAAGCGGTCCATCCATGGCCCTGGGCGCGGCAGGATGCGGCGCAGCGGCGGGACAAAGCCGATCAGCAGGAACGGCAGCGCCAGGCCCAGGCCGAGCGCGGCAAACACGGCCATGCCCGCCAGCGGCGGCAGCACCAGCGCCACGCCCATCGCCGCGGCCATGAACGGCCCGGTGCAGGGCGTCGCCACGAAAGCGGCGAGCAGCCCGGTGCCGAAGGCGCCGCCCACGGTGCCCGCACTGGCGCCGCTGCGCGACACCGAAAGCCCTGGCAGTTCGTAAAGCCCGGCAAAGTTGGCGGTAATTGCGGTGGCCAGCAGCACCAGCACGGCCACGACGCCAGGGTTCTGGAGCTGGAACGCCCAGCCCACTTGCGCGCCGCCCGCGCGCAGTGCCAGCAGCACCGCGCCCAGCAGCAGGCAGGCGAGGATCACGCCGGCGCTATAGGCCAGCCCTTCGGCCCGCGCGTGGCGGCTGTTGCCGCGTGCCAGGGCCATGGCCTTGAGGCTGAGGATCGGAAAGACGCAAGGCATGACGTTGAGGATCAGGCCCCCCGCCAGCGCGCCAAGCATGGCCAGGGCCAAGGTGCCCCATGAAAACGCAGCCTTGGCACTGCCGCCGATAGGGGTACCGCCCTTGGGCACCGCACCAGGCGTGGCGGTGATCGCCAGGCCGCCGGCGCCGGGCCCCAGCGCCAGGACGCCCGAAACGCTTTGCGGATGTTCGGGCAAGGCGCCCTTGGCCCGCGCCAGGTCGACGATCAGCCAGTCACCCTGGCGGCGGAACGCCTGGGGCGCGGCATAATCGACCATGCCCTGCGCGCCGATGAAGAAGTGGGGATCATCCACCGCCGCGCTGGCGGGAAACGGCACGGCAAGCGACAGCCCGGCC
This sequence comes from Novosphingobium sp. SG919, assembly GCF_012932495.1. Taxonomy (GTDB): domain Bacteria; phylum Pseudomonadota; class Alphaproteobacteria; order Sphingomonadales; family Sphingomonadaceae; genus Novosphingobium; species Novosphingobium rhizosphaerae. Next base: position 22,473 of record NZ_JABCNG010000007.1, read on the forward strand.
GGTGTCGCTTCGAACCGGGCGGGTTGGTCCAGCCGCGCGGGCAGGGCGGCGCGCCAGGCGGCAAAGCGCCCATCCTTGGCGCCACTGCCCACGGTGATCGTGCCCATCAGGCTGGCGCGCTCGGGCACGCAGATCTGGTTCGTGCAGGCCAGCCATTGCGCTTTCGCGCTGAGTGCCAGGGTGCTGCCCACGCGCGCATCGGCCGGCAGCGTTACCGGCACCAAGACGGCATAGGCCTGTTCGTAGACATGGTTCATCAGCCCCTGCACCACCAGCGTCCGCGGCACGGGGAATTGCAGATCCCCCGCCTTGGCGCCCGCCGGCAGGGTCCAATCCAGCGACAGCGGCAGCCCGGCATCGCCCGGGTTGCTCCAATAGCCATGCCAGCCGGCCTCAGGCTCCATCAGCACGGCCATGGTGACGGTTTGGCCAGGCAGGGCAGGGCCCTCGGCCAGCAGCGTGGCGCGAATATGCGCGGCTTGCTGGGCATGCACCCCAGGCCCGCCCATCAGCGCGAACGGCAGCAGCCACACGGCTGCAACAATCGCGCGCAATGGCAGGTTCAAGCGCGCTATCTGGCGCTCTGGGGCGCACATCAGGCTGGTCCACAACCGCTGCAACAGGGGCACAGGTTCTCCGTCTCCGGCGCGAAGGATCGGTCGTTCGCCCGCGCGATGTACGGCACATGGCCCGCCTCGTCCAGAACGCCCCTTGGTGAATACCCCAAGGGCGGGATAGACATCGGCGGCGGCATCCCCTTGAGGTGACTTCATGCACAAGACCCGGTTCCTGACTTCCGCCCTTGCCGCCATTGCGGCCGCCACGATCGCCGCTGCGCCGGCATCGGCGGCGCCGGCACCCACACCTGCCACGGCCCCTGCGACATCGGCTGCCGCGACCCCGCCGCGCCTGCTGATCGCACTGGCGATGGACCAGTTCTCGGCCGACCTGTTTGCCGAATATCGCAGCCATTTCACCGGCGGCCTGGCGCGTCTGGCGAGCGGCGCGGTGTTCCCGGCCGGCTATCAAAGTCACGCCGCCACCGAAACCTGCCCTGGCCATTCCACCCTGCTCACCGGCAATCGCCCGGCGCACACCGGCATCATCGCCAACACCTGGATCGACCAGTCTGCCGCACGGCCCAAGAAAGAGGTCTATTGCGCCGAGGACGAGACCAAGTCGGCCGCCGATCCCAAGGATTATGTGGCGAGTGTTGGCCACCTGCTGGTGCCCACCCTGGGCGAGCGGATGAAGCAGCAGTGGCCCGCCGCGCGCAACGTGGCGGTTTCGGGCAAGGATCGCGCCGCGCTGATGATGGGCGGCCATGTGATCGACCAGGTGTGGTGGTGGAAGAACAATGCCTTCGTCACGCTGGATGGCCGCCCCGCCATTCCGGCCGCCAGCCAGGAAAACGCCGCCGTGGCCAAGCTGCTGGCCAAGGGTGCCCCGGCCCTGCCGCTGCCCGCGTTCTGCGCCCCGCGCGAAGGCGCGATCCAGGCCGGCAGCGCGACAGTGGGCACTGGCCACTTTGCCCTGGCGGCAGGTGATGCCACGGCGTTCCGCGCCTCGCCCCGGCTGGACCAGGCGACGCTCGATCTGGCGCTCAAGCTGGTCGATGCGATGAAGCTGGGCCAAGGGCCGGCGCCCGACATGCTGGCCGTCAGCCTTTCGGCCACGGACTACGTCGGGCACAGCACCGGCACGCAGGGGCCGGAAATGTGCATCCAGCTGGCCACGGTCGACCAGGCGCTGGGGGCGTTCTTTGCAGCGCTCGATGCGCGCCACATCGATTACGGCGTGGTGCTCTCGGCCGACCACGGCGGGTTCGACATGCCCGAGCGGCAGAACCGCGAAGCGCTGCCCCAGGCCGCCCGCGCCGATGTGGCGCTGCTGCCCAAGGCGCTGAGCGAGCAAGTCGCCGCGCGGCTGCAACTGCCGGCAAAGGGGCTGATCCTGGGCGATGGCGCGGCCGGTGATTTCTGGGTCAAGGCCGATCTGCCCGCGGCGCAAAAGACCGCCGTGGTGGAAGCCGCGCGCGCCATCCTGGTGGCCAATCCGCAAGTCGCGGGCGTGTTCACCGCCGCTGAAATCGCGGCCACGCCGATGCCGTCCGGATCGCCTGAAACCTGGAGCCTGATCCAGCGCGCGCGCGCTTCGTTCTATGCCCCGCGCTCGGGCGATTTCGTGGTCATGCTGCGGCGCGGCGTCATGGCGCTGCCCCAGCCGGGGCCGGGCTATGTCGCCACCCACGGTTCGCCCTGGGACTATGACCGGCGCGTGCCGATCCTGTTCTGGCGCAAGGGGATGACCGGCTTTGAACAGCCATCGCCCGTTGAAACAGTGGACATTGCCCCCACCCTTTCGGCATGGATCAATTTGCCGGCGCCGCCAGGCGCCTATGACGGTCGCTGCCTCGATCTCGATTCCGGGCCGGGCAGCACCTGCGGAGTGAAGTGATGAGCGAGTTGGCGGTGGAACAGGCTGGGGAACAGGCGCTCTCGGGCGACGTGGTGATCCTGGGCGGCGGCCTGGTCGGCATGACGCTGGCGATTGGCCTCGCCAAGCAGGGCCTGTCGAGCGTGGTGGTCGATTCCTCCGATCCGGCAGCACAGACCGCCGCCGGGTTCGATGGTCGCGCCTCGGCGATTTCCACCGCCAGCTGGAATCTCTACACCAACCTGGGCATGGCCGAGGCACTGGCGCCCAAGGGCTGCCCGATCGACGCCATCGCCGTGACCGACAGCATGAAGCCCGGCCGCATCGATTTCCGCCCCGGCGCCGACGAGGGCTCGCTCGGCCGCATGTATGCCAACCGCGATCTGCGGCTGGTGATGTACGAGGCCGCCGCGCGCGAAAGCCTGATCACGTTCCTGCCCAACGCCCAGGTCGCCACGCGCGAGCGCGGCGAACATGGCGTCACCGTGACGCTGGCCGATGGCCGTGTGCTGAAAGGCAGCCTGCTCGTCGCTGCCGAAGGCCGTCGCAGCCCCACGCGCGACGAGGCGGGTTTTACCCCGGCGCGCTGGGACTATGGTCATCGCGCGATCATTGCGGGCCTCACCCACGAAAAGCCGCACGAGAACACCGCCTGGGAAATCTTCTATCCGGCTGGTCCCTTCGCCCTGCTGCCCTTGCTGGACGAGGCGGACGGCACGCACCGTAGCGCGCTGGTGTGGACCGTGGCGGAAAAGGATGCCGCGGGCGTGCTCGCCATGGGCGAAAAGGCATTCCTGGCCGAAGTGGAAAAGCGCATGGGCGGCGTGTTCGGCACAATCGCGCTCAATGGCCCGCGCTCGTCCTATCCGCTCAATTTCCATCACACCGCCAAGGTCGTCGATCATCGCCTGGCGCTGGTGGGCGATGCCGCGCACGGGATGCACCCGATTGCGGGGCAGGGCCTCAACGTGGGCCTGCGCGATGTGGCCGCGCTGGTCGAAGTCCTGGCCGAAGGCGCGCGGCTGGGGCTGGAGCCGGGCGAAGCGCAATTGCTTGCCCGCTATGAACGCTGGCGCGCGGCCGATACTTTCATGGTGGCGGCGGCCACCGACGTGCTGACCCGCCTGTTCGGCCTGCCGGGCCGCGTGCCCAGCCTGGTCCGCCGCTTCGGCATGGCTGGGGTGCAGCGCCTGCCCGCGCTCAAGCGCTGGTTCATGGACGAGGCACGGGGCATGAGCGGGAAGCTGCCGGAGCTGCTCAAGGCGTAAGCAGATCGGCCCGCAGGCGTTATTGCGTCTCGCGGGCCAGGCGCTCGGCCAGTTCGGCGATTTCCGGCGGGTCGAGCAGCCAGGTGCGCGTCTTGCGCCCTTCGCGATGGATCGGCACTGTCAACAGCACGCGCGCATTTTCGCGCGCATGCGGCTTGTAGAGCGAGAAGTGCAAAGCACAGTCGCGGATCGTGCCGATGATCGGCGTGCGGCCTTCCAGGTCGATCATCGTCGCCGCCTGGTCCCAGGGGATGGTCTGCGTGCTCATCGCGCTTAAACGTCCAGGTTGGCCACGTTGAGCGCGTTTTCCTGGATGAAATCGCGCCGCGGCTCGACCACGTCGCCCATCAGGCGGGTGAAGATCTCGTCCGTCACGTCGGCGTCTTCTACCTTCACTTGCAGCAGCGAGCGGACTTCTGGATCGAGCGTGGTTTCCCACAGCTGCTCCGCGTTCATTTCGCCCAGGCCCTTGTAGCGCTGGATCGCCAGGCCCTTGCGGCCATTGGCCATGACCGCCTCGAGCAGTTGCGAAGGCCGGGTGATGCCCGCGTCCTTGCTGTCGGCGCGCGTCGCAGCGGGGGTTTCTTCCCCATCGGGGGCGGCGCTTTCCGGCTCGGCCGTGGCGGCGCTGGCGCGGACCAGGCGGGCGACGCCGGCGTAGACGTCGGCGTGTTCACCGGCCAGCCGCGCCAGCTTGCGCGCTTCGGCGCTGGTGAGGAAGCCGGCCTCGATCATGTGGTGGTCGGTCACGCCGCGCCAGGCACGCTGGATGTGATAGCCGCCTTCCGCGCTCATCTGCGCAGACCACTGCGCCTCGGGATCGCCGCGGTCGAGCCAGCTTGCCGCATCGGCAAGAGCCGCAACGCGCGCATCGGCCGAAAGATCGGGATCGAGCGCCCCGGCCAGGGCCAGCGCTTCGATGATGTCATAGTTGTAGCGGCGCGGCACGAAGGCCATCAGGTTGCGCAGGCGCAGCGCATGGTCGACCAGTTCGGCCAGTTCCTGGCTGCCGCGCGCGCCGCCCGGGGTTTCCAGGATGCGGCCGGCGGTGCCGGCTTCGACCAGGTAGCGATCGAGCGCGGCGTTGTCCTTGAGGTAAACCTCGCTGCGGCCCTTGGCGACCTTGTAGAGCGGCGGCTGGGCGATGAACAAGTGCCCGGCGCGAATGATGTCGGGCATCTGGCGGTGGAAGAACGTGAGCAGCAGGGTGCGGATGTGCGCGCCGTCGACGTCGGCGTCGGTCATGATCACGATCTTGTGATAGCGCAGCTTTTCCAGGTTGAATTCGTCACGGATGCCCGTGCCCATGGCCTGGATCAGCGTGCCGACTTCGCGCGAGGAGATGATGCGGTCGAACCGCGCGCGCTCCACGTTGAGGATCTTGCCGCGCAGGGGCAGGATTGCCTGCGTCTTGCGGTCGCGGCCCTGCTTGGCGCTGCCGCCGGCCGAATCCCCTTCGACCAGGAACAGTTCGCACTTGCTGGCGTCGCGCTCCTGGCAGTCGGCCAGCTTGCCGGGCAGGCTGGCGATGTCCATGGCGCCCTTGCGGCGGGTCAACTCGCGCGCGCGGCGGGCCGCTTCGCGTGCGGCGGCCGCGTCGATCACCTTGAGAATCACCGACTTGGCGTGGGCCGGGTTTTCCTCCAGCCATTCGCTCATCTTGTCGGCCATCAGGCTTTCGAGCGGTTGGCGCACTTCGGAAGAAACCAGCTTGTCCTTGGTCTGGCTGGAAAACTTCGGGTCGGGCAGCTTGACCGAAACGATCGCGGTCAACCCTTCGCGCATGTCATCGCCCGAAAGCGAGACCTTTTCCTTCTTCAGCAGGCCCGACCGGTCGGCATAGTTGTTGAGCGTGCGGGTCAGCGCGGCGCGGAACGCGGCCAGGTGCGTGCCGCCATCGCGCTGCGGGATGTTGTTGGTGAAACACAGCACGTTTTCGTAATAGCTGTCGTTCCATTCCAGCGACACGTCGATGCCGATGCCGTCGCGCATCGCGGAAATGGCGATGGGTTCGGGGATCAGCGCCTGCTTGTTGCGATCGAGGTACTTCACGAAAGCGGCGATGCCGCCTTCGTAATAAAGGTCGTGTTCCTTGACCTCTTCGTGGCGCTTGTCGCGCAGCAGGATGCGCACGCCCGAATTGAGGAACGCCAGCTCGCGATAGCGGTGTTCGAGCTTGTCGAAATCGAAATCGGTGACGTTCTTGAACGTGTCGTGGCTGGCAAAGAAGGTCACGCGCGTGCCCTTCTTGGGCTTGCCATCGGCGGTCTGCGGGGCCGGGCCGGTGACCTTGAGCGGGGCCACGGCATCGCCATGGGCAAACTTCATCCAGTGCTCCTGGCCGTCGCGCCAGATCGTCAGCTCCAGCCATTCCGACAGCGCGTTGACCACCGAAACGCCCACGCCATGCAGGCCGCCCGAAACCTTGTAGGCGTTGTCGTCCGAGGTGTTCTCGAATTTCCCGCCGGCGTGCAGCTGGGTCATGATCACTTCGGCGGCCGAAACGCCTTCCTCGGCATGGATGCCGGTGGGAATGCCGCGCCCGTTGTCTTCGACCGACACCGAACCATCGGGGTTCAGTTCGATCAGCACCAGGTCGCAATGGCCGGCCAGCGCTTCGTCGATCGCGTTGTCCGACACTTCGAAGACCATGTGATGCAGGCCCGAGCCATCATCGGTATCGCCGATGTACATGCCGGGGCGCTTGCGCACCGCGTCGAGGCCCTTGAGGACCTTGATCGAGTCGGCGCCATAGGAATTGGTGTTCGGGGTATTTTCGTTGGTGCTGGCCATAGTCTCGCACATAGGCACTTTGCCCGCAAAACCCAAGCGAATTGGCCATGTTTTGCACAGGGCGCGCGGTGGGTTGTGGCAACCGGCTTGCATGCATGGCCAAGTGCGGCATGCTGCGCGCATTCGATTGGAAACAAGGGGGCAATCCTTTGATCAAGCACACATTCGTTTCGGCCGCCGTGGTGGCGGCGATGGCCACTACCGCCGCGGCCCAGGCCGCGCCCGCTGCGGCGCCCGATTCTGGCGAGGCGCAGTTTCGCGCGATCTATAAAGAGCTGGTGGAAACCAACACGACCGTCAGCACCGGGTCTTGCACCCTGGCGGCAGAGCGCATGGCCGCGCATCTCAAGGCGGCCGGCTATGCCGACAGCCAGATCACCCTGTTTTCCGTGCCCGATCATCCCAAGGACGGCGGCCTGGTCGCCGTGCTGCCCGGCACGTCCAAGGCAGCCAAGCCCATCCTGCTGCTCGCCCATCTCGACGTGGTTGAGGCCAAGCGCGCCGATTGGGAGCGCGATCCCTTCACTCTGATCGAGGAAGGCGGCTATTTCTATGGTCGCGGCACCGCCGACGACAAGTCGATGGCGGCGATCTGGGTCGATACGATGGTGCGCCTCAAGGCGGCCAAGCCGCTCAAGCGCACGGTCAAACTGGCGCTGACATGCGGCGAGGAAACCACCTGGGCGTTCAACGGCGCGCAATGGCTGGCCCAAAACAAGCGCGACCTGATCGACGCCGAATTCGCGCTGAACGAAGGCGGCGGCGGCAAGACCGGCGGCAAAGGCCTTTCCGAGGGGGGCCGCCTCGTCAACCAGTCGATCCAGGTGGGTGAAAAGGCGGTGCAGAACTATCGCTTCGAAACCCGCAATCCCGGCGGCCACAGTTCCATCCCCGTGCGTGAGAACGCCATTTATGAACTCGCCGACGCCCTCGCGCGCCTGCGCGATTTCGACTTCCCCGCCGAACTGAGCGACACCACGCGCGCTTTCTTTGCCAAGGCGGGCGCCGCGCGCGGCGATGCCATGGGCAAGGCGATGCAGGCACTGGCCGCCAATCCGATCGGCAGCCCGGCTTTTGTCGACGCGGAAAAACTGGTGAACACCGACCGCAGCTTTCATTCCAAGCTGCGCACCACCTGCGTCGCCACGCTGCTCGATGGCGGGCACGCCAACAACGCCCTGCCGCAGCGCGCGGGGGCCAACGTGAACTGCCGCATCTTCCCCGGCCATTCGGTGGAGGAAATCCAGGCTGCCTTGCAGAAAGTCGTCGCCGATCCGGGGGTGAGCGTCAGCCTGGTGCCGCCGCAGCGCCCGCTTGCCAAGGCGCCGACGCTCGATCCCAAGATCATCGGCCCGATGGAAAAGCTGGCCGCGCAATATTTCCCCGGCGTGCCGGTGGTGCCCGACATGTCGACCGGGGCGACCGACGGCATTTTCCTGGAAGCGGTGGGCATCCCGACTTACGGCGTGCCGGGCGCGTGGGGCAACCCGGATGGCAACGGCGTGCACGGGTTGAACGAGCGGATCGAGGTCAAGTCGCTGCTTACCGGCCGCGCCTATCTCTATGATCTGGTGAACGCCTACGCGCGGTAACGCCAAGCGGCGTGCCAAGCTGTGGATAAAGCCCGGCTGCCCTTTTGGCGGGGCAGTCGGGTCTTGACCGAAAAGGCGCAAAGGTGTTCGTTGTGCGCATGCGTCATGAAGCGGTCATGCCTGTCCTTCATGCCTCGCCCCGAGCGAGGCTGAAGCCGATTTGGCACAGGAGCGCAAGCGGAGCATGCTTCACCAGGCGCTGATCGAGCGGGCGGCTGCGGCCAGGCCCCATAGCGGCGATGCCGCCGCCACACCCCGTTTGCTGGCATCCAATCGCCATCTCGACAATTGCCCGGCACTGGTTCTGAACGCGGATTACACGCCGCTCAGCTATTACCCGCTCAGCCTGTGGCCCTGGCAGACCGCGATCAAGGCGGTGTTCCTCGAACGGGTGGACATCATCGCGACGTATGATCGCGCGGTGCACAGCCCCTCGCTCGACATGAAGATCCCGTCGGTGATCGCGCTGCGCCAATATGTGAAGCCCAGCGAGTTTCCGGCCTTCACCCGCTTCAACCTGTTCCTGCGCGATCGCTTCGTATGCCAGTACTGCGGCAGCGGCGAACACCTCACGTTCGATCACGTCGTGCCGCGCCGGCTGGGCGGGCGCACCACCTGGGAAAACGTCACCACCGCCTGCGCGCCGTGCAACATGGCCAAGGGCGGCCGCACCCCGGCCCAGGCGCACATGCGCCTGATGGAAGAGCCGATCCGCCCCACCACCTGGCAATTGCAGGAAAAGGGCCGCGCCTTTCCGCCCAATCACTTGCACGAAAGCTGGCGCGACTGGCTCTATTGGGACGTCGAACTGGAAAGCTGACGCCGCCGCGCCGGCGGTGTTCAGGCCGGCTGTTCACCGGCGCGCCCTGCGCCTTTCAAGAATAGCGCCAGGGCTGCCAGGGCAATCGCCGTGGCCACCAGCATCGGCATCGTCGGCAGGTCGATCAGTGCATTGGGCCCGCTGAACCGCGCCAAGGTCTGGGCATAAAGCGGCGGCCCGATGATCTGGGCGATCGATCCGATCGACTGCACCGCCCCCTGCAATTCGCCCTGGCTGCGCGCATCGACCGCGCGGCTGTTCATGGCCGATATCGCTGGCTGCACTGCGCCCTGGAACGAACCGATGCCGATGGCGATATAGACCTGCCACGCCTCGCGCGCGAGGCAATAGGCCACCGCCGACAGCGCCAGCGACACCACGCCCATGATAACGGCGCGCCGTTCCCCCAGCCGCGGCAGCAGCAGGCGCATGCCAAATCCCTGGAACAATGCGGCCGTCAGGCCGACCACCGCCAGCGCCAGCCCCACCGCCTTGGTCGAAAAGCCATAGGCAGCGATCGCCATGTAGGTCCAGATCGCGGGATAGACCACGTTGGCCAGTTGCCACGCGCCCAGCGCCGCCACGAACCACAACACCCGCGCGCTCTGCCCTTTCAGTGCCAGCAGGCTCGACAGCGCGTTGGCGCGGCGCCAGTCGAACGGGCGGCGATGATCGGCATCGAGCGATTCGCGCAAGGTGAAGAAGCCGAACACGAAATTGGCCAGGCTCAGCCCGGCGGCGGCCATGAACGGCACGCGCGGCCCCAGCGTGCCGAGCAGCCCGCCCAGCGCCGGGCCGACCACGAAGCCGATGCCAAAGGCCATGCCCATCAGGCCGAAACTGGCCGCGCGCTTTTCGGGCGGGGTCACGTCAGCGATATAGGCATAGGCGGCCGAAAAGCTGGCGCCGGTGATCCCGGCGATGATCCGCCCGGCAACCAGCCAGCTCATCGCCGGGGCAAAGGCCTGCAGCAGATAGTCCAGGCCCAGCGCGAACACCGCGGCCAGCAGCACCGGCCGCCGGCCATAGCGATCTGACAGGTTGCCGATCACCGGGGCGAACACGAACTGCATGACGGCATAGCCGGCGCCCAGCCAGCCGGCATATTCGGCTGCCTGCGTGATCGAAACCTTGGCCAGATGCATGATCAGCCCCGGAAACACCGGGATTACGATGCCAAAGCCGAGCATGTCGATCAGCACGATGGCAAAGACGAAGCTCAGCGATGCCCGATGCGTCATGAAATGCCCCCTCCCGCGCGCTGGCCCGATTCAGCGCGGCTTGTGTGTCAGCGCCGGTCCAGCGCGGCTTCGCACTCGTCCAGCAGTTGCGCCATGATCGTGGCCACCGGTTCTTCCTTGGTGACCATGCCCACCGATTGCCCGGCCATGACCGAGCCACGCTCGACATCGCCATCGATCACCGCGCGGCGCAGCGCGCCGGCCCAGAAATGCTCGATTTCCAGTTGGGCGGCGGCCATGTCCAGTTCGCCGGCGTCCAGCCGTCGCGCCACTTCGATCTGCTTGGCAGTGAATTCCTCGGTGCCCTTGTTCTTGAGCGCGCGCACGGGAATGACCGGCAGCCGCGGGTCGACCTGGACCGACGCGATGGCATCGCGCGCGTTGCCGCGAAAGAACGCCTGCTTGAACGCAGGGTGGGCAATCGATTCGCTGGCGCAGGCAAAGCGCGTGCCCAGCTGCACCCCGGCCGCGCCCATTTCCAGATAGGATGCGATTGCTTCGCCCCGGCCGATGCCGCCGGCCACGAACACCAGGTGGTCGGCCGCCAGCGCGGGCAGGAATTCCTGTGCCAGCACCGAGGTGGAAACCGGCCCGATGTGGCCGCCTGCCTCGCTGCCTTCGATCACCAGCGCATCGGCGCCCGAACGAAACAGCTTCTTGGCCAGCGCGATCGTCGGGGCAAACACGATCACCTTGGCGCCGAATGCCTTGATCGCTTCCACGCTGCCCTTGGGCGGAATGCCGCCGGCCAGCACGACGTGGCCCACGCCATGCTTTGCGCACACCCCGATCAGATCGAACAGCAGCGGGTGCATGGTAATGAGGTTCACGCCAAAGGGCTTTGCCGTCAGGGCCTTGGTCCCGGCGATTTCCGCGTCGAGCAGGTCGGGCGTCATCGCCCCGCAGGCGATCACGCCAAAGCCGCCGGCATTGCTGATCGCAGCCACCAGGTTCCGTTCCGAAACCCAACTCATCGCCCCGCACAGGATTGCGTGTTCAGTGCCCAGGAACGCGGCGCCACGCGCCATCAGCGCGGAAGTCTTGGGAGTGGCCGTCATGTCTGAAAAATCGCCCCGTCTGCGATGGAGAAAGTGGGCGCGCTTTACGGTGCCATGGCCCGCCGGGCAAGGGCCTTGCGCCACCACAAATCGTCATTTCAACTTACTCTAGGCATTTTAATCCATTTAGACGATCAAACGCCAGGCACTACACCGCGTCCAACGATCTTCCCCTGATGGAGAGCCAAGCGATGTCTGCCCCTTCGAAGTGCCCGTTCCACCAAGGCGCCAGCGCCGACGCGCTGGCCCAGGCCCAGGTTCCGGCACAGACCAACCAGATGTGGTGGCCCAACCGGCTTGACCTGGGCATCCTGCGCCAGCATTCGCACAAAAGCGATCCGATGCCCCATGGCCACGATTATCGCGCGGCCTTTGCCCGGCTCGATCTCGATGCGGTCAAGGCCGATATCCACGCGTTGATGACGCAATCGCAGGATTGGTGGCCGGCTGATTATGGTCATTATGGCCCGCTGTTCATCCGCATGGCGTGGCACAGCGCGGGCACCTATCGCACGTTCGATGGGCGCGGCGGCGCGTCCACCGGCACGCAGCGCTTTGCCCCGCTCAACTCCTGGCCCGATAACGTGAACCTGGACAAGGCACGCCTGCTGCTGTGGCCGGTCAAGCAGAAGTACGGCGCCGCGCTGAGCTGGGCCGATCTCATGGTCCTGGCCGGCAATTGCGCGCTGGAATCGATGGGGCTGCCCACCGTGGGTTTTGGCGGTGGCCGCGAAGACGTGTGGGAAAGCGAAGCCGACATCTATTGGGGCCCGGAAACCGAATGGCTGGCCGATGCGCGCTATAGCGGCGAAGATCGCGAACTGGCCGATCCGCTCGCTGCCGTGCAGATGGGCCTGATCTATGTGAACCCGGAAGGGCCCAACGGCACGCCCGATCCGCTCGCCTCGGCGCGCGACATCCGCGAAACCTTTGCCCGCATGGCGATGAATGACGAAGAAACCGTCGCCTTGATCGCCGGTGGCCACACGTTCGGCAAGGCCCATGGCGCGGGCGATGCCGCCCACGTGGGCGTCGCTCCCGAAGGGGCTGACATTCTTGCCCAGGGGCTGGGCTGGATCAGCACGCATGGCAGCGGCGCTGGGGTAGACGCGATCACCAGCGGGCTGGAAGGCGCTTGGACGACCAACCCGATCGCCTGGGACAACGGCTATTTCGATGCCCTGCTGGGCTACGAGTGGGAACTGACCAGGAGCCCGGCCGGCGCCCACCAGTGGAAGCCCAAGGGCGATGCCGGCAGCGGCACCGTGCCCGATGCCCACGATGCCACGCGCCGCCACCAGCCGATGATGTTCACCAGCGATATCGCGCTGATCGCCGATCCGGCGTACCGGTCGATTTCGCAGGATTTCCACGCCAACCCAGACAAGTTCGCCCGCGCCTTTGCCGAGGCCTGGTTCAAGCTGACCCACCGCGACATGGGGCCGCAGGTGCGTTACCTGGGCAAGGATGTGCCGCAGTCGCCGCGCATCTGGATGGACCCGGTGCCCGCGGTGGACCACCCGCTGGTGACCGAAACCGATATCGCCACGCTCAAGGCCCATATCCTGGCCAGTGGCCTGTCGATTGCCGACCTGGTGAAAACCGCCTGGGCCAGTGCGTCCACGTTCCGCCAGTCCGACAAGCGTGGGGGCGCCAACGGCGCGCGCATCGCCCTCTCCCCGCAAAGGGATTGGGCGGTCAACGAACCGGCCGAACTGGCCCGCGTGCTAGACGTGCTGCGCAGCATCAAGGCGGCGTTCGACGTGGTCGCGCCCGGTGGCCGCAAGGTGAGCCTGGCTGATCTCATCGTGCTTGCCGGCAATGCCGGGGTGGAAGCCGCCGCCAGGGCCGCTGGCCACGACGTGGTCGTGCCATTCAATCCCGGCCGCACCGACGCCAGCGATGAGCAGACCGACGCGGACAGCTTTGCCGTGCTCGAACCCAAGGTCGATGGTTTCCGCAACTATGCCGGCGGGCCAGGCTCCGGCAGGGCCCGGCGCAGCCCGGAAGAACTGCTGGTCGACCGCGCGCAGTTGCTGGGCCTGACCGCGCCGGAAATGACCGTGCTGGTCGGCGGGTTGCGGGTGCTGGGCGCCAACCACGGCGGCAGCAAGCTGGGCCAGTTCACCGATCGCCCCGGCACATTGAGCAACGATTTCTTCCGCAACCTGCTGGCCGCCACCACGGCGATGCGCTGGCAGGAAACCGGGGAAGGCGTGTTCACCGCGTTCGATCGCAAGACCGGCGAGCCCAAGTACGGTGCCACCCGCGTGGACCTGATCTTCGGCGCCAATTCAGAACTGCGCGCCCTGGCCGAAGCCTATGCCACCGATGATGCTGAAAAGCCGTTCGTCGATGCCTTCGTGGCGGCCTGGACCAAAGTGATGGAGGCCGATCGCTTCGATCTGAAAGCCTGATCCCCAGGACTGACAAAGTCGGCAAGAAAGACGCAGATCCCCTTCTCGTGCGCCTTTCTGGCTTACCACCCCGCCTTTTTCCGGTATCCCCAACGGAAGAAGGCGGGGTTTTTCACGTTTGCATGGCACAAGGGGTGCCGTTCCCCCGTTGCAACCGGATGCCGCGCCGCCCCCGCCCATGCTGAAAGCCACCCTGGAAATCGTGCTGTTCCTGCTGTCGGGCATAGCCATGGCCGCGGCCAAGGTCGCGGCGCTGGCAGCGCTGGGTCTGGCGGTGCCGGTGGCGGGGGTGCTGCTGTGGCGCAAGCGGCGGAAGTAGGCGGCGGATGGCATAACCTTTAGAGGCTAGCTGTTGATAGTTCAGGCGCAGCGGCGGTTTAGTTTCTGCAATTCCTGCGGTGGACACGGAGCCGAACCTGCGCGACATTCTCCGTCGTAGATTCACAACGGTGTTTCTGACTCAATGGCGCCTGGCTATCGGTTATTCTTTTTCACGGCTTTCTTAAGCCTGGTCATCGCTGTTGCGTTGGGATCGCTTTTGCAACCCGAACGACCAAATCTTGTCGGTAGCATTGGCCAACGTGAGCAACCCAATTTCTATCGCGCTGTTGGGAGTGACTGCCAACCGGCTAGGATTAGCGTGCTACCCGTCAAGTTGCGCACACGGAAGGCTGATGCATGCGCAAAAGCGGAAGAACAGTATCGTGAAGCCAATGACAGCCTGGTACAAGCCAGGCGCGCAGCGGACGCGGCAGACGCAAGTGCCATTGTAGCGTATGAGCAGACGCGAATTGCTGCGTGGGGCTTTAGTGCAGGAATTCTCACATTGCTTGCCGCTTTCGCAGCCGCTTTTTTTGCTGAACGTGCGGCGCACCACACGAAAAGGAGTGCGGATGCTGCCGAACAGGCGCTTCGGCCGTGGATAACCATGGAAATTGAGCCGGAGAGTTCCGTGCGGTGGGACGATGACGGCGCTTGGTTCAACGTTCTCGTTAAAGTATATAACCACGGCAGCGTGCCAGCAGTGAATTTTCTGATCGATTTTGCTAACGTTCCAATGGAAGCGATTGCTATCTTGCAAGGCAATTTCCGAAAAGAAATCGAGGGGAAGATTGATTCTATAACAGCTCCAGACGGGTTTGGAGAAATAATAACGCCCGGTAAATATGCTGAGTTCCGTTTCCAAGCCGAGGTAAATCAAGAGTGGTTCCTGCCAGATACCACGGGTAAAATTTGTTGTGCGCCCCTCGTTGCCGTCTTCTGTCGGTACCAGTCAGCCAACGATCTCAAACTCAACGGAAAGCTCGGGCAATGTTACATGTTTGGTGTTCGTCCACCACTAGCAAGGAAAGCACAGCCGGCAGCGAACCTCGTTCTATATCCTGATCAGGGTGAAATTGAACCAAGCAAAATTAAGGTTCGGCTGCTCCCACTGAGTAGTGTTGCAAAATAAGCCAAGACGTTCCAGGTTCGACTTGGCCCGAGTGTCGTTCCAGCCGCGAGCGCCGCGCGCGGAGCCCTTCGACAAGCTCAGGGCGAATGGGAGGTACGTATGGAGTTCCCTGAGATTCCGTTCGGGCTGAGCTTGTCGAAGCCACTTGCCCGCAGGCCCTCTGCCGGTGCCAATTGAAAAGTTAGGGGCTAAGTTCTTCTAACCCGACAGCAAATCCGCAATCCGCGCGGCCGAATGCCCATCGCCGAAAGGATTGTGCGCCCGTGCCATGGCGGCATAGGCGGCGGGATCGTCCAGCAGCACGGTCGCCTCTGCCACGATGCGCGCCGCATCGGTGCCGACCAGCTTGGCGGTGCCGGCTTCCACGCCTTCGGGGCGCTCGGTGGTTTCGCGCATGACGAGCACGGGCTTTCCCAGCGCGGGGGCTTCTTCCTGCACGCCGCCGCTGTCGGTCAGCATGATCTCGCTGATGGCGAGGAGGCGGGCGAAGTGGGGATAGTCGAGCGGTTCGATCAGGGCCACGTTGGGCAGGTCGGCAAGGGCCGCGTCCATTACCGCACGCACGTTGGGGTTGGGGTGGACCGGGAAGATCAGCGCCACATCCGGCCGCGCGGCCAGGGTGCGGATCGCCTGGGCGATGGCTTCCAGCCCGCCGCCGAAGTTTTCGCGGCGGTGGCTGGTAACGCCGATCAGGCGCTTGCCGGCAAAGCGGGCTTCGAGCGGCGCCAGGCCACTGGCGAGCGTGGGCTCTGCGGCGATCTTGTCGGTCACCCAGTGCAGCGCGTCGATCACGGTGTTGCCGGTCACGTGGATCGCGGCCGGGTCCACGTTTTCGGCGCGCAGCGCGGCGGCGGCGGTTTCGGTGGGCGCGAAATGCAGCGCGGCGATGGTGCCGATGATCTTGCGGTTCACCTCCTCGGGCCAAGGGTGATAGATATTGTGGCTGCGCAGCCCCGCTTCCACGTGGGCCACGGCGATCTTGCGGTAATAGGCGGCCAGCGCGCCGGCCATGGCCGTGGCGGTATCGCCCTGGACCACCACCCAATCGGGCTTTTCCGCGTCCATCACTTTGCCGATTTCGGTGAGCAGCGCGGCGGTCAACCCGTCGAGCGTCTGGTTGGGGCGCATCAGGTCAAGGTCGTGATCGGGCACGATCCCCGCGATGGCCAGGACCTGGTCGAGCATGCCGCGATGCTGCGCGGTGACGCAGGTGACCACGCGAAAGCGCCCATCGGCGCGCAGGGCGTGGACCACGGGAAACATCTTGATCGCCTCGGGCCGGGTGCCGAACACGAGGAGGACGGTCTTGGGTGCGGGCTGGGTCATGGGCCCGCCTTATAGGGCGAATCTTAAGCGCCGGATAAGGGCTTGCGCTTAAGGGAAACATCGGATGTGGAGCGGTAGTGCTCTGTCAAAATTCGCGGAAGGGCGAATTTTGAATTCCGGCACCGGCCCGCTCCCCCACCCGGCCCCCCATAGGGTACTATCGTCGGGAGGCCGGGTGGGGGAGCGGGCCGGTGCCGAAATCTCGCTTAAACTCGCGGCATCTGCTGGCTGGCGCAGTGGAATCCGCCGCCGCCCACCAGCACGGCATCGCCCATCACGCCCACGGTGGCGCGGCCGGGGAACAGCGCGCCGATCGCTTCCACGCCGGCCGCATCGTGCACCGAGCCGAACACCGGCACGATCACCATATGCGTGGTGATCACGAAGTTCATATAGCTGGCCGGCTGCACCGTGCCGCCCCATTCGATGCGGCCGGGGGAGGGCACCTCCACCACCTCGACGCCGAAATCGCGCGCACGGGCGGCAGCATCGGCATAGATCGCCGCGTTGGGATCGTCCGGCCCGGTGGCGCGGGGCAGGGCCAGGCGATTGGCGCCGACGAAGCGTGCCAAATTGTCCACGTGACCATCAGTGTGGTCGTTGATCAGCCCATCGCCCAGCCACAAGACGCGGTCATAGCCCAGATCGCGGTGCAGCCGCATCTCCAGGTCGGCGCGCGCAAGGTGCGGGTTGCGGTTGGGGTTGAGCAGGCATTGCTCGGTCGTGGCGACAAGGCCGGTGCCATCGCCATCGAGCGCGCCGCCTTCCAGCACCCAATCGGCCTTGCTGGCGGAAAGGCCCGCATCGGCCGCCAGCCTGGCGCCGATCTCCTGGTCCCCCGGCATCAGGTACTTGCCGCCCCAGCCGTTGAACCCGAACAACTGCGCGCGGCGCCCGCCGGCACCATCCGACACCACCAGCGGCCCGGTGTCGCGCAGCCACACGTCGCCATAGATGCGCTCTTCGATGGTCACGGCGGCGCTGGTCAGCCGCTCGGCCCGCATGCGGTTGGCCGCATCGCGCACGATCAGCTTCACCGGCTGGCCGCTCTCGGCCACGGTGCTGGCAAATTGGGCGATCTGTTCCTGCGCGCGGTCGATCACGCCCGACCATTCTTCGGCCAGGTGGGGAAAGCCCACCCACAGCCAGTCCTGCGGGGCGAATTCGGGCGGCATCAAACCGCCCGTGAAGGTGTTTTCGCTCATCAGGTTTGCTTACTTGCCCTGCGTGACGGTTGCGCGGCTGGCATCGCGAACGGCGCGGAATTCATCGCCCTGGTGCCAGTTGGGCCAGGTCGTGCCGGTGGCCAGCGCGCGGCCCAGGCGGTAATAGAGTTCCACTTCCTGGGCCATGCCGGTCATGTCCCAGCTATCGGAATATTCGTCCGAAGGCTGGTGATAGTGATGCTCGACATAGTCTTCGGTGGCCGCTTCGCCTGCTTTGGTGCCGCCATTGACCAGGTCGGTGCCGCGGCCCACGGCAAACATCGGCACGCCGCGCTTGGCCAGGCTGAAATGGTCAGACCGGTAATAGTGCCCGCGCTCGGGGTGATCCTCGGGGGTTTCGGTCAGGTGCATCTGGCCTTCCACCTGGCGCAGGATGGCGGTGAGATCGGACTTGTCGCCCCCGGTCACCTGCACGTCACGCGTCGGGCCGATCAGCGAAAGCGCATCCATGTTGACCCCGCCCACCGTGCGGGCCAGCGGATAGACCGGATGCTGGGCATAGTATTCCGAACCCAGGAGGCCGGATTCCTCCAGCGTCCAGGCGGCGAACACCTGGGTGCGCGGCGTGGGGCCGGCGCGGCGGTTCATCTGCGCCAGCGCGACCAGTGCGCCCACGCCGCTGGCATTGTCGATCGCGCCGTTGCAGATATCGTCGCCGGTGGCATCGGGCTTGCAGTGGCCCAGGTGGTCCCAATGGCCGGAATAGAGCACATATTCATTGGCGCGACTGGTGCCGGGGATCACCCCGATCACGTTGTGCGAGGTGCTGTGCGTCACCGTGTTGTCGAACGACAGGCTGGCCGTGGCGCCCAATGACACCGCGTGGAAGCCCTTCTGCTTGGCGGCGGCCGACAGCGCGGCAAAGTCCTTGCCGGCGGCCTGGAAGATCGCCTCGGCCACGGGGCGGCGGATCCAGCCGTTGGCCTCGGTCTGGTCCATCCCCTTGTTGGCGCTGGCCACGAAATTGCCGGTGCCGCCGCTCGATTCCAGCACGTTCCAGCCATAGGCGGCGGGGAAGGTATCGTGCACGATCAGCGCAGCCTTGGCGCCGTGCCGCGCGGCTTCGGCATACTTGTAGGGCCAGCGGCCGTACCAGGTCATCCGGCGGCCCTTGAACAGGCCCTGTTCGTCGGCGTTTTCATAGTCCGGGTCGTTGACCAGGATCACCGCGATCTTGCCCTTCATGTCCACGCCGGCATAATCGTCCCAGCCCAGCTCGGGCGCGGTGATGCCATAGCCAACGAAGACCAGTTCGCTGGCGTCGATCGTGGTGTGATCGGCTTCGCGATAGGAACCCACCACGAAATCGGCGCCCGGCTTGAACGACAGGCTGCCCACGGTCAGCGGGCTGATGTTCTTGGCCGCGATCGTCACCATCGGCACGGGTTGCAGCCACTGCCCCTTGTTGCCGGGCTTGAGGCCGGCGGCTTTGAAGCGGGTTATGATCGCATCCAGCACCGCCTGTTCCTTGGGCCCGCTGGGCGCGCGGCCTTCCAGTTCGTCAGACGCGAGGGTCTTGATCGTTTCGCGCATCAGCGGAACCGGCACGGAGGGCACCGGGGCGGTCGCGGCAAAGATGGGCGCGGGGGCGGCCAGCGCCGTGGCCAGCAGGAAGGCAGCCGCGCGGGCGCCAAAGGAAACACGCATGGGGCAAATCCCTTTTTACAAACAATCCCGCGCCATGGGGGGAACGCGCGGGCCTCATGCCGGCTACTTGGCAGAGGCGGCCCGCTGCGGCAAGACGGCCTGCCGTGGCCGCGCGAACGGCCAGCTAGAGAGGAAGCCCGCGTGCCGCACGGAATCGATTGGGAACAAGGGTTGGTCCTGGCGCGCGCGCATACCACGTTCCTGGCCCGCGCGCTCGATCGCCAGCCCGATCTGGCTGCCTTGCTGGCACAGGGCAAGATCGAGGCCGCGCTGGCCCATGCGCGCCGCGCGGGGGAGGGGTGCGACGATGTGGGCATCGCCTTGCGGCGCGAGCGGTTGGCCCTGGCGCTGGCCCTCGCGGTGGGTGATATCGCCGGCGCGCTGCCGCTTGGCCGGGTCATGCAGGAATTGTCCGATTTTGCCGATCGCGCACTCGATGCGGCGATTGCCGCCGCGATCGCGCGGCGCGTGCCCGATGCGCCTTCGGTGGGCTTTTCCGCGATTGGCCTGGGCAAGCATGGCGCGCAGGAACTGAACTATTCTTCGGACATCGATCCCATCCTGCTCTACGATCCCGATGCCCTGCCGCGCCGCGCGCGTGACGAACCGGGGGAGGCGGCGCAACGCGTGGCGCGCGGGGTGGTGGAACTGCTCTCCACCATCACCGACGAAGGCTATGTCTTCCGCATCGACTTGCGCCTGCGCCCCGCTTCGGAAGTCAGCCCCCTGGCGATCCCGTTCGAAGGGGCGATCACGCATTATGAATCGAGCGCGCTGGCGTGGGAACGTGCCGCCTATATCCGCGCGCGAGCCGCTTCGGGCGATGTGGCGCGCGGCCAGGCGTTCCTCGACACGATCCGCCCCTTCGTGTGGCGGCGCAGCCTGGATTTCGGCGCGATTGCCGAAATCGGCCGGCTGACCGCGCGGATACGCGATCACTATGCCGCCGGGCAGCAGGTTGGGCCGGGCTATGACTTGAAGCGCGGGCGCGGCGGCATCCGCGAAGTGGAATTCTTTGCCCAGACCCACCAGTTGATCCACGGCGGGCGCAATCCGGCGCTGCGCCTGCGCGGCACGCGGCCCGCGCTCGATGCCCTGGCAGAGGCCGGGATCATCACCGATGGCGATGCCGTGATCATGGGCGAAAGCTATGACCGGCTGCGCGTGCTCGAACACCGACTGCAGATGGTGGCAGATCAGCAGACCCACGCCCTGCCGCAAAACCAGGCCGCACTCGATAGTGTCGCGCAACTGTCCGGCCATGCCGATGGCGCCGCGCTGATCGCCGAGATCCAGAGCATTTCCGAGGCGGTCGCCCGGCGCTTCGACGCGCTGCTGGCGATCATTTCCCCCGCTGGCGCGGTGGCGGTGGACAACCGCAGCCTGGCCCAGGATCTGGCCGACCTGGGCTTTGCCGATGCCAACGGCCTCGCCCGCCGCGTGGAAGCGTGGGACAGCGGCGCCTTTCGCGCGCTGCGCAGCGACGAGGCGCGCGCCGCCTTTTCGCGCGTGCGCCCGCAATTGCTCCAGGCCCTGGCAGAGGCGCCAGACCCCGATCATGCCCTGGCGCGGTGGGAGCGGCTCCTGGCCGCGCTGCCTTCGGCAATCAACGTGTTCCGTTTGCTTGAGGCGCGGCCGGGCCTGATGGCCGTGGTCATGCGCGTGCTGGCCCATGCGCCAACCCTGGCCGACGACCTGGCGCGGCGGGCCGACCTGCTCGATACCCTGATCGATCATTCCGCCTTCGCGCTGCCGGGCGGCGTGGCAGAGATCATGGCCGATCTGGCGCGCGGCGAAGTGGGCGACGATTACCAGCGCCTGCTCGATGCCGTGCGGCGCAAGGTGGGCGAACTGCGCTTTGCCCTGGGCGTGCAACTGGTCGAAGGCCTGCACCCGCCGCTGGCCGTGGCCGCCGCGCTCAGCCGCGTGGCAGAGGCGGCACTGGCGGTGCTGGGCACGGCGGCGGAGGAGGAATTTGCCCGCGTCCATGGCCAGGTGCCTGATGCGCGCATGGTCGTGCTCGGCCTGGGGCGGCTGGGCGGGGGCGCGCTGACCCATGCCTCGGATCTCGATCTGGTGTTCCTGTTCGGCGGGCCGGCCGATGCTTTCGCCCGCGAATCCGATGGCGCGCGGCCGATCGGCGGCACGCTCTATTTCAACCGGCTGGCCCAGCGCATGATTGCCGCATTATCCGTGCCCACGGCGGCCGGCGCGCTTTATGACGTCGATACGCGCCTGCGTCCTTCGGGCGCGCAAGGGCCTATCGCGGTCAGCCTCGACAGTTTCGAGCGCTATCAGCGCGAGGATGCGTGGACGTGGGAGCACATGGCGCTGTGCCGCGCGCGCCCGCTGTTCGGCACCGCCGCCGATCGCGCCGCCTTGGCCGAAATCGTTGGCCGCGTGCTGTGCCGTCCCCGAGATGGCACGGCGCTGCGCGATGATGTGCTGGCCATGCGCAGCGAAATGGCACGGCACAAGCCCGCGAAAGGCCCGCTCGATGTCAAGCTTGCGCGCGGTGGCCTGGTCGATCTGGAATTCCTCGCACACTACCTGCAATTGCGCGATCATGTCGCACTCGAACCTGATCTGGGCGCGGCGGTTTCCGCGCTGGAGCAGTCGGGCCTGCTGCCGGCGGGCCTGCGTGGCGCGCACGATCTGCTGGCGGGGCTTCTGGTCGTAGTGCGCCTGGTTGCCCCTGATGGCATGTTCCCGCCGCCCGCCAGCCGTGCCATCGTCGCCACCGCCTGCGGCCAGGAAAGCTGGGATGCCCTGCTTGACGCGGTCGCCCGGGCAAGACACCGCATCGCCCACGCCTGGGGCCAGGTCTTCGGGCAACCATTGGAGATATAACGCATGAGCACTTTTCCCGGCGTGGGCGATCCGCTGCCCGATCTGCCGCTGACCGCGCCCGATGGCAGCCCGGTGAAGCCTTCTGATTTTGCCGGGCGCAAGCTGGTCGTGTTCTTCTATCCCAAGGATGATACGCCCGGCTGCACCACGGAAAACAAGGACTTCTCCGCCCTGGCAGAAGACTTTGCCGCCGCCGGCACCGCGCTGCTGGGGGTGAGCAAGGATCCGCCCAAACGCCACGAGAAGTTCATTGCCAAGCATGGCCTGGCCGCGCCGCTCGCCAGCGATGCAGAAGAAGGCGGCCTGTCCGATGCGCTCGGCATCTGGACCGAAAAGTCCATGTATGGCCGCACCTACATGGGCATGGAGCGCACCACCTACCTAGTCGGCACCGATGGCAGGATCGCGCAAGTGTGGAACAAGGTGAAAGTGAAGGACCACGCCGCGCAGGTTCTCGCGGCGGCCAAGGCGCTGTAACGCGCGCGGCATGACTCCATCGCTTCCTACCGTGGCGGCGGCGATTCGCGCCGCCATGCTGACCGCCGATCCGCGTGACAAGGTCATGGCCACGCGGTCCGTGGCGCGTGACTGGGCTGCCGGGCAGCTTGCCTTCGCCTTTGACGTGACCATGCCCGATGTGCCGGCGCGGCCCGCACAACCCGAACTGCTGCCGCCGAGCCAGATGCCCAAGCGCGGGCGCGGCGGTTCGGAACGGGGGCGTCTCGCGCTGATCCATGCCTTGTGCCACATCGAATTCGTGGCGATCGACCTGGCGCTCGATGCCGCAGGCCGCTTTGGCGCCGAACGCGGACGCGATTTCGTGTCGGACTGGTTGGGCGTGGCCGCAGACGAAGCGATGCATTTTGCCCTGCTGGCACGCCGCCTGCGCACGCTGGGCAGCCACTATGGCGCCATGCCGGCCCACGATGGGCTGTGGGATGCGGCGCGCGAAACGGCGCACGATGTGGCCGCGCGCCTGGCCGTCGTGCCGATGGTGCTCGAAGCCCGCGGGCTGGATGTGACACCGCAGACCATCGCCCGCTTCCAGGCGGCAGACGATCACACCACCGCGCGAATCCTGCAGCGAATCGTTGACGACGAAGTTCGGCATGTCCGTTTTGGTACAAGCCATTTCGCCAAAGTGTGCGCAGAGCGTGGTAAACAGGCACCGCAGCTTTGGAAAACGCTGGTTACGCAACACTTCCGAGGCAGCGTTAAGCCACCGTTCAACGACTCGGCGCGTCGTTCAGCCGGTTTGTCGTGTGAAATGATGGCGGCTCTTGCGTGAGAGGCGCACCCGCCGCTACCCCACCGTCACGAGATCGGCGGGGGGTTACCACCAATCTCTGAACAACGCCCGGCCGGGCACGCGGTTCCACCGCGATCGTCTGGCAGGCGCGGTTCGCTGGGGGTCAGCACAAAGCGGGTGCCGATGGCGCAAGGCCCGATGGGCAGGGCGCGCGGCATACCAGCCGAAAAGAGGTTGTACGGGTCGCAATGAAAAAAACCTTGTCTACCGGTCTGGCTGCCCTTGGCACCATTCTCACTCTTGGGCTTGCCACGCCGGCTCTGGCCAACAACGCCGCTTCCGCCGATATTGCCGCCCCGCTGCGCAACGCCGAAGCCGCCAAGGCCGGTCTGACCGCGCCGGCCGGCGATGAAGAATTCTCCAAGCTGTTCGCCAGCTGGGAAGCACTCGATGGTGGCAACGCCGCCTCGGCCCAGGCTCCCCTGGTTCGTTCCAGCTCGGTTTCCATCCCCACCCTGATGCCGATCACCAGCAGCCGCGCGATGAGCAGCGCCTTTGGCCTGCGCACCCACCCGATCTACGGTGGCCTGCGCGCGCACAAGGGTGTCGATCTGCCCGCGCCCACCGGCACGCCGATCCGCGCCAGCGCCGATGGCCTGGTGGGCAAGGCCGAACGCTTTGGTGGGTATGGCCTTTATGTTCAGCTCGAACATGGCGGCAATCTCGAAACCCGTTATGGCCACATGTCGCGCATCGCCGTTGCCGAAGGGCAGCGCGTGCACAAGGGCGACGTGATCGGCTACGTCGGTTCGACCGGCCATTCGACCGGCCCGCACTTGCACTATGAAGTTCGCGTTGCTGGCGAAGCGGTCAATCCGCTGCCCTACATGCAGCGTGACGCCAATCTTGCCCAGCTGGCCAGCGCCGCCGACGCGTCGCAGATCCGCGCGTTCAACGCCACCGACGCCGAAGGCGAGGGCGAAGAATAAGCGCCAGCTTTCCCGGATAAAGCATCGGAGAGGATGCGGAAAAAGGCGGTCGGCAACGGCCGCCTTTTTCTATGCCGGTGCCGCGCGCGGTGGCGGCTCTGGCCCGCAAAAAAGGGCGGCAAAGCGCAAGTTCGCTTCGCCGCCCTGTTTGCCTTGCTGGCAAGGCGTGCGGGGTTCAGCCCACCAGTTTCTTGATCACGGCGCGCACATCGTCGGCCAGGTCGGGACGCTCCAGCGCCAAGGCGATCGTCGCTTCCACGAAACCGGCCTTGCTGCCGCAGTCGAACCGGCGCCCGGCAAAGGTCACCGCATGGAACGGCTGGGTGCCGATCATCTTGGCCATCGCGTCGGTCAGCTGAATTTCGCCGCCGGCGCCCTTTTCCTGGTTTTCCAGCGTGCGCATCACTTCGGGCTGAAGGATATAGCGGCCCGAGATGATCAGGTTGGACGGCGCATCTTCGCGCTTGGGCTTTTCGACCAGCCCGGTCACTTCGGTCAGGCTGCCGGAAATCTTCGCGCCCGGTGCGATCACGCCATAGCTCGACACTTCTTCCTCGGGCACTTCCAGCACCGAGATCAGGTTGCCGCCCACTTCGTTATAAGCGTCGACCATCTGCTTCATGCAGCCGGGCGCGCCCACCATCAGTTCGTCGGGCAGGAAAATGGCAAAGGGTTCATCGCCCACCACTTCGCGCGCGCACCACACTGCGTGGCCCAGGCCCATGGCCACCTGCTGGCGTACGGTGACCAGGTTGCCCGGCTTGATGCGGGTATCGTCGAGCACGGAAAGATCCTTGCCGCGGCTGGCCATCGTGGTTTCCAGCTCGAACGCGGTGTCGAAATGCTCCACGATCGCGGTCTTGCCGCGGCCGGTCACGAAAATCAGTTCCTCGATCCCTGCTTCGCGCGCTTCGTCCACGGCGTACTGGATCAGCGGGCGGTCGACGATCGGCAGCATCTCCTTGGGCACGGCCTTGGTGGCCGGCAGGAAGCGGGTGCCAAGGCCGGCAACGGGAAACACGGCCTTGCGGATCGGTTTGCGGGGACTTGCGGTGGTTTCGCTCATGACGTTGTCTTTCCCATTGTCCTGTTACACGATAGTTAAGCAGCCTGCCTTTGCGATGACAAGTTCCGCAACGGGCAGGGCGTGCAAAAAATGCTGCAACGCAATATTCACCATGTTGCCTGCAATGCTGCCTAGCCCCTTGCCCTGCATCGCAAACCGGCTAAACCGCCGCGATGGACAAGATCATCATTCGCGGCGGCAAGCGTCTTTCTGGTACGGTCCCGGTCTCGGGGGCAAAGAATGCGGCGCTCACGTTGCTGCCCTGCGCGCTGCTGACCGATGAAGCGGTAACGCTGCGCAACCTGCCGCGCCTGGCCGATATCGACGGCTTCCAGCACCTGATGAACCAGTTCGGCGTGTCCACTGCCATCGCCGGCGCGCGCCCCGAGGATTTCGGCCGCGTGATGACGCTGCAGGCCACGCGGCTCACCTCGACCGTCGCGCCCTATGACCTCGTGCGCAAGATGCGCGCCTCGATCCTCGTGCTCGGCCCGCTGCTCGCGCGTGCCGGCGAAGCGACCGTGTCGCTGCCCGGCGGCTGCGCCATCGGCAACCGCCCGATCGACCTGCACTTGAAGGCCCTCGAAGCGTTCGGCGCGCATATCGAGCTGGCCGCCGGCTATGTCCGCGCGATCGCGCCCGATGGCGGGCTGCCCGGCGGGCGCTACAGCTTCCCGGTGGTGTCGGTCGGCGCCACTGAAAACGCGCTGATGGCCGCGGTGCTGGCCAAGGGCAAGTCCACCCTGCACAACGCCGCGCGCGAGCCGGAAATCGTCGACCTGTGCAACCTGCTGGTGGCGATGGGCGCGGATATCGAAGGGATCGGCACCTCGGACCTGACGATCCATGGCGTGGAGCGCCTGCACGGCGCCACCTACATGGTCATGCCCGATCGTATCGAGGCTGGGTCCTATGCCTGCGCAGCGGCGATCACCGGCGGCGAAGTCACGCTCCAGGGCGCCAAGATCGAAGACATGGAAACCACCGTCCAGGCGCTGCGCGATGCCGGCGTTTCGGTAGAGCCGGTGCGCGGTGGCCTGCACATTGCCGCCGATGGGGATCTGCGGCCCGTGACCATTTCCACCGCACCCTATCCCGGCTTTGCCACCGACATGCAGGCCCAGCTCATGGCCATGCTGTGCCTGGCCAAGGGCTCCAGCGTGCTGACCGAAACAATCTTCGAAAACCGCTACATGCACGTGCCCGAATTGAACCGCATGGGCGCGCGCATCGAAACCTCGGGCCGCACCGCCGTGGTCCACGGCGTGGACAAGCTGTCGGGCGCCGAAGTCATGGCCACCGACTTGCGCGCCTCGATGAGCTTGGTGATCGCCGGCCTTGCCGCCGAGGGCGAAACCCAGGTCCATCGCCTCTATCACCTCGATCGCGGGTACGAGCGGCTGGAAGAAAAGCTCGCCCTGCTCGGCGCCGATGTGGAGCGTGTCGGCAGCGATTGAGCCGGCCCGCGTGTAGGGCATGCAAAAAGGGCCGCGCAGCATGGCTGGCGCGGCCCTTTTTCTGTCTGCGCTTCGCCCGGTTCAGGCGGCGGCGTCGTCGCGCCGCTTGCGGCCCAATATCAGCCCGCCCAGGCCCAGTGCCAGCAGGGCCAGCATGCCCGGCTCGGGCACGTCGGTGCCGCCCGTGCTGCTGCTGCTCGTGCTGGACGAAGACGGCACTTGCGGATCGCTCGGCACGACATAGCTGCCGCTATACGTGCCGATGTGCATTTCGCCGTCCTGGACCAGGCTGCCGAACACCGCCGAACCCTGGATATAGTTATAGGTGTGCGCGGCCGCCTTGGGCGCCAGCACCGAACCGCCCCACGCGGTCGTCAGTGTCAGGTCCGTCGCGTCCACGAAGTTCCAGATCACGTGTTCGCCCAGGTTGGCCGTGCCACCCAGGAAATTGTCGTTCAGGTTGATCGTGCTGCCGGTCACGTTCACGATCACCGTATCGGCGCCGTTGGTGTTGAACTGGATCTCGCCGATCTTGTCGAGATCGGCTGCCGTGATCGAAAACACCGCCACGCCGTTGCTGCCCGGCTGCGCGTTGAACGTGCCGCGATTGCCGCTGATCGACAGGGTGCTGTTCGCGCCCTGCTGGGAAAGCTGGTAGGACAGCCCGGTCATGCTGGTCGACATCAGGCTGCCGTCCTGCTGCAGGCTGCTGACGAAGCCCGGATTGGTCGTGCCCAGGTTCGCCTGGACGGTGTTGGAATTGACGTTGGTGTTGGCGATCGCGCCACCCACCTGCACGGTCTGCGTGGCGCCGTTGAGGTTGAACCCGCTCGAAACGTTGCCCCCCACGATCGCGCCCGACCCGTTGTTGAGGTTATTGATCCCGCCCGTCACGTCGCCCACCACGACCAGGCCGGGGCCGGTATAGCTCGACGCAGGCAGGGTTGAGATGAGATAGTTGGACGAATTGCCCGTCAGGTTCCCGCCCACGAACGTGCGCCCTTCCACTTCCGATGAAGAGGTAAGGTTGCCCAGCACGATGAGGTTGTAGACCTTGAGCGCATCGATCCCCACCGGGGTGGATGCGGCAATGGCCTGGAACGGCAGCGCCAGCGCAGCCAGCGTGGCAACGGCAGCGGTCAGGCGGGTACGGGCGGGCAGCCGATAAGGGGCGGGCATGGGAAAGTGATGTCCTGTCGCAGCGCGCGCCCGAGCGTCAGGCGCGCGAAAAACCCTGGCCACGCTTGGCGATACAACGCAACACAGTTTTGCGTCGGGTCTCACGATGGCACAGTGTTTTGACAATCCTTAACGCTTGAGGCCCGGTTTGGCGGCCGCTGGCACGCGCCAGGCGGCCTTCCGGTGCGCGGTCGCGTTAACCTTGCGCGCGGGCGCTCAGGATATCCACCTGGGCGCGGATCGGCCCGATGTCATAGCCGACCGCGCCCGCCTTGGCCGCGATCTCGAACGGATTGCCGCCGTTGGCCGCCTGGGCCAGCGCCCACAGCAGCGTGGACCGCGTGCCCGACCGGCAATAGGCGAGCACCGGCGCATCCCCGATCTGGGCCAGCGCCTGCTTGAGAGCTTCCACCTGCGGCATGGAAAAGCCCGCGTGCGTGACCGGAATGGCCACATAGGCAATACCGGCGGCGTCGGCAGCCGCGGCGATTTCCGCGCCGGGGGTCTGGTCGTCGGATTCGCCCTCGGGGCGGTTGTTGACGATCAGCTTCACCCCCAGTTGCTGGGCTTCGGCCACGTCGGCCACGGTGATCTGCGGGCTGGCCAGGAACTGGCTGTCGACTTGGCGAAACTGGGACATGGCAATACCTTGCGTGCGAAAGGAGAAATTTCAGGAGGCCTGGCGCGTGGCGGTGCGCCGGCGGCGGCCGGCAATGTTGAGCAGTTCGACAAACACCGAAAAGCCCATCGCGGCATAGATATAGCCCTTGGGAATGTGAACGCCAAAGCCATCGGCCAGCAGCACCAGCCCGATCATCACCAGAAACGCCAGCGCCAGCATGACCAGCGTGGGATTGTGCTCGATGAACTTGGCCAGCGGATCGGCCGCCAGCATCATCAGCGAAACCGTGGTGATGACCGCCGCGATCATGATCGGCACTTGGTCGGTCATGCCCACGGCGGTCAGGATCGAATCGATCGAGAACACCAGGTCCAGCGCGATGATCTGGGCAATCGTCGCGCCGAAGTTGGCGACGACGGCCTGGCCCAGGCCGCCTTTTTCCCCGTGTCCCTTCTGGTCGAGCAGTTCGCCGCTGGGTTCGGGGTCAAGCGTGTGGTGGATTTCCTTGGTCGCTTTCCACAGCAGGAACAGCCCGCCGGCCACCAGGATCAGGTCGCGCCCGGAAAACGCGGTTTCGAACGTGGGCTCGCCATGGGCGCCGGGGGCGCCAGCCAGACCCAGGTCGAACAGCGGAGCCTGCAATGTCACGATCCAGCCGATCAGGGACAGCAAAGCCAGGCGCAGCACCAGCGCCAGCGCCAGGCCGATGCGCCGCGCGCGTGCCTGCTGGTGGGCTGGCAACTTGTTGGACAGAATCGCGATGAACACCAGGTTGTCGATACCCAGCACGATTTCCAGCAGCACCAGGGTGACGAACGCGGCCCAGGCCTGCGGGTCGGATAGAAGAGCGACAAGGTCCATGGGCCGCTTGTGCCGTATCGTTCAGGCTGCGGCAAGGCGCCAAGCGGCACTAAAGCGCGGCACTTTTGTCACGAATTGTGGCTGAGAATGATATTTTGCGATTGAATCGCGTATGCGCGTCGATTCCGTTCGCGCATCGGCTTTTTATTCGTTATAGTCTTCCGCGCAATGGAGAGGGCCGGCCCATAAAGCCCGGCACGTCGTCCTTGTCGTGCCCCTGGTCTCCGCGTCCGGCCAGTGGCGCCGGGAAAATTGGGGCGGATTGTAAGGTTTATTGGGTTTTATGGGTTTTGACAGAGGGCGGCGTGGTCGCGGACGCGACAAGCGCGACGGTTTCGGCGACGACGGCGGTTTCGATCCCTACGGCGGTGGCGGCGGTTTTGGCGGTGGCTACGATCGCGGCGGCTTCGGCGGCGGTGACCGTGGCGGCTTTGGCGGCGGCAACCGCGGCGGCGGCTTCGGCGGTGGTGACCGCGGCGGCTTCGGCGGCGGCGATCGCGGCGGCTTTGGCGGCGGCAATCGCGGCGGCGGCGGTGGTGGCGGCTTCGGCGGCGCTCCCCGTGGTGGCGGCATGCCTGCCCAGGTGGTTGGCACCGGTAAGGGCGTCGTCAAGTTCTTCAACGGCCAGAAGGGCTTCGGCTTCATTCAGCGTGAAGACGGCGGCGAAGACGTGTTCGTGCACATCAGCGCCGTGGAACGTGCCGGCCTTGAAGGCCTGGCCGAAGGTCAGACCCTGGAATTCAACCTCGTCGATCGCGGTGGCAAGATTTCTGCCGCCGACCTTCAGGTTGTGGGCGACGTGATCCCCGTGGCGGCCAAGCCGGCTGCCCCGCAGCGTCAGCTGACCGGCGAAAAGGCCACTGGCACCGTCAAGTTCTTCAACAGCATGAAGGGCTTCGGCTTCATTACCCGTGACGATGGCCAGCCCGATGCATTCGTGCACATCAGCGCTGTCGAACGCTCCGGCCTGCGCGAGCTCAACGAAGGCGACAAGCTGGAGTTCGACCTCGAAGTTGATCGACGAGGCAAGCACTCGGCGGTCAACCTGGTGCCGCGCCAGGATTGATCCCGGCCGCATTGCCCCTTGGGTCTGATGGACCTGGGGGCCTTGCATCACCACATACGCGTGCAAATGGCGGTCCGCTGGGCCGCCATTTGTCGTTTTACAGCCATTTCCGATCCATACACCGTCCTTGGAATTTACAGGAGCATACCCCATGTCGATCACCCCGCTCATGCCCGTCTATCCCCGGTGCGGCGTGCGTCCGGTGCGAGGCGAACACTGCCACCTGATTTCCGAAGACGGCACGCGCTATCTCGATTTCGCCAGCGGCATCGCGGTCAACCTGCTGGGCCATTCGCATCCTCACCTGATCGGCGCGTTGCAGCGCCAGGTCGAAACGCTGATGCACGTGTCCAACCTCTATGGCAGCCCGCAGGGCGAGCATCTGGCGCAGCGCCTGGTCGACATGACCTTTGCCGATACGGTGTTCTTCACCAATTCCGGCGCGGAAGCGGTGGAATGCGCGATCAAGACCGCGCGCGCCTATCACCAGTATCACGGCCAGAGCCCGGAACGGTTCGAGATCATCACGTTCCGCAATGCCTTCCACGGCCGCACGCTGGGCACGATCAGCGCGTCGGACCAGGAAAAGATGCACAAGGGCTTCCTGCCCATCCTGCCGGGCTTCCACTATGTCGATTTCAATGACCTGGAAGCGACCAAGGCACTGATCGGCCCGCACACGGCCGGCATCCTGGTCGAACCGATCCAGGGCGAAGGCGGCATCAAGGAAGGCACCGAGGAATTCATCAAGGGCCTGCGCGCGCTGTGCGACGAACATGGCCTGATGCTGATCTTCGACGAAGTGCAGTGCGGCGTGGCGCGCACCGGCACGATGTTCGCCTATGAACAGTATGGCGTGACGCCCGATATCATGTCGATCGCCAAGGGCATCGGCGGCGGCTTCCCGCTCGGCGCTTGCCTGGCCACCGAGCAGGCGGCGCGCGGCATGGTGTTCGGCACGCATGGCAGCACTTATGGCGGCAATCCCCTGGCCATGGCCGCGGGCGAGGCCGTGCTCGACGTGGTCGCCAATCCCGAATTCCTGGCCCAGGTGCGCGCCACCGGTGATCGCCTCAAGGCGCGGCTCGAACAGTTCATCGGCAACTATCCCGACTTGTTCGAACTGGTGCGCGGGCGTGGCCTGATGCTGGGCGTCAAGTGCAAGATGGAGCCGCGCCCGTTCGTCGCCCACATGCGCGACAACCACCAGCTCCTGGCGGTTTCGGCTGGCGACATGACGTTCCGCGTCCTGCCGCCGCTGGTGATCGACGACAGCCACATCGATGAATTCATGGACAAGCTTTCGGCCGCCGCGGCCAGCTATGTTCCTCCGGCTCCCGCGGCGTGAGACGAGCAGACATGATCAGGCACTTCCTCAACCTTTCCGATGCCGGCGGTGATGCGGTGGCGGCGATGCTGGCCGATGCGCTGGATCGCAAGGCGGCGCGTGCCGCGCTGCCCAAGGGGCGGGCCGATGCCGATGCGCCCTTGGCCGGGCATGTGCTGGCCATGGTGTTCGAAAAGAATTCCACCCGCACGCGCGTATCGTTCGACGTGGCGATGCGCCAGTTGGGCGGATCGGCGCTAGTGCTCGATGCCGGCACCACGCAACTGGGCCGCGGCGAAACCATCGCCGACACGGCTCGCGTGCTCAGCCGCATGGCCGACGCCATCATGCTGCGCACCGACGACCATGCCAAGGTCGAGGAACTCGCGCATTATGCCAGCGTTCCTGTCATCAATGGCCTTACCGACCTTTCCCATCCGTGCCAGATCATGGCCGACCTGCTGACCGTGATCGAGCATGGCAAGGCGCTGCCCGGGCTCGAAGTGGCTTGGCTGGGCGATGGCAACAACGTGCTCAACTCGATCGTCGAGGCCGCCGGCCTGATGAAGTTCAACGTGCGCATCGGCGTACCCGAAGGCTATGATTGCGACGCCGGGTTCGTCGCGCGCGCGCAGGCCCAGGGCGCCAAAGTCACGGTCTATCGCGATGCGGCGCAGGCCGTGGCCGGGGCGGACGTGGTGGTGACCGACACCTGGATTTCCATGGGCCAGGCCCATGCAGAGGCCAAGCTGGCGGCCATGGCACCATTCCAGGTGAACGAGGCCCTGATGGCCCAGGCCAAGGGCGATGCGCTGTTCCTGCATTGCCTGCCTGCTCACCGCAACGAAGAGGTGACCGACGCGGTGATCGATGGCCCGCGCTCGGTGGTGTGGGACGAGGCTGAAAACCGTATTCACGCGCAGAAATCGGTGCTGCGCTGGGCGTTCGGCCAGATCTGACCGCGCTGCTAACCAACGAAAGTTTCCATGACTGACCAAGCCGAAACCGGATTTGACCAAGTGCTGCAATTCACCGTCCCCGCGCGCGACGCGCGGGGGCGCGTGGTGCGGCTGGGGCCGGTGCTCGATACCGTGCTCTCGGCCCATGCCTATCCGGCGCCGATCCGCAACCTGCTGGCCGAAGCGCTGGCGCTGACCGCGCTGCTGGGCGCCCTGCTCAAGGACGATGATGGCCAACTGACCATGCAGGCCCAGACCCAGGATGGGGTGGTGGACTTGCTGGTATGCGATTATCGCGGGGGCGAATTGCGTGGTTATGTTCGCCACGATCGCGCGCGGCTTGATGAACTCGGGCCGCACCCTTCGCTTCATGCCCTGTTCGGGGATGGCTATCTGGCGATCACCTTCGATCTGTCCAGCAGCGATCAGCGTTACCAGGGTATCGTGCCGCTGGAAGGCGACAGCCTGGCGCGCGCCTGCGAAAGCTATTTCTTCCAGTCCGAACAAGTGCCTACGCTGATCCGCGTGGGCGTGCACAGCGAAGGCGGCCGCACGGTGGCGGGTGCCCTGCTGGTGCAGCACCTGCCCGATGGCGAGGAAGGGCGCGAGCGGTTGCATGCCCGGCTCGACCATCCCGAATGGGAGCACGTGGCGGCGCTGGCCGGTTCGCTCACGCCTGCCGAACTGACCGATCCGCAACTCGGCCTCGAAAACCTGGTGTGGCGCCTGTTCCACGAGGAAAGCGAAGTGCGCGTGGCGCGCGGCCTGCCGCTCACCCGCGGATGCCGCTGCTCGGCAGAGCACTACCGCGAATTGCTGGCCCGGTTTGGCGAAGCCCAACGCGCCGAAATGGCCAATGACGATGGGCTTATCGTGGTGGATTGCGCGTTCTGCTCGAAAGAGTTTCCGCTTCGTTTCGATTGAGGCGGGCAAAACGCGCAGGCCTTCAATTGCGGCGCCGTTGCTCTATATTGCAAACACCTGTTGCGCGCGTCGGGCAGGGATGGAGGGTGGTTGATGACGTACCGTGCTGCGTTGCGCCGCGCTTGCGCTGCGGCGATCCTTGCTTCTGCCCTCGCCTGGGTGGCGCCGGCGGATGCCGAGCGGGGTGACGCGAGCCTTGCCATGCTCGATCGGATCCTGCCTGGACAATGGCAGGTGCGCGCGCGGGAAACGGGTGGTTTCGAAAGCCGGCTTTGCCTGGCCGAAGGGCGCCCACTGATCCAGCTGCGCCATCCCGGCCAAGCCTGCCGCCGGTTCGTGGTGCAGGACGAGGCCAACGCCGTGTCGGTCAGCTATGCCTGTGGCCCAGCCGGTTCGGGGCTCACCCGCATCCGCTTCGAAAACGAGCAACTGCTGCAGATCGAAGCCCAGGGCATCGCCCAGGGGTTGCCTTTCGCCTTCAATGCCGAGGCACGCCGGCTGGGCGCCTGCACCCGCTGACCGGCACCAGGCCAAAAATCGGCGGGTGCCGGGGGCTTGCCTGCGCTGGGCGAGAGGGCTAGCCCCTTGGCCCATGACCGATACCGACTTGTCTTCATCTTCCCCCGCGGCACAGGCGCCGCTTGCCGTTGTCCTGCTGTCCGGCGGGCTGGACTCGATGGTCTGCGCGGCCCTGGCCCAGGAGCAGGGCTTTCGCGTCCTGGCCTTGACCATCGACTACAACCAGCGTCATCGCGTGGAACTTGATGCGGCGCGCGTGATTGCCGCACGCTTGGGGGTTGAACGCCACGTCATCCTGCCGCTCGATCTGCGCCAGTTCGGCGGCTCGGCGTTGACCGCTGCGATCGACGTACCCAAGGATGGCCTGACCGACGACATCCCGATCACGTATGTGCCCGCCCGCAATCTGGTGTTCCTGTCGCTTGCCCTGGCGTGGGCCGAAGCGGCCGGGGCCAAGGATCTCTATATCGGCGTGAATGCGCTGGACTATTCGGGCTACCCCGATTGCCGGCCCGAATTCATCCATGGCTTCGAAGGCCTGGCGCGCGTCGCCACCAAGGTCGGCAGTCAGGGTGGCACCGTGGCCGTGCATGCCCCGCTCCAGCACCTCAAGAAATCGGAAATCGCGCAAGAGGCCGCGCGCCTTGGCCTCGACGCCGGGGAAAGCTGGTCGTGCTATGATCCGCTGCCCGATGGCCGCGCCTGCGGCGAATGCGACAGTTGCCGCCTGCGCAAGGCGGGCTTTGCCGAAGCGGGCCTGACCGACGGCACGCGCTACGGCGCCTGATACCGCCAACCCGTTGCAACAAAAAAAGGGGATGAGCAGCCAGCCTGCCCATCCCCTTTTTGCGTCAGCGCGCGGTCACTGCCGCACGAAGACCCCGCAGGCCAGGCGAGCGCCGCTGTTGCCGCTGGGATCGGTCTTGTAGTCGTCGGGCGCGGCATGGATCACCAAGGCGGTGCCATCGGCGTCGAACAGGGCCGGCCCGGTCATGTCGGCGCCGCCACGCAGGCTGAAATCGAGCGCGCCGGTGCCGTCGGCGCCCACCGTCAGGTTGGTGAGGTCACCCAGGTGCGATCCGGCCGGATTTTCCGCGCCGTGCTGGTGCCCATCGGGATTGAGATGTCCGCCGGCCGTGGTGAAGCCGGGCGCCTCGCACTTGCCCACGGTGTGCAGGTGAATGCCGTGCACGCCGGGCGGCAGGCCCTTGGCATCGACATGCACGCGGAAGCCATCGGGGCCCTGCAACAGTTCGGCCGTGCCGGCACTGGCACCGCTGGCCAGCATGAGCGTGGCATTGGCCACGACCTGCGCCTTGGGCGTGGGGGTGCTGTGCATGCCCCCCATGCTGCCATCACCGCACGCGGCCAGGGTTAGCGGCAGGGCCAGACCCGCCAGGATGGGGAGGGGACGCAGAGCGCGCAGTCGGCGGAAAAGAAGCGATGAAGGCATCCGGGATCTCCTTGGCATATTGCCGCTGTGCCGTGGCGCTAGTCGATGTGCCGGGCATTGCTGCAGCGGACAACGAAAAAGGGGCCGGATTGCTCCGACCCCTCTTCGTTTTTTTGCGTTCGGCTTGGGTAACCCGGCCCCGTTTTACCGGGGCCGAGGAACTTAGTTGCCCGAACCCGGACCGTAGGTGATTTCCACGCGACGGTTCTGGAGTTCACGCACGCCGTCGGCGGTCGGAACGCGCGGGTTGGCTTCACCGAAGGCCTGGCTGGTGATCGTCGAGGCCGGGATGCCGTGCGACGTCAGGTAAGCCTGGACCGAGTCGTTACGACGCTTGGACAGGCCAAGGTTGTACTTCGGCGAGCCCGAGCGGTCGGTGTAGCCGGCCAGCATGATCGGAACGGTCTGGCAGTTGCCATACTGGGTGATGGCGTTGTCCAGGATGGTGGCCGCTTCAGGCGTGATGTCCGACTTGTTCCAGTCGAAGAACACGATGTACGGGCCCTTGTTGCACACCGGCGGCGGCGGAGGCGGCGGCGGAGGCGGGGGCGGCGGCGGAGGCGGCGGGGGCGGCGGCGGCGGGGGCGGCGGCGGAGCCGGCTCTTCACCACCGAAGTTGTAGGTCAGCGTGCCCAGGATCGAGTGCGAACGGAAGCGGGTCGAGAAGTCCGCACCGGCATAGGCGCCGTTGGTGCCGACCAGGTTGACGTCGCTGACGTTGAAGAAGCGATACTTCAGGCCCACGTCGACATGCTTGGTGAGCGGCGCGCGAACGCCGGCCAGAACCTGCCAGGCGAACTTGGTCTGCGAGTCGTCAAGAAGGCCGACCGGGGTGGCGACGTAGTACTTCGCCTTGGCAACACCGGCACCACCGCCGATGAAGCCCTGGAGGCCATCGTCGGGACCGAAGTCGAGCAGGCCGTTGACCATGAAGCTCAGCGCGCTGGTGCTGCCGCCGATCTGGCCAGCGTCACGGGTGTATTCCACGCCGCTGACGTTGTTGCGAACCTTGTCGTTACGAGCGCGGCGATAGCTGGCTTCGGTTTCGAGGCGGAAGCCACCGAAATCGTAACCGACGACTGCACCGAAGTCATAACCGGTCTTGGCGTCGACCGTTACGGCATCCGTGGTGCCGTTCACATCGTGGTTGGCGTCTTCAAGCAGCATCGCGCCGCCATCGCCTTCCACATACCAGCTCTTGCTCTTGGCAAGCGCGGGCGTCGCCAGTGCGCTTGATGCCAAGGCAACGCCCAGGATCAGTTTCCGCATTACGTTTCCCCTTTTTAGCGAGATCATGCCACGTCGTGGCAGTTGTCTACCGGTTCTGTTATGTTCATGCAAGCGGACACACGCGTGAACTGTTGCCGAAAAGCAACTGTATCAG
Organism: Novosphingobium sp. SG919; assembly: GCF_012932495.1. Classification (GTDB taxonomy): domain Bacteria; phylum Pseudomonadota; class Alphaproteobacteria; order Sphingomonadales; family Sphingomonadaceae; genus Novosphingobium; species Novosphingobium rhizosphaerae. Next base: position 59,655 of record NZ_JABCNG010000007.1, read on the forward strand.
TCACCATCGCAGCAATTTCCCGGTTGAAACCACCCTCATGTGCCCCCTCCAATGCTGCAGGTGAAAAGCGGTTCCCGAATTTCGCGCAAAAAATGCCGATGAGCTGCATTTGGTCCGCGATAGGCGGAGATCGGGCCTTGCCATCCCGCATGCGCGCGGGGTGCCAATCTGGCGCGAGCGTGCCGGGGGCAAAGCGGCAACACCGGGCTTCACATGGCTGGCGCAATCTTGTGCACTGCACTAGGAACGGGCGGTGCGGCCTGCCCGCACGCCATTGCCGCCACTGACCCGGGGACACGACAACACCATGCTGCGCCGCCTTTACGATTGGACCATGGCCAAGGCCGCCCATCCGCAGGCCAGCTGGTGGCTGTTCCTCTTCGCCTTCATGGAAGCCAGTTTCTTTCCGATCCCGCCCCACCCGCTCCTGGGTTTGATGTGCCTGGCAGAGCCGCGCAAGGCCGTCCGCTATGCCGCATTTGCCACGGCGGGATCGGTGCTGGGCGGGATGCTGGGCTATGCGATCGGGCATTTCCTGTACGACAGCGTGGGCACGCAACTGCTTGCCCTGCTGCATCTGACGGAAAGTTTCCCCAAGGCAGCCTGCTACTTGCGCGAATATGGCGTGGAGATCATCGTGCTCAAGGGGGCAACGCCGATCCCCTTCAAGCTGCTGACCATCACCGCCGGCTTCATCGGCATGCCGCTGGTGCCGTTCCTGCTGGCCAGCGTGGTTTCGCGTTCGATCAGCTTCATGATCGTGGGCGTGCTGTTCCGCCTGTTCGGGGCACCGATCAAGCGGTTCATCGACAAGTACCTGGGCCTGGTCACCGCCGGGTTCGTGATCCTGGTGGTGGCCGGCTTCGCAGCCGCAACCTTGCTGGGCGGTGGCGGTGGCAAGACCGCGGCGATGGAGCGCTGCGAAAAGGCGATTCTCACCCAAGGGTAAACGCCGCTGCGGTTAATGCCGCGGCTTGACTGTGCAGCGCAACGTGCCAAGCTTGGCCCCTCAAGTCTTCAGGCTTTCACGGGGCCTGACCGCTTTGCGTCGGGCCGGGCCCCTTTCTCGCACGGAGGGAAGGCATGGTGCGTGGCGGAGCGAATACTGGACGAATTGATAGCGATTTCTTGAGCCAACTTGCCGGCTATGGCCTGACCACGATCGAGGTGCATTATTACATGCCCGATCACCCGGCGCTGTTGCAGATGTTTGCCTTTCAGCAATACGATCTTGCGCCGCGGTTCCCCCGCCTGGGCGGATTCCTCGATCATTGGCGGCGCGAAATCGATGCTGCACTCCATTCCGTGCGCATCGCCCATCGCCACCTGATCGGCCCGCAGGAATACCGCGCGGTCAATGGGGTGATCACCATCAACTGAGCGCGGCGGAAGAGAGCCGGCGCTTTAGGTCGTGAACTCGTAAATGGCGCCCCCGAGGCGCCAAAATGGCGAACATATCGGGCCAAAGTGCGCGCCGCGAAGGCCGGTAGCCTTTGCAAGGGCACTTTGGGCTGAGATGGAAGCCATTTTGGCGTCCCTTCGGGATTTGACCCAAAGGCCCCCTCGCAGCGTCGAAAGCACTTGAAATATGTAAGATATTCCTGCGCGCTTTCTCCTCGCGACGGGGCCTTTGGCCTCAAACCTCGGGGGCGCCATTTATGAGTTCACGACCTAGTAGCGCCAGCTCTTCAGGTCGGCGCCGGGTGGGGCGGTTTCCTCGATCCGCTTGAGGATCTGGGGCAGGTAGAACGTGTGATAGCGCAGCCGCGCAATGGCGTTGGGATGGGCATGATCCCCGTTCCAGCAATGCTCTGCGCGGTCGCCGTAATCGACCACGCCGCGATAGGGCGGATCGCTCTTCTTTAGGAAATCCTCCATCAGGTAGACGGCGTTGTTGAGGAAGAAATTGTCCATCGTGCCGACATAGATGTGTAGCTTGCCCTGCAGCTTGGGCGCCAGCTTGGGCCAGTCACGCTCCAGCGTATAGCGCAGGTCATAGTTTTCGCGCCAATAGGCCGCCACCTTGGGATCGATCACCCCGGTGCGCTTGTCCCACAGCCGCTGGGGATAGCCATCGGCACCCATCGGCGAAAACACCGCTTCCCAGATGTCCCATTGCCCGCCCGAGCGGTTCTTGTCGCCCAGCACCAGCTCCAGGCGGTTTTCCATCTCCATCGTATAGGGCACGTGGTCCAGCCAGTCGCGCTTGCCGGGATGCTCCACCCGCCCGAATGGCCCCTCATAGGCATAGGCGTTCTTGTCGGCATAGATGTCGGTCAGCATGAACTGGCGAAAATCGATGGGATCGGGGCAGGCGGCAAAGGCGCCGTTGTAATCGTCGGGATACTTGATCTGCACGCCCAGCGATTCCCACCCGCCGGTCGATCCGCCATAGAGGAACCGCGCCCAGCCCTGGCCCAGGCCGCGGAACTGCTTTTCGATGGCCGGCACCAGTTCGTGCGTGATGGCATCGCCATAAGGGCCGAGGTTGGCCGAGTTCACCGCATAGGAATCGTCGTAATAGGGGTTGGAGTGGTCGATCTCCACCGCCAGGAAGCGGGGGAATTTGTCGCCGATCCATTGCTGGTAGAACGCATAGGCTTCTTCCTGCTCGGTGCGGTTGTAGCAGGGCAGGTTGAAGCGTTCGCTGGGCTGGCACTTCAGGTTGGGATCGGGTGGGCTCGTGCGGAAGCCGCCGAAGTCGGCCGGGAAGTGGCCGTGGAAGATCATCAGCGGAAAGTGCGCTTCTGGATGCTTGTCGAAATCGCGCGGCACCAGCACGTGCGCCGTCAGGAAGATGTCGCGCCCCCAGAACTTGGAGAGCAGCGCGCTGCGCATCTTGAAATGGCGCACGAAGGGCGTGTCGGCCGGCGGGGTGATCGGCGGGTTCACCTGGTCGAGCGTGAGGGCGATCGTGCCCGGCCGCGCGGGATCGAAATCGATCTGCTGCGGCGTGCTGAACAGATTGCCCGGCTCTGCGCGCCAGTTCTGCCCGGCGCCGCGCGGGGCGGGCAGCTTGACAGTCTTGCCGTTGCCCAGGTGATAGGTGTCATAGCGATGCAGCACCGCCTGCACCGTGTAGTGCCCTGCCGGCACGGACTTGAGATCGAGCGTCGGGAAGCCGAGCACGCCGCTGCCCACCGTCGTGCTCTCGCCGGGCTTGAGGCCATCGACCGTCACGCCGAAGACCTGCGCGCCATCATAGTCGGGCTTTACCTGCTCGCGCGGTTCGGGATCAGGCTTGGCGGCCAGGATCACCAGCACGCGCCCATCGATGGGGCCGTCCTTGGCCGTGGCGGGCACGGTGACCCGGAAATCTTCGGCGCTGGCCGGCGCTGTGGCCATGATCATGGCGAGCGCGGCAAGGCCCAGCCCTTGCGCGAAACGACGATGACGCGTGTTGCGATTCATGAATTTTGCCCCCGCCTGGTGATCGTGGCGAAGGCCGCACTATTCCCGCAAAATCATCGCTTGTCAGCCATTTCCCGCAGCGGCATCGATCCGCGGCAAGTGCTGCTGTTCCAGCGCGGCATAGAAGTGGGCCACGCTGCGCTGCAGCTCGTAACGGGTCAGTTTCATGGATGCGAAGCGTTCGGGAATGGGAAGCGCGCCCGCCTCGGTCATGTCCAGGCCCCGCGCCACGGCCTGTTGCAGCGCCGGTTCCAGCCAATCGAGCCAGTCGCGGGTCTGCGCGATGGCGGCCTGGCCGGTGGGATCGAGCGGGCCGTGGCCCGGTACCAGTTGGCGATGGGGCAGGGCCGCCAACTTGGCGAGGCTGTTGCGCCAGGCGGCCAGGTCGGCATCGGGCGTCGCTGGCGCGCGGTCGTGGAACACCAGGTCTCCGGCGAGGACGGTGCCACTCGCCTCGTCCACCAGCACGAGGTCACCGGCGGAATGGCCGGCGAGCGACAAAGCCGTCAGCTTGCGCCCGCCCACTTCGATCGGGCCGGGCACGACGCTGGCGCCGGGCAGGATGACGGCGGTGCCGCGCATCCAATCGGCGAGGATGCGATACATCGCATCGGCAAAGCCATTTCCGTCGCGCTCCAGTTCGGCGCGGGTGGTGGGCAGCGCGGCCACGATGGCCGGATCGAACGCGGCGGTGCCCAGGGCATGGTCGGGGTGCAGGTGGCTGAGGAACACGCGGCGCACCGGCCCGCCGGCCAGCTTCCGGGCCAGGGCGGCCAGCCCCTGAGCATAGCGCAGCGAAGGGCCGCAATCGAACAGGATCGCCCCGCCCTGCGGACAGGCCAGGATCACCGCGTTGGCAATCGCCCCGCCATTGCCGAAAACGATCGCTTCATCCGCGCCGCGCACCAGCCAGATGCCCGGCCCGATCGCTTGCGGATCATAGGCGTAGGCGCCGGCAAAGGTCTCCGCATGGGCTGCGATGGGTGTTGCCGCGATGAGGCCCAGCGCGGCGCGCCGCGTGCAGGTCATGGCGTGAGGTTTCCATCGAACGTGCGGCCATTGCTGTCGGCCATGTGCAGGTGCACCGGGCCTGACACGCCAGGCGGCAAGAGCAGCGTGAAAGCGGGGTCTTCCGACACCGAACCGTTGATCGCCATGGTGCCCAGCGCGGCGCCATCTGCGCCGCGCACGGTCAGCGCTTCGATATTGTAGGCGGCGATATTGTCGACGTAGCCGGTGTCCATCGGATGGCGCACCGTCAGGCGCAGGCGGGTATCGCCGGCCTCGCGCCACAGCGCGCCGCGCATTTCGCCCAGGTGCTGCGCCCAATCGCCTTTGACCCGGCTGACCGGCGGCGCGGAACATCCACCCCCGGCGGCATCGATCCAGCGCCCGGCCACGTGCCACACGCCGTCAGCGGTCAGCACCAGGGCACGCACCGGGGTGCGCTGGTCCAGCTTGATGCGCAGCGAGACGTAAGGGAGCGCGGCCTGGGGCTGGTAATCGATCGCCACGGGCAGGGGGTTGAGATCCATCAGCACGACGATGCGCTGCACGCCCGCCAGGGCGCGGGCATCAACGGTAACGGGAAAGACGTGCTGGTTTTCCGTCACATCGGGCATGGCCACGATCACCGCCGGATCAAACCGGACCGGCGCCTTGCCGAGCAGCCAGGCGGCATGGTTGGCCCACATCGGCGAATCGAGCGGGTCGGCCACCGGCGCGGCCAGGGTCGTTCCCGGCACGGCCAGCAGGATGGCCAGCAAGAAGGGGGCAGCGCGCTTCATACCAAGGCACCATTTGCCTTGGGCCGGGGCCCGCTTACAATTGCACCATAGGCCAAGAACGGAAGGCATGAGAGGATGATCGCAGCGAGGGGCCGCATGCTGCCCGCCGGGGTCGCAGGCGCGGCGATCCTGGCCCTGGCGTCTTCGCCGGTTCATGCCCAGGCTTCGTCCCAGGCACCGTTCGATGCCCAGGGTTATCGCAGCGCCGCCTTTCGCGCACCGGTCGATCGCGATCCCGCGCCCGCCACGGCCATATCGCCGGCGCAGGCGCAGGCGCTGGGCCTGGCGCCGGGCGCTGCCTTGTTCCTCGATGTGTTGCCGGCCGAAGGCGCCCGCCGCGATGGCGCAACTGGCGCATGGCAGCTGGCCAGCCCGCACCAAACCATACCCGGCGCGCTGTGGTATCCCGAAACGGGGCGCAGCCCGCCCGATCCGGTGTTGTGGCAGGCGCTTGCCGCGCGCGTGGCGGCGTTCCGGCAACAACACCGAGGGGCGCCGATCGTGGTGTTCTGCCGCGCCGATTGCTGGATGAGCTGGAACGTGGCGCGGCGCCTGGCGCTGGGCGGCGTCACGGGCGTGCGCTGGCTGGCCGAAGGCATCGAAGGCTGGCACGATGCCGGCGGCAGCCTGGTCGATACGGCCCCGGTGCCCGTGCCGAATTCCTGAATTTCTGGATGTTCACCACAGGAGACATGCGATGGCCACTTTGATCGTCAGTTATCCCGCGCAAGAAGGCGCCAGGTTCGACACCGCCTATTACACCGGCACGCACATTCCCCTGGTGGAAAGGCTGTGGACGGCGCACGGCTTCACCCAGGCCGAAGTGCTGTTTCCGGCGGGCGAGCAGCCGTGGAAAGCCGCCGTTCTGCTGCGCTTTGCCAGCCAGGCGGCAATCGATGCCGCGCTAGCCAGCCCCGATACGCCGGAAATCCTGGGCGACGTGGCCAATTTCACCGACATTGCCCCGGTGATCTACCGCGCCGGGGACTGAACGAGGTTACGGCGCTTGGTAGACCGTCTTGCCGCCGACGATGGTGCGCAGCACGCGCGTTTGCGCGATGGCATCGGGGTTGCCGGTGAAGATATCGCGGTCGATCCAGATCAGGTCGGCAAACTTGCCCGGTTCCAGGCTGCCGACCTGGCCTTCCGCGCGCAGCGACCAGGCCGCGTTGATCGTGGCGGCGCGCACCGCCTGCGGCACGGTGAGCGGCGGGCCGCCCGACAGCGGCTGGCTATATTCCGGCCCGGCCGAGGGATCGTTGCGCCGTGTGACGCCCACTTTGAGGGCGAACCATTCGTTCAGCGGATCGACCGGCCAGTCGCTGCCGAAAGTGATCCGCGCGCCGGCCTTGGCCAGCAGGCCCGATGGCTCCATGAAGGCATAGCGTTTCGGCCCCAGGAAATCCTTGGCCCCGGCCACTGTATCGGCGGCCTGCTTGCCCCATTGCAGCGACAGCACCGGGGTAACGCCCAGCGCCTTGAAGCGCGGGAAATCGGCGGGATCGACGATCTCGTCATGGGCAATGGCCGGGCGCGCGTCGCGCGCCGGGTGGCTCTTGCGCAAGGCGGCTACGGCATCGAGCGCGATGCGCACCGCGCCGTCGCCATCGGCGTGCATGTGCGGGTCAAAGCCCAGCGCGGTGATGCGATCGAGCAGCGGGGCCAGCACGGCCGGCGGGAAATAGGGCGCGGGGCCACGGTTGGTGCCGGGCTGCCAATCGGGCTTGTCAGCCGTGCCGTGGTTTTCCAGATAGGGCGCGATCATCACCCCGGTAAACGCGGGCGCGGTGATCACCCCGTCCATATAGAGCTTGACCGTGCGCACCATGATCGAGGGCTGCACGCGCGCGGCGCCTTCGTCATAGGTGCGGCGCCATTCGATGATGCGCGACAGCGCGCCTTCCGGGCTCGGCCCTTCCTCGGGCGCGATGTGCGGGGCGAAATGGCCGCGCGCGGTCAATTGCCCGGCTTTCGACAGGGTGGAAAAGGCGCGGATCGATTCGACCGGCGCATCGGCATCGAGGAACGTGGTCACGCCTTGCGCCGCCATGGCGGCCAGTGCGGCGCGGGCGGCCACCACGTCGTCTTCCGACGTGGGGGTGGGTATCAGCTTGCGCACCAGATCCATCGCTGAATCCTCGAGCAGGCCGGTGGGCGCGCCGCTGGCATCGTGATGGATCGCCCCGCCCACTGGATCGGGCGTCTTGGCATCGATCCCGGCCAGTGCCAGGGCGCGGCTGTTGACCAGCGCGGAATGGCCGAACGAGTCGAACACCGCCACGGGGCGTGGCGTGGGCAAGGCATCGAGCATGGCCTTGGTCCGCTCGATGCCCAAGGGTTGCATTTCGTGCTGGAACCAGTGCACCGCGACCAGCCACTTGCCATCGTGGCCGCCACCGTTTCCACTGGCCCCATCCTTGGCGGCGCAGGCGCTCAGCGCGGCCTGGAATTCGGGCACGGTCAGCCGCTTGTATTGCAGGTCGCATGCCTGCAGGCCCGATCCCCCTTCCAGCGGGTGCATATGCCCATCGACCAGGCCGGGCATGACCACCCCGCCCTTCAGGTCGATGGTTTCGGTCGCCGGCCCGGTAAACGCCTTGGCCCCGGCATCGCTGCCCACATAGACGATGCGCCCGTCCTTGATCGCCACGGCCTGGGCTACGCTGTCCTTGGCGTCGATGGTGTGAATGCGGCCGTGGAGCAGCACCGTATCGGCGGCAGGCGCCGCGTGGGCCGTGCCGGCGGCGAGCGCCAGGGCCGAACCGGCGAGAAGCGAAAGCAGGCGAAGGGAAGACATTTGGGCAACCTCGCGCATCGGCGCGACGCCCCCTGCGCCGCCCTATCTGTGATCTAAGCAGATAGGGCGGGGGTAGGACAAGTGTCCAATTTCAACCGCGAAACGTCAGCGCGGCTTTTCCGCCTCGGCCAGGGCGGCGCGGGCGATCGGCTCCATCACGGCATAGCCGGCCGCATTGGGATGCACCCCGTCGCTCGACAGGCCTGGTTTCATCGCGCCTTCGGGCGTGGCCATCGCGCTGTAGTAATCGGCATAGGCCAGGCCCCGCGCGCGGGCGAGATCCTTGAGCCAGGCATTGAGCGTGGCAATCTGCGCGGCAGGCTTCATTTCGCTGCGCCAGTTGAAGCCACCGGCCGGCAGCACGCTGCCCAGCACCACGGCAATGCCGTTGGCCTTGGCCAGATCGACCATGGCCAGGACATTGGCGGCATATTCCTCGGGGCTGGTGGGGCCGGTGTTGCCGGCCACATCGTTGGTGCCGCACATGATGTGCACCACCCGCGGGCGCAGGCGCACCACATCCTGGTAGAAGCGCAGCAGGATCTGCGGGCTGGTCTGCCCGGCAATGCCACGGTCCACCACGCCACCGGCAAAGATGCCGGGCGCCGTGGTCAGCCACCATTCTGTGATCGAATCGCCGATGAACACCGCGCGCACCGGCTGGGGTACCTGGCGATCCGCTTTTTGATAGCGGCACAGGTTGGCCCAGTCATAGCCGCCCACGCGGCTGGGCGTGCAGGGTTCGGGTACCATGGCGGTGGGCCCGGTGGGGGCCACCGCCACTGCCACGGCAGCGCGCGGCGCGGGTGCAGCCGGCACCACCACGGGTGCGGCCGGCTGCCCGGCCTGGGCTGCGAGCACGGGCGAAGCGGCCGTGGCGAGCGCCAGCGCGCCGGCCAAAGCAACCAACCGCACGCGCATCAGATGATACCCACCGCCTTGCCGGCGCGTTCGAACATGCCGATGATGGTCTGCACCTGATCGGCACTGTGCGCGGCACACAGCGAGCAGCGCAGCAGGGTCATGCCGGCGGGCGTGGCCGGCGGGCGCGCCAGGTTCACATAGAGCCCTTCGTGCAGCAGCGCTTCCCACATCATCGCGCCGCGTTCCAGATCGGGCATGATCACCGAGATGATCGCGCTTTGCGGTGTTTCCGTGCCCAGCTTGAAGCCACGCTGGATGAGGCCGGCGTGCAGCGTCTTGGAATTTTCCCACAAGTGCGCGCGCTTGTCGGCCGCGTGCATGAGCTTGCGGATCGAGGTGCTGGCGGTGTGGACCACGCTGGGCGGCAGCGAGGCGGTGAACACATAGGGCCGGCAGACCAGGCGCAGGATTTCGAACTTGGGATGGTTCGAAACGCAAAAGCCGCCGACGGTGCCGACCGACTTGGAGAACGTGCCGATCACGAAATCGACCTGGTCGAGCACGCCCTGGTCCTCGGCCACGCCACGCCCGTTGGGGCCGATGAAGCCCATCGAGTGGGCTTCGTCCACCAGCACCATGGCGCCGTGGGCCTTGGCCACGGCGATCATGTCCTTGAGCGGGGCGATGTCGCCCAGCATGGAATAGACGCCTTCGAGCACGACCAGCTTGCCCGCGCCTTCGGGAATGCGCTTGAGGCGCTTTTCCATCGCTTCGATATCGTTGTGCTTGAACGGCACGACTTCGGCATCGCCCATCTTGCAGCCGTCCCAGATGGAAGCGTGGCTGTCGATGTCGAGCACGATGTAATCGCCCTTGCCGGCCATCGTGCTGATGATCCCCAGGTTCGCCTGGTAGCCGGTGGAAAACACCATGGCATGGTCCATGCCATAGAATTCCTTGAGCGCGTCTTCGACGGCGCGGTGCCCGGCATACGTGCCGTTGAGCACGCGGCTGCCGGTGGTACCCGAACCGAATTCGTCCAGCGCCTGCTTGCCCGCGGCGATCACGTCCGGATCGAACGTCATGCCCATGTAGTTGTAGGTACCCAGCAGGATCGTCTCGCGGCCGTTGCAGATCGCGACCGTGGGTGAGATCACCTTTTCCATCACCAGGTTGAACGGATCGGTGACGCCGGTGGACAGCAGGGCGCGGCGCTGTTCGATCAGGCCGTCAAACTTGGAAAACAGGTCGGTCATGGGCAGTTTCACCCTTGCAGCTTGGTCACGGCGTCGATCAGCTGGCCGTACGTCTCGATCTCGGCCTGCTGGTTCATGCTGATGATGATGTCGAATTCGTCCTCGATCGCGGCAACGAAATCCATCACCGTCAGGCTGTCCCACTCCAGGTCGCCGGCAAAGGTGGTGGCATCGCTGATGGCCACGCCCTTCTTGTTGAAGGGCTCGATCAGTTCGGCAATCCTTGCGGCGGTCGCTGCGCGGTCCATCTTGTCTCTATCTCCGTGGGGCAGGGCTGTGCCCCTGCCAGAACATTGCGGCGGAAAAGCGGCCTGTGGCCTGCCCTGTCAAGCCTGAACGGGGAATTACACCAGTTTCATCACCGCCTGCATGAACGGCCCGATCGACACCGGCTTGGCCAGGTATCCTTCGGCGCCCGCCTCGCGGATGCGCTCCTCGTCGCCCTTGCCGGCATAGGCGGTGACGGCCAGCACCGGAATCTGGCGCAGCACCGGATCGGCTTTGAGCGCCTCGATCAGTTCCAGGCCCGAAATGTTGGGCAACTGGATATCCATGATCACCAAGCCCGGCACGAACTGGCGCGCGCGGTCCAGCGCCTCGCGCCCATCAGCCACCGGCTCCACGGTAAAGCCGTTGGCGACCAGCAGGTCGCAGAACAGTTTGCGGTTGAGGTCGTTGTCCTCGACAACCAGAATTCTTTTTGCCACGGAACACCTCTATTGCGCGAGGGCACATGGCTCTCATCCTTGGGCCCCACCTCGTTCGCGCCATGCTCTATTGACCTCGAAAGGCTCTGACAATCATTCGCGAACCATCGTCCCCCGTACCCGATCCCCAGGATCTGGCGCTGGCCGCGCTCGGCTGGGTGCTGGGCGACGGGCAGCGTGCCGAACGCTTCCTGGCGTTGAGCGGGATGACGCCCGAAACCCTGCGCAGCGGCCTGGCCGATCCGGCCGGGCAAAGCGCGGTGCTGGGCGGGGTGCTCGATTTCCTCATGGCTTACGAGCCCGATCTTGTTGCCGCGGCCGACGCGCTCGATATAAGCCCCCAGGCCTTGGCCGCAGCACGGGAGAAGTTGGGATGAGCCGCCCGCTGGTGATCAGCGATTGCGATGAAGTGCTGCTGCACATGGTGGCCCCGTACAAGGCCTGGTTGAAAGCCCACCACGACATCGACTTCGTCATGGAAAGCAACGATTTCGGCAAGGCCATGCGCCATGCCGCCGATGGCAGCGCGGTGGAGCCGCGCGAAATCTGGCGCTTGCTCGACTTGTTTTTCGACACGCAGATGCACGCCCAGCCGGCCATTGCCGGCGCGGTGGAGGCGGTGGGCACATTGGCGACACGCGCCGATTTCGTGATCCTCACCAACCTGGGGGACAGCTATCGCGCGGCGCGCACGGCGCAGCTGGAAAGCGTGGGCATCACGGCCCGCGTCTTTACCAACCAGGGACCCAAGGGGCCGGCGCTCAAGGCCATTCTCGATGAATACCAGCCGACGCGCGCGGTGTTCATCGACGATCTGCCCCAGCATCACCATTCGGCGTCACAACTCACGCCCGAGGTTATCCGCCTGCATCTGTGCGGCGAGCCCTTGCTGGCGCCGCATATCGATTGCGCGCACAAGGCGGGGCACGCCCACGCGCGGATCGATACCTGGGACCACGCGCTGCCGTGGCTGATGGCGCGGCTGGATTAGCCCGCCTGGACTGGGCTGCCTGGACTGGGCCGCCGCCTGATTTTTCGCTTCACGTCTTGGAGTTTGCCGTAATGACCGTTTCGATCGATGCCCGCCTTGCCGAACTGGGCCTGGAACTGCCGCAGGCCGCCGCGCCCGTGGCGGCCTATGTGCCCACGGTTCTGGCGGGCGGGCTGCTGCACGTTTCGGGGCAGTTGCCGTTCATCGAGGGCAAGCTGGTCACCGGCCGCCTGGGCGAAGACGTGAGCCTGGAACAGGGCGCCGCCGCGGCCAAGGCCTGCGCGCTGATGCTGCTGGCCCAGGCCAAGGCTGCGCTCGGCTCGCTCGATCGGATCGAGCAGGTCGTGAAGCTGGGCGCCTTCATCAATTCGACCGGCGATTTCACCGATCAGCCCAAGGTGGCCAATGGCGCCTCGGAACTGATGCAGGCCGTGTTCGGCGATGCCGGGCGCCATGCCCGCAGCGCCGTGGGCGTGCCGGTGCTGCCGTTGGGCGCTGCGGTGGAAATCGATGCTGTCTTTGCTGTTCGCGCTCATTGATCGCTTCCTCCTGCCGGCGCGGGCTGCGGACCGGGCCGGCTGGTTGGCGCACGCGATCTATGCCCATCGCGGGCTGCACGGCCCCGGCGTGCCGGAAAATTCGCTGGCAGCGGCCGATGCCGCCATCGCGCGCGGCTTTGGCATCGAGTGCGATGTGCAGCGCAGCCACGATGGCCAGGCCATCGTGTTCCACGATTGGACGCTCGAACGCCTGACCGGCCGCGAGGGCAGCGTGGGCGATCTCAACGCGGCAGACCTGGCGCGCATCGGCCTGCTGGACGAAGCCGGTGCTGCGGTGCCGGGCGAAACCATTCCCGGCCTGCGCCAGTTGCTCGATCGCATCGAAGGCCGCGTGCCGCTGCTGATCGAGGTGAAATCGCAGGGCGGCCGGCGCATTGCGCCCTTGTGCCTGGCGGTGCGGCGCCTGCTCGAAGGGTATCGCGGCCCGGTGGCGGTGATGAGCTTTGATCCCCGCGTGCCCGCCTGGTTCCGGCGCTATTCGCCCCATGTCGTGCATGGGCTGGTGGTGACCGAGGCGGGCCGCCGCACCCTGCTGGCCCGCCTGAAGAGGCATCTTGCGCTGTGGCGGGCGCGTCCCCAATTCCTGGCCTATGACATTGCCGATATCGCCAATCCCGTGGTGCGCCTGGCCCGGCGCCGAGGTGTGCCGGTGCTGACCTGGACCGTGCGCACGCCCGAAGACGCCAAGCGCGCGGCCGCCTATGCCGATGCGCCGATCGCCGAAGGACCGGTGCTGTTGGCCCCTCCCGCATCATGAGCCTGGTCGCCCGCGTGGAACACGCGGTGGGCGCGGTTCCGGCCGATGATTGGGACCGGCTGGCCGGCGCGGACAATCCCTTTGTCAGCCACGCGTTCCTGACCCTGCTGGAAGAATCGGGCAGCGTCGGCGGGCGCAGCGGGTGGACGCCACTGCCGCTGCTGATCGACGATGCCGATGGCCGGCCTGCGGCGGCATTGCCGGCCTATCTCAAGCAGCACAGCCAAGGCGAATATGTGTTCGATCACGCCTGGGCAGATGCTTGGCAGCGCGCGGGCGGCGAATATTATCCCAAGTTGCAGATCGCCGCGCCGTTCACCCCGGCCACGGGCCCGCGCCTGCTGTGCGAGGGGCGGCCCGACCTGGCGTTGCCGCTGTTGCGCGCGGCCGAAGCGGTCGTGGACCAGAACGGCCTGTCATCGGCCCACGCCACGTTCATCGCGCCCGCGCAGTTGCCGCTGTTCGAGGAGGCCGGCTGGCTCTTGCGGTCAGACCTGCAGTTCCACTGGGAAAACCGCGGCTATGCCACGTTCGACGATTTCCTGGCCGTGCTGTCTTCGGCCAAGCGCAAGAACCTGCGCAAGGAACGCGCCGCCGCCCAGGCGGGGGTGGAGATCGTGGCGCTGACCGGCGATGCGATCACGCCAGCGCACTGGGATGCGTTCTGGGTGTTCTACCAGGATACCGGCGCGCGCAAGTGGGGCCGGCCCTATCTGACCCGCGCGGCGTTCGACCTTATCGGGCAGCGCATGGCGGACAAGGTCTTGCTGGTGCTGGCGCTGCACGAGGGCGAACCGGTGGCAGGCGCACTCAATTTCATCGGCCGTGATACGCTGTACGGCCGCTATTGGGGTGCCGTGGTGGACAAGCCGTTCCTGCATTTCGAGCTGTGCTATTATCAGGCGATCGACGCAGCCATCGCGCTGGGCCTGTCGCGCGTGGAGGCGGGGGCGCAGGGGCAGCACAAGTTGGCGCGCGGCTATGAGCCGGTGCAGACGTGGTCGGCGCATTACATCGCCGATCGCGGTTTTCGCGCCGCCGTGGCCGATTTCCTGGTGCGCGAGCGCGAAGGGATCGAACAGGGCCAGCTCGAACTGGCCGGGCACACCCCCTATCGCAAGGGGTAACCTTGCCGGTCAGGCAGCGCGGCGGGCGGCGGCGCGCAGCCATTCGCGGGCGCGGCGCTGCGCTTCGGCAATTTCGCGTGCGGTCAGGTCTTCGGCAACATCGGCGCGGGCGCGGGCGGCATCGTCATGCCCGGCAACGGCGGCCAGGTTGAACCACTTGTGCGCTTCGACCAGATCGCAGCAGGCCCCATAGCTGCCGGTGGAAAACGCGACGCCCAGATCGAAATAGGCGTGGCTGTCACCCTGTGCAGCAGCAGCCAGGCATGCGGCGATCAGGCTGTCGGCGCGGTCTGCGGTGCCGTGCGCGCCCATCGCGGCATGGGCGGGCGGTGGCGGCGGCACCAATGACATCCTGCTCTGCGCCGTTTCGGATTGTGCTTGTGGCATCGTTCATTCCCCCTGCGAATCTGCCAGACCCAACCCCTGGCGGCACGGCAACGCTCGCCAATTAAGGTCAACAAACCGTTAATCATGAATCGCTGCGTGCCGCGATTTGGCCGGTGGACTGGTGCGCAATGCCTATCGGCCTGTTTCACATCGGTTCAGCAGCAATGCGCCAAGGTGTTGAGGAAGTGCTTGTGCGCCCTTTCCAGCCTGCCTATAGGCGCGGCAAGCCGGGGGCTGGTCGCGCCAACATGCGGCGCGTTGCGGCCCTGGTGGTCGGAAGGCGCAATACGGAGGGCCGGATGGCTGGGGTTCTGGGTGACGAAATTGACGTGTTGGCAAAAGCCCGCCGGGCCATGCCGGGTGATTACGTTCCGAGTGACGACGAACCCTATATGAGCGAGCTTCAGCTCGACTATTTTCGCCGCCTTTTGCTCGAATGGAAGAAATCGATCCTCTCTGCCTCGGCCGGCACGCTTTCGGCCCTGCAGGATGGCCCGCTGCGCGAACCCGATCTCAACGATCGCGCGTCGAGCGAAACCGACTGGGGCATCGAACTGCGCACCCGTGATCGCCAGCGCAAGCTGATCGCCAAGATCGATTCGGCCATGCGTCGCATCGACGAAGGCGAATACGGCTTTTGCGAAGTGACCGGGGAGCCGATCGGCCTGGGCCGCCTGATCGCCCGCCCGATCGCGACGATGACTGTCGAAGCGCAAGAAGCGCACGAGCGCCGCGAAAAGATTTCGCGCGACATGTGATGGGCTTGGCGGCACGCTCGGCCTGGCCATGCGCCGGCCGGCGGCCGCGGGCGATCCGCCACGCTGTGATACTCGGTAAACGCGCGGGCGGGCCTGCCGCCCCGCTGCCATCGGCACTTGTCCGCTGGGCCATGCCGATTTTAAGGATTTTTTTGCCGTTTTCGTTTACAGCGTCGGTACGGATAGCTGCGCATGATGGGCAGGGCGGGCGCAAGCCACTTGTGGCTAGCCCCATCTTCCTTGATCCATCCTTGCTGGCCCATCTCTGCTGGAACGGAACCTGACGGTGACTGATATCGACCATCGGCAATTGGGGCGCGACAGCCTTTTTCTGATGGCCGACCTGCGCCTTGATGGGCAGGACGGCGAGCATCGCGTGCGCGTGCGCAATCTTTCGGCCGGGGGGATGATGGCCGAAGGTGCGCTGCGCGTGTCGCGCGGTACCCGGCTTGAGGCGAACTTGCGCCACATCGGCTGGATCGAAGGCGTGGTGGCCTGGGTGCAGGACAACCGCTTTGGCATCGCCTTTGTCGAACAGATCGATCCCAAGCTGGCGCGCGAGCCGGTGGCCACGCAGCCATCCGACGATTACGCCCCGCGCTATGTGCGCCCGCCGCTGGCGCAGAACGAAGCCAAGCGCCTGCGCAAGCTGTGAGCCGTCACAAGCTTTGACTGGGCGCGGGCGAATTCTACCACGCCCTTCTTTACTGGCCTGCCGGCCTTGATCTGCTAGGCAGGGGCCATGGCCCCGCTGTTTTGCCATTCGCGCCGCACGCTTGCGGCGTTTCTGCCGCTGTTGGCCCCGGTTCTGGCCGGCGCTCTGGCCAGTTGCGGCGCAGACCGTCGCGGCCCGCTGCCGGTGGCGCTGGCTGGCGATGAAACCGCATTCCAGACCGCCGCCACCCGCCTTTCGCCCGCGGCCCAGGTCTTGCGCGCGGCAACGGTGGAAGGGTTGGTGGGATTTGACGCGCAAGGACGCGTGGTGCCCGCGATTGCCGAGCGCTGGATCGTGACCGACGATGGCCTCAGCTATATTTTCCGGCTGCGCGATGGCACCTGGCCCGATGGCACGCCGATCGACGCACCCAGCGTGGCCACTGCCCTGCGCCGGGCGCGCAGCGCGCTATCGGGCACGGCGCTGGGGCTCGATCTCGCGCCGATCGACGATATCCGGGTGATGACCGATCGCGTGGTGGAAGTGGATTTGTCCGCGCCGCTGCCCGACCTGCTCACCCTGTTGGCCCAGCCCGAACTGGGCCTGCCACGCACGCGGCTGGGTTCGGGCCCGCTTGGCCTGCGCCATGATGGGCTATCGGCCACGCTTTCCCCGATTCCCCCCGAAAAGCGGGGGCTGCCTGCGCAGGACGGGTTCTCGCGCAGCGTGCGGCCGCTTGCCCTGGAATTGGAGCCGATGGCCGTGGCGGCGCAGCGGTTCAACGACGGGCTGATCGATGTGGCGCTGGGCGGCACGATCGATTCGCTGCCCTTGGCTGGTACCACCATGCTTTCGCGCGGCAACGTCCAGCTCGATCCGGTCATGGGCCTGTTCGGATTGCAGGTGCTGCGCGCCGACGGGTTCCTGGCCGATCCCCTGCGGCGTGAGGCATTGGCCCTGGCGATCGATCGCGATGGCCTGGTGGCTGCATTCGGCATCGGTGGGTGGAGCGGCACGACGCGGCTGGTTTCGGCCGAAGTGCCCGACAGCGACGGCAGTGTCGGCGAACGCTGGGGCGGCACCACGCTGGACCAGCGGCGCGCCCTGGCCCGCCAGCGCGTGATCGCGTGGATGGCGACGGGCCAAGGCGCGCCGCGGTTGCGCATCGCCGCGCCCGACGGGCCGGGTTCCCGCCTGGCGCTGTCGCGCATCGCCGCCGACCTTGCCGGCATCGGCGTGGAGGTGGAACACGTGGACGAGGGCAGGGCGGCGGACTTGCGCCTGGTCGACAATGTCGCCCGCTATACCCGCGTTGCCTGGTTCCTCAACCAGTTGGCCTGCCCGGTCAGCCCCGCGGCGTGCAGCCCGCAGGGCGATGCCCTGGCGGCCCAGGCGCGGGCCGAGCGCGATCCGGCGGCGCGCACCGCGCTGCTTGCCCAGGCCGAGCGCGCGGTCACCGCGGCCAATGGCTTCATTCCGATTGCCCGGCCGCTGCGCTGGTCGCTGGTGCGCGGCGGCGTGACCGGGTTTTCCCCCAATCCATGGGGTTGGCACCCTCTGCCACCGCTGACCGTCGTGCCAAAATAGGCATTTTTTCGAAGAATCGCCACGATGATGGCGATTTTTGGCATTTGGTCATGGCGGTGAAAGGAACAAGCGGCTAGGGGGCTCGGGCCGAGAGATGGTATATCGGGCTTCGCGTGGTGAGGCCGTGGCACTGTCATCAGGCCTTTAGACCCTTCGCGTAATAATCCCCCGCCGGTCCCTGCCCACGTTGCGGCCCGGCCCAGACCCGTTGAGTTTCATGCCCTTTTCATCTCTCCCTGCTGCCGTTTCCGAATCCCTTGCCGCTCGCGGCTATGCCGAGCCGACTCCGGTCCAGGCTGCCGTGCTCGAAGCGGAAGCGGCCGGCCGCGATCTTCTCGTTTCGGCCCAGACCGGCTCGGGCAAGACCGTGGCCTTTGGCGTGGCCATGGCCGCCGACCTGTTGGGCGACGGCATTCCGCCCGCCGGCGCGCCGCTGGCCCTGGCGATTGCCCCCACCCGCGAACTGGCCCTTCAGGTGAGCCGCGAACTGGCCTGGCTTTACGAAAAGGCCGGCCTGCGCATTGCCACCTGCGTTGGCGGGATGGACCCGTCGAAGGAACGTCGCCAGCTCAACCATGGCGCGCATATCGTGGTGGGCACGCCCGGCCGCCTGCGCGACCATCTGGAGCGCGGCGCGCTCGACCTCTCGGCCCTGCGTTTCGTGGTGCTCGACGAAGCCGACGAAATGCTCGACATGGGCTTCCGCGAAGACCTGGAAGAACTGCTCGACGCCACCCCGGCGCAGCGCCGCACCCTGCTGTTCTCGGCCACCATGCCCCGCCCCATCGCGGTGCTGGCCAAGCAGTACCAGCGCGACGCGCTGCGTATCTCGACCATCGACGAACGCCAGGGCCATGGCGACATCAGCTATCAGGCGGTCGCCGTCTCGCCCAACGACATCGAGAACGCGGTGATCAACCTGCTGCGTTTCCACGAGGCGGAAACGGCCATGCTGTTCTGCGCCACGCGCGACAACGTGCGACGGCTGCACGCCACGCTGGTCGAACGCGGCTTTGCCGCCGTGGCGCTTTCGGGCGAGCACAGCCAGAACGAGCGCAACCAGGCGATCCAGGCGCTGCGCGACGGGCGCGCGCGGATCTGCGTGGCAACCGACGTGGCCGCACGCGGGATCGACATTCCTTCGCTCAGCCTGGTGGTGCACGTGGAAGTGCCGCGCGATGCCGAAACCCTGCAGCACCGTTCGGGCCGCACCGGCCGCGCCGGGCGCAAGGGCACGGCCGTGCTGGTGGTGCCCTATCCGCGCCGCCGCCGCCTGGAAGAAATGCTGCGCCGCGCGCGGATCGAGGCGGAATGGATGCCGGCACCCGGCGCGGACCAGATTCGCCAGCGCGACAGCGAGCGCCTGATGGAAAAGCTGCTGACGCCGATCGACGCCGAAGATTTGGCCGACGTGGACGTGGCGCTGGCCGAAACGCTGATGGAAAAGATGGCCCCGCGCGACATCGCGCTCGCCCTGGTGCGCAGCCATCGCCTGGCCATGCCGCAGCCCGAAGACCTGATCGACCTTTCCACCGAGGAAGGCCGCAAGGCCACCCACCGCACCGGCTTTGACGATGTGGCTTGGTTCCGCATGGATATCGGCCGCCGCCAGAATGCCGATCCGCGCTGGCTGCTGCCGCTGCTGTGCCGCCGTGGCCACATCACCCGCAACGAAATCGGTGCGATCCGCATCGGGCCGAGCGAAACCTTCTTCCAGGTGCCCAAGGCAATGGAAGACCGCTTCCGCGCCGCGCTGCAACGCACCGCCCGCGAAGGCGCCGAGGACGAAAGCGGCATCCGTATCGAACCGAGCGAACCGCCGCGTGAAATGGCCCGCACCAACCGCCGTCAGGGCAATGGCCCCAACCGCCCGCGCGAAGGCTTCGGCCCACGTGGCGACGGTCCGCGCGGCGATGGCCCCCGCACCCCGCACCGCAAGGGCCCGCCCCGCCGCCGCGAGGGCTGATGCTGCAACGATCCTCCCCCACATCGTGGGGGAGGTGGCGGCCAACGGCCGTCGGAGGGGGCATGTTCCCCAACTCGAAGCCCAATTACCCCGCGCGTTCGTCCTGCCGCTCCAGCGGTTCGGTGCGCAGCAAGCCCGCCAGCGCCTGTGCATCGGTGCAGGTTGCTTCGCCGCCCAACCGGGCCTGCAAGGCGCGGTAGTGTGACAGCACGGACTGGCCCAGCGCGCTGACCTTGGCGCCGCCGCCGTGGGCACTGCCGGGGAAGGTTTCCACCAGCGGCCCGTGCCAGCAGCGGTTCATCACGTCGACCAGTTGCCAGGCGCGGCGATAGCTCATCCCCATGGCGCGGCCCGCGGCCGAGATCGAGCCTTCGCGGGCGATGGCATCGAGCAGGTCGGCCTTGCCCGGCCCCATGGCGATGGCATCGCCGCAATAGAGTTGCAGCTTGATCTTGATATGCGGTGCCGGTGCCATGGCCCGAGTTTAGGCCAGCACGCATGCCGGCTCAAGCGCGATGGCGATTTGCGCCGGTGTGGCTGCGATCGACGGTGGCGCATTCGAAACAAACGGTTATCGTGGGGTTCGGCAATTGGGAGAGAGCGCGATGCGGCCGGGGTGGACAACGTGGGCGATGGGCAGCGTGGTGCTGGGGCTGGGCCTGGCCGTATCGGGCCATGCGGCCACGCCTGATGTGGTGGAATCCCGAAGCGCGCAGGGTGATGTGGCGCTCACCATCTATAACGGCATGGCCCTGATCGAGGATGTGCGGCGGATCGAGCTGCCCAAGGGCCTCAGCCGCCAGGAATTTCCCGATGTCTCGGCGCAGATCAGGCCGGAAACGGTCACCATTTCCGCGCCTGGTGCCGCCGTGGTGGAACAGAATTTCGATTACGACCTGCTCACGCCCAGTGCCTTGCTCGACAAGTCCGTAGGCCAGGACGTGAGCGTGGTGCGCCTGGGGCCGGATGGCAAGGAAGTGGCCACGACCGCGCATGTCCTGGCCAACAACCAGGGCGCGGTGGTGCAGGTGGGCAACCGGATCGAGGTGCTGCGCGAAATGCCGGGCCGCGTGGTCTATTCCGGGCTGCCGGCAGGCCTGCGCGCGCGGCCCACGCTTTCGGTCACGCTCGATGCTGCCAGCGGCGGGGCGCGGGCCGTGGGGCTGCGCTATCTCTCGCGCGGGTTCGGCTGGAAGGCCGATTATGTGGCGCTGTTCGATGAAGGCGCGGGCAAGCTCGATGTCCAGGGCTGGGTTACGCTGACCAACAGCACGGGCACCGGCTTTGCCAATGCGCGGGTCATGCTGGTGGCGGGCCAGCCAAGCGGCGACGGCGACGATGGCAATGCTGTCGTCTATCCCCCGCAAAGGCGGCGCCCGATCGGCAATCGCGTGGGCACCGGCGGCGAAGACGGGCGCGAGACGCTGGGCGATTTCCACGTCTATCCGCTGGCCGGGCGCACCACGGTGGCCAATGCCCAGACCAAGCAGGTCAGCTTCCTCAACGTGGCCGGCGTGCCGGCGCAAAAGCTGTATCAGTATCGCAATGACTGGCAGCATAGCGCGGAGGAAGGCGAAAGCGTCGATACCGTGCTGGCGTTCACTTCGGCCAAGGATGGCGGGCTGGGCGATGCTCTGCCGGCCGGCACGATGCGCGTCTATATGCGCGACGCGCGCGGCAATCCACAGTTTGTGGGGGAAAGCCCGCTGCCCCACACCCCGATGGGATCGGACCTGGCGCTGAAAACCGGCACCGCGTTCGATGTTAAAGTGCAGCCCACGGTTGAAAAGCGCGAGCGCATCACCGGCGAGGAATGGCAGCGCGTCGATCAATGGCGGATCACCCGCAATGCCGAGGCGCCCGTGACGTATACGGTGGAAGCGCATCCCACGTATTGGCGCACGCAGATGGCCTGGAAAGTGACCAATGCCCGCGCCGTTCCGGTGGAAGTGGACGTGATCCAGGATGGCCTCGACAATGGCTGGCACGACACGCGCGTTTCGGCCGAAAGCCAGCCAGGACGGCAGCTTTCGCGAGACAGCCGGGTCTGGCGCGTGAAGGTGCCGGCGCGCGGCGCGGTCACCCTGACGGCCACGATCGACACCCGCTATTGAGGCGGGTGGCGATGCGCAGCCTGATCGCGGCCGTGGCGCTGTGGCCCGGCCTGGCGCTGGCGCAGCAGGCGGTGACTTCGCCAGCGCCGGCCAGCGTGGCGGTGACGATCTATCGCGAGCCGGGACGGACAGCGGACGCCCATTTCGATGGCAATTGGCTGCGTGGCTATGCCCTCGTCACCGAAACGCGCGATGTGGCCTTGCCCGCCGGGCCGGCCACCGTGCGGTTTGAAGGCGTGGCGGCCGGGATGCTGGCCGAAACCGCGCTGGTGCGCGGGTTGCCTGGCAGCGTGGCCGAACAGAACCTGGACGCAGACCTGATCGGCGCGCGCAATCTCTATGCCCGCAGCTTTGGCCGGCCGGTCATGCTGCGCCGGGTCGATCCCAAGACCAAGGCGGTGATCGAGGAAGCGGGCGTGATCCGCTCCGGCCCCGATGGCGCGGCGGTGATCCAGACGCGCGAGGGCTTTCGTTCTGCCCGCTGCGCCTGGCCCGGTGAATATATCAGCTATGGCGAACTGCCCGCCGGCCTGGTCGCCAAGCCCACCCTGTCGGTGCAAACCGCCGCGCCGGTCGCCACGTCGGCGCGCCTGACGCTCAGCTATCTTGCCTGGGGGTTCGACTGGCGTGCCGATTATGTGCTGTCGATGCGGCCTGATGGCCGCCATCTCGATCTGGCGGCGTGGATTACCCTGGCGAGCAGCGACGATACCGCCTTTGCCGGGGCTGCCGCCGCCGTGGTGGCCGGCAAGCCGGAAAAGCAGCGGCGGGGCTGGGGCAGCCGGTACAACAGCGGCGAGTGGTTGTCGTTTCAATGCGAAACCAACCCTCCACCTCCGCCGCCACCCCCGCCACCTCCGCCGGAGTCGGCGCCGCTCATGTTGATGGCCCCGGCACCCGTGGCGGGCATGGAGGACATCATCGTCACCGCGCAGCGCCGCGCGCCCGTGATGGCGCGGCAGGAAGCCTTGGGCGATCTCAAGCTCTATCGCCTGCCCATGCCCACCACGATCGCCCCGCGCGCGCAAAAGCAGGTGGCCCTGGCGCAACGGCGCGGCGTGAAAGTGCAACCGTTCTATAAGGGCACGCTGTCGCTCGACGATCGCGAGAATCAGCCGCTGCGCCAGGCCATCCGCCTCAACAACCGCAAGGCCGATGGCCTGGGCCTGGCCTTGCCGGCCGGGCATGTCGTGGTGCTGGAACCGCATGGGGCCACCACCCTGCCGGTGGGCGAAGGCCGCATGGACGACAAGGCCGAAGGCGAGGAGATCGAGATCGAACTTGGCCAGGCAACGGCGGTGCATCTGGCCGAGGCCGAGACCACGGAAGACGAACATAGGCAGTGGCGCGATCACATAGCCACCCTGACCAACAGCCGTGACCAGCCCGTGCAGGCCGAACTCACCATTCCCGTGCCGGAAGACCAGCGCCTGACCCGCCCCTCCCGCCCGCTCACCCGCAAGAACGGCCAGCCGCTCTGGCGCGTGACCGTGCCCGCCCACGGCACCGCGCGGCTCACATTTCGGATAGAGGACAGTGCGCAAACCCGTTGACCTTGCCGCGCAAATCCCGCAAAGGCGCGCTTCCCCGGACGGGGGCGGTTAGCTCAGTTGGTAGAGCATCTCGTTTACACCGAGAGGGTCGGCGGTTCGAGCCCGTCACCGCCCACCAGGACCACGCTCCAGAGCGTCCCCCGACATCCTTGAAAATCCAGCAAATCCGGGCTAAAATCGGTCTTGTCAGGTCCACTGCGTCTCCGCAGATGTCACCACGGCTCACCCTTTTGGGGGCCTTTCTGGGGGCCGCGCGAAGGCCCCCTGAAAAAAGGCCCCCACGCCATGCCGCTCACCGATGTTGCGATCAGGAACGCCAAGCCCCGCCCCAAATCCTACAAGCTGAGTGATGGGGGCGGGCTCTACCTCCAGGTGGAGCCGTCAGGCGGCAAACTCTGGCGACAGAAATATCGCTTCGAGGATCGCGAGAAGAAGCTGGCGATCGGGTCCTACCCCGCGATTTCGCTCAGCGAGGCGCGCAAGCGTCGCGATCAGGCCCGCGCCCAGCTATCAGCCGGCCTCGATCCCGCCCGTGAAAAGCAGCTGGCCAAGTATCGCGCCAAGGCGGCAGCGTGCAACACGTTTGGTGAGGTGGCCAAGGAGTTCATCGCCAAGCGCGAGCGCGAAGGCATGTCGAAATCGACCGTCGAGAAGAGCGGCTATTACATCTCGCGCCTGGGGCTTGGCATCACGCGTCTGCCGGTGGCCGACATCACGACCCCGGAAATCCTTGAAGCGCTGCGCCGCATCGAGGCGAAGGGCAACTATGAGACTGCCCGCCGAGTCTTGCAACTCACCGGACGTGTCTTCCGCTACGCGGTGGCGACGGCGCGGCTAAAGGACGATCCGACTCGCGATCTTCGCGGCGCCCTGACCGCGCCCCAGCCCAAGCATTACGGCGCGATCATCGATCCGAAGCGCACCGGCGAACTGCTCCGTGCAATCGAGGGGTACGAGGGTCAGGAGCTGACCAAGCTGGCCATGCAGCTCTCGCCGCATGTGTTCGTGCGACCCGGCGAGCTGCGGCATGCCGAATGGTCGGAGGTCGATCTCGAGGCTGCGGTGTGGACCATCCCGATCGAGAAGATGAAAATGCGGCGGCCTCACCACGTTCCGCTGTCCAAGCAGTCGGTTCAGATCCTACGGCTGGTTTATGCGATCACCGGGCCCTCGGGCTATGTCTTTCCGTCTATCCGCTCGCCGCAACGTCCGATGAGCGAGAATACGGTCAATGCTGGGTTGCGGCGTCTTGGCTTCACTGGCGACGAGATGACGGCACATGGCTTCCGCGCGACTGCCAGTACGCTCCTCAACGAATCCGGCAAATGGTCGGTTGATGCTATCGAACGCGCGTTGGCCCATGGCGATTCCGACAAGGTCCGCGCCGCCTATCATCGCGGGACGCACTGGAAGGAACGCGTGGAAATGGCGCAGTGGTGGTCGGATTACCTCGACACCCTGCGCAATGGCGCCGAGATTGTCCGGTTCCCGGCGCAGACGGGGTCATGAACCGGGGATAGCTGCGTTTCGTCCGCGCCTGGCGACGGGCGTAGGTGCCGGACGGGCAGCGTCGCTTGAACGCATCGTCTCAGGCCGTCTCGACCTGATCGCGCTCTCCTTCTGCTGAGCTCCAGTCGAGCCGGCTCCGCATTCTCGTCGGCATGGCCGGTACGATCGCTGACACCTGGCCCGGCCGCGCTGGCCGGCCCTGTCGGTCCGCCTGTGGCTTCCCTCCGGTTGTCGCCACGCTTTGGGTGTGTGGCGGCGTCTGCCTCGGCTCCAGGGTGACGGGGAGCGTCACGGCCCTGTAGCCCCGCCGCGACGGGGTGCAACCCGGCCCGCTGCGCGGCTCCGGGTGCTCCACGCTGTTGCGCTCCTGCCGGATGCACCCCGCCGCCTGATGCGGGGCTGTCGGTCCGCTCCTGCCGCCCCCCGCCACCCCGGCGCCGGGCCATGGCGGTTTAAGGAGCTTGAAGATCATGAGCACCGTGAACACGAGCGAACGCCAGTCCCTCTACGCCGAGGTGACGTCCCGCATCATCGCCGAACTCGAAGCCGGGCGCTTGCCCTGGGTGCAGCCGTGGGACGCCAGCCGCTGTCCCTGCACGCTGCCCCACAATGCAGGTTCGGGCCAGACCTATTCAGGGATCAATATTCTCATTCTCTGGACCTCTGCCATCGAGCAGGGCTTTTCCTCGCAGCGCTGGCTGACCTATCGCCAGGCCGAAGCAGCCGGGGGCCATGTCCGGCGCGGCGAGAAGGGCACGGTGGTCTGCTATGCCGATCGCTTCACCCCGCGCGAGGAAGCTGCCAAGGCCAGGGACGAAGACCGTGATCCGCGCACCGTGGCATTCCTCAAGCGCTTTACCCTATTCAATCTCGACCAGTGCGAGGGCCTGCCTGACGACATGGTGCAGCCTGTGGCGCCGATTGCGCCCGAACTGGCGATTGCCGGCGCCGATCGCGTGATCCAGGGCAGCGGGGTGACCTTCCGCATCGGTGGCGGGGAAGCGTTCTATTCGCCCAGCCATGACGTGGTGCAGGTGCCGCCCCAGGCTGCCTTCCCCGAGCCGATCAACTGGTTCCGCACGGCCCTGCACGAACTGGGTCACGCGACAGGCCACATGTCCCGGCTGGACCGGGATCAGACCGGCGAGTTCGGTTCTGCGTCCTATGCAAAAGAGGAACTTGTCGCGGAAATGGCCAGTGCCTTTGCCTGTGCCGCGCTGGGCATTGTCCCGACCGTGCGGCATTCCGATTACATCGGCGCTTGGCTCGACGTGCTGCGCGCCGACGAGAAGGCGATCTTCCGAACCGCCAGTGCGGCCAGCAAGGCCGCCGATTTTCTGCTGGCCTGCGGGGAGGACCGGCCATGAGCTCGCCTCTTCCGCCCGAATGGGGCACGCCCGTCCTGCCGACCTTGTCGCCGCGCACATTCTGGCGCCGGGGCCAGCGCGGCCTGCGCCGGATGACCAGGCGCCAGCGCGCGATCTTTGGGGCCGTGCGCTTCGAGGGCGCCAGCTATGCCGAGCTGGCCCAGCGCCATGGCATCAGTGTCGAGGCCGTGCAGGCCGAGCTGGCCAAGGCCCTCTCCACCCTGACCCGCGCAGTCTATGGGCACTGGTGGCAGCGCTGGTGGCCGTGGTGAAAAATTCAGGCCGCCCGATGGCTTGCCATCGGGCGGCACTTTGCGCGGGTCTCATCAGGTAAAGTCGTCGACGGAATAGAACATCGGGTTCTGCAGCCACTGGTCGAGGGTGCTGCGGCGCCAGCCCACGCAGCGCGTGGCAATGCGCGACTGTTTGGGGAAGGTCCCGTTCTGGACCTTGCGATAGAGCGTCGCGCGCGAGAGCCCGGTTTCCTTGAGCACCTGGGGCAGACGCACGAACGAATTGGGCGAGGTAGAATTCATGGCACATCCTTCCTGTTTGCTGGGTTGGATTGGCCGGCCACGAGTAGAATTGGGGCGTTGCGGGAAAAGCGCAAGCGCCTGAGAATCCGGGGAATGCTGCATCTGCCGCGAGCACGCTGCCCGGTACACCGAAGCGCACCTGTACGACCTCGCACGAACACCAAAAAAATTTTGCGCGCAGGGGCTGCGCGGCTGGCAAAACCGCCAAGGTCAACGGCATCGCGCGATCAATTGCTCGCGATATTGCCGCGCGAATCAGCCTGGCGCGGCGAGACCGATCAGGATGGCGCCCGGCGCTGCTTGCGTCGGCCGTGCCCGGTCACTTCCGCGACGTGGTCCAACAGCGCTACAATGATGTCGCGAACCTCCCCGGCGACAAAGCCTCCCGTGTCCGGCTTGATACCGTGCGCGCGGCTAAGATCGTTCCATTTCCAGTAGGGCGAAAGCACGTTCATGAGCCGCTCGGTTTCCGTGTCCTCGCAACCGAAGCCAGTGGCGTTGGCATAGGCCAGGGAACGATTGACATGGAGGCTGATGTATTTGGCGCACCACGCGTCAGGAAAACCCACATCGAGCAAGTGCGACGACATCGCCAGCTGCGCGACGATGCCCGCCGAATAGAACAGATAGGCAGTGTCATCGGCCGTGGGCGAGGCCAGCGATCCCATGAACTCACCTGCTCGCTGATAGCGATCCAGGCTGAGCGCGCGGCCTTCGCGGGTGCGCAGGAGCCGGACAGGCCGCGCATCGTAGCGTCGCCACAGCGCGCCTAGTTCGGAATTCTCGCTCGGCAACGTGATAATGGCAGCGCCCATGGCAGGGGCGCCAAGGTTTGATGAAGTAGCAGGAACGATCGTGTCCATATGTACCTCCGGTCCGCGTCAGAAGCGGGGAGCGGAAGGCCTCAGGTCATCACGCGGACTGACCCCGAGCTCCCGCACGCTTGCGCGCGGGAGCCGCCGGAGCTGGTAACATGCACACGTCATGCGCCGCCGCCTTTAACCCGAAGGTCTGGACATACGCGTCGGCACCCCGGAAAACCGTGTTTTCCGAGTTCGCTTCGTGTGCGGGATTACCAGTCCCGGCGCCGCCTTTTGCGCAGCGCGTTCCCACGATACCAGAGGCGAATCCGCGCGCCAAGTTTTTGCGTGAATTATGGAAAGTAGGGCGTGCCCCTTCAGCTCTTGGACGAGGATACTCAAAAGGTTCCGGCGGGGCCGATGCGGCGCCGGCGACACATCATGAAAGCTCCGATGCGGGGGAGCGGCTTTAGGCCGCGCCCACCTCACCCGACCCTTCACACAGCGCATTAGGAATCATCGCCGCCAGGGTTTCTTCAGCACAGGCGCGACCGGTCCCTTCTTTGGCATCCAGATCGTGTCGGATGCATTGCGGCGTGAGCGATGACGCAGAGGACGATGACGAAAGGGGTGTCGTCCATGCCATTTGTTCGGAACGCATCGCCGTGCTGGAGGAGACTGCGCGGCAGGGAGAGTGAGGTATAGCCGCCGCGTTGATTTCCCGTATCGAACGGATTTTCATCCGCATGGTCCGAGTCTGGGACTTACCGGCCATTCCACAGCCACAAGTTCAAAGACCGGTTTCCCGCAAAAACCCGACATCCAGCTTTCGACCATCGAACTCGGAACGAGACGACCACTGGATCGCTGATGGTCTGTCAGTTGTTGACGAATGGTTTCCACCCGATCGACAGGAGCCGGAACAAAGCTGCCTCCACTCTCACCTAGAACGATCGCCGCTAGCAGGGCTAACACTAAAGCAAACTGAAAATTAGTTGACCTGACGAAGAATTTCAACGTAGCTGCGCGTGTTTACCTCGGATGACACGCTCTTAAATAGAGACGTAATTCTGCGGCGCAACCTAAGCCTCATACTAGCAGATCTCTTCATACATCGCCTAAGCGTTTAAGTTCGATGCGACACACTTCGCTAAAGTGCCGCAGTGGATCCATGCCCCCATTTTGGGCGACCTGTCGCAATTCATGCAAGGTGTGGTTGGGGCCGAGATAAGCCTGAACGATGGCATCGAGAACGTGCTCAGCTTTCTCGATCACTTCGCTGGGAGCGATGAGGCGCATTCTGGCGACTAGAGCATAGAGGGTGACGAGATCCGAAATATCTTCGCGTTCGTGGCCAAGGGCGTCTCCGAACAGCCTCGTCGCCTCCTTGATGAAGTCCGTGTAGATTTCCTCGCGTCGACTTCGCGCTTCTGATTTGATCTTTTGCGAGATCTGAGCGCGAACGGTGAGCCACGATGTCAGGAGCGATCCCAAGCCACCGACTGCCGCCCCAGCGAGACCGACCACTGCGGTCAGAATGGAGCCGGGTTCGCTCAAAGCGGCTGGCCCACGCCAAGGCAGGAGCCGGGTGTGTCGATTATGAGCGGAAGCATCTGATAGGTCATCAGCTAGTTCGTTTTTGCCACCGCGGTTGCCCAGCCACCACCGAGCGCCTGACACAGTGCGACGGCGGCGAGCAGGCGATCGCTGCGGGCCTGGGCAAGCGACAGCTCGGCACTCAAGAGACTACGTTCCGCGTCCAGCTGTTCGAGATAGGGCGAATAGCCCTCGCGATAACGATGAGCGGCCAAGTCCTGGGTGCGCGCCAGTGCGTTACGCTGACGGGTGAGCGTCTCCTCCTGCTCTCGCAGACGATCGACCGAGGCCAAGGCGTCCTCCACCTCGCGGAACGCGGTAAGCGCCGCCCGGCGATAGGCGAAGGCCGCCTGATCGCGCCGCGCCGCCGCGCCTTCTGCTTGCGCTCTAAGCCGTCCGCCGTTGAAGATCGGCGCGAGGATGCTGCCACCGAGCGAAAAGATTGTCAGAGGGTTCGTAGGAAGAAGGGAGGACGCAACGAAGCCTCCCGAAGCAGCAAGGCTCACATTCGGCATCATCGCGGCGCGTGCTGCGTCGAGCGAGCGATCAGCGGCAACGATCTGCTGCTCAGCTGCGGCAAGGTCCGGACGATGGCGCAAAATGCTGGCTGGCACTTGCGTCGGTACGGAGGGAACGGCGAGCGCGTCGAGCGGGGCGCCGCGCACAATTGGTTCGGGAGATCGACCAAGCAGCACGCTCAGCGCATTCTCCAGCTTCGTTATGGCAAGCTGTACCGACGGGATGGCCTGGGCGGTCGCCTCATATTCCGCTTCCGCCTGGGCGAGGTCGAGCTGCGAGCCGTAGCCTGCCTCGGCCCGTCGGCGAATGAGATGGAGTGATCGGCTGCGCGCCCGCAGCGTGCGTTGAAGAATGGCGAGGCGGGCGTCGGACAGTCGCAACTGGACATAGCCGCTCGCGACAGAGGCGGCGATCGCCAGTCGGACGGTGTCCTGCGCATAGCGTGTCGCAAGGAGTTGCGCGCGGGCGGCGGCTTCATTGCTGCGCAATCGTCCGAACAGGTCGAGGTCGAAGCTTATCTGCACTTCCTGTTGGGTTGCCCATTGATCAACGTCGATCCCGAACGGATTGACGCTTCGGGTGCGCCCGCCTGACCCCGCCCCTTGGGCGGCCGGCAGGCGAGCGCCGCGGGCAGCGGCGAACTGCGCCCGCGCCTCCTCGACGCGCGTCGCGGCGATCTCGATATCTTCGTTGTGGGCAAGCGCTTCCTGGACCAGCGCATCGAGCGTAGGGTCGCCCAGCGTCTGCCACCAGGTGGAAGCGACGGATTCCTCTTTCCCAGCTCGATCCCCGCGCCACTGAGGCGGCGGCGCGACGGCTGCTGCCTTTGGCGGAGCTGGACGAGGCCCTGCGCATCCCAACAGCAACGCTACCATGAGAAAGGAACAGGCCTGCGGCTTCACGACGCTGTCCCGGTATCGATCCGCACCTCAACCGACATGCCCGGCCGCAGTCGGTTCGCCTGTTCTTGACCAGGATCGATGCGGACTCGCACGCCTATTCTCTGCGGGATCTTCACGAAGTTTCCGGTGGCGTTGTCGGGCTTGAGTACCGCGAATTCCGACCCTGCCGCCGGGGCAAGCCTTTCAACGTGGCCTGCGAGCGACGCTTCGCCGAGCGCATCGACTGTGAACGCAACCGGCTGTCCGACCCGCACGCGGGTCGTCTGCGCTTCCTTGAAGTTGGCGATGATCCACCGGTCGGGGGGCACTATCGCCAGGAGCTGGGTGCCATTGGTGACGTAAGCACCGACCCGGATACCGACTTCGCCGAGTGCGCCGGCTTCGGGCGCTCGGATGACGGTGTGCTCAAGGTCTATCTCAGCGGCGTGCAATTGCGCTCGCGCCGCTTCGACCTGCGCTTCAAGACCGCCGCGCCCGACTTCCACCGTGCGAATATCCTGTCGTCCGATCTCTGTGCCCGCCAGTGCCTGACGAAGCTGCGCCTGGGCAAGCGCGAGCGCGGCGCGCGTCTGGTCTTGCTCGCGGACAGAAATGGACCCGTCTCGCGCAAGATCGTCGGCGCGCGCCATGTCCGCCTGCGCTCGGGCAAGCTGCGCCCGCGCGCTTGCAGCAGCCGCTGTCTGTCCTGCTAGCCCGGCAGTCCTGGCGGCATGGGCCTGCTGGGCGTTGTCCAGCGCCGCTTGCGTAGCGGCCAGATTGGCACGAGCCTGCTCGACCCGGGCGCGATAAATGCGGTCGTCGATCCGCACCAGCACCTGCCCCGCCTTCACGTCCTCATAATCGTGAACCAGAATTTCCCGTACGTAGCCGCTGACCTGCGGCGCGATCACCGTTGTGCGGCCACGGACATAGGCATTGTCGGTATCCACTGACCTCTCGCCGAAGGGCGGGAGGTCCCAAGCCGACAGCACCATTGAAACAGCCAGAACGGCGAGAGCTACGGCTACAACGATCACGACAGGACGACGACGAGTTGGCCGCCATGCCGTTGAGCGAGTCTCCCCTGTCGTCTCGTTCGACGGTACTGCGTCGGTCTCACTCACTGAAATTGCTCCCACCGGCGGCGGCGACGCGCAACCAGGATGTTGAGGAAGATGAAGAGCGCGATGGCTAGGGCCATCAGCGCTACGAAACGAAAAGTGTCGGTGAAAGCGATCACGGCCGCCTCGCGGCTCATCGCCTGCGCCAGCTGCGTCCCGCCTTGCCCTGCTATGCGCGCTGCGACCAGCGGATCGCCTGCCGGCATGTCGGCGGCCAGCACATTTGCGGCATTGCGTGCCCAGACCGTTTGCAGCGAACCCAGCAGGGCCGATCCCATCAGTCCACCGACATTCTGGGTGATGCTGAATGTGACGACGAAGCTGACCAGATGATCGCCGCCGCGCTGGATCATCTGCAGGAAGCCGTAGAGAAGGGCGGGCCCGACAAACAATGTGGTGCCGAAGCCGATCAACGCCTGGCTCCAGATGAGCTGGCTTGGGCGGGTCAGGGCGTTGGCGTCGCTGTCGAGCCATGCGCCCGTCGCGATGATCAGCGCCGCCATCAGCACCTGCCACGGCAGACGGCGTTCGGACAAGGTGAGTGCCGCCGTCACGATACCGAGCAGCATCGCCAGTGCCACGATCAGGAAGAGGCGATGCTGCTGGTCGTTGTTGAGACCGCCCAGGGCGAGCAGACCGACAGCACTATAGGTTTGCTCGGCTAGCGCTAGACGCATCACCAGCGCCACGGCGACAAAGCGCACGATCCCCCACGTGCCGATCCACTCGAAATGAACGAGCGGATCGGTCCGGCCGGACTCGATCAGGAAAGCGCCGATCAGGCAAGGAATGGCGATCGCCAGCGCGACACCAAGCCAGGGCGCATCGGTCCACCAGAGCAGGCGCCCTTGCCCCAGCACCTGACACAGCAGCAGCAGACCCGTCACTGCCAGCGGAATGGTCAACGCATCGAGAGGCGAAAATGCCCTGCTACGCTCGCTTGGGGGAAGAGGTATTAGAAGGATCAGTGCAAGCGTGGAGCAGGCCAGCGCAACTTCAATTGCATGAAGCCCCCACAGGCCGTCCGCCGTCAACACATCCACCGGCACCAGCCGCGCCAAGGGCGTACCAAGTTGCGCCAACCCCATGCCGATGACAGCACCGAGTGGCTTGGCTTTCGGCGGCAGCGCCTGCATCAGATAGTAGATGCCGAGCGTGATGAGAGCGGCCGCCTCTATTCCGCTCGCAGCCCGCATCAATATGGCGGCAGCGAAGCCGGGCATGGCGAACTGGCACAGCCCGACGATCACGTAGAGGAGTAGTGCGATCCCCGTCACTTGAGGGATGCCGTACTGCGCGCGTGCTTTCACCAGCGTCAGATTGGCGGTAGCGTTGATCGCCACGTAGACGGCAGGAAGCGCCGCGGCCTCGGCGGCGAAAAGGCCGAGTGGTCCGGCGATATTGCCGCTGTTCACGGTGGTGAGAGCATTACCGAAGGTCGAGGTAGCACCGAGGAACAGCCCGACCGCGAGGTAGGCAAGTCGTCGCCGACCGGGATGCGCGGGCGAGAAGGGCGAGCCCGCGAACATCGGCCGCTCTTCCGGCCGGAATACATGTTCGGTGCTCATGGCAGTTGGCCTGCTCCGCCGGACAGGCCGGTCATCCAGCGCAGGCTGGACAGGCTCGGCAGAAAGACATGCTCCCCGCCGCGTACGACGGTGAAATCAGGCAGCCCCTTCAGCCGGCGCCGAACGGGCCTCGCCGGATAGCTGTAGTCGTCGGCGAGATCGCGGCGGCCGACGATCGGATCGCCCCGCGCACCTTCGCCGACGAAGTTACCGTCGTTGATCCATTGCGACTGGACGAATTCGAACTGACGGGCCGGATCGGCGTTGACGATCGCGAGCACGATGCCGCGATCCTCACCGTCTTCCTCCGTCGCGCCCTCGGGCAGCACGGGGCCATAGGCGGAGCCGCGCCTAAGCAGCCTGTGGGTGCGGGCATCGGAAATGGTCCCGTCCAGCGCGTCGCGGGGGTTGACGCGGCGGATGTGGCTTCCGACTGGCGTCCGGAGTCCGTCGGGATCGTCCTGCCGGTAGCGAAAATCGTTGCGGCGCAGCGGATCGGAGACGATGGACGGGTCGTCACGATCAGGGGAAAGGGCGAGCGGGCAGCCGCTGCGCCAGCGCCCCATCATCTTCGCGGCAACCAACTCTTCGCCGTCAGGCGTCTCCGCGTTTTCGCGCAGGTAACGACGGAAAGCGGCGACGTTTTGCCGGATCTTGCGGATCGAGATGAAAGTGCCGTTGCGCCAGAGGATTTCAGGGCCGGGGGCCGCAGCAATCTCTCCAAGTTCATTCTTATAGCCGAGCACGAATTCGCCGGCCCGCGTCACGTCCTGACCGGGCAGCGGCTCGCCGCCCTCTCCTTCGATGAACGGCCGGCTGAGGCCGTCGACATATCCGAAATGCTCGCGCATCGTCGGCGGGATGCCGACATCGAGATGCGAGAGCAGCCGCACGCCTGGCAAGCCTCGCAACGCCTCGTGACCAAGCGCCAGCTTCGCGTCGCGCGCTTCCTCGCTCTGCCCCATCAGAAAAAGGCCCAGATGGAACCCATTGCCGCCGTGCGGCCAATCCCAATGAGCCGGGTCGCTATGACCCACGTCGCCGAGGAAAACTCGCCGCGCCGCCATCCCCTGCACGAAGGGCAGCGGAAAGCCGGCGATGATCTCTTCCGGAACGCCGATGCGCCGCAAACCCTCGGCGGTCAGGACAACGTTGATCCATGCGCTGTCCGCGGGAGCGTCCCAATCCCGCGCCGAGGTGATGTGGGGTAGCAGTCTTGCCAGACCCTCCCGCGCCGCCGCGCCATCGTCGATGCGGAATAGCAGATAAGCGCCGAAATAGGGCATGGGGCGATTGCGCAGCACCGTCCCCTGAATGTCTTCGAGTTCGAGTTCCTCAGCCATGGTCAGCTAGCCGCATCGAGCATCTCACTGACTGCGGTGCCGAGCCGCTTCAGTCGCGCCACGTCCCTGACCGAAAGGTCGTGGTGGCAAACGTAAAACATCTCGGCTGTGACCAATGTCGCGAGAATCAGTTCCTGCGTGGCCGGCTCGCTGGCGCGACCATATCCCTCCCAAACGCCTTCGAAGAGCGCGTCGAACCAAGGGCCGCCCTCCCGGATGATGTCCGCGAGATAAGGCTTGAAATCACCATCATAAGTGACCGTGACCAGAGCCTGCGTATCGTCGTTTATGAGGATCACGCGCAGCTCGTGGACTGTGCCGATGCGGCCTTCATAATAGCGTGATTCTGCCTGGAACTGGCCAATGCGCTCGCGCAGCAGCGCAGCTTTGCC
The DNA here is from genome assembly GCF_012932495.1 of Novosphingobium sp. SG919. Lineage (GTDB taxonomy): Bacteria > Pseudomonadota > Alphaproteobacteria > Sphingomonadales > Sphingomonadaceae > Novosphingobium > Novosphingobium rhizosphaerae. Next base: position 94,564 of record NZ_JABCNG010000007.1, read on the forward strand.
GGGGATGAGCTTGGCCACCGCGGTCGCCTCACCGCGCTTGCCATACCGCAGCCCGGGGCCATCGGGTTGCTGGCGGACGTCGACCACGTCCTGCGTGCGATCATTAGGCGTGAAAAGCGCAGCCATGAAATGTCTCCTTTGCGGGTCAGACTTCGGACGTGGGAGCCGGAGTGTCCGACACCGGAAGCGACGAAGAGCGCCGCCACCCGCCGCTGCGCAGCGCCGCCGAGGCTTCGTAGACACCGCGCCGGATCTGCAGGATCGGATCGTCGGTTGGTTCGATGCCGTCCACGAGCTGGCTGGGATCGTGGTTCATCATCGGATCGCCTATCTCGGCCTCGTCGGTGGGCGCCATCAGCGTCAGGCGACCGATCGTCACGCGCCGGCGCTCCTCGGGCCAAAGGGCGGTTGCGTCGTCGAGCGGATCGCCCGGCTCGGCCAGTTCGATCTGGAGATCGAAGGCGACGCTTTCTTTAGCCAGTCGCCCCGTGAGTTCCTCGAACAAAATATCGACGGGTTTATCCGCGAGATTGGCAGGCGGCTGGCCTTGCTCTCCGGCAACTGGAATCCAGTGGAAGCGCGCCGGAGTTTCTTGATCGGCGGCGTTGAGCAGCCGGAAGGCATGAACCGAATGAAAGGCTGTGTGTGCAAAGCTGACTGGAGCCGGCGATTCCGCGCGCATTTGAAACACAGCCGCCGCATTGGGATGCTGCGGCAGGATCGCTTTCAGCCCGTCGAGATTGGGCGGGCCGCCGGGCTTGAGCGGCGCGGCCGCCTCCACGAGCGCGATGAACTGGTCGATCGACCGGGCAATGAACAGCTTTTGGCTGAGCATCACGAGATGCGTGATCCGTCCGTCTGGCAGATAGAATCGCGTCGCCATGCCGACCGTGGCGTTGAAATGGGCGAAGGGGTCACCCCCGCCCTTGGAATAGCGCACCGTGACCGGCACTTCCTGCCCACTCAGGTGTATCGCCCGGCTGTAATGTGCGGCCCCCGGGGTCGCCCGGAACGTCCCACGGTAGAGACGACCGTCCGCGTGCAGTGTGCGATAGCCTTCATACCGGCCAAGCACAGCGTGGATCTTTTCGACCAGTTCTGCCGCGAGGCGATATTGGCTGTTCTGCGTCATGGGCTGCTCCGGCACCCGGCTCGCGTCGGGCTTCAGCAGCGGGCTTAGGAAACCAAGATGACTCGGTGCAGTGAGGAGATGGAAGGTCTACGTTAGCGCTTTTTACTAACGCTTCGTCACCTTACGCTCCCGACTTGCGAAGGTAGTGCGGAGGAAACCAAGCGATGGAGTTTCCCGCCGATGACCCAGGCCCCGAAGAACGATCTTGCAGGCCGTGTCGCGGTCATCACCGGTGCTGGTGGCGGCATCGGTCTGGCGCTGGCGCTCGACGCGGCCCGGCGCGGGATGGATGTCGTCCTGGCCGATATTGGAACTGAGGCTCTGGCGTCGGCGAAGTCGCAGGTCGAGGCGCTCGGCGTCCGCGCCATCACCGTGCAGACCGATGTGCGCCATCTCGCCGAACTGGAAGTCCTGCGCGATCAGGCTACCGCACAACTCGGCGAGCCATGGTTGCTCGTCAACAATGCCGGCGTCGCGAAGATCGCGCTCGCCTGGGAAACGGGCGAAGCGGACTGGAAGCGACTCATCGACATCAACGTGTGGGGCGTGATCAACGGACTGCTCGCTTTCCTGCCCGGGCTGCGCGCTCGGCAATCCGGCTATATCCTCAACACTGCCTCCGTCGGTGGTCTGCTCGCGATGCCGGCAAATGCCGCCTATGTTGCTAGCAAGCATGCCGTGGTCGGCCTTTCCGAGACGCTGTTTCGGGAACTCGAAGCAGACGGCTCCAAAGTCGGGATCTCCGTCTTGTGCCCCGCGCTGGTGAAGACCGCCATAGCAGGTACCAAGCAGGTGGACGGAAAGACCGTATCGGCGATCGACTCTCCCAATGCCATGGAGCCTGCCGATGTGGCGCGGATCGCGCTTGATGCCGTGGAGGCGAACCAATTCTGGATTCTCACCCATGGCGAACATATCTCGCCCTATATGCGGGCACGGCTGGAGCAAATGACGGGCCAGCGCAACCCCGACCGGACCAGCGTCGACCGCTCAATCCTTGAAACAGCGGCCGCCGCCACTGGCCTCGACTTCCTGCACGTGTGAGAGGTCAGCGCTGGGTCAACGCGACCTAACCTGATATGCTGGACGCGATCAGGGAGCGTCGATGAATTTTCCTGCCGTTGAAGAATTCACCTTTGGGCGCTTTCGCCTGTTCCCGGAACGCCAAATGTTGCTGAGGGACGAGGAGCCGGTTCGGCTCGGCAGTCGGGCAACTGAGATTCTCAGCCTGCTAGTCCGCCACGCGGGCGCGCTCGTCAGCAAGGCGCAGATCATGGAAAAGGTCTGGCCCGACACGACCGTCGTTGAGGCCAATCTCTCAGTACATATGAGTGCGTTGCGCCGCGCGCTGACAGATGACACCTCCGCCTCTCCTTACATCGTCACGGTGCCGGGACGTGGGTATCGGTTCACGGCCGCTGTTGGCCAGGGACAGCAAGATCGGCCGGTTCCCGAGCCCGCCGCCGCTCGGTCGAACAACCTGCCGTTATTGTTGACCAGGCTGATCGGGCGTTCCGACGCTCTTCAGGCACTCAACGAACTGCTCGCGAGCCAACGTCTCGTCACAGTCGTCGGCACTGGTGGCGTCGGCAAAACCGCACTCGCGCTCAACGTCGCCGAGCGGAAACTTGCCAACTGGCGCGATGGCGTGTGGATCGCGGATCTGGCTTCCTTGGCCGATGCGGACATGGTGCCTGCGGCCATCGCGACGGTGCTGGGGCTGGAGGTTCGTTCGACCAATCCCGTGCCCGCGCTGATCAGCGCACTTGCCGACAAGCAGATGCTGCTGCTGCTCGACAATTGCGAGCATGTGATCGAAGCGGCCGCAATGATCGCCCATGCGATCCTGCAATCCGCGCGCTCGGTGACGATCCTGGCCACCAGCCGCGAGCCGTTTACGATCCCCGGAGAGCATGTCTTACGGCTCGACCCTCTGGGCGTGCCGCCGGAAACGGAACTGGTCGGCGCTCGGGAAGCGCTTCACTATGCGGCAATAGAGTTGCTCAGTGAGCGCGCAGCCGCTGTCGAATCCTCATTTGCGCTGGGTGACGAGGACGCGCTTGCTGCATCATTGATATGCAGAAAACTCGGTGGGGTTCCTCTCGCGATTGAATTTGCCTCGGCGCTCGTGCCGATCTTCGGACTGCGCGGGCTTGCTACGCGCCTTGACGACCGGCTGCGGTTGCTCGGGGGGCATCGGAACGTTCAGGCGCGGCACCGGACGATAACGGCGGCGCTAGACTGGAGCTACCAGTTGCTGGCGCCGGAGGAACAGCGGGCGCTGCGGCGCTTGGCGGTCTTTGCAGGCGGGTTCTCCATCGAGGCCGCGAACGCGGTGCTGGGACCGGGGATGGACGAGGAGACAACCGCGGAAATCATCTCGCGGCTTGTCCTCAAATCTCTTGTCTCGCCCGATGTTCGGGATGCGAATGTAAGATTTCGATTGCTCGAGACGACAAGGGCCTTCGCGCTCGATGTGCTGGAGGCCGCTCGCGAAGGCCCGCAGGTATCCCGGCTCCACGCCGAATATTTCGCTAGAGTTCTTCATGGCGAAGGTTCGTCGAGCCCGGCCAATGACGATTATGCCGCCTTTGTACCTGAGCTCGACAATATCAGGGCCGCCCTGCGCTGGGCCATGTCGCCGAGCGGCGACGTCACTACGGCGCTCGCTATCGGTGCCGGAGCCCTGCCGATTTGGTTCGGCCTATCGCTCCTCACGGAATGCGGGACACGCATGACAGCGCTCATGGATGGCCTCGATCCCCTGCAGCGGCAGACGCCTCACGGTGCCGCGATCGACATTGCGATCCAGGCGACCGGCATATTTACCTTCGGTGCTCCAGATGGGAGTTACCGCGATTGGACGGAGCGTGAACGCATCGCCGCCGACGGCAACCTCCTGATCGAGCGCGTCCGCCTGCTGCTAGGCCGCTGGACCTACAATATCCGAATGCCCGACTATGCGCTGGCGGACGAACAGTCCCGCGCATTGATCGATATCGCCGAGGCCCAGAGCGAGCCTCCGGAGACCGGCGAGGCACCGCTCGCTCTTCTGGTCGATCCGGCCCATATGCATGCGACGGCAGCGTGGGCGCGGGGCACCACTCTGCATCACATGGGCGAGATGGCAGCGGCACGCGCGTGCCTGGAGCGATTCCTGCTTCGGGAAACACCGCAGATGCGTGCCTTCTTCATGACTATTACGGGATTCGACCGACGGTCGGACGTTCTGGGCCTGCTCTCTATAGCGAAGTGCCTGCAGGGCGAAGTGGATCAAGGGCTGGCCGATGCTGCTGAAGCGGTGCGCGAAGCGCGCGCCACTCGCAAGGCGCTGCCGATCTGCGAGGCTCTCCAATGGGCTTGCTTCTCGATGGTGCTGATGGGCGAGCCTTCGTCCGCCACTTCCATCCTTGTGGGCGAACTGCTTGGCACCGCAAAAACCCATTCGCTCAACAGCCATTACGGTGTTGCACTGGGGCTAAAGGGCTGCCTCATAGCGTCATCTGGCCAGCATGAGCGCGCCATCGAGCTGCTACGGAGCGGTCTTGGCCAATTGAACGAAGCACATTACGGGCCGTTTGATCCTTTCTTCACGGGCGTGTTGGCGAGCAGTCTCTCGGCAATCGGGGAGTTGCGCGAGGCACAGCACTGCGTCGCCCGATTTGAAATGGATAGGCAGACGCCGCACGGCTTCTGTGGTCCTGACCTCACGCGCCGAAGGGCCCTATTGGCGGCGCTGGCAGGCCAAGCCGATCTGGCGGAGCGCTTATTGCGCGCTGCGATTGACGAGGCGATCGAACAGGGCACGCTGTTATGGCGCCTACGAGCCGGTCGCGATCTGGCCGCCCTCTATGAAGCACAAGAGCGACAAGAGGCGGCCGACGCCGAGCGCCAAAAGCTGTCGCTCCCAGCGACCGAACCGCTGCGGTCGCGTGAGGCACAATTGCTTTGGTGATCATGACACCAGCATCAACGCCGCCTTGTGGTCGGACCGTTCGGCGAGGAGCCAGCCAGGCAGCTTAGACAAAATCTTCCTGGCGATACTGGGCGCAATCGCCAGCCGGTCGATCGCCGATGTAGGTAACTCGATCGACCAGGCAAGCGCACCACACGGCTCCACGATCTCCACCGCGATCCGCAGTTCGTCTCCAGCCATGCGCAACGTTCCGTGCAGCAAGGCGCGGGCGCCGGTTTCCCGCGACACTTTGCGCGGGCTCCAGCCGCGCTCGTGGCAGCGATAGACGGCTAGCCGGGAGGCAAGGCGTACCGAGGTCGAATGATGCAATAGGGAGATCAGCTCCTCGGTAACTCCCTCCGCCAACCTGTCATCGCACCCGACGAGAAACGAACGGAATGGCATCACGGCCAAATCCACCTTCGCCCGCATGTCGCGCATGAGGCCAGTCGGCGTCGACATCGTCACGAAGGCGGGCCGATAGCCGCCTTGCGGTAGAGAGATTTGGAGCGACGCCGAGCGCCCTGGCCCGGCATAGTAATCGGCCAGTTTGGCCCGAAGGCGACGAGCCTCGACACGAACGGTTGAATCCACGCAAGGATCGTATGGCGCCCCGGCACCGTATAGTGCGTCTCCGATCACCAGCTCCTTCAATCTATCGCCGCGTCCTGCCAGAACTTCCTCGACAAGAAATGCGAGCAACGCGAAGAGCCGCCTGCTGCGACGGAAGGCTGCGCTGTTGCGCAGCAGCTCCAAGTGCGCGCGCACAGCCCATGTTTCCGGCATGTCCACCAGAGCGTGGCTCCTGTGTCTATTCTTACGGGGCCTCCACCCCTTGCCAGGCGAGAGTTCCACACCCGCTGTGGCGCGACGACTTAAACGTTCCAAAGAATTCCAAATCTGGCCGGTCCATCGTCGGAGCGGCTGCTTTTGTAGCGATCGGTCGTTCAACCTTGAGGCGTCAATGGCCGGGTTTGGTCGCGAGTTGCCCCCGGCTGGCGGCGATCACATCGCTGCAATCGAGGCGCTAGCGTAGGACGCGATCTTCTCCCATCCGAGCGTTTCGTAGAGCGCCCGACCATCGTCTGTGGCAACCAGCAGTTCGAAACTGTGGGGATCGCCCCTGGCCTCGTGCAGGGTCTGCATGAGGACATGACCCAAGCCTTTCCTGCGATGCGCCGCCTCCGTCACAATCCGGTCGTAGATGAAGACACCATCTGTCTCGGCCCCGTAGCCGCTGGCTGCCAAGATGCCGGTGTCTGTGACAATGCGAGCAGACGTCACGGCACCGGACTGCTCGACCGCGATAGAGTATCCGTCCGCGAGTTGTCGGCGGGGCATTGTGCCATTAGCGCGCATCACATGGCTGGGCGCTTGGATTGTCCAGTGTGCTGGCAGCGTGGCACGCAAGGCCTTCGACGTTTCACAGACCTTCAGGAGCTGGCGCGGCTGATGGATGGTGCGGGCAAGCGTCTTGAGCCCATCACCGATGCACGGGAACACCCAGCGGACAGTTTCCGTTTCCGATCCGGTATCGACGCGGAAACCGCCATGCTCGGGCACCGGCATGGGCAACCCGCGCGCTAACGATCGCGCGGCGAGCCAAGCATGCAACAGATGCGGATCAAGGCCTTCGGCGTTCATGATGCCTCGCACGTCGAATTGTGCCTTTCGGGATGGCCATCCGTGAAGTTTCGCCAGTTCGCTTGGTATAGCCGCCAGCTCTCAACCGGCTGCCTCGTTGCCCTCATCGAGCACATCCGCCAGCATCGCGGCCAGCGCTTCTTCGGCACGGGCGCGGGCCGATGCATCCTTGGCGGCGAGATCGTTGCGAAGCCACTGCGGTGCGCGTTCGATCACGCCGAGAATGCGGGTCTTGGTCTTGTGGTCCATGTATGTCCCTATGGCGACGCGGCTGGCGTGGGGCAATGCTCTGGCGATGGGTTGTGGACGTGCGGTGCTGGCTGCTCAGTCTTTGTCGTCGGCCTCAGCAAATGCCCGCTTCCCACGCCGCCGCCACAGCATGAGTTGGGTGCCAGTCTCGTCGGTGCGCAGCTTTGCCGCCGCCTCGACCAGCAATCCAAGGATAGCGGCGCGATCATCGTCGGTCAGTTCGACAATGCCGGCCTTGGCGACCAGCCCGCCCAGCTCGATCAGCTGCCGCGTGCGTTCGCGCCGCTTCACCTGCCAGGCCCTTGTGTCATGCCGCGCCTGTTGCAGGGCCAGGCGATGGCGAGCGCTGGTCGTGCGGCGCTGCTGGTTGCG
>NZ_JABCNG010000008.1 GCF_012932495.1 Novosphingobium sp. SG919
CGCTGACGTTCTACCAGCGCAAATGGATGCGCTGGCACCATCTTCTCGGCCTGTTCACCGGCTTGTTCGTGCTGACATGGATGCTGAGCGGGTGGCTGTCGATGGACCATGGGCGGCTGTTCTCGCGCGGCCAGGCCACTGCGGGCCAGACAACGGCCTACGCCGGCGCGCCGCTTGCATCGGGTCTTGCGGGCATGCCCTTGGCCGCGTTACGCCAGGCCGGCGAATTTCGCGAAAAGGCCTTCGGCATGGTGGGCGGCCAACTGATAACGACCACTTGGGACGGGAGGGGCGCCGCCACTTCGTCGCCCGGGCTTTCAGCGGCCATCGTCACGGGTGTGCGAGCGGCATGGCCCCAGGGCGGATCGCCGCAATTGCACGCTCTCGCGCCCGATGCATTCTACGCCCAGGCGGAAGGCGCCCCGGACAACGCGCTAATCGCGACCGATCCTGCCGCACAACGGCCCGACCTGATTATAGATGGTCGCGATGGACACCTTCTGACTGTGCTCAACGCGAGCCGCAAACGCTATGCCTGGAGTTACTACGCCCTGCACACCTGGCGTTTTCCCGGCTTGGTTGGGGTGCCTTGGCTGCGCCAGGGCGTGGTTCTGCTGCTCATGCTGGTTGGCGTTGCGTTCAGCGTGACCGGCATAGCTGTCGCTTGGCGCCGCCTGCGCCAATCGCTTTGACACTTTGGGAGTTTTGCAAATGAAGGACACACTCTTTCTCATGCGGCCGGGCTTCTTCAATGCCGGGCTGGGCCCTTTCTACTGCGGCGATTCAGCCCCGGTCGAGGGAATGCTAAGCTTCTTCCCGCAGCTGCGCGAAACAATCGATGTGGTCTACGTCGATTTTGAGCGCCCTCGCTTACCGATCGTTGCCTTGGTGGGCGAAGCACACCAGTCGGTGCCAGTACTGGTGCTTGCTGAAGGCCGCACGGCACCACCTGGGTTTGCTGCGCGCACGTTTACCGAGCGAACCTTTATCGATGATCAGGCGGACATACGGCAGTATCTGTCAGTTCTATGCGATCTCCCTACGGCTGGTTAGAGTCCGTTTTGAAAATGTGCCAAGGCCCATTTTCGTTGCGGTACCGGCCCACGCCCCCACCCGCCCCCCAACAATAGTGCCCTATGGAAGGTTGGGTGGTTGAGTGGGCCGGTGCGGCAAATCCGGCAAATCCGGATTTCCAAACAGTCTCTTAGGTCGGAGCTGCTTGGAAGCTTGCGGATAGGTAACATGCAAAGAGGACAACGGGCATCACTTCAAGGGGATGACATCACCCTCAGCTTGTTGACGCCACCGCCGGACCTGCCCTTTCGGCGGCGGGGCGATGGTGTTCAAGGCTAAAAGGGGATGCCTTTCAGATCAATTTTCGGGTTTGAGGACAAGCAAACGGGCGCTGCCGCCGGTCCAGCCGGCGGGCACCGCCACAATCAAGCGATCGAGATCGGGAGAATAGAGCGAAGTGCGCGCGCACGATCCGGTTTTGACAAAGCCGAGTGGAGAGGCAGTTTCAGAGAAGGCCTCGACCTTGCCCGAGCCGCAACTGACATACCATCGCTTCCGCCTGGCATCGCGAAACACATCATCGGCATCGCCGCAGGTTGACGGATCAAGATGAACCGCCCCGCTGGCTGCATCGAGCATCGACAGATAGGCTGGCAGGCGGGAAACGATGGCAAGGGTCTGCCCCTCCGCTCCCAACGCCATCGGGAAATTCAGGTGATGCGGCGCACGCCAGCGGGCCAGCACCGTTCCCTCGGCGAGGTCAACGGCGGCCACCGCACCTGCATTCGGCAGGTTGACATAGAGCCGCCCCTTCGCCGCATCGATTTGGAACCCCTCTGGATGCGCGGGCAGCGGTATGGTCCTGACGACCTCGCGCCTGACCGGATCGATGAGCGCTATCGCGCCCGCGCCATAGCCCACCGCCATAAGGCCGCTTGCCTTGTCCACCCTGACGTTGTCAGCATCGCTGCCGAGCTTGAGGCTGCCCACTGACATCAGCGTGGCGGCATTGAAGAACCGCACCGTCCCATCGCCACCGGAGGCGACAACTAACTGGTCGAGCCCAGGCAGGTAGGCCACCCCCTGCGGTTCTGCCAGGCCGGTGATGCGCCGCAGCTGCCCGCTAGCGAGGTTGACAGTATCAACCGAACCATTGGCGATTTCGGCCACGAACAACCGGTGATGCGCCACATCCAGCGCGAGATGATCGATCCGCCCTTTCACATCGGGCAAGATAATCTCGCGCTCCAGCGTAAAGGGCGTCTGCACGGAAGGCTGGGCCTGCGTGCACCCGCCAAGGGCAAGGAACGCGATGAGTCCGCCGTGTGTAAAACCTCTCATCGCACTCCCCTGTTCCAGCTTTAGCCGCGCGCGGCGGCTTTGTAGCGGGCATCGACCACTGCCCAGTCGATGTTGTGCATGAAGGCTTCGACATATTTTGCCGCCGCCGCGCCATAGTCGATGGCAAAGGCATGTTCATACATGTCGAGCACCAGCAGCGGCGTGCCGGCGACGGGGCCGTTGGTGTGATCCCATGCCCAGTAATTGTGGAGTGACTTCGTGTATTGATTCCACGCCAGAATGCACCAGCCGGAGCCGCCCGCCAACGCCATGGCCGTGCGGCGAAATTCGGCCTCCCAAGCCTCGAAATTGCCGTGGCTTTTCGCAAGCGCCTCGCGGATGGTGCCCTTCGCCACACCATCACCGCCGAATTGCTCGAAATAGAGTTCGTGCAGGATCACCGAGCCGGTGCGGTGCAGTTCCTCGCGCTTGAGGTCGCCATAGATGACCGGCGGCAGATCCTTGTCGGCCATCGCGGCGGAAAGGCGCCCCTCGACCATGTTCAGCGCCTTGACCGATCCTTGATAATTGTTTTCCCAATGCGAGCGTATCAACTTTTCCGACAGGCCGGTGAGCTTGGTGGCATCGAAGCTGAGAGGCTTGGGCGCGTGGCTGCCAGCGAAGGCCGGCACTGTGGCAGACGGAATAGGGGTTTGCGCGCCAGCATCGAGCGGCACTGCGACTGCGGCGGCACCGACGGCGATAGTGCCAAGAGCGTTGCGGCGGGACATGTTAGTCATGGGGATGCTCCAAATGGTGGGTGTCAGAGGAGGAACGACATGAGCCAGCCACAAGCCGCCGCGAGACTCAGAACACGCATGATGTTCCATTTGCGGGCGATGATCAGCCAAGCGGAACCGGCAGCGATCAGTCCTGCGCGCCAGTCGAAACTGGAAAGCACCGGCAGGCTGAGGTTGCCCGAGACCGGCCGCAACTCATGGAAAAGCACCTGAAGTGCGAACCATGCAGAGAGATTGGCTATCACCCCGACAATGGCCGAAGTGACCAGCGCCAGCGCACCTTTCAGCGCATAGGCGCGCTCAAGCCGTTCGATCCACGGCGCCAGCGCAAAAACCCACAGAAAGCATGGGGCAAAGGTCACCCATGTGGTCAAGCCCGCGCCCAGCAGGCCCGCCACGAGCGGGGTGAAAGGTGCAGGGCTGCGAAACGCCGCCAGATAACCGACAAATTGCGTAACCATTATGAGCGGCCCCGGCGTGGTTTCGGCCAGCCCCAGCCCGTCGGCCATCTAGGCGGCGGAAAGCCAGTGCTGCGCGCCCACCGCCTGCTGCGCCATATAGGCCAGAACGGCATAGGCACCGCCAAAGGTAACCACCGCCAGTTTGGAGAAAAATACGCCGACGCGCCACAGCACGTGATCGCGCCCCAGCAAGGCAAACACCGCCACCATCGGCGCGGCCCATGCCGCAGCGCCGATTAACACCGCCTTCACGCTATGCCTCCATGGGCGCGGCGAGGAAGGCGGGGCCACACCGCTCGCCTTCAACCCCAGCAGCGCCGGGCGCCAGTGCGCCACCAGCCAACCCACCAGACCCGCCCCGATCACCACCAGCGGAAAGGGCGCGTTGAACAGGAACAGCGCAAGGAACGACACCAAAGCCGCGCCCTTGCGGAACCGCGTCCCCAGCGCGCGGCCAGCAAGCCGAAACACCGCCTGCACCACAATGGCTAGAACCGCCGCCTTGATCCCCAGGAACAGCGCAGCAAACCACGCCAGCTGCGCCGCCGCGCCATAGAGCATCGAAAGCGCTAGAATGACAGCCGCGCCCGGAATGACAAACAGCAGCCCCGCCGCCAGCCCTCCGCGAATGCCATGCAGCTTCCAGCCGATCCAGATGGCCAGTTGCTGTGCCTCGGGCCCTGGCAACAGGTGGCAGAAATTCAAAGCGTGGAGATATTGCTCCTCGCTGATCCAGCCGCGTTCCTGCACCAGTTCACGGTGCATCAAGGCGATCTGCCCTGCCGGCCCGCCAAAGCTGAGGCAGCCAATGCGGGCGGATACGCGCACCAGTTCGGCAAAATCAGGATGGGAAGAAGAGGTCGTCATTTATGCGCCCATCACCTTTCCGCCCGCACAATACAGGCCGGAAAAGGCAACACTTGGGCTAACGCCTGGCCGGGAGGTTGCTTTATCCCGGTGCACCCTCTCCTAGTGCAGCAACCCGATCACGGCAAGTATCTTGATTGATCCAAGGGCAAGCTTGACTGCTTTGCCAGACCGCACGCTAAACAGATACGTCTCCAGCTACGCAGACAAGATTGCAGCATCGGCGTTCCCCACAGCGACCTGTCACTATGCTACGTCGGCGTCATGCCCCGTCTCACCCTCGCCTCCTGTCCCGCCATTGCCGCCCTCAAACTGTACGTTCTTCGTTCGTATTCGGTCCGTCGAAACCCGCCCCTAGTTCATATGGTCGTGCCCGTCGCCGGAGAGCAGGGCTACGTCTGCTTTGCGGGCAGGCAGGGGGTAGCCAAACCGCCTGCGTCTTGCCGAGTGAGATAAGTTCAAGGTACCTACAGACAAAGACCGAGAAAGGACGCCTTTGGTAGGAGAAACGCAACCGACCATGAATAGAAGGACGGGCGGAGGACTGGATCGATGAAATACCGAACACTCTGGCTGGCGACTTGCGGCCTCGGAGCGATACTCTTGTTCGGCTGCGGCGCAGATCCCAAAGCTGCAGCCCAACGCGCCGAGCGTGAATATGCCGCACGAGACTATACCGCTGCGCAGGCCGATCTCGCGATAGCTCTCGAGGCCACGCCAGACGATCCAGCCTTGTTGGAACTGCACGCCCGCAATGCGCTGGCGCTGGGCAACGGCGAAGCGGCGGCCACATCGCTTGACAAGCTGGCCAAGTCTGGCCGTGCCCCAGCGGACATGACGCAGCTTGTCGCCGAAGCCGATCTTCAGCGCGGTCTGCCCGATCGCACGCTTTCCGGCCTGGCCCGCGCCAGCGACCCTGCATCCGAACGGCTGCGCGCGTTGGCGCTCCTGGCGAAAGAGGATCGACCTGGCGCGACCAGGGCGATTGCCTCCGCACTGGCACAGGCACCCAACGATCCGCGTGCGTTGGCCCTTGCCGCACAGCTAGACCTTCAAAGTGGTAATCTGGCCGATGCTCGCAGCAAGATCGATCGTGCGCTTCACAGCGACGGCGACCTGCTAGAGGTCATGATGGCCGACGCCCAGGTCGCAACCGCACAAGGCGACTTGGCACGCGCATTGGCCGCCTATGAGCGCGCCGCGCAGCGCTATCCTGGCAACGTGGCGGCGCTGGCCGGCAAAGCCGGTATTCAAGGCGATCTCGGCCGCATCAGCGACATGAAGCAGACACTTGCCCAACTCGGCAATTCGCGAGATCGCAACGTGATCTATTTGCGCGCGCGCCTTGCGGCAGATCAAAAGGATTGGGCCGGGGCGCGTGATATCCTTCAGGCGAACGAGAAAACCCTGGAAGGCCTCCAGGAAGCCGACGTGCTTTACGCCCGCGTGCTGGTGATGCTCGACCAGCCTGCCCAAGCAACTGCCCGTCTCGAGCCAATTTTAATGCGGAACCCGCAGAGCGCAATTGTTCGGCGGGAATTGGCAAGCGCGCAGCTTGCCGGCAACGATGCCCGAGGCGCGCTCGCAACGCTAAAGCCGTTGAGCGATGCGGGCAAGGCGCTGCAACCTGAAGACGCCCGACTGATAGCAGATGCTGCAAAGCGTGCCGGCGATCCTCAGGCAGCTGCTCTGGCGGCACGGGCACGCTTTCCCGATCCAAGGGCCTTGGCTGGCGAACTTGCCACGGCCGACGCCGCGATGAAGGCGCGCAACTGGGGCCAGGCCATCGCCAGCTACGAGCACATCCTTGCGTCCACCAACGGAAATGCCATGATCCTGAACAACCTTGCCTATGCCCAGGCCCAGGTCGGCAATTCTGCTCGCGCGTTGGATCTTGCCAAAAGAGCCTACGCCCTTGCGCCTGAAAATCCTTCGATCATGGATACGTTAGGATGGCAATTGCTGCGCGTACCCAGCGAACGTGCACGGGGATTGCAGCTACTGCGCGATGCAGCAGCGAAGGCGCCTGCAAACCCCAACATCAAAGCCCATTTGCAGGCCGCGGAATCCGGCAAAACTGGCTGATGGACGCCGGCCCTGCTGCTCGCGCTGCAGAGCCGGCATCGGACGTTTTAGCGAGCCAATCGCGCAACCGGCCGCCGGCGAGCGAGGGCAAGGCCAATGACGCCAGCCCCAAACAGGCCCAACATGCCCGGCTCGGGAACCGGCGTACCGCCGGTGCTCGTGCTGGTGCTGGTGCTCGACGTCGATCCCGAACTGGTCAGAGTGCCCGCACCGCTTGCCGAACTAATGCCGGGCACACCGGTGATCGACTGATAGCGGACATAGAAGTCGCTGAGCGTGAGCGACGAGACGGGTGCCGAGAATCCCAGCGAGAAGGTGCCGCTGCCGCTTTGACCCAAGGTCAATCCGCCACTGCCGCCCCCAGCGCAACTGCCCGTCTGCGCATCCTTGAAGCACACGTCCACGGTGCCGATCCCGTTGGGATAGGTCGAGGACAGCGTCGTGTAGCTATAGGCACCCGTGCTCGAAGCCGACGAAATGTTCGGATCGGTGTTGAATGCAAAGCTGGAAATGCGCGAGTCCGTCACCGGCGCCGACGACGTGTTGCTGACGGTGTAGTCGAAATTATAGGTGTTGCCGGAAATGCCCGTCAGCTTGAACGTGGTCGATCCGGTCAGGCCTGAAATCGTCGTTCCGTTCGAAAAGCCATCGTAATTGAGCGTGAAGCTCGAACCGATATCACCGGAACCGAGCGTGATAGAATCTGCGTTCGCGCTACCACACATGGCCATGAACGCTACGAGGGCAATTCCTGCCCGATATGCTGTGAATCTCATGTCGCCTACCCCTGCGCACTTACCCAATGCCTAATGCAGCGTTAAGCACAATTCATGCCATTTCGGGATATTTCTAAAAACAATAGACAATTAGAATCCGCTGCAGACGGATATGTAAATTTTTCCGACAAACCGAAGTCGTCGCGTACGTTGGCCTCGGCGGCTTACCTGTAGGCAGCTTCGAAACCAGCTCTAAGGCAGCGGGCCCCATAGACGCCGAATAACTCGCCCAGCCGCCCGGAATCCGCCTTCCATCGCACCGACCAGACCGTTTGGCAGATCGTGTCTGCTCGCTTGCTGTCGGCAGAGCGATCACCGTCAGACGCTCGGGAACTGACCTCAAAACCGGCACGGTGCAGGTCAGCAACGGCTTCCTCCTCGAGCGAGTCGATGGGATAAGCGGCATTAACCCGACGATCGAACTCTGGTTCTGCGTCATGAACATCGGACGGCAACTTGTCGGGGATCGACGGCAATGACGGAGGTGCGGCACTGCCACAGGCGGACAGCGAACTGAACATGAGTGGGGCGGCGAGACGGCTCACTCATGTTCGGCTTTCCAGAACACCAAATGAACGCAACCGGGCGTGAGCCGCGGATTTGAGCATCGCTCTGCCTTCTGCTGCGTTCGCCCCAAAAGCCGCCGTTCAGGCGCCTGAGTTGGTACGCCGGAAGCGGTCATTTGTTTATTGATGTCGCTGGCCCCACGTGTAGCCTGTGTTGGTGAATTGCGGCCGGTTCAGCGCTAGCTTACGGGAACCCCATGAGAGTTACAAGACGCCTTCCCTGGCTTGGGATCTTAGCAGTGCTGCCAGCATGCACCAGATCACCCGACACCCCGATCAGCCGCGCGATTACTTGCATTCGAGAACAAGTACCGGAAGGACGCGGCGTCTCAATTGCAAAAGCAGATTCGGTTCTAGCCCGTTGCCAGACAGCGCTTGATAAATGGTCCCGCTATTCTATTTCAGGGGCAAGTGGCAAACCCTTTTCACAGTCAAATCCGGCAATGCTTGTGGCATTCCGTAACCACCAAGCTGCGGTGCGCCGCTATTGGATGGCTGAGTTGTCGCCTGAGTATGCCAAATCACATCCCCAATAGGATGATTGAGACGGCGTCGTAACCGCCACGGCGCCTTTTGGACGACACTTGCCGGTTTCAGTGCCATCGCCCGCCGCCGAATCCGCCGCGAAACCCGCCGTTAAGGCACCAGACCGCGGTCCCTGAGACCAGCCATTTGTTCAGCTGTAGCAGGGGAGCCCACCGCCTCGGTCAACGGTAAGATCGGGGTGCCGCGCTAGGCAGTGAGGGGAAGCTCCGGATCATTCGGAATGATGATCTCGGGCTCGCGAAGCGATTGTTCCGCTTGGAGGTAAATCTGGTCTGCATTGGGCAGCAGCAATGTCCGCTCGATCAAGGACGGGAGTTCGTCTCGCGTGATCACAACGATCCCTGACTTCCGCGCATCGCCCAACTCACCACGGACCTCATCGCGGGTTTTGGTTGTTACGATCACGGCAAGCACGCGAAAGTGCTGACTATTGGATAGCCTGAGCGCTTCCCTCACCACCTCGGTCCGCTCGACAAGAAGCGATAGTTTGTGGCCGGCTTTCAGTACGCCAGTGGTACATTCGACGACGGCGAAATGCCCTTGAGGCGTTGACACGAGAATGTCCGCGGCGTCTGACATCTTCTGATTAGCGCCAAGGTGGGCGGGACTGAAGCCCAGCAGCCACAAGAGCCAGGACACGGCAAATTCAAGATCGCGAGCCTGCTTCATTGGCTGGTCGCCCAGAAACGAGGTCAGCGTAGCCAGACCCGGATCGCTCTTTGTAAATACCGCTCGTCGAGGGTTCTGGCTGTTTTTGGGGTCCTGGATCCACCAGTGCTGATAGGCCACGCCATCATAGCAGGCGAAGGTTTGCAGGACAGCTGCAGGCGGGACCTCCAATTCAGCCCACGCAATCTCGCGCCCGGCTTCGGACGTCCATTCCAGGTTAGAACCGGCGATGCTTCCGCGGGTAACACTGCCCGCGGAAACGATGCGATATCCGAGGCTCGCCTTTGAATGATCAAGGCCCGGTGCAAGGCTTATTCCTAGGCGAGCCTTTTCCCCATCAACGGTGGAGGCGGCATTGATAGCTGCGATCTGGACGACCAACGCTTCGAACAGGCTTGCTTGCTCGGGAAGGTGAGCAATGTTGATTGCTGACAGCAGCTCTCCAATGCCATCGAACGGCGTCGTGGCAGCCCGCAACTCCCAGTCAAACGGCGTGTGTCCCAGGAAGCCCTGCTGGTCGCTTCCTCGTATTTGCAATAGCCCTATCCGGAACTGCTTTTCCGCGCCTTCCGGCAGTAGCGGGATATGGATGGAACCATAACCTCCTCCAAATTGAGGTTCGAAACGCAGAGCGTCACTGCCGACCACGAGCGATCCAGCCTGGACGCCTTCGACAATCTTTCGCGCCTCCGTGGCCCCACCTTCAATTATCTTCGTGCCGGCCAGGATATTCGCTGTGCGGACCTCCAACGGTTCGCGCTCATACCCCACCATATTGTAATTTATCCGGCCACGAAACAGGTGCCAAACTCCGTCGCGCTGAAAAGCGAGATAGCTCAAGCTAGGAACCAGTGCGCTCTCGAACGCTGCAATCGACTGAAAGAAACTGTCAGTCGGCGATGGCCTGCTCTTCAACTGATTGTTCATCCGCCCCACCATATCTTGAGCAGCAATCCTATTCTTGAGAGCCGCTAAATGCTAGATCGCGAGATGAGTGCGTAATCGTGGGCATTGATATTCGCGTGGCCGACGGGGCGATGGGCGTCGCTAAATAGGCTAAAGGCTGCTTTCGGCATCAAATTCGTAGCGCACAGGGGGTAAGGCTGCCCCTTTGCTGGTCATGTGAATAAAGGGCAGTTGCACGCCTCCCGCGTCCAAAAGTTGCCTTTCCGGATTGTCCGCAACATCTGCCATTGAGACGGACGCCCCAAAGGGATTCAGTAAGGGCAATTTGAGACAACTCCCGTGCTAGGCGGCGCGGGACAGTGGGTATAAGGCGGGGAAGACGTGAAGTGCTGCGGACTGGACGCTCATTCACCCCCGTTACGATCAGCGCTCGCTATCGCGGCCATGAGGTCATCTACAAGGCGATCTTCCGCTGCAATCCTGACAGTCATTGTGCCGGAGGCGAGCGCCTCGCGCTGCTCATCCCTGATTTCCGCGACGATCGCGGTCAGCAAAGCCCGCAGCAGGATGGGATGAATTGTCATAGCCCATGCCCTTCGCGACCAGCGGCAATCAGTCGCTTCAGGCTCTCAAAGGGGATGAGGGTCATGCCCCCGACCTTGACGATCTCGATGCTGCCGTCGGTAATGAGCTCGTAGAGCTTCGAACGGCCGATGCCGGTGAGGCGGCACGCCTCGGGAATTCGGACCGTCAGCGGATCTGTTCTGTAGGGCTCGGGCTTTGCCTGTTGGGACGGGCTGCTCATGGCTCGTTCTCCTCGCTGTTGGATGGGGCGGCATTGGCCTTCACGTTGGCCTTTCGCGCAGCCAATTCGCCCGCCGTCCGGACGAACTGGTCGTAGCGGCGCTGGCCCAGGCGCTGCGTCTCGGCATCGAAGGCGGGATGATGCGCGGTCAGTGTCAGCTGATGCCGCACGAACAGGCCGAGCACTTCGGTCAGGTAATCGAGCCGTTGCTCGAGCCGCTCGATGGCGCGCACCTGCCGGGAAAGCGCCTTGCCGAATTGTGCGCCTGCCTGCTCGTCGCCAGCTTGCTCAAACCATGCGCCGAGCGCCTTGCTCAGGATAGTCGTCTTCGTTGCCCCCGGCTCGGCTGCCATGGCATCAAGCCTCGCCGAGAGATGGTCGGGCAGGTAGAACTGGTGGCGGGTCTTGCGCGTTTGCATGCCGGCGATGATGCGCGGCGCATAGGCTTGGCAACAGACCCTCTCCGGTATCTCGACGTGCGCTTTGATGGCTCAGCCGATCTGCGGCCCGGAACGCTGCCGCCCGAAGGTCCAGTCGATGCTGCCGCCGCGCTCGATGGTCCCGGTGACCTGACGGCCCAGTTGCTTCTCCAGAACCGGCCGCCACGGGACCAGCGTGAACTCGCGTGACTTGGCGATCACGGCGAACTTTTCGCCGCCTATGGCAATGGCGCGCTGATAGGTGCCCTCGACATGGTTGCCCTGCTGCGGCGTGAACTGCAGCCCAAGCTCCTGCGTGAGCTGGGCACCGACACGGTTCAGTTCGCGCTGGCGGAGCGTCGCCAGCAAGTTGGCGCGGTAGCGGATCGTATCCCCCTCCTGCACCGCCAAGCCCTGCTCAATCAGCCATTGCCGCCGGTGCTGCAGCGACTGGCCGATCGTGGCGCCGATGCGCCCCTGCAGCCGCTCCGGGTTGGTCGCGACGCACTGGCGGTCAAGCCAGGTCTCGCCATCGTGATGGACCAGCTGCTCGAGCGGCCGGTCGGTCAGCACCGCGATGGTGGCCGGGCGCCGGAGCGCTTGCCGCTCTTCATGGCGCAGCGCTTCGCCGAGGTAATCCGGGCCGACCGTCCATGTGCCATTGGGCTCGCGCTGCACGGCCGCACCGTCGCGGCGCAGGGCTTCGAGACGGCGCACATGGGCCTGGGCAAAGCGATCGGTAGCGGAAGGATCATGCGCCAGGTGAAGGTCCACGCTGTAACGCCCGCCGTTCGCGCCCGCGACTTCAGCAATGGCTTTGTCGGCCGTCCGCACCTCCACCGCTGCTGGAGAAACCCGGACCAGCCGATCCTTCATCGCCCCATCCGCCAGGTCCTGGCCGAGATCGACGAAGTGCGTGCGTCCATCAAACGCCTCGACGATCAGGTAATGACGATCGCCATGCTCGTCGGCGAGGCCGCGATCGAGCACGCGCCCGACGATGGCCTTTCGCTCGCCAGGGGCATAGACCGCGTAGTCCTGCGGCAGCACCTCGGGATGGCTGCGCAGCCGCTCGTACATGGTGGCGATGATGTCGCCCCGCTTGCCCATGGCGCGCAGCGTGGCTTCCAGGTCTTCATCGAGGCGGTAGAGGCCTTTGCCTTCCTTCTCCGCCAGACCCATCGCGTGCAGCGTACCGAGGCGCGCGGCGCGCAAGGCTTGCTCGGTTGGATCGGCATGCCATGCCGAGGCTAGCCCCTGTCCGTCGAGATCGCGCAGCAGGCGACGGTCTATCCGGGTGAAGCGCTCCTGCGTCACCTCGCGCGCGTTGGCGGTGGCGATCTCCTGCTCGGTGCGGGGCCCGAGATCGCGGCTGACAATCTCCGCAGCACGCGCGGCGATGCCCTGGCTGATGTAGTCGCGGGCGATGATCAGGTTCTTGCCCGCCTCGTCCACGCCACGTACGACGATATGGGTATGGGGATGGCCGGTGTTGAAGTGATCGACCGCTACCCACTCGAGGCGGGTGCCAAGGTCCTTTTCCATCTGCTCCATCAGTCGCCGGGTCACCGGCTTCAAATCCGCATATTGCTCGCCGTCCTCGGGGGCGACGATGAAGCGGAACTGGTGGCGGTCACCAGCGCCACGTTCGAGGAACGCCTTTCCGTCGGCATGGTCATTGTCCGGCCCATACAGCGTGCCGCGCTCACCTTCGCGGGTGGTGCCGTCGCGCTGCAGGTAGGCCAGATGCGCGCTCGCCGCTTTCAGCCCCTTGCCGGCAAGCTTCACGAAGCGGGCTTTCACCACCACGCGGCGGGTACCCGCGCCAACCTGACGCGGCGCGCCCGCAAGCATCCGTCCGACTGCCACGCCGCGCCCGGTCCGGGCGCCGGTGAAGCGGGGCTTGGTTCGCCCCTTCGCCAGGCGTGAACCACCGGCCTGGTTGACCGCCCGGCGCAGGTCGTGGCGCATGGGCCGTTCTTTGCCGATATGACCCAGCCATACCTCAAACCCGTCGTCCATTGCCGCTTCCTTGATGCTGGAATTCCTGCCGGAACCAGCAATCAGGGGTGGCGCGCGCGAGGCTGCAAGGGCCTCCACGCCTGTCTCGCGGCAAATGCCTGCAACGACACGCTTTCTTGGCCACGCATCTCGCAACCGGAGGCGGTCGGATGGCGCAAGTCCAGCCTATCTCCAAAGAAAACGACGTGCAGACAACAGCTTAGCACCCATCGCGAGATGGGGGCCTTTATCTTGCGTCGGTTCCTTTTCCTGCCGATCTGCCCCCCAGCACCCCTTCGCCCATCCTCACTAACCCTTACGTCGTTCGCTATATGGTCTATTTGAACTTTGCGACGTGAGCTGTGACGGAGGACGGGTCTATGCCTATACGGATCGAAGCAAAGGCAGGGCATCGCCTGCAATTGCAGGGTGGCATTTAGACAGTCCTAGATGTCCCGGCGCGTGGGATTGCGCGGGATTTCCGTTGGCCTTTTCGGATGGAACGCGGTGCTTGGGTGCTGGATTCCTGGCGGGAATGCGTGCCGTTTTGGCATCGCCAGCGAGGGTGCGGCGATGGTAAGGATCACCCGCCACGGGCTGGGCGAAGCGCTCGATCTGGACCGGAAATTTGACCGGATCACGCTGGCCTGCGGCGCGCAGACGCCGCAGGCGGAAGCCAGTGTAGCGATCGATGCTGTGCTGCAACTGACGCTCGATATCGAAGTGCGCGCGGCAGTTACTTGCATAGTTCTAGGATGGTTGCCGCTGGGACAATCAGGGAGGCGCAGGGGGCCACCACTCCCTGCTAGACGCGGGTCACCCTGCTTCTCGGACTTCCGAGTCGAGCAGTGCCAGCCGCTCTTGGCAGACGTCCTGCACGAGCTGGCCGAGCTTCTCGACCCGCTCGGCAAGCCACAGCAAATCCTCTTTTGAAATGCGGTAATGCTTGGAGTAGCGCGCCTTCACGTAGGCGTCTTTCAGCTTCTCGAACAAGGCCCGCTCGCGCCGGGTATCGCGCGGCCACGCCTCCACCAGGCGTATGTCCAAACCCTCAGCCTGCGTGCGTAAGAAGGCCAGATTGTGGTTGTGTGGGGTGTAGAAGGTGCAGACCAGCAGCACGCAGTGATAGAGACGTTCGGCAGCTTGGTGCGTCAAGAACGCTGCGTCTTTTAGCCGTCCCTGCTCTTGGCTGAAACGAGCCGTTTCCAACATTCCCGCCCCGGCAGGAAACCACTCATTGAAATATTCCTGCGCCATGGCAAGTGCCTGCTCCGGCGTCTTCGGCTTGGATTCGGGCAAGGGCCTGTCGTCGGCCTCGAACAGCAAGACGCCATCGCGGGCGATGTCCATGAAGAAGTAGCGCCCATGGGCAAGGCCGTCGCCGACTTCCTGCCAGGTGTGGACCACGAAATTTGCCGGCGTGCGCAGCGTGCCGGCGATCTTCTCCTCGATCAGTCGCTGGTCGGCCGCCGTCCAGTAGGCGGCACGGTCGGTCAGTTCCTTCTGGTTGACGATCACCAGCAGGTCGAAGTCCGAGACGTAGCCCTTGGCGGTATGCGGCTCGTCCACCCAGCCGCCACGCGCATGGCTGCCATAGAGAATGACCTTGAGAATGCGGCCCCGACGGCGCCGTGCGGTGGCATTCTCATGCGCGGCGGCAAACTCCTCGAACAGGATCTGGACCACGCGGTCCAGGTCGCGCTGCTTGCTCGCAGGCAGATGGTCGAGGTCGGTCTTCATGGGTGCAGAATCGCGGGAAAACGGCGCTTTGCCAAGTACAAAGTGGTTGGCCGGCCCCAGTTGGAACCGGCCATATCCCCTGTCACGCCGCCTTGGGCAAGGTGGCATCGACTTCGGTGTCGTCGCTTGTTGCGGCTTCGACCTCGACGTCTGCGGCAGCTTCCGCCTCGGCCTCGCGTTCACCAACCGCTGCGATCCGGGCCGCTCGCTCGGCGCTGCCAACCCCGCCGCGCGGCGTATAGGCGCTCGCTGGGAAAGCCATCCAGCGTGGCACCCAGTTATCGCGCTTCGCACGCCCATTGCTGGCCGAAAGGCAGTCGCGGATGATGCCACGCTTGACCTTGGTGGCGGCCTTGCCGTTCTCGGTAGCAACCTGTTCGCCCGCCACATCGGCAAGCAGATGGCCCATCAATTCGCGGTCGCGCACGGCGTCGAGCAAGGCATCGTCCGCCTGCCAAACATCGGCCATGTCGAGGCCCAAGTGCTCGCCCAGCAGTTCGATCAGGCCGGTCCCGACGTCGAGCGTTTCGCCCATGACCACGGCCAACACGCGCAGCACGGCAGCGTCGTCCAGAGCGACCAGCCGCCGGACCAGACCGCAGATACCTTGCCCATCGGGATCGCTGCCAGTGACGGTTGGGGTGTCAGGATCAAGGTCGAGCAGGCGCAGAACCTCGCGCCGCCGGGCATCGAACAAGGCTTCGGACAGGCAGTTCTCGACGCTTTCGGCTACGGCATCGCTGGGGGCCTTCTGCGGTTCGATCCGCACCGTCCACAGACCCGACCCGGCAATTGCATGGGCGACCATCACCGGTAGAGAAAGGCTGCTGTCCTCGACCAGTTTGGCGCGCACGGCGGCATGGCGATGCAGGTCGACATAGGCATTCACCGTGCTCGACACTTCGGGCCGGACCGCCTTCTCCAGCGCTTCGCCGCGCTCCAGTCGCCGCGCTTCCTTGTTTGTTACAAAGCCTTCGTGGAAGCTGACATCACCGCGATGGCCGATGGTGACATAGACCCGGCCACCCTTGGATTTGGGACAGGAGACGTGCTCCCACGAATGGAACGCCTCGCCCCTGGCCATGATTACGACCTCGTCCCACCCGGCATCGCGATAGGCTTCGGCCCGCGCCTCGATGGCTTCCATCTGCGCGGTCCAGAACACATCGAACCCGACGCTGAAATTGGCCGTCCCTCTCGTCGCCGCCTGTCCTCAACAGCAGGATAGAAGGTGCCCAGAAAATTGCAGCTATCCAATAGCGGGCGGAGGCCGCCGTAGCACTACACCGCTTTGCCGTGCCTTACTACCGCTCGAATCAGTGCAAGTTCTGAGCCGCGCCGGACAAGGATGCGGCGGCGAAGTGGCCCCAGGCTTCCATCAGAGTTCGGCGCATGTCGCGCAGATCGGTGCGCAGATAGGCTTGCTCGGTGGACGTACCGACTTTGTGGGCTAATGCCATTTCTGCCACCATAGCGGGAACGGTCGGCATCCGTTCTGCGGCCCAATCACGAAAAGCAGAGCGGAAGCCGTGTACAGTGGCGGTCTTGCCTGAATTAGGGTCGGTGTAACCAGGTCGCCCAGCCAAGAGTTCGGCTTCGTGTGCAGCGCGCAAGGCCTTGGTCAACGACATATCCGACAAAGCGCCGCCATTCATGCCACTGAAAATTAGGCCTGTGCGCAGGCTTTCCTCAGGCGCCCAGAGCGTCAATAGCGCAACGGCGGCATCGGACAGAGTGACGACGTGGCCCCTGTCCATCTTCATAAGGCTGGCCGGTCGGCTCCAGGTGCGGGCATCAAGGTCGATTTGCTCCCAAGTCGCGCTCCGCACCTCACCTGACCGTGCGGCCGTCAATACCGTGAAGAGGACGGCGAATCGGCTGGCCGTGGCATTCTTGGCCAATTCTCCGGCAACGAAACTCGGTACCCTCATGAAGGCCATAGCGCCGAAATTCTTCCCTTTGTCTTGCTTGGCAAGGCCGGTCCGCAATTCGCGAGCGTCGGGCAAAGCGTCCTTTCTCCAGCCACGTGCCTTGGCAAAGGCGAGTACCTGTCCGATGCGGCTGCGCACCTTGCGGGCAATGACAGGCTTATCGTTCCAGATCAAAGCCAGCGCGGCGATGACTTCGGCGCTGCCAATGGCATCGACCTTCAATGCCCCAAGCCTGGGGTTTGCATGTTCTTCCAGCGAGGCCTTGAATGCCTTGGCAGTGCGATCGCTCCAGCCAGACATCAGGGCGTTGTGGGTTTCGATAACAGCTTCGGCAAACGTTGGCACCTTCACCCGCTGCCGATCGCGTTCCACCTTGGGGTCTTTTCCTGCTTTGGCGAGCTTCCGCAGTGCAGCCCCTTTTTCTCGGGCCTCCGCCAAGGACAGGCTTTTGCGTAGCATGAGGGGCAGATCAGAATGCCGGGAATCGTCCTTGCCGAAGGCGGTGCTGCCGAGATTGTCGATGTCCGCCGCGCCCAGTCCGATGTCCCGACGCTTCCCATCGGCCTGCACGCGAAGCATCCATGACTTAGCCCCGCCGGGCGAGACCAGAAGGAAAAGACCGTCTCCGTCCTGGTAGGCGCGCTTAACCGGCTTTCCCGACGGCCCGAATCCGGGCTTGGCATTGCGAACTTTGGCGGCGGTCAATTTCCCCACACTTTTATCCCCACATTTGCCCCCACACAATATCGCGGATTCTGGCGAACGTCAACGGACCGCTGCGGAGAACCATTTTTCAAGTTCGCTATAATCGTTGGTATTTTTCGGGCATTCATGGAAATTCGAGGATCAAAGTTCTAATCCTCGCGGGGCATCCAGTTTCCCGAAATCGCTGATTTAACGCCGCGGCCCACCGCTCGTTCGCGCACGCGGCCGCGCGCTGCCAAGTCCATTGAGCCCACGCTGAGCGTAGCCTGCGGCGACACGGGCGTTAAATCTTGCCAAGCCGGGCCCCGCAACAGATTGTGTCACTTCGTTGCGACAGCCCGCAGGCAAACGCCCGCGTGGTGTCCACGTCGGGGAACACGAGCCCCCAGGTATGATTCTTTTCATGCTTTCAGGTGCATGAAATCTGCTTGCGGATGTATTCGGCGGCCAGGGGAGAAAGCCATTGCGCGCATCGCGTCCGTTTCGATGGTTCGCGGAAATCGGACATGATCCTGCCTTGGCCGTGTCCCAGGCGGTCAACCTGCAACGCCAGGTGCCCTTGCTCTATGGCCTGCTGCTGATCAATTCGGCGGCGGTGGCCATTACCCACCGCCACCAGGCTCCCGCTGCGCTCACCGTCAGCGTGCCTGCCGTACTCTTTGCCGTAACGGTCATCCGCATGGTCCATTGGCTGGGCCAGGCGCGGCGTGGCGCACCCAGTCCCGAAAAGGCGCGGCGGCAGTTGCGGGCAATTACCATCGTCGCCGGGCCGGTTGCCCTGGCTTACGTTGGCTGGTCGCTGGCCTTGGCGCCCTATGGCGGTCCTTACGAACAGGCGCATGTCGCGCTGTACATCTCCACCACGGTGATCGGCTGCATCTTTTGCCTGATCGTGCTGCCGCAGGCCGCACTGCTGGTGGCACTGACAGTGCTCCCCCCGTTCATCATCGTGTGCTTTGCGCGCCAGCAACTGATCTTCGTGACTGTCGGGATCAACGTGGCGCTGGTGCTGGCCGTGTTGCTGCGGGTGCTGTTCAACAGCTTTGCCCATTTCCGCAACCAGGTTTCGGCCGGAACCCTGCTCGCCGAGCAGCACGAAGAGTTGCAGCGCCTCAACGAGGAAAACCGCAAGCTGGCCATGACCGACGCCCTCACCGGGCTGGCCAATCGTCGGCTGTTCCATGCCGATCTCGATCGCTGGACCACCAGCGATGGCGGCAACGGCGCCTTTGCCGTGGGCGTGCTCGATCTCGATCGGTTCAAGCCGATCAATGATACCTATGGCCATCACGTGGGCGATCGCCTGCTTGCCGAAATCGGCGCAAGGCTGCGCCGTGCTGCCGGCCCCACGGCGCGGGTCTATCGCCTGGGCGGCGACGAATTCGGGCTGATCGACAGCGACGCCAAGGGCTTTGCCCGCACCTGCGAGCGCTTGCTGCAGCAGATCCAGGCGCCGCTGCACGTGGGAGAAATCGTGCTCCACGTAGGCGGATCGCTGGGCGTGGCGCATTTCCCGCAGGCCGGCACCAACGCGGCCGACCTGTTCGACCGCGCCGACTATGCGCTCTATCATGCCAAGCACGTGAACGGCGGCGGCGTGTGCGTGTTCACCGCCGCGCTGGAAACCGCGGTGCGGGCCGACCGGGCGATCGAAGTGGCATTGCAAGCCAGCACGCTGGAAGATGAGCTGAGCATCGTGCTCCAGCCGATCGTCGAGCTTGAGAGCGGCCGGCTCAGCGCGGTGGAAGTGCTGGCGCGCTGGACCAGCCCCGTGCTTGGGGAAATCTCCGCCACCGACTTCATCGCCGTGGCCGAACGATCGACCGCGATCCACAGCATCACCCGCGCGGTGATCCGCAAGGGGCTCAAGGCCGCGCAACAGTTGCCCGAATCCGTGGCGCTGTCGTTCAACATCTCGGCCTGCGACCTGACATCGGCCACCACGCTGGCTTTCATCCGCCGCGAGATCGAGCGCGCCGGCATTCATCCAGGTCGGATCTGGCTGGAAGTGACGGAAACGGCAGTGATGGCCAATGCCGAAGTGGCCGCGCAGGCGCTGCAGGCCTTTCGCGACATCGGCGTGCGCATCGCGCTCGACGATTTCGGCACCGGTTATTCCAGCCTGGGCTATGTGCAACGCCTGCCGCTCGACAAGATCAAGATCGATCGCAGCTTTGTCTCGGCGCTGAACGAGCCCGGCGGCGACACCATCGCCAAGGCCATGATCACCTTTTGCCACGCCATCGGCCTTCCCTGCGTGGCGGAAGGGGTGGAAACGACGGCCCAGCGGCGCATGCTGCAGGAAGCCGGGTGCAAACACGCGCAGGGCTATCTGTTCAGCAAGCCGTTGCCGCTCGCCGCGCTGCTTGCGCTATGCGCCGATGATGATGCCCAGCCTTGGGCCGAAAGCCAGGGGAAACGGGGCGCCGCCTGAAGACCACCCCCCCTCCAGCGGGGCGTGTGGGCAAGGCGGCCATAACCATCAGAACGGCAGCGCGCGCCCCGCACAGATCAAGGCCAGGGCGCAACCCAGCACCGGCAGGCAAGCAAGCGCGTGCGCAGCAAGGCCTGGCAGGGCGCCAAGCGCCGGCCGGGCAGAGAGGGAGAGAGAGAGGGCGCGTACCATCCCTCTCCCATGATCCCACAAGCCTTAACGGGTCGTAAAAACCGACCAGGCTTTGTGCACGGTTACGCCATCAATCCGATTGCGGCTGCAACCATTCCCACAGCGCCGCCAGGCATTCGCGGCCCAGCAGCTTGCTGCGTTCCGCGCTCCAGCCATAGACCGCATCGGGCAAGTCGGCATTGTCCTTGAACGGCATTTCCAGCGTCATCGCCACGCAGCCAAAGCGCTGCGCCACCTGGTTGGTGGACATCGCCAGGTTGCCCTGCCCCGGCCGGCTTTCCGGATAGCCACGCCGCACCTGGAAATCGGGACTGCGCCGGTCAAGGATGGTGCGATAGCGCTGGTATCCCGCCAACTGTTCGGGCGTGAGGCCGGGAATGCCTTCGAACCCGGCCAGGAACACGGCGGGGATCGCCTCGTCGCCATGTACGTCGATGGCAAAGTCCACCCCGGTGGCGTCCATCGCATTGCGGATGGCCAGCACTTCGGGCGAGCGCTGCGCACTCGGTTCATGCCATTCGCGGTTGAGATTGACCCCCACCGCGTTGGTGCGCAAATGCCCGCGCACGCTGCCATCGGGATTGCAATTGGGCACGATGTGGAACGTGCAGGCCTGGCGCAGCGCGCGGCCATGCGGATCGGCCGGATCGGTCAGCGCCTCCAGCGCACCTTCGATCCACCACTCCGCCATCGTCTCGCCCGGATGCTGCCGGGCATAGAGCCACACCTGGCGCGGACCGTTGCCAAGCGTCAGGCAATCGATCGGCCGCCCGTCGAGCGAGAGCCCCAGCACGCGATGGGAAACGCCCGGGCTGGCTGCGGCCTCGCTCACCAGGTCGTTATGCCGCTCCAGCGAATAGGGTGCGAAATAGGCAAACCATGCCTGGTCGCCTTCGGGCCGGTGCCGGATGTGCAGCGTGCCACCATCACGCCCGCGGTCGAAATTCGATTCGGCGCGGGTCCATTCCTGGCGATCTTCGGAAACGCAGGCGGAATAGCCGGGCCAGCCATCGGGATAGGCCGAAGTGTTGAGGCCGGTAATCGCCAGGTCAAGTTCGCGCCCGGCCACGCCGCTCACGCGGAAATGGAACCACTGGGCAAATTCCGACTGGTTGTCGCGGCGGATCGCCAGGGTGGCACGGGCGCCATCGACAGCCAGGACTTCGATATTGCCGGCATCGAAAGCGGCGTTGATCAGGATCGGGGCGGCAGGGTTTGCGTCTTGCGTCATTTGACCGAGATAGTGTCGCCAGACTTGCCGGGAAAGCCTGCAAACAGCGCATGGGCCATGCGCGGGGCCAGAACATCGGCCGAAGCGGCCGGCGAACCGCTTTTCTCGCTGTTTTCCGCGCGGCCTTCCCACAAAGGCTCGCCAGAGGCGCGATCGCGCAGCACCACGCGCAGCCAGGTGCTGTCCACCCGGCGCGGACCGCCACCGATGTTGAAGCCAAGGCCAAGGCCAACGCTGCTGTGCCGGCCACCGGTGGCCCCGCCCAGCCCCAGGCTGACCGGGCCATTGCCCCCGCCGCGCACTTGCGTGTCGTGCTGCACATCCACTTCGGCCACCACGTCAGCCGCGCCAGGTGTTGCCGCGCCAAAGCCGAGCGCGGCCACTTCGCGCTGCACCGCCAGCAGCCAGGGCTGGTCGGCCAGGCTCTGCGGATCGGCCTGCGGGCTGCCGTTCGGCCCGGCGCTGACGGAAACCACCGCCACCGCGCCGTGGCCCAGCCGGGCTACGCTATCGGGCTTGGAAAACCGCGTCACCTGGACAGGCGCGGCAAGTGCTGCAACCGGAACCGCAAGCGGGGCGGCCATGAGCATGAGAAACGCCAGGCGGCGCATAGGCCCTTCATCCTTCGTGAAATGCCCGCCGAACGCGGATCTGTTTCGAAGATAGGGATGACGCCCAAGGCACTCAAGGGCAGGGCACAAGCGCCATGGCGATCAGGGATTGTTTTCGCTGGGCGGTGCCATACCCACCGGCACCATGCCGGCCGGCACATTACCCGGCGCGCCAGCATCGGCCACCACCACCTGGCCCTCGGGAAAGCGTGCGAACAGCGCCTTGGCCAGCCGCGCGGCCATCTTGCCATCGTCCAGCCCGCCTTCGCCCTCGCGTGCCATGCCTTCGGCGTGGCCTTCCCACAGCACGCGGCCACTGGCCTTGTCGCGAATCCGCACGTCCATGCGGGTGGAAACGATCGCCTTGGCCGGCTTGGTGAAATCCAGCGCCACGCCCAGCGACACGGCCGAGCCGCGGTTGCTCACCGTGGTGCTCATCGCACCGCTTACCGGAGAACGCTTCTGCTCTTCGGGCACCACGACCTGGTGGCTCACTGCCACTTGCGCGATCTGGCCGGCATCGGTGGCCGTCTGCGTGTCATAACCATGGCCGACCAGGGCATCGATCACGGCCGCTTCATAGACCGGCAGCTTGTCTGGCGTGGGTTCGTCGGCGCCCTGCTCCAGGTCCTCGGCTGGCGCATCGACCCCGGCCACCACGATCTTGCCCTTGCCCAGCAGCGCCATCGCATCGGCACTGCGATAGGATGTCACGTCGATCTTGCTCGATGGTTCTGGCGCGCTCACGCCACGGCGCGGGCCGTCATAGCCGCCCCAACCGCCGCCACCAAAACCGGGGCCATAGCCACCCCACCCGCCCCACGGCTGCGCCTGCGCCGCGATGGGCAAAGTCAGGGCGGCCAAGGCCGGAGCAAGCAGGGCAAGAACACGAACGCGGGCGGGCATGGCAAGGAATTCCCATCAATCTGGCCGAACGGCATGACACCAGTGGGCTGTCGCACGGCTGAACCACCAGGTTAAACGCGCCAGCGCCCAAAACCATGCGCCACGGCGGGCGGACAGCCCGTTACGGATGGAATTGCCCGGTGGCGGATCAATTAGCAAATTCTCATAAGTGATCATGCTGCTAGTGCGAAAAGGCAGGCCACAAGAAGGTGATTCGCCGTGATGTTCAAGATCCCCGTTCTCGTCACCGGCGGTGCCGGCTACATCGGCAGCCATGCCGTGCTGGCGCTCAAGGATGCCGGCTGGCCCGTGGTGGTGATCGACAATCTGGTCACCGGCTTTCGATTTGCCGTGCCCGATGGCGTGCCGTTCTACCAGGGGGACATTGCCGATGAAGCGCTGCTGGCGCGCATCTTGGCCGAGCAGGGCATCGGCGCGATCATGCACTTCGCCGGGTCGGTGGTGGTGCCCGAATCGGTGGAAAACCCGCTCAAGTATTATGACAACAACACCGCCCGCACGCGCAGCCTGATCGCGTCGGCCGTGCGCGGCGGAGTGCGCCACTTCATCTTTTCGTCCACGGCCGCCACCTACGGCATTCCCGAGGTTTCGCCCGTCACCGAAGACTGCCCGCAGCGGCCGATCAATCCCTATGGCATGTCCAAGCTGATGACCGAGCTCATGCTGGCCGACACCGCCCGCGCGCATCCGCTCAACTTCTGTGCCCTACGCTATTTCAATGTCGCCGGGGCCGATCCCCAGGCGCGCACGGGCCAATCCACCGCCGGGGCGACGCACCTGATCAAGGTGGCGGTGGAAGCCGCCCTGGGCAAGCGTGACAGCGTGGCCGTGTTCGGCACCGATTTCGACACGCCCGATGGCACCGGCGTGCGCGACTATATCCATGTGACCGACCTTGCCGATGCCCATGTTCTGGCACTTGAGGCCTTGATCGAGAATCCGGGGCGCTCGCTCACCATGAACTGCGGCTATGGCCGGGGCTTTTCGGTGCTCGACGTGCTCGACGCCGTTGACCGCGCCACCAACCAGCCGATCAATCGCGTGCTGCAGGGCCGTCGCCCTGGCGACCCCGATTCGCTGATTTCCGACAACGCCCGCATCAAGGCAACCTTGCCGTGGGTGCCGCGCCATGCCGATCTCGACACGATCATCGCCCATGCCCTGGCGTGGGAGCGCAAGCTGGGCGAAATGCAGGGCACGCTGACGCCCACACCGGGCTGAACCGCCAACCATGATTCAGCCGGGCCACGGTTGACTTTCCACAGGTGGGCCACTAACGGCGCACCTTCAGTTTCGCGCCCGGGTCGGATTCGGGCAAAGGGAATAGTCATGAAGATTCGCAACAGCCTGAAGTCGCTCAAGGACCGTCACCGGGACAACCGCGTGATCCGCCGCCGTGGCCGGACCTATGTGATCAACAAGACCCAGCGTCGTTTCAAGGCGCGCCAGGGCTAATCAGCCCTTTCGCGCTGGCGGCCCCGGTCCGGCACACCACCGGCAAGGCTGCAACGCTGCTTCCAGCCCGCTTCCTGGCCCGGTAACCGCACCTGTTGCGGCCCCGGCCCAGGAAGCGGGCTGGTTCCGTTTGTGCGCCACGGGCGTGACGCCCACCTTTGCATGGATGCCCTGCCATGACCGATTCCCCTGCCCAACCAACCGTCGTCGTGTGGGATGTGGGCCGGGTGCTGGTGGAATGGGATCTGGCGTTGCTCTATCGCGATGCCATTCCCGATGCGGCAGCGCGCGCGCGTTTCGTGGCCGAGGTGGTGAGCGAGGAATGGCACGGCCAACACGATGCCGGCGTGCCCTGGTCGGACATGGTGCCTGCGCGCATAGCCCAATTTCCGCAGCATGCCGCCCTGATCGCCCGCTATGCCAGCCACTGGATGGACAGTATTCCAGGCCCCGTCGCCGGTACGCACGATCTTGTCCGCCGCCTGGGCGCGCGCACCGTGCCGCAATATGCCATCACCAATTTCGGGGTGGATGCCTGGGCGCTGTTTCGCCCCACGTTCCCGATCCTCGACCATTGCCGCGATATCGTGGTGTCTGGGGCGGAACGGCTGATCAAGCCCGATCCGGCCATTTTCGAATTGGCGGCGCAGCGGTTTGGCCAGACGCCGGAAACGATGCTGTTCATCGACGACAACGCCGCCAACATCGCCACGGCCCGCGCCCTGGGCTGGCACACCCACCACTTCACCCAGGGCGCCGCCGCGCTGGAGGCCGACCTAGTGGGGTACGGACTGCTCTGATCAGCCGTCCAGTTCGGCCGGCGGCGTCGCGGCCTTGGCGCGCTGCACCAAGAGCTTGTCGATCTTGCGGCCGTCCATGTCGACCACTTCGAAGCGCCAGCCCTGCTCGGTGAAATGCTCGCCTTCGGTGGGCAGCTTGCGCAGCACCGAAAGCGCAAAGCCGGCGGCAGTGGCATAGTCGCGGTCTTCGGGCAGATCGATGCCCAGGCGGTCTGCCATGGCATCGGCCGGCAGCGCACCGGCGATCAGCAGCGAACCGTCCTCACGCTCGGTGATCATCGGCCCATCGCCTTCGTCGCCATGGGCCACGAAATTGCCGGCGATCGCGGCCAGAAGGTCGGCCGGCGTGACGATCCCTTCGAGATGGCCATATTCGTCATGGACCAGGGCAAGGGCCACTTCGGCCTGCTGGATCACCCGCAGTGCATCCATCGTATCCAGGCGGTCGGGCACGATGGCCGGCTTCTTCATCAGGCTGGCCAGGTCCGGCTCTGCCCCGCGCAGGCGCGCGGCCAGCACATCGCGCACTTTGACCACGCCCACAATGCGATCGACCGAACCATCGGCCACCAGCAACAGCGAATGCGGGCTGTCCTCGATCGCGGCGTCCAGGTCTGCGGGCACGGCGTCCTGCTCGATCCAGTGCACTTCGATGCGCGGCGTCATCACCTCGCGCACGGGGCGATCGGCCAGGCGCATCACGCTGGCCATCAGCGCGCGCTCTTCTTCCTCGATCACGCCCGAACGCGTCGCTTCGGCAAAGATCATCTGGAGTTCTTCGGCGGTGACTTCCTGATCTCCGCCGCGCGACAGGCCCAACAGGCGGATGATAAGGCCAGAAGACCGGTTGAGCGCCCAGACGAACGGCGCCGTCACGCGCGACATGATGACCATGGGTCGCGCTGCCACCACCGCGATCGGCTCGGCCGCATTGAGCGCCAGTTGCTTGGGCACCAGTTCGCCCACCACCAGGCTGAGATACGTGGTGATGGCAATGACGAGGGCAAAGCCCGCCTCGGCAGCATAGGCCTGCGGCACGCCGAGCGCTGCCAGCCGCTCGCCCACCGGCCCGCCCAGGCTGGAACCGGAATAGGCACCGGCCACAATGCCCACCAGGGTGATGCCGATCTGCACGGTCGACAAAAATTTTCCGGGGTCTGCCGCCAGCTCCAACGCCACCTTGGCGCCCCCGCGGCCGCTTTCGGCCAGGACTTTCAGGCGGGCTGGCCGTGCCGAGACAATGGCCAGTTCCGACATGGAAAACAGGCCGTTGAGCACGACAAGGCCCAGGATCACGAGGGCGTCTGGCCACGGAAAAGAGGTCACGCGCATGCCCCTAGCAGATTTGTGCCGCGCCGCGAAGACCTTGCATCGCGCCGGCAGGGCCCCCGCCTATTCGGGAACCATTCAGGCGGGGCTGGTGTATTGGTTTCGTCCGAATTACCGATCATGTCGGGACGCCTGGCATGGCAAAACGCCGGGCGGTGGATGCAAAAGGGGAATTTATCATGAAGTTCAGTCGGGTGCTCGTCTCAAGCATGTGCGCCGTGTCGCTGGTCAGCCTTTCGGCCTGCGTCACCGATCCCAACACAGGCCAGCAGAAGGTATCGCGCACGGCGATCGGCGCCGGCGCTGGCGCACTGGGTGGCCTGCTGCTGGGCGGGCTGATCGGCGGCGGCACCGGCCGCATCGTGGGCGCGGGCATCGGCGGCATCGCCGGCGCGGCCGTGGGTTACACCATGGACAAGCAGATCAAGCAGCTGCGCGAACAGACCGCCGGTTCGGGCGTCGACGTCACGCCGACCGACAATGGCCAGGCCATCCTGGTCAACCTGCCCAACGGCGTCACGTTCGACACCGACAGCACGATGATCAAGCCGGCGTTCCGCGACACGCTGGACCGCGTGGCGCAATCGCTCACGCAGTATCCCAACTCGCTGATCGACGTTTATGGCCACACCGATTCCACCGGTTCGGACGCCTACAACATGACCTTGTCGCAGAACCGCGCCCAGGCCGTGGCCGATTACCTGTCTTCGCGCGGGGTGGCCCCGGCGCGCATCCGTGCGCAAGGCTTCGGCAAGACCCGCCCGGTCGCCTCCAACGCCACCGAGGAAGGCCGCGCCGCCAACCGCCGCGTGGAAATCAAGATCGTGCCCGTCACCCAGGACGACGTGGCCCGCGCCCGCGGCCAGTAAGCGCCGCCACCGCAAACCTAGCAAAAGGGGCGCCATCCGGATCGGGTGGCGCCCCTTTTCGTTTGCCCTGCATACTGGTTGACGCAATGCGGCATGGGCTGGCATCTCGCGCGTCAACAAGGAGAAACTGGCCATGTCCACTTCGCAGATCACCCGCCGCGCGCTCGCCGGGCGAACGCTCAACCCGATCGGCCTTGGCTGCATGTCGCTGAGCTGGGCCTATGGCGAGCGGCCGAGCGATGCCGACGGCATTGCCCTGCTGCACCGCGCCATCGACCTGGGCTACGATCATTTCGACACCGCGCGTCTTTATGGCCATGGCCATAATGAAACCCTCGTTGGCCAGGCCCTCAAGGGCAAGCGCGACAAGGTGTTCCTGGCCAGCAAGATGGGCATTTTCGCCAGCGGCGAAAAGCGCGGGATCGATTGCCACCCCGACACGATCCGCGCGGAACTGGAAAAGTCGCTCGCCCTGCTCCAGACCGATCACATCGATCTCTACTATATGCACCGGCGCGATTTCAAAGTGCCGATCGAGGATTCGGTGGGCGCGATGGCCGACCTCGTCAAGGAAGGCAAGATCGGCGCCATCGGCCTTTCGGAAATGTCGGCCGACACGCTGCGCCGTGCCGCCGCCGTGCACCCGATTGCCGCGATGCAGACCGAATATTCGCCCTGGACGCGCCAGGCGGAAATCGCCGTGATCGAGGCCTGCCGCGATCTGGGCACCACGTTCGTCGCGTTCTCGCCCGTGGCGCGCGGCGTTCTGGCCAATGGCGTGCGCGATCCCGAGGCGCTGGAAGCTGGAGACATCCGCAAGGCCATGCCACGCTTCATGGGCGACAACTGGCCACGCAACCTGACGCTGGTCGATGCCTTCAACGCCATTGCCACACGCGAAGGCGTGACCCCGGCGCAGCTTTCGCTGGCGTGGGTGCTGGGCAAGGGCGAGCACATCGTGGCCATCCCCGGCACCGGCAAGATCGCGCACCTGGAAGAAAACATCGCCCGCTGGAACTGGGCGATCCCGGCGCAGGTGACAGCAGAAATCGACGCCCTGATCAACCAGCAGACCGTGGCTGGCCACCGCTATGCCGGCGCCATGCTGCCCACGATCGACACCGAGGATTTCGAGCCGGCCTGATCGCCGCCTCGAACCGGCAACACCGTCAGCCGCGCAGCGCCTTGGCGGTGGTCGGCGCCACCCGCGCACGCGCTTCGGCGTGGATCGCGGGGGCACTGACCAGCACGCCGAACGTGCGCGGATCGGGTTTGTTGAACGCAAGCGCGCTGCCATGGGCATCGGTGACCGTCGCCCCGGCCTCCTGCGCGATGAGGGCGGCGGCGGCGATGTCCCATTCATAGCCCCAGCGCCATGTGGCCAGCAGATCGGCTTCGGCCGAAGCGACCATGGCCATGCGCAAGGCGATGGAATTGGGCTTGGCCACCATGGTCAGGTCCACGCTGCCGGGCGGCATGTGGTCTGTGGGCATGCGTGCGCCGTGCAATTGCGTGCGCTGGCTCGCCACCAGCGGCACGCCGTTGCGCGTCGCACCATGCCCGGCCTGGGCCAGCCACACTTCGCCGCGTGCCGGCGCCGCCAGCATCGCCACCACCGGGCGCCCGGTGTCGATCAACGCCACCGAGACGGCCCAGCCCGGCCGCCCGCGCACGAAATCGCGCGTGCCGTCCACCGGATCGACCACCCAGCAGCGCTCGCGCGCCAGCCGGGCGGGGTCATCCGCCGTCTCTTCGGAAAGCCAGCCGGCATCGGGCACAAGGTCACCCAGTGCGACGCGCAGGTACGTATCGACCGCGATATCGGCTTCGCACACCGGATTGTTCGGGCCCTTTTCCCACACCTTGGGCACGTGTCCATGACCGGGCCACAGCGCCAGCGCCTTGGCAGCGGCTTCATCCACGATTGCGGCCAGAGTGACGGGATCGATCATATGCCGCCCAGCCTTGGGCGCGCCCAGCCCGATTGGCAAGACGGATTGCCGGGACGGAATGGCGGTGAAGAGCAAGGTTGCAGGCGCGCCGCGGGCTAGCGATTCCGACAGTGCACAGCCGATCGGGCAACGAAGGCCTTTGCAACTGCGAAGACCTGTGCTTATGGCAGCGCGGAAAATCACGGCGCAAGCCATCCCTTCACTCATACGTAAGCGGGGATCCTGCATGAACGTCCACGAATATCAGGCCAAGGAACTGCTGGCGAAATTTGGCGTCGGCATTCCGGCCGGCATCGCCGCCCTCACGGTCGAAGAAGCGGTGGCTGCGGCCAAGCAGCTTCCCGGGCCCCTCTACGTCGTCAAGGCGCAGATCCACGCCGGTGGCCGTGGCAAGGGCAAGTTCAAGGAACTGGGCCCCGATGCCAAGGGCGGCGTGCGCCTGGCCAAGAGCATCGAGGAAGTCGAAGCCTTCGCCCAGGAAATGCTCGGCAACACCCTCGTCACCGTGCAGACCGGTGAAGCGGGCAAGCAGGTCAACCGCCTCTATGTGACCGATGGCGTTGATATCGCCAAGGAATACTACCTCTCGCTGGTCGTCGACCGCGCCACTGGCCGCGTCGCCCTGATCGTCTCGACCGAAGGCGGGATGGACATCGAGGAAGTCGCCCATGCGACTCCCGAAAAGATCACCACGATCACGATCGACCCCGCGCAGGGCTTCATGCCGCATCACGGCCGCGCCGTGGGCTTTGCCCTTGGCCTTTCGGGCGACCTCAACAAGCAGGCCGCCAAGATCGCCCAGCAGCTCTACACCGCGTTTGTCGCGCTCGATTGCGACATGCTGGAAATCAACCCGCTGGTGGAAACCAAGGACGGCAAGCTGCTCGTTCTGGACACCAAGATGAGCTTCGATTCGAACGCGCTCTATCGTCACCCCGACGTTGTTGCACTGCGTGACGAAACCGAGGAAGACCCGGCCGAAATCGAAGCCAGCAAGTACGATCTGGCCTATATCAAGCTCGATGGCGACATCGGCTGCATGGTCAACGGCGCCGGTCTCGCCATGGCGACGATGGATATCATCAAGCTCAACGGCATGTTCCCCGCCAACTTCCTCGACGTGGGCGGTGGCGCCAACAAGGAAAAGGTGACGGCCGCGTTCAAGCTGATCCTGTCGGATCCGGCGGTGAAGGGCATTCTCGTCAACATCTTCGGCGGCATCATGAAGTGCGACATCATCGCCGAAGGCATCGTCGCCGCGGCCAAGGAAGTGAACCTGCAGGTTCCCCTCGTCGTGCGCCTCGAAGGCACCAACGTGCAAGCGGGCAAGGATATCCTCG
Source organism: Novosphingobium sp. SG919 (assembly GCF_012932495.1). Lineage (GTDB taxonomy): Bacteria > Pseudomonadota > Alphaproteobacteria > Sphingomonadales > Sphingomonadaceae > Novosphingobium > Novosphingobium rhizosphaerae. Next base: position 30,713 of record NZ_JABCNG010000008.1, read on the forward strand.
CCAACTCCGGTCTCCCCATCGTTCCGGCCAACGACCTTGGTGATGCTGCCAAGAAGATCGTCGCCGAAGTGCAGAAGGTCGCCTGATCCATGAGCATTCTGGTCAACAAGAACACCAAGGTCATCACCCAGGGCATGACCGGTGCCACCGGCACGTTCCACACGGAACAGGCCCTGGCCTATGGCACGCAGATGGTCGGCGGCGTGACGCCCGGCAAGGGCGGCACCACCCACATCGGGCTGCCCAACTTCAACACCGTGGCCGAAGCCAAGCACGCCACCGGTGCCACGGCTTCCTGCATCTATGTGCCGCCGCCGTTCGCTGCCGATTCGATCCTGGAAGCGATCGACGCGGAAATGGAACTGATCGTGGCGATCACCGAAGGCATCCCGGTGCTCGACATGGTGCGCGTGAAGCGTGCCCTGGCTGGCAGCAAGTCGCGCCTGATCGGCCCGAACTGCCCCGGCGTGCTCACGCCCAACGAGTGCAAGATCGGCATCATGCCCGGTTCGATCTTCAAGAAGGGCTCGGTCGGCGTGGTCTCGCGCTCGGGCACGCTCACCTATGAAGCCGTGTTCCAGACCTCGAACATCGGCCTGGGCCAGACCACCGCTGTGGGCATCGGCGGCGACCCGGTCAACGGCACCAACTTCATCGACGTGCTGGAACTGTTCCTCGCCGACGAAGAAACCAAGTCGATCATCATGATCGGTGAAATCGGCGGCGACGCGGAAGAACAGGCCGCGCAGTTCCTGATCGACGAAGCCAAGCGCGGCCGCAAGAAGCCGATGGCCGGCTTCATCGCCGGTCGCTCGGCCCCTCCGGGCCGCCGCATGGGCCACGCCGGGGCAATCGTCTCGGGCGGCAAGGGCGATGCGGAAAGCAAGATCGCCGCGATGGAAGCTGCGGGCATCCGCGTCTCCCCCTCGCCGAGCCTGCTGGGCGAAACCCTGGCCGAAGTGCTCAAGGGCTGATCCGCCAATCACGGTTAGCAAAGAGGCCGGAGGGGAAACCTTCCGGCCTTTTTTGTGGGTGCGGCGCTTGCCGCTCGTGTTGCGCTGGCCGCCGTTCGACAGGCTGAGGGCAAACGGGAGCTGGAAGACAATCGTGGAATTCCGTTCGGACCGAGCCTGTCGAAGCCCCTGTCGGCCAACCCCAAAGCCGCTAATCCGCCCGCATCGCCAGCCCGCCCAGGCTTTCCGCCTCCAGCACCAGCTCATCATCCGCCGCCCCTGCCGGCAGGCTCTCGCGCCCAATCATCACCAACACCGGCACGGCCAGCGGGGTTACGCGCTCCAGCTCCACATGGACCAGTTCAGCCGCCGATCGGTCGAGCAGGTCGGCCAGGCGGCCCACGTCGGTCATCCGCGCGCGGGCATCGGCCCAGGCGGCTTTGATCAGCACATGGTCGGGCTCGTACTTGCGCAGCACGTCATAGATCAGGTCGGTCGAGAACGTGACCTGCTTGCCGCTCTTGCGCTTGCCGGGATGCTGGCGCTCCACCAGGCCGGAAATCACCGCCACTTCGCGGAAAGCGCGGCGCAGGAGGTGCGAATTCTGCACCCATTCGACGAATTCGTCAGTGAGAATGTCGGGCGAAAGCAGCGGCGCCGGATCGCGGATCGGGCGCAGGCTCCACACCGCCAAGGCATAGTCGTTGGCGACAAAGCCCAGCGGACCCAGCCCGCGTTCCTCCATCCGCCGGGTGATCAGCATCCCCAGCGACTGGTTCGCGTTCCACCCCTCGAACGTGTAGAACACGCTGTAGGCGCGGCCATGGTGGGGAAAGCTTTCGACCAGCAGTTCGCCCGGCGCCGGCAGGCGGCTGCGCCAATCCTGCATTTCCAGCCATTCGCGCACATCATCGGGGAAACGCGCCCAGGTGCCGCGATTGGCCAGCATCGCCTGCACGCGGGTGGAAAGGTGCGTGGTCAGCGGCATGCGCGCCCCGCCATAGCTGGGGATCTGCCCGGCCTTTTTCGCGGCGCGCACCACCAGTTCCAGATCGCGCACGCCTTCCACTTCCAGGTCCAGCCCGGCAAAGCGGAACGTGTCGCCCGGGCTCAGCTGCGCGCCGAAATGCTCTTCCACTTTGCCAAGCGAGCGGCCGTTGCGAAAGCGCACTTCCAGCATTTCGGAATCGACGATGATCCCCGCGTTCAGCCGGTGCCGCGCGGCTTGCTCCGGGTGAGTCAGGCGCCAGGTGCCATTGCGGTCGCGCACGATGCGGGCAAAGCGATCGTAGGCGCGCAGGGAATAGCCCCCGGTGGCCACGAAATCGAGCACGCGGGCAAAGGCGGCTTCGTCCACCCAGGCATAGGCCAGTGCCGAGCGCACTTCGCGCAGCAGCGCCGCTTCTTCGAACGGGCCGGCGCAGGCGCAGCCCATGACATGCTGGGCCAGCACGTCCAAGCCGCCGGGGCGGAAATCCTCGCCATCGCGCTGGCCTTCGTGCACCGCATCGCGCGCGGCCATGGCTTCCAGGTATTCAAAGCGGTTGCCGGGCACCAGCACGGCGCGGCTCGCCTGGTCGAGCCGGTGGTTGGCACGGCCGATGCGCTGCAACAGACGCGACGAACCCTTGGGTGCCCCCATCTGCACCACTAGGTCGATGTCGCCCCAATCCACGCCCAGATCGAGGCTGGCGGTGCAGACCAGCGCGCGCAGTTCCCCGCGCGCCATGGCGCCTTCCACCTTGCGTCGCGCCTCGGCCGAAAGCGAGCCATGGTGAATGCCGATCGGCAGGTTGCCCTCGTTGGCATCCCACAGCAGTTGAAAGATATATTCGGCCAGGAAGCGCGTGTTGGTGAACACCAGGGTGACGCGGTTGGCGCGGATCATCTCGATCAGCTGGGGCACGGCCCAGGCGGCGGCATGCCCGCCCCAGGGCACGCGCTCTTCCCGCGGCAACAGGATTTCCACTTCGGGCGGGGCGCCCTCCTCCCCCTCCACCAGGGCCACGCCGTCGATCTCGCCCCACGGGGCCAGCCACGCCCGAAACCCCTCGGGCTCAGCCACGGTGGCCGACAGCGCCGCGCGTTGCAGATCGGGGCTGATGGCTTGCAGGCGCGACAGGGCAAGGGCCAGCAAGTCCCCGCGCTTGCCGGTTGCAAAGGCGTGAATCTCGTCGATCACCACCCGCTTCAGCCCGCTGAAAATTTCACAAGCCTCGGGATAGCTGAGCAGCAGCGACAGCGATTCAGGCGTGGTCAGCAGCACGTGCGGCGGGCGGGCGCGCTGCCGCGCCTTGCGATCGGACGGCGTATCGCCGCTGCGCGTTTCCACCCGCAGGTTCAGGCCCATTTCGGCAATCGGCGCGAGCAGGTTGCGCTGTACGTCGTGCGCCAGTGCTTTCAAGGGCGAGATATAGAGCGTGTGCAGCCCGTCGGGCGCCGCCTCCCGGCCAAGGCGCGAGGGGCAGAACGCCGCCAGCGTGGGCAGGAACCCGGCCAGCGTCTTGCCCGCGCCGGTATCGGCCACCAGCAGCGCATGCTGCCCGGCATCGGCGGCATCGAGCATTTCGGCCTGGTGCCGCCGCACCCGCCAGCCCCGCCCGGCAAACCAATCGGCAATTTCGGGCGGGATCGTGGCCATTAGGGTTAGATAGGAAGCCCCAGGCGCCAGGTCCACCTGGCGTCCGGGGCAAAGGCATCAGTTCTTCTTGCCGGCAACATAGCCCGCCACGGACGTGGTATCGCCCTTGTTGAACGCCATTGAAACCGCCGTTCGTCGCCATCCCTGCCAGGGGGGTGGCTGCGTTCAGAAGTTGCGCAAGATCGCCGTGCGCTCTGGCCCCTTCCATCCCAGTGCCGCCTTGATGAGGGCTGTTTGCACCGCGCAGACAGTGTTGGGCGCCCCATGCCCGTCGAACACGGCCGATACCGCCGCTTGCGACAGCCCGGTGGCCCTGATGATCTGGTCGATCATCGGGCCGGGTATGCGATAGCTGCGACTGTAGCCGCTTGGCGGTGGTGGATCGAGTTCACCGGCGGCGAGCATCGCGCGGGCCAGGGCCTGTTGCCGGCCCAGTGCCGCTTCGGTCAGTTGCACGCCTTTGGGCAAGTCATCCCAGTGATAGACGCTCAGGCAGGTTTCCGGGCCATCGGCCTTGGCTGCGAGCATCATGTCGAGCCGCCACCGGGCCAGCGCTTCGAGCCGGGCTGGCCCGGCGTGCGGGCGCGCCTGGAGGAACCGCTGCGTCAGCACCACTTGCCCCGCGTGGGCCAGTTCCCCCGGATCGGCCAGCATCCGCCGGTTGGCCTTGATCGCGGCGGCCAGCTTGGCATCGGCCTTGTAGACTTGGGGATAGGTCATGGCAGGGCCGAACATCTGGTGCAGCACGTCTGCCAACGTCGGATCGGTGACCGGGTCGAAATCGGCACCTGCACTTTGCCCAGGCGTGGCAGGGGCGCCCGCTTCATAGGGTGCCGTCACCGCAGGCGCGCCGACCTGGTGGTTCTGCCCGTAATCACTGATCGCGATGATCATGCGGATAACCCCGATCACGACAATCGCAATCCAGCCGAACTTGGCGCCGAGACCGCCCCCTTGGCCCTCCCACGCGGCCACGAGCACGGGGTTGAAGTGCTGCTCCAGCTCGGGAAAGTTGGTGCGCACGCCGTCGATCAACTGGCGCACCTGCCGCTTGGGCACGAACAGGCCCTTGCGGCTGCCATCACGGGTTAGTTCCACCCACGCCTTGTGCAGGGGATGGCCCTTGTCCTGCACTTTTTCGGTAAAGCGCAGGCCGCGGAGCCGGGCATTGAGAAAGGCGATCGCGGGGCGCTCGTGCAACTGGCCGCGCTCGCTTTCCCAGTTGAACGCTTGCGCCACCGGTTCAAGCAGCGGGGCGCTGCGTGGCCAGGCTTGCGCCAAAACCTCGGCCAGCCAGGTTTCGATCGCATTCGATCGCTCCACCTGCTCCTCGTGTGCCTCGGCCAGCACAGTGTCGAGCAACTGCCGCGCTTCTTCCTCCTGCGCGTCGGTCAATGGCGCCTTGTGGCCGGTTTCTGGCAACAGCAGCACGAACAGCGCATCTTCAGCCGGCCGCACCGTGCGCACCAGGGGCTGCGTGCCCAGGCGCGGGATCAGGAAAGCGACAGCGGGTGAATCCCCGGTCGTGGCAGGGCGGTCCGCCCAGCCGAAGGCCTGCGCTGCGCTGTCGAGCAAGGGCGCCGAACGCGGCCAGCCGCGTGCCAAGGTTTCGGCCAGCCATTCCTCGGTGCGGCCCCACAGGTCCACCCCGCCAGCATCGGCCTGCGCGATCAACGCTGCCACATGCGCCTGCGCGTCGGCGCGTTCGTCCTCGCTCAGGCCGAATTCGGTGCCCGGCCCTTCCAGCAGCAGGGCATGGAGCGCGTGATCGGCCCGCGGCTGTTCAGGCCGCGCCAGCCGCACCGGATCGACATCGGAGGCAAACCATTCGACCACGCCCAGCGTGGGCTGCCGCAGCGCGAACTGGGGATCGGACGGGCCGCTGGCGGGCGCAAGCGGCAGCGGCGGCACCAGCGCATCGTGGCGATCGTCCGTTCCGGCCTGCACCACGCCATCGCCCGCCAGGCCATCGAGCCGGGGGGCGGCATGGGGCCAGGTGCCAGGCACGAACGCGTCCGCTTCCGCCGGCCCCTGCTCCGGCAAGACCTCCGCGATCGGCGCATCGGCGGGCTGCTGGCGCGCCCAGGCGAGCACGGCATCGCGGGCCTCGCGCAAGGCGGAAAAGCCTGCCACATCGGCGTCCACGTCCATCGCACGCAAGGCATCGGCATAGGCGCGGCGGATTGCCGCCTGGTCTGCGGTGGGATCGATCCCCAGCCGGCGCCACGCGGCGCGCAAGGCACCACTCACAGGTCGGCACTCACAGGTCGGCACTCATAGGGGCATCTCGGCGTCCAGGCTATCGAGCCGCATCGCCAGATCGGCACTGGCCTGCGCAATCACACGGTGATCCTGGGTTTCCAGCGCGCCCTGGAACGCCAGGATCCAGTGCCCGATCGCCTCGCGCACATCGCCCAGATGGTCTTCCCACAGGCGCTCGGCCCGCGCCAGGAGTGCCTGGTTGGCAGCCTCTTCGCGCGGGTGGACTTTCAGTGCGGCCAGCGCGCGGCGGCGGCGGTCGAGCTCTGCCTCGTCCTTGCGGTCTTCCTCGTCGGCCAGCACCACATTGCGGCTTTCGCCCGTCGCTGGAATGGTCACGTCCACTTCCAGAAGCCCCGAGGAATCATAGCTGAAGCGCACATCCACCTGCACTTCGCCCGCTGGCCGCGGCGGCACCGGAATTTCCAGCGCCCCCAGCTTGACGTTGCCCGAAACCTCGCGCGCCTCGCCCTGGAAGATGCCGAATTCCACGCGGCGCTGGTTGTCGGCCATGGTCTGGAAATAGTGCACGCGGCTGACCGGCACCGGTGTGTTGCGCTCGATGATCGGGGTGAACAGGCCCGACATCACGTTGCCACGCGCGTCGCGCTCGCTGCGGTCCACGCCAAGGGTGAACGGGCAGACATCGGTGATGCGCACTTCTTCCAGCCCGCCATCGCGCGCGATCAACCCGCCCTGGATCGCCGCGCCCAGCGCCACGGCATGATCGGGATGGACGGTGGAATTGGGGAAGCGCCCGAACAGGCGGGTGATTGCCTTGCGCACCACCGGCATGCGCGTGGCGCCGCCCACCAGCACCACTTCGGAAAGGCTGGCCGTGTCGATCTGGCTGTCGCGCAGCGCCCGCACGACGGGATCGCGCAGCCGGCGCAGCAGGGGTTCCGCCGCCGCTTCCAACTCGGCCGCCGTGACCGCCGTGGCCAGGCGCACCCCGTCAACGGTCAGGGCAAATTCCGCCTCGCCCTTGTCGCTCAGCGCGCGGCGGGTGCGCTCGGCCGCCTGGAGCAACAGGGCACGGGCGCGCTCGGGATGCGCCTTGTCGAGCAGCCCTTCGGGATCGAGCCGCGTGCGGACGGCCTGGGCCAGCGCCTCGTTGAAATCGTCGCCGCCCAGGCGGTTGTCCCCGGCCGAGGCGCGCACTTCCACGATGCCGGCAAACATTTCCACGATGGATACGTCGAAGGTCCCCCCGCCCAGGTCAAACACCAGGAACGGTTCGTGCTCCCCGCGGCTGGCGAGGCCAAAAGCCAGGGCGGCTGCCGTCGGCTCGTTGATCAGGCGGCGCACCGAAAGACCTGCCAGTTCGCCGGCCCGGCGCGTGGCCTTGCGCTGCTTGTCGTTGAAATAGGCCGGCACGGTAATCACCGCTTCGGTCGGCACAGCGCCGGTCTGCGCCGCCACATCGTCGCGCAAGCTGGCCAGCACCAGCGCCGAAAGCTCTTCGGCGGTGAACGTCTGCCGCGCCAGCTTCAGCTTGCGATCGGTGCCCATAAACCGCTTGAAGCTGACCTGGGTAGCGCCGTCCTTGGCCGCCATGCGCTCCAGCGCGGCCTGGCCGACCAGCGTGGTGCCATCGGGCAGAACCGACACGGCCGAGGGCGTCAGCATCTGCCCCAGTGCATTGGGCACAAGCTGCGCCGCGTCGCCATCCCACAGCGCCACCGCCGAATTGGTAGTGCCCAGGTCAATTCCGATGATCATGCCGTCGTGCTCGCTCCCATGGGGCCATCATGGCCGGGCGACAGTGCCCATTGCAAGATGCTTCCATGTCCGTTCACGTGCAGTCATCGCGTCAGCAGCCACAGCCCGCCACCCACCACCAGCAAAATCGCCAAGGCGGCCAGCAGGCAACCGGTCCTGCCCCAACGGCGATGAACCGCCTTGCCGCTCTCGCAGGCAAGATCGCCAAGCGCGTCCTGCATAAGGTCGCCAATGAAGTCGTGCATCGGTAGCGCCTTGGTTGTGCAGCTTCGCGGACAATCAATGCCCCGCCTGCGGCCCGCGCGCGAGGCCCGACAGCGCCAGTTGCGCATCAACCTGCTGCATCAGCCGGGCCAGGCCGGCCTCGGTCTCGCTTTCGGCCCGCGCCACCAGCGCAGCCTGGGTGTGCGAGGCGCGCAGCAGCCACCAGCCATCGGGCGTGGTCACACGCACGCCGTCGATCGCCACCATATCGGCGCCTTGAGCCTCCAGCCGGGCTTTCACCTCGTCCATCGCGGCAAACTTGCGCGCCTCGTCCACGGCAAAGCGCAGTTCGGGCGTGGCCACGGTTTCGGGCATGGCACTGCGCAGATCGCTGACGGAGCGGCCAAGCCGCGCGGCGGCGGCGATGAGGCGGATCGCGGCATAGATGCCATCGTCAAAACCGTACCAATCGTCGGCCAGGAACACGTGCCCACTCATTTCGCCGGCCAGTAACGCGCCGCTTTCACGCAGGCGGGCCTTCATGTGCGAATGGCCCGATTTCCACATCTCCGCCCGCCCGCCCAGCGCGCGCACGGACTCGAACAGCGCCCGACCAGTCTTGATATCGCCCAGCACCAGCGCGCCGGGATGGCGGGCCAGCAGATCCTGCGCCAGAATCATCAGCAACTGATCGGCCCAGATGACCCGGCCTTGCCCATCGACCACGCCGATGCGATCGGCGTCACCATCAAAAGCCACCCCGAAATCGAGCCCGCCGCGCGCCACCGCCGCGCGCAGGTCGGCCAGGTTTTCCTCCACCGTGGGATCGGGATGATGGTTGGGAAAAGTGCCATCCACCTGGGCAAACAGCACATCGTGCCGCCCAGGCAACCGGGCCACCAATCGCTCCAGCACCGGCCCCGCCGCACCATTGCCCGCGTCCCACGCCATGGCCAGGCCAGCAAGGCTTTCCCGGTCGATGCCATCCAGCCCCTTGAGCAGGCGATCGACATAGGCATCCATTACCGCAACCTGGCGCACGGCGCCCGTGCCGCTGGTCCAATCGCCGGCGGCAGCCTGATCGCCCAGCGCCTGGATCGCCGCGCCGAAGAACGGCTGGCCATCGCGCACCAGCTTGAAGCCATTGTGGGTGGGAGGATTGTGGCTGCCCGTCACCTGGATGCCCCCCGCCACGCCGGGCAGGGTGATGGCCGCAAAATAGAGCATCGGGGTTGGCCCCATGCCGATGCGCAGCACATCGGCGCCGCTCGCCACCAGGCCTTCGACCAAGGCATGTTCCAGGATCGGCGAACTGACCCGCCCATCCATGCCCACGACGACCGTGCCGCCGCCATCGCGCACCACCAGCGTGCCAAAGGTGCGCCCGATCGCGCGCGCATCATCGGCGCCCAGGCTTTGCCCGAACACGCCACGCACGTCGTATTCGCGCAGGATCGTGGGATCGAACCGGTGGGTCATCAGGCGGCCCCTACACCACGGCCCAGGGTATCAGCGCCGCTCCACCAGCCGGGCCAGCAGCAGGTCGCGCGCGGCATTGGCTTCGTGCACGGCTTCGCTGCTGCCACCGCGATCTGGATGGACCATGGCCAGCAGGCGGCGGTGCGCCTCGATGATCTGTTCGCGCTTGGCATTCGGCTCCACGCCCAGGAGATTGCGCGCCCGGAATTCTGCCAAGGAACGCGCCTGCGGCTGGCCCAGTTCCCACGGCCAGCGCTGCGTCAGCAGCTTGACCGCCAGGCACACCAGCGCGGCCAAAACCAGCAGCTTGGTCACGCCACGTCCACCATCGGGGTGGATTGCCCGTTTTCCCGGCCGCCATTGGCCGCGCGCTGCGAAGGCAGCGGCAGGTTGAGCCCGGCCACCAGCGTACGCAACTCCTGCCGCGCGACCAGGTGGCTGGTGCCCAGTTCGCCTAGATGCCCCTTGTCCAGCAGCGTGAGGCCGCTGGGGAACAGTTCGCGATAGATCACGCGTTCCGACAGGCCGTTGGAAATGCGAAAGCCGACGCGCTTGGACAGTTCGTTGAGCGCCTGGTCGATACGCTTCTGGTTGCGCGCTTCCACGTGCTGGGTGCGGTTGCGCACCACCACCCAGTCCATCTCGCGCCGGGCCTGCTGGATCGTGGCCATGGCGCGCTTCTTGCGCGCTTCCCAGATCAGCTCGGCATAGAACGACAGGCGGCGCACGCGGAAGGTCTCGGCGTCCACCTGGCCGATCAGATCGAAATCGACGAAGCTGTCGTTCAGCGGGGTGACCAGCGTATCGGCGCCGGTCGCCACGTGGCGCGCCAGCGGATCGTCGCGGCCCGGCGTATCGAAGATCAGGAAATCATGATCCTGCGAAAGATCGGCGACCAACGCGTCGAGCGCTTCGGGCGTGGTTTCGTTGAACACCACGTGGGTGGCATTGGGCAGCGGGATCTGGCGGCGCCGGGCAGTCTCGTCGCGGTTTTGCAGATAGCGGTGCAACGTGGCCTGGCGGTTGTCCAGGTCGATCGCCGCCACGCGCCCGCCCTGGTAAGCGAGCGCCACGGCGACGTGCACGGCGGTGGTCGATTTGCCGGTGCCGCCCTTTTCGTTGGCGAAAACGATGCGATGGGGACCTGTCGACACGCGGCTCTCTCTCGATCTGGGCGGTTAACCGAACGCTTGAAGACCGGGCACGGCGCGGCTAGGGGAAACCCCGCCGCGCGGCCGGTTGTTGCCACGGCTTAAAGGAGAGGCACCCGGCGTGCAAACCATCTATCGCCTGGAAGACCTGCGCGCGGCCGTAGCTTCATCCAAAATCGGGGAAAAAACCCTGGCCCTGGTGCCCACGATGGGCGCCCTGCACGAAGGCCACCTCACGCTGGTGCGCCGCGCCCGCGATCTGGCCGATGCCGTGGCAGTGTCGATCTTCGTCAATCCGCGCCAGTTCGGGCCGGGCGAAGACTTCGACGCCTATCCCCGCCGGCTGGAAAGCGATGCCGCGCTGCTCGCCGCCGAAGGGGTCGACATCCTGTGGGCACCCAGCCCCGAGGTGATGTACCCGCGCGGCTTTGCCACCACGGTTTCTGTGGCGGGGCTGGACGAACCGCTGTGCGGCGCGGCGCGGCCCGGCCACTTCGATGGCGTGGCCACGGTGGTGTGCAAGCTGTTCAACCAGGTTCAGCCCGATTTCGCGCTGTTCGGGGAAAAGGACTGGCAGCAGTTGGCGATCATCCGCCGCATGGCCCGCGACCTGGACCTGGCCTTTCCCCGCGCCGAGGCGATCATCGGCGTGCCCACCGTGCGCGAGGCCGATGGCCTGGCGCTCAGCAGCCGCAACCAGTACCTGACCGCGCACGAACGGGCCAACGCGGTCGCCCTGCCGCGCGCGATCGAGGCGGCGATTGCCGCGTTGCACGCCGGCGCCGACGCCGATGCCGCACTGGAAGACTTGCGCACGGCCCTGCTGCGTGGCGGCTTTGCGCGGGTGGACTATGCCGACTTGCGCGATGCTGAAACACTCGATCCGCTCGACGCGCTGGGAGACCGCCCCGCGCGCGTGCTGGTTGCAGCGCACCTGGGCAAGGCGCGGCTGATCGACAACTGGCCCGCGAACTGATGCGTGCTGCGTGACAATCGCAGCGCGCCTTGGCCTGGCCCTTGCGCTGCTTGTGGCGGCGCCTGTGGCGCAGGGCAGGGGCATGGCAGAGCCGGCGCTCGATGCGATCCTTGCCCCCCTTCCCGCCGGGGCCCGCATCGGCCTGCTGGTGGTGGACGAAACCGGTACCGTGGTGGCGCAGCGCAATGCCGATGCCCGGATGGTGCCCGCGTCCACCACCAAGCTGTTCACCACCGCCGCCGCACTGGCCACCCTGCCCGCCACCGATCAGCCCGACACCACCCGCGGCGCCAGCGTGAGCCTGGAAGGGGCCGGTAGCCGGCCCGATGTGGTGCTGCGCGGCCATGGTGATGCGCGCCTGTCTGCCGCACCGGATTGCACGGTGGATTGCCTGGCCACCCTCGCCGATGCGATCGCGGCACGCACCCGCCGGGTGGGGCAGGTGATCGGCGATGACAGCGCCATGGCCGACGAGCGCTGGCCCTCGGGCATGAGCTGGGACAACATGGCGACGCCATCGGGCACGGCCGTTTCTGCACTCACGCTGGATGACAATATCGCGCTGGTAACCGTCATCGCGGGGGTGGAAGGCACGCCCGCAAAGATCGAAGCGCCGGTCGGCCTTGTCGTTACCGGCACGGTGATGAGCGTCCGCGCCGGCCCGGTCGCCGTTGCCCGCAGCACGCTGCCCGGATCGGATCGCTGGCAACTGGGTGGCACGATACCGGCGGGCAGCAATCTGCGCGTGCCCCTCGCCGTGGCCGATCCCGCTGCGCGCGCGGCCGCGGTGCTGCGCGCCATGCTGGTGGCGCGCGGCGTGGCCGTGCGTGGCCCGGCGATCGCACGCCATCGCCTGGGTACTGCGTCGCCCGAACCAACCCCGCTCGCGCGCCTTGTCCCGCCGCCGTTGGCAGACGATGTGGCGCTGACCTTGCGCAACAGCCAGAACCTCCACGCCGAACTGCTGCTGCGCCGCCTGGCGCCAAGTGGCACCGTGGCAGACGGCATCGCGGCGCGCACGGCGGCGCTGGCCCCGGTCGGCCTGATGCCCGGCAGCGTCAGCCTCTATGACGGTTCGGGCATGTCCACCTACAACCGGGTCACCCCAAGGGCGCTGGTCACGCTGCTGCGCTGGGGCCAGGCACAGCCCTGGGGCGGCACCTGGATTGGCGGCTTCCCCGTGGCGGGACAGAGCGGGACTTTGAAAAACCGCCTGCGCGGCACGACGTTGGAAGGCAAGCTGCGCGCCAAGACCGGCACATTGCTGGGCACCCAGGCCTTGGCCGGCGTCCTGCCCACGGCCGATGGCCACACCCTCGCCTTTGCGGTGCTGGTGGGCGATCTGCCCGAAGGCACCAGCGCCACTGCCGTGGTCGACACGCTGCTGCTGGCGCTGGCCGGGCTATAGGGCAGGCGGGCATTGAGCCTGGGCTGCGCTGCTCTATACACCGGCCATGGCCAGCCTCACGCTCAACGCCCAGCCGCTCGACATTCGCCTGCCTGCTGACACGCCGCTGTTATGGGCCCTGCGCGATGCCGCCAATCTGACCGGTACCAAGTATGGCTGCGGCACCGGCGAATGCGGCGCCTGCACGGTAATGGTCGATGGCCAGGCGATGCCCAGTTGCACCCTGTCGCTGGGAGAAGCTGAAGGGCGCAGCGTGACCACGATCGAGGGCCTGTCGCCCGATCGCAGCCACCCCGTGCAGCAGGCCTTTGCCGCCGAGCAGGCGATTCAGTGTGGGTTCTGCACACCCGGCCTGGTCATGGCGGCGGCAGCGCTGCTTGCCCACAATGCCGATCCGACCGAGGCCGACATCGCCGCTGCCCTGCCCCACGTGTGCCGGTGTGGGGTGCAGCCCCGGCTGGTGCGCGCGGTGCAGCGCGCCGGACGTATCCTGCGCGGCCAGGAAGCGCCGGTACGCTTGCCCGCGCCGCGCACCGCCACGACCGGTGGATTCTGATCCCACTCTCATCAGGAGATTTCGATGCACGCCACGATCTGGCACAATCCCGCCTGCGGTACCTCGCGCAACACGCTGGCCCTGTTGCAGGAAGCCGGTGCGCAAGTGACTGTGATCGAATACCTCAAGACGGCGCCCAGGGCTGAAAAGCTGGCGCAGCTCTATCGCGATGCCGGCCTCACCCCGCAACAAGGGCTGCGGCTGCGCGGCACCGATGCCGAGGCGCGCGGGCTTCCCCAAGCGGACGACGCCACCGTGCTGGCTGCCATGGCGGCCGCGCCCAAGCTGATCGAGCGCCCGCTGGTGGAAACGCCCAAGGGCGTGCGACTGTGCCGGCCCAAGGAAAAGGTCTTCGAAATCCTGTGACGGCGGCGTGCCGCCGGTCGATGTGCCGGGGCTGGATCGCCTGAACACAAAGCGGGGCCGCGGCGTTGATCCGTGGCCCCGCCTTGTTTGTCTCGATCATGCTGCGCACAGACAAAGAAAAAGGGGCGGATCACTCCGCCCCTTGATCGGGTTTTCCGGTGTGGCAACCGGAAGAAACGGGCCCGAAAGCCTTACTGCGCCTTCCCGAAGGTGGCGAAGTTTTCGTTCCCGACGAAGCCGAACTTGGTCACCTTGGATTCGGTGATGTCCTTCAGCAGCCGGTTGGCCGTTTCATAGCTGGCATAGGCGTCCGGCTGGAACTGCAGTTCCGGTTCCGGATTCATCGCCTTGGTCGCCTGGAGCAGCGAGATCAGGTTGCCTTCGGTAATGGTCGAGCCATTCCAGAGGATCTGACCATCCTGCGTCAGGATCAGCTTGTTCTTCACCGGGTCAATGTGAGGCGTGTTCGTAGGCGGGGTCGCCTGCGGCAGGTTCACGTTGACCGAGTGCGTGGCCACGGGGATGGTGATGATGAACATGATGAGGAGCACGAGCATGACGTCGATCAACGGCGTCGTGTTCATTTCCATCATCGGCGCGCCATCGTCCTTGCCGCCGCTCATTGCCATGGTGTGTTACTCCTGTTCGCCGTGCGCGCCCCGAAAGGCGCGCCCCGGGCGGTCTCCGTCAGGCCTTAGCCGTTGGGATCGACCGGGGTGGAGATGAAGCCGACCTTGGGATAGCCCGCAGCCTGCACGTTGTAGATCGCACCAGCGATGCACTTCCACGGAACATTGACGTCGCCACGGATGTGCACTTCGGGGATCTTTTCCGGGTCCATGTTGGCCGCGCCGCCTTCACGCTTCACGATCGCATCGAGGCGCTCGAAAGCCTGCTTGTACAGCTCGGTGTTGTCCACCGGAGTCACGTTGTTGAAATAGACGCGGCATTCACCGTTGCGGGTCGAGCCTTGATAGCCCGGTTCGCGCGGGCTGCGGCCGTTCGCGTCGGTCGAGACAACGGCGAGAAGCAGGTTTTCAACCTTGTCCTGCGTTTCTTCCGAGGGAAGTACGGGAACCTTGAGCTTCTCGACGGTCTGGATCGCGACCGGAACCGCGATGAGGAAGATGATCAGCAGCACCAGCATCACGTCCACGAGCGGCGTGGTGTTGATGTCCGACATCGGGCGTTCTTCTCCGCCAGCGCCGCCTACAGACATTGCCATTGGTTACATCCTATCCGATTGAAGCCGCGGGAGGGGCCAGGGTGTGGGCTGGTAAGGCCGCCCTGGCCATGACCCGCGTTCTGCGGACAAGACCGGTAGCGGTTGCCACCGGTCTTGGGGTGACAGCTTACTTCTTGACCGGAGCAGCAGCCGGAGCAACCGGCTTGGCGGCCGGAGCCGGACCCACGGCAGGCTTCACAGCGCCCTTCGAGGTGATGTTGGCCAGAACGTCGGTCGAGAAGCCCTGGAGCAGCTCGGCGATCTTCTTGTTGCGCGACTGCAGCCAGTTGTAGGCAAGCACGGCCGGCACGGCGACGAGCAGACCCAGCGCGGTCATGATCAGAGCTTCACCGACGGGGCCGGCCACCTTGTCGATCGAGGCCGAACCGGCCAGACCGATGGCGATCAGCGCGCGGTAGATGCCGACCACGGTACCGAACAGACCGATGAACGGCGCGGTGGCGCCCACGGTGGCGAGGAAGGGCAGACCACCGGCGAGACGCGCGTTGATCGAAGCTTCCGAGCGAGCGAGCGAGCCGTGCAGCCAGTCATGGGCTTCGAGCGAGTCGGTCATCTTGGCGTGCTGGTCTTCGGCGGCGATGCCGTCGTCGACGAGCTGGCGCCATGCGCTGTTCTTGTCCAGCTTGGCAGCGCCTTCACGCAGCGAAGGCGCACGCCAGAAGTTGGCGAGAGCCTTGTACTGGCCCAGGATCTTCGCTTGTTCGAAATACTTGGTGAACAGGATGAAGAACGAGCCGAACGACATGATGCCCAGGATGGTCACCGTGGCGTACGAAATGAAACCGCCGGCCTGCAGGGCTTCAACGAAGCCGAACTTGTTCTGCGGCGCGGCATTGGCCGCAGCAGCGGCAAGCGTCTGGATAAACATTCGGGTCTTCCTCTCAAGAATTCGATAGCAAGTGCAAAAAGCTGCGCAGGGACGTTGGCCGAACCCGGGGCTGATCCCCAGGATCGATGTCGAGCATCAATCCTTCGGGATCTGCCAGCGCACCGAACTGGAGTACACGCTGCCGACTGGCTGCCCATTTTGGGTGCCGGGCTTGAAACGGGCGCGACGCATCAGATTCTGACAGGTTGCGGCGTCAAGTTCCTGGTTACCCGAAGAGCGCGTGACCGTGCAGTTCGTCGGCTTACCGCCTGCGTCATATTCCAGACGGAAGCCGGTCGTGCCGGTGGCACCTTCACGCAGTGCACGCGAGGGGTAGTCGTTCGGCGTCACCCAATCACCCGGGTTCCCACGCGGCGTACCGGGAACCGGCGGCGGCGGAGGCGGGGGAGGGGGCGGCGCAGCGGGCGCCGGAGGCAGCACGACCGGAGCCGGCGGCGGGGCGACCGGCGGCGGCGTCGTCACAGCCTGAATCGGCGGCGGGGCCAGATTCAGGTTGATCGGCGGCGGCGGCGCAACGATCGGCGGCGGCGGCTGATCAGGCTGCTTCGGGGGCGGCGGCGGCGGCTCCTTCGGCTTTTCCTCTTCGATCTTGACCGCGGTGGTCACGTCCTTGATCTTCTTGAACGCCGAGTAGGCAAGGCCGGTGACCAGCGCATACCCCACGACGACATGAAGAACAGCAACGATGATGAGCGCGGTGATCTTGTTACCGCTCATCTGTTGGTCAGCGTATGCCATTCAGCTCCATTACTCCTGAACGTCCCGGCCAGGCCCGATACATCGCCCAAAGACAACGCCCATCGCGCCCAGAAAGGACCGACGCCCGGAATCACCGTTCCGGCCGACGAGACAATCCAGCGATTTCATTCCACCCTGCCGAACAACCCGGACCGCCGACATCGGACGCAGAGGGCCCGGCGGCGGCATGGTTCGGACTTGGTTTTTTCTTTGCCCGAACGACCGGGAGCTTTAACGCCGAACCCATAAGGGCGCAAATGCTTTATCGGTTAAGCCATGATTCAGCCATGCGTCCCGCAATCGCAAGGAAATCTTAGCAATTTTGCGGCGCAGCGCCGCACGGAAGGAGGAATATGCCCAAATCCGCGCATCCAGTGCGAAAATTTGTCGCTGGCTCGCTGCTGTTTGCAAGCATTTCGATGCCCTTGCAGGCCCAGACACCCCCGGCAATGATTCGCCCGATCGACGGGCCGGCGCTCAGCTATGCCGATCTGGTCGATCTGGCGATGCCCGCCCGCGTGGTGGCCAAGGCGGAAATCACCGTCCAATCCACGATCAAGCCCGGCATCGCCACCGACGTCGCCCCGGGCAAGGTCCGGCTCTATATCGAGGCGCGCACCACCGCCCTGCTGGTTGGCTCGGACATTGGCGAGACGCTGCGCTTCCTGGCCGACGTTCCGCTCGATGCGCGCGGCAAGGTGCCCAAGCTGCGCAAGCTGCCGGTGCTGTTGCTGGGCGAGACGGTGGATGGCCGACCGGGCGAATTCAAGCTGGTGGCGCCCGATGCCATGCTGGCGTGGACGCCCGAACTTGAAGCGCGCCTGCGCCCGATCCTGACCGAACTGGTCAACCGGGACCAGCCGCCGCTGATCACCGGGGTGCGCGAAACCATGCACGTTCCCGGCAATCTGGCCGGGGAGGGGGAAACCCAGGTCTTCCTGACCACGCCCGACGGCAAGCCCGCGTCGCTTTCGATCCTGCGCCGCCCCGGCCAGCCCACCGTCTGGGGGGTGAGCTTTTCCGAGATCGTCGATCAATCGGCCAAGCCGCCCCAGCCTGAAACCCTGGCCTGGTATCGCCTGGCCTGCTCCCTGCCCCCGGCCCTGCCGCCGCGCAGCGTGATCGGCGGCACGGCCGATGATCGGCAGATCGCCAGCGAGGATTATGCCCAGGTGGTGCGTGAACTGGGACCATGCACGCGCAACCGGCCCGCGCACTGATGCCCACGCACTGATACTGGCCTTTTGGGCGGCGCTCGCCTAGGGCACCCCCAGACTTGACGAGAGTGGGAAAACCATGAGCGAACCCTTGCGCATCGCGCTCGCCGGGCTCGGCACCGTTGGCGGTGGCGTGATCCGGCTGATCGAAACCAACGCCGATCTCATTGCCCGCCGGGCCGAGCGGCGGATCGAGATCGTGGCCGTGGCCGCGCGCGATCGCAGCAAGGATCGCGGCGTCGACCTGTCGCGCTATGCGTGGGAAGACGACATGACCGCGATGGCCGCGCGGCCCGACGTGGACGTGGTGGTGGAACTGGTCGGCGGGTCTGACGGCCCGGCGCTGACCCTGGCGCGCAACACGCTGGCCGCGGGCAAGGACCTGGTCACCGCCAACAAGGCGATGATCGCCCACCACGGCCTGGAACTGGCCGCGCTGGCCGAAAAGGCCGACGCCGCGCTCAAGTTCGAAGCGGCGGTCGCCGGTGGCATCCCGGTGATCAAGAGCCTGAAGGAAGGGGTTGCCGCCAACGAGATCAACCGCGTCTATGGCATCCTGAACGGCACCTGCAACTACATCCTTTCCACCATGGAAGACACCGGCCGCGACTTTGCCGACGTGCTGGCCGAAGCCCAGGCCAAGGGCTATGCCGAAGCGGACCCCACGTTCGACATCGATGGCATCGATGCCGCCCACAAGCTGGCGATCCTGTCCAGCGTGGCATTCGGCACCAAGGTGGATTTCAAGAGCGTGACCACCACCGGCATCCGCCGCATCGTGGCCGCCGATATCGCCCAGGCCGATGTGCTGGGCTATTACATCCGCCTGATCGGCATGGCCGATACCGAGCTGGACGCCGCCGGCCAGCGCCGCCTGGTGCAGCGCGTACAACCCCACCTGGTCCACCGCGATCATCCGCTGGCCCACGTGGACGGCGCCACCAACGCCGTGGTTGCCGAAGGCAATTTCGTGGGGCGCCTGCTGTTCCAGGGTGCCGGCGCGGGCGATGGCCCCACCGCCAGCGCCGTGGTGGCCGATCTGATCGACATCGCCCGCGGTGACATCGGTGCGCCCTTCTCCATGCCGGTTGCCGAACTGCGCGAAATGCCGCCCGCGCAGACCGGCCAGCGCATCGGCAGCGCCTATATCCGCTTCAACGTGGCCGATCGCCCCGGCGCCCTGGCGGAAATCACTGCGGCGATGCGCGATGCCGGGGTTTCGATCGAAAGCCTGATCCAGAAGGGCACGCCCGGCCCGGTGGCCGGCGATGCCGATACCGTCCTGGTGCACATGGTGACCCACGACGGACCGGAAAGCGCGATCGACCATGCGCTGCGCCTGCTCGACGGCTCGCCCTGCCTGGCAGAGGCGCCGGTGGTGCTGCCGATTCTGGAAGAATGAGGCAAACCGCCTGATCGCCAATGCAAAAAGGCCGGGAAAGGACACCCTTTCCCGGCCTTTTTGCAGTTCAAGGCGCCCGGATCTCGCCCTTGGCGATGCGGTCCGCATCCGATCCGGCGGGCGGCTCGGGCAGCGCGGTGATATCGAAGTAATACATCGGTGGCGGCACGCTGCCAAAACCCACGCAGGCGCCATTGCCCTTGCACGGTGCCAGTCCAAAGACATTGGGCGCGCGGGGCAGGCCGTCGTTGGTGGATTGGGCGGTGTCGGTCTGGTCGCGCAGGGGCAGGCGCTCCTTCTCGCGCGATTCGGCATCCCGGCACACCACGATCGCGCCATCGGCGCTGCGGCCGGGGCGGCAGCGCGTGGCCTGGCTGCCGGTGATGATGCGCTGGGCGATATTGCCGTCGGTGTCGCTCAACGTGGGCAGGCCCGGGCCGGCCACCTGCGGCACCTTGACGGCCGGGGCCGGATCGGCGGAAGCATCGGTGGCAGGCGCAGCAGCCGAGGCACTCGTGGCATCCTGGGCGCGAACAGCGGGCGCCTGGCCCAGGGCAAGCCAGCCGGCCAGAGCCATGGCAACAATCGGCAAGGGCACTCTCGACAACACGGTAACCTCCCGTCTAGGGGCTGCCCAGACATAGCGTGCATACGTCTGCACAGGCGTCGACCGCGCTGTTTGTCCACCCACAGGAGGCACCGTGACCGCCCAATCTCCCGAGAAGCCCGCAGCTTCCCAAGTTCTCGACCGTGTTCTCGTGCTCGAAATGGTACGTGTCACCGAAGCTGCGGCGATCGGTGCTTCACGCCTGATCGGCCGCGGCGACGAAAAGGCAGCCGACGCTGCCGCTGTAGAGGCCATGCGCGCGGCCTTCAACGAACTTTACATGGATGGCACCGTGGTGATCGGCGAGGGCGAGCGCGACGAGGCGCCCATGCTCTATATCGGCGAGAAGGTTGGCTCTGCCCCCGGCACCGGACCGCGCATCGACATCGCGCTCGATCCGCTGGAAGGCACCACGATCACGGCAAAGGCCGGCCCCAATGCCCTGGCCGTGCTGGCCGTCGCCGAAGAAGGCGGCCTGCTCAACGCGCCCGACGTCTATATGGAAAAACTCGCCGTTGGCCCAGGCTACCCCGCTGGCGTGATCGATCTCAACCGGTCGGTCACCGACAACGTCAAGGCCGTGGCCGCCGCCAAGGGCGTGGCGCCGGGCGATATCGTGGTCTGCGTGCTCGACCGCGCGCGGCATGAAGGCATCATTGCCGAACTGCGCAGCCTGGGCTGCGGCATTCGCCTTATCCCCGATGGCGACGTGGCCGGTGTGATCGCGGTGACCAACGAAGACACCGGCATCGACCTCTACATGGGCACGGGCGGCGCACCCGAAGGCGTGCTGGCCGCCGCCGCGCTGCGCTGCGTGGGCGGGCAGTTCCAGGGACGCCTGCTGTTCCGCAACGAGGACGAACGCGCCCGCGCGCGCAAGTGGGGCATCACCGATCTTGGCAAGATCTATGACCTGCACGAATTGGCCAAGGGCGATTGCATCTTTGCCGCCACCGGGGTGACCGACGGCTCGCTGCTCGATGGCGTCAAGATCCGCAAGAACGGGGTGATGACCACCGACAGCGTGGTGATGCGCGCGTCTTCGGGCACGGTCCGCTGGGTGAAAGGCGAACACCGCCGACCGCGCTGAGCCTGGCGCTTGCCTTGCCCACGATCGCACGCAGGCGGCATATTGCGAAACATTGCAAAATGCCGTTTGCTGGGCAGCGTTGACGAACGCAGCAGGGGGCAAGACACAATGAACCGATCCATCCTGGCCGGGGCCGCTGCCCTGGCCATTTTGCATGGCGCCGTGGCGCAGGCCGCCGATGCCGCGCCGCCCGCGCCGGTGACGGCACCGCCTGCGCCGCTGACCAAGGAACAGCAACGCAATGCAGAGGCTGCAGCAAAAGCGGCCGAGCTGGAGGATTTCCGCAAGAACGGCTCTTGGTACCTGCGTTGCGACGGCAATCCCAACAACCTGACCGGTGGCGAAAGCTTCGCCCGGCTGGTGGGCGCCGTCACGCTGCTGGGCCTGCTGGCCCCCGCGCGTGAGATGGCCGATCCGGCCAAGCGCCAGTTCGGCGCCAAGGGGGTGGAGGCCTGTAGCCAGCTGATCGACGATCCGCAGAAGGGCGAACACAACGTGATCCGCCGCCTGCCCCTGATCCTGGCGCGCGCGGCGCACCGGATCGAGGCCAAGGATTTCAGCGGCGCCGTGGCCGATGTGGGCAAGGCCCGGGCTGAGGCGCAGGCCGCCAACCTGGTCGGCAATCCCTATTTCGACCGGTCTATGGGCCTGTCGTTCGACCTGCTGGAAGGCGAGGCGCGGCTGCGACTGGGCGACCCCGAGGGATCGACCGCCGTGCGGATTCGCGGCGCATTGAAGATGCCGTGGTCGTGGTATCCCAAAGTGGCTGCCGACCCCTACCTCGTGTCGGGCATGGCCCTGACGGCTGACGAGCTGCGGTTCTACGACCAGGCCGCGCGGCTGGACACCTTGAGCCTGCTGCGCGCCGCGATTCGCCTGGAGGATGCCGGCCGCTTTGCCGAGGCGGCAGCGCGGCGCGAGACGCTGTTGGCCGATTTTGAGTCGCAACTGGCCGACACGCGCGAATCCGCCGTTTATGCCGGGAGCGCCCTCACGCTGGCCCTGGCCGGCCAGTGGGAGCTGGCGGCCAAGCGGGCCGAGCAAGCGCGCCAGAACCTGGAAGCGCGCCGCGCCGAAGGCAAGGCCGAGGCCGACGCCAGCAACGTGATCGAATTGCTGGACCTTTACGGCGTCGTGGCCGCGTTCCACGCCGGCAAGGTGCCCGAAGCCCGGCGCGTGTTCACCGCGCGCAGCGAATGGACCGCCCCCTCGGCAGGCGCGCTCGAAGGCGTGGCCGCGCTGCTGCTGCCCGGCAGCAAGCCCGAGGAACAGATCGGCATGCTCGCTGAAACCCGGCTGCAGCGCGAAAACCGCCGGCGCGAACGGATGCTGGCCGCCCTGGCCGAGCGCGACAAGAACAACCGCACGCTGTTTTCCTACATCCTGCCCTATGCCTCGGTCAGTGCGTTCGAGGCGCAGAGCAAGCAGGTGTGGAACACCCAGAAATCGAAAATGGCAATCGTGCCCAAGGAGCCGAGGCCCAATGGCCTGGTGGCCTATTTCAACGACGGCGCGCCCCTGACCCAGCCCGATGCCTTGCTGCTGCATGCCGCGCTCACGGCCAAGGCCCAAGGCAAGATGTTCAATATCTTCATCAACGGCCAGAAGCCGTCGATTGCCTGGGTGCGGCTGGGCAGCAGGGGCGATGGCCACACGACAGAAGCGCTGCTGATCGATCCCGATCCGGTCATTGCCGAGCTGGGCCAGGTGATCCCCTCACCCGAAGCACTGGCCCAGCGCGCCAAGGCCGGCGCAGCGGCGAAATAGCAGGACAGGCGGCCTCGGTCAGCCCGCCGCCAGAGCCAGGCGGGGGCCGGTGCGGGCCTGTTCCAACATCGAATCGCGGCGCAGGTCTCCCGCCTTGGCGACGTGGGCCGGGCGGTTGGCCACGTCGCGGGTCTGGAACGTGCCGACGAGCTGGGCCAAAGCCTCGGCCTCTGTCGCGAGGCTGCGCGTGGCGGCAGACGATTGTTCGACCATGGCCGCGTTCTGCTGCGTCATGCGGTCCATGTCGCTGACCGCGCGATTCACTTCGCGCAGCTTGTCCGCCTGGGAAATCGCCGCTTCGGCAATGCCTGACACCAGGCCGCCGATCTCGCCCACGCGGGCCACGATATCACCCAGCCGCTCGCCGGTTTCGCCCACCAGCGTCACACCCTGGCTTACCTGCGCGGTGCTTTCGCCGATCAGTTCCTTGATGTCGCGCGCGGCGTCGGCGCTGCGCTGGGCCAGGGCGCGCACTTCGCTGGCCACGACGGCAAAGCCCTTGCCGGCGTCCCCGGCACGCGCCGCTTCCACCCCGGCGTTGAGCGCGAGCAGGTTGGTCTGGAACGCGATGCCGTCGATTACGCTGATGATCTGGCCGATCTTCTCGGACGAAGCTTCGATCCCGGCCATGGCCGCCACCGCGCGGGTCACCACGTCTCCGCCGGCCTCGGCCTCGCGCTGCGCGGCGCCGACCGCGCTTTGCACGTTGGCGGCGCGCTCGGCCGTTTCGCCCACGCTGCTGGTCACGGTATCGAGCGAATGCGCCGTGGTGGCCAGGCTGGCAGCCTGCTGCTCGTTGCGCTGGGCCAGGTCTTCGGACGCGGCGCGGATCTCGGCAATCGCGCGCGACACCTTGTTGGCACCCACGCGCACCGCGCGCAGCGCCTCGGCCATGGCGCCGACGGCCGTGTTGTAATTGTTGCGCAAAGTATCGAGGTCGCCGGGGAACGGGTCTTCCAGGCGCACTTCCAGATTGCGTGCGGCCATCACGTCGAGCCCTTGGGTCAAGGCCCTGACCACCAGTTCCTGATCGCGCCGGCCGGCCTGGCTGCGCTTGGCCGCACCGCGGAACACGTCCAGCGCGCGCACGATTTCGCCGATTTCGTCAGGCCGGGTATTGCCATCGATGGGGTAATCGTAATCCCCCTTGGCCATTTCCTGAATGCCAGCCGCCGTGCCCACCAGCGGCGCGATCACCCGGCGGCGCAACTGGATCCCGGCCCAGACAATCACTGCCAGCACGGCCAGCGCCAACAGCCCGGCCAGCGCCAGCGAACCCAGCACCCGCCGGTATCCTTCATCCAGAAGGCGCCCCCGCTCGGCGTTGGACAGGTCGACCAGCGCATTCACGCGATCGTGCTGGAGGCCATAGGCCTGGGTCAGGGGGCCATCGTGAACCGCGCGCATCGCGGCGCTGTCACCGCGCCGCACGGCCGGCACGAACTGTTCGTCCACCGTCTTCCAGAATTGCACCTCGGCATCCAGCGTGGCGTTTACAGCGCCGCGCATGTCATCGGGCACGGGCGCCGCCTGCCAATAGGCCAGACGCTGTTTGAACTGGGCTTCTTCCTCCTGCAGGGCCTTGATCCCAGGCTCGACATGGCCGGGATCGGTGAGCATCAGCGTGGTGTGCAGGTAAGGTTCCACCACAAAGCAGGGCGGTGGCAGAATATCGGCCAGCAGTTCGTCCTGCAGCAGGCTTTCATGGTGCATCGGCCCGCCAAAGCGGATTTGCCCGACCACAAACGCGGCAAGCGCGATGGCAAGTACAACCAGGCCGATGACAAGCCGTGTCGCTTGCCGGGTTTGCACGCTCAGCATCGAGATCACTCCGGTGGCGGATTTTCACACGTTCCCTAGCGTTGGGATGCTTAATGGGCGGGCAGCCCGGCGTGCGGGCAAATGCGGAGCCGCACGAATCCGTAACAGACTTGATACAATGGCAAACTTGCAAATGACTCGCATTAGGTTAGGAGCGACCTAACAGACCGCCTCGGACGGACACCCCCTTGAGCACGCTTGACCAGATCGACCGCCCCCACAGCCAGGCCGCCGCGCCGGCCAGCGTGCCCGCGCAAGCCCCCGCACGAGCCCCCGCTCGCCCCCCCGCGCGCGCGGATGCCAAGAAAGCGCGCAAGGCCAGGCAGTTCTGGCTCAAGCAGCTCCACACCTGGCACTGGATCAGCGCGGCGATTGCGCTGGTCGGCATGATGTTGTTCGCGATCACGGGGATCACCCTCAATCACGCGGCGCAGATCAACGCGCAGCCCGTGGTGGTCGATCGCAATGCCACCCTGCCTGGCCCGCTGCTGCGCCAGATCCAACCTGCCCCGGCGGCCAGCGACGCCCCCCTGCCCAATCCCGTGGCCGCTGCCGTGGCCGGGGCCGTGGGCATCGACCCCAAGGGGCGTGCCGGCGAATGGTCTGACGACGAAGTCTATGTCGCCATGCCCGGTCCGGGCACGGATCGCTGGGTCAGCATCAACCGGCAAAGCGGCGCGATCACGTCGGAAAAGACCGACCGCGGCTGGATTTCCTGGGCCAACGACTTGCACAAGGGCCGCAATACCGGATCGGTGTGGTTCTGGTTCATCGATGTCTTTGCGCTGGCCTGCGTCGTCTTCACGCTGACCGGGCTGATCCTGCTGCAGCTTCATGCCCGCCATCGCCCGGCCACCTGGCCCCTGGTGGCGCTGGGCCTGGTGATACCGGCCGGCATTGCCCTGTTCTTCATCCACTGACGCAAGAAAGAACCGATCGTTCATGCGCAAGTCCCTTGCATTGGCAACCGGTGTGCTGGCCGCACCGCACCTCGCTTTCGCCGCGCCGGCCGCGCCCGCGGGCGTGATCACCGTCAACGTGCCGCGCCTTGCAGTGGCGGAATACCACCGCCCTTATGTGGCCGGCTGGATCGAGCCCGCCGGCGGCGGCGCCGCGCGCACGCTGTGGGTGTGGTACGATATCAAGAAAGTGGGCCGCGAACCGGGCACCAAGTGGCTGGGCGATCTGCGCAGCTGGTGGCGCAAGGGTGGCCGCTCGCTCTCGCTGCCGGCTGATGGCCTTTCGGGGCAGACCCGCGCGCCCGGTGCCTATCGCATCCCCTTGCCAGCCGGGCTCAAGCCGGGCGCCTATACCCTGTTCGTGGAAGCCGCGCGCGAAACCGGCGGCCGTGAACTGGTGCAAGTGCCGTTTTCCGTCCCCGCCAAGCCTGCCCCGGCGGGCGCCAGTGGCCATGCCGAACTGGGCCAGGTTTCCGTTTCCCTTCGCTGACAGGACTTTGCCGATGAATCGCAAGACTTTCCTGATGGCCGCGCCGCTGATGGCGTTGGCCCTGGCCGGCCCCGCCCAGGCCCACCGCATGTGGCTGCTGCCCTCGATCACCGTCCTGGCCGATACCAACCAGTCGGTCACCGTGGACGCGGCCGTTTCCAACGACCTGTTCTATCCCGATCATTTCCCCCTGGGGGTTGAGCAGGTGAAAGTCTGGGCGCCCGATGGCACCGAAGGCAAAGTGGAAAACGCCGCGCGCCTGCGCACGCGCTCGGTATTCGACGTGGCGATCGACAAGCCCGGCACCTGGAAGATCGGCACTGAAATGGCCAATCTTTCCGGCACGTTCAAAGTGAACGGCGAACTGTGGGGTGTGGGCATGCGCCGGCCGGGGGGCCCTGGTGGTCCGGGTGGTCCGGGTAACTTTGCCGGCCCGCGCGGCCCTGGTGGTCCGGGCGGCATGATGCCCGGTGGTCCTGGTGGTCCTGGCGGCCCCGGCGGCCCCGGCGGCCCTGGTGGCCCTGGTGGTCCCGGCGGTCCGGGCGGCGAAGGTGGCCCGCGCGTGCAGATCGCGCCCGATCACATGGTGGCCAACGTGGCCGACATTCCGGCCAATGCCACCGACGTGAGCCTGACCGAGACGCTCAACCGCAACTTCGTGTTCGTTACCGCCGGCACGCCCACCACGCAGGCCTTTACCCCCACCGGCAAGGGCCTGGAAATGGTGCCCGTCACCCATCCCGACGAACTGGTGACCGACGAGCCCGGCAAGTTCCGCTTCCTGATCGACGGCCAGCCGGCCGCCAAGCTCAAGGTGACGGTCGTTCCCGGTGGCAAGCGCTATCGCGATATCGAAGGGGCGCAGGAACTGACCACAGGCACCGATGGCGTGGTGACGGTCAAGTGGCCGGTTGCCGGCTTCTACTGGCTCAACGCCAGTGTTGCCGATGATCACCCGGCCAACCCGCGCGCCGCGCACCGCCGCACCAGCTACACCACCACGCTGGAAGTGGTGGCGCCCTGACCTTGCCCGGCATGGCGCCCCTGTTGCGACGGATCGCCGTGCCGCCCACAATCGACCCGGCCAATCTGGCCGGGTTCGATCCTCATGCGCCCGTGGCCAGCCTTTCGGGCAGGACCATGGGCACGCAATGGCATGCGCGCCTGGCCATTCCGGCAGGTGCACCGCCCCAGGCCCAATTGCACGCCCGCATCCAGGCCCGGCTCGATGGCATGGAACGGGCGTTGAGCCATTGGGACGGTCAAAGCCTGCTGATGCGCTTCAACCACGCCAGGCCTGGCACCTGGTGCCGCCTTGCCCCCGATCTGGCCACGGTCCTGGCCCAAGCGCTCAGCGTCGCCCGTGCATCGGCCGGTGCGTTCGATCCCACCATCGGCCGCCTGACCGACGCGTGGAGCCTGGGCCCCAACCGCCACGCGTTTCCGCCCGATGCCGCCGCACTGGCACGGGCACGCGCCGCCTCGGGCTGGCAGCGCGTGATCCTGCAACAAGGTTGGCTGCGCCAACCAGGCGGCCTGTGGCTCGATCTGTCAGGCGTGGCCAAAGGCCACGCTGCCGATGCCGTAGCCGATCTCCTGGCCCAGGCCGGCTTGAACCATGCCCTGGTCGAAGTGGGCGGCGAATGCGCCGGGCGTGGGCTTCGCCCGGATGGAGACCCATGGTGGGTGGACGTGGAAAGCCCACCCGGCCTGGCGCTGCCGCCGCTGCGCGTGGCGCTGCACCAATTGAGCATGGCCACTTCGGGCCGTTATCTGGGCGGCCACACCATCGATCCGGCCACGGGCGAGCCTTGTGCTGGATCGCTCGCAGCCACCGTGATCCACGCGCGCGGCGGACTGGCCGACGCATGGGCCAGCGCGCTTCTCGTCAGATCACCCGCCGATGCGCAGGCGATGGCGGCGCACCATGGATTGGCGGCGCGCTTGATCGACGAGAATGGGGCGGAATGGCTCAGCCCCGCATTGACCGCGATGCTGGAATAATCGTGATACGTTAACTATTACATCGAACATGAAATGGGCCGCCGGAGCGTATCCGGCGGCCCATTGCGTGTGTCGGACCGTTCAGAGCTTGACGTTGGCCGTGAGGATCGCGGTACGGCCTGCAGCCTGGCTGGCAAAGTGCGAGTTATAGGCCTTGTCGTAATAACGCTTGTCGAACAGGTTGTTGACGTTGGCTTGCAGCGAGAAGCGCGGCGTTACCTGCAACGTGGCATTGGCGTCAAAACGCCAATAGCCAGGCACATAGCGCGCGAGCGTCTTGGTCACGACGCCGCCGCTCACCGCCGCGCCATAGCCGCCATAGACCTTGCTCATGTACAGCGCGTTGGCGCCGAGCGACAGGCTATCGGTGGCCTTGTAGGTGGTGTTCGCGGTAAAGCTATGGTCGGGTGTGTTGGGGAAACGCTGGCCGGTGCTGGGCGAGGCCACGTAATAGGTTACCCCGCCAGCCGTGACCGACGAATAGCCGCCATCGACAATGGTCGAATCCATATAGGTATAGCCGCCGAACACGTTCCAGCGGTCGGTGATGTTGCCGCTGGCGGACAGTTCGATCCCCTTGATCCGCTTCTTGCCAACGAACGTGACCGTGCCGTTGGCATCAGTGGCGCGGGCGTTGGTGGTTTCCGTCTGGAATGCGGCCAGGGTCAGCGAAAGCCCTTCGCCCAGCAGGTTCCACTTCGTGCCCACTTCATAGCTGCGCGTGCGCTCCACCTTGAGCGAATCCGTGATCGCCTGGCTGGTGGTGTTGAGCGCGTTGCTTTCGCTGCCATTGGCCAGGTACGATCCCGGCGGCGTGGCGGCGGTGGAGGCAGAGGCATAGATGCTGCCGTTTGGCGCAGGCTTCCACGTCAGGCCGGCTTGCCAGGTCCACAGGTTGTCGATCCGGCTGTACCACGCCCGGCCGCTTTCATCGGCGGCGGTGACGGCCAGGCCGGGGCTGACGCGGGTGACATAGTGGTCATAGCGCAGACCCAGGTTGAGCAGCAGCGCATCGGAAAAGCTGACCGTGTCGAACACCGAAACCGCCTGGGTATTGGTGCGCGCCCTGGTCCAGGTCTTCTCGGCCGAAAGCACGATCGGCGTGGTCACGCCCGATCCATCGGCGGTATAGCTTACCCAAGGATCATAGGGATTGGGGTTGGCCAGGCTGGTGCAGTTGTAGGCCGCGATCGATGCCGTACCGCAGCGCCCGCCCACTGCCGTGGTTCCCGTGGCAATCGCCGTGCCCGTGGCCGCATTGGAGACATAGCTGCCGACATTGGCGGTTTCGCGGCTCACTTCACCGGTCACGGCAAAGCTGTTCTTGATCCCGCCAAGCGTGAACGTGCCGAAGAAATCGGTCTGGTTGATGAATCCGGTCGTGCGGCTGTAGCGCGTGTTGGCCCGCCGCCAGACATTGCCGTTGAGCACGTTGCCCTGGCTATCGTCTGGCTGGGTCAGCACATAGCCCTGGCTGGAAACGCCATAGCGCGTGGTGTTGCGCAAGGTCAGGCCGTTGTCGAACCGGTGCTCCAGGCGGGCGGTGCCGGTGTTGACCAGGGTGTGGCGGAAATCGCGGTCGACCAGGCCATAGAATGCCGTGCGCGGCGTGCTGGCCACGGTGGTCTCGCTATAGCCGGCTGGGGCATTGGCGGTGGTATAGAGATAGGGAATGCCCGAATCGGGCAGTTCGTGGCTTTCCAGGTGATAGTAATCCAGCGTCAGGCTGGTGGGGCCAGACAGGCCGAACTTCACCGACGGCGCCACGCCCCAGCGATCCTGCCACACCGCATCGCGGCCGGCCACGTGCTGGTCGTGGTACATCGCAGCCAGGCGCAGGCCCACGTTGCCGATCGGCTGGTTCACATCGGCGGTCAGGCGCCGATATTCGGCCGTCCCGGTGGCAGCAGAGAAATTGGCAAAGCGTTCGCTGGTCGGCTGCTTGGACACGAGGTTGATCGCTCCGCCCACGCTGCCGCGGCCGTTCATCGTGCTGTCCGATCCCTTGACCACTTCGATCTGGTCGATGGCAAAGACATCGCGCGATTGCGCGCCGATGTCGCGCACGCCGTCCAGAAACAGGCTGTTCTGCGCATCAGAGCCGCGGATGAACGGGCGATCACCCTGGGGATTGCCGCCCTCGCCCGCGCCCAGCGTGACGCCGGGCACGAAACGCAGCGCATCGGCCAGGCTGGCGGTGGCATTGTCTTGCAGGACTTGCGCGGGAATGACGGTGATCGAGCGCGGGGTATCGAGCAGGGGCGCGGTGTACTTGGGCGAGGCGGCCTTGTCGGTCTTGTAGCTGCCTTCGACGATGGCCGTGTCGGTGACCGTTACCCCACCGAGCACCCGCGGCTGTTCGGCTGCGGTCGTGCCATCCTGCGCCAAGGCCGGGCCGGTGCCGGCCATGAGGCCAATGCAGCCCAGGGCCAGGAAGCGGGCAGCGCCGGCAGCGCTGTTGCGATCAGAAGAATCCCTCACTCATCAATCCTTTGCGCATGTCATGTGCGTGCGACGGCGAAGGGGGTGGCAGGTTTTGGGCGGCCTGTTGGCCTGCCCCGCTGCGCCCTCTCCGGCAGACGAATAGGCCGCCCTTAATGCGAACTGCTATCAGTCGCAACGATATTGATAATGATTCGCCAATTTGCGCCTGGTCAAGGCAGCTGCGCCGGATGCCGGTCAAGCGTTGGCGAAATGGAGCCAACCACCCTGCCAACGGCAGTCCGCCGGCGGCTGATGCAGTGAGGAAGCGCGACAAATGTAATGCTATTGCGATCTATTCGCTCGACTTCGCATTGCGATGTGGCTATGCGAATGACTCTCAATAACCTGCGAAACCGCCAACGGGGGCCAGAATAGTGAGCAGCCAGGCCAGTTTGATCGCAATGCCATCCCTTACGCCTCGCCCGGCCCAAACCGGGCCGCGTGGCGAAGTGGTGCCCTTGCGCGTCGCGACATGGCAGCCCTCGCGCTATCAGGCGAGCACCCGGCCGCGTGGCCTGGCCCTGATCGGGGCTGGTGCCGCTGTCGGCGGACTGCTCGCCGCTTTCCTGTCGCTGGGGATCATCGCGGCAAAACCGCATCGCGAGGTGCTCACCGCCGTGCGCCTCTCGGCTGATCTCACGCCCCCGCCGCCGCCTCCCCCCCAGGCCGCGCCGCAGCATCCCCAATCCCCGCTGCGGCCGGCCTCCCCCATCGTGGTGCCGCCGCCGCCGATTGCTTTGTCGATCCCGGCGCCTGCCGTGGCCACCGCGCCCGCCCCGGCCCCGGTGGCCGTACCGGCGGCAACGGCGGCGCCCGCCGCAGCCTCGCCCGCACCGTCGGCTGCTGCCCCGGCAGCACCCTCGGTTGCCACGGGACGCGACCTTTCGGCCAACCTGGTCGATGCGGCGCCGCCCCGCTATCCGATCGATTCGCGCCGCGCGCGCGAGCAAGGCACTGTCGTGCTCAATGTCACGGTGGGCATCGATGGCCGCGTGGCTGAGATCGGCCTGTCGCGCTCCAGTGGCTTCGACCGGCTCGATCGCGCCGCGCTCGCAGCCGTCAAGCGCTGGCGCTGGACACCCACGCGCCAGAACGGCCAGGCGATGATGATTCAGGGCCTCGTTTCGATTCCCTTCGTGCTGCAGGGCTGATTGCCGCGCCATGATGCTGCACATTCCCGGCGTGCTGACGCCGGACGATCTGGCGCAGGCCCGGGCCGCCCTGGCCGAGGCCGAATGGGAAGACGGCCGCACCACCGCCGGCCACCTGGCCGTGCGGACCAAGGCGAACCTGCAACTCCCGCTCGACAGCCCGGTAGCCGCAGCGCTCGGCCAGCGCATTCTCGAACGGCTGGGCCAGACACCGCTGTTCATCGCAGCCGCCCTGCCGCTGCGCGTGCTGCCCCCGCGCTTCAACCGCTATGAGGGTGGCGGCACGTATGGCAGCCATATCGACAATGCGCTGTTCCGCATGCCGGGCACCGACACCTATGTGCGCACCGACATTTCCAGCACGCTGTTCCTGTCCGGCCCAGACGAATACGAGGGCGGCGAACTGGTGGTGGAAGACAGCTACGGCGCCCACAGCGTCAAGCTCGCCGCTGGCGACATGGTGCTCTATCCCGGCACCAGCCACCATCACGTCACCCCGGTTACCCGTGGCACCCGCCTCGCCGCGTTCTTCTGGACGCAGAGCCTGGTCCCTTCGGAAACCGACCGGCGCAGCCTGTTCGAAATGGATCAGGCGATCCAGGCCCTGGCCACCGACCGACCCGATCATCCTTCGGTCGCCGCGTTGACCGGGGTCTATCACAACCTGCTGCGCCGCTGGTCGCAACCTTGAGCGCCGCACCTTTGCCAGACGATATTGCCACGCTGGCCGATTACGAGCGCCACGCCGCAGCACGGCTCGCGCCTGCCACCTGGGCGCATATCCAGCAAGGCGCGACACTCGCCAACCGCGCCGCGCTCGCCCGCTGGGGCCTGGTGCCACGCATGCTGCGTGCCCTGGACAAGGGTGGCACTGCCACCACCCTGTTTGGCCAGATCCACGCCGCCCCCATCCTGCTGGCGCCTGTCGCCTACCATCGCCTGGCCCACGTTCAGGGAGAAATCGCCACGGCCCAGGCCGCCGCCGCGATGAATACCGCACTGGTGGCAAGCACGCTGTCGAGCGTTCCGTTAGAAGCAATCGCGCAGGCACTTCGCGATGCCGCCGGACAATTGCAGCACCCCGCGCCACCGCCGGCGTGGTTCCAACTCTACGCGCAGCCCGATCCGGCCCATTCGCTGGCTCTGGTGCGCCGGGCCGAAGCAGCCGGCTATGGCGTGCTGGTTTTCACCGTGGATGCCGCGATCAAGCGCGCCGAATTCGTTCTGCCCGACGGGGTCGGCGCGGCCAATCTGGCCGGCTTCCCGGCGCAGCGGCACCATGCCGGCGCGCAAGGGCAGCACCTGGTGTTTGGCAGTCCCCTGGCCCGGCAGGCACCCACCTGGGAAACGCTTGCCTGGCTGCGCCGCGAAACCGCCCTGCCGCTGGTGGTGAAGGGGCTGCTCCACCCCGACGATGCCCTGCGCGCCCGTGATGCCGGGGCCGATGGCGTCATCGTGTCGAACCACGCCGGCCGGGTGCTCGATGGGGTGGTGCCGGCGCTGGCCATGCTCCCCTCTATCCGCGCCGCGCTGGGGCCGGGCTATCCATTGCTGCTGGATGGCGGCATTCGCAGCGGCGCCGATGCACTCAAGGCCATGGCGCTCGGCGCACAGGCCGTTCTGGTTGGTGCGCCGCAACTCCATGCCCTCGCCGTGGGCGGGATGGCGGGCGTCGCCCATATGCTGCACATCCTTCGCACCGAATTCGAGCTCGCCATGGCCCAATGCGGCTGCGCGCATGTGGGCGAGATCGACCCCGCACTGGTGGTTGCCTTGTGAGCGCAAGGCGGTAGGGCGCGATCGACTTTGACTGCGTCAAAGCCGGCGCTCTACCATTTTGATTTGCCGCATTTTCCGAGTCGGCAGGTGATTTCACCTGCCTTGAAAAAGCTCTAAGCCCCGCCGCATGATCTGCGACCTGCCCAGCTATCTCACCCGCATCGGCCTTGCCACTTCGCCTGCTGCCACCCCGCAGGGGCTTGAACAGGTGCAGCGCGCCCATCGCCAGTCGATCGGTTTTGAAAACCTCGATGTGATGCTCGGCCGCGGCATCGGTCTGGAGCCGGCGGACATTCGCGGCAAGTTGGTCGATCGCGCGCGCGGCGGCTATTGCTTTGAACACAATCGCCTGTTCGGCGCGATGCTGGCCACCATGGGCATGCCCAATCGGCCGCTGCTGACCCGCGTCTGGCTGCGGGTCGCGCCGGGCGTGGTGCCGCCGCGCACCCACACGTTCAGCCTGGTGACGCTGGGCGGCGAGCAATGGCTGGGTGACGCCGGGTTCGGCTCGTCCTATGTCCCGCCCATGCCCTTGGTCGATGGCGCCAGCGCGCTCGCCGCCGATGGCTATCGCCACCGCCTGCGCCGGGCGCGGGCGCCGGGTTCGCTGCGCGGCGAATGGGAAGTGGAACGCAGCCTGGATGGCGCCACGTGGGAAGCGCAATACAGCTTCGACACCACCGAAGTCGGCGCTCTCGATCTCGCGATGTCCAACCACTGGGTCGCCACGCGCCCCGAATCGCGCTTCACGCAAGCGTGCATCGTCTCGATCGTCCAGCCCCAAGGCTTTGCCTCGCTGCTCGACCGACAGATGACGGTGCAGACCGCCAAGACGCGCCATGTGGAGGACCTGCCCAATCCGGCAGCCTGGCAACGCACGCTGGCCGATGTCTTCCACATCGAACTGAGCGATACCGAAGTGGGCCAGCTCGCACCGCGCCTGTTCGGCTAACGCCACGGGTGGCCTTGGCCGCCAATCGCGCTATAGCGCGGGCCATGACTGTGGTTACCCGCTTTGCGCCTTCGCCCACCGGCCGCCTGCATGTCGGCAATATCCGCACCGCGCTGCACAACTGGCTGCTGGCGCAAAAGCATGGCGGGCGCTTCCTGCTGCGCATCGACGATACCGATGCCGAACGCAGCCGGGAAGAATACGTCGAGGCGATCCGCGCGGATCTCGCGTGGCTGGGCCTGCACCCGGAACGCGAGGAGCGCCAGTCCGCCCGTTTCGCGATCTACGAAGCCGCGTTCGAGCGCCTGGTGGCCGCCGGCCGGCTCTATCGCTGTTATGAAACCGCCCAGGAACTCGATCTCAAGCGCAAGATCCTGCTCGGGCGCGGTCTGCCGCCGATTTATGATCGCGCAGGCCTGGCGCTGACCGAGGCCGACCACGCCGCTCGGGCCGCGGCCGGTGAAAAGCCGCATTGGCGCTTCCTGCTCGACCATGATACGCCGATCACCTGGAATGACGGCATTCGCGGGCCCCAGCAGTTCGATCCGCGCCAGATGTCCGATCCGGTGGTGCGCCGCGCCGATGGCTCGTGGCTCTACATGCTGCCCAGCGCGATCGACGATATCGAGATGGGCGTAACGGACGTGCTGCGCGGTGAAGACCACGTCTCCAACACGGCTACGCAAGTGCAGATGTTCCTGGCGCTGGGCGCCACGTCGCCGCGTTTCGCGCATGAAGCGCTGCTTACCGGCAGCGAAGGCAAGTTGTCCAAGCGCCTGGGCTCGCTGGGTGTGGCAGACTTGCGCGAAGCGGGGATCGAGCCCGAGGCCCTTGTCGCGCTCCTGGCGCGGCTGGGCACGTCCGATCCGGTCGACCCGGCACTCACCGCGCAGGAACTGGCCGCCAGTTTCAACCTTGCCCACTTCGGGCGCGCCCCGGCTCGTTTCGATGAAGCCGAACTCCAGCGCGTCAACGCCGGGGTGGTCCATCGCCTGCCCTTCGCGCGCGTTGCCGCCCTGCTGCCACAGGGCATGGGTGAGGCGGCGTGGGAAGCGATCCGCCCCAACCTTGCCCACATCGGCGAAGCGGCCGATTGGTGGCGGGTCATCCAGGGACCGATCGCCGCCCCGGCATTCGATGAAGACACGCGCGCCTTCCTGGCAGAGGCCGCTGCAGTGGCAGCGACGCTCGACTGGACGAACGATCCCTGGCCTGCCCTGACCGGCGCACTCAAGGACAGCACCGGCCGCAAGGGCAAGGCCCTGTTCCTGCCGCTGCGCCAGGCGCTGACCGGCATGGATCACGGGCCGGACATGAAAGCCCTGCTGCCGCTGATCGCCCAGGACGAGGCGGTGCGCCGCTTGTCCTGAGCGCCGGTCCTAGAGCCGGAAACGCAACCCCGCCGTGGCGCTTTCGAGCCGTTGGGCCTGACGAGGAGGTACAGGCGCTCGCCATCGGCGAGCTTATAGTCCTTCTGCCGCTTGCTCGCGTAGCGGACTTCGAGTTCCTTGAGCGCCATCTGGGGGTACTCCGCTGGGGTTGCAGCGATTACCCCATAAAATACCCCCAAATGCAAATCGGCGTCCTGGCGTTCGGTGGGGTTCAAAGACGCACTTTGAGACGACGCGACTCGAAGATAAGCCACGGAAAACAGGCATAAAAAAGCCGCCTATGGATGTCCTAAGGCGGTTTGGCATGATTGAAGGTGGTTGCGGGGGCAGGATTTGAACCTGCGACCTTCAGGTTATGAGCCTGACGAGCTACCGGGCTGCTCCACCCCGCGATGTTAGCAACAAAGCC
>NZ_JABCNG010000009.1 GCF_012932495.1 Novosphingobium sp. SG919
CATCGCAAGCCTCCATGTGCTCGCAACGTCGAATCAGATTTTCACCGACTTGGGAATCCCCAGCGTGAGTCAGCCTCAGCGCACATTGGTATAAGGCACTATTTGCGTCGATCGAGGAGAACAGAATTGCGCATCACGGGTTCATTGCGCGCGACTTTAAGTTGAGCGACAATAGCCTTGCCTCACTCGCGACTTGTGCGCTCGGTCTCGGACCTCACGATCCGGTCGACGCGGCGTATGTTAAACGCCTTCGCCAGCGCGAACGCGACGAACGCCGGAACAGGTGACGAGGAGAATTAATCGATCTGTGGCGGCGACGCTCGTTTAATTGAGCAGCTAGACTGCGCGGAAATGGCTGCTTACGGCAATAACAGTCATCTCTGAGCTCGTCGGGGATGGCTCGAAATGCGAAGGGTTTCGGGCGCTTGCGTACGAAAGCCTCC
Source organism: Novosphingobium sp. SG919 (assembly GCF_012932495.1). Classification (GTDB taxonomy): domain Bacteria; phylum Pseudomonadota; class Alphaproteobacteria; order Sphingomonadales; family Sphingomonadaceae; genus Novosphingobium; species Novosphingobium rhizosphaerae. The sequence continues at coordinate 444 of NZ_JABCNG010000009.1, forward strand.
AGTGCAGGAACCCGCGGGCCCCACGCGCTGATCTATGGGTAAAGCGTTTTCGGGATAGGTCTGGCGGATAAGCGCTGCCGGCCTGGCATTCCCCCGGGTGACCGGATCGAAGCGATTTTGGCCAGCGTTGTATTGCTGCTGGGATCGGTTTAGTTGACCGATACACCCTGCCTCCGGTGTAAACCTGGGACGGGCATGCGCGGGGCCATCGGTCGATGCGCCATGGGCAAGACCGTTGTGCGGGACGAGCCATGCCGGATCATGGCGCGTGTCTCCGGGCCAGCGGTGCTGGCGCTGGCGGAGCGCGGGGCTGGCACCAGCGGGCGAAGGTCTCGATGATGGCCATGTGCCCGCCGCAGCACGGGCATGGCGGGCGGTGATCGGGCGGCTCGTCGGGTGCGGGGTCCTCGGCCGGCACGGCGACGCCCAGCAGCCTGCGGGCGAGCGCCAGGGCGTCTTTATGCGTTGAACTGGCAAGCAGGCCGTAGTGCCGGATGCGGTGGAAGCCGCGCGGCAGGACGTGGATCAGGAAGCGACGGATGAACTCGTCGGTCGCCAGCGTCATGACCTTCTGGCGCTCGGCGCCATCGCGGCGATAGTCCTTGTAGCGGAACGTCACGCCGGTCTCGTCGAAGCTGATGAGCCGCCGGTTCGAGATGGCGACGCGGTGGGTGTAGCGCGAGAGATAGGCCAGCACCGCCTGCGGGCCGGCAAAGGGCGGCTTGGCATAGACCACCCAGCGCTTCTTCCGGATCGGGGACAGATGCCGCAGGAAGGCCTTGCGCGAGGCCAGGTCCGCCAGGGCGCCGAAGAAGCCCAGCTCGCCGGCGTCGAACAGGGCCAACAGGCGCGTGAGGAACAGCCGGCGGAACAATGCCCCCAGCACCCGCACCGGCAGCAGGAAGCCCGGACGCGAGGATATCCACCGCGAGCCGTCCAGCGCGATGCCGCCGCCGGGTACGATCATGTGCACGTGCGGGTGGTGGGTCAGTGCCGAGCCCCATGTGTGCAGCACGGCGGTGATGCCGATGCGCGCGCCGAGGTGCTTGGGATCGGCCGCGATGGTCAGCATCGTGTCGGCCGCTGCGCGGAACAGTAGATCATAGACCACCGCCTTGTTCTGCCACGCGATACCTGGCAACGAGCGGCTGCCAGTGGCGGATGCTGCCCAAGGATTTCCCGCCGCTCTCGACTGTGCAGCGGTACTTCTATGCGTGGCGCAACAGCGGCCTGCTTGCCACGATCAATCAGTTGCTGGTCACGACAGCCCGCCAACAGATGGGACGGGAGGCCAGCCCAAGTGCCGGTGTGATCGACAGCCAGTCGGTCAAAACCACGGAAAGCGGAGGGGTTCGGGGCTACGACGCCGGTAAGAAGATCAAGGGGGCAAGCGGCATATCGTGACCGATACCAGCGACTTCCTGATCTTCATCCTCGTCCACGCTGCCGACATTCAAGACCGCGACGGCGCCGTCGATGTGCTCAAAGCGATCCGCAATCGCTTCCCATGGTTACGCCATGTCTTTGCCGATAAGCACCAGCCCGCGCGCCTCCAACTGGCGCGAAAACTCGCCGAACAGCTTCTCGCTCAGCCCGGCCTCGACCAGGCGGTTGCGGAACCGGCATAGCGTCGTGTGATCGGGCGAAGAGGCTTCCAGTGGCAGGCCGATGAACCGCCGGAACGATACCCGATCGTTGATCGCCTCTTCCAGGTCAGCATCCGACAGACCATAGAACTGCTGCAAAAGCAGCGCCTTGAGCATCACAGCCGCCGATCGTTGGCGCGGATGGTGGCCAGATATATCCATTGAGCTTGTCGATCGGGGAGCGGATGGCGTCGCAGATGAAAGCATCAGGCATTGGATGTCAGCTCTCCAGAAAAGGCTGCGATGGCCGCGGCCAGCGCCTCTGCAGCCTCAAGCGGGGCCAGGTGCGCTGTTGGCATCGCAGCAATGGCGGGCGCCGGGAATGCGCGCAACTAGGTGTTCGCCATGGCCCTCGAACGGGGTCAAGGTGTCGCGCATGCCGATCACACCAAAGCGATCAGCGTAAACCCGTCGCAAGTCCTAGTCACGCGCGATGTCTATCCGCGCAGGCATGCGGTAAGGCTGGCGCATCGTCGACTGCTTGATCCACTCCACCGGCCCGGCCAGTTCGATCCGCACGTCAGGGGCGAACAGCCGGGCGAGCATGCGATGGACCATCAACCGGGCAATATTGCGGCCCGGGCACAGGTGAATGCCGCCGCCGAACGTGGCGTCATAGCGCCGCGTCCGCTCCAGCCTGTAGGCGCCGGGGTCTTCAAAAATTTCGGGATCGCGATTGCCTGCCGCCCACAGCATGGCAATTGCGGTTCCGGCCGGCACCAGCACATCGTCGAACACGAAGTCTTCCAGCGCATAGCGGTGTGTCACGATGACCGGTGACAACATCCGCAGTCCCTCGTCGATAGCGGCGCCGACACGCTGCAGGTCCGCCCGCACCTCTGCCACGGCAGCGGGATGGCACAGCAGCTGATAGGTGGCGTTGGCAGCAGCGAGTGCGGCCGTGTGAAACCCGTCGATCAGATTGGCGGCCAGCGACAGCGCCACGCTTTCCGGCTTGCCTTCGATCGTGATCGCACCGAACTCCGCCGCCATGGTGGCGAGAAGCGGATTGTTGCCTTCCGCCAATGTCCGGTCGATCGCCGTCGCCATCAGCGACAGATAGGCGCCGATCGCCGCGTTGGCCTGGATAGTCTCGGCAGTGGTGCGAACGAGGAAAAAGAACGGCGTCATCGCGCGCACCTGCTCGACGACCTGGCGCTGCTCGGATGGCATCAGACCGATCAGTGCGCCCCAGAATCCGGCAGTGACCTGTTCGGTGAAGTCGAACCCGAAATCGATCTCGCCTGCCCCAGCAACCTCGGCCAGGACCGTGTCCACCACGCAGCGCACGAGATCGTCGAACGCGGCCACCTGCTTCATGCCGAACGGCTTGGCCAGCAATTGGCGGGTCGGGCCGTGGAGCGGTGGGTTGGCGGTAAAGACCTGATTGAAAAGGATGCGGCCAAAGTTCGACACATCGGGCTGGTCCTGCTCGGCCCGATCATCCCCCGCCTCTTCCATCGCACGCTCGGCCAGCGCGCGAAGCGGCATGTTGCCCACCGCCGGAAGCGCGGCGATCTTGCGCAGATCCTCGCCACGAAACACGACGATGCGCTTGCTACCCGCCTTGAACAGCCGTTCGGCAGTTCCGAACAGCGCGGCGAAATCCTCGGAAAAACCCGCTTCGAAAGAATGGGGCAGGTCCGCAAGGTCACTGATCGACCGGCGCGTGACGTCGCCCTGCAATGGTTGCGCTGACATGAAACGCTGTCCCGGACAAGCAAGCCCCGGGGCGATGGGCACGCCGGAGCCGGGTGGATGATCCGCGCCCGCCCCGGCCCGCCAGGGTCGAGGCAGGTGCGCTGCAAGGCGCTCAGCCGCGCTCGCCATTGAACGAGAACGTGCCGAACGGGCCGGCCGCAACGCTGCCGTTCAGGCCGGTTTCGCCGACGGTGCCATTGAACGTGAGCGTGAGCGGCATCGGATTGGTGATATCGACCTTCCAACTTGCCTTATCGCCGGTGATCTTGCCGTCCTGGATGGGGTGCGGCGCGCCATCGGCATCGGTCGCGATGCCGGTCAGGCTGTCCCCCGAAACCGTGAAGGTGGTCACGCTCTTCATCGGCCCCATCGGCGAGTTGACGATGATGTTCCATGTTCCGGCAACAGACATATATATTTCCTTCCCTGGCTGGCCGCGCGGTGGACGCGTGCGCGCCGGCAAGCGGTGTGCCTGTTGCCGCACGCTACCGAAAAATTTCATATAGTAAATACTATTCTTTGTCGATGCGACAGATTTCACCCAGGGCCACGCGCGCCAGGCGTTCTGCGTCGAGAATCCAGATTACGCGATAGCCCAGCCGCACCATGCCCGCCTGCTCCAGCGTGCCCAGAATGGCATTGGCAGTCTGCCGTCCCATGCCGCAGGTGCCGGCAAGTTCGTCCTGGGTCATCGCCACCGGGGCATTGTCACCCGCGACTGATGCAAGCAGCACCTTGGCCACCCGTGCGGCGCGCGGTAGGCTGAGGAGATCCTGAATGTGGCTGATCGCCTGGCGCTGATGCGCGCAGGCCAGCCGGCCGATATGCCGCCATAATTCGGGTTGCCATGCGGCAATCGCGGCAATCGCGGCCAGCGGTATCCGGGCAACCTGGCACGCCCCTTGCGCGATCGCGTCCTGCTGGCGGGGCGCGGCATCGATGGTCGATACTTCGCCGAACCACATACCCTCGGCAGCGAGCAGCAGCAGGCAGCCGACGCCGCCCGGGCTCCACGCGATCAGGCGAACACGGCCCTGCAGCATGGCATACAACCCATCGGGCGCATCGCCCTGGCGATAGACCGCCTCGCCATCCTTGACCCGGCGCACCTGGGCCGCGGCAGCAAGCTGCGCCTGGATCGGATCGGCCAGGCTCGCAAACCATTCGCTCTTGCCCTGCATGGCCGCAAGGAACTGCGCTTCCTTTGTCATTCGATCATTCCTGGGTCGCAGGGAAATGTCGGCCAATCGACAAAGAGACCAGCCGGTCTGTGGCATCCTTGCGGCAATAACCACTGGAGAGACGCATGACCCTGAACGCCACGCAAGCCCCTGATTCCATGGACGCGGCGGAACGCCAGATCCGGATCGACCTGGCCGCGGCCTATCGGCTGGTCGCCCATTTCGGCTGGGACGACCTCATCTTCACCCATCTGTCCGCACGCATTCCCGGCCCCGAGCATCATTTCCTGATCAACCCATACGACCTGATGTTCGAGGAAGTCACCGCGTCCAGCCTCGTGAAGATCGATGTCGATGGCAATCCGGTGAGCGCGACGCCGCATCCGGTCAACCCCGCCGGCTTCACCATCCATTCGGCGATCCACATGGCCCGCGAGGACGCTGTCGCGGTGATGCATCTTCACACTCCGCACGGCCAGGCTGTTTCGGCCATGGAGAGCGGGCTGCTGCCCCATACCCAGACCGCGATGATCGCCGGCAGCGGCCTCGCCTATCATGAATATGAAGGGCTTGCGGTGGATCTGGCGGAGCGGGAACGCCTGGTGGCTGATCTGGGAGACGCCGACCTGATGATCCTGCGCAACCACGGTACGCTGGTGGTTGGCAAGAGCGTCGCTGCTTGCTTCCTGCGTCTCTATTTCCTCGAGCGCGCCTGCGAGGCGCAGGTGCTGATGCTGTCGGCCGGTCGCGATGCGCTGCATGCCCCGCCCCCCGAAACCCTGTCCAAGGTCGCGCTGCAATCGTCCCCTGCCGGCATGGGCCTGGTGGCAGAGCGGCTGGCGTGGCCGGCGCTGTTGCGCAAGCTGGACCGTATCGATCCCAGCTACCGCGACTGACGAAAGAGCTGGTGCGCGGGCCATGCCGCGCACCAGTCTCCTGGTCAGGATCAGGCGGTCGCGGCGTCTGCGGATGCCGACTGCTTGATCAGCGTGCGCGTTGTCGTCACGGCCTGGAACGCGGCCATGCCCATCAGGTTGACGTCGGTGGCCACTGTCACGATCTGGAAGCCCTTCGCCGCCATTTCCGCGGCATAGGCGGCCGTTCCGTTCTGGATGCCAGCAATGAGATTGCGCGCGCGCACGGCCGCGATCACGCGATCGTAGATGGCCAGGATCTCCGGCTCCTGGCGATCGAGCACGGGCGCGAGCCCCATCGCCAGGCCAAGGTCGCTCGGCCCCACATAGGCGCCACTGATGCCCGGCACGTCGAGGATTGCCTCCAGGTTCTCCACCGCCTCAACCGTCTCGATCTGTGGCAGGACCAGGACATTGGCATTGGCGATCCCCTGATAAGGCGACGCCGTCCCATAGAAGCCAGCGCGAACCGGCCCGTTGGAGCGGGCACCCTGCGGCGCATAGAGGCAGGCATCCACCAGCGCGCGCGCCTGCTCGGCATTGTTGACCATCGGGCAGATGATGCCCCATGCGCCCGCATCCAGGATCTTGCCGATGATGCCCGGCTCGTTCCACGGCACGCGCGCCAGCGGCACCGGGCCGCGGCCATGCAAGGCCTGCAGGCTCTCTACCGCCGAACGATAGTCATGCAGCCCATGCTGCAGATCGATCGTCAGGCTGTCCCAGCCGGTCTGCGCCATGATCTCGGCAACATAGCTATCAGGCGCCAGCAGCCACCCGTTGACGCAGACTTCGCCGCGCTTGAGGCGTTCGATAAGCGGGTTTGCCATAATTCCTCTCCAGTTTTTTGTGTGCTCAGAAATAGGTTCGGATGGATCCGACGACGTCGAACGCGCCGTCGATCACGTGCAGCACCCGCCACTTGTCGAAAGTGAGGCACGGATGAGAGATGCCAAAGCCGATCATGTCGCCCACCCGCAGCGGGGAATCGCGCGGGATATCGAGAAACCCGTGCTGGTCGTTGAGTGCGACAACCTGATGGTCCGGCGTAAGCGCCTGCGGCGCCGACATGTCTGCACTGGGGCGATGCCAAAGTTCCGGCTTGGGCATCTCGTCAAAGCCGACATCGCGCTTGCCCATGGTGACGATCGCGCGGCCGGGCTCGGGCATGGACTGCACATAGGCCCAGACGCGCAAGGCCGGGCTTGGCGCATCCTGGGCCAGCAGTTCGGGCGCCCGCATGTTCAGCAGGGAGAAGAGGAACGTGTAGAGGCCCGAGTCGTGCGTGATGTAGCAGCCGCTGCGCAGCAGCGTGGTGGTGCGGCGCTGCAACCGCGCCGCATTGAACGCAGTGACGACCAGATCGAAAAAGCCCGATCCGCCCGCGCTCAGCAGCACATCGTCCGAGACGAACAGCCCTTCCCGGTCACATGCCTGCGCAAGCGCGACAACCTGGCCCAGGAATACGTTCACGGCATCGAGCGTGGATTCCAGGTCCGCCTTGCGGATAATGCCTTCAAAGCCTTCGACCCCGGCAAGGTCGAGGTGGGGCGAGGCCGCCACCGCGCGCGCGACGGCAAGGCCCTGCTCCACCGTTCGGCATCCGGTGCGCCCGCCTTCAAAACCCATTTCAACCAGCACCGGCAGCGCACGACGGCCGCCGTTCTCTGCTGCGACGGCGGCAATCTGGGCGACCAGATCGAGCGAATCGACCAGCGAATAGATGGAAAGCTCAGGGTCCCGCTCAAGCTGATCCAGCACATAGGCAATGCCGCTGCGCCCGATCAACTGGTTCGCCACAAAGATGCGCCGATGCCCAGCCGCCACGGCCACGGCGATCTGGTGGGGTGTCGATACCGTAATCCCCCACGCGCCATCGCGCATCTGCAGGTCGAACAGCGCCGGGGCGAGCGTGGTCTTGCCATGCGGGGCCAGCGCCACGCCGTGCTCGGCTGCAAAGGTCCGCATCCAGCGGCTGTTGCGCTCCAGGCTGTCTCCGTCCAGCACCGCGACCGGCAGGGGCAGGTCTTCTCGCAAGAGATTCCAGCGCTTGCCCGCCACCTCTGCCAGCGGGATCGGTCCGCCGCCCCCCGGCACCCCTTTGTCCCAGGGCATGAGCGTGCCCGCCAGATCACCGTCGAAGCGCAGCGGAGTTTGCTCTGCGCCGCTCATGGATGCACCGCGACAACGGCCTCGATTTCGACCGTGATGTTCCCCGGCAGCGAGCCCACGCCCACCGCCGATCGCGCGTGCCGGCCAGCCTCGTCGCCGAACACCGCGCACATCAGGTCAGAGCAGCCGTCGATCACGCGCGAATGCAGCACGAAGTCCGGCGTCGCATTGACCATGCCGAACAGGCGCACCACGCGCCGGACGCGGTCGAGCGAGCCGAGTTCCTGGCGCATGACGGCAAGCAGCGAAAGGCCCACCAGCCGGGCATGCTCGCGCGCTTCGTCCGCAGAAACATCAGTACCGACCTTGCCAAAGCGGTAGCCGGCCGCATCGCGCGGGCCCTGCCCCGAAAGATAGAGCAAGCCCCCATCGAGCAGGGCAGGCGCAAAGTTGCCGATGGAGGGAATGGCCGGCGGCAGCACGAGGCCGAGTTCCTGGAGGCGGGCTTCGGGTGAAAGCGATTGGGTCATGCGGCGCTGCCTTCCAAGAATTTGCGCCCGAAGGCGCCCAGGTCAGCCTCCCCATTGGGGAAGGCAATAAGCTCAACCGCGCGCCCATCGGGATCGCGGACCGAGAAATAGCGGACGCCGAACATGGCATCGGGCTGGTCGCCCAAGCCGATGCGCACATCGGCCAGCGCCGCAAACGCGGCGTCGATATCGTCCACGGTGAGCGCAGGCGTGATGGTATCGGTGCCAGTCATGGGCTCGCGCTGCTCCAGTTCCAGCAACAGCTGCCCGATCATGCCCTTCACGTTCGGCACCGCCTCGGCCCGGCCATCGTGGATCACCGCCATGCCCAGGCGATCGCGATAAAACGCCGTGGTCACCGCCACGTCAGCCACGACGAGCGCGAGATGCGACAGTCCCCTGATCCGAAAATGCCCGGCCCCGGCGGCTGTTGCCGCGGGTGCTTCTGCCTGTGCCATGCCCATCTTCCTTCTCGTGCCTGGACCGAACGAACCATCATATCCGCAGCCCATTCGTTCTGTATAGCTTTCACTATATTTTTTATCTGTCAATCCGCGCGTGGACGCCCTACCAAGGCTTGGGGGCACCTCCGTCAGGGCTGCGCCGCTTGCGGGAGTCTCCGCGCAAGGCGGCATGCCGGCCCCTTTGGACGGTGATGCCGTTGCGGTCGGTTCAGAGAGGAAGACGAATGCGGAAGACGAAGGAAAAGATTGTCCTTGTAACAGGTGGCGCGAGCGGCATCGGCGCTGCCATCGCGCGCGCTGCTGCCGCGCAGGGACACAGGGTGCTGATCGCCGACATCGATGTTGCCGGCGCGGAACGCGTTGCCCAGCACATCGGCGAGCGCGCGCAAAGCGTCGCGCTTGACATTACCTCGGACGCGCAATGGTCTGCCGCGCTCGACCTGGCATGGGCGCAACATGGCCGGCTCGATGTGCTGATCAACAATGCAGCGATCGTGCGGACCGGCTATGTTCGCAATGTCGCCATGGATGATCATGCGCTGACGCTGGAGGTCAATGCCATGGGGCCGATGCGCGGCATGGTCGCCACGCTGCCGCGCTTTCGCGAACAGGGGCATGGACACTTCGTCACGGTGTGCAGCATGACCGCGTTCCTGCCCTTCCCGGGGCTTGCCAGCTATGCTGCGGCAAAGTTCGCGCTGCGCGCCTTCCACCTGGGCCTCGCCATGGAAGAGCGGGATTCGCCGCTGGACTTCACGATCGTCCACCCCACGTCGACGGAAACGCCGATGCTGGAGGCAGAGGCGGCCAGCGACGAAGTGCCCATGGCATTCCTCTCTGACTCGGTAAGTGCCGACTATGTCGCGCAGGTGGTGCTGGAGGCGATGCGCCGGCGCAAGCTGGAGGTGTTCATGCCCGCAGACCGCGCCAAGTTCGTGCGGCGGCTGGGTGGCAACGCGGCCGAACTGCTGAAGATTGCCGGCCAGGCCGAGCAGCTGGGCGCACATAACCTGGCGGAGCGTCGCAAGGGCAAGAGCGCAGCGGCCTGAAACAGCGTGCCTCGGCCCGCGGGCGCGGACCGAGGCACTTTCTGCAACGATGATCAGTCAGGGCAGGCCAGCGCCGGCCACGTCCATGCGAACGGCATAGACCCGGGCTGTCCGCACGTCGCGCGCGATCGCCGGCGTCCTGCTGTCGGCGGTGAGGATGAACAAGGTGCGCCGGTCTTCACCGCCGAACACGCAGGCGATCGCTTCCTGCTCGGTCGCGATGCGATCGACCACTTCGCCGTCCCGACGCAGGCACAGCACTTCGCGCGACGTAGGCGAGGCAGCCCAGACGCAGCCGGCGGCATCCAGGCAAATGCCGTCCGGCAGCGCATCGTCGGGCAATCGCGCCCAGAGCCGCGGTTCGACCAGCGCGCCGTCGGCTGCGATCGTCAGTTCGGTCAGCACGCGCGTGCCGCTTTCGGCAACGATCATCGTGGCGCCATCGGGCTGGATCACCATGCCGTTGGGAAACCACAACCCGGCCGCCGCCGTCGACACCGTACCATCGGCCGTAACCCGCGCGATGCTTGCGGTGCACGGCGAAATGGGATGGGTGTCGATATCGAAGCCGAAATTGCCGACATAGGCAGTGCCGTCTGGCGCCACGATCATGTCGTTCGCGTGCCACGTGGCAATGTCTGAAAGATCGGCATGCACCTCGAACACGCCGTTGCGATGGCGCAGGATCCTGCGATCATGCATCGACACCACCAGCATGTCGCCATCCGGCAACCAGCCCAGGCCCGAGACGGGACCATCGTGTTCGGCAACAACCTCCCACCCAGCGCTTTCCGAATAGCGCAGCACGCGGTGGGCGTGCATGTCGGAAAGGTAGAGCGCGCCGTTGTGCCAGCGTGGCGCTTCGCCGAAGGCCAGGTCGTCGGCCAGCAGCGTCAGGGTATGGGTCATGGTGGTTCGCTCGCTGAAGAGGGATTGCGCCTGGATCAGAAGTTTATCTTCGCGCCAACGCCATAGGTGCGCGGCGGCGCATAGTTGGGCTGGACGAAGCCGAACGGGCTGATGCTGTTGAACGCAGCGGTGGCGTAGTAGGTATTGCCGAGATTGCGCACGAAGGCCGACAGCTCCAGCTGCGAGATCGTCAGCGCGACGCGCGCGTCTTGCGTCCAATAGGCCTGCTGCGTCGTATAGGGATCGTTGGTCGCGTCCAGGAACTGCCGGCCCTTGTACGTGGCGCTGTATTGCAGATCGATCGCCTGGCTTTCGCCGATCGGGAGATGGTACTGCGCCTGCAGGAACGTGCTCAACTTGGGCGAGAACGCCAGCTGGTTGCCCGAATAGTCCGGCACGGTAGGATCAACCACCAGCAGGAACCGCACGAGCTTGGTGTTCAGCAGACCCACCTGCGCGCTCAACGTCAGATTGCGGACCGGGCGAACGGTCAGGTCGATATCCGCGCCATAGGTGCGCGCCTTTTCGGCATTGGCCGCAAGATTGAGCGGCCCGATCGGGCTGGGCACCAGGGCAAACAGCTGCATGTCGCGATAATCGTTGTAGAACAGCGCGGCATTGAACGTGACGGCGCGATCGAGGAACGTCGCCTTGACGCCCACTTCGTAGGTTGTCACCTTTTCGGGCTTCACCGGGCGCTGCTGATAGGCGGCCTGGGCGGGATCGGGGCTGAGGAAGCCGCCGTTGAAATCGCCGCCCTTGAAGCCGGTGGTCAGGGTCGCATAGGCCAGAACGCCAGGCATAGGCTTGAAATTCAGGCCGATGCGATAGGAGAATGCGGAATTCTGCAGGCGGCTCGTGCTGTCGGCAACCTGGGCCAGTGGCGTGAAGTTGTCCATGCCGCCGCTCTGGTACTGCACCTGGCTGTTGAACCGGAACGAACGGCGCTCGTGGGTAAACCGGCCGCCGAGCACCAGGCGTAGCGTGCGGGTCAGGCTGTATTCGCCCTGCCCGAAGGCGGCATAGGCGTCTGTCACCTGCGTATTGCGGGCGAACTGCCGGCTGGCCAACCCATCGCCTGCACCAGGACCGTAAAACCGGTCAATGTCGAGCAGGAGCCCATAGTCCTGGTTCTGGTTGAGGCGCTCGTGCAGGTAATAGACACCCGCCACCCAGTTATAGTTTTGCTTGGTCTGGTTGACGCGCAGTTCCTGGGTGAACTCGTTGCTGTTGTTGCCCCAGTTCACCTCCAACTCGCGATAGGGCGAGGAGTCGCTGTCTTCGGGCAGGAAGCGCTGGTTGTAATTGTAACCCGTCACGGACGTGACGGTGATCGTGCCCGGTGACCATTCGACCCGCCCGACAACGCCCCTGTCCGTCACTTTCAGATGCTCTGTCCGACTGGACGCGATGGAATAGCGCTTGGGATCGCTCGGCTGGTTGTAGATGTCGACGCACTGCGAGGCATAGGTTGCGGCAACCGAACAGACCACGGGCGATCCGGTTTCGACCGAGCCCGGCTCGAACGCGCCGAGATGGGCATAATTGTCGGGCAGCCGGTCAACATGGGAGACGTGCCCGACAACCAGAATGCGCAGATCCGGCGTCGGCCTGTAGAGCAGCGACGCGCGGAAGGACTCGTCATCGGCGCCGTTCTGGCGACGATTGAGGAACGTGTTGTAATTGTACCCTTCCGAGTAATTCCGGACGAAGGCAAAGCGAGCCGAGAGCGTGTCGGTCAGCGGGCCGCTGACCGCGCCGCTGATCTGCGAGGTATCGAAATTGCCGTAGCGCGCATCGAGATAGCCCTCGAACGTATTCGTCGGCTTGGCCGTGATGAAGTTGATCGCGCCGCCCGAGGTATTGCGGCCATAGAGCGTTCCCTGCGGCCCCTTGAGCACCTCGACACGATCCAGGTCGAACATCGCGAAGGCCTGCGATGTGGGCGCGCTGAGATAGAACTCATCCACATAGATGCCGTTCGGCCCGGAATTGTTGGAATTGTTCACGTTGAGCCCGATCCCGCGGATGGTGATCGCGGGCTGGTTTCCAGCGCCTTGCGGAAGGGAGACCACAACGTTGGTGGCAATCTTGCCGAGATCGGCGGCAGCCTCAACGCCGAGCTTCTTGAGCGAGTCACCCGAGAACGCCTCGATGGTGATCGGCACATCCTGGATGTTCTCGCTGCGACGCTGCGCCGTCACCACGATATCACCCTGGCCGACGGCGGCGCCCTGGCTCGCCCCTGGCGTGGTTTGGCCCGCAGCGGTCGGTGCGGTCTGGCCCAGCGCTTGGCCGGGCAGCAAGGCTGCGACGATCAGTGCCATGGGCGCCGTCGCGCTTGCTGCGCCGATCATGCGATTGGTCTTGGTGCTTCTCCCCATCGATCTGCTCCTCATCTGTTTGCGACAAGTTAGCTAAAACTATCCATTTGGCAATAGGCCGATCGACAGGAGGGGTCGTGGATGCATTTCCCGCCGCCAGCTGTCGCGTGGCGGCGCTTTTTCGGGTAGGGGAAGGCATGGCAGGAAAAACGGAAACCGTCGCAGACATGGCGACAGGCGAGAATAAAGGTCTCAAGAAAGCGCGCGCATCGTCGGCAGGAAGCAAGGCCGCACGCCCCCACGCGACTCCAAAGCGAGAGGCGGCGCGCAGCCAGGATCTGGAAGACACGAAAGTGGTTCCGCGCTCGCGCAGGGCGATCGAAACCTATGAGAAGCTAATCGCCGCGGCCGGCGAATTGCTGGGCGAAGTCGGGTTCGAGCGGCTGACGACCAATGCAATCTGCGAACGCGCGCAGCTCACCCCACCGGCGCTCTATCGCTACTTCGATGACAAGTACCAGATCATCGAGGAACTCGCCACGCGGCTGCAAAAGCGGCAGTTCGACGCCTTTGCCGTCTGGCTTTTCAAGAATGGCGCGACGCTGGACACCAGCGAAAACCCGATCCTGCTGGCAGACTGGTTTCGCACCGCATCCGAGATCATCGAAACGCAGCCCGGCGGCGTGTGGACAATCCGCGCCATGCGCGCGCTGCCCCATCTTGCCCATGTCCGGCTGGAATGGCAGCGGCGGTTCACCGACCAGATGTTCCGGTTTTACCGCCCAGCCATCACCGACCTTGCCGATGAAGTGCTGTGGGCCAGGCTGCGCATTCGTGCCGAATTCGGCTTCGTGGTCGACGAACTGGCCCTGGAGGAAGACCGGGTTGCCCGCGCGACCCTGTTCAAGGAAGCCGCCCTGATCCTCACCGGCATGAGCCGCTTGACCACGTCGTGAGCCGGGCGGCGGCGACACGCCATTGACAGGTGTATAGTTTTAGCTAGCCTCAATGCGTCGGCGATCCACCGGCAAGGAGAGCGCGTATGGCTACATCGGTGAAGCGTCGGCAGGCCTGGCTGCTCGATCCGCCGACGCACCGCGAGCTTGCAGCGGTGATGGCGGTGGGAACGTTTGCCCTGGTGATCGCCGGCATTCAGCCGCTGCTGTTCGGAGCGTTGGTGAACGAAGGCCGGATATCGGCCGCGGGCCTGGGCGGCGCGGTGACGGTGGAATTCCTTGCTCTTGCCTCCGGGGTGGCGCTCGCCAGCGCCAGGCTCCAGCCGGTTCATCTGCGGCTGCGCGGGCTGCTTGCGGCCATGGCGCTGATCGCTGCCAACGTGATGAGCATGCGCCATGCAGCGCCGATGCTCTACGTCGATCGCGGGATTGCCGGATTTAGCGCGGGGGTTTTGCTGTCGATCCCTTCGCTTTTGCTGGCGCGCTCGCGCAATCCCTCCAAGCTCGGCGCGGTGCTGATGGTGTTGCAGGGATTGGTCCAGGTGGCGTTTTCGGCGCTCCTGCCGCTCACCTTGATGCCGGCCTGGGGCGCCAACGGCGGATTCCTGGCGCTGGCCGGCACTTCGGCGCTCTCGGCGGTCTTCGCGCTGGGCGTGCCCAACCGACTGCCCGCCGTCGTCAATGACCAGTCCGAAGGGGCGCCCGCGCAAAAGCTGCCACCGGCCGGCGCGCTCAGCCTGCTTGGCGTGGTGCTGGTCTACGCCTTTGTCTTCGGCTTCTTTTCCTACCTCGGGCAGATCGGCACGGAAGCCCACCTCGGATCAGACCTGATTGGGCTGGTCCTTGCAGTGACGGTGGCAGCCTCGATCGTGGGATCGCTGCTGACCGCCGCGATCGCGCCGAAGGTTTCGTTTTTCCGGGTATACGGCGTTTCGGTGGCGTGCAACGCGGCGCTGATCGTCGTGCTGTTTCAATTGCCCGGGCCGATCGGCTTTGCCCTGTGCGCCGTCTGCTTCGGCGTGTTCTGGGGCCTGCTGATGCCCTATCAGCTCAACTTCACCGCCGAAGTCGATCCCACGCGGCGAGCCACCTTGCTCGTCCCCGGCGCCCAGGCGCTTGGCGCCAGCCTTGGCCCGCTGCTGTGCGCCCTCAGCGTTACTGCCACCGACAGCAGAGGGGCATTGATCGTCGCCGGCGCCTGCCTTGTCGGCTTCTTCGGCATCGTCATGGCCCTCCATGCCCGCCAGCGCCGGCTTCTGTCCCATCCCGAGCTGTTCGCTTCGACCTGACGCGTTGCTCATCGGCTGACCGACGCAGCGGCAAGGGCAAGCAGCGCCAGCACTTATCCGGTGGCATGCAAGGGCTCGGCCAGGCCGAGCAGCGGCGGCTCGATGCAGTTGCGCCCGCGCTGCTTGGCTTTGTAGAGCGCGGCGTCGGATCCCTCGATCAGCACATTGAGATCGAAATCATCGGTCAATGCGCCTGTCGCAATGCCGAAACTGGCAGTGACGAAGGGCGGCCCGACCGGTGCCTTGTGCGGTATGCGCCGCGCGGCAATCTCGCGCCGCATGCGTTCGGCAACAAGGATCGCGGTCGGCAGATCGATGTCGATGAGGAAGACAATGAACTCCTCGCCGCCGAAGCGGCATACCCGGTCACCCGTCTTGCGCGCCTCGGATACCAGCAACCCCGAAATGCGACGCAGGCAGTCGTCCCCGGCAAGATGGCCGAACGTGTCGTTATAGGCCTTGAAGTGATCGATATCGACCATCACCACCGATACCGGCCGGCCGGCATGAACCTGGCGCTGGACCGTGACCCACTGCTCCAGGGCGCGCCGATTGCCCAGGCCGGTGAGGGGATCGATGATCGACAGCTCCTCGAAAACCTGCGCGCACAGGCGATCGCGAACCGAACGCAGCCAGCCCCGCCGCTCCATCTTTTCCAGGCTGTAGAGCGCCACCAGCGCAAATCCGGCAAAGGCCATGGAGAGGAAGGCGGATGCCCCTTTCGACTGCGCCGAGGCGTCTTGGAGGCTGGCGAGCGTCAGGAGTTGGACCGTCACCGTGATGGCCGCTGCCAAGAGGGCATAGCGCCAGCGCAAGCGCAGCACCATCACTGTGAACATCATGACGAACAGGATGCCCAGATGATAGTTCTCGCGCAGCGGGCTCGCACTGGCGACAACCAGCACATAGATGGAAAGCGCCATGACCGTGGAGAGTGCCACCTGCAACCCTTCGCGCACGGCGGCCGGGGGATGGCGCGCGGTTATCCCGACCACTGCGGCCGTCAGGCTGGTCACCAGCCCGAGCCGCAGGATCAATGCCAGGCCAAATGCATCGGGCAGGGAAAAATAGTCGAGCACGACAAGCGAGTCGAACAGCGCCAGGGACAAGAGCGCCATGCGCACATACCAGCGCACCCGCACCGGCCCGGTTTCCTGTTCGAATTGCTCTTCCAGCGCGCGCGGGAAGCGCAGCGCAGGGCCGCGCTTGTCCAATGCCTGATCGATCAGCGCGAACTGCAGATCGACCGCACTCTTGTCGTGGAGGTCGTCCATCCCGTGTCTGCCCGCAGCAACTCCCGTTCCAGAGTAGATCGGCGGCAAGAATGAATTGTTAACGGGCGAAGTTTCACCACTGCCAATCAGGGGTAGGCACAATTCTGGATCGGCGCGGCTCTCCAGAACGGCTGCTTTATGGCCTCCGCCACCGCTTTCCTCAGCCAGCGGAGCGCAGGATCCTGCGATTGGCGCGCGCGCCACGCGATGTGGATGGCAATTTCCGGCAGGGCAACCGGCAATTCGTGGATCGTCAGATGGGCCTTCTCCTCCTCGCGCAGGATCGCCGAAGGGACGACTGCAAGAAGGTCTGACCCGATCACGACGCTGGCAACGATCAGGAAATGCGGCACGCGCAGCATGATGCGGCGGCGCAGGCCCATGGTTTCGATGAGCGAATCGACATTCGCCCCGGTTCCTTGGCCGATATCCACGCCGACGTGCGGCAGCGTCAGGAACGCCTGAAGCGTCATTCCGCCAGATAGTGCCGGATGCGCGCGATCGGCGATGCAGACCATTTTCAGTGACTGGACCGGCTCGCAGTGCAGCCGTTCGGGCAGATTGGGAAAAACCCCCAGGCCAAGATCGGCCGCGCCCGATAGCAGGTGCTCGGTCCCCTCTCGCGCACCTGATGCCAGCAGGTCGATGTCCACCCCAGGCGCGCTGGCCCGCAGGCGGGGGATCAGATTGGGCAGCAGATGCGCTGCACTCGCATCCGACATGGTAAGCGTAAAGCTGCGCTCCGCCGTGGCCGGCTCGAATTCGGGCTCGGTGTCCAACGCGGCGCGCAGCCGGTCGAGCGCGCCGCCGATCGGGTCGGCCAGGGCCAGCGCGCGCGGGGTTGGGTCCATGGTCCCGCCGCGGCGGATGAAAAGATCATCGCCCAGCACCCCGCGCAAGCGACGCAAGGCGTGGCTCATCGCTGGCTGGCTCAGCCCGACCCGATCACCGGCGCGCGAGAGGTGGCGATCCTTCATCAGCGCATCGAAGATGACCATCAGGTTGAGGTCGAGCGAAGCCAGGTTGAGCGGGGCCGTCATGCCCCCGCTATAGCAGCAAGGGATCATCACTGGAAACGAGGGAATTGCCCGGATCATTCATCACACGAATAATGTGGTGCAAACATGCAATTTGCCCACGCCCGGCAAACCGGGCTTAATCGCCCCAACAAGGCCCAAGAGAGCCACGAAGGGGAGAAATGATGAAGGCATTATTGTTGGTCGGCACTGCGTTTGCGGCAGTGTCGCTGCCCGTGATCGCCGCCGCGCAAGCTGCGACGCCTGGCACTGCCGTGGCGCCGGCAGCCAATGCCCAGGCCGAACCATCCGGGCAAACGACCGGGCTTGCCGAGATCGTCGTCACGGCCCAGCGCCGGGTCGAAAATGCGCAGCGCGCCGCCGTGGCGATCGATGTCGTTTCGCCTGGGCAACTGACCCGCGCCGGGGTAGTCACGGCAACGACGCTCAACGCCACGGTGCCCGCGCTGACGGTGCAGCAAGGCGGCGGCGCCAATACCACGTTCTTCGTGCGCGGCGTCGGCAACTTCACCAACAACGGCTATTCCGATCCGGCGATCGCGTTCAACCTCGATGGCGTCTATCTGGGCCGGCCCACATCGACCACCGGCACGTTCTTCGATCTGGAACGGATCGAGGTGCTAAAGGGGCCGCAAGGCACGCTGTATGGTCGCAACGCCACGGGCGGGGCCATCAATGTCATCCCCGCCAAGCCCAAGCTGGGCGAGCGGTCAGTGTCGATTTCGGGCGGTTTCGGCAATTACAATGCCATTGACGTCGAAGCTGCTGCCAATCTGCCGATCGGTGACAATGCCGCGTTCCGCCTGGCCGGCAAGATCGTGAACCGCGACGGCTACAACCAGGACGGCACGTCAGATGAAGTAGGCCAGGCCATCCGCGCCCAGTTGCTCGTCCGCCCGAGCCCCGGCGTGACGGTCAGAATCAGCGGTGACTATTCGCATCAGGGCGGCCGGGGCGTTGGCGGCAGCTATGTCGGCACGGAAAACTTCACGCCGGGCACGCCCGCAACCGCGACATCTCCGGCTAACTACACGTTCACGCCGGCGAACGTCGATCCATACAGCGGCCTCCTGTCGCGTTCGGGCAGCGCCTATTTTGCACAGGCGGTCATTCCCGGCACGTTCATCAATCCGGCCCCGCTGGTGCGCCCCTATCTCAACAACACCTACTGGGGCCTGACCGGCGAAGTGAATGCCGATCTGGCCGGGGGCACGCTCACCATCGTGCCGGCCTACCGGCATTCCAAACTCGACAACCTGTTCAATGGCCCGTCGTTCAGAGGGTCGCTCAATCGCGAGAACGACAGCCAGTTCAGCGGAGAAATGCGCTTCCAAGGTCCGCGGGTCGGTCCGTTCGACTGGTTGATCGGCGGCTACTACTTCGACGAAACCGTCAAGGGGCAGTACGGCATCAACCAGTACCAGATCATCTCCTTCCAGGATTTTACGTCGAAGACCACGTCTTACGCCACCTTTGGACGGGTAACTGCCCATCTTGGCGATGCGGTGCGGTTTGTCGCGGCCGGGCGCTACACGCACGACAGCAAGACGTTCAACGGCAGCTCCGACACGCTCGTCGAACTGTGCAACAACGCGCCACCGCCGTTCGGCACCGGCTGCTTTGGCGGGCCATCGCTGCCCGTTGTCCAGACCCTAGCCCAGGTGCCGGGCGTACCTGCACTGCCCGGGCCAGCCAATGCGGTTCCCTATGGTTCGGCCGGCAACATCCTGTTCTACATTCCCAACCAGGTGAATGCCGCGATCAGCAAGGGCCGCTTGACCTATCGCCTGGCCGCCGAATACGATGTTGCACGCGCATCGCTGCTCTACGCCAGCTATGAAACGGGCTATCGCTCGGGTGGCTTCTCCAACGCCCCCGGGCACGAAACCTTCGCCCCCGAATATGTCGAGGCGTGGACGCTCGGCTCGAAGAACCGGTTCTTCAACAGCCGCGTGCAGTTGAACATCGAGCTGTTCCACTGGCGCTATCGCAACCAGCAGGTGTCGCACTATGGCCTGGATGCCAACAACGCCACCAACTACTTTACGGAGAACATCGGCACCTCGACCATCAAGGGTGTCGATGTGGAAGCGCAGGTGCTGGTTACGCGCAACACGCGGTTGAGCGGGACGGTCCAGTATCTCGACGCCAAGGCCACCAGCTACACCTACAACACGCCCCGTGATGCCGCTTCGCCCCCGCCGGCGGTGGGCTGTACCGTAACGCCGACAACGGCGGGTGGCGCGGCTGTCTACGCGATCGATTGCGCCGGCAAGCCCAGCTACAATTCGCCGCGCTGGTCGCTCAACGGCGGGATCGAGCAGACGATTCCGCTGGGGGACCGCAAGCTCGTGCTGAACGGCGATGCGCGCTACCGGTCCAACAGCGTCGTCGGTTTCGAATATCTCGCGCAGCAGAACAGCGGTTCGTTCTGGACATTCGATGCCTCGGCCACGTTCGGATCAACCGACGAGCGCTGGTCGATCACCGGCTATGTTCGCAACATCACGAACCAGGCGGTGCCGCTGTTCACGCAGTATGTGGCCCCAGCCGGGGGTGTGCTGTCGTCGGTCTATGCCCCGCCCCGGACGTATGGCGTGCGCCTTGGATACAAGTACTGATCAAGCCGGAGAGAACGTGATGCTGAAGATGATCATCGGCGGGCGCCGCCGCGCGGGAATGACCCACCGCGAATATTCCCGCTATGCCGAGCAGGTTCATGGTGCAACGGTGGCGCATAACCCCGGCTACATGAAGAGCTACATCCAGAATCACGTTCTCGATGCGGTCTATGGCACCCATGCGGCAGGGTGGGTGGCCGGGCCCGACTATGACTCGTTCAGCGAGATCAGCTTTCCCGACGGGGCAGCGTTTGCCCGTTCGATCGCCGATCCCTATTATCGCGAGACCATCCAGCCCGACGAACTCAACTTCGTCTGCCACAGTGCCATCATCCTGCTGGCCACCCGGACGCAGGAGGTTGGCGTACGCGCGCCCGGCGCCGCGCCGCTCAAGCTCATGCGGTTCATCGCCAGCAACGATGCCGCGCCGCCTGCCGCGTTTGCCCAGGCCTGGGCGCAGGAGGCCGGCCGCGTCGCCGATCATCCGGCCCTTGCCCCGTCCATCCGGCGCATGACCCGCAGCATCAGCATCGCGGGAGAGGCCGACGCCAATCTTCCCGCCAACTTCATCGCCAATGCGCCGCTCAGCCCGTTTGCCGGGGTGGAAAGCCTGTGGTTCGACAGTGATGACGCGTGGCGCGCGATCGATGCCTATCGCGCGGTGATCGAGGAACCCCAATCACATCTTTCCGGCCTGCTGGACCGCCGGCAGGAAGCGCTGTTCGTGGTCGAGGAGCGCACGATCGTGGCCGATCACACGGCACCCAACGCCGCAGTGGAGATGACGTGATGGCCCGTTTTGTCCAAAACCGTTGGTATCAATTCGCCTGGGCCGATGAAATTGCCGATGGTGCCGTCCTGACCCGCACGGTGCTGGATATTCCCATGGTCGCCTTCCGCACCGACGCCGGAAAGATGGCGGTGCTCGACAATCGCTGCCCCCACCGCTTTGCACCGCTCAGCGAAGGCAAGCGGGAGGGCGACACGATCGCGTGCCCCTATCACGGCTTGGTGTTCAACACCGCCGGCCAATGCGTCCGCAACCCGCACGGCGCGGCAACCTCGACGCTTGCTGTCGCCAGTTTCCCGGTGCTGGAGCGGCATAAGGCGGTGTGGATCTGGATCGGCCAACAAGAGCCGGACGAAAGCCTGCTGCCCGACCTTTCCTTCATCGATGCCGCGCCGGAAACGGCACAGCTGCGCCTGCACACCGCTGTCCAGGCCAACTACGAACTGCTCGCCGACAATATCCTCGATCTGAGCCACGCCGATTATCTGCACGCCAGCAGCCTGGGTAGCGGGTTCAACACGCGGGCGAAGTCGACCGTGGAAGAATATCCCGATCACTTCTCCATCGCCTGGCGTTCGGACAGCGACGATGCGCCGCCGGCGTTCAACCTGGAATCGCCCGCCAAGCTGTGGACCGAGGTGGATTGGTATGCGCCGGCGCTGATGGTCCTGCGCGCTGGCGGGCATCCGGTGGGCAAGCCCGAGCGCGGCATCGACACGCTCAACCTGCACAACATGACGCCCGCAACGCTGACCACCACGCACTATTTCAGCTGCAACACGCGCAACTTCCTGATCGATGACGCCGCGTTCAACGCCGTGCTGCGCAAACAGTTGGTCCACGCCTTCCAGGTCGAGGACAAGCCGATGATCGAGAAGGTCCAGCAGCAGATGGGAACGCCGGACCTGTGGTCGCTGGGGCCAAAGATGCTGCCGATCGACAAGGGCGCCGTGCTGGCCCGCCGCCGTGTTGCCAAGCTGATCGAGGCAGCGAAATAAGGCCGCGTGCCCGGCGCGGGCCGATCGCCGCGCCGGGCTTGGCCGCTATTTCCGGAACATATCCATGGCGATGGCATCGGCCATCGCCTGGTAGCCAGCAACATTGGGATGCAGCCAATCGCCCGACTGCAGCTCCGTTCGCATTCGCTTGGGATGGAGCGGGTCCCGCGTGACCGCGTCGAAATCGATCACGGGACCATCACCGGGGTTGGTTCTGATCCAGGCGTTCACCGCCTGCCGCGTCGCCTCGCCCGCCTCGGAATAATAGTCGGCGCCTTCGAACGGCAGTATGGTTGCCAGGTGAACCTTGATGCCATGGGCATGGGCGCGCGCCGTGATCTGTTGATAGGCCGCGATCAGCGCGGCGGCGGGCGTTTCGGGCGCGCTGCCGATATCGTTGATGCCCTCCAACACGATCAGGTCGGTAACGCCAGTCATGGCGAACACATCCCGATCGAGCCGCGCCAGGGCCGGAACCCCGAAGATCGCAACCGGATCAGGCGCAAGGACGCGATTGCCGCTGATCCCGACATTGATCACCGCCGCAGACGCAAGGTCCGCCGTGCCATGCAGCCTCGCGGCAAGAAAGTCGGGCCAACGTCGGTCTGCATCTGGGGTCGACATATAGCCGTCGGTGATCGAGTCACCCAATGCCGCGACAACCCGGCCGGGGGCGCCCTGCACCTCGACCGCTGTCAGGAACGGCCGCGCGGGAGTGCGGGATGCCGGGGTAAATGCACGCGTGGTGTAATCGCCGGGTGGCGAGAGCAACGTATAGGCCTGCCCATCGGCGTGACACGTGCAGGCGGTCTTCTCGTCTGTGACGTAGATCGCCACGCTGAGCTGGGCGCGCGCGGGGACGTGGATCGCGATGGCATCGCTGATCAGCGGCGATCCGGGAGCCACGGTGAAGTCGGCATTGCCATTGGCGGTCACCACGCGCGGTTCGCCCACCGTCTTGGCACCTGCCGCATCGAGCAGGCGAACCGTCACGCGACCAATGTGCAACGGCGCCGCTCCGAACTCGTTGGACAGGCGGAGGCGCACCGCATCGCCACCCGCGCTCAGGCGGATGACCTGAACGATCGTCTGGTTCGCGATGACCGGACTGACAAATTCCGGCGGAACACCGGGGCCCGCCTGCAACGACGGCGCGGGTGATGCCGTCCAACTCGCCCGCCATGCCTGCGCGCCCGCTGGCGCTCCTGCGGCAAAGGCAGCCACGATCAGCGCCGCAGCGCGAACAACCATCCAGGGCATCGTGCCGAACACTCCTGCAACAGATTCATCGCGCATGGGCCAGCGGAATCATGCTTCCTTGCCGACCCATGCTTGCAACGATGATCAATAATGGAACGAAACCTGGACGCCATAGGTCCGCGGCGCCCCCACCGTCTGCGTGATCATCCCGAACGGTGCCGTCTGGTCGGCCGCGCCGATCGCATACTTCTTGTTGGCAACGTTGCGGACGTAGGCACCGATATCGAAGCCATGCTTGTTCTGGTAAACGATGTTCAGGTTATGAATCCAGTACCCGCTCTGGGTGATATAGGGGTCGTTGGTCGAGTCGAAATACTGGAAGCTGCGATAACTTGAATTCCAGCGGAAATTGAGATCCCCGTTCAACGCGTCGAGCGGGATTTTGTAGCTGGCGGTTCCGGAAAAGCTGAACCGGGGCGCATTGGCAAGACGGTTGCCATCGAGCGGCGTGGCGCCCTGGAACATCGGCAAGCCTGCGCTGATGATCTTGGCATTGAGCCAAGCCGGCGCCAGCGTGAAGGTCAGGCCGCGAACAGGGGCGGCGGTCAGCTCCACTTCGACACCCTCGGTCCGCGCCTTGTGGGCATTGGCCAGAACCTGCGTGATCTGCTCGATCGGTCCGGCCGCAGTGTTCACGGTCTGCGGAACCTGCGCAAAGATCTGCTCGTCGATGTAGTCGTTGTAGAACAGGGCAACGTTGAAAATCAGCCGGCGATCAAACCAGCTCGTCTTCGCCCCGATTTCATAGGCAGTTACCCGCTCGGGCTTGACCGGCTGCAGCTGAAACAGGGCTTGCTCGGGGTCGCTGCTCAGAAAACTGCCGTTGAACACGCCGCTTTTGAAACCGGTCGCGACGCTGGCATACGTCAGGATCGCGTCCGTGGGGCGATAGCTGACCGCGGCGCGCCAGGTGGCATTGGTGTTGGTCTGGGTCTGGTTCGAAGAAATAAAGCCTTCCAGCGGGCCGAAATTGCCGCGCCCGCCCGACTGGTATTGCCGTGACGCGTCATACTCGAACGTCTTGCGTTCGTGGGTGAGCCGGCCCCCAAGAGTGAGCGTCACGTTGCCGAGCGTGTAGTCGGCTTGCCCGAACGCAGCCACGGAATCGGTTTTCTGATGGCTGTGGTCATAGGCACGCTGGGCGATGCCATCGAAATTGCCGGCGCCAGCGGGAATGCCGAAACCGCCGTAGAGATCACCATCGATGAAAAGATCCAGCGGTTGATCCTGGCGGAGATCTTCGTGGAGGTAGTAGAGGCCGAACACCCAGTTGAATTTTGCGGAGGTGTACGCCGCACGCAGTTCCTCGGTGTAGGTATTGGTTTTCACGCCAAATGTCGCTTCGACCAGGTTGGCCGGGTTGGCGTCGCTGTCCTCGGGAAAGTATTTGTCGTTGTGCTGAAAGGCCGAAATCGAGGTCAACGTCACGCGGCCAAGGTCGTAGTCGATCCGGGCGGTTTCGTTGAGATTGAGGTTCCGCAGATACTGCGTGCGGTTGTACTGGCCGCGATAGAAGTTGGACGGCGTGCCGAAGCCGAACATGTCGACGCAGTTGCCGGCATAGGCATCGGCGACCGAGCACACCACCGGCGCCGGATCGCTTTGCGTGCCAGGCTTCAACGTGCCGATATGACGATATTCGTTGGGCACGTTGTTGACCAGCCCGGTGGTCGAGCTGAGCAGGATTTTCAGGTTCGGCGTCGGTTTCCACAGCAACTGCGCGCGCACGGCCTTACTGTTCGTGCCATTGGCGGAAATGCCGTAGAAGTCATTCTGCATGAACCCATCGGAATGATTGTAGACGACCGCAATGCGTGCACTGAGATTGTCCGCAATCGGCCCGCCGACCGCGCCGGTGACAAATGTGGTGTTGTAGTTGCCCTGCTCGATATGGACGTCCGCCGTTAGCTGGTCGGTCGGCTTTTTCGACGTGAACAGCAGGGCGCCGCCGCTGGTATTGCGCCCGTAGAGCGTGCCCTGCGGCCCCTTGAGCACCTGCACCTGATCTAGATCGAAAATCGCAAAGCTCTGCGCCGAGGGCGCGCTGATATAGACATCGTCGATATAGACGCCGTTGGGACCAGCGTTGTTGCTGTCAAAATCATTGAGGCCAATGCCGCGAATACTGATCAAGGGCTGGTTGCCGATCCCCATCGGGCTCTGGATCATGAGGTTCGGGGTCGCCTGGGCGATATCCTCGGTGCTCTTAACGCCGATCGACTGAAGGTCCTGGCCGGACAGCGCCTGGACGGAAACCGGCACCTTCTGAATATCTTCGTTTCGGCGCTGCGCGGTAACCACGATCACACCGACCTGGTTGGAATCCGCGGCCACGGCTGCCGCCGTGTTGGCAGGGGCCGCCTGGGCGGCAGCGCTTCCGGCATATCCCAGAACCATCATCGCGCTCGTCATCAACAGCGTTCGATTTAGCAACTGCTCGGACATAAGCCCCCCTCATGTTTTGTTGTGGACCGTGGCCTTTTCGCAGCGGGCGCTCGCGCCCTCATTGCGATAGCTAGTGCTATTGAACCATGTTCGACATACCTTGGCAATAGGGGAATGCTGGGGCGGCAGATTTAGCGTGACTGGTGCTATCGCAACCCGCACAAGTCCGCCGAAAATCCAGCCATCCGGCATCGGCGAACCAGCGCCAAAACACAGCATCCATCTCCGCTGGCGCGATTTCAGCGAGACAGCCGATGGCGCGGCGAACGGGCGAATCACGCGCCGTTATTGCTCAAATATTTTACATATTTACAGTATTTTAGTGTCATAATCCCGCAATCACGACCTGCTGCCAAGCTGGGGCGCCCTGCCCCTGCGGCCGCAGATTTGGCGAATCAGATGGGGAACGCTCGCTAGCGGATCTATGCCGCCGTTGCACGGCCGCCCACCGCTGCCGAGAAACAGCGGTGAGCGTCGCTGATGCCAGTACATTATGATAGTCTATGCAATCGTTATTTTAAGCCGAATTCGGCGTGCCTGGCGATCATGCATGCGGCGCGGCCTCGCCGCCTGCGATGCGTGATCGCGTCACATAGAGACCGACAATGAGCAGAGTCGCACCAATCGCCAGCACTGCGCACAGCTGAAGCACGCGGCCCGCGCTGGCATCGTCGGCCAGCGTGGAAGCAGCGAGCGGCCCCAACCCTGATCCGACCAGGACGGCCGACGGTACCAACAGCGCCGTGCGGCGGGTCGGGTCGTTTTCGATCGACAACGGCGTCAGGAACGGGGTAATGAAAATCCAAATCGCGCCAAACAGCGTTTCGAGAACGAAAAAGGCCGCAGCCCCTGGTGGGGTGGACAAGATGAACAGCACGGCGCTCAATGCGATGCTCGAGACCATCAGCGACACAAACCAGGGCAGGCGCCGGGCAAGAAATATCGCGGCAAAACCACCCACCACCTGCGCTCCCAGCGAGGCGGGCACCGCAAACGCAACCTGCTGCGGTGTCATGCCGGCCTGGCGGCCCAGCGGCTCGAAATAGACCCACGCCCCAACGATGCAGCTTTGGATCAAAAGCGATGCCGCCAGGACAACCCACCCCCGCAGCGGGGGCAGACCCGATACCTGCGCGGGATCACGCGGCAGGGGATTCAAGCGCTTGGGCAGCAAGGGAACCAGAAGCAGTGCGGCAGTGGCCAGGACGGCGATCGTCACGGGCACACCATCGCGGGCATTGGGAGCGGCAATGGCAAGACCGGTGGAAGTTGCGAACTGAATGATCGCCTGGGTCAGCAGAAACGCAGCCGACAACGCCGTAGGGCGAGCGGAGCGGACGATGACGCCGGTGGTCATCCACACCAGCACACCCGCCGAGAGGCCGACCAGCCCACGCACGAAAAGCACGCCCAATCCGCTGGTCCAAACCGTTGCGAGATTGAGCGACGCGACCAGCGCCAGGGCAACGAGCGTGGAAAGCCAGACCGAAACACGCTCCAGGAACGACTCGGCAATGACGACGCCGATGCCGATCGAGACGAGTTCGGCTGCCGCGACATGCCCCACTTGAGCCGCCGAAAGGCGGTCGGCGGCGAGCAGCGCCCCGAAGAAGACCGGCTGGACGCCGGCTATGACGAGCCCGACCGTGCCGATCAAGAGCGCCGCTGCCATCGCGGCCCGGCTCAAGGCGCCTTGCCCCGCGTTCGCCTGGCTATCTGCTGTCACCGTGCCGCTCCTTCTTGCGAGGTCAAGGTACTGTTATTCCAAACTTCGCTCCGTCGGCATCGGCAACACGATACGGCCATGGGGTCGCGCGCAGCGCCCACCGCCGCCCTGGGTCAACTTGCCTTTTCGTACCCTGTTGCCGCCTCGACCGTCACACCCAGCAGGTTACGATAATAGAGACTGACCATATTCGCGTACTCGCGCCCGATCTCGTCGCCCCACTCGGGCATGTCGGAGATGAGATCATTCGTGGCACTGCCCAGCGCCGTGCTCAGCAGGGTCGCGGCTCTCAACCGGGTCTCGTCCACGGCGGGATATTGTGCGTGGAGCTTGGCAAAGAGCACGTCGGAAACCGCCTGGGTCGAGCCGATCCGCACTTCTTGCAATACGGGCACCGCCCGCATGACCCGCAAGATCCATTCGCCGCCCGGAACTCTGCGCGCGGCCCGCCGCACCTTCGTCAAAAGATCCAGGCGATGTTCGACCACCTGCTCGAGCGGGCCATCGAAGCCGAGTTGCCCGGTCGCGATCGAGCGGAACACTACACGATCCTCGGCCTTCATCGCCCGGTCGCCCATCTCCCTGAGTATGGCATACTTGTTTGGAAAATACCGATAGAGCGCGGGCGGGGTCAGTCCCGCACGCTCACAGATCATATTGGTCGAAAGACGTTCGATGCCCACTTCGCCAAGCAACTCGCCCGCGACCTTGAGAATGATTTCAAACGTGACCTTGGAGCGATCCTGCGACGGCGCGAGCTTGGTATTGAGTTCGACATCCTGGTCGCTCCCGCTCTTTGCTTTTCTCGCCCGTGCCATCGCTGTTCCTTGAACTTTCAGATTACCTCCTGATCCACTATCCGCAGTGCCGGCCAATATCCAGCAATCGCTAGGAAGACGCGCCGACAGTCCGCGACAGCACCATGGTTTCGTCAAAGTTGGACAGCGCGCCCACAGTGCCCAAGCCCATCGCCACTTGCGCTGCGGTTGCCGTCGCGAAACGAAGCGACGCTTCTTCATCCAAGCCGCGCCGCCGCCCGGCATGGAATCCCACGCAGAAGGAATCGCCGCAGGTTGTCGTGTCGACAGGATCGATGGGCAAAGCAGGCACCTGAACCGCGTTATCCGGCTTCAACAGGATGGCGCCTTCGTGGCCAAGCTTGAAGACGCATCCCCCGGCGCCCATTGCGATGAACCGATCGGCCGCCGCGCGCAGATCGTCATTGCCGTGCAGGTGCAGCACTTCGGCCAGGCTCGGCATGAAAAGATCGACATAAGGCAGGATACGGGCAAGATCCTCCATCGTCCCCTCGCGCGGGGAGACAAGATCGCACGTTACGAACGCGCCCGCCGCCTTTGCCGCCTTCAGGATCGCGACAGCCTGCTCGGCAACGCCGGGGAAGTTTACCGCTCCCCAATGAATGGCCCGGATCTGGGGCAGCGCCGCTTCCAGTTCCCCATGCAAGGGCGTGACCATGCTTGCTCCCACCATATGATAGGTCGAACGCTGGCCGATGCTGCGCACGGGAAGCACCGTCGACGAGGTGGGAAACTGTTCGTTGGTGACGAGGAAACGGACATCGACCCCGGCCTTTTCCAAGCCATGGCGAACCGCAACCCCTTGCAGATCATCACCGATTGCCGATGCGAGGGCGACCTTTAGCCCGAGCTTTGCGGCGACCATCGCAGCCCCGCCGGCCGTTCCCGCCGGCGAGAGCAGGATCGATTCCACCAACATGCCGGTATCGATCGGCGGCAGTTCGTTCACCGGCCGCACCGCGATATCGACTGTTAGCAGGCCGACAGCGAGAAGATCAATCGACTGGTCCATGGTTGGCTCCTCGCCGCACGCGTCAGGCCAGGGCCTGGAGTTCTTCTGCGGATCTCGCTGCCGCCATCGCCAGGATTACCGGCGAAGGTTGCAGATCGGCCATGCGCGCCCGGGTCGCGGCAAACGCCCCATCTGCCGCGGCAACGGCCATGTCGATGTCAGCTTCGGTCATGCAGGCGGCGATGAACATGTTATGCCAGGGGTGGATATAGACGCCCCGCCGCAGCATCTCTTCTGCCCAGGCAAAGCCGACACGCAGATCGGGGTCATCGTCGAACAGCATGATCGGCATTTGCGACGGCCCGGTCTGGCGCAAGCCGAACCCGTGCCGCTCGGCTGCGCTGGCCAAGCCGGCCCGCAGCCGGTCGCCCATGCGGATCATCTGTTCAAGGTAATCGCTTTCGCGGATGATGCGAAGCGTCTCGAGCGAGGCTGCCATTGGCATAGCCGCGAACCAATAGGAGCCGGTGACATAGATCGAGCCAGCGCCCTTGCGGCAGCGATCCGATCCCAGCAGTATGGACAAGGGCTGTCCGTTCGCCACGGCCTTGCCCCAGCAGCTCAGATCGGGCTGCACGCCGACGAGCGACCAGCTGCAATCGCGCGCCAGCCGGAAACCAGCGCGCACATCATCGACAACCAGCATGGCCCCGGTTTCGTCGCACAACTCCCTTGCCCGGCGCGCATAGACCGGATCGGGCAGCGCCTGGTCGAAAAAGGCATCGTGCTTGAACGGCGTGGCGAAAATGGCGGCCAGATCGTCGCCCGCGGCGCGCACGGCGGCCTCGAGGCTCTCGGCATTGTTGTATTCGTAATAGCGCAGCATGGCGCGATCTTCGGCCACGACGCCGACGGGATTGGGCGTGCACCAGGGCGCCGCGCCGTGATAGGCGCCCTTGGCCAGGAGCACGATCCGTTTGCCGGTTTGCGCACGTGCGGCAACCATCGCCATGCTGGTGGCATCGGTGCCGTTCTTGCAGAACATCGCCCAGTCCGCGTGAGTCACCATGGCAACCAGTGCTTCGGCAAGATCGACCATCACCGGCGATGGCCCGGTCATGGTGTCGCCTTTCGCCGCCTGCGCCGCGGCGGCCGCGTCCACCCGCTGGTCCCGATACCCAAGCAAGCTCGGTCCATAGGCGCACATGAAATCAAGATAGCGGTTGCCATCGGCATCCCAGATATAGGCGCCCTCGGCCCGCTCGAAAAACTGCGGGAACGTGGCGGGCAGTGCATGCACCGCCTCGTGGCCATACATGCCGTTGGGAATGACCTTGAGTGCGCGAGCCTTGAGATCGCGATCGGCAGTACGATCCATAGAAACCTCGACAATGATAGTGTGAACTATTTAAATTTGAGCTTGCGGGGTTGTCAATTTGCTTTCCGCAAAGGCGGGAAATATCGAACCATAGAAACCCCATTTTCAACCAATCGATAGACAGTATCCGCCATGGTCGATGGGTTAAAATCGGCGCTCATCCGTTTTTCCATCGCCTAAAATTGCAGATCATTATCAGTCGATTACAGGGAGTTTTATCTAAATCAGAACTATCCTATCGACCGTAGGACATCTTTGCGATCTTTTCTCGGAACGCATCCATATCTTCGGCCGAAAGATGATTGGGCTCACCCAGTTGCTGCGCCAGAAGATATTGCCGGCAGAGGATCTCAAGCCGATGGGCAAACATCATCGCGATGGGCATCGAAGGCCCGCGCGCGGTCATGCCGTGATTGGCCATGAGGCAGGCGTAGCGGTCGATCAGCGCGTGCGAGACATCGTGCGCGAGTGCTTCGCTTCCAAAGGTTGAATAGGGCACGCACGGCACGTCATCCCCACCAAACAGGCCGACAAGGTAGTGAAACGGCGGCAAGGAATGGCAGTGGCACGAAACCGCGACACAATTATCGGAATGGGTATGGACGATTGCCGTGGTATTGGCATCGTTGCGGTATATTCTGGCATGTAGCTGCCATTCGCTCGAAGGATTGAGACTTTTGTCCCAATCGCCCGATGCGTTGACATAGACAATGCTCTCTTCACAAATATTGTCACCATCCGCACCAGCCGGTGAAATGAGCATGCCATTTCCAAAACGGACGCTCAGGTTTCCCGAAGACAGCTCGGTCAAGCCAAGGTCCACAACCCGCCGGTAAGCCTCTGCGAGCTGGTTTCTGGCCTGCTTTTCGGTCTGATCGCTCATGAGCCCTCCTTGCGCGAAACCCGCCGCCGAAAGCGCCTTTCAAAGGCACGATTCGCTCCATCCAGATGCACAGATACCGCAGCCAATAGAATAGTCCAGACTATTGTTTATGTCAGCCGCATGCGCTACGCTGCAACTGCGCTTGACGAGAAGGGATGTCAGGAATGGACACTGTCGAGATCGGAAGCCTGGGAACGCTTGCCGAGTTCGGTTTCACCGGCGGCCGCGACAGCATCCGCCCCTTTGCCGAGCGCGTTTTCGCCGGGCCCGAACCGCGTTTCCTGCAGGACCAGGACGGGAACCTGGCGGTTTTCCGCAATGCGGATTTGCAGAAACTGGGCGCCCTGCCCCAGATCGGCAACGTTCCCGCCGGGGTGCTGTTTGGCGAGTCGCTCACGCGCATGGACGATCCCGCGCCGCCCTTGGGTGCCGAAGTCGCGCGCGTGGTGGCAAACCAGGTCTTCACCGCCAATCCGCCGATCCATCGCCCTGTGCGCAAGGCACTGGTTTCCCGCCTCGGCCCCAAAGAGGTGAGCGCGATGCGGCCGGTGGCAGAGGAAACCGTGCAGCAAATCCTCGATGAGCTTGCCCCATTTGGCGAGATAGACGTGATGCGCGATGTCGCCGAGCGGCTCACCTGCGGGTTCTGGGGCCGCATGCTGGAGATGGACGCCGGCGAAATCGTGGCGATGCAGGCCTATACGCGGGACCTGACCCGGCTTTTTCACTTCAACCGCGACGCCCAAGACTACATCGTGCTCGATAACGCCATGCGCGGGTATTGGCGCGTGATCAGGGCAGCGGCCGAGCGTAGCCTTCGGCGGGGCGAAAACCTCTTCGTCGTTGCCCTGACTGACGACCTCAAGCGGATCGATCTACCGGACGATCCCGCGGAGGCGGGAATCGTTCCACGCGACGTTGGCGCCATGCTGGCCGGAAACCTGATCGACGGATTTCATACCGCGGCACTTGGTGCCGCCAACACGCTGTTCGCGCTGCTGAAAAATCCAGACGCCCTGGCGCAGGTGCACGCCGACCGGCAACTCGTGGCCAATGCCATCTTCGAAGCATTGCGTATCGAGCCGCCGGTGATCCACCTGCCCCGCTGGGCAATGGAGGAGGTTATCTTTGCGGGCGTGCGCATTCCACGCGGTGCGATCGTCTCGCTGATGTGGG
This sequence comes from Novosphingobium sp. SG919, assembly GCF_012932495.1. Lineage (GTDB taxonomy): Bacteria > Pseudomonadota > Alphaproteobacteria > Sphingomonadales > Sphingomonadaceae > Novosphingobium > Novosphingobium rhizosphaerae. The sequence goes on from NZ_JABCNG010000009.1 coordinate 32,877, forward strand.
GCGTCGGCGGTTTCGACCCTGCGGCCGTGCCCGATCCAATGCGGTTCGACCTCGACCGCTCGCGCAAGGGCAGCACGACGTTCGGCGGTGGCCAGCACATCTGCCCTGGCCGCTATGTGGCCGTGATGCTGGTCGAAGTGCTGCTCGACGCGGTGATGGCGCGCGGCCTGACGCTCACCCCTGGAACGACAGCGCCGCAATGGATTCCGGCGCATGCCATGGGCCAGATGGAGCGCTTTCCACTTTGTCTGGTGCCGGCATCCTGACTGCCCAAACGCCTGGCCGACGCAGCGCCAACCCAGACAGCAACAATACTGATCATTACCGCCCTGGCTGGTTCAAATGAACCGCGGGGACGCCGATTTGAGAGGAGCCAACATGCGCGATTACACACGATTTTACATCGACGGCCAATGGGTTGAACCGGCCGGCCAAGACACCCTCGATGTGCTCAATCCCGCGACCGAGGCGATCGCCGGCCGTATTGCGCTGGGCACCGCAGCCGACGTCGACAAGGCCGTTCACGCCGCGCGGCGCGCGTTTCCCGGCTGGTCTGCCACCAGCCGGGAAGACCGGCTCGGCATCCTGGGCAGCATTCTGGCGGAATACCAGAAGCGCGCCGACGATCTTGCTGCGGCCGTGACCGAGGAAATGGGTGCGCCGGTCTCGCTGGCGCGCAATGCCCAGGTACAGATCGGGTTGGCGCACCTCGCCACTGCGCTGGAAATTCTCAAGACGTTTCCATTCACCCAGGAGCGCGGACAGACACTGATCGCGCGCGAGCCGATCGGGGTCTGCGGGCTGATCACACCGTGGAACTGGCCGCTCAACCAGATCACCTGCAAAGTGGCGCCGGCCATTGCCACAGGCTGCACCATGGTGCTCAAGCCATCGGAGATCGCCCCCTTTTCCGCGCAGATCTTCACCGAGATCCTGGAAGCCGCCGGGCTTCCCGCTGGCGTGTTCAACCTGGTTCATGGCGACGGCGTCGGTGTGGGCGTGCCGCTGTCATCGCATCCCGAAGTCGACATGGTGTCGTTTACCGGATCGACGCGGGCAGGCATCGAAGTGGCGCGCAACGCCGCTGCAACCGTCAAGCGGGTGGCGCAGGAACTGGGTGGCAAGAGCCCGCACATCGTGCTCGACGATGCCTATCTGCCGCAAAGCGTTGCCGGCGGCGTACAAGGCATGATGGTCAACTCCGGCCAGTCGTGCAATGCGCCGTCGCGCATGCTCGTGCCAGCCGCGCGCATGGCCGAAGCGATCGAAAGTGCGCGCGCTGCCGCCAGCAGCATCACCGTCGGGCCGCCCGACGGCAACGCCCAGATCGGCCCCGTTGCCTCGCAGGCCCAATTCGACAAGATTCGCGGGCTTATCCAATCAGGCATCGATGAGGGCGCCACGCTGGTCGCCGGCGGGGTCGAGCGCCCCGAAGGCCTGGACAAGGGCTATTATGTCCAGCCCACGGTGTTCGCCAACGTGACGCCTGACATGACCATCGCGCGGGAGGAAATCTTCGGTCCCGTCCTGTCGATCATGGCCTACCAGACCCTCGACGAGGCGATCGCGATCGGCAACGACACCGAATATGGGCTCGCCGCCTATGTGAGCGGGGCAGACATCGAAACGGCGCGCAAGGTGGCGGCCAGAATGCGTGCGGGCCAGGTATCGATCAATGGCGCGCGTGACCTGATGGCGCCGTTCGGCGGCTACAAGCGCAGCGGCAATGGCCGCGAATGGGGCGATTTCGGCTTTCACGAGTTCGTCGAGGTCAAGGCCGTGCTGGGTTACGCCGGCCAAGGTTGAACATTGCGCAGCGCCGCGCTGAGGATTTTCTCTGACCATTGCAAATCGAGCTGCCCAAGCAGTCATGAAAAGGATGCGATATGAGCGTTGCAATTTCGGTCCCGGAAACCGGGCTCTTCAATCCCAACCCGTCTGACAACTGGAAACCTGTGGAAGGGTCTCCCACGATGAAGACGTGGCTGGAATTCCAGACAGCAGACAAGGCCATGGTGACCGGGACCTGGCATTCCACCACCGGCACCTGGCATTCCGAGAACACGCCCTATCACGAATATATCTATCTGATCGCGGGCGCGATCGAACTGACTGCCGATGGCGGCGAAACGGTCAGCGTCAAGGCCGGGGATGCCTTCCTGGTCGAGGCAGGGTTCACCGGCACCTGGAAAGTGACCGAACCGGTGGAGAAGCGGTTCTGCCTGCGGCTGGCGTGATCCCCACCTGACACCCAGGTGGGCAGACCGCCGTCGCTAGAAGGCCTGCTCCGACCGCATGCCGGGGCAGGCCTTCTTTTTCCCGTGCAACAGGAACGGTTCTGGCGGTCTAGGCGGCGTGGACGTCGAGACGATAGAATTTGGCAGCTGAGCGCGCGAACAGCCACGATTTCTCGTCTGCCGAGGCCGACTGCGTCAGGCGTTTGAACGCGTTCCACGTTTCGACATAGTCCGCGCCCCAGCGGTCGACCGGAAAGTTGCTTTCGAACAGCGCGCGATCCGTCCCAAACGCTTCGATGCAGCTTTCGATATAGGGCTGCCACAGGCGTGCGAGAGTCGCAGAGCCAACGCGCTGCGTGGGCCCGAGGCCGTCGAGCATCGTGAAGGGCATGCCCAACCCGCCCAACTTGACGTGGACGTTGGGGCAGGTCGCCAGTTCGCGGATGGCGCGCTGCCAGTCGGGAAAGGTCGCTGCCAGCGTGCCGCGGTGCCGGGCGATCCCCAGCGGCGTGCCAACGTGATCCAGCATGATCGGCACGTGCGGAAACGCGCGGGCGAGGTCCATCACTTCCCCGATCTGCGGCGCGAACACCCAGGCATCGAACGACAGGTCTGCCTCGGCCAATGCGGCAAAGCCGCGCCGAAAAGCGTCGCTGCCATAGAGCCCACGGGGCGCCGGGGCGACCGGGCCGAGCACACGCTCGTCGTCATGCGGGCCAATGTTGCGGATGCCACGCAGCTTGCCCGCCCCGGCCGCTTTCGCCCGCGCCAGCGCCGCAGCCGCATCATCGCTGGTCAGATCGACATAGCCAACGATCGCCGCGCACGGCTGGCCTCCCGAAGGATCGCCCGCGCCTGCCTGCGCGATTTCCACGACGCGTTCGATCTCACCCAGCGCGCGATCGTTCTCCGATCCATGCTCGTGGTAGAATGCGCCGCATTCGACATAGACGGTTGCGACGATGTTATGGCCGGTGCGCAAGTCCGCCAGAAACTCGTCGCGCAGATATACGGGGTCTTGCGCAAAGACATCGTTGAACGGGTGCGCCGCCTTTGCTGCATAGTGGCTTTCGGGATGATCCTCCCAAAGGTGATGGTGCGGATCGATGATCGGCAGATCGGGATCGATCGCGTCCTCGCGCGGCACCATCCGCGCTGCGTTACCCAGCCCCATGCTATTCGCTGTCCTTCGCTGTGGCCCGATACCGCCCCTGCCCTGCCCCAAGCGCGTCGGCCATTGTGACCCGTTGCACGGCGGTTCCGGGCCGGCAAAGCGGCGGGAGCGCATATTAATAGCTATCGCTATTGATTGGGTCAACCCGGTGCGATAGCATGCGCATTACGCATAGCGGCCCGGCTGAGCCAAAATCAGCGCCGCAGTTGCAGTAAAAATAGCGGTTGATGGACAGGAGAACTGAAATGGACACACTCGCACCGGCAGACCGGACAACCGCACAGACCGATGCCGCATCGCAGGAATGGCAGATCCGCGTAGAACTGGCCGCGCTCTATCGGCTTGTCGCCCTGCACGGCTGGGATGACGCGATCTACACCCACATTTCGGCGCGACTGCCCGGGGATGATCACCATTTCCTGATCAATCCCTATGGGATGTTTTTCGAAGAGATCACCGCCTCTTCGCTGGTCAAGATCGATCTGGATGGCAAGATCATCGCGCCGACGCCGTACAAGGTGAACCCGGCTGGCTTCACGATCCATTCGGCGATCCACGGCGCGCGCGAAGACGCCCGGTTCGTCATGCACCTCCACTCTGACCACGGCGTTGCCGTATCGACCCACAGCGAGGGGCTTCTGCCGCTGACGCAGCACGCGCTGATCGCGCTGCCCTCGATCAGCTACCACGGGTATGAAGGGATCGCGCTCAACCTTGCGGAGCGCGAGCGCATCGTCGCGGACCTGGGCGACAAAAAGACCATGATCCTGCGCAACCATGGCACGCTTGCAGTAGGAGAAACAGCGGCAGAGGCATGGCTCGGCATGTATTACCTTGAAAAGGCATGTGCCCAGCAGGTGGCTGCCCTGTCGATCGGGCGGGACAAGGTGATGCTTGCGCCGGCCGCTGCGCAGGAAGAGGTGCGGCAGCAGGTGAGCACCGGACGCGCAAAATCGGCGATGCTGGCTTGGCCGGGTTTCCTGCGCCAGCTCGATCGCCGCCTGCCCGGTTATGATAGCTGACGTCCTGCCGGTTCAAGCACGGCGGGACAGCGCGTCAGGCTTTGCCCCGCCGTTGCTGCCGCGGCAACTGTATCTGGAACACCGCGCCGCCGTCCGGGCGGTCGCCTGCCAGGACTGTCCCGCCGTGCGCCTCGACAACCGCTTTCACCACGGCGAGGCCAAGGCCGCTGCCCCCGTGCACGCGGCTGCGCGACGGTTCACCCCGCCAAAAGCGACGAAACACCTGATCGGGTTCGTGCGAGGGTAAACCGGGGCCACGATCGGTAACGATCAGCAAGGCGCTGGCGCCGTCGATTTTCGTTTCCACTTCAACCACCCCACCCGATGCGGCATGCCGGCGGGCATTGTCGACAAGCGCGAGCAGGACCTGTCCCAGCCGTTGCGCATCGATCTCGACCAGGGTTGGCGCGAGGCGCGTTTCCAGGCGCATGCCGGCGGTGGCCAGGATCGGCTCGAGGGCGTGCAGGTGGGTGGCGGCGAGCAGCGCCAAATCGGCCAAACGCACATTCAGCTCGAGACGGCCGGTGTTGGCGAGGCTGAGAGTCTGCAAATCCTCGACAATGCGCGCGAGCAGATCCACCTCCTGGATCAGCGCGGCGATCGCGGCACCATCGGTGGCAAACACCCCATCCAGCTGGCCTTGCAGCCGCCCGCGCAAGATCGTCAGTGGAGTGCGCAACTCGTGGGCGATGGCCGCAGAGCCTTCGCGCAGATCACGGTCATAGGCTTCCAGCGCTTCGGCCATGCTGTTGAAATCGGAAAGCAACTGCCGAAGCTCGCCTGCGCCGGGCGGCCCTTCGGCCGCGCGCGCCGACAGATCGCCCAAGGTGATCGCGCGCGCCGCATGGCTCACTGCCTCGATCGGGCGGGCAAGGCGGGTGGCCAGCGCCAGGCCAACCGCGATGCCGAACATCGATGCCAGCGCGGCCAATCCGATCAGCAGCACGCTCTGTTCGTGATCGATGGTCTGCGCGATCCGCACCCGCTCCTTGTAAAGCGCAACAGCGGCTGCCGCCGGCGGCCTGCCCCCGGCGTCGACCTCCATCAGCGTCTGGCGCGCAACCGGATCGAGCGCATTGAGCATCATCTGCTCTTGCCATCGCGCAAAGAGATTGAGCCCGACATAGCCGAACAGGATGGCCAGCAGGATGGCCAGGATCATCGCCGCGGCCAGTTGCGTGCGCAGGCGCAGCGTGCGCCACATCATCGCGCCGACAATCGATAGCCGACGCCGCGCACGCTTTCGAGCACGTCGCCAGCCCCGGCCATCTCCAGCTTGCGCCGCAATTTCGACAGGTGGCTGTCGACGGTCCGTTCGAGCGCCTCTCCTTCGGGCAGGCAGGCATCGAGCAGCGCGCCGCGACCGACCACCCGTGGGCTTGCGCGGGCGAGATATTCCAGCAAGCGGAATTGCGTGATGGTCGTCTCGATCAGGCGGCGCGGCCCCTCCCCTGCGGAAACCGACACGAGATGCGCATCGCAGTCTATCTCGATCACCCCGATCCGCAGCCGCTGCGGCACGCTTTGCGATCTTGCCCGGCGCAGCACGGCAGCAGACCTCGCCACGAGTTCGGCCGGATTGAAAGGTTTGACGACATAGTCGTCTGCCCCGATACGCAACCCCGCAAGGCGTTCGTAATCCTCGCCCAGCGCGGTTACCATGATGATCGGCGTGTCGGAATGCGCGCGCATCCGCGCCAAGGCCTGAAACCCGTCAAGCTTGGGCAGCTTTACATCGAGGATGACGAGGTCCGGGGCCAGCCGGTAATGGTTCTGGACGCCTTCCTCCCCATCTGCGGCGCGGACCACGCGATAGCCCTCGCGCTCGAAATAGGCCCGAATGATGTCAGCGATTTTCTGCTCGTCCTCGACGACCAGCACCAGGGGCCCGGACTCGGTCATGCAGTGTTGCCCAGCGATTGCGACATAGCAGCAGGTATTATAGCCCTGACTATATTATACAACCCAGCCGGGCGGCGCGGGAATGCCCTCCTCTCACTCCGGGGCGAACAAGCCGTTGCCCAATACCGACGTGTAGGCGTCCATGACCACGGCCAGCGAGCGATCCTTGCGCCACCCCTGCAGATCGTAGGCCGCGTTGATGGCCGCGAGCAGGAACTGTGCGGCAATGAACGGATCGACCAGGCGAACGGCGCCTTCGGCCATCCCCTCCACCAGCTCGCCCATCATGCCAAGCGCCGTGCGCTGGGCATAGCGCAGCGCCAGCGCGCGAACCGCAGGCGGCATCGCCTGATAGGCCGTCACGCGCAGCAGCGGGAACTCGTCGGCAAACTGCAACTGCAGCGCCGACTGCACCGTGGCGGAAAGCCGCTTCCACGCCGATGCCTGCTCGGCCCTGGCCCTGGTCTGCAGATCGGCCAGCCGGCGGTGGCTGGCCCGCCAGCACGCGACGACCAGATCATCCTTGGAATCGAGATGATGGTAGAAACTGCCCTTGGTGCGATTGAACTCCGCCATGATCCGCTTGACGGACGCGCCGCGATAGCCGGTGGCATTGATGAAACGCGTTGCCACGCGCAGGAAACTTTCCTGGTCGCCTGCATCGATCACCGCCCCGGGCGTGAACACGCGAACGTCCCAAGCGGTGCCGGGCGTGAGGATACCGCCGTCAAGTATCCGGAAAAAACGCTGCCGGACATTGGGCATATCACCGATCGCGAACTGCCCGAGCCATGTGCGCTGCCATAGCAGCGCCTCGTTGAGGATGTGCGCGCGCGCGATCAGCACGTCGCGGTGCGAGGCATCGCGGGCCGGGCCAAAGAAGCTGCGGATCGCCCGCAGCGTGCCGCGATACTGCTCGATCTGCGATGATCGCGCCGGCTCGTCCATCGAACGGATTTCGGAAAGGTTGGCCAGCGGCCGCTCCGACTGGCGCAAGGTTCCCGCAAAGTGCTCGAAATGCAGTTCGACGTAGCGGGCAACGCGCGCGCGGGGCGTCGGCTCTGCCTGCGCTGCATCCACCATCGCTGCCAGCCGGCCTAGCGTGTCTTCGAATACCGCCGTCAGCAACTGTTCCTTGCGGCGGAAATAGTAGGTCACGCTGGTCGTGCTCAAGCCCAGTTCGGTCGCCACGTCGGACAGCGTCATCCCGCGCATGCCCTTATCGTTCAACAGCGTCGTCGCGGCATCGACAATGCGCTGCTTCTGCCTGTCAAAACGGGTCGCGCTATCGACCAGGGCAGCGCCGGTTTCCGCGCCAGGCGTGGGAGGCATGGTGTCGCACATGCGTGCCTTATCGTCACTCGCGCCGCGGCTGTCGACCCACAGATTGCGCCGCCCCTAAACTCCAATTCGAATATCGGGTCAGTTTAGACAAAGCGACGAGCCGTGCCGATTTTACGCAATATATCTCGTTTTGAGCGTAGAGTCCTGCTGGACAGGTCTGCGGCGATGCGTCATGGTCAGGCATAATTAGAACTTAGGGTATGGCCCTTGAGTCGGCCGGCCTCTGGAGAGGATCGATGGATTTCACCTTCACCGAACGTGAGCGGCACTTCCAAGGCGCGGTGCGGGATTTTATCGCCATGCACGTCAGGCCGCAGGTCGAAGCCTATGGGACAGAGGTCAACACCGGCGATCGCTGGACGCCATCGCAAACGATCGAGGCGCTCAAGCCAAAGGCCCGGGCTGCCGGGCTGTGGAACCTGTTCATGCCGCCGGCATCGGGCCATACCCATGTCGACGACAGCTTCGTGTTCGCGGGAACGCAGCTCAGCAATCTTGAATATGCGCTCTGCGCCGAAGAGATGGGGCGCATCGGCTGGGCTTCGGAAGTGTTCAACTGCTCGGCACCCGACACCGGCAACATGGAAGTGCTGCACCGCTATGGCACGCGGGCGCAGAAGGATCGCTGGCTCAAGCCGCTGATGGAGGGCACCATCCGCTCGGCGTTCCTGATGACCGAGCCCGAGATCGCCTCGTCCGACGCGACCAACATCCGCACCTCGATCCGCCGTGACGGCGATCATTATGTGATCAACGGGCGCAAGTGGTGGTCGTCTGGCATGGGTGACCCGCGTGCCAAGCTGGCGATCGTGATGGGCAAGACCGATCCCGATGCCCCCGCGCACAGCCAGCAGGCGATGATCCTGGTCGATGTCGATACGCCCGGCGTGAAGGTCGAGAGGCTGCTGTCGGTTTATGGCTATGATCATGCCCCCCACGGCCATGCCGAGGTTACGCTGACCGATGTGCGCGTGCCGGCAGAAAACCTGCTGCTGGGCGAGGGTCGCGGCTTCGAGATTGCCCAGGGAAGGCTCGGGCCGGGCCGTATCCATCACTGCATGCGCACGATCGGCGCGGCCGAGGAGGCGCTGGAGGCCATGGCCAGGCGGCTTCTCTCGCGCACTGCCTTCGGCAAGCGCCTGTCCGAACACAGCGTGTGGGAGGAACGGGTCGCCCGTGCCCGCATCGACATCGAAATGACGCGGCTGCTGTGCCTCAAGGCGGCCGACATGATGGACCGCGCCGGCAACAAGGCCGCGCGCAACGAGATCGCGATGATCAAGGTGCAGGCGCCGATGATGGCGCTGAAAATCATCGACGATGCCGTGCAGGCCCATGGTGGCGCCGGTGTCTCGGGCGATTTCCAGCTGGCGGCAGGCTGGGCCAACATCCGCACGCTGCGCCTTGCCGACGGCCCTGACGAGGTACACGCCCGCGCCATCGCCCGCGCCGAACTCGGCAAATACCGTGACGCCGCGCGATGAGCGATCTCGACCAGGACAAGCTGGCGGGATGGCTGAAACAGGCCACCACTGCCGAGCTGCATGCGGTGGAGAAGTTTGCGGGCGGGCAGTCCAACCCCACCTACCGCATCGCAACCTCGGCCGGAAACTTCGTGCTGCGGCGCAAGCCGTTTGGCCATTTGCTGCCGTCGGCCCACGCGGTCGACCGTGAATTTCGCCTGATCTCGGCCCTTTTCCCCACCGGATTCCCGGTGCCCCGTCCGATCGCGCTGTGCGAGGACGCGGGCGTGATCGGTGCCGTCTTCTACCTGATGGAACTGGTGGAGGGCCGCACGCTGTGGGACGGCACGCTGCCCGATATCCCCAGGCCCGATCGCCACGCCTATTACGAGGCGATGGTCGATACGCTGGCGGCGCTTCACGCGATCGATCACCAGGCCGTCGGGCTCGGCGATTTCGGTCCGCCGGGCAACTATTTCGAGCGGCAGATCCAGCGCTGGACCAAGCAGTATCGCGCCGCGCAGACGGACGACATTGCCGAGGTGGACAAGCTGATCGATTGGCTGCCGCGCACCGTGCCCGCGCAGACCCGCACTGCGATCATCCACGGCGATTACCGGATCGACAACCTGATCTACGCCGCAAACGCCCCCAGGGTGGCAGCAGTGCTCGATTGGGAACTGACCACGATCGGCGATCCGCTGGCCGACTTCACCTATTTCGCGATGAACTGGGCGATGCCGCGTGACGGGCGATCGGGGCTGGCCGGCATCGATCTTGCTGCCGAAGGGCTGCCGCCGCTTGGCGCCATGGTCGACCGCTATTGCGCGGCTAGCGGGCGGGACGCCTTGCCCGATCTGCATTGGTATTTTGCCTATAATCTGTTCCGCCTGGTCGGCATCGTCCAGGGCATCAAGAAGCGTCTGATCGATGGCAATGCCTCGAGCAGCAGGGCCGCAGAAGCCGTCGCCAAATTGCGACCGCTGGCCCAGGCCGCCTGGGCGCAAGCACGCCAGGCCGGCGCCACCGCATAAGGAGAGCGAGAAACATGGACTTGTTCGATCTGACCGGCAAAGTCGCGATCATCACCGGATCGTCTCGCGGCATTGGCCGCGCCATCGCCGAGGCTTATGCCGATGCCGGTGCCAAGGTGGTGATCTCCAGCCGCAAGCAGCAGGCCTGCGAGGAAGTTGCCAACGCCGTCAACGCCACGCATGGCGAGGAACGTGCCATCGCCATCGCTGCCAGCATCTCTGACAAGGCGATGCTGCAGACGCTGGTCTCGGAAACGCGCCGACGCTTCGGCAAGATCGACATCCTCGTCTGCAACGCGGCTTCCAACCCCTATTACGGCCCGATGGCCGGGATTACCGACGAGCAGTTCCGCAAGATCTTCGACAACAACGTGCTGGCCAACCATTGGCTGATCAACATGGTCGTGCCTGAAATGATCGAGCGCGAAAACGGCGCGATCGTGATCGTCTCTTCGATCGGCGGGCTGATCGGATCGGACGTGATCGGGGCCTACAACGTGTCCAAGGCCGCCGATTTTCAGCTGGTCCGCAACCTTGCGATCGAATTTGGCAGGCACAACGTGCGCGTCAACGCGATCGCACCCGGGGTGATCCGCACAGATTTTGCCAAGGCGCTGTGGGAAGACCCGGAGGCAGAGGCCGCGCTCAACCGCGTCACCCCGCTCGGCCGCATTGGCGAGCCCGACGAGATCGCGGGTGCGGCGGTCTTCCTCGCCTCGAAAGCCGGCGCCTATGTCACCGGCCAGGGCATTGTCGTTGACGGTGGCACGACGATCCGGGGCGGCCTGTGAACGCGCGGTTTGCGGGGAAGAGTGTCCTCGTCACCGGCGCGGCATCGGGAATTGGCCGTGCCACGGCCATCCTGTTTGCCGAACAAGGCGCACGGGTTCTGGCGGTCGACCTTGGTGATGGCGTGGAAGCGACCGCCGCCACGCATCCCGCGATTACCGCGATGCGCGGGGACGCCGGCAATGAAGGCGATGTCATGGCGATGATCGCCGCTGCAATCCAGACGCATGGCGGGATCGATGTGATCTTTGCCAATGCCGGGATCAGCGGCGGCATGGCGGGCATCTTCGACCAGTCGGTGGAGGATTGGCAGGCCCTGCTGCAGGTCAACCTGATCGGTCCGTTCCTGGCGATCAAGCATGGCGGCAAGGCCATGCTCGATGCCGGAACCGCCGGTGCGATCGTCTGTACCGCCTCTGTCGCAGGCTTGCGCGCCGGCGCGGGTGGCCCGGCATACTCCGCATCCAAGGCGGGGGTGATCAATCTTGTGCAGACCGCGGCACAGCAGCTCAGCGGATCGGGCATTCGCGTCAATGCGGTGTGCCCTGGCCTGATCGAGACGGGCATGACCCAGCCATTCTACGAACGCGCCCGCGCCAAGGGCAAGAGCGACCAACTGGGGCAACTCAACCCGCTCAAGCGCGGCGGCCAGCCCATCGAGATCGCCACCGCGGTTGCATTCCTCGCGTCCGACGAGGCCAGCTATGTCAACGGCCATGCCCTGGTCGTCGATGCCGGCCTCTCCTCCTCCCATCCCTTCGCCCGGCCGCGCGGCCTAGGCGAGACGTCCTTCTGACGAGAGAGCTTCCATGATCGAGACCAAGCTTCACGACGACGTCCTCGAGATTGTCATGGCCAATCCGCCGGTCAATGCACTGGGCGCGCAGGTCCGCCAGGGGCTGGCCAAGGCGCTGGCCGATGCGCAGGGCGATCCGGCGATCAAGGCGATCGTCATTCGCGGCGCCGGCAAGATGTTCTCGGGCGGCGCCGACATTACCGAGTTTGGCAAGCCGCCGGTCGATCCTTGGCTGCCGCAGGTGGTCGATGCGATCGAGGCGAGCGCCAAGCCGGTGGTCGCTGCCATTCACGGGACGGCGCTGGGCGGCGGGCTGGAAGTGGCGCTGGGCGCGCATTACCGGATCGCCAGCCCCAAGGCCAGGCTGGGCCTGCCCGAAGTCTCGCTTGGCATCCTGCCCGGTGCCGGCGGCACGCAACGACTGCCGCGCCTCGTGGGCGTGGAAACCGCGCTTGACATGATCGTCTCGGGCACGCCGATCGCGGCGAGCAAGGCGGCGCAGGCCGGGCTCGTCGACAAGCTGGCCGAGAGCGACGAAAGCCTTGCCGCCGAGGCGATCGCCTATGCCCGCACACTCGCCGCGCCCCGCCGCACCGGCGATCGCTCCGTTTCGGCCGATCCGGCAGTGTTTGAACAGTTCGCGACCCAAAATGCCCGCAAGATCAAGGGCCTCGATGCGCCCCAGGGCTGCATCGCGGCGGTGAAGGCTGCAACCGAACTGCCGCTCGACCAGGGGCAGGAAAAGGAACGCATGCTGTTCCAGCAACTTGTCGCCGGCGCGCAGTCCAGGGCGCTGCGCCACGTCTTCTTCGCCGAGCGCGCCGCGGCCAAGATCGATGGCCTGCCCAAGGATATCCAGCTCCGCCCGATCAACAAGGTCGGCGTGATCGGCGCGGGCACGATGGGCGGCGGCATCTCGATGAATTTCCTCTCGGCGAACATCCCGGTTACCATGGTCGAGATGGCGCAGGATGCGCTGGACCGTGGCATTGGCGTCATGCGCAAAAACTACGAGGCAACCGCCGCCAAGGGTAGGCTCACCGCCGAGCAGGTCGAAAAGGCGATGGGCCTGATCACGCCGACGCTCGACTTTTCAGCGCTTGCCGACTGTGACCTCATCATCGAGGCGGTCTATGAAAACATGGAGGTGAAGAAGGAGATTTTTGCCCGGCTCGACGGCATTGCCAAGCCGGGCGCGATGCTTGCGTCAAACACCTCCTATCTCTCTATCGACGAAATCGCGGCGGCAACGACGCGCCCGCAGGACGTGCTCGGCCTCCATTTCTTCTCGCCCGCCAACGTGATGAAGCTGGTCGAGGTGGTTCGCGGGGCCAAGACCGCGCCCGATGCGCTGGCCACTGGCATGGCTATCGCGCGCAAAATCGGCAAGGTGCCGGTTGTGGCCGGGGTCTGCTATGGCTTCATCGGCAATCGCATGCTGATCCCGCGCCAGGCCAACGCCAACGCGCTGCTGCTTGAAGGCGCCACGCCGGAACAGGTCGATCGCGTGCATACCGACTTCGGCATGCCGATGGGGCCGTTCCAGATGGCCGATCTCGCCGGCGTCGATATCGGCTGGCATCGCGATCCCAGCCGCATCGAAAGCCTTCAGGACGCGCTGTGCGCGCAGGGACGCTGGGGCCAGAAGAAGCAAGCCGGCTTCTACGATTACGACGAGAAGCGGCGGCCGACGCGATCGCCGGTCGTCGCGACGATCATCGACGATTTCCGCGCCAGGGCCGGGATCGTCCCGCGCGATATTTCCGACGAGGAGATCACGGTGCGTACGCTGTACTCTATGGTCAACGAAGGCGCCAAGATCCTGGAAGAAGGCATTGCCCAACGCGCTTCGGATATCGATGTCGTGTGGAACTATGGCTATGGTTGGCCGCGTCACAAGGGCGGGCCGATGTTCTGGGCAGATACGGTCGGATTGGACAAGATCGCGCAGTCGCTGACACGCTACCAGCATGCGCTGGGCGCCGAATTCACGCTGTCACCGCTGCTGCTCGAATGCGCCGCGCAAGGCAAGCCGCTCGACCGATAAGCGACGCAGAAAAAAGACAAGACGAGAGGAGAGCATCATGCCGCTACGCTTCGCTGAACCGGCGACCGAGGCCTATCGCTTCCCGCTGACCATCCGCCACCTGCTCGACAGTGTCCTGACCACGGCGGGCGACCGGCGGATCGTCTATCGCGAACAGGGCAGCTGGACCTATCGCGAGTTCGCCGGGCGGGTCGGCCGGCTCGCCTCGCTGCTGGCGGACCTGGGTGCCGAGCAGGGGATGACGATCGCGGTAATGGACTGGGACAGCCACCGCTATCTCGAGGCCTATTTCGCGGTTCCGATGATGGGCGCTGTGCTGCAGACGGTGAACGTGCGCCTGCCCGCGCCGCAGGTTGCCTACACGCTGAATCACGCCAACGCGGAGATCCTGCTCGTCCATCATGATTTCTTTCCGCTGGTCGAAGCCGTGCTGCCGTCGCTGCCCGGTGTAAAGGCGGTGGTCGCCATCATGGATGGCACGCAAGGCGCGCTGCCGGCCTATGCCAAGGGCGAGTACGAAGCGCTGTCAGCCGCAGCCTCGCCGGATTATCCGTTCGAAGACTTCGACGAAAACGCCGTTGCCACCACCTTTTACACCACCGGCACGACCGGCAATCCCAAGGGCGTGTGTTTCACCCATCGCCAGTTGGTGCTCCACACGCTGGCGTGCAATGCGCCGTTCGGCGCGGCGGATGGCACCGGCTTTGCCTACAAAGACGTCTACATGCCGTTGACGCCGATGTTTCACGTCCACGCCTGGGGCGTGCCCTATGTCGCGACGATGCTGGGCATGACGCAAGTCTATCCGGGTCGGTACGAGCCCGAGATGCTGTGCCGGCTGCATTCGCAGCACAAGGTGACCTATTCGCACTGCGTGCCGACGATCCTGCGGATGCTGCTCGATGCGGCCGAAAAGACCGGCACCGATGTCAGCGGCTGGACGATCACCGTGGGTGGATCGGCGCTGTCGGCGCAACTCTGCGCGGAAGGGCGTCGCAAGGGCATGCGCCTGATCGCGGGGTACGGCATGTCGGAAACCGGGCCGCTGGTCTCGGTCGCGCGCATCCGCCCCGGCACCGAAGGCGATGACGCGGCAGAAATCGAGGCGCTGACCGCGACGGTCCCCGCCCCGCTGATTTCGGCGCGGATCGTCGATGATGACATGAACGATGTGCCGCACGACGGGCAGACGCGCGGCGAGCTGGTGCTGCGCGCGCCCTGGCTCACCCCCTGCTACACCGGCGATGCCAAGGCCTCGGAAGCATTGTGGCGCGGCGGCTGGATGCACACGCAGGACATCGCGACGATCGATGCCGATGGCTATATCCGCATCCGCGACCGGCTGAAGGACGTGATCAAGACCGGCGGGGAATGGATCGATTCCATCCAGCTGGAGGAACTCGTCGCCACTGCCGAAGGCGTGGTGGAAGTGGCGGTGGTGGCCATGCCCGACGCCAAATGGGGCGAACGGCCCTTGGCGGTCGTGGTCGCGCGGCCCGGTGCCGCACTGACTCTCGAAGCGCTGAACGCGCCGATCGAGGCAGCGATCAGCCAGGGCACCATCACCCGCTATGCCAAGCTGGAGCGCTTCGCAGTCGTCGATGGCCTGCCCCGCACCAGCGTCGGCAAGATCGACAAGAAGCTCATTCGCGCCACCCATGCCGACAACGCCCAGGCGGGTGTCGCCTGATGCCCCACTCCGCTTGTCCCGGCAGGCCCCGCTCTGCCCTTGCCCGCCGCGTGGCGGCCTGTTTGAAAGGTTGATCTGATGGATCTCCACTTCTCGCCCGAGGAAATGGCTTTCCGCGAGGAAGTCAGGGCTTTCCTGAAGGATCGGCTACCCACCCGCATCGCCGAAAAGGTGCGCACCAGCAAGCGGCTCACCAAGCAGGACATGGCAGAGTGGCACGCCATCCTCAACGAACGCGGCTGGTATGCCAACCACTGGCCCAAGGAATACGGCGGCCCCGGCTGGTCGGTGGCGCAGGCGGCGATCTTCGACATCGAGAGCGCGCTGGCCCACGCACCGCGCATCGTCCCGTTCGGCGTTTCGATGCTCGGCCCAGTGCTGATCAAATATGGTTCGCAGGCGCAAAAGGATCATTGGCTGCCGCGTATCCTCGACGGCACCGACTGGTGGTGCCAGGGCTATTCCGAACCTGGCGCAGGCTCTGACCTTGCCAGCCTGAAAACCAGCGCGGTGCGCGATGGCGACCATTACGTCGTCAACGGCCAGAAGACCTGGACCACGCTTGGCCAGTATGCCGACATGATTTTCTGCCTGGTGCGCACCTCGACCGAGGGCAAGAAGCAGGAGGGCATCTCGTTCCTGCTGATCGACATGAAGACGCCCGGCGTAGAGGTTCGTCCGATCATCCTGCTCGATGGCGAGCATGAGGTGAACGAGGTGTTCTTCACCGATGTGCGCGTGCCGGCCGAAAACCTGGTTGGCGAGGAGAACAAGGGCTGGACCTATGCCAAATACCTGCTGACCTACGAGCGCGCGGGCCTTGCCGGGGTTGGCGGCTCGATGGCGGCGTTCAACCACCTCAAGGAAATCGCGCAAAGCCAGCGCAAGGGGGGCCGGCCACTTGCGGAAGACCCGTTGTTCGCCGCGCGGCTCGCCCGGTTGGAAATCAACCTCGAGAACCTCAAGATCACCAATCTGCGCGTGCTGGCCGCTTCGGGAAGCGGCGGGTCGGCGCCGCTGGAAATGAGCGCGATGCTCAAGATCTGCGGCACCGAGATCCGCCAGGAGATCACCAGCCTCACCCGGCGCGCGCTGGGGCCATACGCCCAGCCCTTTGTCAGCGAAGCGCTGGACGAGGGCTTCAACGGCGCGCCCATCGGCCCGGACTATGCGGCGCCGGTAGCGGTGGACTATTTCAACAACCGCAAGCTCTCGATCTTCGGCGGCTCCAACGAAGTGCAGCGCGAGATCATCACCAAAGCCCTGTTGGAGCTCTGAGCCATGTATTTCCACCACAGCGAAGATCGGCAGATGCTGGCCGACATGCTCGGCCGCTATCTTCAGCAGCGTTACCCGTTCGACATCCGCAACAAGATCAGCGCGTCGCCCGAAGGCTGGTCGCGCACGCATTGGGCGGAACTGGCGGAACTGGGTGTCGTGGGCGCCCTGTTCGGCGAGGGGGCGGGCGGCTTTGGCGGCACCGGCTTTGATATCGCGGCCGTGTTCGAAGGATTGGGCAAGGCACTGGTGGTCGAGCCGTTCCTTGGCACGCTGATGGCCGGCCAGGCACTGGCCATGGCCGCGGGCAAACAGGACGCGCTGCTGGCCGAGGTGATCGCCGGGACCACCCTGCTCGCCTTCGCGCATGAAGAGCCGCAGAGCCGATATGATGTCAGCGACGTCGAAACCCAGGCTTTGCCCAACAGCGCGGGCTGGGCGCTCCAGGGTTGCAAGGCGGTTGTCCCGCAGATCGAGGCGGCCGATCGCATTCTCGTCTCGGCGCGGATCGCCGGCGCACCGGGCGATGAAGCCGGCATCGGCCTGTTCCTCGTCGACAAGGCGGCGGCCCGGCTGCGCGGCTATCCCATGGTCGACGGCGGGCGCGGCGGCGAGCTGGTCCTCGATAACACGCCGGCCACGCTGGTGGCCAAGGACGGCTTCCCCCTCATCGAGCAGGCGATCGCCGCCGGCATTGTCGCGCTTGCCTGGGAGGCCGTGGCGGTGATGGACGTGCTCAAGACCACAACGCTCGATTATCTGCGCACGCGCCGTCAGTTCGGCGTGCCGATCGGCAAGTTCCAGGCGCTGCAACATCGCATGGCCACCGTGGCACTGGAGATCGAGCTGGCGCGCTCTGCCGCGATCAGCGCCGCCGATGCGCTGGGCCAGGATCGGCGCACCCGCGAACGTGCCGTCTCGGCCGCCAAGTACACGATCGGCCGCGTCGGCACGCTGGTGGCCGAGGAATCCATCCAGATGCACGGCGGCAT
Source organism: Novosphingobium sp. SG919 (assembly GCF_012932495.1). Classification (GTDB taxonomy): domain Bacteria; phylum Pseudomonadota; class Alphaproteobacteria; order Sphingomonadales; family Sphingomonadaceae; genus Novosphingobium; species Novosphingobium rhizosphaerae. The sequence goes on from NZ_JABCNG010000009.1 coordinate 50,645, forward strand.
CGGCATGACGTGGGAGCTGCCGCTCTCGCACTACGCCAAGCGGCTGACGATGATTGGCCACCAACTCGGCGACGAAGACCATCATCTTGAACGCTTCATTGCCTTGGGGCACGCCTGATGAGCAGCGATGCATTGCCCTCGGCCGGATTGCTTGCCTTCCAGCTGGGCGACTGGCTGAACGCACTGGGCGGGGATGACCATGGCACGTTCCTCGCCATGCTGGAAATGGCGCACAAGCTCGCGGCTGACGAATTCATGCCGCACTATCGCCAGGCCGACCTCCAGGAGCCGACGCTCGATGCGGATGGCGTGCATATTCTGCCCGCGATCAAGCAGGCCCTGGCCCGCTATGCCGAACTCGGCCTGTTCGGGATCAGCTTCCCCGAAGAGCTGGGTGGGCTCGGTCTTCCCACCACGACATCGCTGGCGCTCTACGCGGTCTTTGCCGCAGCCAATGTGTCGACCTCTGCCTATCCGATGCTGACGACGGCCAATGCCCGTCTCATCACCGCGTTCGGCACGCCCGCGCAAATCACGCGGTTCGCGCGTCCGCAGATCGCCGGGCGCTGGTTTGGCACGATGTGCTTGTCAGAGCCGCAAGCCGGTTCGAGCCTGGGCGATATCCGCACCCGCGCCACCCCCGATGGCGAGGACGAGCACGGCGTCCGGTATCGGATCACCGGCAACAAGATGTGGATTTCGGGCGGCGACCAGGATGTGAGCGAGAATATCGTCCACCTCGTCCTCGCCAAGATCACCGACGAGAATGGCGCGCTTCCGGCCGGATCAAAGGGCATCTCGCTGTTCATCGTGCCCAAATGGCTTGCGGATGGATCGCCCAACGATGTTGTCGTGGCCGGGCTCAACCACAAGATGGGCTTTCGCGGCACGTCCAACTGCCTGCTCAATTTCGGCGAGCGCGACGGCGCAATCGGATGGCGCGTGGGCGCCCCGGGCCAGGGGCTTGCCCAGATGTTCATGATGATGAACGAGGCCCGGATCGGGGTCGGCATGGGCGCTGCCGCCCTGGCCTACCGCGGGTATCGCCAATCGCTGCGCTATGCACGCGAACGGGTGCAAGGCCGCGCTGTCGGCACCAAGGGCGGCGATCCGCTGCCGATTATCGACCATCCCGACGTTCGCGCCATGATCCTGCGACAAAAGGTCTATGCCGAGGGTGCGATCGCGCTCTGCCTCTATTGCGCGCACCTTGTCGATCAGGCGAGCGAGGATGCAGAGGCACTGCTCGCGCTGCTTACCCCGGTTGCCAAGACGTGGTCGTCCGAGTTCGGCCTCGCTGCCAACGACCTCGCCATCCAGGTTCTGGGCGGGTACGGCTACACGCGCGATTTCGATGTCGAGCAGCTCTACCGCGACAACCGCCTCAATCCGATCCACGAAGGCACCACAGGCATCCAGGCGATTGACCTGCTGGGACGCAAGATCCTGTTTTCCGATGGGCGCGGCCTCGCAATACTGCGCGACAGGATCACCGCCACGGCCGCATGCACGGATGGCACCCTCGCCGGTTGTGCCACTGCGCTGACCGCCTTCTGGGACCGCTTGGCACAGACCATTGCCGGGTTGCAGAAGCGCAGCGGCGCCGGCGCCTTTGACGATGCGACGCTGTTTCTGCGCGCCTTTGGCCACGGTGTGGTCATGTGGTTGTGGTTGGACCAGGCCGGGAAGGCCACCGTCGATAGTCCGCTGCGGCCCGGCATCCTCGCTGCCTGCCGTTTCATGGCCGAAACCGAATTGCCACAGGCTTTGGCGTGGCTCCGCGTGGTCGACACGCACAGCGATCTGGTGCGCCACCTGCCGGAAGAGGCCTTCGCATGACCGATCTTCCCGCCGCCATCCAGGCCGAGATCGGCGTAACCCGCCATTCGGACTGGGTCATCGTCGATCAGAAGATGATCGATCTCTTCGCCGAGGCGACGCATGATCACCAATTCATCCACGTCGATCCGGCGCGCGCGGCGCAAACACCGTTCGGCGGCACGATTGCGCACGGCTTTCTCACCCTGTCACTGCTGGCCTGGCTCGAGGCTTCGATCGCACGCCCCGCCATGCCGCCTGCCAAGATGGCCGTGAACTATGGGCTGGACCGAGTGCGGTTCATCTCGCCGGTTCGCTCCGGCAGCCGGATTCGCCTGGCCTCGACGCTTGTCGATATTACCGAGAAGTCACCTGGTCGCTTTCAACAGACACTCGATGTCACGATCGAGATCGAGGGGCACGCCAAGCCCGCCCTTGCCGCCATTTGGCTCACCCAATTCACGATTTGAAACATCAGGAGATTTTCGTGCGCGACGCCGTCATCGTTTCCACCGCCCGTACGCCGATCGGCCGCGCCTATCGCGGCGCCTTCAACGCCACCCCCTCCCCGACCCTCGCCGCGCATGCGATCCGCAGCGCTGTCGAGCGGGCCGGCGTGGACCCGGCCGAAATTGACGATTGCATCATCGGCGCTGCCTTGCCGCAGGGCGTGCAGCACACGATCGGGCGCACCGCCGCCTTGCGAGCCGGCCTGCCGGTAACGGTTTCGGGCCTTACGATCGACCGGCAATGTTCCTCCGGGCTCATGGCGATCGCCACGGCTGCCAAGCAGGTCATTGTCGATCGCATGAACGTGGTCGTTGCCGGCGGCGTTGAATCCATTTCGCTGGTGCAGACGCCGCAAATGCGGGTTGAGCCCGATCGCGCGCTGCTCGCGATGGTGCCAGACATCTACATGCCGATGCTTCAGACGGCCGAGATTGTCGCCAAGCGCTATGGCATCTCGCGCGCTGCGCAGGATGCCTATGCGTTGCGCTCGCAGCAACAAACCGCCGCGGCCCAGGCCGCCGGAGCGTTCGACCAGGAAATCGTGCCCGTAACCGCAACGATGGCCGTCGCCGACAAGGCCACCGGAGAAATTTCGCACCGCGACGTCACGCTGACGAAAGACGAAGGCAATCGCCCGGAAACCACGGCAGAAGGGCTCGCCGCGCTCAAGCCGGTGGTTGAAGGTGGCGTCATCACCGCGGGCAATGCATCGCAACTGTCCGATGGCGCTTCGGCCTGCGTGATCATGGAAGCCAGGCTGGCTGCCGATCGCGGGCTCACGCCGCTCGGCCGCTATGTCGGCATGGCAATGGCTGGAACCGAACCCGATGAAATGGGCATCGGCCCAGTCTTTGCAGTGCCCAAGCTGCTCGAACGGTTCGGCCTTGGCATGGATGACATCGGGCTGTGGGAGCTTAACGAAGCCTTCGCCGTGCAGATGCTGTATTGCCGCGACACGCTGGGCATTCCCGATGACCGGCTCAACGTCAATGGCGGCGCGATCTCGATCGGCCATCCCTATGGCATGTCGGGCGCGCGCATGGTCGGTCACGCGTTGATCGAGGGCAAGCGGCGCGGTGCGCGGCACGTTGTCGTGACGATGTGCGTGGGCGGCGGCATGGGCGCGGCCGGCCTGTTCGAGGTGCTGTGATGAAAGCGCTCATCTCCCGCGCGCCCGGTGGCCCTGAAACGCTGGAACTGGCCGAGTTGCCAACCCCGCAGCCTGGCCGGTCCGAACTGCGGATCCGTGTCGTCGCCTGCGCCATCAACTATCCCGATGTGCTCATCATCGAGGACAAGTACCAGTTCAAGCCAACCCGCCCCTTCGCACCGGGTTCGGAGGTTTGCGGTATCGTCGATGCGCTGGGCGAGGGCGTGGAGGATTGGGCGATCGGCGATCGGTTGATCGCGATCACGCTTGGGGGCGGACTGGCTGAACAGGTCATCGTTCCCGCCGCCTCGGCAGTCCGCCTGCCCGACGGCGCCGATCCGGTCGAAGGCGCCGCGCTCGTCTTCACCTATGGCACCACGATCCACGCGCTGAAGGATCGCGGGCAACTCAAGGCCGGTGAAACGCTGCTGGTCCTGGGCGCGGCGGGCGGCATCGGCCTGTCTGCAATCGAGATCGGCAAGGCGCTTGGGGCCACGGTCGTGGCCGCCGTTTCCAGCGCGGAAAAGGCCGCCGCCGCGCGCCAAGCCGGTGCCGACAGCACGTTGATCTATTCATCAGGCCCCTTGGACAAGGCCGCGTCCAAGGCGCTGGCAGACACGTTCAAGGCGGCCGTGGGCCCGCACGGCGCGCATTTGATCTACGATCCCGTGGGTGGCGACTATGCCGAGCCGGCGCTCCGCAGCATTGCCTGGGAAGGTCGCTACCTAGTCACCGGCTTCCCGGCGGGGATACCGCATCTGCCCCTCAACCTGACGCTGTTGAAAGCCTGCGACATGCGCGGCGTTTTCTGGGGCGGCTTCGTTTCCCGCGAACCGGAACGTCATCGCGCCCATGTGCGCGAACTGCTGCACTGGTGGCAGAACGGACAGATCAAGCCACGGATCGACCGCGTCTTCCCCCTCGCCGAAGGCGGCGCAGCGATCGCGCGGCTGGCCAACCGTTCGGCGATCGGCAAGGTCGTCGTGAGACTGTCGCAGGACGACTAGCTATCTAGTTGCGGAACGTCATTGGGATCAGATAGGATGGGGCATCGCGGAGAACGCAAGGACCTCTTCGCCTGAGAAGTAGTCCCGGTCGGCCAGTATCGTCAGATCTTCCACGCCGGTCGCTTCGCGTGCCAGCTTGCCCATGGCAGCAAGCGCACTTCGGTCGTGACCGACGTTCGTAACCTCGTGCGCCACGAAAAGATGGTGGTCTGCGTCGACAGCTGCCTGAAGGTTGTAACCGACCTGTCCCGTCCCCTTGCCGGTGCTCGCCATGGCTCGCGCATCCGGGTCGGTCAGTGATATCTGCCGATCGGGCGCGGCCTCGACCGCCTGCTCCATCGCCTTGAGGTCGCGCATCTGTCGGCGAAGAGCCTCGAGCCGCTCGGCAAGTCGGGTCGTGCGAATCTCGGCGACCTCGCTTTCCTGCCGGTCGGCGGTATCGAGCATGACCAGATATCGCTCGATGCTCGCATCCACCTGCTCCATCCGACGGCGGATCGCACCCGGCGTGAAGTTCTTGTCGCGCGTATTAACCGCCCTGAACAGGCTGCCGTCCACCGCCACCGTTCCGCCAGCGATGAGGCCAAGGTTACGGCACAGTGCTACAAACTGCCGGCACGTCGCCTGGATCGCCTGGCCGTTGTCGCGCCGGAAATCAGCAATGGTCTTGAAGTCTGGCGCCAACTTGCCCGTCAGCCACATCAGCTCGACATTGCGACCTGCCTCGCGCTCAAGCCGCCGGCTCGACTGCACCTGGTTCAGATACCCGTAGAGATATAGCTTGAGCAGCATCGCCGGGTGATATCCCGGGCGCCCCGTAGACGCTGCATCCTCGAAGCCGAGCCCCGCCAGATCCAGTTCGTCGATGAAGACATCAACCACGCGTACCGCGTTGTCCTCGGACACGTAATCATCAACGCTATCGGGCAAAAGCAGCTTCTGCCGGCGGTCACAGCCCTCGATGAAACGTCCCACTTCGGCGCCTCCTACAACGCCAAAATCATAGCATATCAGGGCGTTTTCACACAGCCTCCACCCAATTTCGGTCGTTCCCGAAGCGCTGGATTTGTCCACGCGGCCTGGCCGCCGCGCCGGGGTTGCGCATGATTTACAACCCGCCAGTGACCAACCCAAAATAGACGTCTCGCTGCTGCTGCCTTCCATTGAGCAAGCAGCAGCGAGCAGCATCGATCAGGCTTGACCTGCCGGCTGGCCGGCTGGAACTTCGGCAACCTTACCGTCCTTGAAAAGGGCGTCATACTTGGTTTCGAGGTTCTTGAACTCGGTCCCGCAGATTTTGTCCCACCAGCGGAAATACAATCCATAGTTTCCGCGGACCATCTGGTGATGCATGTAGTGATGCATCGCGGTGTTCTTCCATCGCAGCACCGGAACCTTGAGCCACCAGGACGGATAGACCTCGTAGCCGAGGTGGCCGATCACGTTCAACGCCAGCTGGCCCAGCCCCCAGACCACCGGGATCGAAACGTGCCACGGCAGGAGGAGGAACAGGGGGAGCATGGCCACCGCCGCGCCTGCTTCGCCCAACGCCTCCAGCGGGTGGAAGTGAAACGCCGAGTAAGGCGTCGGGTCGGTGCTTTCGTGATGAACCTTGTGCACCCGATCATACAGCTTCGGGTGATGCATGATGCGATGCATCCAATAGAAGTACGCATCGTGGATCACGAAAACAAAGAACAGGATCATCGCGTAATAGGCCCACCCGTGGGAAGCGATGTCGCTATAGCTGTTTTTTTCCGATGCCGGGACGAGAAACGCCGTCCAGATATCGACAGCAATGAAAATTACCTGCGTGCAGGTGCTGAACAGCGCCTCGCGAAACACCTGACTGGGCTTGGGCCAAGGCTTGCGCGACAGTTTGCGCTTTTTCAGCGGCTTGTCGAGCAACACCCAAAACACCACGAAGAAGGTCGTCGCAAAGGCGATGTACTTCGCGGTTTCACTAAAGAAGATCTGCACCTGCTCGTTGGCTTCCGAGCCGAGCAGGGGATTGATGACGGTGGCCAGCAAGGCTGCGCCGGCGCCGCCCAATCCGATCCAGATCGGCGTGCGTGTCGACTTTATCGGGCCTTCTCTTGTCGCCATGGGATTTCCTCGCGTTGAGCCGACCCGCCGTACCGAGCTTCAATGGAGGAAATGTGGAGGGAAGTTGGAGCGCGCGTGGCGAAGCTAGTGGATTCCGGTCGATCAACCCGGCAAGGACCAGCCGCATTGAACTTCGCCACCCGATCTCGGACGATCTGCAACATGCCCCCGCCGATCCGCGCTGGCCGCCTCGGTCCGGCTCGCGCCATCATAGATCGCTGCCAGCACGAACAAGCGTCAGGTCTGTGCGCCGTCCCGCGAGCCGCGAGCCGCCTTCCTCACATAGGCGGCGTCGAAATCTGTGCAAAGCGCGATCGCCATGGCAAACTCCAATCCGCTTGCCTTCTTGAATCGGCGCCCCCCCCCGATCGCAACCCCCGAGAGGCACGATCTCTGATCCTTGGTATGAGGCTGGTTGGCTGCCGGTACGCCATAATGGAAATTTTTGCCCTCATTGGTAATGTTCGCAGGCCCTTCCTCGGACGTAAAAATCGAGCATTCGTTCAGACGGCACCTGCGCATTTCTGCCCGCAGCAATGCCATCAGCACTTAAGAATTCGTCCCTTCAGCATCAGGCCGTCGCGCATATTGAGGCCCAGCAGCATGATGTTGACGGCGCCTGAGATCAATTCGATTACCTGAACCACATAGAAGGAGGCGTCGAACCGCCCGACCTGCGCCTTCTGCGCCAGAAAATACGCCGAGGGTATCAGGATTAACAAGCCGGTCGCCGCAACGAAAGGCATGCGCCGAAGTTTGGCGCCCACTATCCCCCCTTACGCCCCTTGGCCAATGCGAGACCCGATCCACCGGTGGCCACCAGAGCGGGTATCAGCAGGAAAAGGCCCCATGGCACAACGGATTTGACTGCGACGAACGGTTCTTGAGGCCAAGATTTCGCTACCCAGCGTAGAGAGCCAAACGGTGGCGATCGTTATCAGCGCGATGGCGCCCGCCACGGGGTGCACTGTCTTGAGCATCTTACCGCCCCTTCAACTGTATTTCGAATCACGACATCATGATGACATAACGACATCATACAAGCAATGTCAATTTGACATTATACTGTCCATCTGGGTACGACGAGCCATGACTGATGCCCACGCCACCCCCGTCGTTGAAGCCGTGACAGCCCTCGTGCTGGACTTGTTTCGCGTGAACAATCTCGCACTCAATTCAGGCGATAGGCTGGTAGCAGAAATCGGCCTGACCAGCGCACGATGGCAAGTGCTGGGTAGCATAGTTGCGGCAGAACGCCCGCAGCCAGTCGCCCGGCTGGCGCGCGACATGGGAACCAATCGGCAAAATGTGCAACGCATCGTCAACGATCTGGAGAAAGAGGGCTCGATAGAGTTTCAGCCCAATCCTCATCACCGGCGGGCGCAGTTGGTGGTGTTGACTGACAAAGGGCGACAGACTTTCGAAGCCGCCATGGCACGACAAGGGCCATGGGCAGAACGCCTGGCGCAAGGCCTGGATGCATCAACGATCGTCTCTGCTCATCGCGTGCTTTTGGCTCTTAAGCAGAACCTTACCCGCCATGGATGACATCGACCCCACGCACCTGATAGGCCCACGCGAGCAGTGGCCTATCTGGACCGTCGCTCGATCGAACTGCCTATTGCGATCGGCCCACTCATGGCGTGGAATCTGATGATGGCGCAACCGCTTCCTTTGCTGAAGGCTGCGTTCTGATTGCGCGATGCAATGTTACCGCCCGATTGCTACCGCCTCGCTTGGATAAGCCATGTCGTTATTGACGTCGTTATGTACGTCATGAGCGATGGAGGCCGGCGTGGCGGTGCTCGAGGTTTTGAATGTTGAACGGCGGCGGCGTTGGTCGGATGCGGCGAAGGCGTCGATCCTGTCCGAGGTTGGCGTTGATGGCTGGACGGTGAGCGATGTTGCGCGCCGTCACGACGTGACGCGGCAGCATTTGTACCAGTGGCGGCGGGATTTGCGGCAAAAGGGGGTGTGGCCTGGCCACGGCGGCGAGGCGTTTGTGGCGGTCGAGCTGCTGCCTGTGCCCGCAGATGCGGGTGGGCCCGCAACGTGCGAGGCGTCGACGTCCGAGGTGACGATCATTCTGGGCAACGGCCGGCAACTACGGTGCCGCGAGACGATCGGCGATGCCGAGCTGAGCCGGTTGCTGCGCGTGCTGGGGGCGGCGTGATCGGACCTGGCGCCGGCGCGCGGGTCTATCTGGCGTGTGGCGCGACCGATATGCGCAAGAGCATCACGGGCCTTGCCGTTCTGGCGCAGGAACACTTGCGGCAGAACCCCGCCAGCGGCGCGGTCTTTGCGTTCCGCGGCCGCAGGGGTGACCGGATCAAGTTGCTTTACTGGGACGGGCAGGGTTTTTGCCTCTATTACAAGATCCTGCAGAAGGGCCGGTTTCCCTGGCCCGGCAGCGGCGATGCGGTGGCGCGGCTGACCTCGGCACAACTGGCCATGCTGTGGGAAGGGATCGACTGGCGGCGGCCGTCATGGGGGCGCCGCCGGCACGCGTTGGGTGATCTATCAGGCTGATTTTGGGTATTTTTCTGGCGGATTGACGGCAATTCTGCTATCCCGTGGGCATGCCATCGATCGCCGCATCACTGCCCGATGATCCCATCGCGCTCAAGGCGATGGTGGCGGCTTTGCAGGCGCAGAACAGCGCCTTGTCGGCCACGGTGCGCGTCTTCGAGCAACACATCGCCGACCTGCAGTTGCGCATCGCCAAGCTCAAGCGGCAGGCGTTCGGCAAAAAGTCCGAGAAAGTCGAGCGCGAGATCGAACAACTCGAACTCGCGCTCGAAGGCCTGCTGATCGCCAGGGCCGAGGCCAGTCCGGCCGCGGCAAGCGATGATGATGACGCGCCCGAACCGGCCCAGCCCGCGGCGGCAGCGCGGGCGCCGCGCCGCCGTCCCCGCGTCTCGGCCGAGACCCCGCGCGAACGCCGCGAACTCGATCCCGGTGCGGCCTGCCCCGATTGCAGCGGCACCCTGCGCGTGGTCGGCGAGGACGTCAGCGAGATGCTGGACCTGATCGCCGCCCGGTTGAAGGTCATCGAGATCGCGCGGATCAAGAAGTCCTGTCGCGCCTGCGAGCGGATGGTGCAGGCGCCGGCATCGAGCCGGCCGATCCCCGGCAGCATGGCGACCGCCTCGTTGCTGGCGTATATTCTGGTCTCCAAGTTCGACGATCACCTGCCGCTGTACCGGTTGAACGAGATCTTCGCCCGCATGGGCGCAGACATCCCCGACAGCACGATGGCCGACTGGTGCGGGCGCACCATGAAGCTGCTCCTGCCATTGATCGAGCGGATCGAGGGTCACGTCCTGGCGCATGATCTGCTGCATGCCGACGATACGCCGATCCGGGTGCTCGATCGCAGCCTGCGCACCGCCGGGGTTGGCGGGCAACTCGGCAAAGGCGTGCGCAAAGGGCGCATCTGGGCCTATGTCCTCGACCAGCGGCCGTGGGCCGGGCTGGCCCCGCCAGGTATCGCCTACAAGTTCGCCGCCGACTGGAAGCAGGAACACGTGCTCGCGCACTTGCGCGATGCACGCGGTATCCTCCAGGCCGATGCGTACAAGGGCTATGCCAAACTTTACGCGCCAGGACCTAATGGCACCGCGCCATTCCGCGAGGCGGCGTGTTGGGCGCATCTGCGCCGTGATTTCCATGACCTGTGGGTCGGTGCCAAGTCGCCAATCGCCCGCGAGGCTCTCGATCGCATCGGTGCCCTCTACGACATTGAGGCGCAGATCATGGGGAAAAGCGCCGCCGATCGGCTCGCTACGCGTCAGGCCCAGAGCAAGCCCAGGGTCGAGGCCTTCCACGCATGGGCTCAGGCCCAACTGACCAGACTTCCCATCAAGGGCGACCTCGCCAATGCCTTCCGCTACGCGCTCGCACGCTGGCCGGCCTTCTGCTTGTTCCTCGAGGATGGCCGCGTCGCCATCGACAACAATGCGGCGGAACGGGCGCTCAAACCCATTGGAATCGGCAGAAAGAACTGGTTGTTCGCCGGGGCCGACACCGGCGCCGAAACTCTCGCGCGGGCAATGACCATCATCGAAACTGCCAAGATGAATGGCCTCGACCCGCAAGCCTACCTTGCCGACGTGCTGGCGCGCATCAACGATCACAAGATCAACCGGCTCGACGAATTGTTACCCTGGAATTGGAGCCCGCTGCTGCCGGCAGCAAAGGCTGCTGCCTGATGCCCACCGTCCGCCATGTCTTCATGCTCGATTATGTCGCCGACATCCTGGGCGAGCACCCTGAACTCATCGACGCCATCGTCAGCAATGACGATAATCTGACCTACGGCTCGATCATCTCCGTTGGTTTGGGTCCGGACGAATGGCGCACCGCACTGACCGACAATGCCATCGACGAATTACGAAGCATGATCGCCGACGCACGGCGATCTCCTGACGAATGGGAGCAATTCCTGCAGGACCTTGTCTCCGATCCTGCCACCATCGAAATCGTCAAGGCCTATAAGCTGCGGTAACAATCGGGCGATTACGATGCAATTTCGGCTCCGTTCGGCGTAAAGAGGATCGGCGGGTTTAGCCGGCAGCAGCATGCGTCCGTTCAGGTGGGCGACTACCTTGATTTCTTCCTCGTTGAAGGCGTGACGTCCAACACCTTGCTACTCATCGAGCGTGATCGGCACCTCGATGTGATGACCTGCGTTTCAACGCACGGGACTCGCCTGAGTATTACATCCTCGGTGGTGGTGCGCAATGGCTTTGGGCACGCGTATATGCTGCTGGTAGGTCAGGCGCATAAGTGGATTGTGCAGAGCATGCTGTCTCGTTTGCGTCGGACTTTGTCAGTTCAGGGCTGATCCTACATCGGCCGCCGGCAACCGTAATCTGCGCGAAGTAAATTTATCCGGCGAGTGCTTGTCGTCTCCAATCGAAATCATCGTGAGGTGAATATCACCAGTTTCGCTGCCCCTTGATTGCCTTGGACCGCTGCCTAATACCAAGGTGCAATGATCAGAACCCATTTGCCCATTGGCGCATCCCGATGGACATGATCCGCCATGGCTGATCGACGAGCTTGTTCCATGCGAAGCAGCAGTGGTCGACGATGTCGTCGTAGGATTTGAAGATGCGGTTCGACAGCCAGTTGTCGCGCATGAACTGCCAGACGTTTTCGACAGGGTTGAGTTCGGGACATCTCGGCGGCAGCGGCATCAGCGTGATGTTGGGAGGCACGATCAGCTCGGCCGATCCGTGCCATCCGGCCTGATCGAGCAGGAGGACCGCATGCGCGCCGGGCGCGACGTGGAAGGCGATTTACGCAAGATGCATGCTCATCGCCTCGCTATTGCAACGGGGCATGATGATGCCGGCGGCCTTGCCTTCAGCGGGACAGATCGCGCCGAACAGCCATGCCGAGGAGCGACGCTGGTCCTTCGGCGCTGATGGCCGAGTTCCACGCCTCGCCCAGCGCCGAGTGAGCTTGGTCTGCTGGCCGACGCGGGCTTCATCCTGCCACCACAACTCTATCGGCGTTCCTCGCGGGAGACGCCGCTTGATTTGCGCCAGACGGGTGACGAAGCTTTTTTAAAATC
>NZ_JABCNG010000010.1 GCF_012932495.1 Novosphingobium sp. SG919
CCCGCAACACCTGCGTTTTGGACCCAAACTTTTCTGGCGTTCCCCCCCAACCAACCCGAATCACCGCCGCTGAATCACTCCCCAAACACCCCCTCGCCCACACCCTCACGCCAGAAGAAGCGCGGAAAAGGCACAAAAAACCCCGCAGTTCGCGCTGCGGGGTTTTTTGTTTGCGATCGAATCGCGGCTTAGTGGTGCGGGGTATCCTCGATCACCGGCAGCGTTTCGAACTGGTGGAACGGCGGCGGGCTGGACAGCGTCCATTCCAGCGTCGTGGCGCCTTCGCCCCAGTAGTTCGGCGCGGCCTTCTTGCCCGCCAGGAAGGCGTAGGCGATGTTGATGAAGAAGATCACCAGCGACACGGCCATGACCATGTAGCCGATCGTGGCAATGTGGTTCCAGTATTCGAACGCCGGCGCATAATCGGGATAGCGGCGCGGCATGCCCTGCACACCCAGGAAGTGCATCGGGAAGAAGATCAGATTCACCCCGACGAAGAACACCCAGAACTGCAGGTGGCTGAGGAATTCCGAGTGCATCCGGCCGCTCATCTTGGGGAACCAGTAGAAGAACCCGGCGAAGAGCGAAGTCACCGCACCCAGCGACAGCACGTAGTGGAAGTGCGCAACGACGTAATAGCCGTCCTGCAGGTTATCGTCGATGCCGCCGTTGGCGAGGACCACACCGGTCACGCCGCCCACGGTGAACAGGAAGATGAAGCCGATGGCCCAGACCATGGGCGACTTGAACTCGATCGAACCGCCCCACATCGTGGCGATCCACGAGAAGATCTTGATGCCGGTGGGCACCGCGATCACCATCGTGGCGGCGGTGAAATACATCTTCGTGTTCACGTCGAGCCCGGTAGTGTACATGTGGTGGGCCCACACGATGAAGCCGACCAGGCCGATAGCGACCATGGCATAGGCCATGCCGAGGTAGCCGAACACCGGCTTGCGCGAGAAGGTGGAGATGATCTGGCTGACGATGCCGAAGCCCGGCAGGATCATGATGTAGACTTCGGGGTGGCCGAAGAACCAGAACAGGTGCTGGTAGAGCACCGGATCACCACCGCCGGCCGGATCGAAGAACGTGGTGCCGAAGTTGCGATCGGTGAGCAGCATGGTGATGGCTGCGGCCAGCACCGGCAGCGCCAGCAGCAGCAGGAACGCGGTGACCAGCACCGACCACACGAACAGCGGCATCTTGTGCAGCGTCATGCCCGGTGCGCGCATGTTGAAGATGGTGGTGATGAAGTTCACCGCACCCAGGATCGAGCCGGCGCCTGAAAGGTGCAGCGAGAAGATCGCGAAGTCCACCGCCGGGCCGACCGAGCCGGACGTGGAAAGCGGCGCATAGACCGTCCACCCGGTACCGGCGCCATGGCCGGTGCCGCCCGGCACGAAGGGCGAGATCATCAGCGAGCAGAAGCCCGAGAAGGTCAGCCAGAACGAGATGTTGTTCATGCGCGGGAAGGCCATGTCGGGCGCGCCGATCATGATCGGCACGAACCAGTTGCCAAAGCCGCCGATGATCGCGGGCATGACCATGAAGAACACCATGATCAGGCCGTGGGCCGTGATCAGCACGTTCCACATGTGCAAGGTCTGGTTGAAATCGGCGCCATCACCGCCGACGAAGCGGGTCCAGAACGCCAGGTACTGGATACCGGGATGCGCCAGTTCGGCGCGCATGATGCCCGAGATCGCGCCGCCGATGACACCGGCGAAGATCGCGAAGATCAGGTAGAGCGTGCCGATGTCCTTGTGGTTGGTGGACATGAACCAGCGCGCGAAGAAGCTGGGCTTGTGATCGTGTTCATGCGCATGATCATGATGCGCATCGAAGCTTTCATGATCGGCGGGAATGGTGGCCATGACGGGCGATCCTCTTTCCGATTGTCGTTCAGGCAGCAGGCGCTGCAGGCGCTGCGCCCACGGTGCCGCCCTGGCTCTTGATCCAGGAGTCGAACTGCGGCTTGGTCACCGCTTCGACCACGATCGGCATATAGCCGTGGCGGGCGCCGCACAGTTCCGAACACTGGCCGTAATAGACGCCGGGCTTGTTGATCATCAGCACCTTTTCATTGATGCGGCCTGGCACGGCGTCGAGCTTGAACCACAGCGAGGGCACCGCGAACGAGTGGATCACGTCAGACCCGGTGGTCTGGAGGCGAATCGGCACGCCGGCGGGCACGACCATGCGGTTGTCGGCGGCAAGCTGCGGCTGTTCGCCCCGCTTGATCGCCTCGGCCGGCGGCAGCATGTTGGAAATCACCTCGAACCCGCCGTTGTCGGGATAAGTATAGCCCCAATACCACTGGTAGCCGGTGACCTTCACGGTCAACGCACCCTTGGGCGCCGGTTCGTACTGGTGGGCCAAGAGGCGAATCGAGGGCACCGCGATCACCACCAGGATCAGCACCGGAACCAGCGTCCAGATCACTTCGATCACGGTGTTGTGGCTGGTTTTGGACGCGACCGGATTCTTGCGGCGGTTGAACTTGGCCATCACCGCGATCAGCAGGAACAGCACCAGCAGCACGATGGCCGTGATCACCGGCATCAGCACGTAATCGTGCATTTTCAATGCTTCCTGACCAATCGGCGAATATTGGTCCTGGAACGTCCAGCCACCGGGAACCGGTTGCCCCTTGCCCGCAACCGGCTTGGCCGGGACATAGGTGGCCGCAGCCAGCGCCAACGAAGGCGCGGCAGCCGCCGCAGTTGCTGCAATGCCTGCCACGAGATGACCGGCGGTCCGAAACGCTGTGCCCGCATGGCGGACGAATTCGATTGGACTCATCGTCGCTTGTTCCGCTCTTCCCCGCGTACACGCCGGTTTCGAGGTCCGCGTGCACTGATTGTAATTCCCTCGATTGAACCGGGCTATACGCGGCCTTGTCGCGCCCCACAAGTTGCGACCTTCACCATGGCGGCAGGAAAGGATTGCCCCTTTGGCCAAGATGCCGCTTTGACGCGGGCCAATGGGCGAAAAATCCTTGCCCGCCGCCGCGCCAGCGCCCATGGCAGGCCGCAAACACCAGCAAGCCCCCCAACGCCCCAGGCGGGCGATCATGCAGGACCAGCGAACGACAGCCATGCAGGACGAAGACATCCTTTCCGAATTCCGCGCGTGCCAGGCGCTGCTTGAAGGGCATTTCCTGCTCTCTTCGGGACGCCGCAGTGCCTATTATCTTCAGTGCGCACGCGTGTTGATGGACCCGATGCGCGCCTCGCGCCTGGCCAGTGCCCTGGCCGCCAAGCTGCCGCGCGACTTGCGCCAGCAGATTGCCAAGGTGGTTTCCCCCGCGATGGGCGGCGTGATCATCGGCCACGAGATGGGCCGCGCGCTGGGCGTGGAAGCAGTATTCGTGGAGCGGCCCACCGGCACCTTCGAACTGCGCCGCGGCTTTTCGCTCAACCCGGGCGAAAAGGTGCTGATGGTGGAAGACGTGGTGACCACCGGCCTTTCGAGCCGCGAGGCGATCAAGGCCGTGGAAGAAGCCGGCGGCGTGGTGATCGCCGAGGCCGCCCTGGTCGATCGGTCGGCCGGCGCGGTGGACCTGGGTGTGCCGTTCTATCCGCTCGTCTCGCTCAACTTCCCCACTTATGCCCCGGACGAGATCCCGGCCGAACTGGCCGCCCTGCCGGCGATCAAGCCCGGCAGCCGCGCGCAACCCTGAAGGCACGACCCAAGGACAGGAGACGGTGGCAGTGAGCGAGTTGTTCACGCCGGCCCGGCTGAGGCTGGGGGTTAACATCGATCACGTGGCGACGATCCGCAACGCGCGCGGCGGGGATCATCCCGATCCGGTGCGCGCGGCCGAAATCGTGGCGGCCGTGGGCGGCGACGGGATCACCGCGCACTTGCGCGAAGACCGGCGCCACATCCGCGACGAAGATCTGGCCCGCATCCAGGCCGCGACCAACCTGCCACTGAACCTGGAGATGGCCGCCACCGACGAAATGCTGGCGATCGCGCTGCGCCACAAGCCGCACGCCTGCTGCATCGTGCCCGAGCGGCGCGAGGAACGCACCACCGAAGGCGGGCTCGATGCCGCCGGGCAGCACAACCGCCTCGCCCCGATCGTGGCGCGCCTGCGCGACGCCGGCATCCGCGTCAGCCTGTTTATCGCGCCCGAAGCGCGGCAGATCGAAGCGGCGATGAAACTGGGCGCACCGGTGGTGGAACTGCACACCGGCGAATATGCCCATGCGCAAGGGGAAGCCCGCGCGGCGGAATTGAAGCGCCTGGCCGACATGGCCGCGCTGGCCGCCAAGAACGGTATCGAGCCCCACGCCGGCCATGGCCTGACCTATGACAACGTGCAGCCCGTCGCTGCGATTCCCCAAGTGGCCGAACTCAACATCGGCCACTACCTGATCGGCGAGGCGATCTTCGTGGGACTTGACGCAGCGGTGCGCCGCATGCGCAGTCTGATGGACGAAGTGCGCTGATGCCAGCGCGCGCATCGGAGGAGCACACCGCGTGATCATCGGCCTGGGTTCCGACTTGTGCAACATCGAACGCATCCAGCACTCGCTGGAACGGTTCGGCGATCGCTTCGTGGAACGGGTGTTCACACCCACGGAACAAGCCAAGGCCGCGCGGCGCCCCTACACCCGCGCCGGAACCCTGGCCAAGCGGTTTGCCGCCAAGGAAGCCTATTCCAAGGCCGTGGGCACAGGCTTCAAGGCCGGCGTGTTCATGAAGGACATCGGCGTGGTCAATGCACCGTCGGGTGCCCCCACCCTGGCGTTGACCGGTGGCGCTGCCGCGCGCCTCGCCGCCATCACCCCGCCCGGCCACAAGGCCGTGGTGCACCTGACGATGACCGATGACCATCCCTGGGCGCAGGCGTTCGTGGTGATCGAGGCGGTTCCGGCATGAGCGACGGCGTGACCGGCATCCCGCCCGAACAGGCCCAGGCCCGCACCGGGCGTGTCAACTGGTGGGAGGAACTGCGCGGCCTGGTCGGCATGCTGCTGGCCGTGCTGGTGTTCCACAGCCTGCTAGCCAAGCCGTTCTACATCCCCTCGATGTCGATGATGCCCAATCTGCTGGTCGGTGACAGGCTGGTGGTGTCCAAGTATCCCTATGGCTGGTCGTGGGTTTCGCCCTCGTTCCACGTGCTGCCACGCTCGGCCACGCGGCTGTTTCCGGCAACGCCGCAATATGGCGATATCGTCATCGTGGTCCCGCGCGGCAGCAACGAGGACTATATCAAGCGCGTGGTGGCCCTGCCGGGCGATCGCATCGCGGTGGTCCACGGGCAGATCGTGCTCAACGGCCGCGCCGTGCCGCAAGCGGTCGAAGCCCCGCTCGATCTGCCGGTCGACGCCAACGACCCATGCGATCCGGCCGATTTTCCCGGCCTGCGCTTTCGCGACGCCATGGGCCACGATTTCTGCGAATTGCCGATCCTGCGCGAGACCCTGCCCAATGGCGCAACCTATCGCATCATCGACCACAAGCAGCAGCCGCTGGACGATTATGCCGAAGTAACGGTGCCGACCGGCCACGTCTTTCTGATGGGCGACAACCGCGATCATTCCGCCGACAGCCGCGAGCCGCTAGCGCTCAAGGGACTGGGCGGGCCCGTGCCGCTGGCCGACGTGGGCGGCCGCGCCGAATTCGTCACCGTTTCGCTGGATGGCAGCGAGACCTGGAACCCGTTGACGTGGTGGCATGCCTTGCGTCACGGCCGCAGTGGGACGACACTGCGCCCCGAACGGGGGCCGGAACGGGATGCGCCAACGCCCGTTCCCGCTTCCTGACGTCTCTTAGCAAGGTAGCTTGCCACCGATGCCCGACACTGCCCATCCCGCCGCCGCGCAACCAGCTATGACACCGGGGGTACAGACCAAGGCCCACGCCCCCGGCCCCACCGACATCGCCGATCGCACCGTCCGCCAGGAAGCCAAGAAGGCTTTCGTGTGGATCGGCATCGCGGCCCTGGTGGTTCTGGCGGTGTTCCTGGCGCAACCGCTGCTGGTCATTTTCGGCGGCGTGGTGTTCGCATCGCTGATCGAAGGCGGGCAGCGCCTGCTGGGCCGCATCCTGCCCGGCCCGCGCGCCTTGCGCATCGCCCTGGTGCTGGTGGCGGCGGTCGGTTTCCTGGTGTGGCTGGGCTATTTCGCCGGCAACCAGATCGCCGCGCAGGCTGCGCAGTTCCCCCATATCGTGGAAGGGCAGGCCCAGCGCACGCTAAGCTGGCTGCACGGCCATGGCATCAACGTGGGCCAGGCCGACGTTTCGAAGATTGCCGAACAGGTGATCGGCGGCGTGGGCCCGGTCACCCAGGCGCTGGGCGGGATTTTCGGCGGTTTCACCACGTTTTTCCTGATCGTGATCCTGGGCATCTATTTCGTGCTGGAGCCCGACATCTATCGACGCGGCTTTGCCTGGCTGTTTCCGCTGGAAAGCCGCCCGCATTTCCAGGTGACGCTGCAGCGCATGGGCAAGTCGTTGCGCATGCTGCTGTTCGGGCGGATGATCGGGATGTTCACCGAAGGTCTGGCCACCTGGGTGCTGCTGGCGGTCTATGGCGTGCCGATGTCCGCGCTGCTCGGCATCCTCACCGGCCTCCTGGTGTTCCTGCCCAATATCGGCGCGCCGCTTTCCGGGTTGCTGATGGTGCTGGTGGGCTTCTCGGGCGGCACCGACATGGGCATCTATTGCATCATCGTCTACCTGGTGGTGCAGACGGTGGACGGCAACATCATCGTACCGATGGTGGCGAAGAAGACGGCAGACCTGGCACCGGCGATGGTGCTGGGCGCGCAGCTCATTTTCGGCGTCCTGTTCGGTATCCTGGGGCTGGCCCTGGCCGATCCGATCGTGGCGATGATCAAGATCGCATTGGAACGCCAGGCGGAGCGCAACGACGGGGAGCGCGCGCAACCGGACGGCGAAACCACCACGCACGACGGCACTGCGCTTTCGACATGACGGTATAATGATCAAGCGGGTAATCCAGGCCGGCGCGTTGTTCGTGGCGCTGGCCTTGCTGTGCCTTGGCGTGCTGAGCCAATGTTCCGCGCAGATTTCACGCTATGCCTTTGCGCCAACCCACGGGTTCGAACCCGGTGCACCGCTGCCGCCGCGCGCCTATGACGACGCCGCGATGTGGATCGCGCGGCCGGGATTGGCCCGCGATCCCGCGCAATGGCTGCCCCCCGGCATGATCCATGGCGTGACCGGCGATGCGGCGGTGTTCTTCGTCCATCCGACCAGCTACCTCAGCCGCAACCACTGGAACGCCCCGCTGACAGACGCGGATTCGCGCCGCCGTGCCGAAGTGCTGGTTGCGGCAACTGCCAGCGCGTTCAACAGCGTGGGCCCGGTCTGGGTGCCACGCTATCGCCAGGCCGCCTTCGGGGCATTTCTCACCGAAGGGGCAGAGCGGCAGCGCGCGATGGACCTTGCCTATGGCGACGTGCGCGCGGCCTTTGCCACATTCCTGACAACGCTGCCGCCCGAGACGCCGATCGTGCTGGCCGGGCACAGCCAGGGGGCCTGGATCGTGGCCCGCCTGCTGCGTGACATGGTGCGGGGCAAGCCGCTGGCCCGCCGCGTAGTGGCCGCCTATGCCATCGGCTGGCCGATCGTCGCGTCGCGTGCCGCTGCCGAAACCGGCTTGCCACCCTGCAGCGCGCCCGATCAGGCCGGATGCCTGGCAGGCTGGATCAGCTTTGCCGAACCGGCCGATCCAAGGCTGCTGGTCCAGGCCTATCACCCCTGGCCCGAAACCGGCGCGGCGACCCAGCCGGCCGATGCGCCGCTGCTTTGCGTCAATCCCCTGACCGGCACCCAGGGGGGCGCGGCGCCACGCAGCGCCAACCGCGGCACGCTGCTGCCCGATGAGAACGACGACGAGACCGAACGGGCGGGACCTTTGGTGCCGGCGTTGGTGCCGGCGCACTGCAGCGCGCAAGGCATCCTGCTGATCGGGTCGCCGCCTGAAATCGGCCTGTTCGTGCTGCCCGGCAACAACTATCACGTCTACGATATCCCGCTGTTCTGGGCCAATCTGCGCGCGGACGCCTTGCGTCGCAGCGCCGCGTGGCACCAGAAGCGGGATGGAGGAACCCGATGATCACGCAAAGCACTGCCGATTTTCGCGCCGCCCTGCCGATGGGCGGGGTGCTGATGGGTCTTGATCCCGGCACCAAGACGATCGGCGTGGCACTGTGCGATACCGGCTGGCGCTTTGCCACGGCGGGGCAAACCGTGATCCGCCGCAAGTTTGCGCAGGACAAGGCCGCGCTCACCGCCATCGTCGCCGAACGCAGCGTGAAAGGCCTGGTCATCGGCCTGCCACTCAACATGGATGGCAGCGATGGGCCGCGCAGCCAATCCGCCCGCGCCATGGCCCGCAATCTGGCTGACCTCAACCTGCCGGTCCTGATGTGGGACGAACGCTGGTCTACCCAGGCCGCCGAACGCGCGATGATCGAGCAGGATTTCAGCCGGGCCAAGCGCGCCCAGCGCATCGATTCGCATGCCGCCGCATTGATTCTCCAGGCCGCGATCGACGCCCTGGCCGGCGGCGTCCTGTAATTTAAGCATTCGGTTGAACACTGCCCCGCGATGCGGCAAGGAACGGTGATGGCAGACGATCAACCCCCAACCTGGCGCAACGAAGGCCCGTTCGATCCGGCCCGTGCCGGCCAGTTGCTGGGGCGGATGGGCCACGGCGGATTCCTGGGCATGCGCTATGGCAATCACGGCCCCGATTGGTTCGAGGCCGAACTGCCGTGGCGCGAGGACCTGGTGGGCGCAGGCAACACCGGCGTGCTGGCTTCGGGCCCGATCATCAGCCTGTTCGACAATTGCACGGCGATGGCGATCTGGACACGGCGCGGGCGCTTCGTGCCCCATGTGACGCTGGACCTGCGCATCGACTACGTGCGCGCCGCCGTGCCGGGGCGCAGCGTGATCGCGCGGGCCGAATGCTATCAGTTGCGCGGGGACCTGGCCTTTGCGCGGGCGTTGGCCCACGATGGCGACATCGCCGATCCGCTGGCCCATGCCGCGGCGATATTCATGGTGCTGGGGGAAAGCGAATGAGCGACCGCCCGGCCTTCATCCTGCCTCCCTTTGCGCTGGCGATGGGCATGGCGCTGTCCACCGACGACGATGGCAATCCGATCGTCACGATGCAGTTCGGCAGCCATTCCGAAGGGCGTCCGGGTTTCCTGCACGGCGGCGCCATCGGCGGCCTGCTGGAAATGGCGGGCTTTGCCGCGCTTGCCACCGATCATGCCCGCCGCGGGGTGGAGCAGCGGATGAAGCCGATCAACATTTCGATCGAATATCTGCGCGCCGGCCTGCCCCGCCCGATCCACGCCATGGGACAAGTGCTGCGCGCCGGGCGCCGCGTGGCCAATGTGCGTGTGGAAGCCTGGCAGGCTGACCGCGCCACGCCCATCGCCAGTTGCTGGATGAATTTCCACCTCTCGGCGCCCAAGGCCTGATCAGCCGGGCAAGCGCAGTTCCACGGTCAGCCCCTCGGGCAGGGCCGCGCCGGGTGGCAGGCGCTGCGCATCGGCGCGGGCGCGGGCCAACAGCGCTGCGGGCACATCGGAAGCGGCGACAACCGCATCGGCCATGCCGAGCAGGCGCGCCTCGCGCAAGGTAAGGTCTTCGGGATCGGCGCTGCGCAGCGCGATCACGTGATGGCCGGTCGCACCGCCCCGCGCGCCGCCCAGCCAGGCCTCTACCGCGCCCGCCGGCTGCGCCACCATAGGATCGAGCGCCCCGCCCTCGCCCAGCGCCAGGTCGAGCGCGCGGCGCCGTTCCGCACCATCGGGAAAGCGCGCGCGCAAGCCTTCGCGCGCAGCAAACAACGCATCGGCCAGCGCGCCCAGGCCCTGGGGCAACAACCGCTCCAGCCGCAGGCGGATATGCTTGGCCAGGCCCGCCGAAGCGCCCGCCGTGCCCACGGCGATCACCACCGGGCTGCGATCGACCAGCGACGGCGTGGTAAAATCGCACAGCGCCGGGCGATCCACCACGTTGACCAGCAGCCCCGCCCCCCGCGCGCGCAGCGCGTCGGCCATGCAGGCATCGGCGCTGTCGTGGGCAATGAAGGCCAGCCGCGCGCCGATGTCGATGCCTTGGGCCAGGTCTTCGATCACCTGCCCGCCGGCCCGCTCCACCAGCCGGGCCTTGGCCTGCGCTGCCTCCCCATGGCCCAGCACGATCACCGGCTGCCCGGCGATGCGGTGGAACAGGGGGAGAGCAGGCAGGCTCATCGCGTCAGGCCAGCCATTCCGGCACGCGCTCGGCGGCCAGGATGGTGGCGGGCTCGATGCGGTCGGCCACCACTGCCCACTTGTGGCCATCGACCATCACTTCGGGCACCAAGGGCCGTGAGTTGTAAGTGTTGGCCATCGTCGCGCCATAAGCGCCGGCGGTGCGGAACACGGCAAGGTCGCCGCGCGCCACCTTGTCGATCGTGCGGCCCATGGCAAAGGTATCGCTCGATTCGCAGATCGGGCCGACGATGTTGGCCTCCATCGTCTCGCCACCGGGCGAAACGGCGGCGAAATCGTGCCAGGCATCATAGAGCGCCGGACGCGCCAGGTCGTTCATCGCGGCATCGACCACCACCCAGGGGGCGCCCACGCCTTCCTTCACGCGCACCACGCGCGTCATCAGCACGCCGGTGTTGCCGGTGATCACCCGGCCGGGCTCGAACATCGCGGTAATGTCCCAGCCTTGCGTCACGCGGGCGACCATCGCGGCGTATTCCTCCGGCTGGGGGAATACTTCGCCGGCCTTGTAGGGCACGCCCACCCCACCACCGAAATCGATATGCGTGACGGCATGGCCAGCCTGGCGGATCGCGCGCATCAGGTCACCGATCTTGGTAAAGGCGGCTTCCAGCGGATCGAGCCGCGAAAGCTGGCTGCCGATGTGCAGCGCCAGGCCGCGCATCGCCAGGCCCGGCGTGGCGGCCAGGCGCGCATAGATCGCGCCCGCGCGGTCATAAGGCACGCCGAACTTGTTTTCCGCCTTACCGGTGGAAATCTTGCCATGGGTGCCCGCGTCCACATCGGGGTTCACCCGCAGCGCGCATTGCGCGGTCTTGCCCAGGGCCACGGCGATTTCGGCCAGCTCCAGGCCTTCTTCTTCGCTTTCCAGGTTGAACTGGCCGATCCCGGCCTCCAGCGCGCGGGCGAGTTCCGCGTGCGTCTTGCCCACGCCCGAAAACACGATGCCATCGGCCGGCATTCCCGCCGCCAGCGCGCGTTCCATTTCCCCACCCGAAACCACATCGGCGCCATAGCCTTCGGCGGCCAGAACCTTGAGCACGGCAAGGTTGGGGTTGGACTTGACCGCAAAGGCCAGCTTCACCCGCGGCAGCACCGCCAGGGCATCGCGAAACACGCGGGCATGGCGCGTCAGCGTGGCGCGGGAATAGACATAGAGCGGGGTGCCCACCGCTTCGGCCAGCGTGGGCAGGGCAATATCCTCGGCGTGCAGCACGCCGTTCAACGTGTGAAAGTGGTCCATCGGAACTCTCGAAACAGATTTTTGAAAACGCTTATTCTTCGGGCGGCAGATCGAACGGGTCGTCCTCGCGCTCTTGCGAGCGGCTGCGCAACTCCACGTTGCGATCGGGCTTGGCCTGGATCGGCGCTTTCAAAAGCTCGTCCGCCCCGCGGCTCTGCGCACGCCCATAAGGCGCCGGCGGCAGGCCATGCCCCGGCGTGGGTTTCAGCTCGCGTTTGTTGCCGCAGCCGGCAAGCGCCAGCGCGGCTACACCAACGAGCAGGAACCCAACGGCTTTCGGGGCAGCGGGACGGATCAAGCGATTACTCCTCTATACCCAGTGCTTCGCGTGCCTGGGCCACGCGCTTCCTTACCTCGGCGGGGGCAGTTCCGCCATGGCTGCTACGCGCCGCCACCGATGCTTCGACCGAAAGCGCGGCATAGACGCGTTCGTCGATACGCGCATCGATGGCTTTCAGATCCTCGAGCGGCAACTGGTCGAGCGCGATGCCCCGGCTTTCAGCGAGCTTCACCGCGCTGCCGGTGATGTGGTGCGCTTCGCGGAACGGGATATTGGCCTGGCGGACCAACCAATCGGCCAGGTCGGTCGCCGTGGCATAGCCGAGTTCGGCCGCGCCGCGCATGCGGTCGGTGCGGAACTTGGCCTCGGCCACCATGCCGGCCATCGCCGCGATCGACAGGGCGAGCAGGCTGGCTGCTTCGAACACCGGCGGCTTGTCGTCCTGCATGTCCTTGGAATAGGCCAGCGGCAGGCCCTTCATGGTGATCATCAGGGCCGTCAGACAGCCCACGATCCGGCCCGAATGGCCGCGCACCAGTTCGGCCGCGTCGGGATTCTTCTTCTGCGGCATGATCGAGCTGCCGGTCGAAAGACTGTCGGGCAGCGTGACGAAGCCGAACGGCTGGCTCGCCCAGATGATGAATTCCTCGGCCAGGCGCGAGAGGTGCAGCGAGCATTGCGCGGCGGCCATCAGGTAATCGAGCGCGAAATCGCGATCGGACACCGAATCGAGGCTGTTGTCGGTCGGCCCGTCGAAGCCCAGCGCCTGCGCCGTGCGGAAGCGGTCGATCGGAAAACCGGTGCCGGCAAGCGCGGCGGCGCCCAGTGGCGAGCGGTTCATACGGGCGCGCGCATCGGCAAAGCGCGAGCGATCGCGCGCGATCATCTCGTAATAGGCCATCAGGTGATGGCCCAGCGTCACCGGCTGCGCGGTTTGCAGGTGGGTGAAGCCGGGCATGATGCTGGCCGCATGTTCGCCCGCGCGCGTGACCAGCGCGGTTTGCAGCGCCAGCAGGCCCGAATCGACCTGATCGATGGCATCGCGCACCCACAGGCGGAAATCGGTGGCCACCTGGTCGTTGCGGCTGCGCGCGGTATGCAGGCGGCCTGCCGCCGGGCCGATCAGTTCGGCAAGCCGGCTTTCGGTGGTCATGTGGATGTCTTCCAGGTCCCAGTTCTCGGGCACCCCATTGGCTTCGTATTCGGCGGCCACTTGGTCCAGGCCGCCCGCGATCAGGCGCGCATCATCCTCGGCCACGATGCCTTGCGTGGCCAACATGTCCACATGGGCCTTTGACGCGGCGATGTCTTGGCGCCACAGCGCCTTGTCGAAGGGAATCGAGGCGTTAATCTCGCGCATGATGGCCGAAGGGCCGGCGGCGAAACGCCCGCCCCACATCTGGTTGGAGCCTGAATTGCCGCTCATGTCCGCTCGTCCGCCCTATGTGCCGTTGATCCTGGGTGCGCTGGCCGCAGCCACGCTTGGCGGCTGCGATAGGCAAGCAAGCCCGCCGGCGCAACCGTCGAGCGCCGCTGCCGCACCCGCAGGTGGCGCGAACGCCGCCGCTGGCAAGATCGACAGCAGCCACAAGGGCGCTGCCATGCCCGCCTTTGCGCTGACCGGGCCCGATGGCACCAAGGTTTCGTCAAAGGATCTGGCCGGCAAGCCGGTGCTGGTGAACCTCTGGGCCACCTGGTGCGGCCCCTGCGTGGTGGAAATGCCCACGCTCGACAAGCTGGCCGCCGGCGGCCTGCGCGTGCTGACCGTGTCGCAGGACAGCGCGGGCCAGGCCGACAAGGTCAAGGGCTTCAAGGCCGAGCATGGCCTGGCCCACGTGCAGATGCTGCTCGATCCCGACAACGACCTGTCGTTCCACTACAACACCGGCGTGCTGCCCACCACCGTGGTCTATGACGCGCAAGGCAAGGAAGTGGGGCGCGTGGTCGGCGCGTTCGACTGGACCGGGCCCGAGGCTGCGGCCCTGATCAAGGCCGCCTCCTGATCCACCAGCGCCACACCCCGGTGACATAGAGCGCCACGGGCACCAGCCCCGCCAGCACGACGGCCAGCCGCAGGGGCAGCCCGGCGGCGGAGCCATCGTGCAGCGGATGCAGCCACTTGAGCCAGATGTCCATGGCCCCGCCCCGCGCCAGGTCTGCCGTGGCCAGCACGGCGCCGCTATGGCGATCGACCATGACCCAGCTATGCGGAAAGCGGGGCGAAGGATCGGCGGGCTGGGCCAGGCGCAAGCGATAGGCGCCCTGCCCGCGCCCGGGCAATTCCACCCACACCGCGCGGGCACCAGGTAGGGCCGCCTGTGCCACCGCCACCGCGCGCGAGACCGGAATGTCGCGCCCCGGCGCGGCATCCGCAGGCTGGACCGGGGCCTTTTGCGCCTGGCCCAGCACGGGGGCCAAGACGCTGTCGGTTTCCTGCGGCAGGGCCAGCATCACGCCGGTCAGCGTCAGCAGCAGCAATAGCGGCGCGCCCGCCAGGCCCGCCAGTTTGTGCCAGTCGTAAAGCCGGCGCAACGGGGCGGCCCCGGCCTTGAAACGCAAGGCCTTGGCCCAGCCGCCCCTTGGCCACCAGGCCCAGATGCCACTGGCCAGCAACATCGCCAGGGCCAGCCCCGCCCAGCCCAAGATCGTGCCGCCCAAGGGCCCCAGCTTCAGGCAATAATGCAGGTCATAAATCCAGGTCATCCCCCCGTCGCCCCAGAATTCGGCGCGCAGCACACGGCCGCCATCGGGGGAAAGCCAGGCCATCAACGGGGCATGGCCCGCGCCCGCACGCTCGGCCGGATGGTAATAGCGCGCGGGGATCGCGCCATCCCGGCCGGTCAGTTCCAGCCGCCACGGACCGTCCCGCTGTGGAAACGTAGCGTGCAGGGTAACCGCTGCCCGGTCCCAATCGGCCGGCCCGGCATGGCCCGCCACCTGCAAGGCCGGGTGCAGGGCGCGGTCGATCTCCACATAGAAGACCAGCAACGCCCCGGTCACCCCGGCCAGCACCATCAGCGCCCCCAGCGACAGACCCAGCCACAGGTGCACGCGCCGCACCCATGCGCGCGGGCTTATGGGACGGCGCGCCATGGTCAGAAACGCACGCGGGCGCTGGCGGTCAGGCCCAGGCCCTTGGCCGGGCTGTGCGCGCTGGGCGAACGGCTCTGGCTGGTGGTTATGCTCGATTCGTACCAGACATATTCGTAAGCCCGATCGAACAGGTTCTTGCCCGTCAGCGCCAGTTCCAGCTTCTCCAGCCTTTCCAGCGGGCGAAACGCCACTTCGGCATTGAACACGGCGTATTGGCCAAACTTGCCCACCGCCGGGTCATTGGCCGTGGTCAGCCAATAGCTCGATTGCCCATTGCCCCAGACCGAAACGCGCCAGCGCGGCGAGGGCGTCAGGTCCACCCCGCCCGACCACAACCAGTGCGGCACGTGGTCGATCTCGTGCCCCACATAGGTGGGGGTTGCCGGATCGGCCACGCGGATGCGCGAGGTTTGCCAGGACAGCGCGCCCCAGGCGGAAACGCCCGCCACCGGCCTGACGTTCACCTGCACGTCCACCCCGCGCCGCCGCGTGGCACCCACGTTTTCGCTGTCGCCCAGCGGATCGTTGAGCTTGCGCTTTATCTCGCCACTGGCATCCTGCAGCCACAGCGCCACGCGCGCTTCCACCCCTGCCACCGGGCGCAGCTTTACGCCGGCTTCCCAGCCTTCGTTGATCGAAGGCGCCAAGTCGGTGGTGCGCGGCGGGATCAGATAGGCACCCGATCCCACCCCGATCTGAAAGCTCTTGCCATAGTTGCCATAGAGCGTGACCTGGCTGACCGGGGTGATCGCCACTTGCAGCTTGGGCTGGCTGATGCTGCCGTAATCGTTGATCGGCGCCGTGGTGCCGGCCAGCCGGTTGTGGAACGTGCCGCCCACCCAATCGAGCCGCCAGCCCGGGCTGATCGTCAGCCAGGGCGCCGGCTCCAGCCGAACCTGGGCATAGACGCCGCCGATGTTGGTGGTGAAGGCCTGGTCGCGCGTTTGCGCGGTCACCACCCGCGCCACGGTGTTGTAGCGCAGCGAGACATTGTCCTGCCACTGCATGTCGCCGCCCACTTCGGCCATGACCGGAACGCCGGCCACGCGCGCATGCCAATGCAGCGCCGCGCTGGCGCCGTAATGGTCTTCGTCGGTCACCCGCCGTTGCTGCGATGTGGTGGCGGAAAACTTGACATAGCGATCGTCGCGCAGGCGGTTGGCATAGGCCTTGGCGGTAAAATCGACCGTGTCGCCCATGCTTGCATCCAGGTGCAGGCTGCCCTGTGCCACGGTGCGCGTGTCGCCATCGGTGCGGTTGTAGGCGTTGGTCATCCGCGGGTTGGCGGCGGCGTTTTCCAAGGTCAGATAGCCCGGCTCGTCGGCCGTGCCGCGATACCAGCGCGCGATCGCGCCGATGCGCACATCCTCGCTCGGGCGAAAGAACCACTTACCCGCCAGCGTGCCCCGCGTCAGGCCGCCATGATCGCGCCACCCGCCGGCCTGGCGCCAGGCCGCCAGGTAGTTCTGGCTGAACCGGCCTTGCTCGATCCCGGCCACCGCTTGCGCCTCATAGGTAACGAAGCCGCCGCCCGAAACCTTGCCTTCCAGATAGTTGCCGCCGATCCGCGTCTGGATATTAGCGCTGCCGGCAATGGCATGCACGCCATAGCGCGGATCGGACGTGCCGCGCACCACTTCGATCCCGGCGATATCGAGCGGAAAGACCGCATCGATATAGGGCATGTTGCCATCGTTGCTGTTGGCCGGCACGCCATCGATCAGCAGCTTGACCGCGTTGATCTCGCCCTCGCCATTGAAACCGCGAAAGCTGAACTTGCCGCTGGTGGTGCCCTGGTTGAAATTGGTGAGCATCACGCCGGGCAGGCGGCCGACCAGTTCCCAGGCATAGTTGACGTTGGCCCGCTGCGCCACGTCGCCGCCCATGCGGTCGATCGAGGTCAGGACGTTCTGCGACGAGGCGGCCATCGATCGCGCCGACACCACGATCTGCTCCCCGATCGAAAAACCGGTATCGACACCGTTGGCTTTCTCTGCTGCAGCCGGCGCTGGCTCTGCCGCCCGCGCGGGCATGGCGAAAACAAGCGCGCAGGCAAGCGCGCTTCCCGAAATACGCATTGTGATAATCCCCTGTCCGGCGCCTGGCGCCGGCCTGAACCTTGGTCATGCCGCCCGGCAGTGGGGCGGCGTGGTGTGGATCAGGCGATCAGGGGTGGGCCGCGCAGCGGGGGCCAGGCATGGGAATGCCGGCGCGGCGCGAGAGCCGACACTGGTGCAAAGCCCAGCGCCAGGATAAAGGCCAGCGCGCCAGCCAGCAGCACCGGATCGGCGCCACCCAGCAAGGCATGGCCCAGGGCGCCAAACGGACACGTGCCCTGTGCCTTGGCATGGCCGGCATCGGCCTTGTCGGCCGCACCGCTCGCCGGCACCACCACCTGGCGCACCAGATCGTGGCGCCCGTCGATCCCTTCGGAACAGAGCTGGATGGTAAAGCTGCGCGTTTCCCCGCCCACCATGTAGCCGGCGGGCACCAGCGCCTTCATCGCCAGGGCCAAGGCCACCAGCGCAAGGGCCAGGCCACGATTCCGCAGAAGAAAGGCGCGCAGGGCAATCATGCAATACGCGCCATAAGTGGCGCTAGCCGGATTGTCATCAGGGCAAAATGTCCCGCGAGGCCATAAACCGCCTGCTCTCTCGGTATAAACGAGATGCTCTGGAGCGTGGTCCTGGTCGGTGACGGGCTCGAACAAATTATCCAATACTCAGAAATAAAATCATTTTTTGATGATCAATTTTTGAGCAAGCCCCCAAATCGGCCCCAGCCAAAAATTGCTGAAATGTGGAGGTGGAACAGAGGGCTCACATTGGCTTCGACCGGGCTGACGAATCGGCAAGACAGTCGAGGTTCCTGGCTACGGCGACAGATGTTTGGGGGCAAGTTTTACCATCAGTGCGCCTGAGCCAGTCCGCAAGGCAGCAGGCAGGAGCATGCATTTCACTGATAGCGAGAGCCGATCTTGGATGTCGGAATCTGGGACTTTGCAGTCGTTCCCGCACAATTTATTCAAGGGCAGGTTCATTGCCAAAATCCGTCACTCCGGGAACGGTGTGGCAGACCTGAAATGCGGCTTTAACTGGGACTGTTGCCGGCAGGCACGTTTCGGCCCGCTTCAAAGCGAAAGTCGTCATGAGCTACGCTGAGTATAAGCGTCAAAATTGACTTTGCGAGAGCCAGGCAGGTAGACGCAGAGAGTGCAACCGAACTGCCAGCGGAACCCGTCATCTTCCTCACCTATCCGTCAGCCGCTTGGTCTGGCGAGATTGTAAATCTGCCTTTGGTCACTCATGAAGCCGTGATACGCAGATTTTGGCTAGACTTTATCTTTATCATTTCAGATTTTCTGTAATATTGAAAATTATCATTCATTCATCATCGACGAAGATTTGGCATATTATCATTAATGAAGATTCAAAAATAACCACCACAGTACCCTCCTTAACTTTAGCGACGAAGCTCGTTCGCAATGTTTGGACAGCCTACCATGTGATGCTTAGCCGCGAACCAACACTTGCTTCTCCGCAATCTCACGCGCCGTCTTCAAGGCAGCCACTACCCTTCGACCACCCTCGCGGGCTGTCGCTTCGCTGTGGTTGGCCATCATCTGGATGCGGAAGCGAGAGGCGCCCACTGGTACCACAGGAAATTCTGCGAGATTGACGATCACGCCATTATCAAACGCCAGCCTGCTCCCGATCCGTCCGACCAACTCTTGCCCGACAAGCATCGGCACAATGGGCGTGGGGTTACCGAAACAGGCCTCACCAAGGGACGTAACCTCGTCGCGATAGGCGTTGATTGCGGCCATCAATTGCGCACGGAGCGTGTCACCTTCCTCGGATCTGACGATGCGAAGTGCCTGCCGCACCACTGCTGCCTGCACCGGCGATAAGGCGTTCGAGAACATCCAGGGGCCACCGTAAATCTGGATGAAACGCCTGACGCTGGGCTGTTTCACCGCCACAAAACCGCCGTTCGAGGCGAAGGTCTTGGAGAATGACCCCATGACAATGTCGACTTTGCCCAACATGCCTTGGGCTGCGATTTGGCTCACCCCACCCGGCCCCATGGAGCCGAAGTCGTGGGCGACATCAACCATCAAGGTGGCGCCATACTCATGGCAGATGTCTTGCAAAGCCATGATATCGGGCGTGTCGGCATCCATCGAAAAGACACCTTCTGTGATGACCAGAATGCCGTTTTGGGTGTCTGTGGCGCGAATCTGGGCCACTGCCTCGCGAAACGCCTCCGTATCCAGATGTCGAACACGTTTTACGTTCTGCGTGGACGCGTTGGCCCCTTGCTGAAGGCAGGCATGGGCCAACTCATCCATCACTACGTGGTCGTATGGGCGCACCAACGCCGCAACCACACCAAATCCAGCCGCCCATCCGGTTGGGAACAAAAGAACCTGTTCCGACAACAGAGCATCGCCGAGTTCGCGTTCAAGCGCGAGGGATTCCCTAGTATTGCCAACAAGCGCACCTGATCCCGCAGAATGAACTCCAAATTCCTCAATTGCACCCTTTGCGGCCGATAGAATTGCAGGATGCGATGACAGGCCCAGGTAATCCTGTGAAGCAAGGTTGATTCCGTTGGCGACTTCACCGGTCTCAAGCCGAATGGAGGCAGCCTGACCGGGGGCAGCCTGGAGTGACCTGACATAAGGCCAAAGTTTGTGCTCACTTCGCGCTTCGGTCCAGTCAAACAGTGCACGCGTTCGCGACAGCAGGTCCGCACCGCGAGGCCGGGCAAAATGAGCTACGCTTTTGCCAGATGCCAACGAGGGGATGCTCTGGAAGTCCGATTGCGCTGGCGCAAAGAAGATGTCACTGTCGATGTCGCTCACGCTTCATTGCCCTCCTCATGGGTCATCTCGCACCACGCGATGGATCGGGTCGCCTCGCTCCATGTTCTGGGGGAGAAGCCTGCCTTGCGGGCATGGTCCGCCAGTTGCCCTTGAGAGCGATAGATCAGGTGCCAGTCCATCACGGCCTCCATCCAACCCGCAGTCAGGTGGTTCGGCAGGAAGTTAGCCAGAACGATGCGCCCTTGCGGCGCCAGGATCGCCTTCAGCAGCTTGTGGAACATGTCCATGGCGCGATCATCGAAGTAGTCGGTCAGGCCCAGCGTGTAGATGTAATCCCATTGCTCCCCACGGTTCTTTGCAGACCTGAGGAAGGCAAAGACGTTGGCCTCGACAATGGTGAGGGCATCGCCATGCTTTTGGCGCACCACCTCCAGCGACAATGGGTCTTGATCGACCACTGTCACCTGCGAGAGGTCTGATGCCGGAATATCATCCCCTTCGCGGAAGTGGCCGCAGGCAAGAGACAGAACCCGAGCTCCCGACGACAAAGCGAGATTGAGGCGCTCCTTGGCATCATCTTTACGGTGCCGAACTGCAATGGCGGCGGTACTCGCGCTGGTGATTTTTAGCAGTTCTTTGCCCAATACCGTGCAGGTGCTTGGGTCATTTAGACCATATATAAAGTCAATAAGTTCTGCATCACCCGAATAACCTCTTGGCCGGGCGAATGAACGTCGAGACATCGGATCTTCAAGAAGCGCTTTCTGCAAGGGGTGTGCACGGAGAAAGTTTTGCGTCTGTAGCCACTTTTCTGTTTGATAGCGCTGCGCGTTTAGATACCCAATCAGTACCGAAACGGCTATTCCGTATAATCCAGCGCCGAGTAGATCAAAGCATACATCGAAAAACTCATATTGACCATGAGTGTCACTGATTGCACTCTCATCGAGTTGAGCAGCAAGCAAATTCAGCATTATGCCCCCGAAGTTCAAAAAGGGGCTTCTACAGATCGCTTGACAGACTGAACCCAACATCAGCGAATCGCGAAGCCAATTTTCGTTACCCAAAGGCTAACCTTCGCATCCGCAGCAACGCTTCCCCCACTTGGGGGATGTTGTGCATTTTGTGCCTGAGAATTTGGGTGATATAGATGGAAAGCTCGTTCTCGTCGAAGTGATGGGAAGATAAAATCACTTCTTATCAGTATCTAATTGGACATATCCTTCGGAGCATAAGTAGCCTCTCGACGCCATGCTGCACTTGTTCCATGATTGCCTCCCATGTGCGTATAACGTTGGGGGCACTGGCGTGATTCACTGCGAAGAAGGCGTTGCGCGGATCATTCAGTCTTTCGCGCAGACTATTGTCGATCCCCATCATTGGCGGTCGGCGATGGAGTTATTGAGTGACCGCGTCGGCGCAGTCGGTTGCGCGCTTGAGTTGACGGACCTGAACTCTGGCGCAGCCGTCATGGAAAACACCGTTCAACTCGACGCTGACCAACTCGGTCAATACCAAGACCGCATCTTTCATGTGAACCCAAGGATCATCCGAGCGCTGTCCATGAACCTTGGCCAGGTGGCAGATGATCGCGTTCTGATGAGCCAGCGGGACTATGAAAACTCAGAGTTTCTTGATTGGCTTGAAGGTACGCCCTACTACTATATCATTGGCAGCAAAATCCTGAACGACAACGGTCATGTAGGCTTCCTAACTGCGAATTTCGCCAAAAATCGTGGGAAGGCCACGCAAGACGATCACAAGATTTTTTCGCTGCTCACGCCGCACCTCGTTAACATCTTGGCTGCGTCGAGGGTGCTGTCGGCAAATCAGCTTTGCAATGACACGCTTACGCTCAGCGCCATGGATGCAGAGCGCCCATTTGCATTTCTGGACCGCGCCGGCCGGTTGATTGAATGTTCGCAGGGATTCGTCCAAGCCTTGCGTTCGCAGCGTTTCCTCGATGTGCGAAATTCCTCGCTGGTCGCTCGCCATGGTCAGCATCGTGCGGCACTGGATGGATTTCTGAACGCGGCCCTTGGCCCAAAACGCTATATTGAGCCGCCTCTGCCACTTCGCCTCAGTAAGCCTGACGCGCCTCGTGGGCTGGTCATACGGGCAGTTCCACTGGCGCCTCAAAACGATCCATTCGACATATTCCGACCGGCCGCGCTGATCACGTTAACGGATTTGGACGAACCCTATCAGGTCAAACGGCGCGACCTTGTTGCGATCTTTGACCTTACAGTAAGGGAGGCTGATGTGGCAGCTCTCATTGCAGAAGGGCATTCCCCCCAGCAAGCCGCAGCCCATCTGCGGATTGGCCTCGACACGGTCCGCCAGCACCTCAAGGCTATCTATTCAAAACTGAACGTAAGCCGTCAGGCTGATCTCGTCTCGATGATCGCAAAGGTTTCGTGATGGGCGGCAGCAGGATGTTGGCCCTTTCAACAACCGTCCTGACGATAGCAGGAATGAGCATGGGCAGCGGAGAGCGTTGATGCGATTGGATCTGGATGGGCTATACGGCGCAATAGATAACGATGCAGCGTTTGCGCAAATTGGCGACAGGGTTGCCGAAGCTGTTGGTATGCGTTCTGCGGTAATCGTGGAACTGAATGTGTCAGGTGAAGCGTCCGCCCTGCACGCCAACGGCTATTGGTCGGCTGAAGACTTGGGGGTCTATGTGGAACGTTTCGCTGCAACAGACCCATGGACGAGTCTGGCGATCCAAGTCGGAAACTTTGGCCGAGCGGCTGCACTTGATGCCCACATGTCCCCCAAGGCTTTCTTGCAAACCGAACTTTACAATGATTTTTTCAAAACCATCGGCGATGATACGGCACGCTGCCTTGGGGTTATGCCTGAATTAGGCAAACGCGGCCTAATGGTTGCTGTGCACAAGGCGGCAATCACAACCGCGTTCGACGCTGAAGAAGCGGCAAGGCTTGATGCAGTCTACAGCCATTTGCGTCGCGTAATGAACTTGCGGCGCATGTTTGAACGGGAACGCCATCGCTCCGGCGTCTTGCAGGACTTGGCCGATCATTCCGATCATGCCCTTCTACGGGTGGACACAGACTTACGAGTGCTGGGCCTATCCTTCAGTGCGAAGTTGATGCTCGATCAGCATGATGGCTTGGCGATTTCGCGCTCAAGGCTTGTCGCATCGCAGGTCATGGAGGGTAGGATTAAGGCTGCTGTCGCGGCAGTGATCGGCAAGGCTGGCGCCTCAAACTTTGGCTTACTTTGTCACCGGCCATCTGGCCTTCGTCCCTATCGCATCGCAGTGTTGCCTGCCGGTTTTGAAGGGAGCGCCGGAGCCATCCTGAAAATCACTGACCCCGAATACGAGCTAGCCCCCTCCGCTTTGTCAGCCCTGCAATCCGCTTATGGCCTGTCAGCCATGGAGGTGGAACTTGCTCGCGGCATCCTCGCCGATCAATCCCTCGAAGAGATCGCGGACGGCAGAGCGGTACGACGCGAAACGATCAAGACCCAGCTCAAATCGCTCTTCACAAAGACCCATACCAACCGGCAGTCAGCGTTGATGAAGTTGCTGTGCACGTTCCCGCTGGGGCGCAGTCAATGATTATGCAAATGGCTTTGTCAGCACTGCGTGAGGTTGATGCTCTAAACGGCTATTTGGTCCCCAACGCGGAACAATCATTGAACTTTTGATCTCATGCCACCCTCGCTTGGCAAGCCCTATCGGAGCGAAAATGACCCGCAAGCACCTATTTCTACGCCATTTTTTCTGATCACCCGCGCTAGCTCGTGCGTCACCCAAAGTTCCTGTTGACGCAGCACACCGAACGCGGAAGGTCTGATAGCTGTCCTTTGTTCAGGAGGCGAGGCGGATAGAATGGCGGGTGTTGGCGTAGGCCGACATTCCCGGCACTTCATCTGAACGACGTATTCTGGTCGGCAGCCGTCAGTGCCGAATTTCGCATTCGGATGGAGAGCGGTCGTTCACTCTTGCCAAAATGTGACCGCGAAATCGTCCTCGTTGTC
This sequence comes from Novosphingobium sp. SG919, assembly GCF_012932495.1. Classification (GTDB taxonomy): domain Bacteria; phylum Pseudomonadota; class Alphaproteobacteria; order Sphingomonadales; family Sphingomonadaceae; genus Novosphingobium; species Novosphingobium rhizosphaerae. The sequence continues at coordinate 23,742 of NZ_JABCNG010000010.1, forward strand.
CACGAACTCGACCTTGCATCGTCGGGCGGGAAAATCGCGGCGCAGTTTCGCGTCGAGCATGTCCACCATGATCTTGCAAACATATCGCGCTCGCTCTTGGGCTATAGCTTCAATCTCGTTGCCACCCCGGAAGAATGCTTCCAGACTGTTATAGTTCAAGGCGGCTTCAATCTGGGCGCGGGTATGGCCACCCGTTTCGCTATTTCGTAGTTTTTCCACAGAAAAGTCGTGGCGAAGCACATAGTCTTTGTAAACGATGATCTTCGGCCAAAACAATGCCGTAAAAGCTACGGCTTGATCTGACCGCGCGATGGCGCAAAGCCAGTCTTCTGGCTTCACTCCTCTGCCATCATTCCAAGCTTGAAGGTCAGGTAGTAGGTCGATCGCGGTGTTCATCCTACGATACTATAACGATCCACGAATGGCCGGCAACGGGCGAGAGTTGCCAGCGGTAGGAGCTCGAACCCACGCCCGTTGCCGGGATCGCTGTTGCGATACGTCTACCAATTCCGTCAAGCTGGCGGGTCTATACCGAGGATGGGCGCCTTGAGATCGACAATAACCTCGCGGAGAACGCTTTGCGCGGCATTGCTGTGGGCCGGAAGAACTCTTATGACCATTGTCAAGGATCGAGGGTGCAAAAAGTTAAGCCGTCTCTGCGATCCAAGAGGCAGCTACCTTGGCATCGCAATCGGCAGAGGTCGATAGCGTGGGTCAAACCGACGGTCGCTCAAACTCTTGTCCGGGGATTGGCTACCCCATGGTGACTGTGCGTCGGAAGGCTGCCTCGTTCTGGCTGCGGACATGGGAGTAACCCGTCCAAATTCTTGCCCGAGGGTTCCTTCACCGCTCCCTTACCATCTTCCTCTGCCGAAGGCGGCATGCACCCGTTTTCAGGCGGGCGCCGCTCCCGGCGCCGGCTCGTACCGGCGCGCAAGATCCCAGGTGAAGCCGACGAGCTCTCGGGCGACAGCTGTGACCGCGACGTTGCTCTTCTTCCCGCGGCCAACCAGCTTTCGATACCGGCCGTTGAGGCGAAGCTGGGCTTTCCATGCTATGTCTTTGGCTTCTTGCGGCACGTCTGCCTTTTGCTTTTCCATAAACTGGCCGACCTTTGGCGTCGTTCGGTAGCACCAAGCGGCTTCGAACAGCAGCGCCCGCATATCCGTGTTGCCTGCCTTTGTGATTCCGCGGGGCCGAATGGAGCCACCGCTAGAGTGCTCGCCGGGAACCAACCCCAGATACGCCATGAGTTTGCGCGGGCTGGCGAAGCGGGAGAACTCACCGACCTCTGCCACGATAGTCGCCGCGATAACCATTCCGACCCCCTTTAGTCCCTGCAATGCAGTGACCACAGGTCCCAGAGACCAGTCAGGTATGATGGCCGCGATTTGATCTTCCAGTTCTTTTTTGCGTGAGTCAGCCTGGGCAAGCCGATTCAGATAGCTCTGGAATGCGATTTGCTGGCCCCTGTGCTCAAAACGCCGATCTGCAAGCCAAGATCTGTGGCGACAGGACCACGGCTTCCCTTCGTAACGCAGACCATGTTTGAGTAAAAACATCTGAATTTGGGCACGGGCCTTCCGGACATCATGAGATGCTAAATGCCGAGCTCTAACCAGGTCGCGCATGGATTCATGAGTGGGGTCGGGCACCCAAACGTACGTCAGTTCGCCAGCCCGAAGAAGACGGGCAAGCATCATCGCGTCACGCGTATCGTTCTTTTGGCGATTGCCCGGACGAACGGGAGTATGGCTGGGAGCAACAATCCGACAGTGGAAACCCAGATTCGCGAGTTGGCGATATACGCCGTACCCGCATGGGCCAGCCTCGTACACAAATTCCATGCGGTTATGGCGATCCGCCAGCTTCCGAGCCAATTTGGCAATCGCGTCAGGTTCATTGGGGATAACGCCGATAAGGCGAACCTCCCCGTCTCGCCCAGCCATCGCAACTGCGGCTGAGATTGTTTCCTTGTGCACATCCAGTCCGATGAAAGCGTCATAATCGCCTGCCATGATGACCTCCGATGCTGCGCGTCTGATAACGCCGCTGGCCATAGCTTACACCGAGAGGGCAAAACCGGCCTGACAATGGTCATCTCATCTGGCTCTTCGCAGGCGCCGATTGCGGTGGCGAGCGTGCTGCTGCCATCTACTCCCTGCTGGAGACGGCCAAGCTCAATGATGCGAACCCGCAAGCCTGGCTCGCAGATGTGCTCTGCCGCATCGGCAACGGGCATCCCATCAACCGGATCGATGAACTGCTCCCGTGGAACTGGGGCCCCTCCTAATAGCGCCTAGGCAGCTTGTTGACGTCTGCAAAGACCTATAGCGTCACTGCCAGTCTTAGGGACAAACATCCATAGGGGGACGGTTTGGGCATTTTGCGCCGCCTTTTCGGTCGAAAGTATATTCCGGCACCAGAACTACCGAACTCGCACGATGGCCCTGTCGATCAAGGCGAACTTGCGAGGCCTGGCTTTTATACCGGCACGGCGAGTGTTGTTATCTATGATCTCGTGAGCTTGGGGCATCGATTACACGATGACGTAGATTGGTGGGCCGACCCAAAAGTGGAGTTGGATGAGATCAACCAGCGTAACGTCCTGATAGCTGGTCTAACCTTCGACGGATTTTATGATCTCGATATCACCGGCGAGGACATCGGGGCGGGATGTTACTCGCTACATTTTCCCAGCGGGAAGGTTTTCATCGGTCCTGGAGAAGTGATGACCGGGGGCGGAGATGAGCCAGACGAGAGCTGCAGCGGTATCTTTCTCAATCTCCTGCCAGGCGATTATAACGTTGGCATCGCCCGATCCGAAGATCGGCTGCAAGTAAGCCTCATAGCTGCTGCCCCATCTGACAATAACGTGATTGAGCCCATCAGGATTTAACGGCTCTGAGCGGACGCTTACAGCCCTACAGCTCCCACAGTCTTATATCGCGGTGCATTGCTGTTTGCCTGATTCCGTTCTATCTTCGTTCCATGCAGTTAAATGTGATCAACAACTCTGGAGCGGTCGAGAAGATCTGGCGTGGTTTAGGGGCGGCGAATGCATAAGGGGGGAATCGCTGACAAAGTCGGCAACCGGTACGAAGCGCGCTGGCTGACGCATCAACTCCTCGGGCTGCTCGACGGCACCGTCCAATCGATCACGATCGAAGCGCTGGGTGACGACGAACAAGGGTTCGAATTCTCGCTGGTGCGTGCTGGCGGGCCCGAATGGCACCAATGCAAGCGGCAGACAGCCACCGGGACTTGGTCAATCGCCGCGATCGATGCTGCGGGTGTGCTCGCGGCGTTCCGCACCAAAACTAGTGTCACTGGCAGGCGCTGCTTGTTCGTTTCGAGCGATCCGGCGCCGCAACTGAAGTTGCTGCAGGACAAGCTCCCGGCAACGCACAGCCTTGAAGCCTTTGAGGCAAGCTTGTCGAAAACGGAGACGCAGCATTGGGGGGGGCTCAAGGAGCGTCTCGGCGGCGACGTCGTCGATGCGTTCCGCTTTCTCGGCAATACCGAGTTTCGCACGCTTTCCGAGTACGATCTCGCCGAAAATCTGCGCGCGCGCATCGCCTATTGGTTCAAGGGCGATCCCGATGTAATCGCAGCACGCTTCCGCACCTGGCTTGAGGAAGAGCAAAACTTCAACCGGCCGATCGGCTATGACAATGTCATCGCCTTTGTCCGCAGTGCGGGGATCGAGACCAAGCAATATGAACTCGACCGTGCGCTACCGGGGCGGATTCATGATGCGACCTCCTCCTATGTCGGCTCATATCCGCCGGTCGGTGCGGGTATGTACCGGATCGAGCGGCCGGCCGTCAGCGAAGTGCTGGCCGGCCTGCAAGCGGGAGCGGGTGTCGTGCTGGTCGCGGGTGCCGCGGGCATGGGCAAGTCCGCGGTCATCGCCAATGTGATCGAGCGCTTGCGCAGCGACGGCACGTTGCATCTCGCGTTTCGCGTCGACCAGGCTGGAAAAATCGCTACGCTCGATGAGCTTGGCGCGCAGACCGTCGGCACCGCCGATAATCCCGTGGTTATCCTCGAGCAGCTCGCCGCTGGCAAGCGCGCGGTGCTGATCGTCGATCAAGCTGACGCGGTCAGCGAAGTGTCGGGCCGAACCGCAGAGCTACGCCGCGTCGTGCTTGATCTGGTCCGCAAGGCCACGCTCTATCCCCGCGTCCAGCTGATTTTTGCGTGCCGCAGCTTCGATCTTGAGAACGACCACGGCTATCGTGAGATTGCCGCTACCCAAGGCAATGTCCGCATCGATGTCGGGCCGTTCGCGCGCACCGAGATCGATCCGGTGCTCGCCCGGCTCGGTATCTTCCATGACGCCGACAATGCCCGGCTGATGGCGCTGATTGCCCTGCCGATTGGGCTGACGCTCGCGGCGACGCTCGCGCAAAGCGGCATCAGTGACTTGCGTCGCGTTGAGCATCTTTCCGAGCTTTACGGACGCCTGCTCAAAACGCGTGATCAAGAAATCCAGCGCGACTTCCGCCCGGGCTGGAGCGTCTATTCGCCGCTGACCGCGCTCGCCACGGCGATGAGCGAGCGCCAGGAGCTGATTGCACCATTGGCGGCGCTGGACCCTTTCGCCGGATCGCTCGATTTACTCCAGCGCGCCGGGCTGATAGTGGTGCGGGGCCATCGGGTTGGCTTCATCCACGAATCGCTGTTCGACTTTCTCCATGCGCGGGCGTTCGTGCAGGAGCGCAAGCCGCTGATCGACTTCCTGCTGGCAAGCGAACAAACGCTGTTTCGCCGAACCCAAACGCGGCAGATCCTCGCATTCGAACGCGAGCTCGAGCCCGCCCGCTATCTCACCGATCTGCAAGCGATCCTGAGCGATGTGCGCGTTCGGCCGCATATCCGCGAGACGATCGTGCGGTGGCTCGCCACGGTTGCGGACCCAACGCTTGGCGAGTGGGAATTGGTCGCGCGCTATGCCGCGTGTGACGGACTGCCGCGCAAGGCGGGGCACGTCATTTTCGAGCGCCGACCGTGGTTCGATTTGTTGCGCACCCACGGTGTGCTCGATGTCTGGCTCGCCAGCGACGGTGACGATCTCAGCTGGGCGCTCGGTTTTCTGCGCTCGGTGGCGTCGCTGGTGCCGCTCGAGGTTGCGATGCTAATCAACGATTTTCTTGAACGCCGGCCCGACCGCGTGCGCGACGTGTTCGAGACGCTGCGGTTCATCGACCCAAAGGCCGATGCGCGGCCGCTCGCTGACAGTCTCATCACCGCACTCAACCGCTCGGTTCCTGAGGATTGGGAGAATGGCGGCAATGATTGGGACGATTATTACGCATCGTGGATCAAGACCGCTCCGCAAGAGGCAGCGCGGATCTTCGGTGCGCAGCTAGGGCGCTGGTTTCGCCTCAATCCCGAAGGGCACCCGTTCAAGCGTCGCTATGAAGATGGCGGGTCAGCGATGTACTGGCTGAGTGAACTGGCCAAGGCCGCGCCGCTCGCGCTTCTAGAGCAACTTCTGCCCTTCATGCGCCTGGCGATGGAACGCACGCGCAAGAATGAGGAGCTACCCGCCGAGGACGGTATTTGGTATTGGCGGCGCTGGGACCGGACCGATGTACGATCTGCCGATCTTCTCGACATCGTGCGCGCCGCTCTCGCGGAAGTCGCGCGCAGCGACCCACAACCGGTCATGCGACTGCTCCGCGACCTGCGACCCGAGGCTCATATCACCAGCCTCCACTTGCTGCTCGAAACCGTCGCGACAAACGCGCAAGGTTTGCGGGATCTGCTGGTCGAACAACTCGACAATCCCGGCTTGTTCAAGGCGGGATGGTATAGCGCTGACGGGCATTCGGCGGGCCTTGCGATCGCTTCGGCCATGCTATGGTTAACTGCGGCTGAGCGCGCGCGGGCGGAAGCCGCGATCCTCGCGCTCCAACCCGAGATCGCCTGTGCCAAGCGCGCCCTTGCGCGTGCGGAGAGTGATACCGACGAGCCCCAGCCGCCGTACCGAACTCGGGGTTATGCAAGCTATTACCTTCATGAGTCGGGCAAGCGAGAATGGTCCGTACTGCGTCAGATTGGAGCGAACCAGCTATCGCCACGCGCGGCCAAGCGGCTCGCCGAACTCGAGCGCAAATTCCGTGGCCAAAGGCCCGAACAGCCCGACGGCATTCGCGGGGGCATGGTGCGCTCACCGATCGCCAGCGAGCGCACCAAGTTCATGAATGATGATGCCTGGCTGACCGCGATCCGCAAGTTCAGCAGGCCGCGGGAAGAAATGCGGTGGCGTGGCGATGGCCGCACTGGCGGCGCAATGGAGTTGTCGCGCGAACTGAAAGAGCGCGCGAAGGAGGCGCCCGAGCGGTTTCTCGCTTTGCTCGCGCGATTTCCAGAAGACACATATCAGGATTTCGCTTGGGGAATCACCGCCGGGATCGCCGAGACCAAGCCTGATACCGACATAATCGAGCGCGTGCTCGCAATCGTGGATGCCAACCCCGCGGCCAGGCCGGACGACCGCTCGCTGATCTGGATGATCCGAGCTTGCACTGGGGCACTTGGGCCACGTGCCGAGAGCTTGCTGTTGGCGGTCGCCACCGGCGATGACGATAGTACCGGCATCGGCGACATCAAGCATGGCGAGCGCGCCAAGGAACCCGATTGGAAGCGCGCCTTAACGTTGGGCGGAGACTTGAACGGCAAGGCGATAAATTCGGCGCGAGGCTCGGCGTTGGAAATGCTCGGCCGCGTGTGCTGGAACTCGAAGGAGACGTTCGAGAAATATCGGTCGCTCCTCGATCCAATTATCGGCGCCCCGGCCGCCGCCCATGTCCATTCGTCGCTCAGCGGGCTGCTGATGAGCGCACTCAAGCATGAGGGGAAACAGGGGATCGACTGGGCGTTGCGCATCGCGCGCGCATGTCCGGAAGCTTTCTACACAAATAACGGCCAGCAAATCGTCGGGTGGGTCGCGGACTTGGACATCGCCAGCTTCGCCGAGCTGATCAATCTCTACCTGATCCACCAAGACCCGCTCGCGCGTGGCTTTGCTGCCTTGGCGGTTTTCCAACATGGCCTGGACGATCCCGAATGGCTGCCCCTCGCCGAGGATCTGCTGGAATGCGGTGCTGAATATCGCTCTGCGGCCGCCGCCGTTGCAGCCGCGAATTTCGAATCGGTCCGTTTCGGCACCACCTGCACCGATTGGCTCATTCGCTTGTTCGACGATGAGGATGAGACGGTACGGCACGAAGCGAGTGACTGTTTCCGGCGCATGAAGACTTCGGACATCGCCTCGCATGCCGGGTTGTTCGAGGCTTATGTGGCGTCCCGTTATTTCGAGACCGACCGGACCTATTTCCTACACCGGCTGGAACAAGCGCCGCCCGGGCTCGACGAGCTCGTGCTCAAGCTACTCGAGGATACACTCAAGGCGCGCACCGAAGGAAATAACGAACCCCGGGCCTATGAATTGCACGAGATAGGCGAGCTGGCGCTTAAGCTCTACGCCTCGAACGTCGACCACCCCCTGCGCCGAACCCGCGCGCTCGACCTCATCGACCGCCTGGTCGAGGACGGTCTGATGGGAATGCAGAAGCTCGAGGCAGCCTGAACTGATCGCCTAGATCCGAAATCAGCGAAAACTGTGCTGGATCGCCGCGACGACGGCGCGTCCCTCTGTGAGTATCACTTCGATAAAGGCCTGGAGCTGGCGCGTGGTCCTGCCAACAAAGCGGACCTTCACGGATCTGAGCGAGCTCATTAAAAGCTCTCGTACATTCATGTCTTGGAATTGCTAGACTTAGCTGCGAATTAACCGCATTTGCCGTACTGGATTTAATTGAGGAGATCAGATCGCGCCGTGGATAGCTTCATCGCCGTGTTCGACGCGAACTTTCCGCAAGCCGATGTCGAGGAGATCGGCCACCGGCTGCTCGCGCTAGACTGTCTTGTCCCAGGCTTCGTTCCACCGGCGGCCGGCTTACTCGACCTGCGCGCGCTCGCCTATGCCGAACATGTTGATGAGCTCGATACAGTGGTGCTAGTCGATCGCAATCTCGCCTCACGCATGGCGCAACTGGCGAGTGAGGGGGCGCTCAGAAAATGGGATAAGCCCACCGAGGTCGCGATCAATCTGATGGCTTTTGCCCAAGCTATGAACTTCGACATCGAGCCAGGCCTAGCTTTTCATGAGCTGGCTCACCGCGGTGGCAACGGCACAGCCCAGAAGGAACTAAGCTGGTTCCGAGCCGCCGATCGTGGTGCTGCGACAAAATGGATCGATGTAGCCATGCGGCGGACCCAGACCATCAATCTTGGCCCCGTCGCCACCCTTGAATCTCATGACATGGCGGCGCCTCTTAAGCGCTGGAATCGAAATTACATCGCTATGCTCAAGATCGCGGATCTGGCGCTCCGGGGCGGTCGCGCGCTGTCCTCGATCCTGTCGTTGCTGGACTGGATGATCGACGACTTCATTCTGGCAGGACCGGCCTTTATGTATGCCGCGCGCTACTTCGGTCCGCGCGCAGCCAGCGGAAAAATGCTCAAATCGCTCTGGGCGCCGGACCGCGAAAAGGCGATCCTCGGCGTGCGGAATGCCGCCTGGGACGTCACCTATGTGAGCGAGTTCGGCCGACTGTCCGGCTTACGCGACGCCAAGAAGCGCCAGTATATCTTTGCGACAGCTGATCACGCGTTGTGGGAAATTGCTGTAACCCCGTTCTGCGGCCCGGAGCCAACCGAGGACTTCCCTGCTCTGGTTGGCAAGTTGGAGTTGTGGTGGCCACCACAAGACGCACGCAAGATTCATGACCGCTATTTCGAATGCGTCGAGCACGTCAGGGGCGGCCGAAATCGGGGCGCCGACCTCCCCGGCGATCCGATCGGTGACATGATCGCTGCGGGAGAGGCCTGGCTCCGCAACCCGCTAACCAAGGCCTAAACCGGGCCCGTTTTGCTAAGGAGATCGTCGCCGCCCTAGTTCCCGCCCATCGCGGCCTGAAAGCGATTGTTGCAAACCGCCACAGGTTCATTGCCTAAACGCGCGGCGTCCGCTGCCAAAATCCATGTTCGCGACCAACGTCATTTCGGCTATCGCGGGTGAATGCAAAATCCCAATCCACCCACGCGCATGGAGATCTTGCAAAAGGCAACAGACGGCTCGCTCTTCGATGCATTGTTCGATGAATATGGGCGGTTCTGGTTCGAACCGGACGACCCGACAATCGAATTGCTGGCGACCCTGCACAACGATGGAGATGTCGATCTCCTTGCGCTCATCACCCCGGAAGCGCTTGAGCCCCACAAGGGACACCGCTTTTTTCAGGGGCAACACGTCTATCAGGCGTTGATCGCCAGACTGGACGCCTCGGCCGAAACTTTGCTGAACGTCGTGGAAGCGCTGCGCGTTGCTGCTGACCAAGCCGGTGCGGCGGGTTTGCCGGTCGAGGAGTTCGCCAAATGGTGTGGCGGTGATCCCAAGCGTCCGGCGGAGTTGCTTTCCCTCATCGACGCCGGGGTTGAAAACGCGGATCGCTACCTCGTCATCGCTATCAAATATGGGGTCGAAGTCGATGCAGCATATTTCACCGATCGTGCTTACCAGTTCCTAGAAGCGGAAAGCGAGACACTCCGCCTCGGTGCGCTCAATGCCTTGGGTCAAATAGCGCTTCCCGGTGACGCTGATTGGGATCGCCTAATCGCAGCGCTGAATGCGACGTTGATCCCCGATCCTGGCGACGTCATTCGCGGAGCGATACTGCAGGTCGTGGCTCGTCGGCTAAAAGGGGCGCCGTCAGCCCGGGTGGCGCAACTGGAAGCGATCGCGATTTCTGCGATCACGCCCGGTGGAGCAAACGTGCTTCATGAGGCCGCAGGCACGGTGGCGCTCGCTTTCGCCGACGTGCCGAGCCGTCTGGTCGACAGACTGCTCGATGCACTGAGGATGGTCGAGGCCGAGCACCGGAGCACGATCGACCTAATCGACCTCGCGTTGATGAAGCTGGTCGAGGTCGGGGAGACCGAGAAAGCGCGACTGTTTGTCGAACAGGTGCTGTGCCGAGACGAGCGCCCTCTGAAATTCAAGCAGTTCGATTCTTTGATCCATAAGCTCTTTCAAACTGGTGGGCCGGCGTTGGAGGATTGGGTGGTTGCATGGCTTCGCGGGGGCGTCTTTGAGCTGTGCAACCAGATGGACAAAGCCATGTTTGGCGCTGGTGTCGATGAGGTCACGTTCGCGATCGACTTCGCGCGCTTTGATCTGCGCGAAGCTGAATATGCCTATCTGGCTCGAAAGACGATCGCGACTTTCTTCCTGAAGCCGATGGTCATGGCCTCGATCCTCACATCGTTGCTTCGCTCCGCGGCCCCGGCGCCTGCCGCGGAAATTGAAGCGCTGCTGATCGACCCTGTGCTGATGAACTATTCCGGTGTCGCCAGTGACTATCTCAAGCCTGTCGCCGATCAGCCGGCCGACCCGGCAGCGCCTGCGGCACAGCGCGCGCTTGATGGGTTAGCCGCATACATCGACGGCCTGAAATCGATTGGAAAGGTGCGCGAACTCCATCCGTCGGAGCGAGAACGGCAGCTCGAATGGGAGCGCCATTCCGACTCTATGAACGAGGCGATGCGTGCGGCACGGAAGCAATCAATCTTCGGGCAGATCGCGTCGGATTCGCTGATGCTGTATGGCAATCGCGCGATCACCTGGGTCGATCATCCCACCGAGCCGCCACGACGGATAGAAACAAAGCTCGCGAGCATCGACACATCGTTTGAGATGCCCCGCATCGACATCGTCGATCCGTTGGGGCTCCAGTTGATGCTGCTTCACTTTCGGGCCGAGAGGCCGCCCGTATGAAGCTCGTATTTCGCCAATATCTGGCGTCGCTCCGCGAACGCGATGAGCTAGACGCTGTCCTTCCCGACCTGCTGAGCGAGCTGGGTTACACCGTCATTTCGCGGCCGACGATCGGCACCCGCCAGTACGGCGTCGACGTAGCTGCGGTCGGAAACGACACCGACGGCAAGCGGAAGTTATTCCTATTCTCGCTCAAGCGGGGCGATCTAACGCGGGCGGATTGGGATGGGAATCCCCAAGCCCTCCGAAGCTCGATCAACGACATCTTGGATGTCTACATCCCTACGCGGATAGCCAAGGCGCACGAAAAGCTCGATATCGTCATCTGCCTCTGCTTCGGCGGCGATATAGAAGAGGCCGTCCGCGACAACGTCACACAATTCACCAAGCAGAATAGCGTCGGGCGCATTTCCTTTCAGGAATGGAATGGCGACTACATGGCGGGGCTGCTGGTTGACGGCGTGCTGCGCGAGCAGCTCGTCGACAAGGCTCTGCGAGGCAGTTTCCAGAAGGCTGTGGCGATGGTCGATGAACCCGACGTCGCCTTCACCCATTTCTCGGCGTTGATCCGACGGCTGTGCGCCACAACTGACACAGCGCCGAAGCAGCGCGCGACGATCGTCCGGCAGCTCTACATCTGTTTGTGGGTCCAATTTGTCTGGGCGCGCGATGCGGGCAATGTCGAGGGACCATATCGAGCTAGCGAGCTAGCGATCCTCCATGCGTGGCACCTTGTGCGCGGCGACGTTGCCAAAAGCACGAAGGGTGCGGAGGAGGTCTCGCACGCCTTCAACGAACTTGTGAATCTGCACTTCCTTATTTGGGAGGAACTGCTGGCGAAGAAGCTTCTTCCTTATGTCGGGGTGCAGCACGCAATTTCGGTCGCCGTCGATTCAGCGGCGGCGGTCGATGTGAATATCAAACTGTTCGACGTCCTAGGCCGGTTAGCCCTGCGCGGCCTTTGGATGCTTTGGCAAAATGCTGGCAACGCAAATTTGCCGGATGTTCGAGCAGATTGGCAGAGTGAGTCGGCGAACCAGTTAGCGCAGAAAATCATGCTTCTCATCCAGAATAACCCGATTTTATTCACACCGATCGCCGATTCGCAGTCTATCGACATCAGCTTGGCGCTGGTCTTCTTGACAATGATGGAGCCATGGCAGCCTGCAGCGGCCAATTTCGCCGGAAATCTGGTTCAGCGAACGACCTTTGCGTTTCGGACGCACAACAAATATCCTGCCATCCATGACGACTATCGTTCTCTTCTGGTCCATCCGCGGGAACGTACCGACGAGTACCGCGAGAGGGAGACGAAGGGCAGCACGTTATTTCCCATCTTATCATTATGGACATCTTCGCTTGGCGAGTCGAAATCCGCAGAATATCTGGCGCAGTTTGATGAGAAACATTTGAAGCACTGCAACACGCAGATGTGGTTCCCCGACGATGACAGCGAGGAGAAGTTCTACCGCGATGACGGCACGCACGGGGCCTGCCTCAACAATGTGCCGATCACGGGTAACGGGGCTAAGGCTATGACGATGCTGGAGGCCGAGTGCGCAGGAAAGACAGCGTTCGATGGACTATCAGCCATCCGGCTCGGCCATTGGCCGATTATCGCAACGGCGTCCCGGCATTATCGCCTGCCACTACCGCCAAAGCTCTGGCTGGGTCTGTTGCAGACCGCACGCAGCGCACCTGCCGTAGTCGCATCTACGCCTGCTGACCAAGAATGAGAGGCGCGGTGCGTCCTCCCATACACAGCGATTTTTTAGAGAAAAGTTTGCAGCTGTTTGCGCCTTTACAGCAGTCGTTCGAAGTACACGTTGAGCTAATTGAAACTCGCCCTTGTTCAGGTTCTGCAAGAAGGAGCAAAGTGGCGGGTTTCAGGTCGACCCCACAATCTCCTCGATTTGCTTTGCGAAAGCCTCGGGGTATTCTGGAGGCATTCTAGCTGGGGTTTCACCTAGCACCACGCGCAGTTCCATTTGCAGTTCTCGGACCTTTGCGTCGTCAGTCATCACGCCGTTGAAGAAGGTGCCGTAGGTCGCGAAGCTCAGGTCCACTATGTCGTTGCGCACTTTCTTAGCCGCCTTCTCCAGCGGGCTCCCCTCACGTACCCATCTGAGGAAATAGAGCAGCGCGGCGAGTGCATGCCGATAGATGAAGCCATGGAACCGCGCACGGCGATGAGGCAGTCGCGGCCTGTCAGGGTGCCGCCGGTAGAAAGTCTCCGCAAGGGCGTCCGCCACCTCCAGGACTTTCCTGACGAACTCGGGCGTGTAGGGTTTGCCGGCACGGATGTGCACGATCTCCTCCGTGGTGAAGAAGGTCCGCAGCATCTCTTGGAATACGACGGGGAGGTCGAATGCATCTGTGAGGAGCTTAGCCATCTGCCTATCAGCACTCTCGCCATGGGCGATGATTTGGGCAATTGCTCCCGGATCCCCGGCCTCCGCTTGGAGTAGGCCCGTGACCGTATGGCGGAACTCCTGGCCCTTACGCGCCATCGCGCTCCCCATACCGGAAGGGCCGGACTCGATCCGGCAGATCGCGCGGGTGGATTTAAGGACGATCACCTGCTCTGGGAAATCCTTCAGCACGCCCATAGATTTCTGAATCGAGACGAGCGAGTTGCCCTTATAGGCCTCGATCCAGGCGTAGTCGGTTAGCACCGCAAAATTGTCAGAGCTAACCCGAAGAAATGCCCTCAAATCAATTGACTGCAGGCGGTTGCTATCGATTACTACGCGTAGAGCCATGCCGTGAACATAGCACGTCATTGAGGAGGCAACCCTAGTAGCCCAGATTTTTTTGATTGTCAGGCGAAGCTACCCAAAGAAGTGCAAATTTATGCAATCCTGTTTGCTGGCGACGGGGGCTAGGTTAGAAGCACTTATGTCTCGCGCTATGAACTTCTATTCGAATCTTGGGCGGTCGGCGTCATGGCCGGTCTTGTAAGCGATCCAGCGCGGCAAGCGCAGGATACATTTCGCGGTTATATCTACCAGATCCTACGCAGCATCGTGGTCTGGTTGGACCTCGGCGATGACGAGCAGCTGTTTCTTGAAGGCGCGGAAGACCTTGATCGCATCGAGGGCACCGAGGCGCTAACCGAGCAGGTCAAGGACACAGCCGGCTCGGGCAATATCACCTTGCGCACGGCGTCGGTCGTCGACGCCATCAACAACTTCTGGATGCACCGGACACGTAATCCCGGCATCGCGATCCGATATCGCTACGTCACCACCTCCGGAATTGGCGTCGAGCAGGGTTCATCTTTCAATAACGGTCGAGGTGGTCTCGGTCTGTGGAATAGCCTTCGCGCCGCCCCCTATGATGCGGCCAACGACGCGCATATCGCGTCGATCGCCAGGTTCCTGCTCGATGAAGACAAGCTATCGTCGCCACTAAAGCTGCTGTTTAACCAAGCCAGCCCTGCCGATCTGTTCGCGCAGGTGATCCAGCCAATCGAATGGATGGCGGGGCAGCAGGACGGCGATGCGCTAGTGCGCAATATCAAGGACCGACTCGTCGTGCATGGCGCCGCCAGTTTGATCGCGCCGCCAGATGCCGAACTCGCGTTCGACGCGCTCTACACAGCCGCGTTTGACGCGGCGAAGCAGAAGGATGGCGTCCCGCTCAATCGCGCGAAATTCTTGCGCATCTTCGCCAGTGCGACCGGCGTCCATGTGCCCAAGCAAGATTTGCTTACTCTAATGCGAGCGGCCCTGTCCTCTGGAGGGGGGCATCTGGCTGTCCAGACACAAGCACTAACTTTGGAAGGTCCGCCACCGCTGCCCCTGCAGTATTTCCGACGGGTGGCGAGCGAGCAGGCTCTGAAGACGGGATTGTTGGCCGGCACGGTTCTACTTCACGGATCGACAGGTTCAGGCAAGACGTTGAGTGCCGCTAGTACGCTTGTCGGTGACGAGCCGTTGTGGCTGATGCTTCGCGATCTGAGCCCAGGCGAGGTCAAGGCACGGCTCGTTGCAGCAGCCGAACAGTTGCGAGCGGGCTCGGTCGCCAGAACCTTGGTGGTCGATGATCTGGATGCGCTCTCGGATCCGCGGGGGATCGCCGGGCCGCTCGGCGCGCTGTGGCACGTGATTCAGGCGATTGGCGGGCGGCTGCTAGTAACGTCGGATCGCACATTGCCCGGCCGATTGGCGG
Source organism: Novosphingobium sp. SG919 (assembly GCF_012932495.1). GTDB lineage: Bacteria > Pseudomonadota > Alphaproteobacteria > Sphingomonadales > Sphingomonadaceae > Novosphingobium > Novosphingobium rhizosphaerae. The sequence goes on from NZ_JABCNG010000010.1 coordinate 38,764, forward strand.
AGGCAGTTCAGCTCGATCCCGCGCGCGAATTCCAGATGCAGCCCTTCGATGCTGATGAAATCGAAGCATTTCTACGGGAAAACGGTTGCCCTGGCGACCGCGCTAAGCTGTGGTCCAGGCTTCTGGAAGTTTCGACGCTCGGGCATCCGCAGCTGGTGAGCGCACGTGTGCGCACGCTAGCGGCAAAGGACTTTCCCCAGCCGGATCATTCGGACCTGCTTGGAGCGAGCGGCGATCTTGACCCCATCAAATTCGAAGCCAGGCGGCTCATATCCGAGCTCCCCGAGGGCGCACGCGAGCTTCTCTTGCGGGCAAGCCTGATGACTGGGCGCTTGTCGCGCAAGCGGCTGATGTCGATTGGACGTCTACAAGACGCGATTGCCGAGCCCGGTGTCGCGGTCGACATCATCGCGGGACCTTGGCTCGAAAAGAGCGAGGATGGTGAGTACCGCGTATCACCGTTGACTCGCGGCGCAGCCGAAGAGTTGCGAGGTCAGGACTGGGTCAAGGCGATGCATGGGCAGCTCGCCTGGACCTACCTTCTCGATCGTACAGTCAGCCCTTGGGATATCTCGTCCATACTGATGCACTGCTACATCGCAGGGGCGGCCAGCCCACTGGTCTATGTCTCGCAAGGGATGTTCTCCGCAAGCGACGAGGCGTGGGCTGCGGTTGGCGAAGCGTGTGGGATCTATATCGGCCTTGGTCTCGACGCAAGCAACCCACTGCCATTCAGGACGGCGATCGACGTCTTCATCTTCCGGATACTTCAGTACCGCATCGCTGCCGAGACCAATCCTGACACCGCAATGCGAATCGCGCTCAAGATCGAGGAAGAATTCGCTGCAGCCCCGGATGACGACGGCCGGCAGTTTTTCCGCTTCCTCTATCTCAGCCAATTCCTGTCGAGCCTGAAGGTCCGTTACCCGATCGCGGTTATCGTCGCTCGATCGCTCGAATTCTTCGACGTCGCCAAGTCACTTGAGACGACCTTCCCGGAACGGCTCGCCAAAGCTGGCCTTGAGGATGAGGACAGCATCCCGGCCGGCACCTATGTGCAATTCGCCAGCCTCCGGTTGCTCTCGCAGATTCAAGACATCGACGAATTTATCGCGCTGATTGAAGCGCTCGAAGGTAGATCGGTGGAGAATGCTTGCACGGTGCTGAATTCGATCGGCACACCTGACGATATGGCATCAGTAATGATTGAACGCCTGTGGTTGACCGAATACCAGTCGAAGGCCATTGGCTGGCCCGCCTTCCGGGAGAAGCTGCGGAACGCTTTCGACTTCAGCGCCGAGGTCGGCGCTACGTCGATGGCACGAGCGATCGCGCCGGTGCTGCTGCGGATGATCAATGAGGATATGGGCGATCCTCAAGGAGCTATCGCCGAAGCAGGTGATCTCGACGCGGTCGTGGGAACAGACCCAATTTACATTTGTGCCTTTGCCAAGGTTACCAGCGATGCCGGCGGCTTCTTGAAAGCCAGGCAGCTCTGGCGTGAGGCGCTCCCGAGATGGCCTCGCGCGGAAGATAATATCGGATGCGCGTTTGCCTATCGCTCTGCCGCGATCGGCTCCGCGCGGAACGGTGAATGGACCGAGGCTGCGGACTATTTTGACAGGGCGCGAAGCCTGATTGAGGATGGTTCACGCCCGACCTTCACCATCGGCCTCATGATGGACTCAGCCCTTGCGCGTTTCATGGGAAGCGATCGCGGCCGAGCGGTCCGTGAGTTCGGGCAAGTCGTTGCGGCACTTGCGCCGATGCAGGCTGATTATGAGTGCGAACCTCTGCTTTCGCTACAGCGCCGCTGCGGCGGAGTCCTGTCTGCGGCAGCAGGCTGGACGGTGGGCGAGCGCACCGACGAAGAGATGACGAAGCTGGTCGGCATGTGCAGCAACCTCGACCCATTCGTGACCGATGCCCCCGTTGCGCCACCACTCGACACTCTCCGCCTTGATCTGATCCGGCTCGAGATTGCCTGCGGCGCATCGCTTGACAGGGCACTGCAGGAAGCCTCGGCCCTGCGTGCTAGCCCGTTCATGTCGTTGCGTGCAGGCAGTGGACCTGTGCTGTTTGAACTAGCACAGCGGACATTGGATTTCAGTGAAATCGTGATCGACGGCACGAGATTGCTTGACGCCCTGGCCATGCTGGCGGAACAGATCGCTATGAATGATCTCTACGTCATGCGCGTCGACGATGGGAAGGCGCGGGACTGGTCAGAGGGCGCCAACGAAATTCTGGTAGGGCATGTGGTCGTCGCCACCTTCGCGCTGGCCGCCGCAGATCAGCTCGATCGACTGCCCATTGCCCGCTGGCGGGCAGACGCGGCGGCGCATCCGCAAGGTGGACGCGTAGAGCAGCTGGCTGATCACATTGAGGGGCTCTTCATCACGGGTACGGTTGAGGCCTGGGGCACGGTCCTCAAATGCCCATCGACTGACTGGTCCCATCACGCGATCTCGGCTCTCGCTGCGACGCTGCTGGAGCGTCTGGCACCGGACGCCCTGCTCGTCGCGCAATCGCTATGGGCTCATTATCTCAAGGAACCCCATCGTCGGCAGCTCGCCGAACATTATGCCACGTACCTCGCCTCCAGACAGTGGGCCGTGCTGACGAAATTCCCGGCGCTGTTCGGCTCATCCGAGAGTGGCACCCAATCACTAGCGACGGCCATCGCTGCACCGGGGCAAGGATGGTCGAAATTGCGAACCATATTGCAGGCGGCTCTCGCCATCGTGCCGCTGGCTGCGGATGACAATGCTCGCAAGACGATCGAAGCTATGGAAGCCTGAACGATATGGCCCTCAGCCTATGCATCGTCCGCTGCGCTCATGACACTAGGTCGTGAACTCATAAATCGGCGGAGCGGTTGTCCTGCTTTGGGTATGGGGCCTCACCTTCCTGTTCCCATTCGAAGACATATTCGTACGGTTCGCTGTCCCCGTCTGCGCGAAACTCATGCTTCAACGTCCATCCCAGCGAAATGAACCTGTTCGCGGTCTCAGTTGAATGGGCTTTGCCGAGCTTTGGCATATGTCCTCCCGGAAGATGAAGCATCATAGCTCGACGGTTTCGCCTTCCAAAACACAGAAAATAGTGATTCAGCGTCGGCATGAGCCGATATGATCTGACGGGCTTCGAATGGCGCGTGATCGAGCCACTGCTACCCAACAAGGCAAGAGGCGTGCCGCGTGTCGACGACCGTCGCGTGCTGAACGGTATCTTCTGGGTGCTGCGGTCGGGTGCGCCGTGGCGCGACCTGCCAGAGCGCTACGGCCCGCGCACCACCTGCTACAACCGCTTCGTGCGCTGGCGAAAAGCCGGTGTGTGGGATCGGATGATGGACGCCATCACCGTTGCCCACGACGGCGACATCCAGATGATCGACAGCACATCCATCCGGGCGCACCAGCAGGCTGCGACGGCAAAAAGGGGGATCGAGATCATTGTCTCGGTCGCTCCCGAGGCGGGCTCACGACCAAAATCCACGCGGTCGTCGACGGGCAAGGCCGTCCGATCCGACTGAGCCTGACCGCCGGGCAGAGCCATGACGGGCAAGTTGCCGACGACCTACTCGATCATGTGGGAGCCGGAACAATAGTGCTGGCCGACAAGGCATATGATGCCGACCGCATCCGGGCGACTCTCCGTGAGAGGGGCGCGTTCGCCAATATCCCACCCAAATCCAACCGCCGGTCAAAACCGTACTTCAGCACCTGGCTCTATCGCGAGCGGAACCTGATCGAGCGCTTCTTCGCCAAGCTAAAGCACTTCCGCCGCGTTGCCACCCGCTACGACAAGCTGGCCGAAAACTTCTTGGCCATGATCCAACTGGCTTCAATGCGCCTGTGGCTCCGTGTTTATGAGTCTACGGCCTAGACCGGGAGGACTAAATGAAAGGCAGTTCAGGTCAATCCGCACCCGGAAACAGACTCTCCGGATCGTCCCCCATCACAGCCGCTCAGACCTGCGCGCCGTCGCGATCATCCGCTCTCCGGCGGCCCTCTGATCGATGTTCATGGTTCGCGCGGCCATCCACTCGGGCACATGCCAACTGGCCGGCAGGGATCGAGCGATGGCTCCGGGGAGCACGGCACACACGATGATACCGGCAAGCACTCCCACCGCCGCGCTCCATATCTGACGTTTGATCTGCTGATCGGCAGTTTGTCCGCGCTTCACGACACCGTCGATTTGCCCGGCTGACTTGTCGAGCGCAGCGCGGGCATTGTCGAGCATGCGCCGATCCTCGGTGCGCACTGTCTGGGCGGCGAGGTTGATCTGCTTTGCCATTTCGGCAGGCGTGAGCGAGATAGCCGGTGTCTGTTCGATGGCGGCAAGCCGGGCGCGGACATTGCCCAGACTGCGGTCGATACCTTCGAGCGCAGCGGTGTGGTCGGGGATCCGCTCGCGTGCCGCCGTCAGATTGGCAACGGCATTGTGCAGAAGGCTGAGCTCGTGCCGCACGGCCTCGAAAGCCTGGGCGGTGGTCACTTCGGTGTCGTTTGTGTCGGTCATGGCCGCAGCTAAACCGTGCCAATTGCAGAATGCCAGAGGCTGGAACCTCGCTGGAAGGGGTGAGATTGGTGGCCGTGTCGGCGCAGATGCTGTTGAGGCGGCTTGAGATTGTGCCAAGCGGTGAAGGCACCGCGACTCGGGCCTTCGCGTGCCCTACAGCCCAAGCCCGCGTCCCCGGCCAAGATCGAGGCCGTGCTCGAACGCGAGCTGGGCGCCAAGTTTCCGCTGGCTGTCCATCATGGTGATCCCAAGCTGCGCCTTGCGGCTGGCCAACAGGGATTCAAGCTGCGGATCGCGCTCCAGGCTCATGGCCATGTTTGCCATAGCCGTGCGCGCGCTCTTGTGGGCGTCGATGTTGCCGGCCGCATAGTGGCGATCGGCCTGGTTGGATAGCTTGTTCCAACGGCTGACGAACCGATCCGCGCGCAGCTCGGGATTGGTGCGCAGCTCGGTTTCGAGCTGCAGCGCCCGGATGGCGCGATTGGCATTGCCGCGTGCCGCTTCGCTCGCCGGGCTGGGGTCCCGGGCATAGGCCGCCTCGGCATCGCGCGGCCCATGCGGGCGCAGCTCCTCGAACGCCTTGCGCGCGGACTTGAGCTCGGCAAGC
>NZ_JABCNG010000011.1 GCF_012932495.1 Novosphingobium sp. SG919
GATGCAAATTCCCGACCGCAGTTCGCCACTCGGCAGAAGCCGATGGCACGGGGCCATCGCCTTCGGCTCCGATTGAAAAAGGGAAAAACACCATGCGAAACTTTGCTGCTATGTCTGCCCAAGACCTCGCTGCCTATCGGGGGCAGGTCGCGGCGTTGAACGACCAAATGCGCGCGAGGCTCGACAGCCCGGCACCGAACATCGTTCTCATGACCGCTGGCATCCTCGCTATGGTCGATGCCGATCCGGCAACCTCCATCGCCAAGCAGATCGAGCTGGCTGCGATTGTTGCGGGCTATGACGCATTCAGCGAGGACAACAACCCCCACGGCGAGCGCGATTTCGGGGACTTCGAGTGGCAGGGCGTCACCTGCTATTGGAAGATCGACTATTACGACCGCAATGCCGATTGCGCCTCGCCCGATCCAGCTGATCCCGCCGTCACCTGCCGCCTCCTGACCATCCTTCGCGCCGACGAATACTGAGCGCGCAGGCGGGGCGGCCAATCGCCGCTCCGCCAATATCCTGGAGCGGAAAGATGACACAGCCACAGAGCGCGGGCCTGAAGCTCGGCGATATCGTGTGGGTGCACCCACAACCCGGCCGAGGCTGCGCATACCGCGCAAGGATCGAGCAGATCGGCGAGGGTCTGTCGGAGAGAAAAGTCCGAATACGGCCCATCGAGGTTGCGCTGTCCCGCCCGGCATGGGCGTCAACCGCCCGCGCGCGGTGGGTCAAGATCGGCATGATCTCGCTCGATGAGCAAACGCCGTGAGCCCGGCGGCTTATCACTGCGTCACCCGGCTTTGACCCCACAAGCGCCGACAGCGACGGCATGCGACGAGCGCCGTGCCCCCCTACCCCACATCACGGAATCTATCCCATGGGCTATGACCTGGCGCAGCGTGCGCAGATCGACGAAATAACCGCTGGCCGTTCTCAGGCCATCGACTGCTGGATGGAGGCCTATGATAGCTTCCATTCGCTAACCCAGAAGGCCGCGAAACTCTGCGTTGGCGGCGCAATCTCCCTGCCAGCCCCCACAAACGACCGCTATGCCGACGCCGCCTTGTCCTGTGCCTTTCTCTCCGGGGCTGATCATGTCTTCCGGGAACGCGAAACAGGCCAGACAGGCGCCGTGCCCGGCCGCGATTACTTCCACCGCCATATTACCGCCGCCGTCGACCGCCGATGCTGGCGACACCTGCTGGAAACGCTCGGCTTTGACCAGTTGCTGGACCGGCAGGCGCGCGAGGAGTTCTATTCCGGGCTGCAAGATATACCGCCCGTCTTCACGTCCGAGAACTGCACTGCGACTTTCGGTCATATCTGGGAGAACCGCCGCACGCTCTATCTGCGCGGGATCGCCAACACGTTCATGGCGCTAGATCGCCGGTTTCGCAGCCATGATGGGTTCAAGATCGGGTCGCGCCTCATCATCGAGCGGGCGCTAAACGACGGGCTGACATGGTGGAGTGCTTATAATCGTCGCGATACGCTGCGCGATGTCGAGCGCGTGTTTCGCGAGCTGGACGGCCTTGGCCCCTGCCCCGAGCATCAGAGCATCATAAGCCAGGTGACGGGCCTTCGCGGACAGGCACCTTGCGTCATCAAGGGCGACTATTTCCGGGTGCGCGTGTTCGGCAATGGCAATTTGCATCTATGGTTCGAGCGCAAGGACCTGCTGCAGGAGGTCAATAAGTTGCTTGCCGAGTATTATGGCGAGGTCATCGGCGACGGCTACAACAGCACCAAGGCGGCCGACGCTCCGGAATACCACCTCACCCCCGCCAAAGATTTCGGGGCCTTCAATTCGTCGGCCGAGGTCGCGGGCGAGGTCATGCGCTATGCGGAGATCCGCGCCGGAGAGCGCGTCCTTGAACCCAGCGCCGGCACGGGTGTTCTTGCAAAAGCCGCGCGCGACGCCGGCGCCCTCGTCTCGTGCATCGAGCTTCAGCCCGGCCTCGCCCACGAGCTGCGCGTGCTGCACCGTTTCGAGGACGTGCGACAGGCCGATTTTCTCGCCATGCCGCCGCCTGCCAAGCTATTTGACCGGATCGTGATGAATCCGCCCTTCGACCGTGGCCGCGACTGTGATCACGTTCGCCACGCCTATCAGTTTCTGAAACCCGGTGGCGTCCTGGTCGCGGTCATGAGCGCCCGCGCCGAGTTTGGCGAGGATCGCCGGCACAAGGCGCTGCACGATTTGGTCGACCGCAGCAAACCGGCCTATGGCTGGCGCAAGTGGCATGACCTCCCGCCCGGATCGTTCGCGCATGCTGGAACGCAAGTGAATACGGTTATACTGGCGATCAAAAAGCCGATGCAGTAAGCTGCCCTTTCCCGCCCGATCGCAGCCGAAGGCGAAATTGGCCGTGGTCGGGTCCATGGTGGTGCTGGCGGAGCATTAAGCTCCGCCAGCATTCTCAATATCTGAACTTCTCCGGGGCCGTTTGTAGTGCTCAGAAGTCCGACTGTGGCGGCAGAAGCTCCATTGCCTTGTACGGATTCATCCCCGATCGAAGGCGTTCCAACAGCTTCTTCGAGAACTCTATCGTAACCTCGGGATCCGGACGCAGTCCGACATCAACCCGCTGACCATCGCGCGAGTGGACGAACCGGCCTTCAATTTCCTCAGCCACGATATCGCTGTCGGGAATAAACGTGAAAACATCGGGCGCACCTTGCGGTGCGGGCGTGACACAGAACATCTCAGCGCTTCGCCGGACGACCGAATGCAGTACCAATTGGCCTTCGATCAAAGCCCACCCGACGACTCGCTTGCAGAGCTTTTCGGGGTCTTCGCGTTCCATGAAATAGGCGTTGGCATGGCACTCGCCTATTTTCATTCTCATCATCTCCAGGACCGGCGCGGGGTACCGCGAAACCTCGACCCGTGGCAGGCCTTTGATCTCCGCCACTGCGCGCGCCTCCCACTCCGATGGCTCGAACATCCATCTTTCAGCCACGCTTATCATTCTCGCGCGGACTTCCTCGAGATTGCGCTTTGCTTGCCCCATACGATTCTCCTCTGCGCTTGCCGAACAGCTTCCCATCCGCCTGCCCCGTCTTCAACCGCAAACCCCGGCAAGCCCCTTGCGTGAATTATGTTCTTCATGTGTTCTCATTGTGTGGCACGCTATCGCACAATCAAAGACATTGACCGCGCCGGGCTCGACCTCCGTCTCTGGTGCTATGCTTGCCAGCACACCGCCGTGCTCGATGGCATCATCTGGTCCACCTTCGAGGACCGCGGCTTCCCTCTGGAGATCGATCAGGCCCGCGCGCATTTCCGCTGCAGACGCTGCCGGTCCAAAGATGTGCTGCTGATCCCTGCCCGCGCCACCGGATTTCGGCCAAAGGGGCCGGAGAACATCGCTGCGGCCTGGTTCTTTGCGCGCCGCTCGGCCGCCAAGAAGCGGCGATAAGCGCGATATGATTTCCACCACCGCCCTAGCCTTCGCGCGGCACGAAGTGGCGCCTCTGTCTATCCCCATTTCTTGGGATGCCGTTGGCCTGGGCCCGGACTCATCTTGCCTGCAGGCGCCAGACGAAATTCTGGCGCTTAGGGGCTGCTGGCGTCCTGAGAAGCGCCAGCAGCCCCGCCCGCGCTGGACGCGCTAGCCTCGAGGAGTAGCCGATCAGCAGCGCCAGTATGCCAAACCCGCAGTCAAGGTACTTGAGGCCAGTCGCATGATCGGGCCGAGGCACTCATTTTCGATCAGCTATCAGGGTACGATGTTGGGTTCACCGTCTCGGAGACCCGTGCTTCCCATGACTGTTTCCACGATCGTTTGCCGCCATGGATTGTTCCATACTCTTACTGCCGACAACACGCTGGGTCTTAGCATGCGAGACTATGGTGAGTGGTCGGAAAGCGAGGTCCATCTGTTCGAGCTGCTCTTGCAGCCGGGTGACGTCGTCGTCGAAGCCGGGGCCAATATTGGTTCCCATACGGTACCACTGTCGCGTCTCGTCGGCCCCTCAGGCAGCGTTCACGCATTTGAACCGCTGGGTATCAACCACCGCCTTTTATGCGCCAACCTCGTTGCCAATGATTGCCGTAATGTTCGAACCTATCAGGTCGCGCTCGGTCGAGAGGCTGGGTTTGCGAAATTCCCGGATGTCGACGGCGATCAAAATGTGAACTTTGGATCGCTCGGCTTTTACACGGCAGCCGGCCTCCCGACGCAGCTCTGTCCGCTCTTACCTATCGATGCACTCGCGCTCACGCGCCTGAATTTTCTCAAGATCGATGTCGAGGGCCATGAACGTGAGATCGTCAGCGGCGCACTCGAGACGATCCGCAGATGCCGCCCTGTCGTGTACCTCGAAACTCTCAATCACTACGCAGCTACGCTCGACCCCGACGGGCATACGAAGTGGGCCATCGAAGCACTCAGGTCAGAAGGCTATGGCTTTTGGCACTTCATCACACCCCTCTACCGACCCGATAACTGGCGCGGCAACGCCCACAATGCCTTTCCCGGCAAATGGTCGTTCGATCTCGTTTGCATACCTAGGGAAATGGGGCGGCTAGAAGGTCTCCCCAATGCCGAAGTTGACCGAATGCACTGCGACGACCCGGACCAATGGCGGCACGTTCGCTTCATCCCGAAGGAGCCGTCAGCTCCCCCGAGCTAGCAGCCACGTTTGATCTAAGTGTCGAGCCCTTTTTCTTGGCGAATGAGCTTCAGGTCGTGAGCCACTGTCGGCTGTTTCACGCCAACCAGGTCGGCAATATCGTTCTGCGTGTGGCCCTTCTGGTACAGATCGAATTCCAACAGCCTGCGATCCTTCACGCTCAGCTCTGAAGGGTCGAATTGCGTCATCTGACGGAAGGCACCCCCCGCCCGGATGTGGACCGAAAACACTTCGCCCGTTGGTTTCTTAACGTGAGCGACAGCGACGCCTGCTCCGCCCTTGATGATGTAGCTATCTTCCTCCGGGTTGATGTTCAGGGGGATTGCCAGAGGCGCTTGCGCCACGAGGCTGGTGCTTTTGCGTTTCGACATGGTGATCTCTTTAGTTGAGTTGATAGGATTCTATCAACTCGATATCGCCAATAGCGGGGAGTGACAACCCCCCTTCTGACATCATGAGCGAAGGGGCTGCCAAGCCCTCAACCATCAAGTTTCGAGCGGTCAGCTAGCCATCCCTCGATCGCAGCCCATCTCTTCGCCCCAATATTGTAGGCACGAAGGTGCCAGACGTTGAGGCCATCTTCCTGAATTGCGCGATGGAGCCTTCCCATCGTGGCAAACCCTGCGCTCGCTAGGCCATTCCTGGTGCACTTATCGAGTTCGAACGCGTGGGCTGGCGGTATGTCTCGCCAATTGATGTAACCTAAGCGTGCCTCGATCATCCGTGCGTTGTGCTTCGTCCGGTTGATAAGCATCAACACTCGCCGCCGCCGCGCATTTTCGCGCGCCGCAGATCCTGCCGCGCTGGCGCTGCCCTCTTGAAGGCGGACAGGCCATATCCAATCATGCCGGCTCGTCGCCATCGGCAATCTCCGTTACAGATCTCGCACTAGGGGGTGGCGGTACTGGCAGCCGATCGCCGCTAACTTTCTGAAAGGCCAGCGAAGGCGGATCGGAGCAGACGGCGAACGGCCTCTGGCCTTGTCACGTATGGCGGCCCATTCGCCTCGACCCATCTGTCGATCTGCGCAAACTCGTCGGCCGTCAACCGCACCATAAGAGGTTCGGTGGGCTCAGCCCTGCGGTTTCGAACCGTGCGTTTAGATCCTGTGCTCAAGGCGCCCTGCTAGCATGTAATCATGTAACCATTATCGCACGATTCCGCGCCCAACAGCGCCCTCCGCCGTGCGGTCCGCGCGCCGAGGGGCGCTATGGGCCCTTACGATATCTTGTAATCGTTCTGGGGCTAACAGCGGAAGGAGATTACTAGCCATGGAAGCAAATAAGCCGAGCTTGCGCCTCCGGATGCTTTACGGCGTGCGGGAGCTATTCGACGTGCCCTACATATACTTTACCAGCATCGTCATAATCTGGTGCGTGTATGCGATCCCCGGCACCATCGCCTCGAACATCACGAGCAGTGAATTGTCTCAGTCCTGCGCTGCCATGCAAAGATCGGCCGACCCGAGCGAAAGGAGCAAGGAAGCGGCTGTTGTCCTGGCCAGGACCCGTGCCACCCAGATTGGAGCTTTCAACGAGGCCACACGCAAGTGCATTGATGCGGCCGCACGCCAGAGTGTTGGACAGTAAGGCTCGAATGCCTGTTCAACCCTTTCTCGATGTGGCGCCGTTCTCTGCCAACGGCTTGACTTCCTACGATTTGGACAACCTTAACCGCTATCTCCGTTTGCTTGACGGAGATAGCGGTTCCTTCGCCTCCTGGCAGGAGGCAGTCGAACATCTGTTCGGGATCGATCCTGCCGAAGAACCCGAGCGCGCCCGTCGGGTCTACGATAGCCACCTCGCTCGGGCGGAGTGGCTTGTGCAAGTTGGATATCGCGCCCTCGCCGCGATGAGCATGGGCTCTGATACTCGGACGTAGAACGTCATTGCCTATTTTCACAGGCAGGCCTGGACCTGTATGTCAGCCGTCAACAAAACGATCGTTTTGTTGACCGTCAACCAAATCGCCGGAAACCCGCAGATTTTGGTGGCCAAATTCGGCCGAATTTGGCGCTGTCAACTTAATTAGAAAAAATCGCCAATAAGTTGACGTTTTGTGGCTGCACCTGATACAACCTTCGTGGTTCGTCCCTACGAGTTCAGGAGTAAGCGCCTGTCATGATCGACCTCGTCTTTGCGAGTAGGCCTGTATGAAAATCGGCTATGCCCGGGTTTCGACCGGTGAACAGAATCTCGCTTTGCAACGGGATGCACTGCGTGCCGCAGGCTGCGAAAAGATTTACGAGGACCATGGGGTTTCAGGATCGGCCGTTATCAAGCCGCAGTATGACGAGGCGCTGCGCGCCGCGCGCGCAGGTGATGAGGTTATTGTGTGGCGCCTGGATCGCCTCTCGCGCTCACTCCTCGCCCTCATCGCTGAATTGCAGCAGCTTTCCCAACTCGGCCTCGGCTTCCGCTCGCTAACTGAGCAGATTGAGACCGTCACACCCGCGGGCCAGCTCTTCTTCCACATTGTGGGTGCTTTCGCACAGTTCGAGCGTGATGTGATCCGCGAGAGAACCCGTGCGGGGCTAGAATCCGCCCGCAGGGTGGGCAAGAGGCTGGGGCGCCCGCCCGCTGTCAGCGACGAACAATGGCAAGCGGTCAGAAAGTTGATGCGCGCCGATCCGCCGCTATCTCCAGCGCAAGCCGCCAAACTGCTCGGCATCTCCCGCCAGGCCGTGCACAAGCGCCTCAAGGCGGAGGCCGCTGGCTAACCCCGATCTTCCGATCCTGGGGCACCCTGCACCCGCCCTCCCCCGCGGCTGTTGTGATGGCCGGTTCCCCCTTCCCTGCTCTCGCGCGTCAACGCCGGTGCACGGTAGCGAAGGCAATTGCAGATCTGTCGCTGGTCAAGCCCGCCCGGGTTTGCGTCTTTCCTCCCTGACGCAGGCAGGCTCCGTCGTCCGCCTAGTGCGGGTCGGGTCTACACCCTCAAGCAGAATATCGGCCCTCGTGAGGGCCTACGGTTTCCACCTGCGGTGGACCCTCCGTTATTCAGCTTGCCCGCGGCGAACGCTCCGCCTCCTGAAATTGCGTCAGGAACGACACCAACCCAGGAGATTATCATGGCACAGAACATTGCAGAATTCCGCATCATCGGCCGCATCGGCAAGATCGACGCCAAGGACAAGGTTACTTTCATCGATGTCGCCTCTAACTACAATCGCCAGGAAGATGGCGTGTGGAAGACCGACACCCATTGGAACCGCGTTACCTGCTTCGCTCGCGTTGCCGAGCGAGCGAGCAAGGCCGGCAAGGGAGACCTGGTTCACATCACTGGCCGCGTCCGGCAGAACAGTTTCGAGAAAGAAGGCGTTACCATCTACACCGTCGAACTCATTGCCGACAGCTTCGCCGTTCTAGCCAAGCCGAACGAGGCTAACGAGGAAGCGGGCGAGTGACCGAGCGGGGGCGGGCGGCCTGCTGGCCGCCCGCCCCTTGTTCACCGATCGGCCGGCGCAGGCGCGACGGAAGGGTTCAAGGATATCAATATCCTAGCATATGCTATCATAATAAAGCGAATACAGGCTAGCAGCGTGCTAGCAAGACGCTAACTAGTAGCTAATTGATAGCGTGTGCTATGCACGCATATCGATAGGCATATGATATCATACAGAAAACTAGCAGCTTGCGTTTGATAGCTATCTGCTTTACAAAGCTGCCTTCTGAAATCGCACGAAGGCATCAAGATGGTAACGATCGCGCTGTCCTCATCGAAAGGTGGCTGCGGCAAATCCACCACTGTCCTCGCTCTCGCCAGCGCGTTCAGCGCCGATGGCTATACCGTTCGCATAATCGATGCCGACCGTTCGCAGCGCCTTTTGCGGTGGGGTCAGCTCGGAACCCCGCCTTCGAACGTCACTGTCGTAGCTGCCGATGAACGAACGCTACGGGCTGCTGTCGAAGAGGGGAGGGGGCTTGCCGATGTTGTCCTGATCGACGTGGAGGGTTCGGCCAATATGGCAGTCACCTTTGCTGTTGGGTTGTCCGATGCGGTAATCGTTCCGGCCAACCCATCAGCTCCAGACGTCGAGGACGCCATCTCTACTGTGGCCATGATCCGCGACACGGCCGCTATGGCCAGGCGCTCAATTCCACATGCCTTGCTCTGGACCCGCGTTCCGTCAGCCATTCGCTCGCGCGAGTTCGCGGCGCTTGAGGATCAGGTGAGGGAGGGGGGCATCCCCACCATCGGACGGGTCTACGAGCGCACCGCCTACAAGAGCTTGTTCAGCTTCACGACCACGCTGGATCGCCTGCCTCCTGCGGAGGTTCCCGGTCTGGCCAAGGCTCGGGCCGAGGCGGCAGATCTTGCCGCTCGCGTGGCGCAACTGATCGCTGCCGCGCAGGCCACTGAGGAGCAAATCGCATGAGTGACCAGCCCACCCGCCGCAGCCTTCTCGCCTCTGTGCAAACCAAGACGCCAACGCCGCTTTCAGGGCCTGCCCCAAGTCCGGTCGACGACCACGCGCTTCGCGAGGCGGCAGAGCGCCACGGTTTCACCGCCGCAGGCTCGACACCGCCAACGCTTCGCCGGAAGCGGTCCGGGGCAGGCCGTAGCTACCAGCTCAACGTCCGCCTACGCCCTGACACTGCCAGCCTCATCTACGACGAGTCCAACCGTCGCGACATTCCAATTGCTCAGGTTATCGAGGAAGCGATGGAAGCGCTCTGCCAGCAGCGTGGTTCGTGATGACACCACAAGCTGATCCTGATCGAGCCATCAGCGCTACCCTGTTCGGAGTGGAGCAACCGGTCAAGGGCGAGTTGCTCCGCTCCGAACGAGGCTGATATGGAAGTCCATTGGTATCACTTTGTCCTGGCCCTGATCGCCATCATCGCCATTCTGCGGCTGATCGGCCTCATCATTATCGCTGGCCTGGCCTATGCCTTCTATCACGCATGGAGCACCCACGCCCACGCAGAAATCTATGTGGTCTACGCTCTCGTTGCGCTCACATTATTCGGCCTCGTCAGCAATCTCGGTAGAGGATCAAGCAAGGACGACGACTTCACGAACGCTCAGTACCAGCGACGCCAGCGCGAGGGCCGGTTCGACTGAACTGACTGGCATGCTGCAGAACTCTTCACCATGTTTCACCAAGCCCGATTCATACACCATGCCCCAAGCGAAGGTCGGCGTAGGAGAGCGAGGGCGCTAACGCGGCGCCTATTCCACGAACTTTTCCAGCACCGCCTCAGCACCACGATCACTGACTAGCCGCGCCAACTGGCGAGCCTGTGATCGTGTCATGCCGGGAATCTTGACCTTGCCGAGTGCTTCCAAGAAGGCTTCACGGCCGGCGTCAGCTTGGGCTTCTCGCGCTGCCTTCTCTTCCTCAGCAAGCTGAAGAAGACGTTCCTCAAGCCTCGACCTTTCGGCTTGGATAGCGTCAAGTTTGTTGGTGCCGCGCGCCGTTTTCACCATACCCATTCCTCCGCGTCCATATGCGATCCATAACAGCATGTGCGATCTGTAGCGCCCGGCTGCTGTGGCTCCAAGTCGAACATATAGGTGGGCGACTTGAAGGAGAAGGGGATGAAGGCTATGGAGAATAGATGAGGTAAGGCAGGATATCCGACCTGATAGCATTGTATGACACAATGCTCGTTCGGGCCGCTGCACGGGGCAAAGAGGTAGAGACCAAATGAAGCCAGTCAGCCTTCGCCTCAAGGCAGAGCACCTCGCAGCAGTCGACGAGGTCGCACGCGCAGCGGGCCTCAATCGGAGCGAATGGATTACCAGGGCCATCCTCGATAGCCTCACTTCCCGGCGAGAAGAGTTGCGCGACCTACCTGCTCCAACGGGACGCACCAGCGCCTTGTTTCTTCGCCTCGATCACGCTGAAATAGCCGCCATCGACGCTGCAGCGGCTGCTGTCGGCGCCACGCGCATGCAGTGGCTTAGACGGACAATTCGCTGGCAGTTGTGGAGCAGGGCAGGGGAGCTACGCCTTGCGCCTTTCACTGCCCGCGCGATCACAAAGCTCACGTTCCAGGTGCGGGCTATCGGCCGACTGCTGAACGATTCAGTGCGTGCGATGCAGACGGCCAACTTACGTGAGAGCACCTCAGAGCTTGTCAGCGCATCGCGACATGTCGTCGACATGGAGGAGCGGCTGACGCCGGTTATCATGACTGCGGCTCGCGAAACGCAGAGGCTCATCAGCGGTGAAGTTGCCTACTGGACCCGGCGCAGCGAGGAACCGGAATGAGATCGTTCCAGTTTCCAACCGACATCCTGACGGCCGTGGAGCAGCTGCAGGGTAGGGGAGGGGCAGGCGCCCGCGGTCGCGTTGATCGTGCTGGTATTTCAAAGCTCGGTCAGGCTCTCGGTTCACCCTTACGTGCACCGGTTGGGTTCGCCGCCGGTGTGACGCGGGAGGTGCTGTCACGATCTACAACGACACCCCAAGAACGCTCCTCGCGGGCGCTTGCGACGCTGAATCGTACTGCCCGCCGCGTTCCCGAAGTGATGGTAAAGGTTACCGGTCGGCAGAACGGATCTGGGAGTGTCGTCGGAAACTTTACCTACATCTCGCGCCTCGGTCATGACGAGAAGGAACAGGTTGAGCTCCTCACGAGCGAGCGACAGTTACTCACGAACGGCGCCGAGATGCTCGACCTTGCACGCGATTGGCAGAGTTGGGAATTGGCGGACAGTTCCCGCCGGCAGGGCGCCACCTCGATCTCAATGATCTTCTCAATGCCCGTCGGTACGGACGCTCACAAGCTTCGCGATGCCGTTGAGCAGTTTGCTGTCGAGGAAATGGCTAACCGCCGATGGGTGCTCGCGCTGCACCAGGACAAGGATCATCCGCACGTCCATCTCACCGTTGCCCGCCGTGACCTCGATGGCCGCCGCTTCCACCCTGATCGTCAGGAGCTTCAGCACTACCGTGAGCGTTTCGCCGAGCTGCTCCGCGATCGTGGTATCGAGGCCAACGCGACACCGCGCAGAGCGCGTGGCATCGTGCCTAAGGCCGATCCACTTCCGGTCATCAAGATGCGGGAGAACGGCAAGGTGCCACATGCCGATCGCGCGCGTGAAATTGAGGCGAGAGCAGGGGTGGCGTCCGACCAGCCCCGCGATCACGAACAACGGGCGGAGAAGCGCCAGCAGTTCGTCAAGGAGACCTATGCTAAGGCAATAGCGCATCTTCAAGGCGGCAACCCGGAACAACGCGCGATAGCGGCGGCGCTGCGCCAGTTCGCCGACCAGCTTCCCGAACCCAAAACCCGCTTTGCGGCGACAGTGGAGCGGCTCCGCGAGGGCAGGGCCTTGCCTGATAACGCCCGTCCTGATCCCGCGCTTGAGCGCCTGAAGGCACGTGTCGCCGCCCGCGATACTCAACACCCCCAAACTCGGGACGAGGCTCTCGCGAGCCTTAGCGGCCGCCTGGCGGGTCATCTGGGCACCGTCACGCCTGGTCGAACGCTCGATACCGATGAGGACACCAGAGCGCGCCTGGATCGCCTCAAGGAACGCCTCGAACAAACTCAACCACGTTCGCTTCGGTCCGCGACGAAAGGGCCTTCAGAGCACACCCGTCAGATTGAGAAGGTGGCTGAACGCGTGCGCGATGTCGCCAAGGACAAGAGCCGTGGCCGCGACAACACGAAGGATCGAGGAGGTCCTGCACGATGAACGATGACGTTACCGCCATTCTGATCAAGGCGATCGATCTGCTACACCAGCGTCTCGACGAGGTGGATCGAACGCAGCAAGAGATTCTCGCCAACCTGGCCCACCTCGCTACCGTCGGTGGCCTCACCTATGTTGCCTGTGACCAGGAGCGGCCGCTGCCAGCGGAAACGCTGAACGAGCCGCTCTTCGCGCGATTCCTTGCCGCCTATCCAATCGATGGACCGGCCATCATCGGTGCCCGGGCTATGGCGGCCGAACTTCAGCGCCTTTCGGGCGTTGATCCTGCGCACCTTGCGCCGGCGTTCGAGCGGCTGCAGCAGGACAGCAGCCTTACCCCGGTCCAACGCATACGCAACAGCCAGCTAGAACGCGCTATGAGAGAGAAACATGGCGATCTTGCGCAGCTCGCGGCCAAGACCCGTGATGCCGGCGCTTCTCCATCCCGCACGCCTGAACGTTAGCGCTCGCGATCGCCTCGATCCGCCGCTCCGTCGCGGGCTTGCCGATCCTCGATCTCACGGCGTCGCTCTTCTCTGAGATCCTTGATCTTCGGCGCTGTGATTGGCTGACCAGCTTCGATCGCCTTGGCTACCACCTCGACCGTTGCCCTACGCATCCGCTGGGCTTCGGGGGAAGCTGCGCCGTACTTGGAGTCGACCACAGCGTTCATTGCTGCAACATTCTTCGCCGCAGCATTCATGGCCGGGTTGGCCACGCGCTCGGCCTGGCTCGCCTTGCGGAACTCGGCGGCCATCTTAAGCCTGCGATCCGATTCAACACGGTCCCTGGTTCCGTCCGTCACCTCGGTCGGCTTTGCTCCCGAAGCATCCCGATCATTGGCCATCGCTCACCTCGCCGCCTAGCATTTCAATTAGCCCCAACACAGGATCGTCCGACGGCTCATCCGCCCCGTCGTCGTCCTGCCACTCTGTCAGGCCAGCAAAACCAGCCTGTACGAAGAAATCGTCGGCTTTGAGCGGGTCTCCGTCCTCAGGCAGAGACGCTCCATCCAGTGCCAGCACCTCTACGGAAACCCCTTCGACGGCTTGCTTATCGCTCATTTCCACGGCCTTGGCCGCGGCAATCGCCTCCCGCGTCCGCCGCGCCGCACCTGTATTGAGCGGCCTTGCGTCCACCGGCGGAGGAGTGAGGCTTGACGCTCGTGTCATCCACTCATCACGATAATATCGGATCTTCTGGCCTTGCACGGGCGGAATGCCTGCGCGCAGAACAATCACGTCATCTTGCGACATCAGCAGCAGCTCTTGAGGGAGCATCAGCGCGCGGCGCTGATCCGACGTCGATATGGAGCCCTCAAAGCTGTCCCAGAGCCGACGAGACCGGCTTTTCGCTGCGAACGTGTAGTTGCCCAGGCGTTCGGAAATCTCCTTTGCGATCGTTACGTCCTTTGGTGTGAAGACAAGCTCAGCACCGCAGTTCGCCACGATCTCGTCCGTTACGTCGCGACCATATACGTCGCGCAGCTGTGAGCGTGACTGGATCACTGGCATCAACCGGATGCCGTAGCCAGCAACGTAGGAAAATCCGCTCGCAATCACGCTCGCACGGCCGAGCCGCGCAAATTCGTCGAGCAGCAGGAGAAGTTTGAGCGGATGTCTCCCCTTTTTCGGATCAGGCAGCTCGCGCACGTTGAGGTCGATCAGTTGCTGGAACAGCAGGTTATAGATATCCGCGCATCGCTCCATATTGTCCGGGGAAACGCCGAGGTAGAGAGAGATCGGCCTTGATCGAAACTCTCTCAGGTCAAAATCGCTTTCCGATGTAGCTGCATCTACATACGGGTTCAGCCAAAGGTTGATCTTGGCGGTGACGCTCTGCCGGATGCCCGTGAACGTATTAGACGAGCTCGAAATCCAGTCATTCAGGGCCGAGCAGCAGGCTTCCGACAACGGTATACCTTGCTCTTCGCGGGCGGCCATGATGGCCGGAAACACCTCTTGAGCATCGCCGGCACTCACCGTCCGATAGATCTCTCCCATTGTGAACGGCAGCTCGGGCGTCGCCGCAACATAGGCCGCGACGCCAATAAATGCCGTGCGTGCGCTATCCATCCAGAAGCTTTCGCCATTCTCTGGCGGCGGCCAGATCATCGCGGCGATCTTCTGCAGCTCGTCGATCACCTCGACAGCGTCATCCCGCCGAATGTGTCCGAAGGGGTTATAGCGGGCCGTCCGGCCTTCCGTATCGAGCGGATCGAACAGCAACACCTGGTGCCCATTCTGTTTCCGCCATGCGGCCGATTTCTCCCAGTTCTCCTGCTTTACATCCAGCACCACAACCGAATCCGGCCAGGTCAGAAGGTTCGGGATCACGACGCCGACGCCCTTGCCCGAGCGGGTTGGCGCTTCGAGCAGCACATGCTCTGTCCCGCCGAATTGTATGAAGCCTTTGCCTCGGCGGCCGAGCAAGATGCCTTCCTGGTCCAACAGACCGCCCCGGCGCACTTCGTGGTTGTTCGCCCAGCGAGCTGATCCGTGAAGTTTGGGTGCGCGCTTCACAAAGAAGAGTGCACCCGCGACGCCGACGCCAACCGCGGCGATACAGACACCCTTGAGCAACCACATCATCACGAAATGATTGTGCCGATAGAACCAGAAATAGGCCGGGAGTTTTAGCGGATCGATGTCACTGCGGAATTGACCCATTCCCACCACAGCGATCATCGCCCCGAGAAACAACGCTACAAGCGTCGCAAATACGCCAAGTGCGATCTTCTCGCGGGTGTCCACGTATCAGCCTCCGACAGCCCGCAGGTGCCCGGCGCCGACCGCCTCGGCTCCCGGTTCAAAATAGATCTCCGTCACCCTGAAGCGGCCTTCGATCTTCTTGCACTGCACCACGACGTCGACCAGCATGTGCAGAAGCGAGCGGATGTCGCTGCGGTCAAGATCTCGCCCGCCCTCCGATTCCTTCACCAGCAGCGTCATCTGCTCGAACGCCAGGTCAGCCGAATCCGCGTGGACCGTCGTGATTGACCCGGGGTGCCCAGAATTCACGTTGCGCAGGTAGAAAAACGCCGTGCCGTCGCGCAGCTCCTGCAGGAGGATGCGATCCGGACGCATGCGCAGGCTCGCTTCCAAGAGCTGCTTCGCGCCGACATTGCCGAGGCCCTGTCCATCTTTCGAATAGACCATGTGGACGTGATTTCGTTGAGGCACGACCAGTTCGCGCGTGTCCTCAATGGTCAACAGACGCTCCTCGGCCGGGATGAGGCTTATCAATGCCTTCGAGAGGGTTGTCTTGCCCGACCCGGTTGCTCCGGAAATCAGGATATTCTTGCGCGCTTTCACCGCCAGCTCGAGGAACTCCGCCCAGCGGCCATGCGCCTTCAGCGCGAGCAGGTCCGCATCCGCATCATTGCTCCGGCCTCGCGCATTCCTGGTCCCCTCGAATAGCCCACCCGTCTCCAGCGCCTCGAGACTGAAGGTTCTTACGGACGGCTTACGGATCGTGATCGAGTAGCTGCCGAGTTCACAGGCCGGTGGGGCGACAATCTGTACCCGCTCACCACTTGGAAGCGACGTAGAGCAAATCGGCGTCTTCGCACTCAGACTCTGCTTCGTGTAATTCGCCGCTGCGTTGCCCAATGCCTCCAGCCAATTCAGCGACAGCTCTGGCACATCGAACCAACGCCATCCGCCTCGCCCCTCGATTCCCACCTCCATTGGGCGATTCACGACCAGCTCCGTGACGTCATCGGGTTCCATCAGAACGCGAAGAGGCTTGAGGTGGAGGTCCAGGACGGAGGTATCAACCATCGCGGAATTCAACGTTTCAACCGAAGCGAGTAGATGTTCGAGAAGTCCAGATCTTTGGCGACAAAGATGGTCATTTCCGCACCTTGCGGTGCCCGCAGCCGAGGCTTGATCTTCACATCGTTGTCGACGGCCGCAGCAGCGGCCTGGTTTGGCGCTCGCGCCGTCATCGTGGCGCTAGACATCCGCTCGGACAAAGCCGCCGTGGCATCGCCAACGATTGACAAGAGCAGGGCGCCGCCAAACCGGCGCCAAAAGAAGGTTGAGACATCGCCGCCCATTCCTGCCCGGCCAAGTTCATCAGCCGCCGGCGAACCCAGGACGATCGACACGCCTTTTGGGGTGATTGCCCGGTTCCACACTACGAAAATGCGATTCTCGCCTTGCTGCATTCCGCCGTGGAATTCTCCGAGAACGCGCGTGCCCTTTTCCATCAGCACGACATGCCCGTTGTCCGACAGGACATCGCGCGGCACGATGCAACTGACAAACCCGGGCTGCGTCGAATCCATGGCCGTCTGCAAGACGCAAGGAACCAACGAACCGGCCGTCACCAGAAAATTGCGATTGGGCAACAGCCCTGCGCTGACGAGCGGGATGTCGGAGACAACCGACTTCTGTTCAATCGGCGTACCGCGTTGGATCGCACCATCGGCGCTCTGCGGCGAATAGCTGGCGGGGGTTACGCCGCGGTTGCCGGCGCCTCCAGCCCCCGCAAATCCCCCCCCTGAATTGGACAAGGCCATCAACGGAGCCTTACGCATTGCGTCCTGGCGCGCGCGCTCCCTCTCAATCAATGCCTTACGTTCAGCCCTCGCCTGCTCCACCCGCGACTGCGTCGAGGCTTGGCCGGTCCCTGCGGGCGCGGCGCCGCCGATCGCCGGCACGACTTGGCCGTTGGGCGCTTGCGACAGATCTTGTCCTCCTTCGGGGACGATCGGATTGCCCAACGGATCAAACTGCTGGAGCCGCTGCTGGCCCTGGTTCTTTCTGTAATCAGCTTCCTGCACTGTCACCGCAGCAGCAGCAGCCTGACTGGCTGCCTTCTCCGCCGCTGTATCACCGGCCGCCTCGATCTGCCCAGGCGGCGACTTATGGCCGCCAGTCTGGGTCAGCGCAAAGGCCACCGCGCCAACAAAGCCAAGGCCCATCAGCGCCGGCCACCGGACGCGCTTCGCGCCCGTTGCTGCCCGAGGATTGAAGGCACCGCGATCCTGCTCAACCGGCGCAGCGCGCCCGACCGCTCTCACATCCGCATCGGACACTTCCGTGCTATCCAGCACTTTCTCTTCGCTCACGGCTGTTTTCCTTCAATGGTGCGTTCGACATCCCTCGACACAGTTCCGCTGGACAGATCCGCGCCGTACCGATCAAATGCGTTGTTCCAGATGCAGGTCAGCACGCGCCCCTTACGCAAGCGGAACTCCTTCGCGAGCTGGTGGATGACGACGAACTCGCCCCGCACATCGTAAGGAACGACAGCTTCCGATCCGTCTGCGTTGACCACGAAAATCGCCGGCACTGCTTGTCCGCGAGGGAAGCGCATCACGGTAAATTCACCGTTATCGGTCACCTCGGAGGGTTGAAGATCGGAACTTCCGGCTACCGAATAGTCGAGATTGCGCGCGCCCTGCGTGACCGCGGCATCCAGCGCGAATTTGACAACTCCCGCCTCGACGCCCAGGGAGCGCGCCGCCAGGGCCTGTTGCTCAGCCAGCACCCGCGCGGCCGCTTCCTCCGCAGGGTAGCGAAACCGCATAACAAACACGGCGTCACTGCCCTGATCCATTCCACCCGGCCGAACTGACAGCATGAAACTGTATGATCGCGAAACCCCGCCCCGCTTCGTAATCACCAAAAGATTGGTTGGTCCGGCCGCCTCGCGGGGCTTGATGAACAGCACATTGTCCGCTGGCGCCACTTCCCAGCTTACCGTGTCCCCTAGCGCCACGCTGCTGATCGCTTCTCCAGCACCAAACACGACCTGGACAGCACTGCGAAACACCCCCCGGACACGATATACCTGGTCTGGATCGTAGTTGACCACGCGCACGCGCGTGTCGGTGGCGCCAGGGCGGGGCGTCTCTTCCGCCCGCGCCATTCCGGGCACAGCCAGCGCTGCCAGGCCCAATGCGAGAACCACCGCCCTCATCGCGCGATCTCCGGATCTGCGCGATAACTGACCACTTGGAAGCCAAGCGGATTATACAGCCGATCCGCCTCATTGGCTGGCTTGTCGAGGTATTTGAAGTTGATCGTTGCGATGAAGTCCTGCGATTGATCAGGCGCATTCCCCGGCCGCCGCGTCACTCTGCTGAAGCGCACTTGCGCCACACGTGAATTGATGAACGAAATGTTGCGGATCGTGGTCGAGATGACTTCGCCCCCCGCATAGACGTTAATCGGAGCCTGCGGGTTTTCCGGTCGCCGCTCCGCCGCGAACTTCTCCTGTTCTTGGGGCACCGAGAGCGACACCACCTTCCTGAACAGGTCATCCGCACCCGGGCGTAGCCAGCTCTCACGGCTGCGAACATATTCTGCGATGAAATACTTGTTCACCGCCTCGTCCGAGGTGATCTCCTTCGAGTTGCTCACCTTCGTCATGACATCGACGCCGCCGCTCGAACGATCCACCCGGATCACGTAGGGCTCTACCGAACGCAGCGGAGAGGCGACGTGCCACGCCAGGGCCAGCGCTGCCACCGCCACGCCCGCCACGGCCATGCCATAAGCCCGCCGCTTGCTGGCGTGCGCAGCTTTCGCTCGATCAAAGTCCCAGCTCCGGGCCTCCTCGAAGTACTTCCTAAGATCTCCGCCCGGTCTCACGCCCTCGGCCATCGGTTCCTCCTCAGCAACTTGCAAAATGGGGTTGCCTTTGCGCACTCCCCCGCAGCCCGGGCGCTTCACGTCTCCACCCAATCTTCTTTGCAGGCGCGGAATCCGCGCCTGCCGGTTCCGTTGGCGCTACCGATGAGTCATGCTGATTTCCGCCTGAACCCGGGCCGAGAACGACCGGCTGTACCAGCACGGACCCGTTCGGATTGGCAGGCCGTACCTTGATGTGGAGGCAGGATGTTGCTGGCTTCGGGCGCGCGCAAACCTCTGCGACCGGCCAGCATGCAACTGCCACCAGTGCCCCAAAGAGGAGACTCCTCCCCCGTCGGGGCGCGTCGCCCCGCATCGAATTTTTCATAACTGCCTCCTCAACTTTTGGAACTTGACGACGCACCGCGCATCCTGCGGATGCCGCTCCGGACTGCTCGGCCAGCGCCCCCAGCAGCGGCGCGAACCGGCCGTGCCGCTTGTTTGCCGGCCCATTTCATCGGCCGAGCGGCCGTGCGATTGACGGCTCGCCCAACATCGCGCGCGAGCATCTGCGGATAGACCGCTGCAAGCAGCCCGGCACCTGAAGACCCGCCGCCGCCAGCAAAGCTGCCGATCGACTGCGCCTGCATGATCAAAAATCCACCAACGAGCAGAGCGACCAGTTGCATCATCATCGCTGCGATCGCAGCGAACGTCGTTCCGCTCGACCCGACCCCAACAGTTGCCGACGCCGATCCCACGACCGCGACCACCAGAACCAGTGCAATTGCAACCGCTGCTGTCTGGATCGCGTAGTTCAACACCGCACCGAGCCAGCTGAAAAACAGACCGGAAGATGATGGAAAGATCAGTGCGCCGACAAAGATCGGCATTGTCGCGATCGTCACGAAAAGGCCAAACTTGACGAAGAGAACCATCGTCATCGCCATCGCCGCAATGACATAGGCAACAGCCATGACGATCAGCAACATGACCCAGGTTGCCAGATTCGGCATCGTAAGGTCCGTGACGCCGAGCGGAACGATCCACGGTTCCATCGAGTCATTGATCGCCTTCGCTGGCGTGATCGCATGGTCCACGAAGGCGTCGAACTGGCCCGATAGGGCTCCGCCGCCCAACGCCGAAGCGAGCTGATCTGGCAAGCTGGTCGCTGCCGCCGCAATCATCGGCGCAATGCTCGATGTCGCGGCCGCAATGACGAGATACGCCTTCAGCCAAGTCGAGAGGTATGAGCCAAACGGCTCGTTCGAAACGCCGCGCATGATGGCGTAGCCCACCAGCACCAAGTTGATCGCCATTGCAGTTTGCAATGGTCCTGAAACCAGCCCCATCACCGCCGCGTACTTGCCGGACAGTGTCCCGGTAATCTGGCCTTCGAGGCTGCTGTAGATCGCGTCGAGCGCCATGCTCAGACCCTCACTTGCCGTTCCAGGTGGGCTTCCAGGAACCGCTCTTGGTCTCTTCGGCCGCCGCCTTGCGATTTCGCTCGAACGCTTCTCTGTTCAACTGATCGAGCGCGACTTTTGCATTTCCGCAATTCTCCCCGGCGTTTCCGTTCACAACGCACCGAGCGACGGTCTCCCGCGTCTCTGATTCATGGGCGCGATAGTACGCGACGGTCTTCGTCTCCTCGCAACCGCCCAACATCGCCAGAAACCCCAGCAGGGCCGCGCCATCGCGCACCAAGCGCGCTGCCACGCCGCCGCTCACTGCCCGTTCCACGTCGGCTTCCACGAACCGCTCTTCGTCTCAGCGGCCGCGTTTCGCTGATAGTCAGCGTAGACCTCAGCTGAGCGCAAGCTAGCCGCTGCCCGGTCCGCTTCCTGACGTGCCATCAACTGAAGCAATTGATTGCTGATCTGCGCGCTTTCCACCGTAGCCCGCGCCTGCAGGTCTGCGGATTCCTTGAGAGACGATGATGTCCCGATCGCGTCCTTGAGCTGCCCCAGACCCTGCGCGGTCTGCACGGTAGCCTCTACGGTCCCCTCCGCCAGCGCCTGACTGCGCGCAGAAACCTGTGCTGCGCTTTCCAGGCGACCTTGCGCATCACCCAGGATCGAATTCACGCCCGACAAGGTCAAGTTCTTGCCGCTCAGAATACCCTGGGCCCGTTGTCCAACTGCCCCCAGCTCGGTCAAATCCTGCGACAGCAACGCCGCAGAATCCGCTATGCCATCAGGCAATGCGTTGCGAAGCACCGAACTGTTCAGCACCTGCGCGATACTGCCCACATTTGTCACATCGTTCAGGCTATGGAACATCTGCTCGGCCTGCTGGATCTGTTGCAGCGTATTGCGCGCTGTATTGATCGCCTGCGCCAGGTTTGAGCCGTCGATCACTGCCAACTGGGCTTGTGCTGGCGTGGCGACCCCCACAATGCCCGCCAGCGCGACACACCAAGCGATCTTTTTCATCTTCACCTCCTTCATCAGCCACGCCCTCCCGTCCGCCAGCGCTTGCGAAACAGCGGCAGCCAAATTGCCGGATCATCGCCAACTTCACTGCGGATCTCTTCGAGCAGGGCGACCGTCCCAGATCGCCCCGAAAGCACTGCGAGCTCGTCATCGAGCCCCGCCAGGTCGAGCTCCACAACCACCGACCCTTGATCCTGCTTCACGAGGAAACGGCGGCTCTCTTGCGACAAGTCCACCTTGATCAGGCGGAACTCGGCCTCGGTCAGGTTGAGCCCATCGATGTAGTGCTCGCGGTGAGCATTCGGGTTGGGCAGAATGATCTTGGTCGCGCATTGCTCCACGATCGTGTCCGAAATCTCGGACTTCAGAGCATCAGCTGCGCTCTGCGTTCCGAACATGATCATGGCGTTACGCTTACGCCAGGTCTTCAGCGCATCGCGCACAAAGTCCCGGAACGACGCATCCCCGAGGGCCTTCCAGAACTCGTCAATATCGACGATTACAGGCTGCTTGACCTCCGCGTCTTCGGACGCCAGCACGCCTTCGATCCGGAAGAACAGGTATTTCATCAGCGCCGGACGAATGGCCTCGTTGTCGAGGAAATCCGTCATATCAAAGCCCATGAACTGGGCGTCGAGGGCAAGGGTATCGGCCGGATTGTCGAAAACCCATCCCAGCTCGCCATCTTCCGTCCATCGTTCGAGGCGCGGCCCAATCCCTTCCAGAGACGTCTGGTCAAGCTGCGTGCGGATCGCGGTCAGCGATCGCTGCGCCAACGGCAATCGGCCCACTGCATCGAGCGCCCGCGAGAGCTGGTACTGCTCCTGCGCCGACAATTCCTCACCTGCTGGCGACACCAATAGTCGCAACCACGACAGGAGAAACTCACGGTTGCGCGGAGTATGCTCGAGAGCCTTCAGCGGCGAGAAGCCGGATTTCTCTCCATTCTTGAGCGCAAGGTATGTCCCGCCGCAGGCACGCACAAAAATCTCGGCGCCGCGATCCTTGTCGATGAAGATAATGCGTGCGCCGGTCTTCTCCGCCTGCGCCAGCAGAAAATTCTGAATGACCGTCTTGCCGCCGCCGGTTGGCCCCAAGATCAACGAATGGCCAACATCGCGCACATGGAAGTTGAAATAGTATGGCGAGTTCGCAGGGGTTTTCAGCAAAGCAATGGCATCGCCCCAGTGGTTGCCGCTTCGCTTCCCCATCGGATAGGTATGGAAAGGCGAGAGTGCCGCGAAATTTCGCGAAGTCAGCGCCGCAGGGCGTGTCCGCATTGTGAAATTGCCCGGCAGTTGCGACCAGTATGCCGCTTCAAGCGCCAGATCTTCGCGCGCCGCAACAATCCCACTCTCTGACAGTGCGGCGCGCGCGACGCTCATATTGTCCCCGAGCGATTTCACCGTTTCCCCGAACACCGTAAGGGCGAGGTGATGTTCACCGAGGACGAAGCGGTTCGACTGCAAGTCATCCATGGCCTCGTCGAGCTGATCCATTTGGCTAAATGCCGCATCATCACTCGCACTCATTTGGCCGCGTTTTCGCCGTGCAGTCTCCATCCCGGCATGCTTGCCGAGAAATGCGAACCCTTGGCCCAGCACGAATTCGAAATTTGCCTCCAGCAGCGCATTCAACTGTCCTGGATACGTGCGTGCCGCATGTTCCCGGACAGCCAGTATTCCGGCAAAACGAGAGCCGCCGGGCTCGCGGATCTCGACGACCTCGCGTCCGAAAATCAGCCTGTCTCTGTAAAGTACCTGTCCCAAATGTCCGCGCACCAACGGCAACTTATGCGAACGCCCGGTCATCACCCTGGCCAGAAACTCCAGTGTCTCACTGAACATGAGTCCATTATGCTCGTAAGTTCCGAGCAACACCGGATCGACCTTGCCCAACAGCTTGGCCGCATCCCGCAGGACTTCGGTGAACTTCTCCAGCATCTCTTCCTCGGCCTCCTCCGCCGAGTTCTTGCTGAATGCCTTGAAGATCGAACTTGCCGCTTTGTCCGCCACACCAACCGCTGGGCGGTAGATCACGGTCAGGTAGTGCTCATTGACGAACATCTGCTTGGCGAGGATCCGCTTGCGGTACGCCGCATCGAGATCCGCAGCGAATTCCGAGCGGAAGGTGCCACCCGGATAACCAAATTCTCCCCGCCGCAGCAGATGTGAATAGAAGGCTACCCGTTCGTGGGCGACCACCCGCCACGCACCGTTCAGCTTTTCATGCCAGTCGTTGATCGTGGCGATGTCGGCGGTCTCGAAGGGAATCCCGTCCAGCCTCATAACGGCCATCAACTCGCCATTTTCAAGCTGTAGCACATGCTCATTGACGTGCCGCGCATACGGCAGAAACCGCACTGGGTCCGGATCGCTCTTGATCACCTTGTAGGCTTCAGCCACGGAAAAATCCCTTTCGTACTATCCCCTTGCGCAGCAACGGTGAGTAGCTTGATCCTCCCCAGAGCGCGCGATTGGGCGCCCTCAGTTTGGTCTGCCCAAACAGGAGGAGGATCTTGAACATGTTATAGTCAGTGCGCACGATCAGCCTCGCTGCACCGAGCAGCGCGCCGCCGATCGCCAACGCCCATACCGGATTGCCCAGCACCATCAGGACGCCTACGGACGCCATACCAATCAGCAATGTCGCCTCGACCGGCACACCAAGCCACATTGTGGGGCGCGTCAGCGCGAGGAACAGGGCATCCTCAACCAGGAATTCATCCTCGTCCATCAACTTACCAATCCCGCCAGATAGGATGCGGCCAGAACGATTATGAGGCCGACAACAACCGCCACCACGTTCGTGCGGTTGCCCATGCCCAGCAGCAGCAGATAGCCCGTGAAGGCCAACAGAGCGGTGCCAACCACGGCACCTCCCGCCGTCATCCTGTTCGCGAGACTTCCCGCCGCGCCTGCCGCGCTCTGAGCCTGCGCGAATGCTGTCGCCGGCACCCATGTGCCCGCGACAGCTGCACAACGGGCCAAGGCCCCGCGCATCGTCAACCCCCCGCGATCAGACTGACGAGCCAGCCCGCGCCGAAGATAATGAAACATCCGATGATGATCGATACGATAAGGGCCTTGTTCCCAGTGCCTGAGAGGAACAACCACCCTGCGAAAACCAATGCGATCGTTGCACCGATCTTTGCCAAGCTGCCGGTTAACAGGTTGAGAATGGCATTCGCCATTGTGTCGAGCTGTGTTTGGTTCGCGGCCTGCGCGAGAGCAGGTTGTGACGTTACCAAGGCCGCCAGGGCCGCAGCAGCAGCGACCTGCACTTTTAGTTGCTTCTTCATACCAAGTATCCTCCAGCAAGAACGATCGCGGCCCCGATGAGGAAGGTCACGACCAATTGAACTGAACCCCGGCTCTGCATCACCAGGTAACCGATCCAGATGATGCCAAGCTTGATCGCGGGGCCGACAAGCGCCATCAGCTCGGCCATCACGGCGTTCCCGACGGCAGCCACTTGGGCCTGCGCAGGCGAGGCCAGGACAATGCAGCCCACAGCCACGAGCATCAGCCGCCACATCATGTCCGGGACCTCTTTCATGACCCACCTCGCGTATCTGCCGCGCGCGCCATCCACGCATGGTGTGCAAAGACGTCCCAGGCCGGCGGTTCAGCCTCGTCAGCAATCGCGACGGCCTCGCTTTGTGAGACGGTCACCTCTGCCCCTCGCCCCTCGGAACGAGCGCGCACCTTGGCTGCCGCCATTCTTTCTGGAGAGAGGCCACCAACCCCGCGCGCAAACGCTACGTGCCAGTGATCATCGTGGCCCGGATCGCCAGGTCCAAGCAGCTCGAGGATCTCGATCCCGTTGGCGGCCATGACCCTTCGGATCGACGTCTTATCGATTGCGCGAACTCCCCCCGCCGGCACGAAGTCGACCGCCTGCCCAAATTTGTGGAAGCTGCGCTCGGCACCATAAGCCGCATTCATTGGGCGGACCGTATCGGTCACCCGGCCGCCGAACGCGCTCAGCAGTAGTCGCCCAACGCCTTCGGCATTCCAATGCTGCGGAGCGGGTGCGCCGACGGCAGCATAGACCCGCCCAACGTAGCCGTTCGTGATCCCCCGATTACGGTTGCCGCTGTTGTATTCACTGATTGCCGCATCGAGCGGCCTTGCGATCCCATCTTTTCGGGCTCGCTGATAATTCTCTGCCAGCACACTCGCTGCGGCTCGCAGATTGACACACGGCTCGAACACCGTCTCTGGGGTCAGTCCCAATCTTGCGAAATTAGCGCTGTTGATCTGCGCTAACCCGGCATCAAAATTGGCCCCTTTCGCGACCAGCCCTCGGGCAGTTGCGATAGCCTCTGCCATGTTCGCCGGTTGCCGCACCAATGCCGCACCCGAATTCACGCCAATCCGCAATGGGTCGCCACCGGACTCTGCCATCACGATCGCGTTCATCGTCTGCGGCGCCACACTCGGCGAGCATGTCGTCAACAGAAGCGCCAGCGCCGAACTCGCGATAGCCATTCTTACCCCCAGAGCGCAGCCGCCAGCAGGCGGACCATCGTCCGTCGCGGGCACATTCTCGATGCAACCAATGCCTTTGTGTTTGTGTCGCAGAAACATATATGTCAAGTGAGACAATAGCGGGGTGGCCATCGAGCATGCGTGCGCACGCCTCTCAATTCATCGGCCGATGGATCTGCTCGACTTGTCACAATTCAGGAGGGAAACATGAAATCTCAGTCGAAACGCTTACTGCTCGCGACGACCGCGACCTGCGCACTGTTGGCCATTGCGGGCCCATTAAGCGCTCAAAACACAGACATTTCCGGAAGCGGCGGGACTGGAACCACCACTATCTGCGCTGGCGACACCAACAACATTTTGGTGCGCGGTCCTGACGATTCACCGACGCTTGGATGCGGCGCGAACAGCAATATTTTGTTGGGCAGTGCACTCGTCGGCAGGGCGGCAGGCACCTATGAGAACAATATCGCGTTGGGTAGCGGCGCCTCGATCGGCGGTAGCTTCTCGTCCACATACGCCAGCAACTCGATCGCGATTGGCACAAAAGCGGCGGCCGACAGATCTGACGGGATCGCAATCGGCTCCAGCGCTCATACCGCATATGACAGCATATCGATCGGCTCGAACTCTCTCACAGAGGGATTGGCCGGCGGCAGCGTCGCGATCGGCAATGGGTCATATGCTACCAGCGGCTTTTCGAGTGCTGACTCGTCGGTTGCCGTTGGCACTTCCGCGTCAGCGGCGCCGAACGGGGTCGCACTTGGCACCTCAGCCAAGAACCTTAGCGGCAGCTACCAGACTGTCGCCATCGGTAACAAGGCCACATCCGGCGCAGGCGCCGTAGCCGTTGGCATGAACGCCAGCGCCGCGGTCAACCAAGCCACAGCCCTGGGATGGAACACTACGGCCTCCAACGTCGGTGACGTCGCGCTTGGCGCATATTCGTCAACCGATGCCGCCAATCCGACCGCTTCTGCGGTCGTTGGAGGGACAACTTATTCCGGTTTCGCCGGCTCCAAACCCACCAGCGTCGTCAGCGTTGGCAACGGCCTCATCCAGCGCCAGATTACCAATGTTGCCGCAGGCCGGATCGCAAGTACGTCGACCGACGCGGTCAACGGCTCCCAACTCTATTCCGCCTTGTCCACAACCAACAGTGCGCTCGGGTCCCTCAGCACCGGGATCTCGGCAAACTCGGCCGACATTTCGTCCCTTTCGACAGCCATCGTCGGCACGAACAGTTCGTTGACTTCACTGAGCACTGCCACAGGCCTTGGTCTCAGCACGGTCCAAAGCAACCTCGATACAATTGCGGCGTCGGCTTCTACCGGCATCTCGAGCAACGCCACCGGGCTGGCCAATCTTTCAACCTCTACGGCTGCGGACGTCGCATCGCTCTCGACCAGTGCCACGACTACCAAGACCATGATCACCTCCCTCAGCACAGCAACAGCTGGCAGCATCAGCAGTGTTCAAGGCAGCGTAGATTCCCTTCGAGCATCAACTTCATCCGGCATAGCTGCGAACACGGCTGCCATTTCCACGCTCTCGACAACGACCGCCACTAGCGTCGGTTCGCTGTCGACCGGACTGTCAGACACGAGTAACGCCGTCACGTCCTTGAGCACGGCCACCACAATTAGCCTCAGCACACTTCAGGCCAACATTGACACGCTGGCATCTTCTGCGTCCACCGGCATCGCCGCCAACAGTGCCGGGCTTGCTTCACTATCGACCGGCCTGGCAGCCAATGTCTCATCGCTCTCGACAGGGCTCGCGAGCGCGAACAGCACCGTTACCTCGTTGAGTACAGCGACTGCAGCAAGCCTGAGCACTATCCAGAATAACATCGATACCGTCGCCAGCTCGGCGTCAACCGGGATCGCAGCCAACGCTCTTGCCGTCACATCCTTGTCGACTTCGACCAACGACGGATTTGCGTCCTTGTCGACCACCATTGCAACCAACGGCAGCGCTGTGTCGTCGCTGAGCACCGCTACCAAAGCCTCCCTCAGCACTGTCCAGGGAAACCTCGACGCGCTGACCGCATCGACTTCCTCCGGCATTGCCGGAAACGCCGCTGGCCTTGCCGCTTTGGCGAGCACAACAACGTCGCTTTCGACCGGACTTGCTGTTGCTGAGAGCAATGTCTCTTCGCTCAGCACTGCAACTGTCGCAGGGCTCAGCTCTGTTCAGTCGCACGTCGACGCAATCGCGGTCTCTGCCTCCACCGGCATCGCATCTAACGCAGCTGCCATTACCGGCATTTCAACCGTGGCCAATGAACTTGTCGCTGGCACCGCGGGCCCCTTCCAGGCCAACAATACCTCAGCTTACGCGGCACCGACGGCTTCTGGTCGGGACAGCACCGCTGGCGGCTTCGGTAGCTCGGCTACGGGCAGTGCCTCCTTGGCGCTTGGCAGCACAGCGACTGCCACCGCAGATGAGACCATCGCAATTGGCTCACATGCCAAAGCCACTGCTCAAGGCGGCATCGCGATCGGCTACGGCGCCCAAGCCACAGGCGATCCAACGGTCGCACTGGGCTATCAGGCGGTCGCCTCCGGCAACAACTCACTGGCCTTGGGCGCTTCGGCGCAGGCAACCGCCGACAGCTCCGTCGCGCTCGGCGCCGGCGCAGTTGCTGACGAGCCGAATACCGTTTCGGTAGGCACGCCAACTTCTACCCGCCGGATCACCAATGTGAGCGCTGGCCGCGTCAGCGCCACGTCGACAGATGCTGTAACTGGCGCGCAGCTTTATGCCCTCCAGACCAGCACCAATCTTGCCATCGGCGCTCTCGACACCAAGATTGGCGCACTTCAATTCGATCTCAACAAACTCAAGCGAGACACGAATGCTGGCCTTGCCAGCGCCGCGGCGCTCAGTGCCCTGCCCCAAAGCATTTATCCCGGCAAATTCGTTCTCTCCATGGGCGGAGGGGTGCGATCCGGATCGGCAGGAGTAGCCTTCGGCCTTTCCTACCGCACCCTGGATGACACCAAGACCTTCAACGCCCGCATCGCCACCGACCAAGGGGCAACCACTGCTGCAGCAGGCTTTGGCATCGAGTTCTAGGGCTCAGTTCGTCGTTGGCTCTTGCCTGGCCACGACTCCCCATGGCGCATCCACGGTGCGCCATGGGGACCTCTTCGGTCCTACCAATTGCGGTTATCCGGACTGGTTGCTCCCCCGATCATTTTAATCTCCGAGGACATGATGCAAGGAAAAGAGTTTTTCACAAAGGTCTACGACCAGAACCTATGGGGTTCGGCCGAGAGTGTTTCGGGATGTGGCTCGAACCGTGACTCTATATCCGAGCTAATCTCTGGTTTTCGGCCGCTGCTGGACAAGTATCAAATTCGGTCTTTGTTTGACTGCCCCTGTGGCGACTGGGCGTGGATGCAGCACGTCGATCTCACCGGCATCTCTTATGTTGGGGCTGATATTGTAGACGCCCTTGTCGAAGCAAACCACCAGCGCTTTGCCGCGCCCCATGTCTCATTTCGAACCTTCGACATCCTCACCGAGGTCCCGCCAGCGGTGGATGCGATTTTCATTCGGGATCTCTTCATTCACTTCAGCCTGGGGAACATCCACAAGGCGCTCCGCAACATCGCTCGTTCCGGTGCGACTTACCTGCTGACATCCCACCATCTGGACCGCCAGGCTATCCACGTTGACGGGAAAACGAAGCTTTTTGTGCCTGGGAATCAGGAGCTCGGCGGTGAGTACGCTCCCACAGTAGGCTTCGACTACACTTTCCGTCCCTTGCACTTCTGCACTCCTCCCTTCGAGTGGCCAGAGCCGATCGATTATATCCGTGAAGCTCCGCACTGGTGGGGTGGGGGAAAATCACAAGCGTTGTGGCGCATAAGTGATTTGCCGTTGCCAGTATGATTGACACGCATGTGTTATGTGCCGCTTCACTGGCGGCCATAACACATGCGGAGAATCGTGTTGCCTCGGATCATCGGAGTTTCTGCCTTCAGTCTCACCGGGCCACTGGTTGAAGAGCAGCAGGAATCTCTAAGCCAGTTTTGTGATGCAACCTGCACGATCCGAACTGCAAGACTCAAAGACCTTCAGAAGAAGCTTCGACGGGGTGGTGTGACTCTTCAGAGCGGCGATATGATCGTGTTTCTCACCGTCGCTGTTTTCCCGGGGCCCATCGAAGCGCTCGTCCAGTTCGTCCTCCAAGCTCACGAGCACGGAGTTGCAGTCCGCTTCCTCCAAAACGATGTCACGCTTGATCCGGTGAAGCTGACGGCAGAATTGGCGGGTTTTCTCGCGATGCTCGCAGCCCACAGTGAGGCACAGGCTGCCGAGCAGCTCGCCCGCTCGCCCGAAACCCGCGCGCAGTCGGGCCAGCCTCGCAAGCTCTCCGAGAAAAGCATCTTGGAACTGAAGGCGGAGCTGGAAAAGCCGAAGCCCAACATGGCCGCTTTAGCGCGCCAGCTCGGGATTTCCCGCGCTACGCTGTACCGATACGTCAAGCGCATCAGCGATGAGTATGCCGAGGGCTCCGGCCCTCGCGATTAGATCCCGGTAGATATGCTACAGTTCAGCACCGATGCCCCGATCACTGTGCTAAGACTGGCGTGCGGCAAGCGGTGTCCTGTCGCCACGGTCTCGACCGGCAGCGCGGCTTTCACTCCACCCCTGCGGAACAGCAGCTCCGGCTCGAAATTCATCGCAACGGCAATCGCGATCACCTCATTCAACCGCAACAAACCTTCACACTCTCCAAGAGCTGTCCTCGCAACATTGACCGGAACCTTGGCCCGACGCGCCAACTCCTGTGCGGACCAGCCCTTGCGAGACACTCCAATGCGGCAGTTTTTTACAATGATTTCTTGATCTTCGAGCCTTCTACGAGCTTGCATTTTGGAACTCCATCTTCAGGTTGACGAAGTCCCTGCGGACGACTGCACGGCCAATTTGCCGAACCGCCGCCCGAACATCAAGCTTTCGGATCGGCCTCTTGCACGAGGTCAACCAACGAACAGCCCAACCCTATCGCCAGAACCGTCAACGTCTCAATCGTCGGATTACCCACGCCGTTTTCAACTCGGGAAATATGCGCCAGGCTTATTCCGGACTGTGCATGCAGGTCGATCTGGGAGAACCCAGCCCGTTCCCGGAAGTAACGCACTCGCTCGCCTATCCGGATCGCGGTCCTGGTGGTGACTT
Organism: Novosphingobium sp. SG919; assembly: GCF_012932495.1. Classification (GTDB taxonomy): domain Bacteria; phylum Pseudomonadota; class Alphaproteobacteria; order Sphingomonadales; family Sphingomonadaceae; genus Novosphingobium; species Novosphingobium rhizosphaerae. The sequence continues at coordinate 31,003 of NZ_JABCNG010000011.1, forward strand.
CATCGACGTTCAGGCATCTCATGCGCTGGTCCTCCAAAGGCCCAATTTTCCCTAGAAATGCCTAACAACATCTTGCCTCAACCCATATCCGTGGCGAACTACCTTCGGTTTACATCGCCGCACAAATTCGGCAGATAGGGTCCCATGGAAGCAGAACGCGAATCCCCGCTAAGCGAGTCGACCTTGCGTATCCGTGAGCGGCGTGAGCTCATGTACCGCTCCGGCGCCCGCCAACGCAAATTCCGGATTCGCACTACCAGTTTGAAAACCATAGATAATCTCAAATCGCTCTACCGCTTCCGCAACAGAGATGCAGTTGCGAACAACCTGCTTAGCAAAGCAAGGACACTCTACAATCCTGAGGACCTCCAGCTCGTCCCAGCCATCTCTCAGGGAGAGTCTACGGCTGATGTCGTGCTGATGCTGGACCAAAACTATCTCGATTACATCGATGAGATTCGCGCGCACTATCCCGGCACCACCGTCGGCCGTGCACTCGAAAGCTTGCTCGCCAAGATCTCCGATCTGGAGCCGGCGCCGCAACAACTTCGCATGAACCTGAATTTTAAGGAGGGCGCCGTGAGCGGATAAACGAAGCCCGGCACGAGGCCGGGCATCGAAGATAGACCCAAGTGGTTGGCGCCACTGGAAGCCGCTAAACAGTAAGGCGGGTCTATCTCAACTGACATCACCTGTCAAGGATGCGCGCTTCGCGCCACGCACGAGTTTTGCCTGCTGACGGCCTCTCGAATGGGAGGACGAACGATGGAACACGCCTATCAAAATCGTGCCGCAGACCTGCCCTGGTCCGCGATCGATTCCTTGCGCGCGGAGGGCGTCGCGCACGACGATATTCGAATGGCTCTCGATCTGCAGGCGCAACAGCGCGCCGCCGGCGTGCCGGTGCTGCCCCTCCGCGTCATTTGCGGGCTTGAGCCTCGCCGAACCTCCGCCGCGCGCCTTCTCGCAACGCCAACGAAGCCCCGCGTTGCCAAAGGCGGGATCCACATCACCCGCCGGCCAGTGTGGGCAGGAAGCGTTCAAACAGGATCTGCAGAGGAACATTGCTTCGCTCGGCCGCTCTCTGCGACCATGCGAAAGATGATCGCCAACGCCTGCTATCGGACTTTCAAGCAGGCCAAAGAGCTTGCTCGCGAAGCCCGGACCGGAACGCGGTCGCTCACCGCTGAGGAGCAGAAGCTCATCGGCTTCACCACATCGTGTCGCGACATCCTGCTGAAGCTTCTCGACGACGAGAAATTCCGTAAGGGATGGTGCGTCCCTGCCTACGAAACCATCATGCGCTGGACCGGCCTTTCGCGCAGCACAGTCCATCGCTCTCTGCGCGCATTGGCCGATCTCGGGTTCATCGAATGGGTCCGCCGGTTCATCTACACCAAGGACCGGGATTTCGGCGCGCGGTCCGAACAGACATCAAACCTTTACCGCATCACCCTGCCGGCCTGGCTCTCGAAGCTTCTGGGTCTCCAGGCACCAACCCCCGATGACCATGCGCACCGCCTCGACACCGCTCAGGAGGAGTACGCTACAATGCTTGCCCAGCTCCCCCCGGGACAGCGCGCCAGACAAATGCCGAGCAACCTTTCCGAGCGCGCCACCCTGATCAGCGCTGCGCTGCGCACCTCGCTGCGACACAGCCTCCCAGCCACAGGCCGTGAGTGTCAAACATGGACTGCTCCTCATCCGAATTCATTTATTACTAAGAAGGGGAAAGCGGAATCGGCCTAGTCGGCCGATAAACTTGCCCTGACGGGCCAACCAAACCGGACACCGTATTCCAAAACCGCAAAGTTCGATCCTGCGGCAGCCGCAGGACGGCGGCTAGCGCCGCCGATTGCTCCCCAGGAGGAGCAAGCGGAATCCGAGCGCGCCGATCCGGCGTCCCTATTGTCTCACATTGCGTATATGTTATAGAGACACTATGGCGCTCTCTCCCATCCAAGCCGCGAAAGACATCACCCTTCACCTGAAGGGCGAATGGAATGACCGACGCCACACTGGCTTGGCCTGTTGTCCTGCCCACCCTGACAGAAATCCGTCTCTCTCCATACGGCCTGGTCACAAGGCTGTTCTGTATCACTGTTTCGCTGGTTGCTCCCTGGAACAGATCCTCGCCGCGTTGAAAAACCTCCGGCTTTCTCCCAGGATTGACCAGAACGCCCCGCCGGCAGCGCTCCCACGACCCGATGAAGGCAACTTGGCCCGCCAGCTCTGGTCATCGGCTTTGCCCGTTCGAGGCACCCTTGCCGCCCACTACCTCTCCCACCGCGGTCTTTCCGATCTCTCCATTGGTCGTTTCCTCCCCAACGCAGTGACCTATCTCAATGAGCGGCGCCTCGTTCTGCCCGCAATCATCTTTGCATATGAAAACGCCCGGCAGGTCACAGCAATACAGCGCGTCTTCCTCGACCCTGTGACCGGCGGCAAAACCGCCATCCTGCCCAAGGCCAAACGCAATCTCGCCCTGCCAGGCGACGGCGCTATCCGCTTCGGCCGAGTGGCTGGGGGCATTCTCAATCTCGCTGAGGGGCCCGAGGACGCTGCCTCTGTGATGCTCTGGAAGAACCAGCCCGGTTGCTGGGCCGCCGGCGGTGTCGAACGGTACTTCCATATCGCGATTCCCGATGAAGTTCACACTGTCCGATTGTGGACCCAACACGGCGTTGCTGCGGCTCAGTGCCTCGAGAAAGCCCGCCCGCACTTAACCGCCAACGGGCGAAAGCTGATCGTCGAGACACCTCCCCCAAACTGCGACTGGAACGACGCCTGGCTTTCGGCCCGCCCCCGCGCTGCAGGAGCTTCCCTGTGACGTTCGGCCGCATGACAGTTTGGCTTGGCGCTGCCGCCCTCGGTGCCTTCGGCTTCTTCCATATGCCGCTTCGACCCTCCCTCAGCACCCCACCGCTTGCCAAATCAGGGAGCTTCACAGCCACGCCAACGACTTCGGTCCCCGCGTACACCGCGTTATGCTACGCGATCGATGGCGACACTCTGCGGTGTGGGCCTGGCTATGTCCGCCGAATTCGCCTTCTGGGGATCGATGCAGCCGAGCTGCCCGGTCATTGCCGCAAGGGCCGCGACTGCGCCCCCGGCGATCCTTGGGCGCACAAGCGTGCCCTCGCCGCCTTCGCGAACCAAACGCTTACCATCTATCCACTCAAGCAGGACGTTTACGGCCGCACCGTCGCGATCGTCCGCAACACCGTTGGGGTCAATGCGAGCTGCTTCATGCTCCAATTCGGCGCCACCTATCGGCCCAGCTACGATGAGCGCGACCTGATCGCGGACGAGTGTCGTCCCGGTCACGGCCGGACGAATGTCAACTAACCTCATTTTCAATGAGAGTTAGTTGACAGGTCTTACACCCTCCATCACCGTCTGAAACGCGAAAGCACCGGCATGACCACGCTTGTCATCGTTGAATCTCCGGGGAAAATCAAAAAGATCGGAGCACTCCTCGGCCCCCGGTACAAGGTCGTCGCCAGTGTCGGCCACGTTCGCGATCTGCCCGATCGCGCCATGGGCCTCGAACCGCCAGATTTCATCCCTCACTATGTGCCCACGGACCGTGGCGCCGACGTGTTGAAACGCCTGCGGCAAGACGTGGCTGCAGCCGATGCCGTGCTGCTTGCCACAGACCCGGATCGCGAAGGTGAGGCCATCTCCTGGCATCTCGCCGACGCATTGAAGCTGAAGGCCGCCCAGCGCATCACCTTCACTGCAATCACGAAGGACAAGGTTGAAGCCGCCGTCGCCGCGCCGCGCCCGATCGACATGCACCTGGTGCGCGCTCAGGAGGCGCGGCGGGCACTCGATCGGATCATTGGCTATCGTGTCAGCAGTGCACTGTCTGACCAAGCCGGATTTACCCTCACCGCTGGTCGGGTTCAAAGCCCCGCCGTTCGACTTGTCGTGGATCGCGAGCGCGAAATCGCCTCCTTCCGCGTCACCGAACATTTCGGCGCGGAGCTGACTTTCACTGCTCCGGACGGCGCACAGTGGAAGGCGCAGTGGGACACCAAGCCTCATCTGGTCGACGGGCAGGACTATCTCCTCGATCGCCAGCTCGCGGACGCCGCCGCCGCTGTGCGCCATCTTTGCGTCACCGCTTTCGAGGACAGCGAAAAGCCCCGCGCGCCGGCGGCGCCGTTCACGACATCGACCCTTCAACAAGCAGCAGGCCAGCGCCTCAAGCTGCGCCCCAAACGCACCATGGAACTTGCCCAACGGCTCTACGAACAAGGCGCGATTACCTATCACCGCACCGACACCCCCAACATGGACGCCGCTGGAGCTGACGACATTGCCGCCTTCGCTGCCGGCGCCGGTCTCTCGCTCGCGGCAAAGAAGCGGACATGGAAGGCCAAGGAAGGTGCGCAAGAAGGCCACGAAGCGATCCGGCCCACCCATGCCGCAGACATTGAGGCGGGTGAGACCGACGAGGAGAAGGCCCTCTATCGGCTGATCTGGCAGCGCGCCGTCGCCTCCCAGCTCGCCGACGCGCTCTATGCCGTGCGCACCGCCCAGCTCGCCGGCGATGCCGCCGGCGTGCCCGCCGGCGTGCCCATCAGTTTCAAGGCCTCAGGGCGCACGCTGATCAACCCGGGCTGGCTCGCCGTCTATGCCGATCATCCGGATGACGACAGCAGTAAGGCCGGTGACGAGGACGACACCTCTACCAACCCGGTGCCACAACTCGAAATCGGCGCCGATGTTGCCGCCGAAGGCGGCCGTGTGCTGACAAAGCACACCAAGCCGCCCACCCGTTTCACCGAGGCAACCCTGGTCAAGGAGCTGGAGCGCCAAGGCATCGGCCGGCCCAGCACCTACGCGGCCATTCTCGATAACATTTCCACGCGCGGCTACATCGTGGCTGGCGCCAAAGGCTATCTCACGCCGCACGCCAGCGGTGAGAAGATCCGCGACACCCTCGTTGGCCGCTTTCGCTTCATCGAGCTGGACTACACCCGCCAGCTCGAGGACGCACTTGATGACATCGCCACCGGCAAGGCCCGCTACACGCCCGTCGTCGCTTCCACCTGGGCAGCGCTGGACGGCGAGCTGGCGGCGCTTGCCGCCACTCCAGTTGCGCCAACTCACCCCTGCCCCGCTTGCGGCAAGGCCCTGCGCCAGCGCCGCGGCAAAAATGGCGTCTTCTGGTCCTGTTCCGGACGGGATCAGGGCTGCACCTTCTCTGCCGACGATAAGGCAGGCAAGCCCATGCCGCGCAAGGCGCCGCCGCCAGTCTCGACCGAACATACGTGCCCGGATTGTGGCAAGGGATTGCGGCGGCGCCCGTCCCCGAAGGAACGTGGCAAGTTCTTCTGGGGATGCTCCGGTTTTCCCGATTGCCGCCAAACTTTTCGGGATCTCGCCGCAAAGCCGCTTTTTCCAGCTAAGCGCTGAAGGTTGTCACGATGATTCCCGGCGCCGACCCGCCCCGTTGGGCTGTCCCGCTCGCCGCAGGCATCCTCCTGGCCTTTCTTACCAACAACGCCGCGCCCGATCTGCTGACCCGTCTGCGCGAGACGCACTCCACTTCCAAATGTACTGCCATTGCCGGCGACACTATTCGGTGTGGCCCCGGCCCCGGCGGCCTAATCCGGCTGATTGGCCTTGAAACGGCCGGCGATCCTTATGCGCAAACCCAAGCACTCCAGCGCTTTGCCGCCGGGCCGCTTACGATCCATCCCCTGGGCATCGATCGCGACGGCCGCACGCTCGCCTCCGTTACTGATCGAGCAGGCAGAAACGCGAGCTGCGCCGCGATCGCCGCCGGAGCCCGCTACGTCGCGGATTGGGATGTCCACTCCGAGATCCGGATTTCATGCGCGATTGACGCGCTCTCCAGAGCTGCGAATGATGCGCGCAGTGAGCGGAAAGGACCTTCCGATTAAGCGGTCAAAAGGCCCTCGCCAGCGATCGATGTCAGTTGACGCTCGGAAAATCATTGCATTTTAACAGACTCAACGCTATGTTGAAAAAGTCATGGGCCGCCACACGTCCTCTTCGGGGGAGTGCAAAAGGGCGGCCCTTCTTTTTGAATGGCTAGAATCCCTTACACCAAGCCGTATGCAACGGCCGCTCAGCGGATCGCGCATCTTCGCGCGCGAGGGCTCATTGTCTCCCGACCTAACGTCGCCGCTCGCAAGATCGATATGGTCGGATACGAACGGCTGCGCATCTATTTTCTCAGCCGTCGCCAGACTCATCTCCCAAATCGGCCGTTTAACCCGGGCACGACCTACCGGGATATCCTGCGCCTCTACGAGTGCGATATGCTCTTGCGGGACGCTTGTTTCGCTGCCGCAGGCCAGTTCGAGATCCTCCTGCGCAACGCGATATCCGAAGTCCTCAGCTCAGCCCATGGAAGCCATCCCTACACCAACATCGCTGCATTCCGTGGCGCGAGAGCGCACACCGAAGCTCAGCAGAGCTTCCGCGACATCTACCGCAAGACGGCCGATGCGCGCGCAATTCACTATCGCCAGACCTACAGCAGTCCCCCGCTGCCTCCGATCTGGACAATGAAGGAATTCCTGACCTTCGGAAGCTCGGTCTATATTTTCAAGCGCCTCAGCGGATCGCATCGGACCAGTGTGGCCAACCAATTTGGCGTGCAGTCCGACCAGGTCTTCACCCGGTGGCTCGAATGTCTCGTCGATCTGCGCAACATATGCGCCCACCACGATCGTCTTTTCAATCGCCACTTCCCAAAGCAGCCTGTCCATCTGCGCAGCGCCAACGTTCCGACAGCGCCTCCGAACAAGCTGAAGGCGATCCTGGAATGCCTGGACCACCTCCTTACCCAGAGGGGATCTCCGATCAATATTACGGGCAAGGTCGGCGCTATCATCCAGCGGTATCCGGAAATGCAGCCTGCTGAAGCCGGATACTGACCGATAGCAATTCCGCGCCCAACAGTGCCCTCCGCCGCGCGGTCCGCGCGCCGAGGGGCGCTATAGGCCCTTACGATATCATGTAATCTTTCGCGGACTAACAGTGAAGGGAGATTACTAGCCATGCAGACAGATGCTGCGAGTGATGTAGATGAGGCAGGGGTACTAAGACCCCCCGTCCGGCCTACCGGCGGCGTTATAACCGGACGTATGCAGGCCTTTGCCCTCTTTTGTACGATTACCTTGTGGGTCCAGGTATGGGCTACACCGGAGATTTCCCTTTGGGGTCAGGCATACGATCTGCTGGGCGTCGTGAACTTTTGCAATTTTGTTCTAATCACGATTTATCAGGTGGTTTTTGGGCTCTTTTCACCTCTGAGTCCGCTCAGAATTTGGCTCGATCGTACCACCTCCTGCCGGAATTCCGGAGCCACAGACTCGTCGGCACCTAGGGTATAGGTTCTTGACGAGCTGGGGGGCTAAGCGAAACGATTGGTGCTCCTGCACCTCAGAAGCGCGAAAGGACCTTTCTAACGTCCGCGCTGTAGGCGCCTACAGAGCGTAGGCGATCAGGGCGCGGCCCTGCAGGCACGGCTCTATCTCCGCTGCGCTCCGACCGAACCCGCCAGCGGTTTCGGCCCATTCGGGTCACGATCCTCGCGCAAGAAT
>NZ_JABCNG010000012.1 GCF_012932495.1 Novosphingobium sp. SG919
TCCAGTCATGGGCATCGTGGGTGGTCTGGTCATTGCGCGGTGGGCCTGGACACTGATGCAGGATACCGCAGCAGTGTTGTTGGACCGCACGCACGGCGGCATAGCTTCCGCTGTTCGCGCAAAGATGAACGCCGCGGGCGATGTTCAACTGACCGACCTTCACGTTTGGCGCATCGGCCCTGACGCGCACGCGGCGATTATAAGTGTGCGCACGCTGGGTGCGCCACTTGCTACTCCAGTCTTGCGGGATCGCCTCAACGGCATCGAGTCTTTGCGACACGTGACCATCGAGCAGCACTGACACGTCGGGCCATGGACCTGCTTCGGTCTGCAACGCGATGCCGCGCGTTGCATGCGCGCCGGGTGTTCAAAGCAATGACCAGTTGGCCGCTGCGGCGCTGCGGGCGACGGGAATAATTGTGAAGGCGTACAGATCGCGCCCACAGTAGTGGCTTAATTAGCTGGGCAAGTCGCCAGCCCTGCCATCTATGATGCTATGGCAGGGCTGGCTCGAAGGAGCACAGCCCGTTGTGGACCTACGTACCCGCCGTGCGCCGCTACGGAGCCAAAATTACGTTCCTCACGTAAGACACGTTCACGTGCTAACCCGTTCGCGGGCCTTTGCGCGCGATGGGAACAGCTGCACTGGCTGCGTAGCAAAATGCAGGGTCCGGAGAACGGGGGACTAGACGGGGGACTGAATTTTCCCATTTGAAAAATAGTCTTTTAAAATAAATGGGTTGAACGCTTGTTCGAGTCTTCTCGACCGTGCGAGCACCCCTCGCAGGGCTGCTCACAAAATCGCCAAATGGCTGAAAACAGCCATTTCTTGCCTCACCGCAACCCATCGTGTATCCTCCCACTGCACGCAAAACGGGGGGCAGACGGGGGATTGAAACCACCCCTTTTTTCCCCGCTGAGGAAAGGATCGGTAAAGCAGCACATCCTCTCGCACGTCGCCGCGCGCAATGCGCCACCCGGCCACTATGGTGACGGTGCGGGCCTGTGGCTGCACAAGCTTGAACGGGCCAGGGGCAAGTGGGTGCTGCGCTACTTCCTCAAGGGCCGCCGCTGCGAAATGGGACTTGGGCCTTGGCCCGATGTTTCCATGGCCGATGCCAGAGCCGCCGCGGCCCGCGCCACCTTGAGCGCCGGGCAGTGCCCGATCGAAACCTGCTGCCAGCAGAACCGGGTGATCGCGCGCCTGACGGTCGCCCAGGCGATCGCCAGCTGTTTCGAAGCGCGCAAGGCCCAGCTCAAAGGCGCTGGCGCGGCCGGGCGCTGGCTGTCCCCGCTCACCGTCCATGTCATTCCCAAGATCGGAGATCGCGCGATCGAGGACATCGACCAGCACGCCCTGCGCGACTTGCTGGCGCCGATCTGGCATACCAAGCCTGAAGCGGCGGCCAAGGCGTCTGACCTTTACCCACGCTGCCGCGCTCGGGCTCGCCGTCGATCTCCAGGCCTGTCTCAAGGCATGCGCTCTGCTGGGTAAGCAGTGCCACGAGACCGAACACATTCCCGCCCTGCCTTATGCCGAGGCGCCCAAGTTCTATCAGTGGTTGGGCACGCTCGCCACGACAGCCGCACGGGCGTTGCGCTTCCTGATGCTGACCCTTGCCCGCACCAGCGAAGTGCGGCTTGCCACCAGCGATGAAATCGAGGGTGAGGTCTGGAGTCTGTCGGCCAAGCGCACCAAGACCAACGAGAGCCGCCGCATTCCCTTGGTGGCGGAGGCGCAGGCCCTGGCGGCTGGCCCTGACCAGCACATGGGCCGGCGCCGCCCGGCAACAGAATGCTAAAATCCGCAACATGCTGTTGAATACCGCTGGTTATCCTGCGCTGTGCGGCAGCCCCTTTTCCAGCTGGCCGTAATTCCGAGATTATCGCCTGCTCTTCGTCCGGCAGTCTAATCCGTCAGCCAAACGCCGCTTGGCATCAACCGACGAATCTTCAATCAACCTTTGCCAACGAAACTGAGGCGGCGACATGGCGCGGCGGGCAGGGTGGGAGATCTGGCGAGTTACCCGGCTATGCGCGGGCGAGCCGCTTCGCTCTGCGCTGACCAATGCGCGGCAAACGCGACAAAAACTTTTGAATGCAGTGGATAGCTGAACAGGTAGCCCTGCATGAGGTCGCCACCGATGTTTTGCAGCTTGATGGCCTGCGAGGCGGTCTCCACCCCTTCCACGATACAGGCCAGCCCAAGCGAATGGCACAAGGTGACGACCGCATCGATGATCGATATGCTGTAGCGGTTGTCAAAATTAAGGGCAAAGCTGCGATCAAGCTTTACCTTGTCAAGCGGCAGGCGGTGGAGATTGCTCAGGCTGGAATAGCCAGTGCCAAAATCGTCCAGCGCAACCTGTATGCCGATCGCGCGAAACCGCTGGAGGGCCGTGATCGCCACGTCAAGGTTGCGCATCATCGCCGTCTCAGTCACCTCGATACACAGGCGGTGCGGATCGACAGACGATTTGCGGACCATGGCGAGCATCGCATCGACCGTGTCGACGCAATGTAGATCGCAGGCCGATACGTTGATCGAGAGTGTCTTTTCAGGTGGCAGAACCTCCAGCAGCTCTAGCGCGTGACGCATGGCCTTTCGCGTCACCACATGGATCAGAGTGCTGCGTTCGGCTATTTCGATAAAGCGCTGCGGCTCGACCGCGCCGAGGCGCGCGCTCGTCCAGCGCGCCAAGAGTTCGCCGCCCACCACGGCGCCCGATTTCATCGAAACAATCGGCTGCACGTCGAAATGCAATTCGTTTTCGAATTCGCTTGCGTGCAATTCGGCTTCAATAACGTGATCGTCCAGCAGCCGGTGTTCCAGCTCAAGGTTGAATTGAACGGCCCGTCCGGGCTTTTCCCGCTTGGCATGGTAGAGCGCATGGTCTGCACGCTTGGCAAGATCGACCGGTCCGAGCTCGGGGTCGACGAAAGTACCAAGCCCGATCGACACCCCCACGCTGATCTGGCGATCGCAAATGCGCATTGGCGCGGCGACGACCGCGCATATCCGCTCCGCGAGCTCCAGCGCGGCTTTCCCATCCAGCCGCGCGATCATCGCGAACTCGTCCCCGCCCACGCGATAGAGCCTGGCGCTGGCCCCCGCCGTATCGTGAAGCAAGCGGGCTACCTCTACCAGCACGCGGTCTCCTACCAGGTGCCCGAACGTATCGTTGATCGGTTTGAAGCGATCGAGATCGATCAACCCTACGGTCAGGGCATGGAGATTGGCCGGGATCGCCGCGCTTTCCAGATCGGCATGGAAACGCCGCCGGTTGTATAGCCCGGTGAGCTCGTCGCTGTCGGCCAGCAGCCGCGCCTCGCGCTCCTGTCGGCCAGCTTCGATGGCGCTGAGCGACTGGACCGTGAGTTCATGATTGAGACTGTGAATGCGGCGCGCGATAATGGCGGCGACAGCCAGAAACAGCACAATGCACAAGATGATCACCGGTAGCAATTCGCGAACGGCCAAAGACCCGGGAGCAAGGCGCTTCCAGGCAATCGTGCCGATCACCGCGCCCGACCAATCCCGCACCTGCGTCGAGGCTTCGTCCGGTGCGAGGGTGTCATCTGGCGACCAGCGGAGCTGCCGCAACCCAAAGCCTTTGCCCCATTCGTCCAGCAATTTGGCATCGAGCAGGCGTATATCGACAAAGATGCGATACGTGGATCGGTCGAGGGTTGCCGGGCCGTGTTCTCGCACGATCGGCGAAAACGCGATCAACGCCGGGGTCTTGCCGGCCTTGCCGATCAGCACCGTCGCATCGCCGCGCTTCCTGACGGCGGCCTCGTTCGGCGGAACGCGGGCAAGCAAGGCCTGGAGCGTGTCGGGCCCGATCAGATCGGCCAGAGGAGGCTCGTGCCCCGTGGGAAGATGCGCGAACAACGTGTGCCCGCTAGCATCGATCACATATCCCAAGCCGATCGGCGTGCCCCATTGCGACACGATCCAGGGATCGTCCATGGTGCCATAGGCATGGGCATAGGCATCATTCCAGTGGGCATTGATGAATGTTTCGTTGCTGATGCGCGAACGTTCGCGGTCGATGGCCCCGGAAATCGAGATCGCGGCCAGTTGATCGGCATGCTCGTCGGCATTACGGACAAGGACATTGACGATCAGCACCGAGGTCAACACGGAAAGGCATATTAGCACGGTAAGCAACGTCGCATTGGACGTGCTGCCGGCCCGCGATACGCGCAACGCAATGCGGTATATCTTCCCGAGCGCGGCGTAAAAAATTGCCATCGAGAGAAGCTGCTCGAAACATATTAAAGTGGGGTGAATCTTCACCTCGACCGGCGCGGTGTGGATCGGTATTTGCCGCGCGGACGTTAGGGGCTGTCGCTTACCTCGCACAACATGGGATTACGCATCCATTCACGGATCGCGGATGCACGCCAGCCTGTGCAGCGCGGGCCGGTCGAACCGTTGGGGGGGCAAAGTGGCCGAATCCGTGCGCGCGGAGACTTTTACGAACCAGCTTTCATGGTCGGACGCGGTTCGCCGACATCAATTCAGATCGCGCCATCGGAGCCAAAGCCCAGATGCACTTAGGGCCGCGCCCTGTCAGATGCGCCGCCTAGCATGGCCAGAGTATCGGCTATATCGCGTTCCTGCTCGGCGGGAATGGATAGGCCTGTGGCAACACCGGGCAAAAAGGACCGCCGGTCCCTGGGAGCGGGACCGGCGGTGAGGGAGGGGCTGGTCAGAAGCTGGCGCGCACGCCGATACGATACATCCGCCCGATGACATCGTAGAGCAGCGGGTTCACGTCGATCCCGGTGTTGGTCTGCGGCGATCCGGCAGGATCGTGGTTGAACAGGTTGTCCACTTTGGCATAGGCGGTGATCGCCTTGGTCACGTTGTAGGTGGCGCCCACGTCGAAATAGAACGCACCGGGCATGCGGTTGTTGTCGATCGTAGGGTGGAGCGTCGCCTGTTGCGCGGTCTGCACCGGGCAATTGGTCTGGCATTCGATGTATTCGTTGCTGATCTTGCCCGCGCTGAACCAGCGCTGGGTGAAGGTCAGGCTGAACGTATCGGTATCCCAACTTTCCGTGGCGAGCACTTTCCACTTGGGCGTGGCCCCGGCGTTGACGCCGGCCCCCTGGGTGGGAATAGTGTTGGGCAGGCCGATATCAGTGATGTAGTTGCGCACATTGGTGGCCAGCGCGCGCAAGGTCAGGTTGCCGGGCAGCTCGAGGCTGTCGAGCCGGAACTGGTAGCTGGCCTCGATATCGAAACCGTCGGTGAAGATCGATGCGAGGTTGAACGCCTGCACGTTGACATAGGGCGTGGCGGCATTGAGATCGAAGGCGCTGCACAGTTGCGTCACCCCGCCATAGCAGTAGTTCACTTCCTGCTGCGCGCTGAGCGAAGACACTACGCCTTTCACCTTGATGCGATAGTAATCGACCGAGAGGTTGAGCCCCGGCGCCCAGCCGGGGCGTGACAGTACGATGCCAGCCTCGGTGTTGCGCGCGATTTCCGGCTTGAGCGCCGTGTTGCCGATCGTGTTCTGCTGCACCGTGACGGGCTGGTTGTTGTTGAACGGGTTGGTCAGCCCCGGCACGGTGACCGTGATCGGCGCGGCATAGAGCTCGCTGAGATTGGGCGCCCGCACGTCGCGCGAGGTCACCGCGCGCAGGCGGATGCCGTCCACCGGCGTCTGCCAGGTGCCGCCGACCTTCCAGGTGTAGACCGTGCCCGAGGTGCTGTAATGCGTGGCGCGGCCCGCCAGGTTGAGATTGGCTTTGCCCGCGCCGGGCGTATCGACCAGCGGCAAGTTCGCTTCAAGGAAGCCTTCGTAGACCGAATACTTGCCGCTGCCATCGTGATAGTTGCCCGCGTACCAGTTGTTGCCGGCGGTGTTTAGCAGCGGATCGGCCGGATAATCGGCGGTGTTGGGATTGCTGGCGGTGACCCCGTTGCCATAGGGATCGCCTTTCACGCGGTAGAATTCGTGGCGCCACTCCCCGCCGAATGCCAGCGAAACCGGGCCGGCCCAGGTGGAAAAGGGCTGGTTGTTGAACGCGATGCTGGCCACGTCCTGGGTCTGGCGGGTATGCTGGTGCGGGCCGTGGGCCGGGGTGATATAGGCCAGCGTCGCCGCGCTGGGGGTGGCGCCGCCGATGATGTTGAGCGGCACGCAGCCGCTGGCGCGGGCGGCCGCATCGGCGCAGGCGATGGTGCCGTCATCCAGGCGCACCGCCTGAATCGCCGCGTTGTAGCGGGCGTTGAGCGTGATGTTGCTGACGGTGATGTCGGTGATGTTTTCGCCATGCTCGACATAGGCGTCATAGTGCAGGTCGCTGCCCAGGAACGGAATCTTGCCCTTGGCCCCGGCGACGAAGCGGTACTGCTGGCGCACCGGATTGACGTTGATGAACTTGGGCAGCACCGCGTTGCTGACGCCATACTTGAAGCTGGTGATGCCGTTGGCCGCGCACAGATCCTGGATCGAGGTGGGCACGAACGGGTTGGAGCACTGCAGGGTGAGGGAATTCGCCTTGGCCGCGCCCGGATTGGGCGTGTTGTTGGAAGTGACGCGCGCCACGTTGACCGTGGCATAGACCTCGTTGTCGGGATCGATATCGAAGCCGATGCGGCCATAGCCATTGGTGCGGGTGATTTCCGATTGCAAGCTGGTGCCATTGCCAACGTTGCCGGAAAGATCGCCGCCCACGCAGAAGCCGTTGTTGCAGCCGGTTACGGTGCCCGCGGCGTTCTTGTCCGGCACGCCATTGGAGCCGTAGACGAAGATGAACGGCTTGCCGCTCTGGTCGAAGGCAATCCCTTGGAGCGGGCCGGCGGTGATCAGGCCATACTTTGTGTATTGATAGGCTTGGGCATGCTTGCTGTTGCGGTATTGCGGCGTGCCATCGGTGTGCAGCCCGGTGTTGATGAGCGTTTCGGTCTCGTACCAGTCGCGCCCGTTGGGGCCGGGGCCTTCGCCGAAACCATAGGCGGGGATGCCATTCTCATGGCTGTATTCGCCGCTGACCACCACGTGCAGACGGCCATCCATGAAGGATTTCCCGGCTGCGGCCTGGAACGTGTAGTTGTAATCGTCACCATAAGTCGTGATGCCGTTTTGCGCGTTGGCCTTGAACCCTTCGAAGTGGGTGTTGGTGACAAAGTTGACCACGCCGCCCACCGCGTCCGAACCATAGGACGCCGAGGCGCCACCGGTGACTACGTCCACCCGCTCGACCAGCAACTGCGGGAACAGGCTGATATCGGGCACGCCGGTGACATTGGCGCCGACCACGCGCTGCCCGTCGAGCAAGGTGAGCGTGCGAATCGGCCCAAGGCCGCGCAGGCTGAACGAGCTAAGCCCCTGGGTGCCGCTGGACGTGCTGTTGGTGCCATACGTCGCACCGGTGCTGCCCTGGAGCGAGGGCAACTGGGCGATCGTGGTAAAGATGTTGGGCTGCGCGCTCTTGGCGATCACTGCCGCGCTGAGCACCTGGGTGGGGGTGGGCGCGCTGAAGCCGCTGGAGGTGATGCGCGAGCCGGTGACGACGATCTCCCCGGTGCTGGGCGCGGGCGCCGGTGCCGGGGCAGGGGTTTCGGGCAAAGCGGCCGGCGCGGCCTCTTGCGCCAGCACCGGGCAGGCCCAGGCCAGCGCCAGGAGTGCGCTGCCTTTGGCAAGGGCGGTGCGCAGTGGCCTGCTGGTCGACTGGGCAATGGGCGTGGTGGTCATCGAAATCTCCCCCATGGATAGTCCCTTGGCCGGTGGCACTGCCCCAGCCTGGCTTGGTACCGCTAACAATCTTGTGCGTGGTCCTGGCGCTGGCAGCCGGGTTTCCTCGTGGTGAGGGCATAGGGCCGCGCAGCGCCTGGCGCAGCCGCGACCATGGTCCTAATTGGGCGGGCGCCGCCGACGCGGCTAAGGACGCTGTTGACATGGCTGTCATGCAACCCGGGCGGCGCGCGCCGTGCGGAGACGGCAAAGCAGGAAGGACAGGAACGTGTCGGGCAAGATTGCAAGCCGCAGCGTGGCGCCGCTGGCCATCGTGGTGATGGGCGTGAGCGGCAGCGGCAAATCGACACTGGGCGCGGCGCTGGCGGCGCGGCTGGGCTGCCCATTCCTGGAAGGCGATGGATTCCATTCGGCGGCGAACGTCGCCAAGATGCGCGAGGGTATCGCCCTGACCGATGCGGACCGCTGGCCCTGGCTCGATCACCTGGGCGCAGCGATGGGCCAGGCGGTGCGGCAAGGCGGCGTGGTGGTTGCGGCCTGTTCCGCGCTCAAGCGCGCCTATCGCGAGCGGCTGGCTGCCGCGACAGCCGAGCCGATCGCCTTTGCCCTGCTCGATGCGCCCTTGGCGGAGTTGGCCCGGCGCATGGGCAACAGGCCAGGGCACTACATGCCGCCGAGCCTGCTCGATAGCCAGTTGGACACGCTGGAGCGACCCGGTGCGGATGAGCCGGCGCTTACTCTCGATTCCACGCAGGGCCAGGATCGGCTTGCCGACGCGATCCTGGCCTGGATCGCCCAGCGCCTCGCGGCTTAGTTGCTACGCGCATTGTAGCGTTGCAGCTCGCTTGCGGGTTCAGTTCTCTCAGGGACGCGCGGCAAAGAGGGCGTGGTGGGTGAGGATATAGAGCGTGCGCCCGTCCTTGCCGCCGAACAGCAATTGCAGGGGGCGTTCGGGCACGTCGATCCGGTCGATCGGGCGGCCTGCTGCGTCGTAGACGAAGACTTGGCCATTGGCGATGTAGACGCGTCCGTCTGGCCCTGATGCCACACTTTCCCCGCCGCGATCGGCAAAGGGTTGCAGGTCTGTCACCGCGCCGCCCGCGCCGAGGCGGGCGGAATAGGTCCGGTCTTCTGACTCGTTGCTCAGGAATACCCGCGCGTCGGGCCTGGCGGTAACCAGGCCATAGGCATCGAGCGTATCGGAAAAGCGCCAGCCGAGATGGTCGGCCGGGCCTTGTTGGAACACGCGATAGGCGGGGATGGCAAGGCTGCCGTCGAGCGAGACATATTCCTGCGCCTTTGGCAGCGCCACATCGCGGGCGAACATCTCTGCCAGGGTGGTGAAGCGGTAGGTCGCCGGATCGAGCTGGCTGCGAAACTCACCGTTGACCCAGAGGTTGCCGGGCAGGGCGGTGAGCCGGTCGGGGGCCGGTGTCATGGCGGCGGCGGTGGGCGGGATCACCGTCAGCGCCTGCGCTGATGTGCCGGGTTTGAACGCATAGACTGTGCCGTTGCGGCCGAGCGCGGAGAGCACGATCAGGTTGCCCGCCCGGTCCATCGCCAGGTTGACCGGATCGAGCGGGGAATCGCGTTCGGTGGTCAGCCCTTCGGTCTCGCTCCAGCCGTGAATGCGCTGCTGGAAATGATCGATGAAATAGAGCTTGCCCTGCGCATCGACCACGCCGCCGCTGGCGGAGAAGAAGCCGTCGGCGAGTTTGGTCACCGGCACCTTCGTCGCCGCTGGCACAACGGGATTGGCGGGTACGTCGAGCACGGCAAATTCGCGCTCGCGCACTTCCAGGCCGTGCGTCACGTCGAGCAGCGCGTTTTCGAATGGAAACTTGCTGGCGCGCAGGAACGTGGCGCAGCCGTTTTCATCGCAGGTGGCAAAGCCGCTTTCGGCGTTCACGTGCACGTTGCGCAGGCGAATATCGCCCGAACGCTCGATCCGCACGGCGGCCCGCGCCGGCTGGCGCGAACGGGTGACGCGATAGGCGTGGAGGTTGGCGATCAGGATATTGCGGGATTCGCGGATGTCGAACGAGACCGCGTCCGGGCTCTCGCCGGCTTCCTCCTCGGTCTGTGGCGCCAGGAATTCCCAGTTGGCCACGCGGGTGAGGCCAAATTCGGTGCGGACATGGTGCTCGGTCGAAATCTGGTAGACATGGCCGGGCGTCTGCGTGTCGGACACGATCATGCCGGCCTGGGCATAAGTGTTCGGAGTCCAAATATTGGCGAAGGTGCCGCCACCGCCCGCATTGACCCACAAGCTGGGATATTGGCCGCCCCAGCGCCGGCGCGGGTCCTTGTCGGCGGTGTGGGTGTCGTTGTAGGGATCGAAGCGGGTGCCGTCGGCCGCCAGAGTGCCGTGGCCGCCCTGGAATTTTACGTCTTCCACCAGCGAATTGGTGCCCGATTGCCATAATAGCGCGGTGGCGCGCGGGTTGATGCCGCCGGTGAACAGGCCCAGGCCGGTGACGATGGCGTTCCCCCCGGCTGGCGCCAGGACCAGCGCGCGCGGGGCGCCCACGCCCTGGAACGCGGGCGTGCCATCGGGCAGCACGATCTGGGTGAGATCGGGGTGGAGCCCGATCAGCACGCTATCGGGCCGCAGGGCCAGCGTATCGGTGACGAGGTAGCGGCCGATCGGGAAATAGAGCACGCGGTGCGTGGCGATCGCGCGTTGCAGGGCGGCGGTGTCGTCGGTCCGGCCATCGCCGCTGACCCCCAGTGTGCGCACGTTGGACCATTGCGCCGGCGCGGGCAGGGGGCGGATCGCGGGGACACCGGGCCGGGGCAGGGCGGCAAGCGCGGCTTGGTCCATGCGCGTTTCATACGTGCCGGGCAGGCCCAGGCCGGGCAGGGTGAGACCGTGGCTGAAGCTCTTCACCCGGTATATCGGCGCGGCGCCGGCCACGGTCTTGCCGCTTTCGCGAAAGCGGGCGAAGACCGGGGTGCGGCTGGCCACGGCATTGTCGAAGCCGATCTGGGTATAGGCGTTGCCGGCGTTGGCGATGAGCACACCAGCCTGGCTGACGTTTTCAAAGCGCACGTTCTTGCCCCACAGCCAGTCGCCATAGCCCTCGTCGATGGCGATCCCCACCGGCACATTGCGCAGCGCCACGTTGACCAGGGTGAGGCCTGCCTCGTGCTCGCGAATGGCGGCCTCGCGCTGGCCATCGAACGTGGCGTCGAGCAGCGTGAACGGCCAGGCGGGAGAGGTCTTTTCGCTCAGGATGCCATAGCGGCCGCCGTGGAAATGCACGTCCTGCGCCATGTTGCCCACCTGGTAGGCACCGGCCAGGCCCGAACCGACCTGAAAATCCATGTGCCGCAGATAGGCATGCTGCGCGGCGTGGAAGCGCACGCCCACCGCCGCCGGATTACCCGCGCCGATGGCAATGTCGATATTGGCCATGGCCGAATAGAACGCATCGGAATTGGCATCGGCGATGGCCGGATTGAACGGCACCGCGTCGGGCGGAGGAAACGGCACTTTGCCGTCTCCGGCCGTGGGGCTTCCCTTTGGTCCGCGTCCGGTGAAGATCACCATGGTCGCCAAGCCCTGCTGGAAGCCCGGCGTGGCATCGCCCAGCATCAGCACGGGCCGGGTCTTGCCCGTGCCGATCAGGCGCAGGCCTGGCCAGAGGAACAGCGAGCGGCTGATGCGATAGCGCCCGCTGGGCAGGAACACCACGCCCTCGCCCCGCGCCCCGGCCTGGTCCAGCGCCTGCTGGATCGCGGCGGTATCGTCGGCCTTGCCATCGCCCTGCGCGTGCACGGTGATCGCCTGGGCATCGCCGGGCGCCTGGTCGAACACCGATGGCCCTTTGGCCTGCGCCACGGTTGGGGCGAGCGCGATGGTCGCCAGAATGCTTGATCCGATCATCCAGGCCTGCCGTGGCATTGCGTTCGTCTCCTCACCCGATCCGGCCGGGATAGCCGCTGCCGTCCGCCTGGGCAGGCGCGACCATGGTCTTAACTTTTCGGGATTTCCTGCGCTCAGGGCATCAGCCGCTTGCGCCCTTGCCACAGGTGCCAGCGCATCGCGAGCGCGGCGGCATCGCCATCCTGGGCGCGGATGGCGTCGACGACCAGTTCGTGCTCCTCGATCATGGCGTTGATCGCGGCGGGCGGGCGGGAGCGCGAGATATCCACCCCGGCACGCAGAATGCGGTCGATTTCGTCGTGCATGTGATCGAAGCTGGAGACGAAGATCGGGTTGGCCGTCGCTTCGAAAATGGCGCGGTGCAGTTCCATGTCTTCCACGTGAGCCGGGCCGCTCGCTTGCAAGGCGGTGCGTAGTGAGTCCATCGCGCGCTCGATCACCAGCATCTGCTCGGCCGAGCGGCGCTGCGCGGCGAGGCGTGCGGCTTCGGCTTCGAGCACCAGGCGCACTTCATAGCTGCCCATGGTGGCGGCAAGGTTCTGCATCGGCAGGTGGCTGCCCAGCCGTTCGGACGGGCGCCGCTTGACGAACGAGCCGGCGCCGCGCCGCGCCTCGGTAAACCCGTCGGAAGCCAGGCGGACCAGTGCCTCGCGCACCACGGTGCGCGACATGCCGAACATTTCCGCCAGGCGCGTTTCGGAGGGCAGGCGATCGCCGATCTGGAGATCGTCGGTGTTGATCAGTTCGACGATCCCGGCATAGGCGCGATCGGCCAGGCGTTCCTCGTGCATGGTCCTCCCCTTCTTCAGACGAGCCAGCCGGCGGCCAGCACCAGCACCAGGCCCACCACCGAAATCAGCGTTTCCAGCACCGACCAGGTGCGGAACGTATCGGGCGTGCTGGTGCCGAGATAGCTGCGCACCAGCCAGAACCCCGGATCGTTGACGTGGGAGAAGAACACCGAGCCTGCGCCAATGGCAAGCACGGTCAATTCCGGCGAGGCTCCGGTGGCGGCGACCACCCCGGGCATGATGCCGGCGGCGGTGATCGTGGCCACCGTGGCTGATCCGGTGGCAAGGCGAATGCACACCGCCACGGCCCAGGCCATGGGCAGTGCGGGAATGCCGCCGTGGGCGGCGAGATGGGCCAGGAAATCGGCAAGGCCTGCCGAGACCAGCACTTGCTTGAGCGCGCCGCCCGCGCCGATCGCCAGGATGATCGCACCGGCCGGGGCCATCGCTTCCTTCCAGATTGCGCCCTGGATCGCCGGGGCGCTGAAACCCCGGCCGAACAGCAGCGGCAGCGCGACGAGGTTGGCGAGAACCAGCGCGAGCACCGGATTGCTGGCCAAGCCGAGCCAGACGAGATGCGGGGCCAGAGCGGGCGGCGCCACGGCGGCAACCTGCCCTGCCGCGATCAGCGCCACCGGCAGCAGCACGCAGAGCAGCGCACGGCCCACGCCGGGCGCGGCGACCAGCGGCGCGGCGGGCGTCATCACCGGGGCATCGGGCCGCACCCGGCGTGCGATCCACAGCGCGAACAGCGGGCCAGAGACGATCGCCGTGGGCACGCCGATCAGCAGGCCATAGAGCATGGTGCGCGGCAGGCTGGCATGCAGCGCGTCCACCGCCAGCAGCGGGCCGGGATGGGGCGGCACCAGGGCGTGCAACGTGGACAGGCCGGCCAGCGCCGGCAGCAGCAGGCGCAGCCGCGTGGTGCCGGCATCGTCCGTGCCGGTCATTGCCGCAGCCGCCGCTGCCGCGATCGGCAGCAGCAGCACCACCCCGGTTTCAAAGAACAGCGGCAGGCCGATCAGCAGCGCCACCGCCATGCTCAGCCACGGGGCCAAGACTGGCGGCCCATGGCGCAGCGCGCTGCGCGCCAGTGCGCCCGCCCCGTCGGACAATTGCAGCATGGCGCCAAGCGACAATCCCAGCGCGACGACCAGACCGGTGCCGCCGAGCACATCGCCTGCGCCCTTCTGCACGGCCTTGGCGGTTTCGGCCATGGGCATGCCGACCGCGATGCCCACGGCAAAGGCGCCGCTGAGCAGGGCGAGGAAGGGATGGAACCGCCCGCGCACGATCAGGGCGATGGCTAAGCCAATGCCGAGAAGGGCGGCCAGGACCAGGCGCAGATCCTCGCTCATTGCGCTACCGCCGCCCGTGTCGAGGTACTTTGCCCGCGCGTTCCTTGCCCCGATCCGTGATGGCCCATCCTGCTCTCCTCTCGCGCCACGGCGCTGGCTGCCTGTGATTGTTCTCCGAAAGTTGTATAACAGATATGCGTTAATTTCAGCATTAAATCGTGTATTGACGGAATAACTCCGGCATAATATCAAAAAGCTGTCTAACCGATCTTGGACTTCGCAATGCTGGTCCGAGCATGGCAGACGCGCGGCAGATGCCGCAACGGTAGGCGATAGGGAGAGACAACGGTGAGCGACTTTGCCCCTACCAGTGGCCCGGACCAGCCGGCACAGCGCCTGTCAGAGGCGCCTGCCGTCCGCCTGACCCCCACCCAGTTCAAAGTGATGCAGGGCGTGCGCTCCGGCCAGCTCAACAAACAGATCGCCTATGACCTGGGCATCGCGGAAAAAACCGTGAAGGCCCATATGACCGCCCTGATGCGCAAGCTCAACGTGCGCAACCGCACCCAGGTGGCGATCGCCGCCCAGTCGATTCTGGCCCGGTAAGTTTTCGGCAAATAGATTTTTAGGGGCCGCAGCAGCAAGGGGGCGTTTGCGGGAGAAGGCGAAGTCGTCCACGGCGGATCTCATCGATGCCGATGCCGGCAAGCCGAGACCGGCATGGGCGGCGCTTCGCTGGCTTCCAGCACACTGCCTGAACAGCGCAAAACAGCATCAGCATCGCATAGCCGGGCCGGGATGCGTCGCCCCGCTGGGATGCGATTCGAATTTTGCAGGCCGGTCATGCCGATACATCGGAATCAGAACTGCTAGGCGGCATGGTCCATATCGCCACCGCCAGATACTGGCTCAAATTTGTCCACGCCGCCTAGCGCTGCATTGAAGTAGTGTCGGACGCGGCTAGGACAGGAACCGCAAGGGCGGGAAGGCATATGGGCTGCGATTTGCGCTGTGCTCAATATCGCCTGTATCTCGATAGTCGAGGAGATCATAAGGTACAGCGTGGGCGACGCCCATTCGCATCCTGTGGCCTGGAATGGCCTTCAACTTTGTTTCAAGATCAGCCGCACTGCTCACGCATTGTGGGGTAGAATGTGGGGGCAGAAAACGGACAAATCAGCCAAATTGCTGAAAAATCGTAAAATTTCTGAAGATCCTGGATGCCCCGCGAGGATTCGAACCTCGATTGACGGAGTCAGAGTCCGTAGTCTTACCTTTAGACGACGGGGCATCGGGAGGCGCCCCTCTAGGCGGGCCATTTCAGAGCGTCAACCCACTTTTTCACCGCCACGAGCCGGCTGCCAGAGCGGCTTCCGGGGCGAACCTTGCCGGGCGGGCGCCATGACGCTACGGTGACGATCAAGTACCCGACCGGCACCGATGCGGGCGGGAAAACATAAGCGAATTTGCATCATGGCGGAATCCACTCCGCCGGCCAGGGGACGAGGGCCGCGATCCGGCGGACGGAAGAGGCAGCGAGGGCCGCGCAAGGCCGCGCCCGTGCCCGATGCCGCCGGTCAGTCGCCCACCGTCACACCGGCCGGCCATAGCGCGGCGCAAGGCGCCGTACCGGCAAAGTCCAAAAGCAAGGCCCGTGGGCGGGGCCGCGCCCGTGTTGCCGCGCGCAAGGGCAACCGCAAGGCGATCGGCAACGGCGCTGCCCCAGTTGCTGCGCAGACCGCACCGGCGCCCCTGGGCGTGGACATTGCCGCGCCAGACGCGCTTGCCCCCGATCTCTTGCCCGAGGCGGAAGCGAATGCTGCGGCGCCGCATGTGATGGTGCCACAGTTGGCGCCGGAATCGGTGTTTGCGCCGCAGCCGGGGTCCGCACTGGGCGGTGCAGGCGCGCGCGCCTGGCACAAGCCGGTGCCGTTTCATCGCCAGGCCTATGCCGCGATCGACCTTGGCACCAACAATTGCCGCCTGTTGATCGCTCGCCCTGCAGGTGGCCATTTCGTGGTGATCGATGCCTTCAGCCGGGTGGTGCGGCTGGGCGAGGGGCTGGCACAATCCGGCCGCCTTTCCGATGCGGCGATGGATCGTGCGCTTGCCGCGCTGCATGTCTGCGCCGAAAAGCTCAAGAAGCGCAATGTACATCTGGCGCGTTCGGTGGCGACCGAGGCCTGCCGCCGCGCCAGCAACGGTGCCGAATTCATCGAACGGGTTCATCGCGAGACCGGCATCCGGCTCAACATCATCACCGCGCAGGAAGAAGCCCGGCTGGCCGTGCTCGGCTGTCATATCCTGCTCGAACATGGCGATGGCCCGGCGATGATCTTCGACATCGGCGGCGGATCGACCGAAATGGTCCTGGTCGATCCGGCCGATCCGGTGCCGCGCATCCTGGATTGGCAAAGCGTGCCCTGGGGCGTGGTCTCGCTGACCGAGGGCGTGGGGCCGATTGCCGACAACCCCGCCGCGCGCGCCGCCGCCTATGCCGAGATGCGCGCGCGCGTGGCCGAGGGCTTTGCCCCGTTCATCGAACGCATCGCGCCCACTCGTGCCCAGGCCCTCGCCGATGGCGCCATTCGCCTGCTGGGCACCAGCGGCACGGTGACCACGCTGGCCAGCCTGCACCTCGGGCTGCCGCAATATGACCGGCGCGCGGTCGATGGGCTGATCGTGCCCACCCAATCGATGCGCGCCATCAGCCAGAAGCTGGCCCACCTGTCCCCGGCCGAGCGGATCGCCGTGCCTTGCATCGGGCGCGAACGCTCGGACCTGGTGGTGGCCGGCTGCGCGATTCTGGAAACCATCTTCGACATCTGGCCAGCCGACCGGCTGGGTATTGCCGATCGCGGCATCCGCGAAGGCATCCTGCGCTCCCTCATGGCGACCGGCGGCGATGCCGTGCGCAGCCGCGAGGCCTTGCGCCAACTGAATAGCGGAGCAAATCTATGAGCCGTTCCGGAGTCATCCTATGAGCCGTTCCGGCAAGGACCCGCACGAGCGCCTGAAAACTGCCAAGAAGCGCACCGCGTCTTCGGCCCGGTGGCTCTCGCGCCAGATCAACGATCCTTATGTGAAGCAGGCCAAGGCCGACGGCTGGCGCAGCCGCGCCGCGTTCAAGCTGATCGAACTGGACGAGCGCTTCGCCCTGCTCAAGGGGCGGCAGCGCGTGGTCGACCTTGGCATTGCGCCTGGCGGATGGAGCCAGGTGGTGCGCAAGAAGGCGCCGCAGGCCCGTGTCGTGGGGATCGATCTTTTGCCCACCGAACCGATCGAGGGCGTGACCATCTTCGAGATGGACTTCATGGCCGACGAAGCCCCGGCCGCGCTCGAAGGCGCGCTCGACGGGCCGCCCGACCTCGTGCTGTCCGACATGGCCGCCAACACCGTGGGCCACAAGCAGACCGACCACTTGCGCACCATGGGGCTGGTGGAGACGGCGGTGGACTTTGCCATCCATACCCTGGCGCCGGGCGGGGCATTCGTCGCCAAGGTCTTTGCCGGGGGTACCGACGGCGATCTGCTGACAATCCTCAAGCGCAACTTTTCCAGCGTGAAGCATGCCAAGCCGCCGGCCAGCCGCAAGGATTCCTCGGAGTGGTACGTGATCGCGCAAGGTTTCAAGGGCCGGGCGGAAACACCCCAAGACCAAGGTCTTGGCGAAGCAGACGTGCACGGCCGGGGATAATCCCGGCCTGGGCCAAAGAATCCCGTTGCGATGCGCGCCGCTCTCAGCTAACCGCCCCTCTCCCACCCGTGGCCCTTGTTAGGGGCCGCGCGAAGAGAGGCCCGATGGCGGAGTGGTGACGCACCGGACTGCAAATCCGTTTACGCCGGTTCGATTCCGGCTCGGGCCTCCATCGCAGCCTCCCAGAGCGTCTGAAGACGTCCTGTAAGCGGCTGTTTTTCAGCACTTTTATCTGCTATTATGGCTCCGTCAGTCGAGGGCCGTTTCATCCAATCTCACCCGTATGATGGACGAGTTGATGGTAGGCCCCGATATCAGGATGGGGACATACCATCATGTCGAGCGAAAAACGGCAGAAATCCGGGCTTACGGCGGCATGGGTGTCGCGTGCGAAGCCCAAGGATAAACCTTACAAGCTAAGCGATCGCGACGGCCTCTATCTGCTGGTTGAACCAAGCGGTGGCCGCGTCTGGCGCATGAATTACCGCATTCATGGCAGACAGAGAACCATAACTTTCGGTCGCTGGCCCGAACTGCTGCTCGGAGAGGCCCGGGAGCGACTGCTAGATGCGCGCCGGCTGCTTGCCAAGGGGATTGACCCCGTCGAACACGCCAAGCTCGAAAAGATCGCCAGATCGCTGGCGGCTACGCATACTTTCGAGGCGGTGGCCAAGGAATGGCTCGACAAGATAGTCGCCGAAGGCGCCGCGCCGATGACCGTGAAGAAAGCGCGTTGGCTCCTGGCGAAGCTTTACCCGGCGATTGGAAGGCGCCCGATCGGTGAAATCTCGGCGCATGAATTGCTGCTAGCACTCAAGAAGATCGAAGCCACGAAGCGTTACGACACCGCCAATCGAGCACGGACAGCATCCAGCCAGGTTTTCAGATATGCCATAGCGACCGCGCGGACCGAGCGCGATATCGCCTCGGATCTACGCGGTGCGCTGATCACGCCCAAGACCGCCCATCGGGCCGCAATCACGACGCCTGTTGAAGCGGGTGCGCTGCTACGCACCATCGACGACTATGACGGGCACCCCCTGACCCGAACGGCGTTGCGGATGCTTGCGCATGTCTTCGTTCGACCCGGCGAATTACGCTGGGCGGAGTGGTCCGAATTCGACCTCGAAAAGCGCGTGTGGACCATCCCAGGGCACAAGATGAAGATGCGCCGCCCTCATGCTGTGCCGCTCACCAGGCAGGTGCTGGCGATACTGGCGGAGATTGAACACGACTCCGCTTACAGCCCGTTTCTGTTCCCCTCCTTGCGCGCCGTTGATCGGCCCATGTCCGATAACACAATCAACGCAGCGCTCCGGCGGCTGGGGTATGGCAAGGAGGAAATGACCGGTCATGGGTTCCGCGCCTTGGCAGCCACGCTGCTCAACGAAATGGGCTGCTGGAATCCGGACGCCATCGAGCGTCAGCTTGCCCACGCTGATGGAAACTCTATTCGCCGGGCCTATGCACGGGGCCAATATTGGGAGGAACGGGTGCGTATGATGCAGCACTGGTCCGATCATCTCGATCAACTGCGCGACGGCGCGAAAATCCTGCGCCCGAAATTTGGGCACAGCGGATCGTAGAGCGTGGGCTGGCAGATTGGCAGCTAGAGGCGGCCGTTGTCGACCAGTTCAAGCCATTACCCATCGGCGGGGTGAACGACCGCTCCTGAAAAGAGCAGTCGTCCGCAGATGATGAGGCTGTCGGGTTGAGGCCGCCGGCGTCGGCAGGATCGAATGTCTCCGACGCCGGTCGTGCCGGGGTCACAGACATTCCACCATCGATGACGTCTCTGACGTCCCGTTAGACAGACATTGCTTCGAAACTGTCGATTGAGCCCTTGCGGTAATCGGCGACGAGAGGTTCCATGATGGCTTCGAACTGCGCGACCAGGGCCGGATCGGCATTGGCCGGAATGCCCATGCCGTAAATGGGGTGCGGATCGTATTCGATGATGACTTCGGCCAACTGAGCCGCGGTCCGGCCGAACGCCGCCTCGACAACCAGGAACGCCGCTTCGAAGCTGCCGACGCCGGGGCCGGCAGTGAAGAGGTTGCCGTCGATGGTCACGCCGTTGCCGGCCGGGATTACCTCGCGGACCCCCAACTTATCAAGGATCGGCAGGGCGTTATGACTGGCCGTGACATTGCGCCCCTTGAGCACGCCCGCCGCGCCCAGCACCAGCACTCCATTGCAAATGCCAATCACGTAACCCGCCGATTTTGCCTTGTCCGCGACAAAGGCAATCACCTCGGGATCGTTCTGGACCTCAGGGGCCAGCATCGGGATGGCCAGGACATCGAGTGTCTGAGGACAGTCCGCGAAGGTCGTCGTCGGCTTTGTCCACCAGTTGGGAAAACCCTCGACCAGATCCTGCGTCTTCCAGAGCAGATGGATTTCGACCCCCGGCATCAGGCCAAGCACGGTCTGCACGCCCACCATGTCCATCGGCACAAATCCCGGACCGATGATGATGCCGACATGGAAGGGCGGCGCGCCTTCTGGAGCAGTGACGGCGCGCAAGTGGTTGAGCGAGGGAAGATCAGTTGGTTTCATGGAATATATCCTTAGCCTGGCCGGTTTCGTCCGGCGGGTTGGTGGTTCAATGTGCATGGTGGCATTGGCCCGAAGCACAGGGATCGCCCCCCAGCCTGGCCAAGGCGCGGGCGTGGCGCATGACTTCGGGAACCTCCAGCGGCCCACCGTGGCCCATGTGGAAGCGCTTGCCGCCGCTCTCGACCATGCGGATCAGCTCGCGCGATACGGTGGCGGGATCGTCCTCGAACGGGGGGCGAATCGCGCGCGCCTTGCGCATCATGCCGCCGATCAGGATGCCCGAAGCGATCAGGTCGCCGACCATCATATCGTCCGATGCCAGCTCCACTGCGATCGAGCCGGGTGTATGGCCGCCGGTGTGCCGCACGATGCCATCGACCCCGAAGTCGAGGAGATTGAACGTGTCGCCGTTGGTCATCATGATATCGGGCACGAAGCCGTCGTAAGGTTCATGTGGAACCGGCGTTTTCAGGAACAGCTTGCCGACCCAGCTTGTCGTGCAATAGGTCATCGGTTCCTTGCGGCTGTAGAAATCCGCATCGTCCTGATGGGCCAGAATGGGCGCGCCAGACAGGCGGCGCAGGGCGGCCGCGCTGCCGGCATGATCGGTGTGGGCGTGCGTCACGACGATCAGCTTGATGTCGGGGAATGACAATCCATGCTGTGCCAGAGCCTTGCCGATCTTGCGTTCCGACCCCGGAATGCCCGCGTCGATCAGGATACAGCCTGCCTCGCTGCGGATGAGATGGGCGTTGACCATGCCGAATGGCAGGATAGGGATGGTGATGATCTGAGTGTCAAACATGGGAAGTTCCTTGTACGGGCGGTGACGCCGCGCTGTGGCTGCGGACGAACGCGCTTAGTGTTGCTGTGACAGGGGCACCGCGAATTTCTGGATGAGAGCCGCCAGATCGGCGGGTGCCTCCAGCGGCGAGAGGTGGCCGATCCCCGGCAGCGTATACAGTGTCGCCTGCGGGATGCGCGGCATCAGTTCCTGCTGCAGCACGGCGGGCGGATCGACCCGGTCCTTCTCGCCCGAGATGACGAGGGTGGGGACGCGGATAAGGGCCACCTGCGCGGTGATGTCTTCCTGACTGGCGGCAAGCGGCCAGGCTGCCTTGGCTGCGGTCGATCCTTGCAGGCTGTCGCTGACCACTGTTTCCAGATCGTCGGGGTTCAGCGGGGTAGATGTCAGCACCTGCTCGACCGTGGTCACAATGCTGGTGCGACTGTCATAGGCGCCCACCATGTCTTGCCTGACGTCAAGCGGCATGTTGAGCGGGGAAGGCGGCGAAGGTGCAACCAAAACCAGCCCCGCCAACCCTGCCGGACGGCGCGATGCCAGCAATTGCGCGACCTTGCCCCCCATTGAGTGGCCGACCAGAACATACCGATCGAGGGCGAGGCTCTCGATCAGCCCTTGGGCGTCATCGGCCAGATCGGCCAGCGTGTAGCCCGCAAGGGGTTTGTCCGACTGGCCCCAGCCGCGCTGGTCGAGCGCGATGGTGCGAAAGGCAGGCGCCAAGGCCTGCGTAACATGTCGCCATGTCCGCGATGAACCGCCCCAGTAATGGAGGAAGACCAGCGCCGGCGCGCCTGTCCCGAGATCCTCGACATGGAGCTTGATGGTGTTCGATGCAGTGCTCATGAGATGGCTCCCGGGACAGGTGTCAGGCGGCGGCCTGAAGGATGAAGTCGGCAACGACACCGGGCTGTGAGAGCATTGGCACATGGCTGGATGCGACACGGGCAATGGTGGCGTTCATCCGCGTGGCCATCTTTTCCTGCTCATCGCTCAGGATCGCCTGATCTTCCTGACCGATCAGAAAGAAAGTCGGACGTGTGCGCCATGCCGCCTGCGTCAGCGTGCCGCCCAGCGCAGCGCCGTTGATCGGCCCTTGCGTGGCATAGACTATGGCCTGCTCGGCCTCTGGCAAATCCTGCGCGAACAGGGTGGAGACGCCCGCCGGGGTCAGCTTGAGAAATCCTTGCGCATCGGGGCGCATTTCGCCGCCAAGGGGGGCGTCTGCGAAGCCGGCGAACAGCGATCCGGCCGATTCACCGGCATCGGGGGCAAAGGCGTCGATGTAGACGAGGCGCGCCACCTTGGGATCGTTGCCTGCCTGACCGATCACGGCGCCGGCATAGCTGTGCCCGACCAGCACCACATCGCCATTGGCCAAGTCGATCGCGCGGGTTACAGCCGCCACATCGTCGTCAAAGCCAGTCAGCGGCAGTTGCACGGCGGTCACCGTCATTTCCTTGGCCGCGAGCAGCGGAATGACCTTGGCCCAGCTGGAGCCGTCAGCCCATGCGCCGTGAACGAGAATTGCGTTGGAAATGGTCATTGTTGTTCTCCTGAAATGTGCGTGATGATGTTGGGGGAAGGGTCAGCCGTGCCAGCGCGAACAGCGGATGACCGAGCAGAAGTTGCCGCGATGGAAATGCGGCTCTTTGTCGGCGATCACATCGGCCTTCACATTGCCGAAGGTGGTGTCGGGCTTGTGCTTGATGCCGTCGTAGAAGGCCTGGATGATGTCTTCCTTGAAGGCCGGCGTGCGGGGGAAGGCGGCGACCATCGCGTCGCGCACCGCATCGGGATACTGGTTGTAAGTCAGGCCCAGCACGTCCATCTCGACGCCCGCTGTGGTCAGCGCGATGACGGGATGCATGAATTCGGGAACGCCGGGCGTGGTGTGCAGCGCGATGCCGGTCCACACCTTTTCGATGTCGGCGGGGTCAAGGTTGTAGCTTTGCAGGAAGTCGCGCGCGGCGTTGGCGCCATCAACCTCGAAACGCAGATGGTCGCTGCTGTGCGAGGGCATCAGGCCCACGTCGTGGAACATCGTTGCCGCATAGAGCAGCTCGGGGTTGAAGGTCAGGCCGCGCTGCTGCCCTGCTATGGCGCCAAAGAAAAACACGCGCGAGGAGTGGTTGAAGAGCAGTTCGGTTTCAGTATCGCGGACGAATTCGGCGATGGCGCGGGCCAGCGCGCTGTCGGGGATCGTGATACCGTTGAAGGGTGAGGCGGTCATAGGGTCTTCTCCTTGGATGGCGGACACACTTCGCCAACCCCGTAAACGGGCCTGGCCGACGATCATTGCCGCAGTGGGAAAGACGTTCGGGTTGGCTCTTGAACGCGCCTTGCGCCTTGCCCCTTCTCAATCGCAGGAATGCGGTTTGGCAGCAATGACGGTGAACCGGTAGAAACTGCCAACCGTGCGTGATAAGCTGCCTGGGGCTGGCTATCACCGTTCCAGGCGTCCGAAGGAGTTCGGTGATTCCGCGCAAGGATCAGGAATCTGATGGCAAAGAAAGTCGTTGTTCTCGTCATTTATGAGGGCGTCCAGGCGCTCGACGTCGCCGGGCCACTCGACGTCTTTGCCGTGGCCAATCGTTTCCTACCGGAAGAGGATCGCTACGAATGCCTGCTGGTCGCGGGCGACACGACGCCGGTGCGCTGCTCGAACGGCATGTGGATGGTCGCCGACCTCAGCTTCGCGCAGGCCGAGGGCCTTTTTGATACGGTTCTGGTTGCTGGAGGACCGGACCTGCCCGACAGCGCCGCCGACGAAGCGATGTCGGCTTGGCTACGCGCGTGGGCCGTCCAGGCCCGGCGATATGGTTCAATCTGCACCGGGGCCTTTGCGCTGGGTCACGCGGGGCTGCTCGACGGGCGGACGGTCACAACACACTGGCTTTGCTCAGCCCAACTCGCCACCCTTTTTCCAAAGGCTCGGGTTGAGCACGATCGTATCCACGCCCGCGACGATCGCCTTGTGACATCGGCAGGAGTCACCGCAGGCATCGACCTTAGCCTTGCTCTGGTGGGAGAAGACCATGGTCCGGCGATCTCGCTTGCCTGCGCCAAGGCGTTGGTGGTGGTGGCGCAGCGCCAGGGCGGGCAGTCCCAGTTCAGCCCGCTGCTGGTATCGACCAGTGACCCGCAGACGCCGCTCGGCAAGGTGCAAGCCTATGTCATGGACCACGTGCGGGAAGCCTTTCCCGTTGAGCGCCTCGCCGAATTGGCTGGGGTCAGCTCACGCAGCATCGCGCGGTTGTTCGTTCGCGAACTGGATGTGACCCCGCATGAATTTGTCGAGGGCGTGCGTCTCAATCAGGCTCGCAGCTTGCTCGAATCTACGGACCTGGCACTCAAGGCTGTCGCCTTCGACTGCGGCTTCGCCAGTCCGGACCAGATGCGTAGCGCCTTTCAGCGGCGGCTCAATGTTACGCCGCAGCAATATCGAGCAAGTTTCAAGAACATGTGAGGAATGGACGGAAGATCGATGTCGGGCTCTGACGGAAACGGTCGTTGGCACCATGAATTATGAACGGCCGCAAGGTCTCAAGCGCGTGAAGTGGCCCTCGTCGGAGGCGAGGAGCCATCGGGTCAGATTTCGGTGTTCTCGGCAAGGGCCAGCGCGTCCTCCACGTCGATCCCGAGATAGCGCACCGTGTTCTCGATCTTGCTATGACCGAGAAGGATCTGGACGGCGCGCAGGTTGCCAGTTGCCCTGTAGATGATCGACGCCTTGGTTCGGCGAAGCGAGTGCGTGCCATACTCGCTTCGCATCAGACCGACCCCTGTCACCCATTCATCGACAAGCCGGGCATACTGGCGGGTGCTGAGGTGCCCATTACGATCAACCCGACTTGGAAAGACATAGTCGTCTACCGTGCCGCCACGGCGTTCAAGCCATGCAAGCAGGCTGGCCCGGGCGTCAGGGAGCAGTTCGAATTGAACCGGCCGACCGGTTTTCTGCTGCATCACGATGGCACGCGTTCGAATCTGTCCGCCGGTGACAATGTCGCCGATTTTTATCTGCACGAGGTCGCAGCCGCGTAGCTTGCTGTCGATCGCCAGATCGAAAAGGGCTCGATCCCGCAAGCGGCGGCGCTAATTGAGGTAGAAACGGATCTCCCATATTTGCTTCGGCTTCAGCGCCCGTTTCGCACCGACAGTGCGCCCCGCATTCCAGACCTGACGCTTGGGGGACGAGAGTGTGTTTTCAGGCATTTCCATATTCATTCTCCAACGGCCAGAATTGGCCACCTGAAGAACGGCTGCTGGTGCAGATGGAAATGCCGGGTGCCCCAGTTGCAGTCTTTGTCGAAGCCGTCTTCGGCACCTCGAGAATGGCCGGTTTCAGCGTAAACGGTCGTTCCCAGCAGCCGTAGCGATCGGCAGGAAAGTCCCAGACCCTGGCATTCTGCTTGGCAGAACGCGACGGTAGAATGTTTACCTGCACGCGCCAGCGGGCATCATCGACCTGATCCAACGTCGGGTTAAGCATCCATTCGCTGGTGGTGGATTCGCGCGAGCCTGCGCAGCGCGTAGCGAGCCGGCTCTGTCGTCTCGTTGGCAGAGCCGGTTCGATCGCTGACGCTTGGCCCGGCCTATCTGGCCGGTCCGGTCGGTCCGCCTTTGGCTACCTTCCAATTGTCGCCGCGCTTTGGGTGCGCGGCGGCGTTTGCCTCGGCTCCAGGGTGACGGGGGGCGTCACGGCCCTGTAGCCCCGCCGCGACGGGCTGCAACCCGGCCCGCTGCGCGGCTCCGGGTGCTCCACGCTGTTGCGCCCTTCGGTGCACGCCGCCGCTGTTGACGGGGCTCTTGGTCCGCTCCTGCCGCCCCCCGCCACCCCGGCGCCGGGCCATGGCGGTTTAAGGAGCTTGAAGATCATGAGCACCGTGAGCACAACTGAACGCCAGTCCCTCTATGCCGAGGTGACTTCCCGCATCATTGCCGAACTCGAAGCCGGGCGCCTGCCCTGGGTGCAGCCATGGGACGCCAGCCACCGTCCCTGCACGCTGCCCCACAATGCCGGTTCGGGTAGGACTTATTCAGGGATCAATATTCTCATTCTCTGGACCTCTGCCATCGAGCAGGGCTTTTCCTCGCAGCGCTGGTTGACCTATCGCCAGGCCGAAGCGGCTGGGGGGCATATCCGGCGCGGCGAGAAGGGGACGGTGGTCTGCTATGCCGATCGCTTCACCCCGCGCGAGGAAGCCGCCAAGGCCAGAGACGAAGACCGCGAAGCGCGCACCGTGGCCTTTCTCAAGCGCTTTACCGTGTTCAACCTCGACCAGTGCGAAGGCCTGCCCGAGGACATGATTGCCCCGGTGGCACCGATTGCGCCTGAGCTGGCCATTGCCGGCGCTGATCGCGTGATTCAGAATAGCGGGGTGACCTTCCGCATCGGTGGCGGGGAAGCGTTCTATTCGCCCACCCATGACGTGGTGCAGGTGCCGCCCCAGGCTGCCTTCCTCGAGCCAATCAACTGGTTTCGCACGGCCCTGCATGAACTCGGTCATGCCACCGGCCACAAGAGCCGGCTGGACCGGGACCAGACCGGCAAGTTTGGCTCTGCATCCTACGCAAAAGAGGAAATGGTGGCGGAAATGGCCAGTGCCTTTGCCTGCGCGGCGCTGGGCATTGTTCCGACCGTGCGGCATTCCGATTACATCGGCGCATGGCTGGAAGTGCTGTGCGCCGACGAGAAGGCGATCTTCCGCGCGGCCAGTGCGGCCAGCAAGGCCGCCGATTTTCTGCTGGCCTGCGGGGAGGACCGGCCATGAGCTCGCCTCTTCCGCCCGAATGGGGCACGCCCGTCCTGCCGACGATCTCGCCGCGCACGTTCTGGCGTCGGGGCCAGCGCGGCCTGCGCCGGATGACCAAGCGCCAGCGGGCGATCTTTGGGGCCGTGCGCTTCGAGGGCGCCAGCTACGCCGAGCTGGCCCAGCGCCATGGCATCAGTGTCGAGACGGTGCAGGCCGAGCTGGCCAAGGCCCTCTCCACCCTGACCCGCGCGGTCTATGGGCACTGGTGGCAGCGCTGGTGGCCGTGGTGAAAAATTCAGGCCGCCCGATGACTTGCCATCGGGCGGCACCGTTGTGCGGATCCCATCAGGTGAAGTCGTCGACGGAATAGAACATCGGGTTCTGCAGCCACTGGTCGAGCGCGCTGCGGCGCCAGCCCACGCAGCGCGTGGCAATGCGCGACTGCTTCGGAAAGGTCCCGTTCTGGACCTTGCGATAGAGCGTCGCGCGCGAGAGCCCGGTTTCCTTGAGCACTTGGGGCAGACGCACGAAGGAATTGGGGGAGGCGGTATTCATGGCACATCCTTCCTGTTTGATGGGTTGGATTGGCCGGCCACGAGTAGAATTGGGGCGTTGCGGGAAAAGCGCAAGCGCCTGAGAATCCGGGGAATGCGGCATCTGCCGCGAGCACGCTGCCCGGTACACCGAAGCGCACCAGTACGACCTCGCACGAACACCAAAAAAATTTTGCGCGCAGGGGCTGCGCGGCTGGCAAAACCGCCAAGGTCAGCGGCATCGCGCGATCAATTGCTCGCAAACGATGTTGCCGTGCGAATCAGCCTGGCGCGGCGAGACCGATCAGGACGGTGCCCGGCGCTGCTTGCGTCGGCCGTGCCCGGTCACCTCGGCGACATGGTCTACCAGCGCGGTAATGATGTCGCGAACCTCGTCGACGGCAAAGCCTCCGGTGTCAGGCTTGATGCCGTGCGCGCGGCTGAGGTCGTTCCATTTCCAGTAGGGCGAGAGCACGTTCATCAGCCTCTCGGTCTCGGCATCGTCGCAACCGAAGCCAGTGGCATTGGCGTAGGCCAGGGAGCGATCGACATGGAGGCCGATGTACTTGGCACACCACGCGTCGGGGAAACCCACATCCAGCAGATGAGATGACATCGCCAACTGCGCGACGATGCCGGCCGAGTAGAACAGATAGGCCGTGTCATCGGCCATGGGCGAGGCAAGTGATCCCATGAACTCGCCTGCGCGCTGATAGCGATCCAGGCTGAGCGCGCGGCCTTCGCGGGTGCGCAGGAGCCGAACGGGCCGCGCGTCATAGCGTCGCCATAGCGCGCCGAGCTCGGAATTCTTGCCCGGCAAAGTGGTGATGGCAGCGCCCAGCGTAGGGGCGCCAAAGTGGGATGAAGTAGCAGGAACGATCGTGTCCATATGTACCTCCGGTCCGCGTCAGAAGCGGGGAGCGGAAGGCCTCAGGTCATCACGCGGACTGATCCCGAGCTCCCGCACGCTTGCGCGCGGGAGCCGCCGGAGCTGGTAACATGCCAGAGACATGCGTCGCCGCCTTTAACCCGAAGGTCTGGACATACGCCGCGACACCCCGGAAAACCATGTTTTCCGAGTTGGCTTCTCTGGCGGGATTACCAGTCCCGGCGCTGCCCTTTGCGCAGCGCGGCCCCACGATACCAGACGCGAATCCGCGCGCCAAGTTTTTGCGTGAATTATGGAAAAGCGGGGCTGCACCGTCAGCGTCGGCCGAGGATGCCCGCATGCTCTCGGCCAGCCGACCCCGCCGCATCCGCACATCGGCAAAAGCTCCGGTGCGGATAAGCGGTCTTAAGCCTCGCGCGTCTCGCCGGCTCCATCACGCAGGGCATCGCCCAGCTGGAGGCGACGGCACGGCAAGCCGGGTGATTATCGGACCGCAGGCACTTTGCCCGCACAGATGCCGATCATGGCGGGTTTAGAGGAGCTGCAAAGCTGCAAGCCCTGCTAGCCAGGATGCAACGACAATGCCGGCTTGCGCTGGGATGACCCGCGCCGCGAAGGCTTTCGTTCCCGCCGTGGCCGCAAACAGCATCTTGGCGATGCTGCTGGTGGTGCATGCGATCAGGACCGGCACGATGGCTTGGGCTGGCGTGATTGCCCGCTCACCCACCAGCGTGGCGATGGAGATGACGGCAGCGTGGACGTCGAGCACGCCGCCGATGGCGGCGGCAGCAGCAATTCCCAGGGTCCCGAACCATGCCTGCATTGCGGCCACCAGGATCAGCATTCCCGCCAGCATCGCGGCAAACACCAGCGCGATCATAACATTGAAAGAGCGGCTGAACGTAGGTGGTTCTGCCGACGATTCCCGCCATGCTGCCAGCATGAACCAACCGCCGGACAAGGCGGCGGCCAGGGCTGCGGCGGCAACGGGTGCAGCCGTTGCCAGAAATGCGCGGTGATCGGTTAGGTTGATGACCACCGCCATCTGCACATAATTGGCCACCGTCGACAGCACCGCCGCCGCCACGCCGGCGGCCAGGGAGGCTGGATTGGCGCGCACCCAGGCGCCCATCGCGCCGATCGTGGCCGAGCTGGAAATGAAGCCGGACACCAGTCCCAGCATCGGCACGCCCAATCGTGCGCCGAGAAGCCGCGTGGCGATTTGCCCCACCGCATTGATGCCCAGGATCATGATGACCACCAGCCAGATGGCATGGGGGTTGAGGGCGGCAAAAGGCCCCATCGGGCGATCAGGCAGCATGGGCAGAACGATCAGCGTTGCACCCGCAATCAGCAGCACGTCTGCCACCTCATCGGCCGTCACCATTTGCCCGACGAAGCGATGCAAGGGTTCGCGTGCGGCAAGAATGATGGTGATGAGCACCGCCGCAGCGCCAGCAAGTTCGGGCGCGCTGACCGACAGCGCGCCAAGCAGGGGCATGGCGATCAGGGCGATTTCCGTCGTGATGCCGGGATCGGCAGAGGCGCGCCGCTGCCAGTTGCTGAACAGCGCCACCGCGGTGATGCAGGCGACGACGACGCCACTCATCCAACCCCACGGCGTCAACGCGCTGGCACAACCCATCACACTGGCAATCGTGAAGGAGCGCAGCCCGGCCGAAGACGGGCGCTGGGCTTTGCGCCGCTCCCGCTCCGCGCCGATCAGCAGGCCAATGCCCAACGCGATCAGCAGATGATGAAGCAAGCCGGTATCAGCCATGGTCACCCTGGCCCTCCAGCGCTGTGGTCGGATCGATCAGTTCGTCCATGAACAGCGCGATCAGGCCGGTTTGCGATGTGGTGCCCGCCTTGGCGTAGATTCGCGTCAGCTGGGCTCGAACGGTTCCCTGCGCCGACCCGCGCAGGCCTGCGATCTCGGAAACATCGAGCCCCTTGATGGCGAACAGAGCCACATCGGCCTCGGCTGCGGTCAAATGCCATTCGGCAAAACGGGCACGGATCAACGCGCCCATTGCGCCGCGCGCGGCGGCGAGCATCGCCTGATCCTGCCGCGCCCGTTCGATCAGCGAACGCACATGGATGGCGCCCACTACCACGCCGGCCGCTAGCGCCAGCGTCGCTCCCAATTCGATCGACAGGTGCCAGCCCAGCCCGGCGTCGGTGATGTCACCCGCCACATCGAGCGCGAAGAACATCGCCGCCAGCACCTGACACCCGAGCACCACCGTCAGGATTAGCGCTTTGCGTTCGAGTGATCTGGCCAGAGATCCGGCGATGCCTTGCATAAAGCTGGTTTACCGCCGACCAGGCAGCATGGCCAGCACCAGCCCACGCCCGGAGCGCCGCGTTTCAAATATGACCCCACCTAGATGCAAGACGACCAGCACATAGAGCAGATTGACGGCGGTCTCGTGCATCTCGGCCAGCGGGCTTTCCTCGCCTTCGCGCTCGTCCTCGTCAGGTGATGCGGCTTGCTCGACAGCATGATCTGGATGCGTCGCCGCCTTGGGCGGCAGGCCGGCCATCGCGATGCCGCTGGCGATGACAAGGCCGAGCGTCGCCCAGATGGCATAGACCATCAAGGCGCCCAGCGGATTGTGCGACGGTTGTTCGTGGACCTGGCCAGCCTTGATTTCGCGAATATGGGCCATCGCCTGCCGGAGGTTGGGCGGAAAAGCCGAGAAGCGCGCTTCGCGTGGTCCAACTATTCCCCATAGCAGCCGGAGCGCCAGCATTCCCGCCAGGGCATAGCCAACCCAGATATGCGGCCACGACCCGCCTTCGGTGAAGACGCCATTGGCAAGCAGTGCCGCCACGATGCTCCAGTGGGTCAGCTTGACCACCGGGTCCCAGTTGCGCGGTGGTTTCGGGAGGGCAATCGTCATGTGCAAACTCCTGCATGATGCGAAGTTCGCCGATCTTCACCACTAGGTTCGGGAGTGCCATTGCAGCCCTGCTTATTCAGGGTGTCGTAAGCGCCTGCTTATCACGCCTCGCCCATCGCATTCTGCCGTTCGGGATGGCTATGCCGTGGAGGTTCGCCAGTTTCCCTAGGTATTGTCGCTCGCCGTCAACCGGCTGCCTTATCGACCTCGTCGATCGCATCGGCCAGCATTGCCGCCAGCGCCTCTTCGGCGCGGGCGCGAGCCGATGCATCCTTGGCGGCGAGATCGTTGCGAAGCCACTGCGGTGCACGTTCGATGACGCCGAGAATGCGGGCCTTGGTCTTGTCGTCCATGCATGTCCCTATGGCGACGTGGCTGGCGCGGAGCAATGCGCTGGCGACGGGTAGTGGAAACGGTGTTGCCGGTTTCTCAGTCCGTGTCGTCGGCATCGGTGAAAGCTCGCCGCCCGCGCCGCCGCCACAGCGCCAGTTGGTTGCCGGTCTCGTCAGAACGCAGCTTTGCCGCCGCCTCGACCAGCAATCCAAAGATCACGGCACGATCATCATCGGTCAGTTCAACGATGCCGGCCTTGGCAATGAGCCCACCCAGCTCGATCAATTGCCGCGTGCGCTCGCGCCGCTTCACCTGCCAGGCCCTTGTGTCATGCCGCGCCTGTTGCAGGGCCAGGCGATGGCGAGCGCTGGTCGTGCGGCGCTGCTGGTTGCG
>NZ_JABCNG010000013.1 GCF_012932495.1 Novosphingobium sp. SG919
GGGCAGCCAGTTCACTGCCCAAGCCTTCACCGGCGTGCTGCGGTCGGCGGAGGTGCAGATCAGCATGGATGGCCGGGGCCGCTGGATGGACAACGCCTTCATCGAACGCCTGTGGCGGTCCGTGAAGTATGAGTGCGTTTATCTCCACGCCTTCGAGACCGGCAGCGAACTGCGGGCGGGGCTTGCGCGCTGGTTCACCTACTATAACCACCATCGGTCCCATTCCGCGCTTGCCGGTAGGACACCAGCAGAGGCATATGGGCACATCGGCCCATCAGATCATGGGGGGCATGCCCCCCATGATCTGATGCCCGAACTTGCGGCATGACGACACCGGCTCGAGCTTAACTTCGCCGCAAACCTGTCCAGGAAGGCGGCACCACCTCAGTTCACATGCTTTGTAAAGCCTGGACGGCTTCTGTAATCGGTCAAGGTGCCATCCAGTTGGCGCGTCGCGCCGAACTGCGAGGGATACCTATCCGAAAATCACAGTAAAACCCGCACTGCCGGCTGGCCGCTACAGCCTACTATGGAATGCACTCAGCCCGCCAGCAGCGCTAACCTCGGATACTACACCACGTGCGGGGACGTGATCCGCTATTTCGGGGACAATAGAATGGATGGGAGCTTTGGCCAGAAACCCTCGCCTCCGCAGCTCCCATCCGGCTCAAAACTTCATGCCGACCCTGACACCATAGGTGCGCGGCGGGCGCAGATTGGCGGTGTTGAAGAGGCCGAACGGCACAGGAAAAGTGGAATTCATAACGGTCTTATCGAATATATTGTTGA
This sequence comes from Novosphingobium sp. SG919, assembly GCF_012932495.1. GTDB lineage: Bacteria > Pseudomonadota > Alphaproteobacteria > Sphingomonadales > Sphingomonadaceae > Novosphingobium > Novosphingobium rhizosphaerae. The sequence continues at coordinate 790 of NZ_JABCNG010000013.1, forward strand.
CATACCCGCCAATCGAGAAGCGATCACCGGCAGCGTGATAGACGCCTTGAACATCGGCCATCCAATAGGCTTTCTGATATTGCTCTGCCAGGAATTGCAGGCCAGTGAGCGTATCGGACTGATAACGCGCGGAGCCATCAAAAACCAGACGCGCTCCACTGGCGAAGGGAATGGTTTCCTGCAAACCCAGAACAAGCTTCCATTTGGGCGCGTTGGGCGGCCGCCTGTTCGAGCAGTCAACCACATAGATGGTCGTCGGCGCACCAACCGTGCTGCATCCTGTCCCATTGTTGATGCCGCCATTCGAATTGGGCGTATTATAAACGAAGCTGTTATACACGGCATCGAGAAACTGCACATCGGCGCTCAGCAGCGTGTTCGCAGTGGGCCGCAGCCGCATCTCGACCTCGGCGCCCCTCATTCTGGCGCGCCCGACGTTCTCTGTCCCGAAGATCGAGTGGCCCTGTGAATCATACGTCAGATGCGAAATCTGTTGATCCTTGTAAAGCCAGTCGAACAATTCCAGATTGATTTGCAGGCGGTTCCTGAAAAATCGGTTCTTGGACCCGAACGTCAGGGCACCGATTGATTCAGGGCGGAAAACTCCGGCATCGGTGGTTGTAAAAAAGCCGCCCGATTTGAAGCCTGTCTCGTAACTCACATAGAGCAGATTCGATGGCGTCACGTCCCAGTCCGCCGACAGACGGTATGTCGCCCGGTCAAAGCTGGCGTGCCTGGCGTTCGCGCCGGTCAAATTAATGTCTGTGGGAACGGTGATCGTGCCGTCCGGCGCCGGATTGAAATCCAGAGCGGGCGGCGTCAAAGCATAGGGGATGACCGATGCGGTCGGGCATCCCGGAACATAAGTGGGGAAATAGCTGGTGGGGTTGAGGCAGATACGCGTCGTGCCGTAAGAAACCGCACTATATTTCTTGTCTTCGGTCGTATAACGTCCACCGACACCCAGACGAAAGTTTTCGCGCACCGTCCATGTCAACCTACCAAATGCAGCCATGCTCGAAATATTCTGCGTATAGTTTTCGAAAATGGCATTCGCCTGTTCATTGACGCTGAACAGTGGAATTTCATTCTTCTCGTTATAATAGAACAGCCCCATGATCGCCCGGAGAGGCCCGATATCATTTAGAGCCAGCCGGCCCTCCATGCTGAATTGCCTGTCATGCTCCACTTGCCGCAGATAGAAGCCGGGGGCGTCCGACAATTGATCGATATTGCTGCGCCGATATGCCGGAACGAGAGTGAACGTCCCGATGGGGGCCTTGTATTCGATGGTGGATGCAATCCCCCAGAAACTGTTGCGCTGAAACCGGCCAGCCGAAATCGGATCGAACGTGCGGCCTAATATGGGGCTCGGTTGCGACGCATAATAGGCGCGCGCCTCCGGCGATTGGATACCGTAGCGGTTATCGATGCCCAACTGAACCGGGATCGCGCCAACACCAATATTATGCTGGCGGAAATAATCCCCCGTAATAGTGATGCTCAAGTTGTCCACGGGCTTTAATAGCAGCGATGCGCGACCACCCAGATCATTCTGGTCGTCGCTGCCGTCCTTCATGTAGCCATTGTGACGGACAAATGTACCGGCAACGCGCAGCGCCGCGTTTTCTTGCAAGGGCGCATTGATGGCGCCGTTGGCGGAGAGGGCATTATAATTGCCATAGTCTGCGTCGGCATAGCCCTCGAACGCCCCCAACACGGGCTTTTTCGTAATGACGTTTACAGCGCCGCCGGTTGCGTTGCGGCCGTAAAGCGTTCCCTGCGGCCCTTTCAACACCTCCACCCGGTCAAGATCGTAGAAGAAGCCGGTCGTCGACGATGGGCGCCCCAGATAGACCCCGTCCACGTTGAAAGCGACCGCGCCATCTGCAAGCGCCGTACCCGAGAAATTGCCGACGCCGCGCAGATAGAACAGCGAATAGGGACCACCCGCTGATATCACTTCCAGCGCCGGAACGATGTTGCTCAGCTCGGTGGGCTTGGAGATGCCTGCTGCTCTCAGCGATTCTCCAGAAACGGCACTGACCGCGACAGCTGCACGCTGCAGGTTTTCCGATCGGCGCTGCGCCGTCACGACTATATCCTGAATACCGTGATCGGCTGTGCTGGTGGCGGCTGTTTTGACACCATTGGCGTCCTGCGCCTGCGCAATGTCGTTGATGAACAGAAATGCCGCGGTACTAAGAAGTAATGTCCTTTTTCTCATGATAATCCTCCCTTGGTTCTTTTTTGGTTTCGTTCTCAAATCTTCGTTTGAGTAATGCTATTTTTCTTGCCGCTTAAAACACGCAATGGCAGCGGCAACCCCACCAGAGCACCGGTCTGTTTTTCCATCTGCCTCCACATTCCCTCTCGCATCCGGTGATTTCAGGCCACCGTCGCTCGACACTCGAAATCATCACGCGCGATGGGCAGATCACGCAGGCGCCGCCCGTTGGCCGCAAAGATCGCGTTAGCCAGCGCGGGAGCAGCAACAGTCGCCGCCGCTTCGGAAATGGTGCTGGGTGGATCATCGCTCGGCATCTGGATGACAGTCAGCGCCGGGCAATACTGCAACGTCAGCAATCGGTAATCAGCAAAGCCGGTCTGCTCCACCCGCCCCTGGGCGATCGAAATCCGCCCCCAAAGCGCCGCGCCAAGTCCGAACAGGAAACCTCCCTGAGTCTGCGCTTCCACAACGTCGGGGTTGATGACAATGCCATTGTCGACGGCCAGCACAGCGCGGCGTATCTCAAAGCCGCTCTTGCTTGCCGCAACCTCGACAATGGCCACCGTAACCGCATCTGACATATTGGTTATGGCAATGCCGCGACCGATACCCTTGGCCGGCTTCTTGTCCCAACCGATCTCCCGCGCGGCACGATCAAGAGCCGCAAGGAAGCGCGGCTGCCCGCTCAACAGCACTTTGCGGAACGCGAGAGTGTCCTGCCCTGCGGCATAGGCCAGTTCATCGACAAAGCACTCGGTTGCAAACAGGTTGTTGGTCTGTCCTACCCCGCGGAACCAACCCGTCGGGATGGGAACATCGATCTTCGCTGATGCTACCTCCACATTGGGAATCGCATAGATGGCGTTGGACGGCGTCCCGTCCACGCTCATCAAGTCGAAAGGAGCGAAATTGAAACCGGATGCGCCGGCAGGGCCGGTCAGCTTGTCCAGTTCCTTCAGATCGATGCCATACTCACGGAAATAGCGTGCGTAATTGTCGAGCAAGGACTGGCTGGCGCAGCGATGGCTCCACGCCACAATCTTGCCATCCTTGACCGCTCCGCGCAGGGTGGAACGCGATGCGGGGCGATAGAAGCCGTGTTGAATGTCTTCGGAACGCGCGCGGATGGCTCTGACCGGACCGCCCATGATGCGCGAGAGGACCATAGCTTCCAGCTCGCCGTCGATCTGCGCCCTGCGGCCAAAGCTGGACCCGATGGGCTGCTGATGCACCCGCACCTTGTCGGCCTCGAAACCGTAAAGCAGCTTGGCGGCGTGATAGATCATCGCTGGCGATTGCGTGCTTGACCAGACGTCGATGCCATCCGGGCGCACATGGGCAATCGCACTGGTGGGCTCCATGCAGGCATGATCGAGGTAAGGGGTGGAATATTCGGCCGAAACCGCGAGGACGCCAGGCTGGGCAAAACCAGCGGCAGGATCACCCACCTTGTGTGCGGGAATCAAGGCGTTCCGTCCCTGCCCCTTGCCCGCCACGCCGTTGCGAAGCATGGCATCGATCTTGGCGTCATCGATCACCGCCGCAGGATCCGGGTTTTCCCATTCGATGACCAGCGCATCAGCCCCTTGCAGCGCGCTCCAGCTTGTCGAGGCGATGCAAGCAACCGCATGGTCGAGCGCGATCACCCGCGTCACCCCGGCTACGGCCAGCGCCGCCTTGCTATCCACGGCCTTTACCCGAGCACCAAACTGCGGTGCGTGAACAAGCGCGGCCTGCACCATGCCGGGTACAGTCTTGTCAAAGCCGTAGCGGGCTTTGCCGGTGCATTTGTCAGCCATATCGATCCGGGCCTGCGGTTTGCCCAGAATGGCCCAGTCGGCACGCGGCTTGAGCGGCACATCCTGCGGCACGGGGAGACTGGCGGCGCCCGCCACAAGACTGGAATAGGGCGTTGAGCGCCCGTCTGGACCATGGACTTCGCCTGCCACCGCCCTGCATGCCTGCGACGGCACTTTCCACTCCTGAGCCGCCGCTTCCACCAGCATCTGCCGCGCCGCCGCGCCCAGTTGACGCAATTGCAGATATCGCCCCTTGAGGCTTAACGACGCGCCGGTCTTGAGCATGCCAAAGGCGGGGTTGGTATAGATCGGGCGGGCGGTCATCGGGACCGTCGTTATCCTGCCCCAGGGGATTTCCAGCTCCTCGGCAACCAGCATCGCCATGGCGGTGTTGGTCCCCTGCCCCATCTCCGCCTCGGCGTTGACCAGCGTAACCATGCCTCGCGCGTCGATGCTCAGCCATGCGGAGAAGACCTGTTCGGTCGCAACCGGTTCTGGCACACCGAAAGTCCGGGCGATCCCGCGATCGCCGCAGGCCAATGTCAGAACGACAGCGCCCGCCCCGCCCAGAAACCGCCGACGATCAACCTGCAGCGCTTCAGTCATGGATCTTTGCCCCATGTCCGGCCGCCACCATCATTGCAAGGCGAACTCGGGAAAATGTGCTGCAGCGGCAAATGTTCGTCATCTGCTGCAATAGCTCCGCAGGCTGCGCGCCCGGGGCTTCATCCACCAGCGCGGCAGCCGCCATGATAAAGCCGGACTGACAGAAGCCGCATTGGGCGACAGCGTTCTCGATCCATGCCTTCTGAACCGGATGGAGACCGCCGGGCGAAGACAATCCCTCAATGGTGGTGACAGGCCCCGAGACTTCGCCAATCGGCGTCACACAGCTACGCACGGCCTTGCCCGAAACATGGACCGTACAGGCGCCACACACGCCAATGCCACATGACAATTTGGTTCCGGTGAGCCCCAGCTCTTCGCGCAGCGCCCACACCAACGGCATTTCCGGCGGAACGCGTAGCTCTCTAGGCTCACCATTGACGGTCACCGTAATAATGTCTGCCACCTCCCTCGTCCTCCCTGAGGCGGCATCATAAATCGTGGAAAAGATAAGACAAATTTATATATGATATATTGCAATATCCATCATGTTTATTTTATGTCCTCAAAGCCGCTCGTCGATCAGCACACCCGCATTCTTTGAGAGAGAGAGAGAGATGACGCCGCGGCAGGACGCGCGCCTCTACTCCCGCGCCGGCCCACGCCCCGATGCGGTTGTTTTCTTATTTTGGGCCGTCCGACATGTGCGCTTGCCAATTTTGTACAAAAATTTCTGCGAGCAGATTGCGGAACCATCGATTGCCTGGATCTGCATCGGTACGCCTATGCCAACACATGAAGAATTCTACAGGCGGAATATAAAAGGGCAAAGGACGCGACGTCAGCGAGAAGGACGTCGGGATGCCCTTGGCGACATAGGCCGGCAGGGTGGCGACAAGATCGGTGCCCTGCAGCATGAAGTAGACGGACGAAAATCGCGGCGTCACCATGGTTACCTGGCGTTTTAAACCCATTGAGGCTAGTGCATTGTCGGCAACCCCCCGGAAATCACCGCGGAACGAGACCAGCAAATGCCGCGCATTAATATAGTCGTCGAGCGCACCTGATCTGCCGGGCATGATCGACTGATCATAGACCATGACATAATCGGCATCGGCCAGCTTTTGAGTATGCAGCCAGCTCGGGGCTTGGCCCGGCAGCACCGTGAGCATCACGTCAATGTCTTCGCGATCCTTGTAGGGGAGCGGCGAGCCATCGCTGTTGACCAGCCGCAGCCGAGCCAATGGCGCTTCCTGCGAAAGACGTTTGATGATCGCCGGCCCCATAAACGGTTCAAGGTCATCCACCGTGGCAATGGTAAAGGTGCGGGTCGACTGAGCAGGATCGAAGTCGGAAGAGACTTCGATGGCGCTGCGCAGCCTAGGCAGCAGAGGCCGGATACTATCTGAGAGTTCCAATGCGCGCAGCGTTGGCGACATGCCTGCGCGACTGCGAATGAAGAGCGGATCGTCGAACAAAGTTCTCAATCGCGTAAGAGAGGCGCTAATCGCCGGTTGGCTGCGCCCAAGCCGCACGGCAACGCGCGATACGCTGCGTTCCTCGAACATCGCTTCAAGCACCAACAGAAGATTTAGATCCATCCGGAGCAGAGGGTCAGCCATCATGAATTCCGTTTATAATTTTCGCGGTGCCGTTTATGAAGACTTATATAAAAATTCATTTCTATTGGCTTTACCGATAGGCGGCTCGGCATCAAAAGCGTCAGAACCGATGGGACGAAGGCGCGCACATGGGTTGTTACCTTGGCGTGGCATAGGCTGGCTCAATGCCTGACAAAGACGGCGGGCATTGGCCACCTCTAACAGAGGTGGCTCGGTCAGCCTGAACAGCGATTGGCCACGGATAAGTGGATCGTCTGCGGGTTGTTGTTTTCATATGCCGGTGGTGGGCCTCATGGAAGAAGCGCGTAGCCCGACTGGAATGATGCCCACCACCGGAGCCAAAGTCATGCTGCCATGGTCGTGGGCAGATTGTCAAAATAGGTTTGGTCGGGCGTTCGGGCCCCCAGGCTCGAATGCGGCCGCTTCTCATTGTAAAAACGCAAATATCGGCCAATTCCATTCCGTCGATGCCCGGCGTATGGGCGCCGCTTGACGCCAATACGACCCGAGCGGCCTCGGCAAGCCACACCTGATCGGCAATGAGCCGGAGAAGGCGATCAAACCGACGGATCGGATCGCTCTGGGCCCATGTCGCGAGCTTGTGCTGCATTTCACTGATTATCAAAGGTCTTCACCTCATTTGGTCAGGTAGTTTGCACTTCAAGCAGATTGAAGTGCCCCCCCTCGCCATGTGACAGGCTTTCCCGGTCGCGGACTACTGCGGGGACTCCGCCAGCATGGTGGACATCGGGGCCAACTCCCTTGGCATTCCATCATGCCTTCCCTCGTTCATATGCTGGACTTTCACGCGCTGGGGAGGCTGCCGGTCGCGGTCCTTGTCCTTGCGTCCTGCAAGTCGATGCCGATGCCATGGCCTGGCTGCGTTCTCTCCATGACTCCATGCGGGCGACCTACATGTACGACCGCAATCGGATGTCGCCGACATACGTGTCCGGCGCCATCATCAGCATTCCGCCTGTTAAACCGTGTAGGCGAAGGCGACATTTCAGCCCTCGGATGCGGATTAACCGGTTCGTGTTCCTCAACCTTCCAGCGCTACAGCCTCGGGGACCATCTCGGCGTAACGGCTTCACCTCAATCCCCTTTACCTGCGGGCTACGTCACCCTGCCAGTTGACGGCAGGTCACCGCCGCTTGGGCTCATGCCCCCTCGCAGCAGAGGGCATGGCATTCATTCAATTCCTCCTTTCTCCTTCGCATTCCAGTCATATGCTCGCGAGGCGCACTGTAACTGATGTCGGTGACCCACACCTGATTGGGCCGCGCGATCGGCAATTTCCGCAGCAAATACGGATAGATCCTGTGCCCAGGCGGGGGCTTCGATGTGTTGGGGCGGCGATAGATCGCCTCGATGGCCATCCTCTTCATCAAGGTAGCGACGTGGCAGCGGCCAATCGCGGTGCCCTCCTGGCGCAGCAAATCACGCAGCATCCGGCTGCCCGCAAACGGGTATTCCAGATGCAATTCGTCCATCCGCCACATGATACCCAGGTCGGTGGCAGACACGGGCGCTGGCAGATAATACACGCTGCTCCGGCTGATCCCCAGTGCCCGGGCCTGGCGCGCCACCGGCAGGCCGTGTGACCGATCGATCATCGCTTTGCGCTCGGCAACAGACCCGCTTTGCCGAGCGCGCCTGCCAAAAAGATCCTATGCAGACCGCCAGGATTAGCCGGCATTCTGACGGCAGTGTCATTCAGGAGATTGACCATGACGATCGAACAGGAGCTTGCTTTCCCACCATCGAACACCCAGACCGTTTATGCGGCGATCGAACTGAGCAAGAAGGACTGGGTCATATCCGTGGCGCATCCCGGCCAGCCGAAGCCGAGCATCTATCGTCTGCCAGGCGGTAATTTTGATGCGCTGGTGGCACGACTTCGCAAGGTTGCCGGATCAATCGCAAGAATCGTGATCTGCTATAAGGCGGGCTATGATGGTTTCTGGTTGGCCCGGCGCCTGACCCGTTCAGGGATGGAGTGTCGCGTGCTGGATCCGGCCAGCCTGCAGGTGAACCGCCGTGCACGCAGAGTAAAGACGGATCGTATCGACGCCCTGATGTTGCTCCGGGCCGTCATTGCTATCGACCGTGGCGACCATCATGTATGTGCTGTCGTGCGCGTTCCCGATGTCGAAGAGGAAGATGCGCGCCGATCACACCGCGAACGGCAGCGCCTGGTCGATAGTGTTGAAAAACTTGGCCTTGCAGTAATCGCATAGTCCTGATTCACTGTGCCTGTCGTTGGGAGACAGGCTGATGATGGGTGCTCGGACGGTGGTGCAGGAGGCGCTGTTTTACAGCTTCAGCCTCGAGGACCACGTGCCGCAAGGCCACCTGCTGCGGGCGGTTGACCGCTTTGTGGACCTGGATGGTATCCGGGAGAAGCTGCGGCCATTCTATAGCGAGACGGGCCGCCCTTCGATCGATCCCGAGCTCATGATCCGGATGCTGCTCATTGGCTATTGCCTGGGCATCCGGTCAGAGCGGCGCCTGTGCGAGGAAGTGCATCTCAATCTGGCCTATCGCTGGTTCTGCCGCCTCGGCCTTGATGGAGCGGTGCCGGATCATTCGACCTTCTCAAAGAACCGCCACGGCCGCTTCCGGGATAGCGACTTATTGCGGGAATTGTTCGAAATGACTGTCACGCGCTGCATCGAGGAGGGATTGGTCGGTGGCGAGGTTTTTGCCGTTGACGCCAGCCTGATCAAGGCCGACGCGAACCGCCAACGCGGTGTGCCCGGCGAGGAGGGCTTGCCCCCGGACATCGTCAACCATGCTGCCCGGGAGTATATGGAGGTGCTCAATGCCGCAGCGTTTGGGGCTGCATCGCCCGTCACGCCCAAATATCTGTCGCCTGCCGATCCCGCGGCGCGCTGGACAAGCGCCCATGGCGGGCAAGCCTTCTTCGCTTACAGCACCAACTATCTCATCGATTTGGCAAACGCCGTGATTGTTGACGTTGAAGCCACCACGGCCATTCGTCCCGCCGAAGTGACAGCGCAGCGAACGATGATTGACCGAACACAGGAACGTTTTGGTATCTGGCCCCAGCGTCTGGCCGCCGATACTGGTTATGGCGATGCTGCCAATATCGCCTGGCTTGTCCATGAGCGCGGCATCGAACCGCACATCCCTATTTTCGATCACGTGGGGCGCCGGACCGGAAGTTACCAGCGCACCGAGTTCCGCTACGATCACCGACGCGATCTCTATGTTTGTCCTGGCGGCAAAGAGTTGTTCCCGCGTCGCAGGAACTTTGCGGCGCTGCGGGGCGACGTCGATTAGGACGGGTTTATCCGCTACCGCGCCAGCAAACATGACTGCGACGCCTGTGCTCTCAAGCCACAATGCTGCCCCGGTCAACCCAACCGCAAAGTGGCCCGATCTCTCCACGAAGGCGCACGCGACTTGGCAAGGGATCTGTCCCAAACCGACGCTTATGTCACATCCCGCCGCGAGCGGAAAAAGGTTGAGATGCTGTTCGCCCACCTCAAACGCATCCTGAAGCTGGATCGCCTGCGCCTGCGAGGTCCAAACGGTGCAAAGGACGAGTTCCTCCTTGCAGCCACCGCTCAAAACCTCCGCAAGTTGGCAAAGCTGATTCCGATGCCCGCCGCCCCGGCGCTCGCATAACCGGGACGGGCCTTCCAGACCGTGCCCAAGCTGGTACCAGCCTCGATCTCAGTGGCGGGTTTTTCAACAATATCGGTCCACGAGCGTACTGCGCATATTAATCGGATCAAAGGCCTGCTTTTTGGCCAGGGGATAAGGGGCATCGAACCGAAACTGCGCGCGACGCAAATTGATTTTGCTTCCCTTGTCACCGCGGAAGGCAGATCGCTTCCCGAACGTCTGCTCCATGAACTCGAACGTGAATATTCACGGCTGGCTCTGGTCGAGGAGCAGATCCGCTGCGTTGAAAAGGAGCGCGATATGGCGGACGCGCAAGACCCTGCCATCGAGCAGAAGCGTCAGATGCTTCGCCTGTTGCCCGGGGTTGGCCGAACGACTGCCGCGATTATGGCACGGGAAATCTTCTCGCGCCAGTTCAGCAGCCGTTCGCACCTGGGATCCTATCTCGGGCTGACGCCAAGTGCCTACGACAGCGGCTCTACCACGAAATGCCAGGGCATCTCAAAAGCCGGCAACAGCTGGGCCCGGCGCATCCTCGTCGAGATCGCCTGGATCTGCAGCACAAACATCCCGAAAGCCCGCTGACGAAGTGGTCCAGGGCACGAACACAGGGACAATCGTCGCGCATGCGCCGGGTCATGCTGGTGGCCATGGCCCGCAAGCTGGCGATGACGCTCTGGCGCTATGTCGAAACCGGCCTCGTTCCTGAAGGACTGACAATGCCGGCCAAGGCCGCTGCGACTGGCTGATCCGCGTTTGAAAGTTCAGGCCCCGGCCAGGGCCTGAAAGCGGGGTGACGGGCGTCGAGAGTACGATTGGTGCGAATGCACCGGCAAAAAGTGTGAAACCGTCCCCTTGAGCGTCTGATACCAAGGTGCAATGATCAGAACCCATGTGCCCATTGGCGCATCCCGATCGATCCACCTTAAGGTGAATAACCGCCGACCAAGGCAACATCGATCATCCCCAAGTGATAATCCTTGGCAAAAGCGGGGAAGGATCGCATCACGACGCCAGTTCTGCGCGGAGCGAAAGAGGCGTTACAATTAACGCCAGACCCGCACCATACATCGCCTTGAGAACGAGTGCAGGCACCGGCGCGATCGAGGGTGCTCCCACCAGCCAGACAAAGACGGCGATCGACGCCGTGCCAATGAATGCGGATCCCACCGCCAGGATCAGCCCCCGCGGCAGCAATTTGGCGGGCAGGAAAGAGCGATGGCCAATCCGCGTCAGCGCCCCTGCCTTCAACTTTCGCCGGGCGAGCGCGCCGGGAACGAGAACACTCATAAATGTGGTCATGAAGCTTTGCGGCAGAAAATCGGCTATCCATTGCCCGAAACCCCAAAGCTGCACCGGCCCATCCAAACCAAATACGACAAGAAATACAACCGCAGAGATAACGGCGTTTATCACGACACTGATGCGGGTTTCATTGCGAACATAGGCTTCCATGGCAGGGAGACTGCTCATCGTTTCACACTCCAATCCGACATGCGCAGCACAGCGCATCGCCAAAGTCGCACCCACGACACGCTTAAAAACCGCCCAACCTATTTCTTGTTGCACGACACACCATCATATTCTCCAATATAGTTATTTGCAATTAAATTCCATTTAAACTGGAAATATCTTTTAGAAAAATATATATAAAAATATTGCCCATATGAATATAGAATGTTCATCGGCGAATCTATTTCAGATGTTGTTAGATAATTTTAAATTATCAGAATTTAGTTTGTAAAGTCAGCCCATATGTACGCGGCGCCCCATAAGATGCCACCGAGCTAGTATTACTGGAATTGGAATAGAGCAGAACCGCCTCGTTTCCGATATTTCTGACCCATCCTCGAAGGCTGAACCTTTCGTCCGCAGTGTTGAAGGTGATCGATGCGTTCACCATCTCGAAGGACTTCTGCCTGCGCAGATTATCGACATTTGTAAAATATCCATCGTTATGATTCCAATCGACGGAGAAAACCATATCCCCGGCGCCGACAGGCAAGGTGTAGAGCCCTCCAAGGCTCGTGCTGAAGTCAGCCGTGACCGGGATCCGATTTCCACGCGCATTGAAAAGGGTCTGAATAACACCCCCCGCCGGATTGGGCGTGTTCATCAGTGCATTGGGGAAATCGCCAAAACGGTCATGAATCACCGTCGCGCCAAAGTTCAGTTTCATGCGCGAACTGATGATGGCCTCACCGTCAATGTCGAGGCCGTAGATTTTCGCCGATGGCCCGTTGACGATGCCAACCGTTCCGGTGGGAAGAGGCTTAGGCACCTGGATATTGGTGTAATCATAATAGAAAATGGCGGGATTGAAGCGCAGGCGTCTGTCCAGCAGATCCATTTTCAGTCCAGCCTCATAGGCATCGAGAACTTCAGGTTCGAACGCAGGCTGCTCAGGCGTGCCTAGATTGAACCCGCCAGCCTTGAACCCGCGATTGTACGAGGCGTAAAGCAGGATATTATTGATCTTGTGATCGACACTCACGCGCCACGTAAGCTTGTTGAACTGCTTGGACTGATTGCCAGTGCCAGGGGGCAGGAGGTCGATAAAGGACCCGTCAGGCAGCTGCGCAGAACTCATGCCGTCAATGCTGCGCCGCTCTGACGTATAGCGTAAACCGCCTGTGATATTTGTCGAAGGTCCAACCGGTACGGTCACCTGACCATATCCCGCGTAGGAATCGGTCTTCACAGTCCCAGTGGTTCGCATCCGAGAAAATGGAAAGAAGGGAGAACCCGGCTGGTCCAATGGAAAGCCAATGACAAGATCGCTGGGAACATAGGCGCTGTACCCGTGGAAATAGAAGCCACCCAAGACCCACTTGATATAGGATGATTTATTCGATTGAAGCTGCAGCTCCTGGCTAAACTGCCGGTCGTTCTGCTTGACAAAAATGCCTAGCGCCGGGACCGGAGTGAGATCGAAATCGAAAGCAAAATTGGTGGTTGAGCTGCGATAGGCCGAGATACTGACGAGTTGGATGCTGCCCAGACCTTGGTCGATCCTCATCGCCGCGCCGCCGCTGCTGCTATTCTGTTTCGGCTCGACATTGGTGTTGACATCCCACGGCGAACCTGTTCTGGCCAGACCAAACAGTGGTTGTTCACCGGGGAAATCCCGAAATGCGGGATTATTTCCGCGCGTCTGTGAATAGTCGCCGCTCAATCGAATGGCCGTATTGGGTCCAGGCTCCCACAACAGCTTGGAGCGCAGGCCAATGTCGCTGTCGGTCTTGTTAACGTCGCGCCCGGTTGCCAGATTCGTTCCAAAGCCCTTACCCTGATGGCTGCCGACAAACGAAATATCGATGGCAGCATTATCGGAGAGCCCGGTTGTGAGATAGAGGCTTCCTGAAAGTGTTTGGTAATTTCCATAAGACAAACTGGCCGAGCCGCCAGGCGTCCTGGAAGGATCTTTCGTGACGATGTTGATGAGACCACCCGTGGCGTTGCGCCCGAACAACGTGCCTTGCGGTCCCTTCAACACTTCAACTCGCTCGATATTGTTGAATGAGAACAGGGAGGCCGAGGAAGCGGCATAATATACGTTGTCGACATAGACCGCGATGGAATTTTCAAGACCCGGCCCAAATGTGGAGGCGCCGATCCCGCGGATTTTGGGCAGGAAATAGCCCGAGGCATTATTGACGGTCAGCGCCGGCGTAACAGTCGCCAAAGCCTGCGCATTGGTGATACCCGCGCTCGACAACCTCATTGCACTTACAGCGGTGACCGAGATAGGCACGTTCTGCAGATTTTCGGCACGGCGCTGCGCCGTGACCACAATTTCTTCCACAGTCGCTGGTCTGGCGTTGATATCCGGCCTAGCTGAGACCGCCGTCTGAGCATGTGCCGGAACAGCCAGAGCCGACGCGAGCACGCATGTGGACAGTAAAAGATAAGTTTTCATTATGGTTCCCTCCCATGGTTATAAACCGCCCGCTCTTTGACGTTGGCCGCGTTGACGGCCACCGACATTGCCGCCGCGGCCCTGATCCGATGGATGCAAGGGCAGTCGGTCAAAAAGGGGGCGTTTTACAATGGCCGCCTGTTCATCAGGTCGGTCTTCTCTCTTGTTTTCAAAATTGTCATACGGCAGCGATGACTATACTGGAAATCGATATTCCGCATGGTCCTATTCATCGAATTAATGGGAAGGGCTGTAGCTGGTGACGTGACCATCCCGGCTCCTCGCTCGTGCACATTTGCAGTTCAAATATTAGCTCCCTGAGCCATTTGTGGCCAGAGTCGTACTGATTGCGGGAATGCCACAAGGCCAGCGCGCCAACGGGCGCCATCGGGATGGGCGGCGGCACAAAACATAAGTCAGGCCAATCCCGAAATGCACTGGCGGTGAGACTATCGAGGACCGCGATGAGATCCGTGCCCAGCACGGCGGCGGGCACTGCAAGGCTATGGGGGACCTGAAGCGCGACCCTCCTGCGAATACCGATCGCCTGCACCTCATAATCGGTAACGAGACCTGACCGCGCCCCCGCGACCTGAACATGTGGCAGTTCCTTGAAGGCCTCCAGACTCAGCGCCCCGTCCTTCAATCGCGGATTGCGCCGATCCACCACGCAGGTCATGGGAATGGTGAAAAGCGTACGACTTTGCAGTTCGGCTGAAATTTCAACGAAGGCGTTCAGGGCAAGGTCGATCTTTCCGAGCCGCAATTCTTCTGTTGCCTCAGCCGCTGCGAGGTCGACGACGATCAGGTCCATCTTGGGCGCAAGCCGCCTTAATGCAGGCATCAACAAAGGGAGCACACCAAAAGCCGCCACATCCGACATACCCAGAATAAAACGGCGATCAGACTCGGTGGGGACGAATTCGATCTTTTGGTTCATTGCGGCGCGCAATAGCGCGAGCCCCTCTATGATATAGGGGGCCAATTCCTGCGCACGCGGGGTCGGCTGCATCCCTGAACCGTCACGACAGAATAACTCATCATCTAAGAGATGCCGCAACCGTTTGAGCGCATGGCTCATGCTTGGCTGGCTCAAACCGATCGCGGCTCCGGCATGTGTTACGCTCCCGTGCTTCAGCAAGGCTTCGAACGCGAGCAGCAGGTTCAGGTCAACGCCCGCTAGATTGACTGGTGCAGACATGATTTATGCGATCTTTAAGACGGCTGATCTGTGCGATCCAGCCTTCTTCAGTCAAAACCGTCAGAATGCGGGTCCAGATGCCCAGGCAATTCCATCTCGTCGGAGAGCCGTCATTGACTGGACAGTCGGTCCAGCGACCAATACACCTGCGCAAGCGGATAACACCAGATATCACATGTCGGCCATCAAACCGCGGTGCTTCGGGCGGGCGATCAGTCAAACGTGGTCCGATCACTGCGCACGCCCGATCCGACAACCAAAACAGCAAACACAACATCCCAAACAGCCTCCGGCTTCAGCAGAGAATCCCAAATTCAAGGGTCTCGAGAGTTTTCAAAATCAATTTCGAGTTTGAGCCTGAGCCATACCCATTTCCCACCTCCGGCAAAGCATCGACAATGAAAGCGTCCCAAGCACTCCATGGCCAGTTCGCCCCTTCGCCGCCTGCCCCGCGCCAGAGCGTTCAAGGCGCCGCCTGCTCCTCCTTGACCAACCTTTCGATCGCCCGTCGTGCCATCACAGCGCCACCGTCGCCTGACAGTAACCAAGGGCGAAGTTTCCAAAAGTCCCGGCCCCGCATATTGTCTTGCACGGCCTTTATCATTGGCCCGTCCTCGGTTGTGAAAGCCGCCATCACGGCACGGGTCGTGATGTCCGTCATCGCCTGGTCCTCAAGGGCCCAATTGCGAACGGCCCGGAACACGTAATGGGTCGAATCGGGGGTTGCCGGGGTCAAGGCGTGGATGGCCTCGATCTTCAGCTCTTTGGTTGTCCGATCAAGCCGCGAGGATGCCCCCGATGAAATGACCAAACGCGCCGGGGGCGACCATTCGACCTTGAGCCAGCCATCTGAATGCGCACCGCCCTCTGGCAAGAAAGGGGCGAACAGAGCCATCGCCTGACTATCCTCCCAGGTCCAAAGGCTGGTGATTTTATTGCCTTCGCGTGTGATTTTAGGGGTCTGCCCTGTAACCGCCCCGCCGGTTCCAAGCAGGCCGGGGTGCAGAAAATCGGCGTGGCTCAGATCGAGCAAGTTATCGATCACAAGCTGATAATGGCCTGACGAGTTGAACAAACCTTCCGCAACGGCGCTTGCCGGCAGATCGAGGAAATCCAGTTCAGGAATGTCGTTGGTGGGATAGCCAAGGCCCGTCCACAACCAGACAATGCCGCGATCCGCCTTAACGGGATAGCTTCGCAATGGCGCCGCTTTGGGAATAACCCCTTCACCATGGGGGTTCCGGACACAATGCCCTTTGCTGTCAAATTCCAGCCCATGATAAGGACACGTGATGATACCCTTATCGATCCGCCCCATACTCAATGGAGCAAACCGGTGCGGGCAAACATCAGACAGCACACTGATGTCATTCTGAGAATTTCGGAACAAGACCAGAGGCTCGTCCATCACCTCGCGCGAGATCATTTGGCCCGGTTCAATCTCGCTCACCAAGGCAACCGGGTACCACGCCTCACGAATATAGTTCGGGTTCATGATGCTCTCTCCCAGTTGGCTGGCGCTCGTTGACGGATGCAAGACCACCGCACCGCAGGACAGCGCCAGCCTTTTTTATAACGACCTAATGCGTAAACTATGGCTTGGGCGAAAAGAATCCCACTGACATCCCCCCATCGATGCCGATCGCCTGGCCGTTGATTGATCGCGCGGCCGGGCTTGCCAGAAACGCATAGGTCGCCGCAATCTCATCGGGTTCCGGGATATGCCCGGTCGGCATTCCGGCGCGCATCGCTTCCACCGGGATACCATAAACCGCCGACGCCTCGTGCAACATAGGCGTGTTAATGGGCCCCGGAGTGACGCAATTGGTGCGGATACCATCGCGTCCATGATCGATTGCCATGCAACGGGTTAGGTGGATCAACGCCGCCTTGCTCACCGCATAAGCAACCGCATTGGGCACGTAGCGGTGTCCCGCGAGCGCCGCGGTAAACAGAATTGCCCCGCCGCCACGCTCCCGCATAATCGGCACCGCTTCGCGTGCCAGTCGAATGCCCGCCATAAGATTGACATCCAGCACGCGCTCGAAATCAACATCTGGCACCGTCTCGACCGTGCCAGATGTCCCGATTGCGGCATTGTGGATCAGAACATCCAGACCACCGAACAGCTTGGACGCCTGCCCTACAATCATCTCTCCGCAACGCGCATCCGCAAGATCGATCATTATGGCCTCGGCCCGGCCTCCGGAGCTGCCAATCTCCTCAAGAACGCCGTCGCAGGATACGCGGTCACATAGGAGCACGCGATATCCCTCGCGTGCAAAGCGCAGCGCGGTCGCCCGCCCTACCCCCGAACCCGCCCCAGTGATAGCCGCGACCCGGCTTGATACCGGGGCCGTCACGACTTGCCACTCCGAAAGAGGAACGTGAGCAAGAAGATGAGGATGCGGGGGCTGAGGAGCTTCAAACCCTTTCGCGCCTCATCCGGTGACAGGCGTGCAGACATTGGCATGGTGCCGAAAACCTTGCCCTTGATCACAAGCTCGCCCGAGGAAATATCGAGCGCCGTCACCTCCATGAGGCTGCTTCGATCCTGCGAGAGTATCTTCACGAGATCACCTTGTCGAAATCCATGCCCAGATCGTCAAACATGCGGATTGCCGTACCGCGGCCCGCGCCGAACACGCCGCCACCGGGATGGAGGAAGGGACCGACAAGGTACATCCGCTCAACCCCGGGCACCGTATAGTTGCCAAGGTCGGGCGTTGGCCGGTGCGCCGCGAACTGATTGAGATAGGGGGCGCAGCCGTGGATGTCGCCGCGCTGGAAACTGGGCGAGCTTCGTTCCAGATCAAGCGGCGAGTCCGAATGCACGGCAATGATGTTTTCAGCATCAAGGTTGTGGCAGAACAGTCCGATTTCATCAATTATATGCTGCTGATGCTGCTCCTTGATGCGATCCCACGCCGCAGCGCCGCCATCGGCAAGCTCATAAGGTGCATAGGAAAAGGCGTAGAAGGTCGCCTTGCCTTCAGGAACGCGCGTCGTATCCGCCACCGATGGCGAGGAGGCCCCGATCAAAGGCTTTTTAGGCAAGCGACCATATTTCATGTCGTCAAACTTGCGCAGGAAATCCTCCATCCCACCCGAGTGCAGTTCGACCACGTAACCATCATCGACATTCTCGTCGCTCTTGAAGCGCAGCGGTTCATTGAGCGCGGCATGGACGGCGAAGGCACTGTAGGCCGCCTGCTGCACACGCTCGGCGCGCTGAACAACGCCTGTGTCGAGCCCATCGATGAACCGACCGAGCAGATGCGGGTGGATCGCGCCGATGACGGCGTCGCGCGCCATGATTTCTTCATTATTGGCCGTCCGCACGCCGGTTGCGCGGCCCCCGCTGACGATGAGTTTGGTAACCGGTGTATCGCAGCGGATCTCGCCGCCATGGCTCTTGATGCAATCGGCAAGCGCCCGCGACAATTCGCCGCTTCCGCCCACTGCCGCGCCGCACCCGTAGCGTTCGATGGCCGCGACAAAAAATAGCAGGCCAATCCCGGTGCCACGCTCGAAGGGCGCCGCCAGATTCTCGCTCAGCAATTTGAGGAAATGCATGCGGACTTTTTCATTCTTGAAGCGATCGCTCACCAGATCCCAGGCACTGCGCTGCAGGATGTCCAGCATCACGCGGCCTTCAAGGCTTTGATCCAGCATCGCAAACGTCGCACCAAAAGGTGCCGGCGGGACGAACATGCCAGCCGTAAGCATGGGCAGGAGCTTGGCGCCAAGAGCGGAAACTTCCGCGTAGGCCTGCGCGTCTTCGGCAGAGAAACGGGCGATCTCCGCCACATTGGCGGCCGGGTCCATGAACATGCTGATTGAGGAACCGTCCTCGAAGATCGACACGAACGGGCGCTTGGGGAAATTGTATTTCAGGCCGAATTTCGACTTTAGCCCCAACTCATCATTCACAATCAGCGGATTGGCCTGAAGCATGATGTGGCTCATGCTGTGCTGGTCATGCCTGAAGCCGGGAACCGTCAACTCCCGTGTGACCACGCCGCCGCCGAAGAAGGGTTTCGCCTCAAGGACGATGACCTGCTTTCCCGCTTTGGCAAGGTAAGCCGCAGCGACCAGGCCATTATGCCCGCCCCCAACAACAACGATATCATGTTGCGCCATGGACATTTCTCTCCGTTCACTATCGATTCGTTGACTCACTTTAAATGACAGTTTAAATCGAGGCAACAACTTCGCGATCTCAGATTGCCGGGGGAGCAAGTTGGACGATACATCGGTTGCGCCAGGGGGAGATAACATGACCGCCAATCGGCTGAAGAAAGGCCCAGGAACCACACGCGCCCGTATCGCCGAAGCGGCTACCAAGCTGTTCTTTTCACGAGGCTATAACGACGTGCGAATAGCCGAGATCGCAGCTGCCGCTCACAGCAATATCGCCTCGGTCAACTATCACTTCGGAAGCAAGGAAAGCCTGTTCGCCGACATCTTTACCGCTGAATGCGAGAAGGTGGCGACGGCTCGGTCGGATCGGCTGGAAGCGTTGCTCCGGGCGAATACAGCCCCCATGCTCGAAGACGTTGTGCGAGCATGGCTCGATCCGGTTTTCGAAAATCACGCGATCACCGAAAACAGAATCATTTTCACCCATCTCATGGGGCTCGTTCTCTGGTCCGACGTCAACGACAAAATCAGAGAGACGATGTCCAAATCGCTCGCTGTCGTGGATCAACGCTACATTGAGGTCCTCGCCCAGATCCGTCCCGACCTCTCACGCGATGTAATTGCCTGGCGCATGTTCGGTGCGCTGGGCGCCTACTCACTCACACTGGGCCATCCAGAACTCATCGATCAACTTTTTGCCGGCGCCACCAGCAGCAAGCATGCCACTGATCGATTGGGCGATCATCTCTTGGCCTTCATTACCGGCGGGCTGGCAGCTGCGGCCCCGCCTTCCGACTCAAAGGATGGAAACCAATGACCTTGAGCAAAGATATGCGCGCCGTTCGCTACCACCGGCGCGGAACGCCTGATGTCCTCATTCTGGAGGAAGTCCAGCGCCCTGTTGCCGGTCCGGGTCAGGCGCTGATCCGGGTCGAGGCAGCGGGGGTAAATTTTGCGGACGTCGTGCAGCGCGGCCATGGCTATTATCCGGCATCCATCACTTTGCCCGCTATCGCGGGCAGCGAGTTCATAGGCTGGATCGATAGCGTAGGCCCGGGCGTCACGCTTCAAACGGGAACTCGGGTCATCGGCTCCTGCCCGGGGGCCGGTTACGCCGAATATGTCGCGGTGCCCGCCGTGCAATTGGCATCTGTCCCCGAGGATTTGCCCGCGGCGGTTGCGCTCGCACTGTTTATCCAAGGCCTGACGGCGTGGTTCATGCTGACAGAAGCCGCGAAATTGGCCGCCGGGGAAGCGGTGCTGATCCCAAGCGCAGGAGGTGGGGTCGGCTCTTTGGCCGTGCAGATCGCCGCTGATCTTGGCGCAGGCCATATCGTGGCATTGGCAAGTTCCGAGCAGAATCGTCATTACGCACAGACAGCGGGCGCTACTGCCGTGATCGACTCATCTCAATCGGACTGGTCAGACGAACTCACTCGGACGCTTGATGGGCGAGCGCTGGATATCGTCCTCGACCGCGGCGGCGGAAAGTCGATGTTGGCTGGCCTTTCACTGCTTGGGCCGTTTGGTCGATTGGTTGTGTTCGGCTCTTCCGATGGCCAACTGCTGGATGTGCCGGTCGGTGATCTTTTGGAACGCAGCATCAGCGTTACCGGCTTCTTTCTGGCCACCTATTTCGCCCATCGTCCCCACGTACTGGGTGCTGCGCTGGACGCGCTCGTCCAGCGCTGGCGGGAAGGCCGCGTAAAACCGCTGCTGGGCCCCTCTTTCGCTTTGGGTGAGGCAGCAGCAGCTCACGCCTTGCTGGAAAGCCGGACCGCATCGGGCAAAATAGTTCTGGAAGTGTCATCGCAGTGATCCGAGCCACCGCGAGATGGCGTAGAGGCGCGCCTCGGTTCTTCGCCGGGCGCGTTCTACGATGTGGCCGATACCTTTCTTCGTGACAAAAAGAGGGGCGCAAAGGTTGAACTTTGCGCCCCTTCCATTTAGCCGCAGCGAGAATTACGCAACGATGCTGCGCTCCTCCACGATGAACAGGATCTCCGAACGGCGCTCCAAAAGCGGCAACAGCGTGGATTCGGCTTCCTCGATCGCCGAGCGATAGGCCGCGATGGCCTGATCGGCATCCTGTGCATCAAACCACAGACTGTCCACGCCCACATAGGAGCTGAGCGGGGCATTGGCGATGAAACCGGCGGGAAGTTGGGCCGCAAAGCCGTCGAGGCTGATGCTGCGCGTCATCCTACGCAGCATCGGTTTCAGGGCGGAATGGTCGGCAATCCGCCTTGCCTCGGCTTGCCACTGCGCCTCAAAGCTTTCGGCGTCAGCCTTGCCATTGCTGGCGATAAAACGCATCAACTTCAACCGCGCGGTGCCGGGATGGGCCACCGGTTGTTCCTCCACCTGCGTTGCCAACAGGATAACCCGGCTTTGGCACACGAAGTTCAACTCATCGGGCTGAATGGTATCGTGGTAATATGGATCGGCAAGCGATCGGGCGAAGGCCGTGCCATCGGCAAAGCTGATCTCGCTAAATGAGTCGAAATCGGCACCAGAAATCCAGCCATCCTCCTTGGTGCCAAACGCGGCATCAAGGATGTGGTTTTGCATATATGTCTCCATGCTGCCCGGATTGTGCGCAACGGTCGCACCGTGGCAATGTTCAGCGTAGTACGAATACTCGGCATGGGTCATACCGGCCCGGCGACGACCGCCAATGATGATTTTCAGCATTTGTTGATCCTGATAAATGCTCCCACCGGCCAGATACGATTCCGGTGCGGTTGGGATCGGGTGGAATGGGCTCAAAAAAGCAGGCGTTGGTGAAGAGTCGCCTTCAGGCCACAGCTTGTTCGGCGCGGATCATCGCGGCCAGCTTGCGCCTTGCGCGGATCGCTCCTGTATCGGGCGACAGAACCAACGGCCTAAGGTCCATCAGTTCGGCACTGCCGACAGCGTGCTGTTGTGCCTCGACCATGGGCTTGTCTTCTTCCATGAAGACATGGGTAATCACCTCTGTCACGATGGCGTTGTATTCGGCATCATGCTGCCGAAAGCTGCGCAATTGGCGTAGAAATAATGGGTGGTGGTGAGCGTTTCAGGCGTCATGATGTGAAATGCCGCGGCTCCCACGGGACTGTCATCTGGCCGCTCGATCTCGATGGTCAGGGCCATGGCGCTGGGGGCGGTCCAGATCACCTGGGTACGCTGACGGGCAGGCGTTGCCGGGTCGGGCATTTCCCGAGCGAAGGCGGGGGGCACACTGTCGCTGTCCACCTGCCAAGTGATCGTTACTGTGCGATCCTCCTCCTTCACCCCGGCGTTGGACCGTGAGATCGAACCTCCCCCCAGTGTGTCGGCATGCAGATAATCGACATGGCTGAGGTCCATAATGTTGTCACTAAGCAATTGGTAATTGGCCGCAACGTGCAACATACCACGCATGCGCCCGGTCTCTGGCGCGGCGGCCAGCAGCGTGTAGTCCGGGATCAAAGCCGGATCGGCCAAGGCGGCATCGCCCATCCACACCCAGATCATCAAGCCCGCCTCTTGGGTGGGAAAAGCACGGATGGCAGCGTTAGGTGCGATGCGCCCGTCGCCATGAGGATTGCGCGTGCATTGCCCGCCAGGGCCAAAGCGCAGCCCGTGATAGGGACATTGCAGTTCATCCCCTTGGCGCTGGCCCATGCTGAGCGGCACAAAACGGTGGCTGCACCGATCAGCCAGTGCAAGCACCACCCCATCCGTACCGCGATAAAACACGATGCGCTGTGACAGAATCGTGCGTGACAGCAGCGCATCTGGGCCCACTTCATCTGCCCAGGCCGCCATATACCAGGCATTTTGCAAAAAGCTCATTTTCACTCTCCCCAACTTTATGCTGGGAGTGAAGATAGCCACAGTTCTTCGGTGGCTTATATACCCGAAACTTTCTAAAATCGGCTCAATTCGCTCAACCCTGCGCTTTATGCTGCGCCTTCAGATAGTCGCGGGGCGACATGCCATAACACCGGACAAAGGCGGAGCGAAAGGCCCGTTCAGACTGATAACCGGCATTCTCGGCCAATTGCGCGATCGGCAGACGCTGGCTCAGCATCATATCGCGCGCAGCACTCAGCCGGACGCCCAGCACGTAATCCATGGGAGGCTGAGATAACAGTTCGGAAAAGCGGCGCGCAAAGGTTGATCGTGCCATGTTGGCCTCGCGTGCCATGGTATCCACGGTCCATTTCGCCATCGGCTGTGCATTTACCAGCGACAGGACGCCCCCGATCTGCGGATCGGAGAGGCCTTTGAGCCAGCCAGTGCCCGCGCCCGAATCGCTGGCGATCCAGGACCGCAAAAAGCTGGTGAACATCAGATCGGCCAGATGCGATGCAGTCGCCGTATAGCCGGGCAGATGCCCACCCTTCTGCTCAACCAGATAGGCGGAAAGGCTGGACAGCCATGGGAAGATGGTCTCCGCTTCTTGCCGGATAACAAATGAGGGCGGCAGGTCGGAGAGTACAGGGTTACGGTCAGGTTCTCGCAACAGATAGGCTAACGCCAAAATACGCGTGCGCGGCGTGCCATCCCCCATCGTGAGGTGCAAAGGCGCGTCGCGTCGCGGGGTTAAACGTCGCTGCGCCATTCCGCGAGAGCAGGTCGAGCAGCGCCAGAACCGGCGCATCAGGATCGCTGGCAAAGCTGTGGGGCGTGCCGTTGAGCACAATGGCGGTTTCGCCCGCCCCCAGCCACGTGCCCGGCGAACCCGCGGTGCATAACCAGCAACGACCTTCAAGCACAGTCAAGCTACAGGCGAAATCAGGCATTACCTGCGTCAGACCAAAGCCCCATTGGCCACCGAAATCAAACACCCCAATCGAATTGGAAAGCACCTTGATCGACAGCAGAGCGTTACCAAGCAAATCCATCTTGCGCCGCCAATTTCCTGTCCTGGGATGAGACGCACAATCTTAACCAATCAGCGGCGTGCAGCAAGCACCCCCTCCCCACGGTTGAGTGAAAGTTCATTACAAAACGGACCCTTCTAGATGGACACGTCTAGAGCCTATATCGATAGCAGAGTGGCCATTTTGATTTGGAGAAGTCTTTGAAACATGGCAGATTTGGCTTTATGCAGCCCATTCCTGTCGGAGCGAAAGCATTGTCACGATAAAGGCGAGACTGCTGTCTAGTTGCGGAACGTCATTGGGATCAGATAGGATGGGGCATCGCGGAGAACGCGTGGCGTTTCACCGCTGTCAGTGACGAGGTGCTGTGA
>NZ_JABCNG010000014.1 GCF_012932495.1 Novosphingobium sp. SG919
CCATCGCAAGCCTCCATGTGCTCGCAACGTCGAATCAGATTTTCACCGACTTGGGAATCCCCAGCGTGAGTCAGCCTCAGCGCACATTGGTATAACGCGTATTGCCTTGCTTCAGTCTCGCGTTGCGGTCGGTTCGGCAAACCTTGTAAACTGGTCCGCGATGTCCTTCAGAATTGCGAGAAATGCCTCGCGGTTTTCCTGGCCCACAATGGCTTCAAATTGGGCGTCATGCGCTTCTGCATGGGCGCGCAATGTTTGCAGATTGCTGGTCCCTTCCTGGCTGAGCGAAAGGCGGATGCGGCGCTGATCCTCTGGGTCGCGATCTCTTACAATGAGGCCTTTACGGCTGAGCTCGCGAAGCGAGGCTGTAAGTGTGGATTTGTCCCGTCCGCTGGCCTTGCTCAATTCGGTTTGGGTGATACCGGGATTGTTATGGACAATGGTGAGCAGGGCATACCACCCAGGCCATATGTCTGACTCGCCCACCTTTTGCGCGAAAGCTGCAAATGACGCTTCCTGCGCTCGGCGCAGTTGAAAAGCGAGGACTCCATCAAGACTTTTTGTAAGCTCATGATGTGCCTGTGGGCTTTTGAGCCGGGCCCGGCGAACGGGGCGCTTTGCCATCTCTGAAGATTTCCTGAGTGCCTGATATGACAAAAGCTCTCGGGCATCTCCGAATGAAGCGCAAGAGATTTGCAACCGATATACGGGGTTATCAGCGCTGCAACCGCGAACGTTCTCGCGGTGTCCAGCGGAAACCGCATACCGCGTTGGGGGTGGCCCCAACGCGGCATGGATTCGGCACCTTGCGGATCGAGTCTATCGCTTGGCCACAATTTGCGGCGCCGTTTCTTTGAGAAAAAGTGCCACCACAGCTCCTACCACCAACACGACATCAACCGTCAGCAGGGTCAGTTTCAGTCCGCCAGCCATGGCAATGGCACCGCCGATCGAGGGGGCAACGCCACCGCCGAAAATCTCGCCAAGGCCGATTACCAAACCCATTGCGCTGGACGCCATCGTCGACGGCACGCATTCGCCTGAAATGGGCCCTGCCAGCAATGCATTGGCCCCACAGCAGCAGAACGCAGCCATGAACAGCGCGGCAAAGATTGCCGCCGGCGCCTGAACCCATAGGACGAGCGCCGCCAAAGCCGCCGCGCCCACAATGAAAGCGATAAAGAGTGAAGGCTTGCGCCCAATTCGGTCAGACAGAATACCCAGCAAGATCTGGCCCACAAAGCCACCCAGACCAAAACCCGACATCACGAAACCCATGGTCACGCTGTCCAGCTTCACCACGTCCGTGAGATAGACCGGGGCCATCACGCCAAGAACGAAGATGCCGCTCATCGAACAAAAGATGGCGGGAATGGCGATACGGATGTTGCGATAGGCCAAAAGCGCAAGCCAGTTGGACGAAGCGGCCTCGTGATGAGCTGCCAGTTCGGGATTGACCGGATCCCGCAGAACGCGCCACAGCATAAATGCAAGGATCAGGCCCGGAATCGACACGAGCATAAAGACATCGCGCCAGGATGGCAGGATGGCGGCCAGTTGCGTGGCGATGATAGGGCCTAGTGCAAGGCCGCCCAGTGCAAACGCCCCCTGGATGATGCCCAGATTGATCCCGCGGCGGCTTGCCGGCGACGCGTCAAGCGCGGCGGCATAACTGGTCGGGCAGTAGGCGCCCTCGGCGACCCCCATCAGCAAGCGTGCGATGAACAGTCCGGCAAAGCCAGTGGCCAAACCACTTACACCCGACAACAGCGAAAAGGCGACGACGGCAGGAATGATGATCTTGCGCCGACCGATCCGATCGGACAGTCGCCCCATGATGATGGCGAACACCCCCCATGACAGGCCGATGGCCGCTCCCAGATTGCCTAGATCCTGATAATTAAGGTGCAAATCATGCATGATCTGCGGGGCAAGCGGCATGATCAACCAGCGATCGAGACCCACGAGGCCAAAACCCGCCGCCAGCAGCCCCAAGGCGCGCAATTCGTAACGGATATTCGCTGTCGTCGTTGCAGACGCTGCTGGATTTGATGGCATAGTCGGCCCCTGAATGCGCCATCGTGTCGCAACGATAGGCGGAAATGGATGTGGCAGATCAGCAAATGGGATTCTTAGGCGTGCAGTTGGAAAAGGCGCGGCCTGTCTTCAGTCCGCAGTCGGATCGCCGCTCGCCTCTCCGCTAGTCGGCGCAGCACCGCCCATTTTCACCACCGCCTGACGTGGCTCGACGTTCAGCAGGAGTTGGGTGGCATCGGCGCGGCAATAGTGTCCCGCGGGGTCAAAAACCGATTTGGCTGCGACAATCGCTTCGATGTGGGCGTCGGCATACAAAATACCCTCGGCATCCTCAGGCAAAAGCTCGACCAGCGGTTTGCCGTCTGGGCCATAGATCATGCTGCATCCGCCACCTGCGACGGCGCCATCGGCATTGAGTAGCCCGACCTTCTCCTCCGTGTCGCAAAGGAGCTCGATCATCTCCTTGCTGGTGACCGCGCTGGAATGGAGAACATAGCAGCCCCCCTCGATGGCATGCACTTGGCTGACGGCCAGATTGGCCTGTGCGGTCAGGCCATAGGTAATTTCCTTGTACAGCGTGAAGGACGGCCAAGAGGCGACATGGATCTGTTCGTTCTGGGCGAACAGAGCGAATTTCGACAGGGGCTGGACATGTTCGGCGCAGCATAGCGCGCCAAGGCGACCGAGCTTGGTGTCCACCACTGTCAGGTCCGAGCCATCGCCCTCGCCATAGACGGTACGCTCGACATGGGTGGGCTTGAGCTTGCGGCGATGGAAGAGCAGCTGGCCCTCATCGCTGAAGGCCACTTGCGAAATATAAAGGGTGGCATCCATCTTTTCGCTAAAACCGAGGACAACATGGATCTTGTTGGCCAAGGCTGCCTGCCTGATACGCTCAAGTTCTGGTCCGTTGACGGCCACGGCGCTGGCATAAAGGCGCGGCAGGAACTGCGCGCCCCATGCCGGCGCACCCAGCCAGGCCCACCATGGGTAGCCGGAGATCCATACCTCGGGAAAAGCCAGCAGGTCGGCGCCATTGGCCGCGGCTTCCTCAATCAGCGCGATGGTCTTGTCGACCGTGGCATCGGCGTTGAGATAGACAGGCGCGGCCTGAACAACAGCCAGCTTGACGGAATTATTGATCATGTTCGCTCCCACGCATAAATCCGCGCTCGATACGTTGCGATCCCGGTCTTTCGGGCCGCGCTTTCCTGCTACTTCCTTGACGGCCAGACCGTCGGGTGACCATCCGGGGTGATCATGAAGCATTCGATGTCCAAAATGCGGGCGTCGACGATCTTGAAGATCTCATAGATGATGAAGCTGAAGGGGTGGTCGGATTTTGGGCCATTGTTGCTTTGCAAACCCGGCTCAACATCAAGGCGGCTGATACCGACCACGATCCCGCGCGCTTCATCAGTCAGCGGGTAGCGGCGTTCGCGCACATGGGGGATCCAACCGAATTTGGTGACACCAATATCGCAACTGTCCGAGGTGATGACGCCGGGCTTGTTGGTGTTGGTCGTGGGGGTGCCGTTTTCCGTGCGGTTGCAATCGGGATGAAAGGGCACAATCGCGGGATTATGCTCCTGGATCGACTCGAAATAGAGATCGGCGATGCGGCGCAACTCATGCGCAGGCACCCGCTCGTTCTGGGGCAGCACATCGCTCCACATCGGTTTCGGCGTATGAACGCCTGTGGGATCATAGAGCAGATCCTTGGGACCAGCGACCACTTCTTCCATTTCGCTGATCTTGTGTCCTTCAATCTTCAGGCGCAGAAAATAAAGCGCAGGATCGGCATCGCGCCGACGCACCACGCCCATGAACACAGCCTGTTGATCAACGGGACTCACAATGGTGGACCGGCCGGTGATGATGGTCGCATCCTGCCATATCCCGTCCTTGAGATCGGTCTTGCTGCCGTTGCGATAAATCAGAGCGTTGGGGGTGAAAACCAGCTTTGATGCATCATGTGCTTCCAGCCCAAGCAGAACATCATGCACTTTGTCGAGAAGGCATCCCCTGTCGCAGGTCACAGCCGTGGCAGCAACAAGATGGGGGGAGCGATGACCCGATGCGACGGGATTGGCCGCAACTGGCATTGTCCACGTCAGGCATCCCAACGCAGGGGCCAACCCTAGGATCCATCTTTTCATACCCTGATCCTTTCGATCTGCATTCAAAAAGCGGCGGGCAGGATGACGGAGACATCCCACCCGCCTGAGGCAGGGTTTTTAGAACTTGCCGCGGATGCCCACCGTAAAGTAGCGCCCCATCACACTATGCACGGACTGAGCGGCTGGATAGAGCACGCCCGGAAAGTAGGAGGCGTAAAGCGGAGCCTGACGGTTGAAGAGATCCGAGACATTGAAGAAGGGCTGGAAGCGCCCATCAGCAATGTCGACGCTCATCGTCACATCGGTGTAGAACACATCAGGGATCTTATTCGAGGCACTGTCGATCACAAAGGTCGGGCGCGTCGAGCGCAGATAGCCGCCGATCCACCGTTCCTGAACGAAGAGATTGAAGTTGTTCAGGTTGTAGTTGACCGAGAAATTGCCGCGCCACTTGGGATAGCCCGATGCATTGCCATCGACCGACGTGTTGGCCGTGCCCGCCAGTTCTTCGTCGCTGGCCAGCGCGCTCGTTTTCAGCTTGATGTGCGGAACGTAGCTTGTCAGCGCGCGGAACGTGATGTTGCCCGCGCCCAGGTTGTGGCGATAGCTGGCTTCAAAGTCATAGCCCTCGGTCATCAGCGAAGCGCTGTTGACCGGCGAGAGCGCCACGGCGATGGGCGTTTTGCCATCGGCCGCATAGCTGATGAGGGCGCATACGGGCGACGTGCCGTTGCTGGCCACGCAGTCATTATACGTGGTCTGCGCATCGTTGGTCGAAATCGCGTCCTTCAGGCGCAGGTGATAGAAGTCCAGCGACATGCGCAAGCCCGGCACCTGATGCGGGGTATAGGCGATACCGATGCTGGTGGTGTCTCCCTTTTCCGGCTTGAGGTTACGGTTGCCAACGGTGGTCTGGATCACGTTGACCGAGCCCGATGCGGTGGTCACGGCGTTGGCGCTGACCGATGCGGTGGCAAAAAAGTTATAAAGTGTGGGCGCCCGAATATCGCGCGACTGTGTCGCACGGATGCGCAGGTCGTCGAACGGCTCGTAAACAAACCCGGTCTTCCAGGTGACCACGCTGCCGCTGGTCGAATAATCGGTGAAACGGACGGCACCGTTGAGCGTCAGCGACTTGCCCAGCGGACCTTCGTTGAGAAGCGGCACTTCGGCTTCGCCAAAGGCCTCTTTCACATTATAGCTGCCACGTGCAGAGCCGACATTGGTCCAGTCATAGGCTGTGGCGCCGTTTGGAACGTTGCGGATGCCGGTGAAGTCCACCGGCAAAGCGGGGTCGGAGTTGCTGGACTGGTTAAGCGATTGGTGGCGGTATTCTCCGCCCACCGCCAAGGACACTGGCCCTGCCCACAGCGAGAACGGCGAGCCGGAAATGCTGGCCACGATATCGTCCATCTGGTTGACGATCTTGTAGATCGAGGTGCCCCGCACATAGGCCGCGGCAGCCGCCGAAGGAGAGCCTTCACCAAACAGGTTGAGCGGGCTGCATCCGGGATAGAGGTCGGGGTTGGTCAGCGTAACCCGGCAAACGATGTTGCCGCTTCCGTCTTTGACGGCATCCAGCGCGGCATAAAGTTTGCGGTTGTCGAATTCATTGGCGTTCACCGTAAGGGAGTTGCGACCGTGCTCGTAGCTCACGTTCCACTTGTAGCCGCCCAGCGACCCCGACAGGCCTGCCGTGATGTTGTAGTTGGTGTTCACCGCCGAGGAGGTGCGTAGGCCCAGATCGCGGTTATAGCGCGACATAGCGACGGCATTGCCACCATTCACGGCGGCCAGGGTCGCCTGATCGGCGGCGGAAAGGAAGGCGTTCGACGGGGAAATCAGCAGCCCGCCAAAATTGAAGTCATTGCCATATTGGCTGCCGTTTTCGGCGCGGGCAAAGCTACCCTGAAGGAAGCCTTCGACCTCAGGGGTAATCTCATAAGAGATACGGCTGAAGGCCTGTGTCGTGTTGACGCTGCCGGTCAGACCCAAGCCATCGAAATGCGCGCCGTCGCCGCCAACGGACTGGCCGGTGTTGCCAATGGGCGTGCCGGGGTTGAATACGCTAAGCTGACCGTTTTTGAAGGTCTGGCCCGATGCCGGGATCAAGCCGCCAAACGAAGAAAAGTTGAAGCGCGCATTGGCATAGGTTTTGAGAGGATCAGCTGCGGTGCCTGCGCCCACCAGCGTGTAGATGCCATCGCCAAAGCGACGGGCCGAACGGCTGTTGATCGCCGCCTGCTGATAATGCTCGACGCTGGCGATGATATGGCCTTTGCCCTGCGCGAACTCTGCGCCGCCAGCGAGGCCCACCTTCCAGCTTGGCGCATCGCCAAAGGTCGAAACGCCAGAGCTGGCTTCGTATTTCAAGCCTTTGAACTTGCGATCGAGGACATAGTTGACGACGCCGCTGACCGCGTCCGAGCCATAGGTGGCCGAAGCACCGGCGGTCACGATTTCAACGCGCTTGACCAGCATCTGCGGCAAGGTGTTCACGTCCACCCCGCCCGAAGAGCTGGTCTGGATGGCGCGCTGGCCATCGAACAGGATCAGCGCGCGCGAGGTGCCAATGCCGCGCAGGTTGAGGTAATTGCCGTTCGAGGGAGAGTCGGCGTTTGTCTGAAAATAGCTGGTCGAACTGGAGGAGTTCGACAACTGGGGAAGCTGGTTCAGAGCGTCGGCCAGGCTGCCCGGTGATGCCTTGAGGAGTTGCTCGGTGGAAACAGCCGTTACCGGCGTTGGCGCCTTGATGCCGTCGGTGGCCAGACGGGTGCCCGTCACAACGATCTCACCGGGCGTCGATGCCGTAGCGCCCTGTGCTGGTGCGGCTTCTTGCGCCATTGCTGCCGTCGCCGGGAATGCCAGCGCGCTGCTTGCAAGCAGCGTAAATATATAGGCCTGCTTCATATAAATCCCTCAATTTTGATAGCCACTATCACGCCCGCACCGCCCGCTCGGTTGGCGGAAATGGGGGACGCGGAATTGTGTGCCGCGTCTTGCTTGAGAGCCGCGTGCGGTTTTTCTCCGAGTAGGCCTAACGTGGAAACGGACAGACGGATTTTGGCAGGCGGAACCAAATTTGGTCTATTCCGGCCCCGGCCCGACTCGTTACCTATGCAGACCCGATGGCGAGACATGGGGACCGCCATCACACCCCATGGCGTTGCGGAATTTGTCCATGCTGCCTAAAGCACACACATTCGGCCAGATTTCGGGAATCGCTCGGTTCGTTGGGACATTGCAACGCCGGGGCCATTGCGTTGCGGACGTCTAAAGGATAGATTGGCCGTCAGACCATCCGCAAAACGAGATGGCCGGGAGCAATCCCAATAGTACGCTTCGCAGGCGGATGACAATTCTTTCAGGATCTTGGCGGTTTTGAAGCAGATTTCGCGTGCTCGTGGCGGGGAGTGAAGAATGGGCGTGGGGGCAGATACATTTCGAAACGAGTCGTCCGATTTCCTCCATTGGCGTGACGCGGTTTGCGATGCTGTGGTCGATCTGGACTGTGCCAAACCCAGCAATTCTTCATTTCACGGCACCATCTTATCACGCCCGATGCGCGATCTGCGCATGATCAAGGTGGCCGCCACGCCGCATCAGGTCACGCGGGACCGTCAGCGTGCCGCCAAAGCGACAGAGGAATTCGTGCTTCTCAGCCAGGTCGTTTCCGGCAGTTCGACCCTATTTCAGGGAGGGCGCGAGGCGCGTTTGCGGGCGGGTGACTTCGCTATTTATGACACCACCACACCCTATCAGATGGTGCTTGATAGCCCATTTGAAATGAATGTCGTGCGGATCGAGCGCAGCCGCTTTGCCCGTCATGTCAGCGACATCAGCAATCTGACGGCTTTGGCTGTTTCAGGCCGGCGCGGGACGGGCCGCATTGCATCGATGCTGATTCAGGAAACGCTGTCTCAGTTCGATGACATAGGCGATCATGGGGTCAGGCAACTCAACACCACCATGCTTGCGCTGATTGCGGCGGCTTTGACCGAGGCGGCGGGCGAGCGTCTGGTCGACCGGATGAGCGAGCCTCGCCATTTGCTGGTTCAGCGTGTGATCCGTCTGGTGGAGGATGAGCTGGGCAATGAAGAGCTCAATTGCGACTATATCGCCCGCCGCCTGGGTGTTTCGGACCGCTACCTGCGCAAGTTGTTTTCCGAGCGCGGGTCCAGTCTGTCAGATACGATTTGGGACCGTCGCCTGATCGAGGCACAAAGGCAGTTGGGTCAGGTCGTGACCGTGCAAAAATCGGTCACGACCATCGCCTATGAGTGCGGATTCAAGGATTCCGCCCATTTCAGCCGGGCTTTTCGCAGTCGCTTTGGCATGAGTCCGCGTGAATTCCGCAATCAGCGGATCAAGGGTTAGACCCCTCTACGCAATATAGGT
Source organism: Novosphingobium sp. SG919 (assembly GCF_012932495.1). GTDB lineage: Bacteria > Pseudomonadota > Alphaproteobacteria > Sphingomonadales > Sphingomonadaceae > Novosphingobium > Novosphingobium rhizosphaerae. The sequence goes on from NZ_JABCNG010000014.1 coordinate 8,556, forward strand.
TTCGTCCAGCATTGCGATGTCGGGACATCCGATCAGCGCCAGCGTATTGTCGATTTGCTGACTCAGCAAGGCAAACACGTCGTCAGCACCGCGTGCACCACGCGCCGCCAGACCGTAAAGCAAAGGTCGTCCGATCAACGCCCCAGCTGCCCCCAGCGCTATCGCCTTAACGACATCGGCGCCGTGGCGGATGCCGCTATCGAGCAGCAGGGGCAGTTGGCAAGCGCGCCGAATGGCGGGCAAGGCATCGATGGGAGCCATCACATCCTCGATCTGACGGGCACCGTGGTTGGAAATGATGAGGCCGTCCACACCCAGTTTTTCACAATGGCTGGCATCGCCAGGAGCCAGAATGCCCTTGACCAATAGCTTGCCCTGCCAGGCATCTCGCAGCACGGCAAGGGCTTCCCAATCAAAACTGGCGTCCATCTGGCGGCCCATCAATGCCGCCTGCGCCTCGACATCGCCCGTGCCCGCGACACGGAAATGCGCTAGTTCGGGCCATCCGGCGAATACCTGACGCAGGCTCCACACCGGATGGGTGGCCGCGTCCCACATGATGCGTGGCGTATAGCGGAAGGGCACGCCAAAACCGCTGCGTTTGTCGCGTATGCGTTCACCATTGACCGCCACATCGACCGTCAACACCAGCGTAGTGCAACCGGCTGCCGCCGCCCGGCGCACGAGATCTTCGGCAAGATTGCGCTGCACCACATAGAGCTGGAACCATATCTCGCCGGAGGTGGCCGCTGCCACTTCCTCAATGGTGCTCGTTGATGCGGTCGAAAGGCAAAAAGGTATGCCCATCCGCGCCGCGGCCTTTGCCAGCGCCAGATCGCCGCCGGGCCTCACGACCCCATTGAGCCCCATCGGAGCCACCGCAAATGGGGCTGCCCAGGAAGAACCCAGCGGAGCGACACTTTGCCGGCGTTGCTGCACATTGACGAGCCGACGCGGGCTTAACAAATATTTGGCGAAGGCATCACGATTACGGTCAAGACCTCGTTCGGATCCCGCGCCGCCTTCCACATAATCATAGACCATGCGTGGCAGGCGGCGCTTGGCTTCACGACGATAATCGTCGATCGTCGGAAGGGGGAGGGGCGGGGCCATCTCAGTGGTGATCCAGCCAAACGTCAAGCACGGCACAACGCTTTTGCTCGCGCACTACCCTCAGTGCTTCGGCAATGGCTTCGTCCACCTGCGCCGGGTCAACGATCTGGCGCCCCCAGGCATTGCCAGAGGCCTTTGCAATGCCGACATAATCGGGTGCGGGATCGAAGGAAGTGTCAAGGCCATTGGCATGCGCCGCAAAGCCGTCGGGGTGAACCGCCAGCGTTGAGAGCTTGGGCGATTTCCATCCCCGATTGTTGAAGATCACCTGAAGGAAAGGTGCCTCATAGCGTCGTGCCATCCAGTGCACCGAGCTGGGCACCGTGAACATGAAGGAACCATCGCCCGTCAATGCCACCACGGTCGCATCAGGGCGGGCCAGCTTTACGCCAATGGCCGCACCGCCATTGTATCCCAGCGATCCACCGCCGCTGGTGAAGATCTGTCCGGGCATATTCAGGCCGAGATGGTTGAACACGGTGTGATAATTCGAGATCGCCTCGTTCACGAAAAGCATTTGATCATCCTGCGCCGCCCGCAGACGGGAGACGAAATATTCGGGCGTGATGGTGCCGCTTGGCATCGCCTCCAATGCGCCCAGTTCGGCATCGCGTTCCGCGTGACGGTGCGCGTAATGTTGCTGGCGCTCGGCCACCTGTGCCGCATCCACCATCTTACCGTCCAGCCAACGCAGCAATTGCTCCAGCGCCGTGGCTGCATCCGCGCGGCAGACTGCTTCCGCATTGATGCGCCACAATGGCATCTGTTCCTTCAAGGGGTCGACGTCTATGTGGAAAATGCGGGCATCCTCGGCCGGTTTGGACACGGTGGGGATCCAGGGGACATCACTGTCGATCACCAAAACGACATCGGCTGCGGCAAGATCCTGGTTTTGCCGGGGCTGGTTCCACTGATTGCCCAGATAGAGCGGGTGGTCATGCGGGAAATTCATAGCGTTGGGCACCGATTCCAGCACGCCAATTCCAAGCTTTTCGGCAAGGCGGACCAATGGTGCAACCGCTGCCGGATTACGGCCCACAAAAGAGGTGACGATCAGTGGTCGCTTGGCCGACAGCAGGGCCGATCCGATAGCGTCGAGCGATGTCATCCCAAGCGCGGCCGGTTCGATCGCCTTCCAGCGCGCGGCATCATCGGGGGTGGGCGTGACTTCCTCTTCCATCACCTCACGCGCGCCCATCAGATATGTCGGCCCTTTGGGATCGGAATTGGCGAATTGGAGAGCGCGGTGGACCAGTTCCTTCACATTCTTGCCCGTGCGCAGTTCGTTGTCATAGCGCATATAGCTGCGGACCAGTCCGCGCTGATCGTGAACATCCTGAATCCACTGGATGAATTCATTCCGGCTCCCTTTCATCTCACCATGCTGCGTAAAGGGGGATGCGCCGGCAAAAATCAGCATTGGCGCATGTCCTTTGGCTGCATTGTGCACGGCGCCTGCCAAAGCCTGCGTGCCACATTCCACATGTACAACCACAGCCTGCGCTACGCCACTGGCCTGCCAGAAACCATGCGCCGCGCTCATGCCTACCATTTCATTGGGGCAGGTCACCACGTCAGGAATTCTGCGTCCGGCTGCGCGCGCCTCGGCAATCGCTTCGACAAGCGCAGGGTGGTCGCTGCCCAGATTGGCGAAGATATAGGAAACCCCATGCTCAATGAGAGCGTCGAGAAAAGCGCTGGAGGTGGTGTACATAGAAAATCCCGAGGTTTGATGCGCGTTTCAGACAAGGTCCGAGGTGCTTGTGTGAAGCGGCTTGATTGGATCGCCTGGGTAGGTTGCCGCTCAGAGCGAAGCCGAACCCTTGGTACTGAGCGCCGGACAAATGCTCGATTCACGGCGGTAAAGCCTGCCATTTAGCGACAGGGCCCGGATCGCGGTATCGGCGTCAAAACCATTGACCTCGGTGACAGCGGGCACATTTTTCGAGGGTTCGCGGTTCATAGTGTTTTCCTGTGACACTCCGCATCAATATAGTTTGAAGGCAAACTATATCAAGACCCATCTGTCATACCGAGTTTGCCATTTTGACCTGTCTGATTCCTATTTAAACATATGATTTTAAGTCATAAAAGGCGCGTCGAAATTGAATTGCCGATTTCCAAAATGAACGGCAACGAACGATTTTATGATTCTTACCGGCTTTGGTTCCTGAGGAAGCCACTGCGTCGGAAGAGGCGTTGGGGGGGAGGGAATGGGCCGCAATCGCAGTTCCTTTGCAGTCAAGAAATAGTCTCGCCCTGAACAATTGCCGGACCGCATTATCGCTCATGATCGCCCCCACCGAATGAACGGTTGCGCTATGACATCAGGGGGATTTATGAGGAAACACACCCTACTAATGTGCTCAATTCTAGGTGGTTTTTGTTCGTGGGCCGGGCAAGCCCACGCTCAGGAAGAGGCACCCAGGAAAGAGGCTGAGGTCGGCGAGATTGTTGTCACCGCACAGCATCGTACTGAAAATATTCAAAAAGTTCCTATTGCTATCAGCGCTTTCAGCGGGGAATCACTGCAGCAGCGCGGATTGGGCAAAATCAGCCAGGTGGCGGCGTTCACGCCCAACGTCGAAATCAAGACCAGTGCGGCCTTCGCCGGCTCCTCGCAAATTCTGGCTGCGTCGATCCGTGGCATCGGCCAGAATGACTTTTCCTTCAACCTCGAACCGGGCGTAGGCGTCTATATCGACGGGGTTTATTTTGCGCGTTCGTTGGGCGCTGTGGTCGACCTGCTCGACCTGCAGCAAATGGAAGTGCTCAAAGGCCCGCAGGGCACGCTGTTTGGCCGCAACACGATCGGCGGCGCACTGAATATCACCACGCGCGCGCCGGACAAAAACTTCCGCTACGCATTTGACGCCACCGTGGGCAGCTTCAGCCGTACCGATGTGCGCGGCTCTGTCGACTTGCCGCTGGTGGAGGACAAGCTGCTGTCGCAGGTGTCGTTCTCGGTCAAGAAGCGCGACGGCTATCAAAGGCAGATTGCCTTTCCGGGCGCTGCGGGCACGGTCAACGATCTGGGCAGCTATGTCACCGCCGGCAATCAGAGCGGCGGCACCACGCGCGGCGATGAAAATCAGGTCAATTTGCGCGGAAAGCTCAAGTGGATCGTCAACCCGGACCTGAATGTGCTGCTGGAAGGCGACTACACGCATGTCGATCAGGGCGCTCGTCCGATCACGTTGATCAAGACATTTGCCGGGGGCAGCGATGGTACGCTGTTTTCAGCCTATAACGGTTGCGTCGCCGGCGCGGCGCCAGCCTTTTTGTGCAGCAAACGCGGAACGGTGGGCACCAGCTTTTATGGCGCCACCAATCGGCTGTTCATCAGCGATGCCTTCGTAACGGGCAACATTGACACAACCTATGCCCGCGGCAGCAACTACGACAAGCTCAAGACATGGGGCGGCTCGGCCACGGTTGACTGGACGCTTTCATCCAATGCCGCGATCAAGTCGATTTCGGCCTATCGCGAACTGCATTCCTCGTTTGGCAGTGAAAATGCAGGCACGCCTTTTGGCGCAGGCGATGCGTCCTTCACCATGAATCAGGCGCAGACTTCGCAGGAAATTCAGCTCATCAGCTCTGCCTTTGACAACCGCCTGAAGAGTGTTGCGGGCCTCTATTATTTCAACGAAACCGGTAATCTGACCGATATGCCCGTCCTGGGCGAAGGTCTGGTGCAGATCTATGGCCGCAATTATTTCCTCAATGATGCCTATGCTGCCTTCGCGCATGAGCATTTTGATGTGACCGATCGTCTCGGGGTCACTTTTGGCCTGCGTTACACCAAGGAAGACAAGCGGTTTGAAGGACAGCAAAAGGATCTCAACTCCTTCTTCCTGCGTTCGCGCGGTTATGACCCCAATCTGCCGCTGCCCCCGTCGGCCAAGGCTTTGCTGCCCGATCCCAACGATCCCACGCGTATCTTCCCGCTGGGCGTCAATCGCCAGAGTTTCTCCAATGCCTCGATCAAGGCGGGCCTGGAATACAAGCTGGCCCCGGCTATCATGACCTATTACTCCTATTCGCAAGGCTTCAAGTCGGGCGGCTGGACCGCGCGCCTGACCGATGTCATCAGCCCGCCTAACGACATCTCGCAACTGACCTTCAAGCCCGAAAAGGCCCAAACGCATGAAATCGGACTGAAAAGCACTCTTTTCGGCCGCAAACTGCGCCTGAACATCGCGGCCTTCAACACCGATTACACCGATATTCAAGTTACACAGTTTGTCGGGATTTCGCCGGTCATCAAGAATGCCGGCAAGGCACTGATTCGCGGCGCGGAAGCCGAGGCGCAAGGCCAATTCGGCGAATTCTCGATCAATGCCAGCCTTGGTTATATGGATGCTCATTACACCTATCTGGCACCGGGCGTGACCTATTCGGTGCAGAGCGCGCTGGTCAATACGCCCAAGTGGTCGGCAACCCTTGGCGGCCTTTGGCATCATGATTTGGGCGATGGCAAGGCCATTTCGACGAACCTTGATTATACCTACAAGAGCAACAGCCATCCCGACGCTGAGAACTCGCCCTATTTGCAGTCGGGCAATGTCGGGCTGCTCAATGGTTCGATTTCTTACACCGCAAAGGATGACCGTATCGGGCTGACCTTTGGCGTGCAGAATATGACCGACAAGCGCTATGTCACGGGCGGCTTCGACCAATCAGGCGTTGGCCAGATCGGCTTCGTCTCTGCCACCTACAGCCCGCCGCGCCAATGGTATCTGACGCTGCGGGTCAAAGGCTGACCATTTGAAGCATAATAGAGAGGGGCGGCTGTGCCCCTCTCGATTCGTCATTAAACTTCTATAACTTGGCGATAGTTTCGCATCGGTGCCTATGGCGCGAGGCGCAATTCTGCCGGCATCGAAAGAAAAAAGCCCCGGCCATCCGTATAGGATGGTCAACGCCTACGATTAGTTTAGCTGACATCAGCTTGCAGTATTGGACAAGCTGATGTCAGCAATTGCGCTGTTTCGCCCCGCCCTCCATCAGTTGGGGAAATGCCCGTTTTGTGTTTCGACGGTGATCCAGCGTGTTTCGGTGAAGCTGTCGATGCCCTGACGGCCGCCGAAGCGGCCGTAGCCCGAGGCGCCGACGCCGCCGAAGGGCATCTGGGCCTCGTCATGGACGGTGGGGCCGTTGACGTGACAGATGCCGCTCTTGATTTGCTTGGCCAGACGCAGGCCCTTGGCGATGTCACGGGTGAAGATCGCCGCCGAGAGGCCATATTCGGTATCATTGGCCAGCTCGATCGCATGGGCCTCATCGCGCGCGCGGATGATGCCGACCACCGGGCCGAAGCTCTCGTCGCGGAACAGCTTCATCTCCGGCGTCACCTTGTCGACCAGATGCGCGGGCATCACGACATTGAGCGTGGTTTCCCCGCCCGTCAGCAGCACCGCGCCCTTGGCCACGGCATCGTCCACCAACGAAAGGCAATGCGCCACCGTTTTGGCATCGACCACCCCGCCCAGCGGCGTGTTGCCCAAACGCGGGTCGCCCGCGGTCAGGGTCTTGACCTTGGCGGCGAATTTCTCGGCAAATTCATCGGCCACATCCTCGACCACGATGATCCGCTCGGTGCTCATGCAGATCTGGCCCTGGTTCATATAGGCGCCGAAAGCCGCGGCCTTGACCGCCTCGTCGAGATCCGCATCGGCGCAGATCACCAAAGGCGCCTTGCCGCCCAGTTCGAGCAGGCAGGGCTTGAGATGCTCGGCGGCACGCCGCGCGATGATCTTGCCGACCCCGGTCGATCCGGTGAAGTTGATGCGTTTCACCTCGGGCGCGTCGATCAGCGCGCCGACCACCTCCCCTGCGTCTTCGGGCGCATTGGTCACCACATTGACCACGCCATCGGGGAAACCCGCCTCGGCAAACGCCTCGATGATCAGGGCATGGGTGCGCGGGCAGGTTTCGCTGGCCTTGAGGATCACCGCGTTGCCACAGGCGAGCGGCACGGCAATGGCGCGCACGCCGAGGATGATCGGCGCATTCCACGGGGCAATGCCCAGGATCACGCCGACCGGCTCCTTCAGCGCCATGGACAGGCAGCCGGGCTTGTCGGACGGGATCACTTCGCCCGAAATCTGGGTGGTGAGACTCGCTGCCTCGCGCACCATGGAAACGGCCAGACCAAGGTTGAACATCGCCCAGCCCGCCGTCGCGCCGATCTCGCCCATCATCGCGGCAAGAAAGTCATCCTTCTTGGACGCCAGCGCATCGGCCGCCTTTTGCAGCACCGCGCGGCGCGCGTTCGGACCCATCGCGCCCCACGCAGGCTGCGCCGCCGCAGCACGCGCAGCAAGGGCGGGAATGTCAGCGGCCTGCATGGCATGGGCGATCGACGCCACCTCACCCGTGATCGGGTTCTTGCGTTCAAAATTCATTGGTTTGACCTCTTCCCGAAACCATTTAACCCCACGCTGCTCCAATTATAGTTTTATGTCAAACAAAATGCTCGCAGTCTGCCGCCCTCTGTGCTGCTGACCAACCACCTGAAGGCCCTCAAGCTGCCCACCTTCGCGCCCGAGCATGAGAAAGTGGCCTTCGAGGCCGGGCAGTATCGGGCCGAGCACTCGCGCTATCTGCTGCATATCCAATCCGGAAATCGGCCACCCACTGACCCCCATCCTCGGCCATTGCACGACAATGATGCCTGAGGATCAACGCCAGAACGCACTACGTGGCCAGGCCAGCGAAATCCTGGCTCAGTCATGGAAGGTCGTTCCAGAGCTGGTCGAGATGCTTCACGTCCGTATCGGCGGCGCCCGAAACGTCGAAATCCGATAACCAGCAGCGTCAACGTGGGGCTCTCGCACCGCTAACGCTTATTTTGGCCATCCTGCATGAAAAGATGGATCTGATCGCGCAGCTTGGCGACCGTTTAGGCTGAGGCGACCTTATGCAGATGCGATTTTGCCACAGCATCGAGATGCAGTGAAAACACGTCGGGCCGCGCATAATGGCCCGCCACATCCAGTTCATAGCGCGCCCGCACCACATCATCTGTGTCGATGGTCGCGGCCAGCACGCCTTCGCCCCAGCGCAGGGGCCCGGCCAGAATCTCGCCCATCGGGTTGACGATCACGCTGCCCCCCTTGATCAGCTCGGCCTCTGGGGCCAATCCGGCAATGGCCGCATAATCCTCGGGCGCATCGGCCCGCGTCATATACTGGCAGGCGCTCAGCACGAACATGCGGCCTTCATAGGCAATATGGCGCATCGAGGACTGCCAGATCTCGCGCTCGTCCACCGTGGGAGCGCACCACAGATCGACCCCTTTGGCATACATCGTCTGGCGCAGCAGCGGCATGTAATTTTCCCAGCAGATGGCCGAACCGATCCTCCCCATCGGCGTCTCGATGACGGGCAGGGTGGAGCCATCGCCCTGCGCCCAGACAAGCCGTTCGCTGGCCGTGGGCATCAGCTTGCGATGCTTGCCGAACAATGACCCGTCCGGCCCGAAAAACAGCGCCGAGCAATATAGCGTCGCGCCCTCGCGCTCAATCACGCCGACCTGAAGCGTCCCGGGTTTCCCGGAGGCTCCTATTTGTGAGAAGGAGCATTCGTGATGAGCAAAACCCGGAACAAGTTTTCGCCTGAGGTGCGCGATCGCGCCGTGCGCATGGTTGGCGAGCATCGCGCCGATTACGGCTCGGAGTGGGAGGCGATGACTTCGATTGCCGGCAAGATTGGCTGCACAGCCGAGACGCTGCGCCGCTGGTGCCGTGAGGAGGCGAGCCGACGAACAGCACCAGCGGCGCAGGTGACCGATGACAAGGCCCGGCTCGAGCTACTGGAACGTGAGGTCAAGGAACTTCGCCGGGCCAACGAGATCCTGCGCAAGGCGTCGGCGTATTTTGCGATGGCGGAGCTCGACCGCCACGGCAAATGATGATGTCGTTCATCGACGCCCATCGCGAGGACCTGGGTATCGAGCCGATCTGCCGTGAGCTGGCAATCGCCCCGTCCTCCTATTATGAACATGCCCGGCGCCTTGCTGATCCCGCCAAGCGCCCAGCACGTGCGCGCAGCGACGAGGAGATGCGCGGGCAGATCAAGCGCGTTCATGAAGCCAACTATGGTGTCTATGGCTCGCGCAAGGTCTGGCACCAATGGCGGCGCGAGGGCGTTGCGATTGCCAAATGCACGGTGGAACGACTGATGCGCACCATGGGTCTGGCAGGTGTTCGCCGTGGCAAGAAGACGATCACGACCGTCAGCAATCCCAGGACACCGTGCCCGCTCGACAAGGTCAACCGGGAGTTTCGCGTCGCCCGGCCCAACGCCTTGTGGGTGGTCGATTTTACCTACGGTGCGCCTCGCGAGCATATGACTGGAATGCGAAGGAGAAAGGAGGAATTGAATGAATGCCATGCCCTCTGCTGCGAGGGGGCATGAGCCCAAGCG
>NZ_JABCNG010000015.1 GCF_012932495.1 Novosphingobium sp. SG919
GAAGACCTGATCGATCGCTGGAATCGGAATCGGATGGCCGATCCCGATGCCAGCCGGATCATCCTCACCCACACCAATGTCGAAGTGCGCGAACTCAACGAAGCGGCGCGCACGCGCATGCGCGCAGCACAACTGCTCGGCGAGGATGTCGGCCTGGAGGTGGAACGCGGGCAACGGTCGTTTGCGTCCGGCGACCGCGTGATGTTCCTCAAGAACGAGCGCAGCCTGGAAGTGAAGAACGGCACGCTTGGCACGGTGGAACAGGTCAGCGAGATCGCCATGCGCGTGCGCACCGATGACGGCCGTTCCATTGCCTTCGATCTCAAGGACTATGCCCATATCGATCACGGCTATGCCGCCACCATCCACAAGGCGCAGGGCATGACCGTGGACACCGTCCATGTGCTGGCAACGCCGGGGCTCGACCGCCATGCCGCCTATGTCGCGCTCTCGCGGCACAGGGACCAGGTCGATCTGCATTACGGCAAGGATGACTTCGCCGATCGGGACCGGCTTGTCCGCGCGCTCAGCCGCGAGCGCGGCAAGGACATGGCATCGGACTATGCCCGCGTGCCCGAGCCTGTGCCCGAAGTGCAGCCCAGGCGCGGTATCTTCGACGGGCTCAAGCTCAAGGTGCCCAACTTCTCTGCCGTACCCGAACGGGTGAACTTTGATGGCCACCGCCTCAAGATATCGAAGGACCTGCTCCAGCCCGTCGCCCCGTCACCTGAAATCGCTTCAATCGCGGCGGCTCCCGAAACCCGCGAGGTGCAACTGCGGCGCGAGCGCATGGAGGCGCTGACGCGCCATGCCAAAGCGATCGACGGCATCTACGACACGCGGGCCCACGGTGGCCGGGAAAGCCCCGAACAGCTTGCCGAGCTCAAGTCCGCGCGCAAGGCGTTCGAGGAGCTGCGCCCGCATGGGCCGCGCGATGCCGAGGCGGCCTATGCCAGGGACCCCAGCCTGGCGAGCGAAGCGGCACGCGGCAATGCCAATCGCGCCATCCGGGCGCTTCAGCTCGAAACCGAGCTGCGCACCAATCCCGAGCTGCGGGCCGACCGCTTCGTCAGCCGTTGGAACGAGCTGTCCAACCAGGCCGATCGCCACTATGCGGCCGGCGACATCGACGCCCACAAGAGCGCGCGCACTGCCATGGCAAACATGGCCAAAAGCCTGGAGCGCGATCCGCAGCTTGAATCCCTGCTGGCCAGCCGCAAGGCCCAACTTGGCATCACCATGATGGACAGCCAGCGTAAACTAGGCCCCCAGCTCGCGTTCGAGCACGGCCTCGATCTAGGCCGGGGGCGGGGGCTCGGGCTGTAGGACAGGCCAAAGCCCGAGTCGCGGCGCCTTCACCGCTTGGCACAATCTCAAGTCGCCTCAGCGGCATCCCCGCTGGCAGGCCCACCAATCTCACCCCTTCCCGAGCGGTTCCAGCATCTGGCATTCTGAACCTGGCACGGTTTAGCTGCGCCCATGACCGAGAACACCGACACCGAAGTGACCACCGCCCAGGCTTTCGAGGCCGTGCGGCACGAGCTCAGCCTCCTGCATAATGCCGTCGCCAATCTGACGGCGGCACGCGAGCGAATCCCCGACCACACCGCCGCACTAGAGGGCATCGACCGCAGTCTGGGCAATCTCCGCGCCCGGCTTGCCGCCATCGAACAGACGCCGGCGGTCTCGCTGACGCCTGCCGAAATGGCAAAGCAGATCAATCTCGCCGCCCAGACAGTGCGCACCGAGGATCGGCGCATGCTCGACACTGCCCGCGCTGCGCTCGACAGGTCGGCCGGGCAAATCGACGGTGTCGTGAAACGTGGGCAAGCCGTCGATCAGCAGATCAGACGTCAGATATGGGGCGCGGTGGCGGGAATGCTTGCCGGCATCATCGTGTGTGCCGTGCTGCCCGGAGCGATCGCTCGATCCCTGCCGGCCAGTTGGCATGTGCCCGAATGGATGGCTGCGCGAACCATGAACATGGATCAGAGGGCAGCCGGAGAGCGGTTGATCGCGACGGACCGCAGGGCAGATCGGCCGTGATGGCGGACGATCCGGTAAGTCCCCTTTGGAGCATGGTATGGGCCAAGCCGCCCTTCGTTCACCGGCTCAAATTTCGGCGACCGAATGTTCAGGGCAAGGGCATTCCGGTAAGTCGGCAAGTCGGCTTTGGATTGCCATCCGATGTGATTTGCCATTTTTCCGGTTAACCAATCAGCTTTTGAATCAAGCGATCATTCCAGTGGCTCTGAAACTGCGGTCCCTTGGAATCGGGCGGTGATTTTGGCTTTGCTATTCGAAGCGGAAGTGGGGTCGGCAGGTCAGGTCCGATAATGATAGCTTCGCCCGGTGCCAACATGGGAATAAATTGGGCTGCCGCACGATCAAGGTCGCCACAGGCGTGCTCAACTGTCGTGCGATCCTGCTCATTCGTCAGTCGGTGGACGATAAGGGTGCCAAGCTGGCTCAGCACATCTTGGGGAATGTCTCGGGGGCGCTGGGTGGCGAGGACGGTTGTCAGGCCATATTTCCGACCTTCCTTTGCAATTAGGCCAAAGGCTTCAAGCTTCACGCTGCCATATTCGTCGCCAACTGTGCGCCCAAGAAACTGATGGGCTTCGTCAAGGAAAACGACGATAGGCGCATCGCGGAAGCGCCCCTCCCGTGCAACACCCAACAGATAGCGCCCGATAATGTTGAGAAGTAGTTCGCGCGTGTTGTGCTCGAAACGCACCTCCTTGAATGAAATCAACGCGACGTCACGATCTGGATCATTCAGGAATGCGTCCAACTCGGTCACGAGCGAGGTGCCGCCAGTGCGAAACAAGCATTCGAGTTCCGTCGAATTGATTTGGGTCGCAATACGCGAAGCCAGCGATTCACAATAGCTTGCCGCGTTGTTGTCAGGGCCGCCAAAATTCGCAGGAGCGTTCGGAGAACTGCTCCAAACGCACTCTTGTTTGATCTGCTCGGCGATAAACTGAATGTCAAAATTGCATTTGGGCGAGTGGATCGCCGCAGCATGATCGCGCAAGGCCGCAAAATAGGGCGCGCGCGGGCGGTTGGCCTTCTCGACGAGACCGTTTGCGACCGAAACGCCGTTCGGCACAATGCCTCCCGCCGCGCGGACCAGTTTCAGGCTCTTGATGGCATCCCGCAGCTTCGGCCCTTGGCTTTGGCCTGATGGGCGAAAGAGCGAAAACAAGTCATCTTCCGTCATTTCCGTATAGGGGAAATGGACGTGGGTCGTGTTGGGAACGGCAGCATTGAACGAGAAAATGGTGTCGATACCGTCAGCCTCGCAGAACTCACCGGTCGGATCAAACACGATAGCCTTGCCCCCGTGGTTCTTGATCTTCTCGATCAAGCTGGCAACGGTCCAGCTCTTACCGCCGCCCGTCGCGCCGAACACACCGCAATGCCGTCCGAACAACTTCTCCGGGGGAAGCTGCACACCGACGCTTCTGCCCCCGGCTTCGATAGCGCCGATCTCAAGATTGATGTCGTTTGGCCTTGTCGCGCTCTTGCCAATTATGAGCGCAAGAACTTCAGCACCGGCGAGGAAAACGCCATCTCCAATCTTCGGATAGGAATTGACGCCGCGCGCAAGCTGGGTGTCGCCATCCGTCAGTGTGGCAAGAAGCTGGATGCGTCCGATAGGATTGGGGTTCAACGATTTGCCTAGGTGCGGCTCGACCGAGAGGCGTTCCCCATCGGGGATTTTTACCTCGATGATGCGGCCGAGCAGCTTCGTGCGTTCGCAATCGACAAAAACGAAATCCCCAACGGCACCTTTAGCAAGCGCGCGACGTTCCGGGTGGGCGCTCGCATGGGGCAGGTTCGCCTGTACCTGAGATGCGGTCACAAGCGTGACCGTGCCGATGTATTTGTCTGGATCGACGGGGCTCAGTGCCACGGTGGCTATCCCACTTCTCGCATCGAGCGAACGCGCTCGGCATGGCGTTCGCGGTCGGTTTGACCGATGAGGTCGGGCATCGCATCCGCAAGATCCTCGAAGCGACCATTCAGCAGATGCACGCGCGGATCGCCGCTTTGAGCAAGCAGCCGGATCCGCTCCAACATCGGGTTGGGGTGCGCTTCTGCATCTGGGATCGCATGGGCAGCAGGATCGCCCAGCGGATCGCCGGCAAGCTCCCAGTAGGAACGAATGAAACCTGGATCGCAGATAACGAGCCGGAAGGAGAGATTGGATTCGAGCGCGGACAGAATCGGGCGACTGATATGATCGTCATTAAACCCGAAACCAGCAACGACAAGAGCGCTATCGGGCTCCCTCAGTGCTGCTTGCAACGCGCTCATCATGTCGAGATAGGGCGGGTCGAACGCCTCTTGGTATTTGCTCGAACGGGGATAGATGAGAACTGGTTCGCCGACCGCGTTGTCACGAGAGCGCAGGACATCCGCGCCGACCCTCCGCCAGTCGGTCGAGCCATGCAGTTTGTAGAGATGAAAAACGTTAGGGATATAGTCTGGCGCCTCTTTCGATGGCTCGCGCCGGACAATATCGTATTCAAAATGCTGCCGATCATACACCTGATCGAGCGAATGCGAGAAGCCATCGATAATAGTAAACCGCAGCCTGCGTGCCGCTTCTTCGAGGCTCAAATCGTAATTGGTAGTAAAAATTTTCGCGCGCGCCTTGCGGAAACCTCGCCGTCCAATCTTGCGAATATAGGTTTCATGAGCCGGTAGTTCCGTCTGCGCGGTAACGTAATCAACCCTTCCGAGAATGCATTTTTCAGCAACCGGAACGAAGGCCCGGACAGCCATTACCTCAGCGTCATCCTCAGCGGCTGCTTCATTGAGTTCAAGGTAAACTTTGCACAGGCTCAAAAGCTTCTCGATGTTTTCATTGAGTTTTGCTTTTTCAAACTTCGCGCAAACCGCTGCGAATTCAGGCGCCCCAACTGCACCAGCCACAGCGTCCCATAAGGCAGTCATAGATGGTGCCTGAGGCTGGCCGTCAGGATTCCGTGCGCAGAATGACGCGCCCGCGCCAGTCAAAGTCAGGAAATTGGACGCAGAAAGGGCATTGGTAAGCGCACTTTCGATTTCGTCTTTGCTCCCCAGCTCTTCGACTTTTTTTTCTTCGCCGATGCGATCAGCATAAGCGACCCAGCCTTTGCCTGGTACAAGAAGGCGGAGGTTGGTCCGAGATGCTGCCTGGACTTTCCAATAATCGATGTGGGTCGAAGGTGCGGTATTCATATTCGGCGCATAGCACGCTGAGCGAGCCGACAAAATGGAGACGCGATACCTCATCTCAGTTGTCTGGGGCGCAAATTTGGCTTGGTAGGTCTCCTTGCCCAATGTCCCCTTAAGGGGTGGGAGCAGCTGCACGGGCCTTGTCAGAGCAAATTGCCCCATCCCTATTTGAGCTGCTAACGTGCGCTGATGCGCCACTACAAGGGGACGTGAGCGATGTGGGCGGAGTTCAAGGAAAAGCCGTTTGAGACCTATTTTCTCGCCGAGATGGCCCGCCGGACCACCGTCCTCTACTCCCCAGACCAGACCGACGAAGGCATCCTCGGATTCGACGGTGCCTTCTTCATACCGGACCCTGACTTTCGCGTCCTGCTTCCCTTCATACGCTCGCGTCGCCGGCCGCATTTCTTCGGCATGACCGCTTCGGAGATCGACCATTTCGGCAGGGCGCTCGACGCGCGCCTGCCGCCGTTCAACCTCAATCTGTTCATCCAATATAAACGACCCGAGTGGATGCGGCGGTCAAGCGCCACCGAATGGGCGAGCTGGAACGCGGCCTATTTCCGCTATACAATTGACGCCAAGCAGCAGGGTCTGCTCGAGAAAATCCTCGCCGCCGCCGCCGGCCGGGCTGCCGTCGTCTATGCCTCCGCTGCATTCTGGGCGAACAGCACCCTGTTTGCGCTAGCCGGCTCCAACGGCATCATCGCGAACAGCAATATAGCCAGCGCCGACCTGCTGACTGACCACGACCGCTTCACCTACACCGTCCCCGGTGGTCACGGCATCGCCCATTCCGAGCCGGAAAATATCGAAGGCCCGTCGCTCGACGGCATCTTCGCCCGCGGCGCGGACAATGAGCGACTGCCCTTTACCAAGCATGTGAAGGCGACCGCCAACCTCATCGAGCGCGGCCTCGAAGAGGGCTCAGCCGACTATGCGCTGTGGCAGTCGGCGCGCGAGGCGATCCTCGGCGACGACTTCGCCGACGCCTATCCGCGCGCCCGCGGCACCTGGCTCGACTCCATCGTGTCGATGGCGGCGTTCTCGCAGGCGTTCGATATCCGCATCGCGGCGATCGGCACTGAGGAATAACCAGCCGGAGTCACGGTCGGCGCGCGCACCAATCGGGCTTCGGCCGACCGCTAGCATCGCCTATGGTGAACGATCGTCAGCTAATAAGGACCGCCTTTCGCGTGTTGGATGGCCGCTCTCGCAGCGGGGCCGGTTGGCACGCAGAACGTTACTTGAGCGCGGCGTTGATTGCAGTGATGAGCTTGGTCCAAGCGCTCCGTTCCGTCCGGGAGAGAGAGCTGGCGTTGTTGTCGCGGGTCCAACGCAAGAAGGCTTTCGCAAGCTTGTACTTGCTAAAGCCTGTCACGCCGGAAAAGATGTCAACAAGCGGACGACCCGACTGCTGGGCGGCCTGATCGACGATATCCCAGCCAAGCTGATCCCGCGCGATGATGGGAAGTGTGTCTCTCAGTAGATCCTCGATCTCGGCCTTCGCAACGCCTGACGCATAGTCCTTCGTGCGCAGGATGCTTTTCTGTCCGAGCTTATGGACCAAAGTGTCCTGCTTGGCGGCAGCGTCCCCGGCGTTGTCGGAATCCAGAAGAGCTGCAACTTTGAGCTTATGTGCGTGCAGGATTGTGGCAAAGTACACAACCTTCCCCGCCGAATCGGCGGTGACGAGGGCGATCTTGTCATTGAGCTTGACCTCGCCGCTGTCGGCGAGAAGCCCCGCCACGCCTTCAAGATACCATTCGTCAGTCAGGCCTTCGAGCACGAGATTTCGTTCCTGGGCAAACAGGCTTTGCGCGAGGTCGTAACCCAATGCTTCCTGAAGCGGCAGCAACGCGGCGGGATCGCTGGACGTGATGGTGGTGTGCACCTTGGTTCCGACGTTGCGGTCGTTCAATTCGACGACGCGGACGTAGTCAAGCTCGTTCGGCCCCACCAAAAAGGGGGAGTGCGTCGTGTAGATGGTTTGGTTCTTCGCCGCCAATTTCGTGATCGTTTCACGGAATTCACGCTGCTTGAGCGCGTGCAAGCTCATGCCGGGCTCGTCCAGCAGCAGGATCGCATTTTCGTGCTTGTCGGCCGCCTCGGCGAAGAAGACGACGAAAAAGGACACGAGCCACTGGAAGCCTTCAGAACGCTGATCCAGCTCGATTTCCACGCCGAGCTCATCCTCGACGACTACCTTGAGGTACTGCCCGTCCGCGTCGAGGCGAAGGCGATCTGCCTCCGGCCGCGTGCTGGATGGCTTCCAGACCGAGCGAATCTCGTTCGTCAGTTGCACGCTCGCAGCGTTGAGCTGATACTTCCGCTTATCAAGCTGGTCCCGAAATGCCTGAAGCGCCTGCGGCTGGTTCGCGGGTGGTTCCGGTGCCTTACCCAGGTCAGAGAGATCGCGCGCCGTGAATCCCAGTAGTTGCAGCAGGCACTTGTTGCCGTAGTCGTACTGCTCGTCATCGAGAATATTCGAATCGAGGCGATCAGCGAGGAGGCCAAGATGAATAAGAGGACGCACCCGAAAATAGTTACTGAATAAAACGAAGACTGGGATGCGTTTGTCAAGCGCTTCGAGTGCAGCGCTGCGGTCACCAGCGATCGAGAACGCCGCCAGCAGCCGTTCGATGCGCACGTCCTCAGAATCATCGGCATGAGCGACTAACCGATCCACCCACTGCTTCAAGGCAGACGAAAGCTCGTTCGACAGGACGTTTTCGTCGCGCCATTCTTGCAACAACGAATTCAGACTCTCCGCCTGTACAGTCGAGGGCGCCGCGCCTTCGGCAACAGGCGTCCGGCCATCGACGTGGGCAGCCAACCGGACCGCATCCTTCCTGATCGCGCCGACCGTCGGTAGCGCCGGTGCTCCGATCAAGAAGTGCGACGCGTTGTTGGCGATGTAGCGCGTAAACGAATAGCCAGTGATGCCCCTCATGGATTCCGGAAGCGCGGCCAGGTCATCTTCATCCAGAGTGAAGGTGACCGTAGCGACCGGAACGTTCTTTGGGTCAACCTTCTTCGTTGAAATATCGTTGTATTTGGCGCGCGGATAGTCGCGCAGCGCATCGAACCGCTTTATGCCTTTCGGCGGATTGATCTGCTGCAGGGCCTGAAGGACGGCCGTTTTGCCCGCCTCATTCGGTCCGACGAGGATGGTTTTAGCAGCCTCGATTTCGAAGACGCCCGTGTCGCGGATGCTTCGGTAGTTCTGAATGTGCGCGGTCTTTAGTTTCATGTCATCCTACCTCGGCACAGGTTCGGGTCACGCCCGTGACCGCCCAGCTATTTCAACTGAGAACCAACGCTTTGGCAATACCTGCATGTTGCCTGATCTATTGTTGTGTCGCCTGATGAGTTGACGAACGGGTATTGCTGGTCTGTGATGGAATGTCTTCGCTTCATACGCACCCGATTTGCTTCGCGTCCCGGTACTCGAATGTGGAGAGGTTGCGTAAACGAATGACCGGTTCTGAATGGCGGTCTCGCCACCGCGAACGACAGCTCCGAAGGCGGGAGAGGGCAGCCCCCCCAGCTATCCCGACTGATGCTGGGCTGATCGAAGGATTGTGGGAATCGGCCTGTCAGGGTTCAGCCGACTGCGCCGTGAAAGCCGCCGTTTGCGCGGTCAGTAGCCTTCGACGCAACGCGCCCCGCGCCGACCGGGGCGGCCTCAAGGCTGACAAACGACCGCACCATTCGCGCCGACTTCTGTGCATGCCGAAAAGAAGGATTGCAGCAGCCAGTAGAGTTGCACGAAGGATGGTGCAGGTCTGTGACCGTTTTGAATGGCTACAAATGCGTCCGCGACCGCCTGACGACTGAGCGACGAGGTCACAATGACAGCGCGTCGGCGCGCATCGGGTGCCGTTCTTGCGCGACGCAGCGCGACCGCAAGATCAGCAGCGTTCGAGCGTATGGTTCTTTGAATCTGTGTCTCCTGATCCGGCGCGTTGTAGGTCGAGCCCCATAATCCCAGTTTTGCCGCGAGACGCTCTTCAGGAAACGTCATGTTGCCCAGGTTCTTGATTGCCTGGCTCACCGACACATGGAAGGGGCTGGCACCAAGGGAAAGCGTCCCATGCTTTGCGTGGTAGAACGAGACTTGTGTAAGCCCTGCGTCGTCAGTGACTCCGATGAAGTCAGCCCACTCGTCTCCAAGATCGTCGCACAGCAAAATCGGATCGGCGACGGCAATGTGATCGACAATTGCCCCAAAGCTTGATGTGGCATCGAAGGCGATCTGTGCTGCGGTGAATTCCCCCTTTTCGCTGGTAACAGGGGTCAGCGCCGGGCTGGCCGTAATGTACCGCAGGAAAGATTCACCGCCGTCCAAAAGCGTCTCGTCCCGGAAGACCTGTCCATCTATATAGGCCAATCGCACATCGTCGAAGAGAACGATGAGTGCCTTGATTTCATTGAGATATTCGCGCAGCGTTTGGCGGACGCCGTCTTCACCCAGTTCCTCGCTGGCTCTTTCCACGTAGACTTCCGATGCCGGAGGTAAGGAAAGGGACCGGAGCGCGATGCGGTTCTTATTCAAGCTGATCGATGCCGCTGGTTCGCCCGTTGCGGGTTCGCGTGCCAGCCTAACGCGCTCATCCCCTTCAATGTTCAGGGGGCAATCGAGTTGTTCCATCAACGCCATCAGTTCACCTGCGGAGAGTTCTACCGCCGCATCGCCATCCAGACGGATGAGCCGGATGCCCGCTTCGTCATTGCCCACGGCGTCGGACAGCCTGTTCGTATCAATCGCCATGGCGATGGGCACAGACGCAGCCAAGGCTTCGGTCAATGACACTGGTCGGGCAAAAGACCTGATGAACGGTGAGACGTCTGCATTATCCAAACGGAGCGCATCGATAACGCCTTTTACGAAATTCACGATGCCCGGAAGATCGGCGCGCGCTGAACGAATGCCGATACGGCCTGTACTTGGTGTCGCGGTAGTCTGCGTGCCGCTCGCAACGACACTGTAGGAGCGAGGCGCATATCGCCTACTTCCTGCCGGTCCAACGACATTGGCGAGGTTCTGTGCTTCGAGAGTCTTGGCGCGCATTGCGTAGGGCGAAATGGACATGTTGCGCATCGTCATGCGCTGGAAAATCGCATCTGCTTTTGCGATTGCGCCTTCGACACGCGCCGTCGCAACCGCTGATAGATGGGTCGTCTTGAATGAATTCGGGAGGCTCAATCGGGATGACAGAACCGCTGCATGGCCCTGATATTCGATTAGCATGATCAATCCGCAAAGGCTCTCTCTGACTTCCGTCGTATCCTCAAGAAACGAGGGCGGGCTATCATATTTGAAGCACACCGCTGACCAGCGAGTGCCATCGAGTTGCTCGCGCGTATGCTTGAACTGGTTGTGCGCCGTAACACCATGACTAGCGCGCAATGCAACAAATAAATCTTCCACGGCCTTGTCTGAAAGCTTCTTTCGTATGGAATAAAAATTGGCTGATGTCGCGATGGACAGGTCGTCTATCATCTAATATCTCCACCCATAACATACATAGTATGCAGCATTTCCAATCGTGCTAATTCCTGTAGTAAGGTTGTACAAGGCTGAAGCAATTGGTTGATGCTGTGGGTAGCTAAATCAATTACGCGGTTTCCCAATTCTCGCCACTCCAACACGCCGGGATTGAGGTGAACCAAAGACCGGTTTTGACGCCCCAGCCCAGGGCCCTGAACGTCAGCAATCGCGGCGGAGGCCGCCCCTCTTCTCCCATTCTTCGCCTAAATCGGATACAAATTCGATTCGCGAATCGCGGCTGAAATCAGTTCGATTCCGGCATTCGGAATAGAACCGAGATTGAAATTTGCATTGATGGTTCAGTTGATGGAGATAAATGTATATACAATTAATTTATTATTTCTAGTCATATAGTTGTCTTATCAATTCGATTCCGGCTCGGCTCGGCAAAAGTTTGGCGGCCATGCCGGCGCTTCCGATCTCGCCGGTCTACATTCTAAAGCATTGCTAACGGCATCTTAGGGATGGCAAGGCAAACAGGTGGCGTCGCCTGTTATGGGCTTTGCTGCCAGGAACGCCGTGTCGATGCCTTCGATTCCGCTCATCGCGCCCAATCCGCCGCGTCTCAGCAACATGGCCCAAGGCCTTGCCGCGATCGAGGCGCGCGCCATTTTCAGCAATGGCGGCCCTGCGGTGCGGGCATTCGAAGCGGAAGCGACTGCGCAATTGTTTGGCGGGCAGGGCGATTGCCTGGCCGTGGCCAATGCCACGCTGGGCCTGATCCTGGCCATACGTCATGCCGCCGCCAAGCGTATCCGCCCCGGCGCGCTGGCGCTGGTCCCGGCCTTTACCTTTGCCGCCACCGCCCAGGCCGCACAGTGGGCCGGGCTCACCCCGCTGATCCACGATGTGGATCCACAGACTTGGGCCTCTGACCCGCGCATCGAAGAGCAGTTGCTGGCCCGCCATGGCGAGCGCGTGGCCGCCATCGTGCCCTATGCCGCATTTGGCCGCAGCCTTGATCTCGATCGCTATGCATGGCTGGCGCGCCGCCATGGCGTGGCGGTGGTCATCGACGCGGCCGCCTCGCTCGGCAGTTGCGATGCGGCCGGTCGCAATTTCGGCGCGGGCGCGCCTTTTGTCGTGGTGTACTCGATGCACGCCACCAAGACCTTTGCCACGGCAGAAGGCGGGCTGGTGCATAGCGGCGACAAGGCCCTGGTTGCAGCGTTGCGGCAGATGACCAACTTCGGCTTTGGTAGCGCGCGGGCGGCAGAAATGCCCGGCCTCAATGCCAAGTTGTCGGAAGTGGGCGGGCTACTCGCCTCGGCCAAGCTCGCCGAACTGGGCCAGGTCTGCGACCATCGCGCTGCCCTGGCCGAGGTTTATCGCGCCGCACTGCCCCGGTTGGGGCCCAGGTTTGCCGCGCCGGCGCCGATGGAGCAGGGGCGGCAGGCCTTTCAGTTCTGGTCACTGCTGCTGCCGCCCGAATTGGCCGGCCAGCGCGCCGCGCTGATCGCTGCCTTGGCGGCCGAGGGCATCGGTAGCGGGCATTATTTCAGCCCGCACCTGGGCCAGCAGCCGTGGTTCCAGGCCAACGCCTTGATCGAACCCGTGCCGGTGAGCGACGATCTGGGCGCGCGCGTCCTGTCCCTGCCGATCACCGATGGCATGAGCCTGGGCGATGTGGACGTGGTAATCGATCATCTGGCTGGCGCCGTGGCCGCGCTTGGCCGGCAGGAAGGGAGCAGAGGAGCGAGCGCCATGCCCGCGGGGACCACGCATGAAATGGTGCTGATCGGCGGCGGCCCGGCCGGAACGGCAATGCTCACGGCGGCGAGCAAGCAGAACCGGCTGGCGGAACTGGCCGGCGGCCTTGCCGTGGTGGAACAGGGCGATGCCCTGGGGCGCGGCGAATTGGGTCGCTATGCCATCCGGTCCGACAGCACGGCCGAAACCTTTCTGAGCGCGGTGAAGGACAACGTTCATCCCGAACTGGCCGCCCTGGTCGATCATCCGGCCGGGCTGGGCATGGCACGCCATATTGGCGCCTTGGGCGCACCACTGGTGGAAGCCGGCGACCTCTTGGCCGTGACCGGTGATCGCTTGCGCGACGTGGCGCTGGAGCATGGCGCGCGGGTCTTGACCGGCCATGCTGCCATCTGTGCGCGGCGCGAAAGCGACGGTCGCTGGCGTACCACCGTTCGCGATGGTGCGGGGCAGGCGCAGGACCTGGTATCACGCCATATCGTCCTCGCGACGGGCGGCCAGCAATGCCCGCAGTCGGTGCAGGATGCCAAGATTGCCGGGGGCACGTTGGGCGCGATTGCCGGTGAGCGGTTGGTGCTGTCCGACGCATTCCTGCGCCTGGGCGGGCCCGAAGCCTTGCGAGAGCGCCTGGCCGACGTGCGCGACCCGCGCATTGCGATCGTTGGCGGATCGACCAGCGCGGTGGCGGCGGCGGTTCTGCTGCTCAAGTCCGATCCCGCGTTGCCGTTGGGTGCGGGTGCGATCACCTTGATGCATCGCCGCCCGCTGCGGCCGTTCTACCCCTCGCGCGAGGCGGCGCTGGCCGAGGGTTTTACCGATTTCAGCGACGCCGATGTCTGCCCGGTCAGCGGCTTTGTCTATCGCCTGGCCGGCTTGCGGCTGGAAGCGCGGGAACTGGTCTTGCGCATGCTGGCCGTGGGCGGGCGTGCCCCCGATCCGCGCCTGGCGCTGTTTCAACTTGGCCAGCATGACGACGCCGCGGCCCGGTCCGTGCTTGATGCGGCAGACGTGGTGATCGGCGCCACGGGCTATCGTCCGCGCGCCTTGCCATTGTTCGATGCGGATGGTGCTCCGATCGTGCTCGCGTCCGATGCGCCCGAACCCGCGCCGCTGGTCGACCGTCACTGCCGCGTGCGCGATGCGGCGGGCCAGGTCGTGCCCGGCGTTTACGGCATCGGGCTGGCCGCCGGGTTCGTCCCATGGGGGCCGCTGGGCGGCGAGCCCAGTTTCCGTGGCAATGCCAACGGGCTGTGGCTGTGGCAAAACGATGTGGGCCAAATGATTGTCGATGCAATCCTGCCGGCCGCTGCCCAGGCGCCAGGGGCGCAGCAGGCCGTTGCATGACCGACGCGCCGCTGATCAGCGTGGTGATGGCGGCCTATAACGGCGGTCCGCTGATCGAAGAGACCATTGCCAGCGTGCTGGCGCAGACGCTGACCGATTTTGAACTGGTGGTGGTGGACGACTGTTCCACCGATGACACGCTGGATCGGCTACGCCGCGTGCGCGACCCGCGCGTGCGCGTGATCGCGGCAGAGCGCAACGGCGGGCCGGTGGTGGCGCGCAACACGGCCTTTGCTGTTGCGCGAGGGCGCTACATCGTCGGGCTGGACCAGGACGACTTGTGCCACCGCACCCGCTTTGCCGCGCAGCACGCTTTTCTCGAAAGCCATCCCAATGTGGTGCTGGTGGCTTCGGCGGTCGATCTTTTGCAAGCAGGAGCGATCCTGCCGCCGCGCGCACCGCTGCACACCTCGCCTTCATTGCTCGACTGGCGCTTGCAGTTGGGCAACCCACTGGTGTGGTCTTCGGTGATGTTCCGTGCCGATGCGGCGCGGCGGCTCGAGGTGTTCGAGCGAACCGACCGGCTCTATGCCGAGGACTTCGATTTCTACCATCGCCTGGCCCGCTTCGGCGCGATCGCGCGGATCGACACGCCACTTGCCACCTATCGCATCCATCCCGGCGGCGCGTCGCAACGCTATACTGCGCGCATGGAACAAAGCGCGGTAGAAGTGCTCGCCCAGCCTTATGCTGCGCTGTTCGGCGCCCATGCTGCCGAGGCGGCACGGCTGGTGTTGCATCATTTCACCGGCGGGGTTCCGGCGCCCGATCTGGCCGCGCTGCAAGAGGTTGGGCGGTTGGTCGGCGTGGTGCACGAACATTTCGTGATGACGCGGCAGCCCGATGCAACGGATCTGGCGCTGATCATGGCCGAGTACGGGCGCCTGTGGTGGCGCCTGGCCGATGCATGCGTGCGTTCGGGCACATTGTCGCGGGCGGAGGTGGCCGCACATTGCCCCGCCGGGCTGACGCGCAATCCCGCCTCGCGCATGCGTTCGGCCACGTCCTTGCTGATCGGAACGGGGCGGGCCCTGGCGTCGCGACTCAAGCAGGCCTGATTCTCGGCTTTCGCGCGTCCGAGAGAATCATGCGGACCGCATGCGGGGCAGGAAAAAAGCCAGAAAATTGATATCCAAATATCTGAAAAATATCAATTTATGGCGCCTGTGGAAGGAATGTGGAAAAATCGATATTGACCGTTTGTGGAGTGGTCCATATATGCCGCTTCACCGATGCGGTGCAGCCGGTTTTTCCGGCGGCCTGGTTGTTTCCAGGTGCTGCGGTGTTGGTCGCCAGATAGCTACGG
>NZ_JABCNG010000016.1 GCF_012932495.1 Novosphingobium sp. SG919
GCGGGCACGTTCGAGGCGGCGTGTACGCAACTCAAGGTCCCGCACCGGCAAACAAAGGCCTACACGCCGCAGACCAACGGTATGGTCGAGCGTTTGTCACGCGAACTGAGAAACTGACCCCCTGCCGAATCTGAGAACTGACCCCTGCGGCTGACGAGGGGAAAGACAGATGACGAATGTGATTACAGAGTTTTCCGCACAGGAATTGGCTGTGCGGGGAGACGATATGCTGCAGCCCGACGAGGTGGCCGCGATGGTGCGGCTGCATGAGCTAGGTTGGGGAGCAAAGCGGCTGTCGAAGGAGTTTGGCTGCGCGCGTAACACGGTGCGCCGCTACCTTCGCGCCGGCGGTGTGGTGCCGTTCGCGAAGCCCGAGCGCAAGACGGCGTTCGACGGTCTCGACGATTGGCTGCGCGAGCGTTTCTTCCGGCACGGCGGCAATGCCGATGTCATCCGCCAGGAACTGGCGAGCGAGCATGGGATCGAGATCGGCCTGCGCTCGGTCGAGTTGCGGGGCCAGCGCTGGCGGCGAGAGTTGAGGGCTCAGAAGCGAGCCACGGTGCGCTTCGAGACGCGGCCCGGGCATCAGCTGCAGATAGACTTCGGCGAGGTCCGGGTATGGATCGGCGACGAACGCATGCGCGTACATTTGTTCGTGGCGACGCTGGGCTACTCGCGTCGAATGCATATTCAGCCCTCGATCCGAGAGCGCCAGGTTGACTGGTTCGAGGGGATGGAGGGCGCGTTTCTGCGGTTCGGCGGAGTGCCGGCGGAGATCCTGTTCGACAACGCCAGGGCGCTGGTCGAGCATCACGACGCAGCGACGCGCGAGGTGCGGTTCAATGCCAGGCTCCATGCCTTCGCGCGTTACTGGGGTTTTAGCCCAAGAGCCAGCGCGCCATACCGAGCCCGCACCAAGGGCAAGGATGAGCGCGGTGTCGGATATGTGAAGCGCAATGCGGTCGCGGGTCGCCGCTTCGTCAATTGGGGCGCCTTCGTCGCACATCTCGAGCAGTGGAACCGCGAGATTGCCGATGTGCGCGTACACGGCACGACGGGCGAACTGCCGCTGGTTCGCTTCGCCGACGAAGTTGCCGCGCTTCGTCCGCTTGGCGGCCGTGCTCCATTCGGCCAACTGCGCGATCTGATTCGCAAAGTGCGCCCCGACTGCGCGATCGACCTCGACACCAACAGCTACTCGGTGCCCTGGCGCCTGGTCGGCGAGACCGTGCAGGTCGTGGTTCTCGCGGGCCGTGTCATCGTGCGTCACGCAGGCGAAGTCGTGGCCGACCATGCAGTGTGCGAGGGGCGCCGGCAGCGGATCGTCGACCGGACGCATCTGGCAGGGCTGGTGGGCACCGGTCCTATCCGCGTGACGGCGCCACAGCAGATGCCGCCACCGGCCCTGCTACGGCCACTTGCCGAATACGAGGCTGTGGTCGGAGGAGGCTGGTGATGACGGCGGTTGATCATGAAGCCCTGGTGGCGATGCTGGACCGGCTCAAGCTGTCAGCGATCCGGGACCAGCTTGACACGCTGCTCGACGAAGCGGCGCGCTCGAAAATGACGCTGCGTGAAGCTTTGGCATTCTTCGTCGGCCGGGAGATCGCGCGGCGCGACGAGCGCCGGATATCGATGGCGAGCAAGATCGCCCAGTTCCCGTTCGTACGCGAACTGGCCGGCTTCGAGTTCGATGCGCAGCCCTCGCTCGATCCGGGTCAAGTCCGGGAACTAGCGACGTGCCGCTGGATCGCGCATGGCGATACGACGCTGTTCCTGGGACCTCCCGGAACCGGAAAGACGCATCTGGCCGTTGCACTGGGGCGCGAAGCGATCCGGCAAAACTACTCGGTCCAGTTCGTCACCGCGGCAACGCTGGTAGCGATGCTGGCGAAGGCCCACGACGACGGGACGCTCGACAAACAGCTGACACAGCTTGCCCGGCCCAAGCTGCTGATCATCGACGAGCTGGGGTATCTGCCGTTCGAAGCCAATGCCGCTCATCTGTTCTTCCAACTGGTCTCACGCCGCTACGAAAGGGGATCGATCCTGATCACCTCCAACCGCTCGGTCGGGGAATGGGGCGGTGTGTTCGGCGATCCCGTAGTCGCCACCGCGATCCTGGACAGGCTGCTTCACCACTCCACCGTAGTGACCATCCGCGGTGACAGCTACCGACTTCGCGAAAAGCGTAGGTCCGGCCTTCTGCAGAAGGCCGGACCTACGCTTGAGCCAACCGAAACCAATGCGCAATGAATGGGGGTCAGTTCTTCACTTCGCCCAAGGGGTCAAATCTTCGGTTCGGTTGACAGCGTTTCAACGGTCGCGTTGCCAGCGACGTCTTGGGAATCAATGTCGCCGGCCATCAAGACCTCGAGATCCTGCTGATCAGCTTCAACCGCGCTTATAATCGACGCAGGCAGAGAGTCCTCAACGGTCTCTCGCCGATCGACAAAGTCGGCGAGCGCCTCAAGCTCAACAGCCGCCTCGAGAACAAACTTTACAAGCCACCTGCAGATCAGAATGATCTGCTCAATAAAGTAGACCGAATCCTATTCTACGCCAATGAGGTCTCACAACCAGACAGCTAAGACCTCCAGTCAGGCTGGGCCCGATGGCAGGGGACGACGGCTCCATGACGCCGGACTATGAACAGAGGGGACGGAGTCACGGCACCCCGGTGGTGGCCTTGCCAATGAGTGCTTCGACCCTATTCAGATGACCTTTCCGCATCTGAAAATTCTTGCCGCACACTCCATTCGTCGCGGTTGAAGTGGGACACCATCTTCTTTCTGGTTGATAGTTTGACATCAAATCTATAATGCAATGAGAGACGCCAGAAGGCGCAGGCAGAGGATCGCGGTATTTTGGCGCAGAAAAACCATCGGAAACATGAAGCCCCTCACTCTTTAGGGCTGGATGACAATCCTGTTTCGGGCACAACCCTCAGCATTGGTGAGGTTATCGATGGTGGCCCTTGGAGTTTGCTCCAGCGCTTCGTGGTGCTGCTAGCGGCTCTCTCCATTGTCCTCGATGGGTTTGATGGCCAACTAATTGGCTTTGCCATTCCAGTTCTCATAAAGGAATGGGGTGTCACCAAAGCTGACTTTGCGCCGGTCGTGGCAATGGGGTTGGTCGGGATGGCGGTCGGCAGCGGAATCGCTGGCTTTATCGCTGACCGCTATGGTCGTCGGATCTCCATCCTGGGGTCGGTGGTCTGCTTCGGTGTTGCAACGCTCGCGATCGGCCTATCGCCCAACATCTGGACGATCGCTATCCTGCGGTTCTGCGCCGGCCTTGGTATTGGCGGCGCACTTCCCGCCTCGACGACGCTGGCTGGCGAATTTACCCCGCAGCGCTACCGCACCATGGCCATCACCGGCACGATCGTCTGCGTACCCCTCGGCGGCATGCTTGCCGGCCTGTTCGCATCGCAGATCTTGCCCGCATTCGGTTGGCGCATGTTGTTTTACGCGGGGGGCGCCATTCCCCTGGTGCTATCGCTCATATTGCTCGCAGCCCTGCCAGAATCGCCGCGCTGGCTAGCGCGCAAGAAGCTCAAATGGCCCGCGCTGGTCGCCCTGCTCCACCGTATGGGCCGTACCGTCCCAGATCATGCCACTTTCGCGCAAGCTCCCGAAGAGGTCGTGAAAACCGGGCGCGGTGTGAAGGCGCTCTTCACAGACGGCCGTGCTCTAAGCACGATCGCCTTGTGGGCTGGATTCTTCCTCACCCTGCTCGCGGTCTATCTGGCCTTCAGCTGGCTACCGACCATGCTGACCAACGAGGGACTGAGTGTGGTCGTCGCCGGGCGCGGCCTCACCGCTTACAATCTTGGCGGGGTGTTTGGCGCACTGGCCTGTGCGGTTGCAATCAATCGCTTCGGTTCGCGCTGGCCGCTCGCCTTCTGCTGCGCAGGAGCAGCAATCAGCGCCTTCTATCTACGCGGCCTCAACATCGCCGGAGATACCAGCCTGTTCGTGATTGGACTTGGCGTGCACGGCCTGTTCGTGAATGCGGTTCAGTCCACCATGTATGCGGTCGCGGGCAACATGTATCCCACAGAGGTGCGTGCATCCGGCACGGCCGCCGGACTGGTGGTTGGGCGGCTCGGCGCCATTCTCAGCGCATTTGCCGGGGCGATCGTGATCACAAGAGGAGGTGCGAATGGCTATCTCGGGCTGCTGGCGTTCGCGATGACTGGTGCAATGGTCGCCATCGTTCTGCTCAAGAACCATATCCCGCGCGCGGCAACTGCCACACGCCGGTGAGATCGAACTTATGCAGGCCTCGTCGGACTGGGTGTTTCCGACGGGGCCAGACAATTCGGTGTAGCCGCCATTCATTTGAAATCGGGGGATGAACAATGAAGCGATTGGCATTGCGCCGGGGCGTAAGCCTCGGTGCCGGGATATTTGCGCTCATGGCGGGGTCAACCGGAGCGGCTGCCCAAACCGCGAACGAAGCCACTGTCGAAAGCAAGCCATCCAAGGCAGCGAAATCGAAGCACGCGCCTGGTGCTGCCGAGGCCGTCATTGCTCCACCGCTTAATCTGCCACATCCGGTGAACGCGCCGACCAGCGTTCTCCCGTCTACGCTCGCCTTCCAGCCGCTGCCCTATGACGAGACCTACACCCAGTACGCCGACCCGACCATGCGCACGACCACCTGGGCCAAACTCAAGCACATTCCGCTATGGACCAATGGTTATCTCACCATTGGAGGTGATGCGCGCCTGCGCACTGAAACGCGGGATCACCTCAACTTCGGGCGCGGTGCAGAAGATCGTGGCCTAGATGTCCAGCATCGAGTACGGCTCTGGGCCGACATCCACTGGACCGATTATCTGCGAACCTTCACCGAGATCGAGGCGACCGACACGCATGGGGCCAACGTCACGCCCAATGCTGTCGATGCGAACACCGCAGAATTGCATCAGGCTTTCGCTGAAATCAGTCTGCCCACCAATGAATCTGGCGGTCGCTTCATCGTTCGTGCGGGGCGTCAGGAAATTTCTTTCGGCAAGGCACGCCTGTTCGATGCACGTAACGCTCCGAACACGCGTCGCTCCTTCGACGCCGCCCGCACTCAGTGGCAAAATGGCGAATGGCGCATAGGTTTACTGGGCGGGTGGGCCGTGCGCGACAAGCTGGGTTCGTTCAACGACAGCACCAATTACGACTTTTCATTCATTGCCGCCCATGCGGCGCGCAAACTCAACCCACTGCTCAAAAATGCCGAGTTGGAGATCCTCTATATCCACTCGGACCGAAAAGGTGCGGCTGTGCCATTGTTCAACGCCCGTCGCGACACATTGTCAGCGCGGTTAGCAGGGCGCCAAGGCAAGCTGGATTATGATATCGAGATTATCGGCCAGCATGGCGAGACGGCTGCGGGGCAGACCATCAAGGCATGGTTCTACGGTATGGATACCGCCTATCAGCTCCCGGGGACCTGGAAGCCCAGAGTCGGTTTTCGCACAGACATCGGATCAGGAGATCGACATTCGGGTAACGGCACCTCGGGCACGTACGACTTCCTCTGGTCGAGAGGTCAAACCTTCACAGCAGAGTTCGGCTACTCGAACCTGATCCAAGCAGGCCTTTCCTTCGGCATGAAGCCATCCAAAAAGCTGACCATGGAAGTGACGGCATCTGGGCTTTGGCGGACCACCAATCAGGATAACCTCTACGCCATGACTGGCGCGATCCTGCGGAGAGCCAACGAAAGCTCGGCGCATTATGTGGGCCTGCGCAACACGGCCCGACTTGATTATCAATGGAACCGGTATGTGGTCACCGGCCTGTACATCAATCGAGTTCAGGCGGGTAAGTTTTTGCATGAGACTGGAGATGGGAAAAATCTCCTTTACACATCGGTCTATATTTCATCACGCTTTTGATCGCTGGCATGACGCTTTTTTAAAATGAAAACGACAATTTAGGCATGTAATTTTATAGAATTGTCGCAAATGCTCCTTTCGCAATGGCTGTCAACCGGCGCGTAAAACTGACCCCCTATCGGCGCCCAATATTGACCCCACCTTTCGGTAGTCATGCACTGCTACCCAACCTTGGACCGCTCGGACCTAGAGTTTTTCGCCTGGCCCGGGTCCGGGGGGCTGGTATCCCCGGTCGGGTTTGCCAGCATGATCGGGGGGATATTCCCGATCGCGCTGTGCGGTCGCTCTTCGTTGCAGATCCTATGGGTGTCCGACTCGGACGCGCGCCGGGTGGTCCGGCGCAAAGCCGGAGACCTGTCATGACCGTGCATCCCTGATTTGCACTGTCGCAATTGAGCTTATACCAATGTGCGCTGAGGCTGACTCACGCTGGGGATTCCCAAGTCGGTGAAAATCTGATTCGACGTTGCGAGCACATGGAGGCTTGCGATGG
>NZ_JABCNG010000017.1:0-3407 GCF_012932495.1 Novosphingobium sp. SG919
TGGTTGCGGGGGCAGGATTTGAACCTGCGACCTTCAGGTTATGAGCCTGACGAGCTACCGGGCTGCTCCACCCCGCGATGTTAGCAACAAAGCCCCGTCGATGTATTCGACGGGGCTTTGTTGGATTTGAGATTGTGATGGGTTTTTACATGCGCGCCGGCTTCAATGCCTGGCGACGACCTACTCTTCCAACGCTTGAGCGTTAGTACCATTGGCGCGGACTGGTTTCACGGCCGAGTTCGAGAAGGGATCGGGTGGTTCACAGACGCTATGGTCACCAGGCAATGGAGCGGGCGCACATGATGTTTTTAGATCGATGGTTTGGGATCTGGCTTGGTATCGTCCGGGTTTCACCGTTGGTTCTGCGGGTTGCGCAGGGTTGTTGGTGAGGGTGTGGATTCTACAAGCATGATAAGAGTGATTAGGACCGGTTAGCTTCATGCGTTACCGCACTTCCACACCCGGCCTATCAACGTGGTGGTCTACCACGACTCGATGATACCTTATCTTGAGGGAGGCTTCCCGCTTAGATGCTTTCAGCGGTTATCCCGTCCATGCATAGCTACCCTGCTGCGCTCCTGGCGGAACGACAGGTACACCAGAGGCATGTTCACCCCGGTCCTCTCGTACTAGGGGCAACTCCTCTCAAGTATCGACGCCCACGGCAGATAGGGACCAAACTGTCTCGCGACGTTCTGAACCCAGCTCACGTACCACTTTAATTGGCGAACAGCCAAACCCTTGGGACCTGCTCCAGCCCCAGGATGTGATGAGCCGACATCGAGGTGCCAAACGATTCCGTCGATATGAGCTCTTGGGAATCATCAGCCTGTTATCCCCGGCGTACCTTTTATCCGTTGAGCGATGGCCCTTCCACGAGGGACCACCGGATCACTATGACCGACTTTCGTCTCTGCTCGACTCGTCAGTCTCGCAGTCAGGCAGGCTTATGCCATTGCACTCTAGCAGACGGTTTCCAACCGTCCTGAGCCTACCATCGCGCGCCTCCGTTACTCTTTAGGAGGCGACCGCCCCAGTCAAACTACCCGCCACAGAGGGTCCCCGCACCGGATGACGGTGCTGGGTTAGACATCAGAAAACAACAGGGTGGTATTTCACCTATGGCTCCACACCGGCTGGCGCCAGTGCTTCAAAGCCTCCCACCTATGCTACACAATTCTTTCCTAATGCCACTCTGAAGCTGCAGTAAAGGTGCACGGGGTCTTTCCGTCTAACCGCGGGTACTCCGCATCTTCACGGAGAATTCAATTTCGCTGAGCATATCCTGGAGACAGTGGGGAAGTCGTTACGCCATTCGTGCAGGTCGGAACTTACCCGACAAGGAATTTCGCTACCTTAGGACCGTTATAGTTACGGCCGCCGTTTACCGGGGCTTCAATTCGGAGCTTGCACTCCTCCTCTTAACCTTCCGGCACCGGGCAGGCGTCAGACCCTATACGTCGTCTTGAAGCCGACTTAGCAGAGTCCTGTGTTTTTGCTAAACAGTCGCTACCCCCTGGCCTGTGCCCCCCACAAGTGCTTGCGCATATGTGGGGCCTCCTTCTTCCGAAGGTACGGAGGCAATTTGCCGAGTTCCTTCAGGATACTTCTCTCAAGCGCCTTGGTATACTCTACCTGACCACCTGTGTCGGTTTCGGGTACGGTCTATATGGAGAGGCTATTTCCTGGAACCTCGTCACAGCCAGCTCAATCCGATAAGAGCTGACAATTTAAGAGATCCGTCACTCATCTCCAGGCCCACGAATATTAACGTGGTTCCCATCGACTACCCCCTTCGGGCTCGTCTTAGGGGCCGGCTCACCCTGCTCAGATTAGCTTTAAGCAGGAACCCTTGGTCTTTCGGCGAGAGGGCATCTCACCCTCTTTGTCGCTACTCATGTCAGCATTCGCACTTCCGATACCTCCACGGTCGGTTACCCTTCCGCTTCGCAGGCCTACGGAACGCTCCGCTACCGCTCAGATCATAGATCTGAACCCTAAGCTTCGGTGCACGTCTTGAGCCCCGTTACATCTTCGCCGCAGGAACCCTTATTTAGACCAGTGAGCTGTTACGCTTTCTTTAAATGATGGCTGCTTCTAAGCCAACATCCTGGTTGTTTTGGGATTCCCACATGCTTTCCCACTTAGACGTGACTTGGGGACCTTAGCTGTAGGTTAGGGCTGTTTCCCTTTTGACGACGGACCTTAGCACCCGCCGTCTGTCTGCCGGATAAATCTCGTTGGTATTCGGAGTTTGGTTAGAGTTGGTAGATCTCGCGACCCCCGCATCCATCCAGTGCTCTACCCCCAACGGTATACGTCCGACGCTCTACCTCAATAGATTTCGCGGAGAACCAGCTATTTCCCGGTTTGATTGGCCTTTCACCCCTAAACACAACTCATCCGACAATTTTTCAACATTGAACGGTTCGGCCCTCCAGTGCGTGTTACCGCACCTTCAGCCTGGTCATGCCTAGATCACCGGGTTTCGGGTCTAATTCATCGAACTCTAGCGCCCTATTCAGACTCGCTTTCGCTGCGCCTACACCTAACGGCTTAAGCTTGCTCGATAAACTAAGTCACTGACCCATTATGCAAGAGGTACGCAGTCACCCCCTATGGGGCTCCTACTGCTTGTAAGCATCCGGTTTCAGGTACTGTTTCACTCCCCTCATCGGGGTGCTTTTCACCTTTCCCTCACGGTACTAGTTCGCTATCGGTCATGTACGAGTATTTAGGCTTGGAGGGTGGTCCCCCCATGTTCAGACAGGATTTCACGTGTCCCGCCCTACTCGAGGCCTCATCCATCACTTTCGCATACGGGGCTATCACCCGCTATGGCCAGACTTTCCAGACTGTTCTGCTAGTTGAAGATGAGGCACTGGCCTGGTCCGCGTTCGCTCGCCACTACTAACGGAATCTCGGTTGATGTCTTTTCCTCCAGGTACTGAGATGTTTCAGTTCCCCGGGTTCGCTTCACCAAAGCTATTTTATTCACTAAGGTGATACCTTATCCACCTCACTCAAAACCCGATCACTCGGACTTCGAGAGAAATGGTGAAGGTGGGTTTCCCCATTCGGAAATCGCCGGATCAAAGCTCGCTCACAGCTCCCCGACGCTTATCGCAGCGTGCCACGTCCTTCTTCGCCTGTACATGCCAAGGCATCCACCAGATGCTCTTACCTCACGCTTGAGAATCCACACCATCACCAACAAGCCTGCATAACGCTCGTGATGTCCCAGGTGCGGACGATATCTCAGCCAGATCGAACAACGCATCATATGGCCGAAGCCACACGACCGTTGCCCATAATGTGTGTTGCTTGCTCGCACAGCGACCGTAATCGCCGATACGATGCAACACGGCATCGATCTAAAAACCCATTCACAATGTCAAAGAGGCGCC
>NZ_JABCNG010000018.1 GCF_012932495.1 Novosphingobium sp. SG919
ATTCTTGCGCGAGGATCGTGACCCGAATGGGCCGAAACCGCTGGCGGGTTCGGTCGGAGCGCAGCGGAGATAGAGCCGTGCCTGCAGGGCCGCGCGCACCCCTTCATTGGTCGGTGGCGGTTTCGGTGGTCTCCGATTCTTTGGCTTGTTAAGGGAATTTCATGACTGCCAAGATTGAACGCATCTTTCCGCGCTGGGCGCAGACCTTGGGCGCGCTGCACCACTCGAACGCACTGGTTCGTTCGCAATGCCGGTGCTGCGGTGTGCAGCTGCGCGTCGATACCGAGGCGCTGGCGCTGAAGCACGGGGCGACAGCGAGCCTGATCGACCGGTCGGATCGGTGCAGCCTGGTGGCGTGTTCCGGCAGCGTGTTCTACCTCGCTGCGCGGACATATGGTCGGCAATGGCTATCGCTTGTCAGCCGCGAAGAGCTTCTCCGCGGCCTCGAGGAAGCTGCGCCGGCGTGCAATGCGCAATCACTCAATCTGCAGAGAGTGAAGCGACCTTCGCGCACTGGCAAAGGGTAGCGCGCGCGATGGCCTCCATCGAGCACCACATGGCAAATCCGGGCATCTCGATCGAGGAGCATATCGGTCAGCGCAGCGCTGATCTGGCCCAGTCGCTTGAGGGGCGAACTGCAGTCTATCTCGACTTCCGGTTCTGGGTACTGGTGCGCGAGGTGCGTGCTGGCATTCGAACCGCGCAAAACGAACGAGAGATGGCAGAGCTTCTCGCCAGGCTCGTGAGCACGGCGCGGATATTCTGCCCGATTTCCGACACGACGTTCTCGGAGCTAATGAAGATCGGCGACGATGCGCGTCGCCATGCGACAGCAGCGGTCATCGATGAGCTGAGCGCTGGCGTCGCGCTCCTGCCGGAGCCGGACCGAATAGCCGATGAGCTTGAGAGGATCATCGCGCACACCTTTCGGCCTGGCGTGAAAGTTCTGCCCAGGGTGTGGACGCGATTGGCCTACATCATGGGCCACACCTATCCGAGCCAAACCCCGTTCCCGCCGGAAACCGAGCGGGCGATACAGAAGGCCTTCTTCGATCACCTGTCGGAGCAACCCTTGGAGAGTGTCGTTGCGCACTTGGGTCAGCCCGACTTCGACATCGCAGCCAGAATGTCCGAGATGGCTGAACGGCTAAACAAATCCAATCGCGATCATCGTTCCACAATGAAGTCCTTTCAGGCTGTGCTGGCGGCCGAGATGGAGGGCACGGCGGATCTTGCACAGTCGATGCTGAGCCAGGTCATCGCTGAACTCGGTAACTTTGGAGCCGATGCCCGGGCGTCTGCGGAAGGGAGGCAGATGGGCATCGGCCTCCTACGGGCTGTCCTCCTCGGAGAGCAGCGTGGCCGACTTCCATCCCTCCACGTGAAAGCGTGCCTACACGCGCTCTTTCGCTGGGAATATAGGGACAAAGAGATCGTCGGAAACGACCTTTTCGACTTCGGTCATACCGCTGCAGCTCTCGGATACTGCGACGCGTTTCTCACTGAGGCGGGCATTACACGGTCGGTCACCCATCAGCGCATCAAACTCGACGAGCTATACGGGTGCTTCGTCACGAATGATGTCGACGCGGCGCTGAGCTACCTCCGTTCGCTGAGCTGATTAATTCCCGATCAACGGGCGAGCTGGTGCCTTGTGCGCCAGGTCGCCCGCCGCCGCAAAGAGGGGTACGGCCCTCGTGGCAGGAGAGTGTGCGGCGGGAGGCTCTGAAGCCTCCCGCCCTCGGTCATGCGGCCTTGAGGCGCGCCATGCCTTCGGCAAGGGTCCAAAGAGCGCGATTCACGCCGACATTCTGATCGATGCCGTTGATGGGGCGGGTGCGGCGACTGATGATCCGGCCATCCTCGGTTTCGCGCCTGCCGTTGAGACCGCCACGAATGATATTTTCCTGAACACGGTTGAACACAGTCCAGAGATCGCCGCCGACATCGGCCTGACGGCGGGGCCGCAAAATCTGGTCGGGGGTGACTGGGCTGGGGGCCTCGTCATAGCGAGCTACAAGCGCGGCTTCGGCAAACACGCGCTGTTCTTCGGGTTGCAGGCTAACGCCCGCCATTTCGCGCGAAGCGTCGATCAGGCGGGGGAAGTCTTCGGCAACGGTGTAAGCCCCTTCGATGATCTGGTCCTGAATGTTGCCCTTATGGGGAACGCGCACCTCCTTGAACTGCTCACCGGCGATCATGGAATTGGTGCAAACGAAGCGGATCAGGCCCGCAAACATCTGGTAGCTGGTGGTTCCGTCATGGCTGTTGACGATTACGACCTCGGCGGCCTCGGTCGCGCCGATCTGGTCGGGGCGGCGCATCCGTAGCATGTGCTTGGCATGGCCGAACCGTGAACCGTCGCGGGGCTGAGCCTGTACGGCAAAGAACGGTTGCCAACCTTCCTTGCGCAAGCCCTGCACAATTTCGATGGTGGGGACATAGACATACTTGGCCGAACGGCTGTCGTGGGCTTCCTCGGCAAAAATCGAGGGAACGACCTGCCGCAACTGGTCATCGCTCAGCGCTTCGCGGGCCGAAATCTGGCGAGCGTTGCGGCGGTTAAAGCGGGTTGCAAGCGTGTGATACATGGTGTTTTTCCCTTTTCTTCAATCGGAGCCGAAGGCGATGGCCCCGTGCCATCGGCTTCTGCCGGGTGGCGAACTGGGCCGGGGAATTTGCATCGGCTCGATCGGGGGGAGGGGGATCACCCGGCGCGCAGGGAGCGTAGCGACTGAGCGTTGGGGACACTCCCCGCTCGACCAAGCGAGGGCGCGCAGCGCCGGAGACGGCCAGGCCGTAGCAAAGGGGGCAGGAACAGGCCCCGGAACGCGCGGAGCGCCACGAACGTCGGCCGTGGCAACGGCCTATGGCGTGTCGCCGGCGAAGTCCGGGGACGCGGACCAAGGCGACAGGTATTCCGGCCCCAGCGGGCTGAAATGCCTGTCTGCTAAAGGCGGCTGAATCCCGTCGTTGATCAGCTGGCATGAAGTGGGGGAACCGGAGTCCCCCCACCGTTGCTCAAGCGGCTTCGTCCAACTCTTCGGAATCATCGGTGGTGTCGGTGCCATCT
Organism: Novosphingobium sp. SG919; assembly: GCF_012932495.1. Taxonomy (GTDB): domain Bacteria; phylum Pseudomonadota; class Alphaproteobacteria; order Sphingomonadales; family Sphingomonadaceae; genus Novosphingobium; species Novosphingobium rhizosphaerae. Next base: position 3,074 of record NZ_JABCNG010000018.1, read on the forward strand.
AGCGCCGTATTCGGCTCGTCGCGGTCGACTCCATCGTGGGGAAGGGGCGGAACGGTCCCGCTTTGCATGAAGTCGGGGAGCCAGTTTACGGCCTCGGCGATGTCATCGGCATGGAGGCCCAACAGCTTGGCTTCAGCTGCGTCGCAATTGGCGATGCGGGCGCAAAGGGCGATGGTTTCATTGCTCTTCATGGCCTTGGCTCGGTCGCCGAGCCCCCATGTTTCAAGCAGATTGACCCGGGCCTTGTGGGAGAAGCTCGCAAAGAATGCGTGGTCCAGTTCCACTGTGTCTCGCCAGCGTCCGAAACCGGGCTCTGCTTCGATGCAGTTGGCCAGCTCGCAAACCATGCGGGGAGTTCGCCCTTCGGAATACGTGGAGGCGGTGGTTGCCAGCAGCATGTGACCGGCAACAAGAGCGGCGACCTTGTGCTTGTCGAGATCGGGCAGGGTTCGGAACATGGCAAACCCGTCAATGGGATCGCGCGCGGTCACCCATGCGGCGGCTGCCATGCGCTCCTTGGTGGAGAGCCATGCAGCGCGCTCGGGTCGAGTCTTGGCGAGTTCGTGGACCTTGCTGGTGCTGTCCTCGTCGTGGGGCAGGTCATCGATTCCCTGATCCTCACCAAAGAAGTGCTGGGTGTGGCCGTAGCCCTGCTTCGGGGAGAGGATGGTACGGGCTTGCGAGAAAAGCATGAAATCGATGGCAAGTGGTGAGCCGGATGCGGCGGAGTGCATCAGCTCTGCCCGGATCATATCGCGACGAATGAGCATCAGCGCCTGCATGTTGTCCTTGGACAGACCATAGCGAGCGCGTTCTGCCTCTTGCGGGGAAAGTTCTGCCTTGGGGCTACGCTCCTGGGTCGCGCCCTTGGGCAGAGCCAATCCCTTCGCGGCGCGATCCGCAAACCAAAGTTCCACGACAAAATCGCCGTCATTGTTGATAGAGGCAACGCCAACGACAGCGCCCTTTTTCGGCAGTATGATGGGGCGCTGTGCATCCATTTCCGCCAGCGATGCTGTCATCCGATCATACGCCTCCGCGTGAACGGCGAGCGGCTCGTCGTCGGGGCCGATCATCGTGGCAAGGCAATCCTTGATAGAGGCATAGCTCGTGGCCCGCTCCTTAGGCAGCTCACCGCGTTGTGGATTGTGAATGCGGAGTTCATGGTCGCTTGAAAGATAGCCATGCTGTTTGATCTGCGGCGGCGCGGCTTCCCATGAGAACTGCAGGTCGCCAAGGCCCCATTTCTCGCCCAGCTTGCGGCCATTGCGCACGATTTTATGCACGTACCGATCCTTGTCCGTGGCAAGGCGCTCTTCGGCCAGCTGGCGAAGCAATTCGGGCTGTCTGACGATGCCTTCTCCGTCCTTGGCAAAGAGGTCGGCCTCAAACTCGCCTCCCGCTGCGCGGAAAGCGTCAACGCCTACATAGCGCATCAGCTTGGACAGCTCGTGGTCGCCCGAGTTCATCGCCCGACGAATGGCGGAGGGGTAGCTGGTGTGAGGTTGTCCGTTAGAGGTCAGCTGGCGATAGACCGCGATCTGCAAGGATTGATCCTCGGTTGCTGCATAAGCCATGGCCTGCGCATCATCGATCTCACCAGCGCTGTAGAGGTCCATGATGTCAGGATGAAGGTTTGCGATGCGCATGATGCGCGCGGTGCGGGCGACATCATAGCCGAACATCGCCCCCAGCTGTTCAAGGGTCGCATCGGGGCGCTCGGTCCTGATCGCGGCGAATGCGCGATAGACATCGGGCAGCGACATGGCTTCACGAGCGCGGTTTTCTGCCATGCTGATTTCGGTGGCCTTGGAGCGGTCCTCCACCTTCATGCAGGGGAAGGTCATGGCTTTGCGGCTCGGATCGGCCTCGGCCAGGGCGGTGAGCAGGCGACGGCGACGATCACCAGCGATCACCTCATAGCCTCCTGCCTCACGGGCGATGACAACCATGGGCTGGATGAGCCCCACTGACAGCAGGGAAGCGGAGATTTCGGCATCGCTGGCGGCGCTCGAAGGTGCCTTGCGGACGTTCAGTTCGCTGCGGTGGAGCTGGTCGATGGTGAGGTGCAGGATGGTCGATTTGGTAGTCTTGGCCATGGTGTTTTTCCCTTTTTCAATCGGAGCCGAAGGCGATGGCCCCGTGCCATCGGCTTCTGCCGAGTGGCGAACTGCGGTCGGGAATTTGCATC
>NZ_JABCNG010000019.1 GCF_012932495.1 Novosphingobium sp. SG919
TCCGCGCTGTAGCGCTTCCTCGTCGTCTTCATTCCAGTCCGTTCCTCAGGTCGGGCTGAGCTTATCACCCCGTCCAGAAAATCGGCACCACCTCAGATGGACACATGGCGATCGTCGTTCATGAGCCCACCCCAATTTCGTCAAGCGGGACCATAAGCTCGGGAAAGGAAGCCATGATCGCCGCTTGACGATAGAAAAGATCAGAACTTGTAGCTCAAACGAACACCATAGGTACGCGGAGCCGAATTGATACCGGTGACGGTTGAGGTCGGCGAATTGTAGTAGCTAAGCACCCCGCGCCGCTTGTTCTCCATGTTGTTGGCGAAAGCCGAGATGCTCCATGCTCCGCCAGTTGGCTGGAAGGTCAGCCCGGCATTCGTTGTCCAATAGGCACTCTGGGTCTGCGAGGGCAGGTATTCGAAGCCGATGAAGCTCTTGCTCTGATAATGTGTGGAGGCCCTCGCGATCAGCTCATAATCGCCGATTTTGACGTTTTGCTCGCCGCCAAAGTTGATTGTCCATTGCGGCGCCTGAAACGCCGATTGGCCAGAGCAATCAATGGTGTAATTGGAGCCTGCGGTAAAGGCTGCCGGGGGCGTAACGCCGCATGCCACATAGGGCGGTGGGTTCGCGGTGGCGTTGGTGACGGCCGGAGATGTATATTTGAACGAGTCGAGCTTGGTTTCGAGATATTGCACATCGGCAAACAGGCGTGTTCCCTGCGCGGGCTTGACCTGCAATTCAACCTCGATGCCCTTGTTGGTCGAACGACCGATGTTCTCGGTGTAAAAGGTTGAGCCCAGTTGCGGGTCGGGGCCGAGGTGGGAAACCTGCTGGTCTGTGTATTTCCACAGGAAGGCCTCGACATTGAGCTGGACGCGGTTGTTGAAGAAGCGGTTCTTCGAACCCAATGTCCATGCCCGAATGTTTTCAGGGCCGAACGTGGGGCGGAAGCCGGAAAAGGCAAAGCCGCCCGAACGGAACCCAGTATCATACGAGAGATAGAGCAAGGAGCTGGGCGCAAGATCATACTCAGCGCCAAGATGGTAGGTGAACCTGCCATCGGTGCGAGACTGGTCAAGCGTAGTCGTGCCTTGCAGAAAGATGGTGTTCGCAGCAGCTGCACTGGGTTGGATGTAAACCGCCGGGGAATTGGCCGTCGGTGGCGCGACCTGGATCAGCCCCAGTTGCGCAACCGTGTCTGCCACCGATGAGGCAAAAGGCAGCAAGGGCGCGTTTGCGCAGACATGGGTGGGCGAAGCGCAAACATCGAGCAAGACGTTCGCCGTCCCCGCGAAGGAGCGATGATCGTTGGTGTATCGGCCGGACGCAACCAGTCGGAAGCGGTCGGTAACCTTGAAGCCGAGGCGGCCAAATGCGGCCAGCGATTCGGTTTCGAGCTTATACTTCTGGAAGGAGTCGAGCACCTGCATGGTAACCCGGAAGTCGGGTGCGTCGACGGTGTCCTTGAAATAGAACCCGCCCACCAGCCAGGATAGCCGCGCGCTGGGGTCGCCCGACAGGCGCGTTTCGAGGCTGAATTGTTTGTCCGAATCGCGCGTATAATTGGTGAAGCCACCGCCACCTGTCGTGGCTTCCTGTTTGAATTGGCGATAGGACGGGATGACCGTCAGGGTGCCAATCCCGGTCTTCCAGGTCAATTCGGCATTGATGCCCCAGTTTTCATTGTTGACGCGTGGCGAGGATAGCAGCGGGCCAAGCGTCCGGCCCGAGACGCCGGAAAATGCCTTGCCCAGAAAAGCCGCCGAGCGGCTGTCAAACGTGCCGACCGAGCTGTCCAGTCCTGATGGAATGGCTGTATAGCTGTTATTGGCAGGATTGAAGGCAACGGCGTGGGTGAAGGTTCCGCCGCCGCCTTTACCGCGCTGCTGATAATAGTCCGCGGCGATGCGCAGGCTGAAGTCATCGGAGGGCTGGAACAGCAACTGGGGCCGAATTGCCCAGCCTTTGTCATCGTCGGTCCCGTCCGAATTATAGCCTTTGCGATCAACGCCCATGGCGGCGATGCGAAGCGCGGTAATCTGGCCAAGCGGCACGTTGATGGCACCTTGCACATTGAGCGCGTCGTAGTTGCCATAGCTTAGGTCGACGAAGCCACTCATTTTGCCCAGTTCGGGGCGTTGCGGTAGCACGTTGATGGCGCCGCCCGTCGAGTTGCGGCCATAAAGGGTGCCCTGCGGGCCCTTGAGCACTTCCACCCGCCCGAGGTCGTAAAATACGCCCGATGTGGATGCGGGACGGGCCAGATACACGCCGTCATAGTTGAACGATACAGCTCCGTCCGTGTAAGAATTGGCGACAAAGGCGCCAACGCCACGAACATAAAAGCTCGCCGTTGTGCCGCCGGCGCTTGACGCTTGCAGAGCCGGAACGAGGGCTGCGAGATCTGTCGCCTTGGTTACCCCGGCGCGGACAATATCTTCACTGCTGACCACAGACACGGCGACGGCTGCACGTTGCAGCGGCTCGGGCCGCCGCTGAGCTGTCACGATGATATCAGTTAAACCCTGGCCTGGCGCCGTTGCAGGGTTTTCCTGCGCCGACGCAGGAAAGGAGCCAAGCGCGCTAATTAAGCCGGTTCCCAGGAAAAGGGACTTCTTCATTTTAATCCTCCCTATTGTTCTTATTTGAATATTACGGTGTTGCAGACGATGAGATTTTCGACCGGCTTGCCGCCCGAACTGTCGTTGGCCGCAGCAATGGCACCAAGAAACGCGCGCAGATCCTCACGGTTGGCAAAGCTGATTTCGTCAAACTGGTTGAAGTCGCACGTAATCTTGTCCGAAGCCGCAGAGTTGATCACCAGTCTGTCGGGCTTGGGGATGGCTCCGGTTTTGATGACGTCATGAAGCCGGGCCGCATGTTCTGCGGCGAACGCCTTGTGGTCGCCAGCCACTTCACGCAGAACGAATGCCTTATGCGTCTCGGCCTCGATACCATCGATAATGACGTTTTCGTCGACTATGAGCGCCTGCGAGCCCGCCTCATCTCGGAAGTTGTCTTCGTCGGGGCCGACAACTTCGATATAGGCGGTTGATTGCTTACTGGCGACCAAACCAGCCAAGTCGGCGAAGCTGATCAGAGTGACCGCGCCTCTTTCCAGAGGGGTATAGCCGTCCGGAAGCGGAAAAGTTTCGTCGACATAATGATGGATGTAACGCTGGAATGGGCCTGAAACGTCCGGGTGTGCAAGGCACAGCGGTCCATGATGACGTTCAAGGTATTCACGCAATTGTGCATGCGACATGGCGCTGCGGTTCTGCGGTATGATTGCCAGTTTGATCGGCATCGAACTCCCCTTGTTTGGCCCTTCGACGGGACGACAGGCTGTGGCCCAAGGTCGTCACGGTGGTTTGTGGAGTCCGCATAGTTCGAATTATAGCATAACGGTAATGTATTTAAATTATACGCTGCAATGAAAATTTGTGATACAGCATCGACGATGCGATAGGGTGTTGGGGATTAAGGGCATGCGTTTCAAGGGGCTGGACCTCAACTTGCTGCAAGCGCTGGACGTGCTGCTGACCGACCGCAGCGTCTCTTCCGCCGCCCGGAAGCTGGCGGTGACTCAGCCGGCAATGAGCGCGATCCTGGCACGTCTGCGCGAGTTTTTTGGCGACGACCTGCTAACCATTCACAATCGGCGGATGTATCCCACCGCATTCGCGCAAAGCATTTGGCCGCGCGTTCGCGAATTTCTGTTGGTGGCGGATAGCCTGGTTTCGGACACGTCGCTTTTTGATCCGGCGACTTCTGAGCGAGCCTTTATAATAGGCGCCTCAGATTATCTCCAGCATACGCTTGTTTTTGAATGGATTCGTTCGATACGAGCTTCGGCACCTAATGTTCGCTTCGAGCTTTCCAGCATCGACGAGATGCTGCTGCGAAAATTCGAACTCGCCGAAGCCGACCTCATGATTCTTCCCGAAGAGTACGCATCGGAACGGCATCCACTGCAACCTCTCTTTGAGGAGACCCATGTCGTGTTGGGCAGGTGCGACGATCCGCGGTTTGCTCATCCCATTACCGAAGAAGTTCTGTTGGAGGCGCAGCATGTTTCGTGCATGATTGGGCCATGGAGAAGGCCGTCGTTTGCCGACCGGAATTTGGAACACCTTCATAAAGTTCGGCGCATTGGGGTGGTCGTGGATACTTTCATGGCCGTGGCCCCAGCGGTGCTCGCGACGAATTGTCTCGCTATTGTACAGCGACGCCTTGCAGAGCGAATTTGCGAAATCTACCCGACCCTCTGTGTGCCATTACCATTCAAATTTCCCAGAATGCGCGAGGTCTTGCAGTTCCACCATAGCCGCGTCGACGACGAGGGTATCACTTGGCTGCGCCAGAGTCTCAAAGACGCAGCCGATAAGACAAGAATCGCGTCAGCCCATGTTAAGCTAGGGTGACAACCCATGCACAGATCTGATTTCGCTCTGATCTGATCAAAGATTGCTCTTCCCATCAGATTATGTGATGAGCTAACGCCTTTGTAATAATTTTAAATTTCTCGCTTGCCGACAGTGCGGGCAAAAACGCGGCGATTGGGAGGGGAGTGGATCGCATAAACACAGCCGTGCGGTGCCGCAGTATGAAGACTGGACGCGGTCGGCAATGACGCGTCTATCAAACGCCGCAGATTACGCCCAAGCCGGAACGGGAATCAGCGTCATTGCAAAAGCCATTATGTTGCTGTCGGTCTGTGTTGCGGCGTTCAGTGTCGATCAGCCGGCCCTGATCGGCGGGTATTCGATTTTGTGCTGCAATGCTTCTCAAGGTTCTATATGGCGCTAGGTGTCTGGTTGTGAGACCTCGTTGGCGTAGAATAGGATTCGGTCTACTTTATTGAGCAGATCATTCTGATCTGCAGGTGGCTTGTAAAGTTTGTTCTCGAGGCGGCTGTTGAGCTT
>NZ_JABCNG010000020.1 GCF_012932495.1 Novosphingobium sp. SG919
CATAGTTGGGATCGATGAAATCACCATACTTGGCATCGACATAGGTGCCGCTGGCCACCAGCGTCCAGGTGTCCGTCACTTTGAGCTGGCCGGACAGTTCCACGCCCTTGGAGGTTTGGCTGCCCACGTTGCTCAGGGTGTCGGTGCCCACAAGCGTGAGGATGTTGCGCCGTTTGATGTCATAGGCCGCCAGCGTGACCGAGCCGCGCCCGCCCAGCAGGTCAGCCTTGATGCCCACTTCGAACTGGCGCGAGGAGCTCAGGCCGAAATTCTGGTTGGCGTTCACCAGGAAGATATTGGCCCCCACCGGGTCTTTGCCGGTGCTGAACGATGCGTAAGCCGAGATCGTCGGGGCGATATCGTAGACTAGGCCCAAGCGCCAGTTGAACAGCTTGTAGGTGCGGGCAAAGCTGCTGCCAGCGTTGAACGTGCCATCGACGTTGTAGTTCTGGCGGGTAAGATAAAGGTTCTCCGCGCGCACGCCGCCCACGAGCTTGAGCTGGCCGGTCAGGCTCAGGACGTCTTCGCCGAATGCTGCGATCTGGTCCCAGCGCGTGGGGCTCACGCGCTTGGCCAAGGGCCCGAACAGGCCCGGATCGGGATTGTAGGGATCGACGCTGTCGCCATCGGGGAAACCGCGCGAGCGGATGAAATCGAGATGGCTGTAGTCGAGGCCGACCACCACCTTGTTCGCCAGGCCCAGGACTTTGCCATCAAGGCTCGCGCTCAGCTGGTCGCCCAGCAGATCCTGATTGTGGAACACGAAAAAGCGATCGCGATCCACTTTGCCGGTGGTGGTGTTGTATGCATAGGTTTCGGCGTTGATCCACTGCCGCTCGGCATGGAACCAATAGGCGGTGTTGGACACAGTAAGGGTGTCTGACGGCTTCCAGGTCACGGCCAGGCGCGGCCAGACCTGCCAGCTGTTGTCGCGGCTGTCCGAGACGTTGTAGTTGACGAAGCGCATCGCGTGATCGACCACGAGCCCGCCCGACGAGGAGAGAATGCCCTCGATGGGGTCCTTGGCAGCAGAGCGAGGCACCAGCGGGGTGCCGAAATAGTTGGACAGCTTGTCCTTGAGATAATCGACGCTGAATTCCAGCGAGAAGTCGGCCGACGGCTGGTATAGCAAGGTACCGGTGAGATTGAGCGAGTGCGATCCGGCATTCTTCACGAAGCCATCGGTGGTGTGATAGCTGCTGTCGATGCGCAGCGCGACATCGCGCGACAGCACTTTGTTGAACCCGAACCCGGCGCTGACCGTGTTGAACGTGCCGTAGGAGCCCAGCATCTGATAGCTGTCGGCCGCCAGGTCGGCATGCTTGTTGACGATGTTGACGGCACCGCCCACGGCGCCTTGGCCATAGAGCACGGACGCAGGGCCTTTGATCACGTCGATACTGGCGATGTTGAAGGTATTGCCCGGCCGGTTGATCATGTTGGCCGGGCCGAGATAGAGGCCGTTGTGCAACACGGTAATCTGTTCGCCGGTGAAGCCGCGCATCGAGAAGAGCGAGGGATCGCCTGGCGATCCGCCGGACGTGACACCCGGCAGGCTCACCGTCGCTTCCTCCACCGTGCGGAAACCGCGCGTGAGGATTTCGTTGGCATCAATCTGGTCGATCGTGGCGGGCGTTTCGCGCACCGAAAGGTTGAGCCGGCTGCCGGTCGGGATGGCGGTGTCCAGCTTGCGCAGACGCCAACCGGTGACGGTGATCGCGCCCGAGTCTGCAGTGGTGGGTGTAGCTGAAGTTGCCACGTCCTGCGCAAAAGCTGCTCCAGGCGCAAAACTGGCAAAGGCCATCAAAGAGGC
>NZ_JABCNG010000021.1 GCF_012932495.1 Novosphingobium sp. SG919
TCGCGCCGCTTCACCTGCCAGGCCCTTGTGTCATGCCGCGCCTGTTGCAGGGCCAGGCGATGGCGAGCGCTGGTCGTGCGGCGCTGCTGGTTGCGCGTTCTCGCCAGTGCCTCGGCCAGTCGCCTGTTCGGCCCGCTCGCCAGAAAAGAACGCGGCGCCGCGTTTGCGCCATGCCTCCCGCTGCGTTGGATCGGTGATTGCAGCGATTGACAGCAACGCGCCGGCCAGTTCCTCGATGGGCATTGCATCGGCGCCGGTCGCTTCGACCAGTTCGCCGAGCTGGCTCTGCTTGCGTGCCTTGAGTTGCCTGGCCTTGGCGGTGAGGGCCTTGAGATCCTCGTCATAGTTGCGGGGCTTGCGCATGTCTGGTGTCCTGTGACGGCGGTCCGTTGCGCCGTGAGGCCCTCCAGTTATCGGCCTTGACGATCAATGCCAATTGCCTGAAACCTCATGGGATTCGGCCGTCCCGAGAATGATGAAATCTTTTGAGGGCGCGCTTATACGTCGTGCCGACGTGCGCTTTTAGGCGTATCTGGTGCGTCGCCATGGCGATCTACCACTTCTCGGCCAAAGTCATTTCACGCGGTGCCGGCTCGAGCGCTGTCGCCGCTGCTGCCTATCGCTCGGCCGATCGGCTCTATGATCAGCGGCTCGATCGGCACCACGATTTCTCCAACAAGACCGGCGTCGTGCACAGCGAAGTCATCCTGCCCGACGGCGCGCCGGAAGAATGGCGCGACCGCGCTCGGCTGTGGAACGATGTCGAAGCGGTTGAAGTGCGCAAGGACGCGCAGCTGGCCCGCGAGATCGAGTTCGCCATTCCGCGTGAGATGACCCAGGCCGATGGCATCGCACTGGCGCGGGACTTTGTGCAGAAGGAATTCGTCGATCGCGGCATGGTGGCCGATCTCAATGTGCACTGGGATGTGGGGCCCGACGGCCTCGCCAAGCCCCATGCCCACGTGATGTTGGGGATGCGCGAAGTTGGATCGGATGGCTTCGGCGCCAAGGTGCGCGAGTGGAACCGCACGGAGCTCCTGACCCACTGGCGCGAAGCCTGGGCCGA